>JAQUPZ010000001.1 GCA_028716365.1 Kiritimatiellia bacterium
TGCCCTGTACTACAAATGCATCAGAAAATACCGATATCTCAACCATCCCCTGTATCTTCTGGTTAATCGCGTTCGGATCCGCCTGCGGCCGGTTTACATCAAGATTCGCAAACACTATCGGCGGCTTAGCTGTCAATATAAGATAAATAAGAAGCTGAAATACCACGTCTGCCATCGCCGTCATATTAAGCTCAAGTCCCAATGTCTGCTGGCGCTTCCTGTGCTTCCTTAACGACATAATTATACCCCTCCACTTCTAACAACATTAACGCCTCTAATATTGTGTTTATTAGGGAAAGAATTGAATTAAGCAGGTGGTTCCGGTCGATCATTGCCGAGATTCATGACTGTTACTTTTCTTTGAGCGCCATGAATTTTAGCTTCCATATCCCTACCGAACTGCATATGTCCATCACTTTCCTGACGTACTTATGCTGTACCTTGGCATCTGCCACGATAACAACAGGAGTGTCTGCCCTGTATTCAGAAACAGCTTTCGCTATGACACGAGTAAAAGTATTCGTGGAAAGAACCGTTCTATTGATACGGATTTTCCCCTGGGGATCAACTTCCACGAGTATCTCGCGTGGATCTTTATTCTTGATCTCATTCCCATGAGGGGCCATGGCAAGCATGATCCCTTCACTCATGAGGCCTTCCTCCATCTTTACCGTAAGAATAAAGAAAATGACCAACATGAAAATAATGTCGATCATTGCCGTCATGTTTACACCAGGTAGATCTTCGCTACCGCCGCCGCCAGCCATTTTCAGTTACCTCCTGTAACCAAGTTCAACTCTTAACAATACAGTTATTATTCGCTAACAACTTCAACATTACGCAGCGACTTGATCAAGTCCAAGGTCAAAGCTTCCATTCCAAGAACGATTCTGGTTGCACGGTTCTTGAAGAAGTAGAAACCAGCCAGCGCCGGAATAGCTTCCAGCAGTCCTGTCGCCGTACAGTACAGAGATTCAGCAATGTTCAATGCCAGCATGGCCTGCTGTGCCGCACCAGCTTGTGTACCGGCCAGCGTGTTAAATGCGAAAATCATGCCGTGCACCGTTCCAAGAAGTCCCAACAGGGGTCCAATGTTCGATACCACGTTAAGATATGTAACACGCGATGAAAGCTTCTCGCTTTCCATTTCCGCAGCTTTACTTACCATATCCTGGATCGTTTCAAAACCCTGATCTACATTGGCAAAACCGGCGCTGAGAACATTTGCAAGTGGTCCCGGTTCATCTTCACAGTGTTTGAGAGCTTTGAAAACGTCACCTTCCTCCATTGCCTGAGTCACTTTTTCGACAAGCGTGGTAGGCATGACGCGTTTCACGCGAACTATCATTGCGCAGTCAGACATAAAGTAAAAGAATGCCACCATATTTCCGAACAAAAGGAACCAGATGAACATACCTACAGGTCCACCTGCTTTAACTATATCAATAAAAGACTGGCCGCCCCCGTGCGCCATAGCAGGTTCTCCTGCAGGTGCTGCTGCTGCAGGGTTTGCTTCCAATGCACCGGCTTTTGCAGGAGCAGGTGCTGCCGCTGCCGGAGCTGCAGGAGCCGCAGGAGCAGGTGCTGCTGCCTCTGCAGCTTTGGCGTAGAAAGATGTTAAAAGAAAAACGAAAAATGCAACCACCATGACAGAACCAAGAATTCTTCGCATAACTGATATCTCCTTTTGTTGTGCACTATTACATTATATAATGATCTATTATCAAGAGATTTTTTCCAGAAGTTCGATCTTGCACTACTTTTTCGATGCCCATTCACTCTGTGGCCAGTCCTGCAACAGTCTCTTACGGAAATCTTCCGCACGGGGATCCCTGAGTTCTTCCAGGCACTTGGCTGTCTTGTAAAGAGCTTCAGGCTGTAAACTCTTTATCTGTTCGTAAAGAATAACCACACGCATATAATCCAGCAGGGCATCTGTTTTATTACCCTGTACTTTGGCCATGTCAGCACGGGCTATATGAGCAGCTGCCGCATTTTCCCTTCCGCCCTTGGCTATGGCAGCATCCACTGATTGGCTCAATGAAGCATTATCATTTACTGCTATAAAAGCATTCCACACTCTTCTTTGCATGTCGGTGGTGATCTCAACAGGGGGAACATTGGCAAGAAGTTTTTTATAGGCATCGGCCGCTTTTTTCGTATCTCCCTTTCTTCCGTATGCATACCCCAACAAATCCAGGGTCTTACCTTCCCAGGGAGAAAGCATGAAAAAACCCTGGGCAATTTCTTCAAGCATCGGTATGGCCTGATCCAGCGCGCCAGTGCTGACGGCCGATGCCGCTCTGTCAAACTGTGCAGGTTTGTCCACTTCTACCATCTTTACCCGGTTTTTGGGAACCGGTATTTCCGTTCCATTTGCCATTGTAACAATATATTCCTGGGTCGTTTTCTTAAAACGAATATTCGTTGCAGGAATTACCCGGCCATCTGTAGTCTGTATCTTTGCCGCTTCGGCCTGTAAACCGGCAAGAATGAATGTCAGGAATAACGTTATTCCCAGCTTTTGTTTTATCATGTTAGTCATGTTAGTGAACTCCTCTCATCAAACAATTAATCCGGACGTTCCTGATTTTTTCAGTCACGTCCACAGCCGCAAAACATCATACATCACTCTCAATTACCCTTAGGCGGTACTGCCTGCCCGGCAGGTTTTGTTTCCGTTCCCTGGGCAGCTGCTGCCGGTGGTGTGGGCGCTGCATTTGTTACACCCGTTTCTGTTTCAGCAGCAGGAGCTGGCGGCGGCACGGTTACCGGTGCCAGGCCAGTCTCCTCGGTCATTTTTCTTCCGCTCATCGCCAATTTAAGTTTTGCCGCGTCTCTCAATCTTGCGGCTTCCCTGATCAATCTTCCCCTGGGGCATGCAGCAAGATATCGTGTGGCTATGGTAACAACATTTTCAAACATTCCCTTCTCGTTAATCAGGGGAAGCCCTTTCTCAAGGGCATTTTCCATGTGAGGTCTGAGGTCCGCATTGTTCCAGTCACCAAAACTAAGCATACGGTAATAAGAAGCGGTCGCGGCATCTTTTTCGCCCATAAGTATCTGCATGTCGGCAATCTGTAGATTTGCCTGGAATTTCATCACCTCGTTCGTGATGGAGCTCATACCCTTGGCAATTGTGGCCCTGGCTTTGACGAAAAGCCCCTGCTTTTTAATATTGTCACTTTCCTTTGAACCGAGTTCTGCATAAGACTTGCTTAGAATAAAACTGGCATCAGCAAAACGGGGGGTTTTTTGATACTTGCTGAAAAGTTCCTCAATGGCTTTAGCTGCTTCTGCCGAGTTACCCTGTGTAAAATATGCTTCGGCTATTCCATATACCGCCGGTTCCCAGATTGTCCGGTCCACAGCCTTACCTTTTGTACCCAGTGCCTTGGCGCGTTCATAGAATTTTACCGCCGTCGGATATTCTTTTGCATCAAACATTATCTTTCCGACTCTCAGGAATTGAGGGGCAGTAAATGCCTTTTCGTTTGCCAGCATCTTGCCGAATACCTCGATGGCTTTGGGCATTTGTTTCATTTCGATAAGACTCATACCCTGAACGAAAACAACGTCCTTGGATTCGGGTGCATCAGGATATTCTTTCACAAGCCTGTCAAAAATCTTGTTCGCTTCGTCTGATTTACCAAAGGCATACAACAGCGAACCAAGCCGGATGAGAGCAGTTGGCGCAAGGACTGACTTTGGATAGTCTGCGACAAATTTCGCAAAATCATCAAGGGCCTTCTGCTGGAACTCCTTTACTTTATCCGGTGGATAGCCCTTGTTCAGTAACGCATAACCATAGGCCTTCCAGAAATAGACGCCTTCCATGACACCTTTTACCCTGGTCACATCTTCTGCAGTCTTTGCGTAGGCCGCTTTGTTTGTGCCATTGACCGCATTAATTATTCCAACAAATTCATTTATTGACGGGACTATCTGGTCCATTCGCCGGTAGGTCTCCGCAAGACGATACTTGGTTTCGATTTCTTCTGGTCCCGGCGGAAGAGCCGCTATTGTCTTTGAGAGCACCTGTACAGTATTGGAATAATCATTCAGCATTGTGTAGCAATATGCCAGCTTGCTGAGAGCGGGGAAAAAGACCGCCGACTTTGCATACAGCGAATTGGTAGCTATCTCCTGGAAATAATCCATGGCCTGGTCATAATTCTTTTCTTTTACCTTGCTGTCACCAAACTGGTATAAAGTTCCTGCCATGCGCCTGTGGCTTTTGAAATATTTAAAATAATAGTCGTATATCTTCTGCCTAAGTTCCTTATTATTAAGGGTTTCAGCAGATGCGGCCGCCCTGAGTATGGCATTACCGGCATTATCTTCAAGCTGTGGGTGGCTGTAAAACCGTTCCGCCAGATACCCAAGCACAATTTCAAAGTAATTTGTATTTCCAAGTTCAATATAACACTTTGTCAGTTCTCCAAGGGCCGCCACTGAAGTGTCGTTTTCCGGAACGCTATTCACGTATATAAGATACTTTTTACTGGCATCCAGGAAAAGGTTCTGTTCGAACAGAGACTGTGCCTCCTTCAATAATGATTTCAGGATCTGGTCTTTGGGAAACGAGGGAACCTGAGGGACAAGGTTGAACTGCTGTTTCAGTATGCCCATTATTCTTTCCTGCCCCTCGCTGGACGGGACCGCCCACTGACCCGTCTGGTACTTGGCAACCACGTTGACAAAATGTGTCAGTGCCACAATAAGGGCATCCTGCGCTTCTTTTTTCTGGCCTTTTTTGAGAAATTCCTTGGCTTCATCTTCTGCAATAGTTGCGAGAAGATACCTGCACTCTGCCATGGGACTGAAATCCAGGGATATGTTATTTTCCTTAAGTACTCTCTCGAGCTCCTTGAGCATCGGCATGTATGTCGCAATAAGCTTCTTTGCAGCTACTTTATCACCCTTGATCATTTCCATGTGCGCCAGGATCATTAGCGCCTTGCCGAACAGTGGTCCTCCCGGATCTTTCCAGAGAACAGGATCACACGCTTCTTTTGCCTTTTTGAAAAATTCTTCGCGTTCCTTGTCCTTTGTTTTTTCTGCAAGCTTTATGCATAACTCGGCAAGGTCTATGCGGATTTTGAATTCAATGTCCCGCGGCGGATTGGCGATAAGAACACACCTGAAGGCATCAACAGCTGCCTTCTCTTCGTTCTTGAACATGAGCATCTGCGCATATTTGTACGCCTGTTCCATGTAGAATTTACCCATTCCGGGAGGCGGACCTTTTTCATACTTTTTGAAGAAGGTATCGTAACCAGCCTTGGCCTCTACCATTTTCCCAACCTGGTAATAATGTTCGGCCAGAGAAAGCTTCATGATCCATGTTTCGAGCGCATCCGGAGGCAGGGCCGCTATCATTGCTTCGGCTTCGGCATATTTACCCACGCCTGCAAGTATATCTATCTTGATCGCGCTGGCACGGGCCTTGGCGTCAGGATTCGCCTGCACAAGTTTATCTAGGGCCTTCTGCGCATAATCAGGAAGCCTCATCCTGATGAGACCCTTCATGAAGGATATTTCACGGTCTACTGGATCTTCTTCTTCAGCAGCCTCGGGTGCTTCTTCTGTGGTCTCTTCCACTTCCTGTACAGCAGGCTGTGGCGCTGCTGGCGTTTTCTGGCCTGCTGGTGCAACAGCAGGTTTCGGGGCAACCGCCGGTTTCTCAGCAGCGGGTTTTGGGGCGACCGCGGGAGCCGGAGCTGCTTTCTTCACGGGCGCCGGAGCAGACCATGATATTGAAAGGCTGAGAATCAGAGAAATCACAGCGATGGAAATATTACAAAGGATATTGTTATGAGCTGTTGTTAACATCGATGCAATATAAGTGTTATGAATAAAAAATGCCAAGGAAAAAAACAAATATATAAAACTTTTTTCTTCAAGGTCTCTGTTGAACTTCGGACTGAATATTGCTTGTTTCCTGGATCATGTTTGTTTGTCCACGATTGACAATTATTACCGTTATGGGTTTACCCTTGATAGGGGCAAAATGCTTTTCCAGCATAAAACGCATGAAAGCCGCAACACTTATGATCGTAATTATTGCCGCTATCACGGAGATAAAAAACATGTGTTTCGCCATCCAGCTCATCACAGGATGAGTAAATGCCCATACAATTTTTTTCCTGCGTTTGTCGGTAAGGCGTTCTGTTTGCTTTGGTTCAGCTTTTGAAGCGGTATGCAGCAGGTCCAGCGTCGCCTGGATATCCTTGGCAACCACCTGGCAGGTTTTACACTTCCTGAGATGTTCCCGGACAATGGCGGCACGTCCTTCGCCAAGTTCACGGCTCATATAGTCAAAAAGAAGAGGCTGGATGTCCTCGCATCTCATTATTTTCTTTTCTGACCTAGGTTCTCCGTTGGTTTTATCTTCGCTCACAGCAATCCTGCCTTTTTCAATCTGGCTGCTATCTTAATCACAGATTTGTACAGTAATATGACTATCGTTTCTTCATTCATCCCTGTTATTCTGCTGATTTCAAGATTACTTTTTTGTTCAAAAATTTTAAATATGACAATCTGCTGTTCCTTAAAGTCCAGTTCGCGAACAATGCGCATGACTTCTTCTTCAGGTTTTCCGGAAGCCAGAGGTATTTTCCGACCTCTGTCCCTCACTGCTTTCTTCCTGAAGATTAGTCCGACTGCGGCATTATGAACTGCCCTGTAAAGTTCAGCCGACAAGTTTTCATAAGGAAAATCTGTTTCTTTTATCCTGTTCTTACATAATTGAATAAAAGCCTTTTCAACTGCATCCTGTGCCAGACTGTTGTCACCGAGTATCTGCATGGCATAACGTAACAATGGACCTTCATATTCACATATAACAGCCTCTGCTTTTTTTTCTGTACGGTCTCGATGGCTGTCCTTGTTCATTCGATTATCCCGGTACCAGATATTCCCTGGGACTACATACTCCAGAGATAAATACGTCTTGAAACCCCGGCATATTAGTCCAGCCAATAGGTATTATCCAGAAGACTTTACAGTATTACTCAAATCATACGTACCTGCGGGGTTTCTTTAAATATCACCTTCCGACATCATAACGGATGGACGTTTGTTCCTGTTGTCTGCTTTCAAGATAAATTGCATTTTCTCGTGGAGTTTGTATATTTGATTACAAATGGAGCACATCATTCTTGTTCTGGTTATAGTTATTGCCTTTCTTCTGGCAATCCTGGTCATTCGAAGTTTCGGCGGATCCACTCCAAGAGATCCAAATGATCTCGGCCTCACTTTAATACAGAACCAAATCAATGCTTCAATCCAGCAGACAACTCAAAATGTTGAAGCGCTAAGGAATTCCCTGGACAAGTCCATGCAGATGCTGACTGAACAGATGTCGCGATCGCTTTCGGAAACGAACAAAACGATGGGAGACAGGCTTGACAGTACAGCCAAGGTTATCGGCGATGTTCGCCAGCAGCTTGGGCAGCTCGATGAATCATCCCGGCATATGGCCGAAATCGGAAAGGAAATCTCCAAACTGCAGGACATTCTACAGCCGCCGAAACTCCGGGGTGCGCTGGGAGAACTCTTTCTGGCCGAAATTCTTGCTCATATACTTCCCGCTGATCATTATAAACTGCAGTACCAGTTTAAGGGAGGGGAAACTGTTGACGCAGTTATTGTATTACGCCTTGGCCTTGTACCGATAGATGCCAAGTTCCCGCTGGAAAACTTCAAACGTATTCTCACAGCAACCGGCGAGGATAGTCGCAAGGCGGCAAAGAAGAATTTCATAAATGACGTCAAAAGCCACATAGATGCCATCGCTGGTAAATATATCCGCATGGATGAAAACACATTCGATTTTGCTTTAATGTACATACCGGCGGAAAATGTATATTACGAAACAATAATCAAGGACGACGAGTTTGGTGGGGAGATGTCATTGTTCAATTACGCCCTCAAGAAACGGGTGGTTCCCGTATCGCCCAACAGTTTCTATGCCTATCTCCAGACAATCATTCTCGGCCTCAAAGGCATGCGGGTCGAAGAACATTCCCGTGAAATACTGGAAAATCTGTCACGTCTTGAAAAAGAATTCAACAGTTTTGCCGAGGCCTTCCGGCTGGTTGGCCAGCATTTGGATAATTCCCAGAAGAAATATACGGAAGCCCAGAGGCGATTCGATAAACTGGAATCAAATGTGGAAAGAATAGACGGGCTGGCCAAAGGCCTCGAGACAGACAGTACACAGACGCTGCCGGAGCCTGAACAGGTTATAAAAAAAGAAACAAATTAGAGGGAACAAAAGCACTTCAGGATTATTTTTAAACAATTATTCTTGCATACTTCTGTAACATCCCGTATTTTCGCGATACTTAGAGGTACTATCGGATGGGTAAGGCTCTTAAAATACTTGTTATCTGTATTTTGGTGCTCAGTATAGTGGCAGTTATACTGGCGCACATGGTTTATGGTAAACGAGAACAAGTTATCGCCCGCAATCAGATACTTACAAGCGGCTATGTCAAACTGGCTCCTACAATAGAAGACAAACTTGCCGACGCTGCCGAACAGAAAAATCCTCCTCCCGGTAAAGATATTTCCCCCGCAACACCGGAATTCATCGATAAAGCACCGGAAGTTTCTGATTTCTGGACAAAGAAATACTCCGCTTCACTGGAGCTTGGGGCACAGTCCATGTTAGACATGAATAAACGCAAGGGCGAGTTAATGACCCTTTACAAGATGAATGCCCTTGGTGATATCGAAGTGGATTCAACAACCGGTGCGAAAAGAACAGACGGCGAAGGAACCATGCAGGGTATCATAGAAGAGATGGTCAAGAAATCCGGCGAACAACTGGGACGCCTCAATGAAACCCGCCAAATGTTGGCCATTGTCCGCGATGAATTGATAGATACGATCAATGATCTCAACAAGAATAAAATAGAGCTCCGCAAAAATATCAAAGATATGAATGCCCAGAAAGTCAAACTTGATGAGACAACAGCCGAACTTGAGCGCCAGAAACCACTTGTACAAGCGGCTGAAGCCGCCAAGAAAGTTGCGGAAGAAAAAGCAGCCGACATGGAAAAACAGAAGACCGATTTGGAAACAAAATACCAGGAACTTGAAATTGACTTTAAGAAAAGGGATAAAGAGCTGAAGGAACTGCGCAAGGGCTTAAGCGAGGCCAGCAGCACAGCGGCAGCAACAATCAAGGATCAGGTTTTCAATTTTACCCCGGGTGTTAAGGGAAAAGTAGTAGCTGTTAATGATAAATGGAATTACATCCTCGTCGAACTTGATGACACCTTCCTTAAAGAGGCAATGGGTGAGGATCTTGCGAAGCCGGCCCCCACCGGGGTTATAATGTCGGTCAAGCGTACCGGTACACCGGAAATTTTTATAACCAAGGTCAGACTCACACAGATCAGAGCCAAGAATAAGCACGCCATCGGTGATATACTGGCCGATTGGAAACAGCAACCTGTTCGGGAAGGTGATGTTATTTTCTTCCCGTAAAGAGACTTTAATGAGCCAGTTGATACTTCATGTAAAACTCTTTCTGCTCGTAATGAGTCTTTTCATCCTCACCGGATGTGCAACCGGACAAGACACGGATATGCCATGGAATACACCTCAGCCATGGGAAGGAAGTCCGACAATCCCCGGCCTTCCAACATATCAGTAAGACTTGGTTAACACCCACCCGAAATGAATTTTTCAGTATAAGATACCCGATGTTTGGTGTTTTATAGTATAAAATCTAATTTTATATTGACATATTGATGATTTTGAGGCATCTTGCCTGCCAATAGATAGGAGGAAACCATCATGATACCTGAAACTACCCGGAATAAATCTTTGTCCTGCCGTATTTTTCTGTGGACGTTCGCTTTTCTGCTGAACAGCATTATCGGTTTCGGCGCTGAGTCGGTAGAAAATCTTGCATCTCTCCAGGCACGGTCTGCACCGGAATGGCTGACACGTGGCGTTATTTACCAGGTCTGGCTACGGGCATTTACACCGGAAGGGACACTGAAAGCCGCCACGGCGCGCCTGCCGCAGGTGGCAGAACTCGGGGCCACGATTATCTACCTCTGTCCGATAATGTTATCGGATGATGACATGCGCCAGGAATTCTGGAGTACACGCCAGAAAGCATCAGGTACTAATAATCCCCGGAATCCTTACCGGATGAAAGACTACAATAAGGTCGATCCTGAATATGGTAATGATGCCGATCTGAGAGAGTTCGTTGAGACTGCACACAAACTTGGGATGTACGTCCTGGTAGATCTTGTGTATTTCCATTGCGGTCCGACATCGGTTCTTATGGAACACCCCGAGTACTTTAAACAGGATGCTTCGGGGAAAGTTTCAACAGGGTCATGGAACTTTCCTGTCCTGAATTTCAATAATCAGCAGCTCCGCGAACACCTGTGGGCCAATATGCATCACTGGATAAAAGATTTCAACATGGATGGTTTTCGTTGCGACGTTGCGGACATGGTACCACTGGACTTCTGGGAAGAGGCACGTAAGCGTCTCGAAACGATTCGACCAGATCTGGTCATCCTTGCTGAAGGCCAGCGTGCTGCAGACCAGGTGAAGGCTTTCGATATCGATTATGGTTTTTCCTGGTATGGCGCGATTTTTTCAATATTTAACAAAGGGAAGCCGGTTTCATCTCTGCAGGACATCTGGAAAAAACAGAGTTCTGAACGACCGCGTGGTGCAAGATTCATGCGTTATACGGAGAATCATGACCTGGTGAATGATATGCAGCACTCCGAGGTGATTTGTGGTGAACGTGGCTCGACAGCCATATCTGTTGTCAACTTCACGCTCGACGGTGTACCAATGCTTTATAACGGACAGGAGATTGGTGATACCACCCAGCAGAGTATTTACGCGTTGCGACCGGTACGCTGGGAAGCTGCCTGCCTTCCAAAAATGAAATCGACCCTTGATTTCTACAAGAAGCTCTGCCAGATGCGCCGCAGTGAACAGGTGTTGGCAAATGGTGAGGTCGTCTGGCTCGAAAATGACCAGCCCGATTCGGTTGTTTCATTCATCAGACGTACCGGGAATGAGTCGATTATTTCCGTGGTGAATCTGTCGAATCGTAAGGTTAAAGTTCGGGTGACACTACCTGAGGGATATACAACATCGTATAAACCGTTGTTGTCTGACAGGACAAAAATCTCGACAGAAAACGGTAAACTCTCGTTTGATCTCGAAAACTTCGGATACTTTGTAGGCAAAAACAACAATAAATAAGGAGTACTGGTTATGAAACATGGCATTTCATATATAGCCGGCCGATTCTTACTGGTGGTAATCATCGCGGCATTCCTCGCCCTCGGTAGCAGGTCGGCAACGGCAGCAACAGAGGCAGGTTCTATTGATACTTATCGCAAGGCATGGAGCGACGTTTCCAAAAGAATCGACAAGAATATCGAACGTAACCGAAAGGGCAACGCAACAATCGAAATCATAGGAGAAGACAGCCAGCCGCTCAAAGATGCGACACTGAATATCCAACAAAAGACCCATGCGTTCCTTTTTGGATGTAACGCCTTCGTACTTGGACAACTTCCAAGTGATGAAATGAATAAACGTTACGAAGATTCGTTTATTAAGCTGTTCAATTTTGCTACCGTTCCATTCTACTGGGCCGGTACCGAACCAAACAAGGGTGAATTGCGTTACGAAGAACCTGCCACCAACATCTGGCGGCGCCCGCCGCCGGACCGGTTCATTCCATGGGCTGCAAAAAACGGTGTTACGCTCAAGGGACATCCTCTACTCTGGCATGCCCACAATCCTTCGTGGTTACCAAAAGATGCCGATGAACTGCGTGAACTCTATCGTAAACGTTTCAAGGAAATTACCAGCCGTTTCGCCGGCAAAATTTTTATCTGGGATGTCGTAAACGAATCTCTCGTATGCCCGAAGAGTTACCAGCTCTACACACCTGACCGTGCGTACGTGGAATGGGTATTCAAAGAAGTCGCGCCCCTGTTTCCTGAAAAGACAACGTTGATGATCAACGAAGTAACGGAATACAATTTCATCCCTGTAGAAAAGAATCCGTATTTTTCCCAGGTCAAAACGCTACTGGCAAATGGCGCCAAAGTCAGAGGTATTGGTTTTCAGTACCATTTCTTCCGGCGCAAGGCACTGGATGGTTATATGACCAGTTCGAAAAGTGATCCCGCGAAACTGCTCGATGTTTACGAGAAATTCAACGAATTCAACCTGCCGCTTTATGTAACAGAAATCACATTTCCGTCGGCAGGCGATGACGGCGAGGCCCTGCAGGCCGAAGTGGTCAGAGATCATTACAGGCTCTGGTTCTGCACGCCGAGAATGGCCGGCATCACGTGGTGGAACCTCGGTGACGGTACCGCTGTAAAAGGTGAGAACGAAGCCAAAGGCGGTCTTACGGATGAGGAACTCAAACCGAAATCCGCTTACCGGGCGCTGGATAAACTTATCAATGAAGAATGGAAGACAAAGACACAGGTAAAAACTGACGACAAGGGAACAGCAAAATTCCGTGGCTTCTATGGAAAATATACCATTAAAGTCACAGCCGGCAATAAATCAAAAGAGTTTGAGATCGACCTTTCGAAAGATTGTCAGACTCCGCACAAATTATCGTTAAAATAATAATATAAGCTGATATTAGGAGAACAACATGAATAGTCGCACTATTCCTGCGACGATCGTTATCGCCATGGGCATGATAGTCTCGTTGCCGATGTTTTCGGTGTTTGCCGACATTCCCGAAGCCTATAACAAATTGTGGAGTGATGTGTCCGGGAAGATTGATCAGAACATCGAACAATATCGCAAAGGTGATACGGCAATTGATGTTGTTGGCGAGGATGGGAAACCCGTAAAGGACGCTGTACTGGAAATCAAGCAAAAGACCCATGCGTTTCTTTTCGGCTGTAACCTTTTCGTACTCGACCAGCTCGATACACCTGAACTCAACAGTAAATATGAAAAGGCTTTTGCCGGATTGTTCAATTTTGCCACGGTACCATTTTACTGGGGTGATATTGAACCAAAGGAAGGCAAACTGCGTTTCGAGGAAGGTTCACCTTATATTTGGCGGCGTCCACCGCCGGACCGGTTGGTCAAGTGGTGCAAGGCCCATGGGATCACACTAAAGGGTCACGCACTAATGTACGTAAAAAATAAGTTTATGCCCGATTGGACCATTCGTGATAACGGCGAGAAATTCCGACCACAATGCCAGAAGCATATGGCGGATATTGCCGGACGTTACGCCCGCGATTTTGCTGTCTGGGATGTGGTGAACGAGGAAATACCGCGACTTGCCAACCTCAAGGAGTGGCATGTGGTTCCGGATGATTTTCTCGCGTGGAGCTTCCAGGAAGCCGGACGCCTGCTTCCCAAGGAAGCAAAACTGATGATTAATGACGGGACCAGCCAGGCCCATGTTACCACTGCAGAATACGAGGGAATGATCAAAGGATTGTTGGAAAAGAAAGTTCGTGTTGAAGGTATTGGATTGCAGTTCCATACAAGCTTCGGTGCTATGTTCAGCGGGAAATCATACACGCCGGAACAGATGTATACCGTTTATGACCGGCTTGGGGCATTGGGTCTGCCGCTTTACATCACCGAGATCACGGTTCCCGGTACTGGTGAGGATGGATCCGAGAAACAGGCTGCGATTGTTTCCAATCTCTACCGACTGTGGTTCAGCGCACAGCACATGGCGGGTATCACATGGTGGAACCTTGGTGATGGTACAGCCTACATGAATGAGAACAAAGCGCTGGGCGGTCTGCTCGATAAAGACATGAATCCCAAGCCCGCTTATCAGGCACTGGATAAACTGATAAATCACGATTGGCGAACAAATCTCTCGATTAAAACTGATGCCAAGGGAAAGACCCAGTTTCGCGGTTTTTACGGGAAGTACACAGTCAAGATTACTACCGGAAATCAGACAAAGGAATTTGAAATCGATTTATCAAAAGATAATCCATCCCCGCACAAGCTGACGCTGAAACAATAAGAGATAGTCAAAAACAAAAAGAATAATCGGTACTTTTACCTTAAAGCTTTTTCGTCTGAGACAGCCGACTCTACAAAAGAGTCATATTTCTTTCTGTAGCATACGTTGTCATCAGCGTATTCAAGGTGTGTTCAACAGTGCAAAGATTTTCAACTTCCACATTAGCGCTTCAAACTCGGGTTGTGCCTTGGCAAACTCCGCAGCCGCACTCCAGTCATTCGCTTCCGCCTTGGTTTTGAGTTCCGTCATTTTTTTCAGGAGTTCCGTCGCTTTCGCCTTCAACGGCACACCATCTTCCTTTGCATCAGCTATGAACTTGTCCGTCTCTGCTTTAGCGGCCGTCGGATTGAAATGCAGAATACTTTCAGGCAGAAATTCTACCCGGCGTAGTTCCTGTTGAAGCTTCGAAGCGTTCTCCTTGAAATATACCTTTGCGACAGCGTTCGTCGTACCCGTCAAGTCCCAGAAGGCAAACCGTAACCGCTTTGCTGTTGGTACGGCTTTGAGACTGGTCCCAACTGGATAGTTGGAAATATTAATTTTCCCCGAAGCAATCTCCTCCGGTAAAAACAGCATGGCGCACGGTCCATCACCTTCACCTTTGGCAACATCAAACACACCATCAAGGTAAAGAAGGTAAAGGTCCTCATTCGGAACGAGGTCGAAAGCTGTTGTTTCATGTTTTTCAATGCGAGGAGTAATTACAGTACGATCACCCTGGCGCCGGTTGTGTGAAGTGAAATAACTCGGATAACAGTTAAAACGAACATTGACCGATTCAATCTTCTTGTCAGGTTTTGCGGTCCAGCTTACATCGGACAGTAGATGATCTGAACCGCTGGCCACAAGAAACTGCACACGTACCGTGGCATCCGGTGTATCCCAAACCATGTGACATGCCCCGCGTGTTCCAGTCTCGGTGACACGCATATCAATCAACGGCGTTTCGCCAATGTCCTTGCCGTTGATAGTAATGAAAAAGAACCCCGAATGATACCAGTTCGCCGAAGACGGTGTCGGCATTCCGATATAACCTTCTTCCGACGCGCGTACACCGGGATGTGAAGGATCAATACAGGCCCTGTACTTGAGCGTGTAACACTTCTTACCGGAATCAAGCGCAATGGTCTGTTCCTGCCACTTGTGGTCCTTGTGTCCTTCTCTCCATCCGCTTATTGAAGTTTTTGCACCGGAATCACGGACTGTAACTGTTTCCTCCCCGGCAAGTACAACCGGTTGCTGAATAAACAATGTCATTGCCAGAAACATGGCTGCAAAGATCGTAACCCGCATGCTGATTGTATTATCGATCATATTCATATCATGTCCTCCAAGCTTAAGATCGTCCGGCATCATTTCACCCTCCAGCAAATTTCATCACTGGCGCCGCTGAACAATTCTGTTGCACGTAATCGCCACTTACCCGAAACATCATTGAATGCAACAGGTAACCGTACCGTTGCTTTTCCGTTCTGCAGGATAACAACCTGTCGCGCCCATTCCGCAGACTGACCAGTCGGATCTTTCAACTCAACAAAGACTGCATGTCGCGCCGTACTTGTCGATGGAATATCCAGCCGGATTTCTACCTCAAGTATACTGCCGCGGTCAGGTTTCTTTGTAGAAAGGGCAAGGTCAAGATGACTGATGCGATAGGGCAGGGCCATAAAGAAATTGGCACGGCCCCATTTCAATGCAGTATCAATTTCACTCACTTTACCCAGATATTTACATGCTCTCAGATCATAAACATGCTGCGGTTCCACGAGAGTAATTTTTGCCGGAACGGCCGCCCCTGCCTCGGTACCTGAATTCGGGTTGAACCAGGCGCACCGCATCTGCCGCCAGAGCCCGAAAACGCGCGTATCGCCATTCTCCCAGACACGGGTCTCGTTGAAAGACAGCGGTCCGCCATCCGGTGCTGTCGCGGCTATATCAGCTTTTACATTTGCCACCTTGAAAATGGCCTGCATCAACCGTTGTGCAATGGCGGCCTGTGTATCGTCAATCTTGTCGGAAAGAAGCTGAAAGTTAAGAAGAATCGTCTGACCTTTGCCGATAGTATTCACCAGAACAACCGGCCATTTTTCCACCTGACAGAGAGGTCTGGCCGTGACCGCTTCAACACACGGATCAATCCGGCCCTGGGCAAACTCAACATCAATCGCCTGACTTCCCAGCAGACCTTTCAGAATGATTGGTTTGCGTTCTGCTTTGCCTCGACCGGTACGCCTGATACCGAACAAATCGTCAAGTCCGCCTTTATCAAGAGGTTTGCAGTGTCCGTCAAACACTGCCGGTCGCACATCTGCAATCACGGTCCCGCCCGCTTCAACGAAAGCGCGTATTATTGCTACCTCGTCCGGGGCTACGGCCTGGGTCATCGGGAGAAGAAGGACCTTGAACTCTTTTGTGGTCAACATGCCGCGTCGAATCATTCCATCGGTAAGATATCGGAAATCCAGTCCCAGATCATAAACAAGCCGGGTCCATGTCTGATGCGTCACATCGGCTTTGACATAAGAGGAACTTTCTTCGACAGAATGAGCCAACGCCGACGGCAGAGAATAGAAAACGGCAATGCCACTGTGTTTCATATTCGACTTAAGGATGAGGTCACCCAGCCCGTTGCGAACAGGTTTCATCTCGTTGGCAAGGTCTGCGATACATGGAGCAAAATCCAGCGTCGGCGTGAGATACCCGCGCCATGAACCTATCCCGGTCCACATCCAGTACCAGATGCTGTCCATACCTTTGATCACCATACGCCACGCGGCATCGGAGAGCGCATCGCCGGTTTTGCTGTAACCCATCCAATTGGAACGGAAAAGTTTGCGCGGTGCAGCCGAGCGGACAATATCATCACCAATGCTCGGATAGGGACCATAAAAAGGATTGATACCAAGTATTGAATCGTAATCGTCGCCAAATCCACCGGTACCCTCAAAGCCCGTAACACCATGCGGATCAAGTTCCCTGTAGGCTTTCACAAAGCGGCCGGAAAACTGCATGAGGTTATAACGCGCAAATGCCTGGCGGTCATACCAGCGTGCCCACAAACTTTTCTTCTTCGCCTCTACCTCCATGTTGTCCTTGTGATCAAGCAGATCAACTTCATCAAAGCTTTTATATTTTTCACCCCAAGACGCATTAAGCGCCTCTATCGTGCCATACTGCTTCTGGAGATAACGACGGTAAGCTGCGATACAGGCGGGATGTATACAGCAACCGAGCGTAACGCCTTCATCACCCAGCGAATAACAGAATACGCCGTGTTCTCGCCGCTTCTGCTGATAATTTACAATCCTGTGCACATACTCGTCGATCTTTGGTTCATCGTTCCAGCAGAGCGTCTGGAAATTGCCGTTTGCATCCCGGACCTGCATGTATCCCTTATCGTCCTTCGGGTCGAGAATACGGGTACTATACGGCACCATTGGAATGTCCGAGGCGGCAAGAACGGGATGGAATTTTGTTTCACTGAAACTGCCAAGCAGGCAAACGCTCATGCCTGCCCTGCGCATCTGCTGCCAGGCATAATAACCAAGCACATCACTGGGCGTATCCCACTGCAGGAAATTGAACTGCCCCTGTCGTCGCTTGGGCACGGTAAAAGATGCGTCCTTCATGTCCATGTCCCGCCCGTTGATGACCAGTTCAGCTTCCGCCCGCATCCAGATAGTGGCAAAAGCATCGGGAGTGTAATCAAAAGCATATTCCTTGTTATCGGCAGTAACCTGAACCGTACGTTGTCCCAGAACGCGGTTGTACGAATCTCGGAACAGGACTTTCAGCATACTGCCTTCCGGTGGTGTACCGTGCAATGTGATTTTCCCGCTGATCTTGTCGCCTTTCTCAACGTACGATTTGTCCAGCTCAACTTTCTCGACTCCGGTGTCCGTCTTCACTTCAAACAGAACGGCCCCGAAAGTTTCCACGCCTTTTGAACTTTTCAGGATGGTATCCAGAAAATACCGGCCCGCCCGGAGAGAGGGCAGGTTTATGTTCAGGTCAACGGGTTTATCACCGGTAATTTTTGCCGAAATATTACCCGCGCTGGTTTTCCATCCGTCATTGGTCCGGCGGATTTCCATAAAACCTTTCACACGTGTTGTTTCGCCGGCTTTCAGAGCGAGAGACATTTTTGGTGACGATCCACTCTGACTGGATTCTGTAACCTGCATGGACATGGTTACATTGCTTTCTCGCGTAGCAGCCCAGAGTACAGCCCGTCCGACCCAGAGCATGCGGTAATCATACGTGACCAATCCAGCCCAGCTGAAATCCTCTCTCGGCGTCAACGTCCACGCAGGATAATTGAGCCATACGCCGCGACCTTTACCAAGACGGTAGGTGCTGATGATTTCCTCAGGTTTTTTTTCATCGAGGACCGGAAGTCCATCATTAACAAACGGTGGCAATGGTTGAATCCTGCGCTTGCTGGTCATGAAATCTTTTGCCGATGGACCACAACAGACCAGGCCTGCGCCCTTGGCAACTTGTTGCATTACCATGTACTGCAACTTCGGCGGCAATTTATCCATGGCTGATCCGGCAAATACATAAACGTCGTATGCTTTCTCAAGCAGTTTCTCTGCCCGTCTGCGGCCTAGTTCCAAGCCGAAGAAATCACTGCCCTTATCACCGCCGAGAAAGAAAGCTTCCCCCTTGATGTCAAACCTTTGTATGAGTTCAACAACTTCGCGGACACGGGTATCCGTCGGAAACCAGGTGCCATCAGATCGTCCGGGATTGATTATGAAGAGGGCATTCACAGTTCCCTTTGCGTAGTTTTTACCCCATGGTTTATGAGGTGTTACGAGTTGAGAAGCGAGGCTTTGGTCTTCTTCGACTTCCTTTTCGGTTGTTGCAGCCAGGACGACCATGCCGAGTGCCGGGAGTCCGGTCAGAATTAATGCCAGCCAGAGCGCCTTGTTGTTTTTCATTTGTTATATCTCCTTTAGACGCTGATTGGGTTAGAGTTAATGAGTTCTTATCAGTTCAAAGCGGGTAATGTAAAGGCTGATCACTATCTGTCTGCACAATATTTAAATTAAATGTCGTTTTCTGCATAAACTTTGTCGCAACTTACCAAGACAACTTCCGTAAATTGTGGAAGTCTATGACAAAACCAAAAATCAAGGAGATCCAGCATGTCACACTTATCCCGCCGTCAATTTCTGAAAAGCTCGATCCTGACGGTTACTGCGCTCTCTTCCTGCCAGACAACAGGACCAGCTATACTCAAAACCCGCTCACCCAACTCGAAAATCAATATCGCCTGCATTGCGTGCGGTGGGCGCGGTTCTGCACATGTTACCGTAGCAGCTACCGAGAACCTGATAGCCATCTGTGACGTTGATAGAAACATGCTGGATAAGGTCCAGAAAGAACATTCGAACATCCAGGCATTCACCGACTACCGCAAACTGTTTGACAAGGTAGGCAAGGACCTTGACGCTGTTTTCGTTGCCACACCCGATCATAATCATGCCGCGGCATCCATGTTGGCGCTCAATTCCGGTATTGCGTGTTACACCGAAAAACCTCTGACTTGGTCCATCGAAGAATCCCGTGCCATGGCCAAAATAGCTGCAGAGAAAAAAATCGCAACCCAACTTGGTAACCAAGGTCACGCCAACAAAGGTATTCGGATGGTTGTGGAATGGATCCGTGACGGCGCCATTGGCGATGTACAGGAAGTTCATACCTGGACAAACCGACCCGGTAAATTCTGGACACAGGGTATTACACAGCGTCCGCCAAGTATCCCGGTTCCTCAGGAACTGGATTGGGATTGCTGGATCGGTCCTGCGCCCTACCGTGATTATCATACAGGATTGCATCATATACACTGGCGCGCCTGGTTTGATTTCGGTTGCGGTGCGATAGGTGACATGGGTTGTCACACATGGGACAATGTATTCTGGTCGATGCGACCTGATTATCCATCGTATGTTGAATTACTCGAGATCAATGGTTCCGGCGGCAAGGAAACTTTCGCGAACCAGTCGAAGTTCAAGTGGGTATTTCCTGCAAAAGGCCGCCGTCCCGGCTTTACCGCCTTCTGGTATTCCGGCGGATTGAAACCTTCCGCCCCGGAAGAACTGTTGAAGGACCCCACTCGTAAACGGGGTGATAAGTTACCCGAGTTGCCTGACACCGGCAATCTCTACATCGGCACAAAAGGTAAACTGCTGGTTGCAGGTGACTATGCCGACAGTCCCCGGCTGATCCCTGAATCTTCAATGCAGGCATTTATGGAAGAACGGAAAAACAAGGTATCCAAGAATATGATCGAGCCTTCACCGGGACACCATGCAGAATTCCTGATGGCCGCACGTGGGGAAAAACCGTGGAATTTTCCGAAGTCAAATTTTACATATTCGGGTCCTTTGACCGAAGTCATGCTGCTGGGTGTCATTGCAGAGAAAATTGGCGAGGTTGGATTAAAGATTGAGTGTGATCCCAAAAAGCGTATAATCAAGACCAAACAGGCTCTGGATTATATCGGCCGCCAGTATCGCACGGGCTGGCATATTTAGAATGGGAACCGTATGACTCCTCGCGAAAGAGTCCTCTGCGTAATTCGACATGAACGTCCTGACAGAACGCCCCGGGATTTCTGGGCTGAAAAACCCGCTTTGAACCGGCTGTTCGCTACATTGGGTCATCAGGATGAGGAAAGGCTATTACAGCAACTGCAAATTGACATTCGTCATTTGAATGCCAAAACACCCGATGAAGTTGAGATTTCACCGGGTACCTTCCAAAACTTCTGGGGTGAGCGATACGTTTATAAATCCACTCCTTGGGGTCCAATGCGTGAGGATTCGAAAGGCGCATTGGCCAATGCAGACAGCCTCGCCGAGTTGGAGACGTTTCCGTATCCCAACCCGGATATGTTCGACTATTCCGAGCTGGCAAAACAATGCAGGCAATGTGAACTTTATGCATCGCTCTACGGTTTCGCCGATATATGGCAGAGGCCGGCACTGGTTCGGGGCTGGGAAGCATGGCTGATGGATATGGTTGATCGTCCGGAAATGGTCCACTTTCTCAGCCGAAAATTCACGGATTTTTATCTCGAGGATTACACGCGGGCTGCAGAAGTGAGCAAAGGCCGTATCGATCTTTATCTGCTTATCAGCGATCTGGGTACCCAGCGCGGACCGCTCATTTCGCCGGCCATGTTCAAGGAATTCGTGGCCCCTTATATAAAGGAAATGGTTGACTATATTCACGGTCTTGGCGGAAAGGCGCTGTATCACAGTTGCGGATTGATTCATGAATTTATTCCTGAATTGATTAGCTTGGGCGTGGATGTGCTCGACCCGATTCAACCGGTTGGACCTCTTATGTCACCGGAACGGCTTAAAGCCGATTTTGGCGGCCGGATTTGTTTTCATGGCGGCATTGATATGCAGACTATCCTGACTCTCGGTACTCCCGAGCAGGTCCGCCACGAAGTCGAGCGCTATTGTGAAACATTTTCTAAAGGCGATTACATTCTTGGTCCGGCACATCTGTTTCAGCCGGATGTGCCACCGGAAAATATTCTGGCTGTTTACGACAGAAACTAATTATGTCCACACGAAAGTCAATTGTTGATCAGGCAATAACTTTTGCCAGTCCGCCGCGAGTACCGATCTGGTTTATCAATTGCGATCAGACCGAGGGAGACGTAATGATGTATCACCTGTCACTCGGTCGCGAAGGAGACGGATCCGGTAATGACTGGGACTGGTCGTGCAACGAGTGGGGTTATCGGTTGGAAAAACTTAACGATGGCACGATGGGCCATCCGAAAGAACCATTACTGCCCGACTGGCAATCCGTCAAAAAACTGCATCCTCCAAAACTGCGCGAAGAGGAGAGGACTGCCGGGTTACCGCAGTTTCTTGCCCAATGCGAAGACCGATATCGGCTGGCTTCGCTGGACCTGAGTGGATTCACGGTTTACATGCTCCTGCGGGGCTTCGAAAATTCAATGGAAGATCCATTTCTTGAGCCGGAGCAGTTTGCACGGTTACTGGACATGATTTTCGATTTCGAATGTGAATTGATACGACTGGCTGCCCGGCACGGGTTTCACGGCATTCATTTTGCGGATGATTGGGCCACCCAGCGCGGAATGATGATTTCCCCAGATTCATGGCGGGAATTATACAAACCTAGATATAAACGGCAATTTGACCTGGCGCACGAACTCGGGTTACATGTGTGGTTTCACTGTTGTGGTAATTTCACTCTCATCGCCGGAGATTTTCACGAGATAGGTGTGGACGTTTTGAATATCTCACAGCCAAACGTATTCGAATTTGATTCGGTTGCTCCGGAACTGCGCGGCAAACAATGTTTTTTAATGCCAATCAGTTACCAGACAGTTTCAATCACGGGCACGGTAGAAGAGATTTACGAAGAAGCCGAAAGGTTGCATAAACTGCTTGGTACATCCTGTGGTGGATTCATCGGTTATGTGGAGGAGTACAGCAGTATGGGTATGTCACAACGGAATTACCGGGCCTGTGGCGAAGCGTTCCGACGACTGCAACCTGCAAAACAAAACATCTAAAAAATAAAAGGAGGAACTGGCTATGGCAAGACCTGTAACATTAGTAACCGGACAGTGGGCAGACCTGCCCCTGGAAACACTCGCAGCAAAATGTAAAGCCTTCGGATATGACGGGCTGGAACTGGCCTGCTGGGGTGATCACTTTGAAGTCAAAAAGGCTTTGACCCAGTCCGATTATTGCACAAAGAAACGCGAGACACTGAAAAAACACGGCATGCAGGTTTTCTCGATCAGCAACCACCTGGTCGGTCAGGCGGTTCTCGACAAGATCGACAGCCGGCATAAAGGTATTCTTCCTCCTTATGTCTGGGGTGATGGTGATCCCGACGGAGTAAACAAGCGCGCCGCTGAGGAAATGAAAGACACGGCCCGGGCGGCAAAAAAACTTGGAGTAAAAATTGTAAATGGCTTTACCGGTTCAAGCATCTGGCACCTTCTTTATTCGTTTCCACCGGTGCCACCATCAACGATCGAGGAAGGTTTCAAGCTGTTTGCCGAACGGTGGAATCCGATCCTCGATGTTTTTGCCGAATGTGGGATCAAGTTCGCCATGGAAGTACATCCAACGGAAATCATGTTTGACATTGTTACAACGGAAAGGGCCTTGAAAGCAATAAATTACCGGAAAGAATTCGGGTTCAATTTTGATCCGAGTCATCTCATCTGGCAGGGTATCGATCCTGCTGAATTCATTCGTGCGTTTCCCGACCGGATTTATCATGTTCACATGAAGGATGCGCTGGTCAAACTCAATGGCCGTAACAGTATCCTGGCCAGTCACCTTAACTTTGGTGATGCACGTCGAGGCTGGGACTTCAGGTCACTGGGACGTGGTGGAGTGAATTTCGAGGAAATCATTCGCGCTCTGAATGATATCGGTTATGATGGTCCTCTTTCCGTGGAATGGGAAGACAGTGGCATGGAACGGGAACACGGTGCAAAGGAAGCCTGTGCGTTTGTACGCAAGCTCGAATTCCCGGGCAACAAAGCAGCTTTCGACGCATCCTTCGAGCGGTAAGGTGTTATTACTTATGGAAAGGTCAACATGAACAATCTCTGGAGTCGCAGGGACTGGCTGAAAGCGTCGGGTCTGGCTACCGGGGCATGGACTGCTCAGGCTTTAGTCTCATCCGCCGCAGATACAGTAACTGTCAATAAATTAGAACCGGAACCACAACGTGTGTCAGGGTCTTCCATTGTTTTTCAGCGGACAATTCCTGTACGCCACAATGTTGATGTCTTCATTGCTGGCGGTGGCCCCGCAGGTGTGGCTGCAACCTTAGCCGCCCGAAGTCAGGGTGTAAGTGTTTATTTGGTTGAAGGGCACAGTTGTTTCGGTGGTATGGGAACTGCGGCACGGGTACCTGCATTCATGCAGTTTTCCAGCGGAAAAAATTTTCTGGCCGGTGGAGTGGGCAAGGAAGTTCACGATCGCATGGCGCATCAGGCCCCTTTCAAAGCGGGAGGGAATATTGATACTGAAACGCTTAAACGTATTTATGATGACATGGTGAGCGAGTCCAAAGCTGCTTTCACATTTCATACCTGTCTTATCGGCGTGGAAGCAAATAACGGTCACGTGTCGCATGTTATTTGTTCAACACCCAGTGGTCTATTTGCAGTCCGCGCAAAAGTGTATATTGACGCAACGGGCAATGGAGATCTGGCTGCATGGGCTGGTGCGGCTTTTGAGAAAGGCGATGGGCAGGGTAATCTTATGCCCGGTACCCTATGCAGTACATGGAGTGATATTAACTGGGACACATGGATTGCCAATCGTCCAAAAATCCCCCAACCGGATGGCCATATGCTGGAAAAAGCTTTTGCCGATGGTGTCTTTACAATCCGGGATGAGCACCTCACCGGTATGCACCGTTTCGGAGAACATCTTGGCGGTGGAAACATTGGCCACACTTTTGGTGTTGATGGCACCGACGAAGTTTCGCTCACCAAGGCGCTGGTATGGGGAAGAAAAAGTCTCAAGGAATATGAAAAATATTACCGGGAGTATCTTAAGGGGTTTGAAAAAATTCATCTGGTAGCCACCGGTTCGCTGCTGGGAGTCCGTGAAACCCGTCGTATTACGGGTGATTATGTTCTGTCACTTGATGACTACAAGCGGCGGGCTACTTTCAATGATGAAATCGGCCGATACTGTTACCCGATCGATCTGCATCCGACCCGTCCTGGTAAAGACACGTATGAACAGCACCGTAAAGAGTTCGACGAAACTTTCCGTTACAAGAGCGGTGAGAGTTATGGTATCCCGTATCGAATTCTTACACCGCGCGGGTTAGATAATGTACTCGTTGCAGGGCGATGTGTCAGTAGTGACCATTATGTGCACGGCTCGATCCGGGTGATGCCCGGCTGTTTTATTACCGGTCAAGCTGCGGGTATTGCTTCCGCCATGGTTGCCCGGAAAACTGTGTCAACTCATAATGTTGACGTGAAAGAACTTCAACGCCGTTTGAAGGATTTCGGGGCCTATCTGCCGAATGCGTAAGTCAAAAAATAAATTAACTTGAGCCCATCAATTGTTCGACAAAGCTCCGCGCCTTTTTCGCTTCCTGAAGCAAGACTGGCAGATCGCCGGATTTCAGGCATTCAATGACCAACGGACCATGCGTAAAGCCGCCCTTGCGTAACCGATCCATTAGGGCTGAAAATTTTACCTGACCAGTTCCAGGAGTAACGTCGACCTGCTTGGGGTGTTTATAGTCCTTGACTGATATCCCTGTCACATAACCGTCGAGCGCTGCACAGTCGTTTACCGGGTCATTTTCACCATTGGAGTAAAAATAAATGTTACCCGGATCGTACATCACGGTGAAATTCTTATGTTTGACGTCCTCAATCGCTTTACACAGTAAAGGACCATTGGCGGTCAACCCACCATGCGGTTTAAGTACAAGGACCACTTCCTTTTCGACGGCATAGTTACAGCATTCGGCGATAACTTTGATATGCTGTGGATATGTCTTTTCACTGCCAAGACTTGCCACCATCACTGACCAGACATGGGCGGCGGAGCAGTTGTCAATCATACTCCTCAGAGCCTTGATGCCTGCTTCGACGGACTGGTCGGACGGAATACCGCCACCGTAAGCATTGGGAATTTCCAGACCGCGTTTTCTGGCTTCTTCGCCCATTTTCTGAGCTTCTTCCAACGGAGTTGCTGGACCAATTACCCGTCCCGTTTTCGATTTAATGCCAGTAAAACCAATATACTTGAAACCAGCTTCGGCGATGGCATCAAATGCTACAGAATACTCGTACTTGCTCCAAGGACGGGTATAACAGGCAATCTGCCAGCCGGCTTGTCCGTATTTGGACACAGCCAATGAGGGAACTGTTGCCCAATGTGGAGCTACCAGCCCCACTGCTGCAGCTGCCAAGGTACGTCCCATGAATCGTCGTCGTGTTAATGTTTCACCTATAACCATCTGGATTATCTCCTGTAATGATTCACTTTAATTCAATTGTTTCCTACCCACGCAAAAAGACCGGGCAATTACATTTTTACTTTTGGTACATCGAACGGTTTTCGATAGAACCCGCGAACAAGTTTGTTGGCCTTCCGGTTGTGTTTGAAACGCTCGTTCTCCTCATCCCATTCAAGCCAAGGGCCAAGGAGTGACTCACCAGGATCAATCTCATGAGCTTTAAGGTGGGTGAGGTAATGGTCGAGCGTTTCCTGAAACAGCGGCAGATCACCTATCTGTGCACGCATTTCGGCAGCATTGGCCTTGTGGCCGAGCCGGTAGGAAACGTTACCAGCGTGGCAGATGTTTGTGGAGATATGACCATCGAGTATGTCGGCATGAAGGTCTTCACGTTTGCCACTTCGCATTGCCTGAATGAAATTCTCGAAGTGGCGTTCGCTACCGGTAAATTTTTTGATCTGCTTGCCGTCATTATCCATGACTGCTCCGGCATGCATCATCACATAGCCGCCTTCGCACTGCACACAAGTGTCGGTACGACTGTTACGATAGTTTGGAGGCTCCGTCGCGGTCTTTGATGCGAGCATGTTGTGAACTTCGTAGATGATTGGCGCGGATGGATAATCGTAGTAAGATATTTGTGTATTCGGTACCTCGCCTGCGTCATTGAACACAAAACGTCCACCTATACTCATCATTCGCCGCGGCAGACCAGTTTCTCCCAGAACCCAACGTGCCATATCCAGCTCGTGAACGCCCTGGTTGACAGATTCGCCGTCGCCGGTGTTCCAGATAAAACTGCAATCGTACTGCAGCCTGTCGCGGTAGATTGGCTCCTTGCGCGCCGGCCCACACCACAATTCATAGTCCACATAATCGGGAATCGGCAATGGCTCGGTACGCTTGCCTATGGGTTTGCGTGGTTTGTTGGCAAAGCAGAAGATGTATTTGATCTTACCCAGCTGGCCGGAACGGATAAACTCGTAGGACTGTCTGTCGGTATCGCGCGAACGGGCCTGTGTTCCGACCTGTACCAAACGATTATATTTACGCGCCGCATTGACCATCTGCCGCCCTTCCCAGATAAAATGGGCAAGGGGCTTTTCAACATAGACATCACGTCCCGTCTCGCATGCCCAGATGGTTGGCAATGAATGCCAGTACTGCATCGTGGCTATACTGAACGCGTCAATATCTTTTCGCTCCATCAACTTGCGGACGTCCACAACCTCATCGGGACGATATTTGTACTTAGTCTCAATCATATCGGCGGTTGCTTTCAGACGCTGACGGTCTGGATCGCATACTGCTACGATTTTCACACCCTTTTGCCCCGCAAAACCCGCGATATGTGCTCCGCCACGACCACCACAGCCTACGACGGCAACACGGATTTCGTCATTCGTACCAAACATGCGCGCACTGGCCAGCATTGGCCATGCAAATACTGCTGTCATAACTGATCTCTGTATGAATTGCCGCCGTGTTATGGATATAGTTCCGGTGGTTTGAGAATTGTTTTGTTTCATTGTACCTCCCGTTTATTCACCTTGTATATTTCTTAATTCTCTGACGGTTTCCAGAATGGCCGTGATTTTATCATCACTGACTTTATCGTCGATATTAATACAGCATACACCAGTAAG
Organism: Kiritimatiellia bacterium; assembly: GCA_028716365.1. Lineage (GTDB taxonomy): Bacteria > Verrucomicrobiota > Kiritimatiellia > UBA8416 > YA12-FULL-48-11 > YA12-FULL-48-11. The sequence continues at coordinate 27,709 of JAQUPZ010000001.1, forward strand.
ATCATGATTGCCACTGTCACTTACAAGTTTTCTGATTTCATTCCTGATATCATCAACAGATTGATCGATCAGTTTGACCGGGCTCAAGCGAATATTTAAAAAAGTATCGGGCAAATGATTACGCAGGATTTTAACATCACCTTCATACCCCACATCTAAAAAATCCAGATGTGGAATCTTCGCAAATGATTCGGCATAACGGTGAGGATCCTTGCCGCAGTAGTGAACACCAAAAGGACGATATTTTCTGCTCCATTCGATATCAAACTGCATCAGGATTTCTTCGTATTGTTTTACAGAAATCATGGTGTGACTGCATTCCGAATGCAGGAAAACCGGCTTGTCCAGATGTTTTACAGTTCGATTGACCGAAATAGAAGAGCTCCCGGTTTCCTTCTGGATACCATCAACAAAGGTTTCGATAACAGTTGCAATTTGACGAAAGAAACGACCGACCTGGTCAGGACTTTCATACATGTCAATCATGATTTCCTGTCCTCTCAGGTCAAGCGCGAGATTGAGGATGCCATTCCAGTTAACATCTCCTTTTAAATAACCATACTTCTCCTTCAATTTGTCCGTAAGGTTTACAAACTGTTTAAAAGCCGGACTTTGAAATGCATCCTGCGGTTTGATTTCAAGCGTTGCTATGTCAGCAGACCTTACCTGCGGCGACGAATTTTCACTGTATTCCACTTTGCATCCCATCATCTCGGAGAGAAGATAACCCGCGGCATTATGTACAGCGCCTATAACAGGCTGGGGGATATCACGTTCCGAACCAAGTCCGTATTTTCCGAAACGCTCATATAAAACCTTTTCCATCAACTGTTCCGCTTCCACCCTGCGGGCAGGATGAAAGAAAAAATCCCTGTCAAATGTAATGCCTGCATTCTTATGCCACCATGAAGGATGAAACACAATTTCAACAGGCAGTCTTGATGTCAGTGAAGAATTCATTTAAACAACCGTTTTTACAATGCCGCTTCGTTTAAGAGTCGTTTTATCTCTCATTTCTAAAAACTTCTCCTGAATATTAACGTTTCAAACACCTATCAAAGAATGCAAGCAAGGCCGGTAGATCTACTTCATGTCCGCCGTCGTGGATATCTAGAGAAAGACTATTGGACTTACCGAACAACGCATATACAGGACGGATTTCGTTCATCGCCTTTTGAGCCAATTCGGGAGTAAATTGAGTGGATGGTTCTTTTCGTCCATTCTGGCACTCAAGCGCCCTGGGAGCGATCAAAGCATAGATGTCGGGGTAGTCGACCAATTCTCGTAGACCGAAGAACTTCCAACACATGCAGTGATTCTGTTCCATCTGGTCCATATAAGTCATGAACCCGCAACTGTCCGCTGCTGTAATACGCAGATCCATGGCTGCAAGCCACATTGTCATCTCTCCGCCCAGCGAAAGTCCACCACAACCAATGCATGACTTATCTACATTCGGTAATGACTTTAGATAGCTGACACACCGCATCAGGTCCCATAATCGTTCACCCATCAAAGTACGATCAGATTCATATACTTTATGTTGACTGACTAATGTAGATATTGTGATAAAGCCCTTCGCCGCCAGTTCGGAAGCAAAACCTTTATAAATCGTTGGTTTGCCGGCAAAATCATTTCCATTAATATAAGTAGAATATCTGACTGAGCTATGGCCGCCAATACACACTACGGCTGGAAATGATTTTTTTTCATCTTTTGGCATGGTTATTATTATTTCAATTCTTCGACCAGGTGTAGACTGGATGGTCATTTCTTTGACGGTATAGTTCTCGGTACTCCATGATTTGTTTTCCCTGGCATCGAACGGCAGCGATTCTACTTTCGGTATAAGATCCTCCATTTTCATCAGTTTGAATAACTTTGTGCGCAGATCATTTTGCCAAGTAACAACATCGGTCTTTGTACCCGCATTGCAATGCATCATTCGATACACTGTTTTTTTATCCGCCTTGATACCCCTTAATTTAAAGTCATCGAAGTCACCGGTATCATCAAAGGAACCCAACCCGACTCGTCCCCGTTTCAGAGTAGAATCCCTGATGCTCGTGACGGGTTTTGACATATCATCAAAAAACACTTCAATGGTACCATCAGATACATTTCGTGCCACGCGCACGTTGTGCCAGTCATCATCCCAGGGAATACCCGGTTTTTCGGCAGGCAGGTTTTTTGATATCGGTCGCCGCGGTGCGCCATCAACAAGATGCACCTGGTTTGCTCCGGTATCAGTCTTTTTCCCGAGATGGGCGTAATAGAAATGGGTGGGGTCCTGATACCCGAAAAAAATGCACAGATCACGATGAGGATAGTCCTGTTTTGTACTCTTCGCCCTGACATCGAGTACAAAATCTTCAACAACTATATTCTTCAGAATGGAAATATTAAATGGGCTTCGGAAAGGAGGATTGTATTTGCACATTTTACTCTGACTGTACACCTTTCCCTTATCAGTACTTTTGATCTGCCAGGCATCAGAATCCGTTGGTTCCCAGTCTGTAGCACCCTGCTCAAAATCAGTTTCATACAATAACGGCATCCGGATTATGTCGGTTTTCGTCTGGCTGGCAGACTTTTCTTCACAAAAACACGGGGTGTACATTCCCGGGAAAATATTCAACAAAACTGCAAGCAAAAAACTGAGATGATTACCGGTAACAGTAGTTTTGTTCATGCTTTGTTTGCCTCCTGATGTTTCCTTGCTGTTCGCATTGTCCCGGAAAAATCTGAAGTAATGACCGGTTTTCCTGTCAACTCTGCTCTTCCCGGACAATTTGTTCAGGTATGGTTTCGCTCTATAGAACAATTTTCTGATTAAACAATTACTTTTGTATTACCGCCCCGTTCCAAATTGATATCCATATTCGGTTTGTTAGTCTTCCATGCGCCGGCTGTGAAATCCGGAACATCTATGGAATTCGAACGGTTGAGCACTGACCACTGGCTTAACGGCACGACAGAGCTCCAGGCCGCCGCATCGTAAACATCCATGTCGAGCGGCAAACCGTTGCGAAGGCAGTCGATCAGCCTCCAGGTCTCCAGCAAGTCGGTACCGCCATGCCCAGCCCCGATCTGTTTGGCTAATTCACTCAACTGCTGGGTGATTTTCGGGGTGTATTTCTTTTCCAGTGTCTTGAATTCCTCCGGCGACACCCATGCATGGTTTCCGATGGAAAGTCTTGGTGGTTGTGGATCATAGAGTGCTGCCCCTTTGGTCCCGTAAATTCCATGAATGTTATTATGCGGTGATGGGTCGGTGGCATCATGTTGAAGCGTGATGGTGCGTCCCATTGTAGTCCGGATGGTGGTTACACTCATATTACCTCTGTAATTTTTTTCAGCAAAAGGTTTAAAGAAATCGTCCGTGGCAGCAAGTTCCCGGGCTTTTTCTTTCATCATAAAATCATTACTTTCAACCGAAACGAGGAATTCGAATTTGTCGCCACGGTTGATGTTCATAATTGTGCTCACTGGTCCCAGTCCGTGAATCGGGTAGATGTTTCCTTTTCGTGAAGCGTATTGCCTGAGCCACCACATGTCCCAGTACATACTTTTTGAGAAATTATTTCTCATCTTACTGGTATTATAGGCACAGTCACCGTGAACCACCTCCCCAAAAATTCCCTGGCGTGCCATATTAAGTGTCAGAAGCTGGAATGGCAGGTAACAGCTGTTTGCCATCATCATGCAATGCCGCCGCATCTGCTCGGCTGTCTCTACCAGAAGCCAGCACTCTTCAATTGTCCCGGCCGCTGATACCTCGGAAGCCGCGTGTTTACCATGTTTCATGGCATAAACCGCCATCATCGCGTGCATATACCAGGGCGTAGTAACCACCACCAGGTCAATATCCTCCCGTTCACAAACTTTTTTCCAGTCTTCTTCGCCGGTATAAACATCGGGGTTATGTGGCGTTCCCTTCAACCGTGCTTTTGCTGCATTAACTTTTTCCGGCCTGATATCACACAAGGCTTTTATCTCAACACCTTCAATATACCTCAAGTTGCTGACGTATGCCGGTCCGCGCTGGCCGGTTCCAATGATTCCGACACGAACTTTCTCAAGAGGTGGCACCGCGAAACCCGACATGTTGAACCGTTGTACATGATTCTTCTCCAGTTTCCTGCCCACGCTGGCAGTGTCATTACCACCGTTACCACCTTGTATTGTGGCACAACCCTGTAACAAACTTCCTCCGGCAAGTCCAAAACCCACAAGACTGCTTTTCGTGATAAATTCTCTGCGATTGATTTTCATAGGTTCTCTCCTGTTTTCATGGCAGGATTTTCTGCCACAGTGGTTTTGTCCGGGTATGTTATTCCTGCCTGCCGGCAGGCAGGTCGGCACGGTTTTGCTCCGGATTTTCAGTAACCGCACTGTACCGGCCTTTTGAATGCATGAAATATATCAAAACCGTACCATGTGAACAAGGCATCATTTTTCTCATCAAATGAATCATTTATGGTTGACCCATGTTTTTGCCTGTTCCATCATCTACTGATGTCCAATAAACAATTAAAGTCCGGCAAAACACCCTGGAAACGGGTACTGCTGCTGCTCGGCTGGTATGCTTCGACAATTCATGAAGGTATAGTGGCATATGCCCGGCAGGCAAACTGGCTGCTTGATCTTCAGGTAATGCGAACGGGACGATTGCTCATGGACACTCCCGTTGACGGAATAATCTGCCTGCTTGGCGGATATGGCTCGCGACCGGAATTTATAGAGTTTATTCGGAAAGCCAAAGTCCCGGCTGTGGACCTCCATGCCGATATGGCGCATGTTATTGATATTCCCCGTGTCTTCTTTGACAACAATGCCATGGGTTGTATGGCTGCCAGATATTTTATTGACCATGGATATTCCAGTTTTGCTTTCTGTTGTCCGGACATTAATGATAACAGCGCAAAATTACGTTATGAAGGATTTAACAGGACAGTTAACAAGCACGGCAAAAATGTCACGTTACTGGAGTTCCCGAAATACAGCCGGCCAAGGCAACATACAAAAGGATGGCGCCGTTCAGACTGGCTGGCCTCGAAACTTCGTCAACTGACAACACCCCTGGCTGTATTTGCCACGAATGATGACACAGCGCTCATTGTCCTCGATGCCTGTACATCCGCTGGTCTCAGCGTTCCGGAACAAGTAGCTGTGATGGGATGTGGTAATGAAAGCATGGTATGTGATTTTGCTCCAGTTTCCCTGTCTAGTGTTATTGTTGACTTCGCCAAGCGATCCCGCCTGGCTTGCGAATTGCTTGATCATTTAATGGCAGGTAAGCGAGCACCTCGTTCTCCGATAATAATTCCGCCGCTGGGTGTCGAAGAAAGACGCAGTACAGACATGATTGCAGTACCCAATTCTCAAGTATCAAAAGCTATTAATTTTATCAGAGAAAATTATCATCGTTCCGATATCACTCTTCCTTTAATCGCAGAAAGTACCGGTCTTTCTCTTAACCGTCTGATGGCTTTGTTCCGTCGTTACCTTGGTCGTACTATTGGTCAGGAACTTCAGTCCATCCGACTTTCACGTGCCCAGACTATGGCCAAGACTGGTGAACATTCGGCAACATTTATAGCTGCTGCATGTGGATTCTCCAGTCTACTTCATTTCCGGAGGACACTGCAACGGGTAATGGATATAAACCCCCGAACCTGGCTGCGTCGTCTTAAAGCCAATCCTCAATAGTCCGGGTAGAAAACAGCTAAATTATTTCACAACTTCTTTACGGCGAAACTGGCCCGGCGTCATTCCAATATGCCGTCGAAAGTGGCGGGTAAAAGCACTCTGATCACCAAAACCGCTATCGAATGCAATTTCTGCCAGGCTTTTTATCGTTTCCCGCAAAGCTCGACATTCGGCCAGCCACCGCGCTTTAATGAGGAAATGTTTCGGGCTAACGCCCAAAGTGGCCCTGGATTTACGTTCCCGTTGCCGGGGTGATAATCCTGAAAGACGCGCCAGTTCGCGAATACTTATGTCCTCATGATAGTTCTGCCGGAAATGGTTCACAGCTTTTGAGATACCTTGAAATGGCTGCAACAGTTTCGCACGCTCTTCATAACTCTGCGAACAACCCATGATACCGATAACTTTCCCTGTGCGGGAACGAATAAGCATTTTGTTGACCACGGACCAGTCAGGCATCCCAAACCTGTCGAACCACAATTCTACGCGATTAAGAAGCGGCTTGCCGGTGGCGTAAATGCGTGCGTCATCCTGTACATAGGACTGGGCCATATCAACGGGATTCAAATCAAAGTCCGTCATGCCTATAACGGCCGCTTCATCAGTGATATGATAAAGATCAAGGATGCCCTGACTGAAAAACATCATTTCACCCTGTTTGTTCTTTGCGAAGAAATAGACGCCTGGAATTACATCGAACAGACGATGGAACAGATGTGTCGGATCAATTTCACGTAACCATGCTTCGCGCTTCGCCAGGAGCGCCTTTCGCCGGGCCGGCGAGAGCCTTGCTAATGGTCGCCCGAAAACCACGGGGACTTTAGACGTTGTTTTCTTCATAGCAAATTTTAAGGATAATCAACAAAAACCTGTTTTTCAATCCGATTCATTATTTTCAAGTTCACAAATGGGTTGACGTTGCTGAGATGGTTTGATTGAGTTTGTCGCCATACTTTCATGCAACTCAGGAATAAAATGTTTGCCTGGTTTACCTCACAAAAGCTCCTTTTCCAGCACATTGGTATCTATGGAATCGCATGGCTGGTGTTGGCCACGGCAGGTTGGGCAGACGAACCTACTTTAAATCTAACAGGGCGACGGGAAATTTTTGTCGATAATTATCTAATTCAGTCAATGCGCGGTGTTGAACTCCGTTTGTATGAACCACGTGACGCGGGAGAAGTCTTGCGCTTTGACCAGCCGTGGGAAGGCATGTTCTGTGCTTACTGTACTATCATAAAAGACAGTACAAAATATCTTCTTTATTACCGTGGCAAAGATGGCGGTGCCGACGGCAAGGGCGAAGTCACCTGTTATGCCGAAAGTGATGATGGACTGGTGTGGAGAAAACCGAAACTCGGTCTGCACGAAATTGCAGGTTCAAAAGATAATAATGTCATCCTGACCGGTACAGGAATAACACATAATTTCAGTCCATTTCTGGACACGCGACCAAGTGTGCCACGCACGGAACGATTTAAGGCCCTTGGAGGATTGCTCGATAAAAACGCAACTGGCGGCCTGCATGCTCTTGCCTCTGAAGACGGTATTCACTGGCGGGACATATATAATAAACCGGTTGTTACGCGCGGCGCATTCGATTCTCAAAACGTATGTTTCTGGTCCGAAATTGAACAGCGTTATGTCTGTTTCCTGCGTATTTTCACAAAAGGTATTACCACGGCAAAGGACTGGACACCTTCTGGACTGCGCTCCATGTCGCGTACAAGTTCTTCTGACTTTGAACACTGGACTGACCCGGAACCTATGAAATTCCAACCACCCCAGGAATATCATTTCTACACCAGCCAGACGCACCCTTACTTTCGTGCGCCACATATCTATATTGCCACCGCTGCCCGTTTCATGCCGGGCCGCCATGGTATTACCGATGAAGATGCAAAACGCCTTCAGGTTTCACCTTCATATTACAAAGCAGCAAAAGATGTTTCTGATACCGTTCTCCTGACCTCACGGGACGGATATACTTACAACCAGACTTTTCGGGAAGCTTTTATCCGTCCGGGTTTACGCCTATCAGAATGGGTTTCCCGCTGCGGATATCCCGCACTTAATGTCGTCCAAACCGGTCCCGCCGAAATGTCTGTTTACGTCAACCAGAATTACGCACAACCAAGTGCCCATCTGCGCCGTTTCAGCATGCGGCTTGATGGTTTCGCATCGCTACACGCAGGATATGAGTCGGGTGAAATGATTACAAAACCATTCAAGTTCCAAGGGAACCGGTTGATGCTCAACTTCGCCACGTCCGCTGCAGGAAGTATTCGTGTCGAAATCCAGGATGTTTCGAACAAGCCGATCCCCGGTTTTTCGCTGGAAGAAAATATTGAGCTTTTCGGTAATGATATTGAACGTTCCGTACAATGGAAAAAAAGTAATGATGTCAGAAGTCTGGTCGGGCAGTCTATACGACTGCGTTTCATGATGAAAGATGCCGATTTGTTTGCGCTGTGTTTCACGGAGGTTGCAAAATGAAGATTCCCGGTTTTCTACAAGAACACATTATTACGTTATTCGTGGTAACGATTTCAGCCATGATTACAATGGTCACATCAGCTCAAACTTCAGATAGTAATCAGCCGCCGCAACCGGAGGTCCGAAAGATCTGGGATACCGGCGAACACAATGCCTTTACCGATCTGGTCAGATGGCACAATCATTGGTGGTGCACATTTCGTGAGGCGGAAGGTCATGTTGGCGGCGACGGTAGGGTCCGTGTTATTACATCCGCCGATGGGCAGGACTGGAAATCTGCTGCGCTTGTGGCAGAGAAGGATATAGACCTGCGTGACCCAAAGTTTTCGATAACACCTGACGATCGCCTGATGATCGTTTGCGGCGGTTCGGTGTATCTCGGCACCAAGCAGCTTAAGGGACGTCAGCCCCGCGTGATGTTCTCTGTTGACGGTTCGACGTGGACAACACCGTACAAGATTGTTGGTGAAGGGGAATGGCTGTGGCGCATTACTTGGTATAATGGCAAGGCATATGGGGTCGCCTATAAAGCCATTCATAACGACAACACGCGCGAGTGGAATTTAAATCTCTACAGCAGCAGTGATGGACTGAAGTGGGACATTGTTTCACCCATGGAAGTTTCCGGCAAGCCAAACGAAACAACTCTCCGTTTTCTAAGTAACGGCGATTTGATGGCTATGATCCGCCGGGAAGGTGGCAGTCGCATGGGCTGGGTTGGTATAACGCATCCGCCTTATAAACAGTGGACATGGCATGAAAACAACTATCAATTTGGCGGGCCGAATTTCATCCAGTTGCCCGATGGATCGTTTGTTGCCGGCACACGTGATTATACGCGTAAACCGCAGTGTTCAACGCTCATCGCGCGCATGACCCCTGACACTCTCAAGCCGCTTGTCACGCTCCCCAGCGGCGGAGACACCAGTTACCCGGGTCTTGTTTGGCACGATGGCATGTTGTGGGTCAGTTATTACAGTTCACATGAAGGCAAAACCAGTGTATATCTCGCAAGAATGAAACTGCCGCTCAATTATGCAAAATGAAACACAAATAATTTACTAACCTTCAAAAAGAGAAATATAATGGGTTTATAAATGAAAAAAATAAAATCAAATGCCGGTTTCAGCTTGATCTTTTTAACGTGCTGTTTTCTGCAACCAGCCCATGCACAAACAAACAATTACATCGCTACGACGGGTGTAAAGACCAGTAACTACCCGCGCGTTAATGCTGTTACGTGGTATGAAGTGGACCCGACCTGGCCACAACGTCCTTCTGATATTACCTGGGGACAGGTGCCCGGAATAGCCATAGACAAGCAGGACAATGTCTGGATTTATACCCGCACGAACCCGGCAGTGCAGGTTTACGGACCCGATGGCCGTTTTATCAGGAGCTGGCATGTGAATAATACCAATGCCGCCCCTCATGGGCTTAAAATTGATACCGAAGGAAACATCTGGCTTGTGGACGTCCGTCTACAGACAGTCACCAAGCGATCCCCGGATGGCAAAGTATTGTTAACGCTGGGCACCGAAGGTGTTTCAGGTTGCGACGCTTCACATTTTTTTAAACCAACGGATGTAACGGTCGCGTTTAACGGCGACATTTTTATTACCGATGGTTATGGTAACGCGCGGGTTGTTCATTATGACAAAGAGGGACACTTTATAAATTCCTGGGGCCGGCTGGGATCGGAACCAGGTTGTTTCAGCATACCTCATGCCGTAGTGTGCGACTCCAGGGGTCGGGTTTACATTGCCGACCGGAACAATGCCCGTATCCAGGTTTTTGACTTTAAAGGCCAGTTACTTGACGTGTGGAGCAATATTATGGTTCCCTGGGGACTCTGGATTTCGCCGAAAGATGAGATCTGGGCGTGTGGATCATCTCCAATGATCTGGAAATTCGATCCCAAATATCCCACTGCACCGCTGGGTTGTCCGCCGAAAGACCAGGTATTCATGCGTTTCAATACTGACGGTAAACTTCTTCAGCTCTGGGCAGTACCCAAGGCCGAAGACGGACAGGAAAAACCCGGTTCTCTGAACTGGCTACATGGTATTGCGCTCGATTCGAAAGCAAATATTTTTTGCACTGATATCACTGGACGCCGCGTACAGAAATTCGTAAGAAAGACCGATCCTCAAGCTTCCAGTTGTGCGCGGTAATGATGATAACAACCAATAAAGAATATCATTTGGGATAATTTTAAATTAAAATCACTAGATCTAAAACCATCAAAGAAAGGAACGTTATGAACTCGCAAACCAATATGACAAGGCGGGATTTTATGGTGAAAGGCGGCGGTGTTGTTCTGGCCAGTACAATCGTAATGAACAATGCGGCATCATTTGCGGCACAGGCGGGCGGGAAACGCCGTGTGGCCCTGGTCGGCACAGGCGGGCGCGGTATGTACTGGTGCGGAGAAATGCTGAAAAATTACGCTGACGTAGTGGATTTCGTAGGCCTATGTGACAATAACGGCAAACGGGTTGAAGCCGTACAGAAGTTGCTTGGAACATCTGCTCCGACTTTTACTGATTTTGATTTGATGATCAAGCAGACAAAAGCCGATACTGTTCTTGTTACAACAGTTGATGCTATTCACAGCCGTTATATCCTGCGCGGTCTTGAACTCGGCTGTGATGTCATCTCGGAAAAACCTCTTTGTACCGATGAAAAACAGTGTCAGGCCATTCTCGACGCCCAGAAGAAATCTTCAAAGAAAATCATCGTAACCCATAATGCGCGTCACTATCCCGAGGCAAAAAAGATAAAACAGCTTATAATGGATAAGGCCCTTGGCGATCTGGTTTCCGTGGATTATCACGAGTATCTCAACACGAGTCATGGATCGAGTTATTTCCATCGCTGGCATCACTTGAAAGAAAACTCCGGTACATTGCTCGTAACCAAGTCCTGCCATCATTTCGACCAGGTTAACTGGTGGGTCAATTCGAAACCTGTCGAGGTTTTGGCGCGCGGTGATCTGCGCGTCTACGGACGTAACGGCGCTTTCCGCAGTACGCATTGCAGAAAGTGTGAGCATACCAAGGAATGCAAATACTACATGGACATCACCAAGAATGAACGGTTGATGAAGATGTATGCCAATTGTGAATCTGAAGACGGTTATCTTTACGACGGTTGTGTTTACCGTATGAATATAAATATTTACGATACAATGTCCGTCATCGTGAAATACGAGAATGGTGTGATTCTTTCGTATACAGCAAATGCCTTCCTGCCTTATGAAGGACAGGCCATTTATTTTAACGGTAGTAAAGGTCGTATAGACTGGAACACCTATTCGGGCGGTGGTTTCAAGAATAATGAATTACGCTTTGCTCCCAACTTCGGCAAATCAGAGGTCATTACGGACTTACAGCGTCGTACAGGTGGACATGGTGGCGCTGATTCTTCAATACAGGACATGATTTTCCGCGAACCCGATGCGGCTGATCCCCTTGGATTACGTGCCGATGTCCAGCAGGGCGCCATGGCGGCTCTCATTGGAATTGCAGCCTACCGGAGTATCGAGCGAGGAGGCGCGGTGGTTAAAATAGCAGACTTGGTAACCACCTGAAAATAAGAAAAAAAGTTGCGTCTTTCTTCAAATACTGGCGTGTTGTCCGCATATTTTGAATAAGCGAGATTTCTTATTCCCATTCCAAAAGGTAAGTACTCTGCGTAAGAGATATTGATTGGGATAATGCACCTTCCAATATCCATTGTAAGGGAAAACCTTACACGTAGATTCAGGGCGTCACCCGGATGGACAATTAAGAGCACTTTGGCTATTATTCTCTGTAATTCTTTTAATATAAATGCTTTGTGAGGACTGAAAAGAATGATGGGAATGGTTAAATCTACAGCATATTCTGGCTTTTTCTCAGTTATTACTGTTAAAACCTCCATAATCTCTTCACGAATACTTTACAATCCTTATGTTGTATAATTCAGTACATTGATCTTATATTACTCGCAAAGCTGAATCAGTGATGGTGATGCAAAGAAGAGGTTAGCTGATATGACAGGCACCAGAATTGTAATTTCTGAAGCCGATAAGGTCCGCCTTGCAGGTATTAAGAGAAAAGCTATATCCCTGAATCTGGCAAAAATGGGATTTTCTTCCAGCAAACCTGCAAATAATTATCCCAAAGGTTTTCTTCCTCATTCTAATATGCAAAAATTCAAACAGTTTCCAGATAAGAAACCAATCCTGGAAAGAACGCATTTAGTAAAAACTGTTCATAAACCAGATATGCCGCAGACATCTGCCATGGGAGTCAGCAAACATGAAATAGAACTTACAAGAGAAGAATGTTTCTGCTGTACCATGGATATTCTATTCGACGGGATGAGCAAAACAGACAAAGTATCAAAAGAAGCAGCGAAAAACCTTTTAATCGTCATGGAAAACGAAGTTGGTAACACGGTTTCACTTTTAGTCTATAACTCATATGTCCGCAAATACAATGCCCTGAGAGAGCAATACTTCCTGTCAGTAGTGGCAAATCTGAAGGCCAAAACCATAAAGATAAGTTCAGACATTATCGAGAGCCTGGAACAGATGGCCAGAACCATTAAGATCGAGATACCGCCCGAAAGTTTACCAGGCAGAGTTTCTTAGGGTTTTTCCCATTTGTGATCTTTTTTGAAATGCCGACCTTTCGTAACCACGATATTCAACGTATCAGTACTTCGGCTATTTGCACTGCGTTCAGGGCAGCACCTTTCAGCAGTTGGTCGCCACTGATAAACAGTTCAAGTCCACGCCCATCGTCACGTGAAATATCCTGCCGTATGCGTCCGACAAGGCAATCATACATACCCGAAGCGTCTATTGGCATGGGGTAACGTCTGTTGGCTGGATCATCTATAACTTTCACGCCCGGGGCTTTTTCAAGTATTTCCCGCGCTTGCATGGCAGTTATGGGTTTCTCGAACTCGAGGTTGACCGCTTCGCTGTGTGCCCTCAGGACGGGAACACGCACACAGGTTGCACTCACTTTAAGTTCAGGTGCATGCATGATTTTCCGTGACTCATTCTGAAATTTCATTTCTTCCTTGGTATAACCATTTTCCAGAAATGCATCGACCTGAGGAAATAAATTGAAGGCAATCCTCTGTGGAAGGGCCTCGACTTTCAGGCTCTTGATTCCTTTAAGAACATCGGCAGTCTGTTGCTCAAGTTCCATCATGGCCTTGGCCCCAGCGCCGCTTGCAGCCTGGTAGGTGGCTACGACAATTCTTTTGATCGGGTTTGCTTTGTGAAGCGGATAAACCACAACCAGCATTACTATCGTACAGCAGTTCGGGTTCGCGATAATACCTTTGTGTTTGAAACAATCCTCCGGGTTAATTTCGGGAACAACCAGGGGAACATCCGCATCCATCCGGAATGCGGATGAATTATCAATTACAACGGCACCATTACTTGCCGCATTGTGTGCAAATTCTTTGGACCTCGTTGCGCCGGCGCTGAAAAGGGCAAAATTGATTCCTTTAAAAACATCCGCTTTTAAAAGTTCCACTGCAACCTGTTTCCCGCGAAACGGAAGTTTTTTACCAACAGATCGTTCAGATGCAAAAAGCCGCAGATTTCCTACCGGAAAATTCCGTTTCTCGAGAGTTTTGATCATCTCGATACCGACCGCGCCGGTTGCTCCGACAACTGCAACTGAATATGATTTGCTCATTCGCTTGCTCCAACTGTACCTTTTACCCGGTGTTTCTTATTTAAACCGCTGATGCGACAAGATCCCCGACCTCCGTGGTAGAATAACCCATTTTACCAGCGGCAAGGCTTTTAATCTTACCGGAAGCCAATAAATCCGTAACGGCTTTATCAATGGCCTTCGCCGCCTTTTCTTCGCCCAGTGTATCCAGCATCATCCCGCCGGCGCATATTGCAGCAAGAGGGTTAATAACATTTTTACCGGTGTATTTTGGCGCGCTTCCCCCCATCGGTTCAAACATTGATACACCTTCAGGATTAATATTGCCGCCTGCAGCAATTCCCAACCCGCCCTGGATAATGGCCGCCAGATCGGTAATGATGTCTCCGAACAGATTCTCTGTTACAATCACATCATACCATTCCGGCTGTTTCACAAACCACATTGTACAGGCATCGACATGATTATAATCCTGCTTGATGTCCGGATAATCCCGGTCACCCATCTCTTTATGAGCACGGACCCACAGATCACCGCAATATGTCAGAACATTGCTTTTATGAACCAGTGTAAGCATTTTCTTCCTGCTGTTACGCTTACGTGTCAATTCATAGGCATAGCGCATGCAACGGTCTACAACCGGCCGGCTATAAACCATAACCTGTGTAGCAATTTCATTTTGTGTTCCCTTTTGAACAACACCACCGATACTTGTATAAATACCGCCTGTATTCTCGCGAACAACCACAAAATCAATATCTTCGGACTTCTTGTTCTTAAGCGGAGTTTCCACGCCGGGGTAAAGTTTTACGGGGCGAAGGTTAATGTACTGATCCAGCGCAAACCGCAATTTTAAAAGAATTCCGACTTCTAGAATTCCAGGTTTGACGTCTGGATGACCTATTGCACCAAGATAAATTGCATGGTGTTTCTTCACCTCTTCAATGGCAGAATCCGGAAGAATTTCGCCTGTTTTGAGGTAACGCGTTCCGCCAAAATCATAATCCGTAAAGTCCAGCTTGAATCCGAATTTTGCTGCCGCGGTCTTCATGACTTTGACGCCCTCACGGGCTACTTCAGGGCCGGTTCCATCCCCGCCGATCAATGCAATTTTATATGTCTTCTGCTTTGTCATTTTTCCCGTCCTTTTGGGTTCCCGTTAAAAACCGCAGAAAATAGGATAGAAGTGTATTCAATGTCAAACCTTTGTCGTTCACAAAGAATGTTATTGAACCAGAAAGGTCTGGTTAAATTGCATGTTTCGTGTGGTTTGTTGTTTTCTTGAAACTCTATTTTCAACAATTCGATACTCGTCTTGCCTGTATAAAAAAATCGTCCAGACCAAGCGCACAGGTATTCATAACTCATTAAGGCATAAATTTCCAGCAATGAGCCCTTTTCCCTTTGCATCCAAAAGTTGCCGGGAGAGAATATTCCTCAAATTCAAAGGATCTATGGGATTTATGTATATTCCTGTAATCCCTTCAAATCCCGCTGGTGTATTGATTCGCTGTTTAATACACACGCGCCATGGCATTATGACATCCGATCCTCTCGGAGAATAATACCATTCTTCGTTACATGGTATGGAATTACCCATCGCGCAATGAACCGCATGAACCAGATCAGACATGCCGCGAAGCTGGTGGTCTCCGCAACAACATGGATCTGTATTTCCGCTTCTCGTCTGAACGGTTACGGTCGGATACATGTGCCCGATATCGGCAAAGGCCATAGCGTGTTCGTTCTCGGCAATCATCAGATGGAATTTCGAAGCCATTTCCGGTCCCAGCTGATTGAATATATCAGGATTCTTTCGAGTCAATGTCAATAGCCTGTCCATATTGACACCGTACCTGTCAACAGCAACAATTTGTTTGTGGAGGTGATCGAATGATGCTCCTGCCGGTTTCAGCCAGTTCTGGAAAACAACCACGTATTTTGCATGGGGATTTGTATTGTAACAGGAATCAATTCCGCTGACTGTAATCTTGAAGAATTGAAAATGCTCATCAGAAGTCATTATACCTGAAGAGTAAAGCCGTGACTCAGGCCAGGAACCAGGGAAAAAATGCATTCCGGCAACAATCATTTCATGCCCGCCGCTGAAAAAAGCGTCGGCCATGGACAATTTCTCCCCGTCATCAACCTGAGACGGTTCTCTCCCGAGACGCTTTAACTTCAGGTTAACAGCGTTAATCACATGGGCACGGCCTTTTTCGCTGGAGAGGTATTTTTCCTTTCGCAGTTTGTTTTCCGGAGACATGGCAAGCCTGGATTTCTTCCGCCAGTAATCAAAAGTTACAATTTCAAACAGGTTGGGTATACGCCTGAAAACGGGTCTGGATACGGACAGCTCTGATGCGCCGAGGTTCAGAAGGGAGACATACCCGGAATCCTTTTTTATCAGGCGCTCTTTTTCCGGGGGCGTGTTGAAGTATTTCGCCTCACAAAGATCGCAATAGTTTTCAGGCTCTTGTTTTTTAATGCCTTGGATCGCAGTTACGGTCTCATTAGCAGCCTGTTTACCGGCACGGCCTGGAATAGTCCAGACCTCGATATCAGTTAACGGATTGCGCTGTCGAATAGTTCCATCGGGTAAACTGGTTAGAAGTTCACGATAATCGTACATTATTGATCTCCGCTAATCTCGCGTCTGGCCTGAATACATGCAGGAACCTGTTTCAAAGGAGACAGGTTCAAGATGTACAAATACATCATGACACATACAAGGCAAGCCTCATTTCCCGGAAAATACATTCTGGGACCAAAAGAGCTGTATTGAGGGAATTTCTCTGAGTGTTGGCTTGACGTTAAGGAGGCACCTGATCATTATGGCTTTTTCAAAAAGGTTTTTATGGCGGTACCGTTCAGATTTTATTCTCAGGCCCATCTGGTTAAAGTGCTCGGGCGAAAAGCCAATAACGTTGAAACTCTGGTGGAAGGCATCAAGAATGTTCCTGGTTCATCAATATATTATCATACTCATCGTTTCCTTCAGCAGCATCATTACCTGTCCCCCGAACCGCCAAACGATTTTGCCTACTGGATAGGAAGCATACTGAACCAGGCCAGGCTTGCGGAGGCCATAGCAAGCGTGGACACCGTGTCTTTCGTCAGAATCGAAGATCTAAGACAAGCATTCATCAAAATATTGACGGCCTCGCTCAAGCATGAACGGAATTCCATGGAATGTCCCGAAGGACAAGATTTCTATTTCAGAAGCTGTCAAACGTTTGTATTTCCTACTGGTCATGTGGCAAATGACCTTCGGGAGTTCCTGAATCAAATCAAAATGGTTACTGTTCATTCTTTGTATTTCCATATGTTCGAGGCCCCTCTTCGCCTTAAAAAAGAAGAAAGTGATTTTGTTGCATGGTTTAAAGGAATCGGAGAATTGGACCTTGCCAAGAAAATAGCACGTTTGGATCCATACACCATGACTCTGGAAGGGTTGCGGAAACGAATAATTAAACTTGTAGGGGACTATGTCACAGCGAAACATTAAAGAATATTCGCCAATTGTTGGTGAAAGCGTTGTGGAAGAACTGTTTCTGCTGGCAGACAAGCTGCGCGGGAAAGTAATACAAAACGTTAATTCGACTGCCGTAGGGGGCGGTGTGGCAGAGATACTTGCCCACATGGTTCCTCTTTTCAAACAGCTTGGAGTGGATGCCAGATGGGATGTGATCAAAGGTAATGAGAAATTTTTTCTTATAACAAAGAAGATACATAACGCGTTACACGGTGTTGACGTAACCTTTTCTGACGAGGAGTTCGATTTCTTCAAACAGGTCAACGCGGAAAATGCCGCGGACATGGCATCGTATGGTGATATTGTTTTCATACACGACTCCCAGCCGATCGGACTTATTGAAAAGAAAAAGGATATTGGCAAAAAATGGGTTTGGCGCTGTCACATTGACTTTACAAATCCGACGGCCCAGATTGAGGCGTTTCTCAGGGATTATATTGAACGGTATGACAGTGCTGTTTTCTCCGCTCAATCTTTCTCCAGGCAGCTGAGCATACCACAGGTACTTATAGCGCCTTCCATTGATCCGCTCAGCGACAAAAACAGGGACCTGCCTGAGGAAACAATTACGTCCGTGCTGGAATCCTTTAACATAGATCCTCAGCGTCAGATTGTTACCCAGATTTCAAGATTTGATTATCTCAAGGATCCGGTTGGCGTTATTAAAGCATATCTTAAAGTTAAACAGTATGTTGACTGCCAGCTGGTGCTTGCCGGCGGGGGTGCAACAGATGATCCTGAAGGCGCAAAGGTGCTCGAAGATGTCCGGAACGCTGCTGCAGATGATCCGGACATTCACGTTCTTCTTCTGCCGGCCGGTAGTGACATCGAGATTAATGCATTACAGCGGGCTTCTTCCGTAGTGCTCCAAAAATCTCTGAAGGAAGGTTTTGGTCTTACTGTCGCCGAAGCGCTTTGGAAATCAAAACCTGTCATTGCCGGCGCAGTCGGAGGTATCCCACAGCAGATTACACACAAATATTCCGGGATATTAACTTATTCGATTGATGGTACCGTATATTACCTGAAACAGCTCCTGAATGACCCGGACTATGCAAAACGCCTTGGCGCCAACGGGAGGGAACATGTTAAACATAATTTTCTCATAACCCGCCACATTCGCGATTACATTCTCCTTTTCCTTTCTCTCTACTATAGCGAGGATGTTGTACAGCTCTAGGGTCCAGCCGGTTGTTCCTTGATGCTTCTGCAAGGTTAATTCGCTACATTCTTTTTCAATCCATCAACTAGTTTGCGCAACGCCCTACTATTTGGTCAGGCCAGGGTCTTCAAAGCTTCCTCGGTTGTCTTGAATACCGGCAGGAAAGAGGTAAATCCGGCAAGTTCGATAATCCCTTGAACCTGTGGCCCAAGTCTGCTCAAGACAATCTTACCACCTAGTGAGTTGATTTTCTTGGTCACGGTCAATAATACCCGAAGGCCAGCACTGCTTATATAGACTATACCGCTCGCATCCAGGAGCAGCTTGCGCGCTCCTTTATCAAGTATGGCCATTAGCTGTTTCTCCGCATCCGGGGAGGTGATGGAATCGAGCCGGCCTTCCAGAACCAGGATTGTGACATCAGTTTCTTTTTTTTCTGTGATCTTCATCTACACATTCTACCTTTCTTCGTCTTACGTTTCGGCCGGCAGCCCATTCCCTTGCGTGACCAGATAGATTCATTATCGATCAGGGAAACCGTACCCGAATGAATCAGTTAACAAAAGCATTTTTTCATTACCTGGCTATTAGGCAAAACCAGTATAAATTCGCGGATAAATCGATCAGGAACCTGGCGGCGAACTGATTGATCCGTTGTTGGCCGCTGGTCAGCGGATTACATTCGGATCACGCGCCTTGATGTATTCCAGGATCTTACGAGCGGTGTCCGTATAGACCATCACCTTGTCATAATCGAAGTCCACATTATTAAGATACTGTAGTACTATGGCGTCGCCAATCCCGGTTCGGGGCAGGATGCCCGAAAAGAAGAACCCCATTTGCTCAAATTCACCGGTCAGGAAATAGGTAGCGGGATCTTCCAGGTTCAGGAGCAGGTTGATGGCCGCCATGTGTTTCAAACACAGGTCACGCAGGAGCAGGCGCATTTCCCTGATTACATTGATTCCATAGCACCTGATCAGAATTTCGACATTCTGTTCGCTGGCATGAATATCAGTCTCTATTTCGGAATCCTGAGCTGGTAATTCGGGAGTAGAACCAGTTGGTACGGCGTAGTTGTGGTTTTTCGCGCCCAGGTTGTGATAAAGCTGTTCGACTATTTCCCGGTGCTGGGGCGGGGGATAGAGTGTAAGCGGGGTGGGCGGTTCAAGGTACTTGAAACTCAGCGCAACACTGATCCGCTGGACATGCTCTTCCTTCTCGGGTGTAATTCCCTTGAAAAGCCAGGTTTCCGGGCTGGTAGCCAATTCCAGGCCGCAGTCCTGAATGCCGTATTTCACCATTACCTTTTGGGTAAAAACGTGATTCGTTACGGCATAGGCATACACACCCGATAAAGGGGATTTATTGGGCGTCGTGAAAAGATATTCGCAAAGACGATTCATGCAACCCTGCCCGCGGTATTCCACGTTGACAAAAACAAAAGTCAGTTCCGCTATCCGGGCTCCCAGGTACGGGTAATGGAGGGCGGCATGGCCCATGAAGCGGTTATCTTTTGTCACCGCCACGGCTGATACCAATTGACCGGACCGATTCAGTTCCAACAGGCGGTCGGGATAATAGATGTGCTGGTCAAAAAACGTGTAGCCATGGGACTTATATGCGCAACGCGAGACTTCTATCGCCTCGTCCGGTTGCAAAGCACGCACATCGTACTCGATCTTTTCCTGGATTACAGGCGCTTCCTGCTGCGCAGTCATGGCCTTTAACTCGGCTTGTGAATAGTATTCTTCGATACGTTTGCTCGGCAGGTATTTGATGAGCCGCGTTTCCTTACCATTGGCCCCGAGGTTATGGAATGAGACATCATCCAGCATCTTTTTCATTAGAAAGACACCGAGCCCGGAACCTGACGCCGCTTCCAGATCTTTCCCGGGTTCATACTGGGGCAGACGGGTGGGATCAAAAGGAATGCCTTTTTCTTTGACGGTCACCGTTATGCCAAGGGCAGTTCGTTCACAAATGATATCGAAAGTATTGGTCTCGCCTGAGGCAAAAGCGTGTTCAATAACATTGGTAATACATTCTTCCAGTCCAACTTCGATCTTGTATAAATCCTCATCGCCAAAGCCGAACTTGCGCGCCGTTTCCCGGACACAGAGCAGGGCAATCGGCAGATATGAAAGATCGTTCGGTAATGTTAATTTCAAGCTACCAGTTTCTCCCATGTACAGACTCCCTTTCTGCATTCTTTTGAATAGCCGCGAAATGATGGCCAATGCTCTACTGGAGGTCAAGACTGAAGCTTGGTGAACGATGGCACTTGTGACCATTATAAGGTATTTGTGCCCGATAGCCGGGAAAGAAAAGTTGAGTTTCTATCTGGACTTGTTGAAAAAATGAACGTAACTGTTCTGATAGTCAGAAATAATGAAACACACAATCAAGCTTCTCACTGCCCTGCTGCTCGTCGCGACAAGTATGACTTTTGCCGCAGAAACCAGGCTGACTGATCCCAGGCTTACGTTAATGAAATGGACTGTTGATGGTGTACCCCGCGAGGCAGGAGTGTATATTCCCAAATCGGATACAACGAATACTTTCCCGCTGGTTTTTGTGTTTCATGGGCGTAATAGTTCCATTAATTCGACTATCAAATATTTTGCTTTTCATGACCAGTGGCCAGATGCGGTTATTGTCTATATGCAGGGCCTTCCCATGTCTATCAGCGGCGGAAAAATGAAAGGTGATACAGGATGGCAGTTAAATTACGGCGAGAAAGGTGATCGTGATCTTAAATTCCTGGACGCGGTACTTGAGACGCTTCGGGAAAAGAGTTCCATAGACAATAACAGGATCTACGTTACCGGCCATTCGCTCGGTGCAAGTTTCATCTATCTTCTCTGGCAGACTCGCGGCGATATATTCGCCGCAGTCGCGCCAGTAGCGACCGGACTGCAAAATGCGCTCACAAGCAGCAAACCGCCTGATCTAATGACCCCGAAGCCGATGCTGCATATTGCCGGACGAAAAGATTCCATTATCAGGTTTAAGATACAAGAGGCCACGGTCAATATGGTTAAGCAAATCAACGGATGTGATGTTAAACCCGTCAAATGGGGAAACAATATGTGCGCAAAATATCCATCAAGTACTGATACACCAGTGGTGACATATTTCCATCCCGGGGGACACGAAATGCCGAAGGACGCCGTTTCTCTGATCATTAAGTTCTTCAAAGAAAATCAAAAACCATGAGATACATCGTTGAGGACTTTTGGATGTCTCTACAATCTGGCTGCCGAGCGCGTGGCGAAACTGGCCAATTACCCATGAAAACTTTGATAGTTTCAATGATAATATTTGCTGCATACACAGGCTTGTCCGCAGATAATTTTCGCGACGATCCGGCGAAATATTGGAACGCCAAAGAACTGGTAGCTCCTCCGAAATATAAGCCGGCTGGCTTTTCCGACAGTGAATCGGAAGGCCTTGAGGCTATAATGTTCGAGGGGATGCCTGTAAACGGAGTAAAAATGCCGGTTTTTGCATACATAGGTTATCCGGAAGGCGAAGTGCCAAAGGGCGGTTTCCCCGCAATCGTTCAGGTTCATGGCGGTGGCGGAACAGCATATCCCAAGTATGTCAAGCTGTGGAACCGCCACGGTTATGCGGTCATTTCGCTTGACTGGTATAATCAGCGTCCCACATTTAAAAACACCGGAAGCGAGCTTAAATTGACGCAGGTACCTCTTGAAGGCGGGAAAAGGCAGGAGCATGTTCCGAATGTCGGAAATATAGTTCTGGCGCATTCTCTTCTGAGGAGCCTGCCGAAAGTCAATCCTGACAAAACAGGTTTCATCGGTATTTCCTGGGGAAGTATTTATGGCTCAATGGTCACGGCGGTGGACGACAGATTCAAGTTTATGCTTCAAGTTTACTGCGGAGGCGTCAACAGGACAAATTCAACGTTTATAAACGGTAGATTTCTCCACGCCGCAAAATCTCCTTTATACTGGCTTTCGAACACGAACGACCAGAACATAACGCCGGAAGCTCTTCAAGCCGCTTTTGACGAAGCCCCCACATTCGTCAATGAAGCCATGGTGATACGACTACCACACGCCCATATCGGGTATGAATTCACTGCAAGTTTCAGAATAGCAGACGCCGTTTTAAAGGGCACTCCGCCGCTCCCAAAGCTTGGACGATCCACGATAAAGGACAGCGTGATCAGTGCTGAACTGCTCGAAAAAGGCAAAGGGATCAAGCGCTGCGTGCTTTGCTATACATTGGATTTCGACGTCACGCCATGGCATAAGAGAGCCTGGAAGTCTTTACCCGCCGAAGTGAACGGTAATATCGTTTCCGCGAAACTGCCGGACGGTGTCTGCCAATGTTTTCTTTCAGCTTATGACGAAGAGGACAAATGGAACAGCTGTTGCGGTTCAAGCAATCTGCAGACTTTCAATAAAAAGTAGAGTTAATATAACCCCGAGCTGGGGCAAAAGCTTGCTGCGCGAAATTAAATAAGTTAAGGTCTTTCCTTAGTCGAAAGAACAGGTGTCGTAACCTTATAGGAGACAAGTCATGATCTATTCCACTTCGTTGTCGAAAATGTCGGTTCTTTTGTCATGTATCATTCTTTTATCTTCAATGGATGTGGTAAAGGCCGGTAGTGGTGATGAAGCAAGCCAGCTCCTCAAGTTGTGGGGGCGGGATCAGGGGCTATGCGTTATTATCGGTGCAGGTAAGCCAGAATCCATAAAGCTGGCAACTGAATTGGCGTCCACCGGAAAGATTCTGGTTCATGGTATTGCCCTTGATGAAAAATCACTTCTGGAAGGACGAAAGCTTATTAATAAGAAGGGCTGCGACGGATTTGTCAGCCTCGAACGTCTGGGGTTAAATCCTTTGCCCTATCGTAATAATCTGGTGAATTTCGTTGTGGTTAATGATCCTGGTAAGGCAACTGCCGCCGGGTTCAATGAGAAAGAAGCAATGCGGGTTTTGGCACCCTGGGGTAAGCTCTGTGTCCGCGATTCGAAAAAATGGCGGATGGTAACCAAGGAATTGTCCACAACCATGGATGAATGGACGCACAACGTCCATGGTCCTGATGGAAATCGTGTTTCACGTGATACCGGTATCACATTCCCAGTGGGTTACCTCTGGCATGGCGGGCTTCCATTCAATATCGATAACAGTAAACGTCATGAGAACCGTTATTCCAGTACCCGCGCTATGGCTATCATTGGCGGACGGTGTTTTACCTTTTCTGATTCGGTGATCGAAAACCTCAGTGGTGCACATTTTATCGGTGAAGAACTTGATCAGTATGTCACGGCTCACGATGCGTTTAACGGCATTGTTTTGTGGCGCAAGCGAATCGGCCGTGTATTTTACGGTGGTCTCTGGTACATGAACTGGGCCCCGTTTGCCGCGGTGGGCGACCGGGTTTATACAGTTTCAGAGAAGGGTGCTTTGCAGGTACTTGACGCCGCTACCGGTGACACGGTCAATATAATTGTCACAACTCACGTGCCTGGCGAAATCCTGGTTGACCAGGGAATTGTAGTCAGTGCCAACTGGAAAGATGGCACGTGGCTCGGTGAAAGTAAGATCAATGCCTGGGAACGCATACGCATGCATAGTGGAGTAAGCGAAGGGACGATCGAAGCTTTCGATTGCGCAAGCGGGAAACGACTATGGCAGATGCCTAATCTTGCCACATCGATTCGCAGTGCTGGTGGAGTGGTGTTTGCCTCATTACGTGCCGGAGTGGATTTGCTAGAAGAGAGCCATCGTCAACAGCCCAGGGATTCCTCGAAGGTCAAAGTTGAAAATCCAAAACGTCCGGCCCAGTCGATTGTCGCCCTTGATCTGAAAACGGGGAAACAACTGTGGCAGGTTACAGCCGAGAAATTATCTCCAACAAATTATGAGACAGTGAGTCTGCGGGTTGATACGGCAGGACTGGGCGTTGTGACGGTAATCCTGGGGCAGATCTCCAGGGAAAGCGATGTTACTGTACTTTCTGCCAAGACGGGTGAATGTCTTATTCAGCCGGCTTCTGGAACTCTTCCAGTTTTGCTGGATGGTGCCATTCACATGAGTGGCAAGAAGTATGATCCGGCAACCGGGAAAGAACTCGGGATTTCATCAAATGTAATTGGAGCGACAGTCTGCACTCCAAGTTATGTTGTAGGAGACATAATCATCAGGAATCGCGGCTGTGCGTTCAGTGTGGGTGGGAAGCCGATGATTTATGCCGGTGCCAGGGGAGCCTGCTATACTGCCTCGATACCTGCTTACGGAGCTTTATATACGCCACAGAACTGGTGCACATGCTGTCCGCCACAGATTGCGGGATTCATCTGTTTCGGTCCGATTCGTGCCGAACCAGGCGAAGCTGACATGCTGAAAGCACCGGTAGTGGAAAAAGGTACAGCTTATGATCGTCCTATAACTCCTGATGCCGGCACTGGCGAGTGGCCTATGTTTCGACAAGGTGTAGCACGCAGCAGCAGCACGACTGTCTCGCTTCCGTCCAAGCTTAATGTGAAATGGCAGCAAAAGATTCCAACCCCAAAACTCGATAGTCCAATTGCTCTAAACTGGCGTGAATTTTTGAATTCTTCCTTAAGCGCGCCGACTGTCGCAGGCGGTGTGGTTGTGACTGCTGTCATGGATGCCAACCAGGTAGTCGGGCTGGACCTGGCTACCGGTCGAATCAAATGGTGCTTCACTGTTGGCGCCAGGGTGGATTCTTCGCCAACAATCCAAAACGGTGTTTGCGTTTTTGGTTCACATGACGGGTATATCTACGCTCTTGATGGTCAGAGTGGTAAGTTGAAATGGAAAAGCCGGTTGGCCCCCGGCGATGAACGGCTGGTGTCCTATGGCAAGGTGGAATCAGTATGGCCGGTAATCGGAACCGTTCTTGTGTCAGATGATCTGGTTTATGCCTCGGCTGGGAGGACCCAGGGGTCGGACGGTGGCATCGTGGTCAGGGCCCTGTCTCTTAAGAGTGGTGATGTTGTCTGGTCGAGAGCCCTTCCGCCGTCGGACAACGTACATAAATTGCGCCGCAATGATTTGCTTCTCAAGACCGGTGATACGTTGCAGCTCATGAACACGCGGCTGGATCTCAAGAATGGTGAAATCCGCGAAAACCCGCTTGAAGCTATAGGCGAGTATCAAACCAAACTTCAATATTTTAGTTATAGTATCAACCAGGCCAAGCTGAGGTTGAAAACAGCCACAACCGGAAAGGAAGCAATAGAGAAGCAGATCGCCAAACTTGAGGCGGAGCAGCAGGCGTTAAAGAAACCGGAAAGTGAAATTGCGCCTTTTGTAGGAAATAGTTCGCGCAGTCGCGAAGGATTTGTGGATTGGACTTGGCCCAGACTGGGCGATCGTATTTATATGCAGATGAACTACGGTAATATCAGCGGTAGCTTGGTGAGCTGGGACGGAGCAGGTGTGTGCAGTATGAAGGATGACAGGAATATTTCATATTTTACTTTGGCGAAAGTTGGCAAGGCTGGTGAAAAGGTGTCGGCAAAAGCGGACTGGACGCTGTCGCTTCCTTCTGAATATCAGGTTACAGCCATGGTGCTTTGCCCTGCAGGGGTGGTGGTCTCAGGCGGTATCTACAGTGTTGAGAAACAGGCAGCTAAAGGGTTTGTCACTGTTATTTCCCGCGATGGAGGAACAAAAAACCTGGAACAGCTCTTCGACGCACCGGTGGTTTTTGGTGGAACAGCTGTTCTGAATAAAAAGATCTGCGTCACACTCGTAAACAGTTCCATCTGCCTGGTGACAGAGTAACCGGCATTAATAATATCAGGTATATTAATGACCAGTGCACACGCCGATACCAACCTCCATCATCGGTAATAGGACCGGCTTATACTGCTTTAATACATTCAGTAAATTGTTGAAGAAGTCTCATTCAGCCTATTATCTGGTTCCATATTTCTTGTTCATAGTTAACCAGCATAGGGGAATACTATCAGATTCTGGTTGATACGTCGTGACTGCCGGATTGGTAATCAGTCTTACGAGTTGGTTGACAAGACTGTCAGATTGCTATTGGAACTGACAAGGAGTTGTATGGCTGCCGGACTAGGACTTGAACCTAGACAAACAGATCCAGAGTCTGTTGTGCTACCATTACACCATCCGGCAATTTGCGAACTGGGACTCTGGCAACTATGCCTGTTATTTTCAAGCAAATTCAACTTTTTCGCCTAAAATCCAGAGTCCATAAAGAACTACAGTTTACCTAAAAATAGTTCGAAGACCTACGAAGCGATTCCAGTTCGGCGGCGGCATAAGCGCGACGCTTTTCCTGAAAATAGCTGTATTCGGCCTTTTCAGCATCTGTCCACGTGTTGTGCTGCGTGTAGGAACCACAGAAGGGAATAAGAAGATCCAACCAACAGGCGAAAGTACGTTTTTCGTTCTCGCTGACCTTAACATTGTTGTGAGTGGTTTCAAAATGATCCATGATTTTACTCTTGCACGCCCCCGTGTGGTACGGTGGGAGCATCACGGCGCGGCTGCGGGGCTTGAGCCATGTCATCCACGGGTTCTTGTCGGGATTGCCGGATGTAGTGATAGTAACGTAGGACTGCGTGTATGCGCGTTTGGGGGCCACTTGTCCTTCGCCGATCAGTTTCACACTCTCCGGCTTAGCCATCTCTCCTGTCAGGCTGATTTTATTCTTCCCGATTTTTGAGGCGTTGTGGCAACTCACGCAGTGCCTGTCGAAAATGGGCTGGATGTCCTGAACAAAACTGAAGCCATCCACAGATGCGTCTGCATCAAGCGAGCGTGGTGCGTTAACTCCTAGGTAATTTTCCACACTATCCAACCAGTACTGGGATGCGAGTCGCCTGATCAATGGATGCTCCTTGTCGGCAAAGGGCTTGAGCTTCTGGAACGGCTTGGAAAGAGCCACCGTGGTTTGACGGGTGTTCGCTGCCTGCGCCACCACGTTCATCTTGTTCTCATGACAGCCAATACAGGAGAAATGCTCACCGTTCTGGAGCGTCGACCAACTTCGCATGGACTGGATGGTATAGCCTTTGGCATCAAGCACCTGAAAGTAGACTGGCGTGTGGGCGGGCACCTCAAAGCTGCAACTGCCATCGTCCTCTATGTCAACCTCGCCTAGGACATGTTTGACATCCCAACTTCCGCTGTTAAGCGAGATCGGTGTCTGGCAGAGCCCTGTCTCGCACTCGCCCCCGTTCTGTCCGTAACCCATGCGAGCAACGCGGTATTCCAACGCTATAACGCGGATTTTTTTTGCAGTACCACGTGCTATACCAGCAAGTCCAGGCCCTTGATAAACGTCCTGCACGATGTAGACTCCGTTATTATTCTGCGAGGCAACAAACGATGAGCGCACCGGTGGCGGTGTACGGGCCATAACGGGAATGATCTGGCCCGTACTTTGCCAGTCATCGAACGCCAGCAGCTCACGCACACCGTCTGGCTTCATGTAATAGACGCCTAGTGGAGGATTAAAAGGGCCAAATGGTGGTAAATACCCCTCCGGGCAGAATGAACACAGGTAATTCTCCTCATCAAACGCATAGGGATGCGTGTACTGCGGACCGAACTGTCCGAAAACGTCTATCTTCAGGTCGAAGTAGGGTTTGGATGGATCAGGTGGTTCAGGCTTGATAAAGTCGGCAGATTCGCGTCCGAGATCCCCATTGAGCTTGGTGTTGACAAACTCGATACCCTTGCCCGCCTGAATACCCTTGGAGCGGTCGATCAGACCGAGCTTCCCCTTGTAAATAGAGTGATGTCCTGCAATCAGACCGATCACTTTCTGTGAACCCGGAATGCCGCGCGCATGGATAATCGCCGCCGGGAACATGCTGTTATTTCCATAGTATTCCGTCTGTGCTGTGCCATCCGGATTCATAGAAATAAGCGGATGGGTGAAGAGAGCGCTACGGTCATTGTACTCCCAGCGGGTAAAGACGATACGACCATCCTCCAGTATTTGAGGGTTGTTCGTCATGAGCTGGTCGAATGTCAGGCGGCGGATATTTCCTCCATCGGCATCGCAGGAATAGATGTTTCCACCGGCGCGGTACCAACAGTCGCTGATATGAACATCGCGTGTCGATGTAAAGACAATGCGGCCGTTCGGCAGGAATGTTGGTTCGCAGTCGGCAACAGGTAACGGCTTACCGTCTTTTAAGATAGGAAATGTGATCTGAGTCACCCGACGCGTTGCCATGTCCATTGTATAGAGGTAATAGGAATCTGTTTCGAAATTGTCACGCATTGAAAAGACTAGTGTCCGAGCGTCCCAAGAAATATTCGGGTAACAGATGACACCTTCAGGCTTCTCAAGCAACACCTCATGTTGGACAGTACCATCCTCGAGCAGGGTTCCCATACAAAGTTGCCCGCCCTTTTTGAAACCAAAGGTGTAGTCGCGGATCTGCTCGTCGGGAATATCGTATTTCCCGGCAAGTCCTTGCATACAGCCGAAAATAAAGTGCTTAGCATAGATAAATTGGGTGGCTTTCCCACGCATATTTTGCAGACGTGTCCCGCGTCGCGCGGCGCAGGCATCGAGATACAACGAGCGCCAGCGCGGATCACAAGCCGGGACTTCACCTTCGACGAGTTGATCCATCTTCTGCCACAGTATGCTCACTCCGGGATTATTATCGGGAACCCGCCCTAAAACCTTCTGCACCATGGAACGCTCTTTTTCATTATCGTTACCTGACGTGAAGACTCTGGCAATATCGAGCCCGGCATCCTGATAGAGCCAGTCGCGTTCAAGCCGGTGCCGCGGGAATGCAATATCCGGTGGGTTCTTGACAGGATAATCGGAAGGATGTGCATCATAACAAGTGATTTCCGCTATCTGGATGTTCAGATTCTTCCCATCACCAGCTGTCGGAAGCCCCACTTTGCGGCACCAGGGAATCTGTGCCTCAGGCATCCACGGCCCGGGATAACGCTGCTGGTACGAGTCATTAACACGAACCTTCAAATAGCGAGTCGTGACCGGGTTCCAGTTCACAAAGGCAGAGTTGGAGTTGGACGTTGCGGGCAGGTCTTTTTTCTCTACGAGTAGTCGGATTTGCTCCCGGCCTTGTGCGTCGGCACAAGCGGAAATGCTCACATTCTTCGCCAGCACATAGACCCAGGCGTTGCGTGCTACGAAACGCATTCCTGAAACCATTCGTTCCACACCCAGATCCAACACAAAAGTTGCGGTTACAGGAGGTGCCGCCTTTTGTGGACAGACACTCATATTCTTTCCGGTACGCGTGTCATCCAGAAGACAGGCATAGGTTCCCAAGTCGTCATCGATCATTTTTTCCACTATATACTTCCCCGGTGGGTTCGGGTAACACTCCGCGTCTGTCCAAACAGCAACTGGCAGAAACTCCGCCCCTGTCAATGTACAGACGGATAAAATCAGCAACAGGACAATTTGTATCCCTTTCGTTCTCATTTCCAAACTTTCGCCAGTTTCAGAATCACGCTAATTAGAATGAGTTTCACTGATATCCCATGTAATAATCTACCAGGCAGAATTAATAACAAGCTCGAGACTGAATATTATTAAATCGTCTTCTTGTATTTACTGACTGGAAAAGATAATAGAAGAATGTACTTCTATACCATCCGATAATAAATCAGTGTAAAAAATAAAACTAATTTATTCTCATCGGCATGAGAACATAAAGAAATGGAATATCACACTTAATAACACCCGGACTTAAATCATCCGTAAGCTCAACAAAAATTTCATCATTACTAAGATTACGTAGTGGATCCATCATAAACTCCGGATTAAAAGCAACTGTAATTTCCTTGCCGGTATACTTTATTGGTATTGTTTCGCGGGCTTCCCCAACATCGGGCGTAATTGTAGAAATAACAATTTTATTTTTCCCAAAGGTTAATTTTGTGGCGTTTGACTTATCGTTTGTCAACAAGGCAACCCTTCTCAATGACGTCAACAGGGATTCGCGTTCCACCGTGATACGTTCTTCACATTTTACAGGAATCACCTGGCGGAAATTTGGATAGGTCCCTTCAATAAGTTTCGACGATATTACAACGGTACCAAACTCAAATATAATCTGCATAGCCGTAGCACGAATTTTTAACTCACCTTCATCACCTAAAGTATGAAGTAATTCATTCACAGCTTTTGTTGGAACTATTACGCTGATTTCGGCCTCTTTAGGAAACTCTACTTCCTGTTCAACAAGAGCCAGTCTGCGCCCGTCTGTTGCCACCATAGCAAGCTTATTACCCTTAAAATTCAGAAGTATTCCATTTAGTACATAACGTGTTTCATCTGTTGATGCAGCATAAGAAGTTTTTCGAAGCATTTCTTTAAATACTCCCTGATCCAAATGATAGGAATACTTGGTTTCTATCTTTGGCATAGGGGGAAACTCATCTGTTTTCAGCCCTATAATCTTAAAGAATGATGATTCACATTTTAATGTAGCTACATCTTTATCATCTATTTCAAACTCAATATTTTTATCAGGCAATTCTCTTACGATTCCCGAAAGCCGTTTTACAGGCAAGGTTGTAGATCCACCTTTTTGTACTTCCGCTTCAACTACACAACTAATGGTTACATCCATATCCGTTGTAGTAAACTTGAGTTTTTTATCTTCCGCCACAACAAGAGTATTTGCAAGAATAGGAAGAGTACTGCGTGTACCAACTATATTTTGCACTCTTTGCAATCCCTCAAGTAATGAAGCTTTTGTAATTTTAAATTTCATTTCTTTCCTCGGTTCTTCAGTGTTAAGAAGTTAATACTTCTATATATTTATAATTAACCGTATTAGTATGTACCGTTAAATTGTTAAGAACTTTCAATATAACCAATAAATCCTAGAAATACTATAAATTACAACTGTTGATTTATATACTATAACTTCACAATAGTATGCAGGTTATTTCTGCTACTTTGTTATTCACACAAATCAACAGTCTTTTTTTCACAACTGTTAATATCCAGTGAACGACCAAGCTTCTGTGATATTTTCAATATATCCTGCTTAAGGTCATTATCAACATCCATTCGAGAGTCAATAGATTTGTAAGCATGGAGAATAGTGGCGTGAGTTTTACTGAAAGCGTTGGCAATATCAGGCAGAGATGCACGAGTCATTCTTCTGCAAAGGTACATGGCTACCTGCCTGGGACCTACAATAGCTTGCGGACGGTGTTTGCTTGTCATATCAGCAAGTCGTATATCGTAATGTTCAGCAACTGCCTTCTGAATTTTATCAAAAGTAACTTCCGCCTGCTTTTCCTGATCGATTGTATCTCGCAGGAGATATTGCAGGGCCTCCAATGTTAATTTGTGCCCGGTGAGAGAAGAGTATGAAACAGCACGGATAAGAGCTCCTTCAAGACGGCGTATATTAGAACGGATATTTTGTGCTATATAAGTTATGAGCTCATCAGGAAGCGTAATATTTGTCTGTGCCTGTTTATGCCGGAGGATCGCGATGCGAGTTTCAAGATCGGGCGGAACAAGCTCTGTTACCAAACCCCATTCAAAACGGGAAACAAGACGCTGTTCAAGCCGGGTAATTTCATTGGCCGGCCGGTCACTGGTCATGACTATCTGCTTGTGCGCATCAAAGAGAGCATTAAACGTATGAAAAAATTCTTCCTGCAAACGTTCTTTACCGGCAAGGAAATGAATATCGTCTATCAACAGTAAATCTGTATTCCTATATTTCTTTCTGAATTGAACTAGGCTTCTGTTTTGAAGCGCTTCAATATATTCGTTGGTAAATTCCTCTGAAGACAGATAACAAACAGTGGCCCTGGAAGTTGCAAGAACATGGTGTCCAATAGCTTGCATAATGTGGGTTTTGCCGAGGCCCGTTCCGCCATAAATGAATAATGGATTATATGCGCGTGCAGGCGCTTGGGCAACAGCCAATGACGCCGCATGTGCAAAACTGTTCGAGGAGCCGACAATAAATTCCGCAAAAACATATTTTGGATTAAGTGTTGATTGCGGCTGATTCCGCTTTGGGAGCCGGTCACGAATTGCTTTCTTTTTTGTACCGAGGTCTTCTGGTATTTCGGAAGGTGTTGAACTTATTATACTCTCTTCCCGGATGGCAAACTTGATGTTGTATTGCGTTCCAGAAACAGCCGCAACAGCTTTATTGATGTGTGATAAATAATTTTCTTCCAACCAGGACTGATAGAAGTCATTGTCAACCACAAGTGTCAAAATATCTTCTGAAAGTTCTGCTGCTTCTATTACGGCAATCCAGCGGGAGAAAACATCCCCAGGAAGAACCTCCTCAAGATGTTTGCATGCTTTAGACCAAAGAGCTATTGCGTCTTCTTTACTCACCAAATTGTCTCCAACAAAAAAGCGGGCACCAGGCAAAACCTGATACCGTGTCCATCAAATTCATTTTTAAATAAAGTAATTTCTATAACGGCAACAGTGGACAATATTGCGGAATTTAAAACAAGGAAAAAAATAAAAACATACTTTAAATGTATTCACAGCTTATTAACAGGTTATGAACTAACTGATTTTCTATAATACTTTTACAGCGAATGGAACAAAATATGCGCAATGGGAAAAAAATTACTGACTATTATTGGAATTTTTGTATGGGTACAAAAAAGGTTTTGTAAAGAAACTTGAAGATAATGCGTCGTTTAGGTACGAATTATTACTGTTATTAAGGAACAGAATAAAACATAATGAAAAAAGAATCGGCAAAACATGTGCTTTTAGTGGGAAATACAGATACTTTTCCTTCTATAGAGTATGCCAGCAAATTTCGTGCACCAGATCCTGTTGTTTTTCTAAAGTCAGGTATTGCAAATTACCTGGTTGTACCGCAAATGGAGTTTGGACGCGCAAGCCGGACAGGAATGCCAGTACAAGTTTTTACGCCTGAAACTCTTGGATTGCAAGGAGTTGGAAAAGGAAAGATTCGCAAGTGGGTTTTTTATCTTTTAAAGAGACTTAAAATCAAAACGGTAACGGTACCGTATTTATTTCCACATGGTATAGCAAGATATCTTGAAAAAAGGGGAATTAATGTATCAGTGGCAACCAAGGAGCTATTTCCTGAACGTGCAGTAAAAACACAGGATGAACTTCGGAAAATTCGCGAATCCCAGCAGGCTGCGGTTATTGCAATGCGGGCCGCCATAACGCTGATAACGGACTCGGAAATAGACAACGCCGGTTGCCTCAGGTATCGCGGCAGGATAATTACCTCGGAATATGTCCGTAAACTCATCGCGAGGATTCTGTTCGAACATAACTGTATGACAAAGGATACCATTGTTGCCTGGGGTCCGCAGGCAGCAGATCCTCATGAGAATGGTTCGGGAATTCTTCGTGCCGGTGAAACCATTGTGATTGATATTTTCCCGCGTAATATGACTCATGGATACTGGGGTGACCTTACACGTACCGTGGTGAAAGGAAGTGCCTCGTCATTTATGAAGAGGGTTTATCATGCTGTAAAAGCGGCACAGACTATTGCCCTGAATCATGTTAAAGCCGGAGTAAATTGTTCAACAGTACATCGCGCAGTTGTGGAGGAATTCAACCGGCGTGGTCTTTCCAGTAGTATTTTGGATGGAAAAGGAACAGGCTTTATTCACAGTACGGGTCATGGGGTAGGTCTTTCAATACATGAAGCACCATCCATTTCAACAGCAGAAGGCCGCCTTAAATCGGGTAATGTTATAACAATTGAACCTGGTCTTTATTATCCCGGGATAGGCGGGGTTCGTATAGAAGATACAATTGTAGTTACCCAGACAGGATGGCGGTATCTGGTGCCTTGTGAAAAGAAGTTTGAGGTTTGATTTTTTCCCTGCAATAAATCAATACAATTACGCGTTGTACAGGCAAAGACTGGCAAAAGGACGAAGGAGATCTTCATGAGAATATTGTATTTTATGCTGTTTATATGTGCAGGCAGTTTGATTACAGCAAATAAATGTCTTAGTCAGGATCAGAAGCAGGACAAGGAAAGTGGCAAAGAAATGCGAGTAAAACAGCATGAAAGTGGTTTTCGGGGAGAAAAAGCCTTCATGCGTGAAGGCGGCCTTAAAATGGGCAGTGATGGCGGGATACAGGATGCAATTATAGGGAAAATAGTAAATAACCCCCAAGTGGCATCAGAAGTTGGACTGTCAGAAGAACAGGTGAAGACCCTGAAAAATTCATTGGCGGAAATGAAAAAACAGTTTGAAGATTTTCAGAAGCAGTTAAAAGAGTCGGGGTTGGAACAGGCAAAAATTATGACCGGAGACTCGGTAGATGAAAATGCCCTTTTTACCGCGGTTGAAAAAGCGGGAAAGATAAGAACAGAAATGGCCAAAGTCCGTATCAGACAAATGTTACTTGTAAAGAAAACACTTACTCCTGAACAGATCAACAAGGTAAGGGAAATGGTTCAGAAACGTGTGAAACAAATGCGTAGTGAAGGAGAAATGCGGAGTCAAAAAGGTGATAGTGAGCATCCCAGAAAGCATAAGGAAAAAAAGAAGGACGATGCCGAAAAACCTGCCTCTGAATTATGATCCGCATAAACTGATTAAATACAGAGACAGCTAATTAATTCTTTCAATGTCAGCACCAAGCCTGCGAAGTTTGTGATCAACCTGTTCATATCCACGATCAATGGTTTGAGCGTTATCCACTATGCTTTCACCCCTGGCACACAGTGCGGCAATAAGCAGCGCCATTCCTGCGCGAATATCAGGACTGGAAAGATGAATACCGTGTAATTTTGCCCCGCCGGCCACTACAACGCGGTGTGGATCACACTGTACAATTTGGGCGCCCATTTCTATCAGACGGTCCACGAAATACATACGACTTTCAAACATCTTTTCAAAGAAGAGCACTGTTCCCCGTGCCTGTGTTGCCAATACGATGGCAACACTCATTAAATCAGAGGGAAAATTAGGCCAGACGCCATCTTCTATCTTTGGGATAGCAGAAGCAAAATCGTTTTGTACACGGAACCTTTGATTCGATTTAAGGTGCAGAAAATTTTTCCCATAGTGCCAATTGATTCCAAGTTTGCCAAATGTACGCGAAACAATCTGTAAATGGTCTTTGGAAGGATCTTCAATCTTGAGATCTCCACCGGTTACTGCTGCAGCGGTAATAAAACTTGCCATGTCGATATAATCCGGACCGACGGTATGACTTATACCGCGAAGAGATTCCACTCCATTGATTTTAAGAAAATTGGTGCCAACGCCTGTAATCTGTGCACCCATATTATTCAACATAATGCAGAGGTCCTGAATGTGCGGTTCACAGGCCGCATTGAATATGGAAGTCTTTCCCTTGGCTAAAACAGCGGCCATCAGAATATTTTCTGTAGCAGTTACACTTGCTTCATCCAGAAGTATGCTGGAGCCGCCAAGCTTACGGCAGGAAAAAACAAATTGACTGTTTCCTTTAACTTGAATGCCCAGAGACTTAAGGCCATCTAAGTGGGTATCTATTCGGCGCCTGCCAATTATATCACCACCGGGAGGTGATAATGTTACATGTCCAAGCCGGGCAGTCATAGGACCGGCGAACAGAAGGGAAGAACGGACTTTTCTGCATAACTCGGCATTGAGTTTACTTTTTCTCAAACCCTTCGCACATAATGTCACAGAATGCCCTGTCAGGTCTACGGTTACGCCAAGATCATCCAGGATTGCAAGCATTGTACGCACATCGTCTATCAGCGGAATGTTCCGCAGTGTGATCGGTTTATCCGTTAGAACACATGCGGCAAGCATGGGAAGAACTGCATTCTTGTTTCCCGGGGATTTATGAAATCCACTTAGACGTTTGCCCCCTCGAATGATGAAACGGGCCATAACTTAATTCCTTATTATATATTATTAAGGCCTATAGTTTTTTAACGATTTGCCGCAGCCATTTCTTTTGCCACAGAAACCACGTTTTGAACAGTAAAACCGAATTTTTCCGCCAGGACCTTGTAAGGTGCAGAAGCACCAAAACGATCAAGACAGATTGTTCGACCACGGTCGCCGGTATATTTTTGCCATCCCATTGAACAGCCGGCTTCCACGGCAAGTTTCATGTGGCAAGTCTGCGGAAGAACTTCATTTCTGTACGTAGCAGACTGTTTTTCAAAGAGTTCCCAGGAAGGCATGCTTACCACGCGCACATTGTGTTCCTTCGACAAAATACCAGCAGCTTCCACAGCAAGGTTGACCTCGGAGCCGGATGCGATGAGTATCATACTGGGTGCACCCTGTCCGGTCTGCAAGAGTGTATAGGCTCCTTTTTCGAGACTTGATGCTGCGGGGTACTTGCTGCGGTCAATAACAGGCAGATTTTGTCTTGTAAGAAGTAATGCTGTCGGCCCAGTTTTGTTTTTCAGGGCGGCCACCCAGGCCGCGGCAGTTTCTGTCGGATCTGCAGGACGTATGACGGTCATATTTGGCATACAGCGCAGACTTGCCATTTGTTCCACCGGCTCATGTGTCGGGCCATCTTCACCGACGTAGAAACTGTCATGTGTGAAAACATAAATTACAGGCAGTTTCATAATTGCGGCCAGACGTAATGTCGGACGGCAGTAATCGGAGAAAACAAAGAATGTGGCGCCGTAGACATGAAATCCGCCGTGAAGAACAATACCGTTTAAAATGGAACCCATTCCATGTTCCCGGACACCGAAATGGAAATTCCGTCCCGCGAAAGAACCGGGTTTAATAGCTGGAACATTATTAATAAAACTTTTGTTGCTGGGGGCAAGATCGGCAGAACCACCGACAAGTTGGGGTATTGCCGCCGCCAGTTTCTGAAGTACCGAGCCGGATGCGGCACGGGAAGCGACAGGTTTTGACGGATCAAATGTTGGAAGCAAATCATTGATATTCTCAGGAATAATATCCTCAAAATGCTTCTTCCAGAGATCGGCTTTGTCCATGTGGGACTGGCAGTATTTTTTAAAGTTTTTTTGCCATTTTGCCTCCATTCTCTGCAGCTTTGCAAGACGAGCGGAAAAGAGTTCTTTAACCTTTTCAGGAACATAAAAGTCCTTGTCTTCAGGCAGACCGATATTTTTTTTGGTTGCTTTGACTTCATCTGGGCCCAGTGGTTCGCCATGGGCAGAGGATGTATCGTGTTTGTTGGGGCTTCCATGAGCGATATGTGTGTAACAGATTATGATGGTCGGCCGGCTTTTTTCACGAAGTGCCTTGCGGATGGATTTGTCAATTTGGTCATAATCATGACCGTCCGTTTCAATCACATTCCAGTTATAGCCTTGGAAACGTTTTTTCACGTTATCACTGCATGCGAGATCGGTGGAACCTTCGATGGTAATCTTATTACTGTCATAGAAAAGTGTCAGCTTGTTCAGACCCAGATGACCTGCCGTGGAGAAGACTTCATGACTGATACCTTCCATCAGGTCCCCGTCACCGCACATTACAAAAGTGTGATGATCTATCGGCTGAAAATCTTCTTCATTGAAGCGTTCCGCGAGCATGCGTTCCGCAATTGCCATGCCGACAGCATTGCCGCAACCCTGACCAAGCGGGCCGGTCGTGGTTTCGACACCGGGTGTGTGGCCGTATTCCGGGTGACCTGGAGTTTTACTGTTCCACTGACGAAACAAGGAAAGTTCAGAAAGAGGAAGATCATAACCTGACAAGTGAAGCATACTGTAAAGAAGCATGCAGCCATGTCCGCCAGAGAGAACAAAACGATCCCGGTTGATCCATGCGGGATTGGTCGGACAGTGGTTTATGTATTTAAGAAAAAGCACTGAAGCAACATCAGCCATGCCCATCGGCATTCCGGGGTGACCGGAATTGGCGCGCTGTACACCGTCCATTGCAAGGCCCCGGATTGTATTCGCCGTAAGATTAAGGTCTTCATTCGTAATTTTATTTTTCATTTTTTCTCCCGGATTTCTATTCTAAAGCAAATGAATTCATTCATACTACTGTCAAGGGAGTGCAATTTATACCTCTGGTTTCAACACGTCAATATCCGACATTCATGATCCAATTATAATACAGTAGAAATTAAACAGGCTTCGCTTGACATCAGCAATCGCTCTGTTACATTCGGTGCTCCTTATTTTGGAAAGTATCAAAAATGTGTGGGTTATTTAAGTTTGTAACTACAGGAGCAGTAAGCAATGTCTAAGAAAAACAAAAAGTATGTGTATTCGTTTGGA
This sequence comes from Kiritimatiellia bacterium, assembly GCA_028716365.1. GTDB lineage: Bacteria > Verrucomicrobiota > Kiritimatiellia > UBA8416 > YA12-FULL-48-11 > YA12-FULL-48-11. The sequence continues at coordinate 66,523 of JAQUPZ010000001.1, forward strand.
ACAATTAAATCGGAAGGAAATGCATCCATGGGGAACCTGCTGGGGGGTAAGGGAGCCAACCTTGCAGAGATGAGTAAAATAGGAATCCCGGTCCCCGCTGGTTTCACAGTCACCACGGAATGCTGCGTGGAGTACTTTGCGAAAGGTATGAAATATCCGGCAGCATTAAAGGAACAGGTGGAAAAAGCACTTACCCTTGTAGAGCGCGAAATGGGGATGAAGTTTGGTGATCCGAAAAATCCGCTCCTCATTTCATGCCGTTCCGGTGCCCGCAAATCAATGCCGGGTATGATGGAAACAGTGTTAAACATCGGTCTTTGTTCAAGAACTATTCCTGGCCTGATCGCAAAGACGAAAAACGATCGTTTTGTTTATGATGCATATCGCCGCTTGATCACGATGTATTCGGATGTGGTCATGGAAAAGGCAGAAGGTGTCGAGCCGGTCGACGGCGAGGGTATACGTGTGCGTCTCGAGAAAATCATGCAGGCCGTCAAAAGGCGGAAGGCTTATAAAAGCGATACGGAAATGACCGTTGATGACTTGAAATATTTGTGTATAGAATATAAAAAACTTATCCGAAAAGTACTGGGTAAACCATTTCCTGACGATGCATGGGAACAGATGTGGGGCGGCATCGGTGCTGTATTTAAGAGTTGGAACGGCAAGCGCGCCATAGCATACCGCAACATAGAAGGCATTCCGCATGATTGGGGTACTGCAACCAATGTGCAGACGATGGTATTCGGTAATATGGGAAATACCTCGGCAACGGGCGTGGCGTTTACAAGGAATCCGGCTACGGGTGAACATAAGTTCTTCGGTGAATGGCTTATTAACGCCCAGGGTGAAGATGTCGTGGCTGGTATCAGGACGCCTTCTCCGCTGAATGAATCTACAAAGAGTGAACAGAATCGGGATATTGTGTCACTCGAAAAGGCCATGCCTAAACTCTACAAACAATTGGACACAATACAGAAAAAACTTGAGCGTCATTACAACGATATGCAGGACATTGAGTTCACAATCCAGGAAGGTAAGCTTTACATCCTGCAGACACGAGTCGGTAAACGCACGGGAACCGCGGCGTTGAACATGGCAATGGACATGCTTGCAGAGAAGTTCATTGACGCGAAAACCGCGGTTACACGCGTTAAACCCGCACAACTCGACGAACTTCTGCATCCGATCCTTGATTCGGTAGCCGAGAAAAAGTCGAAACCGGTTACGAAAGGTTTACCTGCGGGACCCGGTGGCGCATGCGGCCAGATCGTATTTACCGCGGCCGACGCCGTTAAGTGGGCGAAGAGCGGGAAAACAGTAATCCTCGTTCGTGAAGAAACAAACCCGGAAGATGTTGAAGGTATGCGTGCAGCCGACGGAATTCTGACAGCCCGTGGCGGAATGACCAGCCATGCGGCACTGGTAGCGCGCGGTTGGGGCAAGTGTTGTATCGTCGGGGCAGGTGAGATCCATGTTGACGTAAGAGAGAAGAAAATGACAGTCGGCGGCAAGGCGTTCAAGGAAGGCGATTTTATGGCGCTGAATGGTACGCGTGGTCTGGTTTATGCCGGTAAGGTTAACATGATTGATGCGACGGAAAATCCGCGTTTTCAGAAATTTATGAAACTCGTGGACCAATTCAGGAAAATGGGTGTTCGCGCGAATGCTGACACGCCTGAAGATGCGAAAATTGCGTGCAGTTTCGGGGCAGAGGGTATCGGATTGTTCCGTACGGAACACATGTTCTACGGCAAGGGGAGCGACAAACCGTTGTTTTTGCTCAGGAAAATGATTCTTAGTTCCGGCGTGGAAGAAAGACGTAAAGCGCTTGCAGAACTCTATCCGTTCGTAAAACACGATATCAAAGCGACACTTGAAGCAATGGATGGTTTGCCGGTAACAGTTCGTTTACTTGATCCACCTCTGCATGAGTTTGTTCCACAGGGTGCTGCGAAACAGAAGGAGCTGGCAAAGGCGTTAAACATTACCCCTGCGGACATTCAGAAACGGGGGGAAGAACTGCATGAGTCGAATCCAATGATGGGACATCGCGGTGTACGACTTGGCGTGACATATCCCGAGGTAACAGAGATGCAGGTACGCGCAATATTCGAAGCTGCTGCAGAATTGATTAAAGCGGGTAAGAAGTGTGAACCGGAAATCATGATTCCCGTCACATGCGACGTGAACGAACTCGAGGATCAGAAAGTCATCTGTAAAAAAGTTTATGCCGAAGTTTGCGAGAAGATGGGAATAAAAGCCATCCCGCATATGTACGGAACAATGATTGAAATTCCACGTGCGGCCCTGTTGGCCGATAGAATGGCAAAAGAAGCGGAATTCTTCTCGTTTGGGACAAACGATCTTACACAGATGGGTTTTGGTTTCAGTCGAGACGATATCGGAGGATTTCTTGGTGAGTACCTTGAACGGCACATTCTGTCGGCAGATCCGTTCCAGACGATCGATCAGGAAGGTGTTGGCCAGCTGGTTGAAATGGCCGTGAAAAAAGGCCGCTCAACTAGAAAGAATTTGAAAGTGGGAATCTGCGGTGAACAGGGTGGTGATCCTGCTTCTGTTGAATTCTGCTACAGGACGGGACTTAATTATGTCAGCTGCAGTCCGTACCGTGTGCCGATAGCCCGTCTTGCGGCAGCGCATGCTTCGTTGAAGTAGAGTTAGGAAAGTAACAAAGGCACAAAGTTCGGTAAAACCGGCTTTGTGCCTTTTCTTTTTTGTTGGACGGCTTGCCGGAAGATTGAGGAATTGACAGGATCCAGTAATGAGTACTACATACTGGTTCCATGTCCGCGTGTCCCGACAAAGCTTCTGAGCGAAGAGGGGACTATGATAGTAGTGAGGTCGCTTTTTTTGAATGAGCGTTCGGCAGCGGGCCGGCTTACCAACTTGACCGAAAGGAAACAACCGTGAATGTATTACTGATTTCGCGCCGCAAATTCCTCGGCACTATCGGAACAAGTATTACGGCAATCGGCGCAGGGAAGATTTTCGGAGCCGAAAGGACGAAGGACAATATCCGTCTCGGCGTGATGCTGCAAGCCGCATCCGCCGCCGAATTATGCAAGAACGCCAAGACCATTGCCGCCGTCGGCTTCGACATGGTACAACTCACATTCTTCTTCCAGCCGACTGCCCACGAACTCAAATCGCTCGCCGATACGCTCAAGGAGCTGAAGTTGAAAACCACCGCGTTCGGCACCTATTTCAATCTCTTTCGCCCCGACGATACCGGCTTCATGCGGTCGAGCATCGCCACGATGAAACTGATCGCCGAGCATGCGGATCTGTTCGACTGCCGACAGTTTGTCACCTGGAGCGCGAGCTTCTCGCCGCAGTTCCAGGGCAGTGACCCGAATAACCACACTCCTGAAGCCGTCGCGCAACTGCATCGTGCGATCCGCGAGATCATACTGCCGGTGCTCGAACCCATCGGCGGCCGTGTCGCTTTTGAGCCGTTCTTTCGCCATGTCGTAGGCACGCTGGAGTTGGCAAGGGAAGTGTACGCGCCGTTTCCATCCAACCGCGTTGGCCTCGTGCTCGACCCGCCAAACTTCATTTCTCCCGCCCTCTACCCGAAGCGCAAGGAGGAGATGTGCCGCCTTTTCCGTGAACTCGGCGACCGTATCCACCTTGCCCACTTCAAAGATATGAAACTCAACGCCGCCGGCGAACGCGTTTGTCCTGGCCCCGGCGGCGGCGAGATGGACTACCCGCTGCTGATCAACGAAATCCGCAAGCTTAATCGCCCGTTGCCTTGCATCATTGAGCACATCAAGCCTGACCCTGTCGAATTATCGAACACAAAGGCGTGGGTGGAGACACGGCTGGAAACCGTGAATTTACGCAAACAATAATGGTTCAGTCAGGATCAGAGTATGGATCTCATGTCTTTCTTTGCTTGCGGCATTTGTCGGCCCCAAGTATCTTTAGTATCTTTTCAAGGAGATAGACATGGACAACAGAAAGATAAAAGCTGCTATAAGGGATGTACCAGACTTTCCGAAGCCGGGGATCATATTCAAGGACATCACGCCCGTCCTGCTGGATCCGAATCTGTTTAAAGCCGTTATTGGTCTGTTTGTCAAACGACACAAAGGTAAGCGAATAGACAAGATTGCGGCAATAGACGCGCGCGGTTTTCTTTTTGGTGGCGCCTTGGCCGAGAAATTGGGCGTCGGGCTTGTGCCAATTCGTAAAAAGGGGAAACTTCCTTATAAGACTTTCGAAGAAACCTATGATTTGGAATATGGCACTGCAACCATCTCGATTCACCAGGATGCCTTCAAGAAAGGCGAACGTGTCGTGTTGATCGATGATTTGCTTGCCACTGGAGGTACTGCGGCCGCTGCCGCAAACCTGATAAGAAAAGCAGGCGGCAAGGTTGTTGAAATTGATTTCCTTGTTGAACTGGCTTTTCTTAAAGGACGCAGAAAACTTCAGGGCTATAAAATATTTGCTCCGATCAAATATTAGGGCCTTCCTGGAAGATCAGCAACCTCGCCGGTCATGGTAACAGCCATTCGAATACGGCAGGTTTTAGGATCTGATTCCGGACTTGCATTATCCGATTATCTGGAGATATGCTTGGCAACATGAAAATGTCTTTTACGGCAGTAATCGTTTTCATGCTGTTTCTTGTAGTTGCCGTTTCCGGATGTGGCAGCATATATATCTGCGCAAACACCCACACACATTTCTATGACAATGAAGCTATCGATACCGATGAAACCAACGTGGATGGTTTTGCTAAATTCGTGAAATTTATGAAGGACAGAATGAATGCTGAAGCCGAACCCATGAAGGATTTCAAGTGGACAGACAAAAAGGACAAGAAGGAAGAGTCTGAGTTTTAGGAAAGGGGAATATATTATGAGAGTTTTGAAACATCTGATCATGGTAGTTGTATTGGCGGCAATAATCGTGGTCGGAGCAGGATGTGGAAGCCTGAGTCTTTTCAGTAGTAGACACGTACATTATCATGCCAGCCCGGAAGCAGATAAAAAGATAGATACCCTTGAAAAAAGGGTTGAAATACTGGAAAAAGCTGTTCAAGAACAGAAAAAGTAGATATATTACTTCAAATTAATTGGTTGTTTTCAAACCGGGAATTTTATTAGTATGTTGTCGCAGAGGAGGCGTTATGAAAAAAATAATACCAATTATTTCCCTGATTTTATTATTCGCTATATCAAACGTCTTTGCCGCGGAAGCATGTGGCGGTGCGGGGACAGCAGATGACCAGCTGATTGCCTCAAAGGCAAAAGAGCTTGTTAAAGATAAAACTACACGGATAGAGAAGATTTCTGCGCTTCACTCTTTTGTACGTGATGAAATAAATCAGATCGAAGCCAAATATGCTGGTTGAGGGGGTAAAAAAATAATTCCGCCCAGCCGTGCGCTGAGCAACAAGAGTGGTGACCAGCAGGCAAAAGCAGAACTTCTTGGTAAGCTTCTTATGGCGGCAGGAGAGAAACCCTGCATGTTGAAACATGGAAGCGCGAAAAATGCATACTATATGGTAATGATTCCCGCTTCCGATGATGAAATTGCGGAATGGAAAAAAAGCCTTAAGAATGTGCCCGCTGTAATCAGCATGGACAATCTTAAGCTGGTTCCTCTGCAACTCGAAGCAAACGCCGAGATTGGATCTGTCGATAAAAAACTTTACGATCCAGGTGCAAATGGCTGGACTTCAGCAGTGAATCTAAAACAGTGCAAATAAGATTGCATGTAATTTAGAATCCAGAAGAAGTCTTTTCCAATTATTCTGGTGCTTGCGTTTGAATTTGTAGAAACCGGGACATCACCGCGGGTTCAGAATATTATCTGAAGATAAAGAAAAGACCGGTAAAATTGTCACGCCCTGCCTGATCAAGAAAATTAAAGAAAGTCTTAATGAAAAAAATTGTACAGATCGTTTTTCTGGTTCTGACAATAGCTTTATTGCGTGGTTTTGCCGGTGATACATATGATACCGGCGATGATACGGGGATTAATTCAAAATCGAAAGAACTTGTGGCCGGTAAAAATACCAGGCTGGAAAAGATATCAGCAGTGTATTCCTTTGTACGTGACGAGATAAGTCAGATAGACAATCAATATGGCTGACAAGGGAAGAAAATAATTCCGCCCAGCCGTGCGCTGAGCGACAATAGCGGCGATCAGCAGGCAAGAGCAGAACTCCTCGGGAAACTCCTTAAAGCAGCGGGTGAAACCCCATATATACTTAAATGCGGGGACATGGGAAAAGCATACTATATGGTAATGATTCCCGTGTCAGATGAAGAAATCACCGAATGGAAAAAAAGCCTTAAGAACGCACCTGTTGTAATTAGTATGGACAAGCTCAAACTGGTACCGCTGCAACTCGAAGCAGACGCCGAAATTGGATCAATAGCAAAGGACCTTTATGATCCTGTTGCAAATGGCTGGGCTTTACCGGTGGATTTGATCCCTGTTGAATAAGATGTGAAAAAAACCACCTGAACAGATGTCCTGATCATAATTGTGTTTTCTGCTTTTTTACCGTAGATTCTTCCTCTATCATGCTCCGCGAATACACAAATTGGTGGAGTCAAAATCATGTTGGATATCAAAAAAATCCGTGAAAACGAACAGGAAGTACGGCAGGGACTTAAAAACCGTAATACCGATACTACTGTAATTGATAAGGTTGTTGAACTTGACCATGGTAGACGCAAACTGCTTACGGAAGTAGAAGCCCTCAAAAACCGGCGCAATGTGGTTTCAAAGGAAATTGGTTTGCTGAAAAAAAAGGGCGAGAACACTGATAAAATTCAGGCGGAGATGCGTGAACTGGGTGACAAAATTGCCGCCATAGATGTCCAAGTCCGGGAGATCGATGCTCAACTTGAAGGTCAGATGCTTTTAATTCCGAATATTCCGCATAATAGCCTTCCTGTTGGTCCCGATAAATTTTCAAACAAGGTGGTGAGGGAATACGGGAAACCGGTTGAGTTTAATTTTAAACCGAAAACACATGTTGAACTGGGTGAAAAACTTGGCATTTTTGATTTTGAACGCGCAACCAAAATGACAGGTGCGGGTTTTCCGTTGTTTGTGGGTGCAGGTGCCAGATTGCAGCGTGCCCTGATCCAATTCATGCTGGATCTTCATATCAAGGAACATGGTTATACTGAGTTATGGCCACCGTCTGTTTGCAACAGTGCGTCAATGCGCGGGACCGGTCAGCTTCCCAAGATGGCGGAGGATATGTATCACGTGATACTCGACGACCTGTGGCTTATTCCAACAGCTGAGGTACCTGTCACGAATTTCTATCGGGATGAAATACTTGACCGGACGTTGCCTATTTATCTGACAGCTTATACTTCATGCTTCCGGCGCGAAGCCGGTTCTGCGGGCAAGGAAACAAGGGGGCTTATACGTGTTCACCAGTTTGATAAGGTGGAAATGGTCAAGTTTGTGGAACCTGAAACTTCGTATAATGAACTTGAGTCGCTTGTTGCCAATGCGGAAGATGTATTGAAAAGGCTTGGATTGCATTACAGGGTGTTGATGTTATGCACAGGAGATATCAGTTTTTCTGCGGCGAAATGTTACGATATTGAACTGTGGGCGCCGGGTCAGAATGACTGGCTTGAAGTTTCGTCGTGCAGCAACTTTGAAGATTTCCAGGCAAGACGTGCGAACATAAGGTACAGAAAAGACGGCAAAGTTCGTTTTGTTCATACGCTTAATGGTTCGGGCGTTGCGCTGGCACGGCTGGTGGTTGCAATCATTGAGAATTATCAACAGGCGGATGGATCGGTCATTCTGCCAGAAGCAATAGTTCCTTACATGGGTGGTATTACGAAACTTGAGAAAGTTTCCTGAGACGATCTATTTCAGTCCGCACGAAGTAAGTGTATTTAATTCATGATCAAATCAATTCAGGCGTCAATCCGGAAGCATCATCTCCTGCGGAAAGGAGACCGGGTCCTTGTGGCGGTTTCTGGCGGTGCTGACTCGGTTGCTCTTCTGTGTTTGTTGTATCGACTGTCCAGTTCGCTTGGTTTAACGCTTGCAGTTGCGCATCTTAATCATCGTATTCGAGGTAAAGAGTCAGACGATGATGCGGAATTTGTAAAAAAACTGGCTTCACGATTTGGAATTTCCTGTGTTATCGGCAACATCGATGTTCCCAAAATAGCAAAGAACAGCAGTTTATCGCTTGAAATGGCGGCGCGCAAAGCAAGATATGATTTCCTTGTTAAAACGGCGTATAAACTGAGAGCGAATGTCATTGCTACTGCCCATACTGCTGATGATCAGGCCGAAACAATTCTATTAAAACTCGCGCGCGGTGCAGGAGCACGTGGCCTGGCCGGTATTCCCCGTGAGCTTTTCCTCGATGATCTAAAAGTTGTGCGGCCGATGCTGGATATCAGGCGAAGTGAAATAGAAGCTTTTCTACAGGAACTAAATCAGACATGGCGCGAAGACAAAACAAACAGAAATCCGGCGTACCTGCGCAACCGTGTGCGGCACGAGGTATTGCCGTTTTTAGAGAAAAAATTGAATCCCGAAATCAGGATTGCATTACTTCGTGCATCGGAGGTACTTCGTGAGGAGGATAAATGGCTGGAAGAACTGGCGACAGGAATTCTCAAAAAGTGTCTTATAAATTCCGGAAAAATACTAAACGTTAAACTCATTAACAGGCAGTGTATTGCGGCAAGGCGTCGTGTTCTGAGGTTATGGCTTTCTTCATCCGGAATTTCACCGGAAATACTGGATTATAATGTCGTGGCACGCGTTGAAGCACTTTTACGCGGGGCGAAAGGAAGCGGTAAAACAGAAATTGCGGGTAATTGGATTGTTAAAAGACGGTATGGCCGCCTTGTTGTTGAAAAAAGGTGTACTGGATCCAGTAGATCTTTCCGGCACGAAGTACAAATTCCCGGAGAAACAGTAGTGGCAGATATAAAGTTAAAAATTGTAACTTCATTAAGACCGGGTCTTGTCAAAGACAGTATAATCCAGGCCGGTCATTTACCGGCAAGAGCATCTATTAATTTGTCAGCGGTTGGAAAACGTAAGCTGATTGTCAGGTCGTGGTGGAAGGGTGACAGGATTAAACCCTTTGGAATGGCTGGGTCAAAAAAACTTCAAGATGTTTTTACAGATGAAAAAATTCCAGTCGAACAACGCGGCGATGTGCCTGTTTTTGAATGTGGTGGAGAGATTATCTGGATTCCCGGTTATCGTGTTGCCAGGGGATGGGAAATCAAAATTCCTTCCGGCCCAGCGCTCCAGATACTTATTGAAAAATTAGTTCTTAATTCAAGTGCTTAACAGATTCCCGGACAATCAAGCGGGTGGGAAGTAGAACACCTTCCGGAGTGGATTTATCAGGTGACTGTATTCGTTCAAGAAGCAATCTTACAGCTTTCTGACCAATTTCTGAACTTTCCTGTGCGATCGTTGTCATGGGTGGAGAAAGATGTGCCATATATGGCTGATCATCAAAACTGATCATTGATAGATTGTCCGGGATACGCAGTTTTGCTTCGGATAGTGCACGAAGAGCCCCCAGCATAAGCAAGTTGCTGAACGCAAGAATGGCCGTAAAGTTCTGCTTGTTTTCCAATAGTTGTCTGGTTTCGGAATAACCACACTGTTCGTTGAAACTATTGCCGACCATGATGTCCCTATTAACAGGAATACTATGAGCCGCCAAGGCTGCTTCATAACCGCGCACACGGTCTTTATTTGGTGATGTATTCCGAAGTCCCTGTAGACACATAATCTGCCTGTGGCCATTTTCGATGAGGTATTGAGTGGCATCACGCGCTCCTGCGAAATTGTCCGAGGCAACATAAGGGATTGTTATCTGGGGAAAATAACGGTCTGCCAAAACAATTGGAAAACGGGAACGTTCAAATTTCTTGAGATGTTCACAAGACTGCCCGACAGGACAAAGTAATAATCCTTCAATTCCACGGCTAAAGAGAACTTCTAGTGATTCAATTTCCATGTCCACATTATCCTGGCTGTCACAAAGAATGACACCATAATTGTTCCGATGTGCTTCGACGGTAACTCCATTGGCAATACTGGCAAAAAAAGGATTGGAAATATCCGGAATAACCAGGCCGATTGTCGTTGTTTTATTCAGACGGAGACCTCGTGCCAGCCGACTGGGAACGAATTTCAGTTCTGCCGCCAGTTTGACAACGGATTTTTCTGTTTCTTTACTGATCCGATATCGGCGGGCATGGCCATTGAGGATGCGCGAAACCGTGGTAACAGATATTCCAAGTTGTTTACCAATACGCTTCAGGGTTACCCTCGAATTCACATCCATACTCATGTTGATTTCCTGTTTTTATCTTTTAACACTTGATTGTTGTACTATCGTGATTCTAAATTGTTGTCAACATACTATTGACATAAAAAAGTGAAAATGCAATATTAGCGCGAACGATTGAGCACGTACATAATGTCATATTATGTATTTTGGACGCAAGGAGGTAATTACCATGAAAATATGTAACCAAATAAGTCGGTTTTTCTGTTTGTTTTGTAGTGTAACAATACTTCTGATGGTTTCTTCATGCGGCAAGGTTGAACAAACGAAATCCACAGGGCAGGAAGCAAAGCGGTTCCGAATCGCGCTGATTATGAAATCGCTGGCCAACGAATTCTTCAAAACCATGGAAGACGGTGCAAAAGTGCATCAGGTGCAGCATACACAGGACTATGAACTATTGTCCAACGGTATCCGTAATGAGCAGGATGTAATGGGACAGAATGCCATGGTTGAACAGATGATTGCCCAGAAAGTAGACGCGATTGTTATCGCGCCCGCGGATTCGAAAGCCCTTATCTCTGTCTGCAAACGTGCGCAGGATGCCGGTATTGTAGTCGTTAACATCGACAATAAATTTGATCGTGCCACTCTGGAGGGAAAACAGGCAAAAATTCCTTTCGTGGGACCTGATAATCGAAAAGGCGCGCGTCTTGCAGGTGAATATCTCGCAAAGCAGCTTAAAACAGGCAACGAAGTGGCCATCATCGAAGGGATGCCCGGCGCATTTAACGGTGAACAGCGCCGGCTTGGTTTTGAAGATGCAATGAAAACGGCGGAAATGAAGATTGTGAGTTCACAAACAGCGCGATGGGAAATGAATGAAGCCAGCAAAGTGGTCGGCGCATTGCTCCCGACCCAGCCAAAATTGAAAGCCCTTTTATGTGCCAATGATAGTATGGCGCTTGGAGCGGCTTCAGCTCTTCGAAGCGCAAATCGTCTGGATGTGATTGTAATCGGATTTGACAATATTTCCGCTGCGCAGGAATTGATTAAAAATGGACGAATGCTGTGCACCGTTGATCAACACGGAGATAAAATAGCCGTATTCGGCATCGAATATGCCCTGGAAATCCTGCGAACTAAAAAAGCCCCAACTGACCAGGAAACTCCTGTTGATCTCATTACAGTTCAGAATTTAAAGTAGTAAAACATGGTAGAATCAATAACACCTTTGCCTCTGCTTGAATTACGAAACATCACCAGGGAATATCCCGGCGTGATGGCGCTTCATAATGTTAACTTCAATGTTTGTGCCGGTGAACTTCATGCATTGGTTGGAGAAAATGGCGCAGGTAAAAGTACACTTTGCAGAATAATCGCGGGTGTGACGCGACCGAATAGCGGCGACATGCTGTTTCATGGCAAACCATATGCGCCATCCAGTCGTTCCGAGGCACGGAATCATGGTGTGGCAATGGTTATGCAGGAGCTTAACCTGATTTCCAACCTGACAGTTGCAGAAAATATTTTTATGGATCGTATGCCGACTCGCGGAACTTTGATCAGTTATCGTGATATGAATGCAGCGGCACATACATGTCTGCAGACACTGGGGTTAAATGATATAAATCCCGATCAGAAAGTATGGGCGCTCGGAGTGGGACAACAGCAGATGATTGAAATTGCATCCGCATTGTCCCGGCACTGTGATATTTTGATTTTGGATGAACCTACGGCCGCATTGACCCAAAGAGAGACCGAACATCTTTTTGCACAGATTACTGAACTTAAGAAAAAAAGTGTCGGCATCATTTACGTTTCGCATCGTATGGAGGAAATCAAACGTATTGCCGACAGGATTACCGTTTTGCGGGATGGTGAATGGGTGGCAACCAGTCCTGCTGCTGATGTCGACATGGACCAGATCATCCACTGGATGGTGGGACGTCAGCTTCCAGAACCCTGTGTCCGCAAAACGGAAAAAGGAACAGTGGCCCTACGCGTGGTAAATTTAACCGTTGAACAAGCAGTTAACCGTGTGAGTTTTGAACTGCATCACGGAGAAATCCTTGGTTTTGCAGGATTAATGGGAAGCGGACGTACGGAAACGATGCGTGCTGTTTTTGGCGCTGATCGGTCTGATGCAGGCGAAATATATCTGTATGGATCCTCAACACCTGAACAGATTCGTTCGCCAAGAGATGCTGTCAGGCGGGGAATCGCACTGTTGACGGAAGACCGTAAACAACAGGGACTGTTTCTACCAATGAGCATTCGGTCAAATATAACAATGACACGTTTGCAGTCTGTTTCCACTGCGCGTACCTTTATCCGGGAAAATATCGAGGCCGAGGTAGCACATCAATGGTGTGAAAATTTGTCTGTGCGGTGTCGCGACGAGGAGCAGACAGTAGGTGAACTCAGCGGCGGGAATCAGCAAAAAGTAGTCATTGCAAAATGGATATTTCGTGATTGCGATATTCTTATATTCGATGAACCCACGCGGGGAATCGATATTGGCGCCCGTTACGAAATCTACCAGTTGTTGGATAATTTGGTTAAAAAAGGGAAAGCGATTATCGTTGTTTCCTCGGATATGCAGGAACTCATGGCTATTTCGGATCGTATTGCAGTGATGTCAGATGGTTGTTTAACCGCCGAGTTTCGGCGAGGTGAATGGACCCAGGAAGCGATCATGGAAGCGGCATTAAAGGAGTTGATTAATCGTGAACACTGATGGTGGTAAAACTGCAGGCGATAAACGGTATAAGACTGCATGGCAGACGACCGGCCTGGAGTATCTCAGTCTGATAGCTGTCATGGCGGCGCTGGTAGTGGTTTTCGGGATCATTGAACCAAGGTTTTTCAGTAAGGCAACATTTCTTCAGGTAGCAAATGATGTTCCCGCGGTGGTCATCATTGCTGTTGGAATGACGTATGTTCTGATCATCAGTGGAATTGACCTTTCAGTAGGATCAGTTCTGGGATTCAGCGCCGCTTTGCTGGGTACTATATTGACGCGATATCATCTACCGCTTTTACCCGCCATTCTTTGTGCCATATTAGCGGGGGCATTATGCGGACTCATCAATGGTTTGGTAAGTGTCCGCTGGCAGTTACCGTCTTTTATCGTCACACTTGGGATGCTGGAAATTGCGCGTGGTGCCACGCACATGGTTACACAGTCCCGTACGGTTTATATCGGAGGAAAAATCGGTGCCATCGCTTCCACACATATTCTTGGATTATCTGTTCCAGCAATCCTCGCGATCCTTATAGTTATCATAGGGCAGATCGTGTTATCGAAGACGGTGTTTGGACGTTACATGGTAGCGGTGGGAACGAACGAGGAAGCCGTCCGGCTTTCCGGAGTAGATCCGCGTCCTGTTAAAATAGGGGTCTTTACCATTATCGGTTTATTAAGCGCCGTTGCCGCTGTCATTGAAACTTCACGGCTGGAAGCTTCAGATCCTAATGCGGGCAACGGTTTGGAACTTCAGGTGATCGCCGCAGTGGTGATCGGGGGAACCAGCCTGATGGGTGGAAAAGGTTCTGTTGTCCGCTCTTTTTTCGGAGTGCTGATTATCGCGATTCTTGGCGCCGGGCTTATTGCGATCGGCGTCCGGGATGAAACAAAAAGGCTGATAACCGGCGTTGTAATTGTGGCGGCCGTGATTCTTGATTATTACCGCCGTCGGCTGGGAAGAAAATCTGCCGGGTTCGGAAAGGAATGATAATGGAGAAGATTGTCGTTATCGGCAGTTCCAATACTGATATGATCATTAAACTGGATCGTATTCCCCGACCTGGTGAAACGATTCTTGGAGGTGCTTTTACAACCGCCGCAGGCGGCAAGGGAGCAAACCAGGCGGTTGGTGCTGCAAGGGCCGGAGGACATGTGACCTTTATAGCCCGTGTTGGCCAGGACATGTTTGGTGAACAGGCTGTTGCTGGATTTATTCGCGATGGAATTAATGTGGATTATGTCTTTCGAGATAAGTCCAACCCGTCAGGAGTGGCACTGATCTTTGTTGCCAGGGATGGTGAAAACAGTATTGCTGTTGCCTCAGGCGCAAACGCCAAACTGGTACCTGCTGATGTGAAAAAAGCCAAGCGTGCTTTTAAATGTAATGATGTGCTCATTATGCAACTTGAAACACCATTGGAAACGGTACAGACAGCCGCTGATATTGCATTTAAAACCGGTATGAGAGTAATTCTTAATCCTGCGCCTGCCCGGTCCCTGCCGGACAGGCTTCTGAAACGTATCTCAATTCTCACGCCAAATGAGAGCGAAGCTGAATTATTGACCGGCATTACTGTAAATGGCGAAGCTTCAGCGGCAAAAGCCGCCAACAGATTACGTGCCCGTGGTGTGTCGACTGTGATCGTTACGCTTGGCGTACATGGTGCATTTGTTTCAACCGCCGATTTTTGTGGATGTATAAAAGGTTTCAAAGTGAAGGCTGTTGATACTACAGCGGCAGGTGATGTATTTAACGGCGCATTAGCGGTGAAGTTGGCAGAAGGACATTCGATTACGGAAGCAGTCCGCTTTGCACATGCAGCGGCGGCAATTTCTGTGACTAGGCTGGGTGCACAGACCTCAGCACCAACGCGTAAGGAGATAGAAAAATTCATTGCAACAAAAAAGAAATGAGAGGTGTTTTGTGATTGGAAAAATATTGAAAATAATGGTGCGGAAAATCGGGTTTCTTTCGGTTGTTACAATCTGTACGGTTAGTCTTATGGGATTTGCCGCCGATAATGTAACCGCCAGGGTTCCTGTTATTCTCGATACCGATATCGGGGATGATATTGACGACACATGGGCGCTTATCATGCTTCTTAACAGTCCGGAACTTGATTTAAAACTGGTTACAACAACCTATGGGAAGACAGAATACAGGGCAAAACTCATTGCCAAACTCCTGACAATTGCCGGACGTACCGATGTTCCCGTTGGCATGGGTGCAGGAGGTAATAAAGGAGTAGGCGGACAGGAAGCCTGGGTAAAAGATTACGATCTCAAAAGTTATGCCGGCAAAGTCCATGAAGACGGCGTGCAGGCATTGATCAATGAGATTAATACGTCGTCTCAACCGATAACGCTGATCTCCATCGGACCTTCGACTACTGTTGCAGAAGCGCTGAAACGTCATCCTGAAATTGCTCCCAAGGCGGTTTTCGTAGGAATGCAGGGAAGTGTACGGAAAGGTTATAATGGACGCGCTGTCAGTCCTGAATGGAATGTAAAAGCTAATATTCCCGCCGCACAGAAAGCGCTTCTCGCACCATGGAAACAGACGATCATCACGCCGCTCGATACTTGTGGACTGATACGGCTTAAGGGTGATCGATTCAAGACACTGCGCGATAGTCAAAACGTAATAGTTAAAACACTGATGGAGAATTACCGTATTTGGGCAAAAAAGGCGACAGTAGACGAATTGAAAGAAAGCAGTGTTCTGTTTGATACAGTGGCAATTTATCTGGCTTATCCCGGCACAAAATCTCTGCTGACCATGGAAGAATTATCAATTGGAGTTACAGAAAAAGGAATAACAAACATTGATCCCGCCGGAATGAAAATGTCGGTGGCAACAGAGTGGAAAGATTTGGGAGAGTACGAGAACTTTTTGATAAAGCGACTGATGAAATAGATAAGTATCTACTCGGTCCATCTGACCGGACAAAGGAAATTTTTTCGGTAAATGACGGGGGGATACAAATCTCCAGTGGGTCAGCCCGGTGAATCATGCAATGGGGAAGGAACAATAATAATCCGCAGCGCTCTACCCAAAGAAGAACAATAGAGTCGGAGGGTTTGTGAAAAAAAAGATAACAATAACGATCTTGCTCAGTTTAATAATGCTGTCGGTTTGTTCATTAATACAGTTCTCTGCTGTTGCAGAGGAAAAGGAAAATAGAGAAAATATACTTTTGCAGAGGCTCAAAGCCTGTCCATACAAGATTGTCTATGAAACATGGCGTGGGAATAATTGGGAACTTTACATGATTAATGCGGACGGTTCCAATCCGGTCAATCTCACCAGTACTCCGGACTTAAATGAAATGGTTCCACATATGTCACCTGACGGCACAAAAATCTGTTTTGTTGCAGAGGAGGGGACAGGTGCCGCAAAGGTCAGAAATGTTTACTATATGAATCGTGACGGGACCGGGCGTGTCAAGGTTGGGGAGAATGGACGTGAACCATTCTGGAGTCACGATGGAAAAAGTATTGGGTACCTCCAGGGTACACAAGTTCAATACAACGAAAGTGGTGCCGACAAAAAGAATTTATTCTTTTATAATATTGAAACCCGCCAGAGTGTTCGTCACCCCGACGTTGAAATTACGGGGAAACAAGTGGTGATCGGTGGTCTCTTAAACGCTTGTGTTTCACCCAACGGCAAATGGATTATCTCCAGTGTCATGGGCGGGATGGGATTTGGCCACAACATTATGGGCATTGAAACCTGCGGAACTCGTCTTATCAATCTGCGACAATCGGGAAAATTGGAAGACAAGGAGGTTTGGCAATGTCGTCCTGATGTCAGTCCTGATGGACAACATATCGCGTGGTCAAAGGAAATACATGGCAAAGACGGACAATTCATGTTTGTGGAAATAGGGGATGTCGATTTTTCCCAGGTTGAACCGGCCATCAAGAATTTTCGTACGGTGGTAACAGTCCAACTTCCACTTCAAGTCTACCAGGTCGACTGGTCACCCGATGGCAAGTATATTGCCTTTGCTCAAGGGGGCCAGGGAACGAGGATGGAACCGGCAGGATACGTGGTCGGACAGAAAGCCAGAGGATGGAATCTCCAAATTGTTGATCCTGCCAATCCGGGAGTGGTTGTACAGATCACGCAGGATGGTATGAGTAATAAAGAACCGGATTGGGTTCCGGTGAAACAGGAGGTTTTGACAAAATGAAATTACTTATTCGATCAGGTCGGATATTCTGCGCCATTTTATCCATTTTTGTTCTTATGGAAACAGGTTGTAGAAAGACCGATACACCATCCGCTATTCCTCCTGTTGTACAGACGAAAGCGGGTGAAATGGTACGTATTCTAGGTGGAGAATTCGAGATGGGAAGTTCACGCGAAGGAAGCGATGAAGGTCCGGTGCATCGAATTTTAGTGGACGCTTTCCTTATAGACAGGCTTGAAGTTACGCAGGAACAATTCCAGATTCTGATGGGGAAAAATCCATCACGATTCAAAGCTGCAAAAAATCCCGTGGAACAGCTAAGCTGGGGTGAAGCTGCCCTTTACTGTAATGCACGTTCACGATCCGAAGGATTTCGTCCCTGTTACGACGAAACAAGCGGTGCCTGTGATTTTATCGCCAATGGTTACCGCTTACCCACTGAGGCCGAATGGGAATATGCCTGTCGTGCGGGAACTAGTTCAGATTATTCGTTCAAAAGTGCGGCTCGTATTAAGGATTATGCCTGGTTTGCAGAGAACTCATCCAAGACAGCACATCCCGTCGGTCAGAAACTGCCCAATCCCTGGGGACTGTACGACATGCACGGTAATGTAATGGAATGGTGTAATGATGTTTACGAGAAGAACTACTATGCACAGGCACCATCGAAAAATCCGCATGGACCGGTCGAGAGTCAAACATCCAAATTTGTACTTCGCGGCGGTTGCTGGAACAACCGTGCACAGAACTGTCGTTCTGCTTCACGTGTTGGTGAATCTCCCGGACAGGCCGATGCCTGTACCATGCATCCGGATATAGGGTTTCGGTGTGTGCGAAGTGCTCCTGTGAATGATAGTGGGAAGAAATGACAGCTTTAGATCACAATATCAAATCACCAAGAAGGACACCGTTGATGTCGACATATTTTCCAAGGCTTACATTCTGTATGATAATTACCATGTGTATGGTGATAAGCGTCACTACGGTATCTGGTGCGGATAGCGACAGGAAGACCTTGGCTTGCCGTGCTGTTGAAGAATACGGCCGTATCTACATAGGTGAACCCGTGGTGTCCTTTGCCCACACGATCACGCTGTTTGCCGTGGCAAAGAGGCCAGTTCCAGGCGAAGGCTCGATCCAGGATCACCTGGATTGGGTGAATAATCCGTTACACACATGTGTTGCCGACGGGACTGGAGCCCTGTCAGTGCTTGCTCACCCGTCTTCCAATCAGGCGGCATGGATAGCGTCGCTGAAAAATCTGACGGGACTGGAGATACACTATGCAGGAGAAGCCGTATCCCGCGATAAATTGTGGGATGAAGTTCTACGATACCGTTGCGAGAAAGGTGAACCACCACTATGGGCGTTTGCTGCCGATGATACACACTCCCGTGAACGTATTGGTTTATCGTGGTACGCGGCTTTACTGCCTGCCGTTAACGAGTGTGCGCTTAAAACCGCACTGCGGACTGGAGCATTATACGTCAGTAATGGCCCTGTAATCCAGCGTATCACTGTTGAGGGTACAAAGATCGCGATCGACTTGGGCCAATCTTCGGAAGTAATCTGGTTACGTGCCGGGCAGTTCAATGCTTCAAATACGACCTTTGTTGTCAGTGCGGATCAGGGTAAGGGTAAATGTCTGAAACAGGAAACAGGAGTGACTCGATCAACTCTGGATATTTCTGCAATCGGTGTGCCGATTAATGAATTGCTGTTTGTTCGTGCAATTGTGCGGACTTCATCACAGGGGCATGCTCTCACACAGCCGTTTCTTGTCAAAAAGAGCGGTTCGATTATCAATCCTTACCCGTCGGATGGTATTTGGGTCAGGGGCCAAACTCATAATCATGTCGACGGCGGGATCGGCGCCCGAATGAAAAGCGACAAGCCGAGTCTTTCTTACCGGGATGCTTACCGTGCCCGTGGTATGGACGCCTCGTTTGAACTCGAATACAGTTACTGGGAAGTTCCGCTGGGTCGACCGAAGTCGGACGGTTTTCCGGACCTGATTGCTGTTACGCCCAGTCGTGTGCCGGCTGGTTATAACGGAGAAATCCGGATCGAAGGCGTTAATTTCAAGCCCGGCGTCACGGTACAGCTCAATGACCGGCGTCTCGAAAGTGTGGTCATCGAGAGTGAAACCGTACTGCGGGTGGCACTTCCTTCAAACATTGTCTCGGGAACATATGATCTGGTTGTGACGAACCCGGACCATTTCCGTGGAACCCTGTGCGAGGGTTTCACGGTACAGGATTCTGGTGCGAAAAACGCAGGTTGGTCGACATATACGACGCCAGATCTGCCATGGCCGCAGGCAATCAGTCTGGCTGTAATTGGTGACGCTGTCTGGGTGGGTACCATGTATGGCGCGGCACGATTTGAGGCGGGCAAGTGGGAAAAGTTTTTACCGGGCGATGGGATCTACAGTATTGTGGCGATGCCGGATGGAGGTGTTGGTTTTGCGATCGGTACTGGGCTGAAGTTCTTAGACTCGAGAGGCAAAGTCCGTAGGGTGAAGATTGGCTGTGGCGCTAAGTCGGAGCGATGGAGTAGTCTGGCATTTGACTCGACCGGCCGGTTGTGGGCTGCCGGACGTTGGCAGAATGGTCTTGCGATACGTGCTACCGAAGGGACCTGGGCTCGTTGGAGCAAAGACAAAGATGGGTTACCGGGCGATACCTGTCAGGCGATCACCTTGGATTCTAACGGTGCCATGTGGGTCGGCTTCGGTTCTGGAGTACGCAAGTGGACGTTGACAGGCTGGCAGGAGGTGAAGAACCCTGCACATATGGGTCGGTTTTCATCTTGTATGTCACGTGGTACAAACGGTGATATGTGGGTGGCGACACACGATGCCATCTATGGTGGGGTCGTGTGTTTCCACCGTGATGGTACCACACAGGTTTTTACAGCGCCGCCGTTGCCGAGTAAACGCGTTACAGCAATCCTGCCGGCGAAGGATGGTACAGTATGGTTCGCATCGCGTTGCGGGGTGGCACGGTTAAGTCCTGACGGACAGTGGACAACGTTTACGACGTGTAACAGCGGACTGATTTGGAATCAAGTTCTGGCTCTGGCCGAAGATGGCCTCGGCCAGATTTGGTTTGCTACTGGTCGCGGCGTGAATGTGTTTCGGCCGCCGGCGGTACGTTAACTGATTTTTTCTGATCATTGCCAGTAGATATGTAAGGACCTATCTTGACATCAACCGAAATTTGTATTCCACTTTGACTAGTTCATAACCGGAAAAACTAAAAAATGGTTATGACCCGCCTGCCGGGAGTTGGGACGGGCAGGTTTCTGCCTGTGACAGAAAAGCAGTTTCTTATAATGTACTTGTCTACCATTCGAATACTACTGGGTATGACGATTCTCCTGGTCACGGCTTCTTGCCGCGAACTTGGTACCCAGGATTCTGCGTCTTCTGTCGGCCCAGCTGATTTCTGGGTTGCTCCAGCCGGTAATGATGCCAACCCCGGAACTAAGATGCGGCCGTTTGCAACCTTTACACGAGCCCGTGACGCCGTTCGCGAATTCCGTAAGGTCAGGCCAAATAGCGATGTTTTGGTGTTGTTCCGCGGTGGTACTTATCGCATCAAGCAACTGATTGAGTTCACGCCGGAGGATTCGGGACGTGCCGGTGGACACGTCACCTACGCTGCGGCTTCCGGTGAGAAGCCGATCATCAGCGGTGGTTGTCAGATTACCGGATTCAAGGCTAGTGAAAACGGCCTCTGGAAAACTATCATTCCGGAGGCACGCGACGGCAAGTGGCGTATCGAGCAGCTCTACATCAACGGACGCCGTGCGGTCCGGGCCCGGAGTCCGAACCAGTTCTATTACTACATGGACGGAACCATTGCTTCGGGAATTGATCCGGTAACTGGTAAAACCGGTTCATTGAACGACCATACGTTTCTGGCACACCATAACGATGTGGTACCTCTCCTGGCCATGCCCCCGGAACGTTTGAGAGAAGTCGTTGTGTCGGCCTACCACTCATGGGAGATTTCACGGCATCATATTGTTGCCGTGGAAGCGAAGAAAAACGAAGTCTACCTGACGGGTCGATACCCGCCCAAGTTCTATCACTATACCAGGCAAGAACGGTACTATATCGAGAACTTCATTGAGGCTCTGGATGTTCCCGGTGAATGGTTTTTAGACCGAGACGGCACGCTTTATTACAAACCGTTTCCCGGCGAAGACATGAACAGAATCAAGGTCGTCGCGCCGGTCGCCGAGACGCTGATCCAACTCACGGGCACAGGGGAAGATCAGCCGGTGGCCAATATTACATTCCGTGGACTGTCATTTCAGTACGCAGCTTATCTGATGCCGTCCGAAGGACAATGGTCGTGTCAAGCGGCCTGCGAAGTCGGTGCCGCGATTACGGCGGACTATACAAAGAATGTAGTCTTCATGGATTGCGAAATCGAACACACGGGAACATATGGTATCTGGTTTCGTGATGGTTGTCGCCACTGCATTGTGAACCATTGCTTCCTCAACGACCTCGGTGCAGGTGGTGTACGTCTGGGCCAGACACTACCAAAACTGCCGAAACCATCAGAAATAACGAGTCATATCAAGCTCGACAACAACATCATCCAAAATGCCGGACGCCTCTGGCCTGATGCCGTGGGCGTTTTGATTGGGCACAGTGGTGATAATCAAGTCACACACAACGACATCTCGGGCATGGCGTACACCGGTATCTCCGTCGGGTGGAGGTGGGGCTATGGTGAGATACCTTCGGTCCGGAACTCGATCCTTTTCAACCATATCCATCATCTTGGGTGGGACGTGTTGGCGGATATGGGGGGCATCTATACGCTCGGCGAAGCGCCCGGGACCGTGCTCGGTAACAACGTGATCCACGACATTGACGGCGATGGCCATTCAGGCATGCATGGATTGTATAATGACAACAGCACTTCGCTGATGGTCCTCGAAAACAACCTGGTATACAACGTTCGCGACGGCGGATATCAGATTGGCAGCGGCAAGGGTAATATTCTGCGCAACAACGTTTTTGTCGCCAGATCGGAGGGAGTGAGCACGCACGGCCAATTACTGTTCTGCATGTACTATCCCACCGAGCAGCATCTCGCGGCCACCTTCGAGAAGAACATCATCTACGGTTCTGGAGGAAAACTGTTCAGTGTACCAGCCACGTTCGGCGAGCGTCTTCAGTTCCGTAACAATCTGTACTGGGAACCCTCCGGAAAGCCGCTGGACTTTGTCGGCAAATCGTTTGACGCCTGGCAAAAGCTCGGGTATGACGCAAACTCTGTTGTTGTTGATCCCAAGTTCGTCGATCCAGCCAAGCACGACTTCCGCCTGCAGCCGAATTCGCCGGCCCTCGCGCTGGGCTTTGTGCCTATCGATTACTCACAGGCCGGTGTCTATGGCAATCCGGCCTGGATCCGCAGAGCGCGAAATGTCCAGTATCCTCCGTATGCGTACTCGCCGCCACCACCGCCTGTGACATTCTTTGATGACTTTGAAAATACACCGGTGGGCAGCCTGCCGGTCCGGTCAGGTTCCATGGTCGAGGGTAAAGGCGATAGTATCGCCGTCACCGAAGAGACAGCAACGGGAGGCAAACAGAGCCTGAAGATCACAGATGCAACAAACCTTACGCACAGCTTCAACCCGCACTTCTGGTACTCTCCCGAACACCGGGCGGGTACCAGCACACTGGCGTTCGATCTCCGGCTCGATGAGGGTGCGGAACTGACTCTCGAATGGCGCGAGTATCCGGGGAAACCATATTTCTACACAGGACCACGAATGGTTTTTCGCAAGGGAAAATTATTTGTCACTGACCAGCAACCGCTGGACATTCCGGTCGGCGCCTGGTTTCACGTCGAAATCACCGCTGGCTTGGGTCCCAGCGCCAACGGTACCTGGCAACTCGCGGTGACGCTTCAGGGCGCGGAGCCGAAACGGTTCTCCGGTCTGAAGTTCGGTAGCCCTGAAACGCGCAGTGTCACCTGGATCGGGTTTATCAGCGGCGGCAGTCACAAATCGGTATACTATGTTGACAATGTGCGCTTATGCAACAGCTTGATTAGTAAATGAAGTACACAAATACAGAACTTACCGGTAAGTTTATCAGCAAAATTGGATTGGGATGTGTGACTTTCGGCAGGGAGATTGATAAAGCTGCATCCTTCACCATGATGGATTATGCATATGAGCGTGGTATTACATTTTTTGATACGGCTTCAGCATATGGAGCAGGTTCTTCCGAAACCATTGTTGGTGAATGGATAGCAGCGCGTCGTTCAATATCCGATTCCATCATCGTTGCCACAAAAATACTGCCCCCTTATGATCCGGTAAATATTTCCAAATCTGTTTCGCAGAGTTTAAAACGTCTTGGTAATGAAACAATAGACGTGCTTTATTTACACCGCTGGGATATTAATCTGGAAACCCCTGAATTGTTTTCATCTTTGAAAAGTCTTATGGTTCAAGGCAAAGGCCGCATGTTTGGCGCCAGTAATTTTACAGCCGGACAACTTGGAAAGGCTGTTGCCTTGCAGAAAGAAAATGGTTTTCCTGCCTTCCGGTTCGTTCAGAATAATAATAATTTTGCCGTGAGCGATGTGAATGATGACCTGATCAACATATGTCATGAAAATGACATGTCCTTAGTCACTTACAGTCCTCTCGGTGCGGGTTTTCTTACCGGCAAGCATGAGCACGGTGTTCAACCTGGAACACGTTTCGATATTATACCCGGGCATAAAGATGTTTATTTTAACGAAATAGCATACCGGCGTCTTGCACGGCTTCAACAGGTGGCTGCCCGTACCGGTTATTCGCCGGTCCATCTTGCCTTGGTTTGGGCTTTGCATCAACCCGCCGTATCTTCAGTCCTGATTGGAGGTCGTCTCCCGGCTCAAATTGACCAAGCACTGGTTGCAATGGATTTTGATGTACCTGATATCTTTGAACAGTTGGAAGCTGATTAACGCAAGGTATACAGGCAATAAAATTGAAAATTAATAAGCTTGTTACAAACTAAATGATGGATTTCAGAGAAAATCATTCCTCGCTGGGCTTTGGTTTTGGCCTTACCATGAACAACAGGCTTGCGCATATTATCATGATCAAAGCGGCGAACTGATACATTTTACTGAGGTTTATATTCGAGTCACGCAAAACACCACCGGCATACAGTGCGATACCGCCAATAATTGTCGCGAATAAATTCAGTACTCCATAACCTGTCGCCCGGTAACGCGGATCAACCACCATGCAGAGCATTGGCATCATATTGGAATCTCCAAATGACCGTGTTAGGGCGAAAAACATAAAGGCAATAATTGCAAATGGAAGAATCGTAGTACTGCTTGCAAAAAAAATGCAAGGGGCAGCAATACAAAGGCCAATAGCAGGGACATGTATCCTGGCAAGTCGATGGGTTCGGCTCCACCTGTCGGCAAGAAAACCACCTAAAAGTAAACCGACTATTGATGCCGGATATAAATAACCGGTTGCATACAGACCTGCAATCCCCTGGGAAAGATTAAAATGCTCTTTATAATATGTAGGAAGCCACCCCACGACCAGCCAACCCACAATTCCCAATAATCCCCAGTAACCAAGCATAAGAAGGAAGGATCCCCTTTTGAAAAGATCTCCAATACCGGCAAAGAAATTGATTTTGTCTTTAGGTTCATCTGTAACTGTATGAATATTGTTTTTAGGTGGATCCCGAAGAACAAATGCGACAACTAATGAATACAATACACCCACAACACCAAAAAAGATGAATACGGAATTCCATGTATGATTTTCAGCAATTACTCCCCCAAGGAAGCCAAGGCTCGATCCAACCATGATTCCTGTCATATGGATCCCTGTTGCCAGGGACCGGGTGGAGCTTCGGTGGTAATCTGAAATGAGCGCCAGAGCAGCAGGGATATAGCATGCTTCACTGATGCCCATCAATATGCGGGTTACAAGTAATTGGTCAAATGTTTTTGAGTAAGCTGTCAACCATGTTACTGCAGACCAGACAAATAAACTCAGAATAACGACAAGACTGCGCTTGAATTTATCTGCAAGAAATCCCGCAAAAGGACTTAATATTCCGTATGTCCATAAAAAAGCTGATGTAAGCAGACCAAATTGAGCATCGCTCATAGGCATCGCATCGACAATGGAAGATCGCATGGTAGTTATCATTATGCGATCGAGATAATTCAAGGCGCCTATGAAAAAAAGTAATGCAACAACAAGCCATGCGCCTTTTGGTAATTTTGATTCCGCAGTTGGTACTTCAGATGGAGTAATAGACATTTGTGTTTGATTTAAATATTAAAAAATTCTGCTTAACCGGTTAATTGAAAACCCAATCAGCTTCTCAATTGGACGAACCCATTACAATTGTTTTTTTAAAGGATGATCTGTTTTTTATCCATGCCAAATTCATACGAAAATTCCCGCCATCATGGCTCCAATAGGTTTTTGAATAGGCTCTTAATCAACAACCTTTTATCGGGCAGGGCCCACCGTTTCTCCCTGGATCCAGGATGGGATCAGGCGAATCTTTCCATTTTTAAAGGAAGGATTTTGAAGTAATCGGCATAAATACCGGGCGAGCTTCAGTGGGTCAGAATAATACCGCGAAACGGAAGGAAAGGTCCTTTCCAATGGGATGTCCGCTTGCTGCGAGATCAACGATATGTCCCCCGGAACATGGAAACCACTGGCCAGTAAATATGTCAGAGCACTGAGACTATCCAACATATGCGAGACAAGGATGGCGCTGGGTTTTTGCGAGCGCAGCAAATTTCTTAAAGAAGAACACAGTTCCCGCCGTTCTCCGGAATGCATTACCACATGGTGGATTACCTTGGGGTAAGCCTGGCAAGCCTGCCTGAATCCCTCCTCAAAGATCAGCCCACCGGCTGTTCTGGCTGAAGATTCGCGCAGAAAGTAAGCAATCCTCCTGTGTCCCAACCGGATGAATTCTCCAACCGCATGTCGAATCAAGGCTTGGAAATCATAGTCAACCGAGGGGAGATGAATATGAGGCAAGACATTACCCAACACGACGGCAGAGAGCCCTGCGTTCTGAAACCAATTCTGAACCGCCAGTGGCAGGGAGGCCAGGATCCAGTAATCCGCCTCGTGTTGTTGAACCAGTGCCTGCAGGGCTGATTCGGGTCTGGCGCGTGCCAGTCGCAGATCCATCATCATTTCAAAAAGGTATCCGTTTTCCGCTAATATTTTCCGGATTTCCTCCATGAGAAGAACACCAATTCTGGACTCGTTGCCAATGGATTGATGATACAGCAAAACGACTTTCCGGTTCTTATGCATGGGGTTTCTTCGAGACGATCGGATCGATGTGGAGTGGCCGGGAGTGATCGTGATCCAGCCCTCATTTGCAATTACGTGCAGTACTTTCCTGAGCACAGGACGACTGATCTTCATGTTCTTGCACAACGAACGTTCCGGGGGAAGAAAGTGTTTCCAAGTTCCCTTTTGGATGGCGCTTCTCAGATTGACGGCCATCTGTTCAATCAGAGACAATCGCCTTCGCAAAGTGGCCGGTGAATTGTTTGATGGATTCGTAATCTTTATTTCTCCCGTAAAAAATTACTTCAAAGGTTACCATCGTTCATTTCGGTGGACAACAAAATTGTCCACGTGCGTCCGGTTGACGGTCCATTTCAAAGAAAGTACGTTTAAGAAAAAACGGGCTTATACTTTCAATAGGAAATCTAAATATGAAGTTGCTATTAAACTTAAAAGGGGGATCCATGATGCGTTTCCTGATTGTTGCTGTCTTTCTTGCCGGAGCTCTTTTCGGACAAGCTGTTACCGATGCGAAGCCGTTCGCGCCTGCCATAGTTTCGCGCTATATTGCCATAGACAACGTTTGTGCTTGGCCCAATCTGGCCGTCCTGCGCGACGGAACGATCATTGCCACGATCTTTAACAAACCTACGCACGGTGCCGGGGAAGGAGACGTGGAGTGTTGGGCGAGTACCGACGGCCGCTTCTGGGAAAAACGGGGTACGCCCGCGCCGCACGAGCCGGGAGCGAACCGAATGAATGTGGCTGCCGGCTTGGCCCGTGACGGAAATCTGGTGGTACTCGCGTCGGGCTGGTCGCTCAAACCAGGGAAGAAGCCGGGAGCATCACCCTCACTGGGGGCGATCCTACGCCCGTGGATCTCCCGGTCGGCGGACGGTGGACGGACCTGGACCACTGACAAGCTAACGTTCCCGGCCGCGGAAGCGGACCAGTCCGAGTTCATTCCGTTCGGCGACATCGTGGTGGCCGGCGATGGCTCGCTGCGCGTGACCTGCTATGCCGAGTCGCCCGACCGCCGGATCAAGTCCACCCAGCGGACAAACAAGGTCTGGATGTTCCGCAGCGACGATGATGGCCGGACCTGGAAGACGATGTCGCTCATCGGCGACGGGCACAATGAGACTGCGTCGTTTCATCTCGAAGGTGGAAAATGGCTGGCTGCGGCGCGGCAGCACGGCAGCGGCCAAGCGCTCGACCTATTCCGCTCGAACGACGATGGCCGGACGTGGCAGCTTGCCCAATGTCTCACCGAACCTGCCCAGCACCCCGCGCATCTATTGCGGTTGCGCGACGGGCGATTACTCCTGAGTTATGGCAACCGGATCGCGGCTAAGTTCGGCGTGGAGGTCAAGATCAGCGCTGACGAAGGCGCCACCTGGAGCGAATCCATTTCGCTGGTGAGTGACCTCACCAGCGGTGACTGCGGCTATCCGTCGAGCGTCCAACTGCCGGGCGGCGAGATACTGACGGCTTACTATGCGCGCGGCGTTGCCAGCCATCAGCGATACCACATGGGCGCGGCGATCTGGAAATTGCCCGCCGCTGGCGCGCTACCCATCTCCCCTCCTGAGAAAGAAGCGGCGGTGCTCGACCTCGGCTCCAAACGCGAGCTGTTCGTAGACGACTACCTGATCGATCACTTCGTCGGCAAGGCGGAGTTGCGGTTGCATCATCCCGTGCCGCAGGAGATCGCCATCACGCACGATGCGCCGTGGGAGGGCAGTGCCTGCGGGTATCACAGCATCTTCAAGGACGGTGATCGCTACCGCATGTATTACCGCGGCTGGCACCTCACGGTGAAGGCTGGCAAACTCAAGAGCGACGAGCATCCGATGTTCTTTTGCTATGCCGAGAGCAAGGATGGTATTCACTGGACCAAGCCGGAACTGGGGCTGCATGAGTTCAAGGGTTCCAAGGCCAACAACATCGTGATGGTTCCCGGTCCGGCCGGGAAAATGACGCTGGATATGGAAAATGCGGCGTTCTTCAGGGATGACAACCCGCAGGCGGCTCCCGAAGCCCGTTACAAAGCGCTGGTGCACTCCAGGAAACCGAACGGACTTGCCGCGTTCAAGTCCGCCGATGGTCTGCATTGGTTTTTGATGAGCGATGCGCCGGTCATTACGGCTGGCGCCTTCGATTCGCAGAACATTGCCTTTTGGGATTCTGTGCGCGGAGAGTATGTTGCTTATTGGCGCTACTTCACCGCCGGTGTGACCGATGAGAAGAACTGGAAACCAGGCGGCCATCGTGACATTCGCATGGCGACGTCAAAGGACTTCATTCATTGGGAAAACCAGCAGAACCTGAGCTACGGGGATTCGCCCGCTGAGGAACTCTACACCAATGCGATCATGCCCTACCATCGCGCTCCTCATCTGCTGATTGGCTTTCCCACGCGCTACATTGAACGCGGCTGGTCTGGCTCCATGCGGGCACTTCCGGAACGCGAGCATCGCGAGCTGCGCGCGAAGTTCTCCGAACGCTACGGCACGGCCATCACCGAAGGCTTGTTCATGGCAAGCCGCGACGGGGTGAAGTTCAAGCGCTGGAATGAGGCGTTCCTGCGGCCCGGCATCGAGCGGCCTGGCACCTGGTTCTACGGCAGCCATTACCTTGGCTGGCAGGTCGTGGAAACGAAGTCAGCGTTAGAAGGCGCGCCCAGCGAACTGTCCCTCTACGCCACGGAGAACTACTGGACCGGGGCCAGCAAGAGCGGCGCACTTCGCCGCTACACGCTGCGGCTTGATGGCTTCGTTTCGGTCAACGCGCCCATGAGCGGTGGCGAACTCGTCACCAACCCCTTGACCTTCAAAGGCAACAAGCTCGCGCTGAACTTCGCCACCTCCGCCGCTGGCAGTGTGCGCGTGGAAATTCAGGACGCGAAGGGCAAAGCGTTGCCCGGCTTCTCCCTCGATGATTGCCCGCCACTTTTCGGCGACACCATCGAGCGCACGGTGACGTGGAAAAACGGCGGTGACGTATCCAAGCACGCCGGCCAGCCCGTGCGTCTGCGTTTCGTGATGAAGGATGCCGACCTCTACTCGATTCAATTCATGCCGTGACGGATGAACGTTATCCTTTTTAATTTTACGCGAAAAAGATAACAAAACACAAAGAAGATGAATAACATGTTGCAAGTAAATCGGACAATATCATCGCGCGAACGAACGACTTCATTTTTTAGCGGAATAACACCCGATCGTGTTCCTTTTACCCCGACAATATATTTCGATCACGCGTGCGTCGCAACCGGTCAGCGTTTTGAAGATGCGCTTATCGATCCGTCAATCGCACCTGTGGCAATGTTTGATGCGGCGATTAGATTAGAATGAGATCTGCCGATGATTGAGGAGTCGACGAAGGTTACTTACGAGCATTATTTTTCAGGTTGACGTATATTTAAGCACATGTTTTTATCCCATCAGTATTTACTAATCGGTGAAGTGGTTATGGCCCGCCTGCCGGGAGTTGGGGCGGGCAGGTTTTGGCCAATGTCAAAAAGTAATTTCTTAATAAACAACACTTGTGAAACATATCTCTTCCATCTCCGTAGTAAAAACGAAAAAACTATTTGGTGCTGATCTATGAATCAAAATATTCATGACTTGTTTAATCTTAGCGGCAAAGTGGCTGTAATTACAGGTGGCTCAGGTTGGCTTGGTTCAGCAATGAGTCAAGCCCTGGCAGAGGCCGGGGCACATGTTGTTATTCTTGACATAAATAATGATGCGATCACGACTCTTATTGATAGTTTCAAAAAGGAAAAACTTTCAGTTACCGGGATGTGTATAGATGTTATGCAGGACAAGCCATTGCGGGCATCCATTGACAAGGTTGCTGCCGATTTGGATAGGCTCGATATTCTGATCAATTGTGCCTATGCAGGTCCTATACCCTTGCTTGATGATGTGCGGTTTGAAGATATTGATAAAGGTCTGCACAACGGTCCCGGCGCTTATTGTATTGCCGCCCAGCAGGCCGCGAAACACATGCGAGTTGTGGGCGGCGGCTCGATTATCAATATCGGCAGCATGTACGGTATGGTGACAGGATATCCCGATGTGTATGAGGGATTGACATCTCCCAGTTCAATCGTCTACCAGGCGGGAAAGGCTGCCATAATTCACATGACACGGTATATGGCGGTGTACTGGGCAAAGGATAATATTCGGGTCAATTGTATAAGTCCGGGGCCATTCCTGCAGAGAGACATACCTGAGCGTATGCCGGAATTTGCCCGCCGGATTGCCGAAAAAGTGCCGATGCGGCGGTACGGCCAGTCTTATGAGATGAAGGGTGTAGTAGTATTTCTTGCTTCAGCCGCTTCAAGTTTTATGACCGGTCAGAATATCGTTATTGATGGTGGATGGACAAGTTGGTGATGGCCCCTGATCACATGAATGGAGATATTATATGTTAAAATTAGGTATAATCGGAATGAGCGAAGGAAATGGACACCCCTATTCATGGGCGGCGATTGTCAACGGCAACTACAATGAAGGTGAAATGGATAAATGTGGGTATGCTGGGATTCCTGTATACCTTAAGGCCAACCGCAATACGCTGGGTATTGAAGGCGCAAAGGTAACACATGTCTGGGCGCAGGAACGAAAAATCGCCGTGCACATCGCAAAGGCAAGTTTGATAGATACGGTAGTTGATAAACTTGAGGATATGATCGGCAAGGTTGATGCGGTAATGCTCAGCCGTGACGATCCCCAAAACCATGTCGCAATGGCCAAGCCATTCCTTGATGCCGGTGTACCGCTCTTTATCGACAAGCCGCTTGCGATCACGACCAATGATCTTGAGTATTTCAAACAGCAGGCTTCGATGGGCAAACTGCTGATGTCCTGCTCCTCAATGCGATATGCGGCGGAGAGCCAGTCGGTAAAGACAGAGATGACGGCTCTTGGCAGAATTGAACTTGCCACAACAGTCGGTAAAAAAGATTGGACCAAGTATGGCGTGCACATGCTCGAGGGACTCTTTGCCCTGTTAGACGACCCCAAGGTTGTGAGTGTAAGGCACATCAGTTCCACACATAAAGACATAGTATATATCGAGTTTGAAACCGGT
This sequence comes from Kiritimatiellia bacterium, assembly GCA_028716365.1. Taxonomy (GTDB): domain Bacteria; phylum Verrucomicrobiota; class Kiritimatiellia; order UBA8416; family YA12-FULL-48-11; genus YA12-FULL-48-11. The sequence continues at coordinate 98,201 of JAQUPZ010000001.1, forward strand.
GTGCTGGCAACAGTACATTTGTTCTATGATATCACGCCGACATTCCAGATTTCACTTTTTGGTCAAAACGGCTGGCGATTGATCGAATATAAAAACTGGTATGCCATGTTCCGCAACAATATTATCGAGTTTGTCCGTTCGGTACAGCAGGGCAGAGCGAGATTAGAATTCAGCAAGACAGAAAATATAATCCGGACACTTATTGCAGGCAACGAGAGTCTTGAGCAGGGCGGCAAAACCATATTACTTTAAGATCGGAGCAAAAATGATCGTTGATAAAATTAAAAATGCGCATTTGTATAACAATATTTCCAGGCAGATTGCCAGGGCACTGAAAATTCTCGGTTCGAAAGGAATCAGCAGTGCGGCAGAAGGAAAACACGAGGTAGAGGGCCGCAAACTATTTTACATTGTCCAGAAATATTCGACAAAGCCAGGAAACGAAGGGCAAATGGAAGCACATAAAAAGTACATAGATATTCAATATGTACTTGATGGTCAGGAAAGTATCTTTGTCGAAAATATTTCTACGTGCAAGCTGGCTTCAGCCTACAGTGAAAAAAATGATGCCGCAATGTACAAGGTGCCCAAAAAATTTAGCGAGATATACATGAGCAAAGGAGTATTCTGTATTCTGTTCCCGCAGGATGGCCATTTGCCTTGTCGCACAGCGGGAAGAAGGTCAAAAGTTCATAAGATCGTTTTTAAAGTTGCAATATAAATTACTGAAGATAAGGAGTTTATCGATATGCAGATGCGTTCAAGCAGAGTATTAAAGAAATTACGGGCTGGCCAGGTTGCCAGTTGTATGAAATTCAATCTTTCCGACCCCCGCGCCGTGGAAATCGCGGCTTTGTGTGGTTTTGATTGCGTGTGGATCGATATGGAGCACGTACCGACCGATTGGCAGACGGTAGAAAATCAGATTCGCGCTGCCAAAATTCATGACTGTGATACGATGGTGCGCGTATCACGAGGCTCATACAGTTCCCATATCCAGCCGTTCGAAGCCGATGCTTCCGGGATTATGGTGCCACATCTTATGAATCTTGAAGATGCCAAAAAAGTGGTCTGGCAGACTCGATTTCATCCGGTCGGCCGCAGAGCTGTCGACGGCGGCAATGCCGATGGCGCCTACTGTCTTGTCGATTTTAAGGAATATATTAACACTGCCAACCAGCAGCGTTTTGTTGTAGTGCAGATCGAAGACCCCGAACCGCTTAATGATCTTGAGGCAATATGTGAACTGCCGGGCATCGATATGATCTTTTTTGGTCCCGGCGATTTTAGTCATGGTATAGGAACGCCCGGCGAATGGGATAATCCGCTGATTGCCCAGACCCGCAAACGTATAGCCGAGGTTGCGACTAAAAAGGGCAAATTCGCCGGGACGGTCGGCGGCACGGATAATTTGCAGGAACTTATCGATATGGGCTATCGATTTATCAGTATCGGCGCTGATGTAGTTGGTTTGGTATCGTATTTTAGCCCTATCGTGGCTGCGTTTAATAAATCAGCACAGCCGCAAACGCAATCGCACGGTATTTATAGTAAGGGGAAATGATATACATGTTAGTGTGCTTTATCACCGGCGACATGTTCGCTGCAGGTCGAGGTGAACGCGGTGATATCCCTTGGTTCGGTAGTGCATTAGTGAGTGACGACACGCAAAACCACAACCAGACAGGAGCAGTTTTATAATGTTTTTTTGGCAAAAAGGTTTATCCGGCTTGATGGTACTGTTGGCGTGTCTGGCGTGGGCGGATGAAACGCCGCCGGTAGGGCTGGAGTGGTCGACGAAGTTTTCGTTGCCGCCTCAGAAGGACGGACGTACGGCGATTGGCGTGGGGGCACCGTTCTTCGGCGAACATAACGGGTATGCGTTTCTGGCAGGCGGTTCGAATTTTCCGGACGCGCCGTTGATTAAGGGCGGAAAGAAACACTATTATGCGGATATTTACGCGCTGCCTCCGGGCAGTACGAACTGGGTGCGTGCCGGGTGTTTATCTCAACCGGTTGCGGAAGGAATGTCCGCCACCACGCAGCGCGGAATTGTCTGTGTAGGCGGCAGTGTGGATGGAAAAAGTACCTCCCGGACATTTCTGCTGACATGGGACAAGGCGCGGGGGCAGGTGGTCGAGAAGGCACTGCCGGATTTCCCGTGCGGTGTGCGGCTGGGTGCTGCAGCAGCCAGGGGTAACCGCGTGTATGTAGTGGGCGGCGAATATACGAAGTCCCTGCCAAGCGATGTTTGGACGCTCGATCTGGATGCGCTAAAGGCAAAGTGGTGTCCGTTACCGGCGCTGCCAGGCGTAAAAGGCCGGACACAGGCAGTGGCATTTATACAAAACGGGGACCAGAAAAAGATTTTACTTTATGTTATCGGCGGGTACGCAAAAAATGCGAAGGATATTCTCCAATCACTGATTGACGGTTTCGCTTATGATTTGTCACAACCGGACATTTCTGGCCGTTGGTATGCGATCGCGTCCGCATGTCCCAAAGGGGCGGACAAACCCGCATGGCCGCTGATCGGGGCAAAGTGCGTGACGAGCGGCGATCAACATGTGTTGGTTTTTGGCGGACTCGATGCCGGGTATTTCGACGACAATCAGCGCAAGATGGCTGCGCTGACGGGCGCGGCGCGCGAGGCACAGCGGATTTCTTATCAGTCTACCGTACCGACAAGCTGGAACAAGCAGGTATTGATCTACCACACGGTGACAGACCGTTGGTTCGCGCTGGGCGAGGTGCCCTTATCACCGACGGTGGCGGGAGCGGCGGTGAAACGCGCGGATGGAAGCATCCTGCTCGCATCAGGAGAAATTCAGCCTGGAATCCGAACGCCGCTCTGTATAGTCGGAAAGATTTTGAGGTAAGCCGGAAATTTCATCCGCTCAACTGGCTGGTGATCGACAGAATCGAGAATTGTGCACAAGGCGGTAGAAAAGTGTTTATCGATGAAATCTGATGTGGTTTGTGAGAATAGACGCGTGCATGCTGTGTATCAGGGGCTCCGTCCTGACCGCGTGCCGTTGATGTTGGACTTGTCGCATTGGTACAAGAAGAACCGGAATGTGCCGTTCGATCTGGCGGGATTTTCAAAGGTTGAAAAAGGACTGGTCGATTTGCATCGACAGGTTGGTGCGGTGGCCTACTGTGAGATGGGTTCGTTCTATAGCCTTGAGGCGGATGATCCTGAAGTGCGTTTGGAGACCGCGACGGAGGGAGGCGTTTTCACTACGCGCGTGGTTACCCCTCTCGGAACACTGCAGGAAGAGCGCGTGTTCAACCCGGTCAGCTACTCGTACGGGATTCGTAAATATCTGTTGCAATCGTCTGACGACTTTCCGGTTGTTGAGAAATTAATGTCTTGTTTGAAGGCACGGACCAAGTGGGAACGTTATGAAGCGTGGAAAAACGCGCTGGGCGAATGGGGCTTCCCCTACGCGCAGTTGCCTTATTCGGGATCCGGCTATCTCATGGCACGTTACATGGATGTCGAGGCGGCCGTCTATGCCGTTTTCGATGAACCGGAAAAGACAGAACGACTCATTAACACAGTCAACGCGTGTAACTTACGTATTCTCGACACGCTGCTTGACGGCCCTTTCGAGACACTGATCATCAGCGACAACTACGACAGTAACGTGCAACCCAAATCTTTTTTTGATGCCTATGTGCGTGACTACTATACGGAGGTCGCCCGCAGGTTGCATGCGCGGGGCAAATATCTTGCGGTTCATGTGGATGGCGAGAGCAGGGGTGTGTTACGTTGGCTGACGGAGTGTGGCGTGGACTGTGCGGATGCGGTTACACCCGCGCCAATGTTTGCCCTTTCTCCAAAGGAACAACGCGCGGAAGCAGGTCCGGATCTGATCCTTTCGGGCGGCATCCCGGCTACGGTCTTCGGATCGACGGGAAGTGACGCCCAGTTTGAGGATTCAGTCAAGCGCTGGCTTGAGACACGCCTGACGTCGTCGCGACTGTTTATGGCTGCGGGCGATCAGGTGCCGCCTGACGCGCCGTTTGAGCGCATCATGCGATTGCGCGAGCTGGTGGATGAGTACGGACGGTATTAACAGAGTGTTGCGTGCAATAAGTGAGGAATAAAAAAATGAAAATACTGGATAGTTTTTCGTTGAAGGGCAAGGTTGCGTTGCTGACAGGCGGTGCGGGCTTGTACGGACGGCAGATTGCGGAAGCACTGGCCGAGGCCGGCGCGGTGACATATATCGCATCGCGGAACGTGGCCGAGCTGGAAAAGGCCGCCGCGGCGTTACGAAAGGAAGGTGGCGATGTCACGGCTCTGCCGTTGGACTTGGAAGACGAGTCTTCGATTAAGGCGCTGGTTGCGGAGATTGTGCGACGGTCGGGACGCCTGGATGTGTTGGTCAATAATGCGGTCACGCGTTGCGCATGCGGCAAGTGGGATCAGCCCATGGAGGTGTTTGACAAGAGCCTGAGAATCAACGCTTCGGCATTGTTCTGTCTGACGCGGTTGGCGGCCGAAGAGATGAAAAAGCAAGGCAGCGGATCGATTATCAACATCGGCTCGTACATGGGATTGCGCGGACCCGATCCGCTTAACTATGTTGGAACAGACATGATGAAGACTCCTTCGCCGATCTATTTCTTCGAGAAGGGCGGCATGGTGAACTTTACGCGTTTCGCGGCGAGCGTGCTGGGTCCGGACGGAATCCGCGTGAATGCGATACATCCGGGTGGGTTCTTTAACAATCAGCCCGAAGCCTTCATCAAGAACTATAGCGCAAATACGATGCTTGGACGGCTGGCGAATGTGACTGATCTTAAAGGTGTGATTGTATTTCTGGCCTCTGATGCGTCATGTTACCTGACCGGAACAAACATCCCGGTGGATGGCGGATATACAGCGAAATAAATGGCGGATATCCAACAGGAAACAGAGGGATTCAGAAGATGAAGTTTTCGCGGATCATGCTGGGAACAGTGCAGTTCGGGCTGGAATACGGGATTGCAAACGTGTCGGGCAAGCCCTCGTTCGAGCGGGTGTGTGAAATTCTGCAGGCTGCATATGATGGTGGTGTGACGGCGCTCGACACCGCTGCTGCATACGGTACCAGCGAGGAGGTTCTTGGACGCGCGTTGAAACGGCTGGGGTTGCGCGAGGTGATGACAGTGGTGAGTAAAGTTCCGCCGGTTGAGGTGCAGACCGAAGCAGAGGCAGAACAATTTATCGAGCAGACGATACGCCGGTCATTAGAGCGATTACAACTGAAGAAGTTGCCGATCTGTCTGTTACACCGCGAGGAGGATCTCAGGTTCATGCCGGTGTTGGAGAGAATGATCGGCAAAGGGCTGATAGAAGGCGCGGGCATATCACTGGACAGTGACCGGTTTTTGGCTCAGGTGGCATCGGTACGCTTCATCCAGCTTCCTTACAATATTCTGGACCGGCGATTTGACGCGTTCTGGCCGGTGGCGTTGAAGAACAAGATCCAACTCTTTTCCCGGAGTGTGTATTTGCAGGGCCTGCTGCTCATGCCGGAAGAGAGGATCAAACCGGGGTTGGCCGGGGTGATTCCTGTACGGCGCAGACTGGAGGGGGTTGCGCAGGAGGCAGGTTGTACGATGGCCGAACTCTGTATGCGGTATGTGTTGTCAAATCCGGCGATTGCCAGCGTATTGACCGGCGTGGACACGGTGGAACAAATGCGCGAAAATCTACATTTAGCAGCGCAGGGACCATTGTCTGTGGACATGCTCGAACGCGTGCGTGCCTGCGTGCCAGATCTACCCGAGTCGCTGGTCCGGCCTGCTCTTTGGAAAACGCGGAGCTGAAATACCTTATTGCTTGCGCCAGGCGAGCGGTTTCATACCGGTGGCACGTTTGAAATGGGTGGAGAAGTGCTGGGAAGTACAGAAGCCCAGATCCTGCGCAATACGGGTGACCGGGAGACGGGTTTTACGCAGACGCAACTTGGCTTCGTCGAGTCGACATTTGAGCAGGAAGTGATGGGGCGGTAAACCGGTAAGACGTTTGAACTGGTTGATGAAGTGCGAAGGAGAAAGCGCTGCCTGATAAGCCAGGCTGTCAATGTCGTACAGTTTCCCGGGTTCCTGTTGTATGGCGGCAATGATGATGCCGATGCGGTCCGCATGCGAGGGCGGAGGTTCTTGCCGCGGGGTCTCCAACAAGCTGGTCACAAGGTTCATGCAGGTTGCGGTCATGCAGAGCGTGCGATACCGCCCCTGCAACGTCCCGTAGGCGCGGAACAACTCGATGAAATCGTGTTTGATCTGATTAGTATTCACCATCAGATGTGCCGGTAGCTGATGGAACCTGTTCCGGATTTCTGTGCTCTCTGCCCTGGTGAAGCGGAGCAGGGTTCCATTCGGGCTTTTTGTCTTGATCAGCATGCCGTAAAGCACAGTTCCCTTGGGATAATCCAATAGCCGGTGTGCGTCCTCGGGTTTGTTAAAAAATATTCCTCCAGCCAGTACCGTATGCTGTACCCCATTATTTTCGAGGATGAGCGAACCTCGCAGACAGAGACCGATTTCAAAACAGCCCTTGTGATGGTGCGGTTCGATCGCCGGGGTGCGTTTCGTGTGCCGGACAAAATAGAGCACGGGAATATCCGGAACGCCGACTTTTGCCAGATCGAACGCCCGGTAGTTCAACGTATCAAGATACTTCATCTTTGAGTTTCTGACCGGCATATATCCGTCTCCTCAAACCATATGAACAATAACACGCCCGTGCATGTTGAGTGAATTGAAAAACAACATAAAAATAGAATTCTAGTTTCGTGAACGTTTTTTCCCTCCAGCCTGTTATACTCGTATTGTTAAATGGGAAATGTTTGGAAGTCTTGACTCTCAAGTTTATTGTTTTTGCGGGGATATTGAGGTGTTCATCATGTTGAATGATCTCAAAATGACCAGAAGCAGGTTCTTGTGTCACGGGTCTTGTTTAGCAGCCGCAATGACCTTAGGTGTAGTGGTGAACAAAACCCAGGCCGATACCACGAGTACAGGTGTGTTATCAGACAAAAATCCCGCCGGTGGTCACATGCATCCTGTCGCCATAAGGCCATACCAATTACTCTGCCTTGTCTGCTCGCTGGGCGAGGACGGAGCCGTCCCGAAAAACAGGAAGCTTAAAGACCTCATGTTTCAAATCCGAAAAAATCCCGACATGCCAATCACGCTCCAGTGTGAGGCAGGCATTGGGTTTGCTTTTCAGGCTCCTGAGGCCGCCAGGGACAACGACTTCAGTCCGGAATTCAATCAGAAGCGCGATTTGACGATCCTCCAACGTCTCGATATGCCGCCTGGGGAGACCCTGCCAGCCAGGATACTCATTCATCGACTCCTCAAATCCATTCCTTTGACGGCCGGAATATGCGGCTTCGGTGAAGTGACGGCGGACGCGTGGAAGGGGTGCCCAAAGGCCGAGTCCGGCTTTTACGAGAAAGGACACAAAAAGGCGATTGAGGCTTTGATTCTAATACGGACCGAGGAAGAGATGGCAGGTGAAAAGAAGGCGTCGATTCAGGCGATGCGAGAGGCCGACGCTGTACGGATCCGTCCGCACATCATGGTATGTTCGGTTTGCCAGTATGGCTCAGGGATCCGTCCGCCCTACAAGCCCGACAATCTGCCCGAGCTGATTGCAATGGTTCTCACTGAAAAACCCGACATGCGCGTGACACTGGTTCGCGGCGCCGATTGGATGATTTGCGCCCCTTGCCCGTACCGTAATGCTCAACTCGGCTGGTGTGTGACCGGACAGATCAACGCGGGTGGACTGTACTGCGAGATGAAAGATCTCAACGTGCTGCAACGGCTGGGACTTACCTATGGCGCCACCCTGAAGGCCCGGGATTTATACAAGTTGATTTTCGAGAAAATGCCTACCGTCGTGAACGTCTGCGCGCTGGATGCCAACGGCAAGTCGCCCTATTCCGTATGGCGGGATGCCTGCGGCGGCGCGCCGGAGGCGGAACGAAATTATCTGAAGGGAAGAGCGGAGCTGATGGCCAAGCTTAAATAAAAAAGTTCCGGCATCAAAGTTCATATACAAATCGACAGCGGTTTTCTAACGGTTTTTAGATTCGTTACAAAGAAGCGCTTTTACAACAGGAGGGAACAGCGATGAAAGGAATGAAGAACATAACGACGGCTATAGCGGTCCTTTTGACTATGGGCACGGTGTTGCCGGGATGGGCGGAGGATCCGTTGAACATCGGCGGGCGACGCGAGCTGTTTGTGGACAACGCGGTGATCGGCAAAACATCGGGTGAACTTCGGCTGGTACTGCACCATCCCGAACGCAAAGAGATCGTACTGACCACCGATAAACCATGGGAAGGGAACGCGTCGGGGTATCAATCCGTAATTTATACGGATGGAAAATGCCGGATGTATTATCGTGGTCTTCACTATGTCAAGAACATGGGTGTGTCCAATACGACGCTTCCTCATCATCAGGCGGTTCTCTGTTATGCGGAGAGCACGGACGGAATAAATTGGGTTCGTCCAAATCTTGGGATATGCGAATTCCAGAAATCGAAAGAGAACAACATTATTTTGGAACCGGCGATGGTCAAATCGATTGGCGGCGATCCAGCGCACACCAGTGTATTTTATGACACCAACCCGGCTTGCCCTGCAGATCAGCGCTACAAAGTGGTAATCTTGGGAAAGGGAGGCCTTTATGTTTTGGGATCTGAAGACGGCCTCCGTTTCCGGGTACTCAGCGATAAACCAAATGTGACAGACGGCGCCTTTGACTCCCAGAACCTGATTTTCTGGGATCCGGTAATCAGGAAATACCGAGTTTACTACCGCAATTTCAGGAACGGTATCCGCGACATCATGACCAGCTCGAGCGAGGATATCTTAAAGTTCCCTCCCGGGAAACAGGTGGCGCGTGAACAGGGTAAGGATTATGCGCTCTACACCAACCAGATGCATCCGTATTACCGTGCGCCGCATATTATACTCGGATTCCCGATGCGCTATTACGACCGCGGCAAAGGTGCATGGGAATGGCCGGCCATGCAGGCACTGCCCGGTCTGGAGAACCGGAAGGGACGATATAGTGGTCATCCCCGTTATGGTACTGCCGTCACGGATGGGGTGCTGCTTGTGAGCCGTGATGGTGAAACTGTCCGGCTCTGGGAAGAGTCTTTCATGCGCCCGGGACCGCGGACAAAGGAGAGCTGGGTCTATGGCGACAACTTCATCTTCTGGGGGCTGGTCGAGACCGCCTCCCATCTGGGTGACGCTCCGAACGAGATCAGTTTCTATTCAACAGAAAGTTATTGGGAGGGGAACGCCACAAAAATCCGTCGGAGTACCTTACGGCTGGACGGATTCGTCTCCGCACAGACGACGGTCTCGGGCGGCGAACTGGTCACCAGGCCATTGATCTTTACGGGGCAAACACTTTCGATCAATTTCGAAACCGGAGGACCTGGCGAGCTGAAGGTGGAAATCCAGAATCCTGATGGAACACCAATGCCCGGTTATACATTGGCAGAATGTTTTCCTATCTTTGGTGATCACATCGATTTCCCTGTCTCATGGAAGGGTAAGGGAACGGACGTGAGCACATTGGCAGGAAAACCGGTCTGCATCAGGTTCACGCTCAAGGACGCGGATTTGTATGCGTTCCAATTCTTGGGGAAATAGCGATTCCATGGGGGATTTTTTATGAGATATCTATATCAACGCACCAATTTGTTTTTGGTTAAAGCAGTTCTGGTCTACCTGTCAATTGCCTGGTTACCGCTCTTTGCACAGCCTTCTTCCAACATGCAAACGGCGCAGCTTCTGTCAGAGGCACGCGAACCGGTGCGTATCGTCTGTTTCGGGGACAGCATCACAGGCGTGTATTACCATAGCGGTAATAGACGTGCATGGCCTGAAATGCTCAAGGTAGCGCTGAACCGGCTTTACCCGAAGGCGGACATTAAGGTCATCAATGCGGGTATCAGCGGAAATACGACTGTTCAAGGGTTGGTGCGCATGCAAAAGGATGTGCTTGCACACAACCCGCATCTGGTGGTCGTCATGTACGGCATGAACGATCTGGCCTATGGTGCGGCCACTCCGGAAAAGGACGACGCCAATAAAGCGGCGTTTGTCGACAGGCTCAAAACCATAATCGGGAAATGCCGTGACGCCCATGCGGAAGTGATATTGTGTACGCAGAACCCGGTTTATACCGACGCGCTTCCCCGCCGTCCAAAGGAACGTGTTGGCGAGTTCGCCCGGCTCATCTGCCAGGTTGGAAAGGAGGCTGGGGTTCCTGTGGCTGACATTTACACCGAGTGGGAAGCACTGCGAACGGCTAATTCACGCGCATGGAAGTTGCTGATGAGTGAGACCATTCATCCCTCAATGGCTGGTCACAAGCGCATGGCCGAACGGGTGGCTGAAACGCTCTCGGGACGTACCATTTCGCTTGCCGACGTTCTGCCGGAACAACCGGTTTGCTGTAGTCTTATCGCCTGCTTGAAGGAGAATAAACCGGTCACAATTGTTGCACCAGCGCCGCTCGCGCCACATGTTCGCGCGATGGTGCTGAAGCGTTTCCCTTCCGCAGCCCTGACAGTCACTCCCCTGTCTGAAAAGGGTCTGTCGTTAAACGCAATAACCGATGAGTATAAGAAAATACGCAACCTGAAGCCAACTCTCGTATTTATTTCGCTTGTGCCTGATCTGCTGACTTTCGACAATGAGGAAACGTTTATTCGTCAGGTGTCATGGATCGTCAACTGGTCGTTGCCCTTTGGCGGTTCCAGTTGGACGGCGGTGGGTGTCGATCCGGCTTTGATGAACTCGAAGCTGACAAAACAGCAACAGGAAGGTGCGAACCTGTTACGGGAAATTACAAGGGGTCATGATCTTGATTGGATCAGCCAGCCATCAGGAGAAAACGCCGGACTCGAGACTGTATTACATCAATGGTTCGATAAACAGACCGCGCCGAACAATTAACGAAGCGATAAAAATACGAAAAAGAAAGGGTCATGAAGATGAAAACAAGTTCGAGTTTGAAAAATACAGAGAAAGAGACGACATGGTTACATGCTTTGTGGCTACTCGCAATTTTATTCACATTGCCTGTTTTTGCGCAGGATGTTCCTGTGCGTACGCTTGAATTGCCACCCAGCAAAGATAATCCGCGTAACAGCGAGGGCTCTTTTGTTTCACTTAAGGATGGACGTATCCTGTTCGTATATACGCACTTCACAGGCGGCGGGGGTGATCATTCTGCTGCCCATCTGGCAGGACGGTACTCATCCGACGGCGGCAGGACGTGGACGAAGGAGGACCGGGTTATTGTTGAGAACGAGGGCGGCATGAATGTCATGTCAGTGAGCCTGCTTCGCCTGCAGAGCGGGGAGATCGCGCTCTTCTATCTACTTAAGAACAGTGAACAGGATTGCCGCCCGGTCATGCGTCTTTCGACCGATGAAAGTGCGACATGGAGTGCACCGGTAAAGTGTATCACCGATGAGGTCGGATACTACGTTCTGAACAATGACCGCGTGATCCAGCTTAAGAACGGCCGGCTGGTGGCGCCGGTCTGCCTGCATTGGGTAAAAGGAGAACCCAAAGGGGACTGGCAGGGAACGGTGATGTGCTACCTGTCGGACGACAACGGCAAAGTCTGGCGGCGCAGTAAGACTACGCAAAAAGGATATGATACGACAGGCAAGCGTATCACCACGCAAGAGCCCGGAGTGATTGAACTAAAAGACGGTCGCATAATGATGTTCATCCGTGCGAGTGGCGGGTGCCAGTATCTTGCATATTCATCAGATGGAGGAGATACATGGAGCGTGCCCGTTGCATCGGATATCAAATCTCCCGTTTCGCCCGCCTCTATCAAGCGTCTGCCCTCGACCGGCGACCTGTTGCTGGTCTGGAACGACCACGCCAACATCCCAGCGTACTTGCGTAACCGGCGCGTACCGTTGAGCACGGCGATTTCAAAAGATGATGGGAAAACGTGGCAGAAGATTAAAGTACTGGAGGGCAATCCGCAGGGCTGGTACTGCTACATCGCGATCCATCCGATGGACGATGCGGTATTACTTGGCAACTGTGCCATGCGCGGTCTGGCGCATTCGCGTATCACGCGCGTGCCTGTATCGTGGCTGTATACCGATGGGCCTGCGCCTGTTGCGGTCAAACAGGTATCACTGCTTTTCGAGAAGGCGGCAAAAGGGCCGTTCGAGCGGCTTGAAACATCGTTGGGCGTTTGGAGTGCCGAAAAGGGACATGCCGAGATGTACACGTATGCGCATGGCAAGGGTATCCGTATCCAGGGCGGCACAAACCGGATGGTTACATTGACTATGCCGCAAGTTACGGCATGCAGTACGTTGGATTCATTCAGTGTCGAGCGATTTACGTCGCGTGCCCCGTATACGTTTACAATTGAAGCAAAGGTGGAAGACGCATGGCGGAAGATTTGGGAACAGGGCGCTACCACATCCGTCGGGCAGCTGCATAAAATCAACATTCGGGAAAAAGAACTGAAAACATCGCAATTCCGTTTCCGGTGTACCGCTGCGCTTGGTGCGATTATCGGCGAAATGCCTGATACAGATCTCAATGGTTTCTTCAAAGACTAATGAAAGGAAAAAAATGCAAAAAAAAGTATATTCGGCCTCCATCACACCGCTCACGGCGGATGGGGAATTGGACATCGAGGGATTGAACAAAATTTTTGACCGGAACATCCGCCACGGTATCGACGGGATTTTCATTCTTGGGTCGATGGGTGAATGGAGTCAGTTTTCAAATGAGTTCCGTGACCGGATGGTCGCGGAGAGCGTCAAGGCTGTCGCGGGGCGTACCGAGTTACTGGTAGGTATCACGGCAGCGAGTACGGCACGGGCATTGGATAACATGCAACGCGCAGCGGTACACGTGTTTGACAGCTACGTGTTTATGTTACCGCCCGCGTCGGGTGTGGCTGATCCCGTACGGACGATTCGAACTGTGCTGGACCGGGCGGATCGTCCGGTTTATTATTATCACTGTCCGCCGAACAACGGGATCAACCTCTCGCTGGCGCAGTTCGAGGCGATCATGTCGCACCCGAACCTGAAAGGCATTAAAAATTCGGCCAGCAATATGTGGCTGCGACGCGAGCTGATCGTTATGAAACGGGATAAGGGACTCAAGCCCGTGTTATTGGAAGGCCAGGAATGGGCGGCCGACGAGGCGTTGCTCGTCGGTTACGACGGCATGCTCTGCGGCATGGGCGCATTGGGCTCGAAAATCATGGTGGGTATCGCGCGGGCCGTAGATGCGGGCAATGTCGCGGAAGCGATCCGGTTACAGAACCGGTTCATCCAACTCTTTCACAGCGTGTATGGCCTCAACCTGGAAACCGTCTGGACGGGACAGAAATACGCGTTGAAATGTCTTGGGCTGTGCGCGTCGGAACTAACGCTGGCGCAGGAGATGGAAACTCTGACCGAGGCGCGCAAGAAAGAGATCGAGACGTATCTGGCGGAATTCCGTAAGGAGCTGGACTGAGATGTTGCGCTATCGCGAAACAGGTGAATTACACAAAGATTTCCACGGCAGCATGAACGCCGCCGTGGAATATGTCGGCAACCGGTACGGGCGGGACGGTTTGCGTACAGTGTTCCGGCAAACGGCGCAACGGGTCTACCGTTCGATTTATGAGGGATTAAAACGTGGCGATTGGGACGAACTGGTCGAACACTGGCGGTACTTCATGGATCGCGAAGGCGCGGATTATAACTTGTCGATTACAGACGAAGCAGTGGTCATGATAGTGAAGACATGCCCCGCGGTGGCGCACCTGCGTAAGCTGGGAATGACTCCTTCCAGGTTTTTCTGCGATCAGACAATACTGCTGAATGAAGCGTGGTGCGAGGACACGCCTTTTGAGGCTGTTACGGAGATCACGGGCGAGGGGAGTTGCGTACAGACGATCCGCCGCAAAACAACGGAGGTACAATTATGATTCCCAGTGATCAGTTTGTCCGTTTCTACAACGAGGTGTTCAAATTTCTTGATGCGCAGGGCGGAGACGCGTTGAATGAATACTACCGTGTAGTTTCCGAACAGCAGGAGCTGCACTGTCTAAAGCTGTTCAAGGAACAGGGACTCGTTGGGATGAAGGCGTATTGGGACCGTATTGCGGTTGAAGAGAATTGCGATATGTCGAGAACCCTCTATCCGGACCGTTTAGAGTTGGTGATGAACCGCTGTCCGAGTCTGAGTAAGGCGATGAACAACGATGCGGGCGCATTTCCGCGCTATTGCGATCACTGTCCCGGTTGGGTCATTCCGTTACTCGAAAAGGCCGGGTTCTATTGCGAGTATGACCTGATCGACCGTACTGTACCAGAGTGCCGTCTTGTCATCTATCCCGCTGATCCGAACCGGCCCTCGCGCGTGCTGGTCACGGCGGGTTCCTGAAACATTTTTCCTTTTGCGGACAGGATAAATCAGCATATCAATCGTAATCACCGCAATTATGGAACACACATGAAATCACTTTGTTTCAAACACTGAAACGCTACTGTATTACTCATTTCGCGGCTGTTTACCCGAAGGGACTCAATGATCCTGGACTCATTGTTATTTCCAAGACGGAAAACCGGGACAGTTAAACCCAGTGCTGCGCATATTTTACCGGTGGCATCGACGACTGGCATGGCATACGACGTGATCTCATGAACAGGATTATGCATGATTGACATGCCAGCGTCGCGGATGGTGGCGGTGGCCTTTTTAAGATCCTCCAATGTGTTGATGTTGTCCCATTCCTTGCCGGGTAATCCTATTGCTTTTGTCATTTCCACAGACTTGGTGTTGTCAAGATAAGCGAGTAATACACGGCCGGAAACACTGTGGTATAATGATAGATCTTTATAGTAGGAAAAATTTATCATCACCTGACGCTGGTGCTGGGCCTGTGCCAGAATGTGTACTTTTCCCATGCGCAATGTTGACACAACGCCGGATTCCTGTGTCTGGTCAGACAGCGAATGTGCGAAGCGACTGCTTAATTCTACAATCGTCTCATTGCGGTAAAATGGTCGCGACAGCGCAATAAATTTTCCACTAATCTGGTAAGATCCAATACCGCATTTCTCAAGATATCCCAGAGCGACCATTGTTTTAAGGATGTTACACAAAGTCCCTTTATTCAATTTAGTCGACTGGGCAATGGCATCCAGAGAAACCCCTTTGCCAGGCTCCATTCGTTCCAATATCAAAAAAACCTTATTTATTACTTGTATCATGTTGTGTTTTTATATTATAAAAGGTTTTGCCATGCGAAATAGGCTATATCTGTTGGCAGACGAAGTCAACACTTGAAGTGAAAAAATTTCGAAATAACAGATAATTCAGTGCAAATCACCGACGATACCGAATTTATCGAAAGGATATTAGAATGATAAGAAATGGGAACAATTTTTGGGAAATCTTTGTTGTTGTCGGAATCATGTTTCTAACGGTCGGAATTGTCCCACTTTTGACCGGTTGTGCCACGGGAGCGAAAGAAGCGACAAAGAATCCTGCCGACGAACCTGCTCCACCGAAATGGCCTACCGAGGTGAAGACTGTCTGGTATCATTCTTCTGCTGACAATACTTTTCAGCCGGCAGTTTTTTATTCTCCCGAAACTGGAAAGCCGGTTCCCCTTCTGGTTGGATTACATACCTGGAGCGCGGATTACAAACAGGCCAATACTTATTTCATCAAAGGGGCAAAGGACAAGGGCTGGGCGATGATCTGTCCAGACTTTCGTGGTTCAAACACAACGTCGTCAGCGTGTGGAAGCGATCTGGCGGTTGCCGATATTGTCTCGGCAGTCGAATACATGAAGAACCGTGTCAAGATCGACCCAGATCGGATTTATCTGATGGGAATGTCCGGAGGCGGCTACGCTTCGATGCTTATGGCGGGGCGGCATCCGGAAATCTGGGCTGGCGTCTGCTCCTGGGTCGGAATTTCTGACCTGGCGGCCTGGCATGCTGAAACGAAATCGCAGGGACTGAATTACTCCAAGCACTTGGAGGCCGTTTGTGGTGGAGCACCGGGTGATTCCAGTGAGATCGACAAACAATATCGACATCGTAGCGCGAAAACATGGCTCCATCAGGCTTCAGGCGTTCCTCTATGTATTAACCATGGAATTCATGACGGCCATCGTAAATCCAGTGTTCCCGTTTCGCAGTCGATAAACGCCTATAATATTCTGGCCGAAGAGAACAAACGGCTCAGTACCGCCCAGATTCAGTATATTTGCCAGGAAGAAAAAATCCCGCCGGAATTACAGAACGAAAAGGAAACGGATCCCCTATATGGCCTCCAAGTCGTTTTGTTCCGGCGTTCGAGCAAAAATGTCCGGATTACGATTTTCGAGGGTGGACATGGCGGTTCCACGGAGGCGGGAATCGAATGGCTCTCAAAGCAATGCAAAAACAAAGCGGCCGACTGGTCGGTAGCTGATTCTCGTGTACAAAGTTCCGGAGAGATCAAGGCGGGAAAATGATTTAAACAGCAGTAATGACCATAATTATCGGGGGATAGAACAAAATGAAGAATATGGAAACAATACAAAGCAAAAACCTGCAACGTGTATTGCATCGGGGAAAATCCGATAAGATGTTCAGCCGCAGAGAGTTTCTGCTCGCTGCTGGATTTGGGCTGGGATTGCCAAGTCTGATCGGCACGGCGTTCTCCGCAGGAAAAAATCTGTCCGATTCAGTGCCGTTGCTCAAGGGAAACCGTAAGTCTGTCTCAATTCTCACGCACGAATTCCTGGGAGATATTGAGGAACGGATCGACCTGCCGGCATCCTGGGAAGTTAACGTGATGAAGATGGCAGGGCACGGTGCCACAAAGATGTCATCGGACCAGATTCTGGAACGACTTCGCAATCCGGTGGGTACTCGCACTCTGCGTGAACTGGCCGCCGGCAAGAAAACAGCCGTGATAACGTTCGACGATCTTACCCGTCCCACTCCCATCGCAGAAGTGGCGCCGCTTGTCGTGAGCGAGCTTGAATCTGCCGGTATCGCCAAGGAAGGTATTTTCTTTATTGGTTCTGTTGGGGCTCACCGGACCCTGGAAGGCGGGGAAGTTGCCAAGAAGTTGGGAAGTCGCCTTGTGCGAGAACATAAATGGTTTAACCATAATACCTTCACTAGCCTTCAGGATGTTGGCGAGACCAGCTACAAGAACCGGGTGCTTATCAACGAGATGTTCATGGGAGCGGACCTGCGAATTACCATCAGCGGGGTGAAGGTTCACAGCATTGCCGGATATGGTGGCGGATCCAAGGCGATTTTGCCCGGTCTCGCAGCTCTTACCACTATTCAGATGAATCACGGTAAAATTGCAAGCAACAACAAATCGGTGGGAGAAGCACGTATTTTCAAGAATGATGTTAAACTCGACATGAATGAGGCAGCCAGGCTGGCGAAAGTCGACTTCAGTGTCCAGATCGTTTACAATGATAAGCGGGAGATCTGCAGAATAGTTGCCGGTGATATTATTGATGCCCATGTTGCCGCATCCCGTGAGGCGAATAAACTGCATCGTACGCCCACCTTACGCAACGCCGACATTGTAATTGCCAACGCGTATCCCCAGGTTTCCCAGGGGAGCAAAGCGCAGGCGTGGATCAATCGTTCGGTCCGTGATGACGGAACGGCTGTATTGATCCTGCAACATCCGGACGGCCTTATGGGATACCATTATCTTTACCCTCCGACGATGAAGGGCGGTGATCCTCTGGCTATCCTGACACCAAAATCAGGCAAGCAACAGAGGTTTCAGATGATAGTTTATTCCCAGTATTTGCAGAAACGGGAGTTTTCATCTTTTACGCCCGGCACGAAATTTGCCCATACCTGGGAAGATGTTATCAGTATTCTTCAATCGCGACACAAAGGTGACAGTCGTGTAGCGGTCTACCCTTATGCCACGTTACAGCATGCGGAGACGGACTTGGATGGTTGATTTCACATGGATACGAGATATGCCTTTCTGTATTACATGGGGCATGCGATGTGACCAATAAAAATGTGCAGAAGTAATAATTTGTAAGTTGTAAAAAATATATCGAAAGGAGAAAATACAATGATGAAGAGTGTAAGATCGAAAATCTGTTTGCTCATAGGTGTTTTGATTCTTGCGGCTGGATGGCCTGTACAGGGAGCAGATACCGACGCGAAGTACGTAGTCGACCCAAGTTGGCCTCATAAACAACAGCAATTCAAATGGGGCGATATGACGGGTGCAGCGGTGGATACTAATGGCAGCATATGGATATTCAACCGCGGGAAACCGTTTATCCAGATTTATAAACCCGATGGTCAATTTGTTCGTGCATGGGAAGATGCGACATTCAAATTCTCGCATCATCTGAAGATTGATCACGAAGGCAATATCTGGACGTCCGATGCTGCCACGCACGTTATCCAGAAATGGACGCCTGAAGGCAAACTCTTGTTGACCCTTGGTACTCTTGGCAAAGCTGGTTGCGATGAAAACCATTTTGATAAGCCAACCGATATGGCCATTACGAAGACCGGTGATATCTTTGTCAGTGATGGCTATGGCAATACACGTGTGGTTCACTTCAACAAGGCCGGCAAATTTGTGAAGGAGTGGGGTACACGTGGTGATGGATCAGGGCAGTTTGTATTGCCGCATACCATTGCCGTCGATTCGAAGGGACATGTCTATGTCGGCGATCGTAATAGCGCGCGGATTGAAGTCTTTGATCAGGACGCTAAACTGCTGGCGGTATGGTCAGACTTGATCATGCCGTGGGGATTATGGGTATCGCCGCAGGATGAAATCTGGGTCTGTGGCGCCTCTCCGGCGCGAGATCCGCAGACGGGCAAGTGGATTATCGCTCCGCCCAACGATCAGATAGTGATGAAGTTGACACCGGACGGTAAGGTGGCTGGCAAATGGCCGTTGCCGAAAGGTCAGGACGGCGTCGAAAAGCCCGGCGAGGTCAATTGGGTCCACTGTATTGTTCTTGATGCCAAGGGCAGCATTTACCTTGGCGACATCAAGGGAAAGCGGATTCAGAAATTCGTGCGGCGGGAACCTTGACGAGATCAATGTAGCCCAACAATTTGAGAATATGGCTTTCAGACACACAAATAATCTGTCAATAGCCCGACGTGACTTTCTCAAACTGTCTGCCGCCACTATGGGTGCACTCGGTACAGTGGGAATAATATCGATTGGCAGGGGTGCCGAGGCGGCAAATCTGTCGCTATCCCGCGTTTTCCAAATGGGTTCAAAGTCCAAATCCAACGTAGGAACTATAGGAAGTTTTAAAAAACTTGACGCGCAGATAATGGCACTACCAATGATTGACTGCCACTGCCATGTTACCGACCATAAAATATGGAATAATTCGGTAGACGTTAAACGTATAAATTACAATTCAACTGTATGTGAAGCTCTGACTGACCTCGGCGGAGTAGGTGTGTTCAGCCGTGCCGGCATGACAGCTGCAGAGCAGAACGCTATCCGTTTCGGCGAATACAGCCGTGAGAAGAGCATACGCACGCTGCTTAAGTACATGGACGATGTTGACTGCACCCATCACGTGATTTTCTGTAAAAAGGGTATGGAAATTGCCCATGGTATACAGATACCCGAATTTACATTTGAAAACATGATGGAACTTGACCGCCGTGCCGATGAGCAGAAGCTTACCCTGGGTGAATATTATGACCGCGGAAATATTGAACGTGTGCTGCTCAATATGTGGAACACTCTGGGTATTTCGTACTACGGAAAATACATGGATGAGATCACGCCCGGGGAATTAGCGGTTGACCTGCGCTGCAACAGCCGTATTGCCACCTTCGATTATTATTCCACCGCACCGTTCAGCAAGAAAACGCATATGTTTGCGCAGATGTGCGGAAGCGATTATGACAGCTTCGATGAATACGACGCGTTTCTTGAAGCGCTTGCCAAATTCTACGTTAAAAAGCGCGGAGTTGTCGGCTTTAAAGTGTCGGAAGCCTACTTTCGTCCTCTCGATTACAAGGTAACCGGCCGTGAGGCTGCCAAACAGTGCTACAATGAGAAAATGACACCCGAAGAAATACGTACGCTTGCAGACTATACCAGCCTGAAAATCTTCGACCTTGCGCGCTCCTACGGTATACCCGTTCAGTTCCATACCGGACAGCTTTGGGGTTCGACAAATATGGCAATGATTAATCCGTTCAATTTGGAACCGACGATAAAGCTGTTTCCGACACTGAACTTTGACCTTCTCCACTGCGGCTATCCGTTCACAGCTGAGATGGGTATGCTCGCAAACAATTACAACAACGTTTATATAAACATAAACCCGATGCTGAAACGTTCGTTTGAGTATACAAAAACATGGTTTGAGCTTTTTCTCAATGTAACATCCTCGAATCATATAATGTTTGGCATGGATATGTTCACCCCGATGCCAATGATAGGCGGCGCATATTATACGCGTGTGTTGGTCAGCGAGGTAATGCGTCAGCGGGTTGAGCGCGGACTGTTATCCAAAGAAAAGGCGCTGCGGCTCGCAGAAAAGGTTCTGAGCGGCAATGCGAAACGACTGTACAAATTAAGCTGAAGAAAATAATTACAACCTGTAAAAGTTAAAAAACATTTATTAATAAAGAAATTTTATATAACCATAACCTAATCGGATAAACCATGGTGTACCACTCCAAGTTTCGACCGGCCTCGCGACGGCAATTCTTAAGTCACGCAGCTTCGGCCGCGACGGGATTACTCATGATCACCAGACCAATGGCCGCCGCCGAAGCAACATCATCTTTGGAAGTCCATGAACCCATCGACGGAGCCGTATTGCACCGACGAATCGGCCGGGAAGTACCCGGTGGTCTCGAAATCGACGTCTGCGGTAAAGCTCAATCGGGTGTACCGGTGTTTGTACAGGGCCGGCCGGCGTACCGTGATGGCGAGCGATTTTCGGGCACTGCCGTCTTGAAGGACTGCGAGAACGAGATCGTTGTGACCGCTTCAGGACAGGGCGATCACGCGGTGACACAGATTCGTGTGGTGTGGGACCGCTACTCGCAGAAGCGATACCGTTTTGGTATCGACGACAACATCTTCTTCCTTCGCGACGTGGCCCAGAAAGGCTACCGGTCGTTGTTCGACTGTTTCTACCTTGATAAACTCCGTGATTTGCACACGAAATACGGGACTTCTTTCATTCTGAACCTTTATTATACGACGGGCGACGGCTGGGACTTGCATCAGTTTCCGGATCGATATCGGAACGAGTGGAAAGACAATGCTCACTGGTTGCGGTTGGCGTTCCACGCCTATGCCGACCAACCGGCGGATGCCTACCTGGACGTGCCTGTCGAAAAGTTACTGGCCGACGTGGATCTCGTAGCGGCCGAGGTCGATCGTTTTGCCGGGGCCGACAGCTACTTTCCGTCCACATGGATCCATTGGGGGACGCGGCAGAACGCATGGAAGCCGTTGTACGACCACGGTTCTCGCGGGCTGTGCGGGTATTTTCGGAAGTCGAACCGGAAAATGGAGAAGTGGCTGGTGAGCTATGGCATGGATGATGCGCGCGCGGAATGGCTTTCGTGTCACGATCTTCTGAAGGACTACGCCAGCGGGATCATGTTCTCCCGGCTCGATCTGGTGGTTAACTCGACACCCTTGGACAAAATTGTGCCAGCGCTGGAGTCGATCGTGGCGGATCCGTGTCAAGGAGAGATCCTGGAATTGCTCACGCATGAGCAGTACTTTTGGCCGTTCTACCAGTATTATCTGCCCGACCACTGGCAACGAATGGAACGTGCCATCGAGTTTGTCACCGGGCAAGGATACAAGCCGACGATGTCTCTGGAGAGGTTTCTGTGACGGCTGTGCTGGATCGTCGACTCTTGACAACCCAATCGATGGAAAATCGGACCCCACATGGCAGCGGCATCATGCTACGCTGGGTCTATTAAGGCCTGATAATTGAATCTCAGCCTGCCGAATTTTTCCTCCTCTGCAAAAGACTGTGGACTTTGAGTCCGTGAGATGAATGTCCCGACTGTAATGGTCACAAAGTGAATGAAAAGCACCATTGACCGCATAACACTATCCTTATAATATCACATCTTCCTGTTAGATCAGGTATTTTACAAAGGGGCCGGAGTATAATGGAAGAAAATAAAGAACAGCCTAAAACGCCGGGACGGCGTGCGGACACGTCTGGACAGCAATCCCCGATAAAAGGGATATTGTCATGGGCGTTAATCCTTTCGTTAATGTTATTCATGATGTTGATTTTCATGAAGAAGCGGGACGTTTATACGGAAATAGGATTCAACCCGGAGTTTGTTGATTACGTTAAAAGCGGGAAAATAGAAAAATGCGAGATTGTGAAAGAAATTTCGGGTGTTGATTATGTAAAGGGACAGTTCCGCCATGAAAAGACTGATCCGGCTTCTGCGGTCAAAAAGTTTAAAGTGTATGTTCAAGCCGGTGATGCGCTTGAAAAACTTCTAAATGAAAATAAAGTCACATTTGCGTATGTTCCTCAGAGTATTTATCTTTCCCAGATAATTCTGAATATTCTTCCAGTCCTGTTGATTTTCGGCATTCTTTATTTTCTCTTTATGCGGCAGGTACGTTCCGCGGGAACCGGCGCTTTAAGCTTTGGTAAAAGTCGTGCCCGGCTTCTTTCAAGGGACAAGCATAAAGTAACGTTTGAGAATGTTGCCGGTATTGATGAGGCAAAGGAAGAAGTTCAGGAAATTATCGAGTTCCTCAAAGATCCAAAAAGGTTTCAGAAACTCGGCGGGCGGATTCCAAAAGGCGTTCTGCTGATGGGACAGCCGGGTACGGGGAAAACCCTGTTGGCCAAGGCAATAGCCGGGGAAGCAAATGTGCCGTTTTTCAGTATAAGCGGTTCGGATTTCGTGGAAATGTTTGTAGGTGTGGGTGCATCCCGTGTCCGGGACATGTTTGAACAAGGCAAGAAAAATGCACCGTGTCTTATGTTTATTGACGAGATCGATGCTGTTGGACGCAGCAGATTTTCCGGAATCGGAGGCGGGCACGATGAGCGCGAACAGACACTCAATGCACTGCTTGTGGAAATGGACGGCTTTGAGACCCAGCAGGGTGTTATTATTATTGCCGCTACCAACCGTCCTGATGTCCTTGATCCGGCACTGTTGCGTCCGGGCAGATTTGACCGTCAGATAGTGATTGATCTGCCGACCATTGATGGACGTGAAGCAATTCTCAAGATGCATGCCAAGGGGATAAAATTGTCCAATAACGCGGAACTGCGCCGGATAGCAAGAGGGACACCGGGTTTTTCAGGCGCAGATCTGGAGAATCTTCTGAATGAGGCGGCTCTGCTTGCGGCGCGGGAAAACAAAGAAGGGGTAGATATGAAAGACCTTGAGGAAGCCAGGGACAAGGTCAGATGGGGCCGTGAAAGACGCAGCCGTGTTCTTGATGAAAAAGAAAAGAAGATTACCGCCTACCATGAGGCTGGTCATGCCCTGGTTATGCAGATAGTTGAAGACAGCGAACCCCTGCATAAAATAACAATCATTCCGCGTGGTGTGGCGTACCTGGGAGCCACCATGCAACTGCCCGAGAAGGACAAACACATGGAGGGAAAACAGAAACTGCAGGGTATATTATCCGGGATGATGGGTGGCCGTGTTGCCGAAGAAACCTTTTTTGGGGACATCACTTCCGGTGCGAGTGCTGATTTAAGGGAAGCAACCCGTATTGCAAGACTCATGGTTTGTGACTGGGGTATGAGCATGGAAATGGGACCCCAGACTTATGGCAAGAATGAAGACCTGACATTTCTCGGACGTGAAATTACCAGGACTCAGGACTATAGCGAAGAAACAGCCAAACGAATAGATGATGAAATTAACGTTTTGTTGCGGCAGAGTCATGATAAAGCAAAAAAAATCGTGGAAGATAACCGTGACAAACTGGAAATGATAGCCAATCTGCTTTTGGAACGTGAGACGCTGGATGGGCGTGATGTCGAGGAAATCGTCAAGCACGGGCGTATACTTTCCGAGCAGGAGCGGGAAGAAATAGACAAGGCGAAGGAAAAGGAAGAGGCGTTGAAAAAAAACAACGGGAAAGCCATGGTTGCTGATACAGATAAAAATCCGCCTCCACTTCCTTGAAATTTTTTTCAGGTCAGTGATTTGCAGTTTTTATGATGGTTTGCCGGAAACGGCGGATATACAGACATGAAAAGGAAGAGAACTTTTTCGTGGAAATGCCGTGACCGTATTTTAACATTTTCGGATCATCCCCTGATCATGGGTATTCTTAATGTAACACCGGATTCTTTTTCTGATGGAGGTTGTTTTACAGAAAAAGAAGCAGCTGTAAAACATGGCATAAGGTTACTGGAAGAAGGTGCGGATATTATTGATGTGGGAGGAGAGTCGACCAGGCCGGGAGCTGTTGGGGTGACTGTGGAAGAAGAAATCAAACGGGTGGTACCTGTTGTTGACGAACTTTTCCGAAAGACAGGTGGAATGATTTCTGTGGATACGAGGAAGGCCGCCGTTGCCGAGCGTGCCCTTGAGGTTGGAGCATGTATTGTAAATGATGTGTCTGCGATGACGCATGATGACAGTATTAAGAGTGTGGTTGCAAAGTATGGGGCCGGCGTGATCCTCATGCATATGCGTGGAACGCCGAAAGACATGCAAAATAATCCGCAATATGAAAACGTGGTTACTGAAGTGAGTAATTATCTTAATAAACGTGTTGATGATCTGGTAATGGAAGGGCTAACACTTGAGACTATGGCAATCGATCCCGGGATTGGTTTCGGCAAGACTGTTGAACAGAATCTGAGTTTACTTGCCGGAATTAATGTGCTTGTAGATACAGGACTGCCTGTTGTTGTTGGTGTTTCCCGGAAAAGTTTTATTGGCAAAATAACCGGTGCTCCGGTCGACCGGAGATTACCGGGCAGTCTTGCCGCACTGGCAATATGTGTTACCAAGGGTATTGGTGTGATACGTGTGCATGATGTGCAGGAATCAAAACAAGCGGTACAAATTGCAGCTGCACTGACACAGCAGAGGAATTGAAACATGTGGGTATGGATCAATACTGTTATACAGATTACCGTTCTTGCGTGTATGTTCTATTATATTTTCCTGTTCTTCAGGGGAACCCGTGGTGCGCAGGTACTGGCCGGGCTTGGATTATTGCTCGCAATCCTTATCGTCCTGACGCAAATTTTCAATCTGGATGCACTCAACTGGATTCTGCGTAATCTTTCAGTTTTTCTGGGTGTGGCCATACTGGTGATTTTTCAACCTGAGATCCGGCGCGCGCTTGCAGAGTTGGGGAAACAATCGGTGTTTTCCGCAACGGTGGAAAAACGCACAGTAATTGATCATTTGGTTGAGACCGTAACTCACCTGGCGGAACACAGGGTGGGGGCGCTGATTGCAATTGAGCGTGAAATCGGTACGCGTTCGGTTCAGGAAACAGGCGTTAAACTGGATGTTGCGGTGATCCCGGAACTGCTTTCGAGCATATTCTATCCTCATACGCCTCTTCATGATGGGGGTGTGATCATTGTTGGCAACAGGATAATGGCCGCAGGCTGTGTCTTCCCGCTGTCGCAGGATATTGAACTGCACAAGACTTACGGAACCAGACACAGGGCGGCGGTGGGTCTCAGCGAGGAAACGGATGCGATCGTGATTGTGGTCTCAGAGGAAACGGGTGCGATTTCAGTCTGTTATCGCGGGAGGTTGAGCAGTGGAATGGATGGCGAACAATTAGAAAAGTTTTTATCGGATCTCATGTTGAAACAGCCGGATACTGTCTGGCGCCGGGCACAGGAAGAATTGGACCTTACTCCGGAAGGTATTGCCAAATCTGAAAAGATGGAACAGGAAATAAAAACGGACCATGAATAACGTGGAAAAACTTAAAACCATTATTCTGAATAATTGGAAATTAAAACTGCTGGCATCAGGTCTGGCAATTCTGGTTATTTATGAAATCAGAGAGGCAACAAGTTTCGAAGTTCCATATGATATTCCCATCAAGGTGGAAGTTGGTGAAGGTATTGCCATTTTGGATCAACCCAAGACAGTACGGGTGGTTTTTAAAGGTTCCCAGGAAGATCTAAGGCGGCTCAGCCAGAATGAAATAGCGGCAATTATACGGCCCAAAGCAACAGACCCGGCAGGTTCGGAAAAAATAACCATCAAGCAAAGTGATGTTCAGGGGGTTTCCGGTGTTAGAGTAATGCAGATAGAACCACGAGTTATAAAAATAGTTTTTGACCGGGAAATCGAAAAAGATGTTGCAGTTGCAAAACCTTCGATTATCGGAACACCTCTTATCGGAAAAGTAGAGCTTGATTATCAGCCGCGGGTAGTCAAAATCCGTGGTTCAAATCTGCGTTTACGGAATAAGGAAGAAGTCAGTACTGAGCCGATAGATGTGGACGGGCGTGTGGAGTCTTTTTCCAAGACGGTCAGAATACTGCCGTCGCGTGATACATGGGTGTCCAAGATTCAACCGGCTGAGGTTACAGTTGATGTCAACATAGTGACTGAATCGGTGACAAAAGAATGGAATCATGTTGTGGTGCGTGGAATTGTGGATCCGGGCACTGCCGAAGACATGCATTTTGAGCCGAATTATGTAAAAGTTACGCTTAAGGGACGGATGGAAGAAATTGAAAATGTTATCAGTAATTCCATGATGGCATTTGTTGATTGTACAATGTTGAGTTCCGGCATGGTCATCGACCTGCCGGTCAAAATACATTTGCCGCCAAATGTGGATGTAGAGACAATAATTGAACCTGCAGCTGTGAAGGCATTCGGCAACAGGTGAGAGTTGATAAATAAACAGATTTCCGGGAAAATCCGGGATAATGGAGTATAAAAATGGCAGGAGTAAGTAAAGAATCTGAACGCAGTGTCCGTTTTGCATGGGGACTGCTTTTGCTGGCACTGAGCGTACTGCTTGGGCTCAGTATTTTTTCTTATGACTGGAAAGACGTCAGTTCCCTGGTGGTGTTTCCAAATGACCCGCCGACCAATCTTATCGGTCTTGTAGGAGCATGGCTGTCGTTTGTCCTGTTCTTTCTCATGGGTGCAGGAGCTTATCTGATTCCTTTCTGGTTCCTTCTGATCGGATTCATAATGATATTCAGGCGCGAAGAACGGATATGGCCAAAGATTGTATGGGCGCTGTTTGCCATTATATCTCTGGGTTCAATACTGGAACTTCATGAAGCATCATTTAGTGCAATGTGCAAACGGCTTAACATGCCGGATGCGGGCGGTATTTTCAGCCATGTAATTACCCGGGATTTTCTTGTTACGTGGCTCAACCCGGTTGGCACGGCTACTCTCGCATGGTCGGCGCTTATAGTTTCTCTTGTGATGTTCATTAAGGTGGAGACGGTGGCGGCTTGGTTTCATTTGGCATTGGCATGTTGCCGGGGTGGGTACGAAAGATATCAGACCTTTATGCTTGAACGTAAAGACATGCGTGAACGCATTGAAAGTGAGAAGGAGGCAATAGAAAAGCAACGCAAGCGTCTTGAAAGAGTTATCCAGAAAGAGGAACGCGTTGCAAGGGTGAGAGACGAACAACCAGAAGTTAAACCATCAGAGAAAGAAGAAACTGCGCCGATTCGAAGTGTGATCGAGCCGAAGATCCCTGTCAAAACAGAGGAAAAAGAACCCGTAGTTGTGGAGAAAAAAGCAAAAGAGCCAAAATCACGGGAGGAAAAAAAGACGTCTTCCGGTATTTCTCTCCAGCCGCTTGCGAGTGGTTCCGGCAATTATCAGTTGCCTCCGTTAAGTCTTCTTGAAACTACGCCAACCAGTCAGAATGGTGATTCAAAAGCTGACATCGAAATTACCGGGAAAATCATTGTGGAGACTCTTGCTGAATTTGCCATTGAGGCACAAATCACAAATGTTGAAGAAGGCCCGGCTGTAACGCGTTATGAACTGCTTCCGGCGCCAGGTGTAAAAGTAGAAAAAATCGGGTCTTTGAGCAATAATCTGGCCCTTTCACTGAAAGCCACAAGCGTGCGTGTTCAGGCACCGATACCGGGAAAGGGTGTTGTGGGAATTGAAGTGCCCAATACATCTAAGTCAACAGTTTACCTGCGGGAAATGCTGGAAAGTGAAGTCTTCCAAAGCAGAAAGGCAAAGCTTCCTCTTGTTATAGGAAAAGATGTCGGGGGTAATGTGATTGTTGCCGACCTTGCCGATATGCCGCATCTTCTGGTTGCAGGTGCAACCGGGACGGGCAAGACTGTTTGCATGAACTCGGTTCTTGCCGGACTATTGATGTCTATGACGCCTGACCAATTGCGATTGATGCTGATTGATCCAAAGATTGTTGAATTTTCCCATTACAATCATCTGCCTCACCTGGTGGTTCCTGTGATTACAGATCCCAAAAAAGTCGTGTTGGGTCTTCGGTGGGCAATCAATGAGATGGAAAAGAGGTATAAACTGTTTGCAAAAGTTGGTGTGAGAAATATCGAGGGGTATAACACGCGTATTATTGCAAAGCAGGAGAATCTTTTTGCAGAACTGAATACGCCGGAAACGGAGGAAAAAAGACCGCCGGACAAAGTGCCTTATATCGTGATTGTCGTGGATGAACTGGCAGATCTGATGATAACTGCACAGGCTGATATAGAGAATTGTGTGGCGAGGCTGGCCCAGCTTTCGCGGGCAGTCGGTATACACATGATTCTTTCCACACAACGTCCGTCGGTAGATGTAATTACAGGCACGATTAAGGCGAATTTTCCGTCACGTATGGCATTCCAGGTGGCTCAGAAGGTTGACAGCAGAACCATCCTGGACACTGTCGGCGCTGAAAAACTTCTGGGGCGCGGTGACATGCTGTTTCAGCCGCCCGGTACAAGCAAGGTAATACGTGCACAGGGTGCCCTGACAACGGACGTTGAAATCAAAAGAATCGTGGATTTTATTAATAAACAGGCTGAACCTGAATATGAAAATGAGATCAAGGAGAAAATTGACAGGCCGGTTGATTCAATGGATGACGGCGGCGAAGATGAAGAGCTGTTAAACCAGTCAATTGCCATTATAAAGGAAACACAGCGTGCTTCCACGTCATCCCTGCAGAGAAGACTGAGAATTGGTTATACCCGGGCGGCTCGAATAATGGATATTCTTGAGGAAAGAGGGGTTGTGGGACCTCCTCGCGGTTCTGATCCGCGTGAAATCCTTATTGATCTTGACGGCCAAATTCCCAACAATGCCGGAGAACAGACAACAGAGGAGTTGTAAAAATGGCGCTCGGTGAAAAATTGCGAAATGCCCGTCTCAATGCAAAACTGACAACTACACAGGTTGCTACAGCGACCCGCATAAAAATTCAAATAATTGAGGACATTGAACGGGAAGATTTCAGGAGAGTGGCTGCTCCAATTTATGGCAAGGGCTTTATTAGGCTTTTTGCAGAGAAAGTAGGGCTGGATCCTGTACCATTGGTTGAAGAGTATGTCGGGCGATTTGTGAATCCGGTGCAAGTACAGCTTATTACCGATAAGGGACATGTTTTACAGGGGTCTAAAAAACTGGAACCACTTGCTCCTCACCAGCTGGATGCAAATATTTTGCCGGATCTTCCCAAGGAACAGGATCTTTTTTCCGCGACAAAAAGGACGGAGATTGTGCCACCCTCGGCAGAACAGCCCGTGAAGACGGAAAAAGAATTCCCTGAAGACCATTCTAAAACCACCGGTTCTCTGAATAAAATAATCAGCAAATGCAGAGAACGCATAAATAATCTCAGTGAGCAGGTTAAATCCATTAATGATCCCTGGCGGCGGCGGGATTTCAGTCTTCCTGTAATCCGTTTCGTCGAATCGCCCATCAAGTGGCTTTCCGTTTTACTCGGTACGATTGTTATTGTCATACTTTTACTTTCCACCATCAGCCGCGTGTTTCACCGGAACCAGAAAGAAAATGCTGTTCCACGCGTTGAGGAAACACGGGCGCAACTGCGTCTTGGCGCTGAACCGCCGGCCCCTTATGTCAACTAACCGTTTTCCCCAGGTCATGTATGCTTTCCAATTGTGAAATAAAGTCAGACAACAGGCCTGTGTCGGTGGGCTTTATCAGTCTCGGTTGCGCAAAGAACCTGGTGGATTCCCAGCTCATGGCTGGAGTACTGGTCTCGGAAAATATCAAGCTGGCCCGTTCCCCCGAAGAAGCCGATATAATTATTGTCAACACATGTGCTTTTATAGAAGAGGCAAGAACAGAATCGCTGGAAATGATAGAGTCGGCCTGTAATCTCAAGAATAACGGCCCGTGCCGTGCCGTTCTGGTGGCCGGCTGTCTGCCTCAACGTTACAAGGAGGACCTTAAAGCGAAGTTACCGGCTGTCGATGCGTTTATAGGTCTGGATGAACTGGAAAAAACAGGAACCGTCATTCGACAACTGGCTGAAGGGAAGCGTGGTATATTCAATGTGTCCAGGAAATCCACAAGGATTTACGAACCAAAGGTACCCGGGATAATTTTCACCGGTGGCCCATTCGCCTATTTGAAAGTTGCGGAAGGATGCAATCATCGCTGTTCATTTTGCGCGATACCGGACATAAGGGGTGCATACCGGTCAAGAACTGTGTCACAGATAGTCAGTGAGGCGGAAAAACTTTTGGCAAATGGCGTGAAAGAACTGAACCTGATTTCGCAGGATGTAACATCATATGGCCGTGACCTGAAATATGATACCGATTTGGCCAAGCTTATTGAGGCACTGAGGCAGTTGAAAGGGGATTTCTGGGTACGCCTGCTATATGGTCATCCCGCGATGGTAAGTGACCGCCTGCTGAAGGTCATGGCTGAAACCCCGCAAATGTGTCATTACTTTGACCTTCCCGTTCAACATAGTCATCCGGACATACTTCATGCCATGCGGCGGGGTGACACGATTTTACATGTGGAAAGAATGGCAGACCGGATCAGGCATGTTATGCCGGACGTTACGTTACGAACGACGTGTCTTGTTGGTTTTCCCGGTGAGACGGACGAACATTTTGAACACCTGCTTGATTTTGTTCAGAAGATAGAATTTGATCATCTTGGCGTATTCACTTTTTCACCGGAAGAGCATACCGCGGCTTTTGAACTGTCTGCCTGCCCCGATCCGGAGCTTGCCGCGGCACGAAGAGATGATCTTCTTGTTGTTCAGATGGGTATTGTGGAAATGAAAGCAACAAAATTGATCGGGCTTGATACACAAGTTTTGCTGGAAAGAAAAGCGCCTGATAATAATATGTGGATTGGGCGTGCAAGACGCAATGCTCCGGAGGTTGACGGCGTTGTGTTTGTGGAAAACGTGCCGCATGATAAGCAGGCTGGTGATTTTGTGAATGTGCGCTATACTGCACAGCAGGAATATGACATGGTAGCAGTCAGTATTTAAGATTGATGATTCCCGATTTATGATTTATTCGGGAAGCTCGATCGGCATTCTAAAATCGTAAATGGGGTATTTTAATGGCTCAAGATTGGGACATAAAAGCGCGCAGTGAGTCCTGTCATGAATGCAAAATGGCTTTTCAGGACAAGCAACAGTATTTTTCAGCGCTTGTGTTTGGGAATGAAGGTTACGTCAGGGAAGATTACTGCGGACGTTGCTGGATGGGTGGCAAGAAGGATGTAACATCACCTTACAGTCAATGGCAGGGTGTTTTCCGTCCACCGCCTCCGCCGCCGGAAGAAGCGTTGAAAAAAGAAACGGCTGAAACACTTTTACGTCGATTGATACAGGATGGGGATGCTTCGAAAAAAAATGTAATGTATATTCTTGCTGTCATGCTTGAGAGAAAACGAATCCTGGCTGAAAGAGATATACAGAAGCATGATGACGGCGCAAAAGTCATTGTTTACGAGCATAAGAAGACAGGCGAAACATTTCTTGTCCCTGACCCGGGACTTCATCTTGACCAGCTTGAACACGTTCAGAAGGAAGTAGTTGAAATGCTTGGAGGACCAAAATCGCCACAAGCTGTTAGTGCTGAGGGGACAGTTCCTGTTCCTGATGGATCTTCCGGACAGAAGACCGGAGAGACATCCGGCGTTTCAAACTGACGACGATTTTTCTGCACATGGGAATCTGCATGTTTGATATCAAAATAACAGATGGACAGGTTCTTGATGGAACGGGTTGTCCTGCAGCTGTTCTTGATATAGGTATTACCGGTGACCAGATTAAGGACATGGGAGACCTTTCGAAGGCCGAAGCAAAACTTATAATTTCAGCTGCTGGAAAATGTGTTTGTCCGGGTTTTATAGATGCACATTCCCATTCGGATACATACTTGCTGATCGAACCTTCTGCCCCTAGCAAAATTTTCCAGGGAATAACCACGGAAATCGTAGGAAACTGTGGCGCCTCTGCGGCGCCGCTGGTAGGAAAATACCACATGCCCGCGGACTGGCTGGACAAGGAATACCCCGGTAAATGGAATACCGTGACCGAATACCGTCAGTTGCTGGGAAAAATGAAACCTGCCCCGAATGTTGTTTTATTAATAGGCCATAATACTTTGCGCGCTGGTGTTGCCGGTTATGAGAACAGGCCATTGTCAGATTCAGAACTGCGCGAGGCAAAAAAACTGCTGGAACAGAGTATGGAAGAAGGTGGTCATGGTTTCAGTACAGGTTTGATTTATGCACCGGCGATGTTTGCTTCGCGTGAAGAACTGGTTGAACTTGCGAAAGTTGCAGCGAAACATGACGGCATTTATACCAGTCATATGCGTAGTGAAGGAACGTATCTGCTTAAGGCAATTGAAGAGGCTGTTTCGATAGGAAGAGACGCCGGTCTGCGGGTACAGATTTCTCATCTTAAAACATCGGGACGGAAAAACTGGCCGTTGGTGGACAAGGCTATTCGACTGATCCGAAAGGCACGGGAAGAAGGATTGGAAGTGGCCGCCGACAGATATCCCTACACCTCAGGATGTACGGATCTTGATGTCATTTTTCCGGAATGGGCGGCAGAAGGCGGACGTGAAGTTATTTTGTCACGGCTTCGAAACTCTTCTGAACGTAAACGTCTGAGGGAAGATTTGTTAAAAGAGCAATCTGAAAATGACTGGTCCGGTATTACGATCGGTTCAACAAATCATCGTGACAACAAGAAGTTCCGGGGAATGCCTTTGTTTGATATTGCGAAAAGGCTTGGTATGGAGCCTGTTGATACCGTGTTGTATTTTGCAGCGAGCGATGAATTGAAAACATCAGCGTTCTTTGCCGGGATGAGTGAGGAAAACATGATGAAAATTCTTGCCGAGCCATACGTAATGCTCGGTACGGACGCTTCGCTCCGTGCCCTTGAAGGACCATTGAGTAAAGATTATCCGCATCCAAGGGCATACGGCAGTTTTCCCCGTTTCCTCCGTATGTCGCTGGACGGGAAAACAGTTTCATTGCCGGAAGCGGTGCGGAAAATGACATCTCTGCCCGCAAAACATTTTCAAATCAAAGATCGCGGAATAATTGCGAAAGGGAAAAAAGCTGATATTGTGGTTTTTGATGCCGTTAAACTGAGAGATGTTTCCGACTACTCTGTTCCGCATCAACTGTCGAAAGGGATAGAATATCTTATAGTTAATGGAGTTTTGACAATAACGAAAGGCGCGATAACGGGCAGTCGGGCCGGAAAAATGTTATAGACTATTCCAGCGTTGATTGTGAGGAAGTGTTTATGGCCGAAATTACTTCAAAACCGCGGATACGGCAATGGGTGATTGTTTTCGCAATTACACTTGCGGTTATCACGTATATTGACCGTGTATGTATTTCGCAGGCGGCGGTTGACATCCAGCGCGATTTGGGTTTGTCCAAGGAACAGATGAGTTGGGTGTTTGCTGTATTTACGCTGGCTTATGGATTGTTTGAAGTACCATTCGGCTGGCTTGGCGACAAGCTGGGTCCGCGACGGATGTTGATGCGTGTAGTGATGATGTGGTCGGTTTTCACGGCAGCAACCGGCTGGGCATGGAGCTGGATTTCCATGATGACCTGCAGGTTTTTATTTGGAGCCGGTGAAGCAGGTTGTTTTCCCAATATCACAAAGGTGTTCACAATCTGGCTGCCTTCACGGGAGCGGGTAAGGGCACAGGGACTGATGTGGCTGAGCGCACGTTGGGGTGGGGCATTTACACCATTGCTGGTGGTATGGGTTCTGGGACTGGTGGGCTGGCGGTGGGCTTTCACCATTTTTGGCGCAATTGGCATAGTATGGGCCGTCTGTTTTTATATTTGGTTTCGGGATGACCCGCGCAGTCATCCTGCAATGAGCAAGGAAGAACTGGCGCTTCTGGATGGTGCCGATATGAATGCAGCCGGTCACTGCAATGTTCCGTGGAAACAACTGCTTACCAGTTCCCGTGTCTGGCTATTGTATATTCCCTACTTTTGCATGAACTACGGATGGTATTTTTACATTACATGGCTGCCGACATATTTGCGTGAGGCACGCGGAGTCAGTCTAGAGAAGGGCGCGTTGTTAGCTGGCTTGCCGCTTTTCTTTGGCGGGTTGGGCAGTTTGTTCAGCGGATTAATTGCTGCACGGGCCGCTGAAAAATTTGGAACCGCCCGGTCACGTCGCTTGCTGGCATGTACTGGTCTGGCGTGTGCCGCAGCAATGCTTGTTTTGTCGCCTTACATTCAAAGTCCTACAATGGCGATGCTTGTGTTGGGCCTGGCAAGTTTTTCCAATGATCTGGCAATGCCCGGTGCGTGGGGAGCCTGTATGGATATTGGTGGCCGTTTTTCCGGCTCATTGTCCGGTACTATGAATATGCTGGGCCAGGCTGGTGGCACTATATGCCCAATTGCTGTTGCTTATATTCTTAAGTATACTGGTGGTAACTGGAATGTGGCGTTTTGGGCAGCAGCAACGGCATATGCGATCGGTGCAATCTGCTGGGTGTTTATTGATCCTGTAACACCATTGGAAAAAACGCCGTCTGAATCACAGGATCAATCTGTAAAAAAAGAAAACGCATAATAACGTAATTTATAGTGAATAGACTGGATATCAGACAATTCGTGGTGAATTGGGTGTGCGGATACTGGTAAGGATTTCATAAGGAATGGTTCCACACCACCGGGCAATCTCATCGGCCCAGACAGCTTCATCTCCCTGTGCGCCAATAAGAATAACTTCGTCACCTTCCTGGGCTTTTGTATCAATTCCCAGATCAATCATCGAAAAATTCATTGTAATACGCCCGATCACAGGGCATCTCCGGCCACTGGTAATAACATGTCCGGTATTACTGAGGTTTCTTGAGTAACCATCAGCATAACCGACATCAATTGCTGCAATACATGTTTCACGGGGAGTTATATACGTACTGTCGTAACTTACATGAAAACCGGCAGGTACTTTTCTTATTTGAACTATGCGTGTCTTCCACTGCAGAAAGGGTCTCGTTTTGACTTCAACACAGCCACCGAGTTCCGGATTTTGATTTCCGGGTTCCGAATACTTGTACCCATAACCATAAAGTAATATACCCGGCCTTATACCGTCCATGTTCCACGCGCGATTGCAGATTGTAGCACCACTGTTGGAGATATGTTTGAACGGAACAGAAAGCCCCTTTTCGTCACAGAGACGAATGACGGTGTTGAAACGTTCAACCTGTGTAATGGCAAAACTTTTGTCTGGACTCGTCACGGAAGCAAAATGAGTACAAAAACCGCATATGTCCAGTCCGGGCAGACGTGCCAGCCGCGGTAGAATTTCCGGGGCTTCTTCCCAAAGAAATCCAACTCGACCCATACCGGTATCGATTTTTGCATGACAACGCAGGACAGCCTTTAAAGACGCGGCCGTTGATGCAAGGGAAACGGCATGTTTTTCACTGATAACAATGGGAATGATATTGTTTCCGATTGCCTGTGCAACGGCAGCGGCATCCATGACACCAATGATCATGATTCCGGCATCCGGTAAAATTTCTCTCAATACCAGTGCTTCATTGATGCTGGTTACAGCAAACCATTTAACCCCGCATTCCCATGCACACTGTGCTACTGGAACCAGGCCGTGACCATAAGCATTAGATTTGACAACAAAGATAATTTCAGTGGTACTTTTGAGGACAGACTGAAGATTCCGCAGATTGGTACGGAGAATTCTTAGATCAAGTTCCACCCAGGTATTGCTCATGATTAATTGCCGATTTATGATTCAGGATTTCCAACTGGATTTTCTCTCAAAATCGTCAATCAAAAATCTCAAATCAGAAATATTTTATTATATCATTCCGTCCATATTTGTCGGGCCGGACATTTGCACTATTTTTGTCTTCAAAGGATATCGTAGCTTGATATCGCCATCGAGAAGGATTTCGACCCAGTAAGTGCCTTCTTTGTCAAATTTCACGTTAATGAAAAATTCTATGCTTGTTGCAGTGGCTTCACTGTCGGGTAAATTAACGGCCACATCTTTTCCCTCTGTAAGGACCGTATTGCCATCCGGCAGAAGAATTCGACTGCGCTGCTTGAATTCGCCTTCACCGCAGCACCAGCGATTTACAACGCAAAGTCGCTGAAATACAAGAGGAAGTCCGGGAACAGCAAGAGCATCGAAAAGACCGATGAGCATGAATTTCCCGTTCCGTTCCTGGCGGACATCATCGCAGAGAAGGCTTGATTGCAAATCAGGTATCATGTCGATTCATCCTTTCCCGGCTGTGTATCTTCTTTTTCCACTATTGCACCCCATGTCCGGAGATTTGTTTCTATGAACTCAACTGTTTTCTCATGTTCCACCCTGCCATTACCAGTAATTTCCATTACCGGACCGAACTTGAAATAAACCGGCTTGGTTCTGTCAAGATCACCGATGTCCTTGAAACGGATACCATTGGAGTGGAAATCTGTTTTTAGTGCAATAGGTACAACGGGAACACCGGCTTTTTTGGCGAGCTTTACACCGAGAGAGTTAAATTCACCGGAATTGAATTCCACGCGGCGGGTTGACTGTGGAAAGATAAGTACAGATCGGCCGGCACGAAGAGTAGATTCTCCTTTGGTAAGTACTTCCTTCAGATCGTCTCTCGGATTTTTTCGTGAGACACTGATGGGATCCACGGCACACATTATATGACCGAATACGGGGTAGGTGAGGAGACTTTCTTTCACCACTGTGGAAAGACCACCGAATGCAAGCAGAATGCCGGGATAAAGCATTGTTTCCAGCATGCTCATGTGGTTGGACACAAACACGACTGGCTTGTTGAATTTTGCCACGCTTTCACAACCGGATATCGTAATCTTTGCGCCACAGACTTCTGCTGCCTGGAGGATTTCGTATGACTGATGTCCCCAACATGATGTATCATATTTGCCACAGCGGGCAATGATTGCCCCGGAAGCAATGACACGGAAGATTTTCAGGTAATACCAAGTATCGGTTCTACCCAGCAAACGGTCAAGTGGAGAATACACACTTTTCTCCGATGTTGTGTAAATTCCCTTTTCCCTCAATGTTTTATGAAATTCCAGAACATTCATGGTTATTATGTAAACGGCTTTTTCTATCATTCACGCTTGGTCAACGCAAGTGCAGAGAATAGGAACAATATTTTGGATGGGGTGGTGATACTGGAATGCGGAAACAAAGACAACGTCTGGCACTGGTACTGCTCGACATTTTATTCTGCTGTGCAAAGCAGTCGACAAAATGCCATTTTCTCACGGAAGAGGCTGTTTAAAGTTTTTGACAACCGCCATGTATCTGATGCATAACTCTCAACAGGATCAGAAACTGAGATTCATTGGAATCAGCAACGAAGGGTATTTTTATGCCACTAAAGATCAGTTTGCACGAACGACGGCCGACGGTATACGAGGTTGCCCTGAACGGCAGCATCGACGGGGAAACAAACAGGCAGCTGGACAAGTTTGTCGATGACATCTTCAAATTCCCGGTACGGGGGTTGACGTTCAACATGCACGGGGTAGATTACGTGAGCAGCGCCGGAATACGCAGCGTACTGCTGGCCATGCGAAAGACCAAAGCGGGAGGCGGTGTATTTGCAATGATCGACATGCAGACACCGGTGAAGACGGTGTTCGAAATTGCCCAGATCCTGCCTCAAGCGAAGCTGTTTGCCAGTGTCGAGGAGGCCGACAAATACTTTGACATCATCCAGAAGCAGGAACGAGAGAAGGATCAGCAAAAACCGGCATGAACGCGGCTGGCTGGATCGCGAAACCCATCGGCCCCGGATTCAATGGCTCAAGCAGTGCTTGTCCTGGCTGTTCCAGACGCAAACTGTTCGCAGTGGAAAATGATCTCAAATCATGTTAGTCCGATGGCATAACTTTTAACACGAGTTTACGGAGGATATGTTAGCAGGTTGATACCTGCTGAGTGTCTGATACAGGATTTTCTAACGGAGGAGCAGGTTAACACCTCTTAAGCGATAACGTGGAGGAGCTTAAAATGCGAATACTATGCGTTACCGTCGTGTGTATGCTGATTACACTGAGTCTCGGATGCGTACCTAAGAAGGTGGTTATTGTGCAGGACGGCCAATCGATGGCCAGGATTGTGATTGCACAGAAAGCATCTGACGAAATCAAAGCTGCGGCACAGGTCATGTCCCGATACATCGAGCAGGCCTCGGGTGCCCACCTCGAGGTATTGAGCGACGAGGCCGAACAGGCCGGTGACGGACTCGTCATTCAGGTAGGGCGAACCAAACTCTCCGCCAACGAGCTGCAATTTCCGAAGGACTTGGATGAGGATGGGTTTGTCATTCAGGTACGACCCAAAAGCATTATCATCGTCGGCCCGACTGACTGGGGCACGGAGTTCGGGGTGTATGGCTTCCTTGAGAAGATTGTCGGTGTACGCTGGCTAATGCCCGGGCCCGATGGTGATGATGTTCCCGTGATGAAAACCATCACCGTCCCTGAAGGATGCATCAGCGATCAACCAGTGTTCTTCTCCCGGCTGTTCAGTGGGCTGCGCGGCACGTGTCAGACGCAGTGGGCGCGGTTCAATCGCATGCATGGGCGCGTCTCTTTTCATCACAATCTGCTGCATCTTCTACCGCCTGCTAAGTATACAAAAACCCATCCCGAGTTCTTTCCTATAAAAGACGGTAAGACGAGGCACCTGCCCACTCCAGATGAGCACGGTTGGCAACCCTGTTTCAGCGCGCCCGGCTTGGCGGACGAGGCGATCCGCAACATTATTGCCTACTTCAAGGAGCATCCGGAAAGCTCCTCGTACTCCCTGGGTGCCAACGACAGCAGTGGCTACTGCCGGTGCACTAACTGCCTGGCCCGCATCTCCGGCGAGAAGAATTTCATTGGTCGGACAGATTTTTCCGATCTGTACTATGACTGGTGTAATCAGGTGATCGAGGGAGTTCTGAAGGTGTACCCGGATAAGTGGTTCGGCTGCCTGGCTTACAGCGAGGTGGCCGGCCAGCCGAAAAAAACAAAAGTTCACCCGAGGCTGATCCCCTACATGACCTATGACCGCATGAAATGGATCCAGCCCAAGATCGAAGCCGATGGTCACAATGCCACCGAAGTCTGGCACGCCGCAAGCCCGACCCTTGGTTGGTATGACTACATTTACGGCACACCCTATTGCCTGCCACGGGTATTCTTTCACAAGAGCGAGCAGTACCTGCGTTATGCACAGACGCAAGGCGTAAAGGCGCATTATGCCGAGATCTATCCGAACTTCGGAGAAGGACCCAAACCTTATGTCTTCCTGAAACTTTGGTGGAACCCAAACCAGGACGTGGACGCTCTGCTCAAGGAGTGGTACGAGCGGTGTGTTGGTCCTGATGCTGCTCCTGCATTGGCGGGTTACTACGCGATTTGGGAACGTTTCTGGACACAGGACATCCTCCAGTCCAAGTGGTTCACGCCGGGCGGTCAATACCTGAGCTTCTACTCTCCCGGTTACCTGGCCGACGTAAAGAAGGAGGACATTCAACAGAGCCGCAAACTCCTTGATGAATGTATTGCCAAGTGCCGGACCGACAAGCAGCAGGCACGCGCGAAACTGTTAGAGCTTGCTTTCCAGTATTACGAGGCATCGGCACTCGCGTATCTTGCCGATAAGGAATTGCGCTCCGTACAGGTGACTACAGAGGATCAAGCCCTGGCTGTACTCGATCAGAGCGTGACCGCCCTGGAAATGGCGCAGAAGCGACGAAAGCTCGCCCTCGAGGTTTTTCCCAAGGACCCGGTGTTGGTGAATCCGCTGGGACTGGAAAGGTTCCCGATACTCGCCGGAGAGACATGGGGCGGTAACGGGATATGGACGATAGCGGACTGGGTTGTGAGAGAAGATAACCGTGTACGAAAACGTGTCGAGGAATTGGCGGCGAAATCATCGTCTCCATTAGTGCGTGAGCAGGCAACGATCATGCTGTCTATCCTCAGGGGCAAGGCGGCCATGGAGAGTGTTAATGGTTCATTCGAAGAAGGCCAGGGGCCAGCGTCAGCAAACTGGAGTTACTGGCGGAAGCCAGATGTGCCACCTGAGAAACCGATCGGGCGCATGTTACGGACCGAGGAGATCGCTCATACCGGTAAGGCAAGTTTACTCTGCGACGGCATGCAGCGCGGAGGACCAGTGCAGAAAATGGAGTTCAAGAAGCCGGGAAGATTCTGCGCACTGGCATGGGTTTATGCACCGCAGGGAATGGAGTCCAAGGGTACCGTCGAGATGTCAGTCACTCCCTTGGACGAAAAGGGCGGCAATCTGCCAGGTTATAGTACAACGGCCACACCGATCCCCGGCAAATGGATGCTCCTCGTGGTCGGCTTCGACGTACCGGCACAGATCAAGGGGAAAAAGGTGTGCGGTATCCGAATCGTCCCCATTGTGAACGGCTTCGAGAGTGGAGGCAAAGTCTATCTGGACGATGTTGGACTATATCGGGTTGACGCCGAAAACAGGTAATATTCATATCGTTCATGGTCGCTGTTTTACGATAGACCACAGACTCGATAGCAACGGAGGAAACATGATAACGAAAAAGTTATTTATCGGGTTCGTGTTACTGGCATCGGCGTTGACTACATCAGCCGACTGGTCGCTGTACGAACAATTTGATCGAGTCCTTGTTTATGATGGCCAATTCCTGCGCGAATATACTTACAAGCCGCGTGACATCCGTGGACCACACAGTGGCCTGCTTATCTGGGCGGCGTTACCGCAAAAGGACGGCAAGCTGAAACCGTATGGGAAGGGAATGGAGGTCAAGGGTGAGTTACGATCGAACCAGTTGTTGTTGTCGGGCGAGTCGACGATTAATCCAACAGTGGTTGAATTCGTCGTGATTGGTGGCAGCAAACTCGATCTGGAATTTGGTTTGTGTGACCTTGCGCTCGAGAAAGGT
Organism: Kiritimatiellia bacterium; assembly: GCA_028716365.1. GTDB lineage: Bacteria > Verrucomicrobiota > Kiritimatiellia > UBA8416 > YA12-FULL-48-11 > YA12-FULL-48-11. The sequence continues at coordinate 139,713 of JAQUPZ010000001.1, forward strand.
AGCAAAGGCACGTTGCTGAAGATTGAGATGCTTGTCGGCGGCAAGTCGTCCACAGAGACGGTGACGATCGGCGAGAACCGTTGGGAGAAAAAGACGGTGGTATTGCCAAAAGCGGAGCGCGTATTGGTAAGGCTGATGGCTTCGCGTCGCGGTGGTGGCACAAACTGGACGGGACTGGTCGTACGCGGTGACGGCGAGATCGGTTCACGCGATCAGGCGCGTGCATTGTCGCCGAACTGTGATCGAATCGGCAAACTCGACGTGACATTGAAACCGTCGCCGAATCGCGTTACGATAAAATCCGGCTATGATATCCTTTTTTACCGCGACAAACCGTTTCTGAGCTTCGCCACCAAGGGTAATCCCGCTGGCTCCGAGGAAATGCAAGGGAAACTCGGCTTCAACACGTTCTATGTCGAAGGCATGGGCTTCATGCCGTATTGGCCGGAAGGAACGCCGGGCGTGGTCATACCGCCGAACTCCAGCATTCATCATGATCTGCGGCTCAGTCAGCAGTTCGACATGCCGTTCAAAGCCACCATCAGTATGGCACATTGCTCGCCGTTCCTGCCGAAGTGGCTGGTAAAAAAGGAGAACCTTGGTCTCGAAGGTCACAAGTTGCGCCGTGGCGGTGACACGCATACGTCATTCATCAAGCCTGCCACGCTACGATGGCACAAGACCGGGCTCGAGGGCTGGGTGAAACCGTTCCTTGACCAGCCGACGCTCTTCGTGTTCGGCCAGGAGGATGACGCGAGTTTGTGGGATGATTATTCTGCCGACGCAGTGGCAAACTGGCGCGCGTGGCTGAAGAAACGTTTCGGCGGCGATTTCCGCACGTTCGGTAATTACGTCGGTGGTGTGCGCGGTGTCGACGGTTTCGATGGTATACCGCAGCCGAAACGGTTCGAGCCGGACGAACGCTTTGGTTTTCCGATGCGGCTGGCGTACCTGAAACTTCAGTGGATTACCGAAAGCTACGGCGATTATCTGGCGGAATTATTTGTGCACATGCGTAAGCTTGTGCCGGGCGTACCGCTGACACAGCGATTTGTTAACTGGGCTGGCGCACCAACCATCTGCAAACGTGTCGGGTTCGACTACAATTACACATTTGGTCATCTGACTTCTGAGGGTGTGCCGAACAGTTACGGTATCGGTAAAAAAATCTGGACTGGTATCTACGCGCACATGGGTACACTGCCGTTGCCCCGAGGCGGCTCCATTGGCAAGACATACAGCCCGAAAATCCGTCGCGGCGCGATGACCCGGGCTGAGTGGGAACTTAATGCATTTACCATCATTGCAAACGGCGGTTGTGGATTTGAGTATTCAACACTGGTGCCGACATGGGGACCGGAATGGGAACAGTCGGCGCTTTACGACGCCGATGGCAAACTCACGCCTACCGGCGAAGCCGGCGCGCCGGTAATCAAGGAAGCGCTGGAGAACGCGCGATACATGATGCACTATGAGCAATATCCCGATGTGGCGGTATTCCACGACGCAAGCTTTAACTCCGGACCCTTTGGCGGACGTTGGGGCCATTCGAAAGTTGGTATTTATACGCTTATTCGCGAAACCGGTTTCCACTTTGATCCGCTTTCCGAGGGCGACATGACTGCGGAGAAACTGCGCGGTCGCAAGGTACTCGTGCTGGCGGGCAGTCTTTCACTCGCGCCGGAGGTTCAAGCCGCGATCCGCGACTACGTGCGCGGTGGTGGTACGCTGGTGACGGCATTCTGCTCCGACGGTCAGGGTTTTCCCGGCTGTAACAGCTACGACTATGCCTGCAAAGTACGCGAGAGCGCCGCGCAAAAGTCGTTCGACGAGCCGAAAGCCGCGGCCCATCTTGGAGACGTACTCGGTATCCGCGCTGGCAGTGGTGTGACGGTGCACGAGCAGGTGAAGTACGACCGTCACGGTACTATCTCGCTGAAAGATTTCAATACGCTTGCCAAGGAAGGTAGATGGGTCAAACAGGATGCGTGCTGCGCGAATCTGTCACCACGGCCGGAAGCGAAAGTGCTCGCGACGTTCGAGGATAATTCGCCCGCTGCCATCGAGCATCGTTTCGGCAACGGTCGTGCCATTACATTCGCGTTTGATATCGGTCTTATTGCCAACAACCTGACCATACCGCCGCTCTACGCGTGGTGGTCAGACACACTTGTCCCGCTCGGCTGCCGCAAAGTAGTGGACACGGGTAACTGGTTTGTCGAAGCCGGCGCGTGGCACGATGACGCCGGCAACCGTCTCATCATCCTTGTCAATCACGACGCTGTTAACGCACAGGACGCGAAGTTGCCCGACGGCAAAACGGTGCGGCTTGATCCGGGACGGGCGAAGACAGTTGTTTGCTCAAAAAATCAATAACGGCAAAACAAGACAGAAATGGTTATAGTTTCTACCAATGTCAAAAAAGCAAGTTCTTATACAAAAATCTTTATGGTTCAAAATTAGATTAATTGTTTTTTACTGAAAGAATCATAGAAAATGCATAGAAGAAATTTCATTAATCTACTTGGACTGGCCTGCTACGGGGCAGTAATGCCTCACAGCTTATTAAGAACTATTCAAAGTAATAAGAAAATCAAGCCCGTTGAAGGAGCATGGTTTGAATTTCAGCATCATAACGTAGTTGAAGGTAAATACTGGGACCATGTTCTGAAGAGTTTTACTGCTGACCAGTGGGACAGAAAGGTTAAGGAGATATCAGAAACTGGAATAAAATATCTTGTGTTGCTGCATGTGGCCATTGACGGAAAAACATTCTATCCGTCAAAACTAGTGCCTAAATATCAGCTGGGTTGCGAGGATCCTCTGGAAACAGTACTCACTGCTGCAGACAAATATGGAATCAGATTTTTCGTTAGTAATGATTTCTTCGGGAATTGGCTCAATGTTGAAGCAATGATGAAAGATAAAGCAATTCATTCACTAAGGGTAAAAGCTATGAGCGAAATAGCCCGAAAATACTCGCACCATAAGAGCTTCTATGGCTGGTATTTCCCGAATGAGACTGCAATAAACGGGCATTATAGGGACTTCTTTATTGATTATGTCAATTCATGCTCTGGTGAAGCAAGAAGGCTGACCCCGGGAGCAAAAACTCTTATCGCTCCATATGGTACACGAAAGGTCACTCCGGATGACCAGTTTATAAAACAGCTTGAAACGTTAGATATCAGTTTTATTGCATATCAGGATGAGATTGGTGTGAATAAAACAAAGGTTGAAGAGAGTGCAGGGTTCTTTGAAAAGTTGTATAAAATCCATTCAAAAGCAGGAAGGTCAGAACTCTGGGCTGATGTGGAGTTATTCAGGTTTGAAGGAGAGACCTATAAAAGTGCTCTTCTGCCGGCTAATCCTGAGAGGGTGATACAGCAGATTCAGGCTGTCTCACCTTTTGTTGAGAAGATACTTATCTATCAGTATATTGGACTTGTAAACAAGTCGGGAACAGATATTTTTGCGGGCCATCCCGATTCAGCTTTGCTTTATGAAAAGATATTTGCCCGAAAATAGGATCGGCGCTCTAAACCTACATTTTATACTGTTTTTTATTCATTTTGACATTCCCATGGGGCTGTGTTTTTGTACGGGTCGAATGGTTTAAAAGGGAGGAAGAAGTATGATTCCTGGTCTGAAATTTGCTAAGAATCCTCAAAAGCAATTCACTGTTACACGTCGTACTTTTTTGCAAAGTTCAGCCGCAGCAACTGGTTTTACTTTTCTTGGCAGTCCGGAACTCAAACACGTTATATCTGCAGAGGAAAAGAGCGGGAAAATGTATGCGTTGATCTATTTCGATACCGAGGATTATATTTCGCCACCGGATTCGCCGACTCATACGTTGCCAGCTCAACTTGCAGATATCATGAATAAACACGGCCTGCAGGGATGCTTTCATATATTTGGCGAGAGAGCGCGGTTTTGGGAACGGCATGGGATGAAAAGTGTCATTGAATCCATTAAGAAACATGATGTCAGCCTGCATTATGATCGTGGTTCTATTCATCCAACTACAGCAGAAGAAGTTTCAGAACTGGATTGGTTTCGTGGCGTGGAACGGGTACTGTTTCGAGAATTACCCGGTTTCCAGTCCCACGAACGTATTTTCGGCAAATGCAGTGCCCTCACTCAGCACGGTGGTACTTTTGCAGCGCAGATCGTTTATGCGGCAGGTAAATTAGGGAAACCTTTCTTTTATTCTCCTTTTCGATTACCGGCTAGAAACGTTGTTTGGTATTGCAATAATCTTCTGATTGGCGGTTACCAGGCACCGTTCTATTTCGATCGATATTACCGGGACACTCAGAAATTTGACACCTCTCTTGCAAAGGTAAATCCGTATCTCGATGAACGTGCAAAAACTTTTGACTTTACTGCCATGTTTGGGTGTCATCCGGTCATCACGATCGTGGAAGAATTTCCTGATGCAGTTAATTTCAAAAACGGTGCTTCACCTTCTCCTAAAGATTGGGTTGCACCACCACTGGTCAAAGATGTATCCATCCCGCTGATCCTGAAAAATTTTGAACGTCTTATTGTAACACTTGTAAAACATCCAAAAGTGGAGTGGACAACAGTTGCGGGTATTCACAAACTCTACGGGCAGAGGCCGGTGCAGGTAAGGGACAGTGACGTTCTGGCTGGAGCGGAGGAAGTTGTGAAAAACGGTGGGCCTACATACACAAATCTTTTGACAGCTGGCGAATTGTTGTACCTTCTGGCCAGGCGCGCCATTGCTTCAGCAGAAGTTTATGAAGTTCCTCAAGTCATGGGGCCGACTGAAGAATCGAAGATAACAAACCAAAATCCTGATGCGGCGAATGTGGTTACAATGGCCCATGAAATTGTCAAAGCGGTCATGTCGTCGGGTTACCTGCCATCGCAATTGGATTGTTGTTCCCTTGAATTTGCGCTTCTTCGATTAGCCTGTCACGCAACGGGTTGCAGTCTGCCACCGGAGAAAGATCGTAAGCTGTCACTGGAGGCTATCCCGGGAGTATGTGAAGCCATGGAGAACGTGAAACGTTATAAAAACTGGAGAATTCACGGTGAACGTTATCATCAGGCCGAGATTCTGAAACACTTTCGACTACAATGCTGGACAATTAAACCAGCTTTCACGGAACACGAATATGCTTCTGATATCAAATTAAGCCGAAATCTTAATTCCATGTTAGATCGAAAAATCTAGGTGAATAACCGGGGAGATCATGAAATATGTTATTGCAGTAATGACGATGATTCTGGTTTTCCGTGCTGAAGCCGGGCTTTCCTCTACGAATGGCGTGTGGTTCGATGCAAAACATACCGATGGGAAATCGCTCTTTGTGAGATCGGGAGACTATACCATGCGGTTTGCGGAGAAATCGAGTTGGACATTCCGGGAGGCATCGTACAGGGGAAAACAATTTCTCACAACTTCGGGCTGGCAGCAGCCTGTTCTCAATGAGGCTAAAGTCCCCAAGGGTAAAGATACGTTTCTCGGTACTGGTCATCGCAGGGAAGCAGTCGAATCTATTGCCGTGACGGTATCGAACGCGAGTGAATCGGTCCTCACTTATCCCGTGGTGGAAGGATTATCAATTACGAACGGCGATATGTTTATAATTGAAAAGAAAAGCAAATTTATCTCTGAATTCAGCGGGCTTTTATATGAACATCGATCATGGGTGACCGTATCGCCGGATGGTATTCATGAACGCTATTGGTTTCGTGCTGCAGGGGAGGGTACGACAAATGTGAATTACATGTACGTATTCATGCATATATTCCGGAACTCGACGAAACAGTGGATTGTCGGCGACGATAAAGGTGAAATAACGAAAGGTGAATTTATTGATGACATGTCGTTTTCGTTGAAAAAGGACATAAGATGGGCATTTATCTATGATCCCATGGAAATCGTGGGTGTGGTATATGTGTACCCGAAAATATATGAGGGTAAACGGGGATTTAAGAATTCATTCTGGAACCGTTCGTACGATAATAAGCTTTATTTACAAATTGATCCAAAGCGGAAGATGGGCGAAGAATTCGAATACGAGGTAACATTAAAAGTGTTCATTGCCCCGGCGGAAATCTGGGAGACTGAGGCAAAGAAAACACTTACCCTGTTTCTTCGGTAAAAACTGATTATCTCGTAAGAAACCGGCAATTTCTTATTTTTTACCTGCATAAGACTTGAGCATCTTCATGAACTCACACATGCAGGGTGCATAGTCATGCCATGTCCGACAGGAGACCATGTTACCATCGAGAACCATCGGCTGATCAACGTACTTGGCCCCGCCTTGTTCGGCATCCATCGCGCATTTGGCAACTGTGGTGACTGTTCGTCCGCGAATCACTCCTGCAGCACTGACGATTTCAATTCCATGGCACACCACGGCCACCGGTTTATTGGCTTCGAAAAAATGTTTGGTGATACGCATCAGGTCTTTGTCGTAGCGAAGATATTCCGGCGCCCGGCCGCCCGACACAAACATTCCGATGTATTGGGTAGGATCCACATCACGGAAAGCGACTTCAGCCTTGATGTGATATCCCGGCCGTTCCTCGGTAATGTCCCAGGGTACGACGCTGTTCGGTGGGACTTCGTGAAGCACCATGTGGTATAGCCGCGCCTGGGGACCCGACACAACCACCTGGAAACCATCTTCGGCAATCCGGAAAAATGGATAAAGGGTGTCCACAACCTCGGTAGCGTCACCGATGGGCATTAGAACTTTACCCCCTTTCGCTTTTTCTTCAGCGGCAATCAGGGAAGATGACATCATGGCAACCGCAGAAGTTCCACTTGCCAGCATGGTACACATTTTCCGTCGGCTTATAGGCTTTTGTTTCATCGTGATTTTCCTTTCCATTTGTATTTCTGCCTCTGAGATCGTGAGTCTTTTCCAGTTAGAAATCCAGAAAAAACCAGTCGTAGATTCTGTAAAATTTCGCCTGCCTCATATAGTTCCCGGCCGCCGTTTCGGATACCTTTTGGAAAAAGAGAAAAAGTTCTGTCCGTCGGCTGTGACTGTGCTAAAGTCTTTTCAGTAACCGGGACAAGAGCACTGGAGTGGGTGCTTCAGATTTGCTCCCCAAAAAAGTAATTTGTTGTCAACTGGCGTTGGAGCCAACCTATATGCGAACATCCTTTAAATCCGTCTTCATCCATAATGTAACCTTTGTCCTTTTTGCACTGGTGATTTTATGTTCGACCGTTTTTGCCGCGGAAAACTGGCCGCGTTGGCGTGGACCGCGTGATAACAGTACCGGTGTGCCCGGCAAATATCCAGTGATGTGGAGTGAAACGTCGAACATGCTGTGGAAAATCGAGTTACCCGGTAAAGGTTGTTCAACGCCCGTTGTGTGGGACCACAATATTTATTTGACCGCGCCGGTTGAAGGTTGCGACGCAATCCTCGCTTACGACTGGAATGGAAAAAGGCAGTGGGAAACGGCTTTTGGACCTGAACGTCCCGGAAAACATCGTGCGGGTTCCGGTAGTAATCCATCGGTTGTTACTGATGGCAGCGGATTATTTGTCTACTACAAAAGCGGTACACTGGCCGCATTGGACATGAACGGTAAAGTACGTTGGAAAACCAACCTGCAGGAACGATACGGACCGGACAACATGGTCTGGGATATCGGTTCTTCACCCGTGTTGACCGAGAAAGACGTTGTGGCAACGATGATGCGTTCCGGTGACTCGTACCTGGCGGCATTTGACAAGGTTACGGGCGAACTCCACTGGAAGGTGGCGCGCGACTACGATGTGGCCTATGAAGCTGATCAGGCCTACACTACGCCCATTGTGATAAACTTCAAGGGGTGTGAGTCGTTACTTGTGTGGGGCGCCGAACATCTCACTGTACATGCCGCCGCAGACGGCAAAGTTCTGTGGTCGTGCGGTGATTTCAATCCCGAGAAAAAAAGTAACTGGCCGCCTGTTGCTTCGCCGGTAATCGAGAACGGTATTGTTGTGGTACCCTATGGCCGTGGTATGCGTTGCCACGGAATCCGGCTTGATGGTGAGGGTGATGTAACCGCCAGTAATCGGCTATGGTTACGTGAGGATACTGGTTCCTATACACCAAGTCCCACAGTTTACAAGGGATGTGTCTGCATTGTTACGGAAAAATCGCGTGTTGACGGGCTCGAAATTACAACCGGTAAAACCCTCTGGAGTGTGAATATTCCGCGGGCTGTTGGCGGCTTTTTCGCATCGCCAATGGTGGCGGGTGACAGGCTTTACATTACACGCGAGAAGGGAAGCATCTTCGTTATTCAACTTGGCGGCAACACACCGGAGATTATTGCTCACAATAATCTTGGTGAACAACTCTGTGCCACGCCAGTACCCGTCGAAGGTCGTCTCCTGATTCGCAGTGATAAACACCTCTTCTGTGTAGGTGAACGATGATGAATCAAAAATGTCAGGTTTCAAAAATATGAAATTGATTAAAAATACTACCGAAATACTGGCGCTGTTTTTATGGGTAATAACGCTTGTTGCCGGGGAAACAAGAAATTCCAGGCCGGCCACTGCTTTTCTTGAAATGGCTCTTGAACCACCAGTTGTCAATACAGTCCCAGGCCCGGAGTATTCCGACGAACAACGTGATTATGGGATGACTATAGGCATTGAACGTACACGTGGCGGGCGATTTTGGGCTGTCTGGGTTGCGGGTGGTGATAGCGACAAAGGTTACTTCGTCACCGCCACAAGTGATGATGAGGGGAAAACGTGGTCAAAGCCGCGTTTTGTAATTGATCCACCTGAAGCGCCAAATGGTCTGCGTCGCCGTATCCTTGTCGGTAATTTCTGGTGCGACCCGACAGGACGGTTGTGGCTGTTCTTTGATCAGTCCATGGGTTACTTTGACGGCCGTGCAGGTGATTGGGCCATCACCTGCGATGATCCCGATGCCGCACAGCCCGTGTGGTCTGCGCCACGTCGAATTTATCACGGCATGACGCTCAACAAACCTACAGTTTTACGTAACGGGGACTGGTTGTTGCCAATCTCGCTTTGGACGCGTGATCGCATCGGACCGGCAGAATTACGAAATTCTTTTCATGAACTCGATGATCAACGCATGGCACACACTTTTGTCTCGGTTGATCAGGGAAAAACATGGACACGGCGCGGAGGAGTAATAGTTCCACAAAGTGACTTTGATGAACATATGTTTGTTGAACTCAAAGACGGCCGACTCTGGATGCTGGCGCGTACGAAGTATGGTATTGCAGATACATTTTCGCCGGATGGCGGACGTACATGGAGTGAACCGAAACCGTCGCCCATCCAGAATCCAAATGCACGATTTTTTATACGTCGTCTCATATCGGACCGTTTGCTGATGGTAAAGAACGGTCCGCTTGGTAAGCGTACAGGCCGTTCAGAAATGACGGCATTCCTCTCGGATGATGACGGCAAGACCTGGCTCGGTGGACTTGTACTGGATGAACGAAACGGTGTCTCTTACCCCGACGGTTTCCAGGCGCCGGATGGTAGAATATTCATCTCTTATGACCATAATCGTGCGGCAGATCGCGAAATTCTTCTCGCCGTTTTTACGGAAGAAGACATACTTGCCTGTAGAGCAACATCCGGAAAGGCGTGTCTTAAAGGCATTATTAACAAAGCGATTGGGCCGACAAAAGTGCGATGATTCCGAATATAATTTGAACCCACCGTATTTTTTACAGGATCCTTTTTTGAAAATACAAACTTCTTGCCGTGGAACATGACTGTGTTAGAGTTTCTTGAACAGCGCGAAATCTGGTTGCTATATATAGAGGAAAGGAACAAACAATGAATATATCAATGAACCGTCGGGAATTTCTTCGGAACAGCAGCGGGATAGTGGCGGGTGTTGCTGCGGCCAGTTTATGGAATGGCTCGTCTGTGTCCGCAGAGCAGGTCAAGGTAAGTACACCCAACGCGGAAAAACTGGGATGGAAGATGAGCGTTGCGACATACACCTACCGGCGTTTTCCATTATACGAGGCACTGGACAAAATTGCCGCACTCGGAGTCAGGCACATCGAGCCGGCTTTCTTCCTGAAACTTGACAAGGCACGTCCGACACTCCAGATAAACGAGAATCTTTCTGCGGAGGTCCGCAAGGAATTCAAAAGCAAGCTAGCAGACATGGGCATATCCATGTCGAGTTTCTATTCCTCACTGAACGCCGACGAGGACAAAGCGAAAAAGATTTTCGAGTTCTGCAAGGAAATGGGCGCAGGGACAATCGTGGCGGAACCACCGGATAACGCGTTTGATATGATTGAAAAACTTTGCGAGGAGTACAAAATCAACGTGGCCATCCATAATCATCCTGAAAAGCAGAATTACAAAAACTGGAAACCGGAAAATGTACTGGAATTGTGCAAAAACCGGAGTAAGAGGATAGGTGGCTGCTGTGATACCGGGCATTGGGTACGTTCCGGCCTCGATGCGGTTGAATGCCTGAAGAAAATGGAAGGACGGATTGTCAGCTTCCATCTCAAGGACGCGGCCGAGATGGGTAACAGGAAGTCCCCTGACTCTATTCTAGGCGAAGGCAAGGCCAACTACAAAGAAGTCCTCAAGGAACTCAAGCGTCAAGGGTACAAGGGACTCACGGCCATTGAGTATGAAAATGACACATCTGCGCTCCAGGAAGAAATGGTCAAGAATGTTGCTTTCGTCGAATCCGTAGCCAAAGAACTGGTTGGATGATGAAATGTTACATGTTACAGCGACGGACAGTTGTTGTGGCATTTAGACTTTTTGTTTTCGCGGGTGTGATGTTTTCAGCTACGGCTGGTGATTGGCCCACTTTCAGGGCAGATGCTTCACGCAGTGGTTACACTCCGGAAGTACTGTCGACCAATCTAAATCTGACTTGGACATATCAATCGGTTCACCCGCCGATGCCTGCCTGGCCGACGCGGAATCGCCTGCGTTATGACACCGTATATCAGCCGGTAATTTCCGGTGGAGCTCTTTTTTTCGGCAGCTCGGCTGATGGCAAGGTGTATGCATTGGATGCCGTCACCGGTCGATTGAAATGGGAATTCTTCACTGATGGACCGGTACGGTTTGCACCAGCAGCCTGGAAAGACCGCGTGTTTGCGGTAAGTGACGATGGCCATTTGTACTGTCTGTCGGCGAAGGACGGACGACTACTCTGGAAGCGACATGGTGGTTCGCGACCGGACATGATCCTGGGTAATGACCGTATGATCTCACGCTGGCCAGCACGCGGTGGTCCGGTGGTGGCCGATAATATTGTCTATTTTGCTGCAGGTATCTGGCCCAGTGAAGGCATCTTTATCTGTGCTCTCAATCCACTTAATGGAAAAGTATTATGGTGTAACAATTCTTCCGGTTCCCTGGAAATGGATCAACCCCATCCCACGGCCCGTTCAAAAAGCGGCGTGGCCGCCCAGGGTTATCTGGCCATAGACGGCGATCGACTGGTGGTACCCACGGGTCGGGCAGTACCTGCGTTCTTTGATCGAAGTGATGGAAAATTCCTGTACTGCTGGCTCCAGCCAAATGTACACGTCGGCGGTTGTGATGTCATGACTTTTGACAGATGGTTTTTTAATGGTGGGGCAGTTTTCACTCTCATTGATGAAACAATGATTGGAAAAATGGGAACTGTCGCGGCCCTTCATCCAGATTATCTTCTGGTTTCAGGCAAAACACCTTCTCTTAATGTCATCGATAGAAAAGCTCTCGTGGTTGAAAAGCAAATCACCGGCCCAAAGGGACAGAAGAAAACAGGTAAAGGTCTGGCTGCTCCTCTGTGGACAATTAAATTGCCGGAAGAAGTCATGCTCAAACAGGTTCGACTGAAAGGATCCGAGACACCAGGGTACAAAACGATGGGTTCAACTGCCTGGTATGATTTGTCCATCGAGGGGCAACCCGCGGCGTTGATTACAGCCGGTGATTACGTAATTGTGGGTGGCCGGGATCGTGTCCTGATGTTTGATTTACGATCACGTAATCAGGTTTGGAGCGCTGATGTTGAAGGTGAGGCCGGCGGGTTGGCGATGGCCGATGGCCGGTTGTTTGTAAGTACCGATAAAGGGATGATTTATTGTTTTTGTGGAACGGTAACAGGAAAACCGGCCACCATCAAAGCTGCAATAGAGACAGAACCGGAAGACCCGTTATACCAGGCCGCTGCGGACGAAATAATTCGACGCACGGGTATCAAGGAAGGTTACTGTGTTGATTTTGGCTGCGGTGATGGGCGGTTGGCTTTGGCGCTGGCCCGGCGTACCAGTTTACAGATTTACGGTGTTGAGCAAGATGCAACCAAAGTTGAAGCGGCCAGACGCATGCTTGATAGGGCAGGATTCTACGGGAAAAGAGTAATGATCCATCAAACCAATTTGGCGAAAGTACCTTATCCTAATTCTTTTGCTGATTTAATTGTATCTCAACAATCGGTTGAAAAGGGGACAAAAGATTTTATTAACAATGATGTTCGGCGAATGCAACGGCCTTACGGGGGTGTAGTCTGTGTGGGACGTTCTGGTGCCATGGAGTTATACACCCGCGGTCCGGTGGAAGGAGCTGGTAACTGGACGCACCAGCATACGGATTCCGCAAATACACTTTGTTCTGAAGACCTTGTCATTCGTGCACCTGTGTCTATGCTCTGGTTCCGCGATACGGATTTTGTCCTGCCTTTACGTCACGGCCGCGGTCCCGCTCCACTGGTTGATTCCGGGAGGATGTTTATCGGAGGATTACACGGAATGCGAGCAATGAATATCTACAACGGCCGGACCCTGTGGGAATACCCTCTGGAAAATCTGCTCCTTTCTTACCATAGTGAGCATAGCATTGGCGCCGCATGGACCGATGGACATTACTGTCTTGGTGGGAACCGTCTTTACGTAAATACCGGTGACCGATGTGTATGTCTTGACGTGGAAAGCGGTAAAAAGATTCGTGAGTTAAATCCGCCAGCTTATCCTAACGGCAAACCGGGAACCTGGGGATACATCGCCTATGAGGGTGGTTTGTTATTTGGTACACTTGCCGAAACAAACTATCTCGTGCGGTGCTGGTCACCGTTATGGAATACCGGTGGCCAGTTTATCCAGTCGGTCATGTTCTTTGCAATGGATCCGGATACCGGTAAAATCAAATGGACCTACAAACCTGAACGATCCATACGAAACAATGCCATTGCCATCAGTAAAGGACGGGTTTATCTCATAGATCGCGATATTGCGCGCGTTGACGACATTCAATATCCGGTACAGGACCTTCAAGCCGAGGCCAAGCGGTTGGCCAAGGCCAATGATACCCACGAAGATGATGAAATACGGGCACTTGCCCCGCAACCTCCCAATGGCCGGTTACTGGCACTGGCCGCTTCGACGGGGCAGGTCTTATGGAAGACCGACGAGAATGTGTTCGGCAGTCAGCTGGCGGTGAGCGAAAAATACGGTTTGCTTCTGATGTGTTATCAACCGGTCCATCAGGCATCGCTGGCTGTGGAGCGGGGTGACCGTATGGCTGTTTTCAAAACCGTTGACGGTTCGCGAGTGTGGGATGTTTCGGCAAATTATGAGGCCCGGCCAATACTCAATGACCGGACGATCTACGCAGAACCGGGCGCGTGGGACCTGCTCACCGGCCAGAAAACGCCGTTTATGCTAAAGCGATCTTATGGATGTGGTATTCCGGCGGGTTCACGGAACCTGCTTGTCTTTCGTTCGGGGACGCTGGGATATGTTGATCTGACAAAGGGCGATCAGGTTGAAAACTATGGAGGAATCCGGCCCGGTTGCTGGGTGAATGTGATTCCAGCCGGAGGTTTGTTGGTGATGGCCGATGCGGCCAGTTGGTGTACATGCAGTTATCTTAACCAGGCAACAATCGCCCTCGAACCGGCATCAGCTTCTTTATTGCCTCCAATCCTGTGATGTGCATGGAACGGGTACAGTCCTTAGAACAATCGGTGCGCATTTTGGGAGAAAATCTTTCGCGTGATCCAGCCTTCGTCGAGAAACTACGGTGGACAAGTGCATCCATGCTGGCAGTGTTGTCGGAGAGCCCGCGTATATTTATACAGCGGGCTCTCCGAACGCCTTGTCGGACATGGCGCCTGACGCTAAATCTTTCCTCCAGGAATGCAAAATGCGCACCGAAGATTGCCATCCCTCGGACAGAAGCCTCGGGAAATCGAGAAAGAAACGATTTGAGCGAATGTATGGGCATTCTGGTTTTCGCCATTTTCAATCGGTAAAAGATGTTACGAGAATCAACAATCAGTGCGAACAGTCCTTTGACATTGACAGTTCCATGTTGCAGTACCAGAATTCATTTAAAGAAAAATGCGAGGTGCTAATTGAAAAAACTTATAAAACAATCTTCTATAATTTCATCTGTCTGTATTTCAGTAATTCTTTTTTTTACCATTGATATCGGGTTGGTCCCGGCCGCGGAATTTGATGCGGAAAAACTCGCTGCGATCCGCACAAAGATGCAGAAATTCGTCGATGAACAGGGATCGAATCAGGTGGCCGGATTAGTAATGGTGGTTGGAAGTTCAAAGGGAATCGCCGCTCTCGAAGCAATTGGACAACAGAACATCGAAGAGAAAAAGCCCATGCTGAAAAACGGGCTCTTTCGCATTGCTTCGATGACCAAGCCTGTCACTTCAATTGGAATCATGATTTTACAGGATGATGGAAAACTCTCAGTGGAAGACCCGGTCGAAAAGTACCTTCCGGAATTCAAGGGGCAGATGCTTTTGGAAAGTCGGGAAGGGAGCAAAGTTATTTTGAAGAAGCCGGAACGTCCTATCACGATTCGCGACCTGCTTACACACACTTCAGGGCTTCCGGGAGGTTTTCCACCGGGACTGGCCGATCTGTATTTCAAGCGGAATTACAGTCTGGCGGAAGCAACAATGATCCAATCCCAGCGGCCGCTGGATTTTCCACCCGGGAGCAAGTGGTCGTATTGCAATGCAGGAATGGATACACTCGGTCGGATCATTGAAGTGGTCAGCGGTATGTCATACGAGGATTTTCTTAAAAAGCGCATTTTCAAGCCGCTTGGTATGAAGCAGACTTCTCCCTATCCAACGGATAAACAGCTCAAGCGGCTCGCCGGACTTTATAATTTCAAGGATGGAAAGCTGAATTATCTCGGCTTTCAGCTTCTCGGTCCGACAAAAGGCGCGCGGCATCCAATTCCAGCCGGCGGACTTTATTCCACCGGAAGTGACTTGGCAAAAATATACCAGATGATGCTCAACCAGGGAAAAGCAGGTGACAAACAGATTCTTTCCCGGGCTGCAGTGAAGCAAATGACCACCCTCCAAACAGGAGATATTCAATGCGGCTTTACCAATGGTATGGGATTTGGTTTCGGTTGGGGCGTTGTGAAACAGCCACAGGGTGTACACGAGATGATGTCCGCCGGAACCTATGGTCATGGCGGCGCATTCGGTACACAGGCATGGATTGACCCTCAGAAAGATCTCTTCATTATTCTTCTTATCCAGCGTGTCGGCATTCCCAACGCCGACGCCAGTGATTTGCGGCGTACTCTTCAAATCGGCGCTGTCGAAGCCTTGAAGAAATAATAGAAAACAAGGATGAAATGGATTACCGTTCAAAGGTGATAGTATCCCTTCCCGGATAATGACGACAAAAGATGGTTATGAAAAGGGGTAGAAGAGTTTCGTACGTGGCGGTGGTGGTGGATACCACGGATGAATGGGGACGCTCGATTGTCCGTGGTATTGGTAAATATGCCCGGACATGCGGTTCATGGCGTATCTGGCTTTGGTCTTGGGGGCGTCGTGCGCCAATGCCTCTGCCGGTAACATGGGGCGGCCATGGAATCATTGCAGGTGTATATAATCATGACCTCGCAAAAACTTTGACGGCAATTAAAAAACCGATCGTCAATATTTCGGCCGCCAGAATTCAAGACATGGACCTGCCACGAGTCACTACTGACATCCGTGCAGCTGCCCGCCTTGCAGCGGAATATATGCTTGATTGCGGACTTCGCCACTTTGCCTACTACGGTCTGCATCGTGATATCTACATACAGAACTATTGCCGGGAATTTGTGAACGCATTAGGCAAGGCTGGCTACGAATGCCGGGTCTTCGACTCCGGTGACGAAACGGGCACCTCGGTCGATTCAGATGTGCGTCAGCGTGCCCTGACGTGCTGGCTCAAGGCCCTGCCCAAGCCAGTCGGTGTTCTGGCGTGGCCGACCCAATATGCGCGGCAGGTGGTCCATGCGTGCAACGAGGCGGAGTTGGTTGTACCGGAACAGGTTGCCGTCTTGGCGGGGGATGAGGACAACGTGCTTTGTGACGTATGTTATCCCTCGTTGTCCGGTGTGGCTCTCAACTCCGAACGAATCGGTTACGAAGCGGCCGCCTTGCTTGAGAAGTTGATGCAGGGTAGACGACAGCCCAAAAAGCCGATCCTTATTGAACCCGTTGGAGTGGTGGCGCGTCAGTCGACCGACACTCTGGCCGTTGACGACGCCGACGTGGCCCGTGCAGTGGCTTTCATCCGCGACAACGTCACCAGGCCTATTGGGGTCGAAGACGTGCTTCGTTCGGTTTCACTATCGCGCCGCCGGCTGGAATTGCGTTTTCGTGACGTTCTTGGAAGAACTCCCGCAGACGAGATTCGGCGCGTGCACCTTGAACGCGCCAAACAGCTCCTGGTGGAAACGAACATGTCTGTTCCAGCCGTTGCCGCTGGTTCAGGATTCGGCTCGTCGGAATACCTTGCGCGTATTTTCAAGCGCAATATCGGTCTGACACCGTATAAATACCGGTGTAAAGTTCACGGTAGATAAAGCCGGGTCGGCATCCTATGATCATTCACAACCTTTGGTGCTTTTACTGGAAGGCTGTTGTCGGTGGTTGCGCAATTATCCAGTTTTTTTGCGCAAAATTACATTTGGTGTTTGGAATGAACTAGGATGACTATAGGCTCTATGAATATTATCAACCAATTTGCGTGCATGCCATAGGGGAGGAAAGAACGTGAAATATAAAAATACGGCAGGATTGCGATTACAGGAATGGAGAATCATGGCAGCGGTTATCATGGTTTACGCCGGTTCAGTGGCTTCGCGAGGAGCTGTGCCCATTACGGAACAAGGAGAGGCGAAGGCGATGATCGTCAAGCCGGCCGGGGCGTCTGAGGTGGTGAATTTCGCCGCAACCGAGCTGCAGAAGTATGTGGAGAAGATATCCGGCGCTGAGTTGCCGATACGCGACGACAAGGCGAATGTATCCGGCCCGGCCATCGTCCTGGAGCGAGCCAACCTTGACCCGTTGCGTCAGGGGTTGGAGGTCGATAGCTTCACCGTCAAGAGCGAAGGTGATCGGCTGCGGCTGAGGGGCAACACGGACCGCGCGGTGCTTTATGCGGTTTACGCCTTTCTGGAGTCGCTTGGTGCCGCGTGGCTGGAGCCGGGCGAGGCGGGCGAGATCGTGCCGCACATGTCGACGATTACCGTCTCGGACCTCGATCTAGCCTTCAAGCCCTCGTTCGATCTCCGCGGTGTGGTTCTTTACGACCAAGGGGAAGGCAGAGCGGCCGTCGATTGGATGGCGAAAATGCGCAAGAACCTCATCATGCACCCCAGCAAAATCACGGTCAAGGATTGCGAGCAGCGCGGGATACTCGTGATGGAAGGCACAATGCACGGCTTTGACACAAGAATGGGCGTCAGCCCCGATTGGCACAAGGACCCGGCCAATTACAAGTACGTCGCAATGCTTGGTGGCAAGCGCAAGCCGTTTCGATATACAGATCAGACGGAGCCGTGCCTCGCGAACGAAGAGTCCGTGAAGATGCTTATCGCGACGTCGCTTAAATTTATTGAAAGCTATCGTCCAAGCGTTTTTATTTTCGACGCCCGCGCGGATGACATTATGAACAATTGGTGCGAGTGCGAGGAGTGCAGCAAACGTATGTCCACGGACGATCACATTAGATACGTCAACCGGCTGGCAAAGATTATTCACGATAAATGGCCGGAGAAGAAGGTTTCGCTGATTGCCTATTTTGACACGATGTCGCCACCCAAGGAGATCTTACCCGATCTTTCGATGGGCAACATGATCCTGTGGTTTGCGCCTATCACTCGAACCTATCAAAATCCGATTCAATCGGCGACTAACGAAAAGGTGAAGCTGCAATTCCCCCGCAACAAGGCGGTTTGGCCGAGAACGGACGGCGCCTGGCTGCCCTTTCTCCGCGAGTGGCGCAGCGCATTCAGCGGGCCGATTCTAATGTTGGATTATTACCTCTGGTCAGGGCAGAGCAACGTGCGGCCGGGTTACTTTTACGTCCGGCCCGACGTGATTGCCGCCGATCTGAAATTCTACAAGGAATTGGGGCTAAGTGGCTCGATCGGAGTCGATCCCTACCCGCTAAAAATCCCCAACGGCTGGAACCAGTATTTGAAGGCCAGGTTGCTGTGGGATCCGTCGCAAGACGTGGAGAAGCTGGAGCGTCAATATTACGAACAGCTCTACGGGAATTACGCAGCGGCGGTACGGAAGCATCTCACGGTAATGACCGAGATAGTCAATCTGGAACGGAACGATGCCGAGAGCGTGCTGAAGCTGCGCAACGCGGCTGCGGCGTTCGCCGCCGACACGGCGGACTGCGAGAAGTCCCCGGCCGTGGAAGAAAGATTGAACCGCATATCGCTTTGGGCATCGTATGTTACGCTAAGGAAAGACTATTATTACCGCTTGCGGGAGAAAAAGGCGGATGCGGCGGAAATGGAAAAAGCCGCGATGAAGTTGGTGGATTTCATCGAGGCCAATCACGACAAGTTCAAAGGCCGCTACAACCTGGTGGATGACATGATACCCGCTGGGATCAAGAACATGTTGAAACGCAAAGCCGCAAAGAAGTAAGTGAAAAATATTGAACCGGAAAGATGTATTTTATGACAATCTCAAGAAAACAATCTGTCATGAATTTAACCCGTCGCGACTTTATTGGTACTACTGCAGGGGCGGTTGGTACTGTTGCTTACTGTCTCGGAGCCGCCTCGGTTGCCGGTAGTCGCGCGGCGGAGCAAGACAGTCGCCGCGGCAGCCAGCGTTTGTCGCTGGAACGGCTAAAGCAGTTTGAGGCGCTGGGTTACGGGATGTTCATCTCTTTTGACGTTGAAGCCTTTTGCGGCGTTCCCCTGCTGTCCAAGAACAACAAGGATAAGGGCGGCCCGCCGGCCAAGGCCTATGCACCGGACAAACTTGACGTCGGGCAATGGATTTCAGTGGCGCGGGATGCGGGCATGAAGTACGCGGTGTTGACCGCCAAACGATATAGCGGATTTTGCCTGTGGCCGAGCAAGCACACCGACTACACAGTTGCCAACAGCGGCAACAAGACTGACGTTGTTGAAGAATTCGTCAAGGCTTGTACAGAGCGCGGGGTTCAGCCGGGCCTATACTACGACTCGCTTGACCTGCATCACTGCTTCGGGCGCCGGCAAGAAGATGTCTGGCGCCATACCACATCCCTCTATCAGGCGTTTATGACGAACCAGATTACCGAGCTGTTGACCAATTACGGTTCGATTGCCGAGGTATGGATCGACATTCCTTCTGTTCTAGGACGCGGATATCGTACTTTCTTATACGAGCACATTGCACGACTCCAACCGAATGCCGTAGTCTTGATGAACGGCGGATTTCACGACGGCACGAAGATTCCGGTTGATAGAATCTGGCCAACCGATCTGATTTCACTCGAACGAACATTGCCGTCCCAAAAAACTTACTCTCAGTGGAAAATCGTTGAAGGGAAGGAATACTACATACCCGGTGAGTTTTGTGACTCCATTATGCCGTCGTGGTACTGGCGACAAGACGAAAAGCCGAGGGACGATCAGAAGGTGTTGGCCCAGTTTCAGGCCTGTCGCGAGGCCGGAGTCAATTTTCTGCTCGATGCGCCGCCGGACAACCATGGCCTGATTCCTGAAACAACGGTTAAGGCATTAATGAGACTCCGTCACAGTACCGGGATATAAATAACAAGACGACCAGTAAGTTATTAAAAATGTGTATTCAGTCGACCGATCCGGCAATCGTACTCAGAAAAGAAGCTTGCGCAGTACTACATGGGTATTAAATACCTGATTCCTCAGGTTGTCCTGCAGGAAAGAAAAGCCAGAGACAATGGCCAACGCAAGTAAGGTGTAACTTAAAGTTCTCGATGAAAAAAACTTTAGATCGAAAACCTGTCAAAAATATATTAACTTCACGTCACAATGCCTGACAATAGCCATCCAAGCTTGACACCCAAAAAGCGTTGCCCCATGATTCGTAATATACGGTCAATGTATAATGCCTGCAATTCAGTAACATGTCTGTGAATAAACAAGACAGTTGCACCCTCGAAGAAAGGAAAGGAGCCGAAGATGATACCCATGAAACGACGCGAGTTTATGTACCTTGCGGGGACGGCCGCCGCGCTGGGGGCGATCTCCAGACAGACGGCGTCCGTCGCTGGAGAATCCACAACGTCCAGCCTGGCGGTCGCGGGTAACACCTTTGTCAGCGGCCGGGAAGACAACCGTTTCATCCAGACGGCCGGCTTCCTCCACAAGTATCTCCAGACACTCCAACCCCGGCTTGCGTTTCGTCCGGATATGAGCCGTCAGCAGTTCATCGACTGGCAGTCGACTGTCCGGAAAAAGCTGATGGAATTGATGTGTTTTCCCGAGGTACCGGTCCAGCCTGAGCCCAAGCGGATCTGGGCACAGCCGCGTGATGGTTATCAACTCCAGCGATGGGAACTCTACCCGGAACCGTACAGCGTGGTACCGTTCTACCTGCTGGTACCCGACGGTGTGAGCCAGCAATCGCCCGCTCCGGCAGTGCTCTGTTTCCCCGGTTCGACCGGCAGCAAGGAGATGCTGGCCGGTGAGCCGGAACAGGAGGGGAATCCGGCCCCAGTCAAGGAAAAGTGGAACGATAATCGTATGGCCTACCATTATGCCCGTCGCGGCATCGTGGCTGCAGTGGCCGAGAATCCTGCCACCAACGAATTGGCAAACACCCGAGGAGAGAAGACCCCGCTCCCGTCCTCAGACGCCTGGCGCTCGCGGAGTGTGCTGTCGCTGGTGGCAATCTGGATGGGCCGTTGCTATGAGGCCGTTTCCGTGTTTCAGAAGGCATGCCTTCTCCAGTGGCTCGTGAAGCAGCCATATGTGGATGCGAAGCGCGTGGCCACCAGCGGTCATTCGCTGGGGGCCAAGCCGGCCGATATTCTGGGCGTACTCTATCCTGAGCTGATCCGCGCGGTGGTGCACAATGATTTCGTCTGCAACTGGCAGGAACGGAGTGTAGCCATGAACTTGAACGATCCGGGTTCGCAACAGGTCGTGCCCGGCATCTTCCAGTGGTTCGACTACACGGACCTCGAGGCCTGCCTGGCACCCCGGCCGTTGCTGTTTACCGAGGGAGGGCGGCCTAACCAGATCGCCAAGATACACCGGGCTTACGAACTGATGGGCGCGGCTGACGCCATGCAATTGTTCCACTACGACAAGTACAGCGACCCGAAATCGCGAACGCTCGATAGCGCAGAGCTGCCCGTGGGTATTAGCGGCGAGCAGTATTTCCGCTATGCTTACGTGGATGCGGCTGAGCACCGTTTCCGTCCCAACCGGGCGGTTCCGTGGCTGGCCAAGGTCTTTGGAATCTGAGAAAACAATAACATTGCAGAATAAGAATCAATTGTGATTTGTTACTGCCGGGAACGGGAGGTTTGAAAATGAATAAACAGTACCGCAACAGTGTTGTCAGATTTGTTGTATGTACGTTAAGTTTGGCAGGTATAATGGCGTTGAGTTGGGCAAGTGAAGCATCATCTGCAGATGCGGGAAATTTGCCGCCTTTTTACCAAGATAAAATGAACTTGCTTGTCTGGCTGGATGCCCAGGGACAATCGCATCCGATAAAAGATGTTGAAGCATGGCAACAGCGACGCCGGCATATCCTTGCCAATATGCAACTCGTGATGGGGCCATTGCCTGGAAACGAGCGAAAGGTACCGCTTGATGTTCAGGTTGTTGAAACTGAAAAATTATCGAAAGTAACCAGGAAGAAAATTACATATGCCCCTGAAGAAGGCGACCGGATTCCTGCCTACCTGCTGATGCCGAACGAACTCAAGGGGCGCGCGCCTGCCATGTTATGTTTACACGGTACCGGCGGCAGTAAGGGACGGACAGCCGGGCTGGGCGCCGATTACCCGCGTTATACTCTGGAGCTGGCCGAGCGCGGTTATGTCACCATTGCTCCTGATTATCCGCTACTTGGTGAAAATCAGAAGGATCCAAAAGTTTTGGGTTACGACAGCGGAACGATGAAGGGTATATGGGACCACATGCGTGCCGTGGATTTGCTCCAGTCATTACCCGAAGTTGACGGGGAACGAATCGGATGTGTGGGAGTTTCGTTGGGCGGACACAATTCTTTGTTCGTCGGTGTTTTTGATCCGCGGCTCAAGGTTATAGTTACCAGTTCCGGGTTTGATTCTTTTACCGATTATATGAAGGGTAATTTGAAGGGCTGGTGCCAGACTCGTTATATGCCTCGTATCGAATCGGTATATGAAAAAGTTCCTGCGAAAATGCCTTTTGATTTTCCAGAAGTACTTGCCGCGATTGCGCCACGACACCTTTACATCCAGGCTCCGCAGAGTGACAGCAATTTCCGCCTGGAGAGCGTGAAGCGATGCGTACAGGCGGCAACAACCGTTTACGATCTATGCGGCGCTGCCGACCGCATCAAAGCAGTCTATCCACCCGGCGGGCATGGTTTTCCTAAAGATGATCGTGAAGAGGCCTATAAGTTCATTGACAAAGTACTGGGGATGAATCGTCCGCAACCTTGATTTTTTAACTTACGCGTGATTCGTGGTATTGTCGTCGAACACTACTCCATGATCAATACCACACGGTCAACGTACAGTGCCTGAACTTCAGGAATGTGTCCGTGTGCGAACCAGATGCCTGCGCCAGCTGAGAAATCGACAACACCGAGATCAATCCAGCGATATTTTTCTCCTTTAAGTTCCTCGATCTTAAGCTGTTTGCTGACAAGTCCGCGCTTTTCCTGGAAATTGTACACGCCGAGCGAGCCGGCCTTACCCTTGTCGATTGTCGCGTCGCATCGCATGCTGGCATAAACCTGGAATTTACCCTTTACGGCTGGTTTGTATCCTGTGTTCCAATCGACTTTTGTCGGCATTCGTGTTGTCCATCCATCCGAGGCGTTGGCGTCTTTAACGCGTGTTGCGGTATCGTGGTAGTTTTCAAATAACGCATCGTCGAAAACAATCCATGTGTCCTCGGGAATATCCTTGCACATTTCCGGCGGGAATTTTCGTGAAGTAAACGTGCTCGAAAGGTTGTTTAAATACGTTTCAAATTGTTTCGCATCCTTGTCGGTGATGCGATGCGCTTTTGTTTTATTTTCGTGGCATAATTCAACGAATTCAGTCACTGCTTTCAGCGGGTCTTTCGGGCCGAGAAAAGAAAGGTTCTTCTCGCGTGATTCGCATCGCAGCGGGTAATAACGCGAAATCCAAACGTGATCGACAGCCATTTTTACCTTGCGAAGACGCTTCAATTCGGCAGAACCATCACCGTAAACCTCGGTAGATTCCCTGACGGCATTGTCCATGATTTCTGTTGCGCGATTAAGCGTTTCGAGATCAATCCATTGTGCGGATGTCATTCCAAAGCATCCGAGATAGATTTTAGATTTCTCCGCCTGATTAATTAAAACGTCCCAGTAATCGTGAATGAACGGAGCGATTTCCTTTCCATAATATCCCTCGCTGAAATCACGAAATAGAACTTTATCATCAAGTGACGGGTCCCACATCAACCGCATCAATACCCAGTTTCGCATGTCGGCAAAGTCGTCGCCTTCGCCTTCTGCAAAAAGTCCGACGGCGCCGTTTTCGACAAAATAACGCACGTTCGGTGCAAGTACGCGGAGGTTGGGATGGGGGCCAATGTAATCCGTGTAATTCGTGACATAATCCCAGATGAATAAATGCTTTGCGATTTTGCTCCATCCCTCCATGTCCTCGGCGAATTTTTTGTTTTGCTCGCCCGTGAGAGGCTGAATATAGGAACATTCAATCGTACAGAGACGAATCAGCACGTTGTCCCGTGGTTTCACGAATTTCGGCGGCTTTCGTGTGTACTGATAAGCAAGTGATTCGACAAGTACATCCGGGAATTCCTTCTCCACCTCCGCAGCAACTTTGTTCAGAAAATGTACGAGCGAGCCGGCGGGAGAGCCTTCATTTTCGTCCAGCGCCTTGCATTTTTCGCATGTACAGTTTTTGTGCCAGTCGTTCTGGCTGATGTCGATGAAACGTGCGTCGGGATTCTTGCGCAGAGTTTCGAGTATGTTTTTCGTAACTTCCTTGCACAGTTCGTCGTTTGTCAAACAGAGCTGGGCATTATCGCATGTCCGTTTTCCTTTGATTTCGCTGAACCACTCAGGATGTTTGTCGAAGTATTTCTCCGGCGGGATGATTTTGTAAAATGAATGCACGAAATGAATGATGCTCACTTTTCCGCCATATTCCGGGGGAATATTTCCGTTTCCCTTCATCCGCGCGGAGAAAATGCCGGATTGTACCCAGCGATGGTACATTTCGCGGGAAATCATTTTCGGTGCGTATGAAATATTCAGATCCCCGGGGATCTCAAGAGATTCTTTTTTCGGAATGAACGTTTCATCCGGTGTCCACCATCGCACACCCACAATATCCTGAAGGAATGAATACACGGCATAAAGTGTACCGCGGCGGGAATGGCCGGTGAGAATCAGATTTCCATCTTTTGATTGGATAAGGATCTCATCAAACGCAAAGTTTTTTTGCGGCGATTTTGAAGTTTTACCGACGAAAATTAATGATTTCACATCTTTCGGAACGTCCTTTTCCGCGACGATGGGAAAATCACCTTTAGTAACTTTCTGCAAATGTAACTGAAGTTCATTTGCGGCGGTTTTTTCCACTGGAGTTGGAGAATCGGGGAGAACGATTTTCCAGTTCGTCGCGGCACTTGAAATAGAGAGAGTGAAAGTCAGAAAAGTACAAAGTAGATAAAAGATTTTTTGTTTCATATTAATTTCTCCAATGGCAAATAATCGTTCGAGGTCATATGTCTCTAATAACGAGATTCCTCACTACGTTCGGAATGACAAGCCCCTATAATGATAATGACGCTAACAAAACGTTGTCATTCTGAGTCCCAATTCCTGAATAGCGGGACGAAGAATCTTTCTTTCCAAAATCATGCCGGACTCAGGAGTTTGCGTACTTCGTCGAATTCGTGCTTTGCCACGGCGGCGGGATCATCTCCACCACTGGCTTCGCATGAGATGTAACCTTTATAACCGATTTTTTTCAGCGCATTAAACAATGGCCGATGGTTCACGTTTCCTTCGTTCAGTAATGCCCGCTTATAACGGCCAGCCGGGTAATCGTGGGCGGTTTTGTCATCGGCTGCAGCCTTGACCATGTCTTTAACGTGTACATGGAATATCCGGTCACCCAGGCACTTGACAGAGTCCTCGCCGTAAATGTCCCCGGTGATAGCAAGATTGCCCGCATCATGAATGACACCAAAATTTGGCCGGGCCACGAGGTCAATGATTTTGCGGGCCATTGCAACGGTCTCGCAATACTGGCCGAAATGAATTTCCGCCACGACCCTGGTATTGTGTTTCGCGGCCCTGTCACATGCTTCGCCGAGCCATGTTGCAACGATCTGCACCTCATCATCCTTGTACGCGCTTTTCTTCAATTGGCCAGCCGTGACCTTGAGCATTTTAGAAGACAGCCGGTCGCAGATATCAAGTGACTTTTCCACGTCTTCGAGTCCTTTTTTCCTTTGTTGTTCACTGGCGAGAATATTTCCGCCCAGAGATGTGTAGATCAAACAGATGTCGATCTTGTTATCATTGGCAGTTTTTTTTATTTCAGCTGTCTGTTCTGCAGTAGAGTTCAAATCAAGATGCTTCAATGCCGGGTTGGTATAGATTTCAATACCGTCGTATCCAATTTTACCGGCACATTCTATTGCCGCCTGCAGGGGAAGACCTTTGAACATTCCGGCGAACATTGCGATTTTCAAAGGGTGGTTTGCATCGGCCCCTTTAATGGAGGTTGTACCCAGCACCAGTCCCGATGTTACCGCCATGGCGGATAAGCGTGTCAGAAATTCTCTTCGGTCCATTGATTGTCTTGCATCATTTTGAATCATGAATATGTTCCTCCCGTTTCAACGGTTGTTGTAGTCCGGTGACTATTAATCAATAAGAAATTATTTCTTTGAACATGTCAAGTAATAGACCTGATTTTTATGTGCGCATTTCTGTATTCGATATTTTCCTTTGGCATTGACAGTTGTTGTACTGCGGTGACAGACTGCCGGTATAGTATTTTCCTGTAATCTCATCATAGGAGGAACAATCATGGACCGCGTACATTTCATTAAACTCACCGCTTGTATCGTCGTAGGTCTGATGATGACAGCAAGAGACGGACTGACAATAGAACCAAGAACGCAACTCGTGGAGGACCAATGGTCATTGAAACTCATTCCGCCGTGGACGCCAGTAACGGCTGAAGCCGGGAAATCCGGGGTTGAAGTTGGTATGTGGGGGCGGACATATCATTTTGCCAATGCACCACTGCCTACTTCCATTATCACTGCGGGCGAGGAAATTCTTGCCGCACCCATCCGGCTTGTCGGTCAGGTGAGCGGCAAACCCATCGAATGGAAACGCGGTGGAACCTATATCTACAGTAAAAACGATGCGAATGTCATAGTGTCGGGCTGGCAGGCGGGTGACGATCTGATTGTAAATTCAACAACGCGGGTTGAGTTTGACGGCATGATGCGTGTGGATTTTGTCGTGATGCCGCAGAACCGTACTTCGCCGAAACTGGAGAAACTCTGGCTGGAAGTACCGTTAAAAAGAGCAAAGGCGGGTCTTTATCATTTCTGGCCGGGTGCCTGGGGTGCGGCAAAGAACAGCGGAGCGGTACCTGAAGCCGGCATGAATATACCATTTAAACCTTTTGTCTGGCTGGGATGGGAAGAGGGTGGCTTGGGGTGGTTCACGGAATCTGACAAAGGCTGGCAACCGAAGGATGTAAAACAACCCATTGACGTGGTTGTGAACGGGAACCAGACTATTCTGCGACTGCATCTGCTGGATTCACTACCACCGCGATTGCCTGTCACTTATACCGTTGGTTTCCAGGCGACACCTGTAAAACCGTGGAAGCAGGATTTCCATGAACTGCGTGTGTGCCATGGTGCATCATACGGTATGGAAACCAGGCCGTTTAAACCGGATACAAAAGAAACCGTACTTGATCATGCGGCGAAACTGGGCGTGAAGACGTTCGTCTTTCACGAACATTGGACGCCAATCCAGAATTATCCGTTGACAACACAGGAAGAGGAGCTGAAAAATCTTGTCAAGGCATGTCATCAGCGTGACATCAAGCTGCTGCTGTACTTTGGTTACGAATTTTCGTCAATCGCACCGGAGTGGGGGACAATGTCGGATGAAGTACTCGTAAAAGGAACAACGGGTGGTTACACGGGTGGTTATTATCGCCAGCCTGAACAGCGTGATTACATTGTGTGTTACAACAGCCGATGGCGCGAGATCCTGCTGAACGGTATTACGAGTTCACTTGATCGTTATGGTTATGATGGAGTTTATCTTGATGGTACCATTGAGCCATGGGCATGTACCAACGAGAAGCATGGCTGTGGTTATCGCACGGCTGATGGAATCCTGCATTCAACTTACCCGATTTTCGCCGTACGTAAACTCATGCACGGACTTGCCGCTGTGATACATCCGCGCGGTGGACTGGTGAATCCGCACCAGAGTACATGCTGCGTAACACCAACGCTGGCGTTCGCGGATTCCTACTGGGACGGTGAGCAATTCGGGGGTGGGGAACTGTCGAGTAACTTGATACAGAAACTTCCGCTCGCGACATTCCGTGCGGAGTTCATGGGCCGTAATTATGGCGTACCTGCCGAGTTCCTGGTTTATGAAAAACCGCCACAATGGACTTTCGATCATGCGCTGGCTTTTACGATGTTACATGATGTTCGCGTACGGCCCGGTGGTGTGAGTACTGCGCTGGAAAGGATGGCGCCAATCTGGGAAGTAATGACCCGCTTTGATGTCAGTAAAGCTGAATGGCATCCGTACTGGGAAACAAAACCATTGGCCACAGTACAGTCTGATACAGTCAAAGTAAGTTTGTATCTCGGCGGCGGTAAAAAAGCAGGAGATGGGCGCGTATTACTGATTGTTTCAAATCTTGGCATGGAAGATACAACTGCGCAAGTGGTCCTTGATTCGAAGCAGTTACGCCTGCGCAAATCCGGAACAACTACCAAAGACGCGCTTACAGGCGAAACGCTCAAACTGGAGGGTGATCGCTTAACGGTTCCATTATCATCGATGCGAATGCGAATGGTATGGGTGGAATAAGGTATACGATAAAATTGTTGGTGTCGTGGTTTAAACATCTGTTCCGCGGCTTGGGCCGTCTGAGTCACGCGTGATTTCGCCCCGTCCACTTTGTTCTCGAACGCGGCGCGGATATTTATCCAGCACCGCATTCGACGCCTTGTGGTCGGAGCGAACTGACGCGTTCTCATACGGGGGCGAAACAATCTCGCCCGACCCAAGCCGCGGAACGGTTACCATTGCCCGTCAGCCGACGGGCAAATTTTCTTATCCTGCACGTAATGGAATAAACAAAGTCAATGTGTCAATTGATTGCGAAAACCCCGAGGAGTGGTTTTCTTCAGACGAAAGAACTGCCGGTTGAAATTGGAGAGATTGGTAAATCCGCTGGTCAATGCAATTTCAGTGATATTCATTTCACTTTCCGCCAGCAGACGACAGGCGCGTCCGATCCGTAACTCATTAACAAATGCCGGAAAAGTGCGGGCGGTATGCTGGTGGAAAAAACGGCTGAATGCACCGGTACTTAAATGGACCAACCTGGCAGCATCTTCAAGGCAGATGGATTGATCCATGTGTTCGTTAATGTACTGGATCACCTTGTTCATGCGTTCCTGGCTGAAGGGATTCAGCTCCGAAGAATAACCGGGGCTGGCAATGGAATGATATTCACGGGAAGAGGCCAAAAGGTCGAAAATTGATAGAAATATGACCATGCGGTGAAGACCAGTTGTGCCTTTCATTTGCATCATTAATTCAACCGCCTGTTCGCGTGTTTTACCGGTAAAGTAAAGTCCTACCGAGGCGCGCTGGAATAATTGTTTTAACGGCAGGAAACTGGGCATTTGCAGCCAGTATTCGCCCAGGAAGGATTTTTCAAACTGTATTAAATGAATTTCCACTGAGGGATTATGTTCACTGGCGGTACTTTCGTACTGCCAGAGGTGCGGTAGGTTGGCACCCACAAAAACCAAGTCGCCGGTCTTTAGCGGGGAGATGTTGTCACCAACAAGGCGATATCCCGGACAGCGCATGGTCAAGATGAGTTCATATTCAGGGTGAAAATGCCAGTAATTGTCAAATTTTCGTGTCCGGATGGTTTTAAAGGTGAAGCCTTCATCTGATCCCACCGCTAGTTTCTGGTAAATCAATTTCATAAGGTCAGAAAAGTATCAAAACTGGTGACAAAACGTGTAGTATAATATTTAAGTTTATGATTTATTCTTGAGATATAAGCGCAGGTTATATAAAGTATTTTGTGCTTGGAGGGCTGCGCTGCATTACAGCGCTTAGTATTTAATATTTTAATCAAACTCAGGTGACCTATGAAAAAATATAATGTCGGAATTGCAGGGTATGGTTGGGCAGCGGGTGCGCATATTGCCGCGATTAACGCCGGAGAACTGGGACAAGTAACGG
This sequence comes from Kiritimatiellia bacterium, assembly GCA_028716365.1. Classification (GTDB taxonomy): domain Bacteria; phylum Verrucomicrobiota; class Kiritimatiellia; order UBA8416; family YA12-FULL-48-11; genus YA12-FULL-48-11. Next base: position 169,715 of record JAQUPZ010000001.1, read on the forward strand.
CAATCTGTTCTTCTCGAAAGCTGGATGCAGCCCAGGTTTCTGCAAAACATGGTTCTCCCATGAAAGTGTATCAGGATTACAATGCCATGCTTAAGGATCCCGATTTACATGCGGTTTCCATCTGCAGTTACCATCATCAACACCCGGAACAAGTCATTCTCGCCGCCCGTGCGGGCAAGCATATCATTGTCGAAAAACCGCTTGCGCTGAACTTGAAAGATGTCCATAAAATTGAGAAAGAGGTAAAAGCTGCAGGCGTTAAATTTTGTATTTGTTTTGAAGTACGTTTCGCAAGTCAGTTTCGCGTAATCAAGTCGGTAATTGATCGCGGTCTGCTTGGAAAACTTCATTACGGTGAAATTGACTACTATCATGGAATGGGTCCGTGGTATCGCGAATACGAGTGGGTTGTGACCAATAAAAACTGTGGAAGCAGCCTGCTGGCCGCAGGATGCCATGCGATGGACGCACTGCTGCTCTGCATGGGCGACGATGTAGAGGAAGTGTTCACAATTGGATGTAATTCCCAGAGTTCTACATTTGATAAATACGAATATCCTACAACATCGGTAACTGTATTGAAATTCAAGAGCGGCAAAACCGCGAAATGCGCTTCCGTCATCGATTGTCTTCAGCCGTACTATTTCCATACTCATTTAGTTGGCAGTGAAGGCAGTCTGCTTGACAACAAATTCCATTCCAACGTGGTGCAGGGCCTGGACAAAAATCGGTGGAGTCAGCTTTCCTTCAGTCCGGTCGATTCCGGGGATGTTGCGGATCATCCTTACAAAACACAATTCGATGCCTTCTTTAACGCCATCAATAAAAACGAGGAAATGCCCCTCACGGGACTCAAAGAAGCGGTATTGACACACGAAGTGATCTTTGCCGCCGAGAAGTCATTGAATTTAAAGCGGCCGGTTAAAATGGAAGAAGTGCGTTCCTGATAAGCCGTTATGGGCCGAACTTGCCGTGTTTGTAATAGCAATATATCTTCTCTTTCGTCTCATAGCGTAGATGCAGAAAAGAACGGAAAAAGCTCAAGGAATAAAACTGCAGAGGAATTGTTCACTCAATTCAATCAGCAAAGGAGTTCCAAACTATGAACATAACCTGTAATCGCAGAGATTTTCTCAAAACAGCCACAATCGGCGTGACGGCGATGTCGTTTTCCGCGCGTAGTTATGCCCGTATTATGGGCGCCAATGAACGGATTCGTATTGGTCAAATTGGTTGTGGTGGACGTGGCCGGCTGGCGCACATGGTTGGAATACACAAACACGACAAGATAGAGAATGCTGAGTATGTTGCGGTAAGTGATCCATGGCGTATTGTGCGCGAGCAGGCCGCAGAGCAGTGTAAGGAATGGTATGGTACCAACGTGAAACAGTTCGTCAGTTATCGTGATGTTCTGGCCTGCAAGGATGTGGATGCAGTCATGATCGCTTCGCCTGATCATCATCATTCCATACAACTTGAAGCGGCGGCAAAGGCAGGGAAACACATTTACGTTGAAAAACCAATGGCGCGAAACATGAAGGAACTTCTTCGCGCAGTGGATGCCGTCAAGGAAGCGGGTGTGGTGGTACAGGTTGGCACGCAGGTCCGCAGTCTGCCGACCAGTACAGGTTGCAATGAACTCTGGAAATCCGGTCTGCTGGGTAAGGCTTCACGGATCGAACAGTGTCGTAATTCCGAGAAGCCCTACTGGTATCGTTACGTTAAGCAGGAAGTGAAGAAAGAAGATCTCGATTGGGATGAATTCACAATGGGTATCACAAAGCGGCCATTTGACCCTGTTTTGTACTCAGGCTGGTATGGTTATCTCGAGTTCAATGATGGTCCAGTCAGCCAATTTGGCAGTCATTATATTGATCTGGTTCACTATATCACAGGTGCGGAGCATCCGACGAGTTGCGTGTGTAATGGCGGTATCTTTACATGGATAGATGAAAATAAATTTAGCGTTCCTGATCACGTGGAAGCACTCTGGGTTTATCCTCAAGGTTTCATGGTGACCTTCTCGTGCAATACGGGACAGAGTGGCGGCAGTCGTCACAGATATTTTTGCGAGAAAGGTCAGCTGAACCTCGATAACTGGAGTGCGCCAAACTATACTGCAGAAGGTGGTCCGAAACGTGACGGCAGTATCCGTGGTGTCAACGAGGTAAAGGCCATAGAGACGCCCGATCATTTCCAGGACTGGTTACAGTGCATGCGTTCCGGTAAAACCACCCGTGCGCCTATCGAGGCTGGTTACCGGCACGCTGTCGCCTGCCTCATGGGGGTTGAATCATTTAAGACCGGCCACCGGATGCTTTTTAATGCGGAAAAACGCAAGATTTACGCCGGTTAATCTTATCTTCATTCGTCGTCCCGATTTCTGGGAGAATCAGGACAACGATGGATTTCGCCGGGAAATAATGGACTTCATTTCATAGAGTTTCATGCCGCCGGCATAATCCGGATATCAATTCTACTGTTGAATTTTTTTACGGCTTGCGTAAAAAAATCAGAAGAGATAAATCTGCACGTATCAAAGGGAGGTACCTATGAGCTCTTTTAACCAATTGACTCGCCGAAGTTTTCTGGAGGAAGCTATTAAATTCGGGGCGGCTGGACTAGCGGTTTCCTGTACTGGAATATCGTCTGCAGCCGGGACTTCATGGCAGATTGGCTGTTACACGCGGCCCTGGGACAAGTATGATTATCGCGTGGCACTTGATGCCATTGCTGAGGCTGGTTTTAAATATGCAGGATTGATGACAACCAAATCAGAGTCGCATTTAATAATCTCGGTTTCAACTACACCCGAAGAAGCAAAGCAAGTAGGCGAAGAAATTAAAAAGCGCGGTTTAACTGTACCATCATTATATGGCGGCGGAATTCCTGTAAATAAATCTCTTGAAGCCGGCATTGAGGGGCTTAGAAAACTCATCGACAATTGTGCTGCCTGTGGTGCGAAAAACCTCATGATGGGTGGAGTCGGTGATGCGAAACTTTACCAGTCTTATTACAAAGCCATCTCCGAATGCTGCGGTTATGCGGCTGAAAAGGGTGTCGGTATCAGTGTAAAACCGCACGGCGGTCTCAATGCAACCGGACCACAGTGCCGTAAGACTGTTGAGATGGTTGGGTACCAAAACTTCCGTGTCTGGTATGATCCGGGTAATATCCTGTACTACTCAAACGGCGAACTTGATCCGGTTACTGATGCTGCCACTGTTGATGGCCTTGTAGTGGGGATGTGTATCAAAGATTACAAACATCCCAAAAATGTTGCTGTGACACCCGGAACGGGCAAGGTGGACTTTACAGCGGTTTTATCACGACTTAAAAAAGGTGGATTTGCCGGTGGTTCCTTGATTGTAGAATGTCTTGAACCGGGAGATTCTGATAAACTTCTAGCGGAGGCAAAAAAGGCTCGGCAGTTTATAGAATCTTTACAGATTTAAATTGAGAGCCATGATAAAGCCCTGGTCATTGTTATTGATGGGAGTGACACTGCTGGCGTCCGAATAAGGGTACGATGGCAGGGAGGTGTCACGTTATTTTCAGCCTGAATACTAATTCAAGTCAGCACCGAATGCGCCACTGGCAGATGCGGCAGAGCCATGCTGAAAACTGAAACTTCCGGCAACACCGCTTATGGGCGGGGTTCCCATTCCCGGCTTTATCAAAGTACCGTTCATGCTTTGAGCAGTTAAAGACCCTTGATTAAGGGTCGTTCCATTTACAAGTAATGTGTAGGTTGCAAAAGGTATAGCAGGATCAAGGGACAGATTACCGCCCGCATCTATCTTTCCCTTACCGCTTGCACGGGTAACTTCGAAAGAAAGAGAATCCCCACCGCCTGTAAGGTTGAATATTGCTCCCCAAGCTGGGTTAGCAGGTCCTGTCATGACTTCAAAAGTTATGGGTGTGGTTGGTGAAGACGCCAGGCTGGTATTCTTGTAGCTTCCCGCTGTTACAACAGCAGCTGCAGAACCGCTTCCGGTCAAAAGTATATTTGGGGTGGATGAGATTATTGACTGATATTCCGCGGCTGACAGAAATGCCGCTCCGTTTTCCGTACTGGCTCTTATTTCGACAGAACCATCGGCCCACAGCCCCCAGGCCCAATCACCCATTGGAGTTCCTCCATTAGTGATAAATGGCGGTTTGTCAGGCGGCGGCACATACGGGGCTGATGTAGGTTCAGTAAATGACTGCGATTTGGATTTCTGTGTATGTTGCTTGGAGGCATTCAATAGAGCAAGCATTTCTTCGCTATGGATAGACTCATCCATCTTTTCTCGAGCTTCATCAACAGTACTCCTCATGGATTTATTCTGGGAACCGACGTCATTGTTTACAACATCCCCGCCGCCGCCTGCCGATTTTGAAGGTGTTGAATCATTGATCAGTTGCCTGCCTTCTGAAGCCGGGATTGGCCGTTCGACAAGACTTGCAGATGCAGAAATGGTGACTGCCACTCCTTCATTGATAATGTTCAGGATACGGTCTGCCGCTCCCAGTACGCCGCCTTTTCCTGTCTCATCTGCCACAATCTTCTCGATGACAATACTATCGCCGGGCGGCAGGCTTATTACATAAATATCCTCCCGGTTCGCCTGAAGCCTGAACCCCAGTTCACAACCCCTGATGCCGATTGTTGCCAGATTGGTTTTAACCTTGAAGCGTTCCGGATTTATTTCTGTGATCTTGCCGGTAATTGTTCTGAAAACTCCTTTCATCATTCTGAAAGAACAACTGTCATCTTTTCTTGCTTTTGGATTATAGACATACTGATCAATCGTCATTTCGCTTTTTTCACCCTGCGAAATCATGGTGTCATCATTGAACTGTATCTGCAATTTGGCGCCGGCAGCGGTAACAATCCTGTCGTTCGTGAAAACGTCGGATTTCAGATCAAGTCGTCTTTCCCTGCCATCTGTACCTGTGGCTTTTACCTGTCCTTCCACGGCAATTATCTGGCCAATGGAATTATCAGCCGCCATGCATCTTGGGAGAGTAAGAAAACAGGAAAAGAAAATGGCAACTATCATCCATTTTTTCATAAAAATGACAACCCTTGTAATGCCATAGTATACAATATCCGACTGTTTTTTGTAAAGCCGGCAACTAGTTTGGACAATTCCGTGGTTCGCTCCAGTATGATTTTGACTTTAATCCATCAGAATAGTAACATAATGTCGTTTTTAACGAAGAGGTGTATTCTTTTGAAGGGGAGGAAACTGTGAAAAAGTGTGTATTTTTCAGAATAATTGGGATTTCTCTTATTTTTTCGACAATAACATGGCTGCTCTTTGCCGCTGATGACTATTGGACACCCAAGGGTGATCCGTTGACAGAAGGGGGCAAAATCAAAACCCTGGAACAGCTCGAACCGCGGACAATAGTGACAAACCTGCCTTTCCATATCACAAACTCAGGATCATATTACCTGACATGTTCACTTACAGGTAAAGACGGTTTGGACGGCATTACAATCTCGACCAACGAAGTCAAGCTTGACCTTAATGGTTATGCTCTTAATGGATCAACAGGATCATATGATGCAATCACAGTGGATATAATGTGCCAGAATATAGCTATCCGGAACGGTGTGATCAGGGGCTGGAAGCATATGGCGCTTGATGCAACCAATGCTGCTGATGTTGTTTTGGAGTCTTTGAAAGCTTTCGGAAACGGGTGGGGTGGTTTATACGTGGGGCCTAATTCCCTTATTGAAAGATGTTCGGCATATGGTAACGGATGGTCAACAGACGATATGCCGCTTGTGGATCCTCCACTGAACGATGCAATTTTTGTCGGTTCGTTCAGCACAATCAAAGAGTGCAAGGTTAGAGGAAATAGAGGCGCCGGCATTCATACGTTTTACCATAGCCGGATTATTGAATGTACTTCCTGCGGGAGTATCAATGCCAACGGTTTTTATGTGCAGGATTATTGTACCATTAAGGATTGTACCGCATCACAGAATTTCAGCCACGGGATCAGGGTTGCCAACAGATGCCGGGTTGTGGGTAATACTTGCGGGGAAAACGGTTTCGGTAATGCGACCAACGATATTTGCGGAATTCTTATTGATGGGAACAATAATGTAATAGACAACAACAGTATTATGGGCAATCAACTTGGTATTCGGATATTTGATGGGAAAATGGGTAACTGGGTGGTTCGTAATCTTGCCAGTAAAAATACTGAGAATAACTGGCCTTTCCCCCCGTCTGAAAACTTTGTTGCTCCAGTAGATTTACTAGGAGGTTCTTTTACAAACAATAATCCCTGGTCAAATTTTGCAATGCCATAATGAAGAATCAGACCTATGCGTATTTTAAAAACATGGATAGTGGTTGGATTCGCAGGTGTGTTTGCTGTGTCGTCTTTTGCCGCCACAAATTCAACGATCAATTCCACCCAAAAATGGACATGGTCATCGAGTGTAGGCTGGTTGAATTGTAAATCGGATTCAACTAGTGGTGTAGTAGTCGGTCAGTACTTTTGTTCAGGATTCATGTACAATTCATCTGTCGGCTGGATTTGTCTTGGCGACGGTTCTCCGTCGAACGGTTTTCAGTATGCAACTAATTCAGCCACGGATTATGGTGTTAACCACGACGGACAAGGGCACCTTTCGGGTTATGCCTGGAGTCCCAGTGCCGGCTGGATCAGCTTCTGCTGGACGAATGCCACCGACCCGCAGGCCCCGAAGGTCGATCTGCAAACCGGGCATTTAAGCGGTTATGTGTGGGGAACCGGTGTCGGCTGGATAAGTCTCAGTAATTCAACCTGGGGACTCAAGACCGATATATTGTATCAGGGTGAAACGACATCTAATACCAACGGAATTCCCGATGCATGGGTATGGGAAAACTTTACTACTACAAACGGTTTTTTGGCCTACGATGACGCTGATACCGATGGTGTTTATAATGTGGATGAATATATTGCAGACACAGATCCAAGAAATAGTAACGATTATCTTAGTATTTCCGGCGTAGAAGTGTCGACTAATGGCCTGCAATTAACATGGTCCAGCAAAGAATCAAGATTCTACAGCATAGACATGAAAACCAGTCTTTTTGATACTGTTTGGATTGACAGTGGACTGGGTACAAATGCGCCTGACGTTGGTTCAAATACTGTCGTTCTTTTGCCTGTCAATACCCAGGGATATTTCAGAATTAAAGCTGCCATTCCTCCACTGGTCCAGTGAAGCTCTGCGGGCTGACCTGTCCGCCATAGCTCCCCGAGCGACGGCGGAAGCCCGCAGTTTCTTAGCGGAATCCGCCGTAGCAAAACCGTCATTCATCCCTCGGACTCCAAGTCCGGGGTCTTCTGCGAAGGAGGATAGAGTAAAACTTCTCATAATCCTCTTGTCGATTGGCAGGTTTCTGGCAACATGTTTTCCGACACAGCAAAAAACGGGGTAAAGGATGGCTTTTGCAAAGAAAAGTACATTAGGATCAAAGCTCCTTTCGGGTTACAAACTTTTGAAAGGCCGTGATCTTGAGCGCGTAAATGACGAATTGCTGACACTCGGGAAAAATATCCGTTCTGTTCAGAAAGGTCGCGGACTTGGCGGACGCCTTTCATTTACCGAGAAAGGCCGTGTACTCGGCTGTTTCCCCCAGGTCCGTCGTCCTTCGGCAAAAACGGTATGGAGTGCGCACTATCACAACTTCTTTGAGCTTTCTTTTATTCTCGAAGGCGAAGCGAAACACAGGATCGGAGATAATGTTTACCCGGTAAAGCCGGGGGATATAGTTTTTCTCAACAACGAACTTCCGCATAATTACGTCATAGGTCCAAAAGAAAGACTCACTGTGCTTAATATTGCCTTTCTTCCGGAGTTTCTCGAATCCGCGATCACCCTCGATAAGCTGGTTACCGGTGTACAGTTTTTCATGGTGGAACCGTTCTTCCGTTCGCTTGACGATGTCGGCGGCAAACTTACCGTTACCGGTGATGTCTTCTTCCGGCTGGCTACGCTCGCGCTTTCAATAGTTGATGCATTTAACCGGAGTTATCCTGCCAAAAGCGATCTAGTGCCGCTCCTGTTCAAGGCATTCATCATCAGCGTTAATGCTGCGTATGAGGAACGTGTTGCCGAGAGGCCAAGATTCTACGAGAAGAGAGAAGCGCTGTTTCGCGAGATCGTTTCCTTCATTGATGGGCGTCTTTCCGGGAAGATAACTCTTGCGAATATTGGAACGGCGGTCCGGCTCGGACGGACACAATTAGCTGAGATTTTCAAAGAGAAACAGGGAATGACCATTGTGGCATACGTCAACCGGCGTCGAGTTGAGCAGGCTCAGCATTTACTGCGTACTACCGACATGCCCATCCTTGATATTGCTTTTGAAACAGGCTTTGGCGATGTCTCTCACTTCAACCACACTTTCAAGCGTATTGCAGGGGTCTCGCCCCGGCAATATCGCGGCGGTAAATAAGCCAACTTTTTGGGGACAATCCTCCAAGATCATCACATCATGTCAGGCTTATGATGCATGACATGAAAACTAAAACTATCCTGTCGTTTAATTTCACCATCAAATTGATCCTGCCAATATTGTTGTCGTTATCAGGAATTACTGCAGACGCGGCTGTCAAGGTAAAGGAGAAAAAGGTTGTCGTTCCGACCTATCCGCCAGGCCCGTGCGACAAGAACCCGGTATTTTACACGGGACGCGTTTACCAGGGCGCGCAGGGCCGTGTTTATCCATACCCGCTCCAGGATGTTCTTCATGACGAGAAGGTGGACAGGGAATACACTGCGCTCTGGCTCGAGAATGATTACCTGAGCATGTCGGTTCTGCCGGAGATTGGCGGACGGCTTTTCAGTTTTACCGATAAGGACAGCGGGTATGAGACTTTCTACCGGCAGTCGGTAGTCAAGCCTGCCTTGATCGGGATGTTGGGCGCATGGACGTCGGGCGGCGTGGAATGGAATTTTCCCCATCATCACCGGGCAACAACGTTCATGCCGGTTGACTACACGACCACCAAGAATGATGACGGAAGCAAGACCGTGTGGATTGGCGAAACCGAACTTCGTCACAGGATGAAGTGGTCGATAGGGCTAACAATGAAACCAGGCCGTTCGTATCTTGAAGCCACCTGCAAGTTTATGAACCGCCAGTCGTACATTGAGTCCATGCTTTACTGGGCCAATGTTTCCGTGCACTGCGGAACGAATTACCAGGTGATTTTCCCGCCCTCCTGCCGGGTCGGGATGGACCATCACAAGGATTACTTTACCCGTTTCCCCATGGGGCGTCCCTGTGTGGCGATAGATGAGATCGCGGACCTGAGCTGGTGGAAGAATTTTACCACGGATCACCGTTCGATTTTCGCTGTTGATCCGGATAACGATTTCCTGGCCGGTTACGACTATGGCCGGCAAATTGGTACGGCACATGTTGCCAACCGCCATATTGTCTGTGGCAAGAAGTTCTTTCTTTGGGGAAATAATCCCGGCGGTTTCGTGTGGGACAAGGTGTTGACCGATACCGATGGTCCATATCTTGAACTGATGGTTGGTGCTTATTCCGACAACCAGCCGGATTACAGCTGGATATCGCCCTACGAAACACGCGAGTGCAAGCAGTACTGGTATCCCATCAAGAAAATCGGCGGGGTCAAGTGCGCCAATCTTGACGCTGCCATCAATCTTGAGCGTTGCGCGCTGGACAAGGTCTTCCTCGGTCTCAATGCGACGGCTAAAATCAAGAATGCCCGCGTCTGTCTGAAATACGGGGCAAAAGAATTCAACGAGTTGATTAATATCGATCCCAACACACCTTATATAAAAGAAATTACGGTGGATGTAAATGTCAGTGACCAGCAGATCACCGGTATCCTGTGCGATTCTAACGGACGTGAGCTTGTTCGATATACGCCGGTAAAAGTTGAAGAAAAGCCGCTTCCTGAAATCGTTGAGAATCCGAAGTCTCCTTCCGAATACAAGACGGTGGAGGAACTGTACCTGGTCGGCCTGCGGCTGGAACAGTTTCACAATGGTATCGTTGATCCCGTACCGTACTATGAGGAAGCGCTCAAGCGTGACCCGAACGATCTGCGTGTTAATACTGTGCTTGGTATCAGGCGGGCTCGGGAAGCCAGGTTTGAAGAGGCCGAAAAACATCTGCGCCGTGCAGTTGAGCGTACAACCCGCAATTATACGCGCGCAAAAGACGCCGAGCCGCACTACTACCTCGGGGTTGTGCTGAAGGAGCAGGGCAAATTGAAGGAGGCGCAGGATGAACTCTGGAAAGCGGTCTGGCGTGACAGCTTCCAGCGCGCAGCTTATATCGAACTGGCCAAGATTGACTGCGTGAAAGGTGATTATAGTCACGCCCTTGAGATGATTAATAATGCCCTGGCCGTGGCCATACGGTCCAGTAAGGCACATACGCTGCGTGCATATATTCTGCGTAAACTCGGGCAGAAAAAAGATGCGGAACTCGAACTGGACCTGGCTGTTAAGAACGACCCCCTCGATTACTGGTCTGTGGCAGAGTGTTGTTTCCTTAAAGGTAAGGGAGAAAAGGCGCTGGCGGCGGCTGAGAAGAATCGCGGGAACAAACTGCAGCAGATGCTTGAGACAGTTACCGACTACGGTGATATCGGTGCCATCGATGAGGCGCTCTCGCTGCTGACACAGGCTGAAAATGCCGGGACCGCGTATGCCAGCCCGCTCGTTAAATATTATGCCGCTTATTACAATCTTCAGAGCGGCAAAACCGGTGTGGCACGTGATCTTTTTGCCAAAGCGGCGGCGATGCCCACAGATTACTGTTTCCCGTTCCGGCACGAAGAACTGCGAATGCTTTCCGCCGCCCTTGAGTTGTGTCCATCAGATGCGAACACCTGGTACTATCTCGGTAACCTCTGCTACTACTTTGAGCAGCGTGAACGCGGAGTTGCCGCATGGGAGAAAGCCGTTTCGCTCAACCCGTCGCACGGTCTGGCCCTGCGTAATCTCGGCTTTGCCTACGGAAGGATACTGGAGAAACGCGATCTGGCGGTTGCCCGTTATGAGGCTGCGATCAAGGCTGATCCGCAGAACGTTGCGCCTGTCCTTGAGCTGGACAAGCTGTGGGAGAAGATGGGCCGTGACTCCGCAGCCAGGTTGGCGTTTCTCGAGGGCCGTATGGAGACGGTACAGAAGAGTGATCCAACCATCCTGCGACTGGCTTACCTATATAATGAAACAGAACAGTATGATAAATCGCTGGCGATCCTGACAACCCGGCGTTTCCATGTATGGGAAGGTGCTGCTGCGCTGCACCAGCCGTTTGTAGACGCGTGCCTGCTGCGCGGCCTGGCAAAACTCAAAGCCGGGCAGAGTGCTGCTGCACTGAAGGACCTCGAGGCGGCGAATACCTATCCCGAGAACCTGCAGGCTGGACGTCCCGGCGATGCGGGACAGGCTCCCAAGATTCATTATTACACTGCCCTGGCTTACAAAGCGGTTGGCGATTCAGGGAAGGCAAAAGCTGAACTGCGAAAGGCGCTCGATGGCCGCGTGGCAGATGGTGAGATGAATTACTATCGCATCCTGTCTCTTCGCGAACTGGGTGAGGCAGCGGGCGAGGCTGAACAGATACAACGTCTTCGTTCTGCAATTGCGGAATTGGATAAACCCGCGACTGTTTATGCATACGCGAAGTTTGGCGGTGAGAATACACCGTTGGAACGCGTGATGCACCGCTCGGCACAGAAGTCATATCTCCAGGGGTTGATGTCGCTGGCAGAAGGCAAGTCTGTGGAAGCGAAAGCGAGTTTTGCTGCAGCGGTCAAGGAACGTCCGGCCATGATCTGGGCAAAGTCATTCCTGGCAAAATAGGAGGCTGAAATGAAAATTACTATTGGCACAGTTTTGGTTGTACTTGCATTTATTGGAGTCGGACAGTCGGAGCCCGTCTGCCCCATGGGCGAGGGCTGGGAGTTCGATCAGCAGTTCAGTGATGAATTCAATGGACAGGAGTTGGATGGGCAGAAGTGGTGGGATTTCAATCCCGAATGGTACGGACGCAAGCCCGGTTATTTCTCGCGTGAGAATGTAACGGTCAAGGATGGAAAACTGTGTCTGACAGCAAAAGTTCAGAAACCGGAAGAAGTGACGGTGGAAAATAAAGTGCGTGGCTATGATAAGTTCACCACATCTACTGTTAAAAGTAAGAAAAGAATCCTGTACGGTTATTTTGAAGCCCGTTGCAAGTCGATGAAAGCAAGCGTTTGCAATGCGTTCTGGCTATATGACCCGCTCAATCCACCCGCCAAGTACAAGGAAGGCAGTTTCTCGGAGGAGATTGATATTTTTGAAATCTTTGGCAAGCCGGCCAAGAAGGAGTATGACCGGGTGTATTGCACAACGGTACACCGCTTTTACACGCCTTATGTAGAGTCCATCGCAAATGCAAAGCAAACCCCGTTGCCAAAAAAAGGTATGAAACAGAAGGTACCATTTGATTTTCATGCAGATTTCCACGTTTATGGATTCCTCTGGACGCCGACGGAGATGAAATGGTTTGTCGATGGCAAGGAGGTTTTCGCGCGTGATAACGATTACTATCATGCGGCGCTATACATCATGTTTGATTGCGAGATCATGAAAGACTGGGTCGGGTTGCCGGATCCGGCTGATCTGCCCAGCACTTTCGAGATAGATTATCTGCGCGTATGGAAACACAAGGACCAGCCATTCCCGATGGCCAAGGGGTTCTAATCAAAGCGGATTGAAAGGAATAACAATGATGAGCGAGAAAATATTACGAATGTCTGTAATTCTTTGTCTTTTGATGGCTGGTTCAGAACAATGTGTGGAGGCCGAAGAATCCATACCGGACCTTTCGGCTTATATCCTGACGCCGCCGGCGAAACCCGAGCCGCGGATAAACGGAGCGAAAGTATTCGGCGTGAGGCCGGGGAGCCCGATCCTTTACACGATTGCGGCAACGGGGAACAAGCCGATGAAATTCTCGGTCAAGGACCTGCCGAGCGGTGCAAAACTCGATCCAGTGAATGGTCGCATCAGCGGCGCGATTGCGAAACGCGGCACATACCGCATGATGCTGAAAGCCGAAAACTCGCTTGGCAGTGCCGAACGCGAACTGAAGATTGTTGTGGGCGATGATACTTGTCTGACGCCGTTGCTTGGTTGCAACACATGGGGCGGCTGGGGTTCAAAGGTTGCTGATGCCAACCTGCGTGCAGCCGCAGAGGCGATGGTGCGGCTCGATCTTATCAATCACGGCTGGCAGTACATCAACATTGATGACGGCTGGCAGGGGAAGCGCGGCGGCAAATATAATGCGATCCAGCCCAACGAGAAATTTCCTGACATGAAAGCGCTGTGTGATTATATCCACAGCCTCGGTCTGAAGGCCGGGATTTACTCAACACCCTGGGTTACCAGTTATGCGGGATTCGTCGGCGGATCGAGCGATGACCCACAGGGCTCATGGACGAAACCCGCAAAGCCAAGAGATGGCTGGCATTACGGCAAACATTTCTTCGAAAAGAACGACGCGCAGCAGTGGGCCGAGTGGGGGTTCGATTACGCAAAATATGATTCAAGTATCACAAGCGTGGAAATAACCCGCCGGTTTGCCGACGCACTGGCTGCATGTAACCGTGACATTGTTTATGAGCTTTCCAATGAAGTACCGCTGAAACTGGCCGAATGCATCAGTATTGCGCAGCTTACCCGGACGACAGGTGATCTTGTCGATTTCTGGGACCGTTCCCAGATGGATGAGAATCTCAGGAAATGGGCTGAAGGTGTTCGAGAGGTATGGATTAAGCAGGATGCTTTCGCACCCTTCCAGAAACCCGGACATTGGAATCATGCGTGCAATTTGCGTATTGGCCTGCTTGGCGGCTGGCGCGACAAGCCGCTCACGCCGTCGCATCTTACCGTTAACGAACAATATTCGCATGTCAGTCTCTGGTGTCTGTGGGGTTCGCCGATGATCATTGGAACACCAATCGAACGGCTGGACAAATTTACTTTGAGTCTGCTCTCGAACGACGATGTTCTCGATGTGAACCAGGATCCTCTCGGAAAACAGGCCTGCCGGCAGGTTCTTGCTGATGGCGGCGAGGTGCTTGTGAAGGAATTGGAAGATGGTTCCAGGGCGGCTGGGCTGTTCAACCCGGGTCCGAAAGAGCTGACTGTAACTGTGAAATGGACGGACATTGGACTGAAAGAAAAACAGAAAGTGCGCGACCTGTGGCGCCAGAAGGACCTGGGTGAGTTTGCCGAAAGTTTCAGTACGGCTGTACCGTCGCACGGCGTGGTCATGGTCAGGCTTACCGGTGCAAAATAAAATTTGATAATCAAAAGCAAGGTTGAGAAGAGAAAATAATAAGGAGTCGAGTCATGCGTTTTGAAAAAAAGGTTGTTTTGGTTACGGGTGCCAGTCGCAATACCGGTGTGGAGATTGCCGCTGCTTTCGCAAAAGAAGGCGCAACGGTACTGGTTAACGGTACAACAGCGGAAGGGGTACATAAGGCAGTAAAGGAGCTGGAGTCACGCGGATTGCGCGGATTTATTGAGGCACCCGCCGATATCGGTAATCCGGCATCGGTTGATACACTATTTGCCATGATCCGGCAGAAAGCAGGTAGACTCGATGTGTTGGTCAACAATGCTGTTCTGCAGGGGATTGGTCCTTCATTCGAGGATACACCGTTGGACCTGTTTGAGAAAGTCATCAGGGTGAATCTCGTTGGCGCGTTTCATGTGGCGCGCGAAGCAGCAAAGATAATGATCGCGCAGGGCGGCGGTACAATTGTCAACGTAGGATCTAATGTTTCGACCCGCGCGATCCGTAAACGAAGCGCTTATGTAGCCAGCAAAGGTGGGATTGATGGCCTGACTCTTGCCATGGCTCTTGATCTTGGCCCGAAGAAGATACGGGTGAATACGGTCTCGCCCGGTTATATTCATACTGAGCGCTGGGATTCTCTTTCCGAGGGTGATACGATCAGACGCAGAAAAAATGTTCCGTTGGGGAAAGAAGCCAGTGGTGCGGAAATTGCCGCGGCGATTCTGTTCATGGCATCCGACGAGGCATCCAGTGTACACGGAGCAAGGCTTGTAGTGGATGGAGGATGCTCGGCGCAGCATATGCCGTATGATGTAGATGTGTGAGTTATTCTATGAATGACAAACCCGATCAGGTAATACACGGGAAGGCATTTCATCCTTCGTATAAGTGGGAATTACTGGCATTACTGTTCTTTACTTTCTTTCTGCATCAGGGAGACAGGGCAATTTTTGGCGTGGTTCTTTCGTCAATCAAGACCGACCTGCATCTTACCGATGCGCAACTCGGGCTTGTGGGCTCTGCTCTCTTTTTCACGCTGGCGCTGCTGGTACCGGTGGCGGGCTACCTTGGCGATATATGGAGCCGCAAGCGGATTATTACTGTCAGCCTGATGTTCTGGAGCGCGGCTACAATGGTTACCGGCGCGGCCCGCGGGCTGATCAGTTTGATTCTTTTCCGTAGTATTGCCACGGCTGGAGGAGAATCATTTTATGCGCCTTCCGCGTATTCGCTTATTGCTGTATTCCACAAGAAGACCCGCGCCTTCGCGCTGGCCATACACCAGTCATCGCTCTATGTCGGAGTGATAACGAGCGGCTTTCTTGGTGGTTACATTGCCGAGAGGTGGGGATGGAGATCCGCCTTCTATGTTTTCGGCTTTGTCGGAATTTTACTCGGGATAATACTGATGATACGGCTCAAGGATGCACCGCGCGATAATTCCGACAGCAGGGGCCGGGTCGGATTGAGGGAAGCTTTTGGTGTGGTGTTTCGTACTAAAACAGCATGGCTGTTGACGACCGGGTTTGTGGCCATTGTCTTCGTGAACAATGCGTATATCGTATGGGCTCCGAACTTTGTACAGCAGAAATTCAATCTCTCCCTGACGGTGGCCGGCGGATATTCAATGCTCTACCATCACATAGCTGCGATGATTGGTGTCCTGATCGGGGGACGTTTGTCGGATGCAATGGTTATTTCACGACGCCAGTTCCGCCTGCAGCTTCAGACTGTATCCATGTTACTGGGTGCTCCGATGATATTTCTAATGGGATATTCCAGCACGCTTGCGGCCACGTGGGTAACCATGGCGGCAATGGGATTTTTCCGCGGCCTTTACGAGGCTAATACGCATGCGTCGTTGTTTGACGTGATCGAGCCGCGTTACCGCGCTTCCGCAGTGGGTGTTATGACGACGATCGGGTTTCTTGCCGGGTCAGCCTCGCCGCTGTTGATGGGATACTGTCGTCGGGCTTTCGGAGAGGCACAGGGATTATCATACGGCTTCTCGGCTCTCTCAATTGCATACCTTATCGGAGGAATTGCAGTGCTTGTAGCTTTGAAGTTTACATTCCATCACGATTACTATTCGGAAACGCCTGACAATCAGGCAGGAGTGTCCAAGTCGTGAAAATTACCTGGATCGGACAAGGCGGGTACCTGGTTGAACATGACGGACAGCGGCTTGTGATTGATCCGTATCTGAGTGATTCAGTGACAAAAAAATTTGGTTTGCACAGGCTTGCTCTGCCGGCAATGGCAATCTCAGAATTAAAGCCTGATGTGATATTCATCACCCACGATCATCTTGATCACTTTGATCCTGATACTCTTCAGCCGCTGATGTTGCAGTCGACCGCATCGTTGCTCGGGCCGCAGAGTGTTATCAATCATGGCCGGCAGATAGGATTCGATGAGAAACGGCTGGTTCTGGTGAAAGTAGGAAAATCAACGCGTTTTAGCGGATTTATTTTCACGCCGACACCTGCGATGCACAGCGATGAGTTTTCTGTGGGATTGCTTCTCGAGGCTGATGGCAGGCGGCTATATTTCAGTGGCGACACGCTGTACGATCCTGATCTTGTTAAGCGGGTTTGTACATTGACCAGTAAACCATTGAATGCCGCTTTTGTCTGCATGAACGGCCGACTTAACAACATGAACATAACAGAAGCGGCCGAGTTTGTTGTACAATTAAAGCCGGAAATAGCAGTTCCCATGCATTACGGCATGTTTGCCGAAAATACTGCTGACCCCAACAGCTTTGCCGATGCTTGTAATGCAAAAGGCGTACCGACATTAATTTTAGAAATAGGAGGATCAACAGAGATATGAAAATTACTGCTATCAAAACGTTCATCTGTCACGTTTATCGTACCAACTGGGTGTTTGTGAAAGTCCTGACCGATGTGCCCGGCCTTTATGGTGTGGGTGAGGCCACGCTGGAATACCGCGAGTTGACAGTTGCCCAGGCATGCCGGGAAATTGAACGCGATCTCAAGGGAAAAGATCCGTCTGATATTGAAGCCATCTGGCACGACAGTTTCCGTGATGCCTATTTCCGCGGTGGACCGGTGCTGATGAGTGCCATTTCTGCCATTGATATGGCGCTCTGGGATATCCAGGGAAAACATTTTGGTGTGCCGGTCTACCGCCTTATTGGAGGCAAGGTTCGCGACAAGGTTCTGTGCTACGCAAATGGCTGGTTTGCCGGGGCCAAAACGCCGGAACAATTTGCGGAAAAAGCGAAGAAAGCGCTGAAGATCGGATTTCAGGCACTCAAGTGGGATCCGTTCGGTTCCTCGTACAGGACGATTGAACCTAAACAGTTTCGCGAAGCGATCAAGTGCGTGGAAAAGGTGTATGAGGCCACGCATGGCAAGGGTGACCTGATTATCGAGGGACATGGCAGGCTGGATTTGCCGACCGCTCTCAGGGTTGCGCATGCCCTTGAGGATTTTGACATTCTTTGGCTGGAAGAACCGCTTATACCTGACAGCCTTGAGGCTCTTGCTGAACTCAAAAAACGCGTCAAGGTTCCTATAGCCTGTGGCGAACGATTGTACAACCGCTGGCAGTTCCGCAGTCTGCTTGAACTGCGTGCTGCTGATTACATTCAGCCGGACGTTTCACATGCAGGCGGAATTACCGAACTCAAAAAAATAGCCGCCATGGTTGAAACCCATTACATTCCAATCTGCCCGCATAATCCGAGCGGACCGGTGGCTAATGCCGCCACATTGCAACTGGCTGCCAACCTCACGAATTTCTACCTGCTTGAAACCATGAGCAGTGATGTTGCCTGGCGCAAAGATGTGTGTACGGAGAAGGTACAGATCAACAACGGTTTTATGCAGATTCCGGATGCGCCCGGTCTCGGGGTTGATATTTGTGAAAAAGCAATTGCCAAACATCCATACCAGCCGACCTCACTGCGCCATTACCGCGGGACACTTGTTGACATACGTCCCCCGGACGCAAGCGCATATTACGAGAGCGGTACAAAAAGCTGATACGCAGTCAAAGGGAGTAACATGAAGAAGCTGATATTGTGCCTGATTGTTTTGTCTTGGCTGACTGATGCGATTCTTGCAGGTGAAGACAATTCTCAGTTATTTTCTGTCAGCGGGCAGGGGGAATCCCGTCCGCGAAGTTACGTTCCTCCTCTTCTGGCAAACGGCAGTCTTAACATGCTGGTTGATTATCAGGGTTGCCAGTCCCAGCGCACGTATTCCGGAATGACCCCGGGCATCTGGTGGGCGGGCCGGAGGTATGAAAGTTCGGGCCATCCGATCTACCCGCTGGTTCCATTTGGTTGTTTCGAGCAGGAATTGTCCTGTAACGGGCAAACGTACAAGGAACCATCGCGCTGGACACAGTCATTGAACACAAGGGAAGCGGTCACTACCTGCCAGGGTGATTATGGTGACTCGCTTTCGGCGGAGACAACGGTATTTGTTCCCCTGTCGCACGATGTTGTGGTAATAAAAAAGAAATTCATTCCTAAAAATCAGGATGTCCGTTCAGCCAGAATTACATTCAAGTACCACCTTGTGGATCCCAAGGGTAAATTGCCCAAACGAATAGTCATAAATCCCGAACAGAACGAATCTGCCGGTTGTATCGATATCAAGTACCAGCTTGATGGTTACCGCATGTACGACGGTGTGATTTCCGTTATGGCTGACAAGCTGGCGAAACAGGACGTTGAAAAGTCAACGTTCACAATGACCGCCGATGTGACGTTTGATGGTACAAAGCCAACGGAGATCACTTTCTGCCTGGTGTTTGTTGATTCCATGGATGGCAAGGACTACCAGAAAAGATCCGCGCAGTTGAAATCGATGATCAAGGAACAGGGTTTTAATGGCTTACTGGAGGAGCATAAGAGGCAGTGGGCTGGGTATTGGGATGAATCTTATGTCCATATACCCGCCGAAAAGATTGAAAAGGCTTACTACACTTCTTCATATCACCTGAGGGCCAATGCCACGAAATGGTCGTTCCCGGTCGGCATCTTCAATACGCACTGGGCGGGAAAGTTTTTCGGTTGGGATGAAATGTTCTGTTACCAGGCGCTGGTCAGCAGTAATCATCGTGATGTTGCGCGTCGTTGTCCCGAGTTTCGTCTGGCTATCCTGAAAAAGGCGCTGTATCGCGCGGCTCACTATGGCAAAAACGGTATTTTCGGTGCGCGTTTTCCGTGGGAGGCGCTGGAAGACGGGGCGGAGGGTACGCCACCCGGTTTCTGGCTTGAGCATATCTTTCACACCTCCAACATAGCCCTGTCATCATGGTTTCAGTATCTCTACACGAACGATGCGGATTATCTGAAAAAGACGGGGTACCCGGTAATAAAGGAATGTGCGCGGTACTTTCTCGCCAACATGGTGTACGAGAAGGACGACGGCGGAATGTTTATCGGAAAATGTACTGATCTGGAGCGGCTGGGTCCTGCCAAAATAAATCCATTCATGACTTCCTGCGGTGCGATTTACACACTTGAAGCAGCAGCCCAGGCTGCCGCGTTACTGAAAGATGATGAGAAAGAAGCTGCGACTTGGAAACATGCGGCCACGAAATTGCGTGAATCACTGCCGCACGATGGCGAGAAGTATGTTCCCTATGCCGGTTGCACGGAGCGGAGTATAGCGTCGCTTGGCGGACTGTTTCCGTACCCGGTTTTTGACGAGACCAACGAAAAGCAGAAGAACGCTGTCCTTGATTTTGTCACCAAGGGGCGGGCTTCGGGGAATATGTATCCGATGGGTAACTCCGTATGCGCGTGGTACGCGGGATGGATGGCAGCTGCACTCGCAGCACTTGGTGAAAAAGTAGAGCCTGTCAAATTGTTGTCGGAGGCGGCCGAAGGAGCAGGTTGCTTCGGGGAACTGTTTGAGATCAATGAGGCGAAAGTATCAATGAAACCGTGGTTTTCGACTGCATCGGGTAATGTCGTGTACGCGTTAAACCAGATGCTGGTACAGAGTCATGGGGAAGAAATACGAATTGCATCAGGAGTTCCCGGTGACTGGAAAGACTTTTCATTCAAACTCGCATGCCATGGTGACCTCGTGGCGGAGGTGGAGGCGAAAAATGGAAAGTTCATTAAACTGACACTGATGCCGGGGCATAATGAGTCAGAATGCCAACGGGTACTTGTACTTCCTGCCGATTTGGTCGACGAACAGTCCCTTAATAAATCTGTTGTCAAAGCGGTGACAGAACAGGGCGGGAACAAGCGGATTGAAGTTCAGATTAAGGGTCGGACGAAAATCGTGGGAGGTTCGTAATGAATACAAAACGGTATCGGGTCTTTCTGGTAACAACGCTTCTGGTATCTGGATTGGGGCTGGCAGAAGAAAGTACGCCGTTTACGCTCAAAGGCGGGAAAGGTGATCTGATCGTTGATGCTAAAGGTATCAGTCTGAAACCGTCTTTTGCGGCGTGTCCCTCGAGCGAAGCGACTGGCGAGCCGTTCTGGGCCATTATGCTTCAACCTGACATGCCGCCGCCCGTGAAAGACGAAAGTGTTGTGTTGCGCAGCGAAGCTCAAAATCCAAAATACAGAACAGTTGCCGATAGAATTTGCCTGATGTATGAAAACCTGACGGATGGTAAGAAAACCTGGCCGGTTGCTCTGACATTGAACATACGCCGAAAGGGTGATGCGTTTGAGATGACCGGTGAAATCAGGAACGGTGCCATGGGGTGGCTTGTGACCGGTTTAACCGGGCCTGTGCTGAACGGGATTTCTGCGGATCTGACGACGCATCCAGTACTGATGCCGGACGGATTGGGTAAGAGGATCAACCGGGTGCCAAAGGCAGGACAAAAACCGGTTCCGTGGTTGGAGTTGGGCAAGGAGTTTGAAATTGCATCACATTATCCGGGGTCTAAGGGAACGATGCAGTGGTTCGCGTTTGCGGGTCAAGAGGGTGGCCTATATATGGGATGTCATGATCCGTTATACCGGTCGAAACGGTTAAGTCTCCGTTATGATGCCGAACGCAAACGTTTCGGGATGTCTATCAATCATGAATTTTTCTGCGCTGTCGGGAAATCATGGTCGATGCCTCCAGTGATAATCATGCCGTACGAGGGAACGTGGCATGCAGCGGCGCGATGTTATCGTGAGTGGGTGAACACGACAACCAAACTGCGCGATGTTCCAGAGTGGGCTAAGAATTCGTCGGGCTGGTTACTTTGTATCCTCAAGCAGCAAAACGGCGAGATCATGTGGCCCTACAACACGCTGGACAAGTTGTGCGACGTTGCCGATCAGCGTGGACTGGATATTCTCGGTCTTTTCGGATGGGCGAATGGCGGACATGATCATCTCTATCCTGACTACGTTCCCGATTCCGAAATGGGCGGCAGGGAAGCGCTGAAAAAAGCGCTGCAGGAAATACGGAAGCGGGGTAAGCGGTCGATCATCTATGCCAATGGTCAGCTCCAGGAGCGCGATGCAACAGAGTTCTGGCGGCAGACAGGGAAAAATATAGCAATCCTGAAAAAGGATGGAGAGACATACCAGCACAGTTATCACAAGTATTCAAATATCCCAAAGTACAAGTTCGACCTTGGGTGTTTGTACGCACAGGCCTGGTACGACAGGATGTTATCGCTCGCGCTTCAGGCCAACGAACTGGGAGCGGACGGTATTCTGTACGACCAGTTGGCCATGATGTCACCTATGGCATGTTACGGCGAAGGACATGGTCATCCGGTGCCGGCACTTGTTCATGAATCTGAACGTCCCGGTTTTTTGCACCGGATAACGGAGCACATGAAGAAGATCAATCCGAACTTCATAGTTATGACTGAGGGATTGCATGACTGTGCACTGGATTCTATCTCCATGTTCCACGGGTGCGAGCTCGGTACGTTTCATGCGTCGGAGGCCGAAATTCAGTCGAGGCTGAAGGCGGACCGTGCCACCGACCCGTTCCCAGAGATGTTCAGGTACACATACCCGGAAGTTATGACTACGGTTCGTGTACCAACCCCAATGATGGACCGTGTGATGGCGAACTTTACATGTACATACGGATTGCGTTACGAGATCGAATCGCGCTATGGACCGGATGTGAAATACCTGCTGGAGAACAAAGCACCTGATGTGACCGATTACAAACATGTGAACAGCAAGCCTGATATTGGAATGATGAAGGCCACACCGCCTGAAGAAGCGACACGGTATCTCAAAAAGATAATCGAATTTCGACGCGCAAACGCCGACCTGCTCTGGAAAGGGCGTTACACTGATAGTGAAGGCTTTTCTTTTAAAGGTGATGGACTTATAGCCAAAGGTTTTGAATCAGGGAGCAGTTTTGGAGTGGTGGCCTGGAATCCAGGCGATAAAACTGCATCATTCAAACTCAACGTACCGGATTCGGTCCTGGTTTCCGCGTCTGATCCTGAACACGGCAAAGTGGAAGCATTCAGTGACATGCCTCCGCAGTCGGTACGTTTGTTGGTTTGGAGAAAACAGGAGGGCAAAAAACAAGTGAAGACATCACATGTTGAATTTTTTGGATACAGAGATTGCCTAAGACTTGAAAACACAGAGGCGAGAGTGACGGTCTGCCCCCAGGCGGGTGGGCGTGTTTTGGAATATGCTTTGCGTGGGCAGAATGCATTGTATCTTAATCAGGCACAGAAGGGATGGTTATACAAACCGGACGTCAAGCCGATTGATCCCTGCGGTGGCCGGTTGGATATAGGTCCGGAGCGCGTCATCACTCCGCATAGAGATCTATGGCTGGGCGATTGGACGGGAGAATTTACCGGGGATGGGAAGATCAGGCTCACGAGCAAGCGTGATGGGGCAACAGGTATCAAACTTGTACGTGAGTTCGAGCTGGCACCGGACTCCTCGATACTCCGGTGTGAACAGCGCATAATCAACGAATCCAACAAACCTGTGACCTGCTGTCACTGGAGTAGAACACTTGCCGTTGGTGGCGGGATAGTTCTTGTTCCTTTGACGCCAGATAGTCGTTTCCCGAAAAGTTATATCATGTATGGACCGGGGCCGGTGATGAACTATCGTCCTGAAGATCCGAACATTCGAATTCGTGACGGATTTCTTGAGATTCTTGGCACACCGTTAAACCCGAAACTGGGAATCGATTCTTATACCGGATGGTTCTGTTACCTCATGCGTAATGATCTGATGTTTGTCAAACGGTTCCCGGTTTATCCTGACCGAGTGTATAGCGAGATGGCCGGGCTTACAATTTCCATCTGGTACTTCAAGAACGAGATGTGCGAACTGGAACCGATTGGACCACGTGAGGTACTCGTGCCGGGAGCATCGGCATCGTACACGGAGGAATGGGAACTGGTGCCTTATACTTTTCCTGCTGCCGGACAGACAGTTGACCTAGTGGCTGTCAGTAAAGCGGCGGTGAAAAACAGAAAAGAGCATTGATATTAAAATGGAAGGAAAGATGATGAAAACGAAAATAATTTCAGAATTCGTGATCTGCGTGTTCGTAATTTCTTCTATGTGTGACCTTTTTGCCGGTGAACAGGTGAAGAGTCAGTTACCCGAAGGGAAAAAATGGAAGCTGGTGTGGAATGATGAATTTGACGGTAAGGAATTGGACCGGACGAAATGGGACTTCCGCCTTCATATCATGCAGACACGGCATCAGACTTTTACGAACGACGGTGCGATTGTAAAAGATGGATTACTCTACCTCAATCTGATTGAGAAGGACGGCCAGTACTATTCACCTCATCTGCAGACCGGTCGTAATTTTCTGGATCGGCCGGGCGATCCGTACAGTAATGGGTTGACATGGCCGATCGCCAACATTGAGCCGCCGCTGTTTATGCATAAGTACGGGTATTATGAAATAAGGTGTCAATTGCAGAAGCAGCCGGGCTGGTGGTCCGCGTTCTGGCTGCAGTCGCCGATCATCGGAGCAAATCTTGATCCGGCGGTATCGGGCATGGAAATTGACATCATGGAGAATTTTACGCGCGATAATATTGTAAGCCACAATATCCATTGGGATGGTTACGGTAAAAACCACAAGGGTACGGGATCGGGCCCTCGGAAGGTTGAGGAGACGCCGGACAAATTTCATAACTTTGGCCTGCACTGGACAAGGACAAATTACGTATTTTATGTGGATGGCAAGGAAACATGGCGTATGAATGGTCCTGTATCGCATACCGAGGAATTTATCCTCGTTACAACCGAGTGTGGTGGGTATCGCAATGGAAAACGTGACAAGCCGTCTGAGGCAATGAAAAAAGCGGTCCTGCCTGATGCATTCGTCGTGGACTACGTTCGTGTGTTTGATGAAGTGGAGTAAAGGGAGAAGATTGGAACGCGTGTTAACCAATTCAGGAGGACGGGTGAATATGAAAAAAATAGGACATGTATTTACGTACACGTTATTAATGACAGTGGCCGGGATAATTCATGCGGATGACATCGTATTGTTTGATGCGGCGGTCATGCCGGTCACGGCGGTTACGTCACAATCAGGTGGTAAATTTGTGGTCAAGGATGGTCTGTTGGAAATTGAAACCAAAGGTAATACCGGTTATCCAGGCGTATTGATCAAGGGGCAGTGGGATCTTTCCAAATGTAACAGGGTGACCTTTGAGCTGGCGAATCGCGATAACAAGGGGGAATTGCCCCTTACAGTGCGGCTCGACAACGTGGATGCCGATGCAGGGAAGTCACTTGGAGTTTTTATCGACCGAATAAAGATCAAGGGCAAGGTTCCTAATGAATACACGGTGCCGCTGCCGCCCGTTCTACCGCATGGCCGCGAAATTACCAGCAAGCTTACAGGGATGCGGAAAGGACCTTTGGCTACGACGGGTGTCGCTGCCGACCTTGATGCATCCAAAGTTTTTGGAGTGGCGGTTTATATTAAAGAACCAAAGCTTGACTGGAAATGGGGCGTGAAACGGATCGTGGCACACACGGGACCGACACCTGAAGTGCCCAACTGGATGAAACTGCCTGCGGATAAATTCTTCCCGTTCATCGACAAGTACGGACAGTTCAAATACAAAGACTGGCCGGGCAAGATACATTCAGACAAGGACTTAAAAGCCGCGCGTGAGCGTGAGAAGATGGATTTGGAACAGCATCCGGGTCCAAAAGGTTGGAGCAAATTCGGAGGCTGGGCGAATGGCCCGAAGCGTGAAGCTACAGGACATTTCAGGGTGGAGAAAATAGACGGCAAGTGGTGGATGGTGGACCCCGAAGGATACCTCTACTGGTCGCATGGGCCGGTACGTGTGACACCTTCGACAGCTGTCACCCCTCTGGATAACCGCGAGTTCTATTTTACTGATTTGCCGGGCGAGAAATCACCGTTCGCAAAGTTTTATACAACGCGAGACGAACTTCTGTTTCCTTATTACGAGAAACGCAACATCAAACGCACATATGACTTTTCTTCGGCCAACAACTACAGGAAATATGGCGACAGCTGGTACGAAACATTTGCGGATATGGCACACAAACGTCTGCGTAGCTGGGGACTCAATACGATTGCCAACAGTTCTGACAAGCGCATCTGCGCGATGGATCGCACGCCATACACGGACCGGTTTGAATTGAAGTCGAAACCGCTGGCGGGCAGCCATGACGGCTGGTGGCCATTCCGTGACCCGTTCGATCCGTCATTTCGTGCCGATGTGCGCAGGCTCATGAAGGAGCACAAGCAGGAAATGGATGATCCATGGTGCTTCGGATTCTTCGTGGACAATGAGCTCAGCTGGGGCGGTCCGACCGATCTTGCCACGTGGACATTGGCCTCGCCTGCTGACCAGGCTGCCAAAATAGAGTTTATAAATCGTTTGAAGAATAAGTATGGCGAGATAGGCAAGCTGAATAAAGTGTGGGGTTCGGAGTACAGGGATTGGGATGCCATGCTGGCTGAAACGAAACGGCCCGGTGCCGGCGCCAAGGACGACCTGACAGAGTTTACCCTTGTGATCGCCGATGCGTATTTCAAAAATATCCGTGAGGAGTTCAAGGCAGCCGCTCCGAACAAACTATACATGGGTTGCCGTTTTGCAGGACGCGGGCCGGAGTTTGCATTGCGGGCGGGGGCAAAATACTGCGATCTCGTGAGCTTCAACATCTATGCGCGTTCGCTGGATGATTTCAAACTGCCGGTGGACGTCGACAAGGCGGTCATGATAGGTGAATTTCATTTTGGCGCACTGGATCGCGGATTGTTCCATCCGGGGTTGATACAGCTGAAAGATCAGGATGAGCGTGCACGCGTTTACATCCAGTATGTGACATCGGCGTTGCAACACCAGAACGTGGTCGGTGTGCACTGGCATCAGTTCGGTGACCAGGCCACTACCGGTCGCTTTGACGGTGAGAATTTCCAGGTAGGTTTTGTAGATTGCTGTGATACTCCGTACTGGAAAACGATCAACGCCATACGGCAGGTTGGTTATGACATGTACTCCATACGAAGCGGGTCGGGACCATCATCCAGCAAGGTCGATATGCATCGGATTGCGAACGAGAAGATATTTCTTTCGCTCTCGCAGGATGGGCGGAAATTTGAGCTGGGTTTTGCAGGCGAAGGAACATCTGTGTCCGGTGACGGCGGATTGTTTGACATGCTGGTTGGATTGGGACAGTGGCACGAATGCCGTCTTGTGCCCGGTGATCAAAAGGCCGAGGTGAAGAAAGACGGCAAGGCGCTTGTGGCAAAATACAGTAAACTTCATCACAAGGGTGTCGAATATGATGTTGCGGTCGAGTTGCGCTTTATTCTCGAAGGTGACAAGGTAGTCTGTACAGCTCAGCTTGAAAACCGTTCGAAGCTGGTTGTCGAAGAATTCTGGTTCCCCTGGGTAGGGCCGTTTCATGGTCTGTCGGAAAAGCCTGAGGACGATACGCTGATCCTGCCGTACGGTTTTGGCAGGCGCGTGAAGAACCCCGCCAATTACGTGTTGCAGCATCATACACAGTATATGGCACCCGACCAGAGACGCGTGCTTGCCTGTGCGCATTATCCGGGCGAAATGTCGATGAGCTGGTTTGGTTTTTACGGCGGAGGCAGGGCGCTGGGACTCCTGTCGCTCGATGAAACGTTCCAGACTACAGGATTGAATGTGTCGCATGATACGGCGACAGGATTGTTGTCGGCGGGTTTTGTCCGCTATCCGTTTCTGAAGAAAGGAATATGGACTTCCCCTAAATCGGTGGTGCGCCTGCATCGTGGTGACTGGCACAATGATGCGGATGTGTACCGCGGCTGGGCTGACAAAACCTGGTGGAACAATTCACCGCGTCCTCAATGGGTGGACAGGATGCACGGCTGGCAGCGGATCATCATGAAACACCAGTACGGAGAGATTTTTTACCGTTACAAGGACCTGGTTGATGTCTACGAGGGCGGCAAACCGTACGGGATTACGACGTTATTTGTTTTCGGATGGTTCAGGGGTGGAATGGATAACGGTTATCCGGACTATACTGCGGATGAAGAATTAGGCGGTGAAGAAGGGTTACGCCAGGCGATAGCCGAAGTCCAGCGCAGGGGCGGGCGTGTTATACTTTACTGTAATGGCCATCTTATTGACGTTGACACCGCTTATTACAGGAAGACTGGTAAAAAAATCTGCCTGAAGACATCGCAGGGCAGTGAATACCGTGAAGCTTACAAATTTTCGGGTGACGGAACGTTTCTGAGGAACTTCGGGGCCCGGAGTTTTGTGGCAGGCTGCCAGTCGACGCCGCAGTGGTGTGAAAAGCTGCTTGATATTGGCCGGTACATGCTATCGTTTGGTCCGGACGGTATATTTTATGATCAGATGGGTGGCTGTATGCCTTATCTCTGCTTTGATGAATCGCATCCTCATAAAGGTCCGGCAATGGCACAGGGTCCGGGAAAGAATGCCACACTTGCCGTAATGCGGAAGGAGCTGATCAGCGGCCATGCCGGTCGTACGATTGGAACGGAACATGTAACGGACTGCCTTGGCCGTCACATGGATTTTCTGCACAATGCCACTTATGGTTCTGCGCAGGGGCCGGAAACCATGCCCGAAGTGTTCCGTTACACATTCCCTGAGCTTATTGAAAGCAGCCGCCAGATCCGCGATGAGCGCGACCACGTGAAGCGCATGAACTGGACGTTTCTTTACGGATGGCGGTTCGACGTGGAAATCTGGCGTTGTCGCGGTGATTTACGTGCTGTGCCGGAGTACGGTGCATATCTGGCCAAGCTCAATGCCCTCCGTGATCGCTGGCCGGAACTGCTGATGACGGGGAAATTTGTTGATGAGAATTTCTTTGAATATGATCACAAGGCCTGCATGGCAAAGGGATATATCTGTGGTGATCGTGCGGCAATTGTTGCGTTGAATAACTCGTCTGCCGCGCATGGCTTTGTCCCTAAAGTCAATGAACAGTGGCGTTTTGTTGAGGGTGCCACCGTTTCCGGTCATTTCAAACCCGGCGATACAATGCCGGCACAGTCGATAGCAGTGCTGGTCTATATCAAGGGTGGGAAATAGAGTTTGTGTAGCTGCGTAAACTGTGTCGGGACGTTTTAAAGACACGGCGATATAACGCCGTGGCTACAAATCAGTGTTACAATCTGGCTTGATTGTTCACAACATGATCTGCTACAAATTCATCAACGTTAATCTGATTCATATCAATGAGGACTTTATTCCGGCCGTCTCTGAAAAAAGATGTTTTATCTCTTCTTTAATATCAATGAAAGTATGACAAAGGGAGGATGCACATGAATGGAATTACGCGTCGAGAGTTCACCAGGAGATCCATAACCGCCGGTGTTGGTCTTGCGATGTTCAGTCCGTATTTACGGGCGCAGGGCGCAAACAGTGATGTTCGTATTGCCGTCGTGGGTATCAACGGCAGAGGCAGTGGACATCTTGATGAGCTTGGCAAGACCGCGGGGGTCCGGATAGTGGCGTTGTGCGATGTGGACAAAAATGTTTTGGAACGGCGTGCCAAGGCATTTGCCGACAAAAATATTAAAGTTGATACGTATGTTGATATCCGCAAATTGCTTGAGAATAAGGAAATTGATGCAGTGTCCATTGCCACGCCCAATCACTGGCATTCACTTATGACGGTATGGGCATGTCAGGCAGGCAAAGATGTTTACGTGGAAAAGCCGTGCAGTCACAATATATTCGAGGGACGCAAGTGTGTTGAAGCGGCCCGGAAATATAAACGGATAGTCCAGCATGGCACGCAGAGTCGTTCGAGCAAAGAGTGGGCAAAGGCGGTAGCCGCCGTGCATAGCGGCAAATACGGTAAATTGCTGGTTTCCAAGGGGTATTGCTGTAAGCCGAGGTGGAGTATTGGGTTCAAGCCTTTCAAGGAAGTGCCTGAGAATCTTGATTTTGATCTGTGGCTTGGGCCTGCGCCACAGCAGAAGTTTCATGAGAACCTGGTACATTATAACTGGCACTGGTTCTGGGACTTTGGCAACGGCGACAGTGGAAACCAGGGTGTTCATCAGATAGACATAGCGCGATGGGCAATCAAGGGATCAACACTGCCAAAGAGCGTGGTCAGCATGGGTGGCAGGTGGGTGGATGGGCCTGACTTCAAGGACCAGGGCGAGACTCCGAACATGGAATTGTCGGTGTTCGATTATGACGGGACCCTGATGGTTTTTGAAACGCGGGGACTCGTGGGAAAGACAGATAAATTTCCAAACAAAGCGGATAGTGAAAAGTTCCCAAACAAGGTGGATGATGAATTTTATCTGGAACAGGGTGTAATTAAACACGGTAAGTTTTATCCCAAGGGCGAAGGAGAGGGCGAGCCGCTGGGTGATATTGATTTCAAACTTAATCCCGGCAGTCATTTCAAAAACTTCATAGATTGTGTTCGCAGCCGGAAACAGGAAGAACTCAATGCGGAGATTCTCGAGGGACATCTATCCAGCGCTTTGTGTCATCTGGGTAACATATCCTACAGACTTGGTTCGGAAAAGCGGTTTAAGGGTCAGATAAAAGCAATGGGAAAGAGCAAGGAAATCAGCGACAGTGTCATGACGATCCTTGAAAATACCAAGGCCATTGGCGTGGATCCTGCCAAGTTAACTTGCCGGGTCGGGCCAAAACTGAAAATTGATCCAAGTACCGAAAAGTTTGTGGATAATTCAGCGGCAAATGCGATGTTAACTCGTCCATATCGTGCGCCATTTGTTGTTCCTGAACAGGTGTAATTCATTGTTTGAAGAAGTACTTTCTTGTGAACCAAAAAGGTAGATTCTTCTCAGTAGCAATTGCTCTGATCATTGGTTCTGCTGGTTCTGGTGTAGATTATGCGACCAGTGCGGGACTTGATGAAGAACGTCCTTTGTTTGTGATCGGAACGCCGGATAATCGCGCCGCTGAGTTTGGATTGACCGGTCGCGGCGAAGGTTATAAAGCGTATCTTCAAAAATACAAAGACCCGGTGGTTTACACAGTAGGCAAAAGCAAACCGGGTGATTGGCCATACATCCATCCAGCCCTAAAAGATCGTTGGGGAGGTGGTAAGGCTCATACTTTCAAGATCCGTTTTTCCCGTGAAGAAGACCAAAAACAAAAACTGTTCCTTGTGATTGGACTTGCAGGTGGTTCCCCTTCGGAACGATCAAAGGTGGTTGTTACTGTCAATAATTCTGTCCTACCCGCCCAGATTGCTCCCAGCGGTGATCCG
The DNA here is from genome assembly GCA_028716365.1 of Kiritimatiellia bacterium. Classification (GTDB taxonomy): domain Bacteria; phylum Verrucomicrobiota; class Kiritimatiellia; order UBA8416; family YA12-FULL-48-11; genus YA12-FULL-48-11. The sequence goes on from JAQUPZ010000001.1 coordinate 200,759, forward strand.
CGATTGGCTTTTAATCCGATAGGAATCGGCAAGTCTGAAACGATGGTCTTTCCAATTCCTGCCGGTCAATTCCGGAAAGGTGAAAACACAATCTCTATAAGGCTTGATGAACAAAGTTGGATCATTTACGACTACATAGCTCTCAGTAATCAAGCCAAACCTTTACCAATCGCGGTCCCGGTCGAACGTAATTTGCTGGCCGAGTTCCGTAAGGGGCCAATGGCAGGGGTGGATGAGATTGTATTTGCGGTTCGACAGCTGGGCGAGGACCCTCACTGGTATGCCAACTTTGGTTATACTCTTGATCATTCGCGCTGGCGAACTTACCTCGACGGAGGGCGGCTGTGCCGGTTGAATCTCAATACGGGAAAAATAACGGTACTCCTGGACGATCCCGGTGGCGGGATTCGTGATCCTCAATTGGACTACGATGCAAGAAAAATACTTTTCTCGTATCGCAAGGGTGGAAACCCGCACTATCACCTTTACGAAATTGGCGTTGATGGTTCAAGTTTGCGTCAGTTGACTGACGGACCGTATGATGATGTTGAACCAACCTGGCTTCCCGATGGTGATATCATGTTTATTTCCAGCCGTTGTAACCGCCGTGTCAATTGTCACACCACACAGGTGGGTGTGCTTTACCGCTGCAGGCCGGACGGCAAAAACATCCAGATTCTTTCCAGTAATAATGAGCATGATAACACCCCCTGGGTTCTGCCTACAGGACAGATACTCTATACTCGTTGGGAATATGTGGATCGACATCAGATGTCCTTTCATCACCTCTGGATTACCAGTCCGGACGGTGTACGTCAGACCGTTTTTTACGGCAACATGCATCCTGGTATTACCATGATTGATGCCAAGCAGGTTCCGGGATCGCGCAAAGTGGTGGCTTCATTCTCGCCGGGCCATGGACAACGCGAACACAATGGAGTCATTACCCTCGTTGATCCCCGTAATGGACCGGATGATCCAGGAAGTGTAAAGGCAATCAGTCATGGTTCTGATTTTCGTGATCCATGGGCGTTCTCGGAACAGGCATTCATGGTTGCGCGTTCAACAGATATTGTACTCATGGGCGAATCAGGAGAGATACAAACTGTTTACCGGTTGCCTAAGGAAGATATTACTGCCGGATTGCAATGTCACGAGCCGCGACCAGTCTATCGCCGTCAGCGTGAACCGGTGATAACAACTCCTGCCGATTGGAATAAAACGACAGGCCGTCTTCTGCTGGTTGATGTTTACCGCGGACGGAATATGACAGGCGTCAGCCGCGGTGAGATCAAGAAATTGCTGGTCCTGGAAACATTGCCCAAACCCATGAACTACACTGGTGGTGCGGAACCATTGAGTTACGGTGGCACATTCACTTTGGAACGCGTGCTGGGTACGATTCCTGTTGAACCGGACGGTTCTGCTTATGCCGAGTTGCCGGCTTTGCGAAGTTTGTTCTTTGTTGCGTTGGATGAGAATGATCTTTCTGTAAAACGGATGCAAAGTTTTCTGACCGTCATGCCCGGTGAAACTACCACCTGCATTGGTTGCCACGAACAGCGCACCATGACTCCGCCGTTCCTTCCCCAAAAATTCCAGGCTTCCCGCCGTGCGCCCAGCCGGATTGAACCAATCGCCGATGTACCCGAAGTGTTTGATTTTCCCCGCGATATTCAGCCGATTCTTGATCAGTACTGCGTGAGCTGTCACGATTGCGATAATCCGGAAGGAGGTATAAATCTTTCAGGTGACCGTGGTCCGCTTTTCAGTCTCAGTTATTACACGATTACCGCGAAAAATCTGGTGGCCGATGGTCGCAATGACATGGGAAACCGTCCACCACGGTCCATCGGCAGTTCTGCCAGCCGGCTGTTGGCATTGATGGATGGTAATCATTATGATGCGAAACCTACAGAACGAGAAAAGCGAATGGTTCGATTGTGGATAGAAACAGGCGCCACTTATCCCGGCACTTATGCGGCCTTGGGTACCGGCATGATCGGAGGATTTGAAATAATTGACCGCGCGATCCAATTAGACCGTACAGACACCAACTGGCCCAACGTTAAATTATCAATGGAAGCCATTCAGAGGCGTTGTTGCAGTTGTCACGATGCAAAAAAGCCACTGCCTATTTCTCCTTCACATCTAGTCGGGCCAGATGGATATAATGCAAAAGTTTTCCGGGGCATGCCGCCATGGATTAAAATGACACCTGACGATGTCCGCCGCCGCTGGTCCCGCGATTTGTTCTACAATCTTACGCGGCCTGAAAAGTCCTGTTTGTTGCTGGCGCCTTTGGCGAAACGGGCCGGGGGATTGCAATCATGCGGAACAGCAGTTTTCGCCGATAAATTGGATCCTGATTACCAGAAGATTCTTGCGGCCATCCAGGATGCAAAGAAAAAGCTGGACCAGATAAGGCGATTTGACATGCCCGGTTTCCAGCCGCGCAAGGAATGGGTCTGTGAAATGGAGCGTTACGGTATCCTTGCGGCTAACCATTCTGATAATGCAATGATCGATGTTTATGCCACGGAACGTACTTATTGGGAATCGCTCTGGTATCGTACAACAACACCGCAACGTTGACATCCATTGTGCTTCTGATGTAAAATTTTACAATGACAGATGAGAACATGAAAATTATTCCTGAATTTTCAGGGAGAGTAATTTCTTATAACCTGCTTTATGAAAAGGGTTCTATATACTGTTGCTGCGCTTTTTTACGCATTAATGTCAGATTATGCGAGATCTGATCAGATATTCGTCTCCCTGAGTGGAAACAATACGCTGCCGTATGCAGATCTCACTACGGCTGCAACCAGTATCCAACCTGCAATTGATATTGCTGCCAATGGCAGTCAAATCCTGGTATCGCCGGGAACATACACAGGGACAGGTAACGTCGGGATTGATTTCCAAGGAAAGAAAATCACGCTCGAAGGTACCAATGGTTATGCCAGTACCATTATTGACTGTCAGAGCAATGGTCCGGCGTTCCTGTTTCATTCAGGTGAAACAACCAATGCAATTCTTTCCGGATTCACCATTCAAAATTGCGGCTGGCTCATTGATGGCGGCAGTTCTTATTCCGTAACCAATCCGGCAAGCGGTATAGTTTGTATTTCCAACTCCAGTCCTCGAATCACCAATTTCCGAATTATCGATAACAGGGCATTCACAGGGGGAGGTATTTATATCGAATCATCCAGCCCTCAAATTGAAAACTGTATCATCGATGCGAATTATGCGCGTTATGGCGGAGGTATCTACTGCGCAAACGGCAGTATTGTTGTTTCGAATTGTACCATATCAGGAGGATTGTCTGACTATATGATCAATAGCCCACCTGTGGTAGTTCGAGAAATCGAGGGTGGCGGTATTTATTGTGTATCAAATTCAACACTCAATATCTCCGGCAGTACAATATCCGGTAATCTAGGTGGTGGTGTCTTTTGCTCTAATTCTACCGCTACTATCAGAAACACAACTATAAGCGGAAACATCCCCGGTGGAGAAACCGTCACTATTAATACACCACCAATTACAATAGACAATCATTCCGGTATTGGCGGTGGACTTCTCTTCATCAATTCAGCGGCAATGGTCGAAAATTGTACCATCACAGAAAATGAGGGATCGTTTGGTGGAGGAATATCCTGCCAGTCAAATAGCGCAGTTCTATTGTCTGGATGTTCTATTAGCACCAACAGGGGTTTTTTTGCCAAAACCGAAACATTGATGAGTGCGCCTCCCATAACCACATTAGATACCATATTATCAGGAGATGGTGGAGGAGCTGCAGCAGACAGTTCTATACTGGTTATCAGTAATTGTGTTTTTCAAGAAAACAATTCCGGAAACGGTGGAGGGGTCGCATATATAAACCACGCTACCGGGGTGATAGTCAACTGTACTTTCTCCAATAACCTGGGAGCGGTCACTAACGACTCTACAACCTTTAACTATGATTCCGGCAGTATAAACATATTCAACACAACTTCCAATGCTGTCGGTTTCGGAGGTGGAGTATACTGCCTAAATTCCTGTCCCTCGATTTCGAACTGCGTAATAGCAGCCAATCGTTCCGGCTCAGGTGGAGGCATTGCTATAGTGGATAGTCCATTAATTAATATTATCAGCTGCACACTCTCCAATAACAGCGCAATGGATACAAACGTAGGCGGAGGTGCAGTATTTCTCAACAATGCAGGCTCTTGCATCTCTAATTGCACCATAATGAACAATCGAGCCGGAGAGTATCGGTACAATTCAACATATGTTTATGCAAATGGAGCATTTCTCGATTCAAAGGATTCTATCGGGTACGGCGGCGCATTCTTCTTCGCTTCGAACTCTTTGTCAGGTGTGATTGACTGCAAGATAATTAATAATTACAGCGCACTGGGCGGATCAGGATTCTACTGTGAGGGTGGCAGTACCGCAAATCTTGAAAGGTGTATGATCCGCGGTGGATACAATGTTGTTACCCAATATTCCGGTTATGGCGGCGGTGCCCTTGTACGCGATTCTTCAGTTGATCTCAAGGTGTGTGTCATTGCGGACAACAATGCAAGCGATGGTGGTGGAATCTACGCGAGCAATACAATACTCACTTTTTTAAATACCACAATCGGATATAACCGGATCAGCACAAGTGGTGGCGGGCTTTATATGGATGGTGGCAGTGCGATTTTCACCAATTCCATCGCCTGGAACAACGGTTCTCCCGCTATTTTCATAACCAACTCTCCATATTTATTCGCAACAAACAGTTTTATCCAGGGAGGCATTAACGGCCAGCCGGAATCCGCAGACCCAAAACTTCGGTTCGGTTATCGCATAACAACAGACTCGCCTTGTATCGATAATTCCATAGGACCATTTGTAACCCAGCTTGATATTAATGGAAATACTCCGTGGGACCATCCGTCCATTACCAATCTTTCTCCTGCCATCATCCGCGATGTCGGAGCAGGCGAATTTATCGATACCGACAATGACCGAATGGATGATTCATGGGAAATAGAAACGTTCAGTAATTTGTCACAGGGAACCAATACGGACTACGATACTGAAGGTCTGAAAGATTCGGACGAATATGATTTCAATACAAGTCCTCTATTGATTGACACTGATGGAGACAGCATGACAGATCTGCAAGAGTGGATCGCCGGATGTTTGGGATGGGATAGAAGCGATTTCTTCATGCTGGAAGCAGTAAGTAACGATGCAACCGCCGGTGATTTCGTTATTTACTGGCAATCAACAACAGGACGGCTTTACAGCGTAACAAGCAAATCCAACCTTCTGGATACATTATGGTCAACCAACATTACTGGTATTGTCGGAGACGGAGATATCAAGAGTTACACAAACTCGAACACAGCTCCATCTTACTTCTTTCGGATTAATGTCACACGACCATAACCGTTCTGTCCAACCGATGAATAGAGAGGAAGGAGATAAAATATGAAGATAACAAGAGGGTTTAAGACGCAATGGTCCTGCTTCGTTCTGGTATTGGCGATATCCGTATTTGGGGTTGCGATATCTGTACGGGCTGAAGAGTCACCGATCAAAGCGGCACTGTTGCCATACGTGACTTCGAACTGGCTGGCTGGTGCGGTCACTGTGGTTGTCGGACCCGAAGGAATCATCAGCCATGAAACGGTCGGTTATGCAGATGTGGCGGGCAAGAAGCCGATGAAGAAGAACGCCTTCTTCTGGATAGCCTCGATGACGAAACCTGTTACCGCTGTTGCATTAATGATGCTGGTGGCTGATGGAAAGGTTTCACTGGATGATCCAGTCAGCAAGTATGTCCCCCAGATGAACAACCTGTGGGTGACGGAGCGTAAAGATGACAGTTCGATGACCTTAAAACGGCAGGTACGTCCGATCACTATCCGCCAGTTATTGAGCCATACATCCGGGTTACCTTTTCTCACGCCGGTGTTGACCGATGATCTCAGTTCACTACCGTTGGACCAGGCGGTGTTGAGTTTCACGATGAACCCGCTTGAGTACCAGCCCGGCGAAGGTTACCGTTATTCCAACCAGGGCATTGATACAGTTGGTCGTGTCATTGAGGTTGCGAGCGGCATACCTTACGAAAAATTCATGCAGACGCGGCTCTTTGATCCGCTGGGAATGAAGGATACTACATTCTTTCCTACATCACGTCAGTTAAAGCGATTGCCCAAGTCGTACGCTCCGAATGCCGAAAAGAGCGGACTTGTTACGACTAATATCCCGTTCATGAGGACACCGTTTGATCGTCCTGGTCGCTATCCCGAGCCGGGAGGCGGCCTCTTTTCAACAGGCAGGGACCTGGCGCATTTCTGCCAGATGCTTTTGAATAAAGGAATGTACAACGGCAAACGGTTCTTATCGGAAACAGCTATTGCAGAGTTGACTAAAATTCAGACCGGAAAACCTGACCAGAAGTACGGCTTGGGTTTCGCAGTGGATCAGGATGGACACGGCGCCTTTGGACATGGCGGTGCACAGGGAACAAACATGACTATTTATCCGGAACGACAGCTTGCCTTGATCTGGATGGTTCAGGTACGTGGAGGTTATCCGGGCAAAGGCAGTAAAGCCAGGGACGCGTTCAATGAGGCGGCATTCAAATTGTGGACGAAATGAATTGTGTAGTGAACGTTAATTGATGAGGAGATATCCGTTCTCGAGCTTGCCATAAGCCTGAAAACGGGAATTCAGCAGTGACGGAAAATGTGAGCTGGAAACCGGGTTTCCGCGAAGAGTTAATGGACTACGAACATATTGGCCTGACGGCAGAATTCCCTGCCGAATATGGCGGCAAGCCGGCACCTCGTAACAAGCTTTAGATAAAGAGAGAAAGTGATGAAGTGTGGTCACATGCTGAGAAAATACTGTCTCAGGATCTAATGAAAAGCTGATCGAATGTGATCATAATGAACTACATTTTTCTGTCAGTCCGATAGGAAACAACATTATAATCCGTTAACTGTTGGATCAATGGTTCGGTCACCAGACAGGAGGAAACAGATTGTAATGTCAGAAGCAGGTCACAGAGGAGACAAAGCCGTCAATATTGGACTGGCAGCGAATATTATTCTGGCCTTGCTCAAGACATTCATTGGCATCATTGGACATAGTGCCGCACTTCTGGCAGATGGTATCAACTCTGTCTCGGACGTTGCTTATTATATTGTTGTCAAGGTGTTCATGAAGCTTGCCAACAAACCGGCGGATACAGAACATCCCTATGGGCACAGACAGCTTGAGAGTATTGCCGCTTTGGTGGTGGGGTCATTCGTTATAACTACGGCGATCGCCATTTTCTGGGATTCCATCAACAATGTTTACGATATGCTCACGGGGCGGCAAACCGGTGGCATGATTCAACTGGCCACTTTGTGGGTAGCGTTGTTTACGGTAGTTGTTAAAATCGTGTTGACGTTCTTTACCCACCGTGTCGGGGTTCGGACCGGCAACGCGGCTGTCCTCGCGCTCGCTTATGATCACCGCAACGACGCTTGGTCGGCAGGCGGAGCAGCCATTGGTATTTTCTTGGGCCGGTCCGGTTTGGCATGGGGTGATCCGCTGGTGGGAGCAATTGTGGCTATCATAATATTGCAAACCGGCATCGAGATTCTCCGTGAATCGTCGTCCGATCTCATGGACACGGTTCCGGGTGAATCGTTGGATCGCAAGGTACGGGGTCTCCTGGCGGAGAATTCCGACGTTAAGGAGGTGGAGGAAATACAGGCTCATCGCTTTGGCCCATACCTGGTTATTAATGTGCAGATCGCCATCGATGGTAAATTGAGTCTTGCGGAGGGTGATGCGATTGCCGAGCGGGTTGAGAAACGATTATCAACAGGGATTGAACTGGTTCGCCGTGTCTATGTTCACTACCATCCGGTGGGGAGTTCACGGAATCAACAGTACACATAAATTTCAGGCAACCTTTGATAATCTATTATGGAAGGAACACAATGAAGAACACTGTTTATTGGCTAATAGCATTGTTATCTACCGGATCCGTAATGGCAGGGCAGGTTGTATCGCTTGAAAATGAGTTGCTCCGCCTGGAGTGGGATACTGCACGCGGTACGTTAGTTTCACTGAAGGATAAGGCCACCGGCCATGAATGGCTCGATCCTAAATTAGTTGCTCCAATCTATGCTGTTCAGTTTACCAATGCGAGTGTATTGGTTTTATCGACCAATGCCACTGCTGTTACTGTCCGGCAGGATGAATCTGCGGTAATCATTGAGGGTACCCACGAAAAACCATTCAGCTTCAAGGTCAAGTGTGAATTCCGGCTGGAGAAGGGTTCGCCACAAGTAATAGGGCGGATATCTGTTCTGTCCCAATCACCGTGCCAGATCGCAGAAGTGAAATTTCCCATGGTAACACTGCGTTTGCCGTTTACCGGGAACGGAGAAGAAGACCGGATTTTATGGCCGGAGTGCGACGGAACATTACTTAATAATCCCAGCGTGAACCGGCCTGATCGCCAGTTCAAGTATCCTGGCGGGGCTTCCATGCAGATGATGGCGGCGTTTGACCCATCGGCTGGATTATACCTCGCCGCGCGTGATACCGAGGCGCACACAAAAAAGTTTTGTACACGGCGTCTCGACAAGAATCTGGAGTTAAGCATAGCTCACGTATTACCACAGACACCGGTGAATAAATGGGAGTTGGGGTATGACGTGGCATTGGCAGGATTGCGGCCGTCGAAAGGTTTGAAAAAGATCAAGTGGGAAGCTGCAGCTGATCTTTATCGTGAGTGGGCGATCAGACAGCAATGGTGTCGGCAGACTATGGCACAGCGTGTGGCAACCGGCGATATCCCGAAGTGGATCACTGAACCGACATTAATTTTTACTTATTCTCTTCGTGGACAAATGCAGGACAAAAAACCTGGTAACCGCCAGCCGCTGGTACTCGATCAGGTAGAGCGGTGGGGCAAGGTTGTTGACGCGCCTATCACGTGCCTGATCATGTCGTGGGAGAAATTGGATACATGGGTCACGCCTGATTATTTTCCTCCTTATGGAGGTGAAAGTGAGTTTACAGCCATGACGAAGGAGCTCCATGCCAGGGGGAATCATACGATGGTTTTCCTGTCAGGCCTTCACTGGACGTTACACAAGGACCTGGCCGGTCCCGACCGCCCGCGTGTATTGGTGAATCAGGAGGCCGACTTCAACCGTCGCGGTCGGGCATTTGCAATAAGTGATGCGAAGGGCGAGGCTGAAATTAATGGGACTCCGGATAAAGGTGTTGGTCAGACCGCCACGATCTGTTCCAGTACTGCATTAGCGCGTGAGATACTTGTTGATACGTCACTGCAATGTCAGAAACTTGGAATAGATTGTGTTCAGGTTGACCAGATTGTTGGTGGCGGAATGAGGGAATGTTATCACCCGAAACATAATCATCCGCCGGGCGGCGGTACCTGGTGCAGCAGGGCGTTGTATCGTATTTTTGAAGAGATCCGGAAAACAGGCAAGAACCGCGATCCGAATTTTGCGTTTTCCATAGAAGAGCCCGGAGAGTTTTATCTGCCGCTTCTTGATACTTATCATGCGCGTGATTTACACCAGGGACGCTGGCCTCGTTCAGGAGCAGGTGTTTTAGGTGTACCTTTGTTCACTCACGTATATCATGATTATCTCGCCGGTTACGGCAGTGAAGGTTGTTATGTTTCGGACAAGTCCAACCGGCTGGCACTCTATCAAATCGGCATGAATCTTGTCTGTGGTAAAATGCCTGCTGTAGCGATATGGGGTCGTTGGTGCGAACCGGAAAAGGTGGAAGCAACACAACGGCGATTGTTGCGGGCCCATATTGATTTATGGCGTGGACCTGCCGGCGAATTTCTCAACTTTGGTCAACGTATCGCTTCGCCAGAACTGGATGTTCCGCCACTTGAGATGACTTTTATGGAAAAAGACGGTAAAACTCGACGTCCTCTGGTTGTGCCGTCGGTTTTACACGGTACATGGAAACTTGCTGATGGACGTACAGGTGTGATTTTTGCCTGTATTAACAATAAACCGGTGGAGTTCACCTTCGACAAGGAGAGATTTGCATTGGAGACGGGCGAAGCGATGTTTAGATCTACGCGGTGATTGTTCCGGGAAATTCGACATCTAAAACCCAGATAAACTGTTATTATATAAGATAAAGGTTGTGAAGTACCTTTTCCTGTCTGATTTTTTGCTTTTATCCCGATTTATGAAAAAATGCCTAATCCCTGCTTGACTATAGCAGGGTTGGCTAGTAGAGTAAGTATCGCTCTGGAAAGGATCGTATTTTTGTGCAGAGTGGGCCCGGCCCACTCTTTTGTGTGTAAAGTACTTGTGCTTAGTTGTTTGTGCAGGGCGAAAAGGCAGGAAAGCCATGAATAATGAGCTTCTGAATATACTTAATTATATGGAAAAGGAGCGGAGAATTGACCGTGAAACGCTCATCCAAGCCGTTGAATATGCCTTGCTTTCAGCCTCCAAAAAGAGTGTCGGCTCAGCAAAAGATCTGCGCATAGAAATTGACAGGAAAACGTGTGATATCCGGGCATTTGCCAAAGCGGAAGTTGTCAAAGAGGTAATTCATACGGATAACAGCGAGGTTTCCCTGGAGAAGGCAAAGCAAGTCAAACCCGATGCCGTGATTGGCGAATTTGTCGAAATTGAAGTTACTCCGAAGAATTTTGGACGCATTGCCGCGCAGACGGCGAAACAGGCAATTTTGCAGAAAATCCGTCAGGCGGAAAAGAACATGGTCTTTGAAGAATACAAGGACCGGATTGGTGATATTGTCAGTGGGGCAGTGAGGCAATTCAACCGTAATGATATTATTGTGGACTTGGGACGGGCTGAAGCGATTATTCCATCACGGGAACGTGTGCCGACCGAGGAATATCAGGTAGGTGACAGGATCCGTGCATATGTAGTTTCTGTACAAAGCAATGTCGCGGGACCAAGTATAATTCTTTCGCGTAGCCATCCTAACTTTGTAAAGGCTTTGTTCCAGGTGGAAGTTGCCGAGATAGCCGATAAAATTGTAGAAATAAAGGGTATTGCCCGTGAACCGGGATATCGTACGAAGATAGCGGTAGTATCGCATGATGAGAAGGTTGATCCGGTGGGGGCCTGTGTGGGTATGCGCGGGATAAGGGTAAAGAACATCGTGAGGGAATTGTCAGGAGAGAAAATAGATATCATCCGCTGGAGTGATGACATTAAGACTTATGTAGGAAATGCGCTTTCACCGGCGAAATTATCCAAGATAACTGTTGATCCGTCGGGGGAACGCGTAGTCCATGTGGTAGCAGAAGCGGACCAGCTTTCGCTTGCCATAGGAAAAAAGGGACAGAATGTCAGGTTGACGGCTAAATTAATAGGCTGGAAGATTGATATCCAGAAAGATGAAGGTGACATCAGTTTTGAAGAAAAAGTTGCGAAGGCGGTTGACAATCTCGCAATGGTAAAGGGTATAAGCCGAGAACAGGCTGAAGTGCTTGTTAAAGCTGGTTTTCTGACGGTTGAAGGCATACTTGCGGCGGAAGAGAAAGATCTTGCAGAAATGACAGGTCTGGATCCTGCGATTGCCAAGGCGATTCACGATGCCGCCGCCGCCATGATTCCAGATGAAGATACTTCAGCTTAAAGATATGGTTTGCAGAATCGGGTTTTTAATCCGATCAGTGACGTCATTGATGCCACCTGCAGTAATTGAAGATCAAAAATCATGAGAGTACACGAACTGGCTAAAGAGCTGGGGGTTCCCAGCAAGGATTTACTCGAGATGTTGCATACTCTTGGTGTTGAAGCCAAGAATCATATGACGGCTCTTGAAGATGATGATACTAAGCGTCTTAGGGCCGCAGTCGTCAAAGCCAAGAAAGCCGGTACTCTCCCGTCTGCAAAAAAAACAGAACCGATAAAGCAGGAGAAGAAGGAAGAAAAGCCAAAAGAGAAAACTCCGCCGCCGGCTGTATCTGTAAAACAGGCGAAAAAGGAATCAGTCAAACCTGCGCCAAAGGTAAAACAGAAACCTGAGCCTGAGCCTGAACCTGAGGCTGTACCAACACCAGTCGAGTCTGAAACACCTGCGACTGAAAAAATCATTGTTGTACAGGGGCCGGTTGTAGTGAAGGAATTTGCCGAGAAGCTTGGAATAAGGCCAAATCAGCTTATTGCCGAGTTGATGGGAATGAACATACTGGCTTCTCTTAATGAGCGGATGGACGTTGCTGCTGCCAATAAAATAGCCGAAAAACACGGTTTTACTTTTGAGCATCAGAAGAAACTTACAGAACACACGTATGTCCACAAGAAAAAAGATACCGAGGAAACGGAAGAAGAAGTAGACAAGCCCGGCGACATGGTAATTCGTCCACCGGTTGTAACATTCCTAGGGCATGTTGATCATGGCAAAACTTCTTTGCTGGATAAGATCAGGGACACTTCAGTTGCAAAAAGTGAGCATGGAGGAATTACCCAGCATATCGGCGCGTACACTGTCGAAGTTAACGGTCATAATATCACTTTTCTCGATACCCCCGGTCATGAGGCTTTCACGGCCATGCGAGCGCGGGGCGCCAATATGACTGACATAGCAGTTATCGTTATTGCTGCGGATGACGGTATCATGCCGCAGACCAAGGAAGCCATTCAGCATGCAAAAGCGGCAGACGTTTCAATAATGGTGGCCATAAACAAGATAGATTTGAGAACAGCCAGTGCTGAAAGAGTAAAACAACAGCTTCAAGGTGTGGGCCTTGCACCTGAAGAGTGGGGGGGAGACACGATTTGTTCTTCTGTAAGCGCTATTACAGGTGAAGGTGTTCCTCATTTACTTGAGATGATCCTGCTTCAGGCAGAAATACTCGAATTGAAAGCAAATCCCAAGTTGCGTGCCACCGGCTATGTTATTGAAGCCAGACTTGAACCGGGAATGGGACCGGTTATCAACCTGCTTGTTACCAGTGGGACTCTCCATGTAGGAGATGCCCTGGTCTGTGGTCAGCATTGGGGAAGAGTCCGGGCGCTTATTAATGACCATGGTGTGAAATTGAAATCTGCCGGGCCATCAATGCCTGTAAAATGCCTGGGTCTATCCGGAGTACCTGAGCCGGGCGCTGAATTCAAAGTGTGTTCAAACGACAGGGTTGCTCGTTCGCAGGCCATTGAGGCAGCTGAGAAAGCCAGGACCGATAAAATCATAGCGCCAAAAAGAGCTTCTCTGGAAGATCTATTCAGCCAGATAAAAAAAGACAATGACAAGCTGGAACTCAAACTTGTTCTGAAAGCAGATACACAGGGTTCCGTGGAAGCCATAATGCATTCTCTGCAGGAAATCAAAAGTGCAAAAGTGTCGCTTAATTCTATTCTTGCCGGCACGGGTAACATTACCGTGAATGACGTTATGCTGGCCAGCGCTTCTAATGCCGTGGTTATTGGTTTTCATGTGGCAAAAGAGCCAGGAGCTGACGCACAGGCCAAGCGGGAAGGCATCGAGATCCGGCTGCATACCATAATTTATGAACTGCTGGACGAAGTGCGAAATGCGATGGAAGGACTGCTGGCCCCGCAGGTGAAAGAAAAAGTAATAGGTCATGCCGAGGTGAGAGAGATATTCAGTGTTGGTAAACAAAGCAAGGTTGCCGGGTGTTATGTTACTGATGGACTCGTAACATCAAGATGCAGGGCGAGGGTTAAACGCGGAAAAGAGATTCTTTACCAGGGTTCATTGGTATCCCTGAAACATTTCAGGGAAGATGTATCCATGATACGTGAAAACCAGGAATGCGGCGTACGCCTTGACAATTTCTCGGGGTTTGATAAGGGCGATGTTCTCGAGTTTTACGAACTTGAAGAAATCAAACAGACTCTCTGATAGATAGATCCGGTAATTCGGAAAAAACCGATTCCATATTTTACAACAAGAAATGATGATATTCCTGATTTTTGAAAGAGACCTCTTATGACAGTTGACAGATTAACAAGAGTGAATGAACTTCTGAAGCGTGAGATTGGAGAGGCTCTCTTCCAGATAATTAAAGAAGATGATTTTGATCTCTCGGCTGTTACCATTACACATGTCATAACCAGCCGCAGTTTACAAAATGCCAGAGTGATGGTTTCCATCAGGGATCATCAGGATGAACGGCCAAGAATGCTGTCGTTACTCCGCAAACACCGCGGTAAAATTCAGGAACGTATCGGTAAGAATGTGATCTTGAAATATACGCCACGTCTGATATTTGAATTGGACACGTCTATTGAAAAAGGCGATGCAGTATTGAGCCTTCTTCATGACATGGAACGACATGGGGAATTACCATCCGAAAATCCGGAAACATCAGACACTGTTAACGATGGTGGCGAAAGTGTCTGAGGAGGCCGTTTGAACATGCCTGACGCAAGATTCAATTATAAAAACAGTGCTCCTGCGCTGCGTTCTGTGAATCCCTATGACGGTATTCTGCTTGTGGATAAACCATCCGGACCCACGTCGCACGATATAGTTGCGGCTATTCGCGGTCGTTTCCGTTTCAACAAGGTCGGTCATGGCGGTACGCTGGATCCCCAGGCCACAGGTTTGCTCGTGATCCTTTTGGGTAAGGGAACAAAACTGTCAAGCCGGTTTGCAGGGTCTGACAAGAATTATGAAGGAACCTTACATCTGGGTATTTCCACGGACAGCCAGGATGCCCAGGGTAATATCCTGCGCGAAGCGGATTACAGTAATGTTACGCGCGAACAGATTGAGGCCGAGACAAAGAAGCTTACCGGAGATATCATGCAGATGCCGCCGATGGTTTCTGCGGTCAAGATTGGCGGGGTACCGTTATATAAACGTGCACGAAAGGGCGAAACGGTGGAAAGGGAACCAAAACTCATCCATGTTTATGAATTTAGACTTCTCAGTTTTACTCCGCCGCAGGCGACTTTTTTCCTGAGATGTTCAAAAGGAACATATGTCCGTACACTCTGTTCCGATATAGGTGACTCGCTGGGGTGCGGGGCACATCTTGAACAGCTTCGCAGGACCCGCTGCGGTGATTTCCGAATCGAAGATGCAGTTTCTCTTGATAATGTTATGAACATGGATCTGGCGGGTGTTGCGGAAAAGATAATAGGTCTTCACAAGCTTGCACCCGGTATTTTGACCACTATCAGCAGTGTCTCATAGGATACAAAAGAGACGCGGATTTATGAAAATAATCACAGATTTGATATTGTTGAGTAGAGAACACAGACCTGTTGTACTTGCGGCCGGTTTCTTCGACGGTTTGCATCGTGGACACAGGTGCGTTATAGACAAGAGCGTATCGGAGGCAAGACGTATTGGAGGTGTGGCGTGGGTGTTGACTTTCGATACGCATCCGATGAGAATTCTCAGGCCCGGATCTGCGCCTCTAATGCTGACTTCCAACCGGCATAAACTGAAATTACTGGAAAAAATGCATATTGACGGATGTCTTTTAATGCCTTTTACACGGCTATTGGCTGGGCTCAATCCGGAAGCTTTTGTTGCATTGCTTTCCAGTGCTGTGCCAACGCTTACACGGATTTTTGTTGGAAAGAACTGGCGGTTTGGTCACAGGGAGGAAGGTGATGCCAAGATGCTGGTTAAACTCGCGCAAAAACTGTTTATAAAAGTTACAGTGGTCAAGCCTGTACTCATGTCAGGCAGGATTATATCAAGTACGCGTATTCGCAAAGAAGTGGCAAAGGGTAATCTTGCAGACGCAGAAGGGATGCTTGGCCGTCCTTTCAGTATATTGGGCACCGTTGTAAAGGGAAGGGCGGTGGGAAGAAAAATCGGATTCCCAACAGCCAACCTGAAGACATTTAATGAAGTTCTTCCGCCGTTTGGTGTATATGCAGTACATGCTGTGATTGGCAAACGGGTTTTGGATGGTGTGGTCAATATAGGTATTCGACCCACTTTTGGAGGATCAAACAGACGAAAGAGCACCATTGAAGTCCATCTGTTCAAGTACAGAGGTGATCTTTATGGCAGGGAAGTAGAGATTTTCTTTATAAGAAAATTGAGAGATGAACGGCGATTCAAATCTGTGAATGACCTGAAGAAACAAATAGAAAGAGATAAAAGAAGCGCCAGTAAAATTCTCCGAAAACGGCGCTAAAAAGATAGAAGAATCACTTTACAAATGTTGATCGTATATATATAGTTCCCCGCAAACATAAAGGAAAAACAAAAGAAAAGTAAAAAAGTCAGGGTAGAGTGCAGTTAATGAGTAAGATAGACAAGAAAGCAGTCCAGAAAGAGTTTCAGCGCCACGAGGGTGACACAGGTTCATCTGATGTTCAAGTTGCTCTTCTGTCCGATAGGATAGAAAAACTTACGGAACATTTGAAAGGACATGTAAAAGATCACAGTTCTCGTTATGGCTTAATAAAAATGGTTAGCGATCGCAGGCGTCTCCTCGATTATCTCAAGGAGAAAGATGAGAAGCGCTACCAGAAGATCATTACCAAGCTGAACATTCGCCACTAGCTCTCAGAACTTTCGATATCTGCGCCTAACACGCGCCTTCGAATCGTCTTTCCCAATATTCAACGGTACTCTGATCCAGAAAAGAAAGGCAGTATGAACAATTCAATATCAGTATCAGTAACCATAGGTGGAAAACAAATCACCCTGGAAGCCGGGCTTCTTGCACAACAGGCGGCCGGCTCCGTAACCATTCAGTTAGGCGACACTGTGCTTTTTTCAGGTGTTACATGTGCGGATGAACCAAAAGAAGGAATTGATTATTTCCCATTGCAGGTTGAGTACAGGGAGAAATTCTACGCGGCGGGACGTTTTCCCGGAGGTTTTTTCAAGCGTGAAGCAAGACCGGCGGAAAAAGAGATTCTTACCGCGAGGTTGACCGACAGGCCGATCCGTCCTCTCTTTCCTGAATATTACCGGAATGAAGTCCAGATTAACAACATGCTTCTTTCAGCAGACGGCGACAATGATTCTGATATTTTGAGTATTATTGCCTCAAGTTGCGCTCTTACGATCTCAAAAATTCCATTTCTTGGTCCGATCGCGGGAGTGCGCGTGGGCAGGGTTGACGGTCAGTTTGTTATTAATCCCACTCATAAACAGAGGGAAACCAGCGATTTGGATCTCATTTATGCAGGAACGAGGGATTTACCCCTGATGATTGAAGGTGGTGGAACGGAAATCAAAGAGGCTGATCTTGTCGCCGCCATGAAGTTGGCGCATGTTGAATGCGTCAAATTGATAGATGCCCAGCTTGAACTGCGCAGTAAACTCGGGTTGCCGGAAAAGAAAATTGAAGAACCAACCCGTGACGATACAATTCTCAACACGGTACGTGAGTTTGCCACCAATGAACTTACTGAAGCGCTGCTTATAGCCGGCAAGTTGCAGAGGGAAACCAGAATCAAGGAGATAAAAACGGTACTCAAGGCAAAGTTGCTGGAAAAATTCCCGGAAATGCCCGACGAGCAGTTTCGTTCTGCTTTTGACAATCTTGAAATCGCGCTTGTCAGGAAAAATGTGCTTGAACAAGGCAAGCGGATAGACGGGCGCGGTTTCGACGATTTGCGGCAATTGGTCGCACAGGTTGGAGTACTTCCCAGGACCCATGGTTCTGCTATTTTCAGCCGTGGAGAGACACAGGCGCTTGGGATAGTAACGCTGGGGACAAAGTCCGACGTACAGGATCTGGATGCGGTTACCGGTGGACCGACAGAGAAGAAGTTCCTGTTACATTACAATTTTCCTCCATACAGTACCGGCGAAGTCGGACGTTTGGGTAGTACCGGTAGAAGGGAAATCGGGCATGGTGCGTTGGCGGAACGTTCAATAGAAGAAATCATTCCCAAAGATTATCCGTATACCATTCGCCTGGTGTCGGACATCATGGGATCCAACGGATCTTCTTCCATGGCCAGTGTATGTGTTGGAACACTGGCGTTAATGGATGCCGGTATTCCGATCAGAAAACCGGTGGCCGGAATTTCAATAGGTTTATTCACGGATAACAAGAAGGCGGAACTTGTTGTTGATATAATCGGTTCGGAAGATCATTGCGGTGACATGGATTTCAAGGTGGCTGGTACGCGTGATGGTATAACCGGATTCCAGGTTGACCTCAAAATCCGTGGTCTCGAGTGGAACCTTGTCGAAGCGGCTTTTGAGAAGGCACGTATAGCAAGAAACAAGATACTGGATTTTATGGGTTCTGTGATTAAGGAACCGCGTTCGGAACTGTCACAGTATGCACCGAGGATACATGTACTGAAGATTGATCCGGAGAAGATCGGTGAACTAATTGGTCCGGGCGGTAAGAACATACGCCGTATAACAGAACTTTCTGGGGCGCAGATAGACATCGAGGATGATGGAACTGTAAGTATATTTACAGCAAATCAGGAATCACTTGATGTTGCGATGCGTGAAGTTAATATGATTGCAGCCGAGCCGGAAGAAGGTATGATTTATGATGGTACTGTTACCGGTATCAAGGAATTTGGTGCATTTGTTGAAATCCTGCCAGGCAGGGATGGACTTGTTCATATAAGCGAGCTGGCTGATTTCCGGGTTAAGAGGGTTGAAGATATCTGCAAAATCGGTGACCAGATGTGGGTCAAATGTATCGGCGTTGATGACCGCGGTAGAATCAAACTCAGTCGCAGAGAGGCCATGCGGGAGAAAGATGCTCCTCAGCAGCCGCAGTAGGTTGAAATACCGGACTGCAGGCTGAGCACGAGAGGTTGTCTCTCTGGTGATGGGCGGGGGACAGCGTTTTATGATGCTCCGGATAAAACAGTTTCTGGCTATGGCCGGACTTACGGCTTTGGAAGCAATACGTCAGCCAATATGCCTCCTTTTGTCCGCAGGATGTGTGGTCCTTATTGCCGCGGTTCCACTTATGATCATGCACACATTCGGCGAGGATGGCAAACAGGTCCGTGACAGTGCACTTGCATTTCATTTTGTGTTTGGACTTTTTATTGCAGGACATGCTTCAGGGACTCTGCTTTCCCACGAGATGAAAAGCGGTACTGCTTCGGCAGTACTCAGCAAACCGGTAAGTCGTGAACTTTTCTTTTTGTCAAAATTTACCGGTATAACCGTGGTGGTTATGCTGTTTTCCATGTGTGCGGCAATAGCAACACTTTTAAGTGAACGTGTTGCCGAGAAATTCTATTTCACAAATACTCTTACCGGTTATATTACTGATACACAAACAGGCGCCATGCTTTTCGGTGCGCCTTTTGTGGCATGCCTGGTTGCGGCATTAATCAACTACAGGTTCAAACGGCCATTTGCATCGACAGCGTTTGTTATGCTTTTGTTTTCGCTCTTGTTTGTTCTTGTCATGAGCGGTTTTTTTGAAAGAAATGGTACTTGGATGCCATACGATTTTCATGTGCAGTGGCGTATTGTGCCTGTAAGTATACTCATCACAATGGCATTAGTTGTCCTGGCTGCAATTGCCATAGCCCTTTCAACAAGGTTGGACACGGTCCCGACGCTGGTAATTTCCAGTACGGTATTTTTACTTGGATTGATGTCCGATTATATTTTCGGACGTTTTGCTGAAAATTCAGGTTTTTCTGCGTTCCTTTATATGGTGGTACCGAATTGGCAGCATTTCTGGGCGGCTGATGCACTTTCCGGGGGTGGGAATGTTCCGTGGGAATATGTTATAAATGCGGGTTTGTATGCGGCAGCTTATTCCACGGGAATCCTGTGTCTTGGAATGTTTTCGTTCAGACACGTTGAGATGAAATGAAACAGTAATGGGCGGAGGAACGTCCAATGGATGAACAAAAAGAAAATGATGTAATTGTTGAAGTTCACAACCTGGTAAAGGTGTTTAAAGATTTCTGGCAGAGACCAAAGGTAAGGGCCGTTGATGGGTTGGACCTGGAAATACGCCGGGGAGAAATATTCGGGCTTTTGGGTCCCAATGGTTCCGGAAAGAGTACTACAATAAAGATTCTGCTTGGTTTGTTGCATGCAACATCTGGAAATGTCCTTGTGTTTAACCGTTCACCTCGTGATGTTGAAATCAAGGCGCGCATTGGATATCTGCCTGAAGAATCTTATCTGTACAACTATCTGAGTCCTTGTGAAACGCTCAATTTTTATGGGCGACTGTTTGACCTGAAAAACAGTGTAAGGAAGGAACGGATCTGGCAATTGCTGGAGATGACCGGGCTCACACATGCCGCCAACCGTTCAGTCGGCGAATTTTCGAAAGGAATGGCGCGGCGTGTGGGGCTTGCGCAGGCGCTGATAAATGATCCTGAACTCGTAATACTGGATGAGCCTACATCGGGACTTGACCCTGTCGGGTGCAGACAGGTGAAAGACTTAATGCTGACCCTGGCAAAAAGGGGCAAGACGATCATTCTTTCTTCACACCTGCTTGCAGATGTTGAGGACGTCTGTGACCGTATTGCCATCCTCTATAATGGAAGCATCAAGGCGCTGGGGAGTGTAAATCAACTACTCGAAAAGCAGGAGAGTGTGAGATTTACAATGCCATCCCTGTCACCGGATGTGATGAAAAAGGTTCTCGAACTGATCAGGGAAAAAATAGGCAAGGAACCGGAAGTGGACCATCCATCCATGAATCTTGAACAGTTCTTCCTTGAGGTTGTGGAGAAAGCGCACAAAGCAACATCACAACAGTCGGGTGTTGCTCCAACTGAAAGAATGGCCGATTATTTATTGATAAAAGACAAGTAATGAACCGGATTCTGGCAATAGCTTCTCTTCAGATAAGGGCGGCAATACGGTCCAAACTGTTTGTCAGCCTTATGGTTATTCTTGTTCTTGTAGTGTTTGGTTTCCCAATGACGGTTAAGGGAGACGGCACCTTGGCAGGGCAAATCAAGGTTATCCTCTACTATACGCTTGGATTGACATCGATAATTCTCGGTATAACTACATTGTGGGTATCCAGCGGAACAATTGCCCAGGAGATAGAATCGAGACAGATACATCTGATTGCAGTCAAACCCGTTCATTATTTTGAAATATGGCTTGGCAAATGGTTCGGGTTATTAACCATAAATGCTGCGTTATTGTGTTTTGCGGGATTGATAATCCTGGCGCTTGTTCACTGGAATGTTAAAGCAGGCGGCAAGAATAATCAGGAACGCCGGATTGTCAAAGAACAGTTACTCGCAGGCAGGAGATTGATTCATCCGCGTGATACACTACAGCAGGAGGTATTTACGCGGTATCACAACATGTTGAGTAACGGCATGATGTCGCCTGAACTTTCACGTGATGAAGCTTTTTCAGAAATTAAAAAGCAGTTACTTGCCGAGAAAACAGTTATCGGGCCTTCATCTGTTAAGAAATGGATACTTGAAATTCCGTCTTTCTGCAGCGGAAAGGGATATGAAATTGAAAAGTTTGAATTGAAAGTCCGTTTTTCTCCGGTCAGAAAGGGTGATAATCCTGTTTTTGGTGAGTGGAGAATAGGAACGGAACGTAATTTTATTCTCTTCAAAATGACTACGGACAATAATCTGGATGGAATGCATCAGATTACCATTCCACTTACACAATCAGTTATGGATACAGTAATGGTACAATCTGGTGAAGCGGGCAACCATTCAAATCGTAAAATGATTTTAGAGTACAGGAATGGAGACGGAGAAAAATCAAGGACTGTGGTATTTGATCGTGAACGCGGTATAGAACTGTTCATTCGCGAGAGCGGTTTTGAATCCAATCTTGTCCGATCTCTGCTTGTTATCCTTTGTCGTCTTGCATTGCTTGCAGCACTGGGATTGACGGCGAGTGTTCTTTTTTCATTCCCTGTGGCAACCTTCAGCGCTTTTTCCGTCATACTTGTTTCCATAGTCACGCACTATTTTGTTGTCATGATGGCAACAGACATCGGCAGTTGCTGTGAAGCACATAGCCAAAAGTCTTCAGATCATAGTTTCTGGCAGGTAACCAGTGAGAAAACAGCAAAGAAACTTGATACCATTTTCGAACCTGTCATGCGCTTGAAGGCGGTGGAGCCATTTTCAGATGGCGTACTGGTACCGTGGGAGGATGTCGGCGAGGCGGTATTTACAATGGCCATTATTTACCCGGGATTATTGGGTATTGGGGGGTTGTTGTTGTTCCGGCGACGGGAATTGGCGCTTCCATATACTTGATGAAAATTCAACGATAATGAACAAGATAATATCAGTAATTCTAATCATGGGATTCTTGTTGTCTGTCTGGATTTCAGATCTCCAGAATGACCGGGTGGTGAAAATGCGCGCGAATTACCGTGTAGATTCTGCGGCACCGATGGAAAATACTCCGCCGTTAATGGCATTTACCACCGTAGCTCTTGGTGGTTTCAGCAGCTTGATAGCAGATGTCCTTTGGTTGAGGGTTTCTGCATTGCAGGACGAAGGAAGATTTTTTGAACTGGTTCAATTGGCCGACTGGATCACAAAGCTTGAGCCGCGTTGCGGCGACATATGGGAATTTCATGCATGGAATATGGCGTATAATGTGAGCATTATGATGCCCGATCCCGAGGACAGATGGCGATGGGTTAAAAATGGACTGGAACTTTTGCGTGATGAGGGTATTCGTTATAACGCTGGAGATCCAAAGGTTTACTGGGAGCTGGGATGGCTTTTCCTTCATAAAATAGGCGGGACACTTGATCAGGCGCATCTTTTTTACAAAACCAAATGGGCAGAAGAAATGGCAGGTCTTTTAAATGACGGCTATCCAGATTATAATAAACTGTCAACGCAACCTGCTAAGCTTGCCAAGATTACAGGAGAGTATAAACTCAACCTTGAGACAATGCGCCGCATTGATTCGGAGTATGGACCGATTGACTGGAGAATACCTGAAAGTCATGCATTATATTGGTGTGTGTGCGGCAAAGATCACAGCGGGGGTGATCGTGCATTGCCGTGCGAGAAAATGATTCTCCAGTCTCTCAGGGGGTTATTTATACGCGGGCGGCTTGTAATCGGTAAAGATGGCTCTCTTATACAGGAACCGAACATGGATTTATTTCCCAAAATAATCAGGGCATTTGAATCCGTACAGAAAAGATATCCTGAAGATAATGTCATAAAAGTTTCATATGCTGCTTTCTTGAGAGAAGCTGTCCGGACACTATATGCATGTGGTCAGAAAATTAAAGCCAGAGAGGTATTTAACAGTTTGGCCGAGAAGTATCCGTTACCTGAAACCGCAAAAGGCTTTGAGATTTTTGTGGAAAAAGGCAGAAAATAGGGACGATTTAAAAGAATATTTGAGTTTGTTGTTTGGTCGAACACCATTTTGCATAGGATCGTTTTATCGGTTGTAAATCGAAAAAAACCTTGCTCTAGAACATCCAAGAGAATACATTTTACAAATCAGAGTTGGAGTAAATAAATGGCAGAACCCAAACAAGCTATAACGATCAAAAAGAAAATTCTGACTGTAAAAACTATTAAAGCTGCGCCACCGCCTGGTATTACAGAAGAAGCTGGTGGCGGCGAGACGGCGCCTGTGTCTGCTGATGTTGAAGCGGCTGTCGAGAAGCCTGTTGCTGTAGCATCTGCTCCAGCCCAAAAGGGAATTCTTTCTTTGATATCAGTGATTGGTGCGATTATAAGCATTATTGCGCTCCTCATAATTATTGCAGTTCAGTGGGCTGCCAACACGGATTTAACAAGACTTTGCTATAATGCGCCAGGAACATCGATGGCCGGTGTTCCAAAGGGATCCAAACCCGCTGATGCGGTAAAACCAGCAGAGGAAGCGCCTGCCCCGGCGAAAGAAGCAAAGGAAGAAAAACCTGCTGAAGCCAAGCCTGACGAAGCAAAACCAGCAGACACAAAACCGGCAGCAGAAGCACCTGCGGCTGTTCCGGCAGCTCCTGCTCCGGCACCGGCAGACGGAGCTGCGCCTGCGGCACCAGCCGCCCCAGCAAACCCTCCAGCAGCAGATGCTCCTATGCCTGCGCCTGCGGCTGCTGCGGCCCCTGCTGCACCGGCAGTGCCTGCTGAAGCAACCGCGCCTGCTACTCCTGTTCCAGCCAAACCGGAAAACAAGTAGTTCTTCTGATAACCACTACAACATGTTTCCATAAATGAATCCTTTCTTGCCAGCTTATTACTGTACTGGGTAGAGTAGGTGCCATGGAAACAACCGGAGATACAACAACAATTGCGAAAACCCTGATTCACAGCCTGAGTAAGGAGGAGCTTGCCGGGTTATTTATCGAATTTAGTGAACCAAAATACCGGGCTGATCAACTCTGGTCATGGCTTTATGTAAAAAGAGCGCTTGATTGGACGGTCATGACAAACCTCCCGGCCACACTCAAAGAAAAACTTGCCAGGAAACTTTGCCTGAAATCTGCAACAGCAATCAGGACGGAAGGGGAAACAGCCGGAACCAGGAAAATACTCGTTGGATTACAGGATGGCGAACAGGTCGAAGAGGTCCTGATTCCAGGAAGAGACCGGAGAACTGTTTGTGTATCAAGCCAGGCAGGGTGTCGCTTCCATTGTGCCTTTTGTGCGAGCGGACAGGCTGGCTTCCGGCGTAATCTTGAGGCGGGCGAAATGGTTGGTCAGGTGGTTCTCGGGGCTAACACTTATAACGATCGGCCAACAAATGTGGTGTTCATGGGGATAGGAGAACCTTTCGATAATTATGATTCTGTATTGAAAGCGGTACGTATCATCAATGACAAGGATGGACTGGGTATTGGTGCCAGGAAAATAACCATCAGCACATGCGGAGTAATTCCTGGGCTTGAACGTTTGGCAGAAGAGGGGATACAAGTGGAACTATCTGTTTCCCTTCATGCGCCGGATGACGAATTAAGATCGAAGTTGATGCCTGTTAACAGCAAATATCCGCTGGCGCAGTTGATGAAAGCCTGTAGAAAGTATTTTGAGAAGACAGGAAGAATTATTACGTTTGAATATACGTTGATAAAAGGTTTAAACGACTCGGCATCCCACGCAAGAAGTCTAGTCAGACTGATGTCAGGTCTGCCGTCAAGGGTCAATCTGATTCCGTTGAGTCCTGTTGAAGAATTTGCAGGGCAGGCGTCTTCTCCCGAGAAGGCAGAGGTTTTTATGGAAATTCTTGGAAGAGCTGGAATCAATGTTACGCTGAGAATGTCAAAAGGAAGTTCCATGAAAGCTGCATGCGGACAATTGCGATACCGGAAAAAGGATAATGTTACATAAATTCAGAATAACCAGTTAAATCTCATATGGCAGTAACTTCAAACAGAACAAATTCCCGCGCTGTAGCAGCCGGAATTATTGGTGAATGGCAGGAGACGGGTACGTTCCCGGACCATCTTGTTGAATATATTCAATCAGATAACGCTTTTATCATGGAAATTGTGTATGGGGTTGTTAGATGGAAGCGTTCACTGGAATGGGTTATAAGACGCTGTACAAAACGAAAACCGGACAAGGAAGTCATCCCGTTCCTGCTGGTAGGTCTTTACCAGATTTTACTGATGGATAACATAGAAGAATACGCTGTTGTTAATGAAACGGTTGAGGCCGTCAAATCTGCAGAGTTGTCCCATGCTGTGGCATTTGCCAATGCTGTATTGCGAAGGGTACTGCGCGAGAAAGATTCCATCCGGAAAGAACTGGATAAACAGCCGCTGGTAGTCAGGCTTTCTCATCCTGACATGCTTGTTGACAGGTGGAAAAAACAATTTGGCAAAGAGAAGACGCTTAAACTTTTGGAATGGAACAACAGCAGGCCGGGGGTGGTTATTCGTCCCAACAGGATGAAAATTGGTTTCGCAAATTTTACGGAATTATTAAAGGATGCCGGAATTAATGCTGTTCCTCATCCTTTTGCTCCGGAAGAGTGTCTGTCCATTTCCCGCGGAATAACTGTAGCTGGTCTGCCTGGTTATAGTCAGGGACTTTTCACGATACAGGATCCTTCTACGCTGATTTCCGTGAAACTACTGGATCCTCAGCCGGGTGAATTTGTACTGGATGCGTGCGCGGCACCGGGTGGTAAAACATCCATAATTGCTGAAAAAATGGCAGGTAAAGGACGAATCGTTGCCATGGATATTCAAGAAGAACGTCTTGAAACACTCAGGGAGAATATGGCCAGAATGGAAATTAAATCTGTTACAATGGCATATGGAGACGCATCGAACGGACAAGATGTGAAAAAAGTTTGTGATGGACGATTGTTCGACAGGATCCTGTTGGATGTGCCTTGTACCAACACGGGTGTACTAAGGCGGCGGCCTGATGCAAGATGGCGTTTTTCAAACAAAGGACTTGCTGAACTTGTGACCATACAGCGGAGAGTATTAACTAATACGACAGATTTTTTAAAACCCGGCGGCGTTCTTGTGTATAGTACCTGCAGTCTTGAACCGGAGGAATGTGACGGGATTATTGAATGGTGGCTTTCTTCAAATTCGGGCTTCGAGCGAGCCGGATGCGAACAACTGTTCCCGCCGGACTCTCAAACTGACGGTGCTTATGCATGTGCGTTGAGGAAGATGTTGTAAAGGCGATTTCTTTCTCTCTTTCTTCTGAACCCTGAATTTTGTATTCTGGCTGTTATGAATAAACGAAAGATAGTTTGTTGTTCCAATATGCCTTATGTACGGGAAGCATTCAGTCTTTTGGGAGAGACCCTTATAAAAGACGGGCGTACAATAACTGCCGATGATGTAAGGGATGCCGAGATTCTTGCCATACGCTCCACCACTAAAGTGGGCCGCGAAATGCTGGAAGGCAGCAGGGTAAGATTTGTCGGAACGGCAACAATCGGTACCGATCACATGGACAAGGCTTATATGGATAGCGCGGGAATCAAATGGTGCTATGCCCCTGGTTGTAATGCGAACAGCGTGTCTGAGTATTTTACAACAGCGCTTCTGCGTCTGGCAACGTGTCATAATTTCTCGCTTGAAGGAAAAAAAATCGGCGTCATCGGGGTGGGTAATGTAGGAAGTCTTGTAGTGAAAAAAGCGATGACGCTTGGCATGAAAGTGTTGAGGAATGATCCGCCGAAAGAAAGGGATGAAAAAGAAAACGAAAAGGCAGAGAAACGGAGACATGGTAACGATGGGAAGAAGTGGTACAGCCTGGATGAGGTATTAAAAGAGGCGGATATTGTTACTTTACATGTACCACTGACAAAAACAGGACAGGATGCGACATATCAAATGGCCGACAAAAGGTTCTTCGAGAAAATGAAACCAGGTTGTATTTTTTTCAATTGTGCCAGGGGTGGGGTGGTCAATACAAATGAGCTTCTTACGGCAATGGACAGAAAAATAGTTTCACATGCGGTGATAGATACGTGGGAAGGAGAACCGGTTTTTAGGACAGATCTTTTGAAACGTGTTGATATCGGAACGCCGCATATTGCCGGTCATTCTTTTGAAGGTAAGGTTTATGGGACGGTCATGGTTTATCAGGAAGCCTGCCGTTTTCTTGGTATTGAAGCAACATGGACGCCTGATAATCTTTTGCCGCCGCCAGTGGTTCCTGAAATTAAAGTAGATACTGCTGATTTGTGTGATGAAGATATTCTGTGGAATATAGTAAGCAAGGTCTATGACATTGAGGCGGACGACAAGCGACTGCGTGATGGCAGTATTGATGACGACAAAGCACGAAGTGCTCATTTTGATCGCTTGCGTGCAAAATATCCAATCCGGCGCGAATTCAGATTCACGCGTATAACTCTTAACAACGCACGTCCGGAATTGAGGAGAAAAGTTTCTGAACTGGGATTTATACTGAACCAATGATTAAGGGAATTATTCTAGATCTGGACGGGACAGTGTATCTGGGTGATGCTGAAGTACCGGGTGCCGGCACATTTACTGTGGAAATGAAAACCAGGGGTGTACGTTGTCTTTTCGTTACCAACAGGGCAAACCGCGCTCCGGAAGAAGTATGTGTGCAATTACAGCGATATGGTATCGCATGCGAAATAGATGATGTACTTACTTCTGCGCAGGCGACGGTCCAATATCTGAAAAAAGGGAAAGTCTTTTATATTGGCGAAAAAACTTTTGGTCATATGCTTGAGGAAAACGGATTCGAGATCACTGAAGATTCGCCGGACTATGTTATTGTCAGTTTTGACCGGTATGTAACTCCTGAAATAATCAGTAAAGCCGCGAAGCTGGTCAAAAAAGGCGCGAAGTTCATTGCTACAAATCCCGACAAGGCGTTAAAGATAGAAGGCGGGATTTTGCCAGGAACCGGGGCAATAGTTGATGCGGTTGCCGGGAAAGCGGGAGTGAAACCTGCTGTTATGATTGGAAAACCCGAGAAACTCATTATTGAAATGGGGATCAAGCGACTGGGTATGAGGAAGGAAGAGGTTATTCTGGTTGGCGACAATGTCGAGACCGATATTCCTGCTGGTGTAAAGGCAGGGATACGTACAGCCCTGATTCTCACCGGTATTTCTACCAGGAAGGATTTATGCGGTTTATCTCTTCAACCAACATGGGTTGTTGAATCTTATGGGGAACTTTCCAAAATCGTTGATGCAGAGAGAAATTAAGCAGAAAAATATCTGTAATATGAAATAACCCTCCGCAAATTTCTGACCGAACCATCCACAAGTATTGTTTATGTTCCACCAGAGATCTCAGGCCTGAAAACGGAATGAGCTTTCGCATGGGTGAAAATAAGGTTGAAAGAGAAAAAAGAACTTATTAACCGGATAAGTTGTGGTTTTCCTAAAGAAACCGGGTATTTCTTACCTCTATTTTTTTAAAGCAGGCTTTATTATTTCCTTACCCGGCCCGGTTTATGCTTAATGAATAAGCGGGGTGATTATAATGTACTTGGATTATTGGAAGTTAAATAAACATCCGTTCAATAGTGTTCCGGACCCGGAAATGTACTTCGATATGCATCAGAGTGTGGAGAATTCTGTCTCCGAGTTGCTCTTTGCGATCGAAGAAGGGGATGACTGTCTGGCCGTGGTAGTCGGTCCCGTGGGGGTCGGCAAAACCATGTGTCTGCGTATTGTTCTGAATACATTGGATAAGGCCAAGTACAAAATCGCCTTTGTTACAAATCCAGATATGACTTTCCCTCAATTGTTACGTGAGATCATAGGTCAGATAGAAGGGAAAGAATGTTTGGAAAGACGAAAAGACAGGCTGTATGAAGAATTCAACAGACTGCTTTTCGAAACAAGCGACGCAGGCAAGCGGGTTGTTGTTTTCATAGATGAAGGTAATGCAATCAAGCCGCACAACCTGGACAGCCTGCGTCTGCTGACAAATATGCAGGATGATCATCAAAACCTGCTTACTATAATACTCGCCGGACAGCCGGAGCTCGGGAAACGGTTGGAGGACCCCAGACGGGAAAACCTGTTCCAGAGAATCGGAGTCTATTGCAAGATAGAGGGTATTAATTCCCGTGAGAACATGAAAGACTACATCGAGCACCGTCTCGAACGGGCCGGTCTGTCCGGCGGTTCAATGTTTACTGAGGCCGCATATGATGAGATATGGAAGTTGTCGGAAGGTGGTATGCCGCGCATGATCAATGAGATATCTAAATTGTCACTGAAAGCGGGACAGAACAATAATCTGCGGTGTATTGATGCTGAAATTGTAAAGGCAGTTAGTGATAGATTCAAGAGGACCTACGTACGGATGCGGGCGACTCGCAAAGTTGGGATGCCGGCCAAAGCAAAGGCAGATACGACAGTAACCGAACAGCCGGCAGCGCCTCCTAAACCGGAACTCAAATTATTGAGCCAGGATGAGTGCGAGAAACTTGCGAGTCAGCTCGCAACCGAACGATTGACAAAGCTTGTGAAGGTGCTTGATCCGTTTGAAACCTGGTCAAGGACGAGAGAAGAAATCCTTCATAAGATTGAAACAGGACAGTGTCTGAAACAGGCCGTAGGGTGAAGAGAGAAGCGGAGAAACGGTAACTGTGTGATAATAGAGCGGCAAAAAGAATCTCCGGCTTATGCTTGATTATTTCTGCATTCTTAATTCCACTGTCTTGATCCCTTGACGTTTCCAGATAACTAAGCGAGGATGCACCCCAACATGAACAATCCTGAAGGAAAAGTGGAACTGAAGATAGATGATGTAGTGTACCGTGGCAAAGGTTTGGCGCGGTTGGATGGCAAGGTAATATTCGTACCAGGTGTACTTCCTGATGAGGTTGTCAAAGTTAAGATTACATATCACGGCAAGAACTTCTCGGAAGCGCGGCTGCTGGAGATCATCAAGGCATCTCCATTGAGGATTAAACCTGTATGTCCATTGGTTCCTGGTGCCGATTCACGGCAAAATACGATTTGTCCAGGTTGTATCTATCAACATGCTGAATACTCTGCCGAGGTCGATTTTAAACAGAAACAATTTATCAACCTATTGGAACGGATGGGCGGGGTTGATCCGGCGGTTTGTCTGCCGGCCGTCCCATCGCCGAATTTCATGGGATACCGTAACAAGATAGTCCTTCATGGTGCTGTTAATAGAGAGACGCCATCACTTGGATATTTTTCCGAGGATAACAGGACTGTTGTTGATGTGCCATCATGTCCCCTTGCCAGGCAGGAGATCAATGATCTGCTGGGACGGACCAGGGCAGATAATAATTTTGCCAGAACAGTAACTGATCATCTCACGGCCACATTCAGGTTTACGGAGAAGGATGGTGCCTTGATGTGGGTCGGACAGCACAATGAGGACAATCCATGGCTTACAGAATCGTCGGTACTCGGCGATGTCAAGGTCCCCAGGGGAAGTTTCTTCCAGGTTAATGTTACGGTGGCCGATCTTATTATATTGTATGTGATCGGACTGATTAAACAGGTGAACCCGGGTTTTATAATTGATCTTTATTGTGGTGTTGGGATGTTTACGCTTGCGGCGGCGAAGGCCGGAGTGAAAAATATTTTCGGTGTTGATATGGATCCAAACGCAATTTCGGCAGCAGAACAGAATGTCAAAAATCGACAAATTAAGAATATTGAATTCAAGTCAACCACAGCACAGAAAGGTCTGAAGTGGGCTTTTGGGAAGGTCGATAAAAGAAAAACAACGGTCATCGTAGACCCTCCGAGAAGGGGGTTGGAAAAACAGGTGGTTGAGCGTTTAGCGACGATGCAGCCTGCAGGTATAATTTACATTTCTTGTGCTGCGGACACAATGGCGAGGGACGTTAAACAGCTCAAGACTGCCGGATATTCAGTCAGAAGTACCAGATTATTTGATATGTTTCCACGGACGTCTTATTTCGAGTCTGTTACGTGGTTAGTGCAATAGTTTACGTTTTGTTCTGGATACTGGATTATGACTTCTTAATACTCTCAGATATGTCTGCAGTCATTCTCAAAAACGGTCGCGAAAAGTCACTTTTAAGGCGCCATCCCTGGGTGTTTTCACAGGCAATCAAACATGTTGACGGGAAACCCCAGCCGGGAGAAACCATTGATGTACTGGCGGCAAACGGTATATTTCTTGGCCGTGGTGCTTATTCCCCGGATTCCCAGATAGCCGTAAGAATATGGACGTTTGATTCTTCGGAACAAATCTCGTCGTCATTTTTTCATAAGCGGCTGAAACAGGCCATAAGTTGTCGCAGTTCTTCATTTAGTGGTCGAACGGCCGGATATCGGCTGGTTAATGCGGAGTCGGATATGTTGCCGGGGTTGATTGTGGACCGCTATGGAGATTTCATTGTGTGTCAATTTCTATCCAGGGGTTCGGAATTTTGGAAGAAAGAGATTATTTCTCAACTTGTCGAACTTACAGCTCCAAATGGTATTTACGAGCGATCGGATGTTGATATCAGGGGAAAAGAAGGTCTGCCGTCAACAACTGGTGTGCTCTACGGGGAAGAACCACCGGATCGTATTGAAATTGAAGAGGGGCAGTGCCGGTTTCTTGTGGATGTAAAGCATGGCCACAAGACAGGTTTCTATCTGGACCAGCGCGATAACAGGGCGTGTGTTACTGAATTTGCCAAGGATACTGAGTTACTCAATTGTTTTGCATATACCGGGGGATTCGGAGTTTCAGCCCTTAAAGGCGGAGCGTCACGCGTGATAAACGTTGAAGCATCAGCCGAAATGCTGAAACTGGCAGAGAAAAATATCGAAATCAATGGACTCGATGCCTGTAAAGTTGAGAACGTGGAAGGTGACGTGTTTCAAGTGCTGCGTAAGTACAGAGATTCAAGACGGGAATTTGATCTTATTATTCTTGATCCACCAAAATTTGTAAATTCTCGCAATCAGCTTGAACAGGCCTGTCGCGGGTACAAGGACATTAATTTACTGGCTTTCAAACTGCTAAGACCTGGCGGTTTCCTGTTTACTTTCTCATGCTCCGGCCTGATGCCACTTGAGTTATTTCAGAAGATTGTGGCTGATTCTGCCCTGGATGCGGGCCGGGAAGGACGGATCATAAGACGGCTGAGTCAGGCGGCTGATCATCCGACATCTCTTAACTTCCCGGAAGGCAGTTATCTAAAAGGTCTGGTTTGTATGGTAAATTGATTTTCTGACCTTAGCCGGATAATTGGTAATAATTCCGTCAACACCAAGTTCAGCATATCTTTTTGCATTAGAAACTGCGTTTATCGTCCAGACATAAAATTTTAGTTTCTGAATCCTGAGAGTTGAAACAAGAACGCGATCAATTGCTGAACAAGCTTGCAGTGAGAGACCGTCCAGTTTCATCTGTTTGATTTTTCTGATTAGTGCCGGGAAAGTATTTCCAGGATATTTTGATATCAATATGACTTCATGGTTGGGAAAAGATCTTCTCGCCGCGTATGCGGTGGTTAACGAGAAGCTGGCTAGAATGATTTGTCTACTCTTGAGTTTGCAGTGTTTAATAATCCGTTTAAGAACAGTAATTATTTCGGGTCCGGTCTTTATTTCAATCATTATTTGTTTACCTGCTGGAACGACCTTCAGAACTTCTTCAAGGGCAGGTATTTTTTCGTCTTTCCATTTCCGGTCTTTCCATGAGCCGGCGTCAAGGGACTGTATTTCATTAAGTGTCTTGTTTGCGATTATTCGATTTTTACCTGTGGTTCTTTCAGTGTTACCATCATGTATTACAACGATTTGACCATTACGCGACAGGCGTATATCAATTTCAACACCGTCTGCCGACTGTTGCCAGGCCAGTTTAATAGCGGCAAGGGTATTTTCAGGTGCTTCTGAACTTGTTCCCCTGTGGGCGAAAATCTTTGGCGGCTGTTTTTGCATATATATGGATATGAATAAGTAAGCCTTTTCCGTCAAGTTAGATATCATTTTAAAAGAGGGATACCGAGGATAAAAAAGCCTGTTTTTCAATATTATTCATAGAACTATGATTCTTGACTAGAAATGGCTATAAGACCTATTATTTATAGGTAAACATGAGAGGGAAGGAATATGCCTGATATTAGATTTAATTGTCCTATGTGCAACCAACAGCTTGAGGCACCGGGCGAATATGCAGATCAGGTTATTGAATGTCCCGCCTGCCAGAAACCAATAACAGTTCCCGGCGTTGAACCAGTTGAACAGGCTGAACCACTTAAACCGGCGGAACAGGCAGTGTCCGGGAATAAATGTCCGGAGTGTGGTGGAACGCTCGAAGAAGGTGTTGTGTTGTGTATCAAGTGCGGTTTCCATCTTAAGCTTGGCAAGAAGATAGCGACAGATTTCAAGTGACAAACTCCGCTTTAATGAAGACATGGTCGCCGCTGATTTTCCCGTTTTTGCTTTTCATCAGTCTTGTTTTAATTTTTATCGTTTGTCCTGAAATTACCTCCTGGTCGGTATCGGAGTCGTTTCAATATTTACCCTATATTTTTTTTGGAACAGGACTTGTACTTGGCGGAGTATTCACACAGAGCAGGATTTCTTTTCTCTGCCTTTTCTTTGCAAGCATAACATTTCTTGCTGATTATTCATTTTTCATAAAGTGTGATGCGGCAAGGGGCAGGACTGTAGTTCTGCTCTCTGTAATATATGTTCCTTCACTCGTGGCATTACTCCATCGGTTGAATGAGAGGGGATTTTGGACTGCACATGCCGGGTTTCGCGTTTTAATGGTTCTTTCAGCGGTGTTGGTGATCCTGCTGTTACCGATGATTCCCGAACTCAGCAACGCGGTTTTAAATGCCCGGTCGGCAATGTTCCGACCGCTGTCTGACTACATAAGAATTCCTCTTATAGGAATACTGGCGTTCTTGGTGAGTATGCCGTTTCTTATAATAAGAAAACAGCACGAGAGCCCTTTTCTCGGCAAGCTCATTGGTATAGCCATGTTGTTTGTTTTTGGTGCGTTGAATCATCCTGTTGCCGAAGAACACAGTGCGCATGGCGAAGCAATGCTTCTGATGTTTATGTCTGGAAGTGCGCTTACCCTTATATGGGCGGTTCTGGAAAGTTCCTGGCGAAGTGCCAGAATTGACGAACTGACGGATCTTCCCGGCAGGCGTGTACTTAAACATCATATGGCAAATCTCGGGCCGTCATATGCAATTGCAGTTCTGGATATTGATCATTTCAAGAAAATCAACGACAAGTATGGACATGATACAGGCGACCAGGTCCTCAGGTTTATTGCCATGCATTTGAATAGAAATCAGGCCGGAAAGGCATATCGATACGGTGGTGAAGAATTTGTCATTATATGTGAAAATGAGGACTTTGATCAGACAGTCGAAGCATTGGAGCGGTTAAGACTCGCAATTAGCAGCAGAAAATTTTTTATCAGGAGCAAGACCAGACCGAAGAAGAAACCGGGGAAATTTAATTCATTGGGGAAGGATGCGCACGGTGAATCAATCATAGTTACTGTCAGCATAGGTGTTGCAAAGAATAATGGTAAATTTTCCTCACCACAGGAAACCCTGGAGGTTGCCGACAAGGCCCTCTATAAGGCCAAAAATGAAGGCCGCGACCGGACGAAAATAGCAAATAACTGATTCAGTTCAGCCTTTGCTGTGTTGCTCGAAATGGTTGCGGATCGCTTCAACATGCTTTTTCGTATCTGCAGATAATCTTTGAGCAATGATTTTGAACTCCGGCGCGTCTGATGAAATCACGTCATAGAAATGTGAATCTATAACAGACGTCTCTATCTTGAAAGCCGTAGAAATTGCATCTCCGGAAGTAAGGCCGGGATTGTCGGCATTTTTTAAGGATTCATTAATCAGTGATTCCATTTGCAAAAGCGCCTTATCGCCAAACTTACCGAGATTATAGAATATACTGCCTTTATCCAGGATGCGGTGCATGGTCTTGAGTAGATCATAATGTGTCTTTTCAGCATTGGCCAGGCCAAGCCACTGTGTTTTCATTTCGGGAAACTTTACAGCATATTTCTCGTAGAGCGAACCTATGTGGATTTCGCAATCGGCAAGCGCATCAATAATCTTCCTCTGTGATTCAATAACCTTGTTTTTGATATCCATCAGATACCTCCACGTTTTGAAAATATTTATTGATTCCTGAGTTGATTCAATGCTGCTGCAATACGTTCGGCATGTTCAGATGTATGTTCTTTGAGCGCCTCAAATTCTTTTTTCATCGATAGTGAATCAGTTTCAAAAACTTCGAAATATTCCCTGTCAATAATTGACCGTTCAATGTCCAGAGCGATCGCTGTTACCTGAAGAAGAGTCACAGAACCTGCTTCAACCAGTTGCCTTTGCTTGTTGACATGATTGATGGTTGTCCGTACCCCGGTAACATTGAATTTGCGCTCGTTCAGAAATACCTGTTGTGTCTTAAGTTGTTTTGCCAGTTCCCTGAGAATATCAGCATGGGCTTTTTCTTCCATGACAAGCCTTTGCCAGAATTCTGCAAAGTCAGGAAACTTGAGAGCGCATGCCTTGTATAAACTGCCGACCGCTTCTTCATTCTGAATAAGAACATCGAGAATAGAAATACCTGTTGGGTTATTCATAAAAATATATCTTTCTTCTAAAGATATACTAATCGCGGGTATAGTACCAAACAAAAGAACATCCATCAGTAGGCAGAGGTCATTTTCCTGATATTTTTCTTCAAAATAGCCACCACTTCCGGATCGAACTGCGGACCGGAACCTTCCACGATCCTTCCTAATGCAGCGTCAACCTGTATAGCGGGGTGGTAGGAACGGCTGAAGAGCAGAGCATCAAAGGCATCGGCAACTGCAGTTATCCTGGCATATAAGGGAATGGTTTTCTTTTTCAATCCACGCGGATAACCTTTGCCGTCGCATCTTTCGTGATGCGTAAAAGCCGTCTCTGCTTCATCCCGTAAGAGCGGGAAGGTGGAAAGCAGATTGTAACCGATTTCGGTATGGGTCTTCATGATGGTTATTTCACTGTTGGTAAGTGCCTCAGATTTCTGTAGAAGCTTGTCAGGAATCCCGATCTTACCGATATCGTGGAAATAAGCACAACGTTCAACAAGATGTTTCTCTTTCTCAGGCAACCCCATGTTTTCAGCCAGAATACCAGCGAAGTTACCAGTTCGTCTTGCATGTAGCCCTGTTCCGGGGTTATGTGCCTCAAGAGTTGTCATTACCAGGTCCAGTGTTGCGGGACCAAATATCCCGCTTTTCCCTGTTTTGTCCCCGGAACGTTTGATGTCCAGAATATCTATACCGTTGAGATAGGGTTGGGTCACAAAATCCTTCGGTCGTTCAACAGTTTTAAGCATATCTGCAACCTGCATGGTAAGCGCCATGATATTTTGAAGTTCCTTTTTCAGATCTTCCGGTCGAGTCAGGCCTTTTTCCAGGGCAAGCTGCATAAACTGGGCTTGGATCATGATGACTGTGAGCGGCTGATTGACATTATGCATCAATCCACCCATCAAGGCCTGTATGGCTTCTTTCTTATATTTCTTTTCGAGGTGTACCGCCTGTTCCTTTTCTGAAGTAACATCATTGACAATTATAACAGAGACTTCATTGTCAGAACTGACGACCGCAAAGCGCATGAGACGGTAGTTATGTGGCCCCAATACCACGTTGATTTCGCGTACATCGTAACCACCTTTACTGGCAAGGAGATTTAGGAAAAACGCTTTATCTTCGCAGGGGAAAAGATCATTCAGGCCCTTGCCGAGGATCTTCTTGAAATCAGGCAAACCAAGCAGTTCCAGAAGGGCGCGATTGGCTCTTACCACTTTGCCAGTCTGATCAACAAGGAGCATAACCTGCGGGTTCAGGTCGATCATGTGTTCGAGCTCCTGCTTGGCGCGCTCTATGGTCCTGTTTATAACATTTGTATCTGGCTGACCGGTTGTTTCTTTTTTCATAGATGAATTCCGTACAGGCAGGATTCAAGCATTACAGCGCCATCTAATCAAGAAATGAAAAACAGGAATACCGGGAGGGAGTTTATTGGCATGAAACAAAGAGATGAAAATTGCGATTGTCATCAAGATTAAGACAGGGACTTTTGTTTCGCGATTATCCAGTCAACGGCTTCCCGGATATTCTCTATTCTGTGCATGGTATTGAGATTACGGCGAATTTGTGGCCAGCCATGGAAGCCCCGCAGGTATTGATGCAGATGGGCGCGGAAGTGCAGTGATGCTGCCTGGTCAACCGGAATACTGTTCTTTTTTTTGTACCGGTATTCTTTCTGTTTGAGTAATACCAGATTTTCCAGATGTTCCATTATTATTGCCCGGTGTTCTTCAAGAGAGTGCGGCGACCATGGGAGGTTATTGACCCGGCAATAGATTTCATCAAAGAACCATGGATTTCCCACGGCGGCCCGGCCGATCATGACCCCATCCACACGTGTTTGGGAAAACATCCTGAAGACGTCATCGACACAGGAAATTCCTCCATTGCCGATCACGGGAATGGACATTTCGGACTTTATCCGCGCAAGTATCTCCCAGTTGGCTTCTCCGCTATGGCGTTGCGATGCGAACCTTGCATGAATAAAAATAGCGCTGGCGCCGCCAGCCTCAACGGCTTGGGAAACTTCATGAATATTCATTTTATCCGGCGACAAACCGATACGTGTCTTGACTGTCACCGGCAGCGAGACTGCAGATTTGACTGTGTAGACGATCCGTTCGATTTTTTCAGGAGTACGCATAAGGGCAACCCCAGCTCCTTTCCGGACAATTTTCGGAACCGGGCAGCCGCAATTTATGTCAATGAAGTCGAAACGATCCGTCTTTTCTATGATTATGGCGGCGGCGGCCAGTCTGTCGGGATCGGCCCCGTAGATGTGTGCTCCGATTGGTCTCTCACCGGGATTTGTTTCGAGCAGATGAAGTGTCTGGTGTCCGCCGCGGATCGTGCCTTCTGCATTTACAACTTCGGTCAAAGTGACAGGGCAGTGATATTTTTTACAGATGGACCGGAATACGGAATCTGTGTAACCGGCCATGGGTGCGAGCATGACAGGCGGGTCAATGATCAGTTTTCCGATTATGAAAGGCTGAGGTTTCACAGGAGCCCTTCAGGTTTCAGGAGATCAACCACTGTTTCAATTGACAATCCCATGATATTTGTGCGTGAGCCGGAAAACGACTCAATAAGCAAATCGCCATTCTCATCTATATCGTATGCTCCGGCCCTGTCCATCGGATTAACCTTTCTTATGTAATCGTGTATCATGAGATCGGATAGATGCTTGAAGGTTACACAGGAAATATCGATGCGAGCCTCGGCCGAAAAATCCGGCCGGGAAAATGCCACACCCGTAAATACCCTGTGCGTTTGTCCTGATAGCATTCGAAGAAATTTCGAAGCTTCTTCAGCTGATACAGGTTTTGTAACAATACGACCATGGAATTCAACAATAGTATCAGCAGAGAGGATAAAAGTGTTTTTGAATCTTTGCCTTGACCATTCATTTTTT
Organism: Kiritimatiellia bacterium; assembly: GCA_028716365.1. Taxonomy (GTDB): domain Bacteria; phylum Verrucomicrobiota; class Kiritimatiellia; order UBA8416; family YA12-FULL-48-11; genus YA12-FULL-48-11. Next base: position 239,653 of record JAQUPZ010000001.1, read on the forward strand.
CTGAGAGCATTTTCAATTACAGTACCCTGGGGATCATCCTCATGGATCAATTCATCAACTTCCGGGTTGATTACAGTAAATGGAACTCCAAGTTCAGATAGAATCTTACTTCGCCGCCTGGAAGCCGACGCAAGAACAAGCTGTGTTTTCGTGTTTTTTCCCATATAAACCGGACAGAATAGCCATAATAATGCCAAAAGGGGAAGAGGAAAGATCGGAGATGAACAGCAGGACACAGATCGTGTAAAATAAAAAAGAAAAAAATAATTATACAGATTATGAACTTATGTATTTTGTTTTATGCCTTCCCTCGTGTTGTTTATGACTCGAAAAACAAAGAGATTGTTGCTATTTCAGTGGAAAATTGTAATAATTTACACATTAGTGAGCTGTATTGTGTTGATGATTGAAAGAAAATGCGATGAAGGTACAGGTATGTCATGGAAATATCCTGCTGAATTCCCAAAGTTTTTATTATTTAATTACAAACCTGATAAGGTGTCACAATAATTCGGCTGAATCGCAAAAGATTAATATGGATGTTAAATAGAAATAACATTTGTTGATCATGGAAATATCAGAGAAAAGATTACGTCATATAAAATTCTGGAAAAAATTCACCCGGTTGACAAGAGGCCGTGTTCCAACGTTAAGGACGCTTGAAGTAATCAGAGGAGAGGAAACAGAAACATCTTTTAAAGAAATTATTCAATCGATACGTCTTGCGATGGAACAGGGAGTTTCGATGAGTCAGGCTCTGCAGAAATATCCATCGGAGTTTTCTCCTTCTGTGGTTGAACTTATCAGGATGGCGGAGAAGTCCGGAGCATGGGACGAAATTCTTCTGGAGATTACAGGCGGACTTTCTGAAGGAACGTTTGACTGAAAAAAAAGAAAAAAATATTCTGTTTCATGTTGACATCTTTTTTTTATGCGAGAGAATGATAGTGGAAATCTTTGATAACCATAAAATGCCCAAAGATGACGAACAAGCGATGATAAGAATAGATTAACAACGGAACAAGGAATTGAAGTTTTTGCGAGGAAGGATAGAATAGAGATCATGCTTGATGAGCCGGACGAACCTGACAAGAGAATTATTTTAGGCATTTCTTTCAATCCACAACAGGTATTACGTATACTCCAATTATCCAAATTCAGAAACCCTGACCATGGGATTCCCTCAAGGATATATTTTAACTCATGGGCGGGGAAAACCATGTGTAATTTCAGCCTAAACAGTCTTTTCCCGTTATATTGGCTGAATTTGCGAACTGTTTTGGCAGTTAACTAACAAAAGCTGAAGAGAACATTATTATATGCAAGGAGCAATAATAGCTAGGCCCGGCCTTGGAACTCCCTTCATAGAAGAAGAGCCGCTTTCGCCAAAACCAGATTTTACTTTTTCTTCCCAGGAAAAAATACTTTCACCAAAGTTGATTAAGCTGTCAGCTTCTTTGCAGTGGAAAGACTGGCAGTGGCAAATGAGAAATCGTATTCGCTGTGTGGAGAAATTGCGTGAGTATTTCCCCTCCATGGAGAGGAAGCCTGATCTTGTCATGGCGTCTGAGAGGTTCCCGCTGGCGATAACGCCATATTACGCTTCTCTTATACGGGAACTTGATGATACGGATCCGGTTTTCATGATGTCAATGCCGCAGATCAAGGAGCTCTGGAGTCCGCCATTTCTACGGGAAGATCCCCTTGATGAAGAACGTGACATGCCTGTGCCGGGATTGGTACATCGTTATCCTGACCGTGTTCTTCTGATTGCGACCAGTGTTTGTGCAATGTATTGTCGTTATTGCACGCGCAAGCGCGTAACAGGCATGCGCGAATCATGTATCTCTGAATCGAGAATTAAAAGAACTGTGGAATATCTGCGGGCCCATCCCGAGATAAAGGATGTTGTGGTGTCCGGCGGGGATCCATTAACGATGTCCACGGATGTTCTTGAGTCCATTCTTGCAGCTTTGAGATCTGTTCACAGTGTGGATATCATACGGATTGGTACGAAGACTCCAGTTACTATGCCGATGCGTATCACGGATGAATTGGTTGCGATGCTTCGCAAGTATCATCCTTTGTGGATAAATACGCATTTTAATCATCCTAATGAATTGACACCAGAAGCTGCGGAAGCATGTACAAAACTGGTTGATGCTGGAATTCCAGTGGGTAACCAGTCAGTTCTGCTAAAAGGGGTCAATGATGATCCGCATATAATGGAAGAACTTCTTCGTGGTCTGGTACGAATGAGAGTACGGCCTTATTATCTTTTCCAATGTGATCTTGTTGAAGGTATAGAACACTTCCGAACCCCGCTGGCGCGTGGTGTGGAAATCATGGAATACCTGCGCGGCAGACTAAGCGGAATTGCTATTCCGAATTTCGTGGTTGATATGCCGCATGGTGGTGGCAAGGTGCCGATATTGCCAAACTATGTGGTTTCAATGAGTCCCACGCACTCGGTACTGCGGAATGCCCATGGAATGCTGGTGAGTTATCCGGAGCCATATGCTGAAGATAAAATTCCGGAAAAGATTCAACCACTTGATGAATATCCAAGCGTGTGGAATCTTGCGAATGGGCATATCTCGAAAATCCAGCCTGAAAACGATAATCGTCCAGTCCGTTACGGAAAGGCCTCCCCTGTACATGAGTAAGTATAAGGGTGTTTGTCCATGACTCTTCAAATAGGTCTCGTTTATGATCTCCGGAAAGAATATCGCACCGCTGGATTCTCTGAAGAACAGTCAGCGGAATTTGACTCAGAAGAAACCATAGACGCCCTTGATACAACCTTGCGGTCCATCGGTTATGATGTACAACGGATAGGGAACGCACGTGCCCTGTGTTCACGACTGGTAGCCGGTGACCGCTGGGATTTGGTATTTAATATCGCGGAAGGTGTTTCAGGGCGTTCACGGGAAGCGCAGGTTCCATGTATTCTTGAGACTTATGGTATTCCATATACATTCTCCGATCCGCTTGTTTCGGCCATAACTATGGACAAAGCCATGGCAAAAAGACTGGTTCGTGAAGCTGGATTGAATACGTCTGATTTTCTTGTTGTTCGCCAACTGCAGGATTTGGGTAATTGCAGGATGAAGTTCCCTTTATTTGCCAAGCCAGTAGCTGAAGGTACAGGAAAAGGAATTAATCAGTATTCACGCATTGAATCCATGGAGCAGCTTGAATCAACATGCAGAGATTTGCTGGAATTTTTCAAGCAGCCGGTACTTGTTGAGGAATTTTTACCCGGTAGAGAGTTTACCGTTGGAATCATAGGAACGGCCGAAAAAGCCCATGTTATGGGCACAATGGAAGTGGAGGTGCTGCCAATGGCGGGTGGAAACATTTATTCTTTTGAGACGAAAGAAAGATGTGATGAACTTGTCCGTTATACTCCGCTTAAGGATATGGTGTTTCGCCGGGAGATAGAGGATCTTGCACTTGATGCTTACCTTGCACTGGAATGTCGTGATGCAGCCAGAACAGACATCCGGGTTGATTCATCAGGAAGTCCAAGCTTCATGGAGATCAATGCATTGCCGGGCCTGCATCCAACTCATTCAGATCTTCCTATGATTGCCACGCAGGAAGGTGTTTCGTATACAGACTTGATCAGTACGATCATTTCCAGCGCATTACGGCGATTGTCAAAATGATAAAAAATCATTTTACAAGGTACGTCCAGATGCGCAATATTGAATAAAAATCAGGAAACCCTAATATGCGAGAACTGCCGAGTACCCTTATCCTGTATAATCTGCCCAATAATCCGGACAAAAACTGGAATGTATCCGCTTCTGGAAAAGAAAGCCGGGAAGGAATCATCGATGAAATTAATGTTATTACAGGCGGTCTTGATAAATCAGGGACGCCGTACCGGAAGGTGGGTATTACACGATTATCCGATGTACCAGCGATACTGGCTTCAGCCAGAGAACCGGTGATATGGAATCTTATTGAAGGACTGACAGGAGATCCACAGGATGCAAGTTTTATTCCAGCTTTATGCTGTTCTTATGGCAAAATAGCTACGGGTTGTGATTCTCCATGTCTTACTTTGACTCTGGACAAATGGCGCACAAAAGCCGTATTGCGTGAAGCCGGTATTCCTGTGCCTGAAGGAATGATCGTACCGGTCGGAGCAGCTATTTCCCGGGATGAACTGGGGAAAGGTCCGTTTATCATCAAGCCTTCTGAATCGGATGCCAGTGAAGGTATAGAGAGTGGTTCTGTATTTCAGGTTTATGAACCGGCAATGGATAAGGCTGTTAAGGTGATTCATGAACAATTCAACCAGCCGGTTCTTATAGAGAAATATGTTGGTACCAGAGAATTGAATATTTCCGTAATTCAGGATGGCAATAACATCAAAATCATGCCGATTGCCGAAATTGATTTTTCCGGATTTGAACCTGGCCGGCCAAGAATCGTTGATTATGCGGCAAAATGGCTTAAAGACACTTTTGAATATAAAAATACATCAAGGATCATTCCTGCACTTGTTAGCGAGGAAGTTGCCGGAAAAATTCGCACTATTGTTTTGAAAACATGGCAGACATTGGAATGTCAGGATTTTATACGCGTTGACATGAGGATGGATGATAATGAACAGATTTATGTTCTGGAGGTTAATGCAAATCCGGATATTTCGCCTGATGCCGGTTTTGCCGCAGCATTGGCAGCTGGTTCGATAACTACTGAAAAATTTGTGAGAATGGTTATCTGTAATGCAATGGAACGGTTGCACCTGCGACAGACAGAGAATCAAAAAATAATGATAGATGATATAAATCATGGTGATTTCACAGTACGATATACAATCTTGAAAGATCGTGACGAAATTATCCGGTTTACAGAAACAACCGGTTATTTTAGACCGGATGAGATAGACATAGCCTGCGAGGTTCTGGACGATGCACTGGTAAAGGGGCCTGAAGGCCATTACCAGTCATTTACTGCTGAGTCAGAAGGCAAAGCGATTGGTTGGATTTGTTTTGGTCCTACACCATGTACGTTGGGTACTTATGATATTTACTGGATAGTCGTTGCGCCTTCCTACCAGCGGAAGGGAATTGGTTTTGCATTGATGAATCATGCAGAGAAAATAATTCGTGATCATGGCGGGCGATTGAGTGTTATCGAGACTTCAGGTAAGTGTCTTTACGAATCAACACGTGATTTTTATCATAAAATGGGATATTCCGAACAGGCGCGTGTTGCAGAATTTTATACAGATGGCGACGATAAGGTCATCTACACCAAGCAGCTCATTCGGTCCTGAACATCTCTTGTCAGCTTTGAGTTGATTTTCCGGTTAGTGCAGAACGGATGAGTTCTGCAAGATCTCTCATTATAATGGGCTTCATCAATATCCCTGAGACACCCAGACTTTCGGCCTGTTGTTTGGCAAAAGTCTCACTGAATCCGGTACACAGGATTATTGGAATATCGGGACGGATAGTTCTCAGTTTCTGCGCAAGTTCAAGTCCCCTCATGCCTGGCATTACCTGATCGGTAATAATCAGGTCGAAATATTCGGCATTACTTTCAAAAAGTTTCAAGGCATCACTGCCATGGTTGGCGATAACGGGCGTATATCCCAAAGAACCCAGCATTTCACCGGCCATCCGTGTAATTTCCGGTTCGTCATCGACAAACATGATACATTCATTACCGACGGGTAATGGCTTTTCCTGTTCGATCTCTTCTTCCTCTTCTTTCTCGATAGTAGGTAATATGACGTGGAAAGTTGAGCCTTTTTCCATTTCTGTTTCGACGGTGATTGTTCCTTTCATGCTGCTTACGGTACCGTGAACAACCGCCAGTCCCATACCTGTACCTTCGCCACGTTCCTTGGTGGTAAAGAATGGTTCAAATATCCGGCCCAGAATGGATTGGTCTATCCCTGTGCCGGTGTCTTTCACGGAGATGCGCAGATAACGGCCGGGATGAAGATTTGGAAACTCCGAGGAACGCTCCGATATTACAAAGTTTGTAAGACGTATTTCCAATATACCGCCTTTTGCTTTCATAGCATGACCGGCGTTTGTACAAAGGTTCATGAGAATCTGGTGTACCTGAGTTGGATCGGCCAGCACAACATCTTCTTCTGTCTTGATAATACGATTGATTTCTATGTTTTGAGGCAGGGCGGCGCGAATAAGTACGAGCACTTCCTTGACGATAGGTATGATATGTATGGGATGTCCTTCTTTTTCGGTTTTACGACTGAAGGTAAGTATCTGATTAACCAGTTCCTTTGCCCTGTTACTGGCTCTATGTATTTCCTGCATATACTGATAAACAGGATCAGTCTTAGGACATGCACGCATGATTATTTCTGCATAGCCCAGAATCGGAGTCAAAATGTTATTAAAGTCATGAGCAATACCGCCGGCGAGTGAACCGATGGCCTCCATTTTCTCCGCCTGCCTCAATTGTTTCTCACTTTGCCGGAGAGCTTCTTCAGCCTTGATACGCTGTGTATTATCCTGAACCTGGATAAGATAACCTTTCGGCTTGTACCCGGAATCTACTCCGAGATTCTGAATCATTATATCAAAACTTGCCTGTCCTGTCCTGCCGCTGACAAACATCGAAAATTTTAACACATCCTTGAAGTCGATAGTTGCCTCATATCTTACCGTTTCACCTTTGTTAAGCTTGTCCCGGAAAGTCCGGGGAATGAATGGATTATCGAACATGTTGAATTTTGCGAATTCCCTGATATCTGGAATACCAAACATCTTAAGACATGCCTGGTTGACGTTAAGTAATTTCCGTTGTCCATCATACAGGGCGACACCAATAGGTGAATGAGCAAAGAAATCATAGAATCGCTGTTCACTTTCTTGCAGAGCGAGTTGTATCTGTTGCCGCTCGGTGATGTCATGGGCTGTACAGATGATCAGGGGACGGTCCTGAAGATCGAACCTTTGAGCAATGATTTCCACTGGGATGGTTTTCCCGTTACGTGAAATATATACAGTATTGTAAACAAGGTGTTTCTTTTCGAGAATGTCCCTCATCTGGACCTGAGCTTCGCGGTCCATGTATCTTCTGGTCTTTTCAGCAACATCGGCATCGGAAAGAACTACCATATCTGATCTGGAATATCCGAGAATGGCAACAGGCGGCAGCGCGGCGTTGAGATCGGTGGGAGTAAGCTTAAGCAATTCTTCCCTCGGATACTCAAGCTTTTCGCAGGCGACATCATTTACCTCGATCAGTCTGCCGGGCAACCCTTCAGATGTTAAGCCATGTATGAAGACTATATCTTTCGTATTATTGAACAGGATGTGATATCGGTTGGTTTCCAGGCGGAGAGACTCTTTCAGCTCATCATTCTTGGCCCGTTGTAAGAGGACTTCTGATTTCTTTAAAGATAGTTCAGCGAAATTTGATAAATCCTGCTTGCGCAGAATAATGTAACCAATAATAAACGCTCCAATTATTGTTACAATTGAGGTTATTACGACACTGAGAATTACTGCAGACATTTCCTTCTCCCGCTTCCCTGCCCTGATGCCGAAAAGCAGTGTTATCTGCCGGTATGCCCAGAGCCTATATTGCAGTTTCGCTTACCCAGTTCCCATGGAGATTACAGTTCTCCAGGGCAGTAAGCGTTCCGGAAGTTACGTTCAAGTGCAGGGCTGCAGCCGGATGACATACATCGGGGGAGAGCCATACCCTTGAGATGAATTTGTGGTTCAAATAGAAATCAATACAGCGGATAAGGTGCTTTTCGGTCATTACGTGCTCAATTTCTCCGACCCTGACATGCACATCTGTACAGCAACCGCCGGGGATAAGACCGCACTCTTTCACAACAACAATCTGGGGAATATGTTTCTTGTCGCCTTCAGTCAGTGCGGCAGGATTGGCCGGTTTCTGAATGGCAGCAGCATTCTCAACAAAAGCACTTTTGGGTGCTCCGCAGACTTTGCATTTTTCGGGAGCGTTGTCGAATTCAATATGGCCGCAACCCTTACATTCGAGTATTTTCATATACTTATCCTCCTGCTCCTTGCGTCAAGTGTCGTATAGCTCACCATAGATTGAGGGGGGTTGTAAAGGCGATTCTTGGGAGGCCGGACAGTCTATTTTTACCCTTTAATTGACTGTTTCCGCCGGGTTTTCAGGTTTTGGTTGCTTTCTGGAAACGCTCCACTCCCGGATGAGACAATATCCCACCGCGAGGAGAGACGGCCCTATGAAGATACCTATGAACCCGAAAGCGAGTACCCCTCCAAGGACACCAAGTAGAATAAGAATGAAAGGTAGATTGATCCCCCGGCTTATCAGGTAAGGACGGACTACGTTATCCACTCCGGATATGATAAGAAATCCCCAGATACCCATGAAAATACCCCAGCCAATATGGCCCGTGTAAAACAGCCATATTGTTGCAGGAACCCAGATGAAAGGCGGACCTACAGGTACAAACCCGAGGAAGAATGTTATCAGGCCGAGCAACAGGGCGGATGGTATGCCCGCTATCTTAAAACCGATGGCTGCAAAAATTCCCTGCGCAAGTGCAGTGCCCAGGAGGCCATAAACAACGCTGTTGACCGTGTTGCCTATGATCTTAAAGATGTGCTGGGCGGAATCGCCTACAATGCGCTTTCCCCAGCCGGAAAATGCAGACATCACTTTCTCGCCGCTGCAGTAGAAGAAAAAAGCAATGAATACACTCAGCGTCAGTTGCAGAATCCCGTGACCCAGATCAAGACTGCGCCTCATTAACCATCCTCCTGACTTGGTAAAAAATTCCTTTACCACAGCGACCAGTTTTTCCGGATCCTTTGAGTAGTCCTGCCATGTGGAAGTAATGTCGGCTCCAACAAGCGGAAGATTCTGCAGCCATTCTGGCGGTTCAGAAGAACCGCTGGTCATAAAAGTTTTTATAAAATCAATCGCCTGCGACATGTTCTCCGCCATTTTTATGCCGACTATGACGAAAGGAACGATCAAGACAGATGTGACAATCAGGGTCATGAGAAGTGCCGCCAAATGCCTTTGGCCACGGAGAATGTGTGCAAGCCTGATAAACAATGGCCAGGTTGAATAGCAGAGAATACCGGCCCATAGAATGGCGGAGAGAAAAGGTCTCAATATGATGAAACAGCCGAGAATGATCAGCGCTATCACAGCCATTCCGGCAAACGGCTCAATCTTCTTTATAATTGGAAAATGCTGTTCCATGACAAGATTACCTGTAATTATATGTAAACCATCTGACGGTATCAAGTCAACTTGCCGAACCTGTTCTATCCCACGTTTTCGGGCTGTTTGGATGACTTTTTCGCAAACTTCACAGCCTCCATGACCCATAACGGAATGGAAGACATGACGATGACAATAAGCAGTTCAACAAGGGTCAGCGGAACTGTCTTGAGAATCGTGTTAAAGAAAGGACAATATATTGCCAGTGTATTGAGAGTCATCGAGACTATCGTTGCACCAATCAATCTTTTGTTTGAAAAGAGACCGATCTTGAAGAGCGATTCCGTCTGGTTCCTGCAGTTGTACGACTGGAAATCCTGGCAAAACGCCAATACAACAAATCCGACAGTACGCGCCTTGGCAAGCAGTTCATTGCGGGCTGCTTCCGGTATGGTTAACATCTGTTTCAAGTGTTCAATGTTAAGCGTGAATAGAGAAGTAAAGAATTCCTTGAGGGAATAACGGTTCTCAAGGAAATATATGAAACAGAAGGCCGAAAGCGCGCACACGGCAATGACAAATCCCTGGCCCACCATGAGTCGCGCGTGCTTTCCATCAATAACCTTTGAATCGGCCTTGCGCGGCTTCCTTTTCATAATGTTTTTGTTAATCGGATCAACGCCCAGCGCCAAGGCCGGAAGTCCGTCGGTTACCAGGTTGACCCACAGCAATTGGGCCGGGAGTAATGGCACCGGCAGGCCGACAAGCGAGGATATAAACATAACCATGATTTCACCGACATTACAGGAAAGCAGGTAATGTATGAACTTCTGGATATTGTCGTAGATTCCGCGGCCTTCTTCCACGGCGGCCACAATGGACGCAAAGTTGTCGTCCGTGACGACCATGTCTGAAACTTCCTTTGTGACGTCGGTGCCCGTAATACCCATGGCAACTCCGATGTCGGCTTCCTTGACTGCGGGCGCATCGTTCACGCCGTCGCCAGTCATGGCGACAACATGCCCGAGTTTTTTCCATGCCTTGACTATTCTCAGTTTATTCTCGGGCGAGACCCTGGCATACACCGGCGTTTTCTCGACCTTCGAAAGGAGCTCATCATCAGAAAGGCGGTCCAGTTCTTCACCGGTAAGAGCAATGGAATCCTCGGTGAAAAATCCAAGCTGTTTTGCTATTGCAACCGCCGTATCGCGGTGGTCTCCCGTGATCATGACCGTCCGGATCCCGGCGCTCTTGCACGCCTCAACCGCGCGCTTTGCTTCTTCCCGGGGCGGATCAATCATTGCGACCAGACCGGCAAATATCAGGTTCTTTTCAATTTCTTCCGGTTTATAACTTGAATAAGGTTTATCAAGCGTACGATAGGCTATGGCAAGAACGCGCAAGGCCTGGGCTGCCATTGAGCCGTTAGCTTTGAGAATATCGGAAAAATCGTTGTTTGTAATTGCCCTGGCCTGGCCGCCGGCTTCGATCTGGGAACAGTTCTTGAGGAGGATATCCGGTGCGCCCTTTACAAATGCGTAGGTCTTATCTCCTTTTTGCCTTATAATCGTCATCATTTTCCGGTCGGAATCGAACGGAATTTCATCAACAAAGATATATTCCTTTTCCGCATCATTTTTCTTCAGGCCGGCTTTTTCTGCAGCGGTCAGAAGGGCGCCTTCCGTGGGATCACCGACTATGCGGTAACTCCCATCTTTCTTTATGAGTTCTGCACCGTTGCACAGGATACTTGAAAGCAGGGTCCACTTGAGTTCCGGATAATCCACAGGATTGATGGCCTTGCCGTCCATGATGAATTCTCCGGATGGTTCGTAGCCCGTCCCCGTCACAGAGAACTGCTTTCCGCCGGCGACCATAGCCTGGACTGTCATTTCGTTTTTCGTGAGGGTGCCCGTCTTGTCGGAACAGATTACGGTGGCACAGCCGAGAGTTTCGACAGAAGGCAGTTTTCTTATCAAAGCGTTGCGCTTCACCATTCGCTGTACACCGAGTGCGAGGGCAATAGTGACCACGGCCGGCAGTCCTTCCGGGATCGCCGCCACGGCGAGACTTACAGAAGTGAGGAAAGCATCTATGAGTTTTCCTCCACGGAGCCATTGCAGCAGGAAAACGATGGCAACAAGACCAATGCAGAGATAGACTATCCACTTGCCGAATTCCTCGAGTTTCTTCTGGAGTGGGGTTGACTCACGTTCAATACCCTGGATCATGCCTGCTATCTTACCCAGTTCCGTCTTCATGCCCGTTTCGACAATAAAGGCCTTGGCTTTTCCGGAAACAGCAGATGTTCCCATGAACACCATGTTTGTCCTGTCTGCCAGTGGGATGTCTTTTCCATCCAGGTGGCCGGAGATTTTTGCAACAGGGGTGGATTCGCCCGTAAGACTTGCTTCCTGTACGCTGAAGTTGGAGGTGTGCCAGACGACACGGCTGTCTGCCGGTATGTGGTCACCGGACTCGAGAATCACAAGATCACCTGTAACCAGTTCTGTTGAAGGAATGGCAGACTGTTTGCCGTCACGGATTACCTTGGAAATGGGGCTGGACATTTTTTTCAGGGCGGCAAGCGATTTCTCAGCCTTGTATTCCTGGATAAAACCGAGAACGGAATTGAGTATGACAATGGCTATTATCGCCGCGGAATCAATCCATTCCTTGAGAAAACCGGAAATCAGAGCGGCGCCGATCAATACCCAGATGATAAAATCGTTGAACTGGTCGAAGAAGAGCACCCACGGTGACGCCGATTTCTTTTCGGCAAGCTGGTTCGGCCCTGAGTCTGTCAGCCTGCGTTTTGCTTCCATGTCCGGAAGCCCGTTCTCCGCATTACTCGAGAGGAGCTTGACCGTTTCTTCAATATTTAATTGCCACCAGTTATTCATGTCTGTTGTTCCAGCCGGCGTTAATAGCCGATATCAATTGTTTTTGCCAGTATAATAAACACGGCAAATTATAAGTTGGTGTACGGTTTAAGTGGTGCGCATTTTGCGGTGAAACCAGCGCGTGTCTTTTACGCACCGGCTGTGTTGCTAGTCTACCTCGCGCTGTGCGACGTACATGGTGTACTCGTGGCTCCGGCCACCTATGAGGTCGTGGGCCGCGACCTCATTGACCTGGGAAAATGTCGTCGCCAGTCGCGCGGCGAACCAGTCGTAGCGCTCAGGGGACCAGAACACTGCGACGCCGCCTGGGCGCAGGGCACTGTGCGCTAGCGCCAGCCCGGCCTCGTCGTAGAGGCCGGCATTGCTTTCGCGCACGAGCCAGTCCGGCCCGTTGTCCGTATCGAGCGCGATCAGGTCGAAGGCGCCCGGGTTCTCACGCATCACATTGGCGACATCGTTGACCAGGACACGGGCGCGTGCGGTGGTTTCTCCAGCGGCAAACAGCTCTGCGCGCTTTTCACCATATTTACGGAACCACTCGACGATCACTGGTTCGTACTCGACAACGGTAACGCGCACCACACGGCGTTCGGCGAGCGCCGCGTCGAGCGCGTACCCCAGCCCGAGACCGCCGATGAGCACCTCGATACCGCGCAAAGATGTGTCTCTGTCCTTGAGGAAGGGTAACCCGGCGGTGATGAGTGCCACACTCGATGCTGTATTCGCGCTCGAGATCAGGAATGTGCCACCAGCGATGACTTCCAGGTCCGCGCCGCTGCGGCGCAGGACGAGTTCCCCGCTGCGTCCGGCGGCGCGTTCTAAAACCTCACTACCACCCGCCACGTTTGGCAGTTCCTCTGTTCGCCTGAGTCTCATTTTTTCTTCGTCGGTGTTCATCTCTTCATTCGACAGGACAGGTCTGCGGTTACACACTTTTTCCCCATCCTGTTATCCTGTCAAATATTCTATCGTTTTTTCATATGCTTCTTTACTGACTTGACGAAGCGTCCAAATGCCCTGTCCTTATTGCGTTTGTCTAAATATGACATTGCGTGATATTCCGATTCCTTCTTGAGCTTTACATAGCTGCAAAAACGTTCTTCACTCAAATCACCGTTCGCGATTGCTTCCAGGACTGCGCAGTCGGGTTCCTGGGTGTGACTACAATTGGCAAAGCGACAGTTCATGGAGAGGTCGTGAATATCTTCAAAACTCTGGTCTACGCCATCATTGGCGTCCAGAAGGCCCAGTTCTCGCATGCCAGGCGTGTCAATCAACATCGCGCCTTGTTCAAGAACGATGAGCTGCCGGCGCGCTGTTGTGTGTATGCCTTCTCCCGTTCCACTGACGGCCTTTGTGTCAAAAGCATCATGCCCGATCAGGCGGTTGATGAGCGTGGTTTTGCCGACTCCCGATGACCCAAGCAGGCAACACGTGCGCCCCGACACTAATACACTTCTGAATTCATCAAATCCGGCGCCAGTTATGTTGCTGATGGCGAGGACTTTGGCAGTGACGCCGGACCGTCCTATAGTCGCAAGAGTCTGCTCCAGTTCATCGTGAGGGATCAAGTCGGTCTTGGTCAGGAGGATCATCGGCTCAACCCGGCCATCGGTCGCCATTACCAGGTACCGGTCAAGTCTCCGTAGATTGAAGTCGAAGTGACACGATTGAACGATGAAAGCGATATCGATATTGGCTGCAATCATCTGGAAGTCCACGTTCTCGCCGGCGCATTTGCGGCGCAAGAACGTCTTTCGGGGTAGGACTCCATGGATAATGGCCGAGGTGTCAGCGTTGTGGTACTGCACGGTGACCCAGTCGCCGACACACGGCAGGTCAAATGAGGACTCAACCCGGAACCGGAATTTTCCTGCAAGTTCCGCGGGGATCTCCCTGAATTCATTTCTGACAAGATAAGCGTCCCGGTCAACTGTTGTCACGCGGGCAATACCCTGGTCGGCTTGACGCGAGTCCTCGACATGCGCTTCAAACCAGTTATCAAAACCTAGATCGCTCAATTTCATTTTGTCTTGTCTCCGAACAACTGGTAATAGACTAAAAAAATCAGGATAAAAAGCAAGGATAGGGAATTGTAGCGCGTCACTGTGTGACGCGGTTACCGCATGCAGTGCGGTACTACACATGCGGTTATTGCGGCACAAAGTGCCGCACTACAGAAGAGATTTGCCTGAAGAATGGTGAAGAACCTGTAGCGCGACACTGTGTGGCGCGGTGTTACCGCACACAGTGTGGTACTACAGATATGGACAATGCCGTACATAGTACTACAGGTAGGATTACCTAACGCAGTACGGTGCGACAGCCTTCAGAGGTTTCCGGGCTTGATTTACGGTGGTTCGTGGAGAAGAATAACGGGTATGCGAATGAGCTTGATAAAAGTACCGGATAGTATGTCCTTATTTCTGGCTTGTTGGTTCGTGGCCTTCACTGTCGAAACGATTTATTCTGCTGAAGCTCCTGACCCGTTTGCCGGTATATCTGCCGCAACCGGCAAGGTATCAACCGCCGCTGATGAAAACGCGTTCAGCCGGTTCACGCATGACAATTTCACTTTCAAAAAGGAAATCTTCTCCCAATTTGCCTGGAGCGATGAAGCACCGTCTTCCAGCAATATCTACAGTCGTCAGTCAATCGGCTTTGAAATTCTCAAAAAGTTTTCCACCCGGACATCAACATATGCGGCGTTCGATCTCCAGATGCGGCTGGTTCGGCGCGACCATTTCCTGCCTGTGGTAAACGATATGGAAGGCGCCGACCGCGACGGTTTCTATACGGAGTACCACAATGTCTATGCAGACTTTTACAACATACTGAATCCGCTGATGTCGGACAAAACGCGCGGTGACAATGCCGGCAGGTTCAACCTGCGTGTCGGGCGCTCTTATGTGCCATTCGGCATCAATCTCCAAACCGACACACACGGTACTCTTCTGCAACTTTCCAACGAGGAGAATTTCGGGTTCGAACGCGATTGGGGTGCAGGATTATGGGGTTCGTTAACGCCTGACTTGGACTACAACGTTTCTTACCTGCTTGGCTCCGGTTACGACATGTCATTCGATGGCCAGCATGGGCTCGCCGTAACGCGACTCAGCTTGGCCGGTAAATATCTCAACAATTATGGACTTGAAGGTGGATTGTCATTCATGACCGGTGAGCGACTTATGAAAAGCACAGCCATAAAACATACGGGCAATAAACCACGGCGGGAGGACACAGATACTGTCGACACCATCCGCGAAGGAGTTGACGGGCGTTACACTCATATTGTGCCGGGTGGCACAATGTCGTTAACTGCCGAACTCAGTACAGGACAAGACGATGATGACGATATTTTCGGGCAGTTGTATCAGGCTGATTTCCTCAACCATTCGCGCAAATGGGGGCTGGCAAGCCAGTATCGCAGGTTCTCGCGCGACACGGAGAACGATCTTGCCGATGAATCGCTGTTCGGTGAGTTCACGTGGTATTTCCGTAATGATGTTGGCAATACGACTCTACATTGGGTAAAATTGAACATTGAAAAGCAACTGGAACAGCAGGAAGGCCAGAATGATGTCATCGTTTCGGTTCAATACTACCGTTACTGGTGAAGGATGTTACCGCACGCAGTGCGGCACTACAGAAGCGGTTTGTAGTGACTATGAACTATAAATTCGAAATAAAGTATTTGTACAAAGAATATTGCAAGGCCCTGATTCTTGTCATTCTGGTGGTATGTTCATTTCTTGCCACCGATGCCGGTGCGGCCGTTGGCTGTACGCTCAGTAATCCGGCGCAGGACCTGAAGTTCCTCTTTCCGGAAATGACCACGTACAAGGAAGAGGTCAGGCAGTTTGACCTGATGAAAAACGGAAAGGAACTGTTCAGCGAATTGAAGGAACGGCTTGGTAGCGATCTTGATCCGGTTTATGAAACATTTGAAACGCCTTACACTTTATACACGATTTTTAATGGCGAAAAGATCATCGGCTATGTCCATGGAGTGAATGTGCCCGGTGAAGGCGGCGTGATACAGATATTCATGTCGGTTGATCCAGAAACAGGCGCCATTCTGCGCATGTTCTTCCAGCGGATCGAGAGCACTGTAGCTAAAGCACTCAAGAAGAAGGATTTCCTTGCGCAATTTAACGGACTTACCCTTGCCGATTTCTACAAGCATGATTATTTCGCTGTTGTGGAACCTGCCTCAACGAACGACAGGATTGCACAAATAAAAAGCCCGATTCCGGAGGGTCAGGCTTCCGCTGATTACGCGGCAGCATTACGCGGTGTGAGAAAAGACCTGATACTTATCGACATTTTCGTTTATAATCGAAAGAACGAACCTTTCTACAGAAAGGCTCAGGACGAACTTGCAAAGAGGAAAGGATTGTAGCGGTTGTTTTACTGTAGCGCGTCACTGTGTGACGCGATTACCGCACATAGTACTACAGAAGAGGTTTGTCTGATGGACGATGTGGTACATGTAGCGCGTCACTGTGTGACGCGATTACCGCACACAGTGCGGTACTACAGAAGCAAAGAAGAAAACAGCTGATGCAGGTAAGAAGGAGGGAAAATAAATGCGAGGCATATTGATAATGTGTGCTGCGATTCTTGTGCTGGCGCTTGGATATCTCGGGTGGCGTTTCAGTCAGCCAGACCATCATGGCCGCGCATTCACCGGTGCACGTGAAACGCAGATAGGCGAGATTGCAACAAACCCGGCCGGTTTCACCAACGGCGAGTTCCGCATCAAAGGGAAGATAGTACGGCAGTGCCCGGCTTCCGGATGCTGGTTCTTTCTTGAGGACGGAAACCGCAAGCAGCTTAGAGTCGAAATGGGTGATGTGACTCCCCAACTTCCCCAGAATATCGGATCTTTTGCAACAGTCGAGGGACGCATAGTTAAAGTGGGCGATGAATATCAGTTTGCCGGAGAAGGGGTTGAGTTTTCAAAGAGGTGACAATGCGATTTGTTTCCATGGCTTTCAAAAACCTGCGGCGACGACCGGTACGATCGGTGCTGACGATTGCCGGTGTGGCTCTCGCAGTAGCTGTTGCCGTCAGCCTTGCCGGTTTTAATATGGGATACCGGAATGCCATCGAAAGGAGCATTGACCGGCTTGGTTTCCAGGTGATGATCATGGCAAAGGGCTGTCCTTACGAGGCCGCCACAATGATGCTGAAAGGCGGAACCGGCCTGCTCTATCTGCCGGCCGATACGCTCAACAAAGTGCGCAGTGATCCAGACATCGGGAGTATCACGCCGATCTTTATCGGACTGGCGGAGAAGGAAGCAAGCAGTATAAGTGACAGTTCCGGGGGTGCTTTCGCGATATTCGCCGGTATCGAAGTTCAAAGTTACATGGAGATGAAACCGTGGCTGGAATTTGAAACCGGCCGGGGGTTCGATGGCGGGCGCTGGTTTGGTGCGGAATCTGAAGACGAAGTGGTGATGGGTTATGAATCCGCCACTTACGAACAGAGGAAGGTAGGTGACAAGTTCATCGCTACTATCTCGCCGCAGGGCCAGAGCAAGCCTGTTCAAAAAACCTTCAAAATTGCCGGTATCCTGAAGCGCACGGGAACGCAGGACGATGGCACCGTTTTCCTGCCGCTGAAGACGGCTCAGAAGCTGTTCAACCGTCCTGATGAACTCACCATTCTTGGCATCAAGATGAAGCAATTTAGCGGTGCGAAACTGCAGGAATTCGAGTCGCGCTGGGTCAGTCTGCCGGCTGTGCAGGTTGTCAGTTTACAGCAGGTAAAGAGTACGCTGGTGATGCTCGTCGGCACGGCCCAGACTATGATTGCCGCAGTGACAATCATTGCGGTCATTGTTGCCCTGATTGGCGTGATCAACGCGATCCTGATGAGTGTATACGAACGCACTGGCGAGATTGGCGTGATGAAAGCCATCGGGGCGTTCCGCGGCGATATCTTCCAGCTTATCTGGCTCGAAACGCTTGTCATCTGTATCATTGGCGCCGTTGCGGGCACGATACTTGCCATTGCGGGCTCGCATCTCGTTGAATCGGCGATAAAGAAACTTATCAACCTGGGGGTCCAGGGCAGTATTGTTCTTATCAACTGGCAGATAGTTGCCGGTGTCCTGCTGGGGGCAATAATTGTTGGATTCTTCGCCGGGCTTTATCCCGCCTGGCGGGCGGCTTCAATGCACCCAATAGACGCGATACGCGAAGGCATGGACTGATGGAAAACAGGAAAACAATCATAGAGGGCAGGGGACTTGAACGTTACTACCACCGTGGCAACGAAACGGTGAAAGCCGTCGATGGTATAAATATCGATATCCGTACGGGCGAAATGGTTTCGGTACTCGGTCCATCCGGTTCCGGCAAGACAACGCTCGTACACCTGCTTTCATGTCTTGATGTGCCTACAGGAGGAACGTTGTCGGTTGAAGGAACGGCCGTGACTGGTCTTTCAGAAGATGAGCTGGCCGGTGTCCGGAGAAAAACCATGGGCTTTGTCTTCCAGAAATTTTACCTGCTCCCGACTCTCACGGTGGCTGAAAACGTGGAACTGCCGCTTTTGTTCCTCAGGGAAAAACCGGATCGTGCCTTAACTTTGGATACTTTGCGCAAAGTCGGACTTGAAGACCGCGCAAACCATCTTCCAAACGAACTGTCGGGCGGCCAGATGCAGAGAGCAGCAATCGCACGGGCGTTGATTATAAAACCGCGGCTTCTTATTGCCGATGAACCTACAGGTAACCTTGATTCCGCTAACTCCAAAAGCATCTTTGATCTGTTCAGGAACCTGGTCCGTGACCAGGGAATAAGTATTCTGATTACAACTCACAACCTTGCGTTGGGTTATCTCGCCGACCGTATCATCACGCTTCAGGACGGAAAAGTCCTGAAGGAGGAAAGGCAACCGATCAAGTGATATAAGCCTTTTCTTCTAATATCTTTCGCAGCAGCGAGACAGTTGATGAAACAATCTTTTTCGGGGTAACCAGTGGCAGCATCAGGTAGATCACATTGCCCAGCGGGCGGACAAGAATTTTACTTTTTAGCATTTCTTTCCTTATATAGAGAGCGATCTGGATACCTTTTGAGCCTCCAAGCTCAACCGCACCGATCATGCCGAGACATCTGACATCAAGCACATTTGGCAGGTCCCGCAGTTTCGACATCTTCTTTGCAAGCAATTTGCTTGTTACTGCCACCCTTGCCACGATGTTTTCGTCTTTATAAACTTTGAGTGTTTCCAGTGCTGCAGCACAGGCTATCGGATTACCCGCAAAAGTGTGGCCATGATAGAAGGTATGATCATCAGGTGTGTCGGAAAACGTTTTGAAGATCTTCTCTTTAACAACTGTTGCGCTGATTGGCAGATAGCCGGCCGACATTGCCTTGCCGATGCAGACGATATCAGGATCTATCTGTGCATGTTCGAAGGCGAACATTTTTCCAGTTCGACCGTAACCAACTGCAATTTCATCAGCGATGAGCAGAACGTTATACTTTTTACACAGAGAAGCGAGTTTCTGGAGATATCTGGGTGAATAGATTCTCATCCCTGCTGCACACTGGCACAGTGGTTCGACAATCACCGCCGCAAGTTTAGAAGAATGTTTCTGGAAAATCTTTTCCATGGAAGTAAAACATTCGACCTTACAGGTTTCAGGCTTCTTGCCGTGAATACAGGTTCCGCAGCATGGCGATTCGGCACGGAATACCGGGAAGAGCAGGGGATCATATTGTTTGTGGAATTGTTCCAGTTTTCCAACCGAGACAGCGCCAAGTGTGTCACCGTGGTAGGCATTTTCCAGAGAGACGAATTTGTTTTTCTCTGGACGACCAATGTTATGCCAGTATTGCAATGAAATTTTCAGTGCGGCCTCAACTGCGCTCGCTCCGTCGCTTGCAAACAACACACGCCGTTTTCGATTCGGAAATAATTTGACCAGTTCTGATGCCAGTTCTATTGCCGGCGGATGCGAGAGGTTACCCAAGATACTGTGCTGAAGTTTTTTTGCCTGCTTATTGATCGCAGAAACGATGCGTGGGTGATTATGTCCCAACGCACAGGCCCACCACGATGATATGGCATCCAGCCATCGGTTCCCGTCGGTATCATAGAGGTAAATTCCTTTTCCGCGTATTATGACCGGAAAATCTTCCCTGTTGATGGAGGAAAACTTCGTGTATGGGTGCCAGATACACGAGCGGTCAGCCTGCCTGTATTGCTTCGAATTCATTGCCGGATATTCAATCATTTCCTGCTAATTCTGTCATTCTGATAATCAGAGTCATTGGCGTTGACTTCTGTTGAATTTCTGATGCAGAATTATTCGGCAGGGAAATGAAATCAAACGCAGAGGAGTTATTTAATGGAGGAGACAGGATATGAAGCAAATGACTAAAATAGTGATTTTGGCATGCAGTATCGGGTTTGGTATGGTTGAACTCATTCTGGCACAGGTGCAGATCGATATCTCTAAAACACGGCCGCCGATTTCCAGCTACATTTACGGCCAGTTTATCGAGCACCTCGGGCGATGCATTTATGGCGGTATTTGGGCAGAAATGCTGGAGGACCGTAAATTCTATTTCCCGGTTACCGATGAATACAATCCTTACATCAAACTGAATGACCAGCCCTTCCCGGTGGTTGGTAGTTCGCCGTGGCAGGTCATGGGATCGGCCGGGTCTGTGACGATGGAGACCACACAACCGTTCGTCGGTATCCATACGCCGCAGGTTGCCGCCGGCAGCGGTCTTCGTCAAAAAGATCTAGGTCTTGTAAAAGGGAAAAAGTATGTGGGCTACATCTGGTTATGTGCGCCGAAGGGAAAAGGTGAGGTTAAGATCACACTTAAGGGATCTGAAGGATGCACTGTGATCCGTAAAGTGGGAGATCGATACGCAAAACATGAGTTTAGTTTCAAGGCCATCGAATCGACAGATAAGGGCGAACTGGAAATTGCTGTGACCGGCGCCGCCTGCCTCGTGGGAACAGTTTCATTAATGCCGGCGGACAACATCCGTGGTATGCGCGCTGATACCTTGGCAAAATTACGTGAACTCAACGCCCCGATTTACCGGTGGCCGGGTGGCAATTTTACCAGCGGTTACGAGTGGCGCGACGGCATTGGTGACCGTGACCGCCGCCCGCCGCGGAAGAACCCGGCATGGACTGGTGTTGAACATAATGATTTTGGCACCGACGAATTCATGGATTTTTGTCGCGAGATCAAAACTGAGCCACTTATCGTCGTCAACACCGGCTTAGGTGGACCATATTCTGCCGGCCAGTGGGTTGAGTACGTCAACGGCGCGGCAACAACACCGATGGGCGCCATCCGTGCTGCCAATGGGAACAAAAAACCTTACTCGGTACGATGGTGGGGGATTGGTAACGAAATGTACGGCCCCTGGCAGCTTGGGTTCATGGCCCTTAATCATTACATCCTTAAGCACAACGAAACCGTAATGCGCATGAAAGCTATTGATTCATCGATCAAGGTTGTAGGTGTTGGTGCACTTGGTTTCAAGATCGAAAAACATTTTCCGAACGAGAAGCGTGACTGGACTACAGGCATGATGGAAAAGTGCGCGGACTCAATGGACTGGATCTCGGAGCATTTCTACTGCAATAAAAAGGACGACGTACCGGCACATGTCCGGCTGATACCCGATAACATCCATCGCATTGCAGAAGGTCACCGCAAACTGCGTGGTGAGATGCCGTCGCTTACCGGGAAGGACATACGCATTTCGATGGACGAGTGGAATTACTGGTATGGCCCGCATTTGTACGGCGAGTTGGGTACGCGGTATTTTCTCAAGGACGCGCTCGGTATCGCGGCCGGCCTGCATGAATATTTCCGCTGTACTGACATCATAGCTGCGGCTTTTTATGCACAGACGATCAACGTTATCGGCTGCATCAAGACCACGAAGACGGAGGCATTTCTCGATGCCACTGCCCTTCCATTGATGCTGTACCGCCGGCACTTTGGCACACTGCCACTGGCGATAGAAGGCGAAGTAAAAGATATAGATGTTGCCGCTGCGCTAAGCGTTGATAGGAAGAAGATCACAATTGGCGTCGTCAACCCGCTTACGCAACCTGCCGAGGTGCCCGTAACTATAAAGGATTTGAAAGCGGCGGCAAATGGTCGCGTATGGACGATTACCGGCAGTGATCCACTGGCCTTCAATGAAGCGTCTGCGCCGATCCGTCTGGATGTTGTTGAGAAACCAGCTGGTTTTGATGGTACGCTCAAGGTCCCGCCACTCAGTATAAGCCTTTTCGAATTTCCCATTAAGAAATGAAAAATAATGGCTTGTACTGTTCAGGACTTGGCTTTCAGTTTCAGAACGATGACTTCTTTTGCTGGAAGATCCAGTTGAATACTGTCCTTGTCTTCTGTGGTAGCTTTTCCGCAAAGGTTTTCAAACTTACCTGAGAACGGTACGGTACCTTGTTGAGGACTATCGCTGAAATTAGCGGCAATCACATAGCGGACCTGATCGGCGCCGGTTACCTCTACAATTTTAAGAAGACTGTCGGGTTTAGCATGAGAGACTGTCGCGGCTTGGAAGTCCACACCGATAACTGCGCCGATATCATACAGGACTTCGTTGGCGTTGTAGTATCGCTGCGTATCCAGGGCCGGTATACTGATAACATCGCAATACAGGCTGGCGCCCGCTCCGCTGAATGTCATCGGGATGTTGTGAGCCATATTGGCGTTACGTGCGCCGGGGCGGAACAGTGAAACTCCATCGGCACCATAGATAACGCTGACATTGACTCGTCCATCGATCTGCAGATCTTTTCCGCAGGCAAGAACTTCGCGGACAGGATTTTCGCCGGTTCCTGCCCCGATGATCTTTCTATCTTTACCTTCGAAGCGATATGTTCGGATCCCATGGTTAAAAACGTCGTTGGGCATGTTGTAGTTAAGTCCCAGGATCTGATTGATAAAAACCGGCCTTGTCGTAGTGGCGTGTTGAAGAATCACAGTAGTCGCGTCGTCAGGAAGCGCCACCATGGCGGTGTGGACCAGGGCCACTTCTTCCCGGGACGATCCTTCCCCGGGATTGGCAGAGGCATCCCATCTGTAATTGCCACAGGTGGCAAATCCCCCTTCGAACGTATGCAGAACATATTTCTTATCAGGTATGGCCTCGAAGTTGCATCCTGTACCTTTTATCAGACCTGCCAGATTCCATTGCCACTCAACCATATCGGAGCGGTTGGCGGGAACCACAGTGCCACACGGACGTTGTGCCGATTTCCAAACCCAGCTTGCTAAACGACGCTGACCCTTGACCATTACAGCGCCATGAAATTCGTCCGACCATGCCTTAAGTGGACTGAAATTGGTTGATTTGGTTGGTTTCTTCCGGGCGAGCAGACGCCTATAGTAAGCACCCATCGACATTGAAGCGGCCCTGTCACCTTCCAGCCGGCAGTAGTAGAACGGCGAGACATCCCTCAACTTGGCCAGACGACCACTGAGAAATGCGCCATCCGGATTATTGTTCTGTTCACCGGCAACTATCTTGAGCCAGCTATCTTCAAATTTCGTTGCATCAGGATCACCAAAATGATCGGTGATCATCAGCCAAGCAGGTATTGTATAATCCTGGCAATAACAATAACGCATACGCGTGTCGCCGCCGATCCGCCACAAGCGGCCGTCACCGAACGTCAGGCTCTTGGTCAATTCCCAGAGCTTGTCGCAGTGATGATAGAGTTCCTCAGGGATCGGGATTCCGTTGTCCAAACAGAAAAAGTGAAGCATGGCGATGTTGGAGAGGCAGATTTCCATGTAACCGAGATTCAGATAGCCGTGGTGGTTAAGACCGTAATTCTCTGTATAGTTTGGGCCAACATGCCAATGTTTGAGTTGGCGCCCGGAATAGATTGTTTCGCTTGTTGCATCCGACGGGATGGAAATGCCATTGAGGAGGAGTGACGAGGCTTTCTCCCTGTATTTTGCTGCATGTGGCGCATCAGGATAAAGTAAGGCAGTTCGGTAGAGCATAGCGCCGTTCCAGATGTTACTTTCCGGTTTGTTCTTGCCGGTAGCTGCATCTATTGCTCCAACTACGGGATAGCCTTTCAGCAGAAAATCGCATTCTGCTATCAGTACGTTACGCATGCGTTGACGGTCATCATCGGTTAACCAGGGCTTCAGGGCGGTGAATGCATGGGACATACGTTCCAGCGCAAGGCCGCTGATCCAGCTATAGCCCCAACCCTGGCCTGTGGTACAATTTGTGTCACCGCTCTTATGGGTATGCAGGACATAGCGTAACATTTTCAGGGCCCGCAGGCGAAGTTGTTCACGTGTCTCCCCAGCTCGGTTCTCGTCCAGTTCCGGCGCTGTTGCCAGCACCGCGATGGCGGCAAAGGCAGTGCAATGCGCCTGTACGGCCCAGTTCTCATGACCGCCTGTGCTATAGTAAAGTATGTTGTCGTTTCCCGGAACTTCATGAGTCCATTTCCGGGCTGTTGAATTCCATTTTTCAAGGACGCGAATATAATCCTCTGACGTCGCCGCCGATAATGAGTGGCACAGCAGCGCCGTTACAATGGAGATAATTCCGCTGATTCTTATGAATGTTGACATGTTATTGTTCCTTCCTGTCAATAGTCGGTAAACCTGCTGTTTACCGTTATGAAACCAAGTTAGTTAAAAATCATTTCCGGTTTAGTGCTTACTTGCGTCGTAGAATTTTTCCCTGTGCTTGTTGGCTAACACTTGAAGCCTTGAAGTAATTTCGGGATATTTGTCGATTACATTTGTTGTTTCCAGGGGATCATTCTCCATGTCAAAAAGTGAAAGCCCGATCCGCTTTTGCTCATATATACCCGGCTGACCATCGTTACCGGCTTTTACCAGGGAGCGATACTGATGCGGCACGTGAAGTTTCCATCTGCCATCGCCGCTGAACAACCCCTCAAATGTATTCCCGGTGGAAAAAGCGTAGTACTCGTGTGGATTCGTTGTGTCACCCCGGCCGGTTATCAAATCCCAGAGGTTTTTACCGTCAATCGGGTTCTCTGGAAGCCTGGCGCCTGCCAGGTGGGCCAGTGTCGGCAAAATGTCTATCGTGCAGATCATTTTCTGCGACACGGTGCCCGGTATGATTTTTCCGGGATACTTCATGATACACGCACTGCGGGTTCCGCCATCAAAGCCCGTTCCTTTTGCCTCACGGTAAGGCGTTTTGCCTGCATGATTCCCGTAAGAAATCCATGGTCCGTTGTCCGAGGAAAAGATTACCAGCGTATTGTCCTCAACGCCGGCTTTCTTGAGCGTATTCATGATCTGGCCCACAGACCAGTCTATTTCCATCATGACGTCGCCATACAGGCCCGTTCCCGACTTGCCCCGGAATTTACTGCTGCAGAAAATTGGAACATGCGGCATACTGTGCGGTATATAGAGAAAGAATGGCTTGTCCTTTTTACGTTTGATGAAATCCACCGCGTGTTCGGTGTACCAGGTTGTGAGATGCTCCTGGTGTTCCCTGGATACATCTTCGATGGTAATTTTTCCGTTCTCCCAAAACTGGAGCGGAAACTTATCGAAACCACGGGTACCAGGGTGAAATCTCCACATGTCATTGGAATACATCAGCCCGCAGGATTCATCGAATCCGCGTGCAGGCGGCCGAGTATCCGTCTCATCACCTATGTGCCATTTTCCGAAAACGGCGGTCTGATAGCCGGTGGTTTTCAATACCTGGGCTATTGTTGCCCATTTTGGATCCATGCCGCGTACCCGTGGGCCGTGCGCACCCACCAGCTTGGTTCGCTCAGGGTAACAGCCGGTAAGTAATGCGCCGCGTGAAGCTGAACAAACAGCCTGCGGGACGTGGAAGTTATGAAAGCAGCATCCTTCAGCGGCGAGTTGTTTAACGTTTGGGGTGTCATACGAAGGCTTTCCGAACGGCTTGAAGTCAGCCCACCCTGAATCATCGAGGAAAATGACAACAATATTTGGTCTCTTTCCCGTTTCGGTTGTGGCGTTCATTTGCGTGGTACAGCCTGAAAACGTTAATTCAACAAGAGTTCCGAGCCCGGCTATTTTTAAAAAATCTCTTCGCGAAGGTATTGGATTCATACAGATAAAATTTCCTGTTTCACTTGATTCTTATGGATTTAATACATTCCTGCAACTTGGGATCATTTTCCGGATACTGATCTTTCAATATTACAAACGAGATAACAGCAATTTTATCGCCCTTGTGTATGTACACCCTGACGAGCATATGACCTTCAGTCGTATTGCCGAGCGTTTTGATTACGTTGTGTCCGTTGATTGTCAACTTACTCTCTGAAATCAACTTATTACCGAATTCCTTCGACATCTGCTCCGCACACTTTTCAAAGGTTCGACCTTCAAGTCCCTCTTCCATTAATAATCCTGTATTGTCTCCCTTGTGGCACATTTCCGGATTATCAAGTTTCCAGCCTTGTGGAATGTTCATTGAGATTCCCAATTCAGGTATTTCCATTGTTTTGCCGGTGATACTGGAATTGTTTCCACAACCAGAATAAAAAGACAGGATCAGAGACAACGACAGTACCAGAGATATGAGTTTTTCGGTTTTCTTCATTTTTTCTCCTACGATGAATGTCTACTCCTTATTTTAGAATTGAATGGGATAAAGCCAAGAATCTTTATCTTGCCCAAAGCAGCTATTGTCTGGAAATTATCTTTCTCAATATATCCCGGGCGGCCGGGTTTTGACTGGTTGAAAATTACACCTTTTAAATCCAATCCTGCGCGTTTTATTTCCCTGATCGAGAGCAGAGCGTGATTGATTGTTCCAAGTCCGGGGCTTGCCACAAGGATTACAGGTAATCGGAGTATTTTCATCAGATCAAGCATTGTTTTCTTTCCGTTAATCGGAACAAGAACACCGCCAGCTCCTTCAACAATCACGGCCTGATGTTTCCTGTATAATTTCTTGAATGAATGAACAATCCTGTTAAATGAAATGGTTTTTCGCGCTATTCTGGCGGCCAGATGAGGAGAACAGGCGGGTTTGAACCTGTACGGGCACATCAGTTTCCTGTCGGTGGCCGTGGTCTTGATGCCGGTAAAATTCAGGACAAATTCAATATCCTGTGCAACAAGTTTTCCCTTTCTGGTACTGCATCCGGTTTGAACCGGTTTCATCGGGACGGCATCAATACCGGATTTACGCAGGCTGGCAAGTAAAACAGCTGAAGCCAGAGTCTTCCCGATACCAGTGTCGGTTCCTGTTATGAATAAGTCGTTTGCCATATTTTCCATTTCTTTACGACGTTATAACTTTACAACATCATGATGTTTCATTTTTACACGGCGATGTAACGCCGTGGCTACAACAATCGATGTGATGTAGCCGCCCCGTTATATCGGGGCGTTTTTTTCTTTAGCTACGACATACAATACTTTATGTGTGGCGAAGACACTGCCACCGCTGCATTTATAATGGGTATTATAGTACGAAACAAGTCGTGCGAGGTCACTGCGATTCAAGGGGGTTTTTCCTGATGCAAACGGTCCGCCCGTTACACCCTGTTCATGCAGTGATTTCAATAAACAGGACGCCGACTTGAATGTGACACGGCATGTTTCGTTGTACTTGTGAATTATCTTCAGACCACAACGCTTCAGGGAGTTTAAAATCTCTTTTTGAGCAGGTAATTGTTTGGAAACTCTTTTTGATGGTACAACTCTTTTCCGGGCGGTATGAAGTTCTGCCAGTGTACCCTTTACCATCATGCTGAATGCGAATATCCCGTTTTTTTTAAGAAGCGTCTGTACTTTCTGGAATGTTGTGTCAAGAGGAGGGATCCAGTGAAGTGATGAACTGCTTGTTACCATGTCGAATCTGCCGAGTCCTGGCAATTCGCGAAAATCGCCGGTTATCCATTTAATATTTTGTTGTGATTTAAGCTGTTTCTTCGACTCAAGTATCATGCCTTTGGAAATGTCGGTAGCACATATTCTGGCCGACGGGAATTTTTTTGCCAGTTTTGCCGTAAGTATTCCTGTTCCACACCCGATCTCGAGTATCGATTTAATTGCAGGATTATTATCAATCAATCTTATCAGTCGGGAAGCAGCTTTGGATTGAACGTCAGCATGGCGGTTATATGTATCTGCCGCGGCGGAAAAACGGCTGGCAACTGATTTTTGATCGTATCGCCTGATTGGCATTATGCCTCCACAAAAGAGAGGATATCTTCTGCAATCAAGGCGGGATGGTCAAGTATTAGAGTATGTCCCGTGTCATTGTGGACAACAAGGCGGCTGTTGGAAATATTACTCGCCAGAAATTCTCCGGCCGAAACAGGAATAATTTTGTCCTCTCTTCCATGAATAATCAGCGTTGGAACACGTATTTTTGACAATTCTAGGTGCAGATCGGCCTGGCGCAGGTAAACAAGCCCATCGCGCAGACAATCGATGGTCAATGGCATGGCTCTTTGTATTTTCTGTTCCACGATTTGTCTGTTGTTCGTTTCTGGAAACATTGCATCGCGAAAGAAAGACGCAAGCGTTTCATCAGTTTTTTTTGTTATATTGACCGTCATGGCCCTGAGATTTGATTCGGGTACACCGCGGGGATAATCTTCACTGGCACAGAATCGTGCCGTTCCGCTTACGATAATCAGTTTATTTATCTGCAACGACAGGCTGGTTATTGCTTCCATGGCGATGAGTGCGCCCATGGACCAGGCAACGATGACCGAAGGCTCGCTGGATCGCGAGATGAGTCCCTGTAGGGCTTTTGCGTAGTGTGATACCGGCGGCAATGACTGAGAATTTATATCAGCCATGGAGAAGAGTTTGCCGGTTGATATTGTCTGGATGTCATATTTCGGAGAAAGCAGCGAACATAATGGTGAAAGATCTTCTGCCGTATGCGCCCAGCCGGTGATAATTATCATTCTGCTGTTCATATTATGCCTTTTTCTCTGGCGCATTCGGCAATGACCGTTGCGGCCCGCGTCATGTCTTCTTGTGTATGGGCGAGGGTAACCGAAAGCCTCAACCTTGCAGTTTCAGCAGGAACGGTGGGCGGCCGGATCGCGACAGCAAGAATATTTTTTCCGGCAAGTTCACGGGACAGTTCCAATGTTTTTGCCGGATTGCCCACCATGACAGGTATTATCTGGCTTTCTGAAGAACCGGTTTTTAATCCGGCTTCGTTGAGTCTTTCGCGGAAGAATCTTGCATTATTCAATAGCGTCTTTCCCAGTTCGGGATTTGTTTTCAAAACTTTTAATGAGCCAAGCGCGGAACCAATCACGGCCGGCGGCAAAGCCGTGGTATAAATAAAAGTTCTTGCCTTGTTGATCATGACTTCTTTTATCGATTCTGAGCAGGCAATGAAACCACCATAACCACCAAGAGCTTTACTTAGTGTTCCCATTGAAATGTTGACTAACGATTCAAGATTAAGCTCACGAACCAGGCCGCTTCCATTTGAACCGAAAATTCCAGTGGAATGTGCCTCATCGACCATTATCATTGCATTGTATTTCACTGCAATGTCTGCAATCTGACGGAGTGGAGCAATATCTCCGTCCATGCTGAAGACGGATTCTGTTACAACAAGACGTCTACCTTTTGCAGGACATTTATTCATCAACACTGCAAGGTGTCCGGCATCATTGTGATTGAAACGGTGGAAGTTGGCCCTGCTCATGATAATTGCGTCAATTATGCTGGCGTGAACAAGTTTATCGGCGAATATATGGTCATCTCTTTCAACCAGTACAGGAATGGTTCCTGCATTGGCAAGCCAGCCGCTACCGAAAACAAGTGCCGCGGGATAACATTTCAGCTCGGCCAAAGCTTTTTCTAATTCTTTGTGGCAGGAGAGTGTACCGGACATGAGCCTGGAAGCAGTCGCGCCGCATCCGTATTTTTTCACGTAATCAATGGATGATTCAACAACAACCGGATGATTGGCCAGGTTCAGGTAATCGTTGCTGGAGAAATTCAGGATGACTTTTCCATCAATGTGAATTTTACCGCCCGCTTCAGGCCGGACGATCAGGTGCCGGTCGAGGGATTGGCTTTCCAATTCCTTCAAAATACTGCTTATCCATTCTTCGCTGTGCATGGTTATTCCTGAGGCACAGAAATGTTCGTGTGTAACAGATCAGGTAGGGCGCGCAGTCCCTTGCGCGCCGCGGCGGTCGTGGAGCGGCCAGCCCTACCATTCTTTGAGTATATGTCTTTCATGAGAACTTTGTGCCTCTGTGCCTTTCTTAACTTTGTCTTTTTTTCAGTTCCAAATCCTCAAGCATCTGAAGGTCCTGTTTAACATCCCTTCCCGCAACAGTTAGCAGGTTACCGATCATTATTCCCGTGGCTCCTGCGTAAAAAACCATTGACTGAAGATCTCGCAGATAAATACGGCCGGCGCAGACCTTTATTTCTGCTTTCGGGTTTGTAAGGCGGAACATGGCTACGCATCGCAGGATATCCAGCGGTTCCATCGGTGACATATGTTCCAGTTTTGTACCTTTTATTGGAACCAGGAAATTCAGCGGGATGGAATTAACTTTTTCCCGCTGGAGAGTAAACGCAAACTCGACTCGCTGTCTGATTGTTTCACCCATACCGAGAATACCACCGGAACATATTTCCAGTCCTGCTTTTTTTGCAGCCTTGAGGGTTTTCAGACGATCGGCATAGGAATGTGTGGTGCAGATTTTCGGGAAGAAACTTTCGGCGGTTTCAAGATTGTGATGGAAACGTTTAAGGCCGACTGCTTTCAACTGTTTTAATCGTTCAACCGAAAGCGATCCGAGTGAAGCACACCATTCTACACCTTTCTTTTTGAAACTGTGTATGGCGTCACAAACCTGCTTTACACCTTTTATATCCAGCGATTCACCACTTGTCACTATTCCGAAATGGGTGATTGGAAATCTCGCCGCTGTTTTGTATGCCTTGACTATCTGACTGCTGGAACGAAGGCCGTAAATCTCAATACTGGTCTTATGGTGTACAGACTGTGCGCAGAATTTGCAGTTTTCGGGACATGCACCGCTTTTTGCATTGAGGATTGAACACATTATAACACGATCGCCGAAGAAATGCCTTCTCATCCGTGTGGCGGCAGCCATGATTTCCGGGAACTCACTCTGAGTCGAGTTAAGAATTGCCAGAGCAGTTTTTTCGGAAACGGTCACGCCCCGTTCTGATGCTGATCGGATTTCGTTAATAAAGTTAGCCATGTTGATATCCAAAATTCATATGAAAAAAGCTGATATTGTTTTCTTTATGCACGGCGATATAACGCCGTGGCTACAACTCTTTAAATATTACGAAATGTAGCCGCCCCGTTATATCGGGGCGATATTCTGCACGGCTACAATTGGAAATTCGAAGTATCTTGCTGTAGCCGCCTCGCTATGTCGAGGCGTTATTTCAAAAGCACGGCGATGTAACGCCGTGGCTACAACTTGATGTAAAATTACAATGGAACAGGCCAGGAAGCGGGGTTTAGCCCTTTGGTTGAACGGAATTCGTAATGAGAGGAATCACAGGCGAGAACAATTTTATCAGGCGTAATGTCTAAATGAATTTCAGATTTTGGTAGTCGACTCCTGAGAATATTGGCCAGTAGAATAGCTTTTTCAAAGCCATCACCACGCCCATAGTTCCAGACTTCGTCGGGTTGAGCGAGACGACCGGATTCATCATAGATTGATTCATCCGGCATATTACTGATTTTTTCCAGCAACGCCTTTGTATCGAGATTCCTGGCGCCATCAATGCATACCGGGTTACGGCAAACTGCCGCCATGATGAAAGGTTCTGTTTCGGTCCGGTTCAAGTCGCGGTATGCATAGAATGCCATATCGGCCACTGTGTTTCGTACCCTGATTTCTTCCAGCCGGGCAATAATCTGTTCGCGAGTCATAGACCGATCTATTGCAAGTTCACCCTGTTCCGGAACAAATTGTTTG
Source organism: Kiritimatiellia bacterium (assembly GCA_028716365.1). Lineage (GTDB taxonomy): Bacteria > Verrucomicrobiota > Kiritimatiellia > UBA8416 > YA12-FULL-48-11 > YA12-FULL-48-11. Next base: position 271,728 of record JAQUPZ010000001.1, read on the forward strand.
TAAACATCAGGAAGACGGGGTTTGACGTGACAGAATTTCGAAAGGCCTGCAATGACCGCATCGCGATGCAGACAGCCGGCTTCGAACTGGTTCTTTAATCTCTCAACATCTGCTTCCTTGTCGAGGTCAATTTTGTTCTCGCTTACAAAGTTTTCAATAGTATTTAAAAGTATCCTTTCCGGGAGCGGACTGGAGCTGAATTCCTCCAGCTCAATTTCTGCCATGAGTTTTTCACGTGTATTACCGGTAAATTGATAAGGACTGCCATGCTCATAGGCGAAAACGCGTTCTGCGGGCACATAATGATCCACTCCGTGAATTGGCCATTTTATCTGGAAACATTTCTGAAGGTAGCTGGCATCGCGAAGGAAATTACCAAACAGGTTATTGTTAAATTTCACCTTAAGAAAGCGACTCAATTTGTTAGAGAAATTTGCATAGTGAGCCAGGCTGATAGTGGCTTTTTCATAAACTGTGTGAATGTAGCCCGTCTCGTGGGTCACTACGGTAACCTGTTCGTTTTCCAGCGCCCGGCGAGCCTGGGCCGACAACTCGGTGCCGTTGAACCACATGTTTTTCGTAACAAGCCTGCGGTTGTTAGTAAGAATACCATCGCCAAGATCCACAAAATTCTGTGAATGCAGAGGTGTTGCCATCAGGTAGATATCTTTGAGCGGGACACCTGCTACAATAAAAAGAGCCGAGGCGTATAAAGCGGCCAGCGAAACACATTCACCGGCACCTGTTCCATAGTTGGGCTTGTGTTTGAAGGCATCCATTGCCTCCACGGTTTCGGTTTTCCAGTAGGGAATGACGTTACCCTCATATTTATCCAGGCCGAAATGAGTTCTAATGTCTATATCGAAATAATATTTATCACCTTCATAACCAAAAAGGGCATTTGATTTCTTGAGTGTATCCATATCGATGAAGTCTTTGAACCGGGAAATTTCGCGTTCTTTTGTTGTGAGGCCCCACGTATCCAGGTCGAGGTTGAAAACATAGTGGTCCATGATGTATTGCTTTAGCCTGGTGATCCGCCTGTATGGTGTCAGTTTATCAATACCGGCGAACCATGGATCATCGAGCCAGCGCCAGATACGGGGTGACATGATATTGGCCAGCACGAGGCTGTACAATAACTCGGGGAAAATGAATATTTCCATATCAGACAGCGTTACAGCTGATGATTTGCATTCAAGATCTTTTGATGAAGTGATCATTTTCACCCTGTTCTTTTTTGTCTGTCGGCCTTTATTCCGGCTTTATACCCCAATTCTTCTACAACTTTGATTAATCCTGCAATATCATAATTATTGCCGGCTATTGAGGCGGTCCCATGGGAAAGGGAAACCTTCACGGATGTTACGCCAGGCATTTCTTCCAGTCCTCTTTGAATAGTTTCGGTACAATGAGAGCATGTCATACCTTTAATATTCAATACGGTGGACCAGATAACATCATGATCGTCATGTTCATGTTTCCTTGATGGCCTTAGAAAGGTGGCCCCAAGCATTAAGATAACAGCCGCCGCGCTGGCGTACTGGAACCATTTGGGAAGCATCTCGTGAGTCATGTGTTCATATGAAAAGTTGCCAATTGTGAAGACACTGTCCAGAAGTATACCTGAGGCGAGCGCTGTCCCGGCGACAACAGCAAGGTATATCATGGTGGTACGTCTGCCCATGGTCTTCCAGATAATTGCAATTGTTGCTGCGTTTGTTGCAGGGCCCGTCATCAGGAAAACCAGCGCGGCGCCGGGCGTGATCCCTTTCATGATCATTGCTGCGGCGATTGGGACCGAAGCGGTGGCGCAAACGTATAACGGTATGCCGAAGGCCATCATTACAAACATCTGGACAATGCCGGATCCCATTTTCTCTGAAAAGAATCCGGTCGGAATAAAAGCCGATATGATTCCAGCAATCAACAATCCTATGATCAGCGGCCTGGCTATGTCGCGTGGCAGGGTTACAAAGCCATAGTACAGCGCCCTGGGCAGCCAGTTTCTTTTCGGACCAGGAACACAGCATTCGTCCGTACATGTTTCCGGAATGTTTTTTGAAACATATCTGTCATCGACTGCCTCAATGAGCCAACCGCCCACCATACCACTTATGAAAGCCGCCAGCGGACGGAATATGGCAAACACCGGACCGAGCATACCGTATGTCACGGCAATACTGTCTACGCCTGTTTGTGGAGTGGAGATTAAAAATGCCGCTGTGGCACCTTTACTGGATCCATGGCGGCGAAGAGACGCCGCAACTGGAATGACTCCGCACGAGCACAAGGGAAGGGGGACACCAATAAGTGAAGCTTTGAAAATCGGCCAGAAGCCATGTCCGCCAAGATGTTTTTCAACTATTTCAGGCGATACAAGAACAGAAAGAAAACCGGCAATCAGGAAGCCAAAAAGAAGATAAGGCGCCATTTCGCAAGTCGTCTGCCACAGATTTATTCCTATGGAAACTATTATATCCACTTGGGTACATACCCTTCATACTGTATCTCTCAGCGTATCATTATGAGCAACATCTTAAAACGTTTTTCAGCTTTGACCGAATGTGGCACATTGGCTGGCATGATTACCATTTCTCCCGCCTTTACCTTCACCAATTTGCCTCCGATGTTCAAATCAGCTTCACCTTCTATTACCTCAACAGTTGCATCATAAGGTGAAGTATGTTCGCTCAACCCCTGACCTGTATCGAAAGAGAATAAAGTCAACGTACCTGTTTTTTTATCATGCAGGGTCTTGCTTACAACCGAACCTCTTGCGTATTCGATTCCTTCAGCCAGCTTTATCAGTTTTCCACGTATATCTGTTTCTGCGTGTTCTACATTCTTATTATCAGTCATTTTTACCCTTCCTTAGTTTGAAAACACTATTTTATCAATATATACAATGCAGGATAAGTGCCAAGAAGCCCTAATACAGTCTTTATATGGTAAATGATTGTTTTGCAAACAGATGCAATAGCAGTTAAGGCCCTGCGTCTTTCACTGATGTCTCGTTATGTCCTGATAATCAAGACCTAAAATAGAAAAATGAGACATTACCGCAATGTTCAGCAAGAAAGATGGCTGAGAAGGATCTTTAAACCTATACAAATAAGGAGAAGACCACCGGCAAACTCAATTTTCTTTTCGAAGAAGTGACCGCCTTTTTCTCCAATAAGTACACCTGTAAACGACATGATAAAAGTAATCAAGCCGATGATCAGGACCGGCGTAAATATTTCGATTTTTAATACTGCAAAACTCATACCTGTAGCAAGAGCGTCAATACTTGTTGCGATGGCAAGCATGAAGAGTACATGAAAATCAAAAGGATTGGTTCTCTCTTCAATGGAGTCCATTTTGAATGATTCATATATCATTTTACAGCCAATAAATGAAAGAAGAGCGAAAGCTACCCAGTGATCCATGCCTGCAATAAAGTTTCTCAACTTCAATCCGGCCAGCCATCCAAGGAATGGCATTATTGCCTGAAATGATCCAAACCATGCCCCCATGATTAGTGCGTATTTAATCCTGGTTTGTTTTATGGTTATACCGCTGGCGATGGAAACAGCAAATGCATCCATGGCAAGTGCCAAGGCTATCAGTATTATTGTCCAGATGGTCATTCGCGGAATGCTAAAGAAGGTATTGTCCGATAACAAGAAAAAGGAATTTAAAGGAATCCGGCTTTGGTTCCTGGTTCATATGGGATTATCCAGAACTTGTGAGAAAAATGAGACATTGTTTTAAAGGTCCGGACTCAATATTTACACAATTCTTTGGTAATTACGGCATTTCCCAGTGATTAATTTATTGGCATAAATTCTGCGCTTATACCCAATAAAGAGAAAAATGAAAGGAGATACTAAAGATGAGCAAGTATAAGTTAATCATAATGGCGGGATTGGCAGGCGTACTGGTTTTGTCAGGATATAATATGTCTGACGGTAAGGATGATAAATGCGGGACATGTTGCTGGGTAAATTCCTGCTGCACAAAAATATCAACTCAACCGGCAGAGATATCAACAGCAGCACTCAAGACACTGCTGGATTCAAAGGTACCGATTGCGCTGTTTGATGCGCGAACGGGGAAATATGATGACGGAAAACGTATACCGGGTGCCGGAAGCTTGAGCCCGGAAGCCAATGCGGAACAGGTGGATAAAGTAATCAAGGACAAGAATATGCTGGTTGTTACTTATTGCGCCAATTTAAAGTGTCCCGCAAGTTCGCACCTTGCGGCTCATCTGAAAGAATTGGGGTATAAGAACGTGTTGGAATACAAGCCGGGTATTGCAGGCTGGATTGAAGCCGGCTATCAGGTGGAAAATGCAGTAAAACATTAATAGAAGATTAAAACTGTGCCGCGATATAAATTGCGGCACAGCAGAGAGGGAACCAGAGAATGTGAAAATTACTTTATATACAAGTAACTTCTATGGAAGGTGCGCTTTATGGACCCGAAGTTGCTGAAACCAGAAAAAAGACAGCAATGGAAGAAGCCGGAAAAACTGCAGAAACCTTTTAATTACCGGCGGGATTATACGCAGTTGTTTACGCAACTGGAACGGGTTGTGGAACAAGTTTAATAAGTTCGAGCTGTTTCTGTAAAATAGCCAGGTCCGTAAGGAATCTTTCTCTTTTTTCAGCGACCGCCTGCTTTGCAAAAGTGCGATAATATTCGATTCCGGCCAGAAGATTTTCCTTGAACTCATCAAAATATTTTGGAGTTTTGGTGGCCAATCCTTGCGAGAATTCTTCTGCTTCTTTCCTGAGATGTTCAATATAAAGTTTGAGTTCCTGGATGAACATATGAACACGTTCGTGATTGGTCAGAAGATTGGCCCGGCCGTAAATGTGATTGATCATTTCCTCCAGCGAAGCGATCTTCGAAAAATTGGCTATATTCGGACCACAGCAGATAGCCGGTGTGGAATCAGTATCAATGCCATTTTTCAAACGTACGCCACCGCCGAGGTCGTGGCATATACAGGATTTTACGACGATTTTCGCTTCCCGTACGAAACTCTCTTCTTTGGACATGATTTTTTTGCGCAGTTCATCAAGCTTCAATTGCTGATATATACGGGCAGCGAGGCAGACAGGTGTCTTGGTAAATTCTGTATTTGATACAAGATGACCTTTAGGACAGGCACTGCCTGGTTTCCCTGCAAGAATACGCTCACGACGGGCTTCTTCACTTCCGGAATTACGCAGATTCCAGAATGGAACTCCAAGCGGCGAACTTTCACTCAGATATACTTCTTTCTCCGTTGCGGCAGAAAGTCTGGCAAGATGTTCTTTGTCAACATTTGTGACTTCCGGCACGAGGAGAAACGGTGTGGCCCATCCGGTACTTTCAATCTCATAGTAGTTAAGCAGGAGCTGGTCTTCCTCAAAAGTTCCGATTCCTCCCTGGGCGGTGATTCGTACATCGAGCGGTTTCTCGAGCGGTACAAGCTTGAGATTGACACGCGATGCGTTATACATGGAATGCAGTGTTTCTATCAGCTCATCACGTTTCTGCTTGAATTCCTCAAGAATGGGACCCATCAGGTACCCCTTGGTCGCAAAAGCATGTCCACCGCAATTCAGTCCTGATTCAATCCGGAATTCAGATACCCACAATCCCCGTTTGGCCAGGAACTTACCCTGAATGAGCGCGGACCGGAAATCACTTACCTTGAGCGTGATTTTTTTCCGGGGAGCCAGGTCTGCATTCGGAAAGAAATCAGGGAAATTTGCCGCATAGGTATAGAGGTGCTGATTCATGCCCGCTGAAAAAATTATTGATGAGGAAAGCGTGCTTTTTGCAAAACCGCGAAGAGCCGCCATGGAATCATTAAACTCGAGAGGGAGTTTTTCGCCATTTTTGTAAATTGCCCGGTCAAGTTTTGTCATGATATTAACGTCTATCTTTCCCGGAGTAACCATCTTTCTGAGATCATTCTGTTTTGTTGACCTGGCCTTTTCATCGGCAGTAGAAAGCATATCCTTATAGACGGTTTTTGCCTGGCAATCGGGGAGTAAATCGAAATAGCGTGTAATTTCACTCCCTTTTTCGAAAGGCGAAGCTCTTAATGCAGTAACTTGATGGCCCAGCAGTAAGTCAAGAAGGTTCAAATATGCGGTAATCCGGCGGGCTCGGGCATCTTCATCATTATTAGCTATTGCCTGGTAAGGTTCGCCTGATTTTCCGCAGTGGAATTTGCGCATCTGTTCGATAAGTGTATCATCCACGAGCGAGACGACTGACGAAATGCCGTATTTACCAACCTTTAACGGTGTATCAATGGTGAATCCGGTGCCCATAACAGGTATGTGAAATGTATGCGGGTCTTGATTTCTTGCATACATCCTGCTTTCCTGCGTTCGACTCATCAGTTTCCGCCCTTTCTCAATATGGTATGATGGTAATCGATTCTGTGAAATCTTCAAGAAAAAATTCCGTGCCTATTCATCCGTCTTCGCAGGAGACCCCGGACTTGGAGTCCGTGGGATGAATGCGGATTTTGCTACGCCGGATTCCGCGAAGAAACTGCGGGCTTCCATCCTTCGCTCAAGGAGCTACGGCGGACACGTTAGCCCGCAGAGCTTCATTTTCCTCGAACCCGAATCCAATTCAATAAAACTCCCGGCTGTTGAATTTTCTGAGAATACATTTTGACATCCAGCCAGGGCGGTGTTTTCATGCAATCGTATTTGTTGAATGGTAAGAAAAGAATAAAGTAAAGGTTTCTTCCCATGTCAGGAAGGGAGCTTCCTTATGGTCAGAAGAAAGTCCATGTTAACAACTGTTGCGGTTCTGTTCATTCCCCTTTTAATAACAGTATTTGCCGGGTCGCCGCCTGGTATTGTTACTATGCCTTCAGGTGTTTTGCTGGAAGCGGAGAATTTTACGCCTGCCGACCACTGGAAAGTACAATCCGAATTGCCCGGTTTCTCAGGCGGAGGTTACCTCGTTAACCAGGGCCGGTCAATGATCCTCACGACATCGCCGGGTTGTAAAGCGACCGTGCCCAACGCTGGAAAATATGCGGTATGGGTACGGGCATTTATCGGCGGAAAGCCGGACTCGGGGTTCCACGACAGGGAATTCAGTATCGAAATAAACGGGACGCGTCTTCCATCCACACATCTGGGTGTCGAAGGTAACAGTTTCGAATGGGAATTGGCCGGCATGGTCGAGATTGGCGAAGATAAATTAGCCGGTATTCGCCTGTATGATGTTGGTCGCGCCGAGGCAATCATCGACTGCTTCCTGTTGACCGACGATCCACAGTTTCGCGTACCCGGCTGGACAGGCAACAGCAGTCGCTCGGGGCAGGGACCGTTTTTTAAGTTGCCACATGCTGTTGTAACCAGAGCCGGACCGTTCAAACTTCCATCTGCTCAGAGAAAACACGTCGAAAAAAACACGGTTTCAACACACGCTTACCGTGTAACAGTTAATGGGACTCTTGATGAGTTCAATACTGCCAGGTACGTTGATGAACACGGCTACTGTCTGCGATTGGATTCCGGCTTCCAGCCCAACGAATATCTGATCATGGAGAATGTTGGTCAGCAGGATGTAATCAATCCGCGGATTGTTGTTGGCGGCCGCAGGGACTGGTATTCGGCAGAGACAATGCTTGCGAGTATTCTAAAGCCGGGCATGACTGATGCGGAAAAGGCTCTGGTTATTTTTGGACTTTTGTGCAGTATTGAAGTGCGCGCCCACGAGAATAATCGCCGGGTGGGGCCGATCTATCCCGATGACCGCTCTAATCCTTCACGGAACAGTTTCAAGGAACGGGGTGATCCGGTCAGGGCAGTGAACAGTTACTATTGCAGTGGTTGTCAATATGGTTCCGCTACCTTTGCCGTGTTGGCCCGTTATGCCGGTCTTACTTCCCGTTGTGTCTGGATATGTCCTTACGATCAATATGAAAACCATTGTGTGGCGGAGGTCTTTTACGAAAACCGCTGGCATCTGTTTGACACAGAGTCACGGACATTTTACCTGGAGGAGGACAATACAACGATTGCCTCGTATGAATCCCTGCATCTTCGGCCTGAACTTGTAGCGCGGACACAGGGCGGAGGTTTCGCGGCCAAAGCGACAAAGAAATCGGATGGTGCGGGTTACCGGAAATACTATCCGCCGCCAATAATGCCCATTGATTGCTGGACAAGCACCATGGCGATGACGTTGAGACCGGGTGAGAAATTGATCTGGCGGTGGACGCATGATGGGAAATTTCGCTGTGGCCAGAATTCCAGGAACAGTAATCTGGAACCATACAGTCTGGCCAATGGGAAACTTATATACCAGCCCGATTTGAAATCACCACTTGCCAGGAGAGGAATACTGGCCGAAAAGAATATCAGGACCACTGTTGAAGATGGGCAGACATCGGCAGTCCATGCACACGTATCGAATCTTGTCAGCTCCATTACATATAAAATGACAACTCCCTATCCGATAGTGGGCGGGGTTGTGGGCGGCAGTTTTTTCCGCAAAGACAGTAAAGATTCATTACGGATAATGTTGTCAATCGATGACAGCGACTGGACAGAGATCTGGTCTGCAGAGGATTCCGACAAAGCACATTTCGAACGGTTCCTTGCTGTTGATAATGTTTTGGGAGGCAAGTTTGAACCGGAGCGGCATGTATGCTATGTGAAATACGAATTTCAGGCGGCTCGATCACCGGCAGATGTTGGAATTGAGGGTGTATACCTGGAATTCGATGTACAGATGTCCACGACATCTTTGCCGTCGCTTGCGGCTGGAGATAATGAAATCGTATATTATGATGAAACGCCGGGAGAGCATAAGGTTCAAATCATGCATGGCTGGCATGAAAGTTCTGTCAACCGGCCTCCGTCGGCGCCAGACCGGCCGGTTATTCCGTCCAACCATGCGACGGTTCAAATAACTTCACTGGAAAAACTTTCATGGTCTGCCTCTGAAATCTCTGAAGGCGACACCATTTCCGATCACCGTGTACAGGTCAGTTCTCGTGAAGACTTTGCCTATCCGGTCTCTCCAAACTTTGACCGTTTGACTTTCTCGGACAAACAGGAATGGCCTGTGCCTGCAGGTTGGCTTGTGCCGGGTCGAACATACTATTGGCGGGTTCGAGCTAAAAATACACATGGCGTATGGAGTCCATGGAGTAAGACTTGGCAATTCACTGTGGCACGTTGAGTGATCAAGCACCTTAACCCGGACAAGAATATTGCAGGTGTTTCAGACGAGGATTACCAATAACACAACGGAAGTCTTTCAAACCGCCATAGCTGAGCAGGAAAAATGATACTGTTTGATTTGCATATCTGGTAACAAATCTTATATCCTCATTTGGCGTTGACTTCTATTGAGTTACCGGAGCGGAAGTTTTCTGCACGATCATAAAAGAAACCTGCTGGTTAATTGTCTGAAAAAGTAATTTCATTATGAACTGAACGAGGAGGATTACAAACTATGAAAAGATACTATCGGTATTTATTAAGAAATATTTCAGTAGTGACAGCTATGGCTACGGCGTTGGTCTTTGCGGCGGAGAATGAAAGCGGATTCAAATCGTTGTTCAACGGGAAAGACCTTCCGGGTTGGGTATATAATAAACGTGTACCTGCTCCCGCCAAGCCGAAGCCAGGAAAGACTGCCGTTCAAGAACAACCCAAGGTGCCTGTCGAACTAAAGAACGGCGCGGGTTATCAGGTGGAGAATGAGGTGGTCTATTGTACAGCCAAGGATGGCGGAATGTTTTTCACTGAAAAGGACTACGGCGATTTCATACTGCAATTCGAGTTCAAACTGGAGGAAAACTCCAATAATGGTATCGGTATTCGTGTCCCTTTTGGCGGTCATCCATCGATGGATGGTATGGAGATTCAGGTTCTCGACGATACCGGTTCGCATCATCAGAAACTTAAGCCCGCGCAATATCACGGCTCAATTTACGATGTCGTCCCTGCCAGGCGCGGTCATCTCAAACCACTTGGTGAATGGAACACCGAGGAAATTTTCGCACAAGGTCGGCACATCAAAATTACGGTCAATGGCAATGTTATCGTTGATGCCAATCTCGACGATGTGAAAGACGAAGCAGTCTTGAAAAAACATCCCGGTCTTCAGAACAAATGCGGCAGAATTGCTTTATGCGGCCACGGTACACGTGTCGAGTTTCGTAACATGCGGATCAAGGAACTGTAATCAGTGATACGAACACAGATTGATCGGTTCATCCGTCTTTGCAGGAGATTCCGGACTTGGAGTTCGTGGGATGACTGTGGGTTTTGCTACGCCGGATTCCGCGAAGCAACTGCGGGCTTTAGCTCGCAGAGCTTCATTTGTTTCTCTTTTACTCTTTTGATTTCTGCAGTCTTCTGCCTGACATCCTGTTTTGCGGATGTTCCGGCAGGTAAGGTATTTAGGATATCCGTGGATCAGGCAATGTGGGAAAAGTGGGGTTTTCAGTATCCTGTCACATATATTTTTGAAATTTCCGGTCTGTCTCCCGGCACAAACGTGAAACGCAGGGATAGTCAATCGGCAGCCTGGAAATCCATGCGACAACGGGATGCCATGGACTTCTTCAACGGCATTGAGTGTGTACGGTTTAATTTCAGTCAAAATCGGGCTTTTATTTCTGTGGGGTTTGGGACAAGCAACTGTATCGAGCTGGAATTCGAAAATGTAACTTCAGCCAAGTTTGTTGGAGTGGCCCGATATTATGATGATCGAAGAGCAACTTATACCCTTTCACTTGATAACTGGGGCTGGAGGGCGGGGGCCAAGCCGGGTGCGCCGTGGAAGGGAGTTGCAGACGATCGATCCGATAATTATCAGGCGGCCTTGTGTGTCTGCCGCGGTTTTAATCTACCCGTTTCGATTGCCATCAATACCAGCATGGCCGGCAGTAACGCGCTGTGGAATACTTTGCAGGAGGAATTGGACAGACAGGATTGCAGCTGGGAACCTGCCGTCCACGCACAAACACATCCAGGTTCGGAAAAGGCTTACAGTGTTCGCGGCTATAAATCAGAGATTCTTGGCTGCCGTGATGAAATTTTACAGCATCTTCGTTATATTCCTTTTGGCCAGCACATTTTCGAACATATTCTCACGTCCGGGTACTTTGATGAGACTTTGTTGAATACGGATATTTCCGAATTTCTTTTTTTACGCGGCTTTAATGGACACGACAATCCTTCAAGTACTGACTATGCGGCATGGGATGCATTGCGCAGATTTTACGGCGTGGGTGGTCTCAGCGGTAAGGCCTACGACCCGGTTTTTGCGCGGCGTAATCCGAAAGGACGTTTCTGTGAGAGCGATGTTACCGAATTGAATTCGGCAGTTGATGCGTTGTTTAAAGCGGGTGATATTTGTTATGTCATGTGGCATCCGGACCGTTATCTCAATAGTGTGTTATATGATCCGCGTCCCGGACAGGATGGCGTTCAAGGTTCAACACTGGTACAACATCTGAGTCACATTGCGAACCGCACGGATGTCTGGTATGTCGCAAACGGCTGGCTCTATTCTTATCGTTATGTTGCAGAACATGTCTCCGTTACCAGTCAATAGACCTGGATTGAGGATTTGTGTATCAATTTTTGCTTTGTTGGACTTCTGCAAAGCAGGTTCTTTGGCGTTGACATTAGATAAATTGCGGTGCCAGAATGCCAATATCAGGTCGAGCTATGAGTTTCATTACTGAAACATCTCAAGGTGTATCTATAATCCATCAACGGGGAGGTCGTTAGTTCTTTTCCTTGCTATTATCCGAATTTATCGCGGGTTTTACCAAATAGTAGGTTCAAAACTAAAGGAGGCGCATCATGAGTCACAACTGTTGTACATGCCTGTCTCGTCGTCAATGTTTGGGTCTGCTTTCTTCTGCTGCACTTGGTCTGACTCTCGGAAAAGAGTCCCAGGCATCTATATGGGGATCGCGCAAACCCGCGCCTGATTATGTTGATTCCTGTAAAATTCGTCCAAAGCCGAAAGTACGTATAGTTGCTGCCGTCCTTGAACAGAAAAGGCCTTATTGGCTCGGTTGGCCGGGAACGACCTATGATCTGGATGGACATCAGAAAGAATATAAATCGAAACTCGATGATTCCTGCCGGCGGCTTGGTATTGATGTTGAATGCGAAGCAAAGCCCATAAATGAAGAAGCTGGTATCACCGCTTTTATTAGTGGAGTAAAAGACAAAAAACCTGATGGCATACTGATCACCCTTCAGCATATGGGCTGCTGGAAATGGGCCGGTATGATTGCCAAGGAAGCAGGTATTCCTGTCATTATCTTCGCACCCGTTGGTGTTTGTTTCCATGGACACGTTGCCGGTATTTCGCGCCAGCCGGGTGTTCATGTTGTTTCATCGCTCGAGTGGCCGGCGGTTGAAAACGGGTTGCGCATGATCCGCGCCAAGAGAATGTTCGAAGAAACGCGTGTCCTGTGGATCCGTGGAGATAAACGCGAAGATACTGTGATGGACAACCTCGGTTTGAAGGTAAGGGCAATCCCGCGCAATACGTTCAACGAACTGTTTGACAAGATGCCTGTGAACGAAGAAGTCAAAGACGTGTCTTCAGATATGCGGCGCGGGGCAAAAAAGATAGTGGAACCGACGAAGGAAGACTGTCTTAATGCTGCACGGGTATATACCACTGCGAAGCGCCTGCTGACAGATGAACAGGCAAATGCGCTTACAATGGACTGTCTGGGAATGGTCAGCTCCAAGCTTGTACCCACGCCGCCTTGCGGGGCATGGGCCAGGTTCCAGGATGAAGGTATTACGGCGGGTTGTGAAGCGGATATGCACGGCGCCACTTCGTTGATGCTGTCCAGTTATCTGCTAGATCGGCCCGGCTACATGAACGATCCAGTGCCTGAAACGGCAAAAAATCTGTTTATTGCCTCGCACTGCGTGTCCGGGACCCGGTTACGGGGATTTGATAAACCTCATGTACCTTATATTCTGCGTGATCATTCCGAATCGTCGCTGGGTGTTTCTCTACAGGTATTGTGGCCTGTTGGTGAACCGATTACACTGGTTCGTTTTACGAATCCCAGAGAGATGATCGTTGATACCGGCACAGTTGTCAGTAATGTGAATACTCCTCCTGCAGGCGGATGCCGGACTTCAGTTGAGATCAAGATGGATAACATAGAAGATGCAAGGGACGTGAAAGGTTTCCACCAGGTCGTAGTACTGGGTAATCACAGGCAGATTGTTGAAGGTTTCTGCCAGCTCTACAGTATCAATGTGGTCCATTCGCCGGAACATACGGAACATCCAAAAATAGAACCAGCCAAGCCGAAGGCGTGATACTCGGCGCTGAAGGGATTATTTGCTTTTGCCCGTGGTGAATTGCAACAGGCGTGGATTGTCTGTTAGTTTATTCTATTACTGGTTTAGGTTTTCGAAAAAGCAGCTGGTTGGTGTAATAAGAATCAAGAGTGGAAATAACGAAATATCATGGAGGCATTTATGCAAAACAAACCCCCATCAGTAATACTTGGTATTATGAAGCAAAAAATGTCGGCGCGGATCAATCGTCGCGAGTTCTTGCGCCGGGCAGCCGTGGCGGCTGCAGCGCCAATGATCATTCCGGGGTCGGTCCTCGGTTTAAACGGTGCTGTCGCGCCCAGTAATCGTGTCGTATTTGGTGTGATAGGCCCGGGCAATCGCGCGCGGTTTATCATGCCGTGTTTTCTTGCGTTTCAGGAAATTCGGTTTGTGGCAGCCAGTGATTGCCGTGAAGACCGGCTGCGTTCGGCCAAGGAGATGATCGACACGCACTACAGTAATAAGGATTGTCGTACTTACACCGATTTCCGCGAATTGCTGGCACAAAAGGATATTGACGCCGTACTGATTGCAACCGGTGACCGCTGGCATGCAACAGCTTCAGCACTTGCCGCACGCGCAGGCAAGGATATCTACTGTGAGAAACCAATTACGTTGAATATTGCTGAGGGCCGTTCATTGGTTGAAACATGTCGCCGTTTTGGTTGTATTTACCAGGCCGGTACACAACGACGTTCGACTGCGTCGTATCGTTTTGCCGTTGACATGGTACATCAGGGAAAGATTGGACGACTGCGAACAGTTGAAATACAAGTGTGGGAAGACAGGCCGATTCCGCACGATAAGGCTATACCTGTCCCAAAAGGATGGGACTACGATATGTGGCTGGGCCCGGTCCAGTGGCGGCCGTTTGTACCCGCGCGGGTAAATGGCTGGAATTATTTCTGGGATACGGGTGCCGGATCAATAACGGGAATGGGTACCCACTATGTGGATCAGATGCAATGGGTACTTAATCGTGATCATACCGGACCGGTTGAATTTGAAACGCAGGTTGAATTTCCAGATCCCGTCAAATATATGAGCGAAACATCCATCAGGGGTGTTGCTAAATGCCGTTATGCCGACGGCATAGAATGCATCATGTATCAAAGAAAAGGTTTTGTTGATCGCTATATCCGGTATATCGGCGACGAAGGCTGGATCCAGGTGGATGACCAGACCGACGAAGTTACTGCCGAACCGAAATCCATCTTGAGTTCACGAACAACTGGTGGCGTCAGCTGGGCAAAAGCAGGCGATCATATTCGTAATCTGCTCGATTCAATACGCAGTCGCACGCCGACTATCTGTCACCCTGAGGCGGCCCATCGCGCCCAGACGATCTGCGAGGCAATGGACATCAGTATGCGTATCGGCCGCAAGTTAAAATGGGATCCTGTAAAGGAACGGTTTGATTCTGAAGAAGCAAACCGCATGATGTTCCGTGAACCGCGCGCGCCCTGGAGGATATAATATGAGAATTCATTCAATAGGACTTTCTTTGTTGATGGCAGGTTTTCTTGTATTGCCATTGCGGGTGTCAGCCGATTCTTTTTCGTGCAATCAAGAAGAAATTACCCGTACCATCGCCGCCGCGGCGAATTATGAATCAGGCATGAGCCTGGAACCGTTACGCCAGATCGAGATATTTGTTCGACAGGCTGTCGGCAAACCCGGTCTTTGCAGGGAAATTGAAGCTGGTCTTGTCAAACTCCTGAAACCCAGCTCAACTTTCGAGGCAAAGCGGTTCGCTTGCGAACAGCTGGCCGTGATCGGTTCGGACGAATCACTGCCTGCGGTAACTGCACTGTTAAAGAACAATGATACTGTCGGGATAGCCTGTCTTGCTCTTGGCGTACGTCCTTCAGTAAAAGCCAATGAGGCTTTGAGGTCCGCCTTGTCTTTACTGCAGGGTGCCGCTCGACTACAGGTCATTGGAGCACTTGGCGACCGTTGTGATGCCGAATCTGTGGAACTGCTTGCAGATTTTGCCCGCAATCCTGACGTGATGATTGCAGAAACAGCCATCACGGCCTTGAGAAAAATAGGTAACGAATCGGCCCTGGGGAAGATTACGGCGTTTCGTGCCGAAACAAATCCTGCGCTTGCCAGCGTCATCATTGGCGCACGTTTCCGGACGGCAGAACAACTCGTTACAAATGGTGATCGCAAAGCCGCTGCAGCCATTTATACAGAGTTCAGCCAGCCTTCATTGCCGGTTTTTGTACGAAGGGCAGCATTTACCGCGCTCCTGCAACTTGATAAGGATGGCGGTGAACAGCGAATTCTCGATACTTTACATGGTGCTGATACGGCACTTAAACCAGTTGCAATTGCCGGTATCCGTTCGCTTAAAGCCTGGTCTGTTTCAAAGAAATTCGCTTGCGAGTTGCCCAAATTACGGCCGGAAGAGCAGGTGTGCATGATCGAAGCACTTGCGAGCCGCGATGATTCAGCCGCGTTGGCTGCTATTCGGAATATGATTTTGTCCTCCGATGCTCTGGTTCGTCATTCTGCAGTTACCGCTGTTGGCAAATTGGACGGCGCCAAATCTGTTCCTTTGCTCAGCCGGGCACTTGCGAATACACAGGACCGTGAAGAACTTCAGGTTATTGAGTTGGCTCTCAGCAACCTGAAAGGTGGCCGAAAAACAGACAAAACCATGATAAAAGAGATGAAGAACACCAGCGGCAGTGTAAAAAACTCGCTGATATCTGTTGCTGCCAAACGCCACAGTCGCGTGGCCATGCCCGCTCTTCTGGAAGAAACTACCGGTACTGATGCTTCTACCGTGAGGGTGGCATACCAGGCACTTGCCAAGCTCTCCACGGGCGATGACCTTCCAGTACTTCTTGAGAAACTGAAGAATCTAAAAGCTCCCGAGGCGCGACCAGATGCCGAGAGTGCCATAGCCATAACGATGACGAAAATTGAAAATCCTGTAGACCGTACCGACGTTATTTGTGCCACGCTTGCCAAAAGTAATGATATTGCATTTCGCAGTTCGCTCCTGCGGCTCCTGCCGACCTGTGCCGATGCCAGGGCACTTGCGACATTAAAGGCGGCCTTGAAAGATAATGATTCAAACATTCGCGAGACAGCCGTTCGTACATTAACGGAGTGGCCGGACGATAACGTATGGGATGCATTGACCGGAATCCGCCGGCAAGCGGAAAAAGAATTGTTCCGTACGCTTGCGTTGCGGGGCATGGTTCGACTGGCTGCAAAACAGAATGCAGCGGCTGATGCGAAGTCCATGGACCGTTATCGCCAGTTGTTTGCCGATGCGCAGAATGATGATGAGCGTAAACTGGTTCTTAGTGCATTGGCTGGTGCGGTACATCCGGACGCGTTACAACTTGCATTATCATTACTTTCAAATTCCGCCGTTCGTGCTGAAGCGGAGCTGGCAGTAAAGAAAATAGCTGCTGCAATCAAAGATAAAAATCCACAAGCGGCCCAGGATGCCCTGAAAAAACTGAAAACTGTAAAACCCTGAAAAAATCTTTAATTTTAAATTCACTACCGGGCAAGAGCAAAATTATCCTTGACGGGCGAACGAGGGGATAACCGATGATTAACAAAAAGTTGATGAATGGCAATTTGACATATGCGTTGGCCCTTCTGGTGTTATATGGGACCGGCTGCGTCGAAACACGTGCGCCGGTAACGGTAACGTGCACACTTCCGAATGGCGTTCAGGTATTGGCGGAGTGCCAGGACATTCGCGCCGCCCAGATGAAACTCCGCGAGTTGAAGAAACAGGGAAAATTCACGGGTCCCATCGAAGTCGTACTACGCAAGGGGGTCTATTCTATCACGGAACCTCTGCGTTTCACGTCGGAAGATTCCGGTACTGAACAGGCGTCCATCACTTATCGTGCGGAGAAACCAGGGACAGTAACCGTCAGCGGCGGCAGGCAAATCACAGGTTGGTGTCCCGAGAGCAACGGCGTATGGCGTGCGGACGTTCCAGAAGTGCGCGAAGGGAAATTATATTTCCGTCAGATGTTCATCGATGGTCGTCGCGCGGTAAGGGCACGAAGTCCGAACACGGGTTTTTATCATACTACAGGGTTGATCAGGGAACCAGGTTCCAAACCCCGTAAGGCCGATGGGATCTACTATGCGGGAAATGACATGACGGAGTCGATTGCCTCCAGTCCCGACACTATGCTTACTGTGTACCAGAGTTGGATGTCGCACCAGTACCGCGTTAAAGTGTTCAAACCTGAGACTAAAGCGGTTTTTCTGGACCCCGAAATGGACGTGACAAGAACCCGGTCGCGGTATGTTGTAGAAAATGCGCCGGCTTGTCTGGATACTCCGGGTGAATGGTTTCTTGACCGCCAGACGGGAATCGTCCGTTATATTCCTCTTCCGGGAGAGGACATGCAGAAGATAATGGTCATCGTTCCAGTGACGCCATCTCTACTTCAGTTCAAGGGTGATCCCGAACATGGTGCCTGTGTGGAGTACCTGCACTTCAAAGGCATCACTTTTGCCGAGGCGGACTGGAGTCCACAGGGACGGTCGATTGGCGGTAGTCAGGCATGGTGTCCCACCGGTTTTGACACACCGGATATTGCTCTCGAATCAGGCGCGATCTCAGCGATTGGTCTTAAGCATACGTCTATCGAGGAGTGTGAAATCACCCGGGTTGGTGAACATGCAGTTGTACTGATGCAGGGTTGTGCCAACAACCTGGTTCGTAAATGTCATATGCATGACCTGGGTGGCGGTGGGGTGTACCTGTTCTGGGCGGTTCCAAACAAAGAAAAACGTGCCGGATGGAGTCCTCGAAATGCATACGACACCATCGTGTCCAACGTGATCGACAACTGCTACATTCATGATATGACCTATGTGTTCAATGGAGCCGTTGGCGTGTTGACCGGACCGTGTGCCGCTTACAACCGGATCACGCATAACGAGGTCAGTCATGGTGACTATACGGGTATCTCAATCGGGTGGGGATGGAGCGCCAACAAGAACGCCGGGTTTTTCCAGTACGGCAATGTGGTTGAAAATAACAACGTACATCATGTGATGAACTACCTGCTTGATGATGGTGGAGGCATCTACCTGCTCGGTTGGCAGAAAGGCACGCGGATCTGTCGTAACTGGATTCACGATGTGCGGCATGACACGCTCGGGCATGGTGCCAAAGGCATCTATCCGGATGAGGGCACGTCAGGTGTTCTGTTCGAGGGTAATGTTGTTCACGATGTTGTACAGGCATTTGGCGGCAATGGGGGACATGAGTGCGTGGTTCGTAACAACATTTTCGCGTTTTTTCAGAAGAGCGGAGTGATCGGCGGTGGCCGGCTCTTTGAACCGGGATTAAAGTATAACCCTAATCCTCTGGTGTTCGAGCACAACATCATATACGAAGAAGGCGGTAACGCCATGCTCATGCGGACCAATTATCGCCCTGACGTACAGGTATCGAGTAACAACGTCTACTGGGCCGGCGCTGCCAACGCAAGCGCGCCTCTCTTTTCCGGCGCAGGGCAACAGTTCGTGACGTTTGCAGACTGGCAAACGAACGGCCATGATGTGGGATCGGTCATGGCCGATCCTCTGTTTGTTAATGCCACCGGCCGCGATCTGCGTTTGCATCCTGACTCGCCCGCCCTCAAGATGGGATTCAAGCAGACGGATTTGTCGAGTATTGGTCTCTACGGTGACCGCGAGTGGACATCACTTCCAGGAAAGACAAGACACGCACCCATCGTACCTCTGCCGGGCCCGGGAGGTTTTGAGTGGACCTACGAAGATGAGATGGCTGGGGTTGTCCCCGTCCATTCCGGTCAGCTTGCTCAGGGTTACTCCAACCAGCAACAAAGGATTGTGGTAACGGACACCGATGCAATATCCGGAAAACACAGCTTAATGTTCGTGGAAGGAAAAAAAACAGACCGTCACCCGCATCTTTACTACCCAATCGGAGTGGATAATGGATCCATACGTGCCTCTATTCACATCAAGATACCCTCAACCACTCCATCTGCCATGTACCTCGAGTTTCGCGACAGTAACAACGCAGGTTCCAAGCATTTCCAAACCGGACCACGTATCCAGATCGATGTACAAGGTGTACTTACCACCACGACAAATGCCAGCGTGAACCTCAAGCTCCCCCGCGATGTCTGGATACTTCTGGACATGGCGTTTGACCTGGGTAATGGAATGGCGAAGACGTTCGACCTGACCGTTACGGTTCCAGGACAATCGCCACAGATTTTCCGGCAGGTTCCCTATATGGACCCTGGTTTCATGCAGGTCGGCGATATATACATAGTCAGCAGTGGTCCCCCCGGTGGCGTGTTCCTAATCGACGACGTCCGTGTTTCGACATCCCGGAAAGACAAGTAACGTCTCATCCTGTATTCTGGCATTGCGTAACAGCCTGCCATATCCTAGCGGAGAGATAATTACGCTGGAGTTATAAACTTTCAGCTCAGAATAATTTCCAGCGTGCCCGTGTGATACGGACGGCAGTGTCAGTCGTTAATTCTCCCGGCAGGAGTGTGAGACGGTTTTTTCTGGCTTTGACTTTTTCAGTCCTGATGGGTTTACCGTTCCATGTATCCCACCATTCGATTTGGTAGGTTCCGTCACTGAAACCTTCAAGGGCCACCCGTGACAAAGGAACAGGCTTTATCTTGCCAGCCTCATGGTTGCTCCAGCAGCTTTCGTCATTCTGGATCCAGGCGATGGTGACATCCGGCGAACGTAAGGCGGCAACAACGAGCAGGGGAGATTCAATTCTGCGGCAACCAGTGAATGTATAACTTCTTATCGTCATCCAGTCACCACCATCATTGTCAACCTTGATCCGATGTAAACCTGCCGGTACTTCGATCGCAACCTCCTCATCATACACCGACTCCCACAGTTTCCATTTTGGCTGGTATACGGATTCCTTACCGATTTTTTCGCCGCACGGGAATGGGCGTTCGAGTTTTATCTGGTCGTCCACCCAGACCTTGAGCAGACCTGACCTTGAAACACGGCCGACTTTAATAATGAAACGGCCGGGGCTCGGAAAGTCCACCGTAAAGACCGGCGGATTTTTAAGATCGGGGTGACCTTTTCCGTGCAGTAATGCATGAATATCTTTTGAATCATTTACCATACCATCCGGCATGATCTTGAACTCGTTCACAGGCACTTTACCCCACGTCGAAGTTGTGGAAAGAACCAGATCGCGGACGATCAGTTTTGCTGGTGGAGTTACAAATTCAGGTTTCGATATACGTACCTGTTCCCACTTCGCCGTTCCAAAAGGCAGGCCTTTTGTGAAATTTGCAATCGCCTGGAAATGAAAATAAAGATTAAGTGGTTCGATGTAGTTCTCGTGCCACCAAGGCATGGCAATACCGCAACTTCCGCTACACATGGCGGCCCAGAATGCGTTGTGCAGTCCCCAGCCTTTTGGATCCAGTGTTTCCGTACCAGCGCCGCTGCGAATACCGAACTCGCCGAAAATATGCGGCTTGGCAAATCCTTCCCATTGTTTGAGACAGTAGCCTCTTATCTGTGAACCTACGTTTCCATCGTTGCCTGTATAACAGTGCGTCTGAACAATATCCATCGTTGGTATCTGCCAGCATAATTCCGGGCCGGTCTTACTCCACCAGCTTGTAGTTTCCAGATGCCGGTATGAATCGATTTTTGCAAGATAATCGGCCATGACCGCGTGCCACTGAATTTTCGTTGCATCGTCGGTATCTTCCCATCCTTCAAATTCATTACCGAATTCCCAGCAGAGAACGTGCGGTGACCATGCCCAACGCGCCACCGTATAACGCAGTCGTTTTCGATAGATCGTACGTGCTGTTTCGCTGGTGAACCAGTCCTTCACTTCCGCACAAGGGCCGCCATTCGTTTTGTTGAACGGGTTTGTTTTCCAGCCGGTTTCGCGGAAATCCTGGTGTGTGTCCATGCAGAGCATATAGTAGAACCCCAGTTTTTCAGCCAGTTCGAGAAGGAGATCAAGCCGCGCCGCCTGGGCCTGACGATACCAGCCGAGTTTGCCTTCCCATTCGATACCAAGTGACGACTCCGACATCCACCAGCGGTTGTAATTCTCTCCGTTTGCCGCCATTTTTCGTATTGCTTCATCGCCCAGCTGACCTGAAGTGTGATATCCCGGCAGGTTGTGCCCGATGGGGAAGAAACTTTCGCCGTTATCGAACCTAAGATAGTGAGGATCAACAGGGCTCTGTCGCAGAAAACCATGGTCTTTACCTGACGTGATAGTAAATGTTCCTGCATCGCGACTCACCGTCCCGCTTCGGTCCTTTGCCGTGAGTTTCACATGCATGGGGCCTTCTTCGGTTGCAGCGAGTCTGACGCGCCAGGAACCGTTTCCCTGCGGCATCATGATTTCAACACCACCGCGAATAACGCGTTTTTGATCGACTATAAAAAATCCGGGCTGTGTATATGCTCGTCCTGAAGCTGTAGTGACAATTGCATCGAGTGCAACATCATCCGGATCATAGGGATTGTCCCATGTTGCCTTGAGATCTACTGCAAGTTCAAGTTTGCCGAATTTTGATATGGTTGTTGCATTTGGTTGAATTGCATTAATCGCGAGTTTTTCGCGGCAAGGTTTTATATCACCTGGAAATTTGTCCGGCATCGGTTCAAATCTGATCGTGAGACTGGTTTTAATTTTCTGTCCAGCCGGGAAGTCGTTCGGAACAAGGTTCATCTCGCAACCCCATGGTTTACCGCGGATTTCCCGGAACCCGTCACCTGTAAAACTCACAGCCTGGCCTTTTATCAATTCTATAAGGAAACTTTCACAGGTCCCCGATACGGCATTCCCCAGCAGACCATGTGCCTGTGGTCGTGCATAAAAACGCTGCCCGGCATTGAAAGTCTTGCGATCAAAATGCTGAACACACCATAATCCTGCGGTTAACTTGAGTTCAGCGGTCTTTTCAACTTCCATACGGACGATTACACCGTCGGCAGCAGGTTCAAGAACAAGTACATATGAGAGTGGTGGAGATTTATCACGGGTACCCCACAGTCCGCTCTGGCGCAGGTTTCCATCCTTACCTATTTCCGCAGGGGTTGTTACCTTCCCGCCATTAAGTTGTTCGTAAATCCACCTGTCATGCCACATGAAAAACGCGGTTGTTACGGAAGGTCCATCCTGTCGTCCGTACCGTAATGTACCGGGCGCGCGGAACTCAATTATGTTGTCACCCCGGTGAAGAACAAATACTTTATCCTTCTTTTCCCAGCCCGGCACTTCTGGTGCCGGGAAAACCATGGATGTTATAATGAAAAGTATAGAGCAGATTTCGAAAAGAATTTTTGTTACTTTGTTGTTCCTCATTATTTCTCCAGTATTATTTTGAACCTTGCATAATATTGTTATCATTATATTCTGTAATGCTCCGTAGGATGCAAAGAAGCCGTTGAACAACCCATTAAGACAACGAAAGACGGCGCGCGAGTACGCTTGCCCTCCCATTTTGCAAACAAGTTTGTCTTTCGGGAGGGCGAGGCTACTGACGAGCCGCGTTGTTCAACAATCTCTAAAAACACTGTATCATCAGTTTATTGGCGCAAAAAGAAATTATTGCATCTGCTGGAGCAGCAAACTATGTTGTTCCTTGAATAAGAAGTATCTTTTGAAATGAAAGAGTCAGGACAATTCTTTAATATATGGTTGTCGGGTATTTCCCAGGAAATCTGGCTGATTGTCATATGGATTCTGGGAGGTATTCTGGCTGCCAAAATTACCAGGCTTGTCTGGACGCGTGTTCTTATACCGATGGCAAAACTGACCAATACAAAACTTAATGTAATGGTTCTTGAAAAAACACAGCACGCCATTCAGCTTGTGGCACTGTCATTATTCCTCGATTTCGGCATGCGTGTCGGAGCACAGAGTGTTCCCACATTTTCCGGTCATTCGGCATGGACGTTATGCCTGGGAGGTGTTTTTGTTGTGCTTATATTGAGTATCACTCTTGTGCTTTACGAAGCAACCACGGCTTTGACAGAGTGGTATGGAGAAAAAATTGCCGGGAAGACTGAAGTTACTGTTGACGATCAATTTCTCGCCTTGTTCCAGAAAACGGCGAGAGTGATTTTCTTTTTCATCGCAGCGACAATTATTCTGGAGCATTTCGGGGTGAAGATCACCGGGCTTCTGGCCACTGCCGGCGTGGCGTCGCTTGCGATTGCATTCGCTGCCCAGGAAACTCTGAGTAATATGATTTCCGGGTTCGTGCTTATGATAGACCGTCCATTCAAGGTTGGCGACCGGATTGAATTGTCCAGCGGCAAGGCGGGCGATATTCTGGAAGTCGGACTTCGAAGTACAAGGATAATGTCCCTCGACAACACTGTTATTACGATTCCAAATGCGGAAATAGCTAAAAGTCAGATAGTAAATCTTAACCTGCCTAATCCAAACTTTAAAGTGCGTGCAACGCTTGGAATTTCTTATGATGCCGATGTAAGAAAGGCAAAGGATATTATTCGTGAAGTACTTTTATCAAACCAGGACGTTTTTAAAACCCCGCCGCCTGAAATATATTTCATGGAGTTCGGAGAATCGGCGCTGGATATTTATTATGAATGCTGGATATCCAATCACAGGGATCAGCGAAAGGTCCGTGATTCTTTGAATCTGGCGATCAAGGATCGTTTTGACAAAGCCGGGATAGAAATACCTTTCCCGCAACGGGAAATTCGCATCAAAAAAGATGTTTAACCCCGATATTGCGCCGAATGCGCAACCGCTACTTACCTTATTATTACTTATATGATACTATGGCAGGAATTGCGCTGGAATGAATATAAGCGAGATCACAGTAAAAAGCGCGCTGGTACGGTCAAATATTCCAGGTGTCAATTACGTCGTGAATCCTTACCTCGGCTGTGGACATGCCTGCCGTTACTGTTATGCCATATTCATGCGCAAATATTCGCGGCATAATCAGCACACACCGTGGGGCGGGTTTGTTGAAGTTAAGGTAAACATCGCTGAAATTCTGTCCACGGAATTGAAAAAAAAGAAAACAACAGACAAGGTTTTTCTTTCCAGTGTATGTGACCCTTATCAGCCGGTGGAACTCCGTTACAAACTTACAAGGCGTTGTCTTGAACTTCTTCGGGAATTCGGATGGGGTGTCGAGGTTCTCACTAAATCACCGCTGGTGGCACGTGACATGGATGTATTCAAATCCATGATTGATGTCTCGGTTGGCATGTCAATCGGAACGGACAACGAACAGGTTCGAAAGGTGCTCGAACCTGGTGCTCCGCCGATTGCCGCCCGTATTGCAACACTCAAGCGCCTGAAAGAAAACGGTATCAGCACATGGGCATTCATTGCACCGATATTACCAATGAATCCTGAAAAACTTCATGAAATGCTGGCTCCACATGTTGATTCCATAATGCATGACGGACTTAATTATAAAAAGCAGGTTGAGAAACTTTTCAGATCGCACGGTTGGGAACGCGAACTCTCAAATGCATACGCTGCGCGAATCCATTCCATCCTCGGCAGGCTCTTTGGCAGAAAAGTGGAAAAGTAGATGGTTGTCCTTGGACTGCAAGGGAGGGCCTCACAGTGTCCACGGTCCACGGTAGGCATGGTGGAGCAGCCGGTTGGCGGAGGTAGCATTCTTACCGATGAAATGTTCCGCCACAGGGTCCCATTGGAGTTTAGCCTTGAGTGTCATGGCAATGTTGCCGAGATGACAGATGGAAGCAGAACGATGCCCGACCTCCACTGGACCGGCAGGTTCACGGCGGCTCTTGACACAATCAATGAAATTCCTCATGTGGTCGTTGGATTCGTAGAGGTGAATCTCGTCCGGCCCGATGGTTTCGCGGAGCAGTTCAGGGCTGGATGCCGTCATAACGTCGTCAAAACCAAGCCAGCCTCTTTCACCTTCGAATGTTACGTGAGCGGAACGTTCACCGGTGTGGCACTCAAACTCGGTATTGTCGGCGTAACGGCAACGGAAGTGTGCCGGGTTGGCAACATCAAACAACCCTTCCGGCGGGAATACGCCGCCGAGATCTTCAACTTCGACCGGGCCGGTCATATCGTTACCCGTTGCCCATTGCACCAGATCAATAGCATGCGCACCCAGATTGGTGACGTTGCCGCCGGAATAATCACTGATGAAGCGGAAGGAGTAGAGACAGCGGTCCTTGTGATAAGGCGCCCACGGCGCCGGACCGAGCCACATATCATAATCGAGCCACGCCGGTACAGGCTGTGCCTCCCAATAGCCTTCCGGCCCCTTGCGGTGGTTCTTGCCGATCTCAATGGTTATTTTGCGGAGTTTACCAAGGCGGCCATTGCGAATCAGTTCGCAAAAATGCCGTGCCGCGGGTGACGAACGACGATGTGTACCGGTCTGCAGGATGCAACCGTGTTGACGGACCGCTTTGACCATTGCGCGTCCCTCGACCAGTGTCAGCGAGAGCGGCTTTTCACAATAGATATCCTTGCCCGCGCGGGCAGCGGCAACTGTGATGGGCGCATGCCAGTGGTCTGGCGTGACGACCGTTACCGTGTCAATGTCATCTCTAGCCAGCAGTTCGCGGAAGTCAATGTAGGCATCACAACATTTGAAATCTGTGCGACCAGTCTGTTGTGCGTAGTAATGTTCTACTACCTTCTTTGCAGAGTCGCGACCGAACCACGGCCCCTGCCATCCATCCTTGAACCAGTGGCCGTATTCGTTGGAGGCACTGACAGGATCGCAGGCGGCGATGATTTGCACGTTCTCGTTGACCATTGCTGCGCGGAGATCGCGCATACCCATACCGCCTACGCCAATACAACCCATCGTGATACGATTGGAGGGTGCGTTTTTTCCCAGGACACTGGCGGGAATGATGCTCGCGGCGGCTACGGTCGTAATAGTTCGCAGAAACTGTCGGCGATTAATGGAATGATTATGACTGGTTTTAAGAATTTGCTTTTTTGACATTGGCAGAAACCATGCTGTTTTATTTTGTTTTTGCCTTTCAGTATTATGAATGGGATAAAAACATAACCTTTAATACACGTCAATGATAAAGCTCCGAGGGGTGAACAGTAAACAAATTGTATTCTGATTAGGTTAATGCTATCGTATGTTCTCTTTCATGAAAAGTAGTCTATGAGCCATCAAAAACGATTCTATCTGGCGGCTGTCATTATTCTTATCGCAGGTTTATGCTCTGCGGCGTTTGTATACCTGAGGGCCGATGCTGAACCGGTCGACATGACGGTCTTTGAGATTGAACACTCCAAAAAATATTCGCGCAGTCTGCTGGTGTATGCTGGAGAAATGGCTGTTCTTGAGGACGAGATTTGTCGCTGGTTCAAGAGTATATGGCATGGGAAACCACTCGCGTACACAATTGCATGTATTACCGTTGTCCTGTCCTGTGGGTTCTATCTTGCCGGGCGTAATCTGCATTCCTGGCAGAAACTTGACCAGATCTTGAATGAAGATACCGGGAAACGTGAAGAGGGATAGGTCCTCCTTTACATTTCAAACTACGCTCCGTAAAAACCATCGTCCAGGAAGACGGGCTTATAGCCTCGTTCGCTCAGAAACGCAAAGGCACGGTCCAATCTTTTAGGATGGTCCGGCAGATAGTTCTTGTAGAATGACCAGAAATATTGCTCGTGCGTTAACAGGTCAATAACCTCTGCTGTATTTGGATTGGCGAGGGCCTTTTCCAATTTAGGGAGAATTTGATCAAGTGGTGTACCGTTGACTACAAACTCCACCTTGGAGAAAATCAGTCCGCTGTTGTAGTCCATCCAGCCGTCATGATTGGATAGATATTCACATGGAGCATCAGGCAACTGGAAGCAGACCGGCCAGCGATTATCACGGGATTTAATGAAGTAGCCGGAAAGTACCCGAACGTTGCGATCATAGAGCGTTTTGTAAGCTTCCGGTTTGACAGTTCCCCAGTGGATAACCCCCGGCTGTCTGTAAGCTTTTCCGGCAAATCGCCGGATTTCTGAAGCGACCAGATCGAAATCCCGGCCCAATTTTTCCGGCGAAGCGTCTTCGTAAGGACAATTTGGAAATTCGTTTTCTGCATGAAAAGCCAGGCGAAGCCAGTCGGCATTATCTTCCCATTCAGACTTGTATTTGTCGGAAAAATTCGACAATGCAAAATCTCTTTCCGGTGTTGAATTGAAAATATTCAGCGTGAATTTACTGCCGTATTTTCGATGGAGATCACGGTACATGGACAGGTAAAAAGAGTCGAACAGACTTTTATAGTTTTTCTGATGAATGTCCCTTAAAAAGAAACTATTATCATCAATCTGAAGCCGGTAACGCGGAAACGACGTTTGATGCCAGATCGCCCGGATATTTTTTTCCTCTTTAATTCCCTTTGAATTCAGGGAAATGTTAACAACGTTTTCCCGTTCTGAGAGAACAACCTCGGCCTGAAATTGCCGGCCGTTCAAAATCGCGGGACGACCATTAATCAGGATATTTGCAGATCCGGGATCAATAGAATCGGTAATTCCGCCCTGGACGAGGACTCGTAATCCTTTTCGGCCTGATGAATCAACATTTGTTCCAAGAACAGGATTTCCGTGACGTTCGTGCAGAATCGCCCCGTCGAACGGTTCCCGGATTGTCAGGAGGGAAGATGAAGATTGTTGTACCTGCGCAGATAATCTGGAAGTTGCCAATAACGTTCCGGCTGTCGCAGTAGTTATGGTCTTTAGAAAATTTCGACGTTTCATTTTTAAAACTCCCCGGTTAGGAAATACCAACTCTATAAACAAGCAAAAGACGATGGTTCTTTATATAAGAAGAATTGTTTCTGACAAGGAGTTCATACGTCAAGTCTATTTCCAAAATTTCCGGGAATGGAGAGATCGATGTGATGTCCGGTATTTTCTACCTTCAAGGTTTTTGATTTTCGGGAACAGTCTCATTGCGGAAATATACGTTTTTTAGGGATATTTTGATACTGGCTAATCTGGGGCATTGGCTTTTTTGGACATTTAATTGTATTTACGCACCATTGAATTGGGTCAGAAATGACAATATAAGAATTGGTTATCCGTCACAGGAGTTATTTGTGAATGACGATTGAGTAATTCATGGGGTAGGTGTAACATTTCTTCGGCGAAATCCGGCAGGGGTCTGCGCTATAAACAACCCGGCCGGAAATAAGCCAAGAGGCAGGAACTTTAATTACAGGTTTAGATAAAGGAGAGTGACACATGACACTGCATACCAGCCGAAGACAGTTCATCAAGTCCATGGCTGCTCTGGCCGCAATTTCAACTTGTCCGTATGCCTGGTCATCAAACCAGTCTTGCAGTCTCAAATTGTCTACCCGACCCAAAAAGCCGGGTTTGATTCGCGGGGCCTTTTTCTATCCATCTGTCAGCGATGTACTGGAAGGGAAATGTGAGGACAGTTGGAACGTCCAAAAGTGGTTTACCTGGCCGGGTAACCAGTTTAAGCCGGAAGAACAACAGGTAAAATTCATGAAGGAAGTTGACCGCATAACCTCCAGCATGAACCTTAATTTAAAGATCGATGAAAAACCGATCTGTACCGATGCAGGTATCAGCGAGTTCATCAGTGGTCTCGAAACAGCCAAACCAGATGCTCTTGTTCTTTTCAATTTCTGGAACAGTTTCAGCAAAAAACTGAAGCCTATTCTTGAGACATTCAAAGGGCCAATTATCCTTTATCATCCTGTTGGCGCAAATCATCAGATCCCGCCGGAATTGTTTCGTACAGCTCCGCGGGTACAGTATATCCATTCGATAGAGAACTGGGAGGCACTGGAACGAGGATTTAAGGCGGTTGATGCCAAGGTCCGCTTTTCCCAGAGCCGGTTGTTGCGGGTTTCGGGCAAGGCAACGGAGGAATCGGACAGTTCTGAACCTTTCCTGAACCTTCCAATTCACACTGTTCCGGCTGATCATTTCAATAAGATATTTGACGATATGCCCCTGTATGATGAACTGAAAAAACTTGCAAAAAAAGTACGCAGACATGCACACCACATAACAGATTTGGCTGATGTGGCTTTTACTGATGGTGTACGCGCACATGCGGCAGTTCTGAAACTTCTCGAAAAGCACCAGGCGGATGCCATAACCATTGAATGCCTTTTCCTGAAACACCGCAAGCCGTGTTTGAGCTTTTCGCTCAACAACGGCAATCTTATTCCATGCGGATGCGAAAATGACTTGAATTCAACTTTGACATTAATGCTTGGACCGGCACTTTTCGGGCAGGGCGGATTTCAGCATAATCCTGAATTTGATACAGAACAGAACATGTATTTTGCATCGCACTGCACGTGTACAACAAAACTTCACGGACCAACCAAGAAGGATACTCCTTATGACCTTAGGCCATTCTTCCACCAGATGCCAAAAAGTCTGGCAGTTGACGTGAAATGGCCTGCTGGGGAAACTGTAACCCTGTGCAAATATCACAGTGGAAAGAAAATTCTTGATGCCTGGCGCGGAACGGTCGTGTCGTCTCCTGATTGTCCACCGACCGGCGGATGTGCCACGCGCGTGCTGGTTAAGATGGATAACGTTCCGGATATTTGTAAAATTTATCCCGGTCCGCATCCGGTGTTGTTCTGCGGTGATTTTGCGAAACAGGCAAAAACCTTCGCACAGCTTTATGAATTGGAGTTAAAGGCAAACATCTAATATTTTTTAGTTTTGGGTGGTATTTCACCGACATCAGCCAAAATATAATGAGGGCGGTAGGCGAATTTCTGAAGATCTTCCACAGTTGTTACCCCGCTCAGTACCAGCACTGTTTCGATTTCAGCTTCAATACCTGCCAGGATGTCAGTGTCCATGCGATCGCCTACAATGGCCGTTTCTTCCCTTCGACAACCAAGATTTTTTAGTGCATGACGCATCATCAATGGATTGGGTTTACCGATGAAATAGGCCTTTATTCCGGTTGCCCTTTCAATGGGCGCAACCAGCGCCCCAGTAGCTGGTACTATGCTCTTTTCAACCGGACCGGAAACATCCGGGTTCGTCCCGATAAGTTTCGCGCCTTTTAGCACCAGATCAACAGCTTTCTCAATTTTTTCGTATGAATAAGTACGGGTTTCTCCAATGACAACATAATCAGGATTCTCATCATTCATTGAAAACCCGACGTCGTAGAGGGCATTGGTAAGTCCTGTATCACCGATAACGTACGCACTGCCTTTCGGTTTCTGGCCGGAGAGGAACATGGCCGTTGCAAGTGCGCTGGTATAATAATGCGACTC
Source organism: Kiritimatiellia bacterium (assembly GCA_028716365.1). GTDB lineage: Bacteria > Verrucomicrobiota > Kiritimatiellia > UBA8416 > YA12-FULL-48-11 > YA12-FULL-48-11. Next base: position 302,390 of record JAQUPZ010000001.1, read on the forward strand.
GTCTACATTTAAACCCAGGCGGGCAAGTTTCTGCCTGAGTTCGAGGCGCGAACGTTCACTGCTGTTGGTTAAAAAGACGAAATGTTTATTTTCCGATTGCAGCCATTTTATAAAATTACGCGCGCCGGGAAGCAGTTTATTGCCGTGATAGATGACTCCATCCATATCGCATATGAACGCATTTTTCTTCCGCAGTTCTTCGATATGTTTCTTTTTCATTGAAGTCATTGAAACTTACCATTACAGAAACTGAAAGTCAAAATTATGGTAATTGATCGTATACATTACGAATGTTAATGTTCATGTAAGTTCTCGCCATGTCGGATATTCTGTGACGGATTGGTTTATGTACGAATGGTATCAATCTGAGGTACACGAATGATGATTAAAAGCCGGAAAAGTTTCACCGATGTAACAGTGTTGGCTGCTGTGGCTGTCACGATTGCCTGGATTGAGATTTCTTCCGGAGTTGATAAACAGGAGCCAGTGATTCGGTGGGGTGGTTCTACCAATTCAAACATGTCGGCTGATGTAAGGAACCTGCCTGCAGATCCCGGCAACATGGAACCATTGTGGGAATTGAAACTTGGTACGATCCAGTATTCCATACCGACAATCGATCGAGGACGGATTTATATCGGTGCCAATGATGCTTCAGTTGATCGTCCGGGTTATGAGTCTACCGGTGGCGGCGTTATCATGTGTGTCGATCAGGCTACCGGTGAAATGATCTGGCAGTTGCCAAGTCCGCGTTACTTCCCCGGAATCAAACCGCCTTATCACTTTGACCAGTGGCGTTGCGGGGTTTGTTCGGGTCCGGTAGTGGATGGCAACAGGATTTATTTTGTAGGTCATCGAGGAGAAGTCTTATGTCTTGATCGTGACGGGCAGAGTAACGGTAATGACGGCCCTTTCATGGAAGAACTTGATTACATGGGCATCACCAATACCGCTTACAGGTTACTCGGATCAACAGATGGAGATATCATCTGGAAATATAATTTAATCCCCGAAATTGATGTTGTACCTCATGATGTTTGCGGCAGTACATTGCTGATGGTTGGAGATCTCATTTTTGCCTGCACTTCCAATGGTATTGATGACAAGCACAACAAAATTCCAAGACCGGACGTGCCAACTCTGATTGTCCTCGACAAAAAGACCGGCAGACTGGTGGCCAGAGACGATGAGAAAATCGGTCAGCGGATGTTCCACTGCAATTGGTCGTCACCAATTGCCGGTAAGGTTAAAGGACGGACGCTGATCTTTTTCGGCGGTGGCGATGGAATTCTTTATGCCTTTGAACTGCCACAGTCTTCGGCGGAAGTCCAGGTGCTGAAGAAGGTCTGGTCCTATGACTGCAATCCTTCAGAGTATCGTGTACGTGATGGGGTCCCGGTTCCTTATGCAAAATACAATCGTCATATTCCAGGAAGTCCGAATGAAATTATCGGTGTACCGGTACTCTATAATGGCCGGGTATATGTGGTAATAGGCCAGAGTCCCCTCCATGGCAATGGGCGCGGTTGTCTATCCTGTGTTGATGCGGCAACAGGTACGAAAGTCTGGTCCTCTCAACTGGTTGATCGCAGTCTGGCAAATCCGGCAATAGCCGATGGTTTACTTTATATCCCGGACACTTCAGGTAACCTGCATTGTTTCGATACAGTGACAGGTGAACGATATTGGGTCCATTCACTGGAGAGGAAGGCCTGGTGTGCATCGGCTTTCGTGGCCGATGACAAGGTGTATGCCGGAACGGAAGCGAATACTGTATGGGTATTGAAAGCCGGTAAGGAAAAAGAAGTCCTGTCCCGAATGCGCCTCAAGTCCATGCCGATTACGCTTACGGCAGGCGAAGGTGTGCTTTACGTTCCAACACAGCGGAGCCTGATTGCAGTTCCGGGAGGACCCATGGCTAAACGTATAACCAGCAACACGATCTCCGAACAGTCGTCTTCACCTACGAATACAATTCGATGAGACAACTGACCTTTAAAAGCTTTCATTTCATCCGATCAATGTTTAAAAATACTCGATGATTATAGAATACAGATCAAAAAATGGAGGACGTTTATGAAGCGTATTATCCTGTCGTTGTTTGTGTCAATGCTGACTGCCTTTTCTGTTTTTGCGGCGAGTCCGCCTGAACCTTATGGACCTGTACCAAGTGATAGACAGCTTAAATGGCATGAGCTGGAAATGTATGCGTTCATTCATTTTACCGTAAACACTTTTACCGACAGGGAATGGGGCCTGGGCAGTGAATCGGAAAATATTTTTAATCCTACGGAATTTAATGCGGACAAAATAGTCAGTGCCCTGAAGGACGGCGGTTTAAGGGGCGTTGTCCTTACCTGCAAACATCATGATGGTTTCTGTCTGTGGCCGAGCCAGTACACGGAACATTCCGTCAAGAACAGTCCGTGGAAAAATGGGAAAGGCGATATGGTGAAGGAAATTTCCGATGCATGTAAAAAGCATGGATTGAAATTCGGGACTTATCTTTCGCCGTGGGACCGTAACCACAAGGATTATGCCAGGCCGGAATACATTACCTATTACCGTAACCAGCTCCGTGAACTGCTTACGAATTACGGACCGATTTTTGAGATGTGGTTTGACGGCGCCAACGGCGGTGACGGTTATTACGGCGGCGCAAATGAGAAGCGCAAGATCGATAACCGCACTTATTATGACTGGGACAATACATGGAAAATTGTGCGCGAACTCCAGCCGGATGCGTGCATGTTCAGTGATGGTGGTCCTGATGTGCGCTGGGTTGGCAACGAATCCGGTTTTGCCGGTGAAACATGCTGGGCTACGATGAATCGCGATGGTCTGCTCCCGGGTCATGCCGATCCGAAATTACTTAACATTGGCGAGCGACCAGGTACGCATTGGCTGCCGGCCGAAGTTGATGTTTCAATAAGACCCGGCTGGTTTTATCATGCAAACCAGGATGAAAAGGTCAAATCTGTAGCCCACCTGCTCAAGATTTACTACGAATCGGTCGGCCGCGGCGCCAACCTGATTCTGAATGTTCCGCCGGACCGCCGCGGACTGGTTCATGAGATTGATGCCAAGGCTCTCCGGGAATGGAAACGTATTATTGACGCCACATTTGCGATTGACCTTGCAAAAGGGGCCATAGCGACTGCAAGTAACACACGTGGAAAGGACAAACAGTTTTCGCCGGGAAATTTGACTGATAACCGGAAAGACACTTATTGGGCCACGGACGATAATATAACAACACCTGAATTGATACTGGATCTCGGCAAGAAGGTGACATTGAATGTGATACAAATACGTGAGTATTTGCCACTTGGACAGAGAGTTGACAGCTTTGCAGTAGATTACTGGAACAATGACAAATGGGAAGAGTTTGCAAGTGCAACAAGTATCGGCAATAAGCGTTTGCTTCGCACCAGATACATCACGACATCCAAAGTCAGGGTACGTATAACTAAGGCGGCCGCCTGTCCGGCCATTTCAGAAATAGGTCTGTTCGCCAGTCCTGCCCAATTAAGTAATCCGATAATTAAACGCGACAAGACAGGAGAAGTGACTATCGCATGCGATTTCGTAGGGCCGTGGATCCGTTACACGACCGATGGATCGGAACCAACAGAGAATTCACAGTTGTTTGAGAAGTCTTTTCCATTACCCGGTGGTGGCATGGTCAAGGCACGGGCATTTCTGCTGGATCAGAAATTGCAGAGTGACGTCATGACCGAAACTTTCAATAAAATGAAGGGCAAATAGTTCTTGGATAATAATTACACTATAATCGTTCGACAGAGAAACCGCCATCAACCATTACGACCTGGCCTGTGGAGTAGGGCAGATTACCCTGCGCCAGCATGGTGACAGCTTTGCCTACATCTTCAGGCGTACCCCAGCGCGGTTGGAGCAACAATCCTTCAGAAATCAGTTTGTCATACTTGGCCTGGACTGTGGCAGTCATATCGGTACTGATGATACCGGGTCGCACTTCATAAACCGTTATGCCGAACTCTGCAAGACGTACAGCCCAGAGCCGGGTCGCCATACTGATTCCAGCCTTTGATATGCAATATTCACCGCGATTCAGCGAAGCAACGGTTGCAGAGATTGACGAAACGTTGATGATGCATCCTTCGAAGTTACGGTGTGCCTTTTTCTGTTCTATCATCCAGCGCGCGATCTGCTGGGTCAGGAAATATGGTCCGCGCAGGTTGACGTTGATAACTTCATCAAAACTTTCTTCCGTGGCATCGAGAATATCGTTCCGCTGACGCGGTGCAATCCCGGCATTGTTAACGAGGACATTCAACTGTTTGAATTTTTTCCGGACAGCGTCAACAAGTTGTTTGCGGTCTTCTGTCCTGCTGACGTCCGCCTGAACATATAAAACTTTTCTATGTATTGACCGGAGTTTTCTGACAGCATCCGCCACGGCGTTTTCAGGACGTGTCCCGCAGATACAAATGTCAAATCCGGAACGTGCCAGCGACAGTGCCACTCCGAACCCGATACCCCGGCTTCCTCCAGTTATCAAAGCAGTTCTTTTCATAATCATCCTTTTAGTTCGGGTATTTTTATCCATGAACGTTTTTTCCAGGATGCCAGTCCGCTTTCTGCAAGTTGCACGCCTTTTGCGCCTTCAAGGAGTGTCCAGCGGAATGGTTCATTTTTCACAATGTGGCGCAGGAACAGTTCCCACTCCGCCTTGAAGGCGTTATCATATTCACGTTGATCAGGCAGTTTCTGCCAGCCATCAAAGAAACTTATAGGCTGGGGTTCATCCGGATTCCAGACAGGGCGTGGAGTTGCACCATAGGGTTGGATCCAAACATCGCGCAGACCGGCGACAGCTGATCCTTTTGTGCCATCCACCTGGATTGTAAGAAGATCATCGCGGCGGACACGCACGATCCAGGAGGAATTGAAGTGTGCAATCACACCACCATCCAGTTCAAAAGTAGCATATGCGGAATCTTCGGCGGTAGCCTTGTATTTCTTTCCCTGCTCGTCATAACGGATGGGAAGGTGAGTGGCTCCAAGACAAGAAACGGCTTTGACTTCACCGAAAATGTTGTCGAGTACATAACGCCAGTGACAAAGCATGTCGAGAATTATGCCGCCACCATCTTCCTTGCGATAATTCCATGATGGCCGTTGCGCCGGTATGGTGTCACCTTCAAAGACCCAGTAACCGAACTCACCGCGGACCGACAGAATCCGGCCAAAGAAATCCCGATGAATCAGTTCTTTGATCTTCATAAGACCCGGCAACCATAGTTTGTCCTGTACAACACCGTTTTTGACGCCTGCTTTCTTTGCAAGTTTATACAGTTCATAAGCGTCCCTGGTGTTTACGGCAGTTGGTTTTTCGCAGTAAATGTGCTTGCCAGCACGGATTGCTTTTTTAACGGCCTCGTAGCGTTGTTGGGTGGTCTGGGCATCAAAGTAAATCTGATTATTCTTATCAGCCAGCGCTTCGTCGAGGTCGGTTGTCCAGCGTGAAATTCCTGAACATTTCGCCAACTGCTGAAGTTTCTGAGGATTACGTCCGAGCAGAACAGGATCCGGCATAATGCGTTCGGATGAACTCAGTTTTATTCCACCCTGTTTAATGATGGCAACCATGGACCGCATGAGGTGCTGATTGGTCCCCATGCGACCTGTTACGCCGTTCATGATAATGCCGATGTTGTGTGTTTTAATTTCACTCATTCTTGTCCCTTTCGTTTAAATTTTATACAATCCCCTCACCCGCCCTTCGCCAAGCTCATGACGACCTCTACCTCAAGGGGCGAGGCGGGGCCACTACTTCCTCTCCATTATAGGGGAGAGGATTGAGGTGAGGGTGTAATTCCTTTTGTACATTGTTGACGTGCGCCTGCCGGTAAAGGCGGCGCTTCGATTCCTGCTCTTGGCAGTGTTCCTGCAAGTTCCTGTTTCCAGTGTGCAACATTACCGGCTGGCCCATAGCAATAAATCATTTTCAGAGGCGTCGATCCGATATTGGTCATTTGGTGAAATATGCCGTTAGGAATGTAAGCTGCCTGACCCGTTTTCAATATCTGCCGTTCTGTTCCAAGGCACATTTCACCGGTACCTTCTATAATGAAATAAACTTCTTCCTGTTCCTGGTTATGCCACGGTACCTGTCCGCCATCAGGTTCCAGCGTCACCATTCCTATGGCAAAATTCTTTGCTTGGATTGGTGAAACACCGCCGACAATGTTTTGTGTGCGACGCCGGGCTGGATAGGTTCGTCCTTCGATTTTATTCAAATCTGCAATAATCATTTTGTTTTCTCCTGAATTTATTCCCCCTCACCTTGTCCTCTCCCTCAAGGGGAGAGGAATGCTCTTCTTTTTTCCCTCGCCCTTCAGGGGAGAGGGTTCGGGTGAGGGTGCAGTACATTAATCTACCTCCGAAATTTGAGATATGGTTTCTTCTCTATCAACCTCTGAACATAAAGCGCAACCTCACGCGCATGATAATCACCCCACATACTGGATTCACCACACGGGATTTTCCTGCCCTGCGGGATGTAATCCCATCCGTTTGGTTTATGATATATCGAATGCAGGATAAGTCCCTGGTGATTTCGTTTTGTACTTAGGTACGGTTCGTCTAAAAGCGTATTTAGTACGGTCAGGCCAGCCTGATAGTATTTTTGCCCTTTTGTTTTTCCAAGATAATGACCAAGTCGCAGTAATCCCTGGGCCGTGATTGCCGCCGCTGAACTATCCACAGGTTCGTGATCATTAAAAGGATCTGCAGGACGGCTGAGATAATCACCGAGACGCGAAAGACCGGGCGCACCGGTGTCCCAGTAAGGAATGCCGTCGGTTGGTGTATTGGCGATATAAAAATCTGCGGTGGCACAGGCAACTTTTCGGAAAATAGCCTCTATTTTTTTTCGTCCACCGAATGGTTCCAATTCAATTTCCTTCAGGGAGGCAATGAATTCCAGTTGCTCGGCGTAACCGCAAATAATCCAGGCCAGTCCGCGCGTCCATGTTGTAAACGGTGAAAAACCCTGTTGTGAATTCGGACAACGGTAATTTCCGTCATTCAGATTAAAAATACTTTCATGTGCAACGCGGCCACGTACATCAAATGCGTCGCGGCCTTCGCCGTAATAAACGGCATATTTTGCTGTTGTCAGCGCATGCTGGATAAGTCGTTCCAGAAGCGAGACTTTCCGGTCATTCTCTTCCATGAGCACGTGTCCAAGCTGGTGTGAAACAGCCAGTGAGCGAAGTGATCGAATGGTGTCCGCGAATAGGGAATGAGGCCCGTTAAATGAGTGGATGAATCCGCCATTGGGAATGCGCGTCCAGCGGCGGGCCTGTACGGCACCTGATACGTTCAGGGCAAGTTCATAGAAAGCGCGTTCCCAGGATTGCTCTGGGATTTGTTTCTCGTTCATCAACCGCCAGAGATTTCCATAGGTGCTGATGTTATTGAAACCGTGATCATGAACGCCGAAATGCGTCAGGTGCGGTGCCATGAGTTTCACGGTTTTCTGACGGCCCAGTTCAAGGAACTTCCTGTTGTTCGTAGCGTCAAACTGGAGCAGGGCAGAGCCATACTGGAAACCCTGTGTCCATTCCGTCCAGCCGCGCGAGGTGTATTTCCCGCGTATGGTAAAAACCGGGGCCCCTTTTGATTTGTCGTAAGTCTTCTCAATGGAAGAGATTTTCTCCCCCGAAAGTTTCCAGAAGATATTCAGCTTTTTCTGCAGGTCAGCCGGTTTGATGGATGAATCGATTTTGATCATGTCAGAACCTCTTTGCTTTCTTGATGTGAAGAATAAGTATCCGGCAGTCTTCCAGAACTTCATAAGTATGTTCAAGAATTGCATCAAACTGGACACACTGTCCGGCTTTCATGTTATGCTGTTCGTGTGGCAGGATTACGCGTACATGTCCTTCGAGTACCCAGCAGACTTCGTAATCATCGTGGTGGATTTCGGGATTGGAAACTTTTCCGCCGGCCGAGGCTTCGCCCATCAATGCCCGGACGTTGGAGTAATTGATTTCCCGGAATGTGAATGAACCGGATTTATGGGATGTTTCATGTTTACGATGCCCTGTACGTGATTCTGCCAGCATGAGGAGGTCCGTGGTGTTTATTCCGAAAGCGCGGCTGATGCTGAAGAGCGTGGCCAATTCAGCAGAACTCTGGTTCCGTTCCAGTTTGGAAATGACTGCAGGCGAGATACCAGTACGCTTTGACAGATCATCTATCGTCAGTTCATCGCGTTTACGAAGTTGACGTACGACCGAAAAGTCGTACATGTTCTCGGACATCTGTTTTGATTTGGTCGCTTGCTGGATCTTCACAATATTTCTCCAAGAATAAATATATGGCCAATATATACTGTCGGGGAACTAAAGTCAACAGGAATTCAAACCTTGAGGGCTTGTTGTCCAAATCAAGATTCCTCGTTACTCTCGGAATGACAAGCGCTTAAAAGACGAAAAAACTACGAGAACGCTGTCATCCTGCCTGCCCGCCGTAGCCCCTAGGCGAAGGAGGGAGGGGTCATACCCCGAAGAATCTCTCTTACTGATTTCGGCAACACGCCGTTGACGAATAATATTTTAACCATGTTGCAGGGCTGCAAAAACAAGGCGGAAATAGTTCTGCCAGGTCTCTTTACGCCGTTTTTCTTGTAGACTTCGGAAGGTCAAAACTCCAAAATACCCGCTTACGATATATTTTTTTATTATCAAAAAGGAGTTACCGGAGTGAGGAAAATTGCTTTTGTCTTGTTTGGCTTGATGTTGTTTACGGTTTCCTGTTCGACTCCATCCGCAAAAAAAGGAAACAAATCTGCCGAAGAGTTGCAGTCCAACCAAATCCTTGAACTTCCTCCACTAACGAATTTTACCGGAGATGTTTTTGTTGATTTCAACAGTAAAGTTGCGGATTACCAGAAACTTGCGGTTCTACCCTTCAAAAGTCCCGTTGAACAGGCGGGTGTGTCCGTGTCGGATTTCTTTACCACGGAACTCTTGAAAACAGCGCGATATGAACTGGTTGAGCGTAGTCAAATGGAGAACGTCCTCAAGGAACAGGAACTCCGTCTTTCGGGAGTTATTGAAGATAAAATGGCCGCGCAACTGGGGAAAATCCTCGGAGTTCAGGGCGTTATTGTTGGTAATGTTTCTGAATACGGAGTGCAGAAATCCGGTTTTTCGACTGTCCCGTCGATAGGGTTAAGCATCAGGATGATTGATTCGACGACCGGCAAAATTGTCTGGAGTGTAAGCCATTCACTTGTCGGAAAATCCGGTACATCGCTTTCCCAGCATTCAAAAGATATTGTTGAACAGATGGTTCTGGCGTTGAGCAGGGCATGGATAGATGCCGGAGATATAAAAGCGGCAGGGATCCCACCGCCCTCAGGTACATCTGCCGCCGGGCTGTTACGGAAAGCAGTTTTAACCTGGGCATCGCACGTTTCTGATAGTATTGCCGGTTACGAAATTCTACGGAAAGATCCGGGCAGTGAGGATTATTCCCCGATTATCCGGCTCAGGAACACCAGGCAGGGCAAGATGTCTTATGAAGATACGAACCTCAAAGATTTGTCTCTGTATTCTTATGAAATACGAACCATATCCAAGTATGGACTTTCAAGTACCCGGGCGGCAAAAGTGGAAGTGATAACTGCTGGAATTCCTCTTCCGCCTGTGAAGATATCTGCCGAGAGCAACAAAATAAGGCAGGTACCGTTAACGTGGAAGGCTTCAGACGATCCGGCTGTTGCCGGTTATATTGTTTTTCGTCAGAATCCTGACAATTCTCTTGCAACTGTGGCGCGTCTTAAAGGACGACAGACTGTAAGCTGTATCGACAAAGGTGATACACCAAATCCTCTTGGCGATAACCAGACCTACACATACCGGATTAAATCATTTAACGAAGCTGACGTGGAAAGCGAACCGTCTGCTCCAGTTACAGCCACTACAAGACAACCTCCTTCAAAACCATCAGGAATTAATGCCGTAAGCGGCATGCCGCAGGCTGTTGCAGTGAGATGGACAGGTAATCCGGAAAACGAGGAGATAGCCGGTTATATTGTTTACAGGTCCGATTCGCTGGACGGTCCATTTGAGGAAATCGGAAAGTCCGATGGAGTCAAAACACTGAAATATGTTGATCAGAAATCAAGGGGTTACGAAATCAAGAATGGCGCAACTTATTACTACAGGATTGCAGCATACAATACCGGCGGCGCGATTGGGCCTCAATCTGAAGTCGTCAATGCTACGACAAAACCGGCGCCTTCCAAACCGCGTGAACTTACAGCTTCAACCGGCAGGGTAAAGGAAGTCTCATTGAAATGGGCGGGTAATCCTGAAAAAGATGTGACCTCCTATGTTATTTACAGGTCGTTTGCCAAAAATGGCCGGCTTAACAATATTGGTAAAATTCCGGCAGGTACTCTGACGTTTACAGATAAGGGACTGAGTGATTCCGAGAGTTACTGGTATCAGGTGGCAGCCGCTGACAAAGACGGGCTGGAAAGCGATCCCTCGGATCCGGCAGAGGGAACAACAAAACCGCCGCCCAATCCGCCAACTAATCTTGCCTGTACTCCGCAAGGCAGTGAAATTCAATTGAGTTGGACCGGGAGTGACAGTCCCGACGCGGAGAAATACATAATATATGGTCATTCTTTTTTCAGGTCATGGAAAATCGATGAATCAAAGACCACAAGTTTTACAGTGAAGAACCTGAATCCGGGTAGCAGTTACAAGTTCAGTGTATCTGCCGTTGATAAAGACGGCCTGGAAGGCCGGAGAAGTTCTACGGTAAAAAGTGTGTTGTCGAAATGAAATTGGTTCTTGGGAGAAGATAGATGAAAAATATGAACCTGATTGCAGTTTCCGTATGGGGTTACCTGGTATTATGTGGTTTGACTTACGGCCAGACTGATACAAATACCATGCCGCGGGTGATGCTGCTGTTGAGCGAGAAAAACGTCGGGGGATACAGCATAGAGCAGGCTGAAATGAGTGTGGCCCAGTATCTCATGGACAAGGGTTGCACCGTGGTTGATGCCGAGCTTGTCAAATCGAAGGTCAAACGTGATCAGGCACTGCAGATGATGACAGGCAACAACCAGGCAGCAGCCGCACTGGGCCTGGAGTTCGGGGCTGACATAATCATTGTCGGATCTGCCGTGGCAAAAGGATCTGCCTCCACTATTGAAAATTCAAGGATGAGATCATACCAGGGTACGGTCAGCGCCAAGGCGATCCGTACTGACACGGCGGAACTCCTTGGAACAGATGATTCGACCAGCGCCAAGGCGCATCTTGACGATACGGCAGGGGGCAGTGAGGCCCTCAAGTCTGCAAGTCTCAAAATGATTGCGGCACTTTATCCAAAAATGATTGAGAAATGGAGCGGCAAAAAAGGTGTTAATAAAATTGATCTGGTTGTAGCTGATGTCAAACAGATCTGGCAGCTGGCCGCAATAAAGCGGGTATTGAACGAAAAGGTGGCCGGCACAAAAAAAGCAGTTCAACGCAGTTTTGTAACCGGTGTAGCTACATTTGAGATTACCAGCGAGAAGGATACGCAGGGATTTTCCGAAGCGCTTGTTCTTGTGGATGGTGAGAAATTCACATTCAAGATCAATGGCATTTCGTCCGGCAAGGTTGATACCAAGCTGGTTACAAAGGAGTAGGAGATTGAACTTGAAATCTTTTATATCCAGGCAGCTATTAGGCGCGTTTTGCTTGCTGGTTTATGTGGTAACGCTCTTCCTGGTTCCCGTTTGCATGGTTTCAGCTCAAGAAATAAATGAGGCGCCGAAATTTACGACATGGAAAAACTTTGGCGAAAGAATGGTAGCGAATGCACCGGTCCACATAAGAGAATCGAAAGAAAAGCTGGTCATGTATGTTGCTGGTGAAGTTGCCAGGGAAATGAAGAGACAAAATTATACGCCCAATTACAATGTTGGCACGCGAATAACAAATCTTTGGCAAGAGTGGGGTACGTGCGGGAATTGTTCAGACATATTGTCTGAAGCGTTGGGTGCCACTGGAGTCGAGAGCAGGTACATTATGGTTGACAGCAACTGGATTGTAGGACCGAACCGCAATCATGGGGCACTAGCTGTAATGATTGATGGTAAGGTAGTAATGCTTGATGCATGGCAGCATGGTCGTGCAACGGACAGCTTTGAAGGGTTTGTCGGAAGCAAATGGAACGGAATGTCTCTTGAAGACTGGGCTAAAGAAATGAAGGCCCAGGGGTATGTGCGAATATCAAGTGATGGAGGGGTCACCCTTTTTCCTGTCGACACAGATAAGGGAATCCAAGACATGTTGAAGCCATGGAAAGAGCAGCTTGATGAAAGAAGAGCGCAGCTTGAAAGGAAAGAGGCGGCCAGAAAGGCCAAGGAAAGTCGGGGCGAGGTGAAAAAAGAAGAAACCAAGCCGGCAGATGATCAGGCCGTAGTTCAGCCAAGGATCCAGAAAGATGAACAGATCCAATCGAAAGAAACTAAGCAGGTTGAAAAGGTTTCAGGTGAAGAATCAAAAACCAGCTTGACCGACTTGTGGGACCAGAAAATGCGAGATCTCAAGAAGCAGAAAGCAGAACGTGACAGTCAGCTTGATGATCTTAAAACGAAGAGTGATGATTTTGACGAACGCCTGAAGGCCAAGAAGAGGGAGGCGACAGATCTCAAGAAAGATATCGGGGAGTACGAAGACTTGGTGAAAAAGGGTTACATTCCGGGCAAGGCAATGAAGGACAAATATGACCAGAACAAGCGCGAGCTTGTTGCAAACAGAAAATTCCAGGACTGGCTGAATTCTGAACGCGAGAAGAATCTCAGGGAAACAGAAACTCTGACTTTTGAGAACAACTCTTTTAACATGATTTCCTCGCTTTATAATGGCGGAAGGAAAATAAGCGGCAGCTGGTGGGAATCATTTTTCGGGTCCAGCGAGGCGAAAGATAAGAGTGAGTTTGAAGCCGTTCAAAGCAGTTCCGATGCCGTGCTGAATGAACGAAGAACGGCGCTTGAAATTTCAAAAGGTAAAGCGGAGAGTGAAGCGGCGCGCAGGGACATTGATTTTCAGGGATGGCTTGCGTCAATGTCTTCTGCGTATGAAAGTGCCAGGGCCGAGGCTCAGTGGAAAAGAGAGAACAGCTGGGGTGCTTGGGCGCAGTCAGTTCTGCTGGATACGGTGAAAGGTATTTCCGGCGGTTTTGGCTCCGGATTTGGAAACAGGATCGGTTCAGGTATTATTGAACATGAAATATCAAAACGATATTCAACAAATAACGTGACCCAGACCGGTAACACCACGGCTGTATCTTCGGGTACTGATGACAAGAAAGGCAAAGGTTCTTCCGGCAGATCGCACAGGCGTAAAAACAAGGATAAAGATACACAACCTGATTCATCTCAGCCGGTTGTATCCCAGACCGTTTCGCCTCCGCCAGTGATATCCCAGTCAAACAAGCCTGTTCCGGGTCAACCTTTAAGAACCATAGACGGCAAACCATTTCAGCCTCCGCCTGACGGGAGGAATACAGCTAATGAAATATCGCCAGGTGCGGCGAAACCGCCGCCGGGACCGGCTCACTGGTATTGTTTCCGCTGTGGCGGTGACAGAGGCGTGGATGGTGCCGGCGCCTGTGGCTGCCGGCCTGCTGGAATAGGAAACTAGAAGAAATGAATAACGTAAAAAATTTCTTATGCGTAACTGCGGTATTGTTTTCCACGGTATGTATTCTTTTGGCAGCCCAGAACAATGAACAGTCTTTATTGCTTGAGAAGGCGACAGCAGTTGTTGACAGAGATGGAAAGCACGGCATATCGGAAGCACTGGAACTAATCGAGAAGGCAATAGCAGTCAATCCATCGTCAGATATGCCGTATATTGCGGCAGCGCGGGTTTGTCTTTTTGATTCGGAGCTCAACCGGAACGGTAAGAGCCTTGACAGGGCATTGGAATACGTTAACAGGGCTGTAAAGGTCAATCCCCTCAGTGCTGAGGCGAGAACCTGCAAAGCGCAAATACTTCTTGATAAGAAGTCAGATTCTGAAGCGGTTTATGAGCTGCAGAAGGCTCTGAAGGATGAGCCGGGCAATCTTAATGCAAACATCACGTACATGGCGTACCTTTCAAAGACTGGCCGACGTAAACAGGCTGCAGCTTTTGCGGAAGAATCACTGGGCAAGGTAAGCGATAAAGCCGCAGTGGCGAAGACATATGGAAAACTCATGCTCAACGCAGGTTTCTGGGAAGAGACGCTGGGTATGTTTGAGAAAGCCACGGCAGGTGGGCCGATAAGTGATCCAGAAATTCTCAAAGGAAGTGCTTTTGCGCTTGCCAAACTGGGCCGCTATGCCGGGGCCGCGAATGTTTACACATATGCATACGAAGCCGAGCCCGAGAATAAGCAATTGCTGATTCATATAAGCATATGCCATGAAAAGGCGGGCAACCTTGAGAAGTCTGCGTCATATCTGGGACAGTATGTTTCGCTTTTCCCCAAGGATGCGGATGCTCTCAAAAAGCTTGCCCGTTTATATGACAAACTCGGTAATGATCAGGCAGCTGAAGAAACCAGAAAGAATTTGAAGGCAATGGAAAAGAGGGAAGAATGAAAATATGGTTCATTACAGTGATCCTTCTTGTGGCGGGTCTGCTTGATGTTTATGCGCGATGGGGGGTGCCGCCTGACGATCGCCAGAAACTGGAGATTGTGGGCGATCTTATCGATGACGTTGAAAGTACCGTGAAGAATATATGCCGGGATGCCGATGCAGGTAAATTTAAAAGCGGTCACTCAAAATCATTCGGCGGAAAATACGACTGGCTGCCTGCCGCAACACTTTCATTTTCCAAATCAACTTTTGAAGAAGATATGGACAAGGCAGTTGCCTATATCGACAAACTGGAGAATATCCGGCGGGATCTGCAGGCAATGACATCAAAAGAAGAAAAGGCCGGCAGAAATAAAGGCCCTGTATCCCGTAAAATAAGTCCTGAAGACGCATTAATGAAGGCAGAGTCCCGAACAGGGAATTCCGGAACGGTGGAGATAAACCCGGAATCAACATTCAATGTTCTGGATTCATATTCCGGGGATCGCAAGTCCAGACAGGCTGAAAAAGACCGCATGGCAGAGGCCGATATGAAACGCGTGATTGAAGAAAGGCGCCTTGCAGAAGCGGAAAAAAGGGTGAAAGAAGAAGCAGAACGAAAGACTATGGAACAAAATGCGCGCTGGCAGGCCGAACTGGATTCCCAGGCGGTCAAGACAGCTCAGGAGGAAGAGGCCTGGAAACGGGAACATAGCGCAGGCGCATTTTTCAAAAACCTGGCACGAACTACGGTTGGAGGGACAGTTTCAGCCCTGACCGGCGGGTTGGCCCAGAGCATAGGTTCCGGGGTGGCAGATCTTATTCTGAGAAAGCGGTTCGATGGCTTCAGACCATCGGGTGAATATGACAGGAGATATTATGACAGTAGCGGTCAACCGATTCAGCAGTAAGTTTTTGTTTTTTTTGATGTCTCTGGTGCTGGTGACCGGCGTTGTTCTTGCCGCGGACGATTATGACGCCGGACTGAAACTTATACGCGAGGAGGGATTCAAGTCCATTGATCCGGCAATAGAAAAGTTCCGGATGGCGATAAAGGCTAATGCTTCAAACATCCCGGCGCGAATGGCCCTTGCCGATGCGTTGATAATGAAATACGAGTTGTCGGAGAAGAAAGACACGGAATGGCTGAAAAATGCTTTGGAGAACCTGAACGAAGTTTTGCGGTTGCGACCGGGTCACCCGATGGCGTATTTCAGTATGGCAAATGCGCTGCTGGATCTTGGCAAAGAAGAGGAGGGTGCAAAATATCTGCGCAAGGCGGTCCTGGCGCGGCCGGAAGACGAGAAGATAAACATCGGTTATTTCGGCTGGTTGCTTTCTCGTTCACGTCTGGATGATGCTGTACGGTTTGCAGACGAATCAAAAAAGTATTTCCACAAGAAACCGGAAATATTCAGAACTTATGGTGAATTATTTCTAAGATCGGGAAATGCGGGTAAGGCGTTACCATATCTCCAGCTTGCCGAATCAGAGGGCGTTAAGGGGGAAGACTTCGTTCTGGTAATGGCAGATACTTTGAAGATGAACGGCAAATATGCCGATGCGCTTGTATGTTATGAAAAGATTATAAAATCCGATTCCGGTAACCAGGCTGCATTGTTTGGCGCCTCTTATTGTTGTGCAGAAACCGGTAATTTAAACAAAGCAGCGGAATTGATGGAAAAAAGTCTGGCTTCAAATCCCGCCGATCCGGCAATAATGAATAACCTTGCGTTGTATTATGAGAAACTCAATCGTGTTGATGATGCACGTAAACTCTGGGAAAAAATCAGGACAATGTCTTCTGCTTCTGAAAGCCATAAACAACGCGCGATCTCGCATTTGAATAGCGCGGGGAAAAGTGACAATAAATAAACCCGGATTGGCCACAGCCCAATTCATGTCAAGGAGAACTGCAATGACGACACAGGGAGGACGATCTCGAAAAACAAAATCTTTTTTTCATGTCATAGAAGTCGATACTCCGGTTACAAGGCGTGACTTTATTCGCAGTGTGGCTGGAACAGCTGTTGCGCTTGGAACTTTTCCGCTTATTTCAAACGCGGCAGATACAAAACGTTCCGCTGTTGACCGCGTTGCTCTTGGTAAGACAAAGATCCAGATTACCCGGCTTGGAATGGGGACAGGAAGTAATGGAGGCAGTATCCAGCGTAAACTTGGCGAGGAAAATTTTGTGAAACTTATCCGTCATGGCTGGGACCGTGGTATTCGATATATAGATACGGCTGACAATTACAAGATACACGACCTTGTCGGTAAGGCAATCAAGGGACTTCCGCGTGAGGAGTTGGTGCTGTTGTCCAAGATGAAATGGGGAAACTCACCCGATGTCAACAAAGAGTTGGATCGTTTCCGCAAGGAACTTGGCGTGGATTATCTGGACATTGTCCTGATCCATTGCGTGACCGAAGCGGGCTGGCCCAAGAAACTGCAGAAGATGTGCGATGATCTAGCAGCAGCAAAACAGGCCGGTATAGTACGTGCCGTTGGGGTCTCCCAACATAGTATTCAAGCTCTCCGCGAAGTTGCCGGAAACGCGTGGGTTGACGTAAACCTCATCAGGGTCAACCACAATGGACACCATATGGATGGTTCGACTGGCAAGTGGGGAGAACCAGCAGAGGTTTCAACCGTGATGGACGAGGTAAAAAAAATCCATGGCGCCGGCAAGGGTGTTCTCGGTATGAAATTGGTAGGAAACGGCGATTTTAAAAATGCAGAAGATCGCGAGAAAGCAATACAAGCTGTGATGAAATCAGGCTGTGTAGATGCAGTAACGATTGGCTTTAAATCACCAGAAGAGATCGATGAGGCCATTGAGCGGATAAACAGGGCTTTGAACGGTTAAGTGTCCGTGGGGTACGAAGGTCCGATCGGATTACCCTGAAAAATAACCGCGCCATTTCAAAATAAAGAAGACCAGAATGCGTTGGCAATCATTTATTATAGCGGTGGTAGTTGAGCTTGTGACTTCTCTATTACCCGCCGCCAACCTTGTCTGGGTTGAGGCTGAGCGTTTTAAAGATTATGGTGGCTGGGTCAACGACGCACAATTCATCGATCAGATGGGATCACCTTATCTGCTGGCCACAGGCATGGGTGAGCCGGTCAAGGATGCCGTTACACATTTGGAACTGCCGCGAGTTGGCCGGTGGCATCTTTGGGTCCGCAGTAAAGACTGGGCGCCGCTTTTTCATCCCGGTCGGTTTAATGTTCTTATAAATGGACAGGTGGCAGGTCCGGAGATTGGGGCTGACGGCGCATCAGGCTGGCAGTGGACAGACGCTGGTACATACGAGCTTGGCGGTAAGATTGAACTTCGCCTCCACGATCTTACTGGTTACTACGGCCGCTGTGATGCAATTGTTTTTGCATCGGATACAAATTGGACGCCGCCGGTTGGACGGGAAAACATTGCTGTTCTTCGTGAGAAATATGGCGGGGTAAGCCGTAAGATCGAAAAAAAGGGTCCTTATGATGTGGTAGTCATAGGCGGTGGACTGGCTGGTTGTACGGCGGCTGTTGCGGCCTCCCGGAATGGCGCAAAAGTGGTGTTGATTCAGGATCGGCCGTTGTTGGGTGGAAACGCCAGTACCGAAATACTTGTTCCGCCGGTAGGAGTCTGGCCAAGCGTCGCAAACCGTGATCCTCTCGATCCACGGGAAACGGGTTTGGTTGAGGAATATCGCACGGCCGGAAATCAAAAGGTCAAGGAAGGTGTATTTTACTCCGACAGATTGATGCGGTTTGTAAAACTTGAACCGAATCTTGACCTGTACCTGAACACTCATGCCACCGGCGTGAAAATGGTTTCAGATTCAAAAAAACGGATTGCCACGGTACTCGCAGTGAATGTCAAAACAGGCCAACGAATGCGATTTGCCGGAAAAATGTTCATTGATTGTACTGGTGATTCCGTGGTTGGTGTGGCGGCAGGAGCTGAATATCGTTGTGGTAAGGAACCGCAATCGATGTATCAGGAACCATGGGCTCCTCCGACGGCTAGCAAGGAAACAATGGGGAACGGGTTGAAGTATTATCATCAGGATACTGGTAAGCTACAACCGTTTGCGGCCCCAGCCTGGGTATTTAAATTTCTTAGGTGTGAAGATTTCAGTACCGGACGCCATCCACGTTTTATCAACGACGTGGAAGTTATCGGCCACCAGTGGATGATTGAACTGGGCGGTTTCCGGGATACTTACACCGATGCTGAGGAAATCCGCGACGATCTGATACGTTTAATTTTTGGTATGTGGGACCATTCCAAGAACCACTGCTCCAAAGACAAGGATCTGGTGACCAACCATAAACTTGCCTGGGTTGGTCACGTGGCCGGTAAGCGTGAGAACCGGCGATTGATAGGAGACTATGTACTCACTCAGAATGATATTGGCAATCGAACACTTTTTCCAGATCGTGTGATTTACGGTGGTTGGAGTGTTGATGACCATTATTCGGCCGGTTTCTTTCATCGTGGTTCAACTGGTCAATATACAAAAGACTGGGAACGCGCCTACGTTGGCCGGACATTTTCAATTCCTTTTCGCTCATTGTATTCCAGGAACATCGACAATCTGTTAATGGCCGGGCGGAATATCTCAGCCTCTCATCTGGCTATGTCCGACACGCGTGTAATGCTCACCTGTGCTGTAATGGGCCAGGCTGTCGGTACTGGTGCTGCCTTATGCATTGAACGCCGGACTACACCACGTGGTATTTATGAGAAACACCTGGAAGAACTTCAACAGCAGTTGCTCAAGGATGGTAATTACATTATTAATTTGCCCAACCGTGATCCACGAGACCTTGCACGTCAGGCCCAGATCGTGGCTTCCAGTGAAGGAACGTACACTAATCAGAAGATGGCGGCTGTAAATGTTATCAATGGATATGCCCGGGCCGAGAACGGTAAACCCAACGCCTGGATGCCGGACAAAAATACAAAGGGGCCACACTGGGTGGAATTATCATGGTCCCAACCTCAGAAATTCAATATGGTTCACGTAATATTCCAGACGGTAAAACTGGCACCTAAACATTTTGCCGTGGAAACCTGGCAGGATAATGCTTGGAAACAAATCGCGGAAGTAAAAGAAAATCAACACCGCCGTCATGTGCTGGGATTGGACCGGCAAGTAACGCCACGACTTCGGGTGGTACTCGATGAGCCAAAAGGAATCTGCGAGATCCGAATCTATAATGAAAGTCAACGTCTTGTTGATATTGCGCGTCGCGCGGAGAACAATATGCAGCTTCCGGACACTTCACCGCAACTGCCATGGGAACAGCATTAAGTGAAAATAAGGCAATTCAAATTTGTTTATATATTTTTTTTATACGTGCTTTTTGTAATAGGTATTGAATCGACTTATGGCTGGAGCGGTGAGCACAATGGCATCACAGCCGCGGCTGTTAAGTTGTTACCGTCCGAAGATCGCAATTACATTGCGCCCGAAGCCAGCATGCTGGCAAAAGAATATTGCGAGTTTCCCGACCAGAACTGGCCGTGTATGGGCGAATGGGGTGGTGGCAATGCCGATCCGCACCTGCCGCGTTTTCCGGACACACGCCGCGAATGGGATATATCGTTCTACTGTGGTTGGGATCCAGTATTGCAGAAAGGCAAAGGTTATCCGCATCGTCCGCCGGAAACTTTCACAGCAGTGCAGCATTATTTTGGCAAAGCCGTTGAGGCACTGCAGGCTGGCCGGCTCTCTGACGGTGCGCGTTTCATCGGCGTGATGTTCCATTACATCCAGGACAGCGGCGCGTTTCCGCATGTTCAACCGATCCATCGTTCGTTTCATACCAAAAGTCTTGATGTCATTCACGTCGATGGCTACGTACCGCACAGCCTTGGTCGGACGAAAGAGGAAGCTGCCGCGGCGCTGGCGGAACGTGTGCGTGACCTGGTGGACTGGACGGAAAAACGTCTTGCTCCATTACTGGCGGACGCGGGAGTACCCATCGACGAAGCAAAAAAACTCTGTGCAAAGGAACTTGTCCATGCCCGTGTTGCTGGCGCTGTGGCAAAATTACATACGGAAAAACCTGCAGAATTCGAATCTGCCGCATGTGACTGTGCCAATGAATGTCTTCGAGTTTGTGCTGATGCTTTACACACTGTACTTACCCTGGCGCCGCACCCGCGTCCGGAACCTGTGCCCAATGCGCCTGACATCAATCTCGTCTTTAATCCATCATTCGAGGAGGATGATGGTGACCGGGTACCGGATGGCTGGTATGTCGGCTGGCTTGATCTTGGCGATCGTTCGGGGCGTGCTGAATGGTATCGTGCCGGAACACACTGGGATAAACCTGTGAAGACCGGTCAACGTTCTGTACTTCTGCTTTGGGTACCTGACAAAGGGCTCGAATGGCGGCAGGACTGGCGTCACGCTCTGCATGTCAACGATGGAGAGAATTATCAAGGTACTGTGTGGATAAAGACGCGCGCAGCCACAGGCACAACCTGGTTCGCTCTGCAATCCTGTGATACTGCCTACCAGCCGGTAGACAGTGCAAAAAGTGAAATTATCAAAAAGGACGGCGACTGGCAGAAATTATCGGTAAAACTGCGTGTACCCAAAGGTGCATGCTGGCTTAGAGTGATTCTGCATACGGAAGGAAACAGCGGCGCGGTGTGGTTTGATGATGTTGAAGTGGTGAAAACCGCTGAGTGATCGTGTAACATGGCGGGTGGATTTTAAGGAGGATTATAATGAGAGTATTGCACAGATTATCCGCGAAAAAGGTTCTATTGTCTTTAATTGTAAGAGGGTTGGTTGTCTTTCTCCTGTTAACGGGTACTGCTGTATGGTCGCAGGCTGCCGATGCCACAGTTTGTAAACCTGCTGATTTGGAACAAAACTTTTACAATGTTCCCACTACGGACAAACCTTGGGCATACTGGTGGTGGATCAATGGACATGTGGATGAAGAGACCATTACCAGAGACATGGAGGCAATGCGACGGGTTGGTTTCGGCGGGTTACTGATGTTCGACGCGCGCGGATATTGGGATGACTCAGGGCATGTTGTGTTGCCGAAACCCAAGATGGAATTCATGAGCCCGGAATGGCGAAAACTCCTGGCATTCGGTATCAAGGAAGCGGCGCGGGTTGGTTTGGAAGTGAGTGTCAATCTGAGTAGTTGCGCAGGTGCGCTGAAAGGGCCATGGGAAGTGGGTGCTGACGCGCCGAAACGTCTGGTGTGCCAGACAATACCACTGACTGGTGGGTCCCGCTTTGATGCGGTGTTGAAGAAGCCGGACTATAAGTATTACTGGCCCGTCGCAACATTTGCCGTAAAGTATGATGGAACGGTTATTGAGCAGAAAGAGGAGTGGCTGAATGCCGGTGATGGCTTGTACACCATGAAAGCCTCATCGGGTAAAAAAATCGATGGCCAGAAGAATGTTGAACTCCGCATGGCCCGGGAGATTGTGGAGTTGACGAAGAAGGTGGATGGGAAGGGACATCTTGCATGGGATGTGCCGGTAGGCCAGTGGGCGCTGGCACGCTTTGGTTACACAACAATAGATGGGCACGAGTATGATGTAGATGTCCTCGACGCGAAAGCGGTTGCGGGTCACTTCGACCGGATGGGCAAGACGATTATCGCGGATGCCGGTCCGCTGGCGGGCAAAACACTGACTCATTTCTACAGTGTGAGCTGGGAAGGCGCTGTACCGACATGGACCGGAACGTTTGAAAAGAATTTTGCAAAATATCGGGGATATTCTATATGCCCGTGGTTGCCGGTTCTGGCGGGTTTTATTGTCAAGAGCGAGGACGAATCCAAAAGTTTTGTAAGTGACTATCGCCGGACCCGAAACGATTGTTTTCGCGACAATTTTTACGGTACAATGAGGAAATTAAGCCACAAGTATGGAATCAAGTGGCACTCGGAGTCCGGTGGACCATGGAACCGTAATCCAGCCGTTTTCGGCGAGGCCGACCAGCTGGCATTCCTGGCACAGAACGACATGCCGCAGGGTGAATTCTGGTACACGGGGAAAAGCGACCGGACTGGCCGGCAGATGAGCAGGCCACAGGCGATAACAGCTCACATCTATGGAAAGCGGACCGCGGCAGCCGAGGCGTTCACGCACATGGTACGTCACTGGACGGCATATCCAGCGGTGCTGAAACGCGCGGGTGACGAGTCCTTTTGCGACGGTGTAAACCATCTCATATGGCATACATTTACCTGTTCACCGCGCGAGTTTGGCCTGCCTGGTACCGAGTATTTTGCAGGCACGCATGTTAATCCGAAAGTGACGTGGTTTGAACAAGCAGCGCCGTTCATGTCCTATCTGGGGCGTTGCCAGTATCTCCTGCGGCAGGGGCTTTTTGCGGCAGATGTATGTGTTTATGTTGGTGATGTTCCATACCAGCACTGGGGTCGGTTCGCCACCAACTGGAACGCGACTGCAACAATGGCAATGCCGAATGGACATGGATACGACATTATCACGACAGAAGTGCTGTTGGAGCGGATAAAGGTTAAGAATGGAAAACTGGTATTACCCGATGGTATGAGTTACAGCGTGATGGTTGTGGATCTGGATGATGGACAGGTATCACTAGCTGCGCTCAAGAAAATTGCCAAACTGAAAAATGCCGGTGTACCAGTGGTGTTCGGATCGCGCAAGCCACAGTGTACGCCCGGGCTCGCAGAGGGCAATACCGAAGTCAAACAGTTGGGTGAAACACTTTGGGCCAGTACCCCAACACTGGCGGATACGCTGAAGGCAAAGAAATTGCTTCCTGATTTTGAGGGACCGTTCGAATACACGCATCGGTGTGATAAGGATACCGATATTTATTTTGTGGCCGGAACAGGCAAGGCGGATTGCATGTTCCGCGTGAATGGCAAACAACCTGAGTTATGGAATCCTGTAAGCGGCAAGATAGACGTCGAAGTTGGCTGGCAGGCCGTGGATGATGGACGGACACGTTTGACGCTGGATCTGCCTCAGGATGGATCGATGTTCGTGATTTTTCGCAAGCAGGGACAACCACGGCCTGCGGCGATTCCAGTAGTATCCAAGGCAGAAGTGGCGCTAAGTGGCGCATGGGATGTGAGTTTTCAGTCCGGACGCGGTGCGCCGGCAAGTGCCGTGTTCGATCAACTGGTTGGGTGGGATAAACATACTGATAACGGTATTAAATATTTCTCGGGTACGGCAACGTACCGCAAGACGTTTGAAATGACGGCTGATCAGGCTACACGGCGGGCTTTGCTCCAGCTCGGGACGGTTGGAGTGATCGCACAGGTTCGGCTCAACGGCAAGAATCTGGGTATCGTTTGGATTGCGCCATGGCAGGTGGAACTGACAGGAACATTGAAGGCCGGGAAAAACGAGCTGGAGATTGAGGTTACCAATGTGTGGGCTAACCGCCTGATCGGGGATGCTGGACTGCCGCCTGAACAAAGAATTACGAAGAGTAACATGGCGCTCGAGAAGGGTAAGCGTACGCTGAAAAATTACCAGGGTTATGCTTCTGAAGATCAGTTGTTGCCTTCAGGTCTGGAAGGTCCGGTTCGTATCGAACTCGGTCAGTAAGAGAAGGTACAGTTTTGAGGATTTGTTGCTGGAATTGAAAATCGAGATTCTTCTCCCGACTCCAGAAGTCGGGATCAGAATGACACCGTTTTCATTGTGCTTGTCATGCTGAGCTTGGCGAAGCATCTCAATTTGGGTAACACTCTTTAAGAAGGGAAGGTGACAATCGTATGAACACAACACGGCGCCATTTTCTTCAATCAGCGGCTGCCTTGACGGCATCTGTTTATGGTGGTTGTTCCACGGCCAACAAAACCGGCAAAGTTGTCCCGGCAAAGATCATCGATACACATGTACACTTCTATGATCCATCACGACCGCAGGGTATACCGTGGCCGCCCAAAAACGATCCATTACTTTATCGTACAGTATTGCCGAAAGATTATCGCGTGCTGGCAGTTCCACAGCCGGTTAACGGTGTTGTGGTTGTCGAGGCCAGTCCTTGGATAGAGGATAATCAGTGGATACTTGATCTGGCTGTACATGATTCTTTGATTGTCGGATTGGTCGGGAATTTGCCGATAGGTACGCCGGAGTTTGCCGGGCATCTTAAACGGTTTGCGGTAAATCCGCTTTTTCGTGGCGTTCGTATTCGGAATGGATCACTTGAAGCAGGTTTGAAAGACCACGCTTTTCTCAGGGATTTACATGACATAGCCGACCGTGGACTTTGTTTTGATGTGCATTTTCCTCCAGTGTGGGTGGCGCAGGCAGACTGTCTTGCGCGCAGTGTGCCTAATCTTCGTATCATCGTAAATCACATCGCTGGTGTGGCGGTTACGGGTGGCCCCCCGCCCGAAGAATGGTTACGCTTGATGAGAACACTGGCCGAACATCCGCAAATCTTCATGAAAGTTTCCGGCCTTGTTGAAGGTACCAAATGTTCAAAAGGCGATGCGCCGGTGAATGTGGAATTTTACCAGTCCGTCCTGGAAACATTGTGGAATATATTCGGGCCTGACAGATTGGTCTATGGGAGTAACTGGCCGGTGAGTGCGCGCTTTGCTTCGCTCGCCACTGTACAGCAGATTGCCATGAATTTCTTTGCCTCCAAAGGTCAGGCGGCAATGGACAAAGTGTTCTGGAAAAATGCGCAAGTGGCATATCGGTATATAGCACGCTGAACATGATGTAACTCTTTATTTCGTGAGAACCGGAGAAAGCAGTGTCATGAAATATAGTATCGGGACTTTGTTCAAAGCTGGTTTGATATTTCTTACCTTTGTGTTTCTAGCCGACAAAAGCACTGCGGAATCAAAAGAGAATAAAGTTTCAATAGAGACAAAAAACCTTCGGGTTGTGATAGCTGATAATCAGGCTTATGGAATACAACATCGCGCCGGTTACAATGGAGTTTCTGAACTGTATTTGACCGGGACAACGAATAACCTGTTCGTTCCCACCGTCGCCGGCTTGAATTTTGAACATATCTTTAATGGTGATGTCGGGTCATTTGGATGGGACAAGTTTGAACCGCGCCGTGCGCCGATGCAACTGATACAATCTTCTTCAAACCGGGTGGAATTGGTTCAGGAACGTACGGAACATTGGCCGTTGCGCAGTCGCATGGTTTACGAGGTACATGGCGACAGTATTGATTTTACATTTTACGGTGTACCGCTGGCCGATGCATGGCAGAAATATGGCTATATTGGTGTATTTTTTGCCTCATATATTCAGGCGCCGGAAGATAAATCTATACAGTTCATTGGTCGTTCACGTCCGGAACGCGGTAACCCACAACCGCGCTGGATCAAACATCTTTCGCCAAAACACGGTGTGTCGGCCAGTCATCGTCCGGCAGGCAGTAACTGGGACCCTCAATTAGACAAAGATTTTCCCATTACACTGGTGTCGGGTATTTCTGATCTTGAATATCTCTATCCCTTTTATTTCGGACGATCGGGTCAGAATGTTTTCATAATGATGTTTGAGCGGCCGCGAAATGATGGCGAATTGCGTTTTGCCCAGTCACCATCCGGTGGTGGCGCTAACAATCCGGCGTGGGACTATGTTTATTTCCAGCGTTCTTATGCAGTTGGTCGTGAATTCAGTTTTCGGGCCAGGGCCGTCTATAAGAAATTTGAAAGTGTGGAAGAAGTTGTTCGGATTTATGAGCAATGGTCGGGAGAGAAAGTGGTCCGTCCTGAAGAGGGTTTTGAAAAACGTGGCTCGTCAGTAGCCTCGCCCTCCCAAAAATAACAAAAGTCTGCAAAATGGACCTGGCCGTTATAACAGCTTAACTAACAAATTGCTATTTCCGGATCGCCCCGAATAGTCGGGGCGAGACGACCGTGCCGTGCATTTCGTTTCTAGGCGAAATGATTTCGTGTCAGACGCCCCGCCGGCAAGGCGTGAGCGCTCGCCGGTATACTCATGGTATCCGACGAGCGCTCCAACACAGCCGGAGACGGTGTATCACACGAAAGCACTTTCGCCCGAAATGCACGGTACACTCTGCTGACAATCTGGCTTCATCCCGAAAAGTTTAGATCATTCTTGATTGTTGGCATCTTGACCTGTTAGAAATGTACTAACTTCAGCCCAATCAAGGAGGCCTAAAATGAAGATACCGGCCGGGCAATCTCAGAAAATAATTTCGTCACCACTTTCCAAAATATCGCGTCGCCATTTCCTGAAAACTACGGCTGGTGTCATCGGCGCGCCATATGTACTGCCGTCCTCCGTGTTTGGCGCTAATACGCCGGGCAACAGGATTACCATAGGTTGTATCGGCGTTGGCCGTATGGGAATGGGCGATCTGGTTGATATGATGGGACGCACTGGTGTCCAGGTTGTGGCCGTGTGCGACGTGGATTCCAGCCGTCTCCAGAATGCCAAACTCGCAGTCGAGAAGCGTTATGCCGATGACAGCACCGCCGGCGCCTATAAAGGTTGTGCCACGTATGGAGATTTCAGGGAGCTGATTGCGCGACCGGACATTGATGTGGTCCAGATTGTCACCCCGGACCACTGGCATGCGATCCCGGCAATTGAAGCGGCGAAAGCGGGAAAGGACATCTTTGTTCAGAAACCGCTGACTTATACCATTGAAGAAGGCCGTGTTTTAAGCGACACAGTCCATCGCTACTCACGCATATTGCAGGTTGGTTCCCAGCACCGTTCCAACAACCGCATTAGGTTTGGTTGTGAACTGGTCCTCAATGGGCGGATCGGCAAATTGCACACGGTGAAGGTCGGACTGCCAACGGATCCAGCAGGGCCGGTACGAGCCACAATGCCGGTTCCGCCGGAACTGAACTACAACATGTGGCTAGGACCGGCGCCGTGGTTTGATTATACCGAAGAGCGTGTACATCCGCAGAAAAGTCTTAACCGGCCGGGGTGGCTGAGGGTTTCGGATTATTGCCTTGGGATGATAACCGGGTGGGGCGCCCATTATAATGATATTGCCCAGTGGGGAATGGGCATGGAACTCAGCGGTCCCGTTGAGATCGAAGGGAAGGCAACCTATCCTGTAAGCGGTGTCTGGGATGTGCACGGGTCATTCCGGATCGAATACACGTATGCCAATGGGGTGAAGATGATTTGCGCGGATTCAAAGACGAACAAGCTCGGTATTCTTTTCGAAGGGAGTGAAGGCTGGATTTTTGTGGACCCAAGCCGTGTAGATGCAGAACCGCAATCGCTGTTGTTCTCGCCAATCAAGCCCGATGAAATCCATCTGTGCGAGAGCAAACACCACAAACAGAACTTCCTCGATTCCGTACGCTCGCGGAAGGAGCCTATTGCCCCGGTCGAAGCGGCCCATCGTTCCTGCAGTGTGTGTATACTCGGATACATAGCCATGAAGACCGGCCGCAAACTGAAGTGGGACCCACAGCGTGAACAGTTCGTGAATGATGAAGCGGCCAATAACATGCTTTCCCGCCCAATGCGGTCCCCATGGCATGTTTAGCGGGGATACGAAGGTTATTGAAGGGAAGAAAAGGGAAAATGAATCCGGTAATTTTATCTATTTTTGTATTTGGTATGGCTGTAACGATATTGTTGCCGCCATTATTGATACAAAATTCATCGTATAAAGAAAAATTTACACAGATGGATGGCAGGACCCTTATTCAAACCAACATGCACGCCGGATTGATGAAAGGAACCTTGCGCATTATCGCATACATTATACCGCTGCCGGTTATTATTCTTGTTCGTTTTCTTTCAAAGTACGAGACCCATAATGTGATCATCGGCGCCGCCTTTATTGTTGTTTTTACATGCTTATCAATAGCCCAGTATTTTGGAGTAATTGATAAATTGACAACAGCCGAAATGGAAAATCGGAAATCCTCCATGGGTGGAGGCGAGTCCAGCTGACGTATGATGTTTTTATTTTAATAGTAAGATCATAAGATCACATCTTCACATTTCACAATTGAAATGAATCTTTCTGCCAATTACAACACGTTCCGAGGTGTAATGAAATGCAGGTTGGAATATGGAAATATAATTTGCACAAAATGAGGAATTCTTTGCACAGCACGAGGTTGATCTTGACCATCGTTATCAGATACATTGAACATATAAGAACATAGGGCAATACCTCACAATATCTGAAACAGCAAGTACCTGAACTTGCAAAGGAGGAACCATGAAGACTGACCTTTCGATTTCCCGCCGCGATTTTCTCGCAAAGAGTGCTGGTGGCGTGGCCGCGATGACGCTTGGATCGGTCGTACTCGCTGACGACAAGGTCAAAGGCGCCAATGATCGTATCAACATTGTCATCATTGGTTCGGGTGGACGAGCCGGAAATCTGATGAGCGAGATCAAGGCACAGGCAAAGGAATGTAATGCTGTTATTACCGGTATTTGTGATGTGTATCGGCCCAACCGTGAGTCAGCGATAAAAAGGGTGAAGGAATGGTTCAATAATGAGCCGCGCGAGACGAGCAATTATGAGGAAGCATTGCAGTGGCCTGATGTAGATGCTGTTGTGATAGCCACCCCGGATTTTGCGCATTCGCCGATACTTGCCGCAGCGGCGCGCGCTGGTAAGGACGCCTATTGTGAGAAACCGATGTGCGCAACGCTTGACCAGGCGCGTGAGGCGTACAAGGCTGTTAAGGAAAATAAACGTATTGTTCAGATCGGTACACAGCGCCGCAGTGAGGGCGGGTTCAAGGCTGCCGCCGAGGTCGTGCGCTCAGGCCAGCTCGGTAAAATCAGCCGTTTTATCATAGCGATCAACGTAAACCAGGCGCGCTGGATGCGCGATTACAAGAAGATCAAGCAGGAGGATGTGGACTGGGACCGTTTCCTGATGCATATGCCCAGACGGCCGTTTGATCCCATGCGGTTCCTTTGCTGGCATTTGTTCCGCGACTACACGAATGGCCTGCCGGGTCTCTGGGGCAGTCATTACTTTGACCTTGTTCCACTTTTTACGGGTGATCTCTATCCGAAGAGTGGCGTAGCGCATGGTGGTATTTATGTATGGAAAGATGGCCGGGAGCATGCTGACACGTTCCATACATTACTAGAGTATCCCAGCGGTTTCCTGGTGAGCTGGGCGATGGCCCTTGGCAACAGTTCGGGTGGCGCTTTCACAATTCACGGAACGAACGGTACGCTTGATTGTATGAAATATGAACTCAGCGGTGAGGGAGGTTCCGGTCCCGACAAGATCAAGGAAAAGCAACCCTTACCGAAACTTCTTGGTGATTCGCATATGAAGAACTGGCTCGAATGCATGCGCAGTCGCAAAGCGCCGACAGCAGACATCGAAGCCGGCTACGCGCATTCGGTTGCATGTTGCATGGCAGCCGAAGCATATTTCAGCGGTAAGCGAATGGTTTATGATCACAATACAATGGAGTTAAAAGCAGGATGAAAACTTTAGTTATTTTTATTGCGAGCATGTTCGCGGCGTTTGCGGTGCAGGCAGACGAAGTGTTTCGTTGGACTGAAAAACCTGACGGAAAACTGGAACTAACCGAGAGTGGTAAACCGGTACTTGTGTTCAATTATGGGCTGCAACTCAAGGAAGGCGTGAAGGAACAATACCGGCGCACCGATTACATTCATCCAATATACGACCTTGATGGTGTTGTAATAACTGAGGACTTCCCAAAAGATCATTTCCATCATCGCGGACTCTTCTGGGCATGGCCGGAAGTGACTGTCGGCGACAAGAAATACGATCCGTGGGGTTGTGTCGGAATGCAGCAACGGTTGAAGCGCTGGCTTGTACGCGAGGCAAAACCGGATTGTGCCGTACTTGGCGTTGAGAACGGATGGTTTATCGGTGACCGCTCGGTTGTGAACGAGACTGTGAAAGTACGGATATATCGCTGTGACACGACAGGCCGTGCAATGGACGTTAGTATAACTTTGGAGGCTGAAAAAGAACCTGTGAGCCTGCGAGGTCGCTCTGACGGTAAAAAAGGATATGGCGGTTTTACTTTACGTCTTGCCCCGCGGCGAGATGCGTCCGTAACAACAGTTGATGGCCGTTTGGAGAAGGATGGTGTACAAGTTAAATCGTTGTGGGCAGATTATTCAGCCAAGTTCGGAACTGGTGACGCTGTCAGCGGAGTTGCTATTTTCGATCATCCGAAAGATCCGGCCAATCCTACAACGTGGTTACTGCGTTACTATGGCGTGTTGAATCCGACCTGGCCCGCGCTGGAAACCGTGACATTAGAACCCGGTAAGCCGGTTACTCTCAATTACCGGCTCCTGATTCATCGAGGCGACGCTGTGACTGCAAAGGTATCGGAAGCCTGCGCGGCATGGGTAAAACAACCGGTTCCTTAATATCGTCGTGTTGATAAACTTTAGTAACAAAACCGGCAAGTTTTTACCTGTTGCCTGTATCGGAGACTTACAACGGTTATGAATATGTGATGTGTTCCGGAAAGGCGAGGGGATCAGTCTTTACATGGCCTGTTCCAAATTGTTAAAACCCATTAACTTTTATGTCTGACAAAAATTTAAGATTTAAACTGAATCGTCGCGGGTTTATTCAAAACACTTTGACAGGTGCCATTGCAATGACCGCGGGAGCAGGTTGTGTACATGGTACGGGCACCGCGACTTCAAAGAAAACAAAACCGGGGTTTTTTGGTGAACCGGCACGAGACATACCCCTGCGTGAAGATTCTGATGTGATTGTGTGTGGTGGTGGGCCGGCGGGTTTTGCTGCAGCGCTCACTGCGGCCAGGGCTGGGGCACGTACAAGGCTATTCGATCTTGGCGGCGGTTTGGGTGGAGTCTGGACTGCGGGATTGCTGACTTTTATTTTCGACTTTGATAAGCCGGGTATCACCAGGGAACTGGTACGCAAGCTGGATGAACGGTCTGTGCGTTCCGTTGTCGGGGCCAGTCTGTTTGTTTACCATCCTGAAGACATGAAGCTTCTGCTGGAAGAAATGTGTGTTGAAGCTGGTGTCAAATTCCAGCTCCATACCGGTGTGACTGCCGCGTATCGCAATGCGAACAGGCTGGGAACAATTGTTACGGAATCCAAATCGGGGCGCGAAGCCTGGGCGGCAAAGGTGTTTATCGATGCCACTGGAGATGGTGATTTGGGCGCACTGGCAGGTTGTGGGTGGGATTTCGGGCGGGAGGAAGATAGTCAGTGTCAACCCTTAACGTTAAATGCACTTGTTGTTGTCAAAGACGCTGTTGCTTTGAAGGATTATATTTCGTTTTATGGTGGCAAGGGGAGTCACCAGAAAGCCTGGAATAAATTCAAAGATGAAATACATAGGGCCGGTATGGAACCTTCATATGGACATCCAACCCTGTTCCAGGCGCGTGGAAACCTTTTAACTTTTATGATCAACCATGAATATGGAATCAAACCCTTCGATGCGGCAAAGATGAGCGAGGCGACTGTTCGGGCCCGGGCCGAAGTCCATCGTATTGCAAAGGCCCTGCGCACGTTGGGTGGTGTATGGGAAGATTTCCAGGTTGTGGCGACAGCAGAACAGATTGGTATTCGCGATGGCCGGCGCATCCACGGGCGGTATAAAGTTACCCGTAAAGATCTGGTTTCGGGTATTCGCCATCCGGACGGTGTGGCGCGGGTTACTTTCAATGTGGACATTCACGCAGTTACAAAAGATGTAAACAAAAATGAACCGATCTCACATGGTAACTTGAAAATGAAGCCATATGATATCCCGTTACGCGCGCTTATTGCGAAAGATGTTGATGGCCTGATGATGGCCGGACGCTGTATCAGCGGTGATTTTATCTCGCATGCCAGTTACCGTGTAACAGGCAATTCAGTTGCGACGGGTGAAGCTGCCGGAGCCGTGGCCGCGCTGGCCGCAAAAAGCAAACGCTTACCGCACGAGGTGGACTGGGCTGAGGCCGACCAGTTATTGAAGAAAATCAGTCATCGGTCGTGAGATAGGGAACGTACAGGCCCTTCATCACTTTTCATTAAATGGTTTACCATAATGAGCAAAACGACGAATGATGGGGGAAGGATTGCTTTGCAACTCTGCCGAGTTGCTTGTCGTTACCCTCACGACTTGTAATCGAACCCTCGAAGGCGTTAGCCAGCAGATTTACAGCATGGGAAACATGGGCTGTTCCTTAAGAAAAAGTGGCATTGTACACTCTCCATACCTCGCTGTACGCTTTCCCAATTCCAAAAAATGATTCGTCACCGCAGAAAACGTCCTGTTTAAGATAATGTATTAAGACGATATCCTATTCCAGGTTCTGTTTGGATTAGCGAAGTAGATAATTGTTTTGACTGCAGTTTCTTTCGAAGATGGTTTACGTAAACACGTAGGTATTGGGATTGGTCGCATGCGTTTGGGCCCCATACTTCACGCAAAAGCTGACGGTGTGTAACAACTTTCCCATTATATTTTACAAGGACGCGAAGTAAGGCATATTCATTGTTCGTTAATCGTACCTCCTGACCATCAAATCGAACCTGCCTGGAAGGAAAATCAACCTCCAGATGGGCAGACGTGAAAACAGGGTCTTCGGGTTCCTGTCGGGAATTACGTCTGAGAACACGAAGCCGTGCGGCAAGTTCATCGGCAGCAAAAGGCTTTGTTAAATAATCATCAGCACCCAGATCCAATGCCGTAACCTTATCCTGAACTTCTTCCCTAACAGAAAGTACAAGAACAGGTACCTGACTCCATTCTCTCAAACGTCTCAAGACAGCCAGACCGTCGATATCCGGTAATGCAAGGTCAAGAATGATCACATCAGGTTTTCGATATACAATCTCGGTCAGCGCTGCATGTCCCGTTTCCGCTTCATAAACAGTATAACCTTCGTTCTCCAAAGCGATCCTTAGAAGTCTTTGAATGGCAACCTCATCATCAACAATCAAAGCTACAGGTTTGGAATTCTCGCTCATGCCATATCCTCCGCCAAGCGGGTAGTCTTCACCGGTACATGGACTGAAAACATTGCTCCACCTTCGGGTTTATTGGCTACGTGCACCGAGCCACCTAAAGCCTGTATTAAACCCTGTACAATCGCAAGTCCCAATCCAGTTCCACCGCGTCTTGCATTTGGTCCACGGGAGAATTTATCGAAAACCTGTCCCAATAATTCCTCAGGAATCCCAGGCCCCTGGTCACTAACATCAATAATCAGCAAATCGTTGTCTATACGCACACTAACAAGAATCTCGGTACCTGCTCCACTATACTGGGCAGCATTTGTTACAAGGTTCGAAACAGCATGTTCAAGAAGAACCGAATCAACATAAACCGCAGGCAAGTCGGGGTGCATGTCCAGTTTTATACAGTGATCAGAATGGACATCCTTTGTTCGTACATACACTGTCTCTATCAACTCGTCTACTTCGCACCAGCTCGGGTCAGGTTTCACTCGCCCGGACTCAATTCGTGACATATCCAAGAGTTTATCAACTACATCTCGAAGACGTAAAGATGCTCCCTCGATATCATTCAACAGCGCTTGTCCACCTGTCCTGGGTATGCCGGTCCGAAGTTCCCTGGTCGCCGCATCGATGACAGCCAGTGGTGTCTTGAGTTCATGAGAAACACAACTGAAGAGGGTTCTGTACAGCTTCTGTGATTCTTCAGTCAAATGGGCAAGTGTTGCCTGCCGGGCAAGATCATATCGCTGAATTATGGCCGCCACGTGGTCTGCCACTGCCTGAAAAAGTTCTATATCCTCCTGATGTAAGTTGCGTTCCACCGGAAATCTAAGAGCCAGAACCCCGGCACGCCGATTAACTGTTGTCAAAGGCAAAAACATGGCTCCTGCCTGTGGCAGATTTCTGGTATAGCGTCCCGCCATTTCTCCCTGGGCATGACACCAGAGCGCGACACCGCGCTCCCTCTCATCCAAAACCCAGGAACTAGCAGGATGGGTTATCTCAAATAGTTTTCCGTCTTCTCCGGCCAGAACGATGGCGACTTCTCCATGGGAGATTTCTTTTGTTTCGCGCACGGCCTGCCTAAGAGCCTCATCCAGATTTGTACTTTCT
The DNA here is from genome assembly GCA_028716365.1 of Kiritimatiellia bacterium. GTDB lineage: Bacteria > Verrucomicrobiota > Kiritimatiellia > UBA8416 > YA12-FULL-48-11 > YA12-FULL-48-11. The sequence continues at coordinate 337,076 of JAQUPZ010000001.1, forward strand.
ATTACGCATTGGACGAGCCGGTAAAGAGCATGGGTTCGTTGTTCTCTTCGTCGTTCTGTCTCTTCCCGCCAGCGCAGTTGTGCCGTTACGTGCCCCATTGCCAATGCAACAAGCAGGTAAATCGCAAACATAAGTGCATCGTTCAACTGAGTAATTCTGAATGTAAAACGTGGCGGGATGAAGAGAAAGTTCCAGAGTATCCAGGTTAATATTGACACCAGCATGACAGCCAGTTTGGATAGTCGCATAGCCAGAAAGACCACAAGAGCCAGATAAAACAACGCGATAGACCAGTACCCAGTCCAGCGTTCCACACAGAGACTGACTAATGTCAGCAAAAGTACGGCAGCCGTACCAAACAACAGGTCCCTGATCAACGGTCTTGATTCGAACTGTAATTTGGCAAACTGCCGCCAAGATCCAACATCATTTAAATAACTTGTACTTTTCATTGTCGTCCTGTTCGCGCTTGTACCTGGCAACTTCCCTTTCAAATCACTTAAACTATACTTGAAACCCAATTTTTTGAGGAGTTTAATCACTTCACAGCCAAAAATCATACCCGTATTGGCACAATCAGAAACGGGGCACCTTGCCTGAAGAACTTGCGTTGGAGTGCGAATACCACGAAATTATGCAGAAGCCTTGTCACGAGTGACTCATTGGCAAATACAAGCTGTCCCCCGAAAAATACTGCGTGCGGAAACTGCTTTAACACGCGCATACCCAATTCACCGGCAGATTCGATAATATCGGTTCCAATTTCCGTAACGGATTCTGCATAGTACCCACGCCGCTTCATGTGGTCCGCATATTTCCTTGCATCCTGCTCTATATGAAGGCGTAAACGTGTTATCTCATCAGCTCCTTTAAAATTTCCTGCATCTATAACACCAACATGTAGAAACACAAAATTCCGGAAAACGCCTGGAAACATTCTGATGATGGCCAATAGAGTATGTACCCCAAGTCCATTATAACCATTGACCAGTATCACCGCAGTTTTTGCCATCGGATCACAGACTGGAGGTGTTACAGGCATAGGTTTTCGACATGAATCGTCATCAAATTGCCGTTGTAATTCCTCCAACCTTGACAGCTGACGTGTCGTAAGTCGGTAGTGGCGCCGGATAAGGAACGCAACGCCGACCAGGAGTCCGGTGGCAAGCAGGGTTACCCAGCCGCCGCTCCAGAACTTCACTGTACAAAGTGAGATAAGAATGAAAGTTGTCAGGCAAAAACCAACACTGTTAATTATCAGCTTACGCCGCCAAGTGGATACCTGCGTTCGATTACTCCACCAGTGACGTACCATGCCTAGTTGTGAAATCGTGAACGTGATAAAAACATTAATACTGTAAAGAACAACCAGAAGTCCCACTGAACCGCGCGTCATCAAAAGTACAATGAGAGCGGCTATTCCCATCATAAGTACCCCGTTTTGGGTAACAAATCGGTCACTCAACGAAGCAAAGCGGGACGGGAACCATCGGTCAAGCGCCATACTTGATAATACTCGCGGTCCATCGAGGAATCCAGCCTGCGCCGCTACAAACAATAACGAGGAAGCCGATATCATGGCTACCGAAACAAAGATCTTACTTAAACTACCAGGCCAACTCTCTGTTATTTTTTCAAATAACACAGCGTTTAGGGTCTTACCTTCCTGAGGTATCACGTGATACAGAAGGTATGCTAATAAAAGTCCACCAACCGTTAATCCAAGAGAAAACCCCATGTAAAGCATTGTTCTTTTACCTGTTGCCACACGTGGTTCCCGAAGAATAGGCAATCCGTTGCTGACAGCTTCAATCCCGGTATAGGTTCCAGCCCCCACGCTGTAGGACCGTACCAAAAGTAGAAGAACTCCAAACCAGCCCAGTTCCGAACATGCAACATGCATGTCTTTTACCGTATTAACAACAATTACAGGAACCTCCCAGACATGTGTCGAAAAGGCGAAAAGAATTGCAAATGCATGTGTGCCAACAAATAAAAAGAACACTGGAGCCCATACCAGTACAGACTCCCTCACGCCACGTAAATTCATACATATTAGAAATACAACACCAAATATGGCTACAGGAAACTTCCCCACCTGATAAACAGATGGAAGAATCGAAAACAGCGCATCAGCCCCACTTGCAATGGAAATAGCGATCGTCAATACATAGTCAACAAGCAGAGCACAACCCGACACAACACCTATAACAGGGGAAAGCAATTTACTGGCTACAAGATATCCGCCACCACCACTGGGGAATAATTCTATAATCTGAGAATAACTTGTACAAATAACAGCAATCGTCACGATGCATGCAATTGCTATCAGAGTAACTAACGCAGGATGTGCCCCCAAAGCTTTAAATGCTTCTTCGGGACCATAACACGATGATGACAATCCGTCGGCACCCAGCCCTATCCATGCAAAGACAGCGATCAAAGATATCTTATGAAATATTTTCTCATCCGAAAGGCTTCTAGCCTTCCCAATAAATAAGGTCTTTATCCAACTGGACCAGTTTAATATTTTCATAATTATCTCAAAGCGAATTCAGAAAATAATGTCACGTATTAACGGAACAATCTAAAAGTCTGATACGTCGCGCAGGTATTCAGGATCTCACTAAACTGTGTTGTAGCGATAGTTAAGAACCATACTGAAGAGATAAAAAAAATATAAAAATGCTAAGGTTAACAACTCCCAGAAATGAATCACTTACAACAAACTTAGGAAACATATTGATCACCCAGCATCTCGAATTAAGGTACTTTGTTTGATGATAAGAGAAACGATAACAGCAATCTCGTTCTTGACCTCGCATGATAGCAAAACTTTACTGATCACCAATGCCCCTATCGATTGCCCCTGATCCTTTAAAGTCAAGCATTGGACATCTGAACCTTCCTCGGTAATTACATCCAGAAAATTATTCGGAGAGTTGGCCACACTGCACTTCTGTAACGAGTGTGACGGCCTAGTGCCAGAAGATACAGGATTTGCCGTTAGCGTTTTACCAAAGAGGTAGATGGCACAATAGCCCAACTCGAAAGCCCGTCTTAGTTCAGCGGCGAGAATCTCTAGCGTCAGATATTCCCTTGGAACTGCCAAGAGGCCCTCCGTGAATCCAGAAAGTCGTAATATTTGCAACTGCAGGTTATCAGCTTCTACAGCTCGCCGACGTACGGTGGCAGCAAAATGACTGACCACAATTGATGTAATTGTATAGGCACCAAATGATACCCAGTCTTCCGATGCCTCGATATAGAACGTTCCGAGGGGCGGGAGGAAATTGTAATTCACCAAAAGTCCTGACACCAACGCAATTACAATCCCACAGGTGAGATCAGCTAGGGCTGACGTAACGAGTACAACCAACAAGTATAGGAGTGCCACAGTAACAGCGTTGAATCCGATAATATTCCTAGCAATCGCGGTAATCAACATAAGTACAACAAGGCCGACGAGAACAGTAATCAGCCGATATATTCTTTTTTCTGTAATCATTGTAATGTTCCTTATTTAAAAGACAGTCGACATCAATAACGTACCCGTTTTTACACAGGAATCGGTAGAATCAGAAATGGTACTCCCTTGTGAAATAATCTTCGCTGCAGTTCAAACACGACAAAGTTATACAAGAGACGAGTTAACCGCGTCTCTTTGGGAAAAACTAACTGACCTCCGAAGAAAACGGCATTTGGATAACGTTTCATTACGTCCTCCGCCAGTTCCATTGCGGTTTGTATGATAGCCTTCCCAATTTACCAATGAAATCTAATGGTCTGATACGTCGCGATGGCATTAGCATCCCGCTAAACTGTGTTGAGGTGGTAGTTAAGAACTATGCTTAAGAAATAAAAAAAATGTAAAAATACCATGGTTGTTCAACAACAAACACCATGTAGTAAACTATCGGATCGGGACGTAGACTTTTTTAAGGAAGAACAGGGCAAAAGGTGATAGCAGGACATTTTTGTCTATTCATTCAAACTCATCACTGCAACTGGCACCCATGTACTCTTGACCGGCAAAATCAAATCGTTCACAATCCAATAAATGACTACAGATCTCAAACCAACAACCGGTCTTCCAGGCCTTGACAGTATCCTCAAGGGAATCCTGCCAGGCGACAACATCGTCTGGCAGGTTAGTGCAGTTGAAGACTACATGGCATTTGCCCTGCCGTACTGCGAATCGGCACGCAAAGCCGGACACAAGCTTATCTATTTCAGGTTCGCCAGTCATAAACCGATCTTGCCGCCAGACTTCGGTACCGAGGTGCACGAGTTGATCCCGGAAAAAGGGTTCGAGAATTTCATCGCAGGTATTCATTCGGTAATCGAGAAAGCCGGGCAAGGTGCCTATTACGTTTTCGATTGTCTGTCAGAACTTGCGGTTGACTGGTATTCCGACCAGATGCTTGGGAATTTTTTCATGCTGACGTGTCCTTACCTCTTCGATCTCCAGACAATCGCCTACTTCGGTCTTTTACGTAATTATCATTCAACTCATGCGACCGGCCCTATTTCGGAAACAACACAACTGTTCCTTGATGTCTATCACCACAAAAAGACACTTTATGTCCAACCACTGAAGGTTCAGCATCGTTATTCCCCGACGATGAACATGCTTTACGTAAGGAATGGTTCGGACTTTACTCCCGTAACAACAAGCGCTGTTATCTCTGAAATTCTTACCTCCTCTCATTGGTCAGGGCTGGAAGAAACACAGACAGCTTCCGGCTCGTGGGAGCGTGCCTTTATCCGCGCGGAGGAATTCCTCAGTTCAAACGACTCAAAACGTTATCCGCTCGAGAAACAGTGGGAATTATTCCGCCAGCTGGCGAGAATGATTGTTTCACGTGATACCGGAATGCTTAAGGTAATCTCCAAGTACATGAACTTAGAAGACATTCTTGAAATTCGAAAGCGCATTATAGGTAGTGGACTTATAGGCGGCAAAACAGTAGGAATGCTTCTTGCCAGGAAAATCTTGAAGCAATCCGATTCGCATTTCGCAAAGATCATGGAACAGCACGATTCTTTCTATATCGGATCGGATGTATTTTACACATTCCTTGTCAGAAACGGCATCTGGTGGGTCCGTCAGAAACAGCGTAATCCGGCAACGTTTCTTGAAGGAGCCGAACAGGCCCGACAGCGGATACTCACCGGGAAGTTTCCAGACTACATCGTCAAACAGTTCGAAGGAATGCTGGATTACTTCGGACAGTCACCGATTATCGTTCGATCGAGCTCATTACTTGAGGACAATTTTGGCAACTCTTTTGCAGGAAAATACGAGAGTGTCTTTTGCGCTAATCAGGGTCCTAAAGAAAGACGTCTTGAAGACTTTATGGCGGCGGTACGTTCAGTCTATTCCAGCTCAATGAGCAAGGAAGCCCTCAAATACAGGGCCAGGCACGGAATACTTGACAAGGACGAACAGATGGCACTTCTGGTTATGCGTGTTTCAGGATCCATGTACGGCAATCTATTCTATCCGCAGATTGCCGGCGTCGGCTTTTCGTTCAACCCGTTCGTATGGAACCAGGACATCGATCCGCATGCCGGCGTAGTGAGGCTTGTATTTGGATTGGGAACCCGTGCCGTCAACAGATCTGACGATGATTACACCAGGATCGTTGCCCTTAACGCTCCCTCGAAACGCCCGGAGGCCAATCGAGAGGAAATCTGTCAGTACTCTCAACACCGGGTCGACTATCTTGATCTTGAGGCCAACCAGCTTGTCTCAGGCGATTTCAGGGACGTAGCCGTTGCCAGTCCACAGTTACCAATCGAAAAATTTGCCACGTTAATGAATTCCGACCGTGAAGGATCAGATGCCGGCAGGAAAAACCGCCAGACTGTGCGCAAGCCCTGGGTTCTGACATTCGATACACTTCTGGCCGAAACAGATTTTATAAAAGATATGCGGAAGATACTGAAAATCCTGTCTGAGGCTTACAACAACCCGGTTGACACCGAATTCGCCGCCAATTTCATGGAAGACGGTAACTACAAGATCAATCTTCTCCAGTGCCGCCCTCTGCAGGTACAGGGAACAACGGCCATTAAACTGCCGGAAATCAATGTTGAACAGAAAGACAGCATCATCATAGCCCATGGCGCAGTAGTTGGCCAGAGCCGGCTCATCAACATCGACAGGTTTATTTATGTTGTACCCCAGAAATACGGCATCCTGTCGATCAGCGACAGACACGTCGTCGCACAGACTATCGGCCAGATCAATCATGCCCTGGGCGAAAAGAAAGAGAATCTAATGCTGATTGGGCCGGGCCGATGGGGAACCAGTACGCCTTCACTTGGTATACCGGTAAGTTTTTCTGATATTAATCACGTCTCCATCCTTTGCGAGCTTGTTATGATGCGTGATGATCTTATTCCCGACGTTTCCCTCGGCACACATTTTTTGAATGAGCTCGTGGAAATGAATATGCTTTACCTCGCCCTCTTTCCAAATGAGAAATCAGGCGACGGCTTGAACAGGAAATTCTTTGAGAATGAAAAAGACCATCTACTCGAGATTGTACCTCAAGCAGGAAAGTGGCAAGACGTCATCAGGATAATCAATTCGCCGGCACTTGGTGCATCCGGCCCCACGATCAAACTGGCGGCAAATGCATTTACGCAGGAAGTTAAATGTTACTTCGAGCGCTGATAGACAAAACGCTGCTTTATGCGAAACCTAGCCTATGGCCACGCTTCCCGTCTCACCGGTCCTGATCCTTATGCATTCGGACATGTCCAGGATGATTATTTTACCGTCGCCAACCTTTCCCGTGCGGCCACCTTCCATGATGGCCTCTACAGTTGGCTTAACAAATGCATCATTCACACCTATCTCCAACTTCACCTTACGGAGGAGGCTTCCGGCCTCTTTGTGGCTCCTGTAGACCTCGGCAATACCCTTCTGTCTTCCCCTGCCAACCACGTTTGATACAGTCACCAGGTGAATCTCCTTTTCATTCAGGAGCCTCAGAACCTCTTCCAATCTATCCGGTTGAATAATTGCTATTATGTATTTCATTGTAGCGTCCCCGCCGTTATTCGATCGTCGTATAACCAACTTCCATATGCTGCGTAAGATCCAGACCTATCCGCTCCTCTTCCTCATCAACGCGCAGACCAATAACCCGGTCGACAAGTTTGAGCAGCACGAATGAGGCAAACGCCGAATAAACAACCGTTACCAGAACAGCCTTGAGCTGAATCATGAAAAGACCTGGATTTCCATACAACAAGCCGTCAGCGCCAGCCGAATTTACAGATTTCGTAGCCCATATCCCGGTGGCAAGCGCACCCCAGATCCCACCTATTCCATGAATTCCAAACGCATCCAGCGAATCATCGTATCCCATTTTTGATTTGATAATGGCCACAAAGATATAGCAGATAATCGAGACACCAATACCAATTCCAACAGCACCCATTGCGTTAACAAATCCAGCCGCAGGCGTAATCGCAACCAAACCTGCAACCGTGCCGGTAATAACACCTAACATTGTCGGCCGGGAGTTAAATATCCAGTCAAGTACCGCCCAGACCAGTCCTGCTGTTGCCGCCGCAACGTGGGTAACCACAAATGCGTTACCTGCAAGGCCATTAGCGCTCAAGGCACTGCCTGCATTAAAACCAAACCAGCCGAACCAGAGCAAACCAGCGCCCAACACCGCCAACGGCAAATTGTGCGGCGGCGATATCCGGTCGGGGTGACCAAGCCTTTTACCAAGCATAATAGCGCAGATCAACGCGGCAACTCCTGCGTTTATGTGAACTACCGTACCGCCTGCGAAGTCCAGAGCTCCCATATTCCTGAGGAAACCTCCAACTCCCCATACCCAGTGCGCAACAGGATCATAAACGAGTGTTGCCCACAGCAACACGAATACACAGTATGCGCTGAATTTCATTCGTTCCGCAAATGCACCAAGTATGAGTGCCGGAGTTATCACGGCAAACATCATCTGGAATACCATGAAAACCTGGTGCGGAATCGTTCCGGCATAATCTGCATTTGGTTCCAAACCGACATTCTTCAACCCCGCCCAAGCAAGAGTTCCAATCAGTCCGTGTTTGTCAGGTCCAAATGCCAGGCTGTAACCGAACATAACCCACTGAACACTGACAAGACACAACACAATAAAACACTGCATTAGAATCGATAGAACGTTTTTCCTGCGAACAAGCCCCCCATAGAAGAAAGCAAGACCCGGGGTCATAAGCATTACCAACGCTGTGGCAATAAGCATCCAGGCTGTGTCACCTGCACTGATAGTAGATGTTGGTGTAGGATTCACTGAAACAGAAACAGGCGCAGGTCCTGAAGCAGTTGACTCGTCAGCCGCAAAAGATCGAACGAGTCCGCCACACAACAACAATCCCAGCACCACGCCAGTTATTACCCTACGCTCCCACCAGATATTTTTAGTTATCATTATATTTCTCTTTGCATCCTTTGTTTCTGAATTTCCTTCTGACTGGCTATACGCAGAGCTCGTGCCAATATGACAGCACGCGAACAACATCGAATTGAATCCCTTTTAAATAAGGGTTATTTAATATGTATTTCATGTCCGGATATGCAAAAGTACATAAGGAAGCTTTCCTTCAGATGCATACATTATTGTAATTAAATAGCAATACATGCTACAATTTTGTTCCTTAGTCCAAAGTCATCAAAAACATAAATATGCATAATATGTTGATAATGAGCTGTTAATGACATTTCTGAAAAACTTGGCAGGGAAGATGCTAAATACGGAAGTTGAATTGATGTTATCAGTTTCCGTTAAAACAACGCCGGTAGAAAGGTGAGAAAAAATGAAAAAGAAAGAAAGGAAGAATAGATGCGGAGTTGAGGCAATTATTGATTCTTTTGGGGAGAATGTCTTTAGCATAAAGACGATGAAAAAATACCTCTCAGAAACGGCATATAAGTCAATCGTTTCTACGATTTGTCAGGGGAAATCTTTAAATCCTACCATTGCGGATGAAGTCGCTGAAGCAATGAAAATCTGGGCAATGGAAAAAGGGGCCACGCATTTCACGCATTGGTTTCAGCCGTTGACTGGAGTCACGGCGGAGAAACATGATGCGTTTATCATGCCTGACAGGGAAGGTGGTGCAATAGCCAGGTTCTCCGGTTCGGAGTTGATAAAAGGCGAACCTGATGCTTCAAGTTTCCCATCAGGTGGTTTGCGTGCCACATTCGAAGCCCGTGGATACACAGGGTGGGACCCAACCAGTCCGGCATTCATAAAGGAAGGAAAGAACGGTGCAGTTCTTTGTATCCCAACGGTTTTTTGTGCTTATCATGGCGAGGCGCTGGACAAAAAAACTCCTCTCTTGAGGTCCATGGATACACTCTCAAAACAAGTGTGCCGACTGGGTAAATTGTTCGGTATAAACTCTGAAGGCAAGCGGGCTTATCCTACTCTTGGCCCTGAGCAGGAATATTTCCTGATAGACAAGAAATATTATGAAAAGCGTTTGGATTTAATTCAGACGGGACGGACTCTTTTTGGATGCAAACCGGCCAAACATCAGCAGATGGAAGACCATTATTTTGGAGCCATCAAACCGAGGATAATTGCGTTCATGAATGATTTGGACAGGGAACTGTGGCGTTTGGGAATTCCTTCAAAAACACGGCACAACGAAGTATGTCCTGCTCAGTTTGAGATCGCGCCCGTATTCGAGGAACTCAACCTGGCGGTGGATCATAACATGATGGTGATGGATGTATTGCGCGAAACAGCAGAAAAACATGGGCTTGTCTGCTTGTTACATGAGAAACCGTTTGCTGGTGTCAATGGTTCCGGGAAACACAATAACTGGGCTGTAAGTGGTCCGGATGGAAAAAATTGGCTCACTCCCGGAGACAATCCGCATGAGAACGCCAAGTTTCTTACAATGATTTGTGCATTGATGAAGGCTGTTGACAGTCGTGCTGCAGCTCTTCGCGCTGCCGTTGCAACGGCAGGCAATGATCATCGGCTTGGCGCCAACGAAGCACCTCCGGCCATCCTGTCTATCTTTCTTGGTGAACAGTTGATCGATGTCATTAATCAGCTTGAAGGAGGCGGGGCTAAAAGTTCCAAGAAAGGTGGAAGGATAGAGATAGGTGTATCAAGTCTGCCTTCGTTGCCAAGGGATGCAACGGACAGGAATAGAACATCTCCATTTGCATTTACAGGGAACAAATTTGAATTTCGTGCCGTTGGTTCAAACCAGAGCTGTGCTGGCCCGAATGTTGTGTTGAATACCATTGTGGCCGAGGCACTTGATGAAATATGCACAAAGCTTGAGTCCGATATCACGGCCGGCAGGGACTTTAATGTTGCTTTACAGGCTGTTCTGCTGGGAATCATCAAAAGGCATAAGAGAATTCTGTTCGATGGAGACAACTATACAAACGAATGGCACAAGGAGGCAAAGAAAAGAGGTCTTCCTAATTTAAAGACAACTCCTGAGTCGCTGAAAGTCCTGGTTGATCCAAAGATCATAGCGATGTTTGTAAAATATGGTGTATTTACGGAGCGGGAACTGAGATCGCGTTACGAAGTCTATCAGCATGCCTATGATAAGACTGTGGAAATAGAAGCAGGTGTGGCGCTGACAATGGCGAAGACGCAGATTCTTCCTGTGGCACTTAGTTATGCAGGTAAACTTGGTGATATTATCAAGTCAATCAAGGCGGCAGGAAGCAAGGTAGGTGAAGCAAAGGTATTGCTGACTGAAGTTGCAGATGAAGCTGAAAAGCTCCAAAAGGCAATCAGGAGGTTGGCGTCAGCCTTGAAAAAAGAAAATACAGAGGCAGAACTGGCTGGTATGCTAAACGTTAGAGTTTCTGTCGATGCTCTTGAAATGTTATTGCCCGAAGAGATCTGGCCGCTTCCGTCATATGCTGAAATGATGTTCATGTACTGATGGATGTTTCACGCCTTGCAGTGTTAGTCCACTACCGGTTTTTGAGGGATAGATGTTAGAATATGGACTATATAATTCTGAGAATGAACATGATGCCTGCGGCGTCGGGTTTGTTGCAAACATCAATGGGCAGCAGTCCCACCTGATTATTGAAAAAGGAATCGAGGTACTTAAGAATCTTCTTCATCGCGGTGGTATTGGTGGTGACAATACCACTGGTGATGGTGCAGGTATTCTCCTGCAAATACCGGACATCTTCTTCCGCGAAGCTTGTTCTAAAATAGGAATAGAACTCCCGGAAAAGGGGCCATATGGAGTAGGAATGTATTTCCTTCCCCATGACCGGGTTTCCAAGGCGGAATGTACTGCAATTACCAAGCAGGTGGCGGCATCTGAAGGCGCCACAGTTCTGGGATGGCGGGATGTACCGGTTGATGCGAACACTATTGAAGGCCAGGCGAGAAAGGAAATGCCTTTTATTCGGCAGTGTTTTATTGGTTGCAAAAACCTGAGCAGTGATGCGATCGAACGCAAACTATATGTTATCCGGAAAGTCATTGAACGAAAAGTCCGTGAGGAGGGAATTGAAGATTTCTATATTCCGAGTTTTTCTTCGAAAACAATAGTTTATAAAGGATTACTGCTGGGAAATCAGCTGCCTTCCTTTTATGAGGACTTACGCGATCCAAAGTTTGTAAGCGGCCTGGCTGTCATTCATCAGCGTTACAGCACCAATACGTTTCCTTCGTGGAAACTTGCCCAACCTTTCAGGTATCTTGCTCATAACGGTGAAATTAATACCTTGCGCGGAAATCTGAATCACATGAAATCACGAGAGAGTTTGCTTGCCAGCAGACTTTTTGGTGCGGATATTAAAAAATTAATTCCGGTTATTGATAATACAGGAAGTGATTCATCTTGTCTTGATAATGCTTTGGAGCTTCTTGTCAGTGCCGGCCGGGACATTCCACATGCGATGATGATGCTGGTACCGCAGGCATGGGGGTTAAAGTATCCGATAGGACCGGACCTCAGGGGATTCTTTGAATATCATTCTGGCTTGATGGAACCGTGGGATGGGCCCGCGGCACTGGCATTTACTGATGGAACAAGAGTTGGTGCATTATTGGACAGGAATGGCCTGCGTCCTGCGAGATACACTGTTCTCGATGATGGTTTCATTGTTCTGGCGTCTGAAACCGGTGTACTTGATTTTGATTCATCGAGGGTTGTAGAAAAAGGTGCTTTGAGACCTGGTCAGATCATTATTGTAGATCTCGAAAAGAAGCGATTCTTACGGGACGGTGAAATAAAAACGGTCTATGCCCATAATCAACCATACAGGCGCTGGGTTGATGAGAATAAAATAGTCCTTCACGGTTTGTTTAATGATGTCTCGCCAGTTAATCCTGACATCAACAAGCTTATCTTCAGGCAAAAGTTGTTTGGATATACAAGGGAAGATTTATCCATGATAATTGGGCCTATGGCATCGGGTGGGCACGAACCAGTTGGTTCCATGGGGTGTGATACACCGCTTGCCGTGCTTAGTGAACAACCTCAATTACTTTTCTCGTATTTCAAGCAGATGTTTGCACAGGTTACTAATCCTCCGATCGATTCGATAAGGGAAGAACTCGTGATGTCGCTTATGACGTTTATGGGTAATTCCGGTAACATACTCACTACACTTCCTCAACACAGTCATCTGATCAAGTTACGGCACCCTGTTCTTTCAAATGAAGACCTTGAAAGTATCAGGGCGCTAAATATTAAAAATTTTGGCACGACGACCCTTCAGATTGGTTTTTCTGCCTTGGAAAAAATAGGAACACTTGAAAAGGCTTTGGAGCATTTGTGTGACACGGCAGAGATGGCGATTGAAAAACAGAAGTCACTTATCATTCTTAGTGACAGAAATCTTCCTGATCACATGGTGCCGATACCGTCTTTGCTTGCTGTTTCTGCTGTTAACCAGCGATTGAGCAGAAAAGGGGCGAGAACTGGCGCAAGTATTGTAATTGAGACAGGTGAAGCCCGGGAGGTACATCACATGGCTCTATTGCTGGGATATGGTGCGACCGCGATAAATCCCTACATGGCTTTTGAAACCGTGGCTGATATGGCAATACGTAAAGTTCTGGATTGTGATCTGAGTGTTGCCAAAGCATTGGAGAATTACATCAGCGCATTGTGTAAAGGGTTAATGAAGATAATGTCGAAAATGGGCATTTCAACTCTTCGCAGTTACCGCAATGCTCAGGTTTTTGAAGTTATAGGACTGAGTAATGATATTATTGAGAAATATTTTACAGGGACTGCATCACGTATTGGCGGAATAGGCCTTGAAGGGATTGCCTCCGAAGCTATGACCCATTATGCCGCGGCATATGACAAGTTGCCGGGTACTTCCAGTCTGTTGCCGTCTGGTGGTCAATATAAATTCAGGAAAGATGGCGAGCGACACCTTTGGACTCCGGAGTCCATCAGTAAGTTGCAACTGGCGACGAGGCGGAATGATACGGCGCTTTATAAAGAATATGCCAGATTAATCAATGATCAGACGAAGAAACAAAATACTTTAAGAGGATTATTCCGGATTAAAAAGGCGGCTGCCGTTCCGATCGACGAAGTTGAATCAGCAGCCGAGATAATGAAAAGGTTCGTCACTTCGGCTATGTCTTTCGGGTCAATAAGCAAGGAAGCACATGAGACTCTTGCAATTGCCATGAATCGTATTGGGGCGATGAGTAACAGCGGGGAAGGTGGAGAGGATCCTGAACGATACAAACCTCTAATGAATGGTGATAACCTGTGTAGCGCTATAAAACAGGTGGCAAGCGGCAGGTTTGGTGTAACGATTGAATATCTTGTTAACGCAAGAGAAATTCAAATTAAGATCGCACAGGGTGCGAAACCCGGTGAAGGTGGACAATTACCCGGTCACAAAGTTAACGGGGAAATTGCAAAGGTACGTCATTCCACACCTGGTGTCACCCTGATTTCTCCTCCACCTCATCACGATATATATTCTATAGAAGACATCAAGCAGTTGATTTTTGATCTCAAGAACGCGAATCCAAATGCGAGAATATCTGTCAAACTGGTTTCTGAAGTCGGGGTCGGTACAATTGCTGCAGGAGTTGCCAAAGGCTGCGCAGATATGATTCTTATCAGCGGTTATGATGGAGGAACCGGAGCCTCTCCTCTTTCGTCTATTAAGCACGCTGGTGCTCCATGGGAGCTTGGACTGGCAGAGACCCAGCAGACTCTTGTTTTAAACAAACTTAGAAGCAGAGTACGTATTCAGGCCGATGGTCAAATGAAAACAGGACGAGACGTGATCATAGCCGCACTACTTGGGGCTGAGGAATTTGGTTTTGCCACAGCACCTCTAGTAGTATGCGGTTGTGTGATGATGCGAAAATGTCATCAGAATACCTGCCCTGTCGGGGTGGCTACACAGGACCCTGAACTTCGTAAGCGTTATACAGGCAGACCGGAATACGTAATTAATTTCTTCAGAATGATTGCAGAGGAAGTAAGGGAATATATGGCCAGTACGGGATTTCGTAAACTGGATGACTTGATCGGTCGATCTGACCTGCTGGAAATAAATAATGCTGTTGATTTCTGGAAGGCCAGGGGACTCGATTTTTCCAGGATATTCAACAGGCCGGGAATCAAAGATCCGTCACCGGTAAGATGTATAGAAAAACAAAATCATGAAATTGATGATGTGCTTGACAAGCAACTTATTAAAGATGCGGCTAAAGCAATTAAATTCGGGAAGACAGTTGAAATCGTATCGCCAATTCGTAATGTGAACAGGGCAACTGGTACGATGTTATCAGGAGAAATAGCCAAACGATACGGAAGTACCGGTCTGCCGGATGATGCGATTGTCTGTAGATTCAAAGGTGCTGCAGGGCAGAGTTTTGGAGCCTTTGGAATTAAAGGAATTACTTTTATTCTGGAAGGTGAATCAAATGATTATCTCGGGAAAGGATTATCGGGGGCAAAAATCATTGTGAAGCCTTTCTCTGCCAATAAATTTAATCCATCAGAAAATGTCATCTGCGGCAATGTGTTACTTTATGGGGCCACTTCCGGCGACGTGTATATTTATGGCAGGGCAGGAGAGAGGTTCGCTATCCGTAACAGTGGTGTTAATGCCGTTGTTGAGGGTGTAGGAGACCATGGCTGTGAATATATGACGGGTGGTCGAGTTGCAATTCTCGGTGAAACTGGTGTGAATTTTGCGGCGGGGATGAGTGGTGGAATTGCCTATGTTTATGACCCTGACAGAAAATTCGACGGACGGTGTAATCTTGACATGGTTGACTTGGAACTTGTTGAAATAAAGACTGATATTGAAGAGTTAAAGGGGATGATCAAGAAGCATTTTGAATATACGGGTAGTAAGAAGTCTGAATTTATCCTCAGCCAATGGGAGTCAGAGGTCCATTCTTTTGTCAAAGTTTTTCCTATGGAGTATCGGAGAGCATTGGGGTTTATGAGCAGGGAAAACGATGCAACAAAAATAGAAGAGGTTGTCGATGGGTGAGATCGGTGGATTTCTTAAATATTGTCGAAAGGATCCGGAATATCGGAAGGTCGAGGACCGTCTCAAGGACTTTGACCCTGTTGAAATGCGACAATTTGATTCAGAGATTCATATTCAGGCCGCTCGATGTATGGATTGCGGAACGCCGTTTTGTCATGGCTGTGGATGTCCGCTGGCTACCGTGATTCCTGAACTGACTGATCTGGTTTTCCATGATCGATGGCAGGAGGCACTTGATGTCCTGATTTCAACGAATAATTTCCCTGAATTTACAGCAAGGATATGTCCAGCTTTATGTGAAGCTTCTTGTGTGCTTGGAATCAATGACGATCCTGCGACAATCAGACAGGTCGAACTGGCAATCATAAGAAGGGGTTTTGTGGATGGATATCTACAGCCGCGACCTCCTGTCATCAGATATGATGAAAAAATCGCGGTAATAGGTTCGGGGCCGGCAGGACTGTCGGTAGCTGATTCTCTTAACAGGACCGGGTATTGTGTGACGGTTTATGATAAATCTAAAAATCCAGGAGGTATTTTGAGATATGGAATACCTGATTTTAAGTTGGGAAAGAGAATAGTTGACCGTCGGATAAAACTGATGCGGGATGAAGGCGTTATGTTTGAACTTGGCATTACGGTTGGTGATGATGTGTCTTACAACTACTTGAAGAACAGGTTTGATGCTGTTTGTCTTTCAGGTGGTTCCCGTGAACCTCGTGATATTTCTGTACCTGGAAGGAAATTGAAAGGCATCTATTTTGCAATGGATTATCTTGTCCAACAGAACAAACGTTTAGAAGGTGAGCGTATCGAGAAAGAAGATGAGATAACGGCCGAAGGGAAGACAGTTGTTATTATTGGCGGAGGAGATACTGGCTCTGACTGTCTTGGAACGGCTTTGCGCCAGCGGGCAAATAAGGTTTACCAATTTGAAATTATGCCAAAGCCGCCGGAAGAGCGACCTGAGAACACCCCATGGCCTATGTGGCCGAATGTGATAAGGGAGTCTAGTAGTCACAAGGAAGGCGGTGAACGTCGTTGGTGTGTTGCCACCAAGGAATTCACAGGTGAGAATGGGAAAGTGAAATCAATCCGATGTGTGGAAGTGGAGTGGTCCCATGGGCATGACGGACGGATGGAATTTAAAGAAAAACCTGGGACTGATTTTGATATGGATGTTCAACTTGTTCTGCTTTCTATGGGATTTGTGGGACCCGGGAGAAATAGGATTGTAGAAGACCTTCATATTGAACATGATTCCAAAGGCAACATAAAGGTAAATGAAAACCACATGACCAGTGTCGATGGAATATTTGCAGCCGGAGACATGGCGCAAGGTCAGTCGCTTGTGGTCAGGGCCATCGCAGACGGAAGAATGACAGCATCAGGAATTGTGCAGTATCTTGAAAAAAAACGCGGTAAGAATGTGAACGGTAATAAACAATGAAACCCGACTATCCTATTGAAGAATGTGGAGTATTCGGTGTGTATGGTGTACCGGATGCTGTGCCGTTGATTTACAGGGGATTGTTCTCCCTTCAACATCGGGGGCAGGAAGGTGCCGGAATGGTTGTAAGTGATGGAGAGATCGTAAAATCCTCCAAGGGCCTTGGTCTTGTTAATGAGGTATTGACGAAAGGTTCGCTGGATGGATTAAACGGCAATCTAGGGATAGGCCATGTACGCTATTCTACAACCGGTTCGACGAGGATCCAGAATGTCCAGCCGATTGTTGTAGAATGTGTTGACGGTATATGGGCTGTTGCACATAACGGGAACCTGGTGAATGCGTCTAAATTGAGACGTATGTATCAGGAAGCCGGGGCCATATTCCAGACCAGCACAGACAGTGAGGTGCTTGTCCATCTTCTGGCTGACCCAATGTACAGGACGCGGCCCAGGCGTGTTGCCAGAGCATTGAGTGAGCTCGAAGGATCATTTTCGTTTCTGCTGATGACCAAGAATTGCGTAATGGCAGCCAGAGACCGATTAGGATTCAGACCTCTTTCTATAGGTAAGTTGGGTAAGGGATGGGTATTTGCAAGTGAAACATGTGCCTTGACTCAGGTTGGTGCTGAATATGTCAGGGACGTGAATCCCGGTGAATTGGTTGTCGCCGATAGTACCACGGGTTTGCACAGTAGTGTGTTTGCAGATTCAGAGAAAGACAAACTTGCTCAGTGTGTCTTTGAGCTGGTGTACTTTGCACGACCTGACAGCGTTGTGTTTGGTGAGAATGTTCATGATATTCGTTTGAAGTACGGCATGAGGCTGGCAGAGGAGTATCCGGTGGAGGCGGATGTGGTTACCCCTATACCTGATAGTGGTAATTCAGCGGCGCTGGGATATTCTCGGAAGAGCGGAATTCCATTGGATTATGGCTTTATCAGGAACCACTATGTCGGAAGGACATTCATAATGCCTGAAGCAAATGACCGGGCTAAAGGTGTAGATATGAAACTTTCCGTTCTCAAGGATGTAGTGAATGGTAAACGTGTTGTTGTGGTAGATGATTCTATTGTTCGTGGAACAACGGCACAACGAAGAGTCGAAGCTTTGCGTCAGGCAGGTGCCAGAGAAATACATGTCAGGATTTCATGTCCACCGACTGCGCATCCCTGTTTTTTTGGAATTGATTTTCCTACGAAGGAAGAACTTGTGGCAGGGAGTAAAGACGTAGAAAAAATCAGGGAATTTATAGGGGCAGACAGTCTTGGATATTTGAGTGTTAAGGGGCTTCTGTCTCCTTTAAAGAATCCATCCGGTTTTTGTGTGGCATGTTATACAGGTGATTATCCTGTGGATATAAGCAGGATGAGGGGAAAGAAAGCGCTTGAGCAGTTTTCGCCTGATCTTCAGCTTGACACGGGGTCCTGATTTGTTAGCTCTTTGCGGCGATTTGGCGGCGCTGCCTATGAGTTGTGAAAGGAGATAAGGTGACCAAGCATATTTTTGTGACTGGCGGAGTAGTATCTTCCCTGGGCAAGGGACTGACGGCAGCATCGCTCGCTCTTCTTCTTCAGCGACGTGGTTATCGGGTACGGATGCAGAAGTTGGATCCATATCTCAATGTTGATCCGGGCACAATGTCGCCATATCAGCATGGTGAAGTTTATGTAACCATTGACGGTGCTGAAACCGATCTTGACCTTGGTCATTACGAGAGATTCACGGGGACATACTGCACACGTGTCAGTAATTATACCACGGGTCGTATTTACAGCGATGTCATTTCCAGAGAACGTGAAGGCGGGTATCTTGGCAAAACCGTCCAGGTTATTCCTCATATAACGGATGAGATAAAAAAGGCTATACGCTCACTGGATTCAGATGATGTTGATATTGCCATCACAGAGATTGGGGGGACGGCAGGAGACATAGAATCCCTTCCTTTCCTTGAGGCAATCAGGCAGTACAGGCAGGAAATTGGCAGAAAAAACGGCCTTTTCGTACATATTACATTAGTTCCGTATATAAAGGCCGCCGGTGAATTAAAAACAAAGCCCTCACAGCAGTCAGTCGGCATTCTTAGGACGATAGGAATAATACCGGATATTCTCATCTGTCGCTGTGAGAGGCAGATGAAGGAAGATCATAAGGAAAAGCTGGCGCTGTTTTGTAACGTCGATAAGAACCTCGTGATTGAGGAAACTGATGTTGCGCATTCGATTTACGAGGTGCCGATTGAACTGGCAAAGCAGGATGTTGATGTTTATGTGATGGAAATGTTGAATCTCCATGTGACCCCCCTTGAAATGGATGACTGGAAACAGATGGTGGATAAACTTATTCACCCCGGAAATGGGGAGATAGAAATTGCAGTTGTGGGCAAATATATCAGTCTTAGGGATTCTTATAAGAGTATTTATGAGTCGCTTACGCATGGTGGTATAGCAAGTAACGTGAAGGTGAACGTGAGGATGGTTGAATCAGAGGAAATTGAGAAGAAAGGCGCAGAAGCCCTTCTTGCTGGTGTTTCCGGTATACTTGTTCCAGGTGGTTTCGGAAATCGTGGGATAGAAGGAAAGATACAGACTATTCGTTATGCCAGGGAAAATAATGTGCCTTTCTTCGGTATTTGTCTGGGAATGCAGTGTTCCGTGATGGAGTTTGCGCGCAATGTGTGCGGTATGAAGGGGGCGAATAGTACAGAGTTTAATGAAAAGACCGCATATCCTGTAATAGATTTGATGGAAGAACAGAAGAATGTCACCAAAAAGGGTGGAACAATGAGGCTTGGGACATATCCTTGCCGGTTGATGGAAGGCACAAAAGCACAGAAAGCATACGGTGTTTTGAATATTTCAGAGAGACACAGACATCGTTTTGAGTTCAATAACAACTATAGCAAGCAAGTGGAAGAAAAAGGGATGATTCTTTCAGGTGTTTCTCCCGATGGTAAATTAGTTGAGATCATAGAATTGAAGGATCATCCGTGGTTTGTGGCCTGTCAGTTTCACCCGGAGTTTCAGTCTACACCGCTTAAGGCGCATCCGTTGTTTCGGGATTTTATAGCAGCAGCCTTGAAGTGTTCCGCCAAAGGTAAGAGACATAAAAGGGATAACGACCTCACTCGAAACGCATCTAAACCAAAGAACAGAAAATAAAACGGACTGAACTATCATGCCTAAACGGACGGACATTAAAAAGATCATGCTAATCGGGTCAGGACCGATTGTGATCGGACAGGCCTGTGAATTTGACTATTCCGGCGTTCAGGCATGTAAGTCCCTCAAGGAAGAAGGATATGAGGTGGTTCTGATCAATAGTAATCCAGCCACTATCATGACCGACCCTGAGTTTGCCGATCGGACGTATATTGAGCCCCTTAACGCGGACATTTTACAAGAGATTATTCGTCGGGAACGTCCGGATGCGCTTCTTCCAACTCTTGGAGGACAGACTGCTCTTAACCTGGCCATAGAGATTCATGATAAAGGCATATTGAAGCGATACGGTGTGGAAATGATCGGTGCCAAGGCCGATGTGATTCGCAAGGCAGAAGACCGGTTGTTATTCAAGAAGGCCATGCAGAATATAGGACTTGATTTACCAGTCAGTGCATCATGTCGTTCACTTGAAGAGGCCTGTAAACAAAGAGACTCGATAGGCAAATTTCCGTTGGTTATTCGCCCTGGTTTTACTCTTGGCGGCACAGGTGGAGGAATCGCATATAACGAAAAAGAATTTATTGAAATAGTAACACGTGGTCTTTTCTACAGTCCAATTTCCGAAGTTCTAATTGAGGAGTCGGTGCTGGGATGGAAGGAGTTCGAACTGGAGGTAATGCGTGATTCCAGGGATAACTGTGTCATTGTATGTTCCATAGAGAATTTCGATCCGATGGGTATTCATACCGGTGACAGTATAACCGTGGCGCCTGCACAGACACTTACTGACCGCGAATACCAGAAAATGCGCGATGCTTCAATTGCCGTGATGAGAGAGATAGGCGTTGACACGGGTGGATCGAATGTCCAGTTTGCGCTTAATCCTGAAAACGGGCGGATGGTAATAATTGAGATGAATCCCCGTGTTTCCCGTTCAAGTGCGCTGGCATCAAAAGCGACGGGTTTCCCCATAGCCAAAATTGCAGCAAAGCTGGCGGTTGGTTACACTTTGGATGAGATCAGAAATGATATTACGAAGGAAACGCCGGCATGTTTTGAACCTGCCATTGACTATGTTGTTACCAAGATCCCGCGATTTGCTTTCGAGAAATTCACCGCGGCGGACGATACTTTAAGTACCCAAATGAAGTCGGTCGGTGAGACCATGAGTATCGGCCGTACTTTCAAACAGTCATTTCAAAAGGCTTTACGTTCGCTGGAAACGGGCAGAGCCGGATTTGGAGCAGATGGAAAAGACAAGCCTTTTGAAAAGATGAACGATGAAGAAATAAAGGCACTTCTTGTACGACCGACCGCCAGAAGAGTATTTGTGATAAGGGCCGCGTTTAAGCGTGGATGGAGTGTAGAGAAAATCAACAAGTTGACCGGTATTGATCCCTGGTTTTTGCGTCACCTGGAAGAGTTGGCAGCATATGAAGAAGAAATCAGGAAAGTTAAATCTGTGTCTGGTTTGGTAAAAGATATTGCCCTTTTCCGTCAGGCGAAAGAATTTGGTTATTCGGACCGGCAGATTGCATATCTGTTGAAAAGTACGGAAGATGATATTCGCACAGCCAGGGAAAAGATGGGACTTCTTCCTTCTTATGGTCTTGTTGATACCTGTGCTGCGGAATTTACCGCTTATACACCTTATTTCTATTCCACATATGATGATATCACTGACAACAAACCCAGTGATCGGAAAAAAGTGATGATCATCGGTGGTGGACCAAACAGGATAGGTCAGGGAATTGAATTTGACTATTGTTGCGTACATGCCTCTTTTGCGCTGAAGGATGTTGGTATTGAAACCATCATGGTAAACAGTAATCCGGAAACCGTAAGTACGGATTATGATACAAGTGATCGTTTATATTTTGAACCTCTTACGCTTGAAGACGTCCTGAGTATCTACCGGAACGAGAAATGCTGGGGTGCTATTGTCCAGTTCGGCGGGCAGACACCGTTAAATCTGGCAAGAAGCCTGGAACGAAATGGTGTAAATATCATCGGAACCAGTCCTGACAGTATAGAAATTGCCGAGGATAGAAAGTTCTTCAAGGACCTTGTTACGCGGTTGAAAATCAAACAACCCGAAAGCGGCATTGCCACGCGAATTGAAGAAGCAATAGAAATTGCTGAAAGAATCGGATATCCAGTATTGATGAGACCATCATTTGTGCTTGGTGGCAGGGCCATGGCGATAGTCTACGACGGGGAAATGCTTAAAAAATATATGACCGAGGCCGTCCAGGTTTCCGAGGAGAGGCCGATCCTGATAGATGATTTTCTGGAACATGCCCTTGAAGTTGATGTTGACTGTATATCAGACGGTGAAACTTCTGTAATTGGTGCGATAATGGAGCATGTGGAACTGGCGGGAATTCATTCGGGTGATAGTGCGTGTACAATACCTGCGCCCAGTCTGCCGGCAAAGATCAAGGATATCATAAGGCAGCATACTTTTGCATTGGCCCGGGAACTGAAAGTGTGCGGTCTCATGAATATTCAATATGCCATACAGAATGATGAAGTATACGTGCTTGAGGTGAATCCCAGGGCTTCACGAACCGTACCGTTCGTCAGTAAAGCTATTGGAGTGCCTCTTGCAAAACTGGCTGCGCTTGTTATGGCAGGTTTCAAATTGAAGGATCTGGGCTTTACGAAAGAAAT
Organism: Kiritimatiellia bacterium; assembly: GCA_028716365.1. Taxonomy (GTDB): domain Bacteria; phylum Verrucomicrobiota; class Kiritimatiellia; order UBA8416; family YA12-FULL-48-11; genus YA12-FULL-48-11. Next base: position 359,885 of record JAQUPZ010000001.1, read on the forward strand.
CCAACCAAGGCACTGGTCAGTGAAAGAAGCAGTATTTCCATTTATCCGTTTTCCTGGTATTGATGTTATTCTCAGTCCTGAAATGAAATCCACGGGCGAAGTAATGGGGATTGATTCTACTGCCGGTGTGGCATTCCTTAAAAGCCAGGTAGCGGCTGGAAATAGTATTCCACTTGCTGGAAACGTTTTTCTCAGTGTAAGGGATGAAGACAAAAAGGAAATGATACCGCTTGCAAAGAGGCTTCTGGATCTTGGTTTTACAATTTATGCAACTCTCGGGACCAGTACGGTCCTTCGGAACAATGGAATAAAGAGTCATGCGATCTTCAGGATATCGAAAGGGCGACCCAATGTGATAGATTTAATAGAAGAAAAGAATGTTGCCTGGATTGTTAATAATCCATCAAGCGGTGCTGAACCACAAATGGACGAGAAGATGATGCGTGCGCATGCAGTAATTCGCGGTATACCTATAACCACGACAATTGATGGGTTGGGTGCAGCGATTAATGGACTGGAGATGTTGCGAGAAATAAAACGCATGGAAGTAAGCAGCCTTCAAGAATATCATAGACATGCTCCCAAACTAAATCTTGTGAGAAAAAACACCCGGTAATGTTGGAATTATGACGACAAAAAGAAAGACTAAGGAACCTGTTGCTCCGTTGGTACAGAATTCCAAATGGAACTGGCTTGAACAGCGTGAGAAGAAGGCATTCCTGGCGCTTGAAGATGGCACGATCTTGAAGGGATATTCTGTTGGAGCGATTAAGGATGCCGTTGGTGAGGTGGTTTTCAATACAGGAATGACCGGGTACCAGGAAATCCTGAGTGATCCGTCCTATAACGGACAGTTTGTGACGATGACATATCCGGAAATCGGAAATACTGGAATGAACACTGAAGATATGGAATCCCGAAAACTGTTTGCCAATGGTTTTGTAATTCACAATATAAATGATCCTAGTAACTGGCGTTGTGATGTTTCTTTAAAGAAATGTCTTGAGAAGTGGGAGATACCTGCAATAGCCGGCGTGAATACAAGAGCGTTGACCATAAAATTAAGAGAAAAAGGTACGCTTAAGGGGTACATGGCGGTAGAAGGTAAACTTTCAGAAGAAAGTGCAATTAACAAGGCTGCAGAGTGGTGTGGCTTGGATGGCCAGGATTATGCCAGTAAAGTTTCATGCACAAAACCTTACCGATGGGATACTGATGGAAAGTTAACGTGTACATGGGGAATTACGGAAAAACTTCAACCTGTTGATTTGAAGGTTGTGGCATTAGACTTTGGAATAAAATGGAATATTTTAAGGAGTATGAGGGTGAACGGTATGGATGTTACCGTGGTTCCGGCGAAAACCCCCGCCGCAAAGATTCTGGCAATGAAGCCCGATGGTGTCTTTTTTTCAAATGGCCCGGCAGACCCTTCGGCTGTGACGTACGCGATAAACTGTGCACGTGATTTAATGGGTAAAATTCCGATTATGGGAATTTGTCTTGGACATCAAATATTGGGTATTGCAGTTGGTGGTAAAACATACCGGTTGAGATTTGGTCATCATGGTTGTAATCATCCAGTAAAGAACCTTGAAACCGATAAAGTTGAAATTACCTCGCAGAATCATAATTTTGCGGTTGATGTTAATACTTTAGATAATTCCAAAATTGAGGTAACGCATATCAACCTGAATGATCAAACCGTTGAAGGGATTAAACACCGGAAAGAACCGATGTTTTGCGTACAGTATCATCCTGAAGCCGGGCCAGGGCCTCATGATCCATCCTATCTTTTCTCCAGTTTCAGGGAACTTATAAAGAAAGCCTGATTTTCCTTCCGGTTGGTTTCTTTATTTCTCAAATGGTTTGTCGATAATTACGGGGTACAATCCCGAGTTGATGAATCTTATAGTTGATAATACGTTGAGTAACATTAAGATGTCGGGCAGCAGCAGCGGCACTACCCCTGTATTTCTTAAGTGTATCTACAATTATTTCACGTTCATAAGTGTTTACCATGGTTTTCAGGTTTGCCCCTTCTTCTGGAATAATTTCGGTGTGGGTTTGTTCACTTGTTTGAAGGGATGGAGGAAGAGAATAACCGTGTACAACGGCATCAGTACTGGTTAATACTGCCCGTTCAATGCAATTTTCCAATTCACGAACATTTCCCGGCCAGTGATAGGACATCATCATGTTAATGGCAGGTGTTGAAATTCTTTTAATTTGTTTGTGATAAATTTTGTTGTATTTCTGAAGGAAATAATCAGCAAGAAGCATGATGTCTGACCGGCGTTCCCGTAGCGGGGGAAGATGGATAGGAAAAACGTTCAGGCGATAAAAGAGGTCTTCCCGGAAGCGGGATTCCTGAATTGCCTTTTCAAGATCTTTACTGGTGGCGGCAATAACGCGTACATTTGCTTTTATGGGCGAATTGCCGCCAACACGTTCAAAAGTGCGTTCCTGCAAGACTCTGAGAAGACGAACCTGTACAGCTGGTGTAATATCACCGATTTCGTCGAGAAAAAGTGTTCCGCCATTAGCAATTTCAAATCGTCCTTTTCTTTGTTGCGCAGCACCTGTGAAAGAACCTTTTTCATGCCCAAAGAGTTCGCTTTCTATAAGTTGCTCCGGCAGAGCTGCACAATTAACAGCAACAAAAGGATTATTTTTTCTAGAACATGCAAAGTGGATTGCCCGGGCTACCAGTTCTTTGCCTGTACCGGATTCTCCGCGGATGAGAACGGTCGCCATACTGTCGGCAACCTGGGCTATCTGTTCGTAAACGTTTCGCATGCTGCTGCAATTGCCGACAATTGAACTGGGATGATATTGGTCGCCGAGCTGTTGGCGTAATCGCTGGTTTTCAGCCATCAAACTTTCACGTTCAGTTATTTGTTCCCTTATTCCTGCGACGGCTTCAGCGATAATATTGGTGACAAGCAAGAGAAATTTCAGGTCATGTTTGAGGAGAATCTCATCTTGTGCAGGTCTGTCTATACTTAATGCTCCTATTGCTTTTCGCTGATGAATTATGGGAACACAGAGAAATGCAACCCTTGCTCCTTTTCTGGCCTTGGTACGATCAAGAAATCGAGGATCTTTCTGAATGTCAGGGATCAATATGGGCTTCATGGTTTTTGCCACCCGGCCAGTAATACCCTCTCCAAGTTTGTATTGGCCTCGTTTCTGTTCCTCAGCTGTCAAGCCACGGGATGCTTCAATCACGAAAAGATCTGTGTCTGGCCGGCGAAGTGTAAGAGTACCTCTAACCATACCCATTTCGGTTTCCAGAACATCAAGGACTTCGTTTAAAAGTGCCGATACATCATGCTGATGAGCCATTGCCTGGGAAATGCGGTAAAGGATTTCAAGTTCAATTGGCTGTCTTTGTTCTTTATTCATAGTTAAAACGATACACAATTAGTACGATTCTTAATAATTAGTACAATTATGTAGTTAACGGCAATGAGATAATCAATTTGGATTTTTTAGAATGCTGATAAAATAACGCAACATACTGTACACTATTAGCATTCTGACTGGCCATGCCGTATCTGGCATATGACGACAGGATTGGATATTTCTGAAATAACCAGCAGACTTTAAGGATGCTATATTCCTTTTGAATAAGAAGGACAATGCCCTGCGACCTCAATATTCATTAGGTTTTTTGCGTGATGGTGGTGGGGGAAGGATTCGAACCCTCGAAGGCGTTAGCCAGCAGATTTACAGAATGTAGTGTTCTTCAAAATCCTTAAGAAATTCAACGATTGTCACCGTTAAGCCCAAATATTGTCACCGATAAGCGGGTTAGGTTGACAGGATATGACAAGGTATGACAGGGGAAGACAAAACAAACTTACAGCATCTTCCGTCAACGTCAGAGCCACGCAAAAGCCACGAAGAGCAGAATTGGAATTGATTACGAAAGGTTATCGCATTATCAGGCGTTTGTGCAAGTTAGTAAAAAACTCAAAAACCTCAATTTGACCTACTTTGCGGAATAAAGTTACCACCAAGTTACCACGGAAAAGTGTTTGAGATATATCAATCAACATGGTCATCTTGGTATACTAAGGAAGAACATAGTCCCGACTGTCTTAATTGATGCTCCGGTATTTAGTCCTTAGGAGAACGGTATCTACTGATTAGTATCGGTAATCTAATTATACTTGTCTTGAGTCGAGCAACAACTAGGAATAATATACGAATAATGAAGAAATTCGGCGTATTATCTCAGACAGAATTAATAAAAGAAATCATTCCTACGGATTATCTCTTGTTAGCAAAATATTTGGTCGCATATTTTCTTCGGTTCTATGTTTGCAGCCTCCTAGGTCTACCATCTATATGTCTGATGATTGTTACGTTCTTCCTGTATAAAAAAGGGCAGTTCTATTATGTCGCAATATGTCTTCTTTTGGTTGGATGTCTTCTATTATTACAAAGAGAAATAATATCACGAAGACGATTGTTCAAGTCTTTTGGCTCTGTGATACTGTCATTTGGAATATATCGTGTTGAAGATACAGGTCGCATTCTGAATGATTCGGATTCATCAGGGGCATATGCAAAACTTGTAAATCTCTTGGAAAATGAATGGTTATCTCACCCGACGTCAAGAGCTTTACCGATAATAAAAATCAACAGTCTAGACGCATTCTTCCGGGACAACGCAAAAGTGTATCGGTATGACCAGCAGTCTCTAATGGAGTACTTTTTGTCGATCCTTAAGTCAACCAAGTCCTTTTTTGGACTGGTAGCTTTTACCCGCAAGGACATGCCTAATCCGTCCCTTACATTGATCGGCAACAAGGATGCTGTTTTTTCAACTTATGGATTAGATTCCATTTCAGACTTTTTTGAAATACTTGCAAAAGACTCCGCTACGTCTGTTTCAGACTTTTGTGTCATTTCCAGCAAATTGCTCATAGCCGTCTTTGGAGTTTCCCCTGTAAGTTATTTTATTAACAATAAAGACCACCTTTCTTCTTTTAGATGTATAGAAGAGAGCAAATCCCTTTTGACTTCTATAAGGGAACTTCTTGCAAATGATAATCTTAAGCAAGCGTTTGAACAATGCATCTACCATGGTAATATGGCTAATTACTATGCTTTGCAGGCTGCGACATACAAAATGATGAACAACAACGTAGGTTTTGTTAACGCTGCAAAAAGGACGGTAATGGAGTGTCCATTCTTTCCGTGGCGAAACGAGACAGAAGCAAGGCGTGTACTTATGGAGGTAACGGTTAGGGATTACAAATTACTTTATGCTAACGTGTCTGAGTCCTTACCACAATACCGAAGAAAGGCTGGCCAAAGTTGTAAAGATCTTATTAATGAAGCATATCAATTCGATCAATTATCCGAGCAAAACCCAGATACTATGATTCTTTCCAAAGTAGTTAGTCACTTTCTTAAGACCAAAGAGGGAAGAAAAGAAGTGATATCTTTTTTTGATGAACTTATTACCAAGAGTAGTTCTCCCTTTATTTGTCGGTATTTCAAGGCAGAATACTGTAAGCAAACATATAATGTCGATTTCAAGTCAGTCAAGAGTCTTCAGCAAGCAATAGATATTTTCAATGATTTGTTCCTTCATAATCCTGAATGGGATCTGCTTCAATTCAAACTATTATACTGTTATTTTGAAATGTATAAACAAACTGGCGAAGAAAAATATATGTTAAAGGTAAAGAGCTATATTCCAATGTTTGCACGATGGTTTAAAATAGATGAGAATTCAGTCGATTCATTTCAGCCAGAAGATGTAACAAAGTTAGTGAGTGAAATATCACGTGTTAGAGATTCAAAACAATAGTAGTTTTCATCCGCTTCAAACCAATTACTTCATCTCTTTAGTCAATGATTTCCCTCAACATCCCGATTGCGAAATTGGAGATCTTTTTCCATAGCCATAAAGAAAAATTGTTTGAAGGCAAAGATAAAGCTTTATTTTTGGTACGACCGAGGGAAACCCACTCATAATCTTCATATTTCCCGAACCCTTGAGCGTTTAGCGCTTCTTCATATCGAGTAGGATTATCATTTAATTCGCAAGACAGATTCAAGGGAGTTCCTTCAACATTTCTATCAAAAAACGCAAACCATGTATTTCCTAATCCCGGTCCAATACGAGTTAGTGTATATTGATTTATTTGATCTCCTATTCGAAGTAACCTTTTTTTAATAATTATACCCACAGGTTTTTCAGCTTCAATTATTACTTTTTCGATTACAAATCGCTTAGATTTAAATCTTTGTTCGAGTTTCTGTTTTAAGCTGTCAATTTTATATTGTCGTTCTTTTTGAAACTGTAGATATAATTTTACGAAGAAGGTAAAAATAACATAGACTGACATACAGACGAGTACGATAAGAATCCAAAACGGAATAGATACAGTTTCTCTCATATAATATTTTCCTTAATCCCACATTCCGCACTCCTCAAGCGTAAGTTCATTCTTTCCGCATTTTGGACAGGTCATAGGGGGAGCAAAGTCACAAGCATACGCATCTACAATACTTGAGGGAGGCTGTAGGAGATGATAAATGGGTGACTTACATTTTCGGCATTTCTTTCTACCTTTCTTTATATCTTGAACCCACACACGATGGCAGGTTGAACAGGCAACAGGAATGTTATAACCTCCACCCAATCCAGCACCTATAAGTAGTTCGTCAGAGGTAAATCCACACGAACATTGTGCCTGATACATAACGCCCATATTTTTACCTTATCAAAATCTTCATTCTTATGCACATCTCAAATACAAGGATCACCATGAAGAAGTCAACCTACCAAATTATTAAAACGGCTCTATCTTTTGACGACACGGTAACGATTGAACAGCAAAGGCAGGGACTATCAATATTAAGTAATCGTCCACTGAATGATCCTTTGAAACCGTTATTACTCAATCAATCTCAAACGGCTCAATTGTTAGGAGTATCAAGAGTTAGTATTTATAGAATGGCTAAGGTGGGACAATTGCATCCTGTTAATATATTGGGATGTAAAAGGTTTAGGAGGGATGAGGTTGAGGAAGTGGCGATGGGGAAATAATTTCTATTAATAATTCTTACTTAAGTTTTCTTTCCATTTTCGGTTTCCACTCTTTCGCTAATTTTTGTCCTTCTGCAATTTGTTCAGGGGTCATTTTCTTTAGCAGGTCATCACGAGACTTAATAGCAGGTGGGAATCCTTTCGTGGTTACCAATATTAACCATTTGTAAGCTTCAATATAATTCTGTCTTACTCCAACGCCATCTATATACATTTTGCTAAGGTTAAGTTGAGCGGCTTCGTCGTTTTGATCTGCTCCTTTTTGAAACCATTTATAGGCTTCCTCATAGTTTCGTTTCATTCCATTACCGGAACAATACATGACTCCGAGGTGACATTGAGCAGATGCATTTCCTTGTTCTGCTGCTTTAAGATACCATTTTGCTGCTTCGGTATAATTCTGAGGTACTTTCTTTCCCATGGAATATATGTCTCCTAACCAAATTTGGAATTGTACATCTCCTGCTTCTGCTTTTGCCTTAATTGCATCAACACTCATAATTGCATGGAGCGAAATATTGTTTGTTTCTGAAATACCATGGAGAGGAAAAGCAAGAACTAGAGAGACAACAATTGCGAGATACTTCATAAAAAGCCTCCCATTCGATTTTTGATTGAGGAAATATAGCAGAAGAAAAGGAAAATGAATATTGGAAAAAGATTAGCCAATTCTAAGTGCCCACCTTTAGATCGCTATTTCTCACGCCCATTCCAATTGCCTTCCCTGCACTTCCCTTTTATCTTTCCTTCCATGAAACCCGAAACATACAAGGTAATAAAAGCGATATTAGAATCCGACCAAACGATTTCTCCATCTGACTGTGCCTTTATACTTCAGACTTGTAAAACGCCTAATCCTCCTCAAAAACAATCTCCGCAAAGGCTACTAGAGCATATAAAATTTATTGTTTCGGAAATTTCTTTTCTAGCGATCTTATAGTATTAAGTATTCTTTCAATACTTCTAAGGATTTGTGCAATAACCATAAGCAAAATAATCAACGTAGTCATAGGATGCTTCCTTGGTATGAGCATATCTAAACTTATATTTATAGACCTCTATATTTTAGGAAAAGCAATATATACTAAGTGATGTTTCTCTGTGAGTTTCTTGCCGTGTGGTACTCTAGAGTGAACTTCTAGTGAACTTCTTTAGTGAACTTCTTTAGTGAACTTCTTTAGTGAACTTCTTTAGTGAACTTCTTTAGTGAACTTCTTTAGTGAACTTCTTTAGTGAACTTCTTTAGTGAACTTCTTAACAACTAAAAGCGACCATTCAATCTTATTGAAGATTAGTGTATTCTTCTTTTGAAGTCAAGATCATACATATAGCATTTAGGCTGCATGAGAAAAAGATAAAGGTCCTATATCATGATAAAAAGCAGCCTTCTTCATCCCGCTTATACGGTAAACGAAGGGCGTAAATCCTGTCTTGTTTTTCATACTTCTTAATATAGTATCCCCGTACTGTTTCAAACGTTAATCTGTGGGAGGAAACTGATGAAACGTGTTAGCGACAGAAGGCAAATAAAGACATCTCCTGCCTTTATTTATAAATTGGTTTTGCAATCGGGACTACAGCCAGCTTCTATTACATCAAAAGACCATTCGAGGAGATTAAGGAAAATGGTGGAATTGTTGTAGAGATTATCTTCATAGGAAAGGAAGGAAGACATATGGAAAAGGATTACGGTGTCGATACTCTTTTGTTCGAATACAAAGAAATGAAACAGGAGAATCGTGATTTAATTACCTCAATGACGACCAACTTCAACATCGGGACTGTAGCTGTGACCAGTGCTGTAGGGTTGGCAATTACAAAGGACGAATACATTTTCACCCTCGTTCCTACATTACTCTTCATGTTCTCAACAATTCATTTAATAAAATGCGTTGCCTCCAACATCAATAGTACTTACTGTCAAGTCATCCAGAATTTGCTCAAATCGAAACTGGGAGAGGGAAATATCTTGATGGATTGGGAGGGTGGAATGTCATGGGAAAATTCAACACAACCTTCATCAGTCCTACAGTTTGGTTTCTACATGTTTTTTGTTCCAATAATTGTCCTTTTTGTTTTCTGCACATGGAAAACTTTCATGATTTGTCCATGGTCACTACTAATTCATGGCCTAGAGCTTATCATCGTTTCAATCTATGCTTTCAGGGTTATGAAGTGGGGTTCACAAAGTCATCGTTCTAAAGTTATCGAGAAATATATGGCTGAACGTTACCCTAAACTAGTATCCGCAAAAGCCGATAACACATCTCCGGTGAAAACTTAATTTACTTCAAACAGGTATAAGATTGAGAGGCAGTTAGGGCAAAGATAATAATGAACAACGACGCTTCAATAATTGCCCACCACCTCAAAACCGCCTCACGAATCCTTAAATAGAATAGATTTATTGTAAGGTTTCTGTGTATCCTTTTTCCTCTTTCATTGGGCAAGTAACAATTTCTAAGGACGTGGCAACTCTTCCCAAAATGGTAACTTAGAGGTTTATTAGTTTTCTTGAGGATCGGTTGATAGATGATAAATGAGAGAAGAATGAGAGAAATTAAGTCACCTTTTCGTCACCTTTAACAGAGTTACTATGACATATTGTAAAAAAGGGATCCATTTACCTTCTACCTATTCTTAGAATTGATAAAATCTTTGTAAAACTTCATGAAAATGAGAACTTTTAGGCTAAATTTTAATGTCGAAAGATCCAACTTTTTTTGTTGTTTTGTACCACAGATGCTTTTACTATCTTCCTGTGACAGCAAACAAACGGAATCTTCAAGTTCAGAAAGTGGTCTTTTTTTACGTTTTTCTACTTGACTATAATTGACAGGTTTGGCATGCGGCATGCTAATTTGAGAGTGCTGAAAGGAATGACATATGAATAAGAATCCGAAGATACCGAAAGAAATTCTTGAAGCTTATCATGCTGAATGCGAAAAAGATTTCAAGTATGTATGTAGCAAATATAATGTAAAAGAATACGGCGTTTGCGGTATAGACTTATCTAAACCGGGAGAAATAGGTAAAGTAGCATCAGCAATTCTTGCCTCAGGTGAAGCCTTAAGATAATTCTCATGCGTGAAGAATGTCGGAAATTAATTACTATTGCTCGCTCTCCAGATGCTAACGATGCCGATATTCTAAAGGCGCAACAAGGAATTCTAGACGAAAGAGATCAGTTACCATTTGCTTATTTGCTATACATCGCATCTGATTTTCTAAATTCGCCCGTTCGGGTAGTAGATTTCAAAGAAGTAAACCGCAAAGAGGTTATAAGAAGGTTGGATGCAGTAAAGAAAGATCTCGCTTCTCGTAAAATGATATATCATGAAGACGTATGGAATTTAATGATTGAATCAGCAGATATTAAGGAAGATCAAGGCGTAAGAATAGATACAACAGATAATTCGAACACGGAAAAATTTACTATCAATGTTTGTTGTCTGAATAAAGAGTGGCTTAGCAAGAAACGATCTGATGGGTTGACTAACTCTGATTTAGTTCACATGGTTATAGCTCACGAAGCCGTTGGTTTATTGTTTAATATAGATACAAAAGATCCTAATGCGAAAGTTGCACATAATAAAGACAAAGAAATAAAAACTCATCAATTCGGGGCGTATCAATATCTGCATCACGTGCTTAATCATAGGCGGCAACATAATGTGCAACGATTTTACGCAGATTCAGGAAACAAAATCACCATTACAGAGGCATTGTGTTATTCTTTAAAAGACACACTGGCTAAAGGGGATAAGGAAAGATTTATCGCTGCTATTCAAAAAGATATGGCTTCGCTTGCTGACGATGCACGATACGGAGCGCTGCGATGTTGTCCGCTTAAGCATGGAGGACTGGTGTGTCCTCCAGATTCGGCAAAGCCAACCACGAAAATTGTGACGAATTGTAGTGAGCAAGACAAATGTCAGGCTTTTAAGAATACATAATTTACGCTTTTTGGAAGTATTGCAAGCTCTATTAGAAAATCCTCTTGCCCTTTAGTCTTGTATTCCAATTGCCCCTCTCGCACTTTCCTCTCATTTTTCCCTTCAATGCGACCAGAAACTTACAGGGCAATAAAAGCGATCATTGAAACGGATTCTACAATACCTGAGCCTGAGCGTATTGCTATTCTTAAGACCTGTAAGAGTCCCATTATCAAGAAGCCTGACAAAACGACCCTACTGTCATCAAAACAGACTGCTCAAGCCTTACAAGTGTGCCCAACTACAGTTCGGAGGATGGAAAAGAGAGGAATGCTTCATGGTGTCAGGTTTAGTGCGAGAACAATCCGATTTAGAGCAGATGAGATTGAGAAGATAATAGAAACGCAGACGAACAAGGATTTGAAGAACTAGTTGCCCATTTTAATCGTTTAGAACAGGAAGAATCCATCCTTGTTTTCGTCCTGCTTTCTTGTTAATATCTATGCACAATACGGGAGGACTTATGAGGCAACTAATCTCAATTTCGATTTTAATCCTTTTCTTGTCAGTTATCCATTCAACTCAAGCCCAAGAATCCAATAAAGCTACAGAATTAAAGTTTCGACCTGATTGGGAGCGAGTTCAGTTGAGGGGTGGGGAGTTAATCTTAACGGAAATGAAATCGTTGCTATCCTCAAGTGGCTCGCCTGAAATTGATGTATCTTCACATCCTGAAATCATCGTATACGAGAATGTTGTTTACATGGCTCCTCTTTCCGCTTCTGTAAAGGGGTTGGGTATTGTTAAGGTAAGTTCAGCGCACGAAGTAGCCAATCCTGCATTTCCGAAGGGATCGAGATATTATAAATATGATGTCAAAGTGGGAGATTTGAATAAATTGCTTCTTGTTACAGATACAGAAGATAAAATTATCGCTGCCCACCTCGTTGACGAAGCTCCTAAAAAAGTTCGAATGTTTAAGCATTCAACTGAGAAAAGTCTTACAGACATAGTTCAAACACGACAAAAGGGCAATGGGCGATGGGCTGTAGCGCAAAAAGTGCAGAATAATAATGGAGGGATAACGATAGATTTGGAGGTTATTGATCAAAAACGACAACCAAAACAGTTCTGTCGTACTTTCCTTCCTAATCCCACGATAAATAACATGCTTTTTCTTATAGAAAAACAGCTTCCTAAGGATTCATTAATTGGCACGGCAAAAGCTGGTATGGAAGTCAAGGTTGAGACAAAAAGCAATACGACAAAAAATGAATCTCTCCAACCCGTGGATGATAAGCTTCCGACAGGAAAAATAAGTGAAAAAAGGGATGATTCAAATACTGCACTCAAAAGTCCTGCAAACCCCTTTAAGGATTTTTTGGTTGGGACGAAATGGTATTGGAATGGTAGCGAAGTGCTGGAATTTAGAAAAGATGGTACTGTTGGACATGATGGATGGGAACGTAGGGGGCTTGTTACTGGATGGGAAATTTCGGGACCCAGTCAGGTTAGATTCACAATACTAAAGGGAAGAAATACTCTATTACATGCTTATCTGGATTTTTCTGAGGATCGACAATATTTTACTGGTAAAGACTATGGTGGTACAGCTTTGAGAAGAAGTCAAAAGGTTGAAATTGTAACGGATAGGAGTCCTCTTCAGTCCGTAGATGATAAGTTGTCGGTGGGAAAAATTGATGTTGGTAATGTTCCGGATGCTTTTAAGAAGAAGGTCTCTTTGTTTGCACCTTATCCTGAATCTTATAAAGGTGCGCCAACGGACAAGCTTTCTGTTCAATATGCTGTTATTGAAATTCTTAAACAAGTTGGAGTTGGATATAACTTTAAAGAATCCTACAAGAATACCGAACCTGCATGTAAACAATGGGCACGACCTAGCATAAAAGAAATAGAGTGTGATAAGGCATTAGAAATGATCCTATCCCCTGTAGGATTGACTTACACCTTTGAAAACAATGCGGTAGTCCTTCAAAAGGGTAGGCGTTGATTTGGCGGGTTAGATTTGCAGTAACTTTTCCAATATCTCAACAAGCTCTTCTTTGTTAAAGGTTTTCTTGTTAATGATGGCAAAAACCTTACCTTGCAGTCTTTCTGTTTCTTTATCGGACAGAGAGAATCCAGTCATGATTACAACAGGTGTATCTTGAGTAGCAGGATAGTTATTTATTACCGTTAATATGTCCCAGCCGCTTATGTGGGGGAGGATCAGGTCAAGGAAGACAACATCGAACTTCTTTCCGCTTTGTAATACATCTCTTGCCACTTTCCCGTTATTTACAATTGTTATCAGAACATCTTTTTGTTGAACCAGTTTTTCAATCAATCGGCATATCAGTACATCGTCATCTATTATCAGAATATTTTTCATGGCTTGTGATTTCTGTATAACCGGGAACTATTCTCATTATTTCTTAACTTTACCTCATCCCTCCCTAAAACGCAATTCCCCCCGCTTCACTAACGTCCCTCTCATCGGCATATTAGCAATTTCTAATTGGGTATTCTAAAATTCAATTAATTGGGCATTTAAGGGCGGGTAGATGGCGGGTAGCATTTCTAATTGGCGGGTTTAGAAATGTAAATGGCGTATTGTAATGGGGCGATGAATTTTGGATAATTGATGAAATGAAACGCTGGAACATAACAGCCTGTCTTGCCGTTTCTCTGTTGTTTATCAGCAATTCTATAATACACGGAAAATCCAACGATACTTGCCCCTCACCTTATAAACTGGTTGAGAAACATAAAAACACTGAAGGTAAAATCGATATAAAAGGTTTATGGGGAGATCTTAAAATAACCTCTGATGTGTTTTTCAGCAAAGAGAACCCCTTATTTAAAGCAGATATTATTTCACTGAATACGGGCAATAATTGTTGGGACATGATCAGGTTGACGAATATTTTTAAGGACGACTGCCAATTCCTATTCTTTCGATTGGACAAAGACAATAATTGGCACTTTGCTGGTCAAGTAGACAGGACTCGCACATTCTATCAACTTCCAAATCATAGAGTGGTTGAATATGACGGGTTCAGTCCATGGTTTGTGGTGAATAATGTAGCCAGTGAAGGAACCGGAATACTGTTAAAAGAGGAAAGTTGGTATCTGCTCAGTGATAAAGGAGTCGAAAGAAAACTAAACTATCTCACAGAAGGACATTGGGCATCATGGGATCGTTATGCAATCTCATTTGAGTTCCATCAAACGGATATTCAGGAAAAAACCAAGGACAATAAAGTAATCGTAACATATAACCTAAAGTATGAATATCAGATGGACAAACCGGACTTCACTACCCTTATAGAAACGAACATAATCAAGGAATACAGCTTCAACACAAGGAAGAGAAGTGGTAATATTCAAAAAGAAAAGATTGCAGATACTCCATTCCCCGTAAATTCTGATCAGTTCGTAGAAACATATGGTTCTAATCTTGTGGCAGTAGCTGGGCAGAAAAAGAATGATGAAGATTTCCGAAAATGGTTTCAAGGATTTATAGATACCTGCCATCAGAAAACGAACAAGAAGAAATTGAGAACTATATTTGAGGAAAAATGAAATCAATATCCCGTTTCACAACTATAAACGGGGGAAGAATTGATTGCCCATTCTAATCAGCGTAGAGCCAGCAAGAATCCATCCTTGTTTCCATACCGTTTTTATATTATCATTTAATCACAAGGGGCAAGTTTACCTGATATACGGCATTCTGGCTTTCCTCGTTATCGGTAGTCTCTGGACTGATCGCTAATCCGTTCTTGTTTCCTTCTTGGCACCCTAGTACTATCCTGTCCGCATTTGAGCAGGACAATTCATCAGGAGGAAGACGGACATGGCAAAGGAAAGAAACCAAAAGAAGATGGCTTTCTACAAGAGGTTGCGGAGAAATGGGCAGACCAACGAGGACATCAGAAAACTCTGGCTGGCAAAAAAGGACAAGGACGCTGAGACCGCCAAAGCAGCTGAAGCTCCCAAACCAACAGCCTGACCTTCTCAATTTCCTCATTGCCCAGTTAGTTGCCCATTTACATCGCCATCACCAGCCGTCCTCCTCGCCCTTGAGTCCCTTTTAGGTCGCCTACTAGTTGTTCTACCCCGCCATCTCATCCGCCCTCACCTCATTGCCCCTTCATAATATACCGTAACGCAAATTAATTCCCCGTTCATATATACAGCCCAATTTCTGTAACCGTATTTTTCAATTGTTACTGCGCCATTAATAGCCGTTCTAATAATCCGAAATAGTTTCATGAGATGGACTCTGCTTTTTGATTCTCTTCCCTAGCTTTACCCAGCATAGAAGATAGATGACCAGCCACGGCAGAACTCCGCCTTTCCAGTTCGTCTTGAATTGAACGGAGTAAATGTTTCAACTCCTCAGCCGAAAGCGAAGGTATATCATTCTCATTAGATAGCCGGGAAGATTTGTTGGTTGGCATGTCTGAAACTGAACGGTTCTTGTTCACAGCCTCGGCAAGATGTTCGGGTGAAATGTGCGTATAAACCTTTTCCATGGCCGGGCTACCCCAACCAACGATGGTCCTTATTGACGCCGCATCCATCCCGTTTTCTGCCGACATCGTTACCCAAGTATGGCGGAAGCTGTGAAACCCAACCTCCACAACAGCACGCTTACCTGTTCCTTTGCCAGTACCTTTTCGTATGGTTTCAATGCCGCACTTTTTGAAGAACTGTTTGAACCTGTCTGCGACGGTTGCGTCATCGTTCAAATAGTGACTGGCATAATCAGGGCACACATAGCCTTTGATAAAAGGAGACCACATAGAACTCAAGTGTTCAAATAACTCATAATGGATTGGGATGACGACTGAATGGCCTGACGTTCGGGCTGTTTTACGGGGCGTTACCCTAATTTTCTTTGCTACCATATCAATACAGTTCCACTGTAACGTGCAACAATCCCCCAAACGTAATCCGCTGTGATAGGCCAGCAGGCAGAGTGTTTTCAATTCGCCGTTGGCGTTCTGGAAAATCATCTTTAATTCTTCCTGTGTAAAGGCTCTCTTGCTCTGCGGATGGAGTTTCTTTAACACAATGCCTTCCCATGGGTTGAACATGGCATCGGCGTTGTCTCCCCAAACCCTGAAAATCAGATGAAGCAGGTTGCGATACTTGTTAAAGGTATTGGGCGATACAGTTTCACTTAGCTCGGAAGCAAACTGTCGGGTGATTATTTTCGTAACGCTTGCCATAAGTTTCACGTTTGGATACTTTTCATTCATCCACTTAAGGAACCTGTCCCATTGAAATTCATATTGCCGAAGAGTGCTTTGACCACTGTCGGGGCGATTGACGGAGGCCAGATATTCCGGCCAAGCATTAGAGAGAAGCGATTGGTCGCTTGGAGTCGTCTGAATCACAGAGCCGTCGCCAAACTTCTCATTGAATGTGTCATCAAAGATTGCTGTCGTTACTTGAGCCATAAGGTGCTTGAAATCTTCTTCGGCATGAATCTTGTTTGTGGTCTTCAAGGAACGGGTATAGGGCTTGTTCTGGTACTCGTAATGATAATACCAGATTCGTTTTCTTTTAAATATTCGCCCTTTGGGTAATCCCGCCATTTTTACCTCGCTAACTTGCCTTTTTGACACATATTTCCTGTGCCTCAACATCCTCTTTAAAGATACGACGGCATTTGCCCCCCGGCATAATGGAACGCAATAGACCGTCGTGAATACAACGCCACACATGACGCTCTGAGACCTGCCACCTCTGAGCAACCTGCCGAACCGTAAGATATCCCAGTCGGCTGGTTTCATTCATGGCCACAATAACAGGCTCCAATGCAGTGCCACGGAACTGACATCGAGCAGGCATCTCAATCGCTTGCCCATCAGAATTCGTCGCAACTGTCGTATTACTAATGTCATAATTATTTTTCATATCATCTCCTCTAATTCCATATTGCATGGCGTTCCCTAAAATCCGGAACTATTTCTCCACGACTCTCCCACAGCATCATTATACACACCAAGGCGAGATATTTTTCGGATATTTTTTGGCGAAGGATATCGGACAGGATTTACAGGCAAATGGATTTTGGCCGGGAAAAAGAAAGGGCATCCAATACCTTCGCAGATATGGATGCCCTTCGCTCTTCGACTCGTCTTGTTATCAAGACAGCGATTTGAGGGCCAACAATCGCCTTCTGGTTAGGACGGCAACCATGCCAGTATGAGTCTCTACGCTATTATCATTTTAATCCATACACCTAAGCGGTGTAACTTTGGCTCCTTGACCCAACCCGTAATCGCTTACGGGCAAGTGAGTGGAGCCACTTCTCACTTTTCGACCGGATAACCAGTCATTTTCGAGTCCTTATTTACGTATCGTTTCAATCCATACACTCACGAGGAGTGTAACACTGTTTTCTGACCCAGTATTGAGTCATATTTAGCTTCAATCCATGTACCCATTAAGGGTACAACACACATTCCTAACCCGTTTATCGAGTCTCAGTTTGTTTTAATCCATACAGTCAATAAGTTGACTGTAACATCTGCCCCGCACTACTCTATCTCTGCCATCGCTCAAGTCCGTTCGTCCATTTCAACTACATTATACACACGAGCCCAGACTATTTTATTAAAAACTTTAAAAAATCTTTTCAGGCCCTGATTCATTCAGTTTTCCTCATAAACTTGTCAACATCATCCCTGACAAATCTTAGTCTGCTCATGGCATTGGCACCCATATCTACAGCAGGACAGGGCAATACACAGCTCATCACCCGATAATCAAAAACTATCTTCACCCGTTATGGGTTTTGTCACTGGTAGGCATTGTAGCAGGCCGATGTCCCATCCTGTAACACCACAACGGGCAAGTCTCTGTGTCACAATGTCTGATTTTGGAGTATTGATTATTCTGACATTCCCGGCACTTTGCTCGGATAGCCTTTAGCGGTCGTAATGCCTTCATGTTATCCTGCCTTTTCTAGGAGCCTTTATGTGCTCCTACAGACAGGACGAAATATTGAAAAATTATTACGGCTGAGATGGGTTTTGGGAAATGACATGTGAATTCAGGGTTGGCAGTTAGGGGCAAAAAGGACAAAACTGAAAAAATTTTTCATTTTTTCCAGCTACAATTTACCAAAAGTTTTACGACATTGTTCTAGGTTTGCTTGCCCTTAGCCGGGATATCCCGTATTCCTGCCATGGTCAAATTAGTTTTGTAATTAGCCGGGTCAGAATCTGGGATAATTTTCCTTACTTAAGCATCAGCATGATTTAGCCGACCAGAATTTCTTGTGGAAAAAAGAGGCTTGTGAGGTTGAGCGTGTGGCCGGACTACGATGGTGCATTACTCATTAATCTCACGCCTCCTCACAAGCCCCACAAAAAATCAATTTCATAAAAAAGTGAAAAAATAATTTCATATTTACAAATTGTTAACCTGTCTACTTTACTCTCCACATGTCCCGGCCCAATTGTTCTGCTTCTTTCTCCAGATATGGACACATATGAATAAGCCTAGATAGATTTGTTTTGCCTAAAATGCGACAGGTTATAATTTGTATGGCAACCCTCAACTGACTATGGGTCACAACTCTATCATCTCTTCTTGAGACTCCCAGTGCCCAATAAACGGCATCCAATAGCAACAATCCTTTGTAATGAGTTCCTTTGCTCCGGGACACATTATACGCTTTGCCATTCTGCTTTCCGTACAGCGGCATACTTGCTACTTCAGCCCCGTGCAGCAGGGCTATCAAGAACCCTGCCATTGCCCTTTTAATCACCTCTGCCTCAGCCATTGTGAGCCAAACCCCATACGGGGCAATGGCGATAACCTCAACCTTGGCTGGATAAGCTGGAGTATCCTCAATTTGATATATTTTCAGGTAATAGCGCACCTGCTTGTTTTTTAGTATCTGCGGAAGGGTGGTCTGGGTAAATTGCAGGAAGTGGAAAGTGGTCTTGGATGATGGTCTACTATAGCCGGGCTGACGTGAACCTGTTGAGTGTAGAGCAATGGGCTTGAGAATATGGACAGCCCACCGAGCAGTGAAAAAATCCCTGATGAAATTAACAAGCAAAGGAATATCCTGCCTGTCAATATTTGCACATATCTCTATCTGTTTCTGCCCCTGCGTCTCCGGCAATGAAACTGGAAAGCCTAACTTTAACAAAATACTTGGTATAAGCCCTTCGCTATCAGCATCACCCTTCCAGACGACATACATATCATGTCCAGAACGTTCAAGGGACAAGAACTTCATATGCCCTTTGCTGGCAGGCTGGATAATCCGGAGATGGTGGCAACACAGCCTGTATGGAGGTGAGTCCAGATGGCATGTACACCCTGCGAACCTTGTTATGGCTGGCTTCTGGAACAACTTAATTGATTGCCTGACTAAGGCTTTATACTTTCCCTCATGTACATAAACATAATCTCCATGTCTCATATCCATTCCTCTCTCCACCCAATTATTCAGATTTCATCTATTTTACTCCTACTTCCATTGTACCCATCTCACTGCAATCTTTTTCTGAAAAACCTTTAGCCATATATACCTTGTATTCAGATTCAGCCTTACCCCGGCATATCTCCCTGTTGTTCCAAGGCATTACGTCAGTTTTGATGGGTTGGGTAAAAAGCGAATTGTTAACTTTGTTATTCATCAGGCATGGCCCCCATAAAGGATGTCCTTGAGTTGTTGTATGGAGCGGCAAAAGATTTGGGCAGAGACCATGTCGTCATTGCCATACCGGAAATTGTTAACCTCCTCTTTAAGGAGCGGAGTCAGGTAGAAAAGAAAGAAGGTACGGTCGCCAACACGGTTTGTTCCGACAATCTTAAGGCCACGGCTTACTAGGTAAGATACCAGATAGAAATCACTGAGTTTGACAATCTCCATTTACATTTCTCCTGTGTTATGGCTGGGCAGTAACTGCTCATCCAAGAAAGGAGAAAATATAAAGAAATTATGAAGAGGGATAAGAGATGGTCGGGAATCCGTGGTAATTACAGGGTTTGGGAATGACACAACCAGCACATTCCCTGCTGTGTTAAAGGGTTATGCCTAATGGATTCTTGGTTCTCTTGGCTTCCTTACTCATCACAGCAGGATTATCCAATCCACGTGCCCTGATAGCCGTTGCTGCCACAGCCGAGATGTTTCTTTTTCCCTGAAGCCAACTGTTCACGCCCTGTCGGCTCATGTTAAGCTGCCTTGCAAGTCCTGCCTGACCAATCTTGTCACATATGGTTTTAAGCTCTGCAATGTTCATGCGTGGCTCGGAGACGGTGCCCGGATGTGCAGTTGGCTTCTTCGGGGTGAAATGGATGCAGCCAAAGTTTGGGCCTGTTGTAATAACTCTGTCATTAGATACCCATATCATATCCAGAGGCATGTGTTTTCTACTCTTTGCAAGCATTTGTATATTCTTGCATACACCCGCATCCAATGACTGGGACAACGGATTCCATCGGGCACAGTTTTTACATATGGCATTTCCCATAAAAAGCATGTCCTCAATGAGGACATTACCACTTGTAAAAAAATAGGCAAAGCATGTTTCTTATCATTCTAACAGCCTATTTTCAGGCCATTGCGTAATTCAGCAACCGTGCAGGCATTCATTTCCGGATTATTCACATCCCTACCCAATATGCGGTTATGAGGCCAATAAAAGATGAACACAAAACGGAAGGAGGTGAACGAATGGGGAACTGAAATGCAGTTGGTGACAAGTGATGCTCGAAGAGAGTCAAGACCGGGAAAAACAAGGTAGTAAATAAAACAATGGCTGGGGAAATCCCAGCAGAAAGAAAAGTGAATCATGAAAACAGCAGTAAGTATGAAAAACAAAGTTGAGTTAATAACAAAGGAAAGGAACAGGCAGGTTATGAACAATTACGAGTTTGATGAGAATGAGATGATTATGGCTAACGGCAGAAAAATCAAGTGTTGGGAACTCTGGCGCAAATTGAATGTAAGGTGTGCGGCAGCTGGCGATTTTGTGCGTAGTCCTATAGCATTATTGCCCTTGGAGAGAACTCAAGGAGAAATTGGCTATATGTTCTACGACGATGCAGAATCACAACGTCTTAGGGAAATATCGAATGGATTAGAAGCGACTCAGGTGATTCTGAATCAAGGCGAAAGGGTATTCTGCAAGGAACTATGGGGTTCGCTGAACGAGAATAGTGAGATGATGGGATTTGATGGGCCTAACATAGCTCTGATGCTGCCCTCGTATGAAACGCAAGGCGAGATATGGTGTATGTTTGTCAACGAAGCCATAGCTTACTGTGCTACAGCAAACAGCCTGCTGCAAAACACATTAGTTCAAAAAAAAGAAGTGATGAACGCAATCAGTCGTGAGTTATCCCTCAAGCAGACCTTAAAGAAACTCAAGCGTGAGTTGTATCTTAAGCAGGAAGAACTTCGCTATATCTCTGCATCAAGTCTGGGGAACAAAGCAAGGGCATTGGAAAAGGAAAAGGCAACACTTCAATCTCTGCGTCAGCAAGTTCAATCTGAAAGGCAACAACTTCAGATTAAAGCCCAAGAATATATCCAGCAGTCGATTCAGAAGGCCCAGACGGAAGTTAAATTCTATAAAGAACGGTATGAAGCGGCTGAAAAGCACACATACGACAAGGACGCCATCATTGCCGAATTGAAACGGGGGAATCACAGACTACAAGAACAACTCAGGAGATGTGGTCATCATCCTTGTGGAAACGCCCATGGTCTAAATAAAGCTGCATAGAACAATGAAACTTTTATACACAATTCAGACAGGTAATAACGAAGTGCCTGCCCCCTAAATGTTCCAGCAGTGTAGAATGAGCTATGATTTTGGAGTCATTTCCAAGTTTCACTCCCTATTTTGCCGGGATTGCTTTACCCTGAATTACTGATTGAAACTACTCATTACTGAGTTTAGACTTATCCTTCCAAAATGAGGGTTTTATCGTTCTCACTTTGAAAGGAATCAAAAGGATAGACTCATAAAGAATTAAATATCATTTAGTGTGTTAAGTCAAAACTGGCTCCCGAAAACTACGACATTTTCAAAAAGAGCACTGGTTCTGGCGAGGCGCACGGCATTCAGCCGTGCTCTTCTGTCAGCCAGCCTTGCTCTTGGGCGTCGTAGCCCATCGGGGGAGGATATGGCGAGAGGGGCACGGTCTTTTTTTGCTCCGGTGCCATATTATCAAGGGCTACATCTGTGAATGGGACAAATGAGGAAATTATTACTTATATTCCGGATTCCGGGAGTACTTCTGCAATATATATATGAAGTAAGCGACAAAAAATGGAGAAGAATATGAAAAAATGTATTGTGAGTATATTGGCCGGGTTAATTACCATTAGTACATTATTGGCCCAGACTGATTCTTTGAGTGTAGGTAAACTCAAATATGAATCTGCAAAGGCAAGAATAGAATCAGATGCTCTTGCTGCTTATAGTAATTCTCTTGTAGCTGCCATGGTTCCACTGAAACAAAAAGGTGACTTGGATACCTTCTTGATAGTCCGGAAAGAACTGGAACGAATCAGTGTAGAGAAAACCATTGGTAGTACAAATTCTACCGCTGGAATTATCAATCTCAATGCCACCAGATGTGATGTTGAGAAGAGTCAGAAGGTTCAAGCCTTAACCAAACAATATGTGGCATATCTTGAAGGACTGATTAAGCAGGCAATGCTTGCCAACAAGATTGACGATGCTAAGGGAATCAAAGCTGAATTGGATAGAGTAAAATTTGAGCAGGCCGATTCAGAGTCGAAAGTTGTCAAGGTTGCCGAACCAGTGGCTGATAACAAGATGACTAATGCAATAGTTCAGATGGCACAGAAAAAGAAAACATTACATTCTGTCGTAGGTACCTGGAGACACCCCAGCGGTTATATCAATATATTTTATCCTGATGGTCGTATTGAGCAGAAAGGTGCTCCTGATTACAGCGGCAGCTACGAGTTTATTGACGAGGCGAAGACAAAGTTCAAAAGGACTTGTAAAATGGGTGCTGTGATAATGTATGACTACAACCCAGTGGCAGACACTCTCATTGAGGGTAAGAAGGTCGGCAACGATGGTTTGTTGTTTACAAGGATTTCTGATGTCATGGAAAATGACAAAAAAGCTGATAGTTCCAGTGATGCTACCACAAATATACCCGTGAAGGTTTTCCCGAAAAGTGGAAAGAAAGTTGGCGGACACTACTACAAAATTATTGGTGATATGGTTACATTCAAAGAAGCACAGGAAGCATGTGTAAAAAGTGGTGGTCATCTTGTTGTAATTGACACAGAAGAGGAAAACAACCTAATCAAAGATATGTTTGTGCATGCAAAGAAGAACCTATGGATAGGCCTTGCCGATGAAAGTGGTACTGGTGATTGGATGTGGGTTGATGGGACAAAGCCATCATTCTTTAACTGGGCGAGACCATTCTGGGGTGGGCCGGGTAAAGGCAATTGTGTTCATATGGCCCATCTAAAGGAACCGACATGGCAGATGGAACCATCTGATACTAAATGTGGTTTTATATGTGAATGGGACAAGTAGATTACGAAAAGAAACTGGACGATGTTTGCCGGGGGAAATTGCATTTACCATTTTCAAAATTCCATTTTTTAAAAAGTTTTGCGGCACGGATTAGCCCAACAGGGGCATATTCCATATTTCAACTTTTTTAACTGTGCTATTTCTCTGCACCACACCTCTGCTTTATCATACCATCCAACTCAGGTTTGCCCGTGACATTGGTCTGAGTATTTTCTATCCTGCTCATGAATCTTTTTTTACAATTCGCAGTCTGAGAGAGGAATTGCTGAAAGATGAATATTCATGAAATGGAAAGGCGAATAAGCACAGCGTATATGCAGAAACAGGGTGCATTATAAGGATATACTCTTATTTAATTATTAGTTAAATTAGGTATTGCTCTTATTTACAATTTGTGCTATCTCTATGAAATATGAATTCTCAAATAAGCACCTGCAAGCCCTTTACTCTAAAGGGCATGATTCAAAATACAAGTTCTTTGATAAAGGCTTGGCCAAAAAATACGTTGATAGAATAAATAGGATTGAATCTGCTGTAACTATTAATGATTTGCGGGAGCCGCCGTCCATGGAATTTGAGAAAATGCAAGGTCATGAAAATCGCTTCTCAATTAGAATCAATGACAAATACAGATTAGAATTTGAGATTAATTTTACGGATGAGAACAAACTAACTGGCGATGTTATTGTAAGTGATGTCACAAAACATTACAAATAAGAGAACACTATGAGCGACGGAATTAAACCATTTGTTGTACTAGGCCCCGGTGATGCCATCAAAGAAGAAATGGAATACTATGGATGGGAGCAGAAAGACTTGGCTGAAATTATGGGACGGTCAGAAACTAGTCTGAGTCTCCTTCTGAACAATAAAGTACGCATAACCGAGGAAACGGCCTCCCTATTAAGTAAAATATTTAAACAGTCTCCAACCTTTTGGCTTAATCTCGACATAAATTATAGAAACAGACTTAAAGAAAACCCGAAATTACTTGAGGCAGCCCATCGAGCATTAATTTATACATACATGCCCATTCGTGAATTAAGAGCTTCTTATCAGTTTCCGAAGTCAAAACAACAACTAACAGATTCCGTATTGAAGTTCTGGGGTATTCCCGAATTGGATTTCGGCTTTATTGAAGAAAAGAATGCAGCATGTTTTAGAAAGTCTTCTGCATATAGACAGTTCAATAAATATTTTGCCTATACTTGGCTTCAAATAATCCGGAATAGAGCCAAACACGTTGCGACTAATAACAAATACAGCCACACAAGACTTGAATCGCTCTCTCAAGCTATTCCGGAGTTTACTACACAAAAAGAAGGAGTTTCATCTTTTATTCAAGAGTTGAATAAATGCGGCGTAACCTTTCTTGTTGCGAAGCATTTATCAAAGACATATATAGACGGGGCTTCGGTTATCCACGAAAAAAAACCTTGTTTAGCATACTCTGCAAGGAAAGATACCGTCGATAATTTCTGGTTTACAATATCACATGAGATTGGGCATATCCTGAAACATTTGAGAACAGCTTCAGATTGTTTCATAGACTGTTTAGACAACACGGAAGAAGAAAGAGTTAAAGATAAGAAAGAGAAGGAAGCAAATTTGTTTGCTCAGAACATTCTTAAGACCAAAGAAATTCTCGGATATTTTAAAGATACGGTCAGATTTAATGAGAAAAGAATCAGAGAGTGTGCAGATTCTCTTTTGCTAACCCCAGCTATCGTATGTGGGTGTCTTCAGTATCACAACAAGATTGGTTATGCTAGATATCATGACTTGAAACCAAAAGTCAGCGTTCAAATTCCGTCTCAGTATAGAGTATTGGACTGTTATTAGAATCTTTGTATTGCTGCATCCAACACCCGCTCAACATCATTCAAGGTTGGGTACGCATAATGCAGTATCTCGTACTATCGCTAGGTATTCCAATACGGAGATGGTAGCGGGACTGATGGGATTTTCATTGGGAATGAGTGTGGCAACGATTGAAGATTGGTGGGGGCGGAATTGAATAAAGCCGTTTTCTAATTCCAGATTTTTTACAGTTTGCCGGAGACGCATTTGACCAGCGGGTTATCACTTTCGAGGATACATAAAATAATCGAACTATCCTACAGCACACATCCCCTGCAATGCCCTGCTATCCGCCTGACAAATAGCCAGTCTCACCATCTTCAATGCCTCCAGCATGTCTGCCATCGTGGTGGCCGGATACCGCCGCTTGTAGTCGTCTAGCCGTTGCGCCAATTCCCCGCCCAATGCAACGGCGTCCCCAGTCTCGCCCTTACCAGTCTTCCATCGGTGAATCATGGCAATAGCTTCGTTGGATTTCGGCTTTAATTCACAGATTTGTTTGGCAACGGCCAGTAGTTCGTCGTCGTCCTCGATGCGACCGAGAGCTGCCATAATTGCCTGCCTATAGATTATCTTCTTCTCACAATCCACTATCCATAGACATGCCCTCCTTGTTTCCTCCGGTGCTTTCATCACGACGCCTTGCGTTCGTACCATGTAGAATTTCTCTATGAATCCCCGACGTGTTCTGATTTCTGGCCATATGTGACGATAACTATCTATTCTCACCGGGTCATATTTCGACGGTCTGCCCCGCTTGCGTTTGCCTTGATTTTTGGAAATCGTTTCCGATATCATATTGTCCTTTCTTTCTCGGTTCACAGTTATTCTAACCTTTACCTACATTATACCAGTCTGAGGTCAATACTTTATGAACTTTGTGACAAATATTCTGGTCACAGGGAGATACTCCAGAACCAGCCAAGGATTTCCGCCCCCGACCATTGCCAATCCGGAAGTTTCTGGCCCGAAATTCGCAATCTTTCCTGTTTCCCACACCCGAAATACGCCATTCCCAGAGCGGGATTCGCAAGGAATGGGGCATTTCCTTGCGTGTATGGAGGAGTTTTTAGGGGGAATTTCATGCTACTGTCGCCTCCAATTCGGGAACAGTTTCTTCCACAGGTCTGAACCGATTGACTCCACGGCGACATGAATTTGCAAGCCGTTCCATTGCCGTCATCGAATCTCTCATCACATCAGGAAGAACATCTGCATATATCTGAGTAGTGGTAATCCGGCTGTGGCTAAGAGTTCGTTGCACTGCACGCAAATTGTTATTACTGGCACGGTAATCGCAGTGCATGAATTGTCGAGATAACAACATCCTGTAATTCGTCACACATCCTGCTCTGCATGCTTCAAGAAGGCTAGAATCTCAGAACTCATCCTTTCATTCCAATCCTTATCAGCAGCATCAAGATGATAGTGGTCAAAGATTTCATTCATTGCAGCAAAATGCGTCTTTACAAAACTTCCGAAAAGGTCTCCGCTGATAACACCCGCAGCGTCAGCATTAATCGTGCAAAGCGGTATCATCAGCCAAAAGGGTGAATTGATGTGCCAGTGTTCTTTTTTTGGTATAGCAGCAAAATAGAAAAGGTATGGAAAGAATCTGTCGAGAGTTAAAATGTAATCTCTCACTTCTGGAATCTCCCAAAGTTCTCTTGTGTCTTCATTATACCCATCAATCACAATTTGAACCTGCTGACAGTGAACAGTGACGGTATCCTTGTCCCAGAGGTGTTCGCAAAGTCTTCCATACAAAGGCCCGATAGAGTTTGCCTCGACCTCTCTACGACTGACGCTAACTATGATTTCAACAAATCCCGTTGCTAGATTTTTCCTTTTCTGTCTTTGAAGCTCGGAGTTATGCAGCTTTTCTATAGCCCCATCTTGTCTAACCAATTCTATCAGATGCGGCAAAGGAGGCCGAGTTCCATGTTTGTTCATGAACGCCGAAACCTGCTTCATTAACACATCATTTCTCTCTATTGTTGGTTGCTTCATACACTCCTCCTTTTGTTCGGTGCTATTGCCCTGTCAGACCAACCTCGTTCCGACTTCATCCTGCTTCTCGTCATGTATGTACTCTCATTCATTGCATATTCCTTTCTTGTTGCACCTTATTGTTGCTCTGAATTATTATACCAATCTCAGGCAAGATATTTTGGAACTTATGTTAAATATTTTCTCGTGGATATTCTTCCTCATCCCAGCTCCCCAACCAGCCGCTGGGAAAACGTCCAGAGTTCGGTATTTTTCAGGGCAAGTTTCTGAATCTTTCTGGACAAAACACCCCTTGACTCTGAACGTTTCCAGCGTGATTCTGAACACTTCTGCCATTAGATTCAGAGTATGGAGCCATTTTTCAGGTAATTTTACTGTGCTCATGCTGCATTCCTTATCCCCGGCATAATGTTTTTCCGGCCATGTTGCAGAGATTTCGTGAGCCGCTCCATGTCGTCCATTCCCTGCGTGATGACCTCTGGGGTACAGTCTGAATACAGGGTCGTGGTGGAAACTTTTGCATGGCCCATTTGTTTCTGAACGAGCCTGATATTTTTCGTAGCCTGATAACAATAGGTTCCGAAAGTATGACGGGCCGCATGCAGCCTCTTTGAGCAATATTTCTTCCAGCGATACCAAATTCCCCCGACACAGTATTTCTCAGAGCGTTCTGTTCGGAGCAAGTAACAGCCTTCCATCAATTCTTCGTGCGCATGCTTCCAAGTGATGTATTTTTTCAGCACATCCTTGAAACCCTTCCCGATATGAACAATTCTTTTCTTGTCACCTTTGCCATGCTGCACGATGAGATGGCTTTGCCCGTTTCCAAGCCTAATGTCTTCTACCTTCAAGTCACACATCTCCTTGCGCCTTAGCCCGGTATTGATAGCAAGGTTGATGATGAGCCAATCCCTCACCAATGCCTTCCGCTTCTTCGTAGTGCCAATGACGTACAGTTCTTCAGCCCGGTTCATGAGCGTTGCCAGCTCATGTGGGTTTAAGAATTTCTCAGGTGTCAATTCCCAGTCCGACTTGCCAATTCTATTCTCATTCATGCCGCCACTCCTTTCAGTAATTCATATGCTTTCTGTTCTGCCACTCTTCCACGAGTTCCACGTCTGATATATCCTTCTCGAAGCAGGAATGGCTCAATAGTCTGTTCCAGTGTTTGGATACTTTCGTTCAATGATGCTGCCAGAGATCCTAATCCAACAGGTGCGTTGGTAGTGACCAACATGGAGAGATAGCTTCTATCCTGTTTGGTCAATCCGTTTTCATCTATATCCTTTAACAGGAAGGCCTGCCTTGCAGTTTCCAGCGTTGCCTTGTGACCATGAGCAAAGCAGAACTCTCTGAGCCATGTCAGGTGACCCACAGCCAATCGAGCTGTATTCCTCGACCTTCTTGCGATTTCCTCTGCCACTTTTTCCGATATGCTGAATTTCATTTTGTTCGCAGCACCAATAACAATCTCCTTCAATTCATCAATGCTGTAAGGTTCAAGATTCACAGTTGTCACAAACCGACTTCTCAATGGTGCCGACACGAGTCCCGGAAGGGTGGTGGCCCCAATAAGGGTGAAAGCTGGGAGCCGGATTGTCTTTGCTCTCGTCGAAGAGCCTCCCAAACCAATAGCCTTCATAATTTCATTCAGAGACTCCATTTGTGGCACATAGGTCAGCAATCCGTCTTCCATGGCCGAGTACAGAACTTCCTCGGTGTTCCTGTTCATCGAATGAATCTCATCAATGAATACAATGTCATGTTCCCGGATTACAGCCAGTTGTGCCTGAAGCTGTTTAGGCTCCTCCAGATTACTGCCAACCATCTCTACAAGATTTGTACCCATCTCTTCGGCAAGGATGCGGCACAGTGTTGTCTTCCCCAGTCCCGGAGGCCCTGACAGTAATGTGTGTGCAATGGCTTTACCTTGTTTCTTTGCAGCTTTGGCAAGAATACTCAAAACTTCCTTTTGTTGTTCTTGACCGACAAAGTCACTGAATGACTGTGGTCTGATTTGATTTATGCTGTTCCCTGTAATGTTATCTTTCATTGTATTTCACCTTTCATACTGTTTTTTGAAAAATAGACTGGATGGCTGGCAGGATATATTTCAGCCCTGCCACTTGGCGGCACCATCCAATCCAAAATCATACTCATTTTCTTTTCCTCATCTTGGCCCAGAACAATGATACGAATATGTCCAGCACTCTTGGTGGGCGAAATGCCCAGTTGACAATGTGAAGCATTCTGACGGGCACCAGATACTTTATGGAGAACTGATTAATTGCTCGATAAGGTTGCTTCATGGTTTTGGAGTCAAACTCGAATGTCACATACAATCCATGACCACGAATTCGCATGACCGGAGCAAGCCGTAAAATATGCAGAAGGAATTCATCTCTGTTATTGATTGGATGAAATTTGGTTTTGGCTATCACTACCCCCAGTTTCTCGGCATTCGGGGCCTCGGCAATCCAACGAGCATGGTCATTTCGCAGACCGATGCACACCGTTTTGCCTGTATTATAATTTATGAAAAACCCTTCCCACATCTTAAACCTCTTCCTCGTTTTCCTTTTCCATCGTGCTTTTGGGCTTTGCTTCCTGTCTGTTGTGATGAATGTAAACTCCAAGTACCCGTGCAATCATATCCTTGAATCGCAATCTCCCTAAAAAAAGGAGAGCCAACCGCAATCTGGGGACAAAAAGGTTGATAAGTTCCTCGCAGAATTTGTCATTGTTATCTTCATCCCGCCTCGATTCATTTGTGTTTTTCTTTCTCATTTCATCATTGCCCTTCACACATATATTGCATGAGAAGCCTCAAAATCCGGATGTATCGGTGGAATCATTGATTTACCCTCTTTTTCTTAAGTAAATCGTGTATTTTACCGGACATTATATTTCAACAAAGAATACGTCCTTGATTGTATCCATGAAAAAACGAGTCCCACCAACGTTTTTCAATATTCTCACCAATTTCCTCGGTAATCTGATTTCTTCAGGTTGTCGTTTATATTCCTTCAGTGGCGGTAGAAGTGATACCCGCCCCGACGCCAGTTCCAGTCTGCCTCGCCACCTTGCATCAAAATTCATTCGCTTGTTCAGGTCGTGGTGAAATTCTTTTCCAGTGGATTTGAATATCTTTACCTTCCCAGCATTATCAACCCACCAGATGATTGAGCCAGCGGAATGGCCAACATCCTGATAACGTAACCCAGATTTACTCAGGTGATAATTCATACGGTTCTTTGCCTTCTTTTCAGAAATTGTTGCAGGAACCGCCCTAGCTCCTCCGCATCTGTTAAATCGTGCATTTGTCCACGGTTAAGATACCAGTTGCAGAGTTCAGTTAGATTCTCCACCGTGTAACCATATTCCTCGATAAATCGTATTGCGGCAGCCATTGTGGGCCTGTACCAGACAATATTGCCACGACATCCCATCCCCTTGAATCGGCATGAACCTTTGCGTTTGTCTACTTTCCAAACCCTTTCATGTTCTTGTCGGAGTAGATATTCAAAGAGATACTGGCGACTTAGGAACGACTCAGGTGTTTGCTGTTTCGATTCCATTTTGATTCACCCGTTGAAATCGACAATGCCATTTTCCCGCATACTGAAATGTTTTGTTTCACCCGTAACGTCATCAGTGCCGATAACAACATGGTCAAGCAGTCTGATATCAACAATCTTTCCGGCCTCAATAAGTTGTTTGGTGATTCTTATATCCTCAGCAGATGGGGATGTATTTCCGCTAGGATGATTATGTGAGAGAATACAGGCTGCTGCATTATTGATAATTGCGTTCCTGAATACCTCTCTTGGATGAACAAGGGCTGAATCCAGTAGACCCAAGGTAACGATTTGCTTATTGATGAGGTTATTTTTGGAGTTAAGGGTGAGGACAACCATCATTTCCTGAGAGGCATTAGCTATGTCTGCACATTCCTGTGCCACTGTCGCCGGAGTCTTCACCTCAATGAGATGACCATCCCTAACAACTGCTCGTTTTCGTACCGTCATATTTGTTTGAATTTTGTACATTTTCGTTTCCTCCTACACCCATATATTGCACGGGGAGGGTTGGAATCCGGAAGAATGTGAGAAAAGGACAATGGTCTGGTTGTTTTAAAGTTGGAAGAGAATAGAGAATGAGCGTCTGTCAGCGTTGTCGAATCACGGGCTTAGGAATAGACTTTGAGCAAAAAGTTTTGGAGAACTCAAGAGGTATTCGTACTATTGTAGATGGCAACAAGTTAGTTCCGATATTCCCGGTATTACGGACAGATTTGACCAAGTTTATAATGAATTACTGGCATCGGTTTCGGAATTATGAGGGATTCTTCTGTTTCCGTCCTATCAATAATTCATAATCAGAACTTCACCCACACAACCCCGGCCATTACCCTTGCAGTTAATGTTTCTGCGAGCTTGAACAGGGATAATCTTGAAATCTTTGTAGAGTCCTCTGATTAACGGACAGTCAGCATTGGTCTGCATGAACATCACATTCCGACGATCTAATTGTACGCATACATTACGCAATCGTATTTGGTCGGTATCCGGGAATCCTGTTGATGTATAATTCTTGAAGCTATTTGGGTATGGCGGATCTATCAGGGCGAAATCATTATCGGAGACATGCAAAAGAGCTACAGCGAAATCGCCCTGAATCAAAATGGTATTACGAAGAGCAAGAGAAACGGTATCAAGAGCATATTTGTTTAGCGTAGGAATACCTCTTTTTCCCCAAGGACTGTTGCAATAACCCTGCTTGTTGACTCTGTACAGGCCGTTATACGATGACTTATTAATATACAAGAGCCAACCTGCCACCTTGATATCACTTAAATTCTTAGGATGTATTCGCCGTAATGAGTAATAATATGGTTCACAGTGACAAGCGTGGTGTATTGTGAACTCATTGATTACGGCTTGAGCATCTTGTTGTACCGCTTGATACGTTCTAATGAGTTCATCATTCAAGTCATAGAGAAATGCCTTGCCCTTATAGCCCGAAGCTCTTAAGTCAAAGAAATGCGCCCCACCGCCTAAACAAATTTCATGATAGTTCTGAAATTCACTCGGTCTATATTTACGCATCACCCCCAGTAATTGTCTCTTTCCACCTGCCCATTTAAGAAAAGGTATGGGTTTAACATAGGTTGCAGAAGGTATAATGATCTGGCTATGACGACATAAGGCAAATATAACACCATTACCTCCTCTTTGGGCCTCTTCCCACGCCTGCAATAATCCAACATCAACCTCGTCCTCATATACCATTACTTCGTTCATAGCCTGTTCCTTGCTGTCTTTGTTTTCGCTTATCAGTACCACCGCTAAGGTGGGTAGGCACATCAGGACTGACTGACCATTACCTACAACCTATTATACACGCCAAGCCAATAATATTTATAATTTTTTAAGGAAATGATGAATTCAGGAGGGTAATCTGGAAAAATGTGAGGAAATCTGCAAAGCAGGGTACAAATGGGGTTGAATTCTTGGCATGGTGTCAGAAGGAAGCCGAGCAGGGAAATGTGAATGCTCAAACCTTTCTTTCATGTATATATTATCAATACGCACGTAACGTCGGCGGTATCCTAATTTAAATTATCTAAGCTTGTGTTTGGTTTGGTTTTATGGTTTAATGTAGTGGTGCCGTGGATGGCTATGAGGGACTCAGTTTCCCCCTCACCACACACTAGACGCACAGTTTAGCGTTCCACCACGGCACCGCCTTTTTATCCGCTATTCCTTGAAAATCCAGTGGTAATCTTAAAGCGTCACCGAGGAGATTTCCAAACTGATACACTACCAGTTATTTAAACGACTTGCTGTATGAGGACATAAGCGATATAATTACAGTGGAGCGGTAGCGATATATATGCAAATGCTGAGGGCTTAAAATGGCAGAGAGTTTCAAAATTGCTGTTCATGTTGTCGAAGTAATGGTTGGGATTCTGACTGCTGTTTTGTTCTTGGCATATTGGCAATGTAAAGATATGGGATACTTGATTCTCGCCGTTATTTGCGGGTTGTCGGTATTGCTGTCTTTCTGTTTCCAATTATGGTGGTTACTGTTTGTAAGTTTATTACTGGCAGTTGTTGTGTTCTTTCTTGGTTCGGGAGGGGGACAGTAGGCAAGGAAAGCGGGAAGAAATTGTAAAACATCCTTATGAAAATACTGATTGCCGATGATGAAATAAAGCTCAGGTCAATGTTCAAGACGATTCTTTCTACTGAGTTTCCCGATAACATTATAGACATGGTTGCTGATGGTCAAGAGGCGGTAGATGTTTTTAGAAAAGGTTACGATATTTTATTACTGGATCTTAGTATGCCCGTAAAAAGTGGTTGTCAGGCTTTTTTAGAGATTCAGGAAATATGCAGTAGAGAAAATCTTAAAACACCGTATGTAATATTTTGTACCGGACTTCCAATACCAGAAGAACTTGAAGAAATAGCTGGTGATACCTCCCATTGTGCCATACTTCAAAAACCAGTAACGTATGAGGATCTGATTGAAACGTTTAAAGCAGTGGTAAAGCCAAATTCCTGATTAAATAAACCAAATAATATTGGATTTCTATTCACAAGATTATATAATTACCCCGTATTGTAACATTCCTCCCAGTAATGGTGGATACGACCAGTTCACCATTTAGTTACAATATACAGTAACGTTTTAATAGACGTTACGCTACGGGGGTTAGGATGCAACGTCCTAACCCCCTGTTGTTTTTATAGTTTGCCAGTCATTGCCCATTTAAATCGCCCACTCACGTAAATTAAAACTGGATTTAATTTTGCCCTCATCCGCCATTCTACATATCCGTTTTATTGAATATAACATTGTATAACCACCTTCTTGGTAGCATGCTCAATTCAAGGAGGACTCAACATGTCATTAACCAAAAGTCAGATTATCGCAGGTGTCGCAGAGAAGGCAGAAATTTCTAAGAAGCAAGCAGCAGCGGCAATTGAAGCACTGGTACAACTTGCTTACAAAGGTTCAGTAGACGGTTTCAAGATTCCGGGACTGGGCAAGCTGGTAAAAGTTCAAAGAAAAGCTAGGGTAGGTCGTAATCCAGCTACAGGTGCAACAATTCAAATACCTGCTAAAACCGTTCTTAAGTTCCGTATTTCCAAAGAAGCCAAGGATGCCGTTTTGAAGAAATAGTTGGACGTTAGCATTTCACGAAGGACATGATAGGGGGCTTTGTCCGGTATGAAATAATGTTAGGAGAATTGAAATGTCATCATCCAGTAATGCACCCTACGAAGTAAGAGCAACCGAAGCTGGCGACTATT
This sequence comes from Kiritimatiellia bacterium, assembly GCA_028716365.1. Taxonomy (GTDB): domain Bacteria; phylum Verrucomicrobiota; class Kiritimatiellia; order UBA8416; family YA12-FULL-48-11; genus YA12-FULL-48-11. The sequence goes on from JAQUPZ010000001.1 coordinate 394,662, forward strand.
ATGTCGTTCTTCCATCTGCCAATCTAATATTCCAAAGAGGATTAACGAAGCAGGAAGCAAACCGCATTGTTGAAATAATGAATCATGATGCCAAAGAAGACATGGCGCTGGCGGAAAAGTCCAAAGTAGAAGCCTTAGAAAAGATAGGTGTGGAAAAGAACTAACACCCTCATTGCCCATTTAAATCGTTTAGAGACAGGAAAAAGCCACCCGATTTTAGCATATGGATCTTTCATCTCAACACACAGCGAGTGAACAGTCCACCAATGGTGAACTATACAGGCATGTCCTAGCACTGAACCCCAGTCCTTTTACTTCAACCGCATGGATGGGTGCATTCCCGCCTACCGGACTCGAGTATATTGCCGCAAGCATCAAGAACCTCGTCGGAAAAGTCACGCTTATCGATATGAGGTTCGAAGTCGAGTATTGCGACTTGAACAAGTTGAATGATTTTATCAGGAATGAAATCGACTTGTTGTGCATCAGTATTGTATGGCGTTCGGGATTTAATGAAATCTGTGACTTTGTAAACAAGTTGCCTCAAGGCATTACAACGGTGGTAGGTGGACACAAAGCCACTGAAGAGGTCGATAATATTTTTGTGCGATGTCCAAACGTTAATCTCATTGTCAGAGGCGAGGGGGAGGAAATCATTCGGCAGGTTGTTACCGGCGTGCCTTATGCGGAAATAGCCGGGCTTTCATACCGTGAGAATGGGAAGATCATTCATAACAAGAATGCAACCTTGCCCAGCATTGAAAAATTGCCTTTCCCGGACAGATCTCTGCGCCGGTGCGAGTATGAATGGCTGCAGAACGGTGTCAAATTGATGCCTCACACCTTCGACACGATACTTACGTCGAGAGGATGTCCATTTAAATGCAAGTTCTGTACTTTCAGCCTGAATCCGCTCGGGCAGAAGCGAGAGTACACTGAACGTCCACTCGAATCTGTTATTGAAGAACTGAAAACTGTAACCGCAGACCTGATCATGATTGCCGATGACAACTTTTTCACGAACCCCAAAAGAGCTGAGAAGCTGTGCGATATGATCATTGAAAGTGGGATAAAAAAGATATTCGTGGTTCAGACAAGGATTGATGTTTCCAAGCACCCTTCCTTGCTGGACAAGGCGGCTCGTGCTGGTATCCGGATTTTGTTGCTTGGTATCGAGTCACCCCATGACTGGATTCTCAAACTGATCGACAAGGGCTTTAACCAGCAGCAGATCAGGGAGGCTATTCAGGTGCTTCGTAAGTATCCTTTTTATCTCCACGCCTATTTTATTTACGGAAACATCGGAGAAACCGAAGAGGAGATGGTTTATATCGGGCGCTTCGCCAAGGAGATTGGGCTGGATTCAATCAGCTTCCAGAAGCTCAGGATAGAGAAGTTCTCTCCATTGAAGGAGATCGTGGAAAATACTCCGGGGTACCATTACGATGAAGTTGGTGGACCGGTATACTCTGACAAATTTGACTTGGCTGCGCTTAAAAAAATCAGGAACAGAATAAGGTCTGAATTCTACGACTTTGCTCAATTAATGTGGATCATTCGAAAGTTTATGTCGCTTGGTCTTCTGAGTAAGACCGATGTCATGCGACTCTTATTCAATGTTCCCAGATTACTCTTCGTTATAGTGAGAAGGGGAATTAAAAATAAAGCCTCCAGACTGGCAGGAAAAACTGCAAAACTGACGAAACTAAACAGCTCCAATGCTTAAAGAATTTATTCGGTTTATTCCGCCTTCTTTAATAGGTCTACTCCAAAAAGGTAATATCTCCTTCTTTCCATCAATCCCTCAATAACTTCCTTAACTCTCATTGCCCCCTTGAGATATACCGTTACTGCCAACGACAAGATTGGAAAATTCATAAAGTTTACGAAGACAAGGCAGTATCAGGAGCAAAAGGAGATAGACCTGCCCTGAATAAAATGCTTCAGGATTCCCGTAATGGTTCAGCGGGTGATTTAATTGCCGTTTACAAAATAGATAGGCTGGCAAGAAGCGTAGCCGACCTCCTGAGAATACTGACTGAACTCAAGAATTCTAATGTTGGGTTTGTTTCCGTCAGTCAGGGCATAGATACGAGTACCAGTTATGGCAAAATGGTGCTGACATTTCTAGGAGCGGTTGCCGAATTCGAACGGGAAACAATTGTAGAACGAGTCCGAAGCGGTTTGGACAGGGCTAAGGCGAATGGTGTCAGGCTGGGTAGACCAAAGACCGCATTTGATATCGGGAAGGCTCTGAAACTCAAACAACAGGGTCAAACATGGAGTGAACTGTCCAAGGCTCTCAACATATCCAGGGCGACCATCAGAAGAGTTATTACCCCCATGCTCAAAAACCCCCATTCTTTGAAAGCGTGATTCATTGGGGTTTTCAGGGTAAAATGAGGCAAGAATTCAGGTGGAAACAATCTTTAGTATTTGAGCACCCTTGAATTCAGCATGACCGGGCAAGTTAACGTTCATAATTATAATTTAATATAATTATATCCCACCCTCATCAACCTACCTTTTTGCCATTTTAATCAATTCTACGCATTTTATTATTAATCGTAGAGAGTTCTGAACGCTTGAATAGAACTTAATAATCACTAATATGTCGGCAGTTAAGGGATATATGAGCGACCTATTATTCAAATGCCCCAGTTGTTCAAAAAACCTTTACGTTGATGTTACTGATATTGGTAGCACTTTAAGCTGTCCAACCTGTAACATTAAAGTAACCATCCCTGAACCTGATTTTGGTTTTGCCTGTCCCCAATGTAATGCCGAGTTATGTGCCCCAAGTTCAATGTCATCAGTAGAGTTTAACTGCCCATCTTGTAAAACCACTTTTGTAATTCCTGCTGTAAAGAAAACACCTGCGTCTAAACCCAAATCATTTAAATGTCCTAGTTGTGGTGCGGTGATTCTTGATGGAATGAATATTTGCGGGAATTGTTTGTATGATAAAAAATCAGGTAAGAAGATAGGGGATTTGGAATCTCCTCCCGTAGCAGACAAGAAGAAAGGGAACGCTATCGAAACTCTGATGCTAACTTGGAGAGATAAAGGGGGGATATCTGCAATGGGTATGGTAGACGAAAGATGTAAGGGAACGGAACATATTAGCAAAATTCACATCAAAGGGTTCTCTAGTCCTTTATATACTGGAAGCAACCGATTAATGATGAAAGCAACCGGCACACTCGTTGATACAGAGGATTATTCCACTGTAGTTTCCGTATCCAATGATGCCCCTAATATGCCTGATGGAGAAATAACTCTTTCGGCTTCAGTTGCCAAGGACAGCGGGAAAGTAATCCTCATTAAGTTCGAATAAAACATTCTCGCTCTTTTCTCTTCCCTCATTACTGTGCCGATATAGAAAATGGCTGAGGCATGTTTTTCTTGTCCCTCTTTGCCTGCCGTTTTTCTTGCAATGTTTTCTTAGGCAACTTCTTCAGTTCTCGTTTCGTCTCGTGGAATTTGGACATGTGGCTTACCTCCTCTTGAATATAATCATGATAATAACGGCTGATTCCAAAGTAATGCAACACCATAGTCGCTGATAGAGATGCAATTGCTATGGCGAAATAGCATTGTTCCATTCTTTCCCTGCCTCTCAAATTCTGCTATTCTTTTCTCATGGGCTCAATACTCCAAGCCAAATGTAGTTGCGGGTTTAGTTCCAAAGATATGCATGTTGGTTGTGGAGAGTTGGCTACTGATGGTTATGTTCCTGTTGCTTGCCCGATTTGCAGGAAGATGTGGGTAAAAAACATGAGCAAAAAAATCCATCCCTGTCATATATGTGGTGCAAAATTGTTGTTCTATGATAATCCTGCAAAATATCTTCCACCTGATGAGTTAAACAAATTGGATACTACGACTTGGGATGTTGCTTATCCTAGTAGTAAAAGTAGTCAGACCCTTGGGAATATTAAGTCTTTTAGAATGAAATATAGATGTCCAAGTTGTGGAAAAATAGAGATGGAATTTGAAATGCATGGGTTGTGGGATTGAATACCCTTAAGCATTTACCCTTAACCCGCCTATAAGGTTTCTTCGTAATATTTGTATCAGGTATTTACTTACATCCGCTGTCATGTTTCTACTTATAAGCCTTGTAATGGTTTGTATTAAGGGTGCTGTCAGGTTTTGCACTACATAACAATTAATAGGCAATGAGACGGCGAATTTACACAATTGTGGATTTTAATACCTGAAAAATACTAACGATGGACATTGGTTCGTTTCAGATGCGGGAATAGTCGGAAATAATCCATCCTTGTTTCTGTCCTAATGTAGGCGGTTATATTCATCGCCCACTTCACCCCGCTCTTGAATGCCGTTCTACTTGCAGAAGCAGACAGTACAAGCGATGACTACAATTATAATTAATATCATCAGGCATCCATAACCAATTTGAGCTGTCGTGAGCTGTTTCTTGATAACAACTCCGCAATATGGACACTTATCTGCCTTAGTTGAAATCTCTTTCCCGCACTCCTTGCAGATCGTCATGCTTATTCTGACCTCCTCTTTTTGGTCATACTGTCATGCCGTTCTTTCTTTTCTTCTCAGATAACAAATCTGCTGAAGTAATTTGGATATCCGTGGGTAGTTTCTCAAGGGAATTGCTCTTATCCGCTTCTTTGTGAATTCTTTTCGTTATAACTTCATTGTGGATTATACCTGCGGGCAAAATATTTAAAAAACCAACTCTTACCGTTGTAGTAGAGCACCCATCCGAAACCACCACTTTAAATACTTTGCTGGTATATATATCATCCTGTCCCCGGTCTATCGCTACTTCTGTTATCTTTTTAATTTCAAGTTTCACAATTTCTTCTTCAACAAACCTTCAACTTGCCCCATATTTTAATACGTTCACATTGTTCTTTTCTGTCCGTAGTCTTAGATAAATCAAGGGCATCCCAATATGTTTCGCAGTTGGTTTGTGCCTGAACACCCTGAGTGAAGTCTGTTTGAATCTTAGCCATTTCCTTTTCGATATTCTTTGCGGTAATTCCATTCTTATCCTGCACCAACCTTGAGACGCATACACCTTTTTGAAATGTCTTGATGATGTTTGTAATTGAAAATGTTCCGATGGTTCTATGGATGGCGACAAATGTTAAAACGGTATGAGCATCGTGGGCTAATTCAAACAGTACTGGATTAGAGACAATAAGTTTATAAAAGCAGTCATCTTTATCCATTACAAAAGCGGGTTCAGTGAAATCAGCGATACGAGGCATGATCATCTGAGTAGTGTTGAGCCGTGATATGGGGAAAGCAAGGTATTCAGTCTAATATAACTTTAATTACCTTCAAAACAGCTATTATCGCCAATTACCTGCCTATTATTCCTTGTTTGCCCTCAAAAACGCCACAGAATTGCTCACGTTGCTCTGTAAATGATTATAACTGGGTAATAGGGCGTTGGCTACCTTCCTTAATTCGACCTTCACAAAACTGACCCCATCCCGGCAGAAATATCGATGCAGTCCAGTAGTTCATGGCGTTAATTATCCTGTTTCTGCCGGGGCTTTACAATCTGAAATACATTAGTAGCAATGCCCTTGAGGATTTGTAAGGGATTTTCTTAATCCTCCTGTAATGATTTATCGGATGTTTGATTCAGTAAGAAATAGGCGGTAAATAGTATACGTACAAACAGTAATTTGATAAGTTAACTTGTTGTTAACAGCGGTGGTCGAAATAGGCTGTTTTTTGGTCAGGAGATATTAAATGGCACGAATTTTGTCGGATAAGGAGATCCAGAAGCTCTTAGACAATGGCATGATCTCTAAAGGCGATTTGAAGCAGATAAGAGCGAATTCCTATGTCTTTCGTCTTGGACAGGAAGTTCGTTTCTTTAGTACTAAAGAAAAGAAAACAGGCATTCTGGGTGATATTCTGGAAATTAACGCAGGTGATTCCGCTTTAGTTCATAGTATTGAGATAGTGGATTTTTCTCAGGAAGTAATTGATAGACTTTACAAAGGATACCAATTATGTGCCCTTTTAACACCTAGTACCACTCTTATAAGAGAAGGTCTGCAATTGCCTTCCACTAAAATCGATCCGGGCTATATGGGAACATTAAACTGGACTATACGAAATAGTGGTATTGAACCCGTTCAGATGGAACTAGGCGAGCCAATTTTTAAGGCAACATTTTTTCTTTTAGTAGAGAAGGAAGAAATACCTCAGAACAAATATGGTTCTCGCTCTGAAAGGGATTTTTATCACGGAAAGACAGGATTAGTTGATTCGAAGAGAAGGTTGCCTGTTGATATAAATACCCGAAAGAAAATTTGTGTATCAAGCAAAGGAACGGAGTTCGAAAGGCTTAAGCAGTCAGGTTTTCCTTATGATTTTATTGCTACCCAATTAAAACAAGTGGGTGATCAAATGGAGATAGTTACGGATGACTTTGCAAGAATAGATGATCACGTAAAAGAACAAAACAAGGATCTTACGCAAAAAATTAACGAAATCGAAGGACGTGTTCAAGGAATCATAGATAAGAAAATGGATTCCGTCTTTGAGCGTATGGATAACATGGTTTTCAAGAAACTGGTAGGGGGCGGAGTAGCTATGGTATCTCTTTTGATGGGCTTAGGAGCTGGAGTAAAGTATTTGATAGACATAAAACAATCAAGTCTCATAACACCTATTGCTTCTGTGCTGGCAGTGGTAGGAGTCCTCTCTGTAGTGATCTATTCATGTATAGGAGGTAGAAGGAAACCTCCAATGTAAATGTAATCTTAGTAATATTGTCAACTGTACTATTTGCCAAGATTTAAATTAAATGCTAGAGGCGTAATTTGTCGTTGGATATGCCACCACATTCTCCCATTAAATCATCTGATATTTTATTGTTGATAAAATTAAACTGATTGTTGTCCTTCAAGTCATAAGCATATTCTAATTCGATTATTCCGTGATCGCATTCAAAGGAAAGTTGATTTCTATCATTCCGGAACTGTCGTTCAAAAGTACCCATGATGTAAATCTTTACCAATGCTGTTTTTCCAATTTTTATCCGGTCGGCAAGGAATTTGGTTGCCTTGGAACATTTTGCTTGGATTATTTCTATGATATCAAAACAGGAAAGTTCCTTTTGCAGAGTATTGTAGTATTGGCTAATGAATTCAAAGATTCCATCTCTATACACGATATTAACGTCTCTCGCAGTCCACCAGTTTGATTGGATTATTACCTTTTCGCTCTTGTCATTGTATACTTTTGCTAATCCCTCTTCCGTGGTTCGGTAAGGACCATAACACTGTATATCATTCAGAATAGTTTTCATTTCGATATCTGTTCTAAAGATGATTTCGCCGATCTGATGCTGGGGAGGAATAATTAGCACAGAATAGACATATTTATTAGGCATAATACCATTTTTCCATTCAGGAGAACCTAAAAAATGTTTGTGGGTGATGGTTCTGGATAGCCGTTGAGATTTAGCTTCGGAAAGAAATTTAGCCTTTTCATAAAGTTTATCCAGTACATATCGATCTGTCACAGGGCTTGAAGCATCATTATTTCGCTGATAGATAACGCCATTATTACATATATAAGGAGTAGAAGAATCTTCGTAGATTCGAACTATTATAATGGAGTGAGTATCAGAACATTTTACAGGAACAATTTCTATGGACGGGAAAGGATGAACATTTCCTTCTATTAAAGCCCGTAAACGTTCAAGAACATCCCCATTAAAAGGAATACCGTCGAATCCTGTTGGTAATTTATCGGCATTCTCTTCAATTCCTATAAAGATATAACCGCCGTATGTATTGGCAAATGAGGCAACATGTTTCCAGATGTCTTTGTTCATTTCCCGTTTATAATCTACAAAGAATCCTTCTCGTATTTCTTTGCCTGTTAATTCTGCTTTCAGGTCATCAAGGGTCAAATCTTTAAGTTGTTTGTCTTTAAATAAATCCATAAGAACCTATTCCAGAAAATGCCTATTCGGAACTAATTATTGATTCCTGTAGTAACTTGCCATTTCGTTTCGTTCATCTCGGTAAACTGATATTCCGGTACTTACGCCATCAAGAAACTCGGCAACTTCCCCAATACATTCGGCTAAATGACGAAGGTTGATGTATTTGATATCTGTTAATGAATCTTGTCCATCTTTCTTATGCCCATATCGAAAACCTTCACCTGTCGGATCAAGCTTCATAAATTCAGAGATAACATGGTCAGTTTTTCGCATCTCCGGTGGATCTGCTGTCTTCCAAGTCTTTCGTATTAAGCTCTTTACTTCCTCCCATAAGGCATCAATTTTGTGGTGCTGTGGATATCCGGCTTCGTTTTTCAGTAGATCCCGCCCATCAGCTATAATCTGTTTGAGTAGTAGCTCAAGGTGGTGTCTGTAAAGAAACGCTATTGGATAAACCAGAAAGTCTTGTGACCGTCCAGTTTCGTTAACTTTGTTCACAAGAATGTCGGCAGCAAGTTTGTAGCCCTCAATGTAAGGTATCTGTTTATCCGACGTAAACGTTGGGATGCAAGCGTTGTTATGCCAGTCATCCGCACTGTCGAACAGCGGTGGTAGCGGTTTCTTGTTCTTATTTATTCTCGCTGTTTTCTTCATAAGTTAGCGTTTCTTGAGTTCCCCATAACTATGATAAGTTTAACACACCATCGAATCCAAAACCATTCTTACGCCACCTCAGCCCAGTCTCCGCAAAGTAATTCTGCCTGTTCCAAAACGGTTATTGTTGCCTGTTCCTGTTTGTCGGGCGGGTAATTGTATTTTCTTAAAATTCTTTTCACCATGCTTCTAATTTTTGCCCGAACAGATTCCTTTACAGTCCAATCAATCGTAACACTCTGCCTTACTGCCTTAACCAAATCCCTTGCAATAGCCTTCAGAACGTCATCGCCCAATTCCATAACTGCACTATCATTGGTTTCAAGGGCATCATAGAAAGCGATTTCTTCTTCGTTCAGTCCCAGTTTATCTCCTCGTTTCAGTGCCTTGTTGAAATCCTTAGCTATTTTTACCAGCTCCATTATAACTTCAGCCGCTTCAAGGGTGCGGTTCTGATATTGCCTAATGGTAGCTTCAAGCATTTCAGAAAAGAGTCGGGACTGAATGAGATTAGAACGGGCTTTGGTCTTAATTTCATCGTTCAAAAGTTTACGTAACATCGCCACAGCCAGATTTTTATGGGGCATCTTTTCAAACTCGGCAAGGAATTCATTGGACAGGATAGAGATGTTCGGTTTATCCATTCCTGTTGCTTTGAAAATATCGATAACTTCGTCAGAGGAAACAGAACGGGAAACCAATTGCTTAATTGCTAAATCAACATTCTTTTCGTCATCTTTACCACCACCGCCACCACCCAGCTTGACCAACTGAGCACGAACAGCCTGAAAGAATCCAACATCATCTCGTATTTTAATAGCTTCTTCATGGGGGACAGCTAAAGCAAACGCCTGAGATAGTTCCCTGACATGCTGTAAGACCCGCTCTTTGCCATTATCCTGCTTGAGCACATGTTCAACGGCTTCTGAAAGGGTCTTGAGGCGTTTAGATGCATTCCCAACAATGAAAGGATTCCATTCAAAGTCATGGAAGATACCACATACTATTTCATATTTTTCCTTCATGACCGCAACAGCTTCGTTCTGGTCATGAGTAGGTTCGCCTTGACCTCCGCTGGTAGTATAATTTTGAACGGCTTCTTTTAATTGCTCTGCTATACCAAGATAATCGACTATCAAACCACCGGGCTTATCCTTGAATACCCTGTTTACCCTTGCGATTGTCTGCATAAGCCCATGTCCCTGCATCGGTTTGTCGAGATACATTGTGTGTAGGCATGGGACATCAAAGCCTGTAAGCCACATATCCCTAACAATTACTATCTTCAGTGGGTCTTTCGGATTTTTGAAACGGTTCTCTATATTCTTCTTTACCGTTCCTGTCATAAGATGTTTTGCGTAACGTTCGGGATCGGAAGCTGAACCTGTCATTACAACCTTTATCGCCCCTTTGCCGAAATCCTGACTATCCCACTTTGGACGCAGTTTTATTATCTGATCATAAAGGTCTACGCAAATTCGACGGCTCATGCATACAATCATTGCTTTGCCGTCCATTGCTTCCTGACGTGCTTCAAAATGGTCTACAATGTCTTTAGCGATAAGACCCAACCGTTTTTCTGTTCCTACCATTGCTTCAAGGCGAGACCATTTTCTTTTGAGCTTAGATTTCTGAGAGGCTTCTTCCTGTTCTGTAATGTCTTCAAAATCAGGATCTATCTTCGGCTTTTCTTTTGCTTCCAGTTCAATCTTTGCCAACCTACCTTCATAATAAATCGGAACAGTGGTATTATCCTGAATCGCCTGTTCAATATCGTAAACGCTGATGTGGTCTCCAAAAACCGCTCTAGTATTTCTGTCTGCAAGTTCAATAGGTGTTCCTGTAAAACCGATGAAGGATGCTTTCGGTAGTCCATCCCTTATATGTCGGGCAAAACCATCTATGAAATCGTACTGGCTTCTGTGGGCTTCATCGGCAATTACCACTATATTTCTACGGTCTGAGAGCAAGGGATAAGTCTTCTCACCTTTCTCAGGGGCAAACTTCTGAGCAGTGGTAAAGACAACACCTCCACTTGCTACTTGCAGGAGTTCTCTTAAGTGTTCCCTGTTTTCTGCCTGTTGAGGGGTTTGACGTAATAAATCCTTGGAAAGTGAGAACGTTCTGAAGAGCTGGTCATCCAAATCGTTTCTATCAGTAATAACAACAAGCGTGGGGTTTTCCATTTTTGAATGCAGGATTATCTTGGAAGCATAGAAAACCATTGAAAGGCTCTTGCCGCTTCCTTGAGTATGCCAGATAACCCCGATACGTTTGTCACCCTTTGGAGAAGAAGCCCTAACTGTTTCTTCTACAGCTTTGTTGACGGCGTGATATTGGTGATAAGCAGATATTTTTTTAATAACTTTCCCTGCGTCCTCTTCAAAAACAATAAAATGGCGTATGAGGTCGAGGATAATTTGTTTCTGGAATACTCCCTTGATGAGCGTTTCCATTTGAGGAAATTCAGGTGGAACTATTGTTTCTCCGTCAATGGTTCTCCAAGGGGTAAAGCGTTCCCAATCTGAAGTAATTCCGCCAAGCTTTGCCTCATACCCATCTGAAATAACCAGCAGTTCATTGTAGGTAAAGAGAGATGGGATTTGGGCTTTGTAGGTCTGGAACTGGTTGTAGGCAGAACGAACTGTGGCATTCTGATCGGCAGGATTCTTAAGTTCGATTGTGGCAATAGGAATGCCGTTAATGAAAACAACGATGTCGGGTCTTCTTTTTACATGATTTTCTACAACCGTAAACTGATTAACCACAAGCCAATCGTTGTTATCAAGGTTCTTCCAGTCAAACAACCAGACCTTATCGGTAATTATTCTTCCTTCCTTATTACGAAACTGAACATCAACACCATCGGTTACAAGTTTGTGGAAGGTGCGATTATTGATTACTACTGTGGGTGAATCGGTTCTTGAAATCTGTTTAACTGCTTCATCAATGGCTTGTGAGGGAATGGTAGGATTTATTTTTATTAACGATTCTTTTAGGCGGTTTCTGAGCAGGACATCGCCGTAACCTGAGCGTTTTGCAAACATGCCGTCAGAAGCAATATCGGGACCGGGGAGATATTGATAACCCAGACTGCCGAAATATTCAAGGCAGGCTGTTTCAACTATGGATTCTGTGAATTTACTAGTCATGGTCTGTTTGATCCAACCCAGTTTCCGTCTTTGTCGTAACTTGCACATTCACGTTTGCCACACGCTTGCCAGATCATATCAAATGATGGTCGCATTAACTTGTCAATCGAAGCTTCTGAAGACTCGATTATGGCTTCTGGCATAAGAAGCATGTCCTTAACTATTTTTTGTGGTTGTTCGATAAAGATACGTGAAGATAAGTTTAGTGATAGCCCTTTGACGCCAATTAACGAAAGAACAACATAATACGGAAAAGCAACGCCCCAACGTGACAACAATTCGATATATCGTTTTGTTGTTTTCAGAATCATTTCTTCGCAAACGAAAATAGGTATAAGCCCGTCGTTCCGATAACTAAGATATGATGATTCAACAGATTCGATAGTTCCGTTCCTGTAGATTTGGACATAGGCATCACAATTGCAGTCTATTTCTGTAAAACAAACTACACCTTCCATGTTGTATATCCGCCGATGAACGGAATCATTGAGGGTGATAATATCGTTTATGCCTTCGCCAATAACTTTAATGTCAACAGAAGAAGTCTGGTCTACTGCACCAATAGGCAAAACAAATAGAGCTATTTTGGGAGTGGCAGGCATTGAAAGACGAGTCTCTCCTCCTGCAATAGAAGATACCCTTTCGCCAATAAAGAGTCGCAACCTTTCGGCGACAGAGCCAGAATTCAAGAAAGCATGTCGCAGTTCAGAAACGTCCATTTGGTATTTACCCGCAGATGTTCTACAATAGAAGCGTGATAGATTCTTGAAAGTTACCATGTGTGGGCGTTGCCAGCTTTTAGGCAGTCGAATCACCAAGACGCTAAGCCCTGAATTGCAATCCACAAACTTCTTCTGAACACCCATTAGACGAGGCTGGATACTTGTTCTCAAAATGTCCTCCAACCGCCTCCATTCAGCATCTTGGTTGATACTGCCAATGCCAACTATTTTATCTGGAAGCCCCGTATTCTGCCCTTGCTCATTTTTCTTCTCGCTTACGCCGTAGACCAAATCTCCGCCTGAAGCATTTGCAAACGCAGATATGTCAGCAAGGAATTCTTTTTTGTCATCGTCAGAGTTGCCGGGGAGACTCTGTTTATACTCCAACACTCTTGACTCTCCGGCTTCATTATCAATCAATGCCTGAATGTCTTCAGAAGCAATGCTTTCAAAAGGTTTGGAAATCATGCGACATCCTCCAAAAATCTCTCTGCATCTTTTATTCTGAGTTCGCCTGAAAGAAGTTTGGGAAGAAGGGTGTTGCGGAGGTTAGAAAGGGTATGGGATGCCTTCTGGTTATTTGCCTTTAGAACGTCCCATTGGTGAACAACGTCATAAAATAAGGACATGCACTGACTCTGGGGAGCGAGTACCTTTGCCCCGGCCAATGCTTGAGCACTTGCGTTTGGTTGAGCCGACCCGCCAATTGTGCCTTTTACATAATCGAAGTATGCAGGTGACCTCATGAATTCAGCAATGTATCGAGCGACATATGGCATCGAGAACTGAAAGCGAACGAGATATGAAGCAAAAACCGCTCTTGGAGAATCGCAAATATATATGTTCTCACCTGTAGAAGCACCCGTTCTGGCTACAAACACATCATTGTCTACGATCTTGTATTTTTCGAACTCATCTTGGCTAACATCGCAGAATGGCACAGAACTCCAGTCAACCCGTCCTCCTTGAATGTCTGTAATCCGTAGGAAGTGTGGTCGGTTGGGATTATAATCTGTAGAGCTGCGTGTAAGTCCATACTGAATACTTGATGTCATCTCCTTGATGGTGTCAACCTTCCACCCTTTCGGAATCTTGCCCAGCTCAGAATCCACAAACGAATCAGGAAATAATTTAACAGTTTCAGCGTCCATTCCTTCAGGTTTACGTCCTACTGCTTTGGCTTTTACAGGGTCAAAATCAACAAACCATGACTTGAATATCGCCTTAGCCATCGCCACAAGGGTTTCATTCATTTTGCGATTCAATTCTATCTTGTCATCCAATGAACCGAGAATATGAGCTATGGCTTTTTGTTCGGGGAGAGGGGGGGAAAGAACAGGCAGAGCATAGAAATCTTCTCTGCTGGTTGAAGGAATTGCCGATCCACTATCCATGCCGTTAATGTCATGTGTCAACAATTCGTAGTATGCCCATCGAATATCAAAATCAGTAGATGGCTTAAGATAAAAAGCAGTGTCAATCACATGGAAAGGTTTCGGGGAAAAGTGAATTCCTCTATATGCTCCTTTTCTTCCTATGATAACGCTGGGGTTGTCGTATAAAGGTTTTGAACACCAACCGATGGGACCATTTGTTCCGTAGACTTGGTATGCTCCGTCGCTTTCTTGGTATCCAGCGAGAGCCTTGCCGTATTCAATAGTAGCAAGATCGCCCCATGAACATTCTTTCCACTCACCCCCCATAACCCAACTCCTTCAAATTCTTCCTAATGACCTTCTCAAGCCTGTCCGATTCTTTAAACTGCTCATCCAAGGTCTTGCTCAGCCTTGTCATCTTCTCGTTAAAGGGTTCGCCATCATCTTCAACATCTTCTGCCCCTACAAATCTTCCCGGTGTCAGAACAAATCCATGCTTCTCAATCTCAGATTTCTTTGCCGATTTGCAGAACCCAGCAACATCCTTATATTTGCCTGCATCCTTTTCGCCCCGCCATGCATGATATGTTCCTGCGATTTTTTCAATATCAGCATCAGTCAATTCCCTGTGCACCCGATCAACCAAAGTTCCCATCTTCCTTGCATCTATAAACAAGGTCTCTCCGTTTCGTTCTCTCATGCCTTTCATTGCCTTGTTGCGGGTCAGAAACCATAGGCATACAGGAATTTGAGTTGAATAGAAGAGTTGCCCCGGCATTGCTACCATACAATCAACCAAGTCAGCTTCAATAATCGCTTTCCTGATTTCACCTTCACCGCCTGTATTTGATGACATTGACCCATTAGCCAGAACAAATCCTGCAATTCCGTTAGGTGCAAGGTGATGAATTATGTGTTGAACCCAAGCGAAGTTGGCATTACCGGCAGGAGGAACACCATATACCCATCGCTTATCTTCTTTCAGTCTTTCCCCGCCCCAGTCCGAAATATTAAATGGAGGATTTGCCAATGTGAAATCGGCTTTCAGGTCTGGGTGCTTGTCATTATGGAAAGTATCAGCCCATTGGTCGCCTAGATTTGACTCAATGCCCCTTATCGCCAAGTTCATACGAGCAAGACGCCAAGTTGTAGGGTTTGATTCCTGACCAAATATAGAAATACTATGTCTGTTACCGCCATGAGCTTCGGCAAATTTCTCTGATTGAACGAACATACCACCGCTACCATGGCAAGGGTCGTATACTCTGCCTTTATATGGCTCAATCATTTCAACCAAGGTTCTCACAATACAGGAAACAGTATAAAATTCACCGCCACCTTTACCCTCAGCAGAAGCAAACCGCCTTAAGAAGTATTCATAGACCCGCCCCAGAACATCCTGAGCTTCACTTTTTGTTCCACCAACAGTAATAGTTCCAATAAGGTCTATGAGTTCACCTAAACGGGTCTTATCCAAATCAGGTCGGGCATAGTTCTTTGGGAGAATACCTTTTAACGATGGATTCTCTTTTTCTATGAGATCCATTGCGTCATCTATGGTTTTCCCGATTGTAGGTTGTTTTGCCTGATTTTGAATAGATTCCCAACGAGCTTTTACCGGAACCCAGAAAACATTCTCAGAAGTATACTCATCCCTGTCTTCCAGAACCTTTTTTCTCTGTTCGTCCTTGGAGACATAGTACTGGCTTTTTGAATCGGACGTTTCCCTTACGAGCCAAGCCTTACGGGATTCAAAAGAGTCAGAAATATACTTCAGGAAAATCAAGCCAAGGACGGTGTGTTTATACTCAGCAGAATCCATTGTTCCTCTGAGTTTATCCGCCGTAAGCCAGAGTTTCTGTTCAAAGCCCAGATTAGCAGTGCCGTTCGAATTCTTTTCTTTTTCCGCCATTTATCCTCCCTGCTTTTGGTCTATTTTTTGCGGGCTTGTTCTTTAGACATCATAACACTTCGACCAGAATAATTATGGGAAGGTAACAAATTAAGGGAGTAAACACAAGGAGAGGATGAAGGGTATGAAGTGACAACTATCTTATAGGCTGGAATTATTGCTTCTTTTCTCTATCTTTAATCGAGGCATTAACTCAAATGAGATATTAATTTCATTTCCCGTTTCGTCCCATTTGACAATAATACATGGAACACCATTTGGATTAAGTTTTCTTGCCTCATCAGATAATTTATTAATGAAGTTAATTGCTTCTTCTAACAATGGTAACATTTGATGATTTAACAATTGTCGTATTTTATCCAATACATTTACATGTTCGCTGATAATAGAAGATAAATCTATTTCGTCCTTTGGTAACATTTCTAATTCGGTGAATATTTTACTACCCCAAATATCAGTACCGGCATTAAGTAGTCTTTTCTTATCACAAAACAGTCGCACTTCATTTCTATTTTGAGCCTTAGAAATGCTAAACGTAGCTACTGGGCATTCATAGTGTTGTGCATAATTACGTAGTTTATACATAAATCGATATGAAAAATACTTGTCGAATAGGTCGTGTAACAATTTCTCAATTTCTTTCCATCGATTTTGATAGGAAATTTTGTGCGATTCCAGATGGTCGGTTAAGGATCGGAATGACGATAGATAATTCATGACCAATCTATCAGCGTTTAAGCGAGGGTCATTAAATGTTATGGTATTATTTTCTAAAGCAGTAAGGAAGTTCTTCAGTTCAGTATAATTTAATTCAACTATATTTATAAGTCTGTGCTGGCTGTCGTATTCCGTGATTGTAGATTTAT
Source organism: Kiritimatiellia bacterium (assembly GCA_028716365.1). Lineage (GTDB taxonomy): Bacteria > Verrucomicrobiota > Kiritimatiellia > UBA8416 > YA12-FULL-48-11 > YA12-FULL-48-11. Next base: position 411,310 of record JAQUPZ010000001.1, read on the forward strand.
GAGTCTCGTATAATTGGATTTCTTGAGCTGATAATTCCCTGACTTTATCAATCTTGGTTGGATGATAGTTACCAAGAATATGTTTCTGAGGAATATTATCAGTGTTCATGTTCAAGTTAGGATTCAGTTATGCGAACAATGAAACGTTGCGGTGGTTTATACAGTTTAGACTGATATAATGATCCGCTGAAGTTTCTCTCTTTGAACCAAGCAGAAAATACTGAATATAGATGTTCGTCCATTCTTGAATCAAAAACAATTTCATCAATAACTTCTAAAGGATCGAAAACAAACTGGACAACATCGCCGGTAGAAGACCGATTAATGTCATGATAAATAAGACGGACTTCATTCTCTGGCTCAAAAGCCTTGCGTTTGATAAGGAGACTCTTTGCTATGCTTTCGCTGGATTTGTCAAAAGAAGCAGAAGCAAACTCCTCTATTTCTTGTTCTGTCTTGTAGCATACTTTGCCAATGAACAAACTGCTATGTGGATATCGGACATCAGAATTCTGAACACTTCGAAGTAATTTCCGTATTTGAGTTCTTACCTTAACTCCATTTTTATCATGGGAATATATACGCCACATTGCGTCTGTCTCTTTGTTTAACGACCAACATTGCCCATAAACAAAATCACGAGAACCAAAAGAAAATGATCTGCCTGTTATGGAAACGCCTTGTCCTTTAAGTATAAAGTTCTCAAAAGGATCATCCCATTTACAAGGTTTTGACAAAGTTAGTTTTTTTGTAACGAACATTTCAAGTAGTCTATATACGGGCATTATACGGTAAATATTCTTGGATTTTTCTGAATCTGTGAAATTTAAAATATTATGTATCAAGCCCATTAGATATTCCTAGCTTCACCGACAGACAGCATTTTCAAAGTCATACATTAACACTATTACATCCGCAAGTCCCAAGAATCCATCATTGAGACCCATTACTTTTTGTCCGTTAATATCCTTATCAATCGTAGCTTCTCGCCAAGTCTTACCATGAACTTCGCTCATTATATTGAATTTGTTCCCATGAAAACAACCATTCCTGATATGAAAACAAAAATCAATTGGGGCGGGTGCTTTCTCTCGATTCCAATAAGGGCGATTTATGCTTGGCCATTTTTCTTTTATCTCAGGAAGTAATCTCTCAAAAGCGTGTCCGAAAACAATTTGCTGAAGCCGCTGAAAATACTCATTGTCATAACTTGGACTGAAAGATGGTTTAGATGGAATTGGTTGTTCTTCAAAAATACAGTCCACAAGTTTTTGGTTATTTTTGCTAATAATTCGAAAGATATGAGAGCCATTTATGATTTTAAGGCAACAATAACGACCACGAAGAACATCCGTAACCAACCCATAGCCTAAAATATATCGTTTGGTTACTATTGCTTCAAGTAAAGTGCATATCTCTGGCCAGAGTTTTCTTTTATCATTAAATTTATACTTCATTTTATCCGCTACCCCTCCATCCTTTTATGCCACTTCCAGAATTCCTCCTCAACCTCTTCATATTTCTCCCATAGCCGGTAATGTTTTTTCTGTGCCTTTTCCAGTTTAACAAATGAAATACTGTTAACGTCCTCACCTCTACTGCAATAAAGTTTAACCAATAAAGAATAGCTGGCAATTAAACGGTGCAATATTCGGGCAAGATTTCTCAAACCATTAACATATCTCTTCTGATTTTCGGTCATGGATCTACTACCGCTCTTAATAACAGCCTCAATTTCTTTTTCCATTATTCCTGCTGTCCTGCTGAGCTTCTTGAGTTCCTGAATTGCATTGGGACTGATTCGGTTCAATACAAGGTTCTGCTTTTTAATGCGGGATGTTTTACTGACCAAGCCGGTATAGTTTTTATAAATTTCCAACACATCCAAACCATAAACCTTCAAAATGTGATTCATAACGTTTACATGTAGGGGATTGCTCATTCAATCGTTCCACATCCTCTTGTCCAGCTCCGGTTCATTCCAATCCTGAGCACTACCCATTGCAATAAAATTCATCCGCTCAAGAAACGCCTCATTTTCTTTGGATTTATTTAAAAAGTAGTTCATGAAAGTATAGATCCGATTTACGACCTCAGTATTAAAAGCTTTCATCTCTGCATCACTCAGTTTTCCCAAAGTATGATATCGCTCAATAATGGTATTTCTTACGCAGTTGAGGGTAATTACTTTTGCAAGGAGCTTTACTTCGGCATCTTTCATAGAAAATCTCCGGTAGAAGGCTTAGTAATGTTCGGCTTCATGTAACGAGTATAGTGTAGTAGCAGGCGAAATACAAGAAAGGTTAGAAGGCGTAGGAGATGGCGATTTTCAAGTAGGCAACTCTTATACCATCTTAACAAGGGTATGGTTTCAAGGGGCATTTTATCGTATAAGCATCTGAGCCATGAAAATTAAAGTATACAGGGGCACAAAAGAAATTGGCGGAACTTGCATTGAATTGACTGCTGATAATGGCAAGAAGCTATGGGTAGACCTTGGCTTACCTCTTTGTTCAGATAATCTAAATACGAATTATGCTCACAACCACACCGATGCCCTTTTAATTTCCCACCCGCATCAGGATCATTACGGGCTTATGGAAGTAATAGACAGAAATACTCCTGTTTATATCGGTCAGGTATCTCTTGATTTAATAAATGCCACTAAGATATTTCTGAAAAAGCCTCTCTTAAATGGCAAATTGAATATTATTGAGCCTTGGAAATGGGTTAATATCTGGAGGAAGAGCACAAGAATTGCTATACCGACGATCTGAATGCCCTGAAGAACGACAAGAATGTTAATTTCTCCTGCATACATACCAGTGGACATGCAACCATTAATGAGCTTCTGGAATTAGCCGGAGCAATAAAGCCCAAGACCATTGTTCCGATACATACTAATCATCCTGAGACCTATAAGAAGAAGTTTGAGGCAAATGGATTTAATAATGTTACTCTGTGGGAAGACAACAAGGAGTATTCAATATGAGTGGATTTCAGCGTGGTATAAACGATCAGTCCTTTATTCAAGCTCTTAACGATTTGAAGAAAAACTCGGACAGCTATTGGAACAAGATGGTAGAGGACAGGATCTTATTTGTTGCCATCAGAGACGAATACATCAATGTCTACTATAAGGGTAATAGCATCTGCAAATTATCCTACAACAAAGGAGTCATCGCAGAAGTTCATTATAAGTATCTAAATCTACCAAGACCGCAAACGGAGAATGTTTATGTAAAGGTAAAGGATGGCAAATATCATGAGGATATAGACCTTATAAAGAAGGCTTCTGCGAATTACGCCGATGAAGAAAAATCAGAGGTTTATTCTACAATTCTAGCAAACAGTGATAATAACGTGATTGATGTCGAAATCGCTTTCCCTCAAGCAGATGTTTTACATAAGAGAAAAAGAATCGACAAAATAGACTATTTGCGACTTGAAAGGGGGCAGAACTCCAACACCGATATAAGATTAGTTTTTTACGAAGTTAAGCTACTTATCAATTCGGAAATTAAATCTAGGACAACGCCCAAAGTGCTAGAGCAGATAGACAGGTACGAGGAGGCATTACATAACCACGAGGCTGATATATTAACCTCTTATGCCCTTGTTGCAAAAAACCTGATGAAGCTGGGTTTGATTAGAAATAGAGATTTGATTAGGCTGGTTGCGGATAATCCCCAAAGCCTTTCAATTGACTTCAAGCCCAGATTAATAATTCCCGGCAATGACCAAGACCAGAAAGACGGAAAAGTATGGAGCACTCATAGGGATAAATTGAGTGAGGCGTTAGGAGATAGGCTTACGATAAGAGGGTGAGTTCATCCACGCTACACGCCTTTTTCAACATCGCCATTTAGAATTTATCCCTTCTTATCCTCAGTAAACTCAATAAATTCTTTTTGAGATGGGTAACGGTAAATTAGAAATGCTACTGAAATTGCGAATAAGCAAATTGGTAGAATATTTCTTGTTACAATAAATGCTATACCAGAAAATAAAGCCCCTGCCTCAATTACTGCCCATCTCATCAGGCACATTATTTGATATTGTTGAAGGGCTGAACGAGGACTGGTAGGGGTGGGAGTAACTTTGCGATAAAATGGGGCTATTGAAAACGACAACCCAATAGTAGTGATGCAGAAAAACACAGCTATCAAGATTATTGGATTACTAAAAGATGGCGTGAAGGACATTTGCTCGGCTGAGATAAGTAACGCAACACCACCAAACATAACTACTCCAACAATCAGAGCAAGATGAATTAGCCCATTAACAAGGAAGTGCTTTTTGGCATCCTCCGGTGTATTCGGCTGATTGTGCGATTGTAGGGATAATTTTATAAACACGATACATTCTCCTTAACGAAGAATATTACATCCATTTAAACATGAGAACAAGAAGAGATGGCGTGGTAGAGAAACCTTAAGGGCGATTAAAATAACTCATATGCCCAACATTGAATTGCACCTTAAAGCCGTCCAAGTTCAATTGCCGTGTGAGAGAAGTGAAAAACGTTTTCTTCTGCTCCTCGGACAAAGAATAGAAATACCACTTTTCATCTTCGGTACTTCTAATATCGACAGAAACCTCATCATATTTGAGCTGTCTGATATAACAGATTGCACATGCCCGTCCTGTTCCTTTTGGGTAAATACAATATTCTTCGATTGTCTCAGGTAAGCGAGTGCGGCGAACAACTAGGGCGGGTATATCATCAGTTTTGCCGGACTTGGACTCATTCTTCTTATCGTTCTTCATTTGAGCACTCCATTTTAAAATGTGATTAATGGCGAGTATGCAGTAATGATGGCGATACATCAACGGCGAATGAAGGGCAATTAAATTCTCAGGCAACTTCTTCAACGCTTCCACATAAACCTTGGTCTTATTGAAATACTGTGATAATGCATTTACATGAATAAAGAAAAACAAATTGAGGATGCTTTCAAACTCCCTAATGGTGCAACTCCCGATGATTGTGGACGTTGTTTATTTTTAGAAACAGAAGAATGTAACGACTGTCCTGCATTTCCTAAAAATATGAGAGGGGCAAAATCAAAATAAGCCTTCCTACGTTTGGTAATAATTTCAGGTAATTATTTTAGTTCAGCCCCTTTACAATCGCCAACATCGCCATTTACAATTTCTCCCCGCCTACTAATATTCGCCCTTATGGAATTTCTAAATGCCCGTCATAAAAACCATTTAAGGCGAAAACTTAAATTACTTGCCGCTAAAGAAGCAGATGAAGTATTGCGTAAACTCAAGAAACTTTACCCGCAACTAAAGCCTATGAGCATTGTTTATGAAGATGTGCCTACTACCGATATGCTCAAATCAGATATTAAAATTGAATCTGAATTCGCTTACGATAATGACAAACAGGAGTTAACATTCTTTCTGTTTAATATTTACATGCTGGTGGAAAATGACGCTCAAGATTTTAGAAGGCGAATTAGAGGAGCGATACTAAAAGAATGTGGTGATATAGTGGGGGAGGATTTGGAAGAGGGCGATTAACTCAATCATAGAATCCCAACGGCTCATTTCGTAGACAAAAGGGTTACCCAATTCCGACAACATTATACTCCGGAGAAACAAGTTCTTTTGAAAAATCTTTAGATTTTTTTGAGGTGGGCCTTTTTCAAGGGTTTAAGCCTGCCGAACTCATCCAAAACTGTATCCGCTTTTGTATCCGTTATTCACTTGTGACAGGTCAAGAACGACTGTGACAGGTTCTGACAAGGTATCAGGGTTTAAGAGGATTCTTGCAGATAACAGGGAAGTCACAACATCAACACTATCAAAGAGAAAAGCCCTGTGAATATTAAGTTCATTAGGCTTTTTATAAGATGGTGGTGGGGGAAGGATTCGAACCCTCGAAGGCGTTAGCCAGCAGATTTACAGTCTGCCCTCGTTGGCCACTTGAGTACCCCACCAATATTGATTTTATTGCGTTTTCTGCACTCCGGACGTTGACTTTGGTGTAGATTTGGTGTAAAAATAATCCTCATACAGTCAAACAACGCCCATAAATGACAGTTTGCGCCTTTCTTTAAGCGGCCAGAAGATAGGAGTTGAAAGAAACAATGTCAAGACATCGCACAGGTTACCTGTTCAAGCGTGGCGACACGTACTATCTCGAATACATGATTACCGGCAAGCGCGTAAAACGCGCACTCAAAGATGTTGCCGGCAATCCAATTACGACCCTCAAAGACGCCAGGACTAGACAAACTGAACTCATGGGGCCCCTTCTGGTGTCGAACAAAGAAGAAACTCTACGGGAAATCACAAACCAGCTCAATGATGTTGCCGAACAACGCCAATCGGTTGAAGGAGCTGTTCAAAAATCGCTTGAGATTGACAGGGCATGGGATGAATATCTTGCTTCTTCAAAACGGCCGGATACCGGGGCTGAGACTCTCCGCCAATATTCATTTCAGTTTGGTCGTTTTTTGCAATGGGTGAAAAAGAATCACCCCGAAGTTGTTGCCGTCCGTCATGTAACCCTGATGATTGCCGAAGCATATGTGCGTGATTTGAAAGAATCCGGATTTTCCGCAGGCACTTTCAACAAACATCGGAATTTGTTAAGTCTGGTTTTCAGGGTTTTGAAAGAGAAGACCGGCCTGACTTCGAATCCCTGGGAGGACATAACACGCCGCAAAGAAACCCAGCAAAGCCGTCGGGAATTTACCGCCGAAGAGCTTGAGAGAATCATTCATACTGCGCCGGCTGACTTGCGTGTACTTTTTGCGCTCGGTATCTATACAGGCATGCGTCTGGGCGATTGTTGCACGCTTAGATGGGCAGAGGTCGATCTTCTCCGGGGCATTATAATTCGGGTTCCACTCAAAACAATACGCGGTCGGGCCAAGCCGATCCATGTACCAATGCATCCCCAGCTGACTTCAATGCTTCACGAACTTCATCGTTCATTGAAATTGAGAATGATACCGGAATATGTTTTGCCCAAAACAGCGGGAACGTATATTCAAAAACGCGATATCATCACTGATCGAATTCAACGACATTTTCTCAACAATGGAATTGATATTCATAAAAAGGGTACAGGCTATCAAATCAAGCGTGACAAGGAGGGCCTGCCTGTAAAAAACAGTAATGGTAATGTTGAGGTTCGATACACCGGCAAACGTGCCATTATTGAAGTCGGCTTCCATAGTTTTCGACATACCTTTGTCAGCCTTTGCAGTGAAGCAAAGATTTCTCCTGCAGTCGTGCAGAACTTGGTTGGACACAGCAACCCAGCCATGACGCGGCATTATACACACGTTGGCGATCTTGCCGCCAGTCAGGCTGTTGCCGCATTACCAGCGCTGGGTGAGTTTGGCATCAAGAGGAAGAAAAACGTAATCAATAGCGCCATTGCGACATCAGAACTATCAATCAGGGATCGAAAAATTGTAACGATTCTTAAAAAATCCACAGCAAAGACTTGGGTGGCAGACAAAGATCAGATTTTGGAATTGATTCACAGCCGATAGGAAATGTCCTCTGGAAAAGCATGTATTACTTGATTAAACAACGCGTTATACGCAAAACTATTGCGTATTGTGAGCAGGATATGACAAGGCAGGCGCAGTATGGGGAATGCCATAGAGGTAATAGTTTAGCGATGGAAGCAAAACCTGCATAAAGAAGCATTTGGTTTCTTAAAGTGCCGATATGCGTGATAAAGTCCTTGCCAAAAGTACTGAATATGCTAATTTTATGACATGAATCGAAACATCACACAGGATTTGGTGAGATGGAAGAACCTTAAACCCCGGAAGCCGCTGATTCTTCGCGGTGCCCGTCAGGTGGGCAAGACCTACGCTCTCAAGCAGTTCGGCGAATCGGCGTTTCCACACTTCCATTACTTCAACTTCGAAGAAGACGAACGACTGAGCAGGATTTTTGACAAGGATCTTCGTCCGAAGCGAATTCTGACCGACATCCAGTTCCACCAGGACATATCGATCAACCCGGAAACCGATCTGGTGATTTTCGACGAGATTCAGCGTTGTCCGCGTGCTTTGACGAGCCTCAAGTACTTTGCGGAGGAAACACCTGACCTGGCTCTCTGTGCAGCTGGATCGCTCCTTGGGGTGACCCTCGGTGCCGAATCCTTTCCCGTTGGCAAAGTCACGTTTCTTGATTTGATGCCGATGATGTTCGAGGAGTTTCTGGCGGGGACAGAGAGCACTCGTCTGCTTGAACTGCTTTCCAATGCCGATTTTGCAACGGCCCTGCCTGAGACAGCCCATGATCAGTTGTGGGAAATGTGGAAACAGTATCTCGTGGTAGGCGGCTTGCCGGAAGTTGTGAATGCGTATGTCGAGCGGCGGGACAACTTGTATGAAGCCATGCAATCCGTCAGAAAAACGCAGCGGGATCTCCTCCAAACGTACTTAGCTGATATCGCCAAGCACAGCGGCAAGACCAGCGCACTGCACATCGAACGACTATGGAGAAATATCCCGGAGCAACTGGCTCTGGCACAGGATGCCTCGGCCCCGAAGTTCAAGTTCCGCGAGTCGTTGCCTGGGGTCCGGGGTTACGAACGCATAGCCGGACCTCTGGATTGGCTGGAAAGCGCGAAATTGGTGATCCGGACTTCCATCGTGAATTCCATTGGCACGCCGCTTTCCAGTCGCCGCGCGGAAAATCGTTTCAAGCTGTACTTCTTCGATATCGGGCTTCTTGGCGCGATAAGCGGCATTCTTCCGGCGAGAATTCTTGAATACGGTTTCGGAACCTATCAGGGGTATGTGGCAGAGAATTTCGTGGCGCAAGAGCTCCTCGCATCGGGAATTGATTCGCTGTATGCGTGGCAGGGAAAGACGTCAGAGGTGGAGTTTGTGATTGAAGGCGAAGGTGGAATCGTGCCGTTCGAAGTGAAGTCAGGGCGCGTGACACAGTCGAAGAGTCTTGGGGTATTCGAAGAGAAGTTTCATCCCGCGCATTCGTACGTATTAAGCGCACGCAATGTTGGACAGAGCAACTTGCGACACTACGTGCCTGTTTATGCTGCGGGGCGTCTGTCGCGAAGAGTTCTCTCGGCAGCCGGCAGACTCTAGCGAGACTCTTTGTTGAGTTCCCCGCGGCTTGCCACGAGGGGTGAAAGCATGCCTTGGCGGATCGCTGTCGCAATTATGGCTAATATACTATCCCTATTTGTTACATTTACGGATAGTCAACTATCCATAATTGCAGAGACTGATTCTCGGTCGATTCTGCAAGACTGACTCTGTGTGCCCGTCGTGTCATCCGCTTTCTGTGGGTTTTCATGAAGGCATCCAAGTCTAGATGCAATAGTCCATACACCCTTGCAGAGGATCCTGCGGGGGTACAACCGCATTTCTTTGGTTCTTCTCCGGAGTTTTCCCGCCGATTTTTACCAATCTGTACCGTGTACGCTTGTTGGTTCCAGTTTTTCCAATAATGCCGTTCTTCGTCAGTTCCCGAAGATGTCGAAACATGGAACTCTTTGCGATACCGCCGTATCGGTTGATCTCCTTTGCAGATGCACTGCCTACCTTCTTTAGATATGTAACAATAGTCTCATTATTGGATGATAAATCGATCGGCAGGGCATTGGTTGTGGTCGACGATACTCTTGCGTCTACCGCAAAACGGGCTTTGATCTCCTGTTCTTCTTGTTCGGCCGCGTGCATCAGGGTTACCATCTTCGACAGGTAGTGGCCCAGCAGCCTTATCCTCACGTCTCTGGTTAGAGCTTCTTATTCTGCAATCATGTTACCTCCTCTCGACAAGTTTGCCGCACGTTTCGTATAGTTCAACCGACAAGAGCATCCAGAAGATGTCATTCCCGTCTGCAAGGAACGTGTTTCCGTAGATGGTTAACAACTGCGGATAAAATCGACAAGCCTATTCATTTCAATGACATTTATCCGTTGCACAGGATGCCTAATTGATATCTTTGCATTCGGAAACACCAGCACGGCCACCACCCATGGATTCTTGCCAGAGAGACGCTTTGCCAAATCTCTGATCCACCGGATGCTTCGCATTACCTGGCTGATGGGGTTGGTCTTGAGAGGCCTTCCGTTTATTAAAATACGCTTGCCGTCTGTCGTGACTATGCCCTTATGGCTCTTTGTTTCACATAGGAATATAGTGCCGTCGGGTCGAATGACTACATGGTCCATGTTGCCGTACCGATATTTGATGTCGTTCAGAATCAGATAACCGTCAACCAACAGGTCCAACAGCTTCTCGCCGACACGCTTTTCAGCGATTTTCCATGCAGGGTCTTTTCCTGTTGCCATTCTTTAAAGATGTAACGGCACCTTATAAATCCACCTATCTGGATATTCGGCATACCGAAAGATTGAAATACTTCCTCCACTTCTATTCTGGATGGACAATTACCATTGCCTTCAATCAGGCCGCAGGCCTCAATACAAATCCCGCGTTGAGCGGCAAATTGGAGATCTTCTGGCGTATCGCCAGATTCCATTTATCTACGAGAAACCAACGGCTGTGATTGACGACGGCCTCACAAAAATATGGCACCCCGATTTCTCCCTGCAATATGGTCTTCTCATCGAGTACTTCGGCATGAACGGTGACAAGCATTACACCGAACAAGCCCGCCACAAACTCCGCGTCTACCGGGAGAACCAGCTCGATACCATCCCCCTATATCCCCCTGACATCATTTCTGGATGGCAAGACAACTTGACTGACAGGATAGGTCACACACTTGAAAACAGGATAATATCATTGAGGCGTACATAATGACTTCATTGGAATTGTTCGACCACAGTAATTGAGCTAAAGAAGGCAAGTCGTTGAAGGGTTTTTGCTGTTGAATCTGCTGATGATAAATGATAGTTCTTCTCGCATCGGCTGTTATTAAAGTTACCTGTGACTTACTATTATGAAAATACATACAATCCACAAAAGGGTAAACCGATCCAGAGTCCGTCGACTGAGTTTCCCGGCCATCAAGGTCTCCTACAATAACAAACATTTCTATCTTGCGCTCATACGAGGCAAAGCGCTGTTCGCGTGTGCACGCGTATCTCGAGCAGATGAAGATCCTAACAAGGGCTATCAACGTCTCCTCAAAGCCTCACGTGCCAAAGTGATAGCTGAGTATTTTAATACAGGAAATGTGATACCAGGATCAATTATCCTGAGTGCGCAACCAGAGGCTTCGCTCAACTTCAATCAGGCTAAATCCGAAATTAGCTTCCTTGCTTCTGAAGGTGCCTTTCTTGTAATAGACGGCCAACACCGACTCTACGGAGCACACGAAGCCACTGTCGAAGTACAACTTCCTGTTTGTATTTTTGAAGGCTTAAATACAGCTCAAGAGGTTCAGTACTTTCTGGACATAAACGGAACACAACGGGGAGTGCCTAGAACGTTACAACTGGAAATAGTCAAGTTCTCCGCCCCCGAAGATTCAGAAGATGCAGTGCGCGTCAAACTTTTTAATGAACTGAACTCCAACCCAGAATCACCACTTTGTAATAAGATGTCTCCGACCAAGAGCGTCATAGGCAAACTCTCTCATGTTCCCTTTAAAGCGGCAATTGATCCGATACTTCGCAATCCCCAGTTTCGGCGCAGCACTTTCGAAAACAAGACAAAACTCCTCATTAACTTCCTCACAGCTGCAGAAGCGGCTATGGCAGAAGCTGGCCGTCCAGAGAAAATGACAAATGCCGCTTTCTTCCAATCTCTTTTTGTGGGTTTTGACTCTATAATGAATTACACAAGATTGCATTACGGCAATCTCAAGGAGGAATCTTTCAGGGCAGCATTGGCTCCTCTAAGCCAGATTGATTGGGATCGCCATTCTGGCACAAATAAAGCGGCCATCCAGAATCTTGCGAAGGAAATTCTTTCTCTAATTCTCGGCAGTGAAGGACTTTCTGATGAGATGTTGCAATGATTAGTCTCTCGGGCAAGATATTCAAGACATCAATGCGCAAGGCTGTGGCAGATCTTGGCTATCGAATTCCACCAGAACAAGCGGCCTCAATAGGTACATGGGACATAAAAAGTCTTATGCTGGGGGGCCACACAGATATCACCCTTCTTCAGAATGACACATTCGTTGCTGAATTCGATCCAGAAAGATACTTTGAGGCTCTTCGTTTCAGCATGTATCGAGGATACACGCGTGCCTTAAAGCAAACCACTGCAGCGAAATCCATATCACAGGTCATCAGTGTGCCAACTCCGTGGGTCGTTGTGTCTTCATACTACGCAGCTTTCTTCACAGCAGTGGAACTGCTACGTGCTGCTGGTGTATGGTTCACATTTCTTGACAAGGCAGATGTTAGCACGGTGACGGCATCCGCAACCAATACTCCACCTGTTTCACTATCCCCTGGACTCTACCTCGGTCGAACTTCTCGAGCTAACTCGGGAGACTCACATCGTATTAGATTCGCACGAGAATCTGGATCTTCCCATCAACATATTTGGCAACAGCTTGGACATGTATTGCTAGCCAGAGTTTCTCCAAACGATACTCAAGAACAATTCGAACTTGATATGTTCAGTCGTTTCCTCGGCCATGGAAAACGATCATGGAATAATCCAAGCGAGACACGTAACGAATGGAACTACCAACGTCCGGAACTCTATGGAATTTGCGGGGATCGAGAGGGGCTTGAATTCAGAAAGATCGTTAAAACTCCTAAATCTGCTAGCGCATGGGCAAGCAATAAGCACATGGGCAGATCAGGATCCACAGAGGCGGCCGCGATAGCTTTTGTTATGTTTGTCCTCCAAGATGTCTTTGACCAGACAAAAAACATCATATTCCCTTCGAGTATACTTGTGCGACTTTCTCAATACAACTAGTGAACTGAAAGCTCAGTGATAGCCCGCGCGACTTGTGTCCAATCTACGTCTGGTGTCAGATGACACCACGATATCCGCAACGCGCTACTTATCTTCTCACCACATAATCCCATGGCTTTCAGTACGTGACTCGGTTGATACGATGAGGAAGTGCATGCAGAACCATTTGAAATGGCAACCAGATCTTTCAGAGCGACCATTACAGCCTCGGAATCTATCCCGCAGAAGGAGATGTTCAAGACATTCGGAAGAACACGGGATTGATCGCCATTGAGCGATGGCTTCATAGAAGCGAAAGCCACCAACGCCTTTTCACGAACACTCTGACACTGTTTTGCTCGTATGACGTGATCTTCGAGAGCCAATTCTGAAGCCATTCCGAGTCCCACAATCAATGGTACAGGCAGGGTACCTGGCCGCAGGCCTCGCTCTTGGCCTCCGCCAAACAACAACGCCGTCAATGGTGGTCGCTTAAATTGCCGCCGGCGGGCAATCAATGCACCCACCCCCTTTGGCCCATAGATTTTGTGTGCGCTCGCACTGATAAGGTCTATTCGCTTGTTCTGTAAATCAGATATAATCTTTCCGAATCCTTGCGCGGCATCCACATGAAAAAAGGCGACATGTTCCTTGAGAACCTCAACTATCTTGGCAATTGGCTGGAGGACACCAGTTTCGTTGTTCACATGCATTACAGAGACCAGCAAAGTATCAGGTCGAATCACTTCTCGTATGGCCTCTGGACTAACCCATCCCCCTTCGCTGGGTGCAACCAACGTCACATTGAATCCACGTTGCCGTAGCGCTTCCAAGGGTTCCAGCACAGCCTTATGTTCGATCTGTGTGCTGATAATATGTTTACGACCTACTTTCTCTCCGTATTCTGCGAGTCCGAGCAAGGCAAGATTATTACTCTCCGTTGCTCCGCTCGTGAAGATTACCTCTTCTCTCTCGGCATCTACCACGGCAGCAACCTGATCGCGCGCTTTTTGTACAGCAGACTTAGCACGGTTGCCGAAATCATGTGTGCGACTTCCTGCATTACCATAGTCTACGTCAAAATAGCGTAGCATAACTTCACGCACTCTGGGTTCCAGAGGCGTGGTAGCATTACAGTCGAGATAAATGCTCATTGTTTGTTTGTCAAAATAGATTGAAGTTATATTATTGACATACTTTAGATTTTTCAACTACTTTATGCCAAACATGAGGTTGAAATGGAAGCGTTATCTACCCTAAGTTTTCCGGTGATTCGTGGCGTTCAGGCTGGACGGGAATTTTTTGTTGCCATGTGGTCTCTCCGCATGTTGCGACAGATCTCTATTTTCGATGAGCACGAATTGCCACCTGAACTACGCGCACAACGGGTTCTCAATAAATCGCGCGTTCCTGAGATTGCTCATTACATATTGGATAATCCCAAAGATTATGTCTTCTCTGCTATTACAGCCTCGATAGATTCAGAAGTGACGTTTGAGCCGTTTACAGCTGGCGAGAAACGTGTTGGATTCCTAAAGGTTCCAATGGACGCGAAATTCATTATCAATGATGGTCAACACCGTCGAGCAGCGATCCTTCAGGCGCTTGACGACAAAACATCGCTAGGAAGCGAGACTATTGCGGTCGTCTTCTTTTTGGATATAGGCCTCCATCGCAGTCAACAAATGTTCGCTGACCTCAACCGATACGCTATCCGGCCGAGTCGATCCCTTGGGCTGCTCTATGACCATCGGAATGACAAGGCCAAACTGGCCCGACTGGTTATCATGAAATCAGAAGTATTTAGAGATATTGTGGACTTGGAAAAGAGCTCCTTGGCGCCACGATCAAGAAAACTTTTCACCTTAAGCGCTTTCTACAATGCATGCGCAGATCTGATTGAAGGACTCGAAACCGGCAAACTTGAGGAAGACGCCGACATGGTACGCGATTATTGGGATACTGTCGCAAAGTATTTTCCGACCTGGTTACAGGTTCGTGACGGCAAGACTGCGGCAAGTGAAATCAGAGATTCGTACATACATGGACATGGTATTGTGCTTCAAGCGCTCGGAAAAGCCGGGAATCCTCTCCTCCGTGGTTGCCCTGGCGCTTGGAAATCTCGATTGAAGTCTTTGTCCAAGATCGACTGGTCGCGCAAGAATGCGAAGTTATGGGAAGGGCGCGCTATGATCGGCGGCAAGATCTCCAAAGTATCCACGAACATTGTCCTGACCACCAATGTCATCAAGCACCACCTCGGAATTGAACTGTCGAAAGATGATCAACGGATTGAAGATGCATGCAACCGGAGACAACACTGATGCCAAACCCTTATCAAGTACATATCAGCAAAATTCTCCGATGCACAGTGGCTCACGCTGCTCGTATAGAAACCATAATGCGAGATTTTGTTTTTCATGCCACCCTGGATTGGTTGAGCCCTAACGAGTTTGCGGCCGCAGCCATGAAAGCGCAACGCCTCTATCTACAGGACAAAACGGCTTTTGAAACGTTCTTCGATTCTGTCAGAACCCATGCCATCAAGGAGAAACAGGCTCATGGGTAAGTCATCACCATCCAACCCACAATCTCCTAACAAACGTTATTCTGCGTTCTCTGAAAGCGACCTACAGTCCGTCGTAGACTACCTTAAGCAGGAGATCAAGGATTTGTACTGTGATGACGGTTTCCCTTGGATTGTTGGTTACAGTGGAGGGAAAGACTCAACAGCTGTCCTCCAGCTAGTTTGGTTGGCTCTTCGTGAATTACCGCCTGCAAAACTTACAAAGACAGTCCATGTTATTAGCACTGATACACTAGTCGAGAATCCTATCGTAGCTGCTTGGGTCACACGTTCGCTCAACATTATGGCTAAATCGGCTCAAGAAGATGCGCTCCCTATTACTCCTCACCGTCTGACTCCACGCATCGAAGATTCCTTCTGGGTGAACCTTATAGGCAAAGGCTATCCATCACCGCGTCCAAAGTTTCGATGGTGCACAGAACGTATGAAGATCAAACCTTCGAATACCTTCATAAACTCTGTCGTAAAACAATCCAGTGAAGCTATTCTTCTTCTTGGGTCGAGAAAAGCTGAAAGCACAGCCCGCGCGCGAACCATGGTCCGTCACGAGAAACATCGGGTGCGAGACCGCCTGAGTCCGAACGCCAGCTTGGTAGGCACCTTAGTTTACACACCTATCGAAGACTGGTCTAATGATGACGTCTGGATGTTTCTGATGCAGATCGACAACCCATGGAAACATAGCAACAAGGACCTGCTCACCATGTATGCTGGTGCAACATCGGATGGTGAGTGCCCTCTTGTAGTGGACACCAGTACGCCAAGTTGTGGTGACAGCCGCTTCGGCTGTTGGGTCTGCACAATGGTTGAATTGGACAAATCCATGGCCGCCATGATTCAAAATGATCAGGAAAAAGAATGGATGCTGCCCCTCATGAAACTTCGTGATGAATTGGACAACAAAGACGATCGTTCCCTTCGTGACTTCAGGCGTATGTCTGGACATATTCAGCTATTTCACGACCGCCCCATACCTGGTCCCTACAGGCAAGACATTCGTGAACACTGGTTGGAGCGACTTTTGCAGGCGCAAACATGGATTCGAGAAAATGGCCCGACTGCCTCGCGAAAAATAGATCTAATCACAATTCAGGAACTTGAAGAAATTCGCCGGATATGGGTAATCGATAAACATGAACTAGAGGACCATCTGCCAGCCATCTATCATAAAGCCACTGGAAAACCCTATCCCGGGCGACAACTCGACGATAACTTAGTAATTGGCCCGGACGATATGCGTTTACTAGCGGAAATTTGCGGCCGTGACCGCATTCATTACGAGTTGACTCGCGAGCTTCTTGATGTTTCCCGACGCAATCGTAACTTGACGAGACGTTCACGTGTCTATGGTGATCTTGAAGCCGCCTTGAGACGTGGCTACTACGGTAGCGCAGAGGACGCCACGGAGAAGGCAAGAAAGCATCAAACCGCAGTTCAACGTGCAAAAGACATACGGCAAAAGGAGCTTCCCCTGTCAGATGACAAGGACCCGCTATGATCATAGATCGAATCATTGTTGAGAACTTTGGTGTTTATGCTGGACGAAACGTTGCTGTTTTGACGCCCCCAGACTCAACCCGCGTGATTACTCTTTTTGGCGGTGATAACGGTGCTGGTAAGACAACATTGCTAAAAGCACTATATCTTGCTTTTTACGGCAAACGTGCTTCTTTAGCGGATCGCGCCGGAAAGAACTACGAGGACTTTCTTGAGGATTGTATTCACTCAGAATCCAATCCTCACACAGGCGCGAGAGTGGAGGTCCACTTTCGCAAACAAGAGGAAGGCAAAGAACACTCTTTCCGCATTACCCGCCATTGGTGGATGGCGCCCAACGGCATTGAGGAACGCTTAGAAGTTTACCAGGATCAACCCAACAGTAGCGAAAGCTTAAGTGATACATGGCCAGACTTCATTGAAGATTATCTTCCGACACGAATCGCAAATCTTTTCTTTTTCGATGGTGAACAGATAAAGCAACTTGCCGCTCCAGCAAGCGCTACAGACTTGCTCAGAACGGCAGTCCATTCACTACTTGGGCTGGAAATCGTGGAACGTTTATCCGCCGATCTTTTGGTCCTAGAACGTCGTAAACGACAAGCAACCAAGAACGATCAGGAGCGCCAAAAGTTAATTCAACTGGAACAAGAGGTCTCCCGCATTGAGGAGTTGCACAATGTTGCTGTTCTTGATGCGGGCCAAGCACAGACACGCGTCGACCGAGCCCGAAAGGAACTTGCCGCAATTGAAGATACTTATGTGACCCAGGGCGGCACTCTTCACGACCAACGAGGCACTTTGAATGAACATCGCGTAAGAATCGAATCCGAATTATCTGACGCTGAAGCTGAATTGCGTGAAATGGCCGCAGGGATCCTCCCTTTCGCTCTTGTTGGGAGCTTGTTACCCAAACTAGAGAAACAGATGTCACAAGAGCTCGAAGCTGACCACTTACAAATCCAAGCCGCCATTCTTCAGACTCGCGACAATGCTCTATTAGGTTATCTGAAGCGTAGCAGGGCAATGGAAAGAAAAGTACTTCAAGCTATTTGCGCATGGCTCGATAAAGATCGCAAGGAACGAATACCTTCGCCTGACCATAAATCATTCCTCGATGCATCACAGCAAGCATTGAACGAGACGCGTACACTTATTACCACCTTGCCAGATCTACAACATCATGCAGTGGAACTCATCACAAAGGTACGCACGCTTCAGCAGGAATTGGACAACACTGAGCGTAAGCTCGCCCAGGTTCCAGATGATGATGCGATTGCTCACTTGCACAAAGAACTTACTAGTTGTAAAGAAAAGGTAAAGGTCGCCGAAACCAAACTGGCGGTCGCCATAAGCAAAAGTGATCAACTATTCCGCGAGTTAACTGCTAAGCGAACCTCCTATGCCCGAGAGATCGAGACTAATGCCGATGCAGACGATGCGATGGATAGTGATAGACGAATTATTGAGTATTCTACCAAAGTGCGTACGACATTAGCTGCATTCAGAACTGCAGCTATCAGTCGAAGAGTGGGTCAACTAGAACGATTGATTTGTGAGTCTTTTTGTCAGTTAATCAGAAAGAAAGACTTCGTCTCATCAATTCGAATTGATCCAGAAACATTCGATGTCCACCTTATGGATCCCAAAGGGCGAGAGATGCCCGCACTCCGCCTATCTGCGGGGGAATCGCAGGTTCTCGCCACCGCCATGCTATGGGGGTTAGGGCGCGCGTCGGGACGTGTAGTCCCCACAATTATCGACACGCCTCTTGGTCGTCTTGATTCGTCGCACCGACGACACTTGGTGGAAAGGTATTTCCCGAATGCGGGTCATCAAGTGATCCTTCTTTCTACTGACGAAGAGATTACGAAATGTCACTTAGACCAGTTGAAGCCGTTTCTTGGTAATACTTATCGGCTTCAGCATGATTCTTCAACTCGCTCAACCAAGATTGAAGAAGGCTATTTTTACTCATGAAACCACCTATTGAACACATAAAACTCTCTAGTCAGTCAAAAGACCAACTAATTCGCCTCAAAAGGGACACGGGAATCGGCAATTGGAATGTCCTCTGTCGATGGGCATTCTTACTTTCACTTGCAGATAAGACACGACCCGTAAGAACTGATCCAAAGACAGACAGCAATGTGGAGATGTCATGGAAAGTATTCTGTGGGGAACAAGAGAATATCTTGAAAGCCCTTTTCTATCTGCGTTGTCAACAAGACAATATCGTTACCGACACAGACCGTAGCGTAGAATTCCGCAAACACTTGGCACGTGGAATCAGCACTATTTCCAATAGAACGAAGCGTCACAGCATTGCCACATTCGTAGAGTCTGTCAACAACTGACAAACTGACCCCATAGATTATCGAATTGCTTTCCTTGCTTAGCGGTGTTTTTCTGATCCCGTTGAGGTATTAGGTAAGGACATGTGCAAGGTCGTATTGCTTCAAGAGATCCATCAGCGATCCTACTACTTCGGCTCTATTCATCGCCAGATTCGCGAATTCAGCAGCTCGCATAAGCTCCTGTTTTACCAAGTTCCGATCTGGCCCGTCGCCTTGAGCCATAGTACTAGGAATCTTCACAAGAAAATCATAGATCGTCGCGAAATTCTTACCATTAGCTTTTCGGAGTATTCGCCCACGACGCTGTATTTGTTGTCGAGGGTTTCTGCTGCTAGCCAAAAGATATGCCGTTCGGCATGCAGGGACATCGATGCCCTCGTCCAGACATCGTATGGCCACGAGCCCATCTATGAGCCCAAGGCGAAAGTGATCTAATAAAGACTCTCGATCCTCTCTGCTTTCTCTTGATGTAAAACGCGAAGTCCGCCAACCCAAATCACCAAGCACTTGCGAGACAACCTCTATCTGTCTGTTTTCCTCACCCGTAACGTCATCCTCCGTCTGGCCGTCTCCACAGTAGAATAGATTAAGAGTTGATCTCTTCTGCTCAGACAGGATATCTCTTAACGCTTCAATCTTGTAGTGTGCTGATCCCAGAAGTCGCGCACGACGAAGCAGTAGATTCTCCAAGACGATATTCTCCGGCATGCGCCCCTCTACTGAACCAGCCATGATCTGAGCTATCTTACCAGAAAGCTCAAGGTATTCCTCTGTTTCTTCAGCGGTTAGGTCGACCGGCACAACGTAATAGCGGTATGGAGTCAGTACCTTATCCTGTAGAGCATTCTCCAGAGTGTATTCCTTTACCACTTTCCCATAATATCTTAGTAATCGATCATTCGCCCTTTCATTCATGTAATGTAGCGGTGTCGCTGATAATCCTAACCTGTGTTTCGCCTGCGCCGGCAAACAGCGTACCATGCCCTCGCTTGAGTGATGATGACACTCGTCACCAATCCAAAGAAGGTAGCTCCCCGGAATCTGCCCCAGCATGCCCTGAAAGGTATCACTGCCAAGTGTTCTATCTACCACCACAGCACAACAGAAATCAGTAGCATTAGATTGAAACAGCGTAACAGCTTCCGACAGTCGAGCCATCCAGATCTGTGCACTTTCGTAGCACGGTATTGGTATTATTTTAAACTCTTTGAGTACTGTGCACCACTGGTCCGCCAAATTTTGATAAGGCACTGCAATAACAACGAACAACCGTTTGAACGCTTCATATAATTTCACAATTCCATAGATAGCAGTGATGGTCTTCCCTGCACCAGTCGCGAGAGCGACTATGCCGTTGCAGTCATTGCTCTTCCATTGATTCAACGCATCTCGCTGGTGTTCTCCTATTTTGAAGGGACTTCCTCCAAGAAACTCAGGAATACGTGGCTGCATGGCTATTGTACCAACACCATCCTCGTTCTTGCCGATCTTGGCCAGATAAAGTTCAAGCTCTTGCTTTGGAATAAGCGGCGTATCTGAGTTCTTGGCTATCCTAATTAGTTTTTCTTTTGCCGCTTCAGGGAACGGGATCACAATCGTCTTTTTAGATTCATTCTTCCACAAACTTTCAAACCCCCGCATGTACGGTAGATAATGCTCCTCAAACTCTTTCCTCCAAGATTGGAATACATTGATTGACTCAAAATTAAAATCTGGCAATAGCGCATAACTGGTTTCATTTGCCGATCCCTGAAAAATCACACTATCGTTTTCGGCATCCGTAAGAACGCCTATCTTCTCGTGGTACATCCCTCGGGCTTTCAGAGCAACTTTGATCTCAAGTCGCCCCGATGCTACAAGCCATGATAGTGCTTCCAGTCTTCGCTGAAATAGACCGTCATCGATTGACTCTATTTCTTTAACAAGTCGCATTCCAAGGTTCTCTTCCATGTTTCTGATCTCATAACCCTGTTGAATGGCGCTTGCATCTTCCGGGCTTATCTCGCCACCAAAGATTAGGCGCATTCGTCCATCATTGTTTACAAATGCGGATATGCCTTGCGCGGCATAGGAAAGCATCGAGGCAGAAAAAAAACCAACAGCCCGATCGTATTTGACCGAGGAACTCAGAACAGGCAGATAAAAGTCTTCGAGTATATTATCTGATTCACTTCTGTAGACTGCCTTTAGTTTCAAATCTCGTAACACACTGACCCCTCAAAATGTGACGCTATTCAATGACTCTTCGGGGTCCTTCTCTTGTTTCAGAAACTTGTACTTGCTTAATGCCGCAAGAATTGCCGTGTCACCATTGGCGTCTTCTGCACGCTCATTGAGCCATTCTGAAAGCACTTCCAACCCCCCTTGAACATACTGTTCGAAAATCGACACCACCTCATCCTCATTCTCGTCACGCAGAATGTCGCTCTTCTTGGCATCACAAAGCGCAATCAGACACATGACATCCATAGCTTGTTCGCTGTTCAAGAACGTCCGGCCATCAATCTCATTTGTCTTCTGGTCGAGTTCCTTCTTTCGCCCATGTTCAAATCCCAGAACAGCAGCAAAACAAAGTAGCTCTCGCATTGTCGGGAAGATAGTCCTGTTAATGACGGAATGAGGCTTTTCTGCAAGTTGTCGCACAATGCCTTCAAATCTTTCACTTCTTCGAATGTTTCTCACTATTTCAACCTCTCTATTCGAGTCAGTGTTTTTTCACAGCCATACAGCGTCGTCTCGATTTCCTTTCCGCCGCGCTTTAAGTATGTCGGTTTCTTATCGCCCCGTTTTCCGTGATTTTCCGAAATCAGCGCGTATTCTGCTCCAATATGAGAACCAAGCGCATCAAGCACCCTCTCATTCCCCTGAGTACTTGATACAAGCAGAACTACCTGGGGCGCAAGTGTTGGTACATATCTCGCCGTTTCCTCCTGATAAACCCGATCAAGTTGACCAAGAGGCGAATCTAATACAAGCGGCGCAACCGTTCCTGGCTTTAGAAGAAAATCATCTTTGTCAATACGCGCGGCAGCAAATTTCACAAGCGCGGCGAGAAACACCAAACTGAGGAGTTGATTCTCCCCACTACTTTTAGGACTAAGCGTTCCATCGTCCCTTAGTAGTTCTATGGAAAAGTTCTCCCTGAACCGACATACGCGATGACTATGCGATACTACATTCAGAATGTCGTTGATTTCCTTTTCTACTTCCTCACGTGCTTCACGTTCGTAACCTGCAAGTAACCCGCCAAGCACCTGTTCGGACTGGTTTAGCAGGTTTCGCCGATTAACAAGTCTTTGTGCTTCCTTATTCTTCCTCGCAGCCCGCTCTAGTTGTCGCTCGTACTCTTCCTTCTGAGGTACGAGTTCGGCTATCTTACTCTTGATGCCTCCAATTTCTCCACAAATCCTTCTGATATTAGCCTGTATTTTCTGTAAAGCATTCTCTCGATCCGCGATTTCCTTGATAGGCATTTCTTTCATCTGCGCCCCAAGTTGCGCTATTTCCTGTTCCACTTGGTCTCGCATGCCTACCAATCGCCCAAGTTTAGTCTGTATTCCCATAAGGACTTCAGGTGCCGTGGACCGTATCCGTTTGAGCATAGTCGCTCTCGCTCTCGCTCTAACACCCTTAGCCGCAGCCTCTGCATTACCAGCTTTCTTCAATAAACTCGCAACCGCCTTCCATTCCTTCGATTCCGGTTCAAGACAACGCTTGCAGACACAAGTTCCAGACTCCAGCAAACTCTTCACAAAGTCCTCATTGTAAGGGCTGGGGATTCTACCCTTCATTTCTTCTTGATTGACGAACGCTTCGACATCCTTGGTGAGCCGACCGCTTACAACCGCTATCCCAGAGGATGGAATCCATTTGACAATCTCGTTCTGACATTCGGTGATATTTTCTCCTATACGACCTAACTCCGCCTGTTTATCGTCGCGCCGCGCCTGGATCTCTTTTGCCGCCTGAAGATTTCTCAATGCATCAGTGATTTCTCGCTCTTGCTCCCTAAAAGTCACCAACTCTTCTTTCCTCGTCTGATGAAGCTCGTTCAAGTCGTCTATCGTTTTACCCACCTTGAGCAAATGTTCATCGATCGCCTTTATCGAGTCGTCGCCAACACTCACAGCGATCTCTTCGTCTGTCTCCCGGCAAAGTTTCTTAAGGTCAGCTATAGCAGTATCTGCCATGGAACACCCAAGTATGTTCCGTATAGCCTGAGAAATGGCTTTGAAATTTGTAGATGATGAATACGCTTCGGCAGCCTCGCCATCGAAAAAAAAGTATTTTGCCATCTCTTTTGGCATAACCGAATTCACGAAGATATCCGGCACACGAATCACTCGATGGTTTCCGCCATCCACCTCATATGCATACAATTCCGTCTGATCCCTCGTAGAGCGAGAGTTGAAGAACATCCGCCTCACAAGATATTCTTTACCATTGAACTCAAATTGCACACCGACTTCTGCTGTATCTGCCCCTTCTTTGATAGCTTCAAAGTTCACGATTTTATCGGGGTTCTCAAACTTAGCCGTAACTTGGCCATAGAGGCACCAGAGTACGGCATTAAGCAACGAAGTCTTACCAAAAGTGTTTTCGGCGTGGACTAGGGTAACGTTCTTCTCTCCATCCGTGGCAAACTCTATCGTCTGCTCTCCGTGGAATTGTCTGAAATTCTTCAGCTCAACCTTCTGGATCTTCACTTTTCAGCTCCTGGGCTACGAATTTATCAAGCCATTCCCTCAATTCGGTCTGTCGAGCGCTTTTCTGTTCCCGGAGTTCGTTTGAATACTTTCTCTCCACATTCATTACGCCCTTCAGGAACTTCTCTAGTGTTTTTGGCTTGATCTCAGTCATTATTGCGGTCTTTCAGCATGCTAGGCTCCAAAACCTCAAGGCTTGAGTCAGCGCTGAGGCCTATCTAGAACACAATCCGGTATACTAACAGTCAGCTAAACGACTGTAAAGAATCAACACTCAGCCACACGGGGCGCACATTCTGCATATAGAATACAATCTGCGGAACCGGATTCTCGACAGACGGATGATTAACCATCTTTGATAAGTAATGACCGACCTTCGCTATTCGTGCATCCCTAGACATATGCTCATACTATTTATACATGCGTCCAACCTTTCTGGGCTTTATGTGCCCGTCAGGATAGTACAAGACTGCTTTTCTGAAACCGATTGCAAAAGAGAGCTGCCGCTATGATGTGAAAGAGCCCGGATCGGAATGACCCGGGCAAGGAAAGAGAATTCAGTCTTCGTTAGGCAACATGATGGTGATGCACGGTTCGCCATTGTCGCCAGGTCCGCTAACTGATTTCAAGGTTACAAGCCGCAAGTTCTTGTTATCGGCCTGCCGTTCCTCGTTTGACTGCCATTCTGTTGATTCCGGAAACCGTACGAGCAGTTTGAACTCGCCGCGATCCCCATTTATCTTGTTTGTTCTGACCGTTACCCACAACATCCAAAGAATATCCCACAATCTTCCTTGGATATCCTGATGGCCGGCCAATTCCGGCGGCACTTCGACATATCTTTCGTAAACAGTGCGTGTCATGGCAGTCGGCCATTTGAACCCGGCTTCATTGGCAACCGTCGTCACGTCAACCAGAACACCGTCGTCGATTGCCTGCTTACGCGTGTAGACCGAAATACATTCTCCAAATATTTCTTTCAGATCATTCATTTACATCTTCCTTTCCTATGCAATCTGCAGTTCTTCATCAACTGGCACATCCAGAACTCCTGGTTTGTTCAGGCGCATTGCGCGTACCTCCACGTGACACACGCCGCCATTGACCCTCCAGACCGCCCGTTCCAGACGAGAAACGACGTCTTTCTCATCGTAATCGTCATAGAGTGTTCCAAGAGCGGATGCTTCCAGAATCTTGTTCTTGCCGTTATTGGCGGGATGATGAAAGAAATCATCTTCCCTGAAGTTCCATTCAACCATGCATGCCTTGATTATTTCCCTTTCACGATCTTCCTTATGACCACCTATTTCAATCGTCATTTCACAAAGCTTTTCCATTTTCATTCTCCTTTTTGAATTACCAAACAAAAGAGGCAGACCCCACAATGAAGCCTGCCTTTTACTTCAATGAGTGGCCGACACAGGCCACCATCATTTTCCGTTCTGTTGTTTCTTGCTAATGAAACTCCACGATCAGGCGCCGTGCCTGTCCGTGAGCGTCTAGTTCGACATACACCGGGAACACACCATCGCCTCCGAAGTTACCACAGGCAACGCCGACACCTGGATGCCCGAGCTTATAGTTAAGTTGTCCGCATCCGGTTTCGCTCAGGGAGGTGGTGCAACAAACCCCTTGGTAGTTAAACTCCCCTGAGTGGGTTACTGCGATTTCAGTTGCGGGCAGGTGTTGCCACTCGCTGTCGATATAGCATGGGTCGCAGATGATGAGCTGACCACTGTCGACACCAACGACACCGACTTGAATCCTGTGTTGTTTCATAGTATATCCTCCAATCTGTTTGTTTTTCTATCCGTTACTGGTTGTTGCGTTCAGTTCCCGACAGAATACCCTGACAGCTTTCTGCCATGTCCAGCCGTCGCCCCAGCATTCCTGTCTCATCACTCGAAGCCGGGGCAGTGCCCCTTGATGTTCCGGTCGGTAAGGGCCATACGCTTCGAAGAATGGGGGACACCCGTCCAGGGTTCTGGAAAGAACATAGAAGTTGCCGTCAGCATCTCTGTATTTCCGTTCGCTGTGTTTGTTGATCGCCCGGTCATCATGGCCGTACGTCTCGCGCCCGATCTCCACCAGTGTTCTCATGCGCAGTCTCCCATGAAAGACTCTGAATGGATTTCAACTGGTTTGAAACGCACCGTCCTTGCCAGTGCGACACCCATCACTTCTCTGGCGCCGGCCTGCCGCAGGATCTCGGCGCATTCCGCCATAGTAGCGCCGGAGGTAATCACGTCATCCACAAGGACGACATGGCTACCATCAAGGAACGTTCCTGTTCTGACGGCATAGAGTCCCCGGACATTGATGATCCGTTCGCCAGTGTTAAGGCATTGATGTTGACGCTTGGCTTTTGGCCTGACTTGAACGAGCAGGTTACTGACTGTTACATGAACCTTGCCGACCATGCCGGCCTGAATACAGTCTGCAAGAATCTCCGTTGCTGACCGTTCCAGGTCCCCGAACAAGTATCGCTCCCGTTCTGGATCTCCCGGTACCGGTGTTATTATGTAATCCTCTCCTGAATGGAGCACTTCCACCAAGTGAGCGGCAATTACTTGACCAAACCATTCTATGATATTTTCATGTTTTCTCTTTGCCAGAATCACAGCCTTGCTCCATGGCGAGTTCTGGTGTTCTATAGCATTTCGTCTCGGGTAATAGTCCCCGAAGGCGTGTATCCATCCGTCGAAAATTGCTTCAGATGGATGAAGGTCCAAGACCAATGTTTGACTGGTCATACATATCTCCTTTCATAAATGGAGAGGGCGGCCACCCTCGATAGAGGAATGAACCGCCCTTCCTGTTGT
This sequence comes from Kiritimatiellia bacterium, assembly GCA_028716365.1. GTDB lineage: Bacteria > Verrucomicrobiota > Kiritimatiellia > UBA8416 > YA12-FULL-48-11 > YA12-FULL-48-11. The sequence continues at coordinate 438,122 of JAQUPZ010000001.1, forward strand.
TTTAGGTTTTGTGATTTGCGTTTCAGGCAACCGCTTTGCACGGTTCAGATTCAGGGAGGCCGACTGCCGGTCGGCAGTTGATCAGCTTGCCCTGTGGTTGGGTATTTGAAGCGAGAGCTTGCCGGATAATGCCATCAACCAGTCTGGTCATGGGCATCTTCCGGTCTTTGGCCAGCCGGTAAAGAACCGGGACCAATTCCTCTGATATTTTCGGCGTATACATCAGTTGTGCCGTCCTTTCTCCGTATTTATGCCGCAGCAGAAAATTCACAGACACCTGATTCTCTCAGGCTGACGAAGTTTCTGCCTGATTCTGAATTCCTGCCGATGATCACGTGATCCTGAACAGGAATGCCCAGTATCCTGCCGGCCTCGATGATCTGTTTCGTTATTCTGATGTCCTCCGCGCTTGGCGCAGGATCACCGGATGGGTGATTATGAACTAGTACTATTGCGGCTGTTGCACCCTCGGTGACTGCTATCCGAAAAATCTCACGTGCATGTACAAGCGACGCATCGGCTATTCCCAGCGTTGCCATTTGCCTGTTTATGAGATAGTTCTTTGCGTTGAGCAGCAGAACATGAAACGTTTCCTGTGCGAGCAATTCCAGGTCAGAACAGACTTTCGCCACATCTGCGGGCGAGCGTATCCGTTCTTTTGTGGATTCCCGCACAAGCGGCAATTGAACCATTACAAGTGAATAATTCATGCCGCTTTCTGTCCTTCCTTCGTTACTGGCACACGAAGATCGACAGGCTTGATGCTTGTCTGATCGACGATGACTTCCGTTGAATACTTGGTCTGTCCGTCTTTCGTTTCGAACTTCGAGGTGTTGACCCTGCCTTCCAGGCTGATTGTCATACCCTCGAAATGTTCTGTCAGCATTTGCACCAGAGTTTGCGTGGGTTTGAATACCACGCAGGGCACAAATGCCAGCCTGTCTTTGTGGGTTTTATTGTTGTGTCCGAGAATTGTGCGTAAGGTGAACCTGAGCACTTTCTTTTCGCCGCCATTCAGAATGGCCGCTCTTGGTAGTGTTCCAACTCCATTGAATCTATTCATGTTTTGACCCTTTCCTGTTGTTTGTTGTGAACCAATTCATGAGGTATTCACCCGGTAAAAAGCCTTTCCGTCTATGCGGAAAGTCATGGAATAACCTCCCTTCCGTATTGAGTTGATTGGAGCTTGCGCTCCGTGAATTGTTGCCGTTTCAGAATTGCGGATGCCCTGAATCCGGCATGATTCAGTCGACATCACGTTCCGCGAATGCGGTACGATTTGATTGCGAGCGAGAGAAGTCGCTCATGAATTGGTTTGTTCAGGTAGTGAACGTGAATAGAGTATTTAAGTCTTTCGGCAGTTGCCTGAAACACACGTACCTATTAAGGTGTCTATCTGATGGGTAATACAGATCGATTAGGAAAGGGTGGATCAACCTTCGGCTTCTTGAAAAGGATATGTCTCCACTAACCTGTAGTCATTTTTGCGGGACAACATTTAAAAACTTACAATGCTTTGTAGGTGTGTGACTGGACACGGGGAGGCGTGTTCCGGCCATCTTCAATTATCTCATTCACACACAATCATGAATTCCCACTGCAAAAGCGAAATAGCAAGCCAGAGAAAATCATAATGGTAGGGCCTTGTAGGGTTTCTGTATTCAGGAATGTCGTTCTTGTGGCTGGTAAGGACGTCGAAATTCCAAAAGTTGTTCTGGAAATCCGCTACAAAGACCGAAACGGTATCTGGCGAAGCACGCCTGGAATTACCGTGCGCGAGCTTCCTAAAGCTATTCTTGCGCTGCAGCAGGCCTACGATTACCTTTTGTCGAAAACGCCATCATCTGATACCCTCACTGAAAAATGGAACTTCACACAAAACGCCTGATTTTGCGCAGTCTGGAAAAGAATGACATTTCCAGCCTAGTCAGTCTGGCCAACAATCTCCGGGTTTCCCGCTATCTCCTCAAGGTTCCGTATCCCTATACAAAAAAAGATGCAAAAAGTTTTGTTACATGTTGTCGTAGACGGGCAAGACAAAGGCCACGATCCGAATATGTCATTGCAATAGAATCCAGAACAAGGAGACAACTTCTTGGTGTAATAAGCCTCATGGATGTAGACCGTTATCAAGGCACTGCAACCTTGGGCTACTGGCTGGGCGAACCATACTGGCGACAGGGATTCATGTACGAAGCAGCGGAACGTGTTCTTTCTTTTGCATTCCGTTATCTGAAATTGCGTCGTATTAACGTAAGCGCATCGGCGCGTAACACAGCATCCAACAGACTGATCAAAAAACTCGGTTTCGCGTATGAGGGTACACGCCGAAAAGCTGATAAGGCATTGGCTACAGGAAAGATACACGATGCCAATATTTATGGTTTGCTGAGAGAGCTTTGGTTAAAGCCCAATTCATTCTAAATGTTCGCTATTTACGGCGCCGTATGCTTGACCAACGGCCTCTTCGCTCGGGTTGAGATAAGTGCTCGTTGCCTTTAGCGTTCTGTGACCTACCTGCTTTTGTACGATGGGGAGCGGGAGTTTATAGACATGGATGTAATGCATTATGTGCGAGTGCCGGAGGCTGTGTATCGTAATCTGATGGAGCTTGCGGCCTTTGCTGTCGGTGCCGTACTCACGTGATAGGCCGGCTTTATGAACATAACGCTGAAATATCTGACGGATGCGGTTCTCCGTGTACCGAAAGTGAGACCTCTTGGATTTCTTGAACAGATATTCATCTGGATTCAGGACGGTGTCTGAACGTTTGGGCATTCGATTTTCCCGTTTCAACATGCTTTTGATTTCGTTCATCAGTCCAACCGGAACGTGACTGCTTCGCCTGTGACCTGTCTTAGTGTTCTCAGCAGGGAAGAAAACGCTGCTTCTGCCGAAGTCCAAATGTTTGAGTTGAATCCGCACAAACTCGCCAACGCGGCAACCCAGGTGATAGATCAACCGGATCATCAGCTTGTGACGGTAGTCATCAATCGAATCGAGAAGTTGTTGCCATTCATCCAGGGTCAAGTACCGTATTGTCTCCCCGAACCGCTCGTATTTCTGAGAAGATTTCACATTTGCAGATTTTTGCCCATTTCCCGCCTGCCGGATGCTTGAAAAGACCTCGTTTTCTCCCATTTGCTTCACATTCCTGTTCTAATGTGAAATCACGCGCCTTTTTATATCTGTCGGTTGATGTGCGAAAAGTGAGGGTATTGGACTTGAACCTAGACAAACAGATCCAGAGTCGCTTGAAACATTGTTTTTTCCTAAGAAACTCCGATGTGTGCCTTTGCCTGATTTCGATTTTTGCAGTAAATAAGACGAGATTATTGTTGCATAGTTGTGCAACAATGCGCTATATTAGCGCCCATGAAAACAGAAGAATTTAATGAGCGGGCACAAATCATGAAGGCGCTTTCGAGTCCGGTGCGGCTGATGATTGTGGATGAATTGAGTCGGGGTGAAAAGTGTATTTGTGAACTGCAGCCTTTATTTCCGATGAATAAGTCCACACTGTCACGGCATGTGTCGGCGCTCAAAAATGTGGGGATCGTAAGGGAGCGGAAGGAAGGCGTACGCTGCTTTTTGCGACTGCAGACGCCCTGTATCCTGAATGTGTTCGAGTGCACCATGGGTGTGATTCGGGCCGAAGCAAAACGGCAAGCAAGTCTAGTGAACGGTAGCATGATATCGACCGGAAAGAAGCGAATGAACCCCAGGTAAAGATGAAAGACGAAGAGGCAAAGGCGCAGGCGCAGATATTTAAGGCGGTGTCCCATCCGGCTCGGATATTACTAGTGGAGTCTCTGCGGAAGGGCGATAAATGTGTAATGGAGTTACTCTGCGTGGCGGATGTAAAGGGCTCCTCTATCTCTCGGCATTTAGCAATGTTGAAGTGGGCTGGGATCGTGACCGACAGGCGGGAGGGGACGAAGGTTTTCTACCATCTTCAGACGCCGCACATTATGCAGGCCTTTGATTGTGCGATGGATGTTTTTAATGCTTCGGTGAAAAGACGAACTCAGTATTGAAATTGATAAAAAGATTGTAAAACGCGAATGAGGAAAGCGGCGGAACTTTCTTTAATAGAGTGTATTACTAATAATAAGGAGTTGGTTATGACGACAAAGAATGTATGTGCATGCGGTAGTGCTCCGAAACTGATTTTTGCATGTTCAGGAGCAGCGGATGTCGGTGCGGTTGCCGATCAGGCGGCGAGGAAACTGACCAAAGACGGTGCGGGTAAAATGTTTTGCCTTGCCGGAATAGGCGGACGTGTGTCTGGAATCATGGAAACGACTAAAAGCGCTGCAAGGATACTGGCAATTGACGGCTGTCCGTTGAATTGCGTTAAGAATACGCTGGAACAGGCCGGATTCAAGAAGTTTGAACACCTGCAGCTTGCTGATTTGGGAATGGAGAAGGGGAAGACTTCACCTGTGCCGGAAACGATAGCCAAAGTCACTGAGGCAGGAGCGTCAAAGTTGGTTTGTTAAAACAATACTGAAAGGAATTGGATGCTATGACTGACGAAAAAGACAACAAGAACGAAGGTCCTGCCTGCAGTTGTGGGGACGGTAGTTGCTGTAACGGGCCTGGCAAATGGATCTGGATGATACTGATTGTGGTGGTTGTTGGAGTGCTGATTGTGAAAAATGCCAAGCAAAAAGCAGCGACCGGCAAGGCCAATGAAGCAGCTGTGTCTGCAGTTGTGAAAAATCCAGAGACAACGCCGGCGGGTCAGTCCAAATCATTACCCCGCCTAGTTGATCTTGGCGCTACGAAATGTATTCCCTGTAAAATGATGGCTCCGATTCTGGAGAACCTCAAGACGACCTATGCCGGTAGAATGGATGTGCAGTTTATTGACGTTTGGGAAACTCCGAATGCCGGAGATAAATATAAAATCAGTATAATTCCTACGCAAATTTTCTTTGATGCGGCTGGAAAGGAATTGTTTCGCCATGAAGGGTTCTTTGCGAGGGAAGATATTCTGGCGAAGTGGAAAGAGCTGGGTGTTGATCTTGGTGCGAGTGATGTGCCTTCGTTCAGCCGATGGGTTGCGGCACAACCTGACTCACGCGCCAAGGCAGATATATGTTACATGTGCGACGGAAATATTCCGTCAAACAGTCTCGTGGTTGTAAAGACCAGTAAAGGTGATGTTCGCATGTGCGGGATGCACCATTATTTTGTCATGTATTCATGCCTGACGGAGGACAAGACTGGATTTGAACAGAAGGTCTCGGTTGCGGATTGGGCAAGTGGCGTCTTAACTCCTGCATCAAGTGCGGCGTATGTTTATGGTGTGGATAGCAAAACAGGCCGTCCTACGATCAGGGCTTTTGCCGGCAAAGATGCTGCGGAAAAGGAACGACAAGCCAACGGTGGGAATGTGATTGACCTGGCTGTCCTGCAATCCAAGGAGCTTGCGAACAAGTGCGGTTTCTGTGATCGAGCTGTTTACCCGGAAGATGCTGCAGAAGTTTTACTCGAAGAAGGCAAGACATGGGGTTGCTGTTCGCATTGTGCGCTGGGTGTGGTTGCAAGAACAGGCAAGGATGCCGAGATTCGGGAGAAAGACCGACTGACAGGCGAGAAGGTGATTGTCAAGACCCTTGGTGGTGATCTGGCGTTGCTTGAGCCTTTTTCTGCTGTTGCCTGGTTTGGGCAGCGTACCAAGCCTGACGGCAAGCATGCATCTGCGGGATGTTTCCACCAGGGATTCTTCACAACACCTGAAAACCTGAAGAAGTGGGTCGAAGCGAACCCGCTGGAAACCGGCGAGATGATCACGATCAAGAAGGCACTGGCTGACAAGATGGCGCTTTCGGCAGAGCAGATCAAAAAGGCCTGTAAGATTGGCGAGTGCGTTCCGAAATGATGCTTAAAGAAGATAGAAGCTTACATTACTGACACAAAGGAAAAGTCGTGAAGACATTACAAATTCTCGGAATAGGTTGTGCCAAATGCTCTACATTGATGGAGACAACGGAACAGGCAGCCAAGGCTATGGGACTTGAATACAAATTGGAAAAGGTGACAGATATTCAAAAGATCATGACTTTTGGCGTGTTGATGACTCCTGCTTTGGTGGTGGACGGCGTTGTGAAAGTGGCTGGCCGCGTACCGCCATTGGAAGAGATTAAGAAGATGCTGGCGTGAGACGCAGGTATACGTGCAATTAAGTTTGGAGCATTACGACACACGGAATTAGTAATGCCGGTGTCAGGAGATGCGGACGGTAAAATGTCTATTCAGAAAGAACGGTCAGAAATTCTTGTCTTGGGCGGAGGTCCTGGCGGATACGTCGCAGCGTTAAGCGCTGCCCAGCGCGGAGCACGGGTAATCCTTGTCGAGAAGGCCCGAGTCGGAGGAACTTGCCTCAACATAGGCTGCATACCCACCAAGGCGTTGACCACGTCTGTGGATTTGTTGCTTCATTCGAGGCGCGGGAAAGAGTTTGGTCTTTCAATCCCCAGTGTCGATGTCGATCTGCCGGCCTTGATGACCTATAAACAGAACACCGTGGAGCAATTGGTAAGTGGGGTTGAAAGCTTGCTGAAAGCGCGGCGTGTAAAGGTGATTCGCGGCGAAGCAAGGTTAATCAAAACAGATACGCTCTTTATTGATGACGGTCAGGGTGGGCAGCAGGAGGTTTCCGCTGATCGTATTATTCTTGCGCCTGGCTCGGTTGCAGCGGATCTGCCTATTGAAGGTTGTCACCTGTCCGGAGTGCTCACGAGTACTCAGGCTCTGGATATTGATGCTGTGCCAGCCCGCCTTGTCATTGTTGGTGGTGGGGTGATAGGACTGGAGTTTGCCTGCATATACGAGGCGCTTGGCAGCAAGGTGACGATCCTAGAGATGACCCCATCACTTCTTTCTGGAGCAACCGATGAAGTTCTTGCAAAAAGACTGCAGATCCTCTTGGGCCGCCGAGGCATGGAGATTCGGACGGGAGTTACTGTTCGTAAAATCGAAAGGGATGGAGAAACGTTGCGCGTGTTTGCGGAAGCAGCTGGCTTGGAAGCCATGATTGAATGTGATCGGGTACTGGTGGCAACGGGGCGTCGCCCTAATACCCAAAATATGGGATTTGCTGAAGTCGGCTTAAATATGAATGGCCATGCAATCGCTGTTAATGAATCGCTTGCTACCAGTATTCCTAATGTCTGGGCCGCCGGTGACGTGACAGGCGGTTGGTTGTTGGCGCACAAGGCAATGGTGGATGGCCGCGTGGCTGCTGAAAACGCGACCGGTGGACGACGACAAATCGATTATCGCGCCGTACCCAGCGTAATATTTACACGACCTGAGATCGCCAGTGTTGGATTGACAGAATTACAGGCTCGGGCGACTGGCGCAGCCGTGAAGGTTAGCCAGTTCTTGTTTTCAGCCAATCCCCGAGCCCGCATTCTCGGAGACTCCGACGGAATGGTACGGTTAGTTTGTGACGCTGATAACGGACGTATTCTTGGAGTACACATGCTGGGTCCGCATGTCACGGATCTGATAGCAGAAGGGGCGTTAGCCGTGCAGACGGGCAGAACAGCGGACGATTTGGCGTGGACAATGCATGCACATCCCACGTTGCCGGAAGCGATGCTGGAAGCTGCGCTTGGATTTCGTAATGCCGCAATACATGCCATATCGCGATAGATAAAATAAAGGAGATAGTTATGTCAAACGATCTGGAGCTAACAATTGACAAGTTTACGTTTCATGTACCAACGGATCGTCATTATAGCGAAGGTGGCGTATGGGCCTTTTGGATGCAGCCGCAAGGGAAGAACCGGATCCGGGTTGGCCTCACCGACTACCTCCAGCAGCACAGCGGTGACGTGGCGTTTGTAACGGCAAAACCTGTAGGCACCAAACTCGTAACTGGAGATGACCTTGCGGAGGTTGAGACGATGAAGACAATGCTGGCGTTGCCGGCACCCGTTAATGGCACTGTGGTGGAGGTAAACCATGCGCTCGATGCTAATCCTGAATTGGTCAATCAAGATCCATATGACAAGGGGTGGATAATGGAAATAGAAACCGTCCAGTGGGAAACTGATAATGCGAAACTTCTGGATCCGCAATCATATCTTGCCGTAATGAAATCCCAAGTTGAGAAGGAGTTGAAGGAATCATGATTGGTGGAAAACAAAAGGTTGTGATTGTGCCATGCAGCGGGATAGGCAAGCCATTCGGCACGGTGAGCCGCGAAGCTGCTTACGAGGTTTGCGACAACATAAAGCCTGATGATACGCAACTAGTTGCGTTGTCTAAATTGGTGTTGGGTGATAACGAGGCGAGGGACATTGTCACCCGAAACCAAACTGTGACTATAGATGGGTGCACAAAAATGTGCGCTGCTACAATGGTTCGGCAAAGTGGCGGTACTATCGCCAAGGAGATAACAGTATTTGATGCCTTCCGCCGTCATAAAGATTTAAAACCCGAGGGTATAGCCGAATTGAACGACCAGGGTATCAAGCTTGCGCAGGTAATGGCCCGTGAAATCGCTGATATTGTTGATGAGGTTACTCAGCCAAGCAAAGGGAAGGGAGACAGCAATGGTTGATTTACCGGAACGCAAGGCAGGGATTGTAGCATGCTCTGGCGAGGAACTGGCAGAGGGTACGGTGACTCGGCTCGCCGCGCTCAAGGTATTGCATGAGTTGCGGCCGAATGACACTGTGACGATTTGCTTGCCGCTTTTCCTTGCGGGTGGCGAAGGAGACCGGACTTTTGCACGTTTCCATCCAACCATTACGGTGGATGGCTGTGACTTGAAGTGCGCTGCGCGTGCGACAGAAATGTACTCAGGTAAACCAGCGGCAAGTATAGTTGTTAATGAACTCGTTAAAGAATTGGGATTGGTAAAACCGGATGGTCGACGGCGCCTCAATGAAGCCGGGAGACGGGTGGTAGAGGTGGTTGCTGATCGTCTGGCTGGACTCGTGGATAAGGTTCTCGGTAAAGATGGATGTCCCCCTGTATCGGACACAACTGATGTCCCGGCTGCAAAGCAGTCAGAGAGACAGGTCACCTGCTCGTGCGGCTCAGGCATTCCTGTGACAAAATTTGTTATTGATGGGAAGCCGATCGAAATGCTGGCATTGCCGTTAATCTTTAAGAAGTTTTCCGAGTCGGGCCGCAGACCGGATGCAAACGTTGTTCAAGAAATATTGGAAATGGCAAAGATCTATAATCCCGTGCCGGTGGAATCGGAGGAGAATTACCGAAAAGAGATTTTAGTCGAATACACCAAGTTCTGGAATCAGGAGACAAAATTATGAGTAAGACCGCAACATATTCCACAACAGTCCGTTGGACCGGAGAACACTGGGGACATCTCACCATGGGAAACGGTCCGGAGATGAAGTTTTCCGCACCGCCAGATGCCCAGGGTCATCCAGGGGTTTTAACGCCCGAAGACGCATTTGTGGCCGCCGCGAACACATGTGTGATGATGATGTTTATCTGGGCAACGGAACGGTTCAAGTTGAAACTAATCTCCTACGAGTGCCGCACCGAGGGCACCAAGTTAATCGAGATTGACCGCACGGAAATCTTCACCCGTCTACATTTTAAGCCGGTAATCCGTGTCGCGACAGGCGGCGAACCCAGGAATATTATCGAAAACCGGGTACGCCGAGCTCTTCAAGGAGCACAAAAGTATAGTTTGGTCGCAAATTCCGTGAAGTCGGAAATTGTTGTGGAGTCGGAAATTGTTATCGAAGAATAAGTCAGGGGAGTCCCATGGAACAACTGTTCATATCGCTTACGCATGCTGTTGAAGGTTCGCCACTGATAGCTCTTGGTGCGTCATTTGTATGGGGTATTCTCAGTGTGATTTTAAGTCCATGTCACCTTGCAAGCATACCGTTGATAGTGGGGTTTATCAGTGGACAGGGGTCTGTTTCAACACGCAGGGCCTTCTGGACTTCTACGCTCTTCGCTGTGGGTATTCTTATTACCATTGCGGCCATTGGCGTGATTACTGCCGTTGCCGGGCGAATGCTTGGCGATGTTGGCCGGTATGGCAACTATTTCGTTGCCGTGATTTTCTTTGTTGTGGGGCTTTATCTCCTGGATGCCCTCCGTATTCCTCTGCCGGACGCAGTTCAGCCTGGTATGAAGAGTAAGGGTTTCCTGGCGGCATTCATTCTTGGGTTGGTTTTCGGTGTGGCGCTCGGTCCATGCACATTTGCCTATATGGCGCCCATACTTGCCGTAACTTTCAAGATGGCGGCACAAGCTCCTTTGTATGCAGCGTCGATATTGCTGGTATACGGATTGGGACACTGTTCCGTTATTGTACTTGCAGGAACCAGTACGGAGGTAGTCCAACATTTTCTTAACTGGAACGAGAAGTCCAAAGGGCTCGTTCTTGTTAAGAAAATCTGTGGTGTATTGGTTTTAATCGGAGGCGTGTGGCTTATCTACACTGCGCCTTGAAACACGAACAGAATAACAAAAAAAAGGAGAGTAAGTATGAGAAATAAACTTGATCGGCGGGACTTTATCTTGTCGTCTGGTACTGCGTTGGCTGCCAGTGCGTTGACCGCGACCACCGTTTTGGCTGCCGAACCTGGTACCGCGAAAAAGCCGGTAAAAATCCTTGGTATCGCGTGTAGCCATCGCAAAGGCATGACTACGTCCAAGGCCGTACAAATTGCGCTTGATGCGGCCAAAGGCGTGGATGCACGCATTGAAGTCGAGTTGATCGATCTTGGTGGTTTGATCTTTGCGGGTTGGTCACAGAAACCGCCGGAAGATGATTTTACGACCATTCTTCCGAAGCTCCAAGACCCGGCTGTTGGTGGACTTATTATTGGATCGCCAGCGTATTACCGGGCGCCCAGTTCGCTCTGCAAGGCATTCATCGAGCGGTGTGCGCCGCTTCGCGAACCTAAGATGCTGATGGCAGATAAGCCGATCGGGGTTGTTGCCGTTGGCGCTTTTCGTAACGGTGGACAGGAATTAGTGATCGAACAGGTTCAAACGGCAATGCTTTGTTTCGGCATGATTCCAGTAGGTGGTAAGCCGCCGGCGTTCCAGGGGGCGACTGTTCTATCAACCAAGGATGATATTTCTGGCGACGATCTCGGCTTAGACACGGCGAAGAAACTCGGTATTCATGTTGCCGAAATGGCATTAAAACTAGGCGCCTGATTCATCCGTCTTCCTTGGATAATTGAAAAGTATGGAATTTACAGGTGGTGCAGGATGTATCTGTTCTACGCCGTATGAGAAACAAGAGATGTAATGAAAGCAGTGGTTATAGTGGATGGTGGCGTCTGCGGATTCCAGACCAGCATACATGTAGAGAGTGACGATTCGCAGAACGTGACGTTCAAGATCACGAGTGGATGCGAGAAGGCACAGAAGTTCGGAGAGGTGTTGATTGCCAAGGGCCCGGTGGATGGATACGCAGAGATTGGAGCTGGATCGGACGGAGTGGTCCTGACTACTGCCCGCGAAAGCCTGCAAGGCTGTTGCGCCGCCTGCGCCGTGCCTGTCGGTGTTTTTAAGGCTATGCAAGTGGCGGCGGGCGTGGCACTGCCTAAGGATATCGTGCTTCGTATCGCAAAAACGGAAGACTAATTAGGGCAGAAAAAGGCCAAACTTTCGTTCCGGTTGTCAACGACCACTTTCTGGTTACCCGCTTTTTTTTAATTTTCATTTGACGACATATTCTTATATGGTATATTTCGACAAATAACGAAATAGAGGAGGATTGAATGCGTGAGGTAATGGATATACTGAAAGCGCTGGCTGATGAGAACAGGGTGCGTCTGCTGTTTGCGCTCAGGAGCGGAGAGTTGTGTGTCTGTCAGCTTATAGCCCTGATGAATTTGGCTCCGTCAACGGTGTCGAAACACCTTTCGATTCTTCGTTCAGCGAGATTGGTGGACAGTCGCAAGGATGGACGTTGGATGTATTACAGTTTATCAAAAAAGTTCCGAAGTGCCTCAACCGGCAGGGTTCTTGATCTGTTATTCAAGGAGATAGAGAACACTGATCAGATTCTTGATGACAAGAAGAACCTTAAAAACGTTTGTAGTGAAGACATGGAAAAACTATGCCGGAGACTTTTCGGTAAGTCGTGAGCAACGTATTTGGCGCGGCGTCTTACAAGTATAACCCAAGATATTTAACCACGATGGACGCCAAAAGAAATGAAGGAGAGAAAAACGATGGACGAACAGACGAAAGAGCTGATTGCGATAGGCGCGTCAATAGGAGCTCATTGTCAGTCATGTTTGACGTATCACGTCAGCAGGGCCAAAGAGATTGGTGTTGATGCCGGGCAGATTCGAGCGGCCATGGAAGTAGGGCAGATGGTAGAGAAAGGATCGATGTCAGCCATGCGGGAGTTTGCAAAGGGTGTTCTGGGTACAGCGCCGAGAACCGAAGTCCAGTCATGTTGTCCGGACGGTGCAAAGGGTTGCTGTGGGTGAGAGTAAGAACAAGGAGAAATTAAATATGAATAATCAGAATGAAGAGTCAAAACCTATTAATAACATGGAATTGCTCAAGGAACAAGCATCCGCCTGCGGTCCCGGATGCGCATGTAACGCGCCAGAAACCTCAGGCCGGATGCGTTACGTAGTGGGAGTGATTATACTCTGTGCTGCCGCAGTGTTTGTGATGAGGGCGGTGGCAAAGAATAAAGATGTCTCGGCTGAGAAGGCGTCAGCCGGGTTTGCGGCTCTGACCGCTCCGGGACAAATGCTTGCGTCTTATGGTGTAACTGCGACATCGAATACGGTCGCCGTAAAAGAGATAGGAGCGCTTTCCGATCTGAACGCGCTTGCAGCGGATATGGCCGGAGTTTTCGTGTTCTTGCCGGGCAAGGATGAGACAACCGACAAGGCGCCGACAAAGCAAATTCTTGGGGCAGCGAAAACGATAGAACCGCAGGCGGGTGGCAAGATCGGTAGTTTTACATTGAAGACTGGCTCACGTGACTATGAACAGATCGCGGCGCAAATGGCCATTCCGGGCGTGCTTGCGATGGTTAAGGGGCGTGGGATGGCGCCTGTGTCGGGAGAGATCACCGAAACGAAACTCGTTCAGGCTTTTGTTACGGCGTCGATGTCTGGCGGTGGATGCGGACCATCTGGCTGTGGACCGTCCGGCTGCAAATAGGAGACGGATATGGCAGAAATGTTGAAATGGGTTACAGACACTCTACAGGCGGCCAGCATGGGGCCGGCGGCATTACCACTGGCTTTCCTGTTGGGGGTAGTGAGTGCTGTGGCCAGCGCCTGTTGTACTTTACCGGCTATGGGTATGTTGGTGGCTTACTCAGGCACACGCCAGGACGCCGACCGGCGCACGGCCTTCGTGTCCACAATCTCATTCATGATTGGAACCACTCTGGCGCTGATCGTTCTGGGGTTTGTTGCAGGGGTTGTGGGTCAGGCCGCGCAGGCATTGCTCGGCAGGTATTGGAAAATCTTTGCGGGTGCTATTGCTGTCCTACTGGGGCTTGCGGCTCTAAAAATGTTGCCGCTGAAAATGCCCCATTTTACTCAGAAGACGGAATCGCGTTCCTCAGTACACGGAATGCTGGGTACAGTGATTGTAGGGTTGCTGATGGGCGGCGGTGTGGCGGCCAGTTCATTGCCGTGTAACCCTGGTATTTTCATAGTCATCGGTGCCAGTGTATTAATGGGCCATATTGTCTGGGGCATGGTTCTCATGGCGGTTTTTGGAGTGGGATTTAGTCTTCCTTTGGGCGCCATCCTGTTGGGCGTTGCGTTCGGGAAGGCTTCCATTAAGGCGCAGAAGGCAGAGGTAGTGATCCGAAACATTGCAGGCGTTCTTCTTGTCTGTGCGGGATTCTATCTGCTAATAACGTTCTAAAAATAATCCCAAAAGCCCTTGACGGTAAATGCATCATATAGTATATTTCGTCAGATAACGAATTATCGAAGTAAGTAGCGAAAGGAATTTGTATGACAAAGGTAGAAGTATTTGATCCGCCCATGTGTTGTTCTTCGGGCGTTTGCGGACCGAAAGTGGACAAGAAACTCGTCGAGTTCAGCGCCGCTCTGGAGTGGTTACGTACCAAGGGCGTTGAAGTGACGCGGTATAATCCGGCCCAGCAATACGAGGCGTTTATCGGTAACGCAAAGGTGACACAAGCAGTAAACAACGGCGGCACCAGCTGCCTGCCGCTGATTCTTGTTGATGGGGAGGTGGTCAGCCAAGGTGGCTATCCTGCGAAAGATGAATTGGTGGCCCTGGCAGGCATTGGAAAGGAAAAATGGTGACAGCATGACAAACCCTGATAATACTTTTGAGTCGTTTGTAAAAGCCGCTCCGCGCTTTCTGTTTTTTACCGGCAAGGGCGGTGTAGGTAAAACAACCCTGTCGTGTGCCACTGCGGTGGCGTTGGCCGACAGCGGCCGCCGAGTGCTGCTGATCAGCACGGATCCTGCATCTAATTTGACCGAAGTATTGGGTACAAATTTGACATCAGTCCCCTTGCAACTGGAATCGGTACCCGGACTTTGGGCCTTGGATATTGATCCTGAAACTGCAGCCCATGAGTATCGCGAAAAAGTTGTAGCCCCCTATCGAGGGAAGGTGCCACCCGCGATGGTGGCGAGCATCGAGGAGCAGTTGTCCGGCGCCTGTACCACGGAAATCGCGGCATTCAACGAGTTCTCCCGTTTTCTGGGTAACCCTGAAACGACAGAAAATTATGATCATATCGTATTTGATACAGCCCCTACAGGTCATACGTTGCGACTGTTGCAGTTACCGGCAGCGTGGAACCAGTTTCTGAACACCAATACAAGCGGAACGTCATGTCTGGGGCCGCTTTCAGGACTCCAGTCACAACATGCGTTGTATGCCAAGACGCTTGAGTGCATGGCCGACGCATCCCGAACCCAGGTGGCATTGGTCAGTAGGCCGGAACGTACAGCCCTGACCGAGGCTGAGCGCAGCCGAGGGGAACTTGGTGCGCTGGGCCTTAAAAACATTCGGCTCCTCTTGAACGGGCTCTTTAATGCCGGGGACGAGGATCCTGTTGCGCGTGCCATGGCCGATCGCCAGCAAGTGGCTCTTTCTCGTGTACCCGACGGGTTACAGTTATTGCCTCGTACCGAGATTCCTCTACTGGCCTTCAATGTAACCGGCATGGCTGCTATTAGGGCGGTGATATCCGGTGATCGTTCGGCAACGAAATCGACACAAGATCCTTTAGCGCAGCAATCCAATGTAAAATGGCCTGAACTGTCCTCGCTGATCCGTGAGATTGAGGCGCAGGGACGCGGTGTCATTCTCACTATGGGAAAAGGAGGAGTTGGAAAGACGACGATGGCAGCGGCTATCGCGGTTGAACTGGCATCACGCGGACACCGTGTGCACCTGACGACCACCGATCCTGCGGCGCATGTCGCGAATGCGGTGGGAGAATCCGTGCCTAATCTGTCGGTCAGTCGTATTGACCCCGTGGCAGAGACGGCGGCGTATGCCAAAGAATCTATGGCGGCTGCTGGCGCAGACCTGGATGAAGAAGGTCGGAAACTGTTGGAAGAAGACTTGCGTTCGCCGTGTACCGAAGAGATCGCAGTTTTCAGGGCGTTTGCCGCCAAGGTAGACATGGGACGGGACGGTTTTGTTGTTCTGGATACCGCTCCGACGGGCCATACTCTGTTACTACTCGACGCCACGGAAGCATATCACCGTGAAGTATCACGAACGCAGAGCGATCTGCCCGAGGAAGTTCGTAACCTGTTGCCACGTTTGCGTGATCCAGCTTTCAGCAAGGTGATCATCGTGACCTTGCCGGAGGCTACGCCTGTTCACGAAGCCGCGCAATTGCAGGATGATTTGAAGCGTGCAGGAATAAACCCTTTTGCGTGGGTCATCAATCAGAGTCTTTCTCCTCTGAAGTTGAGTAATGTTCTATTGCTGGCGAGACAGAGTAACGAACATCGGTACATTGAAGAAGTTCGGCAGCTTGCTGACCACTTCGCAGTGGCTGCCTGGCTGGCCCAGGAACCTACAGGGGTGGACGGGTTGCGACAGTTGACATCTGAATCGTTGAAGTCGAGTTCCAAACATATTAAACAGGAGGTTCAATATGCCACGGTATGATTTTGAATGTCAGGTTTGCCATGCGGCGTTTGAGATTCAAGCGTCATTATCGCAGTATATGAACCTGATGAAGGAAAAGAAAATCGAGTGTGTCAAGTGTGGATCGACAAAGGTAGCACGTGTTTTTAGTCCGCCTGGCCTTTCGTCGTCTTCTAATCGGGGTGGCGGTTGCTGTCCTGGAGGTCAATGCGGATGCGGGTGAACGAGCGGTTGAAAATTTTATTTCTGTGTACCGGTAATTCATGTCGGAGCCAGATGGCCGAGGGATGGGCACAGCATTTGAAGGGGGATATTATCGAGGCATATTCTGCGGGTATTGAAAAACACGGGGTGAATCCTAACGCGGTCAAAGTAATGGCAGAAGCGGGAGTAGATATTTCGAGGCAGAAGTCAAAGTATGTGGACGAACTGAAAGGAATCGAGTTTAATTATGTTGTTACGGTTTGTGACAGTGCGCACGAATCCTGTCCACTTTTTCCGGGCAAGACGAAAGTAGTTCATGTGGGTTTTGATGATCCGCCTCGGTTGGCGCGAAAAGCGAAGACGGAAGAAGAAGCGCTTGAACACTATCGGCGCGTGCGGGACGAAATAAGAAAATATGTCGAAACATTGCCTCAATCATTGGAGGGTAAAACATGAGCAAGGAAAGACCTGCGTTTAAATCATTACGTTCGGGTACAGGATTGTATGCATATCTTCTGTGCGGGCTGATAACGGGAGGCTTGATTGGCGTAACAATCGGGTTTTCTGCTGATCAATCGAGTGCTGTTGTTAGTGACACAGCTGCGGCGATGGAAAAACTGCAGAAAGACGGAAAATATGTTTGTCTCCTGTTGCACAAGGAGAAGAACGACAAGGTAAGTTCATTCCAGAAGGCGGCGGAAGTTCTCAAAAAGAATCAGGCCGACAAGGTGGAGCTTATTATGGCGGATGTCCTTGCCTCGACATCGGAAAGTCTACTAAAAAAGTTTAGAATGGATCCGGAAAGAATGCCGATGCCTTTTCTTATAGTCTTTGCGCCAAATGGCGTGGTGACAGGAGCATTCGAAACTGATCCGGATGAGAAGAAACTGGCTGACTCGATATTGTCACAGCAAGCCACCCAGTGTCTGAAATTACTACAGGACGGTAAAAATGTGGTGTTGTGCATCCAGGGAGAGTCTACCAAAGGTAAGGAGCAAGTCGTAGAAGCAGTGAATACCTTTCTTGCGGACAAGACATACAAGGATACTTTCGATAAGGTATTCATCGATCCCGGCAAATCTGAAAACAAGGCATTCTTAGAGAAGCTCAATGTGACAATGACAGCAGATGAGGCTGTCACAATAGTTCTGACTGCTCAGGGTAGAATAGCAGGTACGTTTAAGGGCATGACAAGTAAGGATCAACTGGTTAAGTCTCTGCAAGCTTGCGGTAGTAGTTGTGGTTCGAAGGGGCTTGGCTGAGGAAAACGATAATCTATCCAGGGATCCGTTGGATCCCTAAAAAAATTAAGTATAGCAGAAGATTAATTCGCAAGTTGCAAAGAGATCCAAGCGAATTGTGAAGCTTGTTGAGTAAAAGATAAGACACACGGCAAAGAGCAAAGAAAGGAGTCGTGAAGTATGTCTGCCAGTTATTCCTGCTGTGGAGAATGGCTGCCTTTCATCATGCCCATTTGCATGGTGCTCATGGTTGTAGTGATATCGTCATGTTTCCTTGGTCGCGGCCGTTGCATGCCTTGGTGGAGAGACCATGCCTCGGCCGGCGGTTCCGAGACGGCGGTTGACATCGTCAAAAAGCGTTATGCCAAAGGCGAGATTACAAAAGATGAGTTTGACCGTATGATCAATGACCTTAAATAACCAGAACGATTGGAGGCAAGCGATGAGCGATAAAATGAAGGAACTGATCGCAATTGGTGCGTCGGTGAGTGCGCATTGTCAGCCTTGTTTGACGTATCATGTGAGCAAGGCCAAGGATCTTGGGGTCGATACCAATCAGATTAGGACGGCCATTGAGGTGGGGCAGATGGTAGAGAAAGGATCGATGTCAGCCATGCGGGAGTTTGCAAAGAGTGTGCTGGGCGCTAAGCCCTCCATAACTTGCCCATATGGTATGCTGGATACAGTGCCGCAGTCTAATATCTCGACAACTTGCCCTTATGGTAAATATTTAACTAATGGATAGCGTGAAATAACAAGAATCTGCGATGAGACATCAGAAAGAAAAGGAGTATCATTGTGAGTAATGGAATGACGTCCGCTGATGAGCGGAAATTGACAAATGTGTTCGAGCGTTATTTAACGCTCTGGGTTGCGGTATGTATGGTGGTTGGTGTGGTTCTTGGCAAGATGGCGCCGGGATTTGTAGGGGCCGTACGGTCCATAGAGTTCGGAAGTAACAGTCAGATAAACCTTCCGATAGCAGTGCTGATCTGGCTTATGATTTATCCGATGATGCTGAAAATTGATTTTACCAGTATTCTCGGTGTTCGTAAGAGACCCAAAGGATTGTTAATAACCATCTTTGTTAACTGGATCGTAAAACCTCTTTCGATGACCCTACTGGGCTGGATTTTCTTCAAGCATTTTTTCCTTCCGATAATAGGTCCTGAGCTGGCTGACCAGTACTTGGCCGGCTGTATAATACTGGCTGCGGCACCATGTACGGCCATGGTGTTTGTGTGGTCGTATCTTACTGATGGCGATCCTGCCTATACGTTGGTTCAGGTGGCTGTTAACGATCTGATCATGCTGGTTGCGTTTGTTCCTATAGTCGGCCTCCTGGTCAGCGGGGCCAGCAATCTAACAGTTCCGTACCCGGTCCTTTTCTACAGCGTGGTGGCGTTTATTGTGATTCCGCTGGCACTGGGCAGTTTAAGCCGCAGCTTGCTGTTAAAGTTCAAGGGGAGCGACTGGTTTGAGACAAAATATCTGCCGTTTTTTCATCCGATCACCATTATCGCTTTGTTGGCAACACTTGTGATGATTTTTGCATTTCAGGCTGATAACATAACCCGGACATGGACACATGTTCTCCTGATCGCGATCCCGATCACGATACAGGTTTATTTTAACTCGTCGTTGACCTATGGCCTGATGAAATGGTTCAAGGTTCCCCACAACATAGCATCTCCCGGTGCGTTGATCGGAGCAAGTAATTTCTTTGAACTGGCGGTTGCGGTTGCAATAACGCTGTTTGGTGCGGAATCGGGGGCGGCGCTGGCCACGGTTGTGGGGGTGCTGGTTGAAGTGCCGGTAATGCTGTCGGTCTGTAATGTCTGCAATCGAACACGTCATTGGTTTGTAAAGGCATAAGAATGCCACGATTCGAAGACACCACCGGACGTGAGGCGTTGCTGAAAGCCAGCGGGTTGAAGACGGATCGCATCCTGGATGTCGGCATGGGCGGATGCGCCTGCATGTCATTCTTCCTGGCGCGACTGGGTTTCGCAGTAACGGGAGTCGACCGCTCGCCCCATGCCGTACATGTGGCGCGACAGAATGCACGGACGAAAAGGCTGAAGGGTCCGTTCGTGGCCCGTCTGGCCAATGCGCATAACCTGCCCTTTGAGGACGGCGCGTTCTATGCCGTTATTTCGTTCCGCTCGCTACACCACATTGATGCACCCCGGTCCGTGATACGCGAAATGTTCCGTGTATGCCGCCCTGGGGGAATGGTTTTGATCGCAGACCTGAATGCCGTCGGCCGCAAGATCTACAAGCATGAACCCGATTGCGACGGACTTCTGCGAATGATCAAGCGTGTAGCAGGACGGCTAAGCGCATATATGACTTTCGAGAATACACGGCTAGATTGGTTTTTAGCCTGCTGCAAGATAATAGACCCTATTCAGTGATGAGTATGAATATTGTTCAGCAACAACATTGGATTGCTGGTTCCGTTATGTCTCAAGGGGAAGAGATTCCGCGTGTATCTACTTCACTTACCTCTGAAGACATCATAGGGGCTGTAAGGGTTCGTTTAAGCATAAGTAGGATGAGTTATATTGTAGAGCCAGGGCTGTATGCGGTTGGCAATCCGGATACAACGTCGTCGGTCTTGGTTTCGGCTAACTATAAATTGTCTTTTGATTGCCTGAGGAGAGCTTTGGTCGATCTCGATGTGTGGATACTTGTCCTGGATACAAGAGGCGTCAACGTCTGGTGTGCGGCGGGGAAGGGTACGTTTGGGACTGATGAACTTGTTAACCGTATTCGGGCAGTTGGATTGGAGAAAATAGTTTCCCATAAAAAGCTGATTCTTCCGCAGCTTTCTGCGCCTGGCGTTGCCGCCCATGAGGTGAAAAAACAAAGCGGCTTTCAGGTCGTTTATGGGCCGGTCAGATCATCAGACATAAGAGAGTTCTTGAAGGCAGGCATGAATACGACTCCCGAAATGCGGCAAGTCAGGTTTGATCTCGTGGATCGCCTCGTTGTGGTTCCTGTCGAGATTGTTGAATGGTCTCCATATTTTTTTCTGCTCGGATTGGTAATGCTTGGTCTCTCCGGGTTGACCTGTATGGGCTATGAGATGAGTTCCCTGTGGACACGCGGGTTTAATATTTTCATGATATTACTTGTTGCTTTTCTAGGTGGCAGTATTCTCGGTCCGGCTCTTCTGCCATGGTTGCCAGGAACAGCGTTTTCAATAAAAGGCCTATGTGTTGGTTTGGCGCTTTGGAGTATTCTTGTCCCAGTCTTGGATTTATCATCGGATGTCTGGGCTGCGTTGCCTTTAATTCTGTCAATTACCTCATTTATGGCAATGAACTTCACTGGTTGTACAACTTATACGTCGCAGTCCGGAGTAAAACGTGAGATGCGGTATGCAATACCTGCGCAGATTCTGTTATTGGTTGTAGGTATGTTCTTATGGGTTAAGTTCGGTATTGTGTGATTTCTGGTATATGTTTATGAAGTATTTATCAAACGTTACGACTTTAAAGATGGACAGAGAGAAATGTATTGGTTGTGGCATGTGTAAAATTGTCTGTCCTCATGCTGTGTATTTTGTAGCAGAGGGAAAGGCTACCATTATTGACAAAGACGCATGTATGGAATGTGGCGCATGTGCTCGCAATTGTCCTGTCGATGCAATATCTGTAAACAGCGGGGTTGGTTGTGCCACTGGTCTTATTTACGGAATGATCGGTAGCGGCGGGACATGTTGTGGTGGAAAAGACTGTAGCTGTTCCTAATACTATTCTCGCCACATTGTCACTCAGGGTGCCGGTTAATATGCTCAAAGGGAAACGGTGGTAGTAAAGAACGAGCGAGGAGATTGTAGAGGTTGACCGCATCCTTGATCTGGGGTAATATCTCTTACCTTAACATCCGCCATTATTGACCTCTTAGTTGGGGCAGTTAACCATCGTATCCACAATCTTTTGCTCCGACTCAGTGAAACATTCGTTCCATAAAGAATATAAAGCCATCACGCGTTGTCCTTTCAGAATGACACCAGATAAATACACGCCATTTGAATCGAAGCTTGAGAATATGCTAAAGAGCATCGACACGCGAATGCATGAGATCAAAGGAATGATGGCGGGCATGTATGACCAGATCACCGATCTGACTCACACAACCGACGCCGTCTTTAACACCGTGAACTATCATGTGAATCCCCGCGATCCCACATACGTGCCAGGCGACGATTGGGATTTCCTCGATGAAGACGAGTAAAGAAGGTAAATAAAAAAACCTGTTAAGATGATATTGCCTTCAAGTATGGCTTGAGATACCTGTCGAAATCAGCGGCAATGATTGCAAGAATAATTGTAGCTATTGCAATCACGTAGCTGAGACCAACCTCCATGGCCATAGTATCATTATCCGATAAGCATATGAGAAGAATGCCGTAACCCCATATCAGAACAAACATAAGAAACTGGTAGCGAAGATATGCAAGAGGATTTGATTTCTTCTTCAAAAGCGAATGAGTCAATGTCATCAAGAAGTAATGTTGCTGTGGCTTAAATACTTTATGTTTTTACACGCTCTGTAAGCCGACAGCTTTATAAATCGGAAGACCTTTGTTATCCCGAGGTGATACCAATGGAAAAAGGAAGACCGACGAAATGTCCCAAATGCAGCAGTAGAAAAAGCAGATCACGCGGGTACAAATACTACGCGAAAGGTAAGAAGTCCAAAGACAGGCAATGCAGACATTGTGGCCGCCGATACCTCGTCAAAATAAAATGACTTTCCCTCGTCGATCCCCCAGGGAGGCTCGCAAGAATAGCATCCGCCCGTACTCACTCACCTCTGTTTCGCCATCTGAACTTCCTGAAATACTTTCCTGCCTCCAGACTCAGCTTGGTAAAGTCCAGACGGATACGACTTTTCTCGCTCTCAAACAATCGGAACTCAAGCCAGACGATCAGATTTCTCTTTTCGGTATGATGGATGCCCGTGAACAGTTGAATATTGAGCGTTCTTTGCTTGCCGGGCACGCATATATGATTCAGGAGATGGTCAACAGAAAGAAAGTCATGCTTGATCGTAAATCGGAACAGGTCCTCCGAAACATTTTGCATTACACTTGCGCCATTTATGGACGCGTATGACCGAAAGGTATAAATACCCGCGAGGTTTATACGTAGTAGAGGTGGATGCGTGAAATGCCTGAGGACGATATTGAAGTCTACATACAAAAGAGCCGTGAACAAGCCGAACGACTCAACTCCGGGGTTAAAGATTTTACCGTGTTTGATCTCAATCACATTCCTGATAAGCCCTTAATACGGGAGGAGGTTAAGAAGATCGTTGATGTCTTTGTCCGCTATCACCAGACCGGCATTCCGCGTAATCTTCTGATTGCCGGCGCACGCGGAAGCGGCAAGACCCTTACACTCAAGTATCTCGCAAAGACGTTTTCCGGCAAACTTGGGTTGCCGTTTCACGCTGTGAATTGTCGTGTTCACAACACGAGTTTCAAGGCGCTCGCTCACATGCTGAAGGTCCGTCCGCGGGGATATTCCTACTCGGAACTTTGCACCAGGTTTGAAGAACAGATTCCCGACAAGGCTGTCATCGTTCTCGATGAAGTGGATA
Source organism: Kiritimatiellia bacterium (assembly GCA_028716365.1). GTDB lineage: Bacteria > Verrucomicrobiota > Kiritimatiellia > UBA8416 > YA12-FULL-48-11 > YA12-FULL-48-11. Next base: position 461,287 of record JAQUPZ010000001.1, read on the forward strand.
TGCTGTCGGAAAAGGATTTCCGAAAAGACATCCTGTATTTCCTTTCCAGGAGCGTTCGACGTTTCAACGTGGTCTTGCTCAGTAATAATCCGAAATTCGTGAACACCCTGGACGAAAGTACCCGTTCCAGTCTTCAGCCAGACCTCCTGGTATTTCGCAATTACTCTGCCGTCGAAATCCATGAGATACTGCAGGAGAGAGCGAGAGTGGGTTTGCACTCCTCGGATGACGCCATTCTCGCAGAGATATCCGCCCTGGTAGCTCGAAACACGAACTCAGACATTCGGGTTGCTATCCGAACCCTTCTGTACGTGGTTACGCATGAAGCAAGTTCTGTTGCCGAGTGTTTCGATCAGGCACGACACGATATTATGGGCGACATGCTTCAGAATCTAAATGACAAGGCCCTTCTGGTGTTGAGATCAGCCGTGGATGATCCGACGGGATTTGTAAAGCAGGTCTATACCAGATACTGTCAGTTGAGCCGCACAATGGGTGAGGATCCCTATTCTTACTATTACTTCTACAGCAATCTCGCGTTCCTTCAATCGGTAGGTCTGCTCATGCTGGTGTCGGCCAAGGTTGACCGAGCATACACAAATAGGATTCATCCTCTTGTCTCAAAAGAGCAGATCGATGCGGTTATGACCGCCCGATTCAGGCCGGAGTAGAGATAGTCTGGAGTTTACGCGTCAGAGAGTTTTGCGTCATGTCAAGCAACGGGGAGACCATGTTCATGCGTAGATGACCGTGAAGGTAGTTGGAACCAGAGAAGATGTGCTCTATACCTATTATAGATAACATCATAGTCACATTGAATCTGTTGTTGTTTTCCGTATGATTGACGTATCAACCGTACACACTCTTTGCTCGCTTTACCGGTTCACCGAATATCATCCTTCTTTTCTTGATTACTAACGATGCCAATTCCTTTTTCGGTGAGCCGAAGAACTTTCTTTCTCCCGGTTGGAGTCAGTTTCTCAATCTCTTCAACAGACCCCATTTCGATCAGGGAACGTTTGACCTTGTCGCCCTGTCGACCGCTCAACTTGAGCCGTGTGTATCTGGCCACAACTCCGCAATCAGGCACCAATGCGATGTCTTTCAGAAATGCCATTTCAGGCTCGGTCAGCTTTCCCTGATACATGCCGCCGATCTCTTCCGGCTCTTCGTTTGGTCGAATAAATGGCGTCATCGCCTGCCGGATGATTTCATCTGTGACTGGAGCTGCCGGAATCTTGATCTCCGGCACCCGGATCATGAATGGTTCCTTGATTCTGCCCTGCAATTTCACAATGGCTTTGCCAATCTCCATGGTGCCAAGAGCCAGCGGCTGCTCCTCCTGCAAAAGCATGGCGGCACTGATCGTCGTTACATCCTGCTTGCCCTTCAGATTCATTGATATGGTTGTGTAGGTGTTGGCCAATGCAGTTTTGCTGATTTCCGACGGCATCTGGTCGAGAAAGACGATACCTTCCGACATTTCTCGTATCTCTCTGAATATGACCTCGACGATCGATGCCGGTTGCCCTGATTTCTGGGAGAGGCGCGACAACAGATGATGCGCTTCTTCAATGATCAGGATATGCTTGAGCTGGTTCCTTTCGTTTTTGACCATGCGATGTGAATATATTTGGAGCATCAGCATTTCAGAGAAGAAAAGCTTGTCCGCGTGACTGAGTGCTTCAAGTTCAAGGACTGTCGGCCTGGACAACAACTCGTCCATGGTTACATTGGATCCTGAATTGACGATGTTGTCCATAGACCCGAAACACAGAGAATGTACAGCCCTGATCGCCGAGGACAACCACAGGCTGACCCTGCCGGTTGCGGGTATGGTTTTCAGAATGGCCAGTACGTCCCGAAATGAGGGGTAACGCTTAACGTTGCCTTCATAGACGCCGTGCTTCTGGTAGAGTTCGTCCAGAACTGAGGTCAGTAAATACTCGACTCCAGCCCCACAGAAATACGCCGCATTTATAACACCCACCAGTGCCTTCAAATGCTGCTTTGGATCAATGCCTTTTGGAGGGATCAATGGATTGATCCGGAGTGGTGCAACGTCACGGCCGATTGTATAGATGCGAAGGTCCTGAAGTCCTGGAAGGTTTCTGAGCCTTCGCCAGGACTGCTTCCAGTCCAGGCAAAGCCAGGGAATTCCTGCCTTGGCCAGATTCATTGCCAGCAGGTATCCTGCATTCGATTTACCCGATCCTGTACGGCCTACAAGCGACGTGTGTTGAGCAAGCTCCAGAGGGCGTATCCCAAAAGGAAACATATCCTTGCCATTATAGTGAACCCAGCCCATAACGACATCGCCTTGAGCATCCTGCTGGCTTGGAGGATGGAATATCGGCGTGATATTCTCTACATCGGTGTTCAGGTTGACGTTGACGAGAAGATTCAACTGTTCTTCAAGTTCTTCCCGGCCCTCCTCATCCTGAAAGAGGTAGGCCGTCCAGAATTGATCTGCCTGCTTGCCAATTATTGGCCTGAGGGCGCGACATCTATCCTGAAAAAGTTGGTTTTTCTTGTCCTTTATTGTCATCGGAAGAAGGCATGGATCTCATAAGCCCTTGCCTGAACTGGGTGCCTGTATATGTCTTGTCGGCGAGGATGAGTTCACGTCTTAGTTCGAGGGAATCCCGCCAGAGGGTGACATCTTCCTCTCCGAGTTGTCGTTCCAGATCCATTCTGGTTTTCTCTAAACTCTGCTTCTGTTTCTCGGCTTCGGGCGTCCGGAGCACAGATGCCCCGTAGATTTCGCCGGAAATATCGGTTAGACGGCCCAGGATCGAAGATCGGTTCCGGTTGCGAATAGTGACCCTTTCCTCCAGTAATTGCCTTAGGACATCCTTCGAGAGGTAATTGAACTTGAGTTGTTGATTTGTCAGCGCTGTCAACATGTTGCCAGTGCCTGGACTGTCGCCCATGGCCTTTTCGGTCTCAGGCTGGGAATATGACCTCTCATTCCGGTAGTTCCGGCCCGGCATGCACGGGGAGTACAGTACGGCCACGCCTATGTTCATGGGGCGGTATTCCGTCACCCTGTGCCCGTCCGACGTGGTCCAATAGTAGTTCACCATGTTACTATTTCAAAGTAGTACCAGTATTTAAGCTTTTCGGTTGGAGTGAAAAAGGCCAGAAACCACAGGAAATTCATTTGAATTCAAGATTCTCATTTCTATCTTATTCCTCAAATACCAAATCTAACCATCCTCACTGCAAGTAGTTACGTAGTTACTTCAAATGGTATCGTCAGATGCCGTCTGAAAGACACGCTAATGCAGTATGATCGTCAGATTCCCGTCGCCCATGCGCGCGAGTTCCCGGTTCGCGCGAACGCGACCACCGCCGCCCGCAGGCGGCGCTCACTGGGGCGGTAGCCCCAATTCCATCGGCGCCGAAGGCGCCTATCTTCTATTTGCTTAATTGGCCGGAGGCCATTCACATTGAGCAAATGTGTCCCAGCCCCCGCACCATGACTCATGGGGCTGGACAATGCACAAGCTCCCTCTGGAACCAGACCGAGCGAAACCTCCTGGTCTGGTGACGAGCGGAGCGTATAACCGAACGGACCGAAAGCCATTGGGTTGCGGTTGAGCGTCCCGCGAAATCCGCCCCTTGGGTTTCGCGTCCGGAGGACAATATCTCTTTTTCCATCAAACCTCGGTGTACCGAATATCTCTCCGACATAACAAAACGCCGGGGCTGTCACCCCCGGCAAAATAACATCATAAGTCCTGCCTGTTTTCGGCTACCAGCCTACGGTATCCGCCTCGAAAGGCGGATTACTCCATGTTCTTCCTCGGCAGGCCTGTCGGCTTTTTCTGCGAGAGTATCTGCTTCCCGCAGGATTTCCCCGACAAGCATTGCCAGTTCTTCCATCTTCTTCCTATTCACTTCCATGCTGTGTCACCTCCTTGTAGATGCTTTCTGCTTTCCTGATGCAATCCAGGCAACAGCTCTCGCTGTGTGTGCCAGCCACTATGCATCTCAATCTCTGGCAGAATCTTTCTATTCTGCATCCACATATTTGGCAGATGGCCTCACTGCCTGATGTTATCTGCATCATTGTGTTACCCTCCCGATTTTGTAATCTTCTGGGTTCAGTTCTTCAACCACTGCCCAGCCTGCATCTGCAAATCGGTTTAATTCCTTCTCAGTGAAGATGCCGCTTATCAGGCATCCTACTGAATCCTCAAGTTTATATGCTCTTTCTGTTGTCATGTTATGACTCCTTGCCCGTCTTTTGGATCGGGCGATTTTAATTACGATTCCGGAAAATCGCCGGATATCGAGCCTGCGGGGCGCTTCATAGCGAGCGGGTATTTACGCTTTTCCCGGCTGGAGCTGGGCGGAGCGACCAAGCGAAGCCCCTCACAGACGGGGCAGGGTGAAACCCAAAAGCCTAAATACTCCGAGCGAGTGCGGGAGCAGGCGAGTGTTACTGCTGTCCGCAGGACGCGCCGACGGGCAAGAGACCTCACCATTCAATCTCTTCTGTTCACTGCCAGTCAATCATGCGGTTGCATCTCATGCAGATTTTGACTTCTCGCCCCTCAGAATCCTCAACCTTGATATGTCCGTTCAATTCTCCGCACAGCGCGCAGCGCTGACTATCGCTATGCTTGCCTTCATCGTTTGTCATGTCTCAAACTTGCCTTCCAGACCCGGCGGGCGGGACCGTGTCCCGCCTGCCTGTTATCGATTCCTTAGAATCTTCTTGCCTGTACAATTGGCTTGACGATTTCCACAACAGGTTTGGTTTCTTCCTGTTTTGGCTTTGCCTCGTTCAGCCATACCAGCACACCCTTGCCGCTGTAATCGGCATCAGAGTCCTTGGTCTTTCTGTCGTTCTGGAAAGCCTTCAGATATTCCGTCTGGCCGTCCACTTTGATTCGAAGATAAATCTTCTTTTCTTCTGCCATGCTCTTCACCACCTCCTTTCAGTCGTATGAATGCAATCCATGAATAGAGTCCGCTCTTCAATAGATGTCATCTTCACTCGCAACTTCGTAGTGTCGCTCGGGATTCTGGCATTGCATGAAATGACTCAACTCCATGGCTTCATTGTGTTCGTCGAACTCAGCCAGAATAGAATCTGTCTCCATCAATAAATATTTATCTGTCATGTTTGTTTTGCCTCCGGTTTAATTTCCGGCACGGAAGGAAACGGCAATATCCAGCGCGTCGCCCATGCACATTTTGCGGGGAGTATATAGTTCGCTTTCAACTCCCAAACCTTCCCTGCCTTGAAACAAAGAAAAACGGAATAAAAAGTAAGGTTCAGCATTCACCCTCTATGAAGAGGTCATCTTTCTTCTGTCGGAGTGCTGTCAGTATCTTCTCACCCAGCTCTATCAGGCTGGCATCCCGGCACATGGTCTGCCACCTGGTCGGGTTCTTTTCCCTTTTCTTCCGTGCCGTACTCCCGCCACTATTCAGCACCTTCATAAACGACTCGAAGGTTGCGCCATGCTTCAGAAAAGCCTTCTTCAGCGCCTTTAGCTTTCTGCCTATCTCTCTGAGGTTGTCGTATGGCACAATTACATTGAGATTGCAGTCGCTCCTGTCATAGCCGAATTCCAGAAGGTCAGATGTGGGCTGCACGCCGAACCAGAATTTACCTTCAACATCTCCCGAATAATACCTCCCCATTGTGTATCAGTGTGTCTTCCCTCCTTTCATTATCTTCCGAAAATCCAGGACAGCCTTGAAAAGGTTACGAAGCCGTTTCTCTTCCATGAGAAGTATTGATGAGTAGTTGTGCAGTTCTTCCAAAATCTCTTCATAGGCTTCTGACTGCTCGTTGCTCCGGCTCTGGTACTTGTAGAGCTCGATTTGGTAATCGAGCGCATTCCATTCCAGTACATACCATGTACAGCTCTTTTTCCCTTGTTGTGTGGTTCTCTTTGTTTGTGTCATATTCTCTTCAGCAGTTGGAAAGCTCCTCCTCGTGCATACGCCTGCTACTCCGCACGTTCTCGATAATCTCCCGCAGATTATCCTTGTCCATGTCCTCAACTTTGAAGTCAGAGAGTCTGCCCGTTGCCCGCAAAATCACGCGGGCATTCTCTTTTTCCCAAGGTTTAAGCCGAGGATGTTCTGGCTCTTGCCTCTTCAGTAATCCGACTGGTATTCGGTGAAACATGTTCAATCCTCTTGTTTGAGCACCCACCTTTCAAAACATTGACGGCACCAAGCCCTGTCAGCCCAGACATGAATAACATGTTTGTCCGGTTCATCTTCCGGTTGAATAAGTTCCTTGTTGCAGCAATCACATATGACTTCCTCGAATGCCACGATATGTTCATCGTTGAAGTAGATATGCCCGAGCCCATCCGGACGTGTTGCCCTGATGAACTCCCCCGCCGTGTACTTCACCATTTCCTCACCCTTGATTATTGCCTTTTCCATCTTTCTGTAATCGAACCCTTCTTTTCAGGATTCCCTATGGGATTACCAATACGCGCAGCCCGAACGGGCGAGCACTGGCGGAACCGAAAGCGACCCTGGAGCGGGGTGAAGCCTGAGGTGTCTGAACGGCCTTTCAAATAATTGGCGGCAGCCGAAAGGCGAAAGCCTTAAGATAGGGAAGCTCCAGCCTGAGAAAAACTAAGGTTTTCCCGGCTGGGCTGCGACTGCAGTCTCAGGCGAGAACCTCTTCTTATGGGTTTCAGAGAAGACGCCGTGGTCCGCCGACCGCGATGAGTCGATCGTAACAACTCTCGACTACAATCTGATAAATGTTATTATATGCACGTGCAAGAAAGTCAACATAGCTCAACTGAAAACATGAATATTATATTATCTGAGGCGTGCGTAGCGGAACTTGCACGCATGACCGGACAGTTTAGTTTCTTGAGCCAGGTGACTCGCGAGAACAAGGATTTCGACACATTTCGGGCGGTCTTACCGGCATTAAATGCAGCAATGGTGTTTCTGAAGTACGGCGACCTGCCCGATGATATTAATGAGATAGAGTTTTCTCGTCTTGCATCACAAATTGAAGTTGAGTATGGAACTCGCACTCAACACATGTTCTATTTCTGGTACAACTATCAGCGTTTGCTTTCTACTATCAATGGTGGCATTAACAAAGGATTAATGTCCGACGGAATGATAGCCGAAATACTTACAATGCTCAGAACGAATGCCTTTGATTTGAGTCTCCCATCAGCAATCACATCCTTGTTGAAAATGTTGGAAAATCGTTTAACTGCGAACCAATTTATTACTGCCGACGATATGCGCGATATTCGTGAGCTCGTGTTGAGAAGTCTTCTTCCTTGGGTCGAGAAATCTCTCGGAATGAACGAGGGTTTGCGTAATGGCTCTGTTGCTGGATCCTCATTTAGCTATTCTGAAATCTACCACTTGGCATATCTCGCCGGGGAATTGCTTAACAAAGTCTCTTTGTCAGATCTGATACCTGTAACACCGCACGATAAGATGAGAGATATCACAAGCGTTTTAGAACTCTATAGAAAAATGGGTGTTCTGGATAAGGTGCCGCAGCCTTCCTCGTTTATTGGTTCTGCTTTTCTTAAAGCTGAAAGAAATAAGGATATTTTCGATATTATGGACGGAAAAATTCTTTACAATTGGGGAGTAGCGTTCCTGACTATCCGATATGGCACTGCAGCAGCGGCATTATTCCGATTTTCATATGATAGAACGATGTTGGAATATTACATTTCCCAAAATTGTTATGAAAAGCGATGGGTTAAGATTCTTGAGATTGTTAAAATAGCTGTCGATAATCTCTATGCGTCGACTCGTGACTTAAATCAGGAACAACGTGTTGACTCGTTGTTTAGGATTGTAGAGAACCCATCATCCAGCGCTGCTAAAATTCGCAGTCATGTGAAGAGATTTCTGCGTGGAGTCGATTCGTGGATTGCGCCCATTGTCCATGCTGATCATACTATGGTTAGCAATATTACATTTAGCGAGAATTTGACGCGCGTCTTTGTAAATGGCAAGGAGATTTCATCACATCCTCTTAGATCGAGCCAGCAAGCGATTATTAAGCATTGCCTAGCCCTGAAGAAGAAGGGGATTGATGTGCTTGATCTTGATGAATACCATCTGCCTTCAGCTTCTGATCGCCTAGTCGATGTGTTCCGATCTAGACCAAACATCTACCGTATTCTTTTTGAAAGTGCAGGTAAACGTCAATATCTAATCAAGTTTTGATTTTTGTCGTTTTTACATACCAGATCTGCTCGCTAAAGCATTGTTAGATCAGGCAAAGCAGTAAATCTTGTCTCACATTCTCGCGGATCTTAACATTGTGCGCTTCCACAATATTCCACGTTTTTCCATGCCGCCTCATTGTGTCTTTTCATGAGAACATTGGCGGCATGAAAGACGAACCATGTTCAATTCGAGCCACTGAGGACCAGCTGAGAGTCGTCTATATTCTCATGGCAATCTTGCATTGGTCTTACCGCCGTGTATCACGGCTAATGCACCATCATCACACCACGATTTCCAATTGGTATTCCGAGTCTGAATCTAAGTTCAACTGTGGCGAATTATCCATTGAGCCAGAAGATAGAGGGGCAGGCAAAGCAATTCCGGTGGGGGATTCGAGGAAACTTGAGCAACTCGACGGCCTCGTTAATCACCGGAATAACATGAGGACGCATTGCCCCAAGAATGACGACGACACTGATGGTGACGATGGAGAACACGAAGAAAAGCAAAACATAGATGGAGGTAACACGGATGATGACTACGGCAGAGATTGTTAGGGCAATTCACGATCTCGATGACAGCGGTGTCCGCGAGATCATCACAGCAGTAAACATCATATACAACATGCGCATGGGTGAGAAACTTGCCACCATTACGGCCATACTGAAAGCCGCGGACAGGGTCCGGTTCATAGGGTCTGACTCTCCCATCCTTCCGCGAGGTACAGAAGGAACCATCCTGAAGATCAATGCCAAATCCGTATCCGTTGATTTCGCATCGTTCGGTCGTTGGCGTTTGCCAGCAATGTTGTTGGAGCCCGTGGCCCGAGTTTTGGAGAGGTATATATAATGAAAGAATACGAAAACATATCCGGTGAACGTCCAGGCGTATTCCAGGGGAATGGATGTCGTCTGCAGGAAGGAGTGGCTGGTCTTCTCTATTTCCCCGGCAACGAGACCTTTGCCCGAATTCTTACCTGTGTCACCGTTATCCTGTGCGAGATAGCGGTATACTATTTCATTCTCTATTGTCTGCACCATTGGGTGCCTGGTAAAAAACGACCGGTTCTCATGTTTGGCCGTCTTGCCGGCACCTTGCTTTCCCTTATTCTAGCCGGTCCGATTTTTACCGTCACTTTTCTAAAATACTTTTCCTTTGATGATAATGCAACAAGCGCTGTGCTTGTATTCTTCATTATCCTTAGTCTTGTCTTGGTATTCGCAATCTACCGTCAACCGACAGGAGGACCCCATGGAAGTAGTCAATAAGGAAATCACCGAACATAGAGCTACGAACATCGACCCCGCCGACCCGGTGCTGTTTCGCAGAACTTCGACACAGTGCCAGTTATCCAACGCAGTCAGGGGCCAGTTGACTCATGAACTCCTTGATCATTCCATGGACAAACACGGCAGACGGTTTGACGAGCAGAGCCTGCCGATACGGTCTGGAATCTCCAACGAGATGATTCATGCGCAGAGTTCCGCCCAGTGCCCTCGTTGCTATTCCTTTGTAGATCGCAGGTTTGTGGCCAAATATGTCCCGCCTGAGAAAATGCGCGGGGTTCTTTTCCACGATCCTGCTACAAACACAAACTTCGAAATCCCGTTCGGTTACTGCAAACGGTGCTGGTGGCGCGTGGAAATATGGAAATACCTTCTCAAAGGATGCCTCTGGTTGATTTGTCTGCCGTTCATTCTCATCCTCAAGCCCCTCGTTGCGTTGCACGAGGCTGAACCTGCGCCGGTATACACACCTCATCCGCGTACCGATCCGACCATGAAGAATCTCTCGGCAACATCACCGGAGGCCACCAATGACAAATAGGCTGACAATCCTTGCAGCGACATTGTTTCTGGCAACGAGCCAGCCGCCGTCGGCATCTGCTCATTTACCTCCCGATACGTATCCCGCCATTTCGAGGTCAACACTGCTGGAGGACTCTATGAGCAACGACAAGAAACAACTCAAGGTGGAGCATGTACTCGCACTTCTGGATGAAGTTGCCACACTCGGGCTCAATCATCCGGATGTGGATGCTTTTGTCCACGGTATGGCCCTAGTCATCAAGTGCAAACTCGATCAGGGTGTGCTCGACGAAAGACGTTATTGGTTACTCCATAAATATGTTGCCGACGTCAAACGGAACACCGACGAGTGCCTGTTGGCTTTCAAGTTGCCGGACCCCGTGAAGATATTCACGCCGGGCGGCATTTCATTTCTCTACTCTCCATATTCCAACAATATCAGGGCTAGTTATGCCCTCCCGGTGTACGAGCGCGGCTTTCAATATTTCTGCGACACCGGCGGCGGTAAATCAAGTGTTCTCAGGAACCTTGCCTCCGCCTGGACTACCCAGAATCCCTGTCTACCCTGCATAATATTCGCGGCCAAGCCGGATCAATTCTTCTTCAAGCTGGCGAGGGAACCGCACAATCAAGACCGGTGTCTTCTGCTCAAATGTTCAAAAGACACATTCTACAATGCCTTTGCATCAATCAGCCGCCGGGCCATCGACTTCCTTCGCGTGCGCCTCCAATATTGGCAGGTATGCATGAACCGGTGGGACAGCGGTTCAGTCGTGGCCCACATCATGAAGCTGTTTGACAAGGAGAAGCATATCACGGGGTTGGTAGCACCAACCATTGATTATGTAATCGATAAGCTTGAAAACATTACCCTTCCAAAATCCCTCTTCAATCCCACGCTCAAAGCCAGCGCCTATGAAGCTTTCTCGTTGATGCAGGCGAATCACCTTGGCCGCAACGTGATGAACTGCCAGGTCGGTATTGACTGGAAAGAAGTCTGGGAGAAGGGTCTTGTTGTTGTCATCGAGACGAACCAGCTCAGCGAGGCCGACACACACTTTCTTATCAGTTGTATATTGTCGGACCTCAGGGAGATCAATGATGCCACTCCATCACTTTCCGACATGCTGGTCATAATTGATGAGGGTGGCAACCTTGTCAATCAACGCTGGGATTCTGGCAACAGGGCGTCGCCACTGGCCACGGAAATTACCCTTTTGCGCGGAAGCGGCATTTGTCTGGCGATTGCCTACCACACAGTTTCAGGAATCAGCGCGCCGGTACGTTCAAACTCGGCCATTACGCTTGTCGGGCCTCTTGGTAATGGCGACGATATATTGAGTGCGGCATTGTCCCAGGCGCTCACGCCGGAGCAACGCGCCCATGTCCCTCACTTGTTGCCGTATACCGCCATCATGCGTGTTTCCGGTGTGGAATACACTGAGCCGTACATTGTTACGTGGGATCCACCAGATGTTTACCTTGATTTCTCGGAGGCTGAACGCCAGGACATAAACCGGAAGGTCATGGCGACTCTCTCTCCTATAATACCGGTCAATTACCGCACCATTGTCCGCACTTCATCGGCGCCAGCGTCGCCTACGCCGGCATCAACGCCGGTCGCCATTGGCGATCACCGCACTGTTCTCCGCCATATTGCGGATCATCCATTCCTGAATGTTTCCGATCATGCGGCTGGCATCACGTTGTCTGCTGGCAAGAAACCAACATCGAAGCAATTGAAGATCGTTCTCAATGAGCTTGAGAATCTGGGATTTTGCGGATTTCTGACTATCCAGATCAAGTCACGCTGGGGGCGTGGAGGCGATTTCTACTATCTGACGGCCAACGGTCATGCCGCAATCGGGTCGGTTCATACGCCCGCACGTGGAGACTACGGCCATGATTATGCCCAGCGTTACATACAGGACCTTCTCTCGCAGAAGAGGATTACCTCCGTTATAGAGGACATATTACCCGGCACATCGAAGCGTGTCGATCTCGGGCTAACCTGTCCGCACACGAAGTATCGGGTTGCCATTGAGATTCCCATCTCGACGTTTGCGTCGGAAAAATCTCAAACCGATGCGGACCTGGCGTGCGGGTGGCAACGGGTAATCGAAGTATGTTTGAACACGACAGACCTTGCCACGCTTAAAGCCGCTTTCAAGTCTGCAGGCGGCATGCCCGATCCCCGCGTAACGGCCTGTGTACCGGCAGATATTCGCAATGCGCCAAATCTGTCGGAGATATTCGATAACCCGAATTTCTGGGCAACAACATAAACAACACAAACAGGAGGCGTAGCATGAAAAGGAACAAAGAAGTACAAGTAACGGAAGAAGTGAGCGTCACTGCGGACCTTGCGCGTCCGTCGCGCATCTGTAGCAAGACAAAACAAAGGGTGATCGTCATTCAGGACGCTTCACCCTCAATGGAGCAGGACGGCAAGAAAGAAGCAGCCCACAAGGCAGCGGTAGACATGATCGAAAGGCTCGCAGAGCCGGTAAACAAGAACGGCTTTGTTGTGCTTGTCCTGCAGTTCAACAGCAAGGCAGAAGTTCTGCACAACTGGACTCCTGCAACACAGTTCAATGGCGGGATGAAAGAGGTCCGCATCGCAAGCTCGACGAACATCACTGCTAGTTTGGAACTGGCACTCAACCGTATTCAGAGCGCTGATGATGAGGCGGAGATGACGTACTTGCGGCATGTGACTCTTATTCATTCTGATGGCTGTAACAACATCGGTAGTAAAGAGGATGTTCTCCAAGCTGCTGATCGGCTCAAGAAAATCTCCGACATCGTTTCGGTAGCATTCGGCGATGATGCCGACGAGGATCTGCTCAGGAAAATAGCCTCGTCACCAGAGCATTTCTACCGTTGTGCAAACGGCGCTGAACTTCGCCGTTTCATGGCACAGATCGGAGACACTCTTACTGTCATGATGGCCCAGCAGCAGAATGCCACCCAGGCGCTGACCCAGCTCCAGCGCTAGCGGCCGAAACAGGAGTCTTCTGACTCCTGTCCGCCGGAGATCGTCTACCGGCGTTGACGAGGCAGACAAGGGTGAAATGACCATGAGAGCGTTGCCAACAAAGGAACAGATTAGGTGGTTTATTTCCATCGGTATCGATGAAAAACTGCTGCCACCGGCCCGCGAATCTTCGCCTGCCCCGCAACATTCATTTATATCCGCCAGCCATCCAGGCAGTGGTATTCCCAAAATCAGGATACTACTGTCCGCTCTTTTGTTGGTCGTTTGTTTTGTGCTCGCGGTTGTTGCAGCAAGGAGGTGTTTCCTGTGAAAGACTCAGTTTCCATTTCTTTTCTTAAGAACCGGATATTCTCAGTTTTGTTCATAATTCTCTTTGTATTCATTTCGCCCACGCATAACCTGCACGCAATTTCGAACTCAGGACAAAGCGCTGTAAATATTCCCCGTCCTTTTTCCCAATCATCATCTCATCAATATTCCAATAAGTCACAAATGCTCTTTAATCGTTTTGATGTTCCGGAAAAGATGTTCTCAAACAGGACTGATCGTATTCTTCTTGTACTGGCTGGTCTCACCAATAATGCCCAATTCTCTTTCGCAACCACGCGTGATAACGTGGCCCTGTTGGGATCTCGGCATCGCCAACCCATGTCTATATTAAACGATCTTCAGACATCTTCAGGAAATACCGGCAAAGAAATCGATGATATCCGTTGCAACCTGCAAAATCTTTCCGCGACCAACACCCTAAACACCAGCCGGACAATTCTTAACAGCCGGTTTTTGTTCATTCTTGCGTTCATATTGAATGTGGTTCTTTTCGTGCTCTTTCTTTGCCTGAAGAAAAATCTTCTCATAATTTCCGCGTCCGGTAACATGGACGTTCAAAGTCATGAATCCGATTTCAAGGGACCTCACGCAAGCCTGCTTAAGCCGCCGGGCGAGGAAATTCCTGATCCTGAAAATCAGGTTCAAAACATTGCTTCCACTGAGCTGGGTAGTGTTGATTCTCGTATAAAACTCTTTTCAGATCCTTTTCAAACCTTGTGCGTGGCAGGCACTCACAAAGGCAATGTAAGATTGAACAACGAGGATTACTGTCTTGCTTTCTCGACATCTACGGGCTGGCAGGTTACTATAACAGCCGATGGACTAGGCGGTGTAACCTCAGGTGAATACGCTTCTTACTATGCCGTCACAGCAGCCGCATGTTCGATCATTCGTTCCTTCTTCTCGTGCCGTACACCTGATCCAATATCGACTGCAAGAAAGGCGCTTCTTGACGCAAACAAAGTTCTTTGCATCAGTGCCCGTGAGTGGCCAGATGCCTTTGGCGGCATTTCACTCAGAACCACTCTGATCTGTATCATTGCCACTGAAAAGAGATTCTCGTTCGCTTATTGCGGTGATGGCGGTGGAATCGTGGTGCGGAAGGGCGGAACTATTCAGCAATTCCTCTTCCCGCACAAGGCCGGCGAACATGTGTCTAATGTGCTTGAATCGTCACTTGGTCCGGAGATTGAAGGCGAGCCTTCGTTCGGCTCCATCCCCAGGTATCCAGGTGACATTCTTTTTTGCGGTTCTGACGGTATATTTGATGTAGCAGGCCCTAAATTTCCGATAGCTACTATTCAGACTATTGCGCGTCACAACGGAGACCTGAAATCAGCGATTAATGAGATTCTTGATAAACTGGCCGACGCAAAAGACAAACAAGGATGTTTTATATGCGACGATAATCTCACAATAGCTGCAATCTGCGATAAATCCATTTTGCCTCTTTCCGCAGAGCCTCAAAAGCCTTTTTGTGAAAAGAACGAACATCGTTCAAATGAAGATGTGAGGGCGTCGTGATTCTTAAGTCTGGAACAATATTAAATACCGTCAAGGGCGCCAGTTTGGAAATAACCGGAATCCTGAGTGCCGGTAAACAGGGAACTGTCAGTAAAGTTCTTAATAAGAAAACCGGCCAAATAGGTACAGTTAAGATATTTCATGACGATTTTTCTGATCAGCAAACATCATCGCGCATAAAATATCTCAATTCTATTGAAGTCAGCAATCTGTCTCCCGTACTTGTCGGACCATCTGACATTATTTCCAATCCTGGCATTGTAGGCTATTATTCCGCATATATTCCCGGCACACAGTTAAACGAGTACCTCAAAACTACGAAACTTACACTTATGCAACGCCTTGTGCTTGCCATAAGCTTTGCCAAGGGTATCCGCGCTCTCCATAAGAACAATGTGGCGGACGGAGATATCCGTTCCGAAAATGTCCTTGTTGTTGCAGAAAATGGCGTTAGCCAGCCTTACAAGATTGACTTGGACAATTTTAACACCAACGGAACTCCGAAACCAAAATGCATCGGTGCAGAGGATTACATGGCGCCCGAACTCAATAAAGCATTCCGCGAGGGCCGCAAACGCTATCCGGACATCAATTCAGACCGGTTTTCATTTTTTATCAGTATACATGAAATCATTCTTCTTATCCACCCGGCTTCAGGGTTTATGGCTACAGACGAAGAATATCACCGTGCGATGTATGAAGGCGCGTGGCTGCACGATCCGGCTCTTCCTCCTCCAAAAAACGTCAAAGGTTGTTCGTCTAAAATGCTCAATGCCCGGCTTATATCGCTTTACAGGCGAGGTATAGGCCTTTTTCCGGATAAAAGACCATCTGTTGCTGAATGGTGTGATGAGTTGATTCGGGCTTTGTATGAAATTGACATTTGCCGCCACTGTCACATGCCGTCCCTAATTGATGCATCAAAAACACGCTGTTATTCATGCGGGAAACCATATTTACCGCCATCTTTACTCCTTAACTCAGGCAAAATCATAACAATCGATACTGGCAGTGTTCAGGTCGGCAGAAGCCTTTTAGGCGGATCAATGAGTGTTTCAAGGGAACATGCATTGTTTTCGAGGATGGGACCTCTGCTTTTTGTTCAGAGTTTCGGTGCAAACGGTACATGGCGGCTGACCGAGGGGGTATGGCATCGGATTCCTGATGGTGTTGTTGTGCCCCTTTCTGAAGGCAACAGGATTCGTATGGCTGATATTGAATTAAGGGTTCAGTAAAAAAGTGAGGTGAAATATGTTTATTCTATTTATTCTTTCTTGGCTGGGAATGATCTTCCTCTCAGTAATTGTATTTGAAAGTATACACCAGGCTATCAAACTGCGCCTGCCTGTTGTTCTTAGCAAGCATATCTGCTGTTCCTGCTGGTGGTTCTTTCTTGCCCTGCTGACTTTTTGCTCGTTCCGCCTGGCAGCTCTGCTGAATTTTCTGCTCATGCTGCCTTTTGCCTTGAGTCATATGAACATCTGCCGCTTTAGGAACGAGATAATACCCCTCATGCGAGTTCTCAGGAACATTCCGCATGCTGTATCAGATTTTGTAGAAAGGCTTAAACCATACGTCAAGTAGTGGAAATAATGATGTGGAAAGGCAGACAACATTACGAGTATGAGCATGAATGCAATCGTCACAAAGAAACAGATTGATATTTTCAAATCCCTTTTCTGTGTCGGTCGCATGGACGTCTATGGGACATATTATCTTGATTCAGGAAGGTGCTACGTGGCCCAAGAACCGATTACACGTGAAGTCATTAGAAAACATCTCGATGGCCGCATCCCGATGGGGGTGTTTATGTTGAAGGGTGACGTCACATCCCTGAAAGTCAGGAAACCATACTAAAAAAGGAAAGGGGCAAGCATGAAAAAGATCAAGAAGTCGACAGTCTTTGGAACCAAGGAATGGGCAGAAAAGACGGCAAACTGTTGTGACGGATGTGGGCATGATTGTCATTATTGTTACGCTAAGTCCATGGCAATCCGATTTACAAAAAGAACCGGAAAGACACCCAATACTTGGCTCATTGAGGAACCCGCGTTGCACAGGATACAAACAATATGCAGAGGAAAGCCAGCCAAGGTCATGTTTCCGTCAATGCACGATTTGACCCCCAACATTCTTCCCGTGTGTATCGAAGCGATTCGCATGATGCTTGATTACGGGCACCGGTTGCTGATTGTTTCAAAACCACATGAGGACTGCATCCGGGAGATTTGTGAGACATTCTCGCAGGATAAAAGCAGGATCCTCTTCAGATTTACAATCGGATCGGCGAGCGATGAAACTCTGCGGTTCTGGGAGTCCGGTTCGCCTTGCTTTCAAGAGCGTTTACTGTCCCTGGCGCTAGCCCATGACGCAGGATTTGCGACCAGTGTATCTTGTGAACCCATGCTTGACGACAGGATTGAGCTGGTAGTTGATGCCACGACTCCGTGGGTTACTGATTCAATATGGATTGGCAAAATGAACCAGTTGCGTCAGCGGCTTCGCGTGAACGGTGCCGGTCCTGATGTGCTGGCAAGAGGCGAGGCATTACTGGAGAGCCAGAATGACAAGAACATTCGCCATCTCTACATGAGGCTCAAAGACAATCCCATCATCAAGTGGAAAGAAAGCATCAAGAGGGTCATTGGTGCGGTCATTCCGACGAAACCGGGTTTGGACATCTGAATTACATGGCCGGACTGAGGAGGTATGTTATGGGTGATCGAGGAAATATAGTGGTACGCCATGAAAATGGTCAGCGCATCTATCTATACACGCACGAATACGGTTCACATATCGGCTACATCTTGGCTTCTGCTCTTAAGCGTGCCGGTATGGAGCGGTGGGACTGCGACTGTTATCTTACCAGAATCATCTTCTGCGAGATGGTTCGCGGAGAGGAGATGGAGAATATTGGGTTCGGAATTGGCACATCTGTTCCCGACAATGATCATCCAATGCTCGTGGTCAATGTTCCGAGGCAACGCATTTATTGGGCACTGAGAGAAACGCCGCATAAGCCAACCTCATCTGTATTGTCATTCAGAGAATTCATCTTGATAAGACCAGCAGCGTGTGCATGGCTCTGCCCGGTGGACAATATCAAGGCTGTGGGTCAGTACATTCTATCTTGTCTCCGGTCCGGGATGCGATTTGGTTCGGACATCTTCTGCAACAGGCAGCACTTCTGTCATTCCACAATTCGATACGACATCCTGAATGATTATGAGGCCCATTTCTATGAAACACGTCAGCTTTGTGACTACGCTGTGGATTTCCTGTATCAGCGAAAGTTAGTTCGGTTGGTGACGTACATGGATCCTCATTGTGGCCTGCCGATTGATTATGATCTTGTATTGACTGACGCCGGGAGAGAGGCAGTCATGGCTTCTTTCGAAGACTCAGCCGAATCGACGAAGCTCGAAAGAATAGCCAGCACAGAAGCCAAAATCGTTGAGAAGAATAAAAACGATCTGCTATTCTAATACAAAGTAAAGTTGCATCAGAATTGCAGAAGACGTTTAAGAAGGAGATGGAAAACGCGGCAACCATGTGAGGTGTTGCAATGAACCAAAACACGGCAGAGGCAATCAAGGCGATTCTAAAAGCTGATCAAACAGTATCAGCTCAGGATCTTGCCCGTATTCTTGATGTATGCCGTAATCCGCAAATTGCCTCTTCAGCCCCTCCAGCAATCACTCGGGGTACTCGTCAGTTCTTGACTCCGAAGCAGGCGGCTCAAGCGTTAAGCACCAGTATTCGCACAATCTGGCGCCTTGCCGAGCGTGGAGAGCTTCGCAGGATAAAGCTTGGAACAAAGACCACCAGGTTTGTTCTCGACGATATTGATCGTCTCGCGGCCCCTTGACCAAATTATGAGTCCCAGAATGCCGGCTCACCTGATTATTGCGAACGATTTCAGGCCAATTTCATATGTTATTGAAAGCCTGAAATTACGCAGGAAAGTGCCCCTAAAATCTTGGTGTAAATTTGGTGTAAAAATCCGACTCGTGTCCGCTCGAGTCAGCAAATGCCACTAGGTGCCAATATGGGTCAGAAAAGGACTACTACCAGAAACGGATATTACGTCAAAATGCCTGTAAACATTGATCAATATGTGCATCGGGGTTTGAAATATCTTGTGAATAATGAGTGGTGGTGGGGGAAGGATTCGAACCCTCGAAGGCGTTAGCCAGCAGATTTACAGTCTGCCCTCGTTGGCCACTTGAGTACCCCACCTTAAAAACGTCAGACTATGGCCAGTAATCTGAAAGTGCGCCATTGTGCATAGCACTGCAAATACGGGCAAGGAAAATCTTTTCATCAACCCTTTATTACTCCCAGAGGCCGTAATTTTGCCACTATTTCTACAAGGTCGGATTGGGCGGAGATTACTTCTTCAATATTCTTATAAGCCTGCGGCGCTTCGCTCAAGTCCATGCGTCCTTTGCGGCCTTTACCCCATCTTCCGAAAACAATACCTTCCATGGCTTTATCACATTCTTCCACAGTCAACTTCCGGCATGCTTCATTACGTCCCATAGTCCTGCCTGCACCATGTGAACACGACATGAACGATTCCGGATTACCAAGACCCCTTACAATATAAGACGATGTACCCATGGAGCCCGGAATGATTCCCATCTGACCTTTCCCGGCAGACGTGGCACCCTTTCGATGAATTAATACATCCCTGCCAAAATGCTGTTCAATTGCGCAATAGTTATGATGAATGTTTATCATCTGGGTTACATGGCAGTGAGCACGACGACACACAATTTCCGAGAAACGTTCCATCATCAATTCCCTGTTTCTCGCGGCGAACTTCAATGCAAAGTTCATTGCTGCCAGATATTCTTCCGCTTCCGAACTGTTTTTTGAGAACCATGCCAGGTCTTTTGATGTCAGCGGCACATCATGTTTCTCGCACAATCTTTGTGCAACCCGGTGATAATATTCCGCTATTTTTAATCCGAAATTACGACTGCCGCTGTGAATCATCAGCCATGCAAGGCCGTCATCACCAGCCTGTATCTCAATAAAATGATTTCCGCCTCCAAGAGTGCCAAGTTGATATTTCGCGGAATCAAGTTCCTGTTTTACGGGCGGACATTCCTCCGGCGCGGTTTTCCAGCCATCCCAGTTCTGGGATGATTTGTGGTGATCGAAACCAACCGGAATAACGCCACGGGTTTCGCCTATGATTTCTTTGATGAGCTTTGTTGTCATGTCCCGGGCCTCCAGGTCTGTTTCCACTGCCAGCATACCGCAGCCGATATCCACACCAACCGCATTTGGAATAACGGCATCGATGCAGGCAACCACACCCCCGATGGGCATTCCATATCCGACATGACAATCAGGCATGAGTGCTACATGTTTATAGGTGACGTTGAGTTCGGCAAGGTTTTCAGCCTGTTCAAGAGCGCCAGCCTCAATGTTCTTACACCAGGACTTGATAGGGATACGCTTATCTGTTCTTATCCATTCCATATATTCAAATTTACATTGTCGAAACTCTGCATTTCCTCTAAATTAGCGGTCTTTCATGAAAAAGTCATTGAAATATAGAGCTGCATTGGCAGATATACGGCGGATAGTTGTCAAGCTGGGGAGCCGTGTGCTGGTACAGAAAACCGGCCGTCCTGATATCCGCCAGATAAAAGGACTGGTCCGGGATATTGCCCATTTACAAAGAGCTGGCTACGAGATTGTTGTGGTAACTTCGGGAGCTATTGGCGCAGGTATGGAAGCACTGGGTATGAAAGAACGGCCGACAGCATTGCCTGATCTGCAGATGGCAGCGGCAGTTGGACAATCGCGCCTTATGTCCAGATACGACGCACTGTTCTCAGCAGCAGGTTGCAAGATTGGACAGGTGCTTCTCACGCATGAAGATTTTCATCATAAAATCAGATTCACCAACGCCCGTCGCACCATGGAAAACATGATTCGTAACAAGGTCATTCCGATTGTTAATGAAAATGACGTGGTGGCCGATGAAGAAATCAAGGCTGACCTGGCGCTGGGCGACAATGATCTTCTTGCTTCGCTTCTTGTGAAACTTATCAGGGCCGACCTTTTGATCATGCTCACGACGGTTGACGGCTTGCGTAAATCCGGCAAGAACGGAATAACCCGGCGCGTGAGATACCTGGAATCCATTACCAGGAACACATATGCCATGGTTACGGGAAGTAAATCAAAATTGTCCATAGGTGGAATGTCTTCCAAGCTCAGGGCAGCCGAATCGGTATCAAGGGCCGGCTGTTCCGCACTGATTGCAAACGGGCGCAAGAGCGATGTGCTGACAGAAATAATGAGTGGAAAAGATGTCGGTACGCTTATCCTTGCTTCGGCCATGTAAAGGAATGAATCATGAAACTTCATGATGAAATTATTGCCATTGGTGATCGTGCAGTTGCCGCAGCCCGTGAACTTCTTCTACTTAGTGCCCGCCGGAAAAACGCAATTCTCCAGTCTATGGCAGATCAGATCGAAGCTCGAAGACCGGTGTTGAAAGAGGCAAATCGCAAGGATGTTGAAGAAGCGAAATCTACGGGCCTGTCTGCGGCAATGATAGACCGGCTTCTCCTGACTGATGGTCGTATTGACTCCATAGTCCGCGGCATAAGGTCCATTGTCGGCCTCAAAGATCCGATAGGCGCAAGAATCAGCCGCTGGATCAGACCGAATGGTCTCGAGATAATCAAGCGTCGCGTACCTATCGGAGTCATTGCAATTATCTATGAGTCGCGTCCCAATGTAACTGCCGATACTGCCGTTCTCTGCCTGAAAACTTCCAATGCCGTGATCCTGCGTGGCGGCAAGGAAGCGATGAATTCGAATGCTGCAATTGCCGATGCCCTGGTGGCAGGTGGGAAGAAACACGGCTTGCCGGATGATGCCATTCAACTTATACGTACTACAGACAGGGAAGCTGTCCGTGAACTTGTCCAGATGGAAGGCCGTGTTGATCTTGTGATTCCGCGGGGCGGCGAAACCTTGATCCGTGCTGTTACCGAGCATGCCCGTGTACCGGTCATAAAACATTACAAGGGAGTGTGTCACGTCTATGTTGATGAATCAGCAGACCAGGAAGTGGCAATTAAAATTGCTGAGAATGCAAAGTGTCAGCGTCCTGCTGTATGCAATGCCATTGAAAAGCTGATTGTGCATGAAAAAATAGCAGAGGAATTCCTGCCGAAAATGGCGGCGCGTTTCCGGGAGCTTGGCGTGGAACTCAGGGGTGATGAGGCGTCCAGGCAGATTGTTCCATGGATAAAAGAGGCCACTGAAGATGACTGGTACACGGAGTATCTTGACCTCATTCTTGCGATAAAGATTGTGCCGTCTGTAAAGGCGGCAGTTGATCACATAAACAAATATGGCTCAAAGCATTCCGATGCAATCATTTCTGAAGATGAAACGGCGCAAAAACTGTTCGTTCAGGAAGTTGATTCAGCCGCAGTCTATGTGAATGCTTCAACGCGTTTTACAGATGGCGGCGAATTTGGAATGGGTGCGGAAATAGGCATCAGTACGGACAAAATACACGCGCGCGGACCAATGGGGTTGGAAGAACTCACCACATACAAATACGTGATCCATGGCCGTGGTCAAATCCGGGAATAGCTATTTGTTTTCCGGCAAGGATTTTTTCTTCGTAGTTGTTTCAGGAGTTTCAATCTGAATCATTACCGGTGTTGCCGGTTTTTCCATTTTGGGTTCTGCCGGCGTTGGAGTGACCGGCATTGGAGCCTTCGTTCTTTCTCCGGGCTTGCCGTATCTTCCATAGCGTCTGCGTTCAGCATTTCTGTCTTCGAGTTTCAGGTCATATTCCTTCGCAAGCCACTTCCATTCAGGGGAAGTAAAACTGAACTCTTTATCGAGAGAATTAACAGTGTCCAGGATGGCGAGAGTGGGAATACGCTTGACGTTTGAACACCATGAAGAAACTTCACCCAGAACCGGAGGAACATCTTTCTCGCTGCCGATAATTATAATTCTTTCGGGTTTTACTGAAAAAATACTGCCTGAATTATAATCCGCAAAAGTTATTTTGACCCATGCTGCGGTATTACTGTCCCAGATATAAAGAGCCTGACCGGTTTTGACACCTGCTTCACTGAACGAGACAATCAGTATATTTCTTCGCAGTTTTGCAATGTCAAAAGCAAGCTGGACAGTAGTGTAATGAGAAGGAACAACCAGCAGGGTGGGTTCAGAGGCCCTTGCTGCAGGTGAATAACTGAATAACCCCATGGCAATCAACGCTATAACGCATGAAAATATACTTTTTTTGAACATAACACACCTCCTGAAAAACAAGTATGTAAAACGATCTAATTCATAGTCTTAGTCTTATATAACAAGATAATCTGCCGAGTTCAGCATACTGTCAAATCTATTTTTTAAGAAGTTTCCTGAACTCTTCGGTCAGCATCGGAACTATCTTAAATAAATCTCCGACAATACCATATGTAGCAACTTTGAAAATCGGGGCTTCAGGGTCCTTGTTGATGGCAACAATGATATCAGATGCGGAAATACCGGCAAGATGCTGTATCTGCCCGCTGATTCCACAGGCAAAATAGATTTTAGGACATACAGTTTTACCTGTTTGGCCAACCTGGTGTGAATATGCTATCCAGTTGGAATCAACAGCTGCACGGGAAGCACCAACTCCGGCGCCCAGTACTCCGGCAAGTTCCTTCAAGATTGCAAAGTTCTCTGACTTCATCATTCCTCTTCCCCCGGAAACAATGATATCGGCCTCGGCAATGTTTACGGTGGTCTCAGCTTCAGCTTCAAATTTGATTCTCTTTGTCCGCGATTTAAGAAGCTCGGCGGCAATGTCCTGAAGAAGAACCTCACCTTTTCGACTGGCATCAACCACAGCCTCTTTCATTACCTTGTGACGGACGGTCGACATCTGGGGCCTGTTGTTCGGCGAAATGATGGTGGCCATTATGTTGCCGCCAAATGCCGGACGGGTTTGCAGAAGGTTTTTCGTTTCAGGATCGATGGCAAGACCGGTACAATCAGCCGTGAGGCCGGCATTAATGGACACGGCCACGCGCGAGATCAGACTGCGGCCAATCGTCGTTGCGCCACAGAGCAGGATGTTGGGCTTGTGCCTGTTAACGAGATCAATCACCACCGCCGCATAGGGTTCGTCCTGAAAGTATGCAAGCTCGGGTTTATCGACTAAATAAACTTTTTGAGCACCGCGGACGACAAGGTCCTGGGCTTTTTCCGTGATACCGGAACCAAGGAGGACCGCACACAGGTTCATGCCAAGGCTGTCGGCAAGCTTGCGTCCTTCACCCAGCAATTCGTAAGTAACCGACTGAATTTTGCCGTTACTCTGTTCTGCAAAAACCCAGACATCCCTGTAAGCGCTCAAGTCGCGTGTTGCGGCTATGTCTTTCTTGAGTTCAATTGCGTCGAATTTGCATGCATCAAAACATGCGCCACAAAGCGTACATTTCGCATAGTCAATGCGCGCCAGCTTGTTCTCAACAACAATTGCACCGAATGGACATGCCTTGACGCAAAGGGTGCAACCAACGCATTTATTGTCAAGTATTCTTATAGATCCTGCCATCTTCGTCGTTCCTTATTTCGCGACTCCAACCACCACATCTTTAAGCTGTTCAACAAGTTTACGGACCATTTCTTCCGGTTCACCTGTCAATATCTGACCACCCTGCCGGGGGGTAGGTGTGAAAATCTTGACCACTTTTGTCGGAGAACCGTCGAGTCCGGTTTTTGCGGGTTCGGCGCCGATATCCTGGGCTGTCCACTTGGTAATTACAGCTTTGCGGGCGGCCATTTTACCCTTTAGTGATGCAAGTCGCGGCTCATTGATTTCCTTAACAACTGTCAGGACACACGGAAGCGGTGAATCCACAAATTCGTGACCGTCTTCCAGAAGGCGTTGTGCGACGATATGTTTATCATCCACTTCCTCGATCTTGCGAACGTACGTAATCTGGGGGAGGTTCAGATGGGTTGCAATACCGGGACCGACTTGTGCGGTGTCGCCGTCAGAAGCCTGCTTACCGCAGATGATCATGCTGAAATCGCCGATCTTTTTAATGGCCATGGCGAGAGTATAGCTGGTTGCCCATGTATCACTTCCGGCGAATGCACGGTCGGTTACAAGGATTCCCTTGTCAATACCCATTGCAATTACTTCGCGTAGCGCCGCTTCAGCCTGCGGTGGTCCCATACTTAAAGCGGTGACTGTGCCTCCGAGTTTTTCCTTGAGACGCAGGGCTTCTTCCACGGCAAACATATCGAAAGGATTGACAATGGATGCCACACCTTCACGCATGAGCGTGTTTGTCTTTGGATCAATTTTTACGTCCGTCGTGTCCGGAACTTGTTTTATACATACAATAAAATGCATTCTAAAAATCTCCAGGCGTATGGCCCAACGTGGAAAAAGACAGCAAACTATAGAATCTGTCACGGTATTTACAAGGAGGAATTTAAATAAATAAAAAATTGGCATTGTTGACGGAGGGCAGTCCGGTAGGGTACATTGTGCGCATTTCAAAAAACACGAAAGGAGAAGTTCATGGCTAGAGTTTATAATTTCTGCGCAGGGCCAGCGGTTCTTCCTGAAGAAGCTCTTTTGGAAGCACAAATGGAATTGCTGGATTTTAACGGGTCCGGTATGTCTGTTCTGGAATGTAGTCATCGCGGTAAAGAATATGCCGCTGTTCACGATGAATGTGTGGCCAATCTCAAGAAACTATTGAAAATTTCCGATGATTATGCCGTTTTATTTCTGCAGGGTGGTGCAAGCACCCAGTTTGCGATGGTGCCTATAAATCTTCTGGTAAACGGTCAGACT
Organism: Kiritimatiellia bacterium; assembly: GCA_028716365.1. Classification (GTDB taxonomy): domain Bacteria; phylum Verrucomicrobiota; class Kiritimatiellia; order UBA8416; family YA12-FULL-48-11; genus YA12-FULL-48-11. The sequence continues at coordinate 487,019 of JAQUPZ010000001.1, forward strand.
GCGGACTATCTCAATTCCGGTGCATGGGCATCCAAAGCCATCAAGGAAGCCAAATTGATCGGCAAGGTCAATGTTGCGGCAGACTGCGGCAAGGAAATTCCGACCAGGGTACCTTCTGAAAAAGAAATGAAGTTTACCCCAGGCGCTGCGTATGTGCACATTACATCGAACGAGACGATTTCCGGGGCACAGTACAAGTCATTTCCGAAGACTGAAGCTCCGCTGGTTGCTGATATGTCGTCTGATTTTCTTTCAAGGCCTTTTGACATGAACCAGTTCGGTCTTGTTTATGCCGGTGCGCAGAAGAATCTCGGTCCTGCCGGAGTGGCAGTGGTGATCATACGCAAGGACCTTGCGGGACGCGTTCCTGCGAACACGCCCACAATGCTTAAGTACACAACGCACATAGAGAACAATTCCCTGTATAATACGCCGCCATGTTTTGCAATTTACATGATTAATCTGGTTACTCGCTGGATTCAAAAGATGGGACTTGAAAATCTATACAAACAGAACCGCGCCAAGGCACAGAAGATCTACGATGTGCTGGACAGCAGCAAATTCTACAAAGCCACGGCTGTCAAAGAATGCCGGTCGGACATGAACGTTACGTTCCGTCTGCCCAGCGAGCAACTGGAAGAAATGTTCGTAAAGGAAGCCAGCCAGCAGAAGCTGAAGGGGCTCAAAGGTCACCGTTCTGTTGGCGGCATCCGTGCCTCCATTTACAATGCTTTTCCTCTCAAGGGAATAGATACTCTTGTTTCATTCATGAAGGAATTTGAGAAGAAGAACAGCTGAAGAAAAAAGAAACGGAGAGACGGAGCACCGGTGAAACGGTGACTATTGTAACGGAGTGGAGACGGGAGCCTTTGGGCGCGAGACTATGCGACAAGGTGACAGGGAGACTGTGTGGGGCGAAGTGACATGGCGAAATTGTGACTTGGAAACTGAGGTGGGAGAATAATTGGCAGAGAAGATAACCAATCACAAGGATTTGCGTGTCTATCAGCAGGCTGTTGACGGAGCCATGGCCATTTTCCAATTGACCAAGAAGTTTCCGGTCGAGGAACGGTTTTCCATGGTTGACCAGGTTAGACGTTCTTCTCGTTCTGTATGCGCCAATATAGGAGAGGCATGGAGGAAAAGACGGTACAGAGCGGCGTTTATTGCTAAACTTAATGATGCTGAAGGAGAGGCCTCAGAAACACAAATCTGGCTGGATTTAGCCAGGAGATGTTGTTATGTCTCTTCAAGTGAGGCAACCAGCTTGGAGAAAATCTATGACAATATCATTGGTCAATTAGTTACCATGATTCGTCAAGTGGATAAATGGGTTATCGAAGAATCATGATCACAGAGTCTCCTTGTCACCTTGTCTCAAATTCTCAGAAAGAGCGCCTGTAGCTCAATTGGACAGAGCCTGCCCTGTCGAATGATGGGGCGTCAGCCTCCGCCATGTCATTCGACATGGCGCCCTGCCGACTGACAGGGCGGAGCATTAAAATGAAATATTATTACGTTTACATATTATTGCTCTCCAATAATCAGCTCTATACCGGTTTCACCGCTGACTTGAGCGGTAGAATTGCAGATCACAAGGACGGGAGAGTTAAATCAACACAATACCGCAGGCCGCTCGAGTTGATTCATGCGGAAAGTTACTGCCTTGAATCTGATGCCAGGCGCCGCGAAAAGTTTTTGAAAACAACGGAAGGAAAACACCTGCTTCGTCAGCAAATCAGGGATATCTTGCACTTGAAGGGTGTTATTGAGTAGATTCTTTTCACAAAGCAATATACTTTGTTCTCTTGATTTGTCCATGCGCCTGTAGCTCAATTGGACAGAGCGTCAGCCTCCGGAGCTGAAGGTTATGAGTTCGAGCCTCATCAGGCGCACCATTACCAAAAATGGGTAGGTTGTAATATGAACCTGCCCATTTTTTTCATGCTTTCCCTAACAATCCTACCAAATCTGGACACCAACCTACCCAAAAATGGTAACTTAGAGGTTTATTAGGGTTTTTTGAGGACCGGATGATAGCCCGGATGATAAATGAGGGGGGATTAGGAAAAATAAGCCCCTATATCCATTACGATTTGATTCTTGATGAAGCTGAGAATTGGTCTAAAAATCACACATACCATAAGGGCTATTTGGTTTTTTCTATGGTACAATGATTTTTCTTACATTACTTCCTGCTGATTCGCCATATGAGTTTGTAGTGCTGACTCTGTACCAGTAGATTCCAGCGTCTAAAACAGTGTTGGTACAGCAAGTAATATTGGATGTTGTAATGATGATATTACTGTAAGAGCTAGTGAGCTGATCCTTTCGATATACGACAAACGCCTGTTCGTTGTCACTATTGTCCGACCAAGTTAGAACAACATCTCGTCCTGTAAATGTTAGATTAAGATCAGTGGGTTTTTTGGGAGGAAGGTTTTGTTTGTCTAGGACAATAAGATATGAGTAGTCAGTATATACGCCGCCGCCAATGGCGGTAAGCCGTATTCGGGTATCACTGAGTTTGTCGATAGTCCACGCGCGATATCCACTTCCTCCCTTGAATAAGGTTCCGGCTTGGACATTATAAATTTCGAAGAAGCCGGCGCTCGAATCGATCTCAAAAGGAGTTGGCGTGCAAGTGATACTCGGCGCCGCTGAATTCGTTATCCATACTTCGTTAGAGGAATCATAGGTAACGAAATAATCTGGCGAAAATGTCATCGTAACATTAGTAAGACAGACATACAGGCTGTTGGTACCATCCTGCCAGTCTGCGGTCTTGGGGTAACCACTCAATCCGTATGCAGTTCCTTTCCAAACCCCAATAATATTTTCCATACTGGGAGTATTTGCGGTACGTTGGATCTTGTCAAATAGCTCGTTGATCACGTCTGCGGAGATTACATCACTGGGCTTAATCCGATGTTCCGATTTGTAATCATCTGCGAATATATTTGTATCGATTAATATGGGCACCATAATAATCTCCAGTAATATCAAGGAGTGTATATACTTGTTCATTTTATCCCCCTTTACTATTCAAACACAGACATGTCAGCTGTAGCTTGCTCCGCCTCTTCATTTACGATACACTGGATTCGGTAGAATTGAGTTACACTAAAGACCGTGCTGGTAATGCAACTAGAAGTCTGATGCCAAGTACCAGTACCGCCAGTAGCATATACGAAACCTACTCGTTGTGCATTGGTTGCAAGAGATGTGATGGTGTTTGCACAAGTAACCTCGTATACTTTTCCGCTGATGCTTTGCCACTCAATAATCGTATTTTCTTCCTGAACGGTAATGTTCGTTACGGCAAGAACACTCGTAGGATCGCCGGGATTTGTACCCGTAAGGGTCTCATCCCAATCTGTTAGACCATCATTGTCATAATCTGTCACTGTTGCCGTCTCTATGATGTTTGTTTCCTCGGCAAAGAGGATGTAGGGCATTAATAACATCATCGCAAAAACGGTACCTAATCTACAAAGATATGAACATGTCTCTATGATTTGGAACTGTTTGCTTTCATTCATGATAGGAAATAATCCACTATAAAGCAACTCATCTAGACATAACAAAGGTAAACCCACCAAATCGAGCTAGCATCTTTGATAATATACCCCTCCCGCATTTGTATGTTGCCAGAATACCAAGCGGGTTTCAAGATGTAATTCGTTATATTGAAATTTCCAGCTTCCAAGGTAGGGTAGGGATGATTAGTTGATATCCTTCAGACGTTTTGTTAATATCCAAAAACTGGAGAGGAGTATGAAGAAATCTTTCCTTACTATCCTGTACGTTTTTCTGTCATTCTTCTTTGCTGTTAATGCCCAAGCCCAATCATTTTCCATTACCAACGCCTCTTTTGATGCTAATATTATTTCGCTTTCTTGGGATAACGTAACGAACAGGTATATCGTCAGCCAGTCAACATCGCTTATTACGGGACAGTGGCAATATGTAGGTTGGGTACTTTCGACAAATGATTCAGTAATTACCAATACCTATGACAATTGTTTCTACAGAATAAGGAAAGTTTCTGTAGTTAATTTTGCCGATACGAATTTTGAGAAGGCTGTCAGAGATAATATAACAAATAAATTTATCCCGACAAATGAGGTTTACGATATTGATGTAAATGCCAGTACCAATCTAAGTGTTCCATTAAATTTGATTATTAACGTATCTGGGTATGAGCAATTTACGGCACTCAGGAGTTTTGATTGTTCTCACAACCAATTGACTAATCTGGATGCCTCTGCGTGTGTAAGTCTGGCTACTTTGAACTGTGGTTATAATCAGTTAACTAATCTGAATGTTTCTGCCAATACCAATCTGACAACGCTATATTGTAGTTTTAGTAATTTTACAAATCTGAATGTTTCTGCCAATACCCTCCTGACGACGTTGGACTGTGCTTATAGCCTGCTTACCAGTCTTGATGTTTCGACTTGTACAAATTTAACAATCTTGAATTGCGAGATGAATAAATTAACCAATTTAAATGTTTCAACAAATGTTAAGCTATTTTGGATGGCATGTTCTCGCAATCTGTTAACTAATCTTGATATCTCTGCCTGCACAAATCTGATAACATTATACTGTTACAGCAATCAATTTACCAATTTTGATGTGTCTGCCAATACGAACCTGAAATATCTGTATTGTAACGACGATAAATTGACTAATCTTGATTTGTTGGTTTGTACAAATTTGAAAACACTATATTGTCACAGTAACCAACTGTTTAATCTTAATGTTTCTACAAATGTGAAACTGACAGAATTGTCCTGCTCCTACAATCCGTTAACCAATTTGAATGTTTCTGCCAATACAAGCCTGACAAATTTGTACTGTTCCCACAATCAGTTAACTAATCTGAATATCTCTGCAAATTTAAAACTGCAATCTCTGAGCTGTGACCAAAACCAACTGACCAATCTTATTATTTCTGCTTATACGAACCTGCAATATCTGTATTGTTATAGTAATAAATTAACCGAATTGAACGTCTCCGGTTGTACAAATTTGTCTATTCTGTCTTGTTATACTAATTCTCTGACGAATCTCGATGTAACTGGTTGCACAAATCTGACTGAATTACGTTGTAATAATAATCCACTGACCAACCTCGACATGGCAGGCTTCACAAATCTAAACAAAGTGTACTGTAATAATAATCAGCTTATTAACCTCAATGTGAATGGTTGTACAAATCTGTACTGGATGTACTGTAATAATAATCTGTTGACCAACTTCAGCGTGGCAGGTTGTACAAATCTGAACAGGTTATACTGTTATGCTAATTCTATGACGAATCTCAATGTGACGGGTTGTACAAATTTGACCGATATACGCTGTTATAATAATCAGCTGACCAATCTCGATGTGGCTAGTTATACAAAGCTGATCACGTTGTATTGTTATAATAATAAATTGACGAATCTCGATGTAACTGGTTGCACAAATCTATATACACTGGAATGTAATAATAATCAGCTGACCAACCTCAATGTGGCTGGTTACACAAAGCTATACACTTTACGCTGTCATACTAATCATTTGACGAATCTCGATGTGGCAGGTTGTACAAATCTAAGTACACTGGAATGTTATAATAATCCGTTAACTAACCTAAGTATTATGGCTGGATACACAAATCTGTACTGGTTGAACTGTTATAATAATCAGCTGACCAACCTCAATGTAACGAATTGTACAAGGTTGAGTAATTTGTACTGTTATAATAATCAATTAGCGAATCTCGATGTGGTAGGTTGTACAAATCTGACCGATTTACGCTGTTATAATAATCAGCTGACCAACCTCAACGTGGCGAATTGTATAAAACTTCGCAATTTGTATTGTTATAACAACCAGCTGACTAATCTTAATATGTCAGTAAATACAAACTTGATGGAATTGAGGTGTTACAGCAATCAAATGGACAATCTCAACCTGTCTGTCAACACCAACCTCACATATGTTGACGCTAGATGGTGTTCTTTACTCACGAATATAACTGTATGGTGGTCTACTCCAACTAACATTCCCGGCGGCGTAACTCTTTTATATAACGGCAGTACAACGCTTAGTTATCCATAATAAGGATCTACTGTATTCCTTTATGATGTTGGCGTTCTTCTCCTTTCTCTCAATGGGCAAGTAGCAATTTCTAACGGCATTTTCTAATTGGCGATTCTAACAATATTTAACGGCAGGCAATCAGGGCATTTAAGGGCATACTTGAGTTTCTAATAATGGCGGAGTAGAATGGAAAACAGTGGGAGGGGATTATTTTGAACATCATCACTACAGCAGATGGTCAATATTACCGCCGCTGGGTAAACATCATACCTTCTTTATTTATTCCGGGATCAGGGCACTTTCTCTCAGGTAGGAAAAAAGCTGGAATTATCTGGTTTTGTTTCGCTCTTCTACTTGGGGATAGGATGCTTTGGATCTTCTTATCTACAAAAATACCTTCATTGCCATACTCAACGATTTGTTACTGGATAGTCGCCCTTGTTTTTAGTCTGGTTGTTATGGCGGATTCATGTCGTTGTCCTATTCCGAAAATAGGTTTCAAAGGTTGGTTCGTATTTTCCGGTATATTTATTGTGACATCTTTTGTGCCTGTTTTTCTTGTCCATCAATTTCTAGTTCACCCATTCACGATATCTTCAATGTCAATGTCTCCTACTTTTATTGGGGCAAAAAGGGATGCAAAAGGGAAACAATTGAGTAGGGGTGATTATGTTCTTGTTAATAAATTAATTTACTATTTCAAAAATCCACAGCGAGGTGACATTGCAGTATTTAACATTTCCGGTGTTCAAGGACTTCAAAAGAATAAATATTTCTGTATGAGAATTGTTGGAATTCCCGGTGATACAGTAAGAATCAATCCGCCTTATATAATTGTAAATGGACAGAAACTTCTAGAGCCACCGATATTTGCAAAGATTTCTTCGAGAGAAAATGGTTATTCGGGATATTTATTTCCGCAGGCTTACAACAAAGCTTTTTATGAAACACCGAAAGATGGTATTCGCCTTTTTGATAATGAGTATTTGGTTTTTGGAGATAACGCCACGAATAGTTACGATAGTCGGTATTTTGGGGCAATTAAACGAAGCAGTATTATCGGTAAAGTTTTCTATATCTATGCTCCTGCTGAAAGAAAAGGGAGAGTGGAATAATTTCATTTCAGGTAAGGCTATAATAAGAAACAAATTAATGAACGCCCCTAACCAAAATTTAGAATGGCATTCGGTAAGGTGGCAGGAGAAATAAATGAAAAAAACACTATTAATTATGTTCTTGTTCGCTCTCAGTATAGCAGAAGTAATACAAGCGGGTTCACCAGAGAAGAAATGGGTCAAAGAACTACGAGAAAAACTGGAGTCTGATGGTTCTGTGTTGCTTTACTGGGAGTGCGACCATGGATGGAGGGATTGCAACTGCGGAGGTAATTACTATATACCAGCAACTCGGAAGCAAATCTCCGACTCTCCCGTTTGGAACACTAACTCGCTCTTACCACCATTGTCGTTAGAAAAGGCGATTACGATTGCACAGGCGGAACTGAAGCAGAAGAATCCGGACTATGACCAGTTTCGTTTATCTCAGGCATCTCTCTCTTTAATCAGTGGTATAGGAATTAACAGGGAGAAATGGTGGTATTTCTTTAACTACCATGGAACTTCTCAAATTCGCCATGATAGATCGTTTCTTATATGTGTATTAATGGATGGCACTGCTCTTAAGCCTTGTATTGTTGAACATAATCTCAAGACGTGGACTGATAAGGATAAGGTATTGCACGGTAAAATGACAGCTAAGGAAGATGATGCAATACGAAAAGATATCGAAAAGAGACTAGCTGCTATCATTGTCCCTGAGATCGACTTCAGGCAGGCTAATATTTTCGATGTTGTTGATGATTACAATCACTGTGTCGCTGAATATGGCACCGGAGCGGAAAAGAAAGAAGAAACACGACTTCAGATTAGACTTCACGAATCCGCTATAATCCAATCCTGTCCTCCATATGCTTTACCTATAGATGCTCCACTTCTTGCGTTCTCTTGCAAGGATGTGTCGCTATTGGAAGTCCTGAAGATTACGGTAAATGTTTTACAGCTCAAAATGCACATGGAGGGGAATGTTGTCACTCTGTATAATCCAAAGAATTGACTCAAGTTCAACGGCGATTCAATGGGCGTAGTGAAGGATTAAAAGATGAAACCACTAGATGCCACATTGATAGATGCAACAAAGCCAAGCAAATGGGAAATTAGGTTTGAGAAGATTCCTGTTCTTGGTCGGATCTTCGAGTATGCCATGTATCAAGATAGAATCAGACCCATCGTTAAAGACATCAAGAAACAACTTAAAGAACGAGAGGGAATTGATGTTCGATCTTACTGGAATAATGACGACTGGCACATTGCATCCAAGTTGTTCAAGATTATCAGTGAAACAATAGAATGGAAACCCTCTATGTTTATCCCTGATGATCCCTGTCGCATAGTATTTTGGGCATATCTTGATTGCCTTGATGCCGTTGATGCACAGGAAATGATTGAGGACGAATTCAAATTCAAGTTTTCCGAGGAGGAGATAAAACTTACAAATAATTTCACAATGAAGGAACTCGTAGAATTGATTAAATGGAAATCAAACCAGTAATCGCCCTCTTCCTCGCCCTCTCAATTACACTTCAATACCCCGCTTTAATGTTTCCTAAAAGGCTTGGTAATACGCCGTTAAGTTGCCCGGTTAGAATTCATCCTTGTTTTTGTGCTGTTCTCTAGTTAATATCTAGCCACAATACTGGAGGACTTATGAGGAAGCTGATTTCTGTTATGGTCTTAATCTTCTCGCTTTCTATTACCCATTTATCCATTGCTCAAGAAAACAACAAGAATGCAGAATTTGCTAATGCCCAAAAGATTTATCAGGAACAGTCTCTTGCGATTTCGCTAACCTACGCCGCTAAATCCAAGACTATTTTGGCTGAATACGCAAAAGAGCTGGATACCCTTGAACAGGTAATAGCGAAAAAAGCCGATCTTAAAGGTGTTATGGCGGTTAGACAGGAGGAGGCTGATGTAAAATTAGCAAATGGCATTCCAGATAACGTTACTGACCAGACTCCAGTAGAACTGAAGGCTTTGAAAGAAAAATACAAAGGAATTATGGCAACAGTAGAATCTGACAAGAAGAAGGATCTTGCAAAACTGGCGACTCTATACATTGGTAGACTTAAGACAATACAGGATACTTTGACCAAGAACTTAAAGATTGATGATGCCTTGGTGGTCAATAATGAGATAGCACAGGTTAAAGGAAGTATAGATTTGAAGACAAACGAAATAGTTGGTGCTTCCAGTCAGATGACTCCTCAGAGTGCTGTTAAACCCGAAGAAAAGAAACCTGCTTCTCCTCCTGCGAACGCTCTAGTGGCAGGCGAAGGGAAGACTATCGTAACAGTGAATTCATCGATTGCGGGGAAGAAGTCACCACTGGAAGATGCTCTTGTCGTCATTTGCGATGCCGGTTTGAACTCGACTGTTGCTCTGGGTCCCACGGGACAGGATGGAAAGGTGCAGCTCGATGTCAATGCCAAGACAAGGTATGACTTGATTGCGTTCCACAAGGAATACAAATTCCTGAGAGAGAAAAACATTCGTTTTTCAAAACCATTGGAGTTAACAATGTATCCGCTGCCCAAGGGGCAGTTGATGGGTGTCGTTGATCGTTCAGGTCTGTCCATATTTGACGAAGCAGAGAAGGATATACAAATCGGAACTACTTATGGCGAACACACCTCGTGCGACTTTCGTTGCATGAACAATGAGTGTTTGATTGGGTACGACAGACCGACGCTTACAATCATTGAAAGGTGCAGTCCCGGTCAGTCTTTCTTCATGAAGAAGGGAAAGAGGCGGGCAAAGTGTGATGTTCTATGTAGTCTGCCCTCCGGATTTGTAATCCAATATAAAGTTTCTCCGTAAATGGTAACTTAATGGTCTCTCTAAACCATTTCCCTAAACCGCCCCTCTTAGTCTTCCGAAGTAAATAGTTTCCCGCCCACATTACTCTACAAATTGTTATAACTTCTTGTAGTTGTTCAAAACGCAATTCTCCCTGCACTCTAACAACCCTTGAATTTGGCTAATTGGCGGAGTAAGATGGGAAGAGTGGGAGGGGAGTAATGGATGTGATATTTACATTAGGATTTTGCGTTTTTCTTATTCTCCTTGTAATTCTCGCTTGGATTATGTTGAAAAAGGCGAAGTTCTATTTTTCCACTTCCAAATATTTCCCTGCATTTGTTTGTGGCGTTTTAGGGATGGTCTGTCTTGTGCTACCCATTATTTTGCTCCTTGCTCCTGTTTGCATTACAGATGGCCATAGGTCAAACAGAACACAATGTATGAGTAATATACGCCAAATAGGAATATCGCTGTCTATGTATTCAGTGGATCATAACGAGCGATATCCTCAAGATTTACAGACTCTTGCTATAACAATGAAACTACCACCACGATTATTTATCTGTCCTTCGAGCAAACATATCGCAGGTTCTCTTTCGAATTTGAACGAATGGACTGATTACGTTTATATTTGTGATTCCAGTCCAACAAATGATCCAAACATGCCCATTGTTTTTGAGTTTCCAGCAAATCATAACGGTAAAGGAGGTAATGTTTTGTTAAATGACGGTTCAGTTTTTTGGCTAAATACTAAAGAATTCCGTAAGAGCATTCAGAAGCAATTACTTAATGACAATATGACGAAGAAGAAATGAAAATGAACGCCCCTGAGCAAAATTTAAAATGGCATTGGGTAAGGTGGATAAAAGCAGGTTTACCATGATTCGTTACCGTCATATTTTAACGTTGTCCCTGTTGTCTCTTTGTGTAGGCTGTTATTGGAATCTAGGTTGGTTCATGGCATTACAGTTCATTGGTCTCATATGTCCAGTTGTAATTCCTATTCTTGTTGTGTGTCTTTTCCCGAAAATGTCATTTGGATTAATAGTCGGCACTTATGCTGTGATAGTTCTGATTACAACAGGCATCCGCAACTTTCTCTATGTTCTGTATGGTAATGGCTTAAACTATCTGTTGCACGACAGTGAAACACAGTTAGTTGTTATAGTATTGGCTGTCGAACAACTTATCCTTGGAATCATTACAATTGGAATCCTGACGCTATTAAGACGACGCAGAGCAATTTCCTCTAATCTTCGTCCCCCTCCGAATCGTCCCATCAATAACCCAAAGAATTAGGTCATCTTAACGCCATCTTCGGGCATTTGTTGGGCATTCTAAAACGGCACTCTCAATGGGCGTATTAGCATTTTCTCATCGGGCATTCTAAAATCAATTAGTATGGGCATTCTTAACGATTTCTTATTGGCGATTCTAACATTTAACGCAGGCAAGAAGGGCATTTAAGGGCACTTGAGTTTTGAGAGGGGGAAGGATAAGATGAGGAGAGTGAAGAAGAAAACAAAGAAAGTAAATATTCCTAGAAAACTTAGTCTTGTTCGCTTTAATGCTACAGGACTGAACAAGAAAATGCTTAAAAAATATCCATTTAAAAAAGATGATACATATATTTTTTTAGGTGAGATTCCAAATATGGCTGGACATGTAGTTGTGTTAGATATCAAGAAACATAAGATTTATTCAGGTTATCATATTGAAAACTTTGTCGAACTTGCAGACGACAGCTTATGAACATTCTTCTTTTCGTTGCAGTTTTAGTGTCTGTAGTTGTTTTAATATGGGCAGTTAGGATTTCATGGAAGAAAAGAGAAGAAGTTGTTAAAGCCCAAAAACCCAAACAAGTCCTGAAGTTCTTTGCGATTATCTTGTTTGTCATCGGCTGTGTAAATCTTTTTATGTCTATCAGAGAGGCTCAAGAGATTTGTGCCTTTGTAAATGGTTTTGATACCAAGAAAGTAATGTTCAGTAATTACTTATCTTCAGAGTTAACAACATTCCTAATTCCTGTTGTTGTATCAGGCGTTATGTATCTGCTTTCGTTAACTATGCCTTGGAATCGGAAAATAAAAGAATAACGTCTTCCCTTCTCCCATTTCTCCCCCGCATTCTGAAATCAATTAGCAGGGCATTTAACGTCCCTCTCATTGGGCAAGTAGTATTTCTAGATGGCAGGGGAGAGGGGTTTATTTCTTATTATAAATTGGGTTTGCTATAAAATTCTTAGCGGCTTGTTTTGCGGTTTCAATCTGAGCAGGCAACAATTTCTTTTCTAATACTCGCCCTTTTTCTACAGCTTGGTCGATTCCATTCGTACCAGCAATTAAAAACCATTTATATGCTTCAATATTATCTTCTATTATACCGAGTCCATTAACATAGCAAAGTCCTAGGTTGTATTGAGCCGTTGCATATCCCTGTTCGGCAGATTTACGAAACCATTTAATAGCTTCTACCAGATCTTTTTCTACACCTTTACCATTGGCATAGCAAAACCCCAAACTGCACTGAGCCTCTGCATTCCCTTGCTCGGCAGATTGTTGAAACCACTTAATTGCTTTTACATAGTTAGTTTCTATACCTTTTCCGCTGTAATAACATAATCCCACGAAGTACTGAGCAAGTGCGTTTCCCTGTTTAGCAGCCTTGAGATACCACTTAACGGCTTCTACATGATTCGTTTCTACACCTTGCCCGTCATAGTAACATGATGCCATACTCAACTGAGCATATGCATTTCCTTGTAGAGCAGCTTTTTGATACCATTTAACGCCTTCAACAAAATCTTTCTCAACACCTTCACCGTAGGAATAGCAAAATCCTAGACTGAACTGAGCCTCTGACAATCCCTGTTCAGCAGCCCTTCTGTACCACTTAACCGCCTCTAGTAAATCCTTCCCCAGACCCTCACCTTTTTTGTAACACCCCCCTATGTTATATTGAGCCTGAGCCAACCCTTGTTCAGCGGATTTTTTGTACCACTTAACGGCTTCAACCAAATTTTTTTCAACACCCTTACCATTGTCGTAGCAACACCCCAGTTCGAATTGTGCCTTTACGTCGCCTCCAATAGCTTTGGCTTTAGTTTGTTCAAAAGTGGCTTCATCTGAAAGTTTTGGTGAAACACATCCAGTAATTATCGCACAACACGCTGCAATAATACCGATGCTCAATGTTGATGTTATTTTCATCTACTTCAACTCTACCACGCCCATTTTCCTAGGCAATTCTAAACGGGCATTCTAACGGCACTTGAGTTTCATTCAGTAAAGGTTATGATGCTGGCAACTGGAGGGTAATGTGTTTTGTACGGGGAAATCTATTCTTGTTATTTTTCTGTCCCCACTCCTTGTCGTCGCTTGGATAATGCTGAAAAATGCCATATTCTACTTTTCCCGTTCTAAGCATTTGCCTGCCTTTGCTTGTGGGGTTGTTGGTGTTGCCTGCCTTGTCTTGCTTATTATGGCGATTTTTAGTGAAAGAACTCGTTACACTCAAAGCGATCCGATACCAAAGACGAGAACCGCATTCCGCACAGCTCATGCTGCCATTGTTGTATACCGCCATGAGTACGGAATATACCCAAAATCATTTCAGGATATGACAAGGGATAAAAATCAAAAACATATCACATTTTTAAATGATTTATCGGATCTGCAAGACGCTTGGGGACAATGCATTCGATATACTACAAATTCAAGGGGGTTCGAATTGAGATCATCAGGAAGAGATAAAACATTCGACACACTAGATGATATAGTCGAGAAATACTGAGAAAAGCACTAATCGCCATTATGAACGTCCTTCTATAAATACCCTCATCGCCCATTTCTTCCTCTCCCTCTCATTGGGCGGGTAGCATTTCTAAGTATCTCAAGAGGAGAATCGTTTAAGCAGTAGATATGAATGTTCAGCATCTTGTATTGCCTTTGGTCATATGCTTGTTGGTCTACTTGATTTTAATCGGCGGTACGAATTGGCTTTCACGACCTATACGACGAATGCTTATTCTTTTATACGTTTTTCTACACATTGCGAGCTGGGGACTAATGCATTCCATTGTGTTCATCCAATTTAGGAACGAAATACGCTCACTACACAACGATGCTTTGTCTAATATAAAACGAGGTGTAATAGAAGACGAACCACCGTGTTTACCAGTGCATAATTCTGACCAAAAGTATACTAACGAATGGATACAGGTGAATCCAATTCCTCGGTACAACGTCTTAAGCATCGCTCCCATTCCGTTTATTCTTATTGCGAATGAGAGCTTCCAGTTAGGTATTGATTGGAAAATGGAAGAGACAGCGACGTATGTATTTACGGGTATTTCAGTCGAACAAGTGATGGCAGAATGGGACTGGAAGTGTTTTTAGTCTTTGCCGTTATTGTAACAGGAAGCAAATCACCCTCCTCCTTAAACATCCCCCCTCGTCGGCGTATTATTTCTAAACGGGCATTCTTAAAAGGGCATACTTGAGTTTCTAATTATGGCGGAGTAGAATGAGGAAAGTGGGAGGCGTATGAAAACCAATTTAACCATGAAACAAATAACTTCCTTGCGATGGCTTGTCTTGTTCCTCATAATCACCTGCACCTGTTACTTGAGGGCAGATCAGGGCACAAATGGGATAACCAAAATATCCTTACCCGATGCTTCTGTATATGAAGGCGAGATGAAGGACGGCTTGTTCAATGGCAAGGGCGTTTTGACCAATGCAAGCGGCTACAGATACGAAGGTGAGTTCAAGAATGGTCAATACGATGGCAAAGGCATTCTCATCTATTCTAATGGTGGCAAATACGATGGCGATTTCAAAGACGGGGCACGAACAGGAAAAGGTGTTCTTATATTTCGTAGCGGTGAAAGATACGAAGGCGATTTCAAAAACGGGGAATTCGATGGTAAAGGTGTCTTCTTTTTTATCAGAGGGGATGCATGTAAATATGACGGGGAATATAAGAAGGGGCAACGGGATGGCAAAGGCATTCTTACTTTACGAGATGGTGCAAAGTATGAGGGAGAGTTTGTTGATGGCGTGAAAAATGGCATTGGAACTTATATTTATGCTAACGGGGTTAAATATGAGGGAGAGTTTAAGAATGGCAAAAGTGAGGGGAAAGGCGTTATTTCTTATGCTAATGGGGATAAGTATGAAGGAGATGTTAAGAACGGCAGTCCTGATGGCTTCGGCGTTTCTACTTACCGAAATGGGCATCAAAGAAAAGGAGAATATCGTGCAGGTCAATATGTCGGGAATAAATTATTTTTAAAACATATTGCATTAATATTTACTATAGGATTTCCCATCAGTTTAATTTTTAACATTGTTCTGATATTGAAGTTACGGCGAAAGACTCCCGAAAAGCAGAAGGATGAACAGACCACAAAATAATATAGCCCCCCCTCAACGCCGATTCAAAGTGGTCGGTAAGTGGGGGAATGTTCGAATTTAGAAAGGAAGGATCATGAAATATTCTATGATGATATGTCTTGTGAGCATGGCGGTATTGACATTTATTGTACTTGCTGATTCTGAGGATTCTGCCGATGTTCATGGGGCAATTGGAATCCAGAGAGGAACGCTTGTTGCCGAAGTCAGTGCTCTACAATCTCTCCGTAAAGGAAATACTTCTGAGGCTATTGAAACGCTAGAACGACACTCTTACGTCACGGCAGTCATCTTACTTGAAAACCCTGTGTGGAAAACAGATTTAGCAGTTCAAATGTTCGCTGTGGAATTAAAACATTATCGGAAACAACATGCACAACCGGAATCGAAATGGACAGTTACAGAAAAACGTCTTGAAGAATTACTCAAGGAACTGAAGGAAGGCAATCGCACAATTATTCCAACGGGAGCTGTTATCGTTAAACAAGATTCCAAATGTTTATATTACAAGAAACAGTGTCGTTCATGTAGTTTTTTGTCAGAGCAACAGATTGGAACAACGCTTCCCAAGGGCATGGCAACAATCAGTTCAGACTTTACATGTCCAAAATGCGGGAAGAAACAAGACGTTAGAATAGACATCAAATAACATTAAATGAACTCCCCTAACCAAAATTTAAAATGGCATTCGGTAAGGTGGATAAAGCGGATTGCCTGCATTGTAATTATCGGCGTTCTACTTGCGATAGCTATTCCTTTCTATATTCAGGAAAGAAACCATGGGGCTGAAAATGCATGGCTTAAAAATCGCAAGATCATTAATGCAGGAAAAACACAAGCAGAACTGGCACAAATGATGGGCTATCCTACAAACAATCTCTCTACGGATGAGGACATAATTAGAATGAATCGTATTTATGAACTTTTACCTAAAAGATCTTGGGATGACGCTCTTGTATGTGCGAACCAAATAAGCAATGCCAGCAACAGGACGTTGCTTGTGTCTGTCGTAAATAACATGAGAGAAGCAGATAGTCATCGATCAATACAAGAGAGGCGTGATCACGATGAGCTTCAAAGAATAAGGAAGAACGCTGGAGAAATCGAAACTTCCATATACCAATCTGTAGCAAAATTTTACCAAAAGAATAAGTTTTTACCCATGTCAACGGATGAGCTTGCAAAATATTTCCCAAACAAGGCTCTTGTAAATGAGATGACAAACTGTGTTATCTCCGTATCGTCAAATATGTTCAGTATTACTTACAAGGTTCGTGGGGATAAAATGAATAGAAAAGAACACGTCCGTCTTAAGGCGGAAATGCGTGACGGGGGGGTGCATGTCACAGGAATCCATTGATAAAGCTAACGTCCCTCTCATTGGGCAAGTAGCATTTCTAATTGGTGGGTTTAGATGTTCTTCCATTCTTTCCCTGCATTTCAATTTCTGTTAATCTCTTTACATGGATTCAAGTCCTAATGCTCAATATAAATTGCCCCTGTGGTATTATCCGGGCTTTGTTCTCCCATTTGCACTGATTTTGTTAGTGCTCTTAGGAATGGTTTTCACTTTACCTCCAAACGTCATAGACCCTCGCAAATACCCAGCTTTTATGGATGGCGGAGAGGACTGGGGCGGTTCAAACATCTTCTTTTACTCTAGGGTTGTGATGTTGCTTATGGGCTTTCTTGGTTTCCTGTCCCTTGGTTACTTGAAGCCTGCCCCTGATTGGGAAAAGATACCGTCTAAAACAAGGTTGGTATTGTTCCAATTTAAGTCACACCTATTATGCTTCTTTTTTTATTTTATATTAGTTCTTTTAGACCGTGATTCGATGGGTTTCGTCAATTGGCTGGAAATGTTTTGTTGGTATATTTCCAGTGCCTATTTCGGAGTTCTACTTTTAAGTAAGGGGGCTTCACGAGGTATTTATCAGTTGTCGGGAATAGTCAGTTTTATTTTACTTGTATTTGGTTTTTACTGCGGTTTCTGGCTAACGGGAGCAGAGTTTCAGGCTGATGCAATCCCATTTTGGAAGTTACTTATAAGATTATTTATTCAGATGGCAGTTTACATAGTAGGAATGAGCATTTGGTCTTCGGCTATAACAAGAACGCAACAATCACTCTCCACAGTTAACTAATTGGCGTATTAGTATTTCTCATTGGGCAATTTCTAACGGCATACTTGAGTTTCGGAAGAGGGCGGGGTAGAGTCAGGAGAAATGGGGGGATTGTGCGAATATTTAAATGCTCATTGCTGGTAATGAAAACGAATCTGTCAATTGTTGTTATGATTGTTTTATGTGCATGTTTGTTTTCTTGCGGTAAACCAGTTCTTAAAAAGCACTATGTAAAATCTGCTCAGAATCCCTTTGATTTAATGATGGATCGCTTGTCGTTTGAAGAGTTTGAGCAAGAGATTATCAAACATCCAGAGTTAATAAATCACAAAGACCCTTCTCCTAATATTCCAGAGAGTTCAAGGGGTAGCATTCTGTCTGGTGCTGCTATTCTTATGAAAACAAACCATGTAAAAATGTTGATTTCCCATGGTGCTGATGTTGATGAGGCTATTGACTGGAACTCTAAATATGGTTCAACAAATGCGATAGAACTGTTGATAAAGATCAGCAGAGAAATAAAAAAACAGTAAACAGCATTCTAATCGACATCTTAACGTCCCTCTCATTGGGCAAGTAGCATTTCTCCCCCGCATTCTAAAATCAATACACTGGTGAATACCGATGATAAAACGGGACTGGTTACAATGTGAACATGCCCATTCTTTTCCAGTTTTCCTGACAATCTTACCAAATCTTTTTAGTAACCTACCCCAAAATGGTAACTCAGGATGGCGAATCTGATACTTACACCAATGTACGTAATATGTCGGTTATTGGTCTAAGGTGACATTTCTTGTGTTTCCATGCGATAATTCCACAGTAATTATAAAAGAAATGCCACACCACGAGTGACGGAATTCGACTAGTTCCGTTACTTTATAGGGGCGAAAGGAAATGCGCTTTCGCCCCTTCTTTTTATCCGTCTTCGCAGAAGACCCCGGAATTGGAGTCCGCGGGATGAATGCGGATTTTGCTACGCCGGATTCCACAAAGAAACTGCGGGCTTCCAGCCTTCGCCAAGAAGAGGCTATGGCCTGGCATACACGTTAGCCCGCAGAGCTTCATTTAAAATATAATTAATTCCCTGTTTCTCCCCCGCATTCTAAAATAAATTAGCAGGGCATTTACACTACCATATCAGCTGGACTCGTTTGCGGGGGCAGGTCACATACAAGGGCAAAATTACTACTTATTCTCACCTAAGTAATATATCGGTTGTTTGTCTAGGGTGACATTTCTTGTGCTTCCATGTGATAGTCCTGGTGCTGACGAATTGGACCTGTGAACAGGAAATTAATCACTGGCAAGTATCCGAACGGTTAAGGGGCGCATAATGAATTCAAGATTTAAAGCAGCTATCAGGCGGTCATTCTCTTATCTATTTGAGAAGTATGGTTTCAATTTTGTTCCTGTTGTAAATGATTTTGACGGGAATGTCGTTATTGCTGAATCTGATAGTTTGCGATTTCGTTTTATTCACGACAGAAACTATGTTTTCCTGGATATCAATAACACATTAGGCTCAAATCAGTGGGTGGGATTCTATAAAATCCTAGACCCATTGAAAAAAAGCGGGCAAATTGAATGTAACTATAAATACTCAAACAAAATAAAAGTGATTAGTAAATTGCTGTCTCAGTGTTTGCCTGCGATACAAAAAATCAGT
Source organism: Kiritimatiellia bacterium (assembly GCA_028716365.1). Classification (GTDB taxonomy): domain Bacteria; phylum Verrucomicrobiota; class Kiritimatiellia; order UBA8416; family YA12-FULL-48-11; genus YA12-FULL-48-11. The sequence goes on from JAQUPZ010000001.1 coordinate 506,238, forward strand.
ATTCAATAAGGTTAACGAAGAGTGTTACATTTACCCGGTCTTAAACTTCCTTCATCTTCTGCTTCTTTAATTTTCCTCAGCTTGTTTCCTTTGTTCTCGACGGCATTCTGATTTTCCTTTTTAATAACAGGCATATATGAAAATACTGATTGCCGATGATGAAACAAAAATCAGGTCAATGTTCAAGATGATACTTTCCTCTGAGTTTCCAGATAGCGTTATAGATTTTGCTGTTAATGGGGCAGAGGCGGTAGATTATTTCCAGAAAGGTAATTATGATATTTTGTTGCTTGATCTCAGTATGCCCGTAAAAAGCGGTTGTCAGGCTTTTTTAGAGATTCAAGAAATATGCAGGAAAGAAAATCTAAAAACGCCATATGTAATATTTTGTACCGGACTTCCAATACCGGAAGAACTTGAAGAAATAGCTGCTGATACCTCCCGTTGTGCCATACTTCAAAAACCAGTAACGTATGAGGATCTAATTGGAACGTTTCAAGCACTGATAAAGCCGAATAATTCCTGAGCTGAACAAACTAAATAATATTGGATTATTGTCGGTTAATCGCCCTCCGGAGCTGAAGGTTATGAGTTCGCGCCTCATCAAGCGCATACTTGCCAAAAATGAGCAGGTTGCAATATAAACCTGCCCATTTTTTTCAGTTTTCCTAACAATCCTCACAACTTTTGCCAGTAACCCTCCCGGAAATGGTAACTTAGGAGGATGAATTTACTACTTAAACTAAGCTACGTAGTATATAGGTTATTTGTCTAGGGTGACATTTCTTGTGCTTCCATGTGATAATTCCCGCCAGATATAAATTTGTAAAAATAGTCCTCCCAGTAGTGGCGAATTCGACCAGTTCGCCATTTGCTATAGGGGCGAAAGTGGACGCACTTTCGCCCCTTCTTTTTATTAGCCTTCTCCACTCCCAGTAAAACCTGTTCTAGTTGCCCCATTTGAATCAACTTGAGGACTAAAAGAATCCGGTCTTGTTTATGATAAGGGCGCTTGATAGCTTTCCTCTTATTAACAGGTATATATGAAAATACTGATTGCCGATGATGAAACAATGATAGGATCGTTGTTTAAAATGATTCTTAGCGCTGAATATTCTGCCAGCAGTATCGATGTGGTTGTAAACGGAGCAGAGGCGGTAGATGCTTTTCGGGCTGGGAATTATGATATCCTGTTACTGGATCTTCATATGCCGGTAAAAGATGGTTATCAGGCTTGCCTGGAAATTCAGGAGATATGCAGGCAGGAAAAGCGGGAAATGCCGTTTGTTATATTCTGTACGGGATTCGGAATAGCAAAAAAGATTCAAGAAATAACCGCTGATAAAACTCATTTTGCCCTGTTACATAAACCAGTGACTTGCGACAAAATCATCAACACATTCAAGGCCATAAAGTAGGCGGTTAGGGCATCAGATTACTAGAACCTATCTCAAAATTGTTTTGGCCATGACACAGCGAGTTCTGCCCTGACCGCCAGGCGGCGGCGAAGGGTCAATACCCTCAGCGGTCTTGGCCCCTCACCGATAACGCCGCGGCAGAGCAGAAGACGCTGTGCCCAAGATGGTTGCATGGATTTTACGCCGGAGCTTTGTTGCGCGTGCAAGGGAAAGACCTTTGCGGGTATTCCACCTGCACGCGCGCCTTGCCCGGCACAAAAATCCATGCAATCATGGTTCAAACCAATTTTGAGATAGGTTCTAATATCTATACTTAATTCTGGTTTCGGTTTTACCAAATACGTTGGGTTTACTAGTTACCGCTTTACCAATATCCCGTCCGTATTGATCCTTGATAATGGTTTCAGTTTCTCCAAATACGTTAGGCTTGCTTGAGACTGCCTTTCCAGTAGTTTTTCCATGTGTATCCTTGATAATAGTTTCAGTCTTTCCAAAAACATCTGGTTTACTTGTAGTAGCCTTTGCCACGGCTTTCCCATATTGATCTTTGATAACTGTTTCAATTTTACCAAATACGTCAGGTTTACCTGTTACGGCTTTTCCGATTGTTCGTCCGGATCGGTCCTTTATGGCGGTTTGAGTTTCACCAAATGCATTAGGCTTGCTTGTTGTATTCTTTCTTATTGTTTGTCCATATTGATCTTTTATTTCCGTTTCAATTTCTCCAAAGACATTGGGCTTATGGGAAATTGCTTTGTATTGATTGTTGTTCAAGGTTGAACTGCAAGTGTTAATCCCTGACCGAGGCAGTACAGTTCCATTTTGCTTATGATCCCTGACGCTTGTTCCAGGCAGAACAGGATAATTCGTAACTGTTGGGGTAATTGAAGGCAGGTAAGAAGCAGGAGTTAAACTGTATGAAGCTATTGGAGGCTGATAAGAACCGGGCGTTTGGCTATATGAAGCTATGGCGGTCTGATAAGAATATGGAGATTGACTGTATGAAGCTACGGTAGGCTGGTAAGAGGCAGGCGTCTGGCTATATGAAGTAATTTCGGATTGATAAGAATCCAGGGGTTGGCTGTAAGACGCTATCGGAAGCTGATAAGAATCGGGAGGTTGACTGTATGGCGCAATTGCGGGTTGGTAAGAGGCTGGAGTGAGACTGTATGAAACTATCTCAGACTGGTAAGAACCAATAGGTTGGCTATAGGAACCTATCGGAGGTTGGTATGAATCGGGAGTAATACTGTAGGATGTTATTACAGGTTGATATTTTTTTGCCTCGATAGTTCGTTGTGCCATTACTTCTCTATACTCCTGTACTTTTTGCGGAGAATAATTAAAACGCTTTTGAAGATGTTCCGGCAAATCCTGTAAACGAATACCTGCTCCTGCTGTTTTAGAATCTTCTGTGTAAGTAATAAAAACATGAGTTGGATTCACGATTACTACCTGGGCATTTTCGTAAACACCGCCCAAATTATCAGTAATGGTTTCGGAGAGGCATAGGAGGGGGAAAAAACAGGTTAAGCAAAGAATGATGAATCGAACTCTTTTCATAACCCTCCTCCTTCTAATCTTTACTTGTATCTTGCCAGAAGTGGATTTTTAATTGTCACTCAAATGTAAAATCGATAACTATCCATTGGCCAACAATCTAGTGATTCTTCCGGCTCTGAAATGCATTGTTTCAACGGCCAAATAACCCAAGTGCCGGCATGGAATCGTGCTTTAAGCATGACCTGCTTCCTGAAAACAGGACATGAAGATCTTTGGTGATTTACAAGTTTACAGGGTCACATTTCACAATTGATGTTGGCTGGCGCAGGTTAATTGCGATAGACAGCCGAATATTTTCATGTTAATCAACAAGGCTTCCTGTAGTAAAACTGATCGAAGTTTGTTGAATTTGGGAGGAAAAATATTCATGAATATTATTTTACGGTGTTTCGCCATATCAGTTATGGTTTCTTATCTGCTGATTCTGTCTTCGTGTTGCACGAAATCCACCGGAAAAATTCCTGCAAGTCTCACAGATCTTACCCGGGAAATACAGTCGGGGAAACGCCTGGTTGCACATGCCTCATGGTGGGGATTTGATCCGGATAATTCGACAAAAATACTCCAGGCCGCCATTGATTCCGGTGTCAGGAAACTGATAGTCAACAATACGGGAAGGCCGTGGGTGGTAGACAAGATCCAGCTTGCCAGTGACCAGGAAATCGTGTTTGAACGGGGAGTGGTCATACAGGCAAAGCGCGGGTCATTCAAAGGCAAGGCCGATTCGCTTTTCACTGCATCCCTGAAAAAGAACATTACGTTGAACGGATACGGTGCTGAATTCCGTATGTGGAGGCAGGACTACGATGATCCCGGCCAATATGAACATGCTGAATGGCGGCATACGTTGAGTATCCGCAGTTGCAGCAATGTATGCGTATATGGTCTGATACTGGCGGAAAGCGGTGGAGACGGTATATATCTTGGAGTTGCCAGGCGGGGTATTACCAATAAAGACATTCACATCAAAGATGTAACCTGCATTGACAACTATCGACAGGGTGTAAGCGTAATCAGCGCCGAGAACCTGCTCATGGAAAATTGCATCCTCAAAAACACTGCAGGTACGGCCCCGATGGCCGGAATTGATTTCGAACCAAACATGCCGGATGAGAAACTGGTCAATTGCGTCATGCGCAACTGTGTTTCAGAGAATAACAAAGGCGGCGCCTATGAGTTTTACCTCAAGCAACTAACGGCAGCCACGACTCCAATCTCCGTCCGGCTGGAAAACTGTCGATCTGTTGGATGCCGTAGTGCTGTTGGTATATCGACTGGCGATGAAGTGGGTACAACGGCAGTTAATGGTGTGATGGAATTTGTGAACTGTACCTTTAAGGGGAGTGAAGGAACCGGAATTGCGGTTCGCGGTAAGCCCGCTGAAGGATGCAAAATTCACTTCAAGAACTGTAAACTTCTTAACTGTCTTGCCGGTAAACCCGATCAATCACCCATACAAATTTCATCCGCGCCCTCTGGAGCCGACAATATGGGCGGTTTGACATTCGCAAACTGCCGTATTATCGATCCTGTTGCAAGAATGCCGCTGGCATACATGGACATGAATGGAGACCGGCAACTTGTTGATATCACGGGCCGGTTGACCGTTGAGTGTAATGGACAGACTAAGGTTTATACGCTTGATAAAAAGCAGATCGACGCATGGTTTCCGGCACAGGCAGAGATAAAGTCTGTTCTGCCTTTTGAATTAAAAGGTATCCAGTGGCAACCGCTTGTCAGGGAAACAAAATCCGACACAATAAACAGTTGCATGGTACGTCAACGTGAGCGCGCAGGATTTCTTCTGTGGGCAGAGTCCGGCAGGGAAGTGAAGTTTGTAATTCGTGTTGAACCAGTTGGAAAAGGACATAAAACACCCGCAAAAGTAAGAATTATTACACCGTCTGGTAAAGAAACAACACTCGCAGAGGCGGTTCCCGGCCAGGACACTTCATACACGTTCAATGCGGTGGAAACCGGCGCACACCGGTTAGTATGCGAACCCGGTTCTAACACTGCCCGGATTTCCTCATCAACCCGGCAGGTCTGCGCTTTTTCAGAGACCGGATCCATGCACCTGCTTTCCACCATGGGTGAATTCTTTTTCTATGTTCCCGCCGGTGTTAAGGAATTTGTAGTCAAGGTTGCCGGTGATTCTCCTGGTGAACTTGTGAAGGCAATGCTTGTCAATCCGGACGGCAGTGTTGTAGAGGAAAAGGACAACATAGGAACGGCCCACAGGTTCCATGTGACCCGATCCGATACATCAAAAGGTGCGAGCTGGAGTATCCGCTTTGCTAAACCATCTCAAGCTGTACTGGAAGATTTTTATGTCAACCTGCGTGGAATTCCACCTGTACTGGCAGGTACTCGCGAGACATTGCTAATTCCCGTGAAATAGAGATCGAGATATCTTCAAAACAAACGTAAGACCAAAGAGGATCAGGCGAATTTCCGATATATTTGGAAATACTTGAGTACTAGTAACTTTTAGGTTAAGTTCACAATATTTCTTAGAGCTTCAAATGGCGGGGTGTAGCGCAGCCTGGTAGCGCGTCAGCCTTGGGCGCTGAAGGTCTCGGGTTCAAATCCCGACGCCCCGACCACCTAAAATATTCCGTGATTAATTTTCCTGGGATTTTGGTATTTTGGATGATTCATAACAAAATGGAGGGGAAAAAGCGGGTATTGAAGGAACGGATATTTGCTGGACAAAATCGCTCCACAGGAGGATAATATATATGGGGACGGGGAGAAATGAGCAGGAAAGGAGGTGTGATATGCATCCGATAATTACAGTAAAATCATGGGCTCATAACGTCCACATGAAACAAATGGATGAGCTGGAAGAGAATGCGACTAAGTTAATTTATGATGCCGCTTTCTGGACGCTCGTTATTTTAATAACACTGTTTGTCGCAGCGTTCTTATTTGTAATAAGTGCTCCGACCGACTTGAGCCTGAATGATCTTCCGATATATCCGTATATGCATTAACTGGCATTCAGCGGATATGAAAAGCGGGTAAGATCTAAAGGGTGAGTGTTTTTGCATCTTAGTCGGGCAGGAGAAGTAAAGTGTCAGCTTTTAAAAAGGTTCCTGCCATTGTAAAGACGGGACATACATCCAGGTAATCTCCCGGAAAAATTATTCAGCTTTCCCTCGAAAATCTGACCAGACACTGATATTCTGTGAATAATAGCTGGAGGATTTCACCGGCAATTTGGAATGTTATCTGGATAATGACGGCAGAACCAAACAATAGAATCGGAATACTTGGAGGGACATTTAACCCCATTCATACTGGTCATCTGATTCTTGCCCAAAGTGCACTGGAGACGTTTGACCTTGACAGGATATTTTTTATTCCCAGCGCAAAACCGCCGCATAAAAAACCGTCCGTTCTGGCAGATGCAGAACACCGCATGGCAATGCTGGACACTGCCATTGAGGATGATATGCGTTTCGAAATGAGTGATATTGAAATCAAACGTGGCGGACCATCTTATTCGATTGACACAGTACGTGAACTGAAAAAGATATATCCATCTGTAGAATTCCATTTCATCATTGGCGCTGATTCACTACTCGAACTGCACCTTTGGAAAGATATCAACGATTTATTGAATCTCTGTACATTTGTGACATTCGGCCGGCCCGGCGTAAATATTGCTCAGATCCAGAAAAAAGATCTGTTCCTTGATCCGCCGTGGCCGGAAAAACTTCTGGAAAACATTGTAACCAACCGCTTGATTGATATTTCTTCGTCAGATATAAGGCACAGGATTGCGGAATGTATGAGTATCCGTTATCTTGTGCCACGGGCAGTTGAGATGTATATTGCCGAACATAATCTGTATGTAAGGTAACAAGGAGGACAACCATCAAAGCATCTGAAATTATAAAGAGAGCGCAAAAAGTTTTAGAGGACAAGAAGGGTGAAGATATCCGTGTGTTTGATGTCAGGAAAACCTCCAGTGTTACAGATTATTATGTTGTTGTTTCCTGTTCGAGTGCGCCACAGTTGAATGCCATGGCCGATGAGATCCAATTCCTGCTGAAAAAAGAGGGTGTACAAGCACATCGCCGTTCTGGCGATCCTGAGTCAGGCTGGATTGTGGTTGACTATTTTGATGTGGTCATACACATCTTTGCAGCTCAAACGCGTCAATACTATGCAATTGAAGAGCTGTGGGCTGGCGCTCGTCGACCGCGTCGCTGAATTCAATTTCGGCGGGATGTTCTTCCACAATAAACCCTTCCATGAGCAGAAGTTGGGATGCCAGGGATTGAAGTTCCTGGTCCTTTTCTGTTTTTCCGGACTGGCTTATGGCATGCAGTACTTCTTCGGATCCAACGGCCATTGCTATTGTGCTCATCTGGCTGGCGGCACTGACAGGTTTTTCTCTAAAGGACCACAAAGCTGTTCCACAAATGATAAATACAGCCGCGGCTGCACAGGCTGCCCACTGCATGTAAGCAGGCGTGAAGAAAAGGGGCTTCCGATTTGATTCTTCCCTTGCGGCTGCAAGGATTCCTGCCATGACAGCGGCGCCTGGTTCTCCGGCAGGCAATGAAGTCCTGGCCACAGACATTACTTTTTCAATGTCGTCGCGATACTTACGACATTTTTCACATTCGACCAGATGATTGCAAAGGGTCTCAAACTCCTGTCCTGACAATTCACCCGTTTGATTGAGCAATATCTGTTGTTGTATCTTTTCACAGTTCATTTTTTCCTCCTCTTTGTGGAGGTTCTCAAGAGTCAAATTTTTCGTTTAATTCCCTGTAATCCTTACTCAAAATCGTCCTCATCTTGCCGAGTGCATACTGCATCCTGGCCAGGGCTGTATTTATCGACACTTTCTGTATCCGGGCTATCTCGCTGAAGGATAGTTCCGCCTGTACACGCATCAGGAAAACTTCCTTTTGCTCGGCCGGCAGAACATTTACCGCTTCATTTATTCTTACACTCAAATCCTGCAAAGCCATCCTGGTTGCGGGTTCAGGTTCATTGCTCTGCATCATTTGCCCCAGCGACAACCCTTCCTCATGTTCTTCATCCAGGCTCAGTTCCGGCTTCCTTCTCCTTATTCTGTCAATGATCACATTGTGAGCAATTCTCACAAGCCAACCGCAAAAGTTGCCATGTTTATATTTTACATGTTTCCGTATAACCCGGAGCCACACCTCCTGAAATATCTCATCGGCTTCATCCCGGCCTTGGATCATATTTATGATAAATCCAAACAAAGGCCGGCGGTATTTTTCTATAAGAGCCTCAAGTGCATCAACTTGCCCACGCCTATACCGGATCAGCAGTTCCTTGTCAGTTACTTCCATATACTTGCTTGGTCCTGCGGTATCCTGCACCCTTTACTCTGTAAAACGGGGAGGGTACCTGAGTTATTGTACGATTTTTCGTAATTCTTCAAAAGCCTGCAGACTGAAACTCCAAACGGCAGAAGCCGTTTCCGTCATATGTACCCCGGCAAACCGGATCATCTGTTCAATTGTGGCGGACGACACTGTTACTATCCAGATGCATATGCCAACGACATTCATAAGATATATCAGGGCATAAGAAAAAACTGCGCCATATTCATTTATGTCACTCTGATGTTGAAGGAGTGTACTTATTGTGAATGTAAAATGAAATCCCCATGTAAAGCCCACAAGCCCCAGCCAGAACAAATGATAGGCTTCAACATCATAAAAGATGGATAAAATATAATAACCAGTTATTACAATGACTGTATACAGCGGAAAGAAATACGGTGCCAGCGTGATCAGAAAATTACTTTTTGACATGGTTACGCTACCGTTATCCTTTGCCACTTTCATGCGAAATACCCTGGCACCCATCATTGTTCCCCAGAGCGCATGAGTCAATTCATGTGCCAGGACATAAGTTCTTATCGGGAGTGGCAGGATGAAATAAAGAACAATCCAGAAAAGGAATCCTCCTCCCAGGGCCCAAGCCGATACAGGTATGGTCGTGCTGTACAAAGGTGTGATCGTATGAACCAGCGACACCACTGTCCTGGTAACCGCAAAGCATACCGGAATCAGAAGAATTCCCACAAAAAATGTCAGTATTCTCATTTATATATCTATCTTCACAATTGCAATCATAGTAGTGCTCTTAATCCACGTATCCTGCGTTTTCCAGCCGGCAGTTAGATTACGATTATGATTAAGATCAGGATAGTGAAAAAATAGGGTTGACCCTGAGGTTTTGGACACTATGATTACACAGCTTTTGAATCGAACAAGGAAATTAAGGAGTTAGATATAATATGCCTAATATTAAAAGTGCGGCGAAAAGAGCTAAGACTTCAGAGAAGAATCGGATCAAGAACAAGGGAATTATGACCTTGATTTCCTCTCTTCGGAATGATCTGTACGATGCCATCTCGGCCGGCGACAGCACGAAAAGCCTGGAGCTCTTTAAGCAGTACTATTCAGTAATAGACAAGGCCGCGAAAAAGGGGATCATCCGGAAAACAGCAGCCAGCCGTCGCAAGTCAAGAGCTTCTTTGAGAATGGCGACCCTGAAATAGGCCTTGTTTCTTTTAATCACCGGTATCCGCGACATATGCCGACACTCCGATATGTCAGGACGGCAAATTTCACCAATACTCTACAACAGCTTCGACAATCCGGTGTGCCAGGTCTTTTGATGCGGTTGGCAGAGCCAGGCGTTTGGCGGCGGCGATATCGCCCGCTGGAAAGAATGTAGCTTCCCCCTGTACCCTTTTCTTGGAAAGAATCTGGTTCGTTTTGGCTTTCTTGAAAAGTACCTCTGCTGTCAGATACAATCGATATTCCTGAGCTGTTTTCCGGCTGTCCTGTTGAAAGCTGAGAGGATGAAATGATATCTTGGTAATTATAACCTCAAGTATGGTGTCGGCAACATCCTGCCCCGCCACTTCCAGAGAACCATCCATCTGTAACTGTTGTATTGTTGCCCTGGTTGCTTCGGTTTCAACCATCGGTTCATCTGTCTTGTTAACGAAAGTTGGAACGAAAACTGTTTTGATGTCGGCTGGCAGAGTACTGCCAAGTTTATAGCCGGCGCATCCGGTCAGAACCGTGCCCAGGGCCGTAATAAAAAGCAACATGGAACAACCAAACCATACAGAGAACATTCTTTTTTTCATTTGTTTTTCTCGAGCTCCTTTTTCAAAACATCAATACGTTCACCAGCATCTCCTGCCAGCTTAGATGACGGAAATCTTTTTGCGAAATCCTCATATGCAATAAGTGCGGCTTTCTTCTTACCCGGTGTTTTATCATAAAATACTGCCAGTTCGTAATACATGTTTGCAAGCCGTTCGTCAAGTTTGTCGCGATATTCCCTGGCCAAATCAATACTGCTGTGTTTTGGATAGTCACCCATAAAACCCGCAAAGGCAGAAAGAGCCTGCCTGCAAAGGGTTTCATCACGAATACTCTGATTTGCTGACAAATAAAGGCAATATGCTCTCCTGAAACTTGCATCAGCTGCCCGTTCACTGTTCGGATAACGGTACCTTACGGTATCATAGGCACTTATAGCGGACTGATAATCCGCCATATCTTCATTTATTAAAGCTACATTATACTGGGCTTCCACGGAATTCTTCCAGTTTGGAGCATTCTTGACTAATGTTTCAAAAAGGGGCAGGGCCTGTTCCTGTATTTTAAAACCAGGGAAGAACAGGAACTTCATGCGTTTGGCTGTCATAAGATAATTGGCTATACGAAACTGTTTGTCGAGCGCTTCTTCGTAAGGAAACTGTCCCGCGAAATTATCAACCAGATACTGGTACTCGTCAAAAGCATCCCTGTAATCGCCCCTGTCGTATTTGATTCTGGCATAAGCCAGCTGGGCCAGGGGAGCTTCCGGTGATGTGTGCCAGCGGTGAACAAGGGCATTGAACTGTTTCATTGCCGCTTTCTGTTTGCCCTTCGCCAGCAGTTTGTTTGCGAATTCCAGTTGTTCTGCAGGAGATGACTTGGCTGGCCGGTGAAACAACAACCCCGGATCCTTTTTTTTGTGCTCATCCTTGATTTCCAGCTTACTGGTGTTCTTGAAGTCTGTCTCGTACTGGGCATGAAGAACGGGTTGGAAAACAAGAACCAGCCACAAAACACTTACTTGAAACCAAATGAATTTCCTTTTGTACATAGGCAAGTAAGCTATAGGCGCATATATCTGCGGTCAAGCCTTGATTCCGGAGAGATTTACCGCTATTTTGTTCCCCAATTTCTTACAACACAAAAACCCGGAGGATTATTATAGTATGAAAAAAAAGGTGCTCATTCCCACCAAGCTTGACAAAGTGGCACGGGAAACTCTAGTCGCCAGCGGCAATTACGAAGTTGTACAGGACGATTCAGCCGATATCCTGGAACTTGCTAAAAAGAATTCAGATGCCTATGCGCTTATAGTACGCAGCGAGAAGGTCACTCCTGAAGTAATAGATGCAATTCCCAAACTAAAGGTAGTCATCCGCGCCGGTGCAGGGTTCAACACAATAGACACAAAGTATGCCCGTAAAAAGGGAATCGATGTGATGAATACACCCGGGGCCAATTCAAATGGTGTTGCCGAGGAAGTCATTGCCCTGATACTGGCCGACGCGCGTCATCTGATAACTGCCGACGCTTCAACCCGCAGGGGTGAATGGGAAAAGAAAGCGTTCATGGGCCGTGAGTTGGCCGGCAAAACAGTTGGTATTGTCGGCTTGGGCAACATCGGACGTCTGGTTGTAAAAAGACTTTCTGGTTTTGAATGTACCCTGATTGGTTACGACCCGGTGATTTCCGTTGAGCGGGCAAGGGAAATGAACGTGACCCTCGTGGATTTGGAAGCGCTTTTCTCACAGTCCGATTATATTTCCCTTCACATTCCGGAAAACGAACAGACCAAGGGGCTCGTCGGGGTAAAACTTCTTTCCCATATTAAGAAAGGCGCCACAATCATAAACTGTGCGAGAGCCGGGATTATTGATGAGGCTGCTCTGCGAGCGGTTAAGCAGGAAAAAAAATTACGGTTCCTGAATGACGTCTATCCCAAGGATGCGGAAGGCAGAAAAAGCGTCGAGGACATTGCCGACATAATGGTTCCGCATCTTGGTGCCAGTACCATTGAGGCGAACTATAATGCCGCGAAACGCTCGGCCGAACAACTGATCGATTTCGATGCCCAAGGCATCACGAGCTTTATCGTCAATCGCGATATTCCGGAAGGGCTCGACAGGGCATATTGCGATCTTGCCAATACGCTTGCCAGACTTTGCCACTGCCTGATAGGCAAAACAACATCTCTCAAGCTCATTGAGACAAGCATTTACGGCGAACTGGAGCCATTCAGTAAATGGCTGCTCGTCCCGATCGTTGCCGGTATATGGGAGGATTTCGACCGCTCAATGGATCCCAAGGCCGCGCGGGCATATCTGGAAGGTCGCGGGATCGAATATGTGAACCGCAAGGTTGACCCGGGTAAAGGTTATGAGGCGTCAATCACGGTTGACCTTACAAGCCAGATTGATTCAGACAATCTGCGGCAGATAAGCATCAGGGGTACAGTTGCCGAAGGAAATAAAATGGTTTCAAGGATCAATGAATTCGATAAGCTCTATTTTGAGCCTAAAGGCGATACGGTTTTCTTCCTTTATAAGGACCGTCCCGGTGTGATCGGTACCATAGGCGCGAAACTTGCAAGCGGCAAGATCAATATCGAAGACATGCGCAATCCGCATGATGCCAAGACCAACCGTTCCCTCGCGATACTGAAGGTCAACCAGCAGGTTCCTGAAGAATTGATGAACGCCATTAGCAAGGAAATAAAGGCAATCTCAGCGTTCAGTATCAAGCTGTAATTCCCCTTCAGGGAAGAGCATTGCCGAGCTGAATTCGTTCTGGAATTCAGGATCGAGCGAAAGGTCAAAATGCCGTGTGGCCCTGGTTATCCGGGCCGCGTGTTCTTCTTCTGCCATTGAAAGAAGGACCATCTTGGCGCCGAACGAAGCCGTATTGCCCATGAAGCGAATCCGTTCACACGGAATTGGCGGCAGCATGCCGATCCGCCTTGCATTGTTGCGTCTGATAAAATTACCAAATGCGCCGGCAAGCAGAACCGAACCCAGATCTGCCGCCTTGAGATTTTCCATTTTCAAAAGTATGTTGATTCCGGTGCGTATTGCACCATTGGCAAGCTGGAGCTCGCGGACGTCTTTCTGGTACATGTAAATCGGTTTACCAGTGGCGCTTTCTTTCCGATTGGCCAGCAGGAAACTATATTGACCGTTCTGTTCTGTGATGCGATTACGTATTGGTTCCGGTACTGTATCCGGCAGATCTTCCGGCGATTGAATCCGTCCGGTACTGTCTATGACTCCGCACCTTAAAAGCTCAGCCATGATATCTATTAACCCCGATCCGCAGATTCCGGCGGGTTTCGTATTGCCGATGACATTGATCTGGATATCGCCGTCCGTAATAACCACTTTCTCAATGGCGCCGGCAGTACCGCGCATACCATTAATTATGCGCGCCCCTTCAAACGCCGGTCCGGCCGCAACAGAAGTGGCCGTTAATCTGCCCTTGTTATTGAGAACTATCTCCCCATTGGTACCGACATCAACAAACAATGTAGGTTCCTGCATGCGATCCAGCTGTGTGGCGATGATTCCGGCAACTGTATCGCCGCCTACGAACCCGCCGATTTGCGGGAAAACATGAACATCCCCGGCGGGATTGATATTAAGGCCCAGTTCAGACGCTTTCTTTTTCAGCGGGTCGGTAAATGCGGCAAGAAAAGGTATTTGTCCCAGCGATTCAGGATTAATACCGCACAGGATTTCCTGCATGGCAGTATTCCCGGCAAACACGACCTCATAAACATTGTCATGGTTGATACCGGCCTCTTTCAGCAATTTACCAGTCAGGTAATTGATCGCCTTGATGACGGCGCCCTGGAGTTGTTGGAGCCCGTCCTTTTCATCACGACATTTCTTGATACGGGAAACAACATCGTCTCCATAAGAGGTCTGTGGATTTACCATACTTGCGACTGCCATGTCGGCGCCGGAAACAAGATCAACAAGCGTACCCACAATTGTTGTTGTACCGACATCAAATGCAACGCCGTAACACCTGTTTTCAGTATTGCCGGTTTCAGCGTGAATAATCCGGCTGTCAATAGTTACCGTTGTAACACCGGTCACACGATCAAACTTCTTGATTGTACGGGGCTGGAGTTTGACTTTGCCGCCGACATCATGCGATAAGATCTTCTGTGTGGTCTGGAACAGGGATGAATCCGGAATCTCAACTCTCAGTTCCTCGTGTACTTTGCACTGACAGGCAAGCCGGTATCCCTGGGCAAGCATGTTGGAATCAAGAATTGCTTTTTCCTGGTCGGAAGGCGGACATTTACCTGAAGTTATGCGTACCAGACATTTGCCGCACTTGGCGCTGCCGCCGCAGGGTGTCTGTAATATATAGCCGGCCTCACCAGCGGCTTCGAGGAGTATGGTGCCATTCAGTACGAAAACACTGCGGCCTGAAGGTTCAAATGTTACGCGCAGTTCCCTGTTCATAATACTCCGAAAAGTTCGTCCACATTTTCCACAATCGGACAATCACAACGCTGTAACCTTTCTCTGGCCTGATGTCCGTCTGTCAAAAGTATACACCGGCAGTTCAACTCGCAGGCGACTTCGTAGTCATGATCGGTGTCGCCAATCAGCAGAACGTGGTCTGAAGGCGTGCCGGTATCCTGCTGAAATTTCCTGCCCAGTTTAACTTTTGAACTGCCATAAAGGTCCGAATGACCGTAGACATTCTTGAAATACTTCCGGATCCCTTTGGCCTCGAGCAGTCCCTCCAGAATTGACAGTTCCGACGCCGAAAGAACAGACATGGATTTACCACTGGATGCCAGGCTTTCCAATACCCTGGTAATTCCTGCCCTGAGGTTCGTGTCCTGTACTTCTTTCATGTAGATTTTGTGGAATTCATTTGAGACATTATCCCAACTTTCCGAACGGAGGTCGAACCCCAGCTTTACATAACAGTCTTTGATAGGAAACCCGAATATATCACGGTACTCCACGAGATTTATAACCGGAAGCCCGCGCCTGGCAAGCATGACATTTATGGTTCGCAGGCTCGCGGCAATATCATCGAGCAGGGTCCCATTCCAATCCCAGATAATGTGTTGTATTCCATTTACCTTCATAAATTTAAAAGAGATAATAGCATTCACATCGATGGATCACTATGCCAAAATAATAATCTTAATCGTAATTTTAATCCTGGTCGTATATCCTCTGCATATTCAGAAGATTACTGACAGGATCAAGATTATGATACTGAAACCGGCAGAAGACCTAAGCAAACAGGCCTGTAGAACGTTCTTTCCATGGAAAAGCAGGAATGAGCACCAGTAATGAAGATATGAATGCCGCAAAGCTGGCGGCTTTTGAAACCATCGTATCCGAATACGAAGGTATGTTATTACGGTATGTCGCGCGTATTGTCCAGAGCCATGACGCCGCACAGGATATCGTACAGGACACGTTCATAAAACTGTTTCAGGACTGGGAAGATGAGCTCCGTCCGTCTCCGGAAATATCCAGCTGGTTATACCGTGTGGCCCACAATTGTGCTGTGGATCATCTTAGAAAAGAAACCAGACGAAATCTTCTGCATAACCGCCATGCAGAAGAACATGATGAGTTTGTTCTGCCGAACCGCGGGGATGGCTTTCGCCTGAATGAGGCAGCCGAGAAAGCCGCTGCCGCCCTCCGCAAATTGAGTCTCCGGGAACAACAGATGGTGATCCTCAAAGTTTACGAGGAGAAATCATACAGGGAAATCAGCGAAATTACCGGACTGTCCGTGGGTAATGTCGGATACATACTGCATTTTGCAATGAAGAAACTGGCCGAGGAATTAAAGCGAACGAGCGTGATATGAAGAAACGCAGGGACACAAAACAGCAGAATGTTAAACCGGAATGCCGGTTAACATATCCCCTGCTGTTTGATTATGCCTGCCATGCCGGTGATCTGGACAAGGGCCTTTTCGAACTTGTCAGGAAACATCTTGCACATTGTCCGGCTTGCCGGAAAACGGCGAAAGACATAAGTTCTGTGGTTGGTATACTGCGTACTGTTTCAGAAGCCGACAAAAACATACCAAGCCGCCTTTCTCCGGAACGCCGCCGGCGAATCATGCAGTTTTTGGGCAAATCCCGGGATTGACTGGTTTGAAGAACAAAACATAATTAAAAGAGCTTAAGGTGTTAAAATGAATAAACCGGTAATAGGAATAACAATGGGTGATCCGGCAGGGGTCGGACCTGAACTTTGTCTTCGTGTTCTGAAAGAAAAGCAAGTCCTGCAGAAGTGCCGGCCGGTGATTTTCGGAGATGCCGCCGTGCTTGAACGTGTGGCACGACTGTGTCGTTTATCCCGTCCCCGTTTTGTAGTTCCGATAGAGAAATGGACAAAGATGAAACGTGCCTCGGATTTTCCCCTTGTTGTTGATTGTCAGTCTATCGAGGCGGAACATGTATTACCGGGGAAAATTAATCCGGCTTGTGGAAGCGCTTCGTACAGGTATATCGAGGCAGCGGTGAGTTCTGCCAAGTGCGGGAAAATTGCGGCGATCGCGACAGCTCCCATAAACAAGGAGTCCCTTAACCTGGCAGGAATCAAATATCCAGGGCATACTGAAATTCTTGCCAAACTGACACATGCACGCCGGGTCTGCATGATGATGGCGTCGAATGAAATAAAGGTCAGTCTTGTAACCATCCACACAGGTCTTGCCCGTGTCCCGGAACAGCTCTCCGTGAAAGGTATTGTTGATGTCATTGAACTGACAGATGGTGTAATCAGACGTCTTGGGAAGACCAAACCGCGCATTGCTGTTTGCGCGCTCAATCCCCATGGAGGAGAGAATGGATTGTTCGGGACCGAAGAGAAGAAAATCATAAAACCCGCCATTGAACGGGCGCGTAAAAAAGGAATTGCAGTGACAGGACCTGTTGTCCCTGACACGGCTTTTCTGCCTCAAAAACGCAGGGAATTTGATGCTTATGTTGTGATGTACCACGACCAGGGCCTTATTCCTTTTAAAATGCTGGCCTTTGATAATGGTGTGAACATTACGCTCGGCCTCCCGATTGTCCGGACATCGGTTGACCATGGCACGGCATTTGACATAGCATGGCAGGGTAAGGCTTCTGCCAGCAGTATGGTCCAAAGCATTTTATGGGCGGCGAAATTGGCAAAATAAAAAAGGGATCACTGTTCATGGTGATCCCTTCTTTGTAAACAATTGTTTCAAGAATTACAGTAGGAACTGCAGACCAACTAAAATTGTGGTTGGACTGTCACCCCATCGATATTCCACGCCGCCGCGGGCATTGTGCCCCTTGAGAAAATAATTCAGGCCGACAGTATAATCCTCGACGTTGTCATTACCGTCAGCATCCTGGATACTGTATTTCCCGGTCAACTGTGTCTGCTTGACCATGGCGCCGGCCTCGACGCATGCCGTATCTCCATCGAAAGAGGAATTGTCCCACCTGTACCAGCCGCCGTTAAGAGTTAGCCCAACAGGCCCAGCCTGACAGCCGGACTGAAAGTCAACAACCACCGCATCGGAATCCATGATATTTGTAACCTTGTTGGTGGAACCGGCTAATGTTGAAGAAGTCAGTGTGGCTTTGTCTTGCTGATCAATACCGGCGCCGATTGAGAAATATGGCGCGCCTTTCCCAAGGCGTTCCTGGCTGAAGAACCAGCCTGTTTCAGCCTTGCCGATAAGATTAAGTGCAATATGTCCGGTCAACCGCAGGGAAGCATCGGGATTTTTTGCGCCATCAGTCGAGTCATATCCATCGTAAGCGCCGACGATATAAGAGAACCTGTCGCTGAGATTGCCATGAAGTTCTGCACCGTAATCGCGCCATACAAATGTGTTTACCAGTTTGATGACTTCAGTGTTGTAGTCAACACCCAGGAGAGTACTTGCGCCAGCGCGGCTTTCAAAAGAGAAGGGGAGCAGTATGAAACCGGTCTTGAGCCATTGTTCTCCCAAATCACATTTATGGAGACGAACATCGAGGAATGCATCCTGGATATCCACGTGAACGTTCGATACTCCATTCTTTCCGGCATTGGGAGCATCAGTTTCGACGAAGAACATGATACCGTCCATGACCTGACCGGTGAGCATTATTCTGCCGCGCCTCAGGAAGAAATCTTCCTTGTCAGTGCCATTATCCGTATAGAGGAAATGCGGTTGTCCCAGTACTCCCAACTGCATCCAGCAATTACTGTCGCTGTTGATTTCCCATTTTGGTCCCGCGTAGGTTGTTACTGCTGCCAGAACCAACACTGTCAACATGCTTACGACCAGTCTTCTCATACAATGATCCTTTCTGTTTTGTTAGAATAATTTCTTCCATTTATTGGTGCAAATAAAACAATAACCTACATTTTCACACACTGTATTATCAAGCATCTCTTTTATTTTTCTGGGCATATTCTGATGCCGGTCAGGAACAATGATTGCGATTGATTTTTTCCGGATAATTGTGGATTTTCCCACCATGGTAAAGAAAGCCGCACGTATTATTTTTCTGATAAACGTTCTGCTTCTATTCAATGGTTGTATTTCTCTCAATGATTCGCATAGGAGAGATCTTTATCGGCATATCAAAGCCGCATCGGTGGAAGTACTCGTTGATGGACACCTCGAAGGATCCGGCTGGTTTGCGGACCCTGCCGGATATGTAATAACAGCAGCTCATGCCGTCAGCCGCTCTAATATCAGCATCGAAATAGTTTTTGGAAATAAAGGACGACTACCAGCTGAAATAATTGCGTCAGACAGGGGACACGACATTGCCCTGCTCAAGATTAAAGAAGGTACAGGCCCATACCAGTCCCTGAAAATTGCAGACAGTATTCCGGACCCGGAAGCCCCTGTTTATCTTTACGGTTCCCCCATGTTTCATCACGGGATCATGCTGGGAGGAATCGTGGCGCGTGACAGCACCACTTTTACTTATTACACCGATCGCCGGATGCTTGTGCGTTGTTACCATGTGACAGCTCCTTCACCGCCCGGAACATCCGGTGGACCCTGGGTCGACAGGCGTGGACAGGTCGTTGGAAACCAGTCAGGTTTCATCACGCATCAGGGAACCGGGGCCGGTATTGCCCTTGTGGCGCCACCGGACGCAATTCACCGGCTTGTTGCCACGAAAAAATCCGTCCCCACGCCAACCCTTGGTTGTGGCCTGGAAGAACTATGGACACAGTCACCCGGCTTCATTAAACGCTTTCCCAAAGGAACAGAAGGAGTAGTCACTATTCCCATAGACAAAGGCGGATCAGTCGAAGCTGCCGGATTAAATAAAGAGTCGCTCATCATTTCAATAGAAGGACAGGCCATCCGTTACAAGGATGATCTTTACAGGGTAATTCATGCCAGGAAACCCGGTGATATAATCAATATAAAAGTCCTTGATCCGGACAAGACAACTCCGCGCGATGTTCAGATCAAACTTGGCAAACTTGATTAAATCATCAGACTAGCGTTCCGCAAACAACCCTGTCCCTGCCGGCAAGGTCTTTGAAGACCATGATTTCATGGAACCCTGCACCGGCAAGCAATGATTTCACCGCGTTGGCCTGTGTATCACCGATTTCAAGGAACAGGAAACCGCCGGGTTTGAGTGCTATCGCCGCATCCTGTACAATTGTTTCAATTACCATTAACCCGTTTGGTCCGCCATCCAGTGACAGTCGCGGCTCGTGATTGAGGATGTTTACAGGAAGTTTCTCGTACGTAGCGGTTGGAATGTAAGGCGGATTGGAAACAATGGCGGAGATGGTACCAGGCTCAACCGCATCCGGCAGTTCGTTGCAGGCAAATGCAATCTTACCGGCAGCGCCAAGCGCGGCAGCGTTCTCATTTGCCAGCGCCACGGCATCTTCGCTGATATCCAATCCGATATAAAGAGCTTCCGGCCTGGCCAGCGCAAGGCTGATCACAATACAACCTGAACCCGTACCGACATCAACAATCGCAGGCTTGTCATTTTGCCAGAGCGGTTTGCATTCCAGGACTTGATTCACAAGTATTTCGGTTTCAGGCCTTGGTATCAGGGCGCGCTTGTCCGTCTTGAATATGTAACCCATGAATTCGGCCTGGCCGGTTACATATTGGACAGGTTCACCTTCGCCGACCCGTTTGACGCCCCTGATCATTGCTTCAATCAGTTTATCGCTGAGAACGGTATCAAATTTCAGGTAAAGTTCGAGACGCTTGCATTTGAGAAGCCTGCTGGCGAGGAGTTCGCAGATCAACCGGGGATGTTCAATGTTTTTCGCAGCAAGATGGTCAGTCCCGGTTTCCAGCACATCCTTTACAGTTTTGGAAGTCATCTCCATAAAGATATACTACCATGAGATCTGCGCAAAAAAACCTTTAAGGTTATTTTTCCTTACGATTTTGACAGCGTAACGCCGATGTTCTTCATTTCTGTCTCGAGCCGTAGTTGGACATCACGTTCACGCAAGGTTGTTAAAAGCTCCCCGATATCGCCATCAATGACCTTGTCGAGACTGTAGAGCGTGAAATTAATCCGGTGGTCTGTCAGCCGGTTCTGTGGAAAATTGTATGTGCGTATACGTTCACTGCGGTCACCAGTTCCGATCTGCGAACGGCGGAAATTGCCTTTTTTCTCATCTTCTTCGCGGCGCCTGAGATCAAGCAGGCGCGCCTTTAATACAGCCATGGCCTTGTCCTTATTGCGTTTCTGCGATCTTTCATCCTGGCTTTGAACGACCACGCCTGTTGCCAGATGTGTTATACGAACGGCTGAATATGTCGTATTCACGCTTTGTCCGCCGGGACCGGATGAGCAGAATATATCAACCCGGATTTCGTCGGGTTTTATTTCAATATCATCATCCGGGTCGGCCTCGGGAAAGACCGCGACGGTTGCCGCCGAGGTATGGATCCTGCCCGATCCTTCTGTCTCGGGTATGCGCTGGACGCGATGTCCGCCACTTTCATATTTCAGTGCGGCGTAAACATCCTGGCCTTCAACGGAGAAAATGACTTCCTTGTAACCGCCGATTTCGCTTGTGCTGCCGTCAATCATGCCGATTTTCCAGCTGTTCCTTTCGGCGTAATGGCTGTACATGCGGAAAAGGTCGCCTGCGAACAAAGCTGCCTCGTCGCCTCCTGTACCGGCGCGGATTTCCATGATCGCATTACGGCTGTCGCTTGGATCGGGCGGAAGAAGGGCAATGAGCAATTCACGTTCTGCAACAGGAAGGGCTTTTTCAAGGTCCGTTATTTCTGTCTTTGCAAGTTCTTTAAGTTCCGCGTCTGCGCTTTCGCTTGCAATCAATTCCCTGTGTTCGTTGACGTCGTCTTCAAGCCGCGTGAATCTGTCTGCCTTCTCTTTGAGTCTTTTCAGCGCGGCATGTTCACGGAGAAGTTCGCGGAATTTTTTCTGGTTTGCCGAAGCCGCGGGATTGGCGAGTTCGTTTTCGATTTCAGTGAGCCGCCCCATCCTTTTTTCAATATATGCCCTGTCAATCATGATAAATCAGATGTCAACAATTAGAAGCAAGAAGTCAGAAAATATCCTTATGCATTTTTACTTTGCGAAGTGTTTCCCGGAAAACAAAACGGACCGGATGGAATTTACAGATTCAATCCGGCCCGTGACTGATAAAGCTACTTCTTTTTGCTGCTGTAACGTTTTCTGAACTGCTCGACACGGCCTTCCGTGTCAATCAGCGTTGCTGTTCCCGTAAAGAAAGGATGGCATGCCGAGCATGTATTTACCTGCATTTCCTTGACGGTGGAACGTGTATGGATCACATTACCGCAGGCACAGGTAATTGTCGCTGCGTCGTATTTAGGATGTATATCTTTTTTCATCGTCGTATTACCTTATGATTTTTCAGCGGGGGTGAAAACTACAACCTGACGTCCTGGAATGCAAGCGTTAATTTCAGGGTATTTACTGTTGGATTCGGTTTGGATGTACTATATATTACAGACGGAACATGTGTTATGAAAACTAGTCCGCGAAAATCTGCTTGCATGGTGTTTCCGGCGGTATTGCTGGCCGGACTGTTTGTTTCAGGTTGTGGCGGATCAGGAGAATCAAATCTCGAAGAAGGTCTTGCCAGATTGCGGGAGAACAACTACCAGTTAGCTGTAAAATCTCTCGAGAAGGCTGTTGACCAGATGCCTGACAATGCTTCTGCCAGGTGTAATCTCGGTATTGCCTACTGGAAGCTTGGACAGCATAAGGACGCCGCCTCGTGTTTCAAGAAAGCTGCTGAGCTCAGTCCTGAAGATGTTCGTCCTCTGGAGTTTCTGGCACAGGTTCTGATGGACATGCAAAACTGGAATGAGGCGCGCAGTGTGCTTGTCCAGGCAGACAAGAGACACCCTTTATCGTCGCGGGTCCTGACATCGATGGCTCTTGTGGAGTTCCGCGCTGGAAACAACACCCAGGCTCTCTCAAGATTAACCCAGGCTCTCAATGCTGATCCTGCTTACGCTCCTGCTCTTTACAATATGGCGATCCTTCAACGTGACCGGATGAACAATAAAGAAGCGGCAACCAATTACTTCCAGAATTATCTTAAAATCGCGGGCAGTAATTCGCGCATTAAGGATATGCCGCAATTCCTGAACAAGGTACCGCCGAGAGAACCGGTTCAACAGGTTCCTGTAAAGGTTGTAAAACAGCCGCCGGCTGATTCGCTGATAACCAGTGCCAGGAAGGCCATAGATAAACAGGAATTCGACAGCGCATTGGAAATGTTGAAACAGGCTGTAAGTAAAAATCCAACCGATCCCGCGGCGATCTGGGAACTGGCAGTCCTTTACGACAAACAGTTGAAGTATGACGAGAAAGCGTTGGAAATCTATCTCAAGTTTGTAAAGCAGTTCCCAAAGGAGCCACGTGCTGCCGTGGCCAAAAAGCGGATCGACGAAATCCAGCCCTTGATCAAACAACTGTCTCAACAGAAACAGGACATCAAATCCGTTCCAAGCGAAAAGAACCTGGAAGCGGCGCAGAATGCTTTTCAGGAAGGGCTGGAATATCAGAACGATCAGAAATGGGATGCTGCAATTGCCAGTTATAAACGCGCTTTTGATCTAGATAATTCTCTTTCGGTTGCACTGTATAATCTGGGACTGGTTTACAAGACGAAAGGAGACCTTAATCTTTCGAAACAGGCTTTTGGCCAGGCTCTTAACGTTGAACCAAATATGACAAAGGCCCATTACATGCTGGCGGTTGTCTATAACATGCAAAAAGAAAATAAATATGCCATCGAAGAGTTAAACAAGATTTTCAGGGCAGATCCTGATTATGCCAAAGCGCACCTGCTTATGGGCGTCATCATGAGAGATGAGAACGATATTGAAAGCGCGAAAGCACATTTTACAAAGTATATAAAGCTGGCGCCTGAAGATCCATCTGCCAAAATGGCACAGGAATGGCTGAATAGTACAGGTAATCGGCGGTAATACAGGTGCTGAAGTTCTGCATTAGATGTTTGTTATTATGGATAATTTCCCTTCACCAAACGCAGTTGATATCGGAGCGCTGGTAATACTCCTGCTCGGTACAATTATAGGTTTCAGGCGGGGACTGTCAGGTGAATTAGCCCGCTTCATCGGAACAATATTCGCATTCTGTCTGGCCATGTATTTTTACAAACCGTTTGGTGCCTGGCTGGTTGAACACACGCGTTTTGAAGAAGAGCCGGCAAATGTTACAGCATTTGTCCTGGTGGTGGCGGCCGTACTTCTGGTGACACTCGTCTTGCGTCTTGTCCTGCGAAGCATAATGAAGATATCGTTCGAAGGGAGCATTGAGAAGGGCGGGGGATGTATCGCCGGTTTCGTCCGCGCGGTAATACTTGTATTGGTAATATTTATCGCCATGAATATGTGGCCGCATGATTACCTTAACAGGGTTTTCGGCAGGGAATCAATTATAGGCAGTGTGGTGGTCAAATACATGCCTGCAGTAAGAAAACAGGTGGAAAAACTCCCCGTAAAAAAGAAGATCGGGAACATAAAAGAAAAAATATCGGAAGAGATGAATTAATTGTTTCTCGCATTCTGCCTTCTGTCTCCTGTATCCTGAATGCTGTGGCTTATGTCAAAAGTAATTCCAAAACGTGTTCTCGAGGACATACGGTTCCGCAGCGATATAGTTGATGTGATCGGATCATATTTCAACCTTCAGCGGGCGGGATCGGCATTCAAGGCAACATGCCCTTTTCACAAGGAAAAAACTCCTTCATTTCATGTGAACCCTCAGCGGCAGATTTTCCACTGTTTCGGATGTGGAACTGGAGGGGATGTGTTCAGGTTTGTAATGCAGTATGAAGGCGTGGATTTTATGGGCGCCATCAAAATTCTCGCTCACAGGGCGGGCATTAAAATTGAACTGGAGGAGGGCGAGGAGGGCGGATCGGACAAGGCCGCCCTTTATCAGCTTCATGCCGACGTTGCGGCTTTCTTCCATCACGAACTTCTTGAGGGAAAAAGATCTGCAGCAGCAAAGCAGTACCTGGTCAAGCGTGATCTTGCGCGCGAGACGGTTGAGGAATTTCAGATAGGTTATGCTCCTGAAGGATGGGATGTCCTGATCAACTGGGCACATCAGAAAAAATACACCACCGACCTGCTGGAAAAGGCCGGCCTTATTCTCCGTAAAGATAAGCCGTCAGCCGGAAGCGGTGAATTCTATGACCGGTTCAGAAACCGCCTTATGTTTCCCATATTCGACGAACAAAGCCGCGTAATCGGGTTCAGCGGGCGTACCATGGACGATAAGGACAAAACCGCGAAATACATAAACAGTCCGGAGACCCTGCTGTTCAAAAAAAGCCGGGTGCTTTACGCATTGGACAAGGCAAGACGCCACATTGTGGAATCGCGGGAAGCCATCATATGCGAGGGACAGATAGACGTAATCCGCTGCCATCAGGCAGGTTTCAAAACGGCGGTTGCTTCACAGGGAACGGCTTTCACCGAGGAGCATGTGCGTATTCTCAGGCGTTATGCAGACAGTGTTGTGATCATTTTCGACACGGACAAGGCAGGCCAGGATGCATCCATCCGGACATCCATGGAGTTCATGGATGCCGGTATGGCGGTACGCGTGGGTGTTCTTCCGGAAAAAGAAGACCCCGATTCGTACATTCGCAAAAAAGGCGCTGAAGGTTTCAGTAATGTTGTAAACCAGGCTGGATCGGCAGTTGCGTACCAGGTTCGTGTCCTTTCAACGCGGGAAGATGCAAAGAGTGAAATCGGCGCCATGCGCATTGCCAAGGCCGTGCTCCAGACCATAAGTCACAGTCCAAACGCCGTACAGAGGGCGAAACTTGTACAGGAGGTGGCTGAACGTCTGAACATTCCAGCGACTGCACTGCAGGAGGACTTGCGTTTTATGCAGAGAAAGGCTGGTCAACAGAGTACCGCAACCGCAAGAAGTGATGGCGAAACCGCGCCTGAAAAGGAACAACCAAAAGAGGAAATACAACTTTGCGAACATATGGCAAACGTCATGGACCATCCGGAACTTGTCGACCTTGTTAAGAAATATCTGCCGCTGTCCATGATCCATGATCCCATTTGCAGATTGTTCGTCGAGGCATGCCTGGAATCGGTCGCCGCCGGCCGTACTATTCAGGATGTCATCAACGACAAGGATGATAAATCAGGAGAGTTGCAGAATTTTGTGGCCCGGACATTTATGACACCTACGAAGATAACCGGCCAGGAGACATCCCACGGAGCGGCTGTGAAAGATCTTATTCTTTATATCTGGCGCCGGAAACTTGAAAAAGAACGTGCGGCGATAGATAAAAATCCGGATGCAAAGAGTGAGGAACGGCGGCGCCAGATCACTTATGACCTGAAATCTCTTAAAAAGTGGGACGATGGTGCTCTCATTATCGAGTTTGAGCTTTCTTCCTGAGAACGGGAAAAAGGGGTTGATTCGGCAGTAACGTCAATATAGTATCCCCACGTTTCAAATCTCTGGAAATTTGAACTGTCACATGGCAAGCCTGCTTGCCGTAACTTTAATGGGGCGAGATAGCTCAGTTGGTAGAGCAACGGACTGAAAATCCGTGTGTCGTCGGTTCGATCCCGACTCTCGCCACCAGTTTTCCTTTGGATTACGGACGGTGTACAAAATTGTAAATAAAAGAGGTATGGTGAGAAAAATTTCTTTGGCTGTTTTCGTGATCTGCGTGGCGCTTGGCTGTTCGGCCAGGGCAGAGGACCTTAAAAGCGCCATTATAACCATGCTTGAAATGGACAGCCGCATGAAGTCGGCAAATGCCCGGATTGAAGCCGCCAGGATGAAGAAAAATGCTACGCTGGGCGAAATGCTGCCCACGGTTGAGCTGTCGAGTTCATACGGGTCCGGAGAATTTGACTGGGATTATCCGGAAGTAGAAAGCAGGATTTCCACTACTGACACCAACATCACTACTTCATTTGACATGACCACCGTCCGGCTGGTTCAGCCGTTGTTGTTCGGCAGCCAGCGTGCCGTATACCGCAAGGACAAGATTGCATATCTGAGCGCTCGTGTAGACGGCAGCATCACGCGGCAGGAATTGATTCTGAATGGTGTGACTTCGTACCTGCGGCTGAAGCAGGCGGAGAAGGATGTCGAGTATGCCAGGGCCTCGGTGGAAAACATCAAGAAGCAGACCGAGATGGAGGATTCGCGTGTTGCGAAGGGTGGTGGCGTCTCGACCGATGTTCTGCAGTCCAAGGCACAGCTGCTCCGAGCGCAGGCCCAGCTCATGCGTGCGGAGGGCCAGCTTGTAGGTGCCGGTAATACGGTTGAACGTGTTTTCTCCCGCCCCGTAACCTCGATTTCCAGTCTGCAGAAAGCTGACTTGACCGCCGGCAATCCCATTCCGGCCGATCTGCAACAGGCGGAGGACGTGGCAATAAAGTTGAGCCCGCATCTAAAAGCTGCTGACCTGGACGTGCAGACTGCCGAAGCGGTAGTGTCATTCAAGAGATATGAGAACTTGCCCAAGATTAACGGGGTTCTTGAATATAACACGATGGATAACTACTCCGGCGTAGAGGGCATACGCGAGCAGAACACTGCAAAAATAGAACTTCGTTATAGTTTCGGTTTAGGGATGTCCTCTATCAATGAAGCCCGGTCTGCCCGCCAGGGGCTTGTTTCCGCGGAGGAAAAAGTTATCGATATCAGGAAACAGGTCCTCCAGCAGGTGCGCAATGCGTGGCAGAGCCTGCGCACGGCGAAGGATACGGCCGAGGTCCTGAGAAACCAGGAAGCAATTGCGGAGGAGTTTCTCACACTGGCCCGGAAAGAGCGTACGCTCGGAAGAAGGTCCCTGCTGGACGTGTTGAACGGGGAGACAATCCTTATCAACGCCCGCAGTGAGGCGGCTTCGGCTGAAGCAGACATAGAAATATATACCTACCAGCTTCTGCGCGCCATGGGCGTACTGAATGTCGAGTCTGACAAGGTAGCGAAGAAGTCGAAATAGTTATTGGGCGGGCCGAGATTCCTCACTCCGTTCGGAATGACACACTGTACGCGGTTTGTTTGGATGCTTCTGTCATCCTGCCTGCCCGCCGTAGCCCCTGGGCGAAGGAGGGAACGTAGTGAAGAATCTTTGGTCCTGAGCCTCGGTAATGCCCTGTTTCCCTCCTTATATATAGAAAGACCGTTGCGAAAAGACGATCAACAGGATCGGGGAACGGTTGGCAGGACCAACCGTCTTCGCCGGGAGTTACTACGAAACACCGGTAAAGTTATTAACAGGCACCATGCGGGAGGATAGGGGGAATACGTTCCGGCTTTCAAATTCCTTCTTTTTTTCTCATTTTTCTGTTGCTGTTCTGTACGATTTTTTTTAGTATTCGCCAACGCTGAAAAGCGTTTTATTTATGTGTGTGTATTTAGGGAAACAAGGAAACTGAGTGATTCAAGAATTTCAAATCGATAGATCTAACCGGAGATTAATTCCATGATTAAACATGCGAGCGCAACGACGGGTTCAGGTCAGGCATTATGGGATACTGGAGCTACTAATGGAATGGGTGGAGCGGGTAACGATACACTTTTCATAGATTTGTCGTCAGCGGGTTGGACTGGATTAGTTTTGACCGAGTCTGGCTTGGGCGGCGCCGACCTGCTCAAGGTTGATATTGATGCCACGGCTTCAGCCCTCGCTCGCAATGTCATATCCATGTTTGGCAGCGCGGGCGCCGACACGTTAAGGCTTAACCTGAATGCCACTGGCATTTTTAGCAACAACATTTTAATGAGCGGCGGAGCGGGCAACGACAATTTCCAGTTGAACGCAAATGCTTCGAATCCCATCGCGACAGATTTTGCAGGCAATTATATTTCCCTTTATGGCTGTGCCGGTGCAGACATAATGCGCGTGAACATCGACGCAAAATCCGATGTTAGCAGTAATTTCATAGGCATGTATGGCTTTTTAAGCAACTCGACTGCGACGGGCGCGGGTGTTGATTTCAACGACAACATGCTGCTGAGTATCGATGCCGAGGGAGATTTTAGTTGGAATTATGTTTCATTGTTAGGTGGTGCAGGTGCGGACACGTTGAAGGTGAATCTTGATATTGACGCCAGTGCCGGTGGTAACCTGATCGGGCTGGCGGGCAACGCGGGGAACGACATACTGCAACTGAATGTCAACGTGGACGGTTATTTCGACCACAACAACAATTTAACAACGGCTGTCAGTGTCACTGTCACTGGCGGAGTTTACATGTACGGCAGCGCGGGCGTAGACAACCTGCTGTTGAACATCAACGCCGGCGAAGACATTTCAGAGAATGTTATCAGCTTAACAGGCGGTGCGGGCAATGACAGGCTCGTGATGAACCTCAATGCCGGTGATGATATTTCCGCAAATGCGGAGGTTTATGATTACTGGTCTTCCTCCACGGTTCACAGCGGCTCGATAGTAATGTCCGGCGGTGCTGGAAGTGACTACATGCTGATGAATCTCGTTGCCGGTCATGGTGTAAGCTCCAATGACATTGAGATGTGGGGCGGCGCGGGCAACGACATGCTCCAGCTGAAGATAGACGCCGATTATATTTTCGGCAACACAAGTGACTGGGTCGGGAGCACTACCTGGGTCAGCGGCGGCATTTCGATGACCGGCGGAGCGGGCAACGACACGATGAAGTTGACGCTCAACGTGAGGGGTGATGTGACTTACTTAGGCGGAGCCGCATTCACATACCCGGCGGGTACCATTGAGAGCAATGATGTCTACATGTGGGGCAGTGCGGGTAATGACAAGATGTATGTCGACATCAATTTCAACGGCACAGGTTCTTTTTACAGCAATGACATAGAGATGTATGGAAGTCTGGGCTATGACTACCTCCAGATGAATGTTGATGCGGTAATGGGCGGTTCGTATTTCACCAGCAATGATTTCTCCATGTTCGGCGGAGTAACGTCGGGTACGACTCTTGTTGACGGCGCCGATATCATGAAAATGGCGGTGAATGTCGCCATAGATAATCCGTCGGGTGATGCTTCGTTCGACCATAATGATTTTTCCATGACCGGCAGTGCAGGCATTGACAACATGAACATGTTGGTGAATGTCGATCTTATCGCCGGCGCAGGTACCGCTGATTTCGAATATAACAGTTTCGCCATGGATGGCGGTGCGGGCAATGATATCATGAGGATGGCTGTGAATGCCGATATGTATGGCGCCACTTCTGCTTCCGTCTATTCCAATGATTTCACCATGACCGGCAGTGCGGGCATTGACAACATGAATATGGCCTTGAACTTTGCCGTCGACGGTGGCGATTCTTATGCCTACTTTTATTACAACGAGATATACATGTATGGTGGCGCAACGGTGACGGGAACCATTGTTGACGGCGCAGACATCATGAACATGGTTGTGAACGTCGAGATGGATGCCGCCGATTACTTGTACTTCTCATACAATACCTTCTTTATGTCCGGCAGTGCCGGAGCCGACAGGATGAACATGGCCGTGAACGTCGACATGTTCAATCACTATGATACGGCGGAATTCTCGTATAACAGTTTCACCATGTACGGCGGTGCGGGCAATGACGTCATGAGGATGGCTGTGAATGCCGACGTATATGGCGGCACTTCTGCTTCCGTCCATTCCAATGATTTCACCATGACCGGCAGTGCGGGCATTGACAACATGAATATGGCCTTGAACTTTGTCGTCGACGGTGGCGCTTCTGGAGCCTACTATTATTACAACGAGATATACATGTACGGCGGCGCAACGACGGGAACCATTGTTGACGGCGCAGACATCATGAACATGGTTGTGAACGTCGAGATGGATGCCGCCACTTACAACTACTTCACATACAATACCTTCTTTATGTCCGGCAGTGCCGGAGCCGACAGGATGAACATGGCCGTGAACGTCGACATGTTCTGCGACATGGACACGGCCAGCTTCTCGTATAACAGTTTCACCATGGACGGCGGTGCGGGCAATGATGTCATGAGGATGGCTGTGAATGCCGACATATATGGCGGCACTTCTGCTTCCGTCTATTCCAATGATTTTTCCATGACCGGCAGTGTCGGGGCCGACAACATGAACATGCTCCTGAGCTTCGATGTCGACGGTGGCGCTTCTGAAGCCTACTATTCTTCCAACGATATGTACATGTACGGCGGCGCAACGGCATCTGTGGCGGGGACTATTGTTGACGGTGCCGACATCATGAACATGGTGGTAAACGTCGCTCTGGAAGGATCCGAAGCCTGGTACTTCTACAATGACTTCTACATGTCCGGCGGCAGTCTGGGGAACGACAACATGGCGATGGCCGTGAATGCCGATATGGTCGGTACCTGGAGTGCAGGGTTCTATTCGAACGATATGACCATGTATGGTAATGCGGGCGCTGATATCATGAGGATGGCTGTGAACGTTGACGCGGAGGATCTAGCAGGAATGTTCAACTCGTGGACGACTACTTCTTATTCTGCCTACGCCTATTCAAACAATTTCATGATGTCCGGCAGTGCAGGCAATGATGTCATGAATATGGCCCTGGCGTTCAATATAGTCGCAGAGGGCAATGCATATTTCTCTACTAACAACACTTCCGGGGGTTCAGGTGGTATTGCCATGTATGGCGGCTCGGGCGCTGATATCATGAACATGGCGGTGAATCTCGACTTGGCTGCCGATATTTCCGCCTATGTCATAGAAAATGATTTCATAATGACCGGCAGTGCAGGCAATGACCGCCTCGTCATGAATGTCGATGCGGACATGTACGGAGACGCGTGGAACGCATTCGGATCATACAATACGAATGGCAACTGGTTAGGCATTTGGGGCGGCGACGGAGCTGATTACATGGCGCTTAACCTGGATGTGTTAGAGCGCGCGATTGGTACATCGTACGGCAACTCGATTGCTTCCAACGACTTGACAATGAATGGCGGCGACGGGATTGACAACATGTTGCTGGACATGGATTTCACCATGCTCGGCGGCTTCGACACCAGCTACGACGGATTCTATTACAATGAGTTCCATATGACCGGTGGCGCCAATAGTGGCACTGACGGCAACGACACGATGAAGATGTACATGGATCTTGTCATTGCGGGCGGAACTGTCAGCAGGTCGATCTTCTCGAATGACTTCGGCATGTGGGGCGGCCTCGGCATTGATAACATGCTCATGAGTATCGACGTGGATGTGAACGCAGAGGAGTCCGCCTGGTTCAGGACCAATTCATTCACGCTGAGCGGCAGCGACGGGGCCGATCGCCTCATGTTCAATATGGTCGTGGATATGAATGTTGCTGGAACTTATGCCTACGTTGGCAAAAATGATGTACTGCTCGACGGAGGTACCGGCAACGATTATCTGGATGCGAATATAACGGCTCACCTTAAGGCGTCGAATGATGCTGATTTCTACAGCAATACGTTCTCCATGTTGGGCGGTACCGGTATCGGCAATGACTACCTTGCCATGGATGTGCGCGTGCGCGCGAGCGCAACGCAGGAGCACTATGCGTCATTCTTCCACAATGATATTCTTATGAGCGGCGGGTCAGGGATCGACCGCATGGCGCTTTACATGGATCTCGATATGTACGCGTTGCAGAGCAGCTACGCCTCCATCGCCTCTAACGTCGTCACGATGAATGGAGGCGCTGGTGCAGACAATATGTCGCTCAAGCTCTACGGGTTGATGTCGGCGGAGTCTAGTGCGACGTTCCACAATAACACGTTCTGGATGACCGGTGGAGGTGGTGCGGATATCATGGCAATGAACATGAATGTCGTCATGAACATCGTGGACAACTCGGCCGGTTGCTATGCAAACAACAACAACTTCAGGATGACCGGCGCTACGGGCAATGACGTGATGAACATGGTCGGCATGTTTGATGTCGAGAGCGATGCCGACATTAACCAGTTCTATATGACCGGAGGCTCGGGTAACGACATCATGAATATGACGTTGAGGTTCCTTGGCGGCACTCGGTACGATCTTCTGGATATGAATACTAACAAGTTCAGCATGGTCGGTGATGGCGGCATTGATGCCATGCATATGAACCTGAACGTCTCAGCGTTCAATGTTGTTCATGACAATGATATTGTCTTGCAGGGTGGTGCCGGTGCTGATCATGTTGGATTGTGTATAGCCGGTCCTTATGGCGGGGTCAATTCATTTGATTTAAATGACATCACCATGACGGGCAGTACGGGTAACGATGTGCTGCATTTCACGCTTAACCACGTGGATCACTTCAGTGGCAATACCATTAATATGGATGGTGGCTCTGGCAATGACATAATAAGTATCAGATTGCTGGATGTTGTAGCTAATGGTACGACCACTGTTCTTGACAACGTCGTTAACGTCGTGGGCGGTCTTGGTGTTGATACGATTCAGATTGTGGCCGGGACGGATGATGCGGAATTTGTCCTGAGATACGATGCGATGGGTGATGTTGGCGACAATGTCAATGGTTTGGGGGCTGGGCATGAAGTTAGAATAGAGGCGAACCCTAGCGATTTTGGTGGCGGCGTCTCAAGTGTCAACATGGCCACTAACTTTAACGCAGGTAGTGCGTTACTCTCAGGCAATCAATGGTTCTTCAATACCGTAAATCACCAGCTGATATATGATGCTGACGGCACTGGAACGGCTACTGATCCTGTGGTAGTTGCGAACTTTAATGCTAATATATCTATTACGGGGGGAGATATTCATCTGGTATTCTAGGTGAGATATGTAATAGTGTTAATTTGAAGCGCCCTCACGGTTAGTGAGGGCGCTTTCTTTTGCAGGGTGGCCCGGCCGCTCCCTGGACGAGTGTTGGCCAGGGAGCTCGCGGTCCACCTTTCAGTTCAGCCTTGAATTTATCTCCCGGATGTGTAGAGTCATCACCTTTCGACTAATGGCATTAGGAAAGGAAACAGGATATGGCAATAATTTCTATGGAACAGGCACTGGCGCAGGTAATGCATCTTGTTAACACAAATAATATCGGCGAGGCGGACAAGATCATATCCGAGCAGTTGAAGGCGCATCCGCTGGAGCCGCAGATTCTCCATGCCGCGGGGCTTGTTGAATTCCGGAAGAACAAGATAAAAGAAGGTATTTCACTGGTCGAAAAGGCGGTCCAGATTGACAAGAAAAACCCCATGTACCTTGGTAATCTTGGTGAATTCTACAGGCGCGACAGGCAGTTTGACAAGGCCAAGGAGGCCTTCGAAAAGGCCCTGCTGATCATGCCTGAGTTCCTGAAGGCGCACCTTGGCCTGGCGAATACGCTCAAGGACCAGAAGAAATACCAGGAGGCCCTGGCGCGGTTCAGGCTTGTCCTGGCAATCAACCCCAGCTTCGCGCAGGCATACAACTACCTTGGTCAGATGCTCGTTGAGATGGAGAAGGCAGACCAGGCAATCCCTTTGCTTAGAAAGGCCGTGGGCTTGAACAAGAACTACGTGGAAGCACAGGTCAACCTGGCGATGGCTCTGGAAATGACCGGTGAGCCGGAAGAGGCGTTGGGGATCTACGAGAGCGTGCTTGAGAAAATGCCCAAGCACGTGGGGATCCTCAACAGCATAGGCACAATCCTCAGGAACCTTGGCAAGATGGAGGAATCCGTCAAGTATTTTGAGAAGGCGTTGGCGCTGGACCCGGATAATGTCGGGACCTACTACAATCTTTCCCGTTCCAAGGTTGGGTCCGACCCGAAAGAGTTGGAAAAGATGGAAAAGATGTTCGATGACCCCCGCCTGAATAACAATCAGAAGTGCAGCCTCCATTTTACAATGGGGAAGGTCTATGATGATAACAAAGATTACAAGAAGGCTTTTAATCACTTCAAGGCCGGTAATGAACTGGATACCCGGGAAAAGTCCTTCGATCCGCGGATGCACCACATCCATGTCAGCCGCCTCATGTCGGTGTTCACCAAGGATTTCTTTGAGAACCACAAGGGTATGGGCAGTGAGAGTACGGTGCCGATCTTTGTTGTCGGTGTACCGCGATCGGGTACAACCCTGACGGAGCAGACAATCGCAAGCCATCCGAAGGTTTTCGGGGCAGGGGAATTGAATTATGTCGGCAAGCTAATCCAGTCCATATCTGAAAGCCAGGGTAACATGGCCAACTACCCTGAGAGCGTGACCATGCTTGATGCCATAACCGCGTGCAAGCTCGGGGAGGACTACGTCAGGTATGTGAGATCGCTGGGCGGTAAGGAAGTGCAGCACATTACGGACAAAATGCCCGGTAATTTCATGAATCTGGGTCTGATTGCCCTGGTCCTGCCCAAGGCGAAGATCATCCATTGTAAACGCAACATGCTTGATACAAGCTTGTCCTGTTTCTCCCAGCATTTTGCACAGGTGATGCCGTTCTCAAGGAACCTGCGCGATATGGGATTCTACTGCCGGGAATATTCCAGGATTATGAAGCACTGGCATGAGGTCCTGCCGTCGCCGATTCTTGATGTCAATTACGACGATATGGTGAATGATCACAAGGGCATGACCAAGAAGATCCTTGATTTTGTCGGTCTGGAGTGGAGCGACGACTGTCTCAATTTTCACAAGACCGAGCGCGAAGTCAGGACGGCATCGACCTGGCAGGTCAGGCAACCCGTGTACAAGAGTTCGCTTGACCGCTGGAAGAACTACGATGAGTTCCTGGCCCCGTTGAGGCAGGCGATCGGGGATGAACTGCCGGAAGAACTTCGCAAGCCGGGCGAGAAACCGACTCCTATTCCGGGGATGGAAAAGCCAGCGAAAAAGTAGGAGTTTGGGAATGGGAGCAAGTCGGCTATGAAGGAACTGATCAGGCGTCTCAAGGCGTGGCCGTTCCTTTCGTTTGAGATTGGTCTGGCATCGCTTTTTATCGGCCTGCTTGGCCTGGCATCACCCATATACATCATGCAGGTTTTGCGCCGGTATGTTTCCAGCGGGATTGACGGTACCCTGTTCACATTGACCACCGGGGTGCTGGTTGCGATTGTCATGGAGTTTGCATTCCGCCAGGTACGCCTCAGGCTCACGAGGGGACTCAACCTGAGGCCCGAGGCGGAGCTCAGCGGGCGGGTGTTTGCCACTATCACCGACGCAAGGATGGGCGCTTTGAGCAAGGTGCCCGAGGCGCAGCAGCGCGAGATGGTCAGCCACCTTAACACGATCCAGCAGACATATAACCCGATCAACATCACAACCTTGTTCGATGTTCCCATCAGCCTTCTTTACCTGGTCGTGGTTTATCTGCTGAGGCCGGCTATCGCCCTGCTGGTCCTTTGCTTTATGGTGGTCATTGTGCTCGTCTCAGTGGTCATCCGGTTCGCGCAGAAGAAGCCGACCCAGGAAGTTCAACAGGTAACGGCCCGCAGCAGAAATCTGGCTCAAAGTGCCCTCCAGGCTGATGATTCCGTGCGTGCTTTCAACGCCGCGCGGCACCTCAAGGAGCTGTGGGGAAAGTTGCAGGCGAAGATGAACGGCTTCCAGCGGCACCTGGTAATTCTGCAGGGCTTGTCACAATCTCTTACCGGAGGCCTTCAGGCCCTGATGAACGTGGCAGTCATTGCTGTTGGCGCCTGGCTTACCGTGCGCGGAGAGATGACCGTTGCGGCCATGATCGGGGCAAACATACTTGCAGCCCGGTCCATCGCGCCCATCCTGCGCGTATCACAGATCAGCCCCCAGTTGACAAAGGCGGGACAGTCGCTGGATATTCTGGAAGCATTCTGCAACATAGCAAGGGAACCCAGGAGCGGAACGGCGCTCAAGACATTTGCCGGCCGCGTTGAGTTCTCGGACATGGCTTTCAGTTTTGACCAGGCGCATGGCCCGCTGTTTGAGTCTGTCACGCTGACGGTGCCGGCCGGCGGGCTGCTGGTGGTAACCGGCGCCAATGGCACCGGAAAGACTACAATGGCCAGCCTGGTGCTGGGCCTTCTTCAGCCCACGAGGGGACGAATCCTGGTGGATGGAGTGGAGCTTCGCCAAGTTCAACCTGAATGGTGGCGCCGCCAAATTATATACATGCCGCAGGAGCCTGTTTTCTTTGAAGGAACGATCCGGGAAAACCTTTTGACCAACGGAGCGGATGTGCAGGAAGAGGAACTTCTCGCGATATTGCAGAGGGTGGGGTTGAAGCAGTTTCTTGATGAAAGCACGGCCGGACTCGAGATGATGCTTGCGGGAGGCGGACGGCACCTGGCCCTTGGTATCAGACGCCGCATTGCTCTTGCGCGCGCGCTGGTTACTAAAGGCCAGCTGGTTGTCATTGATGAACCTACAGAGGGTATGGATCAGCCTGGCAGGGTTATGATTGGACAGATTGTTACTGAACTTGTACAGGAAGGGAAGACCCTTGTAATATGTTCTCATAATCCCAATATATTACCAAACAGGGGGATACGATTGAATCTGGATATTAAACCTGTTCCCGGTATTATCCTCCAGAACCCAAACAAAGCTGTGGGACCTGGTATGACCAGGGATGGCGAGGAAGAGTAGCGTGGAAAAAACAGATAAAACAGAACATGGCAGCATGGACCTGGTACCCAGGCCTCCGGCAGCGATTGATAAAGTTGCAAACCAGCCAGGACACCCGGCATTACCCAAAGCCGCTGAAGCTGAGATCAAATCCGCAACGCATATGTTCATGCTGATCTCGACGCTGTTCGTGCTTGTGTTTGGCCTGTGGGCATCATTCAGCCGGCTGGATATTATGAGCGTTGCCAGCGGCGAGGTCATTCCGTTCGGGAACATCAAGCGGGTACAGCATCTGGAAGGCGGAATCGTCAAGAAAATACTCGTTAAAGAAGGTGATATAGTAAAAAAAGACCAGCCGCTGGTTGAATTGGAGAGTACTGCCAGTGAATCTTCGGTCAATGAACTCAACATCCGGGCTGCCTCCCTGCGTATCAACATCATCCGCCTGTCTGCTGAACTGGCCGACAAGGATACCATGGAGTTTGATAAAGACCTGCTCTCGCAACATGCCAGCCTTGTGGAACAGGCGCGTGGAGTTTTCAAGGCGAACAGGGAACAGTTATTGAACAACCTTAAGAGCCAGGATCAGTTGATTTCCCAGCGGGCACAAAGTTGCAAGGAGCTGGAGGTCCGTGTACGTAACGCGAAGGAGCGCAGGAACCTTTTGAAAGAGCAGATATCCATCAGTACGTCCCTCTTGAAGGACGACCTGACCAGCCGGTACCAGCATCTGGAACTGCTGAAACAGGCCAATGTACTGGACGGCGAAATCGAGGAAAACAGCCTTGCCCTGAAGCGTATAGAGTCGGCTTTGGCCGAGCAGGAAAGTAAGAAGAAGGCCATGATCAGTGCATACAAGAAGGATATTCAGGGTGAACTGGAGCAGAACCGTCGGGACAACGATGAATTGACCGAGCGGATGCGAAAGTTCCAGGATAGCCTGCATCGTGCCGTATTGCGTGCGCCAGTGGACGGGATCGTTAAGACGTTGTATGTTGTTACGGAAGGTGGCGTTGTGGCACCCGGTTTCACATTGATGGACATCGTTCCGCAAGACGCACAACTGATTATTGAGGCCAAGTTGCCTACCAAGGATATCGGTTATGTCAAAGTTGGTCAGAAGGCCTTACTGAGACTTTCCTCGGCGGATGCATTCAAGTATACAGACTTGGAAGGTGATGTGATCGCTATCAGTCCGGATACATTTATCAGTCCCCAGGGGATGCCTTACTATAAAGTGTCTATATCCACTAAGCAGGCTTATTTTGGCGACGGGGATTCACGTTACATGTTATCTCCAGGCATGCAGCTGGAAGTGTCTATCCAAACCGGTGAGCGTACGGTATTGCAGTATATTTTCGATCCTGTTCTTCTCGGCTCCCGTGAAGCCATGACCGAGCGGTAACCTATCTTTCTCTTTCAGTGCGGTATTTGGCAGTAACGGTAATTTGGCCCATTACATTTAGAGCTCAGTTTAGAATAGGGGTGGTACTCGTTCGGGTAAACTATTTGGAGTGCGGCGGTTCACCGTGAATGGTTTACCATGAACGGCTTGACGCCGCACTCCAAAACTGATGCTATCCGAAAGCAAAGAACCATACTACAGTTGCGATCAACGGCTGTGCTGAACAATGTCATGCGATCACCTGTATAATTCATTCCACGCTCTCGGTAAGCATATACTTCCATACATTCATCCATCGGTCCGCATATTTGTTGGCGATAACGGACGTGTGCGCCGTTCTTGCCACTTCTAGACCTTTCTTTTCTGCGATAATAACTGGTGGATAGCTGGTCATCAGTATTCTTGTATGGTGATATGGTGGTTGTTCCACGGCGGGATCCACTGGTCCACCGCATGAGTGCAAATTCAATATCCGGAAATTGCGTAGTAACTGTGTCTGCGTACACCCCACGGGATCCTGCCAATGGTTAAATACAAAAAATCGGTTTTTTGGAGTTGCAGAATCCTCCCTGTACCATGCTGCCGGGGCATCAAGCCGCTTGCTATAATCTTTAGGTGCTCCGGTACATATAACCCTTGCGACACAGTGCTTGATTGCCAGGAGTGCGGCGTGCCCTCCACCCTGTGACTGTCCGGCCACTGCGACAGTTTCCCATTTAATGTCGCTTGCCTGGGTGAGAAATTGTGACCATTCCTCGCGGGGGCGTTTTGGCTGGAGGAATATCAACAGTTTTATCAAACGATTCTCAATGCTTTCTGCTTTGCCGACAGTAATATATTCTGTCTGGCCTCCCTGGATGATTGTCATCCGGAAATTCTCAAATGCTTTAGGGTCTGCGTCATATCTGCAGTTCGCAGCCGGGATTGAATTGGGATACATCAATGAGATCACATGGTATCCCTGGTTTGCAGCTGTCTTACAGAATGCACTCGCTCCCGCCGCGTCGCCACCGGTGCCCGGGAGCCAGAGTAACAGTTGATGCCGGGCCGGGGGTAAGTCGGATTTGTGGTCCACGATTATTTCGCGGTTCACGTATATGTAATGTGGTGAATCGAAAGTCCTGATTTCCGGGTCGGTCATGGATGGTCGTATACCCAGTACGGTTATTTCCGCCCTGGCGGGGGCTATGGCCGCCAGAAACGACAACAACAAAGTATACGGAAGCATCATACCGGCTTTTCTATGCTGGAGGCTGAATTTGAACAGAGGATGAAGAAGATTTCTTGTTAATCTATTTGTCATGAATATGCCACTGCAGTACTAATGGCCCATCGTTAATCATTCAATACCTGAGGCTTGTCGGCTGAAGGTCAGAAGGCAAACAATCTTATCCATAAGCTTAAGGCACCGGACATCCAGGATATTTCGAGAACAGGCCAGGAAGCACAAGCGCTGAAATCCATTCTAATTTGACTTTGCAGGAGCATTCCGCTTGATAACATTAGCAACATCCTTCTTGGTGTCGACTTCTATTTTCCTGTAGATCATATCTGCAAAAGCATACGCCAAATACGGATTAAATATGAAATTTATCAAGTACCAGGCAAATGTTCCTACCGGTTTCCGTCGTCCACAGATTTTGAAATCCCGGAAACCCATGTCATAAATGGCTTTTACCTCGCAGTGGGTTAAAAAGACTGAGCGAGTGTTTTCCAAATTCTTCTTGTCATCGAGGATAGTGGAAGAACCTAAACACACGGTTTTTTTTATTTTCTCCATTTCTTCATGTATTTCTTTGGACCTGTCAATATTGAATTTGGAAGTCAGCGTCTGATGTCGCTGCCGGTGCTGGCATTTGTAGGCGCATTCCTCGTTGATTAGGATCTCCGTCTTGGTTCTGTCGAGCTTGTCCAGCAGATCCAGATCAAACATGTGATCTGTATGAACAACAACCCGGTCATATCGGCTTTGCATTTCTTTATACCATTCAATCTTAGCTTGTGGATTCTCAATAAAGCTTTTTACTACTGATGCTACTTGCTTCAGCCCTGGCTTCTTTTTTCTCAAGTAGTCAGACAGAAGGTCATTAGCCACGATAACACCGTTCATTCCACATTTCTCATCAAGGCATTCCACGAGCCGGTTTGAATCTGGATCATCCAGGTGTTTTTCCTCGAGAACGAGGTTTGATACGGTGAGGAAAACACCTACCCCTTTATCGTTGAGAGACTTGAAATATTCCGCCGAATCATCGTAAAATTTGACGTTCATGTTTAACCGTCCCCCATTCCAGAGAACGTCAGGGGCATCATGAAATGTTTTCAGGACGTGAGAGATATTGGAGCTCTTCATAAAAGAAAGAAAAGAAGTTAAAAACCTGCGACGGATGAAAAGCCCGCTAATATTCCATTTAACTTCCGGCCAGTCAGGATGAAGAAACTGGTACCCGCGTTTTAAGGGAAATGGTTTCTTATCTGCCTGTTTATACTTGTCAAGCTCGCGTTCCAACTCCTTGACACGCTCTTTCAACTCATCATAAGAAGGTCTTTCATTCATGATTCTTCCTCTTGAGTGGACAATAGTGTTATTTGCAGGGTATTAACTGGTTGTGGTTGTAAGAAATTATTTTTATGGTTTTGGCAGAAAACGTATTTATTATTACCTTATTTGGTAGGAGGATAAAAACAAAAACTTGGTTAATT
The DNA here is from genome assembly GCA_028716365.1 of Kiritimatiellia bacterium. GTDB lineage: Bacteria > Verrucomicrobiota > Kiritimatiellia > UBA8416 > YA12-FULL-48-11 > YA12-FULL-48-11. Next base: position 547,470 of record JAQUPZ010000001.1, read on the forward strand.
AGCAACCGGAAAGAAATCTGTCGGCCCATACTTTATTTGCTGAAAGTCCAGAGTGGCGAATATAGAAGTTACTGGAGAGTAATGAGGTTAGCAGCGACACGAAATTCAAGGTCTAAAGGCTTGTGGCAATTATTTATGTGTCCAACATCAACAGCACAACACAAAATACTCAAGGATGCCAGCCAGAAGGAATAACACGTCGAGCAAAAGATGAGCCAGGGAGGACATTCCCTTTGGTAGTGTACAAGAAAATAGCGATACCTCGATCTGACGAGGACGCAGTTGCCGACTTCAAGGCGTACCTAAAGACTGACCGAAAAAGGCCAAAAAGCCTGAAATTTCTCTTGCCTATTGTACGCGTTATGTTACATTCATGTGAACGGTAACATTGATATGTCTATCAAGGAAGTAGCTCAAAAGGCAGCTGTCAGCCGAATGACAGTCTCTCGCGTGATGAGGGGATGTCCTTCAGTCAGCGTTGAAACTTCAAAGAGGGTTCTTCGTGTGATGAAGGAGGTCGGATACGTTCCATCTCTGGCGGCGCGTGCCATGAGGAGCAAAGATAATTTAAGAACCAGCGGTAGTCTCTGTTGTGCTCTTATTCTAGGTGCAGATGTTAAAATGGCAGATGGTTTTTTCTGTGATGTTGCAAGAGCGGCGGAAGAGGAAGCGGCTGTTAATGGATTATGCCTTCTGCAAAGCTACTGGCAGGATAGTTTCGAAGCATCCTGGCCGCGTTTGCAGTCCATATTCTCCGTGTCAGGTCTTTGTGGAGCAATCCTGGCAGGACAGATCCAAGCCGATCAGGTGCGGGCAATTCAGAAACATGCCGCCAATGTCGTGGTGATTGATGGTCCCATGCCGTCCGGGATTTCAGTCGCTTCAGTGGAATCAGATTATGTTAACGGTGCACGAATGGCAATGGAACATCTTGTCGCGCGTGGTGCGAAACGGGTTCTCGTAATCACAGGCCCCTCAAAAAATCATTATTTTGCCAAAGCGCTGACATCTGCCGCTAATGCAGTTAGCAGCAATTTCAGCAAGGTTGAACTGATCTATACTGAACAGACGGCGCAAAGCGGTTACAACATAATTCGCGAGCGAATACGGCAGGGCGAGAAGTTTGATGGAGTTTTTGGAAACGACGAGACAGCCATCGGAGTATTGTGTGCACTTGCTGAATTAAAAATACGGGTTCCGGAAGAAGTGAAAGTGGTCGGATTTGATGACATTACCCATTCCGCTTTTACATCGCCTCCTTTAACCACTGTGCGGATTGAGAAAACTCTTTTGGGCCGCGAAGCCGTCAGGGCTTTAGTGGAAATGACACGAGGCTCTTCTGATTCAGCAAAGATCAGGAAAGTAATTACCGCTGGTTTAATCGTGAGGCAGTCATCGTAGTTGGCAGTCGTTACGTAATAAGTGAAACAAATAATGAAAGGAGACCGTTCATGATAGTAAAAATTCCAGACAGGGAGTATCAGCAGAGGATTCAGAAATTTCAGCGAAACATCCGGACCGCAGGGCTGGATGCGGCACTCGTTCATGCCAATGAAAGCGACTTTGCCCACGTTCGCTATTTGTCGGAATACTGGCCTACATTTGAAGCTGGCGGCGTTTTTGTTCCGGCAACCGGCAAGCCTGTTTTGATTATCGGACCTGAGAGCGAGACCTATGCGCGCGGACGCAGCAAAATCCCCACGATCATGAAAATGGTCGAATACCGCGAGTCTGCCGAACCGCAGTATCCCGGCATTGCCGTGGCCAATTTCAAGGATGTTGTCAAAGTGGCAATGGGCGGTCGAAAACTCAAGCGCCTGGGACTGGTTGGCTTCTCCGTGATGACCCTGCCGGTCTACATGAGCTTGCGGAAGGATTTGCCCAGTACAAAACTGATAAAAGCCGACGATACGCTGGTCAATCTGCGGTTCATCAAGAGTGCAAATGAAATTAGCTGCATGAAGCGTGCATTCCAGATTTCAGAAAAAGCCATTGCGGCGATCCTGAACGAAATCAAGCCTGGCATGACCGAACTGCAGGTTGTAGGAATTGCCCAGCGTGAGATATACAAGCATGGCGGTGAATATGAAGGTCACGCACTTTACTGTTTCTGCGGCCCGGCCACCAACAATGCGATTTCGCGCCCAACACACAATAAGATCAAGAGGAACGAAGTCATCCAGCTCAACATCGGCGCGCGTGTGTGCAGTTATTCCTCCAGTGTCGGTTTGCCGATATCCATTGGCAAGCTACCGGCACGCAAGCAACGTCTTGTGGAGTTTGGACTCGAGGCGCACATCAAGACCATGGAACTCATGAAAGCGGGTAAACCCGCCGCGGCAGTGGTTAAAGAATATGAAGAGTTTGTGAAACAACGCGGTTTCCAGAAATACATGCTTTACGGTCCATGTCATGGAATCGGCATGATGGAAGTCGAACGGCCCTGGTTGGAATCCAGTTCTACTTACAATCTCCAGGAAAACATGACATTCCAGGTCGACACGTTCTTCTATGATCGTGATTTCGGTCTGCGTTGGGAAAATGGCGTACGCGTGACGAAAACCGGAGTGGAAAAACTGTCAAGCCGGTTCATGAAACTGGTCGTGCTCTAAACTGAACATCAGTTGGTTTGTCAACATAGTTGTGGGTTTCCCACGGGAGGTGAAGCATGAGTAATGCGGACAAGATAACTGTTATCCTCGGGATTGACATGGAAACAGATGTCGGAAGTTTTACACCTTTTCTCGAAGGATTTAAAAATGGCACACCGTTGCTTCTGGAAGTGTTTGAACGTCATGGTGTGACCGGCACGTTCTTTTTTGTCGGTGATGCAGTGCGTCAACATCCGGAAGTACTTCGTACTGTTCAGGATCATGGCCATGAAATAGGGGCCCACACACTTTATCACGAGACAGTCGGAACGCCATTGTTCCCGATACCCGGGATTCAGCCGTTACTGCCTCATGAAGTCAGGCCGCGCCTGGAATTTGCAAACAAGATCATCAAGGAAGCTGCCGGGGGCGTGGACATCGTTTCGTTTCGTGCTCCGCGTCTTTTCGGCGGCAACCAGGTTGTTCAGGCGCTGGAAGAACTGGGCTTTATTGCCGATGCCTCCCTCCCGATGTATTATTACACGGAACGTATCTCGCCTTATCATCCGGACCGTAATGACTGGGCGAAACCGGGAAACATGAAACTCCTGGAGATTCCATGTTTTGCCGACTTGTCCATCGAAAGTCATGATGAGTACGGACGCGATCGGGACCAGTGGCCGCTTTTCAGGACTCATTCTGCCAAGGATTTGTTGGGTCATATTGATGGCTTTACCCGCTATGTTCGCGCTCGCGGTGAGCCGGTTGTATTGACATTCTATTTCCATCCCTGGGAATTCTGGCAGATGCCCCAGGGGCCCATTCATTACGGTGAAGGAACGGTGATACCCGATCCATTTATCGTAAAGAATTGTGGCGATTACGCCCTTGAGCAATTCGATAAACTACTCGAGGGACTTCACGATCGTGATGCGTGTTTTAAGACGTGTCGCGCTTATGCAGAAGAATTCGATGGCAAATAAGTTTTAGCGGGAACCATTAAACTAAGTTATAAGTTAACAATATAAAACAACCAAATACCTATGAAAAAAACATTATTAGTCAGCCTTATTGCAGGGATTGCCGTTCTTCCACAGACAAAAACTTTACTGGCAGATGGACCTGAAAAGATGCATCAGCCGAAATACAGTCTGTTTTACGACAATCATACTATGCCCGCCTGTCCTGATGTTGGTGAAACTTTTGACGCAGAGGCATTTACTGATCGTATAAAACGATGTGGTGTTGATTACCTGACTTTCCATGCACGGTGTAACCTTGGCATGGCTTATTACAATACCAAGATAGGCATCAGGCATCCGTCGCTTAAATATGATATGTTTGGGAAGCTTGCCGATGCCTGCAAGAAGAAAGGGATCGCACTGACTGCATACCTGAATGGAGGAATCAGCAGTGCCGAGGGTATTCTTCACCGGGATTGGACAACGTTATATTTCGAAGGTAATGAATACCGGGAGCCAAGACTTACTCCCTACGTCAGGACTATGTGTTACAACACGCCTTATCGCGACCATCTGATAGCGATGATCGAAGAAATTGCACATAATTATCCTGTATCGGGTTTCTTTATCGACTGTCTAGCAGCTTATCCCTGTATCTGTCCGGTATGTGTCAAGGAAATGAAGAGGAAAGGCATTAATTGGAATAACAAGGAGGAAGTCGTTAAATTCGCGGAATTTTCTTACATGCGGCTGTCTCGCGATATTTCCAAGGCAATTAGAGCTATAAATCCCAATTATTTGATTTATTTCAATGGGCCCGGGTTTGAAGAGCAATCAGAAATAGGCACACATCTGGAATGTGAGTGTTTACCGGCAGGAAGCTGGGGTTATGAATACCTTCCGGTTCTTTCCCATTACATGAGAACACTTGGTAATAAAACCATCCTGAATATGAACGCACGTTTTTATAACTGGGGTGATTTCGGAAGCCTGCGTCCCGAAGCAGCAATTAAATCAGAACTGTTATATGGCCTGGCCAACGGGATGCGCCCTGATGTGGGTGGACATTTTCATCCAAGGGGCGATCTTGAAACTGCCGTTTTCGACAGGCTGGAGAAAATATACAAAGAGCTGCAGACGATGGATCCTTGGTTCGACAATGCGAAAAACATAACGGAAGTAGCAATTGTTTACCCGCTTAAGATTAACCATATTCGTGGAGACCGGCAGCTTAAAAGTGCAGTACGGATGCTGTCCGAGCTTAAGCAGCAGTTTGATGTTGTCACATTATTTTCTGATTGGAGTAAGTATAAAGTTCTTGTGATACCGGATGATATCACCTTCGATGACGAGGTGGCCCGTCGTGTTAAAGCTCATGTTGCAGCAGGTAAGGCTGTCATTGCCACCGGGGCTTCCGGACTTGACAATAAAAAGACACAATTCGTTCTCGAAAAAGAATGGGGAGTGAAATACACAGGTGTTAATGGTTTTGATCCTGCCTATTTTACTACAGGAAAGAACTTTAATCGCGGTTTGCCTGATATGCCTCTTTCATTATACGCCTCCGGTATTGATGTTGAACCGCTTGCGGGCACCAGTGTTGAAGCAAAACTTATAAAATCGTATTACAACAGGCATTGGGACGGGGAATATGCTTTTTATTACAATCCCCCGGATAAGGTTACAGATAAACCCGCACTGACCATTAACGGGAAAGTGGCTCATTTCAGTCACAGGATATTTACCGGCTATAGCGACATGGCGTCCGTGGAACTGAGAACGCTGTTTTCCAACGTGATTAATAATTTTTTCCCTGATCCGTTGTTTAAATCAGAAAACCTGCCCTCATTTGCAAGGGTATTTGTTACCGAGCAGCCTGGAAGAAGAATGGTACATATACTTTCGTATGTTCCTGAAATGCGCGGACCCAAAACACAGATAATAGAAGAAGCAGTGGAGCTGCATGACGTGAAAATAGCCTTGCGTAATGACGGGAAATCACCAAAGGAAGTTTACTTGGCACCGGGAAAGACGGCGTTACCTTTCAAAATCATCAATGGTTATATTCATGTTACAATACCTGTAAGTAATGGTTACTCCATGGTGGTTTTTGAATAGATTGCAGGTTCCCTGTATAATGTTGTTATTGGGTTTGGACGATAGTTGTTTGATTAGTTAAACTTATTAAATAAGAAAAGGGGGGAATTATGCGTTATGAAATGATGTTTCCAGACCAGATCAGGGAAGCCATAGACAAAAATACTCCTGTAGTACTTGCTTTGGGAGTACTGGAGTATCACAGCGAACACCTCACGCCGGGTGTTGATACCCTGCTTGTTGTCCGTGCTGTGGATATTCTTGAGAAAGAGATACCAATGGTTATCATTCCTCCTTTCTTTTACGGTGCAGGGACGTATGCTGTTGCGCCGCCTGAGCGTAACGGCGGGATGCATTTTGACTCGCAGGTATTGAACCAGTTTGCACGCCAGCTGTTTTACAACCTCTTGCGCATCGGGTTCCGTAATATTTACGTGTTCATTCACCATCAGAGTGAGAACTTTGCAAATGGCATGCCAACCGACCTTGCTTTTAAATTCGCGGCAAGGCAGGAGATATTTGCCTTCATAGAGCGTGAAAAGGGTGACGGATGGTGGGGTGACGAGTCATCAGCGAACTATTATGCTGAGCATGAGAAAGGCGGTGATCCGTTCAACTGGATAAAAATCTGTCCGTTCATGAGCGCGGAAGCTCAGAAAGTTTATCCCATTGACCATGCCGGTGAACAGGAAACATCGCTTATGATGGCTTTCTGTCCGGAATGTGTTGATATGAAAAGGTTTGTCAAAGGTAAATGGTTTTGCAAGACGGCAACAAAAGCCTCGCTCGATTATGGTAACAAGGCAAAAGAGATCATTCTTCGGGATATGAGAAAAGCCCTGGGGAAATAGATCATGACGGGGTTTAAGTTATACAGTTAGTTGTCTTAAGAATGAAATGTTAACAGAAAAGAAGGTGACCATGACTAATACTCAAAAAACCTTAGTTGTTCCAATGATGCTGATAGGATCAATGTTTGCAGTACTTGGCTTTGCCCTGGGGATAAATGCCTTTTTCGTGCCCTTTGTGAAAGAGGCGTTTAATATTTCAATAACAATGTCATACCTGGTTATGACCGCCACCTTCGCGTCATTTGTCGTTTTTGGTGTTCCTTCAGGAATAATTCTTAAGAAGTGCGGTTATAAAGGAGGAATGATTATCGCATTTCTCATAATGGCATTGGGTTTCTTACTTATAGTGCCGGCTGCAAAGATCATAAATTTTCCTTTGTTGCTCCTGGCATTATTTGTAAGCGGTATGGGGCAGACTTTGCTGACGGGAGCGGTTAATACCTATGTCACAATATTAGGGCCTGAGGAAAGTGCCGCAAGCAGGATTTCCATAATGGGCATATGCAGTAAAACATTTTATGCGGTGGCTTCCCTGATGCTGGCTATGTTTATGGACCTGTCTAATGTACGGATAGAAGATACGATTGTTCCTTTTTACATTATTACAGGAATACTGGTAGTTATGGGCTTTTTCTATTACTTTGCGCCTCTTCCTGAAATCAAGGCTGCCGGGGAAGAAGGAAGTGGCGATACTTCTGAAGTATCAGCATATGCGAATACAAAAACAAGCATTCTCCAGTTTCCGCATCTTTTATTGGGTGTTGGCGCAATATTTTTTGACATTGGTGTGGAATACCTGGCATTGGGTTCAATTAATGATTATGCAACAATACTCAAATTGCCATCTCCTCAAAATTATGTCTGGTTTGCCTCAGCAGGCATGGTGATTGGTTATATATTGGGCGTATTATTTATTCCAAAAGTTGTGAGCCAGGGTACCGCATTGCTGCTATCGACCATTTCAGGTATTGTAGTTACCCTTGCTATAGTACTGTTTCCTGTTCGCATTTCCATCTATCTTGTGGCCCTTCTCGGGCTGGCTAATGCATTGATGTGGCCTGCCATATGGCCTCTGGCCATAGCTGATCTGGGGAAATTTACAAAGATGGGATCTTCATTGCTGGTAACAGGAATTATTGGCGGGGCTTTCCTTCCACTGCTGTTTGGATACGTGGCAGACAAGGCATCACACCAGATTGCTTACGTGGTTTGTCTTCCTGCCTATCTCTATATCATGTATTACGCTTTGTCAGGCAGCAAAATCAGAACTAAAACTGAAGGAAATCCTTCTTGATTTAAATATATGAGAGTTAGGGAAAGTGGTATCCCTTTTTAATTCCATCCCAAAGGTCAGTCAATAACAGGACCATAGGTTGAACTTATTATGAAACAAAACATTAAAGATTATGATTCAGGGCTCATTGAACTGCGTTCCGACGGTGGTACGGTATTGATCGCACCCGGTCTGCAGGGCCGTATTTTCTGTCAAGTCGGTGACGAACTGATTCATCGTTTCGATCCAGCGCCCCTTAACCCGATCAAGCCCGGCGAATTTCGAAATCTGGGAGGTAATTCTCTCTGGCCGGCGCCGGAGGGTGGACCTTATGCATTCAATTACCTGCCGAACAGCGACACATGGCTGGTACAGGAGGGTATCAACGACACAAACTATCGTGTTGTTTCTCAATCGTCAGGGAAAGCGGTCATCCAAAAGGAAATCATTCTTACCAATCGCAAAGGCGTGAATGTCCGTGCCCGTTTCAGCCGGTCAATTTCGACGGTGAATGCGACAGAACGTGTGGCAGGATTCGATGTTCAGGCGGTTTCTTACACGTGCGAGGATGTTATTACACCGCTTGAATCCTACAAAAAGGACGGCGTATTGATTGCGCCATGGTCACTTGAACAGTTTCCCGATTGTGAGGGTGTGATTGCCTTTGTAAAAGTTCCGAAAGCTGATGAGTCGGTGAACGCGGACTTCTATGGTTCGCCAGCGGATCGTATTTCTTACAGAGGTGGATTTTTCACTTTTGCTTTGGGCGGCGGCGAACGCCTTCAGATTGGTATTAAAGCGGCCAGCCGTCCGGAATTCATTGGTGCACTGGACTCAGCGCGTTGCCTGTTGATTCTACGGACCACTCCGCCGCAAAGTGGAATATACTTCAACATTGCCGACAACGCCCAGCCGCAGGGACCTTTCTCTGCGGCGGATATGTACAGTATCTTCAATGGTGGTCCACTGGGCTTCTACGAACTGGAAACGATTGCGTCAATGCAGGTGGAAGGAATGTCCGTGGCGCCGGGTAAATTGGTTTCTGAGACCCTGATTCTTCGTGGTGATGTGTCGGAACTGAAACGTTTTCTGAAAAGCCGTGGCATAACACGTGTCTGACCAGATAACTGGATAGCATTTCAACCTGTCAGATTTACAAAAAGACAATGTCCTTGTTGTCTGCCATTTCTTTGCTAAAGTTTCTTAAACAATCGGACATCATTGTCCGATGCGGTTTCGCAACGTTGAGCTACTTTCACTATGAACTGCAAAAAAGGGATGAATAAATGTTGATGTATCTTTGCCCGGCACTGATGGACTGGCTGTTATTTTTTGCGTCCTTTGCAGTTTTCTATTCTGCCGGTGTTCGCGGTCTGAACATGCACGAATGTGCCATCCTGGGAATTATGGTTCAGGTGGCATACATGGTTTCCAGTCTTGTGATCGGACGTCTGCTGAACCGTCATAATGCGAAAACAATTCTGCTGGCAAGTACAGCAATGTGCGGAATTTTTGGTATTTGGAGTCTTTGTACTGCGCTGTTTGGACTTCTTTTAACTGTAATGATGTTACTTGGAGTTTTTGCCGCCTTTTTCTTCAACTCCTTTCAGACATTCATGAGAGGCGAAGCCGGGCCCGGGGAACTCAATGATTCCGTGGCTTATTATACTTTGTCGTGGAGTCTCGGGGCGGCATTTGGAAATATTACAGCTGGTTATCTCTACAAATGGGGACAGTTTGTCATGATTACCACTATTGCTGCAGTGGTGGTTCTGATCATAACATTGCTTTTCCGGCACAAGACAAAAGATTCCGGCATTGCCTCGGCCGACGAACATATAGAAGAGGGTTCGGCAAATGCCAGGAGAGTGTCTCCGAGCTATGTCCTGATAGGATGGTTCATGATTTTCACTGTTACATTTGTTCAGCGTCCGCTCTGTACATTTCTTCCACCGATGTTTGCACATGAAAAGATTGGGTCGTTGATGGCAAGCATGCCGTTGTTTGCCCACATGGCAGTTCAGGCTCTTTTCGGACTGGCGATGATTCGTTTCCGGGATATTCTGTATCGACGGACACCATTCTGGATTATACAGGGGGTTGGAGCTCTGGCATTTTGCGCAATTTGGATTTGGCCGTCGTATACGGTTTGTTTTGTCGTGCTGATGTTGCTTGGAGTATATGCCGGGTTCGCGTATTTCTGTGCGGTTTATTATGCCAGTAACTCGGGCAGGCGGTCATTCAATATCGGGATCAACGAAGCACTTGTGGGACTTGGTTCAGTTGCCGGAATGTTTTTTGGTGAATGGTGGATGCGGTTCAGCGGTTCCGAAAGCGGGATTTATCTGGTTTGCAGTATAGGCCTTATTGTCTCAATGTTTCTGCAGGTTTTAATTGCTACTTTTACAGGAAATTCATCAACAAAGTGACCAGGGCAGCGTGTTAAAACCAGGACGTTTTCGGGAAAATCGTTATATAACGTACAATTCATGAAAGAAAATTGTCCATCACGGATCCAATGTTTATAGTTGAAAGAAAGACAATAAAGACAGCACTGAAAAACAAAACCAGATTACTGTTTACGAAAGGAAATACGTCATGCAAATCAAACAATACGTTCTTCGATTTACGTTTTTTTGTCTGATCAGTGTGTGGTTGTGTAGTACCCTTCCGGCGCAAACAGTCACCGGCACACAACAGTTGGAAAATAAATTATTGACTGTGTTATTGAACGAACAGACCGGTCTTCTCACGGTCAAAGACAAGCGAGCAGGAATCACATGGGTCCAATTTTCTAATGTAAAGCGGCCTCCTGTAAAATCCGGTGATACCACTACTGTTAAAAGTGCTGTCCAAAATGTTAGTTCGATCAGTTCTCCGCATCCCGGTCTTAAATTCGAGACGCAGATTTATATTCGCAAAGATAATCTCATGCCTGTAACCGTAACAATCATGCTGCCCAAAGATTCTGCCGATCTCAGGTTTGTGCTGGATGGTGTGAATGACATGGAGATGTCATGGGCAAAGTATCCACAGCCGTTCATACCTGCAAATGGTGATGAAACCTGGCTGGCCTTGTCACCATATACCGAAGGGTTACTCCTCCCGATGCGGACGGGAGATATGCCGCGTATGGGGTGGAGCAGTGATATGCCGTTCTTCTGTGTGGTCAATCTCCAGGCTGGCTGGGGTTACAACTGTATCTTTGAAACGCCCAATGATGTTCGTATCGAACTGACAGCCGTTTCTACAAACAAACCTGCCAATATTGCCGCTGGTATCGGTTGGTCTCCATCCATGGGTAAATGGAGCTATTCTCGCAAGTTCATTTACCATTTCTCCCCATCGGGTGGATATGTTCCGCTTGCAAAAGTTTATCGTGCCTATGCACAGGAACACGGCACGCTCAAGACCCTGCGTGAGAAAATGAAACGCCGTCCCGATATTGCAAAAATCCTAGGTGCGCCGGACATTTGGGGTGCTCATAGTGTCCAATTTTGCCGCGAAGCCAAAGCCGCCGGTATAGATCACATGCTGGTAAACGCTACTTGGAGCGTCAAAGATACCGAGGAAGTCAAGAACCTCGGTTACCTGATTAGTGTTTATGACAACTATGAAGATACCATGATAGGCAAGAAGAGTGCCTACGGGGATTTTAAACTGGAAGATGCTCCTCTGCTTGCTGATGGTAAACGGTTACGGGGATGGTCAGCGCACAAAACGGATCCCAAGACCGGCAAAACGGAAATCGACCCGGTAACCAAGAAGCCAGTTGTATCGGAACAGTTCGAAAAAAGATGTACAGCCCTTTTTGAACAGGTTGCCCGCAAGTGGATCCCGATTGATCAGAAAGAACATCCACGTAATGCCCGTTTCCTTGATGTCACCACGGCATGCGGTCTTGTTGAATGTTACGATACCAGTCATGGTTGTAATCGCGACAAGGATATTGCAAACAGACAGGCGCTTGCGCGCTATGTTTCAGATGAACTTGGCCTGGTGCTGGGCGGTGAACATGGCAGGTGGTGGGGTGTACCTTATCACGACTACTGGGAAGGCATGCAAAGCGGTGGATTTTATTCCTGGCCTGCCGGACATGTCGGAATGGACCTGCCGAAAACCCGTGATGAAATCGGTAAAGACTACCTTAAATACGGCATTGGTCATTACTATCGCATCCCGTTGTGGGAACTGGTTTTTAATGACTGTGTTGTTTCTTATTGGTATTGGGGTGACAGTACAGGCCACCTCTACCCGGCGGCACCGGAAATTTCTTATAAGCAGGATTTATTCAACATGCTCAATTCCGACCCGCCCATGTATTGGGTGAGCCAGCCCTACAGTTTCCGGTGGAAAGATCCCGTATTGCGCGAGCGGCTCCTTGAAAGTTATCGTAACACATGCAAACTTCACGAACAAACCGGACTCGATGAAATGCTCACACACGAGTGGCTTACCGAAGACCGGACTGTCCAAAAAACCACCTTCAGTTCCGGGACCATGGTTGTTGCCAATTTCGATGAACAGAAAACGTACGATTTGAAAGACGGTGACGCAAAATATACTCTCGCTCCTCTGGGATTCTTTGCCAAGGGACCAACGATTCTTCAGTATCGCGTCGTGACTGATGGCCGGACCGTGACCTGTATCAAGACCCCGGATTATTGCTTTTGTGATCCCTCTGGGAAGACGCATAACTTTGGTGCAGTGATGACTTCAGTCCCAGTTACCGTGAGGACAGTGGAACCACAGAAACTCAACATCATTCTTTCGAGTGGGAATGGACAGACATCTATCCGTCCAGCACAACTCGCGGCCAAATGGGATATGGAATCATCACATCTATTTCTGCTTGATGAGACCGGCAAACGTACCCGTGAACTACCGGTTACATCGAAAGATGGTACGACAGTCGAGTTGCCCCAGGCTGGCCTTATGGAATTAACATGCGGCAAGAAATTCGACCTTCCAAATCCTTGTATTACCGCGAACGGTATTTCCATAAACCCTGAATCACCCAAACAAGGCGATAAAATAACTATCACAGCTACCATCAGTAACAGTGGTCGTGTTAAAGCGAAAAGAGTACCCGTGGCGCTTTATCTGGGTACGCAGTCAAAAGAAAACCTGGTTGGTATTGAGAAAGTCACAGTGAAACCCGGATCAACGGAAAAAGCTGACTGGACTATGGACTCAGCAACACTCGATGGTTCCCGTAAATTCATTGTTGTTATTGATCCCGAGGGCAAGGTGGATGAACTCCTTGAAAACGATAACATTGCAGAGAAAACCATTCCGATAACAGCCGACTGGTCTCGCTGGCATTATAAACTTCAGGTTCAAGTCACCAATGGTCAGATTGAGCAGGAGAATGTGCCGGTTTCACTGGCCGTGGATTTTGGACGGGAATTGAAACGTCTCGGTGGTACTGGAATGTTTGATCCTAATTCCATCCGCGTATGTGAATGTCGCGACGGTGGAACGCCAGGAACACAATTACTTTCTCAGTTCGACAAAGCACAAGCGTTTGATCCCGGAAAAAACCCTGCCGGCGACGTTGTCTGGATAATTCCCGGTAAACTGGCTCCCGGAGCTGTTCGACAATTTTTCCTGTGCTTCGATGTATCGGAAAATGGCCCGAAAGGTTCGCAACCCGGCAAGATGTGGGACATGAATAACCAGACGGCAAATGGTGATACTTACATTGTAACCTTCAGCAATGGGTGTATTTCGGGACTTTCCGCAAAAGACAAGAACGGCGCCATCAGGCAATTCATGTCAGGACTTGTTTACTCGTCCAAGGAAACAGGCTGGGTGAATGAGGAGGATGCGAAGGTTCTGAGCATGGATGTGATCGGGAACGGTCCGGTCCGTGCTGTAGTTGTAGCCCGTGTGAAACTTCACGGTGATCTGACTTATGAGAAAACATATTCCTTCTACCCGGAGCGTTTTGACATGTCTTTCAAGGCGGACAAGTCCTACGGAGTCATCAGCCGGGCCTATTATATTGCTGAAGGCACCTACGAGGATAATTCCGGTAATAAAGCAAAAGTAGACGGCAAGGGTGATGGTGAAGGTGTTTCCGGTAAATGTCAGAATCCAAAATATTATGTTGTCTACGCTCCAGGATGGGCACACTCCTGCATATCACTGAGTAAGTTCAGCAACATGACCTACTGGGATTCGAGTAACTGGGGTGGTATCGGTTTCAGCGGCGGTGATTTGGGTGGCGCGCGGATGAGTTATGTAATCCATCCAGACCAGACCGATAGTGCGTTCGGCAAGATTGATAGCGATCGCTTGACCAATCCACCAACAGTCAAACTCGTGGAATAGTCATTTTAAATCTGTTTCGCAGATTACACGGAATCCAACATCGTAAACAACCTGCCAGGCTGGATAGGCTAATCGGAATTCTGCCGTTGCACGCTGGGGACGAGTACTCCACGAACCACCGCGTACAATCATTTTTCGCCGACTGTCATCGTTTTGTTTTTCGTCTGCTTGCAGACCTTCGGGAATAAATTCCGTGCGCGTCCATTCCCACACGTTACCGTGCATGTCATAGAGACCCCATGGATTTGTCTGGAAATTTCCAATAGACGATGATACCCGGAAGTGATCATCCACTTTTGTAATACATGGCCGCCATTCAGGGATGGCACCGGCCGGCAGTCGCCATGGCAGAAATGAATCAACTTTCGTAAACGATTTATCTGCCAAATTTGCATACTTGGCGAAATCACAATCGATTTCTCCGAACCACAACGGTGTGGTTGTGCCGGCACGGCAGGCGTATTCCCATTGATTTTCGTCCGGTAGAGTGAATTTGTTCCCTGTCTTGCCGGAGAGCCAGGCACAAAACGCCATCGCGTCCTTCCATGAAACGCGACAGACCGGCTGTTTTAGTCCGTTCAATGGATAACCGCGTTCTTCTATACTGAATTGCAGGAAATCTCCGTGTTCAAGCCGGCTGTCATGCAAGATATCGAAGCGTGCAAATTGTTCATTTGATACTTCGGTTTTACCAACCCAGAATCCCGGAACGATAGTTTCTTCACGTATGACTTTTCCATCAGGCTTGGTCTTTTCCCTGACCAACTTACCACCCGGAATTTTCACAAGCTCAAGCTTGATGCCATTACCCAGATCAATGATCCTTGATTCCAACGCTTTAGAAGATCCCTTGTTCATCGTATCAACGGGGGAATTGATTTGAACAGATACCGTTTTCAAGGGCTGGGGCATTAAACGGTATTCAACTGGTGTTCCAGATGCCGGATCGAACTTTGTCTCAATCACTTTCTCTTCGTCATCATCCCGATTACTATAGCACCGCATCAGGTCGATTCTCCGTTCACGCAGCGGTTCAACTTTGGCTTCGCCTACGGTATCGGTCCAGGTTCCGTGTTCGGGACTGTGCAGATCAATCCAGGTGAACAACCGGCTCCAGGCTTCCTTGTTCAGTTTGACATTGTGATGGTCCATTTCCAGCATTTGGATCAACTCGGTGGTTGAAGCATGGAACTCACATGGCGGCAGAAGATGTATGTCGCTTTCAATAGTTGGTGCGCGAACCAACTTGCGTAATGCCATGTAAGACGGGGAAAAATGTGCTCCGCCACGGGCGGCAACATCTTTGTTGAATGGTTGTTCTCTCAGATCTGGTACATCTTTCTTTTTGCCGTTGTGACAGCTCACACAATAAGCATTCAGGACCGGCTGGACCTCTCGTCTGAAACTGAATCCACGAATCGGACCATACCACGGAGTAATATCTGAGGGATTCTTGGACTGTGCGATACTTATTGAAGAGGGCGGGGCGGTATTCTGCCGTTCGTGACATCCCACGCAGGATTGGATTTCACCGGGCATGGCAGTTGTCCAACTACGCATCAGGGCCAGGGACTTCCCATCCGCATCAAGAGGTTGCATTGAAATTGGCGTGTTTGCCGGCACACGGAACATGGCAGACCCGTCTTCTTCGACGGGGACAGTACCTATAACACGTTTGATGTCCCATGGTCCATCGAACCCGACACGATCGACCTGTCCGCCCATGCCGTGATAAGCGAAATTGTAAGTTATCAACCGTAGTTTTTTGACGGTCCCAACCGGTACACCTTTCAAGCCATCACCTTTATAGATGTTGGCCAAATAAATGGTCGCAGTGGTTTCGCCTGTTTTTACGCGGGGCGGAATTACCGGTGGTTTCGGTGTAGGGCGCAAGGGAATGGGTTCGAACAGGACGTAACCCCGAGTTTCTTTCAGAAGAAGCATATTGTCGAACACATCCACCAGGTAAATTCCCCAATTGGAACTTGGAGTGGGTTGCGCAGAGACTAGAAAGTATTTGATACTGAGCGGATAAGGGTGCAGGAACTTGGGCCACGATTTATCTACCAGTCTGTCGAGAATGATCGGCTCGACTGGTTTGCCATAACCGGGAATGCGCTGTAGTACGCCTTGAGCTTCGTGACGTCCAAGCGATGGATCAAAAAGCACCAGTTCACCCATACGCGCGACTCCATGATGTCCGGTGACAATAGCCGCGAACGCCGTGGGATGATTTGGAATTGGCCGGGCATAGAACATGCAGTTCGGCCAGTAGGAATTACTTCCATAATATTCGCTTTGATTCATGCCGTCAGGGGTCATATGGAAGAGGATACGTGAGACAAAATGCGGCAGATCGGAATATTCCCAACGTAGATAAAGGACTCGTCCGTTATTCAGGACCGTGGGACACCAATTGTGTTCCTGGTCAAATGTCAGACGGCGGATTACCTTGTTTTCCCGGTTAAAGAGGTAAAGATTGGATACATGCGAACTGCCGCGCACGCACGGTACCCCGACAAATGGGGCCGTGGATGTGAAGATAATATTACCGTCCGGCAGATAACAGGCATCATAGTTGTCAACATCCGGGTCCGGGATCAGTTCAAGTTCCCGTGGTTCGCGCTGGTTCAGGTTCATCTCAGATATCTGCCACCGGCCATTCTTGCCCGGCATCGAAAACAGTACCCGGTCCCCGTCGAAATGCAGGTCCACATCTCCAACAAACCGGCCGCCAATCGGCCGGTAGATGGTTTCCAGAACAGAATCTGATTCCTTAATCTGCAGCATGGCAATTTCGTTTTTATACCCGTCCTTTTTCAGGCAGGAATTACTTTGCCAGTTTGCCGGCAGGCCAAGGTTGCCGGTAGAACGTTTGATCAAAAGAATCTTTTCAAAATCCAGCAGTGGGTTATTCAGCAGTGCATCGCGTTTCAGTTGATAAAATGCCTTAACGGTTTCTGCCAGTGGTTTTTTGGATTTCGACAAAAGTTTTTTCGCTTCCGGAGTGAGTTCATTGTAAAGTTTCTTGAGTTCTACAAAGCGATTCAAATATTCGCGGCCTTTGGAGTATCGATCGCCAAACGACTCAGTCAGGTCCTTGATTGCCATTTCCAGTGCCCGCCATTCGTTGTCCTCTACAATCAGGGGCGAATCGACTTCCTTAGGTTCCTGTGTTTTGGTGACAACGATCGTCTGCAAGAGTTTCGGGTTGCCGAGATATATAAGGACATTGGCGGTGAGTTTTTCCAGGTTGTTCCGGAATGTGTTGTTTGTGTTACTGTAATGCGGAAGACGCCAGCCCATGGCAATGATCCGGCCTTTTCCCAGTTCATATTCAACAAGTGGATGTTCCATTCCGCCCGGCGTCCGGGCCAGCAACATGCCGCCAAACGGACCGCCCGTCCCGTGGAAATCTGCAAAGGCAGGGTAACCGGAATTACTGATCTTGATGGTTCCGCCATCAGATGGCCAACCCTGGAAAACCGGATGTTTTGGCAGTAGCGGAACTATGGCCGCCTCACCTCCATCGGTTCCCGGTCCACCGCGACGTGGAATTGCTTTTTCAATGCCCAATTCCACAACCATGGAAAGCGCTGAACCGGATAGAAACAGCCCGCCGCCCTTCTGAACAAATCTTCGTAATGTATCGATTACTTTCTCATCATATACAGGACCATCGCTTGTGGAATCACCCTGATGAAACCAGACAGTATTGAGGCCGCTAAGATCGGCTGGTCTGCCGTTTTCGGTTAACAGGTTTCCATTCTCGTCGGGGACCAGGGCTACCGGCGTTGAAAGTTTCCGGGCCAGTTCCAGGGCGGCCTGTGATTCTTTTGTCTCCACAGGAGCGGGAAGTTTTTCGCAGATCATTCCGAGTTGTCCGGTTTTTTCCGGCTGTTTACTGTCGGTGGCCGCCAATACCTGCGCCCAATTCTGACCTGTTACCATCCAGACCAACACAGATACCGCAATCCTGGAAAAACAAACCGCCATTTTCATGATATGACCTGTGATTTGAATGGGACTCTTACTTACCGTTCCGTAAATGGCTTATCAGTTTCAAATGTTTTCTGAAAGGTAAAGGTATGGTGACCAATTCTGTGAATTCTTCAAGAAATAAAATCGAATTTCGCCTTTCTTTAATCCATGTCTGTTTTCTGACTTTCTTACCCTATATTCATGAGAGACTTTTGGGAACCTGATTTGTGGTTGACCTTACCTGTACGTATAAGTCAACATTCTCTCATAAAGTGGATATGTCTTTTTCTGTTTTGCAAAAACGAAATTGCGGGATGATATGGAAAGTCCGTATCATCCATAAAAAGGAGAATTCATATGTTTGATACACGAAACAGTGCGGGAGGCAGGATTTGGTTTTCAGGATTGGTCGCATTGATGATAACTGTCGTTTTGGGATGGGGTGTGGAAATTGACATGTCACTGGATCGGGCTAAAACGGATTTGAATCCAGGTCTCAAGCAGATCGGCGTGATCAAGCCGCGCAGTGCGGACGAAATTCAGGGATCGAACTGGACCCTGGGATGTGAAACACTTGACCGTGATTTTGCCATTTTCGATGAATATAAGAAATTTATTGCACCACTTGGTATTAAGACGATCCGCTTGCAGGGAGGATGGGCAAAGACCGAGAAGGAAAAGGGTAAATACGATTTTGAATGGCTGGATAAAATCATTAACGATGCGACTGGCCGCGGTCTGAACATCATTCTGGAAACAGACTACGGCAATACGATTTACAAGGGTGGCGGCGGTTTCGATCTGGCTGGCGGATTTCCGACCTCAGAAGAGGCATTGGCGGCATGGGATCGTTGGGTTGACGCCATGGCAAACCATTACAAAGGAAAAGTCCGCGACTGGGCGATGTGGAATGAGCCGGACATCAACAAGAAGCATAAGCCGGAGGACATTGCCATATTCAACATCCGAACAGCAGAGATCATCAAACGCGTGATTCCCGATGCGCGGATTGCCGGACTTTCCCTTGCAAGTTCGAATCCTAAACTGCTGGATAACTGCCTGAAAGTCTTGGCTGAAAAGGGGAAAGTTGATCTTTTCCACTGGTTCATTTATCACGGTTATGAGTTCAATCCGGACAAATCCTATCAGAATGTGGAAGAACTGAAGGCGACTCTGGCAAAATACTCCACAAAGGCGAAAATGCGGCAGGGTGAGAATGGATGTCCCTCGGAAATAGCTACGAGGTTCGCGCTGTCCAACCATCCGTGGACGGAGTACAGCCAGGCAAAGTGGGATTTGCGACGGATGCTGGGTGACCTCGGGCATGACGTAGAGTCGGCGGTTTTCACGATCTGTGATTTCAATCATGTTGGACGTGAAATCAACCGCAAAGGATTGTTACGTGCAACTGCCGAAAAGAAAGTGGAGAAGATCAAGCTCGCCTATTATTCGGTTCAGAATGCCGTGTCTGTATTCGACAACACGCTGGAACGCGTAAAGAAACCTGTGGTTGCGGTGATGTACGACAAGGGAACCGCAAGCTTTGGCTATAGGAACAAGGTGACCGGGCAGAGCCTGGTGGTGATGTGGGACAATTCCGGTACCCCGGGCGATGCGTTTATAACAAGACCTGCGCAGGTTACGGTCAAAGGGCTTGCGTTCAAAGAACCCGTCTGGGTTGATCTGGTTTCCGGCCGGATATACGAGATTCCGGCGGACCGCATCATAAAGGCAGAGGAGTTTACCATCTTCAAAGATATTCCCCTGTACGATGCTCCGGTGCTGGTGGCTGAAAAGGGCCTGATCATCAAGTAGGATTTTTATGGAGGTATGACTATGACACAGCTTTTTCTCGTTTTTCTGTTTGTGGTCTCAATGGCGGCTGGGACCACGTCATCCAAGGTTTGGGATGTACGTGACTCAGGTACGAAGGGAGGCTGCTAAGCCCGGTTAACTTCGCAGGGGTTATTATGAAGATATTCATTGTCATTGCGCTGCTTACTCTGTCCACAACTATTCTTGCCGTCGATCGTTTCACACTGGTTGTTGATGGTCAGGCCAAAACTCAAATCGTGACCGGAGAAAATCCTCCTGAAACTGTCTTGTTCGCGGCCAAGGAACTTCAAACATTCGTTAAGAAAATGTCGGGTGCCGAACTACCGATTATCACTCAGTCCATTGACGGCACACCATCGATCAGGCTTGGCCCTGCTGCCCGGGCCAAACTCAACTTCCTGGGTTTTCCATCCTCTTTTTTAAAGGAGATCAAGCGCGACGGGTATGTCATCACCATTCGCAAGGGCGACTTGTGCATTGTCGGGATTGATGATGCCGGGCCGCAGACCGATATTGATACTCTGTTGAAACAGGGGATCACTCATGATGTGACTGCATGGATGTTCAATCGCGGTACGTTGTACGGCGTATACCGTTTTCTTGAGGAACTGGGCATGCGCTGGTACTTGCCGGGTGAGTTCGGAGAGCGCGTACCGAATCTCAAGACACTGACATTTTCCGGCGAGATCAAAGAAAACCCCCATTTCATCAGCCGTACCGTTGGTTACTGGTCATTGTGGATCGGCAACAATTTTGACAAGAATTACAAGAACATCACGGTCATGCCGGGCGAACGCGCAGAGATCGGGTTCACACCCGCCGAGAATCGAATGTGGGAACTGCGAATGCGCGGTGCTACGTTCCAGATTCCTTTGAACCATTATCCCACGTCAACCCGTTGGGTGGAACGGTTTGGTAAGACACATCCGGAATATTTTGCCCTGTATCCCGGAGATATACGGGATAACGTCAACCCCCATGAAGGCCATTTATGTTACACCTGCCCCGGTGTGGCGGAGGAATCGGTGACCGACATCCAGGCGTTTGCAGCCGGTAAGAATTCCGAAGCGCGTGGTATTTCCCGGATCCATCCAATCACGAAGCGCACAATGAATGACAACAATAAAGGATGGCCGGAACATATCGCGTTTGGTGACTATTTCTCCCTGTTGCCGCATGATGGATTTCGCCCCTGTTCCTGTCCGGAATGCGTCAAGCTTATTTCCTTGTCCGGAGTCAAAGGCGAAGAACACAGTAAACTGGTGTGGAGTTATATAAACCAGTGTGCGGAACGGATTTCGGGAAAAATGATCATTACCTGCCTGGCTTACGGATCGTATTCACGTCCCTATCCCGGTATGCAAAAGCTCCCGCCAAATGTCACGGTAGGATTTTGTACCTATTCCCATCCGGCCTCGCTCTACTATAAGGACGATTTCGAGCGTTACGAAAAGCTGGTAACCCAATGGGCCTCGCTAACGCACGGTAACCTGGCATACTGGCAGCACTATCTGGCTTCCAACCGGACGGAAGAGAATGTTGGCATGCCAGAACACACTCCGGAGATGTACGCCCGATGCATTCGAATCATGGCCCGACACGGGAATCATGTCTTCTGCGAGATGATGGCTTCCTCAATCATGTTCGAATTGTTCAACCGATACATGCTGCTCAAAATGTTTTACAATCCAACGCTTAACGAACAGGCAATCTTTGACGATTTTATCCTTGGTTTTTATGGTCCGGACGCAGGCCCTATTATCGGTGAAATCTACACCGATATCGGCAAAAAAAGCGTCGAACGTTTTCGTAACCGTTATGCGGGCTATTCGTTCTGGGAGAAGTTATTCAGCGAAAAGACCATGCATGACTACCAGGCCAGGACGGATCTGGCGCTGAAAAAAGTAGTCGGGACCCCCTATGAAAAGGCCGTGTCCGCATTCAAGAAATACTATCTCGGTCTAATGGAACAGGGCCGGTCCCGTTATGCCGATCCGTTGGCGCAATTGCTCGCCTCATTCAATCCGGAATTCGTCTGCCGTCAGGTTAAGGTTCCAATCGTCGTGGATGGCAAGATAGACGAGGCGGAGTGGAAATCGGCGGTTTCAGTTACCATGGGAAACACGGTAAACGGCAAGACCACGGCGAATCTGACCGAGGTACGGACCTGTCACGACAGCCAGCAGGTCTATTTCGCGATCAGCGCGGTCGACCCGGGTGTGGGGACGCGAGCCATTCAAAATGGCGGATCCGGGGTGGTCGATGGCATAGAAATATATCTGGATTTGCCTCATAACCATCAGGGTTATTACCGGGTGGGTGTTGATTTAACCGGAAAAACATACGACTATCACTATATCGACCACATAGAACTTGGACGTCCTAACTGGCGGAGCAAGGCCATGACAGCGGTGACGCGGGGTGAGAGTAATTATTTAATGGAAGTGGCCATTCCCTTTACGTCGTTGATGGCACCGACTGGCTCGTTGGCCGGCATGGAATGGGGTGTATTGGTGGGACGTACGGAGATTCGGGCGGCCAACACGAACGACCGGCAAAGTTCGACCAGCCTGCTTTTGCGAAACAAATTCGAACAGGCCAATTACTTTAACCATTTAAAATTTACGGACAAATAATTCGGCGGTGCCAAATTATTTATGAACAGGAAGAGAGACCATGACAACCATTAAATTCTGGTTGAGCAGCATCTTGGCGAGCGTAGCCGGACTGGCGCTGGCCGATTTTGATGCCGACATGCGTGTTGCCGGTACACTGTGCAAGGACAAGAAACACGAGGAAGCCATTCAGGCCTATGTCAGATTAGGGGAAGGCTGTAGCGAGCCGGAACAGCGATTTAAAGCCTATCGCGATGCGGCCGTATGTACCCAACAACATCTTGGAAACGTGCCCAGGGCTTTAAAATTGGCCGGACAAATCAATGTGGAACCGTATGTTAAAGCCTGTCGCGTGACGGTTTATCAATGGTCGCCGTCGAACGTGGTGGCGGAAGTCGGGAAAGAGAACTTGACCGAGTGGCCGGAAGATCTGGCTGCCATCGGGTTTGCGATACGCGCCACAGCCTATTACAACCTTAAAAATGGAACGGAAGCGGCCCGCGATTTCCTGCGCGCATTCCAATTCGCGAAATCGTACGATAAATGGGCAGCCTTGCTCCATCTCGGGGATACCTATTGGAAATTACTCGATGATGAACGGCTGGCGGAGGCATGCTACCGGAAATGCGTCGCCGATTTCGGTGGCGGCTGGCCGGGGCTTCAAGCTCGGGTCAATCTGGCTGACCTGCTTCTCTCTCAAAAACGATATGACGCGGCATTACAGTGCCTGAAAGGGGATAAACACGGCGGATACTGGCAGGTTGCACTGCTATATATGGAAGCAAAAGTTTGCGCTGAAAAGGGGAAAAAAATGGAAGCCATAACATCCCTGGAAGCGGCGTTGAAAACAGTCGGTATTAATCAGTATCAGCAGAAGGATTGTGAAAAAATGCTTTCGGAGTTGAAATCGGGTTCTCCTCAACAACCATCTCCATCTGTAAAATAAGTCGATTCAAATCCCGAAGATATATAAAAGCGACCCGGACATAGGCTTCAAAAGACAAAGTTCTTGCCATCTGTTATGTGTGTATTAAAGTCTTGTTTAAAAACAGGATATGAACATTGAAATTGGTGTATAAAAATAATTACTGTCAGTTTAAATCATTAATACTGCAATGGATGATAGTAGTATGTCTGTGTTTGTCCGTGCAAATTACACGTTGTGAGACAGTGGTTTCACAACCTTTTCCCGGTGAACCGGCTTTTAAACATCGTGGTTTCTATCTGCATGGCGGATGGTTCTTCAAGTATCCGTTTGCAGTACGGACATGGCAGCGAAACGACTATGCCAATATGTTCGTGCTGTTGAAACAGATGGGTTACGACCGGGTAATGATCTGGCCAATGCTGGAAGCAATTCCCGCTCCGTTGAGCGAGGAAGACGCTGCGGCGTTACGGGCGTTTCGATTGACGCTCGATGATGCCCGGGCGGCTGGACTGGAATGTTGGGTGACACAATGTCCGAATCTCGCTTCACCATCCAGGATTGCGGCCAAGCCCTGGCCACAACGTAACCCGTATCCGGTGTGGAAACATGTGCGACTTGATGATCCTGTGGCAGCAAAAACCTACCTCGCACATCGTACAGCACTGATGAGTATTCTGAATAATGCAGATGGATATGTGACAATCGATGGCGATCCGGGCGGATATGCCGGTGCCAGGCCCGAGGACTGGTTGAAAGTTTTTTTGTCCGATCGGGCGGTAATCGATCGATCTGGTTTTAAGCCACAGCAGCAGAAAATCATTCCCTGGGTATGGTGCGGCTGGGGCGCCAAGGGTGTATGGAGGGAACCGATCGAACCGTATGTACGGGCTTCGATTGAGTTACTCGGCAAAGCTATGCCCGAACCCTGGGAAATGTTGCCAGGACGAAGCCATCGCGATGAAGGTCATGCCAATGGCCGGATCAATATCTCGTTTACCGATCAGGCGGGGTTGATGGGGCGGTCAACGATTTTATGTTATGAAGCGATTGAGTTTGAACCCTCGATACCGGCGGCCGTACTGCAATTTGATATCATACGAAAAGTGCTCCGGAAGGAGAGTAGTTTTGCTCCTGTGGCGCGTGGTGTGTTTGGTAATGCACAACAACCAGTCATGGTATTACCCAACATGTATTTCTTTGCCCGTGCATCATGGGACCTCGGATACCTGGATCGATCAGATGAACAGGTTCTGGCAGACCTTGCCGATTTACTTGGCGGACCGCGCGAAATACTGATACCGGCGTGGTCATGTTTACGTCTGCGACTTGATCTATTGCCTGAGGAATTACCAGCGAAATTACGGACAGCACGATTGACCAGTCTGGCTGGAAAATCTATCCCGAGCGGACCGGAACGATACCTGGATATTCTTGCCAGCCAGGTCGAGAGTCGCAGAGGTTTGTTGCAGGCGATAAGTTTGCCAGTTGACTCTGATGAACTGGCCGCTGTACGGATTGCTGATGGTATAACTGCACTTGTGAACTGGTGGAAAATGCATGGCTATGTAGGCGATGGCAATGGCGATGAGGCATTCGAATGGAGATTTGTCAACTCGAGTCAGGTCAGCCCGCTTAAGCAATGGTGCCAGGCCAATGTGAAAAGCCCTGAAGCAATTGTACCGCAGGTGGCTCGATTACTCGAAACACGAAACGTACTGGCGGGCAATATTGCTAAGTCACGTGTGGCGGCGCTGTTTGGAAAATAATTTAATATCAACGTTACGGTGGAGAATATGATGAAACGGTTTTCAACGCTTCTATTCAGTGTTTGTTTTCTGTTCTCATGGTGGGCAAACGGAGAGGTATTCAAAGATGGTGAGACCGTTTGTTTTCTTGGCGACAGCATCACGCATGGTGGACGGTTCTGCAGCTTTATTTACGACTATTACCTGACACGGTTTCCCGAACGTACAATTCACTTTGTCAATGCAGGTATCGCCGGCGATTCAGCAGGTGGGGCACAGGGGCGGCTGGTCGAAGATGTAATCGACAAAAAGCCGTCCTCGGTGGCAGTGATGCTTGGCATGAATGACGTTGGCCGCGGGAATTACGTGGCCAATCCCGATGCGCAGAGAAAGGCAGCACAACAGAGTTCGCTCGATGGCTACCGGAAAAATATGGACAAACTGCTTGGACGTATTCGCAGTGAGGCCAATCCGCGCTTGTTACTCATCACGCCTTCGCCGTTCGATCAGACTGTGGTCAACGACCGTGACAACAACCAGCCGGGTTGTAACGATGGTTTGGGTCGCTGTGCTGCGGTAGTACGTGAACTGGCCGCAAAGTATAACGGGGAAGTGGTGGATTTCAATGGTCCCATGACGGCCTTCAATCTGGAACAGCAGAAACGCGATCCGGCCTTTACGATCGTGGGTCCTGATCGTGTACATCCCGGCCCGGCCGGGCATCTTATGATGGCGTGGCTGTTTCTCAAGGCGCAGGGTGCACCGGCGCAGGTTTCAGAGGTGGTACTTGATGCGACAGCCGGCAATGTGACAAAGGCGGCGAATGCGGAAGTCAGCGGATTGGAGAAGAAAGACGGTGTCTGGCGTTTCACAGTGCTTGAGAAGGCACTGCCGTTTCCGATCGATTCTACAGCGAAAACTCTTCTATCGTTATTACCAGTAGAGCGCGATCTGAACCAGGAAATCCTGTCGGTGACGCATCTTGCTGATGGGGAACACGAATTGCTGATTGATAATCAGGTGGTGGGCCGTTATACGTCCAAAGTATTGGCGCAGGGTATAAACCTCGCGTTGAATGAAGCCACGCCGCAGGTGAAACAGGCACAGGAGGTTGCGAAGCTGAATGAACGACGCCGTACCGCGGAAACTGTGATGCGTGATTATGCGGCAGTCCGCTGGTTTCTCCGTATCCGCAAAGTAAACCCTGACGATTTGGCCGCAGTGTCGGTGTTCGCAGAAACTAAAATGAATAAAACCGGGTATTTTGAGGGCAAAGTCCCAAACTATCTGAAGACATGGGAAAAGCGTGGCGAGGCGATTGAAAAGGTGAAAATGCTCGAACAGGAATTGTTCGCCTTACGTAAACCGGTTTCGCACACTTACGTTCTACGTCCGGTTCTGTGATGGGCATGCTATCTCATTTGTTACGCCATTTTTGCGTGGCTTTTCCTGAACTGGCTCATTGTTATCCCGACATTTTTTTTGAAGACGCGCTTGGCATGCATTTCTGTCTGATAACCGCATTGTCCGCTAATCAGACCGATGGGTAATGAGGTTTCAAGCAGAGATGTTTTCAGCCGGGTCAGGCGTGTCTGCTGAATCTCCACCTGGATGGAGTGGTTCAGGTGCCGGCGAAAAAGAAGTTCGGCCATACGTCGCGAAACGTTCATATGTCTGGCGATATCGGTCACCCTGATCGGTTCACCGGCGTTGAGGCGAATGAACTCCAGGCCGCGTAACAGGCGATGGTCAATTGCCCAGGCCGGTCGGCTTGACTCGCGTGTGACAATCTGTTTTACCCCGTAGAGGAGTGTCTGCGGCTTGCGCAGGTTATGACGCATGAGTTGTTCGAGTAAATGGGCCGCCTGGTAACCGGCGGCTTCAAAATCAGGCTGAATACTGGAGAGTGTAGGCGAGGTGTTTTCGCAGAGCATTTCCTCGTTGTCCACACCAAGGATTGCAATGTCACCCGGAACATTGAGCCCGGCCAGATGACATGTTTCCAGGAGTTGTCGTGCGCGGTCGTCACGGGCGGCCAACACAGCAATTGGTCTGGGGAGGGTAAGCAACCAGCGTACCATGTGTTTCTGATCACGTGACCAGTCATTTTTATCCTTCCCAGAGGGACTATTATAAACTGCACAGGAGTAACCCGCCTGACGCAGACGGGTACGGAAAGCATGGTAACGTTGAATGGACCAGTCCCATTTTCTGGCATCGGCCACGTAAGCAAAGTTCCGAAATCCCTGCTTGAGGAAATAATCGGCGCCGGCATGACCAATGGCATCCGAATCGCAGATGAGAAAAGAGGCTCGTGGAAGACGATTCACATAAAGCGTTGGCGAATCCATAATGACCGTTGGTATCCTGGCACGGGCGATGGTTCCGACTGAATCAGGCATGCGTGCTACGATCACACCTGCTGCACCCCATGCCCGGAGATCGCCCAGTTTCTGTTCGCCAATCCGGTTTTCTATGAGATGGATGTTCCATGGAGTATGCAGCCGTACGTAACGTAAGATGCCGTGGAGCTTGTTACGTCCGGCTTCTTCGTTGGTGGCCAGAAACATGGCCACTCTCGGTGTTTTCTGCAGGAACCCTTTCATATTTAACCCGAAATCTGGCCATATCGTACGCTGTATGCTTTCATGTTCGCAAGCCTTCATTACGCAAAATGCAGTATTTTTATTGCGTAATCAGCAACATGGATAAAAGACTTGTGTGTTAGACTTTCCAGAATAAATAGAGAATCGGAATACAAAACAATGCGAAATATTGGAAATCACAAACCAAACAACAGGAGAGAACCATGCACAATCGTCGTGAATTCATCAAGAAATCGGCTGCTTTTTCGGCCATAATGGCAATGTCATCCTCCTTTGCGATCGGGCAGGGTACCAAACGCGTATTTAAGGTTGGTATGATCGGTTCAGGACGAAGAGCCAGCGCTGCATTTGAAAATCTTAAAGAAGCGGCAAAAAGTCTTAATGTCGAGATCAAGCTGGTGGCCACGCACGATTTATTTCTGGATGTGGCACAGAACGCGGCAAAAAAATACGGCTGTGATGAAAAGTATGCATTCGGCGGCGCCGCCGGGTATAAAAAATTGTTGGAGACTGATTGCGAAAGCGTGATCATGGCGGCGCCACCGGCGTTCCGACCTCTCCATCTTGAAGCGGCCATAAAAGCAGGCAAACACGCGTTTGCCGAAAAACCGGTTGCGGTAGATCCCCCCGGTATCCGCAAGGTACTTGCCGCTGCCGCAGAGGCAAAAGTAAAAAAACTCGCGCTTGTTGCCGGGACCCAGCGGCGGCATCAGGGTACCTATCTATGTCAGGCCCTTGCCTTGCAAAAAGGTCAACTCGGTAAAATTCTTGGTGGCGCAATTTACTGGTGCCAGGCGCGCGGCAGTGTCCGTCCGCGTCGCCCCACGGACACGAATGCTGGCTACATGGCTAACAACTGGATGAACTGGGCCGAGATGTCGGGAGACCACATTGTTGAGCAGCATGTACATAACATTGACATCGCCAACTGGTTTATCGGCCATCCGCCACGTATGGCAATTGGTGTTGGTGCACGTTTGCGACGTCCAACCGGCAATCAGTACGATTTCTTCAGCGTGGATTTGGATTATGGCGATGGTCTGCACATTCACAGTCTGAGCCGTCAGATCCCTGGTTGTTATGCCCGCGTGGGTGAAAACTTCATAACGGATGCAGCTGAAATCATGGGCGGCGGAAAGATCAGGCGGTTCGACGGGAAGGAAGTGGAGTACGAGCCTGTCGGGCATGAAGGTAATCCTTATGTCAACGAACATGCGGATATGCTGAAAAGTATTCTTGACGGTAATGTACTGAACGAGGGCGAGAACGTGGCAATGTCTACTGCTACTGCAATCATTGGGCGAATTTCCGCCTACACCGGTCAGGCTGTACGAATGTCCGATATCCTGATCACGACGGAATCACCGTTCTACAACCTGGCGTTCAAACCTTCGCCACTGGATTTTGAAGGAGAGAAAGACATCGAACTGCCGAAAGAAAATACGGCACCAATACCCGGCAAAGATTAAAAC
This sequence comes from Kiritimatiellia bacterium, assembly GCA_028716365.1. GTDB lineage: Bacteria > Verrucomicrobiota > Kiritimatiellia > UBA8416 > YA12-FULL-48-11 > YA12-FULL-48-11. Next base: position 576,763 of record JAQUPZ010000001.1, read on the forward strand.
CATTCCGGACCTGGAAGGGAGAAGACGCGATGATGGAAAAAAAGAAAGGGTTAATACCCTACAAGTGGGAACTGATAATACTGCTGTGGTTCGCGTTCTTCTTCAACCAGGCAGACCGGCAGGCCTATAATGTGGTTCTACCCCTTTTGTCAAAGGACCTACAGCTGTCTCCCGTTCAGGCCGGGCTTGTTGCATCGATCTTTCTCTGGTTCTATGCCGCCATGGTTCCGGTTGCAGGATACCTGGGGGACATTTCGCGACGGAAATGGATTGTCTTCTGGAGCCTGCTGATCTGGAGCGGCGGGACAATACTGTCGGGTGCGACAACTGGGCTGGTGAGCCTGATCATCTTCCGCAGTATAGCCACTGGTGGAGGTGAAGCGTTCTACTTCCCGTCGGCTAATTCACTCATCGGCCAGTACCATCACCAGACCAGAGCGCTGGCAATGTCGATACACCAGACCGCACTGTATGTCGGGCTTATTGCCAGTGGATTCATTGCCGGCTGGCTTGGAGAACAGTTCGGCTGGAGAACGGCTTTCTACGTGTTTGGCGCCATCGGCATAGTGCTTGCCCTGATCATGATGTGGCGAATCAAGGATGATACTCAAACAAGCGAGCAAACCGCCAAGGTCATAGCACAAAAGATACCGTTGAAAGTTGTCTTGAAAGCAATCGCCTTCAAGCCGACGGTGTGGGCGTTATGGTTGGCGTTCAGTTGTTTCTATTTTGCCCAAATAGGCTACATCACCTGGATGCCGACTTTTCTCCATGAAAAGTTCAATCTTTCATTGTCCAAAGCAGGATTTTCCTCCATGTTTTACCATCACGTCTTTGCCGCCATCGGCGTATTGCTGGGCGGTAAAATCTCCGACATGCTGGCCATACGTCGCCGTACGGTACGTATCGAGGTCGAATTCATTGGCCTGTTTCTCGGTGCGCCATTCATCTTCCTGATGGGTATAACGGGCAACTTCTGGTTGTGTTGTCTGGGGTTGGCAGGATTCGGTTTTTTCCGGGGAATCTACGATTCCAACGTATACGCGGTCCTGTTCGATGTGGTTGAACCCCGTTTCCGTTCTTCGGCGGTGGGTATCATGCTCGCGGTAATCTTCTTTGTCGGCGCCTTCGCGCCGGTTGCGCTGGGCTGGGCCAAGACAACGATCGGCCTGACAACTGGCCTGTCTTACTTGTCGCTGGCTTACATTGTGGGAGGCTTGGGTCTTTTAATTGCCGCAAAAACAACTTTTAAGCGCGATTATTACGACGAGTCTGCAGAAGCTGCGCCTAAAAAAGAATAACCGGAGGGAGACAAGGAAATATCATGAGCTGGGAATTATATATATTATTGAGCGGAATGATGTTCCTGGAGTTTACCATCTGGGGTGCCTGGGCTCCGGTATTAGCTGCCCGGCTTCTGGGACCGCTGAAAATGAGCGGAAAACAGTTGGGTTGGATCTATGGCACGCTGCCGCTTGGGTGTATTATTTCGCCGCTGTTAGCCGGTCAGATTGTTGACCGGTGGTGTCCCACGCAGTGGTACCTTGGTGGGTCGCATCTGGTGGGCAGTATCTTTCTGTTGGCCGCTGCCCGCGCCACGCGATTCTGGCCATTACTCATATTGATGGGTTGTTATTCGCTTTGTTTTGCCCCGACACTTGCGCTTGTGAATTCCCTGGCTTTCGCGCACATACCGCATCCGGAAGTCAATTACTTCAGAGTTCGTGTTTGGGGTGCAATTTCCTGGGTATTGGCCGGCTGGATGCTGACAGCCTGGCGTCGTTCCGGCAAGTTAAAGGTCAGTGGCGAAGACGGTTTGACTATGGCTGCGGTATTCTCTTTAATCATGGGTGTTTATTGTTTCTTTTTGCCCCATACGCCACCCGCACATAAAGCCGGCGCTGTTTTACCGTTCGTCAAGGCAATTTCGATGCTTACCGATCCTAATTTCCTGATCTTCATGGTACTTTCGTTTGTCGTCAGCACGCAATTGCAGTTCTATTTCCTTGGTACCGCCCGTTACCTTGAGGACATCGGCACGTCGCATACGGCCGTTCCGGCAGCGATGAGTATCGCTCAGATCGCCCAGGTGGTGGCGATGGCTTTAATTCTGCCTGTGATCTTTCCTCGCTGGGGATATCAATGGACCTTGGCAGTAGGCGCAGGGTTCTGGCTTGTCATGTTTCTAATTTACGCCCGAATGCGGCCACGGTATCTGGTCATTGCGTCCATGGCCCTGCATGGTCTGGCGTTCGCTTTCTTTTTCGATGCCGCCTTCATTTACATGAACCGCGTGGCCTCAACCGACATTCGCGGTTCAGCTCAGGCCCTTTATACTACGGTGACACTGGGAATCGGTTTATTCGTAGGAACGCAGTTCACAGGTATCATCATGGACCATTTCAAGAGAGAAAGCGGTTTCCTCTGGCGTCCCATTTTCCTTGTGCCATGTGGTTTGCTGACCATCTGCGTTCTGGCATTTATTTTCTTTTTTAAAGGATAATTGGAATATGAACGGTTGCGTTTACTGGATGATGAAATGAAAACCAAAGGGAAAATAACTGGAATCGGATATTGCGGGATGGATTACCTATGCCTGGTTCCCCGTATTCCGATTGATGACAAAGTTGAAATTATCCAGAGCCTTGTCCAGGGTGGAGGCCCGGCTGTTACTGCAATTACTGCTGCTGCAAGACTCGGCGCGGAAACAGCGTTTATCGGTTCCGTTGGTGATGATGAACGAGGTAAAAGTATTATCGATGAGCTCTCCGCTGAGGGTATTGATGTCAGGTCGATTAAAGTTCGAAAAGGCGCGGAGTCACCGGCAGCATATTGCTGGATAGAAAAGAAAAGCGGGAAACGAAGTATTGCGTGGGCAAGAGGGAATGCAAAAACATTGTCTCCGGATGAGATTGACACCAGTTTGATAAAGAACAGCAAGGTTTTGCATCTTGATGGCCATCAGACCAGGGCCGCAATTGCCATGGCTAAAATCGCTCGAAAGTCTGGAGTTACCGTATCAATAGATGCCGGAACCATTGTTCCCGGAATAGACCAGCTGCTTGGACTTTCCGACATAATCATTGCGTCTGAGAAATTCGCCCGTCTTTATACTGGAAAATCCGGCGTGGAAGCAGCTGTAAAAAAACTTTTTGCCGCCAATTGCAGGTTTTCAGCCGTCACAATGGGAAGTAGAGGGTCTATCGGGTTTGATGGCAGACGTATTATAAGATGTCCTTCTTTCAAAGTTGACGTGGTTGATACAACCGGGGCCGGCGATGTTTTCCACGGGGCATTTGTTTACCAATATTCCCGTGGCAGGGCATGGCCTGAGTGCATGCGATTTGCATCGGCCGTATCGGCGTTGAAATGTACCAGGTTTGGTGGCCGAACGGGTATTCCTGATTTAAAAACAACAGAGAAATTCCTGGAGCGAAAATGAACAAATATTTACGCAGCTACAAGAAAGTAAACGGTTTCACAAAAATATCATCAATTGGTGATGGCGATCTGAAGTTGATTGAGTTTGGCATTATTAATCTTGAAAAAGGCGGAGAACATTCCTCCGATTCCGGGAAAAGCGAAGTCGTTCTTCTTATACTTGGCGGAAAATGTTCTGTTTCCGGAAACGGTTTTGAATTCCAAAATGTTGGCAGCCGCAAAGATGTTTACTCCGGTAAGCCGTATATGATTTATATTCCATGCGGAAAGAAATATGTCGTTACGACTGAAACAAATGTTGAAATTGCATGGATATCTACACCTTCTACTCTGAAAACAGATGCGTATCTGATAACGCCCGAACAGGTGAAAGAAGCTCATTTAGGCAAGGAAAACTATCAGAGAGACGCTTACCTGATTCTGACCGATGCATTTCCGTCAGCGCACCTCTTCTTCGGTGAAGCATTTGTACCGTCAGGTAATCACGCGAGCTATCCGCCGCACCGTCATGATTTTGATAATCTGCCGGTCGAAGTTGATATGGAGGAGATCTATTTCTTTCGTTTCAACCCGGAACAGGGATATGGGATTCAGAAAATTTATACGGACGACAACTCGATAGATTTTACCTGCACGGTCAAACAGAACGACACGACACTTATCCCGCGTGGTTATCATCCCGTAATCAATGCCCCGGGTTATACCATGTATTATCTCTGGATTATGGCCGGACAAAATAATCGTAAGTTTCTCTCGGTAATCGATCCAACACATAAATGGGTTCTTGGGAAATGAAAAAAAATTTATTACTGGGAATAGATTTCGGAACGGGCGGATGCAAGGTCACGCTGATCGATACTGCCGGCAAGGTGATTGAAAGTGCTTCCGGCGAATATCCGACAATTCATCCAAAACCAGGCTGGGCGGAACAGAATCCCGCGGACTGGTTCAAGGTGATGTGCAGTGTTCTCAAGAAGCTGAAACATCGCGACAGGATCGTGGCGGTTGCATTGGACAGTTATACTCATGGTGCGGTATTACTGAACGCAAAGCTGAAAGTGATACGTCCGACAATCATATGGACTGACCAGCGCAGCGTTAAGGAATGCGGATTTCTGAAGAAAAATTATTTCGATTTGATTTTTAAAATCACGTACCAGGCACCAACACCAACCTGGACACTTCCCCAGATGCTATGGTTGAAAAATAACGAACCGCAGGCATTAAAACAGGTGCGGCATATTCTTTTCGTGAAAGACTACGTCCGTTTCCTTCTGACCGGAGAAATAGCCTGCGACTGTATCGAATCACAGGGAACTCTTTTCTGGGACATGAAACATAACTGTTGGTCTGAAACTCTCTGTATGCTTACGGATATTCCGGTCAAAATTCTTCCGCAGATAAAAAAGCCGACTGATATCGCCGGAAAGATCAGTCAACGAGCTGCCGGCATGACAGGTCTTCCGGAAGGAATTCCAGTTGTAATGGGGGCGAGTGATTCAGCCGTGGAAGATTATGCGGCCGGCGCAATCGAGCCGGGACAGTGTATTCTGAAACTTGCAACCGCAGGTAACGTTAATGTAATGACCTCCAAAGCACATCCTCATCCCGAAACGCTGACCTATTCGCATGTTGTTCCGGGAATGTGGTATACCGTCACAGCCACCAATTCCGCGGCTGCGTGCCAGCGCTGGTACCGGGATAAGTTCTGCGCACCGGGAACCGACTATGATAAACTCAATGAAATGGCTGCCAAGTCTCCGCCCGGAAGTAACGGTGTATTCTTTCATCCCTATCTCCAGGGAGAGCGCTCGCCGTATTGGGACCCGTACCTTCGTGGAAGTTTCACTGGTATAAGCATGGCAAATTCGAGGGGCGATTTTTCCAGGGCATTGCTTGAAGGCGTGGTGTATTCCCTTCGAGATTGTTATCGGACAATTGAAAAAATGAAATTGGAAGTTCATGAATTTATTTTAATTGGCGGTGGTGCGAAAAGTCCACTATGGAGCAGTATGGTGTGCGATGTATTCAATGCTCCCATCAAGTGTCCGTCGTCATGCGATGCATCGTTCGGGAGCGCGTTACTTGCCGGGGTTGGTGTCGGAATTTTCAAGGACGAGACTGCAGCTGTCAAGCAGTGTCTGAAACTTGACCGTAAAATTGTACAAGTACCGAAACGTTCGCTGTTTTATGCAAAACAATTCAAGTTATACAAGAACATACACGACTCTCTGGCAGGCTGCTACAGGGAGATCAATAGAAAAGATTAATAGAATTCTAAACTTTAAAAAGAGGTAACAGAGATGATTACGACAAAAAACTATATGTATGAAATGGTCCGTAGTGAACTGACGTGGGTTGTCGGCGAAGATTACGTGCAAACAACTGATTCTGACAAGCTTGGCCATTCGATTGATTATTACTGGGTACCTGAATTGTGGCATGATAGAGGGGAAAAACTTACTCCGCCTGATTTTGTTGTACATCCTGCGAACGCAAAAGAAGTGTCCGAAATCCTGAAGATTGCGAACAATCATAACATCCCTATAATTCCGTGGGGTGGCGGTTCGGGATCCCAGGGAGGGGCGTTGCCTGTTTACGGCGGTATCGTGCTTGATATGAAGCGAATGAATAAAGTTCTGAATATCGACCCTGTATCGATGACTGCAACTGTAGAGGTTGGCATCAATACCCAGCATCTGGAGTGGGAAATTGAAAAGGCGGGTTACAGTACGATGCATTTTCCCGCATCGATAGCATGTGCGACGCTGGGTGGATTTATTGCCCATAGAGGAACAGGAGTTTTGAGTACCAAGTACGGCAAGATAGAAGATATGATCATGTCGCTGGAAGTTGTTACTCCGACTGGTGAGATCATCAATACACTTCCAGTACCACGTCATGCCTCGGGTCCTGATCTTACCCAGCTTTTCCTGGGAAGCGAAGGCACACTTGGTGTTGTAACAAAGGCTGTCATGAAAATTCATCCCATACCTGAATCGCGTAAATTCCATGCGTTCCTTTTCAAGACAATGCATGAAGCAATGAGCGCCGGCGCAAAGATAATGACAAGCCGTCTGCGCCCCTGCGTTATAAGACTTTATGATGAACCGGAAACAGCGAAGCTGATAAAAAGAGTGCTTGGGATTGACAAGAAGGGCGCTTACCTGGTCTTCGGTTTTGACGGCTTTGAAAAAATCGTTGATCTGGAAATGGAACAGGCCTGTGCGATCTGCCGGGAAAGAGAACAAGAAGACCTCGGCACAGAAATGGGACAAACCTGGTGGGACAACCGTTACAAGTTCTTCTATCCGCCTTACATGTTCCATATGCCCCAGGCATTCGGGACCCTCGACACCGTTGCTACTTTTGCCAACATTGAAAAAGTTTACTGGGCAATGAAAAATACCGTAAAGGACAATTTCCCGCAGGCTGTTTTCATTGGTCATTTCTCCCACTGGTATGAATGGGGCTGCATGCTGTATGCCCGCTTTATCATTGATGAGCCGCCAAAAGACCCGCACGAGGCCGTTGCTCTTTATAATAAGATTTGGGACATGGCGATTCGTGCCGCAATAAAAGAGGGCGGTGTAATCAACGAGCATCATGGCGTGGGTCTCAAGCTTGGACGTATAATGAAAGACCTGTATGGCCCGGCTTTTAAAGTCCTCCAGGACATTAAAAAAGTGCTCGACCCCAACAACATAATGAACCCCGGGAAAATGGGTTTCCAGGGGAAAGGAGCTTAATCAATGCACATAGAAAAACATCTGGATGTTATTAATGCGTGTCGTTTCTGTTTCATGTGCCGTCATCTCGATCCTGTAGGTAATGTAACTTTCATGGAAGCAGACACTCCGAGGGGCAGGGCACTCATCATTGACAGGATACACATGGACCATGAATGCCTGAAAAACCAGGACTTTATTTCCACCATGTACAGGAGCGCATTGAGCGCGGCAAACCGGTATCACTGCGTAAGTCACTATGATGAAACAGCCCTGGTTCTTGCGGTGAGAAGAGATATTGTCGAGGCAGGACTTGTGCCTGAAAAAGTGAAGGCGCTGGCTGAAGAGCTTGAGAAGGTCAGTTTCACGGTCAACGGCAAAGGCGATATACTGTATTATGGGGAGAATCCGGAACTTTATTCCAATTGCATGACCATCTCGGGGAGAGACCCTGGTAAAGCATTAGAAGTGCTGGGTTTTGAAAAGGAATCGAAGAAGATTTTTGGAAAATTCAAGAGCGCGGTTACTGACTCGAAATGCAAGACGCTGATCGTTGAGGAACCATCAGCTTATGATTTCCTTAAAGACAAATTTAATAACGTAAAAGTCATTCATTGTTCGGAATATCTGCTTTCCGGGAAAGTAAATACCGGTTCAGCGCGCAAGGCATATTACCTGGATAGTGACTTCCTTAAAAACTACGACGGCAATATTTCTGCACCGCTGGAACTTCTGAAGAAATGCGGTTACGAGATTGTTCCATTCGGCACAAACAGCGAAGAATCATATTCTATTGGTGAGGGTGCCATCATATATGACGACCTGAACCCTGACTTATGTGAAAAGCTGTGCCGGCGCGTATATGGTCTTGCAGATAATCTCGTAAAGGATCTTTTTATAACGGCATCACGTTATGTAAAAAACACTCTCAAAAAATATAATTCACAGATCAAAATAATCTCAATTGAAGAAGCTGTTGCACAAAAGAAGGAAAATAAATGAAAAAAGTATCCGTAGGTTATATTGCATTATCAAAAGCCAGTTGGGCCACTCCGGAAATTGAAACTATTCGAAAACGTACACTGGATAGTCTGAAAAAGCTGCCTTTTGAAATAATACATGGCAACGCGCTGACAACTACCGCGGCAGAAGCTTCAGAACTGTGTTCGGAATTAAAAAGAAAAGAAGTAAGTGCGGTCATAGTGCATTTTGCGACGTTTCCTGTGGGGGCAATAATTCCTGTAATTGCCAGGGAATTGAATGTACCTATCCTGCTTTTTTCCACTCCAGAACAGCCGGCCAAGGGAGGGATATGGGCCCAGAATTCTTTCTGTGGGGCAAATATGGCCGTTCATACGCTAAGGAAAATGGGCAGGAAATACGGGTTTGTTTTCGGTCCTGCCTCGGAAGCTGATGCTCTCCTGAAAAAGCCGCTCAGTGTTTTGAGTTGTATGTCGGCTCTCGCGGCCACAAAGATAGGACTGGTTGGCGGACGTGTTCCGGGTTTCTATACTTCCAACTGCGACGAGATGCGCTTGAGATCATCCATCGGCACCGAAGTAGAAATTATTGACCAGTTGGAAATTGTGGATACCGCGGGAAAGCTTACCGAGGACGAGACGCGTAGGGGAGTTGAGGAAGTCCGCAAAACTTCCGCTTCATTCTGCAAGAGCGTGGAAAAGGATATTCTGCCGGCGGGGAAAATGTACCAGTCCCTGAAAAAGACAGCGCTCAAGTACGGTCTTTCCTCGTATGCCATCCGCTGCTGGCCGGAATGGTCTGATATTTTCGGGATCGCACCCTGTGCCGCAATCGGGATGCTGAACAATACGGGTCTTATCAGCAGCTGCGAGGGTGATGTTCTGGGTGCCGTCCTGATGAAGGCGCAGGCTTCACTGAGTGGCGGCATTCCTTTTTTTGCCGACCTGATATCTTTCGACTACAGCAAGAATACAGCAGTTCTCTGGCATTGCGGGGCGGCACCTTCTGCCCTGTGCAGGAAATTCAAAGATTCGAAAATGCGACAGCATTTCCGTGTTGATGGTGGCGACAAAAAAGGTCTGGTTAATGAGTTTCCATTGAAACCCGGGCCAATCACCCTGGCACAGCTCGATGAGGACGGTAACGGCTACAGGATGTTGATCGCCAAAGGAACAGCCCTTAATACGGAACAGATAATCCGTGGCAATCCGCTTGAAGTCAAATTTGACTGCCCGGTGAACAAACTGGTAGGCACGATCATGAATGACGGTTTTAAGCATCATTATTCACTGATTCATGCCGATATTGAAAATGAATTATTGGAACTCTGTAAATGGCTGGACATCAGTCCGGTTACAATTCAGTAGATACGTGAGGTAATTACTGCATTGCTGACATTAAACGAAATACTTCCACAGGCGAGGAAAGAGAAGCGGGCCGTCGGCGCTTTCAATGTGGCAAATCTTGAAACGCTGCTTTCTGTTTTCAGGGCGGCGGAACGGGAAGATTCCCCGGTAATTATCCAGGTCTACCAGCGTTTGTTCAATGATGAGCGGGCAGAACTTATCGCCGCCATGACTTCCAGGCTTGCGGAGAAATCCGACATTCCCGTAGTACTGCATCTTGATCACGGCACCTCGATAGAACAGATAAAAAAAGCGATTAATATAGGTTATACTTCGGTGATGATTGACGGATCGCAATTGCCTTTTACCGAGAATATCGCGTTGACATCTGAAGCCGTCAAGATTGCGCATCAATCCGGAGTTTCGATTGAGGCCGAGATCGGGCATGTTCCTTTTGGCGGCGGTGAAATCCAGTTATCAACAGCCGCGGAAGCTGTTGAGTTTGTAAAAGAAACAGGGGTTGACACCCTGGCAATATCAATAGGGACGGCCCACGGTTTTTATAAAAAGGAACCTGTCCTTGATATTGAACGGGCTTCCGAAATAGGGGAAAATGTTGCGATCCCGCTGGTACTTCACGGCGGTACAGGCGTTCCGGATGAACAGTTAAAGAAAGCCATTGCCTGCGGGATCGCAAAAATCAATATAGCCACTGAGTTACAGAGCATGTTTTTGCGCGGGGTTGCCGGCGAGCTTGAAAAGAATGGTGACAAGTTTAAACCGCTTGATATTTACTTCAAACCCGTTGAAGAGAAAATCAGTGAATACGTCTGTTCCAAAATCAGAGTATTTAAGACAAAGATAATATGAAATGGATTAAAGTACCGGATTATGAAAGTATGGGCCAGACAGGGGCGAAACGTCTCTTTAATGTTATTGAAGGCGCAGTCCGTACCGGACGAAGGATTAATATAGGGCTCGCGACGGGCAATACCATGATAAGGCCGTATGAAATCCTTGCTGAAATGTTAAATACCGCAGGATTTGATCTATCCAAATTATACACATTCAACCTTGATGAATATGTTGGTGGAGATGGAAGAAATGTTCCATTGGCTCATCCTCTCAGTTATCGCAAATATATGACGGAAAAGTTCTTCAATCTGCTAAATCCTGTCCTTGATTTCCTTCAGGAGAATATGCATTTTCCTGATTCGACAAATCCGGTGGAATATGACGCTGAAATAGCTGCGGCTGGAGGATTGGATTTCCAGCTGCTTGGAATCGGATTTAACGGGCACATCGCTTTTAATGAGCCTATAAGTGCCAGGGAAATTTCCGTTGAGGATTTTGCGCGCCTTCCGTCTCATCTTGTGGAACTTGACGGATTGACCATTCAGACCAATGCCCGTTTGACTGCTGGAAGCGATTTGAACATTGTTCCTCGCAAGGCCGTGACCATGGGAATGGCAAGTATCCTTAAGGCAAAGGAAATAATACTTCTGGCGTGTTTTCCCGAACAGACTACGCCGCTTCGAGCTATTCAGACCGGCATTGTGACACCTGAATTACCGGCATCATTTCTTCTGCGGCACAAGAACACAGATATTATTTACACTGAAGATAAGATAAAGCTCTAATGAAGACACTTATTAAAAATGCCCGTATAATCTCCCCGGATATTGATATAAATAATGCCTCTGTTCAGATTGAAGATAAACTTATTACCCGGATATATCTGCCGGATGAATCTCTGCCACATGCTGATTCTGTCATCGATGTTAAAGGCAAAATGCTTTTGCCGGGATTTATCGATATCCACGTTCATGGCCGTTCCGGTTATGATTTTTGTGATGGAACAGTTGAGGCTATTGACAATATGGCCCGTAAAAAACTGGAAGACGGAGTTACGTCTTTCCTGGGAACAACCCTTACGGTAAGTGAGGCACAGCTCACCGCTACATTTCACGCCGCCGCGGAATATGCAGGTCGCAACGATCAGGCATCTGCCAGGATAACCGGCGTTCACCTTGAGGGTCCGTTCTTTAACTCTAAATGCGTTGGTGCTCAAAATCCTGAATTTCTGCGTTTGCCCGATATTGGACTGGTAAAACGGCTTCACTCGATTTTTCCTGTAAAAAAGGTATCTTATTCGATCGAATTGGAGGGCGCTCTTGATTTTACCCGGCAGCTTGTCGACATGGGAATAATGCCGTCATGCGCGCACAGCGCCGCAAAATATTCCGACTTTAAAAAGGTATGGGCCCTGGGCCTTAGACATATGACTCATTTCTGTAACGTGATGACCCCGTTGCATCATCTGGAAGTCGGACTGGTTGGCGGAGGACTCCTCCACAAGGATGTTTTTATTGAAATGATCTGCGATAAAATTCATCTCTGTCCGGAAATGATACAGCTGCTTTTCGAGATTAAAGGTACGGATAAAATCATGCTGGTAACTGATGCCATGCGTGCAGCCGGAATGTCAGACGGGGAATATGACATTGGGGGAATGACAGCGAGTGTGAAGAATGGCTGTGCAAGGCTTTCTTCGGGAGTTGTGGCCGGAAGTACGCTGCTTTATTATCGGGGCCTGCACAATGTACATGAAATAACAGGATTGCCATTGAAGGAACTTGTCAAAACAACTTCATGGAATCAAGCCCGGTCTCTGGGGCTGGAAAGACTCGGAAAAATCGAGACAGGGTATATTGCTGATATCATTATCTGCGACAACGATTTTTCTCCATCTCTTGTATTTGTTGACGGACGGCAGGTCTTTGTCCGATAACCCCGTGGAAGCTTTCCTGATTGCAGCTATTCCTTGATGATTCCTACCTTGTCGAACTTAAACGTTTTCTCGGAAATCTTTTCCAGCGGGTCAGGGGCATGTGTGTTTGGATACGGCATAGACAGTGTCGGTCTGGCCCAGCGGATAGCATTACCTAAAACTTTTAATACGTTTGGATCGTAGTAGGTTGGAAATGCCTCATGTCCTGGACGGAAATAGAATAGTCTGCCGTTACCGCGCTGGAGAGTGAAACCGCTGCGGAAGAGCTCGCCACCCTCGAACCATGACATCAATACGATTTTCGCGTCACCGGCGATCATAAACGGTTCGCCATACATTTCTTCGTATGGCAGTTCAAAATGCTCCGGCAGTCCGGCGGCAATCGGATGAGCCGGATCAATTACCCATAGCCGTTCCCGGTCCCCGGCCTCACGCCAATGCAGTTTTCCGCTCGTGCCATTGAGAGCGCGAAAGATTTTCGACATATGGGCTGAGTGCAGTACGATAATACCCATGCCTTCCCAGACACGCTGTTGTACCCGGCTGACAATCGAGTCCTTAACCTCTTCATGGGCCGCATGTCCCCACCAGAGCAATACATCTGTATTATTGAGAATCTCCTGGGTCAGGCCGTGTTCCGGTTCTTCCAGGGTGGCAGTGCGTATTTCCAGATCTGGCGCTGCCAGTTTTTTTGCCAATGCCCCATGAATACCATCCGGGTATATTGCCCTTACTGAGGGTTCTTTCTTCTCGTGAATATACTCATTCCAAATCGTCACATTTATTTTTACGTTCTTCATGTTCTATATCCCTTTATCGTTAAAAATAAATTGTTTGTTTTTTCTCTGCGGCTTCTATCAGTTTTAATGCAACCCGTACCGCATTAAACCCGTCCTGTAATGTATTCCTGGGCCGTGTGCCTTTCGTTATCATGGCAATAAACGCCTCCATCTGGCCGGTATGATTAAAACCTGTCATTAATTCGCTGTGGATCCCATTCCCGTACAAATGGATTTTGTCACCAAAATCGAATACGGCACAAGCCTTATCTCCATAAACTTCTATCCGGTCGTAAGGCACGCCATAGCGCTGCCAGCTTCCGTCAATATTACAAATAACCCCGTTTTTATACGTCAAAGTTCCTGACACATAGTCGGATGGAAGCGGCTGACTCCGGTCAAGCATAAGGCTCCGGCCGCTGACACTTTCCGGTTCTCCGAAATACCAGTTCAACTGATCGAAAAGATGGCTCATCATATCGAGTGTAACCCCGCCACTGCGTTCAAAATCGGAGAAAAAATCTCCCCATTTGCGGTTATACCCGGAGTGACAGTAGGCGACTTTTGCCATACGTATGGTGCCGAGTTCCCCTTTAATAATAAGCTCTCTCAGCCGGAAGCAGCCGGGAAGGTAGCGGTGGACATGTCCTACCATAATCTGTGCACCAGCGGCCTCTGCGCGCTGTAATAAGTCTTTTCCATCGTCCAATTTACGTACCAGAGCTTTTTCACAGAAAATATATTTTATCCCTGCCGAAAGTAATTTAACAAGTGTTTGGTAATGTTGATCGGAATAATTGCATACCAGAACACCTTTAATTTCCGGATCTGCTGTCAGTTCAGACAACGAGGCATATGTTTTTATACATTTATGTTCAAGGGCAAATTTAGCGGCGGCTTTCTCGTTTGGGTCAAGAACACCGCGAATACTGCAATCAGGAATCTTCTGAAGAATAGTCGCATGGGCATTCGCCATTCGTCCGGCACCAACAAAAGCAAGATTTATCATAATATTCCTATCTTAAATTAAGATTTGTAAATCAGCTGATTAAAAGTACTTTAATATTCATAAATTCGCAAAACGTAATTAAATTATTTTTATGTATTGATTTGATGATCATATTGCCAGTTTCCGTTCACCCGCGTTTACTCATATGAGGAAAAGCTTGAATCAAACCCGTACATTGAGTAAATAAATAATTACCGGCTGTGATCTATTTATTCAGCCGGAATTTCAAGACATTTTAAAATAATCATGGAGGCCGATTCATAATGTCAGTCATCATTTCCTGTCGTACGAGTTTGTTCAGTTCCCTGGAAGAAGCGTTTCCCAGTCTGCGAGAAGCGGGCATCTGCCATGCTGAGGTCCCGCCTGCCGTGGAAGGGGATTACAAGGGAATGGTCAAACTGGCTTCAAAGTCCGGGATTACCATCGCTACCTTTGCCACCAGGCTGAACGTTGAAACCGACGCCAGCGCCGCAGAACTGCGTCCGGTGATTGATAACGCGGGTTCCTTCGGTATTCCCAAGATTTTTGTCGGTGTCAAGGCCCCGGATACTATTTCTCGCGATATCGTATATGCTCGTCTCCGAGACATCGCCAAATATGCATGGGACCATAAAGTTGTCCTGTGTATGGAAACCCATCCTCCGGTCGGAACCAACGGTGATGTGGCGCGTGAGACACTGGAAGCGGTGAATCATCCCGGCCTAAGGTTCAACTTCGATACGGCCAACATCTATTACTACAATCATGACACAAACTCCGTACATGAACTGCGCAAAGTTGCCAAGTACGTGGCGGCCGTACATCTGAAGGATACGGATGGTGGATTCAATTCCTTCAACTTCCCTGTCCTCGGGAAGGGCGTTGTGGATTTCAAGGGCGTGTTCCAGATTCTGGCCGAATTGGAATTTAAGGGACCTTACACCATAGAGGCTGAAGGTCCACTGGTGTCTGATTTGACTCGCGACCAGAAAGTCACGTTCCTGAAAGATTCCATGGCTTACCTCAAGTCTATTGGCGTGATCTAACCGTTGTGAGTTGACAGGTAGTAATTAAACCATCCCGAATATGAAAATAACACTCGATTACGGAGAAAGCGGCTTAGAAGTCAATATTCCGGATTCCCATCTTCTTGCAATTGCACAGCAAAAAGACGAACCGGCGATTGATGATCCGCAGACTGTTCTCCGTCAGATGTTGGCGCGACCTATCGGCGTAAAACCATTGGCAGAAATCTGTAGAGGCTGCTCGTCAGCATGCATAGTGGTTTCTGATAAAACAAGGCCGGTTCCAAACACAATGATTTTACCTCCGCTGCTCGAGGTACTGGATAATCTCCATATAAAAACCACCATTCTTGTTGCCTGTGGAATGCATACGCCAACCGAGGGCAAGGTGCTCGAGGACCTGCTTGGAAAGGAAATAGTTTCCCGTTACCGGATTATCAACCATTTGGGTGAAGATGAGCGGGAGCTGAAGAATTTAGGGACCACCAGTAAAGGCGCGCCAGTCTTTGTTAACCGTCATTATCTGGAAGCAGACCTCCGTATCGTTACCGGGTTTATTGAACCACATTTCATGGCAGGATTTTCGGGTGGCAGAAAGGCAATATGTCCTGGCATTTCAGGCGCTGAAACCATGAAGTATGCACATTCACCGGAACTAATGGAGGCGCCGTGTTCGTCGTCCGGAATCATCCCGGGAAATCCGTTTCACGAGTTTTCACTTGAGGTTGCGAAGATGGCACGGGTTGATTTCATGGTAAATGTCACTTTGCGCCGTGACAAAAAAATTACCGGGATCTTTACCGGTGATCTGGAGAAAGCCCACGCTGAAGGTGTAGCATTCTGCAACAAACAGGCGCGTGTGGCATTGCCGGCAGAGGCGGATATTGTAGTGACGACAAACGCGGGATATCCGCTTGACCAGGATCTTTACCAGACGGTGAAAGGTATGGTCTGTGCGCTCCCTGCAGTAAAGGATGGCGGAACAATCATTATAGCGTCAGCCTGTAGCCGTGGGATCGGAAGCGATTTATTCAGGAAGATGCTCTTTGAAATGCGGGATGTGGATTCTTTCATGGCAATGATTAAGAAACCAGGATTCTTCTGCATTGATCAGTGGGAAGTAGAGGAATTGATCAAGGCAAAGCGAAAAGCGGATATCAAAATATATACTACAGGTGTTCCAGCCGATGATCTCAGGAAATGTCATGTGGATCCGATTCCAAGCGTGGAGCAGGGGATCAAGGATGCACTCAGGAAGCATGGCAGGAATGCCAGGATAACAGTCATTCCCTCTGGCCCTTATGTCATCCCGTACATAGGCGGGTAATAAATATTATTCCAGATTCTCGGCCAGGATTTCAGCGGTATGCTTCACCCTGATCTTACTGCCCGTTTTATCAAGACCGCCCTTGATCTGCATAATACAGCCCGGACATTCCATGCAGATAATGTCCGCCTTGGTGTCTTCAATGTTCTTCAGTTTGCGCTTCAGGACGCGCGAGGAAATTTCCGGCTGCTTTATGGTATAAGAGCCGCCCATGCCGCAGCAGACGTCTGATTCGTATGTTTCAACAAACTTGTGTCCGGCCTTACTGATCAACTCGCGCGGTTCCTTGTAGACACCAAGAATGCGTTTGGCATGGCAGGAGTCGTGGTAGGTTATCAGCTTTGAAACTTTTGCCGGGTTCAGAACAAGGCGTTTTTCGTCCACCAGTTTTTTGACTAACGAAGAAAAGTCATAAGTTTTTGCCGCCAATGCTTTGGCTTTTTCAATCCATTCCGGTCTTTTTTCGGTTTCGAGCATGTGAACGAATTCCTGTTTAAGTGCTGAAGCGCAGGAGGCACATGCTACCACCACGTAGGGGATATCATCATTAAGCAATGCCTGGATATTCCTGACGGCACAGTCAGCGGCCATATCGTAGGCACCGAAACCGCGGGAAGGTGTACCACAACAGGTCTGATCTTCCGGCACGACCACTTCCAGTCCCGCTTTGTTGAGAACCTTGATAACAGCCTCTCCTATTTCCGGATAAACAAAATCAATCGCGCAACCCGTAAAGAATGCGACTTTCTCGGCACATTTCTGTTGCTTGATTTTCTTGAACTTAACATGAAATGCTGTCTTTGCGACTGCCGGCAGGCTCCGGAATTCTGACAGGCTCGAGAAGAACAGGGGCAGGTGACGTATAAACCCTTCTTTTACGAAAGGCATTTGTGCAAGATAGCCGGCTCGCAGCATTGCATGAAAAAGCCTGCGATTGTTAACCACAGAAAGGGCGCTCTTCTGGATGAATGGCATTCCCTGTTTCTTTACCAGGCGGCGGCGGATCTCGAGGATCAGTTCCGGAATATTGATTTTTCCCGCGCAGACTTCCCTGCAGCGTCCGCAGGTAATGCACAGGCCCTGGATGTCCTCGGCGTTCTTCATTTCATTGAACCAGGAAGTGAGGATTGTCCCTATTCCACCAGTATAAACATATCCGAAGACGTGACCACCGATGAGTCGATAAACCGGGCATACGTTCAGACAGGCGGCGCAGCGGATACACTGGAGCGCTTCACGGAATTTCGGATCCCTGGCCATGGCCGTCCGCTGGTTGTCCATAAGTATGATGTGAAGTTCCTTCATGCTGCCATCTGTGTTTGGAGTCGGGCCGGAAATCATGGATACATAGCTGGTAAGCAATTGGGAGGTTGCGCTTCTTGGCAGTGCCTGTAAGATTGGGACGGCATCCTGGAATCGCGGGACCAGTTTTTCCAGGCCCACGATGGCAATATGAATCTTCGGCAGGGTCGTTACCAGGCGTGAATTTCCCTCGTTTGTCACCAGGACTATTGTCCCGCCTTCAGCAATTGCAATATTCGCTCCGGTTATTCCGGCGTCGGCTTCAAAATAATGTTTTCTTAACTGCTTACGCGCCGTTTTGACAAGCTTTGGGATGTCTGTGGTCAGACGCTCGTTGACTTCCTTACTGAAAAGATCGGACACCTGCTGGCGTGTCATGTGTATGGCGGGCAGAACCATATGGGATGGCTTGTGTCCAGCCAGCTGGATAATCCATTCCCCGAGATCCATTTCCTTAACATGGACACCTGCCGCTTCAAGTGCATGATTGAGGTGTATTTCTTCCGAGGCCATGGATTTGGATTTTACAATGCGCTTAACGCCTTTTTCCTTCACAAGATCGAGAATGTATTTTCTGACCTCATGCGGGCTGTTCGCTCTGAAGACTTTTGCCCCTTTGGCTTCTGCGTTTTTCTTGAACTGTTCCGCCAGTTCTTCAAAGTGTTGGGCGGCATTGCCCTTTATTGTGGCAATAGAAGTTCTGAGGGCTTCAAAATCGATCCCCTCATAGGCCTTTGCCCGGCTTATCATATAGGCTTCAGAAAAATTACCCAGCGCACCGGTCAATGTTGCATCGGCCATGGCTTTGGAGGCTTTCTTTCTCAGTTTTGTGCCCATCGTTTTATTCCTCTAGCTGATCGACAAAGACAATAATGAGGCGTTCCGGCCCGTGAACTCCGATAGTCAACACCCTTTCGATGTCGGCAGTCCGGCTGGGGCCGGTAATAAAGGTTAAATAGCCCGCATTTCCGGGGCTTATCCTGGACAGTGCTGTTGCCAGGTCAGGCACTATTTTGTTTGAGGCTATCAGGGCAATATGGATTTCGGGTAACGATGAAACCAGGCGTTGCTCAAAAGCCGTAGCGTCCTGAACCAGCGTGCCGGTGTCTGCGATTGCCCATTCCATCTGGCTTATACCGATCTTTGCCGCAGACGCTGTTTCCCTGGTAACATCGAACCTCAGTCCGGGAATTTTTTCTGAAAGCTGAATTTTTTTCAGGAAAGGACAATCGGCCCAGACTGCTGTCGAACCGTTTGGTTTCGATATGTCCTCTTTCTTCAGGAAATCGAGAATAAACGACAAAGCTTCAGTTTTTCCGGGAAACCGGTGAACCTCAGCACTGACCGCTTCTGCTTTTGTTTTAAAAAGATCTATCATGGGTTGATTTTCTTTTATCATATATAAGGATCCGGGTCCCTGATATGTTCATTTCTTATCTTTGCCGATAATCCTGGATATTACGGTGATCAGGAAAACGACAACTAGTGTAATGCCCAGATATTTCATTCCTTCCACTGGAAATACCGATGCCGTTGCCGCCGTTTTGTTCGCTGTCGACGCCGCTACAATTGTCTTTGTATAGGTTGGGATAATCCATTTGATGACATAAGCCTGAAGCATTGTAATTATGCCAACGACCGTTGTCAGGATCAGCGAATGTTTCAAGGTGAAGCGGAAGATATCTGATTCATGTCCCACGAGGCCCACGGCGGCTGTTGCCACGGAGAGGGACTGGGGTGAAATCATCTTGCCGCACACGCCACCCGAGGAATTGGCCCCGACTGTAACGACAGGATCGATCCCGATCTGTGTTGCCGTGACTTCCTGAAGTTTTCCAAAGAGGGCGTTCGATGATGTATCTGAACCGGTCATGAACACACCGAGCCAACCCAGGAACGCCGCAAAGAAGGGAAAGAGAATACCCGTTTTTGCAAAAGCATTACCGAGTGAAATCGCCATACCGGAAAAATTCATGATATATGCAAAACCCAGAATGAAAGAGATAGTGACGATGGGCCAGCGAAGTGTCTTTAATGTCTGTATGGCAATCTGGGCCGCTGTATGAAGGGATGCCCCCATTACGAAAATAGAAAAAAGACCGGAAAAGAGAGTGGCGGTACCGGCGGAACTTAGAACGTTGAACGTATATATGGCTGCCACAGGTTTGCCCTCCCGGATGATCATGTTGTGTAGTTCGGGAATGGGAAACTTGATCATACAGAAATAGTCCAGGATACTTTTAACAGGTTTAATACCCCACGTGGCAATAATTATTGACAGAATAAGAAATGGCGCCCACGCACGGAAAACCTGGCCGCCTGTGTAGAAGAGTTGAGCCCTGCCGTTGCTTTTGGGCTCATCATCAAAATGCCAGCTTTCTTTTGGATGCCAAAATCTGAGAAAGATCACCATGCCGATAATGGATGCGATGGAAGCCAGGATGTCCGGAAGTAATGGTCCAAGATAATTTGAACTCCACCATTGGACAATAGCGAATGATCCGCCGCTGACCAATGCCGCGGGCCATACCTCCAGTCCTTTTTTCCAGCCGCTTATGAGAATGATCATGTATAAAGGGACAATACTACTGATGAACGGAAGAGTGCGGCCTACCATCTGGCTCAACGCCATCTGATCAATGCCTGCAACCTGTGCCCCGACGACGATTGGGATACCGATGGAACCGAAGGCGACAGGGGCTGTATTCGCTAAGAGGCAGATACCGGCCGCATAAATAGGTTTGAATCCCAGCCCGACCAGCATGGCAGCCGTGATGGCCACGGGAGTTCCAAATCCTGCAGCTCCCTCGATGAAGGCGCCAAAGGAAAAAGCGATCAATAACGCCTGCATCCGGCGGTCATCAGATATACAGGCCAGAGAATTCTTTATGACTTCAAACTGTCCTGTTTTGACGGACAGGTTGTAGATAAACACTGCGGTTATAACAATCCAGCAAACAGGCCAGAGACCAAACAGCATCCCGTAAAAAGTGGATAACAAACTATATTTAACAGGCATTCCATAAACGACTACGGCAATAACCACGGTAATGGCCACGGCGCTGATTGCCGCCCAATGCCCTTTCATTCGTTTATACGCAAGGGCCCAGAACAGGTAAAGAATCGGTATTGCAGCAACTAAAGCTGAAAGCCCGATATTGTTTAGTGGGTTTGCTGCAATTGACCAGGGAATGATCTTTTCTCCTTTATAAAAATGTTTATTGGAAATTCAGCATTCCGGAGGTGCATTCATATACAATTTAAGGTCAGTTGTGCAATCTGATTTTATAACCGTTAACCCCCGAAAAAGACAAAGTCAGTAAGAATTCATCCGACAAGCCATCCGGCTGGATATGATGAAGTATGCGTTCACGCCCGGCGAGTGGTATACAATGCTGCTGGAAATCTGCGGCAGGGAAATGTTCGCGCGAGTGGATGACAAGAACATTGCGTTTGGTGCAAACGAGGGGGTTGACGTGGACAAAACCAGCGTGCGGTTCCCGGTTGCCGGTGACTCCGTTTTTATCAAGAATCTCCGCATTTGGGAGGCACAGATTAAAAGTGACTGGGAAACCACCAGGCAAAAACTCGAAGCTGATCGACTAAGAAAATCAGCCAAGTCTTCGAAGTAAAAACTGAACCTTGCATTTTCCTCTGGTGCCCTGAAGAAGTACATCGGAAAGTAAAGACAACGGTTGACGTGTGCTGTGTTCCAGGTGCAATATTCTCTCACAAGGTTACAATATTGAGGGAATAACCATGAAAAAAATTGCAATTATTCTTTGGCTGGCACTGGTGTGTCACACTGCGTCAGCCGGTACGGAAACCGTGCCGACGGAATCTTCGATCAAGCGTATCTACATCATCCACTTTTCACATACCGATATTGGTTTTACTGACATGCCGGGTGTTTGCCGGGAACTTCAGCGGCGGTATCTGGATATCGCATTGGATACAGTGCTGGTAACGATGTCAAAACCTGCAGGCCAGAAATTTTACTGGACGTGTGAGTCGCTGGTTACGGTTGATGACTGGTGGGAAAAGGCTTCATCGGCACGGCGGAAGCAATTTTTGAAAGCGGTGCGTAGTGGCCAACTTGAGGTTACGGCGCTCCCTTGTAACCAGGCGCCGTTTCTCAACGCAGCACAGTGGCAGACAATGATGCACTGGGTGCCCGAAGATCTCTGGCGACAGTTCAAACCGGGTGTGGCAATACAGAACGATGTGAATGGCTTTCCACGCGTCGGTGCGATGGCACTGCTTGATCGCGGTATAAAGTATCTTTGCATGGGCATTAATGGCGACAGTGGTGGAGCGCCGTTTGCCCGCCCTTCTGGATTCTGGTGGAAGATGCCGGATGGCCGGCGGATGTTTGTGTGGTTGAATCTGAGTTATCCAGCCGGCTACGATTTCTTTGAGAGTACTCACTGGCGGCGCGGACCGGTACCATTCGCATCGGATACGCGCTATCGGTCACCACGGGCCGGGGATTTCTTCCGCACAGATGAGGTTTCGTTGCGTGCATCGCACGCGCAATGTCTCCGGCGGCTTGAGGGACTTAAGCGAGGCGGTTACAAGAATGAGTTATTGATCATTTCAATGACGAACCATTGGCGCATGGACAATGATCCTCCATTCCAGGCATTGGCGGATTTCGTTGCGGCGTGGAACAAGCTGGGCTTGAAACCGGAACTGATGTTTACCACTGCATCGAAAGCGATGTATGAGATGGAGAAAGCTATCGGTGACAAGTTGCCGGAGTACGAGGGTGAATTTACAGACTGGTGGGCCAACGGTACCGCTTCCGGGCCGCGTGAAGTTACTGCCAGCCGACTTGCCAAGCGGCTGCTTGCCGCCGCAAGCTCACCACTCTGGGGGCCGATGTCTGCCAGCGGTACGGATACGATGCAATTGATCTACAAGGACCTCTGTTTGTTTGATGAACATACCTGGGGATCGAGCTGGAGTGTGGCGTTACCGTGGAGCCTTGATACGCAAGCGCAATTTGCCGAGAAAGCGATGCTTGCATGGCGACCAATAGGAAACGCGGAATGGTTGTTATCGCAGCGCGTGCGTTCCCGGTTACTGCATGAAGGGGAGGGATTGTTTGTGGCAAATCCATCGCGCTTTCCTTTCAGCGGCTGGATACGAATGCCGGTAAGTTGTCTGCGTGAGGACTATCGTTCGCTGGTTAATATGTCCAATAATACCCAAATACCGCTGTTATTTGAGAATGGCATCCGCCCATGGAGTCCTCCGAAGAATCCGGGGGAACTCAGCCGCGAGAATACGGCGGCTACTTTCCCCGATGATGTTCCAAATCAAACAGCGAAATTCTGGATTGAAAACCTGGCCGCAGATAGTTTTGTGCGATTACGTCTGGAGAAGCAACCCGCAGGTAATGAACATGTGTCAAGCTCCGGTCCGGCGGTTCAGCTTGATGAACAAGGCTGGCCGGTATCCGCACAGTGGAAAAGTATGAAAATGCCGCTGTTTGTCGAGGGGATCGGTGATTTGTCGGCTGTGAAAGTGAAAGCATTTGCTCCGCGTTGGGCGCTTAAAGACATGTGTTCAGCAGGCAGTTCCGCCCGTGGTGACGAACTGCGAAAACAACAGATCGAAATGGTACTGGCCACTGCAGAAGGTAAGGCAACTGTCGAGGAAACACCGTTCACGAGGGTTTATGTACAGTGGTTGAAGCAACCGCGTTTCTTGTGGGCACAGCGTCGTCTGGAATTGTGGAAATCTGAACCACACGCCCGTATAACTCTGCGATTCAACCGCCTTTCATCAGAGGACCCTGAGATTATTTATGCGGGATTCACATTACCTTGCAAGGGAACTCTTCCCCGCCTGAGCAGCGGTGGTGCGCCGTTCACACCGTTCCAGGATCAGTTACCCGGCACATGTCGCGATCACTTTGCGATGGATGGCTGGGCAAACTACGCCACGTCCGATGGTCACTGGCTCTGGGTGAGCCGTGACGCACCACTGGTCACGTTTGACAGTCCGCAGATATGGACACGTCATCAGACCACGCCCGCGCATCCGGAACGACTGTTTGCGATGCTCTTCAATAATTTCTGGTATACGAACTTTGTTGCCGACGAACATGGGGTGATGGAGTTCCAGTTTGATCTTGTCTGGCGCGAGAAACTTGATTCACCCCGTTCAGCAGGGGAATTAGCCGATGCGCTTGTTACCGAACCGGTGGTGTTGATCAACTCCGCAGGTGAAGAAAACAGGATCGTACTTCAAAGACTGTTTCAGCCATGACATGGGCACAGGTTATAAACGGGAGTAGGAAAAATATGAACTTTATTTCACGACGCAGTTTTCTAAAACTTACAGGGGCGGCCACAGTGTTGTCTCTTCGGGAATTTATACCGACGACCTTGGCTGGCACGGGAAGAAAGCCAAACGTGGTTTTTATTCTTTGTGATGACCTTGGTTATGCTGATATTGGCTGTTATGGCCAGAAGATCATCCGCACGCCAAATATCGATCGCATGGCGGCGGAAGGGATGCGGTTTACACAGCATTATTCCGGTTTTCCGGTCTGTGCGCCGTCCCGATGTGTGTTGATGACCGGTAAACACTCGGGCCATGCATTCATTCGCGACAACCGCGGCATGAAACCAGAAGGCCAGTACCCGATCCCCACTGGGACAATCACTCTGGCGGAATTATTCAAGCAACAGAGATATACTACTGGCGCATTCGGCAAATGGGGGCTTGGTTCTATGGACAGTACAGGCAGTCCACTCAAACAGGGATTCGACCGTTTTTTTGGCTATAACTGTCAAAGCAGGGCTCACAATCTATATCCACCCTCTCTCTGGGATAACGACAAGAGTATCACGCTGAATAACGATGTTCCGCATCCACCACAGAAACTGTCTGAAGGAACCGATCCCAACGATCCTGCAAATTACAGTCAGTTTGTAGGCAAGGATTATGCACCTGACCTTTACATGGAACAGGCGCGGCGCTTTCTCCGTGAAAACAAGGACAAACCATTTTTCCTTTTTGTACCAACGATTATCCCGCACCTGGCGTTACAGGTACCGGAAGATTCGCTGGCGGAATACAGAGGCAAGTTTTCTGATCCGCCTTATCCTGGCGGTCGTGGCTATCTGCCGCATTTCTCGCCACGTGCCGCTTATGCGGCGATGATAACGCGCATGGACCGTGAAGTAGGCAGTCTGATGACGCTGGTGAAGGAGTTCGGCCTCGACGACAATACGATTTTTGTTTTCAGCTCCGACAACGGCCCGCTCAATGGTAAGCACCAGGGACTGGCGGGAACTGACGCCATGTTTTTCAATTCAGCCGGCGGACTGCGCGACGGCAAGGGTTCGGTTTATGAAGGCGGGATTCGTGTACCATGTATTGTGCGCTGGCAGGGTAAGATTGCTGCCGGAACGACCAGCGACCGTGTCACCGGTTTTGAAGACTGGATTCCTACATTAATGGATTTAATTGGTATGCCGGATGTTTCTCCGAAGGATGTTGATGGTCTCAGTTTTGCTCCGACATTGCTCGACAAATCACAGGAAGCACGTCCGTTCCTTTACCGCGAATTTCCAGGCTATGGCGGCCAGCAGAGCGTAAGAATCGGTGACTGGAAAGGTGTACGTCAGAATCTTGTACCAAGGGGCAGGAAGGCACAGCCTAACCTGCATATTGAGCTTTACAATCTGAAGAACGACATCAGTGAGTCAAAGGATGTTTCCGAACAACATCCGGACATTGTGGCAAAGATCGAAAAAATCATGTGTGAACAACACAGACCCTCGGCAGAATTCCCGTTAGTCGCTCTGGATCAACGATAACAAAAATTTTGAAAACTAGACTTCCAGCAAACAACCTAGTTTAATAGTTGCATAATGATTTACCTGAACTCAGAGAGGAAGATTATGAAAATGTCGTTTCGATTTAGTTTACTTATAAATCTGATGATAATCGCCAATATTGCATGGAGTGCTTTACCGCAACAGGCGGATGTAGTTGTTTACGGTGGGACAGCCGGCGGCGCAGTCGCCGCGGTTGCGGTTGCGCGTGAAGGTAAGACCGTGTTGCTGCTGGAGTCAAGTCGCCATCTTGGCGGTCTGACTACCGGTGGTCTGGGAGCAACGGACATTGGCAACAAAGGTGCCATCGGTGGCATCTCCCGTGAATTTTACGAACGTATTCATCAGCACTATGTAAAACCGGACGTATGGAAGTGGCAGAAGTATGATGATTTTTTCAAACTAGGCGTCCACCAGGAACGTTCCAAAGATCCCCTTGTTGAAAAAACCGGTAAACCGACGATGTGGACATTTGAGCCGCATGTGGCAATGCAGATTCTACGAGACATGCTCCGCGAAGCAAAGGTGGATATCCAGTTCGAACAGAAACTGATCTCTCTGAAAAAAGAAGGCGAACGTCTTGTTGAGATCAAGATGGAAAACGGCAATGTCTTCCGTGGAAGAATGTTCATTGATGCGACCTACGAAGGTGACCTGATGGCGAAAGCAGGCGTTTCTTATACTGTCGGGCGGGAAGCGAATTCGAAATATGATGAAACGCTCAATGGTGTACGTGCTCAGACGCCTCATCACCAGTTCAAAGTCCAGGTTGATCCCTACATGAAGGTCGGCGACTCATCGAGCGGCCTTTTACCTTTTATCCAGCCGGGCGATGGCGGTATGCCGGGTAACGGTGACAAGTGTGTACAGGCGTACAATTTTCGTCTCTGCATGACGCAGGTTCCTGAGAACAAACTTCCCTGGACTGCGCCGGCCGGGTATGACGCGAAAAAACATGAATTGCTTGCCCGTTACATTGAAGCGCTGGTTGCTGCCGGCAAAACGCCAAAGGTTGGCGAGCTTATGAATCCAGTGCTCATGCCCAATGGGAAAACCGACACTAACAATAATGGTCCGTTTTCCAGCGATTTCATCGGCAGCAACTATGATTATCCCGATGGTGATTACGCGACGCGTAGCCGTATCTGGAAAGCGCATGAGGATTACATTCTCGGTTTCCTGTACTTTCTGGTGACAAGTCCGCGTGTGCCGCAGTATCTCCGTGACGAGATGAACTCCTGGGGCTTGGCAAAGGATGAGTTTATGGAAACAAATGGCTGGCCGCCACAGATGTATGTTCGTGAAGCACGCCGAATGATATCCGATTATATCATGACCGAGCATGAATGCCGCTGGGAACGTATGGCGGAAGATGGAGTTGGTCTCGGTGCATATAACATGGACAGTCATAACTGTCAGCGTATCGTAAAGAACGGGTACGTTGAAAATGAAGGTGATGTACAGGTTCGCGTGCGCGGGCCATATCCGATTTCCTACCGTTCAATTGTACCGAAAGCCGGCGAATGCGAAAATCTCTTTGTGCCGGTTTGCATGTCGGCAACTCACATTGCCTATGGCTCGATCCGCATGGAACCGGTTTTCATGATACTGGGTCAATCCAGTGCCATTGCCGCAGTAATTGCAATTAACGATAGTGTTCCGGTTCAGAAGGTCTCTTATAAGAAACTTTCGGAGAAATTGACGGAACAGAAACAAATCATCACCAACAAAGTATTCGACGCACCCAATACATCTTTTCCTCACAAACTGGAAGGAATTGTTGTGGATGATATTGCCGCCAGGGTTACCGGTGAATGGAAAAATTCGCAGTCGGCAGGTCCGTTCGTCGGCGACAGTTACCTCCATGATGATAACTCGGATAAAGGTCAGAAATGCATTCGTTTTACACCTAAATTACCAGCGGCAGGTAAATACGAAGTAAGGATTGCTTATGCTCCGCTTGCAAATCGGGCGATGAATGTACCGGTCGTGATTCATTCCATAGACGGTGAGAAAACAATCAAAGTCAACGAGAAGCAACCTCTCAAAAATAACCAGCCGTTGTTGCTGGGTATTTTCAACTTTGAAGCTGGAACAAATGGCTGGGTGGAAGTCCGTAACGACGGTACTAAGGGCCATGTCATTGCTGATGCCATCCAGTTTATACCGGTTAAATAGTTTTTGTTACGCAAAATTAGGAATGTGAAATCGTTCAGAACGATCCGCGTAACCAATATTCTTTATTTCAACTTCTCCAAGGGCGGGTTCTTTTGGCCGATGCAAGAGCTTCCTTGAATATCCTGACATCTTCCTCGATCTCGAAATCGAACATTCCCGCGAGTACGTGGTCAGCACCATTCGCAATAACATAAGGAAACGCATTTTTCGGGGGAATTGCCCCTGCTGCCATCACCTTGAATGCAATCCACGGCTTCTCAACGGTCTTCATGACTTCAATCGTTTCTTCCGGGTTACTGCACCAATAGCCTGGAATTTCGGCATGCGGTCCCTTTTCCTTTATTTGTTCCGGCTTGGGCCCGGTAGGATATTTGTGATGATGAAATGTTTTGATGTAGAAATCACAGGGAACCTTATTCTGCTCACATGCCTTGACCACATTCAGGTCGTGTGCGCCGACACCCGAAGGAATTCCCAGCTCCTTTACGCATTCAACAGCTTTGGCTACGAGATCCATCTTGCCCTCAGCCACCAGCTTATCGGCATATACACCGAAAAGATAAAGCGCATCCACCCCATCATCGACTAGTTGCTTAACCTGATCATAATAAGGTTTCATGTCCGGTACAACTTTGGCGGTGGAAGGACATATTATACACTTAATTTTTCCACCCCATTCGTTTCTGTACTTTTTTATCGTGTCAACAAATCCCGGAGGGGTGTGACCGGAAATCGTGTCGATCCCATATGACTCGGCAATCGACATTGTTTCCATGATTTTCTGCTGGGTATTGTAATGTGCTGTAAGGTCATATACGTACCTTAAATCCCGGCTGTGTGTATAATGGTTGATGAGATTACCACCCAATATCATCCGGCTGACCTCAAGGTTACCGATTTTACCTTTTGGTAGAGTGTCCTTCGACCCTGGTTCAACTTTTGGAGATGCCGGCTTGTTGTCCTGGTTCTGGGCAAGCGCCTGGTTCGCAACTGTATTTACGGCAAGCGCGCCGCCTGCCGATGCAAGTAACGATCCTTGAACAAACTCGCGGCGGGAAATATTCTCTGACATAAAACACCTCCAGTATCAACGGATTGAATTTCCTTTGTTTATATTGCAGAGAATATCCTAAATCGATTACGAGAGCAACGTTCCTAAACTGGTTATAATGTCAGCTTTTTGGTGGTCAAACTTGCAGACGTAAAGGAATCTGATAGTATTTTCTACAAGAGGACGCGAGAACATGGCCAAGAAAAATGATGTTGAGAGGTACTTAAAAACTCACAGGCCTGTATTTGTACGGGGATTCAGACATGAAGTCACCCAGCCTGTCTGGCCATTTCATAATCATTGCGAGTTTGAGATCGTATTTTTTACACGTGGCCGGGGTACAATAACGTTTCCCGATGGAACAAAACTGAAAATCGAACCTGAAGGTTTTTCCCTGGTTCCATCATATCTTCCTCATCAAACCAGTCTTGAGCTACCTGCCGAAACCGCGGCTGTTCTTGTCAAGTTACCGGAACCGGTACCGCCCCTGTTTGAAAGGGTTTCTTATGTTCATCCGCACAAGGATCCTCATTTGATTACCGATATCATGTATCTTACCGCTCCACCTCCGGAAATGGGGCCATTACAGCAAATAGAATTTGATTTACGGACGGCGGCATTACTGACCAAGCTGATTCGATTGATCGACCAGCCTGAAACAAAACTGGACGAGGGCGCTCTTTATGTTGGCATGGCACACGACTATGTACAGCGACATTTTGCAAAGATCCGAAACCTCGAGGAAATCGCCGATCATGTTGGGATCAGTTACCATCACCTCCGGCACCTGTTTAAAAAACACCGTGAAATGTCATTAAAACAGTTTCTGGCCAACCTGCGGATCAACCATGCAAAGCAATTGTTGATGTTGTCGCGTATGTTGATCAAGGAAATCGCGGAGGCATGCGGTTTTGAGAACGAGCGTCATTTCTCCATGTATTTCAAAAAGTGTGAAGGAGTTTCTCCTGAAGCATATCGGAAATGCCACGCGAAACAGTATGCCGCATGCTTCAGCCAAAAGCCACGGGGCATTCCGGAAAAAGTCGAACCCGTTTCCAAAATACCCGCTGAATGCCTTGGAATAAAACCTAAACATCACGACAAGTCATCAAAGTAGTTGGATGTATTGTAAAATGATAGATAATTTGACTCCATCAGGATTTCTGCTCACTCGGAAACTAGTCCCGTGCAGGATTGGATATCAATTACTGGCAGATTACCAGTCTCTGCTCCGGGAGTTCGTGTCACTTTTCTGATTGTCCCGCCGTCAACGTGTCGCATGGTCAGGGCTGACCGTACATATTGCTTGAATGCTTCCTCTCCGATTCGAACCTCGACGTGATCAATCTTCAGTCCCTTGATATAAGCCAATGCTGCGTAGGAGGGGAGGCGGGCGAAGAGTGTATCCCGTTCGTCTTTCGTGGTACGCCTGCCGCCCACGGGCTTTTCCCTTTTTACATAGTCGTCAGGCTTCTCCACACACAGTGTGATGTTGGATAAAGTCAGGTTCTCAATGGGACTTTCCGGCATTCCCTGGATTAATATTCCACTGCCAGCCTGGATATCGATGTCGCGGAAGGTCACATTCCGAATCCGGCCCACCTTTGAATCCGGGTTCCGCCGCTCGATGTCAATGTAAAGGGGTACAACATCGTGGACTGTCGGACCACATATTTCCATCTTAAGGTTTGCAGCGGTCACATTTTCCATGATGGCCCCATCTTTGAGGAAGAATCCGATACCTACGGGACTGTTTTTGATCACGCAATCGCGAATGACAATGTTTCGGAAATCCCCGTGTGATTCGGTACCAAGTTTAAAGGCAGCGGTGGAGGATTCCAGAATACAATCGCTAATTTCGATGTTTTCGCACGGGAAGGGTTCAGTACTTTTAAGCACTATGGCGTCGTCTCCGGCTTTGATATTACAGCGGCGGATACGGACATTTCGGCATGAATTAGGATCAATACCATCGGAATTGAGGCGACGGTAATTGTTCTCGATTGAAATATCCTCAATGATGACTCCCTCGCATCGTTTGAGGTGGAGGGTCCATGCATCACTATAAAGAACATGAAAACCACGAAGAGTTACATTTGTACAGTTTTGAAAAAGAAGAATAACGGTACGGAAATCGGCTTTATCGGGTGCGCCCCAGCGTTTACCGAGATCACCGGTAGCCTGACCGTGTAAAGTTCCCTCTCCGGTAACACTGATATTCTCCGCGCCATCTGCAAAAATGAGTTTTGATGAGCCTTTATAGTCTTCCGGGTTTTTGCTGGCATAAATCGTGGCGCCTTTTTCGAGATGCAGGTTTACTTTGCTGGTCAGCCGGATCATTCCGGAAAGGTATTCACCCTGCGGGACTCGAACGGTACCGCCGCCAGCCGCGGCACATGTGTCGATTGTCTTCTGAATGGCATCCCGATCATTGGTTGTCTTGTCACCCTTTGCTCCAAAATCGCGAATATTGAAATCACCTGCCATCGTTGTTAAAGAGAAGAAAAATAATAGAAGAACTACTCGCATCACGGCGTCAGGATCTGTATATTTCATGTGTAACCTTATTTCAAAATTATGTCATCGTAATCCAGTCAGCGTCAATAAACTTCAATGAAGATTAGTCAGTCATGCTCCAGTAATATAAACAGAACATAAAGAGGAGGTCCGATTATGGAAAGGCGTAAGGCATTGGAACTTCTGTTGGCGTCGTCGCTGGGTTTGTTGTTGTCGAAAGACTCAAGGGCAGCTGAACAAAAAAACCGGCACCGAATCCTCTTTTTCAGTCGCAGTGTACTGTTTGAACATCCGGTGATTAAACGTAAAGGAGACCAGTTGTCCTTTGCAGAAAAGATCCTCTGCGATCTGGGAAAGACGGCAGGCATTGAGGTGGAGTGTACCAAGAACGGTGAAGTATTCCTGGGTGATCTGGACAAATACGATACGTTTGTTTCCTATACTTGTGGGAATCCCGATCACCTGGCGAAGGCAGACAGTTTGGATCACACCCCGCCGCTTACTCGCGAAGGCCGTGAACGGCTATTACGCGCTGTCGCTGCCGGTAAGGGGTTCGTGGCCATCCACCCTGGAGTCTGGCTGTTACCAGAGGCGGCGGGAGGCGATTGTATTGGACATGGTAGCCAACAATTGGCCACGATGCGCGTCACATCGCCTGCGTTTCCTGGTATGGGTGGTGCCGGAAATTCATTCTCACTGATGGAAGAATGGTTTTCGCTGCATAAATTTGCCAAAGATATTCATGTTATTTTGGTCCAGGATTGCCAGGGAATGGATACAAAGACCGCAGCAAACAAACGATGCTATGACCGTCCACCGTTTCCCGCAACCTGGTGTCGTATGTACGAAAAAGGTCGTGTCTTCTACACTTCCATGGGTCATCGCGAAGATGTATGGACCAATCCATTGTTCCAGCAGATTCTCATGGGTGGCTTGAGTTGGGCATTGGGCGATGTCAAAGCGGAAATTCCTCCAAACCTGGAACAAGTCGCTCCGGAAGCTGAAAAGACAGGTCTTTCGCCGAGT
This sequence comes from Kiritimatiellia bacterium, assembly GCA_028716365.1. GTDB lineage: Bacteria > Verrucomicrobiota > Kiritimatiellia > UBA8416 > YA12-FULL-48-11 > YA12-FULL-48-11. The sequence continues at coordinate 609,096 of JAQUPZ010000001.1, forward strand.
CCAAAGTAACTGCCACAGTCAATCTGGCAAAAGAAATAGTGATAAAGAGAGGAGAAGAGAAAATGATAATTCCTGATCTTCCCGTGATCTCGAAATCCAAACTGCCGTCAATACGGCTCACGCGCCGGCATTTTTTGAAGACCACAGCGGCAGCCGTAGGAGCAATTGCCATGCCGAATGTGATTCCCGCAACGGCATTGGGCCGGGATGGCAGGGTAGCGCCCAGTGAACGAATTGTGCTTGGCGGAATCGGACTTGGCGGTCGGGGTACAGCCGTTTTAAACTGGATGCTTGCTGAACCCGATATGCAATTTGTCGCGATCTGCGACGCCAGAAAAATCAGGCGGGAAAAGATCAAGAACATTGTGGACGGCAAATACGGCAACACCGATTGTGTCCTGTATGATCATATTCGCCGATTCCTTGCCGAGCGTACGGATATTGACGCGGTATTGATTGCCACTGGTGATCGGTGGCACGCCCTGGCTTCCATATTGGCGATGCGGGCGGGCAAAGACGTTTACTGCGAAAAACCGTCGTGCATGACCATTGCGGAAGGCCAGGCTGTGGTGGAAACAGCTCGAAAATACGGGCGTGTGTTTCAAAGCGGTACGCAGGGACTGAGTAGCGCGAGCCGCGTGTTCGGCATCGAAATGGCCCGCTCCGGACGTCTGGGTAAAATTCATACCGCCTATGCGCAAATCGCCCCGTGGGATGCGGCCATACTGAGACATGATTGGTTGCCCGCAGAACCCGAGCCATCGAAGGAAGAATTGGACTGGGATGCCTGGCTTGGACCGTGTCCATGGCGTCCCTATAATGTCCGTTACGTCAACGGCGGATGGCGAGGCCATTATGATTTTCACACCAGTTGTATAGGCGAGTGGGGTGCACACACGATCGCTCAAGTTCAGGCAGGAATCAACGCCTCGAACACTTCAGGGGTCGAATACGAGTATGTCAATAACCTGACTGGCGATGGCATGATTATCCACTTTGCCAATGGTGTGAAAATGATACTGGCCCTTAAAAAAGAATGCTGGCCGGGTGTCTCGGGCCAGCGGTTCGATGGTACCGAGGGCTGGATTGCGAACTCGGGAGATGGCGGCGATTATTCCAGGGCTTCCTCGCCCGCGTTACTGGCCGAATCCGAGAAAGTGGTTGATGAATACACAGCTCGTACACAATGTCCGATGAACCACGGGCGTAATTTCTTTGATTGTATCAAATCACGTCGTTTTGCCATAGCGAATCACGAAGTCATGTACCGCTCCATGTCCACCATACACGCTGCCAACATCTGCATGTGGTTGAAACGAAACATGAAGTTCGATCCGGTAAAGGCGGAGTTCATCAATGATCCTGAAGCAAATCGTTTGCGGTCACGTGCCATGAGAGCACCATGGATCATATAATGAAAAAACTAGAATTTACTATCGTTGTTCTTTTTGCGTTTTGGACGACTAAGGCAGCATGGACAGCTGAACAAGTCTCAGTGAAACCACTACCTGTTATCTATTGTACTGATTTATTCCACCCGCATGATGATCCAGACGACCATTTTGATCTGGCCACTTTGTTTATGATGCCGGAACTGGATGTGAAAATTGTTGTGCTTGACCAGGGCGACAAACAATTGCAGCGGCCAGGTAATGTTCCTGTATCACAAATGAACCGGATCGCGGGACTGAAGGTACCTATGGCAATTGGTTTGGCAACAAAACTCAAAAGTCCACAGGACAAGGCACTCGATCAATCTCCTGAATTTCAAAACGGTGTGACTATAATATTAAAAACATTAAAAGAGTCATCTGTTCCTGTGATGATTGCCGCCGTAGGCAGTGTCCGCGATGTTGTCGCGGCATTCAACCGTGAGCCGGAACTGTTTCGTACAAAGGTTGGCAAACTTATGGCTTTCATAGGAGACGCCTCGCATCCAACATTCAAGGAGTATAATATCGAACTGGATCCACAGGCGTACATTGGTCTTATGCGTTCCGGCCTTCCTGTCTGGTGGGTACCTTGTTTTGATGGTGGTTTATGGCAGAACAAGGGGCATGCCTCATTCTGGAAAGCAAAACACGGTGATATTCTGAAAAATGCCTCACCTGAGTTGATTCAATTCTTTATTTATGCGCTTGAAAAGGAAAAGTCCGATCCACAGATGTTTCTTTCGCTGCCGGTTGATGCCGCGCGGAAAGCGAAACTTTTCGCCGGCGTAAGGAATCTCTGGTGTACGGCCCTTTTCGATGTCATGACCTGGCCAGAAGGTAAAACCGGTAACGAACTTTTCGGTTTTTTCGAAGTAGATTTGTCCGTGACTGATGATGCTGTAATTCAATATGGTAAAGGTAAGGATTCAAAGAAGGTGTTACAGTTTGAGATACGTAACCAGGATAAGTATGCTGAGGCCATGACAGATGCGACTGCAAAAAGGCTGACCAAGCTAGCCATTCGTTGATTCAACACCTCCATCTCGCGCCTGCTTTTGGCGTAAATACGCGGTTGGGGTATAGTCCCACAAACAAGAAATGATCAGAAATATTCCCTTTTTCCCTGTTGACAAATTGCGGGAGTAATGTTTAAATCGAACACACTTAAACAAAAGTAAACATAGTTCATCATGTCACGTTCACGTCGATCACAAATACAGGCCCTTTTAAACAAGCATGGCGAGTGTTCGGTGGAATTCCTCGCCCGCAAGTGTAATGTCAGCGATATGACAATCCGCCGCGATCTGATGGTGCTGGAAAAAGGCGGGGGACTGATTCGTACTCACGGCGGGGCAACGCCCCGCGAAAAGGTTTTATTCGAATTTCAATTCCTTGACCGGGCAAGGGTCAACGATGATGCCAAGCGGCAGATTGCCATTACAGCCGGAAAACTAATTAAGAATGGTCAATCGATCATGATGGATTCCGGTACAACAACGCTTGCTGTGGCGAAAGAACTTCATAACCACAAACAGTTATCTCTCATTACAACATCTCTTCCCATTGCCGCCACACTGCAATATGTCACTGGTATTAATGTGTTGCTGTTGGGAGGATTTGTGCGTTGCGATGCGGCGGATTTATGTGGAGCTTTGACCGAAACAAATCTTGAGAACCTGCGCGCCGACATGGCTTTGATAGGGGCAGACGCTATTGATCTGAAAGGCAATGTCTACAACAAATCGCTGGAGGTTGCCCGGATGTTATCCAAAATGACAGCCGCTGCGGCTGTCACTTACGTGGTAGCTGATAGTTCAAAGATCGGCAGCACAGCGCTGATGCGGTTCGGTAGTATTCCCCGTTGGAAGGGATTGATTACCGACAGGGGAGTATCGAAGCAACATGCCGCCGCGTTGCGCCAGGCCGGGGTGAATTTGATTATCGGCGAACCGGCAAAATAAATTGAGAGAAAGGATGAAATGTCGTGTTAAACAGCATAAAAAATAGATTCAATCTAACGTTAAACCTGAAAACAAGAATCTCGCGGTTTGCTCTGTTGTCTGCGCTGGGATTTGTACTTGGATTTGTCCCATTATCTGTCGATGCCGCGGATCTCCGGGTCGGTGTTGCGACGGCCGACATAACACCGACCGGTCCGGTGGCGCTGTGGGGTCAGTTTCACCTGCGGATCAGTCAGTCGAATGAAACACCGCTGACAGCTAACATCGTGGTTCTGGAATCGTGTGCGGGTGACAAGTCACTCGATTCGGCAGTTATGGTTTCCTGCGATGTGGTCGCTATTCCCGACGAAGTGTTGGCCCAGGTTCGCAAGGAAGTCGCAAAACGTCTTCCGGAACTGGATACGAAAAAGATTTTCCTGAATGCAACCCATACCCATACCGCGCCTGTTCTGTCAACGGACGGCTGGTACGTGATTCCAAAAGATGGTGTCATACAGGTTAAAGAGTACGTTGCTTTCTTCGCTGACCGTATTGCCGGGGCGATTGTTCAGGCATGGAATAAGCGTAAGCCGGGAAGTGTTACCTGGGGACTGGGACATGCCGTAGTGGCCTACAATCGCCGGGCTGTTTACGCCGACGGTTCGGCCAGGATGTACGGAAAGACCAACTTGCCAGAATTCCGTAATATTGAAGGTTATGAGGATCATGACATTGGAACATTGTTCTTCTGGAACGCGGATGGAAAGCTTATTGGCATGGTGGTCAACATATCGTGTACTACACAGGAGGTGGAATCACGAAATGCAGTGAATGCCGATTTCTGGCATAACGCCCGTGAACGTCTCCACCAGCGATATGGTTCAGACGTATGTATCGTGAGCTGGGTTGGTGCGGCCGGTGACCAGTCGCCACATCTGATGTATCGTAAGGCAGCCGACGAGCGAATGGTCCGTCTGCGCGGGTTGACGCGCATGGAAGAAATCGCCCGCCGTATCGAGCGGGCAGTCGATGAGGCTTACGAGGCAGTCAAGAACGACCGGCATACTGACGTTCCGCTCATCCATCAGGTGAAGACAATTCGTTTGCCAATGCGTCTTGTCACCGAGGCGGAATACGCCGAAGCAAAAGTGGCCTATCAAAAAGCCGCAGACCAGATTGATAAAGATCCCAAGGCGGCGGAGCGGGAAAATGGACGTAAGGTGTTTAACCAATTGACTGTCCAGCGATTCGAGGCGCAGAAGGCCGATCCTAAACCGACATACGAAATGGAATTACATGTATTGCGGATAGGGGATATTGCCGTGTGTACAAGTCCATTCGAGTTATTCACGGAATACGGAATCCGCATCAAGGCCCGCAGTAAGGCGGTTCAGACGTTTGTCGTCCAATTAGTCGGTCACGGCTGGTATCTCCCGACGGAAGCGGCCGTGCGTGGTGGTCATTACAGCGCTATCATCAACAGCAACCTGGTGGGGCCCGAGGGTGGGCAGATACTGGTAGACAGTACCGTGGATGTAATCAATGGAATGTGGAAGTAATAAAATTTAAATTAGACCACTTACCGCGAAAGGAGGAATAGCAGTAATAAAATGAGACGAGTTAGTGCTGAATTTGAAAGAAAAACAGAAATCTTAAAAGAGAGGTATTAGTCATGGGTAAAATACATATTGGTTTAAACTCGGAATATTCACGCAGTTCAGACAAGCCTTTTGAATGGGCGGTAAAGAATGCGGCAAAAATAGGTTATAAATATTATGAGCCTATGGTCCACTTCGGACGCGAACTTATGAGTGAAGCAGGATATTTTCATACAGTTTCAATGTTTGACGATCCCTACCGTATCAAGGACGCATGCGACAAGGCAGGACTGAAAATTTCCGCCCTGCAGGCACACGGACCACTGGGCCGTCCGGAGGTCCATGGTGAATACATTAAACTGGCCATCCGCGTTGCTGCCGAGATCGGTGTACCGGTGATTAATACTGATGAAGGTATCAAGGCCAAGTGGACCACGGAGGAAGAGGATTTCATGCTTATCAAATATACACTCCAGGAAGCTGCGTTTATTGCCGAACGGCGTGGAGTAAAAATTGGTATTGAACCACATGCCCAGTATTCACGGACACCGGTCGGCCTGGATCGTATCTACAATCTGGTCAAATCACCGTCAATAGGCATCAACTTTGACACCGGTAATGCCTATCTATGCGGGCATGATGTTTATAAATGGCTGAATCGCGTGGCAAAACGGCTCGTACACTTGCATGCGAAAGACATTTCCGTGAGCCATTCTAAATCCGAGCGCGGAAAGGTTACCGGAACACCCGTGGGTTGCGCTTGTGGCGAAGGCGTACTTGATTGGGGGAAGATCATAGATATCGTCCGTCGTAAATGTCCGCGTGATATCGTTTTCTCAGTGGAATGCGGTACACCGGACCAGGCGGCAAAAAGTCTGGCGCATCTTTCCAAGATGGTGAGAAAATAGTCTATAATAGAACGGGAGTTGAATTCATGAAAAATATAATAACATCCGGTGTTCCACGCCGGCAGTTTCTGAAGCAGATGACAGTGGCTGCGGGAGTCATTACATTACCGCAGATTGTTCCGTCATCGGTGCTTGGACAGGGCGATGCAAAAGCACCGAGCAACAAAATCACTGTTGGTTGCATAGGTGTGGGAGGCATGGGTACCGGCAATATGAAGAATTTTGTCGGACTGGTGGACGATTGCAGGGTGGTGGCGGTGTGTGACACATACGAAGACCGCCGCCAGAGAGCCAAAAAGTACGTAGACGAGCAATACAAGGACCAGGGTTGTAAGACTTACGGCGATTTTCGTGAATTGCTGGCGCGGAAGGACATTGATGCTGTGATGATTGCGCCACAGGACCACTGGCATGCGCTGGTCGCCACGGCTGCCGCTGCTGCCGGCAAAGACATGTATTGCGAGAAACCGATGGGTGTATCAGTCGAACAGGGCTATATCATTCACAAGGCGATTCGCGATCACAAGCGGATATTCCAGGCGGGAACATGGCAACGTTCTCAGCGTAATTTCCGCTTTGCCTGTGAATTGGTCCATAATGGGTATGTTGGTAAAGTCCATACTGTACAGGTCTCTGCACCCGGGCCGCAATATCAACCGAAGTATACCGGTCCACTTGATCCGCAACCTGTTCCCGCGGGGTTTGATTGGGAAAGGTGGCGTGGACCGGCGACTGAAAAGCCGTACAATCCGGGCCGTGTGGCATGGCCGGACTGGTATCTGATCTGGGATTACTGCGCCGGGTTTATCTGTAACTGGGGTGTACATCATCTCGACATCGCGAACTGGGGCGCTCCGCAGCTGGGAACCGAATCATTCGATGTGGAATGCAAGGCGAATTATCGCAAGAAAGGCTTCACTGACAATGTTGAGGGCTGGAATGCGACGTTCAACTTTGCGAGCGGATTGAAGATGATCTTTACCGACGCTGGTCAGCAGAAGTGCGGTACGCGCTTTATCGGTGACAAGGGCTGGGTACATGTGGATCGCGCCGGCATCTGGTCCGAACCGGAATCGCTGTTGAAAATCAAACTTAAGGACGAAGAACTGCATTTGCCTGAGTCTAAACATCATCAGGATAATTTCCTGAGCAGTGTGCGCAGTCGTAAGGATCCGGTCTCGAACGTTGATGCAACGAATGTGGCATCCTATCTTGGCCTGATCGCCGATATCGCCGCTCGATTGGAAAAGAAACTGAAGTGGGATGCCAAGGAAGCGAAATTCGTCGGTAACGATGAAGCCAACAAGATGCTGAGCCGGCCAATGTACAACGGCTGGAAAATTTAAACATTCCGGTTTGAATTATTGGCCGTCGTTCTTCTCGTGAAAGGAAGCAGAATGTACATGATGAAATTCTGCACGGGAATTATTGTAATCATGTTTTCTCTGTCGGCGATGGGTGCTGTTCAGGAACCTGAACCTCGACATTGCAAAGAAGTTCAGGCGGTGTTGGACAAGGTTCCGAAACCTGTCGCCGAAGAGTTAAAAGAGCTTACAATTGTTCTTATAGCAGATAAGAAAGATCACGGACCGAATGAACATGATTACCCGCTGTGGCAGAAAAGATGGGGTTTGTTGCTCGGCGGGAAACAAGGCAGCGATTCGGAAACTCAAGTCAATCTTTATGGTCCATCGCCTACGGCGGTTGATAACGAAAATTGCAGTGGTGCATCAAAAGTAAAAGTTGTCACCGCCTGGCAATGGCCAACAGAAGGGCAATGGAAATCCGCTGATCTTGTTGTGGCGTTTTGTTATGTCGGGTGGAACGATCAGAAATTCAAAGACTTGGAAACGTTTTTGGCGCGTGGTGGTGGCTTTGTCATGATTCATTCGGCCACATGGACAAAGCCGTCACCATCTTCAAAATTGGCAACTTTAGCCGGGGTGGGGGGATTCACCCGGTGGCGGCATGGTTTGGTTGATCTGAAAGTTACAGCTAATCATCCCATTTGTCTGGGTATGCCGGAACATATTCTTTTTACGGACGAACCTTATTGGCCTCCTTCGCCAGCGATGAATCCTGACCAGATTCAGGTTCTTGCGGTGTCTGATGAGAAACTCCAAAAAGATTCTGATGTAACTGAACCCCAGCCGATGTTCTGGACGCACCAGCATGGGAAAGGACGGGTTTTCGGCTGTGTCTTGGGACACTATACTTTTACGTTTGATGATCCGTATTTCCGTCTTTTGCTGCTTCGTGGCATGGCATGGTCAACGGGAGAGTCACCTTATCGTTTTGATTCGCTGGTTTTACGCGGTGCCCGGCTTGTACCCTGAATAGAAAAGAAACAAAAATATTGTTGGAGACAATTATGAAAACAACCTCATCTGGAAAAAGTTATGCTGTTTCGGCGACAAACACAAAAATGAGCAGGCGTTGTTTCATGGGTGGTGCAGTCACATTGGCGGCATCAACTGCCGGTATTTTGTCTGGTTTTGCAGCGGAGAATCAACCGCAGAAAAATGAGTCGATTGAAATAAAGAAAAAAATAAAAATCGGTATCGTTGGTTGTGGTGGACGCGGACACTGGATTACAGGGTTTTTTCAGAAGCACGGAGGATTTGAATTTGTTGGCGTGGCTGATTATTTCGAGGAACTGGCCAATCGAACTGGAGAAGCACTGGGAGTTGACAAGGCTCGCCGTTTCAGCGGATTGTCGGGTTATAAGAAGTTACTCGACTGTGGTATTGAGGCACTTGTGATCGAAGATGTACCGCACTTCTACCCGGAACAGGCAAAAGCTGCAGTTGAGGCTGGCTGTCACGTATACATGGCAAAGCCGATAGCGGTGGATGCACCAGGCTGTCTGACGATCGAAGCAGCGGCAAAAAAAGCGACAGAAAAAAAACGATGTTTCCTTGTGGATTTTCAGATCCCTCGGGATCCGGCGAATATTGAAGTGGCGAATCGCGTCCGCGAAGGGGCGCTTGGTCCAATTGCTCATATCATTTCTTACGGCAACGCAGGCCCCTATGTTGACCCGCCCCACGGACCGACCATTGAGGACCGGCTTGGTCATCAGAAGTGGTATTCGGACATTGCCTTGAGTGGTGACTGCATGATGTTGTTTGACATCCATATTGTTGACGGGGTCACGTGGATGACGGGGAAGCGTGCTATAAGTGCGTGCGGACGATCGCGTATCTGCCGGCCAGAGCCGCATGGAGATCGAATTGATGTCTGCAGCGTGGTATATGAATATGATGATGGTACGATCTGGACACATCTGCTCCAGTCACTGAAAAACAATTATGATTACACTCCGTTATCGGCAAGTATATTCGGTATGAATGCAACGGCACATTTTGGTTATTGGGAGAAGAAGGTGTATGTACGCGGCGGTGAAAAGCATTATGTCGGTAATAACAGCGGTGGAATATATGGTGAAGGTGTCCAGTGTAATGTTGCTGATTTCTACAAAAATATTACCGAAGGACATTTTGAAAATACCATTGCCAAACGTGCGGTAGACAGTCATCTGACAGGTATTCTCGGCCGCGAAGCTGCTGCCCGTGGCCGGTATATGACGATGGATGAGTTGATCAAGGAAAACGTTAAACGGGAAATTGATCTGACGGGTTTAAAAGCGTGAAAAGAAAAAAACGTATCATGAATCGATGCCCTGCGAAGATACTTTGTTCAAGTAGGATTCTGACAGCAGGAATTATTTGTTTGTTTATCATTACAATGACAACTGTTGACGTATCAGCAGCCGAGCTTTGGATCGGTGCGGCTACCGTTGACATTACACCCAACCCGCCGGTGGCGCTGGCGGGCCTGAGGGTTGCCAGTACTATTCAGAGCCGCTGCATGGCCAATGTCCTGGCCTTGGAGTCGCGGGAAGGGGGCCGGGTGGTTGATCAGGCGATTCTGGTCTCCTGCGATTTGTGCATCTTACCCGGAATCCAGGAGGGATTACGCAAACATCTGGCCAATCAACTGCCAGGATTCGACAACATCAACAAGCTTTTCCTGGTCGCCACCCACACTCATACGGCGATGATGGTGTTAAAGAACCAGTATGATGAGAAAGACTATGGCGATGCCATGCAGCCAAAGGAGTATGTACCGTGGCTGTATGAACAGATGGCCCAGGCGGTTAAGAAGGCGTGGAACACCCGTGCCGCGGGGGCCGTGGCTTGGGGACTGGGGCATGCAGTGGTGGGCGGTAATCGCCGTGTGGTGTATAGCGACGGCTCAGCCAGGATGTACGGCAACATCAATGATTCGAAATTCCGCCACATTGAGGGCTATGCAGACCACGCAGTCCATATCTTGTGCTTTTACGATTTGCAGAAGCGGCTTAAGGCGACCGCTATTGCCCTGGCGTGTCCGGCCCAATCGGTGACCAACAGGGAAGTAGTAAGTGCCGACTTCTGGCATGATGTCCGCGAGTTGCTTTATCAACGATACGGCAAGGAACTGTGTGTACTCGGATTATGCTCTCCAGCAGGCGACCAGAGTCCCAAGCTGCACTATCGTAAGGAGGCTGAATCGCGCATGGATCAGTTCCGCGGGCTGACGCGTACTCAGGAATTGGGGCGCCGGATCGCTGATACGTTTGTCGATGTCGCCAACGTTATTGCCAGGGATATTCGTGACAGCGTGTCACTGGTCCATTTGGTTCAGCAGGTCGACTTACCGGCTCGCATTGTCACAGACGCCGAGTATGCCGGTGCGAAAAAGATGTGCGATGCCATGGATGCCAAGAAAGTGAAAGGTCATACGGAGTGGTACTGGCGGACATATCAAGGGCTTGTGGTCGATCGTTACCTTGCCCAGCAAAAGGGTGGCTGGAAAAATTATGCAATAGAAATGCACGTACTGCGACTGGGCGACGTAGCCATAGCGACGAATCCTTTCGAGTTATTTTTGGACTACGGTGTACAGATTCAGGCCCGCAGCCCTGCCATTCAAACGTTCCTGATTCAGTTGGCCAGCGCCCCCGCGGGGTATGCCGGCTACGTGCCAACGCCACGTGCCATCAAGGCCGGTGGTTATAGTACCGATGTCCTGGTCAATATGATCAGTCCTGACGGTGCTCAAGTATTGGTTGAGCGCACCCTGGAAAGCATCGACAGTCTTTGGAATGTCCCGGCGAAGTAGTCGAATAGAAATGTACAGGGAGAATTTAAGGAGATCGTAGCGTGAATGCAAATATCGATCGCAGACAGTTTATGAATGTTTCACTCGCCAGCGGCGCTGGGTTATTTATCGGTGGTCTTGGCCGGATATCGCAAGGCGCTGAGACGGCTCAAGCCGGCTCGCTGCTTGTAGGCGCGGCCACGGCCGATATCACGCCGGACCGGCCCGTTCCGCTGACCGGCGCCACCTCTGTGCGGATCGCCCGCGAGATCCTCAGCCGCTGTACCGCCAACGTCCTGGCTTTGGAGTCGCGGGAGGGGCAGCGGACAGTGGACCAGGCGATTCTGGTATCGTGTGATTTGGGCGTCATCCGGCCGGGGATCCAAGAGGGATTCCGCAAACACCTGGCCGGTCGGCTGCCCGGTTTCGATCTCGACAAGCTTTTCCTAGCCGCCACCCATACCCACACGGCTCCCGAAACCCTGCAGGAGCGCTACGACGAGAAGGACTACGCCGATGCCATGCAGCCCAAAGAATATGTGTCGTGGATGTATGAACAGATGGCCCAAGCAGTGGTGAAGGCCTGGGAGAATCGGGCTGCGGGGGCCGTGGCTTGGGGGGTTGGACAGGCCGTCGTCGGCCGCAATCGCCGCGTGACGTATAGCGACGGCGCGGCCAAGATGTACGGGAACACCAACGATCCCCAGTTTCGCCACATCGAGGGCTACGAAGACCACGCCGTCCACGTCCTGTGCTTCTACGACTCGCAGAAGCGGCTCAAGGCGGCTGCTGTTGCCTTGGCCTGCCCGTCGCAATCCGTGGGCGGTAACAAGCTTAGCGCCGACTTCTGGCACGACGCGCGCGAACTGATACACCAGCGTCACGGGAAGGACGTATGCGTACTAGGCTTCTGTGCCCCGGCTGGAGACCAGTCGCCCACGATCCTCTACCGCAAGGCGGCCGAGGCGCGCATGGACCGGCTTCGCGGCCTGACCTATACTCAGGAACTCGGCCGCCGGGTCGCCGAAGCGTTCTGCGACGTGGTCGGCGTGATTACCAAGGATATCCGTACGAACGTGCCGCTGATCCATCGGGTCCGGAAGGTCGACCTGCCGGCACGCATCGTCACGGAGGCAGAATACGAGGTCGCCAGGAAGGTTTGCGAAGAGATTGATGTCAGGAAGAAACGTGAGAAGGCGGATGCGTGGACCCGACACTTGTACGGTTTGGTCGTCGAACGCTATCTCGCCCAGCAAAAGGGCGACAGGAAGACCTACGCGGTGGAAATGCACGTGTTGCGGCTGGGCGACGTGGCCATAGCGACAAATCCTTTCGAGTTGTTCGTCGATTACGGAGTGCAGATTCAGGCCCGCAGCCCCGCCCTTCAAACGTTCCTGATCCAATTGGCGACCAGCGGCCGGCAGCACGCCTACTATGTGCCGACGCCGCGCGCGGTCGCCGGCGGCGCGCTGAACAAGCAGCCTTTCACCAACTACAGCGCGACTGTAGCCGTCAATGTGGTGGGCCCGGAGGGTGCCCAGGTGTTAGTCGACATGACCGTAAAGAATATCAACGAACTCTGGAACGTTCCGAAGAAGTAGTCCGATAGAGATATAAAATGGGAATACAAGGAGATAGCAATATGAACGCAAATATCGGTCGTAGACAATTTATGAATGTTTCGCTCGTCGGCGGAACTGGATTATTTATCGGTGGTCTTGGCCGGATATCGCAAGGCGCTGAGACGGCCCAGGCCGGTTCGCTGCTGGTCGGTGCAGCCACCACCAGTATCACGCCCGACAAACCTGTCCCGCTGGATGGGCACCGGGGTCTGCGGATTTCAAACAAGGTCGAATCGCCGGTCACTGCCACGGCACTCGCACTGGAGTCGTGTAATGGGGATAAGACAATTGATGCAGCCATTATTGTGTCCTGCGACATTGTGGCCATTCGGCAGGACATTATGGAGCAGGTTCGTTCCAAGGTGAAACCACGGTTACCGGACTTTGATGTCAACAAACTGTTTCTTTGCGCCACGCACACGCACAATGCGCCCGTAACGCTGGAAGGCCGTTATACACTGCCGGAAAGCGGTGTCATGAAACCGTCGGAGTATTCGGAGTTCATGACCACGCGGGTTGCTGATGTTGTCGTTGAGAGCTGGCAGAAACGCCGTGTCGGCAAAGTCGGCTGGGCACAGGGTCAGGCAGTTGTTGCGCAGAATCGTCGTGCCACTTATGCCGATGGTACGGCCAAGATGTATGGTGCCACCAACATTCCTGAATTCCGTGGTATGGAGGGTTACGAGGATCACAACCTCGATGTATTGTTTTTCTGGGACCAGCAGAACCATCTCATTGCCACGGCGGTTAATATTCCATGTCCTTCACAGGATGCGGAGGGAGGTCTTTCAATTCATGCCGATTTCTGGCATCCAGTAAGACAAATGTTACACGATCGATATGGCAAAGACCTGCTCGTACTCGGTTTGGCTGGTGCCGGTGGGGATCAGACCTCGAGGCCCCAGTATGGAAAAACAGCCGATGATCGTATGCGCAAACTGCGGGGCCTGACGCGACTGGAGGAAGTTGCCCGGCGTATTGTGAACGGCTGGGAAGATGCCTTTGAAATTGCGCGCAAGGACATTCATAACGACATCATATTACGTCATTGTGTTAAACAAATTGAGTTACCCCACCGCAAGGTCACCGAAGCCGAAGTAGCCGAAGCCCATAAAGAGGCGGAAAAATATGCCAAAATTCCCGCGCAGCGTTGGAACTACCGCTGGCACCAGGCTGTGGTCGAACGGTACGAAGCCCAGAAGGCCGGAACCGAAGGCCCCTACAAGATGGAATTGCACGTAGTGCGCCTGGGTGATGTGGTGATTACAACAAACGAGTTCGAATTGTTCACCGACTACGGTGTCCAGATGAAGGCACGTAGTCCTGCCGTACAGACTTTTGTCATTCAGCTCGCCGCCGGGTCTTACGGTTACCTGCCCACCGAGCGCGCCGTGCGTGGCGGCGGCTACAGCGCGGTGATCCAAAGCAACCGTATTGGGCCCGAGGGTGGACAGGTTCTAGTCGAAGAAACTTTAAAACAGATCAAGGAATTGTTTCAATAAACAGAAAAGGAGTACATTCCATGAAGACAACGAAAAAGTACGGCATTCCACGCAGGCAGTTTCTCAAACAGACAGTAGTGGCAGCAGGCGCCATTGCGCTTCCGCAGATAGTTCCGTCGTCGGTCCTTGGAAAAGATGGTGCAACAGCACCCAGTAACAAGGTTACCCTTGGCTGTATAGGCCTTGGCATCCAGGGAATGGGTAATATGCGGACATTCCAGGGGAATACGGACAACGTTCAGGTGGTGGCCGTGTGCGATGTGCACGAAACACAGCGGTTGAAAGGTAAGAAAACCGTGGATGAAACATACGGGAACACGTCATGTGCGGAATATAAGGACTTCAGGGAACTGATGGCGCGAAAAGACATCGATGCTGTTCAGATTACAGCACCGGATCACTGGCATCCGCTGATGGCCATAGAAGCGGCCCGGCAGAAAAAACATATGTACTGTGAGAAACCCATCGGCTGGAGTTTCCGCGCCGCACAGGCGGTTCGGAAGGCCGTTAAGGATAACGGCGTTGTGTTCCAGTTTGGGACCCAGCAGAGATCAGGCATATATTTTCGAATGGCGTGCGAATTAGTTCGTAACGGGAGAATAGGCAAGTTGCAGACCATTCTTGTCGGTGTTCCCGGCAGTTGGACATGCCCCGTTCAACCCACTGAGCCAGTGCCGAAGGAATTGGATTATGAAATGTGGCTCGGACCCGCAACAATGGCACCATACTGTTACCAGCGATGCCGGCCCTGGACCAAGAAAGAAGGACCATTCGGAGGATACAGCATCTGGTACTGCATTCTGGATTATTGCGTTGGCATGATCGGCAACTGGGGCGTTCACCATCTCGATATCGCACAATGGGGAAATGGTTCTGACCTTTCCTGTCCGGTAACCGTCGAAGGAAAGGGCGAATTTCCGAAGGGAATGCTCACTAACGCCGCCACAAACTGGCAGGTCGAGAACAAGTACGCAAACGGCGTGACCCTTATCCACATGGATGATAGTACAAGCAGGAAACATCCCATGCAGGCAGAAGGTCATGGTCATGGCGTCATGTTTATCGGCGAAAAGGGATGGGTACATGTCGACCGCAGTAAGTTGGATGCAAATCCAAAGTCCCTGATAAAGGAAAAGATCCGTGATGATGAAATTCATCTGTTCAAGAGCAACAACCACCACGCAAACTTTATTGATGCTGTGAAAGGGAAAACAAAGCCCGCGGCACCTATTGATATCGCCTTCCAGTCGGACACAATCTGCAATCTCCAGCAGATTGCCATTCTGACAGGACGTAAACTGCAATGGGATCCGGACAAGGAGTCTTTTGTCAACGACGACGAAGCCAACAAGATGCTTGACCGACCCATGCGTGCACCGTGGAAAATATAACTGTAATCAAACGACACGTTCCCGTGTACACTGGAACGTGTCGTTCAAATAATAAAAGGAAATCATATGAAAGCATGCCGTCTCCAACTATTGTCGTTCGTCTGTGTCTTAAGCCTTGTGGTTGGAGTAACTCCATCCTCGGGTAGTTCGAACACGCTATTCATAGGAAGTGCGACAATAGATATTACGCCGTCAAGGCCGATTGCCCTTGCCGGGCAATTCAATACGCGTATTTCGCGTAGTGTCGAGAACCCGATTACAGCCACGGCTGTTGCGATTGAGACACGGGATGGAGACCGAATGGTGGATTGCGCAGTTCTGGTGTCATGCGATATCGTGTCGTTCCGCCCGACAGTTCCGGCACCCCTGCAGGAAAAACTGAAGAAAACCCTGCCGGGTTTCGATTCGAGCAAGGTAGTCCTAACCGCAACACATACGCATACCTCAGCAGTTACGGAGGAAGGAGCATATAAGATTCCAAAAGAAGGCGTAATGCAGCCTGCGGAATACACAGAGTTCCTGATAAATAAACTGGCCGAAGTCATCGGCAAGGCGTGGGGAAAACGTCAGCCGGGCGGAGTCAGCTGGGTATTGGGACATGCGGTGGTTGGTCTCAACCGTCGCGCGGTATATGCCGATGGCAAGGCCAAGATGTACGGATCAACGACAACCAACAGTTTCCGCGGTATCGAAGGTGGCGAGGATCATGGTCTTGAAATGCTTTTCTTCTGGGACAAGGACAACAAACCCCTTGCCGTTTGTATCAACGTTGAATGTCCCTCACAGGAAGTTGAAAGTCGCTATACCATTAACGCTGACTTCTGGCATGATGTCCGGACGCAGATACATGCAGAAATCAACAATGATCTCTGCGTGCTTGGCTGGCCGGGTGCAGCAGGGGACATTTCTCCACACCGGATGTATCGCAAGGCGGCGGAGGAGCGCATGCTGAAACTGCGTGGCCTGACATACACGCAGGAAATCGGCCGTAGAATCACCACTGCGGTAAAAGATGTATATGAGCTGGCCAAGCGTGATATCCACACGGAAGTCCCTTTTGCACATCAGGTCAAAGAGCTGGCACTGCCTGTACGAATGGTAACTGAAAAGGAACTTGCGGAGGCAAAGACCCAGGCAGAAGCCCTCGAGAAGAAAGGCGATACTGGCGTGAAGGGTAGATGGTTCCAGAGAACAGTCGATCGCTACAACAAACAGAATAAGGAACCAACTCAAACCGTTGATGTTCATATCCTACGGATTGGTGACATTGCGATCGCCACCAATCCTTTCGAAATGTTTCATGATTATGGGGTACAAATGAAGAGCCGTAGTAAGGCCTTGCAGACGTTTGTGATCCAGTTGACCGGTCCAAGTTGCGGATATCTTGCAACCAAGCGGGCGATCGAAGGGGGCGGCTACAGCGCTGTCGTTCAGAGTAACAGGATCGGTCACGAAGGCGGACAGATGCTCGTTGAAGAAACGCTGAAAACAATCAACGAATTATTCCAATGATGGTGGGCTTCTTTTTGTGTAGAAAGAGGAGAGAAATATGAAGAAAAGAATCATTATCAGTACTTTTATTATTCTGATTGCCTGTGCGATCAATACCCAGGCGGCGCCGAAAATCTTCCGGGCTGGAGCATATGCAGTAGACATCACGCCAACGAATCTTCCCGTGATTGTTAATGGTGGTTTTCTTTCTGCAACAGCCAATAAGGTCAATGACAAACTGCACGCACGCTGTCTGGTGATGGACGACGGTAAAACGCGGATCGGAATATGTGTCATTGATTCGTGTTTGATCCCGCGTGAACTCACCGATGAGGCGAAACGGTTGATAAATCAGGCCACTGGCTTGTTGCCCGAATGTATCTCGATTTCTGCGGTACATACACATTCTGCGCCATCACTCATGAGATGTCTTGGTACCGATGCTGATCTGCATTACCCGGCATTTCTTGTACCGCGGATAGTGGAAGGTTTTAAACGCGCTATTGAAAATCTCACACCTGCCCGTGTCGGCTGGACCGTTGTACCGGCGCCTGAGTACACGCATTGCCGCGTCTGGATCAGGCGGCCGGATAAGATTGATATGGATCCATTTGGCCTTCAAACAGTTCGCGCCAACATGCATCCTGGTTACCAGAATCCGGACTGCATCGGACCCGAAGGACCATCAGATCCTGCTTTGACGTTATTGTCAGTACAGGGACTGAACAAACAACCCATCGCGTTACTTGCAAACTACTCCATGCATTATTACGGGGCAGCCGCGGTTTCGGCGGATTACTACGGTCGTTTCGCGGAAAAAATTCAGCAGTTAATGAGTACTACAAATCAAAAGCCGGCTTTTGTGGGAATCATGTCGCAGGGTACCAGTGGCGATCAGCATTGGATGGATTACGGTCAGCCCAAAAATCCGCCCGGAATAGATGCTTACGCAGCATCACTTGCAAATATTGCATTCGAGGCCTGCAAAAAGATTCGTTACAATAAGTGGGTGCCGCTTGCAATGCGCGACAGGGATTTGTCGCTTGCTGTACGCCTGCCTGATGAACAGCGTCTGGCCTGGGCCCGTGAACTGATGGAAAAAATGAACGGGGCAGCGCCAAAGAATCGTTCAGAGGTCTACGCAAGGGAACAGCTCTGGCTGAAAGATAATCCGGTACGCAAGGTCAAACTTCAGGCTTTACGTATTGGCGGATTTGGAATTACTACAATGGCAACGGAGACGTTTGCCATCATAGGTCTGAAAATCAAGGCCCAAAGTCCATTACAACCAACCATGAACATCGAACTGGCCAACGGCGAAGAGGGTTACATCATGCCACCGGAACTTTTTCCTCTTGGTGGTTATAATACATGGGCATGTCGCTCGGCCGGACTGGAAACAAACGCGGAACCGAAGATTGTGGAGGCGCTTTTGGGAATGCTGGAGGAAGTGTCAGGTAAGTCGCGGCGCAAAATTGTCGACACGCATGGTCCATACGCCAAAACTTTACTGCGTTCAAAACCGTTTGCTTACTGGCGCATGAATGAATTTAATGGACAGGCGCTTGACGCAACGAAAAATAAAAGGCCGGCCGTATATGATGCTGGCGTTGTATTTTATCTGGATGGACCGGTATCACCGGCTTTTTCGGGCGAAGGAACAGTCAACCGTGCGGCACATTTTGCCGGTGGCAGGATGACGGCGCCATTTGACCATTCTCCAAAAAAATACAGCATGGAATTCTGGTTCTGGAATGGGCTACCATCTAATATTCGGGATATTACCGGTAATCTTTTTGCATGTGGGGACCGGTTGGGGATCGGTGGTAAAGGCGGTGCTACGGGGCGACTTGTTTTCTCAGCTGGTGGTAGTGGAGAGACTCTTACCGGTTCAACAGAGATTCCGTTGAAAAAATGGCATCAACTCGTGCTGACTCGTGATGACAGGAAAGTGACGGTTTATCTGAATGGTGCAGTCGATATTACGGGTGAAGTTGCACCGCCGGATCCCGCAGCCTGTCGTACATTATTCGTCGGCGGAGGCGATGACAACTCTGCCAACTTTGAAGGCAAAATCGACGAAGTTGCAGTTTATGATAGGGTACTCAGTTCCAAAGAAGTTACAGCCCATTTCAAGAAAAGCGGTTTTTGAATCTTTTAGGGCAATTGCAGCAACATTGGTTTCCTTGGTTCAAGAATAAGCGGACCTTTAAGTTTAATCGGTTTATCAGCAATCAAATCGCGTGACCTGCGAACGCCGTCTTTGGCTTTCAACTCAACTTCTACTGGTTGCCTGGTAAGATTGATCAGGTAAACGATATGTTTGTTTTTGTGGAGAGCTGTTCGAAGTTCCACTCCCCAGACAGGTTTACCGTCCTTACCGACAATACGTACGGATCTTTGAATACCCACCTCATCGAGCATTCTATCCAACTGCGGGGCATAATCCTCCGGCGTTGAACCGGTGAGATATGAATCCTCTTTGATAAAATCAGCCGTTTTTCGTTCCTTGCCGTATTCGTCGTATTTCAACGCTTCTCTACCAATGACTACCAGCCGTTTTCCCTGCTGTTGATATTCGCGGATTTTCGTAACCACATCCTCGCATACGTACTTTGCTTCCGGGATGACAAGTAATGAACAGTCGGTCAGTTTTCCTTCACGAATCATTTGCTCTGTCACAAAGCCAACAGGATAATCGAGGAAGTAAAGCGCTTCATAAGCATCGCGCATTTTTAGAGGATATATTTTTGTCTCCTGTATTGCAGAGGGTTCACTGTAAAGAATTCGTACCTTTCGTTCCAACTGCGGGAAAAGAACGATAAAGTCAGTGAGCCTTCTTAATTCCAGTACAGTATGTCCCCAGCTCTCCAGAAGATGTGGCTGGGTCAACAGTCCACCGAGAAGTTCCCCGAAGAATGGCACACCTTCTTTGTTTCTTCCCCACCACCAGAACAAATGTGCACCCAGACCATGCAGGTGTTCCATCCATAATGTGGTTCGAAAATAGTCGGCCGATATACCAAATGGCGACATGTGATAAACTGAGGTGAGGGTATGCAATTCCGGATCAAAAATGGGCTTTTCAGGGCAGAGTGACTTGGCGAAATCATAGTAGATCATTTCATCACGCCAGCCCATGTTGTATTTTGCCCAGTGCGATTCGGGCAGGCGACGGGTTGATTGTCCGGCTTCAACTGCAAAGATTCCGCCATCCCAGCCGACAACAGAGCTTTGCCGGATGATATCCTCCCGGTTTCGCCCGTAAGTCGGATCAAAGCCGCCAACGGGAGCGCTTACCAGGCAACCGGCAGCGGGCCAGCAGGTCCACAAACCATTTGGCTCTGACTGTTTGATCCCATCGATCTGGGACTGGTTGAAACTTGTCAGGCGGTCTTCATTGAATGCATACCAGTCGTAATATCCACCTTTTGTCTGCTGTGATTTCAGATGATCTTTACCGCCGGGATCCATGGTTTGCTTGTTAAAATGCCCGTCACCCGTTTGCATTGATTCTTTCCCCGCCGCTTCCTGGAAATTGCCATAATTTGATCCCCAGGCCTGGTTCAGTTTATCGATGGTTGTATATTTTGTTTTCAACCGGTTTTCGTATCGCTGGGTCGTGTGCTTGCCGCGAAAGCCTGGATGACACCATTCTTCTCCCATAAGCGAATAGCAGAAATTATTCGGCAATATTTTGAGTTGTGCGGCTGCGTACTTGAACCAGGTGCGATTAAACTTTTCGGTCAACGGATGATCAAGGTCCATGTGATCGCGAAACCAGCCCTTGTTCTCTTCCAGGTCAATGTCCGGCGCCAGTTTGGCCAGCCACGATGGAGCGCGGTAATTCCATATTGCCGGGTTTACCAGTATTCCGTTGGTTTCGGCGGTACGATAGATTGGGTAAATGTTCTTTTCAAAATATGAATTATCAAATTCTTCCCAGCCGCGAGTACAACCGTGGGAGATGTGTAGAGGTCCCAGCAGATTGGCGCCCAGGGATTTGATTATATCGATCCTTTTGTCAAGGTCTGGTCCAAGAGGAAATCCCAGGATACCGGAAATAAATACCGGTTTATCGCCACAGAAAAAGGCGCCGTCACGTATGCTTACCTGGAGCAGTTCGAATGGCGGAGTATTTATCTGGAGCGACGGTTTGTCGATGATCTTCTGCATCTGGTCAATGGCCCGTTCGAGGAGCTGTTCAGTCTGGGTCGCCTCAAAACCGGACAGGTCCCTGATCCTTCGTAACGTTTCTTCACGACCGAGGATTCGGAAATCGCTCATGTCAGAAGGATAGTCCTCAACTTCCCGTTCGGCATCTTTGAGAATGAAATCAGTAAACAATTGCGCAACAGTCAGGCTTACTTTTTGATAGGCAGTATCTATTCCTTTTGCTTCTGCTTTTTTGATCAACTCGTCTAAAACAGCGATTTTATTTTTAAAAACGACCACTTGACGGCGGGCTTCCTCGACCCTTTTGGGGACAACATATGCGAGGGTACTGCCTTCGTAACGGGGCATTCCTTCCACGAAGGGCGCCGCGTAAATATCGTCGAACCACGCCTCACCTGTGTGTTTTCCGCGCAATAACAGGCATACAGTCACTCGTGTGGCTGGTTTGGGTAGGGGAATTTTTATCGAGCGATATTCCCAGTCGTGTGTTCCGGTACTGAACGGGGTGTTGGGACCGTAGAGGTTTGTGCCGTCAGCATAGTTAACGTCGATATAAATTGCATAGTCACCATCGGGTGATCCGGTCACATTTTTCGCTTTGCTCCAACCGCTGATGATCAAGTCTGTTGGTGTTTTGATACGGGCTACGGGAAGAGAAAAAGTTACCTGTGCTCCCTTATCGTTTCCGGTGGTGACAAGTCGAATGCTCTGGTTCCCGGTATGTTTTTCCGTTTTATCAAGCAGATAACAAGAATCATGAGCTTGCCAGCTGATTTTCAATGAAGCTTCAGAAGCTTCGAAACCCGGCCGTACAATGAGATTGTCAGAATCCTGTGCTGTTTTTGAATTGGCCGCCAGAATAAATGAGGAGTTCTCTGGTAAACCAGAAGCCGTGATCAGGACCATTATCAAGAGAATGCTTTTTGTATTGAGAGACATTTTTCTTCCCTCCCGTGGTTTTACTGTTTGACCAGTTCAAGTTTACTGCGGTTGTCGACAGTTATCGTATAACCTGCAGGTGCCTTTGTGTGATATTGCAGTTTGCCGTCGGTCTTGCGCCAGCTCAATTCGACCGGACCATCCGGCGTTGGCATGCAGCCATTACACTCGTTCAGTTGCAGATCAGTAAAACGTATATATACAACTTTGTTGACGGTATCTACCTTTGTCAGCCCGAGTACATCGCGGTAAAGTACATGTACACCACCATGTGATGCAAAACCGTGATTACAACTGGCATATGCGCCGTCGTTCTCCCACAACGTGCCGGTACGCTCCACCATATAAAGCTGGTAGGCGATTGATTCGTCGAGAAGTTGCTGGCACAATCCGGCCCTGGAAAGTAATTCGAGGCGCAGAGTGTTGCCGATAAATGCATTAGCCGGGTGAACTTCCGGGAATGCTTTGGTCTGTTTGCGTTGCGGGCCGAAATCTTTGACGAGGGTCTGCCAGAGTTTTGGATGTGATTCCGGTGTTGCGATGTTGAAGAAGAAGGCAAAGTACTGACAGACTTCAGTGCGGTTGCTTGTTACCTGAAGCTGACCGTCCTTTCGCAATGCATTATCCACGAAGAATTCTCCGTTGAACGATTGTTTGAGGATTGTTTCGCGGATTTTATCGGCTTCTGCAAGCAGATCAGGGCGATTGTACATACGACCCATTGCGGCCAGTGCCGAGGTATAAAGCATGTTGGAAGGATAGTTCACGTCTTTTGTGAAACTGTTGGCTTTTGACCATTCGACAAACACCCAGCTTTCCAGTTTTTCCAGAAGCCCGTCGGAGTTGTTGAAACGTTTGAAGTAATCCATCAACTTCAGCAGTCGCGGTTCGAGCGCTTTTACCGTTTCACGATCGCCGCTGCGTGCAAGATATTCTTCCAGTTCAACAACGAACCAGAGGGCCCAGTTGGGGATGAACACACCGTCGTCATGATCAGCGGGGTAACACATTGGCAGCATGCCCTCAGGCAAGTGTTCAAACTTTTCGGGTAACAGGAAATTTTCGATAAAATTCCGCTCGATCCGCGTGTTGCCCTGAAGATCGAGGGCTACACGTGAAGTGAAGAAGCTGTCACATAACCAGCCGGCCCGTTCGCGTGATGGACAATCCATGAAAATATCAACTGCGTTCTGTCGAAAGGTTTCAATACCCGCGGCGAAAAGCCTGTTGAGACGTTCATCACCCGCCGAAAAACGCACTGCCGGTGCAATAGGGCTGACGTATTCGCGCAGATAGAGATTGCTGATTTTACACTCGCCTTCAAGAACCAGCGGCTTCAGATATCGTAGTGTATAGGGCTCGAATGATTCAACTTCGTAAATGCCCGGTTCCAGTTCGTAGCCAATGGTGTTTACACATGAGAGTCTTCTGAAGTTCACATCACCATCAGAAAGAATTTCGTCGAATGTGAAGAACAGCCGTGTTTTGTTCTGGCACTCGATTCGTGCGCCGACGAAACCAGTGAGGTTTGTACCGAAATCGAGAATCTGGCAGGTACCAGTTTTAAGTGGCAAAATATTTGATGGTACATAAGGCTGATTGATTGGAGTATCAAGGGTAGTAGTTATAGTTTGTAATTCCAGCGATTGAATGGTTTCGAGTTCTTTTTCCGGATAACCACCGAGTTTAGGTCCAATGGCTGTAAGTGAACGGTCTTTCCATGGTTTTTCCACTTTCTTTCCGGTTGTGATATTACCGGTGGCGACAATCTGCAGGGGTTGACGCACGGTAAACTCGCTGAATGATATGCGGCGAGGCAGTAAAGTTTTTTCGGGTTGAACGGCACACTTTACAGCTTCGAGCGGTACGGTGGTATCCTTACGCCACCGGTCATAACCCGGCGAAAGCCGATACATTTCTGTGAAAGGTCTCTGGAAACTGTATCGTTGAACTTTCTGGATACGTTCTTTCAGTATTGTGCAGGTGAATGGACTGCTCTCACTTCCGGTGGAGACGAGTACTTTGCCGTTTGCGATAATTTCGGCCTGTAGAAATGATGGCTGATTAAGCAGGTAGTAACTGTTGACGTTGTAGCCTGCAACTTCAAATGCGATCATGTTTTTACCGGACTGGAGCTGACTGGTCAGGTCAATTTCGTCTACGCGAAACCAGTCGTGTGGTCCTCGTGCAGGTCCATGTGCCAGAAACTTATCATTGAGCCAGACGCGGTAAAGCGTCGAACCTGTAGCGCGTAATGTGACCTTTGTATTTCCTGGTTTCTCAAAGACTGCGCGAAAACCCACGGTAATATTCTTTTCCGTTTCACGTCCTCCTGACCAGATGGGTTTGGCGGACAGAAATTCCGCGTCTGACTGTTTTATACAACCAGTATATGCGAACAGCGCCAGGAGAGTGAGAGCCGTAAAAATCATACATCCAAATGAATGGGGGAAAGTTTTGGTTCGTGTTTCCGGTGTTATTTTGTTTTGCATAGTTTTTATCTCCATCTCATTGTTATTTCATATACTCCATTATGGTATAGCCCCGGCAGGAATACCATTATCTAAAAGAGCACGGGCAGGACTGTCCGGCGCCAGGCGGTAATCATTTCCAGCAGGATTGACAAACTTTGGATCGGCAACTATTGAATGGGTATCCAGACCGCGTTTCTGCTGGAAAGCGGCAAACCCGCCAGCATCCACGGTATCTTTGTCCCAGAGAATTATTGGCCCCTGGCGCTGAAACCAGCAATTATAGTCCATCGTCAAAGCAGAAGTCCAGTCACGCCCATGTTTGCGCAGACAACTGTCCTTGGAATTACAGAATATATTATAGCGAATGAAAAACTTTTCAGTCACTGAACTGTTGTTATAAAACATGATATGTCGCCCGTTGATATCAGGGCGCTGGCAATGACCCCAGCCGTAGCCCGCATCAACGCACGTATTATGCTCGAAACGGATATTCCGGGTAAGACTGGCCTGATCACGGTTCCAAAACTCAAACGAGTATTCGCTGTTCCAGATAATATTATTCCGGTAAGTAATATTTTCCTGAACATTCGTACCGCCTCCCTGGTTTGACAGCGCGGCATCATAAATTTCCCACAGGCGACATCCTTCGACGAGACAATCACGTGCGGTAGACCAAAATTCAATACCATTTCCAAAACGCACGGGCTTGCCGCCGGGGTGGGTAAATTGATGGCCACCGCCAATGTACGAAACATCACAGTTACGGACGGTGATGTTATGTGTACTGCCGCCGCCAATTCCATGTGCGGCCCCGCAACTCAATGCCAGATTTTCGTAGGTCACGTACCCACAGCCTCCCTGGTTAATGATGTGCCTCCTGAGAGCAAATTCGATACTGCGATACAATGTTGGGGGATTACCGTTAGAGAGGAGTATCACCTGCCAGTTACGAGGATCGTAGAAAAAATCACCTTCCTGTCTGAGGTCAGCTGTCTTCCACTTCTTAATGCCGGTCACCCGCCCCTGGTCAAAAATAATATTGCCGACATCAATGGAAAGTGGATCGGATTGACTGCATGTGGCTTTCATAAGTTTTCCCGGCCGGAACAGTAACGTGGTATCCACCGGCAGCATACCTCCAAGGTATAATGTCAAACGGGTATCCAAGGCTGTGCGAATGCAGTGGAAATGAATCGTATACTCTTTCCAGTTATTACTCACGGCAAGATCAGAACCGGATGTCGCATATGTTGTCCACGGGGAACCGCTTTTCATCAGTACAATTCTGTTAAGCGTTACTGGCTGGTTAGCTTGTACATGCAAAGTCATCAGATAATATTCTCCCTTGCGTGCACTGATACCGGGAGCACTTAACTGGATGTGATTTGATTTAGTGCCTGAACGCCTGCATTCCAACCGGTAAGCGGGATATTCCTTGCTGTCGGAGGGCAGGGGGGTGAAGGTACATGAGGCACCGCCTTCCTGGTGTAATGACCAACGCCTTTTCTGCAAATCGACCAGTACTTCTTCTGGTTCAAAACGCAGAGGTACTGTGGCCCAGAGATTAGATCCAACAGACTGCCAGTCCTCGGGATGATTCTTTGATAATGAGCCGAGTAAAAGCGGTTTTGCGCCGTTCCCGAAAGCGCCATAATAAACAACTCCTGTGATATTGCCACTTTGCGGTACGAGTTGTCCGCGCCATACGTCGCCGCGGCGGAAGAGTACCCTGTCGCCCGGCTGGAGTGATACCTGATTTACCATTTCGAGCGAGCACCACGCCTTTTCTGGAGTCAGTCCATCCTGATTGTCATTTCCACGAGTGGCATCAACATAAAATGTACGTTGCTGAACACCAGCATTAATTACAGTACAATCCCCTGTTGCGATTATTAACAACAATCCACTGATGGTAATCCACAATGCGACAACATGGAACTTTTGGGAAATGGTTTTTTTGTATACCACGGTAATAAACCCTAGATTGCGACCTTGTTGAAGAATTCTGGCACCACAGTATGACAAGTGTCAACGTCAATTCTCCCTGCACGCACACCTTGCCAAGCGTGAGAATCCGTGTAATCATGGTTTAATTATTTTTTTTTTGATGAAGAATGCATAGGCGTTTGTAAAAGTCGGAGGTAAAATGAAGAGACGCGAATTTGTGAAAAGTATAGGCGGTGCCACGGGTCTGCTTATGGCAAATCGTATGTCCGGCACTTTTGCCAGGGCTGCGGAGTCGGTACCTGAAAAAAAAAGCGGTATGCGGACAGTGAAACTCGGTATCATCCAGGTTACCGCGGATTATTCGTGGATAGTGGAACGGTGCCATGAGGAATTATACGAACTCACAGAGGCATGTCTCAAGGAAGGCGCGGACCTCGTTGTAATGCCGGAAGCTTATCAATATATCGGTGTAAAGAAAACCATATCACGCGAGGAACGTTTCAAGAAATATACCGTGGCACATCTTGCGCATTGTGCTGAACTTGCGAAGAAATACAAAGCCTACATTGTGCCGTGGGATTACGAAATCGACAACGCTGGGAAAACATATAATGCCTCTTTTGTCTATGATCGCGAAGGTAAACATATCGGTACCTATCGAAAAGTCCAGCCGACATACGGTGAACTCGCGGATGGGATCACACCGGGAAACGATTTTCCGGTCTTTGACTGTGATTTTGGCAAACTCGGCATCATTATCTGTTTTGACAACTATTTTCCGGAATCGACACGCATACTCGGTCTTAGAGGTGCAGAAATTGTTCTCTACCCGCTTTACGGCGATACGCTCGCGGAGGAATGGGAGTTCAAATTACGTACCCGCGCCTGTGACAACGGTATATATGTCGTACCTTCGACGTTATCACTGAGCCGCGGCATTACTTTCTCCGGAATTGTCAATCCCGCGGGCAAGGTTGTTTATCGCTCGGAACGAACACACACACATGCAGTCATAGAGGTAGCGCTAGGAGTGCCACGAATGACAAATACTTCCGCGCGCGAAGGATGTTCAGAGGACATCAAAAATTATCTTTTCAAATCACGTAATCCCGCGGCATACGGCGATATCATGAAACATGCCCAGACGCCGATGTGGAAAGATGTTCTCCATTGGAAAGAAGAAATAAAAGAACTGTAACGGTGAGACTGGTTACTTACTCAGGATCCTGTCACGGGTTTTCTTTAATACAGGTTTAATTTTCTGAAATAGCAAAGAACGACCAAAGCGACGATTGAGATGAATTCCAAGCAATAATTGAAAAAGGTGAAAACTTTGTTTCCATGTTTTTCCAGTCCAGGGCCTGCCGGTACAGGCAACACACATTGCCGGCGGCTTGTCAGAGCGGATGGAGCGGCGCAGGTTCGCATAAGGTGTGCTGGTCCAGATTGCGGTGAAACTCTGGTTTCCGAGGTTGCCCATGGAAAGGGGGCTTGCGCAACATGGCAGAACATCACCAGTGGTTGAGATCACTGCACGTGTCCATGGGTCGAGACAGTCCTTCCTGACGGAGGCCGGTTTAACGGGAACTCCACATGCCTGGCGGCTGGTTTCAAACTGGTCAGGGGGGAACAATTCGATTGTCATGCCGATTTCTTTTGCGATGACGGAACTTTCACAGAAAATGCGATGGCCAAGGTCCTTGAAATGGTCCGCTACCGACTCTCCGCGTACACCTTCGTATTCACCCAGCGCCTGCAAAACAACTTTGTTTATCCCGAGCCGCTTGGCGTCCCTTACGAAATCGGGAAATTCTTCTATGTTTTCACGCAGACCAACAAACGCCAGTTCGACAGCCGGAAGGGATCGAGCGAGGTTTTTCTTCCAGCGTTGGAGGGATTCTAAACCATGGATCACCGCTTCTCTTTTCCCGGGTGGACGAAGGCGGGCATACGTTTCCGCTTTTGCGGAATCCAGGCTGATCGTAAGCCGGTCAAGTCCGATTTCGACAAGTTGACGGGCAAGATCATCGGTCAAAAGAGTTCCATTTGAGGTTGTGGTAACGGTGATGGGATGCTGTTTCAATTTGCCCAGAATATATAGATAGAGATCGGGATGCATAAAAGCTTCTCCCCACAAACCCGATAGTTCTACATTGTTGATGAATGGGAGGATATCGCTCAACCGGTCAAAAATGTCCCGCGACATGACTTGGTTTTCGACGGTATTTACAGAGTGATGGGTTTTGGGACACATCCGGCACCGGAGATTGCAATAAGATGTCAACTCCAGAGTGAGTGTATGCGGTAACGGCACCCAGCGGCTGGTCATAAGAGATCGTTTTTCCTCAGAACTCATGAATAATGTTCTTCAATTCTCATCTTGTTGCAATTGGACGGTATGTATCAGAAAAACAACAGATGTCAACGGGCAAGGAAAATTTTATGGTGCAAAACCCCCGGTGAAAAAATGTTAAAATACCCATTTTGCAGGGATAGAATAAAACTATTTACGGCAATTCGGCGATTGTAATATTCCGGTACCGGGATTCGCTGGGATCACCGCCATGAATCTGCAAACCGATAATACCGCTTTGCATGACTGTTTCATCCTTCTCTGTATAATCCACGGTTTGTATACCGTTGACAAACAACTGGATTCGCGGCCCCTCGCAACGGATCTCATAAAGGTTCCAGTCATCACGTTTTACGATTTTCATGATTTCCGTCGGATCGGACTTGACGAGCCATCCGCGACGGCTTTCATCATACAGGCAACCCCAGTATTTTCCTCCACTGTCCATGTCCGCCTGGTATCCGCAGAGCTCGGAACTGGATGGAACGCGTTGTGAACGGATCTGGATACCTGCATTACAGTGCCCCGCAAGTTTACATTCAAGCCTCAGGATAAAGTCGCCATATGACCGTGTTGTACAAAGGAATTCATTCTGTGGTATTCGATTTTTCAGACTGCCACCGACAATTGCGCCGTTCTCAATACGGAACGACTTGTAGGTTTCACCTTCCCAGCCGGTATAAGTCTGACCATCAAACAGGGGAATGAACGTCAGTTTTGCAACATCGATCTTATCATCCGTCTGCGCCGGTGCCTTGAATTCGATACTTTTACCGGGAATTTGTTTTATAACTTCTCCCGCCTGATGACGCACGGCCCCGTTCTTTGTTGTTTTGATAATTTTTTCAACCAGTGATTTGGCCATGAGTTGTTGATTCGGCTGTGTCATGAGCTTGGCAATATTAATCACAGCCAATTCAGCCTCGGATTGTACACCGGCATCTTCCAAATATGTCTGCACAAGTTGCAAACCTTCCAGGCATTTCAGGTTTGCCAGTCCCGACAAAATAAGTCTTTTTTCGTCAACAACATCTTTACGAACCATCTGGTTGGCCTGGGTCAGCCACCCGATTACCTGACGGGAAGGACACACACAATCTGTGGCCAACTTACCTGCCATCCGGACCGCGCCGCGCAGGGCCAGTGTTCGATGAACAGGGTTGGTTGTCTTTTTGACGGTATCCAATAAGACCGCTGTTGGTGTTGCATCCGGCCAGTCGACCAGAACGCGCAGTGCTGTGTCCTGAATCTGTACATCAGGATCGTTCAGTGCGGATATAATCACATTACAGGATTTGAAATCTCCGATCATGCCCAGCATTTTCATCAGCGCACATTTTGTTACCGTGTCTTTGCTTTCCTTGAAAATTGTCATAATGGTGTTACTACGATTTGAAACGCTGGGAATTTTCATACAGGTCTCAAACACTGCGCGTTCCGCTTTCTCATGGACTGAATCATCTTTGCAGGCCAGTGTCAGTTTTATGATTTCCGGCAAATCACCGGGTCTGGATATGGAAGCCAGTGCAATGAATGCAGCCTTGCTTACGGCGGCGTCAGGATCACCAGCCTGCTTGAGTACTTCGGTAACAGCGATTTCGGCATTTCGATTACCCAGAATCGCGATCAATTTTGCGCGGGTTACCGGCTGGGCTGATGGAACTGCTTTCAAAATCATGTTGTCAGTGTCATCTGAGGCGAGCAGGGTCAGACTTGCCGCGGCTGCGGTTGATTCGGCTTCAGTTTTGCCGGCTTCGATCAGCTTGAGTAATACTGGAATACTGGAAAATCCTCCGATTTTTCCCAGTGCTTCAGCGGTTGCCGTCCTGACTTCCGGTGAATCAACCACGGCCAGGGCTTCGATTGCGCCGCGTACAGTTGGGTCATTACGATCCACCAATGCCTTAATTAACAGTACCTGAATTTCGGGTCGGACTTTTCCAAGTTCAGCAACCAGCGCCTGGGTCACTTCAGTACCCGACAGTTCACGAATTAAACGGAGCGCTATTCCAACCATTGCCATGTCACTGGATTTCAGTTGTTCTATGAGCAATGGCAGACCCGCGGTCTGACGGGCAAGAACGGCCCCGTGCATGGCTGCCACTTGAAGTTGTTTTGGAACTTCCGCACGATTGACCGCATCGTACAGCTTTACAGCCACATCCCGTTTTCCCTGTGCCAGTTGTCTTTCGGCGCAAAGCAAACAGCCTTCAGCGGCTGCAGCACGAAATTCCGCCGGACCGGAAGTGAGCGCCTTTTGAAGCGTTTCAATTGTTTTGGCCGTACCTATACGGCCCAATGCCAGTAAAGCTTCGTTTGCTGCACCTTTGGAAGGATCACGTACAAGTTCAATCAAATTTTTGACGGCCTTTGCATCGCGGCGCATTCCAATTGAGTTAACCACACCGATAAGGAGTTTGCCCTGAAACTTGCCCAGCGCTTTGCGAAGGGCATTATCAGCGCTCGGATCTGTTATTGCTTCTAATCCACTTCGTGCATAATTGCTGAGTTTTTCGTCAGTCAACAGGGCGGCAAATGCAGGAACGGCATCTTTGGCGCCGATGATTTCCAGTTGCTGACATGCCCTGGCCTTATCAAACTGCGATGCATCAGATGATTGCAATACCGCAATCAGTTTTCCGGCCTCTTCCGGTTTCAGGGCACAACTGCCGGCCCCCGGCATATCCGCCCCGTATACCGTTGACTGCAGTAATACCAGGCCGATAACCATGATTCCACTCCAGGCGAATCTTGATAAAATATTTTTCATTGTTGTTCCTTTTCTTAATTTATATCAAACATGCCACGGTTCCCTCATCGTACGACTACGCATGTGATTGGCTTCATCGTCGCCAATAAACTCTTCCTTGACCGGATCGAATGTGACTTTGCGGCCAAGCAGCCACGCGATAGCAGCCGCGTGGCAGGCGATATGCGAATGACGCATAACTCCACCGTTGGCAGCCGGCAGAGCACGTGACCTTACACAATCGAAGAAATTACGTGTGTGCTGTGCGGCGTTGGTTCCGGCAACTTTGGTGAACAATTTCATTTCGGACTTGAGTGAGGCCGGATAGACTTCGACTTGGCTTTTATCGCCTGTTTCAATCCAGCCTTCATCGCCTTCAAATCTTACAGGACACGTTCCCGTATCGAGCCAGCCGTCTGGACGCAGAACCAGTTTCACCCCGTTGGCATAGCGGGCATAGATTGTGCCGCCTGATGGTTCGTATTCCACGGGTGTGGTTTCATCGGCTTGGTTTGCCCACTGGCAGAGGTCCACCGTATGCGCTCCCCAATCCAGCAGTGTGGCACCGGAATCAAAATCATAATAGCCACGCCACCGGCCTGCCACATACAGGTGATTGTATGGCCGCCATGGAGCAGGTCCCAGCCACCGGTCCCAATCACACTCATCCTTGGATGGTTCCGGTTCGGCAGGAAGCCAATCGTAAAGGCAGCGAAGTTTGTAGATGGATGCGTGCACAGTATGGAGTTTACCCAGTTTGCCACTGCGGGCCAGGTGAACGGCAAACTGGAAATTAGGGACACTACGTCGCTGTGTTCCGGCCTGGAATACGCGGCCGTAGCGTTGCATTACATCCGACAATGCCTGGCATTGTCCGATCGTGATTCCGCAGGGTTTTTCACTGTAAACATCCTTGCCAGCCTTGGCCGTCAGGATCGAACCCATGGTATGCCAGCGGTCACCCGTGGCGACCAGCATGGCATCAATGTCCGGCCTGGCTAGTATTTCGAACATATCACGGTACATCACGCAATCGGTATTGCCATACTTGGCATCGGCCATGGCCTTGACAGCTTCACGTCGGCTGGCCTGGACGTCGCAGATGGCCACGAATTGGACATCGGGTTCGGTTATCATGCAATCCAGCACGTGCCTCCCGCGCGGACCGATACCAATTGCCCCAAGCACGATCCGCTCGGATGGCGCAACCGCACCACCTCTGCCCAGCGCCCCCGCCGGAATGAACCATGGTACTGCCATCGCCGCGCTTCCCACAGCCAGAGATTTTTTTAAAAAAGACCGGCGCGTCATCGTCTGCTTGTTGTTGATAAGGTTTGTTTTCATGGAATGATCCTTTCATGCGCTACTGAGGCGCGATAAGAGAGAATTTTACTAATATTCATTATAGCGTAAATAAAAGGTTTCTGATATTTCTATAACAAAAATGATATGAGCACCTGGCTGGAACGTATTTCTCCCTGTATTCGTCCCATGTTGCCCGGCGAATCTGTGCCTTCTTATGTGAGTCACTTGCCGGCGCCACAACGCTGGATAGAACCATTACGCGTGATTTACGATCATGAGCTGGTGATGTTTACACACGCAGATTTCGTAACCGAGATTACCGGCAAAAAATATTGTTGTCCACGTAACAGTTTTATTATTGTACCGCCCGGCCGGTGGCATGTCAGCTATAATGCGGACAACAGGGCAGGGCACCGTTACTGGGCGCATTTCGACTGGTGTTACCATGGGCCGTACCGTCCGCCGGCTCCAATTATTACGTTCCATCCGGCAAAACCAAAGGTGCACCTATACAGGTATGCGCCCAGATTTGTGCCCGGGGAAATTCTTCACGGACCGATCACCAACATGAAACGTGCTTTGGAAATTCATGAACGGCTTACGATGATGCAATCGTATGGTAATGCGCATGAAAAATTTGTCAGCCGTGCTGTGTTGTTGGAGCTGCTGCTGGAATTGCTTGATACGCGCAGTCGCAAGGAAGGCGCGTTCGGTGAAGAAGCAGAACTTGCCAGCCGTGTACGCGACAGTCTGGAACATGCTATGTGGAATCTTCCCAAAATGCCGCCGATCCAGGAACTTCTCGGTAACCTGGGTTACAGTTATGCCCATTTATGCAGACTGTTTCGAGCCCGGTATGGTATTGCTCCGCTCAAGTATATTCACGCTTTGCAGATCACCCGCGCAAAAATGCTGTTGCAGGATACAAACCTGTCAATTGCCGAAATCGGTTATCGTGTCGGTTTCGACAATCCTGCCTACTTCACTCTTCTCTTCCGCAAGATGACAGGCGCTACACCCTCCGATTATAAATACGCAGGAAAACGAAAGCGGTAACAGCTTTTCTCAGGTCTTTGTCTGAGAAACAAAGGTCGTGGAACGGCAACGAAACGCATTAACCTAAATCGGCATTTAGCCGTAACCGAACGGCTCACTGGGGACGGTTCGCTTTACCTTCCTCTGGTAGGGCAAGGCGTCTCGCCGAGCCGCTTACTACAAATTCATATTATCAAGCAATTTACTTATCAACTATTACCCATAGCGGACGATGGCTTGGTATCTGGGCCTTAAAGTCGCCGAGGCTTTGCCAATGCAGGCGCTTATCCAGATCAACTTCCGCAATAGCCACTGTACCCCATTCCTTGCCTTGGGCAAGGATCTGCCCGTCATGTCCGAAAACAGCTGATTGTATCCACTTCGCGGAAACATCAGTGTAGGTACTGCTTATTAAGTAAACATGGTTTTCACATGCCCGGGCCTGGGCGAGCAGGGGATTACAGCCCCACACAGGCCACGCGATGACTTCTGCTCCATTAAGAGTAAGTTGCCGTGCAACTTCCGGAAAAAAACCATCGTAACAGATCATCATACCCACTTTACCAAAACGAGTATTGAAAACCGGATACTCGTGACCCGGCATGACGCCCGATTCCACTTCACTGCGCGGCAGGGAACATTTACGGTATTTTCCAGTCACTTTCCCGTCAGGGCCGATTAGTACGGCGACATTGTAAACGAGGTGTTTATCTCTTTCGATCAAACCAGCCACGATATAGAAGTTGTGCTTTTTCGCCAGTGTGCCGAAGTAATCCGTAACCGGTCCCGGTACTGGCTCCGCGCACTCGACCATCTTTTTCCCGGTGCCGAAAAAGGTGAGGGTCTCAGGGAGCACAACAAGATCGGCTTTCTGTTTTGCAGATTCTTCAAGCAATGGTTCAAATAACTTCGCCTTATCCATTGGTGTTTTACCGCCACCCTTTGGCAGAAAGTGAACTGTTGCCAGCCGTACCACTCGTGAAGGTATGGAACTGACTTCTGCAAGTATCACATTACTCCATTCCACTTTCGCTTTGGTCTGCCATTGCAGGTAAAGCTCCACAATGGCTTTCGAAGCCTTGCTTGGAGCGAGGTAAGTATCGCTCATTTCTGTCCAGCCATCGGCGTTTTTTCCTTTGCATAGTGGATACTCGGGTTCAGCCTGCGGCAGTTCGCCGGGACGATACGTGGTAAAGGTGGGCTCGTCATGTTTCACGGTTTTATCATTTGCATCACGCCACAACAGACGCGCTACGATGGTTTTGTCTTCATTGGCAACGCCTTTTGCGCGATACAACACTGAGAAACGATAATTCTTTCCACCCTGGATAGGGAACTCGCCAATCCAGCCGCCGTACAAACCTTCGCGTTTGTCTGTCTTGATGATCCATGCACCTTTACCGTCCTGTCCGGCTTTGGGATTGAAGGAAAAGTCAGGCGCGATTTCCTCGCGCGGTGACCAGGTATGCCAGTTGGCAGGTGGTTTGGTTTCTGCGTTGAGCGTCTTTGTGCTCAGGTATATGATCATGAAGCAGGCTGATATCATTATTCTTTTCATGGTTAGGACCTCCAAAGTTCAAGGGATAGGTTATCAGGTCAGGGTAGGTAATGTACAGGTTGATCCCTGTATCTGAGTAGGAGACGTGAAAGATAGAGTTATTGGTATTAAGATTTAAACATTGATTTCGCGGCTTGGGCCATCTGAATCACGCGTGATTTCGTCCCGTCCGCTGTGTTCTCGAATGTGGCGCGGATATTTATCCAGCGCCGCATTCGACGCCTTGCGACCGGGACGAACTGACGCGTTCTCATATGGAGGCGAGGCAAGCTCGCCCGACCCAAGCCGCGAAACGGTTACCATCGCCTGTCAGGTAACAGGCGAATTGAGAATAGTGAAACACATACTGTGTTAAAATTATCCAACTAGTTTCCAGTCACCGCGGAATGATCGCGGCTGAAGCATGGCATTTTAAGTCTGCCCCTTTCCCTCAAGGGGCGAGAGAATATTTTTCTTCTACAAGATTCACTATTACGAGATCAGAATCGGTATTCCGTTCTTCTTCCTCTCTCCTTGGGGGAGAGGATTGAGGTGAGGGGTATTTTTTGTCCACTTAAACTGTTATCACAGAGTTCTACCCAATCGTAAACGCCGGCAACTTTACCGGCTTTCCACCGGCGAGTGCTGACTCGTGTGCGCAAAGACCCACGCAGGTCCAGTTTGCCGACTGTCGCGCGTTCGGGAATGGATTACGGTTACCAGTCAGAGCCATGACGAACTCATGAGCGAGGTGCGGATGCGAACCGCCGTGACCCGCGCCCTGCGTAAAACTGAGGTGAGTTGTTTTTGCAAGATCGTAGACACCCTTTGTTGTAAACTGCCTGATCGGTTTGGGCAGACGATGCGCAAAGTCCGGAACCTTGATTTTCTTCGGGATTTTCGGCTCCGGCAGTTTGGCAGTGTGCAATATGTGCGGCTCATGTTCAACCAGAGTCCACTCAAAGGTTTTCTTTGAGCCATAAACGTCGATACTTTCCCTGTATTGCCTCGCCACATCAAAGAGCGAACGATAGATACGTGCCGTCAGGTCGGAATTCTTGAATTTGATGTGGGCTGTTTCCACGGCAAAAGGCGAGCGATATTTCTTTATCAGTTCACGGCGGATTGTGCCGGACCCGAAACAGGAAACATACTCGGCCGTGGCATTTGTTAGCGCAAGCATCGGGCCGACACAGTGTGTGGCGTACCACATCGGCGGCAGACCCGGCCAGTAGTTTGGCCAGCCATCCATGTCCTGCTGGTGGCTTGCCTGGAGAAATTGAATCTTGCCCAGTTCACCTTTTTCATAAAGTTCCTTGATGTAAAGAAATTCCCTGCCATAAACTACGGTTTCCATCATCATATACTTCAATCCTGTCTGCTTCACGACATCAACGATCCGCTTGCAATCGGCAATACTGGTTGCCATCGGGACAGTGCATGCCACGTGTTTGCCAGCCTTGAGTGCCGCTACGCTCATCCATGCATGGTCGGGGATAGGGGAATTGATATGGACGGCATCAATGTCCGGATCCTTGATCAGTTCTTTAAAATTACAGTAACGTTTCTTAATTCCGAATGCATCGCCAATTGCATCAAGTTTTTTCCGGTTGCGCTGGCATATCGCATACATGTTTGCTTTGGGGTGCCGCTGATAGATGGGAATGAATTCCGCCCCAAAGCCCAGCCCGACGATCGCAATATTTACTTTAGTTTTTTTCATGGCGCTCTCCTTTAAGCTTCATTTGCAGATAATCTACATCATATGGAATTGTACCACCATGAGACGGTGCGTTTATTTCTTGAGAAAATTTACTGCCAAAAATCAATAGACAGAATTTTCTATTGTTAGAAGTGAACGACTGTGTTCATGAGCGGCGCGGCTTCCGCGACGTACCCTACAACACGAGGTTAGCCTGTAATTTATTCTCTTTTTTCATCTTTCGGTAATGGTATTTTTAAATCTGGATGTTCTTTAGCAAACCTTTTCAAGCCCGATACATTTTTGTCTCCACCAGGACTGCCATCAACGTACAACATATTGATCAAGTTACCATGGTTGTTGAGGTGTTTATCGTATAGCATCGGATATTCCGGTGGGATGTTCGTCCGCGTTCCCCATGGGATGTAGATGTAATCCATCCATTCATCCACATTGGTCATTCTCCCTGGCTTCGTCTTGGAGCCGGGGCAAACAAAAATGTTTGGACGAGTGTATTTTTTCAGATTGCTCATTTTGTCTGGCAAGGTATTGTTATGATCTATGCAATACATCGAGATCGCTTGTGAAATCATAGAGACATTTGAGATGCATCGTATTGCGAGAAGATAACGATATATCCAGAAACCTCCAACCGTGAGAAAGAAGGCGAGTACGATTAGCAGGACGATGATTCTCTTTCGTTTCATTTTTCCCTGCGGGCTAACATGGTTTAGGAAACCAGTTCCCTAAACTACTATATGTATGTAGCCATTATATGAACTTGCGGGAGTCCTATCAACGGCGAATACATGGGTTCTAGTGATGATTTAATGCGCGGTATTTGCTGGGCGGCATACCGATCTCGCGCTTGAACGCAACGCTCAGGTATTCGGGATGTTCGAATCCAGCCCGTTCGGCAATTGTTTCGAGTGAAAGATCGGATTCTGCGAGAAGTTCCTTCACGCGGTTCAATTGAACATGCAGGATTTCTTCGTGAGGCGTGCGGCCAAGCAGTTTGTTGAAGCGGGTTTCCAGCACGCGGCGCGACTGGGGCGCCGCCCTGAGCACGTCATCTACGTTGATACCCTCACATGCATGTTCACGGATATAACGTACTGCCTGGACAATATTTTTATCCTCAATCGCCAACACATCTGTGGATTGACGCATTGCCACGCCGAGCGGTGGTATGAGGTTTGTAAGCGATTTGACTTTTTTGCCGGACATCATCCTGTCCAGAATCGCCGCAGCTTCAAAACCGGTACGGTGGTTGTTGGGGATAATGCTGGAAAGCGGGGGATCGGACAAACTGCACAGCAGTTCATCGTTATCTACCCCGATGACTGCAACTTCATCAGGTACAGCGATGTTTCGCCGCCTGCATGCGTCGAGGACCTGTTGACCACGTAAATCATAACACGCCATGACACCAACAGGTTTTGGTAATCTGGTGACCCATTCGGCGATGTCTTCAATGTGACTTTCTGCGTCCGCAGGCATTCGTTTCGATGGACTGTAAACAGAACACTTATGTCCGGCTGCGGCAATAAAGCGCGGAAAATGCTGCGAGCGCCATATGGACCAATTGAAACGGTCATCACCGCAATATGCGAAGTTTTTAAATCCGCGCTCCAGCAGGTGTTCGGCGGCGAGTCGTGCAAATGCTTTGTCGTCGGTTTCCACCCACGGAATTGATGGAATCAGTCGTGCCGCGCTTACATCCACAATCGGTAGATTTAAATTTGTCAGGGCTTTGGCAATGTCGCGGTTTTCGATACGCGCAATAATGCCGTTTCCTTTCCAGTCGGCAAGCCAGGCTGGAGGTTTGTCACCGCGACCGTGCTCTGCAAGGTAAATTGACCATGTCCGATTTTCCCGCATGTATGCAACAACACCGCCCAGGAGGCCGCGTGCATAGGCGTTTGAGGTCTCAATCAGCAGTGCAACTTTCGACCGGGTTTTTACGTTAGCAGTCATCTTGTAGAGAATCTAATTTGCATTTGAAATAGATGCAATACTTAGTCGTTTAAATCAGTATATAAGAAAATACAAGCAGTGCGCATTTCCGGAGAAACCTTTTGCGTGATATTGCCCGTTTTGCTTTGTTGCCGACGGACGACGCATATATTTATATAGCGCCGCCGTCGGCGCCTTGCAAAACAGTCAATCTGCCGCAAAATCTTTCTCCGAAGACGAAAACGCGCGCTACGGTTTACATTCGCCCTGGCACGCGTAACGGCTTCTTGTAGGAGTTTGCCCTGTGTGTTAGTATGATTGTATGAAATGGTTGGCCACATTGAACCTGGCGCTTTGTTTCCCTTTTCTGATTTCCCAGACAGTTTTCTCCGCAACCCGCTATGCCTGGCTTAGCAGTCCTACAAATGGGCCTGGTACGAGCTGGAGCACGGCTTTCCATGAAATCCAGGATGCCATCGATGCCGCGACCAATGCCAACGATATTGTCCTGGTCGGGGCCGGCGTGTATTCAACCGGCACCAGGGCTACTCCCGGGGGAGTACTGTTGAATCGGATTGTTGTGACGAATGCGATCAGAATACATGGCGTGGATGGTTATGAGTCAACAATAATTGCCGGGCAGGGCCCCTTGGGCGATTCGGCCGTCAGGTGCGCGTATCTTTCCGGTGGTGCGCTGCTTGCCGATTTCACGTTTTCCAACGGATTTACTCGCGCAACTACGGGTGATTACTTTCTGGACAGGTCGGGAGGCGGCGCATATGCAGGGGGCGCAATAATTTCAAACTGCGCTGTTGTCAAGAATACCGCCTACTCATTTGGCGGGGGTATTTATAAAGGAATGGTCACTTATTCAACGATTAAAGCGAATAATTCCACGGAAGGTTATGGCGGCGGTATTTATGGTGTAAATATCGACAACAGTGTAATCGCCGGGAATTATGCCAAATATGGCGGAGGCGGTTCCGCCACCGGGACATTGATTTATTGTACGGTGGCAAGCAATCAGTCTGACTATGCCGGAGGGGGCCTCTATGGGGATGTTGCTTCTATTTGCATGGTGAATGACAATCAATCCGATTTAAGCGGGGGCGGTACATTTAATGCCAGGATACGACAATCGACTATTAGAGGGAACAAAGCCTTGGGCGGTTATGGTGGCGGCTGTTACAGCGGATTGGTTTATAACTGTATCATTACCAGTAACAATGCGTATTGGGCCGGAGGCGGTACTTACGATGGCGTAGTGAGCAATTCCACGATATGCAGCAACGTGGTCACATATTCCGGGGGAGGAACAGCGACAGGTACAGTGATCAACTGTGTGATCTTTGACAACGAGGCTGGTTCCTATGGCGGTGGATCTGCAAACAGTGTGATGAGTAACTGTACGGTTGTCGGTAATTCTGCCGTTTCCGGTGGCGGGGCAACATATCTGGCGGATGCCAGGAACTCGATATTTTATTACAATACTGCCCCGGGTTTTCCAAATTGTCAGGCGGGTACCTATCTGTATTGCTGTACCACGCCGGATCCGGGTGGAACGGGTAATATTACGGTTGCGCCCGGTTTTGTTGATCTTGCCCAGAGGGATCTTCATTTAAGCACCACTTCCATGTGCATCAATGTTGGAAATAATCTGTATGCCCCGGGTGGACTGGACAGGGGCGGTAATGCCCGGATCAGGGGTTCGGTTGTGGATATCGGCGCATATGAGAGCCCTTATGTTTTCATTAATGTGTCGGTAATGGCGAATGGCACGATCAGTCCCTCCGGACGGGTGGCGGTGATTGAATTTGCCAATCAAATCATGACGATTACGGCTGCTTCCGGTTATTATGTCAATGATGTGATTGTAGATGGCGTGTCCCGGGGCGGTGTCACCATGTATGAGTTTTACAAGGTAACGACTAATCATACCATCAGTGCGCAGAGCCTGCTTTTGCCGGCAGGGCCGACAAATGTTATCAATGCTTCTGCAGGATTTGGCGGAACGATCCAGCCGTCAGGCGCAGTATTGGTACCGCGCGGCAGCAACCAGGTATTTACAATCATGGCAAATCCCGTTTTTGCCGCCATCAATGATGTCAAAACAAACGGCTACAGTATTGGTATTACGAACACTGTTACTTTTTTTAATGTAGATACAAATCATACAATCGATGTATTTTTCTCCACCTATGCGGATACGAACGGTTATAGCGTCGGTACATTTCAGCTTAACTCTTCAAACGAAGTGGTGTTTTCATGGATAGCTACAAATGGCTGGGCTTATACTCTCCAGCAAACCCCGACTCTTGTTCCAGCCGCCTGGTCGAATGTTCCGCCATATGTCGACATGATTGGCGATGGCATAAATTATATTATGAACGACATTGGTACTAATGTCTCCATGTTTTACAGATTTAAAGCGTTCGCATATTAACTCATCCGTCCTAAATATCATTGGAGGAACATATGTTTGAGAAAAACAATTGCATGGACAGAAGGAACTTCCTGAATAAAGGATTAATGGCGGGTTTGTTCGTCAATGGCATGTTTGGATTCAAGAAAAAATCCGGCAGGAAAAGCTGCGAAAACATACCTGTCCTTGTTGATGTGGATGTCCTTGTGTGCGGCGGCGGATGTTCCGGTGTGGCTGCTGCATTGAGCGCGGCGCGTCACGGCGCAAAAGTGGCGCTGATCGAACGCTGGCCCAGCCTTGGGGGCATGGCGACAAATGCCCTTGTAAATGGCTGGCACCGCAGTGACCGGCAGAAAGTCGTTATTAATGGGATAGTTGAAGAATCGGCCCAGCGCGCCTTTAAACACGACTGGATTGTCCAGGATCCAAATTATCCACGTGCACATGAAACACATTGGTTTGATCCTGAAGGCATGAGGATCGTCTGGCAACAAATGCTCTCAGAAGCAAAGGTACGAGTTTTCTGTTACCTGAATGCAGGAGAACCGATCATTGAGAATGGAAAGATAAAAGGTGTGCTTGTCGATACAAAAACGGGGCGAAAATCATGCCTGGGTAAGATAGTCATAGATTCCACGGGAGATGGCGATATAGCCGCCAAGGCAGGACTGCCGTTTGAATTCGGACGGACCTCTGACGGGTTGGTGCAGGGAATGACCATGATGTACACTCTTCGCGGTATCGATGCAAAGGCAATGAAAACTATTTCCCGTGAGAAACGTGATGAGATTATGAATGACATGATCAAACTGCGCGACGAAGGTAAGTTCCCTCCATTCAATGCCGGTAATACGCGCGGATTACTTTCAGGATGGGGAGGTAATTTCGTTCCGTGGAATATGTGCGCCGTTGCAGGCAATCCTCTGGACGAGGAGGAATTGACAAAACTTACCGCAAGATCGCGCGAACAGGTATTTCAATATGTTGATTACTGGAAAAAGAATGTGCCCGGAATGCAGAATGCACGCGTTGATCAAACAGGGTTTTCGCTCGGTATCAGGGAATCAAGAAGAATTAAGGGATTGAAAACCCTGGATCGGGACATGGTTTTGAATGCCGTAAAACATCCGGATGCCGTGGGCCATGGAGTCTGGATGATCGACATACACGATCCGAAAGGAACGGGTTATACGACTTATACTGATCGTAATGACCGCAGTATGCTGAAAGAAGGCACAAGTTATCATATCCCACTTGGCATGGCATTGAATGACAGGATTCCCAACCTGGCAGTGGCATGCCGTGCCGCCAGTTCAACACATGAAACACATGCCTCCATCAGGGTACAGGCACATCTTATGGCTCTTGCGCAGGGGGTGGGGACCTGTGCGGCTTTGGCGCTTGATTCAGGCGTAGATATGGTTAAGGTAGACATCAAGAAACTTCAGAAGATACTCCGTGATGATGGAGTTTATCTGGAAGATGTGCCATCTTAAACAAAACAGCGAAACAACGGGAAAATTATGAAAACCTTTAAATTCTTTTGTGCCATTCTTGTACCAGCTCTCTTGATTTCGGTAAGTTTCAGCGCGGAACAGCCGATAGCGGACAAAGGTCCGAAACCAGTTCCGTTAATGCAGGTCATACCTCAGCCCGAACAGCAGGTGTCGATTCAACGCGATGGCGCGGAAATCGCCCGCTATCACTCAGGACTTAATGCGCGCCGCCCTTTTATATTTCCTGTAATCGGGCCGTCGGGCCGCTCGCTGACGCGGATGGGACATCCCCATGATCCCGAGGGACACAAACACCATTACTCTGTTTGGATTGCACACAACGATGTCAACGGCGTCAATTTCTGGGATGATCGAAAAAGCGGCCGCATTGTACATCAGCGTGTTGAGAAGCTGGAAGATACCGAAGATCACGCTACCCTGACTACGCTGAACCATTGGATCAACGAGGCCAGCAACACTGTACTTCTGGTCGAACGTCGTACCGCCACGGCACAACCTCTGCCGAACAATGAATGGCTTCTTGTTGTCGACCTCCAGCTTGAGTCTAAAGACAAAGCCGTCACGTTTTGCAAAACCCCGTTCGGGTTGGTCGGCGTGCGCATGGCCAAAACCATTTGTATTAATGACGGTGGCGGAAGCATCCGTAACTCGGAAGGAGCGGACGGGGAGAAGGATATTTTCTGGAAACCGGCGAAGTGGGTCGATTATTCCGGTCCGATAACGGCAAAGGCCGTTGAAGGCATCACGCTGTTTGATCATCCGTCCAATCCAAATCATCCATCCTGTTTCCATGTACGCAGCGATGGCTGGATGGGGGCTTCTTTGTCTTTCAAGGGACCGATAATTGTTGAGCCAGGCAAGCCATTGATGCTTCGTTATGGTCTTTATGTCCATACCGGTAAACAGCCTATCGAAGAGATTCAAAAACGGTGGGATGAATTTGCCAAAACACCCGCTCCGGAACCGTGGAAGCCGGCAAAAAAGAAATAAATATTAAGTCAGGGAGATATCCGGTTTTTGTTTCCCTGTTTCCTAAGGCTGAAGTTTCGATATGAAAAAGAATTTACTCCGCCTGATTAAATGGACCCTTATTGTTGTTGTCGTTCTTATCATCGGTAACTGGATGTATGCCTGCCGGATGCTGTGGACGAATGTTGACAGGACCATGGCCTGTCTTTCTGCTCCTGCATGGCCTTTAAACCGGGGTGTTCTTACTGTAGATGTTTCGGAGAAAAAGAGTG
Source organism: Kiritimatiellia bacterium (assembly GCA_028716365.1). Classification (GTDB taxonomy): domain Bacteria; phylum Verrucomicrobiota; class Kiritimatiellia; order UBA8416; family YA12-FULL-48-11; genus YA12-FULL-48-11. The sequence goes on from JAQUPZ010000001.1 coordinate 653,479, forward strand.
ACAGTGATCAGCCTCGTAACCATTTCTGCGGCAGGGTGGCTGTGTACGACGAACGTGTGAGCGTAATGCTTTCGTCACCTGCAAACAAGATGCGCGTGGATATCCATTATGACGGCAAACTGCATCTTTCTACTCCAAAAAAAGAAACGCATTATGTCGCCGATGAAACGGGATGGGAACATACACGGCAGGCGTTATTGGAGACATCGAAAACAATTCCACGGATTTCCGTGTTGAATCGTTTGAAAATAAATCTTTTTCTGCATCCATTCATTACCGGGTTTGAACATGTGGATGGCGCGTGTTGCTGGCGGGTCCGGTTAATGGGAGGAAAGGCTGTCCTGGCAGTGAATGGTGAATTACGCAAACTGGAATTCAAACCGCCACGTTCCGAGTCAAGCTGGTTGATAACGGTCACCAGAAAACCGCTGCCCAATGCACAGGTTGAGGAGTTGACATTACCTCAGGCTGTTACCGCCGTTGTCAAAGCCGGTGAAATGGACCGCAGTCTGGCCGCTGTTTTCAGGATTGCGGCACTTCGGTTCCAACCGGCCCAAAAAATTCCGGATGGCGAACAATCATGCGGCAAAGGGCATCTCCGGATACGCAACGGCAACCGCATGCTCTACCTGAGCGGAACATCGCACGAGATCGGATACCAACACGGCAAACTCCTGGCAGACAGTATGCGCCGGATGTACAATCGTGTCGTTTACGGTGTAGGTTTATATTACTCCCTGGAGAAAGGGAAATGGTTCCTCGATGATGCCCGAAAGCTGGTGGAACGCCAGAGACAGTACATTGATCCCGCTTACTTTGAGGAAATGAAAGGTATGTCGGAAGGATCCGGTATTTCATTGGACGAAATACAGATCGGTAATATTTTCCCGGAATTTTTTCACTGCAGTGGTGCAGCCTTGTTCGGCAAAGCCACGCTTAATGGTCAACTGCTTCATGTGCGGGTGCTTGATTATATGACCGATGTTGGTCTGCAGGATGAGGCGGTTGTCATGGCAGTGGAACGGACCGGGGTTAACCGTTTTGTAAATGTGAGCTTTGCGGGTTTTATCGGTTCCGTAACCGGAATGAATGAAAAGAAAGTTGCCATCGGCGAAATGGGTGGACGTGGCGAGGGACTCTGGGACGGGACTCCTATGAGTTTCCTGCTTCGCGGGGCGCTGGAACACGCCGCCACGCTTGACGAAGCCGTGGCCTACATGCGTGATCGACGCCGTACCTGTGAATACTATTACGTTATCAGCGACGCAAAAATTCCGGATGCAGTTGGCGTTGCCGCCACGCCTGATAGATGTGATGTGGTAAAGTCCGGGCAGGCCGTTGAACAATTGCCCGAAGCCGTTGAAAATGCCGTTTTGCTGTCTGCAGGTAACCGCTATAAGAATCTGGTCAAACGTGTGCGTGAGAATTACGGCAAAATAGATGCCCGTGGACTTATTGAAATTATTAAGCGCCCTGTGGCGATGCGCTCGAACCTGCACGATGCAATTTTTGAATCGCAGGATCTTCGTGTTTGGGTACTCAATGCCTCGCGGCGGGAACCTGCCTGCGATCAGCCGCCGGCGGTTTATGAATGGACAGATTTATTTCCCAGGTAAAAAGTCTCAAGATGTATCGAAAAACTTTTATTGTTCTGTTGTTGTTACTCGTGTGCATTGTGGGTGGGGTGGTGGCCAAGCGTGTATGGGATTATCGCACTTCTTGTGCCCTTAGAGAGTATGACAATAAAGCGCCGCTGAACATCAAAACAATCACCTCTCAAAATAGAACAAATTATATCCGGGAGGAATTTACTTTTGAAGGTTGTCCCGGAGAAGAGGTCCCGGTACTTGCCCTGCTTCCATCCGACAGTACAAAACGTCATCCGGCAATTATTTTTCTTTATGGCATAGGAATGAAGATGGACTTTGCTGACAGGCCTGAAATCGGTGAAGCCGTTACACAGGCGGGGTTCGCGATGTTTATTCCGGAACAATTTGGCCGCGGCAAGCGCCGCCAGAAGAAAGTGAATCATTTTGAAGAATGGATGGCGTTGCGCCGGCGAATTGTACTGACAGTCAGTGAGACGCGCCGACTTGCCGATGTGGTTGCCAAGCGGCCCGATATCGATCCGCATCGTATTTATCTCTGGGGCGCCAGTTTCGGTGCCATGACCGGTTGCGCGGCCATGGCCTACGATTCACGTATGCGGGTCGGCGTTTTTACGCTGAGCGGCGGTGATTTACAGAAGATGGCGGCGGACAGCCCTTATCGCAAGAAACTTCCACGGTTTTCACCGGCGAAAGTGCTTGCGCCGGTTGCGGCATCGTTCCTGCGTCCTTTTGATCCAATTCATCGTATTGGCCTGATCGCGCCGCGGCCTCTGCTTTTCCAGAACATGCAAAACGATGATCTTATTCCCAAATCAGCTGTCGATGCATTGTACGGGGCGGCTGGTCAACCCAAGCAGATTATCTGGTACGACGGCCTTCATGATCATCTTCCACGAGAGACAATCGAAAAAGTTGTTCTTGATGCGCTGGCCTGGCTGAGAGAGCGCGATAAGGAAATTATTGTTCGCTGACCGAGATAATAATGATATAGAAACTTAATTCCAAAAAGCAGACCCCGGAAAACTCCGGATGGATTTGTAAAAAGAGGAGGCATACATCTAATGGCAATAAGTTCCGAATCAATTCAAAGGACGAAGCAGAGTATCTTATTAATGATCGGTTTGTTGCTGGTCTCCCTGACTTTTGCGGAAAACGAGCCTTCCAATCTGCTCCGTACCTGGCAGGGCATTCCAGGTCTGGAACGTACCGCCAAAGGAAGAGTATTTGTCTCGTGGTTTTCGGGTGGCCGGCAGGAGCCGGCGGTGGAAAACACCGTCTATCTCTGTTATAGCGACGATCAGGGCAAAACCTTCACCGATCCGCAACCTATTGCGGGTCCGCGTAACGGGGCACGCGCTTTCGATCCGACGCTCTGGATCGACCCCGAGGGTAAGCTTTGGTATATCTTCAATCGTGGTAATCGTGATACTGCGGAACATGGAGTATGTGCACGCATTTGCGATAACCCGGAGGCGACGCCGTCCGTTTGGAGTCCGGAATTCCACATCGGTTATGATGAAGTGCCGTTCAGTTTCCGTATGAACAAGCCGACCGTGCTCTCCACCGGAGAATGGATTATGCCGGTTACGCACGCCGCCGAGCCGATCCACGATTGGCACGCCGGGTCGAAGCATTTGCACGGAGTCGGTATTTCGACCGACAAAGGCAAAACCTGGAAGTTGCATGGTGCGCTCAAAGCGCCAAGCTGGGCGCTGGAAAACATGATCGTGGAACTGCGTGATGGCAGGCTTTGGATGCTCATCCGTACCGGTGCCGGATTTTTGTGGCAAAGTTATTCGCACGACAAAGGTCGGACATGGACGGAGCCGGGCGCCAGTACGATTACAAATCCCGGTTCACGCTTCTTTATCCGCCGCTTGTCATCTGGAAACCTGCTGTTGGTGAATCATTACAAATTCAAAGGCCGCAGTCACATCACCGCCAGTCTCTCAACGGATGAAGGCCGTACATGGAATGAAGGCCTGCTCCTCGATGAACGTTCTAATATCTCGTATCCGGACGGCGTACAGGACACCAACGGCTTGATCTGGATCGTTTATGATCATGATCGTCAGGGCACGGGCGAGATCCTCCTCGCACGCTTTCGAGAAGAAGATGTGGCCGCTGGCAGGAATGTCTCCGGCGCGGTGCGGCTGAAACAGGCAGTCAATCAGCTTCCGCGCCCGATGACATCCGGACAACTCCATTTGAAACTACTCCCTGCCGACTGGAATCCCAAGGCAGCCGCGGATCAAGTCCTGAGCCGTCTTGTTAAAGTCACTGCGCCGCAGGTAAAAGGTGCGCATGATGCGGAGATGGTAATGGTCAAAAACCGGGCTTACATTGTAGCGGAGGTCAATGACGAGCGCGCGGGCGAAAGGGCAGAATGGTCGTTCATCTATGCGGCAATGTCGATTGTGAATCTGCAGACCCTGGCTGTGGAAAAAATCATACCGTTTGCGCGAGGTGGTCAGGTGTTTTCGAACGAGATCCTGCCGCCCGGGACCTGCTTTGGACAGCGTATTTTACAAAAGGATGCCAGGACGGTGCGTTGCTACTTTGCCAGCGAAAAACCGGATAAACGGCAGTCGCAGACTTGGTTCATCGACTTTGACATCGAACGTATGACGTTTGAAAACTCCATTCACAAGGCGAAACTCAAGACCGCTGCGGGTATCTTCGATATGCAGCCGAAGTATTTTTACGAAGATGCGGTCAAGCAGGGGTTCAAGCGGCCGGCGCGGGACTTCGGTCTCTACCCATTCGATTCGTTTAAGTATTTTGATAACCGCCTTTATGTTGGGCTTAACAACTTTCCTATCGGCCAGAATGCGCTGGCGAATGTAAATGATGCATTTGACACCTTCGAGATCATCGGGCATTTTAACGAACCAGCCGAACTGAAGCTTACAGAGTCCGCTGTGAATCGTCTGCCCGATGGCACCTGGATGGCGATCTGCCGTCAGGAAGGTGGCAACGGCAACTACCTTTTTACTACGAGTAAGGATGGCCGTTCCTGGACGCGTGGAGAGCATCGCGACTTCGTTCCTAATGGTACCAATTCCAAGCCGACCTTCGACAAGTTCCGAAACATTTATTATCTCGGATGGCAGGAGGCGACAAAGATCAATGGCGTCTCCCGTTCCGTGTTCAACATCGATATCTCCTTCGATGGGATGAACTGGGAGCGGAAATACCGTTTTGAAACTGATAAATCCTTCCAGTATCCTGCCTTCCGCGAATACCATGGCACTGTCTGGCTTTGTGTGACGCAGGGTGATTCCTCCGCAGAACGGAAAGAACGTATCATGTTTGGCAGGCTGGAGTAATACCCATCAAACTCATGTGCAAGCCGTTGAAATCTGTTATAGTTCTGGTAAAGAATTCTAAAATAGAAATATAAAATCTATTACATGAACTTTCGGGAAAGCAATTTCTTATAACCATAACCCCTGAACCAGGAGACTGCCATGAACCTGACGTATCGCGAGTATCTGAAACTGTTGTCTGTACCCGGATTTGTCATTTATACAATCCTGAGTTGTCTCGGCGTTCTGGCGGGCGAGTGCTTGGCGCAAACGTCATCATCACCGAAGGAACCGCCGCCCGGTGCAATTGTTCTTTTCGACGGTAAGGATACCTCGAAGCTCATGCAGTACAGTGGCATGAGAATTCCCACGCCGGGTCAGCTTGCCAACACAAAACCGTGCCACTACAAGCTGGTTGACGGCGCATTGGAGGTGTTTGGCAGCGGGCACGTCATCTCTCGGCAGTCCTTTCAGGATTTCCACTTGCACGTCGAGGTATACCTTCCCGATGGACCTTCCATCAACAGCGGCATTTGGATCGCGTTCCGATATGGCGTGGAAATCGGCAGCCGCGACCGCGGGCCGCTTTATCAATTGGGGTCCCTTTACGGGATGAAAGTACCAGACAAGGATGCGATGCGTACACCACCGTCATGGAACGAACTGGACATCGATTTCACCGCACCGCGCTTCGACAAGGACGGGAAGAAGACCGTTAATGCAAAAATTACAGTCTGTCTCAACGGCGAAAAGATTCACGACGGAGTCGATTTGCCCGGTACGACGAAAACCTTACAGGAGCCTGAGGCCCCCACGCCAGGTCCGATTGTATTGGAGAACCACAAGACCGCCAAGCCGGTACGTTTCCGCAATGTGTGGATCGTGCTGAGATGAATGGAAGCGACACATGTACTCGGTGACATGGCGCGGCTGAAAACGATGTAATCTTTTTACGTGGGGCTAATGGTCTCTTGATCTTTATTTCTTTGCCTTCATTGTCTTGAGCAATTGATCCACCTTGGACTGTAACTGTTTGTCATCCGTTACCGTTTTGATCTTCTCGAGTACTGGTTTCACCATGTCGGCATGAGTTTTGTGAAGCACGGTAGCGATGCTCAATGCGGCCTGGATCGCCTCTGTTTTTACATTCTGATCGTTCAGGTACCCCTCGACCACCTTCAAGGCATCCGGATGGGGCTGTTGTCCCAAGTAACTCAAGAACCCCATCTTTTCCGCAGGTTGGACTGCAATTTCCAACCCCTGGATACAACGTTGAATGATTTCCTTCTGCACATCATCAGCGGACACCTGTTTTTCCGGGACGGCTACGTTGCGTTTCTCAATTAAAGCGCCGATTTGTTTGACGTAAGCGCGCAGGGCGACCACGCTGAACGCCGACTGCGGTTCCTTCTTGCTTGTTTGAAGCAATGTGTCCAGTACAGGATCGGGATCGGGCCAGTCAGTCATGGCCTGCATTGCAGCGCGCCGGAGATTTTCGTCCTGTTCGCTCAAGGCTTCACGCAGAAACTTCAGTTCCGCTTCCTGGGTTGCCTTGCTGGAAATACGTGGAAGCAGCAGGAGCAGGGCTGGCCGACCCGGACTACTACTACCGGTGGCCAACTGTGCCAGAACAGGAGCCGAACGTTGTGAAGGTTCCTTGATGTACACGCCAAGCGAGGCCAATGCATTGACGGCCGTTGATTGCACGTTATGATCCGATTCCACGGCCAGGTGCTTCACAAGGTCAGGATAGGCCGATGGGTCTCCGATTTTCCGCAGGGCGTTGAATACCTCGTTCCGGACCGTTGCATCGGCATTCTCCATAGTCTTCAGCAGTATGGGTGTGGCCTTACCGGCAGGGCAGGTGCCCAGTGCTCGCACAAGCGAAACGCACACCAGACCGGAAGTACCGGGCAAGGCCGCGATCAGGCCATCCGCAATGATGGCTTTCCGCGGACTTGTTTCCACGGCCATAACGGCTGCATCCATTTCCTTCCCGGTCGCCAGGGTGGCTACCAGTGCATTGAAAGCCCGTTTATCATCAAATCGTCCCAGGGCATTTACAGCAGCATTGCGTACCGCCTCGTTTGCGTCTTTGGTGGCATCCAGAACGGTGTCGAGTCCGGCAGGATCGGCATACCAGCCCAATACGTCGAGCAATCGGATCTTGAGTATGGGATCTGCTGATTTAACATTTTCGCACACGGCCGTGATGACCGGTCCGCTCTTCGGAATATGCTCGAATAGTTTGTCGGTAATGTTGATAATATTGCGCTCGGCCCCTTTCAGATTCTCCAGGATAGCGGTCAGTTCCGCCGCTCCGCCAACCCGGGCCATACCCATCAGCGCGTTGGCTTTCACATATCCGCCATTACCGAGCAGTTCGTGGTATATGGCGAGTGATTCCTGTTTCTTCCCCGTCTTTACCAACCTGTCGGCATGCAGCAGGTACGCATCGGTAGCCTCCCGTTTGGCTCTTGCCGGTCCCTGTTTCATGCCTGCCTTGAAAAGGGCATTTGCGGGTTCATCGCTCATCCGGGCAACGGCCAGCAGGGCTGCCGTTCTGACCACATCATCGGCATTGCCTGCATCCTTGATAAACTGGGGCAGGCTTGCACGATCTCCACGCACCGACAGGGCGTGAATCATTATGGCCCGTTTCTCCGGTTCCGAGGCGCTGGCCAGGGCCTTGCGAAGTACCTCCGCAGCCTTTTCCGAAGCATTACGTTGGAGCGCAAGAACGGCACGGGTATGAAACAACGGATCCTCGTGCGACAACAAGGACGCAAAAAAATCCACACTCTCCGGACCGCCAAAACGCCCGAGCATTGTCAACAGCTCGCCCTTGACCACAGGCAGTACGTCATCACGATTGATATGGTTGATGATCGTTTTAGACAATTCAACCCGGTCGGCGGTTGTTCCGGATTGTATGGCCTGTTCGTACATCTGGATCAATTGCGGCAAGTTTGGTTTGCTGATGAGCGCACTGGCCTGCTGTTCAATAGACTCGTTTGCACACAGTACTCGGCAGAAAAAGGTCATGCTCATTGTGAGCAATGTTAACCGTTTAGTCATAATTGTATTCATTCTCAATGCTCCTTGTTTCTAGAGGTGCCAGGGTGCCCGATATGGTTTATCCATCAGCCGGTTAGCTTCATCATCACCGATGAACTCCTCCTTCACCGCGTCCCATTTCAAGGGGCGTTTCAGTCTCTGGGCAATTTCAGAACTGTGGCAGAGAAACTCGGTCTGATATGCCGCGTCCTCGTTGCAGATCGGCTTTTCACGCGTGCGTATACAGTTGTGCCACTCCTTATAATGTCCGCCCTTATGCGGGAGCTCAAAATCAAGCAGGCCGTCCGCAAGTTCAGGGGGGTCTGTCCAGAAGAGCGCCTTTTCGGAATGCGTGACAATCTTACCCTCGGTTCCGATGATGGCAAAGGGCCCGCCATACATGCTTCCGATGTTCTGCAATTCCTCCTTTACCGGAAGTCCCTCGAAATCAACCTGGATGTAGGTTCCATCTGCATATTTCCAGGTTGTGATGCTCTTGTACTCTTTGCCGTCCGCGGGATAGATCGCCACCGGACTTTCATTATCATATCCCAGGATATGCCGCACTGCGTCGTTCGGGTGGACCGCGCCTCCGTTTACCATGCAGCGTCCGAAATCGATATGACCGTGCCATGAGATAACACCGCGCATGGCAAAATTGTTGAATGGTCGCCAGGGTGCTGGACCAAGCCACATATTCCAGTCAAGCATGTCAGGATTCATGGGCTGTGCGGGTAACAGGAATTGACCGGACAGTTCGTTATGACAGCAGCTGCGGACGCCGGCCGCGATTATTTTGCCAAGTTTTCCTGTTTTAACCAGATGTCGCGCATACTGGATATTCTTGTGGGAAGTGCGCTGGGTCCCGTGCTGGAAGATGCGTCCACAGCGTTTGACTGCGTCACGGATGGCGGCGGCCTCGTGGATTGTCGAGCTCATGGGTTTTTCGCCAAAAACGTCTTTGCCGGCCTTGAGTGCGGCAATGATTTGGATGGCATGCCATTGCTCCGTGGAGCCCACGGCAATGGCGTCAATGTCGTCGCGTTCCAATACGTCGCGGAAATCCAAGTATAGTCCTTTCTTCGGGTCCGGATCGCCTCCGAGTTTGTCCCTGCGAACGTCGCATTTGGCGAGAACCTTGTCGCACCCAACCCCCCTGGCAGGACCGCCAAGACCTATATTCGCGCTCGTGATCATTTCGCTCGGCGGTAGCTGGCCTTTGCCCAGCACATGCCGGGGTACGATACTAATCGTGGCCATTACAGCGGCTGTACTTTGCAGAAACTTCCGTCGTGAAATTATTCTCTGTTTCATGGCTCACCTCAGGTTATGGTTATGAGTTGATTTGACGTACTGACTTTACCGCTCTTATTCCAATTTATCCATAATACATGATTATAAACCAGATTAAAATCGGCTACTGGCGGGAAGCTATATTCTTGTACTGGTGTGCTGTCGAATACAATAGCCGTTGACACCTGTTGAACTTTTGATGCAGGATTCTTCAACAAGGTAAAAATGTGAGGTTCATTATGTCTGGATTCATCCGTTATTGGATCATCACGGTTATGGTATTTGCTTTTGGGACATCGTTCGGGTCGGCCTTGGCCGCTGCGCCGTCCGGGGCGGTATTTAAAGCCGGCTTTGCCGAACGCGACATTACACCCGAATTGAGCATGGAACAACCGGGTGGCTACGGGAAATCGTATCATAAGTCGTTTCATGACCCGTGCAAGGTCCGGGCCGTGGTCTTCGACGACGGTAAGAAACGCGTGGCCCTGGTCGGCCTTGACGGCGGATTTATCTGGCGGGCCCCGGTTCAGGCCGCCCGGCAGGGCATCCGTGAGAAATGCGGCATTCCACCTGAGACGGTGTTAATCAGTGCCTCGCACTCGCATTCATCCGGGCCGTTGGGGATTGTCCAGCCGGGGGAGTACGACCATGCCTCGTCACTGGTGCGTTCGTTGGCCTACGAAAAATCGGCGTGTGCCGATCCCCGTTACCTGGAGAAGGTTCGTCAGGAAATCATTGCCGCGGTCTGCCAGGCCGATGCCGCGAAGGTCGACGCCCAGGCCGGTGTGGGTTTTGGAATCGAGGACAAAGTGTCATTCAATCGCCGCTTGCGTATGAAAGACGGCCGCACCTACACCCATCCGGGGCAGGGGAATCCCGACATTGTTGATTACGCTGGCCCCATCGATCCACAAGTCGGTGTCCTCGGTGTTTGGAGCCGGGATGGGAAATTCCTCGGTTGTGTGGTCAACTTCGCCTGCCACGCCACCACGAGCCCGGGCGGTATTTCTGCTAATTACATTTATTATCTGGAAAAAGTTATCCGCGGTACAATGGGTCCTGAAGCGATCGTCGTGTTTCTGCCCGGTACCTCGGGTGATGTTACCCAGGTCGACAATCGTTGCCAACAGAAGAATCCGCCGGCAGAGCGATGGGCACAAATGGTAGGTGGTAGAATTGGCGCCGAGGCAGTCAAAACGATGCTCTCGATGGCCCGTGGATCGCTTCTCCCATTGGATTCTCGCTCCAAGATACTTCAGATCAAACGTCGCGTGCCGCGACCGGAACGGGTTAAAAGTAGCCTGGAGATGGTGCAGAAGGATCCCAAAGAAGTCGGGCCCACCGACTGGGCATTCGCCAAGGAAATCGTGTTACTGGATGCCCTTCTGGCCAAGCACCCAACGGCCGAAGTCGAAGTACAGGCGATCCAGGTTGGTCCGGCCGTGTTTCTGGCCAATCCGGCGGAGATGTTCTGCCAGTATGGACTCGACATGAAGGCGAAGAGTCCGTTCAAATTCACATTTCCAGCCTGTCTGTCCAACGGGTTTAACGCCTATGTTCCAACCGAAGACGCCTTCGGCGAACATGGCGGGGGCTATGAAACTCGCTTGACCAGTTGTACAAACCTGGAAGTGCCGGCTGGCCGGAAGATCGTGGCGGCGTCCCTGGAGTTGGCCGGTCAACTGACTCCCGGTCCCGTGCCCGAGCACCCGCTGGCGCCGCCGTTTGACGCTTCGCGTGCCCGACCACCTGTGCCGCCGGAGTTGAATTAAGCCGGTAACCAATATTGATTCATCCGTCTTCGCAGGAGACCCCGGACTTGGAGTCCGCGGGATGAATGGGGGTTTTGCTACGCCGGATTCCGCGAAGAAACTGCGGGCTTCCGCCGTCGCTTGAGAAGCTTCCCGCTCTGCCGGGGCTACGCGGGACAAGATGGCGGACACGTTAGCCCGCAGAGCTTCATCAGGAGTTTAAGAAAGCTCTTGATAAGAAATTAGATGTTTTTCTGGACACTTCTGCCCAGAAAGTGAATCGTACTGGTCAGGCTTCATGAGAATATGGTCGGAATTTTTTCAGATTCAGCTGACTGCATAGTATGAAAGGCGGGACCTTATTATGAACAAGCAAACCGTCGTTACTCAATTTTCCAGCGATTGGACTCGTCGCGATATGTTGCGACATACCGGCTTATCTGCTTTATGGATTTCGTTCTTCGGTATGTTGCGACCGAGTGAACTTCATGCAGCAACAGAAGCGGCTGCCAAAACCAAGATAGAACCGTTACCGCCGTTGAACCATTTCTCGCGTATGGTACACGAGTATTTTGTTGAGTGTGTCCGTCAGGCCGAGGAAGCCGGCAACAAACAGCGCGCCGCACTTCGCAGAAAATCACATGCTCAGGCTTACGTTAAGTCGGTGCGCGAACGTATCCAAACTTGTTTTGGACCGTGGCCGGAAAAGACACCGCTTAATTCGCGTGTGACGGGAATAGTTGAGCGCGACACATATAATATCGAAAAGGTGATCTTTGAAAGCCGGCCCGGTTTACCGGTCACGGTAAACCTCTATGTGCCAAAAGGCAGAAAATTTCCTTTACCGGGTGTGGTAGGTACGTGTGGTCATTCCACCAACGGCAAGGCTGCCGAAGCGTATCAAAGTTTTGCGCAGGGTCTTGCCCGTATGGGTTACGTTGCGTTGATCTACGATCCTATTGGCCAGGGCGAACGGTTCCAGTATGCCGACGAGAAATTCAAGTCGCGCATCGGCCCCGGAGTGGCGGAGCATCTCCATGCGGGTAATCAGCAGATCCTCGTCGGCGAGTTTTTCGGTTCGTGGCGGGCGTGGGATGGCATTCGCGCACTAGACTATCTGTTGACGCGGCCGGAGGTGGACCCAAAACAGGTTGGCGTGACTGGTAACTCCGGCGGCGGTACCATGACCACCTGGCTGACTGGTGTAGAGCAACGCTGGTGCATGTCCGCACCGGCATGTTTTGTCACCACATTTCGCCGCGACATGGAAAACGAACTGCCAGCAGACACGGAGCAGTGTCCGCCGCGCGCACTTGCGCTCGGCCTGGATCATTCCGATTTTCTGGCCGCTCTGGCTCCCAAACCGGTAATTATCCTTGCGAAGGAGAAGGATTACTTCGATGTTCGCGGTTCAGAAGAAGCTTTCTCGCGGCTGCAACGGCTCTACAAACTGCTCGGTGAAGAGAAAAATATCCAGTTGCACATTGGACCTACCTATCACGGCTACACGCAGGAGAACCGCGAAGCGATGTATCGATGGTTCAATCACGTCACGAAGATTTCCGACGCCCAGACCGAACCAACGCTGACCATCGAGAAGGATGAAACGCTTTGGTGTACGCCGCATGGACAGGTTTCCGAGTTAAAGCCGCGTACAGTTTTCTCGTTCACACAGGAAAAGGCGCGTGCGCTGAATGAAAAACGTGGTGCTGTGAGCGGCGGCGCATTGAAGAAAGCCGTAACAGACGTGCTGAAGTTGCCGCGTCGGAATAGTGTATCTGATTATCGTATTCTGCGGCCGCTGAGCGGACGCAAATATCCTGCCAAAAATACCGCATGTTACGCGGTCGAAACCGAGCCGGGTATTCATGCGATTGTGTATCGCTTGTCCGACGAGGAGCTTATGTCACGTCCGCCTCTTGGATTTGAACGAGCGATACTCTATGTCTCGCACCTGTCAGCCGATGTGGAGCTACGCGAGGAACCGCTGATCTCCGAACTGATAAAGGCTGAACCCAAATCTGCATTTTACACATGTGATGTTCGAGGCATTGGAGAATCACAGCCAGACACGTGTGGACACCGGACATTTTTGTCGAACTATGGGAATGATTACTTTTACAGTAGTCATTCCCTCATGCTTGATAAGCCCTACCTGGGTCAGAAGACTCACGACGTACTGTGTGTCATCGACTGGTTGAAAAGTTACGGTCACAAGGAAATTCATCTAGTCGCGAAAGGTCGTGGCGCGCTGGCGGCCACGTTCGCTGCATTATTAAATGACAGTGTGGTACAGGTTACGCTGAAGAATGCGCTTGTCTCCTATTCGGCCATTGCCGAATCGGAAGATTACAAATGGCCACTCTCTACACTCCTGCCCGGTGTACTCAAACATTTTGATCTGCCGGACTGCTATCGTGAACTTGAGAGTAAGAAATTACGTCAAATTGAACCGTGGGGGCCAAAAGCGGAACAGGGCTGATAAGGAAATTTCTATGACCGGGAATTCCAGAATTCACTCCATAAAGGGGATAGCAATTAAGAAAGTACGTGATTTCCTGAACAGCAGGCCGCACGCGGTTTGGTATACCCGTTACCACGGCAGTAGAGAATTTGTGGAATATGTAAATCAGGAATTTGCAAAAGCCTTTGGTTCGACCGTTGATAAAGTTTTGAAGAAGAAAAAGTATAAAACGATCAATCCGCCAGGTGCTCCTGTTCAACGATACAAAAAGGAGGACCGGATCGCGATGGAGAAGGGTATCTTCCTGTTGCGTGGAGGTGATCCGGCAATCACAGTAGTGAAAGTCAGATTTGCAGACGGTGTTCTCGGTATGTTTATTCCTGCTGCCGGTGCCCGTCAGGTGAGTCTTGACTCGTTGGAACCGGAACTCATTGAAACCTTGAACTGGGTAAAAGCACTAAAATAGATGTTTAATAACTGCTCTCAAAAGCAGTAATTTCTTTTCATTTTCATGGAGGAAAACACATGATCGCCACGACACGAAACTCAACGTTTTGCATTCTGACAATCTTCATTTTAGCTACTGTTTTTGCGGCCAGTGTTTTGACTGTTAGCGCTGCCGAAAAACTCACCAACGTGCTGGGGCAGGCGAACCTTAAAACTCCGGCAGGCTGGGGTTCACCGGTACATATTCCCGAGGACACCGGTGAATTTACCGTTGAAAATAACGCGTTGACGATGGCCCGGAAACGTCCGGGTGGTGACTTCAAGGTCTATCGTGTTGTGGACGGACTGAAACCGAACACGGATTACTGCTTGCGCTTTAATATCCGCGTGGAAGGATCGGGTACGGCGAAGATCGGTATTCTGCAGAAAACCGAAAGTACTGACTGGACGTGGAATGCACCAATGCGTGACTTCACTGCCGCTGATGCATGGCAGACAGCTGAGATCCGGTTCCGCACGCCACCACAAAAGATGTCGTTCTGCCTGCAACTTTATCCACCTTCGGAAGTAGGTGCGAAACTATCGCTGGGGCCCTTGTCACTGTTCACCGTAGCAGCCCTGCAACAGGCGATCGGCGATGAAAACGTCTACCCTTGCTGTAAGATCGAACAGGTACCGAAGATGGATGGAGTGCTGGACGATCAGGCGTGGTGCCTGACACCCGAGGTTACAGGGTTCTGCCGTATGCAGACAGCAGTGGCCAGCGATGACGGACTCCAAGTCCTTCCCGGTGTTGTCGAAGTCGAGGAGCAGCGCGAGTTTGTTACCACCGCCATTTCTTATTTCCAGGCTGGGTACACACACGACACGCTCTTCATTGCCACCCGCTGTTACCAGCCGAACGCAGACAAACTTCCAGTCAAGAAGGAGAACAATCCCGACCTGTGGCAAAACGACTGCATCAAAATCGACATCGTACCAGGCGATGGCAAAACTAATATTCAGTTCATCCTCAACCCGCTGGCTGCGCACTGGCCGGACGGTTGGAATGTTGCCACTACATGCCGGCAGGACTCATGGCTCGCGGAAGTGGCCATACCATTTGCGCGGCTCGGCGCCACACCCAAACCCGGAGATACATGGCGGGTCAACATCTCACGGCACTCCACTACCCCGAAAAATGACCTGACTACGTGGGCGTCGCGCATCGTGAATTTTAACGATGTCGACCACTATCGTGCATTTCAGTTCAAGGCCGAATCACCGGCACAGGATGCGAAGACCTTGGCTGAAGTCGGACTGAACCAGACATTCAATGCCCGGGCACAGATCGCCGCACAAAAAACAGACACAACTAATAGAGTCGACAAAATTAAAACATACTTTGAGATTCACACCCGCAACGTCAATGCCGCCCTGTTCGTCAACGGTAAACGTGTCCCGCTATCGAGTGGGACATGGCTGACCTCGTATGCCGGTCGTTTGGAACGTACCATGAGGACTGTGATGGACATCAACGAAGGAGAAAACATTGTCGGCATTGTCGCCAGGGCGGACGGCTCCGGCCCGGGAATTCGTATACAGGTTGGCCGTGCCTCGACAGATTCGCTGTGGAAATGTACGACAAAGCCTGATTCTGTATGGCTCAAGCCCGACTATAATGATGCGGCATGGACGACAGTCCCTGTGTCGACAGGCAAGGACGACTTTTTCTTTTGGAAAGGCGATGCGACCGACATGTTCTTTCGTCAATGCTTGCGCGGGGTGGAAAAGACCAGCCAGGATATCAAATACAGCGTGACTGACTGGAAGCGTAACGACCTTGGGCGGCACCGTGCCATTGTGCATGTGCCCGAATCCGTACGGCAGGCAGGTCGTATTAGCTATGCTCGTTTAAACAGCTACGGCACCGATAACAAGCAACACTACGAAGCTGTCTGGGCGCACATTCCATGGCGCCGCCGCGATCAGAACCCGGAAACCAAGGGCATTCGTATCATTGATGCCAAGACTGGCCAACTGGTAAAGAATGTCGTCGTGCTCACTGTGAAGCAGGAATATGGCGATATCATCTTTCAGGCGCCGACGATTCCGGGCAACTACGAGGTATACTACCTGCCATATGTCCCGCTCTCCAGTTCGCCCTGGTCCTGGGGCTTGACCGATCCATACTTGCCAACATACCAGGAACCGGATCCTAACTGGGTCACCCGGGTTGCCTGGAGCCTTGGAGACGAACCAAATATCAAGCGCGGCGCGATCGGTGACATTACACGCGGCAACTGGCAGTTACTGCCATTGGTTGAAGTCGTCGAAATCCAAGCCAAGACCGAGTTCGACCGTTTCGACCCAATGGAGGTCACCGCCACACACGAGGAGGTGAATGCGCTGTTAGATCAGACCAAGGATAAGGAGTACGTCCTTTTTCCGGAAGATCGCAAATACCCGATTCGTATGTTTGAAACGTTACCGCTCGCGTGGATTAAGCGCGGTCCAGTTTCAGAATTCAAAGACGAAGCACAACCGGGCGAATACTACTGCATGCAGATCGGTGTGTTCGCATCGCGGGCCGCTATCAACGATATCAGCCTCACCTTCAGCGACCTTACTTGCGCAGGCAAACCTGCGATCCCTGCATCCGAATTGACATGTTTCAATTTGGGCGGGACCGACTGGTTGGGGAATACATTCACGCAGAAATTTGTCCTTGCCCAGGGCAAGGTGCGGGCGCTGTGGCTTGGGGTCCAGCTACCAGACAGTGCGCAGGGCACGTACACTGGTACCGTTACCGTACAACCGACGGGCCTGCAGCCGCAGACAGTTAAGATAGCTGTGAACGTTTCGGGGGCCGTGATCGCGAACCATGGTGACGACGAACCGTGGCGCCATTCGCGACTGCGCTGGCTTAATTCGACTCTCGGTCTCGATGATGACTGGCTTGTACCGCCATACACGCCGCTCAAGGTGGAAGCGAACCGTATCGAGTGTCTCGACCGTACGGTCGAGTTTGGTCCGGTCGGTCTGCCGAAACAGGTTACCAGCCGCGGTAATACCATTCTTGCCGCGCCGATGCGCTTCGTCGCGACCCATGACGGTAAACCGGTAGAATGGGTATCTACTGGCAACCCGGAAACCCAACTCCAGAAGGCCGGTAAGAATGTCCGCAAGTACACCGCTTCCGCGTCCGGTCTGATTCTGACCAATACAGTAACCATGGAGTTCGACGGTTGTGTCCAGTTTGATCTTGCCGTTACCGCCGACTCGAATACCACGCTTGCCGATGTGGGTCTAGACATACCGTTCAGCCGCAAGGTCGCTACTTATGTGGCTGGCGCCAAAGCGTCCGGTGGTTATCGACCGGCATCCCACCAGTGGACGTTCGAGAGTTGGGACACCAGTTCCAGTAAGATCTGGATCGGCGACGTCAACGCCGGGATACAGCTTAAGGCAACCGAGGGCCGCGGTATGCTCGCGGAACAGGGTGATACGGTCCTGGTATCCACGCGGGTTGATACGACGCCACTCAAAACCGGCCAGACACGGCATTTCAACTTCCGCTTGTTGGTCACGCCGTTCAAACCCATCACCAACGTACACTGGACGACCCGCGTTGGCAACGCACTCAAGAAGGATGCCTTGGGTCGGCCCACGATTGTGCACATCCACCACTCACAGCAAGAAAACCCGTGGATCAATTACCCGTTCCTGACCACTGAGAAACTCGTGGAACTGCAGAAGCGTATTCTTGATAACGGTGGCCTGGGAGTGCAGTTATATTACACGGTCCGTGAACTGACCGATCGCTGCGTAGAAATCTGGGCATTGCGCAGTCTTGGCGGTGAGATCATACCCGGACCGGAACGTTGCTTCCAGGCAGGTGCTACCACTCCCCGTGAGGATGGTTATCCCTGGTTGCGTGAGCACTTGGTTGACGGCTTTTACAAGGCGTGGCGAACCGGGACGGCGGTCAAGGACGAGATCGATGCCGCTGTTGCCATGCGATATCTTTCGCGCTGGCATAACTACTACATCGAAGGCATGAACTGGTTGCAGAGGAACAAATGTTTCTACAGTTTGTATCTCGATGGTATAGGGTATGACCGTGAAATCATGAAACGTGTTGCCCGCGTTATGTCAAAATACAATCCAGCCTACCGTATGGAACACCACCAATGTACCGACGCGCAGGGCAGCAGCGTTGCCAACACGTACATGGAACATTTGCCATACGTGACCCAGTTGTGGTACGGCGAGTGTTTCAACTATAATCGCAGCCCGGACTACTGGCTGGTGGACGTGTCCGGTATTCCGTTCGGTGTCACCGGTGAAATGCTCGAAGACACCGGTACAGGAAACCTCTGGCGCGGCATGCTCTACGGTCTTGCCGGTCGTAATGTTGCCAACTGCGAAAACGTCTGGAAACTGTGGGATGACTTCGGCATCCAGGATGCCGAATGGCTTGGTTACTGGGATCCAAAATGCCCCGCGCGTACCGACTGCAAGGATGTGCTGGTCACAGTGTACCGAAAACCGGGCAAGGCCTTGATTGCCATCGCTACCTGGTCGTTGAAGGAGGAGAACGTCAAACTCACTGTGGACTGGGCCGCGCTCGGCCTTGATCCGGCCACGGTCAGACTGCGCGCTCCCACCATCCCGAAGATGCAGGATGAGCGTACGTTCAAACTTGATGAAACGATCCCCGTCAAAGTTGCCGGCGGGTGGTTCCTTATTGCTGAGAAACCGTAAGTTGTGTCCGGTGATTTGGCCGGTGCATAAGAATTGCGGGTTTCATTGAAGATTAGCCATGCCAAATAGACAGGGACGAAGAAAACCGGCTGATCCTTCGACTCAGGGCTTTGAAGAGAGAATTCTGTAGAGATTAATGAAATACCAGTCCACAACGAAGAGAGCTTTGCGGGCCTGATCTTCTTTGCCCGTTCGAGGAACTAAGGTGGCAGACCATGACAGAATAGAACGATCAACTCCGTCCTGCTTTACGGTGAACATGCCGCGATAATTGGTGTAGGGTAAGGCAGGGTCGTTGACGATAGAGTACGCGATTGTCATGTTCTCGTTGTCGAGGGCCTCCATGCGTTCAATGAGGTGGAATCCATTCGTGAATACAGCTGTGCGGGTCATACCGGTACCAGTACCGGAGATCTCGATGTTGATGCCCTGTCCTTCAATGCGCTTAATGCTGCCGAAATCTCCTACAACGGCCCAGACGTTGGATGCGGCAACCTGGTAAACACGGGAGGTCGACAGTGAAATGGGATGGGATTCTTGCCCGACTGCGGGCAGGGCGACAGCAAGAATGGTTGTCAGGAACGCAACGAAGATGGTTTTCATGTTTATTTCCTTCCGGATCTTGCAGTTACGGGTTTTGGGGCAGGACGTGGCGGGCTGAAAATGTCTACAACGTCGGAGGTTTTTACAAGGGTGAACTGGTGCGGAACATTTGAAGGGATGAAATAAGCATCCCCGGCTTTAAGCACGGCCTTCTGTTTACCGATGGTGACTCTTATCGCGCCCTTGATAACGAGTCCCATTTGATCCTCGGGATGTTTATGGGAAGGGGAGACGGTTCCTGCCGGAGTGTGCCAGTGAACAGCATTTAACTTCCTGGTTTTCCCGAGGGGAGTAAGAAATATGCCTTTCATGAAGAGCGTTGGTTTTGCTTTTTTTCTGAAGAATAACATGTTGCCTCCTTTTAATTGGTTATCGGGTTGAGTTTCATCCCGGTTTTTACGACGCGGAAACCGAGGTCAACGTAGTATACATATGCGTAATTGCAGTCCATGTGATAAGTTGTATAAGGCATGTTGTTCGCATAATATAACCAGCCGCCGCCTCTACGCTGGAGGTAACACCCGGAAGAAATTTCAACCGGATTGGTCTGGGCATGGGGCTTGTATACTGCAAGGTAATCCTGGTTCCACTCAGAAACATTGCCCGCCATATCATACAGGCCGAGCTTGCTTTTACCATTCTCATAACTGCCCACGTCCTTTGTTCCGCCCTTACCAGAGGCGTAGTTGAAATTAGCGTACTGCTGGAACTCGGCGGTTGTGGGTTTCTGTCCCATCGGCCAGGGCCATCCCCAGGGAATTGATCTGCCACTAACTGCGACATTGGTACTTTCGTCGAACCGTACGGCATATTCCCATTCCGCCTCGGTGGGGATGCGGTAGCCGGGCCCGGCGGGATTCAGCTCAACCTTCCAGTGGGAGAGGTTGTACATTTTTATAAGTCCTTGTTTTTCGCTGAGCACATTGCAGTAGAATGCAGCCCCGTACCAGCTTACATAAACCACAGGCCTGCGCTCTTTGCCTTTTTCGACGACAAATCGTGAGGTGGTCTTGTCGAACTGGATTTCGCTCGCTATGCCCTCGATTTTCTCGCCGAGCATCAACAGGTTCTGTGGCTGGCCTTCCCTGTTCCTGACTATCGGGTAACTGTCAGAATGATTGCTCGTAAGCAGGCCTTTTCCCAAGGCATAATTCAGCATGTCGCAGTACTCGCGGTTACATACTTCGTATTTACCGATCTCGTAATCGTCGCTGATGGTCACGAGATGTTCCGGGCCGGCCGGCGCAAGCCTGTTGTTCGACCCCATCAGGAATGTGCCGGCAGGAACGCGAATCATTTCGGGTAGACTAAAACTGTCTGTAGCGCCTGCTTCATTCTTTCCACAACTTGCGGTGATTATCATTACAAGTATTACTGTTACAGCTGAAAGCATGTGCAAGTTACTTGCCCGCATTTTGCATTCCCTTTCCTTTGTAGATCATGCTGGTTAATTTCGCAAGAATGGGAGTCAGAATCATCCAGGTTACTGCGATTATGACAAGGTTGCGCATTATTGGGTCACTCAGTTCAACCAGCTTGTTGTGGTGCGCGTTTCGGTATATGAATAAGGCGTAGATAAACCCTGCAATGGGTGCGATCAACACGCTTTTTGCGAGTATATGCCTGAGTATATGCAGTGTGTAGCCAAAGCTGAGCCACAGTGCAAGAATCCAGACTGGACACAAGTAGTCCGGAATTATCCCGCCGGAAAGAACAAGCGGCTTATAGATGCCGATCATGATCAGGACTGAGTCCAGGATGAAGCCTGCGATTGCTGCCACGACTGTTATTACCAGGCGCTCTTTCTTTTCGGCAGTTACGAACAACAGGAGTGACGCGAGCAGTGTAAAGACAATAAGGCCTGCCCAAGGTTGCCCATGCAAGGCGCCCTGGTAGGAAGCCACAGAGATGACTATGAATGCGACTGTATTAAGATTAGCTACCGTAGTGGCTTTCATCCAGGCCTTTATTCTTCGGATATTTCGATTTCAGTCCCTTTGGTTCAATCATTATAGAACTTGAACGGCATAACTGACTCCGGATCGGTTATCACATCGATGACCGTAGGCTTGTCTGATTTTAACGCTGCCTGGAATGCAGGCGCGAAATCGTTCAGTTTCTCGATCCTGAAGCCGTTAGCACCGCATGCCTGTGCGATCTTGGCAAAGTCCGGCGTCGGGTACTTGTTGAAAGCCTCTTTCTTGTAGATCGTGAGGTGGAACAGCTTTATGATGTTGAACTCGCTGTTATTGAAGATAACCCATATAATGGGCAACTTGTGTTCAACCGCAGTCATGAGTTCCAGTCCGGCCATCAGGTAACAACCATCGCCTGTTCCAACAATCACGCGGCGGTCAGGATTCGCAAGCTGTGCGCCGACAGCGGCATTTGTGTGCGATGCCATGGGTCCAAAGCTACCTGGATTCTTATAGTTCTGGCCCTTGTTGAGTGACGTGTAAGCGGCCAACCAGATCATGTGTGCGCCTGCATCGCCGAGGAGAATACTTTTATCCGGCAGCATTCTCGACATTTCCATCGCCAGCTGGCCGGGATGAACCTTGTTCCCCTTATATTCAACTTTCCTGAGGATATGTTTGTCAATAGTTATGACCGGTTTCTCGACTGGGCCGATACGTTTACTCATTGCCTCTGTAAGGGCGGTAATGGCCGGCTTAACATCGGAAACCATTGTGTAGTCGGCATCGAAGACCCTGTTAAATTCATGTCTTTCGATGTTGATATGCAACAGCGTCTTGTTATCAAATATGTCTTCCTGGAAACGCCAGCACTGCCACTTGGCAAAGGAATTTCCAATTGCGAGAACGACTTCAGCTTCCTTGTAAGCCTTGTGGGCGCCCGGATCGGCGGATATACCGCCCATACCCAGACAGAGCGGATGATTTTCCGGAATAACACCCTTTGCATCCATTGTCGTCACAAAAGGAATCTGGAAACGGTCTATGAATCTAAGTATTTCTGCTTCTGCGTGACTGCGGACAGTGCCGAAGCCGATATGTGCTATAACCTTCTTTTTTGCCTTTATCGCCGTCGTCAGGACATCTGCAAAAAGTTCGACGTCTTTCTTTTTGGGAAGAATAGGTTTTATCTCAAGGGTAATGTCGCGGTGATGCGTTGCTTCCATACCCATGACATCAGTCCGGATGTCAATATGGACAGGGCCTGGGCGGTCGTTATAGGCAATATTGATCGCTTCTTCGAAGATATCACTGGCTGTTTTGGGGTGATTGATAATGAATGTTTTCTTGGTTGTGGCGGCAAACATCTTTTGCTGGTCGGGAGTCCGGTATAATCCTGTAACTTCTCCGAGTTCGCCCATTCCGGCCCATTTGGTCGAGGCGTAGGAGGAGATGGACAACAGGGGAATTGAGTCCGACAATGCGACTGCAACACCTGAGAGGAGGTTAAAGGCTCCTGGTCCACCCTGTGCATTACAGACTCCGAGCTTGTTCGTGTACATTGAGTATCCGCATGCCATAAAAGCGGCGCCCTGTTCGTGTTTGGTGATGATGGTTCTGAGTTTCTTTGAATTTTTCAGTGCGAACATGATTCCGCCTGGCCCCTGTCCGGATCCGCTGAAAAATGCATCAACACCGATAGATTCTAACGCCACTACCATTGATTCACAAACGTTCATTCCTGTTCCTCCTTAATTTTTAAATTACATCCATTTCACATCCGCCTGCGGGCGCGGCACTATCTTCCGATACTTGAAAGCCGGATATCCAAGCAAGATGGCACAGAACACGACCCTGTTCTCCGGTAGATCAAGGTGTTTGTTCAGCAGATCGGGCGTATGAAGGGCAAGCCCCGCCACACAACTGCCGATGCCCATCGAGTGCGCCTGGAGCATAAGGTATGACTGTGCCGTGATGCAATCCATGGCTGCTATGTTTCCTGCAATCTTCGGCCCATGGATAAACACTACGCATGGCGCGTTTCTGAAGACCACGCGGGTTCCCCGCGTATACCGTTGTATCATGTACTTTGTTTCTTTTACCGCCGTAACAACTTCCGGAATTGTACCTGAACCGTCATTGGCCATTTTTGTTTCCAGAACCTTCAGCCATTCAGAGAAAGACCGTAAGATGTCAGATTCAATCTTCTTGATCTTGTCGGCGTCTGTCACCACGACGAACGACCTTCTCTGGCTATTGCTGGAAGATGCACTTTTGCCGGCAATTTCCAGCAGTTTGTCCAGGGTTGCGCGTGGCAGGGGCTTGTTCAGGAAAAAACGTACAGATCGTTTTGACAGAAGAAACGGTTCCATTGTGGCCGGCGTGATCGGCGAGCTGTCAATGGGCCGAAATCCGCCCATGTCCACTCGGTTGTGGGTTATGGCGTCTTTAGTACATACGGAAACGCAATGACCGCAGAATATACACACTTCGGGAAGAACTACCTCTGGAATTCTATCCTGTGCTTCCTGTTTGAGAACCTGCCGTGGGCAGGCCTTTGCGCACAGGCCACAGCGGATACATTTCGCAGAATCATAAGTGATAAGTTCCGTAGGCATTCTCTCCCCATTGCCTGTGAATCAGCCTTTCAACACTTCGACAAGTTTCTTCCCGTATGCAATGGATGATTCAACCGACAGTGCTGTCACAAAAGGCGGATCATAGGCCACGCAGGGCTTGTTACGTGTTGCCATGTCATCTGCAAGTACCTTACCCTTTGGCCCAACAGCGTCTTCAACGATGTCCTGCAATGGAATAAGGAAACCCGGTGTCATTACATCTGTTCCTTTGTTATCCGGCGTGGCACCCAGGAGGACATACTGCAGATCGAAGTCGACGAAATCCCACTTCCTGGGATGAGCAGTAACAGTCTTGCCATAAATTACACTCTTGTTTGTCTTGGGATCACGGGTGAATGCCAGTGCTCCGACCGAGTAACAGACTGCACCGACTGTTTTTTTCGCTTTCACCGCGCTTAGGATCAGACGATGGACAGCAGGGTTGTTACAGATGTCCAGGGGATTGCCCGGCCCGCCGGTCATAACCAGCGCGTCATAGTCTTCCATCTTTGCATCCTTGATTTTGATGGGTTTATCCCATTCGCCGTTGTTGATGAGTTCCTTTGTCCTCTTAACAACTTCGGGTGTGTTGACTTTGACGTTCTGGTATCCATCCACGAAATCCGGGTCCATACTGATATTTATGGGCAGGGGTTTCTTGCCGAGATAGGTGGCCAGCGTGACGTCAAATCCGGCTTTCTTGAGGGCGTCCCATGGAGCTTGCAGTTCTTCAGCCCATGCGCCATAGTTGGTTGCGAGAACGAGTACTTTTTTGCTCATGACAGTTTCCTTTCTTTATTTCTTGTTCGATTGAGTTCCTGTTCCAGGTAAGTCGGGCCGGACGGGACTGAACGCGTCAATTGCCTCCGTCTGTCCGAGAGCCGTAAATTCATGCGGAACATTTGAAGGGATAAAATAGCAGTCGCCGGGGCCGAGGTCGGCAGTCTCGTCCCCGATTTTCATATTGAATCCGCCCTTGATGACATAACCGAACTGTTCTTCGGGGTGGGAGTGGCTTGTGACGCGGCTCTTGTCGGCCATGTCCCAGTGCCGGACGTTCATATTCTTTCCGTTACCAAGTACTTTCAGGAGAACGCCATTACCAAGGTCACGAATAGGCAATTGATTCTGAAAACAAAACATAAATATCCTTTCCAACATAATCTGTTAAGGAATAAAACAGTATGCTTCTATATCGTAAACAATCAAGTTTCTTTTTCTTTGAGACTATCCTTTTCGATCAAGGATTTTAACGGCCATGATGGTTATATCGTCGGATTGGGGTGCCGTGCCAGCGTGGTCTTTCACTGACTTCGTCATGTATTCCACAGTTTCTTTAGGACTCTTGCCGGAACATTCCGCTGCAACCCTGGCAAGCCTGGCTTCTGAATAAAGTTCCCGGTCCGGGCTCATGGCCTCCGTAACACCGTCGGTGTAGGCTATGATCATGTCGCCGGGTGCGAGATTAACTCTGGCCATCTGGTAAGTTGTTACTGCATCAACACCGAGTACCAGGCCGGGAGGGAGCTTGAGCCATTCGGTACTGCCGTTTGCCCTGACAATTACAGGCGGGTTGTGCCCTGCATTTGAGAAAGTCAACTCTCCTGTCTGTATTTCATATATTGCACAGAACATGGTAACGAACATGAGCGCATCGTTCTGTTGACAGAGTTCCTTGTTGACGGCAGTGAGAATTTCGGATGACGTGATGTCCTTTATTTGCGCCACGGCTTTCATCATCGTCTGTGTGACCGCCATGAACAGAGCCGCGGGTACGCCCTTGTCGGAAACGTCGCCGACGCCGAAGTACAGGTGCCTGTCGTCTGCCATGCAGAAGTTGTACAGGTCTCCCCCGACTTCTCTTGCGGGTTCAAGCGTTGCGTACAGGTCAAATTCCTTTCGTTCGGGAAAAGCCGGGAAAGTTTTGGGAATGAAGCTCATCTGGATGTTGCGGGCAATATTCAATTCACTTTCGATCTTCTGTTTCGCGGCCGTGGTGGTCCTGAGGTCCTCGATGTATTCCGCCAGTTTCTTCAACATCCGGGCAAAGGCCAGGGCCAGATGACCGACTTCGTCGTTTCTTCTTTCTGCCATTTTCGAGAGATCTATCGCGCATTTCTCGTCGGCGACAAAGTTATTGGCTCCCAGCTGGTCGGCCTGCTGGGCCAGCTGGATGATCGGCCGGGTGATCCGGTTACTCAGCAGGATACTTATCAGGAAGACGGCGAGAAAACTTAGCAGGCCAATTGAGATGCACAACAAGAACGTCTGGTGAAGCCGTTGATTGACCCGGTTGGTATAAATGTCTGCGCCTACCACATAAGTCTGATTGTTCTTGTTTTTCAGGGGAAATAGAATCGACCGGAATGCGCCATATTCGTCCTGGGACGTCTCAGTTATGGTTTCTCCGGTCTCGAACATCCTGAGAACACCGGGGGTAACTTCCTTATAATGTTCAAAGAACGGCATCGTGGTTCTCTTTTGGAACTGTTCCTCCGTTCCGCTGGTTGATGTGAAATAAACCTTGCCGTCTTTTTTTACAAATGAGTAAACAAAACTTACGTCTGTCTGTCTGGCAAAATCCGTCAAGCGATGCATATTCTCGAGATGTTCGGCGGTCGACACGGAGTTGGAATCTGATATCTGGTCGTGAAAACCATCAGGCAGGATGGTGGCTACGGAAAGTGCGGCAACTGTCAGTTTCTGGTCAATGCCGCTCAAAATCGTTTCTCTCTGCAGGTAATAGGCATAAACAGTGAAGGCAATTGTTGAGGCAAGGCTGACAAGCGAAAAGGCCAGTAATATTTTGCTTCGAATAGTGAGAGATTTCATAAAAATATTTTGATGGACATTTGCACTATATTCGACGCTTGTTGCAGCGACAACCAAAATCAGGTCTTTTCTCGTGCCTGTTCAGAAATACAGCGTCGTATCAATAACAGGGCGCCGTCGAGTTTTTCGTCTACAATCATGCAAACTTCCTTCATAAGCGTTTCCTGGGGCAAGAGCCTGAATTCATGCGCATAAGTCTGGATCCTTCTATCTATAGCGGTATCCATGGTGTGTAAGGTCAATGTTGCCTCCGCATGTAATGTACTGCCCTCCTTGTGCCATTGTCCTGATTCCGGATCCAGTGACCAGACGACCACTTCTGGGGACGAAGGTTCCCATGTCACGAACTTGCACCTGATAAAGTCAAAGAGATGAGAAGCCGTTTTCAGGGTGGGCGGGATGTCATCGTTATTTGTTATCTGTGTTATGAAGGCAAGTGCTGCAGATGCATTCTCGGCCTGTGTCATGCATTCCGCCCGGGCAACTTGTCCAACAACGGCATATCCGCAGTCCTGCTTTTTCTGGATTTCGAAAAAACTACCCGTGGTTTTGCACCCAAGCAAAGTCCCGGAAATCTCAACGTTGTATATCGTTTCGTGAACAGGCGACTGAAACTTGTTCTTAAATGCACATACCAGGTCTTCTTTGGTGCGGAATTGTTCTGTCTCGATGATTGTGCGCCAGATTTTTGAGACGGCTTCTTTAAGAACACTTCGCATCGTGTCAAAAGTGTTTTCCAGGTCATTCAGTTCGTCGATGATTCCTGCAGTGGCCTTATGGTCGTAAAAGCCTGCTTCGACACTCGATACAGCTTTTGTAATGTTAGCCAGTTTTCTTGTGATTAGCGTGGAAATCACCAATGCCAGCAACAGGCCCAGAAGTGCGGAGCTGGTAATTGAAACAAGGAGGGACTGGAACAGTTCGCCACGGCGCGACTGCAAAATATCTGCGGTTGTTTCGGATGCCAGTATACCTGCCAGATCTCCGTTTGAATTACGGATTGAAGCATATGTTGTCAGGTAACGGGATCCTTCTTTTCCTTTCTCAATGGAGCCGATTACAAATGGTTGCATAGCCAATTGAGTGGCAGTGGAAGGAAGAACTTGAAAAGCCCTGCTGACGGAATTAGATGTTGTTACGTCCAGTAATTGCTTCAAGTCCTGTGCGGCAAAGACAGTTAACCGGCGTGCCCGCCCTGATAATGTAATTTGCCTGAGAAGGTTGCATATATTTTCGTTTGGTACATTACCGGCCATTATCCGGGAGATTGTCTCACCGTCAAGAAACCGCGCAGTGACAACGGCGATGGACGAGGCCTCTTCATGCAAACCCCATTCCAGTTCCTTTGACTGCAGGTAATACATCACGCCGCCTGTGACAAGCGATAACCCCACAAACAGGGGTACAAAAGCAGCAACAATCTGGCTCCTTATTCTCATGATGAGGCGTTATCCTTGTTATTAAGACCGTTTCCCGGCACTGCCATGCTGATGAATCCCATTGCAAGGGCCGGACATTCGTAAAGTATTGTGAAAAAATGTCCCTTGTTGATCAACAGGCATGCTGCACCTTCCGACTTCGAGGCAAATACATCATACGGGAGGGGTGTTCCGGTCAAAAGAGCTTCTGGTGACAATATGTTCGCAAGCTTTTTGCCTTCATTGTCGGTGAGGCTCCCTTTAAAGGTTACAATTAATGCACGTGCCGGCTTGTTCCTGGATGCAATGAGTTTGCCAGCTTCATAGCGGCGTTCTACAGCGGCCTCGGCGATAATGGCCAGCTCGGTTTCGTTAAGCCTGTTAAAGGGTATTATGGATTGAAGTTGAAACATTCGTTCAGAAATGGTCATTTCGATGTCCTCCGTTCAAGAAGGATGAGCAATCCGTTTGAAAGCTGGCCAATGTCAGTTATCCTGGATCGTATCCCTGATTCCATTGCTGTTGCTCTGGATGATAGATCTCCGGCAACGTGTGGAATCCGCTTGTTCTTAATCAGATCGGCCAGTGGTCCTGTCGGAATCTGAGAAGTCAGAATTACCGTGGTGCCAGCTTTGACCGGTATTTCTTTATCGTCCGAAAGAATTATCTCTTTCAGATTCCCGGCTGAATCAAGAAGCAGGGCGGGGGTGGGCTGTCGTATTATCGGGTGTATCATGCCGGTATCTGCATCAAAAAGCATGAGAGCATTAACGGTGTTCTTAAACATGTTCCGGAATGTTGAAATGATAAATGTTTTTTCATTGCCGTGTTTTTGAATGAGCCGCGATCCTATTACTGCCACATCCCGGCGTATTTTTATCGCCTTGAGACTGTCGTCCTGATGGGCGGCAATCCAGGCAAGCAGCAGGTTTCTCTGTGTAATGGCGCCTGATGCATTTGCGCAATCAGCACGTCCGCCTGTCCACCGCAGGATAAGACGATGTGCAGCATTATCGTTTGAATATGTACTGATCTCCGCGAGTTCCTTTGCGAGTTCAACATGCCTCCGGTCAACTTCAGCTTTTTCATTATTCGCTACGGCTTTCTGCAGAATGCCACCTATTGTGTTTCCGACCCTGTTGAATGCAGATGCCAGCGCTTCAATCTCGATTGGGCCGGATACGTCGATCTGTCGTCCATAGTTTCCGGCGGCCAGGCGAAGCGCTCCGCTTTTCACCCTGGTTAACGGTTTGATAAGTTTGGTCGAGAACCACATGGCGGTCAGTCCTGCCAGCAAAAGTGCAAAGGCGCCGACTCCAAGAATATGAGAGATGGCCGTATTAAGTTTCTTCTTTATGACAGAGATGTTGATGTCAACCCCGGTAAGGGCCTGGACGCTGTTGGTTTTGCCATATACCGGCGCCGCAGACACTTTCAGCAATCCGTATCGTTCATATTCCTGGATTTCGCTTATATATGGAATGCCATCGCTGACAACACGGCGTAAGCCGTCCATGTTCTGCATTGGCAGGTTTTCTTCGTAGCCTATGGGGCAGAAATCGTTACCAGGCGAAGCATCTATTATGTAAACAATGTCTTTTTTCCCTCCCAGCAGGAATGTGTAGAGATATGTAACGTCTTTTTGTTTTTGGATTTCCCTGAGGGTTTTCATATAGGCCAGGTAATCCGGATTATTCGAATCTTGTTTATCCAGGACATTCCTCAACCTGTCTCCATCCAGGCAGGATGCCGTTGTGGTGCTCAGGGCAAAAAGCTTCCCGTTGAAACCTTCAATAATGATGGCGTGCAGATTGCGATAAAGCAGCCATCCGGCGATGCCGGTAATTATTACGAGTGCGGGAACAATAATAAGAAGAATCAGTGACTGTAGCCTGAAGCTCTCTCTCGCTGTGATAAATCCGGCGAACCCGGCAACAATGAGAACTATTACCGCGGCCACCGAGAAGATCCTGGCAATCGTCTCCCTGTCCTTGCCTATTCCAACCACGCCAATGATTTTACCCCCGGTGTTTCGTAAAGGCCAGTAAGCCGTATCATATTCCTTGTCTACTGCTTTGTTTCTCCCTTGATAAATTCCGCCGTTTACAACGACTTCGCTGTGGATTTTGGAGTTGTTCAGTTTTGTTCCAAGAGCCCTCTTGCCTTCCTTGTAGATTGTTGTGCTTATCCGTATATCGTTATGGAAAACCGAGCAGACCAACCCGAAATTCTTGATAACGCCATCCACAAAAGAGTGATCAGAGAATATGTTCATTCCGATGATCACGACACCGATCGTATCATTATTTGATTTTACGGGGCATGCTGCCCGTATGACCATGTTCAGTGAAGGGTCTTCTTCCAGCCCTGCCGCCGGTTTCCCGGCTAAAGCCAGCTGAACGGCATAAAACTTCCTTAGGTTCTCTTCCGCTTCAGGTGCATGTCCCCAGGTAGCTGCAGTTCCGTTGGTACTCAGAATCGTGACCGTGGCCGCCCTGGTCCTGGCCGCGACTTCCTTCCCGATTCTCTGCAGGGAATTGGTATCATTCTTTTCCATGGCGCTGACGAGGTCCGGTCGCGAAGCCACCCACCAGGCATTGTTGGCCATTGTGTCCCTGACCGCGTCGAGGCAGGAACTTACGTTTCTCACGCGGCTGGCTATTTCCTTTTTAGCCTCCATGTTGAAGTTTTTCAGAACGACGTAGTATATCGCAAAAAATACGAATACACCGATTACCAGCATCGTGAAGACGCTGCGTCGCGGGCCTCTCTGTTTTTCTGTTCCAGCTTTAGACATTAGCATTTCTCTTCAGCGTTCTTGATAAAAGTTCTACAGCTATCCTTGGGTAAATATGGGCAGCTTTAACGATCGTCTGGCGTTCGAGCCGGAGAACCGTTGCGTTCCTCGAAATTGCATTCTCGAGACGCGTGTTTTCTCCCAGCACGCAGTCCTGACCGAAGACTTCACCTTTCTGTTTTGTTGTCCGGCTGCCGTTACACTGCAGCTCAACTTCCCCCTGTGTAATCAGGTAGAGCTGGCTTGATTCATCTCCTTTTCGGTAAATTGATTGTCCACCGGTTGTAATAATCTCTTCGGCAGAGGTAACGCTTTCAGCCATTTCAAGTACATTGAATGAACTGAAGAAATCCGATATAAAAAAGAGGCTTACCTTTTCAATATTTGAAAGGACGGAAGGATCTGATTCCTTGTCAAGGAACATCAGAATGTTCTGCCGGACAAGACGGCTCTCGTTTTTCAACAGGAGGCGGCGCAGGATGTCTGTTTTTTGTGTGAGTCCTGACTCATGTATGCATAACATTGCTGCACTGCATTCGAACGGAATATAACTGTCCAGCGATTTCATTATAATGGAATCAGGAGAAAGATCCTTTGAAGGGCAGATCATTTCGGCCAGCCTTAACCTCCTGTCCGCCCGGCGGTGGTCAATCAGCGGAACCAGCATTTTGAAAAGGGATCGTTCGCAACCCTGTTCAATGGTTTCGACGGTATCTGCACGTTCCTTGGGATTTGCCGAGCGCAGGGAAGCAGAGAGCAATTCGTAGCTGGGAAGCCGTCCGCCGATGGTAAGGAGCTCCAATACGAAATTAACAATAGTGGTCTGAACGTCTGTGTAGAACCTGAGCAGGAGGTTTTGTCCCGGTGAACGATTCGGATTGCGCGCGAGAACGGCCTGATATGTTGCAAACTCGTATGCGCGGCGAAGTTCGGCGTCTATAACATGGGGTGAAAGGGATTCGGATTGAGGAAATGCCAGTCGTCCGAGTGCACGTGCTGCAATGGAACGCCCCCGATAGTGTAACGTAAGCTGCTGAAATGCTGACGCAATGGCCGGCACTGTCTGCAGTCCGATGTTTGTGATCAGCAATTCTGCCTGGCGGCATTCTGCCGGTGTGAATGATCGTGCCGCTGAGAGGAGGGGAAGTATTGCGTTCGAATCACCTATCCGTTCCAGGATTCGCATGCCCAGGCTGCGTTGTTCCGGTGCACCGTTTTCAACTGCTTCAAGGATATTCGGGATCAATCGCGCAGATTCTCGAGTTACCAGCTTAAGAATTGCGGCCAGGGTTTCCTGCCGTACAATGTTCGAAGAATCCTGGAGATATCCGGATAGGAAATGCGCATATCGTTCCTGCCCTGTCAATCCCAGCGCCCTTACGGCCATCCGTCGTTCTTCGGGTTTACCTGCAAGCATGTTCAGGATTGTCTGCAGTGACGCGAGGCCATGATCGAAATGCCAGCTGTTCCATAAGGTTACAGAAGCGGCGCTTCGTTTCTCCGGCGCATCGGATTTCAGCCATGGAATTACAATGTCGGCTGAAATCAATCCCTGGCATCCCAGTTCTTCGACTAATTCAGGAACAGGTTCCAGGTGTTTCTTCTCCAGCCATTGGATGATTGCAAGGGTTGTCGGCATGTCTTTACTGCGAAGAATGTCGACCAATATCAGCTGGGCTTCTCTCTTTTCATCTTCGGATGCTCTTTCCCAGAAAATCTGCAGTGTATTCAATGCGGCTTTCCTGTCGGTACCGACCAGCAGTCGAATGGCCTGCAATACTTCGCCGCCGCTGGATGAATGTGTAATATCCACGAGTTTTACCATTTCACTGGAGCCCAAGTTTCTGAGTATTTCCATGACGGGTTTTGAAAAATCCAGCCAGCCGCGCTTGAGGTTGACGACCATGGCCTGCATGTATTCCCACCGCAGAATGAAGACCATCAACAGGCAGATCACCGCGCCGCAAAGGCCTATGAGCGATATACCCGTTTCGGTGAGCTTGCCTATACCCAGGGAGGACTTGAGGGACTCGGCAGTCTGTTCACTGAATATCCAGTTCAGGAAACTGTCTATGCTTCCTCCGCCTGCATCCCTTCCGTAGATGAGCAGAAATATGCCCGCTATGGCGACAGCCAGGGGCTCGGCAATTCCCTCGATGAAGGTTCTCATCTGTTTCCTGATTCCTGCAGGCATTGCATTGAACAGGAAATTCTGGTTGTTCTGTTCGATTGCTATCATGATGCCCTGGTACGCAAAGAATCCGGCCAGGGCGGAACCGAACCCATAATTCAGCAGGAAGAATGAAAAGACACCTATATACATGAGCGGCAGGATCAGCGCCATGTTGCGTACACCGAGCCATGCAATCAGCCTGTTGAACAGGAAGAGGTTTACGATCAGAATAAATGCATTTACCAGGGCGCCGAGTTTGCCGAAGAGCGAGGCAAGCTTCTGGGCGGAAGCGGTTTCAATGATTCTTGTTCTGTCCTGTTCTGATAAAGTGGAAGGCGAATCAGTCTTTTGATTGTCGAGTTGGGCCTTTATTTCTGTCTTTGCCGTGTCAGAGAAAACGTTCATGTACTGGTATTCACAGACAAGTGTAATGGACAGGGTGACAAACATGACAATTGCCAGGGTCCTGACAAAACGTGATTTGCGGAGCGTGGCCGGTATCTGGCGGATTTCTGTGAAGAAGTTAACAGGGGTCTCATCCAGCGAGAAATCTTCTTCTATTTTTGAACACTGTTTTCTGAGAGAAATCAGCAACGGGACTGTGAGAAGCGCCGTTGCCGACCACACAAGAAAAAGATTCTGAACGGGAATATACTCGATCAATATTGTAACCAGGCCGCCGCAAATCATGGCGCCAAATGCTGAACCGCCGGCGAACAGCGCGAAAAGTCTTTTTGCGTCCAGGATATCGAAGTAACCGTCCGTAAAGTTCCAATAGAGAGAATAAAGGGCAAAGAGCCACATGTTTGCGTAGAGTTTTACTCCGCATAATACCGCGAGGCTGGTTGTTGCTTCCGCGTTGAAGCCGGAAAAAAGGTAGTAAAGAAAACAACCGCCGGCAACGAGGATTCCCAGCGTGAGATCAAAAACGCGATCAATCCCGAAACGAGACAGAAGATAGGAGAAGATCGGAATATAAATCAGCATGATGACAGGTGTTAGAAGATATATCAGGGGAAGCATTGTGGCGCCGGCCCTGGAAAGGAAAATTGCATCAACGGCGTTCATGCCTATGGCAAGTCCGCCGTTGAGCATTGCCCCGAGTACGGCGAATAGAAAGACTTTGCGTTCTTCGCCAGGCTGTATCCTTAGAATGTTGTGAAAGAAACCTGCCATGTTTTGTACCGCAGTAGACCCTGAAACATTGTCATTTGGTCGTTTTATTGTCAATGCTGATGCAGACATACAAATATACGCCTAGTGTAATGAACCCTGTGACTTGGGGCCAAGGGTAAATTGTTTCACGTTGAATATTATTGTTGTTACTGTACTGTTTACAAACACACATGAACAAAAAGAAACAATCAGGTTTGCGTGTTCTGCTTTATATCGGGCGGGCCAGGCCCAGGGGACCACACGATTTTGGGGCTGACCTGATAAGGCGAATCCGTAAGAGCAGGCATACCATTGCCGGGCTTATAATTTCCAGCAAAGATCCAATGGTTCCCGGCATGAAGCATTCCGGGATACCGGTGTTTAAATTGTTACCTGTTCTCGATCAGCCTTTATCAGGAATCAGGGCCTCTCTTCGTGACAAGAAGTGTAGAAGGAATCTTGCCGAATGGCTTTCCCGTCTTTCTTTGCTGCGTTCTGATATTGGCATAATTTTCTATGGTAGCTGGATTCCACCGGCGCTGTTCAAGCTGCCGGTCCGTGGATTTATCAATTATCATCCGGCCCCGTTACCGGAGTTGCGTGGCGTTGAGCCTGATACTTTTGCCGTGCTTGAGGGACGCAAGAGAATGTGGGGGACAGTGCATCAGATCTCGAGCGGTTATGACGAGGGAAGGATTATCTGCCGCACAAGAAAAATGAGACTCACCCGCTATATGACACCTGTTGTTGTCTGGAACGTCCTGACGAAGTACGGAATTGATGCAATCCTGGATGCGCTGGATGGTATATGCGATAAGACGTTCACGTTAAAAAAACAGATTCACAAACCGAAAGTTGATGCCAGCCGGAAACGTGCACACGAAGAATCGATTATTCGCTGGGGTTCGGACACGTCGAATATGCTGCATCGGCGTCTACTGGCTTTCTGCGGTCAGGATATAAAAATCCGGCTTAAGGCTGATATTGGCGGCAGGCGATATTGTATCAGGGACCTGGAAACTTATCGCGGCCGGTTTCCGGGGAAGCCAGGCCGGGTCCTTTGCAGGTATAAGGGTAAAGGCAGATTTTCTGGACAGCCGGTTATACGCACAAAAGACGGCATTGCCGTTCTTGAGCTGGGTACGCAGGTCCGCGGAAACTCAAAGAATCCTCAGGAAGCGCTGGCCTGGCTGATTCCGCCAGGGCGACGAAAGCGAGGCACGGATATCAGGATCATACGCAGGTATATTTGTTCAAAATGAATATTCCAGGGCCAGGCCGCCGATCAGCATTTCTGAATCTGAAGAAGTTGCGGGCAATATCTCTTTGGCACCGGCTTTGATAACGGAATCCCACAACCAGGCGTACTTGATGCTAGGGGTAAGATAGAGGGTGTCAGTGAGTTGATATTTCAGCGCAAGGCTTACAGCAGCATCATTCATGCGGTTTCCGTCAACACCAAAAGAATAGACATTCCATTTGCTGCTGCCGAATCCTGAATAGAAATCAGCTGTCAGTGCGAGTTTCTTGCCCAGTTCAAACTGGTGAGACAGGCCTCCCAGTATGTAGTAGCCAACATAGTCATCAAAACTGCGATATGCCTCAACTCGGGGTGTTATCCAGTTATTCGGGTATTTGGCTATGATAAACATTTCATGAAGAGACCAGTTAGCGTTCGTAACGGTTGGCAGGTAATCTATGACACCAAAGGAGATTTCGGCGAAACTCACGGGAATAAGGTAAGAGAGCGTCAGGTCTACTTCCGAGAAACCATGTTTTCCTGTGTATTTATCATCGAGAGAAAAATTACCCCAGGCGCTGGCGGTGAACCCGAAGCGTGTTACCGACATATACGGTTGGATAACCAGTCGGTCGTCGGTCACCTGGCCACGCCAGTTATAGGCGGATAACACAGGTAATTGAACATATGCCGAGGGAGAGGGCGGAGCGTCTTTGGCTTCCTGGGCAAGGGATGTCGATAAGAGCGCCGTTCCCAGGAACCCCACGATTATGAAACATTTTTTCATATAGTATTTCCGTATTTCTGGTGTTGTACTTTAACATTACTGCGTGTTTCTGCAACAGTGAAAAAGCGGATTGCAGCCATTTGCCTGAACCCCCGGAAATCTGTTCAGTGTCCGGTTCCTTCAAGACTTTCATCTTGTGCCTGCAATGATTTAACGGTAGATTTCAAAAATGTATTTTTTGAAGAACTTTAGAAAGAATAGAGTGTAATGTTATGAACTTCTCATTCTCAGATACAATTTCGGGTTATGTAACGCATTTTGATTCGGCGAGAAAGGTTTTTGGAATCAAAACCAGTGACGGCAGGGAGTTTGAGGTTGCCATTACTCCCACATCTTATGGCCAGATCCTTCGAAATCTTGATGAGCCTTTTCAGCCGTGTCCGCATTCGCTGGAAAACATGTTTGCTCCCGGGCAGTTTGTTCATGCCTACGGAATATTCTATCCGGACGGCAAGGGCAAGCTGATGGAAGGTAAAATGTTTATTTTCTCTGGTGAGAAACCAGGTGTTTACCGCTGCGAGGAGCCGGACTGGTGGGTAAAGCAGGTCAATTCTATAGCGCGGAGTTATCTGAAATGGCAGTTCAACCATCCCAGCGAACCTATCAATTATCATAACTATCGTACATTTCTTCATCTTGGCGGTGCCAAGAAAGGTGATTACCTGCAGGAAACCGACACGATCTCGCGACTCATTTACGGAATGGCCTCAGCCTACATGCTTACAGGAAACGAAGATTTCCTGGAGGCGGCCGAGAAGGGGACGGAGTATTTGCGCGAACACATGCGGTTTGTCGATACCGATAACGACATTGTCTACTGGTATCATGGCATAAAGGTTTCCGGGGACAGGGAGCAGAAGCTTCTGACATCTGAATTCGGTGACGACTATGACTCTATCCCGGCCTACGAACAGATTTATGCGCTTGCCGGTCCTGTCCAGACATACCGGCTGACTGGGGACCCGCGGATCCTCAGCGATGCGAACAAGACCATTGAATTGTTCCAGAGGTATTTCATCGATCGGGAGAAGGGCGGATATTTTTCGAATATCGATCCAATCA
The DNA here is from genome assembly GCA_028716365.1 of Kiritimatiellia bacterium. GTDB lineage: Bacteria > Verrucomicrobiota > Kiritimatiellia > UBA8416 > YA12-FULL-48-11 > YA12-FULL-48-11. The sequence goes on from JAQUPZ010000001.1 coordinate 690,756, forward strand.
ATCTTGATCCCCGTTCTCCTACGCTTGACAAGGGCAATAACCGGGCGAAGAAGAACTGGAACTCGGTTGGCGATCATGCCCCGGCTTACCTTGTGAACTTATGGCTGGCGACGGGTGACAAGGCCCATGCCGCTTTCCTTGAAGAAACTTTTGATACGATTGAGGCTCATTTTCCCGATTACGAGCACAGTCCGTTTGTTCAGGAGAAGTTTTTCGAGGACTGGAGCAAGGACCAGACGTGGGGCTGGCAACAGAACAGGGGCTTGGCCGGTCATAACCTGAAGATTGCATGGAACCTGATGCGCATGAACAGTCTCAAGCGAAAGGGCAAGTACGAGAAACTTGCCAGAAAAATCGCAAAACTGATGCCAAAGGTCGGAATGGATAAACAGCGGGGCGGCTGGTATGACGCGGTCGAACGTGTACTTGGCCCTGAAGAAAAGCAACACAGGTTCGTCTGGCACGACCGGAAAGCATGGTGGCAGCAGGAGCAGGGAGTTCTTGCATATCTCATTCTCAAGGGAGTGTTAGGGGATGATGAATATATGAAATATGCCCGTGAATCGTCCTCGTTCTACAACGCCTTTTTCCTGGATCATGACGATGGTGCGGTATATTTCAATGTTCTTGCGAATGGCATGCCGTACCTGCTTGGTACGGAGCGTTTCAAGGGAAGTCACTCCATGAGCGCGTATCATTCGACGGAAATCGGTTACCTGGCCGCTGTCTATACAAACCTCCTTATTACCGGTACGCCGATGAATTTTCATTTCAAGCCCCGGCCGGATGGTTTCAGGGACAGGATTCTCCGTGTTTCGCCGGATATTCTGCCCAAGGGACGGGTAAAACTCACCGCTGTTGAAATTGACGGGAAACCATACAGTAATTTTGACGCTGAAGCACTTTCTGTCAAACTGCCGGATTCGCAGTCGTCATTGAAAGTGAAAGTTACAATCACGCCATGTAAGGCGCAGTCTTAAAGGTTGATGATGAATATTGAAACAAAGCTCCAGGACGGTATTACTGTTATTCTCATGCACGGTGAGATAGACGGCAAGACAGCCCCGGAAGCGCAGGAGAAACTGTTGCCGATTGTGGCTGCCCACAAAACGGTTGTGATGGACATGGGAAACGTGACATTCATGTCCAGCGCGGGCCTGAGAATGATGCTTCTCCTTTACCGCCATGCGACAGCAGGTAACGGAAAGGTTGCGCTGGTCGGGTTGTCGGAACAAATCCAGGATACAATGACGGCCACGGGATTCCTGGATTTCTTCGTGGTCAGTGGAAATGTCCAGGAAGCTGTCGCGTCACTGAAAGTCAGTTAGATAATTCATGGATAGCCGTATAGATTTTTATCCAACGCATGAACACTCCGGGTACAAGCTGCGACCCGGGAAACCGTACCCTTTTGGCGCATCACTGGTTCCCGGCGGTATTAATTTTTCCATATTCTCCCGGCATGCAACGTCGTGTACCCTGGTGCTTTTTGAGAAACACGCGTCCAAGCCCCTGGTGGAAATACCTTTTCCGCATTCATTCCGGATAGGAAATGTTTACAGCATGGTGGTCTTTGACCTTGACTGCGAGAACATCGAGTACGGTTACCGGATGGACGGCCCGAATGACCCGGCCAACGGCCATCGTTTCGACAACTCCAAGATACTTCTCGACCCGTATGCAAAGGCGATAGGAGGCCGGGACATCTGGGGAAAAACGCCGGACTGGAATGAAGTGTTCCAGTATCGCGGCCGTCTCGTCTTCGAGGATTTTGACTGGGAAGACGACCATGCGCTGGAGACTCCGATCGAGGACCTTGTGATATACGAGGCGCATGTCCGGAGTTTTACCCGCCATCCTTCATCGAAGGTGAAGTTCCCTGGTACATATGCAGCGCTGGTTGAGAAAATACCTTATCTCAAACAGCTTGGTATTAACTGCATTGAGTTGATGCCTGTTTATGAGTTTGACGAGTTCGAGAACAGCCGGCCCAACCCGTCGACCGGCGAGATGCTTTATAACTACTGGGGTTACAGCACGGTTGGTTTCTTTGCGCCGAAGTCAGGCTATGCCGCCACCGGCAAGTTCGGGATGCAGGTGGATGAGCTTAAGAACATGGTGAAACACCTTCACAAGAACGGCATAGAAGTAATGCTGGATGTTGTCTTCAACCACACCGCTGAAGGTAACGAAAAGGGACCGACGATCTCGTTTCGGGGTGTGGACAACAGCACGTATTACATGCTCACCCCGGAAGGTTACTATTTTAATTTCAGCGGATGTGGTAATACGCTGAACTGCAATAATCCCATTGTCCGCAACATGGTATTGGATTGCCTGCGTTACTGGGCATCCGAATATCACATTGACGGGTTTCGTTTTGATCTTGCTGCCATTCTTGGCCGTGATCCGCGGGGAGCCCCGCTGCCCAATCCGCCTCTTCTGGAAACCTTGGCTTTTGACCCGGTACTGGGCAAGTGCAAGCTGATTGCAGAGGCCTGGGATGCGGGCGGACTGAACATGCTCGGTTCTTTCCCGGCGTATGGCCGGTGGGCTGAGTGGAACGGAAAATTCCGGGACCATGTGCGGAAATTTCTCAGGGGAGACAAAGGCATGGTTGGCAAGATGGGACAAAGGGTCCAGGGTTCTCCGGATCTTTACGACAGGAATGGACGCGGTCCGACGGCTTCCATAAACTTTGTCACCTGTCATGACGGATTTACCCTGTATGATCTTTTTTCGTATAACGGCAAGCACAACGAAGTGAACTGCGAGAACAACCGTGATGGTTCAAACGATAATTTCTCGTGGAACTGCGGACATGAAGGTGATAGCGAAAGTTCGGAAGTGAGGTGGCTGCGCCATAAACTTGTCAAGAATGCCGCCGTATTATTAATAATCAGCCAGGGTGTTCCAATGATGCTGATGGGTGATGAGATCGGCCGCACGCAGAAAGGAAACAACAATACATACTGTCATGACAGCGATCTCAACTGGATGGATTGGTCACTGGTGGAGAAGAATACGGATCTTCTGCGTTTCTTCAGGAACATGATTGCATTCAGGAGGGCTCACCCGGTCCTGCGTTCGCCCACACATTTTCAGAACCGCGATTATGTCGGAAGCGGGGTGGCCGACATTACATGGCACGGTGTGCAGAAATGGAATGCGGACTGGTCGAATGAGTCCCGTATTCTTGCCTTCATGCTCGACGGCAGGCATGCCAAGGGTGGGGCCGCGAAAGACAATACGATTTATGTTGCGGTTAACAGTTACTGGGAAAGCCTTTCATTCTCCCTGCCGGATCCGCCGTCGGGCAAGAAATGGCATCTTTTTGCGAATACGGGGGTTGAGTATCCGGGCGACATCTGTATTCCCGGCATGGAAATACCCCTGCAAAATCAAAATGATTTTCTTGTTGGACCAAGATCTGCTATTATTCTGCTGGCAAGGTAGCTCTAATCAAGGAGTAAAACTATGGCGTTGAATATATCGATGGATGTCAATAACGGTGTTGCAAAGATTGTGCTTGAAGGTGAAGTTGATGCGAGTGTGTCGGACAAGTTCAAGGAGGCTGTTGAGAAGGCCGCCCGGCAAAAACCGAATCGCCTGGTAATGTTCATGGACAAACTCACCTTTATGGCCAGCGCCGGTTTGCGTATTCTGATCTTTGCAAAGCAGAAGATGGGCGCTGATGTGAACATCTACGTGATAGGGGCAAGCGGCCCTGTCTTGAATACGTTGAAGATGAGCGGATTCGATCGTTCAGTTTATGTTCAGGCTTCTTATGTTGACTAAGAAGAATTCCCTTGTAGTTCCGGGGACCCTTGAGTCCCTGTCTGCGTTGCGGCAGTACACCATGGATGCGTGTACGACTGCGGGGCTGACAAAAGACCAGGCTTACGGGCTCAGCCTTGCAATAGACGAAATAGCGACGAATATCATGGTACATGGTTATGGAAAAAATGGTTTAACCGGCAATATTTCCATCGTGGCTGAGATTACGGATGAGAATGTAACCCTGGTTATGGAAGATACTTCTCCGGAGTTTGACGCGCGCAAGCTTGCCGTACCTCCGGCCGAAAGCCTGAAGAAGCCCCTGGAAGAAAGACCTATTGGAGGCCTGGGGGTTTACCTTACCCTTCAGAATGTTGACAGGTTTGATTATCAGCGGATTGGCGGGGTTAACAGAAATTCCTTCATTATAAAGAGAGCAAAGAAATAATATTTCCGGTTATGTGCAATTATATGGGAGCCCATTATGAAACTTGAAGGCAGGAAGATAGGCATCTTAATCGAAACTGATTTTTATGAACCGGAGATCTGGTATTACCAGCGCCGTTTTGCAGAGGAGGGAATGGATGTCCGGTTCCTGACACGCCTGTGGGGTAATAAGAACATCACCTTCAAGGGACATGACTATCAGGTTCCTTTTGAGTGCCATGAGAGCTTTGAGAATATGTCCGATGCAGAACTTCAGTCGTATGTCTGCATTATTGTACCTTCGGGAATGGTGGCCGACAGGTTACGTTATACGGAAGATGTGAATAAGCTGCCGCCTGCCACCGAGTTCCTGAAAAGAGCTTTCGCCCGGAAGAGTATCCTGAAGGGTATCATCTGCCATGGCATGTGGCTTGTTGCCCCTGCAGTTGAACTTGTGAAGGGCCGTCGCGTGGTTGTGCATAACAATCTGATAGGGGACGCCAAAGCCTATGGCGCTATTTATACAAACGAAGATGTTGTTGTTGATAATGACCTTGTAACTGCGCGTTCCGGTGGTCATTGTCATCTGTTTGCGAAGAAGATCATAGAACTGCTTCTTTCACGGCAGGTATGAAACTTACTGGTAGAAGGCATTATTTGCAGGTTGTTAAAAGGAGTAGTTATGAAGAAAATAGCATTTATATTTCTCCTTGTAATAATGTTCTGCAGTGGTTGCGTTAGCCGGACAATAACACGGAGTCCAAGACTCTTTGAAGTCGATAAAAATGATCAACGTGTTAAAGTGGATAAGGTTGGCGAGATAACGGAAACGAAGACCATTTGGTTTTGGCAAAAAGAATACTGGCGTTATTAATCCAGCACTCCAACACCTCAGAGGGAGGTATTTCGTCAAATAACTATTCCGGTGGATTTTGATTAAGATATGAAATTTTCGGTTATCATACCTGCACATAACGAGGAATGTTTTATCGGTAAATGTCTCGATTCCATCGGCCGTGCTTCGGCCGCTTATCCCTCCGAGGTGGAAATAATAGTTGTTCTAAACAGATGTACTGATGGCACGGAGAAGATAGTACGTGACTGGGGCGCGAAGATCGTTATGAACGACGATAAGAATCTTGCCAAGATCAGAAACGCAGGGGCAAAACATGCAACCGGCGAAATACTTATGACCATCGATGCCGATAGTTGGATGTCGGAGAACATGCTGCAGAAAATCGACAGGGCACTGCAGACTGGGAAATATATTGGCGGTGGAGTTCATATAGGTCTGGAGAGGGTGTCGCTTGGGATCATATTAACCGGGATTCTGCTCAAAATGTGCCTGCTTTTTACCGGACTTTCCGGCGGCCTGTACTGGTGTTATCGCCGTGATTTCGAGGCCATAGGCGGATTCAACGAAAATCTTCTGGTTGCAGAGGATCTTGACTTTGCAAAACGCCTGAAAACATATGGCCGGGAACATGGGAAGAAATTTATTACTTTGCGTGGTGTACATATCATGACTTCCTGCCGCAAATTCGATCATTTTGGTGACTGGGTAATGCTCAAAACGCTTTTCTTCCACGGGAGGGAGTTGAAGGAATGTTTTAACGGGACCAACACAGACTTCCCGAACCGTTATTTTTACGATTTTAAACATAAACAGGGAAAGTCGCGTTTACCTTCAGAGCCGGCTTTAAAAAGTTGAACATTGGGATTGTTGTCGGGCGGATAGATTTGATTATTTCCGGAAGAAACCAGTCTCGACAAAAAGCAGCGATGTTGTGATACTAAGGCCTCAAACAGAAACCAGACAGGAATCGATCAATGCAATACAGGACATTAGGGAAAAAACAGAAAAAAGTTTCAATTCTCGGGTTCGGGACGATGCGGCTTCCCACCAGGGGAACTGAAGCTGATATCGATGAGCCGACTGCCATTCAAATGCTGCGATATGCCATTGACCATGGAGTCAACTATATTGATTCAGCTTATACCTATCACGGTGAAAAAAGTGAAAGTTTAACAGGCAACGCGCTTAAAGACGGTTATCGGCAAAAAGTTTATATTGCGACCAAGATGCCGGTCTGGCTTGTGGAAAAGAAGGATGACTTTGATCGCTTTTTCAATAATCAGCTTTCCCGGTTGCAGACAGACCATATTGATTTCTACCTGCTGCATTGCCTGCAGAAAAATTCGTGGCCTAAAATGAAGAAACTGGGTGTGATCAAATGGGCTGAGAAGGCCCAATCGGATGGACATATTGGAGAGTTGGGGTTCTCCTTTCATGACCACTACGATGTATTCACAGGAATTGTCGATAGTTATGACTGGTCGTTTTGCCAACTGCAATACAACATTGTAAACGAGGACGTGCAGGCAGGAACAAAGGGACTGCACTATGCGGCCCGTAAAGGGCTTGGAATTGTCATCATGGAACCGTTGTTCGGCGGGTCCCTGGCCAATCCGCCGCCTCCGATAAAGGAAATATGGGATCGTGCCGGGACAAAATGCAGGCCGGCGGATGTGGCATTCCGCTGGTTGTGGGACAAACCTGAAATCTCCGTTGTCCTCAGCGGGATGAACAACATGGAACAGACCAGGCAGAATGTCGAGTCGGCAAACAGATCATTGGAAAGCTGGCTGAACAAGAAGGAACGTGCAATCATTTCCGAAATTCAGAAGGCATATCGCAAGTTGTCGCCTATTCCATGTACAAAGTGCCGTTACTGTATGCCATGCCCATCGGGATTGGATATCCCGGTCAATTTTGAATTATACAACAATATGACAATATTCCAGGGGAACACATTGTCGCTCTGTCGTAATCTTTATAATACCCTGCCGGAATCTCAACGGGCAGGCGCGTGTAAGAAATGCAAGACATGTGAAAAAAAGTGTCCTCAGCAGATTTCCATTGTTGAAATGCTGGAACGTGTCCATAAACAGTTTGCGTAAATTAACAAAACCGGCCAATGCCGTTTATAACCGGAAATTTATAAACGAGGAAAGAGAGAAAATATCATGGGTTTAAGCGCAAAGATTATGCCATGTCTGGATATGCAGAATGGCAGGGTTGTAAAAGGCGTACAGTTTGTTGATATCCGTGACGCCGGAGATCCTGTTGAGTGTGCAAAGGCCTACTGTCAGGCAGGCGCTGACGAACTCGCGATGCTTGATATAACGGCTACAGTTGAAAACAGGCCAACTATGCTTGAGATCGTGCGCAAGGTGGCGAAGGTCAAGACTGTTCCTTTTACGGTAGGTGGCGGCATTGCAGATGTTGCATCTGCCGCTGCTGTGCTTAAGGCTGGTGCCGATAAAATTTCCACTAGCAGTGCGGCTTTTCGTAAGCCGGAGGTTATCAAGGAGATGGTCAGGGAATTCGGTTCTGGTTGTATAACGGTTGCCATTGATGCGGCGCAGAATGGATCATTACCTTCCGGCTACGAAGTCTACATAGATGGAGGCAGAACGGCCACCGGAACCGATGCGGTCGAATGGGCAAAACGTATTGACGGGTTTGGTGTTGGAACGATTCTTCCGACCAGTAAATCGACCGATGGTGTGAAAACAGGATATGATCTTCCCTTGATTCGAAGTATCAAAAAGGTGACATCGGCGGATGTTGTGGCATCAGGTGGAGCCGGAAAACTTGAACATTTTTATGAAGCCGTGCAGGCAGGAGCGGTAATATTGCTCGCTGCTTCGGTATTTCATTTCAACATAATAGGTATTGGACAACTTAAAAAATACCTGCAGGATCGTGGCGTTCAGACGTTTTAATCCATCTAGGTCCCAGTTCGAGTGTAAGGGCTGCCACAGCAGTACTGTAGATACGTCCGCCAACTGAACCCCATCGATCACGTGGAGACCATGATCCGGCATTTCCACCCGATTGTTCCTGTGCGGTAAGCAATGACTGTTGAAGTCCTGCCAGCATTCGGTCGTATTCATCGGTTTTTGCCGCTTGAAATGCGGCGGCCTGGAAATAACACCGGTAAAAATCATTACTGCCGTTTTCCTGTTTCAGGGATACAAGGGTCCTTTTCAACTGCAGAAGTATATTTTTATTTTGCAGTGTTATTTCCTCGGAAGCCATGAACATGCATAGTGCGCCCATTGCAGTGAGAGTTTCTGAACCTTCCGGAGAATGCTGAGGACGGTCATAACCGAATTGTCCTTTGTCATCAATCATACTGCCCAGCCAGAATAAGCCTTTATGAAGACAGGGTACCTGGTCTTTCCAGCCCAGTTTTGAAGAAAGAAGAAGCGCCTGCAGTTGCCAGATGGCAATTGATGTATTTGCCGTCTCTCCTGCACGGTTCACATATCCCCAGCCACCGGTGATCAACTGCTGATTTTTTATAAAGTCCAGTGCCTTGTCTATCGGGGCCTTCAGTGAGGAGTCGCGTTTTATGGCATAAGTTTCCAGTAATGCTACTGTTACGATGCCGTGATTATACATCATGCCTTCGACTTCATCCCCAAACAGTCCACTTTCATTCTGACAGCTTACGATATATTTAACAGCCCTGTCGATTACTGTGTTATTTTTCGCGGCAACTTCAGGCGCCTTGGCAAATGTCAACAAGGCAAGTCCGTTCAGTGCCAGGGTATATTCCCTGTTTCCTCCCCAGCTGACAGGGTTCCACCGGCCGGATGGTTCTTGCGCTGATGCAAGCCATCTAAAAGTTTCATTGAGTGCTTTTGAATTGTTTCCTGTAACATGGCCGGGTTCCGGAATAGGAGGTTGATGTAAAGAGTTAGCCGAAACTTTCTTTTGAGAAAACAAGGCAAAACCATTATCAGAAATACTGTTATTGGTGTTCCGCCAGAATAGAATAACAGTCGCGACTGTTGCGAGTACGATAAAACCAGCGGCAATACGAAGTACTGGTTGCCATAAAACCTTTCCCGGAAAATGAAGAGCAGCGGAGGGTTGCGAAGTATCAGAAGGAATTTTCTTCAATATCTGATCGGTAAGGTCTGTACTGGACTTGTATGTTAAAGGACAGTTCTTGAGTTCAAGGATTGTTGAATTTAGTTCGCTGGCCAGCTTTCGACATGAAGGACATGTTTCAATGTGTTTTTCTATTGTTTTTTGTTCGGCAGTTTCCAATTCATCGCGGAGAAAAGCGGCAACGTCAGCCGGATCGGGGCATGTCAGCTTTTGAGGAATATCTGAATTCTCAGTTTTCATGACTTATAACCTTCCTGAGTTTTTGAAAAGCATGAAACATCCGGGTTTTCACTGTACCCAGGGGAATATCGAGAATCTCTGCAATCTCCTTGTATTTTAGTCCTTCGTAAATATTCATGACAACAACGCATCGCATCTCATCAGAAAGTGTATCCAGTGCATTCATAATCTGGACTTTCCTGTCTTCGCTGGCGCCAGTTTCTACCTGGTTCAGGTTTTCCGAAGGTTCTTTTTTAAAAACCTCCAGAAAATTTGCCCGGCGCTGTTTTTTCCTAAAATGATCTATTTGTACCTGGCGCGCCATCAGGTACAAAAAAGTAACAAACCTGGCTGTTGGTCTATACCTTTCCCGATAATTAAAAAGTCGCAGGAATGTTTCCTGCACCAAATCATCTATGTCACTATTATAAACGTCCATCCTATAGAAAAAGTTCATTAAAGTTCTCTGGTGTCGTTTAACCAATATGGAAAAAGCGTCTCGACAACCACTTGCGATGCTTTGCATCAAAGATTCATCTGATTTTTCTTCGAAAATCTGAGTATTTTTATCGGACATAAGACTGTTTTCGCGATTAATTGAACCTTTTTGGCTTTACAACCGTTTATTATTATAGAAACGAATGTGATATTTATATTCTTAATTTATTTAACACAAAGGTGACAAAATGCAGACTAAAATCCAGAAATTAACAGTCTTCGCAGGTCTAATGACTTTATGCATGTTATGTTTGTCAGTTTCCGGACAAACGGGAAATGTAAATGCTGAAACAGAATCTTCTGCCAAAAAAGCGGTGAAACAAGGGCTTGATTGGCTGAAAAGTAAGCAAAAAGAGGATGGTTCATGGTCAAATCCGGGTTATCCAGCCATGACGGCACTTGGCCTCTGGGCTTTTACGCTAAGTGATTATCCTGACAAGGCGGATATTTGCGCGAAAGCGGCCAAGTTTGTCGCCGGTTTTGCCCAGAAGGATGGAGGTATTTACAAGCCTGCGACAGAAGGCAGAGGGAGCGGCGGTCTTTCAACATATAATACAGCCATTTGCATGACGGCTCTTCATTACTATGACCCGAAAAAATATGTTCAGATTATTCTCAAAGCAAGAGAGTTTGTGGCTGGCAGTCAACTCGAAGGTGACTCACCAGGGGAGGGAGGATTCGGATATGAACGGCCTGGTAATAGTCAACAAGACCGTGCAGATTTAAGTAATACTGCTTGGGTGCTTATGTCCATGAGGGCAACTCAGGAACTGGAGGACATGAGACCTTCCGGCGATAAGAAAGTGGATGTAGATTGGGTTGCTGCCATGAAGTTTATCTCAAAACTTCAGGACCAGGACAAAAGTGATTCTGAAAATTATGGTGGTTTTGGATATGCGGCGACTGGTGAGCGCGGTGGTACAAAGGTTGGAAAAGAAGGTACTGTCAAGCTTCGTGGTTTTGGCAGTATGACTTACGCAGGTTTGGAATCCATGATCTACGCCCAGCTTGACCGGAATGATCCCCGCGTGACTTCGGCGCTGCAGTGGGCAGCCCGTCACTGGTCTGTGGATGAAAATCCGGGCATGGGCCTGAAAGGACTATTTTATTACTACACCATAATGGCAAAAGCGTTGCAACTTGCAGGCGGTGATTCCATTCCTTCAGTGAAGGGTGATCCCATACCATGGAAGAAACAATTGATCGAGAAACTTACCCAACTGCAGGCGAAAGACGGAAGTTGGGTCAATCAGGACGGCCAGTTCTGGGAATCGGACCCGGTACTTGTCACCAGTTATGCCATTCTTGTTCTCCAGAAATGTCGCGCAAATTAATGGTATGAATCGGGTGAGAAACAAGTTTCGATTCCGTTCGAAAATATGGCAGAAAGAACCCGTATTTTTTAAAAGGAAAGATAAATCTGACGAATTGCGGAATGGTGTGTCGATCCGTGTTGTTTCCGCGAAAAAAGTCTTACGCATAGTCCGTGTTACTCGGGAAATTGTCGAGTACATGCGAAGATTTCAGCTGCAATCACTTTTTACATCAAGCGGTTATTCTCCGGTTTCGTTATACTCGTCTGTTGTTATTACATTTCTGATCTTGTGTATGTTTACCTTTAGTGATTCAGGATCAAATCCGGATTTTAGACAATTCGAGATTTATTCTGTGAATTTGCCCCCTGCTTCACCGCCATCCATGTTCAATACGGAATCTTCTAAGAAGAAAGAGGAACCAAAATCTTCTTCTAGAGATGATTCTGAAATAATGGAATTTGAGATAGCCGTAAATACGGAATCGTCGAAACCCAGGGCGCAGCCGATATCTGAACAGTTATCTGTCGAAGATATGGAAGAGCCGGAGATTGCGAGATATCAAGCACCGATTCCAAAGGCATTATCGGTGCCAGTAAAAGCTCTCAGGACAGAACAGAAGGTTTCAATTGCAAAAAAACAGTTGTCCGACAATATGCCGTCAATAACTACCCGTTCGGCAACAACAAATTCCATGCTGTCCGGAGTTACGGGTAAAGTGGCGCAAACTGGAAGTCCTCGTGGACAGAGTGGTACAAAGTCACAATCATCACAAAGTCTGGGGGGTGATGGTCATGCAATATCCGCATACTGGTCAAGTGTGAGCCACGCAATTTCCAGGAACCTGCGTTATCCGTTGTCCGCGCGTAACCGCGGGCTGGAAGGTGTCGTAAAACTGAAGTTGACGATCAATGCGCAGGGAAAGCTTGTCAATGTGTCATCAGACACATCTTTAGCGGATGATTCCCTTCGTGATGCCGCCGTCAGGGCCGTCTATCAGACTGCTCCTTTTCCACCGCCAGTGACTAAAAACAATACAGATGGTCATCTGACAGCAGAGCTTCCGGTAAGATTTGAACTGGTGAAGGGAAAAGGGCAGGAAGAAAAAATATAAATAAAATCTTTTTTCCTTCTTATTGAACCAATTCGAAAATTGGAACGTTAATACGAGAAATAGATTGTCCCTTTTCCTTGATGGCAAACGTATATGAATATAAAGGATGGATATCCTAAAGAAGCCATAAGGATGATAAGGAATACAGGCAAATGCGGGGGAGTGATGAGGACTGTAATGATTAAACAGGCGGGCAACTGGCTGGTATCGGGAATGATATTCGTGACGCTGAGTGTTTCCTTCATAGTTCAAGCTGCAGATACATCAACTGGTAAGATAGGCGTCGATACGAATCGCACAGGTACGGCTGTTTCTTTGAAAGAGGTTGTTATCACTGCATCCCGGGTTGTCAGGGATGTCCAATCTGAACCCAGTGCCACTTATCGGTTGGATGGTGGCGATGGCGCATTGCGTGAAGCAAATCGCACAACACCCGATATGCTGGAAGGTGTCCCGTCTGTCATGGTACAGAAGACTTCCTATGGTCAGGGTTCTCCTTACCTTAGAGGTTTTACCGGTTACAGAACACTTTGCATGATTGACGGGATAAGGCTGAATAATTCTACATTTCGCAGTGGTCCCAACCAGTACTGGAATACAGTAGATTCCCTGTCTATCGGCAGTTACGAACTGGTAATGGGGCCGGGATCTGTATTGTACGGAAGTGACGCGATCGGCGGGGTTATGAATGCGTTGACTATTGATCCTCCGGATTGGACAGGTGAACCTTTATGGGAACGTCGGTTGTATTATCGCGGTGCACTGGCCGAGGAGTCGAATATTGGCCGTGTTCAGCTCGGAGGCCGTATCAGTGAAAAGCTCGGGTTTGTCGCTGGCTATTCGTATAAAGATTTCGGAGACCTCAGAGGCGGTAAGAATGTGGGTACCCAGAAGCACTCCGGATATGATGAACAGGACTTTGATGCCAAGTTGAACTATTACATAGACAGAAATTCAACATTCACTCTGGGTCATCAGTCGGTCCGGGAGAATGACGCATGGCGTACACATAGAACAATTTACGGTATTGACTGGGAAGGACTTTCTCGTGGCGATGGTAAAGTTGAGTCCTATGATCAGGACCGCGATTTAACGTATATGAAATATCAGGTAAAAAACATTGATGGTTTTGTAAATGGTTTGAATCTGACATTATCCCGCCACGCCCAGGGCGAAGATTTGTATCGCGTGAAGAAGGACGACAAGATCGAACGACAGGGATTTGATGTTGAAACATGGGGTGCTACCCTCCAGCTCGAGTCCGAGACTGCATTAGGACAATGGGTTTATGGATTGGACTATTATCATGACATTGTTGATTCCTATGGACGTAAGTATAAGGCGGATGGCAGTCTGGATAAAATTGAGATCCAGGGTACTTTGGCGGATGATGCGTCATACGATATCGCGGGACTCTTTGTGCAGGACGCCATTCCCTGTCTGGACGGTAGGTTGGATATCATTCCCGGTTTCCGCTATACATATGCCTCTACCGATGCAGATAAGGTCAAACATCCGATCACTGGCGAACGGATGTCCCTTAGTGACGACTGGCAGTCTGCTGCCGGTGCGTTGCGGTTGCTCGTTCCAATCACGCAAGACCGGCATCATACATTTTATGCCAATGTCTCACAGGGTTTCCGGGCGCCAAGCCTGATGGACTTGACACGTTATGACATAGCGCGCAGCAGCGAGATCGAACAGATTTCGCCGGATCTTGATCCCGAACGTTTCATTGCCTATGAAATCGGCTTCAAGTCCAGGATCGAAAAACTTGTATCTCAAATCAGCTATTACTATACCTCAATCGACGACATGATTATTCGTACACCTACCGGTAAGATTATCGACGGTTATACCGAAGTGATAAAAAAGAACTCTGGTCATGGTTATGTCCAGGGTGTTGAAATATCGGAAACCTATTACTTTATGCCGCAGTGGTCTGTCTGGTTTGCGGGATCGCTGACTGATGGAAAAGTAGATTCATATCCCACGTCCTCTTCGTCTGAACAAGAACGTGATTATATTTCCCGTCTCATGCCGCCAACAGCTGAAATCGGGCTTCGATGGCAAAGCGAACGTGCCAAATACTGGTGCGAACTGGTTGGTGATTTTGCCGCCGAAGCTGACAAATTGTCCGTTGAAGACAAACTGGATACACAACGTATCCCTCCGGGTGGGACACCAGGTTATGCCGTGTGCCATATCCGGGCTGGAACGCAGTTGACCAAGGCATTGGCATTGAGCCTGGCTTTGGAGAATGTGTTCGACGAGGATTACCGCATTCATGGATCAGGTGTCAATGAACCCGGTCGCAATTTAATCCTGACAGCAGCCTGTAACTTCTGATTATTAATAGGTACTAAAAAAAGGTTGCTTGTCCTCCTTTTTTTTGCGAAGGACATTCCCCGCATTGATTTCCTGTATTGGTTGGTTTCTGCTTTCTCGGTCTGATGATCCGGAAAGGGGGAACAGATCATGGTAAACGAGATTCAATATGAGATGGATTATTGTTGTCATTATGCTGGTATTTATATGTCCTGTCCGGGCACAGGAATTTTCTTTTCTTGGTGGTACGCTACGCGATACTGAAACGCATGAGAGTTCGTACTCATGGCAATATGAATATATGCAGGGATTGGGAGAACCTCTTGCTTTCAGCCTTTCATATTTGAACGAAGGGCATTTACCTGATCACCATCGGGACGGCCATACCGGCCAATTATGGGCTCGTGTCAACATGCTTGACAGGAGACTCTCCCTGGCTGTTGGAGTAGGGCCCTATTATTATTCCGATACCACACGGATATCTTCCGAAGACCCCTATATTAATGATCATGGATGGGGAATAATGGCCAGCCTTGCAGCGACCTGGTATACGGAAAACCGCTGGCTTTTCCGGTTGCGTGCCAATGGTATTGAAACCGACGGAATGGAAACCCTGTCGGTCCTCCTGGGGATTGGATACCAGCTTGAATCCCCGCCTTCACCGGGACCGCTCGTAAGTTCACAATCACAGGACAAGAATACAACTCACAACGAAATAACGATATTCAGCGGCGTGACGATCGTTAATAGTTTCAGTTCCGAACCTTCGACGGCAGTAAGTATCGAATACCGGAGAAGTCTCTGGCGATACCTGGACTGGACCATTGCATGGATCGATGAAGGTGATAACGACATGATCGATCGTAATGGATTTGCTTCTCAGCTCTGGCTGGGAAAGAGATTTTGCAGTGATCACTTAACTCTTGGTTTCGGCGGTGGTGTGTATGGTGCGTCTGATAATTATTCTGATGAGCACAATGAACAAGATAATGACAACACTTTATCAGGAATTATAACATTAACAGGCAGTTACCGGTTCCATCCAAACTGGGGCATTCGTGCGTCCTGGAACCGTATTCTCACGGACTATGACCGGGACACCGACGTGATCCTTTGCGGTATCAGTTACCTCTTCTGATGTCGGTCAGACCATTTGTATTTCTTCCTATTGATAAATCACCAGCTTTGCTGACTTTGGCGCAAACGGAACGATGCGTATTGTGTTTGTTCCAATTTTCAAATGTTTTGTTATATCCAGCCGGAATGGTTTATCAATGAACCCGCCGGTATAGATTCCATTAACAGTAATATTAGCCGCGGCTTCAGGTGCAAGTTCATCCAGCTCGATGCAGATCCTGGACTTTTTCAGATCTATTGAATTTGGCACTTCACATGTTCCGTTGAAAATATCTGCTTTTACCGGGCTCAGTGTCAGTTTCTTTGTGGCGGTCTGAGGGACCTGCGGTTCGGCGTCCACAGTTGCTGTATTACGGATAACGGAAATCTCCTTTAAAGGTTTTACCGTTGGTCCAAGCCGTTCCGGCAGTTCGCGCTTCCTGGCTTGAAATACAATAAGTACACTTTCATCCGGTTCGAGAGTTAATTCAAAATCAACACTATTGCCATTTCGCTGGTATGGTACAGAATTGATTTCGTTGCGCATGGAATCCCATATTTCCGGTATTCCTTCGA
Organism: Kiritimatiellia bacterium; assembly: GCA_028716365.1. Classification (GTDB taxonomy): domain Bacteria; phylum Verrucomicrobiota; class Kiritimatiellia; order UBA8416; family YA12-FULL-48-11; genus YA12-FULL-48-11. The sequence continues at coordinate 707,089 of JAQUPZ010000001.1, forward strand.
CGATAGTGCGGAATTTAAAATTGCGTGCAGTACCTTCGTGGTTCTGGTTACAGACGAGGAATATATCCTGTCCGTTTTTGACGCGGTGGAGAACATGGAGCCAGTTGCCTGTGTCACCCTCAAGAACCTTTAGAACGGGTGGTATTCCTGCTTCTTTCTCCAGTACCTGCGAGATATCTTCCGCTGTTGGTTTTTCACTCAGAAAGTAGGAACGTCCACCCTTACTGTTTTTCCGGCAGGCTGTAAGACCAGGTGCTGCAGGATCATTCCAGATGTCACAACACAGCGCGGTAATATCTGCTGAAGTTTTGCCGATCGTTGCCGATTTCGAGGGTAGGAAACCATAACCAATCACAATCCCGCCTTTATCAAAGAATTTTTTCGTCTTTTCAAATGTTGCGTAGGGTGCCACTTCTGCCGGTGGAACAATCAAGACCTTGTAACGCTCCGAGTAGAGCTTGATTTCATTTCCTGACAACCTGGCATCATTCTCAAATACTTCGAACGGCAGCCAGTCACAGTCGTAGAGAGAATCCTGGATTGCTGATGTAATGTCCTCAGGAGTGATTGATTTACCGACGTGTTTGGTGTTGCCTCCGAAAAGGACTGCAATTGGACAGATATGCCTGCCGCCGGTCAGCATCAGGGCGAGTCTGCTGGTGTAGTCCGCATAAACCCTGTAAAGCGGGTAACGCGGTTCAAATCCACTGTTGTAGAAATAAGGGGGACAATCGGTATCGTAAGGAGAGCGCGGATTAAAAGAATGGGGGATCATGAAATTTACTCCGCGTACCTGCATTTGGTCGGTAAGCCACTTCATCTGGGGATAGGTGATCTTCTGTCCGTATGCTCCGAACATCTCGCACATGGTTACATCATCAGATTTGTTATAAACATGGGTAATTGAACTGCCCAACTTGGGTGTTTGGTAAATGTCGTGCGGACGTTGGCCGGGGTACATCTGCTGGCACACGAGGTCAATTCCGCCCATGTCGCTGTATTTCTGCAGGCGCATCATGTCACCTGCGCAATAGTTACGATTAACATAAAGAGCGCCATGTTCCATGAAATGACCCATTGATATCACGTTGTGTTTGCGGCACCATTCCGACGTGCGGCCATACATTTCGCGACCCCAGGTTTCTGCGAATGCATCGAGATACTGGTAACGGGCTGCAGTCTGTTCTTCGCCGGCCAGTTCAAATTTGTAGGCAACATAGGCTTTTTTCCAGTCCACGTTCCATTTTTTAAGGGTAGAGTTGAGTTCTGTACCCCAATCACCGAGAGTCTCCGGTTCGTCGTAGAAAAATCCTGGAATGGTTTTGCCAAAGTCCTTCTTAAACCTGTCGTAGTGCGGCTGGTAAACTGTTTTTATGAACCAGTCAACACAGTCACGGCTGGCGCCATCAACACTGAGTTGTTTGCCGCGGTGTTGGCTCAATCCCGGTCCTTGGACATGGGTGAACTTCATTACTTTCCACCTGCCGGCCGGGACCTTCCAGGATACTTTACCGTTTTTGATTTTGTTCTTCAGGTCAATGAGCGTATTGCCGTCGATTCTTCCATCGGTATTCAATTTGCCTGCCAGCGTGGCTATGTATCGTTCGCCGGAATGGTCATTGGCTTCGAATAAACGGAGACCTTCGATTTCAACGGCCTCGGCTGAGAGACGTTTGGCAGCATAACGTGATGGAACATTTCCTCCAATTCCCTGGCTCGGCCACCATTTTTCGTCGAAGATCCACATTTTCAAGTCATGTTTCTTTGCCGCTTCGAGGCATATTGCGAGGTCGCGGTACCAGCCTTCACCGAGCCAGTCTTTGTGCGGACGTGATTCGGCGGTAAAACTGCCGTTACCGCTCTCGGTGACTTTTTCAAGATACATTTCGAGCCGTTCCTTGCTTTCATCACCGTGCAGCCAGAAGAGCGGACCGGTCAGTCGTTTTGCTTCCATGGGAAGGTTCCTGAACTGATCTTCAAGTTTATCGATATTGCCGGCCGAGACGGAAAAGCCGGTAACGCTGAGAAAAACACATAACATGACAGGTAATATTATATATTTCATTTTTTACCCTTTCCCTGGTTTATTTTAACTGTAGAAACCGAATTCGTATGCAGCGTCATATAACGCTACAATGTTCTGTGCCGGGACACCGGCCTGGATGTTGTGGACATTATTGAAAACATACCCGCCACCTGGTTTGAATGCTTCGATGTTTTTACGGACATCTTCCCTGACTTTTTCCGGTGCTGCAAATGGCAGAATATGCTGTGAATCGCATGCACCGCCCCAGAAGACAAGTTTGTCGCCGAAATCTTTTTTCAATCGTGCCGGATCCATATTATCAGCACTGATCTGAACTGGATTGACTATATCCACTCCATTGTCTTTCAACTCAGGCAGTAGCGATGTGCATGATCCACACGTGTGATACCATATTTTAGCTTTGGTCAGTGACTTGATATACTGGACCAGTTTCTTATGACGGGGTTTGACGACTTTACGGTAGAAATCACCGGAAAACAGGGGCCCATTCTGGCCAGCGAGGTCATCACCAATCATAATTACGTCTGCCAGATCGCCGATCTCTGCCATGAAACATTTATAATAGCCCATCCAATATTTCAGTGTCCGGTCAAGCAGGGCTTCGCAGAATTCAGGTTGTTCTATTGTATCGACGAACCATTGTTCCAGACCGCGCATATACCAGCAGATTTCATAAACGACGCCGCCAATACCGGTACTTATGGCGTAAGGTGTTTCTTTGCGGAGTTTCAGGGCCTGATCGCGAAGACCGGTGAAGCGTGTCGGATCATCTCCTTTTGGGAATGGATAGTTCTGTATGTCTTTAATTGTTGCTTCTGCGAGCGGGTGGTGTGTGATGTCCATAAATAGCTGTTGATCGTCGGGCATTGACCAGACTACTCCGAACTCATCCCTGAGATCGTGCCACAACCTGCCGTTCCGCATGTTCTTTTCGATGCCGCCCTTGAAGTTGTCCGGTCCGTGCACTACTACATAACGGAAATCAACGTGAAAACGCTTTAAGACTTCTTCGCATGGTTTGGCAAGTTGTTGTACCGGGTCGAGAATGGTCAGCTCATCATGGATACCGAGATACTTGATTAAATCCATGTAAGCCAGCTTATGGATACCGGTCTGGAATCCGCCCAGATCGATAGGGATGCGGTCCGGAATTTGGTGGTTAAGCGCTTTTAGAACACGTTCCCGGGATGTCATTGTTTCTTTATGTTTCATGACAGGATGTCCTTTATGTCACTATTAAATATGAATCAGACTGCAATGACAATGGACAGAATGACAAAAATATAGTACTTTATGACACCAGAATGAAGAAAGGCCTGACCTACTTTTATCGATATCTTCCGGTAAGTAGAAAAGACAGAGATCATTCTCTTTATGTTGTTGCCGGTGGTTATACGCTGATTCCACCGGAGATGCCGTATCCCCCTGTAAAACATCCTTTGGACCATCAGATGTCATGGGATTGCGGCAGGACACTGTCCGAATACCAGATTGTTTATATCACGCGCGGGTCTGGTGAATTTGAATCAGCAGACCATGACCTGAAGCAGATTACGGCTGGTAATATATTTATCCTTTTTCCCGGTATCTGGCATCGTTACAAACCCGATCGCACGAGCGGATGGGATGAGTATTGGGTTGCATTTCAAGGGAATGGAATAGCAAAATTACTAACCGAATATGGTTTTTCCGTGAAAGAACCGGTGATGGATGTTGGTGTCCTGGAATTTGTTCTTCATGAGTTCAGGCAGATTACGGAAGAACTGAACGGTGAAAAAGTGGGATATCAGCGGGTCATTGCCGCACGAACCGTGCAGATCATGGCCAATACTCATGCTGCGATAAGGCGTAAAGAATTTGAGGGAACTGACATCCAGCGTATAATTGAGAAAGCAAAAAGTCTTCTGTCTGAACAGATCCAGTTGAGTGTGAACGTAGAACAACTGGCATCGAGTTTGCACGTTGGTTACTCGTGGTTTCGCCGTATGTTCAGACAGTATGTCGGAATGCCGCCGGCGCAATATCAACTTCAATTGAGATTGAACAGGGCCTGCGAACTGCTTCGTAATTCCCTGTTACCTGTCGGGGTTATTGCCGAACAGACTGGTTTCCTGTCTTCTTATTATTTTGCGCGGGTTTTCAGGAAGAAGTTCGGCAGATCTCCCACTGCTTTCAGAAAGAAAGCCGGATGATTTTCCGACACAAAAGGCTCAGAGTAACAATGAAACAACAAACTGTAAGTATCAACATTCAGGAGGATCATATGAATATGAATCGTCGCACTTTCTTACAAACCGCTGCCGGTTTGACGCTGGCGACGCCGATCATCTTTGCCCAATCATCAGCGAAAAAGTACCGTGTTGCGCTGATCGGCTGTGGCTGGTACGGGACCAGCGACCTGTTACGGCTGATCCAGGTTGCACCGGTCGAAGTAGTCGGCCTTTGTGACCCTGACAAGAAGCTTCTCGCGACAACTTCGGAATTAGTCTGTCAGCGGCAAAAGCTGTCAAAAGTTCCGCTTACCTACAACGATTACCGGGAGTTGCTTGACAAGAAGAACTTCGACTTGGTGCTTATCGGGACGCCCGATCACTGGCACGCGTTACAGATGATCGCCGCAGTCGATGCAGGCGCGGATGTCTATGTACAGAAACCGATCAGTGTGGATGTTATCGAAGGTGAAGCAATGGTTGCCGCAGCACGCAAGCGCGGACGCGTGGTACAGGTTGGCACGCAGCGCAAGAGCACGCCGCATCTCATTGAAGTGAAACAGAAGGTGATCGAGGCCGGTCTGCTTGGAAAGATCGCCCAGGTGGACATGTGCTGTTATTACCACATGCGCGCCAACGGTAATCCACCCGTGGAACCGGTACCGAATTTCTTTGATTACGAGATGTGGACCGGACCGGCGCCGTTGCGACCGTTTGACGGCTTGCCGCACAAGCGTTGGTGGCGGACCTTCATGGAATATGGTAATGGCATTGTCGGCGATATGTGTGTCCACATGTTCGATACTGCGCGCTGGATGCTCGGTCTCGGCTGGCCCAGGCGCATTACTTCGTCGGGCGGAATCTTTGTGCAGAAAGAAGGCAAATCGAACATCACTGATACGCAGACGGCTGTATTCGATTATGATGACCTTTTAGTGACGTGGCAGCACCGCACTTGGGGTGCGCCGAGCGATCCTGACTATCCATGGGCACTTTTCATCCACGGAGAAAAAGGCGTGCTCAAGGCCAGTACCATGCGTGCCGATTTCATCCCGTATGACAAAAAAGCCAGCCCGGTTCATTTCGATTGCTTTTACGAGCGCGAGAAATATCCGGAAGACGTAACCGAGAAAGGCATCGAGCTGAACGCTGCGCCTGCCACGCGCCGGCACATGCTCGATTTCCTCGCCGCTGTTGAAAAACGCAGTCGTCCCGTCGCGGACATCGAGGAAGGCCACATCTCAACCGCCAGTTGCATCCTTGCCAACGTTGCCATGCAACTCGGTCGGCCGCTCGCCTATGATCCGAAGAAGCGTGAAGTCACCGGTGATACGGAGGCCACCAGACTCTTGCGCCGCCAATACCGTACGCCGTGGAAACATCCGGAAGTATAAAAGAATGTTTTTTTACCAGGCACACAAGGCTTATCCGGATTTCTGTCTGTCATGGTTGCAGAATAGATACCGGTGTTATTGTAACCGGTCCAAGCAGGCCAGAATCCAGTATTGGCCACTTGGAAGCATCGAACGGTTTGTAAGTGATGCTGACGAAATTAATGTCGTTGAAGTTTCTCCACTTGATGCCCTTGGTATCTAGGTCACGGATTCTGTTGGCAGAAAGGTTTGTTACCTCAACTTCAAGTTCGTTTTCTTTTGGCTTCAACTGGTCAATGACCACACGAAAAGGAGACATTATAAGTGTGCCAAGGTCTTTTCCATTCAGGCGGACTCTTGCGCTTTCACAGACTTTGCCAAGGTTGAGAGTCCATTTATCCGCAGACTGTGGCGGTACATCGAACTTGATTGAATATAGACCGGTCCCTGCAAATCGTTTTGAGTCATCATCTCCAAGTGTTGTCCATGAGCCGAGCTTTACAGTTTCCAATGGTTTTGGAAGCGAAGGTCCGCCCTGGATGAATTTAACATGCCACTGGCCGGTTATTTCACAAGGATCGCCGGTCTGCCGGCAATATTGCCAGGCTGGTTCGTCAACCTTTTTATCCGTGAATGTTCGAAGGATAACAGATTCTCCGGACTGCAACTGCAGGTATACCTGCGTACGGCCATCAACGTCCTTCTTGATTGCGCCTTTTCCGGTTTTGTTTTTCAAGGCATCCATCAAGATCACGGATTCAGCTTTCCTTGCCAGTGTTATCCAGCCGTTGAGAGGTTGTTGACCGCTATTGGAGATAAAATAGTGATAACCGGATTCGAATGACCGGCGAATGAAGATTATACCGGGATGATCAACTATCGGTTCGCGTTTGATTCCGAGTGCAGTTAATGCAGGTTCAAGTTCCCCGACAAGAATTTTCCCTTTTCCGTATTTTGCCTCCTTGATTTTTCCATTATCGGTCAATTTAATAACAGATATCAGTTTCTTCATGGCAGTCCGGCGTTTTTCCAGGTCAGCAAAACCCGGGACATCTGCCGGCAAATGATCCTGGAAGATGATTGTTCCGCCACGTTTTGCAAGTGTAAGCAGGTTTTCAAGAGTTGTAACGGGCATATGATCGCAGGTCGGTACGACCACGGCCTGATAGGTTCCACCGGTTGTTTTGACAAGCTTGTTGATCGTTTTTGAATTGGCAAGTTGGCTGTCGGAACAGTAATCAAAAGTGAATCCGCGATTCCATAAATTGCTGGCTGCAGGACCGATTGATTGTTTCAAAAACCATTCGCCTCCGTGGATTGAGATATTTAGCTGCAGGCCTTTGGTGTCGTGCCAGTAATCATAAATCGGCCAGTACATTAGTATATCGTTGTCCGGCTGTCCTGATTGAAGTACTGACTGGCACCGGGCTATGTATGCATTAAGTGCTGGAACATCGCGCCAGAAGGAATTACGCGGGTTCATTTCGGTCGAAGCATAAAAAAGCCAGCCGGGCCAGCCCGCTTCGTCAGGCGAATAACATGTCCCGTGATAAAATACGTGGTTGATTCCGCTGACGAACATATCATCCATCAGGGATTTCAGGTCAGCCAGCGTTTCTGTAAAGTGCTCTTTTAACCATGTTCCGGTTTCTGCTGAAACGAGTTTGTGCCCTGCAACATGAGCTGCAGAGGATGCAAATTTCGAAATCAGCGGCCGGCGGTCTGTGTGAAACATTTCCGTTTCCGGTAGATCGGCAGCAGCGTAGAGATCAAGAATGTTGCCGGTAGAACCGTGTGCCTGGTTACGTGTTATAAAGCCGTACTTGTGTGACCATTTGGTCCAAACAGGAATAAAGTTCTCACACAGCATGTCCGATATGGTCTCACGATAATCCGATTTGACCCGTGCAGTGCGGTCATTGTCTCCTGGTCCAAACAAAACAGGAAGTTCCGGTTGCAGTTTATAACCTCTCCGCTTCTCAAACTGTCGTAAGAAATCAGGCGACCAGTTGGCCCCATAATATTCAAATGAATCATGATACATGGCTCTCGGCCTTGGTCCCTCACTCTTGTCAAAGGCATCGCTGAAACGTTTCAGATAGTTTCGAATTGCACTGAGATAGAAAGGGTTGAGCATATAACCTTCACCACCGGGAGCCGCCCTTTTAACCTTCATAGAGAGGCGTTGGGATATTGAATATATTTTCCATGGACCGTTTTCCGCGGTCCAGTCGACAGTTCCGTCTTCCTTGATACGGTTTGTAAGTTCAAGCATTTTACCTTCATCTGAGAACGCCACGAGTGCCTGTATTGATTTCGGGTCAAACTTTTCAGTGAGTCTGCCGCTAGTCGTCACAGTATTGGTTTTAACAACGACACCTGCACAAGCATCGTTGGTTGAAATGTTTGGTCCGCCAAAGCACCAGCCGGTGCCTGTGGTCATGTCAATATCCAGTCCAAGCCGCCGGGCCTCGGTTACAGTGTGGTGAAGCATCTGCATCCATTTTGGGCTGAGGTATTCGATATACCTGTCTTCGTAGCCTTTGGCCCCATATATAGGAATGATATGAACGCCTCCCATTCCTGCCTCCTGGTAACGGGCGAGTTCTTTTGAGAGGTTTACTTCGTCAACTGCACTGCCAAGCCACCACCAGTATGCCCAGGGTTTGCATTCTTTCGTTATTGCCGGCCATACAGAATCACCTGTTTGTTCCTGGCAATAACTTGTGAATGGTACAAATACGCTGGCAATCAAAATGGTAAAAACGGACAAGATTTTTTTCATAAGTGTTACCTGATTATATTATTTTTGTTTCTCTCCGGGCCAATGCCATGTTTTCAGATCATCGCTCCATGCCAATCCGATACTCGCATGATTGTCGAACATCGTTTGCTCGTCTTCCGGCCCGCTGCCATGGAAGAACATAAGGTATTTTCCAACATGAGTTTCTTGACGGAGATCCAGTACAAAACCTGCCGTGATTCTGCCTTTTGCCCAGGGCCAGCCTTTCTGGCCAAGCGTAATGAGCCCGTCATCTACCCATGTTTTCAGGTCCCTGGAGCGCTTTACCCCTATGCCATTTTGAGGAGAGTGGAAAAGGACATATTCATTTTTATCCACCAGTATACAGACATTCTCACCGGCATGTGTGCTGTCGAAGAAGTTCCAGTTTTTAAAATCGGTTGACCATGACATGCTCATGCCGTTCTGTTTATAAAAGCACCACCATTTGCCCGGTACATCCTTGTCCTTGAAGAGATATGCATCAATCATACGGCCCATTTTATCGACAGGCACGTTTGGTCCCTTGACACGCAGAAGTTCCGGTTCACTCCAGTTTTCCAGATCTTTACTGCGCATAATCCAGATACGTGCAGTTTCATTTCCATATTTTTCACCCCTGGGTCGCGGGTAAGTACAGAGACAAATCAGCCATTCATTGTTGTAACGGACAATATCCCCCGGACTACAGAAATTCCTGTTGCGGTCACGTACCGTGAAAATATTTGGTTCGGTCCAGTCCTTCAAGTCACTGCTTTTGCTCCAGGCGGTATATGAATAGATATTCCCGTCGGATTCTTTTCTGACAAGAGTGAAATAAAGATGGAAAATTCCTTCAGTATATATGGCAGCCGGGTCCCGGTAGGCAGTTGTTTCATTACCCTTAAAAATTATGGGTGATTCGATTGCTTGCAGATCTATGGGTTTGCCCTGTGCAAAGGAAGAAATAACAGTTGCAAGGAGAAGAATTATTCCAGTCAATGCTGCCGGCATTAGTTCTTTTTTCCTCCCGGGTACCGTGATGAAATGTTGGGTATTGTCCATGCAGAATTGTTTATTTTTCCGGGATTCTTGCCGTTCTGCTTCTTGCTGTCAAAACTTCTTTATGCAGATCAAACATGCCAACACGAAAAATTCCCATGGTTTCTATGCTGATTGTTCTCGTCAGTTCGATGAGGGATTGAGGTTTTGATAGATATTGACACCCGCCATATTGAAGTGCCAGAATTCTGGCACAAAATATTGGATATAATGTGCGAAGAAGGAGTTATGCGGGAAAATGTTGATGTGCTACTGTCAAAACCAGCAACATTGGCTGATTTGAACAGGGCTTTGGATACTGCTGTAAAGATAATCAAATCCTGATTAAATGGAACATCCTGTCTAATGATGAAAGACTTCATGAAATTAAAATTAGCAGGTTTGGTATTTCTTCTGGTAGGTCTTGCTTTCGGCCTTTTAATCGGGAGTCGATTCCTGAGATTTGGTACCAGTGATGAATCTCCGCAGCCCCTTTCATCTTCAACTGTTATTGATACCGATACAAAGAATTCCGGTCCCGTTAAACCGGGCAAAACTGCAAGTAAACCCCGGCTGGCTGTACAGGTGACAGAATCCAAACGGTTGACCTTGGATAAAATTGAGTCAGCAATTCAAGCCGCGCTGAATGAATCCATTTACCAGCGTCAGGAACAGGTGTTTTTCAAAATTTCTGACTCAATTGATCTTGCCGATATTCCGAAAGCATTGATGATGCTGGAAAAAAGGACTGAGCACCAGTTAAGGTATGGCTTGTTTACCCGTCTGCTTTCCCGCTGGGCAGAAGCTTATCCAACCCGGGCATTGTCTTATGCCATGTCCATGTCAACATCCAACCAGCGTAACCAGGCCATACAGACAGTCATCAGCGCCTGGGCCCGTACCGACTTGACGGCTGCAACTGAGTGGGTCAAAAAAATGCCGGCCGGACAACAGCGTAATCAGGCATTAAGTTCCATCGTGCGTGTAATGGCATCTGATGATCCGCAAAAAGCCTTTGCTTTTGTGGATGCCATGCAGACGGGTCGGAGCAGGCAGGATTTGTACTACAATATTTTCCAGCAGTGGGCGATGAAAGACCCTGCCGCAGCCGCAGCCGCAACCACCAAATTACCACCGAGACGCGATTATATTTTTTCCAGTATTGCTTCGCAGTGGGCTTCAAAGGACCCGGAAGCTGCAATTGCATGGGTGAAAAGTTTACCGGAAGGGAACAGAAAAAGGGACGCAATGCGTAATATGGTTTACAGTCTGGCCAATGCAAATCCAAAACTTGCCCGGGAATTTGCGCTTTCCCTTCCTCCCGGAGAAATACGCAATTCTGCCCTGGCAAGTGTGGCTTCGCAACTGGCGAATTCTGATCTGCCTGCCGCAGTGGCATGGGTACAGCAGTTGCCGGAAGGCCAGGCAAAGCAAAATGCTCTTCAGAACATCAGTTATCAGTGGGCGCAAAGTGATCCCAGGGCCGCAGCGGCCTGCGCGCTCAGTCTTTCGCCCGGCCAAGCGCAGAACAATCTGATCAGTGCGGTGGCCAGCCAGTGGGCATCGACAGATCGTAATGCCGCTCTTGCCTGGGCGCAGACTTTACCTCCTGGTCAGGCACGTAGTCATGCACTGGAAAATGTTGTGTCTGACTGGGCTTCATCTGATCCACAGGCTGCCGCTGAATTTGTGATGAAACAGCAGTCGGGTAATGCCCAAAATAGGATGATTAACTCGCTATGTCGGCAGTGGGCTTCGGCAGATCCTTCGGCTGCGTTGGTCTGGGCCGACAAATTGGTGGCGGGTCAGGGGCGTAACCAGGCATTGCAAAATGTCATTTCGGAATGGGCGAATACCGATCCGAAAGCCGCATCGGTTTATGCATTGGCACTGCCTGCCGGAAATATGAGGAACCAGGTTATCAGTTCCGTAGCCAGCCAGTGGAGCAATAGCGATGCTGAAAGTGCAGCCGCGTGGGTCAGGGAACTGCCGCCTGGTCCATCCCAGCGGGATGCTGCGCGGAATGTTATGTACCGGCTGGCCGGCAGCAATCCTAAAATGGCAATTGAATTTGTGGAATCGCTGTCTTCACCCCAGTTGCAGAACGAAATGATAGGAAATGTTGCTTCACAGTGGGCATATTCGGACCTGGCAGGAGCAATTGCCTGGGTACAGAAATTACCCGACGGCAGGGGGAAGGCAAACGCAATATCCAGTATCAGTCATGCCTGGGCGTCGGCGGATCCCAAAGGCGCAGCTGAGTACGCTCAAACCCTGTCCGAGGGAAACACTCGTGACAATTTTATGAACAATATCGCCAGTCAATGGGCATCTAGTGATCCTTCGGCTGCGCTGGCCTGGGCTTCAAAGTTGCCGGAAGATAAAAACCGTAAATCAGTTATTGCAGGTGTTGTCAGCGGCTGGGCACAGAATTCTCCGGAGGAGGCGGCTCGTTATGTGGCAGACTTGCCTGCGGGCGAAGTTCAGGATGCGGCGGCGGCTTCGGTAGTATCGCGCTGGGCGCATATTGATCCTCAAGCTGCCGCTGCATGGGTCAACAATTTCTCTGAAGGTAATTTAAGGGACTCGTCTGTTCAGAATGTGCTCTCGGCGTGGGCTAACACTGATCCCGCAGGTGCAGCCGCCTGGCTCCAGACCTTTCCATCCGGTAAATCAAGGGATATGGCTGTTGGAAGTTTTGTAAGTAGTGTCTCGTATACAGATCCCGTTATGGCCGCCGAATGGGTTGAAACCATCAGTGATGAGAACCTGCGCAGAAGTCGCATGGAAAATCTTGCTTATAACTGGCTGAACAATGACGAGAAGGCAGCCCGGACCTGGATTGAGCGATCATCCCTGCCGGATGAAACCAAAAAAAGATTATTAAACCGTAATCGTTGAACAAATTGACACATCGGAATAGCAAGTTGTTATCTTAGAATGAAAAACGTATGAAGAAGGCAGGAAAAATCTGGCTGGTGGGACCGTATGTGGCAATTGGTGTGGGTTTGTTGATCGTGAAGAATGCCTGGGTAACTTTGTTCGGGTTTCACGGTATGATGCTGGCTGCCCTGTGGTTTCATCGGAGGCAATGGAACATCGAAACCCTGTGGCGTGGTGGACGCCTTTTATGGTTACCGGTAATTTCGCTGTCGGTTCTGGCGTTAGGTTATGGATTAACCCAACTTGCTGGATGTTTTCCTGGTTATGGTCAGCATTTGAGAAGAATGTTGAGCGGCATCGGTCTTTCAGGTGCAGGAATGGCAGTTTTTGCGATTTATATCTGTATCATGAATCCGGTTATTGAGGAAATGTTCTGGCGGGGCTTGTTTTTCGAGGAGCACAAACGTCCCGTACTCGCGGACCTGGCATATGGAGGATTTCACTTTCTTGTGTTCATGCCCTTCATGTTTGTCCATCATGCGCTTATTGCCGCTGTATCACTTGTAGTGATGGGATATATCTGGCGGAGAATAGCGTACTATCAGAAAGGTCTTGCCATGCCTCTTACATGGCATGCCTTTGGCGATACAGCGATCATTTTGGCCATTGGCGGAATCTTGACGGGCTGATGTGATGATAATCCTGTTCCGGAATGCAGATATCATCTTCAAAATTTCATTATCGCTATTACCGGTGGAACGAAAACAGCATGAATATATTAGATAATCAGAAAATCAAACTGTTGTCATTCGGGGAGGTCCTTTGGGACATTATAAACGGTCAGGCATATATCGGCGGTGCACCCTTTAACCTTGCGGCGCATGCATCGCGATGTGGTTTGGAATCTTATTTACTGACCCGTGTTGGTACTGATGAACTTGGTAATCGCGTACTGGTGGAAATGGATCGACTTAATGTCTTCAGGCAGTATGTACAGAATGATCACAAACATCCGACAGGTACCGTTACAGTAAGTCTGTCGGCGAGTGGACAGCCGTCATATGTCATTCATGAAAACGTGGCATGGGATTGTATTGACGTAAACAACAATATTCTTTCTGCATTGGTCTCTGAATGTTTTGATGTGATCTGTTTCGGCACGCTTGCCCAGCGTAAAACAATTGTGCGTAAAAGTCTGGTGAAGGTGTTGGAGCAACTTAAAGATGTTCCAGCATTCTTTGACGTGAACCTGCGTCAAAATTATTATTCGCTTGAATTGCTTGTGGCTGGCCTGAAACGAACCACTATTTTGAAACTTAACGATGCGGAGGTTCTTGTTCTCTCTGATTTGATTTTTGGCAGGAAGATGAGTGGACCTGAGTTTGTGCAGATTTTACAAAAGGAATTTCCTGTTCAAGTTGTGTTGCTCACCATGGGAGAAAAGGGATGCCTGGTTGCGGAAAAGGGAACAGTTGAAACGCTTGAAGGTCACCGGGTAAAAGTAGCCGATACTGTTGGAGCCGGTGATGCTTTCTCCGCGGCATTTCTGGCTGGATGGTTGAGGGGTAAAACGGCGGTAGAGGCGGCAGAAATGGGCAACATGCTCGGAGCATTTGTGGCTTCCCGTAGTGGCGCTATTCCGGAGTATTCCGAGGAGATCCAGAATAACCTGGGACTTATGGCCAGAAAGTAGATTAAAAGATTTTTAATTGTTGAAGGGAGAAAAACATGAAGCTGGCATTATTGGGTGCGGCAATTGTTGCGGCGTTGGGCGGTTTGCTTTTTGGATTTGATACAGCAGTAATTTCAGGGACCACCGCATGGCTGAAAACAACATACAGCCTGACCGATTTCATGCTGGGATTTACCGTGTCCAGTGCGCTGATCGGAACAATCATCGGTTCCATCGGTGTTGGCAGGCCTGCCGATGCGATAGGCCGGCGTGGTATCTTGTTCGTTCTGGCAGTTCTTTACTTTGTGACTGCAGTTGGCTGTGCACTGGCCTGGGACTGGTGGTCATTTGTGATTTTCCGGTTTATAGGCGGACTTGCCGTGGGAGGCGCTTCCGTTGTTTCTCCGATGTATATTGCGGAAATTTCTCCGGCAAAATATCGTGGCCGGCTTGTGGCTGTAACACAATTTAATATCGTGCTGGGCATCCTGCTGGCTTACCTGTCAAATTACATAATCAGCGCACTCCAGCTGGGTGTGAATGAATGCCGCTGGATGTTCGGGGTTCAGGCTGCTCCTGCACTTGCCTTTTTCCTTCTCCTGTTCTTTACACCACAGAGTCCGCGCTGGCTGATTGCCAAGGGACGGACTGACGAAGCCAGGAGGGTGTTTGATAAATGTGGAACAGATTCAGGAAACATTGAAGATGAAATAAAGGATATTCAGAACTCGTTTGACCTTTCACATCATACAATGAAGGAGCCGTTTTACTGCAGGAAGTATCTGAAGCCAATCTTACTGGCCGTGGCTATTGCCATGTTCAACCAGCTTTCGGGTATCAACGCCTTGATTTATTACACGGCGCATATCTTCAAGATGGCCGGGTATGGCGCTGCGGATGCATTACTCCAGTCGGTTCTTATCGGCTTGGTAAACCTGATCTTCACGATGGCAGCTATGAGCGTGATAGATCATTTTGGACGCAAGAAGCTCATGCTTGTTGGTTCAATCGGCTACATCCTGAGTCTCTCGGTTGCGGCGTATTCCTTTTACATGGGAACCGGCGGCAGACTTCTGCTGGCCAGTCTGATTGTGTTTATTGCATCGCATGCATTCGGGCAGGGTGCGGTGATTTGGGTATTTATCAGCGAAGTCTTTCCTAACCGTGTACGTGCCCGTGGTCAGGCGCTTGGCAGTTTTACACACTGGATAATGGCGGCGGCAATTTCGTGGACCTTCCCGATGATTGCGGCGATTTCCGGCTGGATGACCTTTGCATTCTATGCAGTCTGTATGGTGGGTCAACTGGTATGGGTACTCTTTATTATGCCGGAAACGAAGGGCATCTCACTGGAAAAGATTCAGAAGGAACTAGGTATAGAATAAAAAGGAGTGAAAAATGGAAAAAATAATTGCAGGCATTGCGATCTTTTTTGGTTTTTCGTTTGGGAGTTTAGCGCAGCAGAATAGCGATATCATTGTTGCTGATTTTGAAGGTAAAGATTATGGAAAATGGAAAACCACAGGTGAAGCGTTTGGAGCAGGTCCTGCACATGGTACTTTACCCCGACAGATGCATGTAGAAGGATTTACTGGTAAAGGCCTGGTTAATTCCTTTTCTAATGGCGATGGTTCAGTCGGTATGCTCACGTCGCCGGAATTCAAGATTGAACGCAAAATGATATCCTTCCTTATCGGTGGTGGCGGTCATGAAGGCAAGACATGCATGAATCTGCTTATTGACGGAAAAGTTGTTCGTACTGCTACCGGACCTAATACCCGGCCCGGCGGGAGTGAAATACTCGCACCTGCCTTGTGGGATGTAAGCGAGTTCGCAGGTAAGACAGCAATAATTGAGATCGTGGACAATGCAAAAGGCGGTTGGGGCCATATCAATGTTGACCAGATTGTACAGACTGACCGTAAACCGGCGGCGCTATTAAGCGATCAGAAACGCGAATTTGAAGTTACGAAGCATTATCTCAACCTGCCCGTTAAGAACGGTGCCCCGAAACGGATATTCACGGTTTTTGTAGATGGGAAAGAAGAACGTAAATTTGATATTGAGCTTGCCGATTCAATTCCCGATTGGTGGGCGGTTTTGGATGTAAGTCCATGGAAGGGCAGGAAGCTTGTCATGCAGGTAAACAAACTGCCCGAAGATTCTGTCGCCTTGAAATCGATAGAACAGGATGATGTGATAAAAGGCAGTGAGAACCTGTATCAAGAAACACTTCGTCCGCAGTTTCATTTCTCGCCAAAACGCGGGTGGAACAACGATCCGAACGGTATGGCTTTCTTTAAAAATGAATATCATCTTTTTTTTCAACATAATCCTTACGGCTGGGGGTGGGGCAATATGCACTGGGGTCATGCAGTCAGCAAAGATATGGTCCACTGGCGGGAATTTGATGATGTACTTGCGCCCGACGAATTCGGTCCCATGTTCAGCGGTTCTGCCGTTGTGGACTGGAAGAATACCAGCGGTTTCGGGAAAGCCGGCCAACCGCCGCTTGTGCTCATCTATACCGCTGCTGGTAATCCGACCGTGCAATGCATTGCCTACAGTACCGATGGCCGGACATTTACCAAGTACAGTGGAAATCCTGTTGTAAAACAGATTACCGGTGGTAACCGTGACCCGAAAGTTTTCTGGCATCCTTCTTCGCCCAAGGGCTACGACGGGACGAGTGAACCTTCCGGTAAATGGGTCATGTGCCTTTACGTCGGTTTGCCATCAACAGAAAAGGATGACAAAGGCAAACCGAAACCAAATCATACGATCCATTTCCTCGGTTCACCGGATCTTAAGAACTGGACCGTAATGAGCCAGACCGAGAACTTTTACGAGTGTCCTGATTTCTTTGAGCTTCCGGTGGATGGAGATGCCAAGAATAAGAAGTGGGTACTCACCGCTGCCAGCAGTGAATACATGGTTGGAACATTTGACGGGACTAAATTCACACCGGAATCCGAGAAACTTAAAGGGCATCGCGGCCAGGGTTTCTACGCTGCCCAGACATTCAGTGATATTCCGGCTGATGATGGAAGGAGAATACAAATCGGATGGTTACAGGCACCTGCTCCCGGCATGCCTTTCAATCAGGCAATGACGATACCGCTGGATTTGAAACTTCGTAATACCGCCGAAGGAATCAGAATGACATGGACCCCGGTAAAAGAACTGAAGAAACTGCGGGCTAAATCGCATCGCATTGATCCGTTGACATTAAAAGCTGGTGATGCAAATCCGCTTGCAGCTGTGAAAGGTGAACTGCTTGAGATTCACACCAGTTTCGAACCCGGCGATGCGGAAGAGATCAGTTTAAATGTGCGTGGAGCGACTGTTGCATTCGATGTAAAGAAGCAGGAACTCAATGTTAACGGTCGTAAGGCGCCAGCCCCGCTTTCCAATGGCAAACAGCAGCTCGTCATCTATGTTGACCGTACGGCGTTGGAAGTGTTTGCCAGTGATGGGCTCACATATATGCCGAAACCATTCATCCCGAAGGCCGAAGACCTTGGTATTGAGCTGTCAGTTAAAGGTGGCAACGCAAAAATCACTTCGCTTGAAGTTCATGAACTCAAATCGGCATGGAATAAAGAATAAAACATAAGACAGGGGAAGTATCTTGCATCTGTCATGCAACGCATGCCAAAACCTTGTTTGCCGTTGACACCTGCAGAGTTCCTGATGCAGAATTCGTTCATAAGATAAAAGTCGAAGGTTTATTCCTCGGCTGTCGGTCGAAACGGTTTTCTATCCCGTAACAACACACATAGGAGATTTCAATGATAACTGGATTAAAATCACGATTTGTATCCGTCACTCTTGCGATCATGATGAGCGGCCTGATGGTAGAAAGCCTGTCTGCCGCCGAGAAGCAGATGAAGGCTGGTGCATTTGTCATCAATATTACGCCGAAAAAATTTCCCGTTCCCATGAGCGGATCAATGACGCCGAACTACGCCAACCAGGCTCACGATCAGCTTTCGGCTCGTTGTCTGGTGCTCGATGACGGTCAGACGAAGATAGCCTTCTGTATTGTCGATGCCTGCGCTATTTTACGTGATATCTGCGACGCAGCAAAGGATAAGACTTCAAAGACCACCGGCATCCCCACCGATCGTATCTGCATCTCTGCCACGCACACACACAGCGCTGTTACCGCCGGTCTCGGCTTTCAGGCGCCCGATATGCCCGCAGAATACCGGCAACAACTCATCGATCAGATTGCCGCCGGGATCAAGACGGCAAATAATAAATTGGCCCCGGTACAGATTGGATGGAGTTCTGCCGATGAGCCGCGCCACGTTTTTAATCGCCGGTGGATTCTGAAAGAAGGCGTCACATACACCAACCCCTTCGGCTCCGACAAAGATCGCGCCCGGATGAATCCCCGTCCTGGCGGTGATGATCTGGATCGTCCGGCTGGCCCAACTGACCCGCAGGTTTCGGTCCTTGGCATTCGTTCTCCCGACGGTAAACCTGTTGCCTTGCTGGCCAATTATTCGCTGCACTATGTTGGTGGAATGCCTGCATTCGGGCTGTCGGCCGATTACTACGGTGCCTTTGCCGGAATTATGGCGCGACTATTAAAGGCCCAGGAAGTAAACCCCGACTTTGTGGCCATGATGTCCAACGGTACCAGTGGCAACATCAACAATATCGACTTCTTTCATAAGATTCATCCGCGCTACGGGCCCTACGAGAAGATCTACATTGTCGCCAACGATGTGGGTGCCGCAGCGTACAAGGCATGGCAGCAGATCCAGTGGCATGATCATGTACCAATCTGTATGGCCGAGCGCGCCATCGACCTTGCCACACGCCGGCCTACTGTCGATGAGGTGACAGCGGCCAGGGAAACTCTTTCCCGAGCCAAGCGGCGCGAGGATGGAGCTGTGACTCAACTCGCCGATGTCTATGCCAACGAGACGGTTAACATGGCTGACTTCCCGTCGACAGTAAACGTCAAGCTTCAGGCCATTCGCATTGGTACACTTGGTATTGCTTCAATCGCCTGTGAGGTCTTTGTCGAGGTTGGCCTGAACATCAAAGCGCGCAGCCCTCTAAAATCCATCTTCGTTATCGGGCTGGCCAACGGTTGTAACGGTTACTTGCCGACCGCCGAGCAACATAAACTGGGCGGCTATGAAACCTGGCGTGCGCGCAGTAGTTACCTGGAAGTAAATGCCGCATCGAAAATTGAATCGACATTGCTGGGGCTCTTGAACCAGATAGCACGTTGAAATGGGATCGCTGTGGATTTCGTTCCAGGAAAGTAATTTACTGCCAATAGAAAGGTATACTCACGATGAGAAGCATGATCCTTATCATTGTCGCCCTGTTGTTGATTCCGTTGGTTGTGCTCCATGCCGCTGATCCGGCTCCGTTGGATTACACTGTGAAGCTTGAGACGGTAATGAAGCACGATGACGGGAAGTTCCTCTGGTTTCATCCGCGCGCGGCTTCAATCCCGGGCACTGAAAGAGGTAAACCAGGTATCGTGATGACGATTCAGAAGCACCTGAAGGTTTCGGACTACTATTCCGGACTGCATGTAATGACGCGGGCCAGTGTTGATGCGCTTTGGGTCGGACCCGTATTGCCGCCGGAGCTTGACTGGCAGAAGCAACCAGATGGTGTCACGATCAGTGTGGCCGATGTCACGCCCGGGTATCATGCACTGACTGGAAAGCTGATCGCCATCGGCTGTCGTGTCCGCTACAGCCCGGAGGGCAAACAGCTCGATGACATAAAACGTGCGCACCAGACGGTGTATGCGGTGTTCGATCCGAAAACAGCACACTGGACACCATGGCAGATGCTCGACCTGCCGCCGGATGAGCAATTCGACTTCGCACGCAATGCCTGTTCGCAGTGGCTCGTGAAGCCTGATGGCATACTGCTTGTTCCGCTCTATATCGGACGTAATTCCCGCGAACCGTCCAGCACAACGGTCGCCGAATGCCGTTTCGATGGTACGAAACTGACCTACGTGCGACACGGTACGGTGCTGCGGTTGAACATTCCGCGCGGGCTGGGCGAGCCATCGCTGGTGGCGTTTCGCGGGCGTTACTTCCTTACCCTGCGCAATGACGTGCGCGGCTACGTTAGCGTAAGCGATGACGGATTGCTGTTCGCCGAGCAGAAGCCATGGCTCTTCGACGATGGTGCGGAACTGGGCAGCTACAATACACAACAGCACTGGCTCGCGCACAGCGACGGCCTATTTCTCATTTATACCCGGCGCGGTGCAAACAACAATCACATCATGCGAAACCGTGCGCCGCTTTTCATGGCACAGGTGGACCCGGACACGCTACGGGTGCTACGCCGTACCGAGAAGATCGTTGTGCCGGAGCGCGGCGCGGAACTCGGTAACTTCGGCGCATGTGCCATCAGCGAAACGGAGTCGTGGGTGACCGTGTCGGAAGGCATGTTCATGAAAGACTCAAGGGCACGAGGAGCTGAGGGAGCTACCTTTGTGGCGCGTATCCTCTGGTCGAAGCCGAACAGTCTTATGAAGCAGAACTGACCGGGATTATTAACGTATTGTAGAAGATGGCATTATGAAATACAGAATGGTTCTTGCAGTGTTTTCATTGTTTACGGTTATTGCGTCTTCTTTCGGGGATGAACCGATACTGATTGGTCATCGCGGGCTTTTGCGTCATGCACCGGAAAATACCATGCCGGCGTTTGTCTCGTGTGTTGAACTGTCATTCGGTTTTGAACTGGATGTTTATTCCAGTCGCGATAACCAGCTTGTGATTATCCACAAAGCGAATCTGGACAGTACGACCGACGGCCCCAACCGGTCGATACGCGAGTTTACCGTGGCAGAACTGAAACGGTTTGATGCAGGAAGCTGGTTTCACCCGGACTTTAAAGGCGTTACCATTCCAACCTTGGAAGAGGTGCTGGCAATGGTCGGGAAGCAGAAGCGCGGTCAAACCATGCTCGCGTTGAACGTTAAACAGATCACACCGGAAGGGGAACAGCAGTTGGTGGCGTTGATTACAAAATATGGTTTGTTGAACGAATCCTTTGCTTTCGATCAGGATGATGCGTGTAGCAAGCGGTTGAAATCCCATAACTCGTTGTTTCTCATTGGTCAGAATGTCGGTCGACAGAATCTTGGCAAACGGCTGGTTGCAGGCGATCTGGATGTATTTTTGCTGACATTCATACCCACACCTGAAGAGATGTCACAACTTCATCAGAAAAAGAAAGTGGTTATCTTCAACTTTTCAGGCTCTGGTCCGAACTATTGCAATCCAGCAACCTGGGATAAAGTCAAGGAAGTTGGGTTCGACGGCTTGATGACCGATTTTCCATTGGAATGCCGGCTTCACTGGCGGAAGCAGGAATAACCAATGACCGGGCTTGAACTGATAGCTGAATCTCAGTATTTTAAATTACATGAGAATATATAGTGATTTGTGTTTTGCATTTTTTTTGTTTGTGTCTGTGATTTGGGCGGCTGAACAACCGCAGGCGGATGTTAACGCCCCGCCCCCGCCCGGAAAATGCTCCGATCAGACCTATCAAGTACGCTGGTTGCCGGAAGTGAAAGTCGAGCTTGATGGACGTGCAGATGAGGTGGTTTGGAAAGAAGCCAATATAGAGAAGCGGTTTGTGTTCCCGTGGAAACAGGCTACTGCTTCCGAAACCGAATTTCGCGCACTGTGTAACGACAAAAATTTCTATTTTAGTTTCCATGTACATGATGCCGATATAGTGGTGCTGGAACGTCTGCGGGACGAGGAGGACGAGGTTCTTGAAGATCGCATGGAAATTTATCTTTGTCTTGATGAGCAGATGAAAAATTATTTCTGTTTCGAAACGGATTCACGCGGGCGTGTTTTTGACTACAGCGGTTCATATTATCGGCGGTTCGATGCGAAATGGAAATTCGAGGGACTGGAAACGAAAGCGACGCCTTTGCCAAATGGTTACGAGATTGAGGGACGTGTTCCCCTGAAAAGTTTTGTTGCGCTGGGATTTCCGGAGTTACGTCCGGGGGTGAAAATCCGTTGCGGCCTGTACCGGGCCGAGTTCAGTCATGATCGAAGTGGCAAACCTGTTGAGAAGAAAGAAAGTATCCATAATCTGGGCCGGCAAACCGACGGTTCGCCGCCGCTCGAAGAATGGATGAGCTGGGTGGACCCCAAAATCAAAGAACCTGATTTCCACATACCTGCCGCACTTGGATGGCTGGAGATTATAAAATAACTTTCGCTTAAGCGTATGTCCCTCAAGTTATTCCCGATCTGTTCTGAATGTTAAATAGACTGCAACATTCCGGCTGTAATATCTGAAATAGTAGAAAAAACGTTTTGCAAAAGATATTAGAATATGTATTATAGTTCATATTCTAAAACATACAGGAATAAATGAAGAAAGCGCCCAACAATTATCATGTTCCGAATCTGGACAGGGCCCTGGTTATTCTTGATCTGCTGGCGAAACATCCAAGGGGGTTGACCCGTAACGAAATATCCGTCGCATCGGGTTGTTCAACCACGATGGTCTACCGGATTGTCATGACGTTCACGAAAAACGGGTTTCTTTTCCGTGATGAAGAGTCGGGCCGTTACAGGCTTTCGTCGAAATTGCTGGACCTCGGTTGCGCCGGTTCGGATGAGTACAGCCTGGCTCACCTTGCCTGGCCGGAGATGACCGCATTGCGCGATGCAACTGATATCACTGTGATGCTGGGTATACTATATAATGAAAGAGAAGGACTTCTGCTGGAAACTGCGGAAAGCCGGTCTGCCATCCGCTTTTGGGTCAACAAGGGATTCCGTACAACCGATTTACATGCCGGCGCTGGATGGAAAAGTATTCTGGCTTTCTTACCTGAAGACAAACTGGCGGCCGTTTTGAAAACATTGACATATCGCGCATTGACGCCCAATACCATTACCTCACGAAAAGCTTTGCAGGCTGAGTTGACGAAAACGCGGAAACGGGGCTATGCCACAGATCGAGCGGAAATAACTGCCGGTGTACATTGTGTAGCGGCCCCTGTTTTTGATAGAGTAGGATATCCAGTTGGAACATTGAGCCTGTCGGCTCCGGCGGCCCAGTTGCCTGTACAGGATTTTCCTGAAAAAGGACGGCAGGTTTGTCGGGCTGCCGCGCGTATCAGTGAGAAATTAGGCTGGAAAAAACTTTAAACACAAGGGAAACAAATATGAAAAAAATATTGATTTGCATGTTGTTAGGAGGAGTTGTTTCTGTTTTTGGGGCCGGTAAACCCAGCGATATTTCATTTGTTTCAACACACGACCAGTCAGAACAGAAATATGTTATCATTCTTCCTGATAATTTTATTCCGGACCAACCCCATGATCTGCTGATCGTTTTGCACGGACATGGTTCCGACCGCTGGCAGTATATCAATGAGAAACGTGGCGAAGCGCGTTCGGCCAGGGACATTGCCATACAAAACAATATGATCCTTGTATCGCCCGATTACCGTGCAAAAACATCATGGATGGGACCTGCCGCCGAAGCGGACCTGCTCCAGATCATTGCCGATCTGAAAAAGAAATATGTTATTCGTTATTTGATCCTGTCCGGAGGTTCAATGGGCGCCACGAGTGCATTGACCTTTACCGCGCTGCATCCTGATCTGGTTAACGGTGTAGTTGCCCTGAATGGTCTTGCCAATCACGTGGAATACACAAAGTTCCAGGACGCGATCCAGGCTTCCTTCGGCGGAACAAAAGAAAAAATTCCTGCCGAGTACAGGAAACGCAGTGCAGAGTTTTTCCCTGAAAAGTTTACCATGCCGGTAGCGATAACTGCGGGCGGGAATGATACTCTTGTACCCCCGGCAAGTGTTATGAGACTGGGGCGGGCGATCAAGATGCGCAATCCTTTTGTGCATCTGGACTTTAAAGATTCGCGGGGCCATGAAACCGATTACGAGTCCTCTCTTGCGGCATATACCTTTGTCTTTAGAACACTTGTCTGGAAGCCGGTCCAGTCATCCGTCATGATTAACGGGAAAAGTATTCCACCCGCACACGGGTCGGCAGCGGGTGTATGGTTTTACGCAGACGGCGAAAAAGGCGCACAACTGTTATTAACAGGCCATACTTCTGTACCGGAATCCTGGCGGCTGACAGCTTCATTAAATGATGGAGATAGTGTGCGGATATCCTTTATGTCTGATATGACCGTCCCTGCAAACATTCAATTTCACGTGGACGCGCTTTCTTCGGCGACTCTGCAATGTCAGATGGAAACAAATGCTCTTGTCATCAAGGCGGTCTCCGGTGTCGGCGCCGCAAGGCTTACCCGGTTCTCGTATCAGAATGTTCCGGTTTCCTTTATGCCGGAACGCCGTCCTTTTTCACGGGCCCCTGTGACGTGCTCTCCGGACCCGCATCCTTCCATTGCCGATGCACTTGTTGAATGGGATTGGCGCATGCAGGATGGAATTCAGACGCCTCGCGAGCCGCGGACTTACAGTCAGGCAATAGAAAAACGCTTAAATCAGGTGGATGCCCTGGTGGCCGAGCGGGTTGCCCAGAAAAATCTCAGTTCCGATGAACAGGCTGCCTGGGAAAATCTTCGTACCGCATGTCTGGACGTAATAAAGACAGATGATACGGCAAAGCAGGAGTCCTTGTGGCTCGATCTACACCGCTTGCGTCGCAAAATTGTACTTACGAATCCGCTCTTCAAGATACAGCAATTACTGCTGGTCAAGCATGTTCCTTCCGTAATGAGTCATCAGCTCACGCAGATTACCGGGGCCTGTGCCAGGCCGGGTGGCGGCTTGTTTGTCCTGCAGGAACCGGGAATATCCATGCGAACAAAAAATATTACTCCTGGAACTCTTCCAGCCGGGAATTTTGCGACACCGGAACTTTCGTATGATGCCGGGAAGATATTATTTGCATATTGCCCTGTAAAAGAAGGGCCGGTTTCACGGAATCAAACACGGGATTCCAAAGAACCGCTGTATCATCTCTACGAGTTGTCCCTTGGTTCTGGAGATGTCCATAAGCTCACCCAGGGGGACACCGATAATTTCTTTCCAGTTTATCTGCCATCCGGTGATGTTCTTTTTGTTTCAACCATGCGTGGCGGCTATCACCGCTGTGGAAGAGGGCCATGCCCGGTGTTTACGCTCTCCCGGATGAATAAAGATGGCGGGAATCCATGCAGTATTTCATTTCACGAAACCCATGAATGGGATCCCTGTCTTCTGGCAGACGGACGCGTTATTTACACGCGGTGGGATTATGTTGATAGAAACGCAGTGCTTTACCAGCAACTCTGGTCGGCACGGCCGGACGGCAGTAATGCCCGGATTTACTTCGGTAATAATACATGGAATCCGGCGGGAATCTGGGAGGCACGTTCCATTCCGGGATCTTCCCGTGTCATGGCTACTGCGTGCCCGCATCACTGTCTGAGCGCAGGTTCGGTTATTCTGCTGGATACGACAAGGGGAGTGGACGGAAAAGAACCAATTACTCGTCTCACTTCAGATGTTCGTTTCCCGGAATCCGAATCTGTTCTTGCCGCAGGTCCTAACTTTTCGCCGTACGACTTTGATACGCCTGTTGAACGGTATTGGAACAGTCCTATGAAAGAGCCCTGGATGGAGAAGACGCCCACGGAAGAAGAAAACCGCTGGCCGGGACATTGTTATAAGTCACCCTGGCCGCTATCCGAAAAGTTCTTCATTGTCTCTTATAGTTTCGACCAGCTGGTTGGAGAACCGGGTCCGAATATTCCCAATATGTTTGGTATCTATTTTGCTGATGCATTCGGCAACAAGGAACTGGTTTATCGCGATCCGAATATTTCCAGTCTCTGGGCGCGACCCATGATCAGCCGTACTCCACCTCCCGAACTGGCGATGCAAAGAGCTGATACAGGGAAGAAAAGCGGAACGTTCTTTTTAAGTGATGTCAAGGAAAGCTGGCCTTACCTGCCGACAAACAATCCGATCACGCATTTGCGTATCATACAGGTTCTTCTCAAAACAACACCTAACGCCAACTCGCCCAAAGTCGGCGTTGCCAATGCCTCCCCGGGCAAGCAGGTATTGGGAACAGTGCCGGTGGAAGATGACGGCTCTGCCTATTTTGAAGCACCCGCCTGTACCCCGATGCTTTTCCAGGCACTTGATGCCAGGGGACGGGCGGTACAGACGATGCGCAGCCTCGTTTACCTGCAACCTGATGAAAAAGAATCCTGCATCGGTTGTCATGAACATCGGATGAAACAGAAAACCCCGCGCGCCCAGGCTAAGGCCATCCAGCGTGTACCCTCAAAAATCACGCCGGGACCAGACGGTTCTCTGCCGTTCTGCTATCCGCGACTGGTTCAGCCGGTACTTAACCGCCAATGTGTAAGTTGTCACAAGGGCGAGAAACCGGGTCGACCAGTTTTGACCGGAGATCCTGAAGATG
Source organism: Kiritimatiellia bacterium (assembly GCA_028716365.1). Taxonomy (GTDB): domain Bacteria; phylum Verrucomicrobiota; class Kiritimatiellia; order UBA8416; family YA12-FULL-48-11; genus YA12-FULL-48-11. The sequence continues at coordinate 733,525 of JAQUPZ010000001.1, forward strand.
TATTTTCAAAATCATACAATGCCCTGGTCAATCGTGTTTCTTTCACCGCCTGGGGCCGTCCGCAAAATAACTTCGAACCTCTTACCGAGCCCGGACGTTTCGGGGCGATTGGCAGTTCACTTGCAAAAATGCTTGAATCAGGCCACAACAAAGTCCAGTTGGCACCGGAAGAATGGACATGTCTCTACACATGGATGGATGTGAATGCCCTCTTCTATGGAACCTTTGATGTTACCGAACAGAAGAAACAACTGGCTGGTATAAAGATCGAACCACCGAAAGAATAAGAGAAAATGCGATGATCAAAAGAGTCATCCTGGTCGCCGGATTATTCCTTGTGGTAACACTGGTTCATGCAGGCGAGAAACCATGGACAAAAGGTGAAGAGAAATATCGTCCGAAAATATTCAAACAATTCGGCGATTTACTCAACACGCCGGATGGACTGGCAATCGACAAAGCTGGAAATGTTTTTCTTTCCGCCGTTAATGGTGTGGATTCTTCTTATCCCGGTCACATCTGGAAGATGGACAGACAGACGGGTAAATGGTCGGTATTTGTCCCGTGCAAACCCCATCCGAAAACACGCGGGGCTTTCCCGATGGGTTTGGCATTCGATCCGGACGGCAATCTTTATTATGCCGATGCCCAGTACTTTGCCGATCCTGATTACCAGTCGCGTATCATGCGCGTGGTGATAAAAGACGGCGAACCGCAACGGATTGAAACCGTGGTTGAACACGTAAAACTTCCCAATGCACTCCGATGGCGGGATGGTTCCCTTTATTTCACGGAATCCTTTTTTAATGTGCCCGGAAAATATCTCAGCGGCATTTATAAGATTCCTGCCGCTGACTTAAAGCCTGAGAAACCTGTCCGTCCGTTAAATAAAGAACTTGCCGATCAGGATCCTTACTGCATCGGAATTTGTGAGACCCGTCTAATCGACCGGGGCACGGCCAACGGTAAACCGGACATTAAACCTACGGATGCGTCTTTACATATTTATACCGCAGGATGTGACGGGATGGATTTTGACCGCGAAGGAAATATATATACAGGCAGTTTCGGCGATGGCCGGTTATGGCTTTTAAAGGCGCGGCACGATGGTCGTTATGAAAAGCCTGAACTGTTGAATGACGGAATCACCTGTTGCGATGGTGTCTGTTATGATCCCGAACGTAACTGGATCATCATGACCGCCGCTGAAGAAAACGCCATCCGCTATTGGGACATCACACAGAAGAAACTGGGACTTGTCTGGGCCAACGGTGACACCGATGGTGCAGACGGTCTTTTGGATCAGCCGTGCGAAGTGCTGATGCTGGACAAAGACCGCGTGCTGGTTGTGAACATTGATGCCCCGTCACCGTTCATGGTAAACAAACAGGCGGATGCGTTTCACAATCTAAGCGTCATAAACCTGAAGAGTCCGGAGACAGCCGGAACACCGGGGGTCAGACCTTTCAACATTGTTTCCCGGACGCCAATGACTGATACCGTTGTCTATCCGGAAGGAACCTTAAAAATCACTTATCAGAGCGCGGTGGATGGTCAGACGGATTGGGCGCTTTATCGTCCAGGCGACAACACAAAACATACTATTGTTTATCTCCATGGTTCTTTTTCCGGTGCCGATCAGATTTTTACACGACAGGATGTAAGGCGGTTCTGGTTAAGCAAAATAATCCGCGAGAATTATCCATTGCTTTCAATTAACATGCGCGGTACGTCGTATATGAGTCCTGCGGCAACTATGGATTTGACAGACCTTTTAAACGATTGCCGGAAACAATATGGATCGAAAGGTTTTATCCTGCTCGGTGGATCGGGTGGGGCTTCAAGTGCGATGGCATATGCCTGTGTTGCGCCCGAGCAGGTGTCCGGTGTGATAGCGATGGGGATGTGCGATATTTTTGCCCGTCTTGATTTTGCCAGGAAAAGCAATCTTCCCACATTACAGAGACTTGCAAAAACGGCTTTTGATGCGTACGGTGGCACACTTGAAGAAATACCGGAACTTTACCGTGCTCGCTCGGTCCTTGCCAATGTTGACAAACTGAATATGCCCATTGTTTTGACAATGGGGGAAAAAGACGCCTTGATTCCTGTGATAGAAACAAGAAAAGTTGCGCAAGCGCTGAAAGACAAGCCAGGATTCCGATATTATGAAATACCCGGCGGTAATCATGATTCAGCCGTATGGGTGGATGTTGATCTTGAGACTTTTCAGGTAACAGGATATTTCCCGGAAAGACGTCTGGCCGCTTTTAAATGAGTAGGTCTTAAACGAGGAGAAGCGTCAAACGCCTTGTCCTTTACCATGGTCGTGCTAAACTTTCTCAATTAACTGGAACAATTATAACCTGAAACCGTTAAGAGAGGTCAATATGAATAACCACTGGAATCGTCGAGACTGGTTGAAGGCGTCGGGACTGACCGCAGGAGCTTGGACCGTACAGGCGTTTACGGCATCTGCGGCAGATACAACTGTGGCTGGGCAATCCGTCGCAGGTAAGGAAGGGATCACTGCAAATAAGAAAATACGGGTTGGTCTCTATGGTACCAATGGTCATCAGGTTAGTGGTCTTCTGGTCAAACATCCCGATGCTGATCTGGTTGCCGTTGCGGAATTTCCACCGAAATCATCCGCCAATGTAAAACACTATAATACGCTCGATGAATTGCTTGCAGATAATAACGTTGAACTTGTTTCACTTTGTTCGCCCCGCCGTGTCGACCAGGCACGGGATGCGGTCAAGTGTCTGCGTGCCGGCAAGCATGTTTATGCAGAAAAACCCGCGGCGCTGACCGAGAAAGAACTGGATGAGATTATCGCGACAGCAAAGCAGACTGGAAAACAGTTCCACGAAATGGCCGGCACAATCGTTCAGCAGCCATACATGGAAATGAGGCGGCAGATTCAGTCCGGTGCCATTGGTACGGTCGTACAGGTCCTGGCGCAGAAATGTTATCCCTGGCACGACAAGCGTCCCGGCGACGAGGCGGTTGACGGTGGATTAAGCACGCAAGCCGGCGTGTATATTGCGCGGTTTGTTGAACACATTGCAGGAGAGAAAATCACATCACTGGAGATGGTTGAAACCAAGCTGGGTAACCCCATGCAGCAGAGTGAGTGCCGTATCGCTGTCTCGATGATGATACGACTGGCGAATGGCGGTGTTGCCAGTGGTATCTGTAACTACCTCAACCCGATCAAGGCACGCTGTTGGGGCTATGAAATCCTGCGCGTGTTCGGCACCAGGGGTATCATCGAGTCCAACGCCGATGGCAAACAATTGCGATTGCTGCTCAATGGTCAGCCACCCAGCGAGCTCAACCCGTCACAGCCCACGCTGGATTATTTCAACCTTTTCATACGTTCGTTGTGCGGCGGCGATCCTATGCCATTGAGTATCGAAGATGAACTCAGCCCAACGCGCTGGGTCATACGCGCGAAGGAAAAAAGTGTCCGAAGCTGAAAGTGCTGGTTGGTAATAATGATTTCAGATCAATGACTGTCATTGGGTGATTTTTTGCACAATAGGAATTTCAAAGATAGACAAAATCCTTGCTGTTGACCATGCCTGTGTTAAAGTTCGTTCATTTCTGGGACGGGAGTTCTCGTGGAGGTGCTTCACGTTGCTCTTCAAAAAAACAATTTCCTGTCAGTTTATCAGCGGCCTGTTACTTCTATCGTTATCTTTGGCCACGGCTGAGCCTGCAGATTCTATTAAAGACGTAACCAGTCTATTGGTCGGACCAATGAAGACTAATTCACTGCCGGCAGGCAAGACGCTTTCTGCCATCCTTGATGATTTTCAACCTGAGCTGGCTGAGTGGAGTGTGTTTCAGGGAATGAAAAAAAGTGATCTCAGCAAGCACCGTTACTTTCCTCGCTTTATTTCTGGTGGCATCGAGTATCAGGAATACGAAGCGAAAGGGAAAGACTGGGAGAGACTGTTCCATACGGATTGGGCAGTGGATGAGGAACACGGCGTGGCAATGGACCTGCAGGGCAATCCGATCCGTCATATGGCGTGGGGCGGCGAGGTGAAAAATGGTTCGCGGTGGAATGTTTGCCACAATGCACCGAAGTGGCACGAGCTGCAAAAAGAAAGTGTGGTCAGGCTCGCAAAGTATCCGGGTATTACTGTAGTGCGACAGGACAACATCGGTGTACCAGTGGGCATCACTGCGCCGGGTTGTTATTGTCGCTGGTGCAAGGCCGGCCTGCGAAAACTGCTTGCCGCGCGTTTCACGGCCGATGAACTGCGAATACGCAGCATCACCGACCTGAATCAATTCGATATCGCCCGTTATCTGGTTGATCACAAACTACTCGGTAATGGAAATATAGCCACAGCACTCGAAGATCCCATTGTCATCGCCTGGGAGGATTTTGTGTTCACCTCAAACTTTGAAGCGTGGTGCGATATCGTGGCTGCCACGAAAGCAGTACGCGAGATGCCGATCTGCGGCAACCAGGGTTGTGCCAACATGAACGCCTGGTCGAGTGTTGTTCTCTCACAGCCCAATGATGTCATTTTCCTTGAGCAGTGGACACAGCGCGGTTATCCCGCTGCGCGGTTGACACTCGGATATAAGGTTCAATGCGCCGCCGGCCGTCATGCGAAACCGGTGTGGATATGGGGTTTCCCCACGCAGAATACGATGGAGCAGGTCGTCGGCTCAGAGATTTTTATTGCGGAATGTTATGCCAACCAGGCTACACCATATTTTCTCATCAACAACTATTTCTGGTCGAAGGCAACGGGTACGCAGGTCGTGACACTGGCCCCGAAGGTTTACGACGCTGTCACATCTTACGCGCAGTTTGCGCGCGCCCACAAGGAGTTGCTGACACGCGTGCACCGCGGTTACGCCGATGTTGCTCTGGTGTATTCAGTGCCGTCGTTCCTCTACAAAGTCTGCAGCGCAATGCAGTTCTATTCCGGAAACGGGTTGTATCAGCGACAGGCTGCGAACTTGGAGGGTATGGCCCACGTGCTGGAAAGGTCGAATGTACCTTACGATGTCGTGGTGTTCGGTTCGCCGGGTTATTGGAATGATGATGACCTGGTGGAAACGTTGAACCGATACAAGGTGGTCATAATGCCGAATGTTGAGTGCATGACGGAGAAACAAGCCGAAGCTTTGAATCACTTCTTACGTAATGGCGGACATGTGATCGTCAGTGGTGACTTGGGTGTTCGTGATGATCGTTATCGCCGACGTGAAAAGCCGTTACTGGAAGGCGATCTCAATGGTCGTATGGTTCGACTTGGCGATGCGGCAGAGGCATTAACACGGGCGTTGCATGAAAAAATCAGAACTGAGGCTGGAGCACATCAGCGCCTGATACTGAACCAGCAGGCACCCAAGGCGATTGTATTTCGCGGCTGGAGTAGAGCCGAAAAGGTGAGCGGACATACGGACAGCGATTACTCGATTTATCTTGATATTACATTCCAGGATGGTTCCAGCCTGTGGGCGCAGACGGCCAACTTCGCGACGGGTACACATGATTGGCAGATGGCGCAAAGTACTGTCGAAGTGGACAAGCCGGTGAAGACTGTTGATGTTCTTACCATCTTTCGACGGCGTACCGGCAAGGTCTGGTTCGACGATGTGTTTGTGGGTGAGGCGGGTAATGATCGGAACCTGTTGGGCGATTGGCAACCATATCGGAATGGGTTCCAGCGTGACTCGACGGTGACGCGAAGCGGGAAACCTGCGATCTGTTGTGTTATAGCGCCTGGCGGACCGGTAAACACTTCACAGATTGATGGTTTCAAACGAATCACAGAGGCTTTAAGGAATGCAATGTCGGATCAAACACCGGTACTTGAAATGAACGCGCCGGCAACCGTGGCCGTCAACCCGGTCCTGCGCGGCGATCATCTTATCGTTCACTTACTCAACTACGATTGTGATCCTGATGCGGAAACGTTAGCGGAGAAGAGAGACGTCAAAGTCCGTGTCCGGTTACCCAAAGACACCAAGCCGGGGTTGATGACCTTATGTGTGCCAGGTTCACCAGATACACCGTTACAGGCAAAAGCAAGCGGACAATTTATTGAATTCACGGTTCCGCAAATTCGAGTTTGGGCAATCGTTCACTGCAATCTGGTAAAACCTTGAGGGCGTATTCATTTCAATAAATCAATAGGAGGGTCTTGCTCATGGCATACAGGAAATACATATGTTTTTTGGCGGCGGTCAGTTTGTTGATGGTCATTGCTGGAGGTTGCTTTACCGTTGGCAAGAAGAAAGATGCAACAACGGTCAAAAACCCTTCATCTGCCTCATTCCGTGCCGGTACCAGCGTGGTTGACACCACACCGCCGCAGTTTCCGGTGTCATTGGTTGGCAGTTTCACCGACCGGAAAGCTACATCGGCGCATGATCCATTGGCGGTCCGCTGTCTGGTCCTCGACGATGGGAAACAACGTGTTGCAATCGCCTTGGTGGATGTGTGTATTTTGCCGCGCGAGCTTTGCGACAAGGCCAAAAAGCTGGCTTCCAAAGCGACCGGGATTCGGCCAGACCATATCCTCATTGCTTCCACGCATACGCACACAGCTCCGCCCACGATGGTGTTGAACGATATTCCGCTGGATCCGGCGTATCCGGAAATGCTCACCCGTAAAATCAGTGAAGGGATTGAACATGCGGCCGAACGTCTCGTACCCGTGAGAATCGGCTGGGGTGTGACGCAGGTACCTGATGAGGTTTTTAACCGCCGCTGGTTTATGAAAGAAGGGACAATTCCACTCAATCCGTTCGGTAAACCAAGTCAAGTGCAGATGAACCCTGGTGCTGGAAATCCGAATCTTGACCGGCCCGCTGGTCCAACGGATCCCGATGTCTCTGTTCTTTCGCTGCAATCGCCCGCTGGTCAGCCGGTAGCTTTGCTTGCGAATTATTCTTTGCACTATGTCGGCGATGTGCCGGCCGGGATGCTTTCGGCTGACTATTTCGGTGAGTTCTGCCGGCAGGTTGAATCGCGGCTGATAGGAAGTAGTTCGACGCCGTCACTTGTGGCGATTCTTTCCAATGGTACCAGTGGCGATGTGAACAACATCAACTTCCGTTCGCCGCGCGAACGGAGCGAAATATTCTCGCGAATCCGCTATGTAGCTGGAAAGATTGCCGATGCCGCATTGAAGGTATATGGACAGACCGAACATAGGGACGGCTTGTCATTGGTAATGAGTGAAAAGGAGATCAAGTTGGCTGTACGCAAGCCCAATAGGGCAGAACTTGAACAGGCAAAACAGTTGATCGCCAGACCGGATGACAAGGGACTGCCGCGTCTTGCAAAGTATTACGCCCAGCAGGCTGTCCGCTTGTCGCAGTATCCTGATAACGTAAAGATCAAGATCCAGGCCCTGCGGATAGGTGACCTGGGGATTGTGGCAATTCCCTGTGAGGTGTTTGCAGAGATTGGACTGGAAATCAAGCGTCGCAGTCCACTGAAGCCGACCTTCATCATTGATCTGGCCAATGGCTACAACGGTTATCTGCCATCACCTGAACAGCATGCCGTGGGTGGTTACGAAACCTGGGCGGCCACGAGCAGTTATCTCGAAACGAATGCCTCATGCAAGATTGTTACCACGGCACTTGAATTGCTGGAAAAAGTAAAGTGCGATGCGTCGAAATAAACTGACCCGAATGTACTCGATATTACACTCGATCAAGAGAGTTGCTGACAAAAATGCTTGAGAGTGCTGTTGTTGAAAAGAGGTAATTCAATGAAGCGTAGAGGTATAGTTCTCGGCATGTTTGTCATAATGCTTTGGATGGTTCGGACAGCCGGTGCATTCATTTTCATACATATAAGTGATCCGCATGTTAACGTCACTGAAACAGGAAGATTTCGTGAAGAAGGTCTGGCGAATCTGCGTCGTGCCATTGCCGCAATCAGGGTTATCAAACCAGCATTCGTGATCGTTACGGGAGATGTTACCGAATTAGGGGATGAGGCGTCATTTGCAAGTTACCGCGCTGAAATTAACAGAGCGGGGATTCCTGTCTACACGGTGCAGGGTAATCACGATACACCAGGTAACCCGGTAATCTTCAACCGAACTGTGGGACCTACGCATTCCGTATTCGATTTTGAAGATTGTCGTTTCGTCGGACTGAATTTCGATCGGGCAGAGGAGGCCCTGACATTGCTCGAAAGCCAGCTCACTTCCGGACATACAGCTGGAATCAAACACATATTTACATTTGCTCATTATCCACTCATGGTGCCAGATAGTGTGGGTTTCGGGCTTAACGCCGGTTTTTTCAGTATCAGAGGTGAGACGGCCACGCGTTACCTTACCCTCGCACAACGTTTCCATATTGTCGCACACTTTGCCGGTCATCTCCACGGTCAGTTTGACATTGCTGATCCCTATACCGGCATACCCTCTCTCGCTGTCCCGGCCTGTGTTGACCGTAACGCTGCATTCCGTATCTGTTCGGTCAACAATGGTGTTGTGAACTGGTCGGTCTCAAATGCCGATAAATGGCCTGTGGCCGTTCTCGAATCGGCACGGCCACACATGCAGTGGGGAACCACGTGCCTGGAAGGGACAAATGTAGTGCGAATACTTACCTTCGGACCACATGTCCTGAAAAATGCAGAAGTACGGCTTGCCAACAAAGTGCTGGTTTCCCAGCTATCGCAGGCTACAAATGCCATTCCAGTAGTCATCGACTGTAACACATTCTCGAGTGGTTCTTACGAATTGCGTGTTCACCTCGTTGATGCAGCTAATAATCGTTCAGACTGGAACTGGCGCCTTCTGATCAAGGGCGGAAAACAGGCGGAACGTATACCCACGCCAAAGTGATAAAAATGGGATGTAATGAGTGACCCTTGAGAGTTTAGTAATGCTTCTTCCTTAGATTTTTTCACAAAAGGCCGATTATTCAGACGGTACTTTCAGGTCTGCAAGGAATTCCGGTGTGATCTTTTTGCCCAGCAGGAAAAATTTCCGCTCCGGGTACCACAGTACGGGAACTCCGTTACGTACTGTAAAACTGGAATACAAGGCGAGATCGAGACGACCGTTGGTGCCCGGTTTGCCGAGGCTCACGCCGTCATGATCAAAGAAGAACTTGGGCTCGTCGAACCAGACCGGCTGATTCGCGCCCGCCTTGAAGGTGCCGCGCACGAGATGGATCGGGCGGCGGTGGAAACCGCTGTCCGTTGGGCCGTAGTTCTTGTAGTGGCCATCGTGGTTGTGGATGAAGAGCGTATAGTTGCCGCTGCCGGCGGTGTTGCCACCAACATCGTACATCGGGCAGGGTGAGAGTGGATGCAGGAGCGGTTCGCCACCGTCCTTACGCAGTAGTCGGCGCGGTTGCGTCCAAGTCTCGCCAATATCGGTGCTCACGCTCCAGAACGGGCTGCCCGATGCCGTACGCATCACGCAAAAAAGGCGTCCGTCCGGAAGTTTTACGACGGTCGGCTCCTGGCAGGCGCTGACTTCGGGGTGGCCGGGGTAAGGAACGGAGAGGGCATTTTCGTTGAAGGCGAACCAGGAAATCTTAATGTCCTTGGGCTCTGGATTGGCATCCACGTTTTCGAAGCGCATGAACTCCACGCGGGCGTCTGCAGACATCCATGACTTGGTCGGATTCTTGGTAACGGCAAAGCTGGTCCAGCGGGTGATACCCGCGAAGTAAGTGCCGTCTTTGCCAAGGCGCAACGGTTTCTGCCAGCAGAGGATGTTCGGTGGCATGGTGGTGTCGGGGTTGTCATGAATGCTGCGCGGGAGTGGGATGTTCTGGGGCGCAGACCAGGTGACGCCGTTGTCGTCACTGCAGATGCCGTGCAGCCAACCGGTGTGATGTGGGAAGTTGTCGACCCGGCCAATGTGCTGACTATACAGGACATAGATGCGGCCGGACTTGCTGACAAGCGGGTATGCCCAACTCGCCATGTGTCCATCGCCGGGTTTTTTCGGGCCGGCTATAATACGTGGTTTCTTCCAAGACTTGCCCTCGTCGGTGCTGCATGAATATGCGATATGCTGATCAGGCTGTGACTCAGCCGAACTTTGTGTCCACACGGCCATTAATGACCCATCCGGTCCGTCGAATACAAGGAAGTGTTCATTGCCGGTGTCGTTTACGCCGGTGTCCGTAACCTCTGGTACGAATACTATATAGTCAGGCTTGGTGATATGCAATTGTGACGGAATACGGGCTTTAAGGTCGGCTGGTGTTGTGATGAAGTTTGGATTATTCTTACCTGGCGGTGCGGCGTTGCTGATGGAGCAAGTTACCAAGCCGAGAACAATCAAAAGGACCGTAATCCATGCTAGTTTTATTTTCATGTTCATTCTCCCCTTTCCGGTTTCGAATTCAGTCTATTGTTCAAATAGTTGTAAGATTAACCCGTGTCAGTTGTTCCAAGCGGCCCGCAAAGAAATGCCGTACATTATTCAGGCAGGCGGTGGCCATGCGTGCATTGGCTTCCTGTGTGTTTGAACCGCTGTGGGGTGTCAACACGATGTTATCGAGCCGGCGCAGGTCTTTTTCCGGACTGACTGGTTTATACGGTTCGACAGTAAAAACATCAAGGGCCGCTCCCGCAAGTTGGCAGGATGACAGTGCATCGTAAAGCGCTTCTTCGTCTAAAATCTCACCACGTGCTGTATTGACAAGCATTGCATTTGGTTTCAACCAGGATAGTTTTGTTGTGTCAACAAAGCGGCGGGTATTCGCATTGGACGGAAGATGGATACTGAGAATGTCGGACTGGTGGAAGACTTGTTTCACATTATCAGTATATAAATCCAGTCCGTTCTTGGTCAGAAATTCCGCCTCGTTTTTTTCCGAAGCGGCCAGTACAGCGGAAAGAGGACGGGAATCGGCGGCAATCACCCTCATCCCAAATCCAAAATGTGCCATGGCGGCGACGCGTCGGCCAATATTGCCAAAGCCAAGTATGCCAAGAGTTTTCCCGCGCAGTTCCATGCCTGTCTGAGTGATAAACTGTCCGGTTCGGAACCGCGCATCCAAGCGGGCAATATGTCGTGAAAGACATCCCATCAACCAGACGGTATGTTCGGCAACACTGATATCAAGAACGCCGGGTGTGTTTGTGATTATAATGTTATGTTGCCGCGCAAGAATTTTATCGATGTTGTCATGGCCGACACCAAACCGGGCAATCAGCGCCCCGCCAGCTTTGCCAAGCGCCTCGTAAAGCGGCCCGCGATAGGGTGTGACGCCGACTATCACCGTCCGTGAGTTGTATGTGACAGCCATATCGGCAAGTGTTTTTTCTTCGACTGGAACCGGTTCGCAGTTCATGTCACTGACATTACGAAAAATGTCTTCAGCTTTATTAAACTCCGGTTCTGTCACCAACACAGTTTCGAACATTTATCAACTCTCCAGTTTTGCTTTTAAAACCTGCTGACATCCTTCGCGTATGAACAGGGTGTCAATTCCACCGGCGATAAATCGAAATCCCTGGTCGATCCTTTGGCGGACGCTTTCCGGATCAGCCTGTACAAGATGGATTCCAGCCACAACGTTTTGCCTCTTGCATGCGTCAAGAATCATTTGCTGTGCCGCAAGTACGTCCGGATGATACAGTTGACCCGGAAGCCCCATCGAGGAAGACAGGTCATACGGTCCGATCAGGGCAGCGTCAATTCCGGGTGTGGCAAGGATGGCATCCGCCTGCCGTGCCGCATTGATATGTTCCAGCATGACAACCACAACCACTTCCCGGTTGTGGTGTTCATAGTAATCGGTGAAGTTGCTGCCGAAACCGCTTGCCCGGCATAACGATGTACCCCGTATGCCTTCCGGTGGAAACTTGGCGATCGCGACAGACTGTGCCGCCTCTGCCGGCGAATTTACCGATGGCACAATAATTCCGGCCGCGCCCATATCCAGCACCTGCTTGGCCATGACAAGATCACAGGAGGGTAGCCGTGCCAGCAAATCACAACCCGTACCTTTTGCCGCCAGTACGAGCTGGTAGAAACATTCCACGTTGATAGGAGTATGTTCCATGTCAACGCTGAGAAAATCAAAACCTTCTCCGGCCATGATTTCTGCGATTGCCGGATTCCCTATCATCAGCCAACTGCCCATGACCAGTTGTTTATTCTGTAACTTCTCTTTTGTTTTGTTCATAGTTATTTTTGTGAATAGCAGGAGCCTACACACGTACCTTCATTTAATTGTTCCAACTGCAGTGGATATTTCCCGAATTCTTTACATGCCTGAATCATCGCGATAAAATTTTCCGGCTTGCACGAGGAATGGATGCTGTTTGATGAGGTGAGGATGTAACCGCCATCCGGCGCGGCATCCGCAATGGCTTGACGAACGGCCGCGCGAACTTCATCCACGGTCCCATGCGGTAACAGGTGTGCGCAATCTATGTTTCCCGTGATACAAACCTTGTGACCGACAAGTTGTTTAACCCGCTTGAGTTCCATGCCAGCCTGGGGTTCGACCGGGTTGATACCGTCCGGTCCTGCAGACACTATCATTTCCAGCAACGGGTAAAGATCACCATCGGAATGCTTGATGCAAAATGCGCCTTCATCATGTATCAAATCCACCATCTGTTTCAGTCGCGGCAGGATGAACTGGCGAAAAAGGGCGGGACTCATCATCGGTCCATGATTGCCGGCGTAATCGTCTCCGAGAACGATGATTTCCGCACCGGCCCGGATCGCCCGACGTACGATCTGCATGTTACATTTAAGAACCTTGTCCATTACAAGCGTGACCAGTTCAGGTTCTGCGAGAAGATTAAGCAGAATGTTGTCGAGCCCCATCAGGTAAGCCGACCACATAAATGCAGCGCGATGATGAAAGCAAATTGCCCGTTTGCCTTTGTAACGCTCGACCAGTTCGGGAAGTTTACCCAGCCGGTGTTTTGCATCAGGATCGGGAGGAGTATATGTTCGCGCGTCGTCCATTGTCACAATCGGACCCCGGAGAGGGTGGGCCACAGCCTCTTCGCTTGGCAGATAAGTTATACCCCATTCGTCTATGAAAGAACCGTCGGCATTACGCTGGACCGTTTCAAAATATGCGCCGCAACCGACATTGTCCATGTCCAGCTGGTCCATGCAGTCGGCCACGTCGCGACAACCCGGCACGGCTGCTTTCGCCACTTTTTCATCTACAACAAACTCGATTACCGGGACACGATCGGGTTGTTTACGCTTCAGTGCTGTATGGACTCGTTCAACTGAATTCATTGCTTTGTTTTCAACCTCAATCAAATATCCGTTTTCGTGGATCAATCAACGACCAGCACACAGCACCCATCAGAAACAAACCGCCCATAACGTATAGCGGTACGTTCCAGTCGCCGTAAAGCCGTAACAACCATGTCACCAGCAGCGGACTGAGCACCGAGCTGAGCGCGCCGGAAGTGTTCATGGCGGCGCTGATCACACCTGCATGGTTGCCGCCAATGTCGAGACAGGTGCTCCACGAAGCACCGAGTGTGAACATGCTCGCTGCCACGGCCAGTGCAATCAATGTTGCGGCCAACAGAGGTTGATGTGCCAAACCGGCGAGGATCATCGCACCGCCCGCCAGCACATACGCAATCGCTCCGACGGCACAGCGTCCGACGCGTAACCCGAACCGTTTTGTCACCACGTCGGTTGTAATGCCTCCAAACAAATCACCCGCCACACTCAGGATCAAAGGCAAGCCGGCAAAAAGCCCAAGTTGCAGTGTTTCAAAGCTGTGTTTTTCCTTCAGGTAGGTCGGCAACCATGTGATACAGAAATAAAATGCAAAGCTGTTCGGGAAATACATCAGGCAAAGCGATAACGTGTTGCGATGGCTGAGTAATCGCTTCCAATAATCCCAGCCTTCGTGATGACCACTGTCAGGCGTGCGGCCGGTAACGATTTTATCCAATTCTGCGGCATTTACCTGTCGGTGTTCGCTCGGATCATTACGGAACCACAAGTACCACACTGTTGCCCAGACGAGACCCGTCAGGCCGAAGAGTACAAATATCGTGCGCCACTGCAGATGCATGGCCTGTGTCAACCATACAACCAGCAGTGGCGTGAGGCCACCTGCCAGGTGTGCGCCACTGAAAAAAATCCCCTGTATAGTTCCCCGCTCCGATTTTGGAATCCACCGTGAAAATGTCCGCGCTACCGAAGGCCATGCGCCGGCTTCACCAGCGCCAAACAGGAACCTTGTTACCAGCATTGATACGAAATTAAAGGCCGCGGCTGTTGCCATTGTGAAAGCCGACCACCAGACGACAATCCGCGTCAACACGTGGCGCGTACCGCGACGATCAGCCCACCATGCCGTTGGAATTTCAAACACCGCATAAGCCAGCGCAAAGGCGCTATAGATCCAGCTCATCTGTTCCTTGCTCAGCTGCAAATCACGCATGATGTTCGGGGCCAGTGTTGCAATACAGGCACGGTCAAGGTAGGTGACCATGGCGAGCAATACTGCCAGTAACACTACTTTGTATCGTACATGGGTAGCGTGATTACTTGGGACTGTTATATCAGAATTTGTTGTCATAATAATTTTTATCTGATCGAATCAGCCTGGAAAAGGCCTACTGCTTCACTTGTTCGCAATGCACGGTTGTAAATCCTCAACGACTTGACCGAACCGTTCATTGCCGGCGCAATGCAAAGCGTTTGCGAACCGTTTGGGGCTCTCAGATTTGGACTGAAGCGACCCCAGCCAAACTGACGCTGGTCACCACCATCACAGAGAATGCCGTCCACCACGAAAGTGATGATCTTGGGCCCGCCGTCAACTATGACGGTTACATGATGACGTTTACCGGTCTGTATTATGCCGCGATCACAGTCCCAGCTTGATTCACTGCGCCCATCGTTGAGTGTCAGCTTGATTGTGCCACTGTCGGTTATAGATAGAAATATTCCTTTACCCGTATCATTCCGGCTGTCGAGGATGATCTGGCCGGAAGCGGGTGAATCGAGTTGCAGAGAAAAATCGATGCTGAAACCCGAGCGTATATCTTTGCCGCCATGATCAGGACGTTTGCCGTCACGTTGATTGAATTCCGGAAGTTTTGGCATCGTTGCTTGTTGTGGAACCGGTTTACCGGCGGGTAAGTCCAGCACGAGTCCGTTGGTTACGACGGTCTTATTGTCCCACTGGTTGAATAATCCATTGAGCAGTGCCTTCGGAATCTCATGGGTACGTCCGATATTCTTCTGCGTTTCGGTGACAAAGAATTTATCATCATCCTCGACAAGATCGGGATAACTCATGCGGATATAAGGATCGTCATCGTAGAGCAGAATTTCCGGTTGTGACCAGTGGATGACTTTACCCTGGGGCGTGTCACGTTCAATACCGGCAACAAGCCAGACTGGATTGCGATCGTCATATGGGCTACCGCCTCTTCCCCAGTCATTACCCATTTTACCTATGAACGGTCCTCCGTGGTTGTGGAACCAGTAAAGAAATTTTCCATTGGAACATCGCCAGACAAAATTTGCCGCGCGCGGATGCTTGATGCGACGGCCACCGGGCGTGTAACTCGCATAAGCTGGCGTAGTCCATGTATGGCCGCCGTTGCGGCTATAGGCACATGCAGGCCAACCATCCACTGTACGATAAACGCAGTAGAGTGAGCCGTCGCTGAGATTGACGATACTCTGCTCCTCAGCGACACGTCCTCCGCCGGGTGGTGTACGTAATCCGATATCTCCGTCCGGCAGTGTTTCAAATGTGATTTTTTCCGGATCACGTTCGGTGAGGATGTTTTTGCTCTTCAGAAACGCGCCTTCCGACTGCGCGAAAAACCCGTCTCCCATCGCACCCACCTTGTGCAATACGCATATCGCCGCGTCGTTGAGGATCAAAGGCCGGCCGACGTTCCAGAAGAATCGGAGTTTACCTTGGTAAACATTCTTGCGGTCACATTCAAATTCCCGCACTGGAATGTCATATCGTTTTTCGGACCAGGTGCGGCCGTGGTCGTCAGAGTATTTGAAAACATAGTGACCAAGTGAATCCACACGTTTATAAACCCCTTTATCTTCGCGTTTTACTTCAGTGACTTTGTCAGTGTTATGATTATAGAAACAATAGACCCGGCCACCCGGTACTTTTAACAACACGGCATAAGAAGCATCCGGACCATCGGCCGGTTCAACGTCAACGGGCTTCTCCCATGTTTGTCCGTGATTGGTACTGCGCATCGAGACAACATGCTGGCCCTTTGCCCCTTCAGCACCCGTACCGGTGGTGATGACGCATAGCCAGGCGCCGTCATCAGTTTGAACAATGTATGGCTGGTCGGCGTAGCCTTCACTTGGGATGTTCCAGCCGTTGGTAATATGACGCGGATCGGATACTGCCGGTGTCGCGGCATCACAGAACTTTGCCATGGATAATCCAATGGTCAATATGAGTTCTGTCCATAGTGCAAATCGACAGGTTTTTGTTTTCATGGCAATAATCAATCATATAGCCGCCTTGCTGACAATAAAACCGTTGTTTTACAGTAAAATATGGCGGGAAAATATTATTTTCTACGAAGAGAAGGACCATTTACCCAGCGGCCACTGACCGACACCACTTTTTCGCGGCGGGGAATACCATATTCATGAGCGTGAAGCTGGCCCACGAGCAGATCCACTGCTTCCGTTCCGAGCGTTTCGGCATTGGCGTCAATGCCGGCAAGGGAACCCGATTCGTCTGCAGACCAGTCGAGATGTACAAGACCTACGTCATCGGGTACACGTAATTTTAAATCCTTAACCCACGCATATACAGGCAGACCTGTAAAGAGAATTACCTCGGGATAGTATTGCATGAACCATTTTTCGAATTTTCGGGAAGCCCTGGCTGAATCGAGAATCAATGCCGGCACACGATTACGCGCGGGTAGATTGTTCTGGTGCAGTAGATAGGCGGCAAGCCAGGCGTGATCAACCCTCGCGTCCAATTCCTCGTCCAGTACCAGGCCGGGCCGGCGGTAGCCATGCCGCTTGAGGTGATGTACCACGAGCCGCATGTCTTCAAAGTGGGAGGAAATAACACGGTGCAACTGGGGACGGGTGATTGTCAATCCCTTTGCCACGGCTGCAAAATGCTTCCAGTCAAGGGACAGATGTCCATGCGATTTGGGTAACGACTGCAGAATGAGGCCACGTATACCACGAGTATAAAGTATCTGACTCATCCGCCGTGACGTCATGCATGGCTCGCGCAGCCAGAACACCTCGATTTTATACCCCAGTTCGCGGGCACGTTTTTCTACGCCGGAAAAGAACAGGCGCTGATGGGGCAGGGCCTTCCACCCATCACGTGTCGGCCATGAGGTAATGAACCCCAGTGTTTCGGTGTCGGGCCTGACCTTGATTGTGCGGAGTTGTGCCATCAGGTTGGAAACCAGGGCGTGACAGCGATAACCGAGTTGGGAAGCGGCTCGTTCAACGCGCCGGCGTGTTCTTTTCGAAATACGCGTGTCCCGTCGTAATGCAAGTGATGCCGTTGTGTGTGACACGCCGGCCCGCCGGGCCACATCCCTGATTGAAGGTCGTAAATTCATTTTAGATTTGGCCGATACTACAAAGAATTACAGTGTTGCAACAAGGAAACAGTTTGCCAAACCACCGGCAGAAAAATGGCTTATGCGTGGGCTGATGAGGAAGAGTGGTCAAATAGAAGCAGCCATGCGATCGCGTAGATTCCGGCACCGGCATATGCGACATATGAGAAACCCATTTTCATTGAGATCGCCAGTGAAACAACACTCGCAAGTACCCCGGCAGCCCCGTTGATGGCCCAGAACCAGGTTTGGTTATGCCCACCGAACCTGACCATCCCGAGCGGAAAACAGAATCCCATCAGGAAACCGGCAGGTAACATGACTGCCATGGCAATCACTACACGTAGAATCAGGGAAAGGCCCAGTGCTGCTGTGAATAAAGGTGACAGGGCCAGATTTAAAACCACCACAGTCGCAGGCAGCAGGAAACCAAAACGCTGTCCGCCGGATACACCCAGTCTTTCCGATGTCATGGACCCGGCTCCCGCACCAAGCAGGATACTGCCGAGCGCCACCGTGGTGGCGAGGCTGGGGTGACCCAGAAACAGAATGAAGCGCTGTAGCCAGGCCAGTTCCACAAACATGAAGGCGAGACCGATGCAGGCAAAGAAGAGACTGCCTTGCCAGAAGTCATACTGGGGACGGAGCCAGCGTGTCAGGAAGAACGGCGTGAAAAACAGAACCAGTGTAAGTGCCGACATCATCAGCATGAGCCGCTGTAGCGACATGACGCCCTCGGCGTTGACACCTGCTTCCTGTACAGCCGACTTGGGAATGGCCTGGAACGGGGAGAGGACCTGGAAAAAAAAGGGGCGGTTATCGGTAGGCGGGTCCATCACAAATCCGTGCGGCCGGTAAAGTTCCGGTCCGGCGTCGAGGGCCTGCTTCATCTGCTGTTGCCCGTCAGGCAGATTAGTAATTGGGACATGCAATACAAAACCGCGCCGGGATGCGATGTCACGCAGGATGCGCAACTCGGTCTCATCAAACGGGATTCTTGACATCAGCACGGTACCTACACTCCCGCCCTGTGCCATGGCGATATGTGCTTCGGGGCAGGAGATACCCTCTGCCTGGAGCGCGGCCTTGACCAGCATAAGAAGTCGCGGAATTTCGAGCCTGAACCCACCCCTCATCCATCGCGTAGTGGAGACCATCCCGCGCGGACCCAGGCGGGACCAGTACAGCCGGTACGCTTCAATCGTGTAAAGGTTGTTCTCGGAGAGGGAATAGGCGCCTGCCGCCGTGGCGGCCCAGCTGTCGATAAGAGAAATCTGGATCAGATCATAGAGACGATTACTGCGTGTGAGCACACTGCGCCCTTCGCCGATGATGGTTTTTACACCGGGTAGATCGTAGACGTGCCCTGAAAAGGCGCCGAAGGGACCACGCATAGCCGCCACGATTCCATGATTAAGTTCGATGGCGTCCACCTCGCGCGCTCCAGTGACAAGCGCACTCAGGATGTCCCGCCCTCCGCCTGCCCCGATAATGGCAACAGTCTTCGGCGGGCGCAGTTGATAACCGAGAGTGGTGACGTCACTCAGGAGGAATTGAACGCGGGAGAGGTCCCCCTCATAGTTGATGATGGGACTGCCTGCCGACGCATCCTGTTCGAGCCAGTACTGCCGAGGCGGGTCATGCTTTACGGGTGTTGAACCTATACCCCAGCCAAAGGGCGCATCTTTGTCGAAAAAGAAAAGGTTGTCGAAAACAGTAATACGTGCCGTGGGCGTCCACTTCTCGTAGATTGGAGTGGTCTTGCCTGTTTCCTCGTAATACTTGCCATGGTGCAGTTTGAATGGCGTGTCCCATAGGAACAGGGCGGCGAAGGCTATAGCTGTAACAACCGTTACTTTCCGTGACCCTCCCACGAGGAAATAGGCGGCGAGAGGCAGGCAACCGATGGCGCCGGCGAGCTCGGGTGTTGGAATGATGATCATCAGCGGAATAACGACCACTGCACCGGTACAGGCCCCGAACAGGTCATAGGCATACATTCGTCCGATGGCCGGACCTTCCGCAGATAAAAGTAACAGACATACCGCAGCGCCGAGGCACAGAACCGCCGGCAATAAACATACCATGCAGAAGAGAATGGCATTCGGGCCGAAGAACTTGCTCACCTTGACAATTGCAATGATTCCGGACGGCACCAGTACAGCGGCCGCAATCAGCCAGCGTGGAAGTTGTTCTTCATGTCGCCCGGTGAACGAAAACCAGACTCCCGGCGCACCTATCCCGAGCATGGCAAGCGAAATCGAAAAAAACGCCCAGTGATACCAGACCACAACGCTCAGAATGCGGGTCACCACGATCTGCAGCAGGATCACCGCGGCGGCTACGAGTGCCAGGGCTGCATATCTTGATTGAAGTGATAGGTTCATCAGTACTGTACCGATGCAGTAAAATTTATGTATTATGCCCGATGCCGACAACTCTGACACTGTGACGCAGCAGGCGTCAATGCCAAACGAAAGATCAATCTGTTAGTCTGTTTTTATCAATTAGAATCATCCTAGCTTTTCAGATTTTGATAAACTATGATGAACATAGTTTAATCCATAATTTCTAATGAACAGGCAGAGATTCTTTGCGTAGATGTAACAACTTGGATGTTTTTCCTGAAAGAACGATACTACTGGGAGGTAAGAAATGAAATCAGGTAGAAAAAATGGTTTGTTAAGCATTTATTTCGTAACAGCGAGCCTGGCGATTATGATTATGTCAGCGCCGGCACAGACAGCGCCTGCAATCAACATCAAAAACAGCTATGTGAAGTATGTACTTGGTACTGACGGACGGAATCAGCACTTCATCGATCGGCGGACGGACATAGACTATTGTGCTGTGACTCCCGGATCGTCGTTTGCGCGTATTAAAAAAGCCGGCAAGGAATATACCGTCTCGGCTGTTACATATAAAGATGGCGTACTATCAGCGCAGTTCGCGGATACCGGTGTGACTGCAGACATCCTGGTTACAACGAAGAGGCACTATTTCATTTTTGAGGTTAAAGCAGTCAATGGTGACGGTGTTGAAGAATTTACTTTGATAGACATTCCGCTGACGACGAAGGGAAAAGATGACGAAACGTTTGCGGCATGCGCTTTGGCGTTGAATCTCCAGACGAATGTGCGCGAGTTGCCAAGCGCTTCCAGCCGTCTGCGCGCGCTGTGTTATCCGCGGTTCGGTTTTGTCGGCGCCAGGGTCGCGCTTATTGGCTGTCCACAGAACAAGCTGCGAAAGATCATGAAAGAAGTCGTCAGCAAAGCACCCGACTTGCCGCGTTCGAAAATTGGCGGCCCCTGGGCGCTGGATGCGCCTGATAACTATGGTTCTTACCTGATGACGAGTGGTATTTCGGAAAAAGACGTGGACGACTGGATCCGCGTTGCACAAAGTCTCGGGGTTCACCAGATCGATTTTCACGGTGGTGGATGTTTTCGTTTCGGAGACTGTGAACCGAACCCAAAAGTTTATACAAATGGCATGGCGAGTTTCAAAGTTGTCATTGATAAGCTGCATGCGGCGGGGATCCTGGCCGGCCTGCACACGTATGCATTTTTCTTTGCGAAGAATTGTCCATGGGTCACACCGGTTCCTGATCCGCGCATAGGTAAGGATGCAACGTTTACCCTGGCGGAGGCCATGACGACTAACGCCGTCATGGTACCAGTGGAGGAGACCACGAAAGACATGTCTACGATCACCGGATTTTTTGTGCGAAACAGTGTGACGCTGCAGATTGATGATGAGCTGATAACGTACAGCGATATTTCCAAAGAGCCGCCTTTTGCTTTCAAGGGCTGCAAGCGCGGGGCCTGGGGCACGCGCGTGGCCCCGCACGCGAAGGGTGCCAAGGTACAGCATCTCCGGGAATGTTTTGGATTGTTCGTACCGGACGGTGACTCGACACTTTTAACCGAAGTGGCCGGTAAAACGGCGGAGATGTACAACAAGTGCGGCTTCGACATGATCTATCTGGACGCATTGGACGGAGAAGATGTGATCGCGGGCAGGGAGAATGGCTGGCATTACGGTTCCAAGTTCACCTTCGAAATCTGCAAGAGGTTGAATAAACCGGCGATCATGGAAATGAGTACATTTCATCACCATCTCTGGTATGTCCGCTCGCGGATGGGGGCGTGGGACCATCCTAGCCGCAGTCATAAGAGGTTCGTAGATGCTCACTGTGCGGCCAACGAGAACTGTCGCCGGATATTCCTGCCATCCAACCTGGGTTGGTGGTCGTTCAAGACATGGACAGGTGCGCTGTCGGAGCCGACCTTTACCGATGATATCGAATACTGGTGTGGCAAGGCGCTTGCAAACGATTCAAGTATTGAGATTGGCGTCACGCCTGATAGTCTTGCCAAGACGCCGGGACTGTCGCGACTGGTTGAGATAGTCAAGCAGTACGAAAACCTGCGCCTTTCAAAATATTTCAGCGAAGATGTAAAAAAACAGTTGCGGCTGCCTGGTGACGAATTCACCCTGACACAGAATGCGAAAGGGAAATGGCAATTCCGCCGTGCCGAATACATCAAGCACAAGGTAGAGGGATTGGACGGCTGGAGTGATTGCTGGAGCGTCAGCAATAAATTCAGCCGCCAGCCGCTGCAGTTAAGAATTGAAGGCCTCCTGTCTGCCGGCGCCTATGATGCGCCTGGAAATATCACACTGGCTGATTTCAGCGATACAAAAGATTTTACCAATTGTGCCGCAGAAGCCGGCATCCGTTCAAAACTTGAACCATGTACTGACATTGTTAAAGTTGGCCAGATGAGCGGCCGGTTCAGCGCGACCAGTGAACGAAAGACATGTGTACGCGCCTGGAGTAAAGCAGGCAAGGTTTTTACGCCTGCGTTGAATCTGGCCGGCCATCAGGCGATGGGTGTATGGGTTCATGGCGACGGTAAAGGCGAGGTTCTGAACCTTCAGTTGAAGAGTCCTCCCGGTGCCATTCCCGGTGACGGCGATCACTATATTATTGTGGACTTTACCGGCTGGCGTTATTTTGAACTGGTAGAGCCGGAAGGCGAACGTTACGCAAATTATTCATGGCCATATGGCGGTCTGTATTCCATTTATCGCGAGAATATTGCTTATTCACGTGTACATGCCCTGAACCTTTTTTACAACAACATCCCGGAAAAAGGGACGGTGACATGTGAACTGTCACCAGTTCGCGCTTTACCGACGATGAAAGCCAAGTTCCGTAACCCGGCGATTACTATCGCCGACAAAACAATCAGGTTTCCTGTGGAAATTGAAAGCGGCAGTTACATGGAATTTCATTCTATAACAGATTGCAAACTCTATGGACCCACCGGTGAATTGATTTGTAATGTGCAGCCACAGGGAGATGTACCTGTACTGGAACCCGGGGAAAATACCGTCAAGTTTTCCTGTGAACCGTCAGCGGGTTTAAATCCGCGGGCCCATGTTTCCGTGATCGGCTATGGCGAGTGATTCATGTTATGGGTCCGGGATTTCATCAAAGCAAACTGAGGAGTTTATGTCCGGTGGACAGTGAAAACTGGAGAATTATGTCTTCAGACCGTGTTGCACAATTCGTTTCCCGTGTCGTAGTTGCGGTTCTTCGCCTGTTCTACGGGAAGGAATCAGGTTCATCCGTCTTCGCAGGAGCCCCCGGACTTGGAGTCCGTGGGATGAATGCAGGTTTTGCTTCCTTCTTCGCCAAGGCTTCCGTCTTCGCTAAAGCTTCGCCGGACACGTCGCAGGACAAGCCTCTGGATTCCGCGAAGAAACTGCGGGCTTCCAGCCTTCGCTCAAGGAACTTCCCGCTCTGCCGAGGCTACGCGGGACAAGACGGCGGACACGTTAGCCCGCAGAGCTTCATTATAGAATCGGTCGTCCTTCTTTTACAGTATAAAATAAGATTTTATATTGACATATAATTGTATTCGGGCACATTATTCTTCGGGTAAGAGACAGGGAAGACGGTACGCTCGGTAATGTACAAGAATACAGGGCAACATCTCGCAGGTCGTAATCCCTGTCTGGAAGTAACCGGGTTTGCGAGGTTACCTTTGAAATGGAGATGTGAACTATGAACGAGAACACCGGTCTTTCCCGCCGCAACTTCCTTTTCACGGCCGCCGTCGGTACGGCTGCCATCGCCGTAACTGGCTCGCGGACCGCCGGCGCGTCGGTCATGGGCCTGCGCGCGCCGAAGATGGACCGCGTCCGCGTGGGATCCGTCGGCCTCGGCAAACGCGGCTTCCCCGCGTTCCGCCGCCTGCTGGCGATCGAAGGCGTCGAAATCACGGCGCTGTGCGACCTCCGCGCCGAGCGCATCGCCGCCGCGCAGAAGATGCTTGCCGACGCAAACCGGCCGGCGGCGAAGGAATTCGGGAAGACCGAGGACGACTGGAAGCGAATGTGCGCCGACGGCAACGTTGACCTCGTTTACAACGCCACGCCGAGGCCTCTGCACGCCCCGATCGCCATCTTCGCGATGAAGCAGGGCAAGCACGCGGCGAGCGAGGTGCCGGCGGCCCGGACGCTGGAGGAGTGCTGGCAACTGGTTGACACCGCCGAGGCGACGCAGCGCCACTGCATGATGCTCGAGAACTGCTGCTATGGCGAAACCGAGCTGATGTTCCTGCGCATGTGCCGCGAGGGCGTGCTGGGTGAGTTGATGCACGCCGATGCGGCCTACATCCACGAGACTCGCGACCTCAATGTGAGCGGCGCAGGCCACCCGGCCGGGTGGCGGCTCGATGATTTTCGGCGGCGCAACGGCAACGTCTATCCGACCCACGGCCTCGGCCCCGTCGCCCAGTATATGGGCATCAACCGCGGCGACCGCTTCGACTACATGGTTTCGATGAGCTCAAACGAGCGCGCAATGACCCTCTGGGCCGAATCACACTATCCGCCTGAGGATCCGCGGCGGAAGGCGACCTACACGCTGGGCGACATGAACACCAGTCTGATCCGCACCGTGAAAGGCCGCACGATCATGCTGCAGAACGACATGAACAGCCCCCGCCCCTACAGCCGCCTTAATCTGATCTCCGGCACGAAGGGCTGCTGCGCTGACTATCCGCCCCGCGTGGCAATCGAGCCCAAGTCGCACAGCTGGATCCAAGGCGATGCGCTGAAGGACTACTACCATAAATATGCCCACCCGCTGTGGGCCAAGATCGGCGAGACCGCCAAGAAAATCGGAGGCCACGGCGGCATGGACTTCGTTATGGACTGGCGGATGATCTACTGCCTGCGCAACGGCGAACCGCTGGATCAGGACGTCTATGATGCGGCCGCTTGGAGCGCGATAGGTCCCCTGAGCGATTGGTCCGTCGCCCACGGCAGCCGCCCCGTCGAGGTCCCGGACTTCACGCGCGGCGTGTGGGAGACTACGCCACCGCTCGCGATCGTCGGCGGCTGATCGGCCTCTCTACGGTCGGCTTGGTTTTGTACTGAAAAACTTGCCTTTTGGATGTTGCCGTTACGCGGCAACCGTGAGTAGTCTGCGTGCGTTTTTGAAAGACGAGAAGATGGAGGATGAATGTGGAATATGGTAACGAATAACAACGAACAACGCAGGGCTATACCGGCTGCGTATCCTATCCTCCGATCACCGAGCGCAGCGAGGTTACCCTTGAAGGAGTGCCGCATGAATATCCGCCAGTTTTTCTGTTGTCTGTGTTTAATTGCAGGAAATTGTCTGTCATTGGTGTTGGGTACATCGGCAGCAGAGTCTTGCAATCTGGTTTTATCCTGTTCATCCGAGAACGATCTGTTTCGCGTTGTAATGGCTTGCGGCATTCCCTGTTCACGTTATGACACGCCGGCGGCCGCAGTCGCGTCAGCGCCGGAAGGCGCCGGCGTGCTGTTGCTGGCTGACAATTATCCTGCCAAAACGCAGGAGATTGCGCCGGAAGTGTTCAAAACAGCATCGCGAAAAAAATTGCGGCTATTCGTTGAATATCCGGCAGTATTGCCCGGACTCGAAGTCGGCCAGCCGCGGGACACGAAATGGGAACGGGGTGTGATCACCTCCGAAGCATTTGGCCCCAAGCTCCAGCCGATGCGGATCCTGGGAATTCACGATTGCCATTTCGTACCTGTTACAGCAGAACATTCACACATGGTCGTTGCCAAGGTTGCTGGCTTCGACACGGCTGTTTACGGTTTGCCGAAAACAAATATCTGGCCGATACTGTTCGAACATCCCGGGACAAAGGTTCTTGTCTCGACAACCAAGCTCAGTCAGTTTGTTACCGCGCGCTACGCGCCGACGGATGCCTGGGAACCGGTCTGGCGGATGATCTTGAAATGGGTTCAACCTGGCCTTTCAATACCGCAGTTCAAATGGACACCGGTTGTTCGCCCAAGCTACGGTCCACAAGAGCCATTGCCGGCCGATGCCGAGCGCGAAGCAATCCGCCGGGGAAACGAGTGGGTGATCAAAGCCCGCATGTTGATCCATTCTTCGTGGCGGGACAGAGACTGGGAACTGGAGTCTCAGGGAAAAAGATTTACTCCGGAACGTGCAACGGCCGGCAAGGCCGACGATCGATTCAAATTGCCTGCTGGTGACGGCAGTGCAGGTATTTTGGAAGGTTTTAAATCGAAAATCCACTATGACGGCAGCCAAACTGTGCGGTGGTGCCTGCGAACCGACTGTACGGGTGAGGAAGTAGCCGCGTTTATTCTTGGCGGTAAACTCCTTAATGATCCGAACTACATTAAGATTGGTCAGAACCTGGCCGACTTTGTTCTTTTCAAATTCGATGCTACGGCTCCATGGCGTAATCCGGATCATCCGGCATTTGGCCTGATTGGCTGGTGTTGTTTACCCACGATGGCGGAACCGGTCGACCAGCACCAGGCATTTTTCGGAGTGATCAGCGCGCGGATTTGTATGTCCATCATGTCTGCCGCCAGCGTTCTCAACGAAGATCGCTGGGACGACCGCGTTTTACAGGCAATACTGGCTAACTTTCGAACGACCGGTCGTAACGGACTGAGGGCGGCTGCCTTGACCCCGCAGTCGCTCGAAAAGAAGGGTTGGCAATACTATTTCAATGAACCAAATCTGAATCTCTCTTGCCATCCGACGGCGCAACTACTGGCCGCCAACCTGGTTACTTACAAGGCGACTGGTTATCGACCGTTACTCGAGCGTACTTGTACGGCATTGCGGCTTTTAATGGAGGCATATCCGGATAAGTTGAAATGGTGGAACGGACTCCAGCAGGAACGCGCACGGCTGATGTTACCGCTGGCATGGCTGGTTCGCGTGGATGATACGCAGGAACATCGTGAGTGGCTGAAGCGCATTGTCGGAGATTTTCTCAAGAGTCAGGCGTCGTGTGGCGCGGTACGCGAGGAACTCGGATCACCGGGGCAGGAATATTTTCGTGCCAAGCCCTCGAATGAAGCCTATGGCACTACGGAAACACCATTGATCCAGACCAACAGTGACCCGGCGTGTGATCTTCTTTACACCCTCAACTCGGGTTTTATCGGTCTTCACGAGGCCGCCGCGGTGACAGGTGACCCCGAATTACGCAAGGCTGAGGACCGGATGGCAGAGTTCCTGTGTCGTATCCAGACTCGCAGCGAACGGCGGCCGGAACTGGACGGGACCTGGTTCCGTGCCTTTGACTTTGGACGCTGGGACTACTGGGCCTCAAATGCAGATGCGGGTTGGGGTGCCTGGAGTGTTGAAACGGGATGGGTCCAGGGTTGGCTGGTGACTACGTTCGCGTTGCGCCAGTTGAATACAACTCTTTGGGACCTGGCGAGCAAACGTCCACTGGGAATTCATCTGGAGAAAAACCTGAAACAATTACTGCTTGAACAAAAAAATAATCTAACCCGGGAAAAACAGGGGGAATCAAAATGAACACACAAAAAATATTTATCGTAACTGGAATAGTTGCATTATTTTTGATTAATGCCGTTACCCTTGATATTGCGGCAGGACAATCTACCGAATTGCGGCCTGCTGCCTATGTCGCGCCGATGTCTCATCTTGACCTCACATTCATGGGTACAGTTGAGGAATGTCTTTCACGAGGCAGTAAAGTTTTTGCAGGTACTCTGGACCTTCTGGAAAAACAACCGGATTTTCATTTTTTCCTGGAATATGTGCTGTTTCTTGAAGCCTACCGCACGATACATCCAGAACAGGCCGCCCGACTTGATGAATACATTAAGAAGGGCCGTGTGGAACTTGGTGCCGAGTGGAGCGGCATCTACGTAAACCAGGAAGACGAGGAAAACCTGATCCGTAATGTTCTTTATGCGAAAGCCTACGCGCGTGAACGGTACAAGCTTGAATTAGAAACACTCCAACTGACCGATATCCCCGGCGTTGTTCCACAGTTGCCGCAACTCTGCGCCGGGCTTGGTATTCGCAATCTCGTGCTTACCCGCTGTGCGATGCCGAACGCGTTATTCTGGTATGAGTCGCCAGGTGGTGCTCGTGTGCTGACTTGGAGTTCCAAAGGCTATAATCAGGCGGCCGGCTACGGTATGCATCTCGACTTGGCCACGATGCACAAAAAAGGTTTGTCCGAACATCTCGCCGGTACTATCACGAATGGATTACCGTCGCTGTTTTATTACGGCAGCGATCAATGGCTGTCACCGCCGAATCTGGCGCCGACCGTAAACATATGGAACCAGGAGAATTCCAAACAGCGGTTGATGATTACTACTCCAACTGCCTACTTTCGGGCGATGCGTGCAACGGGTGTGGCTGACAAGGTCCCGATAATGAAAGGAGAATTACCCTCAACATGGCCATACCTCGAACCTGCACACGCACATATCAGCCGCTGGGATTCAGTGGCAACCCGGGCGCTTGATGCGGCGGAAAGATTGTCCACGCTTGCGTGGCTTCGTGCAAACTGTCCTTATCCGCGGGCTGAGTTGGATGCGCTTTGGAAGTCACTGTTGCTGGCACGCGATCACAACTATGGCGGTCAGGGTGCAGGCGGCGGTCATCCACGTAAGTTTGCCGAGCGTCGCGCCGTTCAGCATCGCGCGCAGGTACTTACCTCCGCGGCGATAGCCGTCATCGCTGAGCGCGTGGAAGTGCCGCGCGAAAGCATACCCATTGTGGTATTCAATACGCTGAATTGGAACCGGTCTGATGTGGTCAATGCCCATGTCAGCAGTTATTCCGCAGCCGGCAGTCATCAACGGGATATCATTCCCCCAGGCCCGTGGGACAAGGTGATGGTATTACGTGGTCCGGATAGCCAGCCGGTGCCGTTCCAGATTACAGCTGCCCGGCGCCTGGGAGAATTTGATTTTTCTTTTGTTGCACGTGATGTGCCGGCGCTTGGATATACCAGTTATACGCTGGAACCCGTGTCCAACGTTGAAGCTGTTGCCACCGGGGCAAAGTGGGATATAGGCCGGCCGCGCGTGGTCCAGAACATTTGGTTTGAAACGGACTCGCCCGACTTGGTCCTGGAAAATGATGCCGTGCGCGTGACCATCGAACGTGCCACCGGTTTGGTCAAGCTTACATCACTGCAAGGAAAAGCTTTTGAGTTGGTGAATGGTTTGGGCCTCAGCGGTCGGCAGGAACTTCCGGAAGTCTGTCGCCAGCCGCCGCTTGGATTGTCGGTGGACGATCCAGCGCGGGAGAAAATCGAATCGTTTGTTCCCGCCAGCTCGGAACCGGTTAGTATGCAGGCCGACGGCCCTGTAGTCGTATCGGCCACAGTGCGCGGCAGTGTAATGGGTGCGCCTGCCGAATTACGTTATACGCTTTATCGTGGATTGCCCTGGGTGGATGTCGAAGTCAGGATTGACTGGGATCTGCGAAAGTTCGGACGGATCGAGTTGTCGTATCAGGTACCGCTAACGAATGTCTGCGCTGCATATGGACTGCCGTTCGGAGCCGGGGCGTTTGGCACGGAACAATTGATGCCGGGCAGTGGCCCAATTGGCAGCGATGAAGGTTCGCGTACTTCCTGGGAGCGTACGCGCGAAATCTGTCGCTGGCTCGATGTTGCCGATAACACGCGTGGTGTGGCAATGGCAACTTCCCATCGCTGGACCCGTGTGGATGACAATGACACTGGTTCCGCCGTACGATGTTGTCTCGTGCGTGGCGGCCGTATGCGCCCGCTTGATCCAGCGATGGACGGCCCGGAACCGCGAGTCGGTCTGGTTTTTAACTTCAGGTTTTATCCGCACAAAAACTCCTGGCAGGCGACACGTATCCCGCGTACCGGCTTGGAAACCGTACAACCGCTGTTGGCTTACACGGTCAACGATACATGGAGTCCTAAGACCTTTCCGCGTCGTCAATCGCTTGCAACAGTCGCAACGCGCAGTGGTAAAGGCGACGCCATACTCACGTGCTTGAAACAGGCAGAAGATGGTAAAGGCGTTGTGACACGCTGGTATGAAAGTATTGGCAGTTCGTGTCAGGTTCATGTTGTGACAGCCCCATTGGCAGGTAAACCTGAACGTGTGGATTTACAGGAACAACCGGTACCAAACGCGGGAAAATTGTCCGTAGCGGCTGATGGTTCCATACCTGCGTTGCCATGGGAGATTACTACCGTACGGATGCAACCCATGACCAAGCCGGGGATAAAGTGATAATGACTTGGGGCATTGATCCTTCAGTTTTGTGAGAGAAACGATAAAATGATGATCCAGAAACCAGGAGAGGAAAATCAAACATGTATATAAGACGATTATTTGTTCGGAGCGGAATGATTATGGTTGTGCTGTTGGTCAATGTCATTGCCTTTTGTATTGAGGCGGCCGGCGGTTCGGAAATACTCCAATTCGGTAATGACAAGCTCATGTTGGATTTGCGGCAGACTGACTGGGAGTATCTTGACAAAGACCCGCAATGGACGAATAAAGTTGCTGGATTTGGTCGCAGTGCCGCCGATATGAAACGTGATGCGGAATCTGCCAAGTCCGAGTACGAAACTGTCAGCAAGGCTGAAGGATGGAAGCCAATCCGGGTAGGATATCGCTGGGAAAAGATGGGCCACCCGGAACTTAACGACAAGGTGACATGGCTGCGGCTGAAATTCAATATTCCTGCCGCACTTAAAGGTTATCAGATGGGATTCTTCTGTACGGCGGTTGATGATGCGGCTGATTTCTTTATCAATGGTGTACACTTGGGAAGAAAAATGTATGTCTGGGGTGCCCGCGTTCCGGAACCTGTCAATATTGACCTTACATCCCAGATTCGCTTTGGCGCTGACAACCTGTTGATGGTTCGCATAAACGATTCGGCACAAGCACGCGGCGGAGGGGTGTTGGGTCGTGTGTTTTTATACAGGACCTTTCCATATATAAGGACGGGGCGGGGAGGAATTGCCTTACATGACGAGATAACCGGACCGTTTTCGGTCGTTCTACATCTGGGTGATGCTCTTCTTGCCCGTGGACAACAAGTGGCATTTGCATCCGGAGAATTACGTGCAATAGAGGTACCACCCTATATCCTTCGTGATGACGAACTGATACTTGTTTTTCCGGCAGAAATTGCGGCAAAAGCAGCCGGGTCACATCGTGTTCAACTTGACGAAGTTTGTCCAACCCGTGACGAACGTCCGTTGTCCGTTCGTTGTGATAAACTGCCAGCCCGTGTAGAGCAGTTTGAGTTGTTGACGATTCCCATTGAGCTGGCCGGAACCTATGATAATTCATTTGATCCCCGGCAGATCAATATACAGGCTGTGTTGGAAACGCCTTCGGGAAGAACGGAAAAGGTAGCTACATTTTTCTGGCAGGATTTTACATCTGTTGCCATCGGCGATGATGAGGAAATCCTTTTGCCAAAAAAGTGTAATCCCTGGCGTTTGTATTACCGGCCGCGTGAGGTTGGTGTTCACAAGTTTCATGTACTGGCCCAGGACAAGACAGGCGTTTGCCGTACACCTGACCAGAAATTTGAAGTTACGGATTCCAGGCGAAAAGGATTCTTGCACGTGAGTAAAAACGATCCGCGTTTCTTCGAATTTGATAACGGTGAATCGTATTTTGGCATTGGTCCAAGCGGCTGGTTTCGTGATGCCAATTATATTTTCGGCGGTAATCCGCGCCACATTTCCACGCGTAAGCTTGATGAATACTACCGCCGTAAAGCAGAGGCCGGCTCCAACTATGATTACTGTCTCGCGGAGTTTTTTGGCCGGCTTTATACGAAGGGTGGTTACATTGACCAGCATGTTGCATGGAAATGTGAACACCGGCTGCGTATACTGGAGGAACTCGGTATCTACTGGGTGACGTGTTACGATGACCTGTGCCGGTCAACCTGTTATGGATTGGATACGCTGCCTTACTCTGAGGCGCAGGGCGGTCCATGCCGGAGCATTGCGGAACTCTACGTCAATGAACGTGCGCTTGAAATGCAGCGGGATCACCTGCGCTACTTTGTTGCCCGAATGAGTGACAGTCCCGCCTTGCTGGTTTGGGCCATTGGTGATGAGGGACAGGCCGGTTCCGCATTCTCCCGTTTGATGGTTCGTTCATGGATCAAGGAACTGCAGAATTATGTGAAAACGATTGATGTTTACCAGCACCCGCACATTATGTGTGAAGGTCCGCGTTCCATTGCTGAGGGCGGTGATGCGATCATTATTCCTGACTGGTATTTCCACAAGGATGTGGATGCGGTGACGCTGAGCCTGGAACTTGATCAGAAATACGGACAATTCAATTGCCCATTGATCAATCCCGAGGGCGGAATGGTCGAGTGGACCAAGCCGGCAGATGCTTACGGTCCGAAACGTGCGCTGTATTACCTTACCGGTGAGCGTTGGACCTTTTCGGAGGCGATTTCGTTCCATAATCATCTTTGGATCAGTCTTTTCCTTAAGAATGCCGTGGGCGGGACCGAATGGATGGGGGCGTTTATTGTACAAAGGAACCAGATGTGTCACGCCACCGCGATACGTAACTACCTGGCAGGTGAATCACTCACCAGGTCACATTGGGAAATGGCATCGCCTGTAATTTCGCACGCAGACTTGCGTGGTTTCTGTCTGCAATCTGAGGGGAAGAGTCTGGTTTGGGTCCAGAATCGGTTCTATACTTGGCTTGAGGCCGGGCACCAGGGCAAAGCACCACCCAAAATTACGGACGCGCGGGTTACAATTCCTGTCAAGAAGGATGGAAATTACCGGATTGAACTTTGGGATACGCGAAGTGGCAGTGTGATAAAGACATCAACGGCCCGTTCAACGGACAAAACGGTTAGTTATGCCTTGCCTTCGATTGACAAGGACGTGGCTATGAAAGTGATCCTTGTTGATCAGGCTGGTTAATCAGTATTGCCATAAGAATAGTTCAGATTTTGTTAATGATACTTTTACAGGGAGGTACCTGGTGATGTATACGCGCCGCAGTTTTTTGAGAAATTCCGCCACAGTCGTTGGTGGCGCAACTCTGGCTGTGCTGGCAGGATCGTGTTCGAATTCCGGGTTTCCCAATGTAAAGACAAAAGGGAACAACTCTGAAAACGGACTTAATTTCAATGCGCTATTGAATCAATACCGTTCCGAGCTCCTCGACAGCGTGGTGCCGTTCTGGATGAAACATGGTGTTGACTGGAAAAATGGCGGCATCTGCACATGCCTGTCGGATGAGGGCGAGGTCTTGAGTCAGGACAAATACATGTGGTCGCAACTGCGGGCCATTTGGACATTTTCCGCGCTTTACAACAAAATAGAGCGCAGGAAGGAATGGCTCGATGTTGCACAGCATATCTTTGAGTTTGCCAAAAAGTATGGCCGGGACGAGCAGGGTCACTGGGTGTTTTCGGTAAGCAAGGACGGCAAGCCGCTAAAAGGTGCCACCAGTATCTACGCGGACGGCTTTGCCATTAACGGATTTACTGAGCTTGCGAAAGCAACGGGGAATCAGGAGGCGGTTCGGCTTGCCCGCGAAACTTACAAAAATGTGCGTGAGCGATTATCCCGCCCGGGATCTTATCCGACAGAACCGTTACCGATTCCTCCCGGCGCCAAGGCACATGGCATTTCAATGATTTTCGGGATGCTGTTTTACGAGCTGGGCCAGTACTTGAACGATCCCGAGATTACCCGTGCCGGTCTTGATCACGCTAATCAAGTGATGAATGTCTTTCTCCGGCCGGAACGGCGACGGCTTTATGAGTTTGTCAGACTCGACAACACTTTGTTCGAGACCCCGCCGGGACGAACAATTGTGCCCGGACATGCCATTGAGTCCATGTGGTTCATGATCCATATCTACCGGCAACTTGGCGATCAGAAACGTATCCGGCAGGCAATTGACTGCATCCGCTGGAATATCGAACTCGGTTGGGATACCGAGTGTGGCGGCGGGATCCTTCTGGCACGCGACGCCAAGGGATCATTTTGGGCGGACAAATGGGACACAAAAATCTGGTGGCCGCATACCGAAGCACTGTACGCGTTGCTGTTGTCTTATTCAATCACACGCGAGCCGTGGTGTCTGGAATGGTTCAAGAGGGTACATGACTATGCATTCAGTCATTTCCCGGTACCGCGTTATGGGGAGTGGTATCAGAGATTTGATCGTTACGGAAAGAAGATCAGCAATATTTCAGCGATGCCGGTGAAAGACCCGTTCCATCTGGCACGTTCGCTGATCTACTGTACTGGCGTGCTAAAACAGCTTGCCTCATAGGGTAAAAGCAACCTCAAATACCATTTTAGTAACACACCTATAGAAATGAACCCTTCTATTTCATGAATGTTCCATTTTTGCCGAAGTTTGCTGTTTGACGATGGGGCATTTCTTGACTACAAAGAAGGCTGATTTTCACAGAACAGGGGGGATAATGGCAAAAAAGTCTTCAAACCGCTATGTGGTATCGATTCTTGTAGCCGATCGGGTCGGGATACTCAAGGACATTACGTCGGCCGTTACTGATATGGGCGCGAATATTGACGGTATCAGCCAGACGGTTTCTACCGGTTATTTTACGGTTATACTCACCGCAACTTTTACAAAGTCACTCTCACCGAAAGACATCAGTGATGCGATCCTGCATAATTTTGCAAAAGATGAAATAGAGATTGTTGTCAGGCCCTATGAAGAGGCGGCGGTAAAACGTGCGCCTGTGAAAGGTAACCGGTATGCTGTGACGGTTACGGGGAAAGACCGGCCGGGAATATTAAAAACCGTAACAACTTTCCTTGCGGGAAAAGGTATTAATATCGAGGATTGGTATGTTGAATTTGTTGGTCAGAATGTAACCCATATCGGGGTGATCTCGGTGCCGAAGCTCCTGGACATCAAACAGACACAGGAAGAATTCCAGCAGCTGCTTTCCCCGCTTGGCCTTGACAGTTTTATCCAGCACGAAAACATTTTCAGGGCAACGAATGAGATCGGCAGCATAAGATCGCTTATAAAGAGTGGAAGGTAAATCCATGCTCAGGAAAAGTGATATTTTATCTACGATAAGAATGCTCCAGGAGGAGAATCTGGATGTGCGCACGGTTACAATGGGTATAAATCTCGTTGAATGTGCCGGGCGCAATATGAAGGCCACAGCTGCGGCTGTGGAGAAAAAAATCAAACTTAAAGCCGGTAACCTTGTCAGGATATGCGATGAACTTTCCACGCAGTATGGTCTGCCCGTGGTTAACAAGCGGCTTGCAATATCACCTGCCAGCCTGCTTCTGGAAGGCCACGGCCACAATGATGCCGTACTGCTTGCCAGGGCCATGGATAAGGCCACGACAGAAGTGAAGGTCGATCTCATTGGCGGTTTCACGGCGCTTGTCCAGAAGGGCATGACACCGGGAGAAAAACTTTTAATCGAGTCCCTGCCTGCAGTTCTGAGTCAAACGGCGCGCGTCTGTGCGTCCGTGAATGTTGCCACCACGAAGGCAGGCATGAATGTTGATGCGATAAAACTAATGGGGCAGACCATCCTGCGTATTGCACATGCCACAAAAAATAAAAAAGGGTTTGGCGCAGCAAAGCTGGTTGTGTTTGCGAATATTCCGGAAGACAATCCATTTATGGCTGGGGCTTTTCTTGGAACAGGCGAACCCGAATGTGTCATCAATGTCGGGGTAAGCGGACCGGGCGTGGTCAAGCGTTCAATCGACCGGCTCGTTAAATTGCGGCCGGGCTGTACGCTCGATGAGATTGCCGAGGAAGCAAAACAAACTGCGTTTCGCGTGACGAGGACAGGCGAACTGATCGGCCGCGAAGTTGCGGAGCGGCTGGGAGTTCAATTCGGCGTAGTTGATCTTTCGCTCGCGCCGACGCCGCGGGTGGGTGACAGCGTCGGTGAGATTTACATGGCAATGGGAATCAGCAAACTTGGTGCGCCTGGTACCACAGCGGCAGTGGCGCTCCTTAATGATGCCGTGAAGAAGGGCGGCGCATTTGCATCGAGTTCGGTTGGCGGAATGTCCGGCGCATTTATTCCAGTGATGGAGGACCATGCCCTGGCCAGGGCAGTTGCTAATGGAACGTTGACGATGGAGAAGCTTGAGGCAATGACGGCTGTCTGCTCGGTAGGGCTGGACATGATTCTGCTACCCGGTAATACCAGCGCCGAGACAATTTGCGGAATTATCATGGATGAGGCGGCGATTGGCATGATCAACCGCAAAACGACCGGTGTTCGTATTATTCCGGTTCCCGGGAAAAAGGTCGGGGAGAAGGTGGACTTTGGCGGATTGTTCGGGTCAGGGACGATCACCAATGTCAACTGCCCTGATGGTTCTGAGGATTTTGTTAATCGTGGTGGTCATATTCCAGCGCCGATTCAGAGTCTTGGTAACTAGAAGAACGAAACGGCGAATGGGGGAATCGGAGACACGGAGACAGGGATAATTTGGGGTTTGGAATGTGATGGAATTCTCATGTAAACGTCTTGTTTGTATAACTTTGTGCCTCTGTGCCTTTGTGACTTTATCTCTTTGCTGAAAATATTTTGAATAAATACCTGGCCACAGGCGTCTAATGGTTGGATCGAGGGTCGTAAATGGACACCGCTATAACAGGTGAAAAAAACGATAGATCGGACCTTTTAAGACAGATGGAGGCGATTGTGGCCGAACATGAAACAGCTCTACTCCGTTATGCAACCCGGATCCTCGATAATCCGGTCGCGGCTGAGGACGTGGTCCAGAACGTTTTTGTCAAACTGTTCGAAAACTGGAAAAAAGGAACGCGGCCATCCGGCAAACTGAGAAGCTGGTTGTACCGTGTAACCCACAATGAAGCCATTGATTTCATCCGCCACGAATCCCGCCTGAGTATTCTTCACCAGAAACAATCCGAAGAGAATGTGAATTGTCCTGATGGTGTGCATTGCGTCGAAAGCGAAGCTGAGCGGCGCACCATGGTACTCGAGCATGTACGCAAACTGCATCCAACCGAACAACAGGTATTGCTTCTCAGGCTGGAGGAAGGTCTTTCATATAAGGAAATAGCCGAGGTCACCGGCCGTACCGAGGGGAATGTAGGCTGTATTCTTCATAATGCGGTGTTGAAGATAGCGGAGAAAGTAAAGAAAGGCATAAAGGCACAAAGTGGCAGAGGGACAGAGTAGGAAAAGTAAGAAAGGCACAGAGTGAAAAGCGGAGTGAGGAAGAAGATAACAAGATGAAGACTTACAGGGATTTGATTGTATGGCAGA
Source organism: Kiritimatiellia bacterium (assembly GCA_028716365.1). Classification (GTDB taxonomy): domain Bacteria; phylum Verrucomicrobiota; class Kiritimatiellia; order UBA8416; family YA12-FULL-48-11; genus YA12-FULL-48-11. Next base: position 770,745 of record JAQUPZ010000001.1, read on the forward strand.
AAGCCATGAATTTCGTTACAGAAGTTTACCAGACAACGAAAGCTTTTCCGAAAGAGGAAATGTTCGGAATCATTTCCCAGATGAGACGATGTGCCATATCAATTCCTAGTAATATTGCCGAAGGGTATGGACGCAGGTCCACGGCGGATTATCAACGATTTCTGCAGATCGCAATAGGCTCGCTTTATGAGATTCAAACGCAACTGGAGATATCTTTTAACTTAAAATATATGGATAGAAACAGGTTTGTAACTGTTAACGAATTAAGTCGGGAAATAGAGCGAATGCTTACAAGTTTGGCCCGAAAAATAGGTGGCGTATGAACTTTGTGCCTCTGTGCCTTTGTGCCTTTGTTATTTGAGGTTTTATATGAACTGTGAACAGGTAAAACAGTTATTAACGCAGTATCTGCTGGGCGATATGGACGAATACGCTTCTGCAGAGATACGCAAGCATCTTGAAAAGTGCGAGGGTTGCCGGACGTCTCTGCGGGAAATCGAGCCGACCCTTGATCTTTTGCGTGACGCTCTGGCAGCCCCGTCACTTGCCCCGAAACATCTTTCCGCCGAACAACACGCCGAGATAACGCGGAAAGCAACAAACCGCGGCAGAAAAATTCTTAGATGGTTTATTGTCGAACACAGGACGCTTACCCAGGTTGCGGCCCTGTTTCTGGTGGGATTTATCGTGATCGGTATGTTTTTACCCACGTTAGTTAGTTCTCGAAGGTATGCGCGTCAGACAGCAATCCAGTTTATTGAAACCAAACCTGCCAGGTCTCAAGCCTATCATGGGGAATACGGTAAAGGCGGCGGACGTTTCGTCGGGGGATTGGGTGGGGAAATGGCGGGGAAAGCCGACAGGTTACAGATTGCCGGAGGCAAAGAAAGAGCTGCTTTGGATGCCACGGATAAGATTTCTGATGAAAGTGGTTTGGCTTATTCAAGATCGAGAATTCCGCCACCGGGAAAAGTTCCCAGTTCTGAAATGCGGGGTATCAAATCAGAAGAAGCAGCGGTTCAAGTGGAAAGTCTTGGCAGGGAAATGAAATCGGCGAGTCGGCCTTTTGATATTGTTAAGGGTGAGCAACTTGGCGAAGTGATGAGAAAAGCTGGAGCTTACGAATCGAAAAAACAGTTAGCTTATGGTGAAGGTGCGGCGGCAGCACGTGAAGCTGGGGCAGTGTTCTCAGAGCCAACAGCTCCAATGGCCGCCGCCCCGGCCGCCGCACAACAGCCTGCTCCCGAAGAAAAATATGTAGACCTGAACACCATGGTGAAAAGACCGAAGCCACTTTTCAGTGGGACGCCATTAGCTATGAAAGGTGTTAACTTGGATCCTAATTTAAAGGAAGTAACTAAAAGTGAAATTACATCAGCCAGTCAAAAACCTGCTTCAGTTCCTGCAGAACAACAGGTAGCTCAGTTGGTGGCAGGTGTTTCGGTACAAAGTGTAGATAGTGCCGGGAAAAAGGAACGCGAATACAAAAAGTCAGACGAAAAGACTCTTGCCGGCAAGGAGTTCACTGGTGTTGCTGAACCCAAAGATATGGAAGTGCCGACAACACCGTCTACTGTGACCATGACAAAAACCCCGGTAATTATGAAGCGCCTTTATGGAAACCGTTCTAAGGGTGGACGCGAAATGGCATTACGTAAATATGGTAAAGGCGAAGAAGTTGCTGGTGATACTGTTGGAAAGTTAACCACAGAGGGTCAAAATGGAAAGTTTGACAAAGATGATCTGACAGTTGTAGTGGCAAAAGAAAAAGAAGAAATAAAAGCCAAAACAGAGAAGGAACAGATTGAATCGGTAAAATCGGTATCAGTTACAGCGCTTCCTGCTGTCGACAAAAAGGAAATTGAAGAAGATAAATCCGGACCGAGGTTCAAGGCGTTTGGAGTGAATCCGTTTGTATCGGCGGTGGAAAAACCGTTCTCTACGTTTGCGATTGATGTTGATACTGCATCGTACACCCTTGCTCGAAACTATATGATGAAGGGACAACTCCCGCCAGCGGAAGCTGTCCGTACCGAGGAATTTGTCAACTTTTTCGACTATGCTTACAAAGCGCCGGAGCGCGAAACATTCAAAGTTTACATGGAATGCGCACCATCCAAGTTCGGACGCGGCGGGTTACAGATGATGAAGATAGGGGTCAAGGGCCGCAGGCTTGGACGTGAGGAACAGCGCCGCGCCGTTCTGACTTTCCTTATAGATACTTCCGGATCGATGGAAATGTCGGACCGGATAGTTCTTGTGAAAAAATCACTCCGTATGCTGGTTGAAAAACTCAACCCGCAGGATTTGGTTTCGATCATTAAGTATGACTCTCATGCACGTATCGTTCTCGAACATGTACCGGCGGCGGACAAGCAGAGAATACTGGATGTAATTGATAATCTGCAGTGTTCCGGTTCGACAAACCTTGAAGAAGGAATGGAACGTGCATACCAGATTGCAGCAAGAAATTTTGTTAGCAAGGGCGAAAACCGTGTGCTCCTGCTGTCGGACGGAGTGGCCAACCTTGGTGATATGGCCGCAAAAGATATTCTAAAGAAAGTTGAGAAGTACCGGAAACAGGGAATCTTCTGTTCGGTGTTCGGTTTCGGAATGGGCACGTATGATGACGAAATGCTCCAGGACCTGGCAAACAAGGGCGATGGCATATACAAGTTCATTGATTCGGAAGCTGAAGCTAAGAGTGTATTTGTCGATGATCTCTCGGCCAACCTTAACACGATTGCCAAGGATGTGAAGATCCAGGTTGAGTTCAATCCGAAGCGGGTGAATCGTTATCGTCAGATTGGTTACGAAAACCGGCAGTTGAAGAAGGAAGATTTCAGGAACGACAAGATTGATGCCGGAGAGGTTGGATCGGGTCAGTCGGTAACGGCGTTATATGAAATGGAACTTGGAGGAGTGAGAATACAGAATTCAGAATACAGAATTCAGAATACGGCAGCCAAGATGATATATCCGGACAGGGAACCTCTGGCCACTGTTCGGGTACGTTATCAGCGGGTGGATAACGGAGCGATAGAGGAAATAGAACGTCCAGTTACATTTAATGACGTGATCCATCAATTTGACCAGGCTGATGTCAGGTTCCGCCTTGCGGTCTGTGCAGCAGAATTTGCGGAAATTCTCAGGGGAAGTCCATTTGCCGAGGGCAGGGAATTCCAGGATGTTGCCCGTGTGCTCGCACCGATTGCTCTCGAACTTAACCTCGATGGACGCGTACAGGAACTGATGAAGCTGGTCAACGGCGCGAATGGACTGAGCAGGGGACAATGAAGAGAGACTGGGAGACAGGGAGAACCGGAGACACGGGGATGGGAAAAGCGGAAATTCGAGAAAAAAATTGAAATAGTTGGGAATTACAAAGAATTAAAAGCATCTAATAGTGGTAGAAAAGATTATGAGAATGCGATTAAAAAGTAATGTGATTGCTGATTCTGAGGAGGTTGGTCATGTTTAATCATTCAAATTCATTTCCTGCTGTATGGCTTAAAAAACTGGCGTTGAGATTCTTCGGGGGTGAAGCCCCTCAGAATGACATTGTCATTCCGAGCATAGTGAGGAATCTCAAACAGTATTTCCTTATCCTGGCCATGGTATCTTCTGTGGCAAATGCGGCGGAGACGCCGCCAGTCTCAGTTACCGGCCTTACGCTGGATGGGGAAATTGAGGGGGAGAACATTGTTTTTACGCTTTCCTTTGTGGCGGATGTCAAAACAAGTAATGTCACAATACCGGTCGTAATTGGAGACGTGGCATATCTTGACGGCAAACTGCCGCGCGGTTCGGAACTTGTCCGCGACGGTGACAAGTATGTTCTCAAAATGGGGTCCGGCGGTGGATTTTTCGGACTGGGATCGGCCAGTAAATCGATAACATTCCGCTTCGCCAGCAGGGCGGCTAAGAACGGCGAATGGCGTTCAACTTCGTTCTCCATCCCGATGGCAAGCGTCAGGAAACTTTCGGTAATCTGCGACCGCGACGACCTGGAAGTAAATTTTCCCGGTGCACTTGATGTAAAACGCCAGAAATCAAAGGAAGGCAAAACGCAGGTAACGGCTTACCTTGGTGTTGCGGGAAAGTTTGAAGTTGGCTGGAAACCGCAGATAAGGAAACTTGAGTCCGAACTTGTCGTTGCGTGTGAAGCCAACTCGATTGCCATGGCAAGTGTCGGCGCGCTCCGGCTTGATTCCATATTCACTTACAGGATCATCCAGGGAAACCTGAATAAACTGTCATTTGATCTGCCGGAAATAAATGTCACGCAGGTGCGAGGCGAGGACATCCAGGACTGGAAAATAGAAAAACAGGGCGGAAAAACAAAATTACTTATTGTGTTGAGCCGGCCGAAAGATGGGATTTACAGGCTCCAGGTTGAAGGCGAAATGGTCCTGGCCAAGTTCCCGTGTAAATTCAACTTACCGGTAATTACTCCGGAAAATGTTCTTCGTACAAGCGGATTTATGATGATGGGTACGGACAGCGCGATCAAACTTCAAGTTGGGAAAGCAGGCGGACTTACCCAGATAGACCAGACTCTTTTCCCGCTGGTCGTATTCGAAGGTAAAGGGGAACAAAAACGGTTGAGACCGACGCGAAGTACCTTTTCTTACCAGTATGCCAACATGCCGTACACCGTGGAGGTCAACGCAGATGATATTGTGACTTCACTTACTGCCGACAGCCAGCTTGTGTTGTCCATGGTTGATAACGAACTCGTTTTCAACGCGGCGGTTGAACTTGATGTCAAGGAAGCTCTGGCGCGCGATATTCTTTTTGAAATGGATACCAATACGGCGTGGACGGTTACGAGCGTTACGGGTCCGCAGGTTTCTGAAGCGGATGTTGATGTACGCGACGAACCTGCCGGCCAGGGAGATAAAAAGACAAGACGCGTAATCTTTGTACCGTTTAAACAGGCTGTCAGTGGCGCAGTTCTTGTGAATGTCCGCATGGAACGAACGATGCCTGCAGGATCTGCATCGATTGTATCGCCGCGGTTCAAGGTTGTTGAAGCCAGAACGGAACGCGGTTACCTGGTTATTGCGGCTGAAAAAGGTGTACGCCTGAAGACAACAAAGGCAGATGGATTAAGAGAGGTTCATACCGGTTCAACACAAATGAGGGTTGTCAATGCCCAGCAGGCATATCGTTTCAAGGATTCCGAATGGAAGATCGAACTGGGTATTGAACGAACAATCTCGTCAATTCACTCTGAAGTATTTCACCTGACTTCACTTGGCGAAGGTGTGATGTATTGCAGTGTCGCGATCAGCTATCATATTGGCGGCGCGCCGGTCCAGGAATTCAAGGTAAAGGTTCCGAAGGAGATTGAAACGGTTGAGTTCACCGGTGCGGACATTGAAGGATGGACCCGTGATGGGGAAATCTGCACGGTCAGGCTCCAGGCGCGGGTAATGGGCGACTACACACTGCTCGTGACATTTGACCGGCAGTTTCCGGAACAGGGCGCAGACATTTCTGTCGGCGGAATTGAAACCATAGGGACGGACAGTGAAGTCGGTTACATTGCGGTGGCAAGTTCCGCAAGTATTAAGCTGACTGAAACAAAAGCGCTTCCGGCTTCGACGATTGTTGTTGACCGTGGCGAGATTCCAACGGCATATGCGGGACCGATCACCGATCCGATAATAAAATCCTATAAATATGTGCGGGCGCCTCATGCGGCCTCTTTACACATTGAACCATATTCAACCGTCAGGCCGTTAGAACAGATTGCCGATTACATCAGCGTTTCCACGAGGATCAGCAAGGATGGAGAGTCGGTGACGATGGCTACTTACTACATCAAGAATGCGTCGCGCCAGTTCTTTACATTGTCTCTCCCCAAGGGCGTGGAACTGTGGTCCATAAAATACAGGGACGAAAACGGGATGAGACGTGATGTGGCTTCGCAGAAAAGTAAAAACGAGGGCAAGATTCTTATACCTGTCAACCGGCCCCGTAATCCAAATGATGCAACATGCATCGAGGTGGAATACGCGCAGAGCCAGGGCAAGCTGGGCTTCTGGAAGAGCGGGATCGGCGGTTTGAAACTGCTTGCCCCGGCTTTACCTGACACTGATGCCACATTTGCGCACTGGAATGTTACGGTCCCTGAAAAATTTGCGATCTCTGGTGCAGGCGGCAACATGACGGCAAGTCATATTGACATGACGGGCGGATTCATTGGCGTGCTGAAGAAAACATGGCGGTTGTATAGAGCGGTGATGGATGGCTGGGGCCGTTACACAATAAGGCGCGCCCTTTCCGGCGGGATTGGCGGAAAATCAAATGAAGAGTTCACAAGCGCGGTCAATCTTTCCAGCGCTGAGCCGCTCACGCTGACATTGCAGGTGGTTCCCGGATGGATGGGTAGTGCAAATTCGGCGCGTGGCATGGTCATGGCGCTTATTTTTGGAATAATCATCGCGGCTGTCGGCAGCCGGATGAGACGGCCGGTTTTATCAGCGTTTGGACTTATGTTGCTGATATTTGCTGTTGCACAAAGTCCGGTTGGGCGTTCAATACTGGCGGTGATTCTGGCAATAACGATTGCAGTAGCGGTGATATCTTTCCTCTGCCGGTCAAAATGGCTGAGGAAAATCGGAAACTATATAAAACAGAAACGTGATGAACGTCACATAAAACAGGGACATTTTGAAGAGCCGCCGCCATTTGAAGAAATTGGAGATCAGAAACCAGATATCAAGGGACAGGAAGGAAATGTATCGGTAAGGACATTATTGACAATTCTTGCCGCGGGATTGGTTGTAAGCGGTGTCATGGCAAAGTCGGTGGAGAATAAAGCCGTTCCTGTGGTCAAACTTCCACCTGTGATTGAGAAAGCAGTAGTCGGCTCGATGGTTGTTACTGTTGAAGGGCCGAAGACTGTCAAAGATGTTGAGCAGAGCGCAAGTTTAAGCGCGGTACTGGAATTTGAAACCAGGGGTGCGGTTGTAATTCCAGTCATGTCTGCGACGAGCGTTCTAATCGACTTTATCGCCGGGTCGCGTAATGTGGAAATCAAAAGCGATGTGCAGGGTTATTCCCTGAATGTCCTGCGTAAGGGCAAGTACAAGGTAACACTCAAGTACAAAATGCCGGTTGAGCAGAAGGAAGGAAAATGGTCGCTCGGCATCATGATGCCGGAGAACCTGCAGAACAAAGTTTCCCTGAAACTGCCGGAACCCGGGCTGGACATCCAGTCGGAGTCGGCGGTGCTGTTCAAAATGCAGGAGAAAAAGGATGCCACACTGGCCGAGGCTGTGTTCGGACCCGTACCGGTTGCGACATTCACCTGGTTCCCGCGTATCAGGAAAACAACACTGGAACAGACGGTGTGTTTCTCGGAAGTGAACACGCTTGCTACTCTGCAGTCCGGCGTGGTCGAACTGACAAACATTATCCGTTACCAGATTGCGCAGGGGGAAATGCGGGAAATGAAAGTAAAGATCCCGCTGGGAATGAGCGTTACCGGAGTACAAGCAAAAGGCCTGGCCACATGGAGTTTCGATCCCGAGAAACGGATACTTGATGTGATTCTGGAAAAAGCGATCAGCGGGGATTTTGTGCTGACGGTTGTTACACAGGTGGCATGCGAGGGCCTGCCGTATGATGCGAAAATAGGCGCAATACAGGTACAGAATACATCGAGGCAAAGAGGTTCCATGGCACTGTCCGCACCGGATGATATCCAGGTCCGGGTTGACGATGTCAAGGGATTGAACCCGATGAATATTGAGGATTTTGTTGCGGAAATGGGATCAACACAGTCGCCGGAAGATGTTCAGCGCAGTGTCAGAATGAGTGTCAGGCGCGCGTTCAGGTATCATCAGCCTGAGGATGTAATGGTGTCGGTCCATACGGAACGTGTTTTATCCGAGGTCCGTGTTACCGAAACGGGGACCCTGTCCATCGGTGACGAACGTATCATGCTGGCGACAAAACTTTCCCTGGCTATTGCAAAGGCAGGTATCTTCTCGGTTGAACTTGGAATACCCAAAGACCTGGATGTTGAAACCCTGACCGGGCCGGATGTCAGTCACTGGGATGAAACCAAGAGCGGGGATCATGGCGTGATCGTGTATTTCAAGAAACAAATGACTGAGACAACGGAAATCAACCTGGTCATCGCCCGGAGCGAAAAGGGGATTGAGCAGAAGATCGTTGTACCGCGGGTTACTGTCAAGGATGCGGCAAAACACAACGGCAAGTTGACGGTTTCCGGTGAGCGTGGTGTACGAATAATGGTTGACAGCCACAATGGCGTTGATGTCAAGAAAGCGAGCGAGGAAGGTATCAGACAGGCTGGCGTGCTGGTGTTCGACATCCTGCGGCCGACCTGGTCGATTGTGCTGAAGACTGAAGTCATGGCTGCACAAATAAAACCTGAAGTTCTGCAGTGGGTTGATCTTGCGGAAGGAATGCTCCAGTGCCGCGCATTTGTTCAGTACAAAATTGAAAATGCCGGGGTCAAAAGTTTCCGTCTGCAGGCGCCTGTGCCGGGTGTGACCCTTGCCGTATCCGGTGGTAACATCGCCAGCGTTCATGAGGTGGACAAGGAAAAAGGCATCTGGCAGGTTGATCTTCATAACAAGGTTGAGGACAAGTTTGCCCTCATCGCGAGTTACCAGGTGCCTTACGATCCTGCGGAGAAAAAAGTAAAAATCCTGCCACTGCAGACTGTGGATACAGATGGTCAGCGTGGTTACCTCGTGGTGACCTGCGCCGGACGTGTACAGGTGAAACCGGAAGGCGGGCAAAAGGGGCTCAAGATCGAGGACCCGAGGAATATACCGGCATCTTTCGGCGCCGGCGACCTTTCCAGTGCGATTCAATGTTATCGTACGGTTCGACCGGATTATGAACTTGATTTGTCAGTGGTGCGGCATGATTCGGCCAGTGTTCTACCGGCGAATATAGCGCAGGTTCGCATGACGTCCGTGGCTTCATCGGGCGGCAAACTGTTGACGCGTGTGGTACTGCAGATTGTTGTCGGTAACAACCTGAGGTCGTTGAACTTCAAACTTCCGAATAAGGGTGACGCACTCTGGACGGTTCTGGTTGACGGCAAGGAAGTTTCAACATGGCGTGATGGCGACTTTTACTGCATTCCATTGGAAGGACAGGAAGGTGACCGCAATACGGCGATTGATCTTACTTATGCCGGTTCGTTCTCAAAAAGAGGTTTGTTTATTTCCAAACAGAAATATGAAGCCCCCCGGTTCAACCTGCCTTTGAACGACATCGAATGGGTTTTCTATGTCCAGCCAGGACGGGATTATTTCGGATTCGGTGGAACAATGGAGTTGATTGAAGAACCGACAATACTGGTAAAGTCTTTCAACGACAGGTATTACGTGGAATGGAACAAAAAGCGCCAGGCTGAAAGTAAGGACAATGCTCTGAAAGGTTTAAATGTCGGTGGAGAGCTGATGAAGGCCGGCAAACCTAAACTGGCCCAACAGTCATTCCAGCAGGCGTTGAACTGGTCGCAGGGTGAGCAGAGTTTGAACGAGGATGCGAGGATCCAGTTGCGCAATCTGCAGAAACAACAGTGGAAACTTGGTTTGGTTAACAGGCGTGATGCGGTCCGTGCATCAAAGAATATCATTGATGACCAGCAAATCGGCCAAATGCAGGGATTCAAGGGCGGCAATTATACGCAGGAATATGCGAGCGATGTTGATAAGAGATTGTCGGAGAAGGACAAGGATGCGCTGGAAATGGTTGCAAATAAACTTATCGATCAGCAGACAGCGGCGGCCGGTGTGATCAACGCGATAGGCGTGACTGTGCCTGAACATGGCAAGGAATTGAGGTTCCGGCGGGCAATACAGATTGAGAACCAAGGCGACTTGAATGTGACATTCAAAGTCAACAGTGGCAGTGTGGTGGGAGTCTGGCGTGCAGTCTGGCCGGCGGCAATCCTGTTCATTGGACTGTGGATTTTTGCGACATCCCGCATGACACATACATAAAAATGATGTTAATCGTTGTTCGCAACAATTTATATCTCTATTCATCAGGTGATAACACAATGCTTGCTGATCTATCTTTCCTGTCCTTAGCATAAATCACTTATGACAGACTTGCAAATATGCATCAATTAAGTAAATTACATTGTTACTTATTACACCTCAATTTTCTAACTAGAAGGTTCATAACCTAATAATAACGGCAACATTTAATTTGAATCAACTTGTTGGAAAACAGTAATTGTGTAATTATGTAATTTTATAGGATGAAAAGATTGTGAATTCAAAATCCCAAGACAAGAAGAAAGTACTCTTTGTGATGTTCGCTCCGCATCCTGCCTTTCAGGCTCAAATAGGAGTTTTAAGCGCTTTCCTTGAGAATCAAGGCTATAATGTTCGTTATCTTGAAATAACAATTTATACCGATGAATATCCTAACAAACACTCCGAACTTGTAGAAAAAGTGATTATCGAATTCTCTCCTGATTTAATAGGGTTTAGCTCGTACGATATGAACTATTACCATATTGTTGACTGTGGTATTTTTGTTAAAAGCCGTTTTCCTCATTTAAAAATTATTGTTGGAGGTCATCACGCATCCCTTGCTCCCGAAGATTACCTTAAATATGATGCTTTTGACTACGTTTGTATTGGTGAAGGGGAATATGTATTATTGGATCTTTTAGAATCATCTTTTAATTTTCAAATTATTTCTTCTATTAGGGGTTTATGCTTCAGAAATTCCGATGGAATAATCACCATGAACAAACCCAGAGAACCGATCGTCAATCTGGATGACCTTCCATTCGCCGACAGAAGCATTGATCCTTCAATTAAAACATCTGGTCACCTCTATGCCGATTATCTTCCAATGTTAGCCGGCAAGGGTTGTCCGTTTAACTGTTCTTACTGTGCGAACGAGGCCGTGAGAAAGCTTTATCCGGACGGCAACAAATATGTTAGAGTTCGTTCGCCTGAGCGCGTTATCGAGGAAATCGAATACTGTAAAATGAATTACAAATTTTCATTCATTATTTTTTTTGATGATATATTTGCTGCAAATCTCAAATGGCTTGATAAGTTTTGTGCTATTTATGCTAAGAAATTTCCCGACATTCCATTTCATTGCCTGTTGCGGCCGGAAATGGCTGTTAATGAAGAAACACTGATAATGTTATCTAAAGCCGGTTGCGTAAATATCAAGATTGGTATGGAAAGCGGTTCAGAAGAGTATCGGATGAGAATGCTCAAAAGAAATATGACGAATAAAACCATTCTTAAAGCGGTATCTTTGATCAGAAAACATAAAATGGATTTGCAAATTTTCATGATGGTCGGTCTGCCGGACGAAAGCTATCTTGATATGCTCAAAACACTCTGCCTTAATCTGAGAATTCGCGCAGATTCGGTCCAGACAGCTATTTTTTATCCTTTTAAAAATACACCGCTTTACAACTACTGTGCTCAGCATAATCTTCTAAATGAAGAACGCAGGAAGAAAATGGTTGTTTATACATATGATACATGCCTAAATTTCCCTCTTATAAAACGCTATTTAATTATTCTCCTTAAGTGGATTAATTCGAGCACCCCTATATTCTGCCGTTTTCATTTTTCTTATGTTTGGCTTTTTTTGTGCGCACAATATAGAAGCTGGTTTCATAAAAGAATCGATTATGCATAAGGTGTCACTGGCAGACGGAAATAATCTTCACTGTTTTTTAGTAAACGAGTAGATGATTTGTGGACTTCGACTTCATGGAGAGTATGAACCGTTCGATGATGGTAATGCTTCAATATTTGCTGAGAGCATCATGTGTGAACTTGATCTTTTTTCGTTTTGCCCATTTACCGAATACCTCGTATCTGAATTGAGATCTTCGGTCTGTGGATCATTATCGCATGCCGGACGGCGCGTACGGAAAAATAACAAATCACTGAAATGATAAATTGTCCGACGAAACAATTTCTTGTCTATCGCATCATCATGGTTGGTATCGCCGTGATGGTTGTAACGACATTCACAGGCAAAGCCGGTGAGGTCCTTTATAATGGAATAGTTTTACCTGATGACTGGCCTCCGAAAATCAAGGAACTTTCCCGCGAGCCACTCGCCGAACCACCGTATCTGAAGATACCGCCTGCCGTGATTCCAATCGATGTTGGCCGCCAGCTTTTTGTCGACAACTTTCTCATTGAGAGCTCGACCTTGACCCGAACCCATCATCTTCCGCAATATTACCCGGGTAATCCGGTCATCAAGCCTGACCAGGAGTGGGAGAAGAAAGTCCGCCCCGTCCGGGCCGCAGTCTTCAGCGATGGTGTCTTCTTCGATCCTTCTGACAAACTGTTCAAGGCGTGGTATTGGAGTGGAAGTAACTCAAAGGGAAAACCGCGTTACTACACCTGTTACGCCACAAGCCGCGATGGACTCCATTGGGATAAACCGGTTCTTGATGTGGTTCCGGACACGAATGTGGTGCTCCATGATGATGAGAATAAATACCGGAACTCGAATACTGTCTGGCTCGATCTCGATGAGAAAAATCCACAGCGCCGCTTCAAGATGTTCCGTGTTGTCATCCGGGAAAAAGGTGGCGACGATAAAAACCCAACGAAGAGTCTCCAAAAGTGGATAACAGTTCATTTCTCTCCGGATGGCATCCACTGGAAGCAGGTTGCCGAAAGCGATCCTTGTGGAGATCGTACCACGGTGTTCTACAACGCTTTTCGCAAGTTGTGGGTGTTTGGTCTTCGTGACGGATCGAAACAAGTAAGCCGGTGCCGGGCTTATCACGAAGCAACTGATATTTTGCAGGGATTGCGGTGGAGTAATCTAAGTTCCAAGCTCTGGGTGGGAGCCGATGATCTGGACCCGGCACGGGAAGATCTGGAATTGCGCCGGGTTCCAGACCGGCCGTGGGACCTTGTTCCATCGCAGTTATACAATTTGGATTGTGTGGCGTACGAGAGTGTTATGCTAGGCATGTTCTCGATATGGCGCGGACATCCTGCCAAAGATCGGCCCAAAATCAATGAGGTTTGTGTCGGCTTCAGCCGTGATGGATTCCATTGGACTCGTCCGGATCGCCGTGCTTTTTGTCCAGTCTCTGAGAAGAAAGGCGATTGGAATTGGGGCAATGTGCAATCGGCGGGAGGCTGCTGTCTCGTGGTTGGCGATAAACTCTACGTGTATGTTGGTGGCACCGACGGTTCCAGGGGGAACGCGGATCCGGCCTTTACCGGATTGGCCATACTCCGCCGGGATGGCTTCACCTCCATGGATGCAGGGGAAACCGGAGGTACGTTGACAACGCGTAAGCTCAAGTTTACAGGAAAGTATGTTTTTGTGAATGTTGCCATACCGAAAGGTGAACTCCGTGTTGAAATTCTGGATGCCGACGGCAAAGTCATCGAACCTTTCACCAAAGAAAATTGCGTGGTCATCAATGTAGACAACACGATAATGCCGGTTGCGTGGAAAGGTGCCGAGAATATTTCGGTCGTTGCCGGCAAACATGTAAAATTCCGCTTTCATATCAGAAACGGCGAACTTTACTCGTTTTGGGTAAGTCCCGGCGAGACAGGTGCCAGCCATGGTTACGTTGCTGCCGGCGGTCCGGGTTTCTCGGCTTCTACGGACACTGTTGGAGTTGCAGCGTATGATGCTGCAGCCAAATTGCCGTAAAGGTTTGTGAAAGAATACTCAAAGTGTAACCTTTTGGGAATATTTCATGTATCATAGAGTAAAGATCAGGAAGGTGAAGAATGCTGGACATGAAAGAATTGCGAGAACATTTTGCTGTTCATGAATCATGCCTTGTCATGTTACTTCTGAGTATTACCTTGTTGACCGGGAAAGCGGAAAGCGCGGAACCGAAACATTCAACAGATGATGCGAGAGGTTTGTTGCCGAAGATGTTCTTGAATTTTGCCGGGCAGGTGCGAACCTATCGCCTTTATATTCCCCACAGTTATGACAGGACCAAACCTGCGCCGTTGGTTCTTGTCATACATGGCGGTGGAGGAGACAGCGAAGGTATGATTTCCCTGACCCTTGGTGGTTTCAATGCCCTGGCAGAACGCGACAGATTTATCGTTGTATATCCGGAGGGAATAGAAAAAAACTGGAACGACAAAAGAGAAGGCGTGAAAAAAAGCCGCGCACACATGGAAAAAATTGATGATGTCGGTTTCCTCTGTTTTCTGGTGGATGAACTTGTAAAACGTTATAACATTGATGTCCGGCACGTCTATGCCACGGGTATTTCAAATGGCGGACATATGTCCCTGTGTCTTGCCTGTGAAAAACCGGATCGTTTCGCCGCCGTTGCGGCTGTGACCGCCGAACTACCGGAATCTCTTGCCAAATGCACTCCATCTGAACCGGTTTCTGTACTGATTATGAATGGTACGAAGGATCGTCTGGTTCCATGGGATGGTGGTACTATAGGTGGATTTCTTGGCGGGCGCGGGCGGGATATATCCACAGAAGAGACTGTGAAATTCTGGGTACGACACAACGTGTGTCCGGCCGAACCTCGTGTTGTACAGGAACCTGACGTTGATCCGAACGACGGCACTCGTGTCCGTCGTGAAACCTACGGTCTGGGGAAAAACGGAACAGAAGTAGTTCTCTATGTCATCGAAAATGGCGGACATACCTGGCCGGACGGTCACCAGTATCTCAAGGAAAGTCTTGTTGGAAAGACCACCAGGGACATTAACGCCTGCGAGGTTGTATGGCGGTTCTTCGCGAAACACTCCAAATAGTTTTGCCGACGCGCAAGTTGCAAGTACTACCCGAAATCCCTGTATTATAAAAAATTTATTGATTCGAATGTTTGATTCTTGCCAGACATGCGAATTAATCTAAAATAGTTGGCATTATGAATGGAGCGGATTACTATCTACTGGGACGCGCAACCGCTCATCTATAAGTTCTGCGGAGAGAAATACGATGACAACGAACCAAGTGATTCTGGCCGCTACACTCTGCCTCCCCCTACTGTCCGCTGCCGCGGAACCCAAGACCAATACCGCCGTCACGGTCTCGTACGAGGGAACCTACATCACGCAGCCAGATGGTAAACAGGTGCAGAAGGTGGTAACGATTCCGTGTACCAATGGACTCACCATCATTCGGGTGATCGCAGCCGCTGGTGGCTACGGTACACCGCCGCATCATCACATCTATCTAATCCGAAATGGACGAAGTACGTTGCTTCCAGACCCACGACATGTTGAACGGGAACAGGACGTACTACAACTTCAACCCGGGGACCGAATTGAATTCAAAGGACTGCAGAACCCAGTGCCGAAGAATACAGCTCGCAAATTCACCGATCCCAAACACTGACGTTTGTAAAACAGTTTGAACATAAGGAGAATATTATGTCTGAAAGAAAACTTACGCGCAGGGATTTCATTGGAAGAACGGCGGCTGGATTGGCCGGTATGTCTGTTTTAACAGGCGCTTCATCCATAAATGCAGCTTCCTTTACGAGTGCCGTGCTCGGCATTCACGGCCGGGGTAAAACAACAACAGAGGCATTTGCACGGGAGTTGGCACGGGCACTTCCCGAGGAACAACCCTACGATTACCACAAACGATTGACCGAGAGTCCGGTACATGTGGCGGCAAGGCGGGATCTTGAAGCCAAACCACGAGCTGACGAGATGATATTGCCCGATCAGGGCTGGAAACTCGTCTGGAACAAGAACAGTTCGGTAATCCTCAAGAACGCGGTACAGGACTTTCAGGATTACCTCAACAAGTCGATGGGAGTCCGGGTGGAAGTGGAAAACCGGGATTCGCTGGAAGGCTGGCAGGGTTTGGGCAAGAGTATCGTAGTCGGAACGCGTGATCAGCTGTCAGGTGGCGGGACGGCGCTGAAAGGTCCAAAGGACTATGAGATTATCGTAACGCCGGAGCGGCTGACGGTATGCGGCTATGACGAACGCGGGGCGATGTTCGGACTTTATAATCTGGAAGCCCGGATGAATCTCCGCGAAGCACCCTTTTTACCCAGCAATCTGAAAACGGTCCGGCACAGCCTCTACAACGTGCGCATGGTCCATTCCTGGATGGGCTGGATGGAGTGGCCGGACAGCGTACTTTCGCACCTTGCCCATGACGGTTTTGACGGTATCTTTGCCTCGGTTTATGCCAACCCGAACGGTGACTTTACTACGGCTGAGAATTCGACCGAATTTTACGCACGCCTGTTGTTCCAGGTACGCAGGCAGGATCCGAAAAGAATGCGGGACTTGATCAACCGGGCGGCACGCTTCGGCATCAAGGTATACACTCCGATAATCTACCAGTACATGGGGACCCCGGAAAGCGAAGCCGGGTTGCGCCAGCTGGTCCGTAATATCCTGAAAGATTTTCCCGACATCCAGGGTTATATCCTCCTCACGGAAGGTTTCTGGTACAAGAAATGGGGTGGTGGTCATGGCGCCAGCAAAGAGTACCTGGAGGATTGGGCGCAGAATTGGAGCAAGGCGGTTGGTATTGTATCAGAGGAATGCCACCGTGTGAATCCCGCCATTGAGATTCTCCCCTGGGAATACAACATCGACTTCCGTCCAACTAATACGGAAATGAAACGTTACTTCATCAAGCAACTTCCCGCCGACACGATACCACTGCTCACGTGGGAAAACGGGAAAGGCTTCGAGATCGACGGTCTGCAAAGTCACCTGCGCGATTATTCGCTGTCCCAAGTCGGGCCTGCGGAGGTTACCGATGCCCAGATCCAGGAAATACGCAGTCGCGGGATGAAAGTATATTCCAAGGTCGACACTTTCGCCAGCTGGCAGTACGGCACCGTCCCCTATCTCCCATTCCCTTACCAGTGGCACGCCCGGTACAAGGCGCTGGAGAAATACGAGGTAAAAGGCACACTCGAAAGTTGGAGTAGCGGCTACAGTCCCAGCTTTATTACCGAGTTGCGGGCCTGGTTCTGCTGGACCGACACGCCTTCTGTCGATGAACTTCTGGGCGCCATTGCTGTCCGTAATTTTGGAACTGCGGGAAAAGAGATGGTTATGAAAGCATGGGACTATTTCAGCCAGGCAATTCGTCTTGTGCCGGACACCGGTCCGAATATGGGCACCAATAATGCCATCGGAAATCCTCTTTTCTTCCAGGAGCCACCACTCCGAACCACGACATTCAAGTATTCATGGACAGATTATAACAAATGGATGGGATATTTCGGCGGAGGAGTCAATCCCTACTGGCCTTTCACTTGTTCACGCATGGTCTTCTACCCTGATTTCAGCAACAAGTCGAACAGGGCCGAGGGGTATGCGAGGGGTGCGACCGGCGTACATGTCGGCAAAGAGATCAAGGTGCTGCCGATTTTCCTGAAATACCTGCATCAGGCGGCCGATCAAATGGAAAATGGACTGAAGCTGTATCGGGCCGCGGCCCTTGGCAGTCCAAAATCCAAACGGCAGCGGGCTGTCCGCGAAGTGGTGATAGCAGAACACCTGCAACGGATGATGCAGAGTGACTGTGCAATTCTTGAGTTCGAGGACCTGCGCCTGCAGCAGGCCACGGAAAAGGACAGTAAAAAAGCGGGAACGATACTGGATAAAATGGAAAGTATTCTGCGCGAAGAAATCGCACGTACGGAACTTTCCCTGCTTGCCGCCACCCGGGATTCACGTCTCGGTTTTCAGTACGAGCAGGATTATGTCTATACTCCCTATTCGTTACGTGAAAAACTTGAACTCATGAAGGAAACTCTCAAAAAACAATTTCCTGCCGCACGGCGTCGAAAATCGACATCGAAAGGATCATGATTAACAATGAAAAATAATATTGGAAATCTGCTTTTAGTGGTATTGGCAGTGTTATTTTACAACCAGGCGTCAGGCGCCGCGGATGCCTGGAAGGCGGGAGTTGCCAAAGTGAAGATCACGCCGGATGAGTCCATATGGATGGCGGGTTATTCCTCGCGTGACAAGTCATCCGAGGGTGTTCGCCAGGATTTATTTGCAAAAGCGCTGGCCCTGCAGGATGGCGCCGGCAAACCCTCTGTTCTGGTAACTCTTGACCTGGTCGGAATCGACCGGGAGATGGTGGATGTAATTACTCAAAAGTGCTCGAAGCAATTCGGTATAACACGGGAACAATTGCTGTTTAACATTTCACACACACACAGTGGACCGGTAGCCGGCACAGTACTGATGCCAATGTACAAACTGACACCTGAACGACTCGAGGTCGTACGCCGTTATTCCGAGGGGCTGATTAATAAAACCGTCAGTGTGATTGGAGCTTCACTTAAGGACCTTGTTCCGGTCACTCTGCAGTACAAACAGGGAATAGCTGGTTTTGCTGCAAACCGCCGGCGTGTATCAAACCGTTCACTGCCCCAAGTGGTGGACCATGATGTTCCTGTCCTGAAAATATGTCATACCAATGGGACCCTGCATACTGTGGTTGTCGGTTATTCGTGCCATGCCACCTGTCTCAGCGATTTTATGATCAATGGCGACTGGCCCGGTTATGCGCAGGAGGAAATCGAAAAAGCTCATCCCGGTACAACCGCAATGTTCGTACAGGGCTGTGGAGCTGACTGCAATCCCCTGCCACGCCGCAAAGTGGAGCTTTGTATGATATATGGCAAAATCATCGCCGCAGCAGTTGAAGAGGTATTGGGGCGTCCGATGATACCACTTAATGGACCCATGAAAACGGCTTTCGAATACGTAGATGTTCCTTTCCAGACTCTTCCGACTCGCGAGGAACTGGAGACCCGCTTGAAGGATAAGAACGAGTATAAGCGTATTCATGCCCGCTACTTACTGGATACCCTTGACAAGGAAGGTAAGTTGCCTTCCTGTTATCCATATCCGGTCCAGGTATGGCAATTCGGTCCGAAATTGAAACTGATCGCACTTGCCGGAGAGGTTGTCGTCGATTACTCGCTGCGACTGAAAGCGCAACACGGTTGGGACACCACCTGGGTTGCCGGATATTCAAATGATATTCTTGCTTACATTCCTTCCCTCCGGGTTTTGAAGGAAGGCGGTTATGAAGGAGGGGAAGCCATGATCTACTTTGGGCGTCCCTGCCCGTTCACTGAAGCAGTTGAGGAGATAATCGTTGAGAAGGTCGACCAACTGGTGAAACGTACCACTGCGACCGTTACACATTGAATACAAATATGCAATCCACTACCAAGTTATCATATAAAGCGGTTTCTTGTGAATCGATGGTTTCGAATGTGCAAGGTACGATCTGGCAGAGGCTGACATGGGTCGCGATTTACGCAGCTGCGATGGGATTGCTGGAGGCGGTTTGTGTTATATACATAAGGAAGATATTTCCCGTCGAAACAAACTATCCCATCCCGCCGTTGGATCAAATGCGCGTAGAGATTGTTCGCGAAGTTTGCACCATTATTATGCTTGTTGCCGTGGCGTGGCTCGGTGGTATCAATTTCCGGTCGCGACTGGCATGTTTTTTCTATGCGTTTGGCGTGTGGGATATCCTTTATTATGTTGGACTCGCATGGCTGTCCGGCTGGCCGACTTCACTGCTGGAATGGGATTGCCTGTTTCTGATCCCGAAGCCATGGTATGGCCCCGTGCTCGCGCCGGTGCTTATCAGTGTTTACTTCGTGCTCGGCTGCTGTTTCCTGCACGCGCGTGAAATCCGTAACGTTCCGCTGCGCATATCTTTCTCGATGGTATCACTGCAATTGGCGGCGTTCGCCGTGTGGTATTGGTCCTTTGTTAAAGATGCCGACCAGATCACCGCCAGCGCGTTCAAAGGCATAACCTATTCCTGGCCGCTGTTTGTGCTAGGTCTTCTCCTGGCCATCGCGGGACTGTGGCTGTCGGCGAAACCGGGGCTTGGTTGTGTCGAGTCGCGTTCGTAGCCGTTTGTCCGACGTGCCAGATGACATAAGATGGATCGGTCTTTACATTACTCACGCCAATTTGTTAAGTAGAACCTGTCTCAAAATTTTGAGACAGGTTCTGGTCTAAATTCACATCACAGGAGGCACGCAATGACGACACTGACCATCCGATCTCGAAAAACAATCAGGAATCTTTTAATTTCCCTGGCAGTTACGAATTTGCTTGTTATCGGTCTCTTGGCAGCCGATGAGAAGAGCGTTGAGTGGAAGCCGCTAATGGATGGCAAGACTTTGGCCGGATGGCACCCGGTTGGCGATGGCAAGTGGACCGTGGAGAATGGCGCATTTGTCGGTCGCGCCAACAAGGAGAAACTATACGGGTTACTGGTCAGTGACAAGACGTTCAAGGATTTCACGGTGCGATTTAAATTCAAGTGTTTTTCCGGTGACAGCGGTTTCTACATTCGTACAATCATAAAAGAACCTGAGAAGGCTCATGGACTGCAGGTACAGGTCGGCCTTGTTAAGAGCGGTGTCGGTGGTATCTACGAAAGTTATGGTCGGAAATGGGTCAGCAAGCCGTCCGACGAATTGGAGAAATCCTATACCAGGGACAAGGAATGGAACGAGATGGTGATTTCCGCTCATGGCGGAGATGTGACTGTGCATGTTAACGGTATCAAAAGCGCGGAATTGAAGAATGATCCCGGTTGTCCTGAAGGTCATTTCGCGCTGCAAATGCATGCGGGCTGTGTTATGGAAGTGCTTTTCAAGGATATTGAAATCAAGTAGATCAGAACGAACAATCTCAAATTGACAGGAGACATCTCATGAACAGAAATCTCAACCGGCGTGATTTTATGAAAGTATCTGCGACAACAGGTTTAAGCCTGTTTGCTGCGGGGCGGATCGATGCGGCGCCATTCAAGACAACTCTGCGCAAGGCCATGATCCTGACCAAGGTAACGGAAGCTGCGCTTAAGCCGTACAAGGATGCCGGATTTGATGGTATCCAGTCATCAGGCGCCGTTACTCCAGAGGAGGCGGCTGAAAACCGCAAGATTGCTGAAAAACTTGGCATGCAAATACACACGGTTTCAGGAGGCTGGGCGGAATTCAACAGTGATGATCCGAAGAAGGTTGAAGCATCACTTGCAAAGGTTGAAAAAGCATTGAGAGCGGCGAGGGCCTATGGTTCAGACGCGATACTTCTTGTTCCATGCCGTGTTGATAAAATGCCCATGCCTGAACCGTGGGAATTTGAGATCGAGTTCGACGAGAAGACCAGTCACGTAAAACGGGTTGCTGCCGGTGACAACGAGAAATACAGCGCATATATCAAGGCGCAGAATCGCGCAACCGACATGACGCGTGATGCAGTCAGGAAACTTATTCCATTGGCAAAAGAGATGAAGGTGGCCATCGCGCTGGAAAATGTATGGAACAACTTGTGGGTGACATGCGCTCTTTACAAGAATTTTGTTGCATCGTTCCAGAGCCAGTGGGTCAGGTCGTTTTACGATGTGGGCAACCATGTGAAATATCCCGGGAAACCGCAGGATTGGATTCGTGCGTTGGGACCGCTTATTGCCAAGGTTCATATCAAGGATTTTCTGCTAAATCCCGATGGGCATGGCGGGAAGTTTGTTCATCCGCGTGATGGCAGTGTGGACTGGCCTGCGGTTCGTCAGGCGCTTGATGATGTTAATCACAATGGGTGGCTGACAATTGAAGATGGAGGCTTGCCATTGGAAGAATTCAACAGGCGACTCGATCTGATAATTGCCGGTAAATAAGGAGGGATCTTTATTTCTTTTTTTTGTGTTTGGCCGTGTGTGTATGGTGTGCTGGCGGCTTAACAGATGGTTGCCTGGTTGTAGGATTTTTGGGTACTGGCTGGTTGAGAGCCGGTGTCTTGACAACCGGAGCGTTGACCACTGGTACTTTCTGGGCAGGAACAGTTGACGCAGGTACATTAGGAACTGGCGCATTCACTACAGGAACATTGGGTAAAGGTTGTTTGGGTAATGGCTGGTTGAGTACTGGTGTCTTGGTCACCGGAGCGTTGACCACTGGTGCTTTCTGTACAGGTACGGCTGGCGAAGGTACATTAGGAACTGGCGCTTTTACTACGGGAATATTGGGCAACGGTTGTTTGAGTACCGGAACATTTGATGCCGGTGGAGTAACCGGTATATTGACTACTGGCGCATTTACAACAGGAGCATTGACCGCAGGTTGATTGACCCCTGGTATGTTGACGACTGGCGCGTTGACTACTGGTGGATTAACCACGGGAACGTTGACTGCCGGCTGTTTGTCAGCTATAGGTTTGTTCTTTGGTTCTTTGTCAAGAAACCCTTTCTTACCCAAAGGTCCTTTGCCAGGAGGTGTCTTACCAATAGGAGACTTTCCAGCGGCAGGTTTGTCTTTTACAGGTTGTTTGGCTTTGAGTTCTGCCGCCGCCTTTTTACGCGCTTCTAAGGCTTTGTTTGCTTCTGCCCTGATACGCTCGGAGATCTTGAGAAGTTCGTTTTTGCCAAGTTCGTTGCACCAGTCTTTCTTATTTTCCGGAGGAAATTTGACTGCGACTTCCCTGCATTCTTGCCTGAGTTTTGTCAGATCAGGATTTTTAAATGTTTGATGAATAATAAAGTCATGCCATTGATAAGGTCCGGCTGTTCCATTCAGGAATTCATCAATCATGTCTGCGATCTGCAGCAATGTCGGATCAACAACAGATGACTTGGCTTTTAAATATGAATATATACCGATGATAATGGCGGCTGATATTCCAAGCCAAAAAATAAGCATATCTGCGCTCCTTCTCTGTCATGGTAATTATATCAGGGTAGTGGATGTCACTGATACAAATTCCACCTGATTTTATTACCACAGATCCACACAATGGCGGGGATAATAAACAGTGCGGCAGAGAGTGTCTAGTCGTTTTATGCTCAATATTATTCCATTGCGAATCTGTTGTTTTTGCCAGCGATAATGGGAAATTTCGTGGTAGAAGACCCAATGTTTAAAAATATGAAAAAGACTGTTGACCTTTACCATACCAAGCAGTATGGTGTCACCATACTGAGTAGTATGTTCCATGGATTTGGAATTTTGACATGACAACTCTCGTGAAAGATATGTCCTCAAAACTTGCCAGGAGCGCGTTTGACCTTTTTGCCCGGCACGGAATCAATAATGTAAACATGGACATGATTGCCGCGCATTCGAACTGTACAAAAGGCAGTCTCTACTGGCATTACGACACCAAAAAAACGGTTATCCTTGCGGCATGCGACCTTTATTACCGGAACTGGGAG
This sequence comes from Kiritimatiellia bacterium, assembly GCA_028716365.1. GTDB lineage: Bacteria > Verrucomicrobiota > Kiritimatiellia > UBA8416 > YA12-FULL-48-11 > YA12-FULL-48-11. The sequence goes on from JAQUPZ010000001.1 coordinate 793,956, forward strand.
GAACAGATGCGGCACGAACTGGCGAATGTGAAGGATCCGGTCAAACGCCTGAAGAAAGCAGTTCATTTTTCAATCCGGCACTGCATGGTTGACAGTAAAAATCGTGTTTTTACCCTCGGTATTATGGGGCTCGCTCTCTATGATGAAGACATAAAAAAGAGCTGGGCCGGTTTTTATGATATGGTCAGGGAATTTCTGATCGTCCTGGTAAACGAAGCAAAGAAAACAGGTCGGGTTAAGGTCGAAGATGCCCGCCGGGTTGTGGATCTTATGCTCGTTGCTTTTGAAGGCATCAAGCTACGAACCATAATAGAACCGGATTTTGATATTTCTGCGGAGGAAAAGGCCATCTACAATGGCCTGATGGAAGTTCTTAAGTGTTCTGAGTAAGAAAGCGGCGGTCTGAAAATTACTGAAGTAAGCCCTGTTACCAAACAGAATATCGAATCAATCAACATAAATAAATTTTCAAAGACGCGTTGTTGCCAATAACCATACTATACAGTATGGGCTTCAGAAAAGAATGCGTTTGAGTTTAATGTTTAAACGGAGTGAAAAAGGAGGCGGAAATGTACAGTAGAGAGAATGTTAATCGGCCACTTTCTCGCAGGCAGTTTATTGGGGGGACAATGGCAGTTGCGGCCATAACGACAGCAGGAAGGGCTGTAATTGGGGCGGAAGAAAAGAAACCGGTTGAATATTCACGGAAAATCAAGATCGGTATCATCGGCGGTGGCCATCGCGGGAATTTTGTCGGCGGTTTCATAAAAAAACATGGTGGTTATGAGATCCACGCGGTAGCGGATTATTTTCCGGAGGTTGCCGAGAAACTGGGTGATAACTTTGGCGTGGATAAATCAAGACGGTTCTCAAGTTTGTCGGGTTACAAGAAGGTGATCGAAAGTGGTGTTGAAGCGTTGGCGATATTGGACGTGCCGTACTTCTATCCGGAACAGGCCAGGGCCGCGGTTGATGCCGGTTGTCATGTATACGTTGCAAAACCGGTTGCAGTGGATGTACCCGGTACGCTGATGATTGGGGCGGCTGCCGAGGAGGCGACGAAAAAGAATCGCTGTTTTCTCGTCGATTATCAACTGCCGCTGGACCAGGCCAACAGTGAAGTGATCAAACGGATCCGCGAAGGTGGCTTGGGAGGCCTGGCGCATATTCTTTCATTTGGTAAGACCGCAGCATGGGCCGATCCACCAAAAGGCCCGACAATCGAGGATCGGCTTCAGCATGTGATCTGGTTGTCGGACATTACGTTGAGCGGTGACACGATTGTATCATATGACATTCATATCATTGACGGCCTGATGGCGGCATTGGGCAAACGCGTTGTCAGTGCAACCGGCTCATCGCGCATCTGCCGTCCCGAACCGCACGGTGACCGCGTTGATGCATGTGGCGTTGTATTCGAATTTGATGACGGTGCCTTGTGGACACATGTAACACAATCACTGAAAAATAATGCTGACTACAGTGATCTGTCCGCCAGCCTTTTTGGTATATCGGCTACTGCCCACATAGCCTACGGCGGCAAGGTATATATGCGTGGCGGCGAAAAACATTTCGTAGGTGATGTCAGCAAGAGCATTTATACAGACGGTGCCGGGCGCAACGTTGCCGATTTCTACAGTAACATTACCAAAGGTCACTTTGAAAACCTGACAGTCAAGCGGGCTGTCGATGGTCATTTGACTTCCATCCTCGGTCGCGAAGCAGCCGCGCGCCATACGAAGTTGACAATGGCTGAACTGATCAAGGAAAACAAGAAACTGAAGGTCGACCTTACCGGTCTCAAGGTGTGAGCGTAAAAGGGAAAATGTGATGAATACATACCGTATTATTGGAATATATTTATTGATTTTGATTCTGACTGGTCCTGTTGAAGTGTATTCCGCCGGATGGGACCCGAATTTCTATGCTTATTGCGTGGAAGTTGGCGTACCTGGAGTCAAGCCACATTCATTTCCTGATCAGGTTAAGTTGTTAAAAGAAATCGGATTCGACGGCACCGGTTACGCAATCCGGCTTGGCGATGACATGGAAAAAAATCTGAAGATACTCGATGATGCTGGAGTGCATGGTTACATATTCTGGGCGTCGATTAATTTGAAAGCAGAAAAAGGAAAAGTATATGATCAGCGTCTGCCGGCTGCGATAAGTAAACTAAAAGGGCGGCGTGCAACAGTCTGTGTATTGCTTGGAGGTTTTAAACCGGGAGATCCCGGCGGCATGGATTCAGCGGCCAAGGTGTTAAGAGAACTGGGTGATATGGCGGCCGAAGCCGGTGTGCGTATCTCCATTTACAACCATGTCGGTAACTGGACGGAAAGTCTGCCGTTTGTTGTGGAGGTTATCAGGAAGGTTGATCATCCCCAGGTTGGTTTCAATTTCAACCTGTGTCACTGGTTGAAGGTGGATGGCAAGAGCGATTACCGTCCTCTGTTACGTGACAATGTAAACAAGCTTTTTGTTGTTACAATCAATGGTGCGCAGGTTGATGCCAAGGCCTGGACAAATGGTCTGATTCAGCCGCTGGACAAAGGGAATTTCGATAATGGTCAGCTTCTGAATTTTCTTTCAGAGATCGGATATAAAGGACCTGTTGGTCTGATGTGTTACGGTGTACCGGATGATACCCGTGATCATCTTGTTCGCTCCATGACCACCTGGCGAAAGCTCAAAGAAAAGATCAAGTAGGACCTGTAACATTTGAACAGAAAAATAAAATTGTAAAATCAAATAACAGAAATGGGGGAATATATGTCGGAAAGAATATCTCGCAGGAACTTTCTTAAAGAATCAGCCATAACGTCAGCCGGCGGTGCGCTTGCCGCAAGCGTAGTGGTAAACCAATCATTGGCCCAGGGCCAGGACAACAAGCCGGCAATTCCGAAAACAGTACCGGGATCAAAAGGTACCCTTCCAAAGGGCAAGATTTGCAATCTTGAGGTGAGCCGCATGCTGTTGGGTGGAAATCTCCTGACGCATTTTACTCACAGTCGTGATCTGAGGTATGTATATGCCTTGACGAGACATTATAATACACAACAGAAAATCATGGAGACGATGGCGGTTGCCGAATCATATGGAATCGATACCCTTGTTATTCACACTGCCGCTGGAGCCATTGATACAATTAAGAAATACAGGAAAGAATGTGGTGGAAAAATGAAGTGTATTGTGTGTCCCACTGCAAATATCGAGCCGGACATGAAAGCCTATTCCGAACAGGTCAAACAACTTGTTGATGATGGAATAGAAGCAATTTACCTCTGGGGTGTCCGTTCTGATGCCCTGGTTAAGGAGGGCAAGATCGACCTGGTAGCGAAGGCCGTTGATTGCGCGAAAGAGCTGGGCGTTCCTTCAGGTGTTGGTGCTCATGACCTGAATGTGGTCAAGGAATGCGAGAAAAACAAGATCAACATGGACTTCTATATAAAGACATTCCACCATCATAATTATCCCAGTGCAAAATTAAACCATGATTCAATGTGGTGTGCTGCCCCTGATGAAACGATCCAAGTCATGGCTAAGGTCGAGAAACCCTGGATAGCATTCAAGGTTATGGCGGCCGGAGCAATTCCGCCCAAGAACGCATTTTCTTATGTTCTTGAAAATGGCGCGGACCATGTTCTTGCCGGAATGTTTGATTTCGAGATTGAGGAAGATTATAGAATAATTAAGGAAGTTATTACATCTGTTAAAAGAACCAGACCGTGGCGGAGCTGAAACAGTTTTATAAAAAATAAAACGGGAGGAAGTGATAATGAAAAATACAAAATCAATTCAACTGGGACTTCATGCCGACAACTGGCGTCCGCTGAGTATGAGTTTTGAAGCTGCATGTGATAAGACCGTTGCAGTGGGTATCAAACATATCGAGTTTGCCGTACTTCACGGCCAGAACTTTATCCAGGCGCTTGGCTACGATCCCGGCGTCTCATTGCAGTCCAACCCGCGTGCGTTGCGGCGTTACCTGGAGAAAAAGGGTCTGGAGGTGACACAGATTGACGGCTCCTATCCAATGATGGGGCCTAACGGATCTGCGTTCGGTGTGCAATACGTCCAGCAGACCATCCGTTTTGCCGCCGAACTGGGTTGTCCCATGGTGGATACCGTTGACGGCGCATTCGAGACGCCTGGCCTGACGCGTGCGGAAGTCTTTCGCATTACGTGCGACAATTACACGCAGTGCCTGTCGTGGGCCGAGGATTACGACATTGTTATCAATGTCGAGCCGCATGGTCCATACACCAACGATCCGGAGTTCATGCTGAAACTTTTCAAACATTTCGACTCAGAGTATCTGCGTTGCAACTTCGATACAGGTAACAGTTTTATTGCGGGTCATGACCCCCTGAAATATCTGAAAACCCTGCGCCCCTACGTGACGCATCTGCACATCAAGGATGTTAGTGCTGATCTTGCGGCGGCGGCACGTGGTGAAGAAACCGGTATCGGAAGTTCCGTTGTGCCAGTTGGTGGAGGTGTGAACGCAGAGAACATCAGGAAATGCATGGAGTTCCTCAATAAGACGAAATGGTGCGGTTCTGTTTCCATAGAGTGCCATGGTTCCGACGAAAATACCAGGGCCAGCGTCGTGTGGATGCGTGGTGTGATGAAGTCATTGAAGAAGTAATCGGAGGATATGCAAATGAAAAGTCCCGGAAGTTATTCTCGCAGGCAATTTTTTGGCGGTGTGCTCGCCGCGACCGTATCGGGTATCGCATTGCCTGTGCTTGCGGCTGAAAACAAACTCGCGTTCATAACTGCTGGTAAGGAGTTCCATTTTGATACAGGTATCCTGCGCGGTACATTACGTGCGGGGGGACAGTCCAAGGGATTGATACCGGCTTTTGACTGCGTAACCGGTAGGGCGCTTACGAAATCGCTTGGTCTGTTTTCGCATTACCGTCTGCTGGATGATCAGACGCGTTACGGCAAGGCAGGATGGGACTGGGCCAGCGAGGCAAAATTGCTCGATGGTGGCGGGGTGGAAGTGCGATGGTTGGCTGATAACGAACATCCGTTCGATATGATGGCGATCTATCGCTGGTCGGCACCGAATACACTCGACCTGACAACGTGTGTAACGGCCCGTAAGGAATTGAAATGTTTCGAAGTGTTCCTGGCGTCGTATTTCGACGGATTTCCCGCGACAACTGTTTATGCAAAGAATCCGGCTGCCGAAGGCAAACCTGCATTCATAGGCGCGAACAAGACCGACGGCGTATGGCACATGTTCCCGCGGGATGAAGAGGCCGTAAAAATGATCAAGGATGGCCGCTGGAAACGTCCACCAAACCCGGTTGAGTGGACCATCCGGCCAATGATGGCAGCGCCGCTGGCGGTAAGGCGTGACACAGCTCGCGGTTTGGCTGCGGTACTGATGGCAAGAGTACAGGATTGTTTTGCCATCGCAACGCCCCAGGATAACGAGGGACATCGTTCTGTTTATCTTTCACTGTTTGGCCGTGACTTCAAATCAGGTGAATCAGCCGATACAAAATCGCGACTGATAATAGGACGCGATATCACGGACGAAAAAGCAATCGCGTTCTACGAAGCGTTCCAGAAATAGGTGAAGAACCTCTGAACAACCAAACGAGGAGCTGATTACTGTAAAGGGACAAAATACTTGGCAGAAGGAGAAGAACAATGATCAGAAAAGAGCAGAAAATAAAAAATAAAATCAACCGCCGGAGTTTTCTGGCATCAACGGCAGCATTATTTGCGGCATCGGTGTTTTTTCCGGCGCGTGTTTCTACGGCGGCTGTTACAGTTCCAGCAGGACCAGTACTTTCACAAGAGAAGCCTGCAACTCCCGGTCAGAAAAATATTCTGCTTGTTACAGGATGTGATTATCCCGGCCATCCGTGGAAACTACTTGAACCAATACTGCGCGATACAGTCGGCAAGGATCAGCGTATGCATGTGACCGTGACGGAGGATCCCAGGTTTATGGCATCACCAGATCTGAAAAATTATGACGCCATTCTTTTAAATTATATGAACTGGAAAAATCCCGGGCCGGGTGCGGAGGCGCAGGAAGGGCTCCGCAAGGCAGTGAATGGCGGAACAGGATTGGTGATGGTTCATTTCACATGCGGTGCATTTCAGGATTGGCCGGAGTTCGTAAAGCTTGCCGGCAGGATATGGAATCCGAAGTTTCGCGGTCATGACCCTCGAGGCGAATTCAAGGTTGAAATAACTGATAAAGCGCATCCGATTACGGCAGGAATGGAGGATTTTCAGACATTCGATGAGTTGTACACATGCCTTGACGGGAATGAGCCGATTCATGTTATAGCGAAGGCCATATCGAAGGTGGATAAGAAGGATTACCCGATGGCTTTTACGCGTGAGTACGGGAAGGGCAGGGTTTTCCAGAGTGTACTGGGGCATGATCCGAAGGCGTTCGAGCAGGAGGCGGTAAAAAAACTGTTTCGGCGTGCGTGTGCGTGGGCGGCTGGTTTGGAACCGAAGGAATAGGAGGTTTGAAGGGGCTACCTTTCGCATTTTAAGCTGAATGAATTTGCGTGATATGCATTCGTCTACTGTGTTGCTGAAGTCCTCGGATACTTTGAGTATTCCTCGGACTTCAGTCGCCTTGTATCCGGACGCATCTGACGTAAATTCTTCAGCTGGGAAGTAAAATGCGCAAGGTTGTTTCCACCGCGCCGAAGCGCCGCGGATAAAAGTACTGATATTGTTGTTCGTTACTTCGGGAAATATAATCTGTGGAACGGTTTCCACATCCCGCTGGGCGGGATAATTTTTTTGTGGTTCAAAATGTTTTAGGTTAGAAATGTTAAATAAGGAGGAAATGGAATGAATGATAGCGAAAAAAATGGAGAATTTGTGATTGGCAGGCGGGGCTTCATGGCAACAGCAGGAGCCGCGGTAGTGGCGGCGCAGATTGGTTTGAAGGTGGCAAAATCAGCAGAAGAGAAAAGTGGTTCAATGAAAATAGGGTTTCATACGGATGCATTTAATTCAAGTTACAAGAGTTTTGAGGATTGTCTGAAGTGGGCAGAAAAGAACAATGTCCATTATATCGAGTGTGGGTTGATTGATGGCGTAAGCTGGCTTCACGGACTGGGTTACCAGCCGCACGTAGCGATGTACGAGGACCCCGTACTTTTAAGGAAAAAAATGGAGAAGTATGGTGTACAGTTTTCGCAGGTGGATGCGGCTTATCCATTGTCGCAGAAAGACGCGCCCCTTCGCGGTGTACCTTACGTGATGAAGGCCATTTCGTGGGCGAAACTTGCCGGTTGCCCGTGTGTGGATACTACGGACGGACTCCATGCTCCGGAAGGATTGAAAGATCCTGAAGCGATGGATTTGATGAAGCGCAGTTATGAGCAGATCATGGAAGTTGCTGAGGCGAATGAAATGATAGTCAACATTGAGCCGCATGGTTATTTCACCACGAAACCTGAAATGATGGAGAAAATGCAGGCTTTTTGTGACAGTAAATACCTGCGGATGAACATGGATACCGGAAATACTTTCATTGCGGGACAGGATCCAGTGGCGTTTCTGACGAAATTTTTCAAGAAGGTCAGTCATGTGCATGTGAAGGATGTTTCAGAGACACTTGCGGCAGCGACACGTGGTAAGCAGACAGGGATTGCGGTCAGTCAGTGTGCGATCGGCGAGGGTGTGAATGCCGATAACATCAAAAAATGCCTTACAATTCTCAGAGATAACGGGTATAAGGGGACACTTAGTATGGAATGTGAGGGGCAGGGCGGCCCGATGATTGAAAAATCGCTTGAATGGCTGCGTAAAACGCTCAAAGAGTTGAATGTCGCAGCAGGTTGAGAAAAATTGGCGCGGGGAGACGGTAGCTGGGCGAAGCGGCGCAGGTTATAATTTCTTGCACAATAATAAGGAAAGGGAGTGTTATGAAAGTTGGATTGAATATGCTGTTGTATGCAAGTTTGATCTCGCGAGAACATATTGCGCAGTTGAAAACAGTCAAAAAAGCCGGTGCTGATGGTGTGGAAATTCCCGTGATGGAAGGGGATGTGGCCCACTATAAAAAACTGGGAAAAATCCTGGACGATGTTGGACTTGAACGTACGAGTTGTATGGTTATTCCTGATCCTTCACAGAGTCCAACCAGCGATGATCCAAAGTGCCGCCAGGCGGCAGTGGACTACATGAAGGAACTGATTGAACGTTCCCATGCGGTGGGTGCCACGGTAATGTGCGGACCGATGTTCCAGGCGATCGGTCATTTCACAGGGCAGGGACCCACGGAAGTAGAAAAGAAACGTGTGATCGCGATGTTGCGAGCTGTTGCCGATGACGCCAAACAGGCCGGGGTCTTACTGGCGGTGGAGCCTATTAATCGTTTTGAGGCTTATGTTCTCAATACGACGGCTGACGGGGCTGAACTTGTAAGGAAGGTGGGGCATCCCAGTGTCGGTCTTCTATACGACACCTTCCATGAAAACCTTGAAGACAAGGATCCTATTGGCAGTATTCGCAAGTATCGTAATGTCATAAAACATTTCCATGTAAGCGCGAATGACCGTGGAACGCCGGGCCAGGATCACATCGACTGGAAAAGCACATTTTCCGCATTACGTGCCATTAAGTATGACAGATGGCTGGTCGTGGAATCTTTCGGACGCGCATTGCCCGGACTGGCGGCAGCAACAAAAATCTGGCGTGACTTGTTCAAGTCCAACGAGCAGATGGCGAAAGACAGCATGGCATTTGTTCGGAAACAATGGAAAGCCGCTGGAAGAAAATAAAGAAACAGCCGGCCGACTGGAATCAGAACAAGTTTGAAAAATGCTGAAGGTATATTAATTGTTCCCTCCACCTTTTTAAAAGGATGGTGAATGTGAGGACACAATATTCCTGCCTGTTAATTCCTGCCTGTTTATCCCTGGTATTATTTTCTTATTCGATTGTTTCTGCCGAGGACTGGACGCAGTGGTGCGGGAGCGATGGTAAAAACATGGTTTCCGATGAGAAAGGAATACCGGATTCCTTTGTACCAGGTGAAAAAGATCTTGAAAAGGGCATGATCAAGATTGAAACCGCAAAGAACGTAAAATGGGGTGTCAAGCTGTGCAATGCGATTTATTCCACTCCTGCAATCACTGGCGGAAAAATATTCATCGGTGGACGGAATGCAGGCGCTGGCTTATTGATGTGCCTTGATGAGCAGACGGGTAAACTTTTGTGGAAGTGGGAGGGGCCGGAACGAAAAATCCCCCTGTATATTGACGGTTGGCTCATTGGTATTGGTCCAAATCCCGAAAAGCTCGGTGTGTGCTCATCTCCAACTGTTGACGGTAACAAAGTCTATTTCGTAACGCACAGTTTTAAGGTCATGTGCCTGGATGTTAACGGCCAGACAGATGGACCTGATGTTGGCAAGGCGAAAGTTGTCTGGGAATATGACATGTGGGACAAGCTCGGTGTGTTCCCCTGCGATGCTGCCAACAGCTGTCCGTTAATTGATGGCGACCTGCTTTATGTTCTAACCTCAAACGGGGTTGATCGGAATATGGATCCTTATAAGGAAAAGGGACGCAAGATTCCTGCGCCTAATGTTCCGAATGTTATCGTCCTGGATAAAAAGAACGGTCGATTGGTTGCCACGGATGATTTGTATATTGCCGATCGCATATTGCATGGACAATGGTCATCTCTTTCGCTGGGTATGGTAAATGGCCGGAAACTGATCTTTTTCGGCGGAGGCGATGGATTGTGCTATGCATTCGAAGCGCTTTCATCGGTACCGGAGAAACAGGTCAAGTTGAAGACGGTATGGTGGTATGACTGTGTCCCGCCGGAATACAAATTGTCCGAAGGCATGGATGAGATCACATATTTTTGTCTGGGCGACAAACGAACCAAAGGCAGTTTGAATAAAAATGACGGAACGTTTGTAGGCAGGAGCGAGATTATCGCTACGCCCGTTTTCCTTAACAACCGTATTTATGTGGCAATTGGCCGTGATCCTGAACATGGCCGCGGACGAGGGGCTTTGCATTGTATTGATGCGACCAGGGAAGGGGATATTACCAAAACAGGCCGGATATGGAGTTACCAGGGGCTGGATCGAACGCTTTCCACGGTTTCGATAGCAGATGGTTTGCTTTATATTGCAGATGTTGGTGGAAATATTCATTGCCTCGATGCCGAAACAGGTAAGCTATTCTGGGTTCACGAAGTCAAGGGCGTAGTCTGGAGTTCCACCTTTGTTGTTGACGGTAAGATCTATCTAGGCACTCCGAAAGGTCTTATCGTGCTGGCGACAGGCAAGGAGAAAAAAGAGATTGATCTTATTATTCTGGGTTCACCGCTTTATTCCTCGCCGGTAGTGGCCAATGGTACTCTCTATGCCGCTTCAAAAGGCGGCTGGCTCTGGGCCGTCAAAAAATAACAAATATCACATTCATGGATATGTTGAGATATGATCTTACGATGATCGCCCCTCTGACGGGGCTGCATAAATCGAGATGCTTCGATAAACTCAGCATGACAAACATACTACGTTCAATAAGACAATAACGACAATGTCATTCTGATCACGACCTCCTGGAGTCGGGAGAAGAATCTCTATTTTGGATTTAAGCAATTGCCTTTCTATCTTTCACCTGCAAACAACCGGATTAAACTTCAGCCATTTTTGGTACATTTCTTCAACTTGAGCGGCTTCAATTTTTCCATCCCATGCCGCTACGCCGTAACATAAAGCCAGCGGTTGACCGGCTTTTAATATATATGGTTCTTTCCAGAGATTCAACGTTGCCGAAAGATAGGCAAATGGCTGAATCATGGTGAACATTCTTGAAGGATGCCGCAAGTTGGCCGGGTGATCGAACATGGCGATCGTTACCGGTTTGTCTCCGGCGGGCGCTGAATAAGCACACCACTTGGCGGAAACCAGCCGTTCAGTACCGCGGACTACGTCCCCTGTCTGGCCGGAAGAGTTAATGAATGTCCCGATCTTATCCATACTTGTCACGAACCGCGCGCCAAGTCCAAAGTAATGACTACCGGTCAGTTTGACTTCATCTTTACCTGCCGGTGTCTGTAGTTTACTGCGCCATGTCAGTAAAGTAGCTTGTAGATCCTGTCGTTGGTGGAGCTTCACGCTGCGCTCTTCACGAAGAACCGGTTTATCGTCAGGTGTGGTCCATTCAATTTGATGAGTAAAACCATCATTGTTTGAGTCCAGTTGCAGATGTTTCTGTTTGCCGCACTTTGGTGTCTCCGACCAGAAATCCACGCCTTCTGCCGCCAGCGCAAACATTAATGAATGATGATGTTTATGGTCGAAAGGCGAATCGCGTAGAAAGGCTATACCTCCGGGCGTGTAGAGTTGCGAAGCATACGGCTTGAACGGAACGTCGGTAAACCGGTACTCAAGACGCGGTTTGCCGTCGATACTGATTTTTACAGTTGCCTGATCTTTTACGACATCAAGTGCCTGTACCTGAACCAGCATCAGAAGAAATGTGAAGTAACTAATCAGATGTTTCATTAAATGATTATTTCCTTTTGTTTTCATTACTTTTTCTTTCCCTCGACTAGTTTGTAATTACTATTTTCAGTTTAAGCTCGCCACGGACGTGTACGTTTTACGTTGGACAAGGCTTCACTTGTAATCTTGACGTCTTCGGCAATCTGCCAGTCAAACATACCCACAAGGATGAAATCGGCGCCGTTATTGAAAGCATGTTGAAAACCCTGGGCAGGCGGAATGGCGCCTGCCGCCAGCACCTTGTAGGCAATCCATGGTTTCCCGACGTTCTTCATGAATTCGATGACTTCATTGGCATCAGTACACCACATATTGTCATGGTCTCCATACGGTTTTCCCTTGTCCACTGGACGCTGGAATGAAAAATAATTACTTGTGTGCAAAGTCTTGACGTAAAAGTCCACGTTAAATTTCGCCTTTTCACATTCTTCAACCACGCGTAGAGAATGACCGGCAATACCGGCTGGTATCCCGCGAAGTTTGATTAAATCGACCATTTTGCCGAGATATCCTACTTTGTCTGGTGTTAACAATCGTTCAGCAATACCGCCTTGGATGTATGCGGCATCTGCACCATCAATATTCTGTTCTATAAATTCATTCGGATTTGCAGGATCTGGGACCTCCAAAACGGCCATCCACTTGATCTTCCCGCCACATTCATTTTTGTAACGTCGAATGATTGGTATCTGGTGACAACTGACGCTGACGTTGACGCAATTGATCCCATGCGCCTCGGCAATTGCAAGTGTTTCCAGCATTTTTTCCGGTGTGTTATAACGACGCGCCAAGTCATTGACATAGCGTAAGTCGCGAGCGTGACAAAAACCATTTGGCAGCACGTTACTGCCAAGCATCAAACGACTGAATTCAACATCACCGATCTTGCCCATCGGCAAAGTGTCTTTTGACGCAGGTGACGATTTCGGCACTGGTACGGCTTGTCCCTGTTGCGCAAAAAGGACTTGATCCTTCATGCTCAGGGCAGTCATCACAGATGCAGAAGCCAGCATGGAATTCTTTACAAACTGTCGGCGGGTCAATCTATTCTGCTTGTTGATCATTGTGGTTCCCTTTTCCAGTTAGTCAACATTTTGAAACAAGGCCTTGCAAAAGAATACATTGTTTGGATAAATATAAACTAATCTTGTGCAGGAGTCTTGCTACATCTTTCAGTGAAAAATATTGCACAATATTAATCGGGGCCAGTAATGCCAATACCGATCTATCAGGAACACGGACAGACTTATCAGGCGGACACCTGTGAACCGGTGGTACAGGCGGTAAAACGCAGGCGTCTGCAGATGTCGGCACTGGCACGTGGCCATTACCCGGGACGCAAACTTGATCGCAACGCTCTGCCTGGTCTTAAAACAATAGGATTCTGGGATGCCAGGTCGGCACAGGATTGGGGACTGGAGTGGCACCGCAATGAGGGGATTGAACTCACATTTCTTGAGCGCGGTAACCTGGGATTTGCAGTGGACCGCCATACCTGTCAACTGCGACCGGATGACCTGACAATCACACGTCCATGGCAGCGTCATCGGGTCGGTAATCCAAATGTCGCCAGCTGTCGTTTGCATTGGTTTATTCTCGATGTTGATGTCAGGAGGCCGCATCAATCCTGGCGATGGCCGTCCTGGATTGTGTTGACGAAACCGGATTTGCAGGAGCTGACCCATATTCTACGTCATACTGAGCGTCCTGTCTGGCGTGCAACGCCTGCCATCCGCCATTGTTTTCAGAGTATTGCAAAGGCGGTAGAAAGCGACGATTCCGGAAGTAATATTTCCAAACTGGCGGCCTACTTGAACGAGTTATTTGCGCTCGTGCTGGAGATGTGCCGCTATCGCCAGGTTCCGCTGGATGAATCTTTATCCAGTACCCAGCGTACAGTGTCACTTTTCTGGGATGATTTGCGCCAGCATCATGAACATCTTGCCGAACCGTGGACAGTAGGTTCCATGGCCCGACAATGCGGACTGGGTATTACCAATTTTATTCACCATACCAAACAGCTTACCAATACCACGCCAATCCTTTATCTGAACCAGAGCCGTCTGGAGATGGCTGCAAGGTTACTGAAGGAATCGCCTTCGCGCAGTGTTCTGGATATTGCTCTCGATTGCGGTTTTTCATCCAGCCAGTATTTCGCGACTCTTTTCCGTCATCGATTTGGATGTACCCCGCGTGATTTTCGTCACGCGCACGCCGGCAGCGGCGGCAAATGAGACCGCAGTACAAGAAGATGAGCCCGCGAAACAAGACTTCTTATGTATGTTTTGATATCTTTTTTACAGAATGACATGAAAGTCTGTGTCGCATCGCAACACCACAAAGGAGTTCGATATGAAATATTCCATGGATAGAAGACAATTCCTCGCTATGTCCACAGCTGCCGGCGCGTTGAGTGTATTTTCCGGATGTATAACTATTGGAGCCAGGCGGGTGTCCCCGAATGGCAAATTGAATCACGCCTGTATCGGGGTCGGTGGAATGATGGGTTTTGGAGACTTTAATCAATTCAAGTCTCATCCAAAAGCCCAGATTGTCGCCATCTGCGATGTGGACAAAAACCATCTTGAAAAAGCCGCAGCAGTTGCACCGGACGCGCGTAAATATACTGATTGGCGTGAAATGCTTGCAAAAGAGGGTGACAAAATCGATTCGATAAATGCAACTGTGCCCGACCACATGCATGCCTTGATTTCAATGTCAGCCATTCATGCAGGGAAACATGTTTACTGCCAGAAGCCGTTATGTCATGACGTGGCGGAATGCCGTGCTATTGCGCTGGCTGCGAAGAAAGCCGGAGTTGTCACACAGCTTGGCACCCAGCATGCCTCAGGAATCGGTGACAGGACAGCGGTGCAATTCATGCGGGAAGGCGCAATCGGAAAGATCAAACGGGTAATACTTTGTTCAAACCGGCCTGGCGCCATTGATGCCTATCGACTGGTAGGCCCGCGTCCGGCTGTCGGCGAACCGGTGCCTGCTAATCTGTCATGGGACCTGTGGATTGGTACAGCGCCTGAACGGCCTTTTTCACCCGGAATATATCATCCAGTAAAATGGCGAGCCTGGCAGGATTTTGGAACAGGGTGGTCTGGTGATATCGGCTGTCATGTGTTTGATGCGGTCTGGAAAGGTCTGAGATTGAAAGCGCCAATATCGGTGGTTGCCGAAGTCCAGGATTCATGGAAAGAATCAGCTGCAAGACGCGGTGACACCTGGCCTCAGAGCGATCACATCACGTGGATGTTTCCGGGGAATAAAAATACCGAGGGCAGGGAACTTCCAGTGGAATGGTTCGATGGCCTCATGTATCCTCCCGAGGATGTGCAGGCAATCGCGAAGGCTGGAGGGTTCAAGGAATATCCGCCGGAATCTGCAATGGTAATAGGCACCGAAGGTGCGCTCCTGGTACCACATACGTCGGGAGCGATATTGCTGCCAAAGGACAAGTTTAAGGATTACAAGAAGCCTGACTTGAAAGGACGCAACCATTATCATCATTTCATTGATGCCTGTCTTGGCGGCGAGATGACGGAGTCGCATTTTATGCAGACCGGTCCGATGGCGGAGGCGATTATTCTTGGGACGGTGGCCATTCGCGTACCGGGTACAGTATTGCAATGGGATGCGGCTGGTATGAAGAT
This sequence comes from Kiritimatiellia bacterium, assembly GCA_028716365.1. Lineage (GTDB taxonomy): Bacteria > Verrucomicrobiota > Kiritimatiellia > UBA8416 > YA12-FULL-48-11 > YA12-FULL-48-11. The sequence goes on from JAQUPZ010000001.1 coordinate 809,148, forward strand.
TACAAATTCAGCCGATGCGCAAAAACTCCTCAAACGAACCTACCGTAAAGGTTGGGAAGTAAAAGGAGTATAATATCTTCTCTGAAAAGCAGGTTCAATGCTTGGTTATCAAAGCTTCGATCGAGACGTTTTTAGAGATTAAAAATGGAATGTTTAAGATAAATATTCCATTTTTTTGACCTTGGGACTTCAAACTGGTGCGTACAATACTATAAAACGAACAATCAGATGTTGGAGGTCAATAATGAGTAACATGTTCAAGTTGAATCCACAGCTAACACTACATTCGCGTCGCGATTTTCTAAAATGGTCCGCTCAATTGGCGGCAGGTTCGGCACTGACGGCATTTATCATGCCTTCGACGGGTATTGCAGCGCCGGTTGAAAATGGTGGCCGGAAGCATGACGATTATGGACCGCCTATCTGGCCATCTTACGTGAAAATCGAAGCCCTGTTACAACAGTGGGCTCGTAAGTATCCTGATCACATGAAACTCGAAGTGATTGGACGGTCAACGCAGGGGAGGCCATTGTATGTCATCAAGCTTACAGACCCGAAGGCAAACGATGAAAACAAGGAACATATATTACTAACAGGGCTTCATTCAGGTCAGGAACGTTCATCGGTTACCACGATTCTGTGCATTATCGAGTGGTTGTTGTCGGGTGACAGAAAGGCCCGCGCAATCCTGCGCCAGCAGGTTGTAGTCTGCATACCAGTCGCCGACCCTGACCGTTACGAGTCAGGCCAGGCAAGCCCGGTTTATGGTGCCTGGAATATGGATGGTCCGTTGAATCCGGAAAAGTCTCCTGAGGCAATGGCTGTGAAACAAATCATGGATCTTTATCAGCCGGAGGTACACGCGGATCTTCACGGAGTGAACCTGGGTTTTGCGCGCTACATTATGTTCGAGAATTCCGCCTCGTCGTATTCAAATACGGCGCTGCGGCCCTATCACCGTGATATCATCCGGCAAATGGATGAAGCCGCGCTGGCCGAGGGTTATCCGTCGGACCTGGCGGAATCCGATTCCGAACGACTGTTCTGGGGACCGGCACTTGAGTCAATAAAGAACAAGTTGTGGCGCGGCCGGCCCGGATTTTATGGTGCGCTTTACTGTTACTGCCATTATCACACTATGATCTGTGCATCCGAAGTCCTCTGGGAACGCAGCGGTTTATTACGTCATCGCCGGCTGTTGGAGATCGGGAACGAGACGTGGCCTGGCGAATTATATCCCGGATATCCCGTACGCGTCGTGATGCAGAATCCACACGCCATGTTAACATCCTATGGAAACACTGCATCGGCCCGGCGTCGCAGTCGCGTCGAACTCTGGAACAAGTTGGACCAATTAACGCTTGGTATGATCGATCCTGTCGTTGAGGGTAAAGCCTGTTCTGTCTGTACAACCTCAACTACCGCGGCTGAAAAACTGTCAGGTGCAAAGACTCTGAAAGATGCAGTTGATATATTACGCACGTGCAATGGGATGAATATTGAGGTAATTCAACGTTTTTGTGAAGGATGGCCTGGCAGTCAGAATAATCCTGAAGCGTGTTTTTACCTGTGGAATCCATCGGGGTGCGCTATTCCCACCTCGAAGTCGAAGACGGCGGTTAATCAGACTGTTGAACGACCAGTTGAAAACGGATTATGTTTGCGATTACGGCTGCCTTATGACAATGCGCGATTATTGGACGTACGTTTGAACGGTCATCCACTGCCGCTTTCCAAGAGCGACGGATATGTCACGTGGACAGCACGTTCTTGCACTTTTATTCAAGTGAATGTGCCACCAGACCGGGCGCGGCGGGATGATATGTTTGTTGTTACCTGCAACTATGAGCCAACCACCAGGAGAAAGCACTGGGATAACTGGCGGATTCTTGAATCGGTGCCGAAATGACCATGGGGCAATTCATGTCAGGCTTGGATGGCATGTTGCCCGGAACTTATAGATAAGCCTGCCCGAACCTCGGCCAGGGTGTTCCTGCCGAGCTGTTCTTCTTGTGTCATTTTGTGCAATAACTAGATCATATTGTCCATTCCGCTTTCCGGTACTTTGTTCTATAGTTTCCGGCATAAAGTCAGTGTCGCGACCACCCGAGGTAACATTTTCTGTACTGTCATAAGAGTCAAGCCGGGGAGGGACAGTGAATCACGTTGAACGATTCCGCACCGTGATGAATTTTCAGCCTGTTGATCGTCTTCCAATCTGGGAATGGGCAATGTGGTGGGACAAAACCATTGAGCGATGGCACGCCGAGGGCTTACCTGCTGATAAGACGGGCATTTTCGATATTCATGAATATTTTAAAATGGACCCTTACATTCAGTTCTGGTTCAGCACAACCGATCCGACCATCGAGGCCACACAGCACCATGTTGAAGGAATTGTTTCAAACATGGACGATTATCTGCGTCTCAGACCGCAGTTATTACCGGATCATTCAGCGGCGATCAGGGAGATGGTTCCGTGGTTTGCAAAACAGAAAAATGGAGCCGCAGTGGTTTGGATCACGCTCGAAGGTTATTTCTGGTTCCCCCGCACTTTGATGGGATTCGAGAAGTTGATGTATGCCTATTACGATCAGCCGGAATTGATTCACCGGATCAATCAGGATCTGCTTGATTTCAACATGAATCTTCTCGACCAGATAGAGAAGATTGGCTGTCCAACCTTCATGACGGTAGCGGAAGATATGTCATATAACAACGGTCCGATGGTGTCGCGCGAGATTTGTGATCAATTCATGACGCCTTACTACGACAAGATGCTGGCACGCGCAAAGGAAATGAAGATGTTGACCATAGTGGATACCGATGGCGATGTAACGCTTCTTGTACCATGGCTTCAGGACATAGGTGTTGAGGGTGTTCTGCCGCTTGAACGACAAGCCGGGGTTGATGGTATGCAGTTACGGAAACAATTTTCAAAACTGAGGATGATCGGGCACTATGACAAGATGGTGATGCCAAAAGGCGAAGTTGCGATGAGGGCTGAATTCGAGAGGATTCTGCCGCTGATGAAGACCGGTGGCTTTATTCCCAGTGTGGACCATCAGACACCGCCCGGTGTTAGCCTTGGGCAATACCGCATTTACTTGCGGCTCTTGAATGAATACGTAAAAAAGATTTAACACGTGTATCTATGGTAGGTTTTTAATACCGGCAGTATTGCCGGTTATGAGAGAGGTAAGTATGAAGAAATTGATGATTATGGTGGTGCTGGGATTGTTGTGGACAGATGGAACCCAGGCAGGATTCTGGAAGTCTGACAAAATAGAACCGGCAAGGCTTACATGCGAGTACTTGGAAAATCCATTTGGAATTGGAGCGGAGAAACCGCGACTGGCGTGGATTATCGGGGCACAAAGTAGCAGAGGCACAAAGGCACAGAGTGCAAACCTGAGAGGTATCCGTCAGATTGCGTATCAGATCCTTGTGGCATCAAGCGAGAAGTTGCTGAAGAAAGATCAGGGCGATATATGGGACAGCGGAAAGATGGAGTCAGACCAGTCGATTCAGGTGGAATATGCCGGTAAACCGTTAAAATCTTGCCAGCGTTATTACTGGAAGGTACGTGTATGGACGACGCGAGATTCAGGATATCAGGCTTCAGACTCCAAAGTTTCTGCCTGGAGTAAGCCGGCATGCTGGGGCATGGGATTACTCGAGGCTGGGGATTGGCAGGCGAAATGGATCAAGTTCCCGACTAACGAGACTTCGCCTTGGGTACGTAAGGAATTCAGCCTTGCCGCCGTGCCGGACAGGGCAATAGCCTTTGTGAATGTGCTCGGGTACTACGAACTATATATAAATGGAAAGAAAATGGGTGACGATGTTCTCTCGCCGGCTGTGTCAGAGCTCCCGAGACGTTCACTCTACAGGTGCCATGATATCAGCGAATTTCTGCGTTCCGGTGACAACTGTATCGGTTTGTGGCTGGGTAAGGGCTGGGCCCGGTCCGGAATTGTTGCCCGGGTTCAACTCAACATGACAGTTGAAGGGCGTGGAGTGGTTATAGGGACGGATCGCACCTGGACCTGTTCTCCAAGTACGCATACCTTGCTTGGCGGCTGGAAGTGGGGTGATTTCGGCGGAGAACGCGTGGATGCCCGTCGCGAGATTGCCGGCTGGAGCAAAGTCGGTTGCAAAGCCGGTGAATGGACGTCTGTCGAGGAGACTGCGGCACCAGGCGCAGTGGTGACGGCGCAGTCATGTCCACCGAATCGTATAGGCCGGGTAATTCCTCTGGCAACTTGTATTGCCATGGGTACCAATACCTGGGAATTGGATTTTGGAACCAATCTGAGCGGCTGGTTGAGGCTTCGCTTGCCGCGGATGAAGTCAGGTCAACAGGTGGTGATGCACTATGCCGACAAACGGTTCCAGACCCCTGAGGGTGATAAAACCCCTGCGGGTAATATCGGTACAACCGCACTGTGGAAACTCAAGACGGCCACTGGTGATGTTGCCTACCAGACTTTCAAGCATATCGATGAATTTATCTCGGCAGGTAAAAAGGGAGAACAGTTCTGCTCCAAGTTCAACTACCACGGTTTCCGCTATGTTATTGTCGAAGGACTTCCCGCCCAACCTGCGCCCGGCGACGCTGAGGCACTGCTGATCGAATCGGATCTCGAAACTGCAGGCGATTTCGCGTGTTCCAATGATCTGTTCAATCGTATCTATCAGATCGGCTTGTGGACGCTCCGCTGTCTCAGTCTCGGCGGCTACATGGTGGATTGTCCCCACCGCGAACGGCTGGGATATGGTGACGGCCAGGTTGGTATCGAATCGCTGATCATGAGCCGGAATGTTGCGGCTTTTTACGGGAAGTGGGCCACGGACTGGCAGGATGCGCAAAATCCGTCTACCGGTGATTTTTCGCACACTGCACCAAGCTCCAACGGTGGAGGCGGGCCTGCATGGGGAGGTACCGGATGCGTGTTACCCTGTAAGCTCTATCTCTATTATGGCGATCGCCGCCTGCTCGATCACGCCTACGAACCAATACGCAGGTACACCGAGTATCTTGAAAGCCGCTGTTCAAATAATATCCTGCGGGCCTATGGCGGCAAGTGGGATTTTATCGGTGACTGGGTCCCGCCCGGGCGCGGCATGGATACCACCAATTGGCCGGCAAAGCCTTCTGCAGAATTGTTCAACAACTGTTATCGTGTCTATTTGATGGAACAACTCGCCAGGGCGGCGGATATTCTCAACAGGACGGATGAGGCGCAGCGCTTGAGGACAAGGATCGGGGAAATCAGGCCGCTCATCCATGCTGCATTCTACGATGCGTCGAAACAACTATATGTACTCGACGAACAAGCATACCAGTTGATGCCGTTGATGACCGGTGTTGTTCCTGATGACTTGCATGGAACTATTTTTAAGAAGCTCGAAGATCTCATCCAGGTGAAAAACAAGGGTCATCTCGACACCGGCATGATCGGCACATATTTCCTCCTTCAATACTTGCAGGAAATCGGGCGCGACGATCTGCTGTATATTATCATGAATCAGACCACGTATCCTGGCTGGGGCTACATGTTGTCGCAGGGAGCAACTACATTCTGGGAGCAGTGGAATGGGTATTATTCCCAAATCCATTCCTGTTTCAACAGTCCAGGTGGCTGGTTCCAGCAGGGCCTGGCCGGCATCCGTCCAGATGTGACCGGCCCCGGTTTCAAGAAGATCATTATCAAGCCAGCGATAGTTGGCGGCCTTACGTGGGTCAAGTGCAGCTATGACTCGATCCACGGCCGCATTGTCAGTAACTGGAAACTTGAGAACGGGAAACTTAAGATGGATATAATAATTCCCCCCAACACCACTGCGACTGTGTATGTCCCGGCGAAGGATGCCGGAAACGTAACAGAATCAGGTAAATCTGCGGCTAAGGCGAAAGGTGTGAAGTTCCTGAGGATAGAGAATAGCGTGGCGGTTTATGAAATTGGTTCGGGTTGTTATCAATTCGTTAAAGAATAAGAGGTGGATATGAAGAAAATAATAAACGTTTTACTGCTGTTTTGGTTTCTGACTGGGATGGCACCGGCAAAGGATGAACTGGCGGAGAATTTTTCAAATCCACCGGCTTCAGCGCGGCCTTGGGTGTACTGGTTCCCGCTCAGCGGTAACCTGACGAAGGAAGGAATTACCGCAGACATGGAGGCCATGGCACGCGTTGGTATTGGTGGCGTTCTTTATATGGAAGTTGATCAGGGCGCGCCGAAAGGACAGGCCGATTTTGCAGGGCCGTTGTGGCGCGAAATGTTCCAGCATGCCTGTAAGGAAGCGAACCGGCTGGGTCTTGAAATCAATATGAACAATGATGCCGGCTGGTGCGGAAGTGGCGGGCCCTGGATCACACCCGAACTTTCAATGCAGGTTGTCGTGTGGACAAAAACCAATGTAGTCGGTAATCAGAAATTCGATGCCACGCTCTCCAGACCAAAGGCAACCAAGGACTATTATCGTGATATTGCGCTGTTTGCATATCCAACGCCGTCAGCAAACTATGTCATCCCCGGCATCCGCGGCAAGTCATCCGCGATACGGCAGGAGATTCCTCTCAGAACAACTTTTTCCGTAATCGCCCCTGAGGCTGTAATTAAACGTGACAACATTGTGGATTTAACTGCGAAGCTGGGTAAAGATGGCCGGCTTTCCTGGAAAGTGCCTGAAGGTAACTGGACGCTGTTACGCATGGGTTGCACGACAACCGGAAAAGATAATCATCCGGCGCCGGAACCGGGACGTGGACTTGAGTGTGATAAATTCAGCAAGAAAGCGGCGGATGTCCATTTTAACGGTCTTATGAAGAAGGTCATCGATGACAATCGGTCCCTTGCCGGGACAACCCTGATTTCCACTCATATCGACAGTTGGGAAACGCACTCGCAGAACTGGACACCGAAATTCCGGGAAGAGTTCCGTGACAGGCGCGGCTATGATCCGTGGTTATGGTTGCCTGTGATGACGGGAGTCGTGGTTGACGGGCTGGAACTGTCCGAAAGGTTCCTGTGGGATGTACGGATGACCGCCGCCGAGATGCTCTACGATAATTATGCCGGCCGCCTCCGTAAACTCGCGCAAAAGTATGGCATGCGATTGTCGATCGAAGCATATGGCGATGGTCCTTATGATAACCTGACTTATTCAGGCCGCGCCGATGAGCCAATGGGCGAGTTCTGGTCGTGGAGCAAATTCGGTGCTGCCAACAGCTGTACAGAGATGTCTTCGGGTACGCATGTTTATGGTAAACGGATTCTGGGTGCGGAAGCATTTACAGCCACGGACAAGGAGAAGTGGCAGGGCCATCCTGCAAACATAAAGGATCTTGGTGACTGGGCATTTTGCGAGGGCATCAACCGGTTTGTGTTTCATCGTTATGCTACCCAGCCGTGGGTGAATCCGGACCACGCGCCCGGAATGAGCATGGGACCATGGGGGCTGCATTATGAAAGAACACAAACGTGGTGGGAACAATCACGTGCATGGCATGAGTATCTTTCGCGTTGTCAGTTCCTTCTCCAACAGGGACTTTTTGTTGCAGACCTTTGTTTCCTTGAATCTGAAAATTCCCCGCAGGATTTCAGGTCGCCTGTAAAGTCGGGACACGACCGGCCTGGTTACAACTTCGATGGATGTCCACCCGAAGTAGTACTTACCCGTATGTCGGTAAAAGACGGAAGACTGGTACTGCCTGATGGCCCCGCCGGGAGCGGGGCAGGCATGAGTTACCGGATGCTTGTATTACCCAGGGTTGAAGTGATGACGCCGAGGCTTCTGAAAAAGATCAGAGATCTTGTCAAGGCTGGTGCTACCGTGCTGGGCAATCCACCGGTCAAATCTCCTACCCTGGAGGACTATCCGGAGTGCGATGAGAAGGTGAGAATGCTTGCGCGCGAAATCTGGGGTGAAGGTGAGATGCCTGAAAAACTGACCGAACGAAGTTTCGGCAAGGGGCGGATAATCTGGGGGCGTGATATCCAGCAGAAACAGGAGACTGATTTCGACAGCGGAAATACATTCGCCTCTGCGAAATGGATCTGGTTTCCTGAAGGAAAGCCTGCTTCTTCTGCACCGTGTGAAAAGCGTTACTTCCGCCGTGTTGTAAATGTGGATGGGGCTGTTGAGGCAGCGCGACTGATAATGACCGTTGACAATACATTCGAATGCTGGGTTAATGGACGTCGTACAGGTAAAGGCGAACATTTTAATCGGGCCCAGGCCATGAATATTGGTTCAATACTGAAACAGGGGCAGAATGTAATTGCTGTACTTGCCGAAAACGTTTCGGATTCGCCAAATCCGGCTGGCTTTGCTGCTGCGCTTACCATCAAGTACCGTGATGGCCGGAAACAGGAGATCCATACTGATGGCAACTGGGAAACTTCCAGGATTGCTGAAGAAAATTGGAAAACCAATAAGGTGTCGATGCAGGGCTGGAGCGCGGCTATGGTTCTTGGTCCAATGGGGATGGCGCCATGGAAAGAGATCGAAGAAAGCCTGGCATCTGTTGATACGACACTTGAAATCAGCATTCCCTGCGGGTTGCTGAGTGAAATGGGAATCCCGCCTGACTTTGAGTGTGAAGCCGAAAATCTTGCGCCATGTCTGCGCTATATACACAAGCGTATCGGAGAGACCGATGTCTATTTTGTCGCCAATAAGGAACAAATGTCAAAAGAGCTGGTTTGTTCATTTCGTATCCGGGGTAAACAGCCGGAACTCTGGTGGCCGGACTCGGGACGGATCGAAAAGGCGGCAGTTTACGAGGAAGTAAATGGACGTATACGTTTACCGATCCATTTTGAACCGAGCGGATCAGTTTTTGTCATATTCCGTCAACCTTTAAAACGGTTTGATCAGATCGTGTCCGTAACACATAACGGCATTCCGCTGTTACCCATGACCAAACAGAAGACCGACGCAGTTATTCAAAAGGCTGTTTATGGCATCCTTGATGATTCCGTACGTACCCGGGATGTTACTAAAAAAGTCCAGGAGATGATTGAAAAGGGGGAGTTATCATTTCGTGTGACGGATTTCGCGCGTGGCGATGATCCTGCTTATGGCGAGGTAAAAACATTTAAAGTGGACTATGTTGTCGGTGGTAAAACACTTACTGTAAGTGGAACAGATGGTGCAACAGTCTCCATGAATCTGCCTGCTGCCGAACAAGCTGCCGTTGTACATTGCAGTGAGGACGGGGAATTGTCGCTGGAAGTACGGCGGAATGGCTATTACGAATTTAAAACTGCCTCCAGCAAAACACAACGTGTCGAAGTAACCTCAATCCCTGCGCCGCTGGAAATTTGTGGACCATGGGAAATCAGTTTTGATCCAAAGCGTGGTGGCCCTTCGAAACCTGTGACATTCGAGAAACTGGAAGATTGGTCAAAACGTTCGGAAGATGGAATCAAGTATTATTCCGGCACGGCGACTTATCGCAAGGTTTTCAACCTTTCCGAATTGCCGAATGTCGATTGTCGATTGCCGAATAAAGACGCTGTTTCTGATAAATCGGCATTCATAAATCGGCATTCTAAAATCTATCTCGATCTCGGCAATGTTGCTGTCATGGCTGAGGTGAAACTTAATGGAAAAGATCTCGGTATCCTTTGGAAACCTCCGTATCGTGTGGAGGTGACCGGCTTTTTAAAAGCCAGTGATAATTCACTCGAATTGAAAGTTGTCAATCTCTGGATAAACCGCCAGATCGGCGATGAACAGTTGCCTGAGGACAGTGACCGCAATAAAAACGGTACTCTCAAATCCTGGCCGCAATGGGTTAACGAAGGCAAGCCCAGCCCAACCGGCCGCTACAGTTTTACAAGCTGGCGGCTCTGGAAAAAAGACGATCCGCTGGTTGAGTCCGGCCTGCTCGGTCCGGTGACATTACAGGCGGCGAAAATAGTGGAATTGAAATAAGAATGTCTGACATGTGTCCGGCGTTATCGCTTGCCCAGTAGTGGTGGCCAGTTTAATGTACCGGTTGCTGATTTATGAATTAGGGAAAAATCCGATGATTAAACGAACAACGATTGTGGTGTTACTGAGTGTGTTTTGTGTTGGAGCGGCAATAGCGGATGATGATTTGGAAAAAGGCTGGGCGAATCCTCCTCGTGAGGCACGATTACGCGCCTACTGGTGGTGGCTCAACGGTTGCGTGGACAAGGCAGCCATTACCCGTGATCTCGAAGAGATGAAGGCGAAGGGATTTGGAGGCGCGCTCATCTGCGACGCTGACGGCTCAAGCCAGGACGGCAACGATCCCGCGCCGCATGGTCCGACGTTCTTCACGCCGGAATGGCGTGAACTTTACAAATACACATTGCGCGAGGCGGACCGGCTTGGGCTGGAAATGAGTCTGAATATCCAGAGTGGCTGGAACCTCGGCGGACCGTGTGTTTCGGTTGATGATGCGGCAAAAAAACTTGTCTGGTCTGAGACGTGTATAACCGGGCCCGCCAAGATTGCGCAGAAGCTGCCGGAACCGGCCAGTCGCGATAACTATTATCGTGATGCGTTTGTTGTAGCGTATCGTTTGAAACCAGGTAAAGAGAAAACAGGCCTGTTTGCAGGATTGAAGTCATGTTCCGATCAACCTGGTCACCCGTTGAAGAATCTTGCCGATGGTAATCCTGATACGTTTTGGGTTTCCACCACGGGCAAACTGCGTGTCGGTCCTTCGCGGGACAGGCCGGCATGGGTACAGTTTGAATTTTCTGCTCCCACAAGCATTGATCGACTGAAGATCCTGCCGCGGCCGGGTTACGGGCCGCGCGAGTGCGAAATGCAGGTTTCATCTGACGGTAAGACATTCCGATCAGTAAAAGCATTTACAGCGGAAGATAAGAAAGAAACGATTCAAATCTTTGATCCCGTAGTTGGCAGTGTTTTCCGGCTTGTCATCTACAGCTCGTTCGACCGTGGTTCTCCACAAGCGCCGCGCAATGTTCAAATTGCAGAGTTACGCCTCTCCGGTAAGGACGGTTCATGGCCCGATGCTGGTACGAAAAGACGGACTCTGCAGAACTGGGAGCAGAAGGCCGGTCATAAACCGCTGCACTTCTCCGCGCCGGATACAACTTTGCTGTTTGAAGATGAAGCAGCAGAACCGGGGGAAGAGGATGCGCGTTCCAGCGATGTTCTTAATCTCTCCTCTAATCTCGATAAGAACGGTTTATTGAATTGGAATGTTCCTGCCGGTATCTGGCAAGTGTTTCGTTTTGGTTGTACCGTTGGTAACCATTCATACGTTTCAACCTCGAGCGAGGGTTGGAAAGGCTTTTCGCTTGATGTGCTCGATGCCGGTGCATTTCGCCGTTACTGGGATGCAGTGGTTGAACCGCTCATTGCTGATGCAGGTCCGCTTGCCGGTAAAACGCTGAAATACCTGCATACCGACAGTTGGGAAGTCGAGCCATTGAATTGGACTCCTTCGATAGGCGAGGAATTCCGCAAACGACGCGGTTACGATATGTTCCCGTGGATGCCGGTGCTGGCTGGACGTATTGTCAACAGTCGCATGGCGAGTAATCGTTTTCTCCACGATTTTCGCAAGACAATTGGTGATCTGACGATTGACAATCATTACCGCCTGTTTCGTGACGGTGCCCACAAGCATGGGATGTTGATCCATCCGGAGTCGGGTGGGCCACATGCGGTACCGATTGATGCGCAGCGATGCCTTGGTTTTGACGATGCGCCGATGAGCGAGTTCTGGGCGTGGTCGTGGCGGCATCGGATTGGGGATCAGAACCGGTTCTTTGTCAAACAACCTGCATCTGCCGCGCACACTTATGGACGGCAGCTGGTGCTCGCTGAAGGATTCACTACAATTGGACCGCACTGGCAGGAGACAATATGGGACAATCTCAAGCCGGCGTTTGATCATGCGCTCTGCGAGGGTTTGAACCTTCTTGTCTGGCATGCCTTTGTTTGTTCGCCGGAGGCGCAGGGCTTGCCTGGTATCCAGTATTTTGCCGGTACGCACTTTAATCCGAATACAACCTGGTGGTCAAAGTCCGCTCCGTTCTTGAGTTATATCAACCGCTGTCAATTCATGCTCCAGCAGGGGACTTTTATTGCTGACGCCTGTTACTATTATGGTGATCATGTGCCTAATTTCACACAGCACAAATTTACCGATCCCGCACATGTCTTGCCGGGCTATGATTACGATGTTATTACTGAGGAAGCCTTGTTGAAACAGACTACGGTTAAAGATAGCCGTATTAAATTAAATAGTGGAACTGATTACCGTGTACTGGTTTTGCGTGATTTGAAGTCGATATCATTGCCGGTACTGCGCAGGATAAAAGAATTTGTTGATGCTGGAGCCAGGATAATTGGTCCAAAACCGGTCGAGGCAACGGGACTACAGGATTTCCCGAAATGTGATGAAGAAGTTAAGAAGATAGCTGATGCCTTATGGGACAGTGGTCGTGTCATAACCGGCAAAACTGCCCGCACAGTTTTACAGGATACTGGAATAAAGCCTGACTTCGAATTCAGCGATGGTGATGATCGAACACTGATTAATTTTATTCATCGTCGCTGTGGCAAGGCGGATATCTACTTTGTCGCAAACCGTACAAATCGAGCGGAAACTGTTACTTGCACTTTTCGTATTGCCGATAGATCCCCGGAATTATGGGATCCTGTCAGTGGTGAAATACGCGCATTGACGGATTTTCGTGAAGAAGCCGGACGCATTACGGTTCCAATGCAGTTCGCTCCGTGCGGATCGTGGTTTGTGGTGTTCCGCTCCCGCGCCGAAGGCGCTTTGGAGTGCGCTGGCTCGACAGCGCTTTCTCAAGTCAAAGCAGGCGCTGGCGAAACCAAAGCGGCGTCAAGCCGCCGCACTCCAAAAAACTTTCCACAACTTAAGCCATTGATGGAAATAACCGGACCGTGGGAAGTCACGTTCGACAAGAAGTGGTCGGGGCTGACACAAGCGGTAATCTTTGACAAACTTGAAGACTGGACGAAACGGCCGGAGGAGGCGATCAAGTATTACAGTGGGACAGCAACATATCGGAAAACATTTGATTTGGAGCAATCGATAATCGGCGATCAGAAATCAAAAATGTTTCTTGATCTCGGTGCCTTGCGCGAACTGGCGGAAGTCCGGCTCAACGGCAAATCACTGGGTATTGTCTGGACGCCGCCATTTTGTGTGGACATTACCGATGCAGTCAGGCCCGGCAAAAATAGTCTCGAAATCGAGGTGGTTAATTTCTGGCCCAACCGGATCATCGGCGACGCTTACTTGCCGCTGGAAAAAAGGCTGACAAAAACCAACATCCGCAAATTGACAAAGGACACATTGCTGATGCCTTCCGGCCTGCTGGGTCCGGTGACAATAAAAGTTGTTACGCAATAGTAGCAGTAAAAATTGGTTTATTGCGTAAAGTTGAGAAAACCATACGGGATTGTAAAGAACGCATGTCTTCACCGTTTTTTCAACCGCTGGGTTGAAAAATACGGTGCAAGACCTTGTTGGCGTTCTTCGTGTTCTTACCCTTTACGGCAGTCCTAGCCGTCGCCGTAGGTGTTTGTATCGCTCTCCCATGAAATCATTCGAAGACGGAAAATACGGCTTCACGACAAGATTTGTATCTAACAAGACCTCTATATGATAGGATTTCGTAGGATTGATTTCCTTCGGATGACCTCCAACCATCCAATTATGCCCAGGCTTGTATCCCGGAAAGAACCGATCATTACAATCTTTGCCAACTTTGACAAAGATACGGTCTACGCCGCGACGGGAGAAGTCCCAGTTTCCATTCTGATCTGATAAGAAAAGAGTGCTGTGTCCGTAGTATAACCACATGTAGACCATCTGTGACAAGGAATGTTCCCAGTCTCCCTGTAAGGGGCAATAGGGAACTGGTTTACCGTTCTGGTCACAAACCTGACCGTGCATCTTGGCGGTCGGACCGATGGCAGTCGACAGGGCACAGCAGCCGCTGGTCAACATAATAAGATACAGAATAACTAAAATCTTAATCGTTTTCATTCTCTTCCTCACGCCAACATGATTTAGGCGAACGTTCGCCTAAACTACTGTATCTGCTTGACCTTGATATGAACTTGCGGAAATCGTGTCAATGGCAAATATAGAAGTATACTTTTCGCGTGCAATTTGGATGTTATTTCATCTTGCCCTCTGGTATATGACTGGGGTTATAGTCTACGCTTTTAAAAGGAAAAGAAAACTGGCCGAGGATTTAAATTATGGATAACAGATTTAGATTATCTTTGATGGACCCGAACAGAATGTCTGTAACGTGGGAGTTGATCCCCGGCAGGGGTGCGCGTGAAAAAATGATAGAAAGTTCACTGGCAGCTGCCGAACTGGCGGCAAAAGGAGGCAAAATTGATGCTGTCACGTTGACCGACAATCCCGGTGGTAACCCGGCCATGCTTGCCGATTACCTTGGGCAGGAAATCCTGCGAATGGGTATTGAACCCCTTGTCCATTTCACATGCAAGGACAGGAACCGGAACCAGATGGAAGGCCAGCTTTATGCCCTTGACCGGGCAAAGGTCCGTAACCTGCTGGTGATGACCGGTGATTACCCGGTGACTGGTTACCTTGGCAGGCCGGCGCCGGTTTTTGACCTAGATCCAATCAATGTTCTGAAGCTGATCATGGAAATGAATGCCGGACTCACTTATCCGGGACTCAAGGGAATGGTCAAACATGAGCCGAGTCATTTCTATGCCGGAGCGGCAGTGTCGCCGTTCAAGGCCACAGAGGCTGAACAGATGGTCCAGTATTTCAAACTGAAAAAGAAAATTGCCGCCGGGGCCCAGTTCGTAGTGAGCCAGCTTGGTTATGATGCTAGGAAGTTCCATGAGCTGATTATGTTCATGAAGCAGAACGGTTTGAATGTGCCTGTTATGGGAAACATTTACATCCTGACATACGGTGTGGCCAAGCAGATGAACTTGAACAAGCTTCCGGGGTGTGTGGTGACGGATAAACTGCTGGCAGAATACGAAAAGGAAAAGACCCTGCCTGACAAGGGTGTTGAAGCACGGTTATTGAGGGCGGCCAAGATGTATGCCTTTATGAAGGGAATGGGATTCAATGGCGTTCATATCGGCGGCCATGGTGTGAAATACGAGCAAGTGCTTCAGGTTATCGAGAAGGGTGAAGAACTGAGCAGTCGCTGGCAGGAGTTTATTCCTGAATTTGATTATGCAATGCCCAACGGTTTTTACCTTTACGAAAAGGACGAAAAAACCGGTTTGAACAAGGAAACGATGGTTGATTTGAAAAACAGGCCACTGGATGATTCGGTTGGTTTTGTCTACCGCATGTCCCGTGTGATGCATCGTCTGATGTTTGAACCGGGCAAAAATCTTTTTGGCATGATGAGGGCCTGGTGCCGCAAGGCTGACGGTTCCCGCGGCGAAGAAGCTTTTCATAAGATGGAACATCTGCCAAAAGTTCTGCTGTATGACTGCAGGGATTGCGGTGATTGTTCTCTGACTGACGTGGCTTACAGTTGTCCAATGTCGCAGTGTCCCAAGTACCAGCGTAACGGTGCCTGCGGAGGCAGTCGTGACGGCTGGTGCGAGGTTCATCCCGGAAAGCGAAAATGTGTTTATGTAAAGGCATATTCCAGATTGAAGTATTACGGTGAAGAAAAGAGTCTTGATAGTTATGTTGTGCCGCCGTGTAACTGGGATTTCTTCCAGACTTCTTCCTGGATCAACTTCTACCTTGGCCGTGACCATTCTGCCGAACGATTTGGCATCAAGAAACCTGAAGAGCCGAAGAAACTGTGATGATTTCTTTTTTCCAATCCAAAAAGCTCTATCGGCTGTGACAGCCGACTCTACAGGAAAGTCAAAATCTTTTCTGTAGTGTGCGCTGTCATCAGCGCAATTCTTGGGATTGAAAAATGGTTTGACGATGACTGCAATGTTGTGAGAAACAAGGGTCGATTTGGATACTGTTTACAATTTAAACTGACAGGAGGTCATATATGAAAATTGAGCTTAAGAAAAATTATACCTACGCTTTGGTCGTTCCCACCAGCATGGGGGTCAGGATTACCCCGGTCAACGGCCAGCCGGTGCACAGCAGTAATACTTTTTTCATGCAGACAACCAGTGCTGAGACCAATGTGGCCAGCATTTCGGCCTATCTCGGATTGCCGGTAAAAGTATTGACCACATTTGTTAAAGGAAGCCCAATAGCCAGGCTCATCAAAGACAACCTCGCCAGCCGTCATATGGCTTACGAAGGCAAAGAAGTGGATCAAGGCGGTCCCTGGGGCTATCGTCATCAGTTCAACATCGCTGACAGTGGTTTCGGTTCCCGTGGTCCACGCGTGCAGAACGACCGGGCCGGCGAAGTAGGCCGGACCCTGAATGTTAAGGATTTCGATCTGGACCGCATTTTCGGGAAAGAAGGTGTCCAGATTTTGCATTTGTCAGGACTGATCGGAGCTTTGTCGCCGGAAACCAGCAAGTTCTGTCTTGAACTGGCCAGGGCAGCGAAGAAATATGGCACTCGTATCTCGTTCGATCTCAACTACCGGGCTACGTTCTGGAAAAACCGCGAGAAAGAACTGAGTGAGATCTTCAAAGAAATCGCCAGTATTTCCGATATCCTGGTTGGCAACGAAGAGGATTTCCAGCTTTGCCTTGGTATCGAAGGGCCGGAAGCCGGTGGCAAAGATATTGCCGCCAAGATTGACAGTTTCAAGGAGATGATCAGCCGGGTCAAGAAGACGTTCCCCAACGCTTCTGTATTTGCGACCACTCTGCGTGAAGTCGCCAGCGCCAACAGTCATCATTGGGGTGCCATAATGCTGGTGGGCGATACCTGGCATGTGGTGGAACCGCGTGAAATTACCGTCCTTGATCGTATTGGTGGCGGTGATGGATTTGTCGGCGGAATGCTTTATGCCATTCTCAAGGGTTGGGAATCGGAGAAATGGATCCAGTTCGGCTGGGCCACCGGCGCCCTGGCAACGACGTTCCTGACCGATTACGCCCAGCCTGCAGATGAAGAACAGGTATGGAGTATCTGGAAAGGCAACGCCCGCGTCCGGCGATAATTGACATTTTGTGAGTCATCCTTCAAGAGGGACGAAATGTATTCTAATTTCATCCGTCCTGTTTTTGTTGCAGTCTTTTTTCTTGGTATCCTGAACGTGATCAAGGCAGAGGACCTTGAGTTCAGTGATCCATCGAAAGTCATTCAACCGCCGGATTATGCAGTTGGTTTTCCAAGCCGCGATGTCAACCTGGATGTTCTGCCGGGGTTCAAGAATCCGCCGCCGGGTTATGGCGAGGTGCCGTTCTGGTGGTGGACAGGCGACAAACTGAATGTGAGCCGCATGATTGGACAGATCAGGGAACTGCATAAAAAAGGTATCAGTGGCGTTCAAGTCAATTATTCTCATTACGATACCAGCGGCTGGCTGACCGATCAGGACGAACCAGCTATTTTTTCTGACGAATGGTGGAAGGTCTATTCAAAGGTCTCCAAAGCGTGTGCCGGTCTTGACATGGGGATTGGCCTCAGTACTTACACACTTGATTGGCCGCGTGGCGCATCAAATCTTTTTTGTAACCTGTTTTATTCGAAGCCCGAATTGAATGCGATCCAGCTTGAGGTTGGACCCCGTCAGCGTGTACGGAGTGGAGAAACAAAAACGTTTGAATGTGCAACGAATCAATTTGTTACGCGGGCCTATCCAATTGTAAACGGAAAGATTCAGCGTGGCGGCGTGGACCTCTCGCCGTTTGTCAAAGAAGGTAAAATTACCTGGACTGCCTCGGCAGGTGACTGGGAAATCTGGACATTTCTCGCCGTCCGCAAGGCCGGGTCACTAAATCCACTAATGGTTGGATCGGGAGATACGGTCATCCGCGGTTTCTTCCAGCCTTTTCAAGATCATAATCCCGGAAAAACATCCAAAGGTTTGAATTATTTCTTTAATGACGAGCTGCACATCGGCATGGGCAAATTCGCGTGGAATCCTGATTTTGCCGCGGAGTTTCGCCAGCGCAAGGGTTACGATCTTCTGGATGTATTACCCGCGATGTGGGTTGACATTGGCAGTATTACACCAAAGGTCAGGATGGATTACGCCGACGTACGCATGGCGTTAATGGAAGAACGTTATTTCAAGCCGATTTTCAACTGGTATAATTCACGTGGCATGATCTTTGCCTGCGACTCGGGTGGACGCGGTCTTCACCCTGGCGAGTTTGGTGATTATTTCCGGGTGACGCGCTGGTATTCGGCGCCGGGACACGATACGCCGGGTGGAAGTGCCAATCTCATCAAGGGCAAGGTCTCTTCTTCAATAGCCAATCTCTATCAGCGTCCGCGCGTCTGGCTCGAAGGTTATCACAGCCTCGGATGGGGTGCCACGCCGGAACGTATTATGTTCGCCACGCGTGAAAATTATCTCTACGGCTGTACGTTACTGAATCTTCACGGATTTTATTACACGACCTATGGTTCACACTGGGAATGGGCGCCACCCTGTTACCATTTTCGCATGCCTTACTGGGCTCATATGGACACTTTTCTCGGTTATTTTGACCGCCTGTCGTATCTGCTGAGTCAGGGCCATTTTATATGCGATGTTGCGGTCGTTTATCCTGTCGCGCCATATGAGGCGGAAATGAATGGCGACAGATCAAAGAATACAGCATTTGATCTTGCCAGTCGCCTGATGACTGCCGGTATCAACTTTGAATTTATTGACAATGATTCCCTTGCCCGCGCCACTGTTGAGAATGGCCGGCTCGTTGTGAAATCCGCGAGTACATCCTACCAGGCGTTAGTTGTTCCAGACATGGATGTTGTGCGTTGGGCAACGATTGAGAAAGCTGCGGCGTTTGCCCAGGCCGGTGGAAAAGTATACAACGTCGGCGCCTTACCGGTGGCATCTGAGCGTACCGGTCGAGATGATTCAGAGTTGATGACACTGGTGGATCGCGCCTTCAATCCCAGTTGCCGTTTTACCAAGACCGCAGATGCTGTAGAGGCCATCCGCAAAGCCTTTGTACAGGATGTGCGTGGTGTTAATCAGACTGTGCGCGCGTTACATCGGAAGATCGGTATTCGTGATATTTATATGGTTATGGATGCCAAGCCCAACGCCGTGGTTGAGTTTCGTGCCAAAGGCGCAGTTGAACTATGGGATCCCTGGACAGGGAAAACCAGTTCACTGCGTGTGATTAAAGAGACAACTACTGGTACCCAGGTTGAATTGCCGCTGGAAAGTTACGAAGCACAGATTGTCGTTTTCTCTCCCGGCGAGAAGCACGTCAATCCTTTGCCAAAAAATGAGCGCCCTAAACTGCAAAAGACACTGCCCGGAGAGTGGACGGTGGCCTTTGTTCCCACGATGGATAACACCTGGGGCGATTTCAGGATGCCAGTCACGGCTGACAATAAGAAGATTGGTCTGGAAGCGCGTCGCTTTGCATGGGCACGTGAAACAGAGACGTTGGCCAGGACCGCAATGCTGCCCACAATAGATGACAGCAAATGGATAAAGCAACTCCATGGTTATGGTCCTCAGTTCTATGTTCTCGGACCGATTCCGGACGACGTGAATCTGGAACAACTTGATGCTGAGCTTGCGAAATTGACGTCACTTGATCCTGCCGTACCGGTTACTGCCGGAGGCAGGAACTTTCGATGGTGCCTGTATGATTTTTCCTGGCGATATGGCAGGGAAGGTGATTTGGGCCATCAAGGTTACCACGGCTTGAAACGAGCCGTAACGGACGACTTTATTTGCCTGGGAAAACAGGTCAATGGGTTGAATGAGATACGCTATGAGCCTGAAAAAGGTGGCGGACGTTATTACCTTTGGACTTCTGTGACCATGGCACAGGCTGTACAGGCGAAGATTGAGGTCAGTTGTAAACCACCCGCGGATAAGAGTCATACCTCGCCGGTGATAACTCCGGCGGCGGTTTATGTAAATTGCATCCGTATGACCGATCTGACGCAACCTGTGTTGCTCAAGGCAGGTGCAAATCCGACACTTATACGTTACGATCACGCGGGGCGTGGTCACTTTGTAATGCGTCGACAGGATGTAATAGCGATTCAGTCACGCACACCGCTCGCGATGCGTTGGTATGATGATTCCGGTGTAATTCCGTTTGATGTTTTTGCAGGTGATCAGTCGGCGGAATGGTTTCGTTTTGTTTCGGCACCGGGTACAGCGGCGATTCGTGTGAAGGCTCTTGGCAAGGTGCAGGCATGGATTAATGGAGAGCCGATGAAAGAGAAGAACAACGGCAGGTTTGTGGCTGAGCAAACTCCGGTGGCTGCTGCGGTTGTGGCGTTACGCGTCATACCTCAGACAGGCAGAAGTGGTGGGGCTGTCATACCTGAACCAATCATGGTTGAAACTGATGGTACGGGTATAATGGCGCTGGGTGATTGGTCACAGGTTGGGATTCTTAATAATTATTCCGGTGGAGTGCGATACAGCACGGTTTTCACACTCACAAAAGAAGAAGCAAAAACCGGAGCCATACTGGATTTGGGTGGTGTTGTCGCGACAGCAGAGGTCCATCTTAATGGAAAGAAGGTGGGTGTACGGGTTGCTCCGCCGTGGCGTGTGGATGTAACGGGTTTCCTTAAGCGCGGTGATAACAAGCTGGAAGTTCTTGTATATAATACTCTCGCCAACCACTACCAAACCATCCCATCACGTTATCGCGGAGTACCGACATCCGGACTTCTTGGCCCCGTAACTCTCGAGTTTTAACGTTTTTTATGGGTAGGACGTCTCGCATTTCATGAGAAAATTCTTTTACGTGATATTAATTTGTTAGCTGTGTTGTTGCGGCTGGTGCATATGTTTATACAGCACCATCCGCAACGCCTTGCTACCAAAATAATCTGACGTAAAATCATTTCCTCAAGAAATAAAATGCGAGCCGTGTTTATATCGTTCCGAAGCGGAACGAATTCAGAAAAATTTAACTTTGCCGGTTGTTTGGATTAAATGGGTTCGGTGTAGTCGAGGTCCTTGCCATAGGTTTCCTCAAGCTGAAGAAGTGCGATGAAGGCGACGAGAATTGTGACTGCGCCGATCAACGCCGCGGCGGGGACGGTACCAAGACCGGTTTTCAAGTAACGGAATGCGATGGTAAGAATGGTTGTCAGGCCGCGCACAAAATTCGGCGCTGTTACCGCGACGGTGGCACGGAGATTTGTACCGAATTGTTCCGCCGAGACAGTGATGAAGACAGCCCAGTAACCGGACGACCATCCTACGAGGAAACACATCAGATAGAACAATTTTGTGCTTTTCCCGCCCAGCAGGAAGTAGCCGGTACAAAAAACCATCGTTAGCAACATGAATACACCAATGATTTTTTTGCGGTTTTTGAAAATCTGGCTGAGAAATCCATTTGTAAGATCACCAAACGTGAGCGCAAGGTAATAAAGCATTACCGCCGTGGAAGCCTTTGGGGAAACACTGAGTCCAAGAGCACTGCCTATTTCGGGTGAAAATGTGATGAGGATACCGATAGCATACCAGATTGGCATAGCTACGAGGATCAGACAGATATATTTTCGAAGTCTTGTTGTATTAGTGAATAATGCGAGAAAATTACCGCGGGAAGCGGACGTTGTCCTGACATTGTTAAATAATGGTGATTCTCGCACACCGAGGCGCAGGAGAAGAAGAGCAAATCCAAGTCCACCGCCAATGAAATATGCAGTACGCCAGGGAAATCTATCTCCAATGAGCGATGCCGTCACCACACCCAGCACACCAACAGCGGCAACAATCATTGTTCCATACCCGCGGTTTTCCTTGGACATCAATTCCGAGACCAGGGTCACACCGGCGCCGAGTTCGCCTGCCAGTCCAAGTCCGGCGGTAAACCGGCATGCCGCATAGATGGGAACACTTTCTGCGAAACCGTTGATGAACGTGGCGATCGAATAGAGGATGATTGAACCGAACAGGACAGAACGTCGGCCATAAATGTCACCGAGGATGCCCCATACGACACCGCCAACCAGCATGCCAATGAGTTGTGCATTCAGGAGATCTATGCCTGCACCAAGTAATTGATCACCGGATAGACCGATTCCCTGTAAACTCTGATTACGAACGATACTGTAGAGGAGGAGATCGTAGGCATCTACAAAAAAGCCCAAAGCAGCGGCAAGTACGGCAAGAACTATGTGAGAATTCGATGGTTTTGTATCCATTAGCATTGAGATTCGCGGATTCCGCTCATTTAGCCAAGTCTTTTCCAATAACAACATTTTATTTCATGAAGGAACATGCCGGTAAAAGCAAGTTTCCTTTTGATCTCATTACCAGCAATAGGTAAAGTTAATGGCACTGGAAATATGGATACGAAGCAGATTTGTAATTACAGCTCGGAAAGGGGAAAAATGAAGCAATTAAATAAAATGTCTATAGTGGTAATCATTGCCTTCTTTATTACAGATTTTACGTTTGCGAAAGATGTATTTGCTCCGGTTGATATCAGGCAAGTCAAGGTTGGCGGTGAAATTGGCCGGCGGATTGATGTGACAATTACAAACAATCTTCAGAAGTTAAATCTGGACGGCGATTTTCTGGATCCATTCCGGAAAAAGGACAAAGGGAATTATATCGGGCTTGGCAAGTTGATTGATACTGTTGTCAGGATGGCGGCATATACGGGTGAAGAAAAAGTCATCACGATGAAAAAGTATCTCGTTAACGAAACGATTAAGACGCAGGGTCCAGATGGTTATATCGGCAACATGCCGGAGTCGAACCGGATGAAAAACCTGTGGGACATCCACGAAATGGGCTATATCATTTTCGGTCTTGTCAGTGACTACCGGCTGTTTGGTGAAAAATCATCGCTCGAAGCCGCGCGGAAAGCGGTGGATTATATCATTGATCACTGGAAAATCCTGCCGCCTGACTGGGAGCAGAAAACATCCGTTGCTACCCATGTAGGCATTACAGGTATTCATCGCACGATTCTGGCTTTGCATTTGGCAACAGGTGATAAACGTTATTTGGATTTCTGCACGAGGGAACTTGGTCTTCCGGACTGGAATACACCGATTGTCATTGGCCGGCGGAAACTGATTGAAGGACATGCGTATGCATTCATGGCTGCGTGTCTTGCCCAGCTGGAAATGTATCGCCTTCAACCAAAAGAGAAACTCCTGCGGCAGGCAATGATGGCTATGAATTTTATAACCGCGAAAGATGGAATGGCGATTACCGGTGGAATTGGTCAATGTGAGATATGGACAAATGATCAGGATGGCCGTGGAGACCTGGGCGAAAGTTGTTCCAGCGCATACCAGCTGCGTGTATATGACAGCCTGCTCAGGCTGAAGGGTGATTCACGGTTCGGTGACATCATGGAACGAACGATTTACAACGCGTTATTTGCAGCCCAGTCACCTGATGGCCGCCAAATCCGTTATTACGCCCCTTTCGAAGGGAGTCGAATATATTGGCATGGCGACACTTACTGTTGTCCCTGTAATTACCGGCGAATTATCGCTGAATTACCCTCGATGGTTTACTACCGTCTCGATAAAGGACTGGCCGTAAACCTTTATTCGCCTTCGCAGGCCAGAATTGATTGTGACGGTGGATTGTCGGTGACAGTTCGTCAGGAGACTGACTATCCGAACTCGGGTAATGTCATGATTAGTATCGAACCATCAAAAACGGCGACTTTTCCTGTAAAACTCCGAATCCCCGGTTGGTGCAAAGATGCAAAGATTTCTGTCAATGGTCAGCCGTGTGACAGATCGACCAGTGCTGGAACATTTGTAACAATCAAACGCGAGTGGAAAACGGGCGACAAGATTGCTCTCGATATGCCGATGAGCTGGCGGCTTGTACAGGGAAGGCAGAGGCAGGCAGGGCGTGCGGCGATAATGCGCGGGCCGCTGGTTTTCACGCTTAATCCTGAACAGGACAAGAATCTTGTGAAGAAAGATGGCGCGGACCTGGTGAGAATGATCATTGATCTTGCATCAATAGAACAATCGCCGGTACCAAGTGATGCTGTACATCCCGGTGGTGTAGCGTGCCGTCTTAAAGTTGGCAGTAAAGGTTTTGGAATGGATAATCCCGGAGATCTGACACTGTTATTAACCGAATTTCCTGATCCTGATGGCAAGTGCGTCTATTTCCGTGTGCCGGATTTAAGCACTGCGGTTCCAGATGAATTGCTCGGATCGTGGAAATAGATTTACTCTTCGAAACTGGTATTTTTAAAACGTCTTAGCGCGCGTGGTTAATTCGTGACTGCTACAACGTTCATGAATTAATCGGGTTCATGTGAGACCGGGGAGTTCCCATCCTTTTCGATAAGTGCGGCGTAGAAACTTGTTAGCCGCCGGCACGTTCGTAATTTGCATGTTTGGAGCATCCCAATTAAGCAGAGTGTCGGGCACGCGTTCCGCTACATTGCCGAGCAGGACGGCTTCGACCATTGGTGCAATTACCGAAAAGTCGGCGCTGGACTTTTTCTTTTCCAGGCAGGAATTCAGAAATTCGTGGTAGTGGTTCGGCCATGGCGGCAGTTTCGGCATGGGCGGTTTGGCCGCCGACTTGTTACGCATGATCAGGCGGGGGGCGGCAGAGGAAAGCTGCGACATGAGCCACCCTTCGGAACCGGCAACTACCGAACCTTCAAGCGGTAATTGCTTCAGGCCGACTTCTTTGGCCAGTTCGCAAATCTCAGGCGGTGGAAGCAAATTCGCAGCGGCTTTTCCAGTCATACCGTCAAACCACTCCACGGTCAGCGGTTTACCTCCGGTTTTCTCGTTGCCCGGATATATCCAGGTGATATGTGCACCCTGGGGCCACGTGTCGTTGAAACGGGCAGGTGTATTTTTCCATGATTCCTGAACCTCAGCTTTGACCGAGATCGGTACGGTTAATCCGGTTCCCTTCCAGACAGAACTGTGAATATGGCAGCCGATATCGCCAACCCAGGCAGAACCGAAATCCTGCCAGATGCGCCATATACGGGGATGGTAGATTTTGGCGGCATAAGGGCGCTGGGGGGCTGTTCCCAGCCAGAGATCCCAATTGAGAGATTCGGGAATGGGGTCGGCCTCCTTCGGGCGCGTGACTTCGATGCGCGATATGCCTTCACGGTTGGAAAAGAGGTACACATGTTCTACTGTGCCGATTGCATTATCCTTAAGTAGCTGGACGGTCATGCGGTCATACACACCTGCGGAATGCTGGATGCCTAGTTGAGTGATTACTCCTTTTTCTTTGGCGGTGTCCCGAAGGAGACGGCACTCGGCCATATCGTGGCAGAGTGGTTTCTGGCAATAGACATGCTTGCCTGCACGCATGGCGCTGGTTGCAATGATAGTGTGCATATGGTCTGGAACGGAAACATTAACCGAGTCGATCTTGTTGCTTTCATTCGCCAGCAGTTCCCGCCAATCTGTGTAGGTCCTCACACCGGGGAGTTTTGCAGCAGCCTTTGTCAGCAGGGCTTTATCAACGTCGCAGATTGCCACGATTTGTGTCCGCTCGTGCGACTTGATGTTAGAAAGATCGCTTCCGCCCATGCCACCGATACCGATGCATGCATGGTTGAGTTTTTCATTGGGAGAAGAGGGTGATGTCTGGCCCAATGTTTGTCGCGGAAGAAAAGTTGTAATGGCTGTTACGGTCGATGCCGCAAGGAAAGAACGTCTATTCATGGTTTTCAATCTCCTTGTTTATCTTTCATATAGTCAATCTAACACGGGCCGGATTTTCTCATGTTGCAGATTGCGCAAAATAAATACTGCATTTTGCGTAATTACTCGCTTTTGCCGGGATACGTCCTGCCTTTGTAAGGCGGATTTTCGCAAATCATATATCTGGTTTCATTTCGACATGTGTAGTAAAGTAAACTGCGTAGTTGTGAAATTCATTTATAAACCGTTCGAAAAAATAATTTCTTACAACTTGCGAGGTGTCTTATGAAGCGACGAGATTTCCTGGCGACTGGCTTGGCAACGGTTGCGGCAGGCGCTTTGGTGCAGAGAATGCTGGTCGCGGCAGAACCGGCGAAGGAAACCGCAAGGATTGACGGAGCAGGGGGCATCGCCCAGCACCCGCGTGACACAAAACTCTGCGTAAAACCTGTTATGACAAACATAATCCACTCGGACGAATGGCAGGGACCTTGCCGCTGGACTTCCGTCAAGCCGGAGGTCGAAAAGAGCAATGCCGAGAAACGCTTTACCGAGTGGGCGAAGCAACTTAAAGAGAAAGGCATTGGCCGAGTGGAAGATGTACAATTACTGGAGCCAGTTCATGTGACATTTTCTGAGAACTGGATAATCAAGTCCGACCAAATCGCAAAGCTCGAAGCCGACAAAAACCAGACAGATGTTTATTTTATCATCGCATCGGGCAGTGCGCGCTCAGCGTATGAGATCGGCAACATGTTCAATAAGCCGATAGTACTCGATGGGCTTAATTGCCGGAATGTCAGTATTGCCGGCTATGTGTTGGCCAAAGAGAACGAGGTCTTTATTTCGGGTAACGACATGGATCTCGCAAAGCTTTTGTCGCTGCTACGGGCGAGAAAGGTGTTTCGCCAGACGAAAATCCTTTATCCTACGAATGGTGTGCCGTCTTTCTCACCAGACACCGTTTGGGATTTCGGGGACCTCCAGAAGCGGCTCGGTGTGGCCGTAAAGACCATCAAGTACCGCGAACTTATCAAGGAAATGAACCGGCTGTTGTACGATCGGGCCGAAAACCAACGTGCCGAGACAGATGCAACGGAACTGGTTCGTAAAGCCGATAAGTTGTTCATCGACAATAAATTCGTTGTTCGCAGTATGCTGTTCGACCGCTGTATCAGGAACCTTATGGCCCAACATGGGTGTAACGCGTTTACCATCGACTGTTTCGAGTTCTGCCCCAGCTTGTTGCCACAGAAATGGTTTGTCACGCCCTGCCTGCAGCATGCTCTGTTCGGCAATGAGGGGATCGCCTCATCGTGTGAGGCGGATTTAGGAATTCTTCTGGCGCTGCGCCTGTTGATGAGCGTATCGAATAAGTCGTGTCACCAGGGTAATGCCGACCCCAGACCAGGCAGCACTTTCCGGATCAACCATAGCGCTCCAAGTATGAAAATGAATGGAATGAATGCGCCTGGCCTGCCGTATCAACTGGGTCGATTCGTCGATCAGGGCTGGGGGACAAAGGCAGTTATCGATTTTATGAATAATGATGAGAAAACTGTCACCGTTGCCCGTGTTGATCCAACAGCGACAAAGCTACTCGTACTCAAAGGGACCCTGGTCGGGTCAAGTGGTTGGGACAAAGACCTGCTCGGATGTTCGGTAGAGGCCGTCATTAAGCCCCCTGAGGGCCGGGCTGACGAATTTTTGAGGCGACGGATGATTTATGGTAATCACCTCTCTTGGGTCTATGGCGACTACTCGAAGGAATTAAAGACCCTTGGTGAGATGCTCGGTTTGGCAGTGGAAGTGATTTCTTGATATTTCCGTCACTGACCGGGTCGTTAGTTATTGTTTACATCTATAAAGATATATTTATCGAGGCCTTTCCAAAAGGATTTGTACATTGCCTCCTGAAGTGGAGGGTATTTTATGCCCTCAAATTTTCCTCCTGTTAGAATAACTACATTCATGTGTAATTTTCTATCTGGCAAGGTTGTGGCGTGGACTGTCCATTCTACCATTTCAAGACCCATATCAGGCATAAAGAGGTGTTGCGATTCCATTTCCCTAAGTGTGCGTTCCGTATTTTTATAACCAAGATACAACAACTTCTCTTTTTTCTCATCGCGTTCGATTGCCATGCGCTCGGATTCAGTCAGTGGAATGCCAAGTAGTGTATAATTCTCTTCAGTACCCGGTTTTACGACCTTCATCCCATGTGCAGAACAATAATCTAAAAGAACCTTATACAGTTCACTGCTTGGAGCAGCGATGACTCGTTTGCTCCAGGCATCACATATTTCCTTTCGCCTGCGCTCCCAGTCGGGCAAATCCTTTGCGTCCTTGAGTTTTAAATATGCTTGCATTGTACTTCTATGAATAATGGCGTTGTGTACACCGGTACAGCCAGATAAGAACAGCAAGGCTATTACTGTAAATACCCTGACGATCAGGCGGGTATTAATCTGTCGAAAGTGTAGTAAATTCTTTTTTTCCATTTTGTTCTTTTCCCCGTAATCAAGGATTGATAAGAACGTAGGACTTATAAACTTTTTTGTAAAACGATTTCTCGTTGTTAATCATAGTAGGAAACATAATGAAATATCAAAAAATGATCGGCATTGTTCTTGGTGGTTTGTTGGCTGTGGTCTGTAATACGGCGGCGGACGAATGGAAAGTGTTGTTTAATGGCAAGGACCTCGATGGCTGGGCCATCACCGGTAAACCGGAAGGTTGGGCCGTGGAAGATGGCGCTATCGCATGTCAGGTAAAGGGTGGGGGATATCTTTATACCAGGGAGCAATACGAAAACTTCGTGCTGGCACTCGATTTCAAAGTGTCGCCGCCCGCCATGAAAGTAAATCCAAAGACCAAGAAGGAAGAAGCACACAAGTGTAACAGCGGCGTGTTCATTCGCTGGTCTGATCTTAAGAACGTCGTACACACCGGGATCGAGGTGCAAATTCTTGACAGCGTTGGCAGTACAAAATCCACCAAACACGATTGTGGCGCACTTTATGATATGGTGGCGCCGTCTAAAAATGTTGAGAAGCCTGTTGGTGAATGGAACCATATGGTCATCGCCTGCAAAGGGCCAATCATTTCCGTCGAGTTGAATGGTGAAAAGATCTGCGAGATGAACGAGGACCAGTTTGACAAGCCTAACCAGAATCCTGACGGGACACCGAATAAATTCAAGAACGCATGGAAAGATATGCCTCGCAAAGGTTATATCGGTTTCCAGGACCACGGCGGCCGGGTCTGGTTCAAAGACGTCAAGATCAAGGTGTTCTGAACCGTGCTGTATGATGTATTGTGAATGATGTGCTGAACCTGTCTCGCTGTTTGTATTGGTTTGGAGACAATTCTTTATGAGCGCATCCGGACATATTTTACCTGCCATTGTTTTATTTGTTCTTTCACCTGCCATAGGGGAACTGCTTTCGGGTTCCTCGCCACCTGCAGAATTTTTTCATCCGGTTCGTTTCTTACTCCTTTCCGCGCTCTACGGCAGTGGCGCAATCCTGGTACGTGAACTGACTGTTTGCTGGCAGAAGGGCTGGTTCAGTTTATTCCTTCTGGGTGCTGCATACGGAATCATTGAGGAAGGACTTTGTTGTAAGAGTTTCTTCGATCCTAACTGGCCTGATGTAGGAATACTCGGGACATATGGCCGCTGGCTTGGTGTAAACTGGGTTTGGACGTTTCTCCTTACGATTTATCACGCGGTTTACAGTATCGCGATCCCCATAACGCTTGTTGAACTTATTTTCAGGGAACGTCGTGGTGAAACCTGGGTCAGTCGGAAGGCACTCACTTTCCTGGCCCTTTTACTCTCATTTATTACTGTTGTTGGTTTTCAGGTGCTTCCTCATCCGGCAAGGGTTTATCGTGTGTCATTATTGCCAGTCGTGCTGACCATAGGAGTTGTTATTTCCCTGTTTTTTTTAGCCAGGCAACTCCCGGTTCCCCACAGTAGTGATTTTGTCAACAGACAGGTTCCACGTCCTTTTTGGTTTCTGGCAGTGGGTTTTCTCGGAACACTGTTACTGTTTATTTTTTTTGGAGGATTGCCAAAGACAAAAATTTTACCGGTAATCACCATTCTGCTGGGATTGGGAATAACGATTATAGTGGCGATCCTGGTTTGGAATATATCCGGTTACGGCCGGCTTTGGTCGGATTTACATCGGCTGGCGCTGATAAGCGGCGCATTGGGTTTCTTTATTCTGCTTGCACCATTTCATGAACTGGCAAATGCCAAACGACCGGATAATACCGCGGGTATGACTGCTGTTGGTCTTGCAACGTTTATCCTGCTGCTTTGGTTGAAACGACGCCTCAAGCAGATGTAAATTTCGTACAATGAAAACTGATCGTTTAAATAGTGATAAGAATTTTGTGAAGATTAACCGCCGCAGGTTCCTGAACCAGTTTGTTATTGGATCCGCCGGCCTGCTGTCTGGTTGTGCTATCCCTGTGCGACAAAGAAAGGTTGCTTTGTTCCGATTTCTGCAACTCAATGACACACACGCGGATGCCGACGCTGGTAAGGAGGCATATGAGAAGGCTAACGAAAAAGTCCGTTGGCTCATCGCGGCCGCTGCGTCGGGGCAATATTTCGAGCGGCCAGACTTTGTGATTGGGATTGGCGACCTTATCCATGGAGAGCGCATCGGGAACCTTGGAACCGACCTGCGGCTTTTTTCTGAGATGCTTAAACCGTTGTGTGTTCCTTTCTATCCGGTTGTTGGCAACCACGAGGTTATACAACAAGAAGGAAACCCGAAGTATGAGCAGGCCTATCGCGAGGTATTTGGAAACGACAGGTTAAATTATACATTCAGACATGGCGGATTGCTCTTCATCGTGCTTAACAACAGCGGGGCGTGTTGCGTTGGACCAGCCATCGTCAAGGCGCGAAACGACTGGCTCCACAACGAATTGGAATTAGCACATGATGTCCCGAAGATTATCCTCTGCCATGTTCCGCTCATTCCTCTGCGTGAGGAAGCGGTGCTGGCCAAGAGCTTCGGGTTTAAAAGTTACATGGATCGCGATGGTGATACGTTAAAAATCGTTGAAGAACACGCCGACTCGGTGATTGCAGTATTATCGGGTCATTTGCATCTAACAGGCGTCGTACAACGTAATGGAGTATATCATGTTTCCGTCTCAGGTACGGGCAGTTATCCCTGTGATTTTGCCTGTTACGAGGTGTTTAATGATCGTATTCATGTCCGCGTGCATAGTCTTTCCCGGAAACTCTTAACACCTGGTACCAATATCCATGGCAAACCACGTTACAAAATCGACTATACCGATGCTGATCATCCCACGCACGAATTGTACATCCGTGGTAATCAGGCAGAACGCGACTTCGAAATTCACTTACAGGGAAAAAAACGATTACCTTCTCTGTAATTGTCAAATCCAGAAGCAGAAAACTATTTGTCTGATGTCTACTGTACTTCTCTGGTGGCTGTCGGACGGCCATTGCCCGGTGTAAGGGCTATTGATGTTTGAATTGAGTAACCACAGATACAACCCGCGCTGGCCTCGGGCATCAATATCAGGCCACCGGCCGGGATAATATTGATCCAGCAACCGGGACGGACCACTCCGGTCAGATCGGTGTATTCACCCGTTTTCAGATCGAACATACGGGCGGAATTGAAACGACTGAATGCGCAGTTGGCCGAAGTTGAGAGAACACCACAACTGCCGCTTTTCTGCCACTTCCAGCCGGTAACAGGTTCGCCGGTATGCAGATTACATGCAAAACCTGTGTTGTAAATCACATCACCAACAATAGCCGAATGCTGAACTTGTTCTCCATGTGGACCCTGCAGGATATGGTCTGGAACAGGGGTCTGTGTGTTTTGCCATAACTGTTTGCCGGTGGCTGCATCGAAAGCGGCCAGGTCGTATCGAACCTTTTTAACTTTGTCAAACGGTACATTTTTTGTTCCGGTGATGACCAGTTTTTCCTTGGCGTAACTGAGGAAAATCATATTTTGGATGGCCTGCAGTTCGGCTGGTTTCCGCCAGAGAATTTTTCCACTGGATAAACTAAGAGATACCAGATCTGCGCCCTGGCCCAGGAGCATTGGCAACTTGATTCGTCCGTCGGCGATATTTCTGGTTTCCGGATTGGTACTTTCGACAAAGTAAATGCGGCCGTTACCAATGGCTATTGTGGGGTTAATAATCACGCCGCGCTGTGGTGTATATGACCAGAGCTTTTTTTCCGAGTGACGTTTGTAGGCAAACATTGAATCACTGCACACAACAGGCATAAGATCACGCCAGATCAGTATTTCTGTGTCGATTGTCTGTTCGCGGAAGGCAGCGCCGGGTTTGGTGATGCTTCCCACAAGCAGGTTGTCAACCATTGCGATATATCCCCATTCACCAATACTTCCGTCATCGTTCGCGGGCACGGAGAGAGTCAAACGGTGTTGACCCGTCTGTGCATCGAAGGCGATGCAATCACTGCCAGAAGCGACATAGAGCTGATCGTCTGCAGCAACCATGTTGCCCGAGTGTTTGAATGCGCCCAATCGAACAGAGTCAGGCACATTACGTTCCCAGAGCAGCGTGCCATTGTAGGCATCGATGACAACGACATAATTGTCTCCGGAAACAAAAAGCCGGCCGTTTTTATAAAGTGGGCCGACGTTTTTGTCATGCCTGTCCGGCATCCGGCGCGGGCCCGGCCGGCCAAACCACTGAATGTCAACTTCCCCCTGCGATAGAGCATCGCCGCTACAGGCGGTATTTCCCGGATCGGCGTGAAAATACGACCACTCGCCCGCACCCGGCAATGGACCGCGGTGTGCAAAACCCACTGTGTTCCCGGCGGTCTTCCCGGTTTTCCAGCCAGGGATCGAATCGAGACCCCAGTCTATCAGATTTGATACATCAGTTTTCTGAGGTATCATCAGCATGACGGTGCCGTTACATGGCCGTAATACTCTGTAAACTTCGGCAGCCGGAGTTGGTAGTTTTCCCGTGAACAGGGTTTCTTCCGAAACAATCAGGTTGGCGAAATTTTTCTGGTACGGCAACTTATTAAGGTCACCCTCGTGTATTGAGATACGGGCGCCATATAAACCGGCTTCGGCCAGCAGTTTACGGGCAGTTGAAACCTTGGAAGCGTCAGGTTCGATACCGATAATCTGCATTTGAGATTGCCGGGCTATTTCATAAGCCAGTCGGCCGGTATTCGCTCCCAGCACAAGGCAGTAACCTTTCTTCACGCCGGCAAGTTTCAGAGCCGTTTCGGCTGCCTGAGCGCAAAGTTTTGTCTTTTCATCCGATGGGTAGGGAGACGGTTTGATAACAACGTCAGGTACGTCAACAACCTGGTCTCTGCGCACTGGCGCCGGATCGGTCTCGAAACAATGGATGATTCCCTTATCGGTGCTCACATAAAGGTGATTATCACTGACCGCCAAGCCATAAACCTTGCCTGCAACTGCACCGGTCCAAAGCTGTTTGCCGTCTTCGATATTATAAGCAGTGACGCGATCCAATGTGCCGGCGAAAATCGTCTTTCCGGCCAGGATCAATTCGTAACAGTCGGCACATGGGATATCCCATTTTACGTAATCTTTACGAAGACCACCCAGGTCGGCAATCCGTTTCTTGTCGTCATTGGTCTTTTCCTTCTTTGCCTGCAAACGGCTCAGTTCGAGGTAGTGTGAGCGATCCATTGCATAGAGCCGGTCCTTGGTGAGAATATAATTCATCTGTCCAGAGGTGACTACGCGTAAACCATCAGAGAAAATTATTTTTTCCTGGGATCCCGGCGTACTGAATTGAATGCCTGCTGATTCACCGGCACCGTGCAATATCATGTCGTCAACGACTACCGCGAAACAACTGCCGGCTTTGCGGTCAACGCCATGGCCTGGTAGAGGTCCGGCATCCGTGCCATCATCCCGGTTATAGACCTGGGGTACAGTACGGCCGGTTGGCACGAAGAGATACTTGGACGAAGCCAGCATGTAACCCTGTGATGAAATCTTGATCTTCTGTTTCCAAAGTTCTTTCCCATTTACAGCATCAACTGCACAAAGATAATTATCCTGAGTGGGAAATAAACCGGCACAGAAGTAGACGACGCCGCCATCAACGACGACACCACAGCGGACAGGCCAGAGTGAAATCATCCGGCCATTGCCCGGCAGGCGACGGTCTTCCGGACCACCGCGGTACTTCCAGATTAACTGGCCGTCATTTGCGTTAAGGCAATAGAGGTAACCATCGTCGGAACCGGCATAGACTTTACCGGCGACCACTGTTGGAGCCAACCGTACTGGTCCTTCCGTGGTAAACGACCAGCGCTTTTCGCCCGTCGCGGCATCGAGACAGTAGATTGTATCGTCAGTTGAAGAACCATAATAAACCGATCCGCCGGTTATTACTGCGTGAAATGTCCGGTCGTAGGTTGTTGTCGGTCCGAGTCCGTAAATGCGGTGCCAGACATCCTGTGTAGCGGGTAACTCGGGCCAGGCTGGACTGGGGGCGTGTGTACTGCGGTGTTTCCAGACCTCGATCAAAGGCAGTTTCAGTTCGTCGGTTACGGTACCGCTGCGCCGTTCGTCACCTCGATAAGTTGGCCAATCGGCCGGGGCGAGAATTGGCTGCGAAAATGTCAGGATCGTGAGAAAGATTGTTGTAATTAAAAAATGTAATCGGGTGTGAGTAGCCATTTTTTACTCCTCCTTGTTGTCGATATTCGACTGCCCGGACGAATGATAACCAGTTGTCAGTTATTGTCAGGGGTTTCGACGATCTGGGCTGATTCGCGAATTTTATCAACTGCGCGGCCAATTTCGTCGTTTTTACGCTGGTCTTGAATATTCTTCCTTATATCTTTCTTAACCTTTTCAAATCCTATTGGCTGGGCGGGACGTTTTTCATGGACCTTTGCAATGTGATAGCCGAACTCGGTTCGGAACACATCACTTACCTGGCCTGGTTCGAGTGAGAAGACGACCTTGTCAAAGGATTCCACCATGGCGCCACGCGGGAACCAGCCGAGGTCCCCTCCGTTGTCGTTACAACTTGAATACTGCCTGGCAATCCGGGCGAAGTCTGCATCTTTGGTTACCTGTTCGCGAATGTTCATCATTTCGGCATGGAACATGCCGAAGTCCTCGTCACGCGACGGTTGGCGGAGAATATGCGAGGCGTGGACCATTTCGGCTGACTGAAAATCACTCTTATGTTCTTCGTAATATGCAAGGCATTCTTCATCAGTTGGCGCGGGGACGTCCTTGCAGATTTGCTTGAAGTATTTATCCAGCCTGACGCTGTCTGCGATTCCAGCCTTTATTTTTTTAACTTCGTCTTCAGGCATATTCGCCGCGGTTTCCTCATTGCCGTATTGCTTTATGAGGTTGGAGAATTCACGGTCGATCTCTGTCTGCGCAATGGTTGGGAATACCTTCCTGGCCTCCTGTGCAAGCAGGATCCGTTCGATTGCATTTTCCCGGGCATCGTTGGCAATTTGTGTTTCGCGATTCTGCATTTCATCTGGCGACATGTGTTCGCGATAGCGCTGTTGCAGCATCGTCAGTTCCTGATCGATCAATGCTTTTTCCAGTTTTTCCCCGTTAATAGTAATACTCATAGATATCTTTCTTTTATTGTTACAGGTGTGAAATTTGCGCGAAAAACGGTTGCAATACAAGACGAAATAAAAAATGACATAGTTGTAAACCTTGGTCATGTGAAGTATGTGACAAACTACTTGGCAATTGTTAAGTAACAGTCTATTTTTAACATGAATATCGCAGGAATACTTGGAGATATCCTATGACGGAAAATCAGTGGAAGCAGTTGGTCAGGGTTGTTCAGGGAGAAGCTGTAAAACCATTGCCTGTCGGGTTCATAATTGACAGCCCGTGGCTGCCTGGCTGGTCGGGTATTTCAATTGTTGATTATTTTGCTTCTGAACAGATGTGGTTTGAAGCCAATCTCAAGGCCGTCAGGCGTTTTCCCGA
The DNA here is from genome assembly GCA_028716365.1 of Kiritimatiellia bacterium. GTDB lineage: Bacteria > Verrucomicrobiota > Kiritimatiellia > UBA8416 > YA12-FULL-48-11 > YA12-FULL-48-11. Next base: position 844,896 of record JAQUPZ010000001.1, read on the forward strand.
TGTTATTTTCCTGCCCGGGTTCTGGTCGGAATATGGCATGTGTACAGAGCCATCGGCATTTGGTTCGAAATGTGTATTTCACGAAAATGATCTTCCATTTGCCGACAAAATAATCGAAACACCGCAACAGATGACATCACTCAGGAAACCTGATGTGAAGACGGACGGTTTACTTCCTTTTGCCCTGAAGCGGCTCCAGCACGCCCGAAAGGCAATTGAGAAAGAAGGACATGCAATCAAGTTTGCGGTGGCAAGGGGACCGCTGAATATTGCTTCGTTTTTGATGGGCGCGACTGAATTCATGATCGCATTGAAAGAATCGCCGCAGGAAAGTCATGCCATGCTTAATACGATCACTGATTTTCTGTGTGACTGGATAAAGCTTCAAAAGGAAACTATTCCATCGATTGAGGGTGTGTTCCTGCTGGATGATCTGGCAGGATTTCTGGGTGAGGAAGATTTCGTTGAATTTGCCACACCTTACCTGAAGAAATCATTCAGTGCGGTTGATTCGAAAGTAAGGTTCTTTCATAACGATGCAGGCGGCTTGGTATGTGCGCCGCATCTTGCCGGTATTGGCGTTAACCTTTTTAATTTCAGTTTCCAGCATGGGATGAAAGAGATGCTTGATAAAACCGGCGGAAAGGTTTGCCTGCTGGGCAACATTCCGCCGCGTGACGTGCTGGCCAGCGGAAAGCCTGATGATGTGCGCAAGGGAGTCAAGGCGATGTTTGAAGGTGTTTCAGACCCGCGCAGAATCATTGCCTCATGCGGTGGCGGCATGTCGCAGAACACGCCGACGGAGAACATAGAGACATTTGTTGAAGCTGTCAGATTGTTGTCATTCTAAAAGTCTGTCCGGTTGCTTCCTGAGATGACGTGGAAGATGACGACAAGCAACAATAAGGAGTTGTGATGATGAATGTGGATCAAAAGTCTTTGAAAAGAAAGGATAGAAACTTTGTAATAGTTTCTGCGATAGTGCTGATTGGGTTAAGCATCTGGAGTGAGGTTACACCAAAGATTTATTATCTTTCGAATAGATCGGTGATTATAGGAATAATAATGGCTCTCATATCTCCATTTGTAGTTCTCTGGTTTCAGAAATTATGGAATACGGTGGTTCCTGATATTACAGGTTGGCGAGCGATTACCTTTGTTGAAGCGCTAGGGCTGATTGCCCTGGCCTTGATTCTGGTTTAAAGCAGTTAATCCTAATATAATATTTATATCAGACTTGAGTATAAATGACAAAGGCTTAATGTGTTGATATGAAAGGTGGGGTAAGTACAACGGCATTATCGCCTATTCTCATTCGAAGATCAGTTACTTTTGCAACGTAACGGTCGATCGTTCATTTCCCATATGTGCCATTTCCGGACAAAAGGTTCAATTATTTCTGTTTTATGTTTATCAGTCATAAATTTGTGATAATGTTCATATCCGTTTGGAGAGAGGTGCATATGAAACTTCGACTTATCCTGCTTGCTATAATAATTCAGGTTTTTCCTTTGTATGCAGAACAAGTATTCGATGAGTTTGCAGAGCTGAAGAATGAAATTGTGTCCAGCAAAAACTGGGACAATGGAAGACTGTGGCGCGAAACCTTGCGGAAAGAAGCATTGATAATGGAAAACGACAGGACTCCCGTGGACATTGTCTGGCGCCGGACACTTGCCCTGTTGGCTGATATCAAAGCAATGAAGAATGTACCTGACCTTTCAGGTGAAACTGCGGCACTCCAGGCGCTTAAACAGGAGGTGGATGATCTTTACAGACAGAAAGATGTGCCAGAGAAAACTCAGCTCGCAATTTTCGAGAAAATCACGGCAATCAGGCGAAAGATAGCATTTAAAAACCCCATTCTCGATTTCGACAGGATCATTTTCCTGAAACATAACAAGCAGGCAAAAGGTTCTATTCACATGATCGATCAGTACCTTGGTTTTAATGCTGAGAAAAAAGGCGGTGTTTATGTACTGGAGAAAGCTTTCAGTGATGCTCCGATATTGAAAAGTCTGACGAAAGATTTTCCGGTTGAAAAGGGAAGACTGAAAGGGCGCAGGCTTGAAGACAATGGATCATTTATTTCCCTTGAACTTGATTATGACGCCAGAACAATACTGTTTGGTTTTACCGAAGCCGAGGAAATTTCCAGGAATCGGGACTACAATACGCAGATGTATACCGAGGAAGAATTACTTAAACGCATGCCGGGATACAAGACCTACTACTTCTGTCCTGAAACTACTTATCATGTTTTCAAGGCCAATGTCGATGGTTCGAATCTGCAGCAATTGACGGATGGCAAATGGAATGAGTTTGACCCGGTCTTCCTGCCAAACGGCAGAATTGTTTTTGTGTCGGAGCGTGCGGAAGGTGCATGCCGGTGCGGTGCGAGACCTTTACCGTCTGCCACGCTGTTCTCGATGATGCCTGACGGCAGTGATATCATTCAGCTGAGCTGGCATGATACCAATGAATGGCATCCGAGCGTGGATAATAACGGCATGATTGTTTATACCCGGTGGGATTACGTGGACCGGGATTCCGATATTGCCCATCACATCTGGCATTGTTTTCCTGACGGCCGCGATCCGAGGTCCCTGCATGGTAATTACCCTGAAATCCGTGAATTAAGGCCGTGGATGGAAATGTCCATTCGCGCCATTCCTGATTCGTCAAAATATGTAGCGGTTACTTCCCAGCATCATGGGCAGGCTTATGGGTCATTAATAATGATTGATTTACGGGAAAAGGATGATCGCAGTACTGCTCAATTGAAGAGAATTACCCCGGAAGCGCCTTTTGCTGAATCCGAATCTCTGCCCGGTGTTCCTTATAAAAAGGGGAAGAGGACAATAGCCGGCGAACGGTATGGTGCTCCGTGGCCTTTAAGTGACGATTATTACTTGTGTGTTTATGATCCGAAATGCTCCAAGTACGGGATTTATCTGGTAGACAGTTTTGGGAATCGGGAAATGATTTATTATGACCCGGCGACTTCATGCCTGGACCCGATACCTCTGAAACCACGAAATCGACCTCCAGCAATTCCAGTCAAGACAATACAGGCCAAGGTTGACCAGCCTGCAGGTAATGTGGATCTGTCGACGGGGAAGATTGCGGTAATGAATATTTATGAGAGCGAATTTGAATGGCCGAAGGATATAAAAATCAGGGAATTACGTATTGTAAATATTTTTCCGAAAGACAATTCAATCGCAGATGATCCGAATGTCGGAAAGGCCCGGCAATCGCTTTGTCGCGGGGTACTTGGGACCGTACCCGTTGGAGAGGATGGTAGTGTATATCTCGAGGTGCCTACAGGAGCAGGTATTTATTTCCAGGCGCTGGATGAAAATGGAATGGCAGTACAAACGATGCGTTCAGACACGTATGTGCACCCCGGCGAAACCCTGACCTGTATTGGTTGCCACGAGTCTAAATATAATATCATGAGTAATAAGGAGCGGCAGATTCCCATGGCACTGAAACGCCAGCCATCGAAACTTAAATCGGAATGTGAAGGTTCTTATCCATTGACATTTTCCAGATTGGTCCAGCCGGTTCTAAATAAACATTGCGTTACCTGCCATGACCAGAAGAAAAAGGCGCCGAATCTTCATGGTGATGTTTTCACTTCTCATGGATGGTCACAGGCGTTTATGTCGCTTCAAAAATATGGCTGGGGAAGAAGCGGCGGGAATGGGATAATTTTCAGCGAAGGACGGCAGTATTCAATCCCAGGGCAGGACTGTGCAAGAGTTTCAAAGCTCTATGACCTGCTGAAGCGCGGGCATAACGACGTAAAGCTTTCACCAGAAGAACTGCGACGCATTACCCTGTGGATAGACTGCAACAGCAATTTCTACGGTGCATATCATGATATTGAGAAACAGGCAAAGGCTGAAATAGTAAAACCAAAATTCGGCGTACCTGACTGGACAGAGTTTGAAAAAATAGTGCGCTAATGAAAGGGTAATAATGAAAAAAGGCATAGGTACCGGTTGTTTCTTCATTTCGACAATATTGGTCTGTTTGAATCTATTAGCTGCCGAATCTACTGAGCAATCCCAGCCAATTCAGACCGGTAAAGGGCATCATTTTGTATGCACGGATTATTCGCAGGGTAAGGTGTTCATTGTTTCTCCAGAAGGAAAGGCTGAATGGGAATACCCGGCAAAGAGTTGTAATGATATCTGGGTACTTCCTAACGGGAACCTGCTTTTCAATACCGGGAATGGTGTACAGGAGGTAACGCGCGACAAGAAAGTGGTGTTTAACTACATCGGTTCACCGGTCAAGAAGACCATCAAACAGAAGGACGGGACAACAAAGGATGTCGAAAGTCCTTCAGAAATCTACGCCTGCCAGCGTCTTGCCAACGGCAACACATTTGTCGGTGAATGCAATTCCGGTCGTCTTCTTGAAATTGAACCATCGGGAAAGATCGTGAAAGAAATAAGAATGCTTCCCGAGGGGAAGGATGGCGGCCATGCATATATAAGGAATGCCCGCGTTTTGGCAAATGGCAACTACCTTGTTTCTCATTATGGCGAACAGGTGGTGAAAGAATATGATCCGCAGGGAAAGATTGTCAGGGAAATTCCGGCTGTTGGAGGACCGCACAGCGCCATCAGACTGCCGAACGGTAACACGCTTATCGCATGCGGTGACAGAAAAGACGGTTCGAGGGTATTTGAAGTTGATAAGGAAGGCAAAACCGTCTGGGAAGTCAAGGGTGACGAATTACCAGGGATCAGTCTGAAGTTCATGGCCGGTCTTCAGAGATTACCGAATGGAAATACAGTTATGTCCAATTGGCTGGGACACGGACAGTTTGGCAAGTCACCGCACGTCATTGAGGTCACGCCGGACAAGAAAGTTGTCTGGACTTTTGCCGATCACAAGACCATGAGGACCGTTTCCAGCTTGCAGATGTTGGATGTCCCCGGCGACGTGACGAAAGGTGAGATAATTCACTGACCTTTATTCTTGTATTTCAGGGGGTATAAATGAAGAAGATAATGTTATTGGCGTGTTTGTTTATTACCGCTGGAATTTTGAATGCGAAGGAAGAAGGCCTTGTACTTGGTAAAAAAGGCGAGATTTACAAGGCTGGACCAAACAGGACCCTTGACCTCAAGGATGAGGTTACGCTTGAAGCCTGGATCAAGGCTGATCCCATGGAGCAGGGAGGCGGACGTATAATGGACAAATCAGTCCGCGGTACTTCTGAGGGTTACATGCTGGATACATTTCCCGGCAACTCGCTTCGTTTCCTAAATCTAAACGGCGCGTGCTGCTTTAAGGCAAATCTTTCTGCCGATAAATGGACTCATGTTGCCGGGGTTTACAGTGCCTCGAAAAAAATAATGAAGCTCTACATGGATGGCAAGGAAGTTGCCAGTAAAGGTGGGGAATTTCCCACCATGTCGCGCACACTTGTTCCACTCTGTATCGGAGCCAACCCTGAAGGTGGAGATCGTTTCCTTGGTCGCATCAGGCGTGCGGCAGTTTACGGCAGGGCACTGCCAGCAGAGGAAATCGCAAAACGCGCCGTAGAATCCGTAAAATTAGAAGGCGTAATCGGTGAATGGATTTTCGATGAAAAACCAGGTGATAAAATTACACCGGTTGCCGGTATGCTTGCGTTGTTGACCGGATCGGCTCCGATGGGAGAATTTACGGGTGAGGCGAAGCCGCCAAGTGAACCCTGGTGCCTCTGGTATAATCGTCCTGCGGCAAAATGGTGTGAGGCACTTCCTGTCGGTAATGGCAAGCTTGGTGCAATGGTATTTGGCGGCGCCATGTCCGAACACATCCAGTTCAATGAAGGCACGATCTGGACCGGTTCACCTCATTCTTATGTTCATGAAGGCGCCGTGAAATTTCTGCCTGAAATACGCAAACTTCTGCAGGAAAGCAGGGGATTTGAAGCCGAGGCTTTGAAGTTAAAGGCTGAAGCTGCAAAACTGGAAGCCGAGGGCAAACAGCAGGAAGCCAGGGAAAAATCCAAACTGGCAAATGAACAGCAGAAACAGGCCCGGGCAAAACAGAAGGAAGCCGAGGACCTTGCCGGCAGGGAATTCATGAGCGTTCCACTTCGCCAGAAGGCTTATCAACCCTGCGGCGATCTGTTCATTGACTTTCCTGACCATGCGAAGGTTTCCGATTACAGGCGCATGCTCAATCTTGATACTGCTGTTGTCGAAACAACCTATAAAGTTGACGGAGTCACTTTCCGGCGCGAAGTTTTTGCTTCGCATCCCGATAATGCAATCATCGTACGGTTGACGGCGGACAAACCTGGCAGAATTGAGTGCCTCGCGAGGATGGCCAGCGCGCACAAAGACCATGCGGTTAAAAATGACGGAACAGCAGGTATTACTTTAACAGGGCGGGTTGAACCGGATGGAGTTTGTTTTGAGGCTCGAGCCCGGCTTGTTGTTGAAGGCGGCAAAGTTACAGCCGGAGAGGATGGAATTGATATTAACGGGGCGGATGCGGTGACAATCAGGCTGGTTGCCGCTTCGAACGTGAAAAATTTCAGGGATATTTCGACTGATCCAAAATCCAGCTGTGACGAAACTTTGAAAGTATCCGATGGAAAATCATTTGACCAAATCAAACAGGTACATGTTGCAGACCATCAGTCTCTTTTCCGCCGCGTTTCCCTTGATCTTGGTCGTACGGATGCGGTGAATGATCCTACGGACAAACGTGTGATTGAATTTGCCAATCGCAATGATGCGCATCTTGCAGCGCTTGTATTTCAGTATGGTCGTTACCTGATGATCGCGTGCGGCAGGTCCGGCAGTCAGCCGGCCACTTTGCAGGGTATCTGGAATGACCTGCTGAGTCCGCCCTGGGACAGTAAAATGACCTGTAATATCAATACTGAAATGAACTACTGGCCTGTTGAAGTTGCCAACCTGTCGGAATGTCATACTTCGCTGTTTGATGCGCTGGATGATCTTGTAATATCAGGCCGCGAAACTGCAAAGGTACATTACAACGCGCGCGGTTGGGTTGTTCATCATAATTTTGACATGTGGCGCGGTTCCGCTCCGATCAATGCATCCAACCACGGAATCTGGGTGACGGGTAGTGGCTGGATGGCCACGCATTTGTGGGAACATTTTCTGTTTACCCGTGACATGGATTTCCTGAGAAACAGGGCATATCCGATTCTGAAAGAAGCGGCATTGTTCTATGCTGATTTTCTTTACGAAGATGAGAAGACAAAGTGGCTTATAAGCGGTCCGTCCAATTCACCTGAACAGGGTGGGCTTGTCATGGGGCCGACAATGGACCACCAGATAATCCGTTCGCTCTTCGGTCATGTTATCGAAGCGGCGCGTCTTCTTGGTGTGGATGCAGATCTTGCCGCAAAATTGGAGGACATGCGCAAACGTATTGCGCCAAACCTGGTGGGGAAGCACGGTCAGCTTCAGGAATGGCTTGAAGACAAGGATGATCCGAAAAACCAGCACAGACATGTTTCGCACCTGTGGGGTGTGTATCCCGGTTATGATGTCAACTGGCAGACGCCGAAGTTCTTTGATGCGGCAAAACAATCGTTGATTTACCGCGGTGACCAGGCGACCGGCTGGTCAATGGGATGGAAGATCAATCTCTGGGCGCGGTTCCTTGACGGCGATCATGCTTATATAATTCTACGTAACCTGCTCGGTCCGCCAGGGCGCGGTGGCGGCGGTTTGTATCCGAACCTGTTCGATGCGCATCCGCCGTTCCAGATTGATGGCAATTTTGGTGCCTGTGCGGGAATAGCCGAGATGATGGTTCAAAGCCACATGCGGGATGGTGACCAGCATATCGTACATCTTCTTCCTGCTCTGCCCGGTGTTTGGCCCAATGGCTCGGTGAAAGGTCTGAAGGCGCGCGGCGGATTTGAAGTGGATATCAAATGGAAAGATGGCAAATTGGCAAAAGCCGAAATCAAGTCGCTGCTGGGTAATCCCTGTAAGGTCAGGTATGGCGATAAAATCCGCGAGGTTAATATCAAAAAAGGCAAGACCTTCCATTGGTAAGTATTAATAACCCGGCAATTTATTTTTTCAATTTATGAATCTCTAGCAAAATCGTTCTGACATTTTTTGCCGTTGACAGTTGTCATATTGGGGCGTCACAATCCTCCAGCAAAGTCAGATTAGAGGTCTAATTCTAATGATGTCCGGGAAAACGATTATTTGTGGATTATTGTTTGTCTGTTTTGCCGCTGAGATTGCTTATGGTCAGCCCAAGGACGATGGTTATCGCGGTATCTGGTATTATAATCAGCCATCAAAAGACGAGTATCACTACAAATACAGTGGCGGGTTTGCAACCTATCCACAACAGATGTCACCCTATGCCTATTACGCAAAAGAGGTTAACAAAACCTTTTTCTGTTATGGCGGACGACCGGGCGGTACAAATGTTCTGCTCCATATGGTCAGTTTTTACGACCATGCCACCGGTCAGGTTCCGCGTCCGACAATACTGTTGAACAAAAAAACCGACGATGCCCATGATAATCCTACCATCATGCTCGACGACGCCGGTTATGTATGGATTTTTTCCGCATCCCACGGTACCGCGCGCCCGTCGTGGATCCACCGCAGTAAAAAGCCTTATTCGGTGGATGAATTTGAACAGATCATTGAAACCAATTTTTCGTATACTCATCCTTGGTGGATACCCGGGAAAGGTTTTCTTTTTCTCCATACCCGCTACAAGGCCGGCCGGGGACTGTTCTGGATGATCAGTACGGACGGCGTGAAATGGGAAGAACCGCAAAGCCTTGCGCACATCGAGATGGGCGATTACCAGGTCGCCTGGCGTTGTGGCACACGGCTGGCCAGCGTGTTTGATTATCATCCGAAACCAGTCGGTCTTAACGAACGTTCGAACATCTACTATGTTGAAACTGCCGATTACGGTAAAACATGGCGTACTGTTGCAGGTGAACTGCTGAAGTTGCCGCTGACCGAAGCAAAAAACCCGGCGCTGGTTTTGGATTCGCGTTCTGAAAGGAAGGTTGTGTATAACAAGGACGTTAACTTTGACGCTGATGGACGGCCTGTAATTCTTTACATGACGAGTACGGGATACGAATCAGGTCCGAAGAACGGTCTGCGTTATTGGTACACAATGCGTTGGACCGGCAGAGAATGGGTATGCCGGCCGTTTACAACGAGTGATCATAACTACGATCACGGCTCACTTTACATCGAACCCGACGGTACGTGGCGGATTATCGCTCCGACTGAACCCGGTCCTCAGCCGTGGACCACTGGCGGAGAGATGGTGCTTTGGACCAGCCGCGACCAGGGCACAACATGGATAAAAGTAAAACAACTTACCCGTAACAGCCGCTTTAACCACACCTACGCCCGGCGTCCCGTCAATGCTCATCCTGGCTTCTATGCCTTCTGGGCCGACGGTAACACGCTGGGAAAGTCCGATTCCTGTCTCTACTTTACAAACAAAGACGGTGACCATGTCTGGCGATTACCGACGGTAATGAGCGGCGAGTTTGAAAAGCCGGAAGTGGCCTGGTAGGACTCTTCAAGATGTTGAAGCAAATAGGGACAATATTATTCGCGATTGTTCTGTGTGCGTTTTCGATTCATGCCGCGGATACAACGAATGCGGCAGCAGTACCGAACTTTGACAGCCTGCGGATGGTGATTCAGGACCTGGGTTCGACATTTCCCCTTGAGTATGAAGGCGTGACATTGAGTAATGAATTCAAGGGGCTTGAAAGTGAATACCGGCATATTCAGAATCAGGCAGATCGAGATGCTTTCGCGCAGAAGTACGAGGCATTTTCACGCAGGGTTTTACTGTCGAACCCGTTGTTAATAAAAAATCCGGTGCTGTTTGTGGTACGACGCCAGTACAAACCGGACCATCACAATACCGAAACCATGTTCCAGACCGGCGAAATAAATACGAAAAGTTTCCAGGGTGGCGGGGCATTGAAGGTCATCGATTTTAAAAAAGGCGGTGATGTCAGAACTTTGCTTGCTGTTGAAAAAGGTGTGATTCGCGATCCGGATGTGCATTTTGACGGCAGGAAAATTCTCTTCTCAATGCGAAAAGATATCGACGATAATTATCACATCTACGAAATAAACTCCGATGGTACTGGTTTGAGACAGATTACATCGGCGAAAGGCGTGTTCGATATTGATCCGATTTATCTGCCTGACGAAAGCATTGTTTTCTCTTCATCCCGTGAACCGAAGTTTTGCATGTGTAACAGACATATCATGGGAAATCTATTCAGGATGGATTCCGATGGTGCCAACATTCACCAGATCAGCAAGAACACGCTGCATGACGGGCATGGCTGGCTGATGTCTGACGGAAGAATCATGTATGACAGGTGGGAATACGTCGACAGGAACTTTGGCGATGCGCAGGGATTATGGACCGTGAATCCAGACGGGACACAGCACCTGATTTACTGGAAAAACAATACAGGCAGTCCGGGTGTGGCGCTTGATGGTCACGATATTCCGGAAACCCAGCAGCTGTTATGTGTTTTTTCGTCATGTCACGATCGTCCATGGGGAGCGCTGGCTCTGGTTGACAGAAGGCTGGGGTTGGATGGACGTCCGCCGGTTGTGCGTACATGGCCAGCTGATGCCGTTAATCTGATAAATGTCAATGGTAGCTTTGATGCTTTTCGAAAAGTTAAATTAAAATTTGAAGATCCGTATCCTCTGAGCAGTAAGTATTTCATATGTTCCCGGATGACTGGAAAAGGCGAAGAGATGGGGCTTTACCTGGTTGATATTTTCGGCAACGAAATCCTTCTGCATGTTGAGGAACCGGCCTGTTTTGATCCGGTCCCGCTGGCGCCGCGTCACCGCCCGCCGGTCATTCCTTCGAAAAGGGATTACGAAAACAAGGAAGGCGTCCTTTTTGTACAAAACGTTTATCTCGGCACACACATGGAAGGAGTAAAACCCGATACAGTCAAGTTTCTCCGTGTAATCGAGTCGGGTGAAAAGAGATCATGGAGCCATCCATGCTGGTTTGGTCAGGGCGCGGAAGCGCCTGGTATGAACTGGCATGATTTTGGTAACAAGAAAATCCTTGGAACAGTTCCGGTGGAGGATGACGGGTCAGCATGTTTTTCCGTACCCAGCGACAGGTTTATTTTTTTCCAACTGTTGGATAAAAATTACATGATGATCCAGTCGATGCGCAGCGGAATGGTTGTACAGTCCGGCGAGAGAACGGGTTGTATCGGATGTCACGATGAACGCCGCAGTGCGCCGCCACTGGCAAAGGCCGACACATTAAAGGCATTGAAAAGGGAACCAAGCAGATTGGAAGGATGGAACGGACCGCCTCGGTTCTTTAATTACATAACTGAGGTCCAGCCTGTTTTTGACAAGCATTGCGTCAGTTGCCATGATTTTGATAAGCCGGATGGAAAAGTCCTCAACCTGTCCCGTGACCGTGGAATGATTTTTAATGTTTCGTACCATGAATTATGGACCAAAAAACAGATCAAGGTTGTGGGTGCTGGTCCGGCGGAAATCCAGCAGGCATATTCCTGGGGATCACATGCAAGTCGATTAGTGGGAGTACTTGCCAAGGAACATGGAGAAGTGAAGTTAACCAGAGAAGAAAAAGACCGGATTATTACATGGGTTGATCTCAATGCACCGTATTATCCGGAATTTGATACAAATTTTCCCAACAATCTTTATGGTCGTGCCCCGCTTAGTGGCCAGCAGGTAAAGCGTTTGTTTGAACTTACAGGTGTAAATTGTGATGAAAGAAAACATGCCATGGATGTCTGTTTCGACAGACCAGAGGTCAGCCCCTGTCTTGACAAGTTTTCAGACAGAAATGATCCTGTTTATAAAGAGGCCCTGGCAATCATTGCGGAAGGAAAGAAAATCCTGACAGAAAATCCTTCCGCAGAAATGGCGAATTTCAAGCCCTGTGAGGATCATCAGAAACGACAGGATAAATATACAGTACGTCTGGCAATCGAACAGCGTAACCGCGAAGCAATCCGCACCGGGAAAAAGTTGTACGACAAAGATATCAATTAGCCCTCTTCTTGGTTCTGGCTAATTATAACGACAAATTGTACTAAACAATTGAGTGTTTTATTTATGCATATTATCCTGGTAATGTCGCTTAATTTCGTTTCACCGCTGCTTGATACTGGTAGAAACTTAACGTGAGGATGCCTTTGTCATCCTCAAAAAACATTTGTCCGGATAATACTGTTATGCGAGGAGATAAAATGGCAGATAGCAATCTCTTGTTTCGAAGACAGTTCTTGCTGACGCCTGATGCCTGTTCATCTCTCAGTCATTGGCAGCATATACACGTTGGGATTTTTCATATATATGCACACCCTGACGTACAACTTTCTACCGTAACATCAGCAGATACAAATGTAACTCTCTCGCTCGTGGGATACATCATCGATCCCAATTTCCCGGAGCGATCAAATACAGATGTATTAAACACGATTGCCAGCCTCGGCGATTCAGTTGAAAATATTAGCGACTATCTGTGTGCCCTTTCCGGTCGTTTTGTTTTAATACTAACAACCGCAAAGGAAACATTACTGTTTCATGATCCATGCGGATTGCGAACTGTATACTATACAAAATATGAAGGCAAAGTATTCGTTGGTTCGCAGCCGTATATCTTCAAACAGGTTATGCCTCTAAAGGATGGAGAACTCTTCTCGTCCTTTTTCAGATCATCATACGCAAAGCGTAATATTGAATATTGGATACCCAGCGGGTGCTCACTTTTTGAGGAAGTACACCATTTAATCCCTAATCACTATCTACGCCTTTCAACGCTTGAACAGATAAGGTATTGGCCTAAAAGGATATTGCTCCAGAAGCGTGTGGATGAAGTCATAACTGATGCCTCTGATCTTTTAAAGAAACTGATGATTGCTGCAAACAACAGATTTAAGCTCGCTCTACCGGTTACAGCAGGATGGGACTCAAGAATACTTCTTAGTGCTTCAAAGAGTATTTCCAGGGAAATCTACTTTTATACATTGCAATATCGCAACCTTAATTCCAGGTCAAGCGACATCAAAATTCCGGCAGAGCTATTACGATCTCTTGGCTTACGTCACAATCTTATAGATTGTCGTAAAACTATTTCTGATGAATTTATCGAAATATACCGGCGGAATTCGCCGCTTGCGCACATAGAGGACTGGGGAAAAATAGCATACGGAATGATTGATAAGTATCCACAAGACAGGGTAGCCATTAAAGGGAACTGTTCCGAAATTGCGAGGTCTTTTTATTATAAATACGGTTTTCATCGACCGATTATTTCTCCTGATCAGATCGTTGCACTTGTGAATGGCTGGCAGACGATACCGTTTGTACGCGATCAGATTTTTACCTGGTATAATCAAGCCATTGAAGTGGCTGCTGAAACAAACATGGATATTCTTGATCTATTCTACTGGGAACACCGAATGGGCAGTTGGCAGGCACAGAGTCAGCTTGAATGGGATATAGTCCAAGAGGCATATACTCCATTCAATCACAGAGGACTTCTCGAACTCATGCTTGGTGTTTCTACGAATTTACGAAGTGCTCCCAATTACAGCTTGTACAAAATGATGTTCAAACTTCTTTGGCCGGAAGTCATGAAACAGCCCATTAACCCTACAACAACAATGAACAGGCTGAGGAAAATCTTAAAGCACGGTATTTATGAAATAGCGAGGAGAGTCTACGCATATGCTGTCCGGAAAAACGGAAACAATGGGAAATGGCAATAAGAAGGGTTTGTTCAAAAAAAGCATGGAATATAACTTTTCCGGAGATTCTTTCTGCTTTTCTATAATGCTTTGAAGAAGCTCCAATAAAATCTTGCTGCCAATCGTAACAGTGTTAGCATTTTGATAATTAACCGGGACAAGAGCGCTGGAACCGGTGTTTCAGAATTGCTCCCCAAAAAAGCAATTTCTTGTAACTTAACTTTAGGAGTCGTGACATGTTTCAGCAGCGATTCATTTGTGTGTGTATGATTTTCACCGTCTTGATTCCCATCGCAGTGTCCGCCGATTTGAAAGTGTGGACACTCGCCCAAACGGAGCGTGTTCTCCGTGATACGTTACCGGGCGAGGGACTACCGGTCCATATCGCGGCAGCGAAGAATGAGTGGGAGAGTTTTCAAATTATCGTCCGTTCGGACAAGCCGGTAGGGGGGATCACCATCGAGGCTGGCAAACTCAGGGGGCCATGGTTTTCACACATTCGGGCAAGAGATGCCCGCCTCTTCCGACAGCACCAGATGGAACTCACAGTTCCCACGTACAGAAACAGTAGTTTCAAAGAGGGGTGGTATCCCGACGCCCTGATCCCGTTTTTTCATCCGGTCACCGGCGAGGCCTTGTTGAATGCGCGGCTCAAGGCCGTACCGTTCAACCTGCCCGCCAATGAAACGCATGGTTTCTGGGTAGATATTTATGTCCCCAAAAACGCCAAAGCCGGCAAATACAAAGGAACGTATGTACTGCGAAGCTCTGTCAAGACGGTCAAAATTCCGGTCGCGCTGACGGTATGGGATTTCACGCTGCCGCGTGTGGCAACGATCAAGACCTCTCTTGGCTGGCCTCCGGATAGAATGCGCAGCTATTACAAGCAGCGGGCAAAAGACGGCAAGGAAGAAGAACCAAAAGACTGGGATGCCATCGAGACACAGTGCGCGGAGATGATGACGCAACACCACATCAATTGCTGGCCGCCCGTCCCCTGGATGACGCCCAAGGCGCAGTCGGATGGCTCGTTCAAGATTCCTTCAGAGAACATCGAGGCATATAGAAAGTTCGTTGATCAGTATCAGGTCAACGCTCTTCAGACGCCACATCCCGGAAGTGTTGTCAAGGACCCGGATGCAGATAAGGAAAAATTACATGCCTGGCTCAAGGCATGGACCGACGCCGCGAAGGAACTGGATCGTACGAACATTGTCTTTTACACCTATCTCAGGGATGAACCAAACGACGAGGAAGCCTACAAGTATGTCCAGAAATGGGGACGGGCGATCTGCCCCGTGAAGTCGGCGCTCAAGGTGATGGTTGTTGAGCAGACGTGGACACAGGATGAGAAGTGGGGTGATCTCTATGGCGCCGTTGACATCTGGTGCCCGCTGTTCTCATTATTCAAGCCGGAAAGCGCGGCAAAACGCCAGGCGCTCGGTGAAACCATTTGGACCTATACTGCCCTCTGCCAGCGTGATCCGACACCCTGGTGGCACATTGATTTTCCGCTCCTGAACTATCGCGTGTCGTCTTGGATCGCATGGCGCTATCGAATGCGCGGTATCCTCTACTGGGGTGGCATGTCGTACTGGCGGGGTGTGGACGATCCGTGGACTGACCCGAAGACGCTTGATCGTCGCAAAAACGGCAAAGGTCCCAACTACAACGGCGAGGGCAGTCTTCTCTATCCGGCCCGTGCAGTCGGCTATGAGGGCGTTGCGCCCAGCCTGCGATTGAAGGCCCTGCGCGATTCATTCGAAGATTACGAGTATCTCTCCATCCTGGAGCGTGCCGGTCTGGCCGATCAAGCACAGGAGATTATCATGCCCCTCGCTGGTTCATGGTTTAAATGGGATAGTGATCCCGCGGCCTATGAAAAGGCACGGGCCAAGCTGGCCGAGATGATCGTGAAGGCGAAAAAATGATATTGATCCCTTCTAACCCTGACTAAGAATGTCACGCTGGGAAATAGAATTTTGTCCTGATTTTGCCTAATCACTATTTACGACTGATTAGCCCGGATATTTCTCAGAGCGGCCAAAGAAGCCGTAACCAAAGAGAGAAGTGGTGTGCATTTTGCAGGGAAGCCGATAAGCGTCTTTTGCACGCCGACTTTGTTGCTGCAAGCGGTGCAGATGCATATCTAGCCCCGCTTGCAGACGCCGTGTCGGCATCACAAAATCCACTTACCGTTTCCCTGTCCCCATGGATCCCCAAAATGCACACCACGGCCTGTCATCCGTATCCGTCGACCGACGGATACGGAACTTAAGAAATTTTCTCAGGAAAAGAAAAAAATACCGGATAATAGTATGAGTAAGAGATTGGCTCATGCATAAGCGCTTTTGCGACAATCACTTTACCGCACCGTAAAAGTTTCGACTGCGTGCTATTGCACTTTGCTCAAGATGACCCTTCGTCGCGTCGAAAGGTAAATCCTGCCTTCGTCCCGAGTTCCTCAGACCGAGAGGATCAAGTCCGTCGAAGAACGGACACGCCGAAGCCCTTCGGGCGGATATTGCAGGATTTTGATACTATTACCCGTCAACATTTTCCTGTTTTGAGAAGATTTTCTGCCGCGATAAAGATTGTCTCTTGATTCCGGATCAATCCGCCGATCGGCGGATTGTGTAAACCGTGTCACGAATTTCTATTCTTCGGTGAAATATTTGATGTCAGATGCCGTTGCAGCACGGCAAAAGGATCGGCGCTGTATATGCATACGCGCCGCATCCTTTCAACACAGCTGCAACGAGCAGATCACATCACAAGATTTCACCGGAAATTCGTAACACTCTTTAACTCTAAACAGCGGCGAAATCTGAAATAACTGCTTGTAGCAAGGCATAACCGTGATAGGATTTCCTTAACTAACCGGGACAAGAGCGCTGGAATCGGTGTTTCAGAATTGCTCCCCAATAAAGCAATTTCTTATAAACTCAACTGACAATACAATCATGAACCAAATCCTTTGTCTCCGTCATAGTCGTACCCGTTCTGGCAGCTTTGTGCTGTGGGCGGCCATCGCATTCCTCGTAACAACATTGGCATCGGCTCCGCTTTTCGCGGCAGAGGGGCCGCTGGCGTTTTCCGTCGATAAGAAGACGCAGAGCTACACGATCTCCGAGCAGGGGAAACCGGTTTTGACCTATCGATTTGGCGAAGTTCCGCTTCCGGCAGGGGTCACGGCGCATCATTTTTCCAAGGGCAACACACCGTATAACGGTGCCTACTTTACCGACGGAAGCCAATTCGGCGGCGCACGGAGCGACTACATTTATCCGCTCTACGGTTTCAACGGTGAGACACTCACCGCCGACTACCCCAAAGATCATATGCATCACCGAAGTCTCTGGTGGAGCTGGTGCGAGGTTCGCATGAACGACAAGATCGGCGATATTTGGGCCGTATGCAAAATCCGCGCCTACCCGGTCGAAATCACCAAAATGGAAGCCAGTGCCGATTCCGCCTTTCTCCAGGCGGTGAACATCTGGAGGTATGACGATAATCCGGCTGATATCGTGCAAGAGATCGTGACGATTCGTGCCTTCAAGACCGAAGGGATGCCGGGAGCGAGGAGCCGCGCGGTCGATGTTGATGTCAGGCTCGAGGCGTTGGTCGACGGCGTGGCCATTACCGGCCGCCAGAAAGTCGACTACGGCGGTTACGGCGGAATGACGGTCCGGATGAATCCGGACGTGAAAGAGTTTTCGATCCGCGCCGTTCATCCGAACCCGGACAAGTGGCGCGGCGACGATCTGAAGATTGTGGAACGGGTGACCGATCCGGCAAAGTTCGGCAATGCCGCCTGGATGGCGCTTTACGGCAAGTACCCGGCCGCCGGGATCGAAACTCCCGGCTTCACGACCGTCATGATGTTTGAGTCAAAGGCTACGCCGCTCTTCCCCAACAATTTCCGCTATTATGGCTCGACCTGCATTTCATTGGCCTTTCCCGCGAAGACGATTGTCCCGCTCGCAAAGGGCAAGCCGCTCGACTACAAAACCCGCTTTGTGATTTGCGAGGGGAAAACGACCATTGATCGGGAAAAAGCGCTGTGGCATGCGTATCAGCACTAGTGGTCCGTGGAGTTATCGTGCCGTCTGGGCGGACTTACGCAACGCGACGTGGATTGGCATTACGTATGCTGAATGGGTCAGCCAGGCAATAGGGTATTGACGCGTGGAGTGTTGATGCAATAGATTGCGGACATGGCAACGCAAACATGGTTATGGTTTATGCCAATGTTAAAAATCAATTTCTTATAACATTTAATATGCCATTGGGAGTTTAATCTGTATCATGAACAGGATCTTTTGTACCCGCTATTTTCGAGGTCGATCTGACAGCATCATTTTGTGGATAGCCATAGTATTTCTTGTGACAATATTGGCACCGGCCGAGCTGTACGCCGGCCGCAACTTGATTCGCCGGGAGAACAAAAAAGCAGGTACGTCGGATTGGCAATTGACATATGTTCGTCTCGACAAGGCAGATCGTACTGGTACCCGTTCTCCCGGTATTGAAGGCTACTGCTCGCGACAATCGGTTGCCGCCGGGGAATCGATCGAATTCTTTGTCAGCACTGAGCCGGCGTGCAACTTCACCCTGGAGATCTTTCGGATGGGCTACTACGGAGGTTTGGGTGCCCGGCTGATGAAAACGTTGGGGCCTTTGACCGGCAAGACGCAGGCCCTGCCGCCGGTCGGTCCCCGGCGAATCCGCGAGTGCCGCTGGGAGTCCAGCGCCAAGTTGCTGATCCCGGCCGATTGGCCAAGCGGCGTCTACTTGGGTCGGCTGTCCCGAGTGCCAAATCCCGACGGTACGATGCCCTGGCAGAGCTACGTGGTGTTCATTGTTAAGGATGACCGTCCAGCCGACATTCTCTTACAGTGTCCCGACAACACTTGGCAAGCCTACAACCGTTGGCCCGACGAATATTCGCTGTACATCGACCCGGGGAACAAATTTGCCTGGTGTAACACCAACGTCGATGTCAGCTTCAACCGGCCCTACGGCAAATACGTGCAGATTTACGAGAACCCGCAGTCCGTCGGTTCAGGCGAATTCCTGTGCTTTGAGTTTCCATTGTGTTATTGGCTGGAACAAAACGGATATGATGTCAGTTATTGCTCCAACAGCGACATGCTCACACCGGACCGCGCAGCAAAGTGCAAGGCCTTTATCAGCGTGGGACACGACGAATACTGGGATCTGCGCCAGTATGAGAGCGTACTGAAGATTTCGCGCAGCGGTACCTGCGTGTTGTTCCTGTCGGGTAACTCCATTTGCTATGTGACGCCGTTCCGCCCGGGGCCCGATGGTTGTCCCAATCGGATTATTTCCCGCAAAGGCCCATATCAGGGGCTGACCATGGGTGCGGAACCGCCAACGAACAAGTTTGAATACGTGGGACCGGATGAAGGTCTATTGCTCGGTGCCCGCAATATCCTGCCTGTTAACGGCGGAGGCGACTGGGTCTGTACCAAACCGGAACACTGGATATTTGCCGGCACGGGGATGAAAAAAGGCGACAGGATTCGCGGACTGGTAGGCTGGGAATTCCATGGCGATCCCCCGCCAATCAAGGGCTTGGAGGTGGTGGCCGAGGGCATTGCTTTGCACGGTGGTACGCGTCCCGTTCCATACCAGGCCACGATCTACCCCACTGAGAAAGGTGGTTTTGTTTTCAACGCCTCGACCATCTTCTGGTCCACGGGCTTGAGTACTCCGCCAGGGCACATGCCACTGTGGAGCCATAACACGCGGCCCAACGGTCCAGACCCGCGAGTACAGCAGATCACACACAACCTGCTGCGGCGTGCCATTAAGCGGTAGCCCACCTGGTTAAGAAGTTTGATATTTCCGAAACTACAGGAAGGATAAACTCAAAATGAAAACAAACAGGATTAAGAAAGAAAAATGCTTTTTTCCCGTCAGGGCACTTATTACAGCCATGATAATCATTTTGCCACTGTTGTTCCTTCCGAAGGATGTTTCCGCCATGGCGGCGAAGATGAAGTCAGCTGGGAACGTAATTATCGAATGCGACACCTTTTCCTATGAATTTACGGCCAAGGGCAGGAACGTCCGTTTTGTCGACAAGGCTTCCGGAAAAAATTATCTCAAAAGCGGGGATTCGTACTGCGCGTATGCGAAAAAGGATGGAAAAACTTTTTATCCGTCCACCGTTTCCCTCCGTGACGGCGTCCTCGCGATTCAATTTGCGGGAACAGGCCTTTCGTCTGAGGTTAAAGTGCTGAAACAGAAGGAACGGGTTCTTTACGAAGTTCAAAAAGTCACTGGAGACCCGGAGTCACTGACATTTCTGAATATTCCTCTTAACCTTGAAGGAATGCCCTGGGAACCATTTGCGGCCTGTTCGCTCAAGCTGAACCTGTTTACGCATGTGCACCAGCTTCCCGCTCTGCAAACCGAACTTTGGGCTACTTGCTACAAAAGATTCGGACTAAACGGGGCAAAGGCGGCATTTATCGGGGTTCCTCAAAAGCAAATTCTTCCGGTCATACGCGACGTCCTGACGAAAGCCGCCCCGGCTATCCCGTTCGGCGACCAGGGTGGCGCCTGGGCTCTTTCCTCAAAGGAAGGGTATGGCTCCTACCTCATGAATTTCGGAAGCCTGACTGAGGAAACCGTCGACCAATGGATCGAAAACTGCAAACGTGTCGGATTCAATCAGGTCGACAACCACGGCGGCAGTTCGTCGTTCTTTCTGTTCGGTAGTTTTGAAATGGATAAGAAAAAATTTCCGGAAGGATGGAAGTCGTTCAAGAAGATTGTGGATAAACTCCACGCGGCAGGCATCTCTTCAATCCTGCACACCTATGCGTGCTATATCGGGCCGTCGTCGAAATACGTAACACCCATTCCACATGCCGGGCTGGATACTGTCACGACGTTTACGCTTGCCGGACCGCTTTCCGAAACGGCAAACGAGGTTGTGGTCCGCGAATCGACGGCTAACCGCTCTCTGGACGTCGGATACAGGGTTACAAACAACCGGACATTGAGGATAGGTGATGAAATCATCAAATACGAAGGGGTCACGTCCGAAGCACCGTTTAAATTCACCGGCTGCAAGCGCGGATTCCATGGGACGAAAGTCTCGGAACATAAAGCCGGTGTGAAAGCCTCTGTTCTCAAAACGTTCTGGGGCGGCCTGTACGTCCCGAACCCGGATTCCCCTCTCTTCGACGAAATTGCGAAAAACACTGCCGATGTCATTAACGAATGCGGATTTGACGGAATATATCTCGATGCCATTGAAGGTATACGTGACATGTGGGGAGAAGAAAATTACTGGTATTACGGCGACCGTTTCGTTTTTGAAATCGCAAAGCATCTCAAGAAACCGATAGGAATGGAATATGCAGGAATGATGCACGGCTGGTGGTTTTACCGCTCACGATACCAGGCTTGGGATTCCGCGGCCCGCGGTTACAAGCGGTTTATTGATATTCATATCGCCGCCATGAAAGCCAATTCAGAATATCAGCACGGATGCTGGAGCGGAAACCTGCCGCTGATCGAAAAATATGCTCCCCTGGAAAATTATCCGCTTTTTCTTCCCCTCCAGTTCGGATGGTGGTCCTTCCATACCTGGCAAGGTCCAAAAACGGAACCGACCTATTATGACGATATGGAGTACGTCTGCTGCAAAATGATCGGTAATAACGCCGGATTGTCCCTGAACCGCGATATCGGTGAGTCAACGCTCCGGGCCCATCCCGTCTACCGGGACTTCCTTGCAATGATCAAGCAGTATGAGGAACTGCGGCACCAGAATTACTTCGACGAATCCGTACGCGCCAAATTGCGGCAGGTCGGGAAAGAGTTTACCCTCTTCCGTGAAGCGGGTGGCAAATGGAATTTCAAGCCGATTTTCTACAGGAAACACAAGGTCTGCGGCCTGGCCCATCCGTCTGCGCAATGGAACGTCGAAAATGAATTTGCGGACCAACCGGTCAAATTGCGCCTTGAATCCCTGGTTTCCGTTGCCCGGGATTCGGATCAGGTTCTCCTTCTCGATTCAAAAGACACAGAAGAGTTTCGTCTGGTCAAAGCGGCGGATGGGGTTACCTGTTCCGTAAAACCGGATAAACTCACAGTACCTGCCACGGGTGAAACTGCTGTCGAATTGACCGGACGAAGTACCGGAGCATCCCCCCGAGAGGGCTCCTGGGTCTCCATGGGTAAAACGTTTGAACCGTCCCTCAACTTGGGAAACAAACAGGCAATCGGCGTCTGGATTTGTGGTGACGGTAGCGGTGCGCTCCTTAATTTCCGTGTCTCGACACGCCTCCCGCACTGGGGAATGAGCAACCATTACGTCCTGCTGGATTTTACCGGTTGGAAATACTTCGAACTCGTGGAATCGGAATCGACGCGGAGCAGCGATTATATCTGGCCGAAATCCGGTGGCTATTTCGTATACGATCATTACCGCGGAAAGGCAACCTACGGAAGTATCAGTTCCTTTGAACTCTGGTTCAACAACCTTCCGGCGAATAAAACCGTCAACTGCAAACTCGGTCCGGTCCGGGCGCTGAACATCGCCATGAAGAAAATCGAAAATCCGACCGTTACAATCAATGGTTCGAAACTCACTTTCCCGGTTACGATGGAATCCGGCATGTACCTGGAACTGAAATCGAAGGACAACTGCAAGCTTTACGACAAGGACGGCAAAGTTGTTTGCGAAGTCGTACCGAAGGGAGAAATTCCCACCCTGAAGAGCGGCGGGAACAATGTTTTGTTCCATTGCGAAAACCCCGGTAAAGAGGACCCCAGGGTACAGGTCACCCTTATCGGTGAGGGTAAACCCCTGTAGTTGTAAAAATAATAGATGTTATTTGTTATTAACCGTAATGCCCGGGAAGTCGTCGGTACGGAATGGGTATGCCGGTAAACCTTCCTTGTTGTAAAGGTTACACGTGGGGTTGGCTGTCCAGGCATAACGTACTGCCACAGGTTTCTGAACTTTGTCTGATGAGACAACCACTATATTACCATCTATTTTTGCATCTGCCCATTCCCATTTGTGGTCTTCGCCGCAGATTGTAAAGCCCTGGAGCTGACTATTGGGACTGTATTTGATCAGCGGCAGTTCTTTCGGTTCAGCGCTCTTTGGTTTGAAGGTTGCCGGAAGTTCCTGTGCAACGAGCCCATTTGCATGACTGAACTTTATGATGATTTTCCCACCATCGATTTTCATAGATTCATAAACCGGTCCATAATATTCCAGGTTCTTTTCGCCGTGAATGTTGGCGAAAGCTATGAGAGCCAGGCGTCTTCCTACTTCCTGTTTGTCCCTCGGATGAATGTCTGCAGCTTCACCAATATCTATCAGGTTGGCCTGTCCGGTGTTTGGAAGAGCGAGGGCCATTGTTTGTGCTTCGCGGAGTTCAGCCCAGTTATTATCTTCAGGAACATCCACTTTGTTCATGAAGTTAGCCAATTGGCAGAAATAAAAAGGAAAATCACCCAAGCCCCATCGTGTACGCCAGTCTGTGATCATGACCTGGAAAAGTTTCCTGTATTGGTATGCACGGCCGGCATTACTTTCGCCCTGGTACCAGAGTGCGCCGGTGAATGCATAAGGTATTATTGGATTGATCATGCCATTAAAAAGACCGGCCGCGGTATGTGGAAGGTCTCTTTTGGGCGGTGGGATAGGTCTCTGGTCAGCACCCTGGGGCAGGGGCTGGAATTCAGTTTCAGCTTTGCAGAGCCATTCACCATCCAAAGGAAGAGATTCATTTTGATTAAATGCAAGGCGGATTGCCTTGGGATCACCCGAAATACCACAGTAACCGTTGGATGCATGAATGCGTACTGTTACCGTTGCTTTTCCCGGTTGAACAATTTTGTTGGGAACAGGGAAAAAGAACTGGTTACGACCGGGTTCTGTGTTGACATCGACTGCCCCGACTTTGGTTCCGTTGAAATAAGCAGTTACAAAGTCGCTGATTCTTGGAAATTCCACTATCAATCTGCGGCCTTTCCAGTCTGCGGGAATTTCGACCTCTTTACGCAACCATATTATTCCTCCACTTTTGAAACCTGCTTTTACGATCAGGCCGGGTACAGTCATTTTCTTCCAGTCAGCTGTGTTTGCAGATACATCTGCAAATGCATTACTTAAACCGGCCGTACATGTGTCTTTCCTCCCGTATTTCTCTTCCCATGCAGTCAAGTCAGTCTTGAACTTTGCAAAATTCTGCGGGTAACTGATGAAATCAGAAATCTGTTTCTCCATGGGCTCCTTGAGTTCTGCAACGGCCATCAACGCCTCCTTGCTTGTCCATGCTTCGGCTGGTGTGCCACCCCAGGAAGTATTGAGGAAAGCAACAGGGATTTTCAGTTTCTTCTGGATTTCGCGTGCAAAGAAATAACCAACAGCCGTGAAACCACCTGTTGTGTTTGTATTGGCAGCATCCCATTTGCCCTTGCAATCGGCTTCTGGCTCCAGCGAAGGCCGACGATCAACGGCAAACTGGCGGATCAGAGGATTTGGCGATTTCCCAATTTCTTCCCTGGCATCCTTGCATCCATTGACAGTCATCGCCATGTTTGACTGCCCGGAACAGATCCAGATATCACCGATAAGAATATTTTTAATTTCCAATTTTTGATTTCCGATTGAAGAAGTAATGGTCATAACCTGCGGCTCGGATGAGGCTTTCATGGCATCGAGTCTGACCATCCACTTTCCGTCACTTCCGGCTTTTGTGGTTTTCTTCTGGCCGGCAAATTCCACCGTAACTGCAGCATCGGCATCAGTCCATCCCCAGACAGGAACCGATTTGTCGCGCTGGAGGATCATGTCGTCCTTGAAAATACCAGGCATTTTCAGTTCGGCGAAAAGTACGGCGGGTAACATTGTTACGGCAATGCAAATAACGAACCACAGATTCTTCCTGATCCTCATGAAGTGAATCCTTTCTTAGGTGTTGAAAAACATGAATCAGAACAATACGAATTGTATCGTATTTTGTCATCACAAAACTGGTTTGTTCCCAGGTTCAACACGGTCTGGCTGATGAGAGAAGGGACTCCATTTCCACGTTGCATTCTCGATCTGATTCGATATTATCTGCCACAGAATAACCGGTATTTGTACGTCCTGTTAAATAAACCCAAAGAGAAAGCGGGGAGGAAGAATTCAAAATGAAGAGACATGTTCCATCGTCATTCCGGAAAAAAATGATAGCAGCAGTTTTCGGGCTTTTATTGTTATTGGTGTTTGCAGTACGGGAAGCTGGCGCTGAGGTCAAGGTTACCGAGACGGGTGACAAGGTAAAAGTTGAAATCAACGGCAAACTGTTTACAGAATATAATTATAAAGAAGTACAGCGTCCTTTCTTTTATCCGCTTATAGGACCGACCGATTGTAACGTAACCAGAAATTTCCCCATGAAGGAAGTTCCAGATGAAGAAAGGGACCATCCGCATCACAAATCACTCTGGTTTACCCATGGTAATGTCAGCGGGACAAATTTCTGGGCCGACAGCACAGGAAAAGTGATTCATGGGAAAGTAGTTCATGACAAGTTCCTCGAGATATCGTCTGGTAAAGACGTTGGTGTTATTAAAAGCCAGAACAATTGGGTGGCACCTGACGGGAAAATCGTGTGTTCCGATACCCGAACTCACAGGTTTTATAACAGGGCTGGATGTTGTGTCATGGATTTCGAGGTAACTATTCATGCTTCCAATGGTGAAATAGTGTTTCACGACACCAAGGAGGGCTCGATGGCGATACGCATGGCACCAACCATGGCAGTGAAAGGTAAGGTAGCCAAGGGGCATATTGTTAACAGCCTTGGTGATCGCGATGCTGCGGCCTGGGGTAAAAAGGCGGAATGGTGTGATTATTACGGTCCGCTGGAAGGACAGGTTGTTGGTGTGGCGATGTTTGATCATCCTTCCAATCCGCGGCATCCCACGTGGTGGCATGTGCGTGACTACGGTCTGTTTGCTGCGAATCCATTCGGTCAGCATGATTTTGAAAAGAAACCTGCCGGTGTCGGCAATCTGAAAATAGCCGCCGGTGAAAACGTGACCTTCCGTTATCGTGTTTATATTCATAAGGGTGACGAAAAGGCAGGCCAGGTAGACGCGCAATACCGTGAGTACATTAAAGAAGTGAAATAGTATTAAATTCTGCCTGTTACGGTGTTTAACGATTGTCCTAATTGTAAAGAACCTCACTCTTCCTGGGAGATGATAGTGATCAGAAAATTCATCTGGGATGTGGTATTAGTGTTTGTAATTTCCATTCCTTATACTTTGGTCGCCGCTGACAATGTAACGGTGAAATGGGCAAAAGGTAAACAACCTGCGACAGAAGCTTTTCCGGAAATGCGCAAATTGTGGGACCGGGAGCCGCCGGCGCCTTCAAAACCGGCAGATGAAAGAACAGAAAAACTGTTCCGGGTAGCTGAAAAAAACGGACGTAGCGCTGCAGAAGGACTTTACCGGTGTCGAAAATATGTAGATGGGTGGATAATATATGCCGATCCGGAAACTGGTCTCATTCCTCGAGGTCTTGGAAAAGGTAAATGGCTGCATGGTGTCAACACATCTGATGTATGGAACGGGCGGGATGCGGGTGCAGACAATTATGCCTTTATGGTTCTTACCTGTGCCATTACTGACCGCACGATGTTTGAGGGACGGATGCTTGATATCCTCAAGGCGGAAATCAAGTATTGCAGTCGTGTTGACCGGCTGGGTGACAATTATTGCTTCTCAACCCGGAAGTTTGTTACGGACCAGCCGATTCTTGATGAAATCATATTCGATAATGCCGAATATGTTAAGGACGGATTGATTCCTCTGACTGAGTGGCTGGGTAAAAGTCCCTGGTCTGACCGGGCGGTGGCCCTTATCGAGGACATCTGGAAAAATGCATCTGTTGACACGCCTTTCGGAAAGATTCCCACACTGAACTTTGAGGTCAACGGTGACCTTCTTCAGGCGTGTTCGCGATTCTACTGGTTCACTGGTGAAAGAAAATTCCTGGACTGGGCCATTCGCCTGGGTGATTACTATTTGCTTGGCGATCATCATCCGACCCGTAACATGAAGGAACTCCGTTTGCGTGACCACGGTTGTGAAGTGATCAACGGCCTGACCGAACTCTATGCGGCATTGAAGCACGCACAGCCTGAGAAAGCGGAGACATACCGGAAGCCAATTCACGACATGTTTGACAGGATTCTTGCCGTTGGTCGTAATGAACACGGTATGCTTTATAACTCTTTCAATCCCCAGACTGGTGAACACGGCAAGGGAATTTGTGATACCTGGGGCTATAACTACGATGGGTTCTATACTGTGTATCTCCTGGACAAGACCGAAACATATCGCGATGCAGTACGGCAGGCGATGGGTAATCTTCAGGCTCATTACACAAACTATTTATGGGAAGGTCAGAGTTCGGACGGTTATGCTGATTCAGTTGAAAGCGGGATCAACCTTTATAACCGCGAACCAATTGCTTCTACGGCTGGCTGGATAGATAGCGAAATCAGAGTAATGTGGGCCAAGCAGCATGACGATGGGGTCATTGAAGGCTGGCATGGTGATGGTAATTTTGCCCGTACGACGGTCATGTACGTATTATGGAAAACGCAGGGAATTCGTGTTGAACCATGGCGTCCGGATGTAAGGATTGGAACGGTACGTGAAGGTGATACTCTGTTCATAAGTCTTGCTGTTGACCAGCCGTGGTCTGGTAAAGTTGTTTTTGACCAGCCGCGCCATAAGGTTAATCTGCACATGCCTATTGATTATCCACGAATCAACCAGTTTCCCGAATGGTTTACTGTTGAGGATAGTACCCGTTACGAGGTGAAAAACCTTGCCGATAGCAAACCTGAAGAACATGATGGGAAGGAAATGTCCTCAGGTATTCCGGTAACAGTTCCGGCTAACACAGAGTTGAGGTTAACAGTAAAGAAGAAATTGAAAGACGGTTTGGGAAATACCTGAATGATTATTTGAGAAAGGATAATTTAAGATGAATACAGTTCTTGAGAAAATCGGAGTAATGAAACTGGTTCCTGCCGTGATACTTCAAAAGGCGGAAGATGCATCACCTCTGGCGGATGCGCTGGTAAAGGGCGGCTTGCCCTGCGCAGAAATAACTTTTCGTACAGCGGCTGCAGCCGAAGCGATAAACATCATGGCAAAGCGCGGTGATTTGCTGGTCGGTGCCGGAACGGTACTGAGTGTTGATCAGGTTAAACAGGCGGTGGACAACGGTGCGACATATATTGTTGCGCCGGGTTTTAGCGAAAAAGTTGTTGGTTACTGCGTTTCGGAAAACATTACAATAATTCCCGGGGTATCGACAGCGACAGAAATTACATCAGCTCTTGAAGCAGGACTCGATGTGGTGAAGTTCTTTCCCGCAGATGCGTGTGGAGGATTGAAAGCGCTGAAGGCGTTAAGCGGGCCATTCCCTATGATGAAATTTATTCCCACAGGCGGAATAGATTCGGTAAATATGATTGAGTATTTGAAGTTTCCAAAAGTAATGGCATGTGGTGGTTCGTGGATGGTCAAGTCCGATCTGATAAAGGAAAAGAAATTTGACGAAATCCAGCGGATCACCCATCAGGCCGTAACGATTGCCGGGACAATAAAGCATTAATGATAAATGCAGGACGGCGGGACATACAAATGATAGAGAAAAAGACATGTATAGTGGTAATTTTCTTTGCACTACTGATTGTCGTACCGTCAGTACGTGCGGATTGGCCTGAAATTCGCGGCCCTTTTGGGGATGGACATGTTTCGGCGCCGGGTAACACAAAACCAATTGGTCTTCCGCTTCGCTGGGGTGAAAATGAGAACGTTAAATGGAAGACGGAGATTCCTCACCGCGGCTGGTCCACACCTGTTGTGCTTGGTAACCAGATATGGCTGACAACGGCCACGACAAATGGCAATGATTTCTTTGCGATCTGCGTCGATGCCGATACCGGAAAGATCGTCTTCAATCAAAAGTTGTTTCACTGCGACAATCCGGAACCGCTTGCTAATAATGTGAATTGTTATGCAGCGCCGTCGCCGGCGATTGAACAGGGGCGGGTTTATGTACATTTTGGCAGTTATGGTACGGCCTGTCTTGACACATCCAATGCCGGGATTATCTGGCAGCGTAATGATCTTCCGTGTCGTCATTATCGCGGACCCGGTTCATCGATAATTCTTTTTGAAGACCTTCTGATGCTTACGATGGATGGCGTCGATGTTCAATACATTGTTGCGCTTGACAAGAAGACCGGTAAAACAGTCTGGAAAACTGATCGCACGGCCATCTGGAATGACCTGGGCCCTGACGGTAAACCTTTTAGAGAGGGCGATTGCCGCAAGGCCTACAGTATCCCGCTGATTGTGAATGTTGGCGGAAAATACCAGATGTTCACGCCCAGTGCGAAGGCCATGTATGCGTATGAACCAAAGACCGGTGTGGAATTGTGGAAGGTACGGCATATTTGTTATTCTTCCGTGGCGCGGCCACTTTTCAGTAAAGGACTTGTTATGATGGCTACAGGCATGCCGAAGTTGGAAATGCTGGCCATCAAGGTTGATGGACAGGGAGATGTGACCGATTCGCATGTGGTCTGGAGGATTGGCAAGGCTGTCGGGCGGATACCGTCACCGATACTCGTTGATGATCTGCTTTATTTGATCAGCGATGATGGCACTGTCACATGTCTTGAGGTTGCGACAGGACAACAAGTCTGGCAGGAACGTATCCGCAGTAATTATTACTCTTCGCCAATTTATGGTGATGGACGTATTTATTTTTTCAGTAATCTGGGTAAGACAACAGTACTCAAGGCGGGGCGAACTTACGGGGTTTTGGCAACGAACACGCTTGAAAACGGTTTCATGGCATCGCCGGCGGTATTGGGCAAGTCGCTTATCTTGAGAACCAAGACACATCTCTATCGTATCGAGGAATCTGCAACTTCATCAGGTAAATAACAGACTTTTCTGCTTATTGAGATGTCTATTGACTTTTTGTCTGAAATTTCTGCAAATACCCGGAATCAATTCATAATTTTCAGAAAACATCAATTAATGGAAGGAAGAAAAAAATGAAGTTCAACCGTGGTCTGGTCAGTATTGTTGCGTCTATTGGTCTTCTGCATGGTATTTGCGTTGCACAGACAAATTCGCTCGCCACAACGTCGGTGGGCAAGGAAAATGAAGCGTGGTGGAAAAAAAGACATGAGGCCAAGGTTGAACTGGCGAAGCAGGGCAATGTGGATCTTCTTTGGATAGGTGATTCAATAACTCACGGATTTGAAGGCGGTGGCAAGGCCATGTGGGAAAAGTATTACGCACCGCGCCATGCACTGAATATTGGCTTCAGTGCCGACAGAACGGAACATGTACTGTGGCGGCTGGATAATGGCGAAATAGATGGGATTTCTCCGAAGCTGGCCATCATAATGCTTGGCACAAACAATACCGGTCACCGCAAGGACAAACCCGAGGAAATAGCGGAAGGCATAAAACTTATTTGTGAAAAACTGCGGACAAAACTGCCGAACATGAAGGTCCTTGTTCTCGGAATCTTTCCCCGCGGCGAAAAATCGACTGATTTTGGCAGGATGAATAATGATGAGGCGAATAAACTGATTGCCAAACTGGTGGACGACAAGAATATTTTCTTCCTGAATATCAATGACAAGTTTCTTGGACCTGATGGTGTTCTTTCAAAGGAAATCATGCCGGATTTCCTGCATCCCAATCCCAAGGGTTACCAGATTTGGGCAGAAACGATTGAACCTACCGTAGCGAAGCTGATGGGTGAAGAGAAGAAATAGCTGTTTCACTCAAGAACAAACAGTATTTCAGTTACGAAAAAGGCCAAAGTTTGCGGGACCGTGACTTTGTGGGCCGTTTTCATTCGTTTTTTTCCGCATATTCTAGTGTCATAATCCGTTTTAAATACAATATCTTATTAGAGTTCCATGCCCGGTTATAGAACCGACTAAAACCGGGTTTCCACTTGAAACAACAGAAAGGCAGGTATGTAAAACCATGTATCGGAAAACAAGAATTAATCGTCGCAGTTTTATCAAGGGACTTTGTGCCGCTGGTGGCTGTGCCCTGGTATCTCCGCTTATCCTGCCGTCACGCGGTTTTAGTGCCGATGTTGTATCTCCGGGCAACAAGCTCAATATTGCCGTTATTGGTGCAGGTATACGCAGTCGTACCGCGCTCATCCCTGAAGTTCTGCGACAGGGCGATAACATCACGGTCCTCTGTGATGTGGATGTGGCCCAGATCGACTTGATGAGGAAACACATCTCCCAAAAAGTTGAAAATGTTGGTGCGGCATCAATGGCGAAAGTGAAAATATATGATGACTATCGTAAACTGCTGGAATCGGAAAAATCGCTTGATGCAGTTATTATTGCCCCAGGTGCCCGATGGCATGCGCCGCTTTCGGCGGTGTTTATGAAAGCCGGGAAACATGTCTATTGCGAAAAACCGCTTGTACACAAATTGACCGAGGCACGCGAGCTGGAGGAGCTGGCTCGTACAAGTAAGGTTGTCACACAGACTGGTACGCAGGGTGGAAGTACAAAAACATTCCGTCGCTCCCTGGAAATAATACAGGCTGGAGTACTGGGCCAGGTCCGCGAGGTTCATATGTGGTGTTGCATGTTTCCCATGTACCCGCCGAGCCATGATCGGCCTGCAGGAGAGGACCCGGTACCTGAAGGCTTTAACTGGGATTTCTGGCTGGGGCCTGCGCCGTACCGCCCGTTCAAGAAAGATGTCTATCATCCCGGCAGTCTAAAATACCTGCCATGGCTTGAATTCAGTGACGGCATGCTGGCCGGCTTTGGTTCACACACGTTCTACCTGCCTATCCGGGCTTTGAATCTCGACGCTCCGGTCCGTGTTGAAGCGGATAACAATGAGCCGATCAGGGAAACCTATACTTCCGCCGGCAGGTTCCGGTTTGATTTTGCTGCACGTGGCAAGCTGGATCCTGTGACGCTCTGGTGGACAGACGGTAACAGATATCCGCCTGAAGAAGTTACCGCGAGCCTGAAAATCCTTTACCGTCAAGTTCCGAAAGTGGGTTGTCTATTTCTCGGCGAGAAAGGTGAAATGTATACCGGCGGCTGGGGTGGCGAAGGCTTGCTGAAAATGAAAGGCAATGATAAATGGCGCGGCGTGCTCGATCACGAGGCGGGCAAGCCTGTGCCGCAGACCCTGCCTCGAGTGGAAGGCGATAACCACATGCGGGAATGGCTGCAGGCATGTAAGGGAGGGGCACCAACATTCAGCAGTATCGAAGTTGGTGCGAAATGCACTGAAGTTTTTATGCCCGGTATCCTGTCGCTAAGGCTTGC
Source organism: Kiritimatiellia bacterium (assembly GCA_028716365.1). Lineage (GTDB taxonomy): Bacteria > Verrucomicrobiota > Kiritimatiellia > UBA8416 > YA12-FULL-48-11 > YA12-FULL-48-11. Next base: position 877,110 of record JAQUPZ010000001.1, read on the forward strand.
CAAGCCCATCGAATGGGACGGTGTGAATCTGAAGGCCAAAAATGCGCCTGAAGCTGATCAGCTGATTCAGAAGAATTACAGGATGAAGTGGCTGAGCTAATGGCGTCAGGTTTGTCGTGTTGCTGGAGTGAATGACAGAATAATATAACGATTCAGGAGTTGAATGATGATTAAGATGTTCAATATCAAGCATATGATGGTCCTGTGTGTGGTGGTGTTTCTTGTTTTCCCTGTCTTGAGTCCGTCAGAGGCGATGGCTAAAGACAAGAAAGTTGTTCTGCTGGCTGGTGTAAAAAGCCATAAGCCCGGAGAACATGAATATGAGAAGACCATGATGCTGTTCATGCATTGCCTGGATACCGCACCGAATGTTAAGAGAGTGAGTACGGAAGTCCATGTCAACGGCTGGCCGCAGGATGAGAAAATACTGGATGATGCTGATACGATTGTCATTTTCTGTGATGGTGGCAGTAAGGGGCTCCAGCATCCACTTCTAAAGGATGGCCACATGGCAGTTCTGGAGAAGCAGATGAAACGGGGTTGCGGCCTCGTTGTCATACATTGGGCTTTGAATCTACCGTCAAAGATTGGCAACGAAACATTTCTTCGATGGATTGGCGGGTTTAAAGACTACGAGAATCCGCCGCGCCCGATCGGTGAACAACTGAAAGTTCAGGACTGGTCCAAACAGGCGAAACATCCGATCTGCCGCGGCTTGAAACCATTCGAGATGCCAAAGGACGAGTATAAAACCCCTGAACGTTTTCTGTCGGATCAGCCGGGATTTATCCCGATCCTGCCGTTCCCCGGTGAACCTGGTTCACCTCTTTGGGCCTGGGCCTGGGAACGTGAGGACGGCGGTCGCGGATTTGGTTTCATAGGTGGACACCTCCATGAGATATGGAACATCGAAGACCTGCGGAAGACCATGCTTAATGCTATTCTATGGACAGCCAAAGCAGCGGTTCCTGATGATGGTGTAATATCGATGCTTCCAGTAGTTGCCAAAACTCCTCCAGAACCTGTTTTTATTCCAATAAAGATCGATGGCCCCATGAACAATCCGGCTATCGGGAGTTACTGGTACGGCCCGTTTAATGAATCTTGCTCCCTGGTGGATGTCAACGGTGATGGCGAAGTTGATATTACCTGTGGTGTCAATTGGTATGAAGCACCTAAATGGAAAAAGCATGCCTGTTATTTTGAGGGCGCAGAACAACGTAACTTTCTATATGGTCATTGCGATGAAACAGCCATGGACGTAAACAGGGACGGATTGGTCGATGTGGTCAATTCGGGATACCAGCCGGGTATAGCCGGTGTGTTGTGGCACGAAAACCCCGGCAAAGGTGGCGGCAAGTGGAAGGTACACCGTGTTCATGCCTCGCCATTCATGGAAGGTGTGGTTCAGGTCGATATCAATGGTGACGGCCAAAAAGATTTATTGATGAATCATTTCCGCAGATACGGTGGGGCGGAAGGCGAAGGATCTGTTGCTCACATGGAGGCAATTGGCTGGTTGGAATCAATCGACAAGGAACCATGGCTTGTCACTCATGTCATTGCACCTGAATCGGAAGACCACGGCATTGGTGCGGGTGATATTAGTGGTGATGGTCGCGTGGATGTAGTTACCAAGCACGGTTGGTACGAGGCGCCGTCCAATCCCTCTTCAGGCAACTGGCAGTTTCATAAGGACTTCGAACTGCCGTTCAGGGCCTCGTTACCCATGGTGGTTATTGACGTTAATGGTGACAAGTTGAATGACATTATTGTCGGCAATGGTCACGGGTACGGTTTGTTCTGGCTGGAGCAGCGTGTTGATTCTCAGGGGAAACGTGAATTCCTGCAGCATGCGATAGAGGAACATTATGGCAATTTTCATACCGTTACATTGGCCGATCTGAACGGCGACGGCAAGCTGGACCTGGTTGCCGGCAAGAGGCTGCTTGGTCACGATGGCCGTGATGGCGGCGAGTGGGATCCACTGTTTCTTTTCTGGTACGATATTCAGGGGGGTAAATTTGAACGGCACCTGATTTCGTTCAATAATCTCCAGTATTATCCTGGTCTTGAGAATTTTAACGAGCCTCCACAATATGCGCCCGGGACGGGTATGAGGATCACCGTTGGTGATGTCACTGGTGACGGCAAACCCGACATTGTTGTGGCCGGTCGTGGCGGATTGTATGCCTTCATCAATCGCGGTATGACGCCTAAAACGAAATCCGAAAATCCCAAGGTTCCGCTGATCGGCGATAAAATTCCGGACCTGAAGTGAGCATTTACAACTATAGGAGAAAAAACTGCAATGAGACCCGTAAATATGATCCGGTACTTTCTAACCGTACTGATTGTTGTGGTCCTCGTGTCGATTGACTTGGGGATATCTGCTCCGGCTTTATCCGGTAAAGCTAAAATACTGGTTCTTACCGGTAACGAGTATCCCGGGCATAAATGGCGTGAAACTGCTCCATTAATTGCTAAGTTTCTTGCGACTGATTCACGGCTGACGGCTGAGGTCAATAATGACCCGCAGTTTCTTGCTTCTCCACAGTTACACGAGTATGACGCAATCGTACTCAACTATCTTAACTGGAAGTGCCCTGATCCCGGTGAAAAGGCCCGCGCGAACTTAAAGAAATTTGTAGAAGGTGGAAAAGGGCTTGTGATTGTGCATAATGCGTGTGCTGCTTTCGGGGAATGGCCAGAGTTCAAGGAAATTGCCGGTCGCGCATGGAACCCGAATCGTGTACACGGCCATGATCCTAATGGATCGTTTCAGGTCGAAATTACAAATGTAGATCATCCGATCACGAAGGGAATGAAGTCATTTGTGACAACGGATGAACTGTACACCTGCCTTTTGACCAATGGTCCTCCGGTCGAGGTTCTGGCCAAGGCCATGTCGAAAGTCGAAAAGAAGGATCATCCGATGGTCATTGTAAATCATTACGGGAAAGGGCGCGTGTTTCTCTGCGTTTTGGGGCATGACGTGGCGGCTCTCAGCGTTGAAGCTGTACAGGAACTTTATCGACGCGGGACTGCCTGGACTGCTAGATTGTCGCCTGATAATGGAGAGGTATATTGAGGTGGAAGAGAAAGAACTCATAATCAAGTCCCAGCAGGGCGATATTGATGCCTTTTCCGGACTGGTCAAACTGTATCAGGGAAATATTCGCGCGTGTCTTGCTGTACGCCTTACTAATACCTTTGAAGCTGACGATCTGGCCCAGGAGACGTTCATTGTGGCTTTCCGTAAGATAAATGACTTTGATTCTACCCGTCCATTTGGCCCATGGCTGAGATCGATAGCGTTCAACCTGCTCCGCAATTTCTGGCACAAGCATAAAGCGGAACCCGTTGGCCATTCAGAGGAACTTGCCCTGCTGGTGGACGAGCACATTGCCCTGAATTATTCGGAGCGGAATGAACTGAATGCACTTAATACCCTGCGTGAATGCATGAAGAAACTCGACGAGTCGATGCGCAGGCTCGTTGAATTGCGTTACCATGAGAATCTCCCGCTGGCTGATCTTATGAAGAAGCTGAATATAAATCATTCCACTCTGACCATGCGCCTTCACCGTGTAAGGTTTTCGCTGAAGCAGTGCGTGGAGACCAATCTCGAAGGTGTTTCTTCATGAATGAAAATCACGAAAAAATGATAGCTGAATTCATGAGCGGTGAAGGCTCCGGCAGGGAACTGCTTGAGCTGTGCCGTAAGGACAAGGCCCTTCTGAATGAGCTGGCTGAACTGACCGTGATGGAAAGACTGTTATCTCACCAGGCACAGGATTCGAGTTCCGAGCTTTTTGCCGCGGAAGTCAGAGCTATCCTGTCGCGCGGGGAAGAATCTGATTCTTTCGTGTTCGGGGTTCGGGACAGGCTTGCAAAAGAAAACCAAACGTTACCGGTAAGCAGGCTTTTCTGGTTGCCAAATATGTTGAAGCTGGCCGCGGCTGCGCTGATTGTTTTTTCAATGTCCTATTGGATATATGTAAACCGCCCTGTTGCAGTCCTGGCAAATTCTGCTGCTGCCGACTGGACCGACAAAACCATAGGAATTGAGCAGGTATTCAAGCGCGGCATAGTTGATCTCAAAGCGGGTTGTGCGGAACTTAAGTTCCGGAATAATGTGATAGTTCTCCTCGAAGGGCCAGCCAGGCTCAGGATCAAATCGGCCGATCACGTGGTTTTGTATCAAGGCAACCTTGTGGCTGACGTACCGAAAAATGCAATCGGGTTTCGGGTGGACACGCCCACTTCCGAGGTGATTGATCTTGGCACAGTGTTTGGAGTTTCGGTTGACCAGAAGGGTGTTTCAGAGATTCATGTGATCAAGGGTAAAGTCAAGGCCAGGAAGAATGGAAATCAGTCCTTTGTTGATTTGACGGAGAACGAAGCCCGGTCTTTCAGCAGGGATGAGAATTTGGCCAGGATTATTGAGAGCAATATGGACAAGTTTCTAAGGGTGTTACCCGGTAAATCCGGGCGTAATCCGGCATATCTGCACTGGTCTTTCGATGAAGGACAGGGAACAGAGGCCGGTGAGAACCATGTCGGAAACAATACAACAAACTATCCGGCACGTCTTAAGTCGCTCAAGGAAGATGGTGAAATTCCTGAATGGAACAATGGTCAGTTCGGCAACGCGCTTTATTTCAATGGAAGTACTGCATATGCGGTCACCGATTATCCCGGCATAGGTGCAAATCATCCGCGAACGGTGGCGTTTTGGGTTAAAGTTCCCAAGCCTGATTCAATGACGCCTGTCTACGGATTGGTAAGCTGGGGATCCATGGCGGATATTGGAAGCGCGTGGCAAATCTCCATCAATCCGACTGAAAAGGAAGGACCTCTGGGACGGTTAAGAATGGGTACAAAACAAGCACAGGCAATCGGTACTACAGATCTTCGCGATAATCGCTGGCACCATATTGCCGTCGTGATGTATGGCGGAGAAACGGCTGATGTTTCAACCCATATTTTGCTGTACATTGATGGCAAACTTGAAAAAACTTCCAGGAAATCCATTCACCGTATTTTTACGGATATCGAGAGCGGACTTGCGGTAACTGTCATGTTCGGACGGGATATGGGGCATCCTCTTGATGACAGTAAGTTTTCGTATAACCTGTTCAAGGGCTGGCTGGATGAAGTCTATATTTTTGAAGCGGCTCTTTCACGTGAGCAGGTGGAATCGCTCATGAAAAATAACAGGGTGCCATCGGGGTGATTAGGAAGATACGCTGTTGACAGCGCACACTACAGAAGAAGATTATCTGTAGAGTCGGCTGTCCACAGCCGAGAAAAAAGAGGGATAATACAATGAAGAAATGTAGAACATTGCTGTTTATGATGGTTCTGGTTTGTTTGTCTGTTTATGGCGCTGATAAAAAAGATAGTAAAATTCAAATCAGCGGGATTTATCCGCACCTTGCGGCGTTCAGTACCAATGGAGAAGTCGGGATTGGCGCAGTTGTTCCGTGGGCCGGCAAATTGTGGACAATGACATATCCGCCGCATCATCCTGAAGGCGGCAGTGACAAACTGTATGAAATCGATGGTAATCTGAACATGACCATCCGGCGCGAAAGCGTTGGCGGTACCCATGCCGGAAGGATGATACACAAGGAAAGTAACCAGCTGATAATGGGTCCGTATTTTATTGATGCATCAGGCAAGGTCCGCGCTGCTAATATTCATAAACTGCGCGGACGATTGACGGCCGTGGCGCGGCATCTGACCGATCCGGCCAACAAGGTGTATATCTATGACATGGAAGGTGCAGTTTATGAGGTTGACGTCCACAGTCTTGCACCAAAGAAACTTTTTGACAGACCTGTACCCGGCTGGCATGGCAAGGGGGGATATACAGGACAGGGCCGGCTGGTTATCGCCAATAACGGTGAAAGCCCTGCGGATAAAAAGAAATATACATACCTTGTCGGTGATGAAGCCAAGGAGCCGGAAGAAGCGGGAATACTGGCAGAGTGGGAAGGAAAGGATTGGAGGATAGTCGAAAGGCGCCAGTTCACGGATGTGACAGGGCCGGGTGGTATCTACGGTTCACCTGATGACAAGAGTCCATTATGGAGTATCGGATGGGACAAACGTTCCGTCATCCTGAAACTGCTTGATGGCGGTAAATGGTCAACATTCCGCCTTCCGAAGGCGAGTCACAGCTATGATCCGAAACATGGCTGGTACACCGAATGGCCGCGTATTCGGGGAGCGGCAACAGGAAGATTGATGATGGACATGCATGGCATGTTTTATAACTTTCCAGGCGGATTCTGTTCGTCACAAACAGGCGGGATAAGTCCCATTGCAAGTCATCTCCGTTATATCCCGGATTTCTGCGACTGGAACGGGAAGCTTGTTCTTGCCTCGGACGATACGTCGATCATGCAGAACCCGATGGCGGGAAAGTCGCAATCCAACCTGTGGTTTGGCCGTTTCGATGATCTGCCAACATTCGGTCCGCGATCGGGCTGGGGTGGTCCCTGGGTTGGCGATAATGTGAAGGCCGGGCAGGTATCCGATCCTTTCCTTATTAAAGGGTTCCATAATCGTGTGATACATATTGCACATACAAGTGATGGCGAAGTTGAGTTCACATTTGAGAATGATAAAGCCGGTGACGGCAAGTGGCTGGAATATCAAAAAATCTCAGTACCGGCGCGTGGTTACCGGATGCATATTTTCATGAAAGATTTTGATGCCAGCTGGATCCGCGTGAAAGCAGACAAGGATTGTAAAGCCACGGTTTATTTTCATTATTCTTCACCGCGTGACACATCCAAAGATGACGAACCGATATTTGAATCTCTCGCGACAATAAATGATTCTTCAGTTGGCTGTGCGGGAATTATTCGTCCATCCAAGGCCAATAATAATCTTGAGTTTGTTGTATCGACGAAAGGAGAGGATGCCGGCGGTTATGAAGTGAACGAGAAGATGGAAATGATCCCCGGCGGGGAAAGGGTAATTGCCGCGGTGAAAGAGGTTGCCCAGATCAAGAAAGAACTCGAGGTTGATGATGCATCAGGTATCATGACTCTGAAAGACAAGCGGTATCGCATCCCGGTCAGTGATCCAAAATATGGCAAGCCTTTTGAGTTTGGATTGTCACGTTGTATACGGGAGTGTGTTTCCGAACGCTATCTGTTCAATGCCTGCGGCACTTTTTATGAAATGCCGCGTGACAGTGGATTGCCGTTGATCAAACCTGTTGCGACTCATAACCGGCAGATCATGGATTTCTGTACATGGCGCGGGCTTATGGTTTTAAGTGGAACAAAAGCCGGTGCCAAGGCGGATGGCCATTATTTTGGTTCTGCCGATGGCAAGGCCGGATTATGGTTTGGATCAATTGATGATCTCTGGCGGCTGGGTAAACCGGTCGGTAAAGGCGGACCCTGGAAAAATGCCGATGTACAGGCGAACAAACCATCTGATCCCTACCTCATGACCGGCTATGACAGGAAGAAGGTGGAGATAACATCCGACAAAGACGCCAATATAACGCTTGAGGTGGATTTCGATCATCAGAGCGGCTGGCACAAATATCTGACTTTCAAAGTAAAGCCGGGCAAAACGTCCAAACATGAATTTTCGGAAGGGTTTTCGGCACACTGGATACGTGCAGTCTCCGATACCGACTGTAAGGCCACAGTCTGGTTAGTTTATGAGTAGGAAGGAGAAACAGTATGAGTAAATTTGTTGCTGGTATGGTTTGGGTGGTTTTCCTTTGCCTTTCCTGTGCCTGGGCAGGTGACAATACCGAAATGAAAATTCAGAATCTTGTTGCCGTGTCCGGAAAAGTCTATGTCAGTGGTGTTGGTAATTTTAAAGCTGGAATGAAGCAGTATATTGATAGGGACTACATCTTTGACTACATACCGGCTTTTCTTCAGGGTGCCACTCATATTCTAACTGCCGGCAATGACAAGTTCATTGACGAAGAAAAACCATGTTTAAGCTTCGAAGTAAATATTCCTGTCTCCGTTTACATTGTTTATGGCGACAAACTGCGTGTTATTCCCTCATGGCTGAAGGAATTTGAGGATACGCGATGGAAAGTAACGCGAAAAGACTCCAATGCCACTACTTTGAAGGGTATTTTTACGCTTTTCCGGAAAGATTTTTCTGCTGGAAAAATTACTCTGAATGGGAACCTGTCGAAGGCAATGGCAAATGACCCGGAATTCAAGAAGATGAAGGGTGGTACCTTTTGCATGTATACTGTTGTCGTTGTCCCTAAAAGCAGCCGTCAGGAGTAGTGTGGTTTAGTTGCTGAAGTTTTGTTCATCATGATTGATATACAGTTTCGAAATGAGTAAAGAGGAGAAAAAATGAACCGAAGAGATTTTCTTAAAAGTGTTGGTTTGGCTGTTGTTGCACTTCCTCAGATTGGCATTTCTGCGTCAGGATCAACATCAGTTCTGATAGAAGCTGAAAGTTTTCAGGATCCGGGCGGGTGGGGGCTGGATCAGCAGTTCATGGACCAGATGGGTTCTCCTTATTTATTGGCTCATGGACTTGGAAATCCCGTCAAGGATGCTGTGACGACGGTCAAATTTCCTGAAACTGGTGAATACAAGGTATGGGTGCGGACAAAAGACTGGGTAGGCCAGTGGAAAACACCTGACACACCAGAAGTTTTAAAAGCAAAAGGTACCCCGGGCGAATTCCAGATAATTGTTAATGGCAAAACGCTTCCTGCAATATTTGGTAATGAAGGTGCGGAATGGCACTGGCAGGATGGCGGAAAAATTACAATCAGCGGGAAAAAAGCGTCACTGGCATTACATGACCTTACGGGTTTTGATGGCCGGTGTGAAGCAATACTGTTTACGACGGACGAAAAACTTGTACCGCCGAATACCGGAAAGGAGATGGCGGAGTTTCGCAGGCAGCTTCTTGGCCTGCCTGGCAAACCTCAGAATGCGGGAAAGTTTGATCTTGTCGTTGTAGGTGGCGGAATTGCGGGAACCTGTGCGGCGCTTTCCGCAGCAAGACTCGGCCTGACTGTCGCGCTTATCCAGGATCGTCCCGTTCTCGGAGGCAATAACAGTTCTGAAGTTCGCGTCTGGTTGAGCGGTGAGGTCAATAAAGAGCCGTATCCAAGGATTGGTGACATTGTAAAAGAACTTGACCAGAAAAGAAGGGGACATCCCGGCACGGGGGATATGTACGAGGATGAAAAGAAACTTTCGCTTGTTAAATCAGAAAAGAAAATAAAACTGTTTATTGATTTCAGGGCAAATGAGGTCCAGGTGGATTCCGGCGGAATCAAGACCGTGGTTGCACAGAACACGCGGACCGGCCGCAAAATGAGTTTTAAAGGGAAATTTTTTGCGGACTGTACGGGCGATGCGATAATAGGTGTCCTTGCCGGTGCTGATCATGAGACCAGGATGAAGGATCACATGGGGCCAAGCAACTTATGGAATGCAAAAGACACAGGCAGTCCTGTGACTTTCCCGCGATGTCCCTGGGCGCTGGACCTGAGTACGAAACCTTTCCCGGGTCGCGGTCAAGGTTCGGCCCAGTGGTCAAAAAAAGGTGTTGATAGTCTGGGTCGATGGTTCTGGGAAACGGGATTCGACTGGGACCCTATTAAGGACAGGGAAAAAATGCGTGACTGGAACATGCGGGCGATGTTCGGGGCCTGGGATGCGTTGAAGAATGTTGATAAACTCTATCCGAACCATGTTCTCGAATGGTCGGCATACATTTCCGGTCCGCGTGAGTCACGCCAGATTCTTGGTGATGTTATTCTGAACAGGGAAGACCTTGTCAACAGCAGGAAATGGGATGATGGTTGTTTTCCATGTACCTGGAGCATTGATCTTCACACGCCGCATCTTGCATACCAGAAAGGGTTTGAAGGGAATGAATTCATCTCACAGTGTACCGGTGATAAGTTCCCGCGTCCCTACTGGGCACCGTACCGGTGTCTTTACAGCCGCAATATCCCAAATCTTTTCATGGCAGGTCGCGATATCAGCGTGACACATGACGCTCTCGGTGTTGTCCGTGTAATGCGTACCTGCGGCGCAATGGGTGAAATTGTCGGCATGGCTGCTTCACTGTGCAAAAAACACAGCGCAACACCTCGTGATGTTTACCAGAAATACCTGGAAGAATTGAAACAACTCATGGCAAAAGGGACGGGTAAGGTGGAACCTGCGAAACCATAAGCCGGTAAATTGGGCAAAGAACAGAACTGATTACGAGTTGTATTTTTCGAAATAGATGCCAGTCTATGTAAAAAAGTGCATTCTTTCACCGAGGTGATATTATGCTGGCATTCAGAATGAGTATTTTGATTTTCTGCTTTTTCTTTCCCGTTCTGCGTTTGTGTGCCGCTATTCAAGGTCTGCCGGCAAAACCCTGGGACGATCTCCCGACAGACCGGCCTAGAACGCAACAGATTGTTGTTACCACCAGTCCAAAACAATACGAGATTGTGATGGACTCAACCGTGGACGGAGTCATGACCAGGATGCCCGTCGGATATTCCGCCTTCCATCAGGGCTGGCAGCCAAACCGTTTCGTCCGGCTTGAAAACATAGGTGACACCGATGTCATCAACCCCTGGCTCACAATCAATGGCAAACGCAAGTGGCGCTCTCTTCAGGAACTGACCAGGGAAGCCACAGGCAGTTATCAAACGGATGCGGACAAGGCGCGTGCTGTCTATGAATTTACACGTCAGCACCGTTTCCATGCATGTACTTGGGATAGAGAAGTTGACGATGCTGTTAAGGTCTTCAACGTTTACGGCTACACGCTTTGCGGTGATGATGCTCAGGTGATCGCAGACCTGTGGAAAGCAGCAGGTCTTCAAACGCGCCGCGGCTACCCGGTTGGACATTGTGTCTCTGAAGTGTTTTATGACGGTGATTTCCATTTGATGGATGGAGATGAACACGGTATCTACCTGAAACGGGATAACCAGACTGTAGCGTCCGAAGCGGAAGTGGTGCATGACCACGATTTGATGAAGCGGACACACACTTACGGCATACTGTCCGGCGACAGTCCGCAGACAGATGAATTTTCTGCATCGCTTTTCGGATACGAGGGGAAACGCGAAGGTTCAAATGGCGGTTATACCAGGCATGTCATGGCTTTCACGCTGCGGCCGGGCGAATCTATTGAGTGGAGGTGGGACCACATCGGCAAGCAGTATAGCGCGGGTACGGTAACGGCGGATGGTAAATGGCATAAGGATGGGGAAGGAGACTTGGCCATCTGGGGTGATATCTTCTATTCCAAAATGCGCAATGGCAGGACGGTCTATCAACCGGATCTGACAAAAGATATTGCCCGGCGCGGTATGATGGATGCTGTTGGCCTTGCGGTGCCGGGCTTGACCGGTCTGACTCCTGTAACAGCCGGTAAAGTGGCATCCGCCACCTGGCAGGTTGCCACAGCGTATGTGACCGTTGGCGGCAAAGTCACTACCCGGTTCAAACGGGCAGGCATCGCGGACAAGATTTCTGTAAGTCTCTCCCGTGACGGAAAAGACTGGCAAACTGTTTGGGAAGCGAAGGACCAGACGGGAGTGTTTCCTGTCGAGCTTGTCCTGGATGATCGTCTTTCTCCGCGTGCGAAGCCGCAATACGCCTATCGCGTCCGGATTGATATGACTGCAGCCGTGAATCCCGCTGATGTTGTCCTGGAAAAAATATTATTCGAGACGGATTTGCAGATGGCGGCACTGGGTCTGCCGGAATTGGAGGTTGGAAAGAACAGCGTTGAATACACAGACGAAACACCGGGCCTCCGAAAAGTCAGCATTACGCATAACTGGCTCGAACGTACTGCATGGCAGCCGCCGGCGGCGCCGGTTCCAGAATTACCTGCTGACGGTGCCACTGTCGACGGTACACAGGTATCCCTGCGCTGGCAGCCGGCAGGGCATCCTGCAGGGACGGCAATTTCCGATTACCGCGTACAGGTCAGCGCATTTGCCGACATGCGCTGGGTACTCTCGCCCAACTTCGACAAGATCGTATCGAAAACTGCTTCCAAAGAAAAAACCGGGTGGGCTGTGCCTTTCATTGGATTATTGAACCCTGCTGTTCCCTACTACTGGCGGGTTTGTGCAAAAGATGCCAATGGTGTGTGGGGTCCGTGGAGCAAGGTGTCAAGTTTCTTGTGTGATGCGCCGGGTGTTCCGATTCTTGTCAGGGCAATAGCGGACCAGGTTGGTCACACTGTTACATTGACATGGGAGCCGAGTCCCGGGGGTACAACCCCAGTCGAATATAGGGTTTATGCCAGTGATGAAAAAGGATTCTCCATCAGTGATGTTGAATACAAAGTGCGTATGGGCCGGGGATTTTGCAGGGACATGGCCGAATACAAGGCCAGGGAAAAGGTGAATGAATATATTGCGACTCCCGCAAATTTCCTTGCCGCAACGAAAGAACGGACAATGATTGTCGCGGGACCGGACCTGACTGTACAAAATGCAAACAAGTGTTTCTACCGTGTGGTTGCCGTTGATAAGAGCGGATTACGCAGTGGCGCTTCCGAATATGCCGAGGCGCCTCATCCTTTTATCTACACAAAGCCGGTCACCCGTCTTGTCAAGGGTCAGGCGTTCGATTACCAACCCCGCGTCTTGCGCTCCATTGGAGACTTGCGATGCAAGGATGGATACAATGCCGCTTTCTGGAACCGTGAGATATTGACATTCTCTCTCGCCAGGGCGCCAGTCTGGATGACAGTGGACTCACAGACTGGACATATTTCCAGTACTCCGCCGCAAAATGCCGCGGGCAGTCACGAAGTTGTACTCAAGATCGTCAATGACAAGGGTAGCACCGCTGAGCAATCCTTTGTTCTTGATGTGACTCCAGCTAGGTGAGAAAGTTTTATTGACGGAATGCAGGTCTTGATTCCCTCGAACCTACCGTAAAGACCGGGATATGGAAAAGGTATAGAATCTTTTCTGAAAGTATCGTTGGACTGACGGTCATTTTCACCGTTTCGAGTCCGCCGAGGACGAAGAATACGGTGCAAAAACTTGTTTGAAAATCAGTTGTTTTTCTTTGATGCCATAACTTTATATATTCCAGCGATGGATATGAGAAGTCCGGCGATGCATGTTCCGTAGAACGCTGGAGATCCCGGTTCAATGGGCCACTGGCCGCCAACTTGACCTGCGCGATTGATGTATGGTTGCCCTCCTGACGAACCGAAGAAAACGCCACCAACTGCAAAACACGCAAGAACAACTCCGATAACAATCATGACGATACCGAAAGACTTACCAGGATTCTGATTCTTCTTTGGGTCAACTCCTAGCCACATCATCAATTCCTTTATTTCTTCTGATTTCCAACTTATAGATAACCCGCACGCATCCCAGAGGGCAGTGTCGGATTCATCTATGATGCAGTCTATTTTAGACGGGTTCCTATTTATGGCAAGCATCAAACAGGGTGAATTTGACGGCTTTGATAAGAATGAGATCAACTTCCTTTTTACGTTGAAGATTTGGTAGGGCGGCGAGTCCCTTCGCCGCCGTCCGGAAAGAAGATGGCGCTCAACGGAGTGAACGCCCTACCTTTAGAAGATAGAGAAATCTGGCATTTCGCAGACATTCTGTCTTATATTGCCAATCTAAATAGCGTCATTGAATAGGAGATTTAAACATGAATTTAATTAAAAGGCAGTTATCCATAACCAACCAAACCATAATCCTGTTCCTGTTGATTCTCAGTCTCACGTTTTCCAATACAGCGCAGGCGTTCAAGGTGTATGTGTTTACCGATATGGAAGGATGCAGTGGGATCACAGGCAGTGAACAGATCGGCGGGACGCGTAAGGATGAGGGAAAGAAATTCATGGCTGAGGACATGAATGCTTGTATCGCCGGATGTTTTGCGGCTGGTGCTACAGAGGTTGTGGTTCGGGACGGACATGGGGGCGGTACGAATGTAAATGCGAAGTTGATTGATTCGCGCGCCAAGCTGGTCCAGGGCCCTACGCCGGGTGTGCGATTCAAGGATTTTGATGGGGCTGATGCACTTATCCTGCTGGGATATCATGCAATGGCATTGACACCAGGAGGGGTCCTTGCACACTCCTATTCTTCGGCATCAATCCAGGGGATGTGGTTGAATGGACGAGAAGTGGGAGAGATCGGTGTGGATGCGGCGATTGCGGCGGAACATAAAGTCCCAGTGGTGATGGTTTCGGGCGATGACAAGGTGTGTGCGGAGGCGAAGGCGTGGATTCCGGGTGTGATTACCTGTGAGGTGAAGAAAGGGACAGGTCCCCAGAGTGCGGATATTGTGCCGGTGGAAGAAGCTCATCGTCTGATTAAGCAGAAAACCGAAGAGGCACTTGCCAGGCGCAAGGACATAAAGATGATTAAAGTGAAGTATCCGGCAACGCTGCGGTGGGATTATCTTCCCAAGGGATCATTGCGTACGCATAATCCGGCATTCAAGCCGGTTGATAATCCGCGACGGGTTGAAAAGTCTGGCGACTCGGTCGAAAAGTTGCTTTTAGGGAAGTGAAGTTTTCAAACCTAAAAGCGTCGCGAATTGGTCAAAACAGATCACGTGTGAACTTACCCCGTCTCCTTCGTTACTGAAGTCCTCGGATACCGAGAGTATCCCTTGGACTTCAGATGCCTTGGAGCCATGACAAGTTGACGCGTTCCTGTTTTAGTCCGACGTCCGTCGGCTGACGGACGATGGGCAACACCAATTCGCGCCACGTTTACCCCGCCATGCCGAACGCATGGCGGAATAAGAGTAGGAGTACATAGCTGTTTATTCTCCTGACGAAAGCGAGTTTGTATTCTATTGTTTCAGTGTTTCATTGAGACCAGATCGCGGCGTGGATTTTCCCAGGCCTTATTGACAGCGGTTTCGATGAGTTGAAGAATGCTTTTATAGTCTGAATCATCCTGGTTTTTGTAAACCGATTGTCCACATTTGTCCGTACCACCCATATTTTTAGCAAGAGGTGCTTTTAGAAACAGGCTTTTTGCAGGGTTGTAAATATCGATCCAGTCCAGGCGCGAGATTTCAGAGGGTTTGTGGCATGTAACACAGCGCTTTTCATGTACAGCAGCGATCTGTTTTGCCAGTTCCATGTCGGCGGCAAGATCGTAAGCTGGTTGTTTGGGCCTCTTGTTAACAAAATGGTCATGATATGGCGCATTGGAATCTATCCACATTGTCAGTCGCAACCTGTCTTCAGCACTTAGCTTTACACGTTTGGCATGGGGTTCTTTGTTGAGCACATCAATGAGTTTGCTTTTATGTGAGCCATAGGCCAGCGGCGGCGTAACGGTTGCATCCTGCTTGCGTGCTGGTGAACACGAGACAAGGTCGTTGGCCATGATGGTTGCATAGGCGCGGTTGTAGCCGTAGCCCGGTACTGCCAGGTCAAAGGATGTCAGGCCGCCGCAGAAATTCAAACCACCGGCTGGTTTCAATCCGCCATGACACCGCACGCAGTGCCAGTCGAGTACCGGCTGGACATCGCGCAGGAAATTGACTGTCCGGTCGCCCCATGGCGGAGGAATTAGATCAGATGGGGGTCGTTGCGCAGCAAGCGGAACAGGAGCGAGGCGCGGTACGATATTACGCGTTTCGTGGCAGCCGGCGCAGGAACGGCGTTCACCGGGTTGGAAGCTGATGAAACTGCGCATACGGCGGAGTTCCATATGGTTCTGATCGAGCAATTGAAAATATACTGCCGTGTCCATCGGCACGCGGAAGTGCGCGCTGCCGTCGCGTTCGACAGGCACATCGCCGAGAATACGCACGGGTGTCCAGTTATCGAGAATACGCTTTTCACCGCTCGGTTTCTGACAGTTGTGGTCTTCGACATATCGCTGGCCACCGTGCTGGTTGTCGTATGGCCAGCCAACCGGCTCGGCGATGCGGAGATAGCGAATACGTTCCGGGGCTATGCCGTTACAGCCAAAACTCGCGTCACTGACAACACACGTTGCGTATGGTACATTCAAGTCCACGAGTTCAGGCAGTACGGGTGGACGCGGCCGGGCACGCAGAGGGATCGGTATAAAACACGAAATGTCCGGATCACGATAGAGCAGTTCCTTCGTGCCGAAAACATCAATGAGATACAGTGCATAACCTTTTGGATCAACTTCGCTCGCCAGTCCTGTCTTGCCGGTGCCATAACTGTAGGAAACAAGAAAAGTTTTTGCTGAGAGCGGCCACGGATACATGTAAAAGCCGCCCCGGTCGAACGCGCCACCTTCCTGCACTGGTACGCCGTCCATGCCGCCTTCGGGTGGTTTTACGCCGGGAGTAACGATGCCGATACCGCGTGGTTCGTTAATGCCGGGCGCGGTGTCAATGATTACCACCGGCCCGGCAGCAAGTGTGTGGTGTCCGGTGGCGATGGCGACGAGTTTACGAATACTGGGAATTGAACGGACCTCTTCCAGTGCCCACGGGTTGGTAAAATGCTGTTTGAATATCGCATCTGCGCCGGTACCGTCGGGCCGGATAAACCACAGCGACTGGATAAACGCGAAACTGCGTTCGTGATATTCCCAGCGAGTGTAGCCGATGGTACCATCATCAAGCGTGTGCGGCAGGTAGTCACCGTCTTTGTTGACACTGAGCCTACGGATACCACTGCCATCGGGTCGCATGACATAAAGATTACAACTGGTTTCATCCTTGTCGTATTCATTGCACTGGAGCGACGTACCACAACGTTCAGAGACGAATACGATGTCACCGTTGGGCGCATAGGTCGGGTCGAGATCACTCCACTCTCCGCTGGTAATCTGTCGTAGCCGGCTGCCATCCGTGCCAACCTCGAAGATGTGAATGGGCTCTTCCGAGCGCCGCAAGTCATAATTTGTCCGGCGATCAAGCCAGCCTTCCGGTGGTTCATTACTTTTTGCCTTTGCGTAACCAAATACTATGCGACTGCCATCCCACCAGAGATCCATGCCGTGGACATGTCCCGGTCCCAATGTGCCCTTAAGAATATTTTTAGTTTGTGGCTTATTTTCCGGTCCAGTCATGGAGAGAATGCACAAATCTCCTCCGGGCCGGGAAACCCATGGCATGTGGTTCAGGCAGACATCAGGATAAGTCTGCTGCCCGAAACGTTTCACGAACAGGAGGCGATCGAAATTTAGCAATGGATTTCGGAAGGCAAGCCGGCGAAACGTCCAGCGGACATTAAGATAAAGCGCCTTCTGTGCATCGATAGAAGCAGTATTAGAAGATTGTGATGCTGCAACGCTGAACTCTTGATCGTTAAACTCCTGTTCAAACGAAGTTGTATCAATACCCTGCTTTTTGAGATCAGCTGCCAGTAAACGTCCCCGTTCGATAAAATAATGAATAGGTTTTTCGAATTCCGATTTCTGCTGTGCCACTCCAGTGGTATTGGTTTGTATTGAAGTAATTGGATCCCAGGCTTTGGCTTGCTTCAACCAGTCGTCTTCTATCTGGTCACGCATTGATGTTGCTGCCTGATTGATCCCGGCGGCGAACAGCATGCTGATGAGGAACAAGACATTTACTTTACATTTATTCATGTCAAACTTTTAGTCTTCTTCCACAATTATACGGAATCCAACGTTGTAAACCCGTTGAAACTGACGGTAAGGCAGGCGGAAGCTTGAGGTACATCGGAATGGCCGGTCATACCATGAACCGCCGCGGACAACGCGTTCGGTGCCGGCAGGAACATCTTCAACCTGGTTCCGTCCATCATCATCTTTATATGGATAAGGTTTGTAAGTAGATCTGGTCCATTCCCAGGCGTTGCCATGCATATCGTGAAGACCCCATGGATTTGGTTTATATTTGCCGACTAATTCTGTCACAAAACCTCCGTCATTAAACCTGGTGTCATGTGGTATCCAGTCATCATATTTGCCTGGATTTTTATATGCGGCAGCCTTCCAGTCCTGTGTATATGGATTACCCGCGAAATAGGACAACATCTTATCGCCGAGATTGGCGAACAGCGAAAAATCGGTGTTGATATCACCGTACCAGAATTGGGAGGACGTACCCGCGCGACAGGCCCATTCCCATTGTGCTTCTGTTGGTAGAGTTACTTTCTTGCCTGTTTTCCGGGAAAGCCATTTACAAAAAGCCATAGCTTCTTCCCATGATATGCGTATTGCAGGTTGATCCGGCTGGTCCTGATCATAACCGGTGATCCCGAACTGATAGCCATGCCGGTCTTCATTCCGGCTTTCGTGTTTTGGATTGAACTGCAGGTACATGGCATTTGAGATCTCAACTTTGCTCATCCAAAATCCCTTCTTGATTTTTACCAGCGTTGCGGGACTCTCGTCAAAATGACCGGCAGTACTGCCCATAATAAATTCACCTGCAGGTATCCACACGAGATTTGCAAAGGCCGGGTTTTCATTTAGAAGGTAAACAGTTCTACCTGGATTTTTTTCCGTCTTTTTGCACCAGACTTCTTTCCTGTCCACATCAAACAGGGAAACCGTAACGCCGGCCAGGCGTTCCATGGCGCAATCTGTTCGATTCCATATGACTAAACGTTCAATGGTTGTAACAGCGCCGAGGTCAACTTCCCACCATTCGTTTTCTCCATTGCCGGTATGGGCTAGGGAATTTTTCGCATATTCACCATCTGTATTTCCATCAACAGCACGGCTTGCCGAACAAACCCCGTAAGTGCTGGACTGTGTTGCCTTTTTCCCGACGGCAATGTTCTGTCCGCCGGCAAAAACCTGTACTTCTGCAAAATTCATCCAGCGGTTGGGGCCGGCAGTTATACGGACATAGCGGCATTGAATCGGGGTTTGTTTTTTGTCTGCCAGTGACAAATTCAGAATTCCGGAAGTACCTGATGGAACAGTCTCTTTTTGTTTGGTTACAGCGACTGCCGTATCGAAAGGCCAACCGGAAGCGTTTTCGGTTGTTAACTGTTGCCTGCCCGAGCCGATGCTCGGTGTCGGCCAGGGATTTTTGATTTCGGATGGCTTGACTGGTGTGGAATCATATTCTGGCGTTTCAGGAATTTCTTCGTAGTTGGGGAAAGGACCCATAGATACGTATTTCCTTCGAAACTCCTGTGCACGACCCACCACGGTTTTAACGTGAGGTTGTTTGTCGAACGGAGGGATCTCGCCCCAGGTGCCATAATAGGGAGCATTCATGTCTGTCCACGCTGTCAACCGTTCCCATGATTCTGCATCGATCTGGACACCATGATGACCTTTTCGAAGAATCTGGCCGAGTTCTGTGGAACTGAAATGGAAATCCATGGAAGAAAACATCCGGCGATCACCTTCAATACCGGCCCGGCGTACAAATCGCTGGAGTTCAAAATAAGTTTTGGTGAATTTGCCGCCGCCGCCCCAGTGTCCGGACTGCTGGGTTTGCCAGTCTGTCAACATTTCGTCGCCTTTAAAGTTTGGTATTGGGTTGCCGTCATTTGTCTTGAGATCTTTAGAACCGTGACATCCTGTGCAGTACCTGTTCAAGACGGGTTGAACTTCCCGCATAAAACTGAACCCGCGTGTTGGTCCATACCACGATTTGATTGTGGAAGGTTTGTTTCTAGCCGCTGACGAAGAATGGGTGATCGGGGCCTCAATTGGTGATTCATGACAGCCAATGCAGGAGACATTTTCGCCCGGCATGGCAGTGAGCCATGAACGCATCAACTGAAGGGCCTGGCCTTTTTCGTCAAGCGGCTGAATTGCCAGCGGCGTGTTTGCCGGGATGATGAAATATGCGGAGCCGTCAGGTTCAACCGGGACTGTTCCGATTATGCGCTTGATGTCCCAGGGACCATCGAAGCCGAGAGTTCCGTAAAGCCCGCCCATTCCGCGGTGAGAGAAATAGTATTCATATATTCTGAGTCGTTTGACTGTTCCGCGCGCCACGCCTTCAAGGCCGGGACCGGCATGGATATCGATTATATGAGCAGTAGCGGTGTCAATGGCGAGATTGATACGCGGCGGTATGGTGATAGGTTCTGTAGTTTTCTGAACAGCAATCGGTTGTAAAAGGGCGGAACCTTCAATTTCTTTGATGAGCGTCAGGTTGTCGAAAGTGTCTGCCAGATAGATACCCCAGAGACCATCGGATTGCAGCATTATTGATACGATATGGTATTTCTCGCTTAGCGGAAATGGAGTCAGGAATTGCGGCCAGACACCATTTACAAGGGTGTCTCTGACCAGCGGTTCTGTGTGTTTACCGTAGCCGGGGATTTCCTGGACTATTCCATCTCCATCACGCTGGCCCTGTGCCGGATCGAGAATTAACAGTCTACCGGCCCGTGCAACACCATGATGGCCTGATGCTATTCCTATTATATGCCGTGGGTTGCCGGGGAGGGGACGGGCATAAAAGAAGGAACCAGGGAAGAATGATCCGCTCCGGGAATAAGCGCGCTGATCGGTTCCATCAGGGTTCATGTGGAAAATCATGCGCGAATTGGCATGGGCGGCATCCGTGTATTCCCAGCGCTGGTATAGAATGCGACCGTTGGGAAGCACAACAGGACTCCAGTCGTGCTCCTGTTCGAATGTCAACTGGCGGATTGTGCCGGAACGCGTATCGAGGCGGTAGAAGTTGGCTATATGTGAACTACCAAAAACACATGGTACGCCAAGAAAAGTGGCGGTGGAACTGAAGAGAATATCTCCTCCCGGAAGATAACAGCCTTCATAATTATCAACATCATTGTCGATATTTGGCGTGACCTGGCGCAGGTTTTTTCCATCGAGTCCGATCTCAAACACCTGGTAGCAGCCGTTTGTACCTATTGAAGAAAAGAGAAGCCGGTCGGCATTGAAATGAAGACAAAGGTCACCTGCAAATCCACCATCGCCCGGTTTATAAAGTGTGGTTAATTTTGCTTCAGGATCCTTCAGGGACATGGACATAATTTCATTGTCGTAACCTTTTTTGGGTAATGAACTATTACCCTGCCAGTTTTGCGGCAGGCCCGGATGGCCTGAGAGTCCGCGACGGACTAAAATTATTTTATCAAATTCCAGAAGTGGATTAGCGAGCAGGGCAGAACGTACAGCGTTAGCCAGCTTGTCTGCTTCTGCAAGTGCCTCTGGTTCTGATTCCTTTAATGACTGTAATAGGACATCACGTTTCTGTTTGAATTCATCTAGGCTCTTCAGATGGGGCGTTGCATTGTATTTATCCGGCCATGTCTTCGCCATGTCGAAAATGGCGCGACCAACTGCCTCGATGTTTATGGATTCGATGCGGCGGATGGTGTCGCTGAATTGCATGGATTTCCTGTAAATCTCCCGTACCTGCATCAGTTGGGTTAGGGATGTTGTGGATTCAGCTATTGTTGTTGCTTCCTTTGTTAAGGTTGCGTTGCAGGCACGGACATAACGCCGGGCCAGTTCACGGAAATCACCCGGTTTCCAGTCGGCGGACCAGACCGTGGTTATCTCGGTTTTGTATAACCGGTCTTTCAGCATTTCGGGGAAATCACGTTTCAACATGTTGGAAAGCTGTTCGCGTGCATTACGAAGTTGAGTTTGTGCTTTTATATCATCGGCCTTGACTGGAGCCTGGCTGGCAAGCGCTTCCCGGGCGGCACGCATCGTTTCCAGCCAGGTATCTTTTTTTTCGTACCAGGATGGGTCTTTGGCGAGGGCAGGGGTTGACGTCATCATGATAATGGTTATTGCAATGAGAAAAGCCATGATGTCCTTTAATCTCTGGAGAGTAATTCTGCCGTATTTCATGATGCCATCTCCATTTTTTCGTTTTGACTGTCGTTATGGTTCAACCCGTAGCCTAACCTTCTGGAGATTTCGGCGGTATACTTTTTCATGAGCGTGCCGATGCGGGGAAAAGCGGAGATGGGCATCCGTTCTGCTGGACCTGTTGTCGTTATGGCCGCGACTGGATACCCCTGGTAATTTAGCACAGGCGTGGCAACACAATGCACTCCGTGCAGCGCTTCGGCACGGTCGACAGCGTAACCGTTACAACGTGCCATTGCCAGTTCGTTTATGAAATCTTTACGACAGGTGATTGTCGTGGCGGTCATGCGTTTGAACGAAATTCCTTTAATAATGTCTTCTCGTTCTTTTGCCGGAAGAAATGCGAAAATAATTTTCGTGGAGGCAGAGGCGTAGATGACGGGTTGACGCGTGCCGGGATCGCATACAAAACGAAATGGATGAAGTCCCTGGACCTGTTCCAGAACGATACCTTCGCCGCGGTCAAAAATACTGATAACGACGGTTTCTGTGATCATGTCCCGGAGACGGCGCATAACATCCAGGGAGGACTCCATCAAAGTACGGTCCTGGGCAGAGCCGTAAGCGAAGGTGACCATTTTCCTGCTCAGCAGGTAACGAAGGGAGTCGGTGTCACGTGTTATATATTCGTGTACGCTTAAGGTGTTGAGAATTCGATATACCGTGTTTTTAGGAAAGTGGAGTTCTCGTGCGATTTCGCTGAGGGTAAGTCCCTGAGGATGAAGGCGAAGATGGTCGAGAATGGTCAGTGTGCGATGAAGTATCGGTACTCCGGTCCCTCCTTTTCCCGCGGGAGATTTCTTTGTGGCTGGTTTCATAGGTCCACCTTGTTCCTTAGATGGTCTAATGTTCCTGTATTGGTACGATAATTCTGGTGCCAGGTCAACCAAAATTATTGAATAAAAAAAGGGCCCTCGATTGAGGGCCCTTGTTACTGACAGTTTCTGATGTCAATGTCCGCCGCGGGTTGGATCCACATGCATGGATTCCGCCTTGCTGAACTTGGGCCAGAAGTAACCATAGAAGGAAACAAATGCAAAGCAACCCAGCGGTACGATGAATGCACGTGACATGTCGTACAAGTCGCCAACATGCCCCATCAGTTTAGGGAGAATTGCACCCCCCATGATTGCCATTACAATATAAGATGAAGCTTTCTTTGCTCTTGCACCGAGCCCGTAAATCCCGAGAGCAAAAATCGTCGGGAACATGATGGACATGAAGAAATAGCTGAGGAATACACAAACTACAGAGATCCATCCAAGCTTCAGGAACACGAGAAGGCAGGCCATGACGTTCATGAGACCGTAAAGGCCAAGGACCTTGTGAGCTGAGAATGTTCTAAGAATGGCAGCGCCGGAGAAGCGGCCTATAAGGAAGCATACAAAACCTACAGAGGCCAGCTTTGCAGCGCCCTGGTCGGTCAGCCTGACGGCTCCTCCTGCTGTGCCTGGTTCAAGCCAGCTTTTCAAAAAACCGGAAGTCCAGGATTCAGGTAATGGAGGTACCTGTGAAGTCATGTAATTGATGAAGAAACTGAATATACCGGCCTGGGCAGCAACATACAGGAATTGTGCAATTACGGCCAATACGAAGTGAGGATGAGTCCAGATTGAATGTGAAACGTTCGGAGCAGAATCATCCAGGTGGTAAGTATCCTCTGTTTTGATGTCGGGAACGTTGGCAAAATAAAATATTATTGCCAGAACAAGCACAACTACGCCTACAGCTGCGTATGGTATCCAAAGTGTTGCAGACCCGGTGCTTTGACCGCTTGAGTCTTTTCCATAGAAGAACGCGGCACCAGCGATTGGGCCAAAAATCCAGCCGATACCGTTACAGGACTGTGCGAGGTTGATACGAGTTGCCGCGTAACGCTTGTCGCCCAGCACGGTGGTATACGGATTGGCGATCGTTTCAAGGAAAGTGAGACCAGCGGCGATGACGCAAACTCCCAACAGGAAGGCCCAGAAGGAAGCGATTTTAGTCGCGGGGATAAACCAGAATCCGCCGACGGCCACCATAAGGAGTCCGGCAATAATACCGCCTTTGTAACCCAGTTTGGTTGCCAGCCAGCCTGCTGGAATTGCCATGAGAAAATATCCAAGATAATGTGCGAACTGTACCCATGCAGATTGGGCAAGTGAAAGCTTAAGTTCCGTCTGGAAATGCTTATCCATCACGTCGATCATACCGTTGCAGAATCCCCAGAGGAGGAACAACGAGCTTACAAGGATGAATGTGACCACTACGTTCCTTCCGTCATCCGTTACGAACATGCTCTTTTTTTCTGTACTCATATTGGGTTGTACTCCTAATGATTTCGAAACGATTTCTCAGCACTGCTATTTGCTGGATCGCCCTTTCAGTCCAAGCCACACAATTTCGCGTTTTTGTATTATATTCACTGTGATTGCACAAGCCCCAATTATTGTTTAGGGATTCCGGGCTTTTAAACTATTCAGCTTGTTGACGTAAAAGGACAAGTAAAGTATAAGCGGGAAATCAAGACGGTAAAATGGTGAGAAAAGACGGGATATTCGGGAGGATAAACTATGAAGAAATGGCTGTTAACGTTAGGATTTGGATTATGTATTGCTGTTCCTGTTATTGCGCAGAAAGTACCTACAGGCAACCCGAAAGATTTCAAGGTCAAGACATGCCTTCATTCAGTAAGTTACATGGGAATCTGGCGCGGTCAGGCAAAACTTACTGTCGATGAATTCCTTGTTAAAGCCAAGGAACTTGGTTACGACGGTATAATGCTCGTTGCAAAACGTCCGCATGTATCAGTGCTCGATTATGACAGCGAAGCCCGGCGAAAATTAAAGGCCAGAATTAATGAATTGGGACTCGAACTTGTTTGCCTTGCAGGGTATTGCGATTTTACAGCGGGTATTGACAAGGTAGGTGTACCGAATGTTGAAATCCAGGCAGCCTACGTCGGTGAAGTGGCGAAACTTGCAAAAGACCTTGGTACCAGCATGGTACGAATATTTACCGGATACGAGCGTCCTGGTATTCCTTACGATAAACAGTATGAGGCAGTACTTGAAGGTTTGAAACTTGCCGGCAAAGAAGCGGCGAAGTATGGCGTTACGCTTGCCGTACAGAATCACCATGACATTGGCCTGCATCACAATGCCATGTACTGGCTCTTGAAAGAAGTAAACCTGCCGAATGTTATGGCTGCCTGGGATGCATGGTCTCCAACCCTGGAAGGTTTGAGCGCCGAAGAAATCCGGCAATCTGTCTTCAAGATGAAGCCATATATAGTACATACAACGACAGCCGACTATATACGTATCCCACGGTATAAGTATGATAATCATTTGACCAATTATCTCCTCCAGGATGCCGTTTTACGGGCTGTGCCAATGGGGGAAGGTATTGTTGATTACAAAAATTTTATCAATGCCCTGAAGGAAATTGGTTACCAGGGTTATATAACCTACGAAATGTGCGAAGTACTTGATGGTGGTGGTTCGGTTGAGAATCTTGACAAGGCTGCCAGAAAGTTTCTGGAATACGTTCAGCAATTCAAATGATCGGGACATCGTTTAATTAGTGGGTTAATCCCGCTATTTGTACATAAGGAAACGAGGTGAAAAATGCCTGATTTAAATCGTCGTGATTTTCTGAAGTCCGCTGGTTTTGGTACTGTTGCTTTTGCATTGCCGACATGGTTGAGGGCTGGAGAAACCAGGAAAAATCTACCAAATATAATTTATATCCTTTGTGATGACCTGGGTTATGGAGATGTGAAATGTCTGAACCCAGACGGTAAGATTGCTACGCCAAACATGGACAAGCTTGCCGCGGGTGGAATGATTTTTACAGATGCGCATTCCGGTTCATCAGTTTGTACTCCGACGCGATATGGGGTGATGACCGGACGTTATTGCTGGCGGACGCGATTGCAAACCCACGTGCTTGGCGGATATTCTTCACGACTGATAACGCCCGGAAGAATGACAGTGGCTTCGCTTCTGAAGCAGAATGGTTATGACACGGCCTGTTTCGGTAAATGGCATCTTGGCATGGACTGGGCAAGGACCACTGATGAACCGCTTCCTGATGAAATAAAGAATGCCACCAATGTCGACTTCAGCAAGCCGGCTGTTGGTGGTCCGGTGGATTGCGGTTTTGATTATTATTATGGTATTTCCGCTTCACTCGACATGCCGCCTTTTGTTTTCATCGAGAACAATAAGACGGTGAGTATTCCCACGGAAATAACGAAAGAAGGCGGATACAGGGAAGGTTTGACGGCAAAAGGCTTCAAGGCTGTGGAAGTTCTTCCGACTATCACTAGAAAGACTGTTGAGTATATTGACCGGATTTCGAAAAAGGCCAAGGATGGTACTCCTTTCTTTATATATATGCCTCTGAATTCTCCGCATGCACCAATAGTTCCTGCCAGTGAATGGCAGGACAAAAGCGGGCTGAACAAATATGGCGATTTTGTGATGCAGACTGACTGGACTGTTGGTGAGGTAATGAAAGCGCTGGATCGCAACGGAATAGCCGATAATACACTTGTCATATTTACAAGTGACAATGGCTGTTCACCGGTGGCAAATATTCCCGAACTTGAGGCAAAAGGACATCATCCGAGTTATATCTTCCGTGGTCATAAGGCCGACATCTGGGACGGCGGCCATCGCATCCCGTTCATCTGCCGTTGGCCTGGGAAAATCAAAGGTGGTTCTAAAAGTGATCAGCTTGTATGTCTGACTGATTTGATTGCAACATGCGCGGCCATTGTCGGGGCAAAGCTTCCGGATGTTGCCGGTGAAGACAGTGTTGATATTCTCCCGGCGATACTTGGAACGGCCAGCCAGCCGTTACGCGAAGCAGTTGTTCATCATTCCATTAACGGGAACTTCGCAATTCGACAGGGTAACTGGAAGCTGGAACTGTGCCCAGGGTCTGGCGGATGGAGCAAGCCACGTGATGCGGAAGCATTGAAAGGGGGTTCGCCGAAAGTTCAACTTTACGACATGTCTGGTGATGTTGGTGAAAAGGTGAATATTCAGGAACAACACACCGATGTGGTTGAGCGGTTGACTAAACTTCTTGAAAAATTTGTTACCGATGGCAGGAGCACTCCCGGAGTCCCGCAGAAAAATGATGTACCGATCACAATTCTGAAACCCATAAAGGAACCTCCTGCACGTGCGAGGTCCGGAAACAAGAAAAGCAAGTAATGAGTGTATATAAGAAGTTGTTCAAAGAATTCAGGGTCCGGCTGATAGTCGGGTTTGGCTGTTTCCTGGCTGGTATTTTTGTTGCTGGTGGTACGGGAGGTTCAATTGTCGGGTTGCTGGTTACTTTGCCGTTTATTTTTCTTGGTGCAATTGTGATAGCGCCTGCGATAACAGCCATCCTGGCTCAGCCATTTTCATCTCTATTTTATCCATCTGATAGATTCGACGGTCCGCAACCGATGTACAGTGTACCGCAGGCCAAACGTGCAAAGGGATTATACGAAGAAGCAATGACTGGTTACGAAAAAATCGCATCACGATATCCCAAAGAAGTGAAGCCTTATATCGAAATGATCGATATTGCTATAATGAACCTCAGGAACGTTGAACGGGCAAAATCTATTGTCGGCAGAGGAATTGTTTTGCTCGGGAACGAAAATGACAAGAAAGTCCTCAAGGAGTTCTATAATGCCACAATCACCCGGCTTGAATTGAAACCGGAATGGCTGAAGAAACAGGAAGACCGTCCAATTATTCCCCAGAAGATTGAACGGACAGTACCAGTCGAGGAACCTGACGGACTTACAAAGCGAAGATTTCATCCAGGTGGGTATGTTCAACGCGGCAAGGATGAATTTGATGATCCTCGCAGTAAGGTGAGCAGAAAGCTGTAACGTCAACTGCCATTAGCCGAAAAAATGAAATATAATCAGCAAAGGGCAAAGAAGGAATACAAGAATTTAGAATGAAAACGCCGGCATTTGAACTGCCGGCGTTTTCATTTTTCCGATTGACAGAACTTTATTTCAAATCCGGTTCTTTCAGCGGACGAATCCAGATGTTGCGGAAGCGCATTGTATTATTGTGGTCCTGTAACTGAATGGGTTCCTTGTCACCATGAGGCTGGTAAGCCGGCGCTTTTTTATGGAATGTTGTACCGAGAATTTCGACGTGATTCTGGGCCAGAACACCGTTAACGAAAACAGTCACGTATGCAGGTTTTTCAATTTTACCATCCTTGAAGACAGGTGCGTCGAAAACAATGTCATAAACCTGCCATTCACCGGGCTTACGCACAGCGTTTACCTGAGGAGGATACGAACCGTAAATAGAAGCCGCATGGCCATCCGCATAAGTTTCATTGTCATATGAGTCGAGTATCTGCACTTCGTATTTGTTCATCAGGAAAATACCGCTGTTCCCGCGCCCCTGGCTGTTCGTCTTGATTTCTGTTGGGGCTGCCCATTCAACGTGAAGCTGGCATGATCCAAATCCGTCCTTTGTGAAGATGGCGCCGGTTTTTGGAACAACTTCCATGTAATCTTTTTCGATCTTCCATTTCGCTTCACACTGACGGATAACTTTCTTGCCGTCATTCGTAATGGTTTCGTTGCCGTACCATTTTGAAAGGTCCTTGCCGTCAAAAAGAATGATTGCGTCTGATGGCGGCTTGCCGGCCTGTTCCTGTGAGCTGAATGTGCCGGGTTGGACTACGACAGGCTGGGGGCGGGTACTGTCATGCACGCGCCATTTTTGTCCCGGGATAAGGGGAGTGTTATCATAACCTACGGCGGCCTGAACACAGTTGCCGAGACAAATCAGAGCGAGAATGGTTCCCAGATACTTGCAGATTGAGTCGTTCTTCATGCTTTCAGTCCTCCATTTAAAATCATTACAATTTTGATTCTGTATTTGCTGGTTAGCCAGCAGAATTGAATGTGTGAAAAACTAGCCAATTAACCAGCCGGATGCAAAGAGATAATGGAAATTTTCGGCTTGAAAGTTAAGATTGTTGAATAAAAGTCAAACACCTTGGGAAATCTTTTGTTTTCCCCTTTTGAATACAATAGAATACACAAACTTGCGTTATCTTATGTTAAGGCGAGGTATGTTTATGAGCAGGCAGACTTTTTCGAGACGTGATTTTATTGGAATGATGGGGTTTGGAGTTGGCGCGTTTTGTCTCCCGGGTAATTTACGACAGTCATTTGGCGCAGAAAATTCTGAAAAGCGTCCAAATATCATTGTGATTCTGACTGACGACATGGGATTCTCAGATCTTGGTTGTTATGGCAGTGAGATAGGAACACCCAACTTGGACAAGCTGGCTGAGAATGGTCTGCGCTTTACCCAGTTCTATAATACTGCCCGTTGTTGTCCGACCCGAGCCTGCCTGTTGACCGGACTTTATCCGCACCAGGCAGCGGTCGGGCACATGATGCAGAACAATGGCCTTGATGGTTATCAGGGTGACTTGAGCCGTAACGCCGTGACAATTGCAGAAGCACTTAAACCGGCGGGTTATAGTACTTACTGCGTTGGAAAATGGCATGTGACTCCGTTTAAAGAAAAGGAAAATGATAAACACAACTGGCCTCTTCAGCGCGGGTTTGACCGGTATTACGGAATCATCGGCGGCGCAGCCAATTATTTCGATCCGAAAACCCTGACGCGGGATAATACATCCATCACCGCAGATTCTGATCCTGATTATACACCGGGAAAATATTATCTCACAGATGCCATCAGCGATAATGCCGTCCGTTTCGTAAATGGACATATCAGCGGGAAAAAAGAGCAGCCGTTCTTCATGTATGTGGCGTACACTGCGGCACACTGGCCCCTCCATGCGCCTGAAGATGAAATCGCCAGACATAAGGGCAAGTACGAGGCTGGTTATGATACGATCCGTCTCGCCCGTTTTGAGCGTGAAAAGAAATTGGGACTGATCAATCCGGATTGGGAATTAAGTCCGCAATTCGGCAAGTGGGATCAGGTCGTGCGCAAAGACTGGGAAGCCCGTTGCATGGAGGTATATGCCGCGCAGGTCAGTCGCATGGATACCGGCGTTGGCAAGATTGTTGAGTCACTGAAGAAGAATGGTTTACTGGACAATACCCTTATATTCTTTTTACAGGATAATGGCGCATGTGCCGAAGGGGTTGGACGGGTTGATAAACAAGGCGGCCAGGTTCCAATGCCGGGACCAAAAGAAACATGGATTGCTTATGGCGAAGCCTGGGCCAATGTCTCCAATACGCCGTTCCGATACTATAAACATTTTGTTCACGAGGGTGGAATTTCCACGCCCTTGATTGTGCACTGGCCTGACAGGATCAAACGTAAAGGAGAGTTTGAAAAGCAACCGGGTCATCTGATTGACATCATGGCGACATGTGTTGATGTTTCAGGTACAAAATATCCGGTAGAATTCAGCGGCAAACAGATCCAGTCAATGGAAGGCTGCAGTCTGGCGCCGGCATTTGAGGACAAACCGCTGCCCCGCAAGAATGCACTTTTCTGGGAACATGAAGGGAACCGCGCAATCCGTACCGCTGACCAATGGAAACTTGTCGCAAAGGGACCACAGGGGCCCTGGGAATTATATAATATGGAAAAGGACCGCACTGAAATGCATGATCTTGCGGAAAAGGTGCCTGACAAGGTTAAGGAAATGACGATACTGTGGGAAGATTACGCAAAACGTACTCATGCTGTTCCATGGCCGTGGGGTAAACCGTATGGGGATGAAAAGGTTCTGCAACGTGGTAAAGGAAAAAAGAAAAAGAAGGCCGAGAAATAGGAAGAAGATTTGTGAAAAAAATTGGATTGATTGTGATCGGATTGTTACTGCCAATAGTTGTTATGGCCCAGGGCAGGACTATTGCCGGAAAACCATATGTTTATAAAAAAGTTGGGGAACGGGAACTCAAGCTTTACGTTGTGAATCCGACTGATTGGAAAAGCGAGGATAAACGACCCGCCATAGTGTTTTATCATGGTGGAGCTTTTATCGGTGGAAGCCCCTCACAGTTCAATGAACATGCGAAGTATCTGGCATCGCGTGGCATGGTTGTTGTGCTTGTTGAATACAGGTTCGTCTCCAAGAAAAAAGCCATGGAATTTCCGATAGTGTGTATCCAGGATGCAAGGTCGGCCATGCGATGGGTTCGAAGTCATGCAGGTGAACTGGGAATAGATCCTAACCGCGTAGCGTCGGGAGGTGGCTCTGC
Organism: Kiritimatiellia bacterium; assembly: GCA_028716365.1. GTDB lineage: Bacteria > Verrucomicrobiota > Kiritimatiellia > UBA8416 > YA12-FULL-48-11 > YA12-FULL-48-11. The sequence goes on from JAQUPZ010000001.1 coordinate 908,111, forward strand.
GGGCGGTTATCTTGCCGCTGCTGTAGGAATGATGGACGGGAACGATGATCCACAGGACGACCTTAAAGTTCCGGCAAAATCAAACGCAATGGTTCTTTTCAATCCGCTATTGGACATGCAGCAGTTTGCACCCTGTACAGGCCCGGCTGCCGAACAGAGCAAGGAATTGTCGCCGATCAACAACATCAGTGCAGGTGATCCTCCGGGAATTATTTTCTTCGGTTCAGAAGACAAGCTTGGCAGCTGTGTGAATGATTTCAAGGCGAAGATGGAAAAGGCAGGAACACGTTGTGAAGTGAGAATCTACGAAGGGCAGAAACACGGTTTCTTTAATTACGGTAAAAATGAAAATAAATACTATCTTGAGACCCTGGGTGAGGTTGACAAGTTTCTCGCTTCGCTTGGGCTGTTAAGCGGGCCGCCGACTCTTTCCCAATCCAAGGAGGACAAATAAGATGAATAACTGTTCGCGACGTGAATTTATCAAAAATATCGGGTTCGGTTCGGCAGCTTTAATGTTTTCAAGATTCTCACAAGGTGACGATACATCGGCAAAAAGGCCAAATATAGTTTATATAATGTCGGATGATCATGCGGCTCATGCCATCAGCGCATATGGTAGTAAGATTAATCAAACACCGAATATTGACAGGCTTGCGAAAGAAGGTGTTCGTTTCAATCATTGTTATGCAGTCAATTCCATCTGCACGCCCAGCCGAGCGACAGTTATTACCGGCAAGTACAGCCACATAAATGGGGTGCCTGTATTCAACCGTTTCGACGGTTCGCAGCCGACGATTGCAAAATATCTGCAGGCGGCTGGATATTATACCGGTATGTTCGGCAAGTGGCATCTTGGCAGTGACCCGACTGGTTTTGACAAGTGGACAATCCTGCCGGGGCAGGGCGTTTATCATAACCCGGCTTTTCTTGAGCCATCAGGACGTCGTGTGATTGATGGTTATGTAACAGATATCATTACAGACTTGGCCATAGAGTTTATTAAGAACAGACCAAAGGACCCTTCGACAGGCTCAGGGCAAGGCAAACCGTTCTTTCTTATGTGTCACAACAAAGCTCCACACCGCAATTGGCAGCCTGATGAAAAACATGCAAAGATGTATGAAGATAAAGAAATCCCCGAACCAACCACTTTGCGGGATGATTATTCCACGCGGACAGATGCTGCTCGTGAAACTACCATGACTGTTGCCAATCACCTGACCAAAACCGACTTAAAGATGGATCCTCCGGCAGGTTTAACGGGTGATACACTTCTCAAGTGGAAATATCAGCGTTATATGCAGGATTATCTACGGTGTATTGCTTCAGTTGATGACAATGTTGGGCGCCTTCTTGATTTCCTGGACAAGGAAGGGCTCAGGGATAATACGATAGTTATATACACAAGTGACCAGGGATTTTTCCTTGGCGATCATGGCTGGTACGACAAACGTTTCATGTACGAAGAATCCATCAAAATGCCGTTTCTTGTCCGATGGCCTGGTGTTACAAAGGCTGGTACTGTCCAGGATGCCCTCGCGATAAATCCGGATTTCGCGCCAACATTCATGGATGCGGCGGGGTTGTCGGTGCCGGCAGATATGCAGGGACGGAGTCTGGTACCGTTAATGCGCGGCGAACGGCCTGCTGACTGGCGAAAGAGTTTTTATTATCGTTACTATCATGATCCGGGTCATCATAATACCCGTGCTCACTACGGTGTACGTACCGACACTCACAAGCTGATCTATTTCTGGAGAAAAGATCAGTGGGAGATGTATGATCTGGAAAAAGATCCGGGCGAGCTTAAGAATATATACAATGATCCTTCTCAAAAGGAACTTGTTGAGAAGCTGAAAGCTGAACTTTACCGGCTCAAGAAGGAAGTGAAAGACGATGATCAGTTTGCTGATTCTCAACCTGCTGGCGGTGTAGATGGTCCATTTGAAAAGGCCAGGAACAAAGGTGTCGTGAAAAAGAAACAGAAATAATCTTTGAACTGGCAATACTCTCAATGTCAGTAGAATTTCATTTATGAAAAATGGAATAAATCTGTCGCGGCGTAAATTCCTTTCAACTCTTGTTTTTGGTACTACGGCTGTTACTGCGACACGGCGGGGGTTGAAAGCCGCGGAAAAAGTTGAAGGAAAAAGGCCCAACATTCTCTGGCTGATAGCAGAGGATTTCGGGCTGCATTTGGGTTGTTATGGTGCAAAAGATGTCTGGACACCCAATCTTGACCGTCTTGCCGCTGAAGGAGTTCGATACACAAAGTTTTTTACTACGGCTCCGGTTTGTTCTCCCAGCCGGTCGGCTTTTATGACTGGAATGTATGCTACGACTATCGGCGCACATAATCATCGTTCGCATCGTGATGATGGCTATCAATTGCCGGCCGGTGTCAGGGTGTTTACCGATGTTATTCGCGAAGCCGGCTATTTTACGGCTAATATCAGGTCATTTCCGCCCGGAATTGATTTCAAGGGGACGGGGAAGACCGATTGGAATTTTACTTATGAGGGCAAGCCTTTCGACTCCGATAATTGGAGTGATTTGAAAGCACATCAACCTTTTTATGCGCAGGTGAATTTCAAGGAGACTCATCGCAAATTCGATGCTCCAAAGAAGGCTGATCCTGCGAAAGTAGAAATTCCACCGTATTATCCAGACCATCCGGTTACCCGCGAAGACTGGGCGGCTTACCTTGATTCTGCTACCAAACTTGACCGCAAGATCGGCATGGTTCTTAAACAACTGGAAACAGATGGACTATCTGATGACACCATCGTGGTATTTTTTGGTGACAATGGTCAGGCACATGTACGGGGTAAACAGTTCTGTTATGACAGCGGCCTGCATGTTCCGATGATTATCCGTTGGCCGGAAAAAATTATAACACCGAAACAAATTAAACCCGGACTGGTTGATGACAGGCTTCTTGTTTCCATAGATCTTGCACCGACCATGCTGGCTATTGCCGGAGCAGTGAAGCCTGTGAAAACGGAAGGAATAATCTTTCTGGGTGATCGCGCAGCCACTTCAAGAGAATATATATTTGGTACCCGTGATCGTTGTGATGAGACTGTTGCGCGTTTTCGTACGGTGCGGGATACCCGCTATCGCTATATCAGGAATTTCATGCCTGAACGGCCACTCCTTGCGCCGAATAAATATAAGGAAAGGAGCTATCCGGTATGGAACCTCATCAAGCAGTTAAATTCTGAGGGAAAGCTGACTCCAGTCCAATCTGTTCTGGCCGCGCCAACAATGCCGTCGGAAGAACTTTTTGACCTGGAGAAAGATCCTCATGAAATCAATAATCTCGTGAAGTCGGACAAACCGGAACATCAGGAAGCATTGAAACGGTTAAGGGCTGTGCTGGAGAAATGGATCGACGAGTCGAATGATCAGGGCCGTATACCTGAACCTGCTGAAGTTGCAGCTGCCGCAGGCCGTACAAAAGCTGTACCCGCATTGAAAGAAGAGAAAAAGAGGAAAAGAAAATGAAGATTACTGGACATATTGGTAAGAGGAAAACATCTGATATTGGCTCAAATTCAATGCTGGATCGTCGTGATTTTCTGTCAACTCTTGTTCTCGGTACGGCAGCTATAACCATCACGCCTTGTGATCTTCAAGCTGTAGACGGTTTGTCTGGTGCGAAGCGTCCCAACATTATTCTGGTTCTGTCGGATGATCACGGTTTTCCACATGTCGGCTGTTATGGTAATCCCGACATCAAAACACCGAACCTTGACAAATTTGCTTCTCAGGGAATGCGTTTCGACAGAGCGTACGTGATGTGTCCGCAGTGTGTACCGTCGCGCGCCACCATAATGACTGGCCGTTCGCCTGTACGTATTGCCATGACACGTTTTTCCGCGCCTCTACCGATGGATGTCAGGACATATCCGGAAGTTCTTCGAACGAATGGTTATTTTACCGGCGTGGCAGGCAGGACATACCATCTTGATGGTGGAGCCAGGACTCCAGAGATGAATGAGTTTTTCGATAAACATGAATTACGAACGTTTGAGAAGAGGGTTGATTTCTGTAAGACGGCCAGTGGTGGTCCTGCGATTCTTGAACAATACAGGGAATTTCTTGATACCGTACCCAAAAACAAGCCGTTCTTTCTCCAGCTTTGTTTCAACGATCCTCACCGACCGCTGGATAAAAATGCAATTCCTCAACCTCATGATCCGGTAAAATTAAAATTACCGGCACATTATCCTGATACACAACTTATAAGGGAGGATTTTGCCCGGTATTACGATGAGATTTCCCGTTTTGACAGCGACTTCGGCAAGGTAATGGAAGAACTGGAGAAACGAGGACTTGCGCAAAACACAATTGTTGCATTCATGGGCGACAATGGTTGTTCGCAATTTCGTGGTAAGGGTACGCTTTATGAATTTGGAATTCATGTTCCTTTGCTTGTGCGTTGGCCCGGCATTGTAAAGGCTGAGGCAACTACAGATGTACTGGTTTCTGCCGAGGACCTGGCGCCGACTTTCCTTGAGGTTGCCGGGCTTAAGCCATTACCCGAAATGACGGGAGTCAGTTTTGCAAAACTTCTGTGCAGCGAGCCGTTTGAAGGGCGAAAGTATGTTTTTGCCGAGCGTGGTGCGCATGGAAGTGGTGGTCTGCCCCAGAATAGCGCGGCGTTCGATCTGAGTCGCTGTGTGGTTAGCAAGACTCATAAGTTTATTTATAATGCGCTCTGGCAGATTCCTTATACGCCGGTGGATTTTAACGGGGACCAGTTCTGGAAGGAACTGGAGGAAATGAATGCCAGTGGAAAGCTTTCTCCCGAGATTTCGCGTATTTATTTCTCGCCTACGCGACCTATGATTGAACTGTATGATCTGGAGAAAGATCCAAGGGAATTTGAAAACCTTGCAGGTAAACCGGAGTTTGCCGGGATCGAACACGAACTGAAATGGGCCCTCACTGAATGGATGATAATGGAACGTGACTTTCTGCCGCTTCCAGTTCCTGCCGGAGCAAAGGCGGGAAGAAAAAATAAAGCGAAAGGTAAAAAATAATGTTATTGAATGATTATTCGAGACGCGAATTTATTCAAACGGCTGGTGTCTGTGTTACCGCGGTGGCGTTGCCGGTATGGTTAAAAGCGGCAGATCGTGTTTCTCGCAGTGTTGGCGCTACAGCAGGCAAGCCGAATGTTTTGTTTATTCTGGCTGATGATATGCGGCCGGATTGCATCGGGGCTCTGGGTAATCCGAATATCAAGACACCGAACCTTGACAATCTGGTTGAACGTGGAATGTCTTTTACGCATGCATATTGCCTGGGGTCTAACAGTGGGGCCGTCTGCATGCCAAGCCGTACAATGATCCTGACCGGTCGTTCAGTGTTTCATATCAGTAATGGCGGATTTGGAAATTCATGTAATGATACTTACACGCCGTGGGCAAAGGCAATGAGTGCCGGTGGTTATGACACTTTTCATCTAGGGAAGAGGGGTAATTCATTTTTACCAGGCATGGAAGCGTTCGATACATGTCTCTATACACAGGGAATTGGAGCAGACCAGCACGAGGTATCGAGCCAGAAAACAGCAGACCGGATCATTGAGTACCTTCGGGGCCGCAATACTGCAAAGCCTTTCTTTATCTACATGGCGCCGCCCGTGCCGCATGATCCGCGAGTTGCGCCAAAAGAATTCATGGATCAATACGATCCTGCCAAAATCCCGTTGCCGGAGAATTTCTTGCCGGTACATCCGTTCGATAACGGTGAAATGACCGTGCGCGACGAGAAACTGGCGCCATGGCCGCGCACGCCAGAGATTGTTCGAAGGCATTTGGCCGATGATTACGCATGTATCACCTGTCTTGATCATCATATTGGCCGCATCATTGATGTCTTGAAGGATGCCGAACAACTTGACAATACGATTGTGATCTTTGCCGCCGACAACGGTTTGTCGATCGGTGAGCACGGATTATTTGGCAAGCAAAACCTTTATGAGTTTGGAGGAATGCATGTACCCTTGATTATAGCCGGGCCGGGCATTCCACGCGGTAAAACGGGTGCTTTCACGTATCTCTATGATCTTTATCCCACAGTCTGCGAACTGACTGGTACATCCATACCGCCTGAGGTGGAAAGCAAGAGTCTCGTACCGGTCATTACTGGAAAAGCCGTGAAGGTGCGGGATTATGTTTTTACTGCTTATAGAAACTGCCAGCGTGCTGTCCGTAATGAACGATGGAAACTGATACGTTATCCTAGGATTAACAAGAGCCAGCTCTTCGATCTGGAGAAAGATCCGCATGAAATAAGTGACCTTGCTGACAAACCGGAATGTACCGACAAGGTGAAGGAAATGATGGCCATTCTGGGAAAACTGCAGAAGGAATATGACGACAGTTGTCCGCTGATTTCGACTAATCCTGGGGATCCAGCCTGGTCACCGGAGAAGGCAATTGAAAATCAGAAAACTGATTCCACAAAACAAAAGCTGAAGAGGAAAGAGAGAAAGAAATAAATTTAACATCAGCCGTCGCGATTTCATTTTAATAATGGTATTAAACAGGTAAACAACAGGTTGGGAATGACAAAGTAACGAAAGTGAAGGGACAATATATGAAAGTGAATATAATGAAGACAGTGGCTGCTGCAATTCTTGCAGCGATGATGATCTCTCCAGTGGTACGTGCGGCATCTCAGGAAATAAACGAAACTAAGGAACAGAGGGACGCACGAATGGCATGGTGGAGAGATGCTCGGTTCGGTATGTTCGTACATTGGGGACTGTATTCCGGGTTGGCTGGTACTTGGGATGGGAAACCGGTGGGAACAAAAGGCGGAATGGAATGGATACAACAGCGGGTAAAGGTCGATACCGACACTTATGCCAAGCGCGCTATCCCGTTGTTTAAACCTTCACCAGACTTTGCCCGTGAATGGGCAAAACTCGCCAGGGAAGCAGGCTGCCGTTATATAGTATTTACCACCAAGCACCACGATGGTTTTGCGTTACACAATTCCAGGGTCAGTGATTACGATGCCGGCTCAGTGTTGAATCGTGACCTTGTGAAAGAGATTGTTGACGCTGCTCGTGCCGAGGGGTTGCGTGTAGGATTCTATCATTCTGTCATCGACTGGCATCATGACCAATACGAATATGCACGGTCCAAACAATTACCGCATCCTCTAAAGGGTAAACCGTATCCTAATGGTGAGCGAACTCATGCGAAATATCTGGACTACCTGCACGGTGAGGTCAACGAACTTGTTTCCAACTATGGTGTAGTAGACGTGCTTTGGTGGGATTACAGTGCGCAGGATTTTCAGGGTGATGAAGCGTGGAAAGCATTTGAACTGATGCAAAAAGTACGCGAAAAACAACCTGCAATCATCATGAATAACCGTCTATTTCGCAGTCAGGAAGCGGGTTGGTCGAGCATGGGCACCGCGGGTTACATTCCCCGGCTTGATCCGAAACATGGCGATTTTATTACTCCAGAACAGCATATCCCGGCGACAGGCATGCCGGGCATTGACTGGGAAACCTGCATGACATTAAATACCACCTGGGGTTACAGCGAACATGACAAGGCATGGAAATCTGATGAGACACTCATTCGAAATCTCATCGATATCGCAAGCAAGGGCGGTAATTATCTGTTGAACATCGGTCCGAAGGGGGATGGAAGCGTACCCGAAGAAAGTATCAAGTCGATGCACGCTATTGGTGCATGGATGAAGATCAACGGCGAGTCGATCTACGGTACTAGTGCCAGTCCGTTCGAAAAGCTGACTTGGGGGCGATGTACGCAGAAATCACAGGCAGGCGGCAAGACGCGTTTGTACCTTCATGTCTTCGACTGGCCGACGGACAAGACATTGGTTTTGCCTGGTCTTGTGAACAAACCAGCCAAAGCCGTCATGTTGACCGATAGCCGGTCTCTCAACGTGACGACATGCGACAACCGGGTAACCATTGCCATTCCGGTGGAGGCGCCTGATAAGATCGCGACCGTCATTGCATTGGATATCGAAGGATTACCAAAGGTCATAAAGCCTCAATAAAATTCGGAAAAATAAGCCGGGTCTACTGGGTATATAATAGAGATCTGGGAAATGAATAAAAATATTTCGCGCAGGGAATTCCTGTTTCTATCCGGTTTCGGGGTGGCTGCATTTGCCATGCCGGATTATGCGATCGACCGCAAATGTGCCTTTGCGCAAGAATCTGCTTGTAAACCTAATATTCTTTTTTGTGTAGCTGACGATGCAACCTATAACTCCTTTGGTGCCTATGGTTGCCGCTGGGTAAAGACGCCGGGTTTTGACCGCGTGGCGCGCGAAGGAATTCTTTTCACGCGTGCTTACACGCCCAACGCCAAATGCGCGCCATCACGGGCGTGTATTCTCACTGGCCGTAACCCATGGCAGCTTGAAGAAGCGTGTAATCATGTTCCGTTCTTTCCCTCAAAGTTCAAGACGTACGCGGAAGCACTTGCGGAATATGGTTACTTCGTTGGTAAAACGGCGAAGGGCTGGGCCCCTGGCGAACCGGGCAAAATTGATGGCAAGCCCCGTCTATTGGCGGGTCAACCGTTTGATAAACGAACGGCGCCACCGCCTGCTTCCGGTATTTCGAAAAACGATTACGCTGCGAACTTCAAAGATTTTCTCGATGCGAGGCCGAAAAATAAACCATGGTGTTTCTGGTATGGTGGTGTTGAACCACATCGTGCTTACGAGTACGGTTCGGGGGTTGCCAAAGGTGCCAAGCGCCTCATTGATATCGACAAGGTACCCTCGTTCTGGCCGGACAACGACGTGGTACGCAACGATATGCTCGATTATGCTTTTGAAATAGAACATTTCGATTCCCACCTATCACGCATGATTGACCTGCTGGAACAGCGTGGAGAGCTCGATAATACTATAGTCGTTGTGACTGCCGACAATGGCATGCCGTTCCCGCGCGTGAAGGGACAGGAGTATGAACTTTCAAATCATCTTCCGCTTGCAATCATGTGGAAGAAAGGCATCAAGAAACCGGGTCGCGTTGTGGATGATTTTGTGAGTTTTATAGACTTCGCGCCGACATTTATTGAAGCGGCTGGAGTTGCATGGAATACCACGGGAATGGCTCCAAGTCCGGGCAGGAGTCTTGCAGATATTTTCTTTTCTGAAAAAACAGGTCGTGTAAACCCGGTACGGGACCATGTTCTTCTTGGACAGGAACGGCATGATGTCGGGCGTCCGCATGACTGGGGTTATCCAATTCGCGCCATTATCAAAGATGACATGTTATATCTGCATAATTTCGAATCATCACGCTGGCCAGCATGCAATCCTGAAACTGGTTACTTGAATTGTGACGGTGGACCGACAAAAACGGAGATTCTTAAAACACGTACTGATTCAAACAAGCATTATCTTTGGCAATTATCTTTCGGCCTGCGGTCCCGGGAGGAACTTTATAATCTTGGTGTTGATTCCGAATGTATAACTAACCTCGCTGGTGACGAAAAATACCGGGAGATAAAAAACGCGCTGAAAGGGCAACTATTCCGTGAACTGAAGGAACAAAAAGACCCGCGAATGTTTGGTAACGGCGATGTATTTGACAAGTATCCCTATGCCGACGAACGGATGAGAAATTTTTATGAGCGTTTCATGAAAGGTGAGAAAATGAGAGCGGGCTGGGTAAATGATTCCGATTTTGAAAAAGAACCGGTGAGATGACAGGAGTATTATTATTATGAATAGACGTGAATTTTGCAGGAATATGACGCTTGGAGTTGCGGCATTGTTTCTGCCTGACCATGTAAAAAGCGCTGAAACAGGAAATACGTCAGTAAACAAAAAACTCAACATCTTGTTTTGTTTTGCCGATGATTGGGGGCGTTATGCCGGTGTTTATTCGGGATTGGACGGGAGACCTACGATTAGTGATGTGGTAAAGACGCCTGTTATTGACCGGATCGCACGGGAAGGGGTCCTCTTCAGGAACGCTTTTGTGACTGCGCCAAGCTGTACGCCATGTCGCAGTTCGTTGTTGTCTGGCCAGTATTTTTTCCGAACCGGACTTGGTGCGATTCTTCAGGGGGCATCGTGGGATCCATTCATTCCTTCTTATCCGCTTATGCTGCGTGATGCTGGTTATCATATTGGTAAGAGTTACAAGGTGTGGAGTCCAGGGACTCCGGTTGATGCGCCGTACGGCGAGAAAAAATATGCTTACGAAAAAGCCGGGCGCGATTTCAACGACTTCTCTGAAAATGCAACAAAACTGGTGCGAGGCGGGATGTCGTTTGAGGCAGCAAAGGAGAAAATACTGTCCCAGGTACGTGACAATTTTGACGCGTTCATAACCGATCGCAAGCCGGGCCAGCCTTTTTGTTACTGGTTTGGACCAACACTGACACACCGCAAATACGAAAAGGGTTCAGGCAAGGCGTTGTGGGGTATCGAACCGGATTCTGTGAAAGGTAAACTGCCGAAGTTCATGCCGGATGTACCGGAGGTACGTGCCGATTATACCGATTACATGGGCGAGATTCAGGCGTGGGACGCCGGTGTTGGTGTTCTGATCAAGAAGTTGGAGGACATAGGAGAACTCGATAATACGCTTGTAGTTATCAGCGGTGACCATGGAATGCCTGGTGTACCCGGCGGCAAATGTAACCTTTATGATCATGGTGTCAACGTTGCACTCATTGCACGCGGTCCCAAGATCAAAGGAGGGCGTGTTGTAGATGATTTCGTCAACATGATGGACATTGCGCCGACCTTTCTCGAAGCGGGATGTATAAAGATTCCCGATGTGATGACTGGCCGTAGTTTTATGAATGTGCTGTATTCAGAAAAATCCGGACTGGTTGATACTGACCGTACATGGGTCGTCACTGGCCGTGAGCGGCACGTTGCCGCAGCACGTGAAGGCAATTTGCCATACCCGCATCGTGCGTTGAGAACCAAGGATTTTCTGTATATCCGCAACTTTGCTCCAGACCGCTGGCCAATGGGCAAGCCGAACTTCACAAGCAAGACGGACATGCCTTCTCTTGGCGACATTGAACAAAACACCTTTGCCACCTTCGCAGACATGGATGCCAGTCCAACCAAGGCATGGCTGGTCGGGCAGTTTGACGAACAGCAGTGGAAATGGAATTATGACTATGCATTCGCGAAACGGCCTGCCGAGGAAATGTATGATCTACGTAATGATCCGGATGAAACAAGGAACATTGCCGCCGACCCAGCTTATGCCGAAAAGAAACGTGAACTAGCAGATCGTTTGATGAAAGTCCTGAAAGACGCAAAAGATCCGCGCGTTTTTGGTGATGGTATGACTTTCGAACGCTCACCGTTTACCGATGCCCAACCAGCCGGCGCCAACCGAACCAAGGGGAAGAGAGAGAAGAAAAATACCCGTTAAGGAAGATTATGAACAGACGTGAGTTTTTGAAAAGATCGGCGATAAGTATTGCTGCAGTTTCGATACCGAAGTGGACGAAAACGGCTGAAGACATATCCGCGCAAATAAAGCCAAACATCCTCTGGATCGTGGCAGAGGATATTAATCCGCAATTAGGTTGTTTTGGCGATCCGAATGCGGTGACGCCGAACCTGGATAAGTTTGCCAGGGAAGCATTGCGTTATATTAACTGCTGGTCGACTGCACCTGTCTGCGCGCCGGCTAGGACAACGCTTATTACAGGTGTTTATCCAACCAGTACCGGCGCGGAGCACATGCGAAGTTTTATTAAAATGCCTAGCTTTATGAAGATGTATCCGCAATTACTCCGTGAGGCCGGTTACTATTGTACGAATTGCGCAAAAGAAGACTACAATCTCGAAAAACCGGCGGAGATCTGGGATGTGTCGTCAAAAAAAGGGCATTGGAGAAACCGTCCATCCGGCAAACCGTTCATGGCAGTTTTCAATATCGAAAAAACCCACGAAAGCCAGATTCGTAAACGTCCTCATGTACTGAAACATGATCCTGCAAAAATAAAACTTCCGGCATATCATCCTGATACACCTGAAGTACGGCAAGACTGGGCACAGTATTATGACAATATTACGGAAATGGATGAAATTGCCGGAAAATATCTCAAAGAACTGGAAGATGCTGATCTTGCGGATGACACGATTGTCTTTTTCTACGGCGATAATGGCGGTGGAATGCCACGCAGTAAACGCTGGCCTTACAATTCCGGTCTTAATGTTCCGCTGATTGTCCGCATTCCGGGAAAGTTCAGGTACCTTGCACCAAAGGATTATAAACCAGGCAATGCGACGGAAAGGATTGTTGGTTTCGTTGATTTTGTGCCAACACTTTTGAGTATGGTGGGTGTGAAACCACCTGACTGGATGCAGGGACATGCATTCATGGGCAAATACGAAGAGCCGCAGTCATATGTTCACGGTTTCCGTGGTCGTATGGATGATCGTTATGATATGGTTCGATCGGTACGTAATAATCGCTATCTTTATATCCGTAATTACATGCCACATTTGATTTATGGTCAGCATATTGCCTACATGTTCCAGACACCGACAACACAGGTCTGGAAAAAACTTTATGACGAAGGAAAACTCAAGCCACCACAAACATTCTTCTGGGAGCCCAAACCACCGGAAGAACTGTACGATCTGCAGGCTGATCCGGATGAGGTGAAAAATCTTGCCAAGTCACCCGATCATCAGGCAGTACTTCAGGAACTTTGCAAGATTCAACAGGAACACGCATTGAAAATTCGTGATGTTGGCTTTTTGCCTGAATCGGAAATGCACCGGAGATCCGAAAATACTACACCATATGAGATGGGGCATGATCCGAAGAAATATCCAATCGATAAAATCATGGCGATGGCAGAAAATGCTTCTTCGCTCAAGCCCGATGACTTGCCGCAACTTAAAAGTGGTTTGGAAGACAGCGATAGTGCCGTACGTTACTGGGCAGTGCTGGGTTTCGTGATGCGCGGGACTTCTGCGGTAAACTCCGTTCGTGATGAACTTTGTTCCTTGCTCACGGATAAAGTCCCTTCGGTCCGTATTGCTGTGACACGGGCATTCGGACTCTACGGCAATAATGAAGACCTGGAACTGATATTACCTGTACTGGAGAAGCTTGCATCCCCGCAGGGGAATGGGGTATATGTATCCATGGAAGCATTAAATGTAATTGATACTCTTGGTAATAAAGCTGACAGCCTGAAAGATATGTTGAAAACACTTCCACGCAAGGACCCTGATGCATCCGGCCGGATCATGGGAGTCTCAAAACTTCTTGAAAAGATTCTCGGCAGTAAATAATTCCTGCGATGCGTCTGGCTATAGTTTTGAACTATTGTCAAGAAGTGCATCCGGTCATAAACATCGAATATTTCTGAAAAGTAAAATGCGAAATGGAGACAAAATGAAAAAATATATTTTTGCTATCAGTGCGGTATTACTGGCCAGGATGATCCTGTCCTCGTCATGTCTTGGGGCCGAGGCTGTGACAAACAAAATGGAAGATTTTATCGGAGTGCTGAAATCCGATGTCGGCCTGGAACAGAAAGTTGCGGCATGCAGGGAACTTGGCCTTGTCGGCAATAAAGAGGCAGTGCCGGTGCTTGCCGGTCTGCTTTCTGACGAGAAACTTGCCCATATGGCCAGATACGGACTCGAACAGATTCCTGATCCTGCGGTTGATGAAGCATTTCGCACGGCGCTGGATAAACTAAAGGGCCAGTTACTGGTGGGGGTGATCAATTCCATTGGCGATCGTCGCGATGTTGTTGCCATTGAACCATTGAGTAAGTTGCTTAAAGATTCTGACCAACAGGTTGCTCGAGCGGCTGCTGCGGCCCTTGGGAGGATTGGAACGGTAGAAGCGGGCAAGGCGCTTGACGAAGCTATCGATCAGGCAAAGAGCGTGGAACTTCAATTCTTGTGTGAAGAATTACTGGCTTGTGCCGGTACACTTGTCAGCCAGCGTAAAGAGAGCAAGGCGTTGGGCTTTTACGAAAAAATGTCAAAGGCAGATGTAGCGGGCAGGATCAAGGCAGCAGCAACGAGAGGTGTAATCCTGTGCAGTGGCCGGATTAATCTGCTTGTTGAACAGTTAAACAGTGATGACCAGCTGATGTTTGCAATGGGACTCAGGGTAGCGCAGGAACTCAAAGGCAGGAAAGTAACGTCGGCCCTGATTTTCCAGGTTGGCCGGCTTCCTGCCGAAAAAGTCATACAGTTGGTACAGGTCCTGGGAAAACGTAAAGACAAGGCGGCGGTTAAGGAACTGATTACACTGACGAAGAATGGTGATAAGAATGTTCGCAAGGCAGCCATCACAGCGCTTGCAGAAATAGGTGATTCTTCCGCAGCGCCTGTTCTTATGGAACTCTTGAGAGATACAGACAGTGAGATCGTACAAATTGCGTCCATCAGTCTGGCCAGTCTGCCTGATCCGGCAGTCAATGCTGACGTTGTCAAAATGCTCGATTGTCCGGAGAGTGTTATTCGCGTCAGAATGCTTGATCTTGTGGGACAACGTCGAATCAAAAAGGCACTGCCGGTGATTATGAATGCCATGGATGATAAGGATGAGACTGTGCGGATTGCTGCCATCAGGAATGTTGGCGTGATGGCAGGAATGGAAGAGTTACCTGTTCTGCTTGATAAAATCATAAAAAGTACGAACACGGTGGAAATAAGTACACTTGAAAAAGCTGTCAGTTCGATTTGTTCAACAGGGAGTGATCAGGATGTATGTGTCCAGAAGTTGACAGAAACATTGTCCAAGGCAAACCCTTCATCAAAACCGGCATTATTAAGGGCGTTACGCGTAGTGGGCGGACCTGCTGCCCTGAAGGTTGTTCGAGGTGCTATTGCTGATTCCAACAAGAATGTACATTCAGCAGCCATCAGGGTACTGGGTGAATGGAAAACAACTGATGTTGTGCCTGTTCTGTTAGAACTTGCAAAGGGTTCCAGCGAACAAGTAGACAAAATTCTCGGCCTGCGCGGTTATCTAGGCATGGCTTCAAGGCGTGAGATTCCTCAAAAAGAGAGGCTGGCAATCTGTAAGGAAGCTGTTTCTATGATTCAACGTGATGAAGAAAAGAAAATGTTGCTGGGCGCGCTGGGTAGTATAGCAAATGCCGGGTCGCTAAATCTGGTGATGCCTTATCTGGATGAACCTGGTGTAAGAATTGAAGCTGCTGCTACTGTTATGGCAATTGCTGAGAAACGTGGCAGGAAGCAGAATATTTCCATGGCTAAAAATGCCCTTCAGAAGGTGGTAAAGATCACGGACAATCCATCTATTGCTAAACGTGCCGAAGAACTGTTGCAGCAGATTGAGAAAGAAAAATAAAGGGAAGATGAAATATGAGAATTACTGACCCAATTCAAACAACAGGCAACTTGCTGAGCAGGCGGCAGTTTCTTAAGCGTACTATTGCGGTGAGCGGTATTTTTGCTGTTCCTTATATTATTCCGGCGTCTGCACTGGGGAAGGGCGGCGCAGTGGCGCCGAGTGAACGTATCCTGATGGCTTCCATTGGTGCCGGCGGACGGGGAAGCAGTGATTTATCGTGGATGATTGGAGAGCAGGATATTCAGTTTATCGCCGTATGTGAGGCAAGGAAAGATCGCCGTGATCGCGCAAAAAACATAGTAGACGAAAAATATGGCAACAAAGATTGTGTTGCTTACCGTGATTTCAGGGAGATGTACTCCGAACGCAAGGATATTGATGCTGTATTGATTGCGACAGGAGATCGATGGCATGCTTTGCTGGCAACGCTTGCGATGAAGGCAGGCAAGGATGTTTATTGCGAGAAACCCGGAAGCATGACCATTGCGGAAGGGCAAATGCTTGTTGCGACGGCAAAACGTTATGGCCGCATATTTCAGACGGGCACACAGCGGTTGAGCCAGGCCAATTTCGTTTTTGCCGCGGAAATGGCGCGTACCGGCAGGTTGGGCAAACTACATACCCTGCGTGCCCATACAGCCGGTGGTAGTTCGTATACTTCCAAGACGTGGCTTCCTGCTGAACCAGAACCACCTAAAGATGAAATGGATTGGGATATGTGGCTTGGTCCGTGTCCATGGAGACCTTACAACAGCCGTTATACTCACGGCGGCTGGCATGGATGTTACGATTTCCATACCGGTTGCATAGGGGAATGGGGGAGTCATACAATCACCCAGTGCCTGATGGCGATTCCTGATCATTATAATAATGTGCTCGAATTTGAATTTCCAAATAACGATTCCGGCAGTGGTCTTGTTATAAGCTATCCGGGTGACCTCAAAATGATACTTGATGCGACTGGCTGGCGTGGGTCATGCGGCAATAAGGTTGAGGGCAGCGAAGGATGGATTTCTGTTGCCGATGGTTATGAAAGACCGGAAGTGTCCGACCTGTCGTTGTTAAAAGACTTCGATAAGATCGTTCAGGATTATATGATTGCCAATGACAGACCAATGAATCATGTGAGGGATTTCTTCAACTGCGTGCGGAACCGCCGACCGACGGTTTCAAACCCAGGCATGATGCACCGTTCGATGTCCATGGTCCATGCTGCGAACATATGCATGTGGCTGAAACGTAATGTCAAATGGGATCCGGTAAAGCAGGAATTTATTGGTGACCCGGAAGCGAATAGATTGTGTTCACGCGCAATGCGTGAGCCATGGCGGGCGTGAATGGAGCGCAGGATCTTAATGGTCTTTTTTTGGCGAATGGATGGAAGATAATCATGAATAGACGACAATTCATCAAAAGTGTTGGGGTAGGTATGGTTGCGGCTTGTGGTGTATTTGCTGGTAAACGGCAACTTATTGCACAGACAATTGAGTCGGTCAAAGCACCTGGACTTGATTTTCCGTTAATGGATTTTCATGTCCATCTTGACAACAGCACCATTGAGAAGGTGGTTGAACTTTCCGAAAAGCTGGGCGTTAAATTCGGTATTGTTGAACATGCTGGAACGAAGGAAAACAAGTATCCCATTGTGTTGAGTAATGACGAAGAGCTGAAGCAATACATCAAAATGCTGGAAGGCAAGCCTGTTTTTAAAGGTGTTCAGACTGAGTACAGTGACTGGAGCAGTGGATTTTCAAAAGAAGCCCTGACGCAGCTTGATTTCGTACTGACCGATTGCATGACGTATCCGGGTAAAGATGGGAAGCGTACAAAGCTTTTTGAGAAGGGTGTGGAGGATCGTGTTGACATGGCGGACAAAGAGACGTTTATGGACAAATACGTTGACTGGTGTGTCAAGGTCATTGAAAGCAAACCGCTGGATATTCTGGCAAATGTTTCCTGGTTACCGAAGCCGTTGTCCCAGGATTATGACAAGCTCTGGACTGAAGCGCGGATGAAGAGGTTTGTTAATGCTGCAGTACAGAGCAAAGTGGCGCTGGAGATCAGTGGTAGTTATGAATTACCGAAAATGCCTTTTTTGAAAATAGCCAGGGAGGCAGGTGTTAAGTTCACGTTTGGCTCCAATGGTCGATATCCTAAAATGGGCAGACTGGATTATTCCATAAAGATGGCGAAAGAACTTGGCCTTAAGCGTTCGGACATGTTCATACCTGTAAGTAAGAGTTAACAGAATCCAGGTTTCTTGCCGGGATAATATTGAAATCTAAACGTTACGAAAAAAGGCAGGAAATCCGGAGTTCCTTAAAAGAGTAAATTCCGGATCTAAGAAAATATGACTGCACCTTCGTGAAGCGCAGGAAATACCGTTTCACTCTGAAAGGAGTACGTATGCGTATAAATATATTCATTATTCTTATGATTTCCATTCTGCAGTCGATCGGCGGGGCGGCAGAGTTTTTTGTTTCACCTGATGGGAGTGATGCTAATCCGGGTACGAAACGAAAGCCGTTTCAGACTTTGGAGCGAGCTCGTACTGCGATACGCAAAACCAGGAGCGAAAATAACAGTAAACCGGAAGCCATAACCGTCTGGTTGCGTAAGGGTTCGTACCTGATCGAAAAGACCATGGAATTTACATCCGAAGATTCAGGAACGGAGAAAGCACCCGTAACTTACGCGGCTTATTCCGGTGAAAAAGCGGTTATCTCCGGCGGCAGATCTGTTACCGGCTGGCAGAAGGGTGACGGAGAATTATGGACGACCGTGGTACCCGGCGTGAAAGAAGGCAAGTGGTATTTTCACCAGCTCTTTGTGAACGGCAAACGCTGTATCCGTGCCCGTACCCCGAACAAGGGTTATCTCTACACCGAAGGTATTCTTGCGCCATTTAATCATGCAAAGTGGTACGAAAGCAACATAGATGCCAAGCGCGGTTTTCTTTTCCGAAACGGCGATATCAAACGATGGAGTAATTTCAACGATGCCCTCATAGTTATTTACCATTCGTGGACTACATCTATTCACTTCATCACGGATCTCGATTCTGGAAAACGCAAGGTAAGACTCGTACCTGTGTCTGTCTGGCCTATCGGTTACTGGTGGGAATACAATACCCGTTATCATGTGGAGAATATTCTTGAGGCGCTCGACCAGCCGGGCGAATGGTATCTTGATCGTAATACGGGCATTCTTCGTTACTGGCCTATGTCCGGTGAGAACATGGAAAAAGCCGAAGTCATTGCACCAGTGGTTCGCCAGACGCTTGTCGCATTCAAAGGACAACCTGAGGCGGGTAAATTCATTGAGTATCTCAATTTCCGTGACCTTTCATTCCAGCACACTGATTGTTATATTGCACCTGACATGTCTTTGGATCATCAGGGTGCCACGGAACAGAAACCAATGATTGCAGCCGAAGGTTTACGTCACACGGTTTTTGAAAATTGCGAGATTGCCCATGCCGGTGAAAATGGCCTGTGGCTGGACAGCGGATGTTGTGACAACGTCATCCGCCATTGCCACATACACGATCTTGGCGCCAGCGCTGTCTTTATCGGGCCAAAAGTTTTCAAAGACAAACCGGAAATGGCCGTTTTGCGTAATGCCGTGGATAATTGTTTCATTCATGACGGTTCGCATATTTTCCGCGGCAGTCAGGGGCTGTGGATTGGTAAGTCATCATACAATCAGTTGACACACAATGATATTTCCGATTTTCATCACATTGGTATCTCCATTGGTCACTCGTGGGGCTATGCGCCAAGTACTGCTAACAACAACCTCATCGCCTTTAACCATGTCCACCATATCTGTAATGGTTACTTCAGTGATGGAGGTGGTGTTTACACGCTTGGTATTTCACCCGGTACCGTAATTCGTAACAACATCATTCATGACGTGGTACCCACGCCTATGATGCCTGTAGGTGGCACAGGTATATACCATGATGAGGGTTCTTCCGGTATCCTGGTGGAAAGTAATATTGTTTATAACGTTGGCGCAGGCGCATACAACCAGCATTATGGCCGGGAGAATCTGGCACGTAATAACATCTTTGCCTTTGGCGGAAGCAACACGATCACATGCTGCAGGGTGGAGGAGCATCTGTCTTTCACGTTCGAGGGTAATATCGTACTCTCCAGCGATAGACAGGCAACATCCGACCATTACAGTCCGCTTAAGTGTAAAACCGAGTTTCGCCGTAATCTCTACTGGGACATCTCGGGAAAAGAACCTTCTTTCTCCGGTGTGAGTTTTGCTGAATGGCAGAAGACGGGGCGTGACCGTGATTCACGTATTGCCGACCCGCAATTCCATGATGCAAAGAAACGTGATTTTCGATTGAAGTCTTCTTCACCGGCTTTTGCCATGAGATTCAATCCCATCGAAACCGATAAAGTTGGTCTTTATGGCAAAAAGAAATGGATATCGGCTCCGTTGAAAATCAAACGTGAACCACTTCCCAGCCTGCCACCACCTCCTCCGGCGCCTCCTCCACGTCCACTCATTGAGGATTTTGAGTCCACGGTTACTGGTAAACAGCCTATAGTATGTAATTACTCCCCATCCGACAGGCCGGACCTGATCAAAGTTACCGAAGAAACCGCTGTCAGTGGAAAAAAGAGTCTGAAGTTTACCAAGGTGAAAGGTTTGAAATATGGATGGCAGCCACACCTCTATTATACATTCAGAGGATACCAGGCTGGACTGGTTCGTTTTGCATGCGACGTCATGAACAGCGCGACGACTCCGGCAGAGTTTTCGATTAGCCTGCGTGATTACAAGGTGAAACGTGGCGAGTATCGCGACGGTCCGGTCATAACCTTTAAACCTGATGGTACTGTGATTGCCGCCGGTAAGGATGTTGCGAAAATCCCGAACGGCAAATGGGTACATATCAATATGCTTGTCAACCTGGGTGAACCCGGAGCGGCATCAACGGTTGCGAAAAGTTACCGCCTTGCTGTAGCTGTGATAGGAGAAAAAGAAAAGGTATTTGAAAATATTCCATGTGCCAGCAAGGAATTTGTCAATGTTACCTGGTTTGGATTTTCTTACGCCGACAGGCCGGATGGCGTATATTACGTCGACAACCTCAGCATTGAACCAGTAAAATAAATTCGTAGTTTCTCTATCGAGTACTTATGTCGAAGCTTGTCTCGGCTTTTTTCCCGCTGATCACATCCGTGATGATTACCCGCCAGCGTCCTGGTTGCTCATTGAGCGCGGTCTGAATTGTCCGTTTGAACTTTCCGCGAACTGCCAGAACATTGTCGGTGTAGGCACGACTGATCCTGCCCGACGGTCCAGAAATTTCCATCCGAAGGACATGGTTCCCCGGCGCACCTCCGGTCGTGAGTACCTTGGCTTTGATTTTCACTTTCTTTCCTGACATTGCGGTTGCAGGTGAGGTGCTGACCTCCAGGCCGGTTATTTCATACGGCATGACAGCGAGTACTCCAGCAGCCTTGTGGGTCAGATCTAAGCTGGCTATATTTGTCAGGCCTAAATACCGCTTGCCGCGGACATCATATAAATGTTTTTTTGTTCCGAGTATGATGTGTGTGAGACTGTCTTCTTCGCGGAGTCTCAGGATGCCAAGGATTTCGATATCACCTTGCCGGAAAGTGGTGCACTCATAACCCATGTGTTCAGTTCCATTGCTTGTAATTCGGACTGGCGTTGAAATGCCGGCGTGCGACAGAATATTTCTCATGAGAAGACGCGATGGCAGATTATAACCAAGGAATCCGTTTAAGTAGATAGCTTTTCCTTTACCAATACGGTTTATGACAATCGCAGGTTTGCCGTCCTCATGTTCAGCGACGACCTCTCCGCGTGGAATAATATCGTCCATTCCGGCAAGTCGAAGATTGCCGGGAACTTCAAGTTCTCCTTTTCCTTTGATCGTCAGCACGGCCGGTTCTATCTTACGACATACCTCCTTACGCTCAATGCCGAACAACGTCTGAACTGTCTCACGCTGGTAGAGGGGCTTTCCATGCTCATCCGTAGCGCCTGCACCGATGTCGGCAACGACGACACCGCCGTTTCTGACGAACAGCTGGATTTGTTTCAGCGTATCTTCCGGCAGGCAGAGCGAACACGGCAGAAACAGGATCCGGTAATTCTTGAGGTCTCCGGCAATGATCTGGGAATTCCCGACATAACGATAGGTAAATCCCAGTTCGCGCAGCATCCGGGTGATGTTGACCCGCGACTTGTAGTACCAGGCATAAAGACTTGTCGTTTCCGGATAAAATGCTTTTTCCACTTCCGACCAGTTCCATGCCATGTGCATACTGGCCTGCGAATAAAGTACGGCAATCGGTGAAACAACCCGCTCATAATCCACAAATATTTTACCAACTCCATGTGTCAGATCATAAATCCCCGATGAAAGCCACGTGGAACTTCTGGTCTGCGCGAGTAATGGGTGAATAAATGCCCAGAAGTCCATATGCTTTGCACCTTCCCGGACACCCAGCGAGCAAGGTCCCCACGGCGTACAGCCTTTTGTGCCGAGGAATGCCATCCACCACGGTTTGAATTCTGCACCCTGTTCACTCCGGTCATACCAGAGCCAGCCGGGTGTCGGACACTTCTCGTTCAGGAACGAACGGCGGATGTCCATTTTCTGGCGGATCACGGTGCTCATGTCCACTGTGTCTTCCTCAAAAGCATCTTCCTCTTTCGGCGGTGAAAGTTTAAAAATGACAGTTGGATATTCGATGGAGAAATCCTCATGGGCGGATATTGTCTCGAAATCCCAGCCGGAGAATGGCATCTCCCCGAATGAATTTGAGAAACCCATCAGCAGTTTCGGGTAATTATTCTTCACGCCCTTGCGCGTTAGAAGAAGTCCGTCAAGCCAGACTTCCTCCATAAAAGTACGCCAGTCCACCCATTGTGCCGGATTGGCCAGCTTCCGTGCTTCCTTGTAGGTAATCTGTTTGATCCCGTCGAATGATTGAAATGATGTACTCCACTCGGCATTGAGCGTATCAATGGTCTTGTATTTCTTTTTCAGCCAGTCATGGTAACGCCTGGTGCAGTGCTCGCTGGTACAGACTTCAAGATTGGTATAGCGTGCGCCGCTCAGTTCGCTCTCGTCTTCGAGCGAGGCGAGGGACAGAGGCCCATAACGCCGGAGTGTGGTCCCCAGTTCCTCGTATGCCGCGGTAACCTTTTGCCGGACTTCCGGATCACTGAGGCAGGGTTTGCGGGCGGTCGAAGTATCTTCTCCGTGGAAATTGTACCCGAACGCCCTGACTTTCGCCGCTCCCCAGTACATTATCGGCGCCGCCTGTTTCAGCGTCTCGAAACTGTAACTGAGAGGTACTACCATCCCCTCGATGCCGATATCACGTGCCACCTGCATTACATAAGGACGGATATATGTGTTCCGCGGTTCGAATTGAGAAGTGGAAACAAGATAATCGTCCCATGCCTGATGAACCTCCGGCAGATAGACGTAGGCATCATCTTCCAGGAGCAATCCCTTGGCATCTTGTATCGTCAGTCGTGCGCGGTTGAGGGTCGTAAGCGAAAGAGCTGTTGGAAGTTTAAAGCGATGCTCGCTCATACCGGAAGGAATCATGATCTTGCCCTCGGATCTCGCAATCAACCGTCCGTACATGTCGCTGAGGGAGATGACCGATTGTGCCTCACGTTCCTGTGTCTTATTTTCGATCCGGGCAATAACAGAGACGTTATCACCACGCCGGTAGAATTCTTTTTCGGTGGCAAATGACGTGAGGATGTAATAATCCTTTTCCAGTGTTATCTCTTTGGTATCAGGCAGGCTTAACCTGATACTGCTTATCATGCTTCCCGAGTGGGCAGTGGGAATTGCCAGACGATGCTCGCTCTTGCCTGATGGGATTTTAATATCACGATCAAGGGTGCCGGTGGGGCGGCCATGCATGTCACTGAGAGTAATACAAAGTTTCACATTACGCTGTTCGGCCTTGTTTTCGATTTTTGCGGTAACCATTGCATCGCTCGAATGAATGTTATTAACTTCTGATGGAGGAATAACGACGGGGGAAATAACTTCATAACTTGTCGTGGCAAAGGCCAGGGATTCTCCCTTTGAATTATGAACGATCATGTCCACGGAATGCGGTTTTCCCCCGCAAAGGTTCAGGAATGGAAATTCTATCAGTGTTTCCTTGTCTTTTTTGAGAGAAACATTCTGATGTTTCATCATTTTTCTGTAATAGTCCAATCCGTAATACATTGCTGTTACAGTGACATTAGTATCGGCAGAGTTCTTGAGACGAATTGAGGCTCCCATTGTCTCGGGAAACTGCTGTGATTCTTTCTGTTCAATGGGCGGCATTCCGTTTGGATTCAGGAATCGCATCGAATCGAGTACAAGCGAGGTTTTTTCTCCAAACGTGGAAAAACCAAGCGTCAATTGCTTGAGGTCCCGCAGACCCTTAAACGAGCGGAGATCATAACGCTTTGTTCCCGTCTCTTTTGTCTTTGTTTGAAGTGTGGCGATGGTTTTATCGAAGTGACTGTCAGGCACAAAAAGTGACCATTCCTTTCCGCTCGCTATGACCACTTCGAGGATTGGCGTCTGTTCGAGGTTGATATCGAAAACACCAGCCCCAAAACCGGAATCCGAATTCAGATTTAACTTGGTGATCTTTAGTTTCCCATTATCCATGGTGACCTTTGCACCATATCCACGCCAGGTTTCTAAAGGCGACATTTCTTCGGTGGTCAGGATTCTCCAGGAAACACTTTCCCTCATAAGACTGGGCTGTGTTATCCGGGTAGAACGTACCGTGTGCCAGGGATCGGTAATTTGTGCCTCGGTGGTGGCCGCGGGCCATGCACCCGTTATTTGAACGTTGTTCTTCCGTTGCGCCGACCACAAAACAGCACGGCACATAAGTTGAAGATAACACTCCCAATCACGATAATCCACCTGCTCCGGCGGAACTTCCGGCGTCAGACATGATACTCTTCCCGGATATGTCACAGTGACACAATTTCCCTTTCCGCAATTACCGACTTTAACTGATGGCCTGCAATCTGCAGGCAGAAGGTGGAGCGGCAGTGCTGTCTCCAGAAATGATCCATTACCTCCCACCTTGAGTGCTTCGCCGGTTTTGACCGTGGACGAGGTGTTTACACTTACGATCCCAGCGCCCTTCCGTACTTTGTCCATCATGGCATCCTGTACCTCTGCGGGAAGCAAGCCAACCGGCACCTTGCCGAGTAGGATGACGTCATAAACCCTGTCTTCAAGTAATTCCATGAATTCCTCAACCGCAGCGGCATCCATTAGCGGCTGTTGGAAAGCCACAAGCGAGAATCTCATGTCGAGCCGCTGTGCCAGTTCGATCACATCCCGTTGCGATTGGATGGGTACGAGGCAGAGTACTCGTACCGGCCCGCCGGGTAATGGTTTGGCCCACGGTATGTAAGGTGTCTCGATCGGTTTCGAGGCTAAATGAAATTTTTCCGGGCCACCGCGCATGGATGCCGAAATATGGCCTATTCGTGCCATCCGCGGTGAGTCGTCCTCGGCGAGCGGGATCAGGATTCTTTCTTTGCCGTGGTTTGAGGCGATCTCAACCTCAAGTTTCTCCTTGCCGGTTTGACGTGCAGACCAGGTCAACACTGTGCTTTGGCCACGATCTAGCGACGCTTTTGTTCGAGCCAGTTCGGTATTACCGAGTCGCGCGATAATTTCCGCAGTCCCGATGCCGGACGGCGAGATTATCGAAAGCGATGCGCGTTGCGCTGCTTCGTCTTCTGTCCGGACCAGCGAGACGACCGTGGATTGCGAGACACCCGCTATGCTTGCCAGGCCGCGGATCGGCAGGAATGAATAAGTTGTTGTCCATTCTTCATTCGGTTTCAGTTTGATTTCCCGGTAAACCCATTCCATTGAGCCGGGTTTTGATCCGCACCCGACGCAGAAACGCTCAAGCTTGTCCTTCTCACAGATGGCAACAAGCCCTTGCCGTTTTTTACCGTCCACAACGGCAATCCAGCCGTCGCGCGGTTTTTCTGCAAAATTGTCCGCTATTGTCTTGTCCGCTTTTGCCAGTGGAATCTGGCCGAGACCACCGGCGGCAGGAACAAAAAAACTGTCGTTGTTGTCCGCCGAACCACCGGCCATGGCCTGATTAAACACCCAGGGAATGACCGTCCGTTCTTTTTTGCATGTATTTCGGATTCGAAACTTAACCGTGAGGACAGGGGAGTCATCTGTAGACTGGAATGTTTTGACATACTTAATACCCTGGAGCTTTTCATCCTTCACCACATAAGATGCCTCGACGCCGTGAATAATCGGCTTGATAGAGTAATCACCCCTGCTCATTTCATAAAGGCGCGTTTTCCAATCACGGTCCACGCACATTCCCTGCGATGTGGCAAGCTGATTTCCTGTTGCCGTATCAATGAGCGATACGATTCTCCCGCCCTGAGGCGATACCGTGACTTTCAGGAATTTACTCTCAAACTTTATATTGTCCTGTGCCACGGCAGCTGCTGTTAAAAGAAAAAAAGATGATATAATAGTTTTATAATTATTCATTTTGAAGACCTCCCTTCTTCGTAAACATGGGAGAGAATATTTTTTACGAGATCGAAATGTGTTCCACTCGAGTCCCGGAAGACACCGGGAAGCTGGTTGAACATGACCGCCCCCTTTCCAAGTACACCCTCCTGGAGGATAAGCGTTGCCTTGTTCTTGGCATTCTTGTCATGTGCAAGAACAACCTGTCCGGTCGAACAATGTTCCCACCATCCATAATGCCCCGTGTCTTTACCGCCGATCTTGACCGGCTTGGAAAGCATGACGTTAACATTTGTTTCAGCGAATGTACTTTTCCCGTAACCTGGATAAAATTCCGCTGGTGGGTTTACGCCCACACTTTTCAGGAAAGTTACGGTATCCGGTGAAAAACGCCGTTCATCAGGTCCCGTATTGTAATCGAAAAAAAGCAGTCCGCCGCGCTGGAGCAGGGACCGGATGGCCTCACAGAGTTGAGGATCGGCAAAGAGCGGACCCTCATCACAGTATTGACCGATGTACAGCATTTTTGAACGGGCCAGGTTGCCGGTGATGGTTGCATCAAGCGTGGCTGGCGTGTAGAAGTCCTCAACCAGCGCGAACGATTCGGACAGCCTGAACAGCGGATAAACACAGACATCGGGTGGCTTACGTCCGTTGTTGTTGAAAACGACAATGTGTTTTAGCGGCAGCAGTTCCTGTGCGATTGCGCATAAACAAACCAGTGTTAAGATAATTCCAGAGATGATGACGCTTGTTCTTTTCAGCATGATACCTCCCCATAACATCAATACAAAAGGCGTGCCGAAGCATAGATAAATGAAGAGGTATAGTGACTGATTTTATGAATTGTTCAAGAAACAAAATTGGGAATTTCCAACTGCAGAACTTCATTACTCGTCCAGCAAGTCTGAAACAGCCTGCCATAAGTCGCCTTCGAATTCAGGCGGACAAAAAATAGCTTCTTGAATCATTATCAGGTCGTCCGGGTTGCCTTTACTGCTTTCCTGTCCGTCAGGTGTGTGAGTGATTGTGGAATTTATTGCGTTAATTCCTATCCACCAATGACCCATTGCTTTTCCGTCTGACTGATAATGATCGTTATATAGATTAACTGTCATTTGGTCGCTGGAAATTGAGTAAGTGTCTGCGTTCAGCATGGTGTAAGCCTGGCCGTCAACAATAAGGGAATTCTGGTTACCGTTTCCTTTCGGTTTCACCAGGACACATTTTGCTGCTCCCGTATATCCTCTGAAATATGGCAAGGCTGTACTGTTCAATGTATCTCTGTTAATAACGCTGCCATCCGGAAGAGTAAGATTGAATTCGTTGTCTGTAGAGTTGTTTGGATTGATGTTTATTTTTCCCGCTACGGAGTGTTCTCCATCTCCGTCCGCCGCAGGTGCGTTATATACCTTTACCAGGAATCGGTCCAAACCGGAGTCCGCTGCCGGTGTATATTCTGCATCGAACGATGCATCAATTACCTTTGATTCGCCGGGATTTATTGTTGTTTCAAATTCGCGTGGTGTCATGAGCTTCACGCCGTTACTTCCATCGGTGTTGAGACAGTAACATTCTGTTCGGAGAAGAAGCTTTGCTTTCCGGGAATGGCTTTGATTTGCAACCGAAACGGTTACACCCACGTTGTCGCCGAAGAAGTATAGGGGGAATACTCCCCAGTATGCGGATGGGTAAATTTTCTGCTCAAAGAAACTGTATCCAAAAACATTGTAACAGGTCCCGTACTGGTCCGTAACTGTTTCGCCTGATTGTTTTGAGAAGCTGACATTAATCGTCAGGGGTGCTCTCTGCTCGCCATTCTGACATCTGTCGCTTTGTCCTGGTGAATCAGTGTTGATCTGTCGCCTGGTGCCATTGCGACTTCCAGCACCCAGTACAGGGCTGGAAACAGTCATTGCGAGAAGACACACCACAGAAAAAATAATTAAGGAACTTTTAATGTTATATATCTGTCTCATACTAGGCAAAAAATACTATTATCCTGTCATTTTGTCAATTCAAATACTGATTTTTTTTTGAATATTAGAGTGTGTTTGATGCCGTCGTCCTTAATATATCTGGCACGGTCTCGTTTTGTCAAATCCGTCGACACTGTATGTTGTAAATGGTATCCTTAAGCTTATTATCCATGAAATGGACGTTAAATAGCGTGGGATGGCTTAATACAGGTGCCATGCCGGTATTTTTGAGCGTGGTTTTATCAGTTTATGCTGTAAGTGCCGAACCGCTTAAAGCACAACCGAGTAGTTCACAAGCTGATGATTGCATGTCAAAGCAACCCGTCCGTTTGGTTCATGGCATAAAAGGAAGGGCTCCACTTGCCCGGAAACATTCCCGACTGGCAGGAGAACCAACCAGCACCGTGATTATTCAATTCAGCCCGGGCGTAACGCCCGGTGATGTTAAGGCTCTTGTGTCATCTTTTACTAATGTTGTTGTGTCTGGTCCCGCCCATCGTCATGCCGGTCGTTTCACCCTGAAAATGTCTTCTGTAAAAGATGCAGGCGATGTAGTGGAGAAATTGTCAGAGTCCGCTAAAGTTGTCTGGGCAGAGGTAAATTACCGGCAGAAGAGACAGGCAAAGTTACTGCCTTCGGATTCCGGTTTTGCCAATCAGTGGTACCTTCACAATACCGGGCAGGCCCTCTGTATGACAAACCGTGATATATGTGCTGAGAAGGCGTGGGACATTACTCTTGGCACATCATCGGTTGTCGTTGCTGTCCTGGACGATGGATTTGACCTGTCTCATACTGACTTGGCCGCAAATGTATTTACCAATTCAGGTGAATGTGGTGGCGGCAAAGAAAGTAATGGGATTGATGATGATGGAAATGGCTATACTAATGACTGGCGCGGATGGAATTTTGTGGACAATAACAATGATCCTTCTCCACAGCTTGTGGATGATAATCATGGTACTGTAATGGCCGGGCTGATTGCTGCTTCTATCAATAATGGTACGGAGGGGATTGCCGGCATCGCGGGAGGGTGTCGCTTCCTTCCGATCCGTATTTCCGGAGGTTCTGTTACGAGCTCTGACTGGGCGGATGCTATTGAATATGCTGCACAGTTTGCAGACGTGATTGCGATAAGTTATCGCCTCAGTCCTGATGAGATCATTTACAGTGCGTTTGACTATGCCCTTGTGCATGGTCGGGTAGGAAAAGGATGTGTTATTTGCTGTGCCATTGGTAATAATGGTGTTTTTCGAAGATATACTACCGATGCCGCAACGGCGCCGGAGGTCATAACCGTTGGAGGCAGCTCAGGTTGTGACAAGCGTTCGTGGTTTAGCGACTACGGTTCTTCCCTGAACCTTGTATGTCCTGCGGGTGGCAGTGGTGATGGAGGCTTTGCTGATACTTCCCGCCTTCTTGCTACAGACAGATCCGGTGCTGACGGCTATTCCACGGACGATTACGCCTGGCGTGAGGGAACATCATGTGCAAATGCTCTTGCGGCAGGCGTAGCGGCCCTGATTATATCAAAGTATCCTTCGCTGTCCGGACTTGAGGTTCGTCGC
Organism: Kiritimatiellia bacterium; assembly: GCA_028716365.1. Lineage (GTDB taxonomy): Bacteria > Verrucomicrobiota > Kiritimatiellia > UBA8416 > YA12-FULL-48-11 > YA12-FULL-48-11. The sequence goes on from JAQUPZ010000001.1 coordinate 937,583, forward strand.
ATTCTGGAAACGTCCTGTGACAAAATTGATGCAGGTGCCTGGCCTTATAATGAACGTGGATGGAATGAACAATATGGTTTTGGCCGTATAAATGCATATACTGCACTCACCGCCACGCAATATTTATGGGATGTTTATGAACCTGATGATGCGGCCAGTAATGCAACATGGATTACGGATGGAGAGATTCAATATCGTTCTTTAAGTTCTTCTGACGACCTTGATTGGGCCGGGTTTTCGATCACCAGCAGTACTGCTGATGTTTTGGTTACTGTTCTGGGAACGACAGGAACATGGTTACGCCTGTACAATTCTGAAACGAACTTGATTGCAGAGGATGACTGTGGGTGCCCGGGTTATTCCTATCTGACCAGGACTCTATCTTCGGGTGAATATTTTGTGAAGGTTGCGAGTTCAAACAATGCGTCAATACCCTACTACGGTTTGCACCTGGCGATGTGGAACATGGTGGACAATTACGAAAATGACAACACCAATATCAGTGCGAAGAGTATTTTACCGGGAGAAATGCAATTCAAGACACTTTATCCGTCCGGTGACGTTGACTACGTTACGTTCACATTGGGAACAGCCTCAAAAGTGGAGATCAGGACCATGGGTGAATTGGATGGTTATCTTGAGTTGTCGCTTTTGGATGGGGGTGGCATGATTGGATATGATTATCATACCAACGCAACAGCTCATATCTCAACCCAGCTGGTGGCGGGCACATACTGGATCAAGGTGAACGACGCATTCTATGAGCCAGTGTCATCATATCAGCTTCTTCTCGAGACTTATTCGGCTGACCTATATGAACCTGATGATACCACAAATAATGCGGCTATTATTCGGTCGGGTGAACACCTTTTTCACACACTGTATCCGACGGGGGATACGGACTGGGTGAAGTTCACGCTGACGAACACAGCGAACGTGCTTGTGATGACAGATACAATTAATCCCCTTATTAATCACAGCGATGCGGATACGGTTATGACTCTTTACCGTGACATTGGAAGTCTGCAGTTTGTCGAGCAGAATGACAATGGAAACAACTGGTACTTCTCTTCCATCTATAAAGCGGAGCTTGAACCGGGCAATTACTATGTCAAGATAACCGGTATTGATACCAACACGGTTTGTGCAGATTACTATATCTCATTGGATGTCTTTGAACAGAAAACAGTTCTCGAAGGTTTCGCTCAAATAACCAATGGTATGCAAATGATGTGGCAGGGTGATGCAGCTTTTACTTATCAGGTACAATATTCCAGCAATCTTGTTAATACTCAGGCTTGGACAGTTGCCACGAATATCGAGGGCCGGGTAGGATGGCATTCTTGGACTGATGATGGTTCGACGACTTTGCCGGGCCCAAATATGGCAATCCAGAGATTTTATAGAATAATAGCAAAATAAGGCAGGAACGATGAAGAGATCGGGTATCTGGATTTTTCTTGCATGTGCAATGGTTCTTTTTATTGCCGTGTTTGGAATAATCAAACATCGCTGGTTTTGCGGTGGTGAAATGCCTGGTTCCGCTGTTGGAAAAAAAGACCAGATAAGTAAAGTATACTCGAAGAATGATATAAGAGGGTTTGCAAATAAAGTCTCGGATGTTGAGCAAACAGCGATATTGCGAAAGGCTTTAAGGGATGGTGATGGCCGTACCGTTAAATACATAGTCCAGATGCTGACTGGAAAGGATATGGAAAATGCACTGGCAATATTTATGGAAATGAAGCCCGGATGGAAAATGGCCAGGGTGTTTCTTTCTGCCTGGGCCGACAGCAGTCCTGAAGCATGTGCCAGATGGGTTGTAAAGAATCTGCCGAAGGGAGGCGACCGGTCTTTCATAACGCAATATGTTATCAGGCAATGGGCCGGGAAGAATGTACTTGAAGCCTTTGCGTGGGTTAAGACACTTTCGCCGGAACAGGGGCGTGACAGTGCTTTGAATGCATTGTTTGAAGCATGGGCCGGCATTGATCCTGAAAATGCGGCGAAGGAGCTTTTATTAATCAAGGACTTCGATACCTGTAATCTGTCTAAAGGAATGATTGCTTATTACTGGGCGCGCAAAGATATCAATGCGGCGACTGCCTGGGCCTGGAACCTTCCGAAGGATTCTGGGTATACTTCTGCACTTTCAAGTATTGCCAGGGTGTTGTATGAGACCGACAAAAAGCGCGGTTCTGATTGGGCCAAATCTCTTCCGGCCGGTTACACAAACAATCCGGCTTTGCGGAGAATTGCTTCATTTCTGACGGGTTCCGATTCTGAGAAGGCTGTTTCTGTACTTGCAGAAAACATGCCGGGAGGTTTTGGAACTGCGCCTGATATACAGATGTTTGTTGCCCGCTGGACGAAGAGGGATCCCGAGGTTGCCCTTGCGTGGGCCAGACAACTTGCTGACAGCCAGAGCAGGGAATATGCACTCTACACGATTACCCAGGCGCTTACTCCCGTAAACAGGAGTGCCTCTGCAAAAGTTGTCGAAGTAGTGAACGACGGTCAAGCCGCATCTGGCGGGCAGACCGCTGACAACAAACAGCCTGATAAAATATCTGTTCCCGAGATTTTGAACCAGGATCTGTCTGTTGCCATTGGACTCTCCGAGCAGATTCCTGATGGACCGGAACGTGATTCGGTAATGCATTCAGTTGCCCTGCGCTGGGCCGAGGACGACCCGGCAGGAGCTGCAGCCTGGGTGATGCAGGAAATGCCTGAAGGACTTGAACTGAATGCCACTCTTAGGACAATCATTTGGCATTGGGCTGAAAATGACAGTGCAGGTGCACTCTCGTGGGCAAATGAATTGACCGATTCTGGAAAGCACATGGATGCTCAGGCGACCATTGCCATGGCCCTTGCCCGGGTGAATCCATTGGCCGCGGCAGGTGTTATAGAACAGATTCCGTGCGGTGAAACGAGGAACAATGTGGTTTCAAATGTTGCGTTCCAGTGGGCGCATGTGGATCGAAATGCAGTAACCGCCTGGGCGCAAAAACTGACTGTGGAACAAGGCAGGGAACAGGCCCTTGCTGCAATCCAGCGTGCTTTAAATAATTAGGATTTCAACTGTGAGTTTCCTCGAAAGTCCCCTTGACTACCGGATAAGACTATGTTTCCGTAACAATCATAGTTTAACTACCGACTGTCTGTTAAGAAACTGAAACTGAAAATTATCATGGAGGCAGTCTATGAAACAATTTCCTGGTAACCACCGTAGCCCGGCTGGCTGGCAACAGCCTCAAGAAAAAAACAAGCAACGCCTCAATCGCCGGTGTTTTCTGGCTCAGGTTGCCACTGTGAGTACTGGTTTTTCGCTTCTTCGTAGTGGCCTGCTCCGGGCTGGCAATTCTCCGAACGAGAAACTCAATCTGGCTATAATTGGTGTCCGTGGACGGGGACGTGTCAATTTGAATGGCATCAAGGTGCGGGAGCGCGGCAGTTCGGTACAGGCTGATCTCAAAGGATTGAAGGGCGAGAACGTCGCTGCACTATGCGATGTAAATGAGGTTGCTCTCGCAGAGGTGTCAAAGCAGTTTCCAGAGGCGAAGACTTATACTGATTGGAGACGCTGTCTGGACCAAAAGGATCTTGACGCAGTTGTCTGTTCAACACCCGACCACTCGCACGCCTTCATTAATGTATGGGCCATGAACCGTGGACTGAGTATCTATTGCGAGAAACCGCTGGCCAACTCTGTGGGGGAAGCGCGCCTTGTTCGTGAAACGTACCTGAAAAACAGGAATAAGGTTGCCACACAGATGGGAATCCAGATGCACGAGACCGATCAACTGCGTCGTGTTGTTGAACTTATCAGGAGAGGTGCGATTGGTACACCCAGGGAGGCCCACGTTTGGTGTGGACGCCGTCCCCTGGGTGGGAGTTATCTTCCGGCAGTTGATTCACCGCCGTCCACCTTCCACTGGGATCTCTGGATTGGCCCGTCGTCATTCCATCCCTACAACCCTGAATATATGGGTGGCTGTCTTAAGTGGAACAGGTTCTGGGATTTTGGCAGTGGCCAGATAGGCGATATGGGCAGTCATATGATGGACCTCGCATATTGGGCTCTCGATTTGAAGTTTCCAACCAGTTGTCGTGCAACCGGTACCGATTTTCATCCCGACACATGTCCGCGCTGGCTTACCGCCGAGTGGGAACATCCTGCCAATGACTGGCGTCCCGCGGTGAAAGTGTTCTGGTACGATGGTGGCAAGAAACCGGTATTTCCTTCAAAAATCTTCCGCCAGATACCCGACATTCCGCAGGCGGAAGATGGGATCATTGGTCCAGCCGGAAGGGATCCTCTTTTTAAAGGACTCCTTTTCGCCGGGGATGAGGGTTGGCTTATGACCGACCTTACCTATCGGATAATGATTCCAAAGAGAGGTCAGAGTGATCTTACCTATTATTCATCGCCCAGACAGGAAGACCTTATTCCTTCGTCGCCGGGCCATCACGATGAGTGGATTGATGCGTGCAAAACCGGTAAACCCACAGGCGCAAATTTTGATTATTCCGGAATGCTCATTGAGCATAATCTTCTTGCTCTTGTTGCTTACCGTGCCGGTAAAAAACTGGAGTGGGATGCGGCCAAACTCAGTGCGACCAATTGTCCGGAGGCGGACAAGTTTATTCATCGCACATACCGTGAGGGGTGGACGCTGAATGGTTAACTATTGGAAATTTGTCCGGTAAAGAATATTCACATCATGAACAGCCAGTTTCAAAATGACCGCCAGAATCATGAATTATTTTCAAATCGCCGCGAGTTTCTGCGTTGGTGTGTTCTAGTGCCTGCTTATATTGCCCTCGAACAACGGACAAATGGGGCCGAGGCCCAAACAAGGGTTCCGCTTCTCTGTGGTCAGATCGGTGTTGCCCATGCGCACGCCTCAGGAAAAATGCAGGCCATGCGCAACCTCCCACTCGAGTGGCGGGTGGTCGGCGTCAGCGAGTCCGATCCCAAGCGGCGACAGGTCGGCAAGGGATCTCCGTACTACGGGCTGTCATGGATGACGGAAGAAGAGCTCTTGGCTGCACCGGGACTTTGTGCGGTGGCAGTCGAGACCGAAGTGAAAGATCTGGTGCCGACGGCGATGAGGGTTGTGCGGGCTGGTAAACATATCCATCTCGACAAACCGGCCGGTGAATCCCTTGGGCAGTTCCGTGAGTTGCTCGCCGAGGCAGGACGTCGTGATCTAACGGTACAGATGGGTTACATGTATCGTTACAATCCTGGTTTCCAGCTTCTTTATCGGTTCCTTGCCGAGGGTTGGCTGGGGAGAGTGATGTTTGTTGAGGGAGTGATGACAAAATGGATGTCGACAGCGGGTCGTCCACAGCTTCTGCCTTACCGCGGTGGTGTAATGTTTGAAGTCGGCTGCCATCTTCTGGATGCCGTCGTAAAGGTACTTGGCAAACCAAAGAAGGTTCATGTCCACGGATGTGCCCATGGCAGTGACGAGCTACTGGATGACCAGTTGGCCGTCCTCGAATACGAACGGGCGCTGGCCACTGTACGTGCCAGCGTTGTTGAGCATGGTGGTGAAAAACGTCGCAGTTTTACAGTCGTTGGCGAGAAAGGTACTTTTGAAATTCGACCTCTTGAGGCTCCGGCACCGATAGTCCGGCTCACGATGGGATGCGATGTGCCTGGTTACAAGAAAGGTGCGCATGAAATCCCGTTGCCGAAATTACCTCGTTTCGACGGCGAGTTCCTGGATCTTTCTCGTGTGATTCGAGGCGAGAAAGTCTTCGAATACAGTCATGCTCACGACCTTGCCGTGCAGGAGACAGTTCTGCGGGCAAGCGGGATGCCGGTGAATTGACTGGCGAAATATATAGAGACAGGGAAATATTTCGCGAATTTCAACCTGAAAACAACCGGGCGGAATGTGGTTACCCTGTGGAACAGGAGATTCGTTAATGAACGTTCGGGAAAAGCAATTCTTGATAACCCTCTGTCTGCTCATGCTGAGTTCCGGATGCAGTACTATCCACGACACGATCAGGGAAATGCAGCCGATGAAGGGAGTATTCCACAACGAAGATTGTACCAACTTCTTCTGGTATCACGACATCCCGGCAGGGAAGGCTGGTGAGCTCATTGACCGGTATATCGACGTGATGGCAGGTGCCGGCATAAACGTGTTCATCTGTAACACGAACTCCCGCCGCACCAATTACCGGAGCGCTGTATGGGATTCGTATTGGGATGGTTATGACCCAGCCGGTCAGGATGACCAGCCATTTTTAGCTTCGATACCGCGGAAGGATATTGCACGTTACCGGCAGGGGATCGGCCGTATGCTTGCCGTTCACCAACAGGGGATTGACTATCCTGCCCGTGTCATCAAACGCTGCCGGTATAATGGGATTTCTCCGTGGATCACGCTTCGAATGAATGATTGCCACAATAACGATAACATGAATCATCCGTTCCATGGCAGCTTCTGGAAGAAGAATCCCCAACTGTGGCGAAAAAATTGCCAGGGATACTTTGCACGCTGTCTCGACTACGCTCATCCGGAGGTTCGTGACTATTACAAGGCCCTGATCATCGAGACATTGGAGCGATACGACATCGACGGCCTGGAACTGGATTTCATGCGGGAACCATACCTCTTCAGTGCCGGGAAAGAGGCGGAGGGCGCCCCGATTTTGACAGCCTGGATGTGTGAAGTCCGTAAATTGACCGCAGATGCTGCGGTGAAGCGTGGACATCCCATTCGCGTCGGTGTTCGAGTACCGTCCCGCCCGGAAACGGCCTTGAGCATGGGCTTGGACGCCATTACCTGGGCCAGGGAAGGTCTGATCGACCTGCTGGTGGTTACCCCGCGCTGGGCCACTCTCGAGTTCGATATGCCCATAGAGCGGTGGCGGGAATTGCTGGGGTCGTCGAAGGTCACCTTGGCCGGTGGTCTCGAGATCAATTACAAACCCTGTCCTGTGGTTCCGGCGAACTGCGTTTCGCCTGAACTCGCGGCTGGGGCGGCGGTCTCGGTTCTTTCCCGGGGTGCGGATGCCGTCTACCTGTTCAACTACTTTCAGGATGGTACATGGCCCACGCCCGTTTATCAAAACACCCTCAAAGCTATGAAGTCTCTCGACTCGTTGTTGAAACTGCCGCGATCCGTCGGGGTGACTTATCGCGATATAACGGGACCGGGTGAGAAGTACCAGGCTCCACTGCCGGCGACGGGCACGGAACTTATGTTCCCCGTGAGGCTCGGTCCAGTACCGGACAAAAGCTGGCTCTGTGAACTGCGTATCGGGTTCAAGCCGCCGAAAGATGCGGCCTTGGCCGTACCTACGGTATTGCTGAACGGTAAACCATGCGAACCCCGTACCGTTGAAACCACGAAGGATGGTCTTATCCTGCGCTCGTTCTCCGCCCCGACACCGACGGAAACCGGGGTTCAGGAAATCAGGATCGTGAGCAAGGACTCGGTTGCCATTACCGTGCATCGACTGGAGGCGTCTCTCAGGGCACCAAGGCTGTGAAGTATAGGAGCGAGCTTATGAAACCGATAATAGGATTTGTCGCAATGTTTCTGGCATTGCAGGTCATGGCAGCGGAACTGGTATTCGACACAACGTTCGACAAGGTGGAAAAAAATGGCCTTCCCACAGGCTGGAGCCTATATGGCAGCGGAACGCCTGTTCAGGTAAAGGATGGGAGAATGTTGTTCATCAACACCGACCCCAAACGCTCAAGCGGCATCGTCAGGAAATTTGATATGGAGGCGGGTTTTGAATATGAAATCTCAGTGGAAGCCGTAGAAAAGAATTCTGGAGAAAATGTTGATGAACTGCTTTTACAACTCAATTCTGCGAATGAGACGAGTGGCAAAATGCTTTGTAAATGTGGTGTCAGTACTGGCAATCTCGGACAATATGTCACAAGCACACTGAAATACATTCCACAGAGGGCACATTCCGTTGCGTTATATCTTTCTTCAAAACAGGGCAGCGCTCCTCAGGTCAACGTTAGAAGGATCCTTTGTCAACGCGGTCTGGATGCTAGGAAGTGGATGCCTGCAAACCAGCCACCCTTCACTGTTTTTGGACTGCCATTTCTAAAGGAGAATAACGGAGCATACTACCGTTACCCGGAAGTCAGGATGAAGCAACTTCCGACCTGGGGAATGACTTGTTATCCGTCCGGCGCTAGAATCAGGTTTAAAACAAATGCCACCAGGATTGACTTGCGAATTGACCACGGAAAGGGAAGTTTTCCATGGCCTGAGATGAGTGCATTGTCCATGGCATGTATTGACATTTACCAGGGGCCACCGGAAGCCATGGTTTTCACCTGGCGTACTGATCGCAACCTCCTGGACAAGGACTTTCCATATTGTGCAAGTTATTGTCCGAAAGTAAAACCAGGTGAAATGTGCGAATACACTTTGTATCTACCTATGTACGCATCACTGAAAAGCCTTGATATCGCCCTCACGCCGGCTGATGCGAAAGTGGAAAATCCTGCGCCATACAAGTTAGCCAAGCCGGTTGTCTGGTACAGTACTTCATTTGCGCAGGGTGCGGGAGCCTCGGGCCCTTCAATGAGTTTTCCGGCATTAACAGCCAGGATCCTCGGTGTAGATCTTGTCAACTTCGGAATTTCAGGCAATGCCCAGTGGTTGCCCGAAGAAGCAAGACTTATCGCAGAAATTGATGCCGCCGTATACATAATGGGACCCATTCTTGGTAATGCCAAATCGATGGCAGAACGTTATCCGGCGATGATCAGGATATTACGTGAAAAGCATCCCGATACCCCGATCCTGCTTGTCACGCGCCTGCATACCTTGGGTGTAGACAAACCTCACGAAGTCAATGAAATGGTGAAAAAACTCTATGCCGATCGTGTTTCTTCAGGTGACAAAAACATCTATCTCATTGATGCTTTCTTGTTATATTCAGACGGACCCATACCTTGTACAATCGATGGAGTCCATGTAACTGACCTGGGTGCGAAAATGATAGCCGATGCATTTGTTCCCGAATTGAAAAAAATATTAAATCTGAAGTAGAAAATAACGTTTGAAATCAAAAGGCCTTATTTAAAGAGGAAGAAATTCATGAACCGTAGAACCTTTATCCGGCAAACCACCATTGCTGCTGCCACGCTTGCATGTTCACGCCTTCACGCTGCCGGGTCTGCGTTCAAACTCAATTATCTTCTCGGTTCTGCCATGTATGGCAATCTGCCGCTGGCGACTGTGATCGAAGAAACGCCCAGGACAGGTACGCAGCTTCTGGATGTGTGGCCGCGGAAACACGGTACACAGCGTGAACAGATGGACGAGATCGGCCACGAAAAGGTCGCCGAGTTGCTCGCCAAATACGGAGTAAAGCTGGCGGTGAGCACGCGCTACGACCTGGGACCGTTCAAACTTCAGGATGAAATGACGATTGTGAAAAAATTTGGCGGCAGCGTAATCGTCACCGGCGGAGTCGGGCCGGTGGGGTTGACGGGTGATGATCTGAAAAAAGCCGTACAGGAATTCGTCGAGAAACTCAAACCACATCTCGTCAAAGCCGGCGAGTCCGGCATTACCATCGCCATCGAGAACCACGCGAGGAACCTCATTGATTCACCCGATTCGCTGCGATGGCTCGTTGAGTTTGGCAAGGACCTGCCGCTTGGTGTGGAACTGGCGCCATATCATCTGCCGCAGGATGCAGATGTGATCGCTGGTTTGGTCAAGGATCTCGGTAATAGGATCAAGATCTTCTGCGCGTGGCAGTACGGGCGTGGTTGCATGAAACCGATGCCGAAGGACGAGGAACTGCTGCAAATGCCAGGCCGTGGTTCGCTTGATTTCACACCAATTCTACAAGCGCTCAAAGCCGTCCACTATACCGGGTTTACGGAGATCTTCATGCACCCGACACCGCGTGGCATTCCGATTTTGCCGACAGCGACCGAAGTGACGCAGGAAATCAATCGTGCACGGCAATATCTCGAGGGCCGTCTCGCGGTGATTTGAGTACAGGTTTTAGACATATAATGGAAGCTACCGGCTGACGAACAATCAGATATGGCTTTTGGATGTACTTTAACTGGTTTTGTGGAGCTTGTGATTAATGTAACATGGTTTCACATGCCAGATTTTCTTGGCGTATTCATTGATTGCACGATCCGAAGAGAATTTCCCTGATCCTGCAACGTTATATATCGCTTTGAGGTCCCATTCGTCGGGATCTGCATATACTGCGTCAACCCTGGCTTGTGTCTCAATAAATGGTTCTAAATCAGCCAGGAGCATATAACGATCGCCCCCGCTAAGCAGTGAATGAACAATTGGGGCAAAAATGCCCGGTTCCATGAGGCTGAAAAATCCCTGATCAATCATATCAATGGCACGTTTGATCTCCTGATTATTGTTGTAGATGTCCCATGGATTATACGTGGGACGGCGTTTTTCCACTTCTTCTGCAGTCATGCCGAAGATGAAAATGTTTTCTTTTCCGACTTCTTCCATGATTTCGATGTTGGCGCCATCAAACGTTCCGATGGTGAGCGCTCCATTGAGTTGCAGTTTCATATTTCCTGTACCTGAAGCCTCCGTTCCGGCAAGCGATATCTGTTCACTCAGGTTTGCGGCTGGAATAATCCTTTCCGCAAGGGAAACTCGGTAGTTAGGCAGGAAGACAAGTTTGATTTTGTCGTGCAGGTCCTTGTCGTTATTTATCATAAGGCCAACCTGATGAATCAATTTGATAATCAGTTTGGCCATGGTAAAATCAGGTGCCGCCTTGGCACCGAAAATGAAGGTCCTGGCCTGAAGATCGAGATTCGGATTATCTTTTAACCGATTATAACGTACTATTGCATACAGAATAAGCAGTAATTGTCTCTTGTATTCATGCAGTCGCTTGACCTGCACATCGAAAATGGAGTCGGGTGAAACGCTAATCCCAAGCTCTTTGTGTATGTAATTCGACAGTTTTGTCTTGTTGATCTGCTTAACCTCGCGGAATGATTCGCGGAATTTTTTGTTACCTGCATATCGTTCAAGTTTACGCAATTGCATAAGATCGGTTATCCAGCCGTTGCCGATCACCCCTGAAATAAGATCGGCAAGACGGTGATTGGCTTTCCGTAACCATCTGCGTGGTGTGATTCCGTTTGTTTTGTTGTTGATCCTTTCCGGCCATAATTCGGCGAAGTCCCTGAGTACAGTTGTCTTGAGAAGTTTTGTATGGATTTTAGATACACCGTTGGTTGAACACGACCCGACTACTGCCAGATGTGCCATACGGATGTTCTTACCGCCATCTTCTTCAATTATGCTCATCCGGCGGAGCCTGTCATTGTCAAACGGAAAACGGCGTGCAACTTCCTGAAGGAATCTTGCATTGATCTCGTTGATTATCTGTAAGTGTCTTGGAAGGATCTTCTGCATCATGTTGACCGGCCATTTTTCAAGGGCTTCCGGCAGGATCGTATGGTTTGTATATCCGGTTGATGCAGTTGTGATGCGCCAGGCTTCCTCCCATCCCAATCCTTCGCGATCCATCAGGACTCTCATCAGTTCCGGGATTACAAGTGATGGATGCGTGTCATTAAGTTGGATAAATGCCTTTTTTGGGAAAGTCGACCAGTCTTTATTGCCGGTTTTGAAACGCCGGATTATGTCGCTGAGTGAACAGGCAACGAAAAAATACTGCTGGCGCAGGCGGAGTTCCTTGCCGACGAATACATTATCGTTAGGGTAGAGGACTTTTGTAAGAGTTTCTGCAATCATCTTGCCCTCGACGGCATCTTCATATTCGCCGCGGTTGAAGTCATCCAGGTCGAAATCTTCTGCCGCCCTGGCCGACCAGAGTCGGAGAGTAATGACGGTGTCTCCATCATATCCGATAATCGGCAGATCGTATGGCATTCCTATTACCGATTTGGTTTTTGTCCATTCCCATTTCACGCCCTCCGGTACATGACGTGTTTCAACTTCGCCTTCGAACTTCACTTCACAGGCATATTCAGGATGGCAGATTTCCCACGGATATCCGTTTTTGAGCCACGGGTCCGGTTCTTCAACCTGGTAGCCATTGACAATCTTCTGGTTGAAAATTCCGTAATCGTAACGAATACCGTATCCCACGGCAGGCAGATGAAGTGTGGCGAGTGAATCCATAAAACAGGCCGCAAGGCGACCAAGGCCTCCATTTCCGAGACCGGCATCAACTTCAAAGTCCCGGAGGGCGTGATAATCAAGGCCTACTTCTTTCATCGCTTTCCGGCAGATGTCTTCCATGCGTAGACTTATTACATTACTGCCCAATAATCTACCGATCAGGAATTCAAGGGACAGATAGTATATACGTTTGACATTCCGCTTGTGATAAACCTGTTGGGTTGTAATCCATCGTTCGATCAGTCTGTCACGGACTGCAAGTGCGAGGGCATAATACCGGTCGCGATCCGTGGCTGTATACTGGTCTCTGCCAAGTGTGTAGCGAAGGTGGTGTTCAAAGTCTTTTTTCAGTGCTTCAACAGTCATTACATTGCGACAGTTGTTCATAAAAGGCTTTCTTTACAATATCCGGTACTATTAAGGCAACAATGGATTCTTACGTGACTGACACCTGTCGTCAGGTTGCAGGTCTGGTGACTTTCGTTGCCCGCAAGTCACGCCCAAAAGACTTTCTCTGCCGTTCGCCGCAACATCCACTCCTTGTCCTCTACGGATAGAAAATCCAGCCGGTCGCGAATCAGTGCGATAGAATCGTGGTAATTGTGACCGGACACGACCTGAAAAGGGCAGTCGCTCGCCCACATCAATCGTTGTGCACCAAAGTGATTGCGGCATTCGCGTATCATGGGACCAAGATCAAGATAGGGTGCCTGTTTCTTTCCAAGTGCATAAAACGCCGACGTCTTCACATGCACATGCGGATGTTTCGACAATTGCAGTAACTGATCGAGATCGGTACGCAGGATCGAGCCAGTCATGCCAACGCGCGAAAAGTGATCAATCACCACGGACGTACGTGGATACTTCACGCACATCTTATCGATGAGCGGCAGCGTATCAGGATTGATAAGCGGGCAGATACTCAACCCTTCGTCAGCTGCCGTTTTCCACATCTCCGCCATACCCGGACTGCCAAGCCACTTTTCCAGGTCCTTTTCCTTTCCTGCACAGATACGAAAACCACGCACACCCTGCTTTGCCAAATCCTTCATGCGTTGTGAAACGCCCGTCTCGTGTTCATTCACAATGGCTACGCCGCTGAATACCCCCGGATGTTTTGCTATGGCGTAGAGCATGTAGCTGTTATCGAACTTATAGAAACTCATCTGAATCAGCACAATACGGTCCACGCCTTCATGCTTGCAGTGCGCAAAGAGTTGTTCCGGCGTGAAGCTGTCCACGCAACCACCCTTGGTCATTCCGCTTGCCAGTGGATACTTTGCTGTGTCAGGAGTCCATACATGCACATGCGCATCGATATAATCTTGTTTGAAATTCACCGTGACACATCCGGCGGCTGTGGCGGCGCCCGCGCTTATCGCGGTACGGAGAAAAGATCGACGGGAAATTTGTTTCATATATGGATGCTAAGCCTACTTGCAGTGTCATGCCAAGAAAGAAATCCTGGTCAATTAGGCAGACGCATATCAGGCTAGTTATCTGCCAGCTTGAATGTCAGCCCGCCGAACTGGAATGGCGTGGCATCAAACTTTATGCGTAAAACGTGGCGGCCTTCAGTGAGCTGTACTGTCTTCTCGGGCAAGGGCTTATAGTTACCCCACCAGTTTTTCCCCGTTGTGAAATCGGTGCCGAAGGTAAACTCCGTCAACAACTTGTTGTCGAGTTCGAGGATGATTTTGTCAATTTTGTCGGACGCAAACCCCTGGTTATCCACACGTGCAACGCAGGGTACAACTTTGTAGCTGCCGGTTTTCTCGACATTTATGGTATAACAAACCCACATGCCGCGTTGTGAAGCACTGATACCTTTTTCGTTCGGTGCATTGATGCCTTCATTTGTGCGGAACTTGAGGTTCCATGGAGCTTTTCCGAATGTGTTTTGCTTTATAAATGTGAAGTAAGCCACGCGGTGACCACCTTCGTCGTAATAACCGGGAACAATGTTGCCGGGAATGGCCTGTGCGTTGCCCTGATAAGGAGTGCTCTTGCCGACTTCAGGCCAGTTTACCTCAAGTGTTAACGGTGCGGATATGCCGATTAAACCGTTGTTGTCACGCCCCATTGCGATGAGAATATTTTCGCCAAGATGAAGCTGTTTTGCCGGTAGAGTAAATGTTGCTGATGCCGCGGCCTTTTCGGTGCGGATACGACCATTTGTAAACAGGCAGAGATTGGTCACAGAACTGTCGGCAGTTACGTGGAATGTGACCTCATCTTTTTGTTCCACGAGATTTTTCGGTTTATCCAGCCGTAGTGTAACTTTTGGGATTGGTTTGCCATCGGGATCTTCTTCGTAAACGCGGACATAATCCACCGTTAATGAATCGGGCCATTTCCCTTCGGCGTAATCGCCCTGCCAGCCTTTTGCACGGTTTGGATCGCGGAAGCAACCGGAGATCAGCAAGTGCATTGGTTGAGTGGTAACCGGCACTTCATGATAGTCCATACGCCATGTCTCTTTGCCGTCGCAGTAGAAAATGTATTCAAGAGGAGTCCACTCAACGCTGACAACATGGAATGCGTTCCAGTCGTTAACGGCCACATCATGTTTACCGCGCGAGACGCGGTAGAGCATATCGCCGTCGAGTTTGCCGACGTGTTTGTTGTCCTCGGCAGCATAATCCAGTTGCGCATCGAAATGGACATTGTGCGCAAACTCCGGTTTCTTTTTGGGTTTGATGAAGTCCTCGAAGATATCAATCTCCTGGCCCATTTTGAAAGGATTGGGTCCGACTTCAACACCGTATAGCCAGACCGCACCCCACCAGCCAGGTTCAAGCGAGAATCGAACGCGTGATTCGAAATAACCATAGGTGCGCTGAAACTTACCCTTCGTCTGGACACCATGATGATAGCGGTAAGTGCCATCGTCATCGCGGGTGATCTTTATGACGAAATTACCGTGTCCATCTACTTCGGCATGATCGGTGCAACAGATGCCTTTCGCGCCGTTCCAGCAAAACGCTTCACCGTGATTACTGCGAGTCCATTTTGACTCGTCCAGCTTATTACCGTTGAATTCGTCGTTAAAGATCAGTTTCCATTTCTTGTTCGGCGGTAACAGTGATTCAGGTTCCAAGGCGGGCAGGGCAGAGGTCAATGACAGGGAAAAACCGACCAGAGCAATTATTGTGCGGATGAATTGGTTACGGAAATTTTTCATCATGTGTCTCCATGAGATGGGTTTTGTTACAAGAAATTGCCTTACCTTGAAAATAAACCATAATGCTGAATAATATGCTACATGTTTTGGTACAAGTTCTGATACTTTTCTGACTGGAGGAGGATCGTGATGAAGAACAGTACCAGAAGGCCGTTCATTGTATTGTTGACCGTAGGGATTGTGTGCCTGTTTTCCGCTGTGGAACTTAATGCCTGGGATGCGCAACCGCATCGATTTATAACTGCATCGGCATGGAATGTACTGCCTGAAAAAGAACAGCAACTTCTGGATACAGACAGGATAAAAGAATTGTCACAAACCTATTCACTTTTGCCGGACTTATGGAGGGACTGTCCGTCGAAACGCGAACCCTGGATGGAAAATTGTATCAAGTCACCTAAAGGGATTTTCATTCATGGAGGCCTGCTTCCTCTTTTAAAGGCTGACAAGGCACAGGGGTATCAGGAAACAGAACGCTGGTTGCTTGAACAATTGATAAATGCCATCCGATCCCGAAATGCCGAAACTATTGCCCGTTGGGCGGGTGTGATTACGCATGACATAGAGGATACTTTTGCCGTCGGACATGCGATGAACATTGGTATAACGCCTTCCGTCAATGATTTATACAAGAGGGTAAAGGAGCGTTATGAGAAAATGGGTTTCAGGATGGACCGACCGGGAACACTCAGACTGATTCATTTCGACAGTCTGCCTGAGATGGAGAAAAGCTGGCCAGGGATTCCCGGTTACAAACCTCGTGTGCTTGGTAAAAATCTGGATGAGGCCACCCGCAATATTCTGACCGACTGGATAACCGGTATCAGGGAATCAGCCGCGGTTTTTGAGAAACTTTTTCCGCTATTTATCAAACCAGGCAGTGAAGATATCAAGGAATGGAAAGATTTTTCTGCGGCGGAACAGGCGGAAGCCCACCGGATCCTGCACACTTGTACTGTGACAGCGGCGAAGCTTTTGGCGGATGTCTATCATACGGCCTTTTTCTTAGCTTCATCTCCAGGGAGTTGATAGTGTCAGGGTTGGCTGGTGTTTTATAGAAAAGGAGAAAAAATGCGGAACAAAATAATTTGTTCATTAATACTAGCAGGAGTACTTTCCTTTGCCTTGCTGACATTTGTTGTCCAAAGCGTAGGGGCGGAGAAGTTCGATAATTCCAAATATCCGGCGCGACTTAAGCGAGCGGACAGTTTTCTGGGAATTCATTTCGATTTTCACGCCAGGCCGACCGACAAGGATATCGGCACAAATACAACGTCGGCGATGATCGAGAACATCATCAATCTGGTGCATCCGGATTACCTGCAAATCGACTGCAAAGGACATCCCGGCTTTTCGAGTTATCCGACACGTGTTGGGAATCCGGTGCCCGGCATAGTCGGCGATCCGTTACGTATCTGGCGACAGATCACTGCGGAGCGGGGTGTTGCGCTTTACATGCACTATTCCGGCGTTTGGGATTCCGCGGCTGTCAGCAATCATACCGATTGGGCTGCCATCAACGCCGACGGCAAGACGAACGGCAGAATTACTTCGGTATTTGGTCCGTATGTAAATCAATTGCTGATTCCGCAACTGCGCGAACTGGCCGGCGCCTATGGCGTGGACGGCGCATGGATAGACGGCGAATGCTGGGCCACGGTACCGGATTATGGCGAGACAGCACTGAAAGCTTTTCGTGATGCGACTGGAATCCAGGATGTACCGCGCAAGTTAACCGATCCGCATTGGTTTGAATTTCTCCAATTCCATCGCGAAGCGTTCCGTAAGTATTTGCGCTACTATATTATGGAAGTGAAAAAGACAAATTCCGGTTTCCAATTGTGCAGTAACTGGGCATACACCGACCACATGGCTGAACACGTCAGCGCGCCCTTGGATTTTCTATCGGGTGACTACTCACCGGATAACAGTGTCAACTCCGCCCGTCTCTCGGCGCGTTATCTGGTGCACCAGGGCATGCCATGGGATCTTATGGCATGGAGTTTCAGCCGCAAGAAGGGTAAGGACGGGGACACCATGCAGAAAAGCGCGCCGCAGTTACAGCGCGAGGCCGCTGTTGTAGTTTCCCTTGGCGGCGGGTTTCAGGCGTATTTCAAACAGAAACGCGATGGTTCAATCCATGACGAACAAATGCCGGTGATGGCTGAAGTGGCGAAATTCTGTCGCGCACGTCAGAAACTGTGTCATCATTCCAAACCTGTGCCGCAGGTAGCTCTCTTGCTTTCCACGGCTGGACATTACCGTGAGATTAACGGTCTGTTTAGTCGTAATCTCGGTCGGATTAGCGGCATCTTGCAGGCTTTGCTCGAAAGCCAGTATTCGGTCGAGGTTATAGGCGAATATCATCTTGCTGGTCGGATGTCGGACTATCCCCTGATTATTGTGCCGGAATGGGGATATCTCGAACCGGTATTCAGGAACGATCTTGTTACCTACGTGAAAAATGGTGGCAATCTGCTGTTGATTGGTCCAAAGAGTGCCGCGCTTTTCCAAACTGAATTGGGAGTGACGCTGGATGGTGAACCTGTCGATAAGCCGCAAAAGCTTTGTTATAATGGAACGACCATTGCGACAAAGGGCTTCTCACAGAATATCAAGCCGGGTTCTGGTGTGGAGGTCTTCGGTTCGTTACAAGTTGGCACAAATGTAGTTCAGTCTGCCGCGTCTATCATTGCTTTGGGTAAGGGCAGGATAGCCGCAACGTATGTTGACATCGGCCAGAGTTATGTCAGCGCGCGTAACACGGTCACACGCGAATTCCTGAATGATCTTGTGCGCCGGTTGTTCCCGAAACCAATGGTGGAGGTCACAGGTTCCATGGATGTGGATGTTGCGCTTATGCGCAACCACGGCAGGTTGCTGGTAAATCTGGTAAACACCTCCGGACCGCATCGAACAGAACCTGTCCAGGAAATGATCCAGCCGGTAGGTCCGCTTGCCGTTACGATTCGGCAGACGACAAAACCCGTAAAAATAACTTTGGAACCTGACGGTCAGTCGCTTACATTCGAGTATCGGGACGGTGAGGCGAAATTGATTGTACCGCAGGTGGATATCCACCGGGTGATTGTGGTCGATTAATTGTTTGATAGCCTTTCAAATTGCGGATTACCGCACCTGGTTCCGATACAGAGACATAACAATAAATTCGATAGTTTAGCCGTTGTGTCAAAAAGTGGTGTTATTTGTTCTAAGTGAAACTGGGAAAGGGCGGCAAAGGATTGTCCCGCCTGCAGGATCTTGGATGCTGTTGTAATACAGGATGACAACAGCCACTTATGATCTTGGGAACGTTCTGATAGATAGTAATACAAGGAGAAGTAGATAAATGACTTATCCAGAAAGACCAGTTGTCTGTTGTCACATGGTGGTGATTATTTTTGCCGGTATTCTGTTTGGTGCCAGTCTCTCTTACGGCTGGAGTAGCGGGCACGTGAAGATCACGCAGGCTGCGCTGGGGGTGCTTCCGGATTGGCAGAGGTCGCACTGGCAGGCGAGCGAGGAAGGATTCAAGAAATACTGCATATATGTTGACATGGGGTTATCGAATGTAGAGGCGAAACCATACCTGGTTGTGGTGAAGGGAAAGCTGTTCCATTACTTTCCGCGGGAAAACCGCGAAGATTACGTCATATTCAGTGAAGGCGCAGAACGCTGCATGCGGCTGATAGTTGAAAAGATGCGCGAAGGCGACTACGCGGAGGCAGCCAGGTTTGCCGGGGCATTTGCCCATGTGATCGAGGACCTGGGCCAGCCGCAGTGCCATGCCCTTGAAGGTATTAATGGGTTGCCGTGGACGGTGCTCGACGAAATTTTCACGCCGGAGGACCAGAGTTGGAACCGGGCACCCCAGTCCATCATCAGTCTTGATGACGATGCGCGGTTCGTTGTCCGGCTTGAAGGGTATTGTCCACAGCTGCTCGGGACGCACATAAAGGAGGCCGTGTTCCGGCTCTACCAGCGGTGTTGCCGGATACGCCAGGCTGCAAGGAAAGCCCTGCCTGCCATGTTGACCCGCATTTATGCCGGTGATGTTGGCGGTGCAGTTGAAGCGAATATACCGCCGGCTGTGGATGATGCCAAACTTGTGGCGGACATGTTCTACACCTGCTTTGCGCTGGCATCCGGACGCTTTGAGGCCAGCGAAGTGAAGGCGCTCGAGGCGATGGATCTTACATCACTTATCCCCATTACGGCACCTTCTCTCATTAATCGTCCCTACCGTTTCAGCCCGCTGGCCTATGGTTGTTCTGTCAACATGAAGCGTGAGCCGGTCCCGCTGAAAGTCTGGCTCCAGGATTCGGGGAACCAGAAGAAAGAGTTTGTCCTGACGAAGGGAATTGGTACCGGTTGCTGCCGGTTCAGCTACGAGATTCCGGCGGGTGTCTTCCATGAATTCCGGTGTACGGCCGGCCTTCATTCAGAGTTGTGCCTTCTGCCGTCAGGTGCAAATCTGCGCCTTGTCATAAAGTTCAGAGGTAAGGAAGTATTCAACAGCGGGATTCTGCAGGCTGGTGCGCTGGCGCAGAAGGTAGCCATTCCGGTTACCAATGGCGGAACACTGGAATTCATCTCGGAGGGCCGTCCGGGTATGGTTGACAATGACGCGAATCAGGCTGTCTGGGGCGAGCCAGTACTGGCCCGTCTGAATATCACGGAGAACGCTGTAACGAAATGACCGTTAAGCTTTTCAGGGACAGCAGTGTAATCTTTTACTATCTTTTAGAATTGACTAATGAAAATGAAAAAACATTTAAAGGGGAACAAGCTTGGAACCCGGCTCTGGCATACTCGCCATAACCTGAAGTACTTTCTATTAGAGTCTTCCTGTACATAACACAGACAATAAGATGGAATGTGAAGTGGAAAAGGTATACGAAGGAGCAGATCATAGCGGTACTGAATGAGGCTGAAGCCGGTTTGCTAATCCAGAAGTTAATACGGAAGTACGGGATCTCAAAGTCGACATACATGAACGAGGTACAGCAATTATTTTCAGGGAGGTATGAATGAAAAGAACCGTTATATTCACATTATCACTTCTTTGTGTCCGGCTTTTTGCGGCGGAGGAAATAAAGCGACCGGGAGAGGATATTGCACTGGGGAAGCCTTACAAGCTGGATCCAAGGCCTACGTATTCGTACTGTACGGATCCTGATGACAAGGCTCAGCTGACAGATGGTCAGTATTCAAAAGGCTATTTCTGGACGCAGAAGTCGACTGTTGGCTGGCAGAGTTGCGGGTCGGCTGTTATTACCATTGATCTTGGCTCGATACAGCCTCTCTGCGGCGCATCGTTTAATACGGCAGCAGGTATTGCCGGAGTGGAATGGCCGCTTGGCATTTCAATACTGACCAGTGATGATGGAAAGAAATTCTTTTTCGCAGGTGAACTGATTGATCTGGATGCTGTACATGGTGCGCCGCCTCGTGAAAAATATGCAGTGTATCGTTACTGGACCGGTGATCTGAAGATCCACGGACGCTATGTAATGTTTCTTGTGGCGCCCGGGGGGCCGTATACCTTTGTTGACGAAATCGAGATATACAGGGGATCGCCTGAACTGCTGAATGTGCCGTTCAAGGGTGAAGGTATTACTGACGCGGGCGCCTACCGCCGACATCTTGCCATTGTGAGACGGCTAAAAGACGATCTGCGCGGTATTCGTGAGGCTGATGTTGAGGGTAAGCTGATCAACGAAGTGCAGGCCATCGGACGAGAGATAAGCAAGATACCCATGCAGCAATTGGAGAATTTCAGGGCTGTTCTTCCGTTGAATGATTTGCACGAACAGATTTTCAGGATACAGGCCGCGCTTTGGCGAGTCAGGGGCGTTGACCAGTTGACCGTCTGGCGTGCCAATCCATGGGATCCGCTTTCGCTTACGAATCTGCCGCCGCATGATGCGGACAGCCGGCTTCAAGTGGTGATGATGCAGAATGAGTGCCGTTCTGCCGCCCTGAATATTGCGAATGCTGGGGAAAAAGCGGTAAATTTGCAACTTACCATTACGGGTGAGCCACCCGTGTCCGGTCAGCGCTGGATCAGCGTTCATGAAGTAGCATGGACGGATACCAAGAGCGGTAAACCTGTTGCAGCCGCATTGCCGGAGGCCAAACAGGAAGACGGCAAATATTCTATCAATGTGCCGGCCGGTATGACGCGTCAGGTCTGGTTCTCAATTAACTCAGCGGGAATAAAGCCCGGCAGATACAAACCATTGTTCACATTGAAAACAGATAAATTCAGGAAGAAGATTCGAATGGTATTGGAAGTCTCCAGAATCAGGTTTCCAGATAAACCGAAATTGAGTGTTGGTGGATGGGATTATACTGATACGGACGAACATTACGCGATAACCAGGCAGAACATGGATGCTGTTATTGCCCACTTGCGCGAACGGTTTGTCGATTCGCCATGGGCGACTTCCGGCGTGATTCCGGCAAACAGGAATACAGCCAGCTTTGACCGCTGGCTGTCACGCTGGCGGGGTGCGCAACAATATTGCATTTTCGCGTCTGTAGGTGAAGGATTTGACGGTACGAAGATTGGGACACCTGAATTTGATCAGAAGGTGGGCGACTGGATCAGGTTCTGGGCTGATCATGCCGTCAAACGCGGTTTGAAACCAGGTCAGATAAATCTTCTTCTCGTGGATGAGCCGCATGACGCAAAGGCGGAAGCGGTAATTATTCCCTGGGCAAGAGCTATACGTGCGGCCAATACGGGTGTGAAAATATGGGAAGATCCGACCTATAATGATCCGTCAAAAGCAAACCCTGACATGATGCAGCTTTGTGATGTCCTGTGTCCGAACCGGCCGATGATGCTCTCGGGAGGCGAGTCCTTTCGCGATTATTACATGCAGTTGCGCAATAAATCCGGCAAGACGCTTGCGTACTACTCGTGCAGCGGACCAGTCAGGTTGCTCGATCCTTATTCATATCACCGCCTCCAGGCGTGGACATGCTGGCAGCAGGGTGCGGGATCCAGCTTCTTCTGGGCGTTCGGCGATTCCGGCGGCGGATCTTCATGGAACGAATACGAAATGCGCGGTGGCGCGGCATACACACCGCTGTTTCTTGATGATACGTCGGTTACCGCCGGCAAACATATGGAAGCAATACGTGAAAGTGTAGAGGATTACGAATATCTGGTAATGCTGCAGTCAAAGGTGTCTTCGTTGAAGAATGGTAAAGATAGTTCTTCTTCTGTTGTGCTTGCACAGCGATTGCTTAACGAAGCTGCTGACCGTGTGCTGAATGCGCCGGATGCAGGAAAGATCCACTGGAACGATCCAAAAGATCGTGGAATTGCGGATGCCATACGCATTCAAATCCTTGAAATGCTGGAACAACTGGAAAGTTTAAAGTAGGTCTTCTCTGACCCTGATCTTTTTCTGGAGAGAAAATGAAAAAATATCAATTAGCGTTAATCATGTTGATCCTGTCGATTATGGGAATATATGCCGCTGAAACGGAACCCGTTGTGCCGGGAAGTCTGGCCGATCTGGCGCGTTTTCGAAAACCACCGCGTACAATCACCATGGCAGTTGATGGATTCCTCTGGATCGAAGCAGAAGATTTTACCGATTATGGTGAATGGCGAATTGATACGCAGTTTATTCATAAAATGGGATCGGCTTATCTGCTGGCGGGCGGAATCTGTATGCCGATCAGTAATGCTGTTACCGAGATACAGATACCGCAGGCAGGCAAATACCGCATCTGGGTACGGGCGAAAAACTGGCTTAAGGAATATGCCCCGGGTAAGTTTACGATTTCTGTTGACGGTCAACGGTCGCAACATGTTTTCGGTGCGGCTCCAACCGAAGCCTGGACGTGGGAATCGGCGGGTGATTTTGAACTTGCAAAGGGGTCGATCAGGCTGGCGTTGCATGATCTTTCAGGCGCTTTCGCGCGCTGTGATGCTCTGATCCTCACGCGCGATCTCCAGTATCGCCCACCCGAAGAATTGGAGATGTGCCAGCGCGAACGGGCACGTCTTGCGGGAATACCGGGCGAAGTACAGGCAGGTGATTATGACGTGGTGGTTGTGGGTGCCGGTACGGCCGGGTGCAGTGCGGCAATCGCCGCGGCGCGATTGGGTGCAAAGACGGCGCTGGTGCAGGATCGTCCTGTGCTAGGTGGCAACTCCAGCATTGAACTAGGTGTACCACCATGCGGGGCGAGCGTTTCACATCCCAACGCGCGTGAAAGCGGGATCATCGAGGAGGCCGCGCTGATCCGCGCAAAGAATGACTATCACAAAATGAGCGAAGCCTTTCATATCCTGACAAGCGCAGAAAAGAATTTAACTGTGTTTTTCAACCGTCGCGTAATTTCTGCTGAAATGAAAGATAAGGCGACCATTGGTTCTGTCCGGGCGGTGGATACGCTGACTCTGGCGCCAAGCGTTTATCGCGGCAAATTTTTTATTGATTGCACGGGTGACGGCTGGGTTGGCTTTTATTCCGGTGCAAAATATCGTTTCGGGCGTGAATCACGTGATGAGTTTGGTGAATCCGCTGCGCCACCGCAGGCGGATGCCATCACCATGAGCGGTTGTATCATGGGTAATCTGGCACTTTCATATCGCGCTGAGAATGCCGGTAAACCTGTTGAGTATGTTCCGCCGCCATGGGCCACAAAGTTGCTGCCACCGGAGGAGTTCGGGCGTAATCCTCGCGGTTTTGCCGGTGGACAATGGTGGCTGGAACATCCGGGTGATATCGATGATCTTGAAGATCCGGAACGTGCGCGTGACGAGTTGATCCGGATTACTTTTGCATATTGGGGCTTCATAAAGAACGGTTGGCAGGAAAAGGCTCGTGCGCGCAACTATGTGCTGACGTATGTGCCGCATATGGATGCCCGGCGCGAAACGCGCCGGCTTGTCGGCGATTATATTCTGAAGCAGCAGGATGCAGAGGCCGGTATGATGTTTCCTGATCGTATTTCATATGGCGGCTGGAGTCTCGACGTACATCATCCAAAGGGTATTCATTCGGGCAAGGAAGGGCCGTATTACTTTGACGGGCATGTGCCGATATACAGCATTCCTTTCCGCACGCTCTATTCTACCAATATTGTGAATCTTCTGTTTGCAGGTCGTAATATGAGCGTAACGCATATCGCTCTTGGCACAGTACGGGTCGAAGCCACTCTGGCAACTGCGGGTCAGGCTGCTGGAACTGCAGCCGCTCTCTGCATGCGGCATGGAATCACGCCGCGCCAGTTGGGACAGAACCACATTGAGGAATTACAACAGACTCTGCTTAAAAATGACCAGTATATTCCAGAAATAAAGAATGAGGATAACGCCGATCTTGCACGTAAGGCAAAAGTGACAGCTTCAAGTACCCGGCATTTTTCAGAATATACGCGCAAAGATGTAAAAACTGAAGATGGTCACGAACTGAATATGCCGCGTGCCGTAATGTTTCCGCGCGGTATGACAGAGAGGTTTCGTACAATCAGTGTATGTCTGATGTCTGAAAGGAAGGAACCGGCTGAACTGACGTTGCATCTGCGTGGCGCGGATATTACGGGCGATTTTTCTGCGACCAATGATTTGGCAACTGCCACGGCAATGGTACCTGCTGGCAAACGTACGTATGTGAGTTTTCAATTGGATTGTGCAGTGAAACAACCATATGTCTGGATCTGGTTGCCCAAAGCGCCGAAGGTTACATGGATGTTGGTAAAAAGCAGTTTGCCGGAAGGATGTCGTGCATATGGTGGCAAGACGTGGACTGTTGTAAAAGGTCAACAATATGCATTTTATACTGATCCTGCATTGCGTTTTCAAACTGATCATCAGCCTGAAAACGTAATCGATGGAGTTTCCCGTATCGTGGGTGGAATGAGTCACCTTTGGGCTTCGGATCCAAAGGAAAAGATGCCTCAATGGTTGGAACTGGATTTTGGCAGGGAAGTTAAATTAAATACAATACAACTGACTTTCGATACGGATATGAATACGCGGTTTCCAGACAAACCGGTGGTGACGCGTTGCGTTAAAGATTACAGTCTTTCGTTTTTTGACGGTAAAGCATGGAAAGAGCTGGCGATGGAAAAAGAAAATTTCCTGCGTCATCGAATACACCGCTTTCCGGTGGTATCGACCTCAAAGTTGCGGTTGACGGTGAATGTAACTAATGGCGATCTTTCGGCCCGCGTATTCGAAATACGTGCTTATCGCGAACCGTAAGGATATTGAGTCGATTATATATTCTTGTAGTGAGAAAAAGTGCAGGTGCTGACGTAATAATTTGCATTTGTATTGTAGGGTTACAGCTGGAAGGAAAAGCCCGCTTGATTTCCTGCCCGGGCAGTGTTTCTATATAGCTTAAACCTGTTTATCATCTATCCGAAAGGAGACCTGCGTATGAAATCGAAAAACACGATGACGCGCCGCCAGATGTTGACCGCCAGTACTGCTTTTGCCGCAACAGTGACTATTGTACCACGCCATGTCCTGGGTGGGCCGCGTTATAAATCCCCAAATGAAAAATTGAACGTAGCCGGTGTTGGTATCGGCGGCATGGGTGCCGGTGATGCCCGCAGTCTTGCAGGTGAGAATGTTGTGGCCCTGTGTGATGTTGATCAGGCCGCGCTGGACCGCAATGCCAAGCAGTTTCCAAACGCAAAACAGTTCACTGATTACCGTAAGATGCTTGATGAACAAAAGGACATTGACGCGATTTTTATCGCAACACCTGACCACAGTCATGCTGTTATAACCATGATGGCGTTGAAGATGGGGAAACATGTTCATTGTCAGAAACCGCTGACGCACTCGGTTTATGAAGCCCGTATGATTGGCAAGGCGGCAAAGGAAGCCAAGGTGGCGACGCAGATGGGCAATTTCGGGCAGGCAAGTGAAGAGGCACGACTTAAAATTGAATATATTAGATCAGGAGTTCTCGGAACTGTCCGCGAAATTCATGGTGGCTCTAACCGCATTCCTTCGATTTCGCCGCGTGGCATTCCGCGTCCCAAGAATACACCGCCAGTCCCGGCCAGCCTCAACTGGAATCTGTGGCTGGGACCAGCACGTGAACGGCCATATCATCCCTGCTACCATCCTTTTGCCTGGCGCGGATGGTGGGATTTCGGTACCGGCTGTCTTGGTGACATTGGCTGTCACCAGTTCTCTGCAATTTTCAAGGCACTCAATCTGGGACATCCACAATGGGTCCAAGCCTGTTCGTCAAATCATTCCCTCGGACCGGATATAGCCAATGAGACCGCGCCGCTGGCGTCCATTACCCGCTGGTATTTTCCAAAGGAGGGCGACCGTGAGGCGATTACGCTGTGTTGGTGGGATGGTGGACTGAGGCCGCAACGACCGGATGAACTCGAACCGGGACGTCCTTTCGGGGAGGGGGACTGGTTATATGTCGTAGGTGACAAGGGCAAGATGTACGGTCATCGTCTTATTCCGGAAACACGGCAGAAGGAAGTTGGCAAACCGCCGCATATTCTTGATCGTTCGCCGGGACACTGGAAGGAATGGCTGGATGCATGCCGGGGCGGTAAGCCGGCGGGTGCCGACTTTGTAGATCACGCAGCACACCTTACTGAAGTTGTGTTGTTGGGCAACATAGCTATTCGTACGCAGGAAAAGCTTTACTGGGATGCCGCGAACCTCAAGTTCACCAACAGCGAGAAAGCCAACGCGTTGATAAATCCGCCATACCGCGAAGGATACAGCCTGTAAAAGTTATTTAATGAAAAGGAAAAGAAATAAACGCGTGGATGTAATCGCGTTGACGCGAAAACTGATTTCCTTCAACACGATTAATCCTCCGGGAAATGAGGCCGCCATTGCCGAATTTGCCGGTAGCCTGCTTTCTGAAAATGGTTTTAATGTTGATTACCCGGTGTTCGACAAGAACAGGTTGCATATGATTGCCGAAAAAGGACTTTCGAAATCATTGCCGCCGGTTGTCCTTTCCGGGCATTTTGATACGGTTCCGTTGGGCGCAGAAGGCTGGAGCGTTGATCCCTTTGCAGGCAAAATAAAAGGTGGCAGAATTTTTGGGCGCGGGTCCAGTGATATGAAGGGTGGCCTGGCGGCCATGATATCTGCTGCCATCGAGGCAACTGATGGTTCGGTTCCGGAGGGCGGGATACGGCTTGTTTTTACTGCCTGTGAGGAACTGGGATGCCGGGGTGCACAGCAGCTGGTCAAGTCGTGCAGAAAATTGGGTAGGGCGAGTGCTATAATAATCGGAGAGCCTACCGGCAACCTGCCTGCAATCGGGCATAAGGGAGCAATATTTCTTAATGCTGTTACTACGGGAAAAACCGCGCACTCATCCATGCCGGAACTGGGGGTTAATGCAATATACAAGGCGGCAAGATCTATTTCCAAAATCGAAAAATTCCGGTTCAATACCGCGAAAGATCCGTTGCTTGGATTTCCGACAATAAATGTTGGAAAGATTAACGGTGGAATGAATATTAACTCCGTTCCTGACCGTGTTGATTTTACCATTGATATAAGATCAACAACGAAAGTTGATCACAGTGCGGTACTGAGAAAACTTCGAAGGGAACTTGGCGACGAAACTGAAATTGATAAATTTGTCGACCTGAGTCCGGTCCATGCCAGCGGGAAAGAACCTTTCGTCAAATTGGTGTACAAGGTATGTGCCGGAGAAAAAATAAAAGCGGATTTACCGCGGTCGTTACCATACGTAACGGATGGATCTGTACTACAACCCTTGTATGGTGGTGTCCCAACAGTAATACTTGGCCCGGGGCAGCCAGAGATGGCGCATAAAATCGATGAGTTCTGCTACATTCATAAAATTAAACAGGCCGTAGCCATTTATAAAAGAATAATATTAAACTGGGCACAAAAATCATGACTGAATATCCGGACAAAATATCCAGCGAAGAACAGCTTGAAGAACTTATATCGAGACCAACGGGCGAAGCTGTAGCGATGTTCTCGCGCATTGACGGAGATATGATATTTCTGGGTATAGGCGGCAAAATAGGCCTCTCGCTTGCAGCGATGGCAAAGCGGGCCTGTGATAAAGCGGGAATAAAAAAGAGGATTATTGGTGTGTCTCTTTTCAGGTCGCCCGGTCAGCGGGAGAAGATTGAACTCGCAGGGATTGAGACAATTTCCGGGGATTTGCTGGACACCGAGTTTATTAAAAGCCTGCCGATTGTAAAAAACGTGTTCTTTATGGCAGGCATGAAATTTGGTTCCGAAGAGAACCTTTTTCTTACCTGGGCGATGAATTCCTATCTGCCTGCACTGGTGGTTGAACATTTCAAAGGTTCCAGGATCGTTGCTTTTTCCACGGGCTGTGTATACCCGCTTGTTCCGGTTGAATCAGGAGGTTCGCTGGAAACCGACAAGCCGGTTCCGGCAGGTGAATATGCGCAATCCTGTCTTGGAAGGGAAAGAATGTTTGAATATGGAAGTATTAAGAACAAGACGAAGGTGTCGCTGATCCGCCTGAATTATGCCGTGGAGTTGCGGTATGGTGTTCTGGTTGATATTGCCCTGAAGGTGAAAAACAGACAACCCGTAGACCTGGCCATGGGATATTTCAATGTAATCTGGCAGGGCGATGCGAATGATGTTGTGCTCCGTTCGCTTGAACACTGTGCCAGTCCGGCCAATGTACTGAACATTACAGGTCCTGAAATTCTGTCCGTCAGAAAAGTGGCCGGTGAATTTGCAAAACTGTTTAAAGTTGATGTAAAATTTACTGGTAATGAGGCAAGTACGGCCCTTCTTAGCAATTCCGGGCGGGCCTATGATTTATTTGGCCGGCCTAAAGTTCCGATTGCACAGGTAATTAAATGGATTGCCGGCTGGATAATGGAAGATGGAAAATTATTGGGCAAACCAACACACTTTGAAGTAAGAAACGGAAAATATTAACGTATTGACTCGAAAGAATGAAATTGATTCAGAACTGGTGGAATTTTTCAAAATGTTGGAATGGAGTAGGTGCGCCACTTTTTTGGTGGTCGCTGGGGTGTTTTCTTCTTTTTATTCTGGCGGTTGTTTTGTTCCTTCGGGAGAAAACGTTAGCGAATAATCGCTGGAGTTTTCTCTTAGTGATTGTGATTACACTCTTCGTACATTTTATTGTTATCCTACTCACTTGGTCTCGAGTATATGCAACGCTTTATACTACGAGTTATATGTGGGCACCTGGAGAACAGGAAAAGAACGCTTTCCTGTTGTGGCAGGCAACAATTGGAATGGGTACTCTTTCGTCATGCCTTTTGTTAGGTACATTACTTTTGTTGAAGCGTGAGACACCAGCCAAAACATCGGAACTTGCGGCTCGTAATCTTGTTGAACTTTAACGTTGAGGTTATTTTGTGAAAAAATCGGAACTGCCTGAAAATGTTGTAGATGCTTTGCATAAAGGCGTTGTTATTCCGGCGCTGCCATTGGCGTTGGATCATAACCGGAAACTGGATGTCCGCCGGCAACGGGCATTGATAAGGTATTACCTGGATGCCGGTGCCGGGGGTGTGGCCGTTGCTGTTCATACCACCCAGTTTGAAATCCGCCTTCCGGAGATTGGTTTGTACAAGCCGGTATTGGAAATAGCAAAAGAAGAATTTGATAATTATGTTTCCAGGACAAAAAAGCCGGTTATCCGGATTGCCGGAGTCATAGGGAAAACGGATCAGGCCGTCGGGGAAGCGCAGCTTGCCTTGAAAACCGGTTATCATGCAGTACTGCTGAGCCTGGCTGCGTTTGCTGATGCTTCCAATGATACCATTTTGGAACATTGCAGGAAAGTGGCTGAAGTAATGCCTGTCGTTGGTTTTTATTTGCAGCCTGCTGTTGGCGGCAGGAAACTGGATGTTAATTTCTGGAGGGAATTTGCCCGGATTGAAAATGTGATTGCCGTAAAAATGGCGCCCTTTAACCGGTACCAGACCCTGGATGTTGTGCGTGGTGTTGTTGAATCAGGCAGGGCAGATGAAATAGCCTTATACACTGGTAATGATGATAACATCCTGATCGATTTATTATCAGAATACAGTATTTCCACTGGTGATGGGATTGTAAAAAAACGAATTGCCGGTGGTTTACTGGGACATTGGGCTGTTTGGACACGGTCGGCGGTAAAACTGCTGGATAGAATCCATCAATCGAATTTTAAAGACGATTTGCAGCAGCTTCTGACTTTGGGAATTAAGATTACAGACAGCAATGCCGCATTTTTTGATGTCGCAAATAATTTTGCCGGCTGTATCGTCGGTATTCATGAGGTACTTCGCCGGCAGGGTTTGCTGGAAGGAATATGGACCTTGAACAAGAACGAAGTACTTTCTCCCGGGCAAAAGGAAGAAATAGATCGCGTTTATGCCGCATATCCCGAATTGAATGACGATGCCTTTGTGGCTGAAAATCGTGACAGGTGGTTGTCGTAAAGTATGGCCGAACTGGTATTAGGAGGAGAGTCGTGCTGACACTACGTAATTCGAATATCAACCTGCCGGCGTTTTTACTGGCAGGAATAATGGGATGGGGTACCGTTTGTCAGACAGATGCCGCAGAACCGGCTTCGCTGATTGATCAAACCTGGACATGGGGTTACGTTATAGAGGGAAAATTGCCAGGCAAGGTGCCGTTCATCAGCGCGTCCGGCGGTACTCCGTTCGACGGTGTCTCCAGTTGCAGTCTTGAGACCGGTGCCCGTTACCTTGGCACACCCAACGTTGTCTTCATGAACAGTAACCATAACATGAATACATTGACCCCCGAATATCTCTACCGGTTATCTTCGTGTAACCAGATAATCTGTGCACTTCAACACGGTAAATACAAGGAAACGGCGGAACGGGTGAGCAGGTTGTCAAAGGAGAATAAGAAAATCATCGGCGGTCTCATCGATGACTTCAGGGAAAAGACCGGGCCGAGCAAAGCTATCACCCCGGAGGAAACCAAGGCCATTTACGAAGCGCTCAAGAGCGCAAATCCCGAGCTTAAACTTTATCTGGTTCGTTATACCTGGCAGGATCAGAACGAGATGGTTCCTTTCCTCCCATACTTTGATGTCATCAACCTGTGGGTATGGGTCCCGGACGAGAAGGTGTGGCAGGAAACCATCGGACCGGAAATTGATAAAATCGCAGCTCTCACAAAGAAGCCCATTGTGCTTGGTCTCTTTCTGCATGACTACGGCAAGAACGGCAAAGCGATGCCCATGAATTTTCTGGAAATGCAGTGCCGAACGGCCGTGGAATTACTTCGAGCCGGAAAAATTACGGGTATCATCTTTTTGCAGAACGGCTGGTTTGATCATGAAACTCATCGTCCGCAAGTACAGTGGGTCAAGCAATACCTTGACTGGCTCTCAGGGACGCAAACAGTCCGGAAATGATCATGTGGATACCGTTTGTAATAAAACATCAGTCACCAGGGAGGAGTCATCATGATGGCAAAGTCTATTTCACAGGAAAGTCATAAAGAATTATTATTGGAGGGACGCAGACAATTCCTGTTTCAACTTTCAACAGCAGTTGCCGCTGTGTCGGCATTTGGGGCGGAATCATCCAAAACTGCAGTTCCATTACCCACAATCCAGCTTGGCCAGCATTGTATCAGCAGACTGGTTGCCGGATGGAACCCCATAGGAGGTTACTCGTATCTTGGGCCGCATACAGACCGGCACATGAAGGAATATTTCACGACGGAACGGACGGTCCAGTTCCTGCTGGACTGCGAGCGTCAGGGGATCACTGCCCACCAATTCTCTCCCATAGCAAACACGGTGGAGGTCCTGCGGCAGGTTCGTGAGCACAGTTCAAAAATGCAATTCATATGCCTGCATTCTGGGCGTAGTGGCGTCAAGGAAATGGCCGAGAGTACCCGGCCAATTGCGATGGCGCATCACGGTGGCGCAACGGACAGGTTTTTCCGCGAAGGTAAGAGCCGGGAAGTACATGATTATGTCAAGGAAGTCCATGATCGCGGTATGCTGGCCGGTGTTTCCGCCCACAACCCCGACTGTATCAAGCAGGTTGCCGATGAAGGCTGGGAAGTGGATTTCTTCATGACGTGTTTCTACTACATCACACGGAATAAAAACGCCGATACCAAGGTGCCGTCCATTGCCACGGTGGAAATCAGTCATACATTTCTTGAAAGCGATCCAATGGCGATGACTTCGGTGATTCGACAGGTAAAACAGCCATGCCTGGGATTCAAGATCCTTGCGGCGGGCCGTATGTGTGCCAGCGAGGCGCGTGTGAAACAGGCATTCAAGTTTGCCTTCGACCATATTAAGCCGACGGATGGGATCATTGTTGGTATGTATCCTCGATTCTTTGACGAAATCCGGGCCAACACGCAACATACCAGGGATATGGGAAAAGTTTCATGATCCTTTTCTCTTAGCCTGTATTATAATCACAACTTACGGGAAACAGAATCCGGAAGCAATAAAGTCATTAGGGCAGTTTAACAAATGTCATGACCGTTTTGTAACTGTAGCCACCCGCTCTGTCGGGGTGAATAATAACGCGGCGACAGAGCGCCGCGGCTACAATATTTCTTAAACCGCTCTAGTGAAATAACGCAGGACTTTAACAACATGTAATAAACTCTTCTGTGCCAGAAGTTTCGGTGAAATGTTGTTGTCCCCAATCCGGGTACTCTAAAAAATATCATTATCTCATACGTATGAGGTTGACATATTCTGCGGAACATGCCATTATTACGGCCATGAAAGTAACGCAGAAAGACATTGCAGTACGACTTAATGTTTCGCCTTCGCTTGTTTCCAGGGCATTGACAGGGACTGCCGACGTGATTGGTGCTTCTGAAAAAACGGTCAAACGTATTCAAGAGGAGGCAGGCCGTTTGAATTATCATCCCAGCGCGGCTGCACTTGCGCTGCGCGGCAGACCAACAGGAACGCTTGGCCTGGTGATAAAGGATTTCGATGATCCATTCTTCGGACACATGGTACGTGAACTCCAGCGGCTGGCGAGGGAAGCTGGTTACTCGCTGATTATGACTGGCTGCGACTCGAAGGATTCGACGACCATGGATCTTTTTTCTCTAACGAAATTTGGACTCGATGGTCTCGTGTTGTGCGGTAGTGATTTTCTGCCCGACGGTCTTGATGCTCTCATCTCGACCGGTCTCAGGGTGGTTCAGATCGGCGTCGGTAAAAAACACAACGGCGTGACGGCTGTATGTGTTGATCAGGCGCGTGGAATGGAGCTTTTGCTCCGGCATCTCGTGGAACTTGGTCACTCGCAGGTCGGTTACGTTGGCGACAATTCCGACCCGAATCGCCGCCGTGAAAATCTTCTCGCGACAACGATGCGTAAGATGGGAATGACAATTCGCCGTGAATGGTTCATTCGTTCCGGCAAAACAGGGCCGGACGCCGGCTATGAAGGAATGATGCATTTAATCAAGATCGGGCACGGTGCTCTACCGACCGCCGTAGTCATGGCAGACGATGCCTTTGCGATCACTGCTCTGCGTGCCTGTCATGAAAATGGCGTGGAAGTTCCCGCCGATCTGTCAATCGTCGGCGTAGACGATATTCCCTTTGCGCGGATGACTATTCCTGCGTTGACAACAGTGCGCCAGCCGACCGAGAAACTGGTGCGAGCAGCTTTTAGCCTGATTGTTGGAAATGGCGAAACAAAAAACAGGGATTGCATGGTCATCGAACCGGAACTGGTGGTTCGTGAATCATGCGCCAAACCGGTCCGATAAAGCATGTGCCCGGAGCAGGGCACAATAATGAGAAAGGAATGTAGAATATGAGCAAAAAGAATTCGATGCTGGCAAATGCGTTGGCTAACTTTGATAAGACTGTACCGTTACTGAGAAGTGAATTTCATGATGACGTTTTCGAACGACTGCGTTTCTGCAAGGAACGCAGTGAACTGCGTCTTGCGCCTCAGTTGTCCGACGGCAAGTCGCATGTTTTCATGGCGTATGTTGTTGAGCACAGCAATACGCTTGGCGCCGCCAAGGGCGGCATCAGAATGGCACCGGATGTTACGATAGACGACGTCAGCGCATTGGCGATGGAGATGTCCTGGAAATGCGCTTTGATAGGCGTTCCATTCGGCGGCGGCAAGAGCGGTATCGTGGCTGATCCGTCGAAGCTCTCTGCTTTTGACAAGGAGACTCTCATTCGCAGTTTTACGCGCGGAGCACTGCGCCACATTCATCCGCTCGTGTATGTACCCGCTCCGGACATGGGTACAAACGAAGCGGATATGGGCCACATCAAGGATGCAATTTCATATTCACAGGGACTGGCCACAACACAGGGCTGTTACATCACCGGCAAGCCGGTATTACTGGGCGGTATCCCTGGTCGTCGCGAGGCCACGGGTCGCGGTGTTTCGATCGCAACGGTCGAGGCGATGAAGATGCTTGGTATGAAGCCAAAAGGTGCAACAGCGATAGTGCAGGGGTTCGGCAATGTCGGCTCTGTTGCTGCGATGGCGCTGGAAGAAAAAGGTCTGAAGATCGTAGGTATTTCGGATGTGTACGGCGCATTATATAACGAGAAAGGGCTTGATCTTAAAAAACTATTCGAACATGTGAAGAAAACGGGCACGATCAAGGGGTTTACAGACGGCAAAGCAATTGACGGTCGCGCACTGCTCGAGTGTCCGTGTGATGTTCTCGTTCCTGCGGCAACAGCAAACCAGATCACCGAAGAGAATGCCGGAATTATCAAGGCGAAAATCATAGCGGAGGGCGCCAATGGCCCGACCACGCCGGAAGCGGATGACATTCTCGAGAAACGCAAGGTGTTTGTGATACCTGACATTCTCTGCAATGCCGGTGGTGTGTATGTATCGTATCTGGAATACACGCAGGAGACACAGCAGGAGCAGATGACCGAGGTTGAGGTGAGGGCACGCCTTGAAAATCGCATGACGGAAAAGTTTGCATTGGTTGCAAAGACGGCCACTGAGCGGAAACTCCACGTGCGGCAGGCCGCGATGTATCTGGCTGTGAAGAATGTCTGCACGGCAATTGTCGCACGCGGCGCGTTGCCGTAAATTGATGGAAAAACAATCAGGAGGAGAAAGATAAAATGAGCATGAAACCTTTGGATGTAACAATCATCGGCGGCGGGATGATCACGAACGATCTAATTCTGCCTTCGGTCTATCACCTTCAGCGCATCGGCGCGGCCGGTAAAATCACTATTTGTGCGTTGAACAGCGCGCCGCTGAGGGCGTTGAAAGACAGCGCGGACATCAAGCAGGCATTTCCCGGGCAGGACTTTGAAGCAGTTCCGGCAGTTACGGAGCCGCCGGATAAAATGTATCCGGACATTTTCAAGGATGTTCTGAAAAAGATGAAACCGCGGCAGACAGTCATCGTGGCGGTGCCGGACCAGTTTCATTACAATGTCGTAAAGGAAGCGCTGAACAACAATCAGCATGTGCTTTGTGCAAAACCGCTGGTATTGAAGTACGACCATGCGGCTGAAATCGAGGAGCTCGCGCTCTCCAAAGGGTTGTTTGTCGGCGTGGAATATCACAAGCGTTTCGATCGCCGGTCGTTGATGGCCAAACGCCATTACGCGCTGGGACAGTTTGGCGAATTCAAAATGGGCGAAGCGAAACTGATTGAGCCGTATTATTACCGGTATTCCAACTTCCAGAACTGGTTTACGACCGACAAAACGGACCCGTTTGTTTATGTCGGCTGTCATTACGTTGATCTTGTGTATTTTATCACCGGCCTGAAACCTGTCGGTCTTTCCGTACAGGGTGTGACGGGCAGGTTCCCGAACGGCAATGAAGGTTATATGTGGTCGAACGGGCGTGTTCGTTACGAAAACGGCGCCCTGCTTTCGGTGACAGACGGGCTCGGGTATCCGAATGACGCTGCGGGCAGTAACGACCAGGGACTGTTGATGTACTGCGAGGGCAAGGATTCATCCGGCATGATAGAACATGACGACCATGATCGCGGCGTGCGTTATGCATATCTTGACCCGATAGGGTGCGGCGGTTCGAAATACAACTATGTGAGTCCCGATTTCTACAGGG
This sequence comes from Kiritimatiellia bacterium, assembly GCA_028716365.1. GTDB lineage: Bacteria > Verrucomicrobiota > Kiritimatiellia > UBA8416 > YA12-FULL-48-11 > YA12-FULL-48-11. The sequence continues at coordinate 974,003 of JAQUPZ010000001.1, forward strand.
TTGTTCCATGGGAAGGGCAGGGATATAAGCCGACCGGTTATGGTTACGATTCCATTGCGGCAAATGTCAACATGATGAATTCAATCGAGGCGGCAACTGAGTCGCTTGGCGTCGATGCCGCGCTTGCAAAACGACGCGAGTTGATCAAAGACGCTGACAGGCAGGGTATTCTCGCGACACCTGCCAACAGTTCGATAAATGAACTCGTTGTCGAGGCAGCCAGGTTGTCCATAGCCAATGACGGGCAGTGGGTGAATATTGTTTACGGCGATAAACCGCATGTTAAATTGAGAAAATAATTCAAAAAAGGAGAAGTACTGAAATGGCAACATATGATCTCAAACCGGTAAGCGTTCCGAAAATCAGGACTAAGTTCAGGAGAATTTTGACAAAGATCCCCGTTCCGGAATCCCTGCCGATATTTAAAACGCTTCAACAGTCCGAACCGCGCTCGATGATGGGCCAGCCGCCGGTTGTGTGGCATAAGGCGAAGGATTTCATTGTCGAGGACAAATGGGGCAATCGCTGGATTGACTGGTCGTCCGGTGTGCTCATAACAAACAGCGGGCATGGCCGTAAGGAAATCAGAAGGGCCTTGAAGAAAATAATTGATCAGGGACTTCTCGCAACATACGTGTTCGTGCACGAGAAACGCGCGGAACTTACAGATATGCTCCGCAAAATTTCACCCGATCCGACAAAATACCAGGTGTTCCTGCTCAGTACCGGCAGTGAAGCAACGGAAAACTGTATTAAACTTGCAAAAACATATGCCCTCGAAAAACACGGTCCCCAAAAGAAATACATTATCACATTTTCAAACGCTTTCCATGGTCGCACGATGGGTGCCCAGCTTGCCGGCGGAATGGAGCGGCTGAAAAAGTGGATGGTTGACCGCGATCCGTCGTTCATACAGGTCCCTTTCCCTGACGGCTACAAGAACGAGAACACGTCGTTCGATCTTTTCCTCAGCACACTGAAGGAAAAAAATGTAACGCCCGGTGAGATTGCAGGCGTGATGTCGGAAACGTACCAGGGGGTCGGTCCGGATTTCCTGCCGAACGATTATGCGAAGAAGCTGGAAAAGTTCTGCAAAGAAAATGATATCGTTCTGATCATGGACGAAGTTCAGGCCGGTTTCGGGCGCACAGGCAAAATGTTCGGCTTCGAGCATTACGGGATCAAGCCCGATCTTATTGCATGCGGCAAGGGCATCACATCTTCACTGCCGCTCTCGGCTGTCATCGGACGTACGGACATCATGGGCCTGTATGCGCCGGGTTCAATGACCTCAACGCATTCGGCCTCGCCGCTCACGGTTGTGAGTGCAATCGAGAACCTGAAGATCATAAAGAAAGAAAAACTTGTGGAGCGTTCTGCCCGGCTGGGCAAAATTCTTGCCGGAGGTCTGGCCAGAGTACAGAAGAAATATCCGCAGGTGCTCGGATGTCTGCAGGCCAGGGGACTGGTAGCTGGTATTCAGGTTGTAAAGCCCGGCACAAAGACGCCTGACCCGGAAACGGCCAAGGCCATCAATCTCAAGTGCGTTCACAAGGGACTGCTGATGTTTGCGCCGGTCGGCATTGCCGGTGAATGCGTGAAAATTGCGCCGCCCCTGATAATATCAAAAGCGGCGTTGATGGAATCACTTGAAACGTTTGAGGAAGCCGTTGACGAAGTCCTCGGCGCTGGTAAGTAGACTTAGCTGTAATTGTGGAGGCAGGCTATAAGCCTGCCTCCATTTGTTAAAGCGACAAAGTCCTTGCTGTCTCTCGCGCCTGTGATAAAGTTTTTTTAACAACTGGAACAAAAGTGCTGCAGCAGGTGCTTCGGTACTGTTTCCTGAAAGTGAGGTTTATCAGTTATGACACAGGAAATAAATCGTCGCGAATTCATCACGAAGTCGCTGCTGGCTGCCACGGTTGGAACGCTGGCGACCGGCACAAAGGCACAGTCGCAGACTGCTCAACCTGCTCCGCAAACCAAGCCGGCTCAATCTTTACCAATGGGTACGATCGGCGGACAGTTGCGCGTCAGTCGTGTCATTCTAGGCGGAAACCTGGTCAATATGTTTACCCACAGCCGTGACTTGAGGTATGTTGACCAACTGGCCTTGCACTATCACACCGACGATCGTATTTTGCAGACGCTGGCCGTGGCCGAAGAGAACGGCATTAATACCATTTCGTTGAGCAACCGGGTGCGTGCGATGGGCCTGCTCAAACGCTATCGAACCGAACGCGGCGGCAAAATGCAGTGGATTGTGTGCCCGATCACCAAGCCCGATGATTCAATGACGGCATATCGCGAAGAGGTTGAGAAACTTGCCATGGATGGAACCGACGCGGTCTATATACATGGCGGCATGTCTGACGCTCTGCTGGCGGCCGGCCGGGTTGATTTAATTAAAAAGGCTGTTGAGATATTCAAGCTTCAGAACATTCCCGGCGGTGTTGGTGCTCATGACCTTGGTGTGGTTGAGGCCTGTGAAAAGGCTGGAATCCCGAACGATTTCTATATTAAAACTTTTCATCACCTCAATTATCCGACAGCGCCACGTCCTGAAGATATGAAGAAACCATGTTCCGAGGTTCCGGGTTACTGGTGCAAAGACTGGCAAGCGGTTGCGGAACGGATGAAGAGCGTCAAAAAGACCTGGATTGCTTTCAAGATTCTGGCTGCCGGCGCAATTCAGCCGGAGAAGGCATTCCAGTGGGCCTTTGAGGGCGGTGCTGACCATATTCTTGTCGGAATGTTCGACTGGCAGATTGCCGAAGACGTAACCCTTGCCCGCAAGTCCATCGAGAAAGCAAAAGCAGTACGCCAGCGTCCGTGGTGCAGTTAAATTGGCACTGGAGTCTGCTTGATGCCGTTCATTATCCCGGCAAAATCATGAAATTATAAAGTCCTTGCCCTGCAACATACCTGTGCTAGAGTTTCTTCAACAACCGGGGCAAGCGCGCTGGAGCATGTGCTTCAGGATTATTCCGCTTAATGCCAGGAGATGTTCATATGTTTCAGAATCATCGTTCAACCTTTATTATAAAATGTGCAATTTTCACTCTCGTAATGAATTGTATGTGGATGAGTTTTAACGTCATGCCGGTTATTGCCGGATCGCTTGAAGCCCCTGCAGGTCTCGTACTCTATAGTTTGCGTGCCGACTTTGCCAAAGATGTGCCCGGCACAGTGAAGCGTGTAAGGGAGCTTGGATTTCGCGAGGTGGAGCTGGGTGGGACTTACAAGATGGCGCCCGATGAGTTCAGGAAACTGCTGGAAGCAAATGGTCTGAAAGGGATTGGCGGCCATTTCCCGTTTGAACGGTTCCGTGATGATGTCGAAGGTGTCGCACGCGAGGCTGAGACGCTTGGCCTGAAGTTCGCCGGCTGTGCCTGGATTCCACACAAAGGTACGTTCAACGAACAACAGTGCCGCGAGACGGCCGCCGTATTTAACCGTGCCGGTGAAGCGTTGGCAAAGCATGGGATCAAACTTTTTTATCATATTCACGGATATGAATTTCAGCCGCATGGCGATGGCACTTTGCTCGATCTCCTGATAACCGAAACCAAGCCTGAGTTTGTAAGTTTCGAGATGGATATTCTCTGGGTTGTGTTTCCAGGTCATGATCCGGTGAAACTTTTTGAAAAATATGGCAAGCGATGGGAACTGGTACACTTGAAGGATCTCAGGAAAGGTGTCAAAACCGGTGAATTAACCGGGCATACCGATGTGACCAACGATGTTGTACTTGGTACCGGTCAGGTGGATTATCCGGCCGTCCTGCGCGCGGCACAGCAGGCAGGTGTGAAATATTATTTTATCGAGGATGAGTCACCGACAGTCAATGATCAGCTTCCCATGAGCCTGCAGTTTTTGAAGCAGGTAAAATGGTAACCAGGAGGTTTGTAGTGACAACATCGGCTGAACAACCACGTGAAAAAAATACTCAACCTCAAACTTTAAACGTTCATCATTCCAGTCTTTACCGTTGTACGCGAAGAACTTTTGTCAAGACGCTCGCCGCGGCGGCTGTTGCCGGCCAGGTACGCGCAGCTGATGAGAACCTGCCGCCGGTTCGTGCCATTACGCGCGGACCAAAGTTCCATTGGTTTGCCTACTATGATAAACTGCAGTTCGATCCGGCCAACCGTTTTGTGCTGTGTAACGAGGTTGATTTCGAACATCGTTCGCCGCGTGCCGATGATATCATTAAAGTTGGTATGGTAGACACTCAGGATGGCGACAAGTGGATTGAACTGGGTGAATCGCGTGCCTGGAACTGGCAACAGGGTTGCATGCTGCAGTGGCTTCCCGGATCGTCAAACGAGGTCATCTGGAACGATCGACAGGAAAACCAGTTTGTCTGTCATATCCTCGACGTAAAGAGCGGTAAGAAACACACGTTGCCCGCTCCGATTTATACAATAAGTCCGGATGGTAAGTGGGCGGTCTCACCTGATTTCCGGCGGCTCAATGATTGCAGGCCTGGTTACGGTTACACTGGTATTTCTGATCCGAACCGCGACGTGCTTGCACCCGAAGACGCTGGTATCTGGAAAGTTGATCTGCAAACGGGTAAACAATCTCTGCTGATGTCGTTTGCCGACCTCGCAAAGATTGAACAGCCAGGCGGTTTTCCAGAAGGTGCAAAGCATTGGTTTAATCACCTGCTTGTGGCGCCTGATGGAAAGAGGTTTGAGTTCCTTCATCGCTGGCAGGGTAGGGCCGAAAGGGGATTTAAGACTCGCATGTTTACTGCCAACACTGACGGAAAAGATCTTTACCTGCTCAATGCCAGCGGCAAGGTGTCGCATTTTGTATGGCGCGATGCAAACCACATTATTGCTTTTGCGGGCTGGGGTGCGAAGGAATGGCGTTTCCAGGTTTTTGAAGATCTGACAGGCAAGGCCGAGGAAGTCGAGGGAATGTTGAAGACGGACGGGCACTGCACTTATCTGCCAGGCAATAAGTGGATTCTCTGCGATACTTATCCGGACAAGCAGCGTAACCAGAATCCTTATTTACTGCGCCTTTCTGACAGGAAGTTATATCCGCTTGGTCATTTCTTCCTGTCACCGGAATATAAGGGCGAGTGGCGCTGTGATAATCACCCGCGGTTCAGTCCAGATGGATGCAAGGTTACCATTGATTCACCGCATACCGGGGGACGGCAACTTCACTTGATAGATATCAGTGGTATTGTTGGTTGATCTGTTTTGAACAATTCGCGACACTTGTTTTGATTGTTATGGATTCCCTGCTGCGCTGGAAAATACACACGTTATTCCAGCTGAAGATATGTACGCAGATCAGTCGGCATTGGATGTTCGAGCTGGACATGCTGCTGTCTCAGGGAATTGCGAAGACGTTCGGCAGGCACATCGGGTAAATCAACTTTCAACTCTTTTGCAAGCGCTGCAGCAGTACCCGCGGCCTGACCCAGTTGGATCATCATGCGCGAGAGCCGGCAGCTCGATGCGGCAAGAGAACTGAAACTCGAGGCACGACAGGCAACAAGCAGGTTGCGCTGTCCTTTCGGGATCAGACATCGATAGGGTACGCCATAAGGTTCTGGTAAATCGCTGATTCCGCGCGCATGACCGCCATGCGTATCCATGGCATGATCTGCAAGACAGATAATATCTGGATGTTTCTGGCCGTTAACACCAGCCAGCAGATCGTTTTCGGTAAGCACGTATTCTCCTGTAATACGTCGTGATTCGCGAATACCCAGTGATGGGGCAATCCAGCAGATTTTGAATTTCTGGAATTCGGGATAGTTCGATTGCAGGTAATGCCAGTGTGCCAGTACTCTCCTGTTACATTCTTCCATTGCATCGTGATAACCGCGCTGGAGAAATTCAGCCCCGTCCATTGTCGGAAGCGTATTAATATTCAGGTCGCCGTTTGGATAGTGATTATTATGTGCGCTTGGAAATTTTTTTGTCCACCAGCACATATTCGTTATTCCTGCCGGCAGAGGTTCAATGGAGGGATTGTGTATCGGGGTGACGCGATAAATAAGGCTTATACCGTTTACACGTCGGCTGGCATTGCTGGGCGCGTGTGGCTCGCCGAATGTTTCGCGCGATTCCTGGCCCATCATTGCCTGGCATCCTGCCGACGTACACACAAGGCCGTCGCCGGTGGTGTCGATGTAATAGGTTGCCACCAGATTTTTGCCATTGGACAACTTGACGGATTCAATACGATTATTTTTGACCTGCGCACTGATGAATGAAGTGTTCAGTAATACGCGGCAATGACCTGTTTCTTTCAACATCACCAACATTGTTTGTGCCATCGCATCAGGTTCGAATGTCAAACCGTGCCAGTATTTGCGTGAGAAAGCTTCCCCTTTGACCATCTCCGGAGGACGATAGCGTTGCAGTGTGTCAAGATAGCGGCGAGCAGGGTCGATTATTGTTTCACCACCAGGATATCGATAAGGGTCCAGAGTTGGGTTGAACCATGATCCATGTCGGCCAAATGAGTAAATGCCAATTGCATTGGTCTGTTGTTTCAGCCGCTTATAGAGATCGAATGGAATACCAGTGGTACCGGCGGCCATTTCCCAGCAGTTGACTCCACTCCGCACTGAAGTACCACCGAGACAATCAGCCTTCTCGACCAGCACCACATCCATTCCAAGTTGTGCCGCGGCCAGCGCTGCGCCGAATCCGCCACTGCCTCCGCCAATGACAGCGAGTTCACAACGGATCACTGGCACACTTGTTCCTGTCTTGTTGCCCGTCGAACATCCGGATGCAATTGCCAGGCACGTGATTATTATGGTTATGGTTCTCATTTCCAATCTCGAATATTTTCCTGGAGTGAAGCCAAAATTTCATACAGCGCCCATTCAGAGCACCCAAGCCCTCTGACTGTTGGGAAAAAACTTTCCGGTTCGGGTTTTTGGCGGGTTGGGAAAGCGAATTCTGTCGGAGCAGGCAGGGGATTCATTCCTTCAGTTTTGAATACTTTCATTGCCCGCGGCATGTGTACTGCCGAGGTGACAAGAGCAAAAGGTGCAGTCCCTGCGAACTCCTTGACATTTACAGCTTCCTCGCGTGTGTCACGAGGATGGCTCAGGATAATCAGATTGTCCTGCTCGATTCCAATCTCTCTGGCTACCGCTGCCACAACCTCGGCATTCGGAATAGTGTCAAAACCAGGACCACCCGTCAGGATCAACCGGCTACCGGGTAAATGCCGGTGAAGGCGTATGCCCTCAACAATGCGGAACAAGGAACTGGCACCAATCTGACTGGTTACCGGCAGGCGCGGATCGGAGATATGACCGGAACCGAGGACTACGACAAAGCGGATTTGTGATACAGTGGAAGTCGGTTGAGTCGCGAGATTCAGAGGATCATACTGGCGCTCCATTCGTGCCAGGTAATTCCGGCTGAACTGGCCGTAACTTGCCAGAATTAACAGTACTAATCCGGCAATAGTCAATCCACGCCCGAGTTTTGGACGACGCCCTGACCACAAACAAATCAAGCCGAGTATGATTAGTCCCAAACTGAAGGTCAGTGGTGACAGGCACAACACAATAATTCTTTTGAACCAGATCATAAGTCCCGTAAAAGCAATCAGTATATGAAACTGTAATTTGAAAGCAACTGCGGACCCGCAAGTCCGGCCTGTGATACCGTAGTCTCCAGATCTGGTCTTTTTAGGACCGGGCCAAGATCTCCTCAATATTGTTTTTCATTTCCTTGATGGTTGGAGCTGATTGACGAAGAACCTGTGCCGCCTTCCCGAAAGCAAGCATTGGAATGTCAGTAATCTTTGGATGCACCAGGATATCCGGCCTGCGGTGTTTCATTTTATCAGACAGGGTTACCTCCTGCATGAGTTGTAACGATCCCAGAACCAAATCCCAGAAATTCGGCATTCTGTTTTTTCCGGGTGTGCGGGTACAGGCAACATCCACGGCAATAGACACATCGCACCGGCCCAGGATGTGTTCGTATGGCACGATATTGACAATGCCACCATCCAGTAGCACGCGGTCATCAATCGTTACCGGAGCGAAAACCCCCGGAATCGCGATACTTGCCTTCAAAGCGGGGAGTAACTCACCAGATTCCAGGACGACCTCCTCGCCCTTCCAGTAGTCAGTGGCAATAACGAGTAGCGGGATATCGAGCTCCTCGAAAGTTTGCTTGTGCACGGACGAAAGGAGGAAGTTCAGAAACAGGTCTGGCTTGACGATTCCACTCGGCCCACGCTCAAACGCGACGGTTTGGACCACTTTCAGTAGATCTGATCGCTTCTTGAAGATATCACGCCAGGAATCCCGCCTGGAAATAATGTTTTTCTGTATTTTCTTCCTGATGGTTTGACCTGAGACTCCAGATGCATAGAGGGCGCCTATGATGGCGCCTATGCTGGTACCCGCTATAATGCTCGGCCGGCAGCCCATTTCATCCAAAGCCTCAAGGACGAGGGCGTGCGCCAACCCGCGCACTCCACCGCCGCCTAAAGCAAGTCCAAATGTTTTCACAGGCATATTTCTCCCGACGATTAGATCTTTATCATTATATTAGATTATGAGTTGAAAGCAACTGCACACCTGTGAGTCAGGTCTGTAGTCGTCATCTGAATACAATTACTTGGTATCAAATCGACCACCAGAATTCAGGACTGATATGCTGCAGACGGAATGATCGTTGGTCCTTGGGGAGCGATTCGAGAAGCTGTTGGGCTTTTTTGCCGATAGCTTCTGAGGAGAGTTCAACATTTCGTCTGCCAACCTCCGCGGATGCATGTACCCGGGGATCCAAGCCTCCAATCCCGTCAGGCGGTTTCATCTTGGGGGCCAGCGGCCCTGTACCCAGCTCAGACATATTCACTAAGTCAGGATAGAAAAACATCATGTTTGATGTTTCCCATTTTGCCGCGTGGTCCGTGCTCGATTCCTTGCTTTGGCTCAGCGTTACTTCCCAGAGTCCCACTCCGGTAACAGTCCCATCCGCCACAACAGGTTCAAGAGCCTGGTTTATCATGTCAATCTGTTGCTGAATGTTGTGTCCGGAGACCCCGATAATAACACGAAAACCCGTTTTCTTCAGGCGTTCAAATAATTTGGTAATTACAGGAACAATCGTTTTCCGGTCGAAGCCATCGTGGAAATAAACTGGAGGATAAACAACCCCTCCGAACCGTTCCGCCGCCTTGACCAGGATGCCATGTGCTTTTAAGGCATCATTACCGAGTGGCAGGTGTTTTCCATGCCACTCAATCAGGCCAAACGGCACATACACCACGGGGAACTTTCGAGCAGCTGCTTCCAGCTGGCCAGGTCTCATGAACTGCATCTGGACGGATGGTAACAGTTCGTTAGTTATATTTTTTGATTCAGATCGTTCGGCATCAGCCGCCGTAAGTATGACGGCTGTAAACATTGTAAGGAGGACAGCAACAACACCCAGCCACCACACGGAGGGTTTCTTAAACAAAGCGATCATGGTGATTTTCCTTTCTTTGATACCGAACGTCAGCGTTCACGCGCGCGGTTTCACGCGTCACTGGGCAACGCTTGGTTTGGTTAACTTTTGCTGTTTGCTTTGAACATCCTTCGGCGTCGTGCCGACAAAGAATTCTGCAATAAGGCGTTTGCCGGTAGTGTCTTCGACATAAGCAGTGGCCTTATCCCCAAGCCTGAGGGCTACGTTTAAATCGAATGGTTCACTGCGGAAGATCTGCGCTTCGTTTTCACCCAGCGCAATATTCTGACCTGAGTAATAGCCGTCGAAAAGGTTATGTTGGATCTCTGACGGTGATGGAAGACCCTTAGTCTTGTCGGCATCGCTCTGGGTTGGAAGGATGAGAATGCCCGCCTTGGTGATGTGGGCGATGCGTCTGCCTTCGTTCACGAGGTTGAGTTCAAGGACTAGATGGTCGATGGGGATCTCTCTAGACCAGACCATGGACATCTTGGCTGTCAACCTCAGTATCGCACGATCCCTGAGATGGCTCTTGATGTGTAGTACGAGGGCGACAGCACCTGTCCCGCCTCCAATCAGGCCCGCAAGAGCACCAATGATGCTAAGCCAAAGCGTAACAGTCTCTTGATTCATGTCTTATTCCTTTGAACCGAACATCTGGCATCAGCGGCGGCGCGGTTTCGCGACGTACGCTGCATGCCATGGTTAGCGATCTAGTTTTCCATAACCAAGATAGCATAACCACAATGAGAATGTTGTGTCAGGGTTATCAGCAAGATCGACCTGAACCTCATACTCATTTCCTATAACGAAATTTGTCAGAGATTGCTTGAAGTCAACTATCCAGCCGTCAAGGTTATGTTTGTGTGTTAGCCAATTACAAGGGGTGAGTTTCGTTTCCTGAATTGGAAGATTGTATATAACATTTGTTCCGGAAACAACTTTGACCGTTCCTGAAAAATGTGGTGGTTTACGTTCCCAATCACATTTCCCGTTAATATAAGGCAGACCAATTACGAATCTATAATGACTTGATCGTGCTGGACACTTGAATCGAGCCCGAGTGTATAATTCGGATACATTCATGATTTGCCGTTCAACCGGGTATTCTATACATAAGTGGAAACAACCGGTCATCAAGATAATAAGACACACCATGAATCCATTTCTTTTCATAATCTATTCGCTAACAAGTATTAGATATATGTATTTACCGAATATTAGGTTGATACGTACGCCTAAATAACTCTAGTTTATGTTCTATTTTGTAATGTTGGGCTTTTCCTATGGGTTTTTCAATTCTTTTAATTTATCAGTTGATTACATGGATTGGTAAAAGACAAGGGGACATGGAGACTGAATATAGGAAACAGAATACAGTTGTAGTGTCGGCTGTCACAGCCGAAAAAATGCGTTGCGGACAACACATACTACAAAAGAACGGTCCCGAATGTTCAGGTCGCGCCCTACCTTTGGTCGAAAGATCGTTTTAAAATTACGATAACGATTACGATTAGGATGAAGAATAAGACCCTTTGGCGTTGACAGTTGGCGGGTTGCGATGCCATAACTTTGCCTGCCACAAGGTCTAACTGGAGGGAAAATCATGCCATCGAAAATCAATTACTTCTACTGCACTATTCTAATCTCATGTCTTGTATCTCTTAACTGGTTATGGGCTGAGGTGTCGCATGATACCGATTCGGATGGAATACCGGATGAAATCGAAAAGCGGCTGGGTACCGATCCATCCAAATCTGAAACACGAAAATTGCTCTGGGAAAGTACAGCACCGGCTGGCGGTGCTGATCGCGGTGAAGCATATTTACAGTCGCGTGATCTCCGTAAACTGTTTGTCGCGAATGTTGCCAGTAACCGTTATCTCTGGGTCCTGGAGTTTGCCGGAAATTACGAAATTGCAAATAACAACCTCTTGGTTTATGTGGACGCAGATAACAATCCGAAATTTGGTCAGAGAAATAACAAGGACCTGGCTGGTACGGATTTTGTGCTCTGGCTCTCCGATGGCGGACGCTGTTGCCACGCTTACGGTATTACGGGTGAGGGGTCAACCCCTGCGCCCACGCGCTTTGCAATGCTGGGCAAAAACGTATTCATCTGTACCGACATGAATCTGGCACAGGAGGCCGGTGAATCAAAGTTCCGGGTCATGGCGCGGTGCGAACGGCTGGAGCCCCGTACACAAGTCTCTGATACTGGCTGGGTTATAGCATCATGTCCGCCTCAAAGCGTTGGAAATAAGCCACCAATCATGGCGGTGAAAGATGAAGTCCCGATTACCACAGACAGCGACAATGACGGCCTGCCTGATGGTATTGAGGAACGGCTTGGCACAGATCCCAAGGCACCGGAACAACTTGCAGTTATTTTTGATGCGCTCCAGGCCAAGGATGCCGAAAGCCGTAAGAAAAAGTTTTCGAAGATACCTGAACGGGCAATCAGTCGGATCCTTTTCGGTAACGTTGCGGGTGACCGGTTTTTATGGTGTATTGAGTTTGGCGCCGATTACCCCGAAGCTAAATCCAACTTTATTCTCTACGTTGACGCAGATAACGATTCAAAAACCGGCCGCAAGGGTATGGGTGTCGAATACATGCTTGGAATGCATGACGGTTCATCGGGAACGACGGCATTTGCACCTGATGGGCAGAATATTTCCAGTTCGTCTACACGGGCTGCGATTGTCGGCAAACGTCTCTATCTCTGCGCTGATGTGTCGCTCAAGCAGGAGAACGGACAGTCTGTTTACCGTGTCTCCGGTCTTTCGGAAACTGTTGATCCGGCCAAGGGCGTTGATTCAACTCCAACATTTGATGTGAAAAGCGCCGGGATCTCTGAACGTAAGAAAGCGTTCGGGCTTGATGACTGTATGGCCTGTGAAGGAGTCGGTATGACGCGTGGACTGGATCTGTTCCATACATTGAAGTCAGATACTGACAATGTGGTCGTTAAGATCGGCAACTGCGCATTCGAAGCGTTTGAAGACGATCTCAGGAGCGAATTCAATGAGCCTTCTGCATTGCGGACAGCGCCCGGTGGAAAAATTTATGTCACCATTCCAAAAGCCGGTAAGTTCCATTTCGGTTTCCTGCTTTATGATCAGGCGGGTACGGAAAGGATCGAAATACGACGAGGAAATGTCCGTCTGGGTATAGCCGTGGCAGATGAGGACGACAACAGGGCCAAGTTGTTCTTTACGAAAGAGGCGTATGATTTCAAGGCTGGTGAAGTGGTTGAACTGCGCAGTGCAAGAGCTAGCGGGAATTACCGTGTGGAGGACATTCTTCTTCTGGCAAAGACACCCAAGATACGGCCACGTGTCCTTGAGTTGACCAACCTTGAGGTAACTCCTGTCTGGGACAGCGATGCAGTCAAGCCGGGTATTGCGCGCGTGACGTGGATTACGACCTGGCCCGCTAAGTGTACGATTAAATGCGAGGACCGGCTTGTGACGGAGCCGGAAGCGGTTGCCAACCACAGGATATATCTTGAAGGTCTTGCCGTAGGAGAGAAGTTTACACTGGAAGTAACGGCTCCAAAACCACGAGACACGGGAACCATTACTGAAAAAATTACTTTCAAGACCAAAGTGCCGAAAGTGAAATCTTCAACCAAAAGTGAAACGGTTCCTCTTACTGTTATGAATCCATCGGTTGATGTACTTTCGCAATGGCCGGTCACTTGCGGTATTCCATTTCCGCAAGGCGCGCTGGATTCTGTTGGTCATATCCGGCTTCTTGCTCCCAATGGAAACGAACAATCATTGCAGACTGCTTCCCAGGTACGTTGGCCGGATGGATCGGTCAAGTGGGCGCTATTAAGTTTCAGGGCTGATGTGCCATCGTCAAACAGTACGGCGTATGTCTTTGAGTATGGCGGCAAGGTAAATCCTGCACCTTGCCAGAAAGGATTGTCGGTCGATGAATCTGGCGGAAATGTTGTTGTTACCACCGGGCCGCTTCGCCTTGAGATTGGCAGGAAATCTTTTGCCCTGCCGGGCAAGGTATGGCTGGACAAGAATGGGAACGGTACATTCACGAATGAAGAACTTGTTTACGGTGGAAAACAGGGTGTGGGAACTCTCGTCGATACTACCGGGAAGGAGTTTACAACTCATGGTGTACCGGATGATGTTATTGTTGAAGAGCGTGGTCCAGAACGGGCGGTTATTCTGGTCAAAGGGCACCATGTTGGTCAGAATGATTCAAAGTGTTTTACCTATGAAGCGCGCATAATGGCATATGCAGGTCAGAAGTTTGTTCGCATTTTCTACACATTCGGGAATGACGTAACGGCTTCCGATTTTACGTCTGTTAAGTCACTCTGTCTTGCGTTTCCTCTTGATGGTGGAGCGGAACGTTTTGAGATTGGGTCAGGGGAAACGGTAATTGGCGATGTGAAATCCGCGCCATACCTGTTCCAGGATTTCGATAATCATTTCAGTCTGACACGTGATGGCAAGACGACGGACGGGAAACGTGCGCCGGGTTGGGTCCGTGTTTCAGGGCCGCTGGGTACGATGACTGTTGCTGTGCGTGACTTCTGGCAGCTTTATCCCAAGGCTTTGTCTGTTGATGATGGTGGGATCAAGGTTGGACTTATGCCGCCTCTTAAGGAAGATCAGTATGCAGAAGCGTCGAAAGATGCAACCCAACTTGTACATCTTTACTACAACCTTCAGGATGGATGTTACAAAGTCAAACAAGGACAGACCAAGACGCATGAAATCATGCTGTCATTTGAGCAGGCTCCGGACAAAACTTGTCTTGATGTGTTCCAACAGGGTGTTGCCGCTGTGGCGCCGTCCGCATGGATGTGTGGATCCATGGCGCTTGGAGAAGTTCCGCCAACCGGCACGGTCTGGTCATCACGTTTCGATGCGCAGATGGCGACTGGAGTTGTCTCGTTCCTGACTGCCCGTGACAGGCGCAGGGATTACGGAATGATGAACCATGGCGACTGGTGGGGCGAGCGTGTATTCAACTGGGGTGACATCGAATATGACGATGCACATGTGTGGATGATTCATTTTGCCCGCACGGGGGACATGCGAGCTCTCACAGCGGGAGACCGTGCCGCGAAACATTATGGGGATGTGGATTGCGTCCATTATAGTTCAGATGCGAGGCGGGTCGGCGCTGGTTACTCACATTGCATTGGGCACGTGGGGGGATTCTTCAAGACCCGGCCCGTTGATGGTGGTACTCTTGGCGGCGGACACAGTCCGAGCCATACCCGGACAGAAGGTCTTGTCGAACACTACCTGCTCACGGGTGACCGCCGCTCGATGGATGCGGCGCTGGGTATTGCTAATCATTACGGTGACTGGTTTTTGAATAATTATGATTATGCGAACTGTCGTGTCCCGGGTTGGCACCTGGTGTTGACCATGTCATTATACAATGCCACAGCTGACCCGTTCTATCTCAATGTGGCCAGGATAATTACCCAGCGTGTGATCGAACGTCAGGCGCCCGGCGGCGGCTGGCAGAGAAACATGGTGCCGGGACATTGTTTCTGCCTGCCCCGGCATCGAGGCGAAGCCGGTTTCATGGTTGGCGTTCTGCTCGATGGCCTCAAGTATTATCACCAGGCAACGGGTGACCGGCGCGGGGCTGATGCGATGATTGGCGGCGCACGGTACCTGATCCGGGAAACTTATGATTTCTCAGCGAAGCAGTTCCGGTATACCACGTGTCCGTATTCTCCGAAGCCAAGCTCGACGGGGAACATGGCGTGTGAAGGTTTTGCTTATGCGGCCCGGCTTACTAGGGACAAAGAACTGCGTAAGGTTACACGGGAAGTTCTTGAAGACATTATCAAGAGGGCAAATGGAGGAACAACCAGTGCTGTGAGGTATGCGCCGCGTGCCTTATGGGACCTTGATCGGATGGGTGAATTGCCTTAGATTTAAACTTTTCGTTATCTTTTATATCTATGAGGAAGGTAGGGACGGCATTCCGTTGCCGTCCGGGAAAAAAAGATGGCGGTCGATGGAGCGACACGCCCTATCTTTGGGATTTGCAAGTAAGTTGAATTGTATTCAATCAGTCCTGTCGGACATCGAAATGCGTCTCAAAGTCTGCCATCCGCCGGGGCGGCGGAAATAAGAATTTAAAATAGATAGTAACAATATCATCAAGGAGGTAACAACAATGCGTCGAGTATTTTCGTTTTGGATCGTAACTTTAGTGGCGGCGTGGGCATTGTCCGGATTTGCCGATGAGGTTGGTAAGGAAATTTCATCCTGGGTACCCGGGATGATGGAAATTCATCAAATCAGCACGGGAAGAGGCAATGCGGGACTGTATATTTTCCCGGATGGAACGACAATGCTGGTGGATGCGGGTGAACTGGGTAAAAAGACCGAACGGCATACTCCGGACAGACCGGACGGAACACGTCGTGCTGGCGAATGGATTACACGGTATATCCGCCATGCACTGCGTCATGACCCCAAGCCTGTACTCGATTACGCGTTACTGACACATTTCCACGATGATCATATGGGAGAAGCTTCGGAGAATACTCCAACTTCAAGCTCCGGGGCTTATCGGCTTTCCGGGCTTACCGAGGTTGGTGATAAACTTCGTATCGGTAAAATGATGGATCGCGGCTGGCCTGATTATAGTTATCCCACACCGTTGACTGCCGCTGAGGTCAAGAATTACCGCGAGTTTGCGAAATGGCAGATGGAAAAAAATGCCATGAAAATGGAACGATTCACGCCCGGACGCAATGACCAGGTTGTACTTCTCCGTGATGCAAAGAAGTATTCTGATTTTGAATTTCGCAATATTGGTGCAAATGGAGAAATATGGACGGGAACTGGTGCGGAAACGCAAAAGTGTTTTCCTTCCCTCGACACTGTGCCGCGTGCGGACTGGCCGCACGAAAACATGTGCAGTACATCATTCCGGATCAGTTATGGAAAATTTGATTACTTCAACGGGGGAGATATTCCCGGGATTCCGTCTGATGGTTATCCGCAATGGCATGATGTTGAAACACCCATTGCCAAAGCTGTCGGTCCGGTAGAGGCGGCCATTCTGGATCATCACGGCTATATTGATACTCAGAATGCTTTTTTTGTTTCGACATTGCGGCCACGGGTCTGGGTAATTTCGGTATGGGATTCCGCACATCCGACGACGAGGGTATGGAACCGGCTCCAGTCGCAGAGACTTTATAAAGGACCGCGCGATGTCGTAGCAACGGATGTGCATGATGCCGCGCTCATAGTGTCAGGCGGATTGAGCAGGCTTGCCAGTAAACATGGGCATATTGTGCTTAGAGTTGCGGCTGGCGGCGGCGAATACCGGGTGTTGATTGTTGATGACACGAACGAGAGCCATCACATTACGAAAATATTCGGTCCATATACCTCGAAAGGAAAAGAATGAAACGATCAACATTGTACTTTTCTGCCGGTTATGTGTTGTGGCTGGCGACATCCGCACTGGCGCAGTCATTTACTCCTCCGCAGTTGCGTCATGTGAATTACATATTTGCCCTGCCTGCCGAAGGTTCCACTATCCGGTGTGAAATGTCCTGTTCACATCACGGTTATCAGGATGTCCTGCGGGGCCGTCTGATGCGACCCGATGGAGTTGTTGTGACGTCTGTCAGTGTGCAGTCGGGCGAAAAGTCCCGAATGGAGAGTCCCGTGAACTGGGCCGGTAAATGTGTACTGGAAATAAATTCCGGTTCAAACCTTGCAAAAATTCAAATTACGGATGTTGTTCCTTTTGTTTATCGCAGTGCGCCGGATAATCCCATGCGGACGGTTGCGGCATGGGGACCGCTCCATTTCTACGTTCCGACAAAAACGAAAACTTTCGATATCTGGGTCCAGGCAGATGTGACAGGGGAAGGGGCCCACGTGGTTATTAGAAATCCTGCTGGAAAGATTGTATGTGAAGAGGATGGAGATTTTGATGCCAGGACACGACTTCGCGTTGAAGTTGGTCCTGAACATGATGGTGCAGCATGGAGTATTGAAATTACAAAACCACGGGGACGTGGTCTCGGGTTGGATGATATGTCTGTGGAGCTCGGGATGAACCTGCCGCCGTTCCTTTCATCGAAGCCGGAGTGGGTCAAACTTTTTACTGCCGATTGGAAACCGGAAGACAAATCAACCTCAACGCGTTTGACCAAAACGGAACCAAAATTACCGCCATTCACCGGTGTGCCTGGGACGGCGCTGGATGAGATGTACTCCCGTGATACAGCGGTTGGCTGGCACACCAGTCTGCCGTTCACTTATGTTCTGGACTATGGTTCAAAACACCTGGGTAATGAGGCATATGTTCCGTCGGTGGCCACCGCGCCGCCTGTTTTACTTCATCTTGGCAAGGATGTTCCTTTTAATCACGGTTGGGGACCTGTGAAGGCGCTTGGTGGGGAAAACCAGGCCTATGGATACGGAGAAAGCATTGAACGTCTAACTCCGGACCAGGTACGTGAACGCATAACCGGTTTACAGCAGATGGTGGGGGCTTTGCACAAGAGTGGAGTCCGCTGGGTAACACCGTATGTCTGCGCCATGACGTTGGACGGAAACAGGGACAAGAGAACAGGGTTCTGGGATTTTTATGATCACTGGGAGGATTATCGGCCATTGGGACTTGGACCAAAACCCGGGTCTGATCCATTCGAATGGCTGCAACGTGAACCGGATGGGACCCCTCATTTTTACTATAAATATCAGGGTGATTTTTATCCGCCGTTCAAGACAAACAATCATCGCTATTCTGCATGCTGGCGCACTGAGGGTTGGTCTACCTGGCTTTGTGAGGTTATCCGGTTTGTGGCGAAGTGCGGGTGCGATGGCGCTTTTGTAGATAATGGAACTTCACAACGTTGTCACTGTAACCGTTGTTTGAAATTATTTCGTGAGCGTCTCAAGGTCGGATATACGCCTGAACAGATCAGGCAATTATTCGGAGGGTCGGTGGAAAATGTCAACTGGCCGGGTAAGGACCAGGTTCTTTTGAATGCAGAGGTCAATCGTTTCTGGTGCGATACTCTGCGTGATGAAATGGCAAAGCTAAAAAAAACAGGCAGTCAGGAACTTGGACGCGAGTTTATCGTCTTTCCCAACGGTGGAAGGCCAAGCTTCATACAGGGCGGATTGAGGGATGCTGATTTTGTCATGTTTGAAAAAACAAGCGGAGAGTATGGCTCCAATCCGGGGCTGGTGATGAATCCTGTTCTTCCGGGTGTTTTTATTCGTGCATACAATGACAACATTTTTGATTACAAGTATGTACAGTGTCTTCGCCGGCGGGTCAGACCAATCATTCTCAGTTGTGGCGGCTATCCAAAGGAACTACCGCACCAGGTGCTGAATCCGAACTCAGCGCGGCTCGGTATGGCCGAATGCGGCGCATTCAGCGGTGGAGGCGGTTTTCTGCTCAGGCCGAAGTTCGACGTCTATCACGATGCATTGAATGAATATCGCCGCTTTTTCGAGACGCATCCGACACTTTATACAGGTCTGGATTCGTATGGTCAGGTTGGTGTTCTTGCCTTTGCGGAACAGGACTGGCTGGACAATCGCCGGCACATGAGCGATGCAGAGTCACTGGCAGGCATCCTTGCAGATTCACATGTTCTGTTTGATCTGGTGCCTGAGCTTCAATTGAACCGCGATGTCTTGTCACGTTATTCGTTTGTCGTGGCGCCAAAACTCGTGGCAGTTTCGGAATCTCAACTGGCGGTTCTGGCAGACTATGTCAAAAAAGGCGGGCATTTGATCCTGGTGGATGAATTTGCAACAAAGAACGAAACTTTATCTGCGAGAGAACTTGAGAACGGCAATTGGAAATTTCTCAAGGGGCTTACAGCTGGTCAATCGCAGAAATGGGAAGATGGCCGCGTTAGTCGTTGCAGTAATCTTGAAGCCGTACCGGGTCTAATGAGCAATGCCTCTGTCCTGACATGTTCTGACAAGACGGTTGGTCCTCACGTGAAAGTAAATGCGTTCTCTGTCATGACAGGAATGAGCGGCAGGCTGATACTGCATGTGGTCAATTACAATACTCAGTTGGGTGTTGTGGCTCCGGATCCGGCAGTCATTGATGGTATACAGATAGATATTCCATTGCCGGCAAAAACGAAGGTTGCTTCTGCGCGATGTTTTGCACCGGATGAAGCGGAGTCACAGTCTGTTTCTGTTCGCTGTGATGACGGTCATGCCCGGTTCAAACTACCTCCTTTACGTATCTACCGGGTTGTGGAATTACAGCTCGTACGGGATTGATTCGTGTCGCATGCTGTTAAATGGGTCCTAGGTTGTTTTCGTTGAGCCGGAAGCGTTGTGCATTTCGTGAGGAGTGCTTTTTTGTGATATTACCTCAATCGCCACTCGAAGACTCGCGGCCATTCTGGATTTGTTGTCACGTTCGTCGAATACAATGAGTATACCGACGAACGTTCCGCCTTGCGCTTGAGGCAATCTGACAAAAAATCTCTCCTCTCGGAAATCGAAATGCACAACACGGTAACAACGCCCCGAATATTCGGGGCGAACAGAAAAAGACAATTTGGGTATATAATGCCGGACGTCGAAAATTTGTGAAAAAGGAATTGTTCCAAAATCGGGGGAAGGTTGTTAAGCCTTGAGGAATATTTTGTGTTTATACATGACCCACAGGATCAGCCATTTGACCATGACTGTGCCGCATGCCAGGATCAACGGTGCGAGAAAAGTGAAATATCTGGTTGCCATTCCGTTGAGAAAGAAGGAGGAAATTCCATCGAAATTGACAATTCGCTGGCCAACCCAGACTGTGATTGCATTGGTACCGATGACTACAAAGAAAAAAGACCATTTTTTTATGCCGGCAATATCAATCACCCAATAGAATAATACAAACAGGAGAAGTCCCCAACCGGCCGAATAGAGAACAAAAGAACTTGTCCAGATGTTTCTGCTGATTAGGAAAAATCTACCCCAGATCCAGCCAGTGATTATCAATATTATAGACGCAATGAACATGCCCTTTAGCTTTTGAATATCACTTCGTCCACTTTTCAACCAGTGACCGATAAGAACTCCAATAAGGGTTGTGGCGATGGATGTGAATGTCGATATTACGCCCTGCCGATCATAAAGATTATCAACGCCAAGTTTTCCTGGAATCAGTAGTTGATCGAGGTAAGTGCTCAAACTGTCCTGAGGAGTGAGCACGCCGGCGCCATGACCTGGGACGGGTATAAACATCATTGCCCCCCAATAAAGAAACATGAGTCCTGCTGCGATGGCGGCCTGGGTACGCCAGTTGGTGTGCAATATTAATATCGCGGCAACGCAATAACAGATACCGATACGGCCGAGGAGGGTTGACCATCGCATGTTTGGCCAGTCACATTGAAGCAATCCATAGTCTATCAGGCCCAGCAATATCAGAACAAATGTTCGCTTAAGGATATGTGGATATATCGAGGCCCTGCTTTGACCTTTTTCCAGGCGGCCTAGAATTGCATATGGCAGGACTGCTCCGACGATCAGAAGAAATAGTGGGAAAATAAGATCAATAAAGGTGAAACCTTCCCAAATGGCGTGCTTCATTTGATTAGCAAGCGTAGTCGTAAATGTGTTCGGCCAGATTTTGTTTATACTTCTTATAATCGTGCTTCCACCGATGATCCAGAACATTGTAAAGCCACGAAGAGCATCAAGGAATAACAACCTCTTGCCCTGTGAAGGTGGTTCAATAATCAGTGTAACAGAATTACCAGGGTTACTCATTAATTATCTTGTCCGTAAAATTTATGGC
The DNA here is from genome assembly GCA_028716365.1 of Kiritimatiellia bacterium. Classification (GTDB taxonomy): domain Bacteria; phylum Verrucomicrobiota; class Kiritimatiellia; order UBA8416; family YA12-FULL-48-11; genus YA12-FULL-48-11. The sequence continues at coordinate 995,271 of JAQUPZ010000001.1, forward strand.
ACATTTTGAACTATATCTCAACTAATTCATGTATTTCTTACTGTGGTTTATCATTTGTTAATGCTATGTGTATTCCCGAATTATATGCAATAATGTTGCCATATTTACGTTTTATTCTTATATGCCGATAAGGGGAGGGATATTCCATGAGTAATTTAAATCGCAGAGAATTTTTGCGTTTTACAGGATGGGGTGTTGCTTCCATGGCCGTGTCGAAATGGCTTGATGCGGCGGAAAATACAGGAGATTTGCCGAAAAAGCCCAACATCATTTTCATTCTCTGTGACGATCTTGGTTATGGCGACGTTCATTGCCTGAATCCGGAACGCGGTAAGATTCCGACACCGAACTTTGATAAACTGGCTGAACAGGGAATGATCTTTACGGAGGCGCATTCCAGTTCGTCGTTATGTTCTCCTTCCCGCTATGGCGTACTGACTGGACGGTACAACTGGCGTTCAAGGCTTCAGTCAGGAATTGTTGGCCACTGGGGCGATCCTTTGATTGACAGGGAGAGGCTTACAGTGGCCGGGCTTCTCAAGCAGAATGGTTATGCCACGGCATGTATCGGCAAGTGGCACCTCGGATGGAAGTGGCCGGAGGCGTTGCGAGATCCTAAGCTGGCCAAATCAAAGACGCCTGAAACAGGAGAGGCGACAGATGAACAGAAGTCAATATGGAAAGAGGCTTTTTCCCTGCCAATAGCCGAAGGACCCACAACGCGCGGATTTGATTATTACTTTGGTACTGATGTTCCGAACTGGCCTCCTTATTGTTTTATTGAGAATGACAGAACCATGGGGATTCCGTCGCAGTTTCTTCCTGCCCGGCTTTTAAAAAATAATCAGGCCAGCAGTTCTGGACCAGCGCTTGAGGGTTGGAAACTGGAACCTATCCTTCCAGCTCTTGCCGACAAGGCATGTGAATATATAAGCCGCCAGGTGAAGGAATCGAAGCCGTTCTTTATTTATATGCCGTTGACGTCTCCACACACACCTCTGGCCGTAACGGATGAATGGAAGGGTAAAAGCGGGCTTGGGCAGTATGCTGACTTTGTAATGGAGACAGATGCAATGATTGGACGCGTTATCGAGGCTGTGGATAAGAGCGGTGCAGCAGGTAATACTTTGATTTTTGTATCAAGTGATAATGGCTGTGCACCGTACATCGGCGTGCCGGAAATGGAGAAGAATGGGCACTATCCCAGCGAAAAAAGGCGCGGATACAAAGCTGATGCCTGGGATGGCGGACACCGTATGCCATTCATTGTACGATGGCCGGTCGTAGTAAAACCTGGGTCTTCATGTCGGCAGATGATTTGCCTCACCGATTTGATGGCAACCTGCTCAGAAATTGTTGGTGCCAAGCTTCCTGATCCCGCGGGTGAAGACAGCGTGAGTATTCTTTCTCTTATCAAGGGAGAAGACAAACCGGTTCGTGATGCGGTTGTGCATCACTCCGGAAGCGGGAAATTTGCAATTCGTGATAACAAATGGAAACTCCAGTTATGTGCCGGGTCGGGAGGCGGCTGGACTTCTCCGAGAGATTATGAGGCTGTCAAGGCCGGCCTGCCTCCTATTCAGCTTTATGATGTGACGCAAGACGTCGGGGAACAGAAGAACCTGCAGGCGGAACATCCTGAAGTTGTGGAGAGACTCACGAAATTACTGGAAAAATATGTTGCTGACGGCCGGAGTACGCCCGGCGTTCCTCAGAAAAATGATGTTGAAATTGATATTTGGAAGAAGAACCAGCCGGTACGAAAGAGCAAAGGAAAATTACAGCCGAAAGGAGAAAAATAATGAACTTACATACGCGCCGTAATTTCTTGAAATATATTGGAGTTGGTGCAATTGCCGCGGCTGCTCCTGGCTGGTTAAGCAGGATAGCAGCGCAGGTTGTTGAAGAATCAGCAGCCAAGCCAAATTTCGTTGTAATTTTTATTGATGATATGGGGTATGGAGATATTGAGCCGTATGGTTCAAAAGTCAACCGCACGCCGAACCTCAGTCGCATGGCCGCCGAAGGGATGAAGCTGACCAGTTTTTATGCCGCGCCGGTCTGTACACCGTCACGCGCACAGATAATGACTGGTTGTTATGCCAAGCGGGTGTCCATGCCAAACGTGATTTTCCCGTCATGTCCGACCGGTCTCAGCACTGAGGAAAAGACTGTGGCACGGCTGTTGAAGGATCGGGGTTACAGCACGATGTGTATCGGTAAATGGCACCTTGGAGATCAGCCGGAATTCCTGCCGACAAAACACGGGTTCGATCACTATGTCGGTTTACCGTATTCCAATGACATGGGCGGTAATCTGGAAAAGGTGGTTAAAACTGCAAGCGGCAGGGTTGATAAGCGCCCGCCTCTGCCGTTATTGCGTGGTGAAAAGGTTGTGGAAGCGCCGGCTGAACAGACTAAATTAACGACACTATATACCGAAGAAGCTGTAAAATTCATAAAGACAAATAAAGACAAACCATTCTTTCTTTATATGCCTCATACTGCAGTACATGTACCGATCAATCCCGGCAAGGATTTTGCAGGCAAATCGGCCAATGGCCGCTATGGTGACTGGGTTGAAGAAGTCGACTGGAGCGTCGGACAGGTACTCAATACACTGCGTGATTTGAAACTCGATTCCAAGACGATGGTTCTGTTCACGACTGATAACGGTCCATGGCTTATAATGAATAAAGACGGAGGCGTTGCCGGTCCTTTACGCGGGGGAAAGGGAACCTGCTGGGAAGGAGGTGTTCGTGTACCGACCATTGCCTGGTGGCCGGGAAGGATTGCGGCTGGGAGTTCGTGTAATGCGATGATGAGTGAAATGGATGTTCTGCCGACACTGGTGAAACTGGCTGGAGGTGAAGTGCCGAAGGATAAAGTGATTGACGGCAAAGATATCTGGCCGCTTTTATCAGGAAAAAGCAAAGAATCGCCCCATGAAGAGTTGTTCTTCTTCACGGGCGTTCGCCTGGATGGTGTGCGTTCGGGACAGTGGAAACTGCTTGTTGTCCGGCAGGGTGATGGCAAAACCAGGGCCGCAAAGAAAAAAGCAGTACCACAACCACCTTATACACCTGAACTATTCAATCTTGACGCCGACATCGGCGAGACGACCGATGTTGCCGCTCAGAATCCTGACGTAGTGAAGCGACTGCAGGAATTAATTGCAAAAATGGATGCAGACCTTGGGGTAAAGTCAATCGGGCCGGGTGTTCGTCCCGGCGGCATCGTGAAGGATCCCAAGCCGCTTTTACGTGATTCGCGGGAATATAATTGACAGGTCCGTTGTTCCTATTTCTGACAGTCGATGCTGTTCAAGCAGGTAACTTTCATTAATCCATTCCGGCAAGTTCAATGTGTCATGATTTTTTTCGGGAACCCCGGATAATGGAAGCTTTTATAAATGAGCTGGACATGCAAAAAGTAATTGGCAATAAAGGCGCCTGTAAAGTATTGATAACATTTCTCAGGAAAGTTTGAGGTAATGTGAGTAATGATAATGGGCGAACTGCCGGTTTTTTGCGAAACTGTTTTTTTTCCTTAACCATTTTCTTCAGTTCTTTCCTCCTTTTTCAGATCCAGCCTATAATGGGAAAATATATACTACCCTGGTTCGGTGGAACTTCAGCTGTGTGGACTACCTGCATGATGGTTTATCAAACCCTCCTGCTGGCCGGGTATACGTATGCACATGGTCTTTCAGGGCTACACTTGAAGAAACATGTGCGTCTGCATTTCCTGATTTTGGGTCTCTCCTTTGTCATATTCATTTGCCTGTGGATGCAATGGAAAACTCCGATAACCCCGGGACAGAATTGGCAACCTGTTGACAGTTCCATTCCTATATTAAGAATAATAGGACTCCTTCTGATATGCATAGGGCTCCCTTTTGTCGTTTTGTCGTCGACCAGTTCGCTGGTACAGAAATGGTTCAGCATCATTAATCCGGGTAAATCACCTTATGGCTTCTATGTGATCTCGAACATAGGGTCCATGCTTGCCCTGATCACTTATCCTTTTGTGTTTGAACCTCGTCTTCGCCTGGTGAACCAGGCGATCATGTGGTCCATCCTGTATGTAGTATATCTTGCCATGTGTGCTTTCTGCGTTGTTATTGTATGGAAGAAGGGAGCATCATCACGGGATCAGGAAGTCCAATCACACCTTGTTGAACCCGTATCTGGAAAGAGAAAAGATGTGGTACCGTCTGTCTTGACGCATCTGGAATGGCTGTTTTTAAGCATGTTGCCCTGTGTGATCCTGCTGGCCACTTCCACGGAAATGACTCAGAACATTGCCCCGATACCTCTGCTTTGGATACTTTGTCTGGCTCTTTATTTATTGTCTTTTATTATTTGTTTCAGTCCTGTCAACAGGCCTACGCATTGGTTTTTTATTCCTCTGCTCCTTGTTTCCTCTTTCCTGGCCATTTTGATAATCAAAGATGGACCGACGTTCGGGATTGTACCTGCCATAATTGTTTTTTCTGCAGCGCTTTTCTCCTCGTGCATGTTATGTAATACAATCCTGTATTCGCTCAGGCCGCATCCGGTCCATCTGACGCGTTATTACGTTATTATTGCGCTGGGTGGCGCGCTTGGGGGCGTTCTCATAGGTATTGTGGCACCGCTGGTATTCAAGGCTTATTACGAGTTTCGTTTTGGCCTGTCATTCTGCTGTCTGGTGGGTGTAATTATTTTGTGGCAGGAGAAACACGGATGGATGCGTGTTGTGCGGTTTCCTCTGATTTTCTTTTCTATTGTCATGATGCTTCTGTTGTTCATTACTGCTACTCATGTCCCGTCACATGCCATTTACAGAGCGCGTAATTTTTATGGGGCCGTTACTGTGCGCTCGATCAATGGCCCGCATGGATGGGTAAGACGCAGTCTTCTGAACGGTAATATCTCCCATGGCGTACAGCTTTTGAATAATCCCATGGAATACAAGCCGATTTCTTATTATGCAAAAGAAGGCGGGGTCGGCTTTGCAATGCAGCGTTTTTCGTTTAAGCCGCTTCGTATAGGTGTTATCGGGCTCGGTGTCGGCATGATATGCACTTATACCCAGCCGGATGACTATGTGAAATTTTATGAGATCAATCCGGAAGTTGTGAATATCGCCAGGAATCCGGACTATTTTACTTATCTTTCCCAATGTCTGGCAACCGTTGACATATCATTGGGCGATGCAAGGATTTCGCTCGAACATGAGTTAAAGGAAGGACATCCCCGGAATTATGATGTCCTGCTGATAGATGCTTTTACCGCCGACTCCGTTCCAATGCATCTATTGACGCGTGAAGCATTCAAGCTTTATCTGTCACATATAACTGCCAACGGTATTATTGCGGTAAACGTCTCGAATACTTACATTGACCTTGTCCCCCAGATCTGGGCCCAGAAAAAATATTTCGATCTTGATGGCGCCATAATACGGGCAAAAAAGGATTACAGGAAATGTGTTGATGCTTCAACGTGGATCCTTCTTTCCCGTGACAGTTCGTTCTTCCTTATGCCGGAGATTTCGAAAGCAGCCCTTGATCCTTCTCTGATTCCCGCAATGGATGTCTGGACTGATGATTACGGCAGTCTCCTGCCGGCAATCAGGACGTTCAGAATCAGGATGGATAACGTTAATAATGTTTTCCGCGTTATAATGGGTCTAAAAAAGCCGAAAACATCTACTGAACAGCAATAATGCAGGAAGTTGTCTCCGTCCTTTATCCAGACACATCATTTTGTGCCTTTTCCATTGCCTCGTAAATTCTGCGCCCTATCCAGGCATCAGTGGCCGCATATTTCAACGCATGGTGGGGAAGTTTGGCGTTGTCCCAGCGTGTAAGTTTAGCGCCTTTTGATATCCGGCAACCCAGCAGAAGAGCCGCAAGACCCCGCAATCCATGGTGCTGCATGCCGCAGCTTTTCGCATAGATCCCGAGATCCACAAAACCGCCAGGCTCAAATTCCGTCAGTGTCCTGAGTTCCTTGATGTCACGCCCGATAGCCACTCCCGCCTTGATGATCCCGGGGTCGGCAAGTATGTCAGCAAGCTCACGGGGCAGTTTAATTGAATGGAGCTGGAAAATATAGACCACATCTTTTTCCGCCAGTTGTATGAGTGCAGGCGGATAGGAAACTCCTTTTTTGAATGACGGGCGGGTTTCCGTATCGAATCCCAGCAGGTGTTCGTGTTTCAGTTTGTGAACGGCGGTGAGCATGTCCTTGTGCGAACGTATTACATGGATGGGCCCATCGTAGACCGCCAGTTCGAGATTATTGATCTCTTCGTCACTTAATTTCCGTTTCAGACCGGTTGTTTGATCTGTTTCCGGCGGGGAACCAGGCGTTGTATCAGGTTGCTGATGATGTTTTGTATATTCAGGAGATTGATGCATTCTCTACAGCGTGATAGAAACGGGCGAATCAGACAAGGGAAATGAGAAAGAAGTCTATAATCTTTTTTCCGTGATTATATCTTATTCGAGGCACAGTTTGTAGCCGGTCCCATACACGGAAACGACATAACGCGGTTCTTTCGGATTGGTTTCCAGTTTTTGTCTGAGTTTGACTATATAATTGTCAACCGTACGGTTTGTCGGAAAAGCTTCAACACCCCAGACACAGTTGAGGATTTCGTCACGTGAAAAAATCTTGCCCGGGTCCGATGCAAGCAGGCGAAGAAGGTCGGCTTCGTACCGGCTCATCGTCTCGATGCGTGAACCGCGCGTTACCGTGAACTTCTCGAAATCAACCACGCTTTTCCCGATCTTAAGCGATGTCAATTCACTGCCCGGAGCGGCACGGCGCAGAACTGTCCGGATTCTGGCGAGCAGTTCTGCCATGCTGAAAGGCTTGGTAATGTAGTCATCAGCACCGAGCCCCAGTCCCTTGATTTTATCTTCTTCCTCTGCCTTGGCGGTAAGGAAAATAACGGGTGTGTTATCGCCATTTTTCCGCATGGCTTTAAGCACCTGTAACCCGTCAACACGCGGCATCATGATGTCAAGTATTACGAGGTGATACCTTTTCCCTTTCATCAGGTCCAATGCCTCGGACCCACCGGAAGCGCAATCCACCTCGAAATGTTCAGTTTGCAGATGGTCGCTTATTACCTCGGTAAAACCTTTCTCGTCATCGACAACAAGTATGTTCATTGAAGTTTTCTAACCAGTTCTGCCGGCAGTTGGAAGTAAAATTTCAAATACTGTTCCTGCCGGAACATTATCAAAAATCCTGATTGAACACTGCATGCGTTCAAGTAACTGATTCGTCACGCTGAGCCCGATTCCGCTTCCGCGTTGTGTCGTTACCCGGCTGTCTTCACCCCGGACGAACGGCGTGAAAAGACGGGGCTTCAGGGAATCGGGAATGCCAATACCATCATCTTTTACACAAAGGACAATTTTGCCTTCAGCAGATTTCATTTCAATTTCGATTTTGTGATTTTCTCCGGAATACTTGATTGCATTGTCAACCAGGTTGAAAATCACCTGTGTTAGTGCAAGAGGATCAACCAGCGCCTGCAGATCAGGAGCTATTTTGCGTGAAATGGTAATTTTTTCTTTTTCCAGTCGAAAACTGAACGAATCAAGTACTTCGTTGCATAATTTTGAAACATCTGTTTCGCGGACACTCAGTGATAATGTTCCTTTTTCAATACGTGAGAAATCCAGTACGTTATTTACAAGGGCGGACAACCTGTCGGTTTCCGCCATGATTGCCCTGGTATAACGTTCTTTGGTTTTCGAGTCCCGATTTTCCCCTGTCAGTGACTCTGCGTACAGTCGAATCAGCGCCAGCGGTGTACGCAACTCATGTGAGACCGTTGATACGAATGAACTTTTCAGGTGGGTAATTTCATGCTGGCGCTTGAGAATGATGCCAATCCCGATACCCATACCGGCCATTACGGCGAGCAGGATACCAAGCATGATGTTGGTAAGATAATAGGCCCGTTCAGCCGACTTCTTCCGTGCTTCAAAATCTTTTACCGGAATCCATGTGTAAATTGGGAAAGGTCGCACTTGATCAGAAAGCGCTGCCTCGGGGCCTGGCGCAGTTGTTCCGATCCGCATCACCATGTTGGATGCGCTCTGAATTACTGTTTCAAATGGTAAGAGAAATGCCTGGCCATTGACGTTGACGGAAAGAATGGAATTTTCGTAAAGGGCCCTGAGCGGTGCAGGGTGATCGCTGATAGTTTTGGCTATACCTTCGGCAGTTCTCCACATTTCACGACTCTGTTTTTTAAATTCGTCATAACGTGATACATTATCTTTCAGTATGTTCTCGTATTTTCCAGTCTGAATTTCATCCAGTTTTATCCCCGGGTAGTCGAAAAGGGTGTACAAAGTACTGAACATTATCCTGAGATTGCGGTACTCAGATGCTTTGAGCAATTCGACATATGCTGAAATTTTTACATTGAGATCATCCGGCTTTTTTATGGCTATCCTGGATGCCGCCTCGAAATACTCACGGGCTTTCTCGTTGCGACCCGAGTTTTTGAGTTCAAGTCCAAGAGACAATGCCTTTTGTGCCATATCAGGTTCCAGCGCTTTCTGGGGAAGTACATCCGGCAGTCCGGCCGGGTAAACCCATCCCTCCCTGGAGAAGAACAGCCGGTTTACAACAAGCAGGTCAAACGGCAGTTCTGTCTGGTCAAATAAGGTGAAAATTTCCCGTTCGCGGGTAAGTATCTTGTTTCGAAGTACAGATGTTTCATTGTTAAGGATTTGAAACAAGTCGCCCTTTATGGCTTGAACGTTTGCAAGGTATTGCCGGCGATTGAGATTGCATGAGAGAATGAAGAGGGAGGAAAGAACAATAATCATGCCGGCTGTCAGTGCCACAATAAACCTGCGTTTCATATGTCTCTCCATCTCTCGGGCAATTCAGGCGGGAACACCGGTGCCGGTGTTCCCGCTGTGCTACTCAACTAACGTGGCTCCATTATCCACGCCGGCTGCATAACTGCAATCCTGTTCAGGCTCATGTCCTTCGCTATTTCCTTCAGCTCTTCCATGGTCAGCTCGTTCCTCAGCATCGGTACCGTGAGAGCGGTGTCCCTCTGCACGAGAATACGTTTACTGACTTCCTGGTAACCGGGCTTGGTTATGGTGATCACATGGTCACCCGCATAAACTTCCATTTTATCCATTGGTGTTGTTCCCACGAGCATCCCGTCAATCTCGACCATTGCCGGGTCTGCCAGTGTTTTAACTGATATTGCCAATCGACCCTTTCCAGCGTTCTGTACCATCCTTTTCGTTACGGTCTTTTCGACTTCCGGCATGGCTTTGGCAACGGCGCCTTCGAAAAGCTGTAAAAGTTCTTCTTCTCCCAGTGTCGTGGCATCCGCGGCCGTGATCCTGAATTCCCTTGAAGCAGTACCATCAGCCATTCCAATTATGGATCCATCCGTGCTGTCGAGCACTTCCAGCATGACGCGCATGGTAAGGTTCTTGAACTGCACGTTATATCCACCTTGATTGATGCTACGCTTTTCGGCAGACATGCTCAAGACCGCACTTTTCATTACCGCGTCTGCCCGCAGGGCCCTTGCAGCCTGCAGTACCGCCGCATTGTCCGGCCGGGTTACCAGTTCTGTCTGCTTGAACTGGTCGACCCGGGTTGTGAAATCACGCCTGTCTATCACACTGAAAGCGTCGCTTTTCAGCATGAACTTCCCGATCAGCGGTGCACCTTTCTGTGTAATGGCTCCCGTGTGCAGCGAACCTGTGACCGGATCAGGCTTCTGTCCGGTCAGGTCCTCCGTGTCCAGCAGGGCCACGCGAAGCGGCGCAGCGGTCAACGCGACTGCCTGGATCATTACTGCGAGTGTTATTATTGTGCTTTTCATGCTACACCTCCTTTGTTGTGTATTTTTACTGTTTGTTTCTTCCAATTGCATAGTTCCTGTTAAGTCCCCGGCTGAACGATATCCGCGTATTTCCGCACTTTATGACATTCTTATCGATAATCTGTTCCTCCATCACTGCGCCGTTCACGTCGCGTACTACCAGTCGATAACTGCGCAAATCGGGGGGACATTGAATCCTGGCGATATGCAGCCAGGTGGGCAGGGTTTCCCAGCGTCGTACATCTTCTATCTCGAGTCCATAAAGGAGTATCGAAAGCGCCGCGGCAAAATCGTTGTTCTTCTTGTCCGCTTCATGCAGGAGCCATTCCTTGAGCGCGATACGCAGGAGTTTTTTTGTTTCCCGGCGCAGTTGGAGCCGTGCCCGTGTCTGTTCCCAGAGTAACTCAACGTCAGTGAACTTGTAGCTTCTGCCAAGACAACGGTCATCCATATACACTTCCACATAAGCCGGTTCAGCCTGGAAAGAATTCCTCAATGTCCCGAGTCCTATCAGGCATACCAGTTCTGTTGTTTTGGCCGGAGGAGTTTTGCCTGGAGCAGGGGACGATGTTGACCGGATCAAGCCGGATGCTTCAATGGTTGCGCCATGCACCATGTTTGAAATCTGACGATACTGAAACGCGGCACTTTCATAATCACCGGTTATTTCAAAACACAATCCTGCAAGGTAGCGGCTGTACGGGTCATCTGGAAATCCATCCCTGTTTTCAAGTAAATGAACAATATTCCTGGCTTCGACTGCCGCATCATTCATCTCTCCCATGGCCATATAACTTTTGGCCGCAAAAGTGTGTAACAACACACGTTCGTACGGTGCGCCGCGAAACGGCATCACGTTATCATTTATCAGCAGGCTTGGCGTGTCGCCGCTCACACTGTACAGATCCAATGTCTCTGCCGCCCGCATTGCATCGAGCCAGTCCCGGGTGGATGCCTTGTAATTACATGCTGCCTGTTGTGCCATTCCTCGCTCCATGAGAAAGAGGACCCTGTCGGTGTTCCCCTTCGGAATTGGTGTCAGTTCTTCCACAGCTTTGCCGAATTGTCTCGCTTCGTAATTATTACGGGCTGTCTCGAGCCGCAGGCTGGCACATCCGGATACCAGGAAAATACCGGCCATCGCGCAGAGTTGCACAGCCTGCTGACCCGTTATGTTTCTCAGTTTCATGCGGCCTCCGTTCCTGCCGGAACCACATACAATTTCATTACCATCCGATAATCGGCCTGCTCGATCTTCTCAGGCGGTCGAGCTGTTTTGTCGTGACAATTAGCCCGGTTTCCAGATCGGTAATATTAACCGTGAGCTGGTAGTAGACGTCCCTTTGCTTTGACACCCGCACTTCACGACCGGATTCTGTGGTAATTTCCGCCAGTGATCCTGTCAGCATGTAACGCGCGCCGAGTTGTCTGCCGATGTTCACGCGTGTTTCGGGGGTACAGTTCTGCATCTGGTAACCCTGTTCCCTCAAAAGCTTGTCGCGCACGTCTGCATTCACAAACTGGAATCTGCCGTTGTTCAACAGTGTTGTGGTTATTGTGTCGGACAGCGCACGGGTATCAATGTGTGTGCGTGTCCTGTTTTCGATGCCGAGTGCAACCATGATGGGTTTTTCATTCTGGGAACCCGGCAATGGACTGCTCATAAGGGCGCCTGCCATCTGGTTACCCCAGTTCAGCAGATCCCTCTGATCGTAAGAGTCTGTGAGTGTTTCGGCCTGAGTCGGGTCCTTTTCTCCGACCGAGAAACGAAACGCAGCACAGCCGCTCATTAATATGGAAGTTGCAGCTATTATTGTGATTATGCTGATGTTCTTCATGTTTCTTCCTCCTTTTGCTGTTTTATTGTTTGCCGTTCTCATAGCCTTATCCTCCTTTTTTCTGGCAATACTCTAAAACAGGTTACTTCCGAGATTGTCACCAGAATGTAAAAAGAGGAATTGCAGGCTAATCTGCTTGTTTCCTGGAGTAAATTGATGGTTATACCCCGAAATGCGCGATGCGTTTACACCGCCATGCCGAAACGCATGTCGGATAAGAAGACGGTACACTATTTCCAGGGGCGGCGCTGTTTCTGTGACGTACTTTGCAAATACTTGGGCTTCATTTTGGCAGGTTGTCCACCAATCGTTTGCCCTTATGGTTGATGGCGTCGGGGTAGTCTTTCCTTATCTCGTCAAACAGGGCTTTCGCCTCCTTCTCCATACCTTTATCTTTGTAGTAATAGCCAAGGTAAAGCCTCGCATAGGCTCCGACTTGGACGCCGCTGCCATAGTAACAGTCACCGAAATCCTTGATTGCCAATTTCAGGTACTTTTCTTTCTCTTCTCCGCTGGACATCTGTCCCATGTATTGAACCGCACATCCTGTCCTGTTCGATTTGGGGTACTTCTCGATGAGCACTTTCAGGCTTGTCTTCGCCTCGGGCGTTTTCCACAGCTTGTTGGCAACCTGATAGAGATTCTCGATCTCGCGGAGTTGCTCTGCTGAGTAGGTCTTCCTGTCTTCCGCAGTTCGTTTCCGTATCCCTTCTTTGCGGTCAACCGTCTTGCCGTTGTTGGCTGCCGTTCCCCCCTGAGCATCCGCTGGATTCTGCGCATAGGACATCCCTGGCTGAATTACAAGTGCAAGAATCATACTTAGTGCAATCAATGATTTCTTCATGCTTTCTTCCTTTCGTTTTTTACCCAGCACACATTTTAAGGGTTGAGGTGAAAGCCGCTTTCACCGAATACCCTTCAAAAAATTGTTGGACCTTCTTTCTATTTGAATTATGCCTTTCTTATCGATTGTGTACTTGATTCCGCTAATTCTTGATATAGCGTTTAATGCATCCAGTAACGATATGTTGTGTGCGTTGAATGTGACCGATGGGTACTGCGATTTTAACAGAGTTTCATCAGGAATTGTTTCCTTGGTGGGGGAACATAAACCTAGACTGCCTGATGGTCCTTTTTTTGTCTTGTGATCAAATTCATGAGTCATCTCGACAACTGTCATCATGACGTCATACACATTTGCCTGCCGAAAATCGACCTCGGGAATAATGATGTTTGCCATCTTTTCGCGAGTGCGCTTTTGTTCGATCGTTTCGCACCCACTGATGAGGCAGGCAGAAATCAAAATAAACATGACTTTATTCTTCATTATTTCGATGGTCCAACATCTTTCTAGACGTACATATGTCTAGATAATTTAGTCAATCCGTACGTCTAAACTATTTTATATTTCCAGCATACTGTAGTGAATAGGCTTTCTGTCTGTCAACAATATGCCAAATTCCACAAGAATCATTAAATCCCGTTCATCCTGTCAAAAAACTCTTAATAATCTCCGTTTCTCCGTTTCCTCCCATCCCCCGTCTCCCCCGTCCCCTTGTCATTACTTCTCCGTTTTCTGATCGGGTTTATCGCATATTGCCCACAGACGTTTCCCGATAACGGTAAACACCACCCCGTTGGCAACACAATGGCTGCTGTACTCCGTGTGCTGACCGTTCTTGATGCCATCGCGCAATTCAAATTTCCTGGTCGCCGACAAAATGGTTTTCCCGATATACACCTTCCCATCCGCAACGAGCGGCGAACTGAAACACGTTGCGTTCCGCCGGGCAGAATATGTCCAGTAACAATGGCCGTTGTCGGCATCCAGGCAATGGACCATGAACACATTATCCACAACAAATACCAGTCCGTCAGCCACCGCCACGGTGGAGACGCTCTGATTCAAGGTATCGTAGGACCATATCCTGGCCTTCTCCGTGACGTCTCCGGTCTTGGTTGCATCGATACAGACAATACTTCCCTTGCTGTCGCTTCCGCCGTGATTGGGATCGCCGCCAATCGCTACGTAGACACGATTGTTACAGAAGACCGGAGTGCCGATGATGCCGCATGGATGCCCGCGGCCATCCCCCTTGATCTGACGCGGGTAGAATGGGAGCTTCTTGTACTCCGACGGAATACAATCGAACCACCATATCCTCTTTAGAACAGGCACATCGGGGACACTGGCCGTCGGAATGACGTCGATGGGCGTGGTTGCCGGCACATCCAGCGAAAAACGGAACTCCAGCGGAAGAGCGGGCTTGGGCAATTGCGAAAGAAGATTGACTGAACGGGCATATTCCGATGGCGAGAGCCCGCCGGTGTCCTTTCCCCGGACATCTATGAAATACACAATGGGCCCGCGCAGGCTCGTGGTCATCCAGCGGTCTGGCGCGACATGTGCCGTTGGATCAACCGGCTCAAAGGCGTGACAGACGCCGTCTCCCGTCGCAAGGAGTATCTGGGCCTTTCCGTTCACCATGCCAAGGGCCGGAGATGTGTATTGTCCGCGGTAGAGCTGCTCTCCTATCTGCTCGTCATCGCGCGCGATCAGTTGTCCCGTCATCTTATGGAATACGATCAGGCTGGGGGGCAAGGGAGAGAATGGTATCCGCCCTGGAATCCAGGAGCGCCCATTGCCGGTGCAGACATAGACATAGTCTCCGTGCACCAGGACGGAGGAACTTGCCGTATGGTGATAATATGCCTTGAGTCTTTCGAACATGTCATATCGCCAGAGGATGCTCTTCAGGGACAGCTGTTCGACGGCCGTCTTGTCCTCCATTTCACGAGGATCGCGTTTGCCCAGAAGTATTTTCAGGTCAATGCACATCGCTTCCTGATATGGGCTCACAAAGTACAACCGGTCATCTTCAACCGTTGGGGTTGAACTGATGGCCCAATCTTCCAGATTAGTTCTGGAAGGCTTGGGACAAAGGAACGAACCGAGCAGGCTGCCGGTCTTTTCGTCCAGACACAGGAAACAGGCCTCGCCTCCGCCTTTCCAGACTGTCCCGATAAACACTCTGCCCTGACTTACCACGGGACTGCCGGTGGTACGACGGCCGATCCTGGCAACCCACTTGACGTTCTTTGTCGATTGGAGGTTTACTTCACTTGCATCACTCTCCACGTTGCAATCAACCGAATCCGGCAACTTCTGATCGCTTTTTACGGCCATGTTACGCGAGGCTTGCCCGCACCACTCCGGCCAATCTTTGGCGCTGACCATGCTTGCCCCGGCCACAAAAAGCACGCCAATGCAGAGGATCATCATTCTTCTACATGTCATCGTCTCAATCCTTGTTTTCGGTCCTTCTTCGGGTCATGGCGCAACAGCGTCGCCCTTGTGGAAGACCATTCTGCTTTCATGAGTAGTATTCTACGCTGGGGCGGGATAGAGTCAAGCGCACTGAGGCAGGGCACGCTGACATCTGTCTCGGCGAACGGTCATTTTAACGCGTTCGAAACCCGCAGGGCTGAGAATTGCGTTCAAAAACTTTCGACGATTTAATTATATTGAGAGAATGGTGCGAAGCCCTGCATCGACTTCTTGCATCGCATGTTGATCGATTAATTTGATTCGCTCCGTTAGGAAACGTTTATCAATTGTAATCAACTGTGAGATGTTCACAACGGATTCTTTTGGTAATCCGGATGAACGAGGGCCGAGATGCACGTTTCCAGGAGCTGATGCAAGAGCGAGATTGGATGTGATTACTGCTGCGATGATCGTATTGATTTTGCTTCGGTTGAACTCGTTGGCTTGAACAATAAGGACAGGGCGTCTATATCCCGGACCAGAGCCTTCTGGCTCAGGCAAGGATGCCCACCAGATCTCCCCGCGTTGCATCACCATTTCTCCTTCGAGATTGATGCGAACTGAAGTCCATGAAGAACTGGATCTAGCGAGGACTCTTGTTTGCCGTAAACCTTATTGAGTTGCTCCGTCACATCTTCCTGATTGTGATGCGACAAGAACTCGGTTACAGCTATCGTGAATACGGCGCTTCTGGAGAGTTTCTTGCGTCGAGCAAAATTATCCGCTGTTTTGAATACATCGTTTGGAATAGAAATAGCTGTTTTCATGGCGAACAGGGTATTACCATGGTTATACCCGTGTCAATCTTTTCTTTTATCGTCGAACTGGAGTTTACTCAGCGAATTGTTAGCCTTTCTTCTCTGCATTTCAGTGGGAGATTGCTTTTTCCTCCATTGCATGGTTCGCACAGCGTTTGCAGGTTGTCCATCACTGTCTCGCCGCCGGATGCCCAAGGAACTTTATGGTCAACAACAAGCACGGTGTTGGGGTGCGTCGCCGGACTAATTCCGCATTGCTTACACTTGAAGTCATCTCGACGCATTACCAAGAATCGTGTCCGCCAAGACACGGTTCTTGATGTCTTGTGCGGTGTCTGTGATGGAACGGGAGGAGGATTGTTGTTCCGTGGTTCCGGTTTCAAAGGATTATCTGTCTGATTGTCGAATGACGAAATGAATGTTTCAAGTGCTTTACGCAAAGTGCCAAAGTGTCTCTTGTATGTGTGTACTGAGTATTGTGATAACGGTTTCACAAAGTCGTCAGTCTTAGGTTGTCTGGCAAGAGATTCCCAGAGTTGTTCGAGATTCTCGAACAACTCTTCATCTGTAATTGTTTTGTGACAAAGAGGTGAGAGTTTTAACCCAGCTCTTGTAATCGCTTTTTCCCATGATCCAACGCGTCTCGAGATTAGGGGTACACAGAATTTGCCATGTTGTTTATAGTCTTGGGTAGTAATACAGTCTGTGCCAAGTGAAGCGGCAACGCGTTTGATGTCAGCTATGCAATCGTCTGCGGTTGCTTGATAATTTCTGATTCTCAGGAGTCCTGCAAGTTCGTGGGCTTTGCCCCACGAGCCAAATCGTTTTCGGAATGTTGCAGAGCAAAGGCGACCGTTTTTGTCGTATTCCTCCTTTGTGACATTGTTCTTGCCGAGTTTTTGCGCTACTGACCGTAGGTCGTTGAGTAGGTCTTCGTCGCTCAGGCCGTGGTTATAAGGTGTGAGTTCGAATTTCATATTTTTCTTATCAAGGCCAACGTCGAGGGTGAGCAGACGGGTGGACCATTCGCGGGACACCCGTACGCTCCACCCTTTGGTTAGCCATCATTTAGAGTCATCACTGCAGCGAAACGCTCCTTCATCCGAGGCATTTCGTGACCGATCCACAGGAACAGTTCATATTTGTCCTTGATGACTTTCGCGCGCTCATCATCTGAGAGATTTTCCGAGTCTAGTCGAATGGTGGCAAATTCCAATGCGACAGCTTTCCTGTAAAAGTCATCAAGATATGAGGCAATATCTGGCCCACAAATGAATAGCGCTTCATCCGTCGCCTTTGCAAACTTGCCAACTTCGTCAAGTGGCGCACGACCTTTCTGAATCATTGAAATCAGTAGGTCGCGAGTCGCCAGGTAAATGGGCACGCGGCGGTCGTAAATTGCTGGCGCGACCTTACCGGACTGTCTTGTCGGTCTTCGCGTACCATGCTTTTTCGCTTTCATTGATTCTGTCGAGGGGCCAATCAATTCCGTCTCCAAATATTTCTGCAGCAAAGAGCGAAAATGTTTCACTTCCTCTGGCGTATAGTTCTTGGCTTGGGTGTGTTTCGAGTCATACGCATCGTGGTGTCTGAGGCAGAGATACTCTAAATTGTCTGGATCGTTGTTGTCAGGGTTGCGATCAAGGTGCGCGATCTGGCCCTTGACCTCAGCTGTACTTCCTTCGAGTCCAAAGCACATTGCGCAGCGGCGACGAGACCGGAGTAGAATCTGGAGTTCAATTTGCTGTGGTGCCTTCTGTCTCATATATGGCTAACATATTGCTAGACGTACGTATGTCTAGATAATTTGGTCAATACATACGTCTAAACTACTTTATATTTCCAGCATATTTCAGAAGAATCTTAACAATCTCCGTTTCTCCCACTCTCCGATTCTCCGTTTCCTCCCATCCCCCCGTCTCCGTGTCACCTCTTCTCCACCAAGTACCACATTGTCTTGTGATCGGGTGACAGCGCAAGCATTGTCTTGCCATTCTCATCCTTCCCGAGCTTCACTTCGTTTCCGCGGGTACCGTCGGGATTAAGAGCAGAACAAGTCCAATTACCGGCAGGTAGAGGAACTTTTCCGGTAACCGGTTCGATTTCCACCGGCGCTGTACCCCAGTTACGTCCTACCGTCCTCCTATCGGAGGAAAAAATCATACCCTTGTTTTCACAACGACCACAGCCTGCGATAAGAATTGCTTTGGATTTCTCGAAAAATTGATTATCAAGCGATGTCATGGTCAGGGCGGCGAAAGTTGGCGCAGTGATTTCAAGCCCGTTCATGTTTACAGGTCCGTCAATCATTCCGTGGCTGATCAATACCTTACCGGCAGATCCGGCGGCGTAGAAAGTTCCGTGTCCTTCTTCGTTTGTTGTCCATGATAATTCTGGATCGGTCGCGCTTTTACCCTCAATAGTCTGACCTTTCCCGTTGAGGTCTATTTTCAACTGTGCGCGAAGCGTCAGATTGGTGTCACAGTCTTTCATTAATTCCTGTAAAGCGGCGAGTGAATCGCGGTCGAACTTCATGTGCAATTTTGCAAGTTGCGTCACGGGATCGGTATCTCCTCCAGTGCCGACTTCACGTATGCGTTGCAAAGGAGGAATCCCTTTCCCGCAAAAAATGGCTGCGCCTACGCGCATGAATCCCCACTTGGCGGTATTGGCATCGATGTCGAAGTAACTGTTGAAAGCAGATCGGTCAACATCCTCATTGCTGTGGCTATGTGTATAGAACCAAATTCCGTCCCAGTCCTGTGCCGCCGCGAATGCCGCTATCATCGGTACACATTCAGCCTGGAAATCGTTTGGGGCAGGGTGGTTATACTCGCTGACAGTGAAAGGTTTGCCTGCCATTCTTTCTGCCGCAATATGGGGCAGGGTTGCCTGGGATAAATGGTCAACCATTGCTTTTTGTTCGACAATCCAGTTGCCGGAATCCCATGGTTTTCCCGGGAAATGCGGATGCTGCCAGTAGGCATGACTGTCGATAAAATCCATTCCACTCTGACCATAAAGACCGCACGGTCCGAACACAATGGTACCTGTTACCAGCGCCTTAACACCCAGTTCCTTTTTCAGGAAATTTTTTATCTCGTCGAAATAGGCTTTTTCGATTTCAGCGAGGAAACGATAACGGTCAATAGACCGTGCTTCAACTTCGCTTTCTCCAAACAGGGCGATGTTTGCCTTTTCAATGGTTTCATCCGCCAGCAGGCCTTCGCGTCCTCCAGAGGCAAGCAGGATTTCAGATATTTCAACAGATGGTTTCTCCTTGCTGAGCGAAAAACTCAGGCGGACGACGTCATCATCTTTTCTGGCCACGAATCCCATGCGGAATTTTTTCCATTCGGTAGTCAACTTAACATTTCCATTCAGGCCCATACTGTCCCATGGCGCGTGGTCCTGTCCGAGGCCGTATGATAGCGAGCGCGGTTGATCGGCGCGGGCCTTAAATGACAGGGTATAATATTGGCCTGCCTTGATGCTGAGAGGGGTTTGCTTCGCCTGGATGTGCCAGCTGGTATCATTGGCTTTTGAAATATCGACACGCAGGATCCCGTCGGCTTTCTTTTCCATTTTTGCGGCGCATCCGCCGTGCTGTTCAAGACGCCAGCCCTTGTCTTTCGAATTGGGCTGTGGAATGGAATCCGGCGCAAGTATGTTCTGCCCCAGCGGTTCAGAGCCCTGTGACCATGCTTTCTGAAGTTTTTTCGTGCTTCCGTACTTTGATTTCAGCCATGCCGCATATTTTGTTCGCAGAATCTGCTGGTAGAATTCAGGGAACGATTTGAGGTCCTGTATGGCGCTCCACATGAACAGGCTGTCTTCGTTGGTGATTTCGACAAACGCGACGGCTGAATCGTCAGCATATCTTATATTCCGGTACTTGTTCACATGGCCCAACAGGTCACGCGCGTATTGCTTTTGTGCTTCGATGAGTTCAGGAGTAAAGATGCCGACGATTTTATCATAGTGTGTCAGAGGGTCCGGTATTTTGAGCGCACGGCTTGCGGAACGGCCAACGTGCAGGTTGATATTGGCGTAAATGCCGTTTTTAGCAAGCTGGTCCACAAAATAATCAAGCCTGTCGAGAGCTGTTTCGGAGAGTTTTAGAGGATCCTTTGGATCCAGTATTCCGCGTGGATAAGCGGCAGTGTCCATATGATGGAAGCGAACACTATTGATCCCGGCTGCGCCCATTCGTGCCGCAATCTTTTCGGCATCTTCGTGGGAAGGGAGGTTTGCGCCGAAAGAGTTGTTAACACCCCATATCCGGATTCTCTGTTTTGCCACCGCAAAATGACTGTCACGAACCACAATGCGGGGCGAATCAGGGTTTATAGGTTCTGATTTATGCGCAATCGCCGACGATGGATTCTGTTTCAGTGGAATCACAAACGGTGTCATATCTGCGACTGCTGATAGGCCGGAAACAAATCCCAGCATGATTAAAGTAAGAACATATCTCATTGATTTTCTCCTTATTAATACAATTCTCGGTCAGTATCCCATTTTGAAGATGGGTTGCCAAGCAGCCAAGTGAGAAAAACCACGCACATACTTGAACCCTCATTGACATTAGCCCAGATCTTTATTTGAATTCTAATATGAAAAAACGAACAGCACAGTCTTCTTCAAAGCAAGGTGTTCGTCTTGATGTAATCGCTTCGGCGTTATGTGGCCTGTTCGATTTTGTTGAAGATATGCAGTTCTGGATCAAGGACCGCGAAGGACGCTATTGTAAAGTAAACCGCGGCTTCCTGTTGAACTACTCGCTTGAACGGCAGGACCAGGTCATTGGCAAGACTGACTATGATCTGTCACCGCGTCATCTTGCGGATCAATACCGGCTGGATGATGCCCGTGTACTTGCCGGTGATATAATTGTCAACCGTATCGAGATGGTTGGCCGTTTTGATCATACCACGTGCTGGAGTCTGACAAACAAGATCGCCTTGCGTGATGAAAAGGGGAAAATTGCGGGCACGGCTGGGATTACCTGTCCGCTCAAGAATAAGCCCGTCGAACAGAATTGGCCGACGGTTGCGCTTGGCAGGGCAATTATGTTTATCAGGGAACATTATGCGGAAGTGATTACCATCAGGACCCTTGCAAAAATCGCCAACCTCTCCATTCGTGCTTTTGAGAGGCAATTCCAGCAATGTTTTCGGGTTTCGCCACAGCAGTATATCAAGAGACTGCGGGTACGCATGGCGTGTCATTCCCTGGTTTACACAGACCGGCCGTTGGCACAGATCGCAACCGAACATGGTTTCTGTGACCAAAGTCATTTCACGCGCGAGTTTCACAGGCAGATGCATTTGACACCGCGGCATTATCGTACACGTTACCGCAAAGTACGCCACTAGCCTGAAATTCCCAGTGTAGTCTTTGAACTGTAATCCGGAAAGCGTCGCGAATTGGTCAAAACGGATCACGTGTGAACTTGCCCTGTCTCCTGTGTTACTGAAGTCCTCGGATACTATGAGTATTCCTCGGACTTCAGATGCCTTGGATCCATGGCAAGTTCACGCTTTCCCGTTTTGGCCCTTGCGGGCATCCCAATTCGCGCCGCGTTTGCTCCGCCATGAGGACATGGCGGTTTCTTGGCGAAATACTATCTGTTTCTTTTACCCACGAATATGATTTACAACCAATTGATCAGGTTAATGTCGTTTTTGTTCAAATCTTTGACGTTCCTGTCCTATACTTCAAGTACCCAAAGGTATATGGTGTAGCTAATTAATCCGGATATTATACCAGAGAAAACGACGTTATGCGGATTCATGGTAGGGACGGCGCTCCGTCGCCGTCCGCGGCGCTCAACGGAGTGAGCGCCCTACCTTCAATTTGGATGCAGCTTTTTTGTGTTGTGTAATAAGTCCGTTTATACAGGAGGTGCCTTATGTCAGAGAAAATTTCCCGCCGTGAATTTGTCCAGGGATCATTGGCCGCAACAGCAGGCGGTACGCTTGCTGTTAATGCTGTAACAGGTCAGGCGCTGGCACAGGACAATAAACCGGCAATTCAAAAAGCAGCGCCAGGATCAAAGGGTACCCTGCCGAAAGGCAAGCTGGGAAACCTTGAAATCAGTCGCCTGTTGCTGGGTGGAAACCTTCTGATAGGCGGTACTCACACGCATGGTATGGGTTTTATAAGTTCGCTGGTAAAGAATTACAATACTTTGGAAAAAAAACTGGAAACAATGGCAGTTGCCGAGTCGTACGGAATTGACACGGTCGGTATTCATACCCATCCGGGCATTATTGATATGCTGAAAAAATACAGGAATGAATGGGGCGGGAAAATAAAGGTAATGGCAAGTCCTGTCGCCAAGATCGAACCGGATTTAAAGGCCTACTTCGACGAAGCAAAGCAGATTGTTGATGATGGGGTGGATGCGATCTTTATCTGGGGTGCGCGTTCTGAACAGATGCTGAGCAAGGGGCGACTGGCTGATTTACTGAAAATGGTTGATTTCGCCAAAGAACTGGGTGTTCCTTCCGGTGTCGGGGCCCATGATTTGAACGTAATCAAGGAATGCGAGAAGAACAAATGCAATGCGGATTTCTATGTAAAAACTCTGCATCATCACAAATATCCAACAGCTCCACGACCGGAGCAGATAAAAGGTCCATACAGCGAGGTTTCCCCGAGTTACTGGTGCAGTTGTCCTGAAGAGACCATAGAGTTCATGAAGACCGTCGAAAAACCATGGATTGCATTCAAGACCATGGCCTGCGGCGGGATTCCTCCCAAGGATGCATTTCCTTATGTTCTTAACGGCGGCGCTGACTTCGTCTGGGCAGGTATGTTTGATTTTGATATTGCGGATGATGCCCGGATAATCAAGGAAGCGGTCGCGTCGGCCAAAAGAACCCGTCCGTGGCGAAGCTGAAAATCCTGCGTATATTGTAAAATAAAGCCACAGATAGATATTGCTCGAAAAGTCTTCGTCTGGTAGAAGGCAGATAATCTGGTAAAACAAACAACATTTAATCAGCGAGTAAATATTATGAAAACTTCCCGTAGAAATTTCCTCAAGCAGACAATGGCAGGAGCGGCGGCTGTTTCGGTTGGTGGTATTCTGCACAGTTTCACCGCCAGGAGTTACGCCAATGTGGTTGGCGCAAATGAACGCGTGAAAGTCGCGATGATGGGTGTTAATTCCCGGGGGCTTGCCCTTTCCAATACCTTTGCCAAACAACAGAATGTGGAAATAATTTACGTGTGTGATGTCGATGTCCGTGCCGCTGAAAACTGTATGTCAAAGGTGGAAGCAAAACAGAAAACGCGTCCAAAGGCATCGCCTGATTTCAGGAAGGCGTTGGAAGACAAAGAGCTGGATGTTCTTGTAGTAGCAGCACCGGACCACTGGCATGCTCCGGCAGCCATACTTGCATGTAACGCAGGAAAACATGTATATCTGGAAAAACCTTCCAGCCATAACCCGCATGAAGGGGAACTGGTGATAGCGGCTTCGGAAAAACATAAACGCTTGATCCAGATGGGTAACCAGCGCCGTTCCTGGCCCAATGTAGTGGCCGCGATAGATGAATTAAAGAGTGGTGCCATTGGCCGTCCGTATTTTGCAAAAGGATGGTACACCAACAACAGGCCTTCAATAGGCCGCGGCAAGGAAACACCGGTACCTGAGTGGCTGAATTATGATCTCTGGCAGGGACCCGCACCGCGCCGTCCTTACAGGGATAATGTGGTTCATTATAACTGGCACTGGTTCTGGCATTGGGGCACAGGGGAAGCATTGAACAACGGAACGCACATGGTGGATTTAATGCGCTGGGGGCTGGGAGTTGAATATCCGACACGCATTACTTCATCCGGAGGCCGTTACCGTTACCAGGACGACTGGGAAACTCCGGATACGCAGGTGATCACAATGGAGTTTGCGAATAATACCAGCATGTTCTGGGAAGGGCGCAGTTGTAACGGTCATAATATTGAAGGTGTTTCCGTAGGCGTGATTTTCCATGGCGATACCGGTTCGATGATGATCAACGGCAATGCCTATACGATATATGATCTTAAGAACAAGGTTGTAAAAGAAGTGAAGAGTACGAAAGCCATAGATGCCCGGAATTTGGCCAATCCCGCGGCAGACCTTGATTCAATACATATCTGTAACTTCCTTGATGGAATCCGTAATGGTGCCAAACTGGCTGCGGACATACTGGGTGGTCAGCAGAGTACGTTGCTTTGTCAGCTGGGAAATATCGCGCTTCGTTCCGGTAATACGCTGCATATCGATCATGCAAATGGGCATATAAAGAACGATCCGGAGGCAGCGAAGTACTGGCAGAGGGAATACGAACCTGGCTGGGAACCCAAAGTATAATTATTGGTGGCCTGCGCGCTCCGTCGCGCGGGTATTTCCAAGAAAGCCCGTCCGATGGAACGGCCGGGCCACCTGACAAAACGAAGATTGGTCGAGCCGTTCAACGCCGGAATCATATCAGGCTCAGGCGGGTATCTTGCGTATGTGGCCTAATTCTTTGATCAGTATGCAGACTAGAATAAACGCCGTGATCGGCAAAGCCGAGTAAATGATAAAAATTGGCGTGAAAGATTTAACTGCTACAGTCTGACCTATTAACAACATCGAAGCAGCGCTGACCAATGAACCAACGGCCCCGCCGAATCCTGTTACTGAACCAACGACATGCTTCTCGAATACCTCTGCCGGAAGGGTAATATTGGCCCATAGCGCATGACAAAACATCGCGACACTGATGAATACAATTGCCCATGCCGGACTGTGTACGCGTGTGATGAGAATAAAAGAGGTTGGCATCAGGATTGACGCGATCAACATCATTGTTTTTCGTGCACGGTTAAGCGTCCATCCATGGCGGACCAGGTAGTTTGGAATGGCACCACCGAGGATGTTACCGATTGTCATGACAACATATGGAATCCAGCCGTACATGCCGATCGCTTTTAAGTCGAATCCCCGTTCCTGCTGCAGGAACAAAGGTATCCAGAAAATAAACAAATACGACAGCGGGTCCGTGAAGAATCGCGCAAGAATACAGCCCCATGCCTCGCGTGTACTGAGAATACTAAGAATAGGGGCGGATTTGGGCTGGACTGCCTGTGAAGCATCGTCACCCTCAATCAACTTTAGTTCCTCCGGGCTTATTCGGGGATGATTTCGGGGTATCTGGTAGACGAAAGCCCATGCGATTACCCAGATTCCTCCCAATACACCGCCAACGACAAACGCAGAACGCCAGTCCCAGGTCAGCGCGCACCATGCAACGATCGGCGCAGCAAGAGTGGATCCGATGGCGGTACCGGAGTTGAATATACCGACCGCCAGTGCCCTTTCACGCATGGGAAACCATTCGGTGACTGCCTTGATACCGGCCGGAAAGTTGGCCGGTTCAGTGGCGCCAAGCAGAAACCGGAAAAAAGAGAATTGCAGTGTCGTTCGAGCGAACGCATGCAGTACGTTGGCAATTGACCAGCCTGAAACAAAAACCATAAACGATTTACGTGAACCCAGCCAATCAACAACCCGTCCGCTCACGGCATACATGATGGTGTAACTTATCAGGAACGATGATGTTATATAGGAATACTGCATGGTTGAAATGTGCAGTTGTTCCTTGATCGTTCCTGCCAGTACCGACAGTGTCTGCCGGTCAAGATAATTAAGCGATGTGGCAAGGCAAAGCATGCCGACGATATACCAGCGCAGGCCTTTGATGGGTGCTTTCATTGATTAACGGGTCCCCTGATTTTTATTGGTGACTGTTTCGAGAATATTCAAACGATAGTTAACCGGGTCCCAGTCGGCAGTTACCTGTCCTGACGGTTCAATTCCCATGTAACGTGCCGGTTGGGTTGTTGCCAGGGGCAGTATATCATCGAAGCTGAGTTCGCTGAACCGTACTGTATTTGCCACGGCTGCATTCATCGTGAGTGAGGAGCCTGCAAGATTCTGGGCACCGGGCTGGGAAACACGTCCATTTGCATCCACTTCCACTTCGAGTTCACCAATAAAATAACGAGCAGGCGGCGCGGCCGCGGCAGAAATTGCGTCGGTTACAAGGACGGTGCGTGCCAGTCCCTTGGCCCGTATAATGGATTTGACGACAGCAGGCGGAAGGTGGTGTCCATCGACGATTATACCTGCACTCAATTCGTCGGCCGCGAGCTGTTCCCAGATAACATTATTGTGACGGTGCAGCGTCTGTGCACAACCGTTACCAAGGTGCGTCGAAAAAGTGGCGCCTGCGCTGATTGCATCCCTGATGTGTTCCCGCGCCGCTGCCGTATGACCCAGGGCAACTCGAACTTTTTGTGCAACAAGATATTCGATCAATTTGATTGCACCGCCCACCTCGGGTGCCAGGGTGACTAGAGTGATATTTCCTTCTGCCGCATCCTGCCGACTCTTAAAATCTTCAATTGATGCTGGAATTACATGGGCAGCAGGATGCGCACCGCGTGTACCATCAACAGGTGATATATACGGCCCTTCCATGTGAATGCCTGATACTGCCGGATCGTGACATGCAAGGACGGTTTTTGCACACGCAGCGAAACACTCCAGTGAAGACGTGATAAGCGTCGGCAGGCAGTTGGTGACACCGGTCGCACGCATGGCGTCCATGGCTTTCTTGATCTGGTCGGGCTGGCAATGCGGGTTGTTGAAATCCACACCCGCGAATCCATTGACCTGCAAATCAATCAAGCCTGGGAATGTAACTTTCATCTTGCCGGTATGTCTGTGGAAATGGTCTGTCCCATGATACTTTTGTCTTCAAAAGAACAGATTTCCATTTTGTTCGGCTTCCTTTCGGATTTTGAATCTGCAGATAACGGAATCGAAACTTTTACCATCTTAATACGTTACTAATCACTTAATCTCGACCTTGATATACAACGACTTGCCCGGCCGGTTGCATTAATGTCAAGGTACGCTAACCAATTCTGCGAATTCGTCAAGAAACAAAATCAAGTCTCACTTTTGTCTTTTTTAAGGCAGTAAACTGGTTCGTACGACGCTTAAATAAGGTTCTCAGCAAGGCCGGTTATTCGGTAATTCTTGCTTCAAACGGGAAGGAAGCCCTGGACTTTCTTGCCACGGAGGAAATCAAGGTATTCATTTTGGATCTTATGATGCCTGAGATGGACGGTATTAAGCTGTGCCATGCAATAAGAAAATCAACAGGTCCTGAATGTGTCATATACGCACTTACCGGGCATGTTGAAGACTACAATGTTGAGGAATACCGCGAAGCCGGATTTGATGATTACTTTGTAAAACCATTCAAACTTGCCATGATTCTCAAGATGATTAATCTTGCTTTTGAGAAAGTGGAGAGATGGCAAAAGATAGATAAGGGCGCATAAATTTGTTTGAACATGGTCGATTTCCTGTTGTCGGCGAGCTGCAAGGATTCCAGGTAAATTTGATGCCTCAAATTGTCTCATCTTGTGTGTCTCGCTGATCATTTCCGGTCATTTATCCGACCATAGACGATAATATATGTTCGGAAAATGCTTCAATTCCAGAGGTTCTAGCTTTGGTACGATGTATGCTCATATTTCAGGTGGAGACAGGGATGAAAAAAACAACATATAGGCATGATAAAAGTGATAACAGGAAGGTTGCAGTTGGATTGTTAAATACTCAGAATCTATTGACTGTATACTGGGTTCTTGCCACTCAGCCCGATCTGTTTTCCAGAGTTCATTTAAGACATCCCGGCCATCTGCGGCAGAAATAGATATGTTGAATTGATTCGTAAAGGATGTACCTGTGCCCAAGCTTATTGAAAAATCTACAGTTGTTGAAGCTGCCGGTAATAAACCAAAAATTATTGAAGAATTTATAGGCCGGATCAATTCGAAAACGACTGATGTAAGTATTGCCCGGATGAAAAGTCCGGGGGGCTGGGTTGAACCAGGCCAGACGCCCGAATTTGATGAATACACTCTTGTTCTAAGGGGCATGCTCCGGGTTAAGTCAAAGGGTAGTAGCGCTATTGATGTTAAGGCCGGTCAGGCCGTTGTTGTAAACCGCGGGGAATGGGTTCAATACAGCACTCCTGAAAAAGATGGCGCGGAATACATAGCTGTCTGCATGCCTGCCTTTTCACCTGATATTGTGAATCGCGATTCCTGATATTGTCCACGTAAGAAGACCATTCTTCCAGGACAAATGTTTCTTCAATTATTACAGCACAAGTTGTAATCTGTCTTGCCATCGTTGCGATCACTCCGTAGTATCCGATTCATATTATGCCACTTGAAATGGTGAAAAGATAATGACGGCTGAAGAAATAATTAAACTCAAAGAAAATGCTCTGAAGGAATGCCAGGCGGCAGGTACGATGAATGAGCTTGAGGCGGTCCGCGTCAGGTATATCGGCCGGAACGGTTATCTTCCCCAGGTAATGAAGGGACTGAAGGATGTTGATCCTTCGGAACGATCTGAATATGGACGCATTGCCAATGAGTTTAAAAACCAGGTAAGTGCCGCGCTTGATTATAAGAA
Source organism: Kiritimatiellia bacterium (assembly GCA_028716365.1). GTDB lineage: Bacteria > Verrucomicrobiota > Kiritimatiellia > UBA8416 > YA12-FULL-48-11 > YA12-FULL-48-11. The sequence goes on from JAQUPZ010000001.1 coordinate 1,023,606, forward strand.
GACTGAACTGGCCGAAAGAGGAACAGCAGAAGCAAAATCAGTTTTTGATTATAGTCTGCCAGGTGTCTGGAGATCGCTTGGCACAAAACATCCGATATCCAGTATTATTGAAGAGACGGTAAGAATTTTTGGCAAACTTGGTTTTACCGTTGCCGAAGGGCCTGATGTTGAGACGGCATATCATAATTTCGAAGCGCTGAACACGCCGGCCCATCATCCGTCGCTCGATCAGACAGACACTTTCTGGTTTGAAACGGGTGAGTTACTCCGGACCCAGACTTCGCCTGTGCAGATCAGGGTGATGGAAAGCCGGAAGCCGCCGATAAGAATCATCACGCCGGGGCGTTGTTACAGGCGGGATACCACCGATGCGACCCACAGCGCGAATTTTCATCAGATCGAAGGGCTATATGTCGAAAAGAATGTTTCCCTTGCTGATTTGAAGGGTACACTGGCGTATTTTGCAAAGGAAATGATGGGAACCGGCGTGGATATTCGGTTCAGGCCTCATTTCTTCCCGTTCACTGAGCCGAGCGTGGAGTGTGATTTTACCTGCCATGTCTGCGGGGGGAAAGGGTGCCGTGTCTGTAAAAACAGCGGCTGGATTGAGATTGCCGGCGCCGGCATGGTCGACCCGAGGGTTTTCAAGAAGGTTGGTTATGATCCGGAAGAGATAACAGGCTATGCATTTGGAATGGGAATAGAACGTATCGCAATGATCAAGTACAGCATAAATGATATCCGCCTGTTGTATGAAAATGATGCAAGATTTCTGAGCCAATTTATCTAGGAAAGTTGTTGCGAAGGTAAAATAAAATGAAAGTTCCAGTCAGTTGGTTAAAAGAATATGTTGATTTTGATGCTTCGCCGGAAGAGCTTGCAAAGAAACTTACTTTTTCCGGCACCGAGGTTGAATCCATTCAGACTATAGGCGGGGACTTCAAGGGTGTGGTTGTTGGTGAAGTGCGTAGTATTGAAAAACATCCCGGCGCGGATAACCTGCTCGTATGTAAAGTAAACTCAGGCAGGGAAGAAGTGTCTGTTGTATGCGGCGCCCATAATTTCAATGTGGGCGACAAGGCTCCACTTGCTCTTGTCGGCGCCGAACTTCCGAACGGCATGAAGATAGAGGAACGGAAAGTCAGGGGTGTGATTTCCATGGGGATGCTTTGTGCTGAAGATGAGCTTGGATTGTCCGATGATCACAGCGGCATAATGCTTGTTTCTCGAAACATTCCTGCCGGTACTCCGTTTTCTGAAGTGGCTGGTCCTCCGGAAACAGTCTTGAGTGTGGAAATTACATGGAACAGGCCGGATTGCCTGAGTATTATCGGCATGGCAAGGGAAGTGGCGGCACTTTTTCGAACCAGTATTAAACTTCCTTCTGTTGATTTTATGGAACGGGGAGAGCCGGTTGAAATGCTGGCTGATGTTGATCTCCAGGATGTGGAAGGATGTCCTCGCTATACGGCGCGTGTGCTTACGGATATCAAACTTAAACCATCACCTTCATGGATGCAGAAACGTCTAACGCTCTGCGGAGTGCGACCAATCAATAACGTCGTGGATATTACTAATTATGTTCTATTGGAATGCGGTCAGCCTTTGCACGCGTTTGATTATGAATTATTGACAGATCACAAGATCATTGTCAGGCGTGGCCATACTGGGGAGAAAATGACCACGCTGGATGGAATTGAACGGCAGGGATTGGAAAAATCAGTTCTTATTACTGATCCGGCTCGTGCAGTGGCGCTGGCAGGTGTCATGGGCGGAGCAGGGAGTGAGATAAACGACAATACCAGGAATGTTCTGCTGGAAAGTGCTTTTTTCCATCCGCCTGACATTAGAAGGACTTCATCGAAGCTGGGGCTTTCTACAGAATCTTCTTATCGTTTTGAACGGGGTGTTGATATTGGAGGCGTTGAATGGGCCAGCAGGCGTGCGACGGCGCTTATGGTTGAGCATGCCGATGCCGTTGCGGCACAAGGAGTTATAGATGTATATCCGAATAAACGCCCTGAAAAAAAGATTAAATGCCGGTTTCAAAGCGTAAAAAATCTTCTTGGTGTTGATGTAGCCGACGAGGAAATAGTTAACATCATAAAATCGCTGGAATTTTCAATTACCGGTTGTAAAAAAGATCATTGTGTCGTCGGCGTGCCGACGTTCAGGCCTGACATTGAAATTGAAGCGGATCTTATTGAGGAAGTGGCGCGGATTCATGGCTTGGACAAGGTGCCGACAATTGTTCCACAAGCCAGAGTAGTGGTGGACGCAGACGATTCGGTGACGCGGGCAACTATTGCCTGCAGGTCGAATCTGATAGGACTGGGTTTAATGGAAATTATGAATTACAGTTTCCTCTCCGAACAGCTTCTTAATGCGATTTCCTCCGCAGATATCGACAGTCGTGTGGTACTCCCGAACCCGGTGAGTTCAGATTACGCGGTAATGCGAAATTCCCTGATTCCGCAGATGGTTGATACACTTGGCAGGAACCTTGCACACCAGGTTGACAGTGTTTCCTTGTTTGAGATCGGCAAGGTATTTTTGAAGGATAATAACAACAAGATCAGCGAAGAGAATCATCTTTGTATTGGACTCATGGGTAAGTCTGGCCGCGCAGGATTGAACAAATGTAAACCTGTTGAACGGGAAGAAATTTTTCTCTGGCTGAAAGGTGTTATTGAGGCTTTGGCTGTGTCACAACATGTTGGCAATTTGGTGTTTAAACCTTTAAATTGTTCTCGAATGGATGCTGATGGAGCTGTCTCAATCGAAATGAATGGTCATGTTTGCGGTGTCATGGGTTTGGTCAAGCAGGAAATCCGGAAGAAGTGGAGAATGATTGAACCTGTGGCAGTGGCAGAGATGAATATGGTCGCTTTGATACAGTGGATTTTTACTCCGTTTGAACTCCATTCCATACCTGTTTATCCCTCTGTTTCGCGTGACGTAGCCATGGTGGTGGACGAAAATGTGAGGCATGATGACATCCTGAAAATTATCAAAAAAGCTGCACCACAAGAGTTGACGGGGATTGAACTGTTTGATATCTTCCGTAGTGAGCACATAGGCGCATGCAAAAAGAGTATGGCTTATTCGCTCGTGTATCGTTCTTTGGAGCGTACCTTGACTGACGAAGATGCCAACAGGTATCACGAAATTATCAAGGAAGCTTTGAGGAAAGAATTAAAAGCAGAAATTAGAGAAGGTAAATAAACAAGTAGAGAAAACAAGGTTGTGGTTTTTTACCCATGAGTATATGTCTGAAAAATCTGTTTGATTGTCCGGTCTGGATAATACCGGAGATTAACGGATATTTTATTGTTGGAAAAACGAGGCGAATCGTCAGGGAAGTCAGCGATTTGCTTTTTTTATTTTATGACTGGGGTGATTTGCGGTTGTTCTTTGAACAGTTAAGTACATGTTTTTCCCTTGGGAAAGAAATACCCTGCCTTGTTCGCAAACAGGCTGACGTCTCTGACCCGTTAGTTAAAAGTTAAGGGAGCTTGAATCCGGCGGCTACTGAAAGCCCTTTTCGGGGGACTCAGGAACCGAAGGCTAAAGCACCCACCTCGATTTCGAGGTTCAGAGATAAATGCCTCTACGACTTGGTGGGGTATTTTTTTTTGGGGGTGAGGCATGGACTTGTTCGAACAGAACGGTGCCCTGGGTGCCGATAATGTTAAAAAGCCGCTGGCTGCGCGCATGCGCCCCCGCTGTCTTGAGGAAATAGTTGGCCAGGACAAGATCCTGGGACCCGGGAAACTGCTCAGGCGTGCAATTGAGGCAGACCGTCTTAACAGTATAATACTTTTTGGTCCTCCTGGTTGCGGCAAAACCTCGTTTGCGGAGGTAATTGCTGCAGTTACAAAACGGGCATTCGAGCGTACCAGCGGTGTTATTTCAAATGTAGCGGAGTTAAGGGAGATTATCCGCAAGGCCGCCTATCGGAGGCAGCAAGAGCATAAAGAAACAATCCTTTTCATAGACGAAATTCACAGGTTCAACAAGTCCCAGCAGGATGTTCTTCTTCCCCATGTGGAAGATGGCACCGTTACGCTGATAGGGGCAACGACACACAATCCTCTTTTCTTCATCAACACGCCGCTTACTTCCCGTTCGTTGATATTTGAACTGGAACCTCTTTCCGAGGATGCAGTCAGACAACTTGTGTTGAGAGCATTGTCGGATAAAAGAGGATTGGCGGCGTTCAAGGTTGAAATTACAGATGATGCAATAGCGCATCTTACCCGGATGTCTGAGGGCGATGCACGCCGTGCGTTGAACGCGCTTGAAATTGCCGTGCTTACAACCCAGCCGGGCGCTGACGGGAATATCAGCCTGACGCGCGATATAATCGAAGATTCGATCCAGAAAAAAGCCGTGGTTTACGATCATGATGAAGACGGGCATTACGACACCATTTCCGCATTCATCAAAAGTGTACGCGGCTCTGATCCGAATGCGGCAGTTTACTGGCTGGCGAAAATGATCTACGCCGGAGAAGATCCGCGGTTCATCGCCCGCCGGCTGGTGATACTTGCTTCTGAGGATATTGGCAATGCCGATCCCCGCGGACTTACAGTGGCAGTGTCGGCGATGCATGCCGTGGAGTTTGTGGGAATGCCGGAGGCAAGGATCATTCTTTCGCAGGCCACCACCTATCTTGCTACTGCGCCGAAAAGTAATGCCGCATACCTGGCAGTTGAAAAAGCCATAAAGGATGTGGAACAGGGACGGACATTGAAAGTACCTGAGCATCTCAAGAATATTAAGGTGAAAACAGCCGGTGGTGGTGCGGATAAGGATCAGAAATACGTGTATCCGCATGACTACGACGGGCATTTTGTAGAACAGGAATATGTGCCGACTTCCACGAAATATTATTTACCGACCAGGGAAGGATATGAGGAGGTCATAGTCAGGCGGATGGAAGCCCTGCAGGCGTCAAGTTCCGGCAGGAAACGGACAGCAAAGAACGGGACGAAATGAAAAACAAGGAAGAACTGCGCCGATTGATCTCTGAGCAACGTGCAAAGATGCAACCGGAATGGACCAGGGAAAGCAGTTTGCTTGCACAGCGAATGCTCGTGGCGCTTCCTGAATTCAGGAAGGCTTTGTCGGTTTGTTGTTACATGGCTGTGTCCGGAGAAACAGAGACAGATCTGATTATTGAAAGATGCTGGAAGAACGGCAAGAAGGTTTGTGTGCCGGCTTTCCGGAAAGAGATTAAGGCCTATGGGCTGGCAGAGTTCAGGAAAGATATGCACGTGGTGCCGGGACGTTTCGGTGTTTCCGAGCCGGAAAATCCGGAATGGAAGGCTGTCGATGATGTTGATTTTATTGTGGTGCCTGGCCTCGCTTTTGATCCACAAGGGGGTCGGGTGGGGCACGGGGGAGGATATTATGACAGGATTCTGGAGGGAATGAAGAAGGTTTTCAAGGCCGGCCTGGCTTTTGAATTCCAGATTTTTGACAGAGTTCCCATGCTTGATGAAGATGTAAGGATGGATGCAGTGATTACGGAGAAACGGGTGTTGACCCGGATTAAGTGTGTATAACAGGCAGAGTAAAAAGCGCGGGTAGCGCTATTCAGAGGAGGGTTAAGGTATGAATGGTGTGATTATAGGAGTAGCAGCAGGTTTGGCGGGCATAGGGCTCGGTTACCTGATTCGTTATATGCAGGGACGGTATGGTGCTGAAACATCGGAGAAGAGAGCCGATCAGGTGCTGAAAGATGCAAAGCGTGATGCAGAAACAATCCGCAAGGAGGCACAGATACAGGCAAAGTCTGATGTAATTAAAGCGCGTGAAGAGTTCGAAAAGACCACTGAGTCACGCAAAAAGGAACTTGCGGCGCTGGAAGAAAGGATTACACAGAAAGAACAGAATCTGGACCGCAAGGTCTCGATGATTGATAAGAAAGAACGGACGATAGACCAGAAAATAGCGGAACTCGAACAGCAGTCCGCTGAAGTCAAGAAGGCAAAGGCTGAAGTTGATAAAATTGCGGTTGAAGAACGCGAAAAATTGCAGAGAGTTGCCGGTATGTCTGAGGAAGAGGCGAAAAAAACGCTTTTAGCCCGCGTTGAGAAGGACGTTCACAACGAGATGGGCGGCCTGATTCGCAAGTTGCAGGAACAGGCACGTGAAACGGCGGAGCGCGAAGCCCAGAAGATTGTTGCTCAGGCTATCCAGCGGTTTTCATCATCACATGCAAGTGAAATGACAACCAGTACGGTTGCGCTTCCGAGTGATGACATGAAAGGCCGGATTATTGGTCGTGACGGTCGGAATATAAGGGCGCTGGAAGCTGCAACAGGGATCAATATCCTGATTGATGATACTCCTGAAGCAGTGGTTATTTCCGGGTTTGATCCGATCCGGCGTGAAATTGCAAAACAGGCGCTGGAACATCTGATAACTGATGGAAGGATTCATCCTGCCCGTATTGAGGAAGTTGTTGTCAAGGCGCGGGAAAACATCAATGAAACTGTCAGAAGTTCAGGTGAGGAGGCTGCCTATATTGCCGGAGTTCAAGGTGTTGATCCTGAGCTGGTCCGAATGCTTGGCCGTCAGAAATTCCGCACAAGTTATTCGCAGAATGTTCTTCAGCACTCGATCGAGGTCTCACATCTTATGGGTGTTATGGCCGGCGAGCTGGACCTTGATGTGCCACTTGCGAAGCGCATAGGTCTGTTCCACGATATCGGGAAGTCTCTCGACCATGAAGTTGAAGGTGGACATGCCGTCATCGGGGCTGATTTACTGAAACGACATGGCGAAGTACAGGTGGTCGTGAATGCCGTTGCGGCCCACCATGAGGAAGTAGCGGCAGAGAGCCTTTATGCAATACTGGCATCCGCCGCGGATGCTATTTCCAGTTCGCGTGTCGGTGCCCGTTCGGAAACGATGGAAATATATGTCAAAAGGCTGGAGAAACTTGAAGCAATAGCCAATAGTTTTGAAGGTATTGAGAAAAGTTACGCAATCCAGGCCGGTCGTGAGGTGCGCGTGGTCGTGGTGCCTGAAAAAATTGACGATAACGCCGCAATGGTCATGGCTCGGAATATCAGCAAAAAGATCGAGAGCGACTTGCAGTATCCCGGCCAGATAAGGGTGACCGTTATCCGTGAGACGAGAGCAGTTGAATATGCAAGATAAACGAGTAAATTAATGGAACAGGGAAACATCGGTAATCTGAATTTGAAGTCTTAAATTATGAAAATAATGATGGTTGGTGATATTGTTGGAGGGCCGGGTCGTGCGATTTTTGCCGAAGTATCGGCAAAACTGAAACACTCCGGCCAAGTTGATTTTATCGTGGTAAATGCAGAGAATGCGGCGGGTGGTCGTGGTATAACAGACAAGCTGGCCGATGAACTTCTGGCTAACGGAGCTGATGTAATTACACTTGGTGACCATACCTGGGACCAGAAGGAGATAAAGGGTTATCTCGACCGTGAGATGAGGATTATCAGGCCGGCTAATTTTACACCGGAATGTCCCGGCAATGGCTGGACAACGGTGAATACCAGCTTCGGACCTGTAACAGTTATCAATCTGGTTGGACGTGTATTTATGCATCACTACGATTGTCCGTTCAGGACGTCAGATGGAATCCTCAAGCGACCTGACCTCGGGAAAACTATTCTTGTTGATATCCATGCGGAGGCTACTGCCGAAAAGATCGTGCTGGGCAGATATCTTGACGGCAGGGTGACGGCCGTGGTCGGGACTCATACTCATGTTCAGACGAGTGATGAGCAGATATTGCCAAATGGAACGGCATACATCACCGACCTTGGAATGACGGGTCCCAAAGACTCAGCCATAGGAAGGGATTTGGAGTCCGTAACAAGTACGTTTTTGACAGGAATGCCGGCCAAGTTTCATATTGCCGCCGGCCAGGTGATGCTTGAAGGCGTGATTATCGATGTTGACCGTGAGACAGGCAAGGCGCGAACCATCAAGCGGATAAGGCTGAAAAGTGACAGAGCACAATCAACAGTCGAAGAATGATAAGGGGCGGAAGGTTTTCAGTGTTAGTGAACTGACCAGGCTGATAAAGACAGTACTGGAAGAAACCTTCGGAGCTGTCTGGGTTGAGGGTGAAGTTTCGAATCTTCGCCGTCCATCATCGGGCCACTATTATTTTACGATCAAGGATGCGTCGGCACAGATCAGCGCCGTTCTTTTCCGTGGCAATCAGATGGGTCTCAAGTTCCAGCCCAAAGACGGCACGCTGGTCCGTGTTTTCGGACAGATCAGTGTTTACGAGAAGAGCGGCAACTATCAGATCATCGTAAGGCAGATGGAGGAAGGCGGTAAAGGTTCTCTACAGGCCCAATTTGAGGCCCTTAAGGAAAGACTGCAGAAGGAAGGATTGTTTGATGCCAGCCGTAAGAAACAGATACCAATGCTTCCTCAACATGTTGGCATTGTAACTTCTCCTACAGGCGCGGCAATCCGCGATATTTTAAACATTTTAAAAAGACGTTTTCCCAACCTTCACCTCTTGCTGGCACCGGTAAAAGTACAGGGGGAAGGCGCGGCTGAAGAAATTGCCACAGCGATTGATTTGCTGAATGAAATGGGTGGACTTGATGTTCTCATTGTCGGGCGTGGCGGTGGAAGTCTTGAAGACCTGTGGGCGTTCAACGAGGAAATTGTGGCTCGTGCAATAGCTCGTTCCCGGCTCCCGGTTATTTCGGCAGTTGGTCACGAAATTGATTTCACAATCAGCGATTTTGTTGCCGACCTCAGGGCACCAACGCCGTCAGCGGCCGCGGAACTGGTCGTCGGACGCAAGGATGCATTTGAAGATATGCTGAAAGAAATGTCCAGGCGTCTGGTTAAATCCCTCGAAGGAAGCGTTCTTCGATTGAAGAATCGTCTTGTGGCCGCTGGAAGCAGTTATGTCTTTAAAGAGCCGGCCAACATGGCGAGGCATTATCGGCAGAAGATTGATGGCTTGATGGTTCGCGTGGAACATGAGATCCACGGCAGACTGCGCGAGACCCAGCAGATGCTTGACGATTACAGCCTTCGGATGGTTCACGAGGTGAAAATAAGACGACAGAACAGTCTGCAGGATGTGAAACGGCTTACGATGCAGTTAAAGGCGTTGAATCCGCTTGCGGTTTTAAACAGGGGGTACAGTATAACGAGGAACAGTAAGGGCGGTATTATTCGATCAGTTGATGATGTGAGAACCGGTCAGCGTGTTACCACTCGCCTGGCCAGGGGAACATTTGAATCGGAAGTCAAGAAAACAGAATAAATTTGTCGTTCAAGAAGATTGTGAAGGGATGGAGGAGGAAAATGACAACAAAAAAAACTGATAAGATCGAAGAAAAAATAAGCTTTGAAAAAGCACTTGAAAGACTTGAAGCCATTGTCAATGAAATGGAGAGCGGATCATTGAGTCTCGATAAGATGATTGCCCGGTTTGAGGAAGGGCAATCTCTTCTGAAGTTCTGTACGCAGAAATTGAATGAGGTAGAGAAAAAAATAGAAGTCCTGGTCAAGAAAGGCGATAAGATTTCCGCCGAACCGTTTGACGAAAAATCCGTTGAGGAAGAATCAGAAGATAAAAAATCTGATAATCTATTTTAAACAATTCTTATACTGTTTCATGTCTGTCGAGATTGGCTGGGAGTAACAGCTCTTTTACGGGGATGAATACGATTGCTCCGGCGATATTTGCGATCATGTCACCCCATGAGAATGAACGGTCAAGTTCCCTGAAAGCTCCCTGAAGAATTTCCATAAATATTCCATATAAAGTGCAGAGCAACACAATTGCTGTAAAATAGAGAAACATTTTCTGGTTTTTCCTTGGAAATGTCCAGCAGAGCAGAGCTGACAATCCGCCGTATATCAGGAAATGAATGACTTTATCCATGTGTTCAAACAGGTAAGGTATCTCTTCGAAAGTGTTGGAAGGAAGCAAGGAGATGCTTGTAATAAACAGCAGATAAATACCGGATATGGTGCGCCTGATGCCTGCCGATGCGCTTTGTAACCAGCGGATTATCATATCGATTTGTTTTTTCAATCAAGTAACTCCAGCTTTTATGTGCCGGGGAATTGTCGCCGGATTACTGTGTCACGTCAAGGCCTTCTCTTTTCCTTTGCCCGGCGCTGAGAGCTGTGCATAATACAGAACCATGGAAAGAAACGGCAAATTACTCAGGGTGGAAGGCTTGAAGACCTGGTTTGGTTCGGAAAAAGATCCGATCAAGGCAGTTGACGGAGTAAGTTTTGAAGTTGATAAAGGGGTAACGGTTGCACTTGTCGGAGAGAGTGGTTGCGGAAAGAGTGTTACGGCAATGTCACTTGCCCGTTTGATTCCTTCGCCGCCCGGTTTCTATGCTGGTGGTCAGATCCTCTTTGATGGCGAAGATGTTCTCAAAATGAGTGATCGTTGTTTGAACGATCTCCGTGGCCGCGAGATTTCTTATGTTTTTCAGGAACCGGGTACATCACTGAATCCCGTATACCGTGTCGGGTACCAGATTATGGAAGCGGTAAAACTTCACAGGAAAGACGTGGATGCGAGGGAAGAGGCGATAAAACTCATGAGCATGGTTGGTCTGCCTGATCCCGAAACAAGGATCCGTGCATATCCCCACGAGATGAGCGGCGGAATGCAGCAAAGAGTTATGATTGCCATGGCGCTGGCCTGTCGGCCCCGGCTACTGGTGGCGGATGAACCTACCACGGCGCTTGATGTGACGATCCAGGCGCAAATCCTGGAGCTTCTCTCTTCCCTTCAGAAGGAACTGAAAATGGCTGTTATCCTGATAACGCATAATCTCGGCCTTGTTGCCGATACAGCACATATGGTCTATGTGATGTACGCAGGCAGGGTTGTTGAGTCAGGGGCGACAGAAAATGTACTTTCCAAGCCGGCACATCCGTACACGCGGGGACTGCTTGATGCGGTACCGCGACTGGGCGTTGAAGACTCGGCCCATGAAAAGCCTGCGCGGATGAAGGGTATTCCCGGTTCTGTTCCTCATCCGGCCAGACTGCCGATTGGTTGCAAATTTGCGCCACGATGTTCAAAAGTGCAGGATGTATGCAGACAGCAGGAGCCTGAAATCAAATGTGATGCAAAAGGTCATTATGTTAGATGTTATTTCCCATTGTGAGAAAAAGTATGGCATTACTTGAAATAAAAAATCTCAAGGTTTTCTTTGAGGCGCGTAACCAGTCAGGAAAAACAAGTGAATTACGCGCAGTTGATGGCGTAAGTTTTGAGCTTGAGAAGGGTGAAATCCTCGGCCTGGTGGGAGAGAGTGGTTGTGGTAAAACCACTATTGGCAATGCGATTGTCGGGATGGTTCCTGTTACGGAAGGAAGTATTCGATTTGAAGGACAGGAAATAACGGCTCTGCGCGGTAAGTCTGTTAAATTATTCAGGCAAAAGGTTCAAATGATTTTCCAGGATCCATTTGGATCGCTTAACCCCAGAATGTCAATAGGGGCCGGTATTTCAGAGGTGCTGAAGGTCCATAAACTGGTAAGCGGCAAAAACGAACGTTCTGCGAGGGTTGCAGAACTTTTAAAAGCTGTCGGACTTGAGGCTGAGTATGCGGCGCGTTACCCGCATGAATTCAGCGGGGGACAGCGTCAACGACTTGGAATTGCCCGTGCACTGGCGCTTAAGCCCTCGCTGATATTGGCTGATGAACCTGTTTCTGCGCTTGATGTTTCGGTACAGGTCCAGATTTTGAACCTGTTAAAAGACCTGCAAAAGGAAATGGATCTTTCGTATTTGTTCATTGCGCATGACCTGGCGGTTGTACGGTATATGTGTGACCGGATACTTGTGATGTATCTCGGCAAGATTGTGGAGTCTGCAGCAGCAACAGAGTTGTTCGGAAAACCAGCACATCCATATACAGAGGCGCTTTTGTCCGCAGTGCCGGATGTTGACAAAGGCCTGAAGTCCAGAACACAGGGCAGCAAGCGTATTGTCCTTAAAGGTGATGTTCCGTCGGCGACGGAGAGGATTCCGGGTTGTCCGTTCCATCCACGTTGTCATCGTGTCCAGGCAATTTGCTCAAAGGAAGTCCCGCCGGTTAAGGACTGCAGCAAGGGTCATTTCAGCGTTTGTCATTTCGCTGGTAAGTTCTGAGCTGTTCGCAGGAAGCAAATAGTGGTCGTCTAAGGCGACAGCCCTTTGTATGACATATGTAATCCGTAGTACCCGGAAGCGTCATGCATTTCGGCGCAAATCTTTCGCGTGAAATGACCTCCCGGCTGTGTTATCGCGCACGCCGGATACCATAAGTATACCGGCGTGCACTCCGCCTTGCCGGTCGGAGTTTCTGGTGAAACTCCTGAAGGCCATTTGCCGGCGAAATATTTGCGCAAAGAAGGCGAAATGCAAGCCGCGTTTACTGGCGCCCAAAGGCGCCAACCCGGACTGTAATTATTGTTTCTTTTCCTGTTCTGGTGGTTTGCCGAGTCCGTTTTGGTTCAAGAAGTGGACAAATGGATGACCGCTTCTGGCTTCCCATCCATCCTGGCATAGAACAAGACCACAATCAGAGCAGGTTACTGAATTTTCAAGCTTTGTTCCACATGCAGGACAATCTCCTGTAAAAAGTTCAGGCGCCTCGCCTGTAAGACCATAGGATTCCTTCACCGCATCAATGCAATCTTTGAACCTGTCTTTTGGTACACAAAGGAGGCATTGCAGGCAACCACAACCTGAGGACTGGATGATCTTGAAAGGAATTTGACACTGCTCCATATGCTGGGCCAACGATATTGACTCATCAATACTGAAGCTGGGAATTCGAATCCAATCAGCAGGTACCGGGCCTTTCTTCATATAAGTGAATTCATTACCGTCGTCCCCGGCAGGTTCGCTCGCTTCATCTTTTCTGTCTTCATCTGACGGTTCTTCGCTTTTTTCAGTTGAATACTGTTCAATGTCGGACTGCTGTTTACCTCTTTTCTGTAATTCGGCAGTGAGCGCAATTCTGGCTTCCGGCACGAGATCAGCCATCTGGGCTGCCAGTTCAATAAGCTGTTCGATGGACATTTGTCCGTATGTTATTTCAAAGTCTTTTACCCTCATCATTCACCTGACATTCATCATCCAATGGTTTATAGAATTATTTCTCTTCTTGCTGTGTCGAATTCGGGTCGTCTTGAGTCCGTTTGTCTCTGGAAGGTGGCCACAAGTCCGCGTCGGTCACTGAAAATACCGATATCATCATTCCCGCGAAGAATATCATGACCGCTATAAAGGTCCAGGCACTCTTGAGATCAGCTGACATCAAGATGAAGACTGAAACGGGCATCAGAACGGCCCCTAGCAGAAAGAGAACTCCTTCAATCCATAGCCAGATTTTCCGGGCTTTACTATCGCCAAGGTTCCGCGTGAATTTTACTGCCCGGATGGAAAGGCCAAAGACCCAGCCAAACCAGAGGGCCAGCAATAATCCAGCAATATGTCTTACAGTATCCATCATCTCTAATATATATATTTACAGCAAAGACATTCTAGCAAGTGGGATGGTGGGATGCCAGAGGGAAAGGACTGGAATTGACGAAGCGGTAAATTCGGTGCATTCTTAAGGGTATGAAAACGAAATTGAGCAAGAGACCCAGTTGGGACGTTTATTTCATGGATATTGCCCATGTCGTGACAAAACGCAGTAATTGCATACGACGACAGGTGGCGGCGATTATTGTCAAAGACCAGAGGATTATTTCCACTGGTTATAATGGAACTCCGCGCGGGGTAAGGAACTGCTTTGAAGGCGGTTGTCCGCGTTGTGCCAGTAAAGCGCCTTCCGGATCAGGATTGGGCGAATGTATCTGTTCGCATGCGGAAGAGAATGCCATCACACAGGCGGCATATTATGGAATACCGCTTGCGGGTTCCATCATCTATTCCACAATGAGCCCGTGTATCATGTGTGCAAAGATGATTATCAATGCCGGTATTGTGGAAGTGGTATACGAGGGAGAATACGAGTTTACCCGTCAGATCAAGGCGCTCCTCAAACAGGCCGGAGTGAAGTGTAGAAAGATAAGGAGATAGAGGCACAAAGGTATAGAGGTACAAAGTAAGAGTAATACCGTTTTTCTGGATTCCAATCTTTGTGCCTGTGTGCCTTTACAACTTAGTGCCTTCTTAAAATGGACTATGCCATTGTCAGAATACTTATTGTTTTTGCTGTTGTGCTGGTGTTGAACAGGCTGAAACTCAACCTCGGCTTGGCGCTGATCATCGGGGGTGTGGGACTGAATCTGTGGGCTGGACTGACGGTTTCGGCAACTCTTGTCAATATTGGTCATGCATTCCTGAACAGCGAACTGTGGTTTTTCATGCTGGTCATGGCGTTGATCATCGAGGTTGATCACTACATGACAGAGGATCAAAACTCTGCCGAGATTGTAGCGGCAACCCAGCGATGGGGTGGCCGGCACGGGCGTGCTTTCACGCTTATGGCGTTGCCGGCAGTGATGGGTCTGATTCCGAGTCCGGCAGGTGCGCTTTTCTCGGCGCCGTTTGTTGAACAGGCCAGCGGCAAAAATGAAGGGGCGCCGGAATGGAAAGCGGCGGTGAACTACTGGTTCCGGCACCTGTGGGAATACTGGTGGCCGCTGTATCCGGGTGTGATTATTGCCATGTCGGCGTTCAGCATGATTCCCTCATGGCAGTTTGTCAGTGTACAGATTCCGTTTACGATTCTGGCCGTGATCCTGGGTTATTTTTTTCTTGTACGATCACATATTCCGCGGCTTGCAGGTGTTTCGGGAAACACCGAGGGAGACAACAGGAGAGCCCTTTTCCTTCTCACGCCGCTGGTGATAGTTCTGGTGTCATTATTTGTTCTGCCATTGCCGTTGTCGAAAATTCTTCCCGGTATGAATGTACAGGTACGGAAACTGTTTGCGGTGGTTATTGGACTTATTGCAGCACTTTTGTTGATTATCTGGGATGGAAAGAGAGAAACGGAGAGACGGAGAAACGGAGAGGCGGAGAAAAAACCTGAAGAATTGGAAGAAACAAATCAGAAATCGGCCACCAGGGACAGAAGGATGTTTTCTACGTTATTTACCAAGGTGTCGCTGGGAATACAGTTTTCGCTGATTGGAGTACTTGTGTTTCAATTCATGCTCGAGAAGTCAGGACTCCTGCCGATGGCTGGCAGGGAACTCGTGAGTAGTGGGATCCCGCTGATCTTTGCCGTGGTGGTTTTACCTTTCCTGGGAGGAATGGTTACAGGTATAGCACCCGGCTTCAGTGGTACGGCCTTTCCATTGGTTGTAGGTTTGATGAATACACAGGGCTCTGGATTGACCCCGCTTGCCACTTTGGTACTGGCGTATGGATTTGGTTATGTCGGACTTTTGCTTTCGCCGGTACATCTGTGCCTGCTGGTAACCAGGGATTACTTTGCGGCATCACTGGCCGGGATTTACAGGCAGATGCTGCCCGGGGCGGTTGTTATCCTTGTATACTCCATGATTGCCCATGTTGTGTTACGGATGTTTGGATGGTAGCATCATCCGTCTTCGCAGGAGACCTCGGACTTGGAGTCCGTGGGATGAATGCCCCGACCTCTTGGAGAGTCGGGGCTACGCCGGATTCTGCGAAGAAACTGCGGGCTTCCGCCGTCGCTAAAGAAGCTTCCCGCTCTGCCGGGGCTACGCGGGACAAGATGGCGGACACGTTAGCCCGCAGGGCTTCATTTCTTTCCGTTCAATTCTTTACAGAACGACTTCAAGTGTTGAATTTTTTCTTCTCCGAGTGTTCTGATGGCGAACGCAGTTTTGTTATGAGTCAATGGTTCATCGAAATCGACGAATTTCCGGCATTTTTCTCCATCAGGTGTGCCTGGTACCGGTGAATATTCCGAGAGCATGATCTTGATTCCAAGACCATGGGCAAACTCCATTGATTCTTTTACCTGCTGGATATCATCGTCAGGATGTCCCACGATGATATAGGCAAATATATTTTCAGGTTCAGTACCTGCAGAAAAAAGGTTATTTACCGCGTTTGCAAGATCTTCCCGGTTGACTTTGCCACCTGTTTTTGTCTGCCATTCGGCTGACATGCTTTCGAATCCGAGATAGAATGTTTTTACATTGGATTTCACCATGAGTTTGGCCAATTCCGGTGAGATGAATCGTACATTCAGGGCATTTGGCGTATGGAGATTGATATCGTTTCCTGTTTGCGTGATATGATTCAGAAATGGGACGATACTTTTATCCGGCTGGTAAAGCAGGGCATCATCATAAAAAGCGATATTACGTACTCCTTTACTTTTAAGCAGTTCAAATTCCTGAAAATATTTATCTTGTAATCTCGGCGTGAACTTCTGGTAAACCATTGGTACAGAACAATATGTACATACGAAAGGGCATCCATCCGAGAGTCTGAGAACACCTGTTTCCAACTGCCAGTATCCTTGCCAAAAAGCAGGTTGCTTTGTGTCAAATTCAATTCCGATCAGTTTACAGAGAGAAGAAAGATCAATACCTTTGATGACAAGGTCAGCACCCAGAGATTCAGCGTGTGAGGGACAGAGTGTAGCATAGACACCGCCAAGAATAATTCTTGTTTTTGGAGAGATTTGGCGGATGTCGTCAATAGCCTCTTTTACACCAGGATACCAGTAGGTCATGACAGTTTGAACCAGCGCGAAATCGAAGGGTCCATTTCCGGCAAGAAATTTTCTGAATAATTCTCTTTTTAGTCCGAATCTGTGATAACGCCGTTTTATGTCGAAGAATACTGTTGGTTTATTGATTTCTTCGGAGAAAAATTTTCCACGGCCCCATTTATCCGTACTGCGTGCAGTTTCCGGCATACGTGTCCGGTCCAGATAGTCAAAGAGTTTCATTTCTGCCCGGCCCCTCAGGAAGCCGCCGATTTCAAGCAGGCCATATGGTTTAAGCCAGAAATCGTAGGCCGTGAAGTCGTAGACTGGCGGATTAACGAGGAGAACTCGTGGTTTCATCATGCTGAAAACAGATTTCCGCGATTCAGGAGATTGTCCGGGTTGAAGTAGTTCCTTGTTTCCTTCATCTGTTTAATGCCTTCTTCTCCGAACATTGTCTTGAGCATCTCGGTTTTGAGTTTACCAATGCCATGTTCGGCTGAGACAGAACCGCCCATTGCGACAACTTGAGCGGCCCATTTGAGATAGAGATTCTTTCCGCGCTGATATTCTTCGGGAGTGTTAGGGATGATGTTCACGTGAACATGATTGTTGCCAATGTGTCCGAAGATGACATAGTTCAGTCCCGCCTCAGTAAGATCGCGGTTATAAATATTAATAATTTCTTCCAGTTTATCGTCAGGTACTGCAAGGTCGGTCCCAAGTTTTGTCAGCGTGGGTTCCTTCTTACGTTTCTCGTCAATCTGGAGATTTACTGCCTCTGGAAGGGCATGTCGAAAATTCTTGAGTTGTTCCATGCAGTGTTTGTCCGAAGCCATCCATGTTGCATCCGTATCTCCGCCGGCCGTAGTCATTATTTCTGACATGTTCATCACGGTATTCTCAACCGTTTCTTCGTCGGGGCCATGATATTCCAGGTATACCCCGGTATGAAAAGCGGGCGGCATAGTAGCGATATCCTTGAATGCCGGATTGCTTTCTTTCTGTTTACGGAGAAGATCAAGTGAACCATGGTTGAAGAATTCAAGCGCGATCGGCTTCTCTTCAGCAGAACGCACAGTTTTGACAAAATTGAGCGCGATTTCTTCGGAAGGAAGAAATGCCATAACACCCCATATGACAGGCGGGCAGGGGACCAGTTTTATTCCAATCTCTGATATTACACCGAGCGTTCCTTCTGCGCCAATGAAGAGATCAAGCAGGTCCATGTTGTCATAGACAAAATAGCCGGAAGCATTTTTTACTTTGGGCATGTTATATTCAGGCAAACTGCCGGATATTTTCCTGCCAGTACTGGTTATAGCGGAAAATGACCGGCCAGATGTCTTTTGCTCACCACGCTTAAGATTTATGACTGAGCCGTCAGAAAGAACAACTCGCAATGTTTCCACGTAATCGCGTGTGGGACCGTAAAAGAATGAACGTGCGCCTGACGCATTGCACGAAACCATTCCGCCGATGGATGCAGAGGCTTCTGTGGGATCAGGAGGGAAGAAGTATCCCTTCTTTGTCGTAAAATCGGCAAGTGTTTTAAGGGATTCCTGTGACCAGGAGGTTGTGTCGAAGTTTCTGTTCTCAAGCAGTAATCGAAGATCGGCCAAAAGAACACCGGGCTGGACTGTCAGAATAAATGCATCCTCTGAAGGATGTGGTAAAATACCCATAATATGGTTCATCCGGTTCAAATTGAGTATATGTCCGCCATTTGGGACTGCACCACCGGTTATACCCGTTCTCGCGCCCTGCAATGTTATTGGTGTTTTGTTTTTGTAAAGTTCTGCAAGTTGCACGCGAAGTTCATCTTCTGATTTTGGGAAGGAGATGGATTCTGCTGTTCCTGTACGTCGTGACTCATCCCGAAGGTAATCGGGATAGTGTTCGGTTACATCAGTGAAAAAACCGTTTATATTTGTCATGGTTGATAATATATAACAGGTATTTGCCTTTTACAAAAGACAAAGAGTAATTGCTGTTATTTGCCGCTGTTATCCTTCTGCATCTTGAAGAGGATTTCGTCCCGGGCTTTTTCCCATTCATCAAAAGGATCAGCCACATTCTTAAGATTCTGAATGCGTTCTGTGGCAAGTTTACTGGCAAGATCTTCCATTTCCTTTTTTGAAAGCAGTTTTTTACCGCCATCAAGTTTAGGTGGAACAGGTTTTTCAGATTTTTTCTCCGGTTCCTTGGCTGGTTGTTTTGCTGCGGGTATGGGTGCAGGTATTGGAGGAGAAGAGGGTGTCTTTTTCACTTCCAGCTCTTTTTTCTTTAGAAGATCTTGAGCGGATAGAAGCCATTTTTCCTTATCTTTGACAGGTTCTTTAATTACCCCTATTACAGGCGGTTCTTTAACTGGTTGTTTTGCTGCGGGTATGGGTGCAGGTATTGGAGGAGAAGGAGGTGTTTTTTTCACTTCCAGTTCTTTTTTCTTTAGAAGATCTTGAATGGGTAGAAGCGGTTTTTCCATATCTTTAGGAGGTTCTTTAATTACCCCTATTACAGGCGGTTCTTTGACTGGTTGTTTTACTGCCGGTATGGGTGCAGGTATTGGAGGAGAAGGAGGTGTTTTTTTCACTTCCGGCTCTTGTCTCTTGGGAAGATCTTGAATGGGAGGAAGCGATTCTTCCTCATCTTCTTTGCCGGATTCTTCAATTACTTCTACCACAGGTGGTTTCGGGCGTTGTTTTCTGTAAGTCCGCATGAAACGGCTGGCAATACCATTTATAACCTCCGCCCCGATTTCTTTGAGTTCATTGGTTTCCCCGGCCTTCAAGGACAGTTTGCAAAGTTTGTTGATTATACGGGGAGTCCCCTTATCCGAATTATCCCAGATGATTTTGAAGGCATCATCGGTGAAAATTTTCCTGCCGCTGATACCGGCCCGTTCCAGCCGGTGTTCGATATAGTCCTTCATCACCTCCAGGGAATCCAAGCCGTGAATTTTACAATAAACACCGATTCGCTGGAAAAGATTTGCCCTGCGTGGATCCTCGAGACGCCTTCCAAGTTCCGGTTGACCGGCGAGAACAATAGTAAACAGATTTTGTTTATCGTCCTGCATGTTTGTGAGCAGACGCAGGCTGTCCAGGTTATGAGGTTTTATGACATTCCCTTCATCGATGAAGATGACAACACGTTTACCCTTGTCGTTAGTTTCAAATAGAATCTTGTTGAACATTTCAAAAAGCCGGTCCTTCCGGGTTTCTTCGCACTGTTTACCTTCAAGCTGGCCGACAATTTCGCGAAGCAACTGTGTAAATGTCATGTCCGGGTTGGTAATAAAGGCGATGCGATATTTTTCGTGGTCAAGCGAATCAAGAACTATGCGAAGGCACATGGTCTTTCCGACGCCGACTTCCCCTACGACTACCGCGAGACATTCATCGCCTTCTTCAATTGCAAAAAGCACCTCGGATACGGCGTCATCAACACTTTGGTGCATGTCGAAATACATTTCCGGGTCTGGAACATTGTCAAATGGATGTTTCTTTAATCCCCAGTAGTTGATATACATCAGCTACCCCCTTGTTTCTTTGCTAATGATTCAAGTATTTCTGACCAATTGAATCGCCAGTGTTTTCCGATCTTGTAACCCTTTATTATTCCCTGTTTGACTAACCTGGAAATGGTATGAGGACTTACGCCGAACATCTGTGCGAGTTGTATGGATGAGAGCAACTTGGATGGTTGTTCAGGCAGGAATTGCAATTTAAGCCCCCACTTATTACCTATTTTCTCCTTCTCGATGACGGTCATGATTTTCGCTTTATCCTTACCCTTCAGGTATTCGGAAGTAAGAGCTTCGAAGTCAAGATTCTGATCGGGTGGGACATTAAGTTCAACGGTAGGAGAGCCTTCTTCCATCAATATGTTAATATCTTTGGCGTCAGCAGGTGGTTTGGTAGAGTTTTCTTCCTCGGCAAGACGTTTCTGGGCTCTCTGACTGGCTTGTGTCGGAGAGTCAAAATATTTATCTTTTCTTCTCGATACCAAGCTTATTTTACTCATGTTTAACATTCTTCCATTAGCCCTTTACAGTGTCAATCAGATTGAAAATGAAAATTAGTCCGGAAAAGAGCATTGTTTAAACAATCAATTATCCTAAAAACAAAAAATTTCCTTTATCAAAATAATTTGGAAATCATTGATTTATTGTATGTCGAAAGTGTATTATACAAAGCATAATAAATTAGAGTTGCACAGTATTTCCAGACACAATATGGGAGATGAATATGAGCGTAATCCAGTTATTGAAAGGTAAGGCTAAAACCGTATATAGCATCAAACCTAAAGCTCCTCTTTGTGATTGTTTAAAACTGTTGAATGATAAACGAATCGGTGCTTTGCTCGTGATAGGCCGACAGGGAAAGCTTGAGGGATTGATCTCGGAAAGGGATGTTTTGCGTACGGCCCATAAAACAAAAGGTAAAATGTGTCATATCCCTGTTGAAAAAATCATGACTCCCAGAAAAAAACTTGTCACTGCTGGAAAAGAAAACTCCATCCACGAGGTGATGGAAACCATGACAAAAAGGCGGGTCAGGCATCTCCCTATTCTTGATGGGGAAAAAATTATAGGCATTATTTCGATTGGTGATGTGGTTAAAGCGCTCCTTGATGAAGTTCTCGCTGAGAACAAACAAATGCAGGATTACATATACGGGAAGTACATCTGACCGGAGTATCGTTTAAGCATGTAAATTCTGTTTCTTCAGTAATTTCCGCAAAGATCCGGTTGGCCGGTATTATGCAGTACACTTTGCCACAGTGATTCTGTCGGATTAATTTTCTTTCTGGTATGAGTGGCCTTTTTCATCGGGACATGGACAAAATGGCCATTCCATAGTCCAACAACCATTGCGGTCTTTCCGGCCATGGCGGCATGAACGGCATTTTCGGACAATCTGAAACAGAACACGGAATCATCAGCATTTGCCGGTGCGCTGCGGATGATATATGAGGGGTCAATGTACCGGACATTCACCGGATTTTGTATCTTGGCAAAATGATCGGCGATGGTCTTTTTCAAAAAAATACCAATGTCACCCAGTTTTTTATTACCTGAAGCATCCGTCCCTTCGACCGGTACAAATTCCTGACCAGCGCCTTCAGCGACAACAATAACGGCGTGTGATTTTCTTTTCATGCGATCTTCGAGAAACGAAAACAGATTTTTCATCAAAAAAGGAACCTCAGGCACAAGAACAAGATTGACGTCACTTGATGCCAGAGCCGCATAGGCTGCAACAAAACCAGACTCGCGCCCCATCAGTTTTACCAAGCCGATACCGTTACGGACCCCTTTGGCTTCCATGTGAACACATGTTATTGGGATTTCGCTCATGGCTACGGCAGTTTCGAAACCGAAAGTCCGTTCAGTGAATGAAATATCATTATCGATAGTCTTGGGTATACCTACAACAGCTATTTGAAGGCCCCTGCGTTCTACCTCCTCGGCAATTTTCATGGCACCTCGTTGGGTTCCATCGCCGCCGATTGTAAAGAGGATATTGATTTTATGCTCGTGGAGGAAATCCACCATCTTTGCAGGGTCATGATGCCCCCTTGATGTTCCAAGGATTGTACCGCCATGCTTGTGTATATCAGCGACTAAATCCGGAGTAAGATCAATTGGCGGATGACTGGGCGAAGTACAGAGACCCTCATAGCCGTATTTAAATCCCGTGATTTTTCTCACACCATAACGATACCAGATAACCATGGTAAGTGCGCGGATGACATCATTGAGTCCCGGGCAGAGTCCGCCGCATGTCACGATGCCGGCACGGACAGCGGACGGCTCGAAGAATATTTTCTGCCGTGGTCCGGCCTGTTCCAGTGCATCAGGAACTCCTTTGCATTTTTTGCAACCGGCCATGGAGGCATCAATCAGTATGGATGAATCATCTGCAATGAAGAATGCCTGTCCCTGTGGTGCATCAATCCGGCAGACTCCAAGTGATTTTATGCTGAAATTTTCTTTCGCCATGACGTTATAATGGCAAGAGAATTTGTTATGTGAAAGGATAAAATCAGAATGAGAAAGCAGTAATATTCATGTAGTTTCTACAATTCTCTTTTTTCCTGCTTGAATTGATCGGCTGTGCGATATATGACTCTGCGGCATACACATTAAAGGGGTGATGGTGACGCGAAACGATCATAAGCAGAAAGAAATGGTTAAAGAGGTACCGTTGACTGTCGTTTTTGTCCGGCATGCGCAGGCTGATCCGAGTAACGGAACCATAGAATTGGGCCCTGCTTTAAGCAGTCTTGGAGAACATCAGGCGGAACGCTTAGCAAGACGATTAGCGGAAGAAACATTTGTCCATGTTTATTCAAGTGATTTGACTAGAGCCTGGCAGACGACGCAGTTCATTCTGAGATATCAGAACCATTTAACTTGGACAATTTCGTCTGATATCAGGGAAGTTTCGCATCACCATTTTGCTCCCGGGCGAATTCCTTTGACCCTTTCTGCAAGAAAGAACATGCGGGAGGAACGTATAGCGCTGGAACGATTTGTTGGCCAGGTGCGTCGTACCCATGTGCCTCGAGAAAGAATCCTGATTGTCTGTCATGGGAATGTGATCCGAAGCATTGTGCCGCTCTTTGCAGGTCGTCGTCCAGAGAAGGCTGTGATGATGGACATTAACAACACCGGAGTTACAATACTTGACGTATGGCCTTCTGGAGAGGCTGTATTGAAACTTGTAAATTGCGTAAAACATCTTATTCCGAAACAGGTGACATAAATGAACTCTGAATTCAAGAAAACGCCTTTTTATGACATGCACGTTTCTCTTGGCGCTCAAATGGGACCTTTTGGCGGTTACATGATGCCAATCCGTTACAAAGGTATTATTCAGGAGCATCATGCCTGCAGAAAGGGTGCTGTTCTTTTTGATACATGTCATATGGGCGAATTTATTGTAAAGGGACGCCGTGCTCTTGCTGACCTGGAAAATATTGTTAGTTGTGATGTTTCCTCCATGGAAACAGGTCAGTGCCGCTATGGACTCATGTGTAATGATAAAGGTGGCGTTATTGACGACCTTCTGGTTTACAGGCGCGGAGATGATGAGTTCATGCTCGTTGTTAATGCAGGTACACAGGACAATGATTTTGCCTGGATACAGTCACATGTCTCATCAGATACATTTGCGGAGAATATTTCAGATAAAACTGCGAAGTTCGATTTACAGGGACCCGGGTCTGTGAAGATTGTCCAGAAGATCGTGGATGAACCTGTTGCCGATTTGAAATTCTATCATTTCCAGCCCAATACGAGCCATGGAAAGGAAATTATTGTCAGCCGTACCGGCTATACTGGTGAAATGGGCTTTGAGATTTACAGTGAACCGGAATTGTCTCTGCAATTATGGAACAGGTGTATGGAGCTTGGGGCTGAGCCGGCAGGATTGGGTGCGAGGGATACGCTTCGTCTTGAAATGGGTATGCCATTGTATGGGCACGAACTCAGCGAGAAACGCAATGCCGCAGAATCAGGATTTGTACGTGCCATCTCGCAATCAAAGAAATTCATAGGTTCAAAAGTCGTGTTGGATAACTCACAAAAAAAGAATGCACTTGTGGGTATCAATCTTGAAGGACGAAGAGCTGCACGTAATGGAGACACCATTCTGGATGAATCTGGCCGTGCTATTGGCGAGGTAACGAGTGGAAGTTTTGCACCTTCTCTTGAAATTGCCATAGCAATGGGGTATGTTGAGAATACTTTTAGCAGTCCGGGATGCCGCATTCTGATTCAGACTGTCAGGCAGAATATTCCAGGTGTTGTTTGTGAATTGCCTTTTTACAAAGGGGCAACAGCAAGAAAAGCAATGAAGAATTTTTGTTGAATTATGGAAAGAAGAGGATGAAATGAGCCCTGAAGACAGAAAATATACCAAGACGCATGAATGGATAAAAATTGAAGGTAACATTGCGGTGATAGGCATTACAGATCATGCCCAGAAAGCGTTAGGCGATATTACTTTCATAGAATTACCTGCCATTGGCAAGGTTGTGGCGCAGGGACAGGAATGCGGTGTTATTGAATCGGTTAAAGCCGCAAGCGATATTTATGCCCCGGCTTCCGGCAAGGTTGCCGAAGTAAACAGTCTTGTTGTCGAAAAACCTGAGACGGTAAATCAAGATGCGTATGGAAAAGGATGGATGTTTAAATTGTTTGATTTTGATGCAGGCCAGGTAAGTACCTTGCTGGGTGCAAAGGAGTATGATCAGACTGTCGGGCAGGAATAATGAGTTACATTGCCAATACTTCCGAACAGAGAAAACAGATGCTCGCAGCTTGCGGGGTATCTTCGATTGAGGAACTTTTTTCGGATATTCCAGTATCGCTGAGGCCGAAATCGTTCAACCTGCCGCGTGCCAGATCCGAAATGGAAGTTTTCAACCTGCTTGAAAGTATTGCATTGCGAAACTATTCCCATCTCACAAATTTTATTGGCGGCGGGTTCTATGATCATTTTATTCCGGCCGCGGTTGATGCAATTGTGTCGAGAAGTGAATTTTACACGGCGTATACGCCTTATCAACCGGAGCTTTCTCAGGGAACCCTGCAGGCAATATACGAATACCAGACACATATCTGCCGACTGACAGGTATGGAGGTGACTAATGCTTCTGTGTATGACGGCGGAACTGCCCTGTATGAAGCCTGCCAAATGGCTCTGCATGCGACGGGCAGAGGCAGGATTGTCATGGACAGCGGTGTAAATCCTGTTTACCGGACGATGCTATATTCCTATACCGCCAATCTCTCGATTGATTTTGCTGAAGTATCGGTGACGCATGGCCAAAGTGACAGGGCGCGTATTTTTGAGAAACTGGATGACAATACCGCTGCGGTTATTCTTCAAAATCCCAACTTCTTCGGAGTCATTGATGATCATAGCGATATTGTGGAGCATTGTCATAAACGCGGTATACTTGTTATCCAGTCAGTATATCCTGTTGCCATGTCTTTGTTAAAGACGCCAGGCGAAATCGGGGTTGATATTGCAACTGGCGAAGGACAGTCGCTTGGTATTCCTTTGAGTTTTGGTGGTCCTTACCTCGGATTCATGGCCACAACGAAGGCGCTTGTTCGCAAAATGCCAGGCAGATTGGTCGGCAGGACTGTTGATCATAACGGCAGGGAGGCATTTGTTCTGACTCTCCAGGCACGTGAACAGCATATTCGCCGGGAGAAAGCGACATCGAATATATGCTCAAACGAGGCTCTTTGTGCACTGAGGGCGAGTATTTATCTCGGGCTCCTTGGCAGGGAAGGCCTCAAGGAAGTAGCTAGACTGTGTTATGCCAAAACCAGATATGCGATGAAACGCTTCAAAGAGATTCCCAGAGTGAAGGTGATGGAATCAAGTCCGACTTTTAATGAATTTACTGTAATGCTTCCAATCAATGCAGGAGAACTGGCCGGGATGATGGTGGAGCGCGGGATTGCACCGGGACTTCCGCTGGGACGTTTTTATAAAGGCATGGGTCCTTATCTTCTGGTTGGTGTAACAGAGAAAAGAACAAAACATGAAATCGGTGTTTTTGCCGAGGCTTTGGAGGATGTATTGTGTCATTAATTTTCCAGAAATCTCAGCCAGGCAGGAAGGGTGTCAGTCTGCCAAAGTGTGACGTGCCTGATATGCCTGTTATTCCAGAGAAATATCGTCGAGGTTCTGATGCGAAACTGTGTGAACTTTCAGAGTTGGATGTGGTCCGCCATTTTACCGGATTGTCCAGGAAAAATTTTGGAGTTGATACGGGATTCTATCCGCTGGGTTCATGTACAATGAAGTATAATCCCAAGATTCTTGAAAAAATTGCCCAGATGAAGGGATTTGCCGAACTGCATCCGTTTCTCCCTCAACTTCGATATGGTGGTATGTTGACACAGGGCGCATTGGTGGTGCTTTATGAACTTGAGAGGCTTCTTTGTGAAATTGCCGGTATGAACGCGTTTACGCTTCAACCGCTTGCGGGCGCGCACGGTGAATTGACAGGAATGATGCTGATAGCTGCATATCATCGCGACAGGGGATCGAAGAAGGATGAAGTTCTTGTTCCGGATGAATCGCATGGAACTAATCCGTCAAGTGCGGCAATTGCCGGTTTCAAGACACGATCGGTACCTACGGACCATAAGGACGGCATGCTTGATGTTATGGCGCTGGAGGCAATGATAACCAACCGGACTGCCGCCATAATGCTCACCAATCCGAACACATTGGGTATTTTTAACAGCAAGATTGAGCAGGTTGTAAAAATTGCGCACAGTCGTGATGCGCTGGTTTACTATGATGGGGCGAACCTTAATGCTGTCCTTGGCAAGTTTCGTCCGGGTGATGCTGGTATAGATGTGATGCACATCAATCTGCATAAGACATTTGCCACGCCGCATGGCGGCGGTGGACCAGGCGCTGGTCCGGTCGGAGTGCAGAAACACCTTGTTGATTATCTTCCGATTTCCAGGGTGGTTAAGCGCAAGGATAATACTTATACACTGGATTACGATTATCCAAAATCCATCGGGTACATTGCGCCATTTTACGGAAATTTCTCTGTTTGCCTCAAGGCGTATGCATATATTCTTTTGCTTGGCGCCGAAGGGTTGATCGAAGTAAGTGAAAACGCAGTGTTAAATGCCAATTATGTGTTGAATGCTTTAAAAGGTGTTTATGACGTGCCCTTTAATAAAACCTGTATGCATGAATGTGTGCTTTCTGCACAAAAACAGAACCAGTATGGAGTTCATGCATTAGATATTGCAAAGGCGTTGATCGACGAGGGATTCCATCCTCCGACAATTTATTTTCCGCTGATCGTGAAAGAAGCGATGATGATTGAACCCACGGAGTCGGAAAGCAGGGAAACGCTGGATGCTTTTATTGCCGCCATGAAAAGGATCGCCGAGAATGCCGAAAAATCTCCCGAAAAGGTCTGCTCTGCGCCAGTCTCCACGCCTGTCAGCCGTCCCGATGAAGTCAAAGCGGCAAAAGACATGGACTTTAATTTTCGGGGATAGCAAAAGTCAGTATTCAGGATCCATGTAGCATATGCCGTTATTTTGCGACTTCATTCTGAATTCTCTTCTTAGAACTATTCGGCTCCATCCCAGCAATAAGTACAGACTTTTTCCTTTGGTAGACCGATCGCCGCAACAAGGTCGTCAAGCTTTTGATATTTCAAAGAGGTCAGATTCAATCTTTTGCGGATTTTTTCCACCATCGCGCAATGCTTTTCGGAACAGGGATTGGCATATTCCTTGAGGTTTTTGACGTCATCACCCTCGATTTCATTTATGGCCTTTCTGCCTGCGAGATCAAGTATTGAGTTTGATCTTGAAAAGTTGAGAAACTTGCAGCCATAAACCAGTGGAGGACATGCGGGGCGCATATGGATTTCCTTGGCGCCATAGTCGTAGAGCCTTTTTATTATATCCTTTAGTTGAGTACCTCGCACGATGGAATCCTCGCAAAAAAGCATCTTTTTACCGGTGATGAGTTCCTTTATGGGAATAAGTTTCATACGGGCGACAAGATTCCTGATCGATTGTTCTTGAGGCATGAAACTCCGCGGCCATGTAGGTGTGTATTTGACAAAAGGTCTCTGGTAAGGAATTTTTGACTCATTGGCATAGCCGATTGCATGTCCTGTTCCGGAATCAGGAATACCCGCGACTAGATCGAGGGAAATTTTATCATTTTTTGCAAGTGCAGCACCACACCTGTTTCTACTTGCTTCGACATTTATGCCTTCATAGTCCGACGCCGGATAACCATAATAGACCCAGAGGAATGAACATATCTGCATTTTCTTGAGAGGTGGTTTTTTCTGTTCGATGCCATCCTCCGAGATAAGAACGATTTCACCTGGCCCAAGGTCTCTAATAGTTTCGAAATCAAGGTTCGGGAATGCACAGGTTTCCAGTGTGGCGGCGTAAGCACCCTTTTTTCCTCCAAGGATGACAGGTGTCCTGCCCAAGCTGTCCCGCGCCGCATAAATGCCTTTTTTCGTAAGAAGCAGCATTGAACATGAACCCTCAATGGTGTCCTGTGCATTACGGATTCCGTCTTCGAAATTTGCTTCCTGATTGATCAATGTGGCAACGAGTTCGGTCGGATTTATTTCGCCGCCGCTCATTTCGGAAAAGTGGGTAGTTCTTCTAGAAAAGGCCTTGGAGGCAAGTTTTTCTGCGTTCTGTACAACACCGACAGTGACGATCGCATAGGTTCCAAAGTGCGATCCAATGAGAAGAGGCTGGTCCTCGTAATCGCTGATTACACCGATACCCTGTTTCCCCTTCATTTTGACTACATCAGAGTCGAATTTGGATCTGAATTGTGCATTTGTGATGTCATGTATAAATCGGGTGAATCCCTTTTCATCCATGACTGCCATACCGCCACGTTTAGTGCCTAGATGAGAATGATAATCAGTCCCAAAGAACAGGTCATTTACACAATCAGACTTTGAAACTACCCCAAAGAAACCGCCCATTTTATCCCCCAAACGCGGCAGAGCCGCACTCAAATTTATGTTTATTGATTTTGCAGAAGGAGTTTTATGATTTATATCTGTTAATTACCAAAACTTTCTTATGAATGCTTCCTGGATATAGATGGTATTGTTCAAGCCATCTGGAATCAATTCTCCAGTTTGATTGCTTCGACAGGACATGACTGAGCTGCTTCTTTACAGTCCTCTATGGCATCAGTAGGTACCTCATTTACGATTACGACCGCCACATCTTCTCCCATTTTAAATACTGATGGACACTCATCGGTACAAAGTCCACAGCCGATACAAGTTTTCTTGTCTACAATAGCTTTCATCATGTCTCCTGCACTCTTAAGTTGAATCAAATGATCACTGTTACATATGTAATCACTGGGTTACAGTTTCATCAGGACGTATATCAAACTATCTCAATAATACCTTGTTTGTCAAACTGAATTCCGGACGCGGAGTAATTGAACGCTTGATATTCTGGGTACGAAAAGGTAAGACTGCCACAAAATGATAAAAATTCTAAATTCTTGATTCTGTAGTTCTGGATGTTGGTATTCTATGATCACTTTTCTGGAAGGTAAGCTTGTCGAAAAACAACCGACGCGAATTGTGATTGATGTAAATGGCGTAGGCTACGAGGTCTTCATCCCCCTCAGCAGTTATGACCGTTTACCGGCGGTAAACGAAGTGGTCAAGGTGCTTACTTATGATCATGTCAGGGAAGATGCCCATCTATTGTTTGGTTTTGTTACAGATGCTGAACGCAAGATGTTTATTATGCTTATGAGCGTTAGTGGTATAGGTCCAAAACTGGCAATGAGTGTGCTGAGCGGTATGTCTGTAAAAGAGATCAAATTGGCGGTTATTAGTGGTGATGTTAAACGTTTGAGTTCCATTTCAGGAATTGGGCGGAAAACGGCCGAACGTATGATCGTCGAATTACGCCATAAAATCGGGGAGGCAGATGCGTTGGAGGTCGTTGCCGGGGCTGAAGAGTTGCCGGAAGATGATATGAAAATACGGGATGCAATTATGGCATTGATTGCATTGGGATATAAGCAGACTGATGCGCGGAAAATGGTGATGAATATGCTCCGAGGTAAAGATACCAGTAGCATGACAGTTGAAGAAATTGTTAAAAAAGCCCTGGGAACAGCAGGATGAAAAAATATTTTTGATCAAATTGAAAGAAAATATGGCAAAAAAATTGACAACGGAAGTTCTGAATAAACCTGATAAGGAACTTGATATCAGTTTGCGCCCTTCCAGGTTTAGAGATTTCATTGGTCAGCAAAAGGTGCGTGAACGACTTGAGTTGGCTGTTGAAGCTGCAAAGTCGCGTGGAGATGTTCTTGATCATGCCCTGCTGTCAGGGCCGCCAGGTCTTGGCAAGACAACCCTTGCATATATCCTTGCGGAAGCGATGGATGTAAATATCAAAGTAACATCTGGGCCGGTAATTGATAAACCTGGTGACCTTGCGGGCCTTCTTACCAGCCTTGAGACTGGTGACATCCTTTTTATAGATGAGATTCATCGTGTTCAAAGAGCAGTGGAAGAATATTTGTATTCAGCGATGGAGGATTTTGTCCTTGATATCATGATTGACCAGGGGCCGAATGCGAGATCTGTACGTCTGGAAATTCCAAAGTTTACATTGATAGGGGCGACGACGCGGAGCGGTTTGATATCTGCGCCGCTCAGATCGAGGTTCGGACTGAGTAATCGGCTTGATTATTACGGGGTTGGGGAACTGCAGTCTATTGTTGAGCGCTCTGCCAAGATTCTTAATGTTGATGTGGATAAAGAAGGAGCGAGCGAAATTGCCAGACGTTCCCGGGGTACACCGCGTATAGTGAATAATCTCCTGAAAAGGGTACGTGATTATGCCCAGATCAAGGCTGACAATAAGGTAACCAGATCTGTTGCCGACAAAGCGTTGGAAATGCTGGACATAGACAAATATGGCTTGGATGAGATGGATAAACGTATTCTTGAAACAATCATGCATAAATTTTCAGGGGGACCTGTTGGATTGGGGTCTCTGGCGGTTGCCGTAGGTGAAGAATCTGATACTATAGAAGAAGTTTACGAGCCGTACCTGATACAGGAAGGTTATATAAGTCGTACTCCGAAAGGACGTGTCGTAACCGATGTCTGTTATGAACGTTTTGGAATTAAACCGAAAAAAAAAGAACAAGAACTTCCATTCGGAACCTGATATAAAATAGTTGGTCTGACTCTGGCTGTTTTTCAAAAATATCGTGTAACACCCGATTTTTCGCTTAGCTTGCATTGTGTTTGGCTGTGAGACATAATGACTCAAATGCTTGAGTATTCGTCAGTCAGTGTGACAATAGGTGGCAAAATAGCTTTTTGAAACAGAATCCGATAGTGTGATTTTATCATACATATGATATTGATATTCAACATGTTATATAATGAACTTTAGTTGTAAAGCTACTATGTGGCATAGGAAATGCTTATCCTAAGTGATGGTAGCGTAGAATAACGCCAATAACCAGTTTTCTGAAAGGAATTAATGATATGTCAAAAGTTCTTGGCATTGATTTGGGTACGACAAACTCTTGTATGGCGGTGATGGAAGGTGGAGAACCTGTTGTCATTCCGAATGCCGAGGGTATGCGTACGACGCCTTCTATTGTTGCGTTCACTAAAAATGGTGAACGTCTTGTGGGGCAGCCTGCAAAGCGTCAGGCAGTTACTAATCCTAAAAATACAGTTTTTTCAATTAAACGTTTCATGGGTCGGAAATTCGAAGAAGTTGCCCACGAGAGAAAACTTGTTCCTTATGAAGTTGTCAGAGATTCAAAGAACGGCGATGCATATGTTAAGATCGAAGACAAAACATATTCTCCTCCGGAAATTTCTTCCATGATTCTTCAAAAGCTCAGGACAGATGCTGAAGCCTATCTTGGTGAAAAAATAACACAGGCTGTCATTACGGTACCGGCATATTTCAACGATAGTCAACGTCAGGCGACGAAGGATGCTGGAAAAATTGCCGGCCTTGAAGTTTTGAGAATTATCAATGAACCGACAGCGGCATCACTGGCTTACGGTTTGGACAAAAAGAAAGACGAGAATATTGCAGTCTATGATTTCGGTGGCGGAACATTCGACATATCAATACTGGACATCGGTGATGGAGTTTTCGAGGTAAAAGCAACGAACGGTGATACGCACCTTGGTGGTGATGATATGGATCAGGCCATTATTGAATGGCTGGCGGCGGAGTTCAAGAAGGAACATGGAATAGACCTTACAAAGGACACTATGGCGCTCCAGCGTTTGAAAGAAGGCGCTGAAAAAGCCAAGTGTGAGTTGTCCAGTTCCCAGCAAACCGAAATCAATCTTCCGTTCATCACTGCTGATTCTTCCGGGCCGAAACACCTGAATGTTGTTCTGACAAGATCAAAACTTGAACAGCTTGTGGATTTTCTGATTGAGCGGGCTGTCGGTCCATGCCGGGCATGCCTTAAGGATTCCGGTATTCCGGCAGTTGATGAAGTCGTACTTGTTGGTGGAATTACCCGTATGCCGAAAGTACAGGAGATGGCAAAGAAACTCTTTGACAAGGAGCCCCACAAGGGCGTAAATCCCGATGAGGTGGTGGCGGTTGGTGCTGGAATCCAGGGTGGTATTCTCAAAGGTGAAGTGAAGGATGTTTTACTTCTCGACGTTACTCCGCTTTCGCTGGGAATAGAGACTCTTGGAGGAGTGTTCACTCCGTTGATCGAGCGAAACACAACGATTCCAACCAGAAAGAGCGAGATTTTCAGTACGGCTTCGGATAATCAGCCTACTGTTGAGATACATGTATTGCAGGGTGAACGCAAGATGGCATCGGACAATAAATCCATCGGTCGTTTTCATCTGGATGGTATTCCTCCGGCTCCCCGCGGAGTACCGCAAATCGAAGTTGGCTTTGATATTGATGCCAATGGTATTCTGCACGTCTCTGCCAAAGATCTTGGTACCGGCAAAGAACAGAAGATCACAATTACTGCATCAAGCGGTCTGAATAAGAATGAGATCGAGAATATGGTGAAGGATGCGGAGAAATTTGCCTCTGATGACCAGAAACGCCGTGAATCCGTTGAGACCAAGAACATGGCGGAAAATATTGTTTACCAGACAGAGAAGCTGCTAAAGGAACAGGGAGATAAGGTTGCTGCCGACAAAAAGGCGAGTGTCCAGTCGGCTGTGGATAGCCTCAAGTCAGCAATCAAGTCAGGTAATGCAGATGAAATCAAGACCAAGATGGAATCGCTGAACAAGGAAGTCCAGGCTTTATCGGCCGATTTATATGCGCATGCCAAGTCGGCTCGCGGGCCGAAAGATGGAACTAAAAATGGGGGGCATGAGGAAAGTGCTTCTTCGGGTGAATCAAGGCAGGAGAGCGGCGGGGAAACAAGCGGCTCCTCGAAAAAGGAGAAAGGAGAGGTAATCGACGCTGACTTTGAGATGGTTGATGATGACAAGAAATAAATTTTGGAATAGTGGAAAATAATCAAACATTAAGAAAAAGAAACAGTAAAGGGGGAAATGAAAAGCATGAAGATCAGACCGTTGAGAGACAGAGTTTTGGTTGAGCCCGCAGAAGGGGCTGATGAGGTAAAGAAAGGTGGAATTATTATTCCTGATACGGCGAAAGAAAAGCCACAGGAAGGTAAAGTAATCGCCGTCGGACCGGGCAAGCGCGATAAGGACGGAAAATTGGTTCCGATGGAAGTCAAGAAAGGCGACAAGATACTTATGCCAAAATATGGCGGAAGTGATGTCAAGATTGACGACAAAGAATACAAGATCATCAGCGAAGAAGATATAGTTGCTATAATTGAATAACAAAATTCTATAACGAAAGGGAGATATCAGTATGGCTGACAAGGGAAAACAGTTGAAGTATGAAAGCGAAGCCCGCCAGGCTATTCTGGCTGGCGTCGAGAAGTTGAGCAGGGCTGTGAAAGTTACACTTGGTCCGTGTGGACGGAATGTGATTCTTGATAAAAAATTCGGGTCACCCACCATTACCAAGGACGGAGTAACCGTTGCCAAGGAAATCGATCTTCCGGATGCCTTTGAGAATATGGGCGCCCAAATGGTTCGTGAAGTTGCAAGCAAAACGAGTGATATTGCCGGCGATGGTACAACGACCGCAACACTGCTTGCAGAGGCGATCTATCGTGAAGGTTTGAAGAATGTAACTGCGGGTGCTAATCCAATGAGTCTGAAGCGCGGTATTGATCTCGCTACAGAAGCAGTGGTTGACGCAATTGCCAAGCAGTCCAAGAAGGTCAAAGAGCATACCGAAATAGCCCAGGTTGCGACCATTTCAGCTAATGGCGACAATATGATCGGCGATATTATTGCCGATGCCATGGACAAGGTTGGCAAAGATGGAACGATCACCGTTGAAGAAGCAAAGACCATTGAAACGACCCTGGAGGTTGTTGAAGGGATGCAGTTTGACAAGGGGTATCTCTCTCCTTATTTCGTGACCAATGCTGACAGCATGGATGCGATATTGGAAGATGCATACATCCTTATTAATGAAAAGAAGATATCCAACCTTCAGGATTTGCTTCCCCTGTTGCAGTCTGTTGCCAAGGGCGGCAAGCCTCTGCTGATTATTGCCGAGGACGTAGAAGGCGAAGCGTTGGCTACACTGGTGGTGAACCGTTTGCGCGGTACACTGCAGTGTTGTGCAGTTAAGGCGCCTGGATTTGGCGATCGCCGTAAGGCAATGCTCGAAGATATCGCCATTCTGACGGGCGGTAAGTGCCTGACAGAAGATCTCGGCATCAAACTGGAAAACGTGAAAATTGAAGATCTCGGTCGTGCGAAACGCATCACCGTGGACAAGGAAAATACCACGATTGTGGAAGGCGGCGGTAAGACTTCTGATATTCAGGGCAGAGTTGGTCAGATCAAGCGTCAGATCGAGGAAACGACATCCGACTATGATCGCGAAAAACTGCAGGAACGTCTTGCGAAACTCGCCGGTGGTGTTGCTGTCATCAATGTTGGTGCTGCAACGGAAACCGAGATGAAGGAAAAGAAAGCCCGTGTTGAGGATGCTTTGCATGCGACGCGCGCTGCGGTTGAAGAAGGTGTTGTGCCCGGTGGTGGCGTTGCGCTCCTCCGTGCCCAGTCGGCCCTTGATAAGATGACGGCAAAAGGTGATGAGGCTGTTGGCGTTCAGATCGTCAGGGCTTGTCTGGAATCGCCCCTCCGTCAGCTTGTTAATAATGCCGGAATGGAAGGTGCGCTTGTTGTACAGGAAGTCAGGAATGGCAAGGGCAGTTACGGTTACAATGTGGCCACGGGCAAGTATGGCGACATGATCAAGGATGGTGTACTGGATCCTGCAAAGGTTACGCGTTCTGCATTGCAGAATGCGGCCAGTATTGCCGGATTGCTGCTGACCACTGAGTGCATGGTGACAGAGATTCCTGCTGAGGAAAAGCCTATGCCTCATGGTGGTGGCGGTGGTGGTGATATGGGTGGCATGTACTAAGTCAGGGGATAATAGGTTGACTTAAAAGGGTGGGGCGCATACAATGCGCCCCACTTATTTTTGGAGGAAGACTATTGAATATACAGTTGCTAGAAGCGGCAAAGAGCAGGGTAGGCAGTGTGCCTGTTCTTATTAACATGGTATCCAAGCGCGTGAAACAGCTCAATGCCGGATTTCGACCTTATGTCAAACCATCCGGCCCGGATGAGGATAAGCTGGATATTGCATTGAAGGAAATTTCCGAAGGCAAGATTATTGCTGAGATGGACTTCTCTGTATCGACAGAGACTGATAAATCGTGATTGAGTCCAATCGGAAGGGCGATTTATACGGTTCCCTCGTTCTGGATGCCATGGTATGATAATAATGGATCAGGCCCATGGTGAAAACTCAGGACACATTAAACAGAAAACTTGCAGCCAATAAAACGGCGTTAAGGGATTATTTTGTACTTGAACGGCTTGAGGCCGGAATTGAATTAAAGGGTACGGAAGTCAAATCCGTCAAGAGTGCGCACGTTAATCTGGGCGGAAGTTTTGCCCGTATTCATGATGGGGAAGTATTCTTGTTTAATCTTAACATTGCGCCGTATGATCATGGTAATCAGTTCAATCATCAACCGGATAGAAAGAGGCGCTTGCTTCTTCATGCCAAAGAAATCAGAAAACTGGGGGTTCAGACGGATCAGAAGGGGTTATCGCTTATTCCGTTGAGCGTCTATTTGAAGAGAGGAATGGTCAAGGTGGAAATAGGTGTCTGTAAGGGTAAGCGTTTGCATGATAAACGTGATGATATGCGCCGAAAGACAGCTGAACGCGAGACTGCAAGAGCTATTGCTTTTAGACGTTGATGATATAAAGGATGAAGAAACAATTCCTTGCAAAATGGCGCCGTTGCATGGATAATGCTTTTATTTGAAATTGTAATGTACCCAATATAGGAGGTTCTCAAATGAGTGGATTGCCCAGTGGGCCTGAATTGATCATTATCCTGTTTGTAATTCTGCTTCTTTTCGGATCGAAGAAACTTCCGGAGTTGGCGCGTTCTATTGGGAAGAGCATAAGCGAGTTCAAGAAGGGTAAAGATGAAGCCGTTGTAACCAATGATACACCAAAAGCGGCTGACGCTAACACTACTAAGCCGGTTAATCAGGACAACAACCAGCAAAAATCAACCTGAAGTCTTTTTCTTATCATCAAGTTTCCTTTTCAACGTTGTGATAAGGTCCTCCACCTTTGATGTCCATGTGCTTTTTGGATATGCCGCAATAAAATCCTCGTATACGGCTATAGCTTCTTTGTGACGTCCGGATTGTTCCAGACAACGTGCCCGGCCAATAACGGCTTCCGCGTATAGAAAATGGTTTGTTTTTGTCGAAGTGAATGTTGTGAAACCTGCCAAAGCATCATCGATCTGGTTTCTTGCTTCGAGACAGTGTAATCTTCCCATTTCGGCTACATCTACCATTTCATGTTGAGGATATTTTGTTTTAAACTCGTTGTATTTACTAAGGGCCATGTCGTAATTAGCCGAGTTGAAATGCATTTTTGCCAGTTTCAGAAGGGCCAGGGGGGCTACAGCAGTTGATGAATTTTTGTTAACGAGGAGTTCGAGCTCCTGAGTATTTTTTGCTGAAAATAGTTTGTTTGCGGCTTCCTGCTTTGCGTCTACGGAACTATCATAGTAGCGATAGACAGCTATTCCTATTGCCGCCACGATTAGTATGCCTGTGATAATTTGCGAAGCGTAGGTTTTGAAAAATTCAACTTGTTTGTCTGATTCCTGCTGTGAAGTGATTGGTTCTTGATTTTCCTGTTGTTGTGGTACAATGCCTTTGTTTTCCTGCATGACAAATTATCTCCTGCTTGGTGAATGAAAAGTAGTCTTAATACCGTGTCTTGCCGAAAAAGCAAGGTTAATGTGAATATTCTGGAATAATATTGGCAATAATGTAACAATCTCCAATTTTCTGACAGGAACAATGTTATGAATAACAGCAAACTGAAACTTGGCGTAAATATAGACCATGTTGCGACACTGCGAGAGGTGCGGCAGACGAATTATCCCGATATTGTTGAAGCTGCGAAACTTTGTAAGAATGCCGGGGCAAATTCGATAACTGTTCATTTGAGAGAGGACAGGCGGCATATCCATGATTCAGATGTCTATTCCTTAAGGAATAAAATTAGGGTGCGATTAAATCTTGAGATGGCTAATAATCCTGAAATTGTTGCTGTTGCCTTGAAAGTCAGGCCCGATGAGGTCTGCATTGTTCCGGAGAAACGTCAGGAATTAACCACTGAGGGCGGACTGGATGTTGCCGGTCAGATATCAAGTCTTCGTCGAACAGTAAATAAATTATCCAAGGCCGGGATAATTGTTAGCCTTTTTATTGATCCTGAAGAAAGGCAGATAGGAGCGGCGGTCGAAACTGGTGCGCCGTGGATCGAAATGCATACAGGTTGTTTTTGTAACGCAAAAGGGCGGGTGGCTGAAAAGGAATTGAAACGTTTAATAAATGGGGCAAGATATGCACACCGGCTGGGACTCAGGGTCAATGCAGGTCATGGCATTAATCTGGATAATATTGATGATATACTCCAAATTCCATATCTCAATGTCCTGAACATAGGTCATAGTATAATCAGTCGTTCTGTAATGGTTGGTCTGAAAGCCGCTGTGAAGGAGATGCTTGATCGAATGGCTACATACAAAAAAGGAAATGTCTGTGATGAATCAGGCAGGAGCCGGACATGAAGAGATGTGAGGTCTTGGGGATTGGTGTCGATCTTGTCGAGAATGAGCGAATGCATTATATGCTCAAGAAATGGGGCGACGCATTCAAGAAACGTATATTTTTGCGAGAAGAACGGGAATATTGTGATTCGAAAGCCATGCCGCACCGTCATTATGCCGGCAGGTTTGCCGTAAAAGAATCTGTTTCAAAGGCTTTTGGTACCGGTGTAGGTCCTCACATAAGCTGGCTCGATATGGAAGTTGTAAGGGATGACAGGACAGGAGCGCCGTCCGTAAGAATAAAGGGAAAAGCCGGTAGACTGGCCAGGAAACGGGGCGTGAAAAGAATTCTTATCAGTTTGTCACACACGAAGAATTATGCTGTGGCACAGGCGTTGATTCTGGCCAGATAATGTTCTGAGTAAGTATTTTTAATTACAGGTAAAACGATGAAAGTCGTCACAAGTGCACAAATGAGAGAACTGGACAACCGGATGATCAAGGAATTTGGTGTTCCTGGCGAGGTGCTCATGGAGCGCGCAGGTACAGGGGTTGCCGATATTGTCCATTGCTTGGCGCGCGTGTCCGGATATGCGAAACCTTTTGTACATCTTTTTGCCGGGCGCGGAAATAACGGAGGCGATGCGTTTGTGGCTGCACGTTGTCTGAAAGAGCAGGATGTTGATGTTGATGTCTGGTTGGCTGGTGCAGCAGAAGAACTGGGCGGTGACGCACTCAAACACCTTAACAAGATGAAGTCGGCCGGTATTTCTTTGAAAGAACTTCCGACGATAGAGGATTGGGAGAATATACCGGCTTCGTATCGCGGTACAGATATTGTTGTTGATGGAATTCTGGGCACTGGAATAACCGGTCCGGCGCGCGGACCTGCTGCGCGTGCAATACAATATATTAATGCTCTCTCTGAGCGCAGTCTTGTAGTTTCCATAGATGTACCTTCAGGTTTGAATTCCGATACGGGTAAGGCTGAAGGCGGAGCTGTAAGAGCAGATGTTACTGTGACTATGGGACTCCCAAAAACGGGATTGTTGGAGCCTTGTGCAATTGATTTTGTCGGTACACTGGAAGTTGTCGATCTTGGTATACCTGATGAACTTATTGCCTGTATCGGTACCAATAAGGAACTGATAACTCCGGAAGATCTGCGTAAGGTAATGAAACGTCGTCCGAGGGATTCTCATAAGGGGGTTTTCGGTCACTTGTTGATCATTGGCGGGGCAGCTGGTTATTCAGGAGCTGTTGCTTTGGCGGCAAAAGCAGCTGTACGGTCTGGTGTCGGATTGGTGACAGTTCTTGTCCCGGAAAGTATTGCTCCGATTGTTGCGGGTATTGTTCCTGAGGCGATGGTTCATGGTGTGGTTGAGACAAAAGAGGGTTCATTATCATCAATCTGCCTGAGGAAATGGGGAAAGAATATTAAGGATTTCAGTACGGTGTTGGTTGGACCTGGGATGACGATTCATGAACAGACACGATTTTTGGTCGATATGATCTTAAAAGAAAGTAGCCAGCCATTGGTGCTTGATGCTGATGCCTTGAATGTGTATACAAAACAGGCAAAATTGTTTTGTAATACATCCTGTCCCGTTATTATTACTCCCCATCCGGGAGAACTGGCGAAATTGATGGGGTGTTCTGTAGCAGATGTGCAGTCTGACAGGTTTGGAATGGCCCTTTGTGCAGCGAGTGTAACTGGGGCTACGGTTGTACTTAAGGGGGCCGGTACCATTATTGCTCAGAAAGGATTGCCTCTCAATGTTAACATGACAGGGAATCCCGGGATGGCTACCGGGGGCATGGGAGATGTACTTGCAGGTTTGATTTCTGGATTGGTAGCACAGGGACTTATTCCATTTGATGCAGCGCGGGTGGCGGTTTACCTTCACGGGCGGGCAGGGGACAATGTTGCCTGGCAGAGTTCCCAGTCTGGGATAACTGCCGTGGACATTATAGAGGAATTGCCGGGAGTTTTTAGAGAACTGACTGCAAGGTGATGACTGTCCCAACTGTATGATGTGTTGACGTAATGGGTAATAAAGAATAATGTCTGCACTTTGTTCGTCAAAAAATACATGATATTTGACCTGAAGGAGGGTTTACATGGTTAAGCAGAAGAAGGAAGTAGCAGAAGTTAATACAGAACAGAAGAGTATGCCCGATAGAGCGGTTCTTTTTGAATTGGAGAATTTTGCGGTTAAAGGACGTCAGATTGTCTCGGATCTTCTCAAAAAGATTTTATCAGAAAAAGACATTGAATTAACTCTAAACATGTTTTCCCGTTACTGCTCGCATCCGTCTGTGAAACATTTTCTCCCTATGATGTTGAAAATGGAAGGCAAGGCAAAAGTTTCGGAGGCAAAACTGATGTCAGAAATTACTGAAGCAATCACACGTGCATTCACGGACAGTTCACTCAAGCTTGAGTCGGGTGTGCCAAGGTTGTTAAAAGCCATGGAAGAAGAAAGGGTCGTAGTTGCGACGCTGAGCAGTCTTGATGATGAGACTGCAAGGCAGTTGTCGGCAAAACTTGGACTGATTGATCGTGGAATAACTTTGTTGTCATATGCCAGTCAGGAGAAGAATTTTCCCAGCGCGGATGCGTGGCTTAAACTTGCAAAGAAAATCTCCATTATACCGGCATGCTGTGTTGTCATAGCGACTAGTTCGGTTTCGTGCAAAGCAGCATTGTCGGCAGGCATGCGATGTGTTGTTGTTCCGGATAAGTTTACGGCGTTTCAGGATTTTGGTGGTGCTGATAATGTGTTTGATGATTTCGGCGATGAGGCCATCAAACACATTATAGAACTGCTGAAAGCCAGCTGATTTTATTTATGAAGACCCAGCTGGAACATGCACGTAGTGGTAAAGTAACGCCCGTGATGATTGCAGTTGCCCGATCCGAAGGGGTAAAACCTGAAAAAGTTCGTCGTGAGATCGCGCGGGGGTATGCCGTTGTTCCTGCTAATCCAATTCACTGTAATTCCGGTCATGCTATTGTAGGCCGGGCTTTTCGTACAAAGGTCAATGCCAATATAGGCCGTTCTACTGAGAGATCTTCCAGTCGGGAAGAGATACTCAAACTCAAAGTTGCCCTTTCGGCAGGTGCTGATTTCGTAATGGATCTCAGTGTTGGACCTGATTTGTCTTCAGTTCGAAAGAGTATACTTGCCAAGTGTAATGTACCGCTTGGCACTGTTCCAATTTACGAGGCCCTCTCTCTTGTGGAAGGCGATGTCGGTCGACTTGATGAGGATCTGCTTCTATCGGTTATCAAAAAACAGGCTGCAGAGGGTGTTGATTTTATGACCATTCATGCCGGTTTGTTGAAAAGGTATGTTTCGCTTGCGCTGAAGAGAGTAATGGGAATTGTGAGTCGCGGTGGATCAATCCTTGCTGAATGGATGATCCGGAAGAATAGGGAAAACCCATTCTTTTCTCAATGGGATAAGATTTTGGAAATTTGTGCCCGACATGATGTTACAATTTCCCTCGGGGATGGGCTTCGTCCCGGTTGCTTGTCAGATGCCAGTGACAAAGCGCAATTTGCCGAGCTTAAAATGCTGGGAAAACTTGTTCTTGCCTGTCGACGTCGTGGTGTTCAGGTAATGGTTGAGGGACCAGGACATGTACCTTTTGACCAGATAAAGATGAATATGGAGCGTGAACAAATTGATTGTTATAACGCACCTTTTTATGTGCTGGGTCCGGTGGTAACAGATATTGCTCCGGGATATGATCATATTACATGTGCAATTGGTGCTACTGCCGCTGCTTACTATGGGGCTTCCCTGCTTTGTTATGTTACACCTGCCGAGCATCTTGGTCTGCCAACTGCGGATGATGTCAGAGCGGGGGTCATTGCAAGCTGTATAGCCGCGCATGCTGCTGACGTTGCCAGAAACCTTCGTGGGGCACGTGACAGGGATAATGCGATGGCTCGTGCACGAATGAATTTTGACTGGTCACGTCAATTCGAGCTTGCTCTTGATGGTGAAACGGCACGAAAACGGTATGAACAGACAAAATCAAAAAAGGAAAAACAACCAGACCATTGTTCAATGTGTGGTCGTGACTTTTGCGCAGTTCGCGCAACAAAAAGATTGACCGAGATGTCGGGCATCAGATCACAGCGGTGCAGGAGTTTTGCCGGTATCAAATGAAAGAGAAAGCTCTCAAACGCGGCATTGAAAGATTAATTGATGTGGTAAGCCGGCTGCGCGGTGAAGGTGGATGTCCATGGGATCGCGAACAGACGCTTGATTCATTGAAACAATACCTGATCGAAGAAAGCTACGAGGTCCTTGATGCAATCGATTCAGGTGACCTTGAGCGACATAAAGAAGAACTGGGTGATGTTCTTCTCCAGGTAGTTCTTCATTCCCAGATCAGAATGGAAAAAAGGGAATTTGACTTCAATGATGTTGCTGAGCGAATTTGCGACAAACTTGTTAAACGTCATCCCCATGTTTTCGGCAATGTTAAAGTCTCTGATTCAAAGGAAGTTCTGGCAAACTGGGAAGTTATAAAGTCCAGCGAAAAAAATGGCGGAAAAGGCTCTGTTCTGGAAGGAATACCACGGCATCTTCCGGCATTACAAAAAGCACAGAGAGTTCAGTCTCGTGCTGCCCGATTCGGTTTTGACTGGGCTGTGATCGATGATGTTGTTAACAAAGTTACGGAAGAATTTACAGAAACCAAGGAAGCAATTATCAGTGGACAAACTGACAGAATGAAAGAAGAAGTAGGTGATCTCCTTTTTGCAGTTGTCAACCTTTGCCGTTTCAAGGGCATAATAGCTGAACATGCCCTGGAGGGTACCATATCCAAATTTACCAGGAGATTTCAGGAAATCGAAAACAGAGTTAGAGCTGCTGGAAAGGAGTTAAAGGATTGTTCGCTTGCTGAACTGGATGCTCACTGGGAAACAATTAAAGGTGAGGAGTAACTGCCAGTTTTTTTATCTGTCGAGAGATAGCTTTTGGTGGAGGAGTCTTTCCTGATGTTATTACTTGTTGTGATTTCGCGCGGGCCAATTCTTCTTCAAGTTCGTGGATGTGTTCCATCTTAACTCTGAGAAGTTCTTCTTTCTTATTTAATTCTTCGGTGAGATTCGTGTGTTCTTCTTCGGGAAAAATAACGCCACCGGAAAATAGCGTATCTGCCGACTGTGTTTTCCCCGTTATCTGATTTATCAATCTAGCGTTTTGAGCAACCGAACCGTCATTTATAAATTGTTGAACAGCAAGGAGATTTAACGGACCATAGGTGGTTCCATCAATTAGCTCAACCATCCATTCCATTCTGAGATCCGGGACTGTTTTTGCTTTAACCCATTGCTGTTTGTCA
Organism: Kiritimatiellia bacterium; assembly: GCA_028716365.1. Taxonomy (GTDB): domain Bacteria; phylum Verrucomicrobiota; class Kiritimatiellia; order UBA8416; family YA12-FULL-48-11; genus YA12-FULL-48-11. Next base: position 1,067,454 of record JAQUPZ010000001.1, read on the forward strand.
TTAGAGATTTCGTGATCCGGCCCGACACGGCAGTCTGCTGCCCATTCTTTGAGTTCGGATATTACCACAGGTCCGAAAACGGAATTCTCGTCAAGCTTAAGGTACCACTTGTCTCGAGCTATCTGTTGCTTTATTTCTTCCTTTTCAGCCTTCAGTTTGTTGATTTCAGATATGGCGAGAGATCGTTCAATTTGAATCTGCTCAATTTTCCCAATAAGTTCTTCTTCTCTTTTCTTTGCCGTTATTTCTTGTTTTTCTAACATTAATACAGAATTTTTCGAGTCACGCTCAAGGTGCCGTATCCGTTCAAGTAACGCCTGCTGATCTCCGTTCTTGTCCTGGAGATTTATCATCAGGTTTTTCTTTTCTTTTAGTTCACTTTCCAGTGCAGTTATTTTGGCGGCATCATCCTTCAGCTGTTTTTCGAGCTGGGTTACTTGTGCATCAAGCTGCTTCTCTTTTTCACGATATTTTTGTTCCATCTCTCTGCAGGCAGTTTCAAATCTAATTTGTTCATCCCTGTTATTTCCGAGGCCCAGGGTGGAAATATGAACATTCTGTTCAGTTACAGCGATACGGCCAAGTAATTCCTTTTCCCTCGCCTCGGCCTGGGCCTTTAGCTGTTCATGATTCTGTTTTACCAGGGCAAGTTTTTTCTGCAGAATATCAATGGTGGAGACTGCAGAAGCTGCCTGTTGCTCCATTTCGGATAAACGTTGTACGAGTTTTCTTTCCTTTGATTCAGCCTTGAGGCTTGCCTCTTCATACCTTTCGCGTTCACTGTCGAGTTGTTTCCTGAGCTCGTCAACCGCAAAAGCAGCTGTATTACTGCGTTGCTCCATTTGACTTAAACTGGCAACAAGTTCTTTTTCCTTTTCTTCGGCCTTGGATGATGCATTATCGTACTGAGCTTTTTGTGTTTCAAGCTGTTTGCCTGCTTCATCAAGCGCCGATTTGGATAATAAAATATCTTCTTCCAGATAATTGATACGCTGAAGAAATTTCTGTTCCTTGTCGAACATTGCCTGATTTATGGCCGAACATTCTTCTGTTTTCTTCCTAAGATCATCTTTGACTGTTTCAATCTGTACGATGGAATCACGTGCATTCTGCTCAAGATGCTTGATTTGTTCTCCGAGTTTAGCTTCAATTCCTGTCTTATTAGCTTCAATCTCGGCGCGAAGTGCTTTTTCAGATTCCAGTTGTTTCCGTAGTGTTTGGATATCAGCAGTGGCCGAAACGGATGTTCGTTCAATTTCCTCGGTTCTCTGCTTCAATTGTGTCTGATATTGTTTTGCGGCTGTCTCAAGGGCCCTGTACTGTTGTTTTTGTTCTTCGAGAACCTGCTTTGTCGTCTCTAGCGTTTCCGAGGTGGCCTGAAGATTCTGTTCCAATTCACCTATACGATGAGTCATTTCTCTTTCGCTGGTTCCGGCATAAGTTTTGGTTCGTACATGTTGTGTTTTTTCTGTCTCTAATTCTCTCCTTAACATGTTCAGCTTTGAAGTGGAGGCTACAGCCTGCATTTCCAGCTGATCGATACGATGCAGGAATTCGTGTTCTTTCGCCGTACTGGATTGCCGTAACGCGGAATATTCTTCCATCTGCTTGCGAAGTTTCTCTCTTGCAGCCTCAAGTTTTGCTTCTGATTCAAGGACATTCTGCTCAAGTGTTCTGCTCTGTTGATACAATGTCTTCTCAGTTTCAGAGGCACGATTTTCGGCTTCCGTGTGAAGTGTTCTTTCGTTTTCAAGATCATTCTTCAACGCATTAATAGAGGCGGCATTAGACAAGAGTTCCTGTTCAAGTTCCTTTATGTGTTTTTTCAATTCTTCAAATTGATTAGAGGATGTTTCTTCAAATGACTTATACTGTTGTTTCTGTTCGATTAGCTGGCGCTTCTCATTTTTGAGTGTTTCGGTCGAGGATAACAGTTTTTGTTCAAGATCGGCGATACGGCCGGCAAGCTCATTTTCTCGCGCTGTTGTCTTGTTTATGGTTTGTTCATGTTCGACTTTCGTGGTCCCGAGTTGTTTTTTGAGGTTTTCAATTGTAGCTGTATCGGCTGTGGTCCGTTGTTCCATCTGACTGATACGTTCGGTAAATTCTTTCTTACTGGCCATAGCTTGAGATATGGCCTCTTTGTGTTTGGTGACCGAAAGGGCAAGCTGTTTCCTCAGGTTATCAATAGTATTCTCATCAGTATTGTTTTGTTGCTCAAGCTGACTGATGCGTTGAGATAACTGTTTTTCCTTTGCAGCGGCCCGGGCGGCAGACTCTTTATGCTGAATTTCCGCAGTTTCGAACTGTTTTTTGACTTCGGCGATTGTATTGGTATCGGATTTGACTTGTTGTTCCAGTTGATTGATACGTTGCGTAAGTTCTTTTTCCTTTGCCAAAGCATGGTTCCTGGCTTCATCATATTGTTTTTTCTCGTCATCAAGCTGTTTCTTGAGGTCAGCAAATGCAGAAGCTTCAGATATGGCTTGTTTCTCCATCTCTTCGATCTTCTGTATAAGATCCTGTTCCTTCGCAGAAGATGATTTGCTGAGAGATTTGAGATTGAGGGTTTGTTGTTCCAGTTTATTCCCTGCTTCTTCAAGTTCTGCTATGAGTTTTGTGCGGTATTGTTCAAGCGTTTCAATATGTTTTTTAAGGAATTGTTCTGTTTCCGAAGCTTTTGATTCACTTGCGGCATAGGCAACTTTCTGCTTCTCCAATTCCTGCGAAAGATTTGCTATAGAAGCTTTTGCGGAGGCCGCAGCCTGTTCGAATTCCTGTCGTTGTTCGGCAAATTCTGCCTGGCATTTTTTCGTATCCTCATCGAGTCGTACATACTGCTGTTTCTGTTCTTCGAGCTGTTTTCGTGCTTCATCAATTGCCTTTTTGCCGGAGTTGACTTGCTGCTCCAGTTGATTGATACGCTGAGTAAGTTCTTTTTCTCTGGCTTCTGTCTGGACTTTTATCTTTTCGTGTGATGTCTTCTCCGCTTCGAACTGTTTCTTTGTTTCGTCCAGAGCGGAGGCCGCAGCTTGTTCGAATTCCTGTCGTTGTTCGGCAAATTCTGCCTGGCATTTTTTTGTATTCTCATCCAGTTGTATATACTGTTGTTTCTGTTCTTCAAGCTGAGTCTTGGCATTCTGCAGGGCTTCTGTAGATATTTTAAGATTAAGTTCGAGGTTTGCAATACGTCCGGTAAGATCCTGTTCTTTTACATGGGCCTCAGCTATAGCCTTTTTGTGGGTGGTTTCGTAATTTTCACGTTGTTTTCGTAATTCGTCAATTGTCTTTATGCCGGAATTGACTTGCTGCTCAAGTTGATTGATACGCTGAATAAGTTCTTTTTCTCTGTTATCTGCCTGGGCTTTTGTCTTTTCGTGTAATGCTTTTTCCGTTTTAAGCTGATCCTTGAGCTGGTCCAGAGAAGAGCCAATCGAAATGATATTTTGTTGCTGCTGGTTGATCTGCTCAGCCAATTGTTTTTCTTTTGCGGCTGCCTGCGCCTTGGTTTCGTCAAGCTGTTTTCGAAGAGCCTGTTCCTGTTCCGATGATCGTTTCTCGATTTCCAGAACCAGCGTTTTCTGCTTTTGAAGTTCAATTTGAAGGTTTTTCGCTGTGTCGGCAGCCAGGGAATAAGCTTTCTCAAATTCATCAGTTCGTCTTTCCATTTCGTCATAGAACTGTTTTCCCTGCTGTTTCTGTTCTTCGAGTTGAGTCCTGGTATTCTGCAGGGCTTCTGTAGATATTTTAAGATTCTGCGCGAGGTTAGCAATACGTCCGGTAAGATCCTCTTCCTTCGTAGAAGCCGATTTTCTAAGAGATTCAAGGCTGAGGGTTTGTTTTTCCAGTTTATTTGCTACTTCTTCAAATTCTGTTGTGAGTTTCGTACGGTATTGTTCAAGTGCTTGAATTTGTTTTTTAAGAGATTGTTCTGTTTCTGAGGCTTTTGATGTACTTATAGCATTGACGGCTTTCTGCTTCTCCAATTCCTGCGAAAGATTTGTTATAGAAGCTCTTGCGGAGGCCTCTGCCTGTTCGAATTTCTGTCGTTGTTCGGCAAATTCTGCCTGGTGTTTTTTCGTATCCTCATCGAGTCGTACATACTGCTGTTTCTGTTCTTCGAGCTGTTTTCGTGCTTCATCAATTGCCTTTTTGCCGGAGTTGGCTTGCTGCTCCAGTTGATTGATACGCTGAGTAAGTTCTTTTTCTCTGGCTTCTGTCTGGACTTTTATCTTTTCGTGTGATGTTTTCTCCGCTTCGAACTGTTTTTTTGTTTCGTCCAGAACAGAGCCGACGGAAATTATTTTTTGTTCCTGTTGACTGATATGTTCAGCAAGTTGTTTTTCCTTTGCGGTGGCCTGCGCCTTGGTTTCGTCAAGCTGTTTTCGTGCTTCATCAATTGTTATTTTGCCGGAATTGACTTGCTGCTTCAGTTGGCTGATAAGCTGAGTAAGGTCTTTCTCTGTGGCTTCTGCCTGTTTTTTTATCTTTTCGTGTGATGTTTTTTCACTCTTAAACTGATCCTTGAGCTGGTCCAGAGAGGAGTCAATCGAGGTGATTCTTTGTTCCTGTTGACTGATATGTTCAGCAAGTTGTTTTTCCTTTGCAGCCGCCTGTGCCTTGGTTTCGTCAAGCTGTTTTCGAAGGGCCTGTTCCTGTTCTGTGTATCGTTTTTCGATTTCTAGAGTCAGCGTTTTCTGCTTTTGAAGTTCAGCTTGAAGATTTTTCGCTGTGTCGGCAGCCAGGGAATAGGCTTTTTCAAATTCATCAGTTCGTCTTTCCATTTCGTCATAGAACTGTTTTCCCCGTTGTTCCAGTTTAATGCAAAGTTGTGATTTCTCATCAAGTTCGAGCTTTGTTGCATCGAGTGTTTTCGACAACTGTTGTACATTCCTGGCATGATTGGTTAATTCAATTTTCTGCTGCTTTAAGGTTTCTTCAAGTACACTGTAATATTGCTGCTTATCTTCATATTCGCGCTTTGCTTTGGTGAAGACTTCAACGGCTTCCTGGGTATCTATTTCAAGTTTCTTAAGGCGGTCGATCAGTTTTTGTTCTTTGGTTTCTGCCAGAGATTTTGTCTTTTCGTGTGATGTCTTTTCCCCTTCAAACTGTTTCTTTGTTTCGTCCAGAGCAGAGCCAATGGAAATTATTTTTTGTTCCTGTTGACTGATATGTTCAGCAAGCTGTTTTTCCTTTGCAGCCGCCTGTGCCTTGGTTTCGTCAAGCTGTTTTCGAAGGGCCTGTTCCTGTTCTGTGTATCGTTTTTCGATTTCCAAGCCCAGTGCTTTTTGTTTTTCGAGTTGGGCATGGAGGTTTTCTGCGGTGGAGGCGGCCATGGAATAGGCCTTTTTAAATTCGTCGGTTCGTCTTTCTATTTCGCTCTGTAACTGTTTTCCCTGCTGTTCCAGCTTAATGTAAAGTTGAGATTTATCTTCAAGTTCCTGTGCCTTTTTACGGTTGGATGTTTCAAGATCTTTGTATCGTTTTTCGAGTTCTGTGAACTCGATACTGGACTTTTCGAGAAGTTGCTTGGAGTTTTTAATCTGTTTGTCCAGTTCATTGATGCGTTCGAGTTCCTTCTTGGCGTCTACGAGTGTATTGGCAGTGGTTTTTGCATCTTTTTCAAGCTGTTGAATACGTTCGGAAAGTTCCTTTTCCCGGGCTATTGCCTGTGATTTTGTCTGGAAATGAAGTGTTTTTTCGGATTCGTACTGTTTCTTCGTTTCTTCTATCTGGCAGGTTAGAACCGTAAACTTTTTCTCGAAATTCAGTTCGTTCTTATGGTTCAATGCCTCAAGATCTTTATGCCGTTTTCCAAGTTCTGTGAGTTCTGCATGAGACTTGTCGAGGAGTAATTTATATGCTTCAATCTGTTTGTGCAGTTCGTCGATGCGCCCAATTTCTTCTTTTGCTTCTATGAATGCGTCAGCGGTGGTTTTAGCATCTGTTTCGAGGCGCTGAATACGTTCGAGCAGTTCCTTTTCCCGGGCTTCTATCTGGGCTTTTACTTGGAGATGACGGGCGATTTCAGCCTCGCTCTTTTTGCGTATTTCTTCTGTTTCGCTGGTCGACTTTGCAATTTTCTTTTCCAATTCCTGCACATTTCTACGGTTTTCCAATTCGATTTCTTTGTAACGTTTTTCGAGTTCCTGGAATTCTGCACGGGATTTTTCGAGGAGTTGTTTTAAGGTTGCAGCCTGTTTCTCGAGTTCACCAATACGTTCAAGGTGTTCGTTGCGCCGGGTGTTGTCTTTTAAGGACTGGTATCCTTTTTTCTTTTCCTCGAGTTCATGTTTAATGTTGTCCAATTGCTTGGCTTTATCTGAGGTATCTTCAGTAAGTTTATTAATCAATTTGGTGAGTTCTTGTTCCCTCGCCACGCTTCGGGCTTTTGTTTCGGCATGGCGATCTTTTTCTTTGACCAGTTCCTGGGTCAAATCGCCGAGTGTACTTATATGTGCTGTACCTGTTTTTTGGAGTCCCTCAATGCGGTTAACAAGGTCCCGTTCTTTCTTTTTGCTTTCTTCCTTAAGAGTCTGGTATTCAGTTTTCTGCTTTTGTAATTCGGCTTTAATCTCATCCGATAGTCTTGTTTTATTCCGGGCATCCTCGGATACTCCCGAGAGGACCTGTGACATATCTTTTTCTTTAGATAAAGTACCGGGTTTTCCGATTTCTGTCCTGGGTGTGGCAGGTTCTTTTGAGGGAATGGGAGCAGTTGCAGCTATTGGAGCGGATGTCTTTTCGCTTGCAGGAACAACAGGGGATGTCTGAATGGTTACAGGCTTTTCATCCTTTTTTACAGAAGGCCTGGGACTCTGAGTCTGCGGGGTGAGGCCAGATTCTACTGCAGCTGATTTCACTGAAGTACCATGAGTTTCAGCCGGCAAAGTTTCATCTTTTCGGGCAGGTTGTTGTTTCGAAGTATCTGGTTTGAGAATCGACAGGACAGGAATTTGTTTTCCCGAGGTTTTATTCTGGAGGGTGGCGTTTGCTTCTATAATTCCGCGGTTGACAAGGTATGGTGCCGCTAAGAGATTAAAGGGCCCGTATTTCTCACTATTTTTAAGTTCAACGAGCCAATCCATCTTGAGGTCTGGGACGGTTTCTGCACGCACCCATGTCTTCCCATCAGAAGATACCATGTTATTGGCGGTAACCCGACCCTGTGCCGTCCAGTCACACAATGTAGTCAACGGTATTGGTCCGTAAACCATGTCCTCGCTAATTTTCAGATACCACTTTACTGTAGTATCTTCGTGTGATCTGAAACCATCATACAGTTTGGACATTCATGTGCCTCAATAATACAGCCTGGAACAAAGCGAAACATCCTTTCATCGCCCGTAAAAAACATTGCAAGAATGAATCATCAAGGTCAAGATGATTTTATCCATAAAGCTTGGGTGAAAGCGCAGTATACGGTATTGTGTAAAGGCCTGAGGTATGGTAATATACCTCAAATTTTCAGCCGGATCCAGGAAGTGGAAATAATTATGATATGGTTTGCGCGAAGTGTTAAGACATTAACGTTGGTTTGTGTTCTTTTTATTACCGCGTGTTCTGATGGTAAGAGTGACAGTCGTGTCAGTAGTGCCGGAGAGCAGAAACTTGTTATTGCTCAAGATAATTCAAGCCTTGGGAAGGTTGGTGAACAGATGAAGAATAAGACGGATCTTGTTTTAAGATCGGCTCGCGGCAGCGGAAGATGGTTCCCGGGCGACGGGAAACAGCTTGCTACGATGGTAGGTGATTTTATCAAGAAGGCTGAGGTTCCTGATATAAAGGGACGAATAGTTGGTGCTATAGCTCCGCATGCCGGCTACATTTATTCCGGCAAAGTAGCTGGATATACTTTCAAGGCCATTCAGGCAAATGCAGTTGGAGAAAAGGGGTTGGAGACGGTTGTGGTCCTTGGTTTCAATCATCGCAGAGGTTTCCGCGGTGTTGCCCTTATGGATGGTGATGTTTTCGTAACCCCAATGGGCGAGATTCCCATTGATGTGGAATCAACAAGATTTCTTGCCAGTATCAGTAAACGTATAATTGCCGATTATTCATTTTTTGGGGATGAACATTCGGCGGAAAATGAGATTCCTTTTGTACAAGCAGCAGTACCCGGGGTTAAAATCGTAGTTGGATTATTCGGTGATCATGACGGGGAGACGATGAATGAACTTGTTTCAGCGTTATCAGAACTTTCCAAAAAGAAAAAAATACTTGTTATTGCCAGTACAGATATGCTCCATCATGCAGATTATGAACTGGTTACAAAAACTGACAAGGCCACGCTTGAAAAGCTTGCAAGCATGGATACAGATACGTTGATCAAGAAATGGAACATGGATAATCAAATCTTTTGCGGGATGATGCCGGTGCTTACGGTTATGCGTTTTGCCGGAATGCAGGGATGCAAAAAGGCAACAATACTATACTACAGGAACAGTGGTGATGATTTTCCGGAAAGTCGCGGTAACTGGGTTGTTGGTTACGGCGCCGCAGTGTTTGTTGTACAGGAATGAGATTTTGCTGAGTGCTTTATACAGATGGACCTGAGGAAAAGACCTTCACTCAAATGCTGTTTTTCCATGATAAATGACATGCAATAAACCAGTGTGTGTTTCCAGTTTTTCATGCAGAAACTACCTTCAATATGTTTGTTATTCCATTGAATTTCAGGAATATCAGCCCATTTTAGCAGCCAGACCGCCATATAAGAGAATATTTCCGAGTCGATTATATCGAGCGGTAGATCGCGCGAGATGATTTCCATTTCCCCTGATAGAAGTCTGATATGTACCGGAGGGGGTGGTCCCATGATTTCGAGTTCGGCCATTGTCTTTTTTATTTCAGACTCGATATCCGCATGAAGTAGTTTCCTGAGATCCTTTTCAAGGGCGGTTTCGGGAAATAAAAATTCATGGGTTAATTCATCAGAGGAGCTTGATGACAGCTCAATCTCGTTGCAACCGGCAAAATCTTTTATAACTTCTTCCAGTAGTCCGTACCAGAATTTTGCCGAAGAGTTGGTAAAACGGATACCGTTTATAAAAACAGGTCCGTAAGGATGGTTCTGTTCCGTGTTGCCGGATTTGTCTGTTTCAAAGAGTCGCGACATTGCTATCTGGTTATTACAGGATACGCCCGTCTATTTCAATTCAAAGGTAAAGTCTTTCGCGAAACGTTGTAAGCAGGCTGTTCCTTGACATGATATATGGGATTTGTGATTATGCGGTGCATGGGAGAATGTATTGATCATGATCAAACTTACACAGGAACAGGAAAAGACCGTAAAGCAGTGGGCCAAAGATGGATATGGTTTGTCTGATATCCAGAAAAATCTATCAAAGCAGTTTGGAGTTTCAGCAACGTATATGGATGTGAGATTCCTGGCTATTGATCTGAAGCTGGAGATCAGGGACAAGCATTCTGTTCCAGTACCACAGATTATGCCGGAAAACATTTCAAGTGCGGAAAAGGACGATGGGTATGCTAAAGCAACAGACCGTAACCAGCTTGCGGAATCAGACAGAGGTGTTGTTGTTGAGTTGGATCAGGTTATGAAGCCTGGAAGTGTAGTCAGTGGAACGGTATGCTTCAGTGATGGAGTTTCAGCTTCCTGGTTCCTTGACCAATTAGGCCGTCTGGCGCTGAACGCCAGTCAGCCGGGTTATACACCATCGCAGCAGGATGTGCAGGCTTTTCAACAGGAGCTTCGAAAAGAACTTGAAAAACGTGGTTATTAAGCAACGGAGGGTTCCGCGATTATATGGCAATGATACGCATGCTTGCCTGTGATTTGGATGGAACCCTTATCGGTAGCGCGAACGAGTTTCCTCTCTACAATAACTTTCGTGAAAAGATTGAAGAATTACGACGGACAAATAATATTATCTGGGCAGCATGTACCGGCCGTAGTCTCTCCAGTTTCCGTGATTTTTTTTCCCCCATGCGCATGATGGGAATCATGCCTGATTACGTGATAGTAAATCATGCCTATATATATGGGATTGGAAAATATGGTTATATGCCTCACTTGTTCTGGAACCTGCGTATTCGTTACCTGATATGGGCTAGTCAGCTTTATGTCAGTGAAGCCATTGATGAATGGCACGAAATGATCACCGGTGTATCGCTTGGTGTCAGTACTCTTCGAAAAAAGAAAGACCACCTGTGCCTGCGTTTTGATTCAGAGGAATCTGCCACTGTTGCCGCCAATCTTCTCAAAGAAAAGGCAAAACCATACAGACACCTTCAGGTATTCAGATATCTCATGGAAGTGGATGTCAGATCGGTCCCGTTTACCAAGGGACTGGCAGTATCGGAACTTGCCCGTCACCTCGAAATTCCAGCTTCTGAAATTCTTGCAATAGGTAATGGACACAATGACATCAGCATGATGAGTAGTAATGTGGCCCATAATGTCGGATGTCCGGCAAATTCTGAAGACGAAGTGATCGAAAACGTACATAAGGTTGGTGGACACATAGCGAAGAATCGTTCACTTGGTGGAGTCCTGGAAATCATGGATGCATATCAAACTGGTATGGTCTGCAGTGATCTCCCCTCTGATTGGGTTCCTCCGTCAGAAAGATATAATTCTTCTCCCGGCAGGTCACCGAGGGAACGCAGACGGAAAATGAAAACGGGGCGAATTTGGCTGTTTATTGCGGTATTGTATGTTGTCTTGACGGTATTTGCCAGTTTTCACCTGATTCCATTTGTTTCAGGTATCATTAAGAAACCATTTGATTTGTTTGTAAAGTTGATTGAGAAAATACTGCTCTTGTTCTGGCAATAGAAAAAAGTTATGACAGTTCAATCGGCATCGGGAGGAACACTTTCTTCAGGTTTTACTTCCTTCGGGAGCTTTCTGTAAAGAGTGGCCAGGCTGATTTTGAGCGCTTGAGCAGCTTTCTCCTTGTCACCCCCAACGGCTTCAATGACGGCTTCCATGTATTCCTTTTCCTTTTGAACAAGAAATACCTTGAGCGATTTATTTCTAAAATGAGCAATCCCATCTTCTGTATCTGAACTATCTTGTGTTTCTCCGATGGCAGAAAGAATTTTCATTGGAAGCACAGTCCGAGTAATAACACTGCCTGAAGTAAATGCAATGGCATGTTTCATGGCATTTTCAAGTTCACGGACATTACCAGGCCATGTGTATTTCTGGAGGATTTCCCTGACTTCCATGTCCAGTCTTGGCATTTCCCTGTTTGGCCCGAGTTCCTGACGAATAATATGTTGTGCAAGTGGAATGATATCTTCCTGTCTTTCCCGCAAGGGATCAATGGTCACTGGTATTACACTTATTCGATAATACAAGTCTTCCCGGAATGTGCCTGATTTTATAGCCTGTTCCAGGTTTGTATTTGTTGCTGTCAGTATACGGGCATTGACGTTTATGTTTTCAGTTCCGCCAACGCGACGGATTTCCCTTTCCTGAAGTACACGCAGAAGCTTGCTTTGTATACTCAGCGGCATGGCACCGATTTCATCCAGGAAAATGGTGCCGCCTTCAGCAGCTTCAAAAAGCCCTTTCTTGTTACACGATGCACCGGTGAATGCACCTTTCATGTGCCCAAACATTTCGGATTCAAGAAGAGGTTCCGGCAAGGCTGCGCAATTAACGGCAAGAAATTTTCCATTTTTCCTGTGGCTGTACATATGAAAAGCTTTTGCCACAAGTTCTTTTCCCGTTCCACTTTCACCATATATAAGAACAGTAGTATCGGTCGGGGCTACACGTTCAATCATTTCACAGACGTTCTTCATCGATTGACTTTCGGCGACGATATTTTCGAGCCGGTACTTGGTTTTAAGTTCAGCCTTAAGGTTGACGTTTTCGGTCAGTGCCTGTCTATAGTCCAGTGCCCGGTGAACGGTGATCAGCAACTCATCAACTTTGAAGGGTTTTGTGACATAATCGAAAGCGCCGAGTTTCATTGCTTCTATGGCCGTTTCAATTGAACCGTATGCTGTCAACATGATAACGGAAGTTTCAGGTTGTTCGGAACGCGTAATCTTGAGAAGTTCCATTCCGTCAATAGGGGTCATTCTAATGTCGAATATCATCAAATCGAAACGTTCCGTTTTGATAAGAGTTACGGCTTTTTCTCCTTCACGGACGGAGAGTACCTCATAACCCTCTGATTTCAGCAGAGTGCTAAGAACGCTCAGGATGCTGGCTTCGTTATCTACCAAGAGTACCCGTGACATATTATTCCTCTGGTTTGGATAATCTATTCTTTGATTTGATAATATGAGAATAATTCGGTGTCTGCAAGGTGTAAACTTAAGGATAATATAAGACTGTTGCCAATCGTCAATTGACGCGGTATAACCTTATTAAGTTACATAGGAGTAACAAAATGAAAGTGGGTTTTATTGGTGCTGGTAATATGGCTGAGGCGATGATTGCGTCGCTGATAAACTCGAAATTGCTGGCTCCACACGAGATTTCCGTAAGCGATATCAGTGCCGATAGAAGGCGTTTGATAAAACAAAAATTCAGGGTAAACGTTTATTCAAAGAATCAGATCATTCCTGGCGTTGCTGATGTCGTGTTCCTTGCTGTTAAACCGCAACAACTTACTGATGTTCTTTTTGAAATTGCTTCTGGTGTCGGGTGCGAGCATCTTGTCATTTCCATTGTGGCCGGCAAGAAAGTCGAGTTCATTCAATCCATATTGTCACAGGCAAGGATAATACGCGTAATGCCCAATCTCCCATGTACTGTTTCTGAAGGCATGAGTGTTTTCTGCATGGGTGGGACCGCGAACACTTCGGATAAGCAGATGGCATCAAAACTACTTTCTTCTTTCGGCCAGGTACTGGAGTTGCCGGAAGATCAATTTGATGCTGTTACGGCTCTGAGTGGATCAGGACCTGCATTTTTCAGCTATTTCCTTAACCAGATGGTTGAAGCTGCAGTCAAAGAAGGTTTAAACCGTAAAGATGCCCTGATGCTTGCCGGGCAGACAATGCTTGGAACATCCAAACTTTTAATTGAGAAAAAGCTGGATCCGGCCGATCTCATAAAAGCAGTAACATCTGCAAAAGGTACAACAGCCGCAGGATTGTTGGTTCTCGATAAGTCTGACCTGTCCGGGATTGTGAACCAGACAATCAAGTCGGCCGCAAAACGCAGTGCCGAGTTGAGTGCACTGTAATAAGATTTATTTTCCGCTGGCGGCTTCTTTTATCAGGTTTAGGGCGATGACTTCACGCTGGATCTGATTTGTACCTTCGTATATCTGGGTGATCTTGGCGTCACGCATCATCTTTTCGACAGGATATTCCTTCATGTAACCATAGCCGCCAAGGATCTGGACGGCATCAGTAGTGACGCGCATAGCCATATCAGATGCAAAGACCTTGGACATGGCCGATATACCACTGATACCTTTGGCGCCGCTGTCAATGTAACGTGCTGCCTGGTAAACCAGGGCACGTGCCGCTTCAACCTGTGTGGCCATGTCGGCTAGCATGAACTGGATACCTTGGAATGCCGAGATGGGTTTGCCGAACTGCCGTCTTTCGCGACTATACCGGATTGCTTCGTCGAGAGCACCGGCCGCAATCCCAAGGGCCTGTGCCGCAACGCCGGGGCGTGATTTATCTAGAGTTTTCATTGCGACCATGAAACCCATACCTTCTTTGCTTAAGAGGTTTTCCTTTGGGATACGCACGTCCTGGAAGACGAGTTCGCGGGTAATTGATGCGCGAATACCCATTTTGTTTTCCTTTTTGCCGAACGTGAAACCTGGAGTTCCTTTTTCGACAATAAAGGCGCTGGCTCCACGGGTACCCCTTTCCCTGTTGGTCATGGCAATAACGGTGTAAATATCAGCTTCACCGCCATTTGTGATCCATTGTTTGGTCCCATTGAGTACATATTCGTTACCATCCAGTTTTGCAGTTGTCCGTATTCCGCCTGCATCACTGCCTGCTTCGGCTTCTGTAAGGCCGAATGCCGCCAATGATTTTCCTGAAGCAATACGAGGAAGATATTTTTTCTTCTGTTCGTCGGAACCAAAAAGAGAAATGGGGTAGGTACCAAGCCCGGTGGCGGCCAGACCCAACGCAATACCGGCGCATACCTTTGATAATTCTTCGACGGCGATCACGGTTTCCATTATACCGCCCCCCATGCCGCCATAGGCTTCTTCAATGGAGATACCAAAGAGGTCGGATTCTGCGAAAATTTTCATGATATCCCAGGGAAATTCGCCGGTTTCATCATATTTCTCCCGGACAGGTTTGATTTTCTCGGCGGCAATCTGCCTGCAAAGGTCACGGATCATAACTTGTGTTTCAGTAAATCCATAGTCGATTATCATCGTATTCTCCCTGTTTCCTTGCCTTTCCCGCTTACGATTCTCCCTATCGGTTGGAAAAGCAGGACGGCATGTTATGGGTTGGAGTTGTTGAGGGCAAGAAGAAAAAAACGATAAAAAAAGCAAAAACCAAAATCAGATACAGAAAAACGGAGCATGAGCTCCGCCTTTCTGTAATAATATTAAACAAGGGCTCGTTAACCTGATATTTTTTTGGCCAAGTCGGCAGCAGATGCAGCATCAGGTGCGTATCCATTTGCACCTATTTCATCGCAGAATGCCTGTGTTACAGGGGCACCACCGATCATGATTTTCACCTTACCTGCCAGCGGCGAGGCCTTCAAGGCATCGACAACAGCCTTCATATTTGTCATCGTAGTTGTCAAAAGGGCGGAAACTCCGATTATCGATGCATTATTCGTTTTTGCTGCATCGATGAACTTCTGGGGGTCTGCATCAATTCCAATGTCAACAACCTTGAATCCTCCTCCTTCGAGCATCATACCCACCAGGTTCTTGCCGATATCATGGAGGTCACCTTTAACTGTTCCAATCACAGCTATGCCAATAGGCTTAACTCCTGCACTGGTAAGTTTTGGCTGGAGGATCTGCATTCCTGCTTTCATTGCACGTGCGGCAATCAATACTTCGGGCACATAGACTTCGTTCTTCTTAAAGCGTTCACCAATTACGCTCATACCTTTCAGCAGTCCATCATTCAGGATTTTCCCTGGATTCTCTCCTTCTTTAAGTACCTGCTCAACTAATGCTTTAACATCATTGGCTTTGCCTTTCATCAGACTCTCAGCAATTTGATCCAATTTGCTCATGCTTTTCCTCCTTATGATGCAGTTCTTCAATATCTGTAATAATGTGCACCATATCTATATTACGGGTGCAAAAATTAATAGAGCATTGTTATTGAGAAATATGACGATATTGCTGCTTTGAGATTGAAAAATGCTGGAAAATGCGTAATTTTCACCAATCAAAGAGGTTGAAGTATGGCGATTCTGTCAAAACGCATGATGAGTTCGGTCGGTAAATTGTATTCCGAAAAATATGGTGTAACACCGTGTTTTATGGATCTTTCGGGTAAGGCAGTGAATACAGTTGATCTTTTGGCAAATCTGTCCGGCATACGCAGGAAGAGAGATTATGGACTTCAGGAGAGCATTACATTGGGGAAACCTTATGTCTTCACCCCTGTGTCGGGAATTGGCTCATTTGTTGTGGCACTGGAAAACAGGCGCATGATCCATGGAGGATTAATCGGTGGTGAAGTGTTGTTAAGCGGGGCTTCGGGTAAAAAAAAGGAGACTTTGGATTATCTTGTATCGTATGGCATGACATATGACGATGCGGAGAAATTCCTCGTGCGTCTTCCTGTCTGGCCGGAAAGACATTTAAGGGAAGCAGGACAGTTCCTTCAGGATACTTTTTACAGTGTGAGTGGCTGGAAGCCGGAATTGATGAACGAAAACCGCCTCAAGGCATTACAACAGGAACAGATAGCTCAGGCAATAGATGATCAGAAAAAACAGGGAAAAAATGCGCTTTATGCTTTTGAGAAAGAAAGGGTTTTGCTTACCAATATCAGGGCAGGCGACAGGAATGGTGCAAGACGTGTTCTTAATGAAATGCTGGCAGCGATTTACCTTTCATCACCGCGGTATGCGGTCTTACGTGCCAGGGCGATTGAATTGATGAGTTGCCTGACCCGGGCTGCTATTGAAGATAATCCACTTATGGAACCTCTTATAGAACGTAATCATGCATGGACTGAAAGACTGGTAAGAGCCGGGAGTTTTGAAGATCTTTCACATGTTCTTATGGAGGCGTTAGATGACTTTATTGACGGGATTTATCTGCATGGTGTTAACCGTTCAAACACCAAGGTAAGAATGGCCCTGGACTATATCAGCGGGAATTATATGAAGAAAATTTCATTAAGGACTATTGCCGGCTCGGTTGATCTCAGTGCCTGCCGGCTCGCTCATCTTGTAAAAGAGTATACGGGAAAAACTGTTTTACAGATAATTCAACAGGTACGAATCAGGCATGCCCAGCAGTTGCTCGAACGAACTTCCAGGAATTGTACCGATATTGCTTATGAGGTAGGTTTTCAGGATCAGAGTTATTTCATCAAGCATTTTAAAAGACTTGCCGGTATAACACCGGCCCGTTATCGCCGTTCCATGGCTTCTGGTTCCCCGGTATAGCTGTTGTTTAAATGGCGATACGTAACAGGAGTTTTTCTGTTGATATTTGAGGTCATAAAGCTACATTACCCGGTCGTTAACGATGGCGAGCGTAGCTCAGTTGGTTAGAGCATCAGATTGTGGATCTGAGAGTCGCGGGTTCGAATCCCGTCGCTCGCCCCATTTATTGCTTTGTGCCTTATGATAAACCATTTTGGAAAAGCGATGAGTGAATCTGATGAGCAAGTCATGACCACCCATAGGAGCGTTGCCTGATGCGGCAGAGTATCAAGCCTGTACACAAATGTTACAAGTGCCTTCTCAATCTGGAAGATCATTGCTGGATATACAAATGTCCTCATATTCAATGGCGTGATAAGAAGGGGTGCCCTGCGTTTGAAAATGATGAAATTCACCGTGAGTTCAGGGAATGGCAGAAACAGCCTGTTGTAAAAACTCGAAAAGAATTACGCCGTGATTTCTTCCGGAAGAAGTGGAGGCCTGTCACGCGTCGAGGAAACAGGACAGATTGAAACCTGAAGTTTTGATATAGTACTTGGGTGAAAGAGGCAGAATGAGGAAAGCTGGAAGAAAAATTGACACTTCACCGCCGGAACGGGCATTACTTGTTCAGGCGATTCTGGGTTGGCAGAATAAAGATGAAGCCGAGGATTCCCTGCTTGAACTTGAGAGATTGTCCGATACGGCGGGTGCGGTTGTAATTGGCTCTATTACCCAGAGGAGGGAAAGACCGACGGCAAGCTTTTTTGTTGGGGAAGGAAAACTGGCCGATATTCAGCTTGCCTGTCGCCAGGCTAAGGCAAATATGATCGTCTTTGACAATGATCTGTCTGCGGTACAGGTGAATAATCTGGATCTGGCGCTTGGTATAAAGGTTATTGACCGGACGGAATTGATCCTGCAGATCTTTGCGCGGCGTGCTCGTTCCGCCGAGGCACAGATACAGGTTAAACTGGCGCAACTCCAGTATTTGATCTCAAGGATGCCTGTGTCGGCGAAACAACATCGCTTCCACGGAGGTATAGGTATGAGGGGACCGGGAGAAAGCCCCTTGCATCTGAGAAATGAACCCATGCGCCGGCAGATAAAAGAATTGAAGAAAAAACTGGAGAAAGTTCAACAAAGACGGCGCATGTCAAGGGAAGGTCGTTTGCAACCGGTTGTTTGTATAGTGGGATATACAAATGCCGGTAAATCAACCCTTTTGAATGCCTTTGCTGCGGCAAACGCATATGTGGATGACAGACTTTTTGCAACGCTTGATACAAAAACAAGACTTGTTCATCTGCCGGATAATAGAAATATCCTTATGACTGATACTGTCGGCTTTATCAGGCATCTGCCACATGGACTGGTGGCATCGTTTCGATCGACTCTTGAAGTTGCGGCAGAAGCTAATCTACTATTGATTGTTGCGGATGCCGGTCATTCCCGTTTTGCAGATCAGTTGAGAGTGGTTAAAGATACTCTGGGTGAAATAGGGGCAGGTAATGTTCCGTCCTTGTTGCTGCTGAACAAGTGTGATACGCCTCTGGCGAAAGAGTTGTTGCCGGGATTGATGGATGCTTATCCGGATGCAGTGCCGGTTTCTGCTTTGCAAAAGGAAGGCTTGGACAAGGTCAAGGAGCTTGTTGCGGAAAGGTTGAGATATGTTATTCATAGTGGCAACACCGATAGGAAATCTTGATGATATCAGTGCTCGCGCTTTACAGGTATTAAAAGAGGCGGATGTTATTGCATGTGAGGACACGCGCAGGACTCGGGTCCTTTTAAGCCATTTTGGAATTCCAAAACCTGCCTTTTTTATTTCTTACCGCCAGGGAACGGAACAGAAGACGGGTGAATACCTGATGCGGTTTGTGGATGAAGGTAGAAAGGTCGTTTTATGCAGTGATGGAGGTTATCCCGGGATCAGTGATCCTGGGTATCGACTGGTTTCAATGGCGGCAGAGCGAGGAATTGAATTTCAGGTCATACCTGGAGCATCTGCTGTTGATGTTGCATTGCTTGCTTCCGGGCTTTCAACATCAAGCTATACATTCAAAGGATATCCACCCAGGAAACAAGGCGCTTTGAGACGTTTCTTCGAAGAAGAAAAGAATATGCCGCATACATTGATTATTTTTGAGTCACCATTCAGGGTCGAAGATACGCTTGCCGCGGCAATGGAGGTCCTGGGTGATCGTAAAGCGGCTGTTTGTATTGAACTTACCAAGAAATTTGAAAGGGTATCCCGCGGTTTTTTGAAACAACTTTATCAAGAATTTACCGGTGTCAAGATCAAGGGTGAGGTTACAATTGTAATAGCTGGAAATAATCCAAAGTTTTTGAATACTGCCCCGGAATTACCTGTTTCTGCAAACTGATGATGGTTGTTACCAACCCAACTATGTGACCATTTAGTGTCAGTTTTTTCTTATTACGGTAAAACTACTGAGGGTGCAGTTCCATTCTTTTTAATTACTGCGACATTTCGGCTTGTAACACCCATGCTTCCATTCTTATTCCGTGCGAGAGTTGTCGTGACCTTCCCCTCAGGTGTTATTTCGACAGTTTTGATGGATGTTGTGACAAGCGTCGAACTTCCGGGCAGAAGCGATTCGGTTATCGTTGCGCTGCCGCCGAGAGTGTCGAGCGAAGTCGTGGTGCGGCTGACCGTCTGAATATTACCTTTTGCGTCAGGCTTCTGTATTTCGGTAGAAGTCTGCTTGATGTAAATCGTGGTATCTTTAACTACTTTGATTGATTTGATATTGTTGTTCGCATCACATTCCGTTGTTGATGTTGTAACTGTTACGGCATGTTTATTGAGCCAGTCTTCGTTGTTATTTTCCTCGGCCGCCAGGACAATGGATCCGGCGAGAAGGGTTGTAACAATAGCCACACATCCTATTGTTATTTTCATGGTTACTTCCTTTTTCATCTCGTTTAATGTTACTTTATGCTTCATGCCATAAAACTACTGCAAAATGTGTGCCAGTCGGATACGTATCTGCAGGAGTATTGTCGTAACAGTCTGTAATTCAATTGATTATGCAATCAGAGATCGTCAGATGATACGTGATAAGCCCGATTTTGTGTACTTAAGTATGCATCTGCCTGTCGGCAAGTGCATCCACCTGTAAGCAGGCTTGAAGATAACAGAAAAATGCTAGAAGTTATACGTCACGGACATGCCCACATTCATGAATTCATAAATCTGGCGGGAAACAGAACTGATAACCCTGTCAGATTCTTCCTTTGTGGTATTGGTGCTCATGACACAAAGCACATAAGGCCTTTTCGGAAGAAAAACTATGCCGCAATCATGGGAATCCCCAGTGCCTGAATTGAATCCAACTTTATGCGCTACCAACACTTTTTGGGGCACACCCGCCCTGATCTGATCATTATAAACAGTGCTTGATAAGAGCGAAAGAACCAGTTCGCTGGATGGTTTTTTCAGATAATTTGAAAAAAACAGAGACCGCAATAAATTGGCATATTGTATCGGGGAAACGAGAGGTAACTTGTTCGGTGGTGATGCCAGCGGCATTTCCGTGGCCTTAAGCCCCTCTTGAAATTCATCAAACGAAACAAGATTGCACAAGGCAATTGTTGCTGCATTATCAGAATCTTCAATCATTCTTTCTGCAAGCTTCTTGATCGATAACAAAGAACTTTCATCGGCGGCATGCTGGACAAACGAAGATTCATGTTTTTTCTCCTCCGATGTCAGGGTGATTCTGTTATCCAGCGATAATTGTTCTCTCTCAGCTTTCTTCAGCAAGGCAACCAGAGTCGAGACTTTTAGAAGGCTCCACGCAACATAAGAATCCTGCTCATTAATACCCCACCATACGCCGGTCCGCAGGTCTTCCAGATAGACACTGAAACGGCCACGTACATTTGTGGTTAATGTTTCCGTAACTGATGCGGGTAACGATCCTCCGAAATGGCGCCTCGTTTTCTCCTGCATCAAGTGATCTTCCATGTTTTTCCAGGCAACTTCAACCGTAGTAGGAATTGCTTCGGAATGTTCTTTCCTGTGACGGGTATCCTTCAATACATGGGCAACTATAAGAAAAACAACCGTTCCTGCGGCGCCCAGCGTTAAAAACAATAACGCCTTTTTTCCCAGGTTCGGTGGTTTCCCGACTAAATTACTTTTGTCATCAGATCTGTTCTTATGGTTTAAATCTTTTTTGTACATATATGGTACTAAAAACAAAAAAATGGGATATATCCCATTTTACTTATTATCCAAAACATAATTCCACATTACATTAACCGTTCAATATCCCGTACTGCCCTTTTCAGAAGAGGTAATCTTATTTATTATGGGAGAACTACCGAGGGTGCAGTTCCATTCTTTTTAATTATTGCGACGTTTCGGCTTATAACATTCATACTTCCGCTCTTACTCCGTGCACGAACTGTAGTGACCTTGCCCTCTGGTGTAATTTCGACAGTTGTAATTGCTGTTGTGACAAGCTTCGAAGTTCCGGGCAAAAGCGATTCGGTTATCGTTGCGCTGCCGCCGAGAGTGTCGAGCGAAGTTGTGGTACGGCTGACCGTCTGAATATTACCTTTTGCGTCAGGCTTCTGTATTTCGGTAGAAGTCTGCTTGATGTAAATCGTGGTATCTTTAACTACTTTGATTGATTTGATATTGTTGTTCGCATCACATTCCGTTGTTGATGTTGTAACTGTTACGGCATGTTTATTGAGCCAGTCTTCGTTGTTATTTTCCTCGGCCGCCAGGACAATGGATCCGGTGAGAAGGGTTGTAACAATAGCCACACATCCTATTGTTGTTTTCATGGTTACTTCCTTTTTCATCTCGTTTAATGTTACTTTATGCTTCATGCCATAAAACTACTGCAAAATGTGTGCCAGTCGGATACGTATCTGCAGGAGTATTGTCGTAACAGTCTGTAATGCAATTGATTATGAAATCGGAGATCATCAGATGATACGTGATAAGCCCTATTTTGTGTGCTTAAGTATACATTCTGCAATATAGCTGTGTATTCTGTAGTGCGCACACGTTGGAGATCAAAAAGAAGAAAGATTTTGCCAGTGAAGCTCTGCGGGGTGAAATCCGCAGTTTCTTAAAGGAATCCGCTGTCTTGTCCGCCGACCTGTCCGCCATAGCTTCTTGAGCGACGGCGGAATTTCTGAAGAAGGAGGAAGCCCAGACTTTCCCAAAGGAGGTGTAAAATACACTATCGAGGTTATGGCCGTCGTTTTGGCCTGCATATATCATGAGAAACAATAGATGTTCCGGGTAAGAAGTTATGGATAAATTCGCTACAGATAGAATGCGATACTGAAATGGGCATACGTTATTGCGGATAGGAGTCTAGAGCCGTCTGTTTTGATACAAACCTGACGCGCTAAACTTATTGGACGTAGATGGTTCCGCCCTCAAAGGTTGTGGTTTGTTTTGGTGCCAACCTGCCACGCTTGTCAAGTGCTTCAACTATTGTTGTTGTCGAACCATCGGGATGTATAGTTGCAGTAGTTCGGTTGACAATCTGCATTACGCCGTTTGTACCGCGTGACTGTACTGTTGTCACTGTTCCGTTGGGGATTTTTTGTACAGTTGTAATCGACGTTGTGATAAGATAAGATTGTCCAGGTAATAGACTTTCAATTATTGTGGCTCTACCTCCGAGTGTGTCCACAGTTTCCGTCGTCCGGCTGGTTAAAACCAGTTTGCCAGTCTTATCCTTTGTTTTGGTTTCTATACACGTCTGCGTGATATTGATGCTTGTTGTTTTAATGGTATTTACTGCATTAACGTCGCCATTATCATCATGGCTCTGAGTTTCTGTGGTTTTGATAACAGCATGTTTCTTCAGCCAATCTTCTTCTTCGGCGGCGGAAACAGCTGTTACAACGGTCTGACCAAGAAGAAAGACAACAAGAAGTATTTTAATAATTACTTCTGATTTCATATCTGACTTACTGTTCATTTCTTCTTCTTGTCCTCCTTATGTGGAAAAACTGTTGCAGAATCCATGCCATCAACTTTTAAAGTGGATAATCACACAGTAAGGTATTATCTGTAACATGCTGATAAACAATGATTTCAGGCGGCTAATTCTATTAAAAAGTGTTTTTTTCGATTTCTTACTTGTGTACATAAGTGCACACATTTATAAATTACGAGTGTATTCATTTGTACACAGTGGATCGAAGGGGCAAGAAGAAGGTGTCTGATATGGAAAATGATCGAAGAGTTAAGAAAATAGATGGGCCTACTCTTGTAATTTCAGCAGACAAGACCCGTAATGCCATACTTGTCCAGAAATCAAAACTGCTTGCCATAAGTGGTCCGCTTCAAGGCAAGGAATTCATGGTAGACAAAAATGTTTACACAATCGGGAGTGGACCTAACAATAACCTTGTTCTTGAGGATTCAACAATTTCCCGTCGTCATTGCGAGATTCAACTTGGACCGGAAGGATATGTAATAAGGGACCTCGGTAGTACTAACGGTACGGTTGTCCAAGGTGTCAAGGTATCAGAGGCTTATCTCAACCAGAGCACCGAAATCCAGCTTGGGAAGACCAAGGTTGTTTTCTGCCCGCTAAAAGAGGCGATGGAATATACGCTGAGTCAAAACGAATCCTTTGGCCGTCTTTTGGGGAAAAGTGTGTCGATGAGAAGGGTTTTTCATGTTGCAGAAACGTATGCCCCGACCGATGCAACCATCCTGATTGAAGGTGATACCGGTACGGGAAAAGAAGTATTGGCCGAAGAGATACATAAGCACAGCACGAGAAAAGATAAACCGTTTATTGTAATTGACTGTGCATCGCTGGCAAAGGAATTGATTGAGAGTGAACTGTTCGGACACACAAAAGGTTCTTTTACCGGTGCGAATATCGACCGAACAGGTGCTTTTGAATATGCCGACGGTGGTACTGTTTTCCTGGATGAGATTGGCGACCTGAGCGGGGAATTACAGCCAAAACTTCTTCGTGTTCTTGAAAAGAAAGAAATCAGGAAGGTTGGCAGTAACAAACTAAGGAATATTGATGTGCGAATTATTTCTGCCACCAACAGGAAACTTGAATCCGAAGTTAACGCGGGACGGTTCAGGGAGGACCTCTATTTCCGTCTTTCCGTGGTTAATATAGACTTGGCTCCTCTTCGTAACAGGAAGGATGATATTCCCATGCTGGCAAAGCATTTCATGAAGGAGTTCTTTGGCAGCGATGCAATGGACCAAATTGCCGATTTTGAAAAGACAATGGAAGCCTTCAAAACCCACGATTGGCCTGGAAATGTGCGTGAACTCAGAAACCTGATTGAAATGGCTTCTTATAACAAACAGCGGCCCATCAACCTGAGTTCATTTCTATACCTTGGGAAGATGAAGACAACGGCCGAGAATTCCAGGGATTTGGACTCGGAAATGAGGCCTTTCAAGGATGCAAAGGGTGATCTTGTGGAAAAATTTGAGCGGGATTACATATCGGCTCTTTTAAAAAGGAACGACGGCAATGTTTCCAAGGCCTCACGGGAAGCCGGTATAGAGAGGGCGTATCTCCAGCGCCTGATCAAGAGATACGATCTCAAGACTTGACGGATTTCTGTGTTCCTAGTTTCTCTATTTACAAACCGGCGGGCTTTCCTCATTAAGTCTTCAACATCAGGATCATTTAACATTGTTTCGTCAAGATGTTCAAGAAGCCTGCGTTCTGAGAGACGGCGCAAGGCGGGCAGGTAGTTGATGTTGTAGACCCACGTCATTCGCATGAGATTCATGTCCGTCATGGATTTGACGTATTCGAATGAACCATACCCGTATTTTCTGATCTCGGCGATCAATTCAGGTGTGGCCGGACCGTCCGGATTAACGTGACAAAGTATTTCCGGGTAGTCTTTGTGGCGGTTATTTTTTATGGTGTCATACACAACTTCAAGTATATCCAGTTTATCGGCATCGCGGATGAGTTTAAGAAATCGCAGACAGTCTGGATCCAGTTCTACATCGATATTTCTGCGATTATGATAACGTATGCTGTTCAGGATTTCAGCTTGTTCTGTACCGTTTAACGGTGACATGATCCCGGCCTCGGAAACAATCCGGTACCCGCGTTCACCGTGATCAAAAGACCTGTGATCCAGGAATGTTTTATATTCGGCAAACTGAGGAAACCTTGATACGTCATGAAGAAGTCCAATGACCTCAGCTGTAGTGATTTCGTAATCCGGCCAGCCCAGCTCAGTAGCTATTTCTCTGCAATCAGCAGCGACCCTTTGACTATGATCAAATTTAAGTTGTAACACCAGATGCATGGATCCGTCTTTTGCGCGGTATTTGTCGGCAAAATACATGTACCATTTACGTATTTGCGCCAATTCCTGTTGGTTCATCGTTGAAGAAATTCCCCTTTTAAAAGGGCAGATAATGAGGAAAAAGGTGATAGTTTGTCAATCGAACTCGGACAAACTCCATGTAATGGGATTGAAATATCTGCTGGTAATGGTAATATTTCTCATATGAAAAGATATTTATATTTGTTGGCAATACCTTGTGCAGTGTTCATTATGGGTGTTTCGGGCAACAAAGAACAGCAAGAGACTTCTGCTTTCCCTATTGGCATTACATATGATGAAATAACGGCAGATTCAAACGATGAAAGAGGCTATGTCCCAATACAGATGCATGAACCCTTCACCAAGGTGTTATTACCTGCCGAAAAACTCGTGGATCTCCCGGACAAGAAAATGGGTGATCTGCCTGGCGTTGGACTTTCAAGCATAGAACAGATTCCTTTTGAGGTAATGTCGGCTATGGATGAAAACGAAACCGTTAACCTGGCTAATAAAAAGAAAAATAAAAAAGGGTTTCTTGGGTCCGGAGATGAGAATGATATTACTGATAAAATAAAAGACGAGTCCTTTGAGAAAATTAATAATGGCTGGGGAAATGGATGGCTTGGTGAAGCCATATTCTCAGAGGAAAAACGCGCTCAAAGAGAAGCTGATGTCCAGAAAAAGATGGGTGAATCTGAACAATTGTGGCGTGACAGTTATATTTCCGGCTCCGGCCGTAACCGTGAAACAGGAATCGGCGATGATCGATTTGACAGATCTCGCGGCGGATTGCAGTTTGACCGAAACACTTCAACAAAATCTTCCCTGAGAATTGAACCTTGGAAAATCAAGGGGAAATAATCCTAGCCAATCAACCTGACTTTCTTCTCGCCCTTCTCAATGTACCCAATAACAACAGGTGTGTATTCTGTTCTTCCGAGAATTGACATTGTTTTATCCTCATCCTTCTTGTGGACAATAATGATAAAACCAATTCCCATATTGAAAACCCTGTACATTTCGTCACGGTTAACTTTCCCGGTTTTCTGGATGAACTGAAACACGGCGGGAACCTTCCACGTACTTCTATCAATGACGGCGACTGCATCCTTTGGCAGGACCCTTGGAATATTGTCCTGGAACCCGCCGCCTGTAATATGGGCCATACCCTGAATTTGAACCTTTTCCATTACTTTGCTTACAGGTTTAAGGTAGCTGCAATGAGTGGCCAAAAGGGCATCGGCTATTGTCTTAATTGTTCCGGGAAGTTTGTCTGTGACTTTAAGTTTGGCTGTTTCAAAAAAAACCTTACGTGCCAGTGAATAGCCATTGGTGTGAAGTCCACTTGACGGAAGTCCAATAAGTATATCGCCTGGTTTGATTGTAGAACCGGTAATGATTTTTTTCTTATCGACAACGCCGACAATTGTTCCAACAAGGTCATATTCGCCGGGAGGATACAGACCCGGCATTTCTGCTGTTTCGCCACCAAGCAAAGCGCAGTTATTTTCTCTACAGGCTTTACACAGACCTGAAACCACATCCTGAAATATCCTGCCGTTAAAAATGGAAGTCCCTATGTAATCAAGGAAGAACAGGGGTTTTGCGCCCTGGACAAGAATATCATTCACGCAATGATTCACTATATCCTGGCCGACTGTATCATGGCGTTTTGCCATGACAGCCACTTTCAATTTGGTGCCGACACCATCAGTACTGGCAACAAGCGCTTTGCCTTTGCCCGGTGATTCAAACATGCCTCCGAAGAGACCAATACCGCTCAACACACCCCTGCCGCCCGTCCGATCCACCATTTTCTTTATGGCCGAAATACCAGCCATTTTTTTGTCTATGTCTACTCCAGCCTTTGCGTATGATGATCTCTTCCTTTTCATCTTATTATCTTTCCTTTCCAAAATCCGTGTTTACCAGTGGTCGAAAATCTTCTCTTTAAAGTCCAACCATCCTGAACGTTCTATTCACATCCTTAAAGTGCACATTCAAATCAAATACCCGATCAAGATCTTTTGTTTTAACTTTTGTCATGATTTCCGGATCCGATTCAATAAGTTTACGGAAATCATCGCCCGTTTCCCATGACTTCATTGCATGACGCTGAACCATGCGATAGGCCAGTTCTCTTGAAAAACCCTTGTCTGTAAGCATTAGCAGAACTTGCTGGGAATGAACCAGTCCGCGCGTGAGATTAAGATTATACATCATGCGTTTGGGGTAAACCCTCATGTTTGTCACCAGTTTGTCGAGTTGCCTCAACATATGATCTAGGGCAATTGTACTGTCAGGCATGATGATGCGTTCCACGGAGGAATGGGATATATCCCGTTCATGCCATAGGGCTACATTTTCCATTGCCGCTACCATATTACCGCGGAGCAGGCGCGAAAGGCCTGAAAGCTTTTCGCCGGTTATCGGGTTCTTCTTGTGTGGCATTGCAGATGAACCTTTCTGCTTGGAACCGAAGAATTCTTCAACTTCATGGACTTCTGTTCGCTGAAGATGGCGGAATTCTGTTGCCCAGCGATCAACCGATGCGCCGACAAGAGCAAGTGCTGCCATATAGTGCGCATGCCGGTCGCGCTGGAGTATTTGTGTTGATATTGCTGCAGGCTTCAGTCCGAGTTTCTGACAGACATATTTTTCAACAAAAGGATCAAGGTGCGCATGAGTTCCCACAGCACCGGAAAGTTGGCCTACGGCAATTATCTTGCGTGCGGTCTGCAGCCGTTCCAGAGCCCGGCCGAATTCGTCGTACATCAAGGCCATCTTCAATCCGAAAGTGATCGGTTCTGCGTGAACACCATGTGAACGACCAATCATCGGTGTGAATTTGTATTTCCGCGCTTTTACTGCAGTAGCTTTACGGACGGCCTTAACGTCTTTGATCAGGATATCAACTGCTTGAACCATTTGTAATGCCAGTGCGGTGTCGAGTATGTCGGAGCTTGTAAGGCCGCGGTGTATATAACGTGCCGACGGGCCGACATATTCTGCGACGTTTGTAAGAAAAGCAATAACGTCATGATTAACTTTTGCTTCGATCTTATCGATCCGTTTGACGTTGAAATTAGCGCGGGTCTGGATACGTTTCAGATCGGCTTTTGGCACCATGCCAAGCTTGTTCATGGCTTCACATGCCAGAATTTCGATCCTGAGCCAGGTCCGGAACTTGTTCTCATCTGTCCAGATGGCTCCCATTTCTTTTCCAGTATAACGCGGTATCATGTTTTCCTCTCCTGCAGTCTAGTTGACGACGCGAAACTATACAGTAACAGTAACCCGGGAGGCTAGAAGAAATAGTCATAACTCTTAATCTTGGTTACAACAAATCATGGTTGCTCTTACGGGGTGGATTTCGATAATCTGTGTCTTCATGAAAATACTCGTTATTGGTGAAGGTGGCCGTGAACATGCTCTGGCGTGGAAACTGTCAAAGGATTCGTGTCGTCCGCAGGTGTTCTGTGCGCCGGGTAATGCAGGTACAGCCCAGGTGGCAACGAACCTGGCGATAAAATCAGATGATATTCCCAACCTGCTGACCTGGGCAAAGACGAACAGACCTGACCTTACAGTGGTTGGTCCCGAAGCACCTCTTTGTGCCGGAATATCAGATATTTTTTCATCGGAAGGGTTCCGGGTGTTCGGTCCTTCCAAAGCGGCGGCCCAGATGGAAGGCAGTAAAGTTTTTTCAAAGGATGTAATGACCGTGGGTGGGATACCTACTGCGACTTCACGGAGTTTTACTTTGGTTGAAGAAGCTCTCAAATATGTCCGTCAACAGGAATTCCCGCTGGTAATCAAGGCCGAGGGTCTTGCGGCGGGTAAGGGAGTGGTTATTTGTACAACCGTGGCTGAAGCTGAAGCAGCTGTCCGGGATATGATGGTAAAAAAGATATTTGGCTGGGCAGGGGAACGAATCCTTGTAGAGGAGTTTCTGGAAGGCGAAGAGGCATCAATCCTCGCGCTGATTGACGGTAAAACGGTGGTCATGCTTGCATCTTCGCAGGATCACAAACGGATATTCGATGATGATAAAGGGCCGAATACGGGTGGAATGGGCGCATATTCACCGGCACCGGTGGTGACCGATGACCTTTGGCCGGTGATTCGCAAAGAAGTTTTTGAAAGAACACTGATAGAACTTGGGAAGCGCGGTATTACGTACAAGGGCGTTCTTTATGCCGGGTTGATGATAGGCAAGAAAGGAATCAAGGTTCTGGAATTTAATTGCCGGTTTGGTGATCCTGAAACACAGGCAATACTTCCGCGGATAGATGGCGACCTTGTGCCGGCTTTTCAGGCGTGTGTTGATGGAACTCTTTCAGAAAAACTGATAAAGTGGCGTCACGAGGCATGTGTCTGTGTTGTCATGGCATCGGGCGGTTACCCCGGGTCATATAACAAGGGGAAGGCCATCGATGGTGTAAGTGACGCCGAGGCTCTTGGTAACGTGACTGTATTTCATGCCGGAACAAAGCTGGATAACGGCAAGGTTGTTACGTCAGGTGGGCGTGTGCTTGGTGTAACAGCACTGGGTTCGGGCCTTCAGGCGGCAGTCAGTAATGTTTATAAAGCTATAGAGAAGATCAAATTTGACAAGGCGCATTACAGGAAAGACATTGCGGCCAGGGCATTGAGAAAAGACACAAAGTAACATAGGCTTGAAGTTTTCTGGAAAAGCAAAGTTTGTTGAGGAAAAACAAGAATCGATAATATAGATTTTTAAGTTGGTGATGAGGTTGGAGGGAAAATGATGAGCAAAAAAACAGAGGTTGGAATAGTAATGGGAAGTGATTCGGACTGGCCCCTGCTCAAGGAGGCTACTGCCACTCTCGACAGTTTCGGGGTTGGTTATGAGGTCAGGGTGATTTCCGCTCATCGGACTCCGGAAATGGCCTCCGCTTATGCTCGCGAAGCTGCAGGACGGGGATTGAAAGTGATTATTACGGCGGCAGGTGGTGCGGCGCACCTGGGTGGCGTGCTTGCGGCTCACACGACTTTGCCTGTTATTGGCGTTCCGGTAAAGGGCGGAGCCCTGAATGGAATGGACGCTTTACTGGCAATTGTACAAATGCCGGCGGGAATTCCGGTTGCCACTGTAACACTTGGAAACGCTGGACCTGTTAATGCCGCAATACTTGCGGTCCAGATGCTGGCCATAGGACAACCTGAATTGACCAGGAAACTTGAGAAATACAAAAAAACACTTGGAGAAAAAGTGGCCAGCGGAAATTCAAAAGTTCAAGCTGACCTCAAGAAGAAATAATGTCCATGAGGTTGTCATTCTTTTTATCTGCAGGTCTACCGGTTTTCCTTTTGTCTGCATGTGCTTTCTGCGTAGACGGACCACAGCCCGTTGAGGATGTTTATAAAGTCCTTTTGGATAAGAGTGTTCCTTTTGATGTAAACAAGACCCGTAAGGCAACCGTTGAAAGTTTGGTAAAGGCTGTTGATCCGCACGCAATACTTCTTACGGCTGAAGAATATCATGAGTTTCTGATGATGAAATCAGTTGCGAAGTCAGAAGAATGGCCGGAAGGTATTTGTTATCTGAAACTGAGGGGTATTTACAGGGATGCTGCGGATGAAGTTGTGGGTCTTATAAGGAAATGGAGTGAGGCTGGAAAGACAGGGGTTATCCTTGATTTGCGGTCTGCCTCAGGAGAAAGTCTCGCGTCGGTTGACAGGATTGCCGAACTGTATGTATCGGGAGATCCCTTTTTGTATCAGATCAAAGATAGACAGGGCAATGTGATCAAGACACATCGCTTGAAGGGCATTACTGCCACGCTTGGCAGTAACATGCCTCTCATGTTGATTGTAAATGAAGCCACAACTGAGGCCAGCGAGATACTGGTTGCTCTGTTAAAAAACAGGCGTGGTGTATTGATTGTAGGTTCCCATACGAGCGGTGATGCGAGTTTCAGGGAGAATATCCCGCTTTCTCAGGATGAGATCCTTCGTATTGCAACAAGGCTGGTTGTGATAAACGGTCCCCAGTTCGAATCAACCGGTGTTTTGCCGGATGTAACAATTGCCGCAGTGTCTGGCAGGGATACTCCTAAAATTCCTGAAAAGGGTATTACGATTAAACCGGAATCGGAGAAGGCAAAGTTAGACAGGGAATTGATGAAAAAAGTTTATTCCGATCCGGCCCTTCTCAGGACCACGGACATTCTGCTGGGATTGAAAGCCACGGTTTTTTATGGGAACGAAACAGCCACTAATACTCCAGGTTCGGCAGAGATCCGCTGAACGAAACGATTCAATAAACCGTGCAGCAGGTGTTCTTCGTGGCGGTTCTCTTGTTATCGTGCCAACTGATACGGTCTATGGTGTTGCAGCTGATGCTCGGATAAAAGATGCAGAAGAGAAGATATACAGGGCGAAGGGCCGTGAACGTGGCAAACCAATTCCGATACTGGCGGCTGATATAGGTCAGGTTGAAAAATACGGTGTGGAATTTGATCGTATTGAACGAAAACTGGCTGAGAAATTCTGGCCGGGCGCCTTGACCCTGGTTCTAATGACAAGTGCAGGGACAGAAGGGTTCAGGGTGCCTGATTATGATGTGGCATTGGAATTGTTAAGGGCGGCGGGAGGGGTGCTGCGTGTTACCAGCGCCAATGTGAGCGGTGAACCGCCTGCGCTTACTGCGGACGAGGCCATCAATGTAATTGGCGGTTCGGTTGAACTTGTTCTTGATGCCGGAAGAGTTCCCGGAGGGATTCCGAGCACAGTTGCAAAAGTGGAAAATGGCAGGGTCATTGTTTTAAGGGAAGGCGCGATCAGCGCTGATGAATTAACGGCATGTATTAAGCAATAATTTTTTTGTTTAAAAGGTTCTAAGAAACCACAGGTCTTTAATGTCTAAGAAACAAATACTGTTTTTGTGTACCGGCAATATTTGCCGCAGTCCCATGGCGGAATATCTTTTACATGACAGGCTCGGCCCCAACTCCAAATGGGAAGTACTGTCAGCAGGCCTGTCGGCAGGTAGAGGAATGCCTGCAAGCAGGGCGGCAGTGGAGGTGCTCAGAGAACGGGGAATCGACATGAGTCCTCATTCCAGTCAGCCGGTAAGCAGGGAATTGGTTGACGCAGCTTCACTTATTGTGGTAATGACGGCTTCTCATTTTGCTCAGTTGCGGACAATTTATCCGTCCGTTACGGAGAAATTGTTTCTCCTTAAGTCGTTTGATCCCAACAGGCGGGGTGGAGATGTCGAGGATCCAATTGGTGCATCGGTTGAGATTTACCGCGGGATCCGCGATGAAATAGAGGGGGCTTTGCCTGAATTGATTGTATTTATGAAGAGTCTTGAATCAGAATGAAAGGTATACAATGAAGATAGTACTTGGAGCTGATCATGGCGGTTTTGAAATAAAAGAAATGATCAAGACATGGCTGGGTAAGTTTGATGTTGAGATTGAAGATTTGGGATGTAACAGCAAGGATTCGGTTGATTATCCTGACTATGCCCGGGAAGTTGCGTTGCGAGTATCAAACGGAACGGCAGATCAGGGCATCTTGGTTTGTACAACCGGAAATGGTATGGCGATGATGGCCAACAAATTCCCGCGTGTTCGTGCAGCGGTGTGTTTCTCGGCTGAAATGGCGGCAATGACTCGTGCCCATAACCATGCCAACATACTTGTCCTCGGCGGCGAATACGTTACTCCCAAAATCGCGGAGGAAGTGCTTGAAGCATGGATGACTTGTGATGTCAGCAACGAGCAGAGGCATGTGCGGCGTATCGGTAAAATCGATGATTACTCGATCGATGCCTGGGAATCTGATGGTGTTTTTGAAGAGGACCCCGAAATCTGGGCAGCAATTCGCGATGAAATCAACCGTCAGGATGTAACCATCAACCTTATTGCTTCGGAGAATTACGCCAGCCGCGCAGTAAGGGAGGCGCAGGGGTCCGTGATGACCAACAAATACGCTGAGGGTTATCCAGGCAAACGATGGTACAGTGGCTGTGACTATGTTGACGTTGCCGAATGCCTCGCAATAGAACGCGCGAAAAAACTCTTCGGTGCAGAATATGCAAACGTTCAGCCGCACTGCGGCAGTTCAGCCAACATGGCTGTTTACTTTTCTGTTCTGAAGCCGGGAGACACGATTCTTGCGATGAGCCTTGCGCATGGCGGACATCTTACGCATGGCAGCAGCGTAAATTTTTCAGGAAAACTTTTTAATATCGTTTCGTACGGTGTTAATCAGAAAACGGAAGTAATAGATTATGATGAAGTGGAAAAGCTGGCCCGGGAAAAGAAGCCCAAGCTGATTGTTGTAGGGGCGAGTGCGTATCCAAGAGTGATAGATTTTGAAAGGTTCCGTAAGATTGCCGACAGTGTCGGGGCAATGGTCATGGTCGATATGGCGCATATTGCCGGATTGATAGCGGCTGGAAGTCATCCGAGCCCGGTACCTTATGCGGAATTCGTAACCACAACGACGCATAAGACCCTGCGTGGACCGCGCAGTGGATTGGTTCTGTGCCGTGCCCAATTCGGTGCAGATCTTGATAAAACGGTTTTCCCCGGATTACAGGGGGGGCCGCTCATGCATACGGTTGCATCGAAGGCAGTATGCTTCTACGAGGCGTTGAAACCGGAATTCAAACAATATGGCCAGCAGATTGTGCGTAATGCCAAAGCAATGGCCGACGTATTCCTGAGTGATGGAATGCGACTGGTTTCCGGTGGCACAGACAATCATTTGATGCTTGTTGATGTCACCCATATCGGATTGACAGGCAAAACTGCGGCATTGGCGCTCGATCATGCCGGAATAATTGTAAATAAGAATGCGATTCCATTCGATAAGAACAGTCCGTTTGTAACTTCAGGTATTCGTATTGGTACGCCTGCGGTCACAACCCGTGGCATGAAAGAACCGGAAATGGCAGCAATTGCCGGAATGATTGTTGGCGTATTGCGCAACATCAATGACGAATCGCTTATCAAGAAAACGCGTGAAAAGGTGGGTGAACTTACCTCCCGTTTCCCAGTGCCGTAATGCTGGTACCGGGTGATTTTCAGTTTGAAAATACGATTTTAATCCGGTTGTCGAAGAACAGGAATGCGAAATAAAAAGGCAGTTGGCTGTATTTTGCGGCCAACTGCCTTTTGTATTAACGATATAGTTACTTCTTGTTTACTTTTTTACCGGCGAATTTGCCGATTACCGGGAGTTCTCCAACAATTGGTTTTGCATAATCAATGAATGCCTTTGTCACGTCGTTGGCTTCGCTGTTGATGAATTCGTCAGGCATGTGTTTGGTTTCTTTAGCCACTGCACTTAAAGGTACCGCTTCGAAGTACACCTGGTACTTCTTGCCCGGTTTACGTTTGATTGCAATTGAACCGCTTGGAATTTTAAGGGACTGCTTTACTGCCGTGGCTCCGACAAGTGCCGCTTCCTTCGAATCAGTTGCAGAAATGATTGCGGGAAAACATCTCTGCAGATATCCGAATGTATCGGCACGCACACGCTTGATTTCTGTTTTGGCCTTGATTTCAGCCGCAAGCAGATCGCCCAAAGCGCCTGTTCCGCTGAGTTGAACATTACCATGGGAGTCAACTTCTTTGCTGAATTTCGCTGCGATTGCCTGACCATTTTCATCTGAAATACCCTCTGAAACCGCAATTACGCAACGACCGTATTTCTCGTTAACTTTCTTAACATCAGCAACAAATTTTTCCATGTTGAATGGCCGTTCCGGCAGGTAAATAAGATGCGGACCATCGTCAGGATAGACGCGTGCCAGGGCTGAGGCCGCCGTAAGAAAACCGGCATGGCGTCCCATAACCACATCTATTTTAACGCCGGGCAGGGCGCGGTTATCCAGGTTGTCGCCCATAAGTGCCATTGCCACAAATTTTGCGGCGCTACCGAAACCGGGTGTATGGTCGTTTTCCCTGAGATCGTTGTCGATTGTCTTTGCGATGTGGAAGCAACGGAGTTCGAAATTGGATTTCTTGGCTTCTTCGCTGATTATGTGAACAGTCTCTGCTGAATCGTTGCCACCGATATAGAAGAAATAATGGATTTCATATTTTTTCAGTACGGTAAATATTTTAACACAATCTTCGGGTGAAGGTTTTTTCCTCACACTGCCGAGCGCCGAGGAGGGCGTATTGGCAACAGCTTTCAGTGTGGCGGCAGATTCCTTCCTCATGTCGATGAAGTCTTCGCCGAGAATTCCCTTGATTCCATGCATGGCGCCATAAATGTTTTTAATTTCTTTATGTTTTTTTGCCTCCATGATGGCGCCGACAAGACTCTGGTTAATGACGGGTGAAGGTCCACCGCTTTGTGCTATCAGCATATTTCCGGCAACTGTCTGTTTCATTGGTTCTCCTTGTTTGTTCAAAAAATAAAAACGGCGTAATGTGCCATTGTTGGGGTTTGCGGATCAAGCCCAAATATGTTAAGCCATAAACAATGTCAAATGGTTCTTAAATACAGAATTCAGTAATCAACGTCGAAAACAGGGATATGAAGTAAATGGGCAGGAAATCCTATAATAAAGGGCGATGGCAGGTGGAAAGAGAACGTTTCAGGATAGAAAACCACAGGCCGCCTGAAGGTATCGCCGATCCTTTAAGGATTTCTGATGCCATGGCTGGAGTTATGAAGAAACTCGGCCTTGAGGATACACACTGGCTGACGGTTCTTGAGGATGAGTGGCAGAAGATAGCCGGGGAGGCGGTTGCAAAACACACACGACCTGGCCGAATGGAAAAAAAGCGACTTACTGTGTTTGTGGACAGTTCTGTATGGTTAAATGAACTTCTCAGATATGGTCGCCGGCAAATGCTTTTGAATCTGCAAAATCGTTTTGGCAAGGGCAAAATAACTTCTGTCAGCCTTGTTCTGGATCCTGATGACAGGTCTGAAAGAAAATGAATTTCCCTTATTCGTCAAAAGTCAGCAGTCTTGTAACATCGTCCTTCATGCTTACTGAGAAATTGACTGCCTGTTCTGCGTATTTTTTGGCCTCCACAACTCCACCCAGTTCGTAGCAGAGAATAGCCGCGGCAAGGGCATTCTCCGCTTTAACTTTATATTGAACACCTTTGTCGGCGAGACAATGATTTATGATTCTCAGGAGTTGTACACCATTGACTTCGGACCACGACACGGTTTTCCCGCGTATCTTGATACCGGTCATATCAGCCCCAAGGATGTCCTGGCTTGGACTAAGCCAGCCCCACTGGAATATCCCTACCTTGAGCCGTTCAACGAGGAAGAGTTTCAACTTCTGAAGATAGGTGTATCGGTCGACGAGTATTCTGATTGCAGTTTTTCCTTCATCGGTCTGGAATGTGGCAGCTTGTGATGCCACGGAATCCAGCGCACCTTTAAAATCATACAGTTTCAGCATGGGCACGCAATTCTTCCTTGCTGTTTCTACAAGTTTTTTTTCGTTTTCGATCAGGGCTTTCAGTTCGTCAGCCTTACGCTTTGCCGCTTCCGCCTCGGCCATTTTCTTTGCTTCCTCCTCTTGGGCTTTCTTTCTTGCCTGGACTTCCTCTTCGAATGTCATGCGAATAGATTCTATTTGTTTTGTTGTCTTTTCGCACTCGGTGAACAGTTCTTTTG
This sequence comes from Kiritimatiellia bacterium, assembly GCA_028716365.1. GTDB lineage: Bacteria > Verrucomicrobiota > Kiritimatiellia > UBA8416 > YA12-FULL-48-11 > YA12-FULL-48-11. The sequence continues at coordinate 1,103,971 of JAQUPZ010000001.1, forward strand.
TTTCGGATTCTATTGCTTTTATGGATTCCAGCTGTGTTGCGAGTTCTTTGTTTTTTAAACCGGCGGCAAAAGATGTTCGCGCTTTGAATGCATCAGTTTTTAAGATTTCAGAAGCCTCTTCTATTGATTTTGCAGAATCTGCTTTTTCGATAAGTTTGGTTGCGATCTCCAATGTCTTTCTGGCAAGTGTTTTGATTTCAGGTTCATTTTCGGGGATGACCGGTGCTACGACGGCTGGTGGTAGGGCGACAGCAGGTGGCGGAGCGACCGGTGTTGGGGCTGCCGCAGGCTTGTTTGCATCTTTTGCCTGGTTGCGCATCTGATCCAGTTCCTCCCTTGTCGCTTCACCTGGAGGACCATCACCTTCCTTTTTAACTTTGGCCTTTGCAGGCTTAGTTTTTTTGGCAGGAGCATTTGTTGCAACTGGTTCTACTATGACTGGCGGAACGGCATTTGATGAAGTTGCATCTTGTACGGCATTTGAGGCATTTACAACAGGTTCTATTGGCTGTGGTTTTGGCGCCTGCTTGGAAAAGATGTCGCCCGTAACAACAAACACGGCGTTGGTGACTTTATCCATGCAGGAGTCTGCCGCCATGTTCATCTTGCAGATATTTGTTACAGCAAGCTGAATCATGGTGAATTTCTGTTCAGCTATTGTTTTTTCTTTGTTAAGGTTCAGCTGTTCAATTTTGTATTCCCTTGCCTGCTCTTTCTTGTGTTTTGAATGTAAGATAATTCCACTTATACCCCAGATTACCAATCCGATAACTGCAAGCCAGTAAACCCATTTAGGAATCTTTATGTTTAATTTTTCTCTTTTCGTTGAAGAAAGTTTTTGAAGAAAGCTTTGTTTGTATGTGTCAATTGGAGAATCTGGTTCTTCTTTGCCACCGCCAGCAGTAACATATATTTTTGCCGGTTTGTGGACTCCTGATTCATCTGTTTTCTTTACTTCGCCGGTTTTTGCGTTGATGGTAATCGGAGAGGTGCGATGTTTGGATACAATCAGAGTTTGTTGTTTCTTCACGGAAAAAGCGCCGGTTTTGACAGGGCCAAGGGTCTGTACGGCTTTCCGGAGATCTCCAAGCAGTGAGGCATAGTTGGGATAACGTTTGACGGGCTGGCGTTGCAGCATTCTCATTACGATACTTTCAACGAACCGGTCAATCTTTGGACGGAGTATGCTTAGTCCGACAGGGTCCCGTTCCAGCCTGGCCTTCACGACATCAATAGGGGTTGTTCCTTCAAAAGGAGGCTTACCGGTAAGTGCATGATAAAGTGTGGCGCCAAGACTGTAAATATCGGACCGGGCATCAGCAGGCTGGCGCCTGATTTTCTCCGGAGCGATATAATATGGTGTGCCCCAGACGCCTTCTCCAGCTGCCTGGTGGGCAAATGTTGCGAGACCGAAATCCACCAGTTTCGCCTGTCCTTTTTCATCTAGTAGAATGTTTTCCGGCTTTATGTCGCCGTGAATCAGGCCGATTTCATCTGCTGCCTTGAGCGCATCGGCAACATCCACGGAAATTTTCATGACAAGCGCCTGATCAACCTGCGTTCCACCTTCCATCATTTTATCTAATCGTTGGCCGCTAACCAGTTCCATGACAATATACGGCTGACCTTTTTCCTTGCCGAAGGCATATATCTGTACAATGTTTGGATGGTTTAGTTTGGCTACAGCCTGGGCTTCCCGTTTGAATGTTTCTACGAATTCATGATTATCACCCAGTGATTGGAGCATGACCTTGATTGCAACATGGCGGCCAAGCGCGGTATCCTCGGCATAATAAACGCCGCCCATACCACCCTTGCCTATAAGGTGCAGAAGAAGAAATTGACCAAGCTTTGCAGGTACATTCTCGACAGACCCGCAGTCAGGACATTCCACTCCGAGAAAAGGTTCAAGATCGGCAACATCTATTTTGCAGCCACACTTGCCGCAGGTTGCTTCCGAAACCCTGTCAGTTAATATGCCTATATCTTTACTTTCCGGATCCATTCCCTCAAACCTTTAAAATTAACACATTTTCAATGAATAAATGATCATAGAACGCGAGTTTCGAGCTGTCCATATCTATTTTTTCATCTATATTACTTCAAATTAGAAAAGGGGAAAAGCGTTATATGCATTCAGTATGTTTCAAAATTGGGGAGTTTCCCATACATTGGTTTGGAGTTATGATGGCCCTGGGTTTCCTTTCTGCCCTGGCCAGTTGGACTTTACTGGGGAAGAAAGAGGGACGGGACTTCAATTATTGTTCCGATATGCTGTTCTGGATCATGGTTGCCGGTATAATCGGAGCGCGCGCAGCATATGTTATTTCGGATTTCAGGACATTCATGGAACGACCGGTTACTATTCTATATGTACATCGCGGGGGTCTCATTTATTACGGCGGTTTTATTGGCGCTGGCCTTGCATTGTATTTTTTCTCAAAGTTTCGCCGTGAGAAATTTATGTCGGTTGTTGATTTTGTCATGACATCAGTACCGCTTGGGCATGTATTTGGACGCATAGGATGTTTCATGAACGGATGCTGTTACGGCAGTGAATACAGTGGCCTGTTATCTGTGACTTATCCCCGGGCCAGTCTTCCATGGGATAACCAGTTATATGCCGGGAAGATTGCTGCTGATGCAAAATGCAGCCTGGCTGTTTATCCGGTACAGCTTTATGAGGCGTTGTTCAATCTCTTGTTGTATTTCCTGCTGGTATGGGCATACCGTAACAGGAAAGTCGATGGACGTATCACTGCCCTGTATCTTATCACATATCCTGTCGGACGTTTCCTGCTGGAGTTTTACAGGGGCGACGAGAGGATGCGATGGTGCATGGGACTTTCTGTCGCCCAGATCATCAGTATTGGCCTGTTTGCTTTGGGGCTTGCGATCTGGTTCCTGTCGCGCCGCGAAAAAGATTCGGTTCCCGCAAACCGGAGTTAAATCACCATGGTTGCAATCCAGGAAACGCAGAAGATTACATTTACAGTTGGCCCCGGAGAAAGAGGGCAGCGACTCGATGTATGGCTTGGAACAAAGCTTCCCGAAATGTCGCGTTCCAGGATACAGGCTTTGATAAAGTCCGGTTTTGTCACGCTGAACGGACGGTCAAGCGTCAAGATGCATGCCAGGGTTGCGAAAGCCATGTGCGTGGAGGTTACTATTCCTCCTGTAGCCCCTGTCGAAGTTACCGGTGAAAACATTCCGCTGGATGTTGTTTATGAGGACAGCGATATAATTGTTGTCAACAAACCTGCTGGTCTGGTGGTTCATCCGGCTGCAGGACATCCGTCGGGAACACTTGTAAATGCATTGCTTTATCATTGTTCTGATCTTGCCGGGGTTGGAGGGGAAATGAGGCCTGGGATTGTACATCGGCTGGACAAGGACACGAGCGGAGTTATGGTTGCAGTAAAAAATGAGCGTGCCATGAATATTCTGGCGCGTCAGTTTAAGAATAACAGGGTGGGGAAGGAATACGTTGCTGTTGTGCATGGTATTCCGGATCCCCGTTCCGGTAGAATTGAAACGCTCATAGGGCGAAGTGGAAGTGACCGTAAAAAAATGTCGGTTGCTCCGGTGTCCAAAGGCAGGGTTGCCATAACCAATTATGAAGTCGTCGAGGAATTTGGCGATTTCTGTCTGGTTCGATTGAAGATTGAAACCGGTCGTACTCACCAGATAAGGGTTCATATGGCGCATATAGGGCATCCTGTTGCCGGTGACGGACAGTATGGTGGACGTAAAACTCTGAAACATGATGAATTGCATCCCGCAAGGCAGATGCTTCATGCCGCCGTTTTGTCGTTTAATCATCCAGGGACAAACAAACGTGTTACATTCAAAGCGCCAATTCCGGACGAAATAAAGGAATTTATCACAAGGCTTCGGCATTGACCCCAAGGACTCTTGACAAAATGTCGGGCATTACGGAGAATCAATAAGTTTTTTAGAGGATAAAAGAAATGGGTGTAAGAGAAGAAGTAGTGCCGTTTATTTTTGGGGCAATTGTCTTTGGCATTATTATTGCCGTTGTTTGCAGGTTATGTGGAATAACTGTTCAGCGTGGAATATTGTCTGGAGTGATACCTGCGGTGGTCTTGATAAGTTATTTCTTTTATTTTTTCCGTGATCCGGAACGTACACCGCCAGCAGATGAGGCCCTTATTCTGGCAGGAGCTGATGGTGTTCTGGCCTGTATCAAGGACGTTAGAGAGGAAAAAGATCTCAAAACCGACACTATCAGAGTAAGTATTTTTCTCAGTCTCTTTGATGTACATGTTAATCGGGCGCCGATTTCAGGTAAATCCAGATTCCTTGGATATTTCAAGGGCAAGCATTTCTTTACCTTCAAGGAAAAGTCATCGGATTACAATCAGCACAATGCCATACTTATAGAAGGTAAGACACGTTGTCTGGTGAAACAGATCGTTGGACCTGTCTGTCGCAGGGTTGTTTACTGGCCGGATCATGACAATCCTGTTGATTTAAAGAAGGGCGACAGGATCGGTATGATGAAATTCGGATCGCGGCTTGATATGTATTTTCCGAAATCGGATGTTGAAATTACCGCGAAAGTAGGAGACAAAGTGTCTGCCGGATTGACTGGGATCGGCAGAATAAAGGGAGATGTAAACAAGTGAAGTGGCTGGGTTTTCCAAAAGATCCTGATCCTGTCCTTGTAAGCTGGCGGCAGGTTGTGCCCACGATTGTAACCCTGCTGGCCATGTTGTCCGGGTTCCTGAGCATCCTTGTAACTTTTGAAGGAATTCGCGGGTCCAATCCGCATCTTTTCCGTCTATCAGCACAATTGATCATGCTGGCGATGATACTGGACGGATTGGATGGTAACATGGCGAGGATGCTCAAAGGATCCAGTGAATTTGGTGCCGAGCTTGATACTTATGTCGATTTGACAGCTTTTGGTATAGCACCAGCCATTCTGATTTTTGCTGTTACGCTTCAGAGTAAAGATGAAGTTATCCGTGTTCTTCTTCCTTCCGCAGTGGCTGTTTCGGGGGTATGCCGTTTGGCAAGATTCAAAGTGAAGGATCCTCTGCGTGGCCAGGCTGGATATGCGGGGCTTCCTATAACGGCAAATGCTGCATGGGTGGCGTTGTTTGTTTTTATCAGCCAGACTCCACCGTATGACAGGTTTTCGCTGGATCAAGGCAAGGTTGCCACACTATTTCTTATTGGAATACTTGTGTTTACAGTTCTCCAGGTCACCAATCTTCGTTATCCCAAGCCTTCGAAAAAAGCGGCAATCTTTGTTCCAACAGCCATTTTAGTGGGTTTACTGTTTTGTAAAGTCAGGGTTCTGTCTGTTCGCGTTGCCATCGTTTTGCTTGTTCTTGCTGTGGTTTATATTGTAATCGGCCCATTATTTGTAAAAGGGATGACGGCACACAAGGCACGAATGGACGCAAAGAAAAATGGCAGCCTCAACAATAATGGATCTAATCCTATAATTGATAATGGAGATGGTGATTAGCGTGTCGTCTCTCAAGCACACTCTTGACGATCTTTCGCAGTATCTCGAATACATGAGGGACGAAGGACAGCGCGAGATTGAGGTTTCATCCGAAGTCCTGAAAAGTATTTCTTCAATACCGGCAAAAGTAATTACACGTCCCCTCATTTCACAATCCAAACTTCCGGCATCTGAAAAAACTGACTTAACACCTCCGGTTAAGGCGATGTCGACGTCACCTGTTGATCCGGAATTAAAGAAGATTGCAGTTTCAATTACCGCCTGCAGGAAATGCTCTCTTCACGAGACCAGGACGAAGACAGTTCCGGGGCAGGGTGCGGTTAATCCTGACATTATGTTTATCGGGGAAGCGCCCGGGGCAGATGAAGATTTGCAGGGCCTTGCATTTGTAGGGAGGGCAGGCCAGTTGTTAACCAAGATGATTGAAGCAATGGGCTACCGACGAGAAGAAGTGTTTATAGGCAATATTCTGAAATGCCGGCCGCCAAATAACCGCCAGCCGATGCCGGATGAGATGGAAATGTGCCTTCCATATCTTAAGGCCCAGATTGCGATTATTAAACCCAGGGTGATTATAGCCTTGGGCGCTACTGCGGTCAAAGGTCTGCTCAATCTCAGTACGGGCATTACCAGATTGAGAGGCAACTGGCTGAGTTTTGAGGGTATCGATTTAATGCCGACGTATCATCCGGCTTATCTATTGAGGAATCCACCGGCAAAGAAAGAAGTCTGGGAAGATCTTCAGACCGTGCTGAAGCATATTGGTCGTACTCCACCCCCGAGGAAACGGTAATGAGTGATATTTTATTCAAGTGTTCGGGGTGTGAATTGAACCTGTCGGTATCGGAAGAGATGGCAGGACAGTCTTTTGTTTGTCCGTCGTGTCAGGCAACTGTTGTTGCACCGGGACCCGTACTCCGATTTTTGTGTCCTTCCTGTTGCAGTGATCTTTCCGCGCCTTACGAAATGAGGAATGAATTGATCTCATGTCCTGGTTGTGAAGTTGGTTTGCGGCTTCCCCCAAAACTGATACTGCCGTGTTCCCAGTGCGGCGTAAATCTTGAGATTGAAGATGAGTATTATCTTCAGCTTGCCGGTACGGCAGTCGAATGTCCCGAGTGTGGTTCACAGGTTGTTATTCCTGGCATTGATTCCAAAACGGATAAAGAGCCGGCGAAAACGTCTTTGCAAGAAGAGTTGCAACCGGATAAAGCCATGAAAAAAGAAGCAGGCCAGCCGATGGCTCAGTTTGATGCCGGTTTTGCACAGAAAACAATGAAGTTGGACGAATTTATGGAAGGTATATCCCAGGCTGACACGCTCAGGGAAGGTAAATGTCCATACTGCAATACCACCCTGATAAAACTCCCAAATCATATATTTGTCTGCAAGCGCTGCAACAGGGAAATAAGAACGGTTAAAAGAAAAATTTAAAATGGTTGTGCCGCCCCTGTCGGTGTTTGTATCGAAAACGGTATTTTCTTGTTGTTTCTCAATCGATTCTTGGTATTTTCCCATGGTTTCAATTCTAAGGGCGCCCATCGTCTATCGGACAGGACACAAGGTTTTCATCCTTGGAAGCGGGGTTCGATTCCCCGTGGGCGCGCCATATCAATAAGGCTCAACATTTGCCCCTGAGGCCTTCCATGAAAACGACTGGATATGCGTATAGAGGCTTTCGTCCTTGCTGGTTATACCCAGCTTCTTTCGAATCCGGTTCCGGAACGTGTCGATGGTACGCACCGACAAGTGAAGCATCTGCGCTATCTCCTTGCTCGAGAGCCCGCTCTTGATCATGTTGCAGATCTCCAATTCCCGCGCGGAAAGGGAAGTGGCGCTGGCGATGCGGGCGCCGAACTGCGACATGATGTCCTTCAGAACAGCCTCAAGTAAGTCCAGGTATTTCTGATCCTTAGGACCGGCTTCCAGCCGCATCTTTCTGAGGATGGGCATGATGGACTTCTCGATGTTGACCGTTACAAGCTTTTTAGTCTCCATGCGATCAGTCTCAATCTGGGCCAGGACCTCCTTGAGCGCCACATTCTTCTGTTTCAAGACGGCACTCTGGCGCCGGAGTTCAGTCGCCATTTTCGACAGCCGCTTTTCGCTCGCCAGCAGGGCATCACTCTTCAACTTCTGCTCGGTGATATCGAGCTCGATGCCGTCCCACAAAACGCGGCCATCAGGGGACAACCGTGGGGCGGAGACGAAGTGGCGCCAGCGGATTTCACCTGATGGCAATCGGACCCGTGTCTCGACGTCAAGAGGCGTCCGGCGAGTATAGGCGATCGCCTCCCTCTCCGCCAGCATGAGACGGTCCTCCTCCAACAACTGGCCATACAGCAGCATTGGGTTCCGCAGGACATCATCGACTTTCAAGCCGTGCATCCGTTCGATCGCCGGGCTCAGGTAGCTGAAAGCCCGCTGCCTTCCGTCCACGCCGCTATCAATCTGGTAAACCATGCCATTCGCCAGGTTTTCACTTAGGAAGCGGAGCAATGTTTCGTTCTGCTCCAGCGGCTGACCGCAGTTTGGGCACTGAAAATTCATGGTCCGTATCTTAAGCTGTACGAAAGAAGCGTCAAGCGGCAATCAGGCGTGATCGGATCGGTTTAAGCTGCCTTTATATGCTTCGCAAATTGTTGAAGAAGTCTCAGCCAGTGTATGATCTGGTTCCAACCGGCGAATGGGTGGCGCACCATATCGGCTCTATATCGACTCAATGCCAAAGTATTCGCCCACAAAAACACGTTTATTTCTTTTGAAGTCGCACGAGGTAGGTTCTTTCAGGTACAGTTGGATCTGCTGAAAATGTTCGGCCAAAAACATGAAACCGATGGCTCTGATTATCGCAGCGATTGTTTTGGGTCCCCTCGCACATTAGAAACTGACCCAATGCCATGAAAACATTATTTGAAATACTGGTGAGTGTCTCAAAGGCTGCGCGCTGGACTTCGTTGTGCGCAGGTACAGTGTTAATGACGATGATAATGTCTCCGGCCTTAATCGGCGCGGGAATGCCTACAACAGGCACCGTTCACAATCTGGTGATTCTGTGTCAGTTTCCGGATCATGCCGCCGGCTCTAAGGATGTGCCCCCCAAAGAGGTCTATGAGGCTCGCTACAACAGTGTTGGCGGTCATCCGCGTTATGCTCCGGGAGGCAGCGTTCGGGATTTTTTTGCCACCAACTCATACGGGCAGCTCACCATCACCAGCACGATTGTGGGTTGGGTCAAACTGCCGAACCCGAGCACGTATTATACACAGAAAAACAAAAAGGGGAAACTGCCGAACTGGAACGAATTTTACACAAATGCTCTTGCCCAGGTGGATCCCGATTTGGACTTCAAGCAGTTCGACAGCGATAACAGCGGTGAGGTCGATTCTATCCAGTTTATCCATTCGGGATCGGCCTTGTATCAGAACTGTGCACTCTCGCTGGGTGCCAGGACATATACCAGCGGAGAAGGTACGAAAGTACGGTATCTTGTGAACCTTTCGTCGGCTTGGAGTATGCTTGGCAATATATGCCATGAGATGATGCATCAAGCACATTTGCCCGACCAATACGACACCGATCACAGCAGCGCCGGGATCGGTCACCATTGCCTGATGGCTTTCGGTACCAAGGGCTGGTATGTGCTCAAGCCCGACTACGCGGTTTCCCCCTGTGCCTGGTGCAAAGTGGCGCTTGGTTGGGTTAAGCCGACAATATTGGAGAATTATGGTGTCTACACGGCTCGCTCAAGCGCGGCCTTTCCCGACATTTTTAAAATAACAAAAGGTTACGAAAAGGGGGAATACCTGCTGATCGAGAACCGTCAACCCCTGTTCTTCTACAATGGGCCGAAGCTGCCGCGGGGTGGCCTGGCAATCTGGCATATCGACGAAACCAAGAAAGGTAATAATGACGAAGGTTATCCCGGTCAGGATCGCTGGCCGCAGAATGGGCGGCATTACAAAATCGCCCTGCTCCAGGCCGACGGCTGTTATCATTTGGAAAGGCGCAAAAATTATGGAGATGGGGGAGATTACTACTACGGCGGACATACCAACTCGGTGCTCGGTCAGGGCCCGATCGATTATCCGAAAACCATTCCATTTCCTCCGACGACGGATACTTACCGGAATGGTGTTATTCGTCGGACACCCAACCAGATCAGTCATATCAGTGCTCCGGGTCCGGAAATGAACTTCACGTATGAGGATCCGCAAAATCCAGTTAATCGTTAAAGCATCAACCAGGTCAATTACACGTAATCGTGGCAGCAATACTGGCTTCCGCGTGGTTGTGGATGCTAATCAGTGAAGTGTGCGCGCGAGTTGGTTGACAAAACTGTATTCATGTTATTTTGGTGGAATTTAATATATTATCAAATCGAAAGAAATGTAAAATAAAACCAAAAGGATGTGGAGACGATTTTCACAGCATAACTTACACTATTATTGAATAATCTTATCAAGAATATGTGGGAACATTTCTCGGAAAGGTACACAGCATGAAACGATTACTTACCATCGCAATGCTCGTTACTTTGACAAGCGCACTGTCTGCGAGCGAACGGGATATCGTCAAGCCGCTTATCGGGGACAAGTTGATCTCGGTAACGTTCACTCACCGGGAAATGACGGGCGGGGAAATCGACCGACGCATCATGGACTTGATTTACAAGAACTACATGGTTCTCAACCTGGACCGGGACTGGCTGGACAAGTTCAGGAACCGTACTGACCGGGGTAACATACGCAACGTATACTACGGCATTGGCAAGGTCTTTGACGCGGGTAGCCTGTTTGCACAATATACCGGCGACCCGGCAGTTGCCGAACGAACGCAATATATTATGGATCAACTACGGGCTTCCCGCGATCCGGATGGATATCTGGGGTTTTGGAACGTCGAACCGAAGAACCATCAAAACGTTGTCAACTGGATTCTCCACGAGCAGGAATACATCAACTTGGCGTTGGTGCGGAACTATCGCACGACGGGAAATCCCCAATCCCTGGCGGACGCGAAAGTCATGGCCGACTACATCATGAGGATGTTCCCCGCGAACGAAAATGGTGAACATATTATTCCTGGCGGAACGTCCATTGCGGGAATTACGGAAGGATTCGTCGAACTGTATCGTGTAACCGGCGGGAAGAAGTATCTGGACTTCGCCAGGAACCTGCAATACGAGCCGCACTGGTACTACCTGAAACCGTTTGATGCGTGGGAGAGGAATATCTCCAAAGCAAACTACCACGTCTACGTTATGCTGTCGCATATGTATCCCGACACGGGACTGTATCGTTTGCTGGGTGGCGATGATTACCTCAAAAAGAGCCTGTGGATGAAACAGGAATTGCTGGAACGGGGACGCGGCGGTCTTCTGGTTACCGGCTCAACCTCCGAAGGAGAGCATTTCACGTACAACCAAAAAGGTTCGGGGGCTATCGAAGAATCCTGTGTTACGGCCTACCTTCTCCGCTGGATCGACAGTCTCATGCGATTGGAAGGTGATATGCGGTATGGGGATATTATGGAACGAACGATTTACAACGCCCTGTTCGGAGCGCAATCCCCGGACGGACGGCATATATGTTACTTCACGCCGTTTACGGGGAAGAGGAGTTTTCAAGAGCGCGATACCTTCTGTTGTAACGGCAACTTCCGACGCGCGGTAGCCGAACTGCCAGAAAAGGTCTACTATCGCACCCAGGACGCCGGTATTGCGCTGAACCTGTTCACCAGCTCTGACAAGAAATTCGATGTCAACGGCAAGATCGTTGAGATCAAACAGGAAACCACATACCCGAACTCCGGCGAGGTCAAACTGTCGTTTATATGCTCAGAGCCGGTCGAGTTCACGTTCAGGTTCCGCACTCCGCGCTGGGCAGAAACCATGGAGTGTGTCGTGTGCAATGTGCCGTGCGCCCTAAATAAGTCCCAACTCGGCTACGCGGAAATCAAACGGCTATGGAAATCCGGCGACATTCTAACAGTCTCAATGCCGATGAACTGGCGTTTCGTTCGTGGTCGAATGATTCAGGACGGCCGCGTTGCCCTTATGCGGGGACCGGTTCTGTTTACGTTCAGCGATAAACTGAATGCGGAAGTACTCAAGAAATGTCCGAAACCCCGTGATCTGGTTCTCGATCCGACCAGTATCGGCAACCCGAGCTTGGACGATTCAGTGCGTCCCAACGGGCAGAAGGTTGTCGTTAAAGCCTGGACGAATCCCGAACGCACGGGTGACCCGGTCGATGTCGTTCTGACAGAATTCGTCGATCCGAACGGTATCGATGTTTATTTCAAGATTCCGAATCTCAACGATACGAAATCGATTCGTATCGTAGACGACGAATTGCTCTCGGAGCCGCGCCAGTCGGCCAACGGGGAAATTACTTTCGCGTGGTATGGTCCGAAGAGCGATGGCAATTGGAAGGATATGTTTACCGTTGACGGCGAATTGGTTGCCGATTTGGCTGCCGATTACCAGAACCCGCAGGGCAAGCAGGACGTACCGGCTGTGTTTCCCGACAAATCGAAATCCGGCTCGTGGTCGCTGTTCAACTGCAAGAACGACGGTCTACTGTCCACGGCCAGAGATTCCGACAAGAAGCAGTTGAACTCAAAGTTCAAGGTTGATGGTTGCCCGGTTGGATACGCTTACGGCCTGGAAGGAGGCGCGAACCTGGGCTTCTTTGCCGACTACATGCCCACGCAGAACATGGAGGAGAACTGGGGACGGCATTATTCAAGAGAAATGTTCGACCGGGTTATTCCGGCTGACCAGCGGAAACAGTTCCTGCTGACACATCCGATAGCCAATGTCGACAGCTATAATGTGATTCGCTGGACTCCCGGCTCGCAGCTTTCCAGCAAGCGTATCGGGGTTGCGGGAACGATGTTGACCAATCGCGGCGGTAACGGCGTTTCACTGAAACTCGTCAACTGGAAAGATGACAAAACGCCGGTAGTTCTCAACGTCCTGTATCCGGAACGGGGACGAAAGGGAATACGCGCCCACAAATCAGAATTTGTAGTTTACATCAACCCCGGCGACCTGGGAAAGCACGTCGATATTGTTATCGGCAACAACGGGAATTTCACCTGCGATGCGACTGCGGTGAAGCTCGGCGTTTACGCGACCGACAAGCGGTACGAAACGCCAGGTGTGGACGTTACTGAAAAGGTGCAGTCCGTGTTCCGGGGCAAGTTCAGGACGGACTTGGGCAAGTACGCAGACCTTTTCGGCGATCCCGCCCCCGGTCAGGAGAAAACGCTTAAACTCAGAGTGCAAGACCTGTGCGATAACACCAAGTATATGGAACTGCCCGAAAACGCTTCAATTGAACTGCCTTAGGGGGAAGCGTGTGGGTTCCCGGTTGCATACCCATGTACATATGAGCCATTTTTCATAAATGATTCTGGACTTTGGAGACAGGTTCGAGCCCTGTCGTCGATCTCCGGGCAGAAGATCCTGATAACGACTGTATAGGGTAGGGCAAGCCATGACTGCCTAATGACCAGCGCGTACCGATATCGGCCTCCATCATAGGTAATAGGATTGGATGTACTAGGTTGATATATTTGATCCAGTCATAGATTTGGTTCCAGGCCAAAACATCTGGGCGCGCCATTCTTGAATCACCCTCCGATCCGTATGTTTCCAATGCAATATCAGAGCAGTAAGGTCCGGAAACGATGAGTTTTTACATTTGAGTGACAATTATAAAACCATATCTGTAATAATAGCGGCAAATATGAAGAGGAGGAGTGTCATGAAAAGATACATAATGTCAGCAGCAGTTGCCCTGGTATTCGCGGTATCAGTGCGTGCCCAGGAGGTAACCACGGTGACAAGGTATGTTTACGTACAACCTCCCCAACCGGTAACTACCAGGTACGTTTATGTACAACCAAGCCCACCGCCCGTCCCCAGGATAAGCCTGGGAGATGTTATACTTGGAGCGGCTATTGTATACGGGCTCCATGAGATATCCCATGACAGCCATCATGGCAGTCATTATCGTCCCCAGCTAATAAGAGTACCTTCTCACAATACACCCAGGATCAGTTGTTCAAGACCAAGGCCGATGCGGGCAGGAAGGACCCATAGATGAAAACGATACGACTACTGTTATTCGTCTGCGCGTTTGGTATGACAGGCTGCGAGGATAATGATCATCGCGATGGCTGCCACCACGGCGATTCCGATGACTATTATTCTGATGGATATTATTACCAGGAAGATTATGTGTATTACGATGTTTATGACGTCTGCCCCAACTGCGGAGACATCTATTACTATTGATTGACCTGACCCCCTGAAACGAGTCCGCTGATAGAGTAAGGCTGGGGATAGGAATACCGCTGCTGTAACCAGAAAATCACACTACAACGGCCCTTGCAAGATTCTCTTGGATTGGCTTGAAGCAGTTTTCGACCGTGACTGTCGCAAGGCAAGAAAGGTCTGCAAGTTTTCCACACACAGCCTGATAAAGAATCTCAAGGTTAACAACCTACTGCAATAATCACCTTGAAGCGGTAAATTGACTTCCAGCCATTGTATTACCATTCACCGTGGCTGAAGTTGATTCACCGTTTCCGTCTATATCGGTGAAACTAAAAGTAAAAACGTTCCCATTTACAGAGCCTGACAATGGGTAAACAGTTGTCAAATCAGGCCCTGATATCCGAATCGTTCCCGATACGCTGGTTCCCGACTGACTGAGATTCAGCGTAACGGACTGTCCGGGGTTTTCTCCGCTGGTGCTTACCCCGTGCCACGTTCCCGAAACATCAACCGTGCCGGATGGAACCAGTTGAGTTCCCGTGGTCACCCCTGTTCCACTGTGACTACTGCTTCCACCGCCGCCGCCACTATTACTTGCAATAGCAACACCGCCTCCAACAGCAACTACCCCGCCGGCTGTTGACCAGTAAGGATGTTTTCCAATCCACTGACCGATGGACTTGAACATCCCGGCTCCACCTTTACCCATAGCTATCGAACTTTTCCCGACTGCACTGCTGTAAGTACTGAACTGGTCTGCAAGACGTACTTCAAGTTTTGCCGCCTTCTGTCCCTTGTCCATGGCAAGCTTGAGCACATTCCTGGCCTTGCCGGTCTTGTCATTGGCGGATTCAATTTGCTCTATGACACCTTTCTGGCCCGCGGACGTACCGGACGAACTCTTAACGGTCCATTTATACAGCTTGTTAGCCTGATCACTTGACACATTTACTACCTTACCGTCCTTGTCATATGCCGTTACTGCAAAACTCTTCTGTACTTCCGCCTTGCTGGCATCTTCCGGCTGTGCCTTATCGATCTGTTTTACAACTATCCTCTTTATCGCCTTGGCGAGATAGATAAGTCTCTCCGCCTCATCCAACTGCGCAGTCGCCGTCATTTGGAAAACAAACATGGATAAAACGGCGGTAACCAACATACGGCATCCTCTCACATTCCGACTTGTCATGATTTGTTCCTCCCTATCGGTTTTAAAAACGTGTATCTTCTTTAGACCATTGTGTTTGTTGACAACTATATCTCAGATCAAAGCCTAAAAAGTTCAATCACCTTGAAAGGGTCGCTCCGCTTCCAGCCATTGTATTACCATTCACCGTCAATGTATGTGACTCACGATTTCCATCCAAGTTGGTGAAACTGAAACTGAAAGTGTTTCCATTGACGGAGCCTGACAATGATGCAACAGATGACTCACCAAACCCTGCTATCTGAATCGTTCCTGATACGCTGGTTCCGGACTGGCTGAGATTAAACGTAAGGGACTGTCCGGGGTGTTCTCCGCTGGTGGTTGTCCCATGCCACGTTCCCGTAACATCAACCGTGCCGGATGGAACCAGTTGAGTTCCCGTGGTCACCCCTGTTCCACTGTGACTACTGCTTCCACCGCCGCCGCCACTATTACTTGCAATAGCAACACCGCCTCCAACAGCAACTACCCCGCCGGCTGTTGACCAGTAAGGATGTTTTCCAATCCACTGACCGATGGACTTGAACATCCCGGCTCCACCTTTACCCATAGCTATCGAACTTTTCCCGACTGCACTGCTGTAAGTACTGAACTGGTCTGCAAGACGTACTTCAAGTTTTGCCGCCTTCTGTCCCTTGTCCATGGCAAGCTTGAGCACATTCCTGGCCTTGCCGGTCTTGTCATTGGCGGATTCAATTTGCTCTATGACACCTTTCTGGCCCGCGGACGTACCGGACGAACTCTTAACGGTCCATTTATACAGCTTGTTAGCCTGATCACTTGACACATTTACTACCTTACCGTCCTTGTCATATGCCGTTACTGCAAAACTCTTCTGTACTTCCGCCTTGCTGGCATCTTCCGGCTGTGCCTTATCGATCTGTTTTACAACTATCCTCTTTATCGCCTTGGCGAGATAGATAAGTCTCTCCGCCTCATCCAACTGCGCAGTCGCCGTCATTTGGAAAACAAACATGGATAAAACGGCGGTAACCAACATACGGCATCCTCTCACATTCCGACTTGTCATGATTTGTTCCTCCCTACTGGTTTTGAAATCCCGCGTCTTCTAAATTAGCTGACAACCATATCTTAGATGTCCCGCCATAACCAGATATTTTGTCTACAGGATTGTTTGTCGAATTGTGCCTTTATCTTTCAAATGCATCCCAAAAGAGCGTTACTGTTGATATAATTTGCTAATATCTTGCCAGCCCTGAGAATTGATCTAAAATGGGTAGCATTATGGAGATTAGTTAATGATGACAAAGCAATACAATAGGCCAATGTTGCTTGGAAAATTGGTCGTCGCTCTGGCCGTTGGCGTAGTCCTGAGTGGGCTTATGACAGGTTGCGAAGATAGTGATGATGCCCTCAACGTTTTTCCCGGCAACTCAATCATTGGCCCGAATGTTTCGACATTTACCCTTGCCGTTGTGAGTGCGACACGGGAAATTGCGTTACCGCTCGAATGGAGCGTTTCCAACCCCGAGTTTGGCAGCATTACATCTACTTCCGGCTACTCTGCCGTTTACACGCGAACTGCAAGCAACGGAGAAAACAGTGTTATTGTCTACGATCAGCACGGTACGAAAGGAGAGGCGTCAGTGGATCAGGTTGCATATGACACTGGACATCCCGGAACGCCAACCAATACGACAATCAACACAACTACCCAATAAACCTCGGATGGTCGGAAGTGTCACAAGAAAGCGCTTTACTTAACAGGGACAGAAAATCGTTGCGGGGAATTTCTTCTGCCCCAAAGCGGAGAAGGTGGTCAGTATAAACCTGGCAGTCAATGAGCTTAAAGCCCTCTGTTTTAAGGCGTTGCATCAATGTTACAAATCCAACCTTGCTTGCATCTGAAACGTGCGTGAACATTGATTCACCGAAAAAACATTTGCCCAGCGAGATACCATAGAGGCCGCCTGCAAGCTTCTCTTTCAACCAGACTTCTACTGAATGGGCATAACCGGCTTTGTGAAGGGCGTAATATGCCCTGATCATATCATCGGTGATCCATGTGCCGTCCTGGTAAGGGCGTTTGACTGTCCGGCAGTTTTCGATGACGGCTTTAAAATTCTTATCGAAAGTAACACGAAATTTTCCGCTCTTGATAATACGCTGCAGGCTTTTTGCCACTTTGAGTTTTTCGGGAAACAACACGAACCTTGGATCCGGCGACCACCAGATGATTGGTTCCTCGTCGGAATACCATGGGAAGATACCGGAACTATATGCAAGAAGAAGCCGTTTAACACTCAAATCCCCGCCGACTGCAAGTATTCCATTTTCTTCTGCGAGACGTACGGGTGGGAAAATGAGTTTACTGCCCAGTCGGAATACCGGCATTATATCTTCTCCGCTGTGGCGGTAAGACCCATGGAGTGAAGCTGTTGACAGTGTGTTCTGGCCGATTCGGCGCCTTCGACCTCGGCTATGGCTTTACCGTTGTTATGGGCTTCCAGCATGATCTTGATGGCCAGGGAAGCCTCGTGATGGAAAACCTGTTGCAGACAGTTCACCACGTAAAACGCATCGTTGTAGTTGTCATTGTGCAGGACCACCTGGTACATGTCTTCCACTTTTTCCTGAGAGACAACCCCGACAATTATCACCGGATCATTTTTATTTGGTTTTTCAATCATGGCTGATTTGTTTAATATACCATTATTATAACAAATCAATTTCAGTTTGGAAGTGTAACATTCGAATCTATTCTTTCTTACTGTAATAAACATTTGGATGTTGCGATTTGAAAGAAGAAAAAAGTTGTATTGGGAGGACGGCAGTTGTAGGTTTCTCCCATCCTTTAAGTCGACAAATGTGACAAGAAACTGGTAATCGTTTCCGCTGACTTGCATCAAAAGGCCTGTCTTGTAATTCTAAGGAGGAGCAGACGATGAAACCGATCACTCGCAGGAGATTCCTGAATAATTCCCTAGTAGCAGGAGCCATGTTATCTATGCCATTTTCCCGTGTGTTGGGGGCCAACAATGATATCCGGGTTGCAGTTGTGGGCATTCGCGGGAAGGGAAGTTCCCATATACAGATGTTCAGCAATCTTCCCGGTGTTCGAGTAGTGGCTATCTGCGATGTTGACAGCGAAGCTCTTGACAGGGAAAAAAAGAAACTCGCAGACCGAAAGATCAACGTAGATACCTATTCGGATTACCGTAAACTGCTGGAAGACAAAAACATTGATGCTGTTGTCACTGCGACACCGAACCATTGGCATGCCCTGGTAACGGTCTGGGCATGCCAGGCAGGCAAGGATGTATATGTCGAAAAGCCTGTTTCTCATAACATATTGGAAGGCAGGCGAATGCTTGAAGCCTCACGTACGTATAACTGTATCGTTCAGTCAGGCACGCAGAGACGTTCTGATGAAGGTTTCCCGGAAGCCATCAAACATATCCATGATGGAAATCTCGGGAAAATAAAGCTGATAAGGGGCTTGATTTATATTCGCCGTGGCAGTATCGGAAAGGTGGATGGTCCTCAGCCGATACCTCCCACGATTGATTACAACCTCTGGTGTGGGCCGGCTCCAATGGAACCATTAATGAGAAAAAAACTCCATTATGACTGGCACTGGATCTGGTCAACCGGAAACGGCGATTTCGGGAATAACGGCATACATTACCTGGATTTATGTCGCCTGGCCCTGGGTGAAAATCGCCTGCCGCCCCGTGTGATCAGTATTGGAGGACGTTTTGGTTATGTTGATGATGGCCGTACCCCTAATACACAGATTGTACTTTTGGATTATCAGCCGGTACCCATTATTTTCGAAGTCCGAGGTTTGCCGCGGGCTGAAGGTGATCCGGCAATGGATTCGTATAAAGGACTTCGGGGGGGATTGATTGTCCATTGTGAAAATGGTTATTTAACCTGGAGTGATGGCGGCTGGACGTATGATAATGACGGTAAGAAAATCAAACAGTTCAAAGGTACGGGTGGGAGGGGGCATCACGAGAATTTTATAAAAGCAGTAAGAAGTCGGAACATCAGTGACCTCAAGGCGGATATTCGCGAAGGTCATTTATCCGCTGCGCTTTGTCACATGGGTAATATTTCCCATATTGTCGGTAAAGAGGTGTCCTCTGACCAGGTTCTTGAAGTTGTTAAAAGTGACAAGGTACTGGCAGAAACTTTTGACCGTTTTGAACAGCACCTGCTGGCTAATAAAGTGAATTTCAAGGCCACACCCAGGATCCTTGGACCAATGCTGACAATGGATCCTGCAACAGAGCGATTTACGGGTGATTTTGCCGACTCTGCCAACAAGTTACTGACCCGGGAGTATCGGAAGCCGTTTGTTGTTCCAGAGCAGGTGTAGCGGGTAGAAAAGGATGAAAATGCCTTGACTTGTAGTACGTTGGAGTTATCATTATTAGTGGAAATTGGGATAAGAATGTAAGTTCGAGTGTTCTAGAATTGCTCTCCTCTAAAAGCAATTTCTTATTCAAAGTGTATTCTGGCGTAAAATAAACTTAGGAAATGCTGAATGAAAACGTTCCTGACTTCGATTATTTCTTTTCTGATGGTTCTGAATATAATTGCTGCACCAGCGCCGACGACGCCAAAATCTGCAAAAGATGCGAAAGCAACAGCATCGAAACCTGTAAAAAAAGCGGTAACAAAGGCAACTGCAACAGCGCAAAAGTCTGCATCAAAGGCACCAGCAACTGTAGCGGCACCGACAAATATATATGCAGCGATAACAATGTTGTCAGAGACCAATCTTTATGAAATCGCTGGTACCGTAACCCCTGAGTGTCAGATTGACAAAATCGTTTTCCGCAAGTTGTCGAAAATGGGCATAAAACCGCTTATCTGTTCCGATGCGGTGTTCGTCCGGCGTGCATTTGTGGATGTGATTGGTACGATACCCACTGTAAAGGAAGCAAGAGATTTTATTCAGGATAAGGACCCGAACAAACGCAAGGCCTTGATTGATAATCTGCTGGAACGGAATGAATATGCCGATTACTGGGCAATGAAATGGGGTGATATCCTGAAGATCAAGGCGGAGTTCCCTGTCAATTTGTGGCCCAATGCGGCACAGGCATATCACCACTGGATTCGCTCGTCTCTCAGGGATAACAAACCTTATGACAAATTTGTCCGTGAAATGCTTGTGTCGAACGGAAGTAATTTCCGTGTTGGACCGGTCAACTTCTATCGCGCCGTGCAAAACAAGACCCCGGAAGGGCTTGCAACTGTTGTGGCCCTGGTATTCATGGGGTCAAGGGCTGAGAATTGGCCGACAAATACTTTAATAGGAATGGAGGCCTTCTTTTCGCAGATCACTTATAAGCCCACAAGGGAATGGAAAGAGGAAGTAGTTTTCTGGGATACTGAGAAAGATTACACGCTTCAACAGGAAGCAATTGCCGCTGCTGAAGCCCTGGCAACAAATGTTGCATCGTCGGCTACCAACGCCGTATCCAAACAAGCCACTAATGCCGTGGCGAAACAGGTTACCAATGCGGTACCGCAGGTTACAATTGTACCTCCAGTTGCGAAAGTACCGCGAGAGGGGGTTTTCCCCGATGGGAAAAAAGTCAAATTGCCCCGGGACCGGGATCCGCGTGAGATTTTTGCAGACTGGTTGATTACGCCTAAAAATCCATGGTTCACAAAAAATATCGTAAATCGCATGTGGTCCTGGCTGTTGGGGCGGGGTATCATTCATGAGCCGGACGACATTCGGCCGGACAATCCGCCAAGCAATCCAGAACTTCTGGAATACTTGCAGAAAGAGTTTGTTGCAAGTCATTACGACATGAAACGCATGTTTCGATTGATCCTGAATTCAAAAACATATCAACTCTCCTCGATCAATTCCAAGCCTGGTGATCCCAAAGCTGAGGCCAATTTTGCCTTCTATCCAGTGCGCAGACTGGACGCTGAAGTATTAATCGATGTCATAAACAAATTTACCGGTCAGTCGGATCTGTATACGAGCGCCATTCCGGAGCCGTTTACCTTTATCCCGGACAACAAGCCATCGGTTGCAATTATGGACGGCAGTATTTCCAGTTCTTTCCTGGAGTTATTTGGTCGTCCGGCGCGCGCTACCGGTCTGGAAAAGGAACGTATGAATCGTCCTCTTGCAACCCAGCGGATGTACCTTCTGAATTCAGGTCAAATTCAGCGCAAGCTTGAAACAGGCCCCATGCTTAAATTCGTTTTGGGTAAAAATCACAGATCACCAGAGATCACAGAAGATATTTACCTGACAATTCTTTCACGTTTTCCGACATTTGCCGAAGTGAAGAATGTAGAAGAATATGCAAAGTTGGGCGTGGTAAAAGGGCGTGATATGTGGGTTGATCTGGGCTGGGCATTGCTCAACAGCGAGGAATTTCTCTATAGGCATTAACAGGAGTAAAGATACTTTTCCAGTATAACCGGACAAGTAACGAAAGGAGACTGAATATGAGTATAGAATACAGTCCAAACAATAGATCTCAGGGTTCTGATTCAGTAGGTATTCACGGTACCCCGATTTCCAGACGTGAGGCGATAAAGCGCGGTTTCATGGGTACAGCCGGAATGATGCTGGCTAACAAGCTGGGTCCGACGGTCTTTGCAGCTGATGCACAAGCAACTGCTGCATCCAAGATCAAGGCAAAGGCAAAATCGGTAATCCAGGTTTTCCTGTGGGGTGGTATGTCGCACAACGATACATGGGACCCGAAACCTGATGCGGGTTACGAGTACATGGGACAGTTTGCAACAGTACTTAAAACCAACGTAAAAGGAATCATGCTTGGTGAATTGTTCCCGGAGCTGGCGAAACAGGCGGACAAGTTTTCCATCATCCGCAGTATGACCCATCGCAATAATGGTCATGAAACGGCGGCCTACCTGATGCAGACCGGCCACTTGCCCGGTGAGCGGCTGGCTTATCCGTGTATTGGCGCCGTGTTTGCGCTGTTCAAAGGGTACAACGCCGGATACAAGGGTGTAATTCCGCCTTACGTGGTGCTGACGCAACCTCAAGGACGGTTTTCTGAAGCTGGTTTCCTGGGGTCAAAATGTAAACCTTTTGCCACAGGTGGAGATCCAAATGCCCCGCGGTTTGAGGTGGAGGGTGTTGTTGCCAGGGGTATCACCGATGACCGGCAAAAAGCCAGGCGCGAGTTCCTCCAGAAGATGAACACAATGGGCAAGACAATGCCGGACAATCCAGAGTTGAAAATTTTAAGAGATTCTGAAAAGCAGGCGTATGATCTGATTCTTGGTAAAGGTAAAGAAGTATTCGATCTCTCTCTGGAAAAACCTGAATTAAGGGATCGCTATGGCCGTCATACATTCGGACAGGACTGCCTGGTGGCCCGGCGATTGGTTGAATCAGGTGTTGCCTATGTTACAATCAACTACCCAGGCGGCTGGGATACGCATTCCAACCATTTCATGACCATGCGTCGGCAATGTCCGCAGTTGGATCAGGGATTGGCAGCATTATTACAGGATCTGTCGGATCGTGGTTTGCTGGAGAGCACCGTTGTCTGGTGTTGCGGTGAGTTTGGCAGAGGTCCGAAAATTGACTGGCAGCCGCCGTGGAATGGCGGACGTAACCATTATGGTAATGTCTTCTCTGTTCTGGTTGCGGGTGGTGGATTCAAAGGCGGTCAAATAGTTGGTTCATCGGATGACAAGGGCGAAGAAGTCAAGGAACGGCCTGTATATCCGATTGATCTTCTAGGTAGTATTTATGAATTGGCTGGTATAGATGCCGATGCCAAGTTACCCCATCCAGAGGGTGTTGAAGCACGTGTGTTGGCGTCGGCTGACAAGGGCGCTAAAGTGGCAGGACGTTTGAAAGAAATTATGTAATTTCGTGTTTGGTAGGGCGGGGCCGCCGGACCCGCTGCTTATATTTAGAGAACGGCGCGCCCGGCGGTCGCGCCCTACCTTGGCATTAAGGTTAAGAACTGATTTGTTCGGCAACATGGGAAGAATGATGAAATGTATTACTAACAGATATCGGTGTCGTTTGATCATAGGCCTGTTCTTCATGTTTGTGCTCGTTTCTGTCGTACAGGCGCAGTATATTGGTTTTGTCTATCCCGCAGGCGGACAGCAGGGTACTACGTTCCAGATTACACTCGGCGGACAGGGTTTGGCAGCAGTAAGCAATATGCATGTGTTTGTCTCGGGATCCGGTGTTAAAGTCAAGGTGTTGGAATATAATCCAAAGATGGGCCCACAGGAGATCGGAATATTAAGCGAACAACTGAGGGAAATAAGATATCTGCCGCCTGAACCGGACCTGAAAATAACAAATATGGTCGAAAAAGTTCAAAAGCTGATCCGGGAATATGTTAATCGGCCGGCATGTTCCTCAATCGCAAGTCTGGTCATTGCAGAGGTTACGATAGCCCCTGATGCAGAACCTGGCAAGAGGGAGATAAGGATTGCAACGCTGCGTGGAGTGTCGAACCCTCTTGTGTTTTATGTTGGCCAGGTGCCCGAGGTTTCTGGAGAGCCAATGGTGACTTGTCCTCTTGTGGTCCTTGGCAAGGAGAGCGAGAGCCTGCGCAGGAAAAAG
This sequence comes from Kiritimatiellia bacterium, assembly GCA_028716365.1. Lineage (GTDB taxonomy): Bacteria > Verrucomicrobiota > Kiritimatiellia > UBA8416 > YA12-FULL-48-11 > YA12-FULL-48-11. Next base: position 1,127,537 of record JAQUPZ010000001.1, read on the forward strand.
CGTGATACAAAGCCAGCTGGCGGTGCGGATATGATGATGGATACGATGATGACGCCGGCGATGACGATGGGCAGTTCAGGGGCGCAGAGTGACTTGGATGACGATGAAGTGTGCGTCAAAATTCCATGTGCAATGAACGGCCAGATAGCCCAGGGTACCGTCGACAGGTATAGATTCGAGGCGCGTAAAGGGCAAAAACTGGTCATTACTGTCCTGGCCCGGGACTTAGTTCCGTATCTGGCAGATGCCGTTCCGGGTTGGTTTCAGCCGGTAGTTGTGCTTTGCAATGCTAAAGGTAAAGAAGTGGCATATAATGATGATTTCCGTTTCAAACCTGATCCGGTTATTCTTTGTGAAGTCCCTGAGGATGGAGAGTATCTGCTTGCGATTTATGACTCCATCTATCGTGGTCGCGAGGATTTTGTCTATCGTGTCACCATCGGTGAACTACCGTTTGTAACGAGTATCTTCCCCCTGGGTGGGCAAGTGGGTTCTGCAACGAAGGTCGAAGTAAAAGGGTGGAATCTCACGGAAACCAGTATTACGCCTGAAATTAAAGATACAGCTCCGGGTATATACACGATCACTGCACGTGGTAAGGATAAATTTGTTTCCAATCAAGTTCCTTTTGCCATGGATACACTGCCGGAATGTCTGGAAAATGAGCCGAATAACGCGCCGGCAACAGCCCAGAAAGTGACGCTTCCTGTCATTGTTAACGGGCGTATTAACAAGCCTGGAGACAAGGATATATTCCAGTTGGAAGGTAAGAAGGGTGACAATGTAGTTGCGGAGGTTTATGCGCGGCGGCTTGATTCTCCTTTGGATTCCGTACTTAAACTGACCGATGCTAAAGGTAAAGTTTTGGAGATTAATGATGATTGCGAAGATATTGGTTCCGGCTTGAATACGCACCATGCGGATTCATACCTCAAGGCCACCTTGCCCGCGGATGGTATTTATTATGTACATTTGAATGATACCCAGCACAATGGTGGTGAAGAATTTGCGTATAGGCTGCGTATCAGTCCGCCTCAGCCGGATTTTGCGTTGCGTCTTGTTCCGTCAAGTATCGTTATGAGCAGTAATTCCACTTCTTCTATCAGAGTCTATGCCATTCGTCAGGATGGATTTACCAACAGGATCAATTTTTACGTGAAAAGTCCGACAAATGCTTTTCAGTCAAAATGGGGTTTTCTGATGAAAACGCAGGCAGTGACAAGCATTTCAATAAAAACATTCCTGGCTAAAACAGAGGAACCAATGAATCTGGTGATTGAAGGTTGCGCCACGAATGCAGGACGAGCAATTGTCCGCAGAGCCGTGCCGTCGGAAGACAGAATGCAGGCTTTCCTTTGGAGACATCTTGTTCCAGCGCAGGAATTTTCGGCATTGGTATACACTCCGCCTCCTCCTCAGCCAAAACCAAAGCCTGAAGTTAAGAAACAGGAACCACAGAAGCCGGAAGTAAAGAAAACGACTGACTTTCCACAAGGGAACGTGGCCCACATCAACTTCAACGATATTGGAAACTTTCAGACCGATCAGACTGGCCGGAATAACGGTGGCCGTATCTTTGGCGCCAAGTGGACACCCATTGGCAAGCAGGCCGGAGCTTTTACTTTTGCACCAACAAACAATTACATGGTGATGACCAATTCCACATTTCTGAATTCAAAAACGGCAACCTGGACAATATGGTTCAAAACCGCCAAATCGGCCCCTGTTGCACGGTATCTCCTCGACAAGTGCGGAGACAACGGTTACTCCATGAGTATCACCGGTAGTTCCAAGGACGCGAAGAATAAGGATAAACTCTGTGTAACAGTCAATGGTCATAGCTGCCTGAGTGACAGTAATGTTACGGATGATGAATGGCACCATGCCGCAGCAACATATGACGGTGAAAACCTGAAACTGTTTGTGGATGGTCAACGACAGAAACAGGTGGTTTCCTGGAAGGGAGAAATTACTGCAAATACCAATTGTTTGATCATCGGAATGAATAAATCAAATCCAACACCGGAAGAAAAAGATCAATCGTTTGACGGTATAATTGACAATCTGATGATTTTCAATCACGGGATAACAGATGATGAAGTCAAGCCGGTACTCGCAGCTGCGAAGCCCAAGTTCACCAAGGGGCAGGTTGCCGGCCGTATAAGAGAACTCGATGTTCTATATGACAGGGGATTACTTCTCAAGGATTTCTACGACCGTAAGATCGCGGAATGTGAAGTTACCGTTCCTTAAGCTGAGTATCGTACCAATAATATTTTTCCCGCGAAATACACTTGCAACGTAGAGGCTCGAGTGGGCTTATTCTTGCCTTGTCTTTTGCGAAATTATCTACGACCAGTTTATGTTGCTATGATGACCTTAATTCCCTTGCGACGGAGAGTGGTACAGAAACTTTTTGGTGCGCCTTTATCGGTAATGATATGGGATATTCTGGATAAAGGCAGAATGGAACGGAAAGTAACTTTTCCCAGCTTTGAACTGTCTGCGAGTACAAATACTTCACGTGCATTGGAAGTCATAAGCAACTTGATGCGTTCCTCTGCAAGGTTGTTATTCGAAATGCCGCGATTTGGATCAACTCCCATTGCACCAAGAAAAGCCTTGTCGGCATGAAATGCAGTAAGAGCAGTTTCGGTCATTGGACTGACAAAAGCATTGAGTCGTGTATCCAGTTCGCCGCCCAGTACAATGGTGCGAATACCGCGTTTCTGTGACAGGACATGTGCATTGTCAAGTGAATGGGTGATAACTGTAAGGTCCTTATCTTCGGGAAGTGCCTCTGCAAGAAAATGACAGGTGGAACCGGCATCCAGAAAAATATGTTCACCTGTCTTTATCATGTTAACTGCAGCTTTGGCGATTGCCCGTTTCTCGTCCATTGCAGATCGCATGCGTATATTTATGTGAATGACCGAAAGTGGGTTGTCATTGGGAATGGCGCCGCCATGAACTCGTTTCAGGAAACCCGCCTTTTCAAGCCAGATGAGATCACGTCTGACGGTGATGGCGGCCACATTGTGCTGTTGTGCCAGGTCTTCCGGCCTGGCAAAACCCGCGCGCGTGATACTTTCCAGGATCTGCCGCTTCCGGGCATCCATTCCGCTTGTTGTCTTCATTGAGTTTGTGAATCTCCTCCTGTGCACGTTCGATAAACGTTCATCAACACCAAGAATACCATTTCCATATTGACAATCAAATCATAAATGATAATATTTTATCATAAAAGAATAAATATATTCATATCGTGCCGTGCTGACGAGGAAAGGAAAAATGAAGTTTCTGCCTATGATTGAATTGCTTAATGATGCTCGAGCTGGTGGTTATGCCGTGCCTTCTTTCTGTGTCTGGAATGCGGAAGCAATGAACGCTGTATTGCGAGTTGCTTCCGATCTTCGTGCGCCGGTGATTCTCATGAACGGGCCGTGTGAGTTTTCCGTACTGGAACCTGAATTGATGTCTGCCGTCGCGCATACCGTGGCTGGCCGGTACAACGTTTCGTCCGCATTGCACCTGGATCATGGCGATTCACCGGAGCTGGTAAAAACCTGTATTGACGTTGGCTATACTTCCGTAATGCTTGATTACTCAAACAGACCTTTTGCCGAAAATGCTGCCGCGCTTCGAAAGGTGGTGGAGATGGCGCGTCCCCATGGAATTACGGTGGAAGGGGAAATCGGGCATGTTGGAAAGGCGGACACGATGACGATGGAAGGAGAGGGTGATTCCTCTCTCACTCAACTCGATGAGGCAATGGAATACATGGAACAAACCGGTGTGGATGCACTGGCGGTTTCAATAGGGAACGCACATGGACAATATACGAGGTTACCGAAACTGGATTTCACCCGCCTGGAACAGATTCATTCTTCAATCAATATTCCGCTGGTACTTCATGGCGGTTCCGGTACGCCGGAGACCGATTTAAAGACTGCAATTTCACTGGGCATAGCCAAGATCAACGTGGCGACGGAACTTGTCACTGCAATGATGAAAACACTGTTAAGCCAGCAGAATTCCGGAAAAAAAATATGGCCGCCAATTACTTTGGGAAAGGCAAACAATGCCATTGAAGCCGTGGTCGACAAGTGGTTTCATGTTACCGGTGCAGTTGGCAGGGATTGAAACTTGGGAGGAAATACGGGAAACAGGTCATGAGAAAAGGGAAAAATATTCCGCGTATTAACTGCATTGGTGTTCTGGTTGTTGATGCGTTGAGTGGGCCGTTGCCACAGTATCCGGTCCCGCGTAAACATCCGCAGGAGGTTACCAAATCAATTCGTTTTGCCGCCGGTGGTGGTGCGGCAAATACCGCCTCGGCACTTGCCCGCATGGGACTGCAAACCGGAGTATTTAGTACAGTCGGTGATGATTCTAATGGTTCATTTTTATTGAAAGAGTTGAACCAGGCAGGTGTAGATACCCGCGGGGTTCGTACGGTGAGTGATACAACAACACCTTTCACGTTTGTTGGTGTCCATCCTGACGGTGACCGGACGTTCATCCACACGCCTGGTACCAACCTGAAATTCAACCGGAGGGATATAAATTTGGAATCCCTGTTTACGGCTGGTTTTATTCTTTATAACGATTGCTGGGTTCTTCCTCAGCTTGATGGCAAACCTGGTGCCGGGATTCTCGCGGAAGCGCAGCGCCGCGGTATTAAAACCGCGCTTGATGAATGCTGGGGATTGGGTCCAAAACGGGAGACACTCGAAACAATGTTACCGTACTGTGATTATTTTCTCCCAAGTGTTGATGATCTACGGGTGATCTATCCCGGTATGAAACCTCGTGATATGATAAAGCATATTCTGCGATTTGGCGTCAAAACCGTCGTATTGAAAATGGGAAAAACCGGTTGCCTGGTGGCAACTGAAGACGATTGCATGCAAGTTCGGGGATTGCCCGCCAAAGTTGTGGATACAACGGGTGCGGGGGACTGTTGGAATGCAGGTTTCCTCGCGGCACTTGCGCATGGTGAGGATGTTCCAGCCGCGGCTCTAATTGGTCACGCCTGTGCCGCGTACTGTATTGAATATGTCGGCGGATCAAGTGGCATTCCAGTATATTCCAGAGTTGTCAAACGTGCCGGGAAACTTCGGTAAAACATTATTGACGGTATCAAATATATTCTTGAGGTGTCTCCAGGGTAAAATATCATTCAAACCAGCGAAGGAATAGAGAATAAAAAAAGAGAAATGTAATGCAGATGAAACGACGTAATTTCCTGAAAATGTTTGGCGGCGGTGTGTGTTTCGCTGTGACCGGATGTGCGTCGTTGACGGCCTGATGTCAGTTATCTTCTATAATATATGAATAAAAACTGCCAGATAGCGATTTGTATTGGATTGCTGGTGCCAGGTTCTTGGGCGGCAGATGTGCCTGTAACGATGGTGATTCCGCCGTTGCCAAAGGAAAACAGGCCATTGGCAGAACGTTTTGCCGAGCCACCGCCGTCAGCACGGATTTTAAAAATTATCCATGCGCAGCCGGATAAGCCGGCGGCACAGGACAAAATGTTGCAACGTTTGGCGGAACAGGGATTCGGCGGCTTTGCCGGTAACGTGGCCTTTCATGGCTATGTTGATGATGAAACCAAGTGGCCTCCCTTTCTGCGTGGTGTTAAAATGGCCAGAGAAGCTGGCATGGCTATCTGGCTTTATGATGAGTGCGGGTATCCCTCCGGCAGTGCGCGTGATCTCACTCTGCGCGGCCATCCCGAATGGGCGGCCCGCGGCCTGTTAGTTGCTGAGACAAATGTTTGCGGTGGTGCTGTCTCACTGGTACTGCCGCCCGGTAAGCTGGTATTGGCTGCGGCGTTACCGAAACGGAATGGAATTATTAATCTGACCGAGACGAAGGATATTGCTGCATCTGTAATCGATGGCAAAGTAACATGGCAGGCGCCGGAAGGTGAATGGTTCGTAGTCGCAATGACCGATGACCTCATCTATGAAGGTACTCATGCAGCTGTCAGTTTGGCTTTCAAGAAGCCATGTGTTGACCTGCTGACGCCGGAGCCGACCACGCGGTTTCTGGAGGTTACCCATGACCGGTATGCCGGGAAGCTGGATAAGAATCTCGGAAAATATTTTACAGCAACATTCACCGATGAGCCATCACTGCAGAACCTCTGGTTACGTCCGATGCCGTATCGTGTTCTTCCGTGGTCTCTGACAATCGAACGGGAATTCAAGAAGCGTTATGGCAGGGACCTGCGCCCCCTGTTGCCTGCACTGGTTACTGAGGCAGGTTCGGCCGGCGCAAAAGTCCGTTATGATTTCTGGAATATGGTGGGTGATCTTGTCGCCGAAAATTATTTTGGTCAGATCCAGACATGGTGTCGAAAACACGGCCTGGCTTCGGGCGGGCACCTGCTGATGGAGGAAAACATGGTTGGCCATGTGCCGCTTTACGGTGATTTTTTTCGCTGTGCCCGGCGTCTGGACGCACCCAGCATAGACTGTCTTACCAGCCTGCCGTCACATGTACCCTGGCACATTGCCAGAATGATCAGCAGTATTGCAGATTTGGAAAAACATTCTGTCACAATGTGTGAAGTCTCGGATCACAGCCAGCGTTACCGGCCGGAGGGTGATAAGCGTCCCATTTATAATGTAACGGAAGATGAAATCCGCGGCACTTGTAACCGGTTACTGTGGGGCGGTATCAATACTCTCACGAGTTATTATGCTTTCAGAGATTTGAGTGACGATCAGTTACGGCGGCTCAACCGGCAAATTGGCCGTTGTTCGACCATGATGGCAGGTGGTCACCAGGTTGCCGGTATAGCGGTACTTTATCCGATAGAAAGTATCTGGCCAAAATTTATTCCTGCATATCATGGCGCGACAAGTGAACCAGCTGCCCGTCGAATCGAAAATATATTTGATGGTGTTGGTTCGGCCTTGTACGGTGCCAATCACGATCTTACTTATGTGGATGCCCGTGCTCTGTGTGATGCCCAGGTCAAGGGAGATATGTTGAAACACGGCGATCTGCGCTGGCGTGTCCTGATACTGCCTGCGACTGATACACTGCCGCTGAAGGCATGGGAGACTATCTCAAAGTTCTGGCGAAAAGGCGGCGTTGTGATAGCGATCGGTGGCATGCCGGCTAATAGCGAAAAGGAATGGCCTTCATTGCGTGTGCAGACAATCGGACGTGAATTGTTTGGCACCGGTGAAATACCTTGTGTGATTACCAACAAGGGCGGAGGTGCCAGTATATTCCTGCCTAACAGCATGATGGCGCTCATGCCGCAGATGATTGATTCATTAGTCGAGCGCGACGCGACAAGCGCGGACCCGAAGGCACCTGTGAAAATCACGCGCCGGCGTATTGACAAACACGATGTATACCTTGTTATCAATGACAGCGCAGAAGCGTGGAACGGTGATATCCGTTTCTGTGGACAGGGAGTGAGTGAGCGGTGGGATCCGGTAACTGGAGTAATGACACCTGTTGCGGATGGAAAGAATGTGCCTGTCCATCTTGGTCCTTACGGTGCAATGTTCTTTCGTGTGAAAGAAATTGCTGCAGCTGAACGACACAAGGGACCTGTTCCCAATCTGGAAATGACTTGTGAACCATTACCGGAAGCAAAAGTGACCGTGGTTCAGGGAAAATACGTGCGGTCCGATTTAACCGGCGACAATGCGGCTGGTTGGTGTGCGGTCGCAACATTGAAGAAGGGAAAAGTGGATACATATCTTTTCATGAGTTTCAATTTTTCTGAACCACTAAAGCTGGAGGACAGCGTTGGCCTGGTAATTGATTCATCGGTCCCTGCTGGACAACGTACACCGGCAGAGATGCTGGTTTTTGCTCATACAAAAAACGGTGGTGACTACATTGCCGGAACCGGACGTTATCTCAATGTGTCGGGTACGAACCGCGCATATGTGATTTTCAGCCAGTTTAAACCCTTTAACGATATCTCTATGAAGGGGCCACTGGATCTTTCGCAGGTTACCGCAATCCGTGTAGGTTGGGGCGGTTATCTTGGTGCCGAAGGCGAAAATATCGTATTAACGGTCAAAACCCCTCAACGTTTCATCTGTGGCCAGCAGTAAGTGGTGTAAGGAAGACCTGTAAAAAATGTTTATCTTGCAGGTTCTTTTACTTGGCAGCAAGTTGATGCCCGAGCTCTAGCGCCTTACGCATGAGGGCCTTGTTCTTGCGTATTGAACCTGCACCGGTACTACCATATACCATGCCTGTAATCGGCGCTTTGATGTACGCAAATGCATCCTGAAATGCGCGTATTGCATTTATACATCCGGAGTCAAGCAGGTCGTCTCCGCCGAACGTAAATGCGAGACCAATCCGTTTTCCGGCGAAGCGATGCCCGCCATCCGGTGTGACAAACGCGTAGAATCTGTCCATGACCTGTTTAAGCTGGGCTGACATTGTGAACCAGTAGATTGGGCATGCAAAAACAATGGCATCAGCTTCCAGTGTTGCTTTGTATATTTCGTCCATATCATCGTCTATCACGCAACCCTTTGCCTTGGGTTCCTGACAGCTCTGACATGCGTTACAGGATGCAATATTCAGATTCTGGAGGAAGAATTTTTCCACCTTTGCTCCGGCCGTAACGGCTCCGCGGGCGATTTCATCGGCCAGTATTACAGTATTGCCTTTTGCATTCGGACTGCCCTGTAGGATAACAATTTTTGTTTTATTGGATACACGTTTCATAAGTCGGCCTTTCCTTTGCTGAACAATCATTGATAGAACGCGATGAAGAGAATTCTAAATGATAATAAAATCAGGAACAAGAATGGAATAAAAGTATATTACTATATTTTCCGGAAGAATGACCTGTCTCTTGGCTTGCCGCAGGGAACTTCACGCAGTTACGGCGTAGTGGGTGTATTCGCCTGAATGGGAATAGAATTCCACATTACGTTGAACCTGCTCGATGCTCACAGGTTTGGTCAGGTAACCTGAAATTCCCAGTTTGAACATCTGAAGAAGTATGGCCTTGGTCAGATTTCCGGTGAAAAGAAGGGCGATGGTTTTCCGCGGAAGTTTTACGTTCTTCATGAACCATAGTCCATCGTGATCCGGTATATCATAATCAACAAACACAAGATCATATTCCTTTTGCTTTAAAAGCTCGACAGCAGATTCGGCGCTGGTTATACCGTCCACGGTATGGTTGGGCTGGAGTATTTCCTTCAGCATTTTAATTATACTGAGATCATCATCGAGAACGAGTATTTTCATGACTTAATCCACCTTCTTATCTGGTTTCATGAATAATTTAAGCATCGGTTATGCCAATTCATTTATTATTTATTCGGCAATATGGCGGGGGAAACGAATATAATTGTAGTAAATGCATGGAAATGAGGAAGATACGTTTTAAATATGTTATTTTAATTTAATAAACTATTACTTATTTGACTCGCAATTCTGACACTTTAGGCTTGGAACAGGATTTTACAGCAAGCATGGGTTACCCTTCTTGATTTCCCCGGACATTCGGGATACTTTAACGGCTCCATGGGAGGTTTTCGGGTTCATAGTGAAAAATCCAGACGTTGATTGAGAAGGAAACCTTGGCTATAAAAATTTATTCGAATGAGTAATCAGGATAAAAATCTTCCCGAGTTTCGCCCTGTCAGGAATCTGCGCTGGTGGATAGGGGGTATGCTGTTCGCATCGACAATTATCAATTATATAGACCGGCAGACCCTGTCAACTCTCGCTCCCTTTTTGAAAAAGGAATATCACTGGACCAATGAAGATTATGCATTAATAGTAATTTCTTTCCGCATAGCCTATGCGATTGGACAAACCGCGCTTGGACGGTTGATGGACAGGATAGGAACACGTATTGGTCTGACGATCACAGTTACGTGGTATTCAATAGTGGCCATGCTGACATCATTTGCCTGTGGTTTACGTTCTTTCGCGTTTTTCAGGTTTCTTCTGGGATTTGGTGAATCAGCCAATTGGCCCGCGGCAACGAAGGCTGTGTCCGAATGGTTCCCGAAACGTGAACGCGGGTGGGCTGTTGCGTTGTTTGACAGCGGTTCGTCGATCGGCGCTGCCATAGCGCCGGCGATTGTAATTGGCCTCTATACTTATTTGGGAAACTGGCGGCCGATATTCATTTTGACGGGCCTTTTGGGGTTTGTCTGGCTCTTTTTCTGGCGTAAATTCTATCAAACGCCTGAACAGCATCCCCGGATCAGCAAAGAAGAACGCGAAATGATCCTGAATGATAAAAAAGAAGATGCGTATGCGGGATCAGAAGTTATAGACCGGCCGGGATTGATGGAATTACTTAAACTGCCGCAAACCTGGGGCGTTATTATTGCCCGTGCATTCACTGACCCTGTCTGGTTTTTTATTGCTGATTGGTTTATGATTTATCTGGTGTCGAAAGGATTCAGTCCGGAAAATACTCTTATTGCTTTCTGGATTCCTTTCGCGGCATGTGATCTTGGAAATTTTACGGGTGGAGGTGTGTCAAGCTGGCTGATCAGGCGGGGATGGCCCATAGGAAGAGCGCGTAAAGCAGTGATCATTTTTGGAGCGATCGGCATGACGATGTTGATCCCTACAATTTATATGTCCAGTCTTTTCGCTATTGCAGGTCTCTTCGCCATTTCGACTTTTGCCTATGCCACTTTTTGTACAATGGCGCTTGTCTTTCCGTCGGATATTTTCCACAGCAATTCCGTTGCATCTGTCAGCGGCATAAGCGGTACAGCTGCCGGAATACTTACAATAATTTCCACGTATCTTGTAGGCTGGGTATCGGACAGGTATTCGTTTGCTCCCATTTTGATCGTTGCGAGCATCATTCCGCTGGTGGGGGCTTTGCTGGTTCTTATGCTGGTCCGGAACACAAAATTAAGCGGCAAAGGAATCCTCCGGAAGATTTGAAGATAGGTCTGGCGATTAGGCATAAGATTTAAATTTATAAAGTAACATCAAAACGCATACGAAAATTTTACGTGTAGTACGGCATTTCATATCTTTACCGTTGACTTCTGATCTGCACTGTTGCCAATATTCTCCAAAAGGTCGCAAGATTCGGTCTTTGAATGGGTTATTGGGATGTTAATTTAATTGGCATGTTGCCAGTGTGTGGGTCGTGGTATGGCGGCATTGTGCGTGGAAACCTTTCTATATGAAACGACTGTTTCGCCGTAGAACTATAACGGATCTGCAATTTGAAGCGCACAATGACCAGAAACTGCACCGTGTACTTGGACCACTCAACCTGACCATGCTCGGTATCGGCGCTATCGTCGGCACTGGTATTTTTGTTCTTACTGGTACTGTGGCGGCGCAGAATTCCGGTCCCGCTGTTGTACTTTCATTTTTGCTGGCAGGGATTGCATCGGTCTTTGCTGCACTATGTTACAGTGAGTTCGCGGCATTGGTACCGGTTTCGGGAAGTGCGTATACCTATGCCTATGCAACGCTGGGCGAAATCTTTGCGTGGATCATCGGGTGGGACCTGATTCTCGAATATGCGGTGGGTGCAATTACTGTTGCGATCGGATGGTCAGGTTACGTGGTCTCGTTTTGTAGCAGTATCGGGATTCATATCCCGCCGGAATTGTCGTCAGCACGCGGTACGTTTGTGACGCTGGCGGATGGTACACAAATGGCTGCCATCTTCAATCTGCCGGCGATTGTAATTGTCTTTATCGTCACAACGCTCCTCGTTGTTGGGATAAAAGAATCGGCGGCGTTTAACAACGTCATCGTTTTTGTGAAACTGGCAGTTGTATTGTTGTTCATCGTATGTGCGGCTTCGGCCATCAAGACGGCCAACTGGCACCCGTTCATTCCGGTGAACCTTGGCAAGTTCGGTCAATTCGGCTGGAGCGGTATTACGATGGGGGCGGGTGTGGTATTTTTCGCCTACATTGGTTTTGATGCAGTGAGTACTGCAGCGCAGGAAGCAAAAAATCCACAACGCGATATGCCGATAGGGATCATAAGTTCGCTGCTGATCTGTACCGTGTTGTACATTCTTGTGTCAGCCATCGCAACCGGTGTCATGCCTTACAGCGAACTTGACGTACCGGACCCGATTGCCAAGGTAGCTGACCACGCAGGCATGGGCCTCAAAGTCGGTGGTGTGAGCCTGATGGCGCTGTTGATCAAGTTTGGAGCGATAGCGGGTCTGTCTTCGGTGATCCTTGTCATGCTTCTCGGGCAGTCGCGGGTCTTTTACAGCATGTCGCGCGATGGCCTGCTGCCTCCGGTCATCTGCCAGGTCCATCCGCGTTTCAAGACACCATGGATTACATCGATTTTAACTGGAGCGGGTGTGGCGTTTTTTGCGGCGTTGTTGCCGGTACGCGAGGCCGGGAGTCTGTGTTCGATAGGTACATTACTCGCTTTTGCCATCGTATGCACCAGCGTACTTGTCCTGCGCATCCGGGAGCCGCATCACAAGCGCGCCTTTGTAACACCGTTTGTTTGGTTTGTCGCACCTGCCGGCACGCTTTCGGCTCTGGTACTCATGGCCTCATTACCGTGGCCAACCTGGAGACGTCTGATCGTCTGGTTCCTTATCGGCATGATCATGTATGTCGTATACAGTCGCAGGCACTCGAAGTTGCACCACGGAATGCTGGCTAAAGCGCATCTTAAAAATGAGGGCGGATCAGCGCTTAAATAATCCGCGCAGTCATGTGCTTCGTGCCCGATTAACCTGATTTGTTTGCAAATCCAGTTTTTTCTTTGGTATTGACGGTGATATTAGCGCAGTGTCAGACTCTTAGGATAATAGGGAGACATATTTATGTACTTAATCCAACGTTGGCTGACTGGAATCATACTGGGATTGGGCTTTGTTGTTTGTGAAACTTCGACTTCGGCTGCTGAATTGACGGCTGGTACTGCTGCAGTCGATATTACGCCTCCTGTGCCATATCGCATGGAGGGATATTTCTCGGAACGATTGAGCACCGGCATACACGATCCGTTATGGGCAAAAGCGCTGGTGTTTCGCCAGGGAACGGAACAGATGGCACTGGTATTTTGTGATCTGGCCATGGTTCCTCTCGATGTAACCACGTCTGCCCGTCGTCAGGCCGAACAACAAACAGGTATCCCTGCGGAAAAGATCCTCATCTCGGCCACACACAGTCATACCGGGCCGTTGTTTGCCAGTTCCCTTCGTGAATATATGCACCAGCAGGCTGTTGCAAAAAATGGCAATGATCCTTACGAAAAAGTTGACTATCCAGCCGAGCTCGCGCGCAAGCTGGCCCAGGCAGTTGCTGATGCCAAAAAGGTTTTGCAACCGGTGAAACTCGAGTCTGGTTTGGCCAGGCAATTGGGACTGTCATTCAATCGTCGTTTTCACATGAAAGACGGTACTGTTAGATTTAATCCCGGCAAATTGAATCCCGATATCGTTCGCCCAGCCGGGCCGATCGACCCCGATGTTGGTATCCTCCTTGTTCGTCGGCTAACTGATCGACAGGCGTTGGCCTCGCTTACCGTGTTTGCCCTTCACCTGGATACGACTGGCGGCACGCTCTACAGTGCCGACTATCCGTATTACCTGGAACAATCGTTGCGACAGTCACTGGGGCAGGGACTGGTGTCATTGTTCGGGAATGGCACTTGCGGTGACATCAATCACATCGATGTTTCAACACGCGATACACTCAAGACTCAGCACATTGGTGAAACACTTGCGGCGACAATTAAGGCAAAACTCCCGGAACTGAAAAACATTGATCGGCCAATGCTGGCTGTACGGACTCAGACAGTTCAACTGCCGTTGCGGCAATATACTCCCGCTGAAATTACATGGGCCAGGGAGGCAATGCATAAAATCGGTACAAAAGAGTTGTCGTTCCTTGATCAGGTAAAGGCGTATGAGATCATGAACTTTGTACTGCGTGGACCTGGACCTCTGCCGGCCCTGGTACAGGCGTTCCGCCTGAGTGATGAAGTGGCGCTGGTTGGTCTGCCGGGTGAGGTCTTTGTGGACATTGGTCTTGCGATAAAAAAAGCTTCACCATTTGTAACCACGATGGTCGTAGAGTTGTCGCAGGATTGTCCTGACTACGTTCCAACTAAAAAGGCATTTGTAGAAGGCAGTTATGAAACCGTTTGCAGTTGGATTGAGCCGGGCGGTGGCGAAATGCTGGTCGAGTCAGCAGTTAACCTGTTGAAAGAACTGAAACAGGATATTCGCTGAGTTGTTTCAATAACACGAGAATTGGTGTCTCTGGGAAAATGAAACCTGTATTTTCAATAATTCTGGCCAGTGTTTTGATGTTTATTTTCCCGCAGTGGACCAAACCACAGCCTGATTTCCCCGTGACCTTGCGAAGGACCCAACCGGTCGAGGATATTCGTCAGGCGATAGTTTACACGATTAACGAAACGATCCTTTCTGATGAAGGTATAGACTTGGCTCGCAAAACCGGTTCTGACGTTCTTATTAGGGGCTGGTTCAAGTGGCACAACGCTTCGGATTATGCAAAACTTGCTTTTCTCGTTCCCAAGGCCCATGAGCTGGGTGCATTATTTGGTGGCGGAATTACCTGCAGTGCATTGTATCACGGTGAGAACGGGTTGACCGAAAAACAGGTCCTCGATATGGCTACCCGCGGTCCGGCGGGACAACTGATCAACGCCTGGAACGAAGTCAACTGCCGGCATGGCACGCTCTCAAATCCTGTATATCTGGAGTACCTCCTTTCGTGGTGCAAAAAACAGATCGATTCCGGCGTTGATTATCTCTTTATGGACGAAATTAATGCGGCACTCCAGTCAGACGAAGGATTCGATGACTATTCCATCGCTGATTTTCGCAAGTTCATTCTGGAACGCTATGCGAAACAAGGATGGGCACCAACCGACAATCGCTGGCGCGAGATTTTTAAGATCGATTTATCCGACCGTACAATCGCAACTGACGGGACAATGGGTACATTCCAATACCGGGCGTATTTGAAATCGTGCGGGCTTTCAGAGAATCCACATGTGACCAGAAATCCATTGAATACCGAGTGGCATCTGTTTCGTGATGAACGTGATGACCGGACGTGGAAATGGCTCACCGACGCAATTCGTGCCCATGCTGCATCAAAAGGTTGTCGTGTACTTATCAGTGGTAACGGTTTGGCTCGTTATGTTGATCTTCAGGTTCTTGGTGTTTGGGGGAACTGGCGGATATCACAGGAGCGTGTTGACTTGTCGGAAAACCAGATCGAACAGTGGGGTTCGACTGTGATTTCCGGTTGGGGATTGGCAGGCAAACAGGTTCCGGTTGTATTATTTCATGACTGGGGTTTTGGCGGTTTTCCGTTGCTGAAAGTTCCACCTGAGGATCGACGGTTGTGGATTCGTGTCCGTGGAGCCGAGATTTACGCCGCCGGAGGATTCTTTGCTTTCCCCGTTCATGGTCCTTTTGGCAACGACTCACATCAAGACGGTACGCTCCCGGAAATAGCCCGGCAAAGCGCATTTTACCATCAGAATAAGGATCTTTATCTGAATGCCGAACTCCTTGGTTTTGAATCATTGGAGACAAGTGAACCAGCGCTCAGTATAGCACTGTGGCGCAGTAAGATATCATCCAGTTTAATACTGCACGTTATTAACCGCCAGGTTGAGCAGGGGAATCCCAAACGACGGACCGCAGTGACTGTTCGTTTGCCGGTCGACCGTATCCCGAAAGCTATCCGCATAGTATCTCCTGACTGGCCGGGTGAAAAAACAGGAACAGCGTGTGTGAACAACAACCGGCTGACCGTCACTTTGCCGGAATTAGAGGCTTACGTAGTGGCGATTCTAGACTACGATGTGGTACCGGAAGTTATACTTTCCGGTCGGCGAATTGTTCCTTCCATGCATTGGGTACGGCCCAGTCGGAATGAATTTGTAGTTCAAAAAGGCGGCTTGATAAGTGATCAGTGGGCACTGCCGGGAATGCTCCAGGGAAACCTGCATCAGCATCTTCGTAATCCGCCGGTGTTTGTAGTCAACATGCCGAAGGGTGGCTCATTGAAGATCCATGTCTGCGGCGTGGCCACTTTGGGCGCCAACCTTCAGTGGCAGGTGGACGGCAAAGTTGAAAAGACGATTGAACTTCCCGACCGTGATGGCAAGAATGAATCTTCAGCACCGGAGTATGATCAGACGTATGAGTTACCCATCCCGGCTGGACGCCATCGGCTTGGTCTCGACAACATTGGCGGGGACTGGGCCTCCATCGGATGGTATGTTTTCACTGGGGAAACAGAGAACCCGTAAGAAATCTTAAAGATGACTTACGATTTAAGAAATGAAACCTTCGTAAAACTTTACTTATACACTTTAACGAGTTTTACCTGCGCGCGGTCAGGTGCGGTACAGGTGAATGAAACGCGGTTCAACCCGCCTTTTAAAACCGGTAATTTACCTGCAAGTTCACCTTCAGAGACCTTTGTACGGTTGGCATCCATGACAACCCAATGTCGCTGGTCACGGCATAGCAGCCTCTGTCCATCCTTTAATGTTACAGGGAAACTAACTGTCTGTCCGCGTATATTCAGACTTGGTTTTTCCATTCCTCCACAGAGTTCGATTTCCAATTTTGCTTTCCCACCCGGACGTACCGCCACATCCCACTTGTTGTCAATTCCGTCTGGTTCCATGATTACGCGTGTCATTTCGTATTCGCGTGTCAGATGTTTCCATTGGACTTTCCGGCGCGGGTTTGGAGTGCCAAATGGCGTGCCGAAAGTATTGAGTATTACCTCTGCGCGTGCGCTGACACCTTGCGGCCTCTCGCAGTCGAAAACAACTGTGTTATCACCTGCACGCATTGTCGGCCATGTCGCTGAAGGCCGTATCCGCGCCTGCAGGTCGCCAGCATCGTTGTAATGTAAACAGAGACCGGAGTTTTCCAACTCCAGGAAGTCGCCGGACTTCATGGTAACCGGCACAACAAGTGTCTGGCCATTGATTTTCAACGACGGATTTTTAAACTCTGCGATTTGGGGCTTAAGCGCCATTACGGGACTGATGACCACCTCGGTACTATCACCGGCCGGTAGATTGTTGATGTAGAATGTAACACCCGAAATATGGGCCAAGTCGACAGAGTTACGATAGATGCCGTAAGCTCCGCCATATGGCCAGATATACTTTCCCATCTGCTCTACGTCACGTTCGCGTAAAAGCAGTTCAACATAACGCCAGCCTTTGAAATCCAGGGTCACATAGTGATCAGAAAGAGCTTGGTGATATTCGCGTGGAGTACCTATTTGGATGTTCAACAGCGCACCTTTTCCGTCACCTTTGATCCACACACCGAGTGCACCTGTGCCGGCAAGGTTGCGGTAGGGGGCCGCAAAGGAAATACTCGCCCGGGCCCATGCCCCGCTGGACGTTGTACCTTTGTTTTCTGCATGCATACGCAGGTTACGGTCACTGCCTTTCATATCGACGGTTTCTTCTGTCAGCTTGAGTGACACTGCCGGCGATGCAGTAGATGACTTGAATGCCGCCAGATCGGCATAGTTGGTGATACAAATGCCTTTCGGGCTGTCGTACGGGGCAACAGAATAAAGTGCCTCGATACGTGCAGCGAGAGGTTGTTCTACAAAACCGTTTCGTCCTGTCCATTTTTCCGAACCGTTACCGAGTGCGCTGATACGGTGGGCATCCATTACTGCAGGTGTAAACTGCCACTCACCTTCGCGGTTCTGTCGCAGGCGGAACTCGTCACCGGGTACTGCCACGCGTGCGACGGTTTGCGTATCAAAATAGCGTGCAAGCCGCAGGTGTTCGTACCAGCCCAGCAGGGTGAGCTGGTTTTCAATATGAAGTTTTAATGACTGGCGCGAAACGTTAATACCCTGGATTGACATGGCGGAATCGAGCCCGAGGTTCTTGGCCCCGAAGTATTCCATGTCGTCGAGGAAATGACCGTGCGCAAATGCCGATGGTCCGCGCGGCGCCCACCAGCCCATCTGCGTTTCGAGCAGGTCGCCATCACGAAAATTTGTGGCAGAGGCGATGTGCTTATCGTGAAAGCGCTTCGGGGCCCATACGGGATGGTCCCATGCACCGAGTCTTGAATGGAACCACCAGCTATGCGCACCCCAGCAGCTGGCCTCGACCAGTATCTCGCCCTGCAGGCGTTTGAAGATCGTGCGACGCATGGAATCTATACCATACCGTTTCATCATACCTTCTGAACCGTCGAAGTATAACTGGTCAAGTTTACAGGTATTGAAGACATTTGCTATGCAGTCGGCGAGGTTGCCGGCCAGTGGCGAATCCGGTTGCGGGTAGAATGCGATATAACGCTGCTGCAGATAGTCGGCACGATCACCCGCTTCATGGGCCTTGGGATTGGTCTTGAATGCACCACGCTTGCATTTTCCGAAACCATAAGGTGGTTCGGACATAATTTCGGAGTATTGGATTATTTCCGTTCCGATACGGATGGCATTACCATTGCTCGAGTAGGTGAAGACAACATCATGGCGACCCGACGGTTTTTCGTTTACATAAATGACAGTATCAGTCGGCGACATGGCTCGTGCCAGCGTGTAAGTATCTGTGGCGATAAGATAAGGACTGGCTTCAGGTGTCACCCACGAATCACGCGGGTCGATACAGGCCGTAAGGGTGTGGATACCTGCCTTCAAGCCTGCCACGTGGATACGGTCTACCGTGTCCTTCATGTCCATAAGACCGTTCGGGAAGTGGTTGGTGTTTACCTCGTAATGTCCGAGCGTGCGCCACCAGCCGTGGATGTGAATATGGGTAAAGCCGCCGCGTCGCGCCAGTTCTATCCAGTCGTCAGTAGAGGCATGTGAGAGATCAGCAAAGAGGTACGAACCGCGATTTACTTCAGCACCAAGTGACCATGGACCGCCGAGTTTGGAAAGAGGCACGCCGGAATCTTTGGCCATGGCGCGCAGTATTTTCGGCATTTCCTGTTTGGGACCGACTGTAAGACCGGCCCGCCAGCCTGTAAGACCATGTGCTGCGCTTGTCCGAACCTGCAAACTGACAGGATTACCACTGATCGACATTTCGACAGGCAGGTCATAAGCGCGCAGGCAGACGGCGTCGGTATCGTCCGAGAGCATGTTGGCCATGGTGCCGCGATATTTAGTGACAGTTACCGGCAGACTCAGGAATGTGAGAGAATCGACATCGGGCAAAGTCAGTGACCGGATCGTGAAGGTGAAGAAATCCCTGTGTTTGTCAACGGTCAGTACCGCCGTTCCCTGGCCGCGCGGAAATTCAAATGTCAGCTCATTTCCATTGAGCGAGACTTTACGGACGGAGAGTTGTCGTCCATCTTTCATGCGTGCAGAGATCAAAGGCTGGGGGCGGGCCAGTAACTCACGGCGCGATGCTTTGTTGAAGAGTGATATTACCCGGCCCTTTGTATCGATGGCGAGAACAGCGCGGCGGTTTTCAAATTTAGCGGCTGGTGTTTGAACGATTTTTGATTCATCAACCAGTGTGTAGGTGGCACTGGCCCGGGAAGGATCGCGCGCGAGTTCGGCGACCTCGGTTTCTGAAAAGGCGCGGCCATAGAGCCTCACGTCGTCAAGCAGTCCGTTATGGGAAACCTGGCCGGACCAGCTGCCGAGGCGCAGATCATCGGCCTCGACTGGATATTTCCAGTTTCCTTTTGCCACAAGTTTGCCGTTTGCGTAACTGGTGATGTTGGGCAGTGCGAATACGACACAGAGATGGGTCCACTGTTTCAAAGGCAGAGTATTCAGCAGGGGAACACCACCCTCGGTCCATGCGTTGCCGGGTGCACCGGCACGGTGGCCTGGACGTCCCATGCGGAAAGAACAGGAATTATCTCTGACAAAGAACATGAAACCACCGGGGCTCCAGGTATGCGTGGTGATCAAATTCGGATAACGTCCTGTACCTTCCCACGTGGCCCAGACTGACAGGGTGAATTGCGTTGCGCCATTGAGGGTGGGGACGGGCGGGATTTCAATTAAAGCATTTGTTCCACCAAAACGGGCGGCTGTGCCGAACTCGCCTTTGGCCCATTGTACTTGTGAGAGTTCTGCTTCAAGATTGTTCGCCGAACGGTCAGTAGTCAGGGCACCGGTACCTTCGTCGAGCGGGAGCCAGAGTAGTAGGGAAGGGTCGGTTAGCGGTGCGGCGTGGAGTGTTACGATCAAGACACAGAGAAGAAGAGTAATCAGTAGTGATTGTTTCATAGAGTCCCCCAGGATGAACAGCGTGCGTACGTTACGCACATCGATTGAAAAGCATTCTCATTAGAGGACGCGAAACTTGCAAGGATAAAAATACAACTTCAGTCCGCAGAACTTCGCACTACTATCCGTCTGAAAAGCTTCGACGTTCCCCGAAGGAATCGAAATAAACATATAGGTCTGTATCTTGTGTCGGGTACCTATATCTGGAAATGGAGCCCGTTACTTGTTTGGTATTGACGCCTGCAGTATGGGAGTGCCAGAATTCTTTGAATGTTTTGGAACTTGTAGTTAGAGGTTATGAAATTGCCGGGCCCTGTTCAAATAGGCGAATTATCTGTAAGTTTTTTGCAGTATTCTGACTTCTGACTGCTGAATTCTGTATTCTGTGACCGCGCAACAGCAAGGTCACTCATTATAAGGTCATCATATGATTACTCGTAGGACTTTTTTGAAATCAGCGACTGCCGTATCTGTCGCGATGGGATTGCAGCCGCATGTCTCAGCCGGAGCAGAGCCTTTGTCACAGAAAACTTATCGTGCGGCTATCATCGGATGTACGGGACAGGGTGGTTATGGCCATGGTTATGATCGTATTTTCAGCGGATTGCCGAATGTTACAGTCGAGGCTGTTGCCGATCCTGACGCGGAAGGTTGTCGCAAAGCCGCAACAATATCCAGTGCCAAACGGCAATATGCTGATTACAAGGAGATGCTGACGAAGGAAAAACCAGACCTGGTTTGTGTCGCCACGCGGCATCCCGGCCTTCACAAAGAAATGGCGCTGGCTGCCATTGAAGTGTGTTCCGGCCTTTTCATGGAAAAACCAATTACCGAAACGCTGGCTGATGCCGATGCGATCATTTCCGCGGCGGAGAAACGAAAAACGAAAATAGCAGTGGCGCATAACCGGCGGTACATGCCGGAATTTATTCAGTTGAAGTCCCTGCTTGATGAAAAATTTGCCGGCACTGTTCGAATGGTCCGAATACAGGGCAAACAGGACCTCCGTGCCGGGGGAGAAGACCTGCTGGTGCTGGGAGTCCATGACTTCGACATAATGCGTTTCTTCTTTGGTGATCCACTCTGGTGTTCTGCGACAATATCGGTAAAAGGCAAGGATGCCGAAACCAGTGACATCAGGCGCGGCAACGAACCCATAATGGTATGGGGTGATACTATTCACGCTCAATTCGGCTTCCCGAATAATATTGGAATATCCTGGAGTTCAGTCCGAACGGATGATGATTGGAACAGCCGGAAAATGAAGGTCGAACGCGGAGGATTTGAAATACATGGAAGTAAACGGATCATTGCATACCAGGTGGGAGTGGGATTCGTGTGGCTTGATTCGCCGTTTCTCCCGCAAAAAGACGAATCCGTCAAGTGGCAGAAATTTCCTGCTGTTCCTGAAGGGCAGGTACCTGATAATCGCAGGCAAATGATGAAGGACCTGATCCGTGCAATCGAGTCGGATACTCAGCCGGCCTGTAGTGGATATGACGGGCGATGGGCGGTGGAAATGGTTTCTGCTGTCTATCTTTCGCATTTGACCCGTGCCCGTGTGACATTTCCTCTAGCACGACGTGATCATCCGCTTTCTGTGTCGTGAGTACAGGCGAGAAAAATTACGCATTTTAAGCTGAATGAATTTGTGTGATATGTATTCGTCTACTGCGTTGCTGAAGTCCTCGGATACAGAGAGTATACCTCGGACTTCAGACGCCTTGTATCCGAAGCCATCTGACACAAATTCTTCAGCTGGGAAATAAAATGCGTAATCATGTCTACATCATGTCATTCGACATGACAGTTGGCGCCTAATGCGCCAACTAGGACAATTATTGTTCCTTTAGGGTAGCACACCGTCTAGAGGCCTGTGAAGAATACAGCAAGATAAACGAAAGACGGCGCGCGGGTACGCTTGCCCTCCCATTTTGCACGCAAATCTATCTTTTGGGAGGGCGAGGCTACTGACGAGCCGCGTTTTTCACAGGCTTCTCTATGTATGGTACTAATGATCCAGTTAGTCCCTTCCCGGCAGATGAACCAGTCCGTACTGGGCAAAACGATAACCGAAAGAGAGAAAGAATGAAGCAAAGATGAGGTAGAGAGCGTAGCTATAGGCGTCAGTGCCCGGCTGGAAGGAGAGATTTCCTGCGTAGAAACCGCCCAGCAGGAGAAATCCTATGATGCTTGTGAGAAAAGATCCCGGCTGGAAATCGCCTTCTTCCTCCAGGTATCCGTATCCAAATCCGTAAAGCATTGTTATCAGGAGATCACCGCTGTTGATTCCCAGGAGGACATATGGCGCGTATCCATTCGGTTTCCAGCAGGTCCATACCATCAACAAACCCCAAATAATGTTGAATATCTTATCACCCATTCCTTTGTCTCGTTGTTTAATTTATCAAGTCGAACGTCTGGCTGAGCAAAAACTGGTTGGTCCAATCTCATTTCTTCTCAAGTTTCTTTAACATTATCAGGTGTCCTAAACTCCATGCTGCCATTGGAAGAGGCACTAATGCAATTGTGATGAGCATGGCCATTGATAAGTTTGCGGAAAGCAGGAATAGTGTTAGTACAAACCCCAAAATGACTCGAATCCAGAGGGCTCGTCTGACAGAAGGCAAGTCTTTCGGATCTCGTTTGGCTTCTTCAACTCGGCGTTTCATCATAACAAATGGCAGACAGTAGAACAACGGAACGACTAGAATCATGATGACTGCGGCAATTATGTGCTCAAGACTCATCTGCTTATTCTTGTTTCCTTCATGGACCAACATCTTTCTAGACGTACGTACATCTAGAAAATATAGCCAGTACATACATCTAGATTACTTTAGAGTTATGCCAGATAAATACAGGTTAAGAGGGGCCTGTCAATAAGGATGTGTTTGTGAAACAGTTGAAGTTGCACCAGCACATGGCAAGCCGGTGGGGCAGTCATTTAGTGGCTTGGGTTGGGTGAACTTTGGCGTGTTACCGGAATCGAGATCCCTCATCCCGACCTCTCGGAGAGTCGGGACTCGGGATGACACTTTCTCCTACTTGCAAAAAAACCTATAGAATGTTGTCATTCTGAGGGGGCTTGCCCCAGAAGAATCTCTCTTTCCGATTTCGGCAACACGCCAAATCGTGAAATTATGACATTATTGTGTTTTTCCTAAGCGTTTATCGAACCAGTTAAGCATTTCCTGCCACATTTCGGGTGTGTAAACGTGACCGACGCCGGGATAGATTACGCTGCGGAAGTTATCAGTCTTATCAAATAGTTTCCATGCCGGACCTGCACTGCTTTCAATTTTTCGAATGCCGGGCACTGGTGAACCACCATCATCACCACCGGCAACTGACAGGAAAGCGCGTGGGGCAATACAGGCAATGACTGCTTCGGTATCAAAATGGTTGAGCAAGCCTGGGACAAAATAATAGATGCCATGTGCTTTCAGTAACTGTGCATCGATAAGGTCACGATACCGGGTTAAACAGCAGACCGCAACAGCCGCTTTCGGACGATCATCAAGCGCCATGAGCCACCAGGTTCGGGTAGCGCCCATACTGATGCCTGTAACACCCACACGCTGTGCGTCCACCTCCGAACGAGAACAAAGGTAATCAAGCGCCATGAGGTCATCACGAACCATCATTCCCCAGAGTGTACGGCCGGTCCATAAATTGAATTTTGATGCAGTCATTTCTCCTGCGCCGCCTTTCTCATTGGCGCCGCCGGGGCCACGGCCATTACGTTCTCCAAAACAGTAAGCATCAATTGCAAGTACAACATAACCGCGTTCAGCGAGAGTTGGACCGGGTGGAGCAGGTGTGTGTTTCGTTTCGAAAATTTCGATCTTGCCACCATCATATTGTCCACCATGCCAGTGATGCCAGAGGATTGCCGGCGATTTAGCGGAAATATTTTTCGGCAGTAACAGAACACCAGGCACAGTGGCGCCGGCGCCGTTGTCGAACTCGAAACGTTCAAGCCAGTAAGAGCCTTTGTCTTCGCGCGAGAGGGTCTTTGCTTCCGGTACTTTTGGTTTTTGGGGAAGATTGCCAAGGAGCTGCCACAACGTTTCGCGTACTTCCTTTCGCTGTTTTTCAAAGGCCTTACGCGTTTTCGCAACACAAAAATCAGGCGCGAGTGTCGTATATTCCAGCCAACGTTGCGCATCGGTAGTTTCCTGGGAAATGGCGGTATTTCCGGCCATCAGAAAACAGAGCACAAATAGAGAACGACAGATTCTAATTATATTCATTCGAGTTTGCGGATTCATAATATTTCCTTTTTAAAAGCGTATTGTTCAAATATCAGGATATGTTATCCAAATCGAGATCCCTCACCCCGACCTTTCGAAGAATCGGGACTCGGGATGACAACTTCTTTGTTTGCGAAAAAACATCAAACACTGTCATTCTGATCCGTCGGCTGACGGAGAAGAATCTCTTTTTCCGATTTGAACAACACATCCATTACCTGCTTCTTCTACTACCCACAAATATGATTTACCCCTTTTACACTCACGGTTTTGCGACAATTACAATATGACGTTGTGGTCCCAAAGAATACTCTGCCGGAAGAGGCTCTGCTGACTTTCCATTGCCGCTTGCATCTTCGTAGAGCATCGCAGCGTTTCCGGAAATAAGACGGGACAAGTTTGCATTTACTGGCGTATCGGTCGGATTGTGAATCACCAGAACCTGCCGGCCCGATTCTTTAAGTAAAAGGCCTGTGAGTTGTCCTTCTTCGATACGCCGCAGTTCCACGGCTGGTTCAGAACTGTCAGGATATATCTCCACGAGAAACCAATATTTTGTTCCTTTGGGATAGTTCACTTTTTCTTTCTGGTCTACGCCGGCGCTTAACGGGTCCAGAAGTGTGATCTCCGTACTGCGATATTTTTCCGGCTTATCGAGAAAGAAGGTTTCGCTGGGTCTGGTGTCGATCCGTGCATAATTGTGCGCATGAATTTTAATTCGTAACCGGCTGTATTTCCAAATCTGGTTGTCACTGCTCTCGAGTGTCCGGCTTAAGCCAAGACGAATGCGTCCATGTACGGCTGCAGCTGTCTCGTTTGTGGTGGCTTCGAGTGCCACCAGTCCAGCCAGCCGTGTTTTTGAAAGATACCATTCCTGCGTTCCATCCCATGGGAACAAATCGTCGTTCTTGTGATGCCAGTTGGGTTTACTGACGGTATAGCGTACAGCCAGGGTACCAAAATCAGAGCCGCAGGTAGTTGTCAGTTTTTCCAACGCACTGCAGGAACGTCCGCCTTTCCAGTGATTATCGGTGTTGTTGAGACGGACTTCTGTGGTAACCACCTGCAATGCGGAGTCGAGCGGCATGGGACGGTTTGTTGGACTGGTAATCATGGCGCCGACAAATGTATCTTTCCCCTGGTATCCGACACCATAGTTGCGACCATTGCCTGCAAAGCTCCAGACTCCGTAACGACCACGCGGTCCTTCAATATTGGTGTCGTTGATTACATAATTGTCCGGCAGTGGTTTAGAGGGCAGGGGTTTCCAGAATTCGGCAGTGATGGCACTCATATAACCATGACCAAAACCCCAGATTTCACCGCAGATTTCGGCTACGCGCTTGTTTAGAGGATCATCGAAAAGAGCGGCAATCACATCGGGACCGTCAGCACCGCCGCCACCCCAATAATGTTTCCAGCAGGCATCGGTGTAATACTCGGGCATGCCGGCCGGTTCAACGTTGTGTGGATAAAAAGGAATTGTACGTTTCAGCATCGTAAGGGTGATGGGATTACCCGAAAGTTTCCAGTACCGTGCCGAATAGACAACATTGAGATGATGGTAAACGAAGCATTCGTTTTGAGTGTTGATATACGTGAACGCGCCCATTGGGAAAACAGCTGAATCGAGGATCTTCACGAATGCATCGCGTTCATGGGCATACTCCGGATCACCCCAGAAGCGATGTGCAAATTCCATGATCAGGATGTGGTGAACGTCCATGTTGGGGTAGGCAGGAAACTTTTCGTGTGAGTTTTTTTCCAGCCGTTCCAGTCCATAGGTCTTTCGCTGGAATTCCACCAGCTGTTTCAGGCCGGATTCAATGTCGGCCTGCTTGGCTGGTGGCAGAAGATTTGGATATGACTTGCTCAGGAGATACCACGCGTCGAGCGTCGGTGCCAGGCAGAATCGGTTGATGTTCGGATCGTAACCATAAATTGCCGTACGATTCACATTGTAATCACCTTCGGTATGCTGGTGCGCAATCAAGTCCAGCAGATTGAGAGCGTTGGCCAGTAATACCGGATGATGGCGTAATGTGCTTTGAGGCGTTGTCAGTGACCAGGCGGCATCAAAGAGGGCGTTACCAAAGCTGGCAAAACTCCATGCGTTGGATGTGGCGAGATATCCCTTGTGTCCCTTGGCGTACACGGTTTCTTTACGGGAGGCCCCTTCAGCTACTTTGATCACACTTTTGAAATAGGGATTTTGTTCGGCATGAAATGGATCGTCTTCAACAGGCGCATTGTCGAGGACATGCTTGAGGATGTTTTCCTGGTCGGAGAGTCGTTTCTTAAGATCGGTCATCAGGGATTTGGCTTGTTGGACAATCTCCAACTCTTCTGCCTGCAGACAACGTTGGATATCATTATGGCACCACTCCAGCGCAGTCCAGTAAACACGGGAAATGTTCACATACTTGTTCTGTGAAGCAAATGAATCAAGCTGATCACGGATACGGTCGAGCTCCTTGCGCGTCTGAGTCAGTTCAGATTGCATTTCGGAGATTGTCTGTTCGCGTTCCTGGCGATGTTTTTCGATGGCGGCCAATTCGGCTTCGGTACGTCCGGTAAATTCAATTTCATCCAGGGCGATATCAAGCGGTTTTTTCGCGTCGGATGCAGTAACCATGAACTGGATGAATGTGATATGGGTAAAGTCCTGTTCGCGTAAACCGCCGGCAGGCGTGTCAAACTGATCCAAGTCAAGTGTCACCGAACGCCAGCCATTGGAATCAAGCAGGACGGTTTGTTTGGTATTCTGGTAATAAAGCGTATGCCGCTCACCGGGGCGTTGGGCGCCAAGGTTAACGTGGAGTTTATGACCGCTCCCATCGCTTCGCAGGCGAAAGCGCACATGCGCAACACCTTCGACCGTGGTAGGAGCAAAAGGGTACGTTGTCCATGTGAAAGTGTACGGCTCAAACCGGCTTTCAAAATGCAAAACATTTTTGCCTGAATCTTCAAGAATGGAAAGTTTGGCATTATCCTTGTGGTTCCAGTCAGTGAGCTTTCCGTCGGTAAAATCCAGTCGAACACCAAGCAGTCCCGCTTTTTGATGAAGAATGTTGTTGTCTTTTAATGGCTGTGGATTTTTTAAAGGATTTTCCCGGGCACTGGCTGCGAATATTAATAGCCAGCTAAGAATTATTATTTTATCAGGACGAATAAGTAAAGTGGGGAGATGTGCCATAATTTTACTCCTTGTTCTATCAATGTGAAGATAGAATGATATCCTGAAAGAGCAGAATGCCATAGTCAAGGCTGATTCGGTTTTTCCGTATTGGAATGTAATTTGATTTTGGCTCATGCGCCGTTCGGGGAATAGTTGAAAAGTCTGCCGCGGAAAGAGGAGATTGAAGATGCTGTACACAGTGCGGTGCTGCAATGGAATCAAGTGGGCCTGGACAACCTTCTATTTGACATTGCCCTGAATAATTTCGAGCATTCGTGGTGAAAGAATTCTGCGGGTATCGTCATCAACCAGGCTGAACCGGTTCCCGTCATTCGGTGTGCTAAGGTAGTTCCAGACACAGTAGGGAATGCCGTGCTCATTCAACAGGAGAATGACATCATTCATCCAGTTTTCCCTGTATTTGATATCGCAATGCCTGATTGTTCCAAACTCTCCACACCAGAGAATCTTGTCGGGATGTTTCTTTGCGAAGTCGAAGGCCGGCTGCATGACAGTCCGCATAAACCTGATGTCCATCCGGTCGAATTGCGGATAGGAGGAATCTGAATTGCCCACAAATTTCTTGAATTCCCTGTACGGGGCAATATCGGACGGGTAGGCCATCTTCCGGTTGTAATAAAGCGGGGCCGCCTGCAAAACACCGCGCTGGTGGGTGAATTCGAACGGTTCATATATATGGAATGTGTATATCACGTTTTCATCGTCGAAAATCTGGAGGTCCTTCAGGGTGCTGCAACTGTTCCATGCCGTGCTTCCGATGACGATTTTCCGAGTCGGATTTACCTTCCGTATTGTCTGGATTGTTCTTTCAGCCAGTGAATTCCAGAGCTTGGGGTTGACGTTCCGGACTTCGTTCATCAGTTCGAAGACGATGCTGTTATTGTCGTGATATCGCCGTTCGAATTCCAGCCAGAGGGCGATGAACCGTTTCTGCAGTTCCGGGTCATCCATGAGAGAGACAGGTTCAGGGATGTCGCAGTAGTTCCCGATTGCCTTGTGCAGGTTGAGCACGACATTTATCTTATATTCCCGGCACCAGGAAATAAAGTTATCTATCAGTCGGAATGTCCGTTCCCTGTAGACGTATGGTTTTTCCTCCAGGACAATCTGATCAAATCCGAGTCTGATGTGGTCCATTCCGAATGACGCGATGTTCTGCACGTCGTTTCTCGTTATGTACGTTTCGAAATGTTCGTAATCGCCGGGAGAGAGATTCAGTTTCCATTTATCCGGGAGGACATTGAACCTCTTATAGTTTGTAAGCCAGCCGCCAATGCCCATACCGTGTTCGAAGCCGATGAACTGTTTATTCAGGCGGGGTATCGCAGGATTCTTTGATTTGTGACTGTTATCTTCCTTGATTGTTGCACAACCGGAAGCGAGGAATAATGTGATTGCTGATATTAAGAGGAAGTTATGATTCATGATCCAGCCCTTTGTTGAATAGATCCAGATACAACGATATGAGATGGTTTATCCGTCTTGCGGGAAATGTCAATTCATATCAGAAAACGAATCTTCAGGAATGGTATCTTGCTGTGTACCGGAATACGAATTATCAAATAGTTCTTGTCATCCACCACATACGGCACTAGCATTTTTCAAATTGTCCGGGACAAGAGTGCTGAAATCGGTGTTTCAGAATTGCTCCCCAATAAAGCAATTTCTTGTCAACACGCGGCTGGGTGAGTATGCTGGATATTGGGACCGGTAAAGCTGTAAGTTTGCAGATGGAACGGATTCGGCAGGCGCTGGGCAAAAATTCAAAACTCGCATGGCAGGTAAAAGCCATCGAAGCCGCGCTGCGGCGATAATGCTATCTTCTAACTTCAGGGCTTCTCTAGTGCCTATTTTTTTCCGTGTGCATGTGCTGTTTGCGGTACTGGTTGGGCGTACAGCCCCGGATGTGTCTGAAATGGCGGATAAAGTGACTGTGATCGTAAAATCCAACTTCCTGTGCGATATCACTGACGGTCCGCGCCGTGGTTTCAAGAAGATCGCGTGAAGCATTAATACGCGTCAGGATCACGTACTCTATGGGGGACATGCCGAAGAGCCGCTTGAAAATACGCTTGAGATGGCTCTCGGAAACACAGGCGATCTGAACAAGCTTTTCGATCTTGATCTGCTGTGCGTAATTGCGATGGATATAATCGACCACGTTTCCCAGGTGTTTGTCCCAGCCTGATGGATTCGAGGCCATGTCGGCATAATAGTACATCATGGCCACGCCCATGATCCTGTGGTCCCTGTCGTAGACGGGAACTTTATTGGCGACGATCGGTTTTGTTGAATAATCAGGGGAGTGAAGAATCATATTGAAAAGCGGTTTACCTTTTTTTATTACCGTCATGTCCGTTTTGTAATATTCATCGGCGAGGAACGATGGAAACAAGTCATAACTGGTTTTCCCTATAGCCGACAGTTCGTTTGGAATGTTGCAGTTCATGCAGTTCCGGCGGTTGATTACCATGATACGTCCGGACAGGTCTT
Source organism: Kiritimatiellia bacterium (assembly GCA_028716365.1). Lineage (GTDB taxonomy): Bacteria > Verrucomicrobiota > Kiritimatiellia > UBA8416 > YA12-FULL-48-11 > YA12-FULL-48-11. The sequence goes on from JAQUPZ010000001.1 coordinate 1,157,707, forward strand.
TTATATAGAAGGCAACGTTGGGAAGCAGGTCAAACAGGAGCTTGAACGGCTCAAAGCTGCCTATCTGTGACAGAAACTCTTTCTGCATCTGGTACTGCTTCATGAGCGAATCGTACACAACATTGGACGGATCGTACAAGATAAAATCCTGTAAGCTGTTATCATGGCGGTATTATAGATAATGTATCTGCGCTTGGCGGATTGTGAGTTGCCGGCAGCCATCAGGTTGAACGGAGAAAAGTGCATGCAGAATAGGATGATATCGATAGTCCTTGTTTCGGTACTTGCAGTTACATCCGCTCCCGGGCAGAAACCCGCAAGGCCGGATCTTGTTGACAGGGCTCTCGTACTGATGGGAGGTGCGGAGGAAATTGTATTTGTCGAGCGTGAACTGTCTCCGGCCTATCAGGTTTATGCAACCTTCGGCGAATATGCGGATGAAGAAAAGTTCATCTACCCTCCCGATGGGTCAAGACTCTGCAAGCTGAACCTGCGTACGCGTCGGATTACGGTTCTGATTGATGATCCCGGTGGCAACATGCGTGATCCGCGCGTTCATTACGACGGCCGGAAAATTCTTTTTGCCTATCGCAGGGGAGGTACACACCACTACAATCTTTACGAGGTGTGCAGTGACGGCAGTGAGCTGCGACAGCTTACCTCCGGTGCATGGGATGACATTGATCCGGAATATCTGCCGGACGGAGGAATTATTTTCTCGTCGGCCAGGTGCAAACGCTTTATCCCCTGTAACCGGGTACCAACGGCGATTCTCTACCGTATGGATGCCGACGGAGGTAATATCCAATGTCTTTCATCAAACGTTCTTCTCGAAGATCGTCCCGCTGTGCTTCCGGATGGACGTATTGTTTATACGCGGTGGGATTATTTGGATCGTGCTGCGGAAACATTCCGGGATTTGTGGGTCATGAATCCTGATGGCACGAGGCAGATGGTACTGTTTGGCGGAATGGCAAGGCCGTATCCCGAATTCTTTGCCAAGTGTGATGCCCTGCCAATTCCCGGGACGGACGGCAAGGTTGTCTCGATCTTTTCACCGGCATTTGGCCATCGTGAAAACGAAGGCAATGTCATGATTGTCGATCTTAAGGCGGGCCCGGAGGACTGGTCCGCCGCACGACAGATCAGTCCCAAACTGCCGGGCTTGGTATGGACCACCGGTTCAGGATATGGCCGGGAAGGGTTCCGTGATCCTTATCCTTTGTCCGAAGACTGTTTCCTTGTTGCAAAAGATAGGAGCCTGTTGATCCTTGGCGACAATGGTTCCACGCAGGAAATTTATCGGGCCGCGAAAATGGTTCACGATCCCCGTGTTATCCGTTCAAGGCCACGCGAACCGATAATTCCCTCCCACGTCAACCTGCAGAAAACCACGGGACAGTTCGTCCTGGCAAATGTTTATCACGGACGTAACGTAGGAGGGATAAAACAGGGTACAGTTAAAAAACTCCTGATACTCGAGGATCTGCCAAAACCCGGCAGTAAACATGGCTGGCGCGGAGAACATGGAGGCCACATCACGCTCCGACGCGTACTGGGAGAGGTTCCCGTGGAAGCCGACGGCTCGGCATCGTTCGAAGTCCCGGCCCTGCGGGCAGTTTATTTTGTCGCACTTGATGCGAAAGGCCTTGCCGTCAAACGGATGCAGAATTTTACCATGGTAATGCCGGGTGAAACGCAGGGGTGCATCGGTTGCCATGAGTTCAGGACAACGAATATCAGTCCGAACAGTGGGAAGGACACGTTGATGGCCTTGAGACGGCCACCGAGCAAGATTGAACCCGTACCAGGAGCACCTGATGTGTTCGACTACCCGCGCGATATCCAGCCTATATGGGACAAACACTGTATTACCTGCCACAGCCTTGAAAAAGCCTCCGGACACGTGATCCTCACGGGCGATAATAATGAATGGCGAACCCAGAGCTACTACGCGCTGCACGCTTATGATCAGATCAGCAGACCGTCTGGCTGGAGTGAGGAGGGGAACCACAAACCCTACGGATTCGGAACAGGGGCGAGTCCGCTGATGAAGAAAATTGACGGCAGTCATCACGATGTTCACCTGTCCCGGGAAGAATACGACAAAGTAAGGCTGTGGATAGAAACCAGTGCGATATTCACCGGTACCTATGCAATCTTTAATCATTTTGAGAACGCTGTCGCAACACCACTGATTGTTACAAAAACAACACTTGGAAACCCGGTTCAGCCGATTGTTGAAAAACGGTGCCTCTCGTGTCACACATCTGTAGCAAATTTGGGGCGGCGCCGGTGGGAACAGCGCGATGATCACTCCACGAATGGTAAGCCTCCCGAATGGCTTAACAATCCGTTGTATTGCCTCAACCTTTATAACCTAAGCCGCCCGGAAAAATCGATGATCCTGCTGGCGCCGATGGCAAAAGAACAGGGTGGATACGGCTGGTGCAGGGATAAAAAAGGCAAACCGGTTGCCGTATTCAGGGATACTGCTGATCCTGATTACCAGGCTATTCTTGCAGCCATCCGTGCGGCCCGGGTTCGCCAGGAAAAAACTGGACGTCCCGGTTTGCCGGGCTTTCGGCCCGGCGATTACTATGTCCGCTGGATGAAGCGTTTCGGGATCCTGCCTGAGAACTCCGATCTGGAAAAAGACCCAATTGATGTGTATGCAACCGACCAGGCCTACTGGAGTTCACTCTGGTACCGTCCGCCAGCTGTCGTGACAAATATTGCATCCACTCCTATTCCCTCGGGGAATTGATTGATACAATAAGTATGCTTTATTTCAAGATGCTGATATTCTGGCCTAGGTGACGGGTTTCAGGCGTCGAACAGGCCTTTATAGAAGGCAACGTTGAGAAGAATATTGAACAGAGAAACATTCATTCAAAACAGGATGATATCGCCAGCCCTTGCTCGCAGATTTTATCGGGGAGACAAATTATGAAACAAATGGTACTGCCGTACGGCATTCTTCTCTTCATGTGCTTGTCAGTCTTTTCCCAGGAATATACCAGCGAAGACATTCACAATCGGTACTCGATCGCCTATCCGGTTTCCCGACTGCAACGTGACTGGATTTACCAGGATCATGGCCTGAAAAGCGGCGAATGCTTTGTCAGCTCCGAAAGAAACGGTATTGAACAGGCAATGGTTGCCAGGGTGCTCGGTGAGTTGAAGGTGCGCAAGGTCCAGACTGATGACCTCAAAAAGAAATTTTCCATGCTTGTGAAAGCAAAAAGGCCGGGGAATGATCCGGGCTGGAAGGATTTGTATTTCCAGGCATGTACAATCCGCCGCCAGGAACGTCTGAAACTTTTCCAGAAGCAGCCAAGTGAGTTTATATACGTAAAACATTTTGTATTTGGTGACTGCCAGGCAATGTTTGCCATGACCGATCACCTTACCGATGCGGTTTTCCGTGAATGCGGTTCGGACTACCGAATGGACTCGCAGCTCTGCAGGATGAGGATCAACCCGGACGGGACCGTGTTTACCGAAGTTCTTTTTGACTGTCCAACGGGAATTGTACGCGATCCCTGTGTCTCGTGGGACGGCCAGAAAGTGGCATTTTCTATGCGAAGGACCAGCCACGATGGTGATGATGACTTCCATCTCTACATCATGGATTTGCAAGACAAGAGCGTACAGCAGATTACGTTTGGTGCTGGAACGGCCGACATGGAGCCGGAATGGCTCTCGAATGGCGGATTGGTGTTCACATCGACGCGGTGTAATGTGTCGGCCCCGTGCTGGTGGTCGAGTGTCTGTAATCTGTACACGTGCGACGACAAGGGCCGCTACATCCGCCGGCTGGGGGTTGACCATGCGCATACGGTCTTCCCACACCTGATGAATGATGGGCGAATCATTTATACACGCTGGGAGTATTCCGACAGGACGGCCGGTTATCTGCACAGTCTTTTCGTGATGAACCCGGATGGCGCTAATCAGATCGAATTCTACGGGAACAACTCGCAGTTTCCGGCCGCAATTATTCATGCCCGGAGTGTTCCGAACTCGACACAGGTAATTGCGATTTCCGGTGCACATCATATTGATCAGCGCGGCAAACTGATCATGATCGACCGCAAGGCCGGGACCCAGGCCGGTGTGGGCGTGAAATTTCTGGCGCCGGAACGTGAGTACCCCTATCGGGAAAGTATGGGAACGGGCGGCAATGTCGTTCATGATACAGAAGGGGAGCAGTTCCAGTACCCGTACCCTCTGGACGAGGACAACTTTGTTGTTTGCTATTCGCCGGAGGGCGGACCAGTCCGGGGACTGAAGGGTATCAAGAACGGAAAGGCTGGTAGCCCCACGTTCGGTATCTACTGGATGCATCGCAACGGACAGCGTGAGTTGTTGATTTATGATCCGGTCGTCTCCTCTGGTCAGCAGGTGGCAACGGTTCGTACCCGACCGCCTCAAAAAGTTTCCATGGTAAATGAACACCGGACAACAGGCCATTTCTATGTCCATAATATTTACTATGGCCCCGGTCTAAAAGGTGTTCGACAGGGCACGGTGAAGAAAATACGCGTCGTCGGTTTGGATTACCGCGCCAAGGGGACCGTGGCGCTGGGACTGCACCCATGGGGCGGCCACCAGACGTCGCCTTGCGCGATTAACAATGGCAGCTACGACGTGAAACACGTACTCGGCACCGTGGATGTCGAGGAGGATGGAAGCTGCTATTTTGAATGTCCTTCGCGGGTACCGGTGTTTTTCCAGATGTTGGACGCAAGAGGCCGCATGGTACAGAACATGCGAAGCTGGACCATGGTGTTGCCCGGTGAGATGTTTGCCTGTATCGGTTGTCATGAGGATAAGAACAGCACTTTCATCGACCGCCATCCCGTTACCATCGCTTCGAAAAAAAAGCCGCAAAACATCAGGCCGTTTTTTGCGGAGGGGGATGAGCCGGTCCAGGAGATGGAACGTTTTCTGACCGCTTCAGAGAAACGTGCGATGAAGTACCTTGGCCCGAACGCCCCGCAGGCGATGGACGTTCCGCTCGGTTTCAGCTATACGCGTGAAATACAGCCGATCTGGGACCGGCATTGCATTCAGTGCCATGCGGGTGCCAGGAATCCCGAAAAGAAAGACGTTCCTCTAAATCTCCTGGGCGATGACCGTCCGATTACGAATGCGGAGATTTACAGCAGGGCGAAATGGCGTTTAACCCCCAGGCTTTATGCGACAAGCACGAAAGGCCATCCGGGTCGAAGTTTCAGCGAGTCTTACATCAATCTGACGGACTTTGGTTACAATGCAAAAATTCCGTCGGTGGGAACGGGAGGCAGGACCGTGGCCATGGCTGCGTCCGACAAAACATATCTTTCCTACTTCGGCGGCAAATTGGAAAACGTAACGAACCGGAATGCCTCTGGTTATTGTGCGGATGAATATGCCGGCAGGGGAATCATCAACTGGCTGCATGTCTCCAGTTCGTGCGAGATGCTCCCGCCGTATGCTTATGGTTCGGCGTCGAGTCCATTGATGAATTATCTGGAAGCTTCGCATTACGAGGTCCAGCTTTCACAGGAGGAAAAGGAGAAAGTGGCGTGCTGGATTGATTTGAATGTACCTTTTACGGGTTCATGGATGGAGTTGAATTACTGGGACCGGCTGGACCACGCGGTCCACTCGGCCCTGACGCCATGGTACGTGTATCGGGACAAAATGCGGCAAATCTATCTGTACTTTGAGTCCAAGCGTTTGAAGTCTGCCGAACTGGAATTGGAGTACCTCGACAAGTACCTTTGCCATATTGATGAAGGCAAAGAGTTTGGCCCGGCTGATTTTTCGCGGTTCACATTTGGCGGGCGTGATGTGCAGAAAAAGTTCGTGGAGGATTATGATAACCTTCCATCCACGGTTCCGATTTACGGACTTGCGGAGGGAAAGAATGCACGCGGCGGTTCCAACGTGGTGGGCAATGAAGTGCGGAATCTGGCGGTCAATGAGGACGCTTACTCGTACCATCTGCGTTCATATCCGCGGGTGACTTCGAACTCGCATTACCGGTATCGGCCGGAGTTTTCGCCGAACCATGTGATTGATGGGAAGCGTTCAATGGATAGATACTGGCGGCCTGCCCGTCGCACGGACTTGTGGTTGATGGTGGAGTTCGGACGTGAAGTGGAGGCGGAAAAAGTGGTAATCATACTGCACCAGGACGATGGCCAGGCCAGGACGTGGACCGATGCGGCGCTGGAGTTCTCAAATGGTCAAAAAGTGGCGGTGGAGTTCAAGAATACCTCGGAGCCTCAGGAGTTCTCGTTTCCGCATCAGAAGTGTACGTGGGTGAAGCTGGTTGATTTGCATCAACGTTTTCCCCTGGTGGATAACGGGATTGTTGAGTTGGAGGTTTACGGAAAGGATCTGTGATTTTCTATTTTTTTCTGCTGGAATCAGTCCTTGAGAATAAGAATAGTTGTAGGGGTGGTATAAATTTTCCCGCAGTCTGCCGACGGCAATTGTCCAGGACCGAGCGCTTGCTTGAAGAGAAAGCAATACAATCTTGCCATCAACCATGACCGTGCTAGCATTTCGCCTGTTAACTGGGACAAGAGCGCTGAAATCGGTGTTTCAGAATTGCTCCCCAATAAAGCAATTTCTTATCAACACGCGGCTGGGTTAGTATGTGGGCATTGGAACCGCTAAAGCTGTAAGTTTGCAGATGGAACGGATTCGGCATCGCAAGATAGATAAAAACCATCGAAGCCGCGCTGCGGCGATAATACTATCAGAACCCTTCCTTGACGTTTGATCAAATTTATGTTTTAGTTTTTATAAATATCTTCTAAACGTCAAGATCCGCCTGTCGGGAGTCGGGGCGGGCAGGACAAGGCAAAAATGGTTTTGGTTTATGCCTGTGACAAAAAAGCAATTTCTTATAACCACCCCTAACCTAACCAAGAAGAAACAAATGCATTCGCGTTTTATACCCGTTTTCCGCCAAGGAGGACCCATGCATCAGGGCTTGGCAGGCTTTTTGGCACGGAGCGCTCTGCTTCTGGGGTTGAGTTTGTGGGTGGCGGCCGGATTGCGCGCGGAGGCGGCCGGGATCGGCTATGACCCCTCCGCCCTCACTTTCTCCGGCCAGGTGTTTAGCGCCATCGCCCCGCAGACCCTGACGGTCAGCAACGCGGGCGACGGTACGCTCAACTACACGATCGCCTCCAGCGTGTTCTGGCTTTCCGTCAGTAACTCCAGCGGCGCGCTCGCCTCCGGGGAGAGCACCCAGCACATGGTCTGCGTGGCGACGCGCGGTTTGGCGGCGCGGACGTATTCCGGGCAACTGACGATCAGCGATCCGGCGGCGACGAACAATCCGCAGGTGGTGGGCGTGGCGTTGACGTTGACGAACCTGGTGGGGGTGATGGCGGTGGATGGGTGGGGAGATAATAACTACGGACAGTGCAATCCACCGGGGGACTTGAGCAACGCGGTAGCGATCGCGGGGGGCGGGAGTTCCGTGCACACGTTGGCGTTGCGGTCGGACGGGACGGTGGCGGCGTGGGGGTCGAGTACATACGGGCAGACGAATGTGCCGGTGGGGTTGACGAACGTGGTGGCGGTGGCGGTGGGCGGGTATCACTCGCTGGCGTTGCGGTCGGACGGGACGGTGATGGCGTGGGGACGGAACAGCAAGGGGCAGACGAACGTGCCGGCGTGGATGGCGAACGTGGTGGGGGTGGCGGGAGGCCAGTATCACTCCCTGGCGTTGCGTGGGAACGGGACGGTGGCGGCGTGGGGGTCGAGTACATACGGGCAGACGAATGTGCCGGTGGGACTGAACAATGTGGTGGGGGTAGAGGGGGGCGGGGATCACTCGCTGGCGCTGCGTGGGGACGGGACGGTGATGGCGTGGGGACAGAATAACTACGGGCAGACGAATGTGCCGGTGGGGCTGAGCAATGTGGTGGCGGTGGCGGGAGGGCACGAATACTCGCTGGCATTGCGATCGGACGGGACGGTGGTGGCGTGGG
>JAQUPZ010000002.1 GCA_028716365.1 Kiritimatiellia bacterium
TCAGGAAGTGACATAAGTTGATCACGTACAAAGGCTATAGAACGCTGGATTTCAGACCACCTGACAAACGCCCTGGCGAAAACATCACCCGTACTCCATGTTGAAACTGGAATATGAGAAAAACGGAAAATACCATATGGAAAGTCCTGCCTGACATCAATTGTTTCGCCACAGGCCCTTGCTGCAACTCCTACTAATCCGATCTTCCGGCAGATTTCAGGCGTTATCTGTCCGATACCTTCAAAACGCATTTGAACAGATGGAGTATTCCATAAAAGATTCACAGCCGACTCGGCATCTTTCCGTACGGCATCCAACTTTTTCAGTAATTCCTCAACACATTTACCATCAACATCAAATCCTACACCGCCAGGTTTTATAAGTCCCCGGCTGAAACGGTTACCACATAGTGATGCAGTCATATTGAGCACATCACCGCGAATACGGCCGCAATAGGATGACGTGGGAAGAAATCCTATATCACCTGCAAGTGCGCCGAGATCACCAATATGGTTCGCTATCCGCTCCAGTTCCTGGGCAATTCCTCTTATAACTTGAGCACGGGCAGGAACATTACATTTTGTGAGCGATTCCACTATACGACAATATGCTTGCGCATGACCAACCGTTGTATCGCCAGCCAAGGTTTCAACATAATGAATTGTTCTCTTATCGGGACCGCCTGCCAGAGCACGTTCAATACCCCTGTGCTGATATCCAAGCGAGATTTCAAGGTGATAAACTACCTCTCCATGACATTGAAAGCGAAAATGGCCAGGCTCAATAATACCTGCATGAACAGGCCCGACCGCAACCTCATGGATCTCTTCACCTGCCATTTTGAAAAAATCAATTACTCCACACCTTCCATGCCCGGGAACCAAACCAAACAAATCCTTAACAGAATTACCTGATGGAGGGAATCGGACGGGTTTCAACCATGGATGTCCGTCAGGTTGTATACCGCACTGCTCGGCAATTTCTCGCTCGAAAAGATGTGCTTGTTCACAGTCCGGCGTCAGCGCAGGATATTTACCTTCAACCACAGAAGAGAGCAAATACAAGGACGACGTTTCCTTTTGTGCCAGAACAGCATAAAGCGAAACTGAACCGCGAGATAAAGGACGTCCGAATAACGCTGAAATCCGCGCTCCTTCATTCACCAAATCAAGAATAGTTTTCCGAAACTCCCCGATCGCCACATTCGGTATATCGGACAAACACGCAGTACTTCCATTGGGAACGTCAAGAACGCGTTTCACGACAAACCTCCCACGATAACAGCCGCGCGGATAATGAACTTTGCAAGTGGCTGCGGCATCCATAAGCCAAGCACCAGCAGGATAGCAAGTGGCACAAAAACCAGTACAGCATCCAAGATGGAAAATTTCTTAACTACTGGTATTGTATTTCCATCGTTCTCAGATTTCCAAGCCATGGAAATTGCATGACTGAGGGCACCAATAAAAACAACTGCAGCGCCCACAAGAAAAGCGGCTGCTGTCCAGTATTGTGCAGAGTCCACGGCAGCCTTTAACATCATGAATTCGCTCATGAAAATCGCAAAAGGCGCAATCCCAATTAGAGCCAGAATACCACATATCAGGCCAGTGCCAAAGATCGGCACATTGCGAAGTATACCAGTTATTTTATGCATGTCATGAGTTCCATATACCTGCCCAACCCTACCCGCACAACAAAATGAAAGGGCTTTACAGATCGAATGATTGAACACATGAAATAACGCCGCGAATACGCCAAGTCCTCCAAGTCCTACTCCAACAGAAATAATCCCGATGTGTTCCACGCTGTGATACGCAAGCATGCGTTTGACATCATGTTGTCCAAGAATAAAAACAGCCGCGACAAGAATGGAAAGAAGTCCAAAAACAACAAGAATTCCCCGTCCCCATCCCGTGTTACCTGAAGAAGCCTCTACAATAGGAAGGAACCTGATGATACAATACAATGCCGCGTTAAGGAGAAAACCGGAAAAAATGGCTGATACCGGTCCCGGTGCCTGACTGTGTGCATCAGGAAGCCAGTTATGCATTGGGGCCAGGCCGGCCTTCGTGCCATATCCCACAACAATGAATATGAAGGCCGCCTTGACCATGACAGGATTCAAACTGGAAACAGAAGCCATCATGTTTGTCCAAAGAAGCGCATCCGTGGAATTAATTCCTGCAGACCCGGTTGAAGCCGCCGCCAGCAGTATTCCTGTAAACGCTGCAGCAACGCCAACAGAACACATCATCAGATATTTCCACATGGCTTCGAGCGCGCCAGGCGTCATGTGTATGCAAATCAGAAAAGCCGTAAGGAGTGTTGTTGATTCAATTCCAACCCACATGATGCCGAGGTTATTGGAGACCAGGACAAGCATCATCGCGCCCATTGCTCCGAACCAGAGGCTCCCATACCGCCTGGCGGTTTTTAAAGTGAATTCCTCACGGTCTATCTCTTCCCGGAAATAACCCACAGCAAAAAAAGCACTTATCACGAAAACCGTCATCATCACCGCAGCGTGATATGCAGACAGGGCGTCAAGCATCAACCAGTTACCTGCGGCCAATATCATGCCGTTGCGGAAAACCATCACCACCGCCACAAAAACAAGGGCTGAAACCAGAACAACGCCGACAACACAAAACCGCAGAATAACAAGCGCGGATTTCAGCAACTGACACACACCCGCAGAAAGAACGGGCAGAGCGAAAAGAAGCGGAAGTAATAAACCGGCATTTATCTGCATGTTATCCTTTTAAAGTATTCAGCTGGTCCGAATCAATATGGTCAAATTCCCTGTTAATCCTGTATATTGCTATTCCCATTACAAAAACCGCCATAAACATATCCATGAGTACTCCAAGTTCAACCAGAAGTGGAACGTCCCGGACTATCGCCAAACCAAAAGAATAAATCCCATTCTCCATAACCAGATAACCGATAACCTGGTTAACAGCAGTTTTTCTTGCCACAATCATGAAAAGACCTGTCATCATCATGGAGAAGGCAACTGGAATGACGAGTCTCGAACTTGCTGCAACTGAGAAGCTCAACCTTGAATCCAACCAGAAAGAAGCCACCAGGGACAAGACTCCGAAGAAAATTGATGCAGTATAACCGATATAAGGCTTTATTTCTTTAATTGTATTGGATTCCCTCAATGTTTGCGAAAGCAAATACGGAAAAACGAATCCCTTCATACCGGCAATAACCAGTGCTATGGTAGCTATCCGATAAGTTATTCCTGATCCACTGGCTACAATAGGAAGGAATCCGACCATAAGGCCCTGGAACGCTCCTATCTTGATACAATTACTCAGGCGTGAAGAACTCAAAAGAAGAAAGCCTGCTATAATAAGAAGAACTAATATTGAATCCATGAGTAAGGTCATTTCACAAACCTCAAAACAAGAATTAACGCCAAGACGGCCATTGATCCCGCTCCGATAAGAAATTGCGGAACTTTAAGCAGACTTAGACGCGCCATCATCGATTCAACTATGCCGACGATTACAGCGAGGAGAAACATTCCACCGGCGAAAACTGCCAGCCCGACTGCACCGGTAAGTCCAGCGGCACAAACGAATATATTCACAATTAAAGCACCCAGGACCCAGAGTTTCAGAGATGCTGCATAAAGAACAATTCCCAGATCAGGACCGGAATAATCGAGGATCATAACTTCGTGTATCATGGTCAGTTCCAAGTGCGTGTTGGGATCATCAACAGGTATTCGCGAATTTTCCGCCAGAAAAACAATAAAAATTGCAATGGCAACAAGCGCGATTGCCGGTCCTGCGCCCATCCAGTCAGATCCCGAAAGACCACCGAACATACCTGACAGGGAGAAAGAACCTGCAAGTTTTGAGAGCGCTATCAGCCCGAGAAGAAGCGCAGGCTCCGCCAGTGTCGAAAAATGAACTTCTCTGCTGGCGCCCATTCCCTCGAAACTGGAACCAGTATCAAGCGCTGCCACAACCGTAAAAAAACGCATTAGTCCGAAACAATATGCAAAAAAAATTAAATCGCCTCTGAAAGTAAACAGAGATGAACCCGCGACAGGTACAAGTGTCATGGCAATAATAACCGCTGCGAGTCCAATTACAGGGGCCATTCGAAATATCCATGTTGTAGTCCGGCTGTATACGGCATCTTTCTTCAGAAGTTTCCAGATATCAAAATACGCTTGGAGCAGAGGAGAACCATCCCGTCCGGCAAAAAAAGCTTTTGTCCGGTTGATCACACCAAGAAGAAACGGAGCCATGATTAGTCCAAGCGGCACTGCCATGTAACGGCTTATATCCATTTTTTCATCTCAACTTCCAAACAAACAACACCACAAGAGCCAGTACTACATACATGATATAAAGATTGAGCCGTCCATGCTGGATTTGCCTAAATTTAGACAGCCACGATCCCATTGCATTAAATGTCGGCTTGTATACCTGTTCGCGATAAAAATCATTTGTCTCACTGGAAAAAGATGCTGATTTCGGGAAAAGGCCATCTGGTGCAGAAATACGCCGTGTCGTACGAAGGAACGTCTGAAACAGGCGGGTTATAGGCTGGGCAAAAGATGATGCTGTATACTGCATTTTTGCAGTCGGCGCAAGATAACCGCAATCCCAGGTAACAGCATTAGCCTGATGTTTTCGCGACATCAAGCGGCTTCTTAGATAAACAAAGAGGACAATTACAACGATCAGTGCAAGAGCGAAAAATGTCACGTTCAGCAAAATACTTTTATAAGAATGAAAGAAGTCGTCACCAGTGCCTCCAATTACTGTTTTTGTCAATAGGCCTGTAACACCTGGCATTACATCGAATATAATCGAGCCCCATAATCCCATTAGAACACACGCCGTCATAAGAACCAACATGGGTATTTTCATTGCCATGTTCACCTCATGAGCATGATCACAGTGTTGACTTCTGGATTCTCCAAGAAAAATGATACCAAATGCCTTGGTAAAACATGCTATTGCCAGACCTCCGATCAAGGCAAGAGAAGCGACTGTTATTATGCCGCCCACTGCCGGGCCTTCTGTCATATAATCCTGCAAGACACCTTCAAACGAACCAACGTAGATCATGAATTCACTTATAAAACCATTAAGAGGCGGCAACCCGCATATTGCCACAGAACCAACAAGGAAAGCCGTTGCGGTATACGGCATCTTCTTCATAAGACCGCCAAGATGATCTATCTCCCTCGAACCGGTGGAATACAAAACCGCACCTGCACTGAGGAAAAGTAGACTTTTAAACACTGCGTGATTTACAACATGCAAAAGTCCGCCGGCAAATCCCAGGAAAGCCATCCCGGGATTGTCATAACTGACACCAAGAAGTCCGATCCCCAAACCCAAGGCAATTATTCCAATGTTCTCGACGCTGTGATAAGCAAGCAAGCGCTTGAAATCATGCTGAGCAAGCGCGAAAAGAACTCCACAAATACCCGAAACAACTCCAATAATCACAAGAATCCAACCCCACCAGGGAGGTGGCATTTCAAGAAAAGTCAGAATACGGACAAGCCCGTAGATTCCTGTCTTGATCATTACGCCGCTCATTACGGCAGAGACATGCGATGGGGCTGCAGGATGTGCTTCAGGTAACCATATATGAAAAGGCATAAATCCCGCCTTTGTTCCGAAGCCAATAATCGCAAACAGAAATACCACACACGCAACAGTTCCTGTTCCATCCACTAAATGAAAACTGGCAAAATCGAGAGAGCCACCCTTTCGTCCCAGCAAAAGGAACATGACGAACAAGAAAGCAGTACCAATATGGGTCGCAATGAAATATGTCCAGCCTGCTCTGCGAACAGCCGCTTTCTCATGCTCAAACACAACAAGAAAAAAGGAAGAAAGCGACATGATTTCCCATGCAAGTAAGAATAAAACAGCATTCCGGGCCAAAACCACCATCAGCATACTCGCTACCAGCAAATTAAAAAAGAACCAGTGTATGCCGATATTCTTCGTATCTTCATAGTGACGGAGATAGCCTGATCCGAATATTGCTGACAAAGAAGAAATAAAAAGGATGGCAATAGAAAACAATGCAGACAACGGATCCATTTCAATACTGAATGAACCAAATGGTATTTGCCATGAGATACAAAGCGATTCACTGATTCCCCGTATAATAGAAATGATCGCAGGAATAATCCCCGCGCAGCATCCGAGAACTACCGAAACAGGACCTGCAATACGTAGGATTTTTATGTGCTTTGCCAGAAAAAGGGATAAAAAAGCACCTAGAAGCAGAAACCCAAAGGCCGCTAAAACCAGATTCACTGTCAGACCTCTCCTTCGGCTGGTTTTATTTTATGCGGCACAACATTGTCTATTTCATGAGCCGTTTTAAGGATTTCTTCCCTTGAACCTTGTTTTGCGATTACTGATGCAAAAACCGGATATCGCAAAGCAAATGCCAGTTTTGAAAGAAGATTCAAATGTGCTGATATCGTGGGACTTACCATTGTAAAAAGAGTATTAACCGGTTTCCCGTCAAGCGCATCAAAATCAACAGGAGTTTCAAGAAAGCACAGCGTTATCATTGGTCGCGGAATATGCATCACAATCGGATTCCTGACGTGCGGTATCGCAATACCATTTCCAAATCCAGTGGAACCCAGGGATTCACGAGCCAGCAATACCCGAAGAAGAAACGGTTTATCGACTTCTTCAGGCAACGGCATAATATCAATCGCGGATTTTAGAACCGAATTTTTATCCGAACCTTCTATGCGATAATGAATGCCACCCGACCTCAAAGCATCTTCCAGCCCTGGAATAGGTAGTTTACCATTCTTTGGTTCACTGAATATCTCAGCAGAAACATTAACCCGTTGAGAGGTTGCCCATTCAAGTATCTCGGCACGGTTGAATCGATACTGTTCATTGACTTTAAAAGCTGGCAATTTACTGTCCTTGATCCATCGATAGATGGTTTTCTCAGAAACATTCAAAAGACCAGCCGTATCTCTTACACCAATTTCCATAACCTTTACTCTCTCAGCATGGACAACTAAGGTCAATATATTTCCCATATCCACAATTGTCTAGAATAAATATCGCAGATTCAGGTAACTAATCCATTTAAAAAATAGCGAGCAGTGTCATAATGACACAAATACAAAAAATTGCTTTATTGAAACGAGCTATATTGTCACATATTTCAAAACACCCATAATCTTTATCCGTTGGCCCCGAACATATTACAACTACATGACCATATATATCACCTTCTGGTACGACTTGTGCTAAATATAAAGCCGGGAAAATGAACAAAATTAAGGAGGTGAGTAAGAATGTATATTTCAACAATACCGATTAACCGGTTAATATTCGATGACTTGCTTAACTGGCACAATGAGTTCAACAGGTACTTCGAGGATATCAGACCTGTCTGGCAAACACAAAAATATCCAGCCATGAAAACATGGGCGTCAGAAGATGGTATAATCGTTGATATCGAACTGCCGGGTATTGATATTCAAAAAGTGAACTTGTCAGTTTCCAACGACGAACTTACCGTCTCAGGGAGCCGCGACATCGAACAACCGGCCAAAGATGGTTCCTACCACATGCAGGAAAGGACAAGCGGAGATTTCAGCAGAATTCTGACGCTCCCATTCACGGCAGATACAAACAAAATCGAGGCGAAATACAAGAACGGGATATTACGCGTCCGGCTGGTACGCGCTGAAGAGGATAAACCAAAAAAAATACAAATTGAAACAACATAATACCGATTATTGAAGAAGGAGGTGTATTGTAATGACTAAAGAAGCAGAACTTACCAATAGGAATAACCTAACATCGACAGGTCAAGAGCCGCGTACGAGCCGTATCACCTGCCTTCCAGATGTCAATATATTTACCAAATCTGACGAAACAATTCTAGAGGCAGATATGCCGGGCGTGAATGAATCCTCTGTAGAGGTTATGCTGGATAACGATATACTCACTGTAAAAGGGACTCAGATCATTGATGTGCCAGATGGATTTATACCTGTACGCGGAGAGTTCGCCCCAACAGAATTCACGCGCAGGTTCGAGGTCTCTCATGACATTGACAGGAACAGGATAACTGCAAATGTAAGAAATGGGGTTCTACGCGTTGTACTTCCGAAAGGAGAGCACGCTAAACCAAAGAAGATCGCAATTAGTACAAATTAGTTTTCAAAAGAAAGGAGGCATATTATGTCCATAAAAGATCTGATAATCAGAAAAAACAGAAACGAAACACCTGCAAGGCGTTTTGAAGACAACAGTTTGTTTTCCTTCCAGCGCGACATGAATAACCTGTTTGATAACTTTTTCAGAGGATTCGAGCTCGCGCCATTTGAAGGACTGAAAGGACCGGCTGTTGCCTCATTCAACCCGAATATAAATGTTTCAGAAACAGAAAAGGAGGTTCATATTTCAGCAGAACTTCCAGGAATGGATGAAAAAGATATTTCTGTTGAAGTAGATAAGGATACCCTGACCATAAAGGGCGAAAAAAAAGAGGAGCACGAGGAGAAAGGGAAAAACTGGCATAGAGTCGAACAGTCTTATGGAAGTTTTCACAGGACTATCCTTCTGCCGGCAAAAGTCGACATCAACAAAGCCAAAGCAAAATTCAAGAAAGGTATTCTTTCCGTAACCATCCAGAAGACGGAAGATGAACAGAAAAAGAAAAAAGCGGTTGAGATAACAACAGAATAATCACAATGCAAAGCGTCCATATAAAGGGACAAGTTAAGAAATATTAATACAAGGATGGCATTGGCAAAACACCTGATAGTTAATGCCATCCCTGTGAAAGGAGGAGAATAAAAATATGAATAGCTCAGGAAAGATAATCTCGGCACTTATTGCAATAATTGTCCTTCTTTCCGTTGCGCTGGCTATTCAAGGCACAACTATACACAAGCTGAACGCAAAGACGGACAATACAGAATCAAAACAACTTCCCTCGTCTGACATAGATAATTCCGGCACGGATAAAACCATACTACCCCTGCAGAAAGACTACGCTGATGACTGGCCATCACTTAAATTTCATGGTGATGATTGGGACCCATTCAAAGAAATGGAACAAATGCAGAAATACATGAACAACATGTTTGACGATGCATTTGGCCATTTTAAACTAAGTTCCAAGTTCAATAATATATTCAGGGAGAAAACATTCTCCCCTTCCCTGGATATAAGCGATGATGGTGACCATTACACTGTAACCATAGATCTGCCAGGTATTGACAAACCTAAAATCGAAGTCAATGTTGATGGACAGACACTTACAATCTCCGGTATTCTGGAAGAAAACAAAGAACATAAAGCGAAAGGAAGTATCATAAGGAAAGAACGCCGCTCAGGCAGCTTCAAACGTTCAGTAACCCTGCCTGAAGCTGTTAAGGCTGATGCTTTAAAAACAGATATACGCGATGGTTTGGTAAAAATAACAATTCCGAAGGCGAATAACAATATTTCGAAGTAACCGGAAAATAGAAGCGAGGACCGAATGTACGGTTTTGACTATTATATATTCATGCTGCCGGCAATGATTCTTGCAGGCCTGGCAACGCTTTTCACGAAGACAACTTTTAGTCGTTATGCCAACTACCAATCAGTTAGCGGCCTCACGGGGTCTGAGGCCGCCCGGAAACTGTTCAATTACAAAGGTATTCACGATGTACGAATTGAAGAAGTAAGCGGTTTCCTGTCTGATCATTACGATCCTGCTTCCCGAACTCTGAGACTGTCTCCCGATGTATACAATTCGAATTCTCTTTCTGCCATAGGTGTGGCTTGCCACGAGGCAGGACATGCCATTCAGCATGCCACAGGTTACATTCCGTTAATACTGAGATCTGCTCTCGTTCCAGCAGTTCAAATCGGGACTATTGCACCTTATATTCTTTTTGGACTCGGGGTTCTTATGAACAACTTTGGACTTATAAAACTTGGCGCACTTTTATTCAGTCTGGTGGTGGTATTCTCGCTTGTAACACTACCAGTGGAATGGAATGCAAGCTCACGCGCAAAGACATTAATGGTTGCAGCTGGAATAGTCTCGCCTAATGAAGAGATTATGGCAGGTAAAGTTCTTAACGCAGCATTCATGACATACATTGCGGCGGCCTTTACGTCCCTGCTATCATTCCTGTACTTTCTTATGCGAACCGGAATAATCGGCCGAAGAGACGACTGAAAATAATCACAACAATTTCCGACGTTTACCAGCAGGCTCGGCACCAACACTCTTCGGGATGGAGACCCTGAGTATGCCATTCGTAAGAATTGCCTGTGCAAGATGCGCATCACCCACAGGACCTGGAAGTTGAACAGATCTTTCAAAAGTGCCGACCTGAGTTCCATTCATCCCTCCACCATACACTGCGGTAATAACAGTCAGTATTCGACCATCCAGAGTAACAGCAATATCAGAAAGTTGTACACCGGGAATGCTGAAAACGACAACATATCTGTTATCACGTTCTTTCATATCCATTGTTGGAGATGTCAGAAGAGCGTCCCAACCATCATCCAGATTCACAAAAGGACTGACATGGCCGGGATTACCAATGAAACTCTCAAAAATGCTATCCATCTGGTCAAACATGTTACGCGCATCCTGTAATGGGGTAAAAGATGAGACCATTTCCTTCCTGCGATTCGATGGAACAACCGGGTATTGAGGTAAATCACGATTGTCACGCTGTTGTAATCCAGCGGGAGAATACCCATGCCCCAAGTTTCCTATGGCACGCCCGGCTACTATCCGCAGATTATGTTCTCGCCAAAGCCACAGGAGTATGGCCGTCTGAAGGAATAAAATAATGACAAGCATTATCCTTTCAACCGTGATCCATTTCGCACTTGCAAACCTAACATTATTATCTGTCTGATCCATATAATCTAATCTCTTTACGGGCAATATCTGCAGGAAATATGCCATGCGATATAGTCATAATATTATTTCCGCTTTCATCTCTCGAATACATCTCATAATTAACCGTTAAATAGAATTTACGCCCTCAACTTCGCGACGAAAATGCGACATCTTTTCGCGGCAACGTGACAAAATGTCCAGTACTCCCTGTTCAGCACATCTATTAATAACACTTGACATCCTTTTCATTCTTGATTTTTCTAGCAGGTATGATTGATGCTGATCATGACATTTCAAAAGGAAATAGATGAATTATATGGCAGCCAGATCAGCTTATTTTCGTATTTCTTTGACACTCATTACTGCATTACTTGTGTGTATTATCGCGATGCTCGCAGGGACCAGTTTGTGGCTGTTGCGAAGTATGCACAAACAACTTGCCCATGTTACTGCAACCAAAGCTGTTTTGGACCAGGGGAAACTCATAACAACAAGACTTGCAGATCAACCAATCGTAAAGAGCTCTTCAGCCGACGATCCTGGCTGGAGACAATTTTCACGAATGGTTAACGCTTTGCATACAATGGAAAATGGTCTCCAATATGTATCCGTAACAAAGAGCGGTGTGACGGTCTTTCACGAACAAATGACATCTCTTGACACTTCTGAAGCACCAGATTCCTCATCCAACTTTCCTACAAATCTTACAGGTCAAATAAACCTCAGTCGCAAGATATTGAAGGTGGGAAAAGAAACTGTTCCCGTAGTCGTGTTCAACGTTGGTTTTAAACGTGATGACGGGAGCTCTGGAACGATTGAAGTGGCTCTGCGCAAAGATGCGGTTGGCCGTGAAGAAGAAACAGCAACCACTGCCATAACCTCCATGTTCAAGGTCTCGCTGATCACAACCGTGATTTCTTTTGGTATCTGCGCTGTTCTTGTCGTCTGGATCATGCAGCGAGAAATGCGCCGTGAGAAGCAAAGGCGTGAACAGGAGCATCTGGTATTTGCCGGAGTACTTGCTAACGGTATAGCCCATGACTTCCGGAATCCGATGTCGTCATTGCGACTGGACGTTCAAATGATCGAAAAGGAAGTCTCCTCCCCTAACAACAGAAATCCGGAGAAACTCTCCAAACTTACACAGCGAGTTGTAAACACAATGAACAGAATGGATAAGGTTTTTCAAGAGTTTCTCTATCTTTCAAAACCTGTTCCAAAAGCTCTGGATCGAATTCAATTGTCCGGATGTATAAAAGATTGCGTGGAAATGCTCGCAGCAGGATACGAACAGGCAGGCGTCAGAATAGAACAGCATATATCGGATTATAATATCGAAATAATGGCAGACCAGACATCTCTTCGCAGGGCAATCATCAATGTTTTAACCAATGCGCTGCAATTTTCAAAAAAGGGTGATACCGTCTCCTTGCGCTTGACTAGTCAGGAGAACAACGCATTATTAGAGATTATTGATCAAGGCCCTGGAATACCAATATCCGAGCGTAAGAAAATTTTCGATATGTTCGTTTCGTCAAGGCCCAGCGGAACAGGCCTTGGCCTGTTCCTTGCGCGAACAGCAGTTGAGAGAGCTGGAGGAAACATCAAAGTTATTGATATACCGGCAGGAGGTTCATGCTTCAGAATAACCCTGCCATTGACATCGGAAAACAAGGGAGATAATGCAGGATGACAAAATCTAGAATACTAGTTATTGAGGATGATCCTGACGGGCAGCGTTCCGTTGTTGAGGCAATTGAGGATGGAGGATTTGAAGCCATCGCAGCCGGTACAGGCAAAGAAGGACTTAAGCTCTTTCGCGAAGGTGATTTTGACTCGGTACTTTCCGATCTGGTTCTGCCTGATATTGATGGAATAGAAGTCCTCGCTCAAATCAAGAAAATCGACAGCCAAATGCCAGTACTTATCATGACGGCATATGGTTCAATATCATCCAGTGTAAAGGCGATTAAAGGCGGAGCATATGATTATATTACAAAACCTCTCGATCTGGATGACCTTCAGTCAAAGATCGCCCGTGCTGTCGAAACCAGACATCTGAGGAAAGAAGTTTTGGATCTGCAGAAATCAATTCACAGCCACTATACTGCGACATCAATCATTGCCAAGTCACCAGGAATGATGGAAATCATCAGACAAATCGGCGCGCTTGCGGACACAAACGCAACTGTACTTATTAGTGGAGAAAGTGGTACAGGGAAAGAACTGGTGGCACGCGCACTGCACGTCGACAGCAAGCGCAGTACCGGACCATTTGTGGCGGTAAACTGCGGGGCCTTTGCCGAATCACTACTCGAATCACAACTTTTCGGTCATGAGAAAGGTGCTTTTACCGGGGCAACCAATCAACACAAAGGAGCTTTTGAACGTGCTGATGGCGGCACGCTTTTCCTTGACGAAATCGGTGATGCGCCAAAATCGGTACAAATCAAATTACTGCGAGTTTTGGAAGAAAGGGAAATATTAAGAGTCGGTGGTCATACCCCATTTCATATCGACGTGAGGCTTATATCTGCTTCAAATAAAGACCTTGATGAACTGATCGAATCAGGTGAATTTCGTGAAGACCTTCTGTATAGATTAAAGGTAGTAACACTTCATATCCCGCCGCTTCGACAGAGACGCGAGGATATCAAACCTCTGGCTGAACGTTTTATCGCGGCAGCGAGCGAAGAACACGGCAGGTATATTGCATCTGTTGAGCCGTCATTCTACGAAAAGCTTGAAAGTTATGACTGGCCCGGGAATGTTCGCCAACTCCAGAATGTAATTGAATCTTCTGTTATCATGGCGAGAGAACCGGTTTTACGTACACCTCTTTTGAGCATGGGAATAGAAAAAAAACGCGCAGAAACCGGGTTTTCCATCCCGGAAGGCATGTCTTTTTCAGAGTTAGAGAAGGAAATTTTGTCACAGTTGTTGTCACGCTATGAGGGCAACAGGACGCTTACCGCAGAAAAACTTGGTATTTCAAGGCGCACAATTCAACGAAAAATCAAGGAACACAACCTTCCTTACTGATAGAATTGCCTGCAGTTTGAAGTGGCACGAATTCTGCTGAATACCAGTCCGTAGTTGGATTACTGTTTTTTCTGCCTGTGATAAGTCAGACTTGAAACATGAATTTATCCTTGAAAGCAGACGGTAAATCCGGTAATAGACCCCGCTCTTTTTGATTGAGTCTGGAATTTGGATATTGTGGAAAGAAATTTAACGGGAGGTCATTAATGCTTGAAGTAAAAAATCTCTGTAAAAATTTCGGGGATATTCGGGCTGTACGCGGTGTTTCCTTCGAGGTAAAAAAAGGAGAGGTGCTCGGTTTCCTCGGGCCTAACGGCGCCGGAAAAACAACTACAATGAGAATGATCACCGGCTTTCTGCCACCAACTGCAGGAACCGCTACGGTTTGCGGATACGACATAACGACTAACCCCGTTGAGGCCAAGAAACAGGTCGGTTATCTTCCCGAAAATGCACCAGCATATGATTCCATGACCGTTACTGATTTTCTGGCATTCATTGCTGATATCAGGGGATTCCGGGGTCAGGAAAAAAACAATGCGCTCGAATCTGTCATACAGAAATGCAGATTGGATAAAGTACGGCACCAGCCATTCGGAACTCTATCAAAGGGATATCGTCAACGGACATGTTTTGCCCAGGCCATTATCCATAATCCTGCAGTCCTGATCATGGATGAGCCAACAGATGGACTTGATCCAAACCAAAAACATGTCGTCAGACAGATGATCAAGGATATGGCCCCTGAAAAAGTTATCATTGTATCCACTCATATTCTTGAAGAAGTGGATGCGGTGTGTACCCGGGCCATCATCATAAGTAATGGCATAATCGTTGCAAACGGAACACCTGCCGAACTGAAGGCAAAGAGCAATACAGGACGTCTTGATGATATGTTCCGCATGTTAACTCTCGACAAGGAGGAAAAGGCCAATGGATAGCATTCGCAACTGTGTCGCTATTTTTAAAAGGGAAATAAAGTCATACTTTCAGGCTCCCGTTGCTTATGTGTTTATGATTGTTTTCCTCGTGTTAACGGGCTTCCTGACATTCTCTGTAACCCGTTTTTACGAGCGGCAGACGGCAGACCTCCAGCCATTCTTCTTCTGGCTACCATGGGTATTCTTGCTTCTGGTCCCTGCCGCCACGATGGGATTATGGTCTGAAGAACGACGGGCAGGAACTATTGAATTGCTCCTTACAATGCCCATAACCATGTTCGAGGCCATTATGGGAAAATTCCTTGCTGCATGGTTATTTATTGCTCTGAACATTGGATTGACATTCCCCATTATCATTACAACCTGTTATCTCGGTGAGCCGGATACAGGCGCGATGATCGCAGGCTATTTGGGAGCAATTATGTTAGCGGGCGCTTATGTCTCAGTAGGTATGCTCACATCATCGATGACCCGTAGCCAGGTAATAAGCTTTGTCCTGGCCCTTGTTTTCTGCCTGTTGTTCGTTCTGGCAGGATGGGATCCGGTTACCGGCGCATTTTCAAAATGGGCTCCAAGACTTGCGGAGCTTGTTGCATCTTTCAGCTTCATGACACATTTCGAATCTATTCAACGTGGTGTCATTGATCTTCGCGACGTGGTGTATTACGCGAGCGTAATGACATTCATGCTGGTGGCAACCCACGTGGTTTTGAACAACAGGAAATCAGCTTAGAAAATATCAATAAAGGATCTGAACGATGAAAAAAAATGGATCTGATGCACTATGGAAAGTCAGCGGCGGACTTGCCGGTTTAATAGCATTACTTGTCATGATTATCGCAGTAAACGTAATCATCGGTAATTTAAGAGTCAGAAAAGACCTCACAGGCGAAAAATTATATACATTAACATCTGGAACGCAAAACATCCTGAAGAAACTGGACAGCGATGTAACGCTTAAGCTTTTCTTCAGTTCCAGCGCACCCGAAGTGCCGATGTTCCTGAACAACTTTGCAAAAAAAGTGGAAGACCTCCTGCAGGAATACCGGATGCTCGGTAAGGGCAAGGTTACCCTGGAAAAATATGATCCCAAGCCGGATTCGGACGCCGAGGAATGGGCCCAACGCTACGGACTCCAGGGACAGCAGACCGGAATGTTTGGTCCCCCGCTCTACTTCGGACTGGTTGCAACCTGCGGCAAAACAGAAGCTGTGATTCCCAACCTGGATCCAAGAGCAGAAGAAATGCTGGAATACAACATAACCAGGTTGATTTACAGGACAGTCCATCCGGAAAAACCCGTGATTGGCGTGATCAGCAGTCTTCCTGTTACAGGATCAAATCCTCAGTTCTCGTTTGGACAGCAGCCTCGTGCACCTGCCTGGATTGTATTTCAACAACTGAAAGATGATTACATGGTAACACAGATTCCGCCAATGGCAGAAGGAATCGATAGCGGTATTTCGGCGCTGGTGATAGTCCACCCCAAGGATCTTTCAGACAAAATGCTCTATGCCATTGACCAGTTTCTTCTGCGCGGCGGACGTGTACTTGCTTTTGTCGATCCTCTCTGTGTGGCAGAACTGGAATCATCACCACCCCAACAGCAGTTCGGAAGACCCAGCACATCTTCAAACCTTGAGAAATTATTTTCAGCCTGGGGCATAACATTTACACAGGACAAAATACTTGCCGACATGGGTGCGGCCTCCAGGATACGTTCTCAGAACAATCAGATCGAAGACAGCCCCGTGTGGTTGACGCTCAGGGACAAGAATCTCAGCAGAAAAGATATCGTCACGACGCAGCTCAACACCATGATGCTGCCGTTCGCCGGATCTTTTTCCGTGAATTCATCCAGTAATCTCACATTGACACCTCTCATTACATCATCGGATGCAGCAGGTCTTGTTGATGGAATGATGGCACAAATGATGGGCGCGGCCAGTATTAATCGAAATTTCAAAAAGGAACCGATACCGCTGAATCTCGCCGTTCGCCTTACCGGTAAATTCAAGACGGCATTCCCAAACGGTAAACCTAAAGATGAAAGCGAAACAAAAGACGAGAAGAAAGCCGACAAGCCGGCAGAAAAGGAAGTGGCTTCATCCAGTCTGAAAGAAGGCACAAGTACAGTCATTCTGGTCGGTGACGTCGATATGCTTTATGACCGCTTCTGCATAGAACAGGGTGATTTCTTCGGATTCAAGACCATGCAGCCCATCAACGACAATATAAGTTTCTTTGCCAATGCCGTTGAACAGATCAGCGGAAGTTCTGATATGATAGGAATAAGATCACGCGGACGATTCCAGCGCCCGTTCGACCGTGTACTAGCGCTGGAACAGAAGGCGCGCCTGGAATGGCAATCCAAGGAAGAGGGCCTGACCGAAAAATTGCGCCAGACACAACAGCGGCTTCAAGAAATGCAGACCTCCAAAGACAAGAGCCAGCGTTCAATTCTGAGCGCTGAACAGAAAAGGGCAATCGCCCAGTTCCGCGAAGAGGAAATTCGCATCAAGAATGAACTCAAGACAGTCAGGAAAAATCTCAGGATGGACATTGAACAGCTGGGGATAAGGGTAAAAGTTGCAAATATTGCCCTCATGCCGCTGGTTGTCGCTGTAGCAGGAATATCATATGGAATTTACCGCAGAAAGAAACGGTAACATTAACGAACGGGGAATCGAGATATGAAAGGAAAGAATCTACTTATTCTGATCGTACTGGCAATAGTTCTGGCTGCTCTTGCTGTCAAAAAAGAAAAAGTGAATACGAAATCACCTCCAGATGTGATCGGCAAACAAGTATTTCCGGATCTCGCTGTTGATCAGGTGGAAAAAATCACAGTTTATTCGGGAGAAGGCACCGCAACAGTCGTCCGGGCAGATGATATCTGGACCGTACCAGACCGATACAACTATCCTGCGGATTTCAGCAAGGTAAAAGATTACCTGATGAAGTTCTCAGATATGAAGATCGGACAGGTTATGAAACTTGATGATAAACAAAAAACGGCCATGCGGATACTTTCGCCAGGTGCCGGAACATCCAACATCACCAAACCTGTTGGAACCATGGTTGAACTGGGTGGAAAAGGTAATGCCATTCTGGCCTCATTGTTGATTGGAGAAGCACGGATGAAAAAGCCTGGCAGCGATATGCCTGACTATGGCGGTTATCCTGACGGCCAATACATTTCATCCGACGGTGGAAAGAATGTCTACCTTGTAAATACGGCTTTGAATGAATTGCCAGCCAATACGAAAAACTGGCTGGACCAGGAAATTCTTAACGTAATGTCTTCCGATATCCGGGAGATATCTATTACCGGTCCCGGGCGAAAGGACACAAAACTTGCAAAAAAGAAAGACAGCACCAGCCTGGAGGTTGAAGGTCTGGCGACGAACGAAGTTACCGCAGCGTCAAAAATGTACAGTATTGAGTCTGCCTTGACATATTTCAAACTTGATGACATTGCCGATCCATCCACAAAGATAGAACAATCCGGACTTGATAAGCCGGTCTTATTTAAAGCCGTTACCCAGAAGGGCGAAATCTTTACGGTAAAGATCGGCAAGAAAAAGGAAAGCACCGACCTTTTGTACTGCAAAGTTGAAGCTGCCTTGAAAGATACCGGTAAACAGCCTGAACCAAAAGACGAAAATGAGAAGAAGAAGGCCGAACAGGCAACCAAGGAACGGAAGGAATTGGAAGATAAAATAAAATCTTTAAATGAAAAATTGTCGAAATGGATTTACCTGGTTGCTTCACAAAAAATCGATACAATGACACCAAAACGCGAGACTTTAATCGAGAAGAAGGAAGAAAAGAAAAAGGAAGAGAATAAAACAACTTCAGAGGCTTCGCCGGTAAATACCTCCACCCAAAAATAGGAGACCTCTTCTTCCAAGTAATAGTTTCTCTTTTAAACCCTTCGCAGTTGGTGATGGAACTTTGGAGCGGAGTAAAACGGCCTATTGGCCGGACCTTTTATTCTTATGCAGAATAAGTCTAATTGATAGCGGCATGTAATCGTTTAAACAAATGGAGGGACACTAATGAATCCAGATATTGCAAAAACAACTGACTTAATCAGCCAGCAGGCAAAAATCATTGAAGCACTTAGAGCCGAAATATCAAAAATACTCGTGGGACAGGAAAAGCTGATAGAGCGAATGCTGATTGCATTGATAACCGGCGGGCATATTCTTCTCGAGGGAGTCCCCGGCTTGGCAAAAACAACAGCGGTCAAGACGCTTGCGCAGGCACTCGGACTGAAATTCCACCGTATTTCCTTTACGCCTGACCTTCTGCCGGCAGATGTCGTTGGCACAATGATTTATAACCCGAAAGATGGCACTTTTAGCCCAAAACGAGGACCAGTATTTACCAATCTCCTGCTTGCCGATGAAATCAACCGTGCACCGGCAAAGGTTCAATCAGCGCTCCTTGAGTCGATGCAAGAGCACCAGGTAACGTTCGGCGATAATACTTATAGTCTGCCCGAACCATTCATGGTCATGGCAACACAGAATCCTATCGAACAGGAAGGAACATATCCCCTGCCCGAGGCCCAGATAGATCGTTTCATGCTGAAATGTAAAATAGTTCATCCATCCAAAGATGATGAACGCCGCATTATGAACCGATTCACCCGTAAAACGGATATAGATATCAAGACGATCATGACAGGTGAACAGGTCTTTGCCATGAGAGGTATTCTTGATCAGGTTTACTGCGACGAAAAAGTCGGTGACTATATCCTCGATATCGTTTTTGCAACGCGGAAACCCTCTAACTACAAGATCCCGATAGATCACCAGATAGAATACGGCGCATCACCCCGTGCAACGCTTTACCTGAATCTCGCAGCACGTGCAAATGCCATGCTGCATGGCCGGGCATATGCGACGCCACAGGATGTCAAGGAAGTTGCATTCGATGTACTGCGACACAGGATTATTCTAACCTATGAAGCAGAAGCAGAGGAGGTTTCAAGCGAAGATATCATTACCCGGATACTCAACGAAATCCCGGTTCCATAAACAATCGCTAAATGATTTTCTACTATGCCTATTGACACCAGAGAACTCATGAAGCAGGTGGGGAAGATAAAGGTTATCACAACCCGCCTCGTAGATGAGCATCTTTCCGGAGAATATCATTCAGTTTTCAAGGGACAGGGAATCGAGTTTGATGAAGTCAGGCAATACATCCCCGGAGATGATGTAAGATCGATCGACTGGAATGTGACTGCCAGGATGGGGCATCCATTCATTAAACGTTTTTCCGAGGAGCGCGAACTAACGGTAATTTTCCTTGTGGATATATCAGGTTCTCAGTGTTTCGGGACAGGCGAACGTTCAAAAGCAGAACTGGCAGCAGAAATCACCTGCCTGCTTGCGCTCTCAGCCATCAAAAACCAGGACAAAATTGGATTGATTCTTTTCACTGACCAGATCGAGAAATCGATTCCACCACGGAAAGGAAGAACTGCCGCAATGAGGCTCGTCCGGGAAGTCCTTGCGGCTGAAGAAACCCGCCGCAAAACTGACATCGCCGGTGCATTCCATTTTCTAAACAATGTACAGAAAAGACGCGCAGTTGTTTTCCTTATTTCTGATTTCATGGATAGTAATTACGAGAACGAACTGCGAATCCTTTCGCGCAGGCATGACGTTATATGCTGTCCTGTTTCTGACCCGCGCGAAATGGAACTTATTGATGCCGGATTGATAGAAGTTCAGGACCCGGAAACAGGAGACCTGGTACTGCTCGATACCGGCTCTGCACATATCAGGAATGAATTTAAGAGATCAGCAGAAAAAGAGCAGAAAAGATTAGCGGATATGTTCAGAAAACTGAAGGTGGATACCATTTTCCTTTCCACTTCAAGGCCGTTCATCGATGACGTACGGAAGCTTTTTCGACAGAGGCAAATAAGAGCCGGCAGAGGGTAGAAGAAAAATTACAGGATCGCTCATGGTTGTCATTAGATACAGAAATATTCTTAAAACAATCAACGGCTGGGCCGTTGCCGTATGTTTCCTTATTCCTTTACTAACAGGTGGAATAACTGCAAAAGATGCCCAAGCCATATCAAAGTTACGTGTAGAAGACATGTCCAAGGGATCGATTCAAGTAACGGTAATTGTCGACCCACAAGTAATTAGAATAGATAAGGACGTTATCCTGACTGTCAAGATTTCGGCACCATCCGAAATTGAAGTTACAATGCCGGCTATGGAAGATCGACTCAGGGGATTTATACAAAATGGTATGCTAGACAAAGAACCTGTAAATCATTCGGGTAAAATTACTTACGAAAGACAGTTGTTGCTGACCCCTGTAATTTCCGATGAGTACCGTTTAGCCCCCTTCCCCATAGTCTATGTTGACAAAGGCAAGAGCCCGGCTGCCACGGGATGGTTTGCATCCAAACCTATTATTTTTGATACAGCGCCGATTATAGATGGTAAAGCGAACAAAGATATCAACGTATCAATGCAACCAATCTGGATATATCCACCTTTTAAAACTGTAGCGCTATATTTTCTTCTTTTCACGGCAGGTATTGCAGGCCTTTTCCTGATTTGGAAATTACTTAAGAAAGTCCGCCGCCAGATACAACTTATGCGAATGTCGCCCAAAGAACGGGCCCTCGAGGAACTCGCAGAACTACTGGCGAAAAATCTGGTCGAAAAAAGCCTGGTTAAGGAATTTTATCTTGAACTTACAATGATTGTCCGTCGATATATTGAAAGAGCACATTCCATCCGTGCGCCCGAACAGACAACCGAAGAATTCCTTGCAGCCGTCACCAATGATGTGAGGTTCAGTCATGAAGTCATCACACGCCTAAAGTCATTTCTCGAAGCAGCAGACCTTGTCAAATTTGCAGCATATCATCCTGAAACTAATGCCATAACAAGGGCGACGGATACGGCCCGAGGATATGTTGAGACCGACGCTGCAGACCAGGATTTGAGAAATAATGACCAGCAAAGAGATAATGACAAGAAAAGGGACAAATAATGTTCAGGTTTGCAAATCCATATTATTTTTTCCTGCTGATTCCACTTGGAATCGCTGTATGGTTTGTTTTCCAACGAAGGATCAAGAGTGGAATAATTTTTGCACCAATTTCCCTTATTCCAACAAGAGGAAACAGTTTCCGCAATTATGCAGCATTTTTTTTATCCATCCTGTTTCTTTCAGGTCTTTTCTTCACAATTCTTGCGCTTGCAAGACCACAAACTGTATTTTCAAGAATACGTAACAAGACAGACGCCATCGCCATTGAAATGGTCGTAGACGTTTCAGGAACTATGGAGGCGCTTGATCTGTCTATCAGAACGGCAACAGGAACAAAATTCAGGACTCGACTTGATGCCGCCAAGGAGACATTTGATCAATTTACAAAGAAACGTCCTGATGACCTAATAGGTCTTGTTACTTTCGGCGGCTATGCAACAACACGCGCGCCATTAACTGCCGACCATAGCGCATTACTCCATGTTCTAAAAGGTGTCGAAGTTCCAAGACCATCATTTGACAACCAGGGCCAGGTGGTTGACCAGGAAGAACTTCTTACGGCAATTGGTGATGCTCTGGCCACAGCATGTGCGAGACTTGAACATGCAGATTTGAAATCAAAAATCATAGTACTTCTCAGTGACGGTGAATCCAACACCGGTATAATCAAACCTGAGGATGCTATAAAAGTAGCAAAAAAAATGGGCATAAAGATTTATACGATAGGAATAGGTTCAACTGGTTCCGCACCTTTTCTCCGGAAAGATATGTTCGGAAAGGATGTGATCGTCCATGGAGAAGTGGCATTAGACGAAGTTTTGCTGGGAAATATTGCAAAGGAAACTGGCGGCCGCTATTTCAACGTTAAAGACCCCAGTGGACTTGAAAAAGCAATGGAAGAAATAAACAAATTGGAAAGAACCAAAGTCGAACGAAACATTTACGAACAGTACAATGAGTTGTTCCCCTGGTTTCTCTGGCCGGCGCTTTGTCTTATTATTACGGGGACAGGGCTGAACATGATGATTTCCCGAAGGATAGTATGAATACACAGGTTCAATTTGTAAATGTATGGGTGTTGTACTTACTGTGGCTTGTACCAGTTCTGGCATGGTGGTGGCACGCATCCGCCAAACGCATGGAAAACCGTCTTTCATCGTTTATGTCGGCAGAAATGCAAAAAAAATTACGCCCACAATCATCGCGTCTCAGGCATATGTGGCAAACTGGACTGATTACATCCGGCATGTTTCTACTTTTTCTGTCTATGGCCAGACCACAATGGGGTATCAGAGAAGAAAAAATATACCAGCGTGGACGTGATCTGATAATAGCTTTGGATGTATCCAGATCCATGCTGGCTAATGATGTACATCCCAACCGCCTGCAAAGGGCTAAAACCGATGTAATGGACCTCATCAAGGAACTCCGAGGTGACCGGGCTGCCCTCCTGGCATTCAGAAAGAAAGCAGTGATGCTCTGCCCTCTTACAACCGACTATGCCTATCTCAGGCAAGCGCTTGACGCTACAACCATCGATTCTGCCCCGGTCGGTGAAACAGACATCGGCGATGCCATAATCAAGGCCATGGATATCTTCAAAAGCGATGAAGGTTCACATAAAGCCATAATCCTGATTTCCGACGGCGAAGACCTGACAGGCAAGGCACTGACAGCCGCTGAAGAAGCAGGGAAAAAAAATATCCCGATATTCACGGTTGGTCTTGGCAGTAGTAATGGTTCAAAGATACCAGACAACGAAAAAAGTCGATCATTCTTTAAACATAAAGGTGAAGATATCGTCACAAAACTAAATGATAAAACCATGCATGCGATTGCAGAGGCCACCAGGGGCGCATACATCCCCGTAGGTACCGCAAGCATGACGAGCACCACGCTTGGGATGCTTTACCGCGATCATCTAAGCAAACTCTCGGCACAGGACATCGAAGAAACATTACAACGCCGTTACATGGAACGGTTCCAACTTTTCCTGTTGCCGGCTTTTCTACTGATGCTGGCAGGGACATTTCTCAGTCGCGGCAGACTGGCAAGTTCATCTCGTTCCCATGATAATTTTTCGGTTTCCGAATCATCACTTAAGGATCTTACACCTCCGGCAAAGCCGCTCAAGAATCTTGCCTTGATACTTACAGTATCTTTGACATTGGCACTGACATCAGTTGCACAGACAACCAATTTGACCGAAAAACCGAATGCAGCACAACCCGCCGATACCGCAACCAATGTGCAGGCGACAATCAAGGTTCCACCAGGACGCGAAGGTGCAAGGATCGCTCAGAAATATTACCTGATGGGAAAATACAACGAGGCAGCAGGAGCATATCTTGAAGCGCTTAGAGGGGCATCCGACAAATCGCAGCAAGACTTCCGATACAACGCGGCTGTAGCACTTTTTAACGCCGGCAAATTCAAGGAAGCCGCGGATATTCTGAAAGACCTTTTTCAGAAAGGCAAAACAGGAGAAACCGATTTTGCAATGGGGCTAGGCGCATCACTGTATCGTGCCGCAGAATCAGCTAAAAAAGCTGATGCGCCAAATTTCAGCGAACAAGCTGACCTTATGCGGGAATCCGGTGAAGCATTCAAAGAAGCGGCTAAATCTGACCCGGCCAACAAGCAATGCAGACAAAACCTTGCTGTTGTTCTGGAAGTCCTTCCATCCCTGCAAGAACAGGCAAAAACGGCCGAACTGATGGCACAGTATGATCAAGTCCCGGCCCAGCAGATAGCCGATCAAATGCTCCAGAATCAACGACAAATAACATCAGAAATACCACCAGCGTTCACTAATGATTCTCCAGGCCAGATACAAATGCTCGAAACAATCGCCCAGAAACAGAAGGATAACACCGACCTCTGGATACCTCTGAAAGGGAAACTTCTTAATTCCATGGCACAACAACAGGCAAAAGACCCTAAAATACAGCAACAAGTGGCTGCATTCGAACAACTCGTCGAAGCTACGCGAACATACATGAAAGATGCCTCTTCAGCCCTACGCGACATCGATACCGCCGGTTACAATTCGGCTGTTGTCTCGGAAACCGGAATTTATCAATTCTGGAAATCGATAGCCGCTTATCACAGTCTTCTTCAGGAAGATATCAGGCGACAGACAAATACAATAACGATGATTTCACACGATAAACAGATGGAAGAAGCCCAGCGCAAGATGATTAAGACCGAGCAGGATGAAGCGTTAAGCCTGACTGATATTTTTGCAAAAAGATTTTCCGAGACTATCCCGGAATCCGGTACGACAAAAGAAACAGTTCCTCAGGCAAAAGAAAAAGTAAAAAATAAAGATGAAAACAAAGCAGCGGAAGAAGATCAGACTATTTCTGCCGAAACTCGCCGTAAAATTCTTGAACTTGCAACACAGGCTACAACAACTCAGAAATCGGCAGCAGGATTAATTGAGAAGAATGACCTCTCATCCTCATTACGCGAACAAAGAAAAGCACATGATATTCTTAAGGAAATCGAAAAATTGCTTCCCAAAAACAAATCGCAAAACCAGCAGGACCAGAAGCAGAAACAGGACAAACAGGATCAGCAACAGGAACAGAACAAGAAACAGGATGATCAGCAGCAAAAACAACAATCGCAGCAACAACAGGAACAGCAGAAACAACAATCTGCAGAACAGAAAGAACAAAAACAGGAAAAGAACAACAAAGAGGAATTAACCGCTGAACAACTGAAAAAAATGCTGGAAAAAGCGGCCCAGAGAGAAAACGAACACGAAACAAAAAAAAGGGAACGAAACAGATCAATACCATTGTCTCCTATTGATCGTGACTGGTAGAGGTTACAATATGACAGCAAAATGGAAAATTCCGGCGATTTCCCTGCCTGTCATGTTCATGTCGTCGCTTCTTCATGCTGCCGACATCAATATGGACGTAACCGCCAACCGGAACAAAATCTTTATCGGCGAGTCAGTCCAATTGACAGTCAAGGTCTCAGGGCACGATTCACCGCAGATATCCCCAGACGTTTCCGCAATAACTAACTGTAACGTAAAATTACTCGGCAGTCATAGTGATAGTCATTACAGCATAGTAATCGTTAATGGCAAAGTTACTAAAGATGGTTTTTCCGGGAGAATTTTCACATACGAACTTACCCCTCAGTCTGTAGGTTCATTCAAAGCAGGTCCCGTAAAACTCGTTATTGATGGGCGTACTTTTGTCGCAGATGGTCCGATGATAGAGGTCACAGGCATAGAAAAACAGGAATGGGTTAATATTCTCATCAAGTCATCAAGAGAATCTGTTCTTATCGATGAGCCCTTTGATATAAAACTATACATTAACCTTAAAAGATTACCGGGACAATTCGCAGATATCGATCCATTAGATCCGCAAGATCCTCCGATATTGACAATACCATTCCTTGAGAAAAACCCTATTACCGGGCTTGAAATACCGGATATTGGCAAGGTTCTGAGGGAACATCTTGTTCAACGGCCTAATGGATGCGGATTCGCCATAAATAATTACACTATCCGAAATGACCCTTTTGATTTTAACAGCATGTTTAATTTCGGAAACATGATGCAGGAAAGAAAGGCAAAATTTATTTTTGACAAGCGAGTTATTACTGAAAACGGAATATCGTATTTTGAATATACTCTCAAACTCACGTATACACCAAAAGAAGAAGGTAGCCATACTTTCGGTCCTGCTATATTCAAGGGAATGGTAATAACCGGGGTCGATCAGACCAGCCGCGGCATACGAAGCCCGGTTTTTGCAGTTGGTCCTGCGGTTACCGTACGTGTCATACCTCCGCCAGAAGAAGGAAGGCCTGTCTCATACATAGGCGCAA
This sequence comes from Kiritimatiellia bacterium, assembly GCA_028716365.1. Lineage (GTDB taxonomy): Bacteria > Verrucomicrobiota > Kiritimatiellia > UBA8416 > YA12-FULL-48-11 > YA12-FULL-48-11. Next base: position 26,781 of record JAQUPZ010000002.1, read on the forward strand.
TCGGCAGTAATATAACCGCTGAGGCTTTAATTGATGTACAAACATGCAAGGTTGGTGATCCCCTCAATCTCACTATTGGCATATCCGGCAATACACGTCTTGACAATATTAATCCACCAATACTGAATTTACAGACCAACCTTACAAAACATTTCAAAATATACGAAGACACGGTCCAGACTTCATTAAAGGAAGGTAAAAAAAACTTTGTCTATACAATACGCCCTACAATGACCGGGACATTGGAATTTCCTCCTATCGAAATTGCATACTTTGATTCCGGTTCACGATCATATAGAACAATTAAAACTCAGCCGATCCCGATCCGAGCTAACGAGTCACTCGAAATTGGCGCTGCCAATATCATCGAAACAGTTACGAATCGTACCGCTGAGGCAAAAAAAACAGCAGAACAAGACTCACTTATTATTGCACCCATCGATATCAATCCTGCCGGTACAATACCCGACAAAGCAACCCTGGAACAATGGGAAGTAGTCGTTCTCGTCACCAGCCCTATTATTTATTTTGCTGTTGCAGGCATCAGCCTTATCAGAAGACGATTACGGCTGGGAGAAAGAACAAGAATGCGCAATCGGGCTGTTAATGAAGCATTTTTGCTGCTGCGTGACTGTGAAAACATGTCGAAAAATAATCCTTCGAATGCAAGTATTATATTATGTACTGCCATAAAAAAATATCTGGCAAACCGATTCGATGCAGTCGAAGCAGGTCTCACACCTTCCGATGCCCGAAAATTGTTGGAACAAAGCGGAATCAACACGATTACAGGAAACAATCTTTGTGATCTACTGGAGCGTAATTTCAATGCAGCGTATTCGTCACATTCGACTGTACTAGAGAACGTTACCGAAGATTGCAGACAGGCACATTTAATAATTCAACAAATAGAAAACACTTTTAAAATATCATCTCCCGCAAAACGTTCCGGTATATTACCACTTTTAATTGTTTTTTCAGTTATTATGAACTTTGCAAAGGCAGATACCTTTGTACCTGTATATGTTTTAAAACATTCTATCGCCCGAAACAGTCCTGTCGAATTTCAGTTTTTGTGGAATGAAGCTAATTCCAAAATGTCTTCATCTTCTTCGCCTGAAGATTTTGCCGCAGCTGCTGCAGTTTACAGAAAACTGATAGATGTCGGTGTACGTAATGGTGTGGTATTCTACAACCTCGGGACAGCCCTCCTGAAAGCCAGGCAATATGATGACGCATTACGGGCACTACAACGTGCTGAACGTTATTCCGGAAGTAACGAAGACATAAGACATAACATGTTTCTGGCGATCGCAGGTAAGGAAAAAAATCCCAATGTATCATTGCCGTGGTACCGCGTTCCTCTTTTCTGGCACTATAGTCTTTCAATATCTAACAGGATTGCGCTGGCTACCTGTGCATTTGCCGTCTTCTGGCTTGCACTTACAATTCGCGCTCTCGGATCAACCAGAACGTATAGGCCTTTGATGTCTGTTGCCTTGATTCTTCTTATAGTTTTGGCATCAAGTGTTGTAACTTCTCTTCAACAGGAAGAAAAGGACTCTCGTTCATATCCACATATTATTTTCGATCCCCGACAATATACCCACACTGAACAAGGAGGAACAACAAATACATTGCCTGTTTCCGGGGAGGGATGGAAACCATGAATAGCAGAAGATTTGTGACTTTATTCTTTGGTATCATTCTTTCATCGTCCATTGCAATCAAGGCCCAGCTGATCGACGATCTTATCATTGCAGAAGTTACAGCAAACCGAGACAAGGTTTATTTAAACGAATATTTTCAACTCATAATTTCGCTCACGTATACAGGCGTGAACCTGGATTCAAACTTCCAGCTTTCTTCCATGCCGGACAAAAATAAACTTATTTGCAGCAATTTTGCAGAACTTCCTCCTGAAAGAAATCTCCAGGGAAACAGGATACGTGAAAAGAGGCGATTCACCTGTGAGGCAAGGGTGATTTCTCAAGGCATGCTTGAAATAAGCCCCGTTTTGCGCGTTACACTTGTTTCTGGATTTGGACCATTCCGGCAATTATCACCGTATGATGTCAAAGCAAAGGGCCTATCACTCCCAGCTCTTCCGATCCCCAGTACAGGGAAACCTGCTTCATTTTCAGGAGCCATTGGACAATTTGCCATGGATGTCGAAATATCCCCTAATGATGTTGCAGTGGGTGATTTAATAACTGTCGCAACAAGAATTCATGGAAAAGGTTACATCGAACCTGTGTCGGCTGTTAATGTACCACCCGCAGCAAATTTTAAAGCCTATCCATCAAAAACGATTCCCTGCACAGAACCGGCAACAAAACTCTTTGAACAAATCCTAGTTCCACAAAGTACAAATACCGTAATAATACCGGCTTTGACTTTTTGTTTTTTCGATCCATATGATAGTACTTACAAAACCCTTTCAAAAGGTCCCTTCCCCATCAAATTCCATCCTCAAAAGATAACACCTGTGGGCACAATATATAATCCAAACGAAAAAAAGAAGTCATCCGTCTCTGTAATCAGCCCGACAATGTTTCAGCGGAGAACTAGTACAGACGCTCCTTCATTCAGTCGTAAATTTGTAGTGGTGGCCGTATATTGGACATTAATAATACTGTTATCACTTTGGATAACCATACGATTTGCCCGTGGGACTTTTTTTTCCATCGGTATTCTTATTATGGCCCTGATCATATTTCTGCCACTCTGGAGCCTTCTTCAGAAATCCACAAAAGAAGCAATCGTCGTCAGAAACGAAAAAGCCCGGATTGCACCTGCATATTCAGCAGTCATAAGTTTTAATGTACCGCGGGATTCCGTCGTCAAAGTAGTAGAGACATACGGAGCATGGTCAAAAATCGGATCAGGAGACAAGAAAGGCTGGATCCCTGTCGATGCATTAACAAACAACGTTCCTGTCAACTAGGACAGAATCACATCATGTGCCCTGGAGCTTCACATGTGCAAGTTTGCGCTGAGGTTTCCCATGAACAATAATAGCCTTTCGTTCTGCAGGGCAACCGGCTTGACAAAAACCGCATCCCCTGCATATCGCCGGATCGACTTCAGGACAAAGCACCTCACCCCTTTTGATAGTTTTTATGGCATGGAAAGGGCAATATTCGTCACATACCATGCATGCTTGGTCCTTTTCCCATGCAAGACAATTTGACTTGGTTACAAATGCAGTTCCTATCGCAATATTGTTCTTTTCGGTCAAAGATATTCTGGTAATGGCGCCAGTTGGACATACCTTTGTACATTCGTTACACCACTCTGCGCAAAAGTTGGGATCCATTTTTATTACCGGCGTTAGAAACCCCGCTACACCTGATTGTCCAATATCGGGAACAATGATTTTTTTAGGGCACGCGCGGACACAGTTACCACACCGTATGCAAATAGCTGTGAATTTATCTTCCGTTATAGCACCAGGGGGACGAATCGGTTGCTGTTTTCCGAATACCTTCCGCGCTGCAAAACTGGAGATTCCACCCGCAACAAGCGCCAGGAAAAATCGACGGCCAAGACCTGTATCTGGTTTATGCCCAGCCTCAATCGAAAGTATCGCTTGTCGTTTCTGTGTATGAACATGAAGAACATGTCGCCACGCTTTACCAAGAAGTTCCTGGGAAAAACCAAGCGGGCAAAAACGATAACACCATGCATTTGGGCGCCAAACACTAAGAGCAATGATAAAAATAAGCCCTATGACAGGGAGAAGAGTAACTAGTGTCAGGGGAACATGCCAAACGCTGAAGAAACCATTAAATATACAAAGCGGATCAAGCCACAGGAATATAGGATAACCTAAAACAGCTCCTCCTAGAGCAAAGAGCACAATAATCCCTCCGGCACGGGGCATTGACACAAATTTTGATTTACTTCCAGGTCGTAACTTGCCTGCCATTTCAGCCAGGAATCCGGTAGGACATAAATGGAAACAGAACCAACGTCCTTTTATAACACTCATGACAAACACTGGTATACATAAAAGGAAAACCCAACCGACTGACTGTTTGGCAACAGCGGAGGAAACTGCAGAAAAAGGACTTAAGGCAGGCAATAATAAAGCACATGTTCTGCCGGTAACAGCAGTACTGGCTACAATACCAGTACCGCCGTTTGCCAAGCTCTCGGACTCAAGCCGCCGTTCTACCATAACAGGTATAATCTGCGTCGCAAAAACAGCAGCTACTACTAGAACAAGTATCCTGATTACAAGGCGCATGGTTAATGACAAAATCACGCCTCAATATTTACAATTTCAACCTGCTTGAGATCGCCGCACCCGATCCCCATATCGTGAGCCATTTTTATGTGTTGGATACTAAATGGTTCTTTTTTGAAAAGTGTTGTTGCATAAGCATCAACAGCAACAGGATCAGTTCCGAAAACGATCTGATTCGGACATTCCTGTTCACCAGGCCCACGAGGCCCTTTTGTAAGCATTATTCTCGTGGCATCCAGAATTGTCAGGGCAGGCTTAATCAGTGTACAGCAATCCGCAACACACTGATGGAGTTGGTTGCGGTGCCAGAACTGTCTGTCTTTTACTGATCCCATCCAGTTTTTCATGCCAAGTGTCAAAGTAGTGAGAACATGGCTTTTGGCAACCGGCATATTTATGAGACAGCCTGTATCAAGGACATCTATGGCGACATCTGCCTGTTTCAATACTTTTGCATTTGGTAAATCCATTTTTCTGAAATGTTTATCCTCCGTGAGAGCATACATACGGCCACCAACCTTGTTCACAGCAGCCAGAACACCACTGCTGGCAAAGGACTGTTTCCAGTCGTTACATGATTTTTCAGGAATAACAACTTCCGATGCTCCAGCTGTTTTACACGCAGTAACACATGTTGCCACGAGGACGGGATCAGTATCAGCCCCCTGTTCCGGTTTACTGATCCATGCAACATTAGGCTTCAAGGTGACTTTTTGACCTTTCTTTACAAATTTTTCCCAACCGCCAAGTTTTGCCATACCGGCAGCAACCATTTTAGGTATGTCTTTTCCATGAACAACATAAACGGTAATCTTTCCCCCTTCTGCCGCACTGGAAATCCCAGGTAATACTGAAGAAACAATTGCTGTTGTAGCCACTGTCGTTTTAAGGAATTCTCGTCTATTCATTGATGTCATTGGTTCCTTTACTCCTTCCAGCCTGATAGGCCTTATTTTTAAAGCCGGCATTTTATCATTGGATTTTTACTGACACAAGCGTAAGCTTTAACAAATAATGAATTTTAAAATTCATATAGAAAAGGAAAGATGTAAAGGATGCGGATATTGTATAAATGCCTGTTTGCAGGCAGTATTAAAAATGTCCAAGGCATTGAATTTAAAAGGCAATCATTTTCCTGAAGTGGAAAAGTCAGATGCATGTACCGGTTGCAGGAGATGTGCATCCATGTGCCCGGACACGGCCATCAAAATCAGTAAAGTTTATTCTGAATCGGACAATAAGACATCTGCGGAGAAGAAATAAATGGCAACCCGTGTACTCATGACTGGAAATGATGCAATCGGCGAGGCTGCTATCAGGGCGGGATGTGATGCGTACTACGGTTACCCTATTACCCCTCAAAACGAAATTACAGCCTTTATGGCTTTACACATGCCTGAAAATAACAGGGTTTTCATTCAAGCTGAAAGCGAGATATCCGCCATCAACATGGTCTTTGGAACAGCTGCCGCAGGAAAACGTGCCATGACGAGTTCTTCATCGCCAGGTATAAGTCTCAAACAGGAAGGTATATCTTTTCTGGCAGGTGCAGAACTTCCCGCTGTTATAGTCAATGTACAACGGGGGGGCCCGGGGCTCGGTAATATCGCACCATCCCAATCAGATTATTTTCAGGCGACAAAAGGTGGTGGACATGGCGACTACCATCAAATAGTTCTGGCACCAGATTCTGTACAGGAAATGCATGATTTAACCATTTTGGCATTTAAACTTGCAGGAAAATATCGTACCCCCGTCATGATTCTTACTGATGGGCGCCTTGGTCAGATGATGGAACCTCTGATACTCTATAAAGGGACGCCTCCGCCGATGCAGCGCAAAGCGTGGGCTGTCAACGGTGCTATTAACCGAAAACCCAATTTCATCAGGTCCCTTTATCTTGTTGAAGGTGAACTGGAAACATTGAATATCAAACTGCAAAAGAAATACGCAGGAATAAGGCAAAAAGAAATTCGTTGTGAAAAACGTTTGACCCAAGACTGTGAAGTTCTCCTGGTTGCCTATGGAACAAGCGCCAGAATAGCCAAAGGGGCCATTGCTTCAGTTAGAGCCGCAGGAATTCGGGCCGGTCTTTTACGGCCTATTACACTTTGGCCTTTTCCATATGATGCGATAGCAAGAATTGCAAAACACGTCAAAGGGGTGCTTGTTGTGGAAATGAGCAGCGGGCAAATGCTGGAAGACGTGAAACTGGCCGTCAATGGCCATGTCCCGGTTTTCTTTGAAGGGCGAATGGGCGGAGGGGTACCTCTTGAAAGTTCAATCGTAAAAAAAATTAAATCAATCTCCCGCCGAAAGATAATGACGGGGCACTGAACATGATTAAAGATATGATTTATGACAGGCCGGAGTCGTTAACAGACGTAAAAACGCACTACTGTCCGGGATGCGGCCATGGAATCGTCCATACACTTATTGCCGAAACAATAGACTCACTTAAAATACGTGAAAGAACCATCGGAGTTGCCCCTGTCGGTTGTTCGGTCCTGGCCTATTTCTATATGAATTTTGATGTCACAGAAGCTGCACACGGCAGGACGCCATCCGTCGCAACGGGAATCAAACGTGTTTTGCCTGATCGTATAGTTTTTTCGTACCAGGGAGATGGCGACCTGGCTGCAATTGGTATGGCAGAAACCATTCACACGGCAAATCGTGGAGAAAATATAACAGTTGTTTTTATTAACAACGCGGTTTACGGAATGACTGGCGGCCAAATGGCGCCAACAAGCCTTATTGGCCAAAAAACAGCAACATCTCCCCGTGGTAGAAATGTTGAAACAATGGGTCCTCCGCTTAGAATGTGTGAACTGCTAAATTCCCTGGATAAACCTTATCATATCGAACGCGTCGCGATTGATGGCCCAGATGGCGTAAGAAAAGCAAGAAAAGCTTTGATGACAGCCTTCAAAGCCCAAGTCGACGGAAAAGGCTACAGTTTCGTTGAAATACTCTCCCCATGCCCGATATACCAGCGGCTTTCGCCTGTAGACGCACTGAAATTTGTCGGAACACAAATGGCGGCTTATTTCCCTGTTGGTGTATTCAGGAAGGAGGGAACAGTAGTTAATGCTTGAACGAATCCTTATAACGGGTGCCGGTGGACAAGGTGTGATCCTTCTTGGAAGGCTTCTGGCATCTTCCGCAGTTGAACACATTCCTCATATAACATTCTTTCCTTCATATGGTGCGGAAGTTCGAGGAGGTACTTCTGTCTGCCAGGTTATCCTCTCCGCAAAAGAAATCGCATCCCCGCTATCCGAGACTTTTGATTCAATCCTTGTAATGAACCAGATAAGTTTGGAAAACGTCATCAGGCAAATGAAAAAAAACTGCCTTGTTCTGGTAAACTCATCTTTATGCAAAATACCACCAGTTTCTTCCAAGGTAGTGTCCGTGGACGCAACCCGCCTGGCCGATAATCTGGGAGACACACGCGTTGCCAATTTCATAATGCTGGGGGCTTACCTTGCGGCCAAACCTGTTGTTACGCCTTTACAAGCGGAAAAAAGCATTCGAGAACTCCTGGCGGGGAAAAACATGTCTCTGATTGAATTGAATATCAAGGCATTCCGTACAGGATTGGAATCATGAACCTGCAATCGAACGTTGTACTCCACGCGAGTAATCAAAAAATAAGCAAATCACCGGTATATCTTTCAATATTTGCATTCCCTGGCGCTGGTCAGTTTTTACAGCGGCGATGGATACCTGCCATATTCTATTCCTCGGCTTTTTTCTTTTTCTTTTTTCTTATTCTCGTTCGCGCAGGAAAATTATGGATCGGCACGTTAAAAAGCATAATGGATAATAAACCTTTTGAAAACATGTCATTTTCCAAATTCGTCTGGCCTCTTGGTATTTCCATATTTATTTATTTACTGAGTATATTGGACACAATAATAGCTTACCGTAAAGAATGCCAATTGCATGCCCAGCGGAAACTGGAAAATGCTCTTAAAAATATTCCTATAGTTACTATACTTTTGTTGACTTCATGCGTAATCAACAGCCAAGCGCAATGTGATGATATTTTCATGGCAATTCGATCCAATGATGTAGATCGTATTGATGCCATAATTGAAAAATCAGGTTTTGAAGTTATCAAAATGGGAACTACCGACGGGATCACTCCACTACATCTTGCAGCAGCATTAAACCGTTATAGTCCAGCTGCGTTTCTCATCAGTGCAGGGGCTGATGTCAATGCGCGTACCTCTGGTGGTTTTACACCTCTTCATTGGGCCGCGAGCAAGGATTCCATGGAAACCGCAAAGCTTCTTATCAAGTCCGGTGCCGATGTTAATGCCAAGGCAACCTCTGGCATCACCCCTCTGCACTGGGCCGCAAATAAAAATGCAACAAACCTCCTCGCAATGTTAATTGCCGCCGGCGCTGACGTAGAAGCAAGAACCGATAATGGATTCACCCCGCTCCACTGGGCTACACTTAAAAAATCCTTCGAGGCAGCGAGATGGCTCGCATTCAAAATCGCCTCTGATCAAGTTGATGACGAAGTTAAAAACGAAGTATTAATCAAACCTTCGCAATCAATCATTCAATATGTTCTCAGTGATGAATCCGTATCTACAAATCCGGTACCACAAACATCAGCAAAACTCGATTCTGACGGCAAAACACTGGCAGTACCGATCGGAATGAACGAAACACTTTTTTTTGTATGGATCGAACCCCTGAAATTGTGGGTCAGTAAATATGAGACAACAAATGCACAATTCAAGCGATTTAAGCCGGATCACAACAGCATGTTCCGCGAAAGTTTTAAATTGAATAATCCAGACCAGCCTGTTGTCTACGTGAGTTGGAATGATGCAAAAAATTTCTGCGACTGGCTTAATAAATATTTCTCCAGTTCCATACCTGTAAATTGTGAATTTCGGCTGCCGACTGACAAGGAATGGGTTTTAGCTGCCAGATGCGGAACCAATCGTCTATATCCATGGGGAAATGAATGGCCTCCGAAGTACGGAAATTTTTCCGATCTTACGGCGAGAAAAGAACTTTCAGATTGGGCCGGCATTAAAGGTTATGACGATGGATTTGCTGTAAGCTGTCCGGTTACTGAAAGCGGCGTAAATGAATGGAACTTATATGGATTAGCAGGAAATGTATGGGAATGGTGTGATGACTGGTTCGATAATTCAAAAAAATATAAAGTCCGACATGGTGGTAGTTGGGATTTTGATGATCAGAAAAGCCTCAGGATAGATTATCGTGGTTTTGACAGATCTGGCACTCACGATGATACAGTCGGTTTCCGTGTTGTCATCAGTACAAAGAGGCAGAAAGGCTCATGAAATCCTCTGAGGCACCAAAAATTTGGCATTATCAAAATACACAATGCCCTGTTTAGCACATCCTCCCGCCATGCGTTCAAGAACCAGCAGGCTTTTACCTGAGTAACACATCCCCTGTAATTTTAAATCCCTTACCCAGCTTTTTACCAAAATCTTCCGGTACGAGCGCAAAACACGGATCGATTTCCACACGATAGCGCGGTTTCCCTTTTGTATCCCTAGGGATACTTATACCTATCAACTCAAACCATCTAAACCATTTTTTCATCATATCTGCTCTTGTGGTTGCCGGTGAATCAGAACCTTCAGCATTCTTTACAGGTGAAAACTCCTCCTCCCTGGCAAACTCAACATTAATCGTGCACCGAGCATCAGGAATAACATCAAATATAAATTTCTCGAACTTATAAGCATTCGGCTTATCAGGTTTAACGGTCTTTCCATCATTCCCGCAATAAGGGACCTTCTTGTGTGCAACATGAAGCGGAATCGTTGCATCAGCCTCTTTCCTGAGAAAATCCAGCGAAAACACATGAATTGCCACGCTCCCATATTTGAATTTCAGTTCTCCATCAGGCAAACGCGCATGTTTTTGTTCTTTGGTAAGTTCGGTGTACTCGACAACAGCATTTCTGCCGTTCTTTACAACAACAACCCCTATCCCCTCATCAGGGTCCCTCTTTGAACACACCTTTACTGATATATCAGCCTTATTTAGTCGATGAAGACCTATGAATGCAGGCTCAGCTATTTCAACAAGCGGATTATCCACTTGGAAATAGAAAAGAGTTTCCAATCCTCTTTTCTCCATATCATCGAATATTCCCCTTGCGCGTAATGCGGCAAGAATCCCCCCGTGGCCATCCGGACTCATGAATATCCGGCCTGGTGCATCAAGAATGATCTTCCCATCTTTGTCAAGCGCAGGCCACATACCCTGCACAAAGAACAGTACCCTGTCCTCGGAAAGACCAAAATAATTGTTCTGAACAAAAAAATCCTTTGTAGCCTTATCATTTGCAAGACTCGTCATGATATAAAATGGTATTTTTGCCTTATATTTATTTTCAAGCCCAAGTATTTTTTTCGAATGGATTTCAAATAAAGAAGCGTTTGTTATCGGTGCAATACCGTAACAACCCTTCGGGCCTTCAAATCCCAGTCGTGATCCCTGTCCGCCGGCCACAAGCACAACCCCTACAACTCCGGCTCTTATCGCATCTTCCCCCGCACCAGCAGCTTTCGGTTCCTTGGCGGCAGACAAAGGTATTACTTCTGCCGGCTGGATATCGGATTTCGATGACTTGGTACCATTATCTGATAACATATCTTTCATCCGAATCAGACTTTCGAAATCCAGTCCCTCGATCTGTAACAGCAAAGCTTTCCTCTGATCATTATCCAGACGGTCCCAAAATCGTAAAACATGAGGCTGCCCATTTCTTTCGAGAATTTCCTTAGCCTTGTCAAAATTGAGAGCCATATCCGTTACTTATATCCCAAATTGCTTATTGCGAAATGTAGTTTTTGTAGATACCGACAAACTCACATATTATTAAGTGCTTTTTTTAAATTCTCAAATTCCCTGTAACTATCTTCCGGTAAATTACCCTGCTTCCCTGAAATTGTAGCGATAAGATTAATCGCCTTCTCCTTATTTCCACGCAAGACCTGTAACTGAGCCATATGTACAACAAGAGACATCATGTCAGGCGCCATGGACATACCATGTTCAATTGCCTTTTCTGCTTCATCCAGCTTGTTAATTTTCATCAGAATAACGCCTAACGTATCCCACGCGGCATAATTCTTGTCATTCAATTCAATCGAACCTCTTGCCATCTTTTCAGCTTCATCATATTCACCCATCACATTAAGTACCCAGGCCAAATCATTCATTGTTTCCGGAGACTTTCTCCTCTCAAGACTCTTTCGATACGAATCTTCAGCAAGCGAATATTCCCGGTCATGAAACTGCAATGACCCGCGAATATAATTTCCAAGCGCATTATTCGGATCCAGTTTAAGCAACCGCTTAACATGGACTTCTGCTTCTTTTTTCCGACTTTCCGCCACATCCAACCTGACCAACAATTCAAGAACCGACAAATTGTTAGGCATCGCCCTGAGCGATGCCTCAAAATTATTTCTTGCATCAACAATATTGTTCCGGACCAACCCGAGATGTCCCTTCGCTACAAGGAGAAGACTACTCGACAGAACCTTATTCTCCTGTATACGCTTGATACATTCCTGTAAAGCCGTCAAATCACGTTGTTGAGTATAAATACCCATCAACATCAGCCATGCCCTCTTGACATTTGCGGCACCAATCCCCTCAGGTTTCAAATCAACAACTTCTTCCAAACCGATACGAGCCTGCGCCAGATTCCCGGCCATAAGGTTAAATAACGCCATTTCCACTGTAACACTTGATCTTGGCACACCGGCAATTTCAGCCTTTTTCAGATACTCCACAGCCTGTTTAAACTCATGCTTTCTTGCCAAAATCCGGGCCATTCCCATCAGCGCACGATGATTACCGGGATTTTCAACTAGTAATTCATAGTACAGTGTTTCACTGTCCTCATCATGTTCCTGGACGAGATAAACATCTGCAAGCACCTGTTTAACCGCACCCTTTTTATCACCTGGCAGGAGATCCATCGCTTTCTTCAACCCTACAATTGCCGCACCTGGCTGTCCTGAGAAAGCCCAGACAAGACCAAGACGGGCAAATGCTTCAGGAGTCCTCACATATCCATATGCACGTGACAATGTCCAGATATCCGGTCTTTTTGAATAATCCCTGGAAAGTAAAGCTTTCATACTGTTTCTTATACTTTCCGCCTGATCAGTTTTGTACCCCTTGACAACCATGGTTGACAAATTAAGCAAAGCACTTATGTTATCCGGACACATATCACGTGCCTCATGATATAGACTGAACGCATCATCGTTTTTCCCCAGATCTTCCATCACACAACCAAGGTTTACAGCCAGCAAGCTGGTATTCCTCAACAGATGTCTGGCGTAATATGAAAGAACCGAGTTATCGGAAAAAGGTACAAGCAGAGGCACAAGCCTTGTCCATATTCTTCTATTCTCCTCAAGGAGTGTATTAACATCAAGCATCCGTATGTTCTGTACTCCATTAAAAACTAATCCACGGGGAACCACAGAATATCCGGCCCCTACCCATAAATCGCATGGCCACATAACCGCCAGTTTATTAGTCACATCAGGGTCAGTCTGCATCCATTCCTGCAATAAGGGGAACATTCCTGTTTTCGCCAGGTTCATAAGTCTTGGCCGCTCAAACTGCTTTGCAACATATTTCATATACGGCTCATTATCCCCGCGCCTGATATTCAGAATCTGAAGCGTCCGCCCGCGGTCTCTGGCCGCAATCATCAAGTGGTTATCAAGCATACCATCCGTTACCAGCCATTTCTGTTCGGGCAACAAACACTTAAGCACATCTTCGGCATACATATTGATAAAACTTGATCCTTTTCCCGTGGCCTGATCGATATTCATAACTGGCGCTACACCAGCAAGTACGAACAAAGGAATGATAAGAAAAATTCCAAGACGTTCACCCAATCGAATCAAACCCGGCGACTCTGAATTCGACCATAACCCGGATGGAAGCAGATACCAATACGCAACAAGATAACCAAAAACCGAGGCTGTCAATACATAAGGAGTGACCAGAAGACGTCCAGATTTAAACATCGACCACGGCGCAAAAGATGCATTCAACAGCACGCATAGAGCCAGGCCGGTCATCACGGCATGCAGAATGTAATACGTCCAGTCTCTCTCTTCATTCAATGCCCTCCCGGCAATAGTAATACACGTAAGCCACGGTATGGTGGTAAGAATTAAAACAATCAACCAACCGATTCGCGGGAGACTTCTCGTTATCAGGAAGTACTGGTCCCGCCACATAAACCATATGATCTGGAAATAATTGGAGTACTCCCTCATCACATACCCTTCCGATCCGTAGAAAAAGAAAGCCGCAACAAAATACATCAGCAATCCTACTGTGCCCGATAATAATGCCAGCAGGACCGGTCTTGTACTTAACTCTTCTTTCTTCCATAAATCGAAAAGGAGATAAAAACCAAAAAGCGGAATAAACAAAATCAGTGTGGCAAACTCGACAACAGCCAAACCATAAATAAAAGAAAACAGAATCAGGATTTTTACTGATCGAGTATCTATAAATTTTATAAAAAGTCTTGTTATACCCAGCAGCAAAAGTACATGAAATGAAGCAGGATGAGCCCGGTTGGACACAATCCAGAAAGGAATACAGAACGCCAGGAAAATGGCGGATACAACACCAGCCAGCCTTGATGCTGTAACTGCTTTCTCCTTATTTACCGGATTGACACTGATCGTATTGAATATGGTTTTAGAAACAATCTGATACATTAACAAAACTGAAAAAGCACCGCATATTGCGCTGAAGATGTTTAATTTTACAGCCAACCCGCTTACCGGTAATTTAGACAAAAGGAATGCGATTCCGTTCCAAAACGGATCAAGTGGATTAAGTCTTGGGAAAAGGCCTGTCGCCTGAACAATAAGGTTTGCGGACTCACCTGGATATGCGCCGATACTAAGTGTGCCTAAATAAACTGCCAATGCAAGCACAGCAAGCACAAAACCAGTAAAACGATCCATCTTACTATCAATATCACTGTTCATTCTGGTGATGCGTATTACCTTACTACGCCTTTATTTACAATGAGAAAAGATATTGAAATCACCTTATTCCATCCCGTAAGCAACAGCTTTCGGCATAAAGACTGAACTTGAAGAATCGTATACTTTCCTTCATTTGGCTGCTTTAGGAAAACGCCTGCAGAAATCGCGTACAGATCTGGTGAAAGTCCATTCATCAGCTTCCGGCAGGGAACATGAAGGAGCTTCAATCCAACTTTCGATAACATACTGGTCTGGAGTCCCGCCAACAAATGCATAATCATACCCTTGCCGCATAATGGAAACATACCAGGTAGAATCATCGGCAATATTCAAGCGTTTCATATGAGGATAGTCTGCGGCCCAATATATCAAACTAAAAGCGACTTTTCTTTGCCGACAGGCAATCTCCAGCTTTTTTACTTCACGCCAATTACCTGGATAAGTAGCGTTACCATTTGTAAAGTGATTCCAATCAACATCCAATCTGAAGAAATCTAAACCTCTACCCCCCATCTGCACAAGTTTGGCCTGTAATGCATCAATCCACCTGACAAGGTCTTCCCTCTGTATGAACGGATACGGCTCAATGTCACCAACGAGAATTTCGGGAAATTGCTTACGTACAAGAGCAATATAACTGGCAGTTTCCTCTACTGCATAGTCATCCGGTTTATGCAGGTCCTTCCGGACACAACAAAGCGGTTCATCCATCGCAATCGCATGGATATTACCACCCAGGCGTTGAATACGATCCCACATTGGTCGCTCTATATTGAACGTTATTTCACCTGTCACACCCCAGGGCTTAACAGCGCCAACCTCCATTGCAAGCTTGATGTCCCATTGCTGTAACATGGAAAACCATTTCCGGAGTTCTTCATCTGTAAATTGCTTATTCAGGTTAAGGTCAGTATAGGCAAGAACGTTTATCAGGGAGCGTGTTTCCTTCCATCCTTCAGGTTTCTCAAAAAGTTCACGGAAGCACCTTCCCTTCTCATATGCCGGTGGCATCATCCAGACAATCGGCCTCGAACTTTCAACCTGTACCCTCACCTGCGCGAACAAGGTGATCGGCAGGAAAACCAAGAAACAAATTAACTGTTTCATGCCATTTTTCGGTTAGTATGTAAGAATATGCTATTTGGACTGGCGCATCCCTTTTACACGCGTCCGTATGGAATAGAGTCCCTTACTGGCGGTAATAAACAAAGTTTGTCTGTCTTTGCCCCCAAAACAAATATTTGCAGACCATGGCTCGGGCACATCGATTTGTTCAATTTTCCTGCCCGTACGATCAAAGACCATTACGCCTTTACCGGTAAGATAAATATTATTCTCACTATCAACAGTCATGCCATCCGAACCCTGTTCACACAAAAGCTTCTTATTGGCCAGTGTACCGTCAGACTGGATTTCAAAAGAATACGTTTTCTTTGCGCCAAGATCGGACACATATAGAATTTTACCGTCGGATGTTCCAATAATACCGTTAGGCTGGTTCAAATCCTCAATAACGCGAATTAGTTTCCGACCGTCTGACGAAAGAAAATAAACATGCTGACCATCCTGCGGCATCGAAGTATGCTTCCACCAAGATCGTTGATAGTAGGGATCAGTAAAATACATTCCGCCATCCGGTCGTAACCAGACATCGTTCGGGCCATTCAGTAATTTCCCATTATAATCCTTGATCAATACTGTAACTTTGCCTTCCGGGTCAATAGACCACATTTCGTTCTTTTCATCTGCACAGGAAATCAGGTTCCCTTTAACATCAAAAAACATCCCGTTGGATCGTCCCGATGGTTGCTTGAATGTTGAAAGCGTACCGTTTACGCTCCATTTCATGATCCGATCATTAGGTTGATCTGTGAAAAACACGTTACCAGAAGCATCGCAAGTAGGACCCTCTGTGAATTTAAATTCCCCCGACAACTTTTCCAACTTTGCGCCTGGCGCAATAATACCGTCTGCACCAAATAATCTCGAACTGAAGATTAAAATAAAACCAATGACCATCTGTATTTTTCCATTATTCATCGCATTACTTACCTTTCCCGAAGAATTAACACCCTGACGAACATTACATTGCAGTATCATGTAAACTTAGGGTCGCAATACGGCTGGTGTCAACGTCAAATGATTTTCACATTTTGCATCAACTTTCCCTGCAATAATTATCCAGCAAGTGTCTTCTTGACTCCAGAAAAAGGCAGAGGCATATTGAACTTCTTTGAAAAGGAGTAAATCGAATGATAAAGGCTAAGATAATTGGTGCTGGTGGTTATGGCGGAGTTGGTATTACAGAACTGCTTTTAGGACATCCTGAAGCAAAGATTAACGCCCTTGTTGATGTTGAAAATCCGGGAACACCGATCAGTAAGATATATCCTCACCTGACAGGTTTTTGCGATATGACCATCGTCGACCCATCAGATACCAAGGCCAATGAACCTGTTGATGTTGTTTTTATGGCTACACCTGATGGTGTCGGGATGAAACTTGCCCCCGCCGAACTCTCAAAAGGCGCCAAGGTTATAGACTATAGCGGTGACTTCAGATTCAATTCAAAAGAAGATTATGCCGAGTATGCGCGAAGAATCGGCAGGAATCCGGAACATGCTTCTGCTGATTTGCTTTCCCAGTCGGTATACGGTCTCGCTGAATTACACAGGAAAGAAATCTCAAAAAAAACAAACATCGTTGGGAATCCAGGTTGTTTTGCCGTCAGCTGTATCCTCGGGCTCTCCCCGGCAATCAGGAATGGCCTTATCGATAAAGATACTATTATCTGCGACTGCAAGACTGGTGTTTCAGGGGCTGGAAAGAAACCCAGCCCGACATTCCACTACCCTGCCCGTTATGAGCAGATGAATGCATATAAACTGGCGGGACACCAGCATGTATGTGAAATAGAGAGAGAACTTGGGAAACAGGCAGATACGGATGTGAAAATCACTTTCACCGCCCAAGTAATACCATTGTGCAGGGGGATAATGTCGACTTTGTACGGTACACTTTCAAAGAAAATGACCGAACTGCAAGTACTGGATGTTTACAGGAAATTCTATAAAAATGACGTTTTTGTCCGTATTTTCGAAAGCACTGCACCCATAGGCTCCCCTCACGTAAGAGGCACAAACTACTGCAATCTCGTGGTTAGCGTTGATGTACGAACCAACCGGCTCAGGGTTGTTTCATACATAGATAACCTTGTTAAAGGACAGGCCGGTTCAGCTCTACAGAACATGAATCTTCTCTTTGGCATGCCTGAAACAAATGGCCTCGACAAGCCCGGCATCTATCCGTAAGATTCTCTTGTTTTCAGGTCAGAAACGGTATCAACCTGTGTACTAGAAGTACCGGGGAAAATTGTTATCTATATTCAGACGGGAGGTATCAAATGCAAGAACATGAAGTTGCAAAAACAATCATCGCCGAGGATATTGAAGTTACAGGCTCAATTAAATGCGAAAGCAATATACAGTTTGACGGCAAACTAAATGGCGATATCAACTGTATCGGTGATGCCATCATCGGGAGTACCGCAAACGTTAAAGGTAATATTTCCGTAAACTGTGCAACGGTACTCGGACAGGTAAACGGAAATATAATTGCCAAGGACAAGATTGAGCTCAAGACATCGGCCTATGTCAACGGCGATATAAAGTCAAAGCGCCTGACGGTTGAAGATGGCGTTACGTTTGTTGGAAAATCGGAAGTCAATCCTTCCGGAGTGGGTACATCAAGGGCACATTCGCGTTCCGAAATAGACTCGTCTGCTCACGAGATATCACCTGCCAACGAGGTGGGATCGGCTCCGGAAGACACCGATGTTAGCGCACTGAAGGAAGAAATCAGGAAGAATGTTAAAGAGGAGGTCAAAAGTAAGTCTACAAGCTTTTTCGGGAAGAGGTAAATTCTGAACAGTTTTTTTTGAAAAATAAACTCCGGAGAGATGAACAATGGAGGACTACGACGAGCGCCCCATTGTGATTGACGGATTCAGTTCCGTACAGGCAATCCGCAGGGCTCAGAAACGGACTGAATCCAGACATTCAAAAAAATCAGCCGAAATACCGGATCAACAAACTGAAAATACACATGCAAAGAAATCCGGCGTCCGGATAGATCATACTGTAATACCTCAAAAACACGAAATTGCCTGCTATGAATGTGATTATATTTTCATGATTTCAGGTCGTATTCAGGACACTATATGTCCAAAGTGCCACAAACCATTGCGAATGACGAATCATGTTATCAACAATGAGTGTACGGAATCAGTCAGAACAATTGGAACAATAGAAGTTAAGGCCGAAGGAGTTCTTAACGGGGCAGAAATCCGCGCAAGAGATATTATTCTTGCAGGAAATGCTGAAAACGGAAGTATTAGGGCAGGACGCAGACTTGAATTGTGCAAGGGAGCAAGGTTTAATATCAAAAAAACAAGGATGAAAGACCTGATGATCAGAAAAGGCGGGGAATTTGTTATTCCATCCACAATTTCATGCAGAAATCTTGAAGTTGAAGGTATTCTTAAGACAAGAATTTTTGCAGATGGCATGGTTACAATAAAACGTGGTGGAATTCTTGATGGAGAACTCCATACGCCACACCTTGTTGTTGAAGATGGCGGGGGACTTGAAGCTGATGTTGTTATTGGTATTGGTAAAGGGCGATCAGCCGCAAACAACACTGAACCTGAAATTGTCGTAAATAACCAGTGAGGTAAGAAGATGTCAATAAAGCATGGACTCGGGAGAGGACTGGGCGCTCTTATTAATGATGGAACTGTTCCTGCTGGAGGTACACCGCCGATAGGAACAGTATCAAAAAAAGCAACCACTGGCGTCCTGAAAATTCCAATCAGAAAAATCCGTAAAAACCCCAATCAGCCACGCCGTACATTTCCAGAAGAAACAATGGCTGATTTAACGGAATCCATCAAGAATCGCGGAGTACTTCAGCCGCTTCTTGTCAGAACTGCGGGTGACGGGTATGAACTTATTGCCGGCGAACGCAGACTCAGGGCTTCGGCAGCGGCCGGCCTCGCAGAAGTACCCGCAATCATCATGGAAGCGACTGACAACGACTCGCTCGAAATCGCACTTATTGAGAATCTCCAACGCGAAAATCTCAATATCCTGGAGGAAGCCGAAAGTTACGAAGTTCTTGCCAACAAATTCAATCTTACCCAGGAACAGGTAGCTGTAAGGGTCGGGAAGGCTCGCGCCACGGTTACAAACATCATGCGCATCATGTCCCTGCCGGTAGAAACAAAACAGCTCATTGCATCCGATCAATTGTCTGCCGGTCACGCAAAACTTCTTGCTGGACTCGAAATCAAGCAGGAACAGATTCTTTTTGCACAAAGAGCCGTAAAAGAAAATCTGTCTGTTCGAAACCTTGAAAAACTTATACAGAAAGCACGTCGGGCACCACGAAAACCTCGAGCCACAAAAGACGACATTCCCTCAACTCACATTTCACACCTTTCGGATAAATTGCATCGGCATTTCGGAACAAGCGTACGCATCGTTCCCTGTAAAACGCTGGCTAACGGCAAAAAAGTCCGCGGCACCCTTGAACTTGACTTCTACTCTACTGACGACCTGAACAGGATTCTTGATCTGATTGGTATAACCATTGAATAGCCTGTATTGTACCAGATGACATGTTGTGTAAAATGTCCAAATAACCAATCAGGCAGCACACAATTACGTTTTTCTATTGTTTTTACCATGATCGCCATGACAACCATGGTGTTTTGTCTCTTTGTAATATTTCCGAAAGAAAGTGCCAGTGTTTTCGTCAGATCGTTCTCGCTGTTTAAAATACGCCCGGCTGTCAAACCTGCAAGCAATATGCCACTGCTGGATCCTCTTGTCCTGGATGGAAAACGGGCCCTGGAGGAAACTTCGAAATTCCTGGCTGTAGGCCCGCGCTGTTCGGGCACTGATGGCGCCGAACGTGCTGCAAATTACCTTGCCAATCGTTTGAAAGAAATAGGCATAGATCCAATCATTGATGAATTCAAGGACATTACGCCGGAAGGTGAAAAGACATTCAGAAATGTCATGGGAGAATTACAGGGCTCGAAAGAAGCTATTATTATACTTGTTTCACATTATGATACCAAATCTGGTATTTCACCGGAATTTGCCGGCGCAAATGATTCCGGATCAAGCACAGGACTCCTGCTGGAACTTGCCAGAGTAATGAAAAACAGTAAACCTGGAGGATCAACAATATTATTTGCTTTCCTCGATGGTGAGGAATGTATCAAGGAATACGGCTCTCATGACGGCTTACACGGCAGTAAGCACCTTGTGAAAACTCTCGTCCGTAATATGCGTGTACACAAGATTATTGCTGTCTTCGTAATTGACATGGTGGGCGACAAAAATCTGAACATAGGGATTCCTCGTAACAGTTCCCCTCCTCTGACTTCTATTGTTTTCAATTCTGCAACGGAAGAAAATGTACGTCTCAACTTCTCCCTTGCAGACGGCAACATACTGGACGACCATGTTCCTTTCCTGCAGGCGGGAATGCGCGCAATAGACATTATTGATTTCGATTACGGATCAGAACCAGGCAAGAATGATTACTGGCATACCGCGCAAGATACCTTTGACAAACTCAGCGCCGAAAGTCTGCAAATTGTTGGTCGCGTTGTTCTCCGGGCCCTGAATACACTCAGAGACATTGATCCAACGACGGAATTTAAAACCCCTTGACTGAACAATCACAGTCGCAACCATTTCCAGGACAATATCTCACTGTATCTTAATTAGCATTCCGCGCCGGAAACGGAAAGTAATCATAAAGTTGTCGATACCATATTCGTCACGTGAAGACGATCCTGCAACATCATCGCCATACCATCGAAACCATATCGAATGCCCGGAACTCAGTGGTTGCGGTAACATCAGGCAACATGAACGTAATGATCGTTGCCACACGGCATCCACATCACGTGCCAAAGGGGAAACAAAGGTTAATTCATTTACCCTCGAAAATGACACGCCATCAAAGCTCATTTCCAAATCAAGACTGGACGATCTGTCTGCATTATTAAGGCAAACTACTTCATACGAAATATAACACTCTTTCACCGCGGATTCTGTAGCATTTGATACTACGACCATAAAAAAGCCCGGTGTAAATTCTTCAGTTATAGGCTGATAACCCAATGCATAATCACCGCTGTTTAACATCCACGCATAACAACCACCGGCAGTGACACCGCCCGAATGGACCCCATTAAAATCATTGGTCACGTTTAGTATTGTTGAACCATTAACAGAAACAGCCCAACCAACAGGTAAAGAATCCAGTGTGCCGCGAAATTCGTTGAAGTTTTCCAGAAACGTGACATTAACATGTGTCACCACAAGCTCGGCTCCATAAAGATACATGCTAAATAAAGTAAAAAATAAGATAACGAGAAAAGACTTCACTCTCTGATTTCTCCGATTACAAGGCTGGGATAATAACGAAATTATTTTAATTCCGGTATCAGGGTAACACCCTGATTTTTACAAAGGAAATCCCCCTACATTTACTGTCAGGCTTTTCCCTACAAAACTGTCGGCTATCACAATGCGAAACAGAAGGTGACAAATCTCCATGTCGACATTCCGTAAAATGATTGTTCTGGAATTTTATATTGTTTGACGGTGACTATAACCGTATAGTAATCGCGAAATGCGTTACCTTATAATGATCGCGACATGTCTCGTGGTCGTGGGCGCCATGGCAATTATACTCGCATGGTTTCTCCGGCAACTGAGAAAGATCGAAGCGCACCGATGGGGTAAAGTCCCGGTAACAACGAAAGCGATAAATGACAAAAAGACAAAACAACAGGAGAAAAGCAAGTAGCATAAATCCTATATCAAATATCAGAAGTAAATATTTAAGCTATCCTGAATGATATACATTAAGGGTCTTTATTTTAACCCATTTCAAAGAAAATGAAAAATAAAACCATACGGACACTTTTAGTTCAGATGGAAATATTCCCGGGACGTCCCAGGATAAACATAGCATCCATGCTCCATTCAATCGAGAATGCGCGAACTGACGGGGTTGAACTGGTTGTTTTTCCTGAAATGGCCATCCCAGGTTATCTGATTGGTGACGAATGGGAGCACGAGTCCTTTTTACGGGAATGCGAAGAATGTGGTTCTGAAATCTGTTTAGCATCCAAAGGAATTATTGTTGTTTTCGGAAACGTAGGGCTGGATTGGAAAAAACGTAATGAAGATGGGCGTGTAAGAAAATATAATGCTCTTTTTGTTGCCGAAAACGGTAAGTTCGTATCTCCCGAAAAGGGCCCTTATAAATTCGTAATAAAAACCCTTTTACCGAATTACAGGGAATTCGACGATAGTCGTCATTTTTTCGATCTTCGTAAACTGGCATTAGAAAAGAACACCTCTGTGGAAAAACTAATATCGCCTGTCAAGACAAGCAAACTGACATTGGGTTGTGCTCTTTGCGAAGATGCGTGGGACATCGACTACAGCCTTTCTCCCTTAAATGTTCTTGCCAGGAAGAAAATCGACCTGTTCCTGAACATCAGTTGTTCTCCGTTTACTGTGCACAAGAATCTTAAAAGGAATCGCATATTTTCCACAAAAGCCGGCCAATTGAAAAAACCTATTGTTTACGTAAACAATGTTGGCATCCAGAATAACGGTAAAACTGTATTCACATTTGATGGCTCATCGTGCATATACGATACCCACGGAAACCAGATTATTTGCAGCCCTTCATTCGAGGAAGAAGACCTCACCTTTGATGTCCCCCTCACTGGCAAACCATTTGGAGATCAGGTTCAATTAAAGGAAGATGGCATTGCAGAGATTTACAGGGCCATAGATTATGGGACTCGCAAATTCATGGAATTGTGCGGAATTAAAAGAGTCACTGTTGGAATTTCAGGCGGTATTGACTCTGCCGTTGTGGCTTCCATATACAGAAACATACTCCATTCAAAGGATCTTCTGCTTGTCAATATGCCGGGAAAATACAATTCACAGACAACCCGTACCCTCGCCAAGGAACTGGCCGACAATCTGCAGTGCTGTTATGCAGAGGTTCCGATTGAGGAAAGTGTCAAACTTACTACGTCGCAGATAAACGGAATTACAGTCAGAAATATTTCGGGAAAATTCAGTGAGACGCTCGGGGTTGGTCCGCTTATGCGGGAAAACATTCAGGCCAGGGATAGATCTTCCCGCATTCTTGCCGCGATTTCAGCAGCATTCGGAGGGGTTTTTACATGTAATGCCAATAAATCCGAAGCAACAGTTGGATATACCACACTTTATGGCGATCTATGCGGTTATCTCGCCAACATAGCTGACCTTTGGAAAACCGAAGTTTATCAGTTGGCGGAATATATGAATAAAGACATTTTCCACGCACAAATAATTCCAAAAGGATCTTTCAGTATCACCCCTTCCGCAGAGCTCAGCGACGCTCAAAACGTGGATGAAGGCAAAGGCGATCCGCTCATTTACCCGTACCATGACCTTTTGTTCAAAAGCTGGGTTGAATCGTGGAACCGGACAACGCCAGAAGAAATTATTTCATGGTACATGGAAGGTAAACTTGAAACTAACCTCGGATACAAGGGTAAAATCTCAGACATCTTCAAGGATAAAAAAACATTTGTGGCCGATCTTGAACGCTGGTGGAATCAGTATCAGGGAATGGGACTGGTCAAGCGGATACAAGCCCCACCGGTCCTTGCCGTCAAAAAAAGGGCCTTTGGCTTTGATCACCGCGAATCCCAGATGGGTTCCCGCTATACGGCTAAATATGAAAAAATGAAAAAGTTATTATTCAGCTGAACAGTTCCTTTTTCAATTCATTCCACAACATCATTGCACGACAACCGGAGAAGGCAACTGCCAGAGTTGCAGACTCCTCAATTTCATCTTTGCCTATACCCATTTCAAGCGCTTTTTTGATATGGGTCCTTGAACAGGGAACACAATGAACAGCAAGTCCGAGCGCGATCGCAATAAGTTCCTTCGTGACAATATCAATCGAACCTGGTGCCATCGCCTTACCAACAAAATCCTGAAACGCCTCCATCGCTTTGTCCGGTGTACTTGAACCATGCGTGCAACATTCGCCGCTATTCATTTTCCCTTTAACACTCATTTTCTTCTCCTTTGTAATTCCGGAATAAATCACTTTTTCTCCCTTACCATCAGTCAGAACGTTTATTCTACCCTCCGACTTCTCAATTACACTTCCAACTATTGCTGCACATAACACTCCAGCTTTCTGCATTTCATCTACAGCTTCTTCAACTTTATCGCAAGGCAGGGCAATAAGTAACCCTCCAGACGTCTGGGCATCAAAAAGAACTGCTTTCATTTCATCAGTTATAGTTTCGTCAAAATCCACTCTTCGGGCACTATAATCTGCGTTACGTTCATTTGCGCCAGAAAATATACCCTTTCGCGCGCAGTCCAATACCCCTGGAAATAGCGGAATACGATTGAACCATAACTCAACCGTTACCCTGCTTTCAGACACAAGCTGCGATAAATGCCCAAGGAAACCAAATCCAGTCACATCTGTACAAGCCTTGGCCCCATACTTGACCATGATTTCAGCCGCCACACGATTCAATGTGGTCATGGATTTAATCATCGCATCAACTCCACCCTCAGGCGCCCTGCCTATCCGATTTGCCAAAGAAAGTATACCCGTTCCAAGGGGCTTGGTCAGCAAAAGCACATCATTCGGTTCTGCACCGGCATTTGTCACAATTTTCTTATTATTTATAAGACCCGTAACTGCAAATCCGAATTTTACTTCCTCATCATTAATACTGTGTCCACCAAGAAGTATCGTTCCGGCCTCCTTCAAGACATCCATACCGCCACGGATTATGTCGGTCATCCCGGAATGAGGAAGCTTTTCTATGGGAAAACCTATAATTGAAAGAGCGGTTATCGGCTTGCCTCCCATCGCATAAATATCGCTCAACGAGTTACAGGCGGCAATTTTCCCGAAGAGATAAGGATCATCCACGCCGGGAGTAAATACATCCACGGTCTGGACAATAGTAACATCTTCGGTAAGCTGGAAAACACCTGCATCATCCGCAGTAGCCATCCCAACCAACAATCGAGCATCCTCAACCATAGGAAGATCCTTCAGTACTTCATGAAGGTCTTTCTGCCCGATTTTACTCGCACATCCGGCACTGCGCACATACTCCATAAGTTTGATTTTATTGCCGGACGTCTCAACAGAAACACGTTCGCCTGCACATGTACAAACGTTCTTCTCCTTGAAAAGCGGGCAAGGACAGGGTTTGCGCGGATCACACACACAGTGCCCCAGCTTAATGGATCGGGCCATTACTCTTTTCCGTTTTTCCTTTGCATCCATTCAACTTCTCCCAAAAAAACATTATTTTGCAGCTTACCTCTTTTGTGTTTCCTTCAAATATCTCACATTCCCCACTCTTCTGGTCATCCCCTTGGAATCCCAATATTCAAGCAACGGTATCGAATATTTCCGCGTTGTGCCCAGGACGTCCTTGAATACTCCTGATTCTATCGATCCATTTTTGACGATGTACTCAACCAGCTTTTGTCGTGATTCCTCGACACAATCACGACACAGAACAACCTTGTCGGAAATTACCACCAAGTCACCTGTCTGTACAAGGAAGTCAATAACCGGTTGAATAACCTGCATCGGCGTTCCCGTGGTTAATGGTAATTCATCAATACGCGGCGATGCAAATTTTGTTTTTTTATAAATATTTATAATTTTCTCTGCCAGCGTCGTCTGGTCAGGTGACAATCGCGGTGCATGCTCCGGAATCTGGTAGCCGCGTTCTGTCAGTTTAACTTTCCCATCTTTCAACAGACTATCCAGCGCCTTTTCAACCATATCATGATCGGTTTTCAATCCCTTGAACAAATCCTTTTTCTCAAAGCCTAT
Source organism: Kiritimatiellia bacterium (assembly GCA_028716365.1). Taxonomy (GTDB): domain Bacteria; phylum Verrucomicrobiota; class Kiritimatiellia; order UBA8416; family YA12-FULL-48-11; genus YA12-FULL-48-11. The sequence goes on from JAQUPZ010000002.1 coordinate 53,085, forward strand.
ACTCATGGGATGTTCGCCATGCAGGCGGTTCAATATATCCATTACCTCATTTTTAACATCTGCAATAAAATCCGTATGAATATAACGATCACCGGAAAATTCCAGTACAACATTCTTTTGGCACAGGTTCTTTAAATGATTTTTCGTCGATTCCAGATTAACAAGCGCGAGTTTGGACAATTCGGAAATATGCGTTGGCTTTGGACCGGCATTTTTCAAAACATACGTCAGGGCCGAGACAGGATCTTTAAAAGCATCTTCACGTTCCGAACATGTTTCTTTCCAGTCATCACTTTTTGAACGGCGCAACCGTTTCTTTTCCGGTTCAAGAATGTATCCACCGCCGAGCGTACAGGCGGGGCTCAACATTCGTACCACAAAGAAATCACCAGGCGTAGCAACAACTGGATCATTTAGTTGAAGCTGAACATATGTCTCAGTGCCGGGTCTGAACGACTCCAATTCCGGTAATACAAGGTGTCCCGTAACATCCGCAGTACCGACATGAAACCGGATGGCAGTACGGGGTTTAAGTGGTTTATCCAGTCCGGCAATCAGATGGAATTTGGCATTCAGGAACTTTGCCGGTTTGAAATACCCAGGAGATGCCAGTACGGCACCGCGTACCGTTTCAGAAACTTCCATGTCTGCCATATTCAGCGCAACACACTCGCCCGCCCGCCCCTGTTCAGCAGTCTGACCATAAACCTGTAAACTACGTACCTTTCCGTTTTTCCCCACGGGCAACAACTCAAGAATTTCCCCGACCTTGACCGAACCGGATCTCGGAATGCCTGAAATAATCGTTCCCCTGCCCTTGAGTACAAATGATCTTTCAATATGCATAAGGAAAGGGCCATCGGAACGATGTTCTGCCGTCTTATCCACCGTGGCTACAAAAGCATCATAAAAAGCCTCAAAGCCGGCCCCCGTTTTGGGCGAAATCGGCACAATGGGGCATCCTTCAAGGAAACTGCCTGCCATCAGATTTTTGACTGCCTGCGCGACTTCCTCCACACGCTCGGGCGGAACTATATCAATCTTGGTAATTGCTATCATTCCAGACTTTATTCCAAGAAGACGAACAATATGAAAATGTTCAATTGTCTGCGGCATGATGCCATCATCAGCGGCCACGACAAGTAACACTGCATCTATGCCGCTTGCCCCGGCAACCATGTTATGAATAAACCGTTCATGGCCTGGAACATCCACAATCCCCACTCGGCGATTGTTCGGCAGAGTACATGTGGCAAATCCAAGATCAATGGTCATACCACGCGCCTTTTCCTCGGGCAAAGTATCGCAATCACATCCGGTAAGCAATTTGACCAATGCTGTCTTTCCATGATCAATATGACCCGCAGTACCGACAGTGAGAGTAATAGTCTGTTGGGGTTGTCCGGCTGCTGTTTGAGAATTAGAACAGGTACTTGCCATGGATATATAATCAACTTATAGGTTATCGAGATTATTCCGCTGCCACTGCTTTAACAACAAACCCAATTTCATCTTCCGAAACCGTACGCATATCCAACAAGACCGCATCATCGCTGATGTGGGGAATTACAGGAACATCCGCCATACGAAACATCTTTGCGATGGCATCCGCCGACATCTTGCCGGAACTGATTCTTACAGCAAAAGAAGGTAATTCTGCACCGGGCAAAGATCCCCCGCCAAGATAAGTGATTGTCTTCACCACTGAAACTTTCCAATCTGGGCACTTTTTCGAAATCAATTTTGACACTTTTAGAGCCTGGGTTTCGAGCTCAACAGGTGACTTTGCCAGCATCTTGTAAATCGGGTGTTTTTTTACAAGAAGATCCGGTGACCGGAAAAGTTTCAAAGTAGCTTCAAGAGCAGCAATCGTCAGTTTACAGACTCTTATCACTCTATAAAGCGGCTGTTTACGAATCGTCTCAATTAAATCCTTGCGGCCAACAATTAAACCGCCCTGTGGCCCGCCAATAAGCTTATCGGTGCTGAATAAAACAATATCAGCTCCAGCCATCAGACTTTCTTTTACTGTAACTTCATGAGGTAATCCAAATTGCTCCAAAGGAATCAAGGCGCCGCAACCAAGGTCATCTACAACAGTAATGCCGTGTTTTTTCCCGATTTCAGCAATTTGGCTTATGTCGACTTCTTCAGAGAAACCCACAATATTAAAATTGCTTTTATGCGCTTTCATCAACAAACCAGTTTTGGGTGAAATCGCACTTTCGTAGTCTCTGGGATGGGTCTTATTGGTTGTTCCGATTTCCCTGAGGATCGCTCCGCTTTCATTCATAATATCAGGAAGACGGAAGGAACCACCGATCTCAATTAACTCCCCCCGCGAAATTATGACTTCCCTGTTTTTCGCCAAGGCCCTGAGTACAAGAAGTGTTGCACCGGCATTATTATTAACCAGCGCCGCATCTTCCGCTCCGGTAAGTTCCCTGACAAGATCAAGAATACAGCTTTCGCGTCGTATCCGTTCACCAGTCTCCAAGTCCATCTGTACGTTACAGTAACCAATAGCCTCAGAAAGAGGTTCACGGACAGCATCAGGCATCACTGCCCGGCCAAGTCCGGTATGCAGAATAATACCGGTTGCATTAACAGTACGTTTCATACCGGACCGCTGGGTCATCGAAACTGCCGAAGAAGCCTCCTCTGCAACAGATTCAGCGGTAAGGTCTTCCGGTTTTAATTTCTTCCCTTCGAGGATGTCATTACGAAGGGTTTCAATGGTTTGCCTTATTGCCCCAGCAACAACAACATGTCCGTATACTTCAACCAACATCACCATTTTGGGAAGATTCAGAACAGAATCCACAGATGGCAATTCCTTGAGTTTATCTCTGCTAGTATTCGACATGGCAAATAGCCGATATATAATTGTGCAATTAAAGTCAATAATGATATGATTGTACCTTCTGTTTGGGAGTGAAAAGGTACCTGGTGGGCCTCCTGGACTTCAAATCCAGTGTGGGGCTTTAAACGGTCCCGAGTCGGGTTCGATTCCCACTCACTCCCGCCAGCATTAAAAAATTTGATGAATCAGGTTAAAACTGACAACAGATTATCGATAATCCATCGACGAATGGATGCCCATGTTATCAAAGTCTCACTATCTTGAGTCGACAAAGCGATGATTCGCTCTTCCTAGCCGTTCAGAGTCCAGCCTTCGCGGTACTTACGGCAGAGCAATGCATTTGCCTCTTCGCTGTTCGTAACGCGTCCGGTATTGCTGTCATACTCCAGCTTCTTGCCGACTCGATACGCTACAAGCCCGAGATTCATCATTTCCAGCATTTTGCCAGCATAATCGAAATCACATGATGTTTTCAGATTACCCTTACATGCATTGATCCATTCATCCTGGAAAACACCGACTGGCGGGAGCAGGTTTTCCTTCGTCCGTGGCTTGTAATAAGTCATATCGGCTTCCTTGCCGAATGGCAGAATTATGTGCGAATCAAAATTAGACACAAGGAATCCATTGGTTCCCTTGAACATGGCGCCGTGATCAATTTTGTTCAAGTCGATGTATCCCTTTGGGGTATTCGGCATGGCGCCGCCCTGGTACCACGATACCGTGATCGCCGGCCGCCAGTCATTCTTTGGCATCTGGAAATGCATCTCAAGTTCGACAGGCGTGACTTCCGGATTGAACGCATCACCCTTCGCTGTGGCTGTCGTCGGCAAACCGGCATCAATCGCGTCCCACGCTATATCCATCGTGTGAGCGCCCATGTCGCCTATCTGGCCGATTCCGAAGTCCCAGTACATATTCCAGCTCAGACAATTTGCACCGGGCCCACCGGCAAAATAGCCCGGGTTGTATGGATGCATCGGCGATGGTCCAATCCAGAGATCGTAGTTCAAATACTTTGGCGGTTCACCCTGGGCGGGAAGATAACCCGGCCTGCGTATCTGTCGATTTCCCCATGCATATGTGGCTATCAGATCGCCAATCACTCCATCCCTGATCTGTTCGCTTACACGATTGAAATTAGGGATTGAATGACGCTGGGTCCCGGTTTGTGTCGCAATCTTGCTCTTGTTCTTCAGATAGTTGGCACGGACAGTACGTGCTTCCTCAACAGTAATTGCCAATGGCTTCTCACAGTACACATGGAGGCCTCGATTTATGGCCCAGTTTTCAACAAATGCATGCGTATGATCGGTGGTGGCACACACAACCGCATCCACATCTTTCTGGTCAAGACACTTTCTCCAATCAGCGTATGTCTTGGCTCCGGGGAACTTTTTTGCGCCAAAAGCCAGATGTTCTTCGTTCACGTCGCAAAGTGCCACAACATTCTCATGTGAAAGAGGCCCGAAGTGAGCCTCACCACGTCCCCATGTTCCGATCAGGGCTATATTCAATTTGTTGCCGGGCGCATTCTTCCCTGCACGCGTACCGCTCGGGAGAATCAGTAATCCGGTACCAGCCACCGCTGCACATTTAAGAAATTGACGTCTTTTCATCTTGTTATCCTCTCTTTGATTATTAGTTTTTGACTGGTCAATGAATAATTAGTTCAGGGCACTTTTCGTGTACATTGTTTAAGGCCCTATCTACAACTTCTGTATTCCTTTTGCAATCCTTTCCCGTAAAATAATCTCGAATTTGCATCCTGAAAATATTCCATGCATGAGACGACAACATATCTGAATACTTCCTTCCTGCTTTGCTTGACGATCACGGCAGGATTCAAGACAATGAGCGGATGAATGAATTTTCACCAGGTATCGATGTATTACTGTCACAAAAGCAAAAATGGCTCTCCGGCAAACGCGTCGGGCTGGTCAGTCATTCGGCCGCCGTTGATTCCAGGGGATGTCTTTCCGCAGACAGACTTCATAAAGAGGCAAACCTTACCTGCCTGATGGGACCGGAACACGGATTCTTCGGGAAAGCCGGTGCAGGTGAATTTCTCAATGACGCAAAACACCCGTCATGGAACATTCCCATATTTTCGCTGTACGGCGAAACCAGGAAACCAACTCGCAAAATGCTTACGAAGGTAGATACCATCATTTTCGATATACAGGACATCGGCGCCCGCCCCTATACTTTTGTTTCAACACTCAGATATGTTCTTGAAGCCGCTGCAGAAAACGACAAAGAAGTCATTATCGCCGACCGGCCTATCCCACTGCCGACAATAACCGACGGGCCTGTCACCGAAGCTGGATTTTCAAGTTTCGTGGCAATGGTTCCTACTCCGATGTCATACGGAATGACACCAGGAGAAACTGCATTATGGTTGAAAAAAAATCTCAACCTGAAATTGAACCTGAAAATTGCAGAAATGCAGTCATACTTCCGGTCATCCGAACGCGGAGACGACTGGTCGCCTTTTATTCCGCCCTCCCCTGCAATAATCTCATGGGAATCTGCCACATGTTTTCCGGTCACCGTCTTCTGCGAGGGGCTGACAGCCATTGACTGCGGACGTAAAACCTGTCTTCCGTTTCAATTGATCGGTGCAAAATGGATAAAAGGAATGGAGGTCGCGGGTTTCCTGTCCCAGCTCAAACTGTCCGGAGTAAAATTCATTCCTCACCGATACAACAGCTGTCCCTGCGGAAAGAAACAGATTATTATCGATGGGATATGGATATCTGTTACCGACCGGAATATTTTCAAACCGATCCTGACTGCTGTATCAATAATCAATTGCCTCCAGGAACTTTACGGGAAAAACAGGGTCTGGGACAAAAAGACAACCAGGATTGACTGGTTCGACAAACTCTTCGGTACTGACACCGTGAGAATTGCATTACTTGATGGTGACAATCCTCTAGCAATTGCAAACCGCTGGCAGACAGGACTTGGAACCTTCAACAAATCACGCCGTAATTGTCTGATCTACAATTCATGAAATTTGGCCTGTACCATCCATGAAAAACAGTAAACCTGAAAAAGCAATTTTACTTGCAGCGGGATTAGGGACGCGAATCCAGCCGCTTTCGGATGATCTGCCCAAGCCGATGATGCCGATATGGGGCAAACCTGCAGTGTTACACATGATTAACCTCATGGAACGTTTCGGTGTCCACGAAATTCTTATCAATCTTCACCACAATTCAGAACCCATACTGGAATATTTCCGTAATAATCCTGTTAAGGGTATGCAGATCGAATTCTCCTATGAACCGGAAATACTCGGGACCGGCGGCGCACTGAAAAAAGCATCCTGGTTCATTGACAGTTCACCATTCTGGCTGGCAAATACTGACATTGTTGCTGATCTTTCCCCTGAACCTTTTTTACAGGAGTTCAACAGGGAAAAACCGCTGGCGGTTGTATGGCTCCATCCAACACTCGGTCCGCGTACAGTTGAAATGACCAGAAACAGGATCACATGTTTTCAAAGTAAAAAAGCGGGCGGCGATAACACATTTACCTTTTGCGGGCTCCATTTGCTTTCACGCAACATACTCAAATACCTGCCCGAGCCTGCATTCTCATCGATTATTAACGCTTACTTATCTGCAATGTCGAAAGGGAAAACTATTTCTGGCGTTATTTCGGATAATTCTTTCTGGGCGGACATCGGGAATCCCTCCCAATACCTGGAAGCACACCGGATGATTTTCGAGAATTACCGACAAAAGAAGCCCGGGGCCCGTTTGTTTGATCCGGAACAACTCAAAATCATGGATTCACTCCGCAGGCGTGGCATCATGATCAATGGCTTTGCTGCAATCAGCAGCAATTCGATCATCAATCGCGGCGCAAACATATCTGATTCTATTATATGGGACAAAGCACAAATCACATCTTCAGCAGCCCTGGATGGTGCCATCGTCGCCCGTAATACAAGGGTTTACGGTCCCGTATCAGGAATGGCTATTCGCTGTGAGAAAATCATAGGCAACAAACTGCTGAAAAAAATATTGAATAAAATTTCATGGCCAACAAACGAAACCACCGCAATAGTACTGGGCGCAAGAGGATCTGCACGTTCATTTACACGGCTTCTTTACGAAGGAAAGAGTGTAATTTACATTCATTACAGTCCAGAACGTGAAGAAAACATCCATTATGCAGAAATTGCACGTTTCCTCCGGAAAGAAACTATTCCTGTTCCCAAAGTGCTGGTTGATTCACCGGAACACTGTACAACCATCATGGAGGATCTGGGCGATTGCCATCTTGAATCGGCAGTGAAAGCAATGGATGAGAAACAATGCGAAGTTTATTATAAACGTGTTCTTGATGCACTGCTTGTTCTTCACGCAATTCCACATCAGCATATCAAACGTTATCAAATCGAGCTTCAGCCGCCATTTTCCATAAAATTGTACCGATGGGAACGCGCCCTCATGTCTGAACATTTCCTTTCAAAACAACTCAAACTTGATAAAGGGACGATTCACAAAATCATGAATGACCTTGAAATCGCTGCAGGAAAACTTCTGACAGCTACGCCTGTTCTTCTTCATCGTGATATGCAATCCAGCAATATACTTATTAAGAACAAAAGACCTTTCTTAATAGACTTTCAAGGACTGCGATTCGGTCCTGCCGCTTATGATGTGGCATCCCTGCTTTGTGATCCATATGTAATGCTTTCCCCTGCCCTTCAGGATCGCCTTCTCAATTACTATACATCCCGTTCCGCCAGGGGAAAAGAAGTTGAAGGATTGTACTGGTATGCTGCGGTTGAAAGACTTGCACAGGTCCTGGGAGCATTCGGTCGTCTGAGTTCCCTGCCCGGCACCGAACGTTTTGCCCGTTATTTCAGTCCGGCAATACAGATGATGTCCCGCGCGCTCACTCACCTCAACGGATTATATGCGCTGAAATCTCTTGTCAGTCATTATAAACTTACAATTCCACCGTCGTACGCTGCATCAGCAGACTCGGCTCGGCAACAGCTTTGATCTCGCGTAACCCTTCAATCAAATCCGCTTGATATGACGGATCAAGCAATCGCACCTGGTAGGAATGTTCAATCATGTTCCCCTGGACTGCCTCCCGCATGGCAATCAGCTGAAAAGCCGAACAACAGCGACGCAAAACCTCTTTGACCTCATTCTCTGATGCAGCATCCACAGGTAACATGAATCGCAGCAATCCCTCGTATTCCCTGCGGGAAGCAAACGGCGACCAATGCAAAAGCAACATGACAGCCGATAAGGTAATCGTTCCCACGATAGCCACGCCAAACACTCCGGCACCACAGGCAATTCCCACACCCAAACAGGAAAAAAGAAATATCATGTCACGGGGATCACGGATTTGAGTACGAAAACGAATTATCGCCAACGTTCCCAGAATGCCCAAACCTCTCGCAAGATTGTTTCCTATGGCCATTATCACCATACAGGTAATCATTCCACCCAATACAAGCGTATGGACAAATGACCGGGAATACGACAATCCACGAAAACTCCACCGGTATACAACGGCAAAGACTGAAGACAAAACAAAACTTGAAACCAGTCCACACAGTATCTGCTGGATACTCAACTCCTGGGATGTGGTAAATACTGTTAGAAAATCATCCATTATAATTCTCCTTTTCGAATCGACACTTTAATAAGTCAACATATCCATGGCATACTGGGGCGCCGGCGGACTGCCTCGAAATAATGATTCCAGTCCTACCGCGGTGGCATACTTGCAGTTTCCAGTCCGGACAAGTCCGAATTCCATGACCAAATCAATCATCCATTGGGGAGCATCACTCAATGTTTTCAACTCAAGCACAACGCCTGAATACGGGTAGCTTTTATTCTGTGCAAGCGAAGTATCAATGGACAGCCATCGTTTGCCATCACCGGAAAGGTCCCATGCCCGTGTCGGTTGATACATCAACGCACGATCAAAAGTCACCCTCGCATAATGATCCATCTTCCCGAAATAGGCCTCCCTTGTGTAACGAATCAGGGCTACGGGCTCCGCCCAAAGAAGTTTCACAAGCCTGATGAATTCCAGATAGGCCATCTCTTCTTTTTCCGACCAGAATGTCAAAGGCGGCAGTCTTGTCTTCTTGATAATATCATCTTGCCACATTTCCCTTGGAATACACGCCCGACTCTTCTGAATACAACCTCTGAATTTTTTCTTTATTTCCAGAAATACAGGATCAGAAAGGTTATTGCCATATGTACGAGCCCGGAGTTTAAATCGATTCACCACTTCCAGTTCTTTGGCATGATATAGAGACAACGATGGGGTATCCAATTGGAGCGTTGTAACATCATATTCCGGCGGATCACCACGTGTATGTTCATCAGGCAGGCAAAACGGACGAATAAACTCCCGGATCTGGGGAACCAGCCGGGGCGATATAATGTATTTCGCCTCGTGACGATCCAGCTGAACACTGTATTGCTGATCCATTTTCTATTGTTCCAATTATAAACGAAATAATGACTTAAACAATATCACCCCGATCCGATCGGGACCAACCATGTATCCAGCGTGTCTCCCCAAGGTTGATAACCCCAAGACAAGATTCATAATTCTGTTCCCGTTTCAGTCACTGCAAAGCCTGTATTGGCCCCTTGAATACTTTTATCTTCCACCACAATCAATTCTTGCACAGTGACACTACCTGCTAGTCCAATTTATCCATTCCTGATTTGTTATACCAGCAGTCTCCATTTGTCTCAAGGAGAGAATTATGGCTGACTGGGTGTCACCAGACGATAATAACGGTGCTCCGGATTACCTCCTGTCACGTCTGTTACCTCGACCATATGCGCAGTTATTGAAGCAGTAACGTCAGTCAGTTTTATCCACACCCCACTGGTCAAAGAATCACGATAGACTACAGAATAACTGCGGTGTGCCTGAGCCAGGAAACTTATTTTAATTGCATCGGTATTATCGATGTTCTCAACTTTCAGTACACTCGTTCTATCCTGGGGATTTGTTCCAGAAATGTATTCCTCATAGTTGGTTCGAAGATCGCCATCAGGATCGGCATTATCACCGCTTATCAACAGATCTGACAGTTCGACTGGGGTGAAATATCTGGCTTTCCAAGCACTGAAACTTTCCATATCCACCATTATACTAACATTATTACTGGCAGAAAATTGCCCGTCATAGGCTGAAAGACACAGTACGTAATTGCCCGTTGTTGCAAATGAAACCTCAGTCTCCAGCATATTGGTATACTGGAATTCGATGGCGCCCGGCCCACTGAATTTACTCCATGTGGTTATTGGAATTGCAGGTGGAGACAACATGGCATCATCGGTCACACCACCTTTCAGGTTTCCTTTTGCGGGGAGTGCCACAACAAAATTCGTTCCGGCATTTACGACTGGAACCCTGTTTGTCGTATCAGTCAATCCAGTCAATTTAAGGTCAAAACTGAGATCGGCATTATTGGTGGTGTTCTGATGAATCTCCACAGCAATGACATTCGTCCCGTTTACAAGCAGGTCCGGAGATACAGGCCTGTCAAATAGATTTGTCTCATCAGCACCTGAAACGGCCCAACTGGCCAGAGTAAGGTTACTAATGGTGCCTATGGGAATATTGCTTCGGAAAATTTCAACACCATTCAAATATACGACTCCCCCGGCATCCCTGAGGAGAAACACTGTCATATCGTAGACCGCTGATGCATTCGTAACGTCAAACGCTCGACGAAAATAGGTGGTAATATATCGATTACTGATATAGCCACCATAACTGACTACAGTCCTTTCGTGACCATCTCCATAACCTAACTGCGCAGGGCCAGTGGACCACGTACTGTCATTGAAAGTCTGACTTACCCAATTCGTACCCTGGTCAGAACCATTATCAAGATACTTCCATACTGAACCTGTAGCTATCATGGTCGTTTGGGTATAAACCCGCGAAACCAGAACATTAACATCATTACTTGCCTGTAACACACTGTCGTCGGCTGTCATTCGCAAAACATACGAACCGGGAACCGGAATTCTTGCAGTTGCGTTTGACATGTGCGCATCAACAAAAGTCACTGTCCCAGTCCCGCTGACCTGACTCCATGTTATAGCCACATTGCCGGGGGGATTCGGGAGCCCGTCTTCAAGTACCGAGCCGCCGAGAAGCACATTTGCAGGGAAGAATCCCGACCGCACCATAATATTTGCACCGGCATTGGGAACCGGTGCTTTGTTTTCGTCGTTCGACCGGCCCGGCGACGGTTTACCCTGACTCGCCCGCCAGTTCACAGGATCATTACCATAAGCCGATTCACTGATACGTTCCAGCGATAGACCCGATCCGGAAGCAGCTATTGGCCACGGAGACTTGTCATTATAACGAACCTCATCCACGACGATATACGGCACATAAACGTAAGGTTCATGCGTTATCTCATTGGTAAGAGTATCCGGTACGCCTGGTTCCATTAATCGGATCATTTCACCGCTATTTTCAAGTATACCAGAATAAGGTCCCAGAACAGGTACCTCCGTCGGAACGTTATTATTTGTACGAAATACCGTCGGATCACCTGCCACGACAAGTAAATACCCGTAAGTCGTTAACTGTACATTAGTTGGAAAGACGTATCCAATACTTTCAATCTTCCAAGTATTGGTTGGATTCAAAGGATCATACAATGGGACTGCGTTACTGGTGATGTTCTTTAATTCGATGAATTCATCGTAACCAGACAATGGCTGGTACTGGATTTCGTTTATTACCACAGGTCCGATCTTCGGGCCAGCATTCACCGAACCAATCGTATTTGTACGCTCTATCGGAAACTGGATTTCACCCGTACTTATAGTATAGCGCTGGAATGTACCGCCATTATGCGAAGCGCCAAAAGCGAAACCATCACTGTAACCAGTCAGGTTACTGGCCAAATCAGCCGAGTACAGATAGACCTCTTCGCCATATTCACTTAATCCGAAACTCGGATCTACGCCCGGATCAGGATTAAACTGGCTCGCATCAAAGACCATGTATGTTCCGCTGGTAATTACCGTACCTGCAGGAATAGAATATTTCTTCGGTACAGACCGGTTATCTGTAAGGTACCAGTAACTTATATCCACATTGTTCGTATTAGGATTATACAGTTCAATTGCATCATACTCAGGCAAATCGGTATGGGCCAGCACTTCAGTAATCCAGATGGGACTGATTGAAGACGATGGATCGTCTGCCCCGGGCGAACCTCCGATCTGCGAACTTGCCCTCCAATTTGACGCATTTGTCGGGTCCGGATTATAATTAGGATTTACTGGAACGATCGAGAAGCCATCTCCATCAGCCATCATGGGCCATGGGGAAAGATCAGTGTAGGCCACTTCAAAAATCGATGTTCCTGAAGCATGAACCAGGGTTATTGTCTCACCGGAATTTGCCAATTTACCATCATAAACACCCCCGATCGTAACACTCGGATACTTATTGGCAAACTCATCAGGATCATTGACCAGCACAACAAATTGTCCAGCCCCCAGATGTGTACCCAGCGGAAATGTATAAGAAATTCCATTTGTAAAATACACACCGCTGAGGTCCATATCCGAACCACCTACATTTTTAAGTTCAAGAAACTCATATTCATCGCCATCCACATCACCCTGCGATGGAGGATGATACATGATTTCTGTGATCAACAGGTCTGTAAACGATCTGATAATGTAGAATGATGCTTCATTAAGCGCGCTCCATGTTGAACCGTAAAGAACACGAGCTTTGATGTGTACCGAGTCATTTAGAATCACCGGCCCACTGTATGTTAACGCACCCGGGTCAACAGCTCCACCCATCTGACGCGGGTCTGTACCATTCTGAGTATAATAAACTGTTCCGGACGGCGAACTCATCGTTAAGGAAAAATCATAAGGAACGTTACCGCCTTGTTGGTTAAACACCGGCGGATTGACGGTAGGATACAAACCACGGTTTTTAAACTGCTGAAACACTATTGCAGGTCGCTGGGGGAGATAAGTGGAAAGAACGTAATTCGTTGCGTCCTGCCAATCCAAAAGTGTGATAAGAGTTCCAGCCTGATCACCCCACCTGGCACTCTCGGCAACCAGGGCAGGATCCAACGGTGCCGCCAATGCCCTGTAACGCGGTATTGTCTGGTTCGTTGTCAGTGCCCCACCATTAAACATGTGCCGGTATATATGATCGGCAAATAACATTCGGAATTCCGGATTGCTTCTTAACTGGCCATATGGTTGCGCCACTCCATTGGTAGAACCCGTAACATCCGTGCCTAAAGTGCCCCAGATATTCAAGCCGGCTTCTGCATCCCAGACAGAAAACTTGAATCCGGTACTGGTGGTACTGTCACGGAACCTTAATGCATGCCAGTTGTTATGTGGCCAGTCTGGATCACCAACCCACATCCTGATCATCAGGTAATCAATATAATTATCGACGTCGAGATAATCCGGATAGGCTGGATTCCGGGAACCATCAGGATTGTTGCCCTGGATCTCCTGATACTGAACAATATTGGAAACCCCGGCATTACATTTGGCAACCAGTATATCCCAGGCAGTTTTATCCCCCTCAATAGCTTCATTGTTGACTATGACATCCCAGTTAGTCTTGCTTCCGCCAAAGTATGATTCTCCAAAACTCTGGTCTGGTTTCTCGCTGACGTTGTAAATCCCCCAATACAAGCCATCGAGGTAGAGATGTACGAATGTATCATGAGGTGAAAAACCTCCCATGGCTATGTGCGATCGTTTCGCAAATGCGTCAGCCACATACTGCCTTTTGGCAAGACCGGTGCCACCCGTCCATGCGCTCCAGGCATCATTTGCGCCCGCACGGAAAACAAGCGTGTCGAAACTCGTAACAGCTGTCGGATCATCAAAAACATCATAGTTGAGCTTGGATGGACCGTATTCACTTTTAAACAGTACACGAAACGAATGTTTCCTCGACAAACTCATACTGCGAAATGCCCCTCCCTGCATTCGCAAACCACAATTCTCATTGAAAGCAGTGCTGTTATTCGTCGTGATCCACTCGACGCTCGCCGGACGTTCCCATATATCCCCCTGCCCCGACGAATTCACATAAATGCCGTAAGACGAGCTGAATAAATTGGAATTGTCCGTTACCAGCGAAATAGACGGCAAAGCTTTCAACGCGTTGGTCATCATGGGAGCGAATGTAAAATTACTTACGATCGATGGATCCATTCCATAATCGGCACGGGTACCGTTCCAGCTCATTGTAAAACCGGGCGGATTTGTTGGTTGTTTAAGCACGTCCTCGTAAAAAATATAAGTATGCGTTTCGGATCCAGCCGGACCAAAACCGGCACAGTATCCATCGGCGCGGATAACCGTCGAGTTAGTCAGATTCATGGCGGTAGTATAAAGTGTACTGGTTGTCGTCGGTGTATTACAATTCAGCGTATATCTGATCTCGGCATTGGTCGTTGCCGAGGTGATTGTAATAGAAATCGCATTCGAGAACAATCCGCGGTCAATGTTGAACCGGAGATTCTCCACATACGCACAGAAACCAATATGATTAAAAGCCCCCGGCGAGGGGGTCTTGAAATAGTAGTTTGTGAGAGTCTGGACTTTATACTCCACAAGTTCGGGCAAAATCAGGAAATTCGTATCGTTACTGCTCACATTGAGTCCATGTATGGCCAGAACATTAGTACCGTCCTGAAGATATCCCCTATTACTTGAAATATTGATCGTTTCAAAGACAACAGCCTGAGCCGGGGGATGCGAATTCGTCGCAGTAGAATCCCATTGCGGCGTAGCCGGCGCATTCCGGCTGGCAATTTCCTGCCCATTCAAATATGCCACAAATCCGTCATCGTACTTCATCTTTAAATACAACGATTCGATGGAAACCGTATTTGTCACTGTGAAGGGAATTCGGAGATATAGCGACGCGTTCTTGTCCAGCATGGAATCCTGAATATCCGTAGCAATAATACTCTTATAACTTAAACCACCTGCAGCCATGGGTACGCAACTCGCAGCAAGTCCGCCATTAGTTGTCTGTCCCACAAGCCGGAAATTGCTGTTCCATGCCGTATTACTTCCCGAAGCCGCAAATAACTCGGCTTCCGATCCTCCACCTCTCTCATAAGCTACAAACCTGAGATCATATTCTCCAGCGGTAGCAAAATTGAACACCCCGAGAGTATTGCCAGGTCCGCGTGGATTCGGATAACTTATACTGAAAGACCCCACCGTCAGTCCAAAACCATCATCAGTATTTGCCCCGAACGTCCATTGCCCGGCAGTTGGAATCGTAACTATTGCATTAGCCTCAATGGTAAAATCGTCAACATCCACGCCAATGGTACCACCGGGAAACGGACTGTCGCTTCCATAATTGGCGGAACTACCGGTCCCAAGAAAATTGACGACACTGCAGTTCTGCGAAATAACATATGACTGCTGACTGGGAGTCGCAATTACAGATTCCGCAGCAGCGAGAGTGCTGATTGTAACATTTGCCTTGAAGTTCCGCACAGCAAAACCAGGTACAGTTGTCTGATATCCGATACCTGTAATCACATTGCTCCAACCGGAATCATCAAAAGCAGGCGATATCCATGTTGAACCAAGAGAACCGTCCATGGGAATAAAATAACCGGCAAAAGAACCTGTTGATACAAGAACATTTGTGACGACGCTCTGTCCCATTCCATAGGAGATATCTTTATATTGTTCGGGAAATGCCGGATTAAACTCGGACACCACAGTAACACCGTCCGGCTTTACCAACGCCAGGTATTCACCACCTGCACTGAGTTTGAAACCAGTATGGAATGGAGAACCAACTACGCGACGAATGTTCGTGGTAGCAAATACCACAAGAAATTCCCCGGGTCCCAGTGAAAAAGAAGGAAATGACCAGTTTGTAAGCTTGGCTTGATTATCCGTTAGATACCACCCCGTAAGATCCACCGTTCCTGTACCAGAATTGTAGATTTCTATCCAATCAGAGTATTGACCATCTTCATCGGCCAGCGTCTTGTTGTTGTCGGCCATAAACTCGGTTATACTCACATCACTTTGGGCAAGAGAAAAAAAATCCGTATGCAGCAATATCGTTATTGCCGCCAATACGGCTGTATACCTATATGTCAGTTTCAAAACTGGCTGGATCCTTTCACTCCTTAAGGTCCAATTTTTCAATTTTCAGGATAAATACTTCATGTGAAGCACATTTACCCAGAAATGTTAATGATACTCCATCGGGACCCTGTATACAAGACAACATTGGTTCCCGAGGACAAACCTCCATACATCAATGATTGACAGAATGACCGTAATCGCAATATGTTACGACAACAGTTCACTATAAGATCTTTCACTTCAGCAAGAGGACTTACCATGAATAATTCAACTAAGGAAAAAACAGTCAGTATCAGCCGGAGAGATCTTCTCTGGAATATCGCAGGTGGAGCTATTTTAGTCACCGCCGGGTCCGGAAGTTCGGTAATCGGAGCAGAAGACAAACCTGCTTCAACACAATTGAAGGGTCGGATCAAGCAGGCCGCATGTGGAGGAGTTTTCGGCAAAAATAAGACTTTCGAAGAAAAATGTGAAATCTGCACAAAACTCGGACTTAAAGGAATGGATTTCATAGGACCGAATGACTGGCCAACACTGAAAAAGTATGGACTTATCTGCACCATGGTCCAGGGTGGAGCCAGGGGATTCAACCGCAAAGAGAACCACGACAGCTGTATCGAATCACTGAAGAAGAACATCGCACTGACCGCTGATGCCGGCTTCCCGAATGTTGTAGTTTTTTCCGGAAACCGTGACGGCATTTCCGATGAAGCTGGCATGGAAAATTGCGCCGAAGGACTGAAGAAAATCGCCGCTTTTGCTGAAGAAAAGAAAATCAACGTCTGCATGGAACTCCTGAATTCCAAGCGGAACCACAAAGGCTACCAGTGTGACCGCACTGCATGGGGTGCCGAGGTCTGTAAGAAAGTGGGCAGTCCACGAATTAAACTATTGTATGATATTTATCACATGCAGGTGCAGGAGGGTGATGTCATTGCCACTATCCGCGAGAATATACAGTACATAGGCCATTTCCATACCGCCGGTGTACCGGGCCGTAACGAAATTGACGAATCACAGGAATTGTATTATCCGGCCATTATGCAGGCAATCGTTGATTTGAAATACGAAGGCTATGTGGCACACGAATATAGTCCCAAGAAAGATCCAATTGAGTCCCTGAAAAAAGCCATCCAGCTTTGTGATATATAGACGGCAGCATACGACATTTTCAGGTTCTACTGTTTCAGAGCCCGATACTCTAAAGATAATTGTTACAACGAGCCATGAAGACCTGCATTCAGGTTCATCAGTGAGCCAAGTACATTACTGTATCTGTCCGTCCATGGTTTCGGGAGATTTCCGGCTTCTTTTCTCGTGTCGCTCCATCCCATCCGAACAATTAACATATCGATTTTCGAGGGATTTCTGCTAAGCGCTACCCATTGAGTCGTATCCGCATCCGGATCGACCAGGCCAGCATTGGATTTTTCACAAAAATTAAGCCCCAGCATCTTCGCGTTACTGCAGATGACCGGCGGCAGATCAATAAATCTGTTGGAAACATGCATAAGGAGAAGGCCATCATCACCCAGGACCCTGAAATATTCCTGCAGTGCTTCAACCGTAAGGAGATGCACTGGAATCGAGCCGCTGTTGAACGCATCTATCAGGAGCAAGTCGAGGTCACTTTCCTTGAGTTTCCGGAGGGATATCCGTCCGTCACCCGTCATAAACCTTACCTTCGCCCCGCGATTACGGGCAGTTTTCAGATATACAAAATCCCTCTCGGCAATCGGCACATTATCGGGATCAAGTTCGAATATTGTAAAAGTCTGACCATTTCCAAAATATGCCGACAATGCCCCGGTTCCAAGGCCGATCATCCCGACATGGTGAAACGAAAAATTGGTCGAAACGAGCATGGCCCCCGCTGGCCCGGATGGATGATGATAAGACAGCGGAACACCAACCTTGGGCCCGGAAATGTACTGTCGGCCATGCAGGGTTGTCCCATGCTGAAGGTAGCGCAGATTTCCTGAATCATAAACTTTATAGATTCCGTAGAAATTCCTGAACCTGCCGATCCTGCTTCCCCTGGAAATCACATCCTCCGTGAAACCAAGCGATATCGAAGCCACAATTAACAGCACCACAAACTGCCACGGTTTACCCGCAGCCCACAGTACCGCAAGGATAACCGGAACAGCCATGATAACCATCAACAGAGGCTCTTTACCGGCCGTGGTTCCCGCCGGGACAATCAGAGCTGGTAAAAGAGTTGAAGCAAGGACAATAATCAGACTGCAAATCGCCAGAGATGTGAGAGTCCGTATCCAACCCGATCTTCCATCAGGACCGGTCGCAGGTTCATGTTCTTTGAAACACAGGGCAAAAGACACCACTGCAAGAACAAGGGCCAGGGGGAACTCAACAAGCGATCTGCTCACCAGCGGTATGACCCACCCGATAAAGAGACTGCCGGCAAGTCCTCCAGCCGCAATTGTCAGGTAGAATGTGGTAAGATTACGGTTCGTGTCCGCCGGCTTGGATCTGACAAGTTCTCCGCTGCAGGTCAGACAGACTGCAAACAGGATGAACATATACAGGCCGAGAGAGACCAGTATCGGCAGGGTAAGCCTTATCTGGATCATAAGGTACAGAAGTATGCCGAGCACCACGGCCCAATACATTATCTTTGGCCACCACGCGGGATACCAGGGCTTTTCCTTGAATGTTACTACATATGCCAGCAGATATATCGCAAGAGGAAGGATCCAAAGGAACGGTATGGAGGCAAGGTCAAGGGTGATGACATTGGTAACCGCCAGCAACAGCGCCGTGCCTGCCGCACTCAGTATGAACCAGCACACCAGCAAACCAGGCCGGACACTTCCACCCGCCTGGGCTGCCGGTAAATTTTCCTCTTTCCTTGTAGGCATACAGAAAGCGTGCAGACATACAACGCACAGATAACCTGCAAGCCATAAATGCCACTGACTGTCGAGGTTAAGGAACGGTTCAACCAGGGCAGGATACGTCAGCAGACCAAGCATCGAGCCAAGGTTGGATCCACTGTACAGTACATACGGGTTCATTCTTTCAGGCAAGTCAGATGACAACAGCCATTTCTGAAGCATAAGACTTGTTGTTGAAAGCACAAAAACCGGAAGACCCACTGTCAGCGTAAGTGTCACAACTATGGAAACGGCAAGATGCATCTGCCCCATGCCTGTTTCCGGCATGATGAATTGACGCGAGACCACCAGTATAGGCAGGAGCAGAAGGATCCAGTGAATTTTCGAATACAGCACAACGCCGAATCGCCTGTGTACGGAATGTGCGTAAAGATAGCCCAGGAGCAATACAGCCTGGTAGAAAACCATGCAGACGCCCCAGACAAGGTAACTCCCTCCAAACAATGGCAGAAGCGCCTTGGAGGTCATCGGCTGAATCTGGAAGAAGAGAAAAGCGCTTAGAAAGACAGTTGTTTGGTAAATCCAGATCCGACTCATATCAGACCCTTTGCAGACAGTTCCTCCTTAAGGTAGGCATAGTAGATTGGCGCGGCAATCACACCTGGTATGCCAAAAATAGCCTCCATGACAAGCATGGCAACAAGTAATTCCCATGCACGGGCGTTGATCCGTGATCCAACGATCTTGGCATTGAGGAAATATTCAAGCTTGTGAATCACAACAAGAAAAGCGAGCGAAGAAATCGCTATTGGCAGGGAATGGCTCAAACTCACAATCACAATAAAAGTATTCGAGATGATATTGCCTATAACCGGCATAAGTCCCACTACAAATGTAACTGCGACCAGGGTCTTGGTAAAAGGAAGATGAACATCAAATAGAGGCAGAGCAACACACAGATAAAGCCATGTGAAACAAGCATTCAGACCAGCAATTCTTATCTGAGCAAAAACTATATTACGAAAAGCCATACCAAGTCGCTGCACACGTTCAGCAAGTGCAGATGCCAGTGGTTTGCGATCTTTTATCGGATTGGCCCCCCTTAACGAGATTATCGCTCCAATCACCATTCCAATTAAGATGTAAGTTGCAATCCGTCCTGCAGTCGTGCCTATGGATTTTATACCTACGGCATTTTCCTTCAACCACTCGACCATGATAATTTTAAGGCTTTCAGCGTCAGGGGGATAATAGTTTTCAACTATCCAGACAGGCAGGATTTTTTTTGAATCTTCCAGAATTTCCGCCATTTTTGTCAGTAAAACAGGCAGACTCTCATTCCCGCTTCGGAAGAACATGGTAAGCCATATTATGCAAAGACTGACAATCGTGACCACAACCACCGCGATGAAAGTTACTGCAACAACCCTTGCCCTGTAACCTGTAAGACGGCTTAAATGGATCCCTCGCACAAGAATGTTGGTCAACTCATAAACCAGCAAACCCGCCAGTAATGCCGGCAGAAGGTGTATTTTAAGGATGAGAACGAGAGCACAGGCTGATAAAATCCACGCCGCAATATCGTGACACTGAGCATGCTGATTTGTTTCGGTGTTTGTCATAATCACATCACCATAGATTCCACAACTTACAGGTTCTTCGCAAGCCAATTAACTTGGTAATTCCGGGCATAAACAAACAACCATGCAACCCGCAAATGCGACCATATTCCATTCACAATAACGAGAGTACTTTACGGTATTTATCAATCGTAATATTGATTTCAGAGATACGATTCCGTTCGAGCCAAAGCGACTTAAAACGGCCCATAAGCGCGTTCATCTCCGACCTCAAAACACGGCGGTTTGATTTAGTATCACGACCACCCTGCCCCAGTACTGTCAACTTGCGGGCGGAATGAACCAGCGTATCAACCGCAAAAATCCAGTAAGGCAAAACCTTCAACTGATCTTCATTCTTTTGACCGGAATGTGCGACAAACACCTTTCTGATCTGTTGAAGCTTTTTTATTGTTTTACGGCCGAACACCTTGTTCAATTTCACTTTACCGGCAACAATTTTTCCGTTTCTGCAAATCCAACCATCTTTCTCACCACTCCCGAAGATATCATCACCCGGTACGGCGAAGAAAAGCTCCTGCCAGATGCTTCTGTTTTTCCGGACCTGAAGCTGGGTAATATCGCCAAGATCAATCAGGGCTTTCGATATATCCCTCAAATTTGAAGACAGGAAGGTATGACAGAATTTCCCTGCAAAATCTTTTATGTCCGCTTTGACATTCCAGGCCTGCCCGGCGCCAAATAAATATCCGAACCACGAAAATTCCATAAAGTTGTAATGGCCGCCATCACCCCAGTCAGTGTTCAACAGTCCATCTGCCCCGTTTTTCTTCCCGGCCAACGCAAAACCATGGATGTTAGCCACTGCCTCATGCAGACGGGGAAAAAGCGCATTCCATGATCCTGTACCGGGACATACATAGAACTTGAGCCCTGCTTTTTTACAGTCCTTTGCCCTGCCGAAAGGATGATTATGATCATAGCCCCAGTCCAATAACGTCACATCATCAGGAATTTTATTCAGTAATTCGGGGTATTTCCGGATGATATCACCCCAGAACATGATCTTCTTACCGTACTTCGCGGCCAGCTCGCGTAGTTTGAGGATATGATCTAAATACACTCTTCCTTTTCCTCTTTTCCTGCACAGCTCATAACTCTGGCCGAGGCCAAGGTCCCACGTCTCATCACAGCACACATTAAACTTATTCGAACTGAATAACGGAAGAAATTCATCAAAGAGACTTTCAAGGAAAACATAAGTTTCAGGATTTGCCGGTGAAAGTGACCACGCAATCCGCCTCTGCCATGCAGGAAGTTTTTCGGCATCTGGACTGATATACTTTCCGATACCCCAGTCTTCGGCAAAATGGCGATAGCGCGGAAGGGCCAGAACCTGGGTAAGATGGCCCAGACTTGCCAGTGAGGGTACCAGTTCTATGTATCGGTCCCTGCAAAGCTCATCCAGCTCAAGAATATCTTCTGCCGTAAGCGAAGAAGCATCTTCCCCGATGTCGGGATGTCCATGGAAAAGAAAAGTATGTTCAACGTAGAACTGGAGCTGGTTGATCTTGTATCGCGAAAGCCGGTCTACTAATTCCCTGAGCCGTTCTGTTTTCGGTATACGGCCACGGCTTACATCATAATATACACCGCGATTTTCAAAATCCGGCCAGTCTTTAATAACCAGTAACGGCAGCCGCTTTCCACCGCTTTGAGCAATTATCTGCCTGAGTGTTTGGACCCCCCAGAAAGCACCAGCGGATGACTTCGCTTCAACAAGAATTCCGCTCCTGCCAATTTCGATTTTATAACCACTGGACGGCAGTTTCCCGTTTCGAACAAATGACAAAATATTCTTCGAGGAGGCCGTCGTCACACTATACCCGGAAAGAAATGAACATGCTTCCTCTGCAGCATCACGGAACATGCCGTCGGCAATATAAACAGTTCCGGCAACCGGCATTTCAAGAAAACCTTTTCCAAAACGTATCGACTTCGGCTGTGGTATTAATGAAAGTTTCATTTGATGGAATATATTCCTGTCCCGTCCTCTGATCCATCATATTTTTTCTACACGACGATACCTGCCAGCCAACGGGGCTTGGGGTAGGCTGGTAACGCCGTGGCTACATTTTCATATCATTCACATATATCATGATGTAGACGCCCCGTTATACCGGGGCGTCTTTTCCTTCTTAATCCTGCATGATCCAAATGGCGGTGCAAACTAAGAATATTATCCGTCAAAAAGATTCGACAATTTATGATAAAATTACTATGTCTATGCCCCAATGCAGACCGCGGAATTCGATATCAAAAAGGTCAGTCGTAATTTTCAAATGCCCGGACGACTGGTAAAAGCCAGGCGACTGGGATATGGACACATCAATGACACGTTCCTGCTGATATTTGAACGCAATAAAAGTCTGCTCCGCCTGGTCCTTCAACGGATCAATCACCATGTCTTTAAAAATCCGGTCGCGTTGATGGCAAACTTCGAGCGTATATTGACCCATCTTCACGCTATCTGGAGCAAACCCGGTTCCTTCCTTAAACCACTTGAACTGATTCCCGCAAGAAACGGCAAACCTCTTCACCATGACGACGATGGTAATTACTGGCGATCATATCTTTATGTGGATGGTACCTCTTATGGCTTACCGGACAAGGGCAGTATTGCGAAATCCGCCGCCAATATCTTCGGACGATTTCAGTGTGATCTTTCAGATTTCCCCTCTCCCCGTCTGAATGAAACAATTCCCGATTTCCACAACACGGTAAAGCGGTTTAAATATTTTGAAAAAGTCTGCGAAAAGGACCCGGCAAACAGGGCTTCATCTGCAAAACGGGAGATTGCCTTCGCCCTGCAAAGAAAAACCAGCGCCAGCGTACTGATCGATTTACAGAAAAAAGGGGAACTTCCGGAAAGAATTGTCCACAACGACGCCAAATTGAACAATGTGATTTTTGACCGGAAAATCAACCACGCAGTCTCAATTGTCGACCTTGACACCGTAATGCCTGGCCTTGTCCTTTACGATGTCGGCGATCTTATAAGAACCATGACATGTACAGCAGATGAAGATGAACGTAATTTGTCAAAAGTCTCGATGTGCATGTCTCTTTTTAAATCCATCGCAATGGGTTATCTTTCATCTGCTTCAGGGTTCCTTACAAAATGCGAAAGAGAACACCTGGTATTCAGCGGCAAACTTATCACTTTTGAAATAGGCCTGCGGTTTCTCACCGATTACATTAATGGAGACACCTATTTCAGGATCCATAGGCCCGATCAAAATCTTGACCGCTGCCGCTGCCAGTTCAAGCTCGTGGAATCAATCGAAACGCAGGAAAAGAACATGAGAAAATTCGTTGATTCTCTTGCCTGATTGTCTTCTCTCTCGTTACTTAAAATGCCAATACGTTACAAGATAACCAAACTGATATAACGGCCGTCTTCTTCGAATACAAGACCACGACTGGTCAGAAAATGCATTTCACTTTCAATATCGTGTTTGGATAAATCTTTAAGTGCCGAACTGATATCAGAAATTCGACGGGGTTTTTCGAGTATTTTGAGGACCTCAAGAGTAGAATCAGTAGCGGGGTATTCGACAGCTTCTCCTGAACGGGAATCATAAATAACAGTTCCTTTACCGTCCGTTAACAGACAAAGCCTGGATTCAAGCTTGTTATCCTGATTCAACCAGCGGGCCCTCCAGAACGCAACAGATTGATTCAATCGTATCAACCATCGTTTTTGCTTTTCAATATCGGCATTAAGATCGGCAAAACTCAGGGCGATATTTGACAACGCTTCCGGTCCAAATGGAAACGTAAAACCATAAAAAGATTCAGGCTGCAGATTTAATCCGGACTCGTCCGGGTTATAAAAATAACAGCTGTTTCTGACGAAACCGACCGGATATACAACCGTTGGCGGATGCAAATGCATAAGAAGAGGCATGTCATGAAGATACTTCTCGTAAGTTTCCTCTTTTTCTCCGGGTGAGCCTATGAGAATGCTCCAGCCAAGTGTCATGGGATACTTACTGCATATCTTCAGAAACTGGATATGCCCGAAAGCAGTTGTTCCCTTCCGCATCAACTTGAGTGTCGATGTCGAAAGGGCTTCAAGACCCGGCTGGATGGAAGTCACACCGGCTTCACATAAAATACGTATGTCCTTCTCTCCCAGCGTGGGCCGTAATTCATAATGGATTTTTGTTCCGGCTGGCGCCTTTATTTCCGGTAATACTTCTTTTATGTAATTACCGGGAAGAATTGTGTCAACGCCGTGGAAACATGAACAACGCGACGCGTACCTGAACATTAATTTAAGCTGCAAAATTGCATTCCCGGAACCCATCACCTGGTATTTTTTCAACAGTGCATTTGAACCGCAGAATGTACAGGGACTTTTCCTGGCCCACCAGCATCCTCGTGAAGTCTCGAACAAAAGCCGCGGCACTACCTCGCCATCGGGAAAATTACAGTCAACTGAATCAAGGAAATCGTCATAATCAAGTTGGATATTTTCATTAATATCAAGTTCATCGCCCATCAGATTTATGGAAACAGTCCCCTTGCAGGTGGTTGTCTTGCCGTCAAAAGAAGATTGCCGGGCATATCCGTTGGTTTTGGAGAAGATGCCGTTTATTTTATCACACTCCTCCCTCCTCCCTTCAAGACAACATCTGACAAATTCAGGGAAACTGACTAGCGCCTGGCCGGAAAAAAAATAATCAATCTGCTCAATGCGTCTTGAGAATTCCTGTCCCGTGACTGAATCACATGCATGCCCGCCCATCACAGTAATTATCTCCGGTTTGCGATCCTTCAGTTTTTTTGCCATTGCAAAAGAGGACACAGTCTGGGGAAACATCGTTGTAAAACCCACAATGTCAGCATCAGCCAGGCTGTACTGATCAATCAACCTGTCCAGGAATTCATCAATTCCACGTCGTTTCTCTTCCACCAGCCGTCGCACAAATATCGACGACTCGTCATCTGATGCATAATATCGCGCAAGATATTCTGTTGCATTGTCGGAAATTTCCGGCCAGGCCGACTGCCTGAAAAACCAGTCGCCTATGCCGGTGACAAAACCTCCCTGCGACATGGTATGTTCATACTGATGTGCATCACCGATATAACGCGCAAAATTATGATTAAAATAAAGTATCTCGACTGAAACCTGTCCACCGAATCTTTTCCTGACCAGTGACTTGAGTTGCGTCAGGGCAATAGATGGAGTCGAGAGCGAGGCAAAAGGCATGCAGATCAGCGAAATTCGAAGTTTAGCTTTTGTCTTTTCCATCATTCTCTCCGACATCCAAATCTTCAAGGTAGGGCGTGGCGCGCTGTCGACCGCCGTTTTTTTATTTCTTTCCGGACGGCAACGGAGTGCCGTTCCTGCCATATTCATTCTGCTTATCACCAAACCATTAGAACTTATTCCAACTCCAGTACAGCAACATCTTCAGCAGCAAGGTTCAAAGAAATCATACCATCGTTCACGGTAATTGTCTGCCCGCCGACCAGATCACGAACTGATTTCGCACGTAAACCGTCCAGCGTAACAACGGCCGGTTGTGGTTCACGTGCAGATTCTCCCTGCAGATCACGGAAAACTGTCAGCAGTTTCTCTCCGAATCGTTCAACATACACATCACGGCTGGTGGAATGTGCTTTCGTAACAGGCTGCCAGCCGGCTTCAGCAACACGTTTACACAAAGGAAGATATTTCTTAAATAACGGACGATCCCTGTTATAAAGCGCCGGCTGACTGAAATACTGTTCCGTCGATGCATCGGCACTGAAAAAGCCGGGAAACACACCATACGCCAGGCACCTCTTCATGAATTTCTCAGTCAAGTCAAAACCCCACGCCGGAAAATAAGTATTCATCAGGAAACAGTAAGGTTTAGGTCCGCATACCGCCCTGCGGTAAAGCAGGTCAGAATCACTCATGGGCCGCCATGTAAACTTCTTTGCCTCGGAACGTTTTACCGAATAATTATCCGGACGGTTCCAGTCCGTCTCTGTACCCATTACGTCAAGCCATGGCGCAAGCCAGCAAAGCCGCGACGGGGTCGAATTGGCCATCATTAACTTGCCCATACCGTGCACATCCTCGGCCATCTGCCTTGTATACTCGCCGACAATCAATCCCCTGAAAACCGCAGGTTTCTGACTGTCCGGTGAAAACGCCAGCGGAAGCCGCGCAGTTAAAAGATGATCACGCCGGAAATCAAGTTCATCCGTAACATAGCCTTCACTCGAATCGATGTACTCGCCGTCAAGGTCACCCTTGCGGTTGGGGCCATAGAGATTTTCCTTTACCTTCGGTCCCCACTTCTGCAACCAGTCGGTTACATCCCCTTTCACTCCGGGCGATGAATTAATGCTCCACACCGCGCCATTACACCATGGGGTATCGAGTAACCGTGCCACAAATTGACCACTCTCGTCATGATATCCGGATGTCAAAAAAGCCTGCGCCGGTAGTTTTCCCGCATCGGCAAGCCGCTTCGCCTCGGCCAGCGCAGCCTCCATGGTACGTGGCATATTGGTGGACATCGACATCCACCAGGTCATCGGTTCAGTATACCGGAAGGTAATGATATCGTGCGCATCATCCCAGGCTGTTTCGTCATTGCCTTCCTTGAACTTGAATCCGAAATCCTGCCATCCTTCGACCTTGCTGATCTTCGCAAAAGGCATCCAGACACCCTGTTGCGGCGTACGACAGCGGAAGTAATCCGGATACAATTCGTAATAACGCTGTAACGCCCCGCGAAAACCCAGTTGACCATCAAACTTCGATAGAACAAGTTTAACATGGGCTGATGGTTTCTCCGGAATAAGGCCAAGATCAAACGCCAAAAAAAGTTCACGCGTACCGGCATTATATCCGCACCGGTAAAAAGCCGGCCAGCCTGCATCTATTCCTATAAGCCGCCCTTTTACCCCGCCAAACCAGCCTTTCGTTTCGTATGTAATAGCAGCAAATGGATACTTCGACAGTCGTCCGCTTGCACCAGCATTGAAATGTGACGTATCCATATACTCAGTCGGTGACACAGCATTGGTGTCAGTCCGCGGATTTATCAACCAGCGGCAATTTCCTCCGTCAATTGGCAATGAGTACAGGAGACTTATCGCGCGGTCTTTTCCCGTTGTATCTGTCACATCAGCTTCTATAAATGTTGCACCATCGCGCCGGGTTCGTTTGACGGACAATTTTAAACCCAATGTTTCAATATTCTGCTCCGGTCCAAAATCATGGAAATCCGAACCGGCTGCAACATCGCGGACCTGGAAACCTTCCTTCGGCTGGGATGTCATTGTTATAGGAATACCATCAAAGACAGCGGAACCGGTCTCAACGTGAATTTCCCGTAAAGTCGCATCACGGAAACATGCCTTACCCGGATGTTTCCGCATTAACATGTGGAAACTTATGCTCTTGATCGGTTTCGGGGGTAAAATAACAACCCGCCGTTTTTCCCAGTCATGGGTGCCAACTCTAAACGGCGCAACTTGCCCCCAGAGCGGAGTGCCATCTGTATAAACCAAATCAAGATAAAGTGAATAATCACTGTTGCGTGTACCTCCTACATTTTCTGCTTTACTCCATGCCTCAGCAATGACAGGTGCAGGCGCTTTCTGGTTTAAGATTACGGATTGTGAAACCCCGCACTGGATTTTCTCATCCTGCCCGTTATCACAGATAAATGTCGCCCCTTCCCTTGTAAAACCGGTTTTTCCGCCATTCCATGAATCAGGCTTGAGCAGGTTGTCACCCGTAGCGGCAGTACTTAGTGTTTTTTTAACTATATCAGCGTGTGCGGTGAACACACAAAACATGCATAAAAAAACAAAACATATTCTCATATTTTTACTCCCGATTATCCTTCTGTTATTCCGGTTGCAGTATATGGACTGATTGTCCGGTAATGGTAAATTCTAATCTGCCATTATTAAATGTATTTTTTCCTGCCACTGTCTTTCTCAACTTCCGTCGACAACCGTCATCCGGTCGGGTGCTATGGACATCATTGCCGCGATGACAGGTAACGACGCAACACACAATAGAAGAAAACTCACGACAACAAGTTTAATACGCATTATACTTTCCCCACGAATAACCAGGTCAAGAAATTTTCAAATCTTCCAGCTTTGATGTCTTCCCTGCACCTCACTTATTTTTCCACCTGTCCGGCGGCAGACTTCTGGACGGCGTAAAGATATTTCTGGGTAACCACATACAACACACCATTGGCGGCAGTGGCAGTACCGCTTATCGGGCTGTTGAGTTCAATTGCGCTGATCACGCGCTTCTCCTTGCTCGCGGCGAATACAACAAACTCGCCGCGCCGCGTACCTATATAAACCTTCCCGTCAGCCGCAAGTGTTGAAGCCCACATTTCCCCCTGTACATCGTGTGTCCAGTATGGTTTTCCAGTCTCCGCGTCGACACAGTGTATCTTGTGCCCTGAATCGGCAACAAATGCCAATCCGTTATAAATAGCCGGCGTCGAAAGATTGTGACGAGTTAGTGGATAGGACCATATTTCCGCGGTTTTTGTCACATCGCCGGTCTTCGTTGCATCAATACATTTCAGCCATGATTCCCGTTTGCCCCACCAGATATCACCGCCACCTGCCACGTAGATGCGATTCTTGTAAAACACCGGCATCGAATGAATAGTACTCGGACTTTCCTTCCTGTTGGCAGTAAAGCGGTGGACATTTTCTTTTGCGCCAGTCGGGTCTATGTCGAACCACCATACCTTCTTCAACTTCGCAATTTCATCCGTTGCAGATTTTACCGGCTCAAAGGCATAGACGACACCGTTGGGAGCGGCATAAAAAATCAGTTTTCGACCGTTGACCTCTCCAAGTGCCGGAGACGACCATGTGCAATGAAAAACATTTGGACCAAAATGTTCATCATCCCGCGCAACGATCCGGCCCGTTGTTTTGTCGAGCACGATCAAACAGGGCGCATCAGGTGACGCAATATGCCTGTGGGTATCATCCACTCCAGTTGACGTGTTGACATAAAGAAACTGACCATCGAGAAGAATTGAACAGTGCGCCGAATCGTGCTGCCGGATTCCGCATTCCTTGATCAAGTCGAACAGCCAGATAATATCAGCATCAGTCTTGCCGGGTTCAATAGCCTCCTGCCCCGCAGGGACCATCTGCCGCCCTTCACCCTTGAATGGACCGTCGTTGCCGTTCACCATGCCGTTTATATCAAGACACATCACCTCGGCATGACTGGTGACAATATAAACCTTATCGCCTTCAATCGTTGCCGGCGAACATATACCAGAACCTGTCCAGTCCCAATAAACGCTTGTAGTAATTTTAGGAACCACCAGTTGCCAGCAGAAACTCCCGTCTTTCTCATCAAAACACATCAGGACTCCGCGATCACCCTTCTGGCGGGAATCACGGGGATAACCATTATTGGTGCCGATGAACACCTTCCTCTGGGCCACCATTGGCGTCCCGTGCGTTTCGTAGCCAAGTTGCGCTGACCATTTGATGTTTTTTCCTGTAACCGGATCGAAATCTTCAGGCAGGTTTTTCTCGTCTGACACCATATTCCGGGAAAATTTCTCTCCCCATTGTGTCTGGTCACCTGCGATCACAATAGCAGTAATACTCAATAGGCAGAAGAACCTGAGGATCGCTGATTTCTGCGCGGAAATACTGATCATGTGACTATTCTTCAGAATCCCGATTTTCTTGCAAGATTCTTTTGCGGCCTTCATGGTCTGCACTGGAAAAACTGGAAGTTAAACTTTAATGAATGATTTTTTGCGGTACATCCAGAGCATAATCAGCCAGATCACGGCAAAAGCCGCCAACGTCTGGATGAAGTTACTCCATGGTCCACTGACCAATTTAATCAGGCCGCCGACAAAGACATTCCCGATCAGGCGGAAATCAAACAGGTGCGCGGCCATATACACCGCGATCGAGTTGCTTCCAATCACCACGAAGAAAAATGCCCACTTCCGGAAACCCCATACATCAACGATAAGGTAAAATAACAACAAAAGCCCGAAGCCAACTGCCCCCACGAAAAGTACCCACGAACCTGTAGTTATCGCGACAAGCATGGGATACGAATAACTCCAGGCAAAACTTAAAACCAGACACCCCAAAGACACACCTGCGAGCCATTTAAGTTTTTCCATGGGACTTCGCATGGATTTCAGCAGATTTCCAGCCATCGCACCCAGCAGAACAATACAACTGGAAGAAAGCGGCAAACTGATAACCCACGTGAAGGACCACTTCACTGGACGTAACTCGCCGAGGACAATGTCGTCGATATAGCGTGGCAGATTCACCTTGGGCGTCAGAACACCAGCTTCGTAACCGGGCACAGGTACCAGGGCAATCAACGCCCAGTAACCCAGCAACAGCGTAACCAGCGCCACCAACTGTCCACGGACATTGAAGTTCAGGATAATCAGCGAGGTAACAAGGTAACCTATCGCGATCTCTTCAAGAACATTGTTGACGAGATAGAACTTCGACGGATCAAGCGCGAGCAAATGCCCGCCTGCGACTGTCCCCAGGAAAAACAGGATCATCACCCGCTGAAAGATGTGGAAATACAGTTTTTGTTTACTGTCGCCCAGGCTGAGACGCTTGCCGAACGAATACGGCATGGCAACGCCGACGACAAAAATAAAAAGCGGCCTGATCAGGTCCTTGATATGAACCACGTCACCCCATTGGGAATACTGCAACTGGTGATAGAGAGTTTTGGCCCATGGTTGATCAAACAGGGCAAAGAACGCACTGAGAATTCCAGCATGACCGATTTCCCCGCCACCAAGCAACAGGAACATGACAAAGCCGCGCATGGTATCAAGCGATACCAGTCTTTGCTGTGCCTTATTTTCTTCTGCCGCCATAAAACCTCCGGGAAAACATTCAGGATAAATTGATTTATCCTGCTCTAATTTTGCCGCCGACAACCTTTTCTCTTAGAATACCCGCCTGCGTCAATCCCTATTTTTATTTTCCATGCCTGACACTTGAAGCCGGACAATTCAACAACATCCTTACTTCTTAAGAGCTGTCCCAATTAAAGCCTTCAATCTGGTCAGTGCCGTTTCTTCAT
Source organism: Kiritimatiellia bacterium (assembly GCA_028716365.1). Lineage (GTDB taxonomy): Bacteria > Verrucomicrobiota > Kiritimatiellia > UBA8416 > YA12-FULL-48-11 > YA12-FULL-48-11. The sequence continues at coordinate 84,722 of JAQUPZ010000002.1, forward strand.
GTTGCCGCCTTCTCATGAGATCGGCTTCGGGCAGATTTGTCTTTGCTGCAGAGAATGACAATCTGATGTCAGGGAATTCCCGTTGGAACAGGAACTGTGCCCGGGGAACATGAAAGTCAGAAGTAACAACAATCAAACTGGTTATCCCGTGGCGTTCAACTATCGGCTTGACTAGTGCGGCGTCCTGGATCGTGTTTGTACTTTCGGCGCACTCAAGAATTTGCCTCTCGGGAACGCCATGTGCGATCAGGTATTGTCGAATGTAATGGCCATGCGGTTTGTCCGTGGTGTTAAAGTGGTCCCCCCATCCCCCTGTTGGTATTATGCAGGCGTCAGGATGCCGCGAATACTCGGTCAACGCCTGTTGGCATCGCTCAATGGCAATGGTGGAAAGATTTCCCCCGGAGTCATTGGGTGATCCCAGGACAACGATGGCTGGTTTGTCCATTTTCCCTTCCCTTATAACGTTTTATCAGACTCCTAGTTTATTTTAAAAGACTTCAATATCTTCCAGTATTCCGCTTTCAATCCCTCAAACAACTCCTGGGGACACGAAAATGTCAACTGAAACAGGTTGTTGCTTTTTCTAAACAGGACAGTGATCACCCTGGCTGAAACATCATTCCTGGTAATACTGCAGTCAACCCTGACGGCCTCTGATTCATTGATACTGATCTTGCGGCGATCGTTCAGTTTGAATACGGGATTCTTTTTCTGCAGGGCCACCAGAACATTGTTCATGATGGTGTCAAGACCTGCCGGGTCCTGCATCTTGACAACGAGAAAGACAGAATAATCTTTGGTTGCAGTCAGCGAAAGTCCACCCGACTGGGATAAGATATACTTATATCCGGAAGGGATAAGGATCTGGTATCCGTCTTTGGATGAGAATTTAAAATCTTTGGTAACGGTTTTCCCTGAGTTCTGAATTGTCTTTTCGACAGATTCCCGCGACGGAAGTCGAGACGCCGCATGTTTATGATACGTCATTCCGAATTCAATAACGCTGTAAAGAATCATCAAGACGCATCCGGCCAGGACCCATTTTTTCCTGTGAAATTTCGATTCGGGTTTGAAATAATACCGTAACAGCAGGACTGCCGCCAGGATCAGGATTCCACTATCAATAAATTGTGCAATCAGGTTTGTCATGAGTTCCCCCTTACTTCAGGTACAGGAAATCTACCACCCAAAAAACACCTGAAACAACATTCCATCCTTATTGGTAAATATATTTTCCAACTCACTCCAGATATGGTTTCAATTGAATAAAGTTGATGATCAGTTCTTCGCCTGGCATGGCCTTTTCATCGCTGAAGGCGACAACTTGAGTAGAAGACCTGGCGCGGAAAATAATGCGGTTGAGGTTGATCTTACCGACTTTGTCGTTGGGGCCATGATAATCGTTTTTACGTTTGTCGACATGGACGAATCCCCTGTCACCAAGAATCTCGGCGCCTGTCAGTTCCGCATTAATTCCATATTGGCGCGGGTTGAACTTTTTCCCGGCGATATCCTTGCGATCGGCGGTGACGAACTGCAGGCAGTATGCTTTACCAACTTGAAGGCCATTCACGGTTTGGCTGATCCGGTTCGGTTTGTCAGCCTTCCGGGTCATCACACAAACCGTATCGCCCGCGTTGCCGCTACCCCAGCGGCCCTGGCTGTTCTTGCCATAGCCGGCGATTGTGTCCTTGCTGATGGAACCTTCGGCAGCTGGCGACAGGACCCAGCCATTCAGACCGTTCGTAAAATCGCAATTCACCAGGAAACCTGGATTGTACTTGAAACCATAACGGGCGGACAGCATGTCCTTGTTGCCTTCGACCGCATAATGGCGCATGAGCTTGAATGACCAGCGCGCCAGTTCTTCGTCGCCGTAGTACGTGCCCCAGTAACCCGTGGTGGCAAGACCTGCAAAATCCGGGCTGTTGGCAATCAGATTGACCTGCATGTCCAGGAAATATTTGAAGTCCACCGCCGGATCGTGCTCCAGGGAGATGATGGGAATCTGGTTGAAATTGCCGAAGATAATACCGGTTCCCGCGGCAGCATTGGGGAAGAAGGCGTTGAAACGGCGCATGGTTTCACCAACCATGTTATCAAGATAGGCAGCCGCCATTTTCTCGTCGGCCTGCGGATGGCAATAGGCTTCAAACAGCAGACGGCCGCGACCTTTGGATGCATTGAGCGAGGCGGACATGAAGTCGGTATGAAGGGATGAGATGCCGGGCTTGCCTACAATCCAGGTGTATACCAGGCGGTTTTCGGGGTTACGCAGCCGCCACAGGGCTTTGGTGTAGTTGTCACTGGTGATATTACCAAAGAACAGTTCGTCGCTGGTGAACCCATCGTATTGCGGCTGGGTCATGCCGGCGTGTTTCTCCATGCGGGCCTGTATATCGGCGGGATCAGTCACAGGAGCAACGTTAAAATTGGCCAGCCATTTGAGGCCGAGCGCCCTGGCTTCGGTAAGTGCATTACCGGGCAGAACACCGCCGTTCAGAGTGGTCACCGCATAGAGGATGTGTTTTTTCATAAAGTCCCAGTCGTAATTGCCGTTTCCCTTGACTTGGGAATTTGCGCACGGCGGATAGTCAAAAATCTCGGGGATGGAGCGTACGATCAGGCGCGCATCAGCGGCATTGCCGGTGACGGTGATGCGATGTTTACCCATGGCAAGTTTGCGAAAAGCTTCACGACGATCCGTGGCGGCTGTGACCACCGTATCCTGCTCATCAATTTTGACTGTCAGTTCCGGCGTTGGCGTATCGGTTACAAAAGCCACAAAGACCCAGCCATCGCGGGGATTAACAAAGGTAAATGATTGCGGTGCCGGCCTTTTCTTGACCGGCCGGTTGAGAACTTCGGCAACAAGGTTATTCAGTTGTTTGATGTTGCCGCAACGTGATCTGCCGAACAACGACCATAACGAGAAATGCTGGCCAATGGAGGGGATGTCTATGATGCTGATGGGATATGCAACCTCAAGAATCGTCTTGCGCGTTTCACGGTGGCGCAGGACAGCTTCCAGCGAATAATCACCGCATGGAAGCCCGGCGAGTTTGACGATAACCTTTCCGCTTTTTAGCGGAACAGTCTGCTGTGGAATACGGTTTCCACCGGCGGTAATAAGGCATTCGTATGCATCCTGTCCCTGCGGCAGGACACCATAAAACTTGAAGGTCAATTCCGGGTTGGAACGGGGAATCCTGTTAAGCAGCGGTTGTAAAGGAATCAGCCTGGGAGTGGCGACAATGGACATCTGCGATGTCGAGCCTTTGCGGGCGCCTTCGCTCATGGCTTCCAGCTTGACGTCGGCAAAATGGATTTCGCCTGTCAGATCGACAGCAAACATGGCCAGGCCGTACGATTTGTCTTTGGAGGGGAATAACGTGAAGGTTTTTTCCATGAAGGTCCATTCAGAATCGGCCGGAAAATTTTTTAAGCCGGTATCATTGAACCAGCCGCTGTTGTGGATTATCAAACCGCCATTACGGCTATTGAAACCCTTTGTCTTGACGTAGGCACTGAGCTTATAGGTCTCGCCTGCCACCAGGGTCAGGCCCCCCTGGCGTGCACTCACCGAACCGGGTAAGATTCCATCGTTTTTCAGAACAATCGAAGCCTTTTTGCCACCGGGTCCTCCGGCGCGATGGTAGACCACGTTTTTGGTGGAGGACGGGTTCCAGAATTCGGGGAAGTCGACTTGTTCCGCGTCAAAGGTGCCGTTCATCAGCAGATTTTCACCTTCGGATACAGCCGCATTCACAGATGATGCCAGGATTACGGCACCCAGTAATACAAAGAATCGTTTCATCTTTTTCTCTCCTTAATGCTGCACAACTTAAAAAGTCTCAATGCTGATCCGGATTTATCGCAAGCGGTTTTCGGTTAGCCTGCTTATTGCCCAACACAGCCTTCGAGGCCGCAATCAGAAAGAATTTCGACAGAATTAACAGAATGTTCAAAATAATTCTGTCAAAAATCTTCTCAGGGACGAGTATTCATCAAGGTTACGGTCGTAGTCGGAACATATGCCGATTTGAGTACTCCGTAAATACCCGAAGCAATTATCTCTAAAGAGGCTGTCTTTTCTGCTGTTGTTGCTCCTGCTTCCGTCTAGCCTCTTCGTTCTGCTTGTTGACTTTCTGTTCCAGCTTCTTGTTCTTGTCCTTTTTGCCTGTATCACCCATGACCAGCCTCCTTTTTTTCTTACTGTCCTGGTACAGCAAATGGCTGAGGCATGTTCCTTTTTTCTCTCTTTGCCTGCCGTTTTTCCAGCAATGTTTTCTTAGGCAATTTTTTCTGGTCTCGTTTTACATCGTGTGACTTAGACATGTGACTTACCTCCCCTTGTTAATGTTCAAATAACCTTGAATATAATTATGCCGATTTATCGACAATGTCAAAGGTGGATTATGACGTCATTCATTTCGAAGCACTGAAACCTTACTTACACCCGGACCAGGGTTAGGTTATAAGAAACTGCTTCATTGACATTATTGTACAACTTGTTTCACTCCGGCTTTTACCGCCAGTTTTTCAAATTCTTTCAGTATTTTTGTCTGAATATCCGGTTCCCATTTGCTCGGCATTCCATATACCTTTTGCGATGTATCTCCTTCATATCCGCCTTCTGCAAGTACGGTTTCGGAGGGTACATAGGACATTACATCGTTTGCATACCCCATCACAAATATATCAGGACCGAAAAGTTTTTTAAGTTCTATGGCATATTGAATTACAAGTTCACCGCCAAGCGTCATAATCGGCTGGTCTCCAAGCTTCACAATCTGGACCGGGTAAGGATAAGAGCTGAGCAGTGTTCCATTTTTTCTTAGAATGGCGAGCTGACTGACCGCCCAGCGTTGTTGATAGCCTTTGGCTTCTTTTTCCATCTTCATCAATTCCTCTTTTGTTGGAGGAGTTGAAAGTTTCAGTTGAATTTCTGAATAAGCTGTTGAGATTAAAGGAGCAAGTTTCCTCATGTCTTCATTCAGTACCCTGTCGACTGCGGCTGCCAGTTCACGTCCGTATTGCTGTGCAAGCTGGACCGTTTTGCGCGGTAACGGATTCTGGTCTGCACCGGCGCCCTGGAAAAACATGGCTGTGGTACCCGGATGCAATTTTTCAAGTTCAATCTGGGCAAATCCGGGATAATCACCCGAAAACTGGTAAATACCAAGCACAGTGGCATGGCAGGCATATCCGAAAACAACAGCCATCAGGTTACTTGATGCATCAACCACTTTCAAAACAGGAACTGAATATTCATTTGGACCGTTCAAATCTGTCTGTTTACTCAATGTTGCTTCTTTGTTATTGCGCCTGTTCACCTGAAAGCGGGTAACTCCATTTTGCGAATAGAGCTGGGCAGGAACCATTGAACGGACAGCATCTCCGGCCAATGCGACCATCTTTTTCTCAAGATTACTCGAATATTTCCGTACAACTTCTATCTGTTTTGTATCAAGCGGGTAGATATCGAAAAGAGCATCCATAAGAACAGGACCTGTATGTGTATGTGAACTGCTTAGAATGATCTGGGATCTGGTCAGGCCGTATTTATCAGCTATCTGGTCCCTGATGTAATTTGACATTTTCCCTGGAATACCCAGCAGGTCTGTTGTTACAAGTATAACTTTTTCCCCATTTGCATCTTCAATGGCCAGCGCTTTTGCCCAAAGATCAACCAGTGTTCCTTCGGAAGGATGATTACGAGAGCCATACCCTGCCATCCATATGGGTTCATCAGGAGTAATAACCGCACGGGCCACCCCGGCTTTCCAGCCCTTAGTGTTACCCTGTTGATCAGCACCTGCTGCATTAAGAGAGATAAAGGTCAGGAAGGTGGAAAAAACTGTAAACAAGACTGCTTTTTTGACATGGGCAGAAACCATAATCATTATTACCTCACTTTCACCGTTCAGTATTTACACGAATTGTTGACAACAAATTCTTTTTTGAAAAGAGAAATTTGATGTTTTCATTGCCTGCTCCATTCGACAACCGGATTGGTGAGCGTCCCCAACCCTTCTATCTCTACCGTAATCGTATCGCCCGGCTTCAGGAAGACGGGTGGTTTCCGGAATACTCCAACGCCGGGCGGAGTCCCTGTCAGGATAACATCACCGGGAAGAAGTGTAATGGCCCTGGTGATGAATTCGATCAGGGCCGGAACCCCGAAAATCAAGTTGCTGGTATTGGAATCCTGCATGACCCTGCCATTCAGAATGGCGCGAATGGCCAGGTGATGAGGATCGGGAATTTCATCTTTTGTCACCAGGTATGGTCCGATCGGACAAAACGTATCGAGCGATTTTCCGCGTACCCATTGTTGATCACCGAATTGTAAATTTCGCGCCGAAACGTCATTGCCGTTCATATATCCGGCAATATATTCGAAGGCATCTTCCCGGGAAACATTCTTTGCCCGTTTGCCAATGACAACAGCAAGCTCTGCTTCATAGTCTACTTGATTTGTTAAATCAGGATTCCAGGTAATTGCTTCATCCGGGCCGATAACAGCAGTCGGAAACTTGGCAAAGATTACCGGCATATCCGGGACCGGTACCCCTTGTTCCGCGCAATGATCGCGATAGTTTTGCCCGATGGCCACAACTTTTTGAGGATTTGGAATCGGGGCAGTCAGCTTGACTTCCTTTTTAGGAATGATCCAGGAAGGAAGTGATGCCTTGCCTGGTTGACTTGCAAGATGCTTCTGTACAAACACGAGCACCTCATGCGCAAACCGCAACGACGGTTCACCCTGCTCTAAAAATCCCCGCATATCATCACAAAATGGCGTATCTGATTGTGATAAGGGCTTTCGATGCTTGGTAAATTCCTGACAGGCCATTTTCAGATCGACGATATATTGATGCTCAAGGACAGCTCCTAATTTCGCCCTGGCATTCTGCGTAAACATTACTAATCGCATAATTCCTATTCGCTCCCTGGTTGGTGTTAGTTATTTTGTTCGTAAGGTAACTATGACAAAATGTCAAGATGGGGTTCGAGGTAAATTTAGAAAGATCTAATTGGCGCTTGAAGACCCTGCCGCTGTCTGCGGTAAAGAGGATACGTGATCCTTTTACTATTAGCTTTACTGTAATTTTTACACAATATATTATTCCGGATTAAATTTGGAGTGCCAGTGAAGAATCGGATTTATCAATTCGTCATAGTTCTTGTCTGCTCATCCAGGTTGTGCTGGGGGGCGGAAATCCAGGATGCCGTCGGCACCGGCGATCCGGATAAGGTGGCCGCTGCGATCAACAGGAATTCCGCAGCCATCAATCAGGTCGACGGGAACGGAAAGACTCCCCTGCACCTTGCCGTCGAAAAAAACGACGCAAGGATAGTCAGCCTCCTGCTTTCCAGGGGGGCTGATCCCAGGATCAAGGACCGCTTGGGCCGTACGCCGTTACGCATTGCGGTGGATGCCGAATCCATAGGCTGCATCAAAATCATCGTTACAAAAACCGCCGTTGGCTACCTCGATCCCCTTTTCGATACCCGGCTCAAGGAAGGACAGGAAGCACTCAATGACGGGACGCTGGCAAAGGTGAACGAAATGCTCGGACGACTGGTACGGCTCGATCCCGTCAGTGAAGGAATAAACTTTGCATACGGACTCTCGTGGCTTTCGCTCGGGGACCCCGCACCCGCCGGCGCCGCATTTGACCGCATCCTGCAGATCAACCCGAAAAACGACAGGGCAAGGGTGGAACTGGCAAGGGCCCGCATCATGGCAAAACGTTTTCCGGAAGCAAAAAAGGAACTGCGCAAGGTACTCACGGCCAGCCTGCCGCCTGCCGTCCGGCAGAGTATACAGGCCTATCTGGATGAAGCCGGCAGGGGTATCAGCAGGTGGTACTATTCCGGCGACGTCACGGTGGCGGGCCTCCACGACAGTAACGCCAACATTGGTCCTGATTCGGATATCATCGCCATCTCCCCGATAAACATGTTTGGAACAACAATACGGGAACTGAACGTGTCGGAAAAATCACAGCCGGTTGACACTTTCGGGCTTTCTCTCGCCGCGTCAGCACGTGCAATGTGTGATTTAGGCGAACCGAAGGGCTGGATGATGGTGACGGATGCCGACCTGTACAGGAACATATTAAAAGAGAATGATTACGAAGTCATGAGCCTGCAGGCCGGAATCGGCCCGAAGCTGATGTTCAACAGGGGCTTTATACAGGTACCGTTCCGGGCACGGTACCTGGAATACGGCGGAGACGCGTTGGCCTGGCTGTACGGCCTCTACCCTTTTTTCGCCTATGCGCCTGCGGACCTGAAAGGACTTTCGTTCATAACCTCATTGACGGCCGAGCTCCGGGACTTTGACGTTCTCACCGCGCGGGACGGCTGTTATTTCTCAGTAAGTGAAATCGCGCGCAAGTCATTTGCCGGCGGGAAATACGGCATCTACGGAGGAGCCGAGCTCATCCATGACCACACCGATTCCGCCGTATATGAATATAATGGCTTCGGTGTAATCGCCGGTGCCGACGCCAGGTTGCCGTGGAAAGTCAGCGCCTTCGGCGAAGCCCGTTATTACTGCAGGAATTACAAGGACAAGGATCCCCTTGCTCCAAGAGACAGGGAAGACGATCAGTTCATGATTGCGCTGGGCCTTTCAAAGGACATATCGGACAGGTTTACAGTCACTCTTACAGAGAACATGATCGACAACAATTCCTCCTTTGAACTTTACGAATATAAGCGCTACATAACGACTCTCAGCACAAGCTGGAGATTCTGAGGGCACAAAACATGAGAACAATAAACCTGGTTATTCTCACGGCAGTACTGGCCGTAACGGCGATCACGACCTTTGCTGCAGACCCCGTTGGAACGATCGTAAGCTTCACCGGAAAGGCCACGGCAGTTTCCCAGAATGGAGAATCGAGAAACCTTGCACTTAAATCGCCGGTCTTTCTCAACGACCGGATAAAGACCGATGAGGCATCTTCCCTGCAGATCATGTTTCTCGACGACTCGCTTCTCTCGCAGGGCGAGAAAAGCGAGATGACAATTGATGAATACGTCTACAATCCCGCTGTCAAGAAAGACAACAAGTGCACGTTCAAGCTCGCCACGGGAGTGTTTCGGGTTGTGACTGCTCGGATAACAACCCTTAATCCCGACCGGTTCAAAGTCAAGACCAGGCTCGCAACCATAGGGATCCGCGGCTGCGAACTTGCTTTCGTCATCAACCAGGCATCGGAAAACATTTACGTGCTCAGCCTGCCCGACGGCAAAAGCATAATCATCACCATTGATCCCGCGGCCGCTGCAGGCATGAATCTTACGGGGATACTGAACAAGGAAGCGGCGATTGAGCTTATCCAGGCCGGGGTAATGGTCAGCATACAGGAAGGCGAAGGAGTCACACAGCGCCTCATCACCCCCCAGGAAGCGATTGACCTTATCGAAGACCTCTCCGCTCCCGGGCAACCAGGCGGGAGTACGCCGCCGCCTGGTGGCGGTGGAACCGGCGGCGGGACCGGAGGTGGCCTGAACGACAACACACTCAACAATCTTACCGGTTCAGCCAATCAGGACAACAATGAAGGGGAGCTGGAAGAAACACAACAACAGCTTATAACGCAATTGCAGAACTCCCAGACAACCACCACTGGCGGTGGCTCTTCCTCGACGACGCCAACAACTACCGCGCCTGCACCAACGCTGGCTTACACAAAGATGGGGCCAATGATTGCTGCCGACTGGGAATGGGGTGTCTGGGGTTATCCTGCGGCAGTCCCCATGAAAGTGGATTTCAAGGCAGCCAGCCTGCTCAGTGACGCTGATGTTCAAAGCCTGTTTCCCTCATACCAGATGAATAATGGAATGGGAGAATCTGGTGCGATCGTCACACATAACGGTACGCGGTATTTTGTCAGAGGTAGTTGTAACTTAAACGTGGACATGATGACAGGCGCGCCGGGTACATGGTCTGTATCTGGTACGCTCGTGGACAGCGGAGAAACAGCGCAATTTGTTTTCAACATTGACGGGAGTGTTCTTGGCACTGGGAAGTTTACCGGGAGCGTAACTTCCGGCAGCCTGCAGGTTCCCGGAAACAGTTACGGCGCGCCTGACGCCGGATCAAGCGCAGGCGCAAGCCTGATGGGTTCCGGCGGTATTCCTTCGGGCATCATCGGTAAATATGACTGCACCTTTGGATCAGGGGCTGCATCGGTTTCCGGAGGATTCGGCGGACCGGCGGTGGTGGTGTTACCCTAAGCTCTTGGTTCCGTTGGAAATTCATAATTCAATATTGGATATTTCTATCCTCATAGACCTGCCGGTCGCAAACCAACGATGGAGAAAAAGTTGGAGACAATCCTCTCACCATCAGGATGCTCGGCATTAAAATCCTCGGGGTGAAACTGTGTGCCATACATCAGCTTCGTCTTGTGCTTGATCGCCTGGATACGACATCCGTCGGTGGAAGCCAACAGGTCAAAAACCGGAGGCAGATTTTTGATCTCGAACGCATGGAATTCCTGGACCACGACCTGGTCTTTGAGCCCGTCAAAAAGTGGATCGTGTCTGACGATCTTTACGGGCATGAAACACCACTCCTTGAAGTAGCCCGGCTTATATGAGGGGTGTGGATCTTCCTCGCCCGGCGCGAGGGGCCGCATCAGTTCTTCTTTGCCTCCGTAGGCACGGGCGATGAGCTGGTGGCCGCCACAGAAACCGATGGTCGGGATGTCCGTCTCGCGCAACAGGGCCAGCAGCCGTTCCGTATACTCGCGGCCAATCCCCTTGTCTATCCGCGTGACGATCAGCGCCTTGATCGAACTGCCGCCGAAGTGGTTGGTGCCGAGTTGCGAATAATGGATGACGGCATACGGCAGTCCGGAATGTTTCTCCACGGTTGATTTGAGTTTCCGCAGGTAGGTCTGGTGGTTCGAACGGGGCCCCTGCTTGATTCCAGCACGTACGTTGTCGGGATGGATGCAATCTATGTGACAAACCACCGGTCGTGGGCTTGTCATCAGACTGCCGGGATCATGGTAAATACCGATGCCGGCGAGAATGCCACTGACGATGTTGGTCAGTTCTGCACGCGAGCTGGATGTGAGCGCAAACATCAGAATGACCGCGATGAAGGTACGTATCACGGTCTGATTTCGTGGTCTGGTCATAAGAAATTGCTCTTTCCGACAATTCACGGATGAAGCTCTGCGGGCTGACGTGCATGCCAGGCCATAGCCTCTTCTTGGCGAAGACTGGTCCGCCATCTTGTCCCGCGTAGCCCCGGCAGAACGGGAAGCTTCTTTAGCGACGGCGGAAGCCCGCAGTTTCTTCGCGGAATCCGGCGTAGCAAAACCCGCATTCATCCCACGGACTCCAAGTCCGGGGTCTCCTGCGAAGACGGATGAATCGCTTATTGTCCCTGCAGAACAATTCTGCATCAGGAACTCAACAGGTGTCAACGACTAACCGGCTGTTACAATTTACACCATATCCCAGGAAATTACCCGTCACTCCCGGGGGTAATTCAAAAATGTGGGTAGATTTTCCATTTCTTAATTTCCGCGTCCGCGCGGAATGAAAACCGCAGGTGGCATTTCGATGCCCGAATGGGCCGGAGAAACGGTATGTGGATTTTGCGATGCCGGCAAGGCTTGGATTCTGCCGCTGTATACGTATACGCGGCAGAATCCGTAACGATGCCGGCGCGCAAAAGACGCTTGCCGGCTTATCCGCGAAATGCCACCTGCTTCCTATTCCACCCACAAATATGATTTACTCCCGTCACTCGCGTTAACACGTAATTGTCATTGACCATCTTCGAGCCGTCTTATAATATGTTCTGCTCGGAAATAAAATACACGTGGATGGAAGTAATAATGGAGGTTTGTCATGGAACACACAAGCAGTGAGAAGATTTCTGAAGCATTAAAACTCCTCGAGGAGGCGGCAGTACAGAAGAAGGATGAACTGAAAAGCGTCATGTCCGATAAGTACACTCATTTAAAGAACATTATCGTGGAGACGGAGAGTACTCTTGCCAAATCGCTGTCCAGTGCCAAAAAGCAGGCACTCGAGGCAGCCGCTCACGCAAAAGACATTGGCGTCGATAAGGCCCGCGAGATCGCCCTTGATTTGGATGAGAGCGCGCATCGCAATCCGTGGCCCTACATCGCTGGTACGGCAGTCGTCACCTTGTTGCTCGGTTATATTCTCGGCCGGAATCGCAAATAATTCTGTTCACCAGGTAGACTTATGTTCAAAAATCTACTTAAGGGAATTTTGTCGGCAGTCGCGATTAAGCTGCTGGACAACTACCGGTATCTCTCGGTTCAACTGCTCAAGATCGAGTTCGCAAAGTCCTATTTGCACGGCGTTCGGGCGGCCAGATCGTCGGCAATCGGTTTGATGTGTATGGGACTGGTCATCGCGCTGATCACCGTTGGCATGGTGCTGTTCCATGTTGGACTGTTTATCATGCTGCCATGGACCGTGAAAGAGAAAGCACTCCTGGGTATATTTCTGGGTTTGGCCTACATGATCATCGGAGGTCTGGCGCTCCGTGCCGCCATGAAAGAAAAAACATGGATGGAGAAATCCGGCGCCACCGAAATGCTGGCAAAAGTGACCAATCAGTCCAAGTCATAGGAATTTTCCGGTCTCCTGACGGCTGCCCCTGAAAACCCGGCCGCTCCCCTAATAGACCTTCTTCGGGACGTACCAGAACGTTTTCCAGTACGCCTTGTCCAATTCGAACGGATTGACAGACGCATTGAAATCATGGTTCACCGGCAGTACTCCATAACGGATCATTTCGCGGACGTAGTCCCGGCGCGGAACGTATTTAACCGGGCAGTTCTCGCCGTTGTTCGTACTGGGATTGATCATGCAGAAGCGGTTGTTCTCTTCCAGAATATTTTTTCTCCCACGGGCAACGGCAGCGACGATTGCCAGATAGTCCGGATCGGTCTTGTCCTTGAAAACCGGTACGCCAGACCTGGCCTGGCAAACGCCCAGACCGCCGGCTTCTTTCGCCAGCGGTGCGCGGGCCGCTTTCGACAATTCCGGGTATGACAGATTGTAAATCAGGTGCCGGTTGAACCGGCCGCCGTCTTCGGACATCGTATGTGCGAGGTATTTATTTTTCTGGAATTCATCCGGCGGATAGTATCGGGCGTAGTAGTGTGCCGGGAGTTTGTACGTGCCGATCTTCTTCTCTGCCGCGGTCGGCGCGTGGCACCGGTCACAGCGGCGGTTCATGACGTCAACCAGCGCCTGGGTCTCCGGCCAGTCCTTGTCATTGCACACGTTGACACCGTTTTCGTAATAGCCGATCGTGCCGTGACTGTTGACCGCATAAGTTCCCGCGTGATTTGCGCCGGCATCGAGCCAGTAGCGAATGATTTTCTGCTCATTCTCCGGCATTTTGACGCCTTTTAACCCTTCTTCGATGCGCTTCAGCAGGCGGCTGGACCCGGTGCCGATTTCGTACGGTTCAAAGTTGCTCCTGCTGTGCTCGGAATACGGCAGAATAATCCGGTTGTCGCCCAGGAGCTGCCGCCATGACATTTGAATATAGCCGATCGGGTAGAGCGGACCCCAGTGGCCGGAAATGTTGAACCCGCCTTCTTCGCGGTCGTGGTTATGGCATTTGAGGCAATGCTTGTCCAGGATCGGCTGAACATCCCGCAGAAAATCGAATATCTCCGGCACGCCGCTGACCGGTTCGGGATCGACGGGCTTTGTACTCAATATGCGAAGCAGTCCCTCGCGGTCGTCGATGCTGGCCGTTTCGGTTCGTCGTTCATGGCAGCCGATGCAGGTGGAATTTTCGCCCGGCATGACGGACGTGAACGAGTGCATGCGCTTCACGCAATGTCCTTTTTCGTCCATCGCGAGGAACAGAAAACTGCGTAACGCCGGCAGTTTGAAATAGGCGCTGCCGTTTTCGGAAACCGGGACGGAACCGATCAACCGCTCGACGGAAAACGTACCGCCGGCGGACATCTCGGACATCCCGCCTGAATAGTTAATCGGCTTGGGCAGGACCTCGTAGATGAGCAGATTTTTGACCGTGCCCGGCCTGACGTTCTTCATTTTGCGGCCTTTATAGATGTTGACCATCGCCAGGGTACCATGGTCGGCGGAGGGGTTGGTCTGGTCGACGATCACGGGTTCCGGCTTATGCTTCATCACCGGCCGCGGTTCGCCAATCCAGTATCCCTTTTTGGCCAGTTCTTCCGGCAGCCGGTACAGGACTTCGGTTTCGCCTTTGCCGTTCATCAGTTCAATTGCAGTTTTATTGGCAACCATGAAATGATTTTCACTGAACGCCCACGGGTCGCAATGGATATCGCCTTTGCTGATATACTGAACGCCCTTGGGATCGTCTGGTCCGAGTCGTGGATCAATGAGCGTGATTTTACCGTAATGCTCGCGCCTGCCGTGGCCGGGTGACCACGTAGCGACGAGCTTCGGACTGTCCGGAACTGACTTCGGAGCCAGAATTGCCCCGTGGTTGATCTGGTTGCCGTAGAGCACCATCTGGCGGGTACCGTCGGGGTTCATCGACCAGAGATGGTGATAGCCCATATGAAAGCGGTCAACGTATTCCCAGCGCATGTATGCGACCTGGCCGTTCGAGAGCACCCAGGGCGTATTGTCGTGTTCGATATTGGCCGACAGCGCGCGGATGTTGGTTCCGTCGGCATTGCACTTGTACAGAGTTCCGACCTGTGTCATATAGCATTGAACATATCGATTTGCCCGTGTGGAACAGAAAATAACCTGACCGTCAGGCAGGTACGTTGGCTCAAAATCATCCCACCCGGGCGGGGAATATTTCTGGTAGTCTTCCATTCCGGACGAAATGTCCTCGCCCTTCCCTGTCAATTGTTTCAGGCCGGTGCCATCGATGTTGATTTCGTACAGGCTGTAATGTCGCTTTCCCTTGGGCAGGTACGCGAAGATGAGTTTCCGGGCATCGTAATGAATCTGCGGGTCGCGGACGTTACCCTCGGGATCTTCAAAAATCGTGCGAACTGCCTTTGTCTTGACGGTATAGATGCAGAGTTTTCCGCCGGAATTCATGGGAAAGGGTGTTCGGCACTGGTCAGTGGAATAATACCCGCTGTTGGCATACCAATGGCCGTCGGTGCTGGGCTTGCGCACGGCGAACAAAATCTCATCGGGCATGCCGGCTTCAATGAATGAACCGAGCATTGACGGTTTTTCGGCGGCCGATGTCTTGCCGAATACAGGGAGAACCAGGAATAACAGCAAAACAGCCACAGTTCTGGAAGATAGGTTGGTCATAAGAAATTGCTCTTCCTGACAGTTTATGAACGAATCCGCTTTCCAGCATTGATGGGGAATTCTGCATCAAAAACATGATGCATGTCAAAGGGTTTTCCCTTACACGCCTTGTCTCCGCTTATCCTTGTCTCCGCTTCTCCTTGTCCCCGTTTCTCCCTGTCTCTCTTTCTCCCTGTCTCTCTTTCTCCCTGTCTCTCTTTCTCCCTGTCTCTCTTTCTCCCTGTCTCTCTTTCTCCCTGTCTCTCTTTCTCCCTGTCTCTCTTTCTCCCTGTCTCTCTGTCCCCTTGTCTCCGGGTCTCCCTGTCTCCCTGTCCCCTTGTCTCCGGGTCTCCCTGTCTCCCTGTCCCCTTGTCTCCTTGTCTCCCTGTCCCCTTGTCTCCTTGTCCCCTTGTCTCCTTGTCCCCGGGTCACTCTTTGCCCTTAAAGGTATTACCCTTACTTGTTTTGTAAGGTTTAGGATTAAGGGTTCTGTAAGGTTTACCCTGAATGTAAATGAAGGGTTTTCCCTTACATGCCTTGTAAGGGTTCACCCTGAACATAATTGAAGGGTTTACCCTTACGTGTTACGATCATCTGCATGTCCATCATAAAGATAGTTTCAGGGGGCCAGACTGGTGCTGACCGTGGTGGCCTTGAAGCTGCAATTTGTTGTGGTGTTCCACACGGCGGGTGGTGTCCAAACGGCAGGAAAGCCGAGGATGGCCGGATTCCTGACAAATATCAGCTCAAGGAAATGACGTCAGATGAATATTCAGCCCGTACGGAAGCCAATGTTGTTGACAGTGATTGTACGATTGTATTTACGGAAGGCCCGCCCTCCGATGGATCATTACATACCCTGGAATTTTGCCAGAAACACGGCAAACCATGGCATCATATAAACCTGAAGATTATCGGTCATGATGCCGCGGTTCAGGAAATTATCAAATGGTTGAATGGTAAAGAAGATGGCGATTACGAGTACTATACCGCTCAGCCACCAGCAAAATGCGTACTGAACGTGGCTGGCTCCCGGGAAAGTAAATCACCCGGTATTTTAAAAACGGTAACGGCCATAATGATTGATGTAATGAAGCTCTGCGTAATCCGGCGTAGCAAAATCGACATTCATCTCCCGGACTGAAAATCTTGGGTCTTCTGCGAAGACGGATAAACACGGCCAATAAAACGTAACTCCATCAGCCAACTGGTAGCGCGAAACTACAAGTCCTGACCTCAAGATGAATGTGAAAAGTGAAGACCCTAATAGACCCAATACTATGCCCAATCAGATTCATGCTCGCACTGGAAGTGTTTATCGCTGCAACTTTACACTATCGACCAAGTAAATCATTTTGCATATTTTGCTTTGGTTTCCAAGAACGCCTCCCAGGCCGCCTTCTGTAACCCTGCGGCCTCCTCTGGCAATATCCCGTCAGGCGCGAAGCTGGGGATGGAGTGCGTCAAACCAACAGGACTCAACCCGGTGATTGCCGAATATATGGTACATGCCAGCATATAGGCACCCTTTCTTGATGGATGCACGGCGTCGGGATGATATAAGGCCATGCGTTGATCGGGCGTCGGTGTTGGCCCCAGGTATTTCATCCACGCGTAATCAGCCGGTGCCACGGGAATGTTCAGAGTTTTCCCCAGTTCCACAGTATCGTCATGTATTTTCTGATAATCCGCCGGGTAAGACCTTGCGAAGAACGCCGGGGCTTCAAAAAAGATGGGTGTGGCATTTTTGCCGCGGATCAGATCCGCGAACTTTGTGGCGTACTTGACAAAAATGTCATGGCCAAAAAGAACGGGATGAGTTTCAAACACCACGCAGTCCCAGGGTACCACCGCAATTCTACTCCGTGCAGTTCCAGGACCCTCACCCTCTTCCCAGAACCTCTGGATTCCTGTTCCGCCACGGAGAAATCCATCGGTTACAATTCGTGGCGATCCAGCCGGGGCGGAAGCCGCCAAAACCTCGACGATCTGCGGAACGTTGAATACCTGTGTCTGGCTGGCGCCAATGAAAAGTACCGTAAGAATTTTTTCATCGGAAGGAACAAGTTTTCTCAGACGTAACTCATGCATCTGGCGGGCGCTCACACCCGGCATAGCCAGGACCTTTTGGAGTTCCAGTTTGGCCCGTTCGTATTCCTGCGCATGATAGTAGCTGAGGCCGATATACAACTGGGCTTCCGCTTTGTTGGAATCCGATAATTCTTTCATGGCCATTGCTTTAACAAACTCATCCCTTGCCGCCGCATAGTTGCACTCATAAAAGCGGCATTTCCCCAGAAACAACCGGGCCAGCGCTTTACCCCCGGCCGGAAATTCCCTGGTCTGTATTATTTTCCTTAGTTCCACGCCGGCTTCGCCATAATTCTTAATGGTCATAAACGTGTTCGCAACAGCCATCATCGCATCATATTTTTGTCCGGAAGAAACACCCGCAATATCCGCAACCCTGGAGTATGCTATTATTGCATCGGCATAAGCTCTATTGGCCTCACCCATTTTATCTGCGCAATCCCTTTCCCAGGAACGTCCGATATTCATCTGCGCCTGCACTTTCCGGGCCGGCGCGATGCCTTGAATGGCAAGCACCTTTTCGAACTCAGTGCGCGCCACAGCATATTTCTTTTCCGCATTGTAGGTCAGGCCGATAGCGATTTGCGTATCTGCCTGTTCCGCTGCATTTGTGGTCAGCTTAAGAGCCTGTTCAAAATCCTGCCTGGCTTCTGCATACCTGGCGGCCCGCATTTTGGCCTGCCCGGCTTGATGGATATCATTATATTGGGCCAGGGCCACGGGCACCGTCACTCCGATAACGAATACGTGCATGATGAGTTTCATGGTTATTCCTATTGTTTGAAACTTGTCGAAGAATTCTGTATCAGGAACGCAGCGGGAGTCAACGTCTAACCAAAAAGTATGTATGTAATCTTAAACACGCAGGTATATCGACAGGGTACCTGATCCGGATTGAGCTTGTTTGCTGCGTACTCATCTCGATGCCTTGTTTTCGACTGTAAGCATACGTTTGCCGCGGTGATCGGCAACAACTTTCCGCGCCTGGCAACACCGCATTCTCTTACCGCTTTGTTGTCCGGTAGATCGCGCCGGGGCTGAGCTTCTCCGCATACGACATCATCGTGAAGCAGACCAATTGAGTGAGCTTCGGCTCGCCGGTGGCGAAGACCTGGCTGGCGAGATAACGCAGTTCCTGGTCGGCAGCGGTAGCGATGGCCGAGCCATCGGGCAGGTGGCGGGCATAGACATATTGATGGAACGGCAGGCCGCCGAGTTTGCAGCCCCACTGTTTTCCGTAATCCCATTGGCAATTCGCACCACGTCCTCGCTGGTTCTCGCGCATCCACTCCAGCGCCGCGCGAACGTGTTCCACGCTCGCTTTGCCCAACGGACTCTGCAAGTCGACGTGCGCCATGCCAGCCGAGAAAGCCTCGAAGACATACATCACCACCGCCGGGGCCGCCTCCTTGAAGTCGATGTGTTCGGCCTTGCGGAAATCCATCCGGTTGAGCCAATCCATCGCACCACGTCCGGCCTTCAGGTATTCCTCATTGCCCGTCTCCGCGTAGAGCAAGAACGCCAGTGAACCGAAGATGCCCGAGGAACACCACCACTCGCCGTCGAACTTTGACCAGAGTCCGTCGGTGATCCCGCCGCCCGGCCGAACGTAGTTGTCCATGACCAACCTGGCATACGCCGTAACCGAGTCCATGTAACACTTCCGGTCGGCCGCGTTCTGGCAACGCACGGCCGTCGCCAGCACACCCATCGCGATGCTCGCGCAGTCAGCGACATACCACTCTCCCTTCGTCTCGCCCGGCTTGCGGCCGTAATTCATCCAGTAAGCGCCCCTGGGTGTCATGCCATTCTGATACTCGATCATCCGGTTCGACCATCGCCGGCAGACATCCAGATACTTCCGCTCGCCAGTGAGATCATACGCCACCGCCAGCGCGCGCACCGCGTAGGAGTCATGGTAAAAGGGCACCTTGCGCTCCGGCATATTCAGCTCCGCGCAGGCCGCGTTGCACATCTTGAAAAATTCCGCGCGCAGTCGCTCGCTATCGGCTGGTTGGGCGGCAACCACACGGTTCGTCATTGTGCCCGTCGCCAAAACGCAAAACATCAGTGTCGCTGCGGTCTTGTGCAGTTTCATATTGTCTTAATCCTTCAATCGTTGTCGATTGCCGAGGGCGTGTTGCCCAAATCATTTCCATGCCAATGGTAGGGTGCGGCGGTTCATCGCGAGGATTCACAATTCATGGTGAACCACGAGCGGCTCGTCAGTAGCCTCGCCCTCCCGAAAGACAAATTCGTTTGCAAAATGGGAGGGCAAGCGTACTCGCGCGCTGTCTTTCGGCTTTTTAATGGGTTGTTCAACGGCTTCTCGAGACGCGCCCCCGTCTCTCCTTGTCCCCTTGTCTCCTCTTCCCCTTGTCTCCGTGTCTCCTCTTCCCCTTGTCTCCGTGTCTCCTCTTCTCCTTGTCTCCCTGTCTCCTTGTCTCTCTTTAATTACGCCTGCGCCAGCTTCTGCGAATGTTTATGTATTTTTTCAATTGCATTGGCGATATCGTCCATATCCTCTTTTTCAGTCAGAAACTTTTCCTGCGAGATCCAGATCATTTCCGTGCAGAGCTTGTCATTCTCAGGACAGCATGTCCGCTCCAACCATGCGTCGTAATCCAGTTCCGCGGACGTATACATTCGCTTGAAGTTCTTGGTCTGGAAAGCGGCCTTGACAAAAGGCTGCTTGTTAAGCTGGCCGTAACCGCCCGAACAGCCGATACCTTCAGCGGACAGAGCCTTCGTGAATTTACTCCGCGACAATCCGTGAAATGCATCTTCCCTGTAGCGGAACGGGAAAAGGTGGAAAGCCGCCCGGGTGACACCCGGGGACAACACATAGGGACTTATACCGGGAATGTCCTTGATCCTGCTTCTCAGGTATTCCGCGTTGGTGTTCCGTTTAACAGTCTCAGCCTCCAGCGTCTTCAACATGGCAAGCCCCATCGCGGCCTGGTACTCCGTATACCGCAGTTTTGTGCCGAGCATGATTGAGCCGCCGCCGACTGCACCAATCGCCGTGCCATACGCAGAGCCAAAGTTGTGATACGAGTAACATCGGTCCATGAACGCCTCATCGTCACTGACAATAGCGCCGCCTTCACCAATAGGTAAATGCTTGGAATTCTGGAAGCTGAAGCAACCGGCATTGCCGAAAGTGCCGACCTTTTTACCACCAATCTCGGCGAGCCATCCCTGGCACGCGTCCTCAACCACCAGCAGATTGTGCTTTTTGGCAATGGCCATTATGGCAGTCATGTCCGCAGGTAAACCCAGGATATGCACGGGCAGGATCGCGCGGGTTTTCGGCGTTATTTTCGATTCAATTTTTTTCGGATCAAGCTGGTATGTCCGGGGATCGATGTCGCAGAAAACGGGAATAGCGCCGTTCATCAGGACCGACTGTGGCGTCGCAATAAATGTATATGGCGGCAGGATCACTTCGTCCCCCGCTCCCACATCGAGTTGCGCAAGTGAAATCACAAGGGCGTTTGTTCCGTTTACAACAGCCAGGCAGCGCCTGGTACCGATGGCGCCAGCCCAGGCCTTTTCGAACGAACTTACAACACCTGCACGCGACCAGACGCCGCTGCGCAACACCTTGAGAATATTCTGTTCATCCTCCTCCGCCACCCAGTGCGGCCAATGCCCCCACCCTTTTGTCCGGACCGGCTTGCCACCCAGCAGTACAGGCATATTCTCTTCAGCCCCGAACACATTGAAGTTGTGCTGCATTATTCCCGCACCCAGCATTGCTGTGGCCGAAGACTTGATAAATGTCCGCCGCCTCATCTTATTCTGCAAATTTTCCGCTGACGCTTTTGGTTCTGTTTTCATTTTACCCCTCCATTTTGAAATTTTGCCCGGTCTGTCGATATGTTTTCCAATTTATCTGCCTGTATTATAAGAATTCCCGGCCTTCTCATCAAATGCACGATCAGGCTGAATACTAAGTCAAAGACCTCATATTCGCTATAGAATTCTGCCGTAAATTCCACAACACGAATGTGAAAAGTGAAGCTCCCAGCGGAACTCCGCCGTAGCCTTGCCTCTTCTTTACTCATGCTATACCGTGTTTACCGCACCATCCTGGCGAAGGCGAGTGTAGATGTGACCCCGTCAACCTATTTTATCTTTGCCCTGCCCTCTTGTCGCGGTTACAATAGCGACAAAATTACAAATTTTGCTCTGGTAAATAGCCGACGCGCGGACAGGCCGTGGTTGCTTTTTTTGATGCAGACCTTAGCCCGCTTTGGCACAGGAGTTGATCGTGTCTGTTGAGTTTAAAAATTACTACGACGTTCTCGGCGTGGCCCCAAACGCGAGCGACGCGGAAATCAAGAATGCCTTCCGGAATCTGGCACGCAAGTATCACCCCGACGTTGCAAAAAACAAAATCGGTGCGGAAAACAAGTTCAAGGAGATTAACGAGGCCAATGAAGTTCTCAGCGATCCGGAGAAACGGCAAAAGTATGATGAGCTGGGAGCGAACTGGAACCATCCCGAACGGCAGACGGCACCACCGCATGGCGGATTCGGTGGAGGTTACGAAGATGCTTCGGAATTCCATTTCGATGGCACGGGTTTCAGTGATTTTTTCGAGCAGTTTTTCGGAAGTCGCGGTCGCCCATCCGGCGGTTTCGGCCGAGTGTGGCAGAATAGTACGGAAGGAGAGGCTGCCGCACAACGCGGCCAGGACATTGAGGGCGACATCCTGGTGACGCTTGACGAAGTCCTGCACGGTTCGGCGCGTACTATCAGGCTGCAGCGTACCGATCCGCGCACAGGGCAATCGTCCACGCAAATTTTGCGGGTAAAAATTCCACCCGGCGTACAGGAAGCGCAGCTCATCCGTCTCGCGGGCAAAGGCCAGGAAGGCACCGGTGGGGGCGATTCGGGACACCTCTATTTGCGCGTCAAGTTCGCCAAGCATCCCGAATTCCGTGTGCGTAACGCCAACCTGTATTACGATTTGGAACTGTCCCCGTGGGAAGCGGTACTGGGCGCCACCATCCACATCCCGACTCTTGACGGAACGGTGGCCTTGAGAATTCCGCCGGGCACAGTGGCTGAACGTGAATTCCGTTTGCGGGGGAAAGGCTTGCCTACAGGCAACGGAACGCGAGGTGATCTGCATGCCATTGTGAGTATCCAGGTTCCATCGCATCTTACGACGGAACAGAAAGTCCTGTGGGAGCAGTTGGCCACGAAATCTACGTTCAATCCGAGGAGGAACTCATGAGCAGACGATTTGATCCGGACATCCCATCGTCCCTGGCGCTGGATTTGTTTCAGCCTAAACCAAATGTTTTATACAGCCTCGATGCTGCCGCTCATCTCGCGGGTGTCCCCCGCCGTTCTATTCTTATCTATTGTCGCGCCGGTCTTGTGCGACCTGTCTTTCAACCACCGTATGGGGTCATGGCATTCACAGAAGAAGCGATCCATACCGTTCGGCGAATCGAGTACGTACGGGCTATTCACGGTATTGATGTGGCCTGGATCAAAACTATGTTCGATCTACTCGATGAAGTGGAGCGTCTGCGCGCCGAGGTGCGCTTTTTGCGTAACCATTGAAAAGGCGAACACAACATAGACCATAAACCTCCTACCACCTGATTATAACCAATTATAGGGCAACGTGAGCGTTTATGTGTCATTTTTGAGGGCAAACAGGGAATAACAGGCAGGTAATTGGCGATATTAGCTGTTTTGAAGATAATTAAAATTATATTAGGCTGAATACCTTGCTTTCCCCGCACCACGGCTCAACACTGTTCAGATGATTGTGCCACGTAGAACTGATTTCACCGAACCCGCCTTCAAAATGAAGAAAGATGATCGCTTCCATAAAATCATTATATCCGACCATGTCCTTTTTGAATTATACCCTGAAACTGAAACCATTATTACCTTTATTATCATCCGTAGAGCCATCGGGATATTCTCAATCGTAAACATCTTAAAGACTTTTCAAAAGGGTATCTGCGTTTCAAGGTCGGTGCAGGACAAGAAGGGAATTACTACTCAAAACATCGACGCGGAAATAGACAGAATACAAAAAGATTTTACCCAGGGTGTTCAGGCCCAGACAAATTATCAGCTCCATTGGGATGCCCTTGATTTATCCAGGACTACCGACAAAAAAGAACAGCTTGAGCGTATCAGGAAATGGGGAAAGTTAAAGGTTTGTTAAGAAGGAAATTATGAAGCTTAAAATTAATAAGATAACAGAGATGGGCCGGGGACAGGTTGACATACATACCAGCAAGGCATTTAAAGTGGTGGTTTCGGATGGGTTCTCTACGACGACAGCAGGAGTCAGTTTTTCAGATCTTTTACCCACAGGTATAATCCACAATGAAGTTATAACGAAAAGAATTCACAAAGAAGCGGACAGGATCAATTCCCTTGATAAACTATCCACGGACATCCAAATTACTTCAGTAGATTTGTTAAGGTAATATAAGTCAGCCCTTTCAACACCCCTATTACCTGATTATGATTAATTAGAATTAAACGTGGCGATTCTGTGGACAGTTTAGAGGGGCGGATCTAATAATTGGCATATGGCCGGCAACGATGATGTGATTGTCGAATGAAAAACGCAGAACAAATACTTCACGGCTTAAGAATTGAATGGAGTAAACCCAAAAAGTTCCATGCTGAAAATTGCACTATACTTTACAAATTGGGAAACAAGATGGCACAGGTCATTTTTCCCAATGGAGATAGAGCAAGAAAGCCTATTGAGAGCAAGGGCTTCAGCATAAATGGAGTGGAGGCAATCTGGTTTCTTCAATGCCCTGAGAAGTATATGACCAAAAAAATAATACAGGTTATTCCTGCATCAATTGCAACCCTGATTCCTACTGCCTGATTATGACTGATTACAGGATAACGCAGGCAATTGGCCCGCTTATTGCACGAGCAAGAAATCGACTCGTGCATAAGCGCTTTTAAGGGAAAGAGTTTCCCTTAAAAGTTTCGACTACGTGCTCACGTACTTCGCTCAAGATTAACCCTTCGACGCCTCGAAAGATAAATCCTGCCTTCGTCCCGAGCTCCTCAGGCCGAGGGGAGCAAGCCCCGTGTCCATCGGGGCGCGTCGAAGCCTTTCAGGCGGATATTGCATGTTTCCTCATGCAATATCCGGGTTAGATGGGCACTCAGAAACAATGGACTGCAAACTTGACCTTTTCGCCCATTCCCGACTAATTGCCATTTAATTGACATGTAGGGAAAAACCTGACAGCGAATGTAAGTAAATACCTTACAACAATACTATGGGAAAACCCTGCGTTTTTAATTTCAAATTTATGTGTACATCATTCTTTAAACAGGTAAAATATTACCAACTAAGGGAGGATTATATGAAAGTAAAATTTCCGACAAAAGAACTGAAGGCGTGGTTAAAGGGTCGCAAGAGCTGGAATCATAATGAGTGGCTTGCCCTGCTTACTGATTTGCGCACGAAAAGTTACAGTGCATTAACAGATAATCAAGCAGGTCGGGACTCTATTGGTAAGTTTCTCGAAGCCAACAGAAGTAAATAATTTGAAGTGATTGTTATCGAGGGGATGGGACGATGAAGCAATATGAATACAACCACATCCGGATGAGTTACACTTTCCTGAGCTTCTTCTCGAAGGCCGCATTCGACAGGCAACTCTGCGAATTGCTCCAGAGGATGGGGACCGAGGGATGGGAACTCAAATCTTCCATCTGCGAGGGGTTCCTCCCCGATCACATCCACTTCGTGTTCGGCAGGGAAATGGAAGGACCGCGATAACCAGCCCAGTGGTGCGGACCTCCTACCGTCTGCCGCACACCGGCACGAAATGGTTGATTACTGGTTCAACAACCGCCACCACTGTATCGAATGAAGCTCTGCGGGCTAACGTGCATGCCAGGCCATAGCCTCTTCTTGTCTCCGCTTCCCCTTGTCTCCTTGTCCCCTTGTCCCCTTGTCTCCTTGTCCCCTTGTCCCCGTCTTAATGGAAACTTTGATAATCACACGACATTGTTTTTATAATTGCTTGATAGATGCGCCCCGGGTCAATTAGTATAATTAAAAACAACTGAAGTTTATTCGGCGGCGAGACACTCCACGCAATCTTCCGCAAAACCGGGGTACAAGAATAAGTCGCCTGTGGTCATAGAGCTTCATTGAAAGAAGTAATTTTCTAATGAATAAACAGGATAACAAAAGAAGAGTTCTTATTATTGAGGATGATGAACTTGTCCGGAAAGTTGTTGTGAAATATGTTCACGACATTGGTTATGAGGCCGTGGAAGCAGGTACTGGCCTGTCTGCGCTTAATATCCTCGGTACTGAGCACATGGATATAGTGCTGCTCGAGATTGGAATACCCGATATAGATGGGTTTGAAATCCTGCGCCGTATCAAGACAAGCCCGATTCTTGGCAATATCCCTGTGTTAATTATGACTTACCGGGATGACCGTGAGAGTATTATAAAATGCATGCAGTTGAAGGCGCATGACTACATTATCAAGCCGGTTGATCCGGTCATGCTGGAGGCGAGGTTTGCGGAGATCCTTGATAATACCGGGAGTAAAAAAAATATAAAATCCGGAGTTATAGCATCTCTTTCGCAGATTGGATCAAAAGAGCAGTTCATCATTGCCATTTTCCTCATATCGGTCCTTCCGACCCTGGCGTTGTTCTATAATATGTTCGCGGTAAATTCCAGATTCAGTCTTTCCGAACTTGCGACACGATTGATGCTGGGGACGGTGCTTTTACTTGTGATGGCGGGCTACCTATTGCTGGCGAAATATCCTCTTGGCGTCACGCGTATCCGTAACTACCTGGCGCTTCTTGCAAAAGGTGATTTACCCCAGCAGATAGACCTTGGCAAGGATGCTGATGACCTGCAGGCAATCAGTAAATACATATCATCGATAGTCGAGCAGACACAGGAGCGCATCCGGACAATCGAGGCGCAGACGGAGAAAATTGTCGATACGGAGACAAGACGGGTGATGATTGAGAGCCTGGGTACTGCCTGTCATCATATCGGGCAACCTGCAACGGTGATAAACACATATTTAACTATGATGAAGAAAAGGGAGTCAAAACCTGAAATGCAGGCCATGATAACTGAATGCCAGAAGGCATCAGATGATCTGGCGACCATTCTGGAAAAGCTTCAGAGCGTTGCTCATTATCAGGCTGAACCATACCGTCCAGCCAGTGAATCCGAAACGCCGCGAATAGATGAACAGATACTCAAGATCGATAAAGGTAAATAGTTTGAAGAAGAGACACGGAGTCAGTACAACCATCTTCACATATAAGTACGGTAAGAAAACGAGAGGCGGCTATACAATATAAAGATATTCAGGGTTGTGTGCCAGAATAAGCGGAAGGATGGTTAGTAATGACGGAAACCAGTCAAATGGTTTTTTTAATTACCCCAAGACTGGGTGGTTTAGCTAACGACCTGTTGGTTGAAACCGAAGACAAGAAAATCCTCTATCATGTGCAAGCCAAACTCTTTGCTCCATTAGGACAAGTTTATACGATTTTGAACGAGAATATGCAGGAAATCCTGACAACAAAAGAGGACCATACAATCATGTTTCCCTGCCACACCGTTCTCGAGAAAGACACTCTTGTGGCCAAGGTTGGTCAGCTTGGTTTCATTCCCCAGAATTACTTTATCGAGATATTGAAGGATCCAAAACTCATAATCAGGATTCCTGTTTTCGAAAGCTTATTTAATCTCGAGGGACCGCACGGTGTAGTAGCAGAAATCGCCCAACACAGGTCAACCTGGATTGTCGCCATTAATACGGATCAGAATTACCAGCTCATTCTCGCATTGCTGGCCATTGTCTACAGGGAATACTCAATAGGCGGTTAAGAGCCCCCTTGTCTCCGTTTCTCCTTGTCCCCGTTTCTCCTTGTCCCCTTGTCCCCGTTTCTCCTTGTCCCCTTGTCCCCGTTTCTCCTTGTCCCCTTGTCCCCGTTTCTCCTTGTCCCCTTGTCCCCGTTTCTCCTTGTCCCCTTGTCCCCGTTTCGGGGCTGTATACGTATACGCACCGCATCCCGCCAACACAGTTGCAGCGAGCATATCATGTGAAAGGGTTTACCGCGAAATGCACAACACAATTATTGAACGAACAGAAACTAAAGCCTTACTTGCGCACGGAACAAGGTTAGGTTATAAAAAGCGGCAAACGAAGGAGTAATTATGTCGGAAATATCCAGTGCACCAGTAAAGAGGTTGTTGACCGAATCTTCAGGCGGTATGCGGGTCGGGGGCAGTGCCATAGACCTTGCTGTAGCGGAAGCAGAAGCGTTTCTACGGCGACTGGGTCAAACTGCCGGGCAATGCGCCACGGCCGACAAGCGCAAAACAATCCAGGACAGCGACATCACTTCAGCTATAAAGACCATCAACCAGGGCCTGCCCGTCGAAGCCACCTTGGAGAAGTCGGGCCAATCTGCGCCTGTGCCTTGAAACGCCAGCCATGTGTTTATCACGCGGCAACTTTCGAACTGTTCCTGCTGTTATTTTCTAGGTCTGACACTAAAAAACCATTATTCTTTGCGCAAAAGAAGAAAGTAAAAACCATGATGTCTTGAGAAATACGTGGCAACGTTGATCCATGATCGACTTTGAATAAAAAATGGGTAACATCGGTAAACAATTTTTATGGGTTTCCCTCTATGCTGTGGCCATGGCGTTATTAGAGGCCGTTGCCGTCGCCTACCTGCGTGCTCTGCTCCGGATTAACGACAGTCATGTTGCCTTAGGTACCTACATTCCGATGGAAATCGGGCGGGAAGTAGCAACAATCGTTATGTTGGTCGCTGTAGGCTGGTTGGCCGGACGCCGGAGGGGTGACCGGTGGGCTTATGGCCTTTTCGCCTTTGGGTTATGGGATATTTGGTACTACATCTGGCTCAAGGTACTGATTGATTGGCCGAAAACTTTGCTTAACTGGGACATCTTGTTCCTGATCCCGGTACGTTGGTGGGGACCAGTATTGTCGCCGGTACTCATTGCCATGTTAATCTGTCTCATCACAGTGTTGGCTGTTGTGCGGTGGGAACGTGGAGAGTCTCTACAATTCACGCCTGCTCGCATCGGAGTTATCTCCCTGGGAGGACTGCTCGCCTTGTACGTCTTTATGTCGGACTCGCTTCACGCCCTATGGCAAGGTTGTCCCGACTGGGACACCCTCCGGCCAGCGCCTTTCCAATGGCCTCTCTTTTTGCTGGCGTTAGGGCTGATGGCTGTGCCCAGTCTGATGGCGACGTGGTCAAGACGCAAATAGCCAGTCTCATGAAGAACAAAACCGGAATGGTCTGGCAGGATACCCAATCGATTATTGGTCTCACGTCTCTGCCTTGAAGCGCGCCTGTAATGTGTTTATCACGTGGCGCCTTTCAATCTGTTCCTGCCGTTATTTTCTATTTTCTAGGTCTGACACTAAAAAACCGCTGCAGATAAATGTCGAATGTCGAGACGTGACCCCGTCAACCGTCTGAATGAAATGAAGGGTTTACCCTGAGTATGATGGTAGCGTTTCCCCTGATATCATTTGTCAGGTTTTGGATTAAGGGATACAACTGGAAAATCTTAATTTTTATAGCGCGAAACCAAAAAGGCTGGCCTCAAGATGAATTTGAAAAGTGAAGATGTGACGCTAGTAGGTTAAAGTATATTACACAGGCTTGACTCTATTAAACCATAGAGAGCGTTGTTCTATATCAATGTTCAAAAAGTTCTAGATCCTTCCCGCAGCAGAATCCAATTCACGTCGATTTCCGTTTCGGGGGCTTCGTGTAACAGAGAGAAACCAACCGTGTTAGGCACCGAGGATGAACGCAAGAGGAACACTAGGCTTTTGCGCGTGGGTTCGTCCTGCAGCGGCGAAATCCAATTGGGTTCAGGCGAAAAGGGATCGAGATCACAGACATACTTTACGACAAAAGGAAATGGAGCTCCTCCCGCAATCGAATGCGCGAGGAATAGCGTTTCGTACCCCCGACGATTCCCGAGATAGGTTGTTTCTTGGTACCAGATATCTTTCACTCCCTGAACGGCTTCGTATTTTTGTTGGCCCGTCTGGTCTGGAGTCCACTGATGAAATGTTGCCTTCCCTAAACGAACTTTCCGATTATCCTCAAGTTGAATTGAAGGTCGGAAACTCGTTTTTTTTGATGTAACCGACCAAGCTACAACCGCGTCATCATTATATATAACACACAGTCGAAATGATGCAGTTCCATAGGTTGCAACGCTGTAGCCGTTGGTTACCTGTCTACTCGTCATTGATGGACCAAAGAGTGTATCGATCTTTGTCCGAGATAGCCCCATAGCCACATGTCCAATCTTCTCGTAGGTATCCGTATTCGTCCAATTCTGGCGCGTCCAGTGATAGAGCTTGTATACCCGTTCAGGGACATCGGTTATGAACGATAGGACGATGGCAAGACATCCGAGTACCAAAATAACTGGGTACTTGGACAACCGCTCAATTATCCTCTCAGTTCGTGTTTTCATCCACAGAACGCTGTGCGCCGTAAAATACAAGCGTTTATCAGGATCACGTCTCGATATTTGACAATCGATAATCGAAAGAATAATGGTAAAACTGAATTAAACTGGCTTCTATTCATCGAACCTCACAGTTGACCTGCTTGGCAATATTGCCACGTCGACCCGACCTTTGGAGAATCGGGGCAAGTGGCCGCTTATCCGTCAACTGACGGATGACGCGGAAGCTACGACCTTGTTCAGAACATATGCCGATTTATTGCTAATGTCAAAGGCTTCATTTGCCATCCATCGAAATAACTATATCCCCATCAACTTCCTGACGATAAGTTTGATTTACACACCAATATTTCATTACATCTATACGGCTAGTTTTTCCGCCTTGTTCATAATGACATCAGCATTCAATCCCTTGCCTGTTTCTCCGAAGAACTCCTCTATTTCATCGACCGCTTCGTAAGAAAGATAATGGACTTTGTCTGAAATATGGAGACGCTTGAAGGTTGGACGGTTCAACTGTTCCTTGACACGTTCCCGGCGGGAAGAAGGAGCAACGATAAACATTGGATACAACGTGTTTGGTGCAACCATGGTGAGATCAGCAAATCTCAGGAGACCGGAATATATAGACGTGCTGTTTTCTATTTCAAAAGCGGCATCAATCCTGAACTCTTCTTTCCAGACAACGTCAATGTTTTCAACATACTTGGCCTGTGTATCCAGCCCCGCTGTGAATTCCTCTTCAAATTCATTGAACTGGAAGTTTTTGGTGATCTTCAGTTGATCATTCTTCGGGACCCACACCTTCTCGCCAGCCTTCTTACCCATACTGAGAAGTTTCCACTGCATCTTTACATGATCCGAAAGCAGATCAGGCGATAGTTCTTCTGGAAGCAACGGTAATTCCGGGACAACCTCGGCTTCTACAACTTCCTGCTTCTTAACTATAGGCTGTCCCCCTTTGATCCTCAACAATACCGAATACAGGTCGTCATATTTTCCATAGAATTCCTGTAGCCTGTCATCAGCTACATTGGTAAAACCTCTGAGTTGATATTCTTCTTTGTATCCAAAAAGCTGACAGAACCTGTCAAATGGAAGATCTATCTCCTTCGCATTGGCTATGAAATAAATCAGATCCCAGCCTTCAGAGGTACCTCCCCTGATATTCTGCCACAATTCCCTCGATAGATCAGGAGACACAGTTTTGCAGGCAACATTTCCGAGAAGTTTGATCACCTTGCCCTCAACGATAAGGATATGGTCGCCTTCATTCATGCGATCAAACTTGGTACGGTTGGCAGAACTGTCGCGCGATCCCCAGACAGCAATAGGACGATTACCAAAAAAAGATTGAAGTTTGCGCGTCGTTTTTGAATCGGTGTACTTGAAAATTCTCTGCGGTTCTACACGTTTGCGGATGGTATCCTCGTAATGGACCATCGCTTCAGAATTGCCCGGCGGCATATATAGAATAAATACATTCTTCATATTTCCCCGACCAAAAGGAATACTGTTTATTCATATACCCCCAATTCCCTTTGTTTGCAATATGTATGTCAGGGTTTGTCCTACAAAAGATGTAAGGTTTTTCCTGACAACCCCTGTAGTGTTTTCTCTTACCCCATGGCCGGCACTCATTGTCAAATTCGGGCTGTCGATTTGTTATCGGATGTGAAGCAACACTGCACTGTCAGCGGGAATTGTCACCTTGACACCTTCACCAGTCAACTGGCTTACATTCAGCTCCGACTTGTTTGCCTGCTTGCTGTCCTTGTCTGTGCCGTTTACCTGACTGAATACGGCCGCGGAGACTGGCGATGCCAACGGATACGGGAGTTTCTTCGGTTGTACGATACAGCGGAACTCGTGCGGATCTTTCGTCAGGTTCCCGAGAAGAATGTATGATTCACCCGGTCGACTGTAGATTGCCGAAGCACAACGGGCACCTTCCAAACTCACCGCCTCGTTTCTCCAATCGGCAAAACGGTATTGCCCAATCTCACCCAGGGGTTTCAAGATCGGCAGCATCTCAATAATCTCATGACTGGCCGCCCAGGGAGTCACGCCGCTCAACAGGGCTTCCAGCGCAAAGAGGCGATGAAGACGCTTGGGTGACTGGGCCTTGAGTTGACCATAACTGATGACGCCCCTGGCTCGCGCACCGACCAGCGACCACTCAAGGGGCAGTTCACTGAGGCCGGGGCCCTCCTCTTTCCATGCTCCATATCCCCATTCGTTTGCCACAATGTAATCTGCGAAATTTTCCATGGTGTACATCGGCGTGGTAGTGTTGTGGACAATGACAAGCCCGCCGGGGCCAACGCGACGACGGGTCCATTCCATAAGGTCAAGCAATTCATCGATGTCCCAATGGCCTGCCGCAATTTCGCCAGTCTTCTTGCCTTCATGAAGGCCGTTACAGCAATAGAGAGCAACGTTCCAATCGTAATAGACACCATCGAGAGGATGATTCTTGAGAACACGGTCGATGGACAACTTCAAATAATCCAGCCAGCCGGAACGCAGGCACATCTGTGCCCCGAACTCATTGGTACCGCGGTAAAAGTTGTGACGTAGTTTCCCGTCCCTGTTTTCCCTGCCCCATTCGGAACCGTGTTCCTGGAATTCCTTCGTGCTGGGATGCAGTTCCTTGTTCGAAAAATAAGTGGCGACACGAATGCCGACCTTATGACAGTCCGTGATCACCTTGTTGTACTTGTCCATGTCGGGGTATGGCGGGTAAGAACCATCGCGCCAGAAAAGACCGTCATTGTAGTAGTCGCCATCGTTGTGGCAATGGACAGTCTGGATACCGGTGTCCGCCCAGTTTCGGACCTGTTCATCGGAAACCCAATTCCCCTTGTTCCGGTTGAAGGAAGTATGCAGCCAGGGGCGGAGAGCATGACCTTCGATGATGGGAATGCCGATATAATAATCGAACACACAGGTTTTAGGGAGAATTACGGTGGCATTCGTACTGAAAAATGGAGAAATGGAAAGTGCCAGTCCCGCTGGCTCTTGACTCTGTTGAAGGAGGCACTGCCCCTGGCCGCGCCGTTGAGCAAGCTGAAGCGTCCACTGCCAGAGGTCTGAACCCGCAAACCATTCCAAGCCTTCCACCCCGGCATCGGCAAAGAGCATTGATCGCGGAACATAAGGTGTGTTCACGGATTTATCAGATGGATTCTGGCGCCGGAGTTTTCCCCAGCGGTTACTGCCGAATGAAAAGGCCGGCGCGCCCTCCTGTTCCGTGGTGCCTTCACGATAACCATAATCGGACAGGCTGGGTGCCAGGATGGTGGAAAAAGGGCAAACCTCCCGTACCCGGCAGGACTCTGCGGGACTGGTTATCTCTTTATGAATCTTGATATATCCCCAGTGATACTCAAACCTTGTTTTGACAGGAATATCCGAGGCTTGTCCCTTGTCATCCACAAGTTTGCATTCAACCGTAACAATTTCTGTCATGCCGTCCCTGCGATGATTGACACGGGCGCTTGAATCTTTCAGGTCCGTGAAAAACATGCCGCTTTCGTTCTGTATCCGGGTCGTAACGGGATGTACCAGCAGGTTCATCGCCTTGCCGTGTTTTAGACGGATACTGCTGATCGTGCCTCCCCGTTTCAGGTCGTGCTGTATGGTGTAATAAGGCGTACTGAGCGTCAGGAGCCCTGAAGAATCGTCCCGCTGAACTGAATATTCCTGTGGTGATGTACTGGTGATTCC
This sequence comes from Kiritimatiellia bacterium, assembly GCA_028716365.1. GTDB lineage: Bacteria > Verrucomicrobiota > Kiritimatiellia > UBA8416 > YA12-FULL-48-11 > YA12-FULL-48-11. Next base: position 118,383 of record JAQUPZ010000002.1, read on the forward strand.
ACTTGTCTGGGCTGCAGTCAGAGGAAGTACATAAAAAATGAAAGCAACAAGAGCAGAATATTTGATCCGGTTAATTGCATCATGTGTAAGTATTGTAATAAATTTCATGTTTTTACGTCTCCCCATGTTTGTAGTTTCGGATCTCTGGGATCCAGAGTCTCCGGGTTAGCCCTTACAATTAAAATTTCAGCTTTACTTCCTACCCAACTCTCCCACCCCGACCATATTCATTGCTCAAACTCAACTAACCACTTTCCGTCCGCAAATTCAAGGTTAACACGCGAGTTTTGGCGGCGCGGATTCTCCCTATTCGCCATGCTCCATGGCGACCTGTCGTGTCGAATGACACGAGGCAAACGTGTTGTGCATTTCGTCTCCCGACGGAACGATTTTGTGTCAGCTACCCCGTCCGGCAACCTGCCCGCCCCGGCTTCCGGCAGGCGGGGGCGAAGCAACCGAGGGTATACTACCGTATCCCGAGCGCCGCTTCAACGCAGCCGGCGGCGGTGTCCTAATTTGAATTATCTGAAAGAACAACTGCTTATACCAACGTACGTATTAAGTACGTTGTTTGTCTGGGGTGACATTTCTGTGCTTCCATGCGATAATTACTGGTAAATAAAATGTAGTGGTGTCGTAGTTGAGGTAAGGGAGACTTGGATTCCTACAGCTCACACCTGTCTAATCCATCGATCCACTACGGCACCACCTTTTTATCCGCCTGTTTCTTTTTTACGCCCCATACTAACAATATAGGCTTGCACGGCTTTATTTACAGAATCTATAGCGGGAACACCCAATATAGTGACGAAATTCTCATATCCTTTGGTATAGTCCTGCCACGCATAGCAGATTTTGGCCGTAGGGTGTTCTTGTAATTCAAAGACTTCAATTGTGCCGTCCCATACAAGGCGGTGTGCGTGTTTTTCGATCACGTCTTCAGATCGGACATGAACAGCACGGCATCCACATGCTTCTTCAACCGCCATAGTAAGTAGTTTTATATCATTCATGCTACTTTAAATTGTTCAAGGGGTCAGCCCTTAACGGCTTGTTGCCCAAATCAGTAAGAGAGATTCTTCGGGGTATGACCCCTCAGAATGACAGCGTTCTCGTAGTTTTTTCGTCTTTTAAGCGCTTGTCATTCCGAGAGTAACGAGGAATCTTGATTTGGGCAACAAGCCCTTAAGAATAAAGATTTCAAAACATTACTTCGGACTCACTTCCTCCCTCCCTCGAACATAGGCACATAACTCAAATGGAACTAAGCACTTTCCGGCCACAAATTCAACGCATTCCCTTGTTCAAACTGTTGAGTTCATCTTTTCCGCTTCTCCAATAATCTGCGGGCGTTCATGGACGACTCCTCATCCAACGACATTTCTCGAACATGTCCACGGTATGGACATGTTCAAATCTCATGTCCATCTTTTGCTGTAATTCCGACACGTTCTCAGGACATGTCGAAATCGTCGACATGTTTTCTTTTGCCAGCAATTCATTAACAATCTATTCGAAGCACGACTCACTGCCCATATTTCGTATGATCTTCCCGAACCATGGATGCCATCTCAGGATTCAGCATGACCACCTTGCCATCTTGCCAAACCGCCATCGGACGGTTCCTTTTCTTGTGGTCCCTTATCACTTTTCGAATAGCATTCTCCATGGCCGCTACGGCTTGCTGCGTCAGTGTCTGCTTTTTCATGATGTCACCTGCCTGGTTATTTCCGCATACAAAGGCCGGTTCAAAACCGTGACTCTACCCGATTCCTTTTTGAAGATAAGGTTAGGCTTTTTCCCGGAATTATCAAAGAAGTGGACGGTGCCCATTTCGGGAGCGTAAAGAGTAAACGAATTCCGCAATGAACGTGGGTAACGCCGCCTCACGTCCAACTCAGGAACGTTGTGTCCACCCGCCTCCACGCGGTCACGAATACGGGCCAAGGCCAAGTCGGGACTTGGAATCCAGAGGTAGAACAAATGGAGTTCGAAACCGGCGTCACGGGCTTGGCGGAGAAGATATAAATACGTTCGCCCCGAAAGTGTGGACTCAAAGGCAAATGAATCTTTTCCACGTATGGCCCGTTGAACTTCGCGCAGAACCACCTTGCCGGCTTCTGCAGTAGCGGCAGAAGGATCGAACGGCGAGAGGCCGGCAGCGATAAGATCAGGGTTGATGAACCGAAGACAATGAGCGTAATCCGGAAGAAACTCACGTGCAAAGGTAGTCTTGCCGGCACCATTTGAACCGGCGATGACATAGAGATGTTTGCCTGCTGATTTCTTCATTTTGCTCTCTCCAATGCGGCGGCGAGTTCTTTCTTCAATGCTTCGCGCACGGATACCACATCTGCGAGTAATTTCTTAATCCTGCGGGGCCCTTAAGAATTAATACATCGGACTCACATCGCCCACCCCAACTATATTCATTGCTCAAAGTCAACTAACCACTTTCCGGCCACAAATTCAAGGTTAACAAGCGGGTTTTGGTGACGCGGATTCTCCCTGTTCGCCATGCTCCATGGCGACCTGTCGTGTCGAATGACATGAGGCAAACGTGTTGTGCATTTCGTGCTTCTATACTCTATAAAGCCTCTACCTACTTCAACACCAATGGCGGCGCGGGACTGGTCATATCACGTCCGAAGAGTGTGAACCACAACGTCCCGACAACACCGCATGCGGTTGCAGAAAGGAAATTGACTTCCGGGCCGAGCTGCCAGAGTAACGCGCCTGCCGCCGCGCCCATCGCGACGATCACATCCCGGAACAGATAGTAGGCTCCAAACATGGCGGCCTTTTTGCCTTCCGGCGCAAGATCCATGATGAGCGCTTTCCTTGTCGGCTCGCCGAACTCTTTCAATCCGCGCAGAATGAACGCAAACACGAGCCATTCAAACGAACGCGAGAAATAGAGGGCAAGCGGGAAGAGTGTGAAATTTATGAATGTAATGATTACATAAGGTTTCTTTCCGCCCCTGTCGGCAAGATACGCCACAGGAATATAAACCAGCATGGCGGTGACCATCTCAATGGCTGTCAACATTCCAAATGCCTTGCCGGACACCTGGGCCGTTGAAAACCCGGCAACTGCATTGACGCACCAGATAACGACATAAGCATAAGGAATCTGTTCGCAGAAGCGGATCAGTATGTCCGACACAAGCAGGTTTTTCAGAGATGAATTCATTTCGCGCAACAGCATGAATGGATTGGGTTCCGGCCCGGCGTTATTACCGTCTTTTTTCGACGGCGTATCATCATCTATGAGCATCTGTTGAAGAACGATTGCGATAGCGGACATTACAAGAGCCACGGCAAACGCGATACGGACGCCTTTTATCACACCCCACTGGTCTATGCATATCCCGCCTACGATTGGGCCCAGCGCCATCGGAATCCGGCGCACAAGAGAATGTACAGATACACCCATTGTCCGCTTGTTCTTCGGCAGGACCTTTGCGACAAGATCCATCGTCGCCGGAAGCGAGATTGCCGTCCATGACAGGAAAAAGAATGATCCCACGACAACTGCCGGCCAGGACGGAATCACCATCACTATCACGAAGCCGACCATTGCCAGAAGGTTAAAAACGAGAAGAGCGCGTTTCACACCAAGACGGTCGGACAGGTATCCGCCGGGAAATGAATACAGCGCGGAAAGCAGGTTGTCCAGGGCGTTCAAAAGTCCCGGCCAGAGCGCGCCGCTGCCAAGCGCGACAAGATAAAGCGGCAGGAAACGTTCAGACATCTTCTCGCCCATTCCGACGAGAACAACCATGCTGAGCAGTCCCAGGATGCTGCGTTTCAGGCCTAGAAAGTCCAACGTCTTAGCAATTTGCATATGTTACATGTTTCTAGCAGAAAATTGCCCATAGTGTCCAGTCATGACAACTGTATATTATTGGTAACAATTGAATTCTTTTCCTTGATTTCCGGCATTCGCCCGCTATAGTCATGGGCTTTCGTTTTTCGAAAAAGCACGTGTGATTATTCAACAAATGGAAGGAAGGAAACTATGATCGTATCAACCAAGGGGCTCTTCAAACACGCATATAGCAAGTACGCAGTCGGCGCATACAACATCAACAATGCCGAGCAGGTAATGGGCCTGTTTCGTGGCAATATGGACAGCAAAGCACCGTTCATAATCCAGCTATCCAAGGGCGCCCGCGCCTACACCGATAAGCGCCTGCTGGAAGCCATGATCCGCGCGGCTGACGAGATATTCCCGGACGCCGTTTTCGCAGTACATCTGGACCACGGCGATGAACCCACATGCATGGACTGTATAGCCAGCGGGTTTTACAGTTCCGTCATGATTGATGCCAGCAGTCAACCATTCGAAAAGAACATCGAAATCACAAAGCGTATAGTTGATGCCGCCCACAAGAAGAACATCTCAGTGGAAGCCGAACTCGGTACGCTCGGCGGCGTGGAAGAACACGTCTCTGTTGACGAGAAAAACGCCCACCTGACCGATCCAAAAGAAGCGGTCGATTTTATCAAGAGATCCGGCTGCGACAGTCTGGCCTGCGCTATCGGGACAAGTCATGGCGCATACAAGTTCGCCGGCTCGCAGGGAATTCATTTTGAAATTATCCAGGCGATCCAGAAACTCGTTCCGGGTTTCCCCCTGGTAATGCACGGATCGAGTTCGGTCCCGCAGGAAGAAGTACAGCGCATCAACGCCGCAGGCGGCAAGCTAAAGGGCGCCAAGGGCGTCGATGAAGCACAGATCACAAAGGCCGGCAAGGCGGGCGTGACGAAGGTCAATATTGACACGGATGGCCGCCTGGTGTGGTGCCGCGTACACCGCGAACACTTCATTAACAAACCGGAAGATTTCGACCTGCGTCCCGCAGGCAAGGAGTTCATGGCCGAGTACGCCAAGTATATCGTCCACAAGAACCAGATCCTCGGAAGCGCCGGACAGCTGGATGATGTAAGAGCAAGTTTGAAAAAATAAACAAAGATCGTTGCAACATAAGAATTGGTAGGGCGGGGCCGCCGGACCCGCCGCTAATCAGAAATGGCGCGCCCGGCGGTCGCGCCCTACCTTTGATTGCAGCCATTTGACTGCCTTTGGGAGAACTCAAATGTCAGACAAAAAAATGATAATGATCGACGGCAATACTGCCGCCGGAACAGTGGCACACGCATGCAGTGAAGTGTGCGCAATATATCCGATCACACCGTCATCCCCCATGGGAGAAACGGCGGATGAATTGAGCGCAGCCGGTGTACAGAATTTATGGGGCACGATTCCACAGATTGCAGAGATGCAGTCGGAAGGCGGCGCCGCAGGAGCCATTCACGGGGCCTGCACATCCGGAGCCCTGACCGCAACATTTACGGCATCGCAGGGTCTTCTGCTCATGATTCCCAACATGTACAAGATCGCCGGCGAACTCACGCCTTCGGTGATCCATGTAACAGCCCGCTCGCTTGCCTGCCAGGCATTGTCGATTTTCGGCGATCATTCCGACGTCATGGCGGTACGCCAGACCGGTTATGTGATGCTGGCTTCCAACAGTGTACAGGAAGTGGCGGATTTTGCGCTGATTTCACATGCGGCGACGCTCGAAGCACGGGTGCCGTTCCTTCATTTCTTCGATGGATTCCGGACTTCGCATGAGGTCCAGAAGATCGAGGAGATTTCACGCGACTTGATGCGCAAGATGATTGATGAGGAATTGGTTCTTGCCCATCGCAAACGCGCATTGAGCCCGGACAATCCCGTTCTCCGCGGAACGGCGCAGAACCCTGATGTTTATTTCCAGGGCAGAGAAACGGTCAACAAGTACTACCAGGCCGTACCCGGCATCGTCCAGAAATACATGGATAAGATGGCCTCGCTTTGCGGCAGGCAGTACAAACTGTTTGAATATGTCGGCGCAAAAGATGCTGAAAAGATCATTGTCATAATGGGATCAGGCGCAGAAACAGTCCATGAAACGGTTGATAACCTGGTTTCCAAGGGCGAGAAGGTAGGCGTGCTCAAGGTGCGGCTTTACAGGCCATTTGACACCAGGGCATTTGCGGAAGCATTTCCGGCGTCAGTCAAGGCGATTGCAGTCCTTGACCGCACAAAGGAGCCCGGCTCCATCGGCGAACCTCTTTATACGGATGTTCGTACCGCGATCGGCGAAGCGATGCAGGAGAAGTGGTGGAAGACCAGCACTTATCCGCAGGTGCTGGGCGGCCGTTACGGACTCGGCTCAAAAGAATTCACACCGGCAATGGTAAAGGCGGTCTTTGACAACCTGTTGTCGAAGAAGGCAAAGAACCATTTCGCCGTCGGCATCAATGACGATGTAACAAACTGCAGCCTGGCCGTTGATAATTCATGGCATATCGAGCGCGATGTGTTCGAATGCATGTTCTATGGACTGGGTTCTGACGGCACAGTAGGCGCCAACAAGAACTCCATCAAGATCATCGGCGATGATACAAACAACTATGCGCAGGGATACTTCGTGTATGACTCGAAGAAAGCCGGTGCGATGACTGTCTCGCATCTTCGGTTCGGCCCTGGAATCATCAGGAGCCCGTACCTGTGCACAAAGGCGAATTTCGTGGCATGCCACAACTTCTCGTTCCTCGAGAAGTACAACATGCTTGCCACCGCAAAACCCGGCGCCGTGTTCCTGCTGGCCAGCCCGTTTTCGGCGGCAGAGATATGGGACCACATGCCGGACGAAGTCGAACAGCAGATAATCGACAAGAAAATCAAGTTCTACGTGATTGATGCAATAAAGCTTGCCACGGAGCTCGGGCTCGGCGCACGCATCAACACAATCATGCAGACCTGCTTCTTCGCGATCTCCGGAGTTATTCCGACAACTGAAGCCGTTGAAGCGTTGAAGAAAGCGATCAAGAAGACTTACGGCCGTAAGGGCGAAGATGTCGTCAAAAAGAACTTCCAGGCGGTGGATGCCGCCGTTGCGGCGTTACAGCAGGTTAAAGTGCCTGCCAAACCGGCCGGCAAGATCAAGATGCCGCCAACGGTGCCTGTTGACGCTCCGAAGTTCGTACAGACCGTCACAGCCAGGATAATGAGGCAGGAAGGCGATGATGTGCCGGTAAGCGCCATGCCGGAGGATGGATCATGGCCCACGGGAACGACACAGTACGAGAAACGCAATATCGCGGTGGAAATCCCGAAATGGGAGCCCACGCTCTGTATACAGTGTGCCCAGTGCTCGATATCATGCCCTCACGCGGCAATCCGCGCAAAGGTATATGACGCCAACCTGCTGGAAAAAGCGCCCAAAACCTTCAAGTCGGCTGACGCAAAAGGCAAGGAATTCGAAGGGAAGAAATTCACAATCCAGGTTGCGCCGGAAGACTGTACCGGTTGCGGTGCGTGTGTCGAAAGATGCCCTGCCCGCGAAAAGGATGCCGAGAAAAAGGAAACAGGCCGCCGTGCAATCAACATGGCCGACCAGCTCCCTCTTCGCGTACCGGAAGCCGAGAACTTCAAGTTCTTCCTCAGCATTCCTGACCTCGATACGAAGCTCTACAACAGGGCAAGCGTCAAGGGCAGTCAGCTGACAACGCCTTTGTTTGAGTTCTCAGGCGCGTGCGCAGGCTGTGGAGAGACACCTTACGTCAAACTGCTGTCCCAGCTGTTTGGCGACAGGGCCATGATTGCCAATGCGACAGGTTGTTCTTCGATCTATGGCGGTAACCTGCCAACCACGCCTTACGCGAAACGCGCGGACGGACGCGGGCCGGCATGGTCGAACTCGCTGTTCGAAGATAATGCTGAATTTGGCTATGGAATGAGACTGGCTGTTGACAAGTTCAATGCTTATGCGCTCGAACTGGTTGACAAAATAATCAACGGGGCATGCAACTGTGCTGATGCGAAAGACCTTCTCACGGCCATCAAGAACGCCGACCAGTCCACACAGGCATTGATCGAAGAGCAGCGCGAACGCGTTGCCCAGCTCAAGGCCAAACTCAGCAAATGCGATGCCGATATAGCCAGACAACTCCTGTCTGTTGCCGATTACCTGGTCAAAAAGTCGGTCTGGATACTTGGCGGAGACGGCTGGGCTTATGATATCGGGTACGGCGGACTGGACCATGTTCTCGCCTGCGGCAGGAACGTCAATATTCTTGTCCTCGATACCGAGGTTTACTCGAACACCGGCGGACAGGCATCGAAGTCAACGCCCATGGGCGCAGTGGCCAAGTTTGCCGCATCAGGCAAACCCATTAACAAAAAGGATCTGGGTATGATTTCCATGACCTATGGCAACATTTATGTCGCCACCGTGGCCCTGGGTGCAAATCCGAACCAGACTGTAAAAGCTTTTGCCGAGGCGGAAGCTTACAATGGGCCATCCCTGATCATCGCATACAGCCACTGTATTGCGCACGGTATAGACATGAGAACAGGATTCAACGAACAGAAGGAAGCCGTCGCATCCGGACACTTCCCTCTCTACAGGTACAATCCTGAGCTCACGAAACAGGGCAAAAACCCGCTCACACTTGACAGCAAACTTCCCACAATGAAGTTCAGCGAGCATGCTCTCAAGGAAAACAGGTTCAAGATACTGACAAAAACTGATCCTGAGAATTCCAAGAAACTATTGGCCCAGGCAGACGCCCTGTTCTCGGCGAAATTCAATCTGCTCGAGAAACTGGCGGCAATGGAGCCCTGTAAGTAACAGTTCATAATATAGCCAACAAGGACAGCGCCCCGACCGGTCGGGGCGCTGTTTTTTTGACTCTGTCCGTTAAGTCACGACAAAGCAAGGTTTGCGAATACAATGGTGCCTTATTTATCAACTATTTTATGGCTTTCATGGCCGTCAGATGGGCTGTTCACCACATAAACTAACATTCTACGTTGACAATAAATTCAGTCCGGAATACCGTACCTGCCCATCATGAAACGCAGATTTTCCACCTTTTGCCTGGTTATGGGAACAGTGTGTATATTCGCGCTGACACAGGGTAATACGGCTACTAATAGTGTATCGACCCAGGCGGTTGTTTCCGCAACGTCAACCCAGGCAGTCCCCTCTGCAACGTCGACCCAATCGGTCATTTCTGCAACCTCAACGCAGGCGGTTCCCTCCATAACGTCAACCCAGGCCGTCTCTTCCGTAACGTCAACCCAGGAGGTTCTTTCTGTAGCAACATCGGTCGATACTGTTCCAACCAGTTATAAACGTCTTTCCTTTGACGAAAAGAAATATGCAATTGCCGCAGCGATCCAGCTCTTACTGCCTGCAAGCGGTGATGAATGGGACAGCGGTATGGGTGGTGAAATTCAATTTAAATGGTGGATTAACGACAGATGGGGATGGATGTTTGCGGCCGGTTACCAGAGCTGGAAGTTGTCGGACACAATGCCGATAACCATGGATGCTTATTTCAATCCCGAGTTCACGGCCGGCGACGTTACGCTGGCACCACTCGGAGTATCCCTGCTCTATAAGATTCCAAGGAAAAGCGAGTCCCGCCTTTCTTTTATTCTCGACGGTGGAATACGATATGTTTTCGTCCAGTCCGATGCTGAAGTGACCTTCGATTATGTCAACCATTACGGAGAATCGTGGCATATCAACAGCCCGATAGCGGTGGATGACAAGTTCATGGCTGTTGTAAACGCCACTGCAGATCTGAATATCTCGGAGAGATTTTCATGGTTTGCCGGAGCCGGGTACCAGTTTGATTTCGGCGGTGATGAGGAGACATGGCTCTATCAAAGCATCGGTAGTGACATAAGCGGTGCGATAGTTCAGACAGGTTTGAACTTGAAATTTTAAGGAACAAATTAATGACCATCAAGACAAACAAAATTATCCTGCTCATATCAGCGATGACAGGACTTCTTGTTCTGCTCGGATGCGAAAACAGTGAAACCGAGTCAGCCATCGGCCCCGACATCAGTGGCGACTGGACCGGCAATTATGCAAGGCCGGGTGCGACCACTCCCCTGAAGGCGCATGTCGAACAGGATGGTGACTCGATCGTCATGGAAGTAGTTAAAACAGGCGACACCCGTATTCTGATAGGCAAAATCGGTCTTGACGGAAACATGCAGTTGATGGACGTATCCAACAAACAGACCTGGACCTCGAGGGAGCGGGCAACACCCAATAGTATATATCTGCACGATTTTCTCATGCAGTACTGGGATGCTACCAATCACTCGGCGGAACAGGCGATACAACTGATCCGATAACATTCAACATGATCTAGAAACCTGTAGACACAACACACTGCAGGTAGTCGCGAACCGGTTTACAGTTAGCTCCTAAACACTTAGAGGACAACCTTTTACAAATGAACCAATTTCACCGGCAGATACGGATGGACAACTTGTTTACCTGAGTGTATTGTGTAACCACTTAAGGCTTAAGTGTGTGTAAGTCAAGGATCAAGCGGTCCCGATTTCCAGTAAAGGCGGGATGCGGCCGGGCCTGTAATGCAAAGGCAGCGGGAACAATAATTGCCCCGTGGGACTAACATTCTCACGGGGCCTTTTTGTTCGCGAGGGAAAATATGGCCGATCATCCGAATACAAAGAGAAAAACGCGGGTCGCACTGCTGTCCGTTTTCTCCAACACGATCCTCGTTGTTCTGAAACTGGTCGTCGGGTTGATTATCGGGTCAGTGTCAATCATCTCTGAAGCAATCCATTCAGGCATCGATTTACTGGCGGCAGTAATTGCTTTCCTTGCAGTTAAAATATCCGGTCAACCGGCAGACAGTGAACACCCTTTCGGCCACGGAAAATACGAGAATATCTCAGGCGCTATTGAAGCAGTACTCATTTTTGCGGCGGCGATCTGGATCCTGCATGAGTCATATAATAAACTCATGAATCCCAAGCCGCTGGAGCTGGCCGGTATGGGTGTGGTAATAATGTTAATTTCGGCAATTGCAAATGCCTTTGTCTCGCAAATGCTCTTTAAAGTGGGCAATGACACGGAATCTATCGCACTGACAGCCGATGCATGGCACCTGCGAACTGATGTTTATACATGCCTCGGTGTCATGTTCGGGCTCGGGGTCATATGGCTTGGTAAACTCTTCATTCCCGGTTTGAATTTGTCATGGATTGACCCTGTGGCTGCAATATTCGTCGCCATCCTCATCACAAAAGCCGCATGGGACCTTACTGCAGATTCCGTAAAGGATCTTCTGGATACCAGTTTGTCAACGAGTGAAGAGGAACTGATTCGCAGCCACATAAAGGACATTTCCCCTCCTGTACGGGGCTTTCATGGTTTAAAAACCAGGAAAGCGGGAGGTCACAGGTTTGTAGAATTTCACCTGATGTTCGATCCGGATTTGTCGATCAAAGAATCCCATTCCATCTCCGACAAACTGGAAGCCCTTATACAGGAACATTTTCCTGCTTCAAATGTCACAATACACATGGAACCATGCGATGACATCTGCGATGTGGAATGTGTAAGCGGATGCATGGCTCCGGACAAACAGAAGAAAAAAGAGCAGGCCTGATTATCAACCTGTTCCCATTTTGTAACCCCTTCAAAGACATTACTTTAACGTGCCATCAAGCAGGCTTTTCGCACCGTCAAGCTGGTCCTGCAGGCCAAGCAGAAGAACCTTATCTCCGGGGGCAAGAACTTCTTCAAGAGCAGGGTTGGTGATCATGTCTTCGCCCCTCCTGATTCCTATTATTGTGGCGCCGGTACGCGATCTTATTCCAAGCTGCTGAACAGTCTGCATGGCGACTGGAGAATCCCGGAGAATTTCGACAGAAGATAATTTCGCCTCGCGAAACAGATAAGGCAGGGCGGTAAGCGGTTCAACATAAAGCGGCGTAGATGGGCCTGTAAACGTTTCGATAACAAGGTTCTGTGCTTTGGAATATAACTTGATCTGAAACTTCCACAGAAGTGCAGTGATGATTCCGATAATTACGAGCATGATTATAAGAACGTGAAAAGATGGAAACAGGGCTGAACTGAGCATCAAGGTATAAAAAGCCAGGAGTGTTATACCGGCAAACATTATAAATTTCTCGGAAAGCGTCCTTGCAATTGCGTTACGCGAGATGCCTGAATCAACAGGGAATCGCATTTCTGCAGCAACCATGCTTATTGCCTGCCATTTCCGGATGGTGGCAACATAAAGAGGGATTGTCAGCAGGGCCCCGCACAACCAGAGGATCGCGCTGGTTCCGCCAAGATAGTCAGGCACCTGAAACGGCATCTTCGCCTCATAACGGGACAACACTTTTACGGTTATGAAAACTGTTGTGATCAGCACCAGGTTAACGGCAATAGTAATCAAAGATCTTCTGATGATTTTTCTAACGGGATCAGCCATCCTGTGAGGTGAAACGTTTTGCAACCAATTAACATAAGCAGTCATCGCCCCCCCGATCCTGGCGGGTGTCAATCGGTCAACTATCCGGTAAAGAACATCTGCATTCCTGAGCATATGGGGATTTATAACCATGGTCGCAACAGATACAGTAACGGATATTGAATACACCGAATCACTTGTAATATTCAGAGATCTCCCCAAAGCAGCAATAATTAACGCAAATTCACATATCTGGGCCATTCCAAGCCCCACACGAAATGAAGTTTCCCTATCGTTGCCAGAGATAAATGCACTAAATGAACTCGCGGTAATCTTTCCGAAAATTACAATGCCCGTAATCAATATTATCACCCAGATATTGCGGAAAATCATTAAAGGGTCAACAAGCATGCCTATAGAAATAAAGAACATAGGGGCAAAAATATCGCGGATCGGCTGACTGAAAAACGCGATTCGGTCCGCTGAATGGGATTCCGCAATCACAGCGCCCACAATGAAAGCGCCCAAGGCAAGACTGAACTCAAGTTTAACTGCTATCAGAGACACAGCGAAACAAGTCGCCAGTGCAATCATCAGGAGCAATTCATCATTTTTGTACTTGGAAATATAGTTTATGATCGGTCGTAAAAGGAAAAAACCAGCAAGTAGCGTCACCACCATGAAAGCCAGAAGTTCGCCTATGCGCAAAACAATGTCCCCTGCCTGAACAGAACCCGTAGCGCCGATACCCGAAAGAAACGCAATAAGCACAATTGCCACAAGATCTTCGATGATCGTTGATCCCATAATCAAGGCAGCATAACGCGATTTTAAATGCCCAAGCTCGTTGAGCACCTGCAGCACTATCGTAGTAGAAGAATCACATATGATAGCTCCGAGAAACAAGCTTTCCAGCGCACCCCAGCCCAGCACACGTCCTGCCATGAAACCAAGCCAGAAGGTAAAAGTAACGTCAATACACGCAATAATAAAAGCGGAAAGTCCCACAGAAGTCAGACGCCTTAGGTTAAAATCAAACCCCATGCAGAACATCAAAAATATCACACCGATGTCAGCCAGCGCGTGAATTGACATGTCACTAACAACAAATGAGAACGGAGGCGTATGAGGACCAATGATAAGTCCGGCAATAACGTAGCCAATAATTTTAGGCTGTTTCAGCCACTGGCAGACAAAAGCGGCTATCCCAGCCGCCACCATAACAACCGCCAGATCTTGAATAAAACTTATGTTATTCACTACACATTCCCTGCTTTAATAACACGAATTATTAATACCACAGGGAAATTGTAACGAGCATCACAAGAAGGTTCAACTGCAAATCCAGAAAATGCAGGACACCCGATCACAAGGCAAAAAAGTTAACTGTTTCCGTGCCCTTCAAATTTCGATTCCACAATGGCATATATCACCGGTAGTACAATCAACGTCAGGAAAAGGGACGAAATCAGTCCGCCAAGCACCACAGAAGCCAGCGGCCTCTGGATCTCTGAGCCATTGCCGGTGGCATAGAGCATCGGAACCAGTCCCAACAACATCGCCAGTGCTGTCATAAGAAGCGGTCTGAAACGCAAGTCACAACCTCTTCTCACCGATTCGATCACGGACACGCCCTGTTGACGCAGTTGATTGAAAAATGCGACAAGCACAATGCCATTGCCCACAGCCGTACCGAATAACGCGATAAAACCAATTACCGCCGGTACGCTGATATTGATTTTCAACAGGAATACGGCCAGGATCCCGCCTACCAGCGCAAATGGCAGATTTGCAAACACCATCAGCGCACTCCTCATCGAACCCAGCCCCGAAAACAGCATAAGGAATATCAGTACAACGGAAATGGGCACAACAATACCAAGCCGTTTCATGGCTCTCTGTTGGTTCTCAAACTGGCCACCGTAATCAATAAAATAACCAGGCGGCAATTTTGCCTCCACGGCCCGGATATTACGCCTGACTTCAGCCACGAATGTACCCATGTCCCTGCCCCTGATATTGCATTCCACAACGACCCTTCGCATCCCCTTCTCCCTGCTGATCTGCGAAGGACCCTCAACTTCTCTGATCTTTGCAAGCTGGCCCAATGGCACCTGCACGCCTTCCGGTGAAGGAACCAGGATTCTTTCAAGCGCCTTTATATCTGCCCTATCCTTCTCAGGATACCTCACCACCACTGCAAATCGCATCTGCCCCTCGACCACAGTGGTCGCCATCTTGCCTCCAATTGCTGTCTCAATAACCTCGTTGACATCCGAGAGATTGATCTTGTACCGGGCAATGGCCTGCCGATCCACAACAACTTCAACCTGCGCAGCACCGGAAATCTGCTCAACCTTGACATCCTCGGCTCCTCGAATCCCGCGGATAATAGACGCTATGCGGTCTGCATCAGGCTTGATAACATCCAGGTCCGGACCGAACAGCTTCACGGCGAGGTCACTCTTAACGCCTGAAATCAATTCATTTACCCTGAGCGCTATCGGTTGAGAGAAAGAAAGCCTGAGCCCCGGAATCACACTCATCTCCTCCTTGATTGCAGTCACCAGCGCTTCCTTTGTCCTGCCGGTTTTCCATTCTTTTTCCGGATGGAGCATGATGACAACATCATTCTGTTCAGGTCCCATCGGGTCCTCCGAGATTTCGGCGCGACCGGTTTTAGTGACAACAGTCATCACTTCAGGGAATTTTCTAAGCCTTTGCTCGATTGCCGTGCCGACTGCAACCGATCCTTCAAGCGATGCCGAAGGCAGGCGTACGCAATTGACCGCGATGGCTCCTTCATCGAGTTGCGGCAGGAACTCGGTACCGAGCCGCGGCATAAGCGTCATTGTTGCGGCAAACACAATTATGGCCGTAATGATTGTCGCCCGCCTGTGTTCCAGGGCCCATGACAATACAGGCAGGTAACCACGTTTCAGAAAACGAATGCTTACATTATCCTCTGTTGTTTTATGCCCGCGCAGGAACAACGAACACAAGACAGGCACAATAGTGAGCGCCACAATAAGCGAACCGAGCAACGCAAAACACATCGTTGTGGCAAGAGGCCTGAACATCTTTCCCTCCATCTGTTCAAGCGTAAAGAGAGGAAGAAAGACAATGATAATTATCAGGATCGCAAAAATGACCGGACGGGCAACTTCAATAACCGCTTCAAGGACAATCACCGATCTGGGTGTCGTTGAATTATTCTTTTCGGTCAAATGACGCGCTATGTTTTCGGTGACAACAATCGACGCATCAACCACCATTCCTATCGCTATGGCCAGCCCTCCGAGGCTCATGAGATTTGCAGTCACACCCTGCCACCCCATAAGGATGAAAGTGATGAATGCCGTCAACGGAAGCGACAAGGCAACAATCAGCGCTCCGCGGAAATTTCCAAGAAGCAGGAAAAGAATTATGATTACAAAGATCGCTCCATCTCTAAGCGCATCAGCAACGGTCTTTATACAAGCCTGGATCAATGCGGTACGGTCATAGAAACAATTGATATTTACTCCCTTCGGCAGGCTTGCCTGTATCCTGGGAATCGCCTTCTTGACCGCGTCCACCACAATCTTTGAATTTGAGCCGCGAAGCATGATGACCATGCCTGCAACCGCCTCGCCCTGCCCATCCTTGGTAACTGCACCCTGCCTCGTTTGCGAACCGATTTTTACCTCGGCCACATCCTTTAGAAATACGGGGGTACCGTCCTTTGCATGGAGAACAATGTTTTCAATATCAGGAATGCCCTGGATCATTCCGACGCTGCGTACGTAGGCCTGTTCCCATCCTTTCGTTATAATATTGCCACCGGCATTTGCATTGTTTTTTTCCAACCCGGAAAGGATGTCCTGTAAAGTCAGCTTGTACTTTAGGAGACGGTTTGGATCAACGACGACATGATACTGCTTTAAAAACCCGCCAAAACTGTTTACCTCGTTTACACCGGAAATCGATCGTAACTGCGGGGCAACAACCCAATCCTGTATTGTCCTGAGCTCAAGCGGCGAGAGTTTTTCACTTTCAAGCGTATACTGATAGATCTCACCCAGTCCGGTGCTGATCGGACCAAGTTCAGGTTCCACCCCTTCGGGAAGCTCGCCCTTCGCATTTTGCAGTCGTTCAAAAATAAGTTGACGCGCAAAATAAATATCAACCCCATCCTCGAACACGACAACCACCTGGGCAAGTCCTGACTTGGACATTGAACGCATCTGAATGACCCGTGGCAAGCCCTGCATCGCCAGCTCCATCGGGAATGTCACGCGCTGCTCGACGTCAATCGCCGCCAGGCCCGGCGCTTCTGCGAGAATCATCACCTGTACATTTGTTACATCAGGAAATGCATCAATGGGTAACGTTTTCCAGGCGATCACGCCCACAACTGACAACATGACGAATAAAACACAGACAAGCAGTCTCTGTTTCAGGATAAAATTTATCAAAGTATTAAGCATGGGTTACTCCTTCTTTCCGAATCATCCATCAATCCGCGCACCCGGCACCCATTTTGGAACGTAAAACGTCGGATTTCAGCAGGAATGATCCTTCGGCAACGATGACCTGACCTGGTTCAATTCCCTTGATGATTTCAACATCACCGGCAAATTCCCTGCCTTTCCTCACATTCTTGCGCAGGTAGTAATCGTCCTTCATATGTTTAAACACAAAATCAACTCCTTCATCAGAAAGGAGCGCCACGCTTGGAATGGCAAACACTTCCTCGTTAGATTTCAAGAGAAGTTTACCTTCGCAGAACATACCAGGCCGCAACAGTCCTTCCTTGTTATCCAACAGCATGCGTATCTTTATGGTGCGCGTGGATTCATCCATGATGGCCCCGACATAATCGACCTTTCCCGGAAAAGTCTTTCCTGTAAACGCAGGAACAGAAATCTCTACCGGCACTGTACCAGCTGAAACATGTTTCAGGACAACGGCAAGATCGCGTTCATAAATTGCACCCCACACCCAGACTGTATTAAGGTCTGCCAGTACCATCACATCTCTACCAGGTTCTACCATTTCACCAGCCGTGCCATGTCGCTCTATTATATTGCCGCTTATCGGTGCCCGGATTGACAACGAACCACGAAGCGGGGTTTTGTCTTTAACTGTTCTTATAGAAGAAATTTCGCCGTCGGTCATACCCATGACATGAAGTTTCTGTTCTGCCGCCTTAAGATTGGCCTGACTTTCCTGGAGCTTCACCTGCGCCTCGCCCATTTCCATCTCCGAACCGATTTTCTGATCAAAAAGACTCTTTTCCCGCCGGAAATTTCTGGTTATTATTTCAGCCATGACCAGATTTTTCTGGTAATCACTCAAGGCCTGGCCAAGCTCCACGCTGTCAATAGTGAAGAGCACATCACCTTTCTTAACTTTTGATCCAATATCCACGTTCATCGAACGAACTATCCCGGATATTCGCGGGCCAATATGGACTACTGTATTTTCATTCAGCCGTACTTCGCCGGAGATATTAATAACCGTTGACACTTTCTTCTTTCCGGTTTGAACGGTCTGAACAAGCCCCGTCTTTGAGTCAGGGTCATTCTTCATTATAGATTTGTCGACCTTTACCACGCCGACCTCGTATCGACACTCTGCACATTGATAAGTTAATCCGTGGCTGCATTTTGCCGCCATGACCTGTTCCGGTGTCATTGAGCCGACAACACCTTCGGATTTCTCTTCTCCTTTGCCTTCACCCATAACGCTATCTTCCGCCTTTTTCCCGCATCCTGCAGCAATCATAAGCAGGACTGTTAACATACTGATCATCATTTGCAGTCGTTTATGCATGTTTATCTCCGATTTGTTTCATTTTTAAATCCTGCAATTCTCTCAACATCGGCAACGGCACCGTGGCAGGAAACCATTGCAGCGATGTATTCTCCTCGAACCTCAAATAACGTGCGCCTTGCTTCCAGCACCTCAAGATATGAAAATTTTCCCTGTCGATATCCGGACATCATAGAATCGTAAATCGATGTGGCCCTTGGGATAATCTCGGTCTTTAAAATTGTCACTTTGGTGGAAACTGACAGAAATCTCTGATATGCCTCCGCAAGCGCAGTATTCGCCGAGACTACCGCAGATAAACGCTGTTTCTCAGCCATTGAAATTAAAGTCGCTGCCTCCCGGACATTCCCCTGGTTGCGGTCAAACAAAGGAAGCGGCAACGATAACCCCAGTACAAAAGCGTCATCGCCTGTATCATTGAAGCGGCGAACTCCGCCGGCAATTGACACGTCCGGAATACGTACCGCTTTTTCTGTCTTCAAAGCAGCCTTCCGTTGTTCAAGCTCGGTATTCCAACGTCCGACATCCGGATTGTCTTTTAAACCGATAGTCAAATCCCGTATTGAATTCAGTTGAGGGACTTTAAAGAATTCACCGGAAACACGGTCAAATTGTGGCTTAACACTACCCCACATTGCCGATAACTGTACACGGGCAGAATCGAGTTCTCTTTCCGATTGGAATAGTGAGGCTTTCTGTTGGGCCCACAACATTTTCGCCTTTTCTCCCTCCATTGGAGAAACTTTTCCAGCCTGTACCCGCGCCGATACGGCTTTTAGAAAATCTTCCGCCAGGGTCATGAATTCCCGGCTTAAAGCGAGTTGCTCCTGTGCACCTTGGACAACAGCAAACCGCCGTGCTGTCTCAGCCTCAACATCAAGTTGACGGGCCGAAAGATCAAAAAGGCTTAACTGCCTGTCCAGTTCAGCCTTTTGAACACGCTTTGAACGTTTTCCTCCTGTTTCCAGGGTCTGTTCAAGTTGGGCTGTATATTCAGCGCTGTCAAAACCCTTCAATTCATTTTTCCCGAGTACATTCTCGGCTTCAAATGAAAGGTTCGGATTCGGGCGTACTCCGGCCTGTGCCTTCCGGTAAACCGCGGCCTGGAGCTCATACTGTGCAGATAAAATGTCAGGATTACATTCCCGGGCCAGTTTCAGGGCCTGGTTCAAGCCAATTTCACCTACCAGCCCCTTTGTTTCGTTTCCCGCGTAACCCGGAACGGAAAAAGCAATCAACATCATTATCGAGATATAAAATAATTTGTTTCTCTTCATAACTTCCTCTCAATGGAATTAGCCTCTCAGCAAGCGGGATCGCCCAACATGGGTACACCCCGGGCATAAATTGAATGCTTTGCACAAGCTGAACAATTGGCAGAGCATTGCGGCAGATAAACAGAAATGCCGCAGCCAGCATCAGGCAACAGGCGGGCGGAAGATGGAGGAAACAAGCAATAGAGAATAGTGCGAACAACAAACAGGCAGTGTCGCCCCCTTATCGTTCGCTGAAATTGAAGTTAGATTTGAAGGAACATCCATGACAAAGGCATGACACAGACAGAAACAGTCATGGCCGGAATCATCTGAACAACAGTCAGAATCGTGATCAGCTTGAAACACAATTACCGGGACAAAAAAGCAGGCCACCACTATAATCAGCAGTACCCTTAAACATAACATTATTCTTCTGTTTCTCATCATTATTTAAGAATATTAACCTATAGTCCATTCCATATCAAGGTCAAAGCAGCAATCACAGTGATTAATCACGATAAACCGTACAGATCGCATCTTAACACTTGAAAATATATTGATTGCCACACGGGCAACCAGTAGATTTATCGTCGTCAACCAGCTCCCGTGGGACCGGCTGTACCGCAAGCTGATCCACAACCATCTGTCCCATAAGCCTTTGAAATTGCCGTCTTGGCAACATCATAGGCAAAAGGACGTCTGTCCAGAACCTTCCGGTCCTTGTCCAGAATGTACAAGAACGGCACGGCAGGTACGCCGAAATATTTTGTACTCACCGATTTATCAGCATCAATTACAACAATACTTCCGGGTGATTTCTCAGAATAAAAGCCCTTAACCTCATTCACACCCTGTCCGAAACTTACAATTACACGGCTGAATTTCTTGTCCGCAAAATCTTTTTTAAGTTTTTCAAGATCATTAAGTGCACTTACACTGAAAACACATGCTGTAGAACTGAAAAAAAGGACTGACCCATAATTACTGCACAGAGAACTCAGCGAAGTCTCTTTACCTTCCATATCCGGCATTTTAATGTCAGGGATGATTTCCCCCACATTGACAAGCTGAGGTGTATACATTTTCTTTTCCACACTGGGTCCTTCAGACAGGATTTCTGAAACCATGGTTCTGACCCTGTCCGGCTCACACCCGCCTGCAAAACGTACAATTCCATCCTTATCCAGAATGTAAAGTGTGGGGTAAAAGAAGAACTCTAATCTGCCGGCAATAGCGCGGTCATTGTCCAACGCATAATTAATATTCGGGCTGATGTTCCTGGCTTTATCAAGCTTCTCCCCGGGAAACGGGACATCCACGCGACAAACAACAACACCTTTTGGTTTGGTTTTGGAATACTCTTCAAGAAATGGAATAGCCTGATCCGTGCCCGGGCATCCCGGTATCCCGAATAATGCCACAATTACATTTCCTTTATTCTGCGCGATAACATCAGGAACTGGTGCCGCAACCAGCTCCTTTGTCTTGACGCCTTCACGACTGCAGGACGTGACACCAAGGATCAGACACAACACCAGCATTACAGGAGCAATCTTGTGTTCATTGTTCATAACCACCTTTAAATTACTTCACCATTTACAGATTAACAAGAAAACTATTGCCGGAAATACAGCGAAATGCGATCCGGTATGATACTACGAACAGCTGCAATCCTTGCTCCCACAACACTCACCACCGCCGAGTACTCCATTAATAATTCCCGTGGCACAGCCAACACCACTGTTAACCGAAAGTGCACAGACCGGACAGTTTTTTGAACATGCACCACATTCCATACAGGCATCCCGGTCACTTATCAAAGCTTTTCCACCCTCGATGGAAAAAACGGCATGAGGACATACAATCTCACACATACCGCAACCAATACATTTTTTGTCGTCCAACTTCAAAGTTGTAACATTGGATAAATACTTCATTTAGAAACCTCCGTAATCACAATAAACCGGCTTTAATCCACAAGGCAATACCAATAACCAGTAACAGAATCTGGACGGGAATTGCATAACGCATTTCACGTTTTACTCCAGATTGCGATGTAAAAGTCGAACAACCGGTAAAATTCATGGCTATGAACGAGATAATTGCCAGAATTATCGGCAACCAAGCCCATGCTTCCAGCGGAAAATGAATACCCAGGGTGCTTCCACATTCGCTAAGCACAAGAATACCCCAGATTATAAAACCTACCCACATTCCTTTTATTGAAAATGCTTTCCCCGGCAACCAGGGTAAAAGCGCCGGGCACAGAATACTGCCCGCAAGAAACGTGGAAAGCACGATGATAAGCGCCATAAATCCACGTGTACAAAGAAGATTTACATCATAGCCTGTCCCGACAATTCCGGACAGGGCAACCATTACCAGACCAAGCAGAAAAACATGCGGAGCCCACTGAATAATCTCAACGGGAACCACCACCAGGCGATCGAGGAAATCGAACCGGACACGTCTCATTTCGGGTGTTGTCTTCATTCCAGCCTTAAGAAAATTCTTTATATCGGACGCCCTGACAGGCCCATAGATGACCTGAAATCCGCAATCTCCCTTTACCTTATGAGCTGCAACACCAGGGGCAGAAAGCTGGGGAAGAATCAACTTGCGATGAGAAACCATTTTATCAAGGCCAACACTTCGAACTCGTCCCACTATTTCCTCTGTACCAAATGTGCCCTTCCCCGCCGAACACCAGACATTGACGCCTTTTGTATCCAGTACAAGTATCCATACATCAAGTCCTTCGAGTTCCTTCCTTAAGTTATCAAAAGAAAGTTTATAATTTGCCGAAACAAGAACCGGAGATGTCGCATCTGGACTGCCAACTACATACAGGCCGGGCTCCACAGCATAATCCATCCTGCTTATGCTCAAACGAACCTTTATGGCTCCCATGATATCTTCAGAGGTAAGTGAAGTCGAGACACGTGGGATCTCCTCACCTTGAGACATAACGGAACCAACAATCCAATGCTGTTGCTGAAAAATATTCATATTCACCACTAAATGGGGTTGGCCATGATTCTCTACCCGTTCTTTGATTTTATCCAAACCACGCGGAAACCGAAGTTTTGGGCGCGATCATCCGGCAAGGCGCTGTAGCGGTTGGCTGAGCGGCAATAGGGCGGCGGACACTTGAAACAGCCGCCGCGCAGAATCCGCTTTTCGCCGTTCAGCGGACCGTCCGGATCTGTCTGCTCGTTTGACGGATAGGGCCCGTCCCAGTCCTGGCACCACTCGAACACGTTGCCGTGCATGTCATACAGGCCCCAGGCGTTCGTCGCTTTCTTACCCACCGGATGCGGCTGGCCACCGCTGTTGCCGCTATACCACGCCAGCCGTGCCAAGTCCGCTTCGGTTTCTCCATCGGAAAAAAGTCCCGACGAACCGGCGCGACAAGCGTATTCCCATTCGGCTTCGGTCGGCAGACGAAAGTACCCGTCCGAAAACGCTTCGGCAAGTTTTGCGATGAATCGTTGCGCATCCATCCAACTGACATCCGTCATGGGGACCTCGGTGTCCATGGCTCGCGGTGATATATCGCCCACCAGTGCGGCCCATTGCGCACGCGTGATCGGTGTGACGGACATCCGGAAATCGCGGGTCAGCATGATCCGGCGCTGCGGCGCTTCTTCCGCTTCATGCCCCGCTTCGGTTTCCGGGCTGCCCATGCAAAACGCCCCTGCGGGAATCTCCTGAAAACTCAACGGGATGTGTCCTTTGAGCGTAAGCATCAGGCGATCGCTCATGAATCGCTTCCTTTCATAACTTTCTTTTTTGTTCAGATGGACGCCGGAGTGAACCAGTGTTTCGTCCGGTTGCAGACATTGCAAACCGACAACATCACCGGCACTTCAACAAGTACGCCGACAACAGTGGCCAACGCGGCTCCTGATTCGGCTCCAAACAGTGTTATGGCAACCGCAACCGCCAACTCAAAGAAATTACTGGCGCCGATCAACGCACCGGGTGCCGCA
Source organism: Kiritimatiellia bacterium (assembly GCA_028716365.1). Classification (GTDB taxonomy): domain Bacteria; phylum Verrucomicrobiota; class Kiritimatiellia; order UBA8416; family YA12-FULL-48-11; genus YA12-FULL-48-11. The sequence goes on from JAQUPZ010000002.1 coordinate 141,760, forward strand.
ATATTATGCGGTACACGGAACCACTTCATCAGCCCATAGGCCAATGAAGAGTTGAAATAAACCTGGATCGTAATCGGGACCGCTATCAGGAGAACGTGTGTCCATGTGCGGGTTATATTATCGGCCTGGAATGCGAAAATCATAACCAGCGTTGCCAGTAAAGCGATAATGGTGATCGGATGAAAGAACGGCAGATACTTATTTTCGAACCAGTCGTTGCCCATATACTTCAATAGCACGGTTCGACTTAAACTACCCAGCGCCAGCGGAATAACGATAAAGGCAATCACGCTGTAAAAAAGTACCGGATACGGTACAGTCAGATTGCTGGCCCCACTGACAAGCAGACCGACAATCGGAACGAACGCAACCAGCATGATCAGATCGTTAATGGCCACCTGAACCAGCGTGTACGCCGGATCACCTTCGGTCAGGTACGACCACACAAACACCATGGCTGTACACGGCGCGGCAGCCAGTATAATACAGCCAGCCAGGTATTGATCTGCCAGATCAGCACCTATTATGGGCAGGAAAAGATGCTTGAAGAAAATCCAGCCCAGCAGGGTCATTGAGAGCGGTTTCACGATCCAGTTGACGAAGATTGTAATCAACAGACCTTTTGGCCGCTTTCGAACTCCAAGGATACTGGTGAAATCAATCTTGAGCATCATGGGATAGATCATAAGCCAGATCAGAACGGCTATTGGAAGATTGATCTGGCTGTTACTGCCGAACTCTATGGAACGCACAGCCCCTACGAATCCCGGCGCCATCTTGCCAAGAACCACACCCACCACCATGCATGCGGCAACCCATAGTGTAAGGTAACGCTCAAACACATTAGTCAGTTTCCGCTTATTTGCGGAATCCATTTCATTACTCATAATTAGATATATCCCCTTCCTTTAGTCTTTCTTGCCTTCAGGCTCGTTTCAACAAGGCGGCTATGTCTTCCATTTCACAAATCTTACTCTTGTCTAGAATATCCACAAAATCTTCCCTGTCTCGAATCGACCGCAAATTATCTGTCATCGCACGAATGGCAGAAAAGATGGCGATTGCCGGCAGGCTCACTCTTGCGACTCCAGCATCCTTAAGGGCTTTAACAGATAACGTACGAATGTTATAGGGTAGTCCAGCCGCTATCGTGATTGGTCCCTGAATCTTACTCATAAGGAACCTGACTTCCTCCATCGTTGCAACCGCCGTGACAAACGCCAGGTCAGCACCTGCGGCAAGATACGCATTGGCACGCTGAACTGCTTCTTTCAACCCCGCTTGGCGATCCGAGACGACCGCCAGCGCATCTGTTCTACCATTGATGACAAGTTCCGAATTATTTGACTTCTTCGCGGCCTTCCTTGCATTTGTCAGCTTCTCAACCATCACATCGCACGCTACAATACGTTTTGGGCCAGGCTGTCCGAGAACCTGATCCTCAAGATTGACTCCAGCCAGACCGGCTTCCACGTAAGCGCAAATAGTGGCGGTAATGGTTTCCGGACCACCAAACCCGTCCTCGCCATCCGCCATGACAGGAACCTTGACGGCGTTGACAATGGCTCGTGACATGTTCAGATTGGCTTCCATACCAAGGTCGGCTTCCGCGGGCCGGACGGCCGCCACGGCCATACTGAAACCAGAACACTGCACGGCCTTGAAGCCAAGGCTCTCGATAATTCTGGCGCTGATAGGATCAAATGCGTCCGGCATCACCAGCGTCGCTTTCGCCAGGATCAACTCACGCAGACAACGGCTCTTCTCTGTATTGTTCATATCTACTTAATTTTTTTCAGGGATCCAACGGATCCCTGACAGATTATCGTTTTCCTCAGCCAAGCCCCTTCGAACCACAACTACTACCGCAAGCTTGCAAAGACTTAACCAGTTGATCCTTACTTGTTACGCCTTTAAACGTACCTGCTATTCTACCCTGAGAAGTCAGGACTACTGTAACAGCCTCATCTGCTGTCATTGTCACATTAAGCTTCTCCAAGAATGCCTTGTTTTCAGCATTACCGGGATCAATAAATACCTTATCGAAAGTATCCTTGTATGCCCCGTCCGCAAGAAAGGTATTCACTGCTTCTACGACTTGTTCCTTGCCCTTGGTAGACTCTCCCTGGATGCACAACACCACATTTTTACCGTCCTGCAGCAATTTCAGACATTGGGTGGCTTGCTGTGATAATATCGAGTCAGACAGTTTCTTTTCATCCGGATCAGTTTCGAATACTCCTGTCACCACATCATTTGGCGCAAAAACTATAAGAAGAGGCATCGGCATTCTTTCGGGAGCCATCCTATACTTCTGTAATAAACTTTCCGATGTAGAGGCAAGGACATCCGCCATAACAAGCTCCACTTTACCGGCTTTATTCTTCTTGAGAACTTCCACCGCCTTCTGAACTGAACTTACCTTGGCGTTTTTCTCCTTGTACAACAGAAGACAAACATATTTTCCGTCTTTCTGCAGTTTTTCCATCGTCATAGCTGTGTCACTAACGACAGCACTCGATTGATCAGCAGAAAATACAGCGGTTGCGCCAATTAAACCTCCCGTTATCAGCCCGCACAGAAGATATACATACAATCCGGTTCTCCAGCGTAGTGATTCAAACACATGTCTTTTCATATTCATAATTTGCCCTCGAATGATTAACACTTCTAAAATTTTTCCTTTCATCAATGCGCGATATAGATAAGCCAGAGTCCACCTGCCAGGACGAGAACTCCGCAAATACGCTTGACTATGACAAGCCCTCTGGACTTTTCATTCCAGTGGAGAAAATGCTCAACAACTTCCGTGCTGGTTCCTGCAAGTATAATAACGGAACAGTGGCCAACCCCATAGGACAGCAATATGGATGCGGCATACAAGGGCGCCTGGGCAGACATCTTGAACGTAACCGCCAACATCGGGGCCATGTATGCAAAGGTACACGGACCAAGCGCCACACCGAAAACCAGCCCCAGAATAAAAGCCGCCAGAAAACCTTTGCTTTTCATACCCGGCTGAACCGCGTCCGGTAATGGAATACGGATAGCATCCAGAAGATAAAGTCCCACTACAAAGAAAATCACGGCAACGAAATAGTTACCATACCGGCCGACATCACCCATCATTCGCCCGGCAATGGCAGTAATCACGCCAATGGCCGCAATGGTAATGAGAATGCCCACGGCAAAAAGGGTAGAAGTCCAGAACGCCCTGCGCATTGTGACCACACCCTGCCCGCTGATAAATCCCACTATGAGCGGTATGCTGGAAAGGTGACATGGGCTCAAAATCACGCTGAGAATCCCCCAGATAAATGAAGCCCCAAGCGCAATCAGCGGTGAGCCCTCGACCGCATGAGTAAGAGATACGAACAGTTGCTCCATGGTACTCCCCTGATTTATTCTTCGATAACTATTTCCGGCTCCACAATAATTTCCGACTTCACAGAATTTGCGACCAGGCTATACTTCTGCGCCGCTTGAAGAGCTCGACGCACCCGGGTTTCGATAACATTTCCGGGGTCACCACCTGCTGAGACATGTATCACCGGATGAAAACAAAGACGGGTGAAGATTTCCGTGCGGTCAATCTCGATTAACTTGGTGCCTTCGGTACGGCACTCGTAGGAGATTAATTTCAACTTGAACCGTTCCGTTGCCCATATGAACATCATCATTACACATGTATTCGCGGCGGCCACAAATGCATCTTCGGGCGTTAAAACCCCTGCATGACCCTGAGCATCTGGTGGAGCGGAAAACTTCATCTCCGGGCCGTTTCCCATGGTGAGATGTCCCCAATGTTCGCCAGTCCAACGGACTATTGTGGAATATGTTGCGGTCTTGCTCATAATTTTGCCTCTTGATTCCAGAACCTGGTGTATTCGACTAAAATCTCTTTTCGGTAATTCTCCCCGGACTCCACCGGTACGGGATTATAGATCTTTGCCGTTTCCAGTATTTCTTGAGCAACGTTTGCATCCGGTTTACGGCCCGACTCGTAAAACTTCTTAAAAATTAACGGCAATGCCAGCATTTCGATCGTCTTACCATCAATAAGGAGTTTCGTAACGGGTACACCTGAGCCGCAGGAACATGTCTCCTGCCTCTCTGTCTTTTTTGCAGAAGGAGCGCCTGTTTTAACGGCCGCTGCTGGATTTCCCTCTATGCCCAGAACCTTATCCACAAGTCCGGCCAGACGCTCAGCAACCACCTCCACCACCAGTCTCCCGGCTTCATTGAGACGACGTCGGCCTTCCGGTTTTGCCAATCCCAATTCTGTAACGAGTTCATTAACGACTATACTTGCCGCCGGTTTACCTGAATGCATTTCTGTCGCACGCGCAGCGCACTTCAAGTCACAGCCGTCCACCGTAATGGTTGGATGGAAACGTGCAAAAGTCCTGTCTCCTTCGCCACCTGCAAGGAAAAGCGGCAAGCAAATAGTCACGGTGTCATCCGGCCGCAACTCATGCAATACCTTAAGCGCGGCGAGTCGAGTCACTGTACCCTCGGCCAATTCCTCACCCGAACATGCGACAATCCCTGCCTTGCGTTCCGGTAAATCAACCATTGTTGTCTCCTTTGCCTGACTGAGTAACCTCAACAACAATCTCAGCGACTTCGCGGGCTATTACCTGCGCAAGCTTGATACCCTGATCGTTCAATTCGGCTATGCCATCGGGTTTTAAGTCTTTATGACGCCGGAAGGCATCAAATACAGTCATCTCCTTGGCAATAGTACCGCCACTTTGCCGAACCATTTTAGCGGCGCACATTTTTGTGCACCCATCTATAGTCACAGTTTGGTTCCGGGTGACAATGTCCCTCGCTTCGTTGTCACCCAACACCAATTTAGACAACGCAACTAGTCGCGTATCACCAGGCTTCATGTTGTCGCAAACCTCGTAAGCAGCTTCGCGGCTTACCGTGCCGAACGGCTTGCCTATGCCACTGCAAGGTACAATCACAACCTTTTGTGACCCACTACTCATGATTCCTTTAACTCCTTTTCAACCTGGGATTTCATTACGGAAACATATGATTGCGGATCCAGAAGTTTCGCTTTATCAGCTTCCCACTGGACGGTTTCTATTTCCATTATCCACCCCTTGTCATATGGATCTTGATTGACCAATTCAGGATTAGCATCGAGTGCATGGTTTACTTCCACCACAGTGCCATTAACGGGTGACGGCAACACCAGTAATGTCTTAATCGTCTCAACTTCCGCAAGGTCACCTTCAGTCACGAGCTTGGTGCCTGCAGGTTTTGCCGTTACAAATGCAACATCACCGCTATGCTGCTGCATGTAGTCAGTAAGACCGACCCGAATCCGGTTCTTATCCTGCGGCTGCATCCATAACACCCATACGCCGTCTTTGCTATAATGACGATCCGTTGGCACTCGGAACGTAAATTTGCCGGAAGTTGTTTCCAGATAATCAGACATAGCATCTCCTGTGTTTCTTTTGCCTCATCATGCCAGCATCTTTTTAATCTCTTCCAATGGTGGTACGCGGCCAGCCACCTTCACCACACCGTCCACCACCAAAGCAGGAGTCATCAACACACCAAAAGACATAATTTTTTGAAGCTCCGTTACCTTTTCCAATTTGTATTCAAGTCCCATAGCCTTGGCCGCCTGTTCCGTTGTCTCCATCAATGCAGAGCATTTGGCACAACCTACTCCGAGAATTTGTAATGTCTTCACGACTCCTCCTTCTTAATTAGCAATGTTAGTTTCAATCTGCTTTAAGGTCATTTCGGGATGCACTCACCTATTTTACAGGCTTTTTTGATTTGCTCTTTCGAAAGTGCCATCTTGTCTGCAAGGGCTTTATGAATCGTGATCATCTCCCCAGTTTCCAGCGGGTTCGCTTCGACCCACTTCTTCAGATTTTCAGGTGTGGTAAAGAATCCCTGATGGAAACATCCGGCCGAAACCCGCTTGCCATCAGGTTTCGTACGCTGTCCAAACCAGGCCACTGCCGTATCCGGATCCAACGATGCCACACTGCCGCTGAGAATCTTTATGATAACTTTTTCCCCTGTCAATCGGTCCTTCTCATGTATTTCAATACTTTGACCAGTACGCGCAGCCACTCCCAGGGCACAATGTGAACAACAACCCCATATCTTCGCATCATCTTCAGTAACTTCTGGAGCCTTAGTAACTCCCGAAGCATCAGTAACCTCTGGAGCCTCTACTGATTCTTGCGAACAACAACCTGCGAGCTTCCCTTCAAGCGTAATTTTCGCGGCATCTTCATAATAAACAGCGCGATCGCAAAATCCACACTTGTTCGCCAATTCCTTCTTTTGAAGTTCAGCCAGGTCCAATATATTCCCTCCACTTGACTGACGTTCTTTCTCCGCAGCTTCTTTACCTGCAAATGCTTTTATTGTGGGTCGTCCTGCCTTCGCATCTATGCCATACACATAGACCGCATCACTGATCGGGACAAGATTGCCAGTGGCCCAATCGGTCACCGATACCTTCTTCTCGAACCCTGTCTTGTTCTCTGTCAGGCATGAGTACATGACAAAGTAGTGGTGCATACCGCACAACCGTACGTCGCCCTTTGCGGTCTTTACAACAACCTTCGTCTTCCCGTTTAAATCACCGTCGCACATGAAACAGATGGTATCTTTAGCGCGGGTGTCCTTTTGTGCGGGTTCCCACCGGCTGAACGACGGCGTTTCCTTAACACCAAGATCGACCCCAAGCTCTTTCCACTTTGCCAGGATATCTTCCCTGGAAAAGAACCCCTCATGGCGGAACAATTCCTTGCCAGTCGCATCATAAAATATCTGTGTAGGGATAAGATTGATTTTATATTTATCCCCGGCACCCGGATTTTCCCATACGTCAATAAACTGCACGTCCATTTTCCCGGCATAAGTTTTCTTGAGCTCTTTCAGAATCGGAGCCATCAATTTGCAGGGAATACACTTCGTCGCACCCAGGTCCACCAGGCGCGGTATTTTCTCTGTCTGCTCTGTCCCCAGAACATCCGTTTTTTTCGCACCGTAGTCAGCCAACGAAGGTACTATCAAATCAGCAGGTTTTGAGCTCGATACCTTTTGGCGGGCATTCTTGACAATAAATACCCCAACAACGGCCACAATCAGTATTATCCAAATCCATTTGCCTGGCCCGTTACAACAACTACCGCCACCACAACTGCAGGCAGGACGTTCATTCTTGTTATCTTTTTCGTCCGTCATGGCATCCATCTCCTTTCATTATTCCTTTAACAAACCAGTTTTGGGACTCCAGCCGCAGTCACTTTGACTATCGCTTCCGGTACAGGCGGCGTTTTCCCCTTCTCCATTCCCAGATCAGCAAGCTGCAGGTGTTCGAATTTCTTGAATCCAGCCTCTTCCAGTGTCTTCTTAACGCAATTCAAAGGACAACCGTCAATCGCAAGGATCTTCGCGGCACTTCTGGTCGTTTCCATGATCCCGGATACGCGGCCGCCTATTCCGGCAAGGCAGAACATTTTCCCGGCCCCGTCTTTCGCAAGTTTCCGCGCAGCCTGATCGGCAATTGCCCCCACATCAGCCGCTCCTGAACATGCAAAAATCAATTTCGGAGCAGTACCACATGCACATGCTTTGTTCTCACTCATTTTTGGACTCCTTTTTACACCAATAATTTCTTTAACTCTCTGTCCGTAATCATACCGCCTTCAGGTTTGTATCCCTTATTTTCGCCTCCGCCCTGACAACTTCTACAGCGCATTCAAACGCCTTCAGAATGCAAGGTGTCTGAAGATGGTAGAAAACCTTCATCCCGTTCCGCCTGTCGCTCACAATTCCCGCTTTTTTCAGCATTGCCAGATGCCGGGAGATGTTCGACTGGTCGATATCCGCCAGTTCATTCAGTTCACATACACACCGGTCCCCATCGGTCAGAGCATTAACAAGCAAGACGCGCACAGGATGAGCCAGCGCCTTCAGAATATCCGCTCGAACTTTTGCCTGTTCATATTTCATTTAAGTACTATATGCGCATAAGCGCATAAGGTCAATAACAAAATAAGCTTTTCCCCGTAATGTATTCCATGTCATTATTTGCTTTTCTTTGGCGTAATATTCCATTACTCCAGCATTCCATCGTATATGTCTGGAGGGTTCCTGATGAAGATTGTTATTATTGGCGGTGTCGCAGGCGGTGCATCTGCAGCGGCACGCGCACGACGGCTTGATGAGAAAGCGGAAATAATTGTCCTCGAACGCGGTAAACATGTGTCGTTTGCCAACTGCGGGTTGCCATACCACATCGGAGGAATAATTGAAGACAGGGATGACCTTATTTTACAAACCCCGCACAGCCTCAAGGCTTCGCTCAATCTCGATGTCAGGGTTGGTCATGAAGTAACGGGCATAGACAGAACTAAACATACCGTAACTGTCAAGGAACTTGAAACAGGTCGTTCTTATATTGAACCCTACGAGAAACTTGTGTTGTGTCCGGGTGCAAGCCCGATAACACCGCCCCTGCCGGGAATCGATCATCCATCAATTCTGGTTCTTCGGAACATTGATGACATGGATAAAATCAAGGCAAAGATAGATGCCGGGGTAACAAGCGCCGTGGTAATCGGCGGCGGCTATATCGGCATTGAAATGGCTGAGAACCTCAGTGGACGCGGACTGGAAGTTGAACTGGTCGAAATGGTTGACCAGCTTATTCCACCTCTCGATCGCGAAATGGCACGCGAGCTGGAAAATCACGTAACCGCTCATGGTATCAGACTTCATCTCGGAACAGCCGCAACGGCATTTCGAGATATATCAGGTAAACTTTCAGTTGAACTCAAGAACGGGGAACTCCTCAAGACAGACCTTGCGATTCTGTGTGTTGGAGTACGACCGGAAACACAGCTCGCCAAACAGGCCGGTCTCAAAATCGGTTCATGCGGCGGAATTAAGGTCAACAGCCAGATGCAAACTTCAGATCCTGACATTTATGCGGCAGGAGATGCCGTTGAAGTTGTCGATACAATAACAGGTTTACCTGCATTAATTCCGCTTGCTGGACCTGCGAACCGGCAGGGCCGGATCGTTGCTGATAACCTGATGGGTATTGCCAGCAAATACACGTCAACCCAGGGCACAGCTATTGTTAAGGTCTTCGACATGACCGCAGGAATGACTGGCGCAACAGAAAAAACTTTAAAACGAACCGGCATAAAATTCTGCAAGATTTATATTCATCCATCCAGCCATGCCGGTTACTACCCGGGTGCAACGCCAATGCATATCAAGCTCCTGTTTGATCCCGACAATGGGTTAGTACTTGGTGCCCAGATAACCGGTTTTGATGGTGTTGATAAACGTCTCGATGTTTTCGCGATTGCGATTCGGGCTGGCATGACAGTATATGATCTCAAGGACCTTGAACTTGCTTATGCCCCACCCTACGGATCTGCCAAAGACCCTGTAAACATGGCCGGATTCGTTGCCGAAAACCTTCTCAAGGGTAATGTCGAATTCTGGTATGCCGAAGATTATCCCGGTAAAACCAAAGATGGATTGATCATTGATGTACGCGGTCCACAGGAGTTTGAATCGTGGCACATACCAGGAGCCGCCAATATGCCACTTGGAAAATTACGTAAACAACTTACAGAATTATCTAAAGCGAAATCCATATATCTTTACTGTAAGGTGGGTTTCCGCAGTTACCTTGCCTACAGGATTCTCAAGCAAAATGGGTTCAAAAGCGTTGCTACCCTTGCCGGTGGTTCAATGACATTCTTTTGTTATCACAATACCAAAATAAATAAACTCTGACGGATTCAGAATTTCAGCAAGATTCTCGTAATTTGGGCTTGATCGAAGAAGTCATAACAAAGTAATATTCCGGTGATTAGTAAAGCATTAGCCAATGGAGGATAGACATGAAGAAAGTTCTGATCGCGTGTTTTGTCGTAGCGCTTATTCTTACGCTTAATCCGGTAACATCCGAAGCCAAGACAAGTACTCAACCAGGCGGATTGCCGGCTTTCGTAGTAGGATGCTGCTGGGGATTAAGGGAAGGTACTGAGTGGAATGAAGGCGCGGGAATGCACTGGCGCGAATGGGTCAGAATCGTTCCCTTCGTTGGCGCCGTAATCGCAGTATGGGATGGTGTTGAATGTTACCAGGGCATAAAAGCCCATGATTGGGCCAAACAAAACGGCGCAGACTGGTATTGATTTTTAATTACGGAGGAAATTAATGAAGAAAGTAATTATTACAGTGCTTCTTGCAGGCGCTCTACTGTCACTTTTGCCCATGCAGTCGGATGCAAAAGTAAGCCGTGAACCAGGCGGAATACCTGCATTTTTAATCGGCTGCTGTTGGGGCCTCCGGGAAGGTACAGAATGGAACGAAGGCGCAGATATGCACTGGCGCGAATGGTGTCGTATAATTCCCTATGTCAATATTGTGATATGCATATGGGACGGGGTTGAATGTGCCCAGGGCATCACAGCCCATGACTGGGCCAAGAAGAATGGAGCAAATTGGTATTGATCGTGTGATCAATTTAACTTTTTTTCCGAAATTCAGAGGAAAGGTTTCGCTTGCGGTAAGTGGAACCTTTCTTTTTTTATTGATTCTTGTATTCCCTCTGAAATGCACGGGAGAAACCTGCCCGGAATCCCTTGCAGTTGACCTGTTCGCCGAAGGCAATTTCGGCGTCTGTATTCAGGAATGCTCGCGGCTCATTGCAGAAGATAAAGGAAATGAAACGGTACTTCTTTTACAGGCTGTTGCAAAAATGCGTTCCGGCAAGGATAATAAAGTCGAACTGAAGAATATTACAGAATCACCACATTATTCACCTGCGACGGCAAACATGGCCCGTTACGAACTGGCGCGCGCTCATTGGAAATCAGGAAACATTAGAAATGCACTTGAACAATTCAAGAAACTCTTTGAGTCTTCAGATCAGGGCCCTTTATTTTTACGCGCAGGTTGTTCAATCAATCTTCTCATAAAACAATATCCGGAACTTGCCGAACATGTCTGTGATATTAAAAATCAGCTGGACACATGTTCATCACTGTGGTCCGGGAAAATAATAGACGAATGCAGAATATCACCTGCAGGTAAAAAGGAATCGATTGCCGGCACACCGGTACAATGGATGATATCCTTTTACCGTAGTCAGATAAGTCCTGCCCTGGGCCGGCGATGCTCTCTGCAACCTTCATGTTCTGAATATGGCATGCAATCCTTGAAGAAACACGGCCTTCTCGGTTTAGCAATGATTGGTGACAGGACCGTACGTGAACCGGATGTTGTGGCAAATAAACCATCACCAGTAAGAATCGGAAACCGCTGGTGTTATAAAGACACTGTTGAGGAACACGACTGGTGGATGACACCAGGCAGAAATCGAAAATAACAGCTGATGAATATCGACAAACACAGATTTGGATCATTATTAACCCTTCTGTTTTTCATTACTTGCGCCATTTGCACGGGTTCATCCGTTACAGACGGGACCAGCCAGCTGGCGAGGGAACTGGCTTCAGAAGGAAAACACGAATCTGCGGCAATCGAGTACAGGAGACTGGCACTGCTTGAAGAACAACAGAATCGACGTGCCGGCTATTACTGGGCATCTGCTTATGAATATCTGAAGGCGACAAAATATGATCTTGTACAGAAGATGCTCGACCGTGCGGAGGACAATTCATCAGATATTATCACTGAATCACTTCTGATTCGTGCCGAGGCATCGATTGGCGCAGATAAATTAACAGAAGCAGAGTTCTATTTGAAAAGTATCATTGAAGACATGGAACAGACAAAGAAATCTCCTTCAAAAATCAAAACAATTGCAGCAAAAAAAATGGCAGGAGTATTGATTGCGAAGGGAAATACCGGTGAAGCCAGAAAAGCACTGAGCCAATCCCCTGTTCCATGCCCTGAATCAATCAGGGCCGTTGCAAGTTATGAAAAGGGGCGTAATCGAAATCCAAAAGTTGGCGGGATTCTTGGGCTTATACCCGGCCTGGGATATATCTATTCAGGGGAATATGCAAATGCAATCAGGTCATTTATTCTGAACGGTATATTTATATATGCCATGGCAGATACTGCAGACAGGGAGGAATGGGGCGCGTTTACTGCCCTTACTTTCTTCGAGTTGACCTGGTATACCGGCAGTATATACGGGGGAATAGACGCCGCACACAGGTTCAACAAGAACCGCCTGAATTCCTGTATAGAAGCAATAAACTGCAAATCAGCGTTTGCGCCAGACTTAAGCCAGTTACCTGTTATATCCTTGAAGTTTGAGTTCTGAACTTCTTCTACCAACATTGGGGGAAAAAGAGCAGACTTCTCATTTAAAAGCCTGGCCCTTGAAAGGCATTGAAAGAACAGATGAAAATGAACTGTGATATTCTGTCGTCGAAAGGTTTATGGGGTGGCAGACTCCTTCACTTTGATTCTCTGTCATCCACAAACCTGTGGGCCATGGAAAATATCAAAACTCTGGGACATGGCGATGTCGTATGGGCATCCATGCAAACAGAGGGAAAAGGACGATTCGGTCGCAAATGGATTTCGCCGAAAGATTTGAACCTCACTGTCTCTGTAATAATCAAACACGGAAAAGCCGGTGAACTATTCACCTCAACCATCACTCAGGTTGCAGCGATCACTATTGCAGAAACTCTAAGAGATGTATCATTACCAGCCATGGTAAAGTGGCCTAATGATGTTCTCGCAAATGGCAGAAAAACAGCAGGTATCCTTGCCGAACGTGACACAGAAACAGGAACCATCGTTCTGGGTATCGGATTGAATGTAAATATGACAATGGAAGACTTTGAAAACCAGAATCTTCTCCAGCCTGCAACATCAATCAAGGTGGAAACGGGGAATAATCATGTTGTCGGCGAGATTCTCAACACCTTGTTGATGCACCTCGATAAGCAGTTAAGTTTTACATCCAGCGAAGAATACGTTTTCCCCATGGATGAGTGGGACAAGATTGATTTCCTTAAAGGCAAAACCATCACCGTTTCATCCGGCGAAGTACAAACAAGTGGACATTATGATGGCATGGATAAAGCCGGCAGACTCATAGTCACAGATCAGGCAGGGAAAAGACATGAATTCTGGAGTGGCGATGTATCGGTAAGAGCGAACAATTGACATAAAAGAGCGGCCCTTCGCCGAAAGCAAAGAGCCGCCTTGTTTTACTCAGATCTTAATTTCTCTCAGGCCTTTTCCAGCCTTCCCTTTAATCCTTCAAGTTCCTTCTTTAATGCTTCTGGAAACCTGTTGCCAAACTTACTATAAAACTCCTCGGTATCGGCAAGTTCCCGCTTCCAACCCTCGACATCAACTTCCAATAACTCATTGATATCTGCCTCACTCATCCCAAGGCCTGAAACATCCAGGGCATCAGGCGCAGGAAGATTGCCAATGGCTGTTTTGACAGCCCTTCCGGTTCCTTCAACACGTTCGCATATCCATTTCAGGACACGACTGTTCTCGCCATAGCCAGGCCAGAGCCACTTCCCGCTGGCATCCTTACGGAACCAGTTAACGAAGAAAACTTTCGGTAATTTCTTCCTGTCGGTACGATCTGCCATTGAAATCCAATGTGCGAGGTAATCACCCATGTGATAGCCACAGAATGGCAGCATGGCAAAAGGATCACGGCGGAGTACTCCGGCCTTTCCCAGTGCGGCCATGGTTGTTTCGGACCCTGCCGCAGCCCCCATGAATACCCCGTGCTCCCAGTTAAATGCTTCATTCGCCAGTGGAATGGTCGACGGTCGACGGCCACCGAAAAGGAATGCCGATATCGGAACACCTTTTGGATTTTCCCATTCCGGGTCAATGACGGGACACTGTCCTGCCGGTGCAGTAAATCTCGAATTTGGATGCGCCGCTTTTCTACCGCATTCAGGCGTCCATTCGTTGCCCTGCCAGTCTATGGCTTTAGCAGGTACCGGAACACCCATATCTTCCCACCAGATGTCGCCATCAGGAGTTAAAGCAACGTTTGTAAATATGCTGTTTTTAGTAACCGTTGCCAGCGCGTTGGGATTGGATTTTCTTGAAGTTCCCGGAGCAACACCGAAAAACCCGTATTCGGGGTTTATTGCATATAACCGGCCATCTTCTCCTACTCTTATCCACGCGATATCATCGCCGAGACAACGCAAAGTCCAACCTGGAATTGCAGGTTGCATCATTGCCAGATTGGTTTTACCACACGCACTCGGGAACGCGGCACAAATGTAATATTTCTTTCCCTGTGGTGAGGTAAGGGCCAGAATCAACATGTGTTCCGCCATCCAACCTTCATTGCGGGCCAAAACTGATGCAATCCTCAACGCCAGGCATTTCTTACCCAGCAAAGCATTACCACCATATCCTGAACCAAATGACCAGATGGCCCCTTCTTCCGGGAAATGAACAATATATTTGTTTTTCGGGTCTGGAACACAAGGCCATGGCACATCTTTCTGACCCGGTTTCAAAGGCGCCCCAACAGAATGAAGACACGGTACAAAATCACCATTCTCGCCAAGGGCATCGAGAACTTCTCGTCCCATCCTGGTCATGATACGCATATTGGCAACAACATAAGGAGAATCCGTAATCTCAATACCGATCTTTGCCACCGGAGAACCAAGGGGTCCCATCGAGAAAGGAATAACATATAGAGTCCGGCCTTCCATACTCCCTTTAAAGAACGCCTTAAGCTTGGCCTTCATTTCAACCGGATCGGCCCAGTTATTTGTCGGGCCGGCATCTTCTTTATTCCTTGAACAGATATATGTTCTGTCCTCAACACGCGCCACATCACTTTCATGTGAACGCGCCAGGAAACATCCAGGGCGCTTTTCCTCATTTAGTTTTATGAAGGTCCCGCTCCCGACCATCTGCGAGCAAAGACCGTCGTACTCCTTCTGAGAACCATCGCACCAGTGTACAGCCTTTGGACGGCAGAGTTTTACAATTTCATCAACCCATGAAATCAGTTTCCGGTTTTTTGCTGGTATTGCAGACATAGACTTCCTTTTTTAGTTATTCTCATCAGACGGGACACTCCCTATTATAAACTTGGGGCGGCAGATTAGAACAAAGTTCTTATCCGAATCAAGAAAAATACAAAATACACTTTAATTTTCAAGGTTTATACTTGATAATTTTCAAATAGCAGCACCAGCATATGGGTTTTATTGTTCCCGACGTTCAGGAGCATCATAATGAAATCGAGAATATGGTCCATTATTGTTATCGGCGGACTAATACTTCTCGGCGGACTTACAGTTGTTCTCACCCGCAGTCTCTTTAAAATGTCCATCGATAGCAACAGGATAAAAACCGGAGAAACAGCAAACGTTACACAAAAATCTCTTATTGATACCATTATTGAAATTGGCAAAGAACCGCGGGAAAATGCCCCCTCAAGGACAACAGATCGTCCAAAAGTAACCCAGTATTCTTCCGGTCAAATGTCAGGACAGCAAAAACCTGCAGTACGCGGACCGATTGGTAAAGTAACGTATCTTTCCGGTATCGCTTCCGTTGCCGACCAGACAGGAAAAGCATATTTATTAATGCTTAATAATGATATTTCGCAAATGGACCGGATAGAGACCGGGCCGAATACCAAACTTGAAATTAAATTCGTTGATGGCACTGTAGTTTCCCAGGGTGAAAAAAGCGTCATTATTATTGAAGAATGTATGTTCAATCAGGGTTCACCGGCAGGATGTGGTTTCGTCTTACGATTTAACAGGGGAATTTGCAGGGTTGTCACAGGACTTATCGCCGATGTCAATCCATACCGTTTTAAGGTCAGGACAAAAACGGTAACTGTCGGGATCAGGGGGTGTGATCTCGTATTTAAGAGTACTCCATCGCGTGATGACATATTTGTTCTCGATATGGCACGCACCAAGTCCATTGAGTTAGAAACAACATGTGACGGCACACCCATAACAGATACTGATACCGGCGTTGATCTGGCAGTTGACGACACTAATAAACGACATATATCCCTTACCGCGCCGCAAACAGCTGTTTCCATAGTCAGCGGCAAAGAACCGGAAAAACGTAATATTGGAACAGACGAAATCAAGAGGTTGATTTCCGAAACATCGCGACTGAGGCCTGCACGCTACGAACTCCAGCAGAAAGCAAACGGTGCCATATTTACGATTACACCGGACAAAACTGCCGATCAGACAGACTCATCATCCAAAAAGGAATAGCTGTATTATCTCACTGCATTGTTTTATCCCGTATTAAAGTCGTTCAAGAGTTGGAATATTCCTGTTTTTTTACTACCGTTGAAGGATCATGAATAAAAAAGAAAACTCTTATCGCTACAATCGTCCTCTGCCAATGACACGACGCGAAATGGACAATTTAGGCTGGGACAAATGCGATATCATCCTGATATCAGGTGATGCATATGTTGATCATCCATCTTTTGGAATTGCACTGATCGGACGTCTTCTTGAATCTCTGGGATACCGGGTTGGAATCATTGCCCAACCCTATATCCGTAACATTGAATGCTTCCGCGTCCTTGGCATCCCCCGCCTTTTCTGGGGAATAACCGCTGGAAACGTTGACAGCCAACTCGCACGATTAACTGTTATGCGGAAACTACGCAGGGATGATGCTTATTCTCCTAATGGCATCTCGGGCGCAAGACCATCCAATGCTTCAATAGTCTATGCTTCGATGGCTCGCCAGGCATTTAAGGGGATACCTGTCGTCATCGGTGGTATAGAGGCCTCATTGCGTAGATTCGCCTACTACGATTACTGGACCGATAAAGTCAAGCGATCGCTGATATTTGACGCCAAAGCAGATCTCATTGCCTTCGGAATGGCAGAACACGCTATTGCCGAAATAACACAAAGACTAGATCAAGGGAAAAACCTTCATGGCATAAGAGGAACTGCTGAAATACGAAAAGACACCAGCGGTATTGACGATCTCATCGTGCTTCCATCCTACGAAGAGGTTTTGTCGCCTGATAATAAAGGCAAATCATCATACATTGCCATGAGCAGATTGATCCATGATCATCACCATGTCAACAGCAAGGCGACACTTGTACAAAGGCACGCTGATCGATGGCTTGTTGTAAATCCACCCGCCCTGCCTTTGACTACTGATGAACTTGATCACCTGTACTCACTCCCTTTTACAAGGCGCCCACACCCATCATATGGAAAAGCTTCTATTCCTGCATACGAGATGATAAAGGATTCAATAACAACTCACAGGGGTTGTTATGCCGAGTGCAGTTTCTGTGCAATAACATCCCATCAGGGTCGCACGGTTACATCACGAAGCAAACAAAATATTCTTCGTGAAATTGAAATGCTTTCCGCCGATCCTGCATTTCATGGAACTATCAGCGACATTGGTGGACCGACGGCCAATATGTATGCCACAGGTTGTAAAACCGGTTATTCCGGCTGCCAAAGGCATAACTGTCTTTTTCCTGCTATATGTAAAAATCTTGAAGTCGACCACAGTCCTCTCCTCGATTTAATGAGGTCAGCCAGACAGATCAAAGGTATTAAACACGTTTTTGTAACCAGCGGCATCAGATTCGATCTTGCACTTGCGGGAGGAGGTGAAAAGTACATCGAGGAACTGGTTCGACATCACGTGTGCGGCCTTCTCAAGATCGCCCCTGAACATATTTCTGAATCAGTTCTTGCCGTCATGCACAAACCACCCCAAAAGCTTTATCGCGATTTTGTTGACATATTCTACAGGCAAGTCAGAAAAGCCAACCGTAAATACGCCATTGTAGAGTATTTCATGAGTGGACACCCTGGTTGTACGCTTAATGACATGATCGAACTCGCAATTTATTTACGTAAAACAGGCATCAAACCGGAACAGATCCAGGATTTCTATCCTGCCCCACTTACCCTGGCAAACTGCATGTTCTATACCGGCATTGACCCTCTGACCAACAGGAAGATGCATGTCGCACAGACCGACCGCGAGAAAGCACTGCAACGCGCCATACTGCTTTCACATTTGCCGGAATTTCACAGAAAAGTCCGTGAAGCCCTGATCGAAGCCGGACGTCCGGATTTGATCGGCAATGGGCATGACCATCTTGTTACGCCAAGCCGTGGTTCAGGTTCAATGCGCAGATCCAAAACAGGAACATGGAGAAACCACGAGCAACATCACTAACCCTTGATTTCAAAATCACACACCAACGGTAAGTGATCTGATAACTTAATTTGAGGCATATCAAAATTAGTTATTCTGATTCCCGGACTGTGCAGGATGAAATCAAGTTGACGTCGTGGCGCCCAACTGGGGTATGAAGGCATCCCGTTCGGTCCAGCACTGGTCAATTTGGTTGCAGCAAGAAACAGCCTAATCTCACGATCACCCCATCTGGCATTGAAATCACCAGCCACGATATGAGGTTTTTTTGTATGTTTAACCATTGAATATAGATCACCAAGCTGGTGGTGCCTCGCTTTAAAACTCAACGCGAGATGAACAAGAAACACGGTTAAGTCTTTGAGATCTAACTGGATAACAAGACGTTTTACACCCTTTTCAAAATAATGGAAATGGGCACCAATAACTGTATCCCTTGTCAGAAACGCATTTCCCTGTTTACTCATAAAAGGAAGCATATGCACAAGCGAAGATTCATGGTATTTACACTTGTAAGTGTGTTCATGACTGAGGGCAGAAGCCATAACTGCCGCTTGATTCCGTCTCTTCGATCTGTAAGAACCTGCATCCACTTCGGCGAGGCCAACTATATCCGGATCAATGGTACTTATAAAACTGATTATGGACTGCAAATTTTTTGTTGTTTTTCGTAAATACCTGCTCCATGAAAAAAGGAACCTGCTGCCACCAGTTGCATAACGAATATTATAAAAAAGAAATCTCATCATCAGCCGCTTATAACAAATTCAATCAATTCTGATTTTTCTTATTCTCATACTTGATCATATTCGCATGATTGTGAAAGAAAAGAGAGAAAATAAGCAAAGATATTAAATTCAAGTCGGTATTCTCCATCATAATTGTCTAATAATAATCAGAAAATCATTTTTTCTGTTTATCACTACAAACCAATTCAATCTACTGGCATTAATTGTGCTCAATATACAATAACCTGTCAGTTGGTTTGATCTGCTGGGACGACGAAAGTAAGAAAAGGAAAATTTGCCTGTGAAGGGCAAAGACACCCCTAAAGGGTCCATAAATGATCGAACTGACTGACGGGCTTTTTTTGTTTGCAAAGCCTCACTTTCCCACCACTTGAGTCAATGCAATAATAGGCATCAATACTGACAATGTTACAAGCAGAACAAATCCACCTATTAGTAAAATCAAAAGCGGTTCAAGAAAACCCAGACATGTACCAATATAACGGTCCCACTGCGACTGATACCTCTGGCCGGCATTCTCCATCAAGCTATCAATACTCCCGCTGGCTTCTCCGACCCTGAGCCAGCCCGGTAAAGAACCGGAAAGTGGCGATATCTGTCGAATAGCATCAGCCAGATTTCCGCCATGCCGAATAGATTCGGCCGCACCTTCCGTAAGCCGACCTATCCATGCACTACCGGTGGCCCGCCCGGCCAGGATAACTGCATCTATCAGAGATACTCCTCCCTTGAGGAGAACAGCCATCGTACGCGAAAATCGAAGATTAACAAGTAACGTACGTCCCCTGCCAATCAAAGGGAACCTGAACAGTTTCTTGTCCCAGTTCATCCGGAAATCATCGTCTGCAGCCAGTCTTCTTTTAAAATACACAGCGCAGGCAACACCTGCCACAACAACAAGCCAGCCCCATCTCACAACAGCTCCACCAAACCATATCATTGAACGAGTCAACATCGGCATAGGCATATTATTCCCGGCAATTATCTCCCGCGCCCTGGGTATAAGTACCCCAAGCATTATCATGGCAACACATATCCCAAGAGTGAACACGATAGACGGGTATAAAAGCGCGGCTTTTATACGTTCTCTGATTTTTTCCTGTTCTTCAAGAAAAGCTGCCAGGCGTTCCAGCATTGTTTCAACAGTTGCAGAACGTTCAGCTGACTGAATAATCGCACGCTCAAAAGGTGTCACAGACTTGCTGGCTGCCGATAATGCATCCGCCAACGAACTGCCTTCTTTTACTTTATCACGCACACCGGCAACAAGAATATTGGAGTCTGCCATCTCCGGTGATGCTATCAGGATGTCAAGAGCACGGACGAGAGGGAAACCTGCTCCAAGAAGTGAACTTAACTCACGATACAAAACTGCTCTATCACCAAGCCGAAGTACCAGTTTGCGTCCCGTCACAAAAATACGTTCAGCAAGAATACCATCGGTGATCAGTTTCTCCCTGGCCTCCTTCAGGCTGAGAGCTTCCACCAATCCCTTACAAGGGCGCCCATTTCGATTAAACCCTTTGTATTCATATGTTTTCATTACTTATACGGCAACACTCATCACTTCCGTCAAACTCGTAATACCTGCCAGTACTTTTTTCAATCCATCATCGCGCAGGTTTATCATTCCTCTCTTCTCAGCCAAATTACGTAATTCATCAATACCAGCATTACCTGTCCTGACTATGTCCTGCATTTCACGATCAAGAACCATGAGCTCGAAAATACCACTTCTCCCCCTGTATCCCTCAAGGCAGGAAGAACATCCCGCAGGAACCCATACCTGCCGACCAGCCATATTTTTTCCACTAAGTCCAAACGATACGATTTCCCGCTCCTGCACAACTGCTGTTTTCCTGCACTCACGGCAAAGATTTCGAACCAGTCGCTGGGCGAGAATCCCCCTCAAACATGAAGCCAGAAGATAAGGTTCAACACCCATATCAACAAGACGCAGCACTGCACTTGGCGCATCATTGGTATGAAGTGTCGTAAAAACAAGATGTCCGGTCAGTGAAGCCCTTACGGAAATTGATGCAGTCTCACTATCCCTGGTTTCTCCGACAAGAACAATATCCGGGTCCTGGCGCAATATATGGCGCAATCCCGTGGCAAACGTGAGACCGATCTTAGGTTTTACCTGAATTTGCCCTATATTTGGAAGCTGGTATTCTATTGGATCTTCGATTGTCATGATATTTTTGCGCGATGCATCGAGTTGCCCAAGTGCTGCATAAAGAGTGGTAGTTTTCCCTGAACCGGTCGGTCCTGATACAACGATAATTCCGTTAGGCTCGTGCAACAGAGATTCAAAAGATCGCAGAGCGACGTCAGACATTCCCAATATAGACAGGGGCAATAAAGATGAGTCACGATTTAAAAGCCTCAAAACAACACGCTCCCCTTCAGCCACAGGAATAGTTGATACACGAACATCAATCTCACGTTCCCCCACCCTGACTCGTGCCATTCCATCTTGTGGCAGTCTTTTTTCTGCAATATCCATATGGGCCATAACCTTAAGCCTGGAAACCAATGATTCTTCAACATGTTTTGGAGGAGATGCCTGTTCGTACAGAATGCCATCTATCCGGTAACGCACACGAAGTCTTTCTTCAAGCGGTTCAAAATGAATATCCGACGCATTTCTTTTGACGGCCTCCAGAAGAATGAGATTTACCAGTTGTGTTACCGGCGCCTTTTCGGCCACTTGAAGAAGATCATCGGTTGTGGTTACTGTCCTGCTCACGCTTCCATTATCAGCGGCAAGATCACGCAGAAAGTCATCTGGAGAATCATCCTTGCTGTAGTAACAACGCTCGATACTCCGTGTAATAAGAGACCTGGACGCCATTACAGGACGCAAATCCCGTCCGATAAGCAACGCGAGGTATTCCTGCTGACTGACACTTGCAGGATCAGCAGTAAGTACACACACTTCCCCCCCGATCCTGACAGGAAGAAGATAATTTGCCCGCGCCCATTCAACCGGCAACTTAGCAACCAGGACTGGATCCAGAGAATCATCAGCAAGAATATCGATAAATTCTACCCCATATTCCCTGGCAATCTTTCGCAACTCAACGATCTCTGTATCGGAAGGTTGTTGAAATGGGAGATCATTTTTCATTGGCTTTCAAATCTGTCTTTTTTTCCCAGTCTTTCATGACACTCTCAGCCTTGTTCATATCACTAACAATTCTTGGCGTCACAAAAATTAAAAGGTTGGTTTTCTCATTTGCATCAGAAGTTCGCCTGAACAGTATGCCAAGAACAGGTATGGAGCCAAGAATCGGGACCTTTCGTACACTCTTGGTTTTGTCCTCGCGTGTAAGTCCTGCTATGACTATTGTTTTACCATCTTGTACCGTAACCGTAGTAGAAACATCTCTCTTGGCGATAATTGGCGCAAACTGCGTACTGGAATCAATAACTGCCTCAATACTGGGATTCAACACCATCCTGACCTCCCCCCCTGGAATGATGTAAGGCGTCAGCTTGAGTTTTATTCCAACATCTATTCTGTCAAGGTTCTGGATGACATCACGAGATGTCCCGGACCCGCCCTGTATCGTTGATTTGAGGACAGGAATTTCATTAACAATATTAACACTGGCCTCTTTATTGTTCTGCGCCTCCAAGGCTGTTTGAGAACGAATTTTCACTTTGCCTTTTTTCTTCAGCGCATCAATATTAATTGCCCCGGGGAAGCCAGTGGTTATCTTGCCATCGGATCCCACACTTGTCCCCTGGGCCACTCCCACGGAAATACCACGCGGAAACACTCCACTCTGTATTGAATTCAGAAGGCTGTCAGCACCATCTGTCAACCTGCTGCTACCTTGAAGGACAACATCTCCAACCTTCGAAGGCATATCCAGCGCCGCCATTTCAACGCCAATATCAAGACTGTCAGTTTGACTAACTTCAATAATCATTACTTCTATATGAACCTGCTGAGGCATCTGATCCAGCTGTTCAACGAGTTTCCGAACCACTTCAAAATCACCCACAGTTGAATCCACAATCAATGCGTTATTAGCTGTATTTGATTCAACTGCAATTCTCCGTATCGATATTCCTGTTTTACTATCTTTTTCCGTCGTCTTGGCCAAAAGGGCATTTATACTTTTTGCAGCCTCATCCGCAGCCATGTACTTCAAAAAGATAGCATTAAGACGGCCGCGACCTGACGGCATATCAACATCCATCATCTGTATAATGCGCTTTAGTTCCTCTATCTGGGCTGAAGAACCAACGAGGATCAGGCTGTTAGAATGCGGCGCAGCAACAACAACTGCACTTTTTTTCCTTTGTTCCGACATTCCCTGAACAGAAGGCAACCGGTTACGAAGCTGCTCCGCTCTCGTCTCGCCTTCCGAAACAGCCTCATTAAGCTGGGAAGCAATATCTTCGGCACCTGCAAACTTGAGAGGAATCAACTCAGTCATTCTTGAAAGACCGGGTTGATCTACTTCCGACACTATTTTTTCGATCTGCCTGACAGCGTCAGCCGTATCCGTTACAATAAGGTGATTTGATTCATCTATTGCACCAATTGATCCTGTTTTCCCCCCGCTTACTTTTGACTCAAGAAGTTTCCGCAATTCCATTGCAGAAACATAAGTGGGACGCAATACTTTGGTTATCATCCCACTTTCAGGAGTTTTTTCCTTAGGTCCTATTACAGGGGCAGTGGGTGTCAGGCGGGGGAAAGTTTGAATAACCCGCGAAATTCCCTCCTGTTCGGCGACCGTACATCCAACTGACTCCAGAATGGAGACAAAGAGCGGATAAACATTACTTTTCTTTACACGTGGAGAAACCACAGTGATTTTTCCTGCCACATTATCTGCAACAACAAACTTCTTGCCTGTAATATCACCTACCAGCTTTACAAAGGATCGGACATCAACCTGATCAAAACTGAAATTGACAAGGCTCTCATCGCTCTGCGCCCGTAACATGGCACACACCGTTGTTAAGATCACAACAAAGGTCAAAACCAATCTGATAAAACAACGATCTTTCATCCAATCTCCGATGCCGGGACAGTTAATTATTTTATTATACCACGTTCAGAACTATCTATGAACGCGAGCAAATGCATGATCTCCGGACATAACTCAAGCTCAGCCTTGATTTTTTCTACAGCCTGACTTGTGGACAAACCTTCTCGATAGAGAATACGATAAGCCTCTTTGATTAATCGCTGGGCATTCTCATCTACATTTCTCCGTTTTAAACCTACACTATTGGGACCCCTTACTTCAGCAGGATTGCCCTCTACAATCATAAAAGGAGGGCAATCCTGGGTAATTTTTGTAAGTCCGCCCACCATACACATTTTCCCAACTCTAGTAAATTGATGCACAGCACTTAACCCGCCCATAATGGCCTGATTTTCAATGATAACATGGCCAGCAAGGGTTGCACAGTTAGACATGATTACTTCATTCCCAACCACACATGCATGAGCTACATGGCAATAAGCCATGATATGGCATCCTGAACCAACAATGGTTTTTTCCCCCTCATTCGTCCCTGAATTTATGGTAACATACTCACGGATCGTCGTCCGGTCACCGATCTCGACAAAGGTCTTGCTGCCCTTATACTTCAGATCCTGTGTCTGAGTGCCAATGCAAGCAAATGGGAAAACAGTACAACCACGTCCAATAACGGTCCAACCATCAATAACAACATGTGGCATGATCCGCGTATTCTCGCCTATCCGTACGTTGGAGCCAATAACACTATAAGGGCCAACATCAACACCTGCACCCAAAACAGCTCCTTTATCGATTATTGCAGTAGGATGGATAGCCATTTATGCTCCTGCAGATTGATCCGTAATCATACAAAGCAATTCCGCTTCTGATGCGACCGCACCATCAACAAGCGTTTTTGCCTCAAGCTTTACCGTCTTGGAACGCAGATTGGTAATCTCCACTTCAATCCTCAACTGATCCCCCGGTTTCACAACTTTCCTGAACTTTGCTTTGTCGATTGCCATGAAATACGGAATTTTCCCCGCCATATTAGCCAGGCGGTTCAAAAGGACACCCCCAGCCTGAGCCATAGCTTCTATTTGCAGGACCCCCGGCATTACCGGAACTCCGGGAAAGTGCCCCTGAAAAAATGGTTCATTTACCGTTACGTTCTTGATCGCTACAATTCGCTTCTGATCATCACATTCAATTATCCTGTCTATCAGAAGCATGGGATATCTATGTGGTAGCAGCTTCATTATCTCATCTATACTCAATGTAGGCATAAAATATCTCCCTATAGTTAATATCTTGTATATCAAAATCCACTTTGATTGAAAACACCAAATATCCCTGCGGTTTGCGATGCTTTTGCGTCAGTGTTTTTCAGTTTGTGCGCTCAACAAGGTACGAACCCAGCGCGACCGCTATGACAACAGGCATCCATATAATTAAATCGGGCCTGAATTCCGGTTTGTTTGCGATTGACTCCGCAATAATGACAAAAAGATAGAAGTTGAAAACAAGAAAAAGACTGATACCAATACCTGTCGAAGATTCTTTTCTCTGCGCCGTAACGCCAAGCGGTATACCGAGAAGCACAAATGCAAAACAAGAAACGGCAAGGACAATTCTCTTGTTAAGTTCAACAGCAAAAGCCATTTTCTGTCGCTGTTGGTCAACAGGATTCAAGTTTGGATAGGAAACAGCCGGATTTCTCATGCCTTCAATCAATCCCAAGAACGTCAGATCGTTTTCACTTTTTTTGTAAGTACGATTTCCCAACGGATTACCTATCTTCAGTGGCCACTTTTCACAGAAGACAGGAAATGGCGAGTCTTTAGAAAAGCGATTAATACGCACACTATACAGATCCAAGACAACTTCCTTGGTATTTGGATCAGCCGACACCAAACCCCATTTAGCCTGAATCTCTCTTTTAAATCTCTTATCCCTTAAGTCATATATTCTGACATTGAATACACGTTCTTTCCTTTTTTTCCCTATAAATAGAATAAACCCGTTAAAGTCCTGAATAAACCTGCCTTCATCCAGAAGCTGCAGAGCAGATCCGCTACCAAGTTCTCTCATGATTTGCCTGCTCCGATAATGGCCCAACGGCGCCAGTTCGTCGCTTAAATACAGACACACAGACATCATTATCAGTGATAGAACAAGAGGCATCGCCACAATCTGCCACATGCTGATTCCACACGCCTTCATTGCCGCGGTTTCAGCATCAGCCGACAAGCGACCAAAAACCAGAAGACTGGCCGTCAACGCACTAACGGGCATGGAAAATGTCAATGCCACAGGAATGCCACACAAATACATGTTAAGTACAGCGCGCCACGATATACCTCGGGCCAGTAAATCGGTTACCCTGAAGATCACCCCCATCGAAATAACAAAAGTCACAATAACAAGCGTGACAGCAAACGACACGAAAAAGGTTGATGCAATATACTTATGAATTGTTTTCATATTACCCAAAAACGCTACTTCTTACCGGCATTTTTTGCCCATGCATCTTCACCTGGTCCTTCGACACCTGATAAAACGGCTTTCAGGCTGGCAAACGACAGTTTGCCTGCCATTCTGGTACAAATACGTCTCTCATCTTCCGAAAACCAAAGTGTCACCCGGCCCTTTCTGACAAATATAGCGCCAAACCTTGCTTTTGGTTCAATAGTCAGACATTTAATTTTTCCGAAATCTTCAATGTCCATTTCCTCATACCCTAATCCCGTGACCTGAAGGTCATATATCTTATCATCAACAAGCACACGAAAATTCTCCGTCTGACCGACAGAAAGTCCCCTGGATCTCATGAAATATGTCAGGCAGAGAACGTCTCTTGTGTCAGACTCGATTTTAATATCTTTCGTTACGCTTGATCTCCCAGACTTCGCCGACTTCCAATGGGCAATCCCGTTTTTATGGTTGAATGTTAATAAATCGTTTCTCACATGACGTCCTTCATGCAACTTTTGAGTGTACTGATCCGGAAGAAACGATTCAGGCTTAATAATGGTTTCGATATAATCATCCACGGGGTATATCTTCGATACAACCGAGGTTGTTTTTGCAATTGCCTTGATGGCAAGCATTTTATTTCCGCCGTGTTCGACCCACTCTGTTGTAATTTCACAGCTTCCCACAGGAATAACGCCCCAGTACAGCCTGTATATCAGCTTCTCCCCAACCGGAAACCAGAAATCATTTGTTGATGCATGCGACACTGAAGAAAAACCAATAATAAATAAAAGCGGCAAAAATGATATTTTCATTATTATCCACCAAGAAATGCTAAAATAGCATCATCGCATTTTTAGAAAGCCGGTGCAATACCGTTAAAATCATGACACCGTACCATATAGAACGACCTGACTTCCTTTCCTTCCAAAATTACTGGATAATATTCAGGTTCACCAACTGATACGAAATACATCCTGAGATGAGGGATAACCGCCGAAACATTCCCCCTGACCTTGGCCAGGAAAATGGCATCCATATGTTTCATTGAGGAATAATTATCCCAAAACCTGTAATTTTCACCATGCACCTTCCTTGAAACCCAAAGATGTGTATCCATTTGATCAGGGGTATAAAACGCAACACTGGAAGCCAGTCCATATTGATTACAAATGACAAAAACACCCCTTTGCTTTTTCTGTTGTGACAACATCTCCTTCTTTACATCATAAACTTTTTGCCCAAGCTCGCGCCAACCAAACCTTTCAACAGATTTTCCCAGATTAATTCTTTCCGGATCACCCCAGTAACTCCAGCCGGATTCAATCCATCGTTGAGGTATGTGTACAAGGAGATACAGACTTATGGTGATAAAAAGACAAATTATAATGCCAATTTTCTCAATACGACGCGCATATTTCCGGTCAACCCAATCCATGGAAGTATAACAGGACCATAAGACCACAGCCCCAATCCAACCTGCTGTCGGCCAATGAAGACCAACTTGTCTGCGAAACCCCACACAAAAAAAATAAATCAACGGAACAATCGATGTTAGAGCAAGAAACAGCGATGCTCTATCCTGTGAAATCTTCCACTTCTTCAATGCCCACCACAGGCTTGCAATAGCACAACCAAAAATTACCGGCGACAATGCTAACGCCTGTCCTCCGACAAATTCAATCGCCTTTTCCGGATGGAAACCCGTATGCGCCTGCCTGTAGATAAAATTAAACATGAAAGTAGGCCAGCCATTCTGCATATTCCAGATCACAAAAGGCAAAATCACGAGCAGGCATACACCGCCTGCGGCATACATTTGCCATTGTCCCAACCACTTCCTGTCTTTCACTGAGATCAAAATGAAAAGGAAACTTGCCGGTATGATAAAGAAAGCCAGGAATTTACTCATCACAGCAAACCCAAACGCCATTCCTGCCAGAATCCATGCCAGATAAGTGCCTTTCGAAAAAGCCCGGTACAACAAATACAAACTCAGCGTCCAGAAAAAGATCAACGGAGGATCCGTACTGATATATGTGGAGAATGCGGCATATATGGGTATTATCAGGATTAGAAAGCCACCAATAAATCCAGCTCGTTCAGCCTGTATATCAGTGCCACCTCTATCTCTTGTAACAGACCGGGCCAGGAGGAAGACAACAATTGCCGTCAACGTAAGCATCACCAAGGCCACAAACCTGACACTTATCTCGGTACTTCCATTGAATAGAAACGTTGATAATCTAATCAAATAAGCAGTAAGACCCGGGTGATCATAGTAACCAAGGGCAAGATGCCGGGACCATTCCCAGTGATAAGCCTCATCTCCTGAAAGCGGCAACGTTCCTGAAAACCATAAACGAAAAAAGAATAGCGTCAGTATAACCAGGCAAAACCATACCCGGTAACGCCTGACGCTATTCTCAATTTCAACCATTCTTCAACCAAGGATCAATTCTACTATTTTTTCTCCGGAACTGGCGGGGTCGGATCCACCTCAGGAATCACGTAGCCTTCACTTTCCAACTGTGCCTTGGTTTTGTCAACTCCCTTAATGTATATTTCAACACGTCTGTTTTCAGGATTACCATTGACCAGGTCAACCTTTTTGGGATCTTTTGGCCGTTCAAAACCATAGCCATTTGAGGATAAACGACCAGATGCAATCTGGCAGTTACTGATCAGATACTCCACAACAGCCTTGGCTCTATCCTTGGAAAGTTTCTTGTTATGGGGTGCGAGGGAAATATGACCCGTTGTTTTGAACTGGTCACAATGTCCTTCAACTTTGGCCGTAGCTTTCGAATGACGAGCAAGCACTTTCCCGATTACATCAAGTTGTTTGTAATATTCAGTTTTGATAATGGCCTTGTCGTATTCAAACTGGATATACAACTCAAAAAGAACCAAGTCATCATTGCCATGTCCAGCCCGTGGATCAGTATTATCTTCAAGGACCTCATGACCATCAACAACTCCGCCATCATCAGTATCCGCATCCAATGGATCTGTGGTATGTTTGTGGACTTCATCCCCATCCTTTAGACGATCTGCATCAGTATCAGGATTCAATGGATCAGTTTTATAGGTATAAACTTCTTCACCATCCTTGAGACCATCTTTGTCAGTGTCAGGATCATATGGATTTGTTTTCCATTTCTCCTCTTCAACATCAGTCAAACCATCACGGTCACTGTCCAGCGGCCCACCCGTTGCAACTATTTTCGCAGGCACTCTGGCACCCCATGTCCAGACAACTCCGGCATCTATCATTGAGTTAGCCTCTGTATCGTTACCAACAAGGAATGCACGGAAATCGCCACGAACGGCCCACTCGTCGTTGAAATGCCACATGACACCGCCGCCACCACGAATTGCAACATCAAAATTATGTCCATTGATCTCATCCCCATACCACGATGCTGCTAGACCCAATGTCAAGTAAGGATCAAGTCTCTCCCAACGTGTGAAATGGAACAGTGCATCACTCCCCACTGCTGCCATAAAAGTATCGCCGAACTTCTCTCCAGGTGTACCATCAACCATCGATACTTCCCGGTAAGAACCATTCGGATCATTCTTGGGATACCAGCGGTTCCTCATCTTTTCTTTGATATAAGGTGCGGTATAGAAGAAACCTTCAAAACTCCACCACTCGTTGTAGTCATAACCCAGTCTGGCATCCAGAAGGAAAGCATCATCACACTCTTCATCCCCCTGCCAATCCTGCCAGCCAATTCCAGGCGAAAAATACCATTTTGCCTCGTTGCTGGGCTCAACTTTCTGCTGCGCATACACAAAACTGCTTTGTAAAATCAATCCGGCCACAATAAAGACCATCCCACCCATCAATAAACGTGATACTGCTTTTCTCATAACAACCTGTCCTCCATTAATGAATTACATTGATTAAACTTTAATTACGCTAGCATAAATGCATTCAAACGCAACAAATATCTGCCCATTTGACCTGGTACTGTAACAAAAGAATCAGTACCTGTATGTGTCAAGTTTGAAAGGGCCACCCTGTGCCACTCCCAGATATGTAGCTTGTTTTTTTGTCAATCTGTCTAATTTAACACCGAGTTTATTCAGATGGAAACGCGCAACTTTTTCATCCAGTAATTTTGGAAGCACATATACTCCCAACGGATACTTCCCGGTGTTTACAAACAACTCAATCTGGGCCATAACCTGACATGAAAAACTGTTTGACATTACAAAACTGGGATGCCCTGTAGCACACCCAAGATTAACCAGCCGTCCCTTGGCAAGCACTATGATGCTCTTACCGTTGGGAAATGTAACTTTGTCAACCTGAGGCTTGATCTCCTCCCACTTGTATTTCGTCAGTTTTTCGATCTCTATTTCGCTGTCAAAGTGACCAATATTGCATACAATCGCGAGGTTTTTCATCCTGCGCATCTGTTTCTCAGTTATAATATCGCAATTACCGGTAGCTGTCACAAATATATCGCCTATTGCACAGACCTCATCCATGGTTCTGACTTCATATCCTTCCATCGCCGCCTGTAATGCACATATAGGATCGATCTCGGTCACAATAACCCGTGCTCCCTGCCCTCTCATAGACTGGCAACAGCCCTTGCCGACATCACCATACCCGGCAACAACAACGACCTTGCCGGACAGCATTATGTCGGTTGCACGCGCAATTCCGTCTACAAGCGAATGACGACATCCATAAATGTTATCAAATTTCGACTTGGTAACCGCATCATTCACATTGAATGCAGGAAAAAGCAACTCACCACGTTCATGCATCTGGTAAAGACGCTTAACACCTGTTGTAGTTTCCTCTGACACTCCGCGTATACGCGGCGCAATTCTGCGGAAGCGTTTCGGATCTTTTTTTATGGATTTTGCAATCTGCGCCAGAAGAATACGTTCCTCCGTGCTTCCTGGTTTTTTTGCAAGAATATCTCTGTCCTCTTCAGCCTTGTATCCAAGATGAATCAACAGTGTAGCATCCCCTCCATCATCCACAATCATGTTTGGACCTTGCCCGTTTCCCCAGTCAAGGATACGGTCAGTATACGCCCAATAGTCTTCGAGAGATTCACCTTTTCTAGCAAAAACAGGTGTACCGGTAGCCGCTATAGCAGAAGCAGCGTGGTCCTGTGTTGAGAATATATTACAGCTTGCCCAGCGGATTTTTGCGCCAAGTTCTTTCAGGGTCTCTATCAATACTGCCGTCTGTATCGTCATGTGCAGAGAACCGCTGATACGCGCCCCTTTTAGAGGCTTCAACTTGCCATACTGCTTCCTCAACATCATCAGGCCGGGCATTTCATCTTCGGCCAGATCAATCTCACGACGACCCCATCCGGCCAAGTTGATATCAGAAACCACATAATCTCTGAAACCTTTGGGCGGCTTGATACTTTTTACATTTCTTCTGTTCTTCATTATTTGTTTTTGCTCCAGATACAACGCCGCTACAGCAAGTAACTAGATGGCTGCAAGGAGTGCCGCTTTCCTGTCGGTTCGCTCCCAGGTGAAAACATCCAGATTATCATTACGGCCAAAATGTCCGTATGACGAAGTTGCTTCGTAAATGGGTCTTAAGAGCTTCAATTCCCTGATTATTTCTGCAGGTTTTAAACCAAAGACCTTCCGTATTGCTTTCTCGATTTTTCGATCAGAAACCTTGCCAGTCCCGAAAGTATCGACATATACCGATACCGGCTCAGGAAATCCTATTGCGTAAGCCAATTCAACTTCGCAACGCCTGGCAATCTTTGCCGCTACAATATTTTTCGCAATATAACGGGCCATATAACTGGCGCTCCGATCCACTTTCGAGGGGTCTTTACCCGAAAAAGCACCGCCGCCATGTCTCCCCATTCCGCCATACGTATCAACAATAATTTTTCGCCCAGTCACGCCCGAATCGCCCTGCGGTCCTCCAACTACAAAGCGACCGGTAGGGTTGACAAAATACCTGGTATTTTTTGTGAGAAGTTTTGCAGGGATTTCCTTTTTGATGACTTCTTCAATAATACCATCCCTGATTTTCTTGTAGGACACATCCGGTGAATGCTGGGAAGAAACCACCACAGTATCAATACGAACTGGTTTATGATCTTCGTAAACAACCGATACCTGGGACTTTCCATCCGGACGAAGGAAAGGAAGTTTACCACTCCGTCTTACAGCCGCCAGTCTCCTTGTCAACTGATGTGCATACATGATCGGCATTGGCATCAATTCCGGCGTTTCATCGCAGGCATAACCGAACATCATCCCCTGATCACCAGCCCCCTGTTCCTTGAAAAGCCCCTTACCGACAGTAACACCCTGAGAAATATCAGGAGACTGCCTGTCAAGCGCAACGAGAACCGCGCATGTATCCCAGGAAAAGCCAAGATCTATATAACCAATCTTCTTAATTTTCTCCCTTGCGATGTCGGCATAACTGACTTTTGCTTTGCTGGTTATTTCACCCGCAATCACGACCATACCGGTACTGACCATAGTTTCACAAGCCACGCGGCTCATCTTGTCCAGCGCCAGATGGGCATCAAGCACGACATCAGAAATTCCATCTGCAACTTTATCAGGGTGTCCTTCTGTCACAGATTCCGACGTAAACACAAAAGTATCAGACATATTTCTCCTTTGATTATTTCTCACTAACCCGTTTCTTCCAGTCTGCAAAACCATAAAATCAGCTGTTGCCCCGGAAGGTTGGAAATAATTACACTTTTTTCAGACCAATTCAAGGATTTCTGGCGCCACTTCATTCATCATTCTTCGACAATGACTTAACACCTCAACAGCAGATTTGCATGACAATGCAATTTTGGCAAGTTCCTTGGCCCCACTGTGTCTTACACATCTTACTGCATCTTTTACGAGGGGCACGACTGCCGATGACACGCTCAACTCGTCAACCCCCATCCCAAGCAGAAGCGGTGTCATTAAAGGATCAGCTGCCATTTCTCCGCAAACCCCCACCCATATACCATTACGATGCCCTGCATCAATCGTCATTTGAATGAGCTTGAGGACCGCCGGGTGAGTAGGCTCATAAAGATATGCAACTCGTTCATTTCCCCGATCAACGGCAATTGTATATTGGATCAGGTCGTTAGTCCCAAGGCTGAAAAACTTGACATGTTTTGCAATAACGTCCGCCGTAAGAGCTGCAGCTGGAATCTCAACCATGGCTCCGACTTCAATGTCTTTCTGGAACGGGACACCCATGGCGGCAAGTTCACCTTTTGCCTCTTCAAGCAGTTCATTTGCCCTAACGACCTCACCAGCACTACTGATCATCGGGTACATGATTTTTACATTACCATGCACACTCGCGCGAAGTATGGCGCGCAACTGTCCCTTGAAATGTTTGGGTTGCAGGAGAGACAACCTGATGGAACGACAGCCGAGAAATGGATTCGTTTCAGCAGGAAGTTCAGCACCGGGCAAGAATTTATCGCCACCAAGATCGAGGGTCCTGATGATTACAGGCCTGGGGGCAAGTGTTGCAGCTACTTTTTTGTATACTTCAGCCTGTTCTTCTTCCGAAACTATCGTTCCCTTGGAAAGATAAAGATACTCAGTACGAAAGAGCCCAACACCCTGCGCACCATATTTGATGACAGATTCAACTTCACTGGCCTGTCCTATATTAGCAGAGAGAACGATCCTATGACCATCCGCCGTTTCTGCAGGTTCTGACTTGAGACTCGTCAATCCACGTTCAATATTCTTTCTCGCTTCGGCAACCCTTCCATATTCCTCCAATTGCTTTGGCGTAGGACGGAAAATCACAATCCCCTTGTTACCGTCTATCAGAACTTCATCTCCGGTTGCGACCTTTTCCGTTATCTCGCGGAGCCCGACAATTGCCGGAATCTCCAAAGCACGCGCCATAACAGCCGTATGCGAAGTTGGACTTCCAAGGTCAGTCGCAAAACCAATAACCATATCTTTTCGAAGAGATGCAGTTTCAGAAGGTGCAAGGTCACGCGCCACAATTATATGTTTATGTTGAAGTTCTTCCCTGGAAGGTGCCGTGTCACCTGAAAGATTCCGAATAATTCTGCGTATGACATCCCTTATATCGGCGATACGCTCACGGATATAATTGTCCTCAACCGAAGCAAGAGCCCCTGCATACCCATCAGCGGCTTCCTTTACTATAAGCTCAACATTCTTTTTTTTGGTTTTGATTCCGGAGATAACCGATGAAATAAAAGTAGCATCATCAAGAACCATCAAATGGGCATCAAATATACCAGCATCGCCTTTCACCGTCCTTACACCGAGATTCTCCTGTATTTCTTGTATCTGTCTTCGTGTCTCTATCAACGCATCTTCAAACTTACTTATCTCGGCCTCTATTTCTTCCAAAGGTATATCTCTCTCAACCACCTGAATCACCTTGGCAACCACAACCAGAACAGGACCGATCACCACGCCGGGAGAAACGCCAATCCCCACCAGCACCTCCCCCTGCTTGGCATCTTTAATGCGTTCAGATGTTTCAGAATCACTCTTCATCAAATTTATTCTCTACAAGCGCTTGCAGTTCATTCATTGCTTCCTTGGCATCTATTCCTTTGGCAGAAACCTTTATCTTGGATCCCTTCGATGCCTCAAGGGTCATGAGGCCCATAATACTTTTACCTGAAACCCTGTTTCCATCTTTCTCAACGTATATGTCGGCATCATAGCGGGATGCCGTTTTCACAAACAGTGCTGCCGGTCTCGCGTGTACGCCATACTGGTTAAGAATTACAAACTCCCTGGTAATAATAATATTCGCAGTCTCTTTATTCACTTCCATCAAGTCCCTTGTTCATCAAAGTCATCAGTTTCTCATCCAGTTCTTTTGCCGCATCATGGCCGAGCCGCCTTAATCTCTGATCAAGAGCCGCAGTTTCAACAACATTTGTCAGATCACGCCCCGGTGCCACGGGAAGGAAAATCTGAGGAACTTCAACACCCATCAAAGTCCGGGTGACTTTCAGATCCCCTCCCCGGTTCTCCTCGTCTTTTGTTCCCGGCTGGCAGAGTGTAACCACCAGATCAAGTCTCTTCTCTTCACGCACAGAAGCCACACCGAAAAGACTCGGCACATGGATTATTCCCAACCCCCTGATTTCCATATGGTAACGCGTAACGTCAAGCGGCGATGCAATGATCGAACCGGAACTGTCAACCCTGAGAGCCGTAACATCGTCAGCCACCAGGGCATGCCCCTTTTTAAGAAGACTTAGAGCCGTTTCGCTCTTTCCCATGCCTGGCTTGCCCTCAATCAGAACACCTATGCCGAGTATCTCGACCATGGTGCCTTGTATCGTCAATCTGGGCGCCATAAGGTTCTCCATGATAATCGTTGCCGCATTGACAAAATGTTTTGTGACCATCCTTGTCTTCAAGACCGGAATGTTGAATTCCTCCGCAAGTCCTTCAATCTCCGGAAATGCTTTCTTGCCCCGTGTCAGGACAACACAGGGAATCTTGCTGACAAAGAAATCTCTGAGCCTTTTCGCACGGTCAACATCACTCATCGAAGACAGATAAGCATGTTCAGCCAACCCGATAACCTGTATCCGCTTGTATGCGAAATGTTCAAAGAATCCTGACAAAGCCAACCCGGGCCGGTTCAATGTAGCTTCTATGATGTAATTATCCAGTCCTTTTGTCCCGCAAACCAAGTCAATGATCAGGGGCTTTTTCCCTGTTTCAAGGAAAGTTCCAACGGTTACTTTTTCTATTTTTCCATCTTTCTCCGTACTCATTGGCCCTAGAATCCTTTCATTACCTGCCTTTTAGTTTCGGCTTTCTTCATTACAGTCTTATGGTCATGAGACCTGTCAGAAAGCTTCCGTAACTGCCTTTCAACCTTATACACTGCCAGATCTATTGATGCCTTCATGTCGTCCGACATCTCCTTGGCCTCGACTCGGACATGTTTCTTCGCCTGGGCAAGAACTTCCGCTATACAACGGTGTTTCTCAACATCAAGTATTACGTGAACATATTCAACTCTAGGAAAATCTTCAATAAGCATCTCTGCCTTGCTTCTTGCATAATCCTGAATACCACCTTTAGCATCCATATGCCTTACAGTCACTTCTATAGACATCTGTACCTCCTACATAGTAAACCTTGAACCCAGATATAATTCCCTGCTCATTTCATCGTTAACGAGAAAAGAACTCTCTCCTTCCCTCAAAACTGTCCCTTCATACATCAGATAAGCCCTGTCAACCACTGCCAGTGTCTCGCGGACATTGTGATCAGTAATCAGAATACCAAGGCCACGATTCTTAAG
The DNA here is from genome assembly GCA_028716365.1 of Kiritimatiellia bacterium. Classification (GTDB taxonomy): domain Bacteria; phylum Verrucomicrobiota; class Kiritimatiellia; order UBA8416; family YA12-FULL-48-11; genus YA12-FULL-48-11. The sequence continues at coordinate 178,485 of JAQUPZ010000002.1, forward strand.
TCCCTTCAGAATTTCCTGGATATCATTCACGGCAAGCGGATCAACGCCGCTAAACGGTTCATCCAGCATCATCATGGAAGGACTTGTTACCAATGCCCTGGTTATTTCCACTTTTCTTCTTTCTCCGCCGCTTAAAGTATAAGCCTTCTGCTTTGCCAACCCGGCAATATTGAGTTCATTAAGAAGGACATCAAGCCGCCGTTTTCTTTCTTCCGGAGTCAAATCAAGCGTCTCAAGTACTGCCATGACATTTTCTTCAACAGTGAGTTTCCTGAATACTGACGGTTCCTGCGCCAAGTAACCTATCCCCATCCTTGCGCGTTTGTACATCGGTACATGAGTAATATCCTGTCCGTTGAATAGAACCCGGCCGGCGTCCGGCCTGATAAGCCCGACAATCATGTAGAAAGACGTTGTCTTACCGGCCCCGTTTGGCCCCAACAATCCGACAATCTCCCCGCTGTTTACATGCAGACAAACTTCATTTACGACCGTCTTGCTTCGGTAAATCTTTACGATCCGGTCAGCTTCCATCAACCTGTGGCCATCATTCGTCATTTTTTCTCTGCTGTACTTTTCTTACCACCGACGTCCAACAACGGAATACCCGAATTTTTCGTAGGTATAATCACCAGATTCCCGGGTTCACAAGTCATTCTGTCTTCATTGATCCAGAATGTAATTTTATCCCCCTTTACCACATCGTTACCACGTTTTAATTGTGCGTCACCAACCAACAGTATTTCACCTGTTTTGGCAATAAAAATGGCCTTCTGACAAGTCCCAACCTTGTCCTGCTGTAATATGCGAACATTCCCGATGGCTATCGCCTGTTTCATGTTACTTTCGTTGTCAAACACAACGTTCAACTTGTCGGCATGCAAACGCATATTGGCATCAACAACCACCACATTCTTTTCAAACTCGGCAGTAAACCGCTGATAATCAAAAGTCAACGGTCCATCGGATGTTATCGTCGTTTTGTTGGTCGCAACCGGTTCTTCTGCCAGGACCATCACCAATGCAGCAAAATGAATAATCATGCAAATTAAAAATATTCTTCTCACTTCTTTTTCCCTTTCAACATGTTCTTAATATTTACGTTCATCATTGACCGGGTCATAACAACATTGACGTTGCTTACCACCGTCACAACCTGTTCATTCATATTCCAGTCAAGCCCTTTTCCTGTGATAGTTAAACCTTTCTTTTCAAGACGGACATTGGAATCATCTGACTTGGCTGTCTTTGCCATTTTGTCATACGTACAGTTCTCCGAGATCATTACAATGTCAAGTTGACCTTCCACGGTAAAAAACTCAGATGTAATATTAACCGCATATATCGGCCCGTTCTCCTGCATTGTCGCTTTCTCGGCTTTCAATTGTGACTTGAGTTGTCCATTGTCATAATAACCCAATGGAAGCCGCAGGCCGGTAACGGTTCCAGAAATGCCAGCTGAATCCATATTTGTTTGTGCAAATACGGTGGTAAACAACGCTATCACAAAAACACCAAGTAAATATACCAACCAATACCTGTTAACCAGTAATCTCATCTATTCTCCTCAATACCCGCCAAATATCCGCAAGATCACTCACCGGTACAGCATTATCTGCATCAGACATTGCCTTACGCGGATCCTGATGCGTCTCCATAAAAACTGCATCACAACCTGTTGCCACGGCTGCCCGCGCCAGCGCAGGTGCCCATTTACCATCACCTCCAGATCGATTTCCCTCTCCACCAGGTTTCTGAACACTGTGTGTGGCATCAAAAACCACAGGATAACCGAATTCCCTTAATACAAGCAGGCTCCTCATGTCGGCCACCAGGTTGTTATATCCGAAACTTACACCGCGTTCAGTCAAAAGTATTTTCCTGTTCCCGGAACTTTCAATTTTCTCAACAACGTTCGATACATCCCATGGCGCAAGAAATTGGCCCTTCTTTACGTTAACTATCCTACCGCTTTCAGCTACTGCAACAACAAGATCCGTCTGCCTGCAAAGAAACGCCGGGATCTGAATCACATCTGCAACAGCGGCAACAGGTCCCACTTCTGCCACTGAATGTACATCTGTCAAAATCGGCACACCATATTTGTCCTTCACCTCTGCTAAAATCTCCAGCCCTTTTGCCATTCCTGGCCCGCGATAGGACTTGATTGATGACCTGTTTGCCTTGTCATAAGACGCCTTGAAAATAAACGGGATTTCCTCTTTACGTGACAAACGTGCCAGACGCCCCGCAAGAGACAGGCATGATTGTCGCCCCTCTATCACGCATGGGCCGGCAATCAATACAAGTGGATTATTTCCTCCCACCCTCACTTTGCCGATATTTATTGTTTTTATCATCTTCTGCCTGTTTTACATATTAACGTCGTGCCGCTTTGCGCAGTTCTCTTTCAACGTATTTAACATCTGCCGGAGTGTCAACGCCAATTCCAGCGCGATCAGTCTTTAAAACCAGTATTTTACCGCCGATATGAAGCGCCCGCAACTGTTCCAGTTTCTCTGCTTTCTCAAGGGTACACTGAGGGGTTTTGACAAGGGTTCTAAGGAATCTCGCACGATAAGCATAAATACCTACATGCCGCCAGTATAATGCTCTGGCATCAACGTCGGCATCACGAAGAAACGGTATTACAGACCGCGAAAAATACAATGCCCGTCCTTCTTTATCCCAAATAACTTTCACTACCGATGGATTGTTTAATTCCTTCTTGTCCGTCAGCGGTGCTGCCGCAGTTGCCATATCCCATTCCTTTTTCGATAACATGGCGCTTGCAAGCCTGTCAATCAGAGCAGGATCTATCAACGGTTCGTCACCTTGAATATTAATGACAACATCAGCTTTCATCCCTCCAATCGCTTCTGCAATTCTATCAGTACCGGAAGGATGATCGGGACGCGTTATAACAGTCCTGACGCTTGTTTCATTAACAGCATCAGCTATTCGTACATCATCCGTGGCAACAAGCAAATCATCAAGACGGCGAGCCCTAAGTGCACGCTGAATAACCCAATAGATGAGAGGCTTGCCACAAATGGACACCAAACTCTTCCCGGGAAACCTTGTGGAACCCCATCGAGCAGGAATGACCCCTATGATTCTTTTGTCTGACAACTGGAAACCTGCACACTTATTATTCGATATAATTTAAAAGCTCAGTCGGAGTACATGTTGCAGTACCGACTTTACCGACAACCACACCTGCTGCATAATTCGCTATAGAAGCCGATTCATAATAATCTGCGCCTGTCGCATGCGCAAGCATGACTGTCGCAATCACTGTATCTCCGGCCCCGCACACGTCAAAAACTTCCCTGGCTTTAGCCGGGAGAAATCGAGGATCATCACCCTTATTGATAAGGTACATACCGTGTGCCCCAAGGGTAATTATCAAAATCTGAGGGTGCCATTTTTTCATCAGGATATCTCCTGCTTTCTTCAATCTGGCATCATTAATTGGGTCTCCAGACAAGGGCGTATCAGACAACCCCGCCGCAATCATGGCCTCCTTATAATTCGGAGTAGCTATCGTAATTCCGGAAATCTTCAACTCGCAATTGTCTTTCGGGTCGAATCCTACAGGAATACCTTCTTCGCTGGTAACCCTGAGGATGGTGTCCACCACTTCCTGACAGACAACACCCTTACCATAGTCTTCAATTATGATACCATTCACTTCCCCTGCCAGTTCAGAAATCCTCTTACAAAAATCATTAAGAAGAGCCGCCGTGGCCTCAGGCGGATCCTCTTTATCCACTCTCACAACCTGTTGACGATCGGCCATGATACGTGTTTTCACTATGGTTTTTGTATGACTGCTCGTTAAAAGCCCGTCCGCAAAAATTCCCCGGCATGTCAGGGCAGATATCAATTCTTCCCCTTCTTTATCTTTACCTGCTATTCCGGCAACAATCGCCTGACCGCCAAGCGACTGGATATTCAACGCCACATTCGCCGCACCTCCCGGCCGGTTGTTCTCCTCTGTCACAAGGACAACCGGCACCGGAGCCTCAGGTGAAATCCTGTTGACCACACCGTAAACATACCTGTCAAGCATCATATCGCCTACGACAAGTATCTTTTGATCTTTGAACGATCCCATGATTTTTTTTGCACGTTCAACGCTAATCATTACTTTATCTCCCAGAAACCATTAGCTGGAACTATCACCTGCGGACTCAGCTTGTCCGCTGCAACATAATCCACCGCATCAGATGCCAGCCATTTACGTTCAATATTATGAAGGTTTGTATTGTCTGCGCCAAGCACATTATACGCTTCAAGTCTGTAAAAATAAATATCCCGTTCAGGCAGTCTCAATGGCTTCATATCAAAGGACAAACCATTTACAGCCGTCAAAAGAACACCATCAACGCCAATCCAGGATATGAAACAGTCAGTCAGATGAAGATTTAACCGCTTCCTGAAACTTCCCGTCAGCTTCGACAGTTCACCCATATGTTTCTCCGGCAGATTACCGAGTTTTCCGAATACATTTGGCGTCCATCCACCACTCTTGCCGGGAGTCAGATTTAACACAGCTTTGTGTGCCGAGACTCGATAGGTTCCGTCAAATCGCAAACCTACCTTCAACTCCTTCACCTTGAAAACCGGTGTACCATTTACATCAGTATCTTTTGACACAATATTCTCAACAACCAGTTCGCCCACTCCGCCTATTCTCACGCTACCGACACTTAATTCCATGGAGAATTGTTTCTCCAGCCAGTCCTGCACTATACACTTCCCACGTTTAGTGTTAAGTCCCAGGGAAACAAGAAAGAAACAAACAACAAAAACAATCAGTAGAAATGAAAGCAACCCCGGGAGACATCCTTTTCCTCCTGCCCCACGGCCACCATTCCTTCCGTCCTCTTGTGTTTTATCAGACATTAAAGTTCCTCTTCACCCTTGCCACTTGAGGCCTTCCACGGTTTCCTTTCTCCCAGCAAAACAGATCCCAACCGTATCCATGTTGCACCTTCTTCTACGGCAATTTCAAAATCTCCGGACATACCCATCGACAACTGATCCAACGAAAAACCTGTCTTTTCCCGGCACTTGTCACGTAATTCCCTTAAAGTCCGGAAAAACGGCCTTGCATCCCGGGGATCAGCAGTAAAAGGCGGAATTGTCATTAAACCTTCAACATCAACATTCATAAACTTGTTGCTATATTCAAGAACAGGAATCAATTCATCGGGTTTCATGCCGAATTTACTTCCCTCGCCTGAAACATTCACTTCCAGGCATACCGGCATTCTTACCCCCGCCGCCTTGCTCGTTTCATTTATTGTTTCCAACAGTCTCAATGAATCGACTGAATGAATCATTTTAAACAATTGGACCGCATCTTTAACCTTGTTTCTCTGTAAATGCCCGATCATGTGCCACTCAAGATTGCCCGGACACAGTGGAATCTTCTGTTTGGCTTCCTGGATCCTGCTTTCACCAATAACAGTCAAACCACACCTTGCAACCTCAGCGACATCTTCAGGCCCGAAGGTTTTTGTCACTGCAACAATTCTTACATCCGAAACATTTCTTCCTGCCCTGGCGCATGTTTCCGCTACACGTTTCTGTACCTGTGCCAACCTGGTCTGTATATCCCCGCTCATGTTTTTAAATCTGTAATCTCAAATTTAAATTACACCTACATCCCCTGTCGCCCCTTGATGGCTTTTGCCAGGGTTATGGCATCGGAATACATTATTCCGCTCCCGGCCGGTAAACCAGATGCCAGTCTGGTGACCTTGACATTTTTCTCCTTGAGTAACTCTGCAATATAACTTGCTGTTGCATCACCCTCAACATCCGTGCTCAAGGCAAGAATTATTTCCTCTATCTTCTCGCTTTCAATACGACTCAACAGGGAATCAATCCTCAACTGTTTTGGCCCATCACCCCGCGCTGGCGCCATTTTGCCCATTAACGCATGATACCGCCCGTGATAACTGCCCGATTTATCTATCGCCATTATATCGCTTGGATCTTCAACCACGCATAGTATCCGCCCGTCTCTGGTGATATCTGTACACAGACGGCAGGGGTTTTCATCATTTGCGGTAACGCTTCCACACCGTGAGCAACAACATATTTTCTCACGGGTTTCGCGCAACGCAGCCACCAGCTCATCCACGATCCCGTGGGTGTCTCGCGCCAGTTTGAGAGCCATGCGTTCCGCCGAACGGCGGCCAATCCCTGGCAACCTGGCTAAACAGACTGCAAGCCTGTTGAGAATTTCAGATGAATTCATTCGGTTATAGTTTTATCCGTTCGATCTCAATTACATCCCGAATATGTCAGGTAATCCCATACCGGCGGTAAGTTTGGACATTTCTTTACCAGCTTTTTCTTTTGCACAGAGCAATGCACCATTTACCGCCGAAACAACTTCCTGCTCCAGACGTCCTGTATCAGCGGCATTAATCAGCTGCGGATCAATTTTCATGCTTTCTATTGTCATATCTCCCCGCGACACAACTTTAACCAACCCGCTTTTACCGGCATATTCAATCGTCTGTTTCGCAAGCTGTTTCTGTACATTCTTCAAATCTTTCTGCATGGACATAGCCTGTTTCATCATTTCAAACATATTCGCCATTTCTCTTACTCCCTCACGTCAAGAATAGTTCCATCAAAAACATCCAAAGCCTTCTGAACCGTTGGATCGTCAATCAAATCACGTTTTCCCTTTGGCTGTCCCTTGGCAGGCGCTGATCCCGCCGGTTTATGTTTTAAAACCGGAGAAATACCTTCCATATTCTTTTTTGCAACCTGATCGGATACAATAAACGTCGCATTTACCTTTCGCTTCAGAATCATGCCGAGTACATGTTCAACTGCCTGACGATTTCTCGTCGTTGCAAAACTTTTAATTTCATCTGCAAACTCAGGATCAAATCCTATCGTCACCTTCACCCCATCAACTGTCAACGGCCTTGCATCCAGAAGTAAACTCTTTGTTCCAATCGCCATTTTACCGACTTTATCAACAATCTCACGCCAGTTTTCCGTTAAAAGTTCCACTTCGTTTCCAACCGACACAGCGGACTCCTGTACAGCGATTTCTTTTTCCGGACCCTCTGTTTCAGTCTTCGATATCCGAGTTTCCGCAACTGCAGGATTCCCGTCTTTCTCCTTCGGTATCCCAGCGTCTCCACGTCTCCGTGTCCCTGTATCCTCATTCCCGTCTATTCCCGTTCGAAGCATATTGATATGCTTTAAGATATCTTCTATTGAAACGACCGTAGCAGCGCGCACACATCGAATAAGAGCCATTTCAAGCAGGGTTCTCTTGGATAATGCGTATTTCATTCTATTTTCTGCTTCACCCAGGATATCGGCAATTCTGAGCACACGTTCGGAATTCGTCAACGCAGCTTGTTTTTTCAACGTCGCAATCTGGGATTCCATCAACTCCAGGCTCGATGCGTCGTTTACATGCATCCATACCAGCAGGTTCCTGAAATGATCCATAAGCTCAATCACAAATCGCTGCATGTCCTTGCCTGACTCATCCAGACTGGCTATCGACTCAATTACCGATTTCACGTCTCCCTGCAATATCTTATCCACAACATTTTCCAGCAAACTGCGAGATGCCAGACCAAAAACTGAAAGCACGTCTTCCTCTTTGATCTCCATTCCCTTGAAAGAAACAAGCTGGTCCAGCGCCGACACAGCATCCCTCAATCCGCCCTCACACCCCCTGGCAATGGCAAGCAGGGCATCCGGCTCAACTTTTATCTTTTCTTTTGAGGCAATCAGCTTCAGGCGTTCGACGATCAGGCTAACGGAAATCCGTCGTAAGTCAAACCGCTGGCACCGCGAAAGAATTGTCGGAAGAATCTTTTCAGGCTCGGTAGTGGCAAAAATGAACTTTACATGCGGCGGGGGCTCTTCAAGAGTTTTCAAGAGCGCATTAAATGCTGCCGTGCTGAGCATATGCACTTCGTCGATGATGTATATCTTGAAATTACCACGGGACGGCATGTACTTGACAGTATCCCGGAGTTCACGTACCTGCTCAACACCGTTGTTTGATGCACCGTCAATTTCCAGGACATCCAGACTTGTTCCGGAAGTTATTTCACGGCAGGCATCACATTTGTCACAGGGTGTTAGTGTCGGGCCATTTACGCAATTCAATGCTTTGGAGAATATACGGGCCAGTGAGGTTTTCCCAATTCCGCGGGGACCAACAAAAAGATAGGCATGCGCAATGCGGTTGGACGTTATCGCATTCTTGAGAGTCTGCGTAACATGGTTCTGTCCCACAACATCATCGAACTGACGCGGTCGCCATTTTCTTGCCAATACTTCATAAGCCATAATTCATCACTCGCGGATTCTTTAATGTATTATCACTCAGTACCGTAATGAATTTTTATGGTCTCACTTCTTGTGATATTTGACAAGAATATACCGACGATGAAATCTGTCGATTGACACGTATTGCCTACATACCGGATTTCTTTTCCAAGACACTTTTCAGCCAGTCCCGGAGCATTCGCCTCTCTGGAATATCACGCAATACCCAGCTATCAGTATGGTTCCTGTACGGCAGGTCAAGAAAAGTGAACGCACCTTTAACCCCTGTACATTCCAGGTAACCTTTTGTCTGATTAGCCGAGACTTCGTGACTGATAAACTGCGCCCTGCCATGTAACCGCTGAAGGCGCACAAGCGCAGATTTTTCATCATCTTCCGCATATCCCCAACGTCTTACTCCGTCATAATGACTGTGCACGATAAAGGCACGCCAGATGTCGGCAATCTCATCATCGTGCAAACCGACGTAATTACAGGCAATTGCCCCCCTGGAAAAACCAGCAAGAATTACTGAAGACCGGTCGCCTCCATAAACGGCGCAGATCTCACGAACAGCTTTTTTACAGTAGTCTACTGTTGCGTCAACATCACCCCACCACTGAAGTTGATTCCTTTTATGGTCTTTGCTGATATATGGAAGGCAAACCCAGATAAAACCTTTTCCCCCGCTCACCCCATAACCCAGCTTGGAGTGTTCCGGCCTTCCCGTTGATATATCACCAAATTTATTGCTGTAAGATCCATTACCGGCGTATTCAACAATCACAGGAAATTGTTTGTTCTTTTCCCAGTCTATCGGGAGGTAAAGGACATGGTAAATTTCCGTACCGCGATATTCAGGCAAAGTCTGTTTTACCCGTTTACCAGATACAGGTTCCCCATCCGTCATACAGGGTACAGTTAGATCTTGTTGAATGGCATGGATATCCGGCAACTCACTGCCGGCGAATACGGAATTCAGCATCAATAGAAAAAACAAAAAGAATATTACGACCCGGCTTTTCATAACACAATTCCACCTGCATTCATGATGTCAGATGCCGTTATATTTGACAAGGACATGCTTATATCCCACACTGAATCTTATGACCAAAGACCACAAATATTATATGCGGCTTGCCATCAAGCAGGCCGAATTGGCAAAAGAAAAAGGGGAAGTCCCAAATGGATGCATAATCATAAGCACCAAATCCCGGAACGATCACTCTGCCGGTTCGATCATTGGCCGCGCATACAACCAGGTTGAAATGCTTCGTGACCCAACAGCCCATGCAGAAATGATAGCCATCACACAGGCCGCCAGCGCAATTGGAGACTGGCGTCTCACCGATACCATGCTTTATGTCACCAAGGAACCATGTGCCATGTGTGCAGGAGCAATCGTGCTGGCAAGAATACCAGTAGTTGTTTATGGAGTTCCCGATCCTCAACGGGGCGGCGCTGTTTCGGTTTTCAACGTCCTCAATCATCCTGCCCTGATCCACCGTTGCGATATAGTTTCAGGAATACTTGAGGAAGAATGCCGTGCCCTTCTCCAGGATTTTTTCCGTGAACGCCGTTTGGAACAAAATGGCAACTGATAAATCTTAAAATATATCTGTCTGTATGGACTTTACTCCTTCCATATATGAACATGCAGCCGCACTGATCGGGAAAACCCCGCTTGAAGTATCTCGAAACGGCGACCTGCTTTTTCAAGCTCATTCAAAAGCATTTCAACTCTATGGTCACACGCCTGTGATTGTCGGCATAGATATCTATAACCTGGAAGCCGAGGCATACGGCGCAATAGTCAGCACTCCGAAAGGCAATGACATCCCCGCCATTTGTACACACATATGCCAGAACACTGCGGAAATTCGAAATCTTAAACCATTCAACCCGGAAATAGACGGTCGAATTCCGATGGTCCTGGAAACAGGCAGACGACTGGCAAAAACACTTTCAGAAACAGATATAAAAATACCTTTGAGCGGCCCTTTTTCACTGGCCAGTAACCTTGTCGGCTTTGAAAGATTACTGTGCGACATCCTGGATGATCCTGAATCCGTCAAAGAAACGCTCCTCCACCTTGCGAAAGGACAAATCGAGTTCTGCAGGGAGGTTATCGCACAGGGGTTGGACATTGCTTTCTTTGAATCCGCCGCAACACCGCCATTGATATCGCCTGAAATGTTCGCTCAAGTGGAATTACCTGCCCTTAAGTTTATTATCAGGGAGACATCATCTATAGCCGGACATCCCGTTCCATGTATTATCGGTGGCGATACATTACCGATCCTTGATTCAATTCTCGACACAGGAACTGGTTACGTCATCTGCCCGTGCGAAACAAACCAGGAATTATTCATGAAGAAAATACAGGCATATCCAGAAATCATGGTTCGCATCAATACAACTCCCAATGGATTTGCATCCGGAGATATGGCATCTGTCTATGGTGAACTTGACAGGGTTTTTAAACTCGCGGTCCAGCGTGAGAAAGTCTGCATAGGAACCGGTGCTCTGCCGTTCGAAACAAAACCTGACACTGTTCTTAAGGCAAAAACATACGTCCAAAGCTGGAAAAGAACCTGAGAGACTTTTACGCGCAAGAATCAAGATGCATTTTACACTTTTGGACAGATCTTGATCATCCCGTCCTTAAATGCTCCTACCATGTAAGGCATACCGCTGACAGGCTCGAAACAACAGCCATCCTTGGTATTGAAAAGAACAGTAATTTCAAAAGCGTCGTCATAATAAAAATCGATATTCGTACCATCGGCATAAAGGATCTGTCCTTTTAATGTTCTGACACCTCTCTGTGCACTGCGAAAAATGTGACCATTTCGAATGTTCATATCGGCGATAACTTCGCCGGCACCTTTCATATATTTCTTTTCGTCATAATCTTTTGGTAACCGGTTCAGGTCGGTTTTCAGACGTATTTTCGTATCCTTGGGACTCTTCCAATACCAGTGGATACCAAAGGTGCCTTTATTCCCTTCGGACAGATTTTTGACCCTGTATTCCAACCCTTCATTTGTAAGCGTGTAGGAAATCTCAGCGCCGAAATCAAAACCACATATTTCGTTCACCGTCCTACCAAGAAGCTTGTCATTTTTGCCAACCAGCCGGCCTTTTATGCAAGTGTTGGTAATTTCAGTTTTCTTCCAGTCCGCGAAACGGCACACACCGTGCTGCCAGTATTTTCCATTTTCTTCACGCTGTCCAAACCATGGACCAATTGAAGGACCAAATCCTTTACGAAATGTATCAGTTATATTGTTCGTGATGTACTCGATGTCAGTTTCGGTACCAAGAAATGTATTAATGTCCCACTGATCGAGGAGTTCACGGCCGTTCCATTTGAAAGAAATGATAGAAAACCCGGCTTCGGGTACAACCTCGATACTGCCATTACTGTTGGAAATGGTTACCAAAGTCCATTCGCGACCGTTTGCTGTAAGTTTGCGAGTGCTACTTGACATGTCACACCTCCTTCAACATTACCCAATCTTTATCTCTCCCCTTACTCATAATCATATTCACACACATTAATGTAACTGCCTTCTATCTTAACCTTTAAACCACCGGGCAGGATCCAACTGATAATAGTCTTTCAACTGACTATATAACGCGGGATGTATTTTGCGAAATTGTAATGGTTTCTCAAAAAATGTCTCTGTAGCAACGGCAAAAAACTCGGCTTCATTCGTGGCACCATATTCATCCATAATATCTTGTTCGTTACGGCTCACTTTTTCCTGCAGGTTCCGGTACTCCCTACCCAGAATCCGGGCCCATGTTACATAACTTGATTTCTGTCCGAGAATTGGAGTTCCTCTGGCGCCTGTTCCGTCTTCTTCATCCAACTGGTGGGCAAACTCATGGAGAACAACATTATGACCATCATCAACATCCCTGACTTGCCTGTTCACCTCATCCCAGGCAATCACGACGGCACCCGTTGACCATGACTCGCCTACCCTGAACGACCATCCATGAACACGCGTACTACCGATTGAACCCCAATGCTCCACAACATACGGATGCGGATACACTAGAATGGATTTAAGACGCGGGTAATAATCTGTCTTCCTGTTTAATAATAGCACACATGCCAGCGCGGCAATTGTGACCCGAATCTGATCGGTTATTTCGATTCCACCGCATCCTTCAAAACGTTTTTCGGAAAGGAAAATATTTATATACCCATGCAACTGTTCTTTCAATTCTTCCGGCAGATATCGATACAATGGCACATTTGATACGAGAATATTTTTCCAGGAATCAGGAAAAGACATTCCGAAAAGCTGTTTTCGCCTTAAAAAACGTAGACCCTTTTTCGTGACGAAGAAACACAAAACCAATCCGCATAAGGCAAGTAAATATCCGATGGATTTCACATTCTATTTATTAGATCCGAAAGTTAACAATTCTGATGTCAAAATTTCAAAATCTTGTCATTTGCAGGGCATTCGTAACCGTGCCTTCTTTGGTAACCAGCTTTGGCTTCTTCTCGGTACCTTCAAAAACCAAATGTTGCATCTTCGCTTTGACAGGCATATCAAGTTTATATGGTTTACATTCTGGAATGATCTTCATTGCCTGTTTGGCACCTTTATACAGTTTCTGGCGGGTCTCCTCGAACGGATAGAGCATTGCCGATTCTCGCGCAACCCCTTTCTTAACGGCAACGGTCACACATGTCTTGCCGAAGAATTTCTCCGCCTCGCGACAGGTCGCTTCATCACCCGTAACCAAGATCGGCGGTATGCCGTAAGATCCGGCAGCCACAGCACTCTGGACCAGTTCTCCGGATTCAACATCATTGTACCAGTAACGATTTTCACTTTTTGATGACTGCGTATGATTCAACACTCCGTCAGGTGTACCCATCATCGCATGAAATCCCAGCAGAACTACACCAGCAAATGTATTATCCAGACCGCAGAAAACTCCGGGCCTTGGTGTACCAGTAATATATTTTGCGCCCGGTTCCATCAGATGAGGAATAACAGCCTGGTTGCCATGACCATCGAGAACTACGACCTCTGTTGCCCCGCCATCGCGAAGTCCGCGGGCTACCGCAGCGACATCGCCCATGAAATATTCCCTTGCCTCTCGGGCCAGCGGAGTATCAGTTTCACGCGTTTGTGAGAATTTAAAAACGCCACTAATCCCTTCCAGATCGGTAACAATGTAGATTTTCTTCTCGGAACCGGCCAGACCCGTCTCGACGAATAAGGCAAGAATAAGGAAAACAACCAACCCGACATGGACTTGTATTTTGCTGAACATATCAGACCTCCCCTTTTTATATTTCTTGAAAACCTCACAAACCACAATGTAACCAGTTTATTCTATTTCTCAACTTTACTGCCAACGGAATGATTGAAGTGACGATCAGCAAAAGCAATATACTGTTCCCAGTCATACTCTAACACAGCATGTTTGCCGGTGCGAATATGATAACCTATGGTTTTGCCCACAGGCTTGTCGATTCCGGGCATATCATCAACGCACAGCCCCTCCAGACCAAAAAGTTTGTAAACCGGTTCGGCATTTTTGGCTGAAAGGAATTCGCCGCGCGGGTCCGCCCATTTGTCTTCTTCTGCACTTGCCGCATAAACAGGCCGCGGCGCAATAAGAGCAATAAGTTCATGCTGATCAACCGGCAAATCCTTTTCGTTTTCATTATATTTCCTGAAATTACCGCAAAACCAGTGAGGAAATACCGTATTGATACGCCCCACCGTCTCGCCAAAAATACGTTTACTCAGGGCCGCTCCACCACAACCCGAGTTATTTGAAATAACAAGCGCAAACCGCTCGTCCGTGGCCCCCGCCCATAACGCCGTTTTACCCAGGCGTGAATGGCCCATAACTGCCACATGCTTTGCATCAATGTCACTGTCCGTTTCCAGATAATCCAGGATCCTGCTTAGTCCCCAGGCCCAGATACCAATTGCACCCCCATCATCCGCCGCAAACTGGGTATCAAGACCATTTTTCGCAAGTGCCCCACGAACACCCCATTTCCATCCTTCAGCAAAGTCCGGCTCGAGATCGCCATAATAAACTGTCGCCAGTGCATAACCCTTAGCCATAAGCATATCGACAGACCACGGGACAGACGCTGAGCCACGAGTTTCTTCTCCCGGCATCTTTCGCATCCCTTTTTCTTTGCCACCACGTTCCCATCGATCCGCTAGTTTTATTCCAGGGTCCTTTGCCACTGTATGGTTACCCTCAAAATTCAGTCCGACAAATGCCGGGACTGGTTTCTTCACTTCATTCGGAACATACAAAAGGATGTTCATCTTCGGCCCATTCTTTGTTCCAAGGAAGTACGCGGTAATTTCCTTCCGGATAGCTTTACCACCGAGGACATTCTTGTCTGTAGATGTGATTTCAAAAGTCATCTTTGCCGGTTTGCCCTGCATCCTGCCATAAACTTCCGTTTCAAATATCTTTAAAAGTTCAGGCCGGCGCTTATTTTTCCATGCTGCACTATCAGCCACCTTTGTACCATCAGCGCAGAGCAAAGGATCAGGAAGAGTATATGACGGAACTTTCCCTTCATCATAAATAAAATCAGCAGCAGAAAGGTCCGGAATGGACAGACACATGAGTAAATTAAAACAAACCACTAAAACCAATAACTTGTTCATATGAATGACTCCCGATGATTTTGAATTTTCCGTGAGGTTAACAGTTTCAGAACCAGCATCACAAGGGGAATTAGAACGAAAGAACCACATGAAAGCCCCCGGGCCTGGGTGGTGGGCGATAAAGGACTTGAACCTTCGACCCCTACCATGTCAAGGTAGTGCTCTAGCCAGCTGAGCTAATCGCCCAAAAAAGAAGCACAAACTATACTTTGAAAACCGATATCATGTCAACCAACATGCTGGATATTCAGATTTTTCGTTTTTCCTGACGTCCCAAGAAAATTAATCCCCTCAAGAGGTTGTAACCAAACACCAGAAAAACCGCCCAAGGGAAAAACAGTTTCAACAAGGGACAGTATAGCGATTGCCCAGGGTAAAGGCATTCTCAATATGATTAACAACCGGACCACCGCTGTCTTTAGATCCCAAAACTTCAACCACATCAAACCTGAAGTTGACCTTTGGACATTTGATCTTCTTAAGGTATCTGACAGCAGCCCGTGACATGGTATGCCGCTTGGCATTATCAACAGCGCTTATCGGACGGCCAAAGTCATCACTAACTCTTGTTTTGACCTCGACAAAAACAAGCACATCCCCATTCCGTGCAACCAGATCAATTTCGTCACGGTCGCCAATCCTGACCCTGCGTCCGAGAATTTTGTAACCTTTTGACTTCAAGGCGCGTTCGGCTTCTTTTTCACCCCATAAACCTGTTTCCGCAGTATCATTTCTGCTCATTTCTAATATCGTCCTCTGTCCTGTCCCTTATTGCCGCAGCTTCACGTACTGGTCTGAAGGAACTTCTATGTATCGGAGAAGGTCCATATTCAAAAAGCGCCTGCATGTGCGCCTTGGAACCGTATCCCTTGTGTTTTGCAAAACCATATTCGGGATACTTTACCGCAAGCTCCTTCATTTGCCGGTCCCTCTGCACCTTGGCGACCACACTCGCAGCCGCGATAGAAAGACTCTTCCCGTCCCCTCCTATAATGGAAGTTGACTGACACAGAAAACCTTTCACAGGAAGCCCATCAACAAGGACATGATCGGGTACACACGAAAGGTTTTGAACTGCACGAACCATGGCCCTGTGGGTGGCATTCAGGATATTGACGTCATCAATCTCGGCAACGTCTGCAATACCGAGGCCGATTTTAACAAATTCAGAAGTAGATAGTATTTCAAAGAAGTATTCACGACGCGCTTCAGTTAGTTTTTTGGAATCTGTCAATCCTTTAAGGACACCGTGCTCCTGGGATTCGAGAAAAGAGCGGTCAAAAACCACCGCGCCAGCCATTACGGGGCCTGCCAGCGGACCACGACCGGCTTCATCAACTCCGGCCACTGAATGAAACCCTTTTCTCCAGCACTGTCGTTCAAATTGGAGCAAGGTACGCTCCCATCAGGCGTTGGCTTTTGTGTCGCCCTTCATTTTGGCCTTTTTGCCCGTGAGCTTACGCATATAGTACAATTTGGCCCGTTTAACTTTTGTAGAACTCTCTACTTCAATTTGAACGACATAAGGCGAATGAACCGGGAAAACCCGTTCCACACCTACTCCGTGAGAAACGCGCCGAACCGTGAAAGTCTCAGTGGCACCACCGCCATCTCTGGCTATGACCGTGCCCGGGAATATCTGGACGCGCTCCTTGTCACCTTCTTTGATTTTCACATGGACCTTAACAGTGTCGCCCACTGAAAAAACGATTTTCTTCTCGTTCATATTCTCTTTATTTATCTTATCGAGTATTTTCGAAACCATAATAATGCCCCCATTCAGTCTTCTTTTTTAAATAAATCCGGCCTTCTTTCTCTGGTCCTGACGGTGGCCTGTTCCTTCCGCCACCGGGCTATTTCCTCGTGGTTGCCCGACATCAACACATCAGGAACCTTCAAACCCCTGTATTCCGGCGGCCTCGTATACTGCGGATATTCAAGCCACCCCCTGCTGAATGATTCTTCAACAGTCGCCCCTTCGCCGCCTAGTACATCCGGCAACAATCTTACCACCGCATCTATCACCACCGCAGAGGGAAGCACGCCATTCGTAAGGACATAATCCCCGACGGAAATCTCGTCAGTCGCAAGATGCTGCCTCACCCTCTCGTCAACACCCTCGTAATGCCCGCATATAAAAATCAAATGCTTTTCTTTTGACAACTCCACCGCAACGGACTGATTAAACTGCCTGCCCTGCGGAGTCATCAATACCACCCGTGCCCCCGGCGTAATCACCGATTCAACCGCCTCAAACAATGGCTCCGGTTTCATTAACATCCCCGGCCCGCCGCCATATGGCTTGTCGTCAGTCGTCCGGTGGACATCGCGGGTGAAATTCCTCAAATCAATTGTCCGGAACTTTACAGCCCCCTGTCTGGCGGCCCGCTTCAACATGCTTTCATTCAAAAACCCGTCAAGCATGCGGGGAAAAATCGTGATAACGTCAATCGCGAGTGCCTCAACCATAGTAGCCACGTTTTTAGCACAGCAGGAACCGTCACACCGCTATTTGCCGGCTTTCTTTGCCTTCCTGAGCAGGCTTTTTACCGTATCACTGATAATAGCGCCCTTGCTCTTCCAATACTCAATACGATCCAACTTCAATCCGAAATTCTCGCCCTTCTTTTCGGGATCATACCAACCAAGTAATTCCAGATAACGCCCGTCACGAGGCGACCTTGAATCTGTAGCCACAACACGGAAGCTCATATCGTTTTTGGCTCCCATTCTTCGCATTCTGATTTTAACTGACATTAGATCTCTCCTAAAAAAGCCGGAATAGTTACACACTCATCCGGCAATTTGCAAGCCTTCTTCCTTTTTATTATGCTTTTTGCCTGAAGCATGTTTTTGCCTGAATTTGAGTCCATCACCGGACTCAACAACCTCGATAACACCATTCTCGCTCAATCTTCCACGTAGTATTTCCTCGGCAAGCGGATCTTCCACATATTTCTCCACAGCCCTTCTTAGCGGTCTGGCACCCAGGGAAATATTGAATCCCTTTTCCATCAAAAACTTCAAGGCAGACTTGGTTAGATGCAGTTTTCTGCCCTTCTGGGCGAGCCGTTTCTCAATTTTGGCCAACTCCAGATCGAGTATCTGGCTCACATTATCCTTGTTCAACTGCCGGAAAACGATGATGTCATCAAACCTGTTCAGAAACTCCGGCTTGAAAGCCCTTTTTGCCTCCTCGAGCATGTGCGCCTTTATCCGTTCGTAATCAACCTGATCCGATTTTCCTCCGAACCCGAGACCGCCGGAGCCTTTTGCCGCATCGTATCCGAGGTTGGACGTCAAAATGACAACTGTATTCCTGAAGTCAACATGTCGTCCGAAACTGTCTGTCAGCTTGCCTTCCTCCAGTATCTGTAAAAGCATATGGGCAACATCCGGATGGGCTTTCTCCACTTCATCAAAAAGAACCAGCGAATAAGGCCTGCGCCTTACCTTTTCAGTCAGTTGTCCACCTTCTTCATAACCGACATATCCAGGCGGAGATCCAACCAAACGCGAGACATTGAATTTTTCCATGTACTCGGACATATCAAGCTGTACCAGCGCATCAACATCCCCGAACATGAACTCCGCCATGGCCTTGGCAAGTAATGTCTTGCCAACACCGGTCGGTCCAAGGAAAATAAACGAACCGATCGGTCTCTTTGGATCTTTTAGATCAGCACGTGAACGCCTGAGCGCCCTCGAAATTGCATCTATTGCTTCAGCCTGGCCAATCACCGTCTGCGTCAGGACTTTCTCCATATCAAGAAGCCGCGCAAGTTCCCCGCCTTCCATCTTCTTAAGTGGAACACCAGTCCATTTTGACAGTACAGACAAAACATCATCGGCCGTAACATCAACCTTCTCTTCCTTGTGTTCCTCTTTCCACTTTTTAACAGTTACATCCAGTTCCTCCCTCGCCTGGCGTTCGATGTCACGTAACCGTGCGGCCTCTTCAAAACGCTGTTTTTTTATTGCATCTTCCTTCTCCACCCTGACCTTCTCAATCGCCGTTTCTTTTTCACGAAGATCAGGGGAACGAGTTGTATTACGTATCCTCACAAGCGCACCCGCCTCATCGATGACATCAATTGCCTTATCCGGCAGGTATCGTCCGGAAAGATAACGATCTGACAACCTTGCCGCGCATTCCAATGCTTCATCGGTATACTTCACATTGTGATGCTGTTCATACCTCTCGCGGATCCCCTTGAGAATACTGATGGTCTGATCAACCGAGGGCGCATCAACCCTGATCGTCTGGAACCGCCTCTCCAGCGCCGAATCTTTTTCAATGTACTTCCGGTACTCATTCATCGTTGTCGCGCCGATGCACTGCAGTTCGGCACGGGCCAGCGCAGGTTTTATGATATTCGAAGCATCCATGGCCCCTTCCGCGCCGCCAGCACCAACAATCGTGTGGAGTTCATCGATGAAAAGGATTATATTTTTCGAGCGCCTTATCTCATCCATCACCGCCTTGATGCGTTCTTCGAACTGACCACGGTATTTTGTGCCGGCAATCATCAGGGCCATGTCGAGAGTGACCACTTTCTTCCCGCGCATAAGTTCAGGCACATCACCGGCAACAATCGCCCGCGCCAGGCCTTCAACAACCGCTGTCTTACCCACCCCGGCCTCACCGAGGAGGACAGGATTGTTTTTGTTCCGGCGACACAATATCTGGATGACCCGCTCAAGTTCCTTTTCCCGCCCGATTACCGGATCCAGTTCATTTTTACGCGCAAGTTCGGTGAGATCACGGCTGAATGCATTCAAGGCCGGGGTCTTCTGGTCGGCAGCAGTCTGGGGCTTCCCCTTTTCGGACATTTCAGCAGGAGGCGGCACGGTATCTTCATCTACTCCAAAATTCGGGTCCAGCTCTTTCATGATTTCCATGCGGGCAGTATCAAGATCCACATTCAGGTTTTTCAAAACCTGTGCCGCAACACCTTCGCCTTCGCGCAGGAGTCCAAGCAGAATGTGCTCCGTCCCAACATATGTGTGACCAAGCGCCTGTGCCTCGGCTATGGCAAGCTGAAGTACCTTTTTGGAACGTGGAGTAAATGGAATATTCCCTATGGTCTTGGTTTCCGGTCCATGCCCCACTGACTTCTCCACTTCGAGCCGCACACTCTCGATGGAAACACCCATTTTTTCAAGTACATTGACCGCCACGCCCTCGCCAAGCGCAATCATCCCCAGCAATAAATGTTCTGTACCGACATAAGGGTGATTAAAAGCATCCGCCTCTTTTCTTGCCAGATCAATCACCCTGCGCGCTCTTGGCGTAAAATTCGAAAAACTATTCATTTCAACCTCTTATACCAGGGAAATTCCCTGAAGTTTATCCCTCACCAAATCGGCCCGCATTTTATCACGTTCCAGCGGTCCCAGATTCTTTTTTATCATTTTCTGAAGATGCCCGGGTTGCGTCAAGAGTATTATCTCATTAATCCTGGATACAGAAAGATTTTCAACAATACCCAGCTCAACTCCAAGCCTCAATGCAGACATCAAATCCACTGCTTCAACAGACGTCAGGACACCGGCATGCATCAGAATGCCATAAGCCCGCCCCGTATGGTCAAGCACCTGTAACTTTCTTTGTTCCATCAAACGTGCCCTGGCATTCATCTCATGAGTCACAAGGTCATTAACAACATCCGTCATCCGGTTGAGAATTGTCTCTTCGCTCTCGCCGAGCGTGGTACGGTTCGACACCTGGAACATGTTACCGAAAGCCTCCGTCCCCTCGCCGAATAGCCCGCGTACTTCCATATCAATCCTTGCCAACCCTTTCATTACCAATTCTATTTCTTCCATCAGGCGCAGGCCCGGAAGATGCATCATAACGCTTACCCTTAACCCGGTTCCGAGATTACTTGGGCAAGCCGTTAAATATCCAAGTTCAGGAGAAAACGCATACTCAACCAGTTCCTCCAATTCGGAATCCACGTCATCAATCTGTTTCCAAACACCGGTCATATCCATACCCGGAATCATCGCCTGCAATCTCAAATGATCTTCTTCATTGATCATTATTGCCACACGTTCATCCCTGGTGGTAACAAGCGCACTGCCTGTTCCCTTTTCCGAAAGCTCATTACTGATCAGGTGTCTTTCCCTGAGGATGTCTTTATCCATCGGTTCAATTCCGGCCATATCCATGAAAATAAAATCTTTCAAAGCAGGAATCTTCTCGAAAACAGCACGCAGGTTCTCACAGATCCTGATACGCTCGTCTTCGCCTGCCCACCCGGGAAAAGCAGAATTCCGGAGGTTACGCGCAAGCCTGGCGCGACTGCTTATGACCACACCGGTATCATGCTTCATGGAGAGCCATGAACCCGGACTTTTGATGAGATCACCAACAATCATTACACAACCTCCGCGTCAACCCTCTTTTTGTTCTTCCGATCGACCTGTAACACCTGTATTGCATCTCTCAGCCGGGCAGCCTCCTCAAAGTTCTGGGCTTCCACTGCCAATGCCAGCTTCTTTTGAAGAACAGTTATTTCAATTGCGTGCTTTTCCATTACCGGTACCTTGCCGACATGCCGTCGCCCCTTCTGAAACTCATCAAGCAACGGAATAAGATCATCTTTAAAAGCCTGATAACAGGCGCCACACCCAAATCGTGAAGTCTTTCTGAAATCACTGCGGCGCATGTGGCAGTTCGGGCAAGATATGTCCGGTCCCTGCAATTCGGTCTTTTTCTGGGCATCCATCCCGAAGAGAAAATCAGTCAGAGATGCCGGCGAAAGTTTAGCAACAAAACCCTTTTTTGCGGCGCAATTACTGCAAAGATGCACCTCTCTCACCTCGCCGTTGAAGGCGTGTTTGAGGTGCACCACCGCTTCGTTCTGTTTGCATAATTCACACTGCATTTGTCACCTGTTTCAGCGTATCGGACGCCCGACACTTCTTGCAAACCGGCTGAACTTCCCGGCTAACTCCCGTGTAATCTTACCGGGCTTCCCATTGCCGATCTTCCTGCGGTCCATATTGACCACACCAATGACCTCTGCGGCAGTACCTGTGAGGAACATTTCATCGGCATTATAAAGATCATACCTGGTCATCATGCATTCGCGTACTTCGTACCCGCTCTGACGTGCCAGGTTAATCACTACATCCCTTGTGATTCCCTCAAGACTACCTGCATGGGTTGGAGGCGTCATTAAAGTCTTCCCTTTCACGATGAATACGTTGTCCCCTGTTGCTTCTGCAACAAAGCCCTGCGCATTAAGCATAATGGCTTCAGGCACTCCACCGTTTATGGCCTCTATCTTCGCAAGTATATTGTTCAGATAATTTAAACTCTTGATGTTCGGGTTCACGGCCTCAGAAAGATTCCTCACGGTCGCAACCGTTACGATTGACAGTCCGTTATCATAAAGCTTCTTCGGATAAAGCTGGATATTTCCTGCAATGATGATCACCTGCGGTTTTTTGCAGGTGAACGGATTAAGCCCCAGCGTGCCCACGCCCCTTGTAACAACGGGACGAATATAGCCATCCGATACCCCGTTTGCCTTACAGGTTTTAACCACGGCTTTTGCCATGTTTTCCTTCGTCATGGGTATTTCAAGGGCTATTGCCCGAGCCGAGCGATAGAGACGATCGACATGCTCGTCCAGCATGAAAACCCTGTTGTTGTAGGAGCGAATACCCTCAAAGACCCCGTCACCATAGAGTAGTCCATGATCAAAGACAGAAACACATGCCTTGTCTTTAGGCACCAGCTTTCCATTCATATATATTTTCATAACACTATCTCCCTATAAAAAACGAGACCATCATCCGCCACACCCCGGAGATGATCGTCTCTTCGGTAAACAACGGTTTAATTGAATGTGGTGCACCCGGAGGGAGTTGAACCCACACGGCCTTGCGGCCACAAGGACCTGAACCTTGCGTGTATGCCAATTTCACCACGGGTGCACAACAAGCAACTCAATACTATAGAAAAGCATATCCAAACCGTCAACAACCACTTATCGGCGCCACCCGGCAGGATTTCTCCCGTGAAAAATGGGAAACCCTTCCGTTGTCTGCAGACATGGCTTATATACGTTCAGATATACCCGGTCTATCCCTGTTAACCTCGAATACCACATGATTTCACAGGACGTCAGCAACATTCTTTGTTATATTTATATCGACTCAGCTGGGTTGGCATCGATCCCGCTTGTCAGGATTGCCACATAGTCTAAGGAGGAATTATGAACAGGATAGACATCAAAAGTGTTCTGGCTGGAGTTCTTATTACCGCAGTTGTTGTGCTTGGCATTGCGGCAGCGTCAGATTTACACGCCGGTCGTTACAATGTTTCAATGTGCGCCAGCACCACGCCGGGGACATTCTTCATTTGTGTTACCGACACTGCCACCGGAAAATATTCGATTGACAGGTGCGTGGAGCAGATCCCGGAGACAAGTTCGATGATGACGCATATTGGAATATTTCCGAACCCGCTCACTGAAAAACGCACGGAATGAAGCAGATACGACTGCTGAATTAAGTGTAAACAAGGCCATTTCGCATCTCGACTTTCAAAATTTCTTTTGGTATTATTTTATTTGAAAGTTGGTTTATGAATATACTTCTAATATCTCCCAAATTCCCCGATACATTTTGGAGCTTCAAACATGCTTTGAAATTCATCCTGAAGAGGGCATCCCTGCCTCCATTGGGACTACTAACCGTCGCGGCCATGCTTCCCCGTGAATGGAATACGCGGCTTATTGATACAAACGTGGAAAAGCTCAGGGACAAGGACATCGCCTGGGCAGACTACGTTTTCATAGGCGCCATGATCGTACAGCAGGAAGAAGCAAGGCAGATAATCAGCCGCTGCAAGGAAGCCGGGGTCAAGGTGGTTGCGGGCGGGCCCCTCTTCACCATAGAGCATGAGCAATTCCCGGAGATTGACCACCTGGTACTTAACGAAGCAGAACTTACCCTGCCCTTGTTTCTGGCAGACCTGGCTGCAGGCCAGCCAAAACGTCTCTATTCCAGCACCGAATACCACGATATCACACAGACCCCCGTGCCGCTATGGGAAGCAGCCAACTTCCGACATTATGCCACAATGAGCATCCAGTACTCACGCGGATGCCCGTTCAACTGTGATTTCTGCAATGTGACGGCACTGCTGGGCCACAGGGTTCGCATCAAGACCACTGCCCAGGTTCTTTCCGAACTTGACAGCCTCTACCGGCATGGCTGGCGCGAAAATATCTTTTTCGTGGATGATAATTTCATCGGCAACAAGCATGTTCTGAAGACAGACCTTCTTCCCGCCCTCATCGAATGGCGCAAGGACAAGAAATGCATAACGTTCAATACCGAGGCATCTATAAACCTGGCCGATGACGAGGAACTGATGAACCTCATGTTCATGGCAGGTTTTCACGAGGTGTTTATCGGAATAGAAACACCGGATGAGGCCGGCCTGGCGGAATGCAGCAAGAAACAAAACAGCAACCGCGACCTCGTGGCGGATGTGAAACGTATCCAGCGTGCCGGACTCCAGGTACAGGGTGGATTCATAGTGGGCTTCGACAGTGACAAGGCTTCAATCTTCCAGCGCCAGATTGACTTCATCC
Organism: Kiritimatiellia bacterium; assembly: GCA_028716365.1. Lineage (GTDB taxonomy): Bacteria > Verrucomicrobiota > Kiritimatiellia > UBA8416 > YA12-FULL-48-11 > YA12-FULL-48-11. The sequence continues at coordinate 203,113 of JAQUPZ010000002.1, forward strand.
AGAAAAGTGGAATAGTCACCGCCATGGTCGGCATCCTGCAGGCACCACCCGGCACAAAACTCTATGAACGACTGAAAAAAGAGGGCCGATTGCTCGGCAGGTCTACAGGAGACAACGTGGATGGAACCACCAATATAGTACCAAGCATGAACCTGGACAAGCTGAAAGAAGGGTATCACAAAATACTTCAGCAGATTTATTCACCTAAAAATTTCTATCTCAGGCTAAAGACTTTCCTAAGGGAATACAAGCCGCCGGCTCATACGGCAAGGATCAGTCCCAGGGAGTTTTACGCATTCCTGAGGTCCATCGTCCAACTGGGAATACTCGGTCGCGAGAGGTTCCAGTACTGGAAGTTCCTGTTCTGGGTACAGTTCTGCCGCCCAAAGCTGTTCAATCTGGGCGTGACATTGGCAATCTACGGTCATCATTTCCGCAAGGTGTGTAAAGAACATGTGCAGAAAATTCGCAAAAAACATACGCACACCCATGCAAGAAGTACACCATGATCATTAACGATCCTTCTTCCGTTCCTGGTACCGCTTGATCATCGAAAGAAAACGGATGGTATCACGTACAGGATGAATCTTGCTCTTTTCGTCCCGGTAGATAACCTTTACAGGAACTGCTCCCATACGAACACCCTTGTCGGCAAGATAAAGGAGTATTTCCGATTCCGCGGCAAAACGGCCGGACTCAACAGATAATCCATCCAACAAATCACACCTGTAAAGACGATAACCGCACTGGGTATCCGGGACACACTGACCCATCTTCCTGCTCAACAGCCAACTCATGAAAACATTAGTCAACCGCCTGACAAGCGGCATTCCCATCGCATTCGCCATTCTACTGCCTATAAGGACAGGTACTCCGGAATTAGAATACTCATTAAAAAATCCCGGCAGATCATCAGGATCATGCTGACCATCGGCATCCATTGTAATTACAAACTCAAATCCGTGCTCGCGGGCATATTTAAATCCATCATCAAGCGAAACACCCTTGCCTTTATTCACATCGTGTCTTATTACCACCGCACCGGCTTTCTTCGCCTCTGCTGCAGTGTTGTCGGTGGAACCGTCATCAATAACGACAACACTGTCACAATATTTCCTGACACCCTCAACAACCCGGCCAATGCGTCCCTCCTCCATGTAACCGGGAATGATTACACAACCTTTTCTTTCACGTTTATTGTTCAATGGTTACTCTCCAGCGCTTAAAAACTTTCAGGAGAAGTCCGCCTCCAACTATTCTCCATTCCAGAATTCTTCAAATATATACCACTGTGTTGGATTTTCCCCAATCTCCTTTTCAAGGATACGGCAAATCATTGCCTGAATATCAGAAATACTCCGGTTTTCTGCTTCAATCGGTTTATGCATGCGTAAGAGGAATGTATCGTCCGGCTGCCTCAAAAGAAACCCGGGAAGAAGCACCGCGCCGGTTTTAATACAGAGAGTTGCCGGTCCGCGCGGAAATCGGGCTGTTTTACCGAAAAACTGTACAAGGTCGCGGTGCTGGCTGTAATCCCGGTCAGCTAGGAGCGCCACAAATTCACCTTTCTTCAGCGCTTTAATGGTTCCTATTGCCGCGGAACCCAGTGGAATCACTTTCAGCCCCCTCATTTTCCTGCGACTCTGGAATAAATCATTGATCCGTCTGTCCGTTTGTTGGAGTGTAACCACATTCAAAGGATACCCCAACGCCGAAATGACAAGCCCGCCTATTTCCCAACTGCCGAAATGCGCCGTTACCGTCAGTACCCCCCGCCCCAAAACGGCGGCATCGGAAATATATTCCTGATGCTCGATACTGACAACACGATCAACCTGTCTTCTGCTCATTTGTGTGAATCTGAAGAAGTCGACAACATATTTTCCGAAGTTCCGAAAGGTTTGTTGCGACAGCCTTTCGAGGGTTTCTTCCGAAGGATGTACACCCTTGTACTCCAGTATATGGCGCAGGTTTGACATGACAGCATGCCTGCCGCGATTATCATGCTGGTAAAACCAATCTGCCATACGCAATCCGACCCAGTATGCAAACGGACGGGGCAGTATCTGGCTCAGGAAATCAACAGCCCTGTACTTGACATATTCAGAATTCATAAAGTTTGGCGAGATTACTATGGATTGATAATAGTGATCAAGCCATCTTGCGACAATCACCCTGTTCATGGCATAATAGAAACATGCGAAATGAATTAGATAGATTTGGAAGCAATCACCTGACCCGACGTGAATTCCTGCTGGCAACCGGCGTCACGCTGTTTACCGAAACCGTTGCCGATGTCTGTGCACAACAACAGGTCAGACCGTTTTCAACTCCCGAACTGCACGAAGCCAGTTATTACGAGACACTCAAGGATAACACTATCCAGTGCGGACTTTGTCCGTGGCGATGCGTTGTCGTCAATGGGAAGCGCGGCACCTGTGGCGTACGCGAGAACCGCAATGGCAAGTACTACACGCTTGTTTACGGCCGGCCATGCGCCATGAATAATGATCCCATCGAAAAAAAACCTTTTTTCCATGTCTACCCCGGAAGCCGCGCATTCTCGATTGCCACCGTCGGATGTAATTTCAAATGCAAATTCTGCCAGAACTGGGACATTTCCCAGGCAAAACCCGAAAACATTCCGGTACAATTCAGAACACCACAGGAAATTGCCAGGAAGGCAGCGGCAGCCGGATGCAAAACCATCGCCTATACTTACAGTGAACCGATAATCTATTACGAGTACATGGCGGACTGCGCACGTGCGGCAAAGGATCTCAATATTGGCAACGTCATGGTCAGCAACGGTTCGATTAACGAAAAACCTCTTAAAGACCTTATCCCTCTGCTGACCGCAATAAAGATAGATTTCAAGGGTTTTTCCCAGCAGTTCTACGGTGATATCTGCAGCAGTAAGCTTCAACCCGTACTTGATACCCTGAAACGACTTGCCGGATCCGGACTCTGGTTCGAAATGGTAATGCTTGTGATCCCCACATTGAACGACAACATGGATGAAATCAAACGAATGACCGCATGGATCGTCAAGGAACTCGGGCAGGATGTTCCGCTTCACTTTACGCGGTTTCATCCTGATTATCAGCTCCGCAACCTGCCCCAGACACCACCCTCAACACTTTACAAGGCCAGAAAGATCGCCCTGGAACAGGGATGCCATTTCGTTTACACAGGTAATATGCCCGGCGGCGAAGGAGAGAACACCTACTGTCCAAAATGCAGGGAAGTGGTGCTGAATCGTTACGGACATATGACAATTTCACCGGAACTGGCAAACGGAAAGTGCCACAAGTGTGGAACATTCATACCTGGTGTCTGGGTACAGAAAGAAAAGCCGACAACAGGCACAAAAGTCCAAGGCAATTGACCGCAGCAATAACCATGCATGAATCCTCAATTCCTAAAACCGGGACCAGGACAACCCCCACTGCCATTGCCCCAATTGCAGCGCCAAGATGGTCAGCCGCATCAGTGACTGCAGCAGCTGTTCTTACAGAACTGCCCGCCTCAGAATAAAGCCTGTTCGCCAGCGGGAATTCAGCACCAACCGCCCAACCAATAAGTCCAACGGAAACGTAAATTACAATCTCGCACAATTTCATAATCATTTTCGATCCAGACACAACTGACGCAATCGCCGACAAACCAGGAATTGCCAGTGCACAGATGACCAGTAGTACTTCGACAAGGGCCATCGATAACCAGAAGATGAAACATCCCTTTTCCGCCATATACCTGCCGGCCACGGAACCGAGAACGAGCCCAAGCATGAACACGGCAACAATCAGCCCCATCATCGAATAGATATACCCGTACAGTCCCTGGAAAATAAATATCAATATTATTTCAAGAGCCATCCCGCTAAAACCGATAATGGCAATCAGAATACCTGCCATCAGCTTCGTCCACCTTCTTTCGAATCCATCGTTCGCACCATACGGACTGCGTGTTATTCTCACAAACAAAGCTATAAGAAACAAAAGCAAGCCGTATATGGTTATATCGGTGAGTATTTTATGAAGATTCAGCTTTTTCACTTTTTCAAAAAACGGTTCAACACCTGACCCGCTGAACCTGTTCCACAACATAAGATTATAGAAATACGTCACCGGCTTCACATTAGTATTAAGATGAACATTCACTGAACTGAATTTTTCTTCCACACACCGGACTTTGTCGGGAGCAATTTCATCCGCGCCGAGAAAATATTTTGATTGAAAGAATTTGGTACTGATCGCGGCTCTTTCACTTCTCGCATACAGGGTCTTGCGGTCAAAAGTTAATGCCGATTCCGGTGTTCCGGCAAAAAAACGGTTTTGCGTTTCCGCTGTTACCAGCACTATCGGGAAAACATTTTTGATAGTCCGATATACTGATGCACCTAGGTCTGCCGATTCCGATTGCAATCGTTCGGATGAATTTAACGCAGTGTAAACAAATCCGTTGTCGGCAAGAATACGCCTGATATTACGATAGAATTCAAGGGTATAGAACCGATTGGCCGCTGCAGTCACCGGTTCCGGCGCATTGACAAGAACAACATCAAACTTTTCCATACATGACTGCACGAATCGCGGCGCATCCTGCAGTACAAATTTCACACGGTTATCCCGGCACACTGTCTCATATTCCTTCGGTTTTATCCTGCCGACAAACCGGCCAATCGCGGAATCCAGTTCCACATAAACAAGCTGTTCAACGGGATATTTGAGCAACTCAGGAATGTCTCCTATCGGATTACCGCCTATAAGCAGGATCCTTTTTGCGGAAGGATTCTGCGCCATGATAAAATGGATACTGTGTTCATATCCGATCGGGTCAGGAAAAATGAACATCACGCGGCCATTCGCATACAGTGCAAATTGTCCCTCTGATTCCGTGATCGTAATATTTTGATAAATCGAATTTTCGCTAAGTCTGAGATGCGTCACCGTATCCCCTGCCTGTTCCTGCCCGGTACCAAGAACACCAAATGCCCGCCATTGCTGTTCAATGATCAATCGCTCAATATTATCAATCAATTTCGGATAAACTGGAATAACAAGGGCAGCACAGACTGCCAGAAGTACCGGTACAGTCCGAAAAACATGCTGCTGCAAAGCAAGTATCGCCGAAGCGATAGAACCAATACACACCACAACAAGAACAATCCTGAATGGACTGCAATTCGGCAACAAAACATAAGTCAAAACCACGCCGCCGATCATGCTTCCAATCGATTCCCACGCATATATGCGGCTCACAGAAGCAGCCGCGCCTGTTTCCCTGTGAGTGTCAAAATGCGAAACAAGTTCAGTCGCCAGAGGAAAAATCAACCCGATACAGAAACATGTTGGAAGAAAAATCAGAAAAGAACTGGAAAGAATGTTCCACAATGAAGCGTATTCGCCAACAGGAATATGAAGTATTTCCCTGATGATCCTGACGGCATAAATCTGGAAAGGCAGCAGAATGGCCATCACCAGCAGGACAATAGAAAGAAGTCTTTCGATCTTCAAACCGGCAAACCAACGATGTACGACAAGGCGTGCCGTAAACGCACCGAGGCTTATTCCTATAAACCAGCCTGCCAGAATGGTTCCTATTACAAGTTCGTTACCGAAAAAGACAACGAGCATTTCACGGAGGAAGATAACCTGGGCCAGCGTTGCAAAAGCACCCAGCAGAAACATTGCAGCAATAATCCTGACGCCACTCAAGGGTTGCGAAGTTGAATTGTTTTTATCGAGGTCCATAACATCAATTAAAATTACACAATGTTTACCTGTCGTAGTGGAACAAATACCAGGACAATCACCTTAGCGTCCCTTCCATCCACGGGCAGGCAGGCATGGCATAACTAATCAGTCAAATCCTTATTTCGACAATCCAACGCTGGAAAAGACCTTAAACCTGGCCCCGCTCTTCCATGCATTGGAATCCATTCCCGCTTTCTCACTCAGCGAAGCCAGCGTCTGCTCTTTTGTCCACCCCTGCTCAACCGCGACCTCGGGAAGATATACAGCCCGGTACATACCCTTCTCGATAATTATTCCATGTTCGCCAACCTTGAATTCATCAAGTGATGCAATTGGAACAATCGGACTTAACAGCGAAATATGAACCTCAAGCTTCGGGAGCTCCTGCTCTGTAACCGGCCGGAACCTTGGGTCACGAAGTGCCGCATTTACGGCATTATCATGAACAGACTCGCACATGGATTCAACCGGCTGAAGCGAGCCAATACACCCCCTGAGCATTCCACGAATCTTCAGCGTCACGAAAGTTGCCGTCGGCACTTTCATCTTCTCGGTGATTGTATATTTATCAAACGAAAACTTTCCGGCACTGCCCTTCACACACCAGTTCAGAGTATCTTCCACGATCGCAAACAACGTTTTCTTTTCTTCATCGGTGAGTTCTGGCGACCATTTCCCGCTCTTATGTTCCTTGATCACTGTTGACACCTCCTGGTTTGTAGCTTTATTGACAGAAACCGATATTGCCGCCCCTGTCCCGCCTGATTTTGCCGATTCCGGCTGCTCAGCCAGTCCACAGCCTGAAAACATCATTATTATCATAACAGAAGAAACAATTGTTTTCGTCATAGGCACACCTCTTGAACAGACTGAACACACCTAATAACATTGAATTCTGAAACGTTATCAGGCTATCATTATACTGAACCAAATGAAAGGAAGAACAATGGAGAAAGCATTATCAACAGTAGTTATTGTTTTATTTGCCTTCAGCCTGGAGACTGTTTGTCAGGCCGGAGACACCAAACCGCTCAACCTTACATCGTCACAGCAATCAATGGGTAATCTCGGTATCTCTCTGGAAAATGAAGTTATTGCATCCGTTAACCGTTCTTTCAAATGGTTGGCATCACACCAGAAAGAAGACGGCTCATGGTCCGATGGCAATTTCCCGGCTCTTACTGCATTGCCCGTCTGGGCTTTTACCAGAAGTTCCTACCCGGACAAGGACAAGATCATAGCAAAAGGGGTCAAATATATTTTATCATGCGTCAAAGAAAATGGCGGTATATACAAGGAGGTTCAAGGCAGGAAAGGCGGTGGTCTGAGCAATTACAATACGGCAATTTGCATGACTGCCCTTAACGAAACAGGAGATCCTGCCCTGGTACCGGTAATTCGAAATGCCAGAAAATTCATTGCCGGATCACAGCATTTCGGTGATGACGACTATCGCGGCGGTTTTGGATATGACCGTGACACGGAAAGAAAATATACGGACATGCTTAATACATTTTATGCCGCTGAAGCCATGGCCCGAACGGCAAATGTTGAAGATACACGCCCAAAGAACGAACAACGTGCCGACATAGACTGGAAAGAGACCGTAAAGTACATCGAGCGGATGCAGAATAAACCCGAATCAGGTGACGATAACTCCGGCGGTTTCTACTATAATCCGGGTGACCCAAAGGCCGGCGTCAGTACCAATAAGAATGGCACAATAGTATTCCGTTCATACGGCAGTATAACTTATGCCGGCATGCTGGCGTTGATATATGCAAACGTGTCTCGTGAAGATGTACGCGTCCAGTCAGCATTCGACTGGGCAAAAAAGCACTGGACGCTTGAAGAGAATCCAGGAATGGGTGCTAATGGCCTTTATTTCTTTTATAATATTTTGAGCAAATCGCTGACTGCCTATGGTGCAAATGCCATACCTCTTAAGGACGGTTCTCTGGTCAATTGGAAAGTTGAACTTGCAAAAAAGCTCGTTTCATCTCAAAAAACGGACGCCAACACTGGTGAAGGGTTCTGGGAAAACACCCAGGGCCGTTATTGGGAAGGTAATCCTGTCCTCGTGACATCATACAGTCTCCTTGCGCTTGAATCGGCGCTTGGGAAATAATATTCAAACATTTAAATTTCATATTTCAAGGGAACAAAATGCATATAGACAGAATGGACGAAAAGGTCCTGAATGCAATCATCGAAACATTACCGCTTGAAATCACGGTCATCGATGCCAATGACGAAGTTATCGGATGGAACCAGCACGACAAGAGGATTTTCAAACGCCCGTTGACTTCAATGGGCGCAAATTTCAGGGAGTGTCATCCTGAAGAGAGTCTGTCGAAGGTTATACAGATCGTGGACGAGATGAAAGCCGGGAAAAGGGACAAGGCTCGTTTTTGGATAGATCTCCCCATTGGGCCTGACAAAAAGAAACACAAGATTCTGATTGAATTCCATGCACTGAGAGACTCTCAGGGTAAATACCTTGGTTGTATGGAATGCACACAAGACGTTGAAGACATACGGGCAATCGAAGGCGAAAAGAGGCTTTTAGACCGCCAAAATGGAAACTAATCTGACAATCGGGATTTTTGTAATTGGAATTGTTCTGCTCATAGTTATCGGGATATGCAGTTATATTGCCGATAAAAAAAGACGTGAAGCCCTGAGAGCACTGGCCGCAAAATTAGGCCTTAGTTTCAATGAATCGAAAAACTACGATCTGGCAACTCAATATTCTTTTCTCAACAAGCTTTCTCAGGGCTATAACAGGTACTTGTTCAACACATTCTCGGGGGTTTACAGGGGTGAACAGGTTTTAATATCCGATTATCATTACGAAACATATTCCACGGACTCAAAAGGACACCGGCAGACGCATCATCATTATTTTTCAATGTTCACACTTCAATTACCAGCCACCTTCCCGGAACTAACGGTTACCCGGGAAGGTTTTCTTTCAAAAATTGCCCAGGCTCTGGGATACGACGACATTGATTTTGAATCACACGAATTCTCCCGGAATTTCTGCGTACGATCACGTGACAAGAAATTTGCCTATGATATATGCAACGCCAGAATGATCGAATACCTGCTGAAAAACCAGGACCTCTCAATTGAAATTGAACATAATATTCTTGCGTTGGTCTTTGAATCAAAGACGGTAATGGAACAGATCGAAATGAATCTGAATCGTTTACTTGAAATACGTTCCCTTATGCCGGATTATCTATTCACGAGGATATAAACATGGAACCATTGATTATCGTTGGTATAATCGCGTTTTTGCCGGTTATTTATATAGTTGTAATCTTCAATACCCTGATTAGCCTGAAGAACTATATTAGAAACTCCTGGAGCAACATCGACACTGAACTCAAACGGCGTTACGATCTCATCCCCAACCTTGTAGCCACAGTCAAAGGTTACGCCGTACATGAAAGGGAAGTCCTGGAACGGGTAACAGAACTACGTACCCGCTGTGTGGCCAATAACGGAACTCCCCGTGAACAGGCTGTCGATGAAAATCAACTCGTTGACGCACTTAAACAGTTCCTTGTTGTCGTGGAAAAGTATCCTGATCTCAAGGCAGACAAGCATTACCTGGAACTGCAGAAAGAACTGATCAACACTGAAGACCGTATTCAGGCAGCACGCAGATTTTTTAACGGAAACGTCAGGGACTACCGTAATAAATGCGAGACATTCCCGAGTAACATCATCGCCGCGATATTCGGTTTCAAACCCGAATCATTCTTTGATGTTCCACCTTCCGTCCGCGAAGTCCCGGACGTTGGAAATATACAGGGATAAATTCCCGGAAATTCTCTATTGCGGCGGCATGATCTCCGGTGTATCGTTCTTGATCAGACATTTCTATCGGCCAAAGCTATAATAATCGAAAGGAGCACACAATAGATGAACAGGAAAACAGGATTGAGTTTTGCATTATTGACCTCTCTTGCGCTTTCGGCGTTTGGACAAGCCAACCCTTACGCACAACTGCCTGCTTATGACTTCGGGAAAGATTCCACCCCTGTCATGACAATCTTACAGGAAGTCCAGAGCACCAAACCGTCGGATTACCCGCCAATTGAAACGAAACTTCTCGCGGCCATGGCAAATCCATCCGCCACTTATGCATGCAAGAAATTTGTCTGCGAAACTCTTAGAATTGTCGGCTCCGAAGCTTGCGTGGAACCGGTATTAAAACTGATGACCGACGAAAAAACTGCCGATATTGCCCGGCTCGCACTTGAAAGCAATCCTGCCAAATCCGTTGATAAGGGCCTGGTGAAGGCTTCAAAGTCAGCTCCTGTCAATGTCCAGATAGGTATTATGAATACGCTGGCTGCAAGACGCAGCGACAAACTCGCCGGTATTGTAAAGGGTAATTTGTCTTCTGGTAATCCTGATCTGGTTAAAGGTTCCCTGCAAGCCCTTACCCGTTGCGGCTGCACCAAGGCTTTGAAAACATTGAAATCTGCGCGAGTTGCCGCCGAATTTCAACCGTTGTTGGAACAGGCACTTGTTAATGTCGCTTTTAACGTTGCCAGGGAAGGCGAGGCAAAACAGGCACTTGCCGTATTCAACGAACAATACAAAAAAGGTACCAGCCTGCCGGCGATAATTGCCGCCATGAACGGGCTTGCTGATTATAGTCCTGATGCACTGTTGATAGTCACCGGTGCGCTCAAAGATCAGCGTGAACAACTGGCACTGGCCGCAGCAAAAGCAACTCAGCGAATGAAGGATGCGGCAGTGACAAAAGAACTTTGTACAGTATTACCAGGCTTAAAACCGTCTGTACAGGTTGCTGTTTTAAGATCTCTAGGCATACGCGCGGATAAGTCGGCCTTACCTGCAATAAAAACTGCCCTGACCAGTTCCGATGAAAAGGTTAAGGTTGAAGCAGCCCTTGCGCTGGAAAAAACGGGTGACTCAAGCGTCGTTGGTGATCTCATCGCAATGGCAATTGGCACAGGTGATTCCGCTTCGGCAGCGCAATGGACCCTTGGCATGCTCAACACTTCCGGCATAGACGACGTCATGATCAAAATGATGGAAGATCAGGATGTACAAAAGGTTCGTATAGCTGCTCTTACCCTCAAAGCAAGGGGCAACTTTTCAATAATGCCCAGGCTTCTTAAAATGGTCGAAAGTGATAAGGCTGAAATACGTAATGTTTCACTGGAAGTACTGGATGGATTTGCAAGAGGTGAAGAAATGCCGGCGCTGATCACTTTACTGCAAAAAGCCCATCAGGACAGTCGCGGCAAAATAGCCAGCGCCATCTGGAAAGCCACAAAAGGATTATGCAAGGATGACGACGAACGTTTTACGAAGATGTGGACCAGCGCGGCAGGAAGCCCGGATGTGGCCCTTGCAGCATTATTACCATTAGCCACCGCTGCAGGCGGAGCCGCACCGCTGAAAATAATCACAGATACTCTTGCTGCAGCTAAACCCGATCTTATTGATCCGGCGACCAGAACGCTCTTCAACTGGCCGAACAATCAGGCCATTCCTGCCATTCTTGATCTGATAAAGAAAACCACTGATGCCAAGTACAGGATCCTCGGTACACGCGCCATCGTTCGCATCTTGAACGACAGGAAATGCGGTTGGCCGGCGAAGAAAAAAATAGAAACGCTTGAACAAGTCCTGCCAATCATGGAACGCGCCGAAGACAAAAAAATGGTTGAAGATGAAATCAAAAAGTTCAAGGAAGGACCGAAGAAATAATTTATTACGCTTCCTGAAGATTGATTATATTTTTAACAGAGGAAATCCATGAACAGAAAAGTGACACGTCGACATTTCCTCAAGGCATCCACGGCCATAGCCGGAGTGTTGGCACTTCCGGTGATTGTTCCATCTTCGGTCCTTGGCGCAAATGCACCAAGTAATCGCATTAATGTGGGCTGTATCGGCCCGGGCAAAATGGGCCAGGGCCATCTTGGCGCCTGTCTCGGACGTGAAGAAGTCCAGGTTATCGCCGGTTGTGATGTGGATAAGATCCGTGCAGACCATGTACGCGAAGTAACAGAGAAGCGTTACGCAGACAGAACAACCAGGGGTGAATACAAGGGCTGTAAAACATTCGAAGACTTCCGTGAACTTCTGTCAATGCCGGATCTCGATGCTGTTACCATTGGCGTACCGGACCACTGGCATGGATTGATTGCCGTAGCAGCCTGTAAAGCAGGTAAAGATGTTTACTGCGAGAAACCATTGGCGCTGACAAACCGCGAAAGCCGGGCAATCGCCGATGCTGCACATCAGAATGGACGTATTTTCCAGACAGGGAGCCAACAGCGCAGTAATCGGTCATTTCGTTTTGCATCAGAACTCGTACGTAATGGAACTATAGGAAAAGTAAAAGAAGTCTGGGTCAGTATTGGCGGCCCCTCCAAGCCTTTCTGCGACCTGCCCGCAGAACCAGTACCACCGACACTGAATTGGAACTTCTGGCTGGGTCCGTCGGCATGGCGCCCCTACCATCACGATCTGGCGCCAGATGGATGGAATTATCCTAATTTTCCAAACTGGCGCGGATATGGCGAATTTGCAAGCAGCAGTCAGGCCGACTTCGGAGCACACCACTACGACATAGCGCAATGGGGCCTTGGGACCGACCATACTGGTCCAGTCGAAGTAGTTCCTCCAAATGGTAAGGATGTAAAGCAACTCACTTATACATATGCGGACGGTACGAAAATGTACGTTGGTAATAAACTGCCAGGTTCAGCAGTACAATGGTTCGGCGAAAAAGGCTGGGTCGCTGTCAACCGGGGGGAGTTCCTGCAAACAGAACCTGCCAATCTTGCCAGTATTCAATGGCGACCGGGAGATATACATCTCTATCAAAGCAGGGACCATTTCGAGAACTGGTTTAGTTGCATCCGGTCACGTAAACCAACAATCTGCACGGCGGATATTGGACACCGCACAGCTACGATCTGCCAGATCGGAATCATAGCATTCCGGCTTGGCCGGGCGCTTAAATGGGATCCACAGGCGGAACAATTTATCGGTGATGACGTTGCCAACAGCATGTTAAGTCGGTCAATGCGTTCACCGTGGGTACTGTAAAAAGGAGAACATCACAATGATCGGAAAAAAACTACGCGACGCAATGAACGAACAGATTAAACACGAACTCGAATCCTATTATATTTATCTCTCGATGGTCGCTTATTTCCATTCACAGAATCTTGACGGAATGGCCCACTGGATGCGGGTCCAGTGCCACGAAGAGCAGATACATGCAATGAAATTCTTTGATCATATCATAAACTGCGGAGGTACGGTCGAACTTCTCGACCTGAAACAACACAAAACCAGGTTCTCATCGCCCCTGGAAGCATTCAAAGATGCCTATGACCATGAACTCTTCATTACTTCCAAGATCCATAACCTGATGGCAATTACGCGAAAGGAAGGCGAATTCGCATCCGAGCCATTACTCGGCTGGTTCGTCAACGAACAGATCGAAGAGGAATCCAACACGCAACGCGTAAAGCAGCAACTCGAGATGATCGGCAATTCAAAGGATGGACTAATCCTTCTTGACCGCGAACTTGGCGCCAGAGTCTGGCCGGCTGGTTCATGTCTTGATCCGGTGTCCTACAATTTGCCCGGCGCCTGAGGAAAGTTTCTGATTTCCTTTGTGATATTATTTATTTTCCTTTGCCAGCCGCTCGTTAAGCTTCTGCCACGCAGTCCATGATCTTTTGATATTTTCCCCAGCCGGCAGTTTCACGGCATACCCCTGTAAGCCAATTGGACCATGATATCCCAGTTCGCGAAGCTTTTTCAATATTGGCAAAAGGTCCTTGGTTCCTTCATCCAGCGGCCTGATAAGCCTGTCCCATTTGGTCCGCCCGGCACCGGTATCGGCCCCGTTAATTGTGACCAGAAACAGATGAGGCATTGCTTCAGTCAGGAGTTCGGGTATTTTCTCTTCATCACCCACCATCAAACAGTGACATAGATTAAATGTAACACCGAAATTCGGACGGTTTACTTTTTTCGCCACACGAACGGCATCCTGAACTTTCTCTACCCAGAAGCCGGTATGCGGATAAAGCGCTATACGGACATTATTACTAGCCGCATTATCAGCCATCACCTGAAGAGCAGGTATTGCCACAGTATCTCCATCCGGTGATGATTTCACATAATCCTTACTGACAATCGTCAACCAGATTATGACATCAGTCCCTTTCAAAGATGCAATAGTCGATTCATGGTTTCCCTCAAACTTTTCCTTCCCCAACTTTGATCCGGTGTATACAGAAAAAACCTTGAGTCCTCGTGTTTTTGCATCCTGTATTACCTTATCAATATTACCCGGCGCCCATGAAAATCCGGAATAACCAAGTTCCTTTAAAAGGTCCATCTGTGTTGTTGGAGCACAAGTGTCCATTGCAAAAAATGGATTAGGAAGGCTCGATTCTGCCCCAGATGCTGTTTCCCCCGAAAAAGCAACAACCAGAATCAATAAAAAGAATGAATTTCCAGTGTATTTCACTATTTCCCACTCTTCACTTTTTCAATCGTATTGTGGACATTTTGTTTGTCCTCAGGACGTTCCATCAACGGCAGAACCTGTTCGAGCGTTTCAATTTTCTGTTTCGGCTGTAATGTACACTTACGATCGTTCAGAATACGTACCAGAGCCTGCATTCCAAGTATTTTATATCTGGCGTTACTTGTACTCTTCAGCAAATCAAGTATCGATTTTACAGCCTGGTCATTCTGCCAGCTGAACAACACCCGCACTGCACGATCCCTCATTGCATCCGAACCGGAAGCAATAGTATCGGTAACAATTTTCCGAGACCCAGCCCCGCCCGCCGAATTTGCATATGGCAGAATTGCCAGTTTTACCGGTTCTGGACAATTTCCAACATCACTCCATAGTTTAATGAAGCGATCATCATCTTTATCAATCATACGAGTTGCTTTCCATATAATCGAGGCAACCTTGTCTGAATCACTCGATCCAGCGCCCTTGTTCAACAATCGAATCAACTCTGGAATTTCATTTTCTCCTGCAAAGCCATCAAGCACTTCTATCGCCAAACTGCGCGTGTCAGCTTTTTCACTTTCCACCATCTTCAATAAACGGGGAATGATTGAATTTTCATCACGTAATTTTAATGCCATTGCTGCAACACGAACTTTCTTCGGATCGGGATCGTCCAGAAGTTTTGTCAACGTATCATTTACATCCGGTCCCCTGACCCGGCTCAAAGTCTGCTGAGCCGCTGCAGAAAGATTTCCGCCATCTACTGCAAGTGTCGCCAGGTCATTGACAACACTCACATCCCCAAGCTTCTCCAGTGCAACAATTGCTTCACCTTTTACGCCTTCGTCCTGACTGGTCAGTGCAATCTTTATCACGGGTAATCCTGCAACATCTTCACGCTCGGCAAGCGCGCGCACGATGGCCAGTTGAACTGCAGGTTTAACCGACGGAAATACATCAATCAAAATTTTTGTTACCGCGGGATCACTCAACCTCATCGACGTCTTTACCGCCGCCAGTGCCAGTGCCTTGTGTTCATTTTTCAATACACCTGTCAGTACCGGTAACGTATCCTTGCCATAATCAATCAAACCATTGAATGCTCCGATGATTGCCGGCAGACTTGTTCCATTCTTGTATTCCTGCTCGAACATCTTGAGGGCTTTTCGATTACTGCCTGTCCTGGCAAGATTGAAGGCAGCGTCAACCAATGCACGTTCACGTAATGGTTGAAATTCATCAGCCAGCCTGACCGATGTTAAAACCTTGACGGCATCAGTTCCCCCAACCCTGGCAAGGGCCTGCAGTGAAGATTGAATTAATTCCAAATCACCTGAGCCAAGATACCCCTTGAGAACACCCGCCAGTCCTGCATTATGACGTGTGGCAAGTGACTGTATTATCCCAATCCGTATACGGTCGCTTGATGATTTCAACGCATTCAGCAGTGCCTTATCAAAAGACTTACCAGGCAATCTTTCAAGAGCCGTCCTGGCCATGTCTGCTGTTTTTTCATCTGCCAGAAGTTTCAACATCGGCTCGATACAGGCTTTGGAACCAACGATACCAAGCGTTTCACATATAAATTTCTTACACGCATAAGTTGATTCCGGCTTGGAAAGAACTGCTAGTAATCTCGCCTCGACTTGCTCGTAAACTGCAGGCCCACCCTCACGAAATTCTTTTTCGATCAACGAAAGAGCAATGGTCTGTGGTCCGGCATCGTATGCAGATAATTCCGCATACGGATCGTTTTCTGACCGTAACGCGGTCAGAGCGAAACAACAAATACTAAGAATCAACATAATGTTCTTCATGATATTTTCCTGTTTTAGAATTATCTTTTTAATTCAGCTGTTTGTTATTACAGGTTCGTTAACGCTTAACTAGAGAGTCCATGGTGCCCGCATCGGACGTGACCGCATTTGATTGGCCGTAACATCTTTGAGAAATTCTTCTTTTACCGGGTCCCATCTCAACTTTCTACCAAGCAGCAATGCGATGTTACCTGCATGCAGAAGTGTACATAAACGGTGTCCGATCTCGGCCGGAAAATATGGATTGCGCCGCGACTTGACACAGTCAAGGAAGTTCCGATGTTCGCCCCCGGGACATGTATAAAGATGAATTTCTTCAGGACGAATGACACTGTTTAGAATTTTCTTTGAACTGGCTTCCACAGGTGCCCGCCAGCTCGCGTTACTCACCCACCCGTCCGTTCCCTCAAACCTCAAGCTTGTACCACCGCTGTCGACAAGCAGCTTCACACCATTCGCATACGTGTACTCCAGGTGAAACTCCTTTGCCGCATTGTAAATACCTTCGGTCGGAAATATACCCTTGCCTTCAATTTGTTCCGGCCCTGAAAACTCGGTATTGTTGGCCCATTGGGATGTATCGATCATGTGTGTACCCCAATCCGCAAGCATTCCTGCAGAATAATCACGAATCCAGCGGAAGTGAAAATGACACCGGCCTGGCGCATACGGCGCATATGGCGCCGGTCCAAGCCACATTTCATAGTCGAAATCAGGTGGCACCGGAGCTGGTTTCTGCATTTCTAGCGGTGTCCCACCCCATATAGGTAACGTCACACGGATTGTCTGTAGTCTCCCTATCCGTCCATTCCGGACTAATTCAGCCATCCTATGATATTGCGGGACTGATCGGTCCTCGGTTGAGGTTTGGAATACAGCGCCATGCCGTTTCACGGTATCACTCAAAACACGTCCTTCTTCTATCGTTAAAGTCGGTTTTTCACAAATCACATCTTTACCAGCCCGGATTGCCATCAGCGATATCGGTACATGCCAGTGGTCGGGAGTGGAAACCATGACGGCATCAATATCTTTACGGGCAAGGACTTCGCGAAAATCAGTATAGGATGCACAATCCTTATTTTTGTAATGACTGTGGGCTTTACTCTGTGCATTCTCAGCACGTCCACGATCCACGTCACAAACTGCAACAATCTGTACGTCAGGTTGATGCAGGAAGGCATTGAAATTCACGCCCAAACCATGACCTCCAACTCCGATACAGCCAATTGTGATCTTATTGCTGGGCGATACCTGTGAATCAGCCCCAAAAACAGACGAAGGTAATATAGACGGACATACTGCTGTTGCGCCCAAAACCGCCGCGCTTTTTATGAAGTTTCGACGGGATATTTTTTTAATTTTATTATTCATAATTTAACCCATGTTTATGTTATTTAATTTCCTTTATATAAATGTTCTTGAACTCAACAGGCTGACCATGATGCTGGAGGGCAACGGGACCTTCTCTGGGGCAACCGATCATCTGAAGGTTGTTGATAACGGTCTCGCCGTTGAGGACGACAGTCATACGATCGCCCTTGACCGTAATGACGAAGGAATTCCATTCACCGACAGGCTTGTCTGCCCTTTTTGATGGTGTAGCGGCCTTGCGGATTTCTTCGGAAAGGGTTTTGTCAGTACGGTATCCCCACACTTCTCCGGAACCAACCGGACTATTCCAGATATTTGCCTGGCACTTTGAACTACCTCGAACATAAATACCACTGTCCACGTTCGTTGCCGGCATACGCCAGTCGACCAACAGTATGAAGTTAACAAAACTCTTTTTCGTCCAGAGACTGTTACATTTACCGTCATACTTAATGACACCACCTTCGACTTTCCAGTGATCCTGCCATCCTGGAATCGGCTGGACCTTTGCGCTACCCTTCGCTTCCCAATCAATGAGGTCCTTGCCATTAAAGAGCGCGGTGAAACCTTCCGGCGGGGTGTTATCGGCCAGTAGAACCAGACTACCCAGACAGATAATTACCATTACAAACAAAATCATCAAGCGATGCATATAAGGACTCCTATGAAGTTTTTGTGGCAGGTTTCCCCGTCATTTTTTTGTCCGGTAGAATTCGTAATGATGCAGACCATTCCCGGATTTCTCAATGGCCATATTGCTGTTTACAAAGATTACCTGCCCGATTAATTCATCAGGCTAGAAAGAAAGCAGACACTGCCAGATGAACATATTGCCGAATCCTTCGATGTTTTTCCAAATGGTCTCGACCAATTCCTTGTTCCCGGTAATATTGGGAATCTCTTTTACTTTCTGTTCCCATGGAATACATGCGCCGGGAGGTACTCTTGGTTGAGGACGGCCCGCCATGCCATAGCCCCTGCCGAATTTGGCTTTTGGATCCGGCACAACCTGACGCTTGTCATCATTCTTCAGTTTAACTGCTCCGGAAGAATAGACACCATATTCGCGGGTAAAATCAGTTAACGCCTTCAGATTTTCCGCCTTTGTATCATTCTGCATGATGGCGCCGGCATCCATGATATAACCGCCATTCTTTGCAACACCGTCTATCACCTTCTTGCAACAGGCCCTTACATCGTCCGGCGTTTTGTATGAAAGTATAAAGTTTGGAATGCCACCACTCAGGCAGAACTTTTCACCCAGCACCTTGTGCGCCTTGAAAATATCGCCCTGATCGACATGATAAACAATGCTCCTGTCCGGCAATTCGGTGAAACTTTCCAGATGCGCATCCCACTTGCCTTCTGCATAGAAAAGTGTCTGATGCCCGTTCTTCCATAATTCCTCAATGATGGGTTTCACCGTTGACCAGTAGTGCGATTCGAAAGTTCCCTTGGAAACAAACGGTACGCACCCCCTGTGCATCCAGTAACCAATGGGAACCTGCTTGTTCGGATCGGCCGAAGTAATGGCAACATTATAAAGGTGCGGCATCAATGCTTCGCATGCCTTCATGACTTTTTCCGGTTGTTCGATCATATCCATTGTAAGCCCGATATAACCGCGCAACTTGTCCGCGATGATATCGAACGGCGCCTTGAAAATTCCGGCTATAGCCGACACTGTCCCCGATTCCGACCGCAGAAGCGCGTTTTGAGTTCCGAACCCATAGAAATAACTCAACATCGCCATTGCGCCCTTCACCAGCGCCAGGTTGTTGCGATATGTAGACGCTTCGCCGATACGACTTATTTCGGTTGAAACGCGCGGGAGCCAGACATTGTAAAGAAATCCTGTAGGATCGTCTATCAATGCGTCGTACTCATCAGCCTTCATAAAGGCATCTTCTTCGCCCGGTTCACGGTACTGGAACCCCGTATCAGCCGGAATATGAATCCCGGGTATGGCATAATATTTCAGTCCTATTGCCTGGGCCAGACCGGTCCAGACATAAACCATGTTACCGACAACCGCATCCCAGTCAAAATCAGCGGCACATTTGCGTGCGGCAATAAAAGCATTGTTATAATCATGAGCAACATCCTGACATGTAAAGCCGGCATATTTTGATGTGAATTCTGCAACAAAAGGACGGATGGGAATTTTATCGGGTTTTTCATTCCGCATGGCCGTCACATATCGGGTGAGTCGTTCCTGGTATAGTTTTTCCATATTTGTTGCCATGTGATCCTCCTCCTTTTATTTTAGATACGCCCCGACACAGCGGGGCGGCTACATTAACAAGACTTGATGTCGCCACGGCGTCCCGACCTTCCGGAGAGTCGGGACCATGTTGCCTGGAAATTTATAAACGTGAATATTCGAACGACTACAACTTTAAATTATTATTATATATTAGCACTACATATACACACCGTCTTGGATAAATAAGGCAAATTTGTGTACGATATCGGCATCCAAAATAATCCATTATCCTAACCAGAATATAGTCATTCAGAATCTATAAACTCTTGACGCCTGACTCCCAAACCTCGTGTTTCCCGGTACTCTTTTGGAGTCACACCGGTATGTTTCCTGAATTGCCTGCAAAAATGGCTGTGATCATAAAAACCTGCATCAAGCGCAATATCGGTAAGAGTTCTGTTCGTGCTTTTAAGCGCCCGACACGCTGCATCAACCCGCACCTTGGAAAGATATTTAACAGGAGAGACATGAAACATTTGCCTGAATCTTCTCTCAAACTGACTTACCGACAGGCAGGCCATCACAGCCAGTTCTTCAAGCGCGATTTTACGATGGTAATTTTTCGATATGAAATCTACAACTCTAACCATCTTGTCACATGATATCGCAGGTGAATCATTACAAGCGACCTCTTCCATGATGCCTGCGATCCCGATGACAGTGCCTTTCCTGGAATAAACCGGCATTTTCGTACTTCTAAACCATGAAACAGTTCCAAGTTTGAGATTAGGCACCATCCAGAGTTGATTTGGAACCGTTCGTTTAATGTCAGCCACCATCCGGTCTTCACGAATGTATTCACTGGCAAGTCCATATTCAAAAAAGTCCAGATCGGATTTGGAAATAGCGTCGCTTAGATTGTTCAGCCCAAGCAAATCCAGGAACTGGTTGTTTGCCATCACAAACTGACTATCCCTGTTCTTGGCAAAAAAATAAACATCCGGAAGATGTTCGAGGAGGCTGGTAAACTGCCAGGGGTTATACACCCGGCTCATGAAATCATGCTGGAATCTTTCAGTATCCATTTGATAACCCAACATACATCGAGGAACTTCAGGTTATGATTCCTATCTGATATTGCCAGCACTTTTACAGAACAGAAGCTACCAGTCAACCAAGAACCGGACCTGATGGGAAGTGACTGGTGATGTCCGAAGAAGAGAGCACTGGAGTATTCTTGCCAAACTTACTTATTAATGCGATACTATGTAGATAATCTTCAAAATGGTCGGAGTGGTGCATGAGTTTATTAGCCACAGGTTCTTGGCGAGGAACGAGGGTGGCAGGCAGTTTCCGGGAAAATAACACCCTTTTTCTTCCATATGTGTTATTTCTCTATTTTTTTCAAAAGGTCTCTGTTCCAATTGATCAGATGGGATATTTGATGCATAGAAGAAAGTTTAATTCAGTTTCTGTTGGAGGATATCTGATTCGGTGGATGAAACTGGCGGGAATTCGCGCCTGCCTGATACTGCTGATTCTCGTGCAGACCGTAAGTCTCGCCAAATCCGACGGTACCAACTATATCTGGAATTGGGCAAACAATACCAATTGGAGCGATCCGGATAATTGGGACGCCACCAATGCACCGAATGGTTCCTACCCAGGCTTCAATTCGGTCAGTGATAACGTCCTTCTTGGTGGCCAGTCTCGATCAAATTTATTCCCGGCTCCGGCAAACCTTGATGTCCACATTACGATCAATAACTTAACGATCCAGCCCGATGGCGGATTGAATCTTTCGCCTTCCTCGTCACTTACAGTCAGTAATGTCGATCTTCAGGGCGATATCGATATTACTGGCAGTGGCATTATAACCAACCTAGGACTTTTTCGAAAAACCGGCGGAATCGGCAGTTCCATCATACATTCCGGTTTTCGTAATTATGGAGGGACAATAGAGGTAGACAACGGGCGGTTATGGCTGGCGATTACTAACACCAGCTATGGCATTATTTCTACCGGGACGTTTGTAGTGGCGGAAGGTGCGGTTTTGGATTTTTCCGGCTCGGCACTTCTTCTGTATTGGTACGGTGAAATAAGCGGGAGTGGTGCAGGACAGGTACAGTTGAGGGAGGGTATAGGACCTTGTTCCGGTCAAGGTGCGACATGGAACTTTCCGTCTGGAATGTTTTGGTGGACAGGCGGAGAAATGACGGGTGTTGCGACCAATATCAACACTGTTACGATATGGGCAACCAACAGTCCGACTTATGATTATGGCGAGTTGTACAATGCGGGAGTGATCCGACAGACCAACAGTGGGGCGTTCAGATCTGCAGCAGACGGGATATTAATTAATCGGCCGTCTGGTGTGTATGAATTTCTTGGGGATGGAGGTGAGCTGGCGGTGAAGTTTGAGAATTATGGATTACTACGCAAGAGCAGTGGGACGGGTACGTCCATTATATCGGGAGCATTTACCAATTATGGCGGGACGATAGAGGTGGACAGCGGGCGGTTGTGGTTGTCGAATTCCACCGGTAACGGTATTTGCACCGGGACCTTTGTGGTGGCGGAAGGTGCTGTTCTGGATATATCCAATGAACCTTTTACATTTTGGAGAGGTGAGATAAGTGGCAGTGGTGCGGGACAGGTGCAGATGAGGGAGGACTATGGTCCCCAGTCTTTGGGTGCTACGTGGAATTTTCCGGCTGGGATGTTCTGGTGGACTGGCGGGGCTATGAGAGGTGATGCGACCAATATCAATACGGTTACGATCTGGGCTACGAACAATCCGGCGATTAGTTGGGGGACGTTATATAACGCTGGATTGATACGGCAGACGAACAGCGGGACGCTGAGTTCTGATAATGGTGGTTGTTTGGTCAACCTGTCGCCCGGGGTGTACGAGTTTATTGATGATGGAGGGGTGCTTGCAGCGTCATGCTTGAATTACGGTTTAATACGGAAGAGCAGCGGGACGGGTACGTCCATGATATCGGGAGCATTTACCAATTATGGCGGGACGATAGAGGTGGACAGCGGGCGGTTGTGGTTGTCGAATTCCACCGGTAACAGTATTTGCACCGGGACCTTTGTGGTGGCGGAAGGTGCTGTTCTGGATATATCCAATGAACCTTTTACATTTTGGAGAGGTGAGATAAGTGGCAGTGGTGCGGGACAGGTACAGATGAGGGAGGACTATGGTCCCATGTCTTCGGGTGCTACGTGGAATTTTCCGGCTGGGATGTTCTGGTGGACTGGCGGGGCTATGAGAGGTGATGCGACCAATATCAATACGGTTACGATCTGGGCTACGAACAATCCGGCGATTAGTTGGGGGACGTTATATAACGCTGGATTGATACGGCAGACGAACAGCGGGACGCTGAGTTCTGATAATGGTTGTTTGGTCAACCTGTCGACCGGGGTGTATGAGTTTGTTGGTGATGGAGGTGTTCTTGCAGCGTCATGCTTGAATTACGGTTTAATACGCAAGAGCAGCGGGACGGGTACGTCCATGATATCGGGAGCATTTACCAATTATGGCGGGACGATAGAGGTAGACAGTGAGAAGTTGATACTAAGCAGTAGTGACTATTTACAGGGAAATGGAGCGTTGGCCATCAGGGTGAGTGGGCCAAATGCCGGCCAGTTCGGTCAATTCAATGTAAGTAACAACGTTTCTCTTAGCGGTCCGCTGAACGTCAGTCTGACAAATAGGTGTGTGTTTGCAATAAACAGTCAATTCCAGATACTATCCTGCGGCAGTCTCAGCGGAACATTCAGCAGTACCAATGTTCCGAATGGTTTTTCCGTTAATTACACCAGTATCGGTGTATGCCTCGTTGTAACTGGTAGTGTGGCGACAATTTCCACAAATGAGGGGCCGTCTATGGGCGGCAACACAATCACGCTTACAAACATCACGCTAGGCAGCGGTTCTGACATTACGAATGTCGCTGTAGGCGGTGTGTCGGCGCAGATAACAGGACAGGGTACGAATTGGGTGACGATTATAGTTCCGGCGATCGGATCGGCGGGTGTGAAAGATATTATCATCCGATCTGCATCGGTTGGCGATACGACATTTTTTGGGGCATATACGGTGAACCCAGCAGGACAGATAGGTGCTGGAATGCAGTGGCAGGAAGTGGCAGGTTTGCCTGTCGAGCGATGGGGTCATACAGCTGCTGTGCTGGAAGGGAAGTTGTATGCTATTGGTGGGTGGAGCGGTACTATTACCTCAACAACCAATGTGTATCAATACAATGGAACGAATTGGTTAGAAGTGGCGGGCTTACCGGCCCCTCGGTCATGGATGGCTGCAAGTGTGTTGAATGGTAATCTATATGCCGTTGGTGGGTTTGGGGAAGATAATGGACCGCGAACCAACGTTTATCGATATGATGGAACGAACTGGCAGGAAGTGGCAGGTTTGCCGGCCGCGCGTTCTCATTTGACGGCGGGGGTACTGAATGGAGCGCTGTATGCTGTTGGTGGGTATAATGGTGTTACATATACGACCAATGTTTATCGATACGATGGAACGAACTGGCAGGAAGTGGCGGGATTACCTGCTATGCGGAGTCGTCAAGCTGCAGGTGTGTTGAATGGTGCGCTGTATGCCGTTGGTGGGATTTATCATAGCGATACTTACACGACCAACGTTTATCGATACGATGGAACGAACTGGCAGGAAGTGGCAGGTTTGCCGGTCGCGCGGTCTTGGATGGCGGCGGGTGTGCTGAACGACATGCTATACACCATTGGTGGAGATGAATTCTACGCTGTCGCGCAAACCAACGTGTACTGCTACGATGGAACGAATTGGTTAGAAGTGGCAGGTTTACCGGCCGCACGTTTTGGTTTGGCGGCAGGTGTCTTGAATGGTGTGCTGTATGCTATCGGTGGGTGTGATATTTATCCACGTACCAATGTATATCGGTATCCGCTTATTACTGGAATTGATCCCGGCGTTAGCCCGTCCAGCGGTAGTTATATCGGTGGCTATCCTGTCGTCATTACGGGTACGAATCTAGGTGATGGCGCAGACATAACGAATGTTACGCTTTGCGGCGTGTCGGCGACGATCCAAAGTCAGAGTGCCACGCAAATTGTGGTGACAGCAGGGGCAAGTCCTCCGTGTACTGGTGATGTGCAGGTATATTCCACAAGTTATGGCGTGACCGTGAAGTCGAATGCCTTTAGCTATATCTATTACCCGGTTCTGACTGTGGTGTCTTCGTATGGTGTTCCAAATCCTGGTGTTGGTGTACATACCAATGACGTTAATGCAATCCTTACCAACAGCGTAAGCAATATTATCAACGACGGTACGACGCAATACGTGTGTTATGGATGGATTATGATAGGTAATGTGCCTGACTCGGGTGTAACGAACAGTTTTGTTATGACGCACACTAATAACGCAACGTTGACATGGCTCTGGAACACAAACTACTGGATCAATCTCCAGTCCAAACCTTCGGGACACGTTATTACCCCACCCAACGGCTGGTATCCTAAAGATACGCTCCTGTCCTGTCAGGCATTCACAACCAACTATTGTATATTCGACTGCTGGACTAATGATATAGTATCAACGAATAATCCGCTGAATTTAACCGTTACAGGTCCTGCCCAACTCGATGCATTGTATATCGAAGAAATGACCACCAACTCACCCACTCCAAAATGGTGGCTGGATCAATATGGCTGGGCCACAAATTTTGAATCTGCCGTAATGTCTGATACCGACAACGACGGACTTCAGGCATGGCAGGAATATCTGGCTGATACCGACCCCACAAGTTCAACCTCAACACTTGCAATTACTGATATTGTCTTTGAAGAAAGCGGAATAAGAATTCTATGGTCTGGCGGACAGAACTCGTCGCAGTTCCTGGAAAAAAGCGATTATCTAAATTCCACAGGCATAACGTGGACCAATTTATTCACGAATTTACCACCGACTACTGTTTCAACCAATTATATTGATATTCCAGGAACCAATCAGACACGCTTCTACCGAATCCGTGCCGTGCGTTAGTTATTTCATTCATCCGATTTTGCCAGATTCCATAAAAAAGCCTGACAACCATCACTTCGAGAATTTGCCCGTCAACTGACGGGCAATGGCAACCGTTTCGCGGCTTGGGTCGGGTGAGATTGTCTCACCCCCGTATGAGAACACGTCAGTTCGCTCCGTCCGCAAGGCGTCAAATGCGGCGCTGGATAAATATCCGCGCCGTGTTTGAGAACAAAGCGGACGGGGCGGAATCACGTGTGATTCAGACGGCCAAAGCCGCGGAACCGATGCTTAAACCCCAATACCATCAATTTTGTCTTATACCCTAAACCGTTAAACTTCATCACGAAATCAGGCCTTTGGAGGTTCGTAGCCAAGGCGCTGGGATATGCGATCAGCATGGGACCTGACAATATTGCCAATCCTTGAATAAGATGCTTCATCAATCCTGTCCTCAGGGCCGGTTGTCCATATGGCGGCAACAGGATAACCATGCTGGTTAAATACCGGCGCCCCCACACAGACGATGCCATGAAGTTCCTCGCCACGATCCAGCGCAAAACCGGATTCGCGTACTCGCTTCAATTCTTCCCTCAATCCCTTCCGGGTAGTTATTGTCCGTTCATTAAACCGGACCAGGTTCAAACGGCTGATCAACGTTTCTCTCTCCCCTTCAGGCAGAAATGCCAGTAACGCCTTACCCGGAGCGGCTACATGCAGTTTAAAACGCATCCCGGGATCAATAGTGAACTTGAATGGGTGTGAACCGAGCACCTGTTCCATAACAACACCCTCATTCTCAACAAGCGTTCCAATAAACACGGATTCTTTCACAACATCACGGCATTCACGCATGATGTCCAGCGCCAACGGGATAATTGGTTTTTCTGAAAGTACCCTGTGCCCTATGGCCAGAAACTTGCGGCTGACTTTGAATCGCTTTGCCTGTTCATCACGTTCAAGATATCCTTTTTCGAGTAATGTCATTGCAATCCGGAATATGCTGTTTTTGGGAAAACCCAGGCCCATCGTCAATTCCGTCAACCCCAGCCCATCCGGATAATCCAGCAGGTATTCTATTATAACAAGGGCACGTTCAAGGTTCGGCACCATGTATTTCGAACCGGCCTTTGAAGTATTGCCTGAAGTAGTCACTGCCTCACCTCTGTAATGGTCTATATATCAAACATGGTTTCATATTTATACCACTATTGAACCGAATCAAGCTCTAAATCTGTCAACTATTTCCTGAAATATGGCACAATTATCTTGAACAACCACTGCCTATCTTATACATAGAATCAGGATTGATATATAGAACGCAATCAATCCTGATCAGTCAACTTATCTTCTGTTACACAGAAAAACAGGGAGGTAACATAATATGTCAGAATCAAATAACATCACGCGACGTTCGGTATTACAATCAATAGCAGCAGGCGCAGGTGCTTTAATGGCCAGCTCCTGCCTAAGTACAGGGAGACCATGCATGAAGAGATTGGTAAAAAGCGACTTCTACGACAACGGTAAGTTCAACAAGCAAAAGGCTCTTAATGCGTACTACGACATGATGCGGCATTTCAATTATCCCGTCTATCCCATCCTGAAAACAGATCAGTTCTGGACCAGCGATTTTGCTCAGAATGATTTCCTGAATGTCGGCATGGCTGGAATATTCTGGATTAATAATACCGATGCGGGGTATTTCGGTCACGAAATATATCTTCTTCCCGGACAGATGATTGTGGAGCATGGTCACAATAATTGCACAGAAGGCAAGGCGAAGATGGAATCCTGGCAGGTCCGGCATGGCATGATCTATACCTTCGGAGAAGGCGAACCGACCAAAGATCTCCCCATAAAACTCCCGGAAAGCCAGCTCAAGGCAAATGGTATCACCGTGAAAAACTGCAAGATACTGAAAGAGGGCGAAATCGGCACACTCAACCGTTCAACGGCAAAACATTTCATGATCGGCGGTCCCGAGGGCGCGATTGTCACGGAATACGGTTCACCGCATTATGGCCCTGCCCTCGAATTCACAAACAAGACAGTTGTGTTCTAATACAGCCATAAAGGAGAGTATAATGAGAGAACTGCATCACTTCGGTATACCAACGAACAAGAAGCAGAAAAAAGAAAACTACATGGCGGGCGCAAAGCTCTATGTAACAAATGTGGCCGACAGCCCGAACAAGATTGAATTCCTGCGTTTTGAGCCGGGGAGTCCTCTCCCTGAACTTCTCCAGAAGACGGCGCATATTGCCTACAAGGTTGAGGACTTGAAAAAAGCCATGGCAGGAAAACAGGTGCTCATGGAACCCTTCTCTCCTGCGCCTGGTTTGACCGTTGGATTCATCGTTGAAGAAGGCGTACCAATAGAACTGATGCAGGAAGGCTGAGTTTTAAACACATTAGGAGAAATTCCCATGACAATGAAAAAATTCATCAATAAACCTGACAATCTGACAGCCGAACTTCTTGAAGGATACTGTTCAGCTTTTTCGAACAAGGTACAGCTTGTATCAGACAAGATCGTTATGCGTTTAAAAGCCAAGGACAAGAAAAAGGTTGCTCTTCTCACCCTTGGCGGTGCGGGACACGAACCAGCCTTGAGCGGATTCGTTGGCGAAGGCATGCTCGATGCATCTGTAGTTGGCGACATTTTTGCCGCACCCGGCGCGCCAAAAGTAATCGAGGCAATGAGATTGCTTAAACGTGATGCCGGAATTCTTTTCGTGGTGCTGAACCATGCAGGCGATGTGATGAGCGGAAACATGGCAATGGAAATGGCCCAGCAGGAAGGTATAAAGGTAAAAATGATCCTCACCCACGAGGACATTGCCCCTGGTGCCGACTCACCAATAGAAAATCGACGTGGCCTTGCAGGTTGTATCCCCCTTTATAAGGTGGCAGGCGCTGCCGCAGAAGCCGGTAAGAGCCTTGACGAGGTCTACACGATAGCCGAAAAGTTCAATAACAACATGGCGACACTGGCCGTTGCTTTGAAACCAGCAACCCATCCCCAGTCCGGCCAGGAAATCTTCACGCTGGCTGATGACGAAATGGAAATCGGAATGGGTCAGCATGGCGAAGCCGGAACCGGCCGTTCAAAAATGCTGTCGGCCGATGAGACTGCCGTAAAGATGGCCACCCAGCTGATCCTGGCAGTGAAAGCAAAGAAAGGTGACAAGATCCACCTCATGATCAACGGGGCCGGCGCCACAACGCAGATGGAAATGTTCATCGTATACCGTGCTGCAAAAAAGTACATACAAGGTCTGGGTATAAAGGTGGTTCATTCACTTGTTGGTGAATACCTGACAGTTCAGGAAATGGGCGGGTTCCAGATGTTCGTCGCCAAACTGGACGATGAACTTCTGAAGCTTATGTATGCTCCGGCTGACGCTCCCTATTGGACTGTGCGTTAGTAGATTAAGGAAGCAGAATAATGTCAGACAACGTTGATTATGACGGCGTCGTCAGGATGTTGAAAACTGCCGCCGAAAAAATCAAGGCCAACCGTGATTACCTTTCCAAGCTGGATTCAGCAACGGGTGACGGTGACCATGGCACGGCAGTCTTCAAGGTGGCAGAGGCCATCATTGGCGTAATCGCAAAAGACAACAGCAAGAACCTTAAGAAACTCCTCAAGGACATCGGATGGGCGGCCATGTCGACGGATGCAGGTTCGACAAGCCCCCTCTACGGTTCTTTTTTCATGGGAATGAGTGAAGCAATTGCAGATAATGCTTTGCTGGATTGCAAAACGTTTGTATCAATGATGGAAGCAGGCGTGGCAAAACTGCGCAAGAACACCAAGGCAGAGATCGGCGGCAAGACCATGATTGATACGCTGGTTCCTGCAATGGCGGCCTTACGCGCTGCAGCAGACTCCGGAAAAAATCTCGGACAGACACTCGCGGATGGTGCAGACGCCGCCGCGAAGGGTGCGGAATCGACAAAGGAAATGAAGGCAACGTTTGGCCGTGCAAAGAACATTGGAGAACGGTCAATCGGACATGTTGACCCTGGGGCGACATCAATGTCGTTCCTGTTTATAGGAATGAAGGAGGGATATCAAAATGGCTGAAGCTACAGGCAATCAGGAATCAAAAGACTACGGAATCGGGATCCCGGCAGTTAACACGGTATATAAACTCAAAGGATCGAACAACTATGACTGGGGTATGAAGGACCGTCTCTCCCGGGTGTTCAGTCCTAAAAGCGGTAAAACGGTCATGCTGGCATTTGACCATGGTTATATCATGGGTCCCACTTCCGGCCTGGAACGCATAGACATAACCATACTTCCATTACTGGAATATGCCGATTGTCTGATGTGTACTCGCGGTGTATTACGTGCATGCGTGCCGCCGACCTATAACAAGGCCATTTCCCTGAGATGTTCGGCTGGTTCAACGGTTCTGACTGAACTGAACGACGAATGTGTTGGTGTTGAAATTGAAGATGCCATACGTCTTAACGCTTCCATGATGGCAGTCATGGTGGCCATCGGCAGTAAATTCGAGGCGCTTACGGTTCGTAATCTCTGCAAGATGATTGAAACGGGTAACCGTTACGGCATCCCCACCCTCGGTGTCACAGCGGTTGGGAAGGAACTTACCCGGGACGCACGTTACCTGGGTCTGGCAACCAGGGTACTGGCCGAAAACGGAGCCCAGGTGATCAAGACATACTATTGCGAAGAAAACTTTGAACAGGTTACGGCCGGATGCCCGGTACCAATAGTAATTGCCGGTGGCAAAAAACTGCCGGAACTGGATGCTCTTAAGATGGCCTATATGGCCGTTGACCAGGGCGCACTTGGTGTAGACATGGGCCGGAACATCTTCCAGGCAGAACACCCCGTGGCAATGATCCAAGCCGTTAAAGCAGTTGTTCACGAAGGCGTTAACCCCGAGAAGGCTTTTAAATTGTACAACGAATTAAAAGCTGAGAAGAAAACAAAAAAATAATACAGAAGAAACAAGTCTTCGGTTCCAGTGTCAGGCACTTTTTCTTTAGTACCTGACACTGCTGCACACAGAGAAAAGGCATCCAGGCGACAGGATAAAATATGACTCCACCACGGCAGGATTTTGTGTCCGCCATAACCATTTCTGAATTCCAGAATATTGCAGCATCTCTGCCTCCAAGACGTGTCTTTATTGCCGGGGGTGACAGGGAAGAAGACATCTCGCTCTACACGTGTCTTCGCGAAAAACCATTCGTGAAGCAATGCGTCCTAGTTGGAGACGAGAAAAAAATGAAACGCGCTGCCGAGAAAGCCGATGTTCAAATTGCCGCTTCAGATATCATCTCCACATCATCTCAGGAGGAAACAGCAGCCAGGATAAAAGAACTGGCGCGTAACGGACAGGCGGAAATCATCCAGAAAGGAAACATTTCTACACCGATACTGAACAGACAATTGGT
The DNA here is from genome assembly GCA_028716365.1 of Kiritimatiellia bacterium. Classification (GTDB taxonomy): domain Bacteria; phylum Verrucomicrobiota; class Kiritimatiellia; order UBA8416; family YA12-FULL-48-11; genus YA12-FULL-48-11. The sequence goes on from JAQUPZ010000002.1 coordinate 234,293, forward strand.
TAAAATCAGGACACGTGACACGATGTCACTGGTAACTGTTTTCCAGGCTGACTGTATCAGCGACGGCCGCACAATGATCATGACAGATTCAGGTGTATCGGCCATTTTGAACTACAGCCGGATGACAGGGCTAATTAATAATGCCGCTGAAATCGCACACTCTGTGCTTAAACTGCGCAAACCGAGGATTGCTCTGCTCTCCGGTAATGAGAAAGTAATACCTGCGCTTCCATCAACGGTCATGGCAGATGAACTTGCTAAGGCATATTGGAAAAACGCCATCGTCTATGGGCCACTTTCCTTTGATCTTGCCGTTGACCGGGAATCTGTCCGCGTAAAACTGCCCAATCTGACCAAGGGAACCCCCATCTATGAAGTTGCAGGCAAGGCTGACATCCTGGTGAATCCCGGCCTGGATGCCGCCAACATAATGTACAAAATGCTGATGCGCCTTGTGGTCACAAACACTGCATCCATGGCCTGCGTTACTGTTGGCATCAAAGCGCCTTATATCATTTCATCACGGTCCGATCCGGAAAAAACAAAAATCGATTCAATTGCGCTTTCGTGTATTTATGCAAACTATCTGCAGAAGAAAAAGAACATCCAGATTGTCAAACATGCAGATACCGATCTCAATCCGACCTTTACCATTCTCGCGATCAATCCCGGTTCCACATCGACAAAACTGGCACTCTTTGAGAACGCAACGTGCCTGCAGGATTTCGAGGTACCACATAAACACAAGGCCGGGCTTCACGGTAAAACAATGGATTCCGAAGTAGAATTATACGCAAAACAAATAAAGGAATTCCTCGGCAAACATATTAACAAGAAGATCGATGCAATCGTCGGCCGCGGAGGATTCCTGAACCGCCAGGGTCAGCGGATCAGCAGTGGTGCTTATAAAATTTGTACCGTTGTAAACAAAAAGATCAAGGTTGAACATGACATCATAAGCGGTGTCCGTGACTACGCCGAAATGGATCATGCATCCAACCTTGGAATTCCAATTGCCGCGCGACTGGCGAAAGAATACATGGTTCCCGCCTATTCCGTTGACCCTGTCGTTGTAGACGAATTCCAGACTGAAGCCAGATATTCAGGTTATGCGCCCATCGAGCGGCGGAATGTTGGCCATGTGCTGAGCATCCGGGCCGCTGCGCGTAAGGCTGCTGAAACCGTGGGCCTGCCATTTGACAAATCCAGTTTCGTTGTTGCCCATCTCGGCGGCGGTATTTCTGTTGCCGCTGTCAAGCATGGCAAAATCATCGACAGTACAATCGCCCTGCTTGGCGAAGGTCCCTTTACTCCTCAACGTGCAGGAACGCTCCCTCAAAAAGATCTTATCGATCTGTGTTACAGTGGAAAGTTCACCAGGGAAGAACTGAATACCGAATTAACAAAGAATGCCGGACTAATTTCTTACCTCAACGAGGATTCCCTGTTGAAGATTGAAGAAAGAATCGCAAATGGTGATACACGGGCAGAGGAAGCTGTCGATGCAATGACATACCGGATCGCAAAAGAAATCGGGGCGATGAACATAGTTCTTGGAAATGCCGCCAACGCCATTGTCCTTGCCGGTGGCATAGCCCGTTCCGAACTTGTTGCAGGAAAAATCACCAAACGTGTCGGCAATCTTGCCCAGATAATCATTTTTAAACAAAACCTGGAAATGGAAGCCCTGGCTACGGGAGCGCTTCATGTTCTGCTGGGCCAGGAAGAACCGCTTAAATATAAACTGCCGGCAAAGTTACGCAATTAACTCTACGGTGTCTTGTCCGCTTGTGTAATCCCCAGTTTGGAACAGGTATTTGCCACATGACTGCCATGCCAGAAAACGGTCCCACAAACCGGACATTTGAAAAACCTTTCATGGCGTGAATAAACATTCGGGTGTACAAATCCTTCAATCTCTTTTTTGTCCGCCACTACATCCAGGACAACGTTACATTTAATACATTTCGAAAACAGACCGGACCTCATATCCAACCCGACCTGGTTTACTACTTCAGAAAGTTGTTCTACGGGATCGGTAGTAGTAAGAATCATGACTCTATTTACTGCAGGATACTGGTGCGACAGCTTGGTATTGCGCGTAAGAAACATGCGATTCTCCTGATTGGCGCGCACGATAAGTTCATGCGTCCTCAGATTTTTATCCCACGCCGCATCGTACCCGATAATACGCAGGTATTTCCCGAGCTTGATCAACATATGATCAACCATGAAACGGATGTCAGGATTTTTTTCCATATCCATTATGGATCAGAACGGCTCGCTGTTACGCCGCCGGATATAAATCTGATCTACAGCCGCACGTTCAGAAAGCGAAAGTAAATATTCAACAGTCTGAGCCACATCATCAGGACTGAGCAATTCAGAACGTTTGAGATCGGGCCTGGCATCCCGCACCAATTTTGTATCGACTCCGCCGGGAAGGATTGCACTGACCCTTATTCCATACTCCTGCGCCTCAACTGCCAGTGATTTTGTCAGCCCCATTATTCCATGTTTAGATGCGGCATATGCCGACTGCGCAGGATACCCCTTGAATCCTACAACACTGGAAATATTGATGATATAACCACTCTTTGCCGGAATCATCATTCTCATGGCATGTTTACAACAGACAAAAGTACCGCGAAGATTCACAGCCATTATCTTGTCAAAATCTGAAGCTGAAAAATCCACTAGTTTGCCGTAGATACCCATACCGGCATTATTCACAAGAATATCCAGCCTTCCAAATTTCTTTTCAACCAGTCTGAATAAACGCTCAATCTCTTTTTCTTTTGAAATATCCGTTGGCACCACCATTATCTCGCCTCCAAGTTTGCGTATATCATTTTTCAGACTTTTTAAGTCACCCATGCTCCTGGAAGCGGCGACAACCTTTGCCCCACTTCTTGCCAGCATCAGGCAAATACTCCGTCCAATCCCCCGCCCTCCCCCTGTCACAAGTGCAACCTTATTGTTCAGTTCTGCATGCATTGATACATCTCCGTATTTACATAAAACCGAGCACACCGTCGGCCAGTTTCAAATATCCGATCCTGCTTGGATTATGCCCCATCAGTCTGCTTCCTTCAGCGTCGACGGCTACTGGATCATAACCGGCAAGGATCAAACCAAGTTTCTTTTCCGTCCCGGAAAGATGCATGCCTGCAAGCGCAACAGAAGCATCCACCACACATAATTCAGGCTTTTTGTACAAACAAACATCAAAAACAGATTTGTGCGTTGATGGACTATGAAGTTTCGACTTGTTCCATGAACCGGAATAATAAGGTGCCGGAGCAATGCCAAACATGTTTTTCATCGCTATCGTCGTCACAGTAAAACTATGGTCCTTCAGGACAGGCACAGAGATCACATATGCATCAATCACTATTTCCGGAACATAAAGTTCCTTTAACTGAACGGTGTCATGGCGACTCAACTTCACTGCTTTTTCGGAGTTAAAATCAATAAGCCTGATTCCATGTTTTTCCGCAAGGTCCGTATAACCGTTAGCTTTGTAAGCATCCTGTGTTTTCCCGCTTCCACAACCTTCACCAATCGCAATCTCGGCTTTCGTATGTTGCCGGCAATAATGATATATGGCCTCGACAATATCAACATTGGTCGTCACCGGAGGCTTATCGGCATTAGTCAGGTTTGGTTTTATTATTATCAGTCTGTCTGAAGGCAGATTGTTGCCCGCATCAATCTCATCCAATGCCTCCCGGACACTATCGGTATAACTGGTAAATTTGATCCTGGATACCTTGCCGGGACTCGTCATAACTCACCTGATATTTCCAAGCAGAATAGTTTCATTCATGGGAAACACACCGGCAACACATGCAGTCATAAGGCATGCAAGCGTTGCTGCAATCAATGCCCTGACGCCAACACCGGCAATGTCCCTTGACCTTTCAGGAACCAGCGCCGATGTCCCACCGACAAATATGGCCAGAGATGCGACATGGGCAAATCCGCAAAGCGCATAAGTGGCTATCAGTGCCGACCTTGGATCATGTATCAGTCCCTTGGCAAGCGCTGTTGCAAGGTCCTTGTAACTGGCTACTTCTGTTACCACAGTACGTTCACCAATGATCCCGGAGATAATGCCGGCATCGGAAGGTGCAACACCAAGCACAAGAGTAAAAGGGTAGAAAAGGTATCCAAGCAATCCTTTCAGTGACCAGTCAATTCCCCAGCCCGTCACCAGATTCACCTTTCCACCCGTCCAGTTGAAAAACAGATTAACAAGAGCCACAAGTCCAAGTACTGCCAGCAGGAGTGCAACGATCCCAAAGATCAGCTTCATTCCGGCGTTTGCCCCATTGATGATTGCCTCAAACAGACTGCTTTCCTTTTCATAATACGGCTTGACTGTTTCCCCGAGCGTTTCAGGATGTCCCATTTCGGGCAGCATTATCTTTGACATAACGAGAGAGGCCGGAGCCGATAATATTGATGCTGAGACAAGGTGACCGGCAATATTCGGGAAAACATCCTTAAGGCAGAAAACATAAAAAACAAGAACGTTGGATGCAATAGTTGCCATACCGGCAGTGAGAACTGTACAAAGTTCAGACTGTGTCATATTTCGAAGGTGAGGCCTTATGACAAGCGCCGATTCGACTCCAACAAAGATATTACTTGCCGCACATAATGACTCCGCACCTGAAACCCGCATCAATTTTGTAAAAACCCAGGCGAAACCACGAATGATGAACTGCATGATTCCGCAGAAATACAAAATTGACATGAGAGCCGAAAAAAACACAATCGAAGGCAGGGCCTGAAAAGCCAGGATAAACCCGAGGGAAGTCTCTCCATCGGCATTGGTTGCACCTGGCGGTAATGCAAGTCTACCAAAAACAAACTGTGTACCTGCCGATGCCGAATCAAGAATCTTAATCACGACATCGTTGATAAACAGGAAAGCCTTCATTCCGGCCGGAGCAACGAAAATGAATGCCGCAAACAGGAGCTGTATAAATGTACCCCAGAAGATAACACGCCAGTTCATCTGTTTTTTGTGTGAAGAAATCAGCCAGGCAACCCCCATCAAGACGAACATCCCGGCAAAACTTATTAAATTGTAGATATTCATATTTAATATGTATCATATACTGATCACTGATAATCATCAAACGGATTATGCGCGACAGGCTTGACTGTTGCCCCGCGAACAAGCACATTTCTGTTGTAATGAAAACTTACGTAGCTGCTGTTGATTGTGGAACGACGGTGGTAAAAGCAGGTATTTTCGATCTACAAGGAAATACTGAAGGCATTATCTCCGAATATTGTCCCTGCCATAAGTCAAGAAACGGCAGGATTGAGAACGACCCTGACATCATGACTGAAGCTGTATTTTCCTGTCTGAAAAGGGCCGTCAGACAATCAAGAACGAATCCATCAGCCATTGAATCACTTGCAATCACCAATCAACGCGCAACAGTTATTTGTACAGACAATAAAGGCCGTGCCCTAAGTAATGCAATTTCATGGCAGGACATGGGTGGTGTTAATCATATTAAAAAACTGCAAAGAAAAATCAAAGATAAGCGTTATTATTCCATTACCGGCCTTCCCAATAATCCGGTCTTCTCGCTGGCCAAGATTCTTTGTATAAGAGAAAACGATTCTGCGTTATTTAAAAAAACAGAACGTTTTGTCCTGGTACATGATTTTCTGCTTAAAAAACTGGGCTGTGATGATTTCTATTGCGACTGGGCCAACGCCTCGCTTACAGGCATGATGAACATTTCAAAGTTTCAATGGAGCACCGAAATCCTGGGGCTGGCCGGTATTAATAAAAACAAGCTTCCAACGCTCGTCGCTCCGGGCAAGGTCGTCGGCAGACTATCAAGGGAAGCATCACATAAAACAGGTCTGGTCGAAGGGACACCTCTTGTCTCAGGAGCGGGTGACCAGCAGTGTGCCGGAATCGGAGCTGGAGCCGTCAGTTCCGGAATAGCAGGAATCAACCTCGGCACAGTAGCTGTACCGATCTGTTTTTCCGGTAAAGTCTTAAAAGACCGGCTCATGCGTGTAACATGTTGTTCATATGCCGTACCCGGCAAATGGGAAATTGAAGGTTTACAGACATGCGCTGGCTCAGGGCTCAAATGGATATATCGTATTTTTTTCAGGAATAAATCATTTTCCCGGAAATATTTCGAAACTGTCACAAACGTTGAACCTGGTGCAAATGGAATCACCTTCCTGCCTTACCTGAACGGAGCATCTGCCCCCTATTGGAATCCCAAAGCAACAGCCAAACTTATCGGCCTTAAGAGTATTCACAGTGGCGCCGAAATAGTCAGGGCAGTGATGGAAGGCATATCCATGGAAACAAGGCAAATTATTGATGTCTTCACCTCTCTGGGCTTGCAGATCGAAGACATCAGGCTAAGCGGGGGCTATAGTGGAATTGATGCATGGAATCAAATTCAGGCAGACATACAGGGACGACCTGTATCAGTTATGAAAAATCTGCAGTCCTCTCTGCTTGGCGCTGCAATTCTTGCCGCACACGGAATCAATGCATTTCCATCAGTCGAAGAAGGTTCAAAAAGAATGGTGAAGATCAGAAAAACATATATCCCATCAAAAGGAAACAAATCTAGTTACGAAGAAATTTATAAGAATTATTGCAAAATCTCTGCTGATCATGTAAAAAGTTATAACTGATAGCTATCGCTCCCTGTTTCTTTAGATTTTGTTGAGACGCGAGAGTGAGGACAATGATCGACCTTTATAAAAAACTGCTGGATTTTACTCACAACGGCGTATATCGCTACACCTTTACCGACGGAAAGATCCTGCTCGCAAACCAGGGATTAGTTGACATCCTTGGCCTCGACTGTAAACCCTCTGAACTCGTGGGTAAATATCTCAAGGATGTTATGATTTACACACAGAAAGAAGGGACTATCAGACGTACACTTGAGGAAAAGGGCGAGATTCACGGCTTTGAATACCATTTCAAAACCTTAAAGGGTGAAGAAAAATGGGTTACTCACGATTCTTTCAAGAGCAAAGATCCTGCAACAGGCATAGAAGTGGTTGACGCAATCGTTGAGGACATCACAGACCAAAAGGTATCCATGGAAGCGCTTTCCCGTCTTTTTGCCGCAGTCAATGCCGCGGACGAATCCATAATTATCACGGATAATACCGGTTCAATCCAATACGTGAATCCTTGTTTCGAAAAAATGACAGGCTATACCAGTGATGAAATTACCGGGAAACATATACGAACATTGAAAAGCGGTAAACACGATGCCAAGTACTATGAAAATCTATGGGCTACCATATCGGCAGGTAAAGTATGGCGCGGCCATTTTACCAACCGGAAAAAAGATGGAACACTGTTCGAAGAAGAAGCTGTTATATCCCCTGTTTTCGATGAATCCGGAAATATAACCCACTTTGTAGCGGTTAAACGTGATGTCACACAGGAAGTCATGCTCGAAAAACAGCTTCTCCAGTCACAGAAGATGGAGGCCGTGGGCAGGCTTGCAGGCGGGGTTGCCCATGACTTTACCAATATGCTTACAGTCATTATCCAGCATGCCAATATGGCCCAGCAAAAACTACCGGCTGGTTCAGATATCAAACTGCATCTGGATGAAATCCTGGAGGCCAGTGATCGTGTTGCGGGTCTTACCAGCCAACTGCTTGCATTTTCAAACAAAACAACAATTTCACTCCGGGTAATGGACTTGAACAAGGCCGTCCTGGGTATCGAGGAAATGCTTCGGCGAACCGTCGGGGAAGATATTCATCTTACCATACACACAACCAATGAACCAATCTATGTAAAGATTGATCCTACTCAAATTGAACAGGTAATTGTTCATATGGCAGTTAATTCCAAAGATGCCATGACAAATGGCGGACAATTGACTGTTGAAGCATCACATATACACCTTACGAAAGCTGAAGCTGTTCAGCTTCAGAATGGACATACAGAAGAAAACAGACTTGCCGGAGATTTTGCCCTGTTGAGTGTCAGTGATACCGGTTGCGGCATGAGCGAAGATATCCGGTCCCGTGTCTTTGAACCTTTTTTCACAACAAAAGGCACCGCAACCAGTACAGGCCTGGGACTCTCAACTGTTTACGGAATAATCAAACGGCACGGCGGACACGTAACCGTGTACAGTAATGTCAATCGTGGAACTACATTTACGATTTATTTTCCCATCGCCGATGCACCAGTCAAGGGAACTGAATCAATCACAGTTAACGAAGTAATCCCTCGTGGCTCGGAGACCATTCTTGTCGCCGAGGACAACCCGGTAATTCGAAAGGTTCTGGTCGGTATATTGATGCAATTGGGATATAATATTCTTGAAGCAGAGAACGGCAAACAATCTATTCATCTGGCCGAACATCACAAGAAACCAATACAACTATTAATGACGGATATAATAATGCCTGAAATGGACGGTAAGACCCTGGCAGAAAAGATCAAAACGCTGAGGCCGGAAACAAAGGTCCTGTTTGCATCGGGATATCCGGAACTTCACCTCAAAGAATTCGGCGTATTGAAGGACAACGATGTACTGATAAGCAAACCTTTCCGCGAAGGTCCGGTAGCAAGGGCTATCCGCAATGTGCTGGATGCAAACGTAAAGAACTAGATTTGCTCAAAGTCCAATTCAATACGCTGGGTATTTTCATTCACAAGTTTTGAAAGATATTCGGAAAGATCCCGCCCGTATTCGCTTGCAAGACCAGCCTGAACGAGCTGCCTGTCTATGACCCTGAGACCGCCCTCACCAACATCGGCCTCCTGCGCACTTGAGTAACGTTCAATCGGGTCAGGTTCAATGAACCTGCGTAAAATCGCAACCAGATCGCTGTTGTCCAGTACATGTGGCGGGAGAAGTTCTTCCAGTCTGTCTAGAAGATTCATCTTGATATTTAACAGATCGGATTCATTCACATCATCGTTATGAGCAATCTTTTCACCGCGCAGCATTTCCAGCGCAACAAGGCCGACACTGTAAAAGTCCGATTGCATACCTCCAATTTCGCGACGATGGAGTTCCGGCGCCATGTAAAGTGGAGACCCCATAAGGAACGATACCTTTTCCCCGACCATGACGGCCCTGCCAAAGTCAACAACCTTAACATTCCCAAGCCGGTCTATCATTATATTCTCCGGCTTGATATCGGAATGCAGAAAGTTAATAGAATGGAGCCGTTCAAGTCCCCGGAGAACACCACGCAATATGTAAACGGCCACACCCGGCTGAAGACATATTTTATCACCTTTTATCCTGAAGATTGTTTTAGTAACCTTCGCCAGTTCTTTTGGTGAACTTTTCTTTTTCGCCAAATCCAGATATTCCCGGCTCAAAAGATGCCCAAGGTCAATTCCATCAATCGCCTCAAGTTGGACATAGCCGATGCCACAGGTCTCTTCATATGAAGACATTGCCACAAGATTGGGACTCTGCAGGCGCTGCAATTTTGAAATCTGAAAGGCAATACGCCCCATATCCGTCCAGTATTCCTCAGTGTTCCGGTATATCCGGGGATCGAAAACTTTTATGGCTTGCTCCGTTATGCATCCACGGGCACCCTGGCGAAGTCCGAGGAATACCCTGCCCTGCCTGCCTCGGCCAAGTTCTTTCAGGAACTGGTAAGCCACAGGATAGAAGATTGCACGTGCATTAACAATTGCCTCATAGTTGTTTTGTAAATGTTCCATGGTCATACCTGTGGCTGGCGGGGAATACGGCGCAGGTACAGTATTGGCCATGGAATTAACCAGGACGGGGGCTTTTGGCAATCTGTCCTTTGTCATCAAGTCTATTTTTGGGACTTCTTTATTTCTAATTGATTCAAAGTTCTGCATGGCGGGGCATACTACATACTCGATTGAATATATCAAGACTGTTAATTCAATCTGGCCGCATATGGCCAGAGATGTGTCCAATTTCGACACTCAAACTGAACACCTGGCTTGATAACCGATTAATACACCTGTATCCAACCCGTAAGATTCGACGGAAAATATGAATGTTCCCAAAAAATACTGTCTCAAAAGCCCCAATACAAGCTTGGCACACTGCATGCTATATTATTTTCAGCCCTTGGCTGGACAGAAAATAGAGGACCCCACCCGTAGCGGCGGAATGAAGATTTGATATCTTATTGAGTCCACCGAAACCTGCCTGGCCAACGGGCTTTTTACGGTAATTTTGTATCCTTGACGATATGCCTGCTTCTAATCAAAAATATCGACATTATTCAAGTAACGGATAAATATGACCTCCATAAATAAAATGCTGCTCTTAGGTGCTTTTTTCTGCCTTACAATTGTATCAGCCGAAGAAGAGGCTACATTTAAGACATACCCTCTGCTTACTTCCGATACAAATACGATATTTGAAGTCGTCAGGGCTATAACAGGAGATAAAGGAAAGATTTTTCTTTATCGGCCGGCCAATGAACTCCTTATTTCTGCAACATCCAATCAACATGCCCAGATATCGGCTTTACTGAAGGAAATAAACATTCCCTCCCCGAACATTCGGATTGATATTGCATTTCTCCAGACAGGAAAAGAGACAGATTTTGGCGTTGGGGCGACAGGAAAAGGTAATGTAAAAGTTGAACAGAACAAAACCAGCTACCAGGTCGAATTCAAACCGTATATCAGGGGACAGTCAACCATCATAACGGATAACAACAACCAGACGGTTGTAGTCAAAAGTGGTAAGCAGGCCAGTATTTTCATGGGACATGAAGTCCCCTTCTACCAGTGGCTGGTTGATTTCGGATTGAAATGGAATTACATAAACATTATCGAACAAAAGTTTGAAATGAAGCAGGTTGGAAGCGCGTTGGTCGTTGAACCCGTTATCATCGGACGAGGCCCCCTTATATCAATAAGACTTATCCCCGAGATTTCCGGCGTGGTTGACGGCAAACCCCACCGTATTCAATATACACGCGTAGCAACTGAAATTACGGTAAAGAACGGAGAGACTGTAACAATTGGCTCATTCGGCAAAAACAGTGAGTTCTATAGCAAATTTCTCGTGGGTACCGATCGACAAGGAAACAATCGGGGCGTTCAAGTTAAACTGACGGCACATATTCTGAATCCGCAATATCCCCCACGCAATCAATAGCCTGTCACAAGTGAACTCTATTTCACAATGTCATCATTTCCCGAGGTATTCTTCGTTCACGCCCTTGACACAAACAAACCGGTGCGGGTGTCAACGCGGATTCTTTCGCCAACAGACAAATATTCAGGAACCAGCACAACAAGCCCTGTTGATGTCTTAGCCGGCTTATTACGCGAAGTTGCAGAAGCGCCCTTCAATGCCGGATCTGTTTCCACAACCTTCATTTCTACGACCGGGGGCAGTTCGATGCCAAGTATGCGATCTCCCGAAACCAGCGAAAAAATCCCTTCCATACCATCCGATAAATACGGTAGTTCATTTTCAAGATCTTCGCGGATAAGCGTAAACTGGGTGTAATCGGTAAGATCCATAAAAGTACAGCCGGTAACGTCGCCGTACAGGTATTGCACCTCGCGCCTTTCAAAATCCGCTTCTTTAAGGACGTCATCGCCTCTGAAAGTCTGATCAACCTTTTTTTTCGTCTGGACATTACGAAAACGCACTTTATACAGCGTGGCAGTACCGCGTGCCGCAGGTGTCTGCACAATAATATTTTCGACAATATGAGGATCCTCTCCTATCTGGACAATATCACCCTTCTTGAAATCACACGCCCTGATCATTTTTCCCCTATTTAATCTTAATCGTAATCTTAATCCGACTCGTTCAAGCCGGATAATTCAATATCACGTCACTGTAAGATTTACAAGTCCCCACCGGAAATGGCATTGTTAATCAGGAAAACAATGAGATTCTCAACTGTAATTCTGTGCATGCTGATGTTCCTGTCATCCGGATCATTCCACTCGGCATTTGGACAACAATCCCGGCAAAAAACTGTTCAATTAACAATATGGGCTTTACCCCGCCCCGAAGACACCGGCATTGACGCACGCTGTCAAAGAAAAGTGATCAATGCTTTTCAAAACAAATATCCATACATCAAGTTATCTGCTCCAACTGGCATAGAAATCCCGGAAATGAGCGCAATGGACACGAAACCACTCATGGCCATTGCCGGCGGCGTCAGCCCGGATGTAATTTATGTGAACTTCCGCCAGTCCGATACTTATATCCAGGAAGGTTTTCTTTATCCCCTCGATGAATGGTTTAACAAACTTCCAAAAGACGAACAGGACGAAAGGATCCTCCCCCAGGTACGAAAAGTTGTCTTGCGGCATGGACCGGGCAAACGTGATGGAACCGACCCGGCAAAACATTACTGGGCCCTGCCCTACGGTACCTACGTAAAAGGACTTTGCTGGCGTAAAGATCTTTTCCAGGCGTCCGGGCTTGACCCTGAACGTCCTCCACAAAACTGGAATGAACTTCTTGAATTCTCACGGCGTTGTACCGATCCGGTAAAAGGCATATATGGACTTGCCTGGACCAGAAGCCCTCACTGGTCTGCTTATTTTTATTCAATTCTCTGCTCGGCAGGTGTACGCGCCATGGAGGAAAGGGGGGACAATAACTGGTATGCATCATTCAATTCACCCCAGGCAGTAGACGCTTATGAATTCATTGTGAAACTTCTCCAGGGACGCTGGAAACATCGGTCCGGAAGAATGGTCGAAGGTGTCGTTTGCCGTGATGACGCATCCGGCTTATTATGGGCACAGGGTCGGATTGCAATCATCGAACGATACTTCACCGATGATCTCCTGGCCAACATCAATCCGGAACTCGTAGGTATTGCACCCGTTCCCGCAGGTCCAGGCGGAAAAAGATCATCAGAACTCAATTGTGCCATGTGTGGAATATTTTCCGGTACTGCCGCCAAGGGCAATGATGTTCTGGAGGCTGCCTGGAAATTTGTTCATTTCATGGGGTCACGGGAAGCAAAAGACATCAGGACCAGAGTACTTGTTGAAAATGGTTATGGTATTTTTGCCAATCCTGTAAACCTTGAACGACTGGGCTATACAGACTATCTTCGCAGAATTCCCAAAAACTGGCGTGATGCATTCAACGAGGCAATTTCCAATGGTGAACCCGAACCTTACGGCCGTAATTGCCAGATGATATACAATTACATGTCAATACCGGCGGACCAGATGCAAATCGAAGGCCTCGGACGAAATCCTTCGCCCACCGCCCGGAAAAGAATAGCAAAGATCCTTGACGATTACGTCCAGCGTGCCAACGAAAAAATGATTGGTCATATCCCTCCCGCCGAACTTAAAAAGCGCCGTATCGTGGCCGCAATTACAGCATTAATAATATTCGCAGGTTTCGCATGGCTTTTCCGGTACGTAATCAAGGTCTTCACGCCTGCAGATGCAAAAGGGACCTGGCAATTTCGCCGTTTTAGACTGGCATATATATTACTCCTTCCTGCGATAATACTGATTGCGCTCTGGCGTTATGTGCCAATGTTCTGGGGCGCAACAATGGCACTCCAGGATTATCACATTCTCCTGTCAAGCAGTTGGACCGGCATCGACAATTTCGCCGCTGTGCTTTGGGATCCTGAATTCTGGCAATCACTGCGCGCCAGTTTCTGGTACGCATTTCTTTCCATCGTTATGGGATTTTTTGCCCCTATTGCGCTGGCCATCCTCCTGCATGAAGTCCCCAAAGGTAAGGTGGTCTTTCGTATCCTTTACTATCTACCGGCAGTCATATCGGGACTGGTGGTGATGCTTATGTGGAAGAACTTTTTCGAACCATCAGAACGCGGTCTCCTGAACCAGATAATTACCGGAATTCCTGCCGCGGGTTGGTATTCAACGGCCATTCTTATTACCGCCGTTTTCGCCGTATCGGCATATTTTAATGCGCGTAACGGACATTCAGTTGCTGCCTCCATTCTTGGTGTACTTACGGTGTTGAGTGCAGTTGGAACAGTTGCCCTGATCGCATGGGGTCAGTTCCCCTTGAAGCCGCAACGCTGGCTTGAAAATCCTCACTGGGCCATGCCATGCATCATTCTGCCAACCATCTGGGCCGGACTCGGTCCCGGCTGTCTTATATATCTGGCTGCCTTGAAAACAATTCCAGAGGACCTCTATGAAGCTGCCGACCTGGATGGCGCCGGTTTCTTCGGCAAGATATGGCATGTCACGATACCTACAATCAGCGTATTGATCTTCATGAACTTTATCGGGGCGGTTATCAGTGCTTTCCGGGTTGCGGAATATATTCTGGCAATGACAGGCGGTGGACCGGCCGGGAAGACACAAGTACTTGCTTTGAAAATATTTTACGATGCCTTCGTCCATCTGCGGTTCGGGTTTGCCACTGCTACAGCATGGATACTGGGCGCCATGCTCATCGGCTTTACCGTACTCCAGATGAAACGGCTGTCACGTGTCGAATTCAAGACTGCGGAGGGAAATTAAAATGTCGTTGATCTCCAATGTCGGCAGGACCGCGCCATCGACCAGACTGCTTATCGCCGGAATTTATGCCTGTCTTGCTATTGGAGCAATAACCATGGTTTATCCGTTCCTTCTGATGATATCGGGTTCATTTAAAAGCAACGTGGATAGAAACGATTTTGACGTTATCCCGGCCTTTTTCCATGATGATACCGTCCTCTACAGGAAGCATCTCGAATGCAAATACAATAACTCACTCACAAAATACTGTCCCGCCAATCAGATAAAGGCATATGAGTTCCGCCTCATCAATCCGCCGGAAAAAACGGAAAAACAGAAAGTGACTGACTGGAAAGAATTTGAAACCTCGGCAAAAATCCCCGCAGGGTGGTATAACCTCGGCTACATGTTTCACACTGGAGACAGGTTGCTTCTCCAAAAAGAACGTGAATTTCGTGCAAAGGTCATGACCCTGGCCGGTAACAGCCTGGAAAAATTTAATTCCAAGTTCGACACTCATATCGAAAACTGGCTCGCAGTAGGACGCATCATTGAGCGACCCACTGAACGTCGATACCAGCTGGGTGAATCACCTCTTGAAGAAGAATTCTACCGTTTTAAGGCGGAACAACCCACGTGGTTCAGGTTTTATCCGAATCTTGATGGTTTATTCGTCCAGATATTCATCGAGCCCATTTATGGAAGAGATATCGGCGAATATAACAAGGCTCACGGCACCACATATAAGAATTACAATGAAATCATTCTTGCCCCTTCAGCGCCTGAAAACACGTTCGAAAAAAAAGACTGGGAACGTTTTGTCCGGGATGAACTCAATATGCAGTTTATCCGGATCAGCCCTGATGCCGGCGTTCTGTTCGCGAAGTTTCTGTCCGAACGCTACTCGGGGAATCTCGACCTGCTCAACATTCGCTATAAAACAGCTTTCAAATCTTTTTCTGCTGTCCCCTACCCTCAGGACCTGCTGCACTCATCAAACCGGCTTGTTGACTGGTCTGAATTCGTACGAGTTGTTCCCGTTGAACATATATCCGTTACAAGTCCCGAAATTGAATTTCGCCGTTTTCTTTGCAAAAAATACCGCAACCTTGAGACGTTGAACTACGCCCACAATTCCGCCTATGGTTCATTTGACACCGTACCCATTCCGGCAAGAGAACTCGATTACGCTGATTTTCTCGTTCATAAGAAGGAAATCCGGTGTGAATTTATTGCTGCCAATTACAAACAGGTCATTGATTACATCTTCCTGCACGGCCGCGCTCTCATGAACACGGTCATCTACTGTCTATTGGCCGTCGTGTTTGCATTGACGGTCAATCCCATGGCCGCATACGCTCTCAGCAGGTTCAAACTCCCAAGCACTTACAAGATTCTGCTGTTCTGCATGGCAACCATGGCTTTCCCGCCTGCCGTGGCAATGATCCCGAATTTCCTGCTTTTAAAACATCTCGATCTGCTTAATACCTTCGCTGCATTGATACTTCCCGGAGTGGCAAACGGCTTCAATATATTCCTCCTGAAGGGCTTTTTCGATTCCCTGCCGCGGGAACTATACGAATCTGCGGAGATTGACGGCGCTGGAGAATGGACAATCTTCTGGCACATCACAATGTCCCTTTCCCAGCCGATTCTTGCCGTACTCGCCCTCGGTGCATTCACTGCCGCATATGGCAATTTCATGTTTGCATTCATACTGTGCCCGGACGAAAAAATGTGGACGTTGATGGTGTTCTTGTATCAACTGCAAATCGGGGGTCACATGGGGCTTACCTTCGCAGCCCTGCTTGTAGCCGCAATTCCAACTTTTATCGCATTCATTCTCTGCCAGAAGGTCATCATGCGGGGTATTGTGGTTCCGGTAGAGAAATAATCAGAATTCGACCGGCAGAATACCCGTATAGCGACATTCCGCCGGCATAATTACAAGACGAAACTGTTACCGCTTTATTCCAGGCGTTTGATGGAAATATTACGGAACAACACCGGATCGCTGTGACCGGCAAAACCAAACGCACCAGATGTACGGTCTTTGCCGGCATGCGGTTTATTCCCCATGATCTCGGTTACCTTGCTCACATCGCAATCAACAATAACGTTTCCATTCAACTCAACTTTGATGGTTGAACCCTTGACGGTAACCTCCTGGTAATTCCATTCACCAACAGGCCGCTGATAACCGCGATGGCAAGCCACCACTCCATATACTGAACCATGAAATTGGCGCGGGTCAAGTTTTGCATACCTTTCAGAACCATCATCGAGAACCTGTAATTCGCACATGCCTACATATGCCGTATCGCCACTGCCGGGATAACGAATCGCAAGCCCGTTATTGCCGCCAGGCGACAATTTGATTTCCAGCCGTACGATGAAATCGGCAAATTCTTCTTTTGTGTATATGGTCCCGCCCTTCTTGGGTTTACATATTATCGCGCCATCCTGCACTTCGTAGTTCTCAAGCGGACCTTTCCAGCCTTCAAAATCCCTGCCATTGAATACCGGTTTGAAACCTTCCGGATCCTTGCCGCGTAAAATCTTGTTGGCTTCTTCGGAAGGAATTTCACGGACAAAAATATTACGCCAGCGGATTTCACCGCCATGCGTCTGGAGCTGGATCGGACCTGCTGTTGGAATCGGCATTTTGCGGTTGAAATAGTTCTCCATGATAGCATTATCAACCACAAGTTTATCATTCAACCAGACTGTCGTACGACTGCCAACCTGGATGATACGGAAGTGATTCCACTCGCCGAACGGCTTGTCCATCAAGGCAAGAGGATCTTTGCCGGGTGCCCCCTTACTGTTGTTCCACAAACCACCGGACCCCTTGTCGGCACCGATCTTCCACTTGCCGCCCTTTTCGGTATAGTCCCATATCTGTACTTGTGGACAACCCTTCAGGTATATACCGCTGTCGGCCAGTGCAACGGTCTTGTAATCCACCATCAGTTCATAGTCACGGAACTGTTTTTCGGTGCTGAGATACAGGCCCTTGCCGTCATTGACAAGTTCGCCATTCTGGACAGTCCAATGTTGCTTGATATCTTCAATGCTGGCGTCATGCTTCTTTTTGAATTCTTCAGGTGACAGGGCACTCCACTTTCGAGGATCTTCGGTACTTAGCCCCCACCAGCCGGTCAAGTCTTTGCCGTTAAATAACGCCGTAAACCCAGCCGGTGGATTATTGAGCGAACTGCCATCGGCACCGAACATAAGAGACGCTGACATCAGGACACCAGCAATTACGGCAACAGACGAGAGACGTTTAACAAGCTTCATGTTTTGTTCTCCTAAGGTTAAATGATAATGATGTTATCACGAAATTATGATTCGATCCATCAACTCGATTCGAGATAAACGGACCTTGTTCCTGATTAAACCATGGCAATAAATAACCATTTTACGCAAGCGAAATCTTTCATGTTTATCGCTTGTCTTCCAGTAACAACAGCCACTGTGACGCGGCACTGATCAGATGTGCATAACCACCGGTATCGGAGAAGCGGTCCCAAACCACATTAGGCGGAAGAACGGTGTGCGCACCGATTCCAGTCGGAATATAGCCATAAGTTTTAAAAATTGCCTCCCATGTTCGCAAACCACCACCAAGCTCAAATTCAAGCCTCCGCTTGACCTGTTTCTCACTGCTGGCAAGGCAGAAATTACGTATCACATCACCAACCTGTATCGAATAACGGCCGTATTCGATGCCATTTGCCCATGGTCTCTGGTTCTTAACTGCAGTATACGGCAAATGTAAATATCTGATCTTGAAACCTTCACCTGCATGAACAATCTCGAATTCCGCCAATAAAAGCTCATTTCGATCGTTCATGGCGCGTACAATTTGGTCCTTGTTTATCGTTATAATTACATAACTTCCCTGTGCATCCGGCCTGCTGAATATCTTGATTACCGCATCACTATTCTTACACTCACCTTCAATAACCAGCTTCATACTGTCACTGGCAAGACGTAATGTCATGTTGCCAAGCACAATAGGAGTCAAAGCATCTGCAGCATCCGGAAATTTCTCAGTCACCCGAATGTCATTAAAACAAACACGCATATCATTACTGAATTCGTGCCTGTATCGTTCTTCCCAAAGTCCCGGATTATTTCGTAATGCCTGTAACGCCCGGCCACAGCCAACCATGTTCTGCGGACCAAAACGCGAACCGATCGGACGTGGCCGTTTGAATGGCCCTTTGCGATCAGACCGATAATCCACAGGCTTACCATCCATAAATTTATAAGGCGCAAGATCAAAAACATTGATCCCAGGCGGTGCCGGCTGGTCATCGCTGTAAATCTGATATAGCAGAGGCAAGGTCAGAGAATCATAAATCAGGCGGAATGCAGATGGAGGTTCAAGCTTACCGTCTTTTGCCAAGCCGACATAATAACGGTATTCCTGATCGTCAGCAAACCCGGGTATGATAACTGGTTCATTTGGTTTAAAGTCATAGAGGGCACGACGATAATCACTGCGCGCCGTTATCAATGATTTCCACGTTTCTGCAGGAAGTGATTTCCTTATCGTCTCATTTTCACTGGCAAGGGCAAGCGCAGCACGTACCGCAGGAATGCCCGGTGAACCGTGACGAGCACGGCATTCCTGCAGGTTTTTTGCCGCCTCGGCAACTTCCGCGGCGAGTTTTTTTTCTGAAGGATCGGTTGAATCTCTGAACAATGTAGCAGCCTGTTGAATCATTACCGCGAGGTCCTGTGCCATGTGACTGGATGATCCGTGCGAATAACCGCTGAGGCGTCGATCCGGGTTCGGTTTTCCGGCAAATTCATTCCGGCCGGCAAAATTCACATGTTCGTCTTTGTCACGACGAGAAAGCATGTCAAGACTGACCGAGCCCCCATCATCCCACCAATACGGTACAAAACCCTTTTCCCGTCCCTGCAACAGCCATTCCTTACTTCCCTGCCAGCCGCGATCAGCACCGGGCTTTGCATCATTACGTTCGGATGTAAAAAGTTCATCAGAATGATTCAGCATCTTGAGGTAAAATGGAAGCTGCCACTTCACGAGCATCTCTTTGTAGAACGGATCACCGGTGGCACGATACGCATTTACCATCGCCGCAGCAAACCATGCGCCATCGTGCATTGTATCCAGCCCCTCGCCCTGGATAAACTGGTCCACCTGCCCTTTACGTTCGACCCGGAAATACTCGTAAATCATTCCGCGCTGTTCGGAACCTGCTGTTCTCTTCATGTGATTCTCGAACACATATTGTGCCAGTTGTTTGATAAACGACCGCGTTTCCACCGCGGTCATGGGAGGCTGGAGGTAAGCCTGAGCCCATGCAGGATCGCGATCAGGATCAGCTACTTCTGCGGTTCGACCGGACACGATCTCCATCAATGCAAGAAGCAACATCAGGATCAAAGAAGATATTTTTCGCATGACCAGATTCAAAATTTCGAATTACATCGAAACGTAATTTCCTGTGTGAATCAGATTCTCCAGCCTTTCCGGTAGACATGCTGAATAAAGTCGTCGGCTTTCGGACAGTTTATCGCTTTCAGATTTTTGGCATCCCACTGAAATCTCGAACCAGAGCGATAGGCAACGTTGCCTAGAAGTACCGTCTCGGTAAGCGCTCCTGAGTAATCAAAGTTACAGGTGGTCATCTGCGGATCACCGGCTTTACACGCCTCAATCCACTCCTTGTGATGGCCAACTGAATCTTTAATGAACGGTTGTGGCGGCACAAAATCTTTGAATTTATCTTCCGGCAATAATTTGCATCGACCGTAATCGGCAAGCAAATAACCTTTACTGCCTACAAACAGTACAGCGCTCTTCCAGGCCTTGTCACCTTTTGGCAGTAATTCTGCGTATTGCTGTGGCCATTTACCTCCATGATACCATGTCATTTTCACCGGTGGCTGTGAACCACGCGCAGGATATTCGTAACGAACAATCTGCCACGGTGCTGTACTGTCAGGGTGAACAGCCGGACCTTCTGCCTCAATTGCAAGCGGATCTTTCAGGTCAAGCGCCCAATACGGCAGGTCCATGTAATGACAGCCGAAGTCACCCAGCCCACCCTGACCAAATGCCCACCAATGCCGCCAACGGCCCGGGACATACTCAGGACTATAAGGCACAAACGGTACCGGCCCCACCCAGAGGTCGTAATGCAATTCCGGCGGTACCGGCGGTGTGTCACTTGGCGCATCCTTGCCACCATAACTGACCCCACACCAGACATGGACTTCGCCTACCGTACCGATGGCACCACTCTTCACCAGTTCAACCACTCGACGGTAGTTTGTCCCGGCATGAATCTGCGTACCGAGTTGAGTGACAAGCCCCATTTTTTTTGCCGTGTCTCGTACGATTCGACATTCGGAAACAGTCCGTGTAAGCGGTTTTTCGGAATAGAGATGACGGCCACTGCGCAACGCCATTACACCTGCAACTGCATGCGTATGGTCCGGCGTCGAGACAACGACGGCGTCAATTCCTCGTTCATCGATAAGCCGACGGAAGTCTACAAACGTCTTCGCCTTCGGAAACTTCTGCGCAGCAGCAGCAAGAAGTTTATCATCCACATCGCAGAGAGCCACAATGTTTTCACCCCCAACACCGGCAAGATTGGCACCGCCACGATGGGCAACACCAATTATGGCAATATCGAGTTTCTCGTTAGCCGAAAGACGCCGCGGCCGTGCGGTTTGACAGCCTGCGAGCCAGACACCGGCAGTGGTTATGACCGACTGCTGAATAAACTGGCGACGCGTGAAATGAATTTTTCCAGCAGAGTTTTGAGATTGCCCGCTTAATGTTGTCATTATAGACCTCCTTGATACTAATTGGGCTGCGAGTCGATTAAATATGTTTTTAACAACTCAAAGTATTAACAATCAAGACATATAGCCCGTTTATTGTCCAGCGCGATCTTTGGCTGAAACTATATTCAGTAGTTATAATTAAATGGTTACGTATTTCGGCACAAATCTTTCGCGTGATATGACCTTCCCGGCGGCGTTGAAACAATCGATGGCACCAAAAGCGCCAACTAGAAGAAAGCCTGTCAGAGTGTTGGCCAACGAGTACGTGCGCCACCTTGGAATATATCACCGCACATTCACCAAAAATTGCTATTTCCGGGTCGCCCCGACTATTCGGGGCGAGGCACTGATCGATGAACACGGCAGCGCCTGATAATATCACGAGTTTGCGATCGCGTCAGCGCATCCCGACTGACCAGTCCTGCTCCTGGCTGCTCAAAAGAGATGGGAATATAATACGCATCCAGCCTGTCCGCCGCCGCTTCAACTGCAAGCCATGCTTTATCCGCTCCATCCGCATCGCCGCTATACAGCGCATCATGATAAGCTACCAGCGCGGTCATCACATCCATGGTATCAATGCCATAACGTAAAAGCCGGCGATCTTCACCAAGGCGCCATTCGTACCGCGCCGCATTCTCTTTGGCACGCGCCTCAGCCGGATTAACCGCAACAGCCTGGATACCAGCCTTGACCTGCGACAGCGTCCGTTCCTTGGTACGCACTGCATCCAAAAGCTCCTGGGCTTCGCGCATTAAACGCAGTGAACGCCGACCATGTTCCACTGCTGTCTGGGACGTTTTGATGTGATTACCAACAACCAGAGGTTTGGCTGGCTTTGCGCCATTCCAGGAAAGCAGTTGCGAAAGCGCACTGGTACGTGCCCATGATCGCCACTCTGCAATATCCAGCCATGCTTCTTCAATCAAACCATAAACCCGCCGCATTTCGCCTGTATACGGCCCATACCACAAGCTGAAATATTCGGCCAGAAACGCGTCCACATCCGTCGTGGCATCCCACGCAAGCTGGGCATACAACGACTGGGTCAATGTCCGCATACCCCAATTCACCAGCGGCACATGCATATACGTGATACCACTTGCGCCAATCTTTCGGTAAGCAGGCAGATCCTGGCGAATACGTGTGGTAAACAGTAACGGCAGATCTTCCCACTTAGACACATTATAGTATTCACCAATCACCATCGGAACTGCCGGCTTCTGATTGAAATAACTCTGCAACGCCTGATTATAAAACGCATTCGTTACACAGTCTTTATCAGCGAAATCATGCGCATAGCAGCGATTGATCGGATAAAAAACACCATAATCCCCCTTTTCAAGCAAATTGGACGGCACCGGTTTTCCCGGTCCCTGAATGGTTGACGTTCCTTCGTAACAGCACATCCCTATTTGCACATCATGATCAAGTCGCCCTTCCTGACGTGCTTGATTGATACACCGTCGCATCGCAGACATGAAAAAAAGCATTTGATCCGTACCGTTCCCCAGTTTTTTGCATTCCTCACATGTACAGCAACTGCCCCAAGTGTCAAAGCCCCAGACATAAACTCGATCGGCTTCTTTCCATTCACCGCGCAAATGATTCAAAAGTTCGCCGCCAAGAAAATCAAACAATTCCGGTTGTGACATGCAGAATTGTGTTCCCAACGCCCTGCCCTTCACGCGCTTGCCATTCGCTGGTAATCCATACCAGTTCTCATGCGTTTCCCAGAGTGTTTTACCGGAAGATAGGACCCTGTTCGGATTGAGAATGTCTTCGAAAATATGCCCGCCGGAAACCATCGATAATCCCATCTTGCGGGCAAGTGCCCCCGTATTGGGCCGGAACCCACCGGTATTCATCCGGTTACGAACCATCCAAAGTGTCAGTTCCGCCGATTCTTTTGAAACACCTTCAAAATCAAAACCCCGCGCCAATGGCAGAGATGGGACGAATTCTTTTTTCTCAGGAGGAAATCGTAACTGTTCCAGCGGTTCAGGCACAATCTCACCTGACTTGCCCGGTCCATACCAGCGCCAGCCCTGCAATCGCAAAAGCTCATATACGCCATACAGCAGGCTGATCCGGTTTTGTCCGGTGATAATCAACCCGTCTGCGGTACGAGTGAAGGAAAATTTTTCAACCCGGCTGTCAGGCGCGACGATACACAGTTCAATAAATAAGCCCGAATCAGGACGTTTCGAAGAAAATATAATTGCAGTCCTTCGAAGAATTTGAACCAGATAATGTTTTAATTCCATGGCGGCAAATGCCGAAGTACACCGCGTCGCACGTTGATGATCGTGACGGAAATCAATGGATTCTTCTTCCTGCGCCCAGACCGGAGTTTCCCGTTCCGCTCCCGCAAATGGCACCACAATCGTTATTTTCAATCCACTAGTTTCTCCCAAAATAGTACGATCACCCCCAACCATTACCAGACAACACACGCTCCAAAACCACAAAGAAGACAACAAGCAGTAATTAATCTTTGGAAGAAACATAGTTCGCATTTAAGGCCTCCTTTATTACCAACTATTTAACTGCTTCCTGCAGTTTCATTATTTCCTGCGCCATACGGAGGCGGAATTCGTGGTATTTTTCGTTTGGTACGTCGATCAAGTCATATTGTGTAAATGTAGGATCAATGGTACGTATTTCATCTATGATCGCTTCACCATTCTTCGTCAAATCGGCTTTCCCCTTCTTCTTTGCTTCCTCGATTAATATTTGGAGTGTCCGGATGTAATTAAGGTCGTCAATCCCTTCGCGAATGGATTCAAAATCAATGGAATTTACCGGCCCATCAGGAGAAGGATAAGAAGCACACCAGTCGCGAGATGACCCATCGAGCGGATTGAACGGATCGCCAACACAGGCCTGGTAATGCCAGTAGTACATCGCTACCGCGGCGGTCCGCCACAGACCAAACCCGCTTACTGTCCGGGAAACCCGCGGATTAAAATTATACGCATTACCGTAACGCATGTATGTCTTCCCCTTGCTAAGGACATATTGCTCCTGCTCTTTCGTCATCGGGATATTTGCGCACCAGTAATCGATAAAATCTTCGCATTTTTTGCCTGCCTCGAAATTATTTGCCGTACAGTAAATGGCAGCATCGGGTGTTTTTCTTATGAGCGCGCCAAGTTCTTTCAACTTCTCAATACGTTCGGGACTGTTGCCGATCTCATCAACCGGATAGAAAAGCACCTTAGGCCATCTATTTTCTTTTGCGTGTTTATGGATTTCCCCAATGGCCTGTGCATAGAGATCATCAAAAGTCGCTTTGGATATAGATGAATTCTTCTTCATGAATCCCCTGATTTTTGACGCAACACCGGATGTCTCAAACGGAGTAAAACTGGCAGTCAGACCAGCATCCCTGGCTTCCTGGATCAGTGTATCCATTTTTGTAAAATCCAGCGTTAAGTTCCCATTGTTCTCCTTTAGCTCAGGGGCAGTGACTCCCAGCACAATTGCGCGTATACCATGCTGTGCCATATCGATAAGTTCTTTTTTGCGGTGTTGGGGATAAAACTTCAACGCTTCATACCAGTACATTCCCTCAAACCTGTCCGACAAACTCAATTTTATGGGATAAACAGTCAATTTTGCTTTTAAGACCTGTTGAGGAAAATTATTCGGACGAACGGTGATCGTTCCTTCATAGATACCCGGTTTCGCTTTTTCAGGGACGTGGAACGTAAGCCATATCTGTTTCGTTTCGCCGGGTTTCAACTCAATATTGTTCACATGTGGCCATAAAACCTTCGGTACGCTTTCCATGTATTTAGTCGACCATGAACTCCCGGAAAGATAATAAGTATAGTTACCAGCTGTCCGCTTTTCACCGCTCATTCGCTCGGGAAGATAGCCGGTGACACGCACGCTCACCTCTTTTTTGGCAATGACATCTTTTGAATCGTTTATAAAATCACTTGTTTCAATTTTCACTTCAAGATTTGTCAGGGGATAAATTCCAAATGTCGCCGGTTCGTATTCACCCGGCGCGCACCAAAGCGATAATACTTTTGCATCAACTTCTTCTTTGACTGGTATGGTATTTGGATAAACCATTTTCATCCAGTCACGTACGAACAGAAGACAGCCCTGTTCAATATCGGTTTTCGCGAGAGAAAATAACTGGTTCTGCTCTTCGTAAGCTACTTTCTTGAAAGTGGCGAGCATGGCGGCATTTTTTTTCGAGATGATATCATTCTCGAATTGTTTAATGGTTTGCTGGGCCGCTATTTTTTCAGCGGTATTGTTTGCCGGAAAAATTAAAATGCCGTTTACATTCCAGCTTGCACTTTCACCTTCATCACCACTTCCAAAACGCAGATTTAATTGCCCATCCGTAACCTCGGTCTCGAATTGAACCCGCGCGCAAAGATCGAATCCACAGGTGATGCTGTTTATCATCCGTTTGCCTTCGGCATCCACAGTCATTTTACTTTCGCCGATTTTGCCATAGGCAAGATCACCTGATCCGAGATATACGATATATTTTCCATTCTTAACATCCACGGCGAATTCCTGTTCAACCTGCGCGTGGTATGCCCGCTGTGCACCACAAAAATCCCTGAAAAAAGCATCACATGTTTTTATACCTTTACCACGATCCCTCTGCATTAATCCCAGGATTTTCACAGAACCTTTTCCATAGTCACTTTCCAAAAGTGGTTTTCCATCTTTAAATGGGATCCAACCGTAGCCTTTTGCCTTTGTGTAGACCATTTTTTCGTCAACCGGCACAAAATCTTCATATACCGGCGAGTTGGTGGGACCGAAATCAAATGCGTAATAATTCCGCTGGGTCTCACCCTTTACGTTACTCCGGAATAAAACAAGCACAGTCATTGCTATCACTGTTACGAAGGTCAGTTTTTTCATGATTTATTCTTTCCTTATAGTACCAGGTACTCCCTGTAGAGACCGCGACCAACTGTA
The DNA here is from genome assembly GCA_028716365.1 of Kiritimatiellia bacterium. Lineage (GTDB taxonomy): Bacteria > Verrucomicrobiota > Kiritimatiellia > UBA8416 > YA12-FULL-48-11 > YA12-FULL-48-11. The sequence goes on from JAQUPZ010000002.1 coordinate 260,574, forward strand.
GCCGCCTCGCTACCAGCCTGCCCCAAGCCCTGTTGGCTGGCAGGTGTCGAGGCGTTCTCTTATTCTCTCACGGCGGCACAGCGCCGTGGCTACATAAAATCTTCTCAAGTAAACAAAATAATTACGAATAGTAATGCAAACACATATCTGAAAATTACTTTTGTTCCAAAGCAGGTGATTCCCAATTAACAACCTCCGGCATGTTAACAAATGCCAATGACATGGAAATCGGATAATTACACGTACAACTTTGCCGTGCAAAATTCGGTGCGTTGATAATTCCTCCTGCCGGGACCAGACTGTTCATGCAACCGGATCGAATTCCACGGAAATAAGTATGTTTTCCGGTATCCAGATCAAAATATGAGGCGAACCCATCCCGGACCGTAATTAGATTCGGACAACCCAGAGCCCGCCCGCAACCACGCAATTCCGTACCTTTCCACATCCGCTCCCGACGTAAAGAACCGGAAGAGAGTTCATACATTTGACCAGTATGACTGATCAGCAGACCGGGTAAAATAATGGGAGGCTGAAGAGTAGTAAAGGCCGGCTGGTCTTTGCAGGGAATATCACCCGACCAGAGCAATTTCCCTGTTGTGCCATGGTAAGCCGCGACGGTACTTCTATTTCGAGTAAAAACGACTGCATCATCTTTCTCGCAAAACGCCAACTGTGGATTTAAAGGCGCATTCATTTCCTGCCCCTTTACAGGAATTTCAACCACTGGAATGCTCACCGTACTTTGCCAAAGTATTTTACCACTTTTCAAATCCAGCGCGCAGATCACACCTTCCTGCGTTTCCGGTTTATCTTTCAGGCGATGGATCGGTAACAGATATTCCACACAAAAAACCTTACCCGCACCAACAGCAAGTCCCAATGCGTCCCGATGCGACGGTAAATGCCACCGCAAATTGCCGTTCTGACGATCGACACACACAAGATATTTTCCGGCTGTACCAACAAGGCTTTCACCATGAATTCGAATTTGCTGCCATGCTGCCCTGGCTGATTTCACCGCTTCTTTGGGAACAGGAATTATATTCGCCTGTTCGCCCGTGGCCGGATTCAGTCGTAAACAATTACCGCCGGAAACCACATATAAATCGTTACCGTCCGCCACGAATTCACCAAACGAAGGAAGTGTCCGTTTCCACAGATGACGACCAGTATAAATATCAAACGAGTAAAGATCGTTAACAACACGAAGGAACATCCGCCCGGAAGCAACACGCGGGATCGGTCCGGTAAGACAGGGAATCATGCTGTCTAATTCACCGCCGAACCACAATATACCGAATGGAGGTCTGACATGTCGTTCTTTTGACGCAAAGGCGTAGGCCTCATCACCTCTTTCGTGCGTCCAATCCGCCGCATCTGGTAATGCACCTGTACGAGCCAGTAGCGTCAAATCATTCACACGGGCCATTTCCGCCCCAGCGAATTTTGCATCCTTAACCTGGTCGGTAAATTCTTCCTGCTGATTTACAGGGATCGGCAGGCAGGCCACCCCGCCATATGGCCGCAATAACGCAAAAAGCTTTTCAATAATTGCCGTCTGCACTTTCACACCACTGGCTTCAATGTCTTCTGAAACAATCAAACCTGCAATAAAAGGCGACAGCTTGATCGAAGACAAATCACCAGGCAGAACATGAACACGCGAACCATAAAGTCCAAGCGCATCGAATTTCCTGCGGACCGCATCCACTTTGCCTGCATCCTTCTCTAATACAACAATTGGAAGCCTCGATTGACTGACCAATTCCTCAACTAATCGTCCAGTTCCCAATCCCAAAACCAGACAGTATCCCTCCTTCACACCAGTCCGCTTGAGAATCGTTTCAGCCCTGGTTATCCATTCGTCGGTTGGTTTTCCAAAATCGGCATGATTAGCAGTATAGGTCTTAGCTTTTACTTTTGAACCGCCGAAGCAGTAGATCGATCCTTCTTCTGTAACCACAAAAAGCCTGTCATCTGCCGCCAGCATGCGTGTTGGTGTACCTTTGATCGCCGCATGCCATGTTATACCCGGTTGTCGCCCCTCGGTTGGAATGTCCACTGTGGCAACAATATTCGACGCCCCCGCATAAAGCCGTGATCCCGCTTTAATATGAACTTTGAGTTTTGATGGAAGGCTCCAAGTCTTGTCGAGTTGACCAACACGCCATTGCACGAACCGGTACGGAGTCCCCCATCCGCCTTTATAAGTCAATCCCCATTTAGGCGGACGTGTGATGTCACAAGCCGCTATTTCCACGTAGCCAGTTGATTTTTGAGCGCGCCGGTTTTCGTCCTTGATCAACCTGGAAAGATTGGATTCCGACGACGAATAGTAAACAACGTCCTTTGTCAATACCGGTTCACGATACGAACCTGTATCCTTCCCATTTGCCGGATCAATCTGTACCCGGGTGCGTGTTTCAATCGCCTGCCGTTCGCCGGCATTCAGAGGTTTTGCTTTCAAAGAAGTGTTCCACGAAAGATATGTGATCGGATCGCTGTTTTGAATACGAATAAATCGTTCATTTTCCTTTTCGACAACATCAAGGGTAAAATCCTTGATCAGCTGTTCCGTAGTACTTGGCGGAATATTCATCTGTTGTGAAAAATCATTTAAACTCACCAGTATATTCGTTGTCGGCGCCAAATTTGGCGGTATGGGAAGAGGAACGAGCGAAAACAGATCACCGCTCTGGAACAGATAATCACCGATACCACACGCGTACCAACAGCCCTTGGACAGTCCAATCCGGCCGCCCCACCCTGTGGTGTATGGTTCCATCTGCCCGGACTTCCGGTCAAAAAAAGCAGGCAATGCCCGACCGCAGGGTACGATCAGTTTCTGTCCAAGAACGGCAAGATATCCCTGCGGCGACAGCCCGCCATCCCTCCGTGTGCCGTGATCCAGTAACCCATTCTTCACGAAATTTGCATCTTTATTAACCCATATGAGTTTGCCGCTATCTGCATCAACTGCATAAATGTAAACTCCTTCATTTGGCCAGATACCCGCAGAATAATAAATCATGCCATCGGTCAATACCGGGCCACCCCGCGCAGGCCAACGTGAAATGAGACGCCCGTTTCCCAGCAGTTTACAAACCGCCTGTTCAACCGGCAGTCCACAAAATTTCCAGAGAAGCCGCCCCTTTTTTGCATTCAGGCAATACAAACAGCCATCGTCAGATACAAAATAGAGTTTTTCATGGTCAACAATCGGGGCAAACCGGACCGGACCATCCGCATAAAACTTCCATTTTTCTGTGCCAGTCTCGGTATCATAGGCAGTCACACTATCGCTCACCATCGAAGGTACAAAAATAGTCTTACCCGCAACCACCGGCTCGTATGAAATATCGAAACACAATCTGGGATCGTTTGGAAATGCCGGAGAAGGCGCCGGTAATTCACGCTTCCATTGCAGACGCAATTGAGACGGCAGTTCTGCAGGTGACGCTGCACTGCGATTCGCATCGTACCGCCACATCGGCCAGTCAGATTCTTCCGCTGTCCCCATTGCGGGAAAACAAAAAATCAATCCGGCTAGAACAAGAGTGATGGTAATAAATCTCGACAACATCATGATAAACTCCTTTTCTAGAAACTTTATTAAAGGCACGCCTATTCTACCTTCAATCGGCGGATTTTCCCATCATCGGTAGCGACCAGTACAGTGGCACTATCGGTCAACATATTTACAACAGTTTTGCCAAGATCAGATGCAGCTACGATTGACCCGTCACCCCCTAGTGTCACTACGCGCCCCGTACCTGTTCCCGCCACCACCAGATACTTACCGTCGGCGGTCTTTACCGCGGTCAGGGCGCTGATCGGACCGCCTAGATCTACAGCCCAGCGCCGTTTGCTGTCCGCACCAAAACAGTAGATATAGTGACTGAGCGAGCCGGCAAATATCTCGTCCTTGCCGTCGGCGTCCACGTCTGCCGTGAGTACATTCTTCACCTCGTCACCGGTGTTGTATTTCATGCGTTGTTTACCGTCGGCAGAAAGGTAATGCACGTAGCCGTCGCCACTGCCAATGATCACACCACGCTTTTTGTCACCATCAAACGTACCGGTAGTGACATCGTAGCAAATGGGACCAAAGTTATAACCCCACAGTTTCGTTCCATCACCCTTGAGTGCCGGGAACCAGTAGTAGTGCGTACCGCACAATACCTCACACTTACCATCACCATCGAGGTCGGCTACAGCGCCGGAACGTGACGGATGTACACTTTCAAAGTTCCAAAGTGGTGTGCCGTCTGCCTTGTAGGCATAGAAACGCCAGTTCTCCGCGCCGGCAATAACCTCTGGAACGCCATCACCATCAAGATCACCTGTCCGGACCAGATTGACGTACGCCGGGCGGCGGTAGAACTCGAGTTTCTGTTTCCAGCGCTCCTTGCCTGTACCATCAAGGACACAAACATGGCAGTCCTGCCGCGCCAGGATGATTTCGTCTTTCCCGTCCTTGTCAAGGTCCGCTGCGATCACGTCGTTCAGTTGACAACCGACCTTCACATCCCATTGCTGTGTCCCATCGGGTTTCAGAGCTAGCAATATGCCTTCGCGGCTGGTGACAAGAATATTGGGTTGGGCCTGTCCTGGATCGAATTTGGCAGCGGCAATACGTGTGATGTTGAATACATTCTGTGTCGCGGTTGAAATGAGGCTTTGTTCCCATATAACGGGAAGCGGTTTGGCATTGGTTCCAGCGGCAACCATCGCATTGGGTTCACGCGTCGGTAACTTAGCAGGTACCAGATCGTCCTTCGGGCATTTGATGTCTACACACTGCGGCTGTGTCGCAGTATGAAGTACGGTTTCACCGAGTTTTGCATTCGTACTACCAAGAAGTGTCAGTCCGGTATCGTCTGTCACGATGGCAGTGGCATCGGACAGGAAAGCCGGTCCAGAAGGCCACGCCTGCATCGGCCCAAGAACAATGCCGACTTCACCACTGTCAGTCTGTACCAGTACACCATCGGTCCCGGCAACCGGACGGATTTGCCACGGCGTCACCGTACCTTCAGGTTTACCATGTAACGCAGTCGCAAACAGGTACGGCTCGCCACCGTCGAGATCGACAGCTGCAATGGCGCTGAGCGAACGCACAACCGGTTCGGCATTCGTATAACCGCGCCAGTTTTCTCCCAGCACTGCATCGTTGTTCAAGGTCAAACCCGGCCCGGGCGCGAGATCCAGTCGGAAGGCAGGACCGTTCTGCGTCAGTAGCATACCATTACCGGATATTTCGGCGGCGCCGATGCCGTGCCAGAGCAGGCGCAACTGGTAGCGCCCTTTTTCCTTCGGCACGATACGGTCCAGCACCACGAATGCTTTCTGTGCCTTCAACCATACCACCGTTCTATCCCAGTCGATGCCAGCATAATTGGTCATACGTGTACGACTGAATCCATAACGCGACGTCTCGCCGACGCCGAGTAGTTCACAATATTCCGGGATGGGTGCCGACTCACCATCCCTGAACACGAGCAACGAGTTGTGGTATTTGACCGGCGCCTTAAAGTAGTCATTGTCCGCCAGCCAGATACGTTCAAACTGGGTCAGGCGCGGCAGGCTGTTACCATCAAGATGCTTGTGGCCGCCGTTGCTGAGACCGTCGAGCAGCAGGTGCGCGGCTTGCGGATCCATGGCCTCGCGAAACGTAACTTTGTCGAAGCACTTTTCCAGCGGCGGCCGCCCTTCGGCGGCAAACGAGTTATAGTACTGCGGTTCGAGCGGCCAGACATGGACGCCGTTGAACCGGTCCGGCTTGGCACCTTCACCACTGCGGTAGAAAGCAAATAGTTCATAGCTATTCTTGATCCGGCGCTTGAGCGCACTGGCCCAAATGGTCGCGGAATCGTTTGTGATGAAACTGAAAATATCCAGGCAGATCAGCTCGGAGTTCCAGCATTGCCAACTGCCAGTGTCGCCATACGGTACCTGATACCCAAGGTTGTCCATATTACCGATACAGAAATCGATGATACGTTTAGCGTTGCCGTTTTCGAATAGAGTGAAGTCGGGACGTACGACCGCATATCGCATCAAATGCCCGTTAGATAACCATTGGTAACCGTTACAATCTTCGTAGGGTTTAAAGTAGCCAGCCTGGCGTTTAAAGATCGCATCCGCCATGCCCAACCATTTACGACCCTCAATCGTGTCATAACCATTACTGAAATAGAGACCCGCAAACAGCGCACCCAGCGCAGGGAAAGTCTGGTGATTGTGTGGAACACGTGGACTGCCGACTGCACCGGCGCACTTGGGGATGACAGCCTCCTCCAGCCAGCGCCCCATCGCCTTGGTGACGCATAACCGTTCCTCGTCCGTCAGGGAAGGATCATGTTCGATAACATCCCAGCCGGGAACAACCAGACCAGAGGGAAAGTCACTATCAAAGCCCCACGGTCCACCATATTTACGCGGATCGGCCACAGCACTCTTAACATACAGGTCCCAGACAGCCACGAACAGTTTGGCCTCGACACTGTGACCGATCAGTATATACCGGTTCGCGATCGACTGAAGCAATCCGGCCAGCGAGGTATGCGCACCTTGGTCAAGGCGGCGTTGCGCATCTTTCAGGCCTTCCTGCATTCGTTTCGAGTTCGGCGGTTTTCCAGCCCAGCCAAACCGCTTGAGAAATGCCTCGCCATACTGGGCCGTGAATAGTCGCGGTAACATCAGGTCAGTACCCTGCGGTTGCTGGCCGACGGCGTCCGCGAATAGTCCGGCAGCTTTCATCAGTCCGGCGTCATCTGAACTGCCGACAACGATGGCATTTACTCCCTTGCCAAACGGGTCGAATACCGTATGTACAAGCGCGCCGCCGGCACTGGGACAGACAACGTCGACCGGTGTCAGGTATCGCGAGTAAAGCAGGAGCATGGTCGGGTTCGTGTCAAGGTTTCCAAGAAGAATGACTGTTTTTGACGGCTCACGATCAGCAGGCGTTCCTGGACGCGCGTCGAGCGTGACGCCGGTACGGTCGCTAATAGCCTTGACGATGACAGCCGCAGCATCGCGTCCGGCCTGTGAATCGGGATGGAGTATGACAGCTTTGGCTTGTCCAGCCTGGACCAGAACCGTATCGCGGATCAGTCTTTTCGGGGCCTGCAGGCCGGCTATACTGGCAAGTGCAGGAGCTTTCCGCAGGTTATCGATACATATGGAAACTGTGGCTTTGGGAATTGAGGTGCCAATTACAAACTCGATGCGGTCCACTGCCGTGGCCTTGCGTTTTTCGACCACGGACGGTTCCCAGTCAATACCTTTCATACCCATCTCGCGTTGCAGTGAAAGTGTGAACCAGTCCTTGCGTTTCGCCGGGTCAGTCTTGGCAAAAAGCTGCCCGCAAAAACTCCACGCCGGTTTACTCTCGTTCCGATTGTAACCGCGGAGATAGAAAGACTTCAAAGTGTCCGGGGTCTCACAGCGTACGTCAAACACTAGCCTCAGCGGGTCCAGATCCATGGGCGCCGGCAACGGAATCATCATGCCAAAATACTGGTTCCCGCGCGCTTCTTTCGCAACTGCACTGAACCTGATAGCACCGTTGCCATCAGTACTGTTTCCTTCCCCGGTGATAACCTCCAGCGTACGCGATGTGTTCGTGGTCCAGGTTTGCAGTACGCCTTGAACGGAGTTTAGAGGGAGGATCGGTTGTTCCGGCTCGACTGCAAAACCGGTCAGCGACATGGCCGCGACACAGAGAGCGGAGAAGATACAACGCATGAGAGGCATGGGAATCAGGCCGTTAACAATAAATAGATTCATCAGATTCTCCTTTTATTCTCGCTTCTTAAGCGCCAGCCAGGCATGCATCTGGTAACTGCACAGGCACTTTGACGAGCCGTCAGGGACCAGCGCCAATCCTTCAGCCGGAATTGCGTTGATCCAGCATCCCAGCCGTATTCCACCAAAGTTTTCGATTCCGGCATTTCGAGTCAGATCAAAGTAACCCAATGTTGCCGAACGGAAGAGCATCAAGTGAGTACTTCCTGATAACTGACCACAGCCATGTGTTCGTTCCAACTTGAATGGGATTTCCTCCCCAGTCTTCAGGTTCCAGGCACCGCCATAAGCATAAATCACGTCATCGTTAATCACGGGTCTGCTCTTATGTGAAACTTTGCGATCCCAGAGACGCTTGCCGGTCCGTGAGTCAAAAGCCGCCATCCGTCTACCAACTTCCGATGGTAATATATGACCGAAATCAAACCGTGCCGCCTGATAATACATCAACAAAGTGTTGTGCTTCTCACTGATGGCAAGCTGTGTTCCAAAGATATCTTCCGGATGTTGCCAAAGCACTTCCCCTGTAGTCGCATCAAATGCCTTGAGTAGTCCGCCGGGATGTTCACCGGGTCTTAATCTCGATCGATTTCTCCCATTAGGTGATGGATTGACAATCCGGTCAGCCATCGAAAGTTGTCTGTCTATCAGATATACGCAACCATTTCCGATCGTAATGGCGTTATTACGAATGGAGTCCTTTGGCACATAATTCCATTTAAGATCACCCGTTTTCGCATCAATTGCGAAAAACTGCACTGATTCAGTACGCAACCTGATGTTAGGATAACGCGGGCTGACAGTATGTTCATCGTTGAGCACCGAACCGTAAAGAATACCATTATTATATGCCAGATATCCCCAAGCCCGGTTCTTCCCTTTGGCTGGTGTTGTGAATGTACCAAGTTTCTTGCCGGTAAACAGATCGATCCTCAAACACTGGTTGCCACTGGCCACGTAAACACTGTCATCACTGAGGCAAAAATTACTGCCCGTATCTCCCACGGCAATATCATGGTGGACTCCATTATAATCCTTGAGTATTCCTTTCAAAGGATAAGTCCACAAGGTATGCCCGTTATAGGCGTCCAGGGCACAAAGTCCATTGACCCCTTCCACGACCAGACAGCCGCGATTCACTAGTGGAGCCGGTCCCTGCGCATGCCGGTCTGTAATTTCGAAATCAACATCGCGGAACCAAAGCATTTCCAGCGGACCTTTTATAATTCGATCCATTGAACAAAGAGTATTCGCGGGATTTGCATTCAAATGGGTCCAACTACCTTCGCCTTCCAGCGGTCCACGGACCTTCGCTTGCAAATTCCCCGGCGATCCCACGCATGTAATTCCACCCCGGGGACGCTGTATCGAATTCATGACCGATGAATCTGGCAATCCGGCAGTAAGAGCCCGGCTTGATACAATCAGGTTGGCACAATATTCCGGATAAGATGGATTTTTCGGATTTGCCTGATGAACTGTGACACGAACTCCGTAAAAACCGGCAGCATCAAGTTTTCGCCGCATTTTCGCCACTTTATCGCCATCAGATTCAACCGCACAAATCTGCAACTTACTTTGTTTCGCCAAAGCCAGGGCCAAGTCACCTTCTTCGCTACCAAGATCAACACAAAGTCCTTCAGTGACACCTTTTTTCAATATCTCTTTTGCAACTTCTTTATAATTGACAGCGGAATTCTGTACCGAACCATCAACATCAGAATCAGATTCGTTGCGGACATGCGATTTTGTTTTCTCTTTTCCAAAACAATAGATCATGCCATGATCGGTACTGACAATTAATCGCTCACGGGAAACGGCAAGTCCCAAGGCAGTTCCTTTGACAGAATATGACCAACGGACCTTCTGAGCCGCCAGATCAGCCACGCGTACCCGGCCTGCTGTGCCACAGATTGCATCCCCGCCGGCAACAATCACCTCTCCTCTTTTTTCATACGTCGCCGCAAAAAATGGTTCAGGCTGCAATCCCAACGCCTGAATTTCAGGTCTGCGTTGATGCAGTGTAACCTCCAGAGCATTCTGTCTCAAAACATCCGCGGAAATTTCTTTGAACCGTATGAGCATATCGTACAGGTCTGTCTTGAATTTCGGGAACTTCTGAAAGAGCACGGCCAGGGCTTTAGGTTCCTGCCAATCAGGATCCAGAGTAATTTCGCAGTATTTTTCCAACCCGCGATACGGCAAAGGTTTGCCTTTTCCATCTACAGTCTGCATGTCTTTCCAGCGATACCCGAGCATGGTCGAATGGTCTGACTGAATAATTCCATCGTGTGTTGCCGTCAGGATACCTCTCCCGCATCTGGCAGATATCAAACCGCTCTGTTGATCGAACAGACAGCCGCCATTGCACAAAAACTGATCAGCCAGCATGGCACGGGCACCGCCAATTGAGTGATTCTTTCCGAGGTGATAATAAAGGAGCTCCCCGTCGGCACGATTAAAGACAGCCGGTACAGCGCGTCCGGTGGGTACGAACAATTGAGTATCGTTGGCCAGTAGATAACCCTGCGGCGCAACGCCGCTTTTTGCATCGGATCCACCATGAGGTTGCGCAATGTATAAACCACCTGTTCGATCATTGCTCCAGATCACTTTGCCGCTTTGCGCATCGAGTGCATAAATATATACGTCGTCAGACGGCCAGATACCGGCAGCATAATAAACCGCGGTTCCCAGGACCACCGGACCGCCACGCGCAGGCCAGCGTGAAATCATCCGGTCATTGCCGAGAAACTTGCGGTCGTTGGGTCCTCCACGGTGTTTCCACAACAGTTTTCCATCGGCAAGAGAAAGTGCATAAAGCCATCCGTCATCACTCGCTACAAATACCCGATCACGCCAGGCGGCCGGGGCAAAACGGACCGGTCCTTCGGCAAAAAAAGCCCAGCGTTGTGTACCGTTCTCAAGATCCAACGCAATTACTTTATCATTGGCCGAGGTGCCGAAAACAACGGTTGTACCGACAATTATCGGCTGGTTTGCAAAATCGAAATGAATCCGGTCAGAAGTAGGCCACGCCGGGCGCGGTGCGTGTCTGGCCTTATAAGTCCATTGAAGATTCAGAGATTTGGGCAATGGCTGTGCAATATAGCCGCTCCGCGCCGCATCAGCCCGATAGGTTGGCCAATCATCGGCAATAGATAATGAAGAAAGAAAACATGACAGGCCCAGAAATATAATCCCAAGGCAAGAAATCGACAGTTTCATTTTAAATCCCTGCCACTTATTTATGGCTTAGCCGGGGTCACTTTCACATGTTCCGCCACGTAGCGATAACAGTAAAGCCAGCCATTGGCCACGTACCAGACATCCTTACGATTAGCCACATATGCAAGATGATGCATGAGCGTCGAGCCTTCCTTGCCTTCGACACCGGGCCGCGGGTCATAGATCACACTGTTTTTGAACCTGTCGGGATGCCAGAGTCCGTAGAAAATACCGCCCATTTGATAAACCCTGTCGAATATGGCATTTGCATTTGCCACATCAGCGGCATAATAACGACCTTTGGGTTCGCGACTTTCAAGCCAACGGTCATACCCCTTTGTATTGAGACCCCCAATACCGTAAAAACGATATTTCGTGTTCCACGGCACATAATCATTACTGTCCGGATTATCCAACCAGTTAAAACCCCGAAGGAAGATGAATTCGCCGTCATCAATCCGCTGGATTTCATCATCCTCATAACCACAGGTCAAAATGTGTTCAACCACGTATTGCCCGTAGGGAATATTTTTAAGGTGCTTTAAAATATCTTCGCGACAGCCCATGATCTCATTATGGTAGCCGTTTGTCTTATAGCCATCAGCGTTTTTAGGATGGGTCCATCCATGAACCGCCGGTTCCCAACTCAAATCATACCGGTCGAGTTCCTGCTGCATGATCTTCCACATATCATTACTACCGGCCGACCGGCTGTTGATGGCGATAGAAAGTGGAAGGTGAAAACTCCGGCAGACATGAAGCGCAGCCTGATAATTGTCCGATTCATCGTCGGTTGGACCGCGCCACGGGGCTCCGGGATGCCCCCAGGGATTACAGCCCCAGTTATCATTGGAAAGAGTAAATGCCGCTTTGCGGTGATCATAGTATTTCGACATACCCTCGAATACAACCGAACCAAAACCGGTACACTCGATTTCCTTTGCATGTGACCCTTTGAATCCAACGGAGACATAGAGTTTACCCGTCGATTGATCAAGCCGGGCGCATTCAATCCCATTAAAGAAATTTTCTTGTGTCCTTTTTTCGACAAACGTCCAGTCACTGGCGCCTGCATCGCGATGTTTTACCACCCAGTTCGGCGTGGCGCCTTCAACGCGGAAAACATAAGTCGCGGGATACTGGAACCCAAATTTCTCCCACACCGCCTTGTCAATAGAGACAGTAAAGCATGAATTCCCGGAAGCGAACAACGCCGTACCCATGGAAACAATCAAATATACTGCGGACAACTTTTTTAACTTCATATTTTGTACCTCTTTCTTAAACTTTACCGATTACCAGCAAACAACACGAAACCCGACATCATAAACCGGCTGTTCGGCCAGATAGACCTGACGGAATGCACTGCGGCATCGGTCAGGCCGATCATACCATGAACCACCACGAACTACTCTTTTCCCGCCGGAAGTCACAAGATTGCGGCCATCATCACCGCGATAGGGATATGGCCGATATTCCGAACGGGTCCATTCCGCCACATTACCGTGTATGTCCAATAGCCCCCAGGGATTGGGCCGATAAGTACCCACCGATGCGGAGACACGATACTGGTCATTAAAGCGAGTATCTGCAGGACGCCATGGCGGAATAACCCTTCGTATTCCCCCAGCCCAGCCGAAATCATCGATCTCCTGGTGGCTGGCATCAGAGAGGTTTGCAAATCGCGAAAAATCACTGTCCAGCGGACCATACCAGAGCGGTGTGGTTGTACCGGCACGACAGGCATATTCCCACTGGGCCTCTGTCGGCAGCGAAAAAGAGCGACCTGTCTTCTGCGAAAGCCATTGGCAGAATGCCATCGCCCGGTTCCATGATACACGAACCACAGGCTGCCTGGGTCGTGATAGTATCCATCCCCGCTCTCCTGGACTGAAATGCATGAAATCAGAATCTTCCAGGCGACTGTCGTGTGACGGATCAAATCGGGCAAACTGTTCGTTGGTTATCTCACAACGTCCAATCCAGAACCTGTTCTTAATTTTCACACGAGATGATGGTCTCTCATCGGCACAACCATCATCCTGTCCCATGACAAATTCACCAGCGGGAATCCGCACCATTTCCAAGGAAATTCCATCGCCCAGCGGAATTGAAAAAGAAGATGGATCGTCACTACTCTTATCCTGTGATACTGAGGCTTCTTCGATCTCTGTTGACGAATTTCCCGACACCGCCGGTGATCCGGTTGGCACGGCAACAGGACTGCCGGCAGACTGACTTGTCTTTTCACCTGCTTTGTCAAATGTTGATGGAACCACAATCTCAGGATCATTTTCCATACCGGTATAAAGCTTTCTCATCTGGCGACGCCGTTCCACCTGATGTTTCACTTTCGGACCGATTTCACTGCCTCTAAGATCGTTCCAATTCCCATGGGCCGGGGCATTCAGGTCAATCCAGGTGATCAGGCGGTCCCACGATTCGGCGTTAAGGCGGACGTCATGATGTCCCTTTTCAAGCATCTGTACCAACCTTGTCGTACTGGCATGATATTCCCATGGTGTCAACAGATGCATATCGCTTTCCTTTGTCGGCGTTCGCACAAAGCGCCGGACCTGGTAATACGACGGAGAAAAACGTGAGGCCAGATTAAATCCATTGTTATTCTGCATTGTCGGAACAGGCGGTCCATCAAGCAGGCAAGGTATCGAACGACCATCAGGGCGCGGTTTGCCGTTGTGACATTTGATACAATATTTATCCAGTACGGGTTGAACTTCACGGCAAAAAGCAAACCCTCTGACCGGTCCATACCACGGCTTGATATCCACCGGTGCTGTGCCGACAGCAATGGTCTTCCGTATCGGCGGCAACGTGTTTTGTTTTTCATGACAACCCACACACGAAACCACTTCACCCGGCATGGCAGTCATCCAGCTCCGCATCAACTGGACTGCCCTTCCCTCGGCATCCAATGGCTGCAGGGCAACAGGTGTGCACGCCGGAATACGGAAATGAGCCGAACCATCCTCGTAGACCGGAACCGTACCAAGTACCTGTTTCGGGTCCCATGGCCCATCCATACCAACACTGTATGGTTCGGCCCCCATTCCCTGGTAGGCGTATTCATAACTGATTATCCGTAATGAACGGATTGTTCCCCGGGGCACTCCACGAAGTCCTTCGCCAAGGTAGATATCAGAAATAAGCACCTCTGCATCATCACGTGCAAGATCAACTTTATCAGAGACCACCGGCGGACGAGGTGTTTTTCGCAACGGAACTGGCTCAAACATCGCATAGCCGGGCTCCTCATGGATCAGCACCATGTTGTCGAACGTATCAACAAGATAAATACCCCATAATGCATCGGCCGCGGGTTTACACGATACCAGGAAATACTTCTCGCTGAGCGGGAACGGGTGAAGAAATTTTGGCCAGCTTTGTGAAATGGGCAGATCCAGAATTACCGGTGCAACCTTGCGGCCATAACCGGGTATCTGCTGTACAACGCCGTCCGCTTCATGACGCCCCTGGGCCGGATCAAAGATGAACATTTCACCCATCCGCGGTAACTCATGATGACCTCCAGTAATCGCCACAAACTTCGTAGGGTGATTTGGGATCGGCCGGGCATAGAACATCGATGCCGGCCAGTAAGAGTTGCTCCCATAGTATTCCATCTGTCCGGTACCATCCGGGTTCATATGGAACAAGATGCGCGAAAACGGATGCGGCAGGTCGGTGTATTCCCACCGGAGGTAGAGAATCCGTCCATTATTGAGTACAGTCGGGCACCAGTCGTGGTCCTGGTCAACTGTCAACTGACGTATTTTACCGTTGGTACCAAGCAAATACAGGTTCACCACATGGCCTGAACCATTGATGCATGGCACGCCCGCGAAGCAGGCAGATGAAGAAAAGACAATACGATCGTCGGGCAGATAACAAGCATCATAGTTATCCACGTCGGGTTCCTGGACCATGGGCAATTCATGAAGATTCGAGCCGTCACTCCTGATCTCAAACACACGCCATCGATCTTTCACCCCCGACATGGAGAACAACAAACGATCTGCATCAAAGTGAAGGTCCACATCACCAACAAATCTTCCTTCGTCCGGCTGATAAAGCATTGTGAGCTTGCCGTCCGGTCGGATTGGTGACAGCACAGCTATCTGATTGTCATATCCCTTCTGCGGCAAACTGGAATTACTGAGATAATTGGCAGGTAAGCCAAGCTGTTTTATATTCCGCTTGATCAAAAGTAACCGTGAAAAATCCAGCAGAGGATTTGCCAGCAAAGCTTCACTGCGCAACTGGACAAACTGCCGGGCAATCCCGGCCAGGTTTTTCCGGACCGGTTCTGTTATGTTCTCTTCTTTAGTACCCGACAACTCATCATGAGTTTTCTTCAGACCGGTAAGTTGCTTCAAGTAATCCGCACCTTTTGGATATTTATCGCCGAAAGTCATACACAAATCACTGATGGCCAGCTTCAAAGCATTCCACTCGGACTCTGAAACAGTCGCGCTGCTTACAGCGACAAGGGGATGACCATCAGGCCGCATTTTCATTGGCCGCCATGTTTTCGAATCGCCAAGATAGCTTGCAAGATTTGACACCAGTCGTTCAAAACGTTTTCGATAATCAGCGGCGACTTCACCATACAGTTTTGCAATCCGCCAACCCATTGCAATGATCCGCCCCTGCCCCAATTGATATTCGACAAGCGGATTTTCATGTCCGCCAGGCGTTCTGGCAAGGATCATGCCGCGCGCAGGATTGCCCATCGGGTGGAATTCCGCAAAGGCAGGAAATACAGCGTTGGACAGCCAGAGAATACCACGGGCCAGATCGGCATCCCGAAACGCAGGATGTTGTAAATCAAGTGGAACGAGTCCAGCCTGTCCCCGGTCACGCCCGTCCCCCAGGGTCCTGATACGAACGGTATCTATACCCAACGACTCTATCAGGGTCACTGAACTGCCGGAAAGTAGTAGTCCGTGCCCGGCAGAGACAAATCGCCGCAACGCTTCCACTGTTGATGTATCGCAAATCTGCTGTTTCGGCTGGGAAGATTCGTCCTTATGACACCATATGACCCGCAATTGATCGGTAGAAATTTCCCGGCCATTAAGATCAACGAATTTCCCGCCACCAGCCGGTAGAATAACTGTGGCACCGGTAACATGTCTTGCCAGGTCACAGGCTGTATCGATTTCAGGCCCCAGAATCTCGCCGGGACTCTGTGTAACAAGGAAACCAACCTTAGGTGCATTAGCAGGAAGTTCTGCCGGGAATACGCTCTGGACCACTGTAACCAGAAATACACAACCCAGGACCCCTATCCTTTTGAAGAAAAAATCGTTTTTCATAGGGAATCACTTTCCTGCGCGTTACAGTAAGAGACTTTGGATCAAGACCTTGTTCAAGAGCCTACCGGAAACCCATTGCGCGATGCGGTTTCTGCATAGGTTGTAAGAATAGTGGCACCACAACACAGCCAGTGTCAACGCCAAAGGATATTTTTCAGCAGTCAAAGTTTACGCAACAGCCGGATTATCATCACATCTGTCTGTCGAGTACAGTTACATGCAATTATTTCATCTTACTGGTCAAGGCTGTAAACTTCGGTAATAATTGTTCCCGGCCTTTATCGTAGTTCGGATGTTTCTTGTCACCGCAGGGATCGAACCAGATTGAATACGGCGGTTTACCGTCAACCGGCAGGGCGCATACACCCTGCGTATCGGGAACCCTTTCCAGGATCAACTTGTAGAGATCACAAGCTTTCATGCTGCTTCCGTACGTCAAACCTGTACGTTGCAGTACATTGAGATCTTTCATCTCATTATACAGACCACCGCTCTTAATTGGACCACAGACACAGGCATTGAGTCTCGCGACGCGTGATGGACAGGGTCCGCACATCATCCAGTCGGCACCCTTCACCAAAGTGATTGGAATGTCCGGTTTCCTGGTGAGGATAAGATCGACCATCTCAGGCAGATTATCGGGCTTGAATGGCGGACGTGTACCGCCGCCATATTGACACACCGAGCACACAAGGATATGAGGACGAACCTTGATTTCCTTAGTCTCGTATAAGGTCTTAACTGATGCTTCTTTCTCGCGGACCATCTCTTCCTCTCCCCGCGGTGGAATAATCATCTGTAATCCCTGTTTACAACCTCGTTCGAAGTTACCGCTCGTGGCCTTTGGGCAACCTTTCCAGGCATCCGAGGTTATCTTATCAAATCCACAGATCCCGGAAACCCCGGTAATCCGCTTGAATAAGAGCGCCAGTAAAATCCTCGCCGGATGGGTCGCACCGGGCGCCAGGTCGAGGCGCTGGAGAATCTCCATATCCCGCCTGCGGTTGAACTCCGCACTGCCATCGCAGTCTTCCGCCACACCCGGATCCTGATAAACATACACATCCCCGGCATTGCAGTTGACCGTAACAGGAATGTCCGGGTTATTTCTTATTACCCTGACTATTTCACCCAATCGCTTATCACACTTCTCAATGCCACCTTCTCCAATGGCACAAACAATACACAGGAGCTGGTATGGTCTGACCGTAAGATGCGTACATGACGGTTCCGGACCGGCTTCTCCTTTTTGTATTCGCGCTGCCGTACATGAATTAAGCCCGCACAATGCGACACCGCAAAGGCCTGCTGTCTTCAAGAATTCCCGTCGTCTAACATCATTGCTGTTTTTCTGATTACTCATGACTATTATCCTCCTCACAGGACTTACACTACTACACTGTATTCTACACAGACAACTTAACCCTCTTGTCAATCCAAACCTTTCCATTGTAGAATTCCCTCATTGTACAAAAACTGGTGCATAACCAGATCATGTGGATAGTAATTCCATGAAACAAAAAAGATCAGATTTGCGAAGCGGACAATACGGTACACCGACCCTGGTGCGAATTGATCTTAGTCCGGAAAAGCCTCTTAACATTTGCATCGAAGAAACACCTGACAATCATACGGCCCATGCGCATATACATCTCGCGCTGGAAATCGGCATACTCCTCAGCGGCCATGTGGAAGAGAACCATGGCAAAGGCTGGTTTCGTCTGGACCCCGGCCAGGTCTGGGCATGCGGATCGCTCGAAGTACACCGTTGGCGGGTCCTTCGACGGGCCGTTGAATTGCGGTTTGAGTTTTTGCCGTCGCTATTCACCGCAATTCCGAACCTGCAGGGACTCGACCCCACTGCTGTATTTCGCAATCCCATTCGTACAAACGCCATCGGTTCAAGCCCGGGATTCCGGCGTGCAATGATCAAACTTGGCAAAGAACTTGTCCTCAAATACAGGAAAGGCTCATCGCCCGGTCACGCTTATGTTGATCTTCTCCGGCTTCTTGAACTTGTCGGAAAAGAGGTCGAGAAAAGTGACTCCCCCGGTCAACAACCCTGGAGTGACCTGGCTGTTGCCGGGCGGATTCAACCGGCACTGGAATTGATCGAACAATCGCAGGGACAACGTATTGACGTGACCGAAGCTGCGCGTGTCTGTTGCATGGCGAGAAGCAGCTTTGAACGATGTTTCAAGCAGGTCACGGGGTTCGGTTTCGCCCATTTCGCGCTCCGTTCCCGCCTTGCCGGTGCAGCGCGGGAGATCAAGCACACCTTCTTACCCATGAAACTTATCGCCAGTCGATTTGGTTTTCGTGATATGAGCCATTTCTGCCATGCATTCGTTACACACTACGGTATGACACCTGGCCGCTTCAGGACAAAAAAGCACATCCCCCGACAAGCTTAATTCAATAGTTGCAATTAAACGGTTATGCATTTCGGCGCAAATCTTCTCATGAAAAGTTGGTGCGCCGATTCACACCTACCCTATTATACTAGTTACAGGTTGGGAGTGCACTATTGTTGCAGGTGGCCCGTGCCCCGAACGTTCAGGGCGGGCAGGCCGTGCGCGGAGCGCCCAGCCCACCGTCATAGTGTAAAAAGCAAACTGAAACTGGTATTACTATTTCCGGGTCGCCCCGAATAGTCGGGGCGTGGTGATCGTGTCGTGCATTTCGTTTCCCAGCAGAATGATTTCGCGTCAGGCGCCGCTGTAGCAACCTGCCCGCCCCGGCTTCCGGCAGGCGGGGGCGGCGGGATCGGGGCTGTATACGCATACGCACCGTATCCCGCCAACAACGCTGCAGCGAATGCATCACGCGAAAGCACTTCGGCCCGAAATGCACGGCACTCCCTGCTTGCCAAAACGTAGTGTCCGCATGAAGACTGGTTGTTGTTCTGCGTGGCCACTGTTCACAGTTTAGGTTCTAATCAATGTTTTGACTATTCCACCCCAAGTTCCAGGTTTGGGAAAACATCCAGGGTCATTGAATCCGGCCCGCAAATCCCGCACCCGGCGCCAGCCAGGCCCGCAATCATCGCGGCATTGTCGCCACAATATTCAGGATGAGGAAGCAACAACCTGATACCCTTCTCGCCTGCCAGATCGCCAAGTCGCGCACGAAGCCGGCTATTGAGTGACACTCCACCTGCTGCAGCAAGATGCACTCCGCCGTTTAGCGCCTTCCGGCACTTATCTACAAGGGCATCAATTATTGCCTCCTGATAACTGGCCGCCACAGACGCCATCCTGTCATCACCGGAAACCAGAGGATTATCCCTCAGGTAATACAAAAGCGCAGTCTTAACCCCGCTGAAACTGAAGCACAAGTCGAGATCAAGCCCCGCAATCTGACCTTTACCATGGCGATGCTTGCCCCTCGGAAACTTTACATAATCTTTTTGACCAGCCTTGCTTACCTTGTCGATTACCGGTCCGCCCGGATATCCAAGTCCGAGAAGGTTCGCGCCTTTATCAAAGGCCTCCCCGGCGGCGTCATCTATCGTCCGTCCCAGCAACCTGTAGGACCCGACACGATCCACATGTACAAGACATGTATGTCCGCCGGAAACTACCAGCGCGATAAATGGACACACATCTTCCGGAACCGGTGCATCATCACCAAGAAACACGGAATAAATATGGGCTTCAATATGGTTAATAGCACAAAGCGGCTTATCAAGTTTCATGGCCAATCCCTTTGCTGCTGAAAAACCAACAAGCAGTGAACTCGCAAGGCCCGGCCCGTAAGTTGCCGCTATCATATCGATCTGGTTCCAGGCCAATCCGGATTTGGTAATCGCCTCATCTATAATAGAAGGCAGGGTTTCAACGTGACTCCTGGAAGCAATCTCAGGCACTACACCGCCATATGGCGCATGGAGATGAGTCTGACTGAAAACAACACTCGACAATACCTGCCTGCCATCGCGCACAACAGATGCAGCGGTTTCGTCACAAGATGTTTCGATTCCAAGAACATTCATCAAGGTGCCATTATATGGCAAACAGATTTATTTATTTTTGGCCTGGAGAACTTTCATTGCCTGGAGAAGGTCAAAAGCCCTCTGAAGCTGCTTATCCACCACGTCCTTATACTCATCCTTCTCCTGACTGGTAAATTGTCCCGGATTCTCGGTTCGAACCCGTTTCATCTGAATATCCCGCCATTCTTTGTGCGAAAGGTAGACAGGAATATCAGGATCAATGCCTTTTTCATTTATCATTCTACCGCTGGGGGTAAAGTACCTGGCAGTTGTCAACCGTATTGCAGCCTTACCATTGCCCGACCTCAGCGGCACTACACTTTGGACCGAGCCCTTCCCGAACGTCGTGTCGCCAATTATCACCGCGCGCTTATTGTCCTGCAAAGCACCCGCAACAATCTCAGAAGCGCTTGCCGAACCTCCGTTAACGAGTACAGCCATTGACAAATCCGGATACGGTCCGTCAACTTTGGCAATTTTCTCTTCTTTCGGGGCGACCCCGTCCCGCCCCTTGGTAGTTACAATCAATTTGCCTTTCTGCAGAAACTTCTGACTCACATCGATCGCCGAAGACAGCAACCCGCCCGGGTTATTCCTCAGGTCGAGGATCAGGGCATTCATTCCCTGCTCCTTTAGCTTTTTCAACGACTCCTCCAGGGAAGAAGCTGTAGGCAACGCGAATTGGGTTATACGGACATATCCGACACCTTCACCGATAATTGTTGCCCCTTTTACACTGGGAACTTCTATATCGTCCCTGACAATTGTGATCTTCTTTAATTCGTCCTCGTCTGGCCTGCGAATGGTAAGAGTGACCGGCGTGCCCTTCTGTCCGCGCATCTTCTTGACCGCACCATCGAGTTTCATCGTCATGGTTTTCTCGCCGTCAATCTCTACGATCCTGTCTCCAGACTGCATGCCAGCTTTATAAGCCGGCGTGTCTTCGATGGGAGATATTACAGTAAGAAGTCCGTCCTTCATTCCAACATGGATGCCGATACCGCCGTACTTTCCCCTTGTTTCTTCCTGAATATCCTTAAACGCCTCCAACTCGAGGAAATCGCTATGGGAATCCAACGCCTGTAACATTCCATGCAAAGCGCCATTTATTATCTGTTCGTAGGTTTTCTCATCCACATAGTTCTTCTTAACATGGAGAAGTGTTTCTGTAAGCAGTTCCATTTTGTCATAAGCAGCGTTATGGTCATCTTTCTTTACCGGCTCTTCCTTTTTTACAGGCAGAACTATTACCGGCGGGGCCTCTGTTCGCGGCACTTCCGCGCACATACCCGCCGATACCATAAACATACCTGTTACCATCGCCCAGCTCAGCGCAAGGGCAACCATATTCCGCTTAAAACATCGGGTCATCATCATATATCCCCCATGCAACTTACTTTCATTCCATTTCAACCGGATCGAACCATTATCATTCAATCAGCCACTCCATGTCCACGCTTTTTCGCTACTGTATCATCAAGTATTTTCACCGCACATTGCAGGACCTCGTCAACGCTGATGGCTTCGAGACAGTAACTCCTGCCGCATGGCGGTGTATTGGCATTATTAACGGACACACACGGTGAGCACGCAAAACCAGCGTAAAGACTGATTGTTTCCTTACCCAGCGGCGCATACCTCTCCGGTGTTTCCGGGCCAAACATGACCACCGTGGGCAGTCTGGTTAGAACGGCAAAATGTGCCGGGCCACTGTCATTTGTCACCATTAGGCTGGAGATGGAATACAAAGCCAGTAACTCAGAAAACGTTGTTTTACCGGCAAGATTGACACAATATGGATACCTTACCTCATCCACGATCATTTCGGCATCCCGCCTCTCGGACTCAGTTCCCGTAATCACAACACAAACATCATCCCTTATAGACAGAAGCCTGGAAGACAAACTGACGAAACGGACCGGCGGCCATTTGCACATTGCGCGCCTGTTGTATGATGTTGGATTTATCAGTACTATGTGCATATCTTTACGTTGCACATCAACACCAGCATCCTTCAACTTGGATCTGACATTCGCCACATCGGCAGGATCTG
Source organism: Kiritimatiellia bacterium (assembly GCA_028716365.1). Classification (GTDB taxonomy): domain Bacteria; phylum Verrucomicrobiota; class Kiritimatiellia; order UBA8416; family YA12-FULL-48-11; genus YA12-FULL-48-11. The sequence goes on from JAQUPZ010000002.1 coordinate 283,003, forward strand.
GAAGATATGACGGAACCGGAAATTCACGGCCATCAATCAAAGTCCTGCACCTGATATTACCAGTGCCCTTCTCGAACAAGGCCTTTACAAGCACCATAAAACCAAGGCTCGCATGAACATGGGCCGAATAAATAATTTCATGCGTCAACAGTTTCCCCCTGTTCAAACCTTCACTGGTAAACCTGTGGAAACCAACCCGGTTACCACGACACACAAGGAAGGCAAAAATCGCTGAGAATCGGCAGAAAAAATCCATATCTATGGTCGTGTCGATATTCTCGCGTCGCAACCTTCTCAGCGCACTCAAACTGCTGAAAAGAAAGTTTGCAACAGAATTAGTTCCAATAGTTACTATGTTGTCACTCCTGGTCAGCTTGAGGGCATCAACAATGTCCCTGTTATTCTGGAATACGAGGAAGAAAACTTCCGCCCGCGCTACCTGTTTCCTGACTTCCTCGATTGCTGGATATGCCAGGACGGTACTTCCCATCTCCAAGAGCTTGATTATCAGTATACGTTTCGGAACCGGCAAGACTGACCGGCGCCAGAAAGGACATGCGATGTAACGCCCCAGCGTCAAAAGCAGGCATAACGGAACCCCAATAAACCTGTCCATAAACTTCAATGTATTGCCGCCAATCATGAACATATCTCTAACAATCGTCTATCAGCGAATATAGAATAAACGCGCGCATAATCAACCATTTCCAGTAATTGAGGATTAACACAAGCATAGCTCCAGTTTCGCTCTGTAGCTGTAATCATGATCCGTCTTCATGTGTTTACCGAACACTTGCATTAATCGTAACAATAAAGTCATGTAATCGGAATTTACAAAATGTTCGTTTGAAGTTTTTTGACCATCCTAAATACAAGAACTTGAAGAAAGTTGTGCTCTTGTAGTTTGGGTTGGCGAGCGGCACAATCCTTGCAAGGCATTTTTCTATACAAAAATAGGAATTACCCCTAATTTATACACACGGAACCCCGGAACACTCTTTGAAAACTGTCCCGTTTCAGGGGAGCAGGTCAGTCATAATTGCATCTAAAAACCAAGATCCAGCAACTTTGGAACCTGCTGCGTGATAAAATCAGACAATCGGATTGACCTCACGATATACAACGTTTCTTTATAATGCGCTGTTTCCGAATCGTCACCACCCATACAAGTCAGTAGGTAATTCTGCATGGGGTCTACAACACGAAAATCTGTTTCCCGAGTTGCTGTACCAGGATGGAATGGAAATCGAAATGCGAGCCAATCAACCACTTTAAGTTCCAATTCTGGCAAGAGTCCGGTATTTATATCTATGTGAGCAGGAGGTGTCACGCAAACAGCAAGGTCCGCTGTGGTCACAATAAGAGGTAAAACAACGATCATTGGTTCCTTTAAAGGTTGTAATGATGTAAACGGCCCGTCCGGCATTCGCTCATGAAGAAAACCAAGGCTAGCTATTGATGCCTGCGTAGCGGCGGCATATATCGTATCCGCATTAAATTTATACTCACTCTTCCGGTCTGGTAAATTCTTTTGGACTTTCTGAATTTCACAACCATCAGAACAGCAATCTATATTGGACAATGTATTCTTATGTTCTGAATAATCGATTTTTGTTGTCTTTCGGAATGCTCTACCTATTCTGAACGACTCTGTCGTCGTATCCGGAAAGAATACCCATTTCTTGTACGGTGACAAGGCACGTTTGCACTCGATTGTCAGAAAACACAATCTATCGACATTTTCAATTCTAGCAACGATATCAATAGCAGACGGTCTACCAGCAAGAGCAACAGGATACTCCTCTGTTAACGCCGTAATTCCCGGTGTATGGGCCAATATCTCCAGGACACTTTTCTTAAATGCCGCCCCATATTGGTTCAATGCCTCTAGCACACCATGATCATCGTCGGCCATATTTTTACCCGATATAATACGCAATACTTGTTCATATTAATGTGACTTTGGGGCAACAGATTCCCCTAATGCGATACTCTCCGTTACCATACTCCCAGCGATTCCGCCAAGCACTAGATTAGCTGATTCTCTTTGTCCAGTGTTTAGCTGCTTACGAAGCTCATCTCGATTGTTTAATTTCAAAAAATTAAATAATCGAGTACAAGTACCAATCAAAACAGGATCACCTTCAACACAAAGCAATATTTCATTAGCAGTGAAGTTGAAATTATTCAATAAATTCGGCTCCACAAATTTTTCGATATTATCTCCAACAATACTCATCTTGAGGTTCCACTTCTCAGCACTCGCAATCTTCGCACCACCAAATAGTAGAGCATGAATTCTTTCGATGTTTTCGATATCCTTCTGCATTAAACCTTTTTGTCGGAGGATAAAATTCTTACCAACTTTCTGCGCAATTTCCTGTATTTTCTTCAATATCGACAACCACCACTTCACATCTGTGACATATTCGTTGTCAAGACATCCAAGAATAAGCTCAATGACATCTGGCTGATTGTTTGGATGGATTTCAATCTTAATTGTTTGCCCTTTTTCCCAAAGGCCAAACACGGCATGAATTTGCTGAAAATAAAGAAGATTATTTATCGGCACACCAGACCATTTCTCAAGATCTATACCTATGGTATATTTATGTTCCGTTGGTACAGCATTTCTGATATCACCAATACCCGAAACACGCATAAGGCCTTCTGCCAATATCGCCTCAAACCGATACTGTTTTCGACCAGTCGTCAAAGTACCTGTAAACCCATCAAGTCTCCCGCAAATTCTCTCACCATCATATCTCACAAAGGACAGGCTTACTTTCTCATTGGATGCCCATTGTATTTCCAGTGGACCCCTTTTTGCATCTTGCGCAAGCAACTCAGACCCCTGTATATCAACTTCGTCTTTCGCGAACTGCACACGAAGACCTCTATCAATCAGATCGGCCACCTTTTTCCTTCTTTCATCCGTATCAGCCTTGAAAGTAAAGGAGAGAGAGACATTTTGATTTGGACGAAAAGATGGACACATCTTTCCAGCCTCATCCTGCTGCCACTTGACTTCAAACCTTGGATCAATCTTCTTGTATTCCTCTGTTACTCGTCTTATTGCCGCATCTGGCGAGCCTGGGTATTTCTCATTCATATAGTGAATAGCCTTGTCAACTGCCAACAACAAGGCACTGGTGTCAGAGAGTTTATTGGCAACCGGAATATACACAGTCACATCGCTTGTATTTTCTATCCATTTTTCAGGAAGAAACCCAGTCTCGGGGTATTCTTGCAGAAAAAGCCAATAGCCTATCTCATGAACAGTATCGACTACACACAAGAAAACAGGTTCCCTATAGACATTCAGATAATCTTCCAATCGCTGCCTTGACAAGGGAAATGTTACAAAATCCTGATTGCCTTTTTTGAGAATCTTCAAATGTTCAGTTCCCTTTGACTGTACAAGAAATACCTTTGAAGTAATATTGTTGTCTTTATCAAGAATCTGGACTCGATAGTCTATGCCATAGTCCGGACGAAGCTCAACATTCCAGCTAATATCATCAAATAATTTATGCAGAAAGACCTTAGCCTTGTCGTCGATTTTGTGTTGTTGCGGTTTATTTGCCATCTGAGATCACCGTCCTAACGGTTACTGGTAATTCTGACAATTGTAAACCTGATATACACTTGGTCACTATTTCTTTATCATTTCCTGCAGCTTCTTCATCGACTGTTCCATTTCCTTCACCTCAGCACCATGGCGCTGGTCGAAAAGATACCCGTGAAAAGCTGAAACAATCACAGTGGCAAATAAGATCAATACAAGCCCCTGGATCGGTTTTTTATCCACTACCGCAAGAATTCCAAACACAATTGTCACAATACAAAGCGGCAGATAGACCTGTACCGAGGCAAGACTGATGGCCATGAAAAGAATAGTTACAGCCAAGCTGATATATCCAGAAAGAACATATCGATTACTTATTAGCCATGAACTTATGGGATCTTCAACTTTTGGCGTTCCCGTCGCCGGCGTTGATACTTTATTTATCCGCAGTGGTTCTGAATGTTTTTCGGGCAATGGTATTTCCGCACCACAGTTTGTACACTTGACTGTCTTTTCTGGAGAATAAGGAGAATATCGAGCTGTAAAGGCAGTGTCACATTTCGGGCATGTAATGATTACCGATTCTTCTTTCATTTCTTTCAAATTAAAACATGAGTTTTTCCCTTAACTCAAGGCCAAGGCCTTCCAAGTCAGGAAAGATTGCTTGTCTGCTAATTCCGAAACATCGAAGTTCTCTAAGCACTTCCTTCGAAAGCCCCTTGAACACAAATCGCCTGAACATGTCCTTTTTAACATTCTGTGATAAATCACAACACATGTCTATTGGTTCTCTTTTTGATCCATGAAGCGTAAAAACTGAACGCTGAGAGATAATACGCGGATCGATCGTTGGGGGATATATAGCAATCGGATTCTCGATAGACTCTGTTCTGCCAGTCTTATCTGTAAATATTTTCTGATCCGGATTAAAATTAACGGGATGAAAAGCATTGACCCAATACTTGAGATCAGGATCAGTTGAATCAGGTGTGACGACCAGAGGTTGTTGGCGAGTAGGCGAATTGCACTTATTAAAGAGAAGTGGATTGAAGCACCAAACACAAGGATCCCCTTGAGGATCGGCATCTATCAAAGCGAAGTACAACGCTACAAAGCAGTTCTCCGTCCAGTCGAGAAGACGTGTTGGTAAACGGTAGTGTTGCATGATAAAGAATACTTCCCAGTCGTTCATTTCCTTCCGAAGGAATCCTCTTGCCCTTTGCTGAAACTCAAGGAACGTAGATTCCTCAGACTGAGAGGCTTTGTATGTGGGGCGGTATTGGCCAGGTATCAAATCATGGCGTGTCTTGGCACCCCGAAACCAGCACATACTCCAACCGTGGCTCATCCAGTTGCTTTCCACATCACAAATTAACTTTACCAGTTCCGCTAATTGCCGGAATTCTTGCGAGATATCATCAGACGTGTTCACATCATTCTCCGGCCCTAAAAATAAACCAGGCTGATTCTTCTTTGTTTGCGCATGCAATCTTCCGTATATTGAGCTGTAAAGGCAGTGTTACATTTTGGGCACGTAATGATTACCGCTTCTTCTGCCATTTCTCTCCCCCTTGAATCAAGTTAAACCCTAACACCGTAAGCTGGATAAAGTCAAAGATGGATTGGCGGCGTGTGGAATCATATTCCGCGTTCCCATCTCAAGCTTGACTTCAGCTTTTTATCCTTCTATAGGTAAGAAAAATCTCACCAAGGTCGTTCTGTTATGTATATTGATGGCATAGCATTATCTGGTTATCGCAGTTTTGGGCCAACACTGCAAAAGATTGGACCACTGGGAAAGATAAACCTTCTCATCGGGCAGAATAACTCTGGCAAATCGAATGTTTTAAGATTTCTACACGAGCATTATTCAGAAATCTACAAATCTGTAGCTCGGAGAGGTGGTCAACCAAAGTTTTCTCAACAACTGGATCGCCATATTGGTTTAGAATCACACGCCGCCATCGGTTTTGCACTCCAGCTGGAAGGTCATAATTATGAAGATCTCATGACAAAAGTTGAAAAGAAAGACACTTCCAATATATTAAATCGTAAACTAATTGCCGACTTGCTGTCACAGCTTGCGGATAAGGATAAATTGGTGTGGTTTTTGTATTCATCACCAGGGCTGAATAGTCCGTTCTCTCTTCATCAAGACTTCACAAAAAGGGCAGCAAGTATAAAGGATAGGTCGTTATGGAATTCTGTATGGTCATTTCTCACCCAAACGACAGGCGGTGATATCAATGTCAATTGGATTCCCGAAACGTTAAATTCATTATCGCAAATGTCATTTATTCTGCCAAAGATTGAGATGATACCTGCTGTCCGGCGAATCGGGGATAAGGGCTCAACTTTGACAGATTTTAGCGGGTTAGGAATAATCGACAGACTTGCCCGTCTCCAGAATCCAGAACACACACAGCAAAAAACAAAGGAACAATTTGAGAAGATTAATTGTTTCCTTCGTAACGTCATAGAAAACGATTCTGCAACTCTTGAAATTCCATACGACAGAGACATGATTTTAGTCCATCTTGACGGAAAGACACTTCCTCTTTCTTCTCTAGGTACAGGTATTCACGAGGTGGTTATTCTTGCGTCTGCAGCTACGGTACTTAATAAACAGGTTCTTTGTATTGAAGAGCCAGAATTACATTTGCATCCTACTCTTCAGAAGAAACTCCTTCGCTACCTGCAAGAAAACACCGATAATCAGTATTTCATTTCCACACATTCTGCACATTTATTGGATTGCGACGACATAGCTATCTTTCATATCAGACTTGAAAATGGTCAATCCATCGTTGAACCTGCTCGCTCGCCATCGGATAAATCATCTGTCTGTGAAAACATGGGTTATCGAGCATCTGATTTATTGCAATCGAATTGCATTATATGGGTAGAAGGCCCCTCGGACAGGATATACATCAAACATTGGATAAAGTCCATGGCCGCCGACTTGGTTGATGGTGTTCACTTCTCAATCATGTTCTATGGCGGCAGTCTCTGTAGTCATCTATCCGCAGAAGACACCATTCTCCATGATTTCATTGCCCTGCGGCAATTGAACAGAAAGATTGCCATTGTTATTGATTCAGACAAATCAAGGCCACGGACCAAATTGTCAAAAACGAAAGAACGTTTACGCGACGAATTCAACCAAGGCCCTGGATTTGCATGGATTACAAAGGGGCGAGAAATCGAGAATTACATTGATCCTAGTGCATTAACGGCGGCAATACAAGCGGTTCACCCCTCAGCCAAAATTGTTAATTGTGACGATCTATTCGACAACGCGTCATCATACAAGAAAAGTCCCAAAGCGAAGCCTGTTGATGTTGATAAAGTGAAGGTTGCGCGCGAGGTCACGAAAAGTCCTGCGAATCTTGATGTATTGGACCTACGGCAGCAAGTAATGAAACTTGTTGAATTTGTGCGAGCTTCAAACGGCATGAGCAAAACGAGTACTTCAGCCTGAGGTAAGTGGGGAAGATTGGATTAAGATGCTCCTTTTGGCTAGCCGGGAAAGTAAAGCTGACGGCATTCAGGATTTGGTCATGGCGATAATGGTCGATGTAATCAGGGAGGTCAATCCGGAGTGTAAGGGTTTATATCCGATGGATGGGTGATCGCAAGGCAGGCACAAAGATGAGATGGCTTACTTCAGCAGTAAAGACCCACAACTTTGCATGGCCCAAAAAAGAGCAAAAGATTTCTTATGGCAAACACCTTTTTGTTATCAATCCCGAAACCGAAAAGTTTGGAGCATCAATATCCCTTGAATGTCCACCGAATACAAATTACGAGCAATGCTTAACAATCACAAACAGATTCCTCAGTGTTCTTTCCTGGATACATAGAGGTGGAATAGAAATTACCTTTTCTGTCGGTTCTGGTGGAGACACCCCAACACAGGTTGGTAAAAGCCAAGTATCTTTTGTTACAAATCATATATCTACAGACTATCTTCCTGAAACGCCGAACGAAAAAACACGTTTAGCTATTGCGCTTTATCGCGAAGCACAGGCCACAGAAATGATTCCATTCAAATTTCTAGGTTTCTTTAAGATTCTTAATATCGTTCACGACAAGAGTGAGAAACAAATTAATTGGATAAATAACGCACTAAGCAACATAAAAGACATTAAAGCAACCAAACGTCTAAAAGAATTACAAAAGGCAAATGAAGATATCGGCAAATATCTTTACGCTTCAGGTCGATGCGCTGTGGCTCATGCATTCTCCGGGATGGTGGTTGATCCAGATTTAGCAGAAGATATGATGCGGCTTCATAAGGATACACCCTTAATTCGATCTCTGGTAGAGTATTTCATTGAAACAGAATTATCTCTAAAATCTTTTGAAACATTCCGACGAGAGCACTTATATGAATTGGATGGATTTGCTAACCTGCTCGATCCAGTAACGGTAAAGCGCCTGAAAGATGCACTCCCAGTAATCCAGAACCTCACAGGGTTATTTCCTAAAATGACGGTCACACTGCGAGGTCATACATTTCCAGAATTCTCTGGTTTGTCCATAATCTCGATCAAGCAGGATGCGTCGATTCTGTGTCTCGCATTAGAATCCGAGGACAAATTATGTTTATTAGCACTACAATTGGACTTTAAGGAATGGCGACTTATCTTCGATTCCACACAATGTATCAGAATTAGTGACGATAAGACATCTATCGCCCCATTGAAATATGCAATTGCTCAAGCTAGATTTATCAAGAACCAATTAATGAATGGACAGGTCGAAGTATATTCATATCCGCAACACATCCTACTTGGTAGCTCGGATCCCTGTATACCGACGAATATCGATGTGAGGCAAAGTATCAACAGTCTTGATAAGACAATTATCGCAATCGATAAAGAGATTGCGAAACGAAAGTTACTGCCATCAGAAAAATAGCTCGCAGATAGATTCTGATCAAAGCCTGGGCTTGCAGTGTTTTCGAAAAGGGAGAAGTTAAGCAATGTATTATTGTCGAATAGACTCATCCGGAGAAGATACAAATCTTCAGTTGTATTCAATGAAGAAAGCTGCGGAAGCTTGGAATGATCTGATCGAAAACATCAGGGCAGACGGAGAAGCCAATGTGCCCGATCTGAAGGAAAGATGCGTTTTCATCTTGAACTGTATGGGTCTATCTCTGTCACAATTACTTGGTCAGAATTGGCCATCGCCCGCCAAAGAAGATATGTCTTCTCCGGGTGAACTTCTCGGAAATATCCTAAAAAACAGCGACATAGACAGAGTTGAACGCAAACGATTGAACAAAGGACTAAAGGAAATACTATCCTATTATGGCCACGCTCGCCATTTCGGGCAGAACAAAGATGACCAGAATTATCACACCATTGATGAACTCAATGTTACGAAGCTGAATGAGTGCAGAAAGATAGCCATTGATATCTGGGATACGTTGATTCAGATCTTCCAACAGGACAAGAATAACGATCTTGATGCGTGGAGATCAATTTGCGACTTGGTGTACTTTGAAGAGTACGTGCCCACTGACAACTCGGTCAATGCGTCGTAACCTTGATCAGAACATATTCTGATATATTGATACACAGTATGATTCACTCCTCCTAAGGTAATCCTCATTCCAAGATGCTTATCTGACCTCCAACTACACTTTTCCAGACAATACGACATACAATATGATAGCGTACAGGGGGTCAAAGTGCCGTGAGTTGAACTAAACTACCGTTTACCTTCATTACAAGTGCTTCTGTGCAAGAGGGATTATCTCAGCGGGACTGCCTCCACAACCTCCAAACACATAATCGACACTGCGAAACTTCGTAAGTTGACGCTTATTCTTAGCGAAACAGGATTTTCGATAGGCCCTTGCTTTCCGCACCAATTCCGACATTGTGTCGTCTCGAATGTTGCCGATTACCTTCACTCTCGGCTCCTTGAGTAAAAACCACTTGCAGTTCAGACCCGTCTCTCTATCTACAACACAGTTGCCAACGTTGTCGATATGCACACCGGCAATGATCGACGGACAGATGGGACGTTTGTACCCCTCCCACAAGAGTCGTTCAACGTCCGCCTTGAGACCAGCGAGATGGCTTACGTCAAGAGCTAGATCGTTGAAGTGCTTCTTTGCCAAGACCATACCTGCCTGTTCCAGTTCACCAACCGAGGGAAACGCGTTGCAGTCGATGGCATAGCGAATGACGTCCGGTATGTCAGGGAGATTGAGCTTCGTGGGGACAATAGAAAAAGCCAAGTCTGTGGCATATGTTCGGTCATGTCCATAACCCGCATTACGCAGATTCTCAACTGCCTTATAGATGTATCGCGCCGCACCATGCCGTCCAAGAATCCGGTCAAAAGTGGTCTCGTTCAAACTGTCTAGTTTCACAATCAGACAAACCCCTTTTCTCTTAAGCCAATCTGCTTTCCTTGCGTTGATTGCAAGAGCATTTGTGAAAAGTGAGACCCGGATGCCTAGCGACAACGCCTTCTCAATCAAGACTGTAAACCGTTCATCTTCGAAGGGTTCTCCCAGACCACAAGAATACAACCATTTCAGACCCAGTTTGGATGCTGACTCAAGCAGATAGGCAGTTTCTTTCGCCCCTAGTTCACCTGGATGCTCGCTTCCAACAGCCGGTTTCGAGTCACAGTAAATGCACGCCGCCATAGTGCAGCGTGCAGTAAGATCTAGGTCAAGAGCTCCAAGACTGTCGCTGTCATGAAGGTGCAGACATTGCTGGAGAACGCCCGTTGTCCAAGGAAGGTATTCTATTCTCTTCATAAGAACCTCGTGTCGGTTTGCGATTCGTTCAAACAAACCCCAAATCAAGATGTTTCACGACCTGACAGTGCTGGTTGTCTTCGATAAGTTGGGACAGAGCCTTAACAAATGCTTCCGCCGCCTTATCAGGGGCATCCGCAACCTTGTAAATAAGAGGGTATCGCTCTTCGCTGTACTCGGCGCATGTAGGAAACTTCACCAGCACCTTTGGTTTCTGCCCCACAGCATTATAAATGACCACTGTCATATACGCGAAGTGCTCTGGGACGAGGACACACCGTATAAGTCGGGCGGCGTCTATTTTTGAGAGTTTACATTCCCGTTGCCATTGTTGCGCGAGTGTCTTCATGCGTTTCTGAAGGACATTGCTTTCCTTAGGAATAAGATACGTATAAGCTACTTGTTTCTCTAGGTTCGCCCTTATGATGTCTGCCAGTTCTTTTTCCTCCAATTCCAACGCTGAGGTTAAGACCCATATCTCATCCTTGGCAGGAACTTCGGATTCCATGTCCCGCATTTCATTATAACGTATCAGTACGCCACCAAGTTGTGATCGCATGGCCAAGTGAAGAGTCTCAATAGACCTCTTAACAGTTTCACTCGACTGGCCCAGCCCGGCAATATTGCACTCCATCTGGGTCTGCAGAACCTGCATTCTGTCCCCTAAGCCTTTGAAATCAGTGGCAAGCAGGGCAGAGGCTGTATTTAGTTCCTGAATCGAAGTCCTGATCTGTTCGACTTCCTGCGCAAAATTGTTCTCGGTATCGAGTCTCGACACGAGGATACCTACCAGCACCCCCAACATTACTACGACGAGGAACAGAATTGTGCCGGCAAAAAGATCTGTGAGATTTAAGACAGGAGACAGTTTCGGGATCACGTTCGCACATGTGACCATGATGGCGAGCAAAAGTATTGAAAATAAAGGGGACAACCACCACGGCATTTTGGACACCAGTTTTATCCCATTACTCATAACTCATCCCCCTTAGTTAACAACATTTCTTGGCGAGAACTCCTTGTAAGCCGCAATATTGTCGATGCAGATTTCAGTCTGCCGGATACTTGATTCACGTGTGTTGAAGGCGACATGGGGCGTTAACACGACATTATCGAGCGTCCGAAAATCCACAGGTAGATCGATCTCTGCACCTTCGACGGCAACATCAAAAGCAAAACCAGAGACTTGGCCGGACTTGAGGAGGGGAATAACGGCTGGTATAGAAACCACCCCCCAAGTGGCGCCGAGCAGCACGGCTCCCTGGCGAATGCTTTGCAACTTGGCTGCGTCGAGCATATCTTTGGTTTCCACACTCGCCGGACAACAAACGCAAACCACATCCGACGAGGAAAGCAACTCATCAAGCGTTACGTTCTGGATGTCTGTCTCATTCCTCTCGTGCCGGTTGAATGTGATAACGCGCATGCCGAACCCGTGAGCCAGTTTCGCAATCCGCATGCCAATCCTACCCAACCCAATCACCCCAATCGTCTTGCCTGAAAGTTCAAAACCTTGGAGACTTCCTTTCTTTTTTTGGCCGTTCCGTATCAGAAGTGACCCAACAACGATCTGCCGCGCAACTGCGAGAAGCAAGCCGATAAGATGTTCCGCGACCGCTTCTGTAGCGTAACCTGGGATATTACTAACCAACACATTTTTCCGCCTTGCTTCGTCACGATGCTGAATCCAGTCGTAACCGGTTGACATGAGCGCCAAGAGAGATGGCGATTTCATCTCTAGGATGAACGGTGAGGGATCAATCCAATCAACAACAACGACGTCGGCTCCAGCAATTCTCTTTCTGGCTTCAGGTTCAGACGACGCATCATACCATTCAATGGTACCGAGAGTTTCCAGGCGGCGGCGTTGTGCTGGTGTTGTACTGATTTTTTCAAGGACGACAATTTTCATGATAGACCTCCTCGGAATTCCCATTGTAGATATCGTGATCGATTGTACAACCATCACAGAGCAAGCACCCTTGATTGCGGTTTGGGTTGATTCTATTCTCCCTCATGGCGTTCACAGCTTCCTCGCTAAGATACAACAGTTCAGATTGGGAACATGGTCGGGCGTTCTGACAGAGTGATTTGTCCCAGGGCCGGAATGGTAGGATACAGGGTTGCACACCAACTCTGGTCATTTCACAAATACCTTCGATAGTGCTCTCGGCAGGCTCAAGTCCGGCAATTAAACAACTACCAAGACGATTTGGACCAAGAAGTGAGATGGCGTATTGCATACGCTGAAGGTACTCGTTGCGAGAGATGGCAGACTTCCCAGGACAGATTTTACATCGGATGGCTGGATCCCATATCTCAATATTGAATCCAAAAGCTGTCACACCTGAGTCAATGAGTTGTTTGATTCCTGCCCGTTCGGGTGGCGTGGTCTCCACCCATATAGGGACATTTTCATCGAAAGCGCGAATGCGTTCGGCACAAGCAGAAAAGTACTCGACATTACGTGACTGCGGTAATCGACTTCCTCCGCCAAGGCAGACATGCACGGACCTGTTTTCAGTCAGTGCCGCTTGTGTTACTTGAGCAACTTCCTCCGGGGTGCCTATCCGCCAAGTTGTACCAGCACTGCAAAACTGACACCCGTTCCCCTCCTTTTGGTAGTCGCAACCCGAATATGCCTGATGGAGGAAATGCGATCCTTCATGCAAAAAGATGCGCGGCATCGGAGATCCCGAGTCGGTGCATGCCCCATACCAAAACGGCATGGGGACTTCTTCCACTTCACAAATAGGTGTCTCGTCCTTAAGGAGAACCAGTTCATTGTCGTGGACAAGAGCGTAGGGGGACAGTCTATCGAAACGATGTGTTACCGTGACAAGGGCATGACTCCCATTCGGGAAGCGGATATGAATACCAAAATTGCCGGTTTTGTGATCATGGCATGGATTCTGGCGCGAAAGGATTGCTCCAGTTGTACTGTCTGGGCGAAGACCAAGGCATAACATATCGGCCTTGATTTCCGTGAAAAAACTATGGTCTTTCTCTTCTTCGAACTTCATTGGCCACCTCGTGTGTGGATCGGTATATCTCCATGTCAAAAGGTACGAACTTCTTACAACCTTTTAAGTTACTAAGACATTGCTTTTTTGACATAGGCAGAAACCATAACCATTTTCGGTTTTTCGATTGTAGATCAATTACCAGTAAATAGAAATATAAACTTCACCAAATGTCAAGATGGAGATCGAAAAGATTTGGCAAATTCAATGGGTTGGCCAATGAGTGGGTTGAGGGGTCAGGCCTATAATAATGAATAAGTTCATAAGCCTCGCTCCAGTTTCGCGTAGAGCACTACTTCAACAAATTCACATTCTGCATACGCGCAAAATCTTTATCAAAGGTCACAATTTCATGCGCATGTTCAAGGAAATCCAGCGTCTTCGGGGTCAGGCTGTGAATAACAAACTTGAAACTAAGCCTGAAATCGGATGACATGTAAAACTTGATGCCAACTATGCACCACCCTCTTTCTCAACATCCATCAATCGGCATTTATGCCAGAACACCCACCCTGCCAGCAGACCATACCACAGGAAAACAATCCAGAGCGGCAGGTTTTCGATCTTGATATTGGCATAGGGAATTTTCGCCATGAGTTCCATGGAGCCAACCAGGACCTGAATTAAAACCAGATTGGCATGGTTAAATATCACAGCAAACCATTGTACGCATGCACCAAGCACCAGCGAAAGACAACCTGTCAGGATCACAAAAAACGATAAGGGAATAACAATAAGATTACTGACAAGTCCGATCGGCGTAAAATTACCAAAATACCAGGCTATCAATGGCGCTGAAGCAAGCCAGGCCGCAAATGACATTGCGATCATGGACCAGATATATTTACCAATACTTCTCATCGCCACAACAGTCTTCGTTTCAGGTTGCAGGCGCAGAGGATCAGGTTCCAGTTTTGTTTGCACAGAAGCATTAATCGAAGGATACAGCACAATCAATCCGAGGACACACACGAATGACAAGACAAAACCGGTGTCAAATAACTGTGTGGGAACGACCGCCAGAATCACCAAAGCCGAAACCGCAAGTGCAGCGAGTCCATCCGGCTTTCTCCCCAGAATCGACGCGCTCCAGAATATTACCGCCATGATACAGGCCCTCACAGCACTTGACTGGAGACCTGTAGCAAAAGTATATCCGCACAAGAGAGGTCCGAGGAACAAACCCCAGTAAATACTTGATATCCTCAACATACCAAGAAGACAGATGATAATACCTGCCATCACAACAACGTGAGATCCGGAAATGGCAAAAATATGCAGTGTCCCGGTGAAAACGAATACCTGTCTCATTTCACGGGACAGACGCCTGTATCCCAACAACAGGGAATGAAGTACGTCCACCGTCTCTGGATGTTCCGTTATCCCCGCTGATAAATATGAAGCAGCCGCACGTCTTGCAGCATAACATCTATCAGCAAACCACCACCCCTGCCCGCCAGATACAAAGTGTGTATTATAGGAATTGGCCTTCAGGCAAGGAGGCCCGATATTCAAATGTCCGGTTTTTGATACAAACTTTTGCGCGGATATCTTTCCAAAAATACGCCAACGCTCACCATAAAGAGGAAGATCGTATTTCCCCGAACCATAACATGATACCTGAATATTTCCTTGTCCCATTGATAATATCGTCTCTTTGCATTTCATCTTTTCGACATACAAAGGAAACCGGACTGCGACTTTACCAGGATTAGAAGTTGGCAGGACATCTGGATCACCACAGACAATACCAGTGACTTCAACCTGTTCACCAGTTTTGCCGGACAATCCGGAAAGCCATTCCCCTCTCGGATTAAAAGAAGAGACTGACGCAGAGAACCATGCGGTAAAGAATACGCAACCGCCAATAAGCATGGTGGTGAACCATCGGAGAACAGCCGAATTATTGATATATGCACGCAACCCCACGCAAATACCGGCACACAGATCGAAAAGAAATGCCATGCCAAGTAAATACATGCAGGGAAAATCAAAGGTCAAACCTGAATACGTCCCCAGAATGAAGGAAATAACGAGACCAATAACAGGTCTTCTGACAAAGCGGCCACGAGATATGTCCACTCACAATCCTATTCTCACTCCGAAAATCGAAATCTCAGTCAACCGGACATGAATTCTGTTTCTTCCTGCACGGCGATATAACGCCGTGGCTACAACTTTGGATGAATCTTGATGTAGCCGCCTCGCTATGTCGAGGCGTACCCTTGATTTCTGTACGAAGATATAACGCCGTGGCTACATAAACACTCCTCAATATTACAACTCTTTAAGGATAGATAAATATTTTTTTTCATCACCTTCGCCGTCGATATCCGGTGAAATCATGGCAAGGCTGGTCCTGGTATTCCGGATAATCTGTCTTGAAAGCCGGCAGATATCATCAGCACTAACCTGCGCGATACTGTCGATAACATCCTCGGGCTGCATGAATTTGCCGTACGACATCAGATTGTCGCCAAGCCACATCATCTGGTGAATTGTGCTTTCAAGTCCCAGTTTTAACTGGCCTATTACATACTCTTTTGCCATTTTCAGTTCACGGCTGCCTACCGGCTGTTCTGTCAGCCGGGTTATTTCACGGATAATAATCTCAACCGCCTTACGGGTCCTTTTCCTGTCAAGACCAGCGCTTACAACCAGGGCCCCGCTTTCTTTGAACAGATGCACGCTGGAATGAACCGCATAAGCAAGTCCATACTTTTCCCGCACTACCTGGAAAAGCCGTGAACTCATATTCTCACCGAGAATCACGTTAAGAAGCCGCAATGCATACCGGCGCTTGTCATGACGTCCAAAAATGCGGATACCCATGGCCATGTGCGTTTGTTCGATGTCCTTCTTCATGAGGACCATTTGTTCCTGCAGGACCGCAGACGACACCGGCTTGTATTTCGGAACACGTTTCCCCCTTTTACTGCCGACAAGATGCTCCACCCTCCTTACACACTGCTCATGCTCAAGATTTCCGGCAAAGGCAAAAACAGTATTTCCGGGAAGATAAGACTCATCCTTGAATTTTTTAATAACACTGCGATCCATCTTGGAAAGGGTTTCCGTCGTTCCTATAATGGGCCTGCCAAGTGAATGATTTTTCCATAACGCCTCCGTGAGCAGGTCCTGGACCACCTGCTGAGGCTGGTCCTTGTACATCATTATTTCTTCGACGATGACACCTCTTTCTTTTTTTATTTCAGACGGCTCTAACTTAGGGTCAAGATACATGTCGGCAAGAACATCCAGCGCCCTCCATAAATGATCGCTGGCCACCCTCGCATAATAACAAGTACTCTCCTCCTGGGTGAAAGCATTGAGATATCCGCCATATCCTTCAATTTCACGGGATATGTCCCTGGCAGAACGCTGCGATGTCCCCTTGAAAAGCAGATGTTCGATGAAATGACTTATACCCGACAGCTTCCTGTGTTCATAACGGGCGCCGATGCCGACCCATATGCCGAACGTCACGCTCTGCACCTTGGGCAGACATGATGTAATCACGCGAATACCATTCGGCAATTTCTCTTCCTGGACATCCATCAACACGGCATCTTCCCCCGTTTCACAAGATTGTTCAGGCCGGGCAAATCGAGCGTTCCCTCGTATAAAGCCTTTCCGACAATCGCACCGGCAAGATTTTTATAATTCAACTTCAACAGCGCTTCAACATCAGCGGCAGAAGTTATACCGCCGGATGCTATCACACTGCATTTGACAACTTTGCATATCTCGCCAACAGCATTAACGTTAGTCCCGGCCATCATTCCGTCTTTTTCCGTATCAGTATAAATGATTGTCCTGATCCCTGCCGAATCCATGACCGCAGCCAGTTCAACCGCATTAATCTTTGTTGTTTCGACCCATCCGCCAGCCTGCACAAAACCCTTTTTCGCATCTATACCAACCGCTACTTTTTCGCCGAATTTCCGCGCGAGCTTTTTTAACTTTTCCGGCTCCTTTACCGCACGCGTACCGACTATGCCCCTGGCCACCCCGCATTTCAGTAACGCACTCAAGTCACTATCAGTTCTCAGGCCGCCGCCAACTTCAACCGGAATGGAGATGGCATTTACGATTTGCGCGATAACACTGGTATGGACCGGTCGTCCCTGGAAAGCACCATCCAGATCAATAACATGCAGATATTCGGCGCCCTGTTCGACCCAGTGCCTTGCCATGGCAACCGGATCTTCAGAATAAATCTTTGAATCGTCAGCCTTACCCTGCTTAAGGCGCACACAACGTCCGTCTTTCAAATCTATGGCCGGAATTATTGTAAACATCAACCTGTTCCCATCACGCATTAAATCGCATTCTTAATCCTGATCTTAATCGTAATCTTAATCTTAATCGCAATCGTACTCTTCCGCGATCTGCGCTGAAAAAAACATCGCCTTATATCTTCCCCTTGGTCGAGGGCAAAGCGCCTTTTTGTTTTGAATCAAGACTGCACGCCATCCTGAGGGCCTTGGCAAGAGCCTTGAACACAGACTCGTAGGCATGATGCGGTTCTTTGCCGTACATCTGGCAAATATGCAAATTCATCCTGCCCTGGACAGAAAATGCCCGGAAAAACTCTTCTAACAATCCGAGATCAAAATCCAGTATCTTTTTCTTTTTCGTAGCCATTCTCATGGAAAGATATGGCCGACCGCCAAGATCAACCACCACCTGGCTCAACGCTTCATCCATCGGCACCAATCCCCAGCCATAACGTGTTATGCCAGCACGTTTCCCCAGGGCTTTATCAAGCGCCTGACCCAGGGCGAGCCCTATGTCCTCCACCGTGTGATGATAATCAACCTTGAGATCACCTTTGGCCGTGATCTTCAGATCAAGAAGCGAATGCTTTGCAAGTAACTCCAGCATATGGTCAAGAAATGCAATTCCAGTGCTGATCGTGTAGCTACCACGCCCATCAAGGCCAATTTCCACTGTAATATCAGTCTCTCTTGTTATCCGTTTAACCTTTGCAGATCGTTTCTTCATCATATTCTCCCTTTTCAATCAAACCTGCTGACTGCCTGAAGCAATGCGTCGATTTCCCGGTCGGTACCGACAGTTATACGAACGTAATCACCGGTCCGTTTCCCAGGAAAATATCTTACCAATATACGATTTTTTCTCAGTTGTTCAAAGAACTGTTTGGCGGTAATTCCATTCGGCCTGACCCAGAGAAAATTGGTTTCCGACGGATAAACCTTATGTCCTGCCGATGCAAGCGCTTTACTTATTCTCCGTCGCGTTGCCTTGATCCTTGCAGCATTTGCTTTCATATACCGGACATCTGAAAGCGCCGCCAGCGCTAGTTGCTGGGTAATCGCGTCAAGATTATACGAGTCCTTGATTTTAAAAAGCGCTTCGATCAGCTGCGCTGATCCAACCACATATCCGGCCCTGAGGCCGGCAAGCGAATATGATTTCGATAATGTCCTGAGAACAAGAACATTATTGAACTTCAGGGCAAGATCCATGCAATGTTCACGTGAAAAATCAACATACGCTTCGTCAATCAGGACAACCCCATCAAACCCTGCGCAAAAATTACGCACTTTTGATTTTGGATAGAGAATGCTTGTAGGCGCATTGGGATTCGTCAGGTAAAACAACGAACAGGTGTAGCGGGACGGCATTCGCCATTCAAAATCTCCACCCAGCTCGACCGGCTTCTTCTTCACATCCCTGATATCGGCAAGAACAGGATACAGCGAATACGAAGGATTGAAATAACCGATGCTGCCATCATTTTCCACAAATGCCTTTGTACAAAGCGCAAGTATTTCATCAGAGCCGTTACCTGCAAAAACATTCTCAACCTTACAACCATGTAATTTGGCTATTCTTTGCCTCAGCTTCAGACTTACAGGATTTGGATAAAGACGCAGTTTCGCGGCATCCAGTCTCTTTAATGTTTTAATGACTTCGGGCGAAGGAGGATAAGGATTCTCGTTGGTATTGAGTTTAATAATACCGTGTTCCACCGGTTGTTCACCGGGAACATAGCCCCGCATTACCTGAACAGATTTCCTGATTAGAGATCTCTTCATTTCTTTTCAAATCTCACCTGCGCAGAGCGAACATGCGCATCAAGACCCTCAACACGGCCGAATTCTTCAATTACAGACAGAGTCTCCATCAGGTCTTTCCTTGTAAACGCGATGAAACTGCTTCGCCTTCTGAAATCA
Organism: Kiritimatiellia bacterium; assembly: GCA_028716365.1. Classification (GTDB taxonomy): domain Bacteria; phylum Verrucomicrobiota; class Kiritimatiellia; order UBA8416; family YA12-FULL-48-11; genus YA12-FULL-48-11. Next base: position 302,584 of record JAQUPZ010000002.1, read on the forward strand.
TCCGTCGTAAGGCCGGAAAACATCGCAGCCGCTCCGCCTGTAGGCAGAACATGGCTGGGTCCGGCAACAAAATCACCGGCAGATTCGGGCGACCATTGTCCCACAAACACCGCACCGGCACATTTTACCTTTTTGAGCCACTTCTGCGGATTCCGCACAAGAAGTTCCAGATGTTCAGGGGCAAATTTATTACAAACTTCCATCCCTTCCCGAAGACTGCGTACCACGACAATGAGCATGCCTCTCTTCATCATTTTCCGTATCGCCATCCTCCGGCTGAGAAGTCGTGTTTGAACCTTCAGTTCCTGCTGGACAGCCCGGGCCAATTTCAAAGACGGAGTAACCAGCAATGCCTTTTCCCAACCCGTCCCATGTTCAGCCTGCGACAGTAAATCGGCTGAAACATAACGCGGATCAGCAGTTTCATCAGCAAGCACGGCAATCTCGCTGGGACCGGCAACAAGATCAAGCGCCACATCGCCATAAACCTGCCGTTTTGCGGCCGTCACATACGCGCCCCCGGGCCCCACGATCTTCTGAACCTTGCGTACTGTCTCTGTGCCGCAGGCCATCAGCCCGATGGCCTGTATTCCTCCGACCTTGTAAATCTCAGTGGCACCGGCAGATTCAAGCGCAAATAAAAGATATGGATTTACTTTTTTATCACTACCCGAAGGTGTACAGGCCACAATCTCTTTCACACCGGCAACCTTTGCAATAGCGGCCGTCATGAGCGCCGTTGACGCCAGCGGTGCAACACCGCCGGGAACATAGACACCCACACGGTCAAGCGGTACAAACTGTTCACCAACGGAGCCATTTCCCGGCGTCTTCATGCGCCAGTTCTTTTTTGCGCCTGCCTTCGAAAACGCCACAATCCTCGAAATTGTTTCATTCACAGCACGGCGAAATGCCGCATCAACCCGTTTACGCGCCGCAGACAATTCGAACGGCCGAACGCGCAATTCACGCGGAGAAAGAGTAACCCTGTCAAATCGCCTTGCCCAGTTACACACAGCACGGTCACCATTCGCCCTGATATCCGCAAGTACCGTGCGCGCGACACGCTCCGCCTGTTCATCAAACGCCCGGCGGTTCAGAAAAACCTTCAGCGCCTTATTGTCTGCTGCACGTATAATTCTGACCTTTTCGCTTTTCATTTAAATCCTGCTTTTAATCCCGTCCGAAATTAACCATCACACGGCCTTCAGTCCTGGTACCGGTTTTTTGAAGATTACCACGATACATGGACTTGACAACCATCGAGTTAATTTCCCTGTTTTCACATCCCGTTTCCAGAAAAACATTTTCGACTTTGCCCTTGTTGCCAACCTCAACAAATACCGTAACCGACCACGGCTTATCAGTCTTCTTCAACTCAGCTGAAAAATCCGGAACCTGGAACCCGGATTCTTTCAAGGCGTCCGCCGGCTGAATCACCAGGCACATACGGTCATCTGTTTTATACTGATAAACTGCCGGATCATCCCATGCCGGTCGATATGTCTTCATATCATTGAATATCGCGTCCGAAAATATCGCTTTATTCACGGACGGCTCATCAATGGTAAAAGGGTTCTTCTCAAGAAGTTTTGCAGGTCTCGTACTAAGCCACGGTACAGCAACCACGGCATCGCCTGTTTCCGCAATCGTCTTCCAGGTTTGAAAAGAAGAAGGCCTGGAATAAAGACTATCGCTGCTCTTTACAAAAGAAACCCGCGGTGGAACCGATATCTGCTTCTTTAATGTAACCTGTCCGCCATGGGGCCAGAGAAACCATAACATTACCCATGCGACTCCGATGATAACGGAAGGAAAATTAACCAGCTGGGGATCATACGAGGAATTTTTCCTTTTCATCCGGAACATCCGGAGCCATACGTTGATATTCAATGCCTTGTTCATTACATTCACGGCCTCGCGGCAATGTTCACCCTGTCTATTCCCGCAGCCAGCGCCATGTTCATCAGATCCACAACAGTTCCGTGCAACACTTTGCGATCCGCCTGGATAATCAGAGTGACTTCATGACCGTCCCTGACACGCGATGAAAATGCCCGCTGAAGTCTTTTTCTCTGTTCTTCCTGTTTCAGCCGGTATCTGACATCATCAAAAAAGACAATTTCTTCGCGATCATCCCTTTCTGTTCCCCGTATGGAGAGGACAACCGCCGTCATACCGAAAGGAGACCCCTGCTCTATCGTTGTTTTGGGAAGGTCAATCAGAATACCGGGTTCCAGCACAAATTTCCTGTCTATAAGTAAAAAGAAAAAGAACAAAAGCACAATATTCACCCAGGGGGCAACACTTATCAATCCGTGCCCGATTCGGCTCTTCGGTAAATACCGTGTTCTCAGACCGCTTGCGGTCAGACTGCTGAATTTGTCCCTTCTGATCATACGTTCTTTTTCTCTGTAGAATCAGTCATAGCACCGGTAAGAAAAGCAACAATTCCGGAAGCAGCTCTTTCCATATCCAGTACAATTCTGTCAATTTTCACGACCAGCAGATTAAACGCCGCATAACATGGAATTGATGTCGTCAATCCGAAGCCTGTGCATATGAGGGCCTGCATCAGCAGGCCCATTATATCGACAGACTGAATAAGCCTGGTTTGCTGCTGCATCACAAGCAATCCCTGCACCATTGCCAGAACAGTGCCGAGCAATCCCAGTAAAGGAGCGATTTGGGCAACTGTCGCTATAACCACAAGCCGTCTCTCCATTCTGGATATTTCAGCCATGCTGGCATCATCGACTGCGCTTCGGATCGCGTCCCTCGATTCATCACGATGGAGGATCGCTGTTTTTACAAGGTATGCCACAGGGCCAGGGGTTTCATCACATATCATGAGCGCTTCAGGTATGTTCTTTCGTCCAAGTATATTGAATATCCCCTTCAGAAAATCATCAGCTTTTATCCGCGCCCTGTGGAGATGCAGTCCCCTTTCAACAAAAACAATAAAAGCAACAATTCCGCATGCAATAATAACCCAGCCGACTGGTCCGCTTTCTTTCAATAAATACAAGAACATGAGACTCCTCCTCTGTTCAATTCATCATTCGTTGTAAAACAACCACCAATGCTCAGCCTTGAGTTTGGTGATCCTGGTACGGGCCTCATCAACTCCAGGCACGCCGCTTTTTATCAGACGTTCAAGAATACTTACCGTTCCCCGCCAATCTTTCCTGGCCTCAGTGATATCGGCGGCATTTAATATTGCCCTCGTGAACCAGACCTTGCAAGCCTCATTATGCCGCACGCCGTGATCTCTGTCTTCAAAATACCTGAGTATGACTTTCTTGTAATATTGCTGGAAAGCTTCCGGATTCCGGCCGAGCTTCTCCATGCAACGCCCGATCTGATATTCGGCACGCATTACGAGATCAAGATTGGCTTCCGGATTGTTTACGACAATGCGGAAAGATTCAATACTCTCTTCGTATCGTTTCCTGTCGTCAGCCCCGAGACTGAACTGACAATCACCTTTCCTGCCCCACGCGGCAACAATTAACGGGCTCGAGGGATATTTTGCGATGACCTCATCAAAAATCAGTATTGCTTCAGAGAACCTTGCAAGTTCAGTCAAGGCTTCGGCTTGCGCAAAACGCGCTTCTGCCATTTTCTTGCTGTCGGGATATTCCTTGGCCAGCCTGGACAACAACTCGACGGATCGAATGTATTCCTTTCGTTTCGATGCAGAAAGTCCCGCCCAGAACAGCGCATTATCAGCAAACAGGCTCTTGGGATATTTTGCCACAAAAGAGAGAAAATCTTTCTCAGCATCACCATATGCGCCTTCATTATACTCATAATTGGCCATCCAGAACATGGCCTCGGGTGCCCATTGTGAATCCGGATAACGCTTGATAAAATCCCGGCAAATCTGTAACGCACGCTCATCGTTTCCAAGCCAGTACGCACACCTTCCGCTCATGTAATACGAGTGCTCAAACATGGCGCTTGTCGTAAACCTGTTCGTCACCCCTGAAAAATCACGGAGAGCCTCATCAAAATTCATCAGTTGATAATTCGCCACCCCGCGCCCATGGAGGGCCTGTGCATATAACAGCCCGTTGGAATATACACCCATCACCCGGTTAAATGCATAAACAGCTTCAAGCCATTTTCCCTGCGAAGCCCTTATTTCTCCAATACGGAGAAGAGCTTCTTCCGCAAACGGACTATCGGCGTATTTTTCACTTACTTCCCTGAACCGCATCTCGGCGTCTGCCGGCTTATCAGAAGAGGCAAGACATTCCCCCGTCTGAAACAAAGCATTTGCCGCAAGTTTGGATTCCGGAAATTCCTTCAAAAAACGCTCATAGGTCTCCATTGCCAGCGTGAACTGATTATTGGCAAAGTAAGCATCACCCACTTTAAACAGGCATTGTTCCTTCCTCACTGTATCGACAAAAAGACCATACGCTTTCAGGAAAGTCGCAGCCGCTTCCGCATGCCTTGCCATACCAGTCAAAGCCCATCCCTTGCCTGCAAGCGCCTCGGCCTGTCCGGTGACATTCGTGAATGTCTCCAGGAAATGCTGATATTCATCCACCGATTCCTGATATTTCTTGTTCTCCAGCAGTGCCCCGGCAAGTCTCAAGTGTGCCGCCTCAGCGATCGGATTCGTCGGAGATTTGGCAATGTACTGCTTGAGCAGTGGGACTCCCTGCTCCAAACGTCCAAGATCAACAAGGTACCGCGCAAATGCAAATTCTCCCTTGAGTTTTAATTCCGGACTTTTAGCCAGCTCCATTCCCCTCCGCAGAGCATCAAGGGCATCATCTTTTTTGGATACTGCATTTAAAGCAGTTGCGACTGCCAATAACGCTTCTGCCCTCATATCATCCCCTGCTTTTGTATTCGCCGCCAGGGCCAGAAGTGTCGCTGCCGCATCATCCCATTTTTTTGCTTCAATTAGTGTTATGCCATACCAGTAATAGCCATTCTGTACCGTTACTTGATCCGCAGGAAGTTTTACCAGTCTCGAAAAGATTTCACGGGCCTGGTCGATCTTGTTTATGGATAAAAGGATTTTGCCCCATTCCAGCATGTTCTCTGTTGTTTCGGGAGAATTACCATAAACGCGGTCAAAATCAGCAAACGCCTGAATAGCTGCATTCGTCTGGCCGGTCTGGAGATAACACCGCACCATTAAACGCAACCCTCTCCCAGCGTATTCACTCGACGGATAGTTCTTGCCGAATTCGTTCAACTCCTTAATGGCCTCACCGTATTTCCCCAACTCATACAGGGCAAATGCATTCCAGAATGTAAAAGCATCAATTCTTTCAGGTTTCTCAATCCAGCCTTTCCTGGACTTGTACAAAGTAATAATTTCAGCATTCTTTCCCTGCTCATGCAGGGCGCGCATCAAAAGGATCACTGCCTCCTCAGTCTCCTTGCCGGAAGCGGGGGATTTCTTCAGGTATTGCTCAAACTGCGATTGCGCGACTTCATAGAGTTTATCCTCAAGCGCCGCCTTCCCTGCCTTCAGGATCGCAGACGGATTCTCCTTTGCACCGCTGTCAGCCTGTCCCGCGGCAATCACAGTCATTGACAGGAAAAGAGCCAGACATGCCACAACAAGTCCTGTCAGTTTCACGCCTCCAGACAAACTCCTCATGATTTCAGGATCTCCTTTAAAACCCTGCCCGTATGGGAATCGTGACACAACGCCACTTTCTCCGGGGTTCCGGCGGCAACAACAAGCCCGCCTGCGTCCCCTCCCTCCGGACCGAGATCAATAACATAGTCTGCTGTCTTTATAACATCCATGTTGTGTTCAATCACAACCACAGTATTCCCTGCATCTCTCAAACGCAACAACACATGAAGAAGCCTTTCCGTGTCGGCAAAATGCAGACCGGTTGTCGGTTCATCCAGCAGATAAAGAGTAGTACCGGTGGCAGTCTTGCTCAGTTCCGCCGAAAGCTTGACACGTTGCGCCTCTCCACCCGAAAGAGTAGTCGCAGACTGGCCCAATTGCAAGTAACCAAGTCCGACTTCTGATAACGTTTTCAGCTTTCTCTCAACCATCGGAATGTTCCTGAAAAACTCGAGGGCCTCATCAATTGTCATGGAAAGTACTTCTGAAATATTTTTCCCTGCATACCTGACTTCAAGGGTCTCCGAATTATACCGGGTGCCGCGGCACTGCTCACAGGTTACATATACGTCCGGAAGGAAATGCATTTCAAGTTTGAGGATACCGTCACCCTTGCATGTTTCACAACGCCCGCCTTTTACATTGAAACTGTACCTGCCCTCCTTGTATCCCCGTATTTTTGATGAAGGCGTATCGGCAAACAGTTTCCTGATGAACGAAAATGCACCGGTATAAGTAGCAGGATTGCTCCTGGGTGTCCGGCCAATCGGTGACTGGTCGATCACTATCACCTTGTCCAGCTTGTTCGCTCCCGAAATTTTCTCATGCTTGCCCGGCCGTTCCTTGGAATCATAAAACCTCCTGAACAATGCACGCCGTAAAATATCGTCAACGAGAGTACTCTTACCGCTTCCCGAAACACCCGTGACACAGACAAAAAGCCCCAGAGGAATCGGGACGTCTATATTCTTCAAATTATTCTCGGATGCCCCGTGAATCGTAAGGAATCCGGATTCCGGCTTCTTCCGAAGATAAGGAATTTTTATTTTCGCATTCCTGTTTAAATATTTTGCAGTGAGTGATTGCGGATTTGCCAGCATCTCCTGCACAGTCCCCTGACTTATGACCTGTCCTCCGAGCCTACCGGCACCCGGACCAAGATCAATCAGGCAGTCAGCCTGACGTATCGTCTCTTCGTCATGTTCAACCACCACCACCGTATTGCCAAGGTCCCTCAACTCTTTGAGCATTTTGATAAGACGCTTGTTATCGCGCACATGAAGACCGATCGTAGGCTCGTCGAGGACATATAAAACACCAACCAGTCCCGATCCGATCTGGGTCGCCAGCCTTATCCTCTGCGCTTCTCCTCCGGAAAGCGTTCCGCTCTCCCTGTCCAATGTCAGGTAATCAAGCCCCACTTCAACAAGAAATCTCAACCGGCGGTTGATTTCCTTCAATACCTCGCCTGCAATCTGTGTTTGCTGATCAGAAAGTTTCAGTCCTGCAAAGAATTCCATGGCCTTGCGAACAGACATCGCTGTTACATCCACAATCGACTTCTCATCAACCGTGCATGCCACAATTTCCGGCTTAAGCCGCGCCCCCCTGCAATCCGGGCAGGCCTGCCGGCTCATATGTTCACGGAGCCTCTGGCGCACAAAATCGCTTTCCGTCTCATGGTATCTCCGCATGAGATTCGGTATGACTCCCTCGAAAGGTTTGCTGTATTTTCGCCACGCACCCCCGCGCCAGTACCCGAACGGCACATCCTCTTCCCCCGACCCGTAAAGAAGGATCTTTCGTATCGCCGGGTTGATGTCTTTGAAAGGCACATCCAGACTGAACCTGTAATGTTCCGACAATGCCCGTAACAGTCCCTTGTAATAAATAAGCAACCTGCGGCCGCCGCGCCGCCATGCCTTGATGGCGCCATCAGCAATTGACAATTCCGGATTCGGAATGACAAGCTCCTCATCAAACACAAGATACGTCCCCAGTCCCGAACATGTTGGACAGGCACCATATGGACTGTTGAAGGAAAAATGACGCGCCACAAGTTCCTCAAAGCTGATACCACATTTCGGGCATGCATTCTTCTCAGATAACAGCACTTCAGAACTTTTGCCGCCTTCTTCAACCTGTGTGACAACTATAAGCGTTCCGTTCCCATGCTTCAGCGCAAGTTCGACAGAATCCGTCAGCCTTGTCCGTATTTTACTTGTGATAATCAACCTGTCGACGACGGCTTCAATCGAATGATTCTTTTTTTTATCCAGCTCCGGGACAGATTCTATCTCGCACATTTGACCGTCAACCCGGCATCGCACAAATCCCTGTTTTCTGATCTGCTCCAGCACATCTTCGTGCCTGCCCTTTTTGCCTCTTATCACCGGGGCCAGCAGGGAAATTTTTGTACGACCCGGCAACTGCATCAACTGTTCGACAATCTGTTCGGCACTCTGCCTGCCGACAGGTCTCCTGCATTTCGGGCAGTGCCTGAGGCCGATACTGGCGTAAAGAAGTCGAAGGTAATCATGTATCTCGGTTGAGGTCGCAACTATCGAACGGGGATTTGAACCCGCAACCCTCTGTTCAATCGAAATTGCAGGCGAGAGTCCCTCAATATAGTCCACGTCAGGCTTCTGCATCTGGTCAAGGAACTGCCTGGCATATGCAGAAAGACTCTCAACATATCTTCGCTGGCCTTCTGCATAAAGGGTGTCAAACGCAAGGGAAGATTTACCCGACCCGCTGAGACCGGTAATGACAGTCAACCGGTTACGCGGTATGGTTACGGTAATATTCTGCAGGTTATGTTCCCGTGCTCCTGCGATTAGAATGCTGTCCCTGCTCATCTCGCTCCAGAATATTCAGCCGCAGAAAGGCCTATGTAACTTTAAGAAGATGATACGTCTTCTTTCCAGACCTAAGCACTACGACACGATTATCCACAATATCAGCAGGTTTGATAACAGACTGGATACCATCAACCCGCCTGTTGTTAACATAAAGGCCTCCGCTCTCCACCAGTCTGCGGGCCTCACCCTTGCTTTTGCAGAGCCCGGACATCACAGCAACATCAATGACGCCGGCGCCGGCAACCTTGCTGTCAGGTAGTTCCACGGAAGGTACATTTGCAAAAATATCCATAAGGTCTTCTGCGCGCAAATCGTCCATCGCCTCTCCGAAAAGAACAGAACTCGCCCTGACCGCCACCTTCAGGCCACGTTCGCCATGGACCATCCTCGTCACTTCCTCTGCGAGACGCTTCTGGGCCTCACGCTTTTCCGGTTCTTTTTTCACTTGTTCTTCATACTGCCTGATTTCACTCAAGGGTAGAAAGGTGAATATCCTGAGGAACCGGGCGGCATCAGCATCGGCAGTACGGACAAAAAACTGGTAGAAATCATAATAAGACGTTTTCCTGTGATCGAGATAAATTGCATTTCCTTCGCTCTTCCCGAATTTCTGGCCAGTACTGTCACACACCAGCGGCAAAGTCACGCCGTAAGCCTCAATACCTCGAAGCTTCCTGATGAGATCAGTGCCCGCCGTAATGTTACCCCACTGGTCTGAACCGCCGATCTGGAAGGTACACCCATGGTCATCATACAATTTCAGAAAATCATAGGCCTGGAGCATCTGGTAACTGAATTCTGTAAAGCTCATACCGCTTTCACTTTCAAGCCTGGCACGAACACTCTCCTTGCCCAGCATCACGCCCATCCTGAAATGTTTGCCGATATCACGAAGAAAAGTGATGAAGCTGAATTGTCCGAGCCAGTCATAATTATTCACTATCCTTGCCGGTGCTGTCGAATGCTTGAAATCCAGGAACCTTGAAAGATTCTCACTGATACCAACCTGATTATGCTCAATCTGCTCAACGCTTAGAAGGCTTCGCTCGCCCGTCCTGCCCGATGGATCGCCTATCATCCCCGTGGCGCCGCCTACAACAGCAATCACCTTGTGCCCGCATCGCTGGAAATGACCCAGCGCCATGATGGTCACAAAATTACCTACCTGCAGACTTTCCGAAGACGGATCAAACCCGGCATAGACGGTCACCGGCGATTTCAACGCTTCTTTGACATTTTCGCTGGTAACATTGTCAAGCAGCCCGCGTTCCTTAAGAATATCAAGTATGTTTTGCATAACATTTTATCCGGATGAAAAAGGGCGCCCCGAAACTTCGGTGCGCCCTTTAATAATCCATAACGGATCGAATCTACCTATCTATTCAGTGGCCGCACCCTCGTTGTCCGAGTCCTTCCTTTTCTTTTCGCCCGGCCGCCATTCTTCACCGGCATTCAATCCCATGGCCTCGTCGAATGCGCCTGCAAGGTCGACCATATCTTCGCCCGGTCTCAATCCTTCAACAATCTCGCTTTGTTGTTTCGCGAATTCTTCATCGGGCATTCCTGCCGCCTTGATACTCAGGGCAATTCTGCGTTCAGCACGGTCAATCCTTACAATACGTGCTTCGACATCCTGGCCCACTTCAAGCACATCCTTTACCTTGTCAACATGCGAATCCTTGATCTCGGAAATATGCACAAGACCATCCACACCCTCTTCGATCTCCATGAAGGCGCCAAACGCCGCAATCTTCGTGACCTTGCCTTTGACCATCTGGCCAACCTTGTAACGAGCGGCAATCGTGTTCCACGGATCATCATGAATCTGCTTCACGCCAAGACTGATCCGCTTGTTCTGCGGGTCAACTTCGAGCACAACAGCTTCGACACTGGCGCCCTTCTGAAGCACTTCCGACGGATGATTGATCTTCCTGGTCCATGACATGTCTGAAACATGGATCATTCCATCTATACCGTTCTCAAGTTCCACAAACGCACCATATGATGTGAAGTTGCGAACAACCCCGTTGACACGCGAACCGACAGGATAACGCGTCTGGACTGTGTCCCACGGATTATCCTCGGTCTGGCGGATTCCGAGCGCTATCTTCTGTTCCTCTTTATTAATGCTTAAAACCACAACATCAACAACATCGCCAACCGCAAGAACATCCGATGCCCTTGCAATACGCTTCGTCCATGAAATCTCGGAAACATGGACCAGTCCCTCAACTCCTTCTTCAAGTTCAACAAATGCGCCGTAAGGCACAAGGTTAACCACTTTGCCTCTCAGGCGGCTTCCAACCGGGTACTTGCCTTCAATGCTTTCCCACGGATTGGTTGACCTCTGCTTGAGACCGAGCGAAACCCGTTCCTTGTCGAGATCAACATCAAGAATGACAACTTCTATTTCCTGCCCAACAGACACAAGCTCGGAAGGATGTTTCACCCTGCGCCAGCTCATATCCGTGATATGAAGCAATCCATCAAGTCCATCCAGATCAACAAATGCACCGAAGTCCGTAATGTTCTTGACCACACCTTTACGGTTCTGGCCAACCTCGATCGTTGAAAGAAGCTGTTTCTTTTTGTTCTTGAGGTTCTCCTCGATAAGCTCGCGCCTGGAAAGAATGATATTACGACGTTCCGTACTTATCTTGATAACCTTGAACTCATATTTCCTGCCCAGATAAGCATCAGTGTTGTGGACAGGTATTACATCTATCTGGGATCCCGGCAGGAAAGCGTCGATCCCGTTCATGTCCACCATGAGACCGCCCCTGACCCTTGACTTCACAACTCCTTCAACAATATTACCTTCCTTGCAACTGGTCTGTACACCTTCCCAGCGGAGTTTCTGATCAGCCTTTTCCTTGCTGAGCACCACCATCCCATTATCGTCTTCAATCTGCGACAGCAAAACCTCGAACTTGTCGCCTGGTTTCACCTTTGAAATATCACCGAATTCAAATGCAGGAATCACACCTTCGGACTTGTATCCAATATCAACGAGAACCTCGTTTGGGCGGACTTCGAGCACAGTACCGGACACGATTGAGCCCTCCACGAAGTTCTTCATGGTCTCATCGTACATCTTCGCCATTTCTACCCTGTCATCACCTGTAAACTTGGATAGATCAAAATTTACACGTTTTTTATGTTGTTCCATACTTACCTGACTTACATGACTGCTATTCGCCTTGCCGCACAGTCCCGCTTTCAATCACAACAGCCGAACATATTTTCAGCGGAGGTGAAATCATGGGAATTCAAGGTTGGCTTGGCAATTTACACTTCTGCGCCGGGTCAGGCAAAAACGCACCTCACGTCCTTGAACCAGAACACCTTTCAGCGCAAAAACCGACAAGTTATAGCACGAATAAAAGCAACCGCAAGGCCGAAAATCAAAAAATCAAAGAAAAATACACAGAAAGCAGGCCCCTGTTTCCTTGTTCTCACCCCATCTTTCCCGTATAATTTCATGAAAGCGACGGGTAAACAGAGGCGCAGCCGCACCTATGCGCCGTAGTAAGGACGAGAAAGAGACGTAGGCGCATAATCCACGGGCACGGAGTGTCTCAAGACTAACAACAACATAGACATTTCCTGACAAATATTCCAGATTTTACAGCGTATGTTGCGGAAACCGCGCTGATACTAAAACTCGTTGTTGGTGTCTTTTAGGAGTTTTTTTATGCAGATTCCAATGTCTGTGTTAGAAAGAATTCAACAAGATTATCCCGGCGAAAAACAAAAGGAAGTTGAAGAACTACTGGCATCATACGGCACAGAGTCGTATCAGCAAGAACATGAGAGAGTACTCCTGGATATTCTCAAGTTAGCCAAAGGCGATATAAAACAGGTCAAAGAACTAGTTGAGAGAGCAAAGAAGGATTACCGCGACATAATCTTCTGGGCTGAATATCCGGAGGAATCGAAACTCGACATAGCAGAAAAAATAGCAAATTTCAACAAGATGCTCGGTAAATTGGGTGCAAATTGGCAAATCCCGGAGTAAGACACATTCACAGCCAACGCGCAAATGTAACCCCTTGTTGCACCCAAAACATTATATCACCATGCTTGATAAACGTTTAAGTCGGAACAAAAAGGTTGATTACCACATTAAGGGTACGGTAACAATTCCATCAATGAAATATCGGCTGTATACTGCCAATATACTGGCAATCCTTATTTTCAGTTCCATGGTCGTATCAGCTGAAGGTGCCGATACGAACACGTTCGGTCTCAAGCTCTCGGGCGCTAATCCACTCTCCCGCGAAACACCGTCATCGCAGTCCAAAACTCCAAGTTGCTATTTTAATCAGGACTACCAGACCAAAATGCAGCTTTCCGCGCTTCCCACGCCAAAAAACTTTTACCGAAATATTTACCCGGGAATAGACCTGACATGTTACGGCGATGAATACCAGCTTGAATATATTTTCACCGTCTCGCCCGGCGCCAATCCATCCTTGATCCGGCTCCTTTTCGAAGGCATTCAAAGCGTAAGCATGACGCACACCGGCGGGATCAGAATCATCATACCAGGCGGGGAAATCATACAAAATACCCCTGTTATTTACCTGGAATCAGCAACTTCATCCTCCCGGGCTGATGGTATGTATGAAATGGGTTATGACGGCGCCGTTACCATTGATCCTGGCCAACTCTATTCAGACAAAGCCGACAAGATTAACAACACCAGGTTCAACCTCGTACCGGCAGGCGGACAGCCGGGTGGGCCCAATTACAATTTTTATGTCTCAAAATTCGAAATTACAAACGACCAATTTCTCCGTTTTCTTAATGATGCAGAGGCCAACACCTCCACTGCCCGCGGTTCAAATATGTTCTTCGATAAGCTCGGTAATGTCTGGATAAATCCTCAGATGAAACGCGGTAATAATGAAATGTTCGAAATAGCCGGCAGTCAATTATCATATGATGCCGATAAACCGGCTGGTTCCCGGTACAGTCACTTGCGGACAAAAAATGGTAAAACACCGTATGTAAACCATCCCGTAACCGGTGTTTCATGGTTCGGTGCAATTAAATACTGTAACTGGTTGACAATCGAATCAGGGCGCGGTCCATCTGAATGTTGTTACACAGAAGGTACAAATACGATTGACTGGGCGCCTGTTACCGCCACCAACTGGGCAAATGGACATTTTGGCGATGCTGAAAGAGAAGCATGGCTTGCCGTTAAGGGTTTTCGACTTCCAATGTTGAATTGTCCCGCCGGTTTTATAACCACCAACAAATTCAATGAATTCTACAAGGCGGCCGCATGGGCTGGCAATACCAACAGACTTTACGGATACGGCAGAGATTCTTTCGAGGGTACTGACGCAAATTACAGGGACACTCTCAGCAGAACAAATCAGCATACATTTCCGATCGGTTATTTCAACGGAAACGAATATCTCGGAGCCAGACGTACTCGACCCAATGAAAATTTTTACGGTATTTTCGACCTCAGCGGAAATGCCGCCGAATGGATGACTGATTTTGGTATCAGCGGAAACCCGGAATTCAGGACTGTCTGCGGTGGTTCATGGGACACCCCATCGACACCAATAACTACCGGAAAAACCGCTCCGGCTTTTGCGACCAGTTCAGTCGGCGGATTCAGGGTAAACACAACTTATCTTCCTATTGAATCGCTTCGCATCCATATTCTCTACAGTTTCTTCATGGAAGAACCGGCCACCCGCGCCCCCACCACTGCTGAAGAACTCGCAGCATTCGCCATCATGGCCATGACTCCACCCGAGTCACCCCAACCCGAGGAGGTACGGCCATCTGGAAAACCGAGTGGGCCCAGAATGGATATCACAGCCGCGGGGCGACAATCAGACATCATCATGCCGGATGGTATCACATACAAACCCGGGGTATTTCAACAACCAACTATTCCTTCTATTGTGCCTGGCGAACAACCATCGGGACAGATGCCATTACCTGTTCCTTTCATCGAAGGAACAAAACCTTTTATTCCGCCATCAGGTACAAACAATATCCTTATAGTCACATCCATAAATCCTAATTCAGGGATATTTATTAACGTAAGCCCTGCAGATAACGGAGGAAATTCCAGTGGCAATACACAATTCATCCGTACATATCGATACGGGACCTCCGTAAACCTGACAGCTCCAGCCAATTCAGGAACCTCCTACTTCCAACAATGGCTGAGAAACGGCGCGTTCTTCTCTGCCGCTAACGCAGTGAATATTACACTGGACACAAATACCACAATGACGGCAGTTTACACCACCCGGTACGCGCTGGCGGTCAATTCCGTCAACCCGAATTCAGGAATGACGATCGATATAAATCCTGCCGACGTAACCGGAAACGGAGACGGCAACACACAATTCACCCGCTTATATTCCCCGGGAACTATCGTAAACCTGACAGCTCCTGCCAATTCAGGAACCTCCTACTTCCAGCAATGGCTGAGAAACGGCGCGTTCTTCTCTACCAACAGGACAGTAAATGTTATCATGGATGCAAACACCTCTATGACGGCAGTTTACACTACCCGGTACACGCTGGACGTCAATTCCATCAACCCAAATTCAGGAGTATCAATCGATATAACTCCTGCCGATATAAATGGAAACGGGGACGATGATACACAATTCTCCCGTATATATTCTTCGGGAGCTATCGTAACTCTGACGGCTCCACCCAATGCAGGAACCAACATTTTCGTGCAGTGGTCGCGCAACGGCACATTCTACACTGCCAATCCTGTTGCAACCATTGCAATGGTTGCGAACATAACAATGACAGCCGTGTATGTTCCTCCTGCTACAACATATACCCTTACAATTCGATCATCATCTCCACTCAGCGGGGTACCCATAACGGTCAATCCATTAGACAATAACGGTGACGGTAATGGCGTCACCGTTTTCCCCAGAATCTATACAGTGGGAAGTTTTGTAACGGTATCAGCACCTCCTGCCGCCGGAGATAACATCTTTCAGAGATGGCAAATGGATGGTATTGATATTACAACAAACCTTACCACAACGATATATATGAACGGAAACCATACCGTTACAGCCGTTTATGTTTATAGCCCCGGACCAATAGATCCACCCCCAATCAGCCCCAGTGGAGTTTGAGGTAAAACCATGTTGATTTTCATCGTGCTTGTGTCGATTTTCATAACCATTATGCTGCTTGGTGCAGGAATATTCCCATTCACAATTGCAGCAGTCGCCGCCATTCTTTGTTTCATATGTATTTTATTAAATCGTAAACAGGATTTTCCCCAAGCCGGCGTTTTATCATTTCTGGTTTCCGTATTGATCATTGTACTCACTGTGACAGTAATCCCTCTTCCTTCCAGTATTTCGGGAATCTTCGGTCCTGAACGTGCAAAACAAAACCTGATTGCAGAAAAAGCCATTAATAATGCTGTGGCACTTGGAATTACAAATGTTTCAACTCCCCTTTTTGCACTCACAAGAAACAGGGCCGGAACGGCACGTATGATCCTGTTACTCATCGCAGGTTTTTCAGTTGCCACCCTGAGTTCCCGCATGCCGCCAACATGGAAAGACCGATACCTGAAATTTATGATACTGTCGGGCGTTGTTCTGGCAGTCGCCGGATTCATCAGCCAATGGGTCATACCGCAAGGAAAAAACATCTGGTGGCTGTTTCCCGTGCCTCATGGCAGACCTGTTGGTTGTTTCATCAACCGAAATCATTTTGGAGGTTTTATAGCCATCATGTGTGCCCCGGCAGTTTTCATGATGTCCGACAGTATCGAAAAAAAACGTTATGCATCTGTCCTGACATGGTGTGCCTGCCTGATCGCACTTAATATCGCCGTCATCTTGTCCCTATCAAAAGGCGCCTGGTTGGCATTGATCACTTCAATGTCCTTTTCGTTCATGGTATTGTCCCTGCGCAAGCATATAACCGCTGTAATTTTATTTGCCGCTGTATTCATCATCTCGGGTTGTATCCTGCTTCTGAACCCTCATCAGCAGATCAGTGAACGATTCAAATCGATGGTTAATTTCAAACAAAACCAAAGCGTTGAGATGCGGTTAAGCACCTGGCACGACAGTCTTGCCATTCTCCGAGATTATCCTGTTATGGGAATCGGAGCCAATGCATTCAGAATGATATTTCCTCAATACAGGTCGGCGACAACACGCAAACCTTTTGAACATATCGAGAATGAATATCTGCAGATACCGGTTGAATTCGGATTACCGGCAACAGCCGTAATCATCGCCATCCTGTTTTGCACGGCAAAACGATGTCAGGAAACCTGGCAAGTGGAAAAAAATGTCACAATTCTTTTGTGTGTCGGGGGAATGCTTGTTGCCGTTGCTGTTCACGCACTCACCGATTTCGCCCTGCGAATCCCCCTTTATTTCCTTACAGTATGCTCAATGATTGGACTGGCTATCTCACCCGGAGTTCCATGCACAGTGGAACATTCAAACCGCCATACATTTTCCATATTACTTCCTGCAGGAGCGCTTGTAATTATTGCCGGCTTGTCCTGCATGGGAAAAGAGATTTATCAGCTCGACTCCACCGACCATCTTGACACAGCTGCAAATGACAGGATTTGCCGCGCTCTTTCATGGAGTCCGACATCATGGCACGCATGGTATCAACTTGGCAAAACTGCAGTCACCCTGAAGACCGATAACGCATGTCGTTTCGGGGAAAACTGCCTGACCCAATCCGTCAAATACGATCCCAATAATTATCTCATCTGGCAGGAACTTTCCCTTCTCAGGCTCAGTCTCCAGGATCTGGATGGCGCTCGTGAGGCCTATAAGCACGTTAAAAAACTGCGTGCATGGAAACAAATCAAAGAACTTGAAGAACAACCTTCTCCGCAGTAGAGATAAACAATGAATCACCTGTTTCTTGGAGCATCTATTCCATTCGCAGTTGCAGCCATTGTTTACCTCTGCAAAGGATTACGCGCATCCCTCCCCGGATTGATAATCACCCCCCTGATCATGTTTCTGACAATGACATGGGCAGTCGCTCCTGATTTACCAAGGTTGTTTGGAAATATTCAACTGTATAACAAGTTATTGCTTGATCCACGATGCAACATATTCTTCTGGCATTATAGCATAGACAATATTGAAAAAGCCTCAGCCTGGTATCCCTCCTTTTTCGTCATTGTCTTGGTATTACTGCTGTTTGTGGCCGCACGGGAACTCATGCTGGCAGAAAGGGAAAGCTAAATGGCAGACTCGACTTTGCATTTTGCGTTGGGATTGGCGGTTGGAACCTGCGCCCTTATCCCATCGCTGATAAAAAAAATACGATCTGAAGAAAAAACATCACAAGCAGTTAATAAACTCATCATCACATCTTATGGCCTTGCCCTTTTTGCCATTACGCCAAATCTCCTGCGTCATTCGGGCATTCCGGATTTTTTCTGTAGTGGATGGTGGATGAACCTTTTCCTGTTTCACCCGCTGTTAGACAAAATAAAACCGGGAGGCGCGCTGATGGGTGAGTTGTTGATAGTACTATTCTTCGTAATGCACTATTCGATAATACTGGCGTGCCTTTTAAAAGCCAGGTCCCGCAGCAATTAAAGTACCACCCTATTCCACTGGCTGGATGATTTTCAGGATAAGTTCAGCACTCCTGCCTGCAACCCCGCGTTTATCGTTTACTAGAGAACCTGCTCTCCGGCCAAACGATTGCCGCATTGAAGAATCGGAAAGCAGCGAACGGAATGTCTCTTCCAAACCACCTGCATCCTTAACCTGTATTATTGCGCCAGCTTGAAGAAAATCAGTAACAACAGCGGCAAAATTCTCCATGTTCGGACCGACAACAATTGGTTTTGCATACAGCGCAGGCTCGATAACATTCTGGCCACCATGCTGGGTCAGGCTTTTGCCTACAAAAATGATCGAAGCACACGCGTAGAAATTCTTCAACTCTCCTGTAGTGTTTACCAGCAGGACATCTGGAGAAACCGGCTTTTTCAATATTGGTCCGCCCAGATCAGTACGCCTGATATAAGAAAGTCCACTGCGCATGATTTCACCTTCAACTTCCGTACTTCGCTCGGCATGTCGTGGAACTAGTACAAGTTTTAAATTACCAAATAAACCTTTCAATCTTTTATAAATATCCAGAAGAACGGCTTCCTCACCCGGCCAGGTCGATCCCCCGGTTATTATAAGATCGGTTGCAGTCATACCTATAACACGAAGGACTTCCCTTGCCTTTTCTTCTCCATCTGGATCGAACTGGGCAACGTCATACTTCGCAGTTCCCATAACTTTGATTTTTGATTCGGCGGCGCCAAGTTCCACAAGCATGGACTTGTCAGTATCACTTTGGACAAGAAACAAGTTGATACATTCAAGTATTCTTTTGAAAAACACGCGAAGCAGTCTATACCCCCTGTAGGACGACGTTGAAATCCGGCCATTTATCATTGCAACAGGGATCCCACACGACCTCGCATACCTGATAATATTCGGCCATAACTCACTTTCAGTCAGTATTAAAGCCTGCGGGTTGATTACTTTAAGTACGCGTTTGACAACAAACGGAAAGTCTGAGGGGAAATAGAGTAATACATCTTTCAGATTCAGCCTGTTCTCGGCAATCCGGTAACCGGTTGAAGTTGTTGTTG
The DNA here is from genome assembly GCA_028716365.1 of Kiritimatiellia bacterium. Lineage (GTDB taxonomy): Bacteria > Verrucomicrobiota > Kiritimatiellia > UBA8416 > YA12-FULL-48-11 > YA12-FULL-48-11. Next base: position 321,722 of record JAQUPZ010000002.1, read on the forward strand.
TGAGAACAAAACTCATGTCCGGCGCAATGGCCCTCATTTCTTCAACGAATTTCAATGCAACAAAGACCTCACCGACACTCACGGCATGTACCCATACACGCCTTCTCTCCTCCAGGCGTTTAAGAATATCCGGACTGTATACAGCGAGTCGCTGAAGAAAATGTTTCCTGTAACCACCTCTCCTCCACATTCGCATTAGAAAACGCGGGAGCATCAGAAGAAAGCCAACAGTAAAAAGGATATTATATATAAACCACAGCATCAATTTCTCCTACGCCCTGGGATGGGCGTCTTCATAAACCTTCCTGAGCCGGTCAATCGTTATGTGCGTATATATCTGGGTCGTTGAAAGACTCGCATGCCCGAGCAATTCCTGAACACTCCGCAGATCGGCGCCGGCATCAAGCATATGCGTCGCGAAAGAATGTCTTAAAGCATGGGGCGAAAGACCTGGATTAAGACCAGCCGCCACAATATATCTTTTCATTATTCGTTCGATCGATCTTGTCGTAAGAGCATTTCTCCTCACATTCAGGAAAACAGGCCTTGACTTGCCTTTCTGCGGCCATAATTCATTCGCTTTTTTCAAGAGCGCTGAAAGCGCCCGGCCGGCAGGCCCTCCAAATGGCGTTAAACGTTCTTTCTTGCCCTTGCCGCGTAGTTTTAACACGCCAGATAGGACATCTACATCGCCCTCGTTAAGGCCTGCAAGCTCGCTCACTCTTGCCCCAGTACTATACAGTGTTTCAAGAATTGCCGTGTCCCTTAAAACGACATATTCATCAAATCCCGATGGTACAGAATCCTGATTTCGCCCTGCCGCCTTTTTAGCAAGTTTGGAAGGCATTTCCATTAACCTGCCGATTTCATCTACCGAAAGAATTTCCGGCAGTTTCCTGCTTCGCTTTGGTCCACGTAACCCGCCGAACGGATTGGTCTCCGTATATCCTTCACGTACCAGGAATCGGTAAAAAGATCGCAAGCTCGCCAGTTTCCTGCCCGTTGTCGTGGCTTCACTTCCACGTTTCTGGAATTCCACAAGAAATTTTCTGGCGGCGAAAACATCAACATCGTCCCACTGGAATTTTTCAACCGGTTTGCCTGTACCGACAAACCCGACGAATTGCCCGATATCAAGGAGGTAGTTGGTTACAGTGTGAGGTGAAGCATTTCTCTCGTTTTCAAGATACTTGATGAAATGACTTACGCAACTGTTCTTCCGTATTTCGCCGATATTCGCGGTTGACATCGAAAACACCTCAAGACTGGACAGGTACATCAAGTACCGGCACCGGCTCCTTCACCTGATCCAGGTATTTCCCATACATTTTTTTCAAGGCAGCTTTCTGCCTGATAGAAAGAAATTTCTTCCTCGCATAATGTTGCGACAGCGACATATAGAACAACTTATCATCGAACACCCTCCTGCCCCTGGTAACCGGGGACTTCCATGTTTCTACAGAAGATAATGCTCTCAGTATCTGCCCGCATTCCGGGTCTGCCTGTTGTTGCTCAGATTCCCCCATTTCAAGCGTCCCCTTGAGTGATTCGAAATTTTCTATCTGCGCAGCATGCGACATGACGATCCTGTTCAAAGCATTAACCTGCCTGTCGCTCAGCCTGCGTCCGGTACTGGCCTGCGAATGGAGCGACTCGACAAATTTCTTTGCTGATTCATCCAGATCAAGGCCCATAAGGACTTGCAGTTTCTTCAACGTTGATTCCCGCGGAGGCTGGGTCTCCGGTGCCGTCAGCATTTCAGCCTGACCGACATTGGAAAGCACCTTCTCCAAATCAGGGATTTGTTCCTTATAACGACATGCTATCCTTACCAACGCCGTCAGTTGTCGCGCAGATATCTCTCTGCCACCTTCCTCCAGCTGTTTTCGCACTGAATCAACGAAAGCCTTATCGCTATATGTTCGCTTCCCCCTCTTTACCTCCGGAGCCCACTCAGTAATATTCGGCATGACAGCAAGTACCTGGCCGACAATCTGCTGATCTGCCGGCGGATCTTTGACCTTAAGCATCCAAACTTCAAACTGCCTGTAAAAGTCACCGAGCATTCCCGTCCACTCGACGGTTCCCTCCTCAATCTTGTCCAGCGATTTTTCCATCAACGCCGTAAACTCAACGTTGAAAAGTTCCCCAAGGTTAGTAACCAGCAGATCATTGACGCTTATGCCCAGTTCGGTTGGAGAAAGGCTCCGTTTTTCGCGGATTACATATTTTCGATTATGAAGTGTTGAAATAATAGATGCATAAGTGCTGGGTCGTCCCACGCCATCTTCCTCAAGCGCTTTTATAAGAGAAGCTTCACTATAACGAGGCGGCGGCTGGGTCTCTTTCCTATCCATGAGCCATTCCAGGCATTCAAGAGTCTCTCCTTCAACAAGAGGAGGAAGATGATCAAGATCTTCATCACCTTCGCCGTTCTGCTTTTCCACCTGTTTTTCAATATCCGTACCTGTAACCTTCATGTAACCTGGAAATTTTATTTGCGAAGCAGATGCATGAAAAACATAAGTTGTCTTTTTCTCTCCATACGGCAAAGCTTCAACCTTGACCGTCTTCTGATCAATTCTCGCAGGCACCATCTGGCTGGCAACAAACCTCTGCCATATCAACCTGTAAAGTTTCAATTCAGCGGGATCCAGTCTGTGTGCAAGACTGTCCGGTGTATACATAACATTCGTCGGCCTGATGGCTTCATGGGCCTCCTGCGCACTTCCGCGACTTTTGAAATAGTTCGGTTTCTCAGGAAGATATTCGGCCCCAAAAGTCTGCCCAATAAAAGATCGGCAAGATTGCAGCGCATCCTGTGCAATAAAGAAGGAATCCGTTCGCATGTAGGTTATCAACCCAACCGGTCCATCACCAAGGTCGACACCTTCATAAAGTTTCTGGGCTATGCTCATGGTCCTCTTGGGTTCAAAACCGAAATTGCTGGAGGCCGCCTGCTGCAGACTGCTGGTAATGAAAGGAGGACCGGAGCGTTTCGAAACTTCTTTGACCGCTATTTCCGCAACTTTCAGAGACCTTCCATCGAGGTCCTTTTTAATATTTTCAGCATGTTCCCCACTGCGAACATCAGCCTTCTCTCCATCAATTTTGACAAGTTTGATTCTGAAAGGGTCAAGTGGTTCAACTAGCTTTTTTACTTTTGCACCCAGCAGCCAGTATTCCTCTGGTATAAATTTTTTTATTTCCTGTTCCCGTTCACAAACCAGTCTGAGCGCTACAGATTGTACCCTGCCGGCACTCAGTCCCCTCCTGATACGCCTCCAAAGAACAGGACTGACCATGTAACCGACAATTCTGTCCAGAATACGCCGTGCTTGCTGGGCATCAACACGCTTGAGATCAATCTCGCCAGGATGTTCAAATGCCTTTCTGACTGCAACAGGTGTTATTTCATTATACTGGACACGAAGGAATTGTTTGCTGTTCTTTCCGTCATCAAGAATTGTCTTCAGATGCCAGGCAATCGCCTCACCCTCGCGATCCGGGTCAGGCGCAAGATATATGCAATCACATTTGGCCGCGGTTTTCTTCAGTTCATCAATGACCTTCTGCCTGCTTTTCACAAGTACATACTTCGGCCTGAACGAATCCTTTATATCCACACCAAGGTTTTTAATGGGCAGATCACGTATATGCCCCATGGATGACTTTACGACAAAATCCTTGCCGAGTATCTTGTTAATTGTCTTTGCCTTGGCAGGTGATTCTACAATTACCATCTTAGTTGCCATCATTTACCCCCTGATTAATACGCTCCACAATTCTTCCCGGCTGCATGCGGATCATTTTCTTCATTTCAAGACCTATCAGAAGTGAATTCACGGTTGCGGGTTTTAATCCTGACACACGGATCAAACTGTCAACATCCTGTTCCCCGTCGTCCAGGAACCCAACCAAGTTAACCTCTTCCGAGGACAAACTCGGCATGGGCCTGCATTGCACCGCAGATCTCGCAGTACCGGCAGGAATCAAAAATTCAAACTCATTCATCACATCCTGAGCGTCTGTAACGAGTCGTGCGCCGCTCTTGATTAATTTGTGAGTTCCAACAGAAACTGGAGAATCAATACGTCCTGGTACGGCAAATACCGTTCGTCCCTGTTCAAGAGCCTGATTGACGGTTATAAGTGCCCCGCTTTTCATTCCGGCTTCCACAACAATAACGCCCTTCGACATGCCGCTCACAATCCTGTTACGAATCGGAAAGGTTGTCTTATCCGGCTTTTTCCCAAACGGAAACTCTGAAATTACGGCACCATGTTCAGCTATATCCTTCGCAAGTTCCTTATTCGATGCCGGATATAAACAATCCAGCCCGCTCCCGATAACCGCAATGGTTCGCCCCTTTGCTTTTACTGCCGCCCGGTGGGCAACAGTATCAATCCCCTCTGCCAAGCCGCTTACAACAGTAAAACCAGCCCCGGCAAGCTGAGAAGCAAGCTTTTCCGCACACTGCAGGCCATAATGAGTTGGATGCCGCGTTCCTACTATAGCTATGGAATGTGCATCACGGCTTTCCAATGTACCGCACACATAAAGCGCAAGCGGTGGATCATGAATTTCAAGGAGTTGTTTCGGATATTCTGCATCTATCTGTGTCACCATATGAACACCATCAGCGGCCGCCCTGTCCTGTTCGTTCTGCCAGTCAATCTTATCTCTTTGATCAAGAATTGACCCGGCACATTCAGGCCCCACCCCTTTGACCTGCATCAACGATTCTTTACCGGCGTCAAAGATTGCCACAGCAGAACCAAGCACAGAAACCATGGCTCGTACGCTGACCGGACCAACCTTTTCCATCATATTCAGGGCAATATATGCTTCTCGTTCATTCATTGCAAAATCGAGACCAAACCGAAAACGTCGAGCTAACTATCAAACTTTTTTGATTTTGGCAAGAAGTCTGTCTAAACACGTCGAAATATTTTGTTTATCAAGATTTATCTTTTCTCAATAATAAAACGCCTGTTATTCTCTAAAGAACATATATGTAGTACAAAACTTGATCCTGTATTCTCAAATAAAAATGACATTCGTCGTTAATAATCATCCAAGCAAAATTTTCACAAAATTATTAATACTCATTTTTCTGATTTTGTCAGAAAGGTTTACCATGTTATCCGCCGAAGACTTTCACGATCCAATTGATGCATCAACCCTGCGGGGCAAGGTCCTTTGCGGGTATCAAGGTTGGTTTAGATGCTTTGACGACGGTGAAAATGCCGGCTGGGTCCACTGGAGCCGCGACTCCAGACAAATTACTCCGGAAACCCTGACATTTGATATGTGGCCTGACATGACGGAATATAGCCAGGAAGAGCGATACCCCGTCCCTGGGTTCACTAATCCCGACGGAAATCCGGCAACATTATTTTCTTCAGCAAACCAGAGAACCGTTCTGCGTCACTTTGAGTGGATGAAACAATACGGTATTCATGGTGTCTGGTTACAGCATTTTGTCGTAGATCTTCCAGGCGCACCCATTGAGAAGAGACACACATCCAGGATGAAGGTACTTCAGAACGTACGCGATGCTGCTCAAAAGACCGGCAGAATCTGGGCGCTTGCTTTTGATATGGCAGGTATGCCGTCAGAACAGATTTTTGATCTTATGACAGCGGAATGGAAACGGCTTGTTGACACTGGAATTACAAATGACACGCGTTACCTTCATCATAACGGGAAACCCGTTCTAATGGTCTGGGGATTCTATAACGGGCAAAACATTACACCAGGTATTGCTAATCGTATAATTGATTTTTTCAAGAATGATCCGAAATACAGCGTATTCCTTGTCGGTGGATGCGAATGGTGGTGGCGGACAGAAAAAGATCAGGCATGGGCGAAATTATTCCGCCGTTTTGATGTAATCTCCCCATGGAATGTTGGCAATTGTTCTGTCGATGTAAAGGGAACAAAATGGGCTCCCACCGACTATTGGAAAGAAGATATGGAAGAAGCACGCCGTGCCGGGATGCTTTACCTGCCCGTAATTTATCCGGGATTCAGCTGGGATAATCTGAAAAAACTTCCGCCGGGACAATCGAACATATCCCGGCAAGGCGGCAGGTTCATGTGGAAGCAGTTTTATGCTGCCGCAGAACTTGGCGCAGACATGGCTTACGTGGCAATGTTCGATGAAGTCGACGAAGGTACAGCAATTTTCAAAGTATGCAATACTCCACCAACACAGGCCCAGTTCGTGACCTATGAAGGACTGAAATCAGACTGGTATCTCTGGCTCACAGGTGAAGGAACCAGGATGATTCTTGGAAAACAGGGAAAATATTCCGACATGCCTACTCGCCAATAACGAAACAATACCGTAATCCCTTATTAATTCCTTTACTTCCTGCTCTTCGTAGTGAAAATTACATTTGTTTTGAAAATAAGTGGTGTTGAGTTTTAAGACATGATTACGAAAATATTTTTGAGCCTGTTATTGGTATTTACAATTGTATCCGGCATGTCCTGTACCACCAGCCCCTCGGATGACAGGGACCTGATGGCATGTGTAAATATACTCCGTCAAATAGAAACAGCCAAACGAACCATGGCAATGGGTCATTCGCTGGAAAATGGCGAATTGCTCACGCCGGAACAGGTTGAATCACTGAGCACCTTTATGACAGGCGGCAAGTGGTCTGCACACCAATGCCCTTCCGGTGGCAGGTATACCGTTGGTCGAATCGGGCAACCACCATCCTGCAGTATACACGGCAATTCAAAAGATATTCATATTTATTACTGAAAAGGGGATTTGTGATGACGAAAATCGGAATTATCGGTGGATCGGGACTCGATGACCCAAAACTGATAAAGAATGCAAAATCGATTTCCGTAAGCACGCCTTTCGGCGATCCAACTTCCCCCTTGACCATCGGCTCTATTGGAGAGAAAGAAGTCGTAATCCTGGCACGACACGGCAAACAACACACCTTCCCCCCAACCCTGGTAAATTACAGGGCAAACATCCATGCCCTTAAAAGTCAGAACTGTACCCATATTCTGGCTACAACAGCCTGCGGCTCATTGCGAAATGAAATCAAACGCGGAGACCTGGTCATTCTCGATCAATTCATCGATTTCACACGATTCCGGCCTATTACCTTTTTCGAGAAATTCGAACCCGGTGCAGAGAATGCCAAACATACGCCCATGGCTGATCCATTTTCGGATTTTCTCCGGCTGAAACTTATTGTATCTGCCAAAGAACTCAAACTTCCTTTTCACGAACGCGGGACAGTCATCACAATCGAAGGTCCCCGCTTCTCAACACGGGCCGAATCCCGCATGTTTCAACTCTGGGGCGCGGACGTGGTCAACATGTCCGTGGCGCCGGAAGCCATTCTGGCAAATGAGGCAGGAATTCCTTACGCAGCAGTCGCCATGTCAACGGACTATGATTGCTGGAAAACTGACGAAGCGCCGGTTGAATGGGCAGAGATCCTCCATATTTTCGGAAGGAATGTCGAAAATGTCACAAAACTGCTCTTAAAGACAATCCAGGAAATTTAAACACTTATTCGACACTGGCAGTTTTGGGCGTGGATAATTTTCCAAAATTTAAATCCATTTACTTTTTTGTACCGGTAACAACATTACCATGCACCGCATCTTGTGCCCATCGGTTTTTATCGGTAAGAAACAACTGATCACGAGTTCCTTTTGGAAGAGCTATTCCATGCGGGAGAGGAAAATCCTTCGGTACTTTACCGTTCAGAATGGGAAGCCATGATCGCCACGGTCCACTGGCAAAAGCACCATTATATGATTTGTTACCCGTAACAGTGGTCAGATAAAGACCGCTTATACGAACAATATTGTGGATCTTCATGAAGTCATCAACAGATTGAGGAAGAAGCACCGAGGTTCTCCTCCCATACCATGCAGTGGCCCATGGAATATCAGTACACATATTCTCTTCGGTGCCGAGCAGATTACTGACATATGAAATGAATGGTGGAAAATATGGCGGATACGGCAGACGCGCCTTCTGACCGGACACTGCAAAAACAACAGGCAAAATTGAAACAAGAAGCAAACCACCCGTCAGAGTCATCTTCCAACCCGCATCAGCGAACTCGTCACGCTCCAATACTGTAAAGAAGAATGCAACACCATATATTATGATTAACGGCAGATATGATTTAAAGGCACCTGCCGATTCTCCAGTGAAAATCGTCATGGCAACCGCCGTCTGGAGCATAATGGCAACTATACTCCACTTAAGATGGTTAACATCCTCTCTTTCAAATTTATGAAAGACCGAAACAAGAAACAGGCATATTATCAAACCGTTCCCGACAGTTCTCATATTTACCTCACAAACGCCGGTAAATTTAGACATGAACTTCATTTTTACAGCTCTTACATTCCTGGCACTGTCCGGGACCAAATCTACCTGACGGTCAAATGAGTCGTCTTTATGAATCACCGTATCCTGCAACGCCGAATATGGAGCAATTCCAAACATACCGCCGCTCACTTTCCAATTCCTTGCCACCCATGGAGAAATCATCAGGCATACAAGAACAAGAAACATACCAGCCGTTAACAATCCTCTCCTCAGAAAACCAGCCACCATAAAGAAAGCGACGACAGGTGCCAACACAACCATTTTATAACTGGTCAGGAAAGCCGCCGCAGAAAGTATTGCTGTCGAAACAAAGAGATAAATCAGTAATCCTCTCGACTTTCCTTTTGCCTCCGCATTTCTAAAATTAACCGCGGTATAACAGGCAGCAGTAGCCAGAAAAGCCATCAACGAATCAGGCAATCCGGAAATGCTGTCATCAAGAACAGATTTACTGAGGAAGAAAATCATCGTACTTATACCGGCAACCTGCTTGTTAAACAATTGCAAGGCTGTGAGATAAACGAGCAGACCTGTAACAATCGTGAAGAAAATACAGACAGGAATTATTACCTTCGTTTCGGGCTCAAAGATCCGAGAATCAAATTTAAAATCAAAAGAAGGCCTTATCAGTTTGAATCCCAGAGACAACACTGCCGGGAAAAAAGGCGGATTTCTTATGTCCTGGCAATTTACAGCAGAAAATACATCACCCGGGTTCTGTTTAAAGTACCAAATATCAGAGGGGCGGATACAACTTGTTATATAGCCCTTTCCTGTCGACATATTCCTCGCCAGTTGGGCATATTCCATGCTTTCAGCATCTTTGAGTCCACGGAATTGTGTAAAGAAATAGAGCCCTAATATTATAAACAAAAGAATTAACCATATGAGGATTTTCATCAGCCTGCTGAAAAAACCCTCACTGACACTGTTTACCATATCCTGAATTTTATTTTCAAACGGCGCCATGATGTCAGTCTTCTTTAAGAACAGGTATTGAAAGAACCGTTCCTTCCTTCTCGTATTCCCTGAGTTTACGGTGTAGTGTCCGGCGGCTTATTCCCAAATCAACGGCCGCCTTTGTACGATTACCGTTAAACTTCTTCAATGTCGCTGCAATAAGAGCCTTCTCAGCCCCGGCGATCGAGCCCGCATTACCACCAATGCCAGTCTCAATCTTGATTACATCGCCCGTCATCTTGCTATGTGTAAAATCCCTGACATTTTGAGGAATGTCACGTGCCGAGAGTTTGGGCCCTCTGGCAAGAACAACCATTTTTTCTATGGTATTTCTCAGTTCACGGACATTACCAGGCCACGAATACTCCGAAAGTATCTTGATCGCATCTGGTGTTATCCCATCAATCTTTTTCTCATTTTTTTCACTGAATTCCTTGAGGAAATGGTTACATAATATAGGTATATCATCAAGCCTGTCCCTCAGGGGCGGCAGATTAATGTTAACAACATCGAGTCTAAAGAAAAGATCTTCCCTGAATTTACCTTCTTTAACGAGTGTTTTCAGATCTTTATTGGTAGCGGTTATCAAGCGTATATCTACGCTTATTTTCTCTGCTCCTCCAACACGCTCAAATTCACGTTCCTCGAGGACTCGAAGAAGTTTCACCTGAACAGACGCATCAATCTCCGATATTTCGTCCAGAAAGAGAGAGCCCCCATCAGCAAGCTCAAATCGTCCTCTCCGCTGCGCTGCAGCACCGGTGAAAGCCCCTTTTTCATGTCCAAACAACTCACTTTCAAGCAGATTCGACGACAGCGCCGCACAATGCACGGCAACAAACGGTCCTTTGGTACGTGTACTCAGCCGATGGATCGCATGCGCAACAAGTTCTTTACCTGTACCACTTTCACCCTGTATTAGAACAGTTGCCTGGGCCGGGGCAGCCTGCCGGATTACATCAAACAACTGCTGCATTGCCCTCGAGTTTCCTATGATATTCTCCATCTCATATTTATCATCAAGTTGAACGCGTAAATTCACATTTTCCGATTCAATATCCCTTGAGTGCAAAGCCCTTGTCAGTATGAGATCAAGATGATCGAGATTGACCGGCTTCATAAGGAAATCATAAGCACCCCGCTTCATGGCCTCCACTGCCGTCTCAACATTGCCATATGCAGTCAAAATAATACAGACAAGCCCGGGGTTACTTCCAAGTGCTCTTTGCAAAAGCGTCAACCCATCCATTCCCGGCATGCGTACATCCGTAAGAAGAACATCGATTCGAGATTCACCAAGAATTTTCAATGCACGCTCTGCATTTTCTGCAAGGAAAACATTATACGTATTCCGAAGTGCCCGTTCCAGGCCGTCCCTGGTATTTTTTTCATCATCAACAATCAAGATTGACGACTTTTCCTTTATCTTGTTCATGTTACAACCTCTTGAGTCCTTCCGGACTTGCGTCTGCGTCCACCTTCTTTCATCTTCAATTTTTCAGCCGGTTTCCGACTTCCAGTTGACGATTCTTCCGCGCCACCTCTTGGTAACAATCGCATGCGCCGTTCGGCCAGGGGTAGAAGGATCGTGAAACGAGTTCCTTCCTCCGGTTTACTGACCAATTCGATCTGACCGCCATGATCCTGAATAATTCTCTGAACAATCATCAATCCAAGTCCGGAACCTTCAGATTTAGTTGTATGATATGCTTTAAATATACGACCGAAATCCTCTGGAGAAATACCAACGCCTGTATCTCTAAAAGAAATGACCATATATTCGCTCGAAGTAGTCATACCAATTCCGAGTACCCCGCCATCAGGCATCGCCTGAAAAGCATTCCTGATAATGTTAAAGAAAGCCTGCTTGATCTGGTTCGGATCGATACGAATTTTCGGAAGCGCTACCGGGCAATCCACCTTGATCTCGATATTCCTGTTCTGGATTTCCTGTCGTAACAATGCAAGGGCTTCTTTAAGGACAATCTCAACCTGCGATAGCACAAGATTGGGTTTTGCCGGTCTTAATGCACGTAAAAACTGGGTAATTATCTGATCCAGCCGCGCAACTTCATTTCTTGCAACACCAACAAGTTCCGTGAGTTTTTCCATTTCCTCCCTGGGCAAATCCCGTATTTCCCTGTCCAACAGCTGGAGATGAATGTTAAGAGCATTAAGAGGATTACCGATTTCATGTGCCACACCCGCCGCCAGTAATTTGACCGCATTCAGTCTTTCAGACTCCAGAATACTTGCTTCCTGTTCACGGTCACTGGTTACATCACGTAGAATAACAACAGCCCCGCTTCCTCCATTCTCCGGCGATGACAATGGAACAACATAAAAGTTAAGAAACCTGTGTTTAGGATAAGTAATCTCGATTTCACGGCTTATCAGTTTCGACCATTCGCCTGTATCGAATTTCAGAACACGCCCCCAGTCAATCTCTCTCAGATATCGAGAGATCGGCTTGCCTACTGCAGAATCAATGGTAAAACCCAACAGATCTTCGGCAGCCCTGTTCGCATAGTTCAACTGGCCAGCACCATCAACAACAAGTACACCTTCCTGAATCGACTGAAAAATGGTTTCCAATAGCCCACGTTCCTGTGCCAAGTGTAAAAAATGCGTTTGTACACTCTTTGGATCAAGCCTATCCAGTCTCTCTATTAATTTATCCAAAAACCCCGATTTCATTAGCAAATACCTTCAATTCAACGCTACTATCTGCGACAATGTGACTCATTCATAGCATATGGTTGTTTGGATTTCAACATCATAATTGTCCCAACTTTGATTAGGACTGAGTCATTTCGCCACAAGCAATATCAAGGTACAATACAAAAATTCGATAATTTCGCACAAAAGTGTGTGCAATAATAAAATCTTATGTGTTGTACATTTCAGGAATGTATGCAGGACATTTTTTTTCGGCAAATATTAATTGAAATCGAGAGAACCTCTGAAGACCATTTTCCAAAGGAACTTTAACCCAACTATCTCCGATTAAAGGTTGTGCATATTTAACAAACTCATCAGTCACATCAATCTTGTTGGGCATAAGCCACTGGACCGGGAATGTTCGTTCACTATTGGCAACATCCTTCAGGTGAACTTTGCTGTACCGAACCTTGTATTTATCACCAGGCTTCCGGAGAATTGTGGACATCCATCCACTGCCGTTTTTTTCAGCAACTTTAACTGCATGACAAGCCACCTTGTAGGCTTCCTTTAAATCAACTGAAGACGCATAAATCATGCAAGACCGTTGATCGGTGCCAGGCATTTGGCCTCTCGCTACCCCACGTGCCTTAAGCCCTTTAGCATTTAAATACGAAACAACCACTTGCTGAACAGTCTGGTCGCCTGAGCCGAACTGAATATGTCCAAAAGAATCCTTGCGTAAATTAATTTCCCCAAAATCAAAACCTTCGCTCAGTACAACTATGCAACGCCTTCTTCTTTTCAACTCTTCGTTCACGTTATCTGCTAGATTCTCCATGGTCAAACCTGCTTCCGGCATATAGATCTGTAAAGGCATTTCACGTTTCGGGTCGGCAAGCCTGGCAGAAGCCGGTATAAATCCAACATTACGTCCCATAACCTGCATGATCAAAACCGGGTCAGCAGGATATGAGCCGGCATTTTCCTCGTTCGCATTTTGAACACAATATGCCCAGTATTTTGCCACTGAACCATACCCGGGGGTATGATCAATCAGCTTGAACGATGGATCTCCGACATCGTTGTCAATGGTTTTTGGAATACCGGTTGCCACCAAATCGATCCCCTGCTCACTGGCAATTACGCTGATTTTATGAGCGGTGTCCATCGAATCATTACCGCCTATATAAAAGAAATAACCAATATTATGCGCCTTACAGACATCCATAATACGGGCAAAATCCTTTTCCTGTTTATTCTTTAATTTGTAGCGGCATGTTCCAATTGACCCGGCGGCAGGCGTTGTTTCTAAAAGCTTGATCTCTTCTTCAGCCTGGGCAGAAAGATCGAGGAGTTCTTCCTTAAGGACACCTTCGATTCCATGCCACGCACCGTATATCTTATCAAATTCAGATGGAAAAGATCTGCAGGCATCAATCACCCCCCTGAGCGAATTATTGATTACAGGGGATGGTCCTCCAGACTGGGCAACAATAACATTCTTCGGCATTCGTTTCCTTACGATCGATAGAAAAGATGAAAAAAACTTTACTGCCAAGAGCACAAAAACATGACATTTACATGTTTCGGGCGCCTGGCAGCGTTTCTCTGCGTTCTATTTTTACTTCTGCTACGCAATGTAAGTTGATGCTGATGTCTTGCCGCCGGTACCTGTCCAGTCGGTGTGGAAGAATTCTCCACGCGGCTTGTCAACACGCTCATAGGTGTGTGCACCGAAATAGTCTCTCTGTGCCTGTAACATATTCGCGGGTAGACGTGCGCTTCTATAGGAATCGTAATAATTCAAAGCTGTCCCCATCGCAGGGACCGGGATTCCAAGACTCACTGTTGTCCTGATGACCTTGCGCCATGCCCGCTGTGCTTTTGACAGGACTTTTTTGAAATAGGGATCAAGCAGCAAATTTGCAAGTTCCGGGTTCTTATCAAATGCTTCCTTTATTTTCCCGAGGAACTGCGCCCTGATAATGCATCCTTCACGCCAGATCATGGCGATTTCACCATATTTCAGTTTCCATCCATATTCCTTTGCCGCTGCCCTCATTAATTGGAAACCCTGTGCATAGGAACAAATTTTTGATGCATAAACCGCATCAATGAGCTGTCCGAGAAATTTCTTTTTGTCGCCTTTGAATTGTCCTTTCGGGCCCTTCAACTTCTTGCTTGCCGCAACGCGTTCCTCCTTTATGGCAGACAAACAGCGGGCAAACACGGCTTCGGCAATCTGTGGTATTCCGACCCCAAGATCCAAGCCTGCCTGTGATGTCCACTTACCAGTTCCTTTCTGTCCTGCGGTATCAAGAATAACATCAACCATTGGCTGTCCAGTCATATCATCTTTCTTGGCAAGAATATCGCGGGTTATTTCAATCAGGTACGAATCGAGAACTCCCTTATTCCACTCGGCGAGAACTTCATGCATCTCGGCAGCCGTCATGCCCATACCGGCAGACATGATATGATATGCTTCACAGATCAGCTGCATATCACCATACTCGATTCCATTGTGGACCATCTTTACGAAATGGCCGGCACCGTCAGGACCGATCCATTCACAGCATGGAACACCGTCTTTTGCTTTCGCCGAAATGGCTTTTAAGATCGGTTCAACGCTCGGCCATGCCTGCGGGTTGCCGCCGGGCATGATTGCCGGCCCTTTCAATGCACCTTCTTCACCACCGGATACACCGGTACCAATATAAAGAAGGCCTTTTTCAGCCAGAGTCTTTGTGCGCCTGACTGTATCGGGATAATGGCTGTTCCCGCCATCAATTATTATATCTCCCTTTTCAAGATGAGGAACAAGCATCTCTATAAATTCATCAACCGGTTTACCAGCCTTGACCATAAGCATAATACGGCGGGGCTTCTTGAGACTGTTTACAAACTCTGTGATATTGTGACAACCAATGATCTTTTTCCCTTTACCGCGTCCATTTACAACAAAGTCATCAACCTTACTGACGGTTCTGTTGAAGCAGGCAACTGTGAAGCCCTTGCTCTCCATGTTAAGAATAAGGTTTTCCCCCATCACTGCCAGACCAACCAACCCGATATCCGCACTATTACTCATTATGTTACTCTCCATTTCTTATTTAATCGTTATTTCAACCCTTATCTTATGCTTTTAATTATTACACGCCGCTGAAAGCCGAGAAACCGCCATCAACGGGAATAACAGTACCTGTAACAAATCCAGCTGCATCATCAGAAACCAGCCAAAGCAAAGCACCAATCAAATCTTCAGGACTCCCGAATTTGCCAGCAGGCGTATGTGCTATGATTGTTTTACCACGTCGAGTAAGAGAACCGTCTTTCTCCGTCAACAGGGCACGATTCTGATCTGTAAGAAAAAAACCAGGCGCGATGGCATTCACCCTGATTCCAGCCTTCGACATATGCACAGCCAGCCACTGCGTAAAATTGCTCACAGCGGCCTTGGCCGCACTGTAGGCAGGGATTTTTGTTAAAGGTTTAAACGCGTTCATGGAGGAAATATTAATAACCACGCCCTTTTTTTTAAGAGCCATTCCCTTTGTAAAAACCTGGGACGGCAACAGTGTTCCCAGGAAATTAAGATTAAAAACAAAACTTATACCCTCGGGATCAAGATCATAAAAAGTTTTCATACCCTCAACGGTTTTCTCTATTTTCTCAGGATCCATGTATTCCATCGAGGTAGTACCCTTGGGATGGTTTCCACCTGCACCATTTATAAGAATATCAACAACACCGAATTCCTGTTCAATCCGCCGCCTGGCTTCTTCCAGGCTTTTTTTCTCAAGCACGTTACAGGCAATACCCATGGCTTTGCCGCCCGCTTTGATAATCTCCCTGGCAACAGCTTCAGCCGCCTCAAGTCTTAAATCCGTAATGGCTACAGATGCGCCACTTTCTGCAAGAGCCTTGGCCATGCAACCGCAAAGGATTCCACCGCCACCCGTAACAACAGCTGTTTTGCCCTTAAGGTCCACCTTCAATGGAACAGTCATATCAATTTCTCCTTTTTCGGTATTTTTCTTTCAACCTTCGCTTTTGACATCACAAACCAACAGGCAGGTCTAATTACTTGGTATCTTTTCTTCTATAAAGGATCTCCCCTGCTTTCGCAAGATAAAGGACCCCCTCGTCTTCCTTACCCTCGTAATCCTTTGGATTGATTTTCCTGTAGTCCATGTATCCCAGGTTTACTTTCCTGCATGTTTCTTCCGGAATACTTGTGGCAAGAATTACTTCAACCCTTGGCTTTTCAACTCCATTTTCATAAGTTCCGATGCCTTTTACATGGGTTGAATGAGCAACAACCCCCCATGGATACTTCTTATATTTATCCCATTGTTTAAGGAAATAATCACGCGTGTGATACCCTATCTCGCCCAGTATTTTACCATGAACAGGTGAAATTTCCTTTATGTGCGGGGCATAGATTATGACCTTGCCGCCATCGGCAACAACCGGTTCAACCTTATACATGCATTTGCCGCCAGTCCAGAGATCGTCGTACATCTTCGGGGCGCAGGAGAGTACCGTATGGAAAGAACGATCCATATGCTTTATGTGAATATTATTGGACAGATCTGCAGCTTCCGACCAGGCATCTTCAGGTGAACCACAGTATAGACCGGCCAAACCCTCACCCTTGACCACCATGCATACGGCCTTTCTTTCCACCGGAAGCAGGGTCGCCGCCCGGTCAACTACTTCACGAACAAGTGTATATTTTTTCCCAATTATTTCAGGATTTGTTATTACCGCACCAAGCCAGTGAAAGAAGTCTATGATTTCCTGACCGGCAACTCCCGGGAAAAGATATTTGTTGCCCCCGGAGAAACCAACAACCTCGTGAGGAAATACGGGGCCAATTATAATAACTATATCATGATCAAGAACCATCCTGTTACAGGTAATAGTTACATCCATCTTGAAAAGCCCGCCTGTGATTTTGGCCACATCCGTGCTGGAAAGCGAACCGACATTTACAAGATGTTCCGGATTCTTCCATAAATGGTTATGGAATCGCGCTTTGGGAAACTTCACAGTTAAATCGGATGCTGTGACACCAAAACGCCTGCCGATTTCATCGTCGGTCATCGGTGGATGAGTACCCAGAGCAATCAGAACGTCCATTATCTTTGCCTTATGGGCAATCAGGTCATAAAGGATCGGCATGACTATATCCATGGGACAAGTTCTGGTCCCGTCAGGAACAACAAGCAGAACCCGCTTTCCTTCAGTATTCCATGTCGAAACCGCCTTTTTACAAATGGATTCGATATCACATTTCTCTATAAGCCTGTCTGCAGAACCTTGTCCTATTGCCTTCATAATGATTGCCCCTGAATAATGTATCCAAAGAATATTGAACCAGCGCCCGTGTATCAAGACCAAAGCGCTCCATAAAAACCGCTTGAAACCTGTTTTTTATGTTTTTGTTGTCGTTTGAGACTATGTTATAGATTTTAACTTACTTTTGAGAGTCACCGATGAAGATATTTCAACAACTCAGTAAAATGCAGTCAGCGGTCCTGGTAACATCAATATTCCTTTTTGTTACCTGGTTGATAATGAATTTCAAATTCCTGACCGCTGAACAGAACGGCTTTATACGTTTCTTCCTGACTTTCCTGTTCTCACTGATTATTCTTTTACGTCCCAAGCAGGACAAAATACAATCTGCCACTCAATCATCTCTGTCATATATTTTCATGGGGTTGGCAGGCGCTCTGTCCGCCCTCTGCGGGATAATATTCGAAGTTCACCAGTTTGAATGGCTGGGATTGCTTGTCGTCCTTTTCACCTGTCTGAAATGGTCTCTTCCCGTAACCTGCAAAAAGGACATATTCCTCAGTCTCTTCCTGATTTACTGGGCACATCCCCTGCCGGGTACGATCTTTGGCCCCATGCAACTGGCAATGCAAAAGATATCAGTCACATGCAGTGAGTGGTTCCTTCAAATCCTTAATGTGCGCGTATGGGCTGACGGATTTGTCCTGTATACCGGATTGAATACATTCGAAATACCGGAATGGTGTAGTGGAATGCGCACAGCCACTACAGTATTTCTGCTGGCTATTGGGCTCGGAGTACTTAACCGACTCAAATGGTATGAATGCGTCATCATGGTGATCCTTTCACTTTTTCAAGCCGTCGTACTCAACATCCTTCGTATCGTGGTAATGATTACTCTCGCCCCGACAACCGGTTCGTGGTCTGGTTTGAATTTCCTTCATAACACAGCAGGAATAATTGTCCTCGCCGCAGCTTTTATCACCTGCTTTGAGATTTCCTATTGGAAAAGAAAAGGCAGGAAAACATTACCGGCTGGTCAGGAAACTGATCTGAGGAAAGGTCATATTCTCGTGGGGTTCCCCCCATTCTGGAGCTGGGTACTGGAACACAAAATACTTATCGTGATTACCATGGCGTCGATTATTCTTGTTCCTGGCCTCATATATAAAAGCCGTCCATCTCACAAAGTAGAAATGATCAAAGATGTTGCATCTACCCTGCGTGATACTGGCGCCCTTGAAACAGCAGAAAAGGCTGCCAGAGTTGCCCAGAAACTGTTCCCGGACGACAACGACTGGAACCTGACAATAGTTCGTCTCCTGATCATCCGCCAGAAATATGAGGAAGCATTGACGGAACTCGATCGCATGGGGAAAAGCCCCCCTGTTTACGATCTTGAAAAAGACATCCTGAAATCATATTCCCTCATGGCGCTTCAAAGGATGCAGGAAGCCGTTACTTTGATACAAAAGTTTCCTGAAGAGGTCAGGAATAAAGACCCGCGTGTCACCATGATTCTGGCCGAAATGGCATTTCATGCAAGAAAAGCTGACGATGTTGCCAAATACGTTGTAATAGCATCAGGATGGCATCCGAATATTTCCCGCATCAGAGCGCTCTATCCCTTCCTCAGGGCTTATAGAAAATGGAGAGCCATAGCCAATTCAGATCTCCCCATACCTTATAACAATTCTTCACAGTGCCTTTCCGCCATAGAAGCATACATGAACTTGAATAATGTACCTGTTGTTGCATCCATGACCCAACAAGCCATGACCGCCTGGCCTGATGACCTGCGGATTCTTGAACCCCTCTTCTTCCTGGCGCTCAAAAGGAGTGAAGGAAAATGGGAAAACAGTTTTACACAGCATTTTAAAAAATGTGTAAATGCGATGAATACCCCTGATACCATGCACGTTTTCTTTTCAAAATGTTTTCAACTTGGCAGGCCGGATCTGGCCTGGTTTTTGTATGAAAAAATCGCTGTAATTGATCCAACACATCCATCTCTTTACATGAGCGCCGTCACTCATGGTGAATCGTGGTTTACTTTTCGCAAACGTTTCCTCGGTATCAGCACTCCGATAGAAGAAGAAATGATTGACCTTAAATCAATCCTCTTATTCTCATCTTCTTTCCCTTCATGGCGGCGGTTATTCGATCATATCCCGCTGGCAAAAGAACTTACAGTGAAGGATACAATAAAGGTGAGGCAAACCCTTCTCGCCAGGGCGCTGAAGGAATTTGAGAAACGCAATGCAGCAGGAAAATTATCTTTGTCAATGCAATATGAATATGCATATGCACTCGAAAAAGGAGGTTTCCCTCAGAAAGCAATAGAGATAATCAACATGATATCCTCTGCTAATCCAGAAACGAAAGGCAGAAACATTTCTATTCTCGCTGAAATTTACGAGCGAATGGGCGATTGGCAAAACGTTTACGAAATCCTCAGAAACACTCCGAACAGTGACAACCCGGATTTATCTTCCCTTCTCAGACTTTGTCAGGCCCAGCTTGAACTCAAACTGAACCTGGCAGCCTTTCATACCGCCAAAGAAACGGTACGAAGATTTCCAGATGCTGTACAGGGAATCCACGGACTGGTAATTACACTTATAACACTTGATTCTCCGGAAGAAGCCCTTTTCATTCTCAGCAAGCCAAGATTGCGTCGTGACCTTAAACTTGATATTACAGAAGCCGAAATCCTGTTCAGAACGCAACGATATAAAGAAGCCGTTGAATACTGTCGGACAATCTTTCTGCCTGGAATGAATATACCTTCCGATGCTCGCCAGGATGCTATTTTGCCTGCTGCTGAAGCGGCTCTTATCTGGCACAAGATATCCATCCCTTCAGAAAATAACTTCAAAACTAATGCAGTTTCACTTCGAAAATTAATTCCATCCGCAAAAAGTCCATATATGCGAAAACTCATGAACCTTTGGATTGAATGTTACGACAAACGATGTACCGCTAATACGGATGATCTCGCAAAATGGCTGTCCTGCGGACGGGACAACGTCGAGAAAGCTGTCGCGTTAAATCAACTTACACTTCTCCTTTGTCATGAAAACAAATTCAATGATGCCCTTAATATTGCAGGGAAAGCCGTAAAGTATCTGCCGAATTCTCCGCTTCTTTGGAAGATACTTATTGGATTAAGTAATGCCGACATGAAAGTAATAAATGCTGCGCGCCGATTATGCCCTGACGATCCCGACATCTGGCTGGCAGAACTTGTCGCAAAAACAAAAGAACAGAAACCAGGCGTCAGAAGTCAGAAAACAGAAAGCAAACAGACAGGAATAAAAGAAAGTGGTCAGGAACAAACTCCGTGGGCAGAAGAAACCGTCATCAGGCATTTCAGCGAACCATCCGGAAACTCAAGGTCTACAGTTGTTTCAACAGTGTTCTCAAATTTCCCCCCTGCTACTGTTGCGCGTGCCGGAGAATATCTTCTCGGAAAAGGATACAATAAGGCTGCAGTCATGGCATGTCACGATGCCGTCAAACGTGCCCGTGGCCTTCTCCCTATTTATCTTCTCGGAATCAAATGCGCACTTATCGAAAAAGATAAAGCATGGACGGCTGATTGCACAACTCAAGCTATTAAAGCGTCTTTACACCCTGCATCCATTCTTTACCGCGAAATGGTACTGGCAAAAAGCAAAGAAAAATCGGTCACCATTGACAATGACATACTTGAAGCACTGAAAAAACTTCGTCTTGATGAGCCTGGTAACCCACTCTGGGCACAAATGCTGGGTTACGTACGATTCATGCGTGGCGGATGGGAATCAGCTGATGCCCTTTCTCAGATGACCACAGCTATAGATGCCGGCGCTACCAACAAAATTCCTTTTTTTATTGCTGCAGAAGCAGCGCGTCAACTTGGAAACCATCAAAGGGCGGCTGATTTATTACGTAAAGGCCTGAAAAACCATCCAAACGACATAAGAATGCTCAACAACCTTGTTTTCACACTGGCAATGAGTCCACAACAAACCAGTACCGATTCATCCAGTACATTGACACCACAGCAAGAGGCTTTACAGATGATCCCCGATCTGCTTAGTCGTGCAGGGAATGACTTGCATATTCTTGACACTGTCGCAGTTGCATACATACGTTCCGGTAAATACAAAAATGCAGAACCTATTATCACAGAAATACTTAGGCAATCAGAAAACGGAAGCCCACTTTGGTTCAAGGCAAAATTGCACCTTGCCGATATAGCACTCAAAAACGGTAATCAGACCGAAGCAGAATCAACACTCAAAGAAATTCTGAGAAAATCACACGGCATACCTGATGAAGACATAATAACGGCAAATAAATTATTAATGGAGATCAGCCCAATGGATCCCAAATATACTCCTCCAAAAAACAATAATTCGGGGAAGAATTAACAAGCTCGTTTCTTCCGTCGTTTCTTGCGAAAAGATATTCCAGAAGTGATTACAGCAACCATCAACATAAAACACTCAGCCGGCTCGGGAATCATTATTATGAAATTATCAATCCCGTAAATCTGTTCGTCGATTGTATTTCGAAAAATATACACTCCAACCCAGTCGACATTCTGCAAATCGGAAAGATATTGTGCTTCCGTGGCACCCGGATACCGCCAGTCTTCCCAATTCATGAAAGATTGTGCAAGGGTCGTCCACGTCTGAAGTGAAGAAGGAGGCGTCAGGCTGGCTCTCCATACAGAACTGTTGGTTGCGGACTGCCACCTGAGCTGTACAGCTCCGGCCACAAGATTGGATTCCCAGAAATCGAACTGGAGCCACATATTTGTCGTCCAAGTACCGGCGAACAGATTTGTTGCAGGCATACTGAGAACATCGTACCACATCCTGCCCGGATTATCAGGAATAGTTGGAAATTCTATCCTCATCCATCCACCATCAGCGGGGTTACCTCCGGTAGCGGGATAATCAACAACCGTTGCCACAGGGTGGTGGGAAAAATCCTCTGAAGTTTCAGGCGTGTTCCAGTCAATCTCCCCCAAAACAACATCACCATACATGCGATATGTAAATCCGGACAAAAAAATGACAACCCAGACGATTAATTTTCCCACAGGGACTATTTGTTTTTCGCATGACATATATTTCCATCTGTTTTTATCATATCCACATGAATTTACATTAAAATTTACTCCCTTACTATTCCACAATAATTTTGTAAAAATATGGTCCGGAATTGGTAGCAGAGACATCATCATATGAATTAACTGGTGGAACCGCAGGAATATTGGAATCGATAACGGAGAATCCCTGAATCAGGTTCGTAGAACGTTGCATTGTGTAAGAATACCCACCGACTGAACTCCATTTCACAACAAGACCGCTTGCTGCAGCTACATCGTTCGTACTGCCAATACTCAACGCCAATGTCGAGTCCGGATTGGTCGGATCCGTTCCGGCACGATATTCGCCATACAGATTCAGACCATCAATATCAATATCACACGTGGCATGATCCGGATCATTGGTATCGACATTATAGGCCATCTCCCAGAAATCAGGAATTCCATCTCCGTCACTGTCATTCATTATATATCCCGAAATATGGAAATTATCTATGCAATAGTTCTGGCTAATATTACATCCATGCCGCCTGACATAAATACCCACCCAGTCAACAAATCCAACATCCACTTCAAACTGTTGAACACATCCATCAGGACCAATTACCCAGGCAATATCCCTGTTTACCGGCATGTTGAAACTTACCCACTCTCCCGTATTAGTGGGTGTTATGTTGGCAAACCAAGTATATTTACTATGATACGAACAAAAATATACACGAACTTCACTGGCGGGGACATCCACGGCCTTGAAGCGGAAAGAAATATTCGTGATAACTATATCCAGTCCAGCTTGCCGAATCTGCCGCCGCACAATTTCGGATGCACTCATCGGCACCAGTTGTGAAGCAAACTGTATATTCAGATAATTACCCGGGTTAGACAAAATTGCCTCGGATTGAACAGTTGCCCATGCGCCTGTTAAACCGTCATTCCAGGTATCAAGAACATCATACGGGTCCTGTGCTTTCGCGGACAAAACATTAAAGAAGACAGCCACCAGAAAATACAACATGCCGGTCATTCCGACCCTCGCGCCTGTCTTCCTGTTTTTCAGCATATTCATCTTCTCTAGCCTCTCTACCTTCACTTTCCGCTGTCCTTGTCTCTCTTTCCCCGTGTTCCCGTTTCTCCGATTCAATCCACCCTTAATACTGCGGTGTCCAGACAAAATTCGTCCCACCCCATTGGTTTGTAGGATGATAATAGTAATACCCCGTACCGGGCTCCAACTCGAAGCTGGCAAATGCACTGGCATTCTCGTCCCACCATCTTCCATCCCAGTCAGGTCCAAGATGTCCCATCAGCCAGCACCAGTGAGTCCAGGTATTATTCTTCCAAATCCAAATCTGATCACCAACACTGTTCGTCTGCTCCTCATCTGCTGTAGTACCGGCATTTGCATATATTTCGAAACCGAGCTGATTGGATGGCGTTGCAGCTCCAGCATTAATCACTTTCCTGGCAACTGGTAACGGCCATCCCGACATTGTCCACTGGTTGGTTTTAAACATGAAAGCCGCGACAGTATTTGTTGTATATGATCTGCCTGTAAATACTGCATTGGTTCTGAAAGTTCCCGGGTTGGATCCGCGAACGATCCAGAATGCCATACCTGCAGAGACCGGCACATTCGCAGTTGTCTTCGTCACGGAATCCCACCAGAAAGTAGAAGCATCACCATTGGTTGCCAGATAGTATTCTGCCCAGGAAGCGTCATCCTTCAGATATCGAAGCATATCACCGCTGGTATTCGTGTTGGCAGCATGCAATCCCCTGGACAACTGTTGCCCAAGTATGGAATTCAGATTATTTGAATCGGCACTGCCAAAATCTATCGGCACACACATAAGAAATCTCTCATTCGCCGGCCGGTTCTGTACATGCATCGCCCATTCTTCAGTATTGGTGTAGCTATTGCCACCAAGTGTTACCGCAACATTATAATACCGGCTGGTATAGAGACCGGTCGCGTTGACGTCAGTCCATGTGTTCGTGCCAGTCGAACTTGACGCCACAAAGCCAACCGGAACCTTCGCATTGGTGGCCACATTATTGGCGGCATTGATATTGAACGTGCGGTTCATCGTATCTCCCGCATAAATACTGTCCACGTTACAGTTTCCGCCCAACCAGGTAAATACGACATTCGATGAGGTGTTTCCACTCAAGTCACACTCTGTAATTTTCATGTACGAAGCAGCATTGGTCGGATTCGTACCTGCAAGATATTCCCGTATGTTGGAGACCCCATCCATGTCGGTATCTGTGTTGGCATTTGTCAACCAGCCGAAATACTGTATCTCCCATGCGTCAGGTATGTCGTTACCGTTATTGTCAACGCAAAGAAGCATGTTGGTGCCGACACCAAAGTTGTCCAGGTAAGGCATGGATGAACCGCTTCTCATTCGCCAGTTTTTCAATTCAGTGGCATTGGCAACCAGCGGATAATTGTTGACGATTCTCGTGGCCAGCTTGTTAGTTACGTTGTTGGCCACATACAACGACCACCGGTCGGTATCGTAGTCAAGATAAAGAATGCATCTCACCCACGAGCCGGTTTCCATGGTAACGGAACTGAGCGTGATCCATGTATTGTTGCTGAAAACTACGAAATGTCCCTGGTTATTAAGATACAGTGCGACACTGGTGTTCTCACTGATAACCCGGGCGGCAGGTTCGTTGGTGAGGGGAGAAGGCAACATGTACCAGTCACACCATACTTTTGTGGCTGACGGGTCGCTGAACCCGTGCCATACGAATGCGTTACTGATGCTGGCGGCGCGACTACCGCCATAGACTACTGAACTCTGAACCAGCGCCCTGTTTGTCGGGTCTGCACCCCACTTGTTGGTGCCGGCGAATTGTCCAAGGGGAATACTTTCGAAACTTTCCACGAAGGGCAACGACTGGTTGGTCAAAGGCGCGGCATTGATGTCTATGAGGGAACCAAATGCCGGACGATACTCCAATGACAGATTGTTGCCCTTCTGTGACAAGACATAGTCACCATATGAGGCCCCTCCCCCCAACACAGTTCCGGCAAAGCCGGAATAGTCGCTGCCGACGCCACCTGTAATAATGATCCAGTTCGTATCCACCACAGGGACGAAACTACCCGTCATGACGACATTCACGGATCCTGTCCCTGTCACGACGCTGGAAACCGTTATTTTATCATTCTCACCATAACCCGAGATATTACATACATATCGGCCATTGAGAGACATGGTGGCTAAAGCAAGATTCATTACGCCGACACTGCCGGTTGTAGCTGGCGAAACAAAAGAGTCTCCTGCAACGGAGACCGGTCCACCCAGAACGCCTTTGCCACAAAGCGTAGCACCGGAATTTACCGATAATGCGCCGGTTGCCGTCACATTGTTACCGTCAATTTGCAATGTACCGCCGGAAACCATTGTCGGACCGGAATATGCGTTGTTTCCGGACAGGGTAAGCGTACCGGTACCTTTTTTTGTAAGTCCGCCGGTTTCGCTGAACACACCGCTGAATACCGTACTGACGCTTCCGGAAACAGCCAGGGTTCCGCTTCCCAGCATGACACTGCCGGCCCCCGACAATGATCCAATCGTGTCATTGTTATCGTTGAGATCGAGAGTACCGGCCAGATTGACAAGACTGCTACCGCCCATCGTATTGGCGGAATTCAAAGTCACTTTTCCCGATATCGTTACATTATTGAAGTTTGCCGGAGCCGTACCGCTCAGGATGGTGGTGCCGTTGAAATTGACCGTACCCGAGTTGTGGTTGAATGTACCGTTACTGACAAAATTGCTGGCGACATTCATCGTGCCCGTCGGTGCCGTCACAGTACCGGAAACGATAACATTATTGAACGTCGGTGTTGAGGAAGAACCACTTATTACTGTGACACCGTTGAAGTTGACCGTACCCGAGTTGTGGTTGAATGTGCCGTTGTTGACAAAGTTTCCTGCCACGCCCAGAGTACTTGTTGGCGCCGTAACGGTACCGGAGATGGTGACATTGTTGAAACCCGATGTTGAGGAAGAGCCGCTCATTACCGTGGTACCATCGAAATTAACCGTACCCGAGTTGTGGCTGAACGTGCCGTTGTTGACAAAGTTGCCCGCCAAACTCATGGTACCCGTCGATGCGACAAGGATATTGGAAATGGTGATATTGTTGAACGCGGGCGTATTGTTTCCGCTGATTGTCGTGTAACCATCAAAGACAACCGTGCTCTGGGAGGCTGTAAAAACTCCACTATTAATCCAGTTTCCTCCGCATGAAATCCTTGACGTCCCTGAACAAATCAGGGAAGCGGAGTTTTTGATTCCGCCGCGCCCTGCTCCCAAACCCATATTCGTGGAAGTGCCGATCAGAATGGTCCCTCCGGCGTGGTTAAGCTGCCCCACGGATAAATCATTGCTTCTGACATTGAACCTATACAGGTAGCCGGCGGTGTCCAGCGAGAGGCAACTGGCATTAGTCTCCAGAAAACAGTAACCGCTGTTGGCATCAAAACAAGCGTCATTGGTTGCACTGGGAACGCCTGCGCCGCCCGCGCCGCCTGACGTGAACGACCAATTGGCAGCCTTATTCCAGTCAGTAGAGGTCGGGACTCGGACTTTACAGGTTGCATTGTCGAAACCACCAGCGCCCGCATTCGAGTGCCTGAATCCCGCCAAAACCCTGACCCTGACGGCCTCGGTCGGGATGGCATAATTGCTGACACCGTATTGTGTCCATGATTTCGGGTTATCCAACTTCCAGCCAGTATCATAGGTAGAACTTGTTATCTCGTTGGAACCGGCATCATAGAATATGACCTGCAGACGGGTATCATCGTAGATGATACTTCTGTAGAGCCAACCCTGAGCAATTATCTCAGCGTTGCCGGCCATGATATCATTGGTATAGGCGGAAAGACTGACATCCTGATAACAGCCACTGTCGGAATCCGTATTCGCTGTGTGTGTCACAAAGTACGTGCCGCTTTTTGCGGCAGAGATGTTATTGTAACTGGTGTTTCGGCTCAGATTGCCTGAGCCTGATCCGTTTTTGACCCATTCGGTGCCAAGCGCGCTTTCGAAACTAGGATTCGTCAACAGTTCGGCGGAATAGGCTCCCCACGTAGCAACGTAGTAATAGTTTGTCGCAAAAGCCCAGTTAATGTTATTTAAACTGTTCACAGAAGAGGAGGCATATATCGTTTTGCCGCCGCTGGCATCGCTGTCCTTGACGTCAACGTAACCGACAGCCGAGTTGGTAACTGCCAGTCCCCACCGGTTACCGTCCGACGTAGAACGCAGGACTATGAGACTTCCTCCCACACCCGTCAGAGTCAGGTTCACTATACTCTGCGTCACGCCATTCTGGAATGTCAGATTCTTCCCGCCCGTCAGGCAGATGAAGTCGCAAAAAGTGGTGTTACCGGATATTGTCGAAGAACCGGCCCCATCAAAGATGACCGTTCCTGAGTTATGGTTGAATGTGCCGCTATTCTGGAAATTACCAGCCACATATATCGTGCCAGCCAGCGCAGTGAGTGTACCAGTGATCGTCACGTTGTTGAAACTGAACGTGGACGAACCGCTGAGAACGGTCACTCCGGTAAATCCGACCGTGCCCGAGTTGTGAGTAAATGTCCCGTTGTTCACAAAGTTGCTGGCCACATTTACCGTGCCGGCCGGCGCTGTGAGGGCCCCGGTAACGGTCACATTGGCAAAAGTGGATATGGAAGTACCGCTGATCGCGGTGTCGCCGTCGAATACAACCGTGCCACCACCATGGTTGAACGTGCCGTCGTTCTTGAAACTACCAGCGATATTTATTGTTCCAGCCGGCACAGTTAGTGCATTTGCAATCGTTACGTTATTGAGACTGAACGCGGATGAACCGCTGAGAACGGTCACCCCCGTAAACCTTACCGTGCCCGAGTTGTGAGTAAATGTCCCGTTGTTCACAAAGTTGCTGGTCACATTTACCGTGCCGGTCGGCGCTGTAAGAGCCCCGGTAATGGTGATGTTTGCAAAGGTGGATGTTGATACACCGCTGATCGTAGTGTCACCGTTGAAGATAACCGTACCCCCTCCATGATTGAACGTGCCGTCGTTGATGAAGATACTGGCCACATTCATCGTATCGGCCGACGCTGTAAGAGTGTTTGTGATCGTCACGTTGTTGAAGCTAAAAGCGGATGAACCGCTGAGAACGGTTACCCCCGTGAACCTTACCGTGCCCGAGTTGTGAGTAAATGTCCCGTTGTTCACAAAGTTGCTGGCCACATTTACCGTGCCGGTCGGCGCTGTAAGAGCCCCGGTAATGGTGATGTTTGCAAAGGTGGATGTTGATACACCGCTGATCGTAGTGTCACCGTTGAAGACAACCGTGCCACCCCCATGGTTAAACGTGCCGCTGTTGACGAAGTTGCTGGCCACATTCATCGTGCCGGCCGGCGCCGTGAGCGCGCCGGTGACGGATACATTGGCGAAGGTGGATACAGATGCACCGCTGATCGCGGTGTTGCCGTTGAAAACGACCGTGCCACCACCATGGTTGAACGTGCCATTGTTGATGAAATTGCTGACGATGTTTACCACCTTGCCGGTTGGCGCGGTCAGTGTACCGGCAACGGTCACCTTGGCGAAGGTAGATGTAGATGAGCCGCTGATCGTAGTGTCACCGTTGAAGACAATCGAACCTGAGTTGTGAGTAAATGTACCATTGTTGACAAAGTTACTGATAATATTTACCGTGCCGGTTGACGCAGCAAGGGTACCGGTAATTGTGATGTTGGCGAAGGTAGATGTGGATGAGCCGCTGATCGTAGTGTTGTTGTTGAAGACAATAGTGGCGCCGTTATGGTTGAACGTACCGCTATTGAAGATAAAATCACGAGACAGCGTAAACCCGCCGCTTGGCGCAATGAACGTACCTCCGCCTATAGCAAGCCGACCCAAGATGCTGAGGGTGCCGGTACCGCCGTTGAAGGTTGCTCCGTCAAGCTGACATCCGCCAAGACCTATCGTCATTGTATTGGTTCCCAACGCAACCGTGGTTGTGTTTGATGTACTCATGAATATAGCCTTGCAGAATGCGTTCGTATCAATTGCACACGTTCCGCCGCCGGAGTTTTCGTCAAAAATAACAACCTCTGATAAAATCGGCACATCACCCTCAGGCATGCCGCCCGAAGTGCCTGACCAGTGATTTGTGTCGGACCAGTCGCCGTTTCCGCCGACCCAGAAACGGGTACGAAAGATCCAGTTTGTATTATTGTTAGCGCTGTCCTTGCCGCCTGAAACCGTTATGGTGTTCAAGTACGCATCCGAATCCTGAACGTCAACATAACTGACAAACTGTGGTCCGCCGGGAAAGATTATGCCCCATGTACTGTTTGAAACCGTTGAACGCAAAATGAGTTTATCATAATAACTCGCCGTGAAATTTATTGTACCAGCAACAGTCTGCGTAGTACCCGCGGTAAAGTAGATATATTTACTCGGAGTTGTACATGTCAGGTTGCT
Source organism: Kiritimatiellia bacterium (assembly GCA_028716365.1). GTDB lineage: Bacteria > Verrucomicrobiota > Kiritimatiellia > UBA8416 > YA12-FULL-48-11 > YA12-FULL-48-11. The sequence continues at coordinate 351,651 of JAQUPZ010000002.1, forward strand.
GAAGACTGTCGTTCCGCCAATGATACAGGGATCCGTCCCCATAAAGGTCAAATTTCCGATACTTTGTGCTGACGAACAGTTATTTGTAAAATTGCCGTATATACCCACTGCCGGGGCCGTGAGTATACCGTTTTGAAGACTTAGACTGTAGAATGAGCATGCGATGGTGTTTGTGACTGTCACGGACTGATTCATCGTAGCCGTGCCGGCCGTTTGAATAAATGTCCCCTCGCCGGTCATGGCTGCCGAGCCGCCGCTGTTTCCAAACGTTACGGTTGAGTTTGCCGTTACGATCTTGCTGTTGGCAATATTCAAGGTGATTACTTCTGTTGCGGAATTAAATGTCAGCGTACCATCCGTCTCGAAATCCTGCAGAGTGTTTAAAGTAATTCCGTCACCGAGAGTAAGATTATGGAAAGTCGTATCAGAAGTCCCGTCAACAGATCCGGAGGAAATAAAAACGACCGTCCCTGTCGACGAATTAAACGCGCCGTTGTTTACGAAATTACCCGACATGTTCATGGTGCCGGTGGGCGCAGTCATGGAGTCCGATATGGTGATCTTGTTGAAAGTAAAAACGGATGAACCGCTGAGTACGCTGTCGCCCGTGAAGACGATGGTTCCAGAGTTATGATTGAATGTGCCGTTGTTGACAAAGTTACTGGCCACATTCATTGAGCCGGAAGAAGCGGTAAGTGTACCGGAAATGGTTATATTTGCAAAGGTGGAGATATTGGATCCTTTGACTTCGCTATTTCCCGTGAATCCGACAGTTCCCGCATTGTGATTAAACGTGCCGTTGTCAATGAAATCATGTGCCATGTTCATGGTTCCGGTTGGTGCCGTCAACGTGGTGGCGATAGTCACATCGTAGAAAGTTGTCGTGTTGGTGCCGCTTATGGCCGTATTTCCATCAAACACCACTAAACCCAAGTTACGGGTGAATGTGCCGTTATTGACAAAGTTGCCGGCAACATGCATTTCCGTCGGGGCCGAAAGCGTTCCCGACAGAATGATGTTGTTGAAATAGGAAACAGAGGAACCGCTTATGGCGGTATTTCCGGTGAATCCGACAGTACCAGAGTTGTGGTTGAATGTACCATTGTTAACGAAGTTGCTGGTCACATTCACCGTGCCGGTTGGGGCGGTAAGCGTACCGGTAATGGTTATGCTAGCGAAGGTGGACGTACTGGATCCGCCGATTATACTTGTCCCGTCAAAAGTCACCGTGCTGTTGGATGCGCTGAAAGTTCCGTTGTTCCACCAGTTGCCGGCACACGAGATTTTTGAGTCACCCAGGCAGGTAAGGGTGGCGATATTGGTAATGGCTCCGCCGATATCCAGGCCTGAAGCAGAAGAATCGCCGATTGTTATGGTGCCATTGGCGTGGACCACATTCTGGCTGACCGTCAGGGAATATGTTCCTGAAGCGAGTGTCTTGGTAAAACCGGTCGTGTCGATTGAACGGCACACGGCATCGGCTGTCAACGCGCAATTGGAACTGCATCCGTTAAAAGTGACGTTATCATCAGCGGTCGGCACGGACCCACACGCCCAGTTCTGGCCAACGGACCAGTCTGTATTTAGGTAGCCAAGCCAGGTGAATTTCCTGTGTTCCAACCCCGCCGACATGAAGGTGGAAGGAGATAACTGATTGGTGTAGATCGTTGAGATGTGGTTGGTGTTGAGAGCGGTATTGCAGACTCGAAATTCGTCAATAATCGTACCGCTTGGAGAATAGCGGCCCTCGCCTCTGGGGGAGTTGAAAACACACAAGGAGCCATCATTATTAAAACATGTCACGCCCGCGGTAGATTGCGCGACTTTCCCGTTCCACATCCATGTCTTCGTTCCACTTCCTCCGCTATTTGCGGTAGACGAGGATGCAATAAACACCCAGTTTGAGAAAACCAACTGGTTGGTAGGTCCTCCTGCGGTGTCCCAAGAGTAAAGCGTATACGGCAGTGTGTGGTAACTTGGACACTGCCATGCCCAAGACCATCCAGACTCGCCTAATGGTTCTCTGCCAAATAACCGGGTAAGTGTGGTGGACCATGCATTCGAATGGGAATCAGGGTATGTTACGATATAACACCACAACATCCAGGTATTGGGATTAATGTTCTCTGCCACGACAGAATTTTGGAGATAGTCGTTAGACCCACCCAGGGTACAACATCTGCCTTGGCCGATCATTCCTGCCACGGAATCCAGATTGGTACCTGATTGTGCATAATCAAAACTCCTGGTCACCGAATCAAACTCGTCAGAAGTGGTCGGTTGGGCCATGTGGGTCACACTTACCCAGTTTGCCCACACTCCCGCAAGGTTTTCCTCTGATTCGGCAATGTCGGGATTTCCATAATACATGTAGATGACGGTGTCGCTGGTGTAACTCAAAACAGGGATTCGTACCCAGGCGACCAATTCACCGTTGGTTGCCACATACCGCTCGATTTCGTGGTCGAGAGGTATTCCAGAATCGGCTGGCGTGAATATTATGTCATAGCCATTAGTGTTCTCCACATGCCCACCATTGGCGGCGGTTGCCAGCACATTGCTCGTCATGGAAACCAGCAAAACGAAGTTGGTTATGGAAGCCTTCCCGACCACACTATTGGAAGGAACTGTGATGGTTATCCTGTACCCATAACCGTCGATCCAGGACTGCGCTATAAAGTTTGTGGTGGAAGGCGCCCACGCGTCACCAAACGAGTTCGACGCATAGCACCGGTAGTAATATTTCATGGCAACGAGCCCTAAAATATTGGTGGAGAATGTCTCTATCCCAAGTGTGCCAATGTAGATATTGGTGCTCCAGCTTGACTTGTCGGTATTGCCATCACTTGGTCCCCAATAGACATAAACCGCAGGATTATCGCCCCCGGTAGCTGTCACCTGACCGTTCAGAGTGGCCATATTGGTGGAAATACCCGAAGGTGCAAGATTGATCACGCTCGGCGGTCCTTTGGTGGTGAAATTGGTTGTGACAGACGCCCAGGCTCCGCCATAGGCATTCGTGGCAAAACAGCGGTAGTAATATAATGTATTTGGAATGAGTCCTGTCACTTCGTTGGAGAACACGCCCGTGGACTGTACTCCCAGATTCACATTTGTTGCCCAGTTGTTGCTCGTTGTTCCTCCATCACTGGTACCCCAGAAAATACAGACCGTGGTAGGAGCACTGCCTGTTGATGTAAGATTTCCATTCAACCAGGCCACGGTATCGGTTACGTTCGATGCGCCGCCATCGTTATTGATCTTCGGCGGAGCGAAACAGGTCAGCACCACATCGTTGCCGCCCGTAGGCTGACGGGTATCAAAATCGCCAAAATAACTGATCTGGAACAAATAGGTCTGGCCTCCATAGGACAGTGTCACAAAGGCGTCGTTTGGGAGATCTGCAAAGGTTCCGCTTACGGGATCCGGGCCGCGATTATTGATGATGAACATTCTATCCATGCTTTGCGCATCGTAACCCAGCGTGGCCTGAAGCGTGGCATTACCAAGGGTGACTGAGTTCGTCACATCCACCTGACCGTAGTTCGCTCCGGCATTCGTACCATTGAGACTGACTGCAAGAACGGCTCCGGCGTTGAATGCGAGATTGCTGTTGACCCGGAGGGTTCCCGGACTATCCGTGGCAATGCCGGCCCGGATTGTACCACCTACCGTCACATTGCATACCATGCCTGTGCCCATGAGTGTGGCGCCGTTGCTCACACTCAGAATGCCCGATATTGAGAGAGACCCGTTTACAATCAACGTCCCGTTCGAAACAATCGTGTTACTGCTGTACGTGTTGGCGCCGCACAGTATCAGTGTACCTGCGCCTATCTTGGTAAATCCCTGTACACCGGAAATCACCGAGTAGACAATTGCCGTACTGGCATTGACGCTGATCATGGGCTTGGTGGAATTGGTCAATCGAATCGTATTATTTGTCACAGTCCAGGTATAATTGTCCTGGGACCCGAATGTCAGATTTCCAATATCCAGCGTCTGATAGCCGTTGGTGACAATCCGGCCTGCGGTGATGGCATTGGTGAAATAAGCCGTGTAATTCGCGCCATATGCCATAATCTGATTCAACCAGTTTACGGGCATTCCCCATCTGCCGCCGGAATCAACATTCCACGAACCATTGGCCGGCGTTGGACCGCTCGCCACCGTGAGTACACCGGTACCGCTGAAATAGTTGTTATCAGTATAGGTTGCCCCACTGCCGACGGCGCCCCATGTACCAGCCAGTTGTAAATCGCCGGCAAGATAAAGGCTTCCAACAGCCTCATTATTGGTCAGCCAAAGCATACCATAACTTGACTCGCTGCTGTTCAGGAAAACCATGCCACTATCGGTAATCACACTGCTGGTTGTCTCAACCCGGCAGGTACTTCCGGCAGAAACAACCAGGGATGTCGTCGCCGCGGAAGCATTGTTTGTGAATTTTAATATGCCGGCGTTAACCGTCGTCACGCCACTGTAAGTGTTTGCACCCGAAAGCGTTAGAGTGCCCATGCCATCCTTGGTCAACGTGCCGGTCGTGGTGGCAATCGGGTCAGCCACTATAATGTCCTCCTCCCCGCCAAACGTCACATTCTGGCCGGCACCGGTAATCCCGTTGCCCGACGCCACGTCAAGCGTCAACAGTCCTGAGTCCGAGTTGATGCGAGTTGCGCTGCCAATCGTGATGGCACCCTGGTAAGTGTTGTTGCCGGAAATGTTACGCAATGCGCCGTCAGTCGATACGCCAGTTCCGTTCAACGTTAATGCCTCGGCTCCTACCGTAATCCCGCCCTGCAATTGAAGCGCCGCTCCTGAAGCCACCGACACCCCACCAGCTGTCGTACCCAGGCCTGTTGCGTTTCGGATATTAACCACCCCGGCGTTAATGGTTGTAGCGCCGCTATATGTATTGGCTCCGGTCAGCGTCAGTGTTCCGGAGCCATCCATGGTCAGGCCGCCGCTACCGGCACCGATTACGCTGTTAACGGTCACATCCCGGTCTCCACCGATTGTGAACAGGCCCGTGCTGTTGGCAATGGTCTGTGCCGCAGCAAAGGTAATGGTACCCAAACCGACATTATCCAATTCACCGCCACCGGCACTTATGGAAAGAGCGCGTGCCGTGGCAATAGCGATACCTGTGTAATAAAGCGTTCCCTTGTGTGTGGCATCACCCAGCACCACCGCGCTCGACGCATTACCCAAACTGCTGTTGGCACTGTTGCCGATCGTATTGGCGCTGATCGTTCCATCGTTGATAGTTGTCACACCACTGTAAGTGTTGGCGCCGTTCAGCGTCAGTATTCCGGTACCGGACTTTGTCAGGGCAAAACCGCCGGAAATCGGACGCGCTATAGTGAGAGTTCCTGAACCGTCATGTGTAATGGTTATGTTTTCAGCAAGCGCGACACCACCGCGAGCGGTTGTACCTATGGTAATATTCGCAGTTGCGGAAGCATCAACAGTGATAGCAGCATTCCCTGCCCCGCCAATAGTAAGAATATATGCGGTGCCGCCTCCGTTATCCAGCCGGATACCGACAGTAGCAACAACATTTGCGTTGAAATTAATCGAACGTATCGTTCTATTGGCATTAATATATGACGGGTTGAGCCTTGCAGCACTAGCAGTATTCCAATAGATATCGAGCGTATTACCGAAGGACGGGACTATATTATTATCCCAATTATTTGCAGTGCCCCAACTCGAATTAAAACCACCGCCATCCCAAATGTTCGCAGCCTGAACCAGTTGGGTGACGTCACCAAAACAAATCGCGAATGCAAGCAAATAAACCCAGCCCGGTGCACCTTTCACGACCATAGGTTTGTTCCTGTCTGCTCTGTGGTAGTTTTGGTTCATTTACTCTTCACAGTGACAAGTTTTGCTGCTCCTTTCTTCCAAAGTCACCCTGGTTGTTATTATCACGATTTATTTCTCTGCAATTTCTTGGTGATAACTTGGAATAAAACAGAAGTATAAGATTAGAATCCCCCCTTTTTGTATCTGCCGATACAATTCCCCCCACCCACACATGATTCTTACCGACGGATATGGGACCCCTTCTTTTATTGTGAAAGGAACCTCCGCCGCCACACCTTGACCAAAATCAACCATTAGACCATTTGTAAATTCTATATTTACCCTGAAAATTGTCAATAACAATGGGATTTTATCGTATCTATCGAATTCCAAGTGAGGAATTTACAACAAATCGATGTGGCGGATCTGAAAATATTTATCCGTTCCTGATAAGCAGGCTAAACAAAGACGGAATCATTAGCCGGGTAATTTTTACTGTTTATAGATATGCACGGATACATCTAAAGCAGTGCCATTATCGGACAAGGAACCTCATGATATGAGTCGATACAAAATTCGTTACTCTGCAATAATCCTGTAAAAATATTGTCCCGAATTTGTAGCTGAAACATCGTTGAATGTATTTATTGGTGGGGTCGCTGGAATATTGTTGCTGATATCAAAAAACCCTTGAATCAGGTTCGTGGAACGTTTCATCGTATAAAAATGTCCACCGACTGAATTCCACTTGATAACGATGCCATTGGCCGGATCGACTTCGTTAGTGCTGTCAATACTCAACGCCAATGTAGAACACAAATTAGTCGGGTTGGTACCAGCTACATATTCGGCATAATTATTCATACCGTCGCCGTCATCGTCGTAATCGGCCATACCTTCCGCTTCGTATGCACTGCCAACACCGAAATACTCATTGAGCCACCAATATGGCATTCCGTCATAACTCTTCGGATCGGTAATAGTGATGTCAATATCGGAGAATCCAGTTAACAATACGGACAAGCAATTACCTGACCATGTCCCGTCGGCTTCCCAGAAATCTTTGACATTATTACTGTTCGAGTCACGATACCCGGAGATAATGTAGTCTGTAAGCATTGGTAAACCGTCAATCTGATAGTAACCGGGGCTGCCAATCGTCACAACCGCACTCGTACTGGATATGCCTCCGACAGAAACTGCACTGACCCGAATCGGGCCATCAAGATTACCGTTGTAGTAAACAGTTCCCGACACGGATACGATTTGCGGGGTCTGGATTCCCTGGATTCTGAAATCGTCAATTCTGTAGTTCTGTGCAGCAGCATCCCCAAAGCGGCGAACATACACGCCGACCCAATCAACGGATACGATGTCTTTCGAGAATTGTTCTTCAGAACTGACAGGACCAAGGATCCATCCTGCGTCAAAACTGACAGGTATATTGTAGTCCGTCCACAGCCCGGGAGTCGGAGCAGGTAAAGTCAGATACCACGTATTACCACTAGTACCGGAATGCAGATATAACGCGACCGCACTCGGGGGACTACTTACAGGACGAAATCTAAACGAGATGTTTACAGCCCAAAGCCCTGGTCCTACATCCACACGCGCTATATCAGACACTGAATACGAAACTGCCTGTGCCTGAAATGCCATATTCAAATATCCACCCGGATTACTCAAGGTCACTTCAGATGATCCGTTAGTCCAGCCGGCGACGCCTGGATCAGTCCACGTAAACGTGATATCTACTTCTTCCTGGGCACGAACGGATACGGCCACAACGAGTACGATGGCTGACAGGATACGGACGATCAAGGACTGTACATTAGACCCGAAGGTTAACTTATAAGCCCCCCATCCTTTCCATTGTCTTATCGTAAGATGTTGTACCATACCGTTCCTCCTACGGTAATTGCGGTGTCCACATAAAATTCGTTATCGCCAGATTAGTTGCAGAATGATAATAGTAATATGCCACGCCTGGTTCGAGTGCAAAATCGGCAAAATTATTCTCATTTTCATCCCACCAGCGCTTATTATAGCTTAAACCAATATAATCCATCAACCAGTAAAATTTATAGGTATTATTGTCCCATACCCACATAATGTCACCACCCTGTTCAGGATATTCGGGATTGAAGTTAGCACCACCGACTGCTCCCGCACCATAGAACCCAAGCTGATCAGCCTCGTTTGTTATCGCCACACTTCGGAGGTGCTGGCGGGCCTCGGCAAGTGGCCAGCCGAACAAGGTCCACTTATTGGTTGTGAACGCAAAATTCGTCACAGTCTGTGCTGTGAACGATCTGCCCCCGAATACAGTGTTCGTTCTGTCGGTAGTGTTGGTACGGCGAATAATCCACAAAGCCATTCCCGCCGTGACAGGAACATTGGCCGTTGTGCCGGAATCACGGTCCCACCAGTAGGTCTGGCCTTGTGTGTTAGTTACCAGATAATATTCATTCCACATACCAGCAGGCGACAGGCAGCGCGCAATATCTGCCAGGCCTGTAGAAGCAGATGCATACAGCCCGCGCGCAAGTTGCTGGCCGAGAGTTGAATTCAGATTATTCTCGTTCGTACTGCCGAAATTCACAGGCACGCAGATAAGAAATTGCTCGTTTGTGGTCCTCTGCTGGACGTGCAAGGCCCATTCCTCGGTGTTCGTGTAACTGTAACCGTCATATGACACACTGACGTCATAGTACCGGTGAGACGTCTCGATTACCGCATTCGTGTCGATCCAGTAGTTTGTCCCTTCAGTTGAGCCTGCAGTCAGATAACTTCCCACCAGGGTTTTTTCACCGCTTGCATCGTCCGAGCTGTTGATGACATACTGCCGATACGGCCCCAGCCAGATGCTCAACCTGAAATCGTTTGTATTTACAAGATCGGCTGTGGAAATTTTAAGATATGAGGCCGGATCGGTCGGGTCTGTACCAGAGGTATATTCATCGCGATTTGAAAAACCATCTGAATCCGAGTCTATCGTGGCATCGTCTGCATTGTTAGTATTGAAACCATTGGCTATTTCCCACGTGTCAGGCATGCCGTCGCCATCGTAATCTCTAAGTGTCGTGAAATTGGTTGAAGATGTTGCCCATCGCCCTCCGACAATATTTGTACCGTAACAGCGATACCAGTACGTTGACCCCTTTGACAGTCCACTGATATTTCCGAGCATGGCACCCTCGTCATCTACATCCAGGGTGCCAATGGTGACATAGTTGGACCAACTGCTGAAATTTGTTATTCCATCATCCGGTCCCCAGTAGGCACGGACTGTACAGGTTGTTCCGCCGGACGAGATTAAGTTGCCCCGTAGTGCCGCCACTGTCATTCCCGGATATGCCCCGCCGTCGTTGTCAACTTTGGGCGGCTGGGGCGGGGTGATGAAATTCGTGGTGGTACCGGCCCAGACGAATCCTGCTATGTTGGAGGCATATGCCCGATAGAAATACTGCCTCAACGGTAATAACTCGCATGTGTTCGTCGAAAACAGTCCCGATTCCAGACTTCCTAAGTTATACACGTTCGACCAGTTCATCATGTTCGTGCCACCATCTGTTAGGCCCCAATAAATGTGGACCACGGCACTCCTGCCACCGGCTGATATCAAATCGCCTCTCAGTGTCGCATTCGTGGTCACGTTTGTTGCGCCACCGTCATTACTGATAGAAGGTGGGCCAATGCCGTAACCGGTCAGCATATATTCCTCATATACAATATTAGAATGAATACAACCACCTCCTGAATAGCGGCTCACAGGATCGGTCGTCGCTATTCTGACAGAGCCAGTGAATACTCCCTGATATGGCGGGACGAAATGTATTTTGCAATATTGGTAACCTTCGCCGCTCACAGCGGCCAGAGTAGCACCAGTCGCAATATTGAACGCATTGCTGGGATCGTTGAATTCATACCACGCCGTCTGACTCCAGGAACCATTCGTAAGGTCCACGGTATTGGTGATGTATGCGCCATACAGGATCGTTCCCTCGCTGCTACCCTGATTACGCGCACCAAAGCTCATCTCGTTACTTGATGTTACCTTCGTATCAGGAAACTCGTAAATTTCCGTAGGATCATATTCCAGCCAGAGCTTGGGCGTGTAAGCAGATATGTCTAAATTATCCCCGTAGAATTCAATGTTGTTACCTGACGGCCCCGACCCAGTCGAATCCCGCCACAGTTCAGCACGGCACCGGTTGCCCGAATGTGAAACAGGAATTGGATCGGCTTTGCTGATACTTATCATTTGATACACGGTGTTCGTGTGGGCCAATTGCGTCTGCATCCAGACACTGCCTGCGTCCACGTTCCACCATTTGAAGGTCAAAGCCGCAGGATTCTTGCCAACAGCGCCGGCCCGCGTATAGGCCCTGCCACCCAGGACAAAACCCGGTCGTACTCCGCCGTTCGTGGGTATTCCTCCGCCTCCATATTGGCCGTTCCACGAGACTCTGAATTCATTGCTGTCGACCCCGTAGAGGTATTTTCCGCTGTTGATCGCGAATTGCATCGAATAAGAACCCGTTCGAGGGAAGGAATTAATCCGTTGCATCGCAGCGGCATCTGATCGCGTCCAGTTGAGAGCATCCGCTGAACTCCCTCCGGCCGTTTCTATTCCTCCGTTGATCAATAACGTTAACTCTGGCGGATTAACCGCAAGGAAACTTTCCGAACTCGAAGCCCATACCTCGCCCACATCCTTGGTTGCATAGACCCTGTAATAGTAGGTCTGGTTCTCGACCAGGCCTGAGATGTTGGTGCTGAAATTGCCTATTTCCTGCAGGCCCATTTCGCACACATTTGTCCAACTCCATTGATTTGTTCCACCGTCGGTGGGCCCCCAGTAAATGTACACAAAGGGAGAACCTCCAACCGCTTCGATTACCTCCCCGCGCAGTGTTGCATTACTCGAGCTAATCTTCCAGGCCCCGTTATAGTTGCCGACGACAAGAATATCGTTGTCAACTATAGTCACGGTGGCATTACTGGAACCACTGATTGTCGTATTAACGCAGTTTGATATTCCAACGTTTATGGTCTCATTGGATTCCATGAGCAGATCGTCATTCAGCGGGATATTAATCGTTTTTATACCAGTCTGGCCCGCGTTCCATGTCACAGCTCCATTCACATTCGTGAAGTCAACCCCAGCCTCGGCCGTTCCGGAGGCCGTTGAATAACTTACGGTAACGCCGCGCCCCGACTCGGCGCTGATCGCCAGTGATACCACGGCGTTCCCGGTATCCTCATTGGCGCTGTAAGGCGTGTTAGTGAAGAATACTGAAGGCATGTTGTCATTATCAATGATTGAAATTGTAGTCGGATTGGATCCGTTGACTGTGGTGTTCGAGAGACTTGACAATGTCACGTAAATAGTTTCGTCGTTTTCATCCAGTGCATCTTCAATGATCGGAATAGTAATGTTTTGTGATCCGGTCACACCCGCATTCCACGATAACGTTCCAGTCCTATTGGTGTAGTCCTTGGCGGCAGTTGCCGTGCCGTCCGAAGTCGCGTAGTTGACCGATATATCCTTGCCGGATTCCGTACTCAGCGTCACTGTCACCGTCCGGCTAGTGGCGCTCTCAGCAACAACATAAAGCGCGGCGCTGAAAGATACCGGCGAAGGGGCGTCATCGTCGTAAATTATGATAGTCGTGTTCGTATTCCCGCTGATCGTCGCATTGACCGCATTGGTCAGCCGCAGGTTGATTGTCTCATCCGGTTCGTCCAGCTCGTCACCGACAATCGGAACCGTGAATGTTTTGCTGCTGCTTTCCCCGATATTCCATGTCAGCGTGCCGCTCACATTGGTGTAATCAGTACCGGCTATTGCGGTTCCAGCCCACGTCTGATAATCCACGGTCGTTGACGCTACGGCGGCACGGTTGATTCTGACAGTCACAACGGCATTGGTGGCATTCTCGTAAACAACAAACGGCTCACCGAAGAAAGACACATTGACCGGGCCATCGTTGTCTACGATAATTACTGTGGTGTTTGTCTCGCCTATCGTGCAGTTCACCGCGTTTGTCAAGTACACGTTGAATGTCTCATCCACTTCAGTCTCCGAGTCGTTTACTATCGAAACGGCAAACGTCTTGGAGGTTGTTTCACCGGCCTGCCATGTCAACGTTCCTGTGGCGTTGGTATAATCATTGCTCGAAACCATGGCAGTTCCATCGGCTGTACCGTAGTCCACCGTCACCAGCTTCTCGGACACAGCACTGATCGTCACCATTATTGTCCGGTTTGTATCACCTTCAGGCACGGCATACGGCTCCCCCCAGAAGGAGACGACAGGCGGCGAATCGTCGTCTATGATTGTGTATATATGGTTGGTATCCGCCCCCAGAGTACAATGCCCGCCATTCGTAAGCACAAGGTCTATTGTCTGATCAACTTCATCAATTACATCGTTACATATCGTGATATATATATTTGTGGTAATACTGCCTGCCGCTACCGTGGCCGTTCCGGCCGACAAAATGTAGTCGGAACCGTTGGTAGCCGTACCGCCGGCTATCGCATAGTTTACCGTAACGTCAACGGCCGAAGTCGCTGACATCGTCAGTTGAAAGGCCACCGGACTGACGGACTCAGCGCCGCTCGAATTCGTACTATTGAACTGAACAACTGGGGGCAATGTCGTAAAGTTCGTGCTGTATTGAGCCCAATGGTAAGATTCAGAGTTGGTTGCATAAACACGATAGTAGTAGGTCTTGTTGGCAAGCAGGCCGGTAATATTAGTCGATATCGCTCCGGTACTGCATACACCTATATTCAACTGGTTTGACCATTTATTGCCTGTAGTGCCTCCGTCAGTTGGTCCCCAATACACATACACCGTTGCAGGAGCGCCTCCCGTCGCTGTCAGATTTGCCCTCAGAGTGGCTGAAGTAGCCGTGATACTTGTGGCCCCGCCATCGTTATTCACCGCAGGACCGTATGTCATCGAGAAGATTTTGCCGCAGGTCAGCTTTGCGCTGTTGGTGGATAGAGTACCAGCCGAACTGCACCATATCTTGAACGAACCGCCATTTGTTGAGAGAGTACCGCCCAGATTGGTAACAACCGTGTCGGTACCGAGAATGACGCTGGATCCCATCATACAGATGCCGCCGCCTGCACCACTACCACCCTGATCGGCTCCAGCGGCTCCGCATGCATTGATTGTTCCAGCACAGGTCAAATCCAGCGGCCCTGAAATGGATCCCAGTACAATCGCTCCGCCACCTGCGGCTCCTCCACCTCCGCCGCCAGACGCTTGAACACCCTCAGCACCCCCTACCGCTCCTCCGTCTCCACCACTGTAACCGTTGTTTCCGGACATTGCACCACCACCGCCGCCGCCGGAACCACTTCCACGGTAAATCGAGTAGTTACCATATGCTGTCGGTACGCCGGAATAGAAACTGCCGATAGACGTCTCGTTGTTCAATCCATTGGTATTGTTGTCCACGGCGTTGTAACCGCCTCTGCCGCCGTTGCCGCCGTACTTCGCACTCGTGTCGGCTCCGTAACCGCCAGCACCACCATACGAACCGCCGCCTTTTCCCCCATTACCTCCTGATTGCGCACCGTAACCGGAGGAGCCGTTATCAGGAAGCCAGTTCTCGGAAGCGGCAGTGCCGCCACCCTGACCACCGTTCCCACCGACAGCGTTTGCTCCGTTACTACCGGCAATTCCACCCACAGTACCCGATCCCGTCGTCCCGCCAAAGCCCTGTCCACCGACTGTCTTTTTGCCAGTTCCTCCTCCACCACCTCCTCCTCCGAATCCCTTGCCATACGCCGAAATTCCAGCGTGGTTGATCACGCATATTGACTTCGCATGGATCACAAGATAACCGGTGTCGTTAACTGTTATGTTGTCCGAGATGACGACATTGTGATTTGGATAGTTGATAATACCACCGGCGGTTCCCGAAATGAACTTCGCGGGAGTCTTGTCATCCATGATTGTTCCTTCCCCGCATGCGTCGGAAAAAGAGGCATTAGTCGGACCGCTCAGGTTCACGTAGAAGTTGTCGCACAAACCATCACTGGTTGGCGAAGCGTTGACAACAACCGATACCGTAGCATTCTGCGTACCCGCGTCAAACGACACTACTCCGTTAGTCGCCATGTATTCCGTGCCAGCCTGGGCCGAGCCGTTCGATGTGGCGTAAACCACAGAAGCACTTGTGAAGCTAGACAGGGACAGCTGCATCGTAAAAGTCAGGTTTGTGGTCCCGGAGGCTACTCGCGTCACATAGGCATTGTTTATTGAAACAGACGGCACGGGCATGACGAAATTGGTCGTTGTCGTCGCCCAGACTCCACCTAAGACATTGGTGGCAAACGCGCGATAATAGTTCGTCTTGTTAGCAATAAGACCCGCAGTGACGGCCGTTGAAAAGAATCCAAACACATCTCCCGTATCAACTTTATTACTCCATGAATTCGGGTCGGTTCCACCATCGGTGGGACCGTAGTAAATACACGTGGTTGGGGTGGGACTTCCTCTTGTGACATTACCATTGAGCGTGGCTCCGCTTCCGGTTATGTTTGATGCTCCACCATCGTTGTTGATCGCAGGTACACCCCACGTGTAAAAGTTCGTACTTTCTGAACACCACGCGGATCCATAGGAATTTGTGGCCCAGAACCGGTAGTAATACTGCGTGTTAGTTGACAAACCCGTAATATTAGTTGAAAGAGAACCCACATTAATCACTCCAAAAGAATTGGTATTATTCCAACTTGACTGGACTGTTCCCCCGTCATTGGTCCCCCAGTATAGAAAAACGGTTGTTACCGCTGCTCCGGTCGAAATCACGCTTGCGTTGAAAGTCGCGGAAGTCAATGACAGATCTGTCGCTCCAGCGTTAGTGATCCTCGGAAGCCTGTCGTAAAAGATATTAATCCTGATTTGATCGAACCGGATCTCGTCGGATGAAGTATCGTTGTCCGAGATCATGACGCCAAATGTCGCCAGATTGATCTCTTGTGGAATCCACGTGTCACCCCACAAATCCAGAGCATCGCCCACCTCCGCAACATCGTCGCTCGTCTGGGGTAAAGCTTGATTTACCTTGTTGGTACCGGAAAGAGAAACGCCATCCTTGGTAAGACCGATTCGATACTGCCGTTTGCCGGCCGTTGAGGCAACGCCCAATCCCCTCCTCTCAATGCTGATACCTTCTATGACGGCATTTGAGGGAAGATTGAATCCGAAATTCGTGAGAATCAGTGAGTCCTGACCGGCGGCAGCATATTTGCACCTGTTGGTATCCGCATACTTGGCCGCATATACAAGACTTCCGGAATCGTACGTCCAGTTACTACCCGATACACCGTCGGCCGTGAAGAGTCTCGCTGCCGGCAAAGTTGTGAGGTTTTGCGATAAGGGTGCCCAAGCCCCACCGGCTGAATTGGTGGCGAAGCAACGATAATAATATAAGGTGTTCGCATTCAAGTTGGAAACACCGGTGGAGAATTTTTGTATTGGAAGTGTCCCCATGTTCTCATTTGTCATCCAACTGCTGAATGTGGTAACACCGTCGTTCGTACCCCAGTAAATCCGTACCTCAGTTGGAGCTCCCCCCGTCGAGGTGAGATTCCCATTGAGTGCACAGGACGACGGGGTGATTTTCGACGGGCCTTCTTCATTGATCACAATCGGAGGGGCCGCGTGGGAATTCGACGGCCAGAGCAATCCAGCCAGAGTAAAGCAAACCGCTACTAGACTTGCACGGTTAATTCCGAGCACTTCTAGGACCGATTGAGCTTTTAGAGATTCAGTTTCCATTATTTTAATCCAGACTTATTCTTTAAAAGACAATTAAGGGCACACCTCACCTTTCTTGTATTTGCCCATACAACTTTCTTTGCCCACACATAATTCTGATCGGCGGATATTTACCCCTCCTACCTTGTGAAAGGGACCCCACCGCCGTAATACCCGACAGAATCAACAGGTTTACCTACCCTGAATTGTACCTTACCCCTGGAAATTGTCAATAATAATGGGGTTTTATTGAAATTATTGAATTCCAAGGTAAGCATTTACAACGAATCTCATTTGATTTTAAAAAATAATCACAAAATTCCCGTTTTTCTTTCACCTGAGTGATAGCTGGGCAATTTTTACTGGTTTTTTGGGTATACACGGATATAGTAAGCAATAACATAATCGAAAAAGGAACTTCATGAACCGGATCGAAGAAGGGAATATGCTGAAACTTGATTTTGGGAAGATCGGCAAGGTGGCCGATAATTCCCGTGATGTAATCCCGGTTGCAATACAGAATATTGATACCGGGGACGTAATTCTTATCGCATATACCAATAAAAAAGCCTTCAAAAAAGCGCTAAAAACAAGAAGTCTTGTACTCTGGAGTACTTCCAGGAAAAAACTATGGGAAAAAGGTAAAACATCAGGTGAAACTTTTGATCTTGTAGAAGCGTATGTTAATTGTGAGCAAAATTCACTTCTTTATAAAGTCCGACCACGCCGGGGAGGAATCTGCCACACGAAAAATCGCAAGGGCAAAGCCAGAAACTGTTATTATCGAAAGATTAATTTTGACACCCTCAAACTGATAAATCTCGACCCATAAAACACATGAAATTTCGTTGTCCATATTGTAAACATGTTTTTGGACTTGAACCAGTTGCCATATGTCCAAACTGCAAGAAAGGGGTAAAAGTCTCGGAACGTTTGAGAGAATCCCTGGAAAAAATGAAGGACTCTCAGGAGAATGAGAAAGCTATAAAGGTTCCTGGAAAAAGAATTTTCTTTTCATCGAATACTCCGACATTCAGTTTTTCCGCAGTCCCTATTGTCATCACGGTGCTACTACTGGGTGGCGTCATTTATTATCGCATTAGCAAAATACCTTCCAAAGTTAATACCATTGAATTCATCGACCCGAAAGCAATGGTCGAGAAGGCCGAAAAAACTTCCATGACGATGGTAAAAAAAGAACTGTGGTCATTAAGAATGGCGCTTGAAATGTTTCAACGCGATTGCGGACGATACCCGACAACGAAAGAAGGTATCGTAGCATTGATCAATAATCCCGGCGAACTTACATGGAAAGGTCCTTATGTTACTTTCACCAGACCGGATCCGTGGAAACATCCCTATCATTACAACTTTACAAACAATACTGTGATTCTTTTCTCGTATGGACCAGACCAGACCCCCAACACAGCTGACGATGTATTCCCTGGTGAAATTACCGACAAAGATCGAACAGATTATGAATTACCGTTGCCATTGTTAGCCCTACCCGCACCAACAAATATGCCACCAACTTCTCCCTGAACAAGAACAACTCCTTATTAACCACACCAGTATCATCGACCTGCAGGACCATCTCAACAATTGACATCACTGTGACCTTTTGTCATCTTCATGCACAAAGTACGGGCACTTAGTTCAGCGGGAGAACGCTGCCTTCACACGGCAGAAGTCACAGGTTCAAATCCTGTAGTGCCCACCATTTCACCACCACCAGTTACATGTATATCTGACGGCTATTTATCACCCGGCGGCTTCACAAACTGCTGATTTTCATCGTCAGGATTAATCACTTTTTTCTTGTCCGGGTGAAGACCAAGATAATTTTTCACACGTCCAAAAAATGACGATTTGGAAGGGGCCCCTCCCCTCGTTTTACTTGTCTTTTCTACAGCTCCTTCCGGCCTCACCTCTTTCAGGATATTGTTCCACTCATAATCACTCATACGATCCCATGATAAACCGGAAGGCTTGATCGGAACTTCAATATTTATACTTTTCCCAGGTTTGTCCAAGACTAACTCTGTTGTGTATTTGTAAAAATTCTTGCCTATGAACGACAGCTGGTGGTGTACAAAAGGTCTGAATTTGATCCACGTGCCGCATTTACCTATCATTCCATCCTGATTGTAAATATCGATATCTGCATATTTGTACCTGCAGAGAAATCTGGCATAACAGATGTCTGGAAGCATTTCATATTTCTGGTTCGTAATTTTTCCCGCTGCCACGGTCACTTGCACAATATTGCCCGAAGATGGCGCGGGAGAGTACCCTGGAATATCTGCGGCAACCTCATATTCGCCGGGAGGAACTGAAAAACATTTTACGATGTTTCCGGAAGTGTCGGCCGAAACAGTTGAATCGAAATGTTGATCATTTATAGAAATCCGTCCGCTACCAGAAGCATTTATTGTTCCGGTAATAAGGAGTCGTAAAACGCCGGTAATTCTCGTTGGAGACATATCAACATCCACAGGTTTGACTTTCGCAGGAATCCAATTAGTAATAGTGGCAATGTAATTATCGCCCGGTTCAAGCGGTGAAGTAACCTGTACCCGGAGAGGTTCATACCCAATTACTTCAAAGTCAAAAGACGGGCGCATGAATGGCTTCGTTTCCATTTTGTTTCCGACATATCCAACAAATTTATTGTTTTGATAAATACTTATCGTTTCGTTACTTAAATTAGAAACGAATGTAATGTCCGCATCAAATGGTACCATTTCAAATGATACAGTCTCTGATGATTTATCCCTGATTGATACTTGTTTTGTTTCTCCTTTTTGATATTTCTGCAACTCTAAGCTAATGTCGTACTTACCTGGCGTGAATCTTGCCAGATATGGCAGGGAAATATTCGCTTCGTTGGTTCCATTGATAACAAGCTTTGCCCCTTTTTTAATAAAACCGGAATCTTTGAATGTTTTTGGAAGCCTCGCCTGGATTAGGACCTCTCCCTGTTCCTGCTCAAGTGTAATGAAATAATTTGTTGAACCTCTTGGGGGAATATTGACCTGGATTTCCTTTTTTCTGTAGCCACTGACAGCAAGAGTTAAAGATTGGGTACCAGACAGGAATTGCAGTGACTCTCCTGTTTTACCTGTAAACGAACGATCAAGCCCGACAATGTGCACTTCTGTTCCATTTGAAATCCCATCTGCCGATATTGAACAAAGTCCTGTTTCCCTTTCAACTCGGAGGGTTTTGGAGTTCATACCAGGGATAAATTGGAATTTATTTTCGGGAAGATAATACCTGTCGTCCAGCAGCGAAATCTCCCAGTCTCCTGCGACAAGGGATATCTCTGTTGATCCATCAGATCTATTGGTTGTTGTTACGGAGACTTTCTTGTTTGATAACACCAATGCCAGCGCCGGCAATACCGGATCTGTAACCATACGTACCTTGGCCTGCTGTAACAGGAAAGGTTTCACCCTTACGGTCGTGTTCGTATATTTTTCCAACGCTTCAGTGTATTTCTGTAACTTAAGCAGTTGTTCGCATTCATCAGCAAGTCTCCGTAGTTCAACCCTGTAATCAGGATTGATTCCGGCAGTTGCTGTCAATTCCGCATCAATATTGGCAATAACGGTTTTGTTCGAGTAAATATGAAGATAAATTTCTGCCGGTCCATACTGTCCCACAATCTTCCTGGCAATAACCATTGCCTGTTCGTATTGCGCGGCCAGTACACTGGCTTCAAACTGTTTAATTCGCCTGTGTGTGAGAAGTTTGGCCGCATACTGAATCAGCAACAAAACAAATATGGCCGCAATACAAAAGTATATGATTTTACGGAGCAGTATTGATTTTCCCATCTGTTTAAACAACCCCACGGTTTTCGAACACGTATTTGAAAGAAAGGGCATAGGCGCCGTAAGGGTTGTTTCCTTCTTCCATCCTTGCAACATTGATCTCCAGGCCCGCGCAAACAACTCCGTGACTTTTGAACGCGTATTTGAAAAGAAAGGCATAGACGCCGGACGGGTTGTTTCCTTCTTCCTGCCTTTCAATATTGATTTCCAGACCCGCGCAAACAACTCCGTAACTTTTGAATATACTTTTGATGCGGTGGACATGAATGCTGTACTAATTATTACTTGCTTGAAGCTGCGCGACAACAAGACGGCGTTGATGTTACCCTGACCAACTTGCGATCTCAATTCGGCATAAACCTTGTCCAGTTCGGCAATGGTTTCTTTGTCCAGTCCGGTTCTGAAAGAGTCTTTTGCTAATTCGCCAACCACATCACGCGCATTATTTAAAAGGACTTCCGTCCCGGTCTTGACTGCCTTTCCAACGTTAAGCCGTGCAGCATCTATGTATTCCTTTATCAGGATTCTTCGAAGTTCGACCATTTCTTTGCTAAGATTTCTTACCAGCTTTCCATCAGCCTCGTCGGTACAGGTTTCAGGAGACATAAGCAGTACGGTATTTGTCCGTTGGACTGCCTCGCCAATTTCTTCAGCGTTTTTTGCCACGCGAAGCTTTATGAGCGCTTTCTTGGCTTCAACAAGAAACTTCATAGCGGGCAGACGTGTTTCGATGGAACAGAGATAATCTGTTAGTTTGCCAAATTTTTTTTTGTAGTCCTGAAGTAAACTTTCGACCAGAATATAGTCTTCCTTTACTTCAGCTTTGATAATATCTGCTTCGTAATCCGGAGGCCTTTTGATTTCAGGATTGACCGAATCATGATTGGAATATTCCATATTTGTCTCGCTAGGCAATCGAGAGGAATCTTTCTTGTCTAGGTCGGACATCAGTCTTCACCCCTCATCATAACAGTTTTGGGATAATGTTCAATTTCTTGAGCCAGCGTTGACGGTTCCATCTCGAGAGAACTTTTTCCCATCATAAACGAAACACCCATAGGCATCGAGACTGAATAAATAGTTCTCGATGCTCCACTCGAAGATTCGTTTCTATGCATAATATTACCTATTATAGATCAATGCGCAGTTCGGGCAAGAATCAAATAGTAATGAAGCTCTGCGGGCTGAAGCCCGCAGTTTCTTAGCGGAATCCGCCGTAGCAAAAACTATATTCATCCCACGGACTCAAAGTCCTGGGTCTCCCGCGAAGGAGGATGAAGGCTTAGACGAGTTGAATGGTATCTCCAAATATCCTCACCGATTCTTATCAACCGGCATCTCTTAGTCATGTTTGTGAATTGGCACGCAAGTACACCGGAATAAAAATGAAACACAGGTTATATCGGTGGTTATACAAGAAACGTTGGAGACAAAAATCACAAGAAGGATACGGCAGATGTGAATTGATTATAATTAATTTACCACAATGTTCTTCCGGATCAATTCCTGCAGTTGTAATGGTTCCGTCTTGTTGAGACGATCTAGTATTCTTTCCCAGCGGTAGGCAAAACTACCACCCTCATCCCTGCGCCGCCCTTTGAAAAGGGTATCAAAAGCCCGTTTTCTCTTGCGATATTCCTGCTGAATCTTTGAAAATCTTTCAACAAACGCCAGTAAATAAACATGAGCAAATTCCCTTGTATCGGGAAGATATTCAGCCCTGCGGTTAACTGGCATAGCATAGTCAGATGCAAAATTCTGGAGGTCACTCTGATAGTCCACGAATGTACCAGTATGATCGGAAACAACCAAGTCTACAGGCATACCATTACTGTCTTCAACAATAACCTCATCCCCGTCGTCAAAAACCACCCGGCCATCCAAGTCCATGCGTCCAATTATCATATTCGGTGCGGCGGCTCCTCCAAGAAGATGCGCATACTTCAAGGCAAATGTTTCATTTTCAAATTTGTGCTTCGGCGTCTTATCTGTTGCAGTGCCATATATATAATCGCGCTCAAAGTATGGTGACCATATCGTAATCCCGTGATATTCCCTTTTCTTACCAAAATATCGTTCGGCAATCTTTCGTGACGTAACTCGCTGGGGCAGATTCATTCCAAGCTGACGACAACCAAGTCTCCGGTCCAGAATGTAATCAGTGTATTCTTCCGACTCCACAATCGCATCGAGGAGGCTTTTCCCATCATCAAGACGTTCGTACACTCCCCACTTCTGCATTCTTATAAACCGTACTGTTTCCTTTTCGCTCTCACGATGCTTAATTTCCGCAATATAAACGTCCCTGCGGTTCCGGGAAGCTATCCTTTTCGACAATGATGTAGTTAATCGTCCGATATTTACATATTCCAGGTCCCCGTATTCACGTAGAAAACTGAATATGAAACCGCGCGATTTTTCATCACAAAGCCGTTCGAGTTCCGCATCACCAGGTTTTTTGGATTTCTCTTCAAAAATCGGATCAAATATCAATTCACCCTGTTCGATACGGGCTCCAGGCAACCATTCAATCTGCATGAAAAACTCAGAACTGAGTCCCGCGATAGGTTCTTCAGAAACAACCCCTTCTTTTTGCTCGGTGAGAACCGCAAAAATTTTATTCCGCCAATCCATGTTCTGGGGATCATCAACACGAAATTCCAGAGGAACCGCATCACAAAACTTCTTCTTCAGATTATCATAAATTTTTCTTAATTGTAACGAACTGATCTTGGCAAAATCCTGGTTGATAAAATCGGAACAAGAAAAGGCTTTATCAACCATGAAAAATGCTATCTCGGGATTTTCCATACGATTACTACAGTATCCATACTTATTGATCTCAAGGAGGTATTTCCGCAATTCTTCATCATCAAGCTTGCCCAAGCGGCAGAATTCGTCACAAGTAAGCAACTTTGTGCCCTTTGCCTTGTTATAATAGTATATTGGTTTTCCTGTAATCCCTATCCGCGAAGCTGAAATCATGTTGATCATCTTTTCCGATGATTTCGGAAGAGGACTGATCCGCCAGTATTCACCACGCCACTTAATCGCATCTTTGACCTTCTGATTGAACACATAGAGAAATTTAATCTGCTGCTTGGATACAATCTCCTGAAGTATCTCGTCAGCCTTAAAAGCAATTGCCATATTATCAGGATCGGGACGAATCAGAACTTCATTCTCCTCCATGATAAGATCAACAGAATTCCGCGCTTCAACATTTTCTTCGTCTATCGTAAGGGGATCGACTCCAATCTGACGGCGCTTACGATTCAGTCTTTCAATATAAGCCATTCGCTGAGTGGCATGAATACCAGGGACGGTAATAAGTGTATTTGTATTGGTAAAAATTGTCCCTATCCGCGACTTAAGGTTTCCCTGATTGTCTTTGGCAAGAGGATATTCCCCTACAATTTCAATTTTCAGGTTTTCACCATGGATTACTTTAGTCTCCGCAGCAGAATATATTTTTTTATCGGATTTCACTTCAACCAATCCCTCCCGGCCACACACTCAAATCAATGCGTCAAGGCGACGATCATAACAACACCTTTACGCACCATCATTACCCCGATTGCCGCAAGTAGCAAGCTTGCTAATTTGGAAATTGTTTTTGCCCCCGCTTTTCCCAGGAAACGGAATATAGTCCCGGAATAATGGAATACCACTCCCGCAATAAAAATATTCACTAGTATGGCGGGTGCCGTCGGTATGATCCCATGCTCATTCAGAAGAAGGATCGATGTCGTGAGAACCGCCGGCCCTGTTATCAATGGTACACCTATCGGGACCGCACCCAGACATTCGAGGTCTATCACTCCCCTGCTCTTTGCCGCTGTAATAAGATCACTCATTGATATCACGAAAAGAAGCACCCCGCCTGCAATCATAAAGTCAGAAACTGTGATTCCCAGAAGATTTAAAATACCAGTACCGATTGCAAGAAAAGTAAGGGCAACGGCCGCAGCGGTAATAACTGACTGTAAAACTATGCGACGAATCTTCTGCTCGCCAAGCCCTTCCGTGAGGCTTATGAATACGGGAAGTACTCCAAGCGCATCAACCGCCACAAACAAAGGAACGAAACACAACCAGAAATCTTTCATAAAAACCATGCACTTTTACGGGTATATCCGGCCCATCGTCCGCGGGAACGGAATCGTTTCACGTACATGTTTCAGCCCGCAAATCCAGGTGAGCGCCCTTTCAATACCGAGTCCGAACCCCCCGTGGGGGACACTTCCATATTTTCGCACATCAAGATACCAGTCATAGTCTTCGGGATTCAAGCCTTTCTCCTTCATCCGCGTAACAAGCACATCCAGATTTTCTTCACGTTGACTCCCGCCTATTATTTCACCATATCCTTCAGGAGCAAGAAGATCCATGTTGCGTACCAGCCGTTTGTCTTGCACCGATTCCTTCATGTAAAAAGCTTTTGCTTCTCTGGGATAGTCAGTCACAAAAACCGGCTTATCAAACTGCTTTGAAATAATCGTCTCGTCACTGCCGCCAAGATCACCGCCGAACTCGAACGCCTGTGCCGAAGCTATATGCGCAGGACGATTGTGCAAATCCGCTTCAAGGTCTTCGATATTTTCCTTTAATTCATGGATTTGAATCTGAATTTTGTCTTTTTGTGCTGTTTTCTTCACTGCATCAACCTGCTTTTCCAGCCTGCCCAGCTCATCAATTAATGCCTGCAGTTTTTCTTTGTCACGCATCATTTCTTTTTCGAGCCAGTCTTTCGTTTTTGCACTCCTGAGATTTTCAGCAACCTCGCCGTAGGTCATTCTGATAAAAGGTTTTTTTACTTTTCTCAGCGCCTCGATATCGCGCCCAAGAAACGTCAAATCATCCTGATGCCTGGCCAGCACTTGTTCCACAACATAACATACCATATCTTCCGCAAGTGCAATCACATCATCAAGTTCGGCAAACGCAACTTCAGGTTCAATCATCCAGAACTCGGTCAGATGACGGCGCGTCTTGGATTTTTCAGCTCGGAAAGTAGGCCCGAAACAATACACCTTCCCAAGCGCCAGACATGCACTCTCAAGGTAAAGTTGTCCTGTTTGGGCAAGGAAAGCTTTTCGATCAAAATATTCGACAGGGAACAGTGTCTGCGCATCTTCACCGGCACCTGCGACCAGGATCGGCGTATCGACCAGCGTAAACCCGCGGTTATCAAAAAAATCCCGGCATGCCTTGATCAATGTATGCCGTATGCGCAGAATTGCAGTAGGCCGCCTCGATCGCAACCACAAATGCCTGTGCGACATCAGGAAATCAATACCGTGTGCCTTCCTGGTTATCGGATACTCAGCCGCAATATGTATGATTTCGACTGATGAAACGGCGATTTCATACCCGCCAATCGCTCTTTCATCTTTTCGCACAATTCCGCGAACAATCAGGGAAGATTCATGAGGGAGCTCGGATGCCTTTTTAAAAGCATCCTCTGCTGAGGACTCAACCACGCACTGGCAGATACCCGACCCGTCCCGAATTTGCAGGAAAGCCACACCACCACCACTACGCTTACCAAAAAGCCAGCCATGAATACTGACATCACGACCATCATGCGCCGCTAAATCCTTGATTTGAACAAAACCCGCATCCGCATTCATCAATATCCTCAATTTTTTACGTTTTGAAATAGATAATAGTTGGAGTCTTGATTTTAATCAATCAACAATCGGAGCTCATCAAAGACAATCAGTTACGGCAGGAATTTCTTTTTCTTCAGTTTGTCAGGAATATATTTTTCCAGGACATAATTCAGCCCATGTTTGGCAAACGCCTGCTGTTCAATACGTACGCCCATTTTCAGCATTTGATTCAAAGCATCCTGCCATTCCTTGTGATGCAGAACAAATGGATCATTTTTCAGGGCATCTTTTGCCCGTTTAATATCAGCATCTTCAAGCGGATGTGTCGCATCCTCAAGATCATAGTCAATAATGTCCTGCGGGGTAACACCAAGGTAATGCGCCTGCGGTACACAAAAAAAACGGTTGATGTGCGCCGCCTGCCCGGACCCGACTTTCAAGGTCCGGTAAATGTTGCAATATCCGTAAGGATCACCATCGGTAAAGACCAGTACTGGGAGCTTCTGGTCATCTGCCAACCGCCGGATAAATCTTCGACACGCCCTCGTCGGCACCCCACTCATGGAAATCAGCACACAATCAGCCTTTTCATAATAACGGTGATGAACAAGACGCTGGAAGAGTGATGCTGTTTCAATAACAAGAATCAGCTTTGCCTTGGACTCAAAAACAAGATGCTCTACGCGGGAAGGAATGCTCCATGCACCGCTCCCCAGTTTTGCACAATCAACCTTCACTTTTTCTTTTGAAACCGGGTTTTTATCGATAACGATCAGCGGACCAGCAACATCTCCGCCACGTTCTTCAGGAATATAGCCAAGTTGTTCGCGGTTCACCGCAAGCATTGCTTCCATATCATCAAGAAGTGTGTCACTTTCCGGCTGTTCATCAAACCGGCACTCACCCCAGCTTTTGCTGTTGTAATAGATTTCACGTTTACCTGCGATGTCATTCTTGTCGAGAAGGTCTTTCTTGGTCGTAGCCATCAGCCGCATCGACTGGGCAAATGTTTTCACCGTATTGTATGTAAGAGTACGGGTGGACATTTTCCCCCTGATTTCAAAGTGACCGCGCTTGGGATCATACTTCACATTAGAAAGCGCACGAATCGGGAAGCGCATATCAGGTTTCTTTTTACGTTTTACAATGTCATGGTAAATATCGGCACCGATTTCGACGATTTTCTTCGATGCGCCTTCACGGGAAATCACCTGCGGCGCCCGTCGTACAGGCTCAACTTCTTTATCCTGCTTCCTGGACTTTACTGGTTCTTTTTTCTTCTTAGCCATTACTTTCTCCAGCACATCATTCTTGTCTTTAGTTTAGAAATCCCTTTTCCCAGTCTGCCTTATTGTTCGAGGTGCGTTCTTTCCAGCATTTTGTTCAAGTCTCTGATAATCCCCTTCTCTTGCTTGTCGTTCAAATCCAGGATTTCCTTCAATCCAAGCGCCAGATGCGGAATATACATTGCAATATAATCGCGTTTGCGGGCCATTTCTTCAATGCGCCGCCGCTTACTCAGGAATACCGAAAGCTGACGTCCGCATTCCTGCATGGCAAAAGTCATCTCCCTGATGATTTCAGGATAATGCGCAATAGCTTCCTTGCTTTCACTGGTAAACGGCACCCAAACACTGGCCATGTGTACCATGACCACCATCGGACCTATCGGAAGAGACCCCCTGGGCTGGGAAAGGCCGTACCTTTTCCAGTCAACACCGCCCACCGCCTTATTGATGGCGCATGCACCACCCATGTGAAGCAGTGGGACCCGGTTTGCAAAACGCATCACGCGCACAGGTTCTTCAGCATTCAATTCCTGATTCTCTCCTGGCTTGGCATACGCAACACCGGCTTCTATCTGGAAAGGATTGCCGCGATATACAGTTGGGGCCCTTGTAACTGCAGTATAAAAATCTGCTGCTATCTCTTTTTTAAGACCAGCAACGATCTGCTTCTCGCCAATCGGCGAAAGACAATCAGTTGGCGGTCTCATCAGTTTGGTTTCATTGATGGCTTTGAAAAGTGCTTCACTTTCCTGGTGCGCTATTCTTGTCGGATTTGCCTTCGGATTCAGTTTCGCAAGATTGCAGATCTGGTTCGCCGTGCCGCCGCCGACCCGTGAGAAATCCTGGCAAAGCATGGAACGCAGAGTGCGGGCAGAACTGTCCTTCAACATCTGGATGAGAACACCAAGCTCGACTCCATGTGGATGCGGCTTGATTTCTTTGGGTTGTACAGGAAGCGCCTTGTTGACGCGCTGAAATATCGTCCATGTACCGCTTTGTACCGAAGAAGAAATGGTCGGTGCAGGTGATTCAGCCACTTTCGCAGGCTTGGCGTCACGTGTTTTCGCCTTCTTCACCTTTTTCTCAATTGGTTTCTTTTTTCCTTTTTTCTTCATTTCAAAATCATTTATCTGTGTTTGCCGAAAATCTCACTTTTTTCTTTTCCCACTTTTTTTACTTTTCGCCTTTTTACCCTTGGGGCTCTCTGCCTCATCTTCATCCGGCTCTTCTTCATCTTCTTCGTCGTCATCGCCCCCGGACTCATCATCTTCTTCGTCAAATTCATCGTCATCCCAGATTGACTTGCCGCCGGACTTCTCCTTCTTTTCATCTTCTTCGTCTTCTTCCTCCGATTCTTCCTTTCCCCGCCGCTCCGGTTTCTTCTTTTCGCCATTCTCCGTTCCGCCGTCTCGCCGCTTCCCCGATTCTTTCTTCTCCTCCTCTTCTTCAACTGGGGCGTCTTTCAGCAGAGTGATCCGGTAGTAAAGTTGAAGATGAGGATTCACCACAGCACACTGTTTCAGAAATTCATCAACTGAAAGACGACCACGGACATATGCAGCCTCCATTTCGATGGATACGCACGTCCCATGCGAGAAAACCAGCGGTTTATCGCCTTCCTTAAACGGTGGAAATTCAGGCTTCCATTCCACCAGTTCGTCCTTAAGGATTGCCGGTTTATTCTGGCGCGTATCGATCTGCACTTCAATATAATGCGCCTTTTTACCGCTCGCCGTCCTTGAAAGAATTTTCGTGGAACTACCGGTTGTCAACTGTCCGTACATCCCGGCGGCACTGATACCAATTCCCTGTTGTCCTCTGGACATGCGAAGCCTGTGGAACTTCGAACCATAAAGGAGTTTAGCAAAGATTTTGGGAACCTGGTCTCTGACTATTCCAGGTCCGCTATCAGTCACAGATACGCGAAAACGGGTATCTGCAAGCTGTACAACATCAACGCTTATACTTGGAACAATGCCTGCCTCTTCACATGCATCAAGAGCGTTATCCATCGCTTCCTTGACGGTTGTGAGCAAAGCTTTCCGCGGACTGTCAAATCCCAGAAGATGACGATTCTTCAGAAAGAACTCGGACACAGAGATTTCTCTCTGCTTACGGGCCATACTTTCTGCAGTTTCAACAACTTCTCTTTCGTCCCTTTTCTTTGGCATGTGGGATATTTGGCAAATCGTAGGAAAAATTCAAGAGAATCATGCTGAAAAATCCAATTTATTCTGCCGCGTATTATTATCCCGTCACAGCTGTCCTGGACAAACTGATAACCCATCTGCCTGATAATTACAAAAGTATACAGCGCTGACACAGTGTTTCTGCTCCATCATAATGACTGTATAGTCAGGCGATTCCATCATTGCGCACACAACCAGTCGAGCGTGGCGCGGGAACAGATGTTCGACATCAATTGAACAAGAATTTTGTCCGATGGTTTTCCGCTGGTACCTACAAGATAGACGCATGCACCCCGGTTACTATGTTTGTAAGTCAGGAAAGGCTGTTCGCCTTCAACTTCATCCTTTTTTGAACGATCGGAAATAATTATAACCTCGGCAGATTTGGCCGTTGTTTCTCGACCACTGAAAGTCGTTTCGAGCGTGATCCATGCATCAGCGGAAAGCCCGGCAGTCAACGGGCACGATTGTACAACCTTAAGCCGGTGCATCGTTGCACTCGCGTGGGCACGAACACCAAGAAAAGTCTCGCGGGCAAAATCAGTGAGGGTGCTGCCGTCATCAGCCCGGTAATTTGCGTTGGCGTCGAGCAACAACAAACCTGTACCGGTGATAAGCAATCCTCCGTCGCGTACATATTCATTCATGCCTTCATACATTGCCTTGCTGAACCACTCGGCGCCCTGGGGAATGAAAAGGCGCCGGAACCGGTTACGTTCAGTCCTTTGCGACGGCAGGAAAATATCAACGTCCACTGTTTCCGCTGTTAATCCAGTCTTTTGGATCAACCCTATCCACGATTTCAGCGCTTCGTCAGCGGCACGCTTCGACTTCACTTCATATTTTTTAGCATAATCCAGTATACCAATGTCCCTGTCGCGCGTAATGGATTTTGCGGCCACAGTCATCTTGTCCGTTTTCGCTGATGACTCATTCAATGCCTCGCGCGGTACTTCGGGATCATCCAGGCTTTCTTTTGCTGTCATGCCGGCAAAGACATCCGCCGATGCATAGAGTCTGCGAAATGCGTCAACAGCATCCGCAGCCCCCACCGTTAAAAGAACCGGCTGGTAAATATGGCGTATCTCCACGGGGATTCCTGCTGCAAGTTGAGTTTCAGTGAAGTCACCGATCAATGTGCCTGCGATAATGTCTTTTACACGATAGTATTTTCCGGAAAGTCCCAATCCAGCCGCATCGAGTCGCAGACTGGCTTTACCGTTACCCCACATTGACAGACAGATGACACCATCCTTACTGACACCTTCCAGAATCCTCAATCCGGTATTGTCAACCAGCGTGATCGGTTGGCGGTTGATACCGTTGACAATGTCGGCAAAAAACGGTGCGGCTTCGACACTGCAACCAGCAGTGGAAAAATACACATTTTTGTTCTTAAACAGTAAAGGTCCATCCGTGTTACGCTGGTTGATACAAGGTTCCGCGCCGTAAAGTTGTACCTGCTTGACACTACCCGACCAGAATTTTCCACCGCGAACGGGGAACAAACCACTGACCGGCGCGACATAACCGGATTGACCATTCCCGACAATCTCAAGACCGCAAAACTCCCGGGTAAAACTTTCTTCGTCTGTTAGATCAGGTTTGGCAGTTGTCAACGGTGTTGAGATTACAAGCAAACTGCCGCCTTTATCGACATATTGCCTGAGGCATTTCATCATGGGCTTCGATAATCCGCTCCCCATGTCTTCCGGTATGATAATCAGCGAATAGTTGAGCAGGTTCTTGTATTTCAACGCAAACTGACTTTCCAGCAATAGCCCGTCACCATCGGTACTGGCCGTTAACGCAGTCATCAGCGATCGGACCTTCTTGTTATACTCAGCTCCACTGGAAAGCGGGTTCTTCATGATGAAGTCATTAGGGTTGACCGCAACTGCCACACGCGCTGTACTGCGTCCGCCCTGCCAGCTGGTCATCATACCAATCCATTGTTTAAGGTTTTCTTTGCCGTAGTAGAGTTCGAGTTCTTTGGCCTGTAGACCAAGATAACCGGTATAAATATCACCGTGTGTTGCCGAAAAATTTTTGACACCGCGATAGTATTGACGCATCTCATCCAAATAAACAGGACTGCGATACTCGAAGTAACTCACCGGCCGGCCGTGCATTGTATAACCGTAATTGCGGGCAAGGATCTGCCCCCGGTAACTCGGCCCGAAATCGAGACAGGCGCCTTTCACCTGTTGATACGGCTTGCCAGACTCGATGCTGTAACCGCTGAACCATTGCCGATCGCACAACTTCTCAAGTGTAACAATGTCATAACCCCATTTCCAGCTCTCGCCAACATATGACTCAGGCGTATAAGAACAGAAATGCGTTCTTAATCCATGTCTGTGGGCCGTCTTGGCCATCTTACACACAAATTCGTTTACGACATGATTCCTGAACAGAAAAAAACGCCGCCACCATTTGTCTTGCGCGTCCACTTTCGGTATCTGCGTACCGGTATATTTTTCACCAAACTCTTGTTGGCAGAACCCGGTAAAATCCGCCACGTCGTCCTCGTGTTTATCCACCGCCTCCGAACAATCCACCTCGTGCCAAATAAAACCGGCAAGATTACGGAATTTGCCATAATTACGGGCAACCTCTTCAATTTCATCGGTATAGATTTTCAGGACTTCAGGATGGTTCAACCCCTCAAATTCGGTTTTCGGATATTTCCCAGACGGCGTTGTCCACGCCAGCCAGACTTTGATGTTACATTTGGCAGTCTCCTCCAATAACTCGCGAAGGAAGTCCCGCCCTTTCATGTGTGCACTGGTAATGGCGCATGGAACTGATGTCGGATGTAGAAAGGGGCCACCGCGACCTTCCTGCTCGAAGAATAAAATCTCTGTTACGCCAACATAAGCAAGATCCTCTACAAGCCGTTTTACCGGGAAAGGATCACCCAATGATTTTTCCCAAATACCGCGCGGCCCGCCCGGCGACATCCAGACGGTGACATCTTTTTCGCCGGCGATTGCACTGAACCCCGTAATCATGAAGGCAATCCCCGCCGCCAACATTGTTCTCAACCGATTTTGTTTAACTGACATAATCGCCTCCTCCGGCTATTGCCAGACACATCTTATTAATTACGGTTGGATAAAAACACCGTCTTGGTCGAATGTCAAAGTGGTTTTCCGGAAACTTGTTTTAATTACTGTTTATTCGAGCATACAATATCGAACGTTATCTTCCGGATTTGATTGCGAATAAGCCGGATTGAGAATATAAAACCATACTTATGCGACAAATTGGAAATCTGCCGGACGAATCATCAGCGCTGACGTTCAGCGATTATCTTTACGTAAAGGGTATCGAAAACGAAGTCGACCCTGCGAAAGACGGGTCATGGGCAATCTGGGTCCATTCAGATGAAAAACTCAAAGAGGCCGGAGATCTCCTCGAATTGTATCGGAAGAACCCTGACCTTCCCGAGTACCAGGAGAATGCCCGCCATGCCGAGCGGCACCGCCTGCTTAAGCTCAAAGAAGACGAGGAATTCCAAAAAAAAGTCTATGACAGAGACAGAATTTTATCATGGCAAACCCAGATCGGATTGCTTTCCGGAATCATGATCGCCATAAGTATCGGAGTCTACATTTTCTCCATCTTCAACCACAGCGATATCCTGATTCAAACACTCTCAATTGCACGACATGGCGATAACATTCCACCAACAGAACCTCTGCCAGACATTATGAAAGGTGAGATATGGAGAATCTTCACCCCTATCTTCCTGCATTTTGGACCACTTCACCTGTTGTTTAACATGATGTGGTTAAAAGATCTTGGCACTGCCATTGAGAAACAACATAACTCTCTGATGCTCGGCATGCTGGTACTTTCCATCGCATCAAGTTCAAACCTGGCGCAGTACTTTGTCAGCGGTCCAACATTCGGAGGAATGTCCGGTGTAATTTACGGCCTATTCGGTTACATCTGGATGCAAAGCAAATATAACCCGGTATCAGGTTTCTATCTCGACAAACAGATCGTGACAATGATGATTGCGTGGTTTTTTCTTTGTCTGTCCGGCCTTGTCGGTCCAATAGCCAACACCGCTCATGGCGTAGGGCTTGTTACCGGCATGGCAATCGGTTACGCATCGGCATATGTCAGTAATCATCAATGATCCAGATATGACTGATTTCTCTAAAAATGGACGTATACTTATCACCTGCGCAAAAGCCATGCCGCCCTGGCTTTCCATGGAACTTAAAGAACGGGGGTTCCCCATTGTTACCGAACTCGATTCCGGAGTCGTGACCACAGGTTCACTGGCCGATACCATGAAGCTCAACATTTCCCTGCGGACCGCTCACCGCGTATTATTCTCCGTCAAGGAATTCCAGGCGCCAACAGCTGAACATCTTTATTCGAAAACGCTGGAAGTTCCATGGGAAGAATATATTCCTGCCGATGGATATCTCTGCATCAATTCAGCCGTTCGTAATGAAACGATCAATGATCCGCGCTTCGCCACACTCAAGTGCAAAGATGCCATCGTAGACCGCATACGATCAGTCCACGGAAAACGTCCTGACTCAGGATCAGACCAGACAGGTACAGTCGTATTTCTTTATTGGCAGGACAACGACGTAAAGATTTATCTCGATACTTCCGGCGAACCCCTCTCTCGACGCGGCTATCGAAAGATCCCTATGAAGGCGCCCATGCAGGAAACACTTGCCGCAGGAGTGATCCTTGCAACCGGCTGGCGCGGTGACGGCAACATGATCAATCCAATGTGCGGGAGCGGAACAATCGCGATAGAGGCCGCCCTTATTGCCCAAAAGCGGCCACCCGGATTATTGAGGACAAACTTTGGATTTGAGCATATCATAGGATTCGATCAAGGCGCTTGGAAGAAACTCCGTACCAATTCGAGAGAAACGCCTAAATCCAAAATCAACGGCAGAATCATCGCAACCGATATTGATCCGAACGCCGTCGAAGCAGCCAGAAAAAACGCCACAACCGCCGGCGTCGACAGTTTGATCGAATTCTCAGTTTGCGACTATACAAAAACCGATATACCTGATGGCGGGGGAATAGTTGTTCTGAACCCGGAATATGGCGAACGGCTTGGCGGAAACGAGGATCTGACAAAATTCTATTTCGGAATCGGTGATTTCTTCAAACAGAAGTGCCAGGGTTACCGCGGTTATGTTTTTACGGGGAATCTTGAACTTGCCAAACGCGTTGGGCTTCGTTCAAACCGGCGCATTCCTTTTTTTAACAGCCGTATTGAATGTCGCCTGCTGGAATTTGAACTGTATTCAGGGACCAAAAGAAAAAAATATTCCAAGGAGAACGATCATGCCCCAGAACAACCATCATAAACACTTTGATGTCACCGTCTGGCAATTATCAATGTTAATTCTCTGCGTGTATGTTATCCTGGCAATGATTGCCCAGGAATTCTTTAATCTGCCGGAACAGATATCCATCGCATTGGATCAAATTGATTTTGCGATATGTATTATCTTTCTTGCCGATTTTTTCCTTCAATTTCACAGGGCCGAGAACAAGCTGGCATACATGAAGTGGGGCTGGATTGATCTTATATCAAGCATCCCGAATCTACAGATCCTGCGGTGGGGACGAATGTTCCGGATCATCAGAATCCTCCGAATTCTCAGGGGCGTACGCTCAACCAGACTTATGTTCCAGATTATGTTTACAAATCGCAGTCACGGTACATTTGCATCCGTGGCTATCACATGTTTCATCCTCGTCATTTTCTCTACCATTACCATTCTGATCTGCGAGAAAGCACCGAATTCCAACATAAAAACCGCCGGCGATGCCCTTTGGTGGTCTTTTTCGACAATCTCAACAGTTGGATATGGGGACTATTACCCTATTACTTTCGAAGGTCGCATTATCGCCGCAGTCCTTATAATGGCTGGTATCGCATTGTTTGGAACGTTCACAGCCTATGTCGCATCATGGTTCTTTACAGCTACCGGCGAAAAAGAGATGGAGATTGAAGAGAAAGCGCTCGAAGAAATTCGAAGCCTCAAGACAAAACTCGACAACATCGAAAAGAAAATCGACGAAACAACCCAATCCCCGAAAAAATAATCCGTACCCAAACAAGTTTCATGATCCTTCGTTGGTTGAATCCACCCCGGATGAATTCAACCTTGCATTGCTCGTTAATCTATACCGGAAGGTGGACAAACCGGGAAAGATAGACTATATTCGCCTACACCATGAAGCGGGAGTAATTCAGTGGCAGAATGCGACCTTCCCAAGGTCGACGTCGCGGGTTCGATCCCCGTCTCCCGCTCCAACCTCCGCCCCTGTCGCCCAAAGCTACGGTTGGCATGCCAGCTTCCTTCGCGCGACGTCCACAAGGGACTGCACTTCCGCCGTCGCTCAAGGAGCTATGGCGGACAAGACGGCTGGGCAGGTTTTTTACTACTCTATTCGATATAACAGTACATCATCAAACCAGGCAACATCATCGGTACTTCTTTGATCACTAACCCCCAGAAGGATAACCAGCTTGCCGACATTCGCGGGCACTTCAGCAACACCGGTCATCTCCGACCATTTTCCATCCTGGCTTTTTACTGGAGTAATCATCCTGTCTAGATTCTCATGAATCCACTTACCTTCAGCGGTTTGCCAGCGAACACGTACGTGGGTCCGACCTTTACCCTGTATTCGTCCAGATGTTGTCACGACATACATTTCCCCTGCCTTGACGTCATGACTTTGTATAAAACAACCGCCCTTGACACTTTCGGCCTTTGCAGCGCCTTTACCCGACAATCCAGTTTCCCTGTCCCAGAGAAATTTGCCTTTCGATTTCTCTTCCTGCCAGGAACCCCATCCTGCAGGTGGCCGGCCATCCCGCCAAACATCTGTATTCCCTTTTGTATCTGAACATTTTTCATCTGTAAAACCGCTGTTCCTGACAAGATTCACGAGTTTTCCATCCTTCTTCAGTTCAGACATCCGTTCAGCTGCCCAGGTGGATGGATCCCGTACCAGCGCCAGCATCTTTCCACTGCCCGGGAGTGCTTCATCCCAGTTCTCCTTTTTTACCGACCCGTTTGGCGTAGGCCACCATCTGAATTTTTCGCCATAAACCCAGACATACTCATCCGCCGCACGAAGCGCGGTTGTTGTGTTGATACGAAGACGCTCCACACGTGACCCGCCGAGGCCATCAATGTACCACGGCGAAGTTGAAGGATTCCAATATGCATCAAGATACATTCCAAAACTTGCCTGTACTTGAGCGCGATATTTTGCGCGATTTTCAGGGGATACCAACTCCTGGCAGTTGTTCCTGATTGCATTAGCGGCCTCAAGATATTGTTCAACGCTGTTGTAATGATATGCACTCTCACAACCATCAACCAACGTAACCGCAGGTGGTATGGCATCCAGCCAACCATCAATAAACGACGGTAACAATCCATAACCCTGGCGTTCGAGAACCGCCTGGGGATCATTCTGAGAAATTGCATCATGACAGACCGAATTCATAAAATAACAAAACACCACAATACCGGGATGTTCCGCCCCAATAGCCTGCATGACCTGTCGGCCCCGTTCCCTCGCCTTTTTCGAGTATTCCTCAAACGTGTGTTTATCTTTTTGCGGTTGGGCAGAATAACTGAACTGCGAATGAGGAGGCGTATACGGTTCCGGATCAAACAAAATACCTTTGACTCCTGATTGTTTAACTATCCAGGCGGCAATACGCCAGTGATCAACTATTTTGGTCCACCCTTCGTCATCAAACCAGTCAACATTACCCGGATTGGCTCCCACCGATATGAAGTTATCAGTGAACCGCTTGAATTTGCAGGCTTTGAGGTCATTTATACACGGTTGAAACCAGTCTTTATTCCAATCAGCATTGAGGAAAGCAGCCCGAAGGCGACATATTTTCTTGTCATCTATCCGGCCATTTACTGCGACTACAACTCCGTCAAACGGTTGCTTCTCCATTTCCGATAAATTCTCAAGCAGGGCCTTGCTGTCGGGCATGTCCCAACCAGTCTCAATCAGCTTCTTTCGCCGTCGCGTCTCCTCTGCTGATAACAGCGACATGCTCACCAAGAACAAAACCAGAAAAATAATTATTACTTTTTGAATTTTCATCTGATCCTTCCCCCTATTCTCCGTCTCTCCCTTTCACCCTGTCATATCTTCATCGCGCCGCAACACTTTTTATATTTCCTGCCGCTCCCGCAGATACAGGGATCATTGCGGCCAATGCCTCCAGATGGAACTGCCGTCTGTAAAACATCCAGGCTTGATGATCCGTTCCGTTGAGCGGACTGGGCCCGGTCACGCCTTACATCCTGCGCAAGCTTTTCAAAACCGGAAAGCGCATGACTGTAAAACTTCTTCCAGCCAGCACAAAGTTCACTTAAGTTCTTCGGATCAATTCCTGTTGAATAACGGTGCTTCGGACAATCTCCAGCACAGAATTTCAGGTATTCACACTTCTCGCACAGTTCATTCCACTGCCGTTTCCTCTTTCCGAATTCTTCATACGCATGATGTCCCAGAAACGCCTGCCAGGAATCCTCCATGATGTTGCCAAGCTTCAGGTCCTTTTCCACAAAGAAGTCGCAGGTATAAATATCACCGTTATGCTCAACCACAAAATACTGGCGGCAATCTGTACCCATTGGACAGCAGTTTGTCACACCATCAACAAGTTTGAGCACTATTGAATCAAAGAGACGTATTGAAACCCTGCGCGTATCATGTTTGATCCATAAATCAAATACTTCGCACAGGAAGTCACCCCACTCTTCCCCTGAAATGGAATACGGCATGAGTTTGCCGTTCTTGTCAAATTCAACGCATTCAATGTACTGCTGAAAAAGAAAACCGTTACCACAAAGATAGTTGTAAACTTCCGCCGCTTTCCGGACGTTCGACCTGCTTACAAGCGTAAGGATGTTGAATTCAACCTTGTTCTGAACAAGATGACTGATACCTTTAGTTACATCAGCATGTGTTCCCCTTCCATCGGCATACTTCCGGTAAACGTTATGAATACCAGCCGGACCATCGAGACTCACGCCCACCAGGAATTTGTAATCACCAAGGTGCCGGGCAAATTCTCCGGTAATCAATGTACCGTTCGTCTGGAATCCATTGGTAACCATCAAACCAGTGCGGCCATATTTCTTCTGAAATACCGTTACCCGCTTGAAGAAATCAAGGCCCATAAGAGTCGGTTCACCACCCTGCCACGCAAAACTGTACTGCGCCTGATCTGTAGCCATGAATGATTTAACAAGACGTTCCAGCACACGGTCAGTCATCCTGTGCCGGTTGGTTTCAGGATAAAGAGAACAGCGGTTGAGGTAAAAACAATATTCACATCGCAGGTTACAGTCGCCACATGCAGGCTTAATCAGGAGAGAAAAAGGTTTCATGCTGTTGACGTCATTTTCTTCAGCTCAGCGATCCGTTTTTTGATATCTGAACGGGAAACCTTCGCCAGGCTTTTTAAACTGAAATCTTCAACCGTAAACGAAGCCACTACACTTCCACGGAGAAGCGACTCCCTGACTGTATTCTCGGAGATTCTGGAACTGCCGGCCAGCGCGCCCATGAAACCGCCGGCAAATGAATCACCAGCTCCTGTAGGGTCACAAACCTCGTCAACAGGATAGGCCGGAACAATGAAAACACCCTTCTTTGAAAACAACAACGCGCCATGTTCTCCTTTCTTGACCACAACGTATTCAGGTCCCCAGTCAAGTATCCGGGCAGCGCATCGCCTCAGGTTATATTCGCCGGTAAGCAACCTTATCTCGCTGTCGTTTAGCATAAGCATATTCACTTTTGTAATCACTTCCATAAGCGATTTCTTGGCTGTGTTAATCCATAAGTCCATGGTATCAGCCACAACAAACTTGGGTTTCTTTACCTGTTCGAGCACGTGTAACTGAAGAGCCGGCGCTATGTTACCAAGCAACACAAATGATGCTCCCCT
Source organism: Kiritimatiellia bacterium (assembly GCA_028716365.1). Classification (GTDB taxonomy): domain Bacteria; phylum Verrucomicrobiota; class Kiritimatiellia; order UBA8416; family YA12-FULL-48-11; genus YA12-FULL-48-11. Next base: position 390,181 of record JAQUPZ010000002.1, read on the forward strand.
GTATGAATCCGGGAGTTCGGGCGAGAATGACGCAAACACATTGAGTTCCGTACTAAGAGTACGCCTGTCGATCATGTTCGCTTCATAAACACCCGACCATCTAAACGTCCTGCCTTTAACAAGTGTAAGTCCAGTCATGTCGATCCCGAAACGCTTATATAAATCAGTATATGCAGATGGAAAATCCTGTCCGGCTACCGCCACCATGCCTGTTCTGGCAAAGAAGGATGCCGCCGCACAAGCATAACTCACCGATCCGCCCAATTGATCTTTCTTTCTCTCAAAAGGCGTCTCAACCGAATCCAACGCAAGAGAACCTACGATAACCAGCTTCACCGATCGCTTCTTCATAACTCCTCATCCAACATTGATTTTAAGTCAGGTTCTGCACTCCCTACGATCTTGCATACATTTACCTCGACATACCGTACCTGGGTAATTCCCAATCCTTTCAACATACTGTCACGCACCCTTTTCTGCAGAATCTCACAGATTTCCTTTACCTGCGGTCCTGCCTTGATTCTCACGTCAACAACTATATCGATAGAATCCCCGGAAGCCGTCACCTTAGGCTGCATTTTGGTTACCGCGGGAAATTCCACGGCAATCTTGGCAATGTATTCCTCAATAACCTTCGTGGCTATACTTACCCTGCCGCCTTCGCGGTCAAATAACAGATACTCACTACTGCGGCGATAAAACCGGATAACTAGAATTAAAATGGCAAGTCCAATGTATAAGGTACCGGCAATGGCGATAACAGGCCGGTATTCCCCGAGCAACTTCCAATCTTCAGTATTCCACCAGGATGCGGCAATCAGTAAAATACCGGCAATCAACAAACCAATAACTGCAAGAAATCCGGCAACAATACGCAGAATCTTCATAACGCGCCGCCTATTTATTTTTCTTTACTGACTTCAAATGCGATACCAAACCAGTCAGCGCGAGCAGATAACTCATTGGTCCAAAACCCGATATTTGTCCGATACACGCCGCTGCTGTAAGGCTTTTATGACGAAATTCTTCCCGTCTGTAAATGTTCGAAAGGTGAACCTCAACACACGGCACCTTGCATGCCAGTATTGCATCACGCAGAGCAACGCTGGTATGGGTATATGCCGCTGGATTAATAATTATACCGTCGTATTTCCCGGAAGTTTCGCCGATTTTTGTAACAAGCGCACCTTCCTCGTTACTCTGGATGGATTCTACATCCACGCCCAACTCTTTACCGTGTTGTTTTACCCTGCCCATTATATCATCAAGACTCTTCGAGCCGTAAACATCCGGCTCGCGCTTTCCAAGAAGATTCAAGTTTGGTCCGTTAATAACAAGTATTTTCATTTATCAGCCTCCTCTTTCCAGATGTTTCATTTCTTCGGGAATTTCATCTTCAGTTGAAATATGAGATTCCGCTCTCCTGCCACCTGTCATTTGTATATTATCCGCACTGCATTCGACAATCCTCTGATCTTCCAGCCGCACCTTTACTATCTGATCGAGCACATTCTTGTCTATCACAATACCGGTTCCCTCGGGACATCTCACGATGTCCCCGTCACGCGGCAATCTTTTACCAAGCTCCCTGTAACAATCATATTCATACCGCAAACAACATTTAAGCCTGCCACACATGCCGCTCATGGTCGCTGGATTTAATGACAGCCTCTGTGCTTTTGCCATCTTTACATTAATTGACTCAAAATGATGCAACCAGCTGCAGCAGCACAAATTCCGTCCGCATGGACCGACCCCTCCGACAATACCGGCTTCATCCCGTACTCCTATCTGTTTCATTTCCACGCGAACATGCAATTCACCAGCCAGTTCATTGATCATCTCACGGAAATCAATCCGTTCATCAGCGGTAAACAACACCATCAACACAGAACGATCAAAACTATATCTGACCTTTACAAGGCGCATTGCAAGGTTGGCTTTCCCGGCCTTTTCAATACAAGTCTTCATGGCCATTTTATTCATCCTGATATTCTCGTTGGCCTTGGCCTGGTCCTGAAGAGTTGCACGCCGCAATACACGCGGAACGTTTCCATCACGGGGCAAAACGCTTCCCGCTTCATCCACACTCGCCACGTGACCAAATTCCAGAAGTTTATCAGCCTCAACGATACACTGGTCGCCTTCATGAAGCGACAATTCCGCCGAACTGACACACTTAAGATGCGGTCCATCATCAATTTCAATATATACCATGCAATCCATGATCTACCTGTCCTTAAACCATCCGGCTGAATCCAAAACTCAAAACAGTTCCGTCCTGAATATTCCTTTCCAGCTGGCGGTTCATTTCTTCAACAATCTGTAAATTCCCGAGGGCACACTTCAGATTCAGCACCTTTGCCTTATTCTTTAATGCATCAAAACCATCCTCCCGAAATACCAGCCCCTTGTCCATCCCGCATACTAACATAAGAATATCCCGATGCCAAAGCAGTATGGAACGCATAATGGCTGCTCGAGCTTCCCTGTAACGCGAACTGACACGCGCTTCAAGCGTATCTTCATCTTCTTCAAGTGTTCCTTCGGCCGCAATCGCCGTTTCCTCTTTCTCTATCATTTCCTTGATTTCCTTGAGAAATCCCAGTAATCCTTCACCAATTCCAAAGGCCGTAACGACACTTCGTTTCCCCGATTTAACGGGGCCTTCTCTAGACAGTATGTTCACGATCCTCTGTCGCCATTCATCGGGCAGATTCAGGATTCCTGATTCAACATTGATCACCTGACAACGCGACAACACGGTGGGAAGCAGGAATTGAGGACTATCGGTAAGTAAAAAGAAAATACATTTTTTAGGTGGCTCTTCAAGTGTTTTCAGGAAGGCATTGGCAGCCTGGTCGCCTATCCGGTCTGCACCCATAAGAACGCAGGCCTTCCACCCGCCCGAGAACGACGTCTGGAACACCTGCTTCTGGAGCTCCCTGATCTGCTCAATTGATATCCTGCGGGATTTCATCTGAGGTTCTACCCATAGAATATCAGGATGCGTATGATCGTTAACATCCCGGCATTGCCTGCATTTCCCGCACGGTTTTTTCCGTTCAGCACAAAAAACCAATGCAAGAACCTTTTCCGCAAGCATCGTACCTTCTTTGCGTGGAGCGCCAACTATGATATAAGCATGAGCCAGCCTGTCTGATTCAAAGGCATGCTTTAGATTTCCAAACGCGCCATCGACTCTCATAACAATCCATTTCCGACAAATCAGATACCTGTTTAATTACAATCAGTAATTTTATTCTTCTCTTATCCTTCCAAGCCTTTTCGCAATAACTTTCCAGATTGACTTATCAACTGAATCAATATTGCGGTCTGCATCAATTGTCCTGAACCGTTTTGGATACATTCCCGCCAGTTTTAGATAACCCCTTCTAACTTTCTGATGGAAAACAATACTCTCACGTTCAATACGATCATGGCTTGTTTTTTTCTTCCTGTTTCTTTGCTTCAGCCGCTGAAATCCCCGTTTCACATCGAGATCCAGAAGAATTGTTACATCCGGCACAGCCTCGCCTATGGCAAAATTATTCAACTTCAGGAGACTTTTTATATCCAGCCCACGACCATACCCCTGATAAGCAATTGTAGAGTCCGCAAAACGATCACAAATGACGCATGCTCCGCGTCGCAACGCCGGAATAATGACACTACGGACCAGTTGTGCCCTGCTTGCCATGAAAAGAAGCGTCTCCGTCTCAGGCAATACTTGTTCACCCCTCTTGTCATGCTGAAGCACATCGCGAATTGCCTCGCCAACCACTGTGCCTCCAGGTTCACGTGCTATGACAACTTCATAACCCAGGGTATTCAACCGTTTTGCAAGTCTCGCCACATGTGTAGACTTGCCGCTGCCTTCCGGCCCTTCAAATGTTATAAAAAATCCTCGCATGTCTATAATTTTCTTAATTTCGGCCCCTGTGGTGTGTCTTTTATTTCCCAGCCAAGTTTCGCCAGTTCATCCCTGATTCTGTCAGATTCCGCCCAGTTTTTTGCCTTGCGTGCCGCCTGTCTTTCCTCGACCAGTCGTTTCACAATCGCGTCAGCCTCACCGCCACCCTTTTCGAGGAATCCAAGTACATGGTCAAACTCAGTCAGAAGATGAAGAACAGTGCAAGCCTCTTCTCCCACAACAGCACCCGAGTTAAGAACCTTGTTACCCTCATGGATCATGCCAAACAAAGTCGCAAGTGCTTCCGGCATATTAAGATCATTGTCCAGGGCTACTTTGAATTCCTGTTTCGCCTTTTCCGCCCAGGCCGGCAAACTATTTTTTACTCTCTCTACACTACCCGCTGTTTCTTTGAGCCTCTCCTTGAATTCATCAATACGCGACAAAGATGCACGTGCCCCGTTTAATGCATCAAAAGAAAAATTCAAAGTCTGGCTGTATTGTGCAGAAACCAGAACATATCGCACTTCTCTTCCCGAATAACCACGCGAAAGAACATCACGAAGGGTAAAAAAATTACCAAGTGACTTAGACATTTTCCTGCCATCCACCACCAGATGCGCGCAATGCATCCAGTATTTCACGAAAGGTTTCCCTGTAGCGGCCTCACTCTGGGCAATTTCATCTTCATGATGCGGGAAAATATTATCGATGCCGCCGGTATGGATGTCGAATGACTCTCCCAGATACTTCATGCTCATCGCCGAACACTCGATATGCCAGCCCGGGCGCCCCCGCCCCCACGGAGAATCCCAGGCAACATCGCCATCCGAATCAACCGCCGCTTTCCACAATGCAAAATCGGCAACATTCTCCTTTTCGTATTCATCCTGAACGACCCTTGCACCGGCCCGCAGTCCCGACATGTCAAGATGTGCCAGCTTGCCGTAGTCCTTGAACTTGCCGATACTGAAGTAAACGGACCCATCATCAGACCTGTACGCATAGCCCTTTTCCACCAGTCTGGCTATTAAAACAATCATCTCCGGGATATGCGCCGTAGCTGCAGGATAATGTTCGGCTGATTCTATGTTCAATGTTTTAAGATCACCGAAAAAAGCATCCTTGTATTTCCGCGTATATTCATCGAGCGAAACCTTCGCCTGGAGAGATCCCTTGATCGTCTTGTCGTCAACATCCGTAAGGTTCATCACATGCGTAACACGGTAACCGCAGTATTTCAGATAGCGGCGCAGAAGATCTTCGAAAACATAAGCCCTGAAATTTCCAATGTGGGCATAATCATAAACCGTGGGACCGCACGTGTACATGCGGACATGATTATTTTCAAGAGGAACAATTTCCTCCATCTGCCTCTTAAGTGTATTATAAATCTTCATCAGAAAAACTCAGATATGCTCTACCGTAACCACGGCAAGTACCGCGATCCCTTCTTCCCTTCCAAGGGCACCCATCTTCTCCATTGTCGTCGCCTTGACAGAGACACGGTCGGCGGCAACACCAATGACCTCCGCCATATTACATCGCATATTATCAACATACGGTGCGATCTTTGGACTCTGCGCGATTACGGTCGAATCCACGTTGACCACATGAAACCCTTTGGCGTTGATCAAAGCAACCACCTGTCTCAACATTTTCAAACTGTCGGCATCTTTCCACTTTGGATCAGTGTCAGGAAAATGTTTTCCGATATCACCCTCAGCAATTGCTCCGAGCATGGCATCCATTACGGCATGACAGAGCACATCGGCATCGGAATGTCCTTCCAGACCATTGTGATCCCTTATTTCAACACCTCCCAGCACAAGACGTCTGTTATGAGCAAAACGGTGTGCGTCAAATCCTATGCCTGTTCGAATCATCATGTGATCAAATGTATCCCACCCATACCCTGAGCGACAATCATTTTTTACCATCGTATCATATTGACTTGGCTTTCATTAATGCCTACTTTTAAAAAAACTTACTATATGAATGTACAAAAAACCGTCAGAACAAAAGTCAACAAGACGAGACATCATACCAAGAAGGTATTTCACAAAGCTTCCACCCATCAACTGTCGAGCACCATACCCCTCCCCCTCGTCCCGATCATTGAGGAGATTGACATCAAAAGCTTGTCGCATCTTGACATTCTCCTCCCGGACCAGTCTCCAAAAAGAATAGAACTCGGGAGGAATGAGCTGATTATCGGCCGCGATAACGATTGCAGCATTCACCTTCCACTTGCTAATGCATCAAGAAAACACGCACGTCTTTTTGTCAAGGGAGAGGAATTCCTGATTGAGGACCTCAACAGCACCAATGGAACGTATGTTAACGGCGTAAGGATCAGCCGTTGTACACTCAGGAATCATGATCAGATCCGTATTGGAGAAGCACGTATTCAGTTCGTTCAACAGAAATTCAGGGCTTAAGTAATGAACAAAACTGATCCAGTCAAGATGTACGTAACTTTCTGGGGAACAAGGGGGTCCATTTCCACACCAGGAAGCAGTACGGAAAAATATGGAGGAAACACGTCTTGCGTATCCATTCACCACGGAGATACGGACATTATTATTGATGCTGGAACAGGCATACGAAATCTTGGCCTGGAATTATTCCAACAGACAGAAAAACACAAAAACCAGCTCAATCTGCACCTTCTTCTGAGCCACACGCACTGGGATCATATTCAGGGACTTCCGTTTTTCGTACCGGCATACCTCAAGGGTGCCAAGTTAACCATCTATGGCAGTCCGAAAAAGGAAGTTTTTCTGGAATCCATCCTCCAGAGACAGATGGACGTTAATTACTTCCCCGTGGAAATGAACGCCCTTGCAGCCGATATCTCAATAAAGGAAATTTCCGAGGAAAAAATCGTAATTGATTCCGTCGTGATTGACTGGCAGGAACAGATATACCACCCCGGCGGATGCGTCCGTTACCGGTTCACGGCCGGCGGAAAAAAGATTGTGTATGCAACCGACGTGGAACTTGATCAAATGTTCAATCTCAAGAACCCGAAAAACGAAAGAGAAAAATTAAAGAAGGAATACTGCAAGTTTATCAGCGGGGCTGATCTGCTGATAGCCGACGGACAATATACCGCCGAAGAATATCCGGACAAGATTGGATTCGGTCATACATCCATCCCACTGGCACTGGAAATTGCATACCACCAGAAGGTCAAACAAATCGCTATTTTCCATCACGAACCACAACACTCTGACAATATGCTGGACAGATTGTGGTGCCAGCTCAGCCCCAAGTATTCCTCTTCCGGCCACCATATGACCGTCTTCTGGGCACGCGAAGGCATGACCATACCTGTCTAGTTATTCTCCCACGGAAAAACGTATTGCGTTAATCGCAATTCATCACGCATCGCAACCATTTCATCACGTACACCTTTTGGGAGAGGAACACCTTCTTTACCTGTTCTTATTGATGCTTCATATTCCTTTTCCCCCGCGGTATATATGCGATCATGACCCGGCGCCCTTTTTGAAGCCCTCAACACTCGCAAAATATCTCCCGTTCTCCGTTTGAAGTCAGCAAGCTCAATAAAAGCTTTAACGTTTATGGCCATAAAGAAATGTCCGAGCTCGATCGGGGCAGGTTTACCGTACGACATACCCGACAATGCCTTCATAAAATTTCCGGCCTGCAGGGCCGAAGATAAAATCTCAACAACAGCGGCATAACCATAGCCTTTGTAACCAGCACCATCTTCGCCCGGGCCACCAAGAGGAACAAGCGCCGCCAAACCCTTCGAAAAATCCTTCAATACCTGGCTGGTATCCGTTCTGGTATTGCCATCCACACCAATCACCCACCCGTGCGGCATATCCTTCCCGAGCCGGTCATAAACCTCAATTTTACCTCGCTGAGATACCGAGGTGGCGCAGTCAAGCACGAACGGAAAAGCCTCATCGGTCGGGATACCGAACGTAAGAGGATTCGTTCCCAGCATGTTCTCAACACCAAACGTGGGAGCTACGGACGGACGTGCATTGGTTCCACTTACGCCGATCATCCCTGCTTCAACAGCCATCAGTACATAATAACCTGCGATACCATAATGAGTCGAATTCCTGGCTACAACCATACCCATGTCGTATTCGCGCGCTTTCGAAATTGCCATCTGCATACACTTTTTACCAATCACATGTCCCATTCCGTTATGACCATCTACCACCGCTGTTGTCTTCGTTTCCCGTACAATCTCAAAATTGGTAATTGGATTTAACGTCCCTGCCTTTATCCGGTCATAGTAAATCGGTTTACACCTGTTGATACCGTGGGATTCGATACCACGCCTGTCAGCGGTAATCAAAACATCTGCGCAAATTCCGGCATCACTTGCCGGCATACCAAGCCCCATAAAAACATCCGCCATGAATTTCTCGAGATATCCGGCTTTAATATAAATAATATCTTCCATCATTTTAGTCCTCTTCTTTTTGAACTATCATTCTTTCATTTGACAGTTTAAACGTGATAAACGAAACTGACAACATGAATCGTTCTCTGAAATTTGTCATAATTTTAATGATCATTTTTTCTTTCCCTATGTTCATCTACTGTGAATCTCTGACGAACACCTTCTTTGTCGCTTTCGACCTCGAAACAACCGGTTTTAGTTCACTATCGGATCGAATTGTTGAAATCGCCGCAATCAAATTCAAAAATGGCGTAGTTGTTGAAGGCAGAAAATGGTTGATAAATCCCGGAATCCCCATACCCGAATCCGCTGTAAATGTGCATGGCATTACCGACAAGATGGTAAGAAAATGTCCCTCTTTTAAAGATACCCTCCCTGAGTTTGCCGCTTTCATTGAAAAGAGTATTCTCGTTGCCCACAATGCCGAATTTGACATGAGATTTATCATGGCCGAAACTCAAAGAAACAATTTTGTTTTTCCGGAAAATATAGTTATCGACAATTTGAAGCTGGCGCGACGATCTTTCCCTGATGCCGGTTCTTACGATCTGAAAAGCCTTGCTGACCGGCTTGGAATAGATGAAGGAAAGAGTCATCGCGCTTTGAGTGACAGTAGAACCCTGATGAAGGTCTTTATAGCTGGATTGAAAAAATTCCCTTCCGAGACAAGTCTTGAACAGCTGATTGAAATTGCCGATACCCAAAACAGGAAAAAACGTATAGAAAAATCTGTCGAGAAACAGTCCCGTTAATGGTTTATGATCCACTTGCAGAAGCATGAAGGGGCTCATTCATACTGCCGGTCCGATAACCTTCAAGATCAACAGCGACGTACGAGAAACCTGCCTTCCGGGCATAAGTTATTATTTTCCGTCTTATTTTACCCTCCAATATCTTTCTAATTTCATATGGTTCAACTTCAATACGGGCAATTTCGCCATGATGCCTGACGCGGACCTGCCGGAATCCGGATTTACGGAGCATATTTTCTATCACATCAACAGAACGCAGTTTCTCCCGGGTTATCTGCGATCCGTATGGAAAACGTGAAGCCAGACAGGCAAGTGACGGTTTATCAGCCGTCGGTAATCCCATTCTTCCGGAAAAATATCTGATTTCTTTTTTACCCAGGCCTGCCTTAAGCAAAGGGCTGATGACCTTCAATTCCTTGAGAGCTTTACGTCCCGGCCTGTAGTCTTTCAGATCATCGGCATTACTGCCATCAGCAACCACCTTGATACCGTATTTTTGCGCAACATCTCTGACAATTTTGAATAATTCACGTTTGCAATAATAACAACGATTTACAGGATTGTCGGCAAAACCCGGTATTTTCAGCTCATTCGAAACAACAATCTTTTGCCTGATGCCAAGACGTTCAGCCAGTCTTTTCGCAGACTTCTGCTCACGCGCCGGATATGTAGGTGATAAAGCCGTAATCAGCAACACTCTTTTCCCCAACTCTTCCCTGGCAACTGCGGCCAGGAATGTACTGTCAACTCCGCCGGAAAAAGCTATGGCGATACCACCTGTATTTCTCAATATCCTGCGTAATTCTTTCATTTTCTGACTGGCGGTCACGTGGACTTCCATTCTTTTTTGCTTTCTAAAACTGATTAATCATTATAGTCTTATGCACATTCAGTGGGCAAATTGTTTTGACAAGTATATTTGAGGCAACTTCAAAATGACCAGCGTTTCTGTAGTGGTACCGGTTTACAATGAAGCGGAGAATGTCCCCATTCTCTGCGAGAAACTCAATGAAGTCCTGTCAAAACTCAACCGTTCATATGAAGCAGTCCTGATTGACGACGGCAGTTCAGACGATTCATGGGAAGAACTTCTGAAATGTATCAGAAAATATAAGCACTTTCGCCTGATAAAGTTCCGCCGCAATTTCGGCCAGACCGCCGCCATGAGCGCCGGATTCAGGGAATCGAAGGGAGATATCATTATCACTCTTGATGCCGACCTCCAGAATAACCCTGAAGATATTCCAAAGATACTGGAACGAATGGAGCAAGGTTTCGATGTCGTCAGCGGTTGGCGCAAGGACCGTAAGGATCCCTTTATAAACCGGCGATTGCCTTCTATCCTTGCCAACTGGCTTATCAGCACAATCACCGGCGTTCCCCTTCACGATTATGGCTGTACGCTCAAAGGTTATCGTCGGGAAATCATAAAAAATCTTGATCTTTATGGTGAAATGCATCGTTTTATACCCGCCCTGGCAAGCTGGGTCGGTGGTACCATTGACGAGATCCCCGTGGATCATCATCCGCGCAGATTCGGCAAATCCAAGTATGGTATTTCCCGGACCGTCAGAGTTGTCCTTGATCTTATAACAGTAAAATTTCTATTGAAATACAGCACAAGACCGATACAGATATTCGGAAAAATAGGTTTGTCATTCGGAGCCATTGGAACCGTATTGCTGCTGATGATGACAGTGTTCCACCTGCTCTACAAGGCTGGTATAGGGACTGAAGCCATGGCAAAACTGATTAAAAGTCCTTTCTGGGTGATGACTTCGTTTATGCTTATTTTCTTTGGCGTCCAGTTCCTGAGCATGGGACTTCTGGCTGAGATCCAGATTCGGACATACCACGAATCCCAGAACAAGCCAATATATGTAATCAAAGAGATCGTCGAGTCTACCTGAGTAACATAACTCATGTTTGAGACAATTGATATCGATGCCATTCCACTACCCCAGGCAATATTGGTTTTTCTGGCGGACCCGCTGGTCCTTTTGTGTATAGCAATCGATCTATTGATGCTTATTTACCTCATGCGCAATCCTCCCGACTGGCGACACCGAGCAGAAAAGCTGAATTCCCGCCCATGGTCAGTCCGCGAGGCCGAAACCATGCTCTTAGCAATCATCATGTTTATACTGGCCGGCAGAACGGTGATTTCAACATTATATGACCTTGGCAAGATTCAGGAAGACAAGGTCGAATCCTGGATCCTTGTAACTCAAACAATTTTATTCCACTTGCCCGTTATTGCGCTGGTTATTGCGCTGCTCATAAGAAATAGAACAATAAGCACAGGAATTCTCGGGTACCAGCCGCGCGACATCATCTCAGCCCTGCGCCGTGGCGCTGTTTTCTGCCTTGCAGCACTTCCAATAGTCGGCTTTGCCTCATTGATCCAGAATCATTTTCTTACAAAAGCAGGCTTTATGAACGAACCTCAATATGTTATTGAACTTTTTAATAATCCGGGACCTCTTTCGATGAAGGTATACCTGATTATTGTAACCATCATAACTGCACCCATTGCTGAAGAATTTATCTTCAGGGGCATCGGTATTTCCGTATTCGCTGATAAAATAGGCATGAAGTGGTCTGTATTTCTGATATCAATTGCTTTCGCCACCATCCATTTCAATCTTTACTCATTCGTGCCGCTTTTCACCATTGCAATGGCGTTCTCGATTGCATACATCTATACCGGTTCCCTGCTTGTATCAGTCTGCATGCACAGTGTGTTCAACACCTTGAACATCATCGCACTTGTTCTGTCCGGACAGAATATATAATTCCTCATTACTATTCTTATATAAGTTCAATCTTTTCACTTGAACCCTATGCCGCAACTTCCTACCCTCCCGAATATGTCGGTTCCAAAAACGATTGAATGGATCTCGCAAAGCCGTAAACGTCTGGTGCCCGGACGCATAAGGATGATTGATCAGACCCTTCTTCCCAACAAACTTGTTTTCCTGGAGATAGCCGACGTTAAAAAGGTATGGCACGCAATTAAAACACTGCAAGTCAGAGGTGCGCCCGCCATCGGTATTGCAGCAGCCATGGGCGTTGCTGTTGCCGTTCAGAACAGCAAAGCCAAATCGGGCATGCAATTGGCCAGAGAGGTATGCAAAGCCACAGATTATCTTGCCACATCCCGTCCCACCGCCGTGAACCTTTTTTGGGCATTGAACCGCATAAAAAAACTGGCAAATGCCAATACACGGTTGTCACCTGCTGAACTGAAAGAACTGATCGCCTCGACCGCTGTTGCCATAAGGGATGAAGATGCGGCAATGTGCCGCGCCATCGGGCAATACGGTCTAAAATTTTTGAAAGACGGTTATACTGTACTGACACACTGTAATGCCGGCAGTCTTGCGACGGCCGAATATGGTACCGCGCTGGCGCCAATATACACGGCCATAGAACGCGGGATGAAAATCAGAGTCTATGCCGACGAGACTCGCCCCCTGCTTCAGGGTGCACGCTTGACCGCATGGGAACTGCAGCAAGCGGGAATCGAAGTAACTCTGATATGCGATAACATGGCTGCACACGTAATGAAACAGCGGCATGTGAACGCCGTATTTGTAGGCGCCGATCGTATTGCGGCCAACGGCGACACGGCAAATAAAATCGGGACCTATGGTGTGGCACTGCTCGCAAAGGCACACAAAATACCCTTCTATGTCTTTGCCCCAACATCCACATTCGATCTTTCACTAAAGAAAGGATCAGAAATTCCCATCGAGGAAAGACCTGCAGGAGAAATCACAAAAGGTTTTGGCAAATGTATTGCGCCAAAAGGAATAAAAGTTTATGCCCCGGCTTTCGATATAACTCCTGCAGAATTGATAACCGCCATAGTGTGCGAAAAAGGCATCGCCAAACCGGATTTCTCCAAATCTCTGCCTGGTTATGTGCAGGCATAAGGCAACAAGCGCTTTGCTAAATTAAAATCGATTGTGTCGTTCTATACGAAGAATTTGATATGCCGCCATCCCTGCTCCAACATCGGGAAGATCAAGCCCGTTCAACTGGGTCAGTCTTGGCAGATTCAGATTCCGCAACAACTTGCCCGGATCATCCATTTTGTCAATATTCAGTTCTTCGATAGGCATTTCCCTGAGCAGAGAATAGTCACTTACACTGGTTTTCTGTAAAGACAGTTTTTTAATTGGAAGACCTGCGAGAGGGCTGATATCAAAAATCTTTGTATTTGCGAAATTAAGGTCTTCCATCTCGCCCATGTCCTTCAATGCCGACAAACTTGTTACATCCGTTCCGCTGATATCGAGTTGTTCCAGTTTCTTTCCAGCCAGAAGAGTCATATCAAAAAAACGGGTATTGGCAACAGACAACTCGGTTAGTTCAAGTTTCTTCAGTACAGAAAAATCCTTCGTACGTGCCCCGCTTATATCCAGGGATTTGATATTCATGTTTGCAAGGAAAGAAATATCCTGAATTCCAGTGCCACCGACACCAAGTTCTTCCAGTTGCATTTTTTTTAAAGAACCAAAGTCCTTGAACTGCGTCCCATTAACCTTAAGACTCTTTAATTGCAAATCCGCTACAGGTCCGAAATCAAGCACTTTTGTATAGCTGATATTCAGTGACTCAAGCGGCAATCCCTTCAGGCAGGAAATGTCTTTTACGTTCGTATTGCTCACGTCCAGACGCTTTAACGATGACATCTTCTTGATTGCAGAAATATCATTGACCCTGAAGTTGCGAATACGGAGAGATTCGAGACGAAAATACTTCAAGGCAGAAACATCCTTGAGCATGCCCTGTTCCAGGGTACTCCAGTAAATACAGTTTAAAGATTTGAGTTCCGGTAACGCTGCAAATGCCGCTATGTCTTCCAGAACGCCTGATTGGACCGTAACTTCAACAGCCTGCCCCTGTTTATTATTCTCGATCCGGACATCATCCCTGGTCAACTTTGTGTTTTTTTTTAAGAATGCGTTCACAACTGCATTCACGTCACCCTTAATCGCGGCCAATTCACCCGGAAGCGGTATGTCCAAATTTTGTTCAGTATCAGAAGGAGAAGGTCTGACACCTGTGCCGGGACTGGCAGGAGTTGAATCAGACAAAGCTCCTAATATGGCTTCAGCTTCTTTTACAAACCTGGTGTTACTGTAATCTCTGCGATACTTTTCAATCATGTCTGCAACTTTCCTCTGTTGTGGAAGAGGAATAGCTTTCTCGGTGACAATTTTCAACCATGCGTCTTTGTCAAACGGACCCACATTATATCCCAGTGATCTCAACAACAATGCCAGCGCCCGCTCGGCATCTTCGTCAGCCAGCTTCTTTTCGGATTCATCCGTTACGGCAATCAACTTTTCTCCCAAAACAGTATTCACCGCGCCAAAATATCTCTTCGCGTGTCCATACGCTTTGGATGAAAGAGCCATCAGGCCCTTTACGAGCGCAACCTCCGGAAGACTGTCCTGCCCCATGCGCTTTAACTTCTCGCCTGGAGTCAAACTGCTGACATCAAAATCAACCTGCCGTGATGCCGCACCACGCGCGGCAAGCTGTTGAACACCATTAACCCGCCCCCCGCTGACCCCGGAGACTGTTAACGTCATCGGACCATTATTCAGACTGACGGTGATTTCCTGTCCGACCTGACCCGAAAAGGAATCCAGAATTTTGTTGTCGATCGCTATCGCACTCTCCAATAAAGATGTAAATTCCCTGATTTCTTTCTCCTTTGAAGCCAATTCCGGAAGCTTGGTGGCTTCGACAGCTTCATTATACGCAGCCATGACCCCGTCAGAAATCAGCTTGGATATCAAGCGATCCGTCAGCTCGGTCCATTTCCGGGCAACAAGCGCATCGGACTGTTTCTGTTCTTCTTCTGCCATCTTCTGTCTATGGCGAACACCCTTTGCCATCTGTCTGCGCTGTTCTTCTGTTTCTTTGGCCAGTCTTCGTGAATAGGCCAGAAAAACATTACATGCCTTGTCATATTCCTTGTTATCAATGAAAGATTTTGCTTCGTCTTTCAACCTGCCAAGAATATTTTCTATCTCATTCTCCTGTTCCCGGTTTAATTTCTTTATTTCATCTTCTGCCATCAGAGAATACTTGGTCCCTTTGGTCTCCTTTGCGACTTTTTCAAACCGGACCTTGATTTCCGTATAATTGCCTTTGTTCTCGCTGGCCCATTTTTTCGCAAACTCAAACATCTCCATCGCAGTTTGTTCGGGTGAAGGCGTTTGAGGATGTTTCACATCTATTGACCCCGGATGAACTCTCTTTCCGGGAAGAGTCTGTTCTGGAACAGGTTGCCGTGGTTTGTTCGCATGGACATACCACATGACTCCTGCGGCAATAAATGCCAGTATAAGGACAACAAAAAAACCCAGGAATGGCGAAGATGTTTTTTCCGTCTTCTGCTGAATCTTTGATGTGTGAGCATGATCCTGCAGAGTACGCCGCTTGCTTCTACTGATCGTACTGGCACCTTCTGGCAATGCAGGTCCGGCCGGTACCCTTCCCTTCTTTACCCTGGAAATATCGACACGAACCGCCGCCCAGTCTGCCGGTCTGCCATTCTTGTCCTTTGCCAGCATCTTTTCAATCAGCCAGCACAATGGCTTGGACAATTTCGGATTGGTATCCAGCGGATCCTCAACTGTCGCATTTCCAGCCTGCATCTCCATTATCTCGCCATCCGCATTCCCTTCGAAAAGGATCTTGCCGGTAACAAGATGATAAAGCATCGCTCCAAGGGAATAGATATCCGCACGACAGTCAAGATCACCATCCCCCCTCGCCTGTTCCGGAGACATGTACGCCGGAGTACCCATGACATACTCATCTTCCTGTCGCGTACTCATGGCTGAAATCGTACGTGCCAGACCAAGGTCAGCCACCTTGACCGTTCCATCAGAATCAATGATGATGTTGTCCGGTTTTATGTCGCAATGAATGATGCTTTCCTTGTTCCACGCATAATCAAGAGCATCAGCAACAGAATCAACAACCAGCAGTGCATCCTCTTCGGACAATATACTCTTTCGCCTGAGCCAGTCGCCAACCGTGTAACCGGCCACATATTCCATGACGATGTAATATTGGTTGTTTTCGGCGTTGACATCGTAAACCTGAATGATCCCCGAATGCTTCAACTTGGCCGCCGACTTTGCCTCCTTGAGAAACCGCTCTATGTCGGCAACATCCCTGGCCATTCGCGAGGAAAGAACCTTTATAGCAACTATTCGATCCAGCGATAGTTGCCGGGCTTTCCAGACAGTGGCCATGCCACCCTGTCCAAGACATTCGAGTATTTCAAATCCTGTTATTTGCAGCTGGCTCATCTTTTTCTTCCGTCACCATTGCACGAGGAACATTCCAGAACCCCTTCACCACGACACTCTTCACAAATCGTATCCTTACTTGTGCCACTGCCCTGACAACGCTTGCAGGTAATGCCTCCCTGTCCGCCACACTTCACACAAAGAGATCTTTCGCCATTTCCATTACACTTTTTGCACACAAGACTACCTTTACCACGGCATTCCACACAAGCCACAAAACCTGTACCATTACAGTTCTTGCACTTGACATCGCGCTTCGCCTTCCCTTTTACAAGTCTTCCGTCTTCAGTGACTTCAACCTTCCCTCGAACACATCCCTGGAAAGTACACTTCAGCTCTCCCTGTCCCTTGCATTTACTGCAATCCACCCGTCCCAGCCCCATGCAGGCCGGGCAAGGCCCAGCCACTGTTTTTTTAACCTGAATAATGTTCTTAACAGAAAGCTTCCCTTCCAAATCCACGGGTATCCATGCCGCTCCCGTCTGAACATATTTCCTGCTTTGCTGAAGCGCCGTATAACGGCTCATGCCGCGCCCCATTTTAAATCTTCTTTCATCCATGGTGGAAGGTCTCATTACTTTTCCGGTACCACTGCATTTCTGACATGATTTTCCGGCCACTTCGATGTTTGTTGTCTTTCCATCCATGGCTTGTGCTTCTATCATGAGTCGGCCCGTTCCCCCGCATGCAGGACATTTCCGATCCACCGTCATTCCACCAGTCTCGCTCTTCTTCCTCAGCTCTACAATACGCTCTGAACGTTCCCCCTTTACGGCAGGATCTGTCAGCATTTCAAGAGCGGCGGCATTCCTGGCAAAAAGATTCGCAGTTTCGAAATCACCTGTATCGAAAATCTTTTGAGCCATCTGGATTTCGTTTTCAACTATCGTGGGATCGATAAACTTTACCCTGCCGGAAGAAAGATTGTTTTCAGCCTGACCGCCGGCCGGCTGTTTCGACGTTTTCACGACCGGTAGTTTCGCCTTGCAGTGAACGCATGCCTCTTTTCCCTCAGGATTTTCATAACCGCATTCCCGGCAAACAAGAATCCCGGCAAACAAGACCGACACAACAAGGAGAAATCCAGCAAAAACAAATACGCTCAGTTTTATGACTGATTTCATCTGAAAATATATTACAATAATACGTCCACAAAGGACGTTGGCTGTTACAGTTAAGATAATGATAACTGTTTACATTTTAACGTCAAGATGCTATTCTATATTAGGAAACATATAAAAAATATGACGATTGATTATCCAAGTTCTGCTGTTTTATATAATAAAATACGTGGATCGAGAAATGGCCAGGCCATGATTGAATATGTAATAATGACGGTACTTCTGTTATCAACAGCCGTCATATTGTCGATGTTTCTCTACACATACAAACAGCACAGTGACAGGGTGGTCAATCTCGTAGCATCGGAATACCCATAAAATGATTTTACACAGGAATGTAACCGGGGAAACATTCCTGAAAAAACAAACATTGATAGATAATAAACAACCGACAGGAGGATTCGACATGAACAGGAAACTCAGACGCAAAGAAGGTCAGACGCTGGTTGAGTACATAATTCTCGTGGTTATCATTGCAATTGCAGTAATTGCAATCGCCGGAGTCTTCAGCGACAGGATCAGAAGTATGTTTGGTGGAGCTACGCTGGAACTTGGCGGTGAACAAGACAAGGTGAATGAAGCTACGCAGACAGAATCTAAGGACTTCTTGAAACAGGTCAACAAAGACGGACCTATCTCAGGCAATTAATGTATGCTTATTGTTGCCATCCGGATGCGCGCGAAATCTAGACACCTGCCCGCGCGAAAACAGGAGTTTTCTGCTCGGGCAGGCCAGTCAATTATTGAATCCTGCTTTGTTATTTGTCTCATTTGTGTGGTTTTCATGATAATGCTTCAGGTTGCAGAATTAACTGCAGCCCGGGAAGTTCTCTTTTATGCGGCTTCCTGCAGTGCACGCGCCAGAACCGTTGGATTTAATCAATTCATGGTACAGAAAACCGGCCGCATTGCCTGCATTCCAAATGCCGGAAAAATGACCACTCCGGAATACGAAAATGACGATCCGTATCTTGGTGGGTTGATAGAATCAAAGAAACCCGGGGTTTTGTTCACGAATGTGGTGGCAAACCCTTCTCCTCCATCCGGCCAGTATGAGTTGGAACGGGCGCGAATTCCGGATTATCTGGCGTCTGAAAACATGGGACGGGCAGAGTATTATCTCAACTATTCCAATTGGGATTCCATAGTCTTTGATCCCGGAGCAGGCCAGATGGGCGACGGAACCATCCCTCAGGTTCTACACGTTACCGCACAACAGACTTACGACCTCTGGGTCCCGCTGCACAGGACTTTTTATGCAGGTGATACGATCGATCTCCATGGTTCGTCGGACATCGAAAATCATTACCCCCTTTATATTGATGACCAATCCTGGTAACAACAGAAAAAATGCTGATGGACAAACCATTATTTTTTTTATGATGGTTTTGTTCATTCTTTTTTTTGTAGTGATCTGGATATTCGATCTCCATAAAGCAATTTATGTTAAATCCGTCAGCCGCAATGCCGGTGATTCCGCCGCGCTTATAGCCGCGCGCTGGCAGGGCATTACTCTGAACCTGATAGGCGATCTTAACATCATGCACGCCATGGCGTTGAGCGCCAGTAACACGGAAGCAGAAGCGGCTATCACCAACATGCAGGCGCGGTTATGTTATGTCGGCCCTATGATCGCCATGATGGCTTCCCAGCAGGCTGCAAAGAACAATGGAATATTTCCAAATCCGGATTTCGACACTCTGCTAAACGAGCATGCCCATCAGGTAAGATATGATTATCCATCGCAGATAAATCCGGAGGATGGAACGCCACTTTTCTCCGAACCATACCCGGGATGCTGGCCGGAATATGCAAGTATGCTGGAATTGATAGCAAAAGATGGTGTCGTGGCAGGGCCGGACAACGCCCACCTCTATACCGATTATACCGGCGGTCATGTGCTTCTTTTGATCGACTTTTATGAGGCTTTAGCGGGAAGATCATGGTGCTGGTTTTACGAACATGAACCCACGCTTCTGAAAGATTATCAGAATTTCTTTCCATGCTGGTGGCCAGCCCTTCCCGAGCCGCCCCACGAAGTGTATATGAACAGCGAAATATTCGGCCTTGGTTTGAATAAACAGATTACACGATTGTCAGACCTTACAGATGAAAATACTGTCAATGCCATTGCCACCGAACGCCAGATTCCCGGAGAATTGAATACTACCGGCATGACCGCCAACGCCATCTGGTACGCTTATGGGGCACCATGGAAAACCTGGGACATTATGACAGATTCGACTTTCCCGATCACAGGCACCTTGAAACCTCAATACAATTATGCAGGAGCAGACGCGGTAATCCGGGTAGATGCAAATATCATGCGACTGACCCCGTCCGGCAAAGACAAAACCAAATCACACACAGTAACATGGACTGCCGCCGCCAAACCTTTCGGATATCTTGCCGATAACCAGCGCCCCAACGCATTTGATGTAGTTCTGCCCGCTTTCAGAGCAGTCAGGCTTTTTCCTATTGACGCATCATCAGCTCCTTCCGGAGGCGCATATAATATTGCCTGGCGCAAACATATTGAACAACATCTTCCTGTATATATGGAAAATGGTCCGCAACCCGGTTCATCATGTCTCTATTGCCAGGCCCTTATGACCTGGGAAGACAATGATTTCAGACAATCCGGGATTGCCTGGCTCTCAACAAACAGTTGGCAGTGTACATTTACAAGCGGACCGGGCGGTCGCGGTGGAGGTACACGACGAGGTCATTGATTATGAAAATATTATTCATATATACAGTTAAAATCATTCTTCGTTTCATAAAGTCGCCGTTTCTCCGCGTGCCACGTCGTAGCTTCTTAGCGAAGACGGGTTTCTCCCTGTCTCCCTGTCTTTCCGCCAAGGGCGGCCAGGCACTGGTCGAATTTCTCGTCGGTCTGATAGCATTCCTTGCTATCGCTGCATGTCTGCGCATTGGTTCAGTTATGATTTCCTCACACAGTGATGCGATGACAACTGCACGAAACAATGCCGCATCTGCCGCTTCACAGGATGCCGATGTCCTCTCTGATGCGAGATACATTCACGAAAGAACAGAGGGGAAGGATAAAATATGGTTTAGAGAACACAACATCCCGGTACAAGGGCAATACACCAAGGATGATGACGCCACAACCGCCAACGGTTCGGAATTCAGCAGCTTGATCGTGAACAAGGCCGTCAGTGCTGATTCCGACTGGGACATCATTAACCAAATCCCGAACAACAGGTTGTCTAAACTTCGCGATCAAGTAGTAAATCCATCCTCATCTTTCGGCCTTGTACTTGGATCCGATAAAAGAACAGTACCTATAGACGAAGTACCTGCGGTACGCTTGTTCTATGACGCAAAAACCATTGAAGTGGAATGCAATGTCTGGATGACTCAGTTAAACGGAATTTATTAAACATGAGCAAAAGGCATGGATATGTTATTTCTGGTGCCGCAATACTGTGTGCCGGCGCCATCTTATGCCACGGGCGGGTATTTGAACGTTCAGGTACAGTATTGGACAGTACGAAAGCACTGTTGATGTCCGGCGGAACCCTGGCCTATGAATCATCGGTCACTATCAACAGCGGTAAAGGAGATCTGGCAGTCGTTGGTTTTAATAAATCCATAACCCAACTGGTCAGCGAACTTAGCCATATATTCAACACAAAAAATATTATCTATTCAGGCGGCACCATGGCTTTTATCACTGCAAGAACCGAAGGATTTATCATGCGATTGACGGTAATTAAACTTGGGAACAATATCCAGACTCTTGTATTCAAGATCCAGCAGTCCGAGGGGGATTTCCGGGCATCTGCCAAACCTCCTAAACAGCATATGATAAAAGACATCCCATCCTTCCCGGGCAGTGAGCCGACATTCTATGCTGCAGACGACAAATCAAACGCAGGTTTGGCAGTCTCCCAGACAACTTCAGATCCAGCGTCTGTTCGCAGCTTCTTTACTTCCCAGCTTGCTTCATCCGGTTGGACACCGGCTATGCCCGGTTATTCAGCACAAAATGGCCCAAGCATGCTTGTTTTCAACAAAGAGCACGAAATATGCTGTGTCATGGTTGATCCGTCTGAAACAGCTGGAAAGAACAGAATTACATTATTGCATAAACAACGGGGAATAGAATAAATAGAGAGGAAACCGGTTCGTCCGGTTCTGTAATTTATCATAGGAGTAAAAATGAAACAGAAAATCATACCCATTATTTCCATCGTTGTCGGCCTGCTTGCATTCTGGCTGACAGGTTCATATCTGCGTTCCCAACGTGATGCCCTGGAAAAAGAACGGCAGAAAATGTATGCCGGCGCAAAGCGAGTTGACATAGTTGTTGCGTCCAGCGACATACCATCTCAGACAGCCATCAGGAAGGAAGATCTCGGACTTGATAACGTTCTGGAGTCAACCGTTCCACCTGATGTGGTTACTACGGACGATGCACAACAGATTCTTGGCAAGAAAGTAATATTTGCCGTGGGCAGAAACAGGGCCATTCTCTGGAGTAATATTGAAGGAGCAGACAGGAGTGCCGATTTAAGCCTGGCAGCCATTGTCAGTCCGCGAATGCGCGCCATATCCCTGCCAATCAGCGGATCCGCGGCAGTCAGCAGTTTGATACTGCCGAACGACCGGATTGATATCCTTGGAACTTTTTCGTTTCCATCAAAAAAGGTTCCAGGCCAAATGGAAACTGTAACTTTAACAGTACTTCAGGACGTAACGGTTCTTGCAACCGGACAGACAATAGCGAAACAGTCCAATTTAAGACGGCGACATATGGCTGGTTCCGCCAGTTATAACAGCATTACCGTAGAAGTGACCCCCCGGGAAGCGGAATTACTGGTCTTTGCCCAGCAAATGAAAGGCAGCTTGATGCTTTCTTTGAGGAATCCCACCGACGTGTCTTTTGAAAAGGATCTGCCTGAAGTTAATTTCCAGCAAATCCAGACTTCGTTGCCGGAATTGAATCAATACCGGCAGAAAGTAATCAGGCACAGTACAACACCGTAACATTTCCGTATAAAAAATATGGCTGATGCAATAAAATTGGAAATCAGGAGACCGGGTGGACAAACAAACATGTTTGCCATACCCCCTGGTATATATACAGTTGGAAGTGACGACGACTGCAAAATTTGCCTGCCTCATTCCAGCGTCGAAGGCAGACATGCAATCCTTACAATTCAAAAAGACACTTTCTGGCTGGAAGACCTTGCTTCAACATCAGGCACAACTGTTGCAGGCAGAAAAATCAACGGACGGGTGAACATTGGCATCAACCAGGAAATTGCCATTGGACCATTTGTCCTCATTATTCAGCTGAACAAAATATTACCGCCACTGCCACCCCCGCCGCCTGCTGAAAAAGTAATTCCTGTACCTGTAAGAGAACCGCCCCCTGTTGCACCACCTCCTGCCCCCACCCACCCTTCTCCTTCAGTACCTGTTTCTTTACCAGTAACCGATATTGAGGCAAAGCGTTCCGTAAAACAACAAATCCACCGTGAATTGGTTGAACGCCTTGATATAAAACGACTCACGGCATCACGGATAAGCAAGCAGGAGCTGCAGGACAAGGCTCTTTCATACATTCAGGCTATTGTCAAAGAAGTCAGCTCGCGTCTTCCGAGCGGCATGGACCCGGCCATATTGATCAAGGAAATCTATGATGAAGCCATCGGCCTCGGCCCAATAGAGGATTTGCTTGCAGACCCGGATATAACTGAAGTAATGGTCAACGGCCCGTCACAGCTCTATATAGAAAAGAAAGGTAAACTGATATTAACCGACAAAACTTTTCTGGACGACTCATCCGTACTCGCAATTATTGAACGAATTGTTTCTCCCATAGGCAGACGTATTGACGAGAGCCAGCCTTATGTTGATGCACGACTTCCCGACGGTTCCCGTGTTAATGCAATCATTCATCCTCTCTCGCTGGTTGGTCCATGCCTGACCATCAGGAAGTTCTCCAAAATTCCTCTTGAAGTAAAAGACCTTATCAGGTTCGGCACAATCACCACGGAACTGGCTGAATTTGCGCGAATATGCGTTATTATGCGAAAAAACATCATCGTATCGGGAGGTACCGGTTCAGGAAAAACTACACTACTCAATGTCCTTGGCAGTTATATTCCCGAAACCGATAGAATTTTGACAATTGAAGATGCCGCAGAATTGAAACTCAAGCAAACTCACGTTGTGAGACTCGAGGCACGCCCGCCAAATATAGAGGGTAAAGGCGCCGTAACAATCCGTGACCTTGTAAGAAACGCCCTGAGAATGCGGCCGGACAGGATAGTCGTTGGTGAATGCCGTGGCGGCGAAGCTCTGGACATGTTACAGGCCATGAATACCGGTCATGACGGATCACTCACAACGGTTCATGCAAATTCACCCAGGGACGTGATTTCAAGGCTTGAAACGATGGTGTTGATGTCCGGTATGGAACTGCCCGTCCGTGCCATACGCGAACAGGTTGCTTCAGCCATCGATGTTATCGTCCATGAATCGCGATTCAGTGATGGCACACGTAAGATAACCAAAATGACTGAGGTGGTAGGTCTGGAAGGCGAACAAATCACCATGCAGGATATTTTCGAATTTAAACAGACAGGCGTGTCCTCCGATGGGAAAGTCATCGGACACTTCCACCCAACCGGTGCAGTCCCGACATTTATTGAAGAAATCGGCGCACGCGGTCTGTCAATAGATAGAACCATTTTCGATCCGCAGAAATGGAAGGACTAATCTAAATGTCATCGTTTGCAGTAATGTTGATTGTGCCTTTTTTATTTGCAGTGAGCCTGGCCGGTCTTACATATGTTCTCATGCGTTCCACCTTCTCGGGCGCGGAACAATATACAGGTTCTTATTCCGAGCAAATGGCAAGGCAGTTCGAAGAAGTATTCATGTTCGTGCCGCCCCAGCAGATAGCACGAATGGGCTGGGCAGCTGCAGTAATCAGTTTCATAGCAATATTTCTTCTTATTGGCGGATTTTCATCCAAGACAGGTTTCCTTGCCGGTACACTGGTCGGATTGCTTGTTGCAGTTCCGGCACTTTATACACCGAAATTCCTTCTTCGTTTTTTGAAAAACAGGCGTCTTTTGAAATTTAATCTCCAGCTTGTCGATACGCTCGTAAATATGAGTAACGCATTAAAAGCCGGTTTCAGTATTACTCAGGCATTTGAATCCATTGTAAAGGAAGGTGAAATGCCGATTGCGCAGGAGTTCGACATGTTCCTTCAGCAGACAAGGCTGGGTGTAAATTTCTCCGATGCACTTACAAACATGGAACAGAGGGTTGGCAGTGACGATTTATCCCTTGTGGTAAATGCCATTGAAACTGCCCGTAAAACCGGCGGAAATCTGACGGAAATATTCGAGAAAATCGCTTCAACGATACGCGAACGAATGCGTATAGAAACCCGTATCCAGACGCTGACTGCCCAGGGCCGTCTCCAGGGAATAATAGTCAGTCTGATGCCGGTCGTGATAGGTGTTGCCTTGAGTATCGTTGACCCGGGTTTGATGATGCCATTCCTGCATTCAATGTCTGGAATGCTCATTATCGTAGGTGTAGTGATCCTGATCGTCTGCGGAGGACTTGTGATAAGAAAGATAGTGGATATCGACGTATGAACACGGTTTACTTTACATTCCTGAGCTTATTATGGGGAACATCAGCCGGTGTTCTGACATGGTATATCGCCACTGTTGCGCGCCAGATCACCTATGTAACACTTGCAGACGGACGTAAGCAGGAACGCAAACTGCCTATTCTTTTCCGCATGCTACTGCCGTTAACACCGAACGTAATGCCTTTCATGGCCGGACTGGCTTTTGCTCCAACAAAGGAGAAAATGAGACGTGCCCTTATTGCCGCCGGGTTTGAGGGACTTCTTCATGAGAATGAATTCCTGGCCTTGCGTGTACTTCTTCCGCTTGTTATTGGACCAATATGGATCGGCCTGATGGCAGCTTTAATTTCGATAACAAAAAATTCATTCCTGATGAAAATGGACGTTCTTCTTTACCTTGTTGGCCCAACCTGGTTCTTTATTTACCCGGTGCTCTGGCTTAAACAAACTCTCGGCAAGCGACATAGAAGCATACAAAAGTCCCTGCCATTCGTTCTTGACCTGCTGACGCTGTCAGTTGAGGCAGGCATGGATTTCATGACCGCTCTTCAGCGTAATGTTGAACGCCGTACAATTGACGCACTAGGGGAAGAACTTATAAGGGTCATCCGTGAAATTCAGATCGGCAAAACGAGACGCGAAGCGCTTCGCGACATGTCATACAGGGTTAATCTCTCGGATTTGCGCTCAGTTGTAAACTCATTGGTACAGGCCGACGAACTCGGTGTGAGCATTGGTTCCATTCTGCGTATACAGGCAGACCAGATAAGACAAAGACGTTTTGAACGTGCCGAAGCATTGGCTAATCAGGCACCAGTCAAGATGCTTGGCCCCCTGCTCTTTTTCATATTCCCCGCTGTATTCCTGATACTGCTCGGCCCTATCATGGCCCGCCTGATGGAATCGATGTAGTGACCCGGATTAACCAGACTGAAAAATATTTATTCTCCTGTTTGCGTTCTTCCGGGAAATCGTTTACAGTACGCCCCGTTTTTTTAATTCAAACAGTTCGAGGATAATCTCTTCGGGAAACGGACATTTATTGACATGATCACAAGGAAATATTCTTTTTTTCATCTGGGCGTCGTAATCTGTTTAATTGGGACATTGCTTGTACCGGCAGAAGCAGCAAAGAAAAAAGCTCCGTCATCTTCCAGAGGACGGGCTCCAGTTCAAACAAATTCCCGTGACCCCTATCTCGGCGCCATCGTTGTAGATGTTGCAACCGGAAAGATCTTGTTCGAAGATAACGCCGACACAGCCGGTTACCCGGCAAGCATGGTCAAACTCATGGACCTATTGATTCTTATTGAGAAGATTGAGAAAGGGTCCCTGAAACTCGATGACAAGATTACGGCTAATGCCGAAGTATCCAAAGTCGGGGGATCGCAGGTTTACCTGAAAGAGCATGAAATTTTTTCCGTTGATGATCTTCTCTACGGGATGATCGTTCAATCCGGCAATGATGCGGCGACAGCCCTTGCAATTCACGTGGCAGGATCAAAAGAAGGCTTTGTCCAGCTCATGAACGCACGGGCCACAGAATTGGGCATGAAATCAACAAAATTCTCCTCCGTCCATGGCCTTCCTCCAGCACAGGGACAACAACCTGATGTAACAACTGCACGTGACATGGCATTACTTTGCCGGGAGTTGATAAAACATCCCGACATATTTCGTTATACTTCTGCCCGTGAACGTATTTTCCGCCAGGACCCACTTTTTGTGATGCGCACACACAATCATCTCCTTGAAACACTTCCCGGATGTGACGGCCTGAAAACCGGTTATTATACGGTTGCAGGTTTTTCGATTTCAGTAACGGCAATTCGTAATGATCGCCGTGTGATCGCTGTCGTCCTCGGGAGCAACGACAGAAAGGTGCGCGACGCCAAAGCACAGGAACTTATCACATCGGCATTCATGAACCTGCCCCCTCTTCCGCCTCCAAAACCTGTCGTCACCAACATAGTTCAGGCAGTTACAAATGCGCAGGTGAATACAACATCAGAAAAGACAGGACGTAACAAAAAGACCCGTATTGCTGTATATATAGGATTATCTCTGGTGGGAATTGCTGTGGTGATCAGGCTGTTCAGACTTGCAGTAATAACACGTCACTGACCCTGAGTGGCGGTTTTCTCCGCTCTTAACGGTAACCGCATCTTTACATCCTTTGCCGGTATTGACTTGAAAATGCCAGGCCTGATTTCAAGTTTAACATTTCCTTGCGCATCAACGTCAGTCAGAACTCCCTTGAAAACTTCGTCCGTTATCGTCCTGACTTCACAGTCAGGAATAAATCTCTGTTTCATCTGTTGATGACGAACAGCCGTCTTTTCTTTCTCAATGGTCACTTCAACCGAGGCATCGAAATACCCCTTCTTTACCAACTGGACCTGATGTGGTCCGGCAGACAGGAAATCAATAGTCAACGGTTCAGATACACGATCTGTCTCATTTGCCTTGGCGACGGTAACTCCAGAATCTTTGCCATCCACAAGAACCTTAACACCGGCAGGTTCAGTGGTTAATTCCAAAATACCGCAGTCACGCATCAATCGGAATTCCTCTACAAGCTTCTGGTTTTTTTCGAGTTTCACCGTACGCGCAAGCGGTTCACATCCTATCAGTTCGGCCCTTATCCGGTACTCACCCGGCGTAAGGTTTGGAAGCGTTACAGGCGACTCACCCCGGAACTGGTTTTCCACATAAACCCGCGCCTTTGCAGGAATGGTTACAACTGTCAACTCGGAAGGGATGACCTTAAGAACCGCCGTCATCTTCTCACGTTGGCCTGCCTGAAGACTCAGAACTTGTTTGTAAGGGGCATAACCATCCAGAACCATTTCCAGCTGACAATTGCCGGCTGGAATACGATCAATAACACACGGTGTCTTACCCTTTGCTATTCCGTTCAATGTGACATCTGCACCCTGGGGCTGGGATGAGAGTTCAAGCATCGCCGAATCCGAAAAGAGGTTTATATCCATTTTCATCGGGGTCCTGTCCTTTATGACCAGATCAACCTCTTTTGGTGCATACCCCTGACTGCTTACCTTCAACCGATATTTTCCGAGAGGAAGGTTATGAATCAACAAGGGCGTCTTACCGCGATCGGCACCGTCAATTTGTACATCAGAACCACTAGGCGAAGAATAAACCAGCACAAGTCCAACTATTGGTTCCAGTTTCAATTCAACAGCAGTTTTTTGACCTTCAAGTAATGAAATGGAACGTCTGACTTCTTTGTAACCCTGTTTTACTGCAGTGACAAGATGATCTCCCGCCTTTAAATCACTGATTATGATCGGAGCAGGATCCTTCATGATGCCATCGCAGTAAACCACTGCCTCCGGCGGGTCGGTTACGACCCTGATCTGGCATCCCTTTTCCTGATCATCAGACGCCATGACCACAGCGACCGCAAAAGACATGATCACAACATTAAGAATATATTTTCCAAAACGCATATTTATCCCATTGATTCTGGAAACTTTTGATTACCTCTTCTTTTCAAGATGTTTTTCAACATCAAGCAGTTTCTTCCGTGCATCCTTATTACGCTGATCATTACCGTCCGGAATCATTTCAAGTAATATCCTCAACTCTTTCGCAGACTCTTCCCAGTCGCCCAGTTTCAGGGCACGTTCAATCCGGAAATTCTGATCATTATATCTATCCTGGAGAAGTTTCTTGCAGTCTGTAATGCTGGCAACAACATCAGGATAGAAATCAGGTTTGGGATCAACCGTTTCAAGATAAGAGTCGGCCTCGATGAAACTCTTCTGTGCCATTGAAAGGTTCCCGTACTTGATCTCGCGTTCGTCATAATACTTTTTACCAAGCATATGTGCATCTCTTGCCATTTGAATAAGCTTCGCAGGCGATGACTCCATTGCCCATAAGCCAAGTTCATTTTTACCTGCGAGTTCAATCTTTTCCCTTATAACCGCAAAACCTTCAGGTTCAACCCTGTTAATCACGCGCGTTCTATGGGTTTTTTTACCGATGGTTATTGAAAGGTCCCATTGTTCCATGATATCAGGCTGGATTCCCTGATACTCATCTGAAAGCGAAAAAAAGCCCGAATCCATAATAGTCTTGGCAAGGCTTTTTGAATATTCACTGCTCATTTGTTTCTCTTTCCTGGGATGACGGTCATTTTTTATATCATCTATTTGCACAGATATCATATTATTGGTGGATATTTTGAGACTATAACGGAACACATTTCCTGTATTGGCCAGGACCTTTTCATATTCAAGTTCAAGGGTTTGCGCTGTACTGGCAACAGACAAAGGTGCAATTTGCTTTGATTTACCCTTAGCAGTTAGCTTGGGAATCCAAATCGCAGCCACTGCAGCAACCGCAATCAATCCAACAATCACAAGAAGATTTAGAGGCGACTTTGCCGGTCCCCCTTCCATTTTCTCTTTTTCAGATTTAAGACCAAGATCAACCACCGGACCAGTAGTCTTGAGAGAATCTGTTGGACTTGCATTGGATTCTTCAACGCTATCGGAGAGAACCCTGAGGATCGTATCGCCGATTGTCACTGTATCGCCGACATTGATACGCACCTCTGTTATTGTGTTACCATTTACTATCGTACCATTAGCACTCCCAAGATCAGTAACCCACATCCCTTCGTTCGGCTTGAAAAAAAGACGGCAATGATGACGGGACAACAGAGGATCTTCGAGGACAATGTCGTTTTTGGAGGATCTTCCCAGCCGGGCTCCATCAACAGGCACTGTAATGTTCTTTCCTTTATTCAGCCCTGCTTCAACCATCAAATGTACAGTTTTCGCCATAAAGTAATCGCCCCGATACTAGCAGTGCCATGCAAATATTGAAACCGAAAAATCGCCACTTATTCAGTGTTTTACAGATCTTCTGTATGGCATGCCAAGCCGTAGCCTTTGCATATCGGCCCAAGTAGTCTTTCTTCCGCTCAACTTACCTGACCGCAACAGCCTGATCCGCCGCCTCACTACAGGCGAAGGCTGGTGCCGGAGGAGGGAGTTGAACCCTCATGCCCTTGCGGGCGCCAGATTTTGAGTCTGGTGCGTCTGCCATTTCGCCACCCCGGCGCAAAGCAATCACCTTTCTATACCACGCCCGCCGCCCGGTCTTCAATTCATAATTCAAGGGCCATCAAAGGTTTGTCATCCACCCCTGGTCTGGTTTTCCTTTTTTAAGCCATGACAAAAGAAATTTACACAATACCGCCGGCTCCAGACTTATTGAATACAGTCCTTTCAAGGAAACCCACAGAAATTCGATATAGTTTTCGTGCGAAACTGGTTCTGTAACAGAATTCAACCCCTTAATTCTCATTTCGAAAACAAGGTTTATCTCGCAATGACGTTTCCCCTTCTGAATAAAAGAATGCTCAACAACACCAAGGAAACGTCCGATAACAGCATTACGACCAAGTTCTTCCTTTATTTCACGGACAAGCGCAGTCTTCGCTGATTCTTCGAATTCCACATGCCCACCCGGTAGATAGGTATTTTCCGCACCTTTTGTATGGCACAAAAGCACTTTTCCCCGGTCAATAAATACACCCCTCGCCAAAATCTCTATGTGTTTCTTTTTTTTCATTTTTTCCTGATACCTTCCCCTACCATTTCAAGCACCTCTCCGGCAAGAAAAAGGGAACCGGCTACACATACCGCCCCTCCTGCATATTCAGCCCAGTTTTCAGCTTCACCAAATGCCTTCAGGAGAGTCGTCTCCGTTACCTCCCATCCCATTGCCCTGCCTGCAGATACGATTTGCCCCGCAGGCATGTTCCTCTCGCTCCTGACAGGAACCACCCATAGTTTCTTTACAGAAGAACCAAACGGTTTAACAAACCCGTTAACATCCTTGTCACCGCACATTCCCACAATCAAGCCTAACGGTTTTCCGCGTAAAATACGGCGAAAAGTCTCCGCCAACACCTCGGCAGCCCCGGGATTGTGCGCACCATCAAGAATAACCGGCGGGTCAGCTTGTAATACATGGAAACGCCCATTCCATTTTGTCGCGGCAATTCCAGCTTTGATTTTTTCCGGCTCGATCACGCCGCCAATAATGTCACCTATTACTTCCAGCGTCGTAATAACTGTGGCAAGATTTTCAACCTGGTGTTGACCCACCAGTGGTAATTTCATCGTTCCATATGAAATATTCGAAGTTTCGATACTGATCTTTTGCCCCGTTAGATCCGCAGAAATAACATTTATGGCGGCATTCTCAGCCGCGTTAAATAATGGTGAACCCCGTTCTTTCGCTATGCGTCTGATTACCGCCAAAGCCTTTTCATCAGTCGCCCCACAAATCACTGGTTTACCAGGTTTGATGATCCCGGCTTTCTCAGAAACAATATTTTCTATATTACTACCGAGGTACACCATATGCTCAAGGCTAACACGGGTAATAACAGAAAGAATCGGTATCACAGTATTTGTGGCGTCAAGCCTGCCTCCCATCCCTACCTCGACAACCGCCAGGCTGACACCCTTCCGGCGGAAATACTCGAAAGCCATGGCTGTACTGCACTCAAAAAAAGTAGGTTCCCTTTTCAACTCATCAGCAACCTCTGAAGATACGCATTCTATTCGTTCAATCAATTCAACGAGATCATCATCACTGATCGGCATGCCGCCCACACAAAGCCTCTCATTAAAAGAAACAAGATGAGGTGAAGTATAAAGGCCAACCTTGTACCCTGCCGTCCGCAACACCGAATCAAGCATTGCACACACCGAGCCCTTGCCGTTTGTGCCTGCGACATGGATTATCCCGTACGACAGCTGGGGATTTCCCAGTTTTTCAAGAAGTGTCCGTATCACATCCAGTCCCGGTTTAATCCCGAATGTTTGCCGCCGATAAAGCCTTTCAAGCGCGTCTTTCATATCAACCACGTGCAACCGTTACCACAAAAACACCCGCCGCTCCAGCCTCTTTAAGAATTCTTGAACACTCATCAACCGTCGCACCTGTTGTCATTACATCGTCGACTAGAAGAATCGTCCGTCCATCGATCCATTTTCTATTCAAAGGAGCAAATGCACCACGTACATTCATCCTGCGCTGGGATGCATCGAGGTCCGTCTGTGTTACTGTGTATCTTGTTCTTTCCAGACAATTTGGCAGAAAAGGCAAATCGAGCGTTCGGGCCAGTTTCCCGGCCAAAAGGCGGGACTGGTTGAACGTTCTTTCCCGTTCTTTCCTCGGATAAAGCGGCACAAAAGTAACACCGTCAAAGTAAACCTTTGAATAATGGGTGGTAACACATGCTGATAAAAACGGTAACAAATCCTGTACGAGGAAAGTCTGTTTGTTGTATTTCAACGACTGCAGTATGGAACAAACTGTACCGCGATATCTGACCGCCGAACGGGCCATATCAAACCCGGTTTTCTTCCGTTCACAATATGAACACAAATACTCGTGTTCAATCATTCCGTCCACAGGATCACCGCAAACGGAACAAAATGGCCTGGAAATAACATCAAAACCGGAAAGACAGTCCCAACAGATATATCCCTGTCCCGCCCCGGTCTCAGAACCGCAGGCGGTACATGATCTGGGATAAACAATATCAAGCAGTGTGGAAAAAAAAGACATGCATCACAAATACTTGCCAATAATTAAATCGAGGGCCTTTTTCGTTTTACGAGGGATCATGTTCTTATTCGTAACGATCGCATCCTTCAACGCATCCTGACATCCACATGTTCTTTTGCCCCTGCTTATTATGGGAATCAATTCCCGGATAATAGCTTTAACCAAAATCGTATTGGCCACAAGGTGTGCGACAACCATCTCAACGGATACAGGTTTTTTTGACTCATGCCAGCAATCATAATCCGTCACCATTGCCATGGCCTGATAGCATATCCCGGCTTCACGGCACAACTTGGCTTCAGCAAGGCTGGTCATTCCTACAACATCAAAACCCAATTTCCTGTTGACCAAAGACTCTGCCTTTGTGGAAAAAGCCGGTCCTTCTATATTGACATAGGTTCCACCTTCACGAACCTTTACCTTCGGTTTCTTACCGTTTTTTTTCACAACTCTTTTTGCACATGCGGCAATTACCCTGCGAAGTCCGGAACATGCGGGCTCAGAAAATGCAATATGACCGACAATTCCGTTTCCAAAAAAAGTATGCTGTGCTGAATTTTTGGTACGGTCGTAATACTGATCCGGAAGCACAATGTCGCCAGGAGAAAGTTCTTCCATAAGACTTCCTACAGCGCTGACAGAAATAATTCTTTCGACACCAAGTATTTTGAACCCGAATATATTAGCCCTGTAGTTGATTTCACTTGGCATGAAGCGATGACCGTGACCGTGTCGCGGAAGGAAACACACCTCATAGCCCCCCAGTTTGCCACAGGTATAGTAATCAGAAGGTTTCCCAAAAGGTGTTTGTAACACCTTCTTGGAAACATCAGTCAAACCTTCCATATCATACAAACCGCTACCCCCGATAATCCCTGTCTTCATTTTGAATTCTGCCTTTCATATTTATGAGCATAAAAAGGATATTTTTCCGCTGGAGCACCAGGCGGAATTACTTTCCAGCGTTTATACATCCATAACCACTGGCCAGGCATCCTTCTGATTGCTTCTTCTATTGACTTTGCGACAGCCTGGGTAATTTCAACCTCTGAGGTTTTATCCTTCTCAATTTTTATTGGATCCATTGCGTAAGCCACATAACGCAATCCATTATCTTCGGCTTTACAGAACGCCGGAACGATATCGGAACCCGACCATGAGGCCAGAGCATAAGCCGCCCTGGAAACCGGGACAGGAAGTCCGAAAAAATTCACAAAAATTCCACCTTCTTCAGGTAAAGTATTCTGGTCCATTAGCAAGGCCGTTCTCCCGCCCTGTTTAAGCAGTTTCGCAAGAGTCCTGATTCCTCCACTTCTTTCTGCCAGTCCCTGGCCTGTACGTTTTCTCCATCGCCTTAAAATCCAGTCGACAAAGGCATTATCAAGCGGAGTTGCAATAGCCAGCGGTCCTTTTCCAAGAAGTGCCGCGGCCTGTCCCATGGCTTCCCAGTTACCGTAGTGTGCAGTGGCAGCAACAACCGGAGCTCTGTCAAAATAATTACGAAAAGAAGGATCAAAACTCAGATAAGCCGGGATCCTTTTACTGCCAAAAACACTGAACCAGAACAAATCCAGAACAACCAAAGTAAACGTTTTAAACGAATCCCTGACAATTATCTCTTTCTGTTGAATTGAAATGGAATTCCCAAATGCCACATCGACATTTGCCATGGCTATACGACGGAGTTTACCGCATGTAAGGAAACCAATATTACCAAGCCAGTGGGATAATTTTACAATAATAATCCTGGGGAAGAAAGGTATCAGAACCAAACCTGCACAAACCAGTATTGCTTCTCCGACCTTCCTGATTTGTCGCCATTTTTTCATACTGAGTCATTCAGAAACCGGACAACTAAGGGCTCCTGCCTCGGAGTGACAACTTCACACTGTTCATCCCTCTGGTCGGAACTACAGAGGACATATTTCTCGATACTGCACTTCAAGAGAAACATGGTGAGCCGCGCCGGAATCGAACCGGCGACCCGCACATTAAAAGTGTGCTGCTCTACCAGCTGAGCTAGCGGCCCACAAATGACGGGGAAATCTAGGCAAAACATTTCGACATGTCAAACTTGAACCCCTTCAGACTCAAGAAATTTATGGGTTCAGGATACTGACTGTTAGTGCCTTTTTTTATGCCTTTCAATGCAAGAAAGAGCTTCAGATGCTGCCTGAGCCTCGGCTTCCTGTTTGTTACGCCCTCTTCCCACCCCCGTAATCCCGTCATCAAGGATTACTTCAACAGTAAATATTGTAGCGTGCGGAGGCCCTTCCTTGCTGATTATCCGATAATGGGGACTGCACTTCCACTTTCGCTGAGAAAGCTCCTGAAGCTTGCCCTTGGGATTCCCTTCCCATACATCCCCACTCAAATTCTCCAGCATTGGTACAAACAACCGGTCAAATATCTTCTGAACAGCCTTCAACCCTCCATCCAGATATGCAGCGCCGATAACCGATTCAAGTGCATCTGCCAGATTTGATTCTCTTTTTCTTCCACCCGAATTTTCTTCACCTTTCCCCATTTTTATATGCGCGCCAAGATCAATTGACCGTGCGATTTCAGCCAGTACCTGCCCGTTGGTTGTCTGACTACGAAAAGATGTAAGGTCACCCTCATCACTTTCGTTATGCTTTTCATATAGATGTGCAGCCGTCGCGAAGCCAAGAACAGCATCGCCAAGAAATTCCATTCGCTGGTTGTCACTTGTTATTCCGGAATTCTCAAACCTGAATGAACGGTGCATGAGAGCAGTCTCAAGCAGATTAATCCTGCGGAAATCGTACCCAATGCTTTTTTCTAATTCTTTGAAAGGATTTTTCCGTCTTCTTAACGACAACAACATATGACACCTCCTCATGCCCTCGGATGAAATTTCTCATGTACTGACTTCAACCTGCCCTGATCAACATGAGTATATATCTGGGTTGTTGCTATGTCAGCATGTCCCAGCATCTCCTGAATAACACGCAATGGGGCCCCATTCGCCAAAAGATGGCTGGCAAATGAATGCCTCATTGTGTGCGGGGAAACCCGTCTTTTTATTCCGGCTTTTCGCGCATAACTCTTGATCAGTTTCCAGATTCCCTTTCGCGAAAAATTCTTTCCCCGGTATGTAAGGAAAACATGACGAACCGGTTTGTCCCTGGCATATGCCGGCCGTGCATCAGCAAGATATCGCTGGAGGCAAATTCGCGCCTTGTCACCAAACGGCACAATCCGCACTTTACTGCCCTTACCGAGACAACGAATGTATCCTTCGTCAAAATGAATATCCTCGAGTTTCAATTCAGCCGCCTCCGAAACCCTCAAGCCGGTTGCATACATTAACTCCAGCAATGCCTTGTCACGTATGGATGGATTATCATCACCCAGCGGCACCTCCAGCATCCGCTCAACCTCTTTGAGGGACATAACTTCGGGCAGGACCTTCCAGAGTTTTGGGGAATCCATCACCTCTGCAACATTACGCACCAGGAGCGACTCATGTTGAAGATACCGGAAAAAAATCTTTATTGCCACCAATCTCCTGGAGATCGAATTTACTCGCAAACCCCTCTCTTTTTCAGCCATCAGATAATCCAACAGGTGCTTCCTATCAACCATGTTGAACGATTTAACACCCTTGCGTTCGAGGAAATGGACAAACCTCGTCAGGTCATCACCATATGCCGCACGGGTATTTGCGCTTAACCCCCGCTCGAGCGACAGATAATCCAGGAATTGCTCAACGAGTGCATTCATTATTTGGAAGAAGATATAAGGGCTGTATTATTTACATTCCGGCGGCAGCGCTTTGACTGCCTCAGCCTTTGCCGGAACTTCATTTGCCTGAAATCCAGCTTCCGCTATGGCAAATTCAATATTTTTCCGGGCAATTACCAAACTGTCGTACCTGACAATTACGATCCTTTTCGCAAAATCGACATCTATCTTATCGGGCTGGACACCAGCCTGTCTGCCTACTGCGTTCGCCACAATCTGCGCACATGTTTTGTTTTTCATTTCCGGAACTTTAATTTCAACGGTCCGGATGTCCGACTGCCGGCAGGAAGTACATACAACCAGCAGTAGTATAAAAGCCATGAATCCCGACAATTTCATGAGAAAAAATTACAAAATCATCCTTAAAAAGTACAGAACTATGTCGGACAGCAACGATTGACAACTTAAAACAAACCGGGAATAAATCGGTATCTGACTTTTCCCATATATTCCCTATAAACCGGGTCATAGGAGAAACCGTTTCCCGTAACAGCATGTACTACAATTTCCAGTTTATGACAGACTGTCGGGGTATCTTCCAGCATTTTCTTTGCACAACAGTCGCAATACTGTTAGTATCCCAGCCCGTAAATTAATTATCAAGCATGCATTGCATGCCTGTATGGTCCTGACAATCGAAAAAAAGGAAACCAATATGAACAGCGATCAAATAAAGAATGGATGGGAAAGAGCTCCTCATCGCAGTCTACTGAGGGCAACCGGCATACGTTCTGAAGATTTCAAGAAACCATTCATCGGAGTCTGTAATTCTTTTACCCAGATTATTCCCGGCCACGTTCACCTGGACAAGGTTGGCCGGTATATCAAGGCTCAAATTACAAAGGCTGGCGGTGTTCCAATCGAGTTCAATACCATCGGTATCTGTGATGGTATAGCCATGGGACACTCTGGCATGAAGTATTCTCTTCCCAGCCGGGAACTGATCGCTGACTGCGTGGAATCCATGGTTAAGGCCCATTGTTTTGACGCCCTTGTCTGCATACCTAATTGTGACAAAATCGTTCCCGGCATGTTAATGGGGGCTTTGCGTTGTAATATTCCGACTCTGATTGTAAGTGGGGGACCCATGGCCGCAGGTAAAATGCCCGACGGCAGGATAATCGACCTGATCAGTGTGTTCGAAGGTGTTGCGTCTCATCGTACGGGCAAGATTAAAGATGCCGAACTGCAGACTATTGAAGAAAATGCCTGTCCCGGATGTGGATCATGTTCTGGAATGTTCACAGCCAATTCCATGAACTGCCTCTGCGAGGCGCTGGGAATCGCCCTGCCTGGCAACGGTACTGTACTTGCCGTTGATCCGGACAGAAAGAAAATCTACAGGCAGGCTGCCAAAAGAATCGTTGAAATGGCTTTGTCAGGCAAACCACTTCCCCGCGATATCGTCACAGAACAGGCACTGGATAATGCTTTTGCGCTGGATATGGCAATGGGAGGAAGCACCAATACTGTCCTTCATGCGCTCGCCATAGCACACGAGGCAGGATTTAAATATAACCTCGACCGTATAAACAACATATCCAATAAGTGTCCAAATATTTGCAAAGTGGCGCCCTCTTCTCCGTATCACGTGGAAGATGTTGACCGTGCCGGCGGTGTCAGTGCCATAATGCGAAGGATCGCTGACATTCCCGGCCTGATAAACAGGGA
The DNA here is from genome assembly GCA_028716365.1 of Kiritimatiellia bacterium. Lineage (GTDB taxonomy): Bacteria > Verrucomicrobiota > Kiritimatiellia > UBA8416 > YA12-FULL-48-11 > YA12-FULL-48-11. The sequence goes on from JAQUPZ010000002.1 coordinate 428,476, forward strand.
TTGCCCCACAGTTACAGGTAAAACAATCTGGCATAACATAGCACGGGCAAAAGTCAGTGATGAAGCAGTTATACGTCCTCTTGGTACCCCCTATTCATCTGACGGTGGCCTTACCGTCTTAACGGGCAACCTTGCGGAAGGAGGCGCAGTCGTCAAGAAAGCCGGCGTTGCCGCCAATATGCTGAAATTTGAAGGCAAAGCCATAATCTTCGATTCCCAGGAAGATGCATGTAAAGGAATTCTGGAAGGCCGTGTAAAAGCCGGCCATGTAGTTGTAATCCGCTACGAAGGTCCAAAGGGCGGACCGGGTATGCAGGAAATGCTGGGGCCAACATCATACATCATGGGACAGGGACTGGGCGAAAGTGTTGCCCTGATAACCGATGGTCGTTTTTCCGGAGGTACACGAGGCGCCTGTATCGGGCACGTATCTCCTGAAGCCGCAGAAGGCGGACTGATCGGCCTGCTTAAGGATGGTGATACGGTCAGAATTGACATACCAGGCCACAAGATTGAAGCCTGCCTGTCCAAAGAAGAGATTGATCGCCGACGTGCCCAATTCAAACCGTTCACGCCGCGAATAAATACCGGTTACCTGAAAAGATATTCTCAGATTGTGCAGAATGCCGGTACCGGCGCAATAGTTCAGTAAGTCGTGTTTAAGCCTAGTGAAATGTGTTGCCTTCAAAACTGTTGGCTGCAGACTAAACCAGGCGGAAACTGCCACCATGGCAGCATCCTTCAAGGCCGCTGGATGGAAAATAGTGCCGTTTGGTCAGGCCTGTGATGTTTGCGTCATAAACACCTGCACTGTGACTTCAAAGGCAGAACGAGACTGCCTGAGACTGTCCCGTTCAGTCAAACGTTCGAACAAAAATACAAAAGTTATTCTTGCCGGCTGTGCCGCTGAAGTAAATGGAGAGCGGCTTATCAAAGAAGGATGGGCTGATATCACAGCTGGACAAGATGTTAAATTCCGGCTTCCAGAATTGCTTCAGACACACAATTTCAAGACAGAGACAAAAGTATTCAGACGCCATGACACAACACCTGTTTTCGACTCAACACGGGCACTAATCAAAGTTCAAGACGGGTGCGACTTTTGCTGTTCCTATTGCATAGTCCCTTCGGCCCGTGGTCAACCAACCAGTCGCGCTTTCCATGAGATTATTAATGAAGCCAAAGCCCTTGCCGACCATGGTTACAAAGAAATAGTACTGACTGGTGCAAATCTTGGGTGCTACAGGGACCATTCCAGGCAAATAACCGACCTTCTGGACAAGGTTGAGAATATTCCGGGGATATCGCGCATCAGACTTAGTTCCATAGAACTTTCCACTGTGGAACACGAAATTATTGATTACATGACAAATTCAGACAAACTATGCCGGAGTATCCACATACCGATGCAGAGTGGTGATAACAACATATTGCGGCTAATGGGTCGACGTTATACTGTCGAACAATATATCGAGCTCATAGAATACGCTGTATCGAGAATACCATTACTTGGACTTGGAACAGATATACTCGTAGGCTTTCCCGGTGAAACAGAAGAAGCATTTGACAATACGCTTCAATTGGTTAACAGGTTACCGTTCAGTAATCTTCACATATTTTCGTACAGTAAAAGACCGGGGACAAAAGCTGCCGAAATAACAGGTCAAGTTGATGAAAAAACAAAAAAATGCCGATCCAGGACTCTTATTGACCTTGGAAAAAGGAAAAAACAGTTATTTGCGCAGAAATTCATAGGCCGAGAAGTCTCAGTACTCATTGAGAATGTGCAAAGAAATACAGGTTCCGGCTGGACGGGAGAATATATTCAGGCAGAAATCCCCGTTTCCAAAGGAAATTACAACCAAATCATCCCTTTTATCCCTCACTTATTTTCAGGTTATGTTCTGAAATAAGCAGTTATCCCTTTTTTTTAACTTGCGTAAGTTTCTGATATAGTGTGAAATACGACAGAAATTACTGGAGTACAGAAATGAAGTGGTCCAAAACAATAATCCCAACCCTGAGAGACAATCCTCAGGAAGCAGAAATAGACAGCCATAAACTGATGTTAAGAGCCGGTTTGATACGAAAACTCGGTGGTGGCCTCTATACCTTCTTGCCGCTAGGGCTCAGAGCTCTTCGCAAGGTTGAGAATATCATCCGCGAAGAAATGGATCGTGCCGGGGCACTTGAGGTCCTGATGCCTGCACTTCAACCACGGGAAATTTGGGATACCTCTGAACGCTACGAAACCATGCAAAATGTTCTTTACCATGTATTTGACAGGCAGAAAAGAGAAATGCTTCTCGGTCCGACACACGAAGAAGTCATTACTGATCTCGTTGCAAGGGAAATAAGTTCTTACCGTCAAATGCCAAAAACCTTTTACCAGATCCAAACCAAATTCCGTGACGAAATCAGACCCAGGTTCGGGCTGATGCGCGCCAAAGAATTCATTATGAAAGACGCCTATAGCTTCGATACTGGATGGGACGAGGCTGACGCCAGTTACCAGGCAATGTACGACGCCTATACCCGAATTTTTCAGCGTTGTGGTCTCAGAACAAAGACCGTTGAAGCCGATACAGGTGCCATCGGTGGCAAATGGTCCCATGAATTCATGGTTATGGCTGATTCCGGCGAAGACGGTATCGTCGAATGCGAAGCCTGTTCCTATGCTGCCAACCTTGAGAAAGCAGAACGCGCACTTCCGGTAACAAAGGTTTTCCCTGATAATGACAAATTACCAGAAGAAATTTCAACACCCGGCATGAGGACAATCGATGAGGTCTCCGGCTTCCTGAAAAGTGAACCAATGCGTCTGATTAAAACCCTTATTTACCTGATAAACGGCAACCCTACAGCCATTCTCGTAGCCGGTGACCGGGAAATCAATGAACATAAGATTGCCAGATTACTTGAAACATCGAACGTTATGCTCGCTGACGATAAGACAATTGAGAAAGCTACGGGAGCTCCGGTTGGTTTTGCCGGTCCGGTCGGTCTGAATATCCCTGTCTACGCCGACATAGGTCTTCGCGGTTATTCTGGCGCGATAACAGGTGCAAACAAGAAAGACACGCATTTGCTAAACGTTGACCTTGAACGGGATGCAAAAATACAATCATACATGGATTTATGTACTGTCAAAGAAGGTGACAAATGTCCCAGATGCCAAGCCAGTCTTAAGGAAAAAAGAGGTATAGAAGTAGGTCACGTTTTTAAACTTGGAACAAAGTATTCCGAGAAGTTCTCCGCCATTTATCTTGATGAAAAAGGCGAGAAAAAACCCGTTGTCATGGGCTGTTATGGAATTGGCGTAACACGAACTCTTCAGTCCGTTATCGAGCAGAGTCATGATGCAAAGGGAATAATCTGGCCGGTAAGCGTTGCGCCTTATTCAGTCGTGATTGTTGTTCCAAATACCGGACACAATGACAGTGTAAAAGCTGCCGAAACTCTTATGGCGAGCTTGGAGCAGAAAAAAATTGACGTTCTACTGGATGACAGGGACGAAAGACCAGGCGTCAAGTTCAATGATGCTGATCTGTTGGGTTTCCCTATCCGCGTGGTGATTAGCGAACGCTCATTGGCAAAGAACAGTATCGAAATTAAACTGCGCAGCGCCGAAAAGGCCGAGATTATTCCAATCGACCTGGGAGAATCCCGAATTCTGGAACTGTGTAAGACTTAAAGGTGTAAAACATGATTATCGTACTTAAATCGCATTCATCTCTTAAAGAAGTCAAAACAGTTGAAAAAGCTGTACGTGATCTGGGATATGATCCTCATACCATTCGTGGCGTAGTCAGGACAGTAGTAGCGGCAGTGGGTGACGAGACATCCCACCAAAGTCTTGAAATACTTGAAAGTCTTAACTGTGTAGAACGCGTAATTCCGATCCAGAAACGCTATAAACTTGTCAGCCGGGAAGCCCAGCCAGGAACCACTCAGATCAAGGTTGGTCCGTTAACGATTGGAGGAGGTACATTCCATGTTATCGCCGGCCCCTGTTCCGTCGAAAGCATGGAACAAATGCTTGCAATCGCAAAGGCTGTGAAAGCCGCAGGTGCAACACTCCTCCGGGGTGGTGTCTTCAAACCCAGGACTTCACCTTATGACTTCCAGGGACTTGGTATCGAAGGACTGGCCATTTTGAAGGCTGCAAAGCAAGCTGTTGGCCTGCCTATTGTCTCGGAAATTACACGACAAACAGATCTCAACTCCATGCTCGATGTGGTTGATGTGCTTCAAATTGGCGCTAGGAACGCAATGAATTATTCACTTCTTGAAGCTGTGGCAAAATCGGGAAAACCTGTACTTTTAAAACGCGGCATGGCTTCAACCGTCGAGGAGTGGCTGCTTGCCGCGGAATATATTGCAAAAAACGGTAACCCCAATGTTATCCTCTGTGAACGTGGAATAAGGACATTCGAGAATGCAACGCGCAACACGCTTGACATCAGCGCTGTAGCGCTCGCCAAGCAGGAATGTAATCTACCGGTTTTCGTGGACCCAAGCCATGCTGCAGGGCGTCGAGATTTGATCCCCGCCCTCTCCAAAGCAGCAATCGCAACAGGTGCCGATGGACTGATGATCGAAGTTCATAATCATCCCGAAGAAGCGCTCAGCGATTCGTCTCAACAGCTGACACCACAAAAATTCGCACAATTGATAAAATCTCTTGCACCTTTATTAAAAGCTTCAGATATGAAGATCGGGAAAGTTAAGTAAAAACGGAAGGAGGTCAAACATGACCAAGAGAGATCTAGTCGTACGCATATCGAAGGAAACAGGAGTGATTCAGCAAGACGTTTATACCGTCATGCAGAAAACACTCGACTATATTACCGAAGCACTGGTTAAAGGTGAAAACGTTGAATTCCGCGATTTCGGTGTATTCGAGGTTTGTACACGGAAACCCCGTATTGGTCGTAATCCAAACAAACCTGAAAACGTTGTACAGATTCCGGCACGCAAAATTGTGAAATTCAAGGCCGGCAAAATCATGAAAGCACGCGTTCTTCAGTCTTAGTTTGTTTTATCTGTACTGACCCGAGAGAAATAGCGGCATGTACATTCAGGAGTATTAATGAGTCAGGGCGATTCCTCATTCAATCCCCCACGCGGAATGCGAGATTTTTATCCTGAAGATATGATCTTGCGAAACGCAACATTCGGCGCGTGGACCGCTGCAGCGGCACGTTTCGGGTTTCAATCTTACGATTCCTGCGTTGTTGAATCGCTCGATCTTCTGAAAAGAAAATCCGGCGAAGAAGTAGTTGATCAGATTTATACTTTCGCAGACAAGAGCGGTCGCGAACTGGCTCTCAGACCAGAAATGACTCCGACTCTTGCAAGAATGATTGCAGCCCGTCAGCGTACTCTGAGTTTTCCATTAAAATGGTCTGCGATAGCCCAGTGTTTCCGTTATGAACGAATGACGAAAGGGAGAAAAAGGGAACATTATCAGTGGAATTTAGATATCGTCGGGGAATCATCAGTATCGGCGGAAAGCGAAGTAATAGCTACCGCGTTGTATGCGCTCGGTCTAATGGGATTAGGAAAAGACAAGTTGTGTGTCCATTTCAACAGCAGATCTCTTTTATCTCTTCTGCTGAACCATATCGGCATCCCGGCTGCACACCATCAACAAACATTCCTGGCCCTGGATAAAAGGGGAAAGATAAGCGACGAGGAAATAACCGCCCTGCTCAATGCGGCAGGCATTGACAAACCAAATATTGATAAAATTTTTCAGCTTACCCAAATTTCTACATTGGACGAAGTTTTCGAAAGACTCGGCAAATCACCCTTGCCATGCCAGCAGATAATAAGGTTCATGGAACTCATTGATGCCCAAGGGATAAGAGATTCTGTTATGTTCGACATATCCGTTATCAGAGGACTTTCTTATTACACTGGTATTGTTTTTGAAGCTTTTGATACTGACAGAAAATTCCGTGCAATTTTCGGCGGTGGACGTTATGACAACCTGCTAGCCGATGTTGGCGGCACCCCCGCAACGGGTGTCGGGCTTGGGTTTGGTGATGTTGTAATAGCAGAAATTCTGGCCGTAAACGATAAGGTGCCCGTAGCCAATCAGTCGCAGGTTACAGCAATTGGCTTCATGGAAGATAATCAACACCTGCAAGCCGTTTCGATAGCAACCGCCTTGAGACATAAAGGAACGAGTGTTGACTTAGCCACACACAGCGAGAAACCAAAAGGATTTTTCTCAAGAACGGGCAAAGCTGGTTTCAAGCAGGCAATATACGTCGGCCCTGATGATATTAATTCTGGTACTGTAAGAATCAAAGATCTTGCAACCAGAAATGAACAGATTATCAAGATTTCGGAGATCACAGGATCCTGATAAATATGTACCGCCTGTGAAGTTACAGTATTTTTAACTGACAGGATAACTATGCGAAACATGACGTATCTTGCAACTGCAGTTCAACCCTCTTCTACGCTTACCGGTCTTGACTGGCTGATGATTGCACTATACTTCGGAATTCTACTGTGCGTAGCGTGGTGGGTCGTTAAAAAAGGCAAGGATACCGCTGATGATTATTTTCTGGCAGGTCGTAACCTCAGCTGGTGGATTATAGGCGCCTCTATTTTTGCCTCAAATATCGGATCGGAACATATCGTGGGCCTGGCGGGATCAGGCGCTACTGATGGAGTTGCCCTGGCGCACTATGAATTACATGCCTGGTGTTTATTGGTACTGGCGTGGGTATTTGTGCCTTTTTATGCGCGTTCAATGGTCTTTACCATGCCTGAGTTTCTCGAAAAAAGGTTTTCCAGCAGTTCGCGCTATATGTTGTCCATTGTATCTTTGATTACGTTTATTGTCTCAAAGATCGCGGTTGGTATTTTTGCCGGTGGCGTAGTGTTTGCCACACTGTTGCCCGAGATACACCTGAATATTGCAGGAATTGAAATAAACAGTTTCTGGATCGGGTCTGTGGCCGTTATCGGATTAACCGGTCTTTATACCGCGCTTGGCGGAATGCGCGCAGTGGCTTATAACGACGCCGTTCAGGTTGTTGTGCTCATCACCGGTTCAGCCCTGCTCACATTTTACGGACTTCATTTACTGGGTGGATGGAGCGAATTGCGCCGTATCTGCGGTTCTGATATGTTTAACCTCTGGAAACCAATCACCCCTGCTGGTGTCGAGGCAACCTGGTTGCCTGTATTGGAAAAGAACGCAACCGGACAATTAATCAAACAGGCATGGTATTTTAATGGCGCCTTCCCATGGCCCGGGATGTTGATCTGTGCGCCAATCATAGGTCTGTGGTACTGGTGTACTGATCAATATATCGTTCAACGCGCACTTGGGGCCCCGAACGAGCACATCGCCCGGCGTGGCAGTATTTTTGCCGCGTTTCTCAAGCTCTTCCCGGTTTACCTTTTTATTATACCGGGATTGATCTGTTTTGCCCTGGCAAAAAGCGGAAAAGTAGCTGAACTGGCCGTAATGATTTCCCCGCAAGGCACTCCGATTTCAAGCGAAGCCCAAGCCGCATTTCCGCTGATGGTCAAATACATGTTACCAGCAGGACTAAGGGGCATAGTCGTAGCAGGACTGCTCTCAGCATTAATGGGTTCCCTGGCGGGGGTATTTAACGCATGTTCCACTCTCTTTACAGTAGATCTTTACGAGAAATGGAAACCTGGCGCTTCGCAACATGAACTCGTCCGGACAGGACGTATAGCGACTGTAGTTATGGTCATTATAGCCATGTTATGGATCCCTGTCGTTCAAGGTGCACATGGTTTATATAACTATCTTCAGGCGGTACAGGGTTATCTGGCACCACCAATATTTGTGGTGTTCTTTTTCGGCGTGTTTTTCAAGCGTCTCAATGCAAAGGGTTGTCTTTATTCCATGGTTATTGGATTTATAATGGGCCTTTTCCGCATGCTCGTTGATACCCCAGTTACAATTAAATTGAGCGGATTTGAAAATGGATATACACAAGGTTCATTTCTCTGGATCATTAATAACATCAATTTCCAGTACTTCAGCGTACTGATCACAATTGTATCAGCTGTTATAATGGTTGTGGTGAGTTATATGACGCAAGAACCCGACTATGGAAAGATTAAGGGCCTCACCTATGGTACCGTCTCAGATGAACACCGGAAGGACTCACGTGACAGCTGGGATTGGCGTGAGGTTGTTGCTTCTGCTGTAGTCCTGGCCTGCATTATTGGGGCTTACATCTATTTCAGAGGATAATCTGTAATCTTACAGACCATCAACCTTGCCTTTAGGCTCATGACTCTTTGGAAGCTCAACCCTGATATGAAGTTCTCTCAACTGTTTGGTTGAAACATCATTCGGCGCATTCATCAGCAAATCCTGGGCGCGCTGGTTCATGGGAAATGCAATTACTTCTCTGATGTTTTCCTCATGAGAAAGCATCATCACAATCCTGTCAATGCCAGGCGCTATTCCTCCATGGGGAGGAGCGCCAAGTCTGAACGCCTTGATAAGAGCGCCAAAATTCTTATCAACTGACTCCTTCGAATATCCTGCGATCTCAAAGGCCTTATACATGATCTCGGGCTGATGGTTCCTTATGGCGCCACTGCCAAGTTCGTAGCCATTACAGACGATATCGTACTGGTAAGCATGAATAGTCAAAGGATCTTTTTCATGAAGAGCCTTTAATCCACCCTGCGGCATTGAGAACGGATTATGCGAAAATATTATCGTCTTGTTTTCCTCGTCAAATTCATACATTGGAAAATCAATGATCCAGCAGAACCGGTAACAATCCTTTTCAACGCGATCCAGGTCTCTGCCAAGCTTCAGTCTCAAATCACCGGCTATACGATTGGCCTCCTTCGGCATTTCCCCCACGAAGAAAACCACATCACCACCTTTTATCCCGCATAATTTTGAAAGTGTCGACAGATCATCCGGAGAGAGAAATTTAGCAAGCGGTCCTTTGACTGCCCCACCCTCAAACACCAGATATGCCAGCCCTTTTGATCCTATGGATTGGGCGTACTCAACCAGTTTATCAAAGAAACTACGGGGTTTGTCGGCTATTGAGTCCACAGGTATTGCCCTTATGACCCCACCGCGTTCAACGATAGTCCTGAACGCGTTGAATTTAGATGTTTTGAATAAGCCGGAAACATCTGCGATTTCAATCGGAATCCTCAAATCAGGCTTATCTGTGCCATATTTCACCATGGCCTCAGAATACGAGATTCTGCGAAAAGGTGTTTTATCAACCTTCCAGTTGGAAAACTTTGTAAAAACACCATGCATTACAGATTCGATAACCGCGAAAATATCATCGGGGGTTGCGAACGACATCTCCACATCCAGTTGATGATGTTCACCCGGAGATCTGTCTGCCCTGGCATCTTCATCCCTGAAACACGATGCAATCTGAAAATACCTGTCAAAACCGGCAAGCATCAGAAGTTGTTTAAACTGTTGCGGCGACTGCGGAAGGGCATAAAACTTGCCGGGGTGTATCCTGCTGGGCACCAGATAGTCCCTGGCTCCTTCAGGAGAACTACTGGTCAGAATCGGCGTCTGGAATTCGGCAAAACCATGTTCATCAATCATTCTCCGGCGGATATCACTGATCACCTTTGACCGCAGCATTATATTCCTGTGCATACGGTCTCTCCTAAGATCAAGGAAACGGTATTTAAGTCTTAGCTCTTCGGGCCCATCATCATCACCTGCAAGATACATAGGAAGAGGGTCAGCCTCACTTTCAACGACAATGGATTCAGCAAGCAATTCAATTTCTCCCGTAGGCATATCAGGATTAATTGTATCCTCCGAACGCAATTCAACCTTTCCGGTAACAGTAATAACACTCTCAAGCCTCAGCTTTTGACACATTTCAAAGAAATCGCGATCAGGTTGAATTACCACCTGGGTTATTCCATAATGATCTCTCAAATCGATGAAAAGCAGACTACCGTGGTCTCTTTTACGAAAAACCCAGCCCGAGAGCCGTGCAGTGACAGCTGCATGTTCGCAACGTAATTCTCCGCAATTATTAGTTCGAAATGGGTGCATATCAACAATCTCCAGGCGTTTCCTATTGCTCCGTAATAGTCACAACAGTTCCAACAGGAACCATTACGAATAATTGTTCAACTTCGCTGTTTTTCATCCTGATACAACCAGCGCTTTCAGCCTTGCCGATGCTTGTTTCATCCCAGGTGCCATGGATTCCATACCCCTTCACATCCGGAGTATCGGCACCACTTGCTTTTATACTCATCCAGCGTGTGCCCAGAATATTTTCAGGATCCCCAAATGGTATTTCCCTGCCGTCCGGTCGCCACCACACAGGTTCTTTTATTTTGTCGTTAACAACAAACACCCCTACAGGAGTCTTTCCGAATTTACCTGTACCTACTCCATATCGGCAGAAGAATTCGTCATTAAGCGTCACGCACATGTCATTCCTTGCCTTGCTAACTTTTATCGCAAACTTGCCGGCAAGAACCATAAGTCGATCACCCGCCTTGATTACATGGGAACTCAGAAGATTGCTTTTATGTATAAGATCAACGGTCGTTCCATATTTTTTTGCAATCTTCTCAAGCGAATCCCCTGCCCGAACCACATATTCCTGCTTCTCCGGCATTGCTGTCGGCGTCAATATCAAATCGATATTAATCTTTCCCAAACGGTGTTCTATTTCTTCGCGTACTTTGCTATCCACTGTTTTTTTCAGCAGTTCAAGATACTTTTTTCTCGCATTGACAAAGGATTTACCATCCTCTAGCGCAATTGCTTCCCGGATGTCAGCATTCCAGTTTGTATCCGTATTCACAACTGCCGGTTGGTTTGTCAAAGCGGTTTGAACGGGCTGTACTTTCTGTTCGGCTGGCTTCCGGATCGAAGCTTGCGGTACAATTTCCACCGGTTTGTTATTCCTATGAAAAATAGAACAAGACCAGTGTCCGGATTTGTTTTTTTCAAGAATCTTATATCCGCCCTTATACCAGCGGAATCCAATCACACCGATGATTACTACGATAATAATCAATAATATCGGTTTTCTATTCGGATATTTAAATTCGCCTATTTCCTGCATATTCATAGAAGATAATCCTATCTGTCCAGAACTTACAATTACCAGAAAACTTTAGGGCGCATGTCAATCATGCGCCCTTTTGGCCCTGATTATGACTACCGGGTGGTCTGACAACAATCGAGCCACACTAGAAAAACTTTCCCTTAGGGACTTGTCGTACTTGCACTTGTTGTAATCACTCCGCTGCTTGCCGGCGATATCGCACTGACAGATCCAATAGCATTACCGTCCTCCACCCAATTCCCATCGAGTACATACTGCGCATTGGCTTCGGTAATAGTATAAGTAGTAGTGACTGTCGTAGCTACGGAATTACTTGTGGCGTTACCTGAATTATTATTTATAAGAATTGGCGGCGCGTTAATTGTCACTACTGTGGAGGCATTCGTTGCACCTGAATTACCGCTTGATATAGTGACCGTATTACCACTCACGTCATTGACAGCAACGGCATGAACGACACCTACGAAAGAGGCCATGTCATGAGTCGCCTCATCCTTACCCGAAAAATTCATTTGTGCCTGAACCAATAATGCGCCTGCCGGATATGCACCTGTCGAAGAATCAATATTAGCGACCACACCGGGAGAGCCGACAGAACCTTTATAGTAGGAATTATTGTTGTCCCACACTTCTACCGTATTACCAGCCTGAGCAACGACAAGTTGCGTAATATTACCGACGATTACCCCGCCAGATTTGGCTCTATATACACCCGAAAAATTAACGGTTGCCCCTGCGCCCTTGCTGGTATTGAAACCATCATCAGATGAGGATTCCCATTCACAGCCCAAAAACATCGCAACCATACAAGAAACTACACCAGCCAGCATTATGGTGCCAATTTTTCTCATCATCGCCCCCTCTTTATACTTAATAGTGACAAAACCTGTAATATTCAGGCAGATACATTACCGTGACGGAATCCTTGTGTCAAGGCAGTAGCATGAGAACCCTGTAGAATCGGCTGGGAGCGATAGTCGGATCATTAATGGTAAGCGTATCACCTGTTGCCGTCACGGGAGGTCCCAGGTTAGTCCATGGGCTGGCGGTAATCAGGCTGGCTGGCGTCGCATATTGTACCTGGTAAGTAAAGCCTGGGAAAGTATTAAACGTAAGCATCGTGGGACTGTTAACAGTTATGTCCGTAACAATATGGAAAGCATCAAGCGGAACAGTAAGCACGATAGTCCACGAAGCACCAACACCGGAAACAAACGGATAAAGAACATCTCCTGCCGCAACCTGATAATTCCCTGCCGGGATAAGTCCGTTAAACCCGAAATTACCGTCCAAATCCGTATAGGTGGTTTGTATCGGATTGTTGGTTGTCCCATTCTGCCCTATCAGGAACACACTGTTGTTGGGCCAGTTTGTATAAGTTCCCTTGAGTTCGCCTGCCTGCAAAATGGAGACATCATCAATAAACCATCCTCCAGCAGTTCCAGGAGAACTTGCGCCTGACTGTACTACAAATCTCAGGTAAAGATTGGCCTCATTGAACAGGGTGTTTAAAGGAACAATCACTCTACGCCATTCACCTGTAGTATTATAATTATTATTACGATTCGGCAAGACCGTCACAATAGGCCTGCTCGGAGTGGTACCGGTCGTACGCGTTACAATATCCGCCGAAGTCGAAGGACGCACGCATTCAATTCTCACAACATCATCCAAATGCGCCAGGTTGAGCCATTCATAGAATACCAGATAATAACTGTTATAGTTTGAATTATCGGTGAAATTGGCCGTTGGCGGAATCCTCAGATCAAACAACGGCGAATAAAGATAGGCCACACTGTTAGCAGCATAAGGGCCCGTCAAACCGGTACCAAAACACCACCGTCCGCTTCGGGCATAGGATGGGCCATAGGCGCCGCTCGAATCGGGCGCACCAAGAGCCCATTGTCCGGAATTTGTCTGTGGATGCCACCACAAATCCGTGAACGAAGGTTGTATCGCATCATATCCACTGTCGCTAATAAAATCCATAACTGTAGGTGGTGGAGTTCTTTTACCTTCGTATGGGAATTCCGAACGACCAGATACATGAGATTCCCCCGCACCCCCAACCTCACTCCCATGGAAATGAGAAATCGATTCAAAGTCCGCAATAACACTAGGGGGACGAACAAGAGGACCAGCATAATATATGCCGCCAATTTTTCTGAAAGCATAAGGAAGTCTTTCCGGTCTCGCAGGCAAAGGTAAATTGGCATTCAAATCGGCGCTTGCAGCAACCAGCGCATTGACCGTGGGATCGCGCCCTGCATTACGTCCGCCAAGGGCTAGTTCAACACCATCCTCAATTTCATCGGCATCAGTGTCTTTTGATGTCGGCAACGTCCCGGTCCGGCCCCCGAACAGATACATCTTATCATCAATAGTAGCACAGGCAGCAAATGCCCTGGGCGCAGGAGTAGTCAGGCCGGGTGTACTAAAGGGCTGTTCAGATCGTTCGCCGGCTGGTTCCACCATCATCCAGCGCCATGTCTGACTGGGACTGGACGGTGCGGCACCAATTTCCTCTATGAGCCACATGTCGTTAAAATATCTTTTGCCATCCGTTCCGCCGAACAGACATGGGTGTCCGCCGACCAGCCCCATTGCAGCGCCGCCGCGCGGCCTGGGTTTGTTATTCGGCTCAGAGAAGGAAGTACCGCTGTCGGTATTTGCAAAGTGAGTTATCGCGTGCCAATTCGAGCCATCCCAGACCCAAAGGTCATTTAACGGAACATTGTTCGCATTGAATCCGCCAAAAAGAACAGCCCAGTTAACGTTTGTTAGCCCGACCATTGAATGTCCCCATCTCGCCGGCGGGACAACAGATGGTGATTGCTGAACATATGTAAAAGACAGTGATCCAGCTGACCTGGGTAGAGTCCATGTATCACCGAGCACCCGGTTACCTTCGACTCCGCCGAAAATAACCATTGTACCATCAGACATCATCGCGGAGGCCGCTGATTTTCTCCTGAACGGCTGCATGACCGCACTAGTGGTGATTCGATGCCAATCTGCATTTTGGTCACCCCAGACCGGATTAACCAGCTTGATTGTCAGCTTTGCAGAAGAAATAGGGATGAGATCCGTCTTCCCGGCCGGATTGGCGAGGTAGTCAGTCGGATACAATACAAACCCTATGGCATTCCCGATTTCCCAACGCACGTCGTCCCAGAAATGAGAACTATGATTATGGCCCAGCATGAAGATGTCATGAACCAGGCGGGTAACATCAATGTCAACGGTTGCAGATTCACCGGCCAATGCCCTGATTGTGAATCTCCGGGTTGGCGATGAATAAATACCAATGTGGTTAAATCTTTCCGAGAGTGGAACCACCGATGAAAACAACGCATTTGTCCTGTACATGTACGAACTGTAAGTATTGTGACGCCTTACATTCATCACTGTTTCCATACCAGGAAGATTACTGACTTCCGCAAATAGTGTGATATCCATGGGGTTTATTGTCGTTACAGATTTTGTAGTCAGCGTCAGAATTGCGGCCATGTTGTCGGGATTGTCCATGTATTCGTTTGCCGAATTAAGAACATCACCAATGCGTATACCGGCAACCACGATACAATTGAATCCAGATACAGCCATATATCCAACTGCCGATTCGTTGTAGTTGGTCAATCTGGCAACAGTCAGGGCGGGCCATTCCAGCGCTTGATATATTATTTGTTCACTGCGCCACACGAATTCCGGCGCATGATAATCCTCCATGGGCTGGTACCCGTAACTGCGAGAGTTGACGTACGCCAACCCGTAGGTCATCACTCTGTCATGAACATTCCCCAAAGGATAATAATTGTATTGAGGCCCGAAAAACGTCATTTTCTTATCCCAACCTGTAATATAAGGCAGTTCGGCAATGTTGTTGGAACCTTCAGGCCACAGGCTCTCAGCCGTAGCACCATCAAGATCATAGTAAAGATAACCATCCTGTCTTCCCGGTCTTGGTCGTGCATCAATTTCATATGGCGGACTGGTTGGAGGAACCCAGTTAAAATGCTGACTACCTGACACAAGGTCCGACATTCCTGCAGAACTGATGGAAGAACCATCAGAATTATGAAACAAAGTAGCACCGCTCTGCCATGCCGTCAGGTCCTTGAAGATATAACTATCGTCGTACCATGTCGTACCATTACGGCCTCCCCATACAACGAACTGTTTTGCCTTGCACAAAACCTGAGAGACACTCCCCATGCTACTCACATTCCAGCCGCCGTATTGGCCGAGAACATCACGTACTTCATAATTAATGGTGGAAGCGGTGGCGCCCCATCTGCGTCCAGGCGCATCCACCGGCCATGAACTGGCAGGTAACGCATTGGTTGTAGCCGGGTCCCCGGCAGTACTTCCAGCCGTTCTACCCATTGATCTTGGATAGATAAAAATGCGGCGGACCACGGGGATAACCGGATGGGCAGTATCACGGCGACGCGCGCAGATATGAATTGTATGACGCCCCCTATTGATCACCTTTGGCGTTACGAATCCCCACATATTAGCATTAACACTAACCATACTTGATTGTTCCCAGTCGCCATAGTCAAGCTTCACCATCAGATTCGTTGCTCCGTACGTGGTTCCATCCCAAGTAAAAGTGCTATCAGAAAGTATGGCTATTTCGTAGATGTCATTAGTAGGCGCCTGGAAATAATAAGTAAGGTTATTGGAAAGCGGCCGGCCAGCATCAGCAGCCCGGATAGCATCCAGCCATATATATGTTTCTTGCGGGTAAGTAAACATATCTGTAGTCCATCCCCCAACGGCGGGACAGTTTGTAACGTTAATTACAATCTTATTATTCGCCGGATTGTGAGCAACGACCGGAATACGAGACGGATCTTTGTCTGGCACCAGCATTTGCCAGAAAGCATGATAGCCATTTTCCCTGTTGGGACGATTATAATCACAGACCCACAAGTCGTTCAGGGCCCTGTCATAGTGGTTCGAGAGGGCGAGACTTAATGTATTCACTTCTGCAATCAGGTTAGTGTCTGTCGACTGACCATCAAGAAGCCCGTCGTTATCAGAGTCCTGCACCAAAGGATGCGTCCGGAACATGTTAACTTCTTCACCATCCCAGAGCCCGTCACCATCCGTATCCGGATTTCTCGGATCACAACTGCCTTCAATTGCATATGGATCTGCGCCCGGATGATACAAAAAACGAAGATTATATTCCTTGAGATTCGACAAACCGTCACCATCGAGGTCACCATATATCCACAGGTTATCATAGTTGATAATAAATCCTATATCGGATCCTGCATTCGGCTCAGGATCATAGGGATGCAATGAGTGAAGTACTTCCCACCCGTCAGGCATACCGTCACCATCCGAATCCGGATTAAACGGTTCAGTCGAATAAGCCCACAGGGTACCCCCAGGCATTGTGCCATACAAACCGTCACGGACAAGGTACTCCTGCAGATTGCTCAACCCATCATTATCCGAATCAATTAGCCCGTCGAAAGGATCCATCGGATCAAGACGCATGCCCATCGGCCTGACATTACCCTGCGCATCAAGAACTTCGAACCCATCGGGCATTCCATCTCCATCGCTGTCCCAATCCAATGGCCCATCGGGAAGGCCATCACCATCCGTATCAGTATACGGGGACCAATTAGGGAAGAAACCTCCATCATGGCGTTCAATATCAGATCCCGTGTCCCATACTTCCCTGCCATCAGTAAGACCATCTCCATCCGTATCCCTGTTATTCGGATCGGTCCCGTAAACATCTATCTCATAAATATCAGTAAGGCCATCGCCGTCCGAATCCGGGTTTTGGGGATCAGTGCCATTCTGCCACTCCCGCAGGTTGCTGAGACCATCACCGTCTGAGTCAATACCATCGTCATCAGGATTCCTCGGGTTGAGGCCATGGTCTAATTCCCATCCATCAGGCATACCGTCGGAATCGCTGTCCGGACTACCAGGATTACACCAGTTGTTTGTATCGCTGGATGGCGCTTCAAGCATGCCGAGGAATTCCCTGTAATTAGTGAGGCCATCGAGATCAGGGTCAGCATCAGTACCACCTTTGTTAATTGGATCCATTCCATCAACACCATGGTAAGTATACTCAAAACCATCCCACATGAGGTCGCCATCAGTATCAGGTTTATCCGGCCTGGTATCGGCATATATCTCGGCGCCTACCATATGACTATCGCTTACAACTTCCACATCCGCGCCACCGTTATTTACATGGTACACCAGGTACGGAATGCCGTTTACTGCGTTTGTTGCCCAGTGCTTCCCGGTGGCCAGAAATTCGTCGCCTTCTATTGACATGTGCCCATTTTCCGGCCAGAAATTAACACCTTCAAGAAACCTGCCGCGGAAATTTACCATTACATTTGTGGCGTTGACTGATACGTTTGTCTGAAGCGTGCTCAGCGCCAGGTAATTCGTTATGGTATCATATCCCATTTCTTCGTTGTCCTTCATCCCGTCAGCATCCGAATCATTGGTACTGAGGTTCATACGGACACCGAAAATCCGGTATTGCTCAAATTTTACAAAATTACCAAGCCCGTCACCGGCAGTATCGTTGGTCCTGCAGTAAGAATATATATTGGTATAGGAATTTACCTCTATGGAATCACCCAGTTTGTCATAATCCCTGTCCGAATCGAAAAGCACAAACGCCACGTTATTTGTAGCAGACGCCTGGACGGCCAGACTTTTTATTTCCGAATCCTGGTATCCGGTTTTCTTCAGGATAAATTTATGAATTCCCGGTTTCAAATTCTGAACCATAGTCGGCGTTCGGGACGAGTAACCGAACACTACCATGTCAGACGAAACAAGAATGCCATTAACATAAATAGTGGCACCAGTTACCGCACCGCCATGAATATCTACCGCCGAGACACTGGCAAAACCGCCGGGCCCTGTTACTTCATAGGCACTGAATCCGACATTGGCAATACCTCCGGTCGGTACCAGTACTTCCCTGGGTGCAACCACGACGGTGCTGGAGGGCCTTACCGCAACATCATGATATCCACTCTGCAGATTCGGAATCATGCCGACACCTGTATTGCCGACAAGCACTCCGTCAACATAAAGAGGATAAGATACTCCTTCTGTTGTTGCATTCAGGAATCCACCGCCTGGAACACCGGTATTAACACGCACAGACGTGATTTCCCCGCCACGCACCGGCAATGAAATTTTCGGAATCCTGCTAGTTAAACCAGATAACGAGACAAAATGCTGTCCCTCAGCAACATCAGAAAGGACATCCGGCGGCACAGGGTTCGTCACCCAGTCAGGCAGAGGACTCGAAAGATTCGGCATACTGTTGGTGGTCATGTAGGGAATACCAACAGCCGATGCCCCATTTGTGCCATTCCATATCTCACTGCCGCTCTGGTATTGGTCGAGATAGACCGTATACGAATTGTTGTTTGTTACAACAACAGCAACCGATCCCCGTGAAAAACCTGCATCCAGTTCAAAATCACATTGGAGCGAAGAATCGGTAACTGTCAGGTTTGCGACACCTTGCGGTCTGATTTCCCGTACATCAGAGACACCTGCATTTGTGGCAATACCATTGCCGAAACCATAAGTATTATAAAGCCTGCCATTCCAGAACTCGGAAGCATAACCGGATGCGACAGCCTTGACACGATACGCCCCCTGGAAAAGCCCCCTGATCTCGTAATTACCGTTGGTATCAGTCGTGCCTATGCCGAATATCTTTCCCGGCAATACGTAGTTATGGCCATTTATATTATTGGTAAGCCCTCCACGCCCTATCGCTAAAACCTGCCCTCCAAGTATCGGCGTGCCATTGACGTCCCTGACATTACCGCGAATACATGTACCGCCATAGATTTTTATATCATCAACATACCATCCACGAAAATGGTTGTTGATATTGTTAAGAGTGGAGAACTCGAACCTGATTTGAACATTGGTAGGACAACCGGCACCTCTCCACCATAAAGTGAGATCCACCTCTCTATGCACCCAGCCTCCGGTGTATCCGGAAGCATTCAGCCTTACGCCCACCCATCCGGCGACCCCATTTGTCCTAACAGCAACATTACACACGTCATACTGTGCTTCCGTCTCATACCATTCATTCCAGGACAGGAAAAGGTTTGTCAAACCAGCCGGATTGAATATTGGCGAATCAAGGGCGGATCGCACGAAACATGTACCCATATCATAAGTGTCATTAGTGGGATTGACACCCGCAGGAGGAGGAGCCGGGAAAGTGGTCCAGGAGTTGGTTGTACACCTCATCACCCAGTTCGTGGTATGCGTGTAAAGAGACGTAACTGCATTGGTCGGAGGCGAAGGATCCACCTGGGTCCGATGCCACAAAGCAATAGTCGAAGAATTGGTCCAGCCACCGTCACCCGCTTCAAAATCCTGAATGCCAAGCGGGATGTAATGCATCAGGTTGGTCGCAACGGTGTAATTGTCAATACCAAGCTGATATTCATCGCCATCGCTTACGCCGTTGGTATTGACGTCCGCGTTCATCGGATTAATATCACTGGAGTCGTCAATACCATCACCATCAGTATCTGTTGACGGCATTGTCAGGAATGGCACAGAATTGGATGCACAAGCATACCGGATTACTGTATTGGCATCCATCATGCCGTTTATCTCGGCCCTTACACCATACCCCCACCACCTGTCAACCTGGGCAGAAGTAAGACTATTCGTAAATACAAGAGATAGTACCCCAGCATTTGTTGTAAACTGAGTAAGCTGATAAGAAAACACCTGCGCTTCCGTCAGGGTCGGTCTGCCTTCATAGATTGCAGTACTTGTCTGGCTCCGATAGATGTGATAAGTAACATTAGAATATGATCCGGGCCCTTCGGGGCTCGTCGCCGCATTCCAGTAAAGAGTTATGACCGCCGAAGTCGACCCCACAGCCGACCTCAATCCATCAAAAATCGGACGGCCGGGTCCCACTATTTTGAAATCCCTGAACCAGTTATTAGATGCAGTACAATATGCCAACGACACGCAAGGTCTACCCCACGCGTCAGTATCAACGTATGGCGTTTTATTCAATCCGCCCAGTCCGCCGACACCGGGAGGAGTATCCGAACCATCAAGTCCAACCCACGATGTCCCATTCCACTGTTTAAGAAGAACTGTAGCGGTGTTAGTCTCACCGGATTGCCAGCAGACAATTGGCCATCCGTTCGAACCCATAGCCGCGGTAATGTTGCTTGGCTTGTAGGCCCCTCCCGAGAGCGCTGCAGATATGCCGGGGAAAGTGGATGAATTACCAAGCCCCACCCACGAACCGCCGGATGACTGCGCAACCGCAACCTGCATGACATCATAAGTCATGTAATCATCCAGCCAGTATTGACGCCACGCGACAGTTATCGTGCCGTTAGCTGCAACTGCAAGGGCCGGCTTCTCGGCATAGGGCGAAAAACCAACCGCTCCCCCAACCTGCTGCCACGACGAACCATTCCAGCGGGAAACTACTATCCTGGCCTGTTGAGGATCACCCCATGCAACGACAGGATAACCGTTGGCATCCATCTTTAAATCAGGGTCAAAAGCAAGCGTGGCTCCCGGAACGGCACCATTCGTTGAACCATCCATCCCCCACCATTGACCTGACCCTGTATTCACATCCCCGACAAATCTTCTGACACATATCGCCTGGACATAACTGACATTCTGACCGGACATGGTTATAATCGGCTGTTGAAATGCCACAACGGGATTGCCATTTATGTCGAGTCCAAGGTGAGGATTAGAGGCATCTTTCTCGAACTGCTGGTTAGGAAGACCGACACCGGAACCGGAAGCAGAACCTGCAAGTTCAATCCAGGAAGACCCGTTCCAACATTTGAGATATATCCGGCCTATCGCAGTTGGATCCGCCCGATGCATCCAGGCAATATAAACCTTCGGCCCCTTTACAGCCACCGATGGACTTTCCGGTACTGCGGGAGCCTCGGTAAGGGCCGACCAGGCACTCATATCGGATCCATCAACACAACGCCATTGCCCTGAAGCAACAGTCAGCTCTGCCCATACGCCGTTTTTACCAAAAGCGTTGGTAATAGATCCAAACCATCGAAGAACGCCGAGTTGATTAGTAAAAGTAGTATAAGGTGAAGCCCTAACAGGCCATCCTTCCTCATCACAGTCAATAACTTCCTCTACTACTGTACCAGATGACGCTGTCGAAACCACACCGAGGTCCGTCAGTGTGATCCTGTATGAACCGGTTGGTTGCGGACCACCCGCTCCAAAAAATTCTTTTACCTTTATATAATAAGTCCCTATGGCCGTCGGTACGTACTCTATAGTGGAAAAATGGTAATTGTTGCCGTCATCATTTCTTGCCAGCAATGTCGTCGCGTCAGATGAATAAAGGTAGATTATTGTATCGAAAGTGCTTATTGCCCCTGAAGGATCACTCGTTTCTATTCTGTACCTGTGATTGGCCTGACCGGTAAATTTAATCCAGTCGACATCCCCGGCAACATGTATTGTGTGGACCTGATTCGAACCCGGAGCAATTACACTAGCCTGCGTATTGGTATCATCCGGCTCATAGGCGTCAGGGGACTGTCCGAACACTGCCAATGGTCCAAGAGCCATTGCCATTACAATCAAACGCAACATTTTGATTGAATATCTCATCTCATCACTAAATCTTTCACAAACTTAACTGATATATTGATGAAAGCATAGCAAAAAATCCATTTTTGCTCTCATCTTACATCCTTCTTTCCCATTTTTCGCAACAAATCCTGTTCCTGCTGTCTCAATTTGCCTAATTTTTTATACGCAACTTGATAAGCATTGTTTTTTTCCATGGCTTCTGGCGCAGCAAACATCATATCATTTAGAGCCTGACGTTTTTTTGCCATTTCTTTTTCAAGTTTTTTCATATCCATGTATAAATGTGAAATCTCTTTATTGGTATACACAACGTCATGTTCATATTTACGAAGCGCCGCATTTGCGCGTTCCAAATCTTTACTCGCCAGGGCAATATCGTTACGTACCCTTGCCAGCGCGGAATCCCAATCTAGTGCCTGACCTGAAGAAGAAGTCGTAGTAACATTTGTTTCTGCAAATACTGGAACAATGCATCCCGTAATCACGATCGCCATTACTGTCACAAGAACAATGTACCATCTTTTTTTCATCTGATTCCACGCACCCATCTCATCTTATTTCCTAACTCACTTATCCGTAATTATAATATGAAAAACGGCATCTATTAGCAAGGGACAACATGTCAAGATTTTGTCAGATTATACGGTGGTTTTTCGAAAGAAATATTGACCTTTCTGCGAATATCAGTACATTGCCGACTGTTTTGATTGAGCGAGCGTAGCTCAGTGGTAGAGCTCCACCTTGCCAAGGTGGCTGTCGAGGGTTCAAATCCCTTCGCTCGCTCCATTTTTCATCCGGTTTTCCGTATGCGCAGTTTTGTGGAAGCGTAGCTCAGTTGGTAGAGCAGCTGACTCTTAATCAGCGGGTCCGGGGTTCGAGTCCCCGCGCTTCTACCACCCTTCGCTCGCAATGTAGCGGAGAGTGAAGGCTGTCACGGGCTCAACACCAAGAAGGTCACGCCGTATTTTTCCTCTTTTGTTATTTGAGGTTTGAATTTATTTTGAATTTCGGATTTAGTAGCTTGTATTTCGCATTAACGGGCGAGTGGTGAAATTGGCAGACACGCAAGACTTAGGATCTTGTGCCGCAAGGCTTGCGGGTTCAAATCCCGCCTCGCCCACCATCACAACGACTTGACGAATTTTTCCAGCCTGTCCAAACCTTTCCTGATATTGTCCGTACTGCAGGCATACGACAGACGGACATTACGGTCTGCGCCGAAGGCCATACCCGGAACGACAGCAACACCCTCGCGTTCCAGAAGTTGTTCTGCAAACGAGACTGAATCCAGTCCAAACTGTGATATATTCGGGAGCATGTAGAATGCACCCATCGGCTTCACGCATGTTATTCCTTTTATTGCAGTCAGCCGCTGGTACATGTAAACGCGTCGTTCAGCAAAAGCCTTCACCATTTCCGCCACACAATCCTGCGGCCCCTTCAATGCTTCGATTCCGCCAAACTGGGCGAAAGTGTTGGGCCCTGAAGTGCTATGGCTCTGAAAGGCATTTACAGCCCTGACAATCTCCATGGGTCCGGCAAAATACCCGAGTCGCCAGCCGGTCATCGCATATGCTTTACTGAAACCGTTAACAGTGATGGTTCTGTCAAAAATATTACTGGAAATACTGCCTACGCTGACATGAACAGTGTTGTCGTACATCATCTTCTCGTATATTTCATCCGAAATTATGTACATACCGTGACTAACGGCTATTTCGGCAATCACTTTCAGTTCATAACCGGAATAAACAACACCTATTGGATTGGATGGACTGTTTATGACAACCGCCTTCGTCCGTCTCGTTATGGCTTTCTCAAATTCAGCCGGCGTCATTTTGAAATCATTTTCCTCGCGACAGTGAACAAAAACAGATTTGCCTCCGGCGACATTTACCATTTCCGGATAACTCAACCAGTACGGGGCGGGAATAATGACCTCGTCACCTTCCCTGCAAATTGCCATGAAAATATTAAAAAGAGTATGCTTCGCCCCGTTGCTGACCACCACATGGCTGGGTTCATAACGGAGTTCGTTGTCCTTCTCAAATTTAGCGGCAATCACCGTTCGCAAAGCCTGCAAACCCGCAACAGGCGTGTACTTGGTTTCACCCGCTTCAAGAGCTTTGGCAGCTGCCTTCTTGATGTGGCCTGGAGTATCAAAATCCGGTTCCCCTGCGGCAAAGCTGTAAACCTTTTTCCCCTTGATCACCATTTCTTTGGCACGACTGTCGATACCAAGCGTAACAGACGGCGCTATTGCAGCCACTCTCTCATTAATTATCTTCGCCTTGGCCACCATTTCTTTATCTCCCCGCCATTTTCCCGGTATCTCCCGTAATTCATCACGATGCAGTGTAGTGTTTATTGACCCATTGACGGATTGTATCATCCTTCACTTTTATGATCCGTATTTCCCGATCCGCATTTTCAACAGAGTCAGAAGCATGTGCCGCATTCACCATTATATTGCTTCCAAATTCACGCCTCACAGAACCGGGTTTCGCTTTATTTGGATCAGTCGGTCCGAGAATGGAACGGATTTTTTCCACCGCATTAAGTCCCTCATAAACCAGGGCCAGACAACTTTCAGTTCCCTTGGACGCCTTCTCATCCTCCGCACACTCTGAAGGTTTGAATCCTGTTATAAACTTCACAATACTTTCGAACTGCGAGGTTGCAAATGCCGACGCCAGATCAACACAGAGGGCATCAAGAGCGTCTGCCGGCATTTTGAAGCCAAATTCCTTTTCAAGCGCCGACTTGGCCCGATCTGCTCCTATATTCTTGAACTTCTTTTTCAATGCATCCCGCACAGGTCCATAAAATTCTTCTGCCTGCGCAACCGTCATACTGAATTTTTTTATAGCCACAATCCTGAGTCCCGATGACGATAAAAGGTCAATTATGTTTCCGGGCCTGCTGCTCGGAAAACGGAAATTATCGGGTTTCAGCATGACCAGTGTTTTCTCAACCTGTTCACCGGCGGGAACATCTGTTGCCGATTCAATTATTCCGCCATCCGACTCCGAATATTTCGCCCAGAGATTCAAAGAGGCTGCTGCTCTCTTTTTTGTGGGAGCAACCAGCACAGCTGGTTCAAAATACTGGACCTTCCCATTCTCGTCCGTAATGAAGTCACCGTAAGTATCCCTTATGGTTTCGCCGCTTCCCCACTTTAATGTTGCGCTACCAGTGATATGCCAGATCTTACTGATTGCATCTTCACCTTCAAACAAAAGCATCATGACCCGTCGCGGCTTGCCGGTCACCGGATTCGGCGCGTAAGATTTGATAATGTAATCGGCTATCAGATCCGATGCATCAGAAGTGCCATGATCAGTACTCCTTACAACCTCGGCATATTGCTCCACCAGTTCCCTGCTCGGACCAAACATCCGGGCGGCAACAAGATTAAGGTCTGTACGCCCGATGAAACGCGCAATCACACCGCCGGTCCTTGATTTTGATATCGTATATGGATTAATCAATACGTATGCAAGTTCTTCTGCCATGTTATCTTAACCTCTCCATAAATAGTTTCGAATTCTGTAATTCGAAATCGCCTGTGTCAACTATAAAGCTATGCACGAAGTTCCTGTAATTTTGCGGCCGGATCAGTACATTTCATCAGCGCTTCCCCCACAAGAAATCCTTTATACCCCAGCGCTCTGAGTTCATTGATTTCAAGTTTTGTTTTAATACTGCTTTCGGCAATCGACAGCCGGTCTGCCGGTATCAAGGATGCAAGTTTTTTCAACACCGACAAATCCGTCTGCAAAGTTTTCAGGTTACGACTATTGACACCTACAATTGCATTATCCAGTTCCAACGCCGTCTTCACTTCTTCCCCGGTATGTGCCTCAACCAATACCTCCAGTCCCATTTTTCCCGCGGTTTCATACAGCTTTACCAACTGCGGCCGCTTCAAAGCCGCAATAATCAAAAGAATCACATCCGCACCCCATGCAGCAGACTCATATACCTGATAAACATCACATAAAAAATCCTTACGCAATACACTGATATCAACAGCCTTGCGAACATCCATGAAATCCTTCTCACTTCCCAGGAAGTGAAGTGGTTCCGTCAGTACCGATATTCCAACTGCTCCCGCTTTCTGAAATCCAAGCGCAATATCCGCCGGCCTGTAATCCTTTCGTATCAAACCCGCTGACGGGCTTGCCTTCTTGACCTCCGCTATTATGCAAGGTTCGGCGCAACAATTTATTTTCTCCTTGAGGCCATGGTGCTTCCTGGATTCCGCCTGTTCAATGAGAACCTTCTCAGGAACAAGTTTTCTGGCATCCGCCACGGCAGCCATCCGTTCACCCATGATTGTTTTAAGAATGTCCATATTTAAATTTAATCCTAACGGTACCAGTCAATCATTGCTATAACGAAAAGCGACGGGAACTGTTCCCGCCGCTTTTCGGCCATTAATCCATGTTCAACAACCCCGACCTATTTTGTTGAAAACCTGTAAACTGTTGTCTGCCTGTAAACCTGTCCGGGTTTCAGAACAGTTGTCGGAAATTCCGGTTTATTCGGCGAGTCAGGAAAATACTGGGTTTCCATACAAAAACCGTATCTGTGCCTGTATACTTTGCCGCCCTTGCCAATGTTGGTTCCATTCAGAAAATTACCTGTATAGAACTGCAAACCAAGTTCAGTAGTAAAAACCTCCATAAATCTTCCGCTCGTCGGTTCATAGACTGTCGCAGCCAGCGCCAGTTTGCCGCTGCTATTGTTCAGCACCCAATTATGATCATAACCGCCGCCAAATTTCAGTTGTTCATCTTCCTGATTAATTCTGGCTCCGATTTTTGTCGGCGTGGTAAAATCAAATGGCGTACCTTTAACAGGCTTTAATTCACCGGTCGGGATCAACCCTTTATCAACAGGTGTAAACCTGTCAGCAGCAATCATTACTTCATGGTCAAGGTTATCCCTCTCGCCTGCCCCGGCAAGGTTGTAATAATTATGCTGTGTAAGGTTCACTATTGTATCTTTATCCGTTGTGGCCTCATAATCGATCTTCAATTCGTTGTCGTCTGTCCAGGTATAGGTCACCTTCGATGTCAGCGTACCAGGAAAGCCTTCTTCCATGTCCTTGCTTACGTAAACCAACTCAAGGGCAAGACCGTTATCCACTTTTTTTTCTTTTGCTTTCCAGACAACCTTATCAAAACCTTTCAATCCTCCGTGTAATGCATTTTCACCATTGTTGACAGCCAGGGTATATTCCCTGCCATTTAATGTAAACTTGCCCTTGCAGATACGGTTCCCATACCGCCCGACCAACGCACCAAAAAACGGATTGGCCTTGATGTAATCTTCCAGCTTGTCATAACCAAGTGCCACATCCCCCATTTTGCCAGTCTTGTCCGGAACCAGTATAATTGTGACAATCCCGCCATAGTTGGTGATCTTAACCACACAACCTTTCACATTTGTGAGCGTATACAGGGAGACTTTTCTACCATCCGATGTCTTTCCAAACGGTTCTTTCATTATACCTTTCACGCCTCCTTTACATTCAGCTCCATAACCAGCCAGGGATACCGCGATGTACCCGGCAACTGTCAATCCAGCAACTTTTCTCAGACTGTTCTTCATACGAACCTCATCTATTGTTAAAATCATCCGGAAGATGAACTTACACAAATCCATCCCTTTTGATAACACTTTTTTTCCGGCATCCATCCCGGTATTTTCAGAAATGCACAGACAGTCCCGCATAAGGTCCGTCCATAGTTTGCGAAGGACCTGACAGCCATTTGTATCCGGCTTTTAACAGAACAAATTTACATCCGCCAAACACGCCAATATCATATTCACTGATATTACCCGCCCATGCCGGCCTGAATTCAAAACCAAGATGTTTGTTAGGGTGAATCAGGATGGGCATTGTAAAAGAAAAACGGTTGTCATCTTCATCGTCAATCGAGAATCCTCCTAATCCAAGATCAACTTCAAGCATGCGCCCCAAAGACATCCGGTACAACCCGTAAACCCGGGTTAAGTCCATGGTATCATCCGGATCTTTCTCGCGAAAATGAGTTCTATTGAAACGGACTCCTATTGGTCCATATCCGCCATCAATACTGTAATCAAAAGCGTCGACACTGGATGCAACCATCTGGTAACTGGCATCAACCCGCAGAAAAGGAATCAGTACTTCTCCTGTTTCCCTCTGATACATCTCCGAATATTTGTCGTTTAAACTTGCCCTGTTGATCCTCTCCCAACTTCTTACACCTCCATAAGCCATGCCATAATAAAATATGTCTCCGAATCCATCAAAGTAGTGATCATGATAACTATCCCAGGACCTTTCCCTGTATATATATCCTGTTTCATGATGATAAGAATGACTGGATGTGGAACTGCCTGTTGTCTTACCGCCCTTGCTTACATCTTTTTTAAAATCACTCAATTTCCCGGCACAGGCTGGTTTCACAAGAATCGCCATTTCAAAACAACAGGCAATTAACATCAAAACTTTCAAGCCGGTTTTCATTCTTGTCTACACCCCATTGACCTAATGTATGTATTACAATAATGGGAACTTGATTTATTTCCGGATCATTAACAAACAACACCGTAAAAAAAGTTACCGGACTTCATCCTTCTTTGCTGACCTTAACCAGCATTTCCAATGCCTTCTGTGCATGACCACTGTCAATGGATTCCTGCGCAAGTTTCCAGCCCTGCCCGATGTCCTGTGCCTTACCACCGGCAACAATCGCCGCTGCGGCATTAATACAGGCAATGTCACGGCGCGGCCCCTTTTCACCGGAAAGAATTTTCCGCGTAATATCGGCGTTGACAGCAGGATCACCCCCATTAAGGTCACGAGGCAAGGTATATTCACCTATAAATTGAATAGGATCCAGATCGTATGTCTTCACCCTTCCATCCGATAGTTCACTGACCCGAGTGACAGTAGTAGTGGTTATCTCGTCCATGCGGTCATGACCGTGAACAATGAACGCCCTGCGACTTCCCAGCAGTTTGAGAACGTTTGCGAAAGGTTCAGTTAATTCGGAAGAAAACACACCAATGATCTGGCTTTTGGCACCGGCAGGATTAGTTAAAGGTCCAAGCATGTTGAAAATCGTTCGTACTCCAAGCTCCTTCCTCGGTCCCATTGCATGTTTCATTGCAGGATGCAGTTTCGGTGCGAATAGGAAACCAATTCCAGCCTCTCTTACACAATTCTCTACCGTCTCGGGCAATGCTTCAATATTGACACCTAATTCTGCCAGAAGGTCAGCTGATCCGCATTTACTTGTGACTCCCCTGTTCCCATGTTTCGCCACAGGTACCCCTGCCCCGGCAACAATAAATGCCGCAGTTGTTGAAATATTAAATGTGTTACGACCATCACCACCGGTACCGCATGTATCTATTACAGGAAGTCCGCCGCAATCGATAAACACTGCATGTTTCCGCATGGAAGAAGCGCCCCCGGCGATTTCATCAACAGTTTCACCTTTCATTCTCAAACCAACCAGAAACGCCCCGATCTGAGCAGGGGTCGCCTGTCCGGACATAATCAAATCGAATGCTTCAGATGTTTCTCCCTGTGTCAGATTATCTTTTGCCATTATCTTCTGGAGGTACTGTTTCATGCGTCACCTCATGCGCAGAATTATTGGTAGCGCGGGGCCGCCGGACCCGCCGCATATCAAGCACGGCGCGCCCAGCGGTCGCGCCCTACCTTGGATTACGATAAAATATCCCATAAATTCTACTTTATGTTTTCGTCTACAATCTGGAGAAAATTTCTTAACAGTCTTTTGCCGCCTGGCGTAAGCACTGATTCAGGATGGAATTGAACACCGTAGGACTTGTGTTCGCGATGATGCATTCCCATAATTTCCCCGTCTTCACTTGTGGCATCGACAATAAGCTGCGGAGGCAGAGACTCCTTCACTATGGCCAACGAATGATACCTGCCCGCCGGAAACGGATCCTTCATACCGCGATAAAGATCGGATTTATCATGTGTGATCATGGAAATCTTGCCATGCATGATTCGCTTCGCATTGGCAACAACGGCACCAAACGCAACACCCATGCTCTGATGTCCGAGACAAACACCAAGGATCGGGACAATTCCTGACATCCTTTTGACCAATGTAACGGATATTCCTGCTTCCTTTGGAGTACATGGACCGGGCGACACGACGATACCAGCCGGCTTCAAAGCAATAACCTGTTCAACAGTTATTTCGTCATTCCTGAAAACCGTTATATCAGCTCCCTGGCTGGACATAACCTGGACCAGATTGTACGTAAACGAATCATAGTTATCGATCAACACAATCATTTTAATTCCGAATTTCGAATGCCGAATGCCGATTTTTCCCGGATTCTGCTGTTTTCCTCGACGTAGTCATAATCGCAACCAATTCATTCGCCTCACCAAGTAACTGTTGAAGAAGTGAAGAACTCACAATCTCACGTTCTGATATCATTTCAAGCCAAAAAGCCGTTTCGTCAGCTTCTTCTATTACAACTCCTATTCTCGCCACAAACTCAGCCCTCGATCTTGCGCGACACGCTGCACGATAATTAGCACCAACAGATGTACCACTTCTTACAAGTTGATTACCAATAGCTCTTCCTGTAATAGTGTTCGGCAACTTATCAACCAAGCCCAAAACATCTAACCCAAATTTCTTAGTCCTATCCTTAAGATTTTCCCCCTTCATTCGTATTCAGCATCTCTTTTCCCACTCCTAATTCGGCATTTTGCATTCGGCACTCGGCATTCATTATTCGGCAATCATAAATCGGCAATTTCCAATCCTCTCGCCGCCATTTCAACTGCCTTCTGCATCCCGCGTGCCTTGTGACATGTTTCCTCAAATTCTTTTTGCGGGTCGGAATCAAAGACAATTCCCGCACCCGCCTGAATGGAAACAGTACCTCCGCCGATCTCCATTGTACGGATGGTAATGGCCAGATCCATATTACCACCGTAGCTTAAATAGCCGATTGCACCGCCATAAGTTCCGCGGGGCCCCTTTTCAAGTTCGTGTATGATTTGCATCGCCCTTATCTTTGGCGCACCCGTCAACGTCCCTGCAGGGAAAGTTGCCTTCATAACATCATAGGCATCGACACCGCTTCGCAACACTCCTTCCACGTGCGAAACAAGATGCATCACATGACTGTAACGTTCAATTACCATATAATCCGTCACCTGGACACTGCCAGACTCCGAAACACGCCCGACATCGTTTCTTCCCAGATCAACGAGCATGACATGCTCTGCCTTTTCCTTCTCGTCAGCCAGAAGCTCATCCGCCAACCTGCGGTCTTCCTGTTCAGTGGCGCCCCTTGGCCGCGTTCCGGCTATCGGCCGCACCTCCACGCGGTTTCCCGTCAGACGCACCATGAGCTCGGGTGACGATCCGACAAGGATCTGATCTCCAAACTTGAAGAAGAAAGTGTACGGTGATGGATTAAGCAGTCTCAACGCACGGTAAAGCTGAAGCGGCGGAACATCCGTCTTTGCGCTGAAACGCTGACTCGGAACAACCTGAATAATATCGCCATCATAAATATACCGTTTAGCCCGCATGACAATATCCATAAACTCTGCGCGAGTCATATTCGATTGAAATTCTACGGGAGGATAAGACTTGACCTTCAAAGAAGGAGGGGCCTTTCTCGTCATTTCGACGATTTTTTCAAGTTGCTCTAACGTTTTCCGATATGTTTTCAACAATATATCCGGACCAGCGCCTTTTTCCGGTCGTGTGCATACCACTATTTTCACCGTATGCCTGACATTATCGAAAACAATAATTCTGTCTGCTTTAAGGAAACGACTCCTCGGTACAATATGAAGATCAGTCTTCTTCGGTATTGGCATCCTTTCAAATTCGCCCATCGCCTCATATCCCACGAATCCAACAGCGCCACCAAAAAAACGCGGTAGTCCCGGCACTTCCGCTACCCTCAGCCCCTGATAAACCTCGCGGATTTTCTCCAGGCCATGGGTTGCCCCTTTCGAATGATCAACATCAAGAAGCAATTCAGGATCAATGCCTACAAAAGAATAACGGCCCCATGTTTCGCCGCCCTCCATACTTTCCAGGAGAAATGCATTCTTGTGGTCCGCAAATCTTTGAAACACTGAAACCGGTGTTTCCATGTCCGCCAGTATTTCCTTATATACCGGAACGAGATCGTATTCCTGCGCCAGCTTCAAATATTCCTGTTCATTTGGATAAATCATGTCCGGAGGTATAGAGGTTGATACTAAAAAGGTCAAGTGTAATGGACTTTTACGCTGGCACTTCTTCGCTCATTTATATTTAATCGCCTCGGTAAATATGAAATGTATCAGTCAGACAAAAGAAGGCGTTATAATCAAACTGCGAATTATTCCTCGCGCTTCTAAAAATGAGATTTGCGGAGAACTGGGTGATGCACTCAAGATCAAACTTCAGGCACCGCCAGTGGAAGGCAAGGCCAATAAAGCACTTATAGAATTTCTTGCCGACACACTCGATATCTCCCGAAATCAAATATCAATCCTTTCCGGCGATACCGGCCGCAATAAACGCGTCCTGATTGCAGGAGTCGCCATAAAAGATATTGAAGTCTCTTTAACATAAGAGGCCTACGGTTCATCATGCAACCCCATTGATTATAGAGACATTTTACAGGATCGCACCCCCTATCACAAGGGATTTTGTTATGTGATATCTTCACGGCCAATTAGGCTAGAAGACGTCGGAACGCAGGGCGGCATAACATTAAAATGTTGTAACCACCTGCAATTCGGCAAGAGCTATGAACAAAACAAGCGGTCCGCATTCGCCGTGGTTATGTCTGCAATCTTCTCAACTGAACAGTTCCTCTCTTTCGCAAGGGCTTCAGCGACATATTTTACATACGCCGGCTCATTCTTCTTTCCACGATACGGTTCAGGGGCAAGATAGGGAGAGTCTGTTTCAATAAGCAGTCTGTCGTCCGGAACCATCTTTGCTGTTTCCCGCAATTGCACAGCTTTTGCGAAGGTGATTATCCCGCTGAAACTCAAATACAATCCAAGATCGAGAACTTTGTGCGCAAAAGCAGAATCACCGGTAAAGCAATGCAGAACGCCAATCTGATCTGGGTTACCTTTCCAAAGAGCAACATGTTCTTTCAATAATTCGATAGTGTCATCGTCTGCATTTCTGCTATGAACTATCACCGGCAAAACAAAATTGCGCGCAATCTCAAGTATTTGCCCGAATAAAATTTTCTGCGCTGCGGCAGTTTCCGGATGATAGTGATAATCCAGTCCTATTTCTCCTATTGCAGAAATACTTTTCTCATGGGCATACGTTTCAAGCCGTGTAAAATCAATCTGTTTTCCGGCATGTTCACGGTCAAAACCTGCAGCCGCGATAATTTTGTCTGGATATTTACCGGCGAGTTCGACAGCCATTTCATTTCCCGACTGTGACCCGCCAACTGCAACAATCTTTTCAACTCCGGCTGCCATAGCCCTTTCAATAGCCCGATCCGGTTCGGTCAGTCCGTCAAAATGAACATGTGTATCAATAAACATGAAACAAAAGTACCAGCTCGCACCTCCGATTCAAACAAAAACAAAAAATTGATTGAGTTGATCCTGCCCGTTGTCTATTGTTGCTCCCCTGTTTAAGAACACCTTTTGAGCGTAGGAAAGGAGCAGGTATGCTGAACGCGCAAATTCAACTGGGCATCATTGATTATACAATCATGGGTATATATGTCCTGTTTGTTCTGGGTATTGGATGGGCTCTCAAGCGGTACATGAAAACCAGCACGGATTTCTTCATGTCCGGCCGTTCCATTCCTGCCTGGATCACCGGTCTTGCATTTCTTTCGGCTAATCTCGGTGCGCTGGAACTGGTGGGCATGGCCGCCAGCGGCGCCAAATATGGTATCGCAACCAGTCATTTCTATTGGGTCGGCGCCATTCCGGCAATGGTCTTCCTTGCGATATTCATGATGCCTTTCTATTATGGTTCCAAGGCCCGATCGGTACCGGAATACCTTAAGCTTCGTTTCGATGAACGCGTCCGTTGTCTTAATTCGATTTCCTTTGCAGTAATGACACTCTTCGCGTCAGGCATTTCCATGAATGCTCTGGCAAAACTTCTCAATCAGCTCCTCGGTTGGCGCTATGATATCAGTCTATGGATCTGTTCAGCTGTTGTTCTGGTATATGTGCTAAAGGGTGGTCTTACGTCCGCGATTTACACCGAGGTATTGCAGTTTTTCATGATCGTACTCGGTTTTGCGCCGGTAGTGTACCTCGGCCTCAAAGACATTGGCGGATGGCATAATCTCAACAATATTCTCGGTAACGTTGCCCAGAATCCTTCCGCTATAGAACTTAACAGCAAAACATTCCAGCCGGACGCATGGACCAGCGCATGGAAACCGCTTCTGGAAGGTTCCGGCAATAACCCGATGGGTGTTGACTGGTTCGCAATGGTCTTTGGTCTAGGATTCGTGTTGTCATTCGGCTATTGGTGCACAAACTTTCTGGTTGTCCAGCGCGCCATGGCAGCAAAGAACATGTCCGCTGCCCGTCGGACACCTCTGATCGCCGCCGTGCCAAAAATGATTTTCCCGGTATTGGTAATTCTGCCGGGAATGATTGCCGCAGCCCTCGCATTCACAGCGAAGGACAACTATCGCCTGCCGCCGGTCATCATCAAGAACATGCCGGCCATAGTCCAGATGGTAAAATCGACATCTACGGAAAACCCAGCAGTCATTGTCGAAAATATCAGGAAGTCAACCGGTCTTAAAATGAGCGACGCAAAAATTTTTGCAGTACTGAGCGATAACGCAGCCAAACCCCTGACTGACGATCAAATTGCGATGCGTCTTCAGAATGCAGTACTGGAAAACGACTATGACGGCGTAATCCTGTCACTGGTCAAAAAATACTGCCCGACAGGATTACTTGGCTTGGCGCTTACTGCCCTGCTTGCTTCATTCATGTCCGGTATGGCCGGTAACGTTACGGCGTTCAACACTGTATGGACATACGATCTTTATCAGGCCTACATTGCAAAGAACAGAAGCGATGAACATTATATGTGGATGGGCCGTGTTGTTACCGTTGTTGGCATTCTGCTGAGTATTATTTGCGCTTATCTTGTCAGCCGCTGGAGTAATGCAATGGACATCATTCAGCTTGTCTTCGGGTTCGTCAATGCACCTCTCTTCGCCACGTTCCTTCTGGGAATGTTCTGGAAGCGCACTACCGGCACAGGTGCTTTTCTCGGCCTGCTGGGCGGAACATTGACATCAGCGCTGTTCCATGCCTTGTCAACAACCACTGGTAATGTTTTGGGTATCAAGGGCGGCTATCTCTGGAGCTTGATGGGAAAAGGTATCGAAGCCATGCCGAAACACGTAATATTTCCCAGCGAAATGGCCCAGAACTTCTGGCTGGCCAGTTTTGCCTTCATTGGTTGCTTCGTACTAACAGCCGTAATATCGCTGGTGACAAAACAAGAAAAGACCGACACGGAACTCACGGGCCTTGTCTATTCGCTGACGCCCAAAATCAAGGACAGCGAGGAATCATGGATTCTTCGCCCTGCGGTTCTGGGAACAATATTGCTGGTTGGTTGTGTCATTTTAAACGTTATATTCTTCTAATTTGTTAACACCAAGGAGGATCAAATTATGGGTCTCGATCTTCGTTTTCCAATAGGATTAATGTTTTCGCTGGTTGGTCTTATACTCGCCGGTTATGGTCTCATAACTGGATCAAATGTTGAGCTTTATAAACGTTCGCTTGGCATAAATATCAACCTTGTCTGGGGTATTTTCCTGCTGGTTTTCGGAATTATCATGCTTGTGTTTGCCATGAAAGGCAACAAGTCATCTCCGCCAAAACAGGAATAACAGGTAAATTTAATATCTGGATCAGCGCGCAGGATAGCAATCGAAGCTTTTTTGTAAATTACCGGCCGGATGAAGGTTTTTTCCCAAGAATCTCTTCGAGAATGCGTATTCTCTCCATGCGGCGATCCTGCTCGTCAAGCGCATACTGGTCCGCAAGTGTGTCTTCATCGCCCAACCCACGATAACTTACACCTCCAGGGGTCGTTCCCGAATAGGCGCGTTCATTGGCCGTACCCCAAGCACCCACCCCTTTTCTACTCCGATAGATATTGATCGGACAGAAAGGACTTGTCAGACAGATTTCCTGATCTTTAAGCCATCCCGGCTTGAGATTTGCAACGGGCCCCCAGTCTTCCTGTGCTTTGCCCCACTCGGCATTCAATTCCGCAAGGGCCTTTTCGCACCGGAGAAGATTTTCGTTGGTATCTTCAACCCAGAAATCAATGTCATATGTTAGGATTGGTTTATGGCGCAGATGAAAGTTCATGCCGCCAATCAGCAGGTATGAAACTTTCTGTCTGTTGAATGATTCCAGAATAGGATCAATATTCATTTATATTAGCTTTACAGGGTTATACTCCAATGTCAAGATCGACCAATAATCAGTTCCTTGCCTCACGCCAAAGAAGTAAAGCGAGTAGTGCAGGCACAATACATCCGAAAAAACTAATCCATAACGGAACATGGAATCCGTTGACTATTACCTCAATTTTGAACAGCAACCGGAGGACGTGCCCGACCGAAATCAAAGCAAGAAGCAGAGATACTATCAGTGTCACAGGTTTCATGTGGCCTCCCTTAATTAACGACGAATAACCGTTTCAATTACCTGCATATCGAAAGGAACATCCCCGGGAACCAGTTTCAATTTAAGATCTCCTTTAACACTCTCTGGTATTCGCCCGGAATACGAAAGTGATCCGCCTCAGCCAAACACGAACTTTCCACTCATCACCACCTTGTTCTCCCCGTCAACAAGCTGGAATTGAGGCGCTGTTCCTTTTCTATCGTCACTGCAAACCATGTATTCGCCACCGTTACCATCAACATAAACTGGATTCATTGATATTGAATCAGACAACGCGGAAAAAGTCACTTTGATCGAAGCCTTGAGAGGTGGTCCTATTTTTAACTCATGGAGATTTCCCGAAGTAACATCTACAGTACCAACAGGATCTCCAACTCCATGATAGTTTCCCTTTGCAATCCATTTCCGGTTGCTTTTATCCTGGGCAACAGTTTCAAAATTACGAATGGTCAGCTTACCCGCCGGAACAGTAAATATCCCGTTAGAACTTGAAAAATTCTTCTGCCCAAGTTTGCCGCATTCCGCAATCAAATGCGAATCACCTACGAACGCAACCTTTATTTTCCCAGTCTCACCCTTGTAGGAAGCAGCAGAAAAATCAGAAACCTTGCCGACGCCGGACATGGAAAATCTTGAAGAAACAAGAAATAAGTATAACACGTAGTAGCCCACAGTTGCGGCAAGGACAAATACACCCCATACGGATGCGAAGACAAGCCAGGCTTTGTAACCAGGGTTATTCTGGCTACGTGCCTTCAGCCCGATAACTAATGGAACAATCCATCCCCCCAGAAAGAACGAAGCCACTATTAATCCAAATATTACTGCAAATATTCCTGCAATTCCCATAAAGTATCTTCTTCCTGAATTTGCGTTATATCATCGTGCTTGATTTTTTTACCCGACAACTACAGATATCCCAGCGCTATCACAGTCCAGAATGCAAACCTTGTCTCAACACGCCATCTCGATATCAGTCTACTTATACGATCAAGTCTAGATATCAATACACCTGGAGGCAGCGCTTCTCCTTCATCACTTCTTATCTGGCGCAACTGATCTTCTATCGTCTTCTGTTATCTTCCCGCCCTTATAACCTTCGGAAAGTTTTTCCACCACAAGATCTTTAAGATACATCTCTCCCTTTGACGTAATACCAATACAATGTAGAGATATATACTTGACTGCCTTGATATTTTGCATTGCTACTTTTGACAGCTGGGGTGCCGGAAAATCGCGAATAATTCTATCCCAACCTTTGGAACTTACCTTCTTATCTCCTTCTCTATTGAAGTCGCCTTTATACCGTAAACGCATATCAAACAGGCTTGGATTTTCGTATGGTTTTACTCCGGGCTTGAATTGGTAACCCATTACGTAAATGTGATAAGTCGCTGAAGCCATAACACTGATTGAAAACCTGTAGCGGCACCCCTGTTCAAATGGAATGAGAGGACTGTCGACCTTAACGCCTATCCACCACATGGGCTGGTCTTTGTAACCCTTATCGTCATTTATGACCATTTTGATGACATTTTTCTTACCGGCAAACTCCGGAAGCATCGATACATACTTGGTATTTTGGGCATAATTTTCATTCTGCATGGGGGTGTAGTCATAGGTCCAGTACTTCCACGGGTTTTCAGGATTATCACAACTGCCATTTATCATAAGGTTACTGGTCGTTGCGGCCATTACAAAGGTGGTACAGACAAAAGAACAAATGATCGAAACAACTAAGTGTTTCATTATATACCTCCTCTAAACAAATCCAGTTCCCCCGGAAAAAACTATAAATTATACTTATTACTAAAAAAATGCTACATACTTACTGAAGTTTTTCCAAGACTAATGATTCAAAATACATCAGGTAGTGACTGGTGGAGTTTTCAGGACGTAGTACCAAAACCCAGTCGCCACCTCGCTCGATTTGAAATGTCCCTAAATCGAACATCTTATACTTGAACCAATCACCTGTTGGCTCCACGACAGCCGCAAGTGAATTCGAACCAAGCAACACCTGATATTTTGCCCCTTTCCATTCCGGCTGCGCAGAATAATTGATTTTTACGCGATAACATCCCGGAGTTTCCATCTTGAGATGCCAGCTGGCGGTATCTTCGGGCGCCGTCCACCTGGAGATATGGAAACCGCCAGTACGATTAAAACGTTTGGAGGCTTTACCCGCTGTTCTGGCGGTCAGATAATTCAACTGCAAAGGTTTTCCGTCCTTCTGAATCACAACCGGTGGTTCCACATTGAGTTTTCCTGTGATTTTAACCACGATTACCGTATCGGCAGGATGGGAGGGTCCAGCGGGAAGTTGGATTGAAAGCGTGTCACCATCCTTTTTAAATGGAAGTCTACTGGACCGGTCGAGCAACGGATAAACCTCTGCGACTGCGTTTTTCAGTCCCGAAAGCTTCAATGTTCGATCTTCAGGCCAGTCAAAAACATGAAGGTAGAGAATCTCACCTTTAACAGTACACCGGCCCCAGGAAATTTCAGGAAATGGACCGGCAGAAGCGCCGTAAATGCTCTCTGAATTTTTATTCATCCACGCACCAACCTGATCAAATACTTCGAGCGTGGGTTCCGGTATGCTCCCATCACCCATGGGCCCAATATTCAGAAGATAGTTCCCCCCCTTGCTGACGATTTCCACCAAACGCCGGATAACCGTTTGGGAACTCTTCCAGTTATTGTCGAATTTATTGTAACCCCATGTTCCGTTGAGAGTCTGGGGCGTCTCCCAATATTCATCCAGTCCACCGGTCGGCATACCGTTATCACTCATGCTTTGGTAATCACCCATTAATTCCTGGCCATAATTGCCGACACGACCGCTGATCAAACATCCTGGTTGTAATGAACGAGCCAATTCAACAAATTCCTGCGCCTGTTTCGGAGTGTACAGTCCCCGATCAAACCAGATGAGCCCAACGGGACCATAGTTGGTTAAAAGTTCACGAACCTGCGGCTTTGACTTCTGTTCCAGATATTTCTCGAAGTTTTTCTTCGTCACATCGTAGTCCCAGTCATTGCCATAGGCATCGGGATCATTCCAATCCTCTCGATGCGAGTAATAAAAGCAAAACCGGATACCTTCCTGTTTACACGCCTGAGCCAGTTCCTTGAGTGGATCGCGCTTGAATGGCGTCCAGTCCACGATGTTGTATTTACTGACAGTGGATTGGTACATTGCAAAGCCGTCATGATGTTTGGCGGTGATCACAAGATACTTCATCCCTGCGCTTTTAGCCAGTCTGGCCCATTTGATGGCATCGAACTTCACAGGATTGAACTGATGTGCCAGTTCCCTGTATTCGGTCACCGGAATCTTGAATATCTGCATGATCCATTCGGCTACTTTTCCGTCGGGGACCTGATGGCCTTTCCATTCGCCAGCCAGGTTTGAATACGGACCCCAATGGATAAACATTCCGAATTTAGCTTCACGGAACCACTGCATACGATCACTGGAATCAGTCACTGCATCTTGAGGGAAAACATACGTGACAGGTAAACCAAGCAAACAGTAACAAAAAATCAGAACAAATCTCAATGGACCAGTAATTCTCACTTTTCCCCTCCACATAAGATTTTAAAAACTTAATCTTTGGAATACCGACTCCAATTTTCCTGTTTATCAATAACCCGTACTTTCGCACCCACGCCACAAGAATCATAACACTTCCTGGTCCATTCATATTCTTTCGGCATTTTGCCGATAAAAGTGATTGGCCTTGGGAATACCAGCGCGAGATTATGAGGGAGATCGCCGATCTTGAGAACATCAAGAAATTCCGGACCGCCATTCCAATGAGTAACAACCGGATCCTGTAATACGATTTCTTTAATTCCCGGATCAAGTACTGCCGCATAGATTGCCACTGCCGCTTCGGTACCCCGGCCATACACAACAATCTCTCCGACATTCGTCTCCTGCCGAAGCACTTGGATGGCGGTCAACAGGTCCAAGGTTTTCCGTTCGTAATACGTCTGACCTACAATTGGATAAGCACGCCGGGCTGTCCATTCGATACCTGGGCCAATTGAACTTCCTCCCGTTCCTCGAACCTCCACACAGGCATAACCCGCTGCATTTGTTCGAAATGATGAATTACCCGCCCCTTGGGCACAAAACGGACTTCGCACATCTGGTTGCATTGCCCCGACAACAAGCGGATATGGCCTTGGGCCTCCCATGGGAATCGCCAGTTGGGCACGAATCAACATGCCGGGTTCCGAATGAAATTCGTAAGTGCGAAATTGACGACTGCCAGACTGTCCCTGACGCCTGCATGAATAGTCCGGAACATTAATAACTTTCGGAATCTGCCGAAATGTCAATTCCCGCAATATTTTCAAGCACTGTTCCTGGTGTTTTTCCCACTCACCCCTGCCCTTCAGTTCCGGCAGACCAGGCAGAGGAATGAAGGACTTGTCCACCTCTTTTAACTTATCATCGGCAGGTGGTTTCATCTCCTTGTAAACGGCGAGGTCCTCGTCCTTTTCAGGATTTTCCGCAATATCATCTGTTACCAGTTTGTCCGATCCTTTCAGGTTTTTCTCGAACCAGTTGAAAACAGCAATACGCATTTTCGGCGAATAGCCATGCGGTGTGACGGCCTCAACCAAATCGATCTTCTCTTCACAACCATAGAGAATATATAATTGCCGTGCCCGATGAACGAGATCGCGAAAAGCATATGGCCGGAAAAGAACGTCTTCCGTTGCCGCACCAACGAGAAGTGCACGCGGCGCAATAAGACTGGCAAGGTCAGGAAAATCCCAGCCGTAGGTGTTTACCCAGTATGTGCAGTCACAGTGTCCATCGATTGTTCTGTCACGAACATGCTGATACATGTTTCCAGTCTGGCAACACGGTACAACAACCTTGAAACGCGGGTCAGCCGCTCCCGTAAACCATGACATTGTTCCACCGCCTGACAAGCCGGTGATACCGAGTTTTTCCGGATCAACTTCCGGACGCGCCTGGAGATAGTCCGCTGCGCGCATCGCCGCCCACACTTCGACACCAGCAGGTGAATATCCCTGGCTGTACCAATGCCACCAGTCCTTCGAATAAGTGCCATGATGGAAACCGCCGTTTTCGCCAACCTGGATAGGGTCAAGAATCATCGCAACATACCCATGCT
This sequence comes from Kiritimatiellia bacterium, assembly GCA_028716365.1. Taxonomy (GTDB): domain Bacteria; phylum Verrucomicrobiota; class Kiritimatiellia; order UBA8416; family YA12-FULL-48-11; genus YA12-FULL-48-11. The sequence goes on from JAQUPZ010000002.1 coordinate 470,139, forward strand.
CGCCAAACCAGCGGGGATGAAACTGATAATGGAACTTACCTCTTTTGGAGTGTCCGCAAACATAAACAACGGCAGGAAGTTTGCCCTTTACTTCTTTCGGACGGTACAGGTTTGCAGCAATCCTGCAACCGGGTACCGGTTGAAAATGCATTTTCTCTACCACGTAACTGCCACGGTCAAGCGTACCGGTGATAGTGACCTTGAGATCGGTGCGTGGCGGCAAAGGATCGAGGCCAAGCATTTCCAGCCACTTCCGGCGCTTTTCCGGAAGCTGCTTCTCCCACGTTTCAAGGGGCGGAAATTCAAAGACTGATTGACTACTGACTTCCTGTGCACGCCTGACAAGACTGGAATATAACCCTGCCGGTTCTTCTTCAGCACAGGTCCATAAAGAAAAATCTCCGGGGAAAACAAGCATTACAACAACAGCAAAAAAAGATAAGCAGTTACTTCTTTGAGACGACCAGTACATAGTTCTCATAAACAGGCCTCCTTGATGTGAATTATAAGTAATTAGCAAATTAAGATGGATAATGTAAAGGCTGTCAAATAGATGAATTTACAGTTACCACGTTATGGGGCACGATCCAGGCGCAACACTGCCGCCAGCAGGGCCTGTGCGGTCATTCTCACGTTTACGATGTCTACACGCTCCGGTTTGTCGCCAGCCTCGTGATACGCGGCATCGGTGAAAGGATATGAACCAATGTTGACAACCGCGCATCCATACCCGGAATTGACAAACGAACCATCATCATCACCGGGCCTTTTCCGCTGTTGCGAGGATTGTACCAGTCCGATTTTGTAAGTCTCATTAACTTCCGCCATCAGATCAGCAAACCGTTTACCTTCGGGCATAGTATAGAGCGTAACGTTCGTTTTGCGGCCAGCCGCTATGTCCTCGTCTGATTTACCACCTATGGCGTCTGTATTAAAAATAGCGATAAGGTTGTCGCCACGTTGATGGCAATTGGTCGCAGCCGTGATACTGGTCCATGGCCTGTGTTCCTCGTTACACCACAAGAACCAGATGGACCGTTCACTCTGGTACTTTTCCAGTACACGCGCAATTTCAAGCAATGCGGCCGTACCAACGGCATTATCATAAGTACCCGGTGAATCAATCCAGCTTGGCGAATCCTTGTGCGCAATCAATAGAATGATTTCTTTCGGACAACGACGACCTGTCTTCTTCACGTAGAGGTTATGGACCTTGTAGAAAGGCGCGTTGGTAGGCGGCGGTGCGTAGGTGTGATGTCTCTTTTTTTTAAAATCACAACTGAACGCCTGTGCTTCACACGCCTCACGTTCTACTTTATAATTCCAATTCTGTAATTGACCCTCAAGCCAGGCGTCCGTTTCATCTAACGAATTCAGCGGGTGACCAGCTACAGCGTAGTTTGCCTTTCGGAATGGTAAAGGATCTTTGCTCAGATAAAAAACATCGTGACTCAAATTTGAATCGGTGATTTTCTCGAGAAAACCGGGAATAATGTCTTTTTCGGCAGCGGACGACGACACAAGCACCAAAGCCCAAATTACTGCCCCGTAAAAACTGCATATCTTTTTCCAGTTCATGCACTAAACCTGTTATTACTTCTACGCAAAAGAATTCCCGCCAAAGTCCCGGGCAAGTAGAGTATTTAACCACAATGGTGACCAACAGTCACCTGAAACATTGATAACTCATGTCAGTTAATATTTCTACTATCCAAGACATCAGCTATAATTGTCAGTTCCTGAAGCAACATACGCAGACGATCAGGCCGTGCAAGAACAGCTTTGAAACTTTTTGTTGACCTGAGCGTTCCTTTACCAACACCAAATCCTTCTAACCCCGATTCGAAAACAAGATAACGTACGGCTTCGGCAAGTCTGCGGTCCGAACGGACAAGCCTGACAAAGTTGTCCTGATCTTCACCAACAACATACGCCGTCCTGGACCGCAGATCAACTTCGATTGCCCTGGAAAAGAGACACGTTTTTGACAATTTATCCAACATGAATACGAATGTCTTTGGAGCAACAAGGAATTGCATCTGACAGTTGGTCAATGAGACCGTTACACCGAAGTCTGCGCTGGATCCATTGACAGAATGGCTGCTTTTTATTGAAAATGAAAAATCCCGTTCTTTGTGTTTACACTTCAGAAGAAGGTTCTTTCCCAAACCAAAGGTGGACTCGTCAGACAATATACCGTGCAATAATTGCGTAGCCTCACGAAAATCGGCGGCGGCCCTGGTGGTTCTTTCACGGATAGTGACAGTAATCACAAAAATACCTAGGCCGGCGATCAAAAAACAAATGATATAAACCGTAAGCATGCGAAATCCTTTGTATTTACAGAAGTCTAGTCAGGTCACGTTTTTGTGTCAATGTGGCTAAGGAATTTACTGCATTTTTCGGAAAAATACTCTGTCTCAAATTTAAATTGTTCAGGTAAAGTACCCACGATCCCCTTCTACCTCTGGAATTTCGGCAAAGAACATTACATTTGCACTTTTTATTCAATGCTGTTTGAATATACCAAAGTAACTGTAATGAGGCATTATTTATGTCCAGAGTTCATGAATTTCTGCGGGGTGACAAGAAGCAGTTTCTCCGTAAATGGCATCTGAAAATACACGACGGGACAATCTACGGCCCGGTTGATATTTCGACTCTTTGCGCATGGGCCGCTCAGAGCCGTATAGCACCGGGTAACCTCATTTCAGAAGACAGGACAGAATGGTTTCCGGTACAGAATCTACCTGAGTTAAAAATGGAATGGCAGGCTCGCCTTCCGAATAGTGAGACATATGGTCCGTTCAACGTCCTTGCCGTGCCTCACCTCGTTAAAAATGGAATCTTACCAGCTGAATCAACGTTGACTAACAATGTTTCCGGCAAGACACTTCAAGTCAAAGAACTTCTCAAGTCGACAACAAGTTCATCGACGGAACAACTGTACAAGTTGTCAACAGGGCAAACTGCAAAAGCACCGGAAGAACAGAAGAAACTGGATACGGATTCCCCCATGTTTCGCGAAACGGAAAGCCATCGGACTATCGGTACGATAACGCACCGCCAACCGGAATCTGTGGAAATCAAATCACCGAACCAGCAGGAATCTGGAAAATTTTCAGGCAAATCGAAATCTGTTCCTGAAGATTCCACATCCGAAGTAAACAAACTCAACGACAAGTTATCCAAACTCCACGAGGACAGTGAACGGATCAAAGCCCAGCTCGAAGTCACCGAAAAAGAACTTGTTACAGCGAAAAAAGAAAAAGAACACCTCGACAAACAAGCCATCGGACGGGAAAAACAACTGAAGGACCAGCTTGACAAGACTGAAAAGGAACTGCGGCTGACACGCGAAGAACTCTCCTCCGTAAGACAGAAAGTCAGTGAAGATACAAAGAGCGTTGACAACGTCGTAAAACTGGCGGTCAAGAAGGAACAGGATCTGAACAGAGCTCTGGAAGAGACTCGCAGAAAAGCCGAAGCTGACGCTGCCCTCCTCTATAAAGTCAAAACACAGCTCGAAGAAGTAAAGAACCAGAAATCCGAGATACAAAACCGTACATCGCAGGAAGAAACCAGGCTCAAGGTACGTGTGCAGGACCTGGAAAAACAGATCCACATACTGAACACAGAAACACAAACACACAAAACCCAATACCAGACTCTTGAGAAAGATGCACAGTCACGGCAGGAGAAAATTCAATTACAGCTTGGCCAATTCAAGGAAAAGGCTGACGCTGCTGTAATAGAAATCGGGAGGCTGAAGAAGGAACTCGATGCCCAGAGATCACTCAATGTCGATATGACCAAGGTTGGAAGCGAAAAGGAATCCGCCCTTATCCTTGAAACACGCACGGCAAAGTCAGCCATGGCCAAAGCTGAGAATGAACTTGCCGCCTTGAGAAAACAGTTTGAAAACCTCAGGAACCAGAGCAGCCACAAGGAAACAGAACTCCAGCAACGTATTGACCAGCTTAATAATGAATCGCGCAATACGTCAGTCACCATCGACAACCTGAAGAAAGAACTGGCGGCCCAGAACGAAGAATGCCGTACGCTTGAAAAACGCGCTAAGAATTTCGAAACTGACGTCGAAAAAACACAGGGAATAATCAGACAATTACAGGAAGACCGTACAGCACTTGAAGCAAGGAACAAGAAGCAGATCGAAGAACTTTCAAAGTACAAAGCAGACCTCGAGACAGAAAAGAACAGCCATACTGATATCCATACACGATCCCTGGAAGAAAAAAAACAACTCATCGCCAAGCTTGAACAATTACAGGCAGATAACAACAACATAACGGCAAAACTTCAGGACAACGAGAAGCAACTTGCCTTACAGAAACAGGAAAACGACAAGGTTCGGGTGCAGATAGTTACCAAGGATGAGCAATTTGCCTCCCGGATTGATCAACTTAAGAGTGAACTTCAAACCGCTGTGCTTGAACTTAATGCCGCCAAACAGAAACATCTTGAGGAACGCAGAAACCTGGAATCACTGGAGAAACAGGCCCGCGCGAAGGAACAGGAAGCCCGTCACCTGCTTGACAAAACATCTGCCATCTCTGAATCAAAATCCTCACAACTTGAAAAAACAAAGAAAGAACTGGCCGACGCACTGGACGCCTTCGCCAGAATACAGGAACAGCATTCAAAAACCAAAACACAGCTCGAAGAAGTAAAGAACCAGAAAACCGAGATACAAAACCGCACATCGCAGGAAGAAACCAGGCTCAAGGTACGTGTGCAGGACCTGGAAAAACAGATCCACATACTGAACACAGAAACACAAACACACAAAACCCAATACCAGACTCTTGAGAAAGATGCACAGTCACGGCAGGAGAAAATTCAATTACAGCTTGGCCAATTCAAGGAAAAAGCTGACGCTGCTATAATAGAAATCGGGAGGCTGAAGAAGGAACTCGATGCCCAGAGATCCCTCAATGTCGATATGGCGAAGGTCGGAAACGAAAAGGAATCAGCCCTTATCCTTGAAACACGCACGGCAAAGTCAGCCATGGCCAAAGCTGAGAATGAACTTGCCACCTTGAGAAAACAGTTTGAAAATCTCAGGAACCAGAGCAGCCACAAGGAAACAGAACTCCAGCAACGTATTGACCAGCTTAATAATGAATCACGTAATTCGTCAGTCACCATCGACAACCTGAAGAAAGAACTGGCGGCCCAGAACGAAGAATGCCGTACGCTTGAAAAACGCGCTAAGAATTTCGAAACTGATGTCGAAAAAACGCAGGGGATAATCAGGCAATTACAGGAAGACCGTACAGCGCTTGAAGCAAAGAACAAGAAGCAGATCGAAGAACTTTCAAAGTACAAAGCAGACCTCGAGACAGAAAAGAACAGCCATGCCGATGTCCGTACGCGATCCCTGGAAGAAAAGAACCAACTCATCGCCAGGCTTGAACAGTTACGGGCAGACAACAACAACATAACAGCAAAACTTCAGGACAACGAGAAGCAACTTGCCTCGCAGAAAGAAGAATGCCTCAAACTTGAGAAACGTGCCAAGAATTTCGAAACTGACGCCGAAAATATGCAGGGGACAATCAGGCAATTACAGGAAGACCGTACAGCGCTTGACGCAAAGAACAAGAAGCAGATCGAAGAACTTTCAAAGTACAAAGCAGACCTCGAGACAGAAAAGAACAGCCATGCCGATGTCCACACGCAATCCCTGGAAGAAAAGAACCAACTCATTGCCAAGCTCGAACAGTTACAGGCAGACAACAACGACATAACAGCAAAACTTCAGGACAACGAGAAACAACTTGCCTTGCAGAAACAGGAAAACGACAAGGTTCAGACCCAGACAGTCGCCAAGGATGAACAATATGCCAGGCAAATCGATCAACTTAACCATGAATTACAAACCGTTATTTTTGATCTCAATGCCGCCAAGCAGACACATCTTGAGGAACGCAGGCATCTGGAATCACTCGAAAAAGAAGCCCGTGCAAAAGAACAGGAAACTCTCCGTCTGCTCAACGAAACATCAGCCGGTTTTGAAGCAAAACACACAGAGCTTGAAATAACAAAGAAGGAACTTGCCGATGCACTGGACGCCTTTGCCAGAATGCAGGAACAACATGTAAAAGTTGAGGCCGACCTCAGGCAAAATCTCGAAGAGAAGGAAAGCAATATCTCAGAGGTTGAAAAATCATTAGATGATTTGAAGAAAGAACTTGCCAGGCAAAAAGAACACTACGAAGCCGTTCTCGAAGGTGAAATGCAAAGGGGAAAGAACTTTGCAAGCAATGCTTCAATGTTAGAAGAGAAACTCCAATCGGAATCCAGCATACTTGCGGAAACCAACAGAAAACTTGCCGAAATACAGGATATGCTCAACAGGGAACAGGACCGTTTCAAGAACGAGAAGGCGGGACTGGAACAAACCATCAGCCAGTTACAGGAGGATAAATCCAAAACCGAGAAAACCGTTGAATCACTGGAGGAACAGATCCGTGAAGGGGAACAGGAAACTCTCCGTCTGCTCAACGAAACATCAGCCGGTTTTGAAGCAAAACACACAGAACTTGAAATAACAAAGAAGGAACTTGCCGATGCCCTGGCTTCTATCATGCAAATGCAGGAACAACACGCAAAAGTTGAGGCCGGTCTCAGGCAAAATCTCGAAGAGAAGGAAAGCAATATCTCAGAGGTTGAAAAATCATTAGATGATTTGAAGAAAGAACTTGTCAGGCAAAAAGAACACTACGAAGCCGTACTCGAAGGCGAAATACAAAGGGAAAAGAACCTCGAAATCAGTACTTCTGCATTAGAAGGAAGGTTCCAATCCGAATCCAACATGCTTGCCGAAATCAGGGGAAAACTTGCAGAGACACAGAACCTGCTCGAAAAGGAACAGAACCGTTTTGAGGCAGAAAAGACGGAACTGAAACAAACCATCAACCAGTTACAGAAGGATAAATCCAAAACCGAGAGAACCGTTGAATCACTGGAGAAACAGGCACATACGAAGGAACAGGAAATCCGTCTAATATTCGAAGAAATGTCCAACCGTTATGAAGCAAAACACACAGAGTTTGAAACAACAAAGAAAGAACTTACCGACGCCCTGGCTTCTATTGGACACATAAAGGAACAACATTCAAAAGTCGAGACCGACCTCAGACAAAACCTCAAGGAACAAGGAAACAAAATCTCAGAGATTGAAAAATCATTAGACGATTCAACGAAAGCGCTCGCAAAACAAAAAGCACATTACGAACTCATCATCGAGGACGAACGACAAAAAGGAAAGAACCTCGCAAGTAACGTTTCAATGCTCGAAGAAAAACTCCAATCGGAATCCAATAAACTTGCGGAAACCAACAGAAAACTTGCCGAAATACAGGATATGTTCAACAAGGAACAGGACCGTTTCAAGAACGAGAAGGAGGAACTGGAACAATCCGTCGTCAGCTTCCTGCAGGATAAATTGAAAGTTGCAGAAATTACGGAATCGCTGGAAAAGAAACTTGAAAAATTGGAAAGTGATTTCACGGCCAAGGAAACTCTGCTGTCAGAAACAAAGAAAGCACTCGAAAGAGAACGAACACAATGCCTGGATATTTCATTATCAAGCACAAGCAAGGAAGCCGAATTGCAGAAAAGGATCAACGAAATTCAGCAAAACCTTGATAGACAGAAACAACTCCTCGAACGTACTGAGCAGAAAGATTCTGTAAAAATCAATGAAATGAGCGGCAGAATAAAAGAACTCGAAGAAACATCCGCCGCCAACACGAAACAATACGAGCATAACCTTAAAGAAGAGCAGAAACAGAACAAGTCTCTGCAAAAAGAATTGAGCAAACTCCAGGAACGACAAAAGGCGATCGAAGCAACTGCAACAGGTGAAAAAGCAAAGACTGGAGCTGGCTTACTATTGCCGCAGACAGGACTCTTCTCTCTAACTAACCGTTATTCGACGACCACAAGGATTGCAGCAGTATTGTTAATCCTGGCAGTATGTTCAATCGGTATGTTCACTATAGGCATACATAGAGGACGTATCAAGGCTCAGGCACTGGTACAGGCTCAGTATGACCAACAGAACGATCGACAGGTTGCAGCGGATACCATTGTGCAAAGCAACCAGACAACTGTGGCCGTACAGCCAAAAATCGCGCCTCCCCGTATCAACGTGGAACGCACAATAACCACCTATACAGAAAAGTCATGTGTGATTGTTTTTGATTTCGGACTTTTCAACATGAGAACAAATCTTACGAACGATGCGGAAGATACTCTTGAGGCGGTGGCTTCACAAATCCGCAAGTCGATGAATGATTACATGCTTATCATAGAAGGACATTCAGACACAATGAAGGCGAGTTCAGACAAAACTGTTGCAGACAACCAGACTCTCGGCATGGCAAGAGCAAACAAGGTTCTCGATATACTGAAGAACAAGTTCGACCTGCCGGGAGATTCAATGTTGGCGACATCCACCGGCGAAAAGGACCCTCCATTCTCCAATACAGATGATGCTTCAAGAAGAAAAAATCGAACGGTCATACTGAAGCTCGTCCCGAAATAAAGCTTTCTATCTGTTATTCCCGAAGTTCGGGTTTTCCTTGCGAAAACGATATTCCTTTTCGATATCTTCCATCATCATGTCGTACATGTCCGTACCGGGCATGACAACCCGTTCCTCAATGGGTTGGCCTGAAGCAATACGGAAAATATCTTCCAGATAGCTTTCGGCATCCAGCCCTTGACGCCGCGGATCAAAATAATGACCGTACAGATGCAGAGAATCACTGATGTCCGTATAACTGCCTTTCTTGATGGGGACACCCAATGCTTCTTCGACCCCACGCCTGACTTCCTCATGAATGCCCTCTGTTACACCGAAAATATTTGATGGTACAGCCTTGAGATGATCCCTTGACCGCCAGTGACCGTTCACGTTAAGGACATAACCCTTCTGATCGTTCAGGGGCAGAAGCCTGAACCAGAACCTTTGAAGGCAGGGAGAATGATAACTATCCCACTTGAACGTACCCATCTGTTCGTCGTTATGATCCCAGCGAGGATCCCAGGTAATACATTGTGCAGACCTGCTCAGAGGTTCCCTTTTCAGATTGTTGATGACTGACTTCAGCTGGTTGATTGTTTTCAGATTGCCTTTAAAATCAAAATATGGATACGCGCGGAATCTCTGACTGTACGTGTAATTCCACCGCTCATCGCCTTTTACCTCATCGAATTTGCCTTCTTTCATTTTCTGGGCAACCATGACAGGAGAAATCATCCATCCATCCTTCACTCCTTCAATTTCAGCTTTGTAGTCACCAAACCCCATCCATCCGCCAAGATAATGTTTATGAAACCGCGGTTCACCAAATGGTTCTTCTATGTGCATCATTACAGTGGCTTCGATGCTCGGAAAACTGTCATAAACGCCATCTTTCCGTTTTGGATCATAGTGGGTATGAATTTCGCGGCCGAAAGCCATCAATGCCATCGTGGTATCTTCCCAGACTTCAGGAAGCGTTCTTCGTGCAATAAACATACTCGAAGCACAACCATCGGTCGATTCAGAAAAAGCAATTTTCCCATTGGCCCTGAGCTTCAGGACATATTCTTTTGCAACTTTTCGTGCTTCTTTGAAAGTTTCTGCAGGCCCTTTTTTTGCCAGCATATCCTTGACAATACTCATTTCTTTTTTTCTCCCTTGTGATTATATCCGGTGGAACCAAATCCTCCACTACCCCTGTGACTGTCTGACAGATCTGTAACTTCATGTACCTCGGCGCGAAGGACCGGCTTGAGAACCATCTGGGCAATTTTGGAACCCTTTTCAACCACGAATTTCTCCTTTCCATGATTAATCAGGATTACGCCTACTTCCCCCCTGTATCCTTCATCTATTGTGCCAGGAGTATTAAGTACTGATATACCATGTTTAAGCGCAAGGCCGCTCCGCGGTCTGACCTGCGCCTCGGTATTGGGAGGCAGTTCAATGGAGAGTCCTGTTTTAACAAGAACATGTTCATTGGGCCCGATATCAACACGTTGATTCGAAAAAAGATCCATACCGGCATCACCGGGATGTGCATACTGGGGCATTATCGCATCATCACTCAGTTTTTTTACTTTAAGAATCATGGAACTCATAACCATGTGACCATATCAAACGTGCAGGTACACTTGCAAGTATTAGCCTGTAAATTACATATTCGTTCTTCCATGTTCATACCACAATGTGTATACATAACATTCAGAATGAATTCTTTTCCCATATCGATAATATTGTTACAAGCATGGCTGGATGAATTCTGGCTTCCTTTTGACTTGATTCTGCATTTGCTGGCATTCTTCCTGGTGACAATTCATTGTCTCAGAAGTCATCGCGAATCCACATCTGCATTACTCTGGATATTTGTTGCCTGGACACTTCCGCTTATTGGTCCATTACTGTACTTATGGTTCGGGATAAACCGTGTCCCCGAAAAGGCATGGCATAAACACAGATCAGACCAGAAGTTCCTGTCGGAAAGAAAAGCGCGCGAAGATGAGGCCATGCCTCTGAATTACTGGCGTGCGGTTCACGATTCGCTTGTCACTGAGCCGTCCGGGACATTTGCACGGGAACTGAACAGCGCAATGAATGCAGTTCTTTCAGATTATCCACTCCTCAGCGGAAACAATATTGAACCTCTGGTCACAGGGGACCAGACGTATCCTAAAATGCTCGAGGCCATACGCCAGGCAAAAAATCATGTACATATCCAGACATTCATCATTGGAAATGACCGTATCGGTCGTCAATTTCTTGACCTGCTAAAACAAAAAGCCGAATCCGGAGTATCCATAAGGTTTATGTATGACCGCTTTGGTTCAACCCACGCTATTCTTGGCGGACTCATAAAAAAATACAAAAACATTCCAAATATGCAGATTGAAGGCTGGACCCAGGCCAATTTGATAAAAAGACGGTTTCAAATCAACCTGAGGAATCACCGTAAAATATTAATTGTAGACGGTAAAACGGCATTCCTGGGAGGAATTAATCTGCAACTTAATAATATTACAACACCAGAATCCATGCCTATTCGTGATTACCATTTCAAACTTGAGGGACCCATCGTCCAGGAACTACAGTACACCTTCCTGCGTGACTGGTATTTCATGACAGATGAAGACCCCGAAATTCTACTGAATGAAGCTCACTTCCCGCACACGCCACCTGTTGGAAATGCACTTGTCAGAGTAATTAATGGCGGACCTACAGTAGAAGTAGAATCACTAACTGATATCTTCTTCACTGCCATCGTGTCGGCCCGAAAACAACTGCTGGCCGTAACACCATACTTTGCGCCTACCCCGGACATACTACGGGCTTTTCGTTCCGCCGCATTGCGGGGTGTGGATGTGAAGTTGATAGTTCCTGAAAAAAATAATCACGTTTATGCAGGAATGGCAGGTCGTGCCCTCTACGATACCCTGCTTTCCGCCGGCGTTAGAATCTTCGAACGGCATCCTCCATTCCTCCACGCCAAAGCTCTTATTGTTGACGATACACTGGCGATTATCGGCACAGCAAATCTGGATGCAAGGAGCATGAGGCTTAATTACGAAACCAATCTCGCGGTTTATAACGATGCATTTGCCGACGAATTAAAGGAGATTGTTCTCGAAGAAATATCCATGAGCGACGAGATTGAACTTGCATCCTGGCGTAACAGGCCAGTTTCACGGCGCCTGGTTGAGAATTTCTGCAATTTGTTTACTCCAATCCTGTAATTGTCCTGAAAAAATTATTGCTGGCTTTCTGTAATAAACGTTAGTATATTACTTCATTAAGGAGCATAAAAAAGCCATGGATGTTCAGAAAATCCTTGATGCAAAAAAACAGTCAGGAATCATGTATTCTATTCCGAACACTACGACTCTCTCCGAGTTCGTTCGTCAGGCCTGTGAAAAAAATGTTGGCGCCCTGCTTATAACCGACAATAAAGGTAAATTGTCGGGAATACTCAGCGAACGGGACATCCTTCACCAATGTAATGCAGGTGTAGATTTCAAAACAACAACTGTCGCCGAAATTATGACCAAATCTTTGATCGTGGTAAAGCCAACGGATGACATCAATACCGTTATGGACCTCATGATAGCAAAAAAAATACGCCACCTGCCCGTTGTCTCCGAAAACAAGATTTTGGGTATCATCACTATCCGTGACCTGATACATGCGATGCGAAAAGCTGACAAGGAAGAAATTAACCGCCTTGTAGAATATCTTCAAAGTAATCTAATTACCGATTAACGGTATTGCCGGTAATCTAAGTATAACATCTGCAAGTTCTTACGGGTACCATATTGTAATTACTAATTCCCGACATTATATAATCGCCCGATTTTTGCTTGCGTTTCATTACCCTGAGTGTAAATTGCCCCGTTGCGATTACCAAAGTGCAGTAAATCACGGGTGTATTGTGCCCACAAAAAACATATAAACAGGAGGAAAAATGAAGGCCGCTACAAAAACAACAGCTAAGAAACCCCGCACACCAAAGCTCCCGGTAAAGGAACTAAAAGCATGGCTAAAGGGACGTAAATTCTGGAGTCACAACGACTGGCTTGCCTTGCTTGATGATCTTCGGAAGAAGGGCTATGGTACATTGACAGATACACAGGAAGGCCGTGTGAGCATTGGCAATTTCCTGGAAGCCAACCGTAGTAAATAGTCTGCTCAGAACAGGGGTAGCAAGTGGGTATCAGGTTTACGCGCGATCAATGCCTTAACCTGGAAACATCGTTGCGTCAGGAGTGGATTGATACAAACGGGCTTGGCGGGTATGCGTCGTCAACGATCCTGGACTGTCACACAAGGAAGTACCATGGTTTGCTGGTGGCAAATCTAAAAAAGCCCGCGGGAAGATTTGCTCTTTTGAGCAAACTCGAAGTATCAATACGCGCCGGCGACAGTGAATTCCGGCTTTCTACCAACAAGTATCCGGGTGTCTTCGATCCGACCGGTCATAAGTACATCGAGAGTTTCGAATATAAAACTTTCCCTGTAACAAACTACGTGATTGGCGATATATGCCTGTCAAAATCAGTAATGATTGTGTACAGCGAAGACACTGTACTTGTACGGCTTGATCTTCACAAAGCCCAAAAGCCCGTGATTGTCCGTGCCCTGCCCCTTCTCTCTTACCGTGATCTTCATGGACTTACACGTCAGAACATGTATCTGCGCGTAAAAACATTTCCGGAAGATGATGGCCATAAAATCAACCCTTATGAGTTAATGCCGCCAATGTATCTTGACTGGGACGGAAAGATGACGTTCTATCCCGGTCCTCATTGGTACAGTAACGTTGAGTATCTTAAAGAACTCAGTCGTGGTTATGACTACCAAGAAGATTTATTTTGCCCTGGTACGTACGAGGCCGAATTAAAACCGGGGGAATCCCTTATTTTTCAGGCATCACTCAATAAGCATTCAATCCCGGTATCAAAAGTCTGGGCGGACGAACTTGTCCGACGAAAGAAAGCCGGGGAAACATTTGCCGGTCAACCGGAAAATGTCGCCATGCTTAAGACCCACAGCGAGAAATTCCTCATAACAAACAACCGGAACTGTCAGGGTATTATTGCAGGTTATCACTGGTTTGGGGAATGGGGCCGCGACACAATGATTGCGCTTCCCGGCCTGACATTTCATTGCGGGCAAACAGCCGCCGGTTTTAATATTCTTAAAACATGGGCTGAGGAAGAGAAAAATGGTCTTCTTCCCAATATTCTCGGTACGGAATCAAGCGGAAACGCCTATAACTCCATCGACACATCGCTCTGGTTTTTCAGGGCTGTACAGGAATATATTTACGTGACCAATGACTGGGGGGGTGTAAAAAGACATTTGGCAAGGGCGATGCAAAATATCATCGAAACCTGGCTTGAAGGAAAAACACCTCTGCTGAAAATCACCAAACACGGGCTCGTATGGGCGGGTACAGCTGACACACAACTGACATGGATGGATGCCAAATCCAAGGGCAAACCCGTAACCCCGCGACATGGCATGGCGGTTGAAATCAACGCTCTCTGGTATAATGCATTATGTTTTTATCTTGAATTTTGCAAGGTGGCAAAATTTAAGAAGCCCAAAGTGGTTACCGGCTGTAAACAACTTTTTGAGAAAAACTTTTCACGGATTTTCTGGTTCAACGATGGTTATTATCTTTCGGATGTTGTAAATGAAGCAGGACAAGACACATCAGTACGGCCAAACCAAATACTATCAGTCTCACTCCCCTATTCACCCTTGAGCCGCGCCCAGATGCAGGGAATTATCAATGTCGTTAAAGACCAGCTTGTAACGCCATATGGACTCCGGACACTTTCCCCAAAAAACAGTTTATATCACCCGTTTTATCACGGCAACCAGGACCAGCGAGACGCGGCCTATCACCAGGGAACCGTCTGGCCGTGGCTGGTTGGACATTTTGCAGAAGCCTGTCTCAGGATTGCGGTAAATAAAAGTGCAGAAAAGGAATACCTGAGAAGGACATTTGAACCGCTCTGGTCGTCACACCTGCATGAATTCGGGCTTTATGGTATATCCGAGATTTTTGACGGTAATCCGCCTCACAAGGCCAAGGGATGCATCACCCAGGCATGGAGTGTTGCGGAAATAATCCGTACACTTGAAATGTTGAAGGGAAATTCACGTTTATGAAAGTCCTCATGTTCGGCTGGGAGTTCCCTCCATATATAAGCGGTGGATTGGGAACGGCTTGTTTCGGACTGACCAGGCATATGTCGGATCAGGGAACAAATATCCTTTTTGTTCTGCCGCACATCAAGGATGAACCGGTAGAAGATTCCTTCCTGGAGCTTGTTGCCGCAAACAAAGTGGATATATCTGATGCAAAAATCAAGAAAATCGCACGTGGTGAACCATTAAAGTTCTTCATGGTAAATTCCCCCCTCCGCCCCTACATGACCGACAACAGCTATCTTTCAAAACTGGATGCCATACGCAGTATAAACGAACGTATCTCAAAAATAACACACAGGAAAATAACCCCGTATAGCGTTCTGGACACATCGGGAGAATACGGGCGCGACCTTCTTACTGAAGTCAGTCGTTACGCTTATATCGGAGGTTATCTGGGCGCAACTGAAGATTTTGACATTATACATGCCCATGACTGGATGACATTTCCGGCTGGCGTCGAAGCAAAAAAAGCCAGCGGTAAAAAACTCGTTATACATGTTCATGCCACCGAATTTGACCGTTCCGGGGACAACGTAAACCAACAGGTATACGACATCGAACGTTACGGCATGGAAAATGCCGACAGGATTATTGCCGTCAGCCACCGCACCAAAAATATTATCGTTGAACATTACGACCAGGATCCGGAAAAGATTATTGTTATCCATAACGCAGTAATAAAAGAAGAAAAACTGGCACATGTCCGCAGCCGCAAAGGATTCAGCGAAAAAATTGTTCTTTTCCTCGGCCGTGTGACAATGCAAAAAGGACCCGATTACTTTATCGAGGCAGCAAATCTGGTCCTTAATTCAATGCAGAATGTGCGATTTGTGATGGCAGGCACAGGTGACATGCTGCCCCGCATGATTGAACGTGTTGCCGAACTGCGCATGCAGGATCATTTTCATTTCACTGGCTTTCTCCGCGGGGTCGACCTGGAAACAATGTTTTCCATGAGTGATTTATACGTAATGCCTTCAGTTTCCGAACCATTCGGGATAACGCCATTTGAGGCAATGCTCTATGGCATTCCTGTAATAATTTCCAAACAGTCTGGAATTTCGGAAGTATTAACCCATGTGATGATGGTGGATTTCTGGGACATCGAAAAGCTGGCATCATGTATCATTAATGTACTCAGACATCCGGAACTGGCTGAAACTCTCGTAGAATCAGGACATAATGATCTTGAAAAAATCAGCTGGCATCATGCAGCCAGGGACGTAATCAATCTTTACAAAGAAATGCTGGGCTGAATATGGTTTCTGTTTGTTTTTATTTTCAAGTTCATCAGCCATTCCGTCTTAGAACGGATTATAATTTCTTCTGTATCGGCAAAAATCATGTTTACGAGGATGATAAGGCAAACCGCGAAATCATCGGGAAAGTTGCTGAAAAATGCTATCTCCCTGCCAACAGAACCATGCTTAAACTCATTCGCAAACACAAGGGGCGTTTCCGTATCAGTTATTCCATATCCGGTGTCTGTCTTGAACAATTTGAAAAATATGCTCCGGAAGTCATAGATTCTTTCAGGGAACTTGTATCAACGGGCTGTGTCGAACTTATCAACGAGACATACTACCACTCACTGGCTTTTAATTTCTCACGGCAGGAATTTCGCGAACAGGTACAGGCACACAAAGAGAAAATCCGCAAATTGTTCGCCGTAAAAACAACGACATTCCGTAACACCGAACTTATTTACAGTAATGACGTGGCGGTTGAAATCGAAAAAATGGGTTATAAAACCATTCTTGCCGAGGGAGCCAACCAGATTCTCGGGTGGCACTCACCAAATTATGTTTACCAACCGGCACCTTGTTATAAGCTCAATCTTCTCCTCAAAAATTACCGTTTGTCGGATGATCTTGCGTTCCGGTTCTCCGATCGTAACTGGGACCAGTGGCCCCTAAGCGCCGACAAGTACGCCGAATGGATCCACAAAGTCGCAGGCAACGGTGAAGTTATCAACCTGTTCATGGACTATGAAACATTTGGCGAACACCAGTGGGCCGACACCGGCATATTTGATTTTCTTCTTCATCTGCCGGAAAAGATCCTTGCCCATCCCGATTTCCGCTTCCAGACGCCTTCGGAGGTGGCATCATCTTATCAACCAGTGGCAAAACTGGATGTGCCTTATTTTATTTCCTGGGCCGATGTCGAGCGGGATCTCACCGCGTGGATGGGTAATTCACTTCAGGATTCGGCCCTGCAAATGGCCTATTCGCTCGAAACACTGGTAAAAAAATCCGGTAATGCCAACCTGATACATACCTGGAGAAAACTGCTCACATCCGACCATTTCTACTACATGTGTACTAAATGGTTCAGTGATGGAGATGTTCATAAATACTTCAATCCCTATACTTCACCTTATGATGCCTACGTCGTATATGTGAATGTATTGAACGACATCAAGGAAACTCTCAAACAACTCGAAGTATTGAATTGACAAGTAATCCCGTCTTTTCCTAGTGTTCCCGGATTTACGAACTTTGAGAAGCGTTAATTGCGTCCGGGGACAAAGCAGATGTAATCAACTCGTATGTGTGGATGCGGTTATAGGGGTTCTCCTGATCTCTGATTCCCTTTTGAAAGGTTAAACGATTAAATGTACGTCAAAACTTTTACAGTTCTTCCGGACACACCGGAAAAGTTAAAACATCTGAACGATCTTGCGTACAACCTGTGGTTTTCATGGAACCCCAATGCATTGAGACTCTTTGAAAAGCTCGACCCCGCAAGCTGGGAAGAATCTTTGCAGAACCCGGTACGCATGCTTTGTATCGTACCACAGGAAAAACTTGAAGCCGCTGCAAAGAACCACCATTACCTGGCAGAACTTGCCTCGGTCTATGATTCTTTTAAACTTTATATGGACGAAAATACGTGGTTTGAAAGACAGTACGGGAAGAGGAACTCCCCTACAATCGCTTATTTCTCATGTGAGTTCGGGCTTCATGAATGCCTGCCGGTTTACTCAGGAGGTCTCGGAATTCTTGCCGGAGATTACATGAAATCGGCCAGTGATCTCGGATTACCTGTGGTTGGAGTCGGACTCCTTTACCAGCAAGGTTATGCCCGCCAGTATCTCAACGCGGAAGGCGTCCAGCAGGGACTCTATCTCGAAAATGACTGGTATAGTATGCCAGTTGAACTGGTAAAAAATACTGAAGGCAAGCCGATAATAGAAACAATAAAACTGGGTAAAAATACCATTTATTTCCAGATATGGAAGGTCCATGTCGGTCGAATCAATATATACCTGCTCGATACAAATATTGAAGCCAACGCTCCTGCATACCGGGCTACAACCACAAGACTCTATGACAGCGATCGTAATACCCGTATTCACCAGGAAATCCTCCTTGGCATTGGTGGCGTTAAAGCGCTCAAAGCCATCGGGTTAAATCCTATGGTATATCATGTTAACGAAGGTCATTCCGCCTTGCTGCTCCTCGAACGCATACGTTCGCTTATGCATGAAAAACACCTGTCGTTTGACGAAGCGCGAGAACTGGTGTGGGCCACAACGGTATTCACGACCCATACTCCTGTTGACGCTGGAAATGAACGATTTGATTCAGACCTGATGCACAAACATTTTGATGAATACGCAAAGGAACTGGGAATAAAATGGGATGACTTTATGGCGCTTGGTCGCGAAAATCCAGCCAATGCCCACGAGGAATTCTGCATGACAGTTCTTGCGCTCAAGTTGTGTGCTTTCGCTAATGGTGTTTCTAAACTACATGGCCAGGTTTCAAGAAAAATGTGGCAAAAACTTTATCCCGATTTACCCAAGGCAGAAATACCAATCCTCTCGATTACCAATGGCATACACGTGCAGTCATGGCTCAACCCGGCACTTCACGAACTTTTATGCGAAGGTGCTGGTAAGGTTGGAAACAACGAACTTCCGGATTCGGCCATGTGGCACAAGATTGACCGGGTTCCAGATGAGCTTATCTGGGAAAGTCAAAATACAAGCAGGCTGGAACTGGTTGATTTCATAAGAGAACATGTTTCCTGGCAACTTTCACGTAGAAGTGTAGGTGTAACTGAAATGAACAGGGCAAAGGAACTTTTTGATCCGAATATCCTTACTATAGGTTTTGCACGCCGCTTTGCGGCTTATAAACGCGGTAATTTGTTCCTGCGAAATCCCGAAAGACTGAAAAAAATTCTGACCGATCCGAAACGTCCGGTACAGATGGTTATAGCAGGAAAAGCCCACCCCGCAGATCATTACGGAAAAGAAATCATTAAACAGATATTTGAATACTCAAAATTGCCGGAATTCATGGATCGTATTGTATTTCTTGAAGATTACGATATTAAGATCGCAAAACACCTGCTTCAAGGTGCCGACGTCTGGCTGAATACTCCGCGACGACTTCTCGAAGCTTCTGGAACTTCCGGCATGAAAGCGGCCATTAATGGCACTCTGAACCTTTCCATACTTGATGGATGGTGGGATGAAGCCTACACACCTGAGGTTGGTTTTGCAATCGGACATGGGGAAGACTACGAAGATGCCGAAACTCAGGACGCCATTGAAAGTGATCTCCTTTACGGAGCGTTGGAGAAAGAAATTGTTCCAATGTTTTATGATCGTGACGAAAAGGGTATTCCGCGGGAATGGGTAAAAATGATAAAGAACAGTATCAAGATGCTGGGCCCGGAATATAACACGCACAGGATGGCTCGTGATTATGTCACAAATTTTTATCTATCCGGTGAGAACCTCCACAACAAACTCTCTGCCGACAATTACGCCGATTCCAAAAAGTTTGCCGAATGGCACAGTAAAATGCTTGCCGAATGGCACAAGATCGATATCGTGAAGGTCGAATCATCGGCAAAAGAATATGTTTATAAAGGCATGAAATTGGATGTAACCGCATGTATAAACCTCAACGGCATCAGCCCCGAAAACGTCACATGCGAGGTTTATCATGGTCCACTGGACACAAAGAATAACATATGTATCAAGAAAGCTGAGTATGTGATAATGCAAATAGCAGGTCGCGAAGAAGGTTTGACAATTTTCCGGAACCAGATTTCCTGCACGCGCGGAGGCCGCTATGGGTTCACCATCAGAGTTCGTCCGAATTACCCGGACATTCCCGTGCGACTTCTGCCTGGTCTTATCAAATGGGCGATGTGACGTGTCAGGTAAACCCATAATTCCTGCTCTATCGGCCAGTTCCCTGGGAACTGGCACTCCGGATACTCTCTCCAGATCATTTCCCTGTGGTCGGGAGAATTTTTTCAGGATCAATCAAGGGGAACTCCTGCACCTTGAAATTATTTTCCAACACCCCCAGCCTAAACCCTCAGTATCACTTTTTACAAACATGAACAATCAATCCACCGGATGGTATGAACTGCCATTCCGCTATATTGAGGGCCGTAAATTCCAACTGGACATAAAATGCTCTAAACCGGGGCGTTATTGTTTCAGGGTAAAGTATACACTTGACGGTCACAAGTGGATGTGGGATTGCGTTCCCTTCTCATACGTAATGGTTGATCCGGCACTCCATTCAACCATAAAAACATATACCCTGATAACTTCATCGGCAGGTAATATCAGCGACTGGACAAGACTGCTTCCCCACATTAAAAAACTGAAATGCAATGTTTTACACCTCCTTCCAGTCACAAAAATGGGAAGTTCCGAAGCGCCATATGCCGCAAAAGATTTTTTCAGTGTTGATCCGGCAATCCTCGATCCCAAATCCAAAGATGATGGAATAACGCAATTCAGCAGATTTATTGATGAAGCAGTTAAACATAAAGTGCATATATGTATTGACCTTGTCTTTAACCATGTCAGTGACGATAGTAACATTGTAAAGATATGTCCTGAATGGGTTCAAGCCGACGAAAAAGAAATTGATGGTTTTCGCCGAGCCGGCTGGAGGGCTGGCGAAATCTGGCATAAATGGAACAACCTTGTACTCCTCGATTATGATCATCCGAATGAAAAAGTTAAAAAAGAAATATGGGACTATATGTGCCAATACGGTCTCTTTTGGGCTGAATTCGCAGCACGAACCAAGGGAATGATCCGCCTCGATAATTTACACAGTAGTAATCACAAGTTTATGCGGTATGTCCTTACCAAAATCCGGAGGACATATCCGGAAATCACGATTTTCGCCGAACTCTTTACGGATACGGCGACATCTTCAGAACTTGTGTGGGACTATGGATTGGACCTCATGCTTGCAACCCCATGGGAACATCATTTTGTTCCTCAACTGCGTGGATATCTCGAGGAAGTTCACAAACGCGACAAACAAACCCCCCATATCCTGCCAATCACATCACATGATAGCGGAACACCAGCACAGGAATTCGGAAGCCCTGAGTCAACCATTCCGCGCTATGTTATCTCTGCTTTGATGGGATGCGGAGCAACCGGACTTGTCCAAGGAGTAGAATATGGTCTACAGAAGAAGATCAGTCTAGTCGGGATCAAACCTGCACCCGATTATAACACTGGTCACGATTTCACATCCTTTATTGCCAAGGTTAACCTCATAATGGAAGAATACAAAGTGTTCCAGACAGGCGGGAATATGCGGTTTATTGATGATGGTCATGATGCCATAATGGCCGTCCATCGCTTTGACGACAAAAAGAATGATCACGAATTCGTTGTGATCTGTAACCTCGATATTTTAAAGCAGCAGAAAATTTCAATTGATCTGCGACGTTACATGCCTGATCATAAAATCCGGGCATTTAAAGAACTTTTGACAGACAAAACGATAACACCAATAAAAGACCATCTGGAAGTCACCATGGAACCGTGTAGTGCTCTTGTCCTCAAAATTCTACCTTAAACTGGTGCACGTGAAGATAATCAAGCGAACATCATATCTATATGGGTTTGCAGCCTGCCCTGTCGTTCTGGCAATATGACAACACTGTGATAAAGACAAACAAGTCTATCCAAACCTGGTATTTCGCTCTTACCATTTTTCTGTCTGCTTTTCTGCTTTTTGAAGTCCAACCAATTCTGGGGAAATATATTCTTCCCTGGTTCGGCGGAACATCCAGCGTCTGGACAACCTGTATGTTGATTTATCAGTCACTGTTGTTACTCGGGTACTTGTATGTACATGTAATAAGTAAATTGTCGTTAAAACGACAGGCCTTTCTGCATGTCCTGTTCCTTGTAGGATCGATAATACTGATCCTGTCTCGAAATTTATCATGGGAAACACCTATCCTGCCCGGGGCAAACTGGAAACCGTCAACAGACTCAATACCTTTCTGGCACATTGTAATCCTATTAGGTTCCAGTATCGGGCTGCCGTTTATTATTCTTTCTTCGACAAGCACCCTTCTGCAGTTCTGGTTTTCGCAACTCCATTCAGACAAAAACCCTTATACATTCTATATGGTATCCAATATCGGCTCACTGTTGGCCCTCCTCTCCTATCCATTTATCATCGAGCCATTTTTCCCGCTTAGGGCACAGGGTTTTTACTGGCCAGTCTGTTATTCTGTATTTGTGATGATGTGCGGCTACTGTGCAGTAAGGATGTTTTTCGTAAAATCTGAATCAGTTTGCCTGAATACTGGGAGACAATCATCCGTTAAATCGGATATACAGACTACCCCGAATCCAACGTTCAAATTGTATATTTCCTGGTTATTCTTCAGTACGTGTTCTTCGATAATACTGCTGGCAACAACCAGTCAGATCACCCAGAACGTTGCACCTGTACCGCTACTGTGGATACTTCCCTTGAGTGTTTATTTGTTTTCCTTTGCAATATGTTTTCGCCCCGGAGCTACCACATCCCGCGACGTTTGGATCCCGATCATGCTGGTTCTGCAGGGATTCAGCTTGTATTCCATGCATATCAACACATTTATCCAGATAACCGCCCACACCTGTACTCTCTTTGCTTGCTGTATGATTTCTCACAATGAACTTTACCGGCTCAAACCACCCGCACATCAACTCACTTTATTCTACCTCATGATTGCTATCGGCGGGGCAATCGGAGGTATTCTGACAGCCATTATTGCGCCTCTGATTTTTAAGAATCTATTTGAATTCGGGTTCATTCTCATAATCTATGGTCTTTTGGCAATATGCATCATGTCAACAAAACGTGAGAAATGGATGCGGTTCTGGTATGTACCATTGTCCGTCGTCTCGCTGATTATTATCGCACTATTATATTTCAATGCCAGAAATGAACGTCTGACATGCATCAGCAGATCACGCAACTTTTATGGATCCTTGTCCATACGTAAATGTACGGGCAAACGAGGTAATTACACCGAACTTCTTAACGGCAGGATCAAGCACGGCATCCAGTTCGAATCAGGGCCTCTTCATAAATGGCCGACAGAATATTTCAGTGCAGGGAGTGGTGTCGGAATGGCTTTCCGTTATCATCCCAAACGATTATCAAAACAACCTATTAGAGTTGGCGCCATCGGACTCGGCATTGGTACAATAGCTAGTTACGGACATACAAATGACTATTTTCGTTTTTATGAAATAAATCCGGAAGTTGTAAAGATAGCCAATGATCGACGATATTTCACATATTTGAGTGACTCATCCGCAAAAATAGACATCATTCCGGGTGATGCAAGAATATCAATGGAACGGGAAAAATTTCAAAAGCTCTTTCAAAATTTTGATATTCTTGTAGTAGATGCCTTTAACTCGGACGCCATTCCTGTTCATCTTCTCACAAAAGAAGCCTTTAACATTTACCTCTATCACCTGGCACCCGATGGCATAATTGCATTTCATGTTTCCAATTCATATCTGGATCTGGTTCCCGTCGCACTATCTGCTGCAAAATATTTGAATCTTGATTATGCGGTAATAACTACATATGGCGACAAGATAATTACTCAAACTTCAATATGGGTACTGATTACACAAAACAGAACTTTTACAGAATTGCCTGTCATAGCGACTGCAAAAATGAAAGAGGAAAAAATATCGCGACGCATCTCCCTGTGGACAGACGATTTCAGTAATATACTTTCTGTAATGAAACGACGTTAAAAAGTATACCTCACGGGCGCATGCCTGCATTCATGAATTCATAAATCTGGCGGGAAACAGAACTGATGATCCTGTCAGATTCTTCCTTTGTGGTATTAGTACTCATGATGCAAAGTATATAAGGCCCTTTCAGAAGGAAAACTATACCGCAATCATGGAAATCCCCGGCGCCTGAATCGAATCCAACTTTATGCGCTACCAATACTTTTTTGGGCACACCCGCCCTGATCTGATCATTATAAACAGTGTTTGATAAGAGTGAAAGAACCAGTTCGCTGGATGGTTTCTTCAGATAATTTGAAAAAAACAGAGATCGTAATAAATTGGCATATTGCATCGGGGAAACACGAGGTAACTTGTTCGGTGGTGAGGCCGGCGGCATTTCCGTGGCCCTAAGCCCCTCTTGAAATTCATCAAATGAAACAAGAGGACACAAGACCATCGTTGCTGCATCATCAGAATCTTCAATCATTCTTTCTGCAAGCTTCTTGACCGACAACAAAGAACTTTCACCGGCGGCATGCTGAACAAGCGGAGATTCGCGCTTTTTCTCCTCCGATGTCAGGGTGATTCTGTTATCCAGTGATAATTGCTCTCTCTCTACCTTCTTCAGCAGGGCGACTAGAGTCGAAACTTTCAAAAGACTCCACGCAACATAAGAATCTTGCTCGTTGATCCCCCACCATGTGCCCGTCCGCAGATCTTCAAGATAGACACTGAAACGGCCACGCACATTCGTGGTTAATGTTTCTGCAACTGATGCGGGTAAAGATCCTCCGGAATGGCGGCGTATTTTCTCCTGCACCAGATGATCTTCCACATTCTTCCAGGCAACTTCAACCGAGATGGGAATTACCTCGAAATGTTCTTTCCTGGAACGGGCATCTTTCAATACATAAGTAACCAGAAAAAAAACAACCGCTCCTGCGGCACACAGCGTTAAAAACAACAATGCCTTTTTCCCCAGGTTCAATCTCCCGGCCAGAACCTCTTTATCATCAGGTTTTTCCTGACGGTCTAAATATTGCTTTTGCATGTCGTTAAATTAACCCGGAAATATCAATATAAGTGACTTCTATTATTTTATTAGAGCAGGAAACATGCCATCAATTTGCTCAAACAAATAAACATATGATACAACACCGCTGCGTTATTCTCCCCAGAATAAATTTACAGAAGAAGGTGTTTACGCGCTTTACGTATCGTTAAATAAATAACAATAACATTACAGTCATGGTAATCAAGAATTATTTCAGTGAGCGAAACACATATCAATGGCGGTTACGGATATTATATCCTCTGCATTCTCGCCTCGTAGAAAAGAAGGGCAGCAGCAACAGACACGTTAAGAGAATTGATTTTGCCGAACATGGGAACAGAAACCAGAAAATCGCACTTCTCCTTTACCAATCTGCGAATGCCTATTCCCTCTGCGCCAAGGACCAGCCCAACAGGACCCTTGAAGTCGCCTTTTTTATACGACACCTCCGCATCTTCCACTGCACCGGTAATCCATAATCCTTTTGACTTAAGCTCCTCCAGCGCGCGAGAAATGTTGACCACCTGTGCCACCGGTACATGTGCTGCGGCTCCAGCTGATGCCTTGAACGACGCCGGCGTCAAACCTACCGCACGATCCTTGGCAACAATTATGCCATGCACACCGGCACCATCTGCTGTACGAATAACAGCACCAAAATTCTGGGGATCCTGAATTCCATCCAGTATACAAACCAATGGCGGTTCATTTTTCTTTTCTGCAACCTTGAGAATGTCATCAATAGAAACGTATGCCGGCATTTTAACTTCAGCTGCAACACCCTGATGCATGTTGTGACCCACTATCTTAATTAAAACTGTCCGTGTCATTCGAGTCACTGTAATCCCGCGTTTTACCGCTATCTCCTCTATCTCTCGCAATGTTTGCCCTTGCGTTTCCGTGGCAATAAGAATGCGTTTTACGGGCAATTCAGAATCCAGCCATACACGGACTGGGTGTCTGCCGTAAATCAATTCAGGGTTATTACTTCCATGTGTCATTACGACAACTCTAACCCACTTCCCCATCCTAATGCAATGGTAACAAAAGCATTGGATATTGAATCTTCGATGTCCAATATTGTATCCTTTTACATGCGTTACTATTCCGGATTACTGTTTATTCTGATTGCATGTCTCCCTTATGTTTCCATCCTCTGGCACTCAAAGCAGAACATCCAGACATCTGAATATAATAAGGATAAAGAAATTATCTCCATCATTTCTCCCCACCGCAGGGAGGTTCGTTCGGAATACAGTCGCGGATTCCATGAGTGGATATTAAAAAAATATGGTCGAAACGTGGAAATCAGATGGCTCGACACAGGCGGAACTTCCAAAATTCTCAAGGAGATCGAATCACGTTATGCCACATCTCCAGATTCGCCGGGGGTGGATCTCATGTTTGGCGGCGGAATCGCTCCCTATTACACCGCCATCGAGAAAGGTTGGCTTGCCCGAATCGATCCGCCAAAAGAAATACTGGATACTATTCCCCTCCTTTGCGCCGGCGCAGCAGTTTATGACACCGGACATCGCTGGTTCGGTGTTGCACTCAGTGGTTTCGGTATCCTTTACAACAAACCTTTAATCGAACGGATGCATTTACCGGTTCCGGAAACATGGGAGGATCTGGCGCAACCGGTATTTCAGTCATGGATAGCCGCAAGCGATCCTCGCGCCAGCGGATCAGCCCACATGTGTTACGAAATAGTTTTTCAGGCATATGGTTTTGAAAAAGGATGGAGTTTGCTGACAAAGATTTGCGCCAATGTGCGCAATTTCAGTGAAGGCAGTGCCATGACTCCACTGGAAATTGCCTCCGGTCAAGTGGCAGCAGGAATGGTTGTCGATCAATATGCTGAGACCGCCATCAATAATGTCGGCCGCGATGCTCTCGTTTTTGTACTGCCAAAAGGACTGACCATTGTCGGCGCCGATTCCATAGCAATGTTGCGCGGTGCTCCATCACCTGCCCTCGCCCGGCTTTTTGTCACATATGTACTTTCCAGGGAAGGACAATTGCTGCTCTACCAATCCGCAGGTAAAGGAGGACAGTTACACTCCCTGCACCGTCTGCCCGTCAGGAAAGACCTTTATGAAGTACCCGATGCTCCATCAACAAGACCTTATGACTTCCAGGGTGGTTTTGTTTACAACGACATGAAAGGCATGCGAAGATGGAAACTCGTAAACGATCTTATCGGAATATGGCTCATTGATTCCCATGATGATCTTGTGAAAGCATGGAAAAAAGTTATCTATTATGGCATGAAACCGGAAATGGTTAACAAGCTTTGCGCACCGCCTGTTACAACCGATCAGGTAGATACATTCGCAGAACAAATGAATGATCCCCGTAAAGCCCGCGAAATAATAAAACAATGGGCTCTGGACGCAAAATCCCGCTATCGTGAACTTTCAGGCTTATCCTTTGCAGAAATCGATGTACATCAGCATTAATCAACGGTTAAATACTCATTTATGAAGGATTCATCATCCTCAATAGAAATCAGGGAAGTATCGAAGAAGTTCGGCCGGGTAACAGCACTGGACAAGGTGTCTTTTTCCGTAAAACCCGGTGAACTTTTCTTCGTTCTTGGTCCATCAGGCTGCGGTAAGACAACCATTCTCCGTATCCTTGCCGGACTGGAAACACCAGATTCGGGGGAAATCTTTTTTCATGGGAAAAATATCGCATCCTTGCCCCCATACCGGCGTGGTGCACCAATGGTATTCCAAAACTATGCACTTTGGCCGCATCTTTCAGTTTACGATAACATAGCTTTTGGCTTGGTCGAACGGAAAGTTCCGAAGAAAGAAATAAGAACAAGAACAGAAGAAACCCTTCGCCGTGTCGGTATGGAAAATCTGAGCACACGGATGCCTGGTCAACTTTCAGGGGGACAGCAACAACGTGTTGTACTGGCACGTGCCCTCGTCCTGAACCCTGACATCATGCTGCTGGATGAACCTCTCTCCAACCTCGACGCCAAACTCCGCGGAGAAATGCGGGACGAAATTGAGAAACTTCACAGGGAAACCAGCATCACATTTATATACGTGACCCACGATCAAACCGAAGCTCTGTCCCTGGCTGATCGTCTTGTCGTCATGCAAAATGGAAAGATTTCGGCTATTGGAACGCCATTTGAACTATATCATCGCCCGGCAAACAAATTTTGTGCTGATTTCCTTGGCGAAGCTAACCTCCTGCCAGGTCGTATATCAGGGAAAAACGGAGAACTTCTTATCGTGGAAACCTCACTAGGTTCTTGGCTGGCTGTAAATTCAGTAAACAGTAAATTCGCAGAAGGTACCCTTGTCGAATGCCTCATTCGTCCGGAAAACATAAGGCCTTATCATCCGGGGAGAGATACAAATAAATTTGAGGCTGTTGTTCGTTCAATACGATTGAACGGTTCAACCGTAACCGCCGTCCTTCAAGCTGGAGGAATAACTTTAATGGCTACTCTATTAAACGAATATGCCGTCAACCTTAAGATCGGCAAGACAACACAGTGGTATGTAGCTCCGGAAAATATGGTAGCAATCGCAGAAGCCTAGAAAATCATGAGAACCCGGTCTAATAACTATATCATGCTGATAATAATTCTCGTTTTTCTGGCAGTTTTCCTTGTCTGGCCAATGGCGTATGTTTTTAAGCGATCATTTATTGACAATAAAGGGTTTACCCTTTTTTATTTTGGCAGTCTTCTTTCAGATCCACTCCAGCTTGAAGCAATCAGGACAAGTTTAATCATCGCTTTACTGGTCACCCTTGTTAGCCTGGTTATTGCATCACCTATCGCCTGGATCGTTGCACGCCGCTCCTTTCCCGCCAAGGCACTAATATCGGGACTGATTCTCCTGCCAATGATCCTGCCTCCATTTGTCGGTGCACTGGGCATGAAAATGATTTTTGCACGCTGTGGTGCCTTGAGCACTCTTCTCATGAATCTCAACCTGATCGACCATCCTGTCGACTGGCTGGGAACATATCCTTTATTCGGTGTCATCCTTCTCGAAGCACTGCATCTTTATCCTGTTTTATATCTCAACCTGGTTGCATCCTTTGCCAACATTGATCCTTCACTCGAAGAATCCGCCGCCAATCTCGGCGCAACCCCATGGCATGTATTCCGCCGTATAGTTCTACCTCTCTCCATGCCCGGAATTTTCGCTGGTACCATTCTTGTTTTCATCTGGTCATTCACCGAACTGGGAACACCTCTTGTATTTGGACTACGCAGGGTTCTGCCGGTAATGATCTACGACAGCGTCAGCGAAGTTGGGACAAATCCGGCGGGTTATGCACAGGTTGTTCTGCTTTTACTCGTTGCCGCGGCAGGTTTCTGGATCAGCAAGCGCCTAACCCGCAGCGGTAACAACATTTCCACTCTTGGCCGGCTTTCTGTTTCGAGGGAAGAGAAAAAAATGTCACCGGGAACTATTTTGGCCGTTTATCTCTTTATTGGATTCGTGATTTGTCTTTCTATTTTGCCTCATATAAGTGTTTTGATGGTGGCATCGAGCAAAAGATGGTTCCTCAGTGTCCTGCCTGAAAACTTCACTGTAGAATTTTTCAGACGGGCAGTCGGATCGGAAATGACTCAAACAGCTCTTTTTAACAGCTTGTCATTGTCACTGTGCGCCTCGATTATCGATCTTCTTGCTGGGTTTACGATTGCATGGCTTTGTGTCAGGCGTCGGATTGCAGGTTCTGCCTTGCTTGATACTTTGTCAATGCTTCCGCTCGCAGTTCCGGGTCTTATTATTGCGTTCGGTTATATGGGGTGCTTTAGCGGTTTGTTTCACGACCATCTCACGTTTCTGAATCCACGGGTCAACCCGATGGTACTGCTTGCTGTGAGTTATGCCATAAGGCGTTTACCCTATATGGTACGTGCCGCGCATTCTGGCTTGGAGCAGACGAGTACGGTTTACGAAGAGGCTGCGGCAAATCTTGGTGCTTCACCATTCAGAGTTGTTTTGCGTGTCACATTCCCTCTGATAGCTGCAAATCTACTTGCCGGGGGTATACTCTGTTTTGCATTTTCGATGCTTGAAGTATCTGACAGCCTGATTCTTGCACAATCGGATAAATTTTATCCAATAACCAAGGCTATTTATGCACTGATGGACAGCCTGGAAAATGGCGTCAATGTTGCATCAGCACTTGGTGCCTGGGGTATGGCCCTTTTAGCCGCCGCACTTTTATGGGCGTCCTGCCTCCTTGGTAAGCGGCTTGGTCAGATGTTCCGCATATCGTAAAAGAATCATGAACAGGCCATTCCGGAGCTAATGCTTTGGTTCCAAACCATCCTTTGTTGAATTTGACACTGAAACCGGAAAAGCGTATCAACTTAACGTAAAGCAGACCTCAAGAACCGTAAACAAAGGAGTAAACAGTTATGACGTCAGTAGCATCAATAAAGGTTATTATCTTCTCGTTTTTTGCAGTTGGTTTGGCATTAACATCAGTAACCACAAGTATCGCCCAGGGAAAAGCCTCAAAACGTTGCGTCGTCGTGTGGTCCGAAGGTACGGCCCCTAAAAACGTTTACCCAAAGGACATCAATAGCGCCATCGCTGAAGGACTTGCCTGCCTGGAGGAATGGGAAGTTGTCATTGCCAACTTAAGTGACCCGGATCAGGGACTTCCTGATGCTCTGTTGAACCGTGCCGATGTACTGATATGGTGGGGTCATAAAAAACACGGTGAAGTCAAAGATGAATTGGCTGCTAAAATCGAGAAACGTGTAAAAGAAGATGGAATGGGATTTATCTCTCTGCACTCAGCTCATTTTGCCAAGGCAAATATCAAGCTGATGAGTGTGTGTGAAACCAAGAAAGAAATACTTGACCAGGTCCACCCAAAGAATCGCGTGGCCGCCTGGGGTGCATACAAGGGCGATTCAACAATTCTCACGATCAAAGTAAAGGATGAGTCCCACCCAATTGCAAAGGGTATTCCGAAAGAATTCAGCCTGCCCCACAGCGAACGTTACAGTGATCCTTATGCTGTACCGGAAGCCAAATCTATAGTTTTTGAAGGCGTTCACGAACTTAAGGATGGCGGTAAAGATCCCTCCAAGCAGGGTTTTTGTTGGGATATCGGTAAAGGCAAAATGTTCTATTTCCAGCCAGGACACGAAACCAATCCAATATTCTTCGATGCAAACATCCGGAAGATCATTGCCAACGCTGTCCTCTGGGCTGCACCCTGCAAGAAATAGCATTTAAGGCAGAAATAACCTTAAACAAAAAGCCGGCCTTTCCTCTCGGAATTGCCGGCTTTTAAAATCCATTTAAACAGATAACTATTCCTTTATAACAAGTGTACCGGGCTTCGGACTCTTTTCGCCGGAAACGATGTCACAATATGACATTTTCTCATCAACCCTTGAAACCTTCAATGACCCAAGAACCTTCCCTTTCTCTCTTCCAAGGATTGCACCGGAATTTGGATCGGTAAGCAGCTCACCTTCCTCAACCATACTCATGGTTTGACCAACTTCCACCCCGAATTCCGAACCGCGATTAATAATCACAGTGTTACCGGAAACTTTCACAACACAGCCGTCAAATTTGATCTTTTCCATTTCTTTCGCCAGGAAAATTGCAGCCTGGTTGATACAGTCCTGCGCAGCTTCACCCATCGGGGTTTTCTTGAAGCCACCCAGTTCCGTACTTATGCCCTTGACGCTCAAGCCGACATTCATATTCACCCTGCCAGCCTTGCCGACAATCGACTTTTTGGCGACAACTTCGCTTGTGGTTGTATCAACCAGCTTGGCAATAATTGTTATCTGGGCAGATGACTTGCCACCACCAAGACTGATATTTCTAAAAGAAATTCCACCCAGCCCACCAGATGTACCTTCTTCCGCGGTGGTCACAGCACCAGTTGCAATATAACGCGCTGGACGAACCAGCCCCGTCTGTGCAACTTTCTTGGCCTTTGCAGTCCTGCCGCTTGCCACAAGATCCTGCTCCAAGAGGACATCGCCAAGTTTCTCACGTTCTACGACAACAAATCGACCGGTATCATAAAGAGCCGACTCAAGCATTATGGAAAGATTGTGCCCAAGGTCCCATCTCCCGGACCAACCAGCCTGATTCTGAAAATCCTTGCACCCCACGGCATGCTTAAGCCCCTTGAACTCACCCAACTCCATTTTGGCATCACCATCGGATGTCTTAGTTCCTACCATCTGGTCCAGAAGCGCACATCCGCTCGCAGCCATTACAAGAACAAAACCAACAGACGAAATCACTGCTTTTAAATATTTTACAGGCATTGTTACCTCCATTTTTGATGACACCTTACGACGAATATCAGAACACTATAATAAAAGTTATTCAAACTTTTTCAGAAGCAAACATGCATTGTGCCCGCCGAAACCAAACGAATTATTAAGGCAGACATTGACTTTAGCCTGACGAGCCGTGTTCGGTACATAATCCAGATCGCACTCCGGATCAGGTGTTTCGTAGTTAATTGTGGGAGGTACCACCTGATCGCGTAACGCAAGCGCACAGATCGCTGTTTCAAGTCCACCTGCTGCGCCAAGGAGATGACCCGTCATCGATTTTGTGGAGCTGATCATCACCTTCTTCGCGTAATCACCAAACGCTCCCTTGATCGCCCTTGTTTCAATCTTATCATTCAAAGGTGTGCTGGTGCCATGGGCATTGATATAATCGATATTTTCGACATTCATGCCCGCATCCCTGATTGCACCTTTCATTGCACGGGCGGCGCCGTCACCGTCATCAGCAGGAGCTGTCATGTGAAACGCATCACAACTCAGCCCGAAACCGCCGATTTCACAGTAAATTTTTGCACCGCGCTTTTTTGCCCTCTCCAGTTCTTCAATTACAACAAGGCCGGCCCCATCGCCCATGACAAAACCATCACGATTAGCATCAAAAGGACGGCTTGCTTTTTCAGGTGAATCATTACGGGTGCTTAATGCCCGCAGCGCACAGAAACCGGCAATTCCAAGTTCACACACCGATGCTTCTGCACCACCTGAAAGCATAACATCAGCATCACCACGCTGAATCAGCCGCAAAGCATCTCCGATACTGTGAGCAGCAGATGCACAGGCCGAAACCACGGAATAATTCGGCCCCTTCATATTAAACTCAATGGCTATCAACCCGCCGGCCATGTTGGCGATCATCTGCGGGATCATGAATGGAGAACAACGGTCAGGCCCTTTCTCTTTCAAAACTGTATGCTGAACTTCCAGAGTTTGCAGCCCGCCGATTCCGGAACCGATAATGGCACCTACTCTTTCCGGATTCTCAGCCTTCATATCAATCCCTGAATCAATCATCGCCATTTTGGCGGCACTCATTGCAAAAAGGCTGAATTCATCCATGCGTCGCTGTTCTTTCTTTGGAACGAATGAATTAATATCGAATTCGACAACCTCTCCGGCAATCTGCGCCGTAAAGCGTGACGGATCAAACTTCTGAATACGTCTTATACCGGAATGTCCCGCATTAAGACGTTCCCATACTGTTTTCAGTTCACACCCAAGAGGTGAGACTATTCCTATGCCTGTTATTACTACCCGTCTCATATATTCAGATCTCGCTCCACAGCCCTACAGCCCCCAGAAAAACGCGGGGAGACGCTTACATCTCCCCGCGTTTCTTAAACTGCCAAATTGTTCAACCGGAGAACCCCTTACTCTTTAAGTACTCAATAACCCCTCCGACTGTCTTCAATTTCTCCGCATCTTCATCCGGGATTTCGGCACCGAATTCCTCTTCGAAAGCCATAACGAGTTCAACCGTATCAAGCGAATCAGCGCCCAGATCCTCAATAAAAGAAGCCTGCGGTGTTACCTGTTCAGCATTAACACCCAACTGTTCTACAATAATTTCCTTCACTTTGTCTTCAAGTGCCATATTCCTTTTCTCCTTTCCTACATTACCATTCCACCGCTAACCGTCAGCACCTGGCCAGTCATGTACGACGAGGCATCGCTCGCCAGAAACAAAACCACCTTGGCTACATCTGCCGGAGTACCAAAACGTTTCATCGGAATTACCTGCAACATCTTATTCCGGATGTCCTCCGACAGAACTTCAGTCATCTTGGTCTCAATAAATCCAGGCGCAACGGCATTAACACGCACACCTCTCGACGCCAGCTCTTTTGCAGCCGATTTCGTCAGCGCTATCACGCCAGCCTTTGAGGCAGCATAATTACACTGTCCCGCATTCCCTATCAAGCCAATAATTGACGAAATATTAACGATTACACCGCTCTCCTGTTTCATCATGGGCCTGGCAACCGCTTTGGTGAAGAGAAATGTACCTTTTAAATTCACCGAAATTACAGCATCCCAATCTTCTTCCTTCATACGGATAAGTAATGTGTCCTTTGTAATTCCGGCATTGTTGATCATAATATCAATTCTTCCCATAGTCTTGATAATTTCAGATACAGTGCCATCCACACCGCTTGCATTACTAACGTCAACGGCAAAACAAACAGCTTTTCGGCCATTTTTCTTAACAGCTTCAGCAGTTTCGCTTAACCATTCAACTTTCAGATCACATAATGCAATATCAGCACCTGCTGCCGATAGTTCTTCCGCTATTACCCGTCCGATACCACGGGCTGCACCAGTAACAACCGCCACTTTCCCATCAAGTAATCCCATAGTCTACCTGCATTCTTTTATTTTTGACATTTACTTTGAATTACGAAGTTGTAACAGCCTTATTCAAAGTTACAATATCCTGAATATTAACGGCGACTGCACTACTGTCAATGCGCTTTATCAGGCCAGTCAACACTCTGCCCGGTCCACATTCGACGTACTCAGTCACGCCATTATTCCTGAACCAATTAACGCACGAAACCCACTGCACTGATGAAGTTACCTGCCTCACCATCTCCCGGCGTATATCATCAGGAGCACCGTGAGGCATGCCGGTGGCATTTGCCACAACTGGAATCTTCGGCTGACTTATCTCAACCTTAATCAGAAAATCTTTCAACTTACCGGCGGCTGAGACCATAAGCTTAGAATGAAACGCACCGGCCACATTCAGAATAACAGTTTTCTTGGCGCCTGCTTCCTTTGCTAGCCTCTCGGCAGCTTCAATTGCCTGACGTTCACCTGATAATACCGTCTGCTCTGGAGAATTTAAATTAGCAATCTCAACACCGGTCTTTGCGCAAACATCTCTTAGTTTATCAGTAACAAGACCGATAACACTGACCATTCCACCCTTTTTTTCCTCGCATGCCTCCTGCATGAAGCGGCCCCTGGCCTGCAGAACTCGAAGCGTATCTTCAAATGTAAGCGCACCGGCCATGTGCAACGCCGACCATTCACCGAGGCTTAATCCAGCCGTACCTTTAACAGGCACATTCCCAACTTTGCTGGAAAACATCTTCCAACAGGCAATACTGGAAACAAAAATCGCGGGCTGGCAATTACTGGACTTTGTCAATTCTTCGATAGGTCCTTCAAAACAGAGTTTAGAAAGCTTAAACCCGAGTACTTCGTCTGCCTTGTCAAAAAGCGCCTTACACTCCGGATATGTATCGGCAAGATCTTTCCCCATACCCACTGCCTGCGCTCCCTGTCCAGCAAACACTATAGCTTTTTCCTTCATATCAGCCTTTCGTCGATATTACTAAATCTCAACTATCATGGCGCCCCAGGTAAAACCACCCCCGAAAACAACGAACATGACAAGATCACCTTTTTTTACCCTGCCACATTTAATGGCTTCATCCAATGCCACAGGTACAGACGCACTTGACATATTCCCCACCTTATCCAGATTGATAAAGAACTTTTCTTCCATGGTAGTACCAAGTTTTTCGGCTATTGCATCGAGTATGCGGATATTAGCCTGGTGAGGAATCACACAGGCAATATCTTTGATTGTCAGTCCATTTCGATCCAAGAGTTCAACTCCGGTATCATACATGCAACGGACCGCATGCTTGAAGACCTGATTACCCGACATCTTCATGAAATGCATTCTCTGCTCTATAGTCTTCAAACTCGTCGGACACCTGCTTCCACCACCGGGAATACACAGAAGATCTGTCAGATTTCCGTCCGATTTCATAATTGTGTCAACTATGCCCCTGCCGGTTTCTTTCGACTGGAGCACAACTGCACCAGCCCCGTCGCCAAACAAAACGCATGTCCCCCTGTCTTCCCAGTCAGTTAAAGAACTGAGCTTCTCCGATCCGACAACAAGGGCTGTCTTTATTGTACCACTGACAATATACTGCCTTGCTGTTTCCACCGCAAAAACGAACCCGGAACATGCTGCTTCGAGGTCAAAGCAGGAAGCGTTCTTTGCACCTATTATTTTCTGAATAAAACATGCAGTATTTGGAAAAACCATATCCTTTGATATAGTGGCGACAATTATCATGTCAATCTGTTCGGGTGAAATACCTGCATTTGTAAGCGCACAAAGTGCCGCTTTGGCACCCATATCTGATGCGGATTCATTCTCAGCGGCAATTCGTCTTTCTTTTATACCAGTTCGGGTCACAATCCATTCGTTGGTTGTATCCACCATTTTTTCCAAGTCGGCGTTTGTTAAAATGTGTTCCGGTAAATACGATCCGATTCCCACAATTGAAACATTCTTCATAACTTTCCCAGCCTGTCCCATCAATTGCCACCTTTCTTCGCCAACTCAGCAACGATTGTCTTATTCAGTTGTTGTTGTACAGCTTCGGATGCAACACGAATAGCATGAAAAATAGCCCGTGACGAAGATGCCCCATGGGTAATAATACATATTCCATTGACGCCCAATAAAGGAGCTCCTCCATACATTTCCGGGTCCATTTTTTTCTTCATCGTCTTCAAGGCACCAAAAAGAAGACACGAACCAAGAAACCGCCAGGGATAACGCTTGAATTCCTGTTTCATCCAATGTCCTATTGCAAGCGCCACGCTCTCGCTGGTTTTCAATACAACATTACCGACAAATCCGTCACACACGACAACATCTGTTTCTCCCTTAAAAAGATCGTGCCCCTCTACATTCCCCCTGAAATTCAGTCCGGACTTGCTTAAAAGACCAAAAGCTTCTTTTGTGATCTCATTCCCTTTCGTATCTTCTCCGCCAATACTCATCAAACCAACAAGAGGTCTGCTCCGGCCGAGTATGGCACTGGAATACACGCTTCCCATGGCAGCAAACTGTACCAGTAGCTTTGCTTCGCAATCAGTGTTCGCACCTGCATCAATAAGGATAAAAGGTCGCCCCTGTGTGGGTAAAACCGTCGCTATTGCGGGTCGTTCAACCCCGTCAAGTGTTCGAAGTTTCAAAGTCGCCGCGACAACCACTGCGCCTGTGTTTCCGGCGGAAACCATGGCATCAGCTTCGCCATTTTTCACCAGATCAACGGCACGGCCGATCGACGAGTCCTTTTTACGCCTGATCGCCATGGCTGGCTCTTCATTCATGGCAATAGCTTCTGATGCATGCAGAACCTCTATCTTTTCCGAGATAGAGGGGAAGCGGCCGAGTTCAGACTTTACAGCGCCTGAATCGCCGACAAGAAATATCTTGGACACAGCAGGAAGACCGACTGCAGCTTCCACCACACCCTTGATGATTTCACGGGGAGCATAGTCACCTCCCATTGCATCAATAGCTATGCGCATGGTTGACTATTCCGTTTCAACAGTTCGGACCTGCCTGCCATGGTAATAACCGCAGGAACGACAAACCCTGTGCGGCTGTTGCGGAGCTCCACAATTGGGACAGGTCTTCACAGGAACATAACTCTTCTTATGGGAAGCCTTCCGGGAACGAATCCTTCTTTTTGACGTTCGCCTTTTAGGTAAAGCCATCTTTTTCTCCTTTTATCTTATTTAAGTTTCAAGCCATCAAGTACGGTCCAAACATTTTCTTCTCTCTTCCGGCAGTTGCACTTCTCCCTGTTTAAACTGACGCCACACTGGACACACAATCCCTTGCAATCAACCTTGCATACCGGATAATTGGGAAAGGTAAGGATAATAGCTTCACGTATTTCCTCGGTCAAGTCCACAGATTCATCCATGCCAGCCTCACGGACAGCGACAAAAGCCCCATCCTTGACCTTGGTTTGGAACACCTCCCCGCACCTCGAACAGCGAAACGACATTTCCACTCCGACAGAACCACGGACAATCAATTCCCCGGGAGCCACCTGCGCATAAAGATCATAATATAACGGCCCATTTACAGAAATATCCTTTTCGTTTTCAAGATCAAGGATAGAAGACTGCTCTTCACCCAAAAACCTCATACCCTCCGGTGGAATCTCTGACATTCTGATAATCATACATCTCCTGAACCGATGTAATATATATAATCAAATTAAGTTATTGTTATATGACATGACTTTACTGGGAAAACGAGCCTGTCAATACTTTCGAAAAGTTTTCTTCCCATGAAACGATTTGCCGATTTTCTTTTCAACGGCAAACCTTACCGGTTCCGGGACAAAATCACTTATATCGCCGCCCAACCTGGCGACTTCCCGGACGGTACTGGAACTAACATAACTGTGAATTTCGTTGGGCATCATGAAAAGAGTCTCTATCTCCGGTGCCAGTTTCCGGTTGGTGAGAGCCATTTGAAACTCATACTCAAAATCAGAATATGCCCTTAACCCCCTGATCAGCACCTTTATCCCTTTCCTGCGCGCATAATCAATTAAAAGGCCATCAAATGAATCAACCTCGACATTTGAGATTTTTTTGACCACAGCTTTGGCCATGGCTACACGTTCCTTAACATTGAATAAATTATCCTTGGGCGGCTGTACAACAACGGCAAGAATCAGGCGCTGAAAGATCTCCGCACCTCTCTCGATAAGATCCATATGTCCAAAAGTCAGGGGATCAAATGTTCCTGCATAAATTGCTGTCTTTGTCATTTCCTACTCCAATTTCTTTTTTTACAAAAAACCTCAGCCTGGTACCACCGTATACCCTGTCCTTGATAAGAACCCATATATTGTCGTCTTTCATGACCTCATCCGCGGACTGTTCCATTATAAAAAGCCCCCTTGGAGCCAGCAAATTCCCCTTCCCTAAAACATTTAAAAGACTGAAAAGCCAGTCTTTACGCCCTTTCTTATCGTAAGGAGGATCGGCAAAGATAAGGTCAAATTGTTGATTTTCAAGTCCTTTTTGAAGAAATTTTAGTGCATCACAGGCAGAGAATCGCATCTTTAAGCCGAAAGTGCAACTTTTCTCCTTTCCGTATATGCGCTCAACATTCTCCTTCAGGGTGCCAAGAATTCTGCGATCAGACTCGACCCAACATACTGATTCGGCCCCTCTGCTTAATGCTTCAAGTCCAATGGCACCCGATCCAGCAAATAGATCAAGGAATCTTGCACCAACCACTTTAGGTCCAATAATAGAAAAAAGGGCCTCTCGAACCATGTCCTGAGTTGGCCTGCATCCTCCCTTTGGCACTTTTATTTGATGTCTGCAGAAAATCCCACCAGTAATTCGCATAATTCCTGCATAATACGGTATATATGAATTATACGCAATCATCGTCATTACAGATTTCACAAGTCCTTTATTGACATAATCCTGAAATTCGGGCAGATTTCGCCGCCATTTGATTTTACTTGAAATGGCATCTATTTCTCTCTGATAATACACACCTTCACGAAAAAAAGGATTTTGAGGTCATATCATGGGATGGTTTAGGAAAAAAGAAAAACCGCCGGAAGTCGTTGTGGCAAAGGAGGACCTTTGGACCATTTGCCCATCCTGTAAGGCACACGTCTACAAGGATGAATGGGACAAGAACTTCTGTGTCTGCCCGCAGTGTAACTTCCATGATAAGATTACCTTCCAGGAACGATTGGATATTCTTATAGATCCGGGTACTTTCAGAGAAATCAACGAAGAAGTGACCACAGCCGATCCATTGGAATTCAAGGACGATAAGGGTAGTTACGCCGAAAAAGCCGAGTCAACGAAGGCCAAAACCAATATGAAAGAGGCCGTTGTTACAGGCCGCGGCAAGATTCATGGAATCAGGGTGGTAATTTCTGTCATGGATTTTCGCTTCCTTGGCGGTAGTCTGGCCAGCGGCACAGGCGAAAAAATACTTCTGGCTTCGGAATATGCACTGAGACATGCGTACCCATATATCGTCGTTTCTGCCTCCGGTGGCGCCAGGATGCATGAGGGTATCATATCTCTTATGCAAATGGCCAAAACATGCGCCGGAATTGCCCGGCTCAAGAAGGGGGGAATCCCTTATATCTCCATTCTAACAGATCCGACAACCGGCGGCGTTTCAGCCAGCTTTGCGACAATGGGTGATATCAACATCGCAGAACCCAAGGCTCTTATCGGGTTCGCCGGCCGCCGCGTCATTGAAGAAACCATTAAGCAGAAACTTCCCGATGATTTCCAAACCGCAGAATACGTCCTGGAGCATGGATTTATTGACCAGATAGTTAACCGCAAGGAAATGAAGAATTTCCTGTATAAGGTACTCCGATACTGGAAGGCAAAATAAGCCAGAAAAAAATATGAACCTTGATTTTGAAAAAAATATGCCCGAGATCGAAGCAAAGATCGCGGAACTGACCAAACAAAAAACAACTGATCCCAACGCAAAGGTGGAAGATCAGCTGACCGATCTCCAGAAACAGCTCGAAAGTCTTAAGAAAGAGGTTTATTCCAGTCTTACACCGTGGCAAACAGTTCAGGTTGCACGCCATCCGAATCGTCCGCTTCTTCGGGATTATATTGCCGGTATATGCGGTGAGTTCATTGAACTGCACGGCGATCGTTACTTCGGAGATGATCAGGGAATCATTGGCGGATTTGCAACAATAGAAGACCGCCATGTCATGATTATCGGCCACCAGAAGGGTAAAACGCTTGAAGAAAACGTAAAGACCAATTTCGGGATGGCTACTCCCGATGGTTATAGAAAAGCCCTTCGCTTAATGAAGCTGGCCGAAAAATTCAAGATTCCAATAGTTAGCTTCATAGACACGCCAGGAGCCTATCCGGGTGCCGATGCGGAAGCCCGCGGTCAGGCTGAAGCCATTGCCAGAAACCTGACCGAAATGTCGCAAATAGAAGTACCCATAATCGTAATAGTGACCGGTGAAGGCGGAAGCGGCGGGGCATTAGGTATCGGAGTCGGGGATGTTATTCTAATGCTTTCAAATTCAGTCTATTCCGTTATTTCACCCGAAGGTTGTGCATCAATCCTCTGGAGAGATGGATCCAAAGCGCCTGAAGCGGCGGAAGCGTTGAAAGTTACGGCTGACTCACTTTCGAAACTCGGAATCATCGATGAAATTATACCAGAACCACTTGGCGGAGCTCACCGTGACTACGAGGGTACTCTCCGTGTTGTAAAACAAGCTCTTCTCAAGCATCTCAACATCCTCAGACGTGTTTCGGAACGAAAACTGGTAGAAAGACGTTTTGAAAAGTACTGCAGAATCGGGAGATTCAAACGCCGTTGATACAACGTCTTGACAATAATCCAAACTCCAACCCATAGTTGGAAGCTTCAATTGGCAATTTGGCATTAAGAGTTGTGACCCGGTTCTTGCAGAAGGGTACAGAAGATATCGATAGATTTAAATAAGGGAGAGAGAAAATCATGATCAAGAAAACAACTCCATTCAGACATGGTGATCCTTCATACCAGAAATGGGAAAGAAACAGAATACCATTACGTATAACAGATACGACTCTTCGTGATGCGCATCAGTCTCTTTGGGCAACCAGAATGCGCACAAGCGATATTCTCCAGATTATTGATACAATTGATTCTGCAGGATACTATTCACTGGAAGTCTGGGGTGGCGCCACTTTTGACGTATGCCTCAGGTTCCTCCGCGAAAATCCGTGGGAACGTCTTCGCCTGATAAAAAAAGGCGCAAAAAAAACACCTCTACAGATGCTTCTGCGTGGTCAGAACATTCTAGGCTACAGGAACTATCCCGACGATGTACTCGACAGGTTCGTCGCCCTCGCCTGCGAAAACGGTATTGATATTTTCAGGATTTTTGATGCGCTGAATGATACAAGAAACCTGGAATATGCGATCAAGTGTG
Organism: Kiritimatiellia bacterium; assembly: GCA_028716365.1. Taxonomy (GTDB): domain Bacteria; phylum Verrucomicrobiota; class Kiritimatiellia; order UBA8416; family YA12-FULL-48-11; genus YA12-FULL-48-11. The sequence goes on from JAQUPZ010000002.1 coordinate 512,133, forward strand.
TTAAGCAGCACGGCGGACATGCCCAGGGAACAATCTGTTATACCATCAGTCCTGTTCACACTGTAAAACAATACGTCAAAGTCGCCAGGGAACAAGTCCAGATGGGAATAGACTCTCTGTGCATCAAGGACATGGCAGGAATACTGTCTCCTATCTCAGCCGAAAAATTGATATCCGCCCTCACAAGCGAAATCAAGGTGCCGATACAGTTACACTGTCATGCCACCAGCGGAATGGCTTCTTCAACCTACGTGGAAGGTGTGCGTGCAGGAGCCGGAGCTATTGACTGTGCAATTTCGATAATGGCTGGTTTCTCATCACAACCACCGGTGGAAACCATGCTGGCAATATTTGAAGAAACTCCTTATCATGCCAATCTTGATATTGAAGCACTGCGAAAGATCTGTAAATACTTTACCGAACTCGCACCATCACGTCGTTTGAGTCATCATCCCGACAACATCATCGATCCCGAAATCCTGATACACCATATTCCGGGTGGAATGATCTCCAATCTGCGAAACCAGCTGCAACAGCAGAACGCGCTGGACAAACTGGATGAAGTATTGACAGAACTCCCGCGGGTCTGTGCCGACATGGGTTATCCTCCCCTGGTAACACCTACCAGTCAAATAGTTGGCGTGCAAGCCGTTATGAACGTCATCGCCGGTGAACGTTACGCAATGATTCCTCAGGAAACAAAGGATTACGTTCGGGGACTGTATGGACGTTCCCCTGCCCCGATGGATTTTGAAATCAAGAGAAAAATTCTTGGGATGGATAGAACCATTACCTGCAGACCTGCAGACCTCATGGAACCCATGCTTCCAAAGGCAACAAAAGATATCGATCCAAAACTGATAAACAACGAGGAAGACATCATCTCCTATTGCCTTTTCCCTGAACAGGCGCTCGAGTATTTCAAATGGCGACTTCTTCCGCCTGATCAGCGTCCTCCTTCACCGGCAGATGTTGAGAGGGAAAAGGAGAAAGCAGGCCAGGCAGAGATCGAAACAGGCAGTCCGCATCCTCAAAAACAGTTCATGAGTTCACCGGACTACAAAGAACTGCATGCTCTCATTGACAAAGTCAATGAATTGCATATCAACGAAATTATCATCAAACGTGATGATGTTAGTCTTAGCCTGAAATCATCCAAACCCGGCACCAAGATACAATCTGCAGTACAGACTAGACAATCCTCGCAGACTGGTTCTGTGTCGGCGACATCACAGTCTGCCGCTCAGGAAACTACGAAACAGACCTCGTCATCAGGCAACCCCACGATTAACGCCCCTCTTCATGGGACGTTTTATTCATCGTCGAGCCCGGGTAAACCGCCTTTTGTCAAGGAAGGTGACATGGTTAAAGCCGGTGATCCTGTCTGTATTGTTGAAGCCATGAAACTTTTCAACCAGATCAATGCCCCTTCGAACTGCCAGATTGTTCGAGTTCTGGTCGAACACGCCAAACCCGTACAGAAGGGACAACCTCTGATCGAGATCAAGTTGAACTGATTGGAACAGGGCTTGGTAAATTAACGAAACTAAATACAGCAAGTCCTGTCCAAATTGTGTTGTTTGTCTTGACGGATAAGCAAACCGGAAAAGTTTAATGAACACATGCCATATCCAAAAGTTTGATGCCAGGAACAACTTTTACAAAAAAGGATGCCTCTTTACTCGTCGTACCCTGTTAAAAATGTTCACTTTCACTGCCTTGGGACGTTATATCACCCCGGTATTTGCTGACGTGCAGGAAGCTGGCGCCTTGTCCAAAATACGTTTTGGAATTGTAACTGATTCACACTATGCGGATACAGATAATCGGGGAAAACGTTGTTATCGCGAGTCCCTGGCGAAGATGGAGGAATGTGTCGAGTTGATGAACGATCAAAAGGTTGATTTCCTGGTAGAACTCGGCGATTTCAAGGATCAGGACGCTGTCGCAACCGAGACTGGCACGATCAAACATCTTAAGGCCATTGAAAAAGTCTTCCGGAAATTCAAGGGCCCCCGTTATCATGTCATGGGCAATCATGATGCCGATAGTATATCAAAAAAACAGTTTTTAAAATGTATCGAGAATTCGGGAATTTCTGATGACTCGAAATACTATTCCTTTGATTCGAACGGATACCATTTTGTTGTCCTTGATGCCAACTATTCTTCCGACGGTACCGATTATGACCATGGCAAGTTTAACTGGATCGACACAATAATACCCCGGATGGAATTGGACTGGCTCGACAAGGATCTCTCAACCACAACCAGGCAGACAATCATATTTATCCACCAGCAACTTGACGATACAGGCAGCGAATGCGTCAAGAACGCGGGTGCTGTCCGCCAGGTTTTAGAGAAAAGCAAAAAGGTTCTTGCCGTGTTTCAGGGACACAAACATACCGGGGGTTACAATCATATCAATGGAATCCACTACTATACTTTGAAAGGGATGATCGAAGGTTCAGGTACCGACAATAATTCTTACGCCATTGCAGAAATTCATAATGATCAGAGCATTACCATTACCGGTTACCGGAAAGCTTTAAGCAAAAATTTGTCTGCTCCCAACAAGGCGGATAAAGATAACGTGAAATAGTATTCCTTATTCATCTCGTTTACGCTACAGGAATAATCATGAAGCGGATATGGATACTCAGCAGGTTGTTTATATGGTTTGGAATTGTAATGACCTCGGCCATTTTCTTTGTGTTCATCCCGAATAGCGGCATGATATGGATTGGCAAAACACTTGATCTTCCGCCTTTTGAAATAACCGCCATATTCGAATACATGGCGCGGGGAATGTCGTCTTTATGTTTTTTCTTCGGGATAATAATGCTGTATATCGGGTTCCATTTTCAGGAACATTTAAAACTCGTCAGGTTCATGGGTTGGTTTGCTCTTTTATCCGTACCAATTATGATCTTTATTCACGCCCGGATTGATACCCCAATCTGGTGGAAAATCGGAGATCCCCTGGCCATGGTTATATTTACCATCTTGTGTTTCCTGTCTCCCCGGTCATTAACTTCCGAATAATTATCATTCCATAACAAACAATAAAGCGCTGCTGACTGAAGCCCGTAGTTTCCTGATGGAATTCGTCTTCATGATTTCCATGGTAAAACTACTTTTATCTGTTCTGTCGCATTAATATTTCAACACCCGTGTCTCGCCCTGTTTGAACATCAGGGTCAGTTTTGGCCCTGAACCAACAGGCTGACCATCGAGCGCATCCACAATTTTCCCTTTTCTCCCGGTATCAATGACCAATGGACCCTCTTCGTGAACCTGAAGAGACAGGTATTTATCCGTGGCCCAGACTGTCGCCTTGCCATCGGTAAACAGGTGAACCCCCGCCAGTTTAGCCAGCGCACGAACCAATTCCGGCGTAAGCCTTGGTACTCCGACAAAAACATCCAGTCCCTTATCTGAACGTCTTAACGCAACCGCAGGTGACCCATCACAATACGTTGCCAGCGTATCATCCGGTGTAGCAGCCACGCTGAAGAGCGGCTGAATGGATTCCTTCGGGCCCCACGGTGTGACAAGGCCAAGTTTCCGTCCGAACCCGGTAGGCATGACTTCCGTTGTCGCAGGAGTCACCATCCTGGCTTCAAAACCAGTCACTTCCTTGATGCCGGCGACATCAGCTCGGTCAGGATATAAATATCCCGGCGCATAACACCAGACACAAGTTGTATTGCGACTGCGTTTGGATATCAACGCAGCACGTTCATCAGGCGTAAGTGCCCAGGCAGAAAGAAAGACCTGCAGTCTGGCAGGAACTTTTCCGGCGATAACATCATCGAGAAGATACTGACCATATGGCGCACCTGAACGACCAAGTGCAGCGCGTCCTTCATAAATCAACGGACGGGCGAAGACAGCTGAACCACCGGGCAGATGGCACATACTGTCTTCGCCGATGATCGCTGCAATATCCGGCGTAAATGGCCGCCTGCGTTTCGCCATTGCGGCATCCACATCATGGAGGCGGATTATCTCCTCCCAGATATGCGCATCATTGAACCAACCCTGGGCCGGCAGATCCATCCACCACGTCCCAAAACCACGTAGCGCTGCCTGTGCAGTGTTACGCAACATCACCTGCTGGGTCTGTTCAAGGTTAACCAGCCCGCCCTCCTGCACATGTTCCTGTTTGCGCGGGTCAAGATATGTACGCGAATCATCCTCATTGAGCCACAGGATACCGGCCAAACGAACACTCTCGGCAGCGGTCATAGATGGCGCCGTACCAAGCCATTCCCGGTCAGTATAGGAAATCGGCGAACAGAGAATGTCTATGTCCCTGCTTTTGAGGACCGATGAAAGCGCGTAGTGTCCGCTGATTGGCGCTCCGCACTGCAGAGGCGCAAACTCAAAAAGATAACCATAAAAGAAAACTACCAGTTTTTGACCATCTGTACCCTTGCGGCATGCAGCGGCCATGGCCATTACATGTTCAGCCATCTCCTGTTGCTGGAAACGGGCAAAATCAATCAGGCGCGCTTCTCGGGCCGGGTCGCGAAGAAGTCCGTTCGGGTGAGCACGTCGTTCGTCAGCAGTGGGCGGCTCGGCAGTATCAGCTTGAGAATCGCCTCTGGTTTTTAACCACTGCCTGAATGCATTTTTCGTGGCCGGATCGTAACCGCTGACAGGGCGCCTCCAGGAATCCTGGTAAAACCATTCACCTGTATTCTGTCCGCAGGGATGAATCCCCGCGAAATGGTCCGGAAAAGCTTCTGTGAGATGACGGCAGAGCCTTTCAAGGTGCGCGCAGACATCGATGCGGTATGTACGGTCCGAAACGCAGGAGTGGTTGACAACCTTGTTACCGTCGTAAACCATCCGCGATTCGGGATGTTGTTTTAACCACCAGTCCGGTGCATCGGCGCCAACTCGCGGTACCAGTAAGACCTTTGGATTGACCTCAATGATTTTTCTGCAAAGACTGTCCAGCGAAGTCCAGTCAATGGGTTTTTCGGGTGACGTCCAACAGTTCGGAGCGCTGAAAGAAACCAGGTTAACCCCGGCGTCACGGGCAAGAGCCACCTGGTTGAGAAATGCTCCGGGCGGACCTCCGATAAAGTTCCAAGTTCCACCGGCAACGCTGTAGAGTGATACGCGCAAGTCCTGGACTGGTGTAGCTTTGGCGCGAAAACTGCAGCGGTAAGTTTGACCCGCTACAAACGAGAGAGCTGTATTACTGTGCAGATGGAAATCGGGCCATGCGCCATTGGCTGGTTTTTTGAGTGTCACATGGACTGTACCACCGGTAACATCTACCTTACCCACTGTATTGGCATCACCGGTAGGCCACTGGCTCCAAGTCTTCTTAAAACCTTCGGCAGTAGCAAAACTGCCGGACGTCAGAATATCTTCACCTGTCTTTGTATCCTGGATACGTACGTCAGCCAGCCAGATATCTCCCGGTACCTGCGAAAAGCGAAAGTGCAGTGTACCGGTTCCTTTCACATCGCCGGGAAGGAATTCAAACGAATGTGTAGTCCATTCGGTCTTTGCACCAATATGTCCGCTGTTCATCGAACCCCAGAAAAACCGCGGCGGAATGGGTTTTCCGTCAACGTGGATCTGTGGACTGCCACGCCTTTCTTTGACGCGAACCGTGAGCGCAAATGATTGCAGTGAAATAAAAAGAGATAACAGAAAGATCAAGCCAGTGCGGATCATATAAACCTCCAGAATCAGGGCATGAAATATTCAGAACTTACGGTCTTGCTGGAAAATAGTGACATCGCAGTACACCAAGTGTCAACGCCAAAGGATACTTCCTGAAGGTAACCAAAGATTTGAGTATCCTCCTGGAGAGTGATAGATTGTATCCCATGGAAACAAATAATCCAGGATCATGGCGCCAAAGACTAAAGTGGATATGGCTATTCAGCCATTCGGTAACATTCCCCCTCGCCATGATATATTTCGTGGACACTCCAGTCCCGGGACTCGACCAGACACACCGGGCGGCCAGTATGTTTTACGTAATAATTAATTTCATTTGCATCAGCATTACGCCCGTCATCTGGATCATTGCAGAATCGGCACTGCTTATGTATCGGTTCCCATTCAACACTTCAAAAGCAACAGGACTGGTTGCCGGATTCTACCTGCAACTTGTGGTAATCTGTTTAACAGGAAATTCCCTGCCCTTTGCCATGTTCGTAGCGGTTTATACAACGCTCCTGGCAATCTTTGCATGCCTTTTACCGGCAATAGTCAAAGTATATCGCCGTTTCGATACCATCCAGGTACCAGTTCCACATTCCTGTGTTTTTCCCCTCTACCTCCTTGTCAGTTTTCTTGTTCTCGTTCCGCCAATATCCCTTTTCCCTATTCTGCGCGTGGAATTCATAAAAATGAGCACTATTGAAATGATCGCCTCGTCACTTGTTATCCTCGCCAATACGATTTCCACAATACGATCATTGATGGATCTTTCTGTATTCGGCCGTCCGGACCCGGAAGAACAGAAATACAGTGCGGACTGGGAACGGTGGGCTGCACCCACTGTTATTCTGATGATTCTCTCCGTTGTAACCGGCATTGTCATCGCCGGCATCCGCAGATCGCAACTCTCCGTTTGAATACCAGATTTTCAAGGTGGAAAACACTGACCCGCTTTATGGAAATCAGTCAGACTAATTGGATACCGCTGGATAAAGAATGACAACAACCATGTCCATTACATTGGTCATTGTTGGACCTGTAAAAACATGTCCACCGGCTTTTTTAAAAAAATAAAATGAATTGAATTCGTCCAGATATTTCTGTGCATCAATTCCCGAACTTGCCGCTTTATTCCATGTATCGCAATCAACCACGGCACCGGCCATATCGGTTGGGCCATCGGTCCCATCTGTTCCCCCGGCAAGAAAAGCAATGCCTTTCTGACCGCGAAGCAGTGAAGCGGCCTTCAAAGCCATGTGCTGGTTTCTTCCGCCCAAACCATTGCCGGTAACCTTTAAGGTCGTTTCGCCGCCAAACAAAAGACAGAAAGGTTTTTCAACATCAGTCTGACTTTTGAACTCAACAGCCTCCTTAACAATCATTGCGGTTATGTCACCGGTATTTCCTTCAAGACTGTCAGCAATAATTTTACCTGTTACACTCCTGGTTTCTGCAAACTGCAGACCGGCTTTCAATGCAAGCATGTTGTTCCCAATAACTAGGTTCGCAACATCTTTTAACAGGGGATCACCAGACTTGGGTGTTTCGGGAACTTTTCCATTGCAACCATCAACCAGTAATTGAAGAAGAGTCCGGGGAATGATGTTATCCACTTTGTATTTCTTAAGCACTTTGATAGCATCGGAAAAGGTTGATGGGTCGGCAATTGTCGGACCGGAAGCAATCACATCAAGAGGATCACCAACCACATCAGAAAGCATCAAACTCACCATTTTTGCCGGATGAGTCAATCGGGCCAGTTGTCCGCCCTTTACCCGGCTCAGATGTTTCCGCACCGCATTGATCTCGTTGATGGTTGCGCCGGAATTCACGAGGATTTTCGACAACTGCATCATTTCTTCCAAACTGCTGTTTTCGGGATAATCTGCAAGGAGCGCCGATCCACCGCCGGATAACAGAAACAGTACCAGGTCGTTCTCTCCGGCGTTCCGGCAGATTTCGACAATCCTTCGCGTGGCCTCAATACCTGCTGCATCGGGATAAGGATGGCCGGCTTCCAGTATCTCAATCTTTTTGCACGGCGCTTTATGTCCGTACTTTACCACAACCGTTCCACCCGAAATATGGTCACCCAGAATTTCTTCGAGTGTCTGCGCCATTAAGCCGGATGCTTTACCTGCGCCAACCACATAAATACGATTGATCATCCTCAAATCAAATGGCTGCCCTCCGACTGTCAATAAATTCTGCCGGACAGTTACATTATTCTTGATCAAGCGATCAGGTTTTACGCTTTCGATTCCAGCTTTAAAAATGTTGACGGCAAGTTCTGTGTAGTTCATGTCAGCTAAGAACAAACGATAACATTGGTTTAAAAGCTCATATCATGAAGTAATGGATGCTACTTAGGCGTCTTTCGGAAATAAGGTGCGCAGGAATTTGCAGTTGGCAACATAACTGTCGAGCATTGGCGCACCTTTCGGGACTGCCCCTTCAATCTGCATCCAACCGGCATATCCGATATCATCGAGCGCTTCACGGACTTTTTTGAAATCCACAGGCCCCTTGCCAAGCAGACAACCGTTCTCCTTCATGTGCATTTCACAGATGTTCTTCTTGCCAAGCCAGCGAATTTCCTTGTAGATGTCATATCCCCTGTCGGTCGAATTGCAGACATCGTAATAAACCTGTACAGCAGGCGACCCGACACGCTGAATGATATCCATGTGCTGTTCAGCGCTGAACCAGCTCTCTATCGCAAGTATCACATTGGCTTTTTCCGCTTTGGGCGCAACAGCCTTGAGGCGAGCAACAACCTCGTCGGTACCCGGCTTGTCATCCCGTAAATCACCTTTGCCAAAGAATGCCAGCAACACCACTTTGACACCCAGCGCCTTCAGCACATCAACCGAATCACTGACCCATTCGATCGTTCGCGGATCGCTTTTATATGGAATCGAGTTCATTTCACCTATCGCCAGCGAGGCAATCTCCATGCCTGTCTTGTTCACAGCATCCTTATACTGCTGTTGGACCTCGGCTTTTCGCATATGCATGTCATTCGCCACATTACCGAAACTCACCTGCACGCCATCCAATCCGATTCCCTTTGCCACCTCCATCGCGTCAGGTGAACACGCCTTGCCGATCGACCAGTCGCAGGCGCCAATTTTGAAACGGCGTTTTTCCGGTTCTGCAAACAACGGCGCGAGTGAAGAACCAAGCGTCAAGCCTGCAACGGCTTGAGCGGTACGGGAAATCATTTGACGACGGGTAATTGCGCGGGAATCGACGTTCATGTTATGCCTCCACAGACTGTATTTCAAAGTTACAGATAAACGGTTTTTCAGCGTTGACCTATATCACACGGCAGGTGACAACGTCAAACAGATCAAAGTCCGGCCGCTGGATAACTTTCATCTTTTGGAATCTGGTATTCAATCAGCCCGGTATCTTCGTAATTTTTGACAGGAATATCCCAGCCTATCTGCCGCATGTGCATATTAAAAATACAACGCAAATCGCCGCCGCCAGCCGCAACCGATCCCCAACCTGCACTTGCACCATTGACATATATGCCCAACAATCCGCTCCCTTGAAGACCATGCCATGTTGTGCAAAGTAATCCCATCATGTTCTCGTCTTTAACCAAACGTCCCTGGCTGGTAATGCCCGGTTTATTCAACCAGGGGCAAGCCAGGACAGGAAATCCCTTTTCATTGAAGTAACGCATCGTCGGCCATTTTTCTTCTTTTTTAGGGGCCCCATACTGCCAATCACAGATAATAATGTCCTTGGGTAACTCATCCACCAGTTTGGGCAGATTATGCTCCATGCTCCCCAACGCGATATATCCGGACCAGCGGGAATCTTTTGAATCCAACAGCATGTCATGCCACATCATCAGCTTGCAATTCCGTTGACGGGTCAGCACGTCGTGAAAATGCATGATATGGTCCTTGAATAATTGATAATAATCGCTGCGACGGCAATCCCGGCAGGTGGCAAGAGTATACGCTTCATCACAACCAATATGGAAATATGGCGGTTGTTCAAAGAAATCGTACAATTCAATCACCGCATCCTCAAGAACCTTGCGCGTGGCAGGATTACTCAGGCACCATGTCCAGCCATCCGGTTCAAAAAGCGATTGAACCGAAGGATTGAAATCAAGCACCGCATGTTTTCCCGAAATATGCCTGGAAGCAGTTGCATGCCCGAAAATATTGAGTTGCGGAATGAATGTGACACCCAAATCCTGCCCGGTCTTAATCAGTTTTTTAAGGGTACGGCGTGAGACTTGGCTGTTTTTCCATGTCAATTCGGGATGTGATTTATAGGGAAAGATACCCCATGATTCCAAAACCACATAATTGAACTTATAGTAGGCCGCCAGGTGAAGCGCCTTTTCGATTGTTTTGGGATTGGATTCCGGAAACCAGCAAACGTGAACACCCCGGAAAGCAATTGCCGGCGCATCCTGAATTTCCACTTCCGGAATATAATAACTGTTCTGACATTCCACGCCGCGCTGGCTTTCAGCAATCTGACGAATCGTCCGCAGAGCATTCCTTACTCCATTAAAATCTGCTGACTTAATTGTGATCGTACCCTGCGATGCATTTAATGTATATCCATCAGGTATCATACCAGCCAGTTGAGGATCCTTCTGCAGGGTTATCACGGGACAGCATTGCCAGAAAGTTTTGAAAAGACCGCCAATCCGTTTTGCATCTCCCGCCTGTTCCGCACTTACGGACACCGCGACTTTAAGATTACCATCAATAACCACTTCTGGTCCGGCCATAAACTTGACTGCTTGCGGTTGCGGTATCATGCGCGTCTTCAACACCACAGTATCTTTGGCAACATCAGCAGGTAATTCCGCTGACATAATCCACGTACAAGACAATAATATAACCGTACTAATCACCGCGCTCATTTTATGTCGCATTAGAATCCTCCGATGTTACACAACTGACTTACCAATAAATCCATATTCATTACCTTCAAAGAGCAAGACAGACAATAAAATATTTCGTATTTACTATCAGCTTGTCTCAAGCTTCATTGTCTAACAGATGTCGATTCGTTCGATTTCTTGCTACACGGCGATATAACGCCGTGGCTACAAAAAGGGATGATTTCTGATGTAGCCGACTCGCTATGTCGAGGCGTTCTTTTATTTCATTAATGGTGCCGACGCTCAAGAGATCGGAACGTCCATAAACAAACAGGTTAAATCTCACTTCCAGATCCGGTCAGCAGTCGTATGCATTACAACGCGGGTTGGCGCCCCATGGCTGTCCTTGTGATTGTGGGCATCATTGACGCCTGTATAAAAAAAATGCCACTTGCCTCCGTGATGAACAAGGTTATGTGAGGCGTAAGCACCGTAACTGTCGGGCAAAACGCCCGGAGAACTTCTAGGCAGCCATGCCATACGCGCCGGTCGTTGCCATTTAATACCATCTTCCGAGAAACACCATTCCAAATCCATCGTTTGAGCCTGCAAACGGTAATGTCCCAGTATACCGATACGCCCCCGTTCTGTATACGTCACGGCAAGGTAGTAGAACTGTTGATCTATCGCATCACGTTCATCCGGTACGATGACCCTGCGCCGGTCAGTCCACTGCAAACCATCCTCGCTGGAAAACCTGTCAATCACCCGTACCCACCCGGGACAATTGTCGTGAGCAATGTAACGCGGATCGTCTTTGCCAACCTCCAGAAGCGAAGCTGTAAACAATTCAAAAGAACCATCGGCCAACTGGTAAACATTCGTTGCATCATTGGTAATCAAGGAAGCCGGGGCCAGAGGTTCGTTCGGTTCGGGTTTGGCTTCTTTCTTTGCCATGCGTCCCAAACCTGCACCCGCAGCAGCTGCGCCGGAAACCGTTCTGTCACCCGGGTGATAAAGACACGGTCGCAATGGATCAAGTACGCGGTAACGTCTGCCATCGTCACTCTCTGCAGCAAGGTAACGAACCACACCTTTACCGTGCGCCCAGAAATACAAACGATTACGACCGTTCTTCAGAAGAAGATGTACGCCCTGTACCGGCCTCCAGCCATCAGGCAGGTTGCCGATAGAAAGCGGCGCATCGACAGGATCGCCGCTGGACAATTCAGCCATGTGAATTGTCATTTTCTCACCCGGTATACCCTCGGCAATACCAATATTAAAAGGCACTTTGCCTGACCTTGAAATCCACAAGCGCCAACGATCATTAGATAAAGGTTCTGCCGCACTGGTAAAATTCTGTACCATACCGCCGCCGGGTAAATCTTCACTGCGAACTACAATGGTGCGCTTCGACCAATCTGCGGGATTTGATGGATGTACCGCTTCCGCACCAAAACTGAAACGTGGTAATGTAAATGCCGTCGTACCAATGCAAACTTGTAGAAAATTTCGCCTGTTAATCACTTGTAAAGGGCTTTGCAGAGGAGTATTCATCTGTCGTCTCTATTTGCACATTATAGTTTCGCTGTGATCGCGCAATACCTGAAGCCGGAACAATAAATCAAATTATTACTTCACGTTCGTCAGTTTCAAAACATAGGCATGTTCACAGGGCACTTCCTTTGCGAGTAACGCGGGAACAGTAACCTGCATGCCGTCTTTCACGTTTTTCCAGCGAAATTCCTTGTCCGTGCCCAGCAAACTGACGCGGGTCTTTTTCTGGGGAACAACATCCTTGATCAGTATTTTCCCCTCGGGCAATTTGGGCAGAATGGCGTACACGTCGTTGCCTTTTGCAGTAAAGAATATTTCTTTTACAGCCATACCGGGTTCCGGATCAATTGTCTGCTTCAGCACAAAATCACCGCCGACATAAGAAAGTTTTTTCAGTTTCTTATATGCCTTTCCGTCCAGCTGTTCACCTGCCGACCATTGGACCAGTGTCCGCCACTTGTGCGTGCCGTAAATGGCTTCGCCGTTGACTTTCAGCCATTGGCCGATCTGTAGCAACCGCTCCTGCATGATCGGCGGGATCTTGCCGGTACCATCGGGCCCGATATCAAGCAGAAGGTTTCCACCATGACTTACAATATCAGCAAGCACAAGGATCAACACCTTGATCGAGTTGTAATCCTGAACATCTTCATTCCGGTTGTATCCAAATGAGAAACCAATACCGCGGCATTCTTCCCATGCTTTGTCGAATGTTGTCCCTGAATCGTATTCGGTTGTTGGACAACCACCATGTTTGAGCCGGCAGTTCTTGCCCCAGCGATCATTGACCATTATGGTATCTTTGCAGGGCGATTCGTTGTAAAGCCATGCGAGCAGTTCGGGGGTTTTCCAGGCAGTGTCTTCCATCATCCAGTCGCCATCACCCCAGAGAATTGCAGGCTGGTAACGGGTGACCAGTTCCTTGACCTGCGGCAGAAAATGTTCATCCACAAAACGGCTGTGCTGTGCCGGATCTTTCCAGAGCGGATTGTACCACTCGTAAAGTGAATAATAGAGGCCGAACTTCACGGGAGTTTTTTCCACCGCCGCTTTCAGTTCACCGACCAGGTCGCGTTTCGCACCGGCATCCATGCTGTTCCACGGACGACCGAAAGCCTTGTTGGCATGCTGGTTCGGCCAGAGGCAGAAACCATCGTGGTGTTTGCTGGTCAGCACGATATATTTCGCACCGGACTGTACAAACAACTCGGCCCACGCGGCGGGATCAAAATCCTGGGCTTTAAACATGTCGCCGAATTCATAGTAACTGAAATCTTTTCCGTAATTCTTCTCATGGTACTCGGTAACGACCGTAGGTTTCGGGTGACTGTTCCCACCACAGGTTTTGTTCTGCATCCAATACTGGTACCACTCCGAATAGGTGCCGACCGGCGCCCATGCCGGGACTGAATATGGTCCCCAATGAATGAATACGCCGAACTTTGCGTCGTTAAACCACTGGGGCAAAGGCCGCTTGTCGAGCGATTCCCACGTTGGCTCATACGTACCGGCCGAGACACAGATCGCGAGACCTGCAAATAATGCCGGAATCAGGATCGCACTATTCAAAGAAAACTGTCTTTTCAAACATTTCATCACAGACCTCCTTTTATAATATTGCAGAACAAATACTGGCAATAGAGCAGATCATAAGTCAACGCCAAACACCGAACGAATTGCGCTGAAAATCTTTTTTACTTTCATTGTTTAGTTGAAGCATCACTTTTCTTCTCGTCAAAACCGGCAGAATAATTGTCGATCAGCTTGAATTTACCTGTAACAACAATGGCCTGTGTTGCGTTGGTTACGTAACCGCGTTCGATAATGTTGTCGCGGAAAAACGAAGTGTCACTGCCGTGTGAATCGAGTACGGCCGGATGCTGACAGCCGGTAATGATGTTATTGTGAATCGTCCAGTTTGCGCCACGAGAAGGATAAACCTGGAACCGGTCGCGTTCCTTCATGCCACAGGGATTGGTCAACTTGAAACGTAGTGTTTCGGGATCGAACGATTCGATGGTGGAGACCGACTTGGCCGCCGCACCGTTAAGCCACTCGAGACTCCAGCCACGATACTGGTGCGAACGCCGCCGCTCGAAGGCGATCCCATGCGGCGCCACGGCACGCTCGAACGTCTGTGCATCAATGACCTTGTCCACGAGACCATCGCTGCAGGCCGTGACAATACCAGTACCGCAGTTACGGATGAGGTTATCGTGAACGTTCAGGTTCAGCGCCGGCTCCTTCAACTTGATGGCAGTAACGAGCGGGTCAGCCTCGCCTCGCGTGTAAATCTGGTTGTCGCTTACAATCACATCGCTGGCGCTGACTTCAATCGCAGTGCGCTTGACTGCGTTGGTTGCAGCAGCGGTCATATCAATGATATTGCCGGTGATGGTGCCGATACCGGCGGGCAGATCGCGAACACCGGTGGCACAGGTCAACTCGATGGCCGAGGAACCGAAGTTGACAAAGAGATTATTCCTGATGATGACCTGTAACGCGCCCCCCGCGGCACGGATGGCACATCCGCCGTAGGGGATGAAACTCTCAAAAACGTTATCGGCTATTATATGCTGGCCCGATGGGAGAACTTCGAAGGCTTCACTGCGACTGCGGATGTTACCCATCGCAACCGTTCCGGCATTACGGACATAGTTGCCGATGAACCGCACGAATCGCGAGGCGCCTTCCCAGGTGCAGCCACCTACATCTACGATGCGGCAGTAGAGAACGCTGGTGTTCTCAGCCATGTCGTTGTTGTTGAAAGCGTTTCGTGCGCAATCGATGACCGAGCAACGTTCGTATGTGATCGCCTTCGTGTAAGCCTTCGGTTCGTGGGTACCCGAACGGGCGCGGCCCGCCGAGTAGAAACACTCCGCCGACATCCGGCGCGCGTGGCAGTTCTCGACCAGCACGCGTTCGGTATTGCTGATGCCGACAGCATTGCAATGCTTGAAATAAAAACCCCATACAGCCGTGCCACCCAACGTACGCATAACACCTGCCTGATCACGCCCTTCGAAACCCATGTGACCGATCATCATGAAATTCCGCAACGTGACCTCCGTACCCTCCTTCAGACTGAAGCACGAACCACGCCCTTCGCTGATGTCGAGAACGGTGTCCACCGCGCTCTGACCTTCAATGACGATCGCGCTGGCGTTGTTGACCTTGATTGGTCCCGACAGGCGGTAATTCCCGATAGGAACCATGACATTTTTCTTCTCCTTGATCGCACGGTCCACGGCAGCCTGCAATGCGACGGTATCATTATGTCGCACGACGGCGTCTTTGACCGACCTTGTCGCGGCGTCTTTCAGGGTCAGCACGTTACCCTCGATCTTTTCGATGGTGGTAATGAGTTGGTCGCGTGCAACAAAAGTGGCCGTGTAGCCGGCTTCCCAATCATGTTTGCCGAAATAAACCTCGATGCCGCCGCCAAGCGGCTGCCAGTCGCCGGTGATCGGAATCTTCTCGTGCCAGGTCCGGCCAAGATCATCCGTCCAGCGGAACACGTTCGACGAACCGGCAGGCACATCAAGCACATACACGACCCAACTGCCAGCACTGCCATCGTAACCGCGCATCTTCACAAGGTCACCTGCGGGGTTTGACTTCGCGTAGTCCTTTCGCGGCCCCCACAACTGGCCTTCGGTAAAGCGCGGACTGGCCTTCGAGACCATGACCCCCTGCCCAACTTTTAAATCACCGGCATTTGCGACAGTGATCTGATTTGAACCATCGGTTGTCGCAGCAGTGGTTTCAAACTTCGAACCCGACGCGCCGAAATCACGGACATTGAGCCATTCTAATCCATTAGTCTGTGCAAGGCCGGAACCAACTGCAAGAAAGGCGGCAATAATGATTATTGATGATTTCATGGTTTAGCCGGAGCGTCACCGTTTTTCCCGTCGAAACCGGCAGAATAGTTATCGATCAACTTGAATTTACCGGTTACGGCAACAGCCTGTGTTGCGCTGTTCTCATTACCGCGTTCGATAATGTTATCACGGAAAAATGAAGTGTCACTGCCATGGACGTTGAACGCAACCGGTTGACCACAGGCAGTTATACTGTTGTTGTGTACAAGCCAATTTGCAGAAGGCGCGAAAACTTCAAACCGATCGCCGACTTTCATCTCAGCGGGTTGTTTCAGCTTAAAGCGGAACGTTTCCGGATCAAATGATTCTATGACGGATAAGCCGGCTGATTTACTGCCACGGAACCACTCCAGGTTCCAGTCACGATAACAATGCGACTTTCGTCGTTCCATCGGTACACTGCCACGACCGGCAACAAAAGTCGTCGCGTCGACAACTTCTTCGACAATTGAGTAGACAGTGTCCCCGACAATACCCTTACCACAGTTACGCACAAGGTTGTCGTGAGTGATAAGATTTATAGCCGGCTCCGTGAGACGGATGGCCGTAACGTTTGCGTCGCACACACCACGATTATAGACCTGGTTATCGCTGATAATAACATCGGAAGAGCCAACGTGAATGGCAGTGCGAGCACGCGATGGCTCGTCAACAGCAGTCATGTCCATGATGTTTCCCCTGATTGTGCAGTTAGCGGTAGGAAGATGACGTTTATCGCCGCCGGGGATAATTTCGATGCCGCAGGAATTATAATTTACAAAGATATTATCACGAACAATCACCTGCGTGGCACCGCATGTGGCGCGGACAATGTAGCCGCCGGGGCGGCCATTATAAAAAGTACGACCTTCAAACACATTATCGGCAACAATATGCTGCCCGGAACCGAGTTCTTCAAGATGGTTGGTGCGACTGCCAATATTACCCATCGCAATAGTGCCGGAGTTGCGGACATAATTGCCGATGAACCGCACGAACCGCGAGGCACCTTCCCACGTACAACCGCCGACATCAACGATACGGCAGTAGAGAACGCTTGTATTTTCAGCAAGGTCATTGTTGTTGAAACCGTTGCCATCACTGTTGGTGACGGAACAACGCAGATATGTGAGCGATTTCGTATAAGCTCTTGGCTCGCGTGTACCGGCACGTGAATCACCTTGACAGTAAAATGCCTCGCAATTCATCTTGCTTGCATGACAGTTTTCTATGAGCACGCGTTCGGTATTACGAATATGCATTGCTGCACACGGTTTCAAACCGACAGGCCAGCATGCTTTACCGCTGCTGGTCGGAAAACTGTGCCAACCAGGGCCTTCGCCAAGCCCGGAGTGACCGACCATCCGTATATTACGTACTGTTATATTCGTACCGCCGGCAAGACTTATACAGGAGCCAACCCCCTCTGAAATATCCAACACAGTGTCAACACTGCTGGCACCCTCGAGGATGATACTATTGGCATTTGCCACCGTTATGCCGGTCATCAGCCTATAGTGTCCAACTGGAAAGAAAACATTGCGTTTCTCTTCCAAAGCACGACGGACTGCAGCCTGCAAAGCCACACTGTCACAATGACGTACTACAGCTTCTTTCACTGTCCGGGTGGCCTCATGTTCCAATGTGATTACATTGTCCTCGATCTTTTCGATCTTACTTACCAACTGGTCCCGCGCATTGAAGGTGATCATATGACCAAGTTGCCATTCCTGCTTTTTTAATTTGATCTCCACACCACCGCTGAGTGGTTGCCAGTCAAACGTGACGGGAACCTTCGTCCCCTTCCATGTACGGGCCATGTCATCGCTCCAGCGGAAAGTGAGCGGATCAATACTGTTTATTTCGACGAGAAATATCAGCCAGCTTCCGCTGCTGCCGTCATAACCGCGAAGTTCTGCCGCATCACCCATCGGATTGGAACTGAAAGGATTTTCCGGCGGTTTCAGAATACATCTGGTATAAGATGGATTACATTTCGATATTGTTACACCCTGTCCAACCTTGAAATCGCCAACCTTGTCCACGGTGAGTTGCTTCGAACCTGCAGTTGTACTTGCCGCCGTTTCAAACTTCGAGCCTGACGCCCCATAATCACAAACGTTCAACCAATTGTCCTGCCCGGAAGATTCGCCCGCCAGAATGAGGGCCAGTACAAGTATTGAATGAATGATTTTATTCACAAGAATCTTTTTCCAGAAGGATTCCATTTACGACCTATAGAAGGATATTGGCAACAGCACAGGCGGCAAGTCAACGTCAAAGAAAGAATACCTGGATCTAACCTCTGCAATGAAACCTCCACCGCTCATTTCATCTGCACAATATCTTTCCCTTTCGACTGGACATCCAGAATATTTTTACCGTCCACAAGCACCTGATAAGACACACCTGCTTTTGCTCTGATGACAGCCGTGTCACCGCGGATCGTGACTGGAAACGGCGCAACAACACGGCGTTTACCGTCCATGGCAACGGCAAGAGAATCGAGTTCACCGTCCAGTACCAGCCGCAGGTTTACCAGCGCAGACGGATTTATGAATGGTCCATTGCGGCGTTGTTCCGCAATGGTAAACGAGTCGGGCAGACAGCCTGCATATTCACCATCCGGCTGTTGCTGTTGTTCGGCCGAAATCTGGATGCCTTCGGCAACATGTTTCCAATCAATTGTCCCGTCATGATGTGCGAGCATCGTCAATGCATAGGCATACACATGGCCGCACCACTGGACCGGCAGACCTATCCAGTTTGGCGCCCGCCAGGCAGTAGCTCCAAGGACCGGCGTGGTTGCATAAACCATTACCGGGTAACGGTCCCATTGATAAACAAACGGCAGGCCGCTGATGGCCCAGCGGCGTGCACAATCTAGATATTCCCTGTTGCCGGTCAGTTCATAGCCGCGCACATAAGCATTAACGAGATACGCCGAGCCGAGAATATCAGGCGTATGAAGCGGACACTCCCAAGTCTGTGCGCCGCGTGGCGTATGGAAACGTTTCATGAATTCCAGTGCTTTCACACCGGCGGCAAGTGCTTCCGCATCGCCTGTGAAATGGACATATTCCAGAAGTGTCATAGCAGGGCGGGCACAGTAACCGCTCGCCGTATCTTCAAAATGTCCGCGTTGATATTTGCCGTTATAACGGAAAGAACCATCGGGCTTCTGTTCAGTTAAAATCCGCTTCACTTCACCTGTTCGAAGATTGAGCCATTCTTCGGCGCGGCCGGTGACAAAATATATCGTGTCGTTCCGGATGTGTGCGCCACCCGGCACTAACTTCGGAAATTGCGGCGCCTGGCCGGAAATCCGCCAGACCGTTGAGGCCATATCGGCAAACGGATGCCGTGTCCACTTCGGTTCGGCGCAATGTCCCCAGCCGGCATCGGTCTTAAGCGGCGGACTGCTCAGTGTTTTAAGGCACATTTCCATCTGTGCCTTGCGATCGCGCGGCGGTTTAGGCAAAGGTGGTAAACCACGCTTCTTTACCACCCATAAAATTGCATCCTCGACACGCATCGGCTGCCGGACAAGAATCGTGGCCTCTATTTTCTTACCACGTAAAGCAGCACGGTGGCCTTCAGTTCCGTCGAGGAAGTTGGGCGTGGCATAAACCGGTTGGAGCAACATGTCATTCCACGTCATCGCCGCACAAACGCGGTCAGTAACAAACGCCATCAACGGCATAGTTACTTTCAACGGATCGGGCATAAAACGGATATGCTCTTCCGTCTCAATGTCGAGTGTCGAAGACGATTTTTCGCCTTTACCAAGATACTCCACCCCGGCAAGAATACCCTGTTCCAGCGGGCCAAGAGCGCGCAGGACAGGCCCCTCACAGGGAACGTCACTCTCGATTGCCACAGTAATTTCATCGTTATGCAGCTTGACGACCGTCTTGATGCCGGTGCCCGTGAAACAAAGAGCGCTTCTCGTCTCCTTCAACTTAAGTCCGGGTACACTCCCATCGCGACTAACCAGTGGCGCTATAAAAGCGACCAGCTTGCCGTTGAGTTCGACGCGCGCACCAGTACCGTCACGCGCCACATGAAGCGTAAGCTGGCCCGATTTCCTGGTGACCCATTCACCGCCAGCGGCCATGTCGGCAATGAAAACCTGGCGGCGAAGCGCGGGCAGATTCTCCGGCTGTACGACAATTTCGGCGGTCTCGAAAGGTACTTTACCCGCAGCCTGGAATAAGACCTTCTGTGCATTACTTGCCGCAACAGTGATCTTTTGACTGCCGACAGTCGCGTTGACCGGCTGGTTGGAATGATTTTTCAACAGTAACTCTATGGAATGGCCGTCATTATGAACTGATCCAATTTCCAGTGGATGCAGGATTTCCTGAACCAGCTCCATCTTTTCGACCTCGACGACACCAGGGGCTGAACCCGGGTCAAAACGCAAATCGACAAGCATTCCCGTTATATCCAGCGACACGATATAATCATGCCATTGGCAGTCGTGTATTAGCTTGAAATGCCGGCTTCTCTCCTCATCCATGTTCGGCGACTGGGTGGTCGTCCAGAAAAACTGGCCATCACCTCCAGATGTGCATCGCGCGCGCAGGCGGATACTCAATGGTCCTTCCACGCGAAATTGCGGCATGACCAGATAAGGATCGTTGCCCGTGGATTGAATTTTCAGCACACCATTAACAGCCGTGACGGTACAATCATTGAGCGCACGACAACCAGTCGTACCTGTTTGAAAAGTCCATTCATGAAGTTTTTTCGTTTCAAGTACTTGTCGCGGAACAGGATTGATGTCCTCCTGGGCTGAGGTCACGGTGCAAAAATATCCAATAATGCATAACGTGACAAAACATGCAACAGCTCTCAAACATTGCATACTGCCGTCCTTCCTGTAATCAACTGCAATAACCCGTATGTCATGGGTGCGTACCTTCAGGAACGATTCACCTTTTGATCAGATCTTCTGCTGAAACAACATACCGGGAGATTTTCTCAACCTACTTCAACCGGCCCAGCATTTCCAGGAGTGCTTTGATGATCTTCGTCGAAGCATCAATTTCCAGACGATTTGTACCCAGCCACGTTTCATAGCCGCCGACTTTATGCTGTTCCGGTGTTGGAAGATAGCCGAAGTAACCGTGGGCGAGTGAAACAACAAAAGTCGGCTTGAATGGACTGCACTTCTTCATTTCGAGACCGATCTCTACGAAAACTTCCGTGGGGATCGTTCCAATGCCAACATCACCGACACGCAACGCCTGCAATGATATCGGCCCTCTTTGCGGGTAGTTATTCATATTCAGGGTACGTTCTGCATAAATTTCCTCCAGCGTGTTTGGTTTTGTGTCCGGTTTGAGTTTGGCAAGAACGCCTTTTGCGCGCTCTAATTGCTCCGGTGTGGGATGACGGAATCCGATATCAAGTTCCTGGAATTCAGCCCCCAGCGGAACCGAGTCGTGCCACTGGATTGTCTGGTATGCCTTGAACGTCGCAGCCGCCACATCGTTGGCCACTTCCCGCATTCTTTCGTACGGCGCCATTTTCTTCCCGGGCTGGGTGAAGTCAATATTGTTGATGTTGCCACTGGTGCCATTGCTCATAATTGCCACAAACGGCGGATCAAACCGGTCGGCACAGAGCAACTGCTGCATCCGGTCACAGAACATGCCGTAATAATCCGCCGAGATGTCCGCACCACGCACGCCGCCGACATAATGGAGCGAGTAATTGGCCAGCAGTGCGATCGGCTTGCCTTCCGGCGATTGTACCGCGATGAGACAGATTTCCGGATCGGTCGGACCGGCAGGTCTGTCAAGGTCCTTGCTGCCTCGTGGCGGGTTCATCTTTACAAGGTCGTTGGTAACGCCAAAGGGCGTAACGGGAACTGTGCCTGGTTTCATGAACCAACGGCGGTTGAATACATGGCGCGGTTCCTGGGCCGTCGTCCAGCCGATGCGGGCGGGGACGAGGTTATTGGTGGCACAACGGACAACATCGGCAATACGGCGTGCGACAAACCGCTGGTATTCGTCCAACTCCGGCGTGGTCGCGAAACGGTCACCGAGCGCGCTGGTTGCAGAGTGCGTATGCGTACCCGCAATCAACAGGTTGGCAGCAGGCAGACCTGTTTCCTCGTTGACCAGCCGGCGCGCCTCATCGCAGAGGTAACGTGATATCCCGATCAGGTCACATACAACAAACGCCAGCCGCGTCTCTCCGTTGTCCAGCACAAGACAGCGCGCATGTAACTCGTCATGGACGTTCTTTGACGGGAACGGATGGAACCCGCCGATGATTTTGCCGCCAAGGAACGGCGTGATGGTGCTTGTAGCGGCACCGGCACGGAATTGAGATGATTTTTTCTTTGCATCGGCGGCAAAGCTGGTATCGCCCGGCAAAGCGGCATTCAGGAATATAATCATACATGCGAGAAATCTGCAGAAACGAGATATAACAGACGACATATTCATAGTTACCTCCATTTTAGTGATTCGATCCATTTTTAAACAAATAACTGTCTTCCATGACAACTTGTTTTCAAGCTTTCACATTTCGACCTATTGAATAACACACGGCGTGTTATCTTTCCAGCCAAGTTTGACCCACGAAATAAACCAGGTCCGGCCATGGTCGTTATTAGCCTGGAAAAACAGGTATATCTGGCCGTCGTCGTCCACGAAAATCCCCGGATGACCTGACTCGCTTGCGTTCCACTCGCCCGGCCTGCCGTTGGCAAGCAGTGGCGCATCCACAAACAGGCGCTGAAAGTGGACACCGTCTTTACTGACAGCACAACCTATCTGCTGCGGGTCATTGTTGTAGCCGCCACCGTAAAACAGGTACAGCGTATCACCGCACTTCAACACTGATGGCGCTTCGATACACTTGGTTTCCCATGGAAGTTCGGGTTTGAGGATCGGGCCGTCGGCCAGCGATTTCCATGAAGAACGGCCGAAATCAGATTTCCGGTCAGCGGCAATTGCGTGGAGCATCTGGATTTTACCTGCAGGATCACGTGTGGCGTAATACTGAATCAGCTGGTCACCCCACTCCACCACATCCACATCAATGGCCCGGCCATTGTTCCAGTCACCGGTCGGATGCCAGACCGGGTTGGTTGGATTACGTATGAAATGAAAACCATCGGTGCTGATGGCATGACAAAGCACGTCGCCGGCGCCATTACCGTAAGTGTTGTAAAACAAGTGTAGCTTGCCATCGAGCAGGATGATCCTGCCATTGACGATACCGTTCTTCTCGCATTCCTGTTCGGGCAGAATTTCCCCGACTTTCCGCCAGTTGATCAGGTCCTTACTCTCGGCAATACCAATGGCCCAGCCTTTCGGTGCGTTCGGCGGCGCAATTTTCCTGTCATATGCGGCCATCGAATAATACATCAGATACCGGCCCTGGAACTTGATGACAGACGGGTCCTTGGCAAACGGCCGGCCAAGCCGCGCTGGATCGCCCCACTTCATCAACGGTTCTCCATGTAGTACGGCCTGTCCGAAAGACATTACGAGCCAACCCATCAGGAAAACGACTTGAAAAATGAAGCTCTGCGGGCTGACGTGTCCACCATAACTCCCTGAGCGACGGCGGAAGCCCGCAGTTTCTTGGCGGAATCCGGCGTAGCAAAAGCCGCATTCATCCCTCGGACTCAAAGTCCGGGGTCTTCTGCGAAGACGGATAAATCTGGTCATATCTGACTGTCTATACTCCAAATACCCTGCGGATGAATTCACGACTGCGGCGATGGTTCTCGATGGCAGAACGGGTAATCTGTGTTTTGCCTTCGATGGCCAGTTCAACGGTGAGCAATCGCGATAGATTATGCTCCTGCACATATTTGGCTATCGCGGTGTAATCAATATCACCCGTGTCGAGGTCTTCCCACCAGACGTTGTCGCGACTCTGCCTGATGTGCCAGGTGACGATACGGTTGCTGTATTCACGTAATGCATCAGCCGGCTGGACCCCGCCTTTCCATACCCAATGCACATCGTAACACAAACCCACAAGATCAGGCGGTGTATTGCGGAAATTGTAATGAAATTCATGCGCATTATTGGCCATCTCGGGAAGATGATGATGAATACCGAGCTTCAACCCTGTTTCTTTCATGCCCTGTCCCAGGTCTTTGAGCGCCGAAACCTGGTTTTTCAATTCATCGTCCGTCTTCGCGCGTCCGATTGGAGCAACATTGCAACTGATGACCTGGAAACCGCATTCCTTGCAAACCTTCATCGCCGCCAACAACTGATTGACTGTGTCTTTCGCCTTGTCCGCTTCGTGCAGACGCGGGCCGATATAGAGACTCACAGGAACAAGACCTTTCGATTTCATCTGGTCTGCCAGTTTTGTGATACTGTCGGGATGAGCGAAATCAAAACCAGTCTCAAGGTAGTCATATCCACAATCACGCAATGCCGACATCACTTCTCCAACATCAAACTGCTTCTTGTCGCGTTTTGCATACTGGGTCCAAACGAAACTGTTGCAACCAACCAGCGCCTTCTGTGTGCCGGAAGCTTTCTCCCCGGCTAGTGCCTGCCGGCCGGGGAACCCGGCGCTCGCCGCGAGCAGGCCAAGAAATGCCGCTGAACCGGCATGCCGGATGAATTCCCGCCGCGTCTGCGGCACTGCAGAAATATCGGATTGATTTTTCAGACGATTCATGATCGGGCCTCCTTTTTTATTTTAAAACTGGTCCCAGCACACTGCTGATATCGTCGTTCAACACGGAACAATCAATATCATCAAGAATGATCACGCCATGAATAGAACCGGCAATCTGTGCATCATGCCATGCCCAGACCAGCTTACCTTCCGGATTGAACTCCACCAATTGCACACCCTTCTCACTGTCTTTCGGAGCATGACCAGACCAGTTGGACACAACAATATTACCATTCTTCAACACCTGGAACCCGGAAAAGAAGTGGTAACCAAGGTCCCTGGCTTCTGGCGCACTCATTCCGCCAAAACGTTTCAACACTTTTCCTTCGGCATCAAGTTCGACCAGGTCCGAACTGTATCCTGTCGCCACAAGCAGATGATCGTCAGGCCTGCGCAATGCCTGGTAAACATTTTTACACCCTTCCACCTTCAAATCCTTCACGATCCTGCCATCCAGCGTTCCTTCCACCAAACGGTCTCCTGATCCAAACAACAATGTCCCCTGCGGGGTGAACCGCCCAAGCCGTATACTGCCGCATTTGAAATTTGCTTTTCGCAGGATCCTGTCCTGCGAATCAAGTTCCGTGATTTCAACACCGTCTTTCACATCGCCGCCTATCACGGTAGTACCATTGTTCCTTCGCCGCGCAAACCTTGTTCCGGGAAACCCTTTTACTTCCTTCGTCATCTGCTTTGTATCCATACTGTATTCGCGATAACCTTCGCCGGTGCTGAGAATGATTTTGTTCCCGCCTATGAGCTGGTAATCCCTGTAGCGCCCCGGGAATGTAATTGCCCAGGTCTTTGAAGGATCATTCTGGTCCACGTAAACAACCTGGAAACGCGACTCGTCTTCCAGGAGAAACCTGTGCTTTATTGATGATTGAGGAATCTTAATTGAAGGTTCAGCAGGTTCTTTTTCTGCAGATAAAACAGAAAAACATACCAAAAAAAAGATTACCCCAATCGCATGTACTTTCTGAAATAACAATATTTTCATATTTCCACTTCTCCTTCATGCGCCATTTCTTAGACACAAACCGGATAATACGCTGATGACAGCGTACACTACAGAAGAAATTATGTTTGATTTAAATTTCTTTGTAATAAAGCAACGCCCCGACACCTGCCAGCCAACGGTGCTTGGGGCAGGCGGGCACAGCCGATTTTCCGGATTCGAATACCCGCCTCGTCACATTCCCAACAGGCGGGTTTGTCCGTAGTTCAATTTATTCGCACACCAATATTCTTGCTGTTTTTCCGCACGCTGGAATCTTGACCACTGCGGTACAGGTCGCGTCGTTCCACTGACTCTCTGATACAGCCGCGCCATCAAGCGTGATGCTTTGCGGACGGGCGGACAAATGAATCGTAGCAGTAAAATCCCGTGTCTCAGGCATACCGGAATAAGCGCCCTCCCTGCCTCCGATGGTCAGCTTGACAGTTTTCCCGGTTGTTTCGCAGGTCAGACGTGTTTTTGCAAATTTGCCGTCACGATAGGCAAGACTCTGTCCGTCGTCTTCGTGAAGGATGAATGTACTGCTTGCCGCCGGGTAAACAAGCAATCCGACTTCAGGCGACCAGCCCTTCTCAACATGATCGTATACCGGCCACGTTGGAATAATGGCGCCGCTTTTTACCAGCAGTGCGCCGCCCTGTTTGGGTGTGATCTCCACAGGAAGCGTTGCCGGTCCCTTATTTGGTTTACCGCTCCAGAAGTCGATCCAGATACCTTCAGGAATACGGACTTCCTTGGAGAAAGCCGAGACCAGCAAAAAGTCGCCCAGCATGTACTGGCACATGGTTGTGTCCCAGGCCGGATCATCCGGATAAGCGAGCGACATCGCCCTCATCACCGGATAACCGGTAAATGCCGCTTCTGCCGCACTCGAGTAAAGATATGGCAGTAACTTGTAGCGGAGCTTGTCATATTCACGGAAAGCGGCAATCTGGGCTTCTTCCTGCAACCAGGGCTGATACCAGTAATCCCAGTTGTTCTGCTGGGCCCAGGTCTGCAGAAATCCGAAGTGAATACCCTTGGAGTTTGAAATATCCATATCGCACGAGTGGTTCGAATGACCCGAGAACCCGAGATTCAACATGGATGCCAGCGGCTTGGCGCCGCCACCGGTGTCGCCCGCCCAGGTCGCAACAAACCGCTGGACACCGGCATAACCGCCGGCGGAATAAATCATCGAGCGACGCTTTGTATGATCCTCAAACCCGCGCGCCATCTGTTTGGCATAAATTACAGGATAGAGGTTATGCATCTCCTCATCGGTCATGCCATTACCCCATTTGCGGGTTGGATGCTCGATGACCTGCGAACTGCCATCGAGTTTGAAAGCCGATGCGCCCTGATCCACAAACCTTTTCAAATGCTCAAACCATGGCTCCAATATTTTCGGAGCATCTTTTTTTGCCTCGCCCTTTGTTTTTTTGCTGCCCGGTTTGATTAAACGTTCATCTTCAAAACCTTCATTGATATTAATGACCTTCCCTGCGGCGTTGGTTACGGCAGTCCAGGTGATGCCGGCAAGCAGTTGTTCCTCGTAAACACCAAGATCATAATCGCAACACAACCACAGGCTGAGCTTGAATCCTTTGCGTTTGAGCGCGCCGAGAAATGTGTGCGGCCCTTTCGGCGCCCAGTATGGAATCGGGAAACGCTGGGGATGCCACGCCTTGGCGGTGGTACCGTCGTAGTTCTTGGACATCCAGCCGGGTTCGAGACCAATGACATCGCAAGGCATGCCTTCACGGCGGAAGGTAAGCCCCTCATTAATCATATTGAACGCATCGATATTCTGGTTGCAGACGTAAGTGAATGCATATCCCCAGATCGGCAACAATGCAGGGCGTCCGGTAAACGATGTGTACGTGTCAAGCAGGCTCCGGTAATCCGGCCCGCAGAACAGGTAATAATCAAGATCACTGCGGGGAGCAGCACAAATGATCTGGTCCGGATCTTTTTTCCCAACGTCAATCGTATTTCGCCAGGTGGTATTCATCAGCAGGCCCCATCCGCGACTGCTGAACAACACAGGAATGGGAATGTATGAATTCACATTTTTTACCCAGATCTCATAAGAACCGCCCCGGCGCATGACATTCTCGCGGCTGACATCACCCAATCCATAGAGACGTTCGTCCCTGGCCAGTGCAAAACGAACTTCATAACCGCCGTTGGTTTCATAGACAGGGGCTGAGTGCCTGGTAACGGCCTTCCCGTCAGCAGTAACCAGCGTGACTGCCCCATCCTTGCGGCTGATGGTAAGTTTGGCATGTTTAGTAGTGAGCGTATAAATACCATTGGCCTCTGCCTGTTCAAAAGTCACCTCAGGAAAGACCGTGGGGAAAATACCATAACGGTTAAGTCCCGATTCAGTCCATTGTTTCGTTTTGCTGTAGCGGATGCGGAAGAGCCGTTCGCCGAGGACATCAACACGGACAGACGCATCTCCATCCAGCGCAAGAACGACATTTCGTTTGGTCAGCGGGGCCGAATCCGGCCACACTGGTGTTTTGCTTGTAACTTCAGATCTGCCCTCACTGGCAAACAACGCGCCTGCAAAAAACAAATAAATCAAAGTCCTTTTCATAAGATATTACCTCTTTAATCGCATTCTTCATCTTAATCCTAATCGTAATTTTCTATATATGACCGTTGGACAGGGATATTACCCATCGCAGTCTGACACCCGCAATCAAATAAAAAACTTCTTCATAATCCGTGGTTAACATCTCTTTTCCTCTTTTCCCTCGCTTTCCCGTCTCTTATTTTGTATTTTCTCCAGAATGAGGTCGCGCATTGCTTGGCCGGAAGGAGCCAGGTTTTGTAATGCTCCCATCCCAAGTTACCCGGCATAATGCCACACCGTAGGCCTTGCGAAGGCGCATAATCCACGGGCACGGAGTGTTTTCAGGAATATAGTTACTAGAACATACACTTTTGCGAAAAGGCTGTGTTTTGTTGATGTTTTTAACAGGAATAATGAGTAATCTATAACTATTTAGGCGAATATGTCACCCTAATGATTTAGGCGAACGTTCGCCTAAATCATGTTCGGTGTGAGGAAGACATGACAGAAAATGCAATAGGGTTAATCATAATACTTATCGCTGCAATCTCGGTTCTTGCCGTAGGAATCGCGCGTGTGTTCAAAAAGCAAAACAACAGTTGGAATTACTTACTAGCAGGACTCCTAGGCTGCATATGGTTGGTTCTCACAATCGCCCGAAATGAATGTTACAACAATCCAAACCCAAGGATACTTTCATTCCTTAATTATTTTAAGCATCTTATCACGGGAGCAGTAATAGTTCTTGGCATCCAAGGAGTCATACAAGAAGTAAAGTTAAGAAAGAATAAGACACCGAACCATCCATCGGAGCGTACTCGGTGACCCGCGCGGCGCGGTCACCTCGACGCTCAATGGTTTCGTTGGCCGAAAAGAATGAATACAGATCAAGTCTACAACGCCAGCCTGAACCTCCTTGCGTCTCTTCTTCAGGAATCCTGTTCCCATACACTTGATCAACACCCTCGCGAGCAATTTGTTTTTCGGAATGCCAGATCAATATTTAATATTGCACAGGATCTGATGTGCCTTGATAAACATGACAGGATTGATTCAATGTTCGTATTGGTTCGTCCTTTGTTTGAAAGTCTTTTTAATTTGGCCGCGGCAGTTAATAATCCTCAGTTCGTGGCCGAAAAACATGTAGCTGAAATCGAATACTGCAGGACAAGGCTTGAGAAATGGACGGAGTTTGAGGGAAAAGAGAAAAATAATCCATTCGCAGATCAAATTCATGACTTGTCAATATTAGCCGAGGAGCTGAGAGAGAAGTATTCGATAACAAGCCATAAGAAATGGAAAACGCTGGAGGTCGCAAAAGCAGCCAACTTGGAAGATCATTACATAAGAGAATATTTCATGTTTAGCCAAAACACGCATGCTTCCATAGCGGGCTTAATTGCACAAGAAAATGAATGTGGCCGAAAACAAATAATCAGATGCGCAATTCATGTTCTCTTGGCAACGACTGGTCATGCAGCCCAAATCCTTCCAACCTTAGACCCACAACAATATATTGATAAAGCAACATCTCTCATAAAAGAACTAACCCAAATGATGAGAGAAGGAGTTTTCAGAGAAGACGGCCAACCACCAAATGCAGAGTAAGTCGCAGAAGCCGCGCCGCCCCTGATTTGAGGCGTTGATCAGAATGCGAATGACATGAATGAGTGGTATTCAACATTGAACCGACCCACGTTCACTCCTCCAAACTGGATATTCGCACCCGTCTGGACGGTACTGTACATAACGATCGTAATTTCGATATTTCTTTACTACCGGTCATCTCCGAAATCACACGTTGTTTGGACATCGGCTGTACTCGCAGTTCATCTCGTGACTAATTTCATTTGGACATATCTCTTTTTTGAACTCCAGTCGCCTGCGATGGCGCTGATGGATATTGTTATTCTGGATGTCTCTCTCGCTGTACTCATTTGCTGGTTCTGGAAATCAAGCGTGCTCGCCGGAGCCCTTCTCCTTCCATATTTGGCTTGGGTTCTGTTTGCTACCTACTTGAATTACGGGTTCTACAGGCTAAACTGAAGATCGAACAAAGAGGTTTCCATGGTACGCGGCAAACCGCGCCCGTGAAATCAAATGTTAAGATAAGGAGGAAAAAATATGCGAATAATATATTATGCATTATTTTTAATTGGAGTTGCTACTAGCCAAACAGCGTTCTCGGCCTCCATTTCATTGTCATTACCAGAATTGCCATGGTCACTGGAAATTGCAACCCCTGGATTTACAGTTGAAAAGATGGATATTTCACCTGATGGAGCTGCTGCGAGGCTTCAGGCAAGAAACAAAGCAAGTAGTGTTATATTGTCTGTATTTCTGGAACCGGCTGCCCAGAAGGGTGACTCAAAGGCATGTCGTGAATATTATTGGAATAGGGCAAAGCAGAGTCCCATCAAGAAAGAACAGATCAGTATGCATGAGACCGGTTCGATAGCTGTTGTCGAATATATCGCTACTGAATATCTTGGTAGAAAAACAAACCAGAAGAACCTCAACGCATACCTTGCTGAAGGTGAATACTGGATAGATGTGCACCTCTCAAAGACCGATGACGAAGGTACTTTGCAGTCCATTCTGAAGAGCATCCGGATCAACCCCACATATATCCCGACCGCTTCTGATCGTTTCGATTTTGGAAACATTTACTTCAAACAGAAAAACTACAAAAAGGCCGTGACACAGTACGAGAATGCGTTCGTGCTTGAAAAGCAGAAATCCTCTCTTCCGCGGAATACATGGATCGTCCTCGTTGATCAACTCGGGATGTCATATGGCATTTCAGGTGATTTGGCTAAATCGAAACAACTTCTCAAATGGGCAATCTCCAAGGAACCGGAATACCCGATGTTCTATTACAACTTGGCGTGTACTTTTGCAGAGATGGACAACTTCGAGGAAGCGCTTCAAAATCTCCGACTGGCGTACAAATATAAACACAACTCATTACCTGGCGAGTCCGTTCCTAACCCCAGAACTGACTCGTCCTTCGCAAAGTATCTCTCCAATCCGGTATTCTCGACGGAACTCAACAAGATGAAATGATCCAACGCTCGAAGCTTACTCGGTGACCGCGGCGGTTACCTCGTGGCTAAAGCTGGTCGTTGGGCTTGAGAAGAATAAAATGAAAAAGCAAATACCATTCATTACTTTAGTGAGTATTGGCTTGATCGAAGTTTTCTATGGAATCCTCTGGGGGAAAATGAGGATTTACGCCCATGAAGCTCCTTTCTCCCATGAGATGAACTATACAAAATGGACAGATTCACAGGCCGTTGCCTACCGAAAATACATCGACATTTTCAAGGACCAATGGTCAATTGTTGCATGGTTCGGATTGCTAACAATTGTTGCGGCTATAATCTGGTTCCTGATTGACAGAAGAATAGAAGCAAAAGCGAAAGCCCAACCACCTTCTGCTGGCGACGCTGAAAACAGCGCGCCAGAGAAGTACCGTCAGGCGGGAAAAGATATAAAGACATACACACATGAAAGAATTGAAAATCAGCAAAGTCTTCATGTTGATTGAACCGGGGCCCGTTGTCCTTGTTACAACGAATGATGGAAAGAAGGACAACATCATGACGATTTCATGGACAATGGTTTTGGATTTCACGCCGGTTTTTGCCATAACCACTGGAGAATGGAATTATTCTTTTGCGGCTCTTCGGAACACAAAGGAATGTGTTATTTCAATCCCCACGGTTGATATGCTTGATAAAGTCGTTGGAATAGGAACATGCTCCGGTTCTGATACAGACAAATTTACCAAATTCAAGCTCACTCCCGTAAAAGGCAGAATAGTAAAAGCGCCTTTGATAAAAGAATGCCTCGCTAATATCGAGTGTAAAGTCGTCGACATCGTTAAAAAACACAACATTGTCGTTCTCGAAGCCGTTGCGGCATACTTTGACGCCTCGCGCAAAGAGAAACGAATTGTTCACGCCGTCGGTGACGGTACATTTATCGTAGATGGGCGCAAACTATCCCGGAAAAAAATGATGGCATCCAAAATTCCAAACGGCATTTAACGCTCGACTACATCGCTGGGGTGTCTTTATGAAAACAATGAAAAGGCGAATGTTCCATGTGCTGGTGGTGGTGGCGTGCCTGGCGAGCGGTTCCGCAGCGGGAGAGTATACCCTCTACGATGATTTCACGTGGCCCAATACCACTCTTGACAGGACGAAATGGTGGAGAGGAGGCCTGGATGGCGTAGACGGCACCAACGCCATACTGAACGAGTCAGATCTTACAACTTCGATGATGTTCCTCGAAGGTGACTTTAAGTTTGTGATTGGCGGCCCCTCCTCCTCTTCGCAGGGGCTATTTGGTTTGGGTGATATTGATGACGGTGATCCGTTCCTCATTCTTTCCGACAAGGGGGCCGGCTGGCACTTTCATGTTCGAAGCGGCGCTAAAACTTATACCGGCCCGGTTATTGCATCCTCGCTGGCCAGGGGTGATGTGGTTGAGTTTCATTGGGACTCGACCGGTTCCAGTGTCTCAATAAACGGAGTGGTGAAGGATTCGCAGACCACCGTGCACCC
The DNA here is from genome assembly GCA_028716365.1 of Kiritimatiellia bacterium. GTDB lineage: Bacteria > Verrucomicrobiota > Kiritimatiellia > UBA8416 > YA12-FULL-48-11 > YA12-FULL-48-11. The sequence goes on from JAQUPZ010000002.1 coordinate 544,938, forward strand.
GCCTCCCATGCCGCTGACCATACTGGAGTGGACTGGCACTGCGACCAAGCCGGATAAGGCTAGCGGCAAGATCGTCCTGGATTCCGTCAGTTATTCGGCTTCCACGGTTTCCAGCCCGAAATTGTCGGCGACGACGCTTGTAGCGTCAGCCCATGCGAAAGTAGTATCTGCTACGCTGGTGGAAGACACTTTCGTCGACAGTTCAAACCCGTGCACGAATTTCAATGGAAGCACGCATCAGATTTACATTCGAAACTGCCGATATCATCCCGACCTCACCGGGGCCGGGAAAACAGTCGACGCAGGTCAACTGGGATTGGTTCAGTTTGCCTTGCCACAACTGCCAGCCGGCTGGAAAGTGACCGGCGCAAAGCTTGCGGGTATGGTTGCCCAGAACCACAAGCTTTACGGCAGGCCCGGTTGGGCGCCGGGCAGGCCGATAGAGCTGGAGGTGCTTGGTCTCAGTGAAAATCCTGATCTTACCACGGTTACTTACAATGCTGTACATGATGCCAAGGGCCATGGCGTGATAACCGATTATACAGCTTCCGGCAGTGTCAATTTCACTTTCGGCAGTCAGGTTCAGTCTCTGGAGGTTCTGCGATTCAGTACGTCCACGACGCCTGCAGGCAGTGTTCTGCAGTTCCCGGACCAACAGGGCGGGCTGTACGCATTCGTGCGAAGTAAGATCAGTCAGACGGAACCGAGGGTTATTACACTCGCCATTGGCCCGGGTCGTACGCAGGCTGTATCAGGGATGGAGTGCGATTTTAAGTTGTACGCCAAGGAGAATACTGCCGGACGGGCCCCTATCTCGCTGACACTGGAACTAGAACAGGTGCCATAACTGTCAACAGCTCTCCGCTCTCAGGGCAAAAGCGGAAAATCCGCGAGACTGCGCCATAAATTTCACTCCATATGATGAACCCCAACCATCTGCCAGAAGTTATTCGCCCGAAGACGGGCGAATAACCTCAGCATAAATGTACGGAACGAACATGAAGAAGAGATGCACATGGTGCGGTAGCGACCCCCTCTATATCTCATACCACGATCAAGAATGGGGCGTGCCGGTTCATGATGACCGACACCTTTTTGAGTTCCTCGTGCTGGAAGGGGCACAGGCTGGTCTGAGCTGGCTTACGATACTGAAGAAGAGAGAGAACTACCGAAAGGCCTTTCGCGCGTTCGACTTCGAACGCATCGCCAGATACGGCCGGCAAGACATTACCCGTCTTCTCAATGATCCAGGTATCGTGAGAAATCGCCTCAAAATAGAAGCGGCGATCAAGAATGCGCAGGGCGTCCTTGCCATCCGGCAGGAGTTCGGGTCCCTCGACGCGTTTCTATGGTGCTACGTTGATGGCACACCCTTACAGAACACCTGGAAACATATGTCTGAACTTCCTGCGAAGACAAAGGAATCGGACCAGATGAGCAAAGATCTAAAGAAACGAGGGTTCAACTTCGCAGGTTCAACCATCTGTTATGCGTTCATGCAGGCGGTCGGCATGGTGAATGACCATCTCGTCGGTTGTTTCCGCCATGCTGAAGTTCAGAAGATGGCCCAACAAGACAAATCCGGCGTATGCGGTAGATCGCGCCGCTGATTTATATTGAATGAACCTTTTTTGTATGGGCGTATACTCGGCCAAACAATCTTTTAATGGTACGGTTCGCAAATCGGGATAAGTAATCAAGGAGGATAAAATGGGAAAAATACAAATCTCCATGTGTGCAATCTTCGCCTGTGCCGTTATACTCCCGGGCTGTCTTACCTCTCCCCGGAGCGCAAACCTCATGCAGGCTCAATGCGTCATTGAGGCACAGGAACCTAATGAGATTGTCGAAGTAATGCTTGACGGCAAGCTGATCTACAGTGGCAAGACGAGCAATAGTGGTACAGCCGGCAATCTGCAAAGATGTGTATTTACAGCACGGCCCGGCAATCACCAGCTTGTCGTCAGCGCCAGCGGGTACGAGTTATGGGAAAAGAAGATCAGTCTCGTCGGCGGCAGTAACGAATTCTGGGCAAAGTTGAAGAAGAAATAGAAGCCGAACCGTTGAGACTGGGACAACAGCGCATTCTGATTCATAACATACTGCACGAGATGTAGTGAGGTACATATGAAACAAAAAGGTACCGGAACATTATTGAGAAGATACGTTTGCTTGCTCGCCGCCTGTTCTCTGGTTATCTGCACGGTTGTTGATGTCATGGCGCAAGCACCCGCAGGACCACCAAAAGGAGGCGGGTGCTATCGGCCCAGTGACTTGGTTGAGTTGGTCAGACTCGATCCGACAATCAAGCTCGATATCCGGTATGCTACGACCAACAACTTCACCGGCAAAGCAGTGTATTCCGAACCGCGCGCTTTCCTGCAAAAACCTGCTGCCGGGGCGCTTGTGGCGGCTCACCGGTGGTTGAAGGAACAAGGCTATGGTCTGCTGATCTATGATGCCTATCGTCCCTGGACTGTAACAAAACTGTTCTGGGACATCACGCCGCCGAATAAGCGGGCGTTTGTGGCTGATCCATCGCTCGGCTCCAAACACAACCGGGGGTGCGCAGTTGACCTCAGCCTCTTCGACCTTAAGACCGGTCGCGAGGTGGAGATGCCGAGCGCATATGATGATATGACCGAACGTGCCTTCGTGACTCACGCAGGCGGAACGGCCGAGCAGCGGAAGCGGCGGGACCTGTTGCGAAAGGCCATGGAGCGCGAGGGTTACTTCTTCGTTTACCCCGAAGAATGGTGGCACTATGACTTCAAGGATTTTAGAGATTTTGCAGTCCAAGACATCGCGTTCTCGGAAATCGCTTCGCCGGCAAAACCAAAGGAATCAACGTCGGTCCTAACTACTTCCCCCGGCACCGGACGCTCAAACAGCTCGCGCCGGTGAGTGGCAGTGTTGGAGCACCATGAAATGAAGAGCAAGACTCAAATCTGGTTGATCGCCGGGCGAGTAATCCTTGCCTTGTGCATTCTGTTTATTCATGTGACGCTGGCAGTCGAAACTCAGGATGTAAATAACTCGTATCCAGTAAAACCTGGTCAAACAGGGAAAGTTACCTGTAAGAATAATCCGGATATTAAATATGAAATATTCCTGCCAGGTTCTTATAGCGATAATCGTCTACTGCCTATCCTGTACACTTTCAGCCCGGTCGGCGGGGGGATGGTCGGTACTTTCAGGGAGCTTGCGGAAAAACGTGAAATTATAACCGTCGGCGTCTTGGGCTCCAAGAATAATCTCCCCACACACAAGACGCATCCGGAAACATATGCGATTGTTGCTGATATTCATGCACGTGTTCGATTTGATCCCTCCCGGCAAATGGTCAGTGGCTTTTCTGGTGGCGCATTAGTTTCCTTTAATATGGCACGAAGACATGGTTTTGATATTACTGCTGTGATTTCTATGGGCGGCTGGTTGGGGAGGCAATGGGGTGTCTGTGATTGGTACGAACCCGGATTGTTGGTGGTAAGATTGACTGGAGATACTGACAAAGGAACCAATCATCACTTACAATGGGATCGTGACTTCCTTATGCGGCATCAAGTATTACTCAAGGACATCTCTTACAAAGGCGGACATTCCGTCCCATCCAAGAATGTAATAGATGAAGCCTTGAATTGGATATTGGGCCAGCTTCCGCAAAGCTCCATTGAAGACATGCAAAAAGCGGAAGCTTGGATCAATAATGAAACCAATAGGGCAACAACTCCACAACTTAATACATTACTGTTCCAGCGTTGTCTGACGGTTTTGGAGGAAAAACCGCGTTCATGCATGGCCTTTCAGGCCCAAAAAAAGATCTACGAATTCATGGACAATGGTTCAATGTTCTCCCAGGTTGATGTGGGTAGACTTAAAACAAGACACGACTTTTCTAATTATTTCGGATTCATGGCGTACGGCGCCACAATGGCAGGAAACGCGACCAGATTTAAAGCGGCATATTCCTGTCTGTATAGTTTAAACTGGAAACAACCTGACTGGTTCAAGGATATGATTCTGATAGAGCTCTTTTCTCCTAACAGCGACAAAGTTGATATTAAAGATGCGTTAAATCGGATTAAGACAGCAGCCGGCAAGCATAAGGATGATGGTGTGCTGTCATTGTTATTAACAGCTGCTTTTTTCAAGGAAGGTGACAAGGTTTCTGCTAAAGCGCAATATTCCTTAATCGATAAAACTTCTATTCCTAAGAAGTTTTTGACTGCCTACGAAAATATCGGGAAGGCTATTAAGTCCGACGGTACCCTTAATCATGAAGTATGGCTCAAATGTATTGCCGGCTTGTAAGGCAAATGACAAGGTTTGAATGATCTAGTCGTTGGCAATAAAGGAGAAATGAAATGAAGAACAAAGCAGTAGTGTCGGTTATTACATGTCTCGTCATTGGCGCAGTTGTCTGCGCATCGCTTGCCCTGGCCCAGGGCAGAATGCAACCCAGGCAGGATTTCTCGAAACTCAAGGTCATAACTTACACTTCCGGATTGACTGGATTCTTTGACCCTGACACGGGCAAACTATATATTTATGACTTGAACACACAACAATGTTTTGCAATACGACAACTCGTCACACTTGGCGAACCAATGGAAAAGGTAAAAAACAGGCAATCTATATCGTTATAACTCAAATGAATGACAAGGAAACACTCCCTGAATCAACATGCGGCAACATACGACTTCAGCGGATAATACTTCGCATAGCCGCAATCGTGCAGTTCACCGCGCTCCCAGGAGTGATTTTGCCACGTCAAGCCGTCGAAAAGCTCTCGTGGTTGATGGGCCTGGGTCAGCCACCTATGGGGCAATTACTGATCTATATGGCAGGCGGCTGTGCCTTTGTCTACCTGGCGGAGGGAGTGCTGCTTTGGATGCTGTCCAATGATGTCGTGCGTTACCGCCCGCTCGTGATCGCCAGCGCGTGGATTTATTTGGCCGGTTGCCCGGCATTCCTGTGGATCGATTCCCAAGCCGGGCTGCCTAATTGGTGGACTGCAATGGACAGCCTGAGCTGCCTGATTTTTGGAGCCGCTCTCTTATGGGCCTGTTACCCGGGCAAGCGCCGGGCGTGATGTGGTAACGGTAAAATTTCCAGAGTTTAATCAGTACTTGAAGCAGCTTCCGCCGATATATTCGCGCAGAATCGAATTTCGCGGCACAACACGGTCCGATGCCGCCAGGAAATTCACGAGAAATTCCGACAGTCTCCTGGACTCCGCATATTCGACATTTGACGGCTTGACCTCCATGAGCAAAGGTTCAACAAGAGGTTTAAGCACGGCCAACTCATAATCCAGCGCGGAATTGAATGTCGCATCAGCTTCGCGCTGGAAAGGAAATATCCACGCCTTCTCCCCTCGCCTGACCGACGGCCATAACTGCAGGGTCTCAAGTGCCGAGTGTCCCCGGAACTTGTTGTCCCGGACCATCCTTCTCATCAGCCTGTTGTCCGTCGTGGATATTCTATTGTTGGAATCGAGATTCAACTGGGTAAGCGCGCTCACGTAAATCTTGAACTTGTTTTCCGCTGGAATCATGTGCGTCAACCTGGGGTTCAGACCGTGTATGCCTTCAATAATGATGATCTGATCTTCTGCAATTTTCAGCTTTTCACCCCGGTATTCGCGGCGCTTTTCCTCAAAATTAAAGACAGGGAGTTCAATCTGCCTGCCTTCAACAAGCGCAAGCAGGTCCTTGTTGAACAGGTCAATGTCCACTGCTTCGATATGCTCGTAATCAAGCTTACCCTCCTCGTCCCGCGGGTTCTTGTCATGGCCGACAAAATATGAATCCACAGAAATGGTCACAGGACGAAGGCCATTCACTTTAAGATGCGTCGTGAGCCGCTTGGCAAAAGTTGTCTTACCGGAAGACGAAGGGCCGGCAATCAATACCAGTTTGATCTTCTTCGAGCCACCGGAAATCGTGTCGGCAATCTTTGAAACTTTCTTCTCATGAAGTCCCTCGGATGTCAGGATAAAATCTTCTATTTCGTTTCCTGCAATAATCTCGTTCAGACGGCCAACCGTGTTGACGCCAAGCGCCCGCCCCCATTGCTTATGTTCCTGGAAAATCTGAAAGAGGTGAGGCTGATCTTCGAAAGGAGGAATTTTCAGAGGATCGGAGCGGTCGAAAAGGTGCAGTACAAATCCTGGCTTATAGTGGATCAGCTTGAAAAGAGATAATACACCGGTTCTTGGCACAAGCGGCCCATGTGCCAGGTCGGAAAATCCTTCACAGCTGTGTATGACTATCCGCGGAGGATTCCTGTATTTAAGAAGATTGAGACGGTCCTTCTGTCCTGCCTGTTCAAATTGCCTGACTGCATCCATGAAGGAAACCTTCTGACGTTCAATTTCGACATCTTTTTCAACCAGATCACGCATTTTCTTTTCAATCTTTGAGAGCTGTTCCGCCGTAATTCCTTCGGGACTTTTTGCATTCTTATGGAAACTGCAGTAGAGCCCCAATCCAAATGAGTGCTCAATGGAAAGAACCGCATCCGGATAAACGTCCCTTATGGCTTTTGCGAGAAGGAAACACAAAGATTGTCTGTAAGTCCGCCAGCCATGAGGATCGGCAATTGCGAGGAATTTTACCGCGCTGTTGGCCGAAAGCGGATAGGACAGAGAAGACACCTCATTGTTTACCAGGGCCACGATATAAGGAAAATTTGATGGCGGAGCGTGTTGCTTGATCAGAGAACCTACGACCGTGCCGGCCGGATACTCAGCGCTGGTACCGTTCTCAAAAGTCACCGTAACTTTGTTCATTATTTCTGCCTTTTCCCGTAAACCCCGGATTCCTTTACCGTATCAAACATCGCCAGAACATTTTCAACCGGAGTTTCCTCCAGAATCGTATCATGACTGGCCCCGGCCACATAACCGCCGCCCGGCATCATTATTCCGAGCACTTTACGGGTCTGCTCGCGAACCGTCCCCGGATTGCCATCTATCAGGACATGATGCGAATCTATCGCGCCGTTGAACAGTATTTTCTTGCCAAAATTCTTCTTAAGTTCTGAAAGTTCCATTCCACGACAGGAGGGCTGTACGGCATGTAACCCATCCAATCCTGCATCAATTAACTTTGGGATCAGCGGCGCAATCCCGCCACAACAATGCATCTGGACTTTGAGATTGTAGGAATGACCAAGGTCAATAAGTCGCTTAAAATGCGGCAGAAGAAATTGCCCGAAAAGCTCTGGACCCAGCAAGGGCCCTGTTTGACTGCCAAGATCATTTCCAATAAAAAATATGTCGATAGCACCGCCAGCCGCATCAAATATCCGCTGACTGACCGTGGCATAGTAATCAACCATGTACTTTATTACTGTATCAACAAGTTCCGGTTCGTCATACATTTTCATATACAGGTTTTCCATACCAAACATGTCGATAGCATCATGCCAGAATGGCGACCAGTCACCGCCAAGGATCGCATATTGTCCGTTATAAGATTCTGCAGTGGCCTTGATTTTTGAAACATCCATCCATTTCGGATCCGGCCATGGATAATCATGGATTTCCTTGAGCGTTGCATTCGCCAAGGGATGATTAATCGGCTGGCCATAACCCAAGCCGTGCCGTTCAACACCAAAAATGGTCCGCGATGCCGCACCTTCAGAAAGAGGAAACTTCGGCCCGGCATACTCGGCAAATACGCGCCTGAAATCATCCATAAACCTGATTCTCAGCGCCTCATCATCAAGCTTTAATTCATGTTTTGCTTTTGCCCAGAATTCCTCGGAAGCACCGCACCACATAGGCACACGGTCCGGTTCATCGTGATTAAATGCCGCAAGAACTCGTTCCTTCGATGTCATCTTGTGAAAAAAACCTCCTCCATCGTTGACCACCAGTCGCCTTTCCTGCGGTTTTTCAATGGTTTCTGACATGGCATGCAAAATGACCACCAGCGCCGGGTCTCAGGATCGGCGGCCATTTTTGCCATATCAGCTTTGAAGTTACGTCCCACATATTCAAAGTAGCTGAAGAGATAATATTCATTCTTCCTGAACTTTTGCAGATATATTGAATAGTTGCGAATATTGCACTTCTTAATCATCCGTAGAACCGACGGCCAGACGGCCCTATGAAGCTTCTTGTATTCTTTCAACTTTCCGGCCCTGACCCCTATTACCATTCCGTATCTTTTCATTTTGAGTTTTCCTCCTTAGTTCCAGAAAAATAGTCCTTACCGCCGAAAGGTCAAGCCCTTTGACCACCGAGATAGTTGCCGTAGGTCAGCGCAAGAACTGCCAGCACAAGTACGGCGAGAGCAACACCAATCGTTGATTTCGTCGATCGCCTGCAGTCTTTCCACTCACGAAACAGTATGGCAACCGCATTACTGAACAGCACCAGCATGATCATATGAATGGCCCAGCTGGTAAACTTGTATTCACCCATGCGGACATGACCAAGGTTATAGAAAAAGAACTGGCCATACCAGAGTACACCGGTGAGTGCGGCCATGCCGAAGTTCAGCGGCAAACTGGCTTTTTCCGGACCTGCGGGCAGTTCAATCAATTCGCCGAGCGTCTTGTGTTTTATGTGCAGGAACATGCAGTAGATGGCCGTGGTCACAAATGCTCCTGTATTCGCAAAAATATATACGATATTACCCCGCCAGACTCCGGCACCGTGCGCAGATGCCACATCGGCAATCGGTTCTCCTGCTTCAAGGGCAAAACCATATACTGCCGAGAGCACACCTGCCAGCAGTGAAAGCATCAACCCTTTGAACATTGAGAATTCTGTCTTCTCATCTTTCGTCTGCAAATACATTTCCTTTAACCGTCCTGCAACACCGCACAGCGCAATGCCGACAATACCTATCACAATTCCCGTCATGACCCATCCAGAACCTTCTTTGGAAAAACTCTGAACCAGAGTACCCCTGACCAATGGCGGAATAAGAGTTCCCAGTACACTTGAAAGACCGACCGCAATCGCATAAGTCAGGGAGAAACCGATGTAACGGATTGAAATGTTGAAAGCCGTCCCGCCAATTCCATACGCCATGCCGAGCAGGTATGACGCAAGCATTGCCCCCCGCGGCGCTTCAGACAGTACTTCAATGATATTCGGGATCGTTAAAACCGCACCCAGGATTGGCAGCAGGAACCAGCAGAATGCCGCCTGTGTAATCCAGTAAGTCTGCCATGACCAGCGGTTGACCTTTTTTTGTGGCGCATAACAGGCTGAAGAAGATAAAGCCCCGATGGCATGCAGGAATGTTCCAAGCAGCGGATTGGCTGTTATCATAAATTATTCCACCCTTTCTTATTTTAATCTTTCTCCAGTCTTACTTCCCGCGCGGTGGATGCCCCTTCACATCCGGCAAATACTGGTTAAGCGCCTCACGCTTCTGCCGCGGCACAAGTTTGTCCCATTTTGTCAGAGGTTTGATTTCAGGTACAGTCGATGCGGCCTTGAAGCGCATGGTCACAATCTGCTGGGGACGTACTGGAAATCTGTATGACTTGTTCCCGTCAAGTTTGACCGGAGATTTTCCGGCAAGATCAGTCAGTGAAGCTTGTTCATGCGGAAGATTCAAAGTAATTTCAGCCGTTCCAGCAAGACCAACACACTCTGCAAGTCTCAGTTCAATATCTCCGCCATCCCTGCGCATGCTTTCAACAATGACATTGTCAGAAGTCTGGACAAAAGACTGACCAGCCAGGGCGGCGCAGCCGCTCACCAACGTTACAGGATTGTTGAATTCCCAGGCCATTTGAGGAATTTTTGCCGTTGTAAAATCACCCGCATGGGCCACCAGGGAATAACGCACAACATTCCTACCTGATCCGCTGAGCCATGAATTAGGATATCCGCCATATTTATCAACAGCATTCAACAGGAATATGACCGGCATATTGCCATCTAATTCACGCCCGGAAAGCCCATTATCCAGTAATGCCATACCGGCACCTGCCATCTGGTAATGAGACCACCTGACAGCCGGCGTAATTCCCTGTGCAACGCCATAAAGTTTCGGATTGGGTTCACCCCATGCGGCATGCGAAAAACCATACGGAATACCGCGACGTACTTCACGGATGACAGAGGCAAGCGGGAATTCAGCCACGACAACCACCTGATTGGAAACATCGTTGAGTTCTGTTTCAAAATCAATACGGGGATAGTCGTTATAAAAGATCACTGTCCGGCACAACCTGGCCCCGCCGATAAACGCAGATTCAGTCTTAACCACTGTTGCAAGCGGGCCGCTACTGACTTTGAACTGTGGTTCGGACCGGTTCGAATCGGTGACACGTTCCCGCCCGGATCGTTCCGCCATGTGATCACCCGTACTGTGGCCCTTCTTAAGCTTCTCTGCGACGATCACATTGGCCGGACCACCAAGTATTTCGCGGCCTGATGGTTTGAGCTGAAGACTGGTCATTGCTCCAGTTTTGGTATCGAACCTGGCGCGATAATTCTGTGTCTCGATAACCGGCGGCAATGCGATACTCTTCGATTCAGACGGCGTCTGCGAAGACAATTCAACACCCGTCACACTCACAGCCGGCAAATCAAGCCGGCAGATAAAATCCCGGCCTTCCGGCAATGCCTGGCTATCCCTGCCAATCGCCGTTTTCAATACCATGGGATCATTTCGCCGCCAGTTGAGAGGGTTAATAACTGCAATATCCTTACCCTTGCCAACCAGTGCCTTCACTGAACGTTCAATCGCGTCACGACTGATGCGCTCAACGGATTCAAAACGATCACGCGCATCCCAGCTTTTTTCACTTTCAAACACCATGCCGCCCGCAGCACCCCAAAGCGTATTACGGTCCATGTTCAGCAGCATCTGCAGCCAGGCATGATAAAACGGCTGGACCGGGTATTTAAATTTTTTCCTGATGTTCGCGGCCGTCGAAAACATTTCCGCAGCCTGCAGTTGTTGTTCGCAATACCGATACCATGTCTTGACCCGCGGATTCTGAATCCAGAATGCATTATATGTAAATGCCGTACCACTGCGCATTGTCGGCAGATTGATCGCGCCTGACTTGATGCCTGGAAGTACCGCATCAAGATAACGACTCGGAGTCGAGAACTGCACTTCGAACTCCGGCGCCAGTTTCCTGAACTGTTCAAGGAAAAGCGACGGATATTCTTTGCATAACGGCGCAAGACTGTAATCACCACTGCCTCCAAAGATCAACACCGGTGCCCCTGCAGGTATACGACGCGGTACACTCCTCAGGTCACCGGCATCCGGTCTGAGTTTGTCCTTGTCAGGCGCTAACGGTTCAATACGGGCACGGACATCATCAGCCAGCTTCTGCAAATCCTTTTCCTCCAGCGGAACTTTTGCCCCGAACATCGGCCGCCATTCAAGGTAATGTCCAGGACTTAAGACAAGTATGCGAGTTCCGTCAGGTGACTCGAGCCAGTGTATCGTACTGCCTGTCGGGTTGAGCCGGCAGTAGACGAGAGCATCCAGGCCGAGCCCGGCAACTATCTGTGCCATCTGTTCATGGACTCCGGTAACATCAATCATCCAGCTGATCCGCGGACGCACACCCATCACCTGTTCCTGCCAGCGCAGGCCTTCTATACCCATCCGTACCAGCGCCTCGCCTCCGGAAAGGTTGATTGTAGGTTCAAGAAAGAACGCATTGACCAATTCAACACGTCCTTCACGAATGCGCTGTTTCAATTCTTCAACACGTTCCGGACGGAAATTCATGATCGCAATCATATTATTGCATTCTGACAGCGCAAAGTTGTAGTTGGAATCATCGCGCACACGGTCGAGATGGTCCAGGTATGAATTCGCACAGTAATTGCGTTCGACAGACCAGTTTGCCAGCCAGCCGCAACTGGCCGGATGGAAATTAGAAACAACAAAGACCTTCCTCTTCGCCTGTTCCTGTTTCGCGGACACAGATGAATTTTCTGCACCGGGCACACAGGTAACTGTAATACCCGTTGCAAAACAAACGATAGCAAACAATCTCTTTGATATTTTCATGGATATCATGCCCTACCTTTCAAGGTTTTCATCAAATTCTCCGAGTTTGATCGGATACTTGCCGTATTCCCGAACCAGCTTGATGATATAATCGTAAATATGACCGGAAACATCTCCTGCAACTGAATGATCAGACTGGAAAATATAACCCCCACCCTTCGCGGCATTCAGCTTGCGAAGCACTTCTTTTTTTATTTTCTCCCTGTCACCCGTCTCCCAGACCTGGATATCACTTCCGCCACAGAACCCTATTTTCTGGCCGTACCTGCGGCGAAGATCGTTCACATCCATCCCTGCCTTCACTTCAAGCGGATTGTAGGCGTCTATGCCGATATCAATATAATCCCGAAATATTTTATGAACATTTCCGCAACCGTGATAGATGACGGGCAGTCCGTTTTTGTGCGCATGCTCGGTTATTTTCGCAACCCATGGTTTGAAATTATCCCGCCAGTAGTCGGGCGAAAAAAAAGTTCCATTCTTGTACGCAACATCGCCCCAGACAACGAAACCATCAAGTAATCCTTTCCCAGCTTCCATTTCCGCCCTGGCACATTCGAAATAGAAATTGCCAATTTGATTTATCACCGTTGCCATCTCGTCCGGATATAACCCCATCCACAGCATAGAGTTTTCCTGTCCAATAAGCCGCGTCAAACATTCCGAGCACTCGATCATGCTCCCGAAAACAGGAAAATCAGGCCTCAAGGATTTCACGGTATCAATCCAGGGTGGCGAGTTTCTCTGGAAACCATCGCCGACACCTGCAATTTGATTGTCACCTCCATTGTAATAACGGCGCCGGTCACGGGGATCATCGAAAGTCGCCACTGCCTTCTGCAGTTTTTCAAATTCGTCAATTTCCCATGCATAGTTTTCCGGCATGGGACACTCAAATTTTTTACGCATGAATGATCCAAATCCCGTTTTGACCACCACCTCATCCTGAGTTTCCCTTATGGTTTCAAACGGACGGATCCATGGATCCATATTCGGCACAGTAGCTATCCAGTCCAGATCGTAATAATAATATGGATTAGCATCTGCCGGCAGGTTCAAATCCTTTTTCCAACGCTGGGTGAAACTTCCCCAGAAGAAATCACTCACCGGCACCCGGTCCGGTTCCTGGTGACTCAATGCTGTATTCAGTCTTTCGAGTTTCTTAAATGTATTTTCCTTGCGATTATTATCTTTTGATGAAGAGCCTTTGGTATCGAACATTCCCATGACAAACCTCCGATAATGAAGTTACAGATTATTTAGCCAGAGAAATATTATTTTCTGTAATTCTATCTTATTGCTTTTAAACGTCTATGCCGTAAACTGCATATCTTATGTCCAAATCGGCACTTCGCAAAAAGAACCGCGGGGCCTATACGAGCCCTTTCTCGGGTGTTGGCATGGAATTCTACCCGCTCGGTGTCAACCCCGACCTTTCGGGCCTTGTACTGCACGAAACCGGTTATATCAGGCAGAATGACTGGTGGATTTTTCCCAACGTTCTAAGCCCCTTCTGGAGGCTCATGTACAACTTCAAAAAAGGGCACAAAGTCATTTTTCATCATGGCGAATACCAGGTCACACCGGACCACATCATGTTGATCCCGGACCAACAGCTTTTCAACTGTTACGGCACAACATCAGTTCCCACATTCTGGATGGCTTTTTCGATAAACCGCCGTCTTCATCCAAACCAGAAAATTCCGATTCTTCTTCGTCCAAGTACAACCGAAATTGAATTGATACGCCAGATAACCGGTTTTTACAGTGCCCGGCCGGTAACCCGCAGCAGGAGCCGGATTTTTCACTACAGTCTCGCACTACTGAACATAGTCCTTAATCGACCTGAACTGCGGTGGCTTGAGCACCCCGTTCAAAACAATATTCTCTCCACTGTCCGCAACATTGAGGATAATGCTTCCAGGCAACTGACCATCCCGCAACTTGCCCGCATGGCCGGTTTAAGTGTTCGCGGCTTCTCAAAAGCCTTCAAGCGCCACCAGGGTATAACAGCGGCAAAATTCATTGCGCGTGTCCGCGTCCGCGAGGCCGCACAACTACTTGCCAACTCCCGGGAAACAGTCGATGCAATCGCAGAGAAAACCGGATTTCCAAACCGCGATTATTTCAGCCGGGTATTCAAGAAAATAACAGGGGAATCACCGGGTCTTTTCCGCCAGAAACACGGTATTCATTCGACTTAATCCGTGTGGAAAACTTCCTCCATACCTGCCCACCAGTTGCCTTCTCCGCGGTCAGGGAGCGGTTCCTGGCACGGATCAGTAAAACTCCACCACTTTTTTGTCATCGGGTCGGCGGCCATCTTCTTCATATCTGCATCAAAATCTGTTCCAACGTATTCAAAATAACCAAAGAGATAACATTTCCCATTGTCCAGCTTGCGCAGATAAATGGAATAATTACGGATATTGCATTCGTGAATCTTCTTAAGTATTTCCGGCCAGCAGGCGGCGTGCAGTTTTTTGTACTCATCCAGTTTTTCAGCTCTAAGTCCGATGACACTCCCATAACGTTGTACTTTTTCAGGACCGGGACATTTCATCGACGAACACGATGCACCCCATCCGACCAATAAAACCGCAATCAACATAGTCATTACAACTTGTTTCATACACTTCTCCTTATGCTATTTATCTCCTAACTGGCGCCTTGGGCGCCATGTACATCTGGTTACGCATTTTGATCTGCACAAATATTCCGCGTCAGATAGCCTTTAGGAGTCTCACAGAAACTCCGTCCGGCAAGGCGTCGTAATCGGTACTGGATATGCATCCGTGCCGATTACGACAACACAGCCGGAAAGGCTATATCACGCGTAAGATTTGTGCCAAAATGCGTAACTACTCCTTAATTATAAGAATAGTAAGTTCTAATGGAATATTGCGTAAAGAATCAGGAAAACCACAAACACGACACCCGAAAGAATCCGGTAATTGCCGAGGGCATGGCCATGGGCCTCACCGCGCAACGGCTCCCGCCAGTCCTTCCAGACCAGTGGCTCGGCTTCAGGCTTGAGTTTTTCGGGATATAAATAAGAGAAAACGACCACTACGATTGAGCAGATCACCAACAGGTAGAACGACATCATCATGAAATTAACATTCCAGCCAGTAGTGTCTTTGAACCAGTCCAGGAAGAAAATCACAGCGCCAAGAATGCCACCAGTAATCATCGTAATATACGCAGCTGTACCTGAAGCCTTATGCCAGAAAACCCCGAAAAGAAACACGGTTGTAATCGGTGGCGCAACGTAACAAATCAAACGGGACAAGCCTTCAAAAATCGTATTGTAATGACCAAACATTGGTGAACTGATAATCGCAACGACCGTCCCTATAACCGTTGTAACCTTGCCGATCTTTACCAGCCTGTGGTCACTGGTCTCGGGCCTCCAGCGCTTGAACATGTCATACGCCACCAACGTTGCAGTGGAATTCAATGCGGCTGAACAGGTCTGCATCGCCGCCGCCAGCATCGCCGCAGTAACAAGTCCTTTCAGACCGATCGGCAGCATGTGCGTAATCATGAAAGTATAACAATCCGCCGCCGCCTGGGGTGCCTGGCCGTTAAACATATTCTTCTGAACCAGGGCAACACATATCACACCGGGCAGAACAAAAAAGAATACCGGCAGTATTTTGATAAACGAGCAGAACAGCGGGCCAATTCGTGCATGTCTTTCGTCTTTTGCGGCCAATACTCGCTGGACTATTGTCTGATCACAGCACCAGTACCAGATTCCTATGACCGGATACCCAAGGAGAATCGCATACCACGGCAAACCAGACGGATCATCTGCATTCCGGAGTATGCTGAGGAAATTTGCACAACCCCAGTCAACTTTACTCCCGGCCACGGCGGTCAGTGGATGAGGATTGGAGGCAAGAGTATGCGCAAGTTCGGACCAGCCTCCGATCTTTATATAGCCAACGGCAGTTATGCAGACGGCCCCAATCAGGAGCAATACCGCCTGGACACTTTCCGTCCAAACAACAGCCAGGAGTCCACCTATCATTGTATAAATACCCGTAAGGACTCCGACCACGATGATAAAGAACATCAGGGCATCTATGCCCATTATCGTTGCATGTGGATCGATCCCCAGGATACCTCTCAACACCCACGCAGCGGTGTACAAAGCCACACCTATATGAATAACCAGCGCCGAGAACACTGACACGACAGCAAGAACATCACGACACTTGCGATTGAAGCGGCGCTCAAGGAAATCAGGCAGTGTCGGCACCCTCGACCGGAGATAAAGCGGAGCGAAGAAAAGGGATAACAGAATAAGTGTAAAGCCGGCCATCCACTCGAAATTACCGTACGCCAGGCCATACTTGTAAGCAGCCTCGGAAAGACTCACCAGGTGCACGGTTGAAATATTGGCGGCGAACATTGCGAGGCCTATCACGGGCCACGTCAGTGTGTTATCCGCGAGAAAATAGTGACTTCCCTCCCCGCCGCTGCGCCGCTTCATACCGGCGAAACAACCGAGCGCCACCACACCCACAAGGTAGGCAACCACTATCCCGAGATCCAGACCGGTAATCATCAGATTCATGATCGAGTTTTCCTCCCTGCACCAATCAAGAGGTCAGGTGGCTGTTCTTCTGCCATATACAATTGCCGGTTTTCCGACTCCGGCATGAAAATTACAATAATATTTCAACCGACAGCCGGCCATACACGATTTCATCTTAAACATGCACAATCTTAACTCAACACGCCGGTATCAGTAAACAGGAGAAGAGATTAACATGATTACAGTTTTCCATCTATGCGGATAACCAATTATTTAAATCTTTTTCATCTGAGAAAAAACACAGAGGGAATATGTGACACGCAGATCAGGTAATACAGATACAGGTTTTACACAGCAGCTTTGGGAGCCTGCTGTTCCTGTACCGGTTCTGCTGGTTTTACCGCACTCTTTTTACCTGCCGGTTTGGGCTGGGGTTTACCGCCAATAACTGCGAGCGTACCGTCGAAGAACTCAATTATATGTCCACGCTCAATCAGCCATGTCAGCGGCGAGAGAATTTCAGTAGCTTCTTTTGAATCAATTGCTGAACCGGGCCGCAGGGCTTCAACCAGATGTTGTCTCGTGCAACCGGGATGATCCTTAAGATAAAGCAGAACATCCCTGATTGATGGAATGGCCACTTCGGGCTTAAGTGGGCTCGGGTCAATATCAGAAACGAATACCGCGCCTTTGCCGGCCTTGAAAAGCTGAAGGTCCTTGTTATGGAATGCGCCGCGAAGGGCACCGACCAAAGACGACGGGAAACGACTCTCCTTCTGCCAGGCGTCTCGAATCGCCATGGCAAGACCACGGTCCTGGATGTCCCTGGCAACCGCCCCGGAAAGTGAAACACGCCTGGCCTTGATCAGCTGTGCAGGAGCTATTTTGTTTTTGAAATAAATTTCAGCAGCCGCCCAGTCCATGGGAGCGTCACCTTCGGCAGCGGTTTTAAGTTTATAAATTACACTTTTCTTCATCTGCTCTTTCCACTGCTCAATTTTTTCCGGTTCATGAAAAGTTTTGAGATGTGACTTGTAATCAGCTTCGCTCATATGCGGATACTGCGCTGTACGGATTTCCCTTATTCTTTCTGCCGTTCTATGATGGTTCGGAGGCCCTATTAAAACACCGCTTAAACCACATTGCAGGACACATGTGAACTTGCCTTCAGGTGCCGGGTTTTCTTTCTCCTCCTTGACAAAAAAGTCTTCCAGGTGCTTCTGCATCATGTGCCGCGAGATGGAATCTTCATGGATCGCAATCATTCCGCAAATCCGGCACTGGAAGAGATGCATGTCTTTTACATCATGATCAACTTCGACCCTCACCTCGCATGAACCGGGATTGGAGATGAAAAGGCCGGCAACCTGCATCAGTGGATGAGCCCTCCGGCTCAACCTTATCCGGCGGATAACCTCGGATAAATATTTATGTTGGGGCAGGAACCTGACATTAACCGGCGGTATTTCGACCCACTCACGCCGTTCGCGCGGAATATGGCGCCTTGGTGTCGCCCGTTCATCACCGCGACGGCCGGGTCCGGCATCCCGCCTCCTGTCCCTTGCGTCCGGTCTTCGGTCCCTTGAATCCTGCCGCCTTTGTGAATGATCCCGTCGCTTTCCAGATCTTTCGGGGTACCCACCGGAATCGCGATCAAAAAAATTGGTTTCCGGCGGTTTGCGCGCCCAGTCAGGAACAAAATTGAGTTCCAAAATCAGGTCTTTGCTTACAGAGACAGCTTCTTCAGTTGTGGTATTCTCATTCTCCATAAAAATTCATCAGGCAGGAATTACGACAGGGTTCTTCTGCCAAAAAACGGACACATACTAGACTTTTTTACTCGATACTCAAGCCTGACTTACAAGATTCTTTTATTCAGTCTGACATAAGCTCCACGGCAACGTGATCAGCCAATGCCCTGCCTTTTGCCGTCAGTTTCCAGCGTCCATCCATGAATTCCGTCAGATTGTCACCTGCCAGTTTCTTCAATATTTTCCAGTATTTTTCCATCATATCAACATTAACAGCATACTTATTGCAGAAAGAGGAAAGATCAACTCCTTCTTTCAAGCGGAAAGCAAAAACAAACCTTTCATTCGCATCGGCTTCAGATGGCAGGGCCTCTTCTTCATGTGGAGGTTTAATGCCCGAGAACAGTGCAGACATGTATTGATCAATGTTCGCTTTATTTGTCCGGCGCAGGGTGCCGTCTCTCGATGAAGCTGACGCACCGAACCCGATATAATCTTCGCCCCGCCAGAATGAAAGATTATGCAGACATTCACAACCCTTCCTGGCGTAATTTGAAATTTCATAGCGCCGGTAACCTTTTCGATCAAGCAAGGTCTCGGCAATATCCAGCATGTTAAGCGTCTCATCATCACCGGCGATGGAAAGTCCCCCTTCCCCGACAAGCCTGCCGAGCTTTGCACCATCCTCCACGGAAAGCGCATAAACGGAAAGATGATCAGGCTCCAGTTTCAACGCCTCTTCAATTGTCCTTCGCCACATCGGCTCATCCACTTCCGGAAGACAGGCAATGAGATCAAATCCGATATTTGTGATTCCTGATTCACGCACGACATTTGCCGTTTCGACAACATCAGAAGCGCAATGGCGTCTCCCCATGTTTTTCAGAATCCTGTCGTCAAAAGACTGGACACCAAGGCTGATTCTGTTCACACCGGCACTCTTCAGGATCTTCAGCTTCGTACTCGAAAGAGTACCGGGATTGGCCTCTACGGTCCATTCCTCCAGGCATTCAAGGGACACTTTTTCCGAAATCAGCCTGCACAGCCGTTCCAGCTCCTTTTCCGAAAGTATCGACGGGGTCCCACCCCCGAAATAGATTGTCCGTGGAACCGGTACGACATCTTCAAAATACAGTTCAAGTTCTTTACCAATGGCCTTAATATACTCAACAGCAACCGGGGATTTATAGAGTTCGGAATAGAAACCGCAATACACGCATTTACCGTCACAGAACGGAACATGGAAATAAAGATGTTCTCCTGCTCTTTTCAAGGATATAACTCAAATATTGCCTGACAATCCGGCTTTTGCTATTTTTTGCAACCCTGATGATATGAATATCAAGTACATATTGAAATGTTATTCTGGAATTCTGGCGCTGGTGATAAGCCCGGTCATTTCATCTGTCTATGCACAGGAAAAAACCGATGCTGTCACAAATGATACAGCGAGGTTCGGTTTTCCTGTTGGCGAAGAACTTATTTACCGGATTTACTGGGGATATATCCCCGTTGGACTCACCACAGTAAAAACGGAATGGATAGAAGAAGACGGTAAAAAGCTCATTGCCATCCGCTACAGAACGCATACCAACAGAATATTCGACACGATTTATCCTGTGGATGACAGGGCAGAAAGTATCATCAATCCTGATAAATTTTTACCCGTCAGGTTTTACCTGTGCCTGACCCGTCGTCGAAGCAAGACTGAAAAATCTGTAATCTTTGATCACAGCCGTTTGAAAGCAGCGATGGTCACAACAAGCACAGGTCAGACCAATGAAATAGATATTGTATCCGACACGAGAGATATAATCACTCTTCTCTATAGTCATCGCTTAAAGGGAGTATCAACCAACCAGGAATGGAACTGTCGTCCAATGATAGATACTGGTTTGCTGAACATGAAGCTGAAGACCTACGATTACGAGGACATCAAATTGAGTCATTTAGGCAAGGTATCTGGTCTTAAACTTGAACCTATAGCCAAACTTGACAGCCTGCTTGTTGAAGATGGAAAAGTTATGAGCTGGGTAGCCAAGGAAAGATGTCTCGCTACAAAGATGACCATTAAGGCCCCTCTTGCCAATGTAAGTATTGAACTTCATGAAGTTCTCGGTCCGGGAAATGATCTCTGGTCCGAAGCCATGCAGAAGGCCTTTCCCGACAAGGAAAAAACAGAAAAAGAGCCAGACCAAAAATAAAGTGGCAAAACCCTCATACATTCGCCAAACGCTGAAATAGAATTAAGAGAGAACAGGTAAAATGCAGGGACCCGTCAAATACCATAAATTGCCAACAAGGCCAGTGCTTGCATCACTGATTTTACTGTTTTATTTCTCCTGTTTACCATTGTTATTTTGTGCCGATCCAGGCCAATTGATATCTCGCGAACGGCAAATTTCCGATTTCGAGGCAAAACTAATCCCGGCAGGGGTACCCTCATATTCAGACATAACACCTGGAGAAATACTCAAACATCCGACCGTCATGGTGAACGAATCTTACTGGAAAGAAAATGGCCATGGAAACCTTGACCGAATCACCCGGAACAGAAACGACTTCGGCATTGAATTACATTTCCCTGCGCAGACAGAGGTGGAAATTACAGGGAACCTGTGGCAGGAAAAGACGCCTCTGGAAAAACAGACGTACAGGGCTGATGGCATGACCATATCCGGCAATACAATTTTCAATAAATACTTAAGCGCCTCTGCCGGCTTCACCACAAAACGATACGATGACAGGAATTTCCATGACACAGATTCGGGTTATGCAAACCTGAGGGCAAATTTGCGCGATTACGCCATTCTTGATCTCGAATTTGAACGATCGGATGAAGTACACAATAAATTTGGAATGATCCAGGGTATACAGGCTGATCAATGGAAAGCTTTCGTTTCGTCCGACATCACCCGTTCTCTGGAAGTGAAAGGCGCCGCAGATTACCTTGATTATAACGATGACAATAAAGGCATATATCTGCTTGGTTCTGTCGGTTATGCATTCACCGACTTTCCCCGGGTATTCAAGATCGTATTGTCCGAAGAATACAGGGATACCAGAAACAACGCCCTTTCGCTTTATTTCGATGATTTCACTTACCTTGCTACCATTATTCACCCATATTGGTGCCCGCAGAATTATTCCGCCCAAACAGTTACATTCGAGTGGTTCCATGATATATCGAACCGCCGGACAAGCGACGCCCAGCGGCGTTATTACGACATCAGGGTCTCATTCGGAACTGATTCGGAAAATGATCCGTCTGTCCGGCTCGAAGCCGAATGGCGCTGTGAATTCCTGAAACACCTGTCGGCAGGATTCAGGGGCATGATTCATAGATCCGGGGAATGGGATGCTGACAGTATTTTTACAGATCTTAGCTATCGTTTTTGAAAGCAAGAGGAGTGTAATTCTTTCTGTATCCCGACATTCTTCTTCGTCGGTACGACAAAAGAACAAAAGCATAGTCATTATCGGCAAGTAAGAAAAAAAGATTGCCCAACCAATCGCTGGAGGGTATTTTCCAACCTTGCGTGTTGAAAAAAGCTCAGAGTGATCGTTCCCTACAAAAGGAGATATATGACGGCAGATAAGAAAGCGGATTTGGCAGGACCTGGCATCAGCACTTATGAACAGGTTGATAAAATCCTTCCCAACAATTACGAGGCGTTGTTGGGGCCCAAGGACAGGATGAAGGCAGTATATAAGATAAAAAATTTCATCGAAGAGAATCTGTGCAAGGAACTCAACCTTTTCATGGTTCAGGTACCGCTCATCGTAACCAAGGACAGCGGCATCAATGATTACCTTGACCGGGATGGTTCACGCACACCCGTTGATTTTTCCTGTGGGCTCGGCCTTGAAAAAAGAATCGAGACTCAGGTGGTCCAGGCGGCCACAAAATGGAAACGGATGGCCTTGAAACAGTTCAACTGTGAAGTGAGCGAAGGCATCTGTACCGATATGAGGGCAGTTAGAAAGGACTACTTTCTGGACCATGACCATAGCGCCTATGTTGATCAATGGGATTGGGAACGGGTCATCACCAAGGATATGCGGAATCTGGATTTTCTGAAGGATGTCGTTGAGAAAATCTGGTCGGTCATCTACGAGTCGGGTCAGATGGTCAAGAAAGACTTCCCCGGACTCAATACCGATAAATATCCGGACATACCAAAGAAGTTGAAATTCTTTCATGCGGAGGAAGTCCTGGAACGCTACCCGGACTTTACCCGCAAACAGCGGGAGACAAAAATGGTCCAGGAGGTACATCCGGCGATCTTTATCATCGGCGTCGGCTATGTCCTGGAAGACGGTTATCCGCATGAGATGCGGGCAGCGGACTATGACGACTGGATCACGCCGACGATTAAAAAAAACGGAAAGCAGTTCCATGGGCTCAACGGCGATATCCTGGTCTGGAATCCGGTGACGAAGCGTCGTCATGAACTGACATCCATGGGTATCCGCGTGACTAAAGAGACCATGGTGAAGCAGCTCAAAGAGTCCGGACAGGAACATTTTCTACAGTTGCCTTACCACCAGGCGATCCTTAATGATAAGATACCATTAAGTATTGGAGGCGGGATCGGCCAGTCACGCACATTTATGTACCTATTAAGAACTGCTCACATCGGCGAGGTAAGCACCACGGTCTGGCCTGATGCCCTGAAGTCGATTTGTAGAAAGAAAAATATCCACGTATTGGAATAATCAGGGATTATTATGAAATGTCAGAACAAGAAGCAATAGTCAGAGTTGAAATGATTCTGCATTGAGAGTAAAACACTTTGTAATGAAATAGTGAATTAACAAATATAACATATAATCACTTCAGAGGAGGAATCACTTATGGCAGAGCAAAACCTTGTCTACCGCGGAAAGTCGAAAGACGTTTTCAATATTACAGAAGGACCTTATGCTGGTAAGTATCGATTTGTTTTTACAGATAGAGGAACAGGCTACAAGGAAAACGGAAAAATCGTTTTTGATCCTGGATACGATACTGTCGTCGGCGAGATTCCCGGCAAAGGTGCTATCGCCTGCAGGTTTGCCACACATTTCTTTAAACTGTTGAAATCGAAGGGCATTCCTTCGCATTATATTGATACAATCAAAGAGAATGAAATGATTGTGGAACCCGCCATACCACTATGCATGCCGGTGGAATCACCGGAATTTCCAGGATCAGCGCCGTTATTGAATCTTGAATTCACCTGGAGAAATAACGCAACCGGGAGTTTCTGGAGAAGGTACCCATTTGTGAAACCCTGTAAGAACCTTCGCAAAGTAGTTGAGGTATGGACAAAGGGGGATAGTGACGTTCTTATTACAATGGAAGCATTAAAAGCAACAGGAGCGATGAAGAAAGGTGAGATCGCCAAGAGCGTTGAGCTAGTGGAGAATATTGCTGAAATCGTTTCTCAAGAATTCACATTGCATAATCTCCATGTCATCGATGGTAAGTTCGAACTAGGCAGATTGAAATTCGGGGACGGAAATATTGTGATAATTGACGAAATATCTCCCGATGTATTACGTGTATGCAAGGGATATTCTCCCGATAAGAGCGGTAACTGCAAAGAATATAAACAATGTACGACAACGACCTATTCTGACGGCAAGAGGATAATAAAAAACAGGAACCAGGTCTCTGCTGCTGATTTTATAAATATATTTCTATAATAATCGAATCTAAACCAACCCGTTCTCTCGAAAAAAAATACTTCTTGTATTCATAATTTCATGAATTAGTGCTATTCTTCCTGCCAAACGGGTTACAACCGATATGGCAATTGGGAGTGAAAAAAACTGCTGTTTTCCGGTTTGGTGGCTTTCGGGCTGGCAATCAGCTCTTTTCTGCGGAGTGCCACGCAGCCAAACCCTGTGTTCAAAGAATAAACAAAAGGAGACAGATCATGAAAAAACTTATCGCCATTATCGCATGTGGAGTATTTGTCGGGTGTGATTATACCGTTCCGCTTGTAAAGACGCCGGAGAAGGGAATCGATTCAAAGATCGTTGGATTGTGGCAGAGGCCGGAAGAGAACGGACAAAGCCTGTTGGTGTTGCCCCTGAACAAACAGGAATATATGGTCTCCTTTCCAGCCGGTTCAAAGGATGCGATGTTTGCCCGTGCGTGCCTTTGCCGCAGTGGTGACAAGACGCTCGTGCAATTGGAGTGGTTTGGAACCGCTCAAGCCAAACTGCCTGATGATAACCGGGTCTTTCAGTTCGCAGCATACACGGTTGACGGAAACACATTGACCATTCGCATGTTGAATCCCGATGTTGTGAAGAAGGATGTGAAATCAACAGACGAACTGGCAAGGGCCATCACAGACAACAAGGACAAGCCGGACCTTTTCAAGGAAAAGATGGTCTTCACGAAGGTTAAGAATTGATCCCAAACCATATCCCAAAACCTATCTTCGCTGGCCGTGCCGAAGACTCAGTGTGATTGTTCGGCTTGATTAATTAAACGCTGGGACAAAATAATGGGCGATGCGATCTTCAACATCATCTGGGGTGCGTTGGTGGGCTGGACCTGTCTGAAACCGGATGGATACGGGCCATATGTCCTTCTGGGATTCAATGGCGGTGATTTTCTTATAACGCTGCTCTGCGGGCTTGGCGACGGGTACTTGAAGGAGGAAGGTGATTTAAACCTGGGAAGTTTTCTCATGACCACCATGGTATTCGCCTTGCTCGGTGGTTTCTATGTGGGGGATCTCTCCTTCCAGCCGGGCAGTGATGCCTATAACAATGCCCTTTACCTCATCTTCGTCAGCTTCTGGCTCGCTTTCGGTTATCGTTATCTTCAGTATGGTGTGATTCATGTGTTAAGAAAGTTTTAGCCTGAACCATGGGCCTGTATGCTATCGGCGCAAAGCCATACCTCAGCGTTGGCAGGTAAGATTTATGAAATGTCCAAATTGCCAGGCAGATTTCGAATATACCTGGACCATTTATTTCAAGAACCCATTGGGCCGGATCAAATGCCCCTTGTGCCTCCGGCGTTTTCGACTCAAATCTTCGGCGAAATACTGGAGTATGCTTATTTTGTCGTTAATTATTTTCTCAGGATTTCCCATTATTGGAATGCTTGCCCTCGGTGTAAATGATGGCGTTACCTGGCTCACATACATTGGGCTCGGGATCTTAATCGTTCTACCAATCGATAAACTCCTGGATCAGAGAACGAGAAAGACGGAAACAATGGAAATGGAAGATAAAGAAGACCGGCCATCTTCAGCAGGTGACACTGAAACCAGTGTGCACGAGAAGTAACATTCGCTGAACACCAACGTATCCTGTCACGACAGAGCCAAGGAATGACCAATTTCGAACGGAATATAAAATTGACGGCCTCGTTTACCCGTACAAAAAGAAAGGGCAACTGGTATTATCCAATTGCCCTTTTTCGATCAGCGAAACAATTTATTTATTGTTGTCGTCCGCAGGTTGCTCCGCAGGAGCTTCTGCAGGCTTCTCCGCGGGAACAGGTGCCGCATCTCCGTCGTCTGCTTTCACGTTATCGTCCGAGGCTTCGGGCATCTGTCCTTGCCCGTCCGTGACCTCGTCGCCTTCTTTTCCATCCTTGCATCCTTCTTCTGTCCCTTCCGTGCCCATACCCGCATCTGCCGGCTGGTCAGGAATTTCCGTAACCGCAGCCGGTGGCTGAGCGGCCGGAGCCTGTTGTTCTTCCGCCTCATCTGCGGCCCTTGCAGAGACCAGCATCAGCGATATGGAAACTACAACTGCAACCAGACTAACCAGACTTACACCTAACTTCATCTGCTACCTTCTCCAAACCTCCGCACTTTTGTTTGACCGTATAACGCGGCGGAATTAACGCCATACGGCCTGTACCTGATGGGGCACGGCTGATACTTTCAGCACCAGGCCCTAACCTTCTATTAGAGCTGCCCTTTTATCTGATATTCGGTGATGAAGATTCGCAAGAAACATGCCAGGGAATAACATTATTCAAAAAGGCACAAATACACGTTCAATTAATCTTACAGAATAACTAACGTTTCCAATTTCGCCTTAGAAATGTGACACCTTTTCGCGACAACGCGACAAAATGTCAAATATTCCATGTACATTAAGCGACTAATCCCATCACAAGTCCGTATACTGCCAACTTTTTTTGAATCTGTATATCAGGGGAAACCCTACACATGATGTAGGGGTTTACCCTTAAGGGTGGAATCGTACTGCTATCGGGAGTAAATCATATTGGTGGATACGAGAAGAAGCAGGTTCACCATAAGTCATCTGACATTGACCCTCACCTTTTTCCTCTCCCCTTCGAGGGAGAGGACACAGGAGAGGGGGATCTCTGACCAAAGACTTATTTCGCTTGTACTATATTCAACGTAACCGCTTTATGACCACATTATCCAAATAAAAAACAGTATCGGCAGAAGCGATACTGCAGAATCCAAGCCAGTGTAATTCGTGGAAATCCTGTCCGGAAATCACGAGATCTGTATATGTCTGTGGAACCCCGCCTGCCGGGGTAAGAGTAATCTTGAAACTACGCGGTACGTTTTTGCCCAAAGCCATCTCAATTTCCACATGCAACCAGTTGCCAGGTGGAATTGTGGTCAACACCTTGCCTGCCACAGTTATATTTCCATTACCATTGAAAAGTACACTTGGGCCAATGCTCTTCGAGTAAGCCCCGGAATCACGCCATTCGGTAGCAAACTGGGCATTGGTACAAATCCATGCGTCAAAGCTCTGACAAACCACGCCAGTGACAAGATGAGGTTCATAGTAGAAATGCGGCTGCCAGGACGGCTGAGTATTCTTTGAATCAGTGACTTTAAGACTGCGTTTTCCGCCTGAGGCACGTTCTTCGCTCACGCGAATCGAGGCGCCCTTCTCTTCGCCGCTGACCTGTGTATTAGCGGGGACCATTCCTGCCGCTGTTTTCTCAAAGTCATCATTAATTTCAACAGGCTTAGGCGGCTGCGGTGGAAGAGGCAGAGCAATCTTCGGACATTTCCTGTGCCTTACTTCGTTGGCCCAATCAGAATCACCATAGAGCCCCACCCTGCTGATATCGATAGGCTGGAAACCAAGATTCAAAGCAGGCGAAGATTTTTTAAGTCGAAAATCATGTTTCACCGGGCTGACGAATTCAGGATCTGCCACAACTGAATGCTGATCCAGTCCCAGTGCCTTCCATTCTGCAAAACTGCGCCTGTAGAATCGAATCTGATCTGCTCCGCCGGTATGCCAGTACACATTATTGTCCCAGTCACCAGGCGGCTCTTTTGCGGCAATACGTTCATTGAGTGAATGTTCGCCATGCGGAGTCAAAAGAATGCCCTGTGTAAGATAAACAATATTATCGCGGAATGTACTTGGCCTCTTTTCCGAGTAAGGCCAGAGCGCCTCGTTTGCTGACAGCGCAAAAATATTGTTCCGGATGATATGCGCATGCCCGCCATTATTAAACATGAGTCCGCCGCTCAACGTGTTATAAACCAGATTGCTCTCAATCAGATAGCTTCCTGTCTTGCCATCAAGATAGATGCCCCACCCAAGAGAAGGTTTCGTGTATGGCCACATGTCATGAAAAACATTGTTGCGGATTACACTACCGGGCGAGATACCAAGCGTGTAGATCAGGCCACAATCGCTTAATGCTCCATGCCCGAGGTTATGCACGTGATTGAACTCGATGACATTGTGATGGGTACGGTTCGGTTCAAGGCCCCAGTTCCATCCGATACTCATCCCTGAATAGTACATGTCATGAATATCATTATGCGAAATCCTGTTATAACTGCTCTGTGCAACCCATATTCCTATCGCCCCGGCATAAACATGTCCGCCGTCAAAAATATGGTTATTATCAATCAGGTTTCTGCTTGATTCTGCAACATCCGTCTGCGCCATTTTATCTTCACCGATACGGACACCACCGGCGCCAAAGTCAAAAATACGGTTCTGCTGGATGCGGCAATCTTTACAACCGCGTTTAAACCAGACCCCATAGGTCCCGATGTGCGCCACTTCGCATTTTTCAAACGAACAATGGAGTGCGCCGTCGGCTGTCACAACTGCAAGTACTTCAACCGCAGCCTGCGTACTGCTGTTGCCTTTCGGATTGAGTACCCAATCGGCATGATGGAAAGTAAGCCCCCTGAATGTGACGTGCTGAACAAAACGTCCTTCATCGGCGTTACCGGTAATACGCACCAGTTCCGTTAGAACCGGCGCAATCACTTCGGCCTTGTTTAACCGCTCACCCGGCATCGGCCAATAACTCAATACACCTGTTTCACGGTTCAGATACCATTCACCCGGCTGATCAAGAAGTTCCAAGGCGTTTTCCACATAGTACCGCTGATTCTTCTCCCAGTAACCGATACACCACCATTCCTTCATCAATGCGGCAAACTCGACAACATTTGAAACTGTATTGATAGATTTCAAAGGATGAATTGATGTTTCCCACGAATGCATCAGGACAAGATTGACGTCAGTAATCCGCGCCCAGGAAGCAAGATCGCCAGCCTTGAAAACAAACTTGTCACGCGCAATCTCCTTGCCCTGGGCATCTTTTGGTCCGGGCATAAGCGACTCGATGCGGAAGTAACCTTCATTGGGACCACGGGCCCGCTGACGTCGCTGACCGTCAACAAATAATTGCCGGAAATACCATTTTCCAGTTTTCACTTCTGGAATATCTGTTTCCCATAAGGACCCATTCTTGCGAAATCCCGTAATACAACGTCCGCCACTGAATACGGGTTTTTCTTTTTTGTACGCCTGAAATATTATTGGCGTTTCCTCTGAACCGGAATCCTGTGATTCAAGTACAAAAGGCGAATTCATACGATAAATTCCACCGCGAACATTTACTTTTACGGGTTCAGTCAACTTACCGGTCGACCTTAATTTGCGGATCGCATCCCGCGTACCGTTCAACGACGCCAGCGGCCCGTCGGTTTTACCGGAGTTTGGTTTTACAAACTGTCCGGACCAACTGTCGTTACCGTCGACAGCAACATAGAGATCAATTCCAGAGACAATCGGAACAGAAACAAAACAGCTGACCACACAAAACAACATCATCATAAAAGGGACATTGACACGTATAGTTTTCATAAAACACCTCTTTCAAAACAAACCTGTGAATTTATTACCGTTCCGCGGCAGCCATTGAAACACAAATCAATTCGTGGTTGTTACGGGCATATATACAACGGTTAGCGAAAGCAGGATGGGACCAGATGACTTTGCGACCACTGTTGGAGGCAGGCATGTCGGGATCGAGTAAATGAGTACGGTCCAACTCCTCGTAGCCAGCTGGCGATAACCTGGCAATGATCAAATTCCCTTTCTCGTTAAATAAGAAAACGCGACCGCCATGCATGACCATAAACGCTGAACTCCAACGATCCTTGGACTGTGTTCCACCGCTTGTCGGCTGTAGCGTCATCCAGACGCGTTCACCAGTGTCACCCTTCAGGCAACACATCTCGCCGTACAAAGAAATACCATAAACATGGTTACCGAATAACAGTAGTGGACTTATCGTAGTGTTAAATCCTGCTTTCCGCGGAGTTTTTTCCGGCATGTCAGAAGGTCGGATATTCCAAACCACTGTCGGCACTGCAGTCCCGGCCTTGAATTCAAACATAATTGATCCACTATATTGACCCGATATTACCAGGCGATTACCTTCAACGGCAGGAGTTGCGATGGCCATTCCCACTCTGTTCGGTACCGGGATCGTCCAAAGTTCCCGACCCGATTCCGGCTCTATGCCGGAGAGTCCGTCCGCATGCCAGACGACCAACTGACGCTGGCCTGCAAGCGTGAAGATCATCGGTGGACAAAAACCGGGTTCCGATGCAGTCACCGACTTCCATATTTCCTTTCCAGTCCGCCGGTCGAATGCCATGACTGTTTGACCCTTACCCCCAACCAAGGTGATCAGCTTGTCACCTTCAACCAGGGACTGACCTACGAATCCATAGAGAGGAACTTCGGCACCGAGATCCTTTACAAACTGTTTTTGCCACACCACGCGGCCCGTTATAGCATCCAGACAGTAGAAATCACCCATTGCCCCAAGAGTATAAACGCGGCCATCCTGCACGGTCGGCGTGCTTCGAGGACCAATTCCGTACGCACAGGAATAATCACAGGGATAGACATGTGTCCAGAGGACCTTACCCGTTGTTTCCTCCAAGCAGATCACACGTTCCTGATCGGTCGATTTGTTTCGCATATTCCACGCGACTTTAATCTCGGTGTTCGGATCAGAGGGAACACGATCAAGGATAAAAACACGGCCACCCGCGACTGCCGGGCCTGAATACCCCGGTCCGATCGGTGCACGCCAACGGACGGGCGGACCACCAGCCGGAAATCGGTCAATGATCCCCTGTTCGCGCCAGATACCATCCCGCATTGGCCCACGCCACTGCGGCCAATCATCTGCATACACGGAACTACCTATGCCGGTCAGAAAGAAGAACGCCATCACCAGGTTTACCACTAATGTCATAAAGATTTCGGGGGACTTTCGTTCAATGGCGTTGTTTCTCTTTTTCATTATAAATTCCACTATTTGCTCCAGGAAAGAAACCGGTAATTTAAATTACAAAGGAATAATGGTGCAAAAAATGAGCAGTCAAAGTCAACACTGTAGACACGTTGATGATATTGTCATCATTCACCGTCCGGCTGTTTCCGAATTTGGTTGCCGTTGGCTTATCTACGGGTATGATAATAAGCATGTCGGGTAAAAAAGATTTCGTTATTATCAGCACAACCATTGACAATGCAGCCAATGCCGGAAGACTGGCTGAAAAGATTGTGCAAAGCAGGCTTGCGGCATGTGTTCAATACATGCCGATACAAAGCATTTACCGCTGGAAAGGTAATGTAGAAAAGGCTAAGGAATATCTGTTACTGTCCAAGACAAAGGCATCGGTTTCTGATAAGTTGACGGCGTTCATAAGAAAAAACCATTCATATGAATTACCGGAAATTATCATTTCCCCGGTAACCGGCGGACTTGAAAAATACCTTTCGTGGATAGCAACTGAAACAAAATCAGGAAAATTAAAAAGCAAATGAGCGATACGAACACAGAAAAAAGCGTTGGGCTCGTAACAACACAGCTGATGAAGATCCAATTGCCCGCCGGTGGATTAAAACTGGAGAATGGCGGTATTCTGCCCGAGCTCAATGTGGCCTACGAAACGTACGGGGCTCTCTCATCCACCAAGGACAATGTTATCTTCATCTGTCACGCCCTGTCAGGTGATGCCCATGTCGCAGGTTATCACGACTCGTCAAAAAAAAATGTTGCCGGCTGGTGGGATGAAATGGTTGGTCCCGGCAAAGGAATAGACACCAATCATTACCTCGTGATCTGCGCAAATATTCTGGGCGGCTGTAAGGGAACAACCGGACCATCATCAATCAATCCAAAGACCGGCAAACCATACGGCTCAGCTTTTCCAAAAATTACGATCAGTGACATGGTGGATGTTCACAGGCTGCTTGTGAAACAACTTGGTATTGATCACCTGGCCGCGGTCATTGGCGGTTCCCTAGGCGGCATGCAGGCACTTGACTGGACCATCCGGCACCCCGAAATGATAGACCGCTGTATATGCATCGCCTCGGCAACCAGCCTTTCGGCGCAGGCACTTGCTTTTGATATTGTTGGACGTGATTCAATCACCTCGGACCCGGACTGGCAGGGAGGAGATTATTACGGCACAGGGCATCCCCCCCACCGCGGTTTGTCGCAGGCACGAAAAATCGGGCACATCACATACCTGTCTCCTGAAATGATGACCAAAAAATTCGGCAGGGAAAAACATAATAATGGAGATACCGATTCAAGCTTTTCGACTGATTTCCAGGTGGAAAGTTATCTTGATCACCAGGGTGACAAGTTTGTGGACCGGTTCGATGCAAACTCCTATCTCCATATAACCAGCGCAATTGACGAGTATGATCTAACAGAGCGTTTCGGAAGTTTGGAAAAAGCTTTCGGACCCATAAAAGGCAAAGTCCTTGTGGTCGCGCTGAGTTCCGACTGGCTCTTTCCGCCGGAACAATCCGTGGAAATTGCGAATGCCCTGCTTCACGTCGGCAAAAAGGTATCTTACTGCAACCTCCAGGCACCTCATGGCCACGATGCTTTCCTTGTTGATATCAAACATCTTTCAGAAGTTATGAGGGCATTTCTACCCTGGGTCGGTACCATACAACGACCCCCGATATCCACATGCCTGGAATTTGATCACATAGCGAACATGGTACGTCCTGGCACACGTGTCCTGGATCTTGGCTGCGGTGATTGCGATCTGTTATCGATGCTCACTGGAAAAAACAACATTTCCGGTATCGGCGTGGACATCGATCTCAAGCACGTAATCAAGGCCATCGATGGCGGCCACGATATTTTCCAGGCAGATATAGACGCCGGTCTCGCAATGATTCCTGACGACACATACGACTATGCCATTCTCAGCGAAACCCTGCAGGTTGTCCATAATCCCCGTTTTGTGCTCAAGGAAATGCTAAGGGTTGCGCGAAAAGGTATTGTAACCTTTCCGAATTTCGGCAAGTGGTCACACCGTCTCCATCTGTGGTTCACCGGCAGGATGCCAAAGGGTGATTCCCTGCCGTTTGAATGGTACGAAACACCCAATATTCATCTTTTCACTCTGAGGGATTTTGTCGAGCTTTGCCAGCAGGATGGTATTAAGATCCTGAACTTAGTTTGCATAACCACAGGCTGGTTCAATAAACTACTTGTACAACTCGGGTTTCGCAATCTCGGCGCTGACCGCATTCTGGTAAAGATTACGCGGAATGATTCCGCAGAGAACCAGTAATAATCGGGAGATAGAAAATGGCAGTTATAAAAGATGTAATAAAACTGATTCCTGAAGTCATTGACGGACTTTCAAAATGCTGGCAATGCCCCATCGGCGCAAATACCGAGAAAGGACTTAACCTTGCGGGTCAACAGGCAGTTCATAAGGTTCTGAACGACCTGATCGCTGTTCTGTTCCCCGGCTGTCATGGCCATGAGCCTGTCCTTGAAAGACAGCTAAAGAGTTTTATGACCGGCAAGTTGAAATCAGCAACCAAAAAACTTAAAGGACAGATAGAGAGAGCATTCCAATACGAATGCAAACAACAGCATTGCAAGGATTGCGATAAGTGCGACGACAAAGCCGACGAAGCAGTTGCTTTTATGGTTTCTTCCCTTCCGGAAATTCAAAAGGTGCTCCAGCATGACATCGTCGCAGCATATGAAGGAGATCCTGCTGCAAAATCCACCATGGAAGTTGTTCTCAGTTATCCCGGAGTTTATGCGATAATTGTCCACAGGATAGCCCACCTCCTCTACGAAAAAGCTGTGCCGCTGATTCCGAGAATCATGTCGGAATATGCACATTCCATAACCGGGATTGATATTCATCCAGGCGCCAAAATCGGGCCCGGTTTCTTTATTGACCATGGGACCGGCGTCGTTATCGGGGAAACTTCAATAATTGGACAGAACGTCAAACTCTATCAGGGCGTCACACTTGGAGCATTAAGTTTTGAGAAGGATGAATTTGGCAGGCTTGTGAAAGGAATCAAACGCCATCCGGAAGTTGAAGATAATGTTGTAATTTATGCTGGTGCCACAATTCTTGGCGGTAATACCGTAATCGGCAAGAATTCCGAGATTGGCGGAAATGTCTGGTTAACACACTCGGTTCCGCCAGGTTCAAAGGTTTATAACCAACAGCCAAAACCATTGATAAGAAGTGCACAAGACTTAAATAAAAAGGAGATATAAATATGGTAATAAAGGAATTCTTTCCGGGCATAAAGAAAATCAAATTCGAAGGTCCAAAATCTAAAAACCCCCTCGCCTTCAAGTGGTACAACCCGAAAGAAGAAGTCGCCGGTAAATCAATGCGTGATCATCTGCGATTCTCCATAGCCTACTGGCACACAATGAAAGGAAGCGGATCAGATCCGTTTGGATCTCCAACCTGGGTAAGGCCATGGAACGTTTCCAACAACCCGATAAGACTGGCCGAGGACACAATGCGGGCTGCATTTGAATTTTTCACCAAACTCGGCGTTGGTTACTATTGCTTCCATGACAGGGACATTTCGCCTGAAGCTTCAAATCTTACAGAGACAAACAAGCGGCTGGACAAGATCATTGCACTGGCAAAGAAACTCCAGTCCGATACCGGTGTAAAACTTCTCTGGAACACTTCCAACATGTTCAGCAATCCCCGTTTCGCGCACGGCGCCGCAACCAACCCCGACGCACAGGTTTTTGCCTATGCCGGCGCACAGGTAAAAAAAATGCTGGAAACCGGTCTCGAACTCGGCGCCGAAAATTATGTTTTCTGGGGCGGCCGCGAAGGTTATGAAACGCTCCTGAACACCGATATAAAACGTGAACTGGATCATCTGGCAATGTTCCTGCGCATGGCGGTGGACTATGCCAAGGAAATCAAGTTCAAAGGCCAGTTCCTGATAGAACCCAAACCGAAAGAACCCACAAAACACCAGTACGATTTCGATAGCGCAACGGTGATAAGTTTTCTGCGGAAATACGGACTGGAGAAATATTTCAAACTTAACATCGAGGCCAACCATGCAACACTGGCAGGTCACACTTTCGAACACGACCTCGCCATCGCTTCAATTAACGGCATGTTAGGCAGTGTGGACGCCAACCGCGGCGATCTCCTTCTTGGCTGGGATACAGATCAGTTTCCGACAGACCTCTACGGAACGACAATGGCAATGTACATCATTCTTGGACAGAAAGGACTTGGAAGCGGCGGATTGAATTTTGACGCTAAAATGCGCCGCGGATCCACTGATCTTGAAGATTTATTCATCGGCCATATCGGCGCAATGGATGCATTCGCGCTTGGCCTGAAAATTGCAGCAAAACTGCACAAAGACAAGATACTGAGCAACTTCATTACAAATCGCTATGCTTCTTTCGATACGGGCATCGGGGCCAGGATCGAAGCCGGTATGGCTGATCTTAATGACCTCGAGGCCTATATCTTAAAGCACGGTGAACCCAAACAGGTCAGCGGCAAACAGGAAATGCTGGAGAATATTATTAACCAGTATCTTGCTGGATAACTATATCCTTTCCTAATCTTAATCGTAATCGCATGTTACCCTCGTACTCGATTACAACCCGGGTACGGGGGTTGACTATTTCAACTTCTCACCAGCTTATACGGCGTTCTTTTTTCGTCCAAAGTATTGCTTTACCGTTACTACTCGGGTAACATTAATAACAATGTAGAGTTCAGAGATTAGAAAGTTACAATCATTCATAAACGGAGTAAATAATGCCGACCTGTGAACTCTTGAAAACCTGCCTTTTCTTTAATGACAAGTTGGAAAAAATGCCCGGCCCTGCTGAACTCTTTAAGGATTTGTATTGTCGTCGCGATAATTCAATATGTGCAAGATATCTTATCGCGAAAGAATTGGGACGCGAAGTTATTCCACGTGATCTTTTCCCAAATCATGTGGAAATGGCAAAAGAAATTTTAGAAAATCGACGTTCAACAAAAAAATAAAGAGAGTTGTTCCAGACGCAGTTTAACCGGGGATATCAACAGGGAAACGACAGATGCTGATAGAAGCAGTTCTTTTCGACCACGATGGTACGCTGGTTGACTCCGAACCCACGCATTGGAATTTGTGGAAGGCCATCCTGCCAAAATATGGCGTAGAAGTCTCTGAAGACGAATACAGGCAGTGTTACCTGGGAATTCCCGCATCCAGAGAGGCAGAGCTCATCGTACAAAAGCATTCTCTACCCGTACAACCCGGTGATCTTGCAAAAGAAAAGGAAGTCGTTCTCCGTGATTTCCTCGCAACCCGCAGCTTCCCCTTGATGCCTCATGTATTTGAGACGCTGACCTTCTTCAAGAATAGAAACCTGAAACTGGGAGTGGTAACAGGGGCCGCGCGTACTGATGTTAAGCACACATTAAAAACATACGGACTGTCACATTTCTTCGATGTAATTGCATCGGCGGATGATGTCGTCAATAGCAAGCCTGCCCCGGATGTTTATTTATATGCCACCGGGGTACTTGGTATTCCCCCGGAAAAATGCCTGGCCATCGAAGATACTGCCAACGGGGTTCGTTCTGCCGTGTCAGCAGGATTAACTTGCCTGGCAGTAATAAATGAGTACTCTAAACATGATGATTTTGGCCTGGCAAAGCGGGAATTTGACAGCTTGCAAGCAATGTTATCATGGGTATCAGAGGAATACTTTACTTAAGTAAGGAGAAGAAAATAATGACAGAAGATAAGATGACACGACGGGATTTCGCCAGGCAATGTATCGCCATTTCGGGAACAGTCATATTTGTGTCCCCGGCTTTATTAACTGCAGTTGAAGGAAAAACAAAGACCGACTGGATGGCAATGCTGGAAGATCCTGTCCGGAAAGATTTTTCGGGGCAACCTGATCTCGACAAGATTCTCAGTCTGTTCCCTCGCACCACCGGAAAGCCTGCTTTTGATCCGAAAATAATCGCTGAGAACATCGGGAAACTTCAGACAACTCCCGCGATCAATACGGGTCATCCTTTTCTCGACTTATCGGTTAAGACAGGACTGGCGTATATTGATGCAACTTTCCGCGGCGATCACCCCAAGTACGGTACTGGAAGTTATGCAAAAGATGAACATGATGGATTTCCTCCTACAATCATTGCTGCAGTAGACGCTCTCTCGGCGTGGGGCATGAACACGCGTGCTTCACAATTGTTCAACTATTGGCTGACCCATTTTGTACGGGAAAACGGAACGATCAATTATTATGGACCATCGATCAGTGAGTATGGTCAGCTTCTTCACACAGCTGCATTGCTTGCCGAACGCGCCGGGACAACAGGATGGTGGGAGAATGGCTTCAAAGCGTTGGACCGTATTGCTGAATATCTTCTGAAAATGCGTATGGCAGCGGAAAAAGAAGACGGTTTGATTGGCGGAGTACCAGAAGCGGATACCCGAAAATACGCAGGAAAATATTTTCATAACAACGCGTGGGTCGTGAAAGGACTCCAGCAATGGGCGAATGTGTGCGAGCGTCAGAAGGTTTCGCCGACCACGGCAACAGCTACAATACGAAAGGTCTGTACATCACTGGCACAGGATACACTGAATGCCATCCGTAAAACATGGCCTGCCGATCCATCCGACTGGTGGTTATCGCCACAGGTCGAGCCTGTGAAAAAACCCGAACATTTGACCGGGAAATGGGACCTTGCATCTTATACCAATTATCGTTACTGGCCGGAATTACTTTCAAGCGGGCTTTTACCGGCTGACATGGCAAACAGGATCGTAAATGCACGCCTGTCGGCAGGAGGACAGTTCTGTGGCATGACACGGTTTATGGATCACCTTGACGACTGGCCTCTGGCCGATTACCTGTACGGATTGTGGTCTCTGGGACGCAAAAACGATTTCCTCCTCAGTCTCTATGGACATATTGCATATCACCAGGCAGAAGGACACTTGACGGCATACGAACAGGTGACCTTCCCGCCTGGTAAACAGGCAGCAGATTATTGCCTGCCTTGTCAACTCGTTGCAGCCCGTGCAGCTCGTTTACTGGTTAAATAATTCAACAGAACAAGGAAATTTTCATATGAATCCTTCCCGTATAGTTGACATGGCCAGTAATTTCTATGACTCGTGCGTCCTTTTTGCCGCATCCGACTTTGGCATTTTCGCAAAGCTGGCTGAACTGAAACAGGCCAACTCCGAAACAGTTGCCAAAGCATGCGGCATGGACACCCGAGGAGCAAATCTTCTGCTGGATGCATGTGTCGCGCTCGGCCTTCTGAATAAAGAAGGGAACCAGTACTCCAACACTCCCGAATCGTCCTTGTTCCTTGTTGCAGGTTCCCCTGCCGATTTGACAAAAGCAATCCGTTACAACCGTGATGTCTATCCGGCGTGGGGAAAACTTGCAGACATGGTCAAGACCGGCAAACCGGTAGAACGGCCGGAAATACATCTCGGAGAAGACAAAGACCGAACCCGTAATTTCGTTCTTTCAATGCACGGGCGGGCGCTGGGTATTGGCCGCGCAGTTGTGCCCCAATTAAACCTGCAGGGAAAAAGAAAACTTTTCGATGTCGGCGGTGGACCGGGAACATATTCAACACTCATCGCCAGGGCTAATCCCGATATTGTATGTACCGTACTTGACCTGCCGGAAGTCGTAAAAGTCGCAGGGGAACTGATACAGGCCGAAGGTATGCAAAACAGGGTCAAAACAATGGCTGGCGATTACCACACAGCACAATTTCCCGGCAGAAATGATGTCGTAATATTCTTCGGTGTCCTGCACCAGGAATCACCGGAATCTATTTCTAATCTCTTCAAGCATACTTATGATTCACTTACTCCGGGCGGAGTTGTTTACGTGTTGGACATGATGACAGATTCAACCCATACGCGACCGAAATTTTCTGCCTTGTTTGCAGTCAACATGGCACTGACAACAAAAAACGGATGGGTATTCTCCGATCAGGAACTTGAAGGATGGCTGACGGGTGCTGGATTCACAGGTTTTTCGTGTCGTCCCCTGTCCTCGCCAATGCCTCACTGGCTGGCTTCTGCAAAAAAACAGTAATCCGATTCCCGTAAAAGTCTCGCCTTTAGGGTGATTTGTATTTATAAGGATTGATATGACAAGAATTTTATTCCTTTGTTATGCAAATTCCGGCCGGAGTCAGATGGCAGAGGCTTTCGTCAGGGCACGGAAAATTGAAGATATTGAGGCAGTCAGTGCCGGTAGTATTGCAACACGCGTTCATCCAATGGCAATCAAGGTAATGAATGAAGTCGGGATTGACATTTCCAGCCACAAATCCAAATCCCTCGAAAGTCTGAAGGATCGCCGTTTTGATATCGTTATAACCCTCTGCCAAAAAGCAGCAGAACAATGTCCTGTATTACCCGGTCATCCCGAAATTGTGGACTGGAACCTGCCTGATCCAGGCGAAGCCAAAGGAACGGAAGAAACCATTCTCGAAGTATTCCGAAAGACAAGAGATGACATCCAACGACTGGTATCCGATCTTTTCGAACGGGGTTACTTATCGGCCCTTTTATCAGCGAGGCAGTATGAAAGCATAATTCTCAATAGTATTTCAGATGGCATTCTTGCTCATGATCCGGAAAGACACATTTTCTTTTTCAATACAGCAGCTGAGAAAATTACCGGCTACAAAAAAGAAGAAGTACTTGGCCGTGACTGTCACGAAGTGTTTCCCGGAAATTTCTGCGGCGGCAAATGCAAGTTCTGCGATGGCTCGGTACCCAACATCGATGAGCATAAACAGAATATAGAAATCACCACGAAAAGCGGAGAAAAAAGACTCCTCGATATGACAATAAGGGCCATGCTCGACAGGAGAGGTACAAAGACTGGATTTCTGGTCTCATTTAAAGATCTAACACGCGAACACAACCTTGCAAGGCGCGTCGGTGAAATGGAAAGTTTTTCCGGCATACTCGGTCGTGACAAGAAGATGCTAGATATTTTTGATCTTATCCGAGAACTGGCAGATGTTAATGTGCCCGTACTGATACAAGGCGAAAGCGGCACAGGCAAGGAACTTGTTGCCGCAGCCATTCATAATGAGGGTCTCCGCGCAAACAAGCTCTTCGTGCCCGTGAACTGCGGCGCCCTTCCTGAATCACTTCTTGAAAGCGAACTTTTCGGACATGTAAAAGGAGCTTTCACCGGGGCAATACGCGACAAGAAAGGACGTTTCGAACTTGCCGATGGAGGAACTATTTTCCTGGACGAAATTGGCGATATTTCTCCAGCAATGCAGGTGAAACTCCTGAGAGTTCTTCAGGAAAGCGAATTTCAGCGGGTAGGCAGTGAAAAAACCATGAAGGTAAATGTCAGGGTAATCAGCGCTACCAATAAAGATATCTCCTCGGAAATGACTGCCGGCCGATTCCGTGAAGACCTTTTTTACAGGCTCAGCGTCGTTCCAATTCATCTTCCTCCGTTAAGGGAAAGACGTAATGATATACCTCTCCTGGCCAAGTATATGTTAAAGAGCATCCTTAAAGAAACCGGGCGAAAAGATGTGATCATATCACCGTCCGCCATGGATCTTATGATGTCTCATAACTGGCCGGGTAATGTGCGTGAACTCCAGAACTGGATCCAGTTCGCGTTGGTTAAGTGTCATGGCAATATGATCAGTCCGGAACATCTTCCTACGACAACTTCTTCTGGAACTGGAGTTGTCACCCCTCCAAATGGAACCAAAAAACACCGGCGACGCAAATTGAATATTGAGGCAGTTAAAGAAGCCTTGCTGAAAACAAACCAGAACAGACTTGAAGCTGCCAAACTTCTGGGTGTATCAAGAGCCACGTTCTATCGATTTCTCGACGATACCGGTATTGTCAACTGACCGAGACTTTCTATTACCAACTTGTCTCACGATGTGACAAAAATGCTTCAAGTGTCTCACATTAAGCAGGCATTAAAGAGACACTCTCTTCTGACCGTAACTCACATTTAAAGTCCTTAATCATTGCGGCCCAGCATCTTGCAGGATAAATCACTACCTCTATTTTAGATTGGCACGGATTTAGCATTATACATAGTGACAATTAATAGGAGCGAAAATGGAGAACTCTTCGAATAAGCACTTAAAGGAAGCACTTGAGATGTCAAGGAAGCTCACGATTCTGGCAGATGAAGGAGAAGCTTCA
Source organism: Kiritimatiellia bacterium (assembly GCA_028716365.1). Lineage (GTDB taxonomy): Bacteria > Verrucomicrobiota > Kiritimatiellia > UBA8416 > YA12-FULL-48-11 > YA12-FULL-48-11. The sequence goes on from JAQUPZ010000002.1 coordinate 586,079, forward strand.
AGTACCGATGACGGATGTGCAGTACTGTATGGAATTGTTCGTGACTGTGCATACAAAATAAGAGGACGCGCGGAACGAGAACGGGATGTTCACAAGGTACTTGGAGTATGGGATGAGTTAGAGACATCTTCGGGGAGAGATGTGTCTAACTCGACGAAAATACAGACATAAAAAAGGAAAATAACATGAAAAAAATAATGATATTTGCACTAGCAGTAATGGGGTTGTCGACGTGCATGGTTTATGCGGGCCTTGATGAATGGCAGACAAATTTTGAACAGGCCAAGAAAATAGCTTTGGAGAAGAAACAACCGATAATGGCCGTGTTTTCCGGATCTGACTGGTGCGCATGGTGCATGAAACTCGAAAAGGAAGTGCTGGCAAAAGATGAGTTCAAGAATTACGCAAAGACCAGTCTTGTACTTTTCGTGGCAGATTTCCCATCCTCCCACAAACTGAAGGAAGAAGTTACAAAGCAAAACCAGGAACTTGCAGAAAAATACGGGGTTAAAGGATTCCCTACCGTACTGATCCTCAGTGGAGATGGAAAAGTACTGGCGAAAACAGGATATCGCCCGGGTGGTGCAGAAAAATATGTGGAACATCTAAAGGACTTAATAAAGGGTTAAATGAATACGAGATCAAAGCAGCATTATTCGCATTCCTCCCAGTAGTGACGGCTTCGACCAGGCCGTTACGAAAAAGGGGTCGGGATTGACGAATCCCGGCCCCTACCTTTATAAGGATGGTCCATAAAAAAGATGAAAACCAGCGAACAACATGAAGTGAAGATAAAAGGACTCCCTGTAAGCCCGGGACTGGCTATAGCACGGGTATGTATGTTTAATGAACAGCGACACAGCAATCTGCCCATCTATAAAGTCAAGGGAACCGGCGTAGATCTGGAAATAGCCCGTGTAAAACGGGCAATTGAAATCGCCGGCAAGAGGCTCGAGGAACTTCGCACCCAGATATCTGAGAAAATCGGCAAGGCTGAAGCAGAAATTTTTGTAGCCCAGAAAATGATTCTTGAGGATACTACTTTGTTTAAAAAGGTTGTAGAACTTATAACGGAACATCTTTTAAACGCTGAAAATGCCGTATCATCAGTTCTTGATTCATATGAAACACGAATGCAGGAAGTAGACGACGAATATCTCAGGGACAGGGCATCTGATTTCGGGGAAGTTAAAAGGCGTATACTGGATGTTCTCTCAAACATGAAACCTTCCCTGCAATGTACAGACAAGGGGCATTGCCAGAAAGGGAAAAACAGAATTATTGTAGCGGAAGAACTCACCCCTTCTCTTACAGTCGATATTGAGACAGACCAGATCCTTGGTTTTGTATCAGAACGTAGCGGTCAGAATTCGCATGGAGCAATACTGGCCAGGGCCCTTGGGATTCCAGCAGTCAGCGGACTTACCGGCTTCAGACAAAAAGTGGGATGTGGAACAGAACTGCTCATCAACGGCAATACCGGCGAAGTTGTCATCTGGCCGAAGGAAGAAACCATCCGTAAAGCAAAAGCGGAAAGCAGGAAATCCATTCAATCACTTGTTTCAACTGATCCAGTGGCAGGATGCAAAGTCATGGCTAACATCAACCTGGCCTCAGATGTGAATGAAGCGATTGACAGGAAGGCAGAAGGTATTGGTTTGTACAGGACAGAGCTGGAAATTATAGCGACCGGTAAACTCTTAAACGAAGATGATTTATATAAGCGTTATTCATCTGTTGTTAAATCCATGAAAGGTCTGCCGGTTATTTTCAGGGTATTTGATGTGGGCAGTGACAAACCCTTCCCTTTTCTTAACATACCAGCCGAACAGAATCCTTCCCTCGGTTTCCGGGGCGGAAGATTACTGCTTGGAAAAAAAGAACTCCTCCAAAGCCAGGCAAGGGCACTTGCCAGAGCATCCATTCATGGGCCTGTTCACATAATGTACCCCATGGTTATCGACCTGTCGCAATTTCTTGAACTAAAAGCTGTTGTCGAAGACGCAATAAAGGACATACCCAGGGGAACAATCAAACATGGTGTGATGTTTGAAGTGCCGTCAGCCTGTCTGGATGCACACGAAATACTTGAGGAGGCGGATTTTGGAAGTATCGGGACCAATGACCTTATTCAATACATGTTTGCGATTGACAGGAACAACGAATTTGTGGCCTATGATTACAAACCAGAACGACCTGTTCTTTGGAAAATGATAAAGATTGTTGCGGACGCCGCGGTGGCGTCAGGAAAGCCCCTTTCCATCTGCGGGGAACTGGCAGGCGACCCTGTATATCTTTCAAGAATATTGGAACTGGGAATTGATACTGTAAGTGTAAGTTCGAAATTGATACTTAATGTAAGAAACGAAATACGGAAAACAACAAGGAAGGAGAACAAAAAATGAAGAAGCTGAAAGGAACAAAAACCGAAAAAGCACTCATGGCGGCGTTTGCCGGAGAATCACAGGCCCGAAACAGATATACCTATTTTGCCGGCAAGGCGAAAAAAGAAGGTTATGAACAGATAGCCGCGATATTCACTGAAACAGCCGACCAGGAAAGTGAACACGCCAAACGATTTTTCAAGTTTCTCGAAGGAGGTACAGCCGAAATCACTGCCGCCTTTCCTGCCGGAGTAATCGGCACAACACTTGAGAACCTCAAAGCCGCCGCGGCTGGTGAGGAACACGAATGGACTGACCTGTATCCTTCTTTTGCCAAGGTGGCAAAAGACGATGGATTTGAAGATATTGCGAAAGTATTTGAAGCAATTTCTGTTGCTGAGAAACAACATGGCAAACGGTATACAGACCTGGCAAAGAACATAACTGGGAGTAAAGTATTTAAGAAAGACAAGACCATCGTTTGGCGTTGCCGTAACTGTGGTTATCTGCACACCGGGAATGAAGCGCCCGATAAATGTCCAGCCTGCGTTCATCCTAAAGCGTATTTTGAAGTTCTCGGGGAAAACTGGTAGAAAAGTATATCTGGTGTCACCGGTACTCCATGTACCGGTGATCCAATTAGTTTATATGAGGCGATAAACAATGGTCTTCAAGGAATGTCCAAATTGTCACTACCAATGGAAAGATAGATTAACATTCCTTTCTGATCCGATGATTAATCTCGTGGGTTACCAGGCAAATTTCGGCAATCTCGTGGCCGGTTATTTTCTATTCTCCCATGATATTCCCGAATGCGGAACATCACTTGCCATTGAAGCCGGAGAATTCACGGACATGCATGACGGTCCAATATTCGAGGAACGAATGACAGGAACAGATGATTGTCCTGGTTACTGCACAAAACCAACCGTTCTCGATCCATGTCAGAACAAGTGTGAATGCGCTTATGTCAGGGATGTACTTCAAACCGTAAAGAAATGGCCGAAAGAACATGTAAAGAAAGCCTCGTAAGATGAACGGGAAAATTGCCGCCAGGTTTTCTGTTCTTGTTTCATTTATTCTTTTTGTGCAAACAGCTTCCGCAATCGGTCAAAATCCCTTTTCAGTATCAACTAATCTCACTTTCTCATCTAACGGACAAGCTGCCCTTTCCGTTTCGTTCTTAATACCAACCAATCATTACCTGTACGCCGACTCTATATCAGTAACAACAAAAGACGGGACAGTTCTGACACCGAAAGATAAACCCGCCACATACCGGAAACATGATCAGTTCACCAATACTGAACGTGATGTTTACACCAATAATTTCTCTATGATTTTTCCCCTGCCCGGATCTCTGCAACAACCCATGAAATTAGCCCTCAACTACCAGGGATGCAGTGACCAGCTTTGTTTTTTTCCGGTAAAAACAAACATGACATTTTCCACGGGAGATGTTGTGATCCCAGAAATGCCCATCATTCACCCTGATATTTCACTATCAAAAAACAACAGCTTAGAAGAGTTGATTAAAGATTTTCATGTTATCGGGAAAAAAGAAGGTTATGTGCGATCTTCAGAATTCATACTATTCCTTGATGAGACTGCAAAAGGTACTGATTTCAGGAATGACAGAATTAAAGACGTCTTTCATAAACATGGGTTATGGACTTTACTGGCCATATTATTGATCATTCTTGGTGGACTTGGACTCAACCTGACACCATGTGTTCTGCCCATGATTCCAGTAAATATTGCCATCATAGGAGCAGGTGCAGGCGCAGGATCAAAGACACGTGGATTTGCACTGGGCGGAATGTATGGTGGAGCAATTGCCCTGGCATATGGACTTCTCGGCGTATTTGTGGTTTTAACGGGATCCAGATTCGGCACTCTCAACTCATCATATTTTTTCAATGCAGCCATTTCGCTTGTGTTTATTGTCCTCTCCCTTGCAATGTTCGATATTATCACGATTGATTTTTCACGCTTTCAACAAAATTCTTCACCCGACCAAGCCAGGAAAGGAAATATGTTACCGGCATTCGTCATGGGAACGGTTTCGGCATTGCTCGCCGGTGCCTGCGTTGCTCCGGTTGTCGTTTCCGTACTGCTTCTTTCTGCCAACCTTTACAAACACGGCGAGACAATCGGACTTTTCCTGCCATTCCTTCTTGGTGCTGGCATGGGACTTCCGTGGCCGTTTATCGGCGCAGGACTTTCCCTCCTTCCCAAACCCGGAATGTGGATGGAGCGGGTCAAACATTTGTTTGGAGTAATAATTATCGGATTCGCCATATATTACGGGCATCTGGCCTACAGGCTTTTTCTGGATCAGAGGCCGGAGAACAAAGCTCTTGTTGAATCTGCTCAACAGGAGAGTATAAGGAATGGCTGGTTTGTATCGTTGTCGGACGCTTTGCTGGAATCAAAAAAACAGAACAAACCAGTCTTTATTGATTTCTGGGCAAGCTGGTGTAAGAACTGCCTCGCAATGGAAGAAACAACATTCAAGAACAACGAAGTTCGTAAAAGGCTCGAGAATTTTGTCAGGGTTAAATACAGGGCTGAACGGCCGAATGATCCCGGGACCAGAAAAATCATGGAGCATTTTGATTGTCTTGGCCTGCCAACTTATGTTGTTCTGATGCCGGCAAAGTTAAACAGCAAATGATAAGTTCTTTTATGACCAAAAAACCTGAGAACCTTAGCATCGTAATAGTCGGAGCATCAGGCGATCTGTCAACAAAGAAGATACTGCCTGCCTTGTTTGCCCTGTATTGCCAGGGATTTCTGCCGGAAGATTTCAGAATCTTCGGATTTGCGCGAACACCGCTCTCAAATGACGAATTTCGCTCCCGTATCACAGAACATCTCACCTGCAGATATGCACCTTCCGAATCATGCGCAGACCGAACAAATGAATTCCTGACCCATTGTTTTTATTCCCCGGGTAAATATGAATCACGCGAATCTTTCCTCGATCTTTACCAGTTCATGCAGGAAACCGAAAAAAGTCAGGCAACCAACAGGATTTTTTACCTGGCCATTCCTCCTTCCATTTTCCTTGATACCGCAAGAGCCATGGCTGGTGCCGGTCTAGTCATATGCGAACCAGGTTCATATTGGTCCCGCGTTGTAATCGAGAAACCGTTCGGCAAAGACAGGGAATCATCCGACATTCTTACCCGTGGACTGGCAGAGGTCTTTTCAGAAGAACAAACATACCGCATAGACCATTATCTCGGGAAAGAGATTATTCAAAATCTCATGGTCCTGCGTTTCGCAAACCTGGTATTTGAACCGATCTGGAACCGGTCATTTATCAAAAGAATCCACATCGACTGGAAAGAAAACATCGGGGTTGAAAACCGCGGCGGATATTTCGACGAATACGGCATTGTCAGGGATGTAATTCAGAACCACCTTCTTCAGATTCTCGCTCTCATCGCAATGGAAAAACCTGTCACCGTAAGTTCCAGACATATCCGCGACGAGAAGGTAAGAGTGCTGAAATCCATCTCTCCTGTCACGCTGGATGAAATGGTCCTGGGACAATATACTGAAGGAATTACAAACAATATATCTAACGTTGCGTATACCCGGGAACAGGCCATACCTGCCGACTCCGCCACCCCAACCTGCGCGGCTGTTATTTTGCACGTTAATAATAAAAGATGGAATGGCGTCCCGTTTTCGATAACAGCTGGTAAGGGCCTGGACAGCCGGTCCAGCGAGGTAAGAATCCAGTTCCGGGAGTTACCTGAAAACATTTTCTGTAATGTACCTCAATGTCTGCCTGCTAATGACCTGATCATTCGCATTCAACCAGACGAATCGATTTTCCTTAACATTATAAACAAGAAACCCGGCCTGGATCTCTCGCTTGTCGAAACAAATCTAAACCTCCGATATCAATCAACCTTTTCAGGAAAGATACCCGATGCCTATGAACGCCTGATTCTTGATGTTATTGAAGGCGACAAAGGACTCTTTATTCGCTCGGATGAACTTGCTGCGGCATGGGACATTTTCACGCCTGTTCTTCACAAAATTGACAGGCTAAAGATCAAACCCGAACTTTATCCCTTTGGAAGTTCCGGCCCTTCATCAATACAAAAGCTGTTAACCAAAGACGATTAAACACAGCGAGAACCAAGCCATGTTTATACAATTCAGAAAATTTCAAACAATGGAATCATTAATTACAGAAGGAGTGAAGCTGCTCAGGGAATACATGCAGATTCGAAATGAAACTCCACACGCAATAATGCTTTCAGGAGGGCATACTCCACTTCCAATCTATAATTCAATCGCGGAATATCCATTTCCAGTATCCGACCAGCTTTATATCATGATGAGTGACGAACGCATGGTTCCGGATAACTCACCCGAAAACAACCTGGCGAAAACATCCCGCATGCTTTCCATGCTCGGCATTCCTTCAACAAGAATATTCAAAGTTCAGACGAACTTACCTGCTCATGCAGCAGCCGAGCGTTATAACAACGACATTTCGGCCTTTTTCACAAACAAGGGTCACTTGACGCTGGCACTTCTCGGACTTGGGATGGATGGTCATACCGCATCCATTTTCTCATCTCAGGATATTACAAAAGGACAAAACAATTTTGCCATTGCTGTCTCACATGCCGGATCTCTTGCCCGAGTATCATCAACATCACGCACAATAGCCATGGCAGAAAAGATCGTTTTCCTTGCCGTTGGAAAGGAAAAAGAGGAGATTGTTGCTAAGTTCAAGAACAACCCGGATTCGGTGATAGCTGGACAGGTCGTCAAGGATGCTTTAAATATAGAACTGTGGTTTGCTGAATAGTAAATAAAGGAGAAAAATAATGGGTAAGCACGTATGCAAGGGTGAACACAAAGGCCATATCTGTGTTCTTGCAAGCGAAAACAAGCTCGATGAGATAAAGAAACTTGTAGACGATCCAAAATTCATCTGTTTCAATTGCGGACGGGTCGCCGACAGTAAAACAAACCTGTGCAATCCAATGCCACTGGATGATTAAAGTAAAAACAGATTACAAATAATCATCACCGGTGGATTCTCTTTCGGCATCTACTCCCGGTTTGCTGTTCCGGGCAACAAGAAAACGTCGTAACAGTATAAAAAGTGTTAACGGGATAATTACACCGTAAAAAACCAGCTTCAGCGGATTGAACGCTGTTATCTGCCACGACAGGTCCCTGTATAGATTCCAGAAAATTGCGAGACAGGACAACCATACAGTTCCAAAGTTCGGAAGCATATCACCCGAATGTATCAATTTCATTCCTCCAGCCCTTCTGGAAGCATGGAATGGATAAAACAGGTTGCTTCCCAGAAATCCAAGTTGGTCGAGCAATATATGTGCTCCATACGCAAAGAAACTGATCACACCAGCCAGAGGGCTCCATGCTACAGCACCAACCAGCGCAAATAATAAACCTACAATAAAACTATGACTCCATTCGCGATGCCACGGAATGAATGCAGGTATGATCCTTCCATCTGCTGAAGGCGTCATCATGAATAATGGGCCGTCGAGAATATCTATTGTTGTTTCCACTTCATAATCAGGTTTTATGCCACAGACAAGAGTTGCCGAAGCTTTCTTTTCTTTCCCGGAATATTCTTTAACAACAGACTGATCCGTGCGAACAACAGGTCCGATTGATGCAATTACTTTTCTATTTCCAACATCGAATTTCATCTTGTACTGCCGCCATAAATCACTCCCAAGCCTGATGGTATTAAGTTTTATCCTGACCGGTTTTCCAGTATCAAAAGTTTTGTTTACCGCAAATGCCAAACCATCAGCCACAACCTGCGGATCAGGATCTTTTGGATCAGGAGATATTTCAATATCGCGTTTATATAGAAACTTGTAAAATTTGAAGTCAAGGGTATCGGGTAGAAGTCCAAATACTCCTCCAAGAATAAAATATAAAGGATTACCTTCCGATCCAGCTTGTACTGCCTGTTGGAAAAAGGATGCCAGCGCAATTCCAACGGAAAAATGTGCAATTCCTTTCATAATATTCTGTTTTTATTCATCGGCGCTCATCGGCAATTAAATCTTAATCCTGTTAAAGTAACTTCAGCCACCCCGCCACTTTCATACCCACCCCCGACATATTACAGGCAATGGGTAGTAGTATCACCGCGAGACAGTTCATTCGCCGGGAACCAGACAAAACCGGGATCAATCCTATCCCGCCAGCAACAAGCATAATTGCAAAACCTGCCAATCCAGTGACAAAACAAACAATCGCCACAATCAGTATCATTGAAACAAGTGAAAGATATCGGTAACTGAACCTTTCCATAAGCAGAATAATTCCGCGCGTTAAAGGGCCAATTAAAATAAATGAAACTGCTCCGGCAATCGCAATTGAAGCCAGTGCCATGTAATAATCGTGATACGAACCCGGTACATACAGCCCGCGCATGAGCCACGCCCCTCCCCCTCGCGCTATACCAAGTCCCGGTACAAACAAAAGCAGAAATCCGCCAACGTAATAAACCAGTTTTGAACATCCCTGCGAAATCAGAAAAGCACGATCATCCCGAAGCGCAGTGGCATGGCCTGAGAGAAATCCACCCACCCCTCCACTGACCACAGGAAAGAACGCCGCGAAACCTCCTCCAAGTCCACCTGCAAATGTACCGCGCAGCAGCGATGAGGCGGTCAACCCAGATGAACAAGTCATCCTCTGTTTTGGAATTTTCACGCCACTTACTATATTAAGAATCAGCCATGGTATTGTGAATAATCCCACAAATGCCGGCATGAGGTTTTGAAAAGCAACTGCCGGAGAGATTGGTGACCTATACAACAGGATAAAACCCAGTAATCCTGACAATACAAAAGTTAACAATCCAGCACCGGTGGATTTCCATGAATCCCATAGTTTTGCAAGACCGCCCTGGCCCATAGTTCCACCCTTCGGCCACTCCGACATCAACATAAAACAAATCACACACCACAATATCCAGTGGACATGCGGTTGAAAAACAACCCTTGCAACAGGTAATAGCTTCGGCGCAATCGGACCGACAACAAACAACAGCAGGAACAGACCTGCTAATCCGCCAAAAGTGGTGAGCATCGTGCCTTCATAACCGCGGCCATACATCAAATATTTCTGGCCGGGCAGGACGATAAAAAGAGCGCTTTCGTCGGGAGCTGCAAGCAGAACGGAAGGTACTGTGCTCAGCATGGCATAACCGACAATCATACCAGTGAAAAACGGCACGATCACTTCCGGCGGCCAGGTAAAAATATTCAACATAATCAACATCAGACCAATGACATTGTAAATATGCAGTCCGGGAATGCAGGTCAGGACCGAAGAAATTAAAGATCCAGTAATCGTTGATATTATTATCTTCAGGATCATTTTAAATATGAAAACTGCATCTGCATCCATCTGTATTAATCAGAACTTTCCCGTTTCTTCTCACTTTCAATCGACAATCCTTTTACATCCCGTAGAATCAATTTCGTATTACCATTGGCCGAGATATTCAGGTTTCCGGTTGCTTCGATTAATGATTTTCGCGCAGGCACAAGGTTTTCTTTGACCAGCATCTCTGCCACTGGAGTATACGCAACAACTCTAATCTGTCCTGAGCCATCTCCAACGGGAAATGATACAGATTCGATTCTTTTTCTTTTTTTTGAAATATATGCATCCTTCTCAACCACGCCGTTGATCCTGACCAAGCCAAAGTTCATCATCGGTGTGATTTCAGAGATTTTAATTACAGGAACTTCACTGTGTACAGCCATCAGATACAGAAAGAAAAGTCCTGTAATCGCCAGAAGAATGGCTCCATATCGCAAAAACCGTAACAATGGGTTCCTGGCAGAATCACAGTCACAATAAGGGCACACATCTACAGGCCCGATAAAACGTTCACAACTGGGACAGAACGCATCAGTACTATTTATTTTGTATTTTTTATCTTCACTCACTTGATAATCTCAAGAAACCAGCAATGTATCACATGACACGAAAATAAGGATGTCGGGGCATACCCTGATTTTAAGTGTAGGGTTTTACCTTACAAGAAATATAAGGTTAATTCCTACATTATGCGGAATTTTCTCGCGATATTATGATTCAATATCAAGAGAAGGATAGTACAAGTCTTTTTCTATATAAAATTCTGAAAAATATTGTAAAAAAGGTTGACTTGGAAAAAATGGGCTGTAAGTGTTATGTAACATTCTGGTTGGGGCTATTCATGTCAAAAAGCAATTTCTTGTATTCGCAATCTAAGTAAATCAGGAACATTGTCTCTGCGCTCAAGAGACGAGTGAATTAAGGAATAGTTCTAAAAGATTGTCTTCGTATGGCCATCCATTAGATGGCTGAATATGAAGAAAGTTGCAAATCAAGGAGATTAGCCATGTCACGATTATCACGCCGGCAATTTCTAGCAAGTACGATGTTAACAGCTACTGCTCTATCGTCATGCCAGGCAAATAACAAAACGTTTTCGGCAAAAAAAGTAAAAGACTACGCTTTAATGTGCGGCGCGGACATTGTTGGAATTACCTCAATGGACAGATTTGAGGGTATACCCAAGTTGTTGGACCCTCGTAATATTTTCCCTGAGGCGAAATCAATGATTGTCCTTGGTTTTCGTCTTTTAAGGGGTAATTTCCGGGGCATAGAAGAAGGAACATTTTTCTCGGCATATAACATTATGGGGCACGAAGGAGTCCGGTGGGTATTTCAACCGGTGACTTTGTGGAACTTTACCAAGTTAATCGAAAACGAAGGATACGAAGCAATACCGATACCAGACAACTTCCCCTGGAGCAACATAGACAATTTAAACCCTGATGAAATTGGTACGGACTTTATTAATGTCAATCCTTCAACATTCGGAAAAATAGACGGGAATTTTTCCAGACCCGTTTCCGAGGGAAAACCCTATCCCGATGTTTTCTTTCAATTAAAAGTTGCCGCCTTTTGTGCCGGACTGGGGGAGATAGGATACAGTGGTACGTTCCTGACCCCTGAATTTGGGCCAAGACAGATGTTTGCGGCTGTCATTACCGATGCGGTACTGGAGCCGGATCCTTTATTTACGGGGAAACTCTGCGAGAAGGACAAATGCAAGATGATCTGTGTCAAAGATTGCCCGTCCCATGCAATATCTGAGAAGGAAATGGTCAAAATTAAGGTTGCAGGAAAAGAACTGGAATGGGCGAGACTGGACTTCAACAAGTGCAGTGTTTCTTTCCACGGTGGAGACAAGGAATACAATCCCTTTATGGTTACGACCGAGGATGAGAAAGGATTTACCGAACAACCATACACAAAATCAAGGAGATACAAAATGCCACCGGTTTACTGGTATGGCCGGGCTATTGAGGGGATGCGTGGTTGTCAAATGGCCTGTATGATACACCTTGAAGAACAGAAGAAACTTAAGAATGTTTTTAAGACTCAGTTTCGCCAAAAAGCGCCCTGGAGGATGAAAGGTAAATTAAAATCGAAAGCTGAATTGGAAGCGATAATAAAACAGCCAGAAGAAAAAAGAAAAAAAATAGACGAACAATAGGATTTCCTCGCTTTCCTTCGTGGAGTAAAGCAAACAGTTATAGAGGAGAAAAATTATGTTAACATCGGCAAAAATAAAAAAATACGCCAAAAGTTGTGGCGCTGATATTGTCGGGATTGGTTCCATGGACAGGTTTGAAGGCGCGCCAAAGCAGATGGACCTCCGGAATCTTTTTCCGGACGCCAAGTCGATAATCGCCATGGGGTTCCGTCATTTCCGGGGTCTTTTCCGTGGTATTGAGGAAGGTACTTTCTGGACTGCTTATTCGGCCATGGGTTATGCCGGAATAAACTACATATATCAACCGCTGGTCTTATGGAATGTCGCGAGGATGATAGAAGACGAGGGGTATGAAGCCATAGGGCTTCCGAATAATGCGTTAAGGCATAATTCTATGGGTAAAATAAATCTACGCTGTTCCAGTCCCGTTTCTCCGGATAAGGCTGCTCCTGACGTTGCCTGGCACATGAGGATTGCCGCCTTCTGCGCCGGCATGGGAGAAATAGGATATAGTAAAATGTTTTTGTCCCCTGAATTTGGTCCAAGACAAAGAATAGCTGTTATGCTTACCAACGCTCCTCTGAAACCGGACCCTTTATTTGCCGGAAAACTCTGCGACAAATGCATGAGTTGTGTCAACGAGTGCACAGTCCAGGCAATACCCAGAGACAAAGTGGTTAAAGTCACGATAGCCGGCCGGAAAATTGAGTGGGCTGATATCGATATGGGAAAATGTGCCATGGGGTTTTGCGGTGGAAATGAGCATATGAATCCATTTATTGTTACAGATAAAGACAGGAAAGAATTTGAGAAAATATATTCACATGGCGCCACCGAAATTAAAATTCCGCCGATATATCATTACGCGAGGGCCCTTGAAGGTGCCAGCGGCTGTATCCGCGCCTGTATGATCCACCTCGCAGAACAAGGCAAGCTGAAGAATCAATTTAAAGAGCCTTTTAGAAAGCGAAAACCCTGGGTATTGAAATAAAACATGAAATTTGTCGTGGGTTATCAGCTTCCCGAAGAAGACGAAGAACCATTTATTGAACCGGTATCGACCTAGCTCTTATCTATGCGCATGGTCTCAACGCGCAAATTGGTGCGATGGTCGGAAGGAAAACTCTGGATATCCATGTCTTTGATCATCCATCTTTCATTTATCTTTTTAAAACTTTTAATAAAAAGACGTCTGACAAGTTCACCTTTGGCATCGTAACCATCAGCTTGAAGCACCATGCGCAGTTTCTCGTCTATCCAGAGAAGTACTTTTTTGTACTGGCCTGATTCACCAGGCGGAGCCGAAATATCCACAACAAAACAGTTCTGCCCCCTCAACGTTTCTGTCCTGATTGTCTTGCCTCCCGGCCACCACAAAAAAGAAAGCGTAAGGTCCATCCAACTCACATCGGTATCCAGGAAAGGTTTGAAAAGATCCGGCAGATTACCAGACACCATGGGATTACCTGCCGCATAACTGAATTGCGCGGGACTACCGGCATTTCGTGTCACAGTCATCTGTTCAAGGTCCTTACCAAAAGCATCGCGAAGTATGTACTTGGCTGTTGCAGGTCTTCTTCCAAGATTAAGTAACATTTCAACATTCAAAGTACGGGTAACAATCCCCTTGCGCTTTCTCACCTCAAGTTCACCCTGAATCACTATAGGTTCTCCGGGAAGCTGCTCCCTCATTTCATCCAGAATCTGAGGGCCTGGAGGAAGACCGTTTTCGGATTGCGAGAAAACTGAAACGATGAAAAAAGTCAAAAGAATTGATGAACACCAGATATACTTCAAGCTCTGTTACTCCTGGGTGGAGTTTTTAACCGTGCAAGGACCGGCATTTTTATCCGCAGTTATTGCATGATCGATAATATCACGAACCTGCACCAAACCCGTGGCGGGAATAATGATGGCATCCCTTCTCCCACCCACATCTTCCGTGACTTTAAGGAATCTACCCCTGGGATTTTCCTTAAGATCAAAAGAGAACAGTTTCCGTTCAATATGTACCTGCTCGTTGAGTAACTCCTTGTCCACGATGATACCCCCCCCGGTTACTTGGTTTAAATATCCAGCCAATACATGGCTTTCAATTTTCAAAACACGTTAAATCTATCACAATAATATCCCCCCCTGTCAATCTGTGAATAAAGACGACATTGCCGATTCATCAGAAGGGGGTTGCATCGAAAATACAATTTATGATAGTTTACGCCGCAATAGTGTAATTATTTTTGACAAAAACACTTAGAGTAGTATGAACATCGAAAGGAACATAACATGGGTGGAATAACAGGATCACTTGCTGCTATCGGAGCCGGAATTGTAGCAATTGGGGCTGCACTGGGTATCGGGAAACTGGCGGCGTCGGCGATGGAAGGGATTGCGCGACAACCGGAAGCTGCGCAAAAAATACAGGTAAACATGCTTATCGCAGCAGCGCTAATTGAAGGTATTGCCCTGTTCTGTGCTGTAATCTGTATTATTTCCAAATAAACGGATTTATCTCTGCTGTTTTATCACGCGGATTTAACATGTCAGAACAAGCATCTCATTCTCAATCGATCGAGGTCCCGGCCCCTGGCGCACATGGTGCGACAAGCGGTGGATTTAGCTTGTTGGACAAAGACACCGCCCCGAAGATGATTGGCCTTACGTGGATCACATTTATCCTGATGACACTGGTGCTCTACAAGGTCGCATGGAAACCAATCCTGAAGGCGCTCGACATGCGCGAGGATTCCATACGCAAAGCCCTCGCAGATGCAGAAAAAGCCCGCGCCGAAACTGCCGCCCTGGAAGCAAGACAGCAAAAGATACTGAAAGATTCCCAGGTCGAATCACAGAAAATCCTCGATGATGCCCGTACCGCAGCACGCCATACCGCCGAAACCATTCATGCCAAGGCAAATCAGGAATCAAGGGATATGATCGAAAGTGCAAAGCGAGAAATAACAAGCGCAACTGAAAGAGCCCGCGCTGAACTTCGCAAAGAAAGCGCAGAACTGGCAATAGCCATGGCAACTAAAGTTATCAGCGAGAACATGGACAACGACAAGAACCGCGCAATTGTCCAGAAGATGATAAAGGAACTTTAAGCAATGTTACATCACGTAAAAGCGGCAAAAAGATATGCAAAAGCATTGTTTGATCTGGCACGTGAAACAGGACAAATCGACGCAGTGCGCGCAGATCTTGAATCCATTCACGACCTGTTGAATAAGAACTCTGAACTCGCCTTGTTCATGCGTGATTATATGCTTCCGATGACAATCCGCATGAAAAACCTTACAGCACTGTTTTCCGGCAGGGCCACCCCTCTGACATTCCGTTTCATAAAATTCGTTGAGGAGAAGAAACGGTGCGGTATACTAAGTCAAATATGCAAGGCGTTTGTTGATCTTAATGACCGGATGCTTGGAATTGTAAAAGGACAAATGACATCTCCTTTCAAACTAGACCAGACCGATATACAGTCCGTTACGACATATGCCCAGACAAAAACAAAAGGCCGGCTGAGTCTTTCAGTTGTTCTCGATCCAGCCCTGATCGGTGGATTCCGGTTGAGGCTTGGTGATGTTGTTTATGATGCAAGTACGACGGCTCAATTACACATGCTTAAAGAAAAAATGATCAACGTATAATCTGCGTTGGGAGAAACACATGGCTATCGATCTAAAACCTGCAGAAATATCTTCAATTCTGAAGAAACAGCTGGCTGAATTTGAACAGAAAGTTGAAATGTCTGAAGTTGGACTTGTGCTCAGCGTTGGTGATGGCATTGCGCACATCTACGGCCTGTCCGGAGTAATGGCAGGTGAACTTGTTATCTTTACCGGCGATATTCCCGGAATGGTGCTGAACCTCGAGGATGACAATGTGGGTGTTGCTATTTTCGGCGAGGATTTTCAGATAAAAGAGGGCGACGAAGTCAAAAGAACCGGCCGTATTGCCTCAGTCCCTGTCGGAGAAGCAGTGAAAGGACGTATCGTCGACGGTCTGGGCAAGGTCATTGATGGAGGGTCTCCTATACCGGCAAGTGAATTCCGCAAAATTGAAGTAAAAGCACCTGGTATCATTGATCGAGCCGACGTTAAAGAACCACTTCAGACAGGCATCAAGATGATAGATGCGCTGACGCCCATTGGACGCGGTCAACGTGAACTGATTATTGGCGACCGCAAGACCGGGAAGACCACCATTGCGATAGATACCATCATTAACCAGCAAGGTGAAAATGTCATGTGCTTCTATGTGGCAATTGGCCAGAAGCGTTCCACTGTTGTACAGGTTTATGAAACACTCAAGAAATATGGCGCCATGGAATATACCACTATTGTAGCAGCCACAGCATCGGATCCTGCACCCATGCAGTTCCTTGCACCCTACACAGGTTGCGCCATGGCTGAATATTACCGCGACAGCGGCAGACACGCTCTGATTATCTATGACGACCTGACCAAGCAAGCTCAGGCTTACCGCCAACTTTCTCTTCTTTTACGCCGTCCTCCTGGACGCGATGCATTCCCCGGTGACATTTTCTACTTGCACAGCAGATTACTTGAACGTGCCGCGAAACTAAGCCCTGCAAAAGGCGGAGGCACTCTAACAGCCCTTCCGATCGTAGAAACACAGGCAAACGATGTCTCAGCCTATATTCCTACAAATGTCATCTCGATAACCGATGGCCAGATATTCCTGGAAACCGATACATTTACCGCTGGACAACGTCCGGCCATCAATCCCGGTATTTCGGTGTCCCGTGTTGGTGGCGATGCCCAGGTCAAAGCCATGAAGCAAACCGCCGGTTCATTGCGAATCGAACTTGCCCAGTATCGTGAACTTGCAGGTTTCGCCCAGTTTGCCTCGGACCTGGATGTTGCAACCAAGCGCCAGCTGGAACGGGGACATCGCCTGATGCAGATCATGAAGCAGGGTGTTCATGAAATTCTACCCGTGTCAAAACAGATTGCAATCATGTATGCCGGAACCAACGGTTACCTCGACGAAATGCCCATTGACCACATCAGGACGTTCGAATCACAATTTTATGAGGCGTTGGATAAACAACCAACGGAATATATTAACCTGGTAAATGAAAAGAGAATCATGACTGACGAAGTCAAAGCGGCGCTGGATCGAGTTCTTGAACAATTAACCGGCAAGAAACGCGCCAAGTCGTAATGCTTGACAGGACAAACTGAAAACCGACAGTACCTATGCTGACACTCAAGGAATACAATGTTAAACTTGCCCGCCTCAAAAACACGCGCAAGATGACCAAGACCATGAAAATGGTATCGGCCAATAAACTTCGAAAAGCCCAGAAGGCTCAAAAATATGCACGCACTTTCGAAGAAAAAGTAAACAGCATAGTGAACCGTATTGGAGTCGAGATCAACCCCGAAGACCATCCCCTGCTCAATCCGAAACGTACTGTCAGCAAGGCCCTGATTATTGTGTTCACTTCGGACAAAGGACTCTGTGGCGGATTCAACAGTAATTTGAACCGCAAAACCACCGAATGGCTTTCGCAGAACTCCGGACGTTTTACACAGATTGAAATGAGCTTTTCCGGACGACGCGGTTTCCTGTTTTTCAAGAATAGATTTACGGTCAGAAAATATTACGAAGGAATTGCCACCAAACCCCAGTTCGCAGATGCCTATCGCATAGGTAATGATCTGCAGACGGTATTCCTGAACGGACAGTTCGACGAAATATACGTAGCTTATAATCAATTCACAGGTGTACTTTCGCACAAACCTGTGGTTGAAAAACTCATGCCGGCAGCTAACACCCTGTTCCCTTCAAGTTCTAAGCAGCCGGAAGAGGGAATATGGATTTACGAACCCGCCAGGTATGAACTTCTGCTGACCACTATCCCGAAATTGATCAATTTAAAGATATATTCGATTCTCATTGGAACATCAGCCGGTGAACAGGGTGCAAGAATGACCGCCATGGATAACGCCACAAAAAACGCGGACGAACTTATAGAGCATTTCACCCTGCTCCGGAACCGGGCAAGACAATCGAAGATTACGAAAGAATTGACCGAAATTGTTGGCGGTGCCGAAGCGCTGAAATAGCGTTTTTTGGCCGAAGTTTTTTGAAGGGAGATAAAAATGAAAAGTTCTGCAAAGCAGACAAGTTCTGGAAGAATTACACAGGTATTGGGTGCCGTTGTTGACGTTGAATTTCCGGAAGGTGAATTGCCTAATATTCTTACGGCTCTGCAGGTTTCCAATTCCTTTATAAGTGATCAGCCATGGAATCTTACCCTCGAGGTTGCGCAACATCTCGGCGAAAACACTGTTCGTACAATCGCGATGGATTCTACCGACGGACTGGTGCGCGGTTCTGAAGTCAGAAATATGGGAGAAGGTATAACGATGCCAGTCGGAGTAGGAACTCTGGGACGAGTCATGAATCTTATAGGGGAACCAATCGACAACGCCGGTCCAATCAAGTTCGAAAAACGCATGCCCATTCACACCGCCGCCCCAAAATTTGATCAACAGGATACAAAGGACATAATTCTCGAGACAGGAATCAAGGTCATTGACCTGCTCGCGCCTTACAAAAAAGGCGGCAAGATTGGACTGTTCGGCGGTGCCGGCGTGGGGAAGACAGTTTTAATCCAGGAAATGATCCGTAACATCGCAACCGAACATTCCGGCTATTCCGTTTTTGCCGGCGTTGGTGAACGTACCAGGGAAGGAACAGCTCTTTACCGGGAAATGCGTGAGTCCGGAGTTATCACAAAAACGGCCATGATATTCGGACAGATGAATGAACCGCCCGGGGCCCGTGCAAGAGTTGCGCTTTCGGCGCTTACCGTGGCAGAATATTTCCGCGAGGAACTCAGACAGGACGTTCTGCTGTTTATTGACAACATATTCCGTTTTACCCAGGCCGGTTCAGAAGTATCTGCTCTTCTCGGTCGTATCCCGTCGGCTGTAGGCTACCAGCCCACGCTCGGAACGGACATGGGCGAATTACAGGAACGCATAACATCCACCAAAAACGGTTCGATCACTTCAATCCAGGCCATTTACGTACCTGCTGATGACTATACGGACCCGGCACCGGCAACAACATTTGCCCACCTTGATGCAACCACTGAACTGTCACGACAGATTTCCGAGCTTGGAATCTACCCGGCTGTTGATCCGCTGACATCCTCATCAACAATGCTCAGTCCGGACATCGTCGGGCAGGAACACTACACCGTGGCACGCGGCGTTCAGGAAATACTCCAGCGTTATAAGGAATTACAGGACATCATTGCCATCCTGGGAATGGATGAACTTTCCGAAGAAGACCGGTGCACGGTCGAACGTGCTCGCAAAATCCAGAAGTTTCTGTCGCAACCATTCCATGTGGCAGAACAATTTATCGGAATACCAGGACAGTATATCAGGCTTACCGACACAATTCGTTCATTCAAAGAAATCCTTGAAGGCAAACATGACAATATCCCTGAACAGGCTTTCTTCATGGTCGGTCACATTGACCAGGTTCTTGAAAAGGCAAGGAAATTGCAGAGCTGAGATTTAATGAGTTTTAACCTTAAAATCATGACACCGCAGAGTTCTGTCTTCGAAGGCGAAGTTGAATCGCTTTGTACACCCGGAACCATTGGTTATTTTGGTGTACTTTCCGACCATGCACCCATGATATCCGCCATTGGTACCGGCGTTCTGAAAATCGATATGGAAGGTGATATTCAATATTACGTGATTAGCGGAGGAATTGCCGAAATCAGCAGGGAAGGAACAACTGTCCTCGCCGAAATAGTCAAAAAAGTTGCCGGCCCTGACGATGCCGAAATCGAACTGGAGGAACTGGAGTTCCCCACTATCGGCCGCTGACCAGGATAGTTTCTTGCTTTACATGGGGTAAATTCCAATCACAAAGCAGTAACCATGAAGAAAATATCATTGGCAGGATGTGTAATAATTATTCTCTTTGGTCTCGATTCAATTCCGGCCTTGTGCCGGACAGAGTTTGACATCATCAGGTTGAAAGATGGAACTGCGCGCACAAATGTCATCGTCTATACCTTTTTCGATGATCACATATTGGGTATATGTTCAACCGGAAACATCAGTATCGCGTATGATACAATTGTAAAATACGACAGAAATAAAATTGAAAAAGTCCTCCTGGAAATTCAGGAAAATAAGGTTTTCATTAAGGAACAACAAGACAAGGGATTGATATTTTTCCAGGGCAAATGGCATACAGCATCAGATGTTGCCCAATTGACAAACCAACAGACAATTGCCGACATGGCAAAACAACAAAAGCAAAAAGAAGAAAAATATGACGCCAAGCTGGAAAAACTTGTAGATTCTCAATCCACCAATAAAGCTACATTTAAAGTAATTCAGAATCTAAAAGACGGTCTTTTATGCAGCATGGGGGAATGGGTTTACGGTACGCTTTACTTTTCCGGAGAAATCTGTTTTGTTGAAAGCAAAGGACTTTCGAATCAAACCGTTACAGTTGGAACAGTATTGACTGAGCCCTTGTACTGGGCAGGTACTTATTCCTATACCACTGCCAGGAACGAGAACAAGACCGTCACCCGCTACTATATTGACCGTTCCCTTGCCCTCCAGTATGTTAAGGAAAATCAAAACAAGTAAACAGTCATCCTGTTCTCCATCTTCGGATTCCATCGCATTGGCCGGATTTCTTCTATCCATATGCAATCGGCCAGAAACTCAGGATGTCCAGACAACTTCATGGGCCATCGAGTTTTTGAGGAACGTAATAGTCTTCCCTGTAGTCACGCGAGGGACAGAGATCACGCACAGCTTTTTCAGCAAGATCACACCAATCGAGGATTTTCTTATAGTGACTTGCATGAAAACGATAAATAACCTGATGACCATTGGCGATCAAATCCGGCCTGGTGCGTAAGACCAACCGGGCACATTCCCGGAAGCCATCAAACCTGGAATTGTTGTAGGCGCAAAATCCTCCCGTACCATTCCATCGCGATGGTGGTTGAAAACTGTCACCACTGAAAAATACGCACTGACCGTCTACCGTGGTCATGAACGCACAATGCCATCGCGTCTGACTCGGAAACGGCCAGATACTGAAACGATACTCGTTCCACTCAAACTCACCCGTTTCCGGCAACACGCGGTCGGCCTTGATTGGCGCGGCAGGTAGATACGGAAGATCAAGCTTGTCGGAATTACCAAGTACCTCGGCCAGCCAAGGATGCATCCACATTTCAGTGCCGTATTTTTCCTTCATTACCGGGTATGCATCAGTGTGGTCATAGTGAAAATGTGACGCAATGGAGGCCGTTACACGTTTCACGCCAGTCACAGGCATCAGTGCTTCGAGATCAGGCTGGTTCGGCTTGAAAGGATCCACTAGAAATCCATCTCCTGTTTTCGACACTAGTAAAAAACTATTTCCTCCGAACTGATACAAGTGCGGCGATACACGACGGGCATTGAGGTTTAATAGCGGTTCCACAGGAAGGTAATCATCACGTTCACCTTCACAAATCGACCCTTTCGCACGAATCAATGCCATCATGCGCCGTTTGGCGAGTTCGACGCAGTCGTTCGCACCATTTATTACCACCGGCCCGTGTGACGGGCATAACAAATCAATCTTGCAGTAACCGAGTCGCTGTAAACCATACCACGCAGCTTGTGCACCGCTCGGTGTCCAATGGTCCCATTCAAGATGAAACGGCTGCCAGATTTTGCCATCGGCATGAACGGCATCGCCGCAGAAAAACACATTTTTGTCGTTCCATGTTACCATCACCGTCATCGCCGCCACAGTGTGACCGGGAGTCGGCAGGAACCGGATTCGATGGCGACCCCAATACAAATCGCCACCTTCACCAAGATCGCCCTTCACAAACGATACACCGCGCGGTAGTACACTGAAACTTGAAGGGTAACCGCTTGGCCGTGCCTTACGTATCTTCCAGTATCGCGTCACACCTTCAGGTGTCAGAAAACCTTCTTCGCCTCTGGACGCATGTACAACCGTTGCGGGTGAATCAAACCCCAGCAATCCCTCGCACTGGTCGCGATGATGATGCGTCAAAAAGACATGGTCGAGCTGTTTTATGCCAATAGAATCGAGCGCACCACGCCACGTGCCCGAACCGAAGTCAATTGCTATTGCTTTCTCACCGTCGCGCAGCAAGTAAACATTACAGGTATCTGCGACACGGTAAATATCCGGTAACACTTGTTCAAACCGGCAATTCGCTGTTGAATCCACTGCCACCACCGACGCCACCACCTTGAACAATCCAAACATCAAACATGAATTCAGAACCAGCGCATTGAATAATTTTTGTTTAAGCCAGTTCATGACATCAGATTTTAAACAACTGTATGATTGCAGACTATACCAGTTTTATTTCTTATTTTCCAACTCCCATTTATCATTAAAGAAACCAGCGTCAACTACCTTTCCCGGTGTACGCGGCGAAGGCGGTTCATTTATATCAATAACGGCATAGTCCGGCAGTATGGCTACCTGCCGCGCATTGTTGAGATGATGAAATTCACGGAATGTAATACCGCTATTGAGCACCACGTATCGTTTCGGATTAAGCGGATTCGGAAAAATCAACAGCACCACGTGATTATCTGCAGAAAACTTCCGCGTACCTACCACGATGCCATTTTCATTCCATTTTACGGGTAGTCTATCGGCAATTCTGGCCAGTACCTTATTACTCTTGATGTCACCCCACAGGACAATATTGTTATAGGCTATTTCTACATCGGTGAGTTTATCGTCGGTTGTCACGCGCGCTTCACCTCTGTAGGTTTTTCGCCACTGGTCAATGGCATGCGCCATTTCCTCGTTAAACCAGGTGCCGGTTTTTTCATTCAGCGCCGTATTGGTTGGCTTCACAAAAATAAAACTGTCCATGAAAGCGTCGTCGATTGGTCCCTGCAAACCGTGGCGTTTGTGCAAACCTTCTTCGCCTGAACATTCAACGCAGGCCCATGACCTTCCAGTCTTCCGAAAATGCACGATCCATGAACGGTCGGTCTGTACAGGCGGCGCTTCCAATTTCTTGCCGTCGAGTATTACCATCGGTTTAGCCGTTGCATCGAGCGGACAATAACCGGACGGCATGTTCAACGTCAGCGCGGTAACATTTTTTGTGGTCACTTTCACACTGCTGTTACCGGTGATTTCCGCATCGACCCGTGCCCGTTCCCAATGCCTACCCATAGCATCGATTGTTACCCACATCATCTCGTTGTAGCGTAACGTCCATGTAGTGAACTTTACCTTTTGCGGTACAGGATTACGGCCGCGTGCGGCGATCGTATTCAAACGTCTGTCGATCTCGATTTTGGAATCGGGATGATAGCGATGTTGGATATCCGGACCGATGATATGGGTCATCGTCAGGCCTTCGGCTTTCAGCGCCGCCTCCATCATGTCGGCGGCCTGTTTCTGGCGGTCTTTCTCACCGCTGTAAACCACAGTCGGACAGTTGAATAAATTCACCGCATAGTCGGTCGAATCATAAATGTGCCATAGCGTCTGTTCGTAGGATGGCGGCATATTGGTCGGATCCTGCATGATTTTGCAGAAGTTGGCGGTCTCGCTGAAACCTGCGCCGGGTGCCGCGGCAGCCCATAACCCGGCAAAATGCGTGGCAAACTGCCAGCAGGCTGCGCCGCCCATGGAAAATCCACGCACTAAAATGCGGTTTTCATCAATCGGATAACGCTTCTTAACCTCTGCAAGTGCTTCAAAAAGATCAACTTCGCCGGCGAACTTGTTTGCATTGCAATAGCGTCCATATAGATGAAGGACAAAGGTATCAGGTGGATTAAACTGGCCGGCATTATTATGGCGTTGCCAGAGAAAATTAACTTCACTTAAACGTTCATCACGACCATGAAACCAGATATCCAGCCGACGGGGCCGGCCAGAGTCAAATTCGTATGATTGCGGAATTACCATTCCATAGGGCTGAATCGAACCGTCGATTTTCGAAACATATCCTCGTGGCAATAAACCTGCAGCATTTGTCCATGCAGGTCTGCCCTCTTTTAATTGCTTTGCGCGTTCAAGCCCGATCGCCAGAAGTTTTTTTGCGTTTGGAATTTCCGTTTCGTTGAAGAATTCATTGTATACCAGTGCGTAGCGGATTGCATTCTGATAAATCTGGGCATCTGTAATAAGTTCAGCCTGCGGGCTCTTGAGCTGTTTGCGCAACCCGTCGATCGCCCTGGTCAATTCCATTAGTCCGTTTTCCAATTCAGTTTTGTCTGCATCTGATATTTTCACTCCCGGCGGCGGCACAGGACGAACCAAGTCCTGCTTGGGTGGTTCCGCGCCGAAAGTCACAGCAGCAAATAAAAGACAAAACAGAACTATTCCGCATGTACGCATATTTTTCTCCTTAAAAGTCTTACTTATTTCTTTTGCCATGTCCGCACATACTGGATGCTGAATGTCGAAGGCAAGTCCTTGTCCTCCGGCATACCGAACCAGGTCGGCATCGTTTCGCTGTCAAAAATAAGTTGTAACGGATAATGCCAGCAGGTATTTTCGACCTTGCGTACAAGTACACCGTCCACAAAATACTGCAGCCATTTCTCATCCCACTCGAAGCCATACACGTGAAAATCATCAACAAGATTCCATGGTGAAAGCCATACCCCGCCGGTATTCCAGCGTTCCTTGCCATTCGGAGTTCGAGTTGTTGCATGGGCATTCATGTTGTACTTCCGTTCAAAACCAATAGCAGCTCCACCAATCTCATAAACATCAATTTCCTGTCCGGTTTTTGCCGCCTTTTCAGCATCTTTTGGATCCATCCCTGCAAACCAGAACGAACTTGAACCAGCGGATTTCATGGGGCGGGCGCACACCTCGAAATAACCGTACAAGACACGTCCATGACTCAACATCACTGCAGATGTATATGTGTGGTAACCTTTTGCCTTATGTGGTTGCATTTCCTCGCACTCTTCCTTGCGCATTTTGAGATGCAGGCAATCGTTACTCACAGTAACATTGTCTTTGCAGAAAAAAGCCGGTTGTCGTCCCAACCAGTATGGCATACCGGGACGCCATTTACCCGCATCGAGGGCAGTACCATTGAATTCATCCCACATCGGCTCAGAACGTACCCAGTTTTTACGGTTCTTCTGGTCCGACAAAGGAAACTTATCGTTAACACGGCGGGGAGTTGTACCTAACTGGCCAACACGCGTCCAACCGCGACCTGACAACCCGAGCTTAGCGCCCCACTTTGCAACGAGATAGTCTGCAACCATTCGCATTTCATCTTCACTGAGAAACGACCGGTCATACAACAGAATTTCCGCGATATCACCCTTGAAAAAACCACCTTTCGACTTGCGATTCATACCGATGGCTATTGCGCTGATGGCAACTTCCGCCTCGGGAACATAATAAACCACGGCGTCATATGCTTCTCCATTACCCTTGTCTGTTCCACAAACACAGAAGTTGGGGTTCTTGTTGTCATCGACCTTGCCGTCCCAGCATGAGAATAAACGTTGCCATTTGTTTTCTGATGCCTGTTCAGGTAAGCGGCGAGAAACGATGAAAATCGTTGCCGTACCCCGATTCTCACGAATTGCAGGCAGATCAAAACCACTTGCCCCGTCGAATCGTATAACTGATTTTCCGTTCAGTGCATTCTTGACCAGCACCGGATGACCTGTTCCGGCAACAGCACACCGTCCATCTGACGCTTTATCTTTCCATTGCATCACTGTACTGTTTGAACTAACGTTCAACGTTGATTCATCGCTAGCATCCAGCCAAAGTCTAAGACCTGCTTTTGAAGGCCTGTCTTTGACACTAGTGTTCACGGCTATGCAACCACCAAGCAACGTTACAATACCCAGAAGTATCAGTTTTCGAATCATTTATTTCTCCTTAACACACAAATTCAGCTACTTCACTTTACCACAAGATTGTCGATATAAAAGACTGTGGCTTTATTGGCGTTACTGCTAAAACCAATCCAAGTGAGTTTCTTAAACTTGGGACTACTATAAGAGAGGCTCTTGAATTCCTGTGGTGGCTGGCCGGGAATGGAAACTATCAAGGTCCACTGACCCGTGCCGGATTTACCCAGACCGGCAGTAATTTCAAAATGAACCCATTGGCTTTGGGGTAATGTAAGTACATCTTTACCACCCACACATAATTTGCCGTCATGAATTATAACATGCGGACCAGTCTGGTATTGGGGTTCACTCCAGTCGCGCCATTCATAACTGATGTTTGAATCTTTCTCGATACGCAGGTCAAAGGTGTTTCGCACCAGACTTTCAGTGAACTTTGTCCTCTGACAGAGATGTGGTTTCCAAGTGTCTCTCAAACCCGGGGCATCAGTGACTTTCAGACTGCGCTTGCTATCGGCTGCAGTCTCATCGGTCACGACAATGGAATCACCCTTGTTCTCAACGCTTACATCAATGCCTTTGGGAACATTCCCTGTTAATTCTTTCTCAAAGGTATAATTAATCGATACGGGTGGAGGTTCGGGCGGGATTTCCAGCGGAGGATAGACGACGTTCCTGGCCCTGGCAATCCACGCAGCGTCACCGTAAACACCGGTCTGTGTATAATCAAAAGGTTTAAATCCAACCTTGAACGCTGGTGAATCTGGTTTCAGGCGAAAATCGTGATGCTCCACATCCGCAAAAAGAGGATCAGCAATAATAGTGCCTTGTTCACGTCCCTTACCGGCCCACTCCGGCATGGTCATGGTGTTTGTAGGTTCAGCTATCGGTGTAGCCTGCCACGCAGAGAGTGTTTTTCCGGCAAACACAACCTGTGTTGCTCCACTTGTATTCCAGTAACAATTATTTCTGGAGAGCTGGCGGTTCTTTTCCCAGGAGCCAGCCAAAGTCGGACTGTTGTTTATCCAATAAATAATGTTGTTCTCGAAAGTAAATGAAAGGTGGTTCTCTATACGTGTGACCTGTAATTGATACTCTTTGCTATTCACCAGAATGTTGTTCCGCACAATATTTTCTTTACCATAGTGCTGATGGAAACTGCCGGTCTTGGTGTCATAAACCAGATTATTCTCAAACAGAATGCCGGTACTGCCTTCATCCGTGTACATACCCCATCCCCCATAAGAATAGGAATAGATATCATGAAAGATATTATTGCGAAGAACGGTACCTTCGGACGGACCAAGTGTGTAAATCCCACCCATATCACTGAGTAGTCCCCATCCCAGATGATGGACATGATTGAAGGTAATCTGATTTCGTTTAGCGAGGCCATTTCCGTATCCCCACGTCCAGCCTGCACTGATGCCGGTGTAAAACATGTCCGCAATTTCGTTGTGGGTAACGGTATTATCACCACTTTGCCCTATCCACACGCCAACAGCACACGGGAAAATATAACCACCATGAAGAATGATATTATTGTCCACAATCACATTGCCCGTACGTTCCTGCTCGTTTCTTGCGATACTCATCTCTCCAATACGCACCGCGCCGGCTCCAAAATCGTGGAGGTAACAGTGACGGATTACGTCATCGCGACAACCCTTGCGGAACCAGATAATGTAAGTACCGGCATGACCAATTTCACAATCTTCAAAAACAACATGCCGTGCCCCATCAGCCGTTACAACAGCATCGATCCCTGCAGCAGCCTGCATTGGTTCGAATCCGCCAGGCGGAGTAATCCACTGGGCGTGACGAAAAGAGAGCCCCTTAAATGAAACATGTTCAACAAATTTGTTTGTAGCAGGGTCACCCTGGATAAGGATGAATTTCTCAGAAACTGGCGCAATAACTTCAGCTTTTGTCATATCTTCCCCGGGTAATGGTTTGTAATAGAGAGTCCCATCACGATTCAGAAACCATTCTCCAGGAACATCAAGAAAGCGAAGAGAGTTCTCGAAGATCAACGGCGAATTCTTTCTCCAAGAGTTCCAGGGTTTCAGTCCTTCGCCACTTGTGATAAATGATTTTTCCTTCTCGTCAATACTGTCGATAAAACGTCGTGTATTGTCCCAATTATGATAGACGACAAGATTCACGTCCTTAAGATCTGCCGGTGTAAAACCGGCAAGAGCGTTAAAATCATCGGGACGAAGCCAGACGGTCTGCCTGGCCTGCTTGGCTCGTCGGCCGGCATTCTGTCCCAGTGTTTCCTCCTGAAGATCAAGAATGTGAAACCAGAACTTATTCGGTGTTCGGGCACGTGTGGCACGGCGGCCATCAATCCAAAGTTGTTCAAAATACCATTTAGCAGAAGCAACTTCCGGAATATATGTCTGCCAGATACCGTCCTTACCCGGTTTCCAGTTACAGATCACACGTCCCCCGCTGAAAACAGGTCGTGATCCGGGTATCGCTTCATAACTTATCGGTACTTTCTCCGTTCCACTATCTTCCGGTGTAAGTATGAGAGGTTCAGTAACCTGATATGTGCCGGCAGTAACATAGATGTGAACGGGTTCCACAAATGTTCCGCTGGCCTTTATCCTGCGTATTACATCACGAGCGCCAATAAGTGTCGCAAAAGGTCCGTCACTAAGCGACTTATTAGGCCGGGCCAGTCTGCCGGACCAATTATCATTCCCATTTGTGGCCACAAAGTAGATACCCGGACCTTCTTTTGGCGTTTTTTCCCACAATGTCCTTGGAATCGACGAACAACCTGTAAGCAGAACGGTAAATATCATCATGCGGATTAAGAAGAAAAAAACATTTTTGGAATTTTGTTGGTTCATGGATATAGTCTCCTTTATTGAATTTGATAGACCACGAGAAGGACTCGCATTCAGACTTTGAGAAAAGTTTTCTTCCTCTGCATGTACCACAACATCAGCCACAAAACCATGAAACCAGCCAGGGCCTTGACCAGACCACCGAACATTCCAAGGTGCTTGGCCAGTCCCGCTACCAGATTATCACCAATCGTTCCAAAAGGAATAATTCGAGGAGCCATGTATGCCACAATGGCATTCATGCCAATCACAACAAACGGGAACGACCAGCGACGCCAACCTAAAATATCAATCAGGTAGTAGAAAAGTGCAAGCAGCAGAATACTCCATCCACCCGCCCACAGAACCATCGAGCTGGACCAGATATGCTTAATGACCGGAAAGAATTGGCCCCATATAAGACCAAGGGCCAGGCAACAGATACCACCACCTGCAAGCCATCTTGCTTTTGTTTTCTGGTCCTTGTTGGAACGTAACAAATGTCCAGCCATTACGCCGAGCAGGACTGTTGCAGCAAAACCCATACTGCTGAGTACCCATGTATAAGTGGAACCATCATCAAATCGACCCAGTACGATATCGTCAATATACCGCGCCAGATTCATTGTAGGCTCGATGATTCCAGCAACACCGCCAGGAAAAGGAACCAATACCATCAGCATACAGTATCCCACCAGCAAACCCACCATTACCAGAAACTGCGTCCGAATTGACACATTTATAAGCAGAATCGCAGCCACCAGGTAACCGCTTGCAATTGACTGGAGAGTATTACTGTACAGGCGCAAAACCGACATGTCCGCCTTCAACAGATTACCCTGCGCAATCATTCCAAATATCCAAAGCAAAATAACGCGCCGAATAATCTTCAGATATACCTTTGTCTTTCCGCCAGCTTCAATCCGTTTTGCAAACGAAAACGGCATTGCGACACCGACGATAAATAAAAACAATGGCATGATCATGTCCCACGCCGAAAAACCGATCCAGGATACATGACCCATCTGGTACTTGAACCAGGCTGGCTGTTGATTTTCCGCGATAAACAACCCGACGATTGCTAGAAAAACATTTCGCCCGCCGCAAATCCAGAACATGTCAAAACCCCTCAGGGCATCAATTGACATGATCCGCTGACTGGTCGGCTCCTGTTGGATGGAAGAATTCATTTCCAGACCTTATCCTATTTATGGATTCTGTCACCACAACATTTTTTTTCTTACAAACTCCAGCCCTGTCGGTACTCGCGATGGAGAAACTTGTTGGCTGCCTGGTCATTGGTGATTTTCATGTTCGGGCCGTCCCATGTCAGCTTCTTTCCTGCACGCAGGGCAACATTTCCAAGCAGACACGTTTCGGTGAGTATTCCGCCATGGTCCACAAAGTTTGAACCGGCAGGCGGACCGCCAAGACATGCATCAACCCACTCTTTGTGATGGCCCGGTGAACGCGGCAGTACCTGTGGCGGTTTCCCGTAGCTTTTCTGTTTCGATTCTGGAATAAGCCGATGCCCCATCAACACACCTTTATCGCCTATATAAGTCACTGGCGCTGTCCCGCGGCCAGGTTCCAGTTCTTTCGGAATGGCCGGTTTCAGACCACCATCGTACCAATTGAGTGTTAATGGCGGCATATCACCCCGCGCAGGAAACTCAAATCTGGCAATCACGCCAACCGGGTAATTTTCCCAGTTATTTTTCGTACTGCTCGCTTCCACGGAAATCGGATGGCCAAGCTTGAGGGCTTTAAACGCCGTGGAGAGCGTATGACAACCCATGTCGCCAAGCAGTCCCGTTCCAAAATCCCACCAGTTACGCCAGACCCATGGATGATAGGCCGGATGATAAGGTCGATACGGTGCAGGACCGATCCACGCATCCCAATCCAATCCATCTGGCACGGAAGGTGTTTCAGTCGGGCGTCCATCATACGGGGGATAAGCCCAGAACCGGGCACCAACCGCGGCGTTAACTTCACGGACCGGACCGATTGCTCCATCCATAATGAACTCACAAGTTACCCGTGCCTCCTGCATTGCCTGCCCCTGATTACCCAACTGCGTGGCAACTTTGGCTTTACGTGCTTCCTCGGCCACCTGGCGGGCTTCGTAAACAGAATAGGTCAACGGCTTTTCACAATATACGTGTTTACGTTTCCTCAACGCGGCCATCGTAATCATCGCATGCGTATTATCCGGCGTAGCGATCATCACCGCATCCACATCCTCTTTTTCCAAGAGTTCGCGGTAATCGCTGTATGCCTTACACCCCTTGTATGTCCCGGAAGCTTTTTCCTTGGCGTAATACTCTTCAACCAACTGCTTGGCAGGCTCGCGTCCTGCTTTCCTTTGTTCCTTGCCCTGAGTCCAATTCCATGAGAGGAAACCTTCGGCCTCACGATGTACATCGCAGACGGCAACAACCTGTATTTCCGGAAATTGTAGAAATGTGTTGACGTTCTGTAATCCTTGACCACCCACGCCGATACCGGCAAAAGTAATTTTCCCGCTCGGCGGAGTCTTTCCATCCGCACCAAGTACATATGCAGGTACAATATTAAATGCTGTAACTGCCGCTGCACCACCAAGGAATGATCGACGCGATATGCCTGTTTTTCCCTGCGAGGAAGTTTTCTTTTTCAAAGGAACATTATTTCTCATCAGCATGCCCTCCATGTCTAGTTTACAAAATCAAAACACGTCACTTCGCAAAACAATTCATGTATTATTATTCGATCACCCTTCTGCCACGCCGGCCTGTTTCATCATGTTACGCAGATGGGATACTGCATCCTTATAATCCTTTGCACCGACATACTCTAGAACCAATGGTACTGTCGGAGTATTCTTCGCCGCCAGTTTAATAAATTTTGGGTAGTCAATATCGCCCTTACCCGCCGCCACGCCGCGGTTAGTATGAAGCTTGCGATCCTTTGCATGGATACAGTCAATCCACGGCGTTAATTGACCGAACATCTCCTCAAGGTCATTAATCTCGATAAGATTTGCAGCATCAAGCAAAGCCCGAATAGCGGGCGAATTCACTTCCTCCAGGAACATTCGCAGTCTTTTTGCACTGGCAAAAAAACCTTCAAAAAACGGCTCCATCAATACCTTGGACTGGTATTTCTCGGCCATGGTTGCGAGTTGCTTCGCCGTGTTAATCATTTGCGGCCACACCGCATCCTGAAAATGCAGAGGAACAGCCGGTCCCGGTTCCTTCGGATTATGATAGTGCCCCGACTCGGTGATGAACGTGTGTACACCCATGTGACTTCCAATATTCATCATGGCATCAAAGTACTCAAGATTTGCCTTTCGTTCCGCTTCGTCGGGGTGAATTAAGTTCGTGTAAACACCAATACTGTGAATGGCAACACCGGCATCCTTGTAGGCGGCGGCTATTTCCCTGCAACGCTCGGGAGTCATTGCGGAAACGTCTGTGCGCCCATTATATTTCCAGCATTTACTGTCGGACTGATTGAGGAAAAGCTGGACAACACGAATCCCCTCTCCCGCCAGTTCCTTTGCGAGCGACGCATTGGTATGCCCTGAAAATCCAAGGGTGGAAATACCTATTTTCATTTTAGCCCCACCTTCGGCAGACACAGCCCGTAACGGAACAGACGTTAAACCCAGCCCGCACAAAGCAGTTGCCGACATACTCATGAACTGAAGTCGGGAAATTCCAATCTTATTTTTTTCGGAAGTCTGATTAGTTAAAGTGTTCTTATTTCTCATTTGTATGTTCTCCATTATTATTCAAATATCACAATAGAATATTTCGAATTATGACTATATACTATATAATTAAATAGTGACACCGTAACACGACAAGTGTCAACGTCAAAGGATTGGTACGGAAAGCAATACATGAAAAGCACTAAAGTCCTAAGTCAAGAATTTCTCTGATTCCAACAACCGGCTCCTCTGCTTCATAGTCACCTGTAATGCTACTTCGTACATTTTTGCACATTCATTTGGCCTATTTTCGATGTAGTAAATACAAGTTGTCAAACGCGAAAAGGATATCCCAACATTTAGTATTGTTGACCATCGCTACAACATTTGACTTATTCCATTGCGCCGCTAAATAATCTGCGTCGAATACGGTTGAGTAATGCCACAAATCGACAAAGACGTATTCGGGTTTATCGTAAAACACAGTACGCAGATCAGACAATGATTCCGTGCCGTTATAAATTGCAAGTTTTGTCCGGGGAGCTGCAATAATACTATATTTCGCAGGAACAACCAGATACTTATCCAATGGAACCAATTGCAGAGCTCCACGCGCCATTAAATTACGCGCCTTGACCTTAGCACTCACCTGGAACATATAACGTTCAGGACATAACATATTGTTATATGACCAAACAAAAATGAGATGAAATAAACACAAAGCTATCATAAGCAAACTGAAACAACGCCTTTTGATAAGGGCCGACATACGAATCATCCCTAAAAGGCCAACCCCAAGAAATCCAACAACTACGGCCCCTATGAATCTCTCAACGTGACCTTTAAGTCCGTTGGCGGTCAGTAAGTATGTGGAAAACGTGTCTATTGACCAAGCATAACCGGTCATTATGCATAATCCAGCCAACATCCAAGTTGCCAAGACCCAACGTTTCTGCGATCCATCCTGCAATTCGGATAGTGACTGAACACAAGCCACAAACGCAAATACGCATACCTCAAGATAATAGGCCATCATTCCAGGATGATAGAGTTCTTCTGAAAGCGATCCATCGGCTAATACCGTTGTTCGACCACTCATCATGAAAGCTACCCCAATACATGGCATTGACAAAAAAAGGTAACGCGGCTTCATGAAAAGAAATGGTAAAAACGGAAAAGTTACATAGGCCAGATAGAACCACTTATCACTATTAAAAATATACTTCACAACCATTATGGGATGCGAAATCACACCCCAGGCGGTCGACGTTAGCGAAGTACCCCACACACCATAATACAGTTTAAAGAGATTGATCTTATCAAAACTATTCTGTGTGAAGTAGAACTTATTTAATAATCCGTACACCAACAAATATAACCCCGAAATAATAATTGGATACAAAATCCATCGTGTGTTCTGCCTGGCAAATAAGGCAAGAATACCCCAAGCTATGAATAAAAAGGCAAAATTCTCCTTAGAAAACAAGCACATCATCGCACATATCAAAAAGCCCCGAAGATTCTGCCTTTCCCAAAAGAGACAACAAGCAACGAGAAATGGCAGAGCAAAGCAGGACATGTGTATCTCCAAAACTGAAAACGAAAGAAGAAATGCGCTAATACAGTACGTTAGAAAAATTGTAAATCGGTTCATCCGATTGTCTATGACATCTCTAATCAGAAAATACATCGGAATCGCCGACATAACTACCAACGCATTTTTTACCAAACATAGCGTCAAGCCGTGAGGGAAAAGCCACATCAATGGGAGAAATCCCAGAAGGATGAAGCTACCATGATATGAAAGGATATTAAAGCTCCTAGCTTCCAACGTTTGCTCCATGAAATGTCCTTGCAATGTATTGCACAAAGCCTGAATTGCAACGGCCGAATCGAGTGGATATCCAGTAAGGAAATTCTGGACACGATATGTCATCTTCCAAAATGAATAGCCAAGCATTATAGACAGAATGCACCCTATTATCAGAAATTCAATTATAGTTGATTTGGTTGGTATTTGATTACCTTCACATTCAACAGGAACGTTTTTGATTTTTTCGTCGACAGACATATCGAATCTATCCGCAGAATGAATCATGAAAGACTATTTTGGGGCTCGACAAATGACAGTTGATCCAAGCATTCCTTTGAATGTGCCCCTATAATCCTCTTCAAAACGTCAGAGTCGTCTTGTAGTTAAATAGTGACACCGTAACACGACAAGTGTCAACGTCAATACGCAACCAGAAATTGTTCCCAAAGATTTCTTTCATGCCTCAACAATTAAGACAGCATATAGTGGTACTGGTGGAATATCAATGGAGCCCTGTTTGATAGATAGTGTCTGTTCCGGTTCTTCAGGTAACAACATCCTTACAGTCCGTGCGGTATCCCAGTGTCGGCCAAGAATCAGTCGCATTCCCCGGCGTGTGTCAGGTGCCGCATAGTTAACCAAATGCACGACAAGACGCTTTCCGCTGATCTCATAGGTGCTGATCGCTACGGTATCGCCATTCATCAACCGTGCGGAAAGACGATCACCAGCTGCACGCTGGATTGCGGCAGCAACCTGCTTCCATTCTTTTGACAATGGAACACGGACAGTATAACTGGCATCGATAGCAGACCGGGCGAAACGACTTTCAACATGGACGATTCGTTCCCCCGAAAGATTGTCCAATATGTTCTTAGCACGTTCCCGCCCGTATTCATCATACTTACCATTTTCACCTATCAAAACCAGTCCTCCGCCACCTTTGGCAAATGCACGAATAGTTTCGCATTCCAGTTTGCTAAGATTGGAATGGCCAGCCAATACCAGCGTGGAAAATCCATCCAACCGGCTGAGATCATCACCAAATACAACTTCCCATGAGAATCCACCACGAATCAAAACTTCTTCTGTTCCCAACAACAAAGGCCATGCCTGCTGTGCATCGTAAGCCAGTGAAGCGAAACTATGAAGAATGGCAATCTCTTGAACAGGTCGTGCCCCAGTCATGAGTTTTTCATTGGCACGGACGAACTTCAGATAACGACCCAATGCCTCGCGAAGTTCAGGACGGTCAACTTGCATGCGATCGCCGTCACCTGTTGGACGTAACGCCCAGTTTGTTCCCGGTATACTGCCAAATGCAGCCGCTTCACACACTTGCAATCCCACCTGTTCTGCTTTTTTAGGAAGCCCCAATCCTGTCTCACTGCCACGCTGCCATGTTGTAGACACAACACGATAACCCACGGCAGCCCCCTCTTTATACGCGCGTATCTGGGACATAAGCGTGCCATCAACCATTCCCGGGAAATTGCCATTTTCGGCAAACATCAGAGTAAGGTGACGACCAAGCAAGGGCGCCCAAACGCTTCGCTTGTAAGGTGCATCAACCGAACGTGGGTAAGCCGGATTACCTAGAAGAATTACATCTGATCGCAAACTGCGGGCGTAACTTGTGATATCGCGGTGGTAATCACCCAAACTCTCACAACGAAAACGAACCCAGGCCCGTATCAACTGATCATGTATCCGCCCGGCTGAAGATGCAGATGGCGGGAGACGAACTTGTTCAAATGAGGCCAAACCGAAAAACTCACGCGGATTCGGATAATTTTCGGTCAGCCAGACGCGAAATGCCTGTTGACATCGCGAACAGTAGCACGCATCAGCGTAGTCGTTATCAAAATGCAGACCATCCAAGCCGATTTCTTCCAAGCCAACGCGGATTGCCTTTTTCATGTACTGACGGAACTCAGTACTGAGTACACATGGTGCCCATCGATAATACGCCGAACCCCATGTGATCGGCTGTCCAAGAGGATCACGCTGTATCCATTCTGCGGCCTTTGGTTCTTCCGCAAGAAAAGTCTCGTAATAAAGTGATCGCGACTGGCAGTAACCCAACACACGAATACCGTGTTTATGGGCGAATTTAACCAACTGAGCTGTACGTTCCTGTTCTACCCGTTCGTGTTTGAGTCCAAACCCCTTGAAGAAATGGGTTATTCCAAGGTTGACTCCAAGTCCTGCCATCATTTTTACGGTTTCTTCGCTGTGGAGACGGTCAAACCACTGCAGCGCCGACGCTGAGTTAATGTCGACCGCCCCTGCAGTTCCACCACCCCGTCGATAATGATCCAGTGGTTCCCACCCCCACCACGACCAGTATAATGGTGTAGTTTTACTACCCATTTTTTCCGTAACAAGACTGGGATTTTCACTGAGGTTTTTGGCGGAGTTGTCCCGTTCAGCCCCCATCGCCCTACTGATCATGGAACTCGCATAGAACAACGAAATACCACCTGCACACCCAAGAAAACGGCGTCTACTAATCATATGATTCATGACAAGATTCCCTGTAAAGTATGCTCCGTATTCAGAAACTCTGACATCTCAATATAACAAGTGTCAACGTCAAAGAACCCTTCAAATAACATCAGTGTTGTGAACCCAGAAGGGTACGGATTGCGTTCATCAGGACAGTTTCGGACTGAGGACCGACATTTGTAGCACGGTCACTGGTTTCATAACCACCTTTCTGCACATACGCCGCGGTAGTACCAATGTAACCTGTCCCGTAATTACCATATGCGGCCATTGTAACAAACAGATCGGGTCGCACGGCTTTTGCCGCAAGCTGATATTCAACGAAAAGTTCACCTGGCATGTGAAATATCCGTGCACGACCAAGACTCAGGCAGGCAATATCAATTTTATGACCGGATTGGCAACGGCGTAACCATGCAAGCCTGTCGGCACAATCCCGGGCCTCAGCCAAATTTTTGGGCTTTTTCATCGTTGCTTCAAGTTGTTCAGCAACTAAATGTTTTCCAACAGGCAACATCACGGGAACCACATTCCAGTCTACCGACTCGGCATTCACCGGTGACTTTTGTGTACTCTCCCAGGCACGTCGCATACCATCTGCCAAACGCTCGGCCAGTATCCCACGATTTTCCTTCGACCCGTCATTATACTTGCCTGCGCCGAGATTACCACCGGCACCATTGAAATGAATGTGCAATGCTGCGGGTACTGCCAGTTGACGAAAGAATCGCGCGACACCTGGAAAATCCGGATTTGCTATACCCAAACGATAGTAACTCTGTGGATGTGTCGCATAATAACTCAATACAACAACAGGTTGATCACCATTCCAAAGGCTCACAAGAGATACAATGGGATCAATAACACCTTCCGGTTCGGCGCGAAGAGCCGGATCTTTACATGACGTATATCTGGTTGCACGTATGTTACCATCAGGTCCAGGAATACGACGGTTTGAAGCCACTTCGTGTACTTTTGCCTGGCCCAATCCAACATGAGTCACAAAATTCGTTGCAGGAAACGCACCACGAACAGCTCTGCCAAGACGGGATAGTACTTCCCGCGGAAAACTGCCGTCATAACGCTGTGGTTCAATGTTGTACTCTTTAAGGATTTTCTCAACGGTAAAATCACAGCATGGCGCATCGTG
The DNA here is from genome assembly GCA_028716365.1 of Kiritimatiellia bacterium. Taxonomy (GTDB): domain Bacteria; phylum Verrucomicrobiota; class Kiritimatiellia; order UBA8416; family YA12-FULL-48-11; genus YA12-FULL-48-11. The sequence goes on from JAQUPZ010000002.1 coordinate 623,979, forward strand.
CTGATGTATTGTGTGTACTACAACTCTGTCCGGTGTTGTTCCGGCCGCCTCTGCAAGTGTCTGCCGGAATACGTCGTTTCCCTCATTCGCAATTCCTATCCAATCCAATACACATAACACAATTGGGGTTCCAGCACCTAAAAGGACAATTCCCTTCGCACGAAGTCCAAGGTCCCACTGATTAATCACAGGATCGTAAGCCAAATAGCTCCCGATAGGAGGTGAAACATCAATATCAAATGTCGCAACACGTAAATCACTGGATGTTTCTGCCCATGTTACGTTTTCCAAAAACAACAACATGACCGTCACAACCAAAGATAATGACATAATTCGACAAGTATGTATTCGTGTCTTGATCATTTTTATCCTCCTTGTTGTTTAATGTCGCTTGCGTATTCCGATTTTACTTATGTCAATCGCCTTGAAACCCAGATTGAACGCTGGCGAATCAAGTTTCAGCATATAATCATCCCTGGCCGGGTCTACAAACAAAGGATCACTGACAACTGAATGAACATCAAACCCGCGTTTCTGCCAGTCCGTAAAAGACCCTGCACCGACAATGCTGATTTTATTAGTACCTGTATGCCAGTATAGATTATTGTCAGCCGTCATTACACCTTCATGGACTCTACTTGCCCAGAAGAGCGATGCATTCGAATTGGTGTAATAGACAATATTATGTTCGAAGACATTACCGCGCGTATTATCAGAAAAGTTCGCAAACAAGACCTGCGTGATTGAACTGTCAACGAGAATGTTGTTCCAGACTTTGTTATCCTTGCCACCTTGCAGCATTACACCACCATGCGAATTACGATATGTGATGTTGTTATTGACATCATAACCACCGGCAAATGAATCAAGGTAGATTGCCCAGCTCATCCGGACTTCATGCCCGTTGTTCGAGTAGTAGCCGATGACATCATGTACGATATTGTACCGAATCGTGCTTCCACTGCGAAACTCTCGATCCTGCTGTGTCACTTCAATACCACCGGTATCAAATGTTTCGGTGCTGAGATTATACAGTTTGTTGTATTCGACAACATTACGACTGCCCGGATTCTTGAGCGAAATACCATAACGGGGGATCTCGTGGATAAGATTGTGCGCGATGAGATTATCGCTGGTTTTCAGACCTTCGAGAATCACCCCACCAACATGCTTGTAGACCCAGCCACAGTCATGAATATGGTTATCAGTCACCTCGTTACCGGATGTCTGCAGCAATACAACGCCACCTTCCGCACCATTGGCTATCACGTTACCGACAACACGATTGTTTCCACCTTCCTTGATACACACTGCATATTTGCCGACATTACGGAAGATACAATCCACTATCGAACAATCTGTCGCATTACCGAAATACACCGCACCATCACTACCGGTCTGATAGCCAACGCACCCGTCATCCGGCGAATAATCGGCGTCACATATTTGTAGCCCACGAAAGTTGATATAGCTGATAACTTTTCCGGACTTTGTATCACCTTTCAACTCAAACAGCCGTCCAACCACCGGAGCAACAACCTCGGTCTTGCGTGTCATAGGTTTTGCCGGCCACACACGAAGTTCTCCGGTTTTACAATCAAGATACCATTCGCCGGGACTGTCAAGCGCATCAGGAATGTTTTCAACAAAATATCGATCACCAACGCTGAGCTTCACGACACATTCCCTGCCACTGACAGTCACAATATTCTGATCCGTATCCACCTTGGCAAGCGAGACAATTTCCTTGAATGCACGGCACGATGCGGACTGGAAAATATGTATCTCAGCGCCCGGATACTGAGCCCACTCGGGCTTGATATCACCTGTTTTATAGCGGAAGGCAGTTGCTATACCGGCGCCATTACCACTGATGCTGAGTTGTTTGCCGTGACTCTTGTCAAAATCTTCTGCAGAAATGGTGACAACATGCTTACCTCCGGCAGGCTTGGGTAATTCCAGAGTCGTAGGCTTCCAAGTGGGATCATCACAAAGCGCGAAGCCGCCAATATTCAGTCCGCCGCCTTTCACATTCTGCCAGCGCAGTGTATGTTTTCCCTTCGTTAGGTGGATGGTCGCACAGCACGACCACTTATCGCTGTTCCAACCGCCTGTATTCGGAAGGTTCATCAATGGTATCGGGGTACCACCGTCAACTATTGCCATTGTTCTGCCACCCATATTGTCAGTACCAAAGGGTTTATTATTCGCCCCATATAACATCCAAAATGAGTAATCCGCCTCTGCAGGAACATCTATCTTGTATTCCATCCAGTCGCCGGGGTTGTGAATATTACCAACACTTTGTCCAAAGCCAGATGCCCCTTTCCATACATAAGAAAATCCTTTGCGATAAGGATCGGCAGGATCATAATTTGGAGTTCGTGCACGAATCATTCTACTACCATCCACGAACAGTTGACGGAAGAACCAATTCCCGTCTTTTACCTGTGGAAGGACAGCTGTGACAACATTTCCTCCTCCCGGTTTAAAACCGGTGACATGTCTGCCGCCGATAAGAACCGGTTTTTCACCTGGATAAGCGGAGTATATGACGGGATATTCCTTTGTGCCGGAATCCTCCGGAATGAAACTAATGGTCTCTGTGATATAGTATTTCCCACCACGAATTTGTACCGTAACAGGTGACTTCAACGATCCAGTAGTCTTGTACTGACGAACCACATCTCGCGCACGTGTAATCGTGGCAAAAGGCCCATCGGTACGAGTAAAGTTTGGCCGGGCCAGTTTACCGGACCAGTTGTCATTACCGTTAACAGCCACGAAGTATTGGCAGGCATCTTTCCCAACCATACTCTTTGATGATGTGTCAGAGGTTGAAATACAACTGACCATAACCACGGGGAGCACCACCGCGCAAGCAAGCATCAGGAATGAAACGCCGTGTTTTCGATTCTGCTGGTTCATGGATACTCTCTCCTTTACCGGATTCAACCGATAGCGAGCAGGACTTGTATTATGGCTTAGAAGTCTGACATCACAATATAGCCAGTGTCAACGTCCTTTCTGGTGAAAAAACGTCAGACAATGTGAATTTCCAGCGAAATGAATTCGCTATATTCCAAATGTGTTACAGAGATAAAGAAACGCAACCATGTAGCAGGAATTTGTATTTATGACCGAGAGCGGTACGATCACTGCAGTCATCGATAGTATTGCGAATGAAGCTCTGCGGGCTAACGTGTCCGCCGTAGCTCCTTGAGCGAAGGCTGGAAGCCCGCAGTTTCTTCGCGGAATCCGGCGTAGCAAAACCCGCATTCATCCCACGGACTCCAAGTCCGAGGTCTCCTGCGAAGACGCATGAAGATATCGAGGATTTTTTTCGCCCCAAAGACTCCAGACTTCTACGGCAATCACTTCTTCTGGTCTTTCTCCTCGATCACCGGCGGAAGTAACTCTTTCAAAATCGGGATCAAACACTTGTTTATCTGGTATTTCAGTACATAGTCCCTGGCGCCGGCGTTTTTCGCCGCGTCACGATGAAGAGGATCGTCGTATAAAGTAAGAATCACAACATGGATATCAGGGTCATGCTCCTTGATACGGCGGGTCGTTTCGATCCCATCTATTCCGGGCAGGTACAGATCTGTCAGAACAATGACCGGTCGTTTGGTTTTTACCAAGGTCATGCAATCCTCACCAGTTCCAGCCTCCAGAATCGTGCAGTAAGGAAAATTAATACCCAACCAGTTACTCATAATTCCCCGCATACCATCGTGATTATCAACCAGTATAATGGAACGTTTTGATTTCATAATCAGTTACTCCTTCTTCCCAGCCCAAGCATGACATCCACAACTTTTTGGAAGTCCTTCGTTTTGTCAAAAAAATAGTTTGCTCCCTCGATTTGGCACTGTTGGCGATATTCCTCATATGGGTAATTTGTCAGCATTATCACAACAGCCGAATGGTTAATGGTTTTTAACTGTTTCAAAACCTCGATACCGCCACCTCCGGGCATACTGATATCCAGAATAACTACATCGAACTTTGAAGCCTTAATTACACCAAGAGCCTCCGAAGTATCATTCGCTTCGGTAGTCGATTCCACGGAGGGTAACGTTTTGACCATGTCAACCACTCTTCGCCGTACTATTTCAGAATCGTCTGCCACGAGAACTTTCATAGAGACACCTTTCCTTTCATTGAGCACAATAATAGAACAAAAGGATATTGGTTGTATGTCGGCCTGTGGTCTGAAAGAAATGTCAGGTATTCACTGACATGGTGTAGGACATGTTCCTACAAATGGGATCTGCAGGAACCACGATATTCAGGAATGCAATGATAAAGATTGAATCTAAGAAACCAGGCCTTTGGATACGGCATAACGAACAAGTTCGGCATTACTTCTCATGTTCATTTTCTCCAGTATCCGGCTTCGATAAGTGCTTATTGTTTTGACACTTAAAGATATTTTACCGGCAATCTCTGAGACACTTTTCCCCGATGCGATAAGACTGAATACTTCATATTCTCTATCCGACAGATTCTTATGAAACTCCTCTGTTTCGACTCCGGCTACGTGGGCCATCAGGGATTCGGTCATGGAAGAACTGACGTAACGGCCTCCTGAAAGCACCTTGTTTATGGCGCCCACCAATTCGTCGGAGGCTTTATTCTTCATGATATAACCGTTGGCGCCGGATTTGAGCACCCGAAGGGCATATTCCTCCTCTTCATGAACACTCAACACCAGCACTGGAAGTACCGGACGATCTTTACGGATGTCTTTCAGAATTTCCAGGCCACTACGGCCCGGCAGAGAGACATCAAGTAGAATTAAGTCCCATGTATGCTTCCATATTTGATCCAGCGCCTCCTGAGATGAAGATGCTTCTCCGATATCCACCTTTACAAAATTTTCCCTGAGAAGATCAGATAATCCCTTTCGAATCATGGGGTGATCATCCACAATAAGCACACGCAAAATTCTTCTTTCCGTTTTGATTTTCTTCGTACTCATAATCTTAATCGTAAGCCTGATCTTAATCGCACTCACGTTTTTCTTTCGGTTGCCGGAATCATCACCCTTACTCGCGTTCCCCTGCCAGGTGCCCCTGTGATATCGAATTCGCCACCTGCCATTTGAACACGTTCTTTCATGCCCAGTATTCCAAAAGACCTCGTGCTGGTAACTTCCTGAACCGTAATACCCCTCCCGTTATCGATTATCTCTAGTATATACCGGCCTGAATCCATCCTCAAGTCGATTTTCACCTCCGTTGCACCGGAATGTCTCATCACATTTGTCAATATCTCCTGAAAAATACGGAACATCGCCGTGGCCTTTTTCCCGGTCAACTCAGGGATCTCAGGTATAGTTGATACACAGCGTATTCCAGTCCGTTCCTCAAACTGACGAATCTGCCATTTCACAGCAGCCGCAAGACCAAGATCGTCAAGCATTCCAGGTCTTAATGAAGCGCTGATTCGTCGAACTTCTGTAATACCGCGATCCAGAAGCTCGCGCATTCCTTCCAGTTTTGTAGTCACCAGTCGTGATTCAGTTGTAGCACCAGTTTGATTTCCCAGCGTCTTCTGTAAAGATGAAACATCCATTTGAAGTCCGGAGAGCATTTGCCCCAATTCATCATGAATTTCCCGCGCAACTCTTGTTCGTTCTTCTTCTCGGATGTCCATCAGGTATTGCGCTAATTCCTTCAATCTAGCCTGGTGTTCGGCAAGTGCCTGTGCCGCCTTCATACGCTCGGTGACATCGTGAATTATGGCCACTGTACCAGCTGAAAGGTCGTCAGGCCGGACGGGAGCAGCTGTCACAACAACCTCGCGGAACGACCCGTCACCGCAACGTAATCTTGTCTCGACCGATGCCAGACCACTTTCCTGTAAATGAGCATACAATTCCTGTCCCACCCGATTATACTCCTCGTCACTTTCATACAATATCCGGGTGGTTTTACCGATGATACTTTCTTCCGGATACCCGAACTCTTCACACCAGTATTTGTTTGCGCTTTGATACTTCCGGTCTTTCATGATACAAATGCCGACAGGTGCGGCCCCGAATACACTACGAATGGTAGCTTCACTCTGGCGTAATGCCTCTTCCGCCCGTTTACGTTTGGTGATATCACGCACAGTGGCCTGCAGCAGGGTCTCCCCGGCCAGCTCAAATCGGTTCAAACTCACCTCTGCAATAAACGGCGTTCCATCCCGCCGGCGGTGTTCCCATTCAAAGAACTGCGGTCCCTCCTCCAGCGCCAGATTGATTTTCTCCAGAGCCTTCTCCTCGGAACGCCGTCCGTCCGGCTGTGTGGGAGGTGAGTATTCATAGGGCGGCGCGCCTATGATCTGATCGCGACGGCAACCAAACATCGTAAGGGTTCGGGCATTACAGTCAATGAAGCGATCCCGGCACATCAGCAGGATCGCATCGTTGGCCTTATCAAATAACATACGATGCTTGAGTTCGCTTTCGCGCAAAGCCTGTTCGACATGCTTCTGCTCAGTCACGTCCCGAACAACCTCAATTGCGCCGCAACGTTTTCCTTCCTGATCAAACAATGGTGCTGCAGTAGCCCAAAGATGAGCACCCTGACCTCCACGCAAACGAGGAATAAAGGACTCGGCATAAATGATGTTGCCTATCCGCTTGATATACTTGTAAATGGCTTCCACCTCCGGCAAGGATGGTTCGTCCAGCAGATCAATCAGAATTGGATGTCGCTTGCCGAAGAACGGTTCGGCATAGGCGTAATCGCCAAGGCCCAATACCGCGTCTTTCTTTACTCCCGTCATGATCTCGCAGGCCCGGTTCCACGCTACAACCCGCTTGTCCTGGTCGATCACAAAGGTGGCATCTGGTAAAAACTCGATGATATTCAAGAGTTGTTGATGCGCGTTCCGGTCACGCTCGGTGATCTGCTTGCGTTCGGTAACGTCACGAAAGAACCCCACATTACATTCCTGTCCATCCAACATAAGCTTGGTGGCGTTGATGTCTGCATAGATGATCGTTCCGTCCTTACGCAGACATGGAATATTGACAACCAGAATCTTCTCTTCCCGTGCCTGTGCTTCAAACTCGGAAAGAATATGAGGCCATTCGGATTCCGGATGGATATTCCGTATGATCATTTGTTTAAATTCATCGGCACTGTACCCCAGCATGGTACGAATTGCGGGATTGGAATATCTGATCTGCTTGGTTCGAATATCCGCAATAAGAATGCCCTCGCGAATGTCTTCGAGAATTGGTGAGTACCACAAGGAAGATTCTTCCGGTATTCCTTTAGTTTTCTTCATTTTCTCCTCAGCAATCACTCATTCATGCAGCACACCTTCTATGTTTGTAATCTTAACGTTTTTGGGGTGATACAACAATCCATTTAATACTGTACTTTCGATAACTGATATCTCTATGAAACTAATCTTAAACAGTGAACAGCTTACACATGGCTTCTGGACGATATACGCCTGTTGAAATCATCACAAATTCAATCTGTGAAAGAAAACCAGAATAATAAAGGTGGATATTCAACCCGTAAAGTAATCAGCTTTTAATTAGTTCAACCGGTTTATTCATTTCAACGAGAGTACCAGCTGCCTCCCTTTTGGCTGCTTCAGAAAGAATAGCCACCGTTGCAGTGGCGCCAAACCTTACCGTACCTGCCGCCTTCACAGACAATGCATTATCCAGAGTCCTGACTCCGCCGGCAGCTTTTATTCTAACTTTGCTGCTGCATGATTTCCTCATAAGCTTCAGGTCTGCTATGGTCGCACCGCTTTTCGCATAGCCGGTTGATGTCTTAACAAAATCAGCGCCGGCTTTTTCACAAATCTTACACGCCATTTCTTTCAAATCATCGGTCAAATAAGCATTCTCAAGTATAACTTTGACAACGATACCCCTGGCATGTGCCGCATCGACAACAGCTTTTATGTCCTTTTCGACATACACAAAATCCCTCGAAACCAGTCGCCCGATATTCAAGACCATGTCAATCTCAACGCAACCCGCTTTTATGGCCTCTTCCGCTTCAAATACCTTCACCGCAGTTGTCGATCCACCATGCGGGAAACCTATAACGGTCCCTATGAGAACGTTTGTTCCCTTCAGTTCTTCCACGCAGATATCAATCTCGCTTGGTTTCACGCAAACGGTAGCCACATCATATTGCGCCGCAATTCTACAACCTTCCTTGATCTCCTTGATCGTCATGTCCGGCCTGAGCAATGAATGATCGATCATTTTGGCTATATCTTTAACTGTCAAAGGTGCTCCCATAAAATATACCGCCTTTCCTGATAATTAATTTATTATCGCATAACATCTGAGTATCAAAATTAACACATTAACAGACACAATTTCTCAGGAAAACAGAAATGTTTTATTCATAAACTAACTGTCACGAGATGATTGTAAATTCGAGCAAAATAAATGCCTATAGTTAATCAGATTTTTGTACCATATGGTAAGGTATGGGATGGTCTGCCGCTGGTTGTCAGGATGTGAACGTGATGGGCCAGGCGGTCCAAAAGTGCCATGGGTAGTTGTTCATCAACAAAAACCTGGACCCATTCAGCAAATGCAAGGTTGGTGGTTAAAGACCGTCTCGCCGTTACCTGAATTTTGGCAATAACTTTTTTTACCATTGGCTAAACTACTGATTTTACCAAATTGTCTCAGAAACCACATTGACGATTGGTTGAACTTATGTTCTTATCCAACCGTAAATATTGAACGGCAAAAACAAGAAAAAATGGTTATGGTTTCTGCCCATATCAAAAAAGCAATTTCTTATAACCACTACTCTACGTTTGCATGAAAAGAGCCAAAGAGAGGTACCTCCGCCGAAGTCGAACAACAAAGGCAGGTGAAATGACGTATGGAAGCAAGTTCTGAAATCCGAAAGATCGCGTTTCTTGGCGATTATCTGCCGCGCAAATGCGGTATTGCCACGTTCACGTCCGACGTGTTGACCGCCGTGGCCGCGGAACATCCGCAAAGCGAGTGCTTCGCCGTGCCGGTAAACGATATCGCGGGCGGCTACGAATATCCGGACGTCGTTCGTTTCGAGATTGAGGAACAGGATCTGCCATCGTACCAGCGCGCAGCGGACTTCCTGAACATCAGTAACACGGACATCGTCTGCGTGCAGCACGAGTTCGGGATTTACGGCGGACCGGCCGGTAGCCACGTGCTGGCGCTGTTGCGCGAACTGAACATGCCCGTGGTGACCACCCTCCACACAGTCCTGCGCGATCCCAACGCGGAGCAGCGGCGCGTGATGCAAGAACTGATTGCGCGTTCGACCCGGCTGGTCGTCATGAGCGAGCGGGGAAGGCAGATGCTACGGGAAATTTACCAGACACCACCTGCCAAGCTGGATTTCATCCCGCACGGCATTCCCGACATCCCATTCGTCGACCCGAATTATTACAAGGACCAGTTCGGAGTGGAGGGACGGGTGGTGTTGCTCACTTTCGGTCTGCTTTCGCCGAATAAAGGCATTGAACATGTGCTCAAGGCGCTGCCGACCATTCTCGAGGAATTTCCCGATGTGGTATACATCGTACTCGGCGCCACGCATCCGAACGAACTACGCGAGCAAGGCGAGGTCTATCGCCTTAGTCTCGAACGCCTAGCCAAAAAGAATAAAGTCCAGAAGAATGTCATTTTCTACAACCGCTTCGTGGAGATCGAAGAACTGAAGGAATTCATCGGTGCGGCCGATCTCTACATCACGCCCTATCTCAACGAAGCGCAGATCACATCGGGCACCCTGGCCTATACGTTCGGTGCAGGCAAGGCAGTGATCTCGACCCCTTACTGGCACGCGACCGAATTGCTGGCCGAAGATCGTGGCGTGCTCGTGCCGTTCGGCGACGCCCCGGCCATTGCGCGCGAGGTCATCGGCCTGCTGCGCAATGAAACGCGCCGGCATGCCATGCGTAAGAATGCGTACAAACTGGGCCGCGACATGATCTGGAGCAACGTGGCGCGGATGTACATGCAATCGTTTGAAAGAGCGCGGATCGAAGGCGCCGTGTTGTCACGAAAATCCTTTGCCACAAAAACGCTGGACAAGGCGCCGCGACAGTTACCTGAGCTGAAATTGGATCATCTCTCACGAATGACCGACTCGACCGGCATATTCCAGCACGCCATTTTTACCGTGCCGAATTTTTCCGAGGGGTATTGCACGGACGATAACGCGCGCGCCTTCATTCTCGCCGTACTGCTCGATGTCCTGAAAGAAGAACCCGTGCGCATGCGAACACTGGCCACCACCTACGCGGCGTTTCTCCATCACGCCTTCGATCCAAAAACGAAGCGGTTTCACAACCATCTGAGCTTTGATCGTCGGTGGCTTGACGAACAGGGGTCGGAGGATTGTCACGCGCGGGCGCTCTGGGCCCTCGGCCTTGGCGCGGGACGCTCACCGTATCGGAGTTTCCAGGTCATGGCCGGACAGCTCTTCATGCAGGCGCTTCCGGCAGTGACGGGGTTCACGTCGCCGCGCGCGTGGGCGTACGGCCTCATGGGTATTCACGAGTATCTCCGCCGGCTGAGCGGCGACCGTGCGGTCAACCAAATCCGTGAAACTCTCACGACGCTGCTTATGGGGTTGTTCGACCGAACGGCCCAACCGGACTGGCCCTGGTTTGAGGAGGAGCTGACGTACGACAATGCCAAGCTCGCGCACGCCCTGATTCTCAGCGGGCGCGGTACCGGCCAACCCGCCGTGCTGGAACGCGGCTTAAAGACGTTACGCTGGCTTGCGGAAGTGCAAACCTCCGAACACGGCCACTTGCGTCCCATCGGCAGCAATGGTTTCTACCGGCGTGGCGGTGTACGTGCCCTCTTCGACCAGCAACCCATCGAGGCGTACGCCATGGTGTCGGCCAGTCTCGCCGCTTACCGTGTCATCTCCGACCCGTGGTGGTTCGAGCAGGCCCAACGCGCGTTCGACTGGTTTCTGGGGTGGAACGATCTGGGACTGGAACTGTATTCCCCGAGCACCGGTGGCTGTCGTGATGCGCTGCACGTGGATCGGGTCAACGGGAACCAGGGCGCGGAATCGACACTCGCCTTTCTGCTCTCCCTCGCAGAAATGCAACGCATGCAGAACACTATCACGATCCTCGACCAGCCCGCTTCGTAGCCAACCATGAAAACCACACAAATCAAACGCAAGAACCTCGTTTTACGTCCGGACCGCACACGGGTACTGCTCCGTCCGTTTCTCCAAACTAACGACCCGCGCGCTTTCCGCATCTGCGCCAATGTCATGGCCCTTCCCGAAAGCAAAGTCCACACGCTATGGGCGCAGGTAAAGGCCGAATTCGGCGAACGCCATGTAAAGACCGATGAATTCCTCGAACGCCGGTTTGAACAGTTGCGACCCTGTTTGCGTACCGAACGAAAACTCTCCAGGGAACGAAAACTGTTACTCGGCTCGTATTTCAGCCACGAGTATTCACTTGAGGCGGCCGCGCTGTTCAATCCCTCTATCGTACCACATCCGGATCAGACACATCTGCCGCGGGGCGCGCTGCGCTTCATCCTGAGTCTGCGGGCCACGGGCGAAGGGCACATTTCCTCGATTACGTTTCGTGTCGGAATTCTGGACGCCAGGGACAACATCAATCTCACTCCCGCCACCCATTACTGCCTCGAACCCGCACAAACGCCGAATTTGTCCTACGAGAAGGTCCTGTTCGAACGCAAACTTCAGGAGCTCGGTCTCGTGGGAGGATTCAGCAGGCGTGCGCTGCACGATCTGCCAGATGAGTTTACCCTTGAGGAACTGAGTGCCAGCGTCAGTCGAGCCGCGAGACAGCTCCGTGCGCGCAAACAGGAAACCGCGGACGTGGCCAGAAAAGTTATCATGCTGGCCCAATCGAATTACGAAGTGCAATTCGCATCGGACTCGAATCTGTCCGAACGCGTGTTGTTTCCAACCACGCCATCACAGAGCAACGGCATTGAGGACGCCCGTTTCGTTCTTTTCCAACACGAGGACGGCGCGCGGACCTACTACGCCACATATACCGCCTACGACGGCCGTATGATCCTGCCACAATTCATCCAGACGCCGGACTTTCTTCACTTTAAATTCATCACCCTGAACGGGCCGGCGGTACAGAACAAAGGCATGGCGCTCTTTCCGCGAAAAATCCATGGTCGCTACGCGATGCTCGGCCGCCAGGATTATGAGAACATCTATGTGATGTTCTCGGACCATCTCCATTTCTGGCATTCCACGCAGCTCGCCTTAACGCCGAAGTTCCCTTGGGAATTCATTCAAATGGGCAACTGCGGATCACCGATTGAAACAGAAGCCGGATGGCTCGTGCTCAGCCATGGCGTAGGAGCGATGCGGAAATATTGCATCGGTGCTTTCCTGCTCGACCGGGATGATCCGACCAAAGTCATCGGCCGCTTACGCGAGCCTCTGATCAAACCGAATGAAAATGAGCGCGAAGGCTATGTGCCCAACGTCGTCTATTCTTGTGGAAGTCTCCTGCACGGCCGTCAGCTTATCATCCCCTACGCGATGTCCGACTCCGCCACCACGTTCGCCACGCTGTCGCTCGACGACGTACTGTCCGCAATGGAATAGGCGGTGGTAAGCTTCTTACAACATTTATAGTATTCAAGCTGTCATATCAGACCTGAACAGGATGTTTCTTCTCACGTTCTGTCGGGCCATTATAATTGACTTCTACTTGAAAAACATCTCCACGCTATCGTATGATGCCCCCGCATTAAATACGCCTGGGTGGTGGAATGGCAGACACAAGGGACTTAAAATCCCTCGCCCTTAAAAGCGTGAGGGTTCGACTCCCTCCCCAGGCACCAGCCTTCACTCCTGTTGCCGAAACCTACGGGTGTTAGGCCAAGCAGGGTTCCGGGTCGCCCGCCATTTGCGGTTTCTTACCTTGACCCACCGGTGCTTTCCTGTAAAATTCACAACATTATAGATTTGGTGGATATGCTGATCTCCTGGGTCAGTTGAAAGTTGGTCACTGAAAGATGAAAACGCACGGTCTAGGCTGGTGGTTTGTTATCGTTTTCCTTATTCTTATTATTGTCGCAATATCTTATATCGTCTGCGGCCTCCTGGTGAATCCAGTAAAAGCATCCATTGTCCAGCATCGTGTATTAACGGCCGACCATGGGGCATTACTTACCGCCTGCCGTGAAATGCTGGTTAACAAAGACAAATACAGAAACGACTGGAACGGCAATCCGAACCTCGCCGAAGGGGAAAAGGCCATTGATGCCATAAAAGGAATTACGCCCGACGTACCAAAACCCATCCGGGAATTAAAGCCCCAGTTTGTCGTAATTCGAACTGACAAAATTGAAATACGTTTATCCGGTCCATACCGCCAATACGTCTTTGGCTTCAAGGATGGTGTCCAGGGAAGTGGCGACAAAATGCTCACCAACGGACTGTGGTATGTACGTCATTAGAGTATGGCTTTTTACTCATTCCTGAGAGCACTGATCATCGATTGGCGCATGGCTATACGTACGGAAGAAATAATCCATAACAACTGGAACACTGCGATGCCGCTGATGAACAATGCCATTGTCATGTACGGAAGACGCACGCCCGGCGCATGAAAACTTGGCCACATTGCGGCAAGGGAAGACACAACACCAGTCATCAACCCCATGGCCAGTATCAACCAGTGTTCGGTCAGAACAACACGGCGTACATTTGCATCGGAATAACCAACAGCCTTAAACAATGCCAGTTCATTCCGCCTTTCAAGAATGTTTCGCAGAACAACAATCCCCATGCCGGCACTGCCCAGAAGCAAACCCAATCCACCGAGTACAAGAAACATCGCCATATATGTGGATTCAACAGAGTAGAATTCCTTCAACCTCTCAACAGTAGTGGAAATATTTACTCCAAATTTTCCAAGCTTCCCGGCCAGAAGCTCCATCACATTACGTTCGGTTCCCCACGGAACATCAAACAGAAACATCCTGTATCCGTTTTCGGAAGGATACTTTGCTGTAAATGAGCCTGCAGGAATCAGAATCGAACCCTGGAAAACAGAAAGCCTCATCGGCAAAGAACCAACCAACTTTACTTTGAACAATTCGCCCCTTTCATCACGGTAAGTCAGCGTGTCGCCTTTTTCCCTGCCAACTTTCTTTTTCAATCCCCACATTGCGGTGTTGGAATCACCCGCAAGCCCCGGTACAACTCCATCCGGCAATTGTTCCGCAAGTAATTTCCAGTTTTGTTCTCTATTGTCCGGCGCCATGAATGCTTTCCGCTTCACAAATTCCTGCGGATCAACGCCGATAAGTCGCGGTGACTGTGCACGGTTCAGATTCAAACAACTTGCATCATCACCATCACGGACCTTCAACGATACAATCTCAACATTTTTCAGGTCCTGTTCCCTTTCGAGTTTGACTTTTTTACGTCCTTCTACGCTGTTTAAATCCATCTGGATTGGAAAAGAAGATTCACCAAACAGTGCAAAACCACCAGTACCAGATGAACGCTTGACGGCATCAGCCCCGATATCCTCCTGCATGGAAGATACTGCAAAAACAAGGAAACATCCGCAGGCAAGGAGTCCGGTCACTGTCAGACTCCTTCCGCGGCGACGACCGGCATTACGTAAACCCAGTACAGTAACGGACAAACCACGGCACATCTGATCCAGCCGAACAAGGACTTCCCTGCTCAAGCCAAGAAATGCGATTAGAAACAGCGTTCCTGCCATAAAGAAAGTCTCAACGGCATTATGCATCCCGGTCATCGCAGAATACCCGATAATACCCAGCGCAATCGCAACACCGGCAAGAGATAGCATCCCCAACAGCCGTCCTTTGCCCGGTACAGATCCTGCCGGTTCGTAGGACTGCGAAAAATCGACTGTGAGCAGTTCACGCGCAGGTCTGACGGATTGTTTTCTTACGGCAATCACAAGGGAAAACATGGCACAGAGGAAACTCATGACGGCACCTTTTATCACCGTCACCGGTTCTGCATGATATTGAATAGCAGAATTCGCCACCGCTCCCTGCCAGTAGTTGCCCAGTCCCCAGATCAGCGCACGGGTATATAACGTCCCGAGAAAAGCGCCGGCAATTGAACCCACCACCGCCAGTAGACAACTTTCCTGCATCAGCAAATGTCGCACGTGTCCGGGCCGGTATCCAACAGCCAGCAGAATACCCATCTCCTCTGAACGTTGTTGTATCCCGAAGGCAAACAGTAATCCTGTCAGCATCAAGCCGGCAACGATCAGGAAAAAACTCATCCCGAGGAAAAGTTGTCCGAAATCCATTGCCTCACCAGCCGCCTTGAGCGCCGCCTCACGAACTGGAGCGAAACTCAATCCGGTTTCTGCCGGATTAATGCGTTGACGCAGTGTTTCAACAATTAATTCTTTTCCACAACGCGCCACCGGAAAACGTACAGAGGTCAGATTGCCGAACCGGTTGGACCACATTTCCTGTCCCGCTTTCAAAGTCACAAAAGCTTTCGGTGTTGCCCGATATGCCTTCCAGTAGGCTTCATTTGCCTTGTCCTCAACTTTGTCTTTTTCCAGCGGCATGCCGATGTCCCATTCTGTACATCGATCGGCGTCGGTCAAACCCGGAAACTTCGGGCCAAGATCCTTTTCATCCGCGATGTCACTCATCTCAAGAATATGGCGGACTTTGAAAGACCTGCTTTTTTCAATAAACTTGTTTGAAGGCGTGAGTTCATAATATGACACGGCAATAGTCTCACCTGTCCTGGCCGATAGACAATCGGCAAGCCAGCGGTTTAAAATTATTTCATCATCTGTCATGTCCGGCGGCACAGGTCCAAGAGCACGGTCAGCAGAAGGAGCAAGCGCTGTTATAAATGAATATGGTGTCCTGCGGGAACCATCCCTGTCTTCCTTCGAAATAGAGTTCACAAGATATGTGAGCGTGCCAACCGGCTTCTCAATATTCAGCGCCGCACGCGTGATTGCCGGATCCATGAATATCCGCTCGCTCTCAAGTTGAAATAATCCCCTGCCTTCAAAATCCCGGAGGATGAGGCCGATATCTTCAATTCGCCAGACTTTCTTTATTACACCATTGAGTTTTTCAACAGTCAGATCTTCCTTTCCTGCCGCAAGCAACAAATCAACCTTGTCTTCGAGAAAAACATTCTTCTGCAACCAACTCAGGTTCACAAACACATTACAAGGAACAATCTGATTGGCAGTAAGACTGAATCTGCCCAGTTCCCCGTCAGATACAATTTTTGCAATGGAAAACGTTCCGCGGACGGTGTCATCCCCTTTCCGGGAGGAAAGAGGTGCATCCCTGGAAAGTAACGAAGGTTTACCGATACGAATGGAGATTTCATCTCCGGTCTTGAGGCAAAGTTCAGCGGCAAGTTTCGCATTGACGGCAATTTCATCTTCCGCAAACGTTACTACGGAGTTGCCGGATAAGCCCCAGAAACGCCTGTCAACACCAATGACCTGAATATTGTTTACCTGCCGGGATTTTTCATCAGTATTCTCCTGCCGTATCGCAATACCGCGCAGGAGTAATGCCGGAGCCACGAGAGTTTTGGCTTCTTTCTCCAAACGTTCTGCAAGATCCTGCCGGAAAAAACGACCCTGAGTGTTCAAGGCATAATGAACATTTCCAAGACGTAAAAGAGCGGACTTCATCAAACTGTACCTGACCGAATCTCCAACAAGCATGGCGCCAACAAGAACTGCGCCAGCGAGAATGATCCCGGCCAACACACTCAAATGGGTACGCCAGTAGAATAAAGCACTGCGGATACTCAGTCGTAGTCCTGTCATGTTTTACTTCCTGGAAACAAGCCTGCCGCCGGAAAGTTCATAAACCATATCCATACGGCCGGCCAGCAATAGTGAATGCGTGACCACTATCAACGTCAAACCATGCTGCTTGTTCATTTTCACCAGAAGATCAGCCAGTTTGTCTGCCCCAGCTATATCAAGTGAACCTGTCGGTTCATCGGCCACAAGAAGTTTTGGACCGTTGATCATGGCCCGGACAACGGCAACCCTTTGTCGCTCTCCACCGGATAATTGACCAGGCCGGTAATCAAGCCGCTCTGACAGTCCAACCTGTTCAAGCAGATCCCTGGCCCTCTGTTCGGCATTTGCTGCATGTTCGTTGACAAGCACAGGCACAAGCACGTTCTCGAGGACAGTACACTGCGGCAACAGATGATGAAGCTGAAAGACAAACCCTATCTTCCTGTTACGAATGTCCGCTTGTTCCTTTTCGTTCAAGTTGAGAATATCCTGTCCATCGAACATGACTTTACCGCTTGTGGGCAGATCGAGTGTTCCAACGATGTTCAGGAGCGTACTCTTGCCCGATCCTGATGGGCCAACAATAGCCACCGACTGACCGTTCATCACCTGAAGATCGATGTCCTTGAGAACTTCCAATCCGCCGCCAGCAGACAGATATTTCTTCGAGATTTTTTCAAGTACTAACAATGGTGTCGTCATATTTATTTTCCCGCGCCATACATGATAATAAATCCATCGTCAGAGCCGATAACAACCTTACCGTCAATCACAGCCGGCGAGGAAATGGAATCACTCGCTTTGCCGGTCCACAGTTTTCTACCATCTTCAAGTTTCAGAATATAGAGCGTTCCTCCCGCTGAAACAACCACCTTGTCTCCTGCGACAACAGGCGACAAAGGGCTACCATCAACCGTAAAACTCCATATTTTCTTTCCATCAGCCCGGTTGAGGCAAAAAACCGAATCATCACTTGAACCGAATACAACCCGGCTCTTCGTCACTGCAGGGGTTGTAAAAACCTCACTGTAACAAACTTGATTCGTCCATACGATGGTACCTTTCCTTGCATCCGCACAGACGGCCAATCCTCCACGGGTTCCGGCAAAAACCAGGTTGCCATCTATTGCCACACCGCCAGCCACCTGCCCGTCACCTTCAAGTTCCACCCGCCCGATTGATTCTCCTCTGGCCGACGACAAAACATGCAATGCAGCATCACAACTGCCAAAAACAATAAAATCCTTACCAACACCCGGCGAACCATCACAACGTGACACCGCCTGCGATACCCATATCGGCTTACCAGTTTCAAGATCAAGACAATGAACGATTCCATCGGCCTGGGAAATAACGATAACGCTCAATCCACGCCCACTTTCCGGTTCAATCCAGTTTGCTGTACCGTTTATATTTTCACCAACCTGGTATTTCCACTTCGTTTTACCTGTGTCCGCTTCCAGGGCATGAAGATTTCCCTGGTCCGATCCAACAAGCAATATGCCACGAACATACATCGGCTGCGTTGAGAATTTCTCGACATGTTGTGTTACGTTGGTTTTTGCCGATTCCTGACGTATAGCCGCCACCCAGATTTTTTCACCCTGCATGCTTATGGCAAATGTCTCCCCATTTTCTGCTATGAAGAATATCCTGTTGGTACCCACCACTGGCGTAACCGTTACCGGCGCTCCAACCTTGAACCGCCACAGAACGGAAAGTTTCTCAGACAAAGTAGTTCCTGCAATTCCGCGCAGGGCGGCATCACCATGATAGACCGGCCAGAACTGCAGAGCATTTGTTCCTGTTGTATTGCCCTGTTCCGCAGTCCACCCATTGAACTGGCTGTACGTAAACATAACAACGGTCAATGCAGTAATTCTTAACCTTTTAAACATTTGCGATAAACCTCCAGCATACTTGCTGCAGTTTTCTTTACACTGAAATTTTCAAGGACGACCTTCCGTCCGGATTGTCCCATGCTACGGATACATTCCGGATCAAGAAGCAGACTTTCAAGTGTCTTCGCAAGCGTCACCGCATCATTTGGTTCATAACAGATACCGCCGCCTGTAGCTTCAACTATTTCTGGAAATGCGCCCACTTTTGGTTGAACTACCGGTACACCACACGCCAATGCCTCCACAATGTACATTCCGAATGCCTCGGGATGCGGTACAGGTACAGACATTACAGATAGAGTCCTGATAAACTCAATACGACTGTTTCGGTCAAATTCCGACAAGAACTCAACATCATCGCCCATGTTTTTTGAAGCCAATTTCCGTCGTAAATGCCGAAGGAAAGGCCGGTCCTCGGGCGTTTGTCCGCCCAATACCTTCAACTTGAGATTCTTCAGCCGGTCATTGTCTTTTAATATAATGAAAGCGTCCACCATGACCCCCAACCCGAGCGACTCCGTCATGTTCGAAAGGTAACCGATGACCGGTCGTTCGGATGACAACCTTGCTTCCCCATAACCCTCGATGTTGATTCCTATCGGCACAACATGGAAACGTTCGGGGCCAAGTTTCAATCTCTTTTGCATCAGGTCGCTGTAATAATTACTCACCGGTACAAAGGCTGAAATATCTGAAGATTTCTCCGCCATGAGATCCCAAGCCTTGCGTGCGGCATCCGGCTCCATGGAATCAATCCATGCATCTTCATCCTGCAGAGTGCAGACAACAGGTACCCCAAGTTCATTCTTGATTCGTCCTGCCAGTCCAAGAAGAAGAGCATTAGAGAGATGTACAACGTCAGGTTTTCCTTCTTGAACCAACCATGACACCAAACGACCCAGCTCTTTTTTTTGTCCCCCGTTTTCACCTTTCAAAATCGACAGGGTCATTTCTTCAAGACCGCTCGCACGCGTGGTTCCTGATTTTTGCGCAATCCAGCCAAGAAGTCTGCGTGAATCGATAAGACGCTTCAACCATTGCGGTGCATTGGACAAGGATGGGAAATACTGTGAAAGATATACGCCTACGGCTCCATAAAAAACCGGCACATCAGTTCCAATATCTTCACCCTCTGAAAAAACCGGCAGATACATGGGCGCAAGGATGACATCATGGCCAAGCAGCCGCAGTTCCATGACAAGTTCCCTGTCGCGCATGCAATTCTGACAATAATAGGTATCACCTGTACCGGGAATTATTTGAACAATCTTCATTGAATTTCTTCAGGCATTTTTAAATGCCAGCGCACCAGTCGGACACTGTTTCACACATTCCTCGGCTGTACTTTGCAAACCTGCGCCAAGCGGTTCATTGAATGGTATATCAACAACAGATTCAAAGCCGCGCCCTTTGAATGCAAGCCCCAGTTTTTCATGGGCATGCTCGGTAATCCTGACACAGATTCCGCACTTGATACATTTTCCTGGTTCAAAAATAACGCTGGTATGAGTCGTAATTCTCTGGAAACTTTTCCGGCCTTCCACGTTGAAATGCTTTTGACTTGCCGCGTATCGATCCGTGAAATCCCTTAACTTACACGCTTCCGCTTTTCGACAATCGCAATGCATACATCGTTTACTTTCCCTGATTGCTTCTTCAGCCGAAAATCCGGCGAGAGCACCGCCCGCCGGTTCTATACCGGCTGATACATCCACATCTTTCATAAGTTCGTATATTTCCGCTTCCTGCAGTTTTCCCATGCGCGATTCGAATCGTCTCACAAGACCAGTCACCTTCTGTCCACCGAGATACTGATCAATTGAAACTGCCATTGTCTTCCCGTGAGCAACAGCCCTTACCGCAAGATGGCCCGGGTGAACAGCTTCACCTCCTGCAAATATTTTTTCATCGGATGTCCTGAGTAAATGTGGATCAACTTTTATTCCATGTGCATCGGAATCAATACCCCACAATGAATCAGGCTGAGGTTCCGTCTTCCCAGGCGAAAGAATAATAGCATCGTATTCTTTCTTCAGTTGATCCATGCTCACATCATTACCAACACGGCACTTCACCCTGAACATCGCGCCGAGTTTCCTGATAACATCTATTTCCTTGTCCAGGACCGCTCGTGGAAGAATATTTTCCGGCACCCCGTAACGAAGTTGACCGCCCGGTTCGGGGTGGTCATCAAGAATTGTGCAGGCATGTCCTGTCTGTACAAGGTAGTAAGCGGCGGAAAGACCGGCAGGCCCTGCCCCGACAATCGCCACCTTCTTTCCCGATGCTTTTCTGCAAACAGGCATGTATGGTGACTTTTCGGAAAGGTCTTCGTCGGCAGCAAAACGCTTCAGGAGACATATGGCAAGAGAAGCGTCATAACGTGAACGGCGGCACGCCTTTTCGCATGGTTCCGGACAAATCCGCCCGAGAACTGCCGGCAAGGCAATATCTTCCTTTACCGTCTCAATCGCTTCCTTCATTTTCCCTGCTGCAATCTGGCGAATCATTAACGGAATATTCATATGTGCAGGACAGGTTATCCGGCATGGGGCCTCGCAATCTCCAACATGTTCGCTTAGCAGCAGATCGAGGGCATTCTTCCGCTGGTGATGGACTTCCTCGCTATCCGTTTCCACAATCATGCCGT
This sequence comes from Kiritimatiellia bacterium, assembly GCA_028716365.1. Classification (GTDB taxonomy): domain Bacteria; phylum Verrucomicrobiota; class Kiritimatiellia; order UBA8416; family YA12-FULL-48-11; genus YA12-FULL-48-11. The sequence continues at coordinate 645,342 of JAQUPZ010000002.1, forward strand.
CAGCGGCAGGCGCACTGCAGGACGGCAGAAACCTGCCGGATGTCTGCTCCTTTACGACACAAATCATGCAGGATGTGAAAAGCGCATATCCCTTCAGATAACACATGGTCGGTATGTCTATGCCAATACTCCGGGCGGCATCGAGTAAAGTTGTTCCTCTTTCAACAACAACATTCCTGCCGTTTATTTTCAGTTGCGGCATTCTATATCAACTCCTGTTTTAGTGTGTCGGATTTTAACGGCTCCCGACGGGCATACCTGCCTGCAAGTGTCACATTTTGTACATTTTTCATGCTGGATCTCGTGTTCCTGGTATGGCATCAATTCTATGGCATCTGCGGGACATGCCTGTGCACACCGCGTACATCCAATACAGTCATCATTGATGTGGTACGAAATGAGAGCTCTGCATTTGCCTGCAGGACACCATCCTTCTATGTGTGCCTCATATTCCTCTCGAAAATGCTTTATCGTCGATAACACAGGATTAGGCGCAGTCCTGCCGAGTCCGCATAAACTGCCTGACTTTGTGGTATGTCCGAGATGTTCAAGCCTTTCGATATCACCTTTTTCACCCTTACCCTCACATAACCGCTCCAAAATCTCGAGCATTCGCTTTGTTCCTATCCGGCAATAGGTACATTTGCCACAGGATTCCCTTTGCGTGAAAGTCATGAAATACCGTGCAATATCTACCATGCAGTCGGACTCATCAAGAACGACCATTCCGCCTGATCCCATGATGCATCCGGCCGCCTCCAAAGTTTCATAATCTACCATGGTATCAGCCAACTTCGCCGGAATACATCCGCCGGAAGGTCCTCCGATCTGTACAGCCTTGAACATTTTCCCACCGGACGTCCCGCCACCGATCTCCTGAACAATTTCCCTGACGGTAATTCCCATTGGTACTTCAATCAACCCGCCGCGCACAACTTTTCCTGCCAGTGAAAAAACCTTGGTACCTTTACTGGTGGACGTTCCCATCGACGAAAGTGCTTCAGCTCCATTCCTGATAATCCAGGGAACTATGGCAAAAGTTTCCACGTTATTAATATTAGTAGGTTGTCCCCATAATCCGCTTTCAGCGGGATATGGCGGACGAAAACGAGGCATACTACGCCGGCCTTCAATGGCGGCCAGTAATGCAGTTTCTTCGCCACTCACAAATGCACCCGCGCCTTCAACAATTTTCAGTTTCAAACCGAAACCACCTCCGAAAATATTTTCACCAAGGTAACCCCTGGTTTCCATCGTGGACATGGCAGAACGAATTCTCTGCAGGGCAAGCGGATATTCGGCACGGATATACAGGAAACCTTCTTTTGCTCCTATCGCATAAGCCGCTATGACCATTCCTTCAAGAACCCGGTAAGGAAATGATTCCAGCAGCATCCTGTCCATAAATGCGCCTGGATCACCTTCATCACCGTTACAAACAATGTATTTTGGAGTGCCTGAAGCTTTACGTACCATTGTCCATTTTTTCCCTGTCGGAAAACCTGCGCCACCGCGTCCGCGCAAACCGGACTGAATGATGGTATTAACCACATCATCCGGTCTGCTGTCCTTGATACATTTCTTCAGAGCCGTGAAACCGCCATCCGTAATATATTCATCGATATTCAGGGGATCAAGGCTTCCACACCACTCACTCGCAATCCTTTTTTGCCTGCCAAGGAACGAACACACCGGTGCATCCCTCACATCAAGGGCATAACGGTCGACAGGCTCCCATGTCTCATCTGTCAGTAATTGTTCAAGCATTACAGACGCATTGGTCCTGATTTGCCTCAACAATCCCTTTGATTTAAAATGCCGCCTTACGATTTGTGCCGCATCCTCCGCCTTGACTTTTGCATATGTGACAGGTTCACCACCTGCCGCAACTATCTGGACAAGCGGTGTCTGGTGGCACATACCCACACAGCCGACAGGTTTGATGACAGCAGCTGCGCCGGTCTTCCTTACTTCATCTTCAAGCTGTTCACGGACATTCAAACTTCCACCGGCAACACAGCAGGAGCCCACACCTATCCGGATCTCTGCAAGTTTTTCGGTAGTTGATTCAGATTTGCCATGCCGGCGCGGTACTACGCGCCGCTTCTCAAGTTCCAGGAAATCCCGGATTGCGCGTGGCACTGTGTCAGGCGTCAAGTGTCCGTATGTCACTCCATCAATTTTAATGACCGGCGCCAGCGTACAACACCCAAGACATGCAACTTTCTCAAGAGTAAATACACCATCAGCATCGGTATCGTCCCCCTCCTTGATTTTTAAATGCCGCATCAAGACATCCTGGATCAATTCCGATCCTTTAACATGACAAGCGGTACCGTGACAAACGCTGATCAAGTGACGGCCCGTGGGACGGTGCCGGAATTGTGAATAAAAAGTGGAAACGCCGGTTATTGATGCAGGCGTGATTTCCGTTAACTCACATACACGGCGTAACGCAACTTCCGGCAAATACCTGTAATGCCGCTGAAGTTTCTGCAGTATGGGAATGACCGCTGACGGAGAACGACCGAATTCCGCCACAGCAGCATCAACAATACCAAGGTCAATCTTCTCAACCTTTTTTATTTCAGTTGTGTCACCCATGAAATCTCATCCTTGCCGACAATCTCAATTCTTTAGCTTAATATCAGACACCTGACTTCCGACGTCTGTTCCCTTTCATTTGTTTCCTATACAAAATAGATTGGTTGCTCCCCGCATAATGATCCGTCCATCCACAAAAGCAGGAGAACAATCACTTGGTTCACCAAGACTGGTCTTGCCAATTTCTTCATACTTGCGGCCAGCCCTGACAATGAATACCTCACCATTACGGGTTACCAAATAAAGCCGATCACCGGCCAAACCGGGTGATGCATAAAATTCACCATCCAGACTTTTGTCCCAGATTATTTTTCCACTGGCGACCTCAATACAGGTCAGCGTTCCGCCTGAATGTGCAAAGAAAACCAGTTCCCCATTACTGACGGGGGAAGAAACATCGGCTACACCGTCTTCCGACCGCCAAACCACATGACTTTTGGTGACATCACCCTGCCCATCCGGTCGTATTGCATAAACCTGTTCTGCTGCGATGGATGCGATAACTAATCCGCCGGCATAAATAGGTGATGGAGTAACCTCGCTACCGGCACATTTGACTTTCCATAACTCCTTACCGGCAACAGGATCGTAAGCGATGATCCATTCGTTAGCCATGGAGATAAGTTGTGCACCCTTCCCCGTCTGCGCCACAATCGGCGAAGGCCAGGAGTCGGCAACCGGCCTTGTAATACTCCACGCCTTTTTTCCCGTGGCAGCATCCAAAGCAATCATCTCAGAAACCTTGCCATCCGCATCGACACTGTCATACTGGACAATGATCTTGCCCTTATGAATCGCAAGCGAAGCAGAATAACCATATGTATTGTTACATAATCCCATGTCGACATCCCATATTTTCTTCGAACAGAAATCTATTGCAGTAATATCACCATTGGCAAAGATCGCATAAACGTTTACACCATCCGTCACGGGCGTCGGTGCAGCATAACCGGCATCCTTACTGACTTGCGGAACTTTGTTCGTATTGCCCGGCGCCGCGTCAACCCTCGCTGTCCAAAGCAAAGTTCCATTGGCAATATCATAACAATATACTTCACGTTTTGTTTCAGAAGCACCAGTCAGAAAAACCCGGTTACCCCATACTACCGGAGAACTCATTCCTGAAAGCGGCACTTTGACTTTCCATATTATCCCCCTGCCGCTTTTTACATCCCATGACACTGGCATATTGGTGAAAGCACTGACTCCATTACCCAATGGGCCACGAAAACCCGGCCAGTTTTTTAAAACTTCCGCGGCATCCGGACTTGCCGTCACAGGTTGAGCTGGTGAAACAGTAGTCGAAACCATTTGTCCAGATACAGGCATGGTGACAGGCTGGGCAGTTTTTATCGGCACTCCATTTGACGGGACAACAGCTTCCAATCCGGACCGTTCCATAATACCAATGACAACGGCACCGGTAATGAGCGCAACCCACATACCGGCGATCACCCATCTGGCAGTTGCCGCCGACTGGAGCATATCAGGACTGGCTGGATATTCGCGTGGATTTGGCAGTCTGCGCCTGAGACTTGCCATTGTTTTCAAACTAACCAGCATAATTATTACTCCACCCAACAGTAGAAAACTGCCGGTGCGAAGTGATGTGAGACCTGTAAAATAAAACCTTCGCGAAACCAAATCCAGATCCCTGATTTTATTTCTTAAGATTTCGTCGGTGGGATTTTCCTTCAATACCGCACGCAACTGATCAATCTCCGGCATGTCCAAAGGTGATGAAGTTCTCACTGCCATAAGACTGGACACCATAAGCATACCAACGAGAAGTGAAAATACGCACGATACCACCGCCATCGCATACGTAATTCGATAAGACAATTTTACCGATTTTTCATCAACAATCATTACACCCTCCTGCTTAACAATTAACCTGGTTAAGTTTCTTAATCCTCTGGTGTTCTTTCGGACAGGACATGAAACATCTTGCACAACTAAGGCATGCGCCCCTGTCCGGCTCGTAGGAATCACGGGTCCTTTTTATTGAAACTCCGATCAGACTGCAGCCGAAAACCACGCCAAGAAACCCGCCCATGAACCAGCCTCCCTTCCGGAATTTATTCCGCAAGGTATGAGCTTGCACATAAAGATCTTCCTTTTTCATCCCGCTTCCATCAAACGCTTCTTTTTCAAATACCATCAGTTTTAATTCTGACTGATCGTTTTGTTGTATTGCCTCGGCCAACCGCACCGTTGGATTTTCCCTGGCCAGCACAACATCAAGCCGTGAACCGGCCCATCCACCGCCTATCGCAAGAAAAGGAAGAAGAATTAAAAGCATGATCAACCGATGCACACCTGAAATACGCGGTTCCGCAACCTGATTTATATTGGGTATCTGAATGGCATCAAACGGACACGATTTCTCGCACAACCGGCATTTAACACATTCGTCTGGTGTGATGGTAGCGTGCCACTTTGAAAGTTTTGACATCCAGTTCAACAAAACACTGAAAGGACATAAGAAACGACAGTACGGTCTTGCAACAAAAATTCCAATCAGTAACAGCACAATACCTGTCATAAGGATGGGTAATTTGCCACTGAGCCTGAATATGGGAACAAATGGATCAAGACGGCAGATGACAAATGCTGTACCAGTGGCCGCAAACAGAGCACCGAGTCCAAGGTATACATAAGGAATCAATTTGAGTATCTGTGCCAAACAGGAAGGTACTTTGACGGGGAAAAGAATCATTAAATCCTGTATGGTTCCCAGCGGACATACGGCTGCACAGAACACCCTTCCGAACAACAATGCAAAAACCAGCGGAAGAATAAAATAGGCTGCGGCAGATAACGGCAGTACATATTGATTATCAAAAAGCCATAATGTCACATTTTGAATGGCCCCAATGGAACAAATACATCCCTTTTTCCAGAAACCGAAATAAATCACTGAGAATATCGTCAGGAGAAAGACACCCCTTCGCGAACGTTTCTTCAACACCAGCCATGTGGCCAGGGAGAGTGCGGCTAACAGGACGACCACATCCACGCTTTCCAACAGTATCGACCTTGGACCAGGCGCCGTGGTTTCCGGCAGAGTATAACCTTTTTCAAACTGGGGTTTGGGAAACCGGTTTTCGGCAAAACATGTCAGTGTCGAAACCAGCAAAAAAAGCATGACAAGTATTTTTCTCATGTGTTCTGTGAAGCAGGTTTAAATAAATAAGGTTCATCTGCAGGCACACGACGATAGGCTCCGGCCGGACAGTTCCGCGCAATTGAACATTCATTGCAGTTTACGCAAAGGTCATGCCGCACCTGCAGGATTAATGAACCATTACCAAAGGCACCGCATGTCTTTACGCATCTTCCGCATCCTATGCAAAGGGATTCATCAATCGTGTATTCGTAGTAAGGTTCTTCAATGAATTTCCTCCGGATCGCGCCGGTGGGACACATCTGGTTTTCAGCTGCGCTTGTGAGGGTATCGGCGCCGGGCTGGAAGAAACCGAAACATAACTTACAGTATCCACACATTTCAAAACGGTGAACACATTTGACTGCTGATATCCGAAGAACACAATTGGTTGCGCATCTGCCGCATTGAATACATTTTGCAGGATCAAGCTGCCACACGGTCCTCCGCGTACTCACGGGACGCGCCAGCCATGAGTAAGGTGATTTACACCTGACCAGATCGGGACAACCTGAACATGCCTTACCATGATCGGCACCATCAGCCTTTAAGCATACCTTACGAAGAATGACGGTACCACCAAAACATGCGAGAACGGCTAGAAACACATTACGCAGGATACCCCTGATGAAATCGCGACGGCTTTGCGGTTTTGTCAACTCCGTCTGCATTCCTTTACACGTTCCTGGCATAACGTTCTTCTCTTTCTCAGTCATATCACATCTTCGAATAAAGTCTTACTGTACCGGCCTGGGGATCAAGAACCAGTATCCGTCCTCTGGAATCAACTGCGAGATCCAGTCCCACTGCACCCTTACTCCATTCTTCCTGACCCGATATAATCCCTTTGAACCTGCCTTCGGGATCATAAACCTTCACCCGTACAATATGTTTCTCACTGGTAACAAACGAACCATCAGGCATGAGCGCAAAATTTGACGGATTACAGCACCCGCAAAAACTTTTTGCATCAAGTCCTGCTTTACCCCAATACGAAATGAATCCTCCATCCGGCGAAAAATGTTCGAGCCTATGTTGTCCGGGACTAGCCGCCCACAAACTGCCGTCATTAGCTACTGAAACATCAAAAAACGCGCTTGGAACCACAAATCCGGTTTTGCGCTGAGCATTATCCTTATCTCCAACCCTGCCGAGAAGTTCACCCCCGGGACTGTAGCGCCAGACAATCCGGTTAACATAATCTGCTGCAAATACAAAAGTTGATGATGCAGAAATCGAGGTCAACTCTGTTTTGAAATCGGGACTCTTCCATACTGCTTTCCTGGTTCCATCCCGACCATAAACCTCAATGTGATCCTTCAGTCCTGCGAGAATATCACCATAGGGAGATACTGAAAGACAATGAACCGGCTCACTGATAGCAAAACCTGAAATGCGAATACCGGCCGAATCAAGAATTTCGATACCCGTGTTACCACCGACATAAATATTATCGCTACAATCAACAGCAAGAGCCTTAAGGTTTGATATTGATGGTTTAATGAAACAAACACCGGTACGAATCAAGAGGTTTGTGTCTGTCTTTTTTAATGCATCGATATCATACCGGCATTCACTGTTTTTATCTTCACATTTACCACCTGACAGACCACGCCACATCACTATTACAGCCGTAACTGCAACAGCGATAAACACCAGGCATAAAATCATATTCACGTTTGAATTCTGTCTATCCAATCCACACCCCTCAACATTAACAGTTTTATTTCTGTGCCCTAAGATCAAGACAAGTCATCTTCCCGTAGTCCCTGACAAGCAAACGACCATCCGCGAGAGCCATGGGCGCCCATGACTCCTTGCCATCAAGTACTTTTGCCTGTGCCAGCTTGAAATATCCCTGTTCGGTAGCCTTGATCATTTTCAGCAGGCCGTTATCTTCCAGAATAAACATCTTGTTGTCGGCGATCATGAAAGGTCCAAGACCAAACCGTTCTGTGGAACCACTGGCCCAGATTACTTTACCCCCGGGATCCATGCAAACCGCCTGCTTCCGTACAGAACCCGCATCTGCAGGCAAAACAGAGTAAAGATAACCTTTGTAGAAAATCGGAGTATGCTGTTCGCAGGCAAACGTCTTTTTCTCCCATCGGTACAACTGTTTGACAACAAACTTTCCTGATTCCAAGGAAACTTTAAACATGGCACTGCCAACTCCATATCCGGCCGTGATAAAAACTCTTCCATCACCAAGAGAAACCGGAGCCGGAGCCATCACCTGGTGGTTCCATTCGCCAGTTTCCCAGAGAATGGTCCCGCGATCCGTTTTCTCCGCTGAGATACCAACCATGCCGCCAATCGCGCAATAGACATACATTTTCTTCCCGCTCAATTCCATCGGCATCACTGATGAATGAGACATCTGCCACTTCTTCGGATTGGGAGTCTGCCATAAGACCTTGCCCGTCTTGCAGTCTACTCCCATCAAAAGGGCCTTACCGCCAACACCCAGGACGACCTCCTCACCGTCTATCAAAGGACACTGCCCTGTGTACCACATTGGAACTGCTGTACCCCATTCTTTCTCAAGATCAATTCCCCACCGGAAATCACCTGTCCTGGAATCCACACACATGACATGACAACGCGGACCGATTGTGACCACATAATTTTCCGTAACAGCCGGAACTGTACGCGACATACCGTGATTACGTTTGATATGAACTTTGTACCAGCGTCGCCAGATTTCTTTTCCATCATCCATCGAAAAACAACGAAGCGCATCGGCATTTTCTCTGCTGTCGTAGTCCAACACATAAACACATCCGTTCAAAACCGCCGGTCCGGCATAACCTTCCCCAAGCTCGACAGACCAAAGCACAGGCGGACCAGACACGGGCCAGGTATCAGCCAGTTTCACCGGTTCCACAGCAATGTTGTCATAATTTACGCCACGGAAACGGGGCCAAGCGCTGTTATTCTTCGAAGGAACACCCTCTAATTTTTTGAAACTTTCGCCTATTTGAACAGTCTTTTCGATCGTTTCAGATTTCTTTGTAAATTCCGCAAGTTCACCTGGAAGAGCCAGACGTTTCCTGATCGACGGATCATCCGTCGTTTCACGCCACCACGAAAGTAAAATGGCAGCCAGAACAACTCCCGTAAAAAGAACAATCATTACAGGAATGTGTTGTTTCATTCGATGTCCTGCTCAAGGTCCGTTACGAATCGTTACATTCTAATTCCTGTCGCTATTTACTGACATCAACAGCAACAAGGTCACCTTTATTGTTACGGCAGAATATTGTACCCCGGCAAAAGACCGGAGCAGTCCAGCAGGTCTTTGTCAATACGCCTTTGGCAGACGCAAGTTCTCCATAATTATCCGGTACAGCTTTTGCAATGAAAAGATCCCCACTTTCGTTCAGCATTATGATCTTGTCTCCTGCAACTGTCATACCGCCAAACCCAAGATTCTGCGCCCACTTCTCTTTGCCGGTGGTGGGATCAAGGCATTTTAATGTTCCCTTGCCTGTATTTCCATCGATTCCATACAGATCACCATTAAAAAGAACGCAGCTGCTGAAATGGTTCCGCATCGCCTTATTTTCCCAGACAATCTTCGGTTCTGTACCACTGATATCTATGAGCGCACATCCCCTGTTATATCCGGAAGATATGAATATTTTCCCACTAACAGGCACCGGATCTGCGGCATTTACGTCATAGCTGGTTTTCCAATCAACGAACGCCCGTTGCTTGCCGGTTCTGGCTTCCACCACGCAGAGACCTTTGCTGCTGAAAAGCGCGACACAGTCCATGGCACCTTTTTTAAAAACAACGGGTGTTGAATATCCACCCTTACCTCCACTACTCCAGATTTTTGTCCCGGTTTTGCGATCAAATGCAACTCCTCCTTCGCCGGCATTCATCAGCAACATATCATTGTAGATAACAGGCGATCCGGCAATTCCCCACTCGATATTTTCGCCACCGCCATCCCTCAGAATATTTTTCTCCCATATCACCTTACCGTCATCAATATTCAGGCAGAACAGATCTCCGTTACGGCTCAACGAATAAACCGCCTTACCGTCGGTTGTTGGAGTCGTCCTTGGACCGGAATGATTACCAGGATCACAGGGATAAGAGTGGCGCCATATTTCCTTACCTTCCTTTACGCTAACGGCATAAACAATATCCTTATTATTGACATTGCCCATCGTGAACAGCTTGTCGCCGCAGATTGAAACACTTGACCATCCATTTCCCACATTGATTTTCCATGTTATCTTCGGCCCTGCGGAGAGAGACTTGGGATTCAAGACATTTTCTCTGGAAATACCATCGCGATCAGGTCCGCGGAACTGAGGCCAATCAAAATTATCCGCGGCCCTTATTCCATTCACAACAAAGAGGCACATTATCATTCCAACTGTAATTTCATTTCTTGAACGCATTTAATACCCCCATGATTCCTGATGCATATATAACAAACAGCGATAATCCAAGATGCGGACAATAAGTTATACAGGGCAACGTAATTGAGCAATAAAATACGATGATGGATGATTCCTGAAATTACTCTCAGTATATTCTGGCAGACAAGAATACCAGCATTACTTGCCACTCACATTATAACAGAGTAACACGTCCTGGTCTCGAATATAGAGCTTCCCATTAACGATCACCGGGTGTGTCCAGCTGTTTTTGGTACTACGATCAGGCTGGTTGAACCGCCCTTTCTCGACATATTCTTTTGAGTTTGCTTCGATGAGAGCAATTGATCCGGGACCAGATTCACTGCGGATATAGAAATGACCATCGGCATAGGCTATTGATCCTTTACCAACACCCTTGTGCGTCCATGCAACCTGACCAGTCTTGAAATCCATGCAAACCCAGCCTCCCTTATTGGAATGGCCATAGACAAAACCGTTCAGAAGGATTACACCACCATGATGGTTTTCCATGAACTTGTTGGTGTAAATTTCTTCAACCTTGAATTCTGAAGCATCCTTGGAAACCTTAAAGGCGTTACATCCGATGCCATAACCGGAAGTCACATAAACCTGGTTGTCAGCATAAATTGGCGTCGGAACAACAGCAACCTTACCCGGACGATTACCGCGCCAGAGAACTTTCCCGCTGGCCACGTCTATTCCCACAACACTTGCCGCTGTCAACTGGATAACCTGTCGAACGCCGAAAATGGTCTCAAGAATAAGTGATGAATAATGGGCAGGGTCTGTGAAACTTCCAGTTTGCCAAACTGCTTCACCGGTTTTCTTGTTAAGCGCAATTATTGCTCCTTTGCTTCCTCCTGGAGTCGCAAAAACTTTATCACCGTCTACGAGCGGTGATTCAGCATAGCCCCAACTCGGTGTACGCCCGCCAAAATCCTTGGTCAGGCTTTTTCGCCAGATTTCCCTGCCTGTGGCAGATTCAACACACACCAGATCACCGTGTTGATTAAGCGCGTAAACAAGATCACCATCAACCGTCGGTGTACCTCGCGGGCCAATGTAACCACCATATGCACCGACAGCTCCCATCTTGGCAGACCAGAGTTTCTTGCCGGTGGATTCATCAAGTGCTATCAACTGACTTGCATTATCTACATCACCCATCGTGAAAATCTTCCCCTTCACGACGGAAAAACCGGAATATCCTGCTCCCAACCCGGTAATTTTCCATGTCAGAGACGGGCCTTCAGCGGGCCACTGCTTAAGCAAACCGGTTTCTCTGGATATATCGTCGCGATTCGCTCCACGCCATTGCGGCCAGTCGAAACCTTTTGCTGTCTGCCCATCACCTGCAACAATAAGACCGAACACCAATCCAAAAACAATTACCATCTTCGTCCTTAAGTACATGATTCACCTTTCTATAAGTTTCTGATCAGTTTACCCGTTATATTACAATTATTATCATGCTTTTGACACAGGTATTGGCAGTATTTCGCTGCTTTGATTTATTATCCCTATCTTCAGATTCTTGTCCAGCTTCAACCGGTACTTTATGTAATCAGGCAAATCTGTATCGCTGAGATAATGAAAGCCCATGATATTACTCTGCATCGGATCCATCATCAATGTTGCCTTATAGTTCCTTTTTATGTGATTAAGATACATGCATTCCGATGCGCAGAACCGGTCATGAACCTGTTTCTTCTTCAGCATCTTCCACAAGGTATCGTCATCATACCCGCCAAGCTTGGCCATTTCTTCACCATGTGTCGGCGCAATCCCTTCAGGACATGGCGATACCAGTATTATTTCGCCGCCTTTTCTTGTTGCCAGTTCCGCCGAGAACAATCCCTTGTCGCACTGAGTTAAATCATAATCAGCCGGATACGTACTGCTCAGGGTGATATCCGCATACTGCCGGAACTTTACGCCGAATACCTTCATCCCCCATTTCACACCTTCACGATGCGCCTTTATAAAATGTCCTGCTACAGACTTCAGTATATGCCCATGTTCATCAATTATAACATTGACGATAAAATGCAGTCCTACCTCGCGGGCAAAATCTTCCATTTCTTCCCTGCACGGAGTCAGAATTTTACCCAACTGCTGCTCTGTTGCTCCCAAAAGATGCATTGAACAGACAGTTTCCTGACCTGCAACACCCGGCAGCAGAATCTTCGCCCCGCCACTCCAGCCCGTCGGGTGATGTGGCAGAATCCCTCCGACGGCTATCCTGAAATCTGCCTGCATGAAGTCTTTATTGACGAAAATCCTCGTCCCCCGCCGCGTCACTCCCTTGTCGATCAGTTTTTTTCTATCGAGGCAATTGTGTCCCTTGACTTCAATACGGCGTAAAACCTCTTTACCGAACTTCCGCTTAATTTCTTCGGCGGTCATCGCACGATGTGTACCATATGCAATTATCAGTTTTACCTGCTCGTCTTTCACTCCAGCTGCATTAAGTTCATCCAGAATTACCGGTATTATTTTCCCCTGCGGCGTAAGTCTCGTCCGATCATCACCCAAAATCACGACCGATGCATTCTTCGGAACAATATCGCCGAGCCTGCCAGTTCCGACCGGATTGGCAAGGGAACGCTTAATTTCCCTTATCTCGCTCTTTGGTCTTGGAAATTTATTTGCATGCAGATTGAAGACCATGTTCTTTTCAGGAATATCGAGCTTTATGTTCTTTTTACCGAAATTGATAGAAACCATGTCCCGGATTCTCCTTACAACTTATTCAGCATTTCAATAACTTTCTTTTCATACATTTCCTGCCATTGTGGAGCCATAAGGCAATTATCATCTTCGTAATCACCACGACCGACGGCATCTTTTGTCGGGGCATAATGAATATATCCGTTAGAATACGCCGCGATGAATGTGTTTTTGAAAGGTGAAGCTTTTTTGATGTTCAATCCTATTTCAACAAACAATTCGCCAGGGAATGTTACCAGCACAAAATCACCGATTTTCATCACCTGTACTTCCAAAGGCAGGGTTGGAGAACCGGCTTTTTTGTTTATCTCGGCACGTTCCCTCAAAACACGAAGGTTGGTTTGGATCCTGGCCAGTTTTTCCATCGCATAAATATTCTGCTGATATTTCTCAATATTTTTCAGATTCTCCGCGTCCAGAGTAGGTAATTCCATCTCACCCATCTTTTTCTGGTGTAAATACCAATACGAATAATAAGAGGGATATTCAGGGCTGAACTTGTATTTTATCAACAGCGGCAAAAACGTCTTGAAGTTCAAACTTGTCCCCGCAAGTGACTTGAGCAGTTGTTCCTGTTCGGCTTCCATCTCTTTAATTCTCAGAGGTATATCCGTTCTACGCGGTACTTGTATGGTTTCTGTAAGTACTTTAATTGTTGTATCGCTTGCCTTGGCGCTCCGCCAGGCATCCAATACACTCAATCCCAGAATCATTCCCAGAGGCTCACTGTTCCTGGGCCGATTGACATCCTTGTAATAAATCTCGGTAACATCCCCTGCCGCTCCTTGGAGAAATAACGATATAAAATCTTTGCCAATATTATGATCAATCACATTTGATGTAAATCCCGGCAGTTCGGCTGTCACCCCGCCACCTGAAGCACCACAATAGGCATGCGCAGTGAAATTATAAACCAATGCGAAGGGTTTGCCTTCCGTAGTATCAAGTCGTAGCACTCCGATCTGCGGATCGATCGGCCCGACACCAGCCACCTCATCATCTTCTGGCGAAGGATTTGCATGCCTCTCGGTCCAGTCTTTGCCATTTTTAAGCTTGATCCTGCGATTCATCGTTATCCGGCTTTCTTTGCCCAAGCCGACTCCGATTTTCACCTGTACCATATTCGCGCAGGCTTGCCTGACCGCATCCACCGTCTTCTCAACCACATCATCGCATATTTGTCCTCCCACGAGATGGGTATGCGAAGCGTTTACGAGTACATTCGTTTCCTTGATTTTAAATTCCTTCTCAATTTTGGTCCGAACGTTTGCCAGAAAATCATCGGCTATTTCGTAAATTCCGCCTATCGCAATCACATCCATCGACAATATGACCACCTTTGTTGTCCCGTCATCCAGTACAAGCGCCCTGGCATAAAGCGGGTCATGGATTTTGATCCTTCCTTTCTTGTCCAGACCGAGCGACGCCTTTATCGCCACATCACCCATTATTTCACCGGCTTCCCATCGTGTAATATCGCTCTTTCCAATACCCGCCATCAGGATTTCTGAATCTTTATTTTTTTTCATTAAGCAATCCTTTCAGAAATGAAACAGGAACCTGCTTTAATGGCTGCCTGTTTCAACAGCCTCGGTGGCTTTTCTTTTTAGAATAGAATCAAATGCAGATATTGCCAGCAAACACAAAACCGCCAGTACAGGAATTGAAATAAACACGGCGGCATAACTGCCGGTTTTGTCAATATACTTGCCTATTACAGGGTTAACCAGGGCTGACAGAACGTTTCCGAACATTCCAAGTACCCCTGATACAAGACCAACATGTTTAAACGAAAGATCCTGTATGCATGCAGTGTAATTTACCATTATTGATGTAATTCCAAATCCTGCCATTCCCAGCAATCCAATGCCCATCCATGGACTGGGAACTTTTGTAATCAATGCCACTGGCACTATGAATGCAACCGACATGGCAATAGCGGCACCCCTGGCCTTCTTGAGAGACCATCCACGGCCAGTCAGGAACTTTACCACCGCGCCGCCAATAATGTTGCCCAGGTCCGCACCAAGAAAAATAGGAATTGTAACCACACCAGCTGCGAAAACCGTAAAGCCACGCTGGTCATGCATATATTTCGGAATCCATTCATTCAAAAAATACCAGCTCGGATTTACACACATTGAAACCACCATCAGCATCCAGAACGCGGGATGCATCAATACTTCTCGCATAAAACTTTTGAGAGACTCAAGTTTCCCGGCTGGTTGCCCGTTACCAGTTTCCTGCGAGCCATGATGCCGGACCGATGTCACCGCATCGTAAGCATTACTTCCTTTACGTGTCGAAGCATACCACAACAAAATCCAGAATAATCCTGCTCCGCCGATGATGAGAAATGCCCATCGCCAGCCATATAGTAATGCCAGAGGTGTGATTATCAGAGAAGCAGTCAAAGAACCCACCGCGGCGCCGCTATTAAATATTCCATTGGCCAGTGCGCGATCTCCCGGCGGCATTGCATTTGCAACTATACGCGTAGCGCACGGCCAGTTGAATGCTTCCCCAACCCCCAGCGCTGCGCGTGTAAAAAGCAACTGCCTGAAACTGAACACGAACGCTGCAGCCGCGCCCGACAAAGACCAGAATCCCACAGCAAGGGCATATGTAAACCGCAGGGCAAAATGATCAGCTATAAAACCAGCCGGTACATGTACAATCGCATATGTCAGGCGGAATGCGGATACCAACTCGCCATATTGTTCATTGGAAAGATCAAACTCCTTGCATATCATTGGCGCACATAATGCAATAGTCTGCCGGTTTAAATATGTCAGCAAGGTTGCGATGAACAATACTATGGCAAGCCACCATTTCCACATACCCTTTTTGAAAAGGAAAGACGTATTAATCATTCTTTACTCCCGGACTTTAAATCCAACATGTGGTCGACATATTTTTGGATCTTTTCCGAAAAACATTAAGCCTTGATCCTCTGTTTAAGAACGTCAAATACCTTTTTGCACTTGAACACAGCGGCGTCAGGATCAGTCGTGTATCCCCAACCGAGTTCGGCAGTCAAATATCCTTTATAACCGTCTTCAACCAGCGCCTGCAGGAACGGTTCAAAACAAATTCCACCTTCTCCAGGTACCTTGTGGTCATCCGACTGCCCGCCATTGTCATCAATATGAATATGATAAGGAATTCCTTTCAATAGTTTGATACAGTCGGGGAGCGGTTCCTTGTTCACAAAACAGTGCCCTGTATCCAACACTATGCCCAGCTCATCAAAACCATAATCCTTTATGAACCGCACACCATCTTCAACCGTTACGACCAAATCTGTCTCAAAACGATGGGCAGGTTCCATGAAAAGCAAAACTTTTTTCTCATCCGCAAATTTAAGCAATTGCCCTACACTATCGGCCAATACTTCCATGCCGTTATCATATCCCTGGCCAAAAAGGGTATGCCCCGGGCAGATACTGACTTTGTTACAGCCGAATAATGTCGCAGTAACAATACTTTTTTTGATGTAGTCAACACTGGCAGATTGAATCCCTGAATCAGGACTGCACAGACATGTAGGATAACGGAACTGGGCAGGAATAAACGCCGAAATGGCAATGCCGAGTTTGTCAGTTAATTTCCCGATACGGCTGGCTTCGTCTTTGCTGATATCATCGCAGTATGCATGCGGTCTGCCGCCCCATATTTCCACGCCATCATAGCCAAATCCTGCAACTCTCTTAATGGTTTCATCGAGCGGATAGTTGAAGTAAACAAATGTAGAGATACTTAATTTCATCTATGCCCCCTTCAAACAGCAAACCCGGAACCTGCGCTACCACCCTTGATTTGACTTCTTAAAGCAGGTCCCGGGTTTTTAAAAAATTACGTTTATTCCTCTACCTTCTGATATTATTACACTGAATCCTGGTGGTTCAGATTATCAGCGTAATACTATCGTTGGTAGCTTACCCTTTACGGATCAGCCCCTCCAGCATCTTCTTCATCTTAACAGCCTCGACCATGATGTTGGGCGCACCGCTTATATCAACTACAACATTACCGTTGTAACCGACTTTCTTCAGCATTTTGATTATTTTCGGGAAGTTGATATTTCCCTTCCCCGGTACATAGTGATAGGCCTGTGTCCCGTCATTATCCGACATATGCACCAGCTTGAGATATTTCTTACCAAGCTTCAGGATGCCCATTTCAAGGTATTCCTTGGTTGCATGGATATGGGCAACATCGAACACCACTCCCATGTTCTTTCTTTTGCACGCCTCAAATATACCGATCAAACCGTCGACTGACGAAAGGAAATCGCCCGCACGCAATTCCACGGCAAAGTCAAGTTTCCGCTTGGCCGCGGCATCTGCACATTTGCCAAGCTGACTGATTAACACTTTCCGCAGTTGCGCCCAGGTGAATCCTTCCGGCACCTTCACCTCAATTGGCGGACCGCCACGATAAAGCGCAGTCCGTACATCAGGGATCAATTCAGGTGGAAGATAGAAACACAGTGTAGCCAGTTTGGCACCGACACTTTTGATCATGTCGCATATCTGATCAAACTGCGCGATTGTCTTCTTCTGCAACTTGGGATCGAGAGAGAACATCTCGTACGCCACACACATGATGCTGGGTATTTTAACTTTCTGCTCTTTACTTCTGGCAATCACCTCATCCCATCGGTCGATATATTCCTGGTTCCCAGTTTCAATTTCCATCTCGAGAGAATCGAAACCAGCGTCACCGACTTCCTTAATCACTTTAAGTACATTATTAATGCTCGGGGGAAGACCGTACTTGGTAATAGGAATGGTAAAACCGCAAATCACCTTCATCATAATTAATTCTCCTTAATCTACGTTTGATTTTTCTATATAAGGGGAAAAACTTAGCCATATTAGGCCATTCTGTCAAGGATCGGAGCCAGAATAAGGAGGAGATATCAAACAATTTTTGACCAGCTAAACTTTCTCAATCAAAAAATGGATAACTGCAGCCGGCGTGTGTAAGGACACTGACTTTTGCCTGTGATCCATGACTCCTTATCGCTGAATCTACGGCCTGCTGGATATCAGCAAAGTATTCCATATTCATCCTCTGGGCGTATTGTTTGCTGACACCACTTGATACAAGCATGAACTTTTTCCGTTTTGCCATCCTGCCCAATGTAACCCCTCCGGATACGGCTATTGGATCAACTGTTTTGCCACCATACGCATCTTTCAACAGTCTGTCAGGATCACTGTCCCCGATATAGTCTGCATATTCAGGATGAGGACCGATGCCTTCGCAACATTCAGTAGTGAGTATGATAGTCCCTCCCGGCTTTGTGAGTAAATCGGGGGCAAAGACCGCTTTGGTCGCCTGCCAGAAATCAATTTCCGCCGGATAGGAACTGGCAACGGCTATCTCAACCTTCTGCCTGGCTTTTATTCCGTAAACCTCGCGCATCATTTCAACCCCTGCCCTGTGCGCCTTCACAAAATGACCGGCAACGGCTTTATATATCCGCCCATCAGGAAGATTGATCACATTGACAATAAAATCCAACCCGATCAGTTCCACCCAGCTCTCCATCTTGTCACGGCTTGGAGTTGTCGGCGCGCCGAACATGTTTTCTTTTGTCGACGCATACTGTAAATGAAATGACGCAACGGTTTCTTCGCCGGTTACGCCGGGGAATATTATCTTTGCACCACCACCACAGCCGGCGGCCGGATGTGGTACGATACTTCCGACGGCAATCTTTATTTTGGCCTGTGAGACCCTCTTATCAAGCCAGATCGGAACACCATCATCAGCAACACCCATATTAACCAATCCAGCCACTTTATCCCTGAATTCAGAATTGTAGATCTTGATCCGGTTGAAAACCTTCCGGCCAACTTTGTGAATGATTTCTTTTTCTGTCATTGGCCGATGCGTTCCCAGCGCCATAACAATGAATATCTGCTCATCTTTGACACCGGCTGAATTCAACCGGTCAAGTACTATGGGAATAATCACATCAGCAGGAGTGTGCCGGGTAAGATCATCACAGATAATACATATCTTATCAGCAGACGTTATTTTCCTGCCAGCAATGATTCTTTTAAGAGACAAACTGCCAACTGGATTATCCACCGCTTTCTCGATCAGACCTTTTGTATCTGCCGGTATTTGAACACTATTAGGCGAAAGTATTTCGAGGAAATTACCGTCAGGAACATTGAACTTTAAATTTCCTTTTTCACCGTACGGAATGGTTATCTTTGCCATAAATTGTCCTCATGTGTAATTAATAAATGTGATTAAATTGCCCCGTTTTTTTCCGCGTCCTCGCGGAATGGAAACCGCAGGTGGCATTTCGATGCCCGAATGGGACGGAGAAACGGTATGTGGATTTTGCGATGCCGGCAAGTCTTGGGTTCTGTCGCTGTATACGCATACGCGACAGAACCCGTAACGATGCCGGGGCGCAAAAGATGCATACCGGCTTCTCCGCGAAATGCCACCTGCTTCTTCTAACTACAAATTTGAGACGATTATCACATCAATCTCCTCCCAAATTCTTCAATAGGTTCAAAGCAATCTATCAAACTGCATCCTGTATGATAGCCCGGATCTGCATCCGAGGTTGCTGGAATAGCATTAGATGGCTCTCCATTTATATCTATTGTCTGTATCGCAAAATAATGACACTGCGGCCTGATATAATATTTTACAAAACTGTTATGACATTTTCGCACAATATCGAGGCATTTATTTCTTTCGTTGTCCTTTTCCGAACAACAATAAGCCAACCATCCCGCCCTGATTGTCTCCGGCAACGGCCACCACGGCATATCGGTATTCACAGGTTTTCTCGTCTTGAGATCAAAGAGCTTACATATCCCTCCCCCCTTTTCAGAAAACCCATTTTCGAAATTTCTCAGCACAATGTTAACCAGTTTTTCCCGAATGCCGGAGACTTCAGACAACTCGAAAGCGGACCGGCCAAATGCCGCTATTGCATTATTGATGAATTTCAGAGACAAGCCGACAAACTCCAGGCTGTGTCCCGAGTCACTAAGGATCATATCATTCTGCCTATATGGTTCGTTTCTCTCATTTATGAACTCTACGAAATCGTATTCTGCGAGGTCCGGCCAGCGGTCATTAATATTTACGTAGTGGTCAAGAATATGATTTATCAACTGTTTGCCAAAACGAAGGCCTTCTTCCTGCTTTTCCTGTACGAGGGAACACGCCATTCCAATGGCTATCATTTTCGGGCCATGTGAATATCTGCCTTTTACAGGAACAACAGGGTTTTTCGGGTCAAGCGGAACCTGATCGGACTGGAACCTGTCTTCAAAGAGACTATTCAAAACATCAAGACAATACTTTGACGTCTCACGAATCATTGACTCATTGCCGAGATACTGGGCGGCTGCATACATTCCTTTTGCGCCGAAAAGGTCACTGAAATTATAAGAACTGTCGGGGGAAAGATTGGCCGGTTCTCTTTTACCAGTATTGTTGATGGTAAATGTGTTACCATCCTTATCGAAGAAAAAGAAAAGATGACCACTGTTTTTGTTACGTATCTTTTGTAAATTGCCGAGAACGGACTCCAATATTATTCGCAGTTCGTTTTCCAAGTTCTGGACACGAGTTTCATCCGGCCAGTGTTTTTTCATCCATCGGCAGTGACTGGCTATAGCTTCAAGAGCGCGCCCCTGTATCCAGCCATAGATGCTGTTTTTACCTTTGACGAGATCATCCGGATCAAAATCCTGCCCTGTGATTATATTTATCTTCGTATCGATCCATCCATAGCCGGGGTTTTGCTTAAAACGTCCGGCTATTGCCTGCATAACCAACAAGAGCATTTTTTTGTAACAACTCAAAAGACTGTCAGTCGCCCATTTCCCCGGGTCTATTTCAAGTATGCAGAGTGTGTCCAATTTCGATAATCCCCCAGAATGAATATCTTTCAAAATAACATCTCCAATTATCCACTGGAAGGTCGTATGATTGACTCCGAACAGGTCGGTTTTTCGCATTCGACAGTCTGTATTGATTGCACAAATGCCAGGGGATCATCAGGGGTAATTAAAATCTTAAAACATCTTGTTCTAACCAAAACGGCATCCTGCTGTCTTGCACTTGTAACATATGCACGAAATACACCGTATCGTTTGTTCCAAAAGATACCAGTGCCGGCAAACAGTCCGCCATTGCCAAAGAGTCTAAGCGTGAATGGAATTTTTTCAGTTATTCTTTCGCAGGTAGTGACTGGTCCGAAAAACTTTTTCCCGACACGAAACAGCACCGTAAGTTGACCACCGGAGATATCATACGCTACCGGAGCGAAAAGATAACATAAAAACGAGATGATTCCGACAAAAACACCGGCATAAATAAGATTCACGTCAAACATGGCACCGACGATGAATCCGACTGCCATCATAATAACGAGTGATGTTACGATTCTGATAGACAGACTGGTCTTTGCAGTTTTGTAAATCATTTCCCCTCCCACGAATATCACAAGTTTCGCGCTTACCGCCTGGGACGAGAGTGTCCGCCAGATCGCGGCCTGCGTCCACGTAACGCGTGACCGCCGTAGCGTGATTGGTCTCCCATGGATCCATGGCGTCGGAGTGCGGTTGTACTCCGGGGACCTTCCTTCGGTTCCGGCAAAATCAGCAGGCTTTCATCAGGATAAGTACATTTCAGCGTTTGCCCGATATATTCCTCTATCGAGGGCAACCTGAACGATTCATCTTCACAGGCAAATGTAATAGATGTGCCTGTTTCCCCTGCCCGGCCAGTACGCCCGATACGGTGCACATAATCTTCCGGGTCTTCGGGGATGTTAAAATTGATCACATGCGTGACACCTTCAATATGCAGGCCGCGACTCGCTACACCAGTCGCAACCAGCACAGGGATTTTACCGGAACGGAAATCATCCAGGGTACGCGTACGCACATTCTGCGGAACCGCGCCGGATAACAATGCGCATTTCACGCCAAATCGGCGGAGTTCTTTCATCAGATGTTCTGTCTCATCACGGCGATTACCAAATACCAGCGCCCGTTCAGGATGTTCTTTCACCAGGATGTTGATGGTTATCGCGAATTTCTCTTCGCTGGTTACCAGGTAAACAATCTGGTTCACGGTATCCACGGCAACCTGTTCTGGCTCGATATCCACTTTCACTGGACTCTTCTGCCACTTGGAGGCCAGTTTCATTACACTATCCGTCAGCGTTGCACTGAATAACATTGTCTGGCGGTCCTCTTTAGGCGGTGTGCTACGGATAATACTCGAAACGTCCGGAATGAACCCCATGTCCAGCATGCGATCGGCTTCGTCAATCACAAGTATCTCAACATGCCGCAGATCCAACACGCGGCTCCTCTGGAAATCCAAAAGACGACCGGGCGTGGCAACCACTACATCAACAGTCTGTTCACGCAGAATTGAACGCTGTTTTTCATATTCGGTACCACCATAAACGGTCAGGATTTTGAACGGACAGTATTTTGCCAGATCAACGGCATCCCGCCCGATCTGCAATGCGAGTTCACGGGTTGGCGAAAGGATCAATGCACGGGGTGTACCGTTCCTTCGCCGTTGCGTAATCGGATGGCAGATAAAATGAGTGAATATTTCGATTAGAAAAGCCGCGGTTTTGCCTGTACCTGTCTGGGCACGACCTGCGGCATCCTTGCCTTCAAGAAGATGAGGCAGAATAGCTTCCTGGATAGGAGTACAATATTTGAAATCCAGGTCTGCGATGGCATGCATTATCTGATCAGGCAGCCTCAGGTCGTGAAAGCGTGTTTTTCCTTCAACCAACGGGACAACAAACATCTCCGGTGTCCAGGGAGGTCCGGCTGGTTCGCGCATATGCCGGATCTCATCCTGCCGATGCGGCTTCCTGACATGTGACGATCTGTCTTCATGTTCGTGATGGATCTTTCTATCAGCATGTTTTGCCTGTTCAACATTTCTTTTATGGTGTTTATGCGCAACAGGTTCCTGTACAACATGCGGCTTTCCGCTCAATTTACCCCAGATTTTTCGCAATAGTCGTTTCACAATTAGACAACACGGTAGCGATGCAGGCGTTCTTAAACAAGTCTATTTTCGCTTTTCCAAATATTGTGGTCTATTGCTGACAAGTCCCACACATAAATGTACGATGCCGGAGAGTTGGAGGAATTACC
Source organism: Kiritimatiellia bacterium (assembly GCA_028716365.1). GTDB lineage: Bacteria > Verrucomicrobiota > Kiritimatiellia > UBA8416 > YA12-FULL-48-11 > YA12-FULL-48-11. The sequence continues at coordinate 668,447 of JAQUPZ010000002.1, forward strand.
ATTGAATGTTTCTGCAGATTTTGAACATCTTGTACCGGATATAATGCTGAACCTGGTTGAGCAGTCAACAGGTCTTAAAATGACCGGCCTGGCTACTCCATTACCAAGCTATATCAATCGCGTTTATGAAATCCAGACAATGGACGGTAACCGCTTAATCGCAAAGTTTTACCGGCCGGGACGATGGTCACGCGAAGCGCTTCATGATGAACATGATTTCGTGGCAGACTGCGCGGCGGAAGAAATTCCTGTGATCGCGCCGATGAAACTGAACGGCGACCAGAGACTCCATGAGGCAGACGGAATCTATTTCACCATCTTTCCCAAACGTTATGGACGCCAGTTGGAGATCAATAACGACACAGACTGGTTGAGGGTCGGGCGGTTACTTGGGCGGGTACACATGGTAGGTAGCCGACGTCAAGCTACAGCAAGGACAGATTTACATCCCAAGCAGTCCACCAAAGAGCATGTGCGTCATCTGCTTGACAACGGGTATGTAACCCCGCGATATACGGAAGAGTTCAAAAAAATAACGGACCTTATCCTCGATTTGATTACCTGTTTATTCGAAGACATCGAATTTATACGAATCCATGGTGATTGCCATTGCGGTAACCTGCTTGATCGGCCTGGTGAAGGAATCATGATCATCGATTTTGACGATATGATGGTGGGACCGCCAGTTCAGGATCTCTGGCTGTTACTGCCAGACCGGGCGGACAAATGCCGGCGTGAACTGGATTTACTTCTTCGCGGTTACGAACAGTTCAGGGAATTTGATGATCGTTCATTCCGCCTTATTGAACCTCTACGTGCCATGCGTATCATCTACTACCTTGCGTGGTGCAGCAGGCAGGTAAACGATTTTAAATTCCGTACGACTTATCCCGAATGGGGTAGTGACGCATTCTGGCAACGCGAAGTCACCGATTTGTCTCTCCAACTACAGGTGATCAAGGAACATATCAACTAGGACCTTTCCATGAAAACCTTCATTTTAAAATGGTTTATACAAATGGTTGCGGTGTGGGTGGCGGCAAATATTATTCCGGGCATTGTTTACGACAACTGGCAGAGTCTGTTTGTTGCGGCGCTTGTCCTCGGTATTCTCAATTCGCTCGTAAAACCAGTCCTTCAAATCGTATCGATTCCCTTCATTATCATGACACTGGGACTTTTCCTGCTGGTAATCAATGCAATCCTGCTTCGTATGACAGCCTGGTTGGTAGATGGTTTCCACGTATCCGGATTCTGGCCTGCAATGGGTGGAAGTCTTGTAATAAGTATTGTAAGCATGTTCCTCGGTTACTCGAAAATAAAAAAGCGTATTGTAATTGACCGCGACCGTCCGGAGCCTCCATCTTTCACGCAATACGGACCACCACCGGGTAACGGACCGATAATTGATGTCTGACATACATCCCGCTCAAATACCGGACACACTGATGTCCTTGGAGAGTTCTGGTGATTCAGTAAAAAATTGAGCAGTACGCTCTCGCACCGTTGCCATATCAGTCGAAGATTGAACCGCCTTGAAAAATTCATGGCCGAAGACAAAGTTACGTGCAAAATAAGGGGCAATGATTTTGATTCTGATAAGAGCCTGCACAGGTGAAAAGTCCTCGGCAATGTAATTGCACAGGCGGTTCCACACTTCTTCATGATCAATAATAAGCCCGGGATTATGCCATCGGGCGAAAACCCAGGGACATGCCGCCGCCATCCGGCCAATCATTATTCCCGAAACCGGCGTAAATGCTTCAGCATGATCGCGGAGGAAAACAAGTCCCGTAATATCGCCGTTAGCGATAACAGGCAGGCAGGTTTCAGCCGCAAGTTCGGCATAGAGCGCGTGGCGGGCAGAACGTTTGAACTTTTCCTCGTAAAAACGTGGATGGATGGTCAACGCGTCAATACCTTCACTTTCAAACAATTTTAAACGCTCATGAAGCCTGTTGCGCCAGTCCGGAATTTGCCGGCCAAGTCTGATTTTAACCGTAAGCGGACCGGCAAAACTTTTCCGCATGACCTGTATAATCCTGCGGAGACGGTCAACATCATTGAAAAGATCGGCACCGCCACCCTGCTTGCGGACAGTATGTGCGTCGCAGGCAACGTTAAGATCGAGTCCATCCGGTTTCAACGGAGCCAGTCTATCAATGATCTCCGGCAGGCGAACGGTATCCATTACCATGAGTTGATAAATCACCCTGCCCTCCCGCGGGCGGCGCTTGAGCCAGGGAGAATTTTTCGGATTTTCATGGAGAATCATTTTGGCAGAAAGCATTTCGGTAAAAAGTGCGCCATAACCGCCAAAATCAGCTATAAGCCGGCGAAATGCACTGTGTGTAATTGCAGCCATTGGTGCACAAAAAAACGGCGGATCAAAAATGATCCCTTGTAAAATCAGACTTTTCAATTTTGATGGCTTATTCATAAAACCAGACTATCAGTTATCAGTTCATGGTTGTTCATGTCCAGACAACTCGTTTACCATTGTATAACTGTCACAGGAACCGGAGACCACCACATCCGGTACACCGGAAAGGGAAGACAACTTCTTTACGATTGCTAAAATCTCCATTCTCCATGTACATTATGTGCATGAAGTCCATTTTTCATCCACAGTCCAGACTTTTTGATGATGCATATCTAAAACCTTTTCTCCCGATCATTCTGCAAAGGCAGGAATACGCACATAAAGTCACGCAACGCTTGACAAATAACAAAATCAACCTGGCGGATTTTTCTAGCGGTCATGAATTTTTCGGCCTGCACCGCCAGAAAAAAGGATGGATATTCAGAGAATGGGCGCCAAATGCCTCTTCTATCAGCATATTCGGTGCATTCTGCGGATGGCGACCTTACGAAGGAGTTCCTCTTGAACGCAGCGAGAATGGAGTGTGGCAGGGCACCATACCGGAAGGAATACTGCATCATGGTGATCTATACCGGTTATATGTCCGATGGCCGGGCGGTGAAGGTGACCGTATTCCGGTATATGCACGCCGTGTGGTTCAGGACGATACAACCAAGATTTTCAACGCACAGGTCTGGGCCCCGGACAAACCTTATGTTTGGAAACATCGTGATCCAAAACGGCCCTCTCCCATAGCCACAATCTATGAGGCTCACGTCGGCATGGCACAGGAACGTGAGGGAATCGGGACATATGAAGAATTCAGACAAAACATTCTCCCCAGAATCATCGATGCCGGTTACAACACCATCCAACTCATGGCCTTGATGGAACATCCTTATTACGGATCGTTCGGCTATCATGTTTCAAGCTTCTTTGCCGCATCATCACGTTTCGGCACGCCTGAAGAGTTAAAGGCTCTGATTGATGACGCACATGGTGCCGGAATTGCAGTAATAATGGACATGGTTCATTCCCATTCCGTCAGCAATGAAACAGAAGGACTGTCAAGATTCGACGGAACACCGTACCAGTATTTTCATGAAGGGCCCCGTGGACATCATTCTGCCTGGGACTCTCGCTGTTTTGATTACAGTAAACCTGAAGTACTGCATTTTCTCCTGTCAAACTGCAGATTCTGGCTCGATGAATACCATGTGGATGGAGCACGCTTTGACGGTGTTACCAGCATGTTATATTCTCACCATGGATTGGGGACAGTTTTTACTTCATATGACCGGTATTTCGACTCATCGGTGGATTTAGATGCTTTGACATACCTTGTACTTGCCAATGAAGTAATCCACACAGTAAAGCCATCCGCCATCACCATCGCCGAAGATGTCAGCGGAATGCCCGGCCTGGCTGCTCCACGGGAGGATGGAGGTTGTGGATTTGATTACAGGCTCGCAATGGGAATCGCCGATTGCTGGTTCAAGCTGGCGGATAAAGTCCCCGATGAAAAGTGGAATATGGGAGAACTTTGGCATGAACTCACCAACCGTCGCGCAGATGAATGTACAATCAGTTATGTTGAGTGCCACGATCAATCAATAGTCGGCAGCAAGACAATGATTTTTGAACTGATTGATGCCGCAATGTACACCGACATGCGTGTATCGGACCAAAATGCATATATTGACCGTGGCATTGCACTGCACAAGATGATGAGGCTGGCAACCCTTGCGGCCGCAGGCCATGGTTATCTGAATTTCATGGGTAATGAGTTTGGTCATCCTGAATGGGTGGATTTTCCACGCGAGGGAAACGGCTGGTCATACAAATACGCGAAACGTCAGTGGCATCTGCGTGATGACCCGAACCTTAAGTATCATTTTATGGCCGATTTCGACCGGGCCATGCTTGAACTGGCCAGGAAATTTAAAATCGTCTTCAACGAAATTCCTCACCTGGTACATATTCATGAAGATGACAAGGTGCTGGTATTTGAACGTGACGGACTTCTGTTCCTTTTCAACTTCGATCCATCACGCTCATATACGGATTATGCCATCGATGCCCCGCCAGGTGAATACATCCTGATATTTGATACTGACGAATCAAGATTTGGAGGGCAGAATCGGATTGTCCCTGATCAGACCTATTTCACATGTCCGATAATGACCAAAAATTCTCCCAGACTCTGTATCAAATTGTATTTACCGTGCCGTTCCGGACTGGTACTGAAAAAACTTTCACGCAAGGGAACAACATCAAAGAGGAAAAGGACTTAGCACATCAGCTCACAGAGGTGTTTTAAGATTAATCAAATTCAGTATCAACCTGATTTTTTCTTTTTATTCTTTATACCTTTTGAAGGATCAACAATATTCCCGCAGATTTCACACTCTACTTTTCTGGAAAGAGGATCCTTACCTAAAAGTAATCGAACCGCCGCACTGGCCGCAGCCATGCCAAATACAGATGTAACAAATACTGCCGTGCCGTAGATCATGTGTCGTCTCCTGGTCATATAATGGTTTTTCCCGTTGTCCGGACAAAAACAATCAACTCCACAGATTATATCGCCATGATCCGTGACAGGAGGCATAACTGGTTCATCAGAAAAAACAGCAACAACACTGGCAAGCTGAGCATCGGTAATATCATATTTGCGACGAATATGTTTCCTGAGAGCACGTCCGAGCGGATCAGTATGTGTTTCCGCGAGCGGTACGATCCTGATTCGTGTCGGATCCATTTTAGCACCTGCGCCCAAGGTCGTAATGATCGGAATATTACTTTCCACACAGGTAGCAACCAGATGCATCTTGGCCGTAACATTGTCAATGCAGTCAATCACTGCGTCCGGCCTGGGATCCATCAGTTTGGCGGATGTATTCTTGTCATAGAACTCATTACATGCTCGAACTTCAACTTTTGGATTGATAATACGGACACGCTCCGCCATGAGGTTCGCCTTTGGCTTACCAATATTATCAGGAAACGCATGCAGTTGCCGGTTTATATTAGTGACACATACATTGTCAAAATCCACCAGCGTCAGACACCCCACACCACTCCGGGCTAGTCCCTCGACAGCATAACTGCCTATCCCTCCAAGGCCAAAGATAGCCACATGACTGTGTTCCAATTTATGCATCGCCGGACTGCCAAACAATCGAATACAACGTTCAAATTTCCAATCCCTTTTAGAGACGCGCGAATGATCGCGGTCATTCGGATCAGTCTTCATTTGTTTCTTCATGGAACCAGATAATATCAACGTTTACGCCGACTTCAAGCTATGGGTAATTACATCTTTTTTATAAATCCATAAAAAAGTCCCCACACCAAAGGTATGGGGACCTTTCAAAACTCACGGCTTAGTCCAAGAACTCTTATTTCAGAGTTATTGGTATTGCTACAGGCTGACCACTATTTTTTTTCGCCTCTATGTTCCTTCATCCATTTCTTCATTTCAGTTTTTTCTTCGTCTGAAAGTTTGCCATCTTTGTCCGTGTCGAACTTTTCCAACATCTTCTTTTTATTTTCTTCCATTTTCTTGTCGCGGGCTGCCTTTTCCTCATCTGAAAGTTTGCCATCGCCATCCTTATCAAACTCGGCGAGCATCTTCTTTTCCCTTTCTGCCTTCTTCGCCTCCATTGCCGCTTTGGCTGCAGCCTTTTCCTCATCATTCAGTTTGCCATCTCCATCCTTATCAAACTTCTTAAGGATTTCTTCACTTATTTTACCTTTTCCATGTCCACCTTTACCATCTTGAGCAAACAAACAACGCGCCGACCCCAATACCAGACATACTGCCATTACTGCTACGATCACTACTCTCATTACTACCTCCTTCTTTTGAATTTTTCTGCCATTAACAAAAGTTTCGACATACACTTTTACAAACGCAGGAGAAAGATATTTTATTGTAAATTTAGTAAGGATTTTTTAAGGATAGCCGTTATGTACGGCCAATAAAGCTGACAAAGGTCATCAATCAACCTTTTAACCCGGTCCCTTGCCTGAACCGTCTTCAACCTTGGTAGATATAACAGGTGAAATTGACCTCAAACGATCCAACAGGTTCTTCATAAGATCGGCATTATCGGTCGCCAGTTGCAAAACATTGGCCTGGAGTTCGACATTAGATCCAAGGAATTTGGCGAAGAATGGGAACTTACCCCAAAGAATAACACTTTCCCTACGCTCTTCCTCGACAAACACACTTGTAAGTCTGAAAAAAAGCCGCTAACGCGTCAAAATGCTTTACTTCCCTGGAAATGTCACCCAAACTAAGGATACTTGTATTGAAACACTGAAATTCCGATCGAGGGAGAGAGATGCTTGAATTTACCTTGTACGGTGTACATATCATACTGCAAATTCACCATGCTCATAGACTATCTCCTGTATTCTCCTTCATTTGATAACATAAAGCCAAGAATCGTCTAACCTTGAGAAATTGTCGCCACATGCTGGTAAACAAGCAAGTATTTTCACCTGCTTTTAGAGACTCAGCGAACACTTCACCGCCTGACCTATTTCGTTGTGACCAGGATATGTGTATGTAACAACTGCAGTATATCTTCCTTTTTGAGCTACTTCACCGAAGTAGCCTCCCCTCCCTCCTCAAGAAGGACACATCTTATCAGCCTGCATAGTGGCTGTAAAAATTTCTGTATTATTTTCATCAAACAAACGTACAAGACAAGGTCCGGTTCTTACGACAGCCCATTTATCATTTTCGACTGTCCCGGGCGGCGGACTCATCGTTATCGTCGCCGTTATGCGATAAGGAATCATACCTTTTTGTTTCTGGGCTTCCAGCGCCGGTGGAGAAAGTTTCGGAACACCAAATGTACACGTAATCCTGGATTTACTTCCACCATTAGGATCAGACCACATGACCTTCAAATCCTTTGCTGCAGGCGGCAAATTCTCTTCCAAAGATTTGGACGTGGAACTTAGCACAGTAACAGCAGGATTATTCCTTACTACCTTTGTTTCATTTTGCTTTAACGGTTGTCGTGGAGTTACCTGACTCGACGCGTTTGCAGTTTTTGGAGCCGGAGTTGGAGCAGGAGAGGATGAAACAGGTTTCATCGATGTCATCTTCCCACTCTGAAAGGCGATTTCCGAATCACTGTAAAGCCATATAGCTCCATTTCCCTGCATCATCTTGCCTCTGGGGTTACCTAGAGCCTGTAAAACTTCACTTTCCGTACTTCCAATCACCAAATTTGTACTAACATTTTGTGCCACGGATTTGGCATGAGTCAAAACACACACAAGGAAAGTCAATCCAACATATCTGGATAAAAATACACTGGTAAATTTCAACGAGCATAACGCGTTCTTCATAGAAAAAAGTTTAGTCACATATCTATCACTATTCAATAGATTATTGGACTTTTGATTCCTGGTAATTCCGTGTTTCATGGAAATCAAGCTACAAACTTCCGGGCATTTTGGAACATTTTTAGCCATGGACCTTCTTCACCTTCAAATAGTCCTTCCGGACGATAGGACATCTGAATGGAACGGAATCCTCTTTCAGGATGAGGCATCATGACTGTTACCCGGCCATCAGTCGTGGTTACACTGGTAATTCCCTGTACAGAACCATTCGGATTGAAAGGATATCTTTCAGACGGTTTGCCATAATTGTCAATAAACCGGACCGACAGCAGGTTATTTTCTAAAATTTTATCCAGTGATCCGGTAGATTCAAAATTCGCAAATCCCTCGCCATGCGCCACAGCTATCCCAAGCCGTGATCCTTCCATCCCCCTGAAGAAAATGGATGGTGACGGCATAATTTCCACAGTTATATAACGTGCTTCAAACTGCTGGGACTTATTTTTTGTAAACATCGGCCAGTATTCAGCTCCAGGAATTATACCCTTGAGTTGTGACACCATCTGGCACCCATTACATACGCCCAAAGCAAAAGTTTCCTTTCTGGCAAAGAATTTCCTGAACATCTCTTTGAGCCTGTCGTTATAGAGAACGCACTTGGCCCAGCCTGAACCTGCACCGAGAACGTCACCATACGAGAAACCTCCGCATGCCACCAATCCTTCAAAATCTTTTAAATCTGCCCGGTCGCCAAGCAGGTCTGTCATGTGTACATCAACACTTTCAAAACCGGCACGATCAAACGCCGCGGCCATCTCAACATGACCATTAACCCCCTGCTCTCTCAGGATTGCCATCCGGGGACGCCGCGATGAAATATTCACCGGTCGACTGTAATCGTAGGTAACCTTGAAACACATCCCGGGATCTTTCTCATCTAGAAGGTTGTCGAATTCCTGCTTTGCACATTCAGGATTGTCACGCCGTGCCTGCATGCGATATGTCAATTCCGACCAGACGCGATAAAGTCTTGATACATGTTCACGCAAGAACTCTTTTCCTTCAAAGAAAAATACCATCTCACCTGTTTTGTGTACGGAACCAATAATACGGGTAATATCCTTGAGGAAATGCTTCTTTAATATACTCTCGACCTTGTTTATAGAACTACTCTCAATTTGCAAAACAGCTCCAAGTTCCTCAGAAAATAATATCGAAATAGGATCATTGCCCAGCCCGGAAATATCAGCCTTAAACCCCATGCGGCCGCCAAATGCCATTTCCGAAAGCGTGGTCATAAGGCCGCCATCTGATCTGTCGTGATACGCAAGCAGAAGTTCACTATCCACCAGTTCCTGAATGGCGTTGAAAAAATTAACCAAGTCCGGCGGGTTATCTACATCGGGTACTTCGTTCCCAACCTGGCTATAAACCTGAGCAAGCGCCGAACAACCCAATCGGTTCTTTCCCCTGCCAAGATCAACCAATAGTAATTTTGAATCCCTGGGCTTCAGGTCAGGGGTCACAGTTTTCCTGACATTTTTTACCGGTGAAAATGCGCTGACAACCAGGCTGAGCGGTGCAATCATTTCTTCCTGCTTGCCATCTGATGTCTGCCAAAGCGTTCTCATTGAAAGCGAATCTTTCCCAACGGGAATCGAAACGCCAATTTTCGGACACAGTTCCATGCCAACAGCCCGCACTGTATCGAACAAGGCGGCATCTTCTCCTTCTTCAGAACATGCGCACATCCAGTTTGCCGAAAGCTTGATGTTGCCGATGACGCCGATATTCGTGCCGGCAATATTGGTGATTGCTTCGCCGATTGCCATCCTTCCGGAAGCAGGACCTGATACAATGGCCAGATTCGTCCGTTCACCCATTGTCATTACCTCTCCGGTACTGGCTTTATAGGAAGTAATAGTCACAGCCGCATCTGATATGGGCGTCTGGTATGGACCCACCATCTGGTCCCTTGCCACCATTCCGGTAACACTTCTATCGGCAATCGTTATCAGAAAAGTCTTATTCGCCACAGCCGGTAGACGTAGAACACGTTCAATAGCCTCCTTGATATGAATCGCCTTGAAGTCAAGCGGCACATGCTTCTCCGTTAAATGCTTTACATCCCTCAACATTTTGGGAGGTTTTCCAAGAATAACTTTGATATCTATATCTATCGGTTTGTTTTCGAAATACTCATCCTCAAGTGACAAATGCATGTTACCGGTCACCTCTCCAATAACCGCAACAGGACAGCGTTCCCTCTCGCAAAGCTTGAAAAAGTTCGCAAGGGATTGCGGAGCAACTGCAAGTACATAGCGTTCCTGTGCTTCACAACACCAGATTTCCATCGGGCTCATGGACTTGTCTTCGTTGTGAATTCTGCGCAGATAGAATTTCCCGCCTGTATCCGAAACGAGTTCCGGGCAACCATTGGAAAGTCCGCCGGCACCGATATCATGGATACTGAGGATGGGATTTTCTTTACCAAGAGCTATGCAGTCATCGATTACCTCCTGGCAACGTTTCTGCATCTCCGCATTATCACGTTGAACGGAATTAAAATCGAGATCAAGTGCATTACTTCCTGTATCCATTGACGAAGCCGCGCCGCCACCCAATCCAATACGCATTGCCGGTCCGCCGATCTGGACCACACAATCATTTTTGGTGAGATCGTGCTTCCGCGTGTGTATCCGTTTTATATTACCCATTCCGCCTGCAACCATAATCGGCTTATGATACCCGCGATACCGTCCATTGTATTTCTGTTCGTAAGTTTTGAAGAGGCCAAATAAATTCGGGCGTCCGAATTCATTACCAAACCCTGCCCCGCCGAGAGGTCCGTCAGTCATTATCTCCAGCGGTGTGGCCAGTCGTGACGGGAACTCGGCAAAATCCTTTTCCCACGGCATTATGAAACCGGGAACACGAAGATTTGACACCATAAAAGCGCAAAGGCCCGCCTTGCTCTTTCCCCCGATCCCAGTGGCGCTTTCGTCCCTGATCTCTCCCCCCACCCCCGTTGCCGCCCCGGGATATGGCGAGATCGCGATGGGGTGATTGTGTGTTTCCACCTTCAGAAGAATGTCCATCTGTACTTTTCCGTAGGAATAAACATTACTGTCATCACACTGCACATTGAACCACTCATCCTGGAAACCTTCGACAACACCGGCATTATCCTTATATGCAACCAAAGTTCCTTCCGGATGCATGGCATGTGTATTTTTGATCATCTTGAACAGGGACATATCCTGCTTTTTGCCATCAATTATCCAGTCAGCATTGAAAATCTTGTGACGGCAATGTTCCGAATTAACCTGTCCAAACATCACCAGTTCGACATCGGTAGGATTACGGTTGATGCTTTTATATGACTCATAAAGATAAGTAATTTCGTCGTCACTCAGTGCAAGTCCCATCTCCACGTTTGTCTTCTGCAGGGCTTCACGTCCACCTTTAATAATATCCACCACGACGCAAGGCGCAGGCTCCATATGCCTGAAGATATCCGAGACGTCCAGATAAACTCCTTCTGTCATGCGATCATGAAGAAGGCGGAGTACAGGCTGGGCTTCCTGCACTGCAAGAACCTTTCCGCTGGAAGAAAGCAGGCGAAAATGGACACCACGTTCAACGCGCCATACATCCTTGATTCCGCAATTTCGAAATATATCCGTGGCTTTCGATGACCAGGGCGAAATCGTGCCTTTGCGAGGCGTAACAATAAATCCATCCATCCGCCTGAATTCGTCGACAGCCCCAAGCAATGCATAAGCCTTCTCAAGTACGTCTTTTGACAAGACGCCAATAGCATCCATGAAGTAGACATGCGATGCTTCGATCTCCGAAACACCCAAATCAGGCGCAGTCTTTCTGACATTTTCAAGCAAAGCAGTTATTCTGAAGTTTGGATATGCAGACTTTCCTTTAAGCATTACCGGTTCCACAAACAGTTCTCCTGTTATTTGATTTAGGAAAACGGAGCTTTTATCATGATGTAGAGCGCCACGTCAATTGAAGAGCGAAAGAAGGTCACGAGCCGCCTGTTCCGGATTATCGGCGGCAGTAATTTCCGTCACAACAGCAACAGTCCGTACACCGGCGGCACGAAGCTCAGGAATATGCCTTTTCTTGATTCCACCCATGACCGTAAAGGGAATTTTAACAACGGCAGAAATCTCTTTCAGGCCATCCATACCCAGAAACTTTGCGTCCCATTTCTTGGTTTTTGTCGGGAAAAGCGGACCTATATTGACATAGGAAGCACCGTCATCCTGGGCTTTTACAGCTTCCTGAACTGAATGAGTTGATGCCCCTATGATCAAATCCGGCGTCATTAAACGTGCCTCCCTGACAGGAAAATCAGCCTGCCCGAGATGGACACCATCCGCGCCGACAGACTGTGCAACTTCCAGATTATCATTGATTATGAGTAATGCTCCGGCATCCGTGGTCAGTTTACGCGCCTCGACCGCAAGTTTCATAAAATCCTGAGGCGAGAGGTGTTTTTCCCTTAACTGAACGAGACTTATGCCGCCGGCAAGCGCCGCCTGTATGATTTCGATGGTTCTGCGGCCAGCAGACATATCTTCAGAAGTAACAAGATAAATACCCGCATCCAGAAACCTTTGCATTCGTTCATGGTGGATATGGCTCATTCCGGAAAACGCAACCTGACCGTCCATCAATTTGCAGAGTGGGTGTGCTCAATATCTTTTATTCGATCTCTGATCATGGCGGCATCCTCAAAACGTTCTTCATTTACCGCCTTTTCCAATTCCTGTTTCAAGGTATCAATCGGATTTAATTGTTTTTTCCCTTTAGGATGATCCCCTTCTTTTTCTGAACCTGTCATCTGCAGTTCTTTCTCGGTAAAAATCCGACCGGCCTGTTCCATTACCGTTTGAGTAACATAAATGGGTGCCGACGCACGAAGTGCAATCGCAATTGCATCACTGGGACGGGAATCGATTCCCATTTCCATTCCATCACGTTCAAGGATCAGTTTTGCATAGAATGTTCCTTCCCTGAGGTCGCAGACTTCTATTCGCTTTACGCGGCATTCCAGGAAATCGAGCGTGTTCTTGAACAAATCGTGTGTCAGCGGTCGGGACATTTTAACATTGTTAATCTGGAGTGCTATGGCCTGGGCTTCTGCAGCTCCGACAAAAATGGGCAAAGTTCTTTTATCTGATGGACCCTTCAAAAGGACCACAAATCCCATATTTGAAAAGAAAAGTTGCTCAACTTTTACACAAATCATGCCTCATCACTCCTATCCACAAAAACAACTTCCGAAACAACTCTTTCCAGGTAAATTATCTCACTCCTATAACGGCCAAACAAGATTATTTTTAAACAAGGAAAGCAGACAATTGGAGCAAACTTCCGGAATAATCATGCGGATACGGAAATAGAGGTTCCACCTGTCAGGATAGTTACAACCTCATCAACAGTTTGGGCCACTAACAGTCGTTCGCGGACGGAAGGAACGTTCAATACTTTGCTGATTTCGGCAAGATATTGAATGTGAGGGCCAGTACGGTTCGACGAGGAGATTGTCATTACAAATATAGTGGAAGGCTGACCATCAAGAGAGCCGAACTCTATTCCTTCCTTCTTCATGGCAAAGGCAACCAGGAGATCGTCAATTGTATCTGTCTTGCCATGCGGAATGGCCACACCGCACTGCATGCCCGTGGACATTTTCTTTTCCCGTTCAAGCACCGCATTAAGGGCAGCATTCTTATCAGGCAGTTTTCCTGCGGCATCCAGAAGATCTATCATTTCATGGATGACGCCTTCCTTCGTGTCGCTCTTAAGCTGAAGGCAAAAACAACCCTTCTTTAAAGTCGATTTGAAATCCATAATTCTCCAGCACTCAATGGAAAAAACAGTTTCACCTTTTTGAAGGGCTCTTTTTACCACATCAGCGTAGAAATACTACTGAAAAATTCAGAAATTTCTCCATAAAGAAAAATCCGGATTACTATGCAAGCCCCGGAACCGGGGTCAATAGTTGTTTGTTATTAAGAATGTCGTCAACGAGAAGAGTATTCAACCTGCTATAAACCACGCCAGACTTTTTGCCACCGATATGAATGCCGTCAAATTCATGGACACTAACAACATTCAGAGTCGTCCCGACAATGAGCACTTCCTCTGCATCCAAAATATCATGGTGCGAAATGTCTTTGAACCCAATATTTATTAAAATACCTTCCTTTATAACAATTTCGGCAAGTTCAACAATCCTCATCATGGTTGTACCACGGAGAATCCCTTCCAGCCTTGGAAACAGCAGTTCTTTTTCCTTTGTCACAATCCCCATATTCTCAGTTGCACCCTCGGCAAGGAACCCCCTGCCGTCAAAAGCAGCAACAAAATCAGCTTTCAGGTCAATTGCTTCTTTCTTCATCAGAACATTCGGAAGATAGTTACAATTCTTAATCGCCGCAAAAAACGGCTCCTTGACAGGAATGCGACTTGTTCTGACAACAGCCCCGTCGGGATGCATCTCCATGAAAGGCTTTTTTAAGAATGTTGCCACCACGTAAAGCTGCGGTTCTGAACAATCATAAGGATTCGCATCAAAACTACCGGGGCCACGTGATACGAAAAGCCTGATCATGCAGTTCTTCCTGCCGCCTGCTTTTATTGTCTCTATAACTATTTCGCCTATCTGCGCAGGCGACCAGGGGAATTTATAATACAAACCTGATGCGGAACGTATCAATCGGTCGAGATGGGCTTTCATATTGTAAATACTGCCATTGACACACTTGAAAGTTTCAAATACGCCATCGCCGCGATGTACCATGTGATCATCAATCGGGACCATCATCAGGGACGGATCAGTGACGATTCCACCATATACACTTGAATACATGGCGAAATAGTTCTTCTGAAACTCTCGCCGCATCACCTCAATCACTTCATCAAATGAAGACTTATCAAACCTTTTCATAATCACCACAATAAAGTACTGACATCTTTCTTACAATCTTTGTCTTATTCTCATTCGTGATCTTAGTTATTCGTCATCCATCACTTATGCTTAATCCTTTTCTTAAGATAATCCGCCTGCTCTTCCGAATGATACGAACTTCTCACCAGCGGCGCAGATACAACCACTTTAAATCCCATCTCCAATCCCCGACATTTATATGATTCGAATTCTTCAGGAGTAACATACCGGCTTACTGGTAGATGTTTTTTCGTTGGTTGAAGATACTGGCCGATATAAAAAATTTCACAACCGGAATCAATTGCATCTTTCATCAATTCAAGCACTTCCTTTTCAGTCTCGCCGATTCCAAGCATTATTCCGGTTTTAACCACAGCACCTCGATCATGGGCTCGTTCCAACAATTCAAGTGAACGCTGATAATCGGCCTGTGGCCTTACCCTGCCGTACAGGGATGGAACCGTTTCAAGGTTGTGCCCGAGAACGTCTGGCTTTACAGCAAGCACGATTTCGAGCGAAGCAAGGGATCCTCCAAAATCAGGAATCAGAACCTCAACCATGATGCCCGGTACTGCATCATGAATCCGCCGAATGGTCTCCGCCCAGATCGATGCACCACCGTCCTTTAAATCATCCCTGGTAACGGAAGTTATGACCACATCCTTGAGCGCCATTTTCCCGACTGCTTCTGCAACCCGTTCCGGCTCTTTAGCATCAAACTCTCCTGTCATTTCGGCCCGTACATTGCAGAATCTGCAGGCGCGGGTACATTTGTCACCCAGAATCATTATGGTGGCCCTGCCCTTTTCCCAGCATCGTCCCATGTTCGGGCAAAAGGCCTCTTCGCAGACGGTATGCAACTGTCCGCCATGAACAATGTCTTTCATGCGTATAAAGCCGGCACCATGCGGAACTCTGACTCTCAGCCATGGCGGTTTGCGTAAATTATTCTCTCCGGACGTCATCATATTCAAATATTCTTAAGAACTCCCCAACAACCATTTGCTTCACTTCAGACATGGAAATACGGGGAACAAGTAAATTCAGCGAAGTAATTCCTCTACCTACGATCCCGCAGGGGATAATACCTTTATAATCAGCCAGATTCACAGATACATTAAGCGCAAATCCATGCATCGTAACATGCCTTGTCACTCTCACGCCAATAGCGGCAATCTTGTCATTCCCGATCCATACGCCCCGGTTATGAGGATCTGTAACACCTTTCAATCCAAATTTTTCAAGCGTACTGCAGATGACTTCCTCAAGCTTCTGGACATACCACAAGACACCCCGCCCCTCCCCGCCGATATTCATTATTGGATAACCAACGAGCTGACCGGGCCCATGATACGTCACATCCCCGCCGCGATCAGTTTTAATCAGACGGATGCCACTCTGGCTGAGTTCGACGTCGGACATTACCACGTTCTTGTCCTTTGCATTACGTCCCATGGTATAAACACGATCATGTTCCACAAGAATCAGCACATCAGGTATCTCACCTTTCTTTCTCTGTTCGGCAAGTTTACGCTGGAAGTCCAAGGTCGATTCATAATCCTGATGACCAAGATCCCTGACACAAAGTATTCTTTTTCCTTCAGCTTTCATGTGTAAACCTAATATCAGCATATTACCTGTAAGAAAAAACAAAGAAAGCCAGTTTTCAACTTTTCGTTGAATTTGACTATTTACGGAAAAATTTTGGGCGGGGTTCGGGAACCTTCCGGCAGTTATTGCCCGTATTCAAACCATAAATCCATCCGGTTTGAAAACGTTTCGGGACAACCATTGCCTGTCGTATCATAGTTCCCGAAGATGTTTTTACAATCAAAGGAACAGTCTCAAAAGCCACAGGATATCTGTACTCCGTTCCAACAAAGAACTGAGGAGGAGTTTTGATTTCAAGTAAACGACTGGATGGTATTTCAACAGGCTCAAGAGGAGGAGCATGACGTATCACCTGCGTAATTACCTTCGGTTCCGGATCCTGGGGTGGTTTGTTTTCAGCAAGTTTTACCTGTTCACTCGCCTTTCTTCTGCTTTCCCACAAAGATGTAAGCATCACCTTCTCCTCATCCGAAATAAAAGGAATACCGCGTGATGCATTACCCACCATCACGGCAAGAGAATTTTCAGATATGGAATTCACAGGAATTTCGGTAGCACCAGCAGGTATCGCATCGCTCTCATTAACATACATCCAGTTACCGCTGTCCATCCATACCAGACAGGCAGTCCATCCTGGCAGGGAGAGTATCTTTCCCATTTCAAGAGTAAACATCTTGCCATTCGGTGATTTGACCATGACAGAACCTGCTTTCTTCTCGATATACGAGTTCACAGAAGGATTAAAAACCCGTTCTGCGCTGGGATTAAATGACTTTACTGTATACTCTCCGAGAGGATCACCCAGTCCGGAAAATATTGTTCGCCCGTTAATATGATTAAATGATAAAGTTTGCTTGCCCTCAGGTTTTTCCATCACAGAAGTAAACATGTATTCAAAACATGCAGGTTGTATGGCATAGACTCGCAACGATCCGGGCACGTTTGTTATCTGCGACAAAGCGGAACAAAACGGTATGACAATCATTGATAATATGACCGAAAGCATTCTTGTTACTGAAAACTTCATGAGATGATATTAGCATGATCAAATATGAAATCCAAGCCCTCAATCACAGTACTAATGTAAAGATTCATTTCTTGACAACAGCCTTATATAACATAGTGTACAACCCATAATTCCGAATTTCATGAAATATTTCGAAAATCCCAGGAGGGACAGATTATGATGTGCAGTGAAAAGAAACAATCCACCGCATTTTCAACAAACCGACGCAATTTCCTGAAGGTTTGTATGATAGGTGGAGTCGTTGCCGCCATGCCCGGCATGTCATCACCGGTAATTGGACAGGAACAGAAGAAGCCCGGCGTTCTGAAACTCAGCAGCCAGGAAGGTCGTATACCAGGCAAAACCCTCAAGGAAAAGGTCACATCTCTTGAATCATGGGGCGGATGCGGAATGGAATTCGGCGGCAATGCGGTCGGGAGGGTAAAAGAAATTCAAGATGCCCTGAAAGGCACAAAGATTAAAGTCAGCGCAATCTGCTGGGGATCACACAGTGGAGATCTCGTATCAATGGACATGGAAAAACGTAAGAAGGGTATCCAGGACATTAAGGATGCCCTTTCGGCAGCGGGTGAACTGGAATCAACAGGAGTTATTTTTGTTCCATGTTTCCATAAACAATCCACCTTGCAAAACGATGAGATTAGGAAAATTTTGATTGATATACTTCCTGATATTGGCAATCACGCGCAAAAATGTAAAACGCGTGTATTGCTTGAACCTTTGAACAGTGGCGAAACTTTTTATCTTAAGAAACTGGAACAGGCTGCATCGATATGTAACGAATTAAAAAATTCCGGAATAGCAATGATGGGCGATTTCTATCATATGAAAAAAGAGGAAACCAGCGATAAGGAAGCATTTATTACCGCCGGAAATAATCTTCACCATGTCCATCTTGCCAGCACAACCAGAGTTCTCCCCGGACAGGATGATCGAAGTTTTGTCGATGGATTCCGCGGATTGAAAATAATTGGATATCAGGATTATTGCAGTCTTGAATGCGGATGCAAGAAAAAGACAGATCCGGCCGTAGAAATTCCCAAGGCATTTGAATTTCTTAAGAAACAGTGGGAAGAAGCAACAGTATAAATGTGATCCTGTTGCATCGAATCAATAAAACTTCAATACAATAAAAAGGAGTTACCGCTTCCTTGGAATGCGGTTTTGACAGGAAAAAACATAATGACTGAATTTTTGCCGCTTGGCATGATACATATTTAATATTCACCAAGAATCAGTCCGTCTACGGGCAGGATACTCAGTCAAAAACACAGCAGGAGGTAGTTATGGATAGTAGTTCAGTATCAAGAAGAAGTTTCATGAAAACGTCGGCACTTACCGCTGGAGCGGCTGTGTTGGCTGACATTGGAACAAAGCAGGTATTTGCCGCCGGTTCAGACAAAATTAAGATCGGTTTAATCGGCTGTGGCGGTAGAGGCAAGGGCGCGGTTAACGACTGTTTCAATGGCGCTAAGCACGTCGGTGCTAAGGTTGAAATTGTAGCGGTAGGCGACCTTTTCGAAGAACAGGCAAGAAATGCGAAGAAATCCTTCGCCGAGAAGCTTGGTGAAGGATGCAAGATCAATGATGACCATGTCTTCTGGGGATTTGATGCCTACAAGAAGGTCATTGAGTCAGGTGTTGATATGATTATCCATGCCGGACCTCCGGCGTTCCGTCCGCCGCATATCAAGGCCGCGATCGAAGCCGGTAAGAATATTTTCATGGAAAAACCCGTGGCGGTTGATCCTGTCGGATGCAGAATGATAATCGAAGCTTCTAAAATGGCGACAGAAAAGAAGCTCGGAGTGGTATGCGGGACACAGCGCAGACACGCTCCTAACTATCTTGAGACCATGAAACGAATTCATAATGGAGATATCGGCGAGCTGGTGAGCGGACAATGCTACTGGGGTTTCGGTGGCGGAATCTGGTTCCGTGACAAGATAGGGCCCTTCGAGCAATTGAGTGATCTCGAGTGGCAGTGCCATAATTGGTATCACTGGGACTGGCTCAGCGGTGACCAGATATGCGAACAGCATATCCACAACATTGACGTATTGAACTGGTGTTTCAATGGTCCGCCTAAGAAAATCTTTGCGGCCGGCGGCAGGTTGTCACGTGACAACCAGATCCTGCCCCACATCAAAAACACCGCAAACCTCGAACGCATGGGTAAGACAGACGGGCACTACAACATGCTTGGCAATATATATGACCACATGGCCGCAGAACTCGAGTACCCGAATGGCGCACGCTGCGTGAGCATCTCCGGGCACGTCACGGGTGGGTCGAGCCGTGTTGGCGAACGCATTGTCGGAACAAAGGGTACATCGAACTGTTCCGGTAAAATCGAAGGCGAAAAACCTTTCGATTACAAGGGTGAATCTCCCAGCTCTATGACTCTGGAGCATGCAGATCTGCTTAAGAGTATCATGGACGGAAAACCTCTTAACGAGGGTATCCGCATCGCCGAGAGTACACTGACCGCCATCGGAATCCGTATGTCCTGCTACACCGGCAGGGAACTGCAGTGGGACTGGCTGCTGAATGCTTCAAAGCTGGACATAGTGCCCAAGGACCTCAAACCTGGTCCTGGCCATTTCCCGGCTATTGCAGTGCCAGGTGTAACAAAGCTGATCTAGCAGTTGGATGATAACAAAACCCCGCCCTGTTAATCCGGGGCGGGGTTTTCTATTTACGGGTTTGACAGTCAATCAAGACAATTTTTCGGCCCTGATAACATCGTCGTCATGTGAAGCCTTCACTGATTCACCAGGCTGAAGAATCAGAAAGTCATCATCCCATTCACCATTAACAAGCTTACGGAGAATATCCATTGATCCTTGAATTTTCTCAAAAACCAAGTTCTTCTCCCTTGCCTCTTTTTCCGCTATGCTGGCAAAATGATCTTCGCAATCCAATCCCATACAAATAAAGGCAAGTTTATCATAATTGGCAGTGAGGTCCCCCATTGTTTCCATGATATACTGGGCATTGTCTTCTCCATACTTCTGGACAAGCTCTTCGTATTTCATGTGGAGCCCAAGTTTCTGTGAAATCGTCACGTCATCGACACTTTCGCCGTCTCCGCGCTCAATCCATCCAGTTGTCCTGTAATACGTTCCAGGGCTGTTATTGAAACAATCCTGGTACTTCTTCCTGCTTCCCAGGAAAAGTGTTATGCAGTCATGGGCCCTGGGTAAAACGATTCTGGTATTCCGTGACGTAAGACCCGCAACACCATTATTACATAGACCGTATCCTAAAAGCACAGCATCATATTTACCGTCGGGAACACTATCGATACGCTCCTGAAGTCTTGGTTTCATTTTTTCCACACCAAGATCGTGAAGTCCCTTTGGAAGAAATTCAGCATCACAAATATGCGGACTGTTTGCCGTCAGGAATGATATTTCCCGGCAAAGGACTTCACAACATATCAATTTCAATCGCATAATCACCACTCCGCATCTTTACTCTCTCTGAATAATTCGAGGTTAACTGTTATGAATTAATGAGTTCAAGGAGATTCCTGTCTATTCTTGACTTGACGCTTTTTTTGATATATGTACGTCTAATGTTTTTCTAATTTCAGGTGTGTTTTCCAAGTGGGGGGGTGCGTGAAAAAGGTTGTAGTTTATCTTGCAGTACTGGGTTTGGCATATGTTCTTGTTGGTTGCGGAAAGGCCCAAAAGTCTCCTGAAATAAAAGTTTCCGAAACCCCGGCGGCAGAAAAACCGCAGGTTTATTGTCCTTGTATGGGCGGAGGAACAGCAGAAGAGGAAGTTTCTAAAACCCCAGCTACAGCACCTGTAGCTCCGGTGGCAAAAGCAAAGCCTGCGGTAACTCCAGCAACAATGCCCATAGCATCAACAGCAAAAACGCCCAATGTTCCTGATGCGACTCCCGCCGTAACAACAACCCCTAAGGCCGCTCCCGAGAATAAATAGTATTTGGAAGGCAAATAGAAAGCCGATAGTTTATCCATCGGCCTTTTTGTTTTAGACGGCAATGATCATCAGGACGATTCCTGTTTAAACATGCATCCGTAGATTTTCAATGACGCAGTTTCTCTATTGCCTTTACTTTGTCGCCATCAAACTCAACCCGTAATGATTCGTACTCCCTTGTACGATTCCTGCTAATCCACGCCAAATCACGCATTTGATGCATATGACCTTTTACATCACGATAATAATACCAAGTCTCAAGAGGTTCATATTCAGTCCAGACATGAAAATCATTATAGGACCAGATTTCTGTCATACCCGTCTCGGTTTTACGTTCATAAATACTATTCGGTCTGCCAAACGCGAGAAAAACCATGCCCTTCGTATAACCAACCTCTATCACCCCTTTTTTGACGTTCTCCTGAATTTCTGGCGAAAAACTGGCGAACAGATCAGGGTTCTTTTTGATCCGGTTGGCTGGTGTTGAACAACCAACCATCATCAATGGAATAACAACAAGAAAAACAATCAAAATTTGTCTGTTCATCGTTACAGATAATGCTCAAAGAGAGATGTCAATCTCAAGACAAATTGTCTGATTCAGAATACAGACTATTGCGTATCGATTACCGCATGCGCCAGCGCCAAAGCAGAAATACAGGCCGTATCACTCCTCAATATTCGCGCACCCATATTGACACATATAAAACTGTGTGCTTTCAGTAAATCCACCTCAAAATCAGTCCAGCCACCCTCTGGCCCGATCGCAATGAGTATTCGGCCGTTCTTCACTCCTTCAAAAGCCTGAACAGCATTTGAACCATTAAAATGAAATACAAAACAGGAACTCTGCGGAAAAATATCACTTAATTCGTCTTCAACAAATACTTTCAATCGACGGCATATTGTTACCTTCGGCATCCTCGTGTCACTTGACTGCATTAATCCTTCGATCAGCAATGGTTCATAGTATTTCTTTTCCAGCCACTGTGTGTCGAAATAATTGCGTTCTACTTTCGCGGCATTGGTTATGATAATACGACCGACACCCATTGAAGCCAATGAAGGCCATAGACGTTTCATCACCTTAGGACGCGGAAGGGCCAGTATGAGATCAACACAAGGAACCGGCATCGTTCCGCCATTAAGGACACACTTCAACACGACATGTGCCTTGCCGGTTTCCACGATAATGCCATCACCAGTTGCTCCATCAATTACACCTGCACGAACCTTCTGGCCAACTTTTCCGTGCAAAACTTCCAGAACATGTTTTGCACGTACACCCGTAAGGTTTACGATCCCATCGGCATTAATTTCATCTTCTTTAAATAAAATTCTATTCACGGTCGATTAAACATCCTTATCAAATACTGGTCGTGGTTGTCTCTACCATAAAAAAGCATCCTGAAAGAATTTCACTGCATTTCAATCCTTCCCGTTTCCAAAGGAAACATTTATTTTCCTTTTGTATCCATGTATATTACCATATTGATATTATAAATTTACAAGATGCGAAAATTATGCTTCAGCGGCACTGTCCAAGGATACAGATATTGAGACATTCCAAACCTAGGAGGTAAAAAAATGAAGCAAGTCATTTTGTTATCCATTCTGTTCACAGCAATACTCATCACCACGGTCCAAGCCGAACAGAATGAAAAGAAAAATCCCGTGATACCCATTAAGGCCCAATCATTTGCCCTGGAACAGATAAAACTTTTGAACGGGCCTTTCAAAGACAATATGCTTCGTAATAAGAAATATCTTCTCGACCTTGAACCTGACCGTTTTCTTTTCACATTCAAGCTGACCGCCGGCCTGCCGACATCTGCCCAACCGTATGGCGGATGGGAAAAACCGAATGGTGAACTCCGTGGTCACAGCATGGGGCATTATCTGACTGCCCTTTCTCTTACATATGCAAGTACCGGTGAAAAAGAATTCAAGAGAAGAGTCGAATATATCGTCACCGAACTGGCCAAGTCCCAGGAAGCCATGCCGTCAAAGGGATATAATAATGGGTTCCTTTCCGCCTATCCTGAATCCTTCTTTGATCGTGTCGATGCCTGTAAACCCGTCTGGGCGCCCTACTATACCCTGCACAAGATCCTCGCCGGACTTTTGGATTCTTACATTTATTGTGACAATAAACAGGCACTCGACATTCTTGAAAAAATGGTCGCCTGGCTTAAACCCCGCATAGAGCGCCTGGGTCATGGCCAGCAACAGAAGGTACTTGGCAATGAACACGGTGGTATGAACGAAACACTTGCCAACCTTTACGCCATCACTGGAAATCCGGATCACCTGAAACTTGCCAAAGAATTCAATCACGAAGTTATATTCAATCCCCTTGCAAAAGGTGAAGACCAACTTAATGGCAAACATGCCAACACGCAAATTCCGAAGATTACAGGTGCTGCGCGTGAATACGAACTGACCGGCGAAACAAACTTCAAGGATATTGCCTCAAATTTCTGGAAATTTGTGGCAATTGATCGCTCCTACTGTATCGGCGGACACAGTGACAGCGAACATTTCTTTCCGGTTGATCAATTTTCGCAACACCTCAACCCAGCGACCTGCGAGACGTGTAACACTTATAACATGCTGAAACTCACACGACATCTGTTTGAGTGGGAACCAAAGGCTGAAATAATGGATTTTTATGAACGCGCGCTTTTCAACCAGATACTCGGTTCACAGGATCCCAACAAAGGAATGGTTATTTACTTCGCCTCATTAAAGCCTGGCCACTTCAAGACCTACTCAACGCCATATGATTCTTTCTGGTGCTGTGTCGGTACTGGTATCGAAAATCACAGTAAATATGGTGAAATGATTTTTTCCCACGACGATAAATCGCTGTTTCTTAACCTATTCATCGCATCAGAACTAAACTGGAAGGAAAAAGGACTTGTTGTGAAGCAAGAAACCCAGTTCCCCGAACAGGATACAACCAGATTAACGATGAAGTGTGAGAAGCCTGTTAAACTAGCGCTCAAGGTACGTTATCCTGCTTGGGTAACCGGCGGCATGACAATAAACATAAACGGGAAAAAAGAAGAAATTTCGGGTACGGCAGGTTCATACATCACGGTTGACCGCGAATGGAAAGATGGTGACCAGATCGAAATAAAAATCCCAATGCAAATTCACCTCGAAGCCATTCCTGGCAATCCTGATATAGTTGCCGTCTTGTATGGCCCAATCGTTCTCGCAGGTGAACTCGGAATTGAAGGTCTGGGAAAAATATCTCCTTATGTCAAAGGTCAATTGGATCTGGCAAAAACTCCGGTTCCCAACATTCCGATACTTGTGTGTAAGGCAAAAGAACTGCCTGGTAAAATTGAACCAGTTACCGGTAAACCACTGACATTCCAGACGAAAGGTATCGGCCGTCCGAAAGACGTATCACTAATTCCCTACTATAAAATACACTATCAGCGACTTACCGTTTATTGGAAACTCTTCTCAGAAGCAGACTGGAAAAAGAAAGAAGCAGAAATTATGGCGGAAGCGGAAAAACGTAAAGCGTTTGAAGCCAGGATTATTGACGAAATAAAACCCGGCGAACAACAATCTGAAACTGATCATAACCTTAAAAGCGAACACTCCAACTCCGGTGACTTCCACGACAGGAAATGGCGGGATGCCTTCGGCTGGTTCAGCTACGAAATGAAGGTATTAAAGGACAAGCCGATGATACTGGCCTGCACATACTGGGGTGATGATGCAGGTAAACGCGAGTTTAATATTCTCGTCGATGGAGAAAAAATAACCACCCAGAAACTGAACCATAATAAGCGGGGTGAGTTCTATGAAGAGCAATATGTTATTCCGGAAAATCTTACAAAAAACAAAGAAAAGGTTACCATAAAGTTCCAGTCACACCCTGGTAATATCGCCGGTGGCATGTTCGGAATATTGATGTTGAAAAAAGAATAAGATTATTCCGATATTTGCCCAGTTTAGGCCAAGTTTTATTGATTTTCCTGGAAAACTTCATCGTAGTCAGCAATTGTACCTCCCTTGACCCAGTATGGTAAAATAAAACGCAAATGTGTAATCAGGTTTAATGTTCTATAAATAAATAGCCATGTTAAATCCAAGAACAATTGTTTCCGCGGCGAGGACGGCAATGTATGGGGGTATCGCCGGCTTCCTGTCCATCAATGTAGCCGAAACCAGGGAAATGATTGATTCAATCCTGATTGGCGGAGTATTGGCTGATTATGTAACATGGCTAATAAGAAGCATCATACTTCTGCCGAGCAATATTCTGCATGGCTGTTACGATGTAGGTGTGAATTTCCTTTTTGGCTGGTTCCTGGCCAGTTATATGTTTTCTAATCCTGATTTACACGGACAAGTGCTTGGTATTGCATTTCTGGCATTCATACTTGTGATGGGCGCAAAAATCACTTATTACAGCGTAAAATACCTTGGCGAAGAGAATGAATAATTCACAAAAACAGGAGACAACATGCGATATATACTTACGTTCGTTATTGGTATTTTCCTTGGTTCAATTGGAACTGGCATTACTATTGGCAAAAACGCATCAAGTGATGCCGCAGCATTGACACAGGCAAAAAAGAATTACATGTTCGCCCAACTTGATGAGATCGGTCCAAGGCAGTGCCCTTGCGGTGACAGCAGGCGGGCATTTGTCAGGCAGGATAATCCAGTGGCAACAATTCACATGGTTGATATCAAAATAGACAGTCAAGTGCATTACCACAAGAAACTGACCGAAATTTATCTCATCCTGGAGGGTACCGGACACATGGAACTCGATGGGGACAAAATTGTCGTCAAACCGATGAGTACCATTCTTATCAAGCCCGGCTGTCGTCATCGCGCCGTTGGGCGAATAAAGATAATAAATATTTCGGTACCGGCTTTTGATCCAAAAGACGAATGGCTTGACTGAACTACCATCGCCTTGAGGGAGAGGATCAATGGCGTGAAACGTGCCATGAAGGTTATGGATTCCAGCCGCAGCTTGATCTGCCCACGATACTATATACCATCCCGATAGAGACACTTAACACTACATGGATCTTTCAACCTGCACTTTTTATACAGGTTCTAATACTGCGGTTTGTTCCCAAAAACTAGAAGCTTATCTCACGTTCTTAATTTTGAGTTTTGCCCTAGGAACAAACCTGATTGTTTTCAGGACCTTAAAATCCAAGTTATTTAGACACTGTGAATGAAATGTCAAATAATTGTAATACGTTACTGTTTAGCCTGGACATGCTATTGTTTTTTATTTTTGGCATAGATGATGCTCAACAAATAACGACCCTTCGGTTGGTTTGGTATGAGAGGACCTCATACTTAATGAGCAGTCTGCAAGACTAAGAATTTGCGGCAAAGTCCAATGAAACCAATCTGACCGAAGGGCGTCTTTTTTAGTATCTTGCTACCACCCAATTTACATGTTTTTTTAGGAATTGCATTAGCAACAACAACTCCCTAGTATCTATCATCGTTTGCTTGGCAAGAATAAATGGTCATTGTGAGTTAAATGAATTTGGACCAAAAGGCATGAAAAGGTATTTTATATCTGCTGCAGTGGGGTTTATGTTCCTGCTGACCGTGTGGCAAGCGTTCTCTTCGGAAATACACGAAGCCATCAAAGCCGGTGATGCAGCTGCCGTTCAACGTCTTTTAAAGAAAAAACCCGAAGAAGTCCTGAATGCAAAGGCAACAGGTGGATCTACCCCGCTTCACTGGACCGCAGTGTATGGTTTTGTGGAAGGTGCAAAACTTCTTCTTGATAAAGGTGCTGATGTTAACACAAAGACTGAGGGTGATTCAACCCCACTGCACTGGGCGGCAAATAAAGATGCCGTCGAGCTGGGCATTCTTTTCCTGAAGAATGGCGCCAGGATAGACGCAAGAACCGACAAGGGTTATACCCCACTGCACTGGGCCGCGTTGGGTAATTCACCCAAAATGATAATGTTACTTTCAAGCAAAGGCGCCGATGTAAATGCAAAAGCAAATGACGGAAGCACCTCACTTCATCTTGCAATTCAGAAAGACAATCTATCGGCAATTGAGGCATTAGCTAATGTCGGGGCAGATTTATACATCAAGACCAAGGATGGAACAACACCTCTCTTTTTCATAAAAAGTACAAAGGCCAGGGAGATTTTGGAGGCAGCAATCAATCGCAAACAGGAAGCCGCCCAGCCAAAACCTCAAGTACAACCTGCGCCTGATATCGCCGTAAAACCACCGCCCGTCGAAACACCGAAACCTGTAGACATACCAGTTTTGCCAAAATCAGAGGTTGATCTGTCTGCGACAATGGGAGTAGTCACGTTTGCCGACGGTACAAAATATTTCGGCCAGCGGTTCAGGGGCAAAATGCATGGCGAAGGAACCATGATTTTCCCAAACGGCGAGAAATATACCGGCCACTGGTTTAACGGCAAGAAACACGGTAAAGGTATATACTCCTTTCCTGATGCCGAAAGATATGCAGGAGAATGGCTTAACGACAATATGTGCGGCCATGGCATATACACCTTCAGCAATGGCGGATGTCTCGAAGGTGATTGGAAAAACAACACACTGGTCAACGGTACAGGCACGTATATCTTTGCCGATGGTGACAGGTATGCAGGACAATGGCGTAATGACAAGATGTGGGGCAATGGTGTTTACACCAGAATAGACGGAACCAGGATCGAAGGGTACTGGGAAGCCAACCAGTATATCAGCACCAACTCTTCGCCAGAACCAATTGTACCACTTACATCAAACATCCCCTGAAATTTTTCATCAAGCATACCGCCGGAGAACCATGAAAGAAAAATATCCGTTTACAGAAATTGAAAAAAAATGGCAGGCATGCTGGGCCGATAACGGTACCTTCAAGGCCAACACTTCAAAATACGAAAACAAGTATTACTCCCTTAACATGTTTCCTTATCCATCCGGTACAATGCATGTGGGACACGGCCGTAATTATATCATCGGCGACGTCGTGGTACGTTATAAGATGATGCATGGTTTCAACGTTCTTTCCCCAATGGGATGGGATGCATTCGGCCTGCCGGCCGAAAATGCCGCCAAAACCCGCGGCGTGCATCCGCGTGAGTGGACCACGCAGAATATCAAGCAGATGAAACAGCAGATCAAATCATGGGGTGTTGGTTATGACTGGGACCGCGAACTTGCAACCTGTCACCCGGAATATTACAAATGGACACAATGGATATTTCTCAAACTCCACGAGCGCGGCCTTGCCTACCAGAAGAATGCACCGGTCAATTGGTGCGAACTCTGTACCACGCTTGCAAATGAGGAAGTCCTTCCAAACGGTACATGCGAGCGATGCGGCAGGCCTGTTATAAAGAAAGATCTCACCCAGTGGTTTTTCAAAATTACGGAATACGCTCAGAAACTGTTGGATGATCTCTCCCTGCTCGAACATTGGCCCGAAAAGGTCCGTAACATGCAGGCCAACTGGATCGGCCGGTCCGAAGGCGCGCGGGTGGAGTTTAAAATAACCGAAACTGGAGACCCCTGCCCCGTCTTCACGACGCGCCCCGATACCATCTATGGCGTTACATTCATGGCCATCGCGCCGGAACATCCATTGGTGAAAAAACTCGTCAAGGGTACCCTCCAGGAAAAGAAGGTACTGGAATTCTGTGAACGGCAATCCATGATTTCCGCAGCTCAACGCGCAGACGATACCACGAGAAAAGAAGGCGTATTTACCGGTTTCCACGTAACAAATCCATATAACGGCGACAAGGTCATTCAGCTCTGGGTTACAAATTATGTCCTGATGGAATACGGTACGGGAATAGTAATGGCTGTGCCCGCACACGATCAACGCGATTTTGACTTTGCAAAAGAGTATGGGCTATCGATCAAGGTAGTTATTCAAAACCCGGCCAAGCCACTCGATGCCACAACCATGCAAATGGCCTTTATTGAAGATGGTATAATGGTCAATTCCGGTCCTTTTAACGGACGGCAAAACCGCGATGCCATGCATGACGTGATACAATACGCAAAAGATCATGGCTTCGGCGATTTTACGATCACTTTCCGTATACGCGACTGGCTGATCAGCCGCCAGCGTTATTGGGGTGCCCCTATTCCGATAATTCACTGCCCTACCTGTGGCGCTGTTCCAGTGCCGGAAAAAGACCTACCTGTACTTCTGCCGGACGATGTTAATTTCAAAGTTGAGCGCGGCAATCCACTGACATTTCATGAAGGATTCATCAAGACAACATGTCCAAAATGCGGTGGGACTGCAAAACGTGAAACAGATACGTTGGCCCAGTGGATGTGCTCATGCTGGTACTTTATACGTTATGTTAATCCCCGCATGAAGGATCGTCCATTTGACAAGAAGGATGTTGATCACTGGTTACCGGTTGATCAATATATCGGCGGCATCGAACATGCCGTTCTGCATCTCCTGTACTCACGGTTTATTGTAAAAGTCCTGCATGATGCCGGTTTCTGCTCATTCCCGGAACCTTTCAAGGCTCTTTTCACGCAGGGAATGATCTGCAAACGCAGTGATAAAGACGGCCAGCTTTACAAGATGTCAAAGTCAAAGGGCAACGTGGTCAGCCCGGATGAACTGGTAGAGAACTACGGTGCCGACACACTTCGTCTTTATACTCTTTTTATTGGTCCACCGGAAAAAGATGCCGAGTGGAGCGATCAGGGTATTGAAGGTGCAAGCCGGTTCCTGCGCCGGCTGTGGCGCCGGGTTTATGACAACAGGGAAATACTGGTATCTGCAAAAGGACTTAGTTGCGATCTGCAGAAAATGGATACCCAGGAACGAAATCTTTACAGGAAACTGCACGAAACAATCGATAATGTGACAAAAGACATGGAAGGCGGTTTTCATTTCAATTCTGCAATTGCACAGATCATGGAACTATCCAATGCCATCGACGACTGCGGTATTTCTGCCGACAGCGGTGAACAAAAGAAGGCCGTTTATCGTACGTCTCTTGAAACCCTTGTAACATTACTTTCCCCCTTTGCCCCGCATATCTCCGAAGAACTTAATGAAGTTTTGGGTAATAAAAACAGTATCCTGAAGACAAAATGGCCCGCGATAGACACAAAAGCCCTTGCCCGTGATGAAATTGAAATTGTTATACAAGTCAATGGCAAGCTACGCGGGCACCTGATAGTGCCTGTCGGTATTTCACAGAAAGATCTGGAGGCAAAAGCCCTGGCCTCTCAAGAGGTCACACCTTACCTGCAGGGTAAAACAGTCCGCAAGGTTATTGTTGTACCGAACAAACTTGTCAACATTGCCGCACAGTGAGCCAGAAAGAAAAACAACCTCAAACAGACAGTGGAGTGCGACAGAAGGTTTTTGCCGGTTTACTGCGATCATGGTTTGAACTTACAGCTGACGAACAAAAAGCTGTCATTACTGTTCTTGCAATTTTTCTCCTGGGCCTGGCCGTGCGAACATGGCACATACAAATGGAAGAATCTAAAGGAAAAACAGGGCACATTACTACGATCCACCAGACTGGAGAGGAAATCACGAAGAACTTAGAAAGTCTACCCAAACATTCTAACTACTGAATAGAGCTTGTGCTCTACGTATTTGTCGAACCTGTCCCTATTCACAGAGATTACGTCAGGAGTTACATCAGTCGTGTTAATATTACCTTCGAACTCAATCTATGCCGGCTTTACAGATATTCAGTTTGGTTGTACTATGTGATCCCAGATGTGTAGTATTATTCAATGGAGGATTCAATTGAAATGAACTCGGAATGTATTTTCTGTAAAATAGCTGCCGGAGAATTGCCATCATCAAAAGTTTACGAGGATTCCGATACGTTTGCATTTATGGATATAGGACCTGTGGTAAAAGGACATACCCTGGTTATCCCAAAACATCATTACGACCCCATAACAGGTACCCCGGACGATGTTCTTCATAAATTAATTACCGTGGTCAAAAAGATAGCACAAGCCCAGACGGAAGGTCTCAAGGCTGATGGAATAAACATTACTCAAGCCAATGGAAAAATCGCGGGTCAAATTATCCCTCATGTCCACTTCCATGTCATACCAAGGTTTGCCAATGACCGCCATTCCTGGAACTGGATCCCGAAAAAATACGATACCCCGGAAGAAATGCACCAATTTGCCGGGAAAATCAAATCATCGCTGAAATCGTAACAACCGGCGAAAGGAAATAAAATGCCTGAAATGGATTTTAAAGCAGCCGTAAGAGAAATATGTATAAAGGACAGTCGCTATCCGATAGAAGCCTATATCTTCGTACGTGAAGCACTGGATTTTACGACAAAAATGCTCAACAAACCTGCCGAAAACAAGAAAAAACATGTAACCGGATCAGAACTACTCGATGGTATAAGGGAATACGCTATTCAGGAATTCGGCCCAATGACGTCTACTGTTTTCAAAACATGGGGCATCAGCAGGACTGAAGATTTCGGCGAAATAGTTTTTAACCTCGTGGATTCAGGGCTCCTGGGAAAGACAGACACCGACAAGAAGGAAGACTTTGCCAATTGCTATGACTTCTTTAATACCTTTATCAAGCCATTCATGCCAGCTTCTGCCTTTACTGAACTGAAAAACAGAAGAAAGGCAACACCAACAAAGCGGAGAAGATCAAAACAATGATGCTCCATGTTAATGGAACCATAGTCAAAACAGATAGCATCATTTATCGCTTGCCCGAAAAAGGGGTCTAAACATATAATAAACACACAATCCAGTTTTTCTTGAAAGGAATATATCATGACAGAACAATTCAGTGAGAAAGAAATGTATAAAGCGCTCTTTGCCCAGCTGGTAATGATGCTTTCTTCATCGGCAATGCAGCAACTCGGAAAACTTGTCAATCCCATTACCCACAAAACAGAAGTTGACCTGGAAGGCGCACAAATCACTATAGACATGCTTTCCATGTTGCGGGAGAAAACAAAGGGCAACCTGGACAACAACGAAGAAACAATGCTCGGTTCTATTCTCTCTTCGCTCCAGATGAACTACGTGGAAACAATGCAGTCTGCGCCGGCATCTGCAAAAAAGGAAGAACAACCCAAACAAAATACAGCTCCGGAAGACAAGGGGAAAATGCCTCCCGGTTCGAGCGATACAGTCGACAAGAAAGACCCGAAATATCACAAATCTTACGGCGGCTGACTGTAAAATCGTACGGCCGTCAATCTAAATACCAGTGCGACTGTTATCAGGACAACACTGCCGTTCTGCTTGTAAGGTTTCACCCTATGTTCCCTGTAAGGTTTTCCCCTACATTAATTGATAATATTCTTTTTGATTTTCATACCCGACACACCGCATACTGCAGTCTAGGTATCTGAAGGGGACGCCCGATGATTTCAGGCAAAAAACTGGTCGATGCGCAAATACTGCTGGTTGAAGATGAACCTGCATGCAGGCATACCATCGAAACGATATTAGATCATGAAGGTGCATCCGTAACCATAGCAGAAAATGCCGAAGAAGCTGTTAAGCTGATGCAATCTCCAGGGTTTGATATTGTTGTGTCTGACATAAAGCTTCCAGGTATGAATGGAATCAGCTTGTTGAGCCATATTCGAAAGATCAATCCAAACCTGCCGGTAATAATGATGACCGGTTACAGTAGTATCGACTCCGCCGTCGAAGCACTCAAACTGGGGGCGCAGGATTATCTCATCAAGCCACTGGGTGACGGAGCTCAAGTCATAAATGCAGTATGGAAGTCCCTTGAACATTACAGATTAGCTCTGAAAAATAAATCGCTCCAAGAGCAGTTAAAACAAAGCGAAGAAACATTCCGTACGCTTTTTCACAATGCCAGTGATGCGATATTCCTGAACCGCCTGGAACCTAACGGACATATTTCCACATTCTCGGAAGTAAATGCTGTTGCTTGTTCCCGTCTCGGATACAGCAGAAAAGAGCTGCAATCCATGACACTTCTGGACATTACCGCCATGGAACACCGCGAAGATACTGCTCGTGTTATGGAAACTCTGCCCGAGCGCGAACACACTACTTTCGAGGCCATTCACTTGTCAAAGGACGGCAAACGGATGCCTGTCGAAATCAGTGCTCACATGTTTTCTCTAAAGGGTAACAATGCCGTTCTTTCTATAGCACGTAACATAACGGAAAGAAGGGAAATGGAAAAACAAATCACCGAGGCAAGCGAAAAAGAATCACGTCATATCGGTCAGGAACTACATGACGTTCTTTGCCAGGATCTTGCATCTATCAAAATGCTGACCTCAGTACTCAAAACAACATTGGAATCGGAATCATCTAAAGGAATCCATGACGCAGAACTTATAAGGGATATGGCCTCAAATGCCGTTACCTGTACGCGTCGACTCTGCGCAGGCCTTTTCCCATCTGAACTGGAAAACGCAGGGCTTGCCTCAGCACTGGAACACCTTGCAATTAACCAGGAACAATTGTTTCATATACCCTGTTCATTCACGAATAAATGTATCGTGGAGGTCCCCGATAAATCGGTTGCACTGCATCTTTACCGTATTGCACAGCAGGCAATCAACAATGCAGTCCTTCACAGCAAGGCAAAATGTATTTCAATAAGTCTTGCGCAAAAAGGTTCTGGCGTTATATTGACTGTGAATGATGATGGTATTGGCATCACCTCCGTCAATAATAACCAGAATGAGGGAATGGGTTTACATATTATGAAATACCGGGCAAGAATCATAGGCGCTGTCTTGATAATATCAAGACGCAGTAATGGCGGAACAACAGTTGAGTGTATATGGCAATGACAACATCAAAACAATCTTCGAAACAGAAAAAACGTGTATTTATTGTAGATGATCACCCCATTGTACGTTATGGAATCACACGTATTCTCAATAACGAACACGACTTTACCGTCTGCGGTGATGCTGAAAGCGCAGAAAAAGCACTGGCAGCCATCGGAAATCTTCATCCCGACATTATCATTGTAGATATATCTCTGAAGGATATGGACGGCTTGCAGTTGACGCGAACAATCCGCGCTCGATATCCCAATCTTCCGATTGTCATTCTCTCGATGCATGACGAAAGAATTTATGCGCACAAAGCCCTCCGGGCAGGCGCGAACGGTTATATCATGAAAGAGGAATCCTCGGAAAAACTGGTGCTTGCCATCCGACAGATTCTCAAGGGCGACATTTTTGTTAGCGCGCAAGTACAAAAAAATGTTTTACATGCCTATGCCAGCAAAGAAGGCGCACGCGAGACTCCTGTCATTAACAAACTCAGTGATCGTGAACGAGAAATATTCCTTCTCGTCGGCGCCGGCCATACTTCAAAATCCATCGCCAACAAACTTAACCTCAGCGTCAAGACAATTGAAACGCATCGTTCCCGTATAAAGCAGAAATTCGGACTGGACGGTTCGGCGAGAATGACGCTGGCAGCTGTAGAATGGGCCAAGCGGGAGAACCTAGTCTCTATCCTGACGTAAAGTCTGTTCAGATGGAAGGATACGCTCAAGGTTTCCCCATGTCAGGAAAAATACCGTTCCTCCCATCAACAGATAGAGATGGTAGGTAAAAAAACGCCACAATATAAGAACAATACCTACCGCAGAAATCGGGACAAACTGTCTTAGAACAAGAGTAGTAATCATTTCCACCGTTCCACCACCGCCCGGTAGGAGAATCACGAAAGAAAGCACAAGAAATAATCCCTGCATGACAAGCAAAGGCAAAATATTCTGAACACCGGAAAACGCCATAAGAATCACCGGCAATATTCCATAGCGACACAACCATTGAATACCTGTCAAAACAAATGCAACCGTCAGTGCTAGTACATGCTGTTGGAACATGAATTTTGTTGTTGCAAGAATACGCACCAAGGCATTCCTGGTTTTCCAGCGCAAAAAACGTAACCTTCCTGCAAGACGCCGTTTGCGGGCCATTTTTATATGTTTGAGCATACCCTCAATCCCACGCGCCCATCGTCCGCCCTTCCGGAATAATATTACCGCAGATAACACCAGTAAAATTACCCCGGCAATAATAATACCCAGCGGTATATTTCTCAGTTCATCCATCACAACGTTCCATGAAGGATCTCGCCCCATTACTATCAGGGCAAATGGAATAAGAATAATGAAAAACGAAACATCAAGTACAGCGTCAGATGTGAGTATGGAAGCTCCTGTCATAATTGGAACGCCGCTTTTTTTCATAAAAACCAGTCTGATAATTGTTCCTCCAACACCTCCAGGTGTGGCAGCAACTCCAAATTCCGCGGCGAGCCCTGTCACCAATGCCTGAAATAATGTCATTTTATATCCCATTGATCTCGAAAGAACCCATAATCTTACACCACTGCAAAACCATGAGCCAAAAACCAGCAGAAGAATAACAGGAATAAATTCCAGAGGAAAAATCCTGATTTGCTGTGCTGTTTCAGGAGAAAGCGTAAAAAACAGCACTGCTGCCATAACCACAAACCCCAGAGCTACTCCTTTCAAAGCATAACGCACCAGTATCTTGGAGTTAAGTTCGGTCCTTATTTCAGTGGCCACAGAATATATCTCCTCACGCCTTCAGAAACAGCGGTGCAGAATACTTCCACCCCATTGACCTGGCAATATTAAAAGAAAATCGACAGCGACAATCCTATTTCGATTACCACGCCCGATTACAAATTCATTATCAGGTATTCGGACAATCTTCCCCCATTGACAGTTAAATTATCCTGCTGCAAGATAGCAGACTAAACAAGGAGTACCGATTGAAAAGTTTTCTTGAATTGGTTAACCGCCGTATCAGTTGCCGTGCCTATAAACCCGATCCAATTCCCAAAGAGATGATTGAAAACATTTTAGAAGCTGCAAGACTCGCGCCATCGGCCTGTAATCGTCAGCCATGGCGATTTTCCGTTATAACCGAATCAAACAAACGAAAAACACTTGCCGAAAAAGGCATTTTGCCAGGGTTGGGCATGCAATGGATAGCCGAAGCTCCTGTTATCCTCGTCCTTGGAATTAAAAAATCCTTCATTACCCACAGTGTAGCCACCACTATATCGGGTGTCGACTACCCGTTGCTGGATATTGGAATTGCAGGAGAACACGCTATTCTCCAAGCTACAGAAATGGGACTCGGAACCTGCTGGATCGGCTGGATAAAACCCGGGACAATTCGACGCATTGTGGATTGGCCTGCCGACATCACCCCACAGGCAATGATTACCATAGGTTGGCCAGCAGCACCTATGGAACGCATATCATCCAGATTGAGCAAAGACGAGATAGTGAAATGGCAATGACAGGTAAAATCAAGTGCTCTAAAGGTAAAATTTATTATTTATAGAACTACGTCACTCCGAAAACCTGCATTGACGACGATAAGTTATATTTGTTAACATTATCTAAAATTCAATCAGTGACACATTTCGAAAGGCGGTGTTATGATAAAGAAAATTTCTCGTTCAAGTATTATCCTGCTGACATTCCTGTTTCTGTGCAATATACCAGCGTATTCACAATCAGATTCAGACCTTTATATCACACGTATTCAGTTATCATTATGGAACCCCATTCAAACCACACCCGAGAACGAGGATGTGCTGGGATTCCGTCTGAATCTGCTTTATGGAGAGAACAGGGATCTTAGTGGGTTTGATTTGGGAATAGTAAACAGTTTAACCGGGAACATGGCGGGGCTCCAGGCGGGATTGTTTAATATTGATCGCGGGGAAATGTTAGGTGTTCAAATTGGTATGGACAATGCAGTTGGAGATTTGCCGGCTTTTGGAACAGGGGCTACTTCATCTGACCCAAGAAATATCGATATGCACGGACTTCAGTTTGGTGTTTTAAATCTCGTTTACCCTGCAGGAGTAATGAATGGTGTACAGATCGGTCTTGTTAATGTGGCCGATAAAGCGCACGGGCTCCAAATAGGAATAATCAATTATGTAAATAATATGACTGGAGTTCAAATCGGTCTTATCAACTACATCGAAAACGCTGAAATATACTTGTCCCCCTTCATTAACGCCTGTTTCTAAATCAAAATCTTGTTTATATTTATGATAAAAACTTAAGGCATTATGAATGTTGTATTCTGGGAGAAGTTAGCAGTATTAACAGGAGTCATCCTTACCGGAGTCGTCGCTTCTTTCATACTTGTAAAATACTATTCTGCAAGAATCATCCGCTCGCGAAGTAAAAAAACAGAATCAGAAGAAAGAAAGAACTAAACTGCAGAATTGTTTCTATAACATGTTAATATCCACGCGCGATGTCAGGTCCATGCTCATCGGTGTAACAGTAACCAAGCCTTGACTAAACGCGAGAATATCGGAATCGGGTTCAAGCGTTTCTTTCTTAAAACCGTAACAACACCTTGCGTCCCCTATCCTGCTTAATATTGTTGGATCGTTGATATGATTGGCAAAATAAGATTGTCTTGAAAGTTTAGTCCATTTGAATTGTGTATTATTTGTTGCAACAGCAGGCACATTAACATTCAGAATATCAACGTCTGCCGGAAACTCTCTTTCCAACATCAATGCTGCAAATTGCCGTGCAAAATGGCGGACTGTGCTCCAGTCCAGTTCAGGATAATTAAAATGATCTTCCATTTCTGTCTGAAGAGACACTGTAAGCCCCTGTACTCCGTATGATGCCGCCTGTAATGCAGCACCGATTGTGCCTGAAATCGTCACATTTGTACCAAGGTTTTCACCGTAGTTAATTCCAGAGACCAGGAGATCTGGTTTCTTATCTTTGAACAAAATATCAAATGCGTGCAGTACTATTCGGGCTGGCGAACACTCACAATGATAAGCTTCCAATACTGTTCCGTTTACCTGGTAGTCCATTTGCCTGAAATATTCACTTCTGGCACCGACGAAACTTCTTCCCGCCGAAGTCTTCTGATTGGACGGCGCAACAACAATAACTTTCCCAAGCGGCAGAACTGCCTCCACAAGGGCCCGCAGACCGGGCGATTCTATTCCATCATCATTTGTCGCAAGTATGGTTGTCATTTCTTCCTTCGCGCCAATGCTTATAGAGATAGCCTTACCTGGCGGCAAGAGTAAAACAAGAAGATCATCTCATAGAAATCATAAAACGCTTGAGGATTGCATCATTACCCCTATTTTGGCAGACTCCGGTTTCAATGTATTACCGATGTGTATGGAGCTAAACTGATATGCCGCACCGTATATTTAACATTAAAGAAGCTGCTGCTTATCTGCATCTGTCAACCGCAGACCTGGAAACTCTTGTTAAGGAACGTAATATTCCCTGCGAAAAACTTGGAAGCCGGATTTCATTTCGCCGTAAGGACATTGATAGCTGGGCTTCTCGACGGATTCTTCAGTTTCCCGAACAGCATCTCGCTAATTACCATTCCCGTTCTTCTGAAAAGGTAATGGAGTTCTCAAAAAATAGGACTTTAATGCCCATAATGATCACCGTCGAACGGATCAATCCATCACTCACCTCACGAACAAAAAAATCAGTGATCCGCGATATGGTTGCTCTTGCCGACCAAACCAATCTTATTTCAGATTCAAAAGACCTGATCCTGTCTCTCGAAGAACGCGAGAAACTGTGTTCAACAGCCATGCCCGGAGGACTGGCACTGCTCCATCCCCGTCAGCATGAACCCTATATGTTCACTGAATCCTTTATTGTGCTGGGTAGAAATCTCCAGGCAATCCACTTCGGGGCACCGGACGGAGAACCCACAAGGCTGTTTTTCCTCGTCTGCTGCCAGGATGACCGGATACATCTGCATACGCTGGCCAGGCTATGTACCATGTGCCAGAAAACCAATCTTTTGAATGAATTGTTTTCCGCAGATTCGGCAAAAGAAATACTCGCTTCGATCCTTCACTCTGAAGAAGAAATTATCAAAGATCTTCGGGAGCAATCCGGACATCTGCAAGGAATCAAGTAATGCCGCGTGAAATACACTTTCTTGGATGGGATGAACCGGTTGTAAATAAAGTCGCAGATTACCTCATAGGGAAACGCAAAAGTCCTGCACCCATAGATTTCCGCGATACGCTCATCATCGTCCCTACTCTCCAGTCCGGTCGCCGTCTCCGGGAAGTAATGGCGTTGCGATGTTCAGAACGCAATTCCGTCATGCTTTCTGTAATGATCGTGACCCCGAATCATTTTATTGCCAAAGGAATTTCCGGCCCTGACACGGCCAACCCATCAGTTTCAAAAATTATCTGGAGCAAGGTGCTTACATCCGCCGATCTTACCATTTACCAGCACCTTTTCCCAGGCAAATCAATACGCAGCGATATCGACAGGTTCCTATGGGCACTTAATACCGGCCAGATCATCGATAAACTGCGACAGGAACTTGCTGATGGCGGCTACACAATAACGGATGTCCTGGAAAAACATGCCGGAGACCTGGAGGAATTCGAACGGTGGCAGGACCTTGCGAACTTGGAAAAATTGTATTTTGCCGAACTTGAAAAACTCGATCTCGAAGATGTCTGTATAACAAGAATAAGGCTGGCAGATTCACCTGAAATTGATCCAACTATAAAGAGAATTGTCATCGCCGGCGTTCCTGATCCTTCCCTTCTCGCCATGCGTTCACTTGAAAAACTCTCCGAAAAACTTGCTGTAGATATCCTCGTCCACGCCCCGGAAGAAGAAAAAGAGAACTTTGATGACTGGGGCCGGCCGATACCCGAAAAATGGGCAAAGATGAACGTGGAAATACCCGGTTGGTCGGAAAACGTTTACGTCGAACCCGACCCGGCGGCACAAAGTAAACGTGTGAAAACAATAATTGAATCTTCCGGCACATTCGGACCGCTTGATATAACAATCGGTGTACCGGACACTTCCGTTATTCCATTCCTCAAGAAAGACCTTCTTTTGCTGAATATACCTGCTTTTGACCCATCCAATATTGCATTCGGCACTCACACACTCGGCAGGCTGATCGAATACATGTTCAATCTTCAACAGCTCCCCTCGTATGAATCCGCTGCCAATCTGCTCCGTCACCCGGCATTCCTGAACTACCTGGAGGAGAAACATGGACTCGCAAGCCGGGATCTGCTCAGCCAGCTGGACAAGTTTCAGAATTTCTATCTTCCTCATTCATTCGACAGGATGCTTGTCCCTTTTGAAAAGAATCCGAAAGGAACTCATGACCCGCATGATGACTTCACCATCCTCGGAAAGGCGCTCTCGGTCATGAAGGATCACCTTGTAATGTTTCAGAAAGAAAAATTCGAACAAGCCTGGCGCACCTTCCTCAGGGAAATTTACGCAACACACGAGATTGACAAATCAAAGATCCATGACCGCGACTTTGAAAATGCCGCCGCAATTGTCGAGGAAACGCTCAGGGAACTGCGACACTTGCCGGAAGAAACGGTATCTCTCACCGTAAAGCAGGTTGCGACGGTCTTCATGCGCCGGCTAAACGAGCAGAATTTCCATCGCGAACGTACCGATGAGATCGTCGACCTGCAGGGCTGGCTTGAACTGCCGTGGAATGATGCACCCTTCATGCTGATCGCCGGAATGAACGAGAACTTCGTGCCCGGCGGCAGCCTTAGTGATGCCTTCCTGCCGGACAGCCTGAGAGTAAAGCTCAACCTGCGCCATGATCTTGCCCGCTTCGGCCGCGATATTTACCTTATGCGTTCGATGATCGAAACCCGGAAGAAAAACGGCCGTATCTGTTTCATTTCAGGAAAGACCGGTATGACCGGAGACCCTCTCAAGCCTTCCCGGTTGATGTTCCGCTGTAAGGAAGAAGAGCTGCCGGAAAGAACAGAACTGTTCTTCAGGGAACGGCACGACGAAAAGCCGCGGCCCGGATCGGAAGTGCTCTTCAAGCTGAATCCATCTGCCGCGAAGGACAGCGCGCCCCCGGACAAGAAAATAATCAATGTGACAACATTCAAAGATTATCTTGATTGCCCTTTCCGTTTTTACCTCAAACACATGCTTAAAATGGAGGAAATCGACGACGAAAAGTCAGGCATGGATGCCCTTGAT
Source organism: Kiritimatiellia bacterium (assembly GCA_028716365.1). Taxonomy (GTDB): domain Bacteria; phylum Verrucomicrobiota; class Kiritimatiellia; order UBA8416; family YA12-FULL-48-11; genus YA12-FULL-48-11. Next base: position 709,808 of record JAQUPZ010000002.1, read on the forward strand.
TTCGGAACCATCATTCATACTGTCCTCGAGCGGATGGGCAAAGAGGATAAACTCTGGACATGCCCCAGCCCGGAAGAACTGTCTACGTCACTCGAACAACTGGCAAGGCAATACATCACGACAAGATATGGTTCACCCCTGCCGCTTGCCGTTCAGGTTTCTCTTGAGTCCGCGGTGCAGAGGCTGAACGCGTTCGCACACCACCAGGTTGCCATGACACACGAAGGCTGGAAAATCATTGCCGTCGAACACCGAATCAAGGAATTCCCTTATCACCGCGGCTTCTTGATCACCGGCACAATCGACAGAATCGATCAGAATGAAAAGACCGGCAGGATACGGATCATGGATTACAAGACATCGGATTCGGCCGAACAACCGGTCGCTGCGCATACCGGCTCACGCAGGACGGAAACCCCGGATTACAATTGTATTGCCCACAGCGGCAAACGCGGTACATCACAGCGGCGATGGATCAACCTGCAGCTTCCGCTTTATCACCTGCTTTATACCGGTAAAGAGAAATTCGACCCGAATATTGAGCTGGCCTATTTCAATCTGCCAAAGGCAGTCAGTGATACCGGCTTATACGCCTGGAACAATTTTGATGCCGAAACAATGTCTTCCGCCATCAGATGCATCAAGGGAGTAATCGAGGACATCGATGGCGGCAAGTTCTGGCCACCTGCCGGAAAGGTAAAGTATGACCAGTTCGAAAGACTGTTCATCCATGAACCGGAAGAAAATTTTAAACCAGATCTGAAAATCAAATGAACATAAACAAACCAGGACATCTGGCAATAAGTGCCTCGGCCGGATCAGGAAAGACCACACGCCTGGCGCACCGTTATATCAGCCTGCTTGCAGATCCCAAAAGGCAGGTCACGCCGAACAGGATCTGTGCCATGACCTTTACCCGCAAGGCCGCGGGAGAAATCTTCGACAGGATCGCGGATAATCTGCGTCGGGCTGCTTCAGAGAAGTCATTTTCAACTGAGTATCTCAAGATGCCCAATCGGACCCAGAAGGATTTCCTGAAGCTGCTTAGACTTTTCCTGGACAATCTGCACAGGGTCAACATCGGCACAATGGACAGCTTTATCGTAAGCGTTGCAAAGGCATTCCCACTTGAACTCGGAATTCCGATGGATTTCCAAGTGGCAGATGTGGACGGTGCAGCAGCAAACGAGAACAGGAAAACCGTTCTGGCAACACTGCTCATGCCTTCAGTAATAAAACACAGCATCCAAAAGAATTTCCTTGAGGCATTCAAGCTGGCGACCTTCGGACAGGAGGAAAAAAATTTCGGTGACCTGCTGGACAGGTTCATCACTTCCTACCACACAAAATACCAGCTCTGCCATGATGCCGCCAGATGGGGTAACGAAGAGATAATCTGGGCCGGCAAAGGATACCCATGGAAATCCGCGGGCGATAAACTCAACACGTACAGGGACACTGCCCTCAGGTGGATTGATTCCAGAAAGAGCATGGCTGACAAGGATTACCTCAAGTTCCTGAACCAGCTTGAGGACACTGTACATGCCCTGGCGAATTACGGTCCTACCACTCCGTGGAATGAGGCTTTTGACAGCACCACGGGTGGCAGGGTAATTGAACAGATACTGAAAGAAGAATCGGAAAAACTTCTGATCAAATACGGGAAAAAAGAATACGAGATTGACCATGATGCCGCAAAGGCCATCGGTAAGCTGGTATATAACCTTGCCGCAATTGAGACTGATCGAGCATTGAAACGTACCAAGGGAATCTATGAACTGCTTTCGTATTACGACATGGCCTACGAAGAAATTACAAGGCAAACAGGCAGGTTCAGTTTTTCCGATCTGCAGTATCTTCTCGCGTTTGGCGACAGGGCAGGTAAAGGTCCTCGTATAAGCCGTAACAGCGGTAGTGCAGAAAAACTGTACATAGATTTCCGCATGGACTCCCGCCTCGATCACTGGCTGCTCGACGAATTCCAGGACACCAGCGACATGCAGTGGATGATTTTTACAAACTTGATCGATGAACTCATCCAGGGTTCACCCGACGGCGACGAGCGAAGTTTCTTCTATGTCGGTGACGTGAAACAGGCCATTTACAGATGGCGCGGCGGTGACCAGGAGCTTTTCCATGAAATACTCGATGAATTTGAAAACATCCGACTCGAAACCATGGCTAAAACATATCGTTGTTCGCCACCGGTAATTGACGCGGTAAACCAGGTTTTCTCCACTTTGCCGGACAATCTACCCGGCAAGGTTATCGATAAATGGAAACGCGTATGGGAAAAACATGAAACACACAAGAAGACCCAGCCGGGATATGCAACCATCATTGAACCACTCCATACGAAGGAGAATACTTCGATCGAGGCAAGATTCGATCTTGTTGCCGATCTTTTAAACGAAGTACAACCGCTCAAGCGGGAACTCGGAGTGGGCATTCTGGTAAGAACCAATAATACCGGCAGTGAACTTGTAACAGCTCTCAGGAACAAGTGTCCGACCATGAATTTTGTGCACGAAGGAAAGTCCGGTATTGTGAACAATGAACTGGCTCAGGCGCTTCTTTCCCTCGTAAAACTTGCGGCCCATCCCGGCGATGAATTTGCCTGGAAACACATACAGATGACACCGTTCGCACAGATACTCAGCGAAAAGAAAATCAATCGCTTTAACATCTCCACACTCCTGCTGCAGGAAATTGAAAACGGTGGATTCCAGACGTTTGTGGACAACTGGGGTAACCTACTCTGCTTGGTCAATGAGTTGGATGAATACGGACAGGAATGCCTGTCCCGGCTGGAACACGCGGCTGCAGAATATGACACAACAGGCCAGAGAAACTGTAACAGTTTCCTGTCGTTTATGAACGCGTATGAGATTCATGAACTGGCATCACACAGTTCTGTCCGCATTATGACCATTCACCAGGCAAAGGGGCTGGAATTTGACATTGTCATTCTTCCTGAACTACAGGACGGAAAAACAAACATGATCAAGGCAGAACCACCGGACTTGTTGAGCGCAGGCAGGTCATCGGCACCCGACTGGATCCTCAAACCACCGAAACGGATAATAATGGAACATGATCCTGTATTGAACAAGCAGGTCGAAGAATCCAATGAAGATAACTGTTTTGACCTGCTCTGCCTGACGTATGTTGCAATGACCCGCGCCAGGCATGCATTGTATATTGTAACATCACGACAGAATCCCGAAAGCTCCCTGACCTATCGACCGTCACGGTTTATCAAGCAACAGCTTACCGGTGAAATTGAACCCGAATCAGAACCTAACATAAAAATAAACGGCAAGCCTTATGTTCGACTCTATCCGTCAAAACCAGGAGGCGAGAACTGGTATGAATCCGGCTGGCCAAGCCGGAAAGAAGGAAAACATGTAGTGGCACAAACAAAGACATCGGTTAAAAACAGAAAATCAACCAGAACAATACTGAAACGATCCGAACCATCGAAACAGGTAACTTTTGTTCAGAAAGCTGCCGCATTGTTTGATTCAGTCAATCACGATGTACGTTATTTTGGTTCTGCAATACACGAATTACTGGAAAAAATTGAATGGTATGATAATAAAACCGACACAGAAAAGATCATAAACAAGTGGGTCCCATCTGTCGAATGCAGTGAACAAGTTTATCGTGATGTGTGCACACAGTTCAGGAACACATTAAAATCAAAAGAAGTACAAAGGGCGTTGTCCAGACCTGGCGAAAATGCGGATGTCAGGCGCGAATGGCGATTTGACATCATTCTCAACAAGGAATGGGTCAGCGGTGCATTTGACCGCGTAATAATAATTAATGACGGCAAGGGTAAACCAACCAGCGCAACTATCATGGATTATAAAAGCGATCAGATCGAGGCAACAGAATCCGATATAAAGAAAACAGAAAGAAAACACCGTAATCAAATGGAAACTTACAGGCGCGCTCTTTCAGGGATACTGAACCTGCCACAAGATAAAATTAAATTACAGATTCTCCTTACCCGCATCCAAAGGGTTCTTGTCCTTGACTAACACGTTCTTTCTACCGCTTTATACCAAGGCCTCGACCAACATCCGGAGACTGCCACGGCACAGATCCGCCTCTTTGAATGTGAAGGCGCAACGCAGCATTCATTGCACGTAACACCTTCATTTCCTTTTTTCCCAGATCTGTGACTTCTTTGGGATCGTTCCGCAGGTTGTATAATTCCAATGGCGCAAATGGACTGTCTTGAAGCAGTTTCCAATCCCCTTGTCTCAACGCTTCAATAGTTTTTCCACCATACATCACTCCCCCTTCTCTCCGGACAAAATAATATTCGCGTTCACTTGTTGATTCATTTTGCCCTTTAAACGCGGGGAGGAAACTCACGCCATCAATATCCGCTGGCGACTTGATTCCTGCAACATCACATACTGTTGGGAAAATATCCATTGTAAGAGTGATCCGGCCAGTAACACTGCCCGGTTGAATTCTGTCCGGCCAGCGCGCAGCGCCTGCAACACGCAGTCCACCTTCATACATATGTCCTTTTCCACTCCGCCATGGACCGTTGTTTGCTCCAAACATAAGATTACCACCATTGTCGGAAGTAAAAATAACGAGTGTATTCTTTGCCAGCCCTGTGCGATCAAGCGTATTGAGGACTTTGCCTATTCCGGCATCAAGATGCTCAATTAATGCAACCAGTTTTGCTCGCGTTTCCAGTATACCAGGCTCACGCTGTTTCACTTTTTCCAGCCATTCAGGCGGTGGCTGAATAGGATCGTGCGGCGCATTGTAGGCAAGATAAAGAAAGAATGGCTGTTTGACCTTCGCACGCTCATCGAGATACTCACAAGCCCAGTCCGTGAAAACATCTGTTGCATGTCCCCGCGGATCGATAATATCCATGTTGCGCCGCATAAAATTATAGCCGTGTCGCAGATGTGTCCAATAATCATCCATCATATCGCCAAGAAAACCATGATAAAAATCAAACCCGCGGGCCGTTGGTGTGTTGGGCGATGAAAGTCCAAGATGCCATTTGCCTATGATCGCGGTGTGATAACCGGCAGGCTTCAGCACTTGCGGTAATAATGTAGCTTTCGGCGATAACCACCCTTCCGATTGATCGGGATTCTCCTCTCGGATCACACCCGGTACACCGACACGATCCGGAAAACAACCAGTCAACAAAGCAGCACGTGAGGGCGAACAGACACAACTGTTGGCATAAAAATTCTGAAAAGTCATTCCCTCATGAAACAACCTGTCAATATTCGGTGTGCGTATGTCCGTTGTACCAAAGGCACTGTAATCACCACAGCCCTGGTCATCTGTAAGAATGACAAGTATATTGGGTTTATCCTGGCCATTATCAGAAGACCTGGATACAGATTTATTATACGAATTCCCGGGCTGCAAAGATTCCGCTCTCAGAATTCCCGGCAAACCCAACATTGCCGCACACGCGAGTTGAAGAAAGTCCCGTCGCGTATTTGGCTGACAAAAACTTGTTCTTCCTGAAATAGATCCCGAACATTTATTTCGTCGTTTTTGTCCAGTATTCATTTTTACATGTTTAGAATCAGTTCCCAGGCACATCGTATGACACATATGGCCGTGCCATCATGTTCATCGGATTACGGAACCAGGTTCGATATAACGAATCGCTCTTCCATGTATTACCTGCCGAGGCGTAGTCACAAAAATGAACCGGATGTTGTTTCATTTCTTCTGCTTCTGGATCAGTACCGGTTTTGAGCATCACTGTAAACGCCAGCCAGATATCCTTGTTGTCACATGTAACCGGTTTGATCTCAACCGGTTTACCCAGCGGCGGCATCTCCGCAGGCTGATCCACTGAACCATCACTGAAACGCGTGTCACGCGCAAGTACTATAGGACCGCGGAAAAGCGCAAAATGCTCGTTCTTTGCTTCTATGCGTCCCGAAAAATCAAACTCCATCTTCACAACATCGCCAGGCTTCCAGGTACGGCGAAGTACAAGGTAGGAACCCGCCATCGACCCTGACACATCCATATCATTTACAGTCACTGAGGTTCTGGCGCTCCAGGCCGGAATACGGAGACGTAATGCGAACACCGATTCCTTTGCCGGAGTGATATGTAAAGTTACACGGTTATTTCTGGGATAGTCGGTTTCCTGTTCGATAGTAACGCGTGCCTGAGTTGAAGGAACAAGTATCGAAGCCTTGGATGCATGATAGATGTTGACCATCACGCCGTCCTTATCGGCCATTAGCAGTGATTCCATCAATGCTACAAACCCGCGCGGACCATTGGCCACGCAGCAATTGATGGTCATACCACACTGGTCGTTTCCACGACTGCGAGTACCGCCAAGCGGACAGTATTTTGAAAAGGTCGAACAGTCACGTGCTAGAGTTGCCAGATAGGCGTTGTATATTGTCTTCTCAAGTTGATCGGCATAGATGGCCTTGCCTGTAAGGCGCAACAGTGTTTCGCACAGGCGCATCCACGTTGTTGTCACGCAGGTCTCCATCATATGATAGGCCGGTGCGGTTTCAAAACGTTTACCGTGATACCAACATTCGAACGCAGCACCGGAACCTGCGACGTTGATCTCATCGTCGATAATATTCTTTGCAGTTGCCTCGACCGCCTGCAAATATAATACGTTATCGGTAACCTGATAAAGTTCCAGCAACCCCTGGTAACACGACATCATTTCGTAGGCTTTGATGCCGTTCTTCCAGCTCCACCATGGGTCAGGATGTGGAAAGCGCTCTGCCACAGGAACACCTGCAAGCGCCTTGCTTACCAGTTTCGGGCTGTCTTCGAACATCTCCATGGCGTTTGCAATATGTTTGGCAAAATCAAGATACTTTTTGTCCTGTGTACGTTTATAAAGCAAAACAACCGGCTCCAGAACCGAGCAACTTGCCATACCGTGATGCATGCCTATGGTATGAATTCTCCCGGTTGCACAGGGTCCGACTTCGGTCATGAGCTGGTCAGCAACCCGGCACGCGGCAGTTAGAACATTCTTGTCACCGGTCAAATCGTAGTAATGAGTCAGACCAAGTATCGTATACTTACGGCCCCAAATGTCCCAACTCTGGAGATGACAGTTATCCTTGTAGTTACCGATATAACCGTCTTCGCGTTGTGCGGAAATCAACAGTTTGACCGATCCATCGATATTGTTTTTTAAAGCTTCGTCGCGGGTATAGCGATATGCAGGAACACAAGAATGCATCCATTTACCCCAGAACTCCGAACGCCAGTCATGTGTACCATCATGTTGCTTGAAAATCGCTGCCAGGTATGAACCGTCTGTTGCTTTCACATTGTTATTGAAGCACGCGGACATTTTTTCGCCAAGATACCCGCCTATTCGAACATCCTCGATAGCGCATGTCACACGTTTTTTATCGATACCTTCCACCGCATTACATACCTGTACTGCACCTATGACAATCGCAAGCAAGCTCACCATCTTTCGGTACATTGATTCTCCTTCTTTTGTTTGGTTTATACGGCCAAGTCAATTTTGCCGCTGTCGCAACTATGCAGGAATTGTGCATAAAATTACTGGTAAACACAAGCCGAGTTCTTGGTCAATCCCCTTTACCCGGCTAAAAGGAAACAGCCTTGACTATGTGTCGCAACTCTTTCAGGATACCGCCCGATGAAAAACAACGAGAATAAACTTTCGATGGATACGCTGGCGTCGCTGTGCAAGCGGCGGGGATTCATTTTCCAAAGTTCCGAAATCTACGGTGGTATCAACGGCTTCTGGGACTACGGCCCGCTCGGTTGTGAACTGAAACGCAATGTCCGCGAAACATGGTGGAAGAACATCGTTCAAAACCGCGAAAACGTGGTCGGACTCGATGCCTCGATTATCATGCACCCAAAAGTCTGGGAAGCATCCGGCCACGTCGGCGGATTCCAGGATCCGATGCAAACCTGCCAGATATGCAAGAAACATCTCAGGGCAGACCAAGTTTGGGAAGGAATCAAGGAAAGCGCCTGGTTTGGCTCTCTGGTTCGCGCCATAGAAGGCGTTCCTGATACAAATGAAGTAACTTTCACAGGCCCCTCTCTTCTAAGATGGGCGATACGAGACGGCAAGAAGCTTGCTCCGGGACTCGCACTTGTCCGCAACCCTCAGGTAACTCTCTCATGGCTTGCTGAAAAGGCAAATACAACTGATACAGTTAACATTTCGTGTATTGATCTTATCCGGCATGTTGCCACTGAACAACTGGCTCAAACAGGCCTTCAGACCCCCTGTCCTCACTGCGGTGGTCCGTTGACCGAACCTCGTCAGTTCAACCTGATGTTTGAAACATATGTAGGCGCCATTAAGAGTGAAGACCATAAAACCTACCTTCGTCCCGAAACGGCACAGGGAATTTTTGCACAATTCGGAAACGTTCTCGCCACCTCAAGACAGAAGATTCCCTTCGGCATAGCACAAATCGGCAAGGCTTTCAGGAACGAGATAAATCCGCGGAATTACACTTTCCGTTCACGCGAGTTTGAACAAATGGAGTTGGAATTCTTTGTAAAACCCGGCACGGACCAGCAGTGGCACGAATACTGGGTTGAAGAACGTATGAAATGGTACCAGTCCATTGGGCTTCCCGCAGAAAGTCTTCAGAAATATGTTTATAAAAAGGAAGAACTGGCCCACTATGCTTCCGCCTGTGTTGATATCATGTATAATTTCCCATTCGGTATGCAGGAATTGGAAGGCATAGCAGCACGTGGCGACTTCGACCTCAGCCGGCACCAGCAGTTCAGCGGCAAATCCATGGAATATTTCAACCAGGAAACCAACGAAAAATTCGTCCCTCATGTAGTGGAACCGTCAGCCGGCGTGGACCGGATAGTGCTTGCCCTGCTATGCAACGCTTACAAAGAGGAGTGGCTCGGCAAAGATAACCAGGTTCTTCCTGCTGAACCAGGAAAGCAACCACCGGAAGGCTTCGAAGCAAGAACGGTAATGCGGTTCCATCCAAAGATTGCCCCTGTAAAGGTGGCAGTTTTTCCGCTCCTCAAAAACAAACCTGAGCTGGTGGAGAAAGCACGCGGCGTATTCGATACATTACAGAAATGGTATCCAAGTTTCTGGGATGTTGCAGGCGCCATCGGCCGCCGTTACAGGCGTCAGGATGAGATTGGTACACCGTTCTGCGTGACAATTGATTTTGATACGCTTACAAATAACACAGTTACGATCCGTGAACGTGATTCCATGAAGCAGGAACGAATTGAAATCAGTAAACTGGCGGATAAAATTCATGAAACACTCGCATAATCAGAAGGAACATGATCTTGGTTTTGCAAGGATCGACCTTGACCGCTACCGCCGGTGTGGTATTCCAGAAGTTATTTACTGTCCCGGCAAAACGGCCAGACAGATTCTTGCAATAATGAAGGCCTTGCAGAAAGCCGGTCATGACGTGCTGGCAACACGCGCCTCCCGCGAACAGTATGCCGTTGTCAGGAAAGCAATCCCCAAAGCAGTTTACCACGAAGCAGCACGAGCCATCACCCTTGACGTCGCAAAACAACCAAAACCCTATGGTCTGATAGCGGTGGTCTGCGCCGGCACATCTGATCTGCCTGTTGCAGAAGAAGCGGCTTTAACCGCCGAGAGGATGGGAGCAAAAGTTGAACGTGTCTATGACGTAGGTGTCGCCGGTCTTCACAGGCTGGTGAACAGACTCGATGCTTTTAAGTCTGCCAGGGCGGTAGTCGTGGTTGCAGGTATGGAAGGCGCCCTGCCCTCAGTCATCGGCGGACTGATAGATAAACCAATTATTGCAGTGCCAACAAGCATAGGTTACGGAACCAGCATGCAGGGTATTGCCGCCCTGCTGGCCATGCTCAATTCCTGTGTCCCTGGAATTTCCGTTGTTAACATCGACAATGGATTCGGTGCAGGTACCGCCGCAGCAATGATCAACAGGGTTGCAGAAGAAACTACCAAGAACCGAAGGTTAGGTTAGGTCGGTTATGGTTTGGACGTTGCTTATGGCCGTATCTACCCCGTAGTTTCACCCCAAGTTCTTTTGTGACGGTACCGATGTGGTTACGGATACAGGCGCGACGGCCGGCCCCGGCTCGAAACGGCTGACGATGGTGGCAGTCACAAGGTCACCCATGACATTGAGTACAGTGCGGCACATGTCGAGCAACCGGTCGATACCCATAATGATGGCGATTCCTTCGAGCGGCACGCCGACCATTCCGAGCACTACCATGATGAAAGGCAACGATGCACCTGGGATACCGGCCACGCCGATCGAGGTTAGAACAGACATCAACACCACGATCACCTGAGCTGCAAGCGTCAATTTGATACCGAACACCTGGGCGAGGAAAAGTACCGTGGCACCCTCGTATAGCGCCGTCCCATTCATGTTGACCGTGGCGCCGAGGGGTAAGACGAACCCGGCGATCGAAGGCGAAATGCCCATCGACTGTTCGGCCACGCGAATGGTCGTTGGAAGGGTCGCATTACTTGATGAGGTCGAAAACGCGGTGATCATGACGATGCGGGCGCGTGAGAAGAATGTCCGCGGGCTCACTCGCGCCACAAGCAAGAGCGCGAGCGAGTATCCAACCACAAGGAAGATGACGAGGCCGGCAATCACCGCCACGATGAAATGGGCAAGGTTGAGCAAGAGGTCGAAGCCAAAGCGCGCCGTGACCGAGAAGATGAGTGCGAAGACGCCTATGGGCGCAACGCGCATAATGAGATCGATGGTGGCGATGCTGATATGGGCGACGCTGTCGAGGAAGTTACGCACCGGCGCACCCTTCTCCTCGGGTATCATCAACAGCGCGACCCCGATCATCAGGGCGAAGAAGATGACGGCAAGCATGTCGCCCGAGGCGGCCGCCGCCACCGGGTTACGTGGAATGATCTTGACCAGCAGATCGATTGAGAACGTCGTGGACGACATGCCCATGGCATCGGTGGTCTGTCCGCGATAGGTCTCGAGAAGTTTAGTGCGAATGGCCGGGTCGAGATCAACGCCCGGGGCGACGATATTCATAATGCTGATACCGAGGATGCTGGACAACAGCGTCAAACTAAGAAAGCACACAATCGTGATTAGGCCGATACGGCCGAGCCGCTTGAACGATCCCAGCTGTGCAACCCCGGTCGCCAGGGTAGAGATGACCATAGGGATTACCACCATGATGAGTGCCGACAGCCACATCTTGCCGATAGGCTCGGTGACGAGTTCGATAAAGCGCGTCGGGCCGCCATGGGTCAGAAGATTGGCGGCGACGCCGAAGGCCGCGCCAGCAGCGAGACCGATAAAGATACGGGTTGGCAGTTGCACGATTGTTTTGCTTTGTTCAGTAACGATAAGTGGATAAAAACACAGGTTCTGACTGAACGTCAATGTAAATTGTTAAAACTCTTCGCTTACACATTCATCAATTGAAAATTGGTAAACAAAACATCAGATCTCCAGGGGTCAGATAGTATGAAAGGCATATTTTGACGCTGTTGGAGTCAGGATAGGCATCGCGCGAGCCGTCGGGTTGGTTGACCCGCTCAGCACCTGCGGGCGGGCGCCGCTGATTTTTTCAATGTAGTCCACCATTTCGGACTGCCTGCTCCGTCGCCGGCGAGGCTTTCGGGGCCATGACAACCGGCAGAGGGCCCGCCCCCTTCTTCACCAGGACCAACTTCTTCTGCAAGCACCCCGATGCAAGGCAAAAGACCAATGAAGCCGACAAAATAATTGAATAATATTTTCCCAGCGGCAAAGGCAAGGCATCCGATTCTCTTCATCTGTGCTCCCCGTTCGATCCCCGGTGGTTTACCTGCCGCACTTCATCATTTAGAGGATTTGTCGCGATCAAAAAACAGCCAGCCGAGGTTCGCCGGGTTGTCGTTGTTGATTAAGAGCCGCGAGCCCCATGGTTTCCGAGCGATCCATGACGATTCTCCCTGTCCGGAAATCTCGTTCCGGACATTGACCCTCAGCGGTTTGGGGCAGACAGGATCCGCATGGAGCGACACGAACGGGATGCGTTGCCAGCCATACCACCCCTGATCGTTTTTCTTGCGGAACCAGGACATGCCGTAATTGAGAGTCGGCCACAGTCTGCGCGGCTCGACCGTGAGGGTCACGGACCCCGCTTTTTTCAGGTTCGCCCCGTTGCACTCGATCAGCACATAGAAGGCGTCGCGGTCATAGCTGCACGCCCAGCGGATGTTGGGCACGGCTGCGTTTGTCCCGGAGCACGTCTGCCAGTCCAGCCCCGCGGGCAGGTTATGGTTCGCGGGATTGCCCGACACGCGCCGCCCGATGTCGGCGCAGAACAGGCTGCGTGCGGAGGGCCCGTCGGGCTTGCGTCCCGAGTAGGCTGCAAAGACATCCGTGCCGGCCGCGATCTCGCTCTCGAGCGCGGGGAACTCTTTGTCGAGGAGCCTTTGTAACTGATTCATGCGCCAGCGGATCTTTGCGGGATAATACTTGTACCCGTTGGCCTCCGAATGAAAGCCCAGCCGGGAGTCGGCCTCGCACAGCCCGATCAGTTCTCCGCCGCTCTTCAGTTCCTCTTCGACGATCTGGCGCATCTCTTTGAGCGTCTCAATCTGCGTTGCGGGCTTCTCCTGAACCATGCGCTCGCGCAGGTCGTAGAACTGCAGAATGTTCAGCCCGCTGCGGAACTGGATGTCCAGGGCCTTGGCCACGCCGATGTCCAGCCGGCGCTGCGGCAGGAGTCCGGGGTCGGCCTCCAGCTGGCGGAGCGTATCGGTCCCCCAGTTCCAGGTGGCGCTCATCGTGCGGCACTCTTCGATGGCCTCGGAGAGCGAATACGCCTGCGCTAAGCACTCGCCGATCCTGTCACCGCTGGGCGGGAACGGCGCCGGGTTCATCCAGGTCGGGACGAGCGGGGCGTCTTGCGGGCGCAGCAGCAGGGGCCAAACCACGCCGTCGTGCATGGGGCCCCACCACTGGAATTCCGTGACCAGCGGCATATGCCCATACCCGTTGGCCATCCGCTGCCAGGCCTGAGCGACCTTATCGGCCTGTTTGCCCCAGTCTGGCTGCGCCAGTTGGTTCAGGAACGCCTCTTCCGTCTCGGGGAAGGGCTCGAAGGACAGCTCGCCCGCAGCCTTGTTCATGATCCCCGGAAAGTTGCCGAAGTACCAGCAGAGCATCGTGTGGGAGACGCCCAGCTCGTGCATGGCTTTGAATTTCTGGTAGAGCAGCCCGGGAACCGGCACGAAGGGAACGCTCGCAACCTCGTGCGAGTTGCAGGTCTGGATTTTGGCCGACATCGATACGCCGGCCTGCCGCGCCTGCCGTGCCAGCCGGTCAAACGGCACGGAGGGCCCCGGCGTCGCCAGCCAATAGTCGGATCCCGTGCGCCCCCTTCCGAATACCTTTTTCGTCACGCCCGACTCGAAATTCAACTGCAGCGTGACGTCTTTGTTGCAGTACTTGGGTATTTCGTAGAACCAGTCGCCGATAACGGACGCGAAGGGAACGTAGTACCATGCGATCAGCTCGGCGTCCGGATTGGCATCATGCATGCCCTTGGCCATGGGGGCGAGGATATCGCGCATGACCTCCGCATTCCTCTTTTTCGCACAGGCGCGGCAGGTGGGTTTGCTGTCGGAGTTTGGAGAGACCGGCTTCAGGCAGGTCGCCGCGCCCTCGCCCAGGGTGAGGTTGATCTGCCCGCCCAAGTGCGGAACCTCGGAAAAGACGCTGTTCAGCGCCTCGTAGAGGAAGCGGGACCCAGCCTCCGTTGACGGACACAAGTATTTGGTGTACCCCTCGGGGCTGTCGCTGGCCACCTCGGGATGCCTCTTGATGTGCCCACCCTCATTCGAGGCCCAGTGGTCCGGCTCGATCGAGAACAGGTAGATGCGGATGCCGTACCGGCGACAGTGCTCGACCTGCTTTCTCAGCCTGACCAGAAGGGCATCCCGGTTTTTCCCGAACTCCGGAACCACGCTGGATTTGACGATGTCCTCGAACCGGGCGCCCAACCACAAACCGTTGATCCCATCGTGCGCCATGCGGTTGAGGTATCCGTCGGAGTAATACAGGCCGTCTTTGGACCGCGGCGAGCCGTTGATGTTGAGTGGCCGAAAATAACAGGAGATGCGGGACTTGATGAATGGCTTGCGCTCCATCGTCCCCAGCGTCAAGAACGGGCCACACGCTGCCCGCATCAGATCCTCAACCTTGAAAATCCCGCGCCGGATACCCTCCGTGTCGGCGGCCAAGATGCGGCAGCGGTCCGCCGCCACCTCGATCCGGTAGGCCTCGAACACCGGCATTTCAACCTTTTCGGTTTCGACCGTGAAGGAGCCGTTCGTCGGCACCTTGCCGGCCGTCAAAAAATCGGACAGGTCGGCGTAGGCCGTTTTCAAAAGCCCTTCGGGGTCTGGAAACCGCGCGTCGACGCGGACACCGCGACGCAGATCGGCCTCGCCCGCAACTACCCCGCGCGGGCTCCAGCCGTGGCCGCCGCCCCACAGCGGTTTCATTTGGTCGTCGACAAACGTCCACGCTTCTTCGCCCGGCCGCGCTGGCAGCGGTTCGAGCCCGTTCAGGATGCCATCGATAACCGCTTGGGCGCGTGCACCCCCGACTACCGCACACAGGGCGAGAATAGAAAGCGCAGTTGCCCGGGTTATAAGAAATTGTTTTTGTGACATGGCCACAAACCATAAAAATATTGCCGTTTAACAATTACAGTTAAAGTGAAACATCGACTTGATAGGATGTCAAAATGAATTAGGAGAAATTCATAAGTTTACAAGCACATCTATGCCCGAATGCCGTCCAACAGGTGCTTCAAATTGTAACCTCGGATTTTCCGGCTGAAAATTAATCCCTGGTGAATAACCAAAAAGACGGCTCGACAGAATCTCGGTCTCCCGTTAAGAATATAGGGAATGAAGAAGAACAATACCACGGGATTGATAGTCCGCTTCGACAGCGTCGGAGGAGCAAGCGGTGACCTTATTCTTTCTTCCCTGTGTGCGCTTGGAGTCAATCATTCCGAACTCAGCAAAAAGCTCGGATCCCTTCATGCCGGAAATTTCAAACTCCAGGTTAAAACCAATACAGACCATGATGTCGTATGTCGGGACGTGACCCCTATAAAGCCTCGGCTGTTCCCCCGAATCCTTCAGCCTGACGAAATCGGTTCCTCCGCCACATATCGAGATGGCCCAGCCAACCTGAATGGCGGTAATCAGTGCACCCACGCGATGAATGGATTGGTTCACATTTCTTTCTCTAGGACAAATCAATGCGCAACGCCATCCGGCCACCATGGCTTCGCGTCCTCATAGTAGCTTTTCATGGCTTCTTTCCTGAATGCAACATGACCATCAAAAAACACAAGATTGACTCCCCCTTTGTGGCGATAGTCCACCGCCGTCATGCCAATCCCGTCGACAAAAAAGGAATCGGCGTCACACATCAGAAACATTTCGGCGGGATATCGAATATCGGAGCAATTGACCACCGAGAAAAGAGAACTATTGCATCCCTGGCCCGCGTAAAGATTACCGCCATAGCTCAGCACCCGCGTCTTGCCATCCGTGGAATAACTGGGCAGTCCCGAAGGATCAGACGGACAAAGAAACGTCGGGATTTTACCGGTCATAAGAAATCACCTCTGGTTTCCTTTTGTGTTGAATCTCAAAGCGTCAGGAAGACCCTGACCTTGCCTTCCATGCCCTCGGCCACGGCGGGCCTGTCGGCCCCTTCGACCGCGATGACGAGGGTTGCTTCGCCGGACGGGGTCCTGCGTGTCCCCAGCCAGGTCGTGCCGTGGGAGCGCGTCGCATCCCGCACCCATCCCGCCTCGGTCGCCAGCCGACCCAAGGTCTCCACCTCGGTGGCGGCGTCGCCGCGGGGGGTGAACCAGTGGAAGACGTAGGCGCCCGGGGACTTGCCCCCGACCCCCACCGGCTGCGACTCCTCAGACCGGACGAGGGTCAGCCCGTCGAGATCGCGCGCCGCCATGGCGTCGGTCAGGAGCGTTCGCTGGGCGTCGCTGGTTCCCCACCAACCGCTGTTCCGTCCGTGGTTCCACAGTGCCAACCCCGCCACCGCGCACAGGACGAGGATGGTTATAAGAAATTGCTTTCGTGTCATTGGCAGAAACCATAACCATTTTTGCCTTGTTTTGACGTTTAGAAACTACGACTGGGATTGAAACACTATCTTGAGTGAGCGTCAAGAGCAGCTTTTGAGAGAATTTTAACAAATTGTCCGTCGGTTAACGGATTGGCAGTTGAAAAGACAGGTTATTGCAAAAATCCAGGTGACCATGGGACAGGCCTTCCCTGAACCGAGTACATTCATTCGGTAAAAACAACTTCCTCAACATCGTAATTTGGCATAGTATCCGGCAAGTCCTCTACCCTATCCACCCGCGTGACCATGACCGGCTCGACATCATAGTTTGGAATAGGATCCCGGAATCCATCGGCCCATGGTTCCACCACCGGCGGACCGCGTTCCCTTTCAGCCGGCTGACGAACCTGCTGAAATTCGGGCCAAAGACCGAGATGTTTCAATATCCTCGAAACCACAGCCGCCTCATCAATCAGGGCTATCATCTTCATTTCGCCCTGGCAGTGCGGACAAATCAAGGGATCGATCTCCCACACTTTCTTTATCAATTCCCGCCATTTTTTTGACGGAACGCGCCGGAATTGAACGTCGGAAACATCTATGACCTCAACGCCTAACGGGTTTTGTTGAACCTCCAGGCCGGTCTCCCGTTTGGCACGCAGTCCCCTGCTCTTGTTGCTATACCACCCATAATACCACACCATCTGTGCGCCGGTGTCCGGAATGTGCTGGGTTATCTGGGCAATGATTAGACTGGAGGCTGGAGACCGTAGACTGGAGGCAGGGAAATGATTACTTCTTGCGCAATGATCGAATCAAACCGTTCAAGACTTTGGCTGTCTCGGTAGAGAGTTGATTCAATTCCTTATATGAATCATCAGGAAGAAAGCCAAGACGGTGGGCAAGACCAATCTGGTACTCCACTTCGCGGGCAGATCCATAAGCAATATCCAAGAAATGAATGTATTCCGTCTCCGAGAATCTTGCGCATCCCTCCACTATGTTTGAGGCAATCGATACAGTCGCCCGGCGTAGTTGAGATGTCAACCCGAACAACTCGTTGTTGGGAAACGACTGTGTTGTCTTGTAAACAGCTATTGCTAACTGATCAGCCAGCTCGAAGGCCCGAAGTTTTTTATGATCTCTCATTCGAAAAACCTACAGCCTGCAGTCTCCGGATTCCAGCCTAATCTGCGCAACAAAAGGCCGGAGACTTGAGACTGTAGGCCTGAGGCAAATGGCGTTTTTTTCATCCCAAATCTTCTCGTTACCTACAGCCTGCGGCCTCCGGCCTCCAGTCTTCTGCAGCATTGCCAAAGCGGAGATGTTGTGGGCTTCCTCGCCCGATAGACCCCGATTGCCCTGCCTGTGAAACTGGCCACTGCCGCCCTTCCCCAGTTTCACTTTGGACAAAAAACACCACTATTTGATTCAACGGCTAAACTATCGGATTTATTGTAACCTCAGATTTCCCCAAGGAAAATTTGGACAAAAGACAGCTCGACAGAATCTCGGTCTCCCGTTAAGAATATAGGGAATGAAGAAGAACAATACCACGGGATTGGTAGTCCGCTTCGACAGCGTCGGAGGAGCAAGCGGTGACCTTATTCTTTCTTCCCTGTGTGCACTTGGAATCAACCCATCCGAACTCAGCAAAAAGCTCGGATCCCTTCACGCCGGAAATTTCAAACTCCAGGTTAAAACCAATACAGACCATGGTTTCGCCGGTAAACAACTAACCGTTAAGATCGGCCATTCTCATCATCACCATCACCGTCATCTCGAAGACATTCTCTCCATGATCAAGAAGAGTAAACTTTCACCATGGGTAAAAGATTTAAGCACTAAGGTGTTCTACAGGCTTGCCGTGGCTGAAGCAAAAGTACACAGCACAACTCCCAATAAAATTCATTTCCATGAAGTCGGAGCACTTGATTCGATCGTTGATATTGTCGGATCGTGTGCCGCGCTCGAAATGCTTGGCGTTGATTCGGTAATTGCAGGCCCCTTGCCTCTCGGACATGGAACAGTGGAATGTGCTCACGGGATACTTCCCTTACCTGCACCCGCTGTTGTCGAACTTCTCAAAAATCATCCTGTTGTACAGATTGACGAACCTTTTGAAACCGTGACCCCGACAGGTGCGGCCCTGCTGACAACATGGAAAGAGATTCTTCCATCTCATTCCTCAGGTTCTCAGACAATTCTGCGAACAGGTCTTGGATATGGCCATCATAAGTTCAATAACAGGCCAAACACCCTCAGAGCAACATTGCTCAAGTCTGCCGGAACCGATGAAGCACATCACGATGAATGCCTTGTTCTTGAATGTAATCTCGACGATATAATCCCGGAAATAATCGGATCACTTACACAAAAACTGATGGATCATGGCGCCCTTGATGTTTTTACACTGCCGATTCAAATGAAAAAACAGCGACCCGGCACCCTTTTGACAGTCCTGTGCAAGGTCCCGGACCGTGATCGTATGATTGAAATGATTTTCACCGAAACAACCACATTCGGCATACGCGAACATCTTGTGCAGCGTACAATTCTTGAGCGCCGTTATACTGAAGTCAAAACCCCCTATGGTAAAATAAGGATCAAGGTTGGCACATGGAAGGGTCGTGATATCACTTTCTCGCCTGAACACTCCGACTGCGTGAAATGCGCAGAGAAACACGGTGTTGCTGTAAAAACAGTTTACGAAAAAGCCATCAAGGCCATTGGCAGGAAATAGCGGTGAAAGTTGCAGATTCTTTTGCGTCATCGGCAACATCAACTACGCTGTGGACAGCGTATTCTACAAAAGAAACCTTTCTTTACGCGGAATTACTGTAGTGTCGGCTGTCTCAGCCGAGAAAGAGTGGGTTCTTTTGTAGATTCCGTTTCACGCAGGTAATGTCTCATTAGTTTTTATACGTTGGAGCCGCTCCAGTGAAGCTTCTTACGGAGAACAGTAAAATAACTGTGCCCTGGAAGATGAATAAATCGAACACTTGTCCTGCTGCGTTGAATCTTGACTTTGTCACCTTCGTGAAGGTTATGCGCGATCTGACCATCAACTGAGAAAAGAATCTTTCCTGATGCATCTTCCACCGAAACGATAATCTCGCTCTTGTCAGGTACAACAAGCGGGCGGGAACTGAGTGTATGGGGACAAATCAGGCTTATAACGAACGCCTGCGTTTCCGGAGTCAGGATCGGGCCACCTGATGAAAGCGAATGGCCCGTACTTCCGGTCGGGGTAGATACTATCAACCCATCGCAAACATAAGAAGTAACTTTGTCGCCATCTATAGAAAGCCCCAGAACAACTACACGGTTTGAAGGACCACTACTGACGACAACATCATTCAGGGCCCTTTGTTTTGCCAGTATCCGCCCTTTACGTTCAACAACCGCGTCAAGCATTGCCCGCACACTTGTAAGATATTTCCCGGTTACCAGACTTTTCAAGGCACGATCAAGTTCATCTTCCACAACACTGGTCAGGAAACCAAGGGCGCCAAGATTAAGACCTATCAAAGGAATATCACGCCCCTCAAGCATTCTGACCGCACGGAGCATTGTTCCGTCACCACCCAGAGCCATTACGGCATCAACAGATTTCACACGGGAACTTATACAGATTTGTCTGCCATGTTCAGGACGCCACAGACTTCCCTTGTCGGACACAAGTTCTATGCCGAGTTTTTTTGCTTTTGCGGACAGTTTTTTCAATACCGCCAAAGCGTCAGGTTTCCCGCAATTTGCCACTATCCCAAGTTTTTTGATCATGATTTCTTTAAACAAGCCAGAAACTCAACATTTCCAGCCGGCCCCTTTAAAGGTGACTCACAAAGCCCAATCCATTTCAATCCCATTTCTTTTGTTACAAATTCTCTGATCCGTTCAACAACGGATTTCCTCACATTCTCATCGCGGACTACCCCTCCCTTTTCCACCTGTTCGCGGCCAGCCTCAAATTGAGGTTTTATGAGAGCTACAATACCGGCACCCATAGCGAGAATATTTATAACAGCAGGCAGAATCTTCGTCAATGAGATGAAGGACACGTCAACTACGGCAAAAGCCGGCTTTTCCGGCAGGGAATCAGAATTCAGGTAACGAGCATTAATCCCTTCCATCACTAAAACACGCGGATCATTACGAAGTTTCCAGTGGAGTTGCCCTTTGCCCACATCAACAGCATAAACCTTTAATGCGCCATGCTGAAGCAGGCAATCAGTAAAGCCGCCTGTTGAGGATCCAACGTCGATGCAGACAAGTCCATTGACATTCAAATCGAAACCACAAAATGCAGCTTCAAGTTTTTCACCGCCACGACTGACAAATCGCTGGGGTGCATCGATTTCTATAGACGTATCAGTATTATATTTATGACCGGGTTTCGTTACAACCTGTCCGGCAATTCTGACCTTTCCGGCCCCGACAAGCCTTTGCGCCTGCTCGCGACTTTCCGTAAGCCCACGATCTGTCAGCAATACATCTAGTCGTTCCTTCTTCATATAAAAATTATGCACCAAATGCCGGCACATTCATTTCCATGCGTTTAAAGGAACATTATCTGGTTTTTCTTACTTCTTGTGTTCCTTCGCCACGGCGATGGCCAAACTATTGGCAATGAAATTTGCGATCTCATCCGGCGTCAGACCATATTTTTCCATCAGAAGATTGGATTTACCTTGCGGAATGAATTCGTCAGGCCACCCGAACTTCAACACCCGGCCGGAATATCCGTAGGAAATGAGGACTTCTTCGATACCCGACCCAAAACCTGAACTCGCAACACCATTTTCAATGGTCACAAAAACCTTACAGGTTTTTGCCTGAGATTCAATAAGCTCGACATCCAACGGCCTGATAAAACGGGGATTAACCACACCCGCAGAAATACCCTTTTCCTTCAGCAGGTCGGAAGCTTTTTCTGCAAGGGAAATCATGTCGCCCAGCGCCCAAACCTGCACCTCTTTGCCTTCACGTATAACTTCTGCTGAACCAACCGGAATTTCATTAAAGCCGGGAAGAATTGGTTTTCCGGTTCCAACACCTCTGGGATACCGTATCGCAACAGGCCTGCCAAGCCGTACAGCAGTATAAAGCATGTTTGCAAATTCAGCTTCATCTTTTGGCTGCATGAAAATCAGCCCCGGTATCGGTCGAAGCAGGGCAATATCAAATACGCCATGGTGAGTCGGACCGTCATCTCCCACAACACCGGCCCTGTCCAGGCAGAAAATAACAGGAAGGTTTTGCAGGCAAACATCGTGAATAACACAATCGATCGCCCTCTGGAAGAAAGTTGAATAAATCGCAACAACAGGAACAAACCCCTCAGCGGCAAGCCCGGCAGCAAAAACCACGGCATGTTCTTCGGATATTCCCACATCAAAAAACCTGTTGGGGAAACGTTCCGCATAACGTGACAAACCTGTACCGGAAGCCATTGCGGCAGTGATAGCAATAATTCTTTTATCCTGGTCTGCTAGTCGCTGAAGTACATTGCCCAATACCATTGAATAAGTTGGAAATTTGGAAACCGACAGAGGTTCTCCGGATTCAATATCAAAACCAGGCGTGCCATGCCATTTCTCCGGAGATTGTTCAGCGAAAGCATATCCCTTCCCTTTCCGTGTCGAAACATGAAGAAGAATCGGCCTGTCAGAATCTTTTGCAATCATCATCGCATCAAGCAAAGCATGTATATTGTGTCCATCGATTGGTCCAATATACCGGAGGCCAAATTCCTCAAAAATCACACTTCTAAGGAAAAAACCCTTAATTGATTCCTCAAGTTTATAATAAGCTGATCTAAGCCATCCCATCTTGAGTTTCGTGGCAAAACTTTCAACCGATCTTTTCCACCTGTTATATTGCGGATTCGCCAGTAATTCGCCGAGATATCTGGACATGGAACCAACATTTGCAGCAATTGACATTTCATTATCATTAAGAATAACGATAAGTCGCTTTGTCGTATGGGCAAGGTTATTAAACGCCTCAAGCGAGATACCGCAACAGACCGCGCCATCACCCAGTACCGCAATGACATGGTTGGAGGCTCCCACCCTGTCCCTCGCCGCAGCCATGCCAAGGGCCGAAGATAAGGCCGTACCCGAATGACCCGTGCCAAAAGAGTCAAAAATACTTTCATCCCTTCTGGGAAAACCAGAAATACCGCCAAACTGGCGCAAACTGTCAAATCGGTCCTTCCTGCCGGTAAGAATCTTGTAACCATAGGTCTGGTGCCCGACATCCCAGACAATTTTGTCAACGGGAGGATCAAAAAGCCTTAACAGTGCAACGGTAAGCTCAACAACTCCAAGATTTGCGGCAAGATGACCGCCAGTTTTACTGACAGAATCAATGATCATCATTCTCACTTCTGCGGCCAAAAGATACAACTCACCAAGACTGAGCTTTTTTATATCATCCGGCAAATTAACTTTATCCAGGACAGTGCTCATTTCCTGATATATAACACACTCAGATTGAAACATCCAATACTGAATATCTTCTGTGCAAAGAATGCTTTCATCAAAACCAAGCTTTGCTAGACTCTGAAGCGTTTGTTGAATAATTCAGCAAAAGTGTTGCCGGTTTATCAGATCGCTAATAATTTACCGGAATAATTTATGAACAAAAAAACAACTTTGGCAGTATTTTTCGGCATCGCGATGGCGGCAGGATGCTCCTTATTCAACAATGACAGACATGACAATATAACCGGTGAGGCAATCGTATATCAAAAAGAAACCATCAACGACATCGATGCAATACGAACACTTTTCAAGAAAATCGAGAATAGCACCGGGAAAAAGACTGTTGATTCCGTATTTGTCCCTTTAAACGAGCTGGACATACTTATAGATAAAACGGCAAACAAAGCATCGCTTTTCTACCATGTGCATCCAAATGCTGAAATCCGGACCATCGCAGAGAAAAGTGAACAGGAAATAGCCAAACTGGCCACAGATATAAGTCTATCCCGTTCCATCTACGAAGCATGCACATCCGTTGACGTATCGAAGGAAGATTCCGACACACAGCGGCTGGCCAAACGAATACTCAGGGATTTCAAGCGGGCTGGCGTCAACAAACCCGATAATGTCCGGATGCAAATCAAGAAAATTCAGGAAGAGCTGGTAAAACTCAGCCAGGAGTTTTCCCGTAACATAAGGGAAGATGTTCGCAGTATCAAAATTACTCCTGCCGAATTATCAGGTCTGCCCAAAGACTATATTGATGTTCACAAGCCCGCGGCAGACGGACTGATAACAATAACCACTGACTATCCGGACTACATACCGTTCATGCAATATGCAAACAATGACCGAAAGCGGTTGGAATTATACAAGGTATTTCGCCAACGCAGTTATCCAAAAAATAAATCTGTGTTAAAAAACATTCTCATTAAGCGGTATGAACTGGCAACTCTTCTCGATTACAGGAATTTTGCAGAATATGAGACCGAAACACGAATGATCAAGACTGCATCAAACGCCCAGGCATTTATCGACAAAATAGCCGCCATCGCAGAACCGAGAGCAAAAAAGGATTATGAAATACTTCTTAAAAGACTGCAAAAGACTACTCCGGAAGCAAAAAAGGTAGGTGACTGGCAGAAGATGTACCTGTCAGAACTGGTAAAACAGGAACAATATCAAATCGATTCAAAAGAACTGCGCGAGTATTTTCAGTCCGGTAATGTCCGCAATGGGATTATCAACCTCGTCTGCACTCTGTTCGATGTCAAAATAAGACCCTGGGATACGCCTGTCTGGCATAAAAGCGTCAAAGCCTACGAAATGTTCGATGGAGACAGGATAATTGGCCGTTTTTATCTGGATCTGTATCCCCGTGATAATAAATACAAGCATGCCGCACACTTCAGCATGATATCGGGAATCAAGGATTGTCAGGTCCCTGTATCAACGCTTGTCTGCAACTTTACCGGGGAAAACGACGATACAGCGCTGATGGAACATGACCAGGTTTTAACTTTCCTGCACGAATTCGGCCATATGCTTCACCACCTGTTCAGCGGAAACCAGAGGTGGATAATATTTTCCGGAATTTCCACTGAACTGGATTTCCTTGAGGCTCCGTCCCAGATGCTTGAAGAATGGACATGGGATGCCGATATCCTGAAGAAGTTTGCAAAAAATCACAAAGGAGAGGTCATTCCAAACCAACTAGTGGAAAAAATGGTCGCTGCAAAAGATTTTGGTATCGGTCTGGACAAGAAACACCAGATGTTCTATGCGGCACTATCGCTGAACTATTATAACTGTAACCCCTGTAATCTTGATCTCACAAAAACAATGCAACAACTTCAAAACAAATATGCGCCTTATGATTATGTTCCGGACACATATTTTTATACCAGCTTCGGACATCTTGATGGATATTCTGCAATGTATTACAGCTACATGTGGGCAGAAGTAATCGCCAAGGATATGTTCAGCCAGTTTAAACAGGAAGGAATGCTCAATCCAAGTATCGGTAAAAAATATCGCAATACAATTCTTGAACCGGGCGGATCAAAAGACGCAGTCGACCTGGTTAAAGATTTCCTTGGGAGGCCATACAGTTTCGAACCATTTGCCCGCTGGCTTGGAGGCGGAAAATAATTAACAGAAAAGATAACAACACATGAAATTATGGACTTCTCTTATAATTATTGCAGGCATGGCATGCCTGATAACAGCATTTCCAATGGGGTGTTCAAAGAGGGAAACCCCGGTCGATCTTGGAAACCGCGAACAGATTCTTCATCGCGGGATCGGCTCAGAACCAAAAGATCTTGACCCTCACATGGTAACAGGTGTTACCGAATTCAACATCATTATCGGTCTTCTGGAAGGTCTTGTCTCCCAGAACCCAAAGGATATGTCTCCTGTTCCGGGTGTAGCAGAAAACTGGGAAGCATCCACTAATGGCCTTACCTATACCTTCCATTTCCGGAAGAATGCAAAATGGTCAAATGGTGATCCGGTGACTGTTCACGATTTTATCTTCTCCTTCAAACGTTGTCTTTCGCCAAAACTGGGAGCTCCTTATGCGTACATGCTTTACTGCCTTAAGAACGCCGAAGCTTACAACAAAGGAACCATCACCGATTTTTCCCGGGTAGGTGCAAAGGCACTGGACGATTATACACTCGAACTGGACCTTGCCTCGCCGACACCCTATTTGCTTGGATTACTGGCACATCATTCCTGGTTTCCTGTTCATCCACCCACTTTACGGAAGTTCGGCGAAGAACAGCCAGACAGTAAATGGACCAAGGCCGGCAACTTCATCGGTAACGGTCCCTTTAATCTCAAGTCCTGGGAACCGGACAAACAAATAGTCATCGAGAAAAGTCAGACATATTGGGATAAGAATATTGTCCGTTTGAAAGAGATTCACTTTTATCCCATCGGTGATCACAAGTCGGAAGAACGTTCGTTCCGGGCTGGCCAGTTACATATTACAGAAACCATGCCCCTGGACAGAATCGGATATTATCGGAGACAAAACTCCAAATCGCTCAGGTTGGATCCCTATCTTGGAACTTACTACTACCTTATTAATGTTAAACGGCCTGCACTCAATAATGTCAAAGTCCGGCAGGCACTGGCAATGGCCATCAACCGTAAAAATCTGACTGCGTATGTTACAAAAGGAGGCGAAACTCCTGCACATTTCTTTACACCGCCAAATACCGCCGGGTATACATGCAGTAAGGGTTTTACAGAAGACATCGAAAAAGCAAAACAACTGCTGACAGAGGCCGGTTATCCCGACGGCAAAGGATTCCCGAATATTCAGTTACTTTATAATACTTCCGATGCCCATGTGCGTATTGCCGAGGCAATCCAGCAAATGTGGAAAATGAACCTGAACATAAATATTGAACTGATAAACATGGAATGGAAGGTCTACGTTGCAGCAACGGATGAAGGAAAATACGATATTGCGCGCGCAGGATGGATCGGGGATTACGTTGACCCCAATTCCTTCCTCGATATGTGGATAAAAGACAGGGGCAATAACCGTACCGGATGGTCAAACAAGGAATACGACAGGCTTCTTTCCGAAGCGGCACAGACAATGGACAGGGACAGACGTTATGGACTTTTCCAGCAGGCGGAACAGATCCTCATTAGCGAAATGCCCATTATCCCCCTTTACTTCTACCGCAGTAAACACCTTGTTAATCCCGCCGTTCAGGGATGGGATCCAAACATACTGGACATACACCCCTACAAGTTTGTATACCTGAAGCCATAAATTCTGGAGAGACATGCTAAAGTTTGTTGCGCGCAGGTTATTACAGATCGTCCCGGTTCTGCTTATCGTCATAACGATTACGTTCTTTCTCATCCGTCTGGCTCCTGGCGGTCCTTTTACTGACGAAAAGAAATATCCACCTGAAGTCATCGAATGCCGGAATGCATATTACGGATTAAACGATTCACTTCCAATGCAGTATCTGCACTATCTGGGCAACGTGGTAAAAGGTAACCTTGGACCTTGTCTTCAATATCGCAACCGTACCGTCAACGAAGTCATAAAAGAGACATTTCCCATCTCTTTTGAACTTGGATGTTGGGCTATGATTTATGCCCTTGCGCTCGGTCTTGTCTTCGGAATAATTGCCGCATTACGGCCAAACACACTGTTGGACCATATTCCGATGGCTGCAGCCATGACAGGAATATGCCTTCCAGCTTTTGTCCTCGGTCCTCTTCTTATCCTTGTTTTTGGACTCTGGCTTGGCTTATTCAACGCGTCCGGATGGGAAATGGCTACCGACCGGATATTGCCTGCCATAACCCTTGGTTCCGTGTACGCCGCCTATATTGCCAGGTTGAGTCGAAGCAGTATGCTGGAAATTCTTCCAATGGATTATATACGTACGGCGAGGGCAAAAGGGGCTTCCGAATTACGGGTAATTGTGTGTCACGCGCTAAAGAATGCGGCTATCCCTGTTGTTTCATTCCTTGGCCCCGCATTTGCCGGAATCGTTACAGGATCTTTTGTCGTCGAAACAATTTTCCAAATACCTGGAATGGGAAAGATGTTCGTTACTGCCGCCTTTAATCGCGATTATTTTCTTCTTCTTGGCCTGATAGTTTTTTACGCAGGATTACTGGTAGCCCTGAACCTCATTGTTGACATAGTGCTTGTGTGGCTAAATCCCAAGATCAAGATTGAGGCATGAAAAATGAAAAGTTCCGAAATAGATGCCACCGTGTCACCTGTTTATACAATAGAAGAGTCATTCCATGATAATGCATGGCAACGCCTGAAGATGAACCGGCTTGCCATTGTGAGCCTTGTATTCCTGATTCTCCTGTCTATAATCTGCGCAATTGCTACATGGATTGCGCCTTATCCTTACGATCTGCAAAATCTCGCAATCGGCGCATCTTCACCTTCAATCAGGCACTGGTTTGGTACAGATATTCTTGGTCGTGATCTTCTTACACGTCTATTGTACGGAGGACAGATATCTCTGCTCGTGGGTCTTTGTGCAACAATGGTTTCCCTCCTGATTGGTGTGCCGTATGGAATGTTCTCCGGTTATTGTGGAGGCAAAACTGATGCGTTCATGATGAGAATAGTCGACATATTATATACATTGCCGTTCACCATACTGGTTATCATTCTCATGGTTGTTTTTGGAAGAAACTTTCTCCTGTTGTTTGCGGCAATTGGTGCCGTCGAATGGTTGACGATGGCACGTATCATTCGAGGCGATGTCCTAGCGGTTAAAGAACAAACCTTTATTAAAGCTGCTGTCGTACTGGGATTGTCCCAGTCGAGGATAATCTTCCGCCATATTCTACCAAATGTTCTTGGAACCATAATAGTCTACACAACTCTCACAATCCCGAAAGTCATGCTTCTTGAGGCATTTCTGAGCTTTCTCGGGCTTGGTGTTCAACCGCCTATGAGTTCCTGGGGGTTACTTATCAGGGATGGCGCCGAGGTTATGGAATCACATCCATGGCTCCTTATCTTTCCCGGGATAATTTTCTCCGTAACGCTGTTTGCGCTAAACCGCCTTGGGGATGCACTTCGTGATGCCTTGGATCCTCGTTTCAATAAAACGTGACATTTCACCATCGCTGGTTTACGTCATATGTTTACCGGTATAAGAAATACCCCGCTGATTTTTTCCAACGGGGTATTCATAAGTACAAATTACAGTTATTTCGAAGGCGCTTGACCTGTCCCTGCAGGCAAAGGAGTTACCGGTGCCGTTTCATTTTTTGACGGCTGTGATGATGAAGACGTCACGGGTATAACTGGCTGATTAGCCGCAGACTGGGAGCCGGGAACCGGCATTTGTACAGGCGTCTGACCTGCCGGTATGCCACCGGCTGGAGCCTCGGTATTCGCACCGGTAGAAGGCGATGGCTGTGTCGATACCGGTTTTGTAATTGGAATTCTGTCGGCAACGGACTTGCCGGATGATCTATGACTTGCACCAAGCAACGAAAGAATTGTTGTATTCAGAAGGAAAATGACTGCAAGTACAACGGTAGTTTTGGTCAAAACATTACCAGCCTGTGCACCAAAAAGTGCTTCTCCAACACCTGCCCCGAATGCCATACCCAGTCCCTGGCCTTTAGTTTTCTGCAGGAGAATAACTCCAACCAGAAGAAGACAAGTTACAACTTCAACAAAAAGAAGAAAATATCTCAATATTTCCACGATTTCCTACTCCTTTTCCGGCAGACGGCCTATTTGGCCAGTCGTACTATTTCAACAAAAGACCGTGCATCAAGTGACGCCCCGCCTATCAGACCTCCGTCAATATCCGGCAAGGCAAGCAGTTCACCTGCATTTGTCGGTTTCATGCTGCCACCGTACTGAATCCGTATTGACTGAGCGACTTCATTATTTGAGATCGCAGAAATCACCTGACGGATGAAAGCATGCATTTCCTGGGCTTGTTCAGGCGTGGCATTTTTACCAGTACCAATTGCCCATACCGGTTCATAAGCGATTATAATTTTACTGATATCATCACCTAATTCGGCAAGGCTTCCGACAACCTGATTCTTCACAATATCCTTGGCTGTTCCGGCTTCACGTTCCTGTAAAGTCTCACCTACACAGACTATCGGGAAAAGATTGCCCGCGATTGCCGCCTTGACCTTCTTGTTCACTATTTCATCGGTTTCATGAAACATGGCACGACGTTCACTGTGTCCGAGTATAACGTAATGACAATAAATATCGCGCAACATTCCGGCAGAAATCTCACCTGTGTAGGCACCGTCACTCGCCCAGTGCATGTTTTGAGCTCCCAACTTGATGTGGGTCTGGATAATGGTATCACCCACAATCTTCAATGCCGTGAATGGCGGACAAAGAACCACGTCAGCTTCCCGCCAGTCAGTCAGTTCAGTTTTTATGTCAGATGCAAGATCCACCGCTTCCGCGACGGATTTATTCATCTTCCAGTTTCCTGCGATAATTTTTTTTCTTAGTTTCTTAGCCATCAGGATCCCCTTTATTTATCACTAAGCGCTGCAACGCCCGGAAGCTGTTTGCCTTCGAGAAACTCAAGGCTCGCTCCGCCACCAGTGCTGATATGCGTCATCTTGCCAGCCAACCCGCTCTTATTTACAGCGCTAACACTGTCACCGCCTCCAATGATGCTGAGACACTTTGTTTCCGAAATTGCCCTGGCCATGGTCATTGTTCCAGATGCAAAAGGTTTCATCTCGAAACAACCCATCGGCCCGTTCCAGACTACTGTTTTTGCCTTCCTTATTTCCTGTTCAAACAGCTTGGAACTATTTGGTCCGATGTCGAGCGCCATCCAGCCGTCCTTAATACCGTTCTCATTCACAACTTCGGTCTTCGCATTGGCATCAAACGCATCGGCAATCACATTATCAACGGGCAGTAACAGTTTGACTCCTGCTGATTTTGCCTTTTCAAGTATTTCTTTTGCAAGGCCGACTTTGTCCTCCTCAACAAGCGATTTGCCTGTCGGTAAACCTTTCGCCCTGTAGAATGTATAAGCCATAGCCCCACCAATGATCAAAGAGTTGACCTTGGTAAGAAGGTTGGTGATGACATTCACCTTGTCGCTTACCTTGGCACCGCCAAGAATAGCCACAAACGGACGTTCCGGGCTGGCAAGCGCCTTGCCAAGATAATCAACTTCCTTTTCCATCAGGAAACCGGAAACGTTTTCCTTGAAAAATTTGCACACCACTGCAGTTGATGCATGGGCACGATGTGCTGATCCAAAAGCATCGTTACAGTACAGATCACCAAGTTCAGAAAGTTTTCTGGCCATTTCTTCCTGTTTCTTTTTCATCTCGGTCTTGGCCGCTTTTTTCTGCTCATCAGTTGCATCATCAGGAAGCTTGGTTTTACCTTCTTCCTCCTTGTAAAAACGGGTATTTTCCAGAAGAAGAATTTCACCGGGTTTAAGCGCCTTGGCCAATGTTTTTGTCTGTTCGGCAACACAATCAGATGCAAAAGCAACAGGTTTCTTGATTAACTCGGAAAGACGCCCCGCAACGGGTTTCAGGCTGAAATCAGGTTCCACTTTACCACCCTTTGGACGGCCGAGATGGCTCATCAACACCACGGAAGCGCCGTGTTCCAGGCAATATTTTATGGAAGGAAGCGCCGCAGTAATTCGCGTGTCATCCGACACTTTTCCTTCTTTGATTGGCACATTGAAATCCACACGCATGAGAACGCGCCGCCCCTTGACATCAACATCCCGAAGTGTCTTCTTTTTCATCCATACTCTCCCGAAACAAGCACCGGGGCGTCTGTTACGACACCCCAGCGCACAAATAAATCAAACCACTTTAACTGTTGCTATTTTACTGATTCCATATGGACAATGAGATCTATCAGTTTATTAGAATAACCCCACTCATTGTCATACCATGATACGATCTTCGCGAAGTTAGGATTCAACATGATGCCGGCACCAGCATCAAAAATCGATGTGCGCGGATCATGATTGAAATCGGTCGAGACAACATCGTCCTGCGTATAACCGAGAATACCCTTCAGTTCGCCTTCGGAAGCTTTTTTCATAGCTTCCTTGATCTTTGCATAGGCCGATTCGGCATCAGCACCGGGCGCTTTCTCCAGGCGGCAAGTCAGATCTACCACCGATACGTTCAGCGTCGGAACACGAAATGCCATGCCCGTCAATTTACCCTTAAGAGCCGGGATCACCTTACCCACGGCCTTGGCGGCACCAGTCGATGAAGGAATTATGTTGCCCGCAGCTGCACGGCCGCCGCGGAAATCCTTTTTACCACCGGGACCGTCAACTGTCTTCTGCGTTGCCGTGGTAGCGTGAACCGTGGTCATCAGGCCTTCCGCAATACCCCAGTTGTCATTCAATACCTTGGCTATAGGAGCCAGGCAGTTTGTCGTGCAGGATGCATTTGAAACAAATGCCTCACCCTTATACGTCTTATGGTTCACGCCCATAACAAACATCGGTGTATCATCCTTGGAGGGAGCCGACATCACAACGCGCTTTGCACCCGCCTTAATGTGTCCTTCCGCTTTCGCTTTCTCAAGGAAGAAACCCGTGGATTCGCAAACATACGTTGCACCGACATCGCCCCACTTCAGATTGGCCGGATCTTTCTCGGCTGTAAGCCGGATTTTCTTCCCGTTCACAACCAGCGCACCATCCGCCGCTTCAACTGAGCCCTTGAAAGGACCGTGGATGCTGTCATACTTCAGCATATACGCCAACTGTTTGGAATCAAACAGATCGTTAATGCCAACAACTTCAACCTTTGGATTCTCTGCTGCCGCACGAAAAACCAACCTACCGATACGTCCGAATCCGTTTATACCTACTTTGATACCCATTTTAGTCTGACCTCCTTTTTGTCTTTCTTAAACAAGCCGAATAAACTACAAGCCAATACACCAGCAGTCAACATGACAATTTATGAAAATATACCTTGAGGTTGTCAGGCTTTTTGACAACTAAGTCTGTTAACTACATGATAGGATGGAGTAATCGAGGCTATGAGTAAAGTCAAGCCAATAGATGAATAAACGATTAGCAGAAGGGGTTTTGATTCATATTACATATATACTGTCTAACAATTCTTACTACCGCGGGGTTTTCAGCAACTGCTATGAATTTATTCT
Source organism: Kiritimatiellia bacterium (assembly GCA_028716365.1). Lineage (GTDB taxonomy): Bacteria > Verrucomicrobiota > Kiritimatiellia > UBA8416 > YA12-FULL-48-11 > YA12-FULL-48-11. Next base: position 742,111 of record JAQUPZ010000002.1, read on the forward strand.
AAGGGCTTGAATACAAGCACATACATTGTCAATATCAGGAAGATGAGAAATAATATATGAAATTAATGGATAAATATATCCTGCGAGAATTCCTGACTCCGCTTTTTTATATCATCGCAGGATTCAGTATGATAACCATTGTTTTTGATCTTTTCGGTCATCTCTCACATTTTCTCGATACCAAAGCTCCCATCTGGCTGGTCGTTCGTTATTACCTTTGTATTTTTCTCCAGACACTTGAATATACACTACCCGCTTCTCTTCTTTTTGCCACGCTGTATACTCAATGGCTTATGGCAAAAAATAATGAACTTACAGCTATGCGCGCGTCGGGTGTTAGTTTCTCCCGCATAATGGTACCTTATCTCGCAGTAGCTTTTACTCTCAGCGTCATATCGGCGGTTCTTAAGGAAACTGTCATACCGTTCACAAATCAATGGGCCGAAACTCTGTCGGAAAACAAATTCAAGATACCGAAACATCAGTTACAACGCAACCTTGCCTACTATAACAGTACCGATAATCGTGAGTGGCTTATAGACGCCATTGACCTTAATATGCCGGGCACACTTACTGGTGTCAGAGTCAAACTGGAACGTAAAGACAATATATGTTTTGAGGAAATCGCCGCCAAGAAAGCAAGATGGCTCGATGGGCAGTGGTGGTTCTTTAAAGGACACAGACAACCATACAATAACGAAGGCATCCCGGATAAGGGGAAAACGCCGATTCCACTGAATCCAGCCGGGGAAATTATTCCCGAGCTGACCGAAACACCTTCGGATTTCGTTAATGAGATCAAGCCCTGGGAATATCTGACATCATTAGAAATGATGGATTATCTCCATAAACACCCGCAAATCTCCAAAGAGGCTATTGCAAACAAGAAAACAGATTTTCATGCTCATCTTGCTCTTCCCTGGGCATGTCTACTTGTAACGTTATTTGGTATCCCTGTAGGCGCCAGGGGCAGCAAACAGAATCCACTGGCCGGAATATTCCTTGCTGTTGTATTTTTCCTGGGCTTTTATTTCCTGACTCACTTCGGTATTTTTTGCGGGAAAAAACATATTGTCTTGCCTTGGATTGGCGCATGGTTTTCAAATATAGTGTCAGCAGTAATAGGAATAACAATGATTATAAGAATGAAATAACACTAAACAAGAAAGGATCTGTTTATGTCTCTTTTACATGAACTCTTTGAAAAGGCTGTATCACTGGGGGCGTCTGATATTCATCTGAAAGCTAATCAAGAACCGTATTTCCGTATCCATGGCAATCTGACAAACAGCGGTTTTGACGGCCTTACCCCTGAATACATGAATGCTATTGTAAAGGAAATCCTTCCACCATATCTGGAAAAGAATTTCGAAGCGGAACATGAAGCAGATTTTTCACATGCCGAAGCAGGCCTTGGCCGGTTCCGTGTGAACATATTCCTTTCACAGGGAGTTCCCACCATTGCCATGAGATATGTCAAATCAAAAATCCCGACAGTTGAAGAACTTCGCCTTCCTCCACAACTCAGTAAACTGGCCTCGGTTGAGCGCGGTATCATCCTGCTCGCAGGAACAACAGGTAGTGGAAAATCTACCACTCTCGCGGCTATCATTGACGAAATGAACAGGACTCAGAAAAACCGCATTATTACCGTAGAAGACCCCGTTGAATATCTGTTCATCGACAACCAGAGCGTGATTACCCAGCGCGAAGTCGGCCTGGACACGCTTAGTTACCAGAATGCCCTAAAATACCTGATGCGACAGGATCCAGATGTAATTCTAATCGGTGAAATGCGCGACAAGATGAGCATTCGCACAGCTCTTCTCGCCGCTGAAACCGGACATCTTGTCCTATCCACCCTTCATGCTGGAACATCAAGTCTTGCCATCCCCAGAATGCTGGACGTATTTCCTGCTGACGAACAGGATCAGATCCGTATGGGCCTGGCAGGGAATCTTTATGCAATAATATGTCAACGGCTTATTCCCGATACCAAGGGAGGTGCAGTACCTGCTGTGGAAATCATGATCAATACACCAACCATGAAGAAATTGCTGGAGAAAAACAAACTGGACATGCTTAGTGCAGCAATTGAGACCGGAACAGAAGATGGGATGCAGACATTCAATCAGTCTGTTTATGGCCTTATAAAGAGCGGATTAATTACAGAAAAGGATGGTATGACATATGCCACTAATCCGGAAGCCCTGAGAATGAATCTTCAGGGTATTTTCCTGGATGAAGGAAAACGCATCCTGTCTTCCTAATGCCGCCTAGTCACCGGCCAATATCATAATAGTTGTATTGTTATGTATGATCTATCAAACAAGGCATTTCTCATCACAGGGTCAACGAGAGGAATAGGCAACGCAATTGCCAGAGCTCTTGCCATGGCCGGCGCAACAGTAGGCATACACGGACGAACCCCGGAAAAAGTTAAAATGGCATGTGACCAATTATCGGAAACAGGGAAACGAACCGTTCCTGTTCCTGGAGACTTTTCGGAACCGGAAGTTGCCGCAGATACAGTACGCGCTTTTTACAAGGCAACAGGACGACTTGACGGCCTGATAAATAACGCGGGCATCGGCAAAGCCCTTTCATTCCGGGGTATGACACTGAATAAATGGAGAAACACATTCAGCACAAACCTCGAAGCAGCAATGATTGCCTCACGTGAAGCATATGTCATTATGCGGGAAAAAGGATGCGGCGGAATTGTTAATATCGCATCACTTGCCGCTCATGGACCCGGTAAATGGATGGGCGCCGATTACGCCGCAAGTAAGGCCGGGTTGGTCAGTATAACTCAAAGCCTGGCATTTGAAGCCGCAAAATTTGGAATACGAGTGAACGCCATCTCCCCGGGAATGGTGGAAACCGATATGACGTCCATGCTTCCGGAGGAGACCAAAAAATCGATTAATATCCCTCTTGGCAGATTTGCCAAACCTGGTGAAATTGCAGATGCCGTTCTTTTTTTGTTGTCGGACGACTCTGCTTATATTACAGGACAGGTCCTCCATATTGATGGCGGACTGTGGATGTGATCTCTCTTGGATTTGGAAAACAATGAAAAATGATAAACGCGTAGTTATTACAGGCATGGGTACCATTACTGCCTTAGGCCTCGACGAATCAACCTTCTGGCAGAATATTATTGCCGGCAAGTGCGGAATAAGAAGGATAAGTGCCTTCGATCTTGCCGACTACAAAGCTAAAAATGGCGCAGAAATAGACAACGAACAATTTACCTCCGTCATGCGGACCAGACAACTCACCTCTGTTGATGACCGTACAGTTGATTTTGCAGTGGCTGCCGCCTTTGAGGCCCTTGAAAAATCTGCATTGAAAAACGTGGACGGAACACATGGAAAGGAAATGGCCGTTATACTGGGTACAGGTATAGGTTGCAATCATAGTCTACTGAATGCCAATAAGAGTTTCACGGCGAAAGGAATCAGAGGACTGCGCCCTACTTCCGTCCCCCGCTGTATGGCTAATGCCGTGTCTTCTCAGATTTCCATGAAATTCAGACTGACTGGTCCAAATTATGTCATTGTTTCTGCATGTACATCGGCGACCACCGCCATTGGGGTAGCATACCGTATGATTAAGGATGGAATTATCGATATGGCTCTCGCTGGTGGTTCTGATTCAGTGTTTGATCCTTTTGTCTATGGAGGATGGAATAATCTCGGCGTTATGTCAGCCAATCCTGTGCCGGAGAAATCGTGTCGCCCATTTGATGTTACCCGTGATGGTTGTGTACTGGGGGAAGGCGCCGGAATCCTTGTTCTTGAATCTCTCGAGAGCGCACAACGCAGAAACATAAAAATCAGGGGAGAGATTTGCGGATTCGGCGAATCTTCAGATGCCACGCACATCACCCGTCCCAGCCCAGAGGGACAGGCCATTGCCATCAGGAACGCTCTTAAATCAGCAGGAATGACACCTGCAGATATTGGCTTTATCAACGCACACGGTACAGCCACCAAGGCAAATGACGAATGTGAAAGCAAATCCATCCGGCTGGCCATGGGAAAAGAAACCGAGCGGATTCCAGTAGCCTCGAATAAATCCCTCTTCGGTCACATGCTGGGAGCCTCAGGCGCAATCGAAACAATCGCAACTGCAATTGGCCTGGAACAAAACAAAATGCCCCCCAACCTCAACCTTGATAATCCTGATCCACAGTGTAATCTTTGCTTTGTCGGAAAAGAAGCCATCCAAATAGACAAGCCGGTTGCCATGAAAAACAGCTTCGGATTCGGCGGAAATAATGCAGTTTTAATTCTGCGCCGTTACAGCGATTGAAAAATTCTCTGAGTATATAAACGATTAAAAGGATATTTATGACACAGTTACAGATCATTGAAAAACTTAGGACAATGATGCGAAAATCTTCACAGGCTCAGGTAGATTGGGATACCGTGACGGCTGACTCCTCCATTGCGTCCCTGGGTTTTGACTCGCTTTCGATTCTTGATCTTGTTTACGATATCCAGCAGGAATTCGGATTTGAATTCGAAGCTGAGGAACTTGTTGGCGTCAAGACCGTGGGCCAATTGGCGGATTTCCTTGAAAAGAAACAAAAATAGCACCTGGTGAAAAAACTTCGTCATCTTCTTGAATACTGTGCTTCGCTTTTTGGCTTGTTCCTTTTAGACCGGATATCACCATCCACTGCAGAGCATCTGGCCATCAAGATGGCCGATCTATGGTATTGCTTCAACAGTTTACGTCGACAAATTGCGTGTGATAACATCAGGCGTAGCGGCATTACTCCCAGCGACTCTGAAGTCAACAGAATAGCCCGGGAATCGTTTCGGCACTTGGCTGTTCTTGTTGTGGAATCACTTAAGTCAGGAAATGTTTTCGATGAAAACAACTGGCGAGAAAAGGTTGAAATAGATATCCATCCAGAAACAATGGAAATTCTGAAAGAACCCGGTCGCGGCGTGATTCTTGTTTCGGGACATTTTGGGAACTGGGAAGTTGCAGCCCAACTTCTTTCATATATTAAACCGGTAACAGGCATAACACGAGATATGGATAATCCTTATACCGATAAGCTGATGAAAGAACGTAAACCGAGAAATCGCTTTCAACTCACTCCAAAACATGACGCTGGCGTAGACCGCCTGCTGTCAGTCCTGAAAAACGGCGAAATCCTGGCTCTTATGATCGACCAGCATGCAATGGGGCGTGGTATGGCAATAAATTTTTTTGGAATGCCGGCATCAACCCATACTTCCCCTGCCCTGCTTCATCTTGTCACGCGGGCCCCATTGTGTTTCGGCTATTGTATCCGGAAAGGACCAATGTCTTACAAGTTCAAAGCCATTGCCCCGATTATTCATAAACCTACCGGTAACCGGGAAAATGACGTGCGTGTCATCCTGGAAATGTTGACAATTGAACTAGAGAATGCCATCAGGCAAAACCCGGAGCAATACCTGTGGGCACACAGACGATGGAAAATTAAACCACCATCAGCCAATCAAGTATAAACATATCTATGATTAACAGCGTCATTTTCGACATGGATGGTGTTCTGACCGATTCTGAACCCATTATAAATGCCGCATCCATAGAAGGTCTGCGCGAGTATGGTGTAAACGCAAAGCCCGAAGACTTCCTTCCTTTTGTCGGTACAGGCGATGATCGTTATATCGGAGGTGTAGCCGAACTTTACGGAAGGAAATACTTCCCCGAAATGAAGACTCGCGTATACGAAATTTACCTCAAGATATTGCCCAAACGAATCAAGCCATTTCCCGGCGTGATCGATCTTATCAATCGTCTTAAGATCATCGGCATTAAGATGGCAGTGGCTTCCAGTTCCGATAGAATCAAGGTGGAGGCAAATCTCCAGGCAATAGGACTCAAGCTTGGTTCTTTTCAAACCATCATAGTCGGTGATGATGTTCCAAAGAAAAAACCTGCTCCCGATATTTATCTTGTTACTGCCGAAAAAATGCACACTTCACCGTTAAACTGCTGTGTCATCGAAGATGCCATCAGTGGAATCACCGCGGCAAAAGCTGCAGGAATGCGATGTGTTGCTGTCGAACATAGTTTCCCGTCAACAGAGTTAATCAAAGCAAAACCGGACCGTATATGTCATCAATTCGCCGATATCACCCCTGACGATCTCGGCCTTTTGGACTACCAAGCCCAACTTTCATGAAATGCAAATGACAGGGTGGAAATATTCCAGAATCATTCACAACGACCTACCATTCGAGATGCCTCGTTGAAAGAAAGTCTAATTCATCACCACTCACAGGATCTTTGAAGGATAGTTCTTTCGCCAGAAGTTGCAGAGGTTTATCGAATCCTTGCTTAGGTTCAGAGCAAAGAAAGGGATAATAGAAATCATTGATGATTTGACTTCCGATCATTGTCATATGAAGACGCAACTGGTGTTGTTTGCCGGTAAGAGGTTCAAGCAGGAAATAACCCAGACCATTTCTTGTCTCGCGAAGTTTGATAATTGTCCGGGCATTTGGTTCACCCGCCTCGTTCCTGGAAAGAAACCACGGATCACCCCGGACAATTCTACTTTCAACCAGCCACTCATTATTTCCCTGTTCAGGCGGCAGAATACCAACAGCTTCGTAAACTTTTCTTATTCGACCAAACCTGAAAAGATCGCTGTAAAGACTCCTCGTCTTTTTATTAACCGAAAACATCACAACACCAGCCGTTTCACGGTCAAGCCGGTTTACCGGCACCAGGTCTTCAATACCTGTCCTTTCCCTCAAGCGATAGAGGAGACATTCATTTACATATGGTCCTGATGGAATCACCGGAAGAAAATGAGGTTTACAGGCAACCAATAGTTGCTCATTCTGGAAAACAATTTTCTCTTTAAATGGTATGTCTGGTTCAATTCCCACCTCACGGCGATAGCACAGACGTAAATTAACGAGGTACGGTGTATCCAATGTAACCAGACATCCTGAATCATCTGTAATGCAACCTTCCTCCAGTCTCGCGCGCCATACCTCTCGTCCTACGTGGCTGAATCGCCGGTCAAGGAAATCAAGTATTGAAGGATACGGACGATCGGCATGCGGCAGGGTTACATATGACAAATTAGGCGCTGTACTGCGTTTGGGTATTTCCTGCATTTAAAAATATCCAGTAATAATAAAATATCATTAAAAGCCAATCCCGCGATTTACAGGATTTCCGTCCGCAGATCCAGCAACACATAACGCGGATTCGACCTCAGGAATGAACTGATTTCAGAAATTCTGGTTTGGACGGTCTCAGATTCCGCAGCTACTGTCACAAATGCGAGGTCTGAATACTGCCATTTATCCTGTTTATCTATCTCGGCCACGCTCACATTCATTTTGTCTAGTACGCGGTCTTTAATACTTCTTATCACGGAACGCTTATCTTTCAATGACTGCGCGTCCGGAATACTGATGCTTGCAGTTACGATGCCGATTCTCATGTATATGATACACGATCAGTAGTTATTTCGAAAGCAATGCTTGACCGAGAATATAGCCGATAATAGCGCCGATTATAGCCCCTGACCAGGGACTGGTCATCATAGGTCAACCCATGCCGCATTTGGCCAGAAATTTTCCCGTCAGCCCGCCAAGAAGTGCCCCAATAATTACAGTACTTAAAAGAACTACAATCGACTTCATGTTTTTCCTCGAATTGCTAATGCACGCGCAATTGCATTCTGGAACTCAAGACGAGTAACAGGTTTACACAAAACAACATCGACTCCCTCAGGACATTCCTTATTTTCATTCATAATGTCACCAAATCCGGTAACCATAATTATCGGGATCTTATTATTCACCTCCCTGATAGCCGCAGCAACCTGATCGCCGCTCATGTCCGGCATTGCCCTGTCGGTAATAACAAAATCATACGAACCGCTGGAAAACTTCGCCATGCCATCCTTCCCATTTGATGCAATGTCAACGATATGTTTGTCAGCCTTCAAATACATATTAAACAACTTACAAGCATAGGGTTCATCATCGATCACTAGAATTCTCATTTGTGGAATCATAAAGGCTGGTATTTCCACGGGCGGTTCAAGAACCTCAGCCTCTTCGGTAGGTAAACATATAGCCACCTTGGTACCCTTTCCCGGCGCACTTATAATATCAATTGTACCATTCTGCCGTTTGGCAAATCCGTATGCCATCGACAATCCAAGGCCTGTCCCGGCGTCTCCTTTGGTGGTAAAAAAAGGCTCAAAGCACCTGTGGCGCACATCATCGGTCATGCCCATACCTGTATCACATACCTCCAAAACCACCATATTATGTTCTTTTCTGGTATTAAGCGTAATTGTCCCGCCGTCAGGCATGGCATCCACTGCGTTAAGGATGAGATTAATCAGTATCTCCCGCAACTGCGATTCCTTCGCATTGACCATAGGTATGTCCTGAAGTTCTGTCTTAACACTGATATGAATTCCTTTTGCGCCCATCTCGGACTGCCATTTGGGCCTGGTAAGAATAACCGCTGTTTCAACCTGTTTATTCAAATTACCTTTGTATTTTTCTTCCTCGGAAGACATCCGATAGAACTCCCGCAAACGACGGACAGCCTGTGCAGCATCCATCGCAGCCATTCTGATGTCCTTAAGCATACCCAGAGTTTCTTCTGTTTTGACAAGAATTTCCGGTTTAGCGATCAAGACATCCGTATAACCAAGAATCGGCATTAGCGCATTATTGAAGTCATGGGCCACACCGCTGGCCATTTCTCCAAGCGCATTGAGACGTTCATGCTGAATGATCTTTTGTTGTGTCTGTTTCAACTGCGTAAGAGCATGAGACAGCCGCATGTTGACATCTCGCAACTCCTGTTCCATTTTCTTTGTTGGTGAAATATTGCGGATCAAACCTAAAAGCCCAATTATATCCCCTTTCTCATCCTTTATTGGAATTCTATGCCCACACAACCAACATGTTTCCCCGCAACTGTTGGAAATCTTTTGTTCAAGAGAAAAGACTGGTTGTCCTGTTTTAATGACTTTTTCCTCCTGCTCGTGGACACTCTGAACATCCAAGGCGGGAAATAGATCAAAATCAGTTTTACCTATGACCTCGTCGGGACTGGAAAGCCCCATTATCGCGGCATGTGCTTCGTTGGTTTGAACAAACCGCAAATTCCTGTCCTTAAGGAACAGAATTTCAGGAAGGTTATCCATGAGAAGATCAAGAAGATTAACATTACCGGTAAAAACCTTTCCCAAGGTATTGTTTATCGTTGGACTTGTCATTTTTGATACCCTCTCCTAATTAATCTATATGGGTTTAATAAGAGTACTAATAGCTGTTTGGATGTCAATCCACAAGACCATCACGTCCTGTCCATCAAACATAAGAACAAAACACCATTTCCTGATAATCCTTATTCATACCAAAGTATTGAATTCTGTCGCATTGAATTCTTGACTTTACTCTGTCTACCCCGGAATATAGTCTTCAGAATTTAGGAGATTAATTGCCAATGCCTCGACTTCTTATAGTTGACGATGAAGCTGATGTACTCAGAATGCTGAGCGCGTTGTTCAGCGTAAAAGGTTACGAAGTCGTTGTATGTGAAAATGGCAATGAAGCCATCGACCTTTTGAGAGAGAAAGACAGATTTGATCTTCTTATCTCAGACGTCCGTATGATTCCCGTAAACGGCTTATGGCTCCTTAGCCTGGTCAGAGAAGAATGTCCTACAATGCCCGTAATAATGGTGACAGCTTATTATTCCAAGGAAATGGCCGTGGAAGCCCTAAGAATGGGTGCCTTCAGTTACATGGCAAAACCTTTTGATACTCAAAAGCTCCTGGACACCGTCGAAAAGGCTCTTGAATCTGCAAGAAAATCATAACTATTGGATAACAGAAAGAAAACATGCCTGCCCCTATTTTCCCGACAAAAAAACTAAAAAAAGGTGAAAATCTTTTTAAAGAAGGCGAAACAGCTTCTGCGGCTTATCTTATTAAAAACGGTTATGTTTCGATATGGCGAACTGAAGGAACGAAAACCATAAATCTCGCAACAAAGGCAGAGGGAGAAATCGTCGGAGAAATGGCGCTAATTGACGATACAACTCGCTCAGCAACTGTAACAGCCGGGTGTGACGTGGAAGTCGAAATTATCACAAGAGCGCAACTCGACAACATGTTGTCCAAGGCGCCGGAAACTGTTGGTGTAATACTTCACCAGCTTCTTGAATCACTCCGCTGTGCAAACGACCTGATCGGAATGTATGCTTCCCGGCCTGTATCAAAGTAATCAAGACATCAAAGAAAGGTAAACATGAGACATTATACACCATTAGTTATAGCACTGTTTCTGGGCATCTGTTTAACCAGACTGTCTCTGGGTGCTATATCAGGTTCCATTTCCAGCGAATCTCTCACAGCCGCGCCCCCTGTTGAATCTATCAGTTTTGGATTTAACTACGATGGCGGGAAACGTCAGGTCAAAGACAACTCAGATAACATCACTGAGCTCGAAGCGCGATCATATTCATTTTTTCTCGGTTATGATGCCTCCAAGTGGTGTACCCTGTTCGCCACTCTGGGGATGTCAGAGGCAAGACTCTCAGATAAGGACGAATTCGGGGATGCCAAAGTTAAATGGTCGATTGGTATCAACGCCAATATATGGCATATAGATCTGGAAGAGCCTCCTCTTTTTTCCGGCCGTATAAGCATCAGACCGGCTCTTGAATATTCCCAATTCAACTCCGGCATTGATGACGAAACGATTAAATGGAGGGATATCTCAGGGACTTTGTTATTAAGCTATGAGAAAATCATTGAAGACCCAAAATACAATATAACCGAGTTCTACGGTTATGCCATTTATGCAGGTCCGGTATTCTCAATAATTGACGGCTCTATAGGCGATAATGTTGACTTCAACGAGGACACGAGTTTGGGACTTGTCGGTGGACTTGATTTCTTTATCCGTCGTAATCTCTCGGTCGGCGGGCAAATTCAATCGTTCGATGAGCTGTCCTTCGGTGGTAACTTCCGGTACCATTTCTGAAGGAAAAGGCCCATATTTAACGTAGATTAAACCTTTTTACGGGTGTGTTTAATAACTATTGGTTTGTTGTTGCACGAGTATTTCATTAGTCATATACTTTCCCCGTTTTTTTGAACAACACTTCAAACACAACAAAACGAGGAATGATATGCATAGTTACAACGCCTTGATAAAATGTTCCATGGTTCTAACAGCAGTTTGTATTCTTTTCTGTGGTTGTACTGACAAAAAGAGAATTGCCGAACTGGAACAGACAAACCAGGCGCTTGAGTCAAGAGTGGCCAAACTCGACAGCGATCTGACGCTGGCATCAAACGCGCTGAGAGCAAAACAGGCCGAAGCAGCCAATCTCCAGTCGCAACTTGCCGGTATACAGGCAAAAATGGTAGAAGCGGAAAAATCAAAACCTGCCGTCACCAAAAAGGCAACCACTGGAACAAAGACCGCTACCACGGCAAAGAAGGGCACAACAACTGCCAAAAAGAGCACTTCGCCCAAAGTAAAAAAAGCGATAAAGTAATATTTCGAAAATGTTGGCAGAAAAAATAAAACGCCCCGTTCCATAAACGGGGCGTTTTATTTTAATTACTTAGATTGTGACTTGTTCCGCTGAAGGTCATCTATTGATTTGAGCATTTTCTGGCATTCAGGACATATAGCACGATCTACATCCACGGGATAATGTGACAAAAAATACTCTTCAACACGCATCCATTTACCCTTATCAGTCATGACTCTGTGACAGTACAGGCATGTCATCAATAACTGCTTTACCAATCGCCTCTGTTGTTCATATGAATGCCCTACTGCAATAATACCGGCAACAATGATTGCCGCGGAAATAAGGCTAACACGGTAAATGTTAAAATCGGTTTCTTCTGCTCCGAAGACAAGTGACGGAAGGTCCAGGATTTCGCTGGTCCAGACAAAACACAACAGAAAAATAAATGCCATAAATTGCCACAAGGCAATACTTGAAAAAGCATCTCTCTTGGGCGACGATGCAATTTTCTCTTTTATCTTCTCCATAGAGCCTCCGCTTCACTGCTGTTTATTATCACTTCTGACCTTTACCACACCATACCATTGAACAATATTGAAGCAATAATAACAATTTTATTATATAAAACCACCGGATTTACAGGGAAACTCCGGAAAAAATCAGCAAAACATAAATAAAAAAGAAATTTAACGTTTCTGTACAGGGGAGAGACTATCAGGACTCTGCTTGATTTGATACTTCTCAACTATTGTTTTTGCATCTGGATTTGTTGTAGACAGGGTTATCAGATTAAAAGCGATTTTTTGAAGATCAGATTGAACAGCCCTTGCCTGATTGGCCAATTGTTCTCTCTGGACAATCTGTTTCTGCCAAATAAGACTTTGGGATTTTGTCAGATAGAGTTCCCAACCCAGTATCAGCAAAACAGCAATCATAAAAATCGCTATAGGGAGAAAAACCCCCTGGGACGATGGGGCTTCATCCCTGTTATTCGGCATTTCAGTATTCTTATCTATGTTACTCGTTTCCATGCTACTTTCCTGCCGTACTTTTCAAATCTTTGCCTTTAGTCTGACTTTTGGGGAAAAACAACTTTTCCTGTTTACTCCCTGAAAAAGATTGAACCGTAGACGGTACAAAACCATATGTCTCAAGAATAGCCCTTATCTCATGATTGGATGCACTCACAGCAATCATATCCTGAATAATCCGGCTACCGACTTGACGAGACATATTACCGCGATCAATATCAACCTGTTGTGCCTGGATTTTAGCCTGCAATTTTTCATTCGTCCGCCCCACCCCAATAATCCAAACAGCCAAGATAAGACAAATAATACTCAGGATAAGTGTAACATTATATTCCCAATCTTTCATCGGTTGTTTTTTTAGCCCCAAGTCAAATTTTTGTCAATGTTCATATTTCATGGGAAAATGTAAGACATGCTCCGTAATGTAAAACCATTATACTAACGTGGCTCTATTGTATACATTCCGGTTGTAATGGCATATGCAGCATCCATCTTCATCCGCTTCAATTCGTGACCCGCCCCCCAACTGTCAGAATAAAGTATTTCCGAACTTTTTGTATTATATCCGATTATCAGACGTAAATGTCCGCCATTTCCCTGAGGCAATTTGGGAATTTCATCCACAATACCAAGCTGGACCCCCCATAACACAGGATAACCATTATTGATCTTGTCTTTAATTATCTTGCCGAAACGTTCAACCTGGGAGGCATTCCTGGTTCGCATTTGCAGGAAAATCTTCTTATCCATCTCTCCATATATCTTCGCTACATCAATTACCCCGGCCATGGGCATCAGTATCTCGTCCGTTCTTTGCTTTTTGGCCGTGCGATTATAATCCCTGACTATATTCATAAATTCTCTGACATTGAACTCCTGGCGAGTTTTCGACCGCACATTGAGCGAATTTGCCATGGATTTCAGGGCGTTGATAAGCGACTTTGGATCGGTACCTCCCCCCGAAGCAGTCGCCGCCTTCTGGGCAAGTTCATGCTGATTCACATCCACTCCATAATACCGCATTATCCTCTCGGTTGTGGCAACGGCACAGTATCCCTTCTGTCCTTGATCAACCATGGGAACATTGTCCAGATACACTTCACCTTCCTGGGTTTTCTTAACATGGTTCTTCAACTCGGAATAACCCACATCCACTTTCTGTTCACCGGCAAGCTGGCGCTGTGTAAAGCTTCCGGACTTGGTAATCGACAGGTTCACAAACTCCGGGCGGATAAAACTTCGATTCCCACTACTCGCCTTTGTCCTGGAATAAGCATATTTTAGCACATATACGGACGGATTCTTTTCCCACATGATAGATAACATCTTGCGGTCAACTCTTGTCGGTTGACGCGGAGTAATATCCCGTCCTTTCACTCCTGCCAGACCAGTCATTTCACCAGTCAAGACCTCTATCTGTTTCTGAAAAGCTGCTTCGTCAATATCGCCCGCATCTCCGCGATTATATAACGACAACATTACCCCGGAGACAACATTCGATGAGAAACGAATAATGATTTCAAGAACAGGCTGTTTTAGAAGCATAAGACCTGGCTGTACGGATCTTGCGGAATCTTTCGTCACAGAAACCCAGCGGAAACCCAAGCCACCCATCTTCTCTGCAAGTTTATCACTATTAAGTGTCCATAAATCCTGGGACAACAACACTTCATCAAGCCGACTGCCACCATCTGCAGATATCACCACCTGAAAAGGAAAGATCGCAATCACCAGTAAAACAACAATTGAATAATATTTTTTAAAACTCATTCAAAACTCCTGATCTGACTGGCGCAGATAATAGCAGTTTGTTCTTTGAAATGGAAGATTACGTTCGGATTTTTATACTATCGCCACAATTGACGCACCCTACTCCATAAGCCGCATTTTTCAACCTCAAACACCCGGATTTTCTGTGGTTCAAAAGTGACGCTATGTTCAAACATAGCGTGAGATTCCATCTGTTCACCCTGCCCGTCAGGATTTATAGTAGTAATCCTGAATTTTCCTCCATGCCTTCTGAATCCCCAATCGCGAAGATCAAGTTTTATTTCAGTCGAAACAGGTTTGTCTGAAACATTGGCAAAAATTAAGGCAAGTTTGCCTTCTTTTTCCAACCACCAGGCCCCGGTTAAAACAGCATCAGTCGTCACCGGCCAGATACCATGCCACTGCCAATCAGCCTGTACGGTTGGAATGTTGCCAGTCAAACGTGGAGGACGCATCATCTGTCCGACATAAAAATACTTCCTCAGCAACCATCGCAATTGTACTGCCTGGCGGAAAAATTCAGCACTCTCCTTCTGATTAACAAGTTCCGGTCCGCACCATCCGATTTGTTCACCAAAAACCAGTTGCTGACCAGCTTTCATCCGTGCCGCCAAGTCCCGTGTTGGACCACCACGATACGCTCTTCCAAACATCTGCACGGTCCCACCATATACTGCAGAGAAGGCTGGCACTTGCCCGTCAAACTGCCAATGCCAGGTCAAAAACCCATCAAGCCAGCGCAGATATGGTTCGGCGTTACACTCGGAAGTAATCATACAGTCTTTGGGCATGGCCTTGCGAAGATCACTCAGCATTTTCACGTAACCCTGCCACCACCAGTTTCCGCCGCCAAGCGGATGGCCATGTAACTTATCGCAACAGAGCGTAGGCTTCGCCGCTGCTATCTGATCAATATAAACTCCGCGCGTGTCACACTCGGTCATTAAGCGAATAACTATATCCTTAACCTTCTTCTGCCAGAATTCGGTATAAGGACACATTGCAGCTAGAACCACTTTATTACTATCCGACTCTTTGGAGCCATAACTCTCTGTAATAACTTTTTCGTCCTGATCCTTCGACGCATAAGGTTTGGCCAGTCTCGTGAATTCAAAATCTTCCATCCCCCTGTCACGGGTATCCCACAACCGGCCGTTGATATAAGGCATCACATAGACCCCGGCAGCCTGCAGATCCTTGACACCTTCTACAAAACCGTCTTTATAGGGAAAGTAGTGCGGGTAATCGTTGTCGAAGGGAATCTTATGCCAGTTATACCAGTGTATGGCTGAGGGCAGATTCAGGTATTGCTGGAACTTTTTGACATTAGGAACACAAGACTTTGACTCGCCCCCGCTTATTGTCCAGACAGGCAATTCGCGCATCCACATGGGAGTATCTTCACGTCCATACCTAGTCAACTTTGGCCACCATTTTGCTCCCGGTGCGATACCCGGTCCCCCACCCGCCCAGTCACGATAAATCCTTGCAGCATCATACCAGTCACCCCGCAACAGTTTCCAGACCGCCGGTCCAGGAAGTCTGAATGTGTTCCCGGGTAATCCCATATCTGCGACAGGAAAGGAAAATGCCATCATTACATCGGACTTGGAAACCCTACCATCCACCACTAAATCCTTGGTATGAGCTTCCCCATCGTGTATTGCAAAATACAAACCAGACCGGACCTTTTCATCATAGGCAGCCAGAAACTGCATGGTCGTCCAACCATTAGGATAAGTGCCACCATAGTGAAAAGCCTGGCGCGTCAATCCCTTCTTTACCTCACCCGGTCCCCGAGGAAAAAGCACTGCTAAATCTTCACCAAAATCTCCTACTGCCACCTGCGGAAATGCCACCTTCAAAAGCGTCCAGTCTTTGGGAACTTTATCGACAGAAAGATGCCAAACGATACCATCCTGTGGAGCTTTTGGTTTCTGATTCACCAGAAGTGCCTTGATACAAATATCCGACAAACCTGTTTCGGCTGATTGAGTCCAGCAAATCTCCAGACCATGCCCGCGATTTTTATCACCGCCAGGATTTGCAGTGACCTGCCCCCATCCTGCCTCGGATGACAGGTGTACCTCATTACTGCTGGATAAATGCCTGAGGGTAATTTCAAACAGTGGCAGAGAATGCGGCGAAAGCAATTCCCGTCCGGTCTTCAGGTCAAAAAGACTCCTGCATGCCACACCTCCGGCAGTCTTCTCCAAGCTAACAGCCAGATCCCCAGCCATAAGTGTTGTCCAACTTGCAGGAGGTTTATTTTCCAACCACGCCGGAATTTCACCAAGCCGTCCCTGGGCCTCCATTTTCTCAGCCATCGCTGCACGCCAGCGCTTATGTCGACCAGCAACAGAATTCTCGCCTGAGGCAGAGGCCAGTAAAGCATCAATTCCATGCCTCATTTGGATGTTGGTCAAAATCACTTTTCTACCGGGGAGCGATTCAGCCGACTGCCGAATTGCGGCTATCGGATCAGTATCGCTTGCCATCCATAACCAGGCTGACATCTGTCGCCGCCGCTCTTTCCAACCACGCCAGGCCATATTACCATCAGCTTGAAGATATCGTTGGCCACGTCCATCGTAAAGTAATGCCTGCCCACCGCGAAGAACCGCAACAGCATCCTTACCATCGATTAACGCGCCCCATCCCGGAAATCCAAAACTCTTGTTGGTGGATACGAACTTTCCCTGCTCCATCGGTTCACCACCGGCCCATTGTTTGAAACTCTCATCGGAGAAATTCATCTCCAGGAAGTGGATCTCATTCCATTCGAAGTCCTTTTGCTGACAGGCAAGTGCCCGTACAAAGACCAACGGTAAATCGTGAAAATAAAACCAATCATAGACTGCAACCGGCTTAGAATCGGGTTGAACTTTTCCCTGACAGTATCCGCCACGCACACGGACCACACTGCAGATGGGTCCTTCCGACACCAGCTCCACCGTTGCGCTAGGATCACCACGAAGTGTAAAGCCGCCTTTCTGGCGGTGATGTAATCGATCCTGCCATGAAAAGTTCTTGTCCGAAATAACTTTGCCGGTCTTTAGAAATTCAATATGAGAAGGCAAGCCACCCAAACGCACAGGATCGTGAGTAACATTCAGCCACTTTGTACGAACCGGACCAGCCAAAGTTCTGGAGTTTTCCACCGAACCAGCCTGCAGCTTTAGCATAACCCGATGTTCTCCGCCTTTGGGCAATTTAAGGAGAATGGTTGAGGTACTATCTTCAGCTCGATCCAAAGGCGGTATAATTTGAACAGGGACATCTTGATCTTGAAGGCTTGCAGAAACTTTTATAGAAAAACACCCCGATATTTCCGGTAACACCGCATCGGCCAAATTGACTTCCGCAAGAACAAGTCCGCTTTCAGGAACTTCACGAACGATTAACATCAGATCCGACTGATCTGCCGCGAGAAACTGGTTGAACACCATCAAAATCAATATAATCAATGTATTTTTACGCATTAATAATCTCCCTGTCATGTATGGTTACTCGCCGTGTCAGGCATTGTGGATTTTTCAAGATTAACGTTTTGTATCACTGCAAGGTAAATTAAGCGCTTTTCGCAGATATGGCTCAAGTCCCTTTGCACAGAAATAAAAACCCAGTGAATTCGCGTGTACACCATCCACAAGTCCCTCGGCCTGCTCAGGCGAAAGCATTTCACGACCATCGACAAAGATGATGTTTTTATCACCAGTCCTGGTGCGTTCTGTAACAAAATCGCGCGCTATCTTTCTCTTCGCATCCTGAGTAGCGGCACGTTCCTTGTTAACGCATTCATTGCTGAAGTAATACGCACCCGTGATCAGGATCGGCGTTTTCGGATACTTGGCACGTAGAATGTCCACAAAAACAGGCATTGTATCGCGATAGACATCGGGGCTTGGATTACCCCAGTAATCAAGCACGTAAGCCGCGGCATCAATTTCGGCTATCGCCTGCGCGACTGCCGGTTCGCCCAGACCATTGCCGCTGAAACCAAGATTCACATGATCCAGATTAAGCCAACGAGAAACGATGGACTGATAACTCAGGCCGGGATTCGCAGCACAACCGCCCTGCGTAATACTCGAACCGTAATAAACAACCGGCTTGGGTAAGGCGAACTTCGAAGGTGCTTCGATCTTCGCATCTGCATCAAAAATGAACTCAGAAATTGTAATTGGCTTGTAAAGCGGCAGGTAGATCGTCACGTCGTGCATCTGGCGCGTTTCGCTAAGTCGCCAGTCGGCGCGGATTTTAGCTTCTTTGCCCGGCCAGGCACTACCGATGAAACGACCATCAACGTAAAGATCGAGACCACTTTGCCCGATGGTGGTCATGTGATGCATTGTCGAAGAATTCGGGTTTTGAGCAATAACAACAAGGGTGATTGAATCGGTCCGAAACCGTATACGCCCGCCTGCCGGGTCTTGCGACAGGCCCCATACCGGAGGACGAAACGTGTCCTTGAGGCGTACAGGCAAACGGTGTAACACAGGCTTGTCTTCTTCGAACCAATGTAAACCACTGACGGTCAGCCGCGCGTCAGGGAACGCGATATGTAAAGCATTAGTAGGCTCGGCGACAGCATTCTGCAAAACAAATAATACAGGGAAAAGTAAAACGACCAGATATTTGATTAAGTTCATAATTTTACAGCCGATTGAAGGCCTCCTTGATGTATGTTGAATCGATGAACTTTTATCAGGTCAAAGCTTGGCAAATCAAGGCCTATTGCAATTCTTTGTCCGTTTCTCAACAATAACTCAAAATTCCTATTTGTTTATTTTCTACAATCCTTTCCGATGAAAACACTGTTACCTCCGGTACCAATATAAATCTGTGTCGAATCATGAGGGTTGACACTCACACAACTGATATTGCGATGAGATAATCCGGTATTCTCGTGCCGCCAGGTTATGCCTCCATCCATACTTTTCAATAATCCTTCTGCCAGAGGATTATCATGATAGGGATGATCAGTTGTCGCCGCATAAAGAATACGTGAATCGGCAGGATTAATCGCGACATCGCGTACAAAACGAAAATCCAGGATACGTTGCCAGGTAATACCACCATCGACACTTTTAAACAAACCACCCGGATGCATTCGCCGGGTATTTTTGTCATAGTGTTCCCGTGTACAGACATAGCGTGTTTTCAAATCATTGGGATCGATCACCAGACTCTGGATATCCGAAAAAAGTGGTTCCTTGTCAACACGGGACCAGGTCCCACCGTTGTCACCTGTTTCATAAATGCCCGCGCCTTTATTCCAATCCCCCGCCAAGGCAACAATGATATGGTCTGAATCTGCCGGATCAAGTAATAGCCCCCGAGGTTCTTTGATCGTTTCTGCCGTTAGATTACCATTGATACATCGCCACGAATCCCCGCCGTCTCGTGATTCAAAAATTCCATTCCCTTTTGATGTTACCAGCAAACGTCGATTTCCAACCGGGCTTTTGAGATCCAATACAGGATGGCGTGTCTGCCCAACCGGTAGACCGGTTTCCGGCTTTCCGACAACCCGCCATGTTTTTCCGTCATCATCCGACCGGCAAATGTCACCCATATTACTACCCCATTCACCCGTCCCCGCCCAAATTGTATTTGGCGACTTCGGATCCACAGCCACTCTAAAACAATTACCGGGATGTTTCATACTCTCGATACTGCGGCGAAAAGTGTGTCCTTCGTCATCGGAGATAAGCAGGCCGATATCCATGTAGCAGAAGTATAATCGTCGTGGACGGATGGGATCCGGCACAATGTCATTCAGACATGTTACCTCTAACCCGGTTCCAGCGAAATTTCCATTTGGTAATTGACGGTAATAACGCTGCTGCCAGGACTTGCCGGTATCTTCTGTCGCAAAAATATGGCCACTGGTGCCAAAAACAATACTGTCAGGTTTTATACTGGAGATGGCCATACACTCAACTGATGGGCCCCACGACTTAATCCAGCCGTATTCCATATTGATATTCGTACCCGAGTGAACCGTGGTGCGTTGCCAGTGTCGGCCTCCATCAATTGTTTTTAATAAACCCGCTGTTACCCATGATGTGTTCCCGGCATAAACAACATTCGCATCGCGTGGATCAACTACTATCTCCTTGATAGTGGATGTCATCTGTCGAGGCTGATTCGCCTTGCCAACACGATGCGGCATGCCTTCGCCATTGGCAGATCGCCATGTACGTCCCGCATCATCGCTTCGGTAAACACCGCCATTCCACGGTTCCTTGTCACGGGCTGTCGTACAAAGAGAAGCGTAAACCACATCAGGAGATGAAACGGCAAAGGCGATTTCCTCCACACGCAAAAGTGGCAGTCCTTCGCTGGAAGATTTCCAGGTTTTACCTTCGTCATCGCTGCGAAAGATACCCTTTGTTGTGGCGGCTAGAATGATTTTACTGTTATCGGGTTTGACTTCAATGTCACTGACAATGGCATCGGATGGCAACTGCCCTGCGGAAACAAGACGCCATGTGAGGCCTGTATCGCCACTGGCATAAATTGTACCTTTGCCGTTTTTTCCCTGGCGCGGCCTCCCGATTCCAGCATAGACAATTGCAGGGTGAATGGGATTAAAACACACGGCCCCAATGGGTGCAGAGAAAGAATGTCCCTGTATCGGCGGGAAACCTGTCCGTATCCACTGCCAGGTTTTGCCCCGATCCGTAGTGCGATGGATACCACTCTCTGTTCCCAGAATGATGATATTATTATCTTTTGGATGTACCGCTATGGATTCAATGAAATAGTCATGTAGTCCATTATTTCGGATTGTGTAGGTCCTGCCGGAATCTGTTGAAAAATAAAAACCACCGACATCACAGCCAACGTACAGAATATCAGGATCAAGCGGATCGAATGCAATTGACTGGATCCATCCGCCACCGCCGGGACCAGCCAGTCTCCACGTAATATCGTTCCCATTCGGTGCATCTGACGCCCGCATTGAACCAGCATAAACCACAGAAACCACTGTTATAAAAAACAGAATGAATAAACGGAATATTCGCATTTTCGAGGTTTCTACCTTGTTATGATGGGCGCCATTTTAATTCGACAACCTGGCCGTGTACCTTATGTGTATGATCAAGGCAATTCCACTGAAGCCGTACACCATCATTTTGGAGCGTGGCCAAAATCCAGCCACTCGGAGTCGTCGGCGAGAAAAGCCAGGCAGTAGCCGGCAGATTGATCAAATGAATGCCACTTGTATGTTCGATAATCTGCCAGTTGTGAGAATGACCAAACACATACGCCTTAACCTGCTTGCGCGGTGTGATTACAGCCAGGAATTCATCCTTGTCACGCAAACCCGATGTTTTTCCATCCTTGATATCCCTCAGATCATGATGAGCAACAATGATCGCAGGCTTATCGGTATTGGCATCAAGTGTACGGGCCAGCCATTCAAGTTGGGCAGTACCCATAAATCCAGCCGTGACAAGAGTCTTTTCAAGTGAATCCATCAGGAACCAGTTCGCCCGTGGTGAACTAATCATGGCAACGTGACGCCCCTTAAGCGGCGACGGTGGCACTTTTACCTCCGGTAAGGTCGCATAAAGATTCTCACGATTATCATGATTACCAAGCACGAGGTGAACAGCAATCCTGTCGGAACGAAGCGGCTGAAGGAGTTCTCCAAGCGTGGTATAATCAGCAACTTCACCACTATTACAGACACAATCACCTGCAACCAGTATTGCTGATGGCCGCGTTGCCAGTTCCCTGATTTCACGAATAGCAGAAATAAGATTGTCCGTCATATTTATATTTCGCAGTACCTTTTTGCGATCACCTGCAATATGTATGTCCGCCATCAAAGCCCATGTGTGTGGATCAGTTGGTTTATCACCCGCCCAAAGGTTCTTCCCCAGCATAAGACTGGCGCCAGTTGCCAGTGAGCATTTCAAGAATTGCCGACGACTAATGGGTGAAAGATAAACAGGCATATTCTCTCCTATCTTGATAACTTGATAATATTAACAAGATTACGGACAACTATTGCAGTTCCGGCGGTACATTACCATAAGCCCACGGTTTACCTTGCGGTACCATGGCGCGCTCTGGAACCTTGCCCGGCTTCATCCCGCGTGCCAGCTCAAGTCCGGCCTCAACAAACTGGCGACCGGCAGAAGGTTCCAGATTACTGTAACCGGTCAGACGTGTCTCGTAACCGCCGCCTTTAGGTCCCAACGCTTCCTCGGTTGGTACGTATCCGCAACAGCCATTGGCAAGTTCAACAGGCCATGTGAACGGGAAAGGCGATGACTTTTTAAGATCCAGACCAAAACGGACAAAAAATTCTGCCGGGTTGGTGATAAACACTGCCGGACCAACCTGAACAGCCTGTATTTCGATCTCGGCAATTGGTTGTTTCTTAATGATAGCGTCCAGCAATACAATTTCCTTGGCAAATGTCCATTCCGTGGCATCTGTTTTTTTGGGGTCCTGCTGAACGATTTCTAAACATTTTTTTACACGTTCCGGAGAAGGAATACGACGCTTGATATTCAGGATTTTCGACTTCGCTGCCAACGGTACTTCAATACCCGGTTCAACAGTCAACAACACTTTTGCCGCTTCGGCTCCAATACGACCGCCAACCAGGTGTGCCCATTTTTCAGGCGCGGGATTGGCGTGCGGATCAAGGTTGTCCACCTGCGTGACGTCCCCACAACAACCCTGCATGAAAACAACAGGCACATCCGAACCCATTGCCCCGCGGATTGTCTTTTCAAGATAATAGATCCAGTTCGCAGAAATACCACCCGGACTGGCTGTGGCATGGCAGGCATAATTGACAATGCAACCAAGGAGTTTTCCGTTCGTATCCCACGCCCCTATGACGCCAACTTCCGGATCGATCGGATCTGCATATTCAACCATGTCGGGATTGTTCTTCCCGGGATGAGTATATGTAACACCGCTCTTCATCCTCACACGGCGGTTGTAAGCAACCTTATCTTCAATTCCACGTCCGAACCCACACCGTGCTTCAACGCGTGTATTATTAGCAATAACAACGGCAGAGACGATTTGATCAATGACATGCTTTACATAACCCACATCACCACACGAAGACTTTTCATAGGCAAGCTGTTTGACGATCTCCGACGCGTCATCAAAATCTCCGGGCATGATCATACCGGTTGGACCTGACGAGTGGGAATGCGAGGCGCCGATAAGCACCGATTCAGGCGCAATTCCGCATTTTTCCTGGATGGCTTTGCGTGCCGCTAATACGTGTGGCCGCATCACGAAAAGAGAATCCACGCCGACCAATGCAACCCTCGTAATTCCATCATCAAAAACCGCTGCCCGTACTTTACAGGCATCATGAAAAGCACGGTGAAAACTCTTGCCATAACCACCTGGCTGTTCCATGCCGATTGATGGCGTGATATCACACTCGGCAAATCCAGCTTTGAGCACTGTTTTCGAATCTGTTGACTTAGCCTGATCGGCAGAAAAACTATTGAACACCGTGCAAAATACGATAAGAACCGCAACACACGATATTTTCTGTAATTTATGAAGAATAATCCTGTTGTTCATAGATGCCCTCCTTTGGAATAATCAGCAATTAATAAGGCAAAAGTTCTGTGTGGTTTTATCTTAAACCAGAAACAACTTCATTTCGCAATGAAAAACATGGAACAAATTGATTTCGGGTTACAACTTCCTCTATTGCCTACATTACTCTTAATAAATCGCGGCGATAAAGTTCATGGATCATATCCACATCCAGTGTATGGCCTGACTTGTAGGAGATAATTTTCCCGGCTAATCGGCCGCGGTCTATAAGTGCAACTGCCGCCAGGAGATCGAGCGTTGCACGGTGCCACACAGCTTCAAGTGATTTGCCATTATGCACGAGGCCTGGTTTGTTAAAATACCAAAACCGTCCAGCTACAAGGATATTCTTCGTTGTGTAACCAAGATGCCTTATGTCGGCAAATATCTTTCCTATTGTTTTGACGTAAAGCATCATCAATAGAGTAGTATTTGTCCGGGCAAGGGCACCATATCTGAATGTTTTTCTGTTAACATCAAACCGTATTCTCTGCCTGCCAATTGCAGATTTAAAATCAATCGCACAATCAATCGACAACTTCCGCGAACCACCTTCGGCCGGGAGAAACGTGAGAAAACTTCCATTAGGACCGCCAATCGTAACAGGTTCCTTCACCGTGACGTAAACCGCCGGTTTATTCTCAGTGATTATCTCCGCACGCTCAACAGCTTCGACCAAATCCATACTGCTCCGTTCAAACAATGGCGGATCTCCTGCATCCACCTTTATCATCACATTATCCAGTCCCATACCGACTTTGAGCGCAATGATATGTTCTACCATACGCATATAGTTGTGAGGCGAACCACTTCTCAACACAATGTTACGTACGGTGGTCCAGATGTTATTAACTGAAACCAGTATCGGAAGACCATCAGAAATATCAACACGATCAAGGAACCAGCCGGACTCTCGACTCGGAACAAAAGTTAGTGTTCTTTGTGCCCGCCCGAAAAACGTACCGGGACCCGTAACTGAAACGGGCTCTCGAATCGTTGTCTGGAATCTATCGTTCTCATCAGCCTCGTCGAGCATTTCCTGGTCAATGTTCTGTTGTGACCATTTTTCATAGGCTGACTTGATGTCCCCTTCTTCCCCTTTCAGAATAATTCCGTATATTTTCTCGTCTGACATCCCTCTGATTACCTTTCCTTTTTGAACAATCTAAACCAAGCAGGAGAATAAAAAAACGAAATTCTTATAAATAAGATCGTATTCATCCTCTATTCATTCCTTGTAAATCATCGTACAGCTTTTTCCGGCGATTTGACACAGTCAAGATAGCATTCAGGCGGGAATCGGAATTTCATTTGCAACCACGCAGCAAGTCAACTCCACTGAAAAAAACCTGTGACAAGGAAATAATTTAATACTTAGCCGGAAAAAACACTTAAGAACTTGTCGAACACAGACTTTTCCATATGTGATATTACATCAAGCTCTCCGGCATCCAGCCATACACCTTTACATTCAGAACATTCATCAACCTTAATTCCCTTGTAATCAATTTCAATCAGCCGCATCCCGCATTTCGGGCAACACATGCGATGAAGTTCTTTTAAGTGTTTTTTCTCTTCTTTTGCCAGCAGCTTTTGCTTCTCTTCTTCAAGCTTCCGCTTTCTCTCAAATTCCTTCCGGGCAATATACGCTTCTTCTTCCTGGATCTTTTGAAATGACATATTTATTCTCCTGTTGTAAACCAAACAATCAACCGCCAGAATAATATCTTATCTGCTTCCAGTGACAAGTCCCCTTATATAAGGAATTTTTATCATTGCCCAGGCAGTCAGAGCAGACCATGAAAACACAGTAATCATCAACAAAACAACCGCCAAATTCGGATTGAAAAGTGTACCGGGGAAGCCAACCTCTCCCAGGAACCTGATAAAAAACGGATGCAAAACATAGATGCCAAGAGTCAATGGGGACAAACGAGCAAGAATAGTCAATAACCGGTTCTGGTTTAATGTGTACATAAAATAAAAAAGACAAATTGCCATCAGCAACACAAATGGACTGAATGAACCGAAAAACCAGTGGATTATCCCCCATTTACCTGCCTTCCCTGCCAGTAAAAAAACAGTTAACAAAAGAATTGCACCGGAAAGAAAAAACATGCCCAGGGAAAACCAGCCAATCTTCCGGTCACTGACCACTTTTTTGAGTTCATAACCAAGAAGATAGTAAGGAATAAATGGCACAAAAAGTACCAGAATACTCTGCTTTTGCCATCGGGGCTGAAGTTCCCCTGCCAGAAACCAGCAACTTGCAATAATGAAGAGGGCGAAAATAATAAAGGTTCGAACTGGTCTTGATACCATCCTGACATAACCGCACAAAAAAGGAGTAACCAGATACAAACCAGCTATCATATAAAGAAACCAAAGATGATAATATGGTACTCCGCGCCACAAATCTGCAAGTAGCTGCTTTGAGGAAAAGGCCGGCTCGGAAACAAACCGGATTATAATATATAAAATCGTCCAGAAAACAATCTGCAGAAAAAAACGGACCCGTCTTAGCAAAAAACCTGAAGCATTCTTATGGCACGGCCGTTCAAGGAACAAACTGCCACTGATCATCACAAACAAGGCAACACAGGATGCAATTAGAATCATGACAATATTTGCCGTCCACCAAAGTGACAAACGTGTATTGAACAGGTAATTCAGAACCGGTGCGACAACATGCAGAGATACCACGCCAAAACAAGCCATGACTCGCAATGCATCAATCCACACCAGTCGGTCTGATTTACCGTATTTTAACACATTGCTGTCAGCATCCATCAGTAGTTACTTTCTCTTTCTTGCCAGAATATTACCTGTGATCGGATATTCCCTCACTATTTCCACGCTCTTTTTCAACAGCTCTTCCCTGTCATCAGGCCTGACATAATAATAGTCATACTCCCCCTTGATCCCATCCCTCGTAACAATCGGCAGCCATGTCGGCCTTTTAACTGCATAATAATAATTAATTGAAGGTTCAAAGAGCCAATTGATCCCGAATTTAATCTTTCGCAGTCCTCCATGTTGGTACAAATCAGACTCAACATCTTTAATCATGTCTTTAATATCAGCGTCATATTTCCAGACAAGCGAATGATCCAGATTCACATTTTTCCCGGTGTGCCAGGTAGCCCCGACAGCCAAACTCACCAGGAGACAGGCCGCTGCAGTCCGTACAATGGTCCTCCCCGAAGACAGGAAGTACTCCGCAAGCAGGATACACATCACCCCGAAATACAGGAGGAAGTGGAATGCAGTTCTGTCAATCGGATACGGCGTGCCGAAAACAAAATGCTGGAACAGAACAACGGCCGCAGTAACCGACGCAATCAGCGACACAAGCAGAAGGTCCATCGAACCCCGACGCAACTTCCCCATTAATTGCAGGGCCAGAATCGAAACCACAAGGACAATGACAAAAACCACCAACACCTTTATTACCGCCACATAAACTGGCAGACAGGAACAATTATAGCCGGCGCTGGTTATCAAAGAAACAACCGTATCACGCCAGAACCCTGACTGGCCTCCATAATAGAGCGCTTTTTCCTTATACAAATTCAAGCCCACAGGGATAAGGACCAGCAGCATTAGAATGATATGTTTGTAGAAAAAGTCTGTTCCTGCGGCAACCTGCCTGACAATCCCGGCAAGACCGGAATTTTTGTCCCGCCTGGAACGAACCAGTGCATCTGCGAGAAGATATGCGCCCAGAATCCCGGCAAGGAAATTAAGAAATGAAAGGTTTGCGAACGCCGCAAACCCCGCACACCAGAAGGCGGCCAGAATATCCCTATGGCCCCTATCTTCTTTCCTCATACCCCGCATGAAAAAGAAAATACCCAGCATCATCAGAGCCATGGCAATGCCGTACCCCCTGGCAAGCGAAAAGAAATCCAGAACAAAAGGGTTCATATTCAGAACAAGAAAAGCACTTATAAAGAGAACGGGATTTGAGAAGCGCCGGCGGATAAAAAGAAACACAGCCAGCATAAAGACGGCATGGAACAGCACATTCGGTAATCTCAACGCTAATTCACTGTTGCCAAACAGTTTTGAGGAACAATACATGAGGATTGTGTTCAAGAAATGATTATTGGCGCTGTAACAATCCATCAGTGAAGATGCGCCGTTCAGCAGAAACAACAGATAAGTCACACCCTCATCATGCACGAACGGCAAACGATATGCCCGTATTCCCGTATATGTCATCAAACAGACCGAAATCCCAATCATGACCGCTGTTGTTCTGTTTCTCATATCCACAAACATAATATAACTTCCCGTAAAATATAAAACATTAATACATCAGCCCCATGAAGATCTGCGGGCCAAAATCTGCAGTGATGTGAAGCTTGTGCGATTATTTGAGACTTGCGTCATTAGAATCCACTGTAATCGCCATTGATAAGACTCCCGCTAGTTCGTATAATGGCCAAGAATAGATATAGTAGTTTAGGCTGCAAGTCATACCTAATGGTTTAGGCGGCATGCCGTCTAAACCATGTTGGGCTCTAAGAAGAATGAACAAGAAAGGTAAAATTGCCAATCTGACAACGACAATCCGTCGTGAACGTAAGTTCGTCCTATCCATTCTTGTCGTCCTGATTGGTGTTCATGTAAGTCTCGTCTTCTATTGGTTGAAAACAGGTCTTAATCGAGTCGGTCAGAACATTGCAAACACGCACATACCTTCTGATGCATCTCTTGAGGATGTCAGGAATGTCGCCGTGCAAAATTGTATCCAAATTGTCACATCTTTCTATCATGTTTCATTCGAAGTCACCTTGTTGCTTTTTTGGATCTTCTGCCTGATCATTTGTTTCCTTTTTCGACGACAAGAACAACTTTTGTTGATGCTTGCAGATGAATGGTCACAAGAAAAAGAATGTAAGCCCAACAATGTCTCGGATGCGACTTCGAGTTCCGCGGCGGAACCCTCAGCGCATCAAGACTGACGTCTATCAGGGACAACCCTTAACGTAATCTTCCTGCTATTGTTGCCAAATGTAGTTTATTTCTACCTGAAGACCGATTTAGAAACTATTCTGGAAAGTCATGACGATATTTATGCAAAAAACGATATTTACCATGCCTGAATAATCGTAAAAATCCCCGTAACTATTAAACTTTTCAAAAATTCATAAAAAAACAGAAAATTCTTCTTGTAACCAACATGCTACTTCGATATTAACATTTCGTTAATTGTGTAACGATTTCTTCGTGCACAACCCTCCTTACAGATCCGGGGATCGCATAACGACGAAGGTTCCAGACCCCCTGCTGACCACTGTAATCGAATGTGTGGAAACATCGTAATATTGTTTGAAGGTTGTTTTTTGACATTGATGGGTGCCGCGAAGAGTTAACAGATACAAAGTTAAATTATGGACAATGAACTCATAGTTTTCCTGCTTGTATGCATACCCCTGGCGGGTTCGTTCCTTCTCCCCCTTGTCCGCCTGATCTCCGAAGAAACCCGGAACCTTACGGCATTACTCCTGGTACTCGCATCACTTGTCGCCAGCCTTTTCATGATGCCTGTTGTATTGACCGGCGAAACAGTCACAGTTCAGCTTGCCGGCGTTAACCTTTTTTATGCTGATAAACTGGCTGTATTCATGGCTTTTGTTTCGTCGCTTGTCGGCTCCATAATCGTACTTTATTCCTTCGGATACATCAGTCATTACGAGCACCGCGATGAATATTACTTTATGGTTGTCCTGTTTCTTGGCGCCATGATGGGCCTGATCTTCTCCCGTAATCTTCTCGCTCTATACCTGTTCTGGGAAATCACGGCCATAGCTTGCTGGCGCTTGATCGGTTTCTTCCGTGACAGGAACTATGTCGTCAAGGCTGATAAAGCTTTCCTTGTCACTGTTTTTGGTGCATTAATGATGCTTCTTGGCTTCATCATGATCGGAACACAAACCGGTTCCTTCGATATTGGAATTATCAAGAAGGTTCTCGCGGGGAAACACCTGCCCAACATAGCAGTTATGCTGATTCTTCTGGGTATTCTTTCGAAATCAGCCACTGTTCCCCTTCACACCTGGCTGCCGGATGCCGGTGTTGCGCCTTCGCCAGTCACTGCCCTTCTCCATGCCGCTGTACTGGTTAAAATCGGTGTGTATGTCTATGCGCGTTTATTTGTTGCATCATTCGACATTGACGAGATATGGCATACGATCGTGCCAATAATCGCGGGAGTCAGCGCGCTGGTTTCTGCAGGCGCGGCGCTGGTTGAGACCGACCTTAAACGGATCATCGCCTATTCCACCATCAGTCAGCTTGGTTTCATTTTTCTCGGTCTTGCCATTGGTAATAATATCGGCATAGTGGGCGGCCTTCTTTATATATTGATGCACAGTATAGCCAAGGGCGGGTTGTTCTTGTGCGCAGGTATAGTGGAACAGAACGCGAAAACAAAGGACATTACCAGGCTTGGCGGGCTGATTTCCGTAATGCCGATCACTGCAATCTCGTTTATTCTCTGCGCATTTTCCGTAATGGGAATACCCCCATTCGGTGGTTTCTTCGGCAAGTATATGGTAATTGCCGGGGCACTCAGCGGGGATAAAATGTTTATTGCCATGTTGTTCCTGGTTGGCGCATTCATGACAATCATTTATTTATTCCGCGTTTTTGTAATGATATTTCTTGGAGAATCGAAGCTTTCACTGCAAAACATCAGAGAAGGCTCTAACGTCATGGTTTTCAGCGTTGCCCTGCTGGCAATGTTATCGGTGGCCAGCGGTATCTTCATAAAGTTCCCGTTTGATTTCGTACAGTCCGCGGTCAGGCAAATGACGGGAGGGCTGCTATGATTCCAGCTTATATTAAAATAATGCCGATAATATTCCCTGTATTCGCCGGTTTAGCCGTACTGATGCTGGAAAAAAAGAGAAATGAAATAATGTGCGCATGGACGTGTTTCATTGCCACTGCCATAAACCTGCTTCTCTGCGCTTCAATGTTCGGGAAAGAATGGGATTTGATCGTGCCATGGGGTGGCATGTTTGACTTCAACTTCTCGCTGCGCCTTTATCATTTCAGCTCGTTCATACTGCTCGCATCGGCCGGTTTCGGGTTTCTGATCTCGCTTTACTCGTTCTCTTTTATGAACGGTAAAGAAAAGATCAATCAGTTCTATTCCTACTTTCTCATAACGATCGGTTTGGTCAATGGGGCAGTATTGGCCGATAACCTGATTGTAATGCTCTTTTTCTGGGAAGGTCTGTTGCTGACGCTGTTTGGAATGATCGTTATCGGCAACAAGACGGCTTTCCGAACGGCAATCAAAGCGTTTATTATTTCCGGCATTGCGGACCTTTGCATGATGGTCGGAATTGCACTTACGATCCATTTAGCCGGCACAATGTCGATGTCGGAAATTCACTTGCAGATTTCATCCAAGACCGCCGCTGCTGCGTTCCTTTTCCTTATGATTGGCGCTATTGCCAAAGCCGGCTCAATGCCGTTCCACAGTTGGATTCCTGATGCCGCAATTGATGCGCCGCTTCCATTCATGGCGTTGATTCCTGCCGCCCTTGAAAAACTTCTGGGTATTTATTTCCTGGCGAGAATATCACTGGATTTGTTCAAAATCGGCACCAATTCCCTGTTGTCAACAATCATGATGACCGTCGGCTGTATCACGATCCTGCTCGCAGTGATGATGGCGCTGATACAAAAAGATTATAAGCGCCTGCTATCTTTTCACGCCATCAGTCAGGTTGGTTATATGATTCTTGGAATCGGCACAGCTGTGCCGGCAGGAATTGTCGGTGGTATCTTCCATATGATCAACCATGCAATGTATAAAAGTTGCTTATTCCTTACAGGCGGATCGGTCGAAAAACAGACTGGTACTACTGACCTGACAAAACTTGGCGGAATTGCTTCAAAGATGCCGATAACGTTTGTTTGTTTCATTGTGGCAGCAGCATCAATTTGCGGCGTACCCCCATTTAACGGGTTCTTCTCGAAAGAACTGGTCTATGACGGTGCGCTGGAACGCGGCAGGCTGTTTTATTTTGCCGCTGTATTGGGATCGTTCTTTACTGCGGCTTCATTCCTGAAACTCGGCCATGCGGCATTTCTCGGCAAATCGCCGGATGATACGGCGCACATCAAGGAAGCCCCCCTTCCCATGTTAATTCCCATGATTACTATTGCCGCCCTGTGTATTTTCTTCGGTGTCTGGAATTATTTCCCTCTCAGGGTATTTATCCAGCCAATCCTTGGCGAACACAGGCTTGAAGGACATGATTTTGCAGGTATGCCTACCAACGTGATGCTGATCGTTGTAACACTGGTGGTAATTATCGGGTCAATCATGAATCATATCTGGGGCGCGGAAAAATCAGGGAGTGGACTTGGCGCCGCCGACCACATCCATGACGCACCATTGCTGCATACAATTTACGATAAAGCCGAACAGCGCATGTTTGATCCATACGAGATTGGCATGAAATTTGCCAGCTGGCTTGCAAAAGTAACCATGTCCATCGATAAAGTTATCGATTATATCTACAACGTAGTTGTTGTTGAATTTACCTACGCATTCACAGGTTTTATCAGAAGGCTCCACTCTGGAAGTTATGCCCTTTATGTTGTCTGGTCGCTTCTTGGAACATTGATCGTTGTACTTTATATAATGAGGAAAATATAAAATGTCAGTTTTACTGATACTGGTACCGCTTGCGGCAGTTCTTATAATGAATCTGCCTTTGCACAAGCTTATGCGCAAGCTGGCATTCTGGGTGGGACTGGTACTTTGCATGCTTCAGGCTGTGCTCATTATCCGCATGCCCATTGGATTCTGGAATACACAACCTGATTTGCTCTACCGACTACTTCTCTTTAGACCATTTACCGACAATCTGGCCTTCGTGATGTTCCTGTCCATTGCCATCGTAGGTTTTGTTTCACTGCTTGTAGCACGTTATGCCATTGAAAATGATGGCAGTAAATTATTTAACTTTACCAACCTCCTTCTGCTTGCAATGGCTGGAATGAATGGCCTGGTGGTCTCAAGGGATCTTTTCTCCCTCTACGTCTTTCTGGAAGTATCAGCTGTTGCATCCTTCATATTAATCGCGTTCAACAACGGAAAAGATGCTCTCGAAGGCACATTCAAATACCTGGTTCTTTCTGCCGTTGCCACGGCGATGATCCTTTCAGCCATCGGCTTGTTAATGACTGTAACCGGCAGTGTTTCATTCAAAACCCTTTCGTCGGTCATGGGGCCAAATAGCGGTAATCCAGTTGTTCTTCTGGCAGTTGCCCTTCTGCTGGGTGGCCTCTTTATTAAAAGCGGTCTTGTCCCCTTTCATGGATGGGTACCTGATGCATATTCATCAGCGCCTTCCGCCACGTCTATATTGCTGGCAGGAATTGTCACCAAGACGACCGGTGTTTATGCACTAATAAGGGTCGTTACCAAAATGAATCTGTTGACACATCAAGTACAGGTCCTGGTCATGGCAGTTGCCGCAGTTTCGATTGTTGTCGGTGCGCTTGCTGCTCTCGGCCAGAGCGATTTCAAGAGAATGCTGGCCTATTCCAGCATAAGCCAGGTTGGCTACATCATTCTTGGACTTGGAATTGGATCAAACCTTGCTCTTGCCGGGGCAGTATTCCATTTATTCAATCATGCAATTTTCAAGTCATTACTTTTCGTCAATGCGGCCGCCGTAGAAAAACAGACTGGCACACGCAACATGGACATTCTTGGAGGAATTTCAGATAAAATGCCTGTAACCGGCTTTACCTCAGTGATTGCCTTCCTGTCAACTGCTGGAATACCGCCGTTGTCCGGATTCTGGAGCAAACTGATAATTATTATTGCCGCCTGGAAGGCCGGCTTCCACGTATACGCATTGATCGCAATACTGGCCAGCCTGTTGACCCTTGCCTATTTCCTGTCAATGCAAAGACGGGTTTTCTTCGGTAAGCTTGCATCCGGATTCGAGGACCTTAAGGAGGCCAATCTCTGGATACTTGTTCCGGCATGCCTGCTGGCAGCCATCACCATCGGGCTCGGCCTCTGCATCCCGTGGCTTTTGAATTCATTCCTGCTGCCAATAAGGAGTATTTTATGACTTTCGATTTTAACATGATGAATATATTTCTTCTGGCGTTGTTTCTGGCAGCTGGAGTATGGACAGTTCTTACATCCCGTCTGCTTATTTCGGCAATAGGCCTTGCCGTCACAAGTATTATGCTGACCATTCTTCTGTTCCTTATGAAAGCACCTCTTGCCGGGGTATTCGAACTCTCTGTGTGTGCCGGACTGATTACAGTGGTTTTCATCAGTACGATAAGCCTGACCAAGCCCGTGGAAAAATCCGAAGTACTCCAGTTAAAGATGAAAAGGCTGAAACGCTTTGTATTTCTCCCTTTGCTCCTGTTTCTTGCCGCGTGGGTCCTGTTCGCCAAACCATTACACCTTACCAATCCCGCGCAGGTACCTGTTGAGCAAACCACATTACAGCACGTCCTCTGGTTTGCCAGACGATTTGATCTTATTGGTCAGATCCTGATCATTCTTACAGGAGTTTTCGGAGTTATCGTTCTGTTTAAAACAAAAACGGGACAGGCGGAGAAACAAGACAATGAGCGGTGATATGAGTACATTTTTTTCAATAAGTGTTATATTCGCCGTGCTGATGGTTTTCACGGCTCTTTACTGTATACTCACCAGCCGAAACCTCATCAGGATATTGATCGGGTTGGAATTGATGACCAAGGCAGTTACCCTGCTCCTTGCCGTTGGCGGTTATGTTTCCGGCCGCATGGCGCTGGCCCAATCATTTATTATTACTTTAATTGTTATTGAGGTTGTTATTATTGCAGTCGCAGCCGGGATCGTTATCGGTACATACAGGCACACCAACGATCTGGATGCACGCAAATTGAACAGTCTTAAAGGATAACGACAAAACAATCTCTCGCTGATTGCGCAGAGTTTGTGGAGAGAAAAGGAAAAAATGAGTTCGTGGTTATTGTTTACACCTATTACGTTTGTTGTGGTGATGATCATCATGATGATCATTCTCCGTATTCTTGGAACAGTAGCGCCTTCTGTTAAGACCCCGAAAAACAGCGGCAAGCTGAAGGCTTATGCATGCGGAGAAGATGTCAAGAACCACAGGATAGCCCCTGATTACAGTGAATTTTTCCCCTTTGCGTTCTTTTTCACGATTATGCATGTATTGGCGCTGGTTGTGGCAACTGTTCCCGCTGATGGCGGCAAAGCCGTGGCCGTGATCGCCATTGGTTATGCTTCAGCGCTGGCAATTGGACTTTTTATACTTTTCAGGAGGCAATAAATGAGCTGGCTCGCTAAACTGGTAACATGGGCGCGTATCAAGTCCCCGTGGATTATTCATTTTAACTCCGGCGCATGTAATGCCTGCGATATCGAAATCGTTGCCTCTCTGACGCCGCGTTTTGATATCGAACGTTTCGGTATACTGCTCAAAGGAACCCCGCGCCATGCAGACGTACTTGTTTGTTCGGGTCCGGTCACCCGCCAGATCAAGGACAGGCTTATCCGTATTTACGAACAGATGCCTGAACCCAAGTTTGTCGTGGCAGTAGGCACATGCTCGTGTTCAGGCGGAGTATTTAACGGATGTTATAATGTAATGGGTGGAATCGATACGGTCATACCGGTTTCCGCCTATATTCCCGGTTGCCCTGCCAGCCCGGCCGCCATAATTGACGGCGTGGCCAAATTACTCGGCAGTCTCCAAGGCAAGAAACCAGATGAAAAAGCTGAAATCGAAGCAATCGTAAAGAAACCTTTGGAAGCGGAGACGTCTACAAATGGCTAACGAAGAAGCAATCAAATCGGAACTGACAGGCAAGTTTGTATTCCTTGCCGACAAAATCGTCATCAAGAGGGAACGCCGGATTTTTGCCGATGTACCACAGGCTCATTTCCGTGAAGTATTTGAACATGCTGCGAAAAAAATGGATTTCGTACATCTCTGCATAATAACCGGACTGGATGACGGTGATAATCTGCTCTTTATCTATCATCTTTCAAAGATGGATGGGACAACGCTGAACCTTAAGACAACTGTGCCAAAGAGTAATCCGGTCATAAAGACAATTACGGACATCTTCCCGGGAGGAGTTATATACGAACGTGAGTTAATTGATCTGCTCGGCGCAAAGGTTGAAGGAATCCCGCCCGGGAAACGGTATCCCCTTCCCGATAACTGGCCGGCAAATCAATATCCGCTTCGCAAGGACTGGAACCCTTCAATGCTGGAAGGCAAGGATGGTCGGAAAGAAGAGGTTAAAAATGGCTAAAGTAACTATTCCGATAGGTCCTCAACATCCGGCACTTAAAGAGCCGGAGAGTTTTATCGTTACTCTCAACGGGGAAAAGATCACCAACCTTGACATGCGACTTGGTTACAACCACAGGGGAATCGAAAAAGCCTGCGAAGCACGCACATACGTACAGGATGTATATCTCATCGAACGTGTCTGTGGAATCTGTTCGCATTCACACTCCACATGTTTTGTACAGGCGGTTGAAGAAATTGCCGGTTTGCAAATTCCTTCACGCGCCACCTACATACGCACGCTGATTGCCGAACTTGAACGTATACACAGCCATCTTCTCTGGCTCGGTGTTGCCGGACATGAAATTGGATTTGATACACTTCTCATGTATACATGGCGTGACCGCGAAGCTGTGATGGATACGTTTGCCGCTCTCACCGGTAACCGCGTCAATTATGGTATGAATACCATTGGGGGAGTTCGCCGTGACTTCACAAAGGAACAACTTGCCGATGTTCTCAAGGTAATTGACATCTGCGAAGAGCGAACAAAGTACTATATCGAAGTGTGCACGCAGGAACCAACGGTAATCAACCGCCTGAGCGGTGTGGGTTATCTCTCCCACGAAGATGCCATGAGGCTGGGTACAATTGGTCCCACCGGACGGGCGTCGGCAGTGGACAAGGATGTCCGCCGGGATGATCCTTACCTGGCTTACAAGGACCTTTCTTTTAATGTCATTACGGATACCCATAACGATGTATTCGGTCGTGCCGTGGTCCGCGTGTTGGAATTGATGGAATGTTACAAGATGGTTCGTGAAATCATCGCCAGGATGCCCGACGGCCCTGTAACTGTAAAAGCACCCCGCAAGATTCCTGCAGGGGAAGCATTCAGCCGTTACGAGGCGCCACGCGGGGAAGATACACACTTTGTTAAAGCCAATGGTACCGACAAACCTGAAAGAGTGAGGGTAAGGGCCCCAACGATGGCAAACCTTCAGTCAGTTGCAAAGATGCTTGAAGATAACAACCTCGCAGACCTTCCAATCGCGATTGCAGCCATTGACCCATGCTTCTCATGTACCGACCGCATGATCGGGGTAAAAAACGCCGGGGGTATAAAAGACACTGTCCGCTGGGATGACCTCCGTAATTACAGTATCAAATGGTACAGGCAACAGGGAATCGATTTTACAGGCTTGAACAAGAAAATGGCAAATAGACAGGAGTAAGAACAGAAATATGTCAGCGTTGCTTTTGATATTGTTTCTCATACTGGAATTTCTATTTCTTGGTTTTCTAGGTATGGCGGTTGAGTTTATTGACCGTAAGCTTTACGCCAGAATGCAGAACAGGATTGGCCCACCCTGGTTCCAGCCTTTTGCCGACTTTGTAAAACTAGTGGCTAAGGAGGATATAATTCCGGAAGAAGCAAATCCGATGATGTTCAAGCTTATGCCTGTACTGGCACTGACTGCGGTTTTCACCGCCTTCCTGCACATTCCGTTGTGGGATTCGACACCCCTTATCTCATTTAATGGCAGTGTGATTGTCATTGTTTATCTCCTGACAATACCAACACTGACATTCTTCCTTGGCGGCTGGCACTCTACATCACTCTTTTCCATGATAGGAGCAGTCCGTACATTAACCCAGTTATTTGCTTACGAAGTTCCGCTTCTTCTATCAGTTCTGGCGCCTGCCATTCTGGCTCATACATGGTCAATAGAGGAAATGAGCGAATTCTACAGCAAGAACCCGTTGTTCGCTTTAACAAATGCAATAGGTTCCATCGTTGCCATGATTGCTCTTCAGGGTAAATTGGAACGTGTACCTTTTGACATGCCTGAAGCCGAAACAGAAATTGTCGGTGGAACATTTACAGAATACAGCGGTAGACTCCTGGCGATGTTCAGGCTGGCAATTGACATGGAAACAGTTGTTGGCGCCTCCCTTATAGTGGCAGTATTCCTGCCATTTGGGCTCCATTCCGGACCCTTAATTGGATTTGTGCTCTATCTGGCAAAAATATTACTCGTCATTCTGCTTCTTGCTCTCCTCCGTACCGTGACAGCCAGATTAAGAATTGAACAAATGGTTGTGTTCTGCTGGAAGTATCTTGCCCCGGCGGCGTTGGTTCAGATTA
Organism: Kiritimatiellia bacterium; assembly: GCA_028716365.1. Classification (GTDB taxonomy): domain Bacteria; phylum Verrucomicrobiota; class Kiritimatiellia; order UBA8416; family YA12-FULL-48-11; genus YA12-FULL-48-11. The sequence continues at coordinate 780,528 of JAQUPZ010000002.1, forward strand.
TTATTAGCCTTACATTAAATTGGATTATCAAATAATGAACAAACCCGGTAAAATGGTAGTTGAAGTACTTCAAAATGCAATGCGTGATCCGGTTACAATCACATATCCTGCAACAAAATTTGTCATGCCTGATAAATTCAGAGGCAAGATCAAGTTCTTTTCTGAAAAATGTATAGGCTGCAAATCTTGTGAACGTGATTGCCCTTCCAATGCAATACATATAACCAAGGTCGGCGAAAAAATGTTCCAGGCCGATTTTGACCTTGATAAGTGTATTTACTGCGCCCAATGCGTGGATTCATGTCCAAAGGACGCGCTGGAAGCAACAGGTGACTACGAACTGGCCCAGCTCAATCGTTCTAAATTCAGGATTACCTATAATGCCGTCGCAAAGAAAACCGAGCCAGCACCAGCTGCTAAAGAACCTGAAAAAAAACCTGCTTAACGCCACAAGAATAGCAGTCATCGGTGTAGGATCGGAACTCCGTGGCGATGACGTTGCAGGTGTGTTAGTTGCCAAAGCCATTCAGAAATCCAAGGAACGATCTGCCAACCTCAAGGCATTCGTCGGCTGTACTGCCCCGGAAAACATTACCGGTGAAGTTTGTCGTTATCTTAAGAAGGCTGAAGGCAAATCCGCGCATATTATCCTTGTTGATGCAGCACAAATGGACATGCAATATGGGAGCACAAAAATTCTTGAGGCAGAAGCCATTTCAGGAACCTCTTTTTCTACTCACGTGCTTCCCCTCGCAATCCTGATCGCCTATTTCCAAAAGCAGATTGATTGCAGCATTTCTGTCATTGGTATCCAGCCAAAAGATACCTCATTCGGCAACAAACCTTCCAAAGAGGTTATTCATGCTATTGATATTGTTGCTTCCACCATTATCCGTGCAATTCCCGGATGTCCTCGCGCCAGCAGGAAGCAACGAAAATAACGGATCCAGGCAATGAATAAAACATGTGGTGACACAAACTTTTCCTGCCAGCGTTGCGGCACATGTTGCCGCTGGTCAGGACATGTTCTACTTACGCAGCAGGATATTAAAACATTATCTTCCACACTTGGAATGAACGAAAATAATTTCATTCAGTGTCATACAAACATTACTGTTAACAGGGCCCAACTCAGTCTTACAGAACAAGCCGATGGTGCCTGTTGTTTCCTGACCGAAAACAACCTTTGTAGTGTCTATGCATCTCGCCCTCAGCAATGCAGGGATTTTCCACATGGCTGGCATGTCAGTGGTTGTCCACAAATGCATAACTGACGAAAAAACGGGAAAGGTCTCTGTTCCCAATCTTTATAATTATCCAGCTTTTATTCATTCGATTAACAACTGCTCCCACACTTCTTTATTGCCTGTATACGGAATACAATACTATTGCCACAACCATGAGTACTGCCGCCGCTATCCGTTTCCATAACACACCCCTGCTGAGCGGTTTTTCGATATGATCCATACCCAATTCCGCAACAATGACTCCCAACCAGATCGAAATAATCCCGCGCGTCGCCTGGACAACAGAAGCAAATATCAGGTTTATCATGACAATCGACCAATAAAAGAGAAACATACTGGCAAACCAGGCAACAGCATGAGGAAATGCCAGTACCCATGCGCGGCGTTTAGGCAACCCCGTCTTGAACAACATTAGTCCACCACACACACCACAGAGAATATACGACATGCAAACCCCGATAAACGGTCCCCTGTCACCAGCCGGCGCCAACACTATCAGCATATCCCTGATGTTCATGTCAGAGAATGAATAACCGGTAACCGTAAGTGTTACAAAAACCATCGCCTTTAATGGGATTCGACCGCCGATCTCATTCAGGAAAAAAGCTGCTGAGCCACTCATCACCACGGCAAGCCAGTTCTGCCAGTGTAAATGTTGTTTACCCATCGCAGTTGCCAGTAAGGCAAGCACGACCACTTTCAGGCCAAGGAGTGGTGAAATCCGGGAAGCTTCAACCCGTTTTAATGCTGCAAATAAAACAGCTTGCGCAGTAAAATAGAACCCTGCCGTACCAATTGCAGGAATAACAGCTGCTTTTAAAGCTGGAAAATCCTGCCGTACACACAGGAAAGGAAGAATCACAAGAGACATCAACCCCATCAAAATATGAGAAACAGCCAGCAGAAGTCGCCAGTCATCACCACATTCTTTAATGAATCTGCGGGAAAAGAGATATGAAAGAGATTGGGAAAGCGATGCCCCTATACCAAGAATTATTCCCAAAATAACCATTTTTCCCTATTTAAATTGTTTTCCTGCCATAACTTCGATTACCAATTTATCCGACACTGAATAACCCATCTACTTTGATTCTTTCAAAAACTATGCCTCGACTTCGAGTCTTTTCTTCCCTCTTGTCCATATTCAGCTATATTACATTCTTCATTATTATCTTCTGGGAGATTAACAAATGCGTTACGCGCTGGTTTCTGATATTCATGCCAATCTTCAGGCTTGGAATGCCGTGCTTCTGGACATTCGCAGTCTTGGCGCTGATCAGATAATCTGCCTTGGCGATATAGTCGGATATGGACCTAACCCCAGCGAGGTTCTTCAGTCCGTACATTCCAGTATTGATCATATCATTTTGGGAAACCACGACGCTGTTGCATGTGGCAAAATAGACTCATCGGAGTTTTACGACGAAGCCCAGAAAATCATCAACTGGACCATCAACCAAATCAACGACAAAGCAAAGAATTTCCTTCGATCTTTACCACTGACACTTGCCGGCGAATCATTCCGTTGTTCCCACGGTGATTTTTCCGATCCCGGTGCGTTTAACTATATTATTGAACCCAAGGAAGCCTTGGCCTCATGGAAAGCAGTACCGGACCAACTCCTTTTCGTGGGGCACACACATGAGCCCACCATTCATCTTCTTGGCCAAAGCGGTACTCCTCATCTGGTCAAGCCACAGAACTTCCAAATCGAACCAGAAAAACGCTACATAGTGAACGTTGGCTCCGTGGGTCAACCCCGGGACAAAGACGCCAGGTCATGTTATTGTATTTACGACACAAAAAACAACCTGGTGATATGGAGGCGTGTCCCTTTTGACATCGATGCATTTCGGACCGCACTGCATGATGCCGGTATTTCTGAGAAATCCAGCCATTTCCTGCGACGGGATCCCCGAAAAGACATGCCTCCCATACGCGAAATGATAAATTTCACACCGGCAGTGACTCCAGACAAGGCGGTAAAGGATACTGTTCAGGTTCAGCAGCTTAAGATCCTAAAGCGAAACATAAAGATGTGGAAAATTCTTGCCGTCCTGGCACTGGTTACAGGAATAACGGCAGTATCGTTTTTCGGTTATTCATGGTGGAAGTATAAAAACCGTTCGATCGTAATACTTGATCCGATATCAACTGTTATAAACAGTAACACCTATACCGCGAACACAAACATGCTGACATTCCCTTCAGCAACAACCACGGGAAACGGAATTCCTGGTTGGAACATCAAACTCGGTGATAAAACACAACAAAGTATAAAATACGAAATTAATCATCCTGATGGCAGAATTTTTACGTTATCATCAAAGACACGAATTAACGAAATAAACTTGATATCCTGCTCTGTAAAGGCTAACGCCCACAAGAAGATGTGTTTCGAGGCGCTCTTCAGAAAGGCCCCGTCTTTCAGCGGTACCGTCGCAGCGGTAATTTCCGTTATACGGAAAAACAATGACAAAGAAGAATTGATTGATCCATATGTGACAAAAGCTCCTACCCAGATCAGACAGGGTGGCTGGGTTATGGCGAAGCAAACATTTGAATTACCTGCCAACACAGTTTCCCTGCGACTTCATATCCGTGGAACCTTCACAGGGGAAGTCCTTCTTAAAAACATTTCTCTTGAAAATAAGGAATGACGCAAGTTATTGACACTCCGAACTTATAAGGTAAAGTACATGTTTTATCCAATTCTGGCGGGGTGTAGCGCAGCCTGGTAGCGCGTTTGGTTCGGGACCAAAAGGTCGAGGGTTCAAATCCCTCCGCCCCGACCATCCGCCGTCGTTCGCAAAGAGCGGACCATGGCGTGATGACTTAGCCGAGGATTCTTTATGAATCGGTATTTCGGTAAATTCCTGATATCGATAAATTTTCTCCTGTCTTCCGTATATTCACATGCCATAACGAACAATCCTGTTATCTTTTCACAAAAAATGCCTGATGCTTCAGTATCAATGCCTTTAGTTTACTGGTTTGAGAAAAGAGATATACCACGACCAATTAAAATACATTTTCTCAGGATTGATCTGCAAAATCCGGATTACGAAATATTTACGATTATCAGTGATGATCCAGATGGAAATGGACCTGCAAATGCGAAGCTGGAAGAACCTGAGAAATTGGCGGCAAAACACAATGCGCTGATTGCCGTTAATGCCAATGCTTTTCAAAGTTTAAAAGACAGGAAAACTGAAACAGACACTAACTGGTTTGTCGATAAGCCAATTCGTATAACAGGTTTGGCCATATCAAATGGAGTTGTAAGAAATAAATTCTCCGGCAATCATTTTTCATTTTGGATTGATTTTGATGGTAAGCCCCATTTTGGCATTCCAGATGCAATAGACCAGGTAAAGAATGCCGTTTCCGACTGGTCTGGTTATCTCGTACACAAAAACAAAGTCATTGTTACCAGCAGAGAGAAACTTCATCCTCGCACGTTGCTGGGTCTTGACAAATCAAATCAATGGCTCTTTCTCGCAGTCATAGAAGGTAGACAGCCTGAAATCAGCGAAGGAATAAATATTTACGAATCTGCCGTTCTCATGAAAAGTATCGGCTGTAACGAAGCCATTGCATTAGATGGAGGCGGCAGTAGTATTATGCTGGTTAAGGATATGGCTTCTGATAAGCTAAGAATAGTTAACAATCCTTTCGGAGAGAAACCACGACCAGTACCGGTTATGCTGGGTGTCCGGGCAAAGACATCTCCAAGATAAAATCAATCCTTGTGTCTGTAACAGATCCGGCCTTTAGTGAGATCGTAAGGTGAAATCTGGACAGTAACCTTGTCCCCGGTGGTTATCTTGATGAAATGTTTGCGCATCTTACCGGAAATATGGGCTAAAAGCTCATGACCATTTTCCAGCTTCACCATATACATGGTCGCAGGTAAAACTTTCGTTACCATTCCGGTCACTTCTATGCAATCATCTTTACCCATAAAATCCTTTAAGGACATCAAAAACACACGAACTATACATATACAATTGTCGACAGGCAATATCAAAAGCTGAATGACAGACGACACAGATGGAATGTCTATTTACGCAGTAACGGCTTCAGCCGCTCAAGAATAAAAGCTACCACCTGATCAATATTCATGGAAGTAGTATCAATAATTACAGCCCCTGGAGCAACCCGCAGGGGATCTAGTTTTCGGCCCTTGTCAATTGTATCACGACGTTTCAGAGATTCATTGACCTCGGAAAAAGTAACCTTTTCCACTCCGTCATGTATTTCCTGAAATCTCCTGCGCGCACGCTCTTCTTCCGAAGCGTCCAGATAGAATTTGTACTCAGTACCCGGAAACACGGCTGTCCCGATATCACGCCCCTCCATCACCAGGTTACCAAAACGATGCATATCCCTTAACCACGAAACCACTTGCGACCTTACAGCAGGCATTGCTGCGATTTTACTCACATTCTCATTGACCTCAACCGTACGAATTTCATTCTTTAGTTCGACTCCATCAATCTTGAAACGGACAGCACCAGCCGCCACGAAAAAGAAAATATCCACTGTTTTGAGCATTACAGCCACCTTGTCGGCATCCATGATACTCACACCTTCTTTCAGAACCTTCCAGGTAATACCCCTGTATAACGAGCCTGAGTCCACATAAAGAAATTCCAATCCGGCAGCCACACGCTTTGCTACAGTGGACTTGCCAGATGCGGAAGGACCATCTATCGCCACAACCTTATTAGTCATTGGAACCTGTAAGTTTTCTCAAATGATCCCAGAATCCAGGATATGAAGTATTGATGCATGCGACGTTATGAATACGAACAGGATTATCGGCAAAGAAAGATAACATCGCCATCGACATTGCAATACGATGGTCGCCCTTACTGTCAACTTCGGTACCACCTTTGATTTTTGCTTTTCCGCTAATAATCATTCCGTCAGGTTTTTCCTCTACCTTCACACCAAGCGCAGAAAGTCCTTTTGCCATCGTGGCAATCCGGTCGGATTCCTTCACGCGAAGTTCAGAAGCGTCGCGAATAACCGTCCTACCATCCGCCAAAGCACCTGCAACTGCAACAACAGGAAGCTCATCTATTAAATTGGGAATTTCATCACCACCGATCTCAGTGCATTTTAATCCCCTGCCCCGAACCGTAACTGTTCCAACAGGCTCCCAATTTATATCCGGCTCCAGGTTTCCGACTTCATTTGCCTGGCCTCTAACTTCCACTTCCGCACCCATTCTCTTTAAAACATCCAGCAATGCCGTCCGGCGCGGATTTAGACCAACGTTCTCAACTGTAACTTGAGAACCTTCCGAGGCTGCGGCGGCAACCAACCAGAACGCCGCAGAAGAAAAATCACCAGGTACAAACCATTTCCGTCCGTTGAATTTTGGCCCGCCAGAACCATAACCATCAAGAGAAATACGCAAGCCATCACACTTGACAGGAACACCTGTCCCTTTCAATACCTTTTCAGTATGATCACGTGTAGCCTTAGGTTCAACAACCGTGGTAGTACCATTGGCGAAAAGACCGGCAAACAGCACACATGACTTGACCTGCGCGGAAGCCACAGGGGATTTATATTCAATTGCATGGAGATTGCCACCACGAATCCGTACAGGGGCACACCCGTTCCTGCCAAGTAATTCAACTGCTGCACCCATCATCTCAAGCGGTTCTTTAATTCTCTTCATTGGTCGAGAACGCAAAGAATCATCGCCTGTCATTTCAGAAACAAAATTCTGCCCTGCCAGCAAGCCAGCAAGAAGTCGCATACCAGTCCCGGAATTGCCCATATCCAGGATACTTTTCGGGGAATTAAATTTACCACCTGTACCCACAACCTTAACAAAATCACCCTGTCTGGAAACAGATGCGCCAAGAATTTCCATAGACCGAAGCGTATTTATACAATCCTCAGCTGTCAAAAACCCCTCAATAACGGACTCACCTGATGCCAGCCCGCTAAGCATGGCCACGCGATGGGAAATACTTTTGTCGCCCGGCACTCTGATTGTACCACTGATTTCACGGGAGGGATTGACAACTCTGGAATCAGAACCAATCACTCTTACTGCCGCCTTTCCCTGTTGAATTGCTCCTCAAACTTCAGGCGCTTTTGTCGGCAATCGGCAAGATAATTACGTAATCCCGTGAAATTGGATTTCTTCACCATGCTACTTACTTTCTTAAAGACCTTTTCAAATTCACTGAGCTCTTGAAGAACAGCCCTTTGATTGCTTTTCAGAATATCATGCCATATTTCTTCTGATCCTGCCGCTATACGCGTGGCATCCCGGAACCCAGTACCGCAAAAACGCCAAGCCTCGGTTTCGTTACGATAAACTGTATTCACCAGCATGGATGCTACCAAGTGAGGAAGATGACTGGTCCGTGCAATCGTTTTGTCATGTTCCTTAGGACCCATGATAAAGACCCTTGCCCCAACTCCCTCCCACATCCTTCTGACAGAAGTAACGGCCTTATCTATTTTCATGCCCGTTGGTGTGACGACAACAGCCTCTCCTTCATACAAGTCAACCCTGGCAGCATCCAATCCTGTTTCATCCGATCCGGCAATAGGATGACTACCCACAAATACGGCTTTGCTGTTTTTCAAGAGCTTATCCATTTGGGCTACTAATTCCGCCTTGGTACTGCCAACATCTGTAACAATACAATTCTCATCAAAGCAAGAAAGACATGCTGTAGCCAATTCTGGAATTGTTAGTACCGGTAAACACAAGACAACCATATCAGCACCCTTAACAGCCTCTTCAGGACTGCTGAAAATAAGATCAACAACACCACGTTTCAAAGCTTCACGTCTGGTCTCTTCGCGGCGGGCATATCCACACACGACCTTTGCGACCTTCTTTTTTCTTATAGCCAACCCAAGAGATCCACCCATTAAACCCAATCCTATTATTGCAAGTTTTTTCATGTTTTTTCTACTTACCGGGATAATACCTTTTCCAGGGCCTTAATACACTTCTTGTTTTCCTGTTTCGTTCCTACAGTAATCCTGATATGGCAAGGTAAACCATATCCATCCATAGGTCTGACTATTATTCCCTCTCTCATCATCTTCTCAAACACATTGCGCCCATTTTTTACATCAACAAGTATAAAATTAACCACTGCAGGAACATATGACAGCGAAAGACGACGAAACTCCTGCTCGAAGTACTGAATTCCCTCTTTAACTGCCTTTTGTGTTCGCTCAACATATTTATCATCCTTCAAAGCGGCTTCCGCCCCAGCCAGTGCCATCGCATTTACGTTAAATGGCTGACGAACCTGATTGAGCAGTCTGATACATGCCTCCGGTGCAATAGCATAACCGATACGAAGTCCTGCCAAACCATAAGTCTTGGAAAACGTTCGCATTAGAATGACATTTTTATCCTGCCTTATGTATTTCAACGTATCCGGTTGTTTCGATACAGTTAAAAGCTCGATATATGCTTCATCAAGGCAGACAACCACATGCGCTGGAACTTTTTCCATAAAACGATCCAGGGTTTTTTCATCGACCATGGTACTGGTCGGATTGTTTGGATTCGCAATGAAAACAATCCTGGTTTCCGGCTTTATCGCCGCCAACATTGCAGGAAGATCATGAGTATAATCTTTCATAGGCACTGAAATAACATTTGCGTGAAAAGTTGCAGCTACTAACTTGTAAACAACAAATGCGCGGTCAGCCATGACAATACCAGTGCCGGGTCCGAGAAAAGTATGACCTAACAGTTCGATGATCTCGTTACTGCCATTTGCGGGTAATAATTGTTCCGCTTTTATATTCAACTTCGCCGCAATTGCTTTTTTGAGATAATAGGCATTCCCATCAGGATAACGATGCATCCCCGATACAGCCTTACACATCGCGTTCATGGCCTTTGGTGACGGACCAAGAGCATTTTCGTTCGACGCAAGCTTGGAGATTTCATTTACATTCCTGAAACCAAGATCGCGTGCTACTTCTTCAATCGGACGTCCCGGCTCATAAGTCCCAAGGTTTTTTATCCATGTATTGGCCAGCTTTATAAATGTATTCATGTTTCCAGCAAAGCCTTCACCTTAACTTCTCCAATATTTCCCGACTATTTAACGACAACGGCTTACTTTTCATCTTCCGTATCCTCTTCCTCCTCGTCGTCATCTTCTTCGTCTTCATCGTCATCTTCTTCGTCGTCATCTTCTTCGTCGTCGTCGTCATCTTCTTCGTCGTCGTCCAAATCTGTTTCTGTTTTCGCAGATGGTTTTTCATCACCAGTAACGTTTTGAGTTCCGTCCTTACCTTCTGGAATTTCGGCATTATCCGTTTTTTCCTCGGCTGCCTGGGCCTTCTGTTTTCTTACCTGCTCCTCCCTGGCGGCAAGTAACATGGGTTCCATGCTGCTTAATTCACTTAAATCTTTCAGTCCAAAATGCTCAAGGAAAACAAGAGTTGTTGCATAAAGGAACGGCCTTCCCGGAAGTTCACTTCGGCCAACTATTTTAATTAACTGCATTTCAAGCAGTGTTTTGATGATATGATCAACAGTAACACCACGCACGGCCTCAATATCAGCTCTGGATGCAGGTTGTCTGTATGCAATTATCGCCAGAGTCTCAAGGGCCGGCCTGGATAACCTGTTGGGCTTCCCTGCATTAAGAAGATGCCTCAGCCATTTACCGCATGAAGCATCACTGTGGAACCGGGATCCCCCCGCAATTTCGCCAAGATGTAATCCACAACAGGCAGTTCTAACATCAGTAGCAAGGTTGTCAAGAGCCGCACGCACATCGGCCTCGGTTACCTTCTCAAAAGCAGCCGTTTCGCCACCTTCCATCTGTGCCACCTCCTGAAGGCATTTTCTCATCTCTTTAACGCTAAGTGAACGATTACATCCGAATATCATAGCGCCAAGTATCTGCTTCAATTCCGGAATAACGTCAGTATTCGCCATCTTTTTTTTCCTTCTGCATTTCGACAGGACCTTCTTCTGTAACCGCACCTTCTTTCAATACTGTTTCATTTACATCAGTCATATCATCAGCCACCGCTACCGGTTCAACAGTATTTTCCACACGGCTGATTGTAATTTCACCAAAATGTTCCTTTTGGGAAACACTCACCTGCCTCAATCGAATTAATTCAAGAATAGCCAGAAATGTACACACTATCTCGTGACGTGTTGCCGTATCACCAAAGAGCTGGGAAAAAGATATGATCCCCCCCCTGCTCACCATGCATAAAACTGCATCGATCTTGTCGGCAACGGTAAACCGCTCAGCCAGAATCTCGCCGATTTCCTCCGGCTTTGCTTTCTTTAAAACATCATTAAAGGCTGTTATGAGATCAAACAGGCTTACGTCCTGCAAAACCGTGCTTGGATCATCCGGGCCCAGCACAACACCGTCACGCCCCAGCGAGAAAACATTTTCCTGTAAAATCTCTTTCTCCTGCAGATGCAAAGCCGCGTCCTTAAATTTCTTATATTCAACAAGACGCCTCACCAAATCCCATCGAGGATCCTCCCCCTCTTCTTCCTCCTGCATTTCCGGCCGTTCTTCCACGGGTAAAAGCATACGGCTCTTGATCATCATCAGTGTAGCGGCCATGACTATGAATTCACCCGCTATGTTCAAATCCAGCATCCGCATCAGGTTGAGATACTCCATATATTGCGTGGTGATACGCTCAATCGGAATATTGTAGATATCGACTTCATCTTTCTTGATCAGATAAAGAAGCAGATCCAGAGGACCTTCAAATACCTCAAGTTCAACCTTATATTCGTCCTGTCGCACAACCATAAAACTTCCTGTTTCCCGCGTCTTTCGCGGTATATTCAATTACCAATCTATAATGACGATTTTATCAGTCAATTCCCATTGCTCTCCGCGCGGCATTAAGCGTCTTGGCTGCTTCGGCACCGGCCTTCTCCCCTCCAGATCTCAGGATATCCTCAACATAATCCATGTTGTTTTGGAGTTCTTTTCTTTTTTTCCTGAAAACCTCGAAATAACTCCACATAATTTCAAATACTGCTTTCTTTGCGTCACCGTATCCGTATCCACCGTTTCTGTAACGATCTTCCATTTCCTTCCGCTGTGAATCCGAGGCAAACAGGCGATACAAAGCAAACACATTACATGTTTCCGGATCCTTCGGAGCTTCCAACGGCTTGCTATCCGTTACGATTCGCATTATTCTGGCGCGGGTTTCTTTTTCATTCCCGAATATTTCCAAGTGATTATTATACGACTTCGACATTTTCTGGCCATCAACACCAGGAACCACCGCAACAGAATCCCTGATCGAAGGTTCCGGTATCGTGAATACAGGACCGAATTCGTTGTTAAACTTTATGGCAATGTCACGGGTAACCTCGACATGCTGCTTCTGATCCCTGCCAACCGGTACAACATTTGACTGATAAGCCAGTATGTCTGCTGCCATCAACACGGGATATGCAAAAAGACCATGGTTGGGGGACATCCCCCTTGCAATTTTATCCTTGTAAGAATGGCACCTTTCCAAAAGTCCCATGGGAGTCACAACAGACAACAACCATGTCAATTCAGTTACTTCCGGAACATCGCTTTGCCTGAAAAAAACGGTTTTTGCCGGGTCGAGTCCGCAAGCAAGAAAATCCAAAGCCACATCCATGGTTGATTTCCTTAGAAAATCCGCATCAGAAACGCTTGTCAGCGCGTGGTAATTTGCTATGAACAGAAACGCTTCACCCTCTTTTTGCAAATCAAGAGCAGGTTTCATCATTCCGAAATAATTACCAAGATGCAATTTCCCCGAAGGCTGTATTCCTGAAAGTATTCTCATCTTATTCTTTCCCTTAAATCCCTTATCTGATTCAGTAACCAAATGGGCTTAAGATATCGAAGTACAGTCAATTGATAAAGGAAAATTGACACTGGAATACGTGTCTGGCAGACTTCACAAAATGCGCTCGAATAAGACAATTATATTTCTCGGCGATGGAATGGCTGACGAACCCATAGCGGAACTTGGGGGAAAGACTCCGCTCCAGTTTGCCAATACCCCTGCCATGGATTCCATAGCCCGTGATGGTGTGAACGGAACGCTACTTACGCTGCCGCAGGGCTTTCCCACCAGCAGCGAAGTCGCCAATATGTCAGTCCTGGGTTGTGATCTTGAAACCGAGTACTGCGGCCGGGGCCCGCTTGAAGCTGCAGGCCGGGGCATTCCTCTCGGTCCAGAGGATAAGGCCTTCCGTATTAACTTAGTTACTGTTGAAAACGGCGTATTAAAGGATTTTTCCGGCGGTCATATTGCACAAAATGATGCAAACGAACTTATAAAAGTACTCAATGATAATTTCGGTAATAACAATGTCCGTTTTTATCCTGGCGTCAGTTATCGCAATATTCTGGTACTCCGTGGAAAGAAATTTTCTCACCGGGTTAAAACTGAAAAACCAGACGACAACCATGAAGAACACCTTATTGATCACCTACCTTCCGTAATTGAACCTGACGCAGAACAGACAGTTTGTTTTCTGCAAAAAATAATGATTGAGGCAACGGCGGTTCTGGAAACAACTCCAGTCAACCGACGCCTGTCTACCGAAGGAAAATTGATGGCCAATGGTGTGTGGCCATGGAGCGGAGGGAAAGCCGGTTCACTTAAAACCCTTAAGGAAAAATACGGCATTAGCGGGGGAGCCATTTCTGCTGTAGATGTTATTGTCGGCTTGGGTCGCTGTCTGGGTATGGAAATTATTCCGGTACCGGGTGCTACCGGTTACATAGATACTAATTATGAAGGCAAGGCTGATGCAGCCATAAAAGCGCTTAAAAACCATGACTTTGTTTATCTTCATCTCGAAGCAATTGACGAGGTTTCTCACGAACAGGATTTGAAGAATAAAATTCGGGCAATAGAGAATTTTGATTCACGGATAGTTGGACCTGTACTGGCCGCTTTTGGGCCTGAACTTAACGTGGCAGTCCTTCCCGACCACCCAGTGCCAATTGCTACTGGTAAGCATACTCGAAATCCAGTCCCTGTTGCCGTCAGGATTACAGGACAAAAACCAGACTCCGTACGGGTTTTTGATGAGACAGCATGCAAAGAAGGTATGCTTGGTGCCATGAAAAACGGGGATCTGATGAATCTGTTTTTCAGGACTTAATAAACAGCATATCTTCACCAATATACTCGTTTCAGCATATTTAACAAAATACAACGTTACAACTTTCTACAAAAGCCCTGTTATAACGTGATTCACTGCTTGACTCTCTCTTCCTTTACCCTAAAACTATGCAGTAAATATATTGCAAATCAAACTGAAGGTGTTCATTTCCAATGATGTACAGACTTATATTCCTTTCGGGTAACCTGAAAGGTCAAAAGATAACTGTTGACGATAGTGCGCCTATGACCATCGGACACGATCCGGAATGTTCCATCAATATTATTGACAGTGAGATAGCGTCGAAACATGCGGTTCTGGAGCACAATTCTCTGACCGGTTTGCATATTAATGATCTAGGATCAATGAACAAGATCCTCGTAAACAACCATGAGGTCCGGGAAGCTCATCTGAAACACGGAGACATTGTTGAACTTGGAAGAACCCGTTTTCTTGTTCAGGCAACAGTTGAAACCGATCTTACCAAGAATGCCCCAAAGACCCGAATAAGGCATATTTCTTTGACCCCCTTACTTATAATTATTCCTCTTTTTGTAGTGATTTATGCGGTTGTATCATTTTGCCAGAAAATTATACGCGAGAGTTCGCATGTCCACCCCACTCCCGTTGTTGTTTCTCTTCCTCCCAGTAATGCTGCTCCTACACAGGCTGTTACCAGACTGGTTTATCATGAAGAAAAGCCTACCAACACAGCCGTCTCTGCTGAATCATTAAAGCCTATTTCTGATGAAATCCGCCAGATGCGCGAAGATCTGGTAGGTATCAAACAAACAGTCAAAGAGTTGGCAATTCAACCTTTAACACCTTCAACTTCGGCCCCACCGTCAAATATCACACAGCCTCGGCAAACAGCGGGACAACCAACGTCCACCCCCGTCAATACCAGCAAAACAAGTCCAGCAACAACAGTACAAAAAGCCTCCCCCCCTCAGAAAATCGAGCCTCCTGATCCACAGATCAAAATCAGTTATCATGAACAACAAAAGTTCAAAGAAAACGAGGATTTTGATGAAATGCGAATTATTACAATAGGCCTGTTAAGACAATGGCCTGTTAAAAATATGAATGATAATATTGTAAGAGTTGAAATATCTTTCTTTGATCAAATAGCCAATACAACAACTGTTGTACCCACGCGTGCAGTAGTACCAACAAAACCATTAAAACCATCCCAGTGGGTACAGGACACACAGGCCGTTGTTACCGCAGCATATGTAATACCGAAAGGTTCGCGAAAAACAGTTAGAAATGTGGTTTCTGAACAATATTACGGATATGTCGTCAGGGTTTTCTACGGTAATAAACTGCAAGACGAGGATGCCCGTCCTAAGACTCTTTTGCACTATTCATCAGGGACACTGAGGAAACAGCACTCCTCAACAAACATCAGCCAGTTGGACAAACAATGAATATCATTCTATTGATATAGAATTTGAAGGTATCCTGAAAGGAACAACAAATGCGCGAAAAGATTTCAGCCTGCGTCATAACCTTCAATGAAGAAACAAGAATCCAGCGATGCCTTGAAAGCATAAAATGGTGCGATGAGATTGTGATAATGGACAGTTTCAGCACAGACCGTACTATCGAAATCTGCCGACAATATACAGACAAGGTTTATCAGCATGAATGGCTAGGTTATGTTGGGCAGAGAAATTTGATCAGGGAAAAAGCAACCTGTCCATGGGTACTTTTTATGGATTCCGACGAAGAGGTCTCTCCTGGTCTAAAGCAGGAAATCCTTACTGAATTTGAATATGGTACAGGAGAATATGTCGGCTATTCATTCCCCCGGCAGGTTTACTACATTGGAAAATGGATAAAATATGGAGAATGGTATCCTGACGTCAAATTGCGCCTTTTCAAGAAAGAATACGGTCGTACAGAAGGACAGGAACCTCACGATCATGTCATTGTAAAAGGATCTGTAAAAAAACTGGAACGACCAATATGGCATTACACTCACAACGATATCCACGATCACATCAATACTCTTAACCGGTTCTCGAGCATCACGGCACAACAGAGGTTTGCCGGAGAATCATTCGTCCTTTGGTCCGATCTTCTGCTCAGGCCTTTTTTCCGATTTATAAAGGGCTATTTTATCAAAGGAGGAATTATAGACGGATCTCACGGTTTCATTATCGCAATGTTAAATTCTTTCGGAGCATTTGTAAAATATGCAAAATTGTGGGAATTATCACAAAAGCAGAAATCAGATTTCAAACAATTACCCGAAAAGTGAGAATAGATCTCCATGAGAGTCGAAGTATCCCTCATGCTCATGTTGTTTCTTTCTTTTATTCCATGTTCTCAGACAGACATGGCATTCGGATCTGAACAGGAAATCGGTCTTTCCCAGGCTATTGATTTTGCGCTGAAACAAAACCGGGAAATAAGAAAAACACTCCTTTCCCTGGAGTCAAGCGGTTTGGAAGTTGAACGAGCAAATTTTGAGTTCATGTTCAACATTACCCCGAGAATAAACACAGAAGCTACAGGTGATAGCAGTTCAAGCAGTTACGGACTTGATGTATCCAGAAAAACCATTCTCGGGACTCAAGGCAAGGTCGGTATTCATTCTTCGGTGGACCGTTTTTCTGGAAGTCCTGACATTCATCGCAACTCCGTAGTAGCGGAAGTAAGCCAGCCTATTTTACGTCGAATCGGCAGGTTAATAAACGAGGAGCCGATCATACAGGCAGCAAACAGCATGAAAACAGCACGACGCTACTTTGAAATACAAAAGACTGATCTGATAGTCGAAGTAGTTTCAAAGCACGAGGAACTCCTCATGTTGCAGCGCCAAATTGAATATGAACAAAAAGCTATTGAGCGGCTCACCCGCTTGAATCGCCTCACTCAAGTTAGAGAAAAACAGGGGCGTGTGACCCATGTAGACTCCCTCCGTTCCGATCTGAAACTCGGGAATGCCCAATTACAATATAACAATACAAAAGAAAAATTACAGTCCCTCCAGGCAGACTATGCCGAAATGCTGGGATTTCCAGCTTCAACAGAGTTTAAAGTTCTGCCATCCGTACTTGTAACTATCGAAGTCACCAACCTGGAATCAGCCATTAAAACTGCGCTCCAGAATAGACTGGATTATGCTCAGATCATTCAGGACTGCGAAGATGCAAAACGTGGAGTTCGTATTGCCAGGAGAAACATGCTGCCGGATTTAAACATGATTTCGCGTTATGAATTTAAAGGCGTTGGGGAGACCGCTTCCGAAGCAAAACCAGATGACAACGTTTGGTTTGTAGGATTCTCTCTCGAATCCGATATTCCCCTCCGCAACGAGAGGCTGGCGCTTTCAGAGGCATTGATCCACAATCAACTTGTCGAATTGAAGATTGAAGAAGTCAAAGCTGCAATCAGTCGTAAAGTTCAACAGGAAATTCTGTTTTACAATAGAACTCAAAAACAAATTGGTCTTGCAGAAAGAAATTACCAGGCGGCAAAGGACCGCGCCAAACTGGCCCGTCGCCTTTTTGAAATGCACAAAGGTGACAGTTTCTCGGTAACGGACGCGGAGGATGAACTTTCCCAGGCTGAAATCCAGTTGCTTTCCGTCCAAGCTGAAGCTGCCACGGCCGCATATAAACTTAAACGTGTACTTGGAACATTGATTGAGTATCCTTTAGATTTGGAACCTGGAAAGGAACCATAATGCCGTCCTACAAAAGAATATTTCTGCCATGGTTGATTCTGATTTTTGTTGTCATTGTGATGGTCACCATGTTTGCCAGGCCCAGACCACCCGAACAATTAGCATCAGTTATAACAATGGATGATTTTCAAGTCTGGTCGATTTATGACGGCTCCATAGAATCCCGCACAGTAAGAAATATAATGTCTGATCTTTGGAATGCCACAGTGGTTGACATTATACCTGACGGGTCTCAAGTTAAAAAAGGCGATATCCTCGTCCGATTCGATGCATCAAACTGGGAAAAAGATCTGCCTCGGCTTGAAAGAGAATATACAATGGCACGTTCCGATTTGGACAGCCTTACAAATGCAAAACTCCCTCTTGAACTTAGTGATATTGGAAACCGCCTGAACGATGCGCGACAAAAGTCTTCTGAAGAAACACAAGCACTTTCCGACAGCCGTGAGCTCCTTAAGGAGAAACTTATTTCTGAACAGGAAGTTAAGCAACAGGAAACCAAGGTAACTTCCGCAAAGGCACTCGCTGACTCGCTCCAACAACAACTTGAACTTACCCGTAAATACCTTCACCCCTCTACAATTGAACGGGCAAAGGCCACTCTTGCATCTGCTGAACGGGAATTCAACAATATCAAAACACACACCTCCAACTGCATCGTAAGGGCACCCGCCAATGGCATGGTAATATACAAAATTCTACCCATCGGTTCAGAAGTACGGACAATCAGAGTCGGTGACACCGTTTACAAAAATCAGACATTCCTGACCTTGCCGGACATGAGTAATCTTATTATGCGCTGCGATGTACCTGAATCGGACATTACAAGGGTACGAATCGGAAATAAAACAAAGATCCAGGCTCTTGCTTATCCCGATCTAAATTTCGATGGAAGCGTTGAGACAGTAGGCGCCATGGCACAAAGCGTCGCCGGCCGCCCCAGCGGTCGAAAATATTTCAGCGTCGTGATTCGTGTTGATAATCCAGATGACCGGCTTAAATCCGGAATGTCTGCCAGGGCACGAATCCTTTCGTATTCAAAAAAAGATGCCGTTTTAATTCCAAGAACCGCGGTATGGTGGGAAAGGACCCAGCCATTTTGTAACCTCCAGAAGAGTTCATACGTTATCAAAACCGTTCTTAAGATCGGTATGGCCAACGAAACACACTTTGAAGTGATCGAAGGGGTCAAACCGGGTGACCGGGTAATTGTCAGATGACTAATTCCACTCCAGTCCTGCAGATAAAAAGTTTGACTAAAAACTTCCCAACCCCGGATGGACATGTTGAAGTCCTGCGTGGTGTGGACTTGATGGTTGAACGCGGCGATTTCGTGATGATTACCGGTCCTTCCGGTTCAGGCAAATCGACCATTCTCAATCTTGCCGCCATGCTGGACACCCCGACCACGGGACAAGTCATTTTTCAGGGACGGGATGTTTCACACCTCAATGATACAGAACTCTGCGAAATCCGGAAAAAAGAGATCGGTATGGTTTTTCAGAAATTCTGCCTCCTTCCTCACCGTTCTGTCATTGATAATGTACTTTTTCGCTTCAGATACCTTGAAAAATTACCCCACGACATGAACAGTCATGCGTATGATATTCTGAAAGAAATCGGACTCGAAAATATACGCAACCGCTCTGCACGCCTGTTGTCAGCAGGCGAAATGCAACGAACGGCCATTGCCAGGGCTGTTGTGTTGAGGCCAGGACTGCTGGTGGCGGACGAACCAACAGGGAACCTCGACGGGGCTTCAACGCACACTGTAATGCAGTGTTTTCAAAAACTTAACAAAAACGGGTTGACAATTATAATGGTGACACATAACCAGAATCTCCTGGAGTTCTGTACTAAACATAAAATCTGCAAGGAAGGTATTTTAGTGTAACAATTCAAATATGAACCGAATTCTGTCAGACATTTGGGATGGCATAAGGTCACAGCCAGGAAGAACCGGCCTTTCTTTTATGGCAATCGGAATCGGCATGATTTCACTTACGGTCCTTTTGGCCGTTCTTGGAGGGCTGAGGGAGCGATCGCGCCTAATGATCAAAGAAATGGGTGCCAATGTTTTCGCCATCCTTCCTCAACGTTCCGACACACTCTCAGGAACGAACGAAATTCATGAGTCTCATGCCACCTTAATCGCCTCCAATTTCCCCGGTTGTATGGTTTCAGGTACACGACGATTTCAAGCAGAAATACCTGGTATCGAAGGAACAATTACACTTATTGCATGTGACGAAAAGTTACTTGATGTCCGTCAGTGGCAACTTCTAACAGGTCGTTTCATTGATACTCACGATATAAAAACCTTTGAAAGAAATGTCGTGATCACAAAAGCCATCAGCAATACCCGCGGCTGGGAAATTGGACAGGTAGTTTCAATTAAAAATGAGCCCTTTTCGATAGTAGGTATACTTGCACCAGGTAATGATGCACTTGAAACGGAAGGTGCCGGCAGTTCTATTTCAATGGAAGAAAAATCTATTTTTATACCTTTGAGTGCATCAAAACTCTGGCTAGACCCAAATCAGGGTAATTATTATAATCTTGATACAATTTTTATACGTGTTCCTGAAACGGCCAATCTTCCTGGGATTATGTCTTCCGTTCAGCGTGTACTTACCGGCCCATATGAGAAGGCCGACCGTTTCTCCTGGATCACTCCCGAGGTATTACTTCGTGGGATACGCCGGCTCCAGGCTGCCATTGGATTCACTGTCGGAAGTGTAGCACTTCTATGTATCATCCTCGGGGGTACAACGTTAATGAGCCTTATGGTGGCAAATGTACGGGACCGTATCACTGAAATAGGACTGAGACGCGCACTGGGAGCTACACCTCGCGATATTGCCATGTTATTCGTACTTGAAGCCTGCCTCGTTACCGGAACGGCATCTATTGTCGGCACTACGTTTTGTCATCTAATACTCTTTACCGCAAAGCAATATCTTCCATCACCTATTCACCTTGATGGAGGTACATTTCTGGCGCCAATCTTACTTTCAATTATTTTGGGAATCATTTTCTCTTACGGACCGGCCAAAATGGCCGCACACATTTCCCCTTCTGAAGCCCTGCGAAATGATTGATCCGAACGCTGCATGATTGCAAAAACCAATGCAATATTCAGGCAAAGAAATGACAGCTTCTTTTATTGTTTATTCTTTTCCTGCCTTTGTGTACTCTATTATTTGAATTACGTTTCACAGGAAAATATCGTGTGTTTTTGTAAATAGCCAAATGGGAGAATTGCAGATTATGAAATGCTTCAGATTACTTGTAATCGCCATGGCACTTTATAGTTGGACAATTTTATCCTATTCTGCTCAAAATAAGCCTTCAAACAGACCTCCGGTAATTAAACATGAGCCGGTTACAACTGCAGTTCGAGGTCAATCTATTTCAATCCGCGCCGTGTTAACCGATGATTCAGACACTCTGAAATCGGTTACACTTTTCTACACGACATCAAAAGACGCAGCTCCGTTCAAGATAACCATGCAGAGCGCTGGAGCAGGATTATATTTCGGATCTATTCCATCCTCTCTTATAAAAGGTGTCAGCGAGTTATCGTATTATATAGAAGCTCTTGACGAACAGGATGTTGCTTCTGAAACACCATGGTACACTGTAAAATTCCAAACACCTCAGCCTTCTGCTTCTCAGCCGATTCCATCACAAACCCCGCTTGTGGTGCAACCACCCGCACAGAGGCCACCCTCTTCCACGCCCACGAAACAGATTGAGCCCAAAAAAGAATCATGGTCATGGAAAGGTCCGGCTATCATAGCAGGCGGCGCAGCGGCGGTTGTCGGTGGCGCCATACTTGCCGCAAATGCAAGTGGTAGTGATGGCGGCGGTGGTGGCGGAGGAACGTCGATTACAAATGCTGGAACATATACTGGTAGTGCTACAAGATATATTGAAATGCCCGGCAGTAGTCCTTCGGCTTCTTCCTATCCTATAACCATAACAGTTACGTCTTCAGGTATAGTAAGTACCGATACACTTCATCCAGATACCCATATGGAAGGTCAGATATCAGGTACAGAATTCCACATGACTGCAGAACTCGATGAAACCGACATCACTGGCCAAATCGTGTATACCGGAACATTGCTTAACACTATGATAACAGGTTACATGGCAGGTACCGTCACATCGTCTACCGGCACCAATGGCACCTGTTCAGGTACTTTTTCTGCGACAAAGTAATAAGTTTTCTTCAAGGAAATGGTCGGGGCGTCGGGATTTGAACCCGAGACCTTTTGCACCCCAAACGTCAAACACCCGTAGATGCCACTTTTTGAATCTGCAAGATTGCTCGGGAATATGCGCATTTAACCCTTGTCAACATTGGCTCATCTGCATGTTGATGCAATCAACGTTACAATGTGTTACAAGGTAAGAAACGGTGTACGAAATCCAACAAAACCACCAACACAAATTTTTCAGTTTACCCCATGCGCCCCGAGAACCTCCGACCACAGTTTGACATTCCCCGGGTTGCTATGCGATAATTTTACACAGTAACCATGAGTGAGACCATAAACAACATCAACACCACGGAAGAGCATCTAAGGGCCGCCGTGGTCTTTACCCGGTCCGCCACCCGAGCCGAAGAATCACCCTGATTCCGGCCAGCTCTGTACAACGTTTTTTATTAAGGGCAGACTGATATCTGGAAAATCGAAGCGAGAATTTGGAATTTCACAGAATACTTCATTAACTCATTTATCATTCAAATGCTTGAGATATCCTATAGCCACATACTGCTCTTGCGGCAGGTCCGTTGCTCTGCCTCGAAACATATCTTCTAGTCCCTGGTAGGAAGCGTTGGTTATCTTCCTCACGATGGTTGACAGGAAGGCTGATGCGTCAAAGTAATCCTGTTTCTTCACGAGCAATGAGTCTCTGAAAGCGAGGGGCCTCAGTTCCTGTGCAGGGAATCGCTGTCTCGCATATGCCAGAGTGTATATTCCCCCGTTATGCACAAGAAGGTGTCGGTCTTGAAGCAGCTGGTCGTACTTCTTGGCTTCATCCTTCGAGAACGGGGTGATCTGGATCAGGTCCCGGAAGAGCCCATTGATTTGTCTCGCGCCAGCGAAGTTGTACTGTTCCGACAGAAGAAAGCCGATGTACGGCTGGGGGTGGTCTGTGGCTTCGAACAGATCGTCCAGTTGGAGCGAAACAGGTCCTCGTTTCTTGCCAAAAGAGCGAAGCAGTCTAGGACAGATGTTAAGGATGCTGGCAAATTGTCCTTTGCAGAATGCTTCGAAATACGCAAGTAGACCAATGAATGCAATCTCCACTCGCGGATTGAGCATGATGGATCCATCGAATTCAACGTCTTCCGTCTCTTTGACCAGCTTGTCTGCCTCAGCGACAGTTGCATCAAAGATCATGAAAGGAGCGAGTCCGCCAGGAAAGCAGTTCAGCGCATGTATCTTCTCATTCATTCGTTCACTCATGTTTCCGCCTACCCGAACGGGCACCATAAGCGGACGGCGAATGCCGATCCACTTGAGGGCGTTGTTAAGGCCTATCTGCATGGTGGTCTTCGTATCCAAAACGAAGGGAGTTAATAAAGCTGTCGTAACTCTCGATCCTGATGTGATTCTGATCATAGGCATTGTTGCGGTTTTTGTTATATGCCGCGGCGTCGCCGTATCTACTGCTCTGACCAACCACAACGAGGCCAAATATTTGTGACCTTATGTCATACAATCCGAGGCCTTCTTCTGCAATAGACCTTCCGGCCGTATCCAGGTTGCGCTGAATCCAGTTTCGCCAATCTTGTATTTGGTTGAGACCTTTTCTCGTTGCTTCGCTGAAATGACCGTCCTCCATAAAGGGCGTCGCCTGGGGACATTCTAACTCAATCAGTTCCCACGTTATCCCACCAGAGTGACCGCTCGCAAGCAACCAGTCCGCATAATACTTACCGCCGAAGCTTAATTCGGAAAAGGCATAGGTGCCATGTCCAACTCGGAACCTACCGGCCAGCAGAAATGGCCTTTTTTTTAGGAAGTTCTGTACTTGCTGTTCATTCCAGCCGGCACGGATTTGCGATATGAGTTCATCGAGCGCAGACAACACTATACTGGTGTTCTGTCGATCAATGTCAATCGACTTGTCCTTATGCTCTATATAGAACCAATCAGGTATACTCATATTGTTCCTCTTGAAGCCCTAACTTATGGATGAACGGGTACGCGTCCCCACGGACAGCAATATACTCCATCCACAATGTTACCCATTTTAGACTTATTCTCTGGTATGGCAAGGAATAAGCGGAAGTCATCATTCACAAGAAGCCCCTTTTGCTACAATTTCTTCAAGGCCATAACCAATTAGTATAATCGGCCCCCTGTGACACGCGCACGACCCCCCACCCCCCTATGCGTGTACGCGCCGGCGAATATACGTGCGCGTCTGGATCCCACGCGCCGGCAGATCTTCACACCAGGGGGACCGTACTACCATCTATCAGGGCTTGTGCTTTTCGTTCCCTGTATATCCGTACCCCTTTTCAACCACCCAGGTTGTCACCTGTTTTGGAAGCGAATTCCAAGCACCTTACACACCATGAATAACATCACTCTTATTATTACCCCTCGTTTTATTGGATAGTCTGCTTTGAATCACTTGACACACAATCAGTTGGAGCCTCGCCTGCAGTTGTCCCGCTGCCTGCGGATCCGGGCACCTGGTCCAGAGTGCCATCACCAGGCACCAGGGATCCTGCAGGCTCTTGGACGCCAATACCGGCTACAGGTCCAACAGTCACAGCGTCAGTATCAGGGCGTTATTCTGCCTTCAGAAGAAATCGGTTTACGGCGCTGGCGGGTATCAGTGTAATTTTCGGGCTCGGGTGCCGGACCGGATAAATACCTCGACGGCCCTTCGACGCCCGACCAATAGCGATCCAGCGCAGAACTGTTATCACATGGACATTCAATCTGGCTGCTACCTGGCCGGGGCGTAAATGCTCTTCCACAGTATTGATATCGTTTACGTGTTCACTCATGGTTAATTCATTACTCCTTCGGTTCTCTTCTTTTGTTCGTCTTCCACGTAAGCTTGATCTTGCCATCCGACCGCCGCGTAATCCTGATCCTGCCATCCAGGTATGCCCGGACAAATTCCTCGCCAACTTCCTGCTGGGTGAAGCCTGAAAGCGCACACTTCGCTTTCAGTTGCCGGAGTGTGTTCTCGGGTAGTCGAATGTTAAACTGTTTTATGATGTCGTTCATGGCTGTTGTCCCTTCTCCAGATAGGCAATAGTCCGCCCACGGTGCACTTCCCCGGCTTCGATCATCCGGGACAGTTCCTTCATGGCGGGGTGAACCGTTGTCTTTATAGTCTTATGTCGAGTATTCTTGTCATGCTTCGCACGATGTATGACAGTTGCCTTCATGCCGCTGCTCTTTCAAGGATCTGCTTTAAGCTCTGCGGGTGCCACTGTAACAGGCCTGTCTTCGTCCTATATCCTCGATCTTTCAAGTATCGCGCAATCTTCCGGAGTGAGTTTCCCGCCTTGTGAAGTTTACGGATCAAGCCAATGGCTTTTTGTTCTCCAGCGTCCTGGACAAGGAGACCGTCTTTCAGTCGGTAGCCATAAGGAACATCTCCACCGGTCTTCTCGCCGCTCGCCCGTTTGTGTGCCAGGGCAAAGCGGGTTCGCTCGCTCACTTGGTCACGTTCAAACTCAGAGAGAACGGCCAGCATCCGAAATACCATCTTCCCCGCGGCAGTCGTGGTGTCTATCTTCTCAGACAAGCTCACCAGGTCCGCTCCACGTTTGGCCAGGGCTTCGGCAATCGTGATTGTGTCCTTTGTGGATCGGGCCAGCCGGGACAGGGAATAAACAATCAGAACATCCCCTTTACCAACAGCGTTCAAGGCTTCCTGCAGGCCAGGGCGATTGTCGGCCCTCTTTCCGGACAACCCTGCATCCTGGAAGATGGTCACGTTCTCTGTACCGTTCAGATCCGCCCAAGCTCGGAGTTTAGCTTCCTGTGCGTCCATGCTCACGCCGTCCCTCGCTTGACCTTCAGTACTTACTCTCACATATCCGATTGCCTTCATAGTGTTGCCCCTTTCCTTATGTTTGCTAGCAAGATAGCAAGTTAGCCCTAGACGCGCAAGGATAAAGTTCAAATTTTCTTCAGAGGTCTCCTTGTCCATAAGAAATGGAGTTCAGAAGCATCATTTCCGCTTCGCAGAGGATAGAACATCATGTAAGACAACACATCCCGCGAGAATAAGTGTAATAGCTCGGGGTCGAGGTTCGGATATCCATATAACTCAACGTCGGCAATTTTGTCCGCTTTCAAGCCTCCCTTACATGGGATCATGGCAATACTGATTCCCGCCCACACTGTATTCATTCCGTCAATTTCTCTACCTTCGGTGATACTTTAGGTTGCCGCCCATTAGCAAATAACAAGCCTTTACGGGCTAATCTTCTGTGAATGGAGGTTGCGCAATGGCTATGCCAATCATGTATATAAAGCCTGCAGCGGCTGTTGTCCATCTTGTCAAGATACTCGACATCAATCAGAGCCGTTATCAACTCGTGTGCTTTTTTAGGCCACGGCCATTGCATCATAACTGCAATCAACTCGTCGGTACACTTACCTATACCACCATCCGGGATCTCTACGGCTGCCCACTGCCAGAGATTTTCCATGAGTCCAACCGCCATTGGCTGGTGAATCTTGAGTTTCCTGGCCAGGCTCCCAATTTTACAATGTCTATTCGCATATTTTTTCATGATTATCTCATCCCGTTAAACCTCGACACTGACCCTCGGTTCATTCAGCCCCTCCATATTCTTTTTTTGGATCAAATGCCGGACTGGTCGGCACTGCGCCTCCAGTTCCGGGTTGACATCTCTGCAGCCAGCTCCAGACCCATAGACCCGGTTCATCTATACCATTCACAAAGTTTCGAGACTTCCCGGCCATTTTTTTTGCTTCCTCCAACAAATCAACATCCGGAAACGCCCTGGCGGCATTCATCACGTGTTCATAAGTCAGTCTAGCCAGCGCCGGTTCCTCGCTCAGGATCTTGAAAGCCTTCCGCCAGGTCAACACCTCCTTCGAAACCTCGCCGCTCTCTGTTTCCGGATCCTGATTCTTGAGAGGGTAGGGAGAGCTCTCTGGCTTAGGCTTAGGCTTAGGCTTAGGCAGGGCATCCGGCGGAGTAATTCCGGTATCCGGCGGGCATCCGTTGGGTATCCGTTGGGTATCCGCCGGATATCCGCGCCTTTCATATTTGGCTTTAATTCGCTGTTTTTCTTGTAAGTCTAATCCGGTGAGACTAGGTTGCTCTCCATTGGCAAAGAACAGGCCATTACGGGCTAATCTCTTATGAACAGAGATTTCACAGTGCTGATGCCAGTCGTGGATGTAAAGTCTGCACTCACCCCCTTCGTCGAGTAACCCGCCGTCCGTGAGTGCCTCTATCAACTCATAGCTTTTGTTCGGTCGATCCCACATGATACTATCAGCGATCATCTCATTAGAATACTTCCCGACGCCACCGTCAGGGACTTCATCAGCTGCCCAATGCCAAAGGTTCTCCATGAGCCCAACCGCTTCAGCCCTGCGAATCTTCAGCTTCTTAGCCAAGGCCATAATCTTGCAATGCCTGTTAGCGTTTCTTTTCAATGCTGCAGCCTCCTTCTTGACCTCGGCTGGCCCAGGGATCCAGACGCCAGGTCCACACTGTCAACGCCAGACACCGGGGATCCTGCAGGATCCTGGACACCGGCGCCGGCTGCAGGCCCGACACTCACAGCATCAGTAACCTTCCTATCCTTTTGCCCGCCAGTTTCTATGCCTGAACCGGTTCGCGCGCGATCAAATCCGGCAAAATCCCTTGCCAGCCTCGATAATCTTGCTTTCTCTATTTCTATCTTTTCACCTACTGCTACCTTTTCACCTATTGCTACCTTTTCACCTATTGTTATGACGTTTCCGGGTGTGATTCTCTGGATGTCGATTTCCCAATTCAGAAAAAAAAGAGCGGCCATTCCCCCACCCCAAAATAAACAGTCAGGTCTTCTCATTATCCTTCTCCCTTGATTTCTATATTGTTGCGAGTGAGTTTACAGGAAGATGAACGACTGATTCCGAGATCAATAGAATACACGTAGATTGCGGTTCGGATTTAATCATGCTACACCCTGCCTACCGTGTAACCATTCACGAAAAACCTCTTCACGAATCTTAGGACGGCCACCAGGATACAATGGCAGCGCCACTAGAACACCTGCCGCAAGTGCTCGATAAATTGTCGGACGACTTGTCTTCGCTCTAGTCGCCGCCTGACTGATTGTCAGCGTTCCTTCGACGGCATCCTCTCCATGTTCTTCAACCTTTCCAGTCAACGCGGCTAATGCAGCTTTCCGTCGTTCTACGGGTGCATCCAATATCGCTTTGAGAAGCGTGTCTGTAGTGATAGTTTCCATCGTCAATTCCAGTCCGTTCCGGTCCAAGTCCAGATCTTCCCCGTGCGTCTGTTCCGTACACTTTGTCCAGGCTTGCCAGGTGTTGTTGGTTTTTCTCCAATCTCCAACCAATTACTTGCTTGGTTTGGATCCCCCCCTTTGAAGCTGAAATTACCGTGGATTGTTCCGGGTGCGAGTTCTACAGGAGTCGGTTGGTTTCTCACTCTTAGTGTCCCGTTTGAATCCCTGAATTTTGTCCCAGCTGGCAATGACTTCGCCTGTTCCGGTGACATCACGGGAATATCTTCATAGGACGTTACGCTTGCCGCACTCACCGGCGCCGGAGTTCCGGGAGTCTGGACAGGATATATTGGTGTTGTTACCGGCGCCGGTACTGCCGGTGTAACTACTGGCGTTGCGGTAACCGGTGTAACTACTGGCGTTGCGGTAAAAGGAGGTTGCACTCCAGGAGTCTGTCCTTGTGTTGTTACCGTACCGGATGAAGCATCTGGTGTTGTGCTCACTCCGATGGATTTCAATATCTGATCAACAAGTTCGATCTGTTGCTTTTCGGTCGTTCTTGGCATTAATTGTACCATCATTAAACCATCCATCTTGAAGCGGTTTTCATGTAATATTTTTGCTAATCTTTCTTTTCCCTGTTCTATTAATTGGGAAGAAACCTTTTTTGCATCAGCATTTATTTCTGCCACAGTCTTGGCAAAAATACCTTTAACAAGAGCTTCCGTGTAACGACCTTCTTTAAGAAGCTGGGTTGTTTCTGCTTTACTACGTGAACGTTCCTGTTCCGTAGCTTGTAGTCCCACATTCTGGACTTCTCTTTCCTTCACCGCCCATCCACCCCGTCTATCAGCCAAATCCAGGTCAGCCTGAATCTTCTTATCCAATTCCTCCCCCGCCTGTTTACCCTTCATGGCCTGCAGATTCAAAGGTGCTTCTAACTTCCTCCCGAAAACATCCATTCTCTCCTCGCGGTTCTTGCGATCCCGCTCCTGCTGTTCCAACGCAGCTAATGCACCTCTGGCCTCTACCCGAGTAGACACCATTCCGCCAAATTTCGGGGATCCAAGCTTTTGTCTTTCCAATTGACTCTTCCTCATGCTCAAGGCCTCTTCCGCAGTTGTTGGCAATCCAGTAAACGGATTTAACATGCCAACATCAGGAGCCTTATCCATCCCCATTTTGATACGCGTTTGCTTCAATACATCTGCACCCGCCTCGGTTTTTGGCCTCATAGAGTCCCAGATCAGTTTGTCAGCCGTGGCACCCAGAATCATTCTATTTTCATCAATTGTTTGCTGGTTGAAAGGATTTTGCTTCCCTGGTGTCTGCGTAAAATCGGGAGCCGTTGGCTTGTTCCAACGGATCTTGTCCTTGACCTGTTCTCCGTTCGGCCCCTGGTGCTGCACGATTCTTTCTACTGTTGCGCCGTCCGGGATGCCGTCACCATTAAGGTCCAGACCACTCTTCCCGAAAGTAGGCCGAATTGTTGGCGTCGCGGCGGGGTTTTGTACGTCGAAATTCCGCGCCCGAAATTCCTGATCTAATGTTGGATTATTGGTAACAACTGGCGAAACTATCTCTTTAGTAAAAGGATTGCTTGAGAGAGCCGCGAATTCACCCGATTGCATCGGCTGGATTACGGGGGGTTGTTGTTCGCCAGCAAAGGGGTTCATTGGTTTTTTGCCCGTAGACAAGTCAATAAGTTTTATCGCTTCTTCGGTTGATCGGTTGAAGTTCGGTTTTACTCCGACACTATCAATCACGTCGATGTTTTGTGGTTCCACGTCCGATTCTGGAAAATGTTGAACGAGTACTTCGTCGTTATTTCGTCTATTAAAATTCGGCCTATTCTTGTTCAATTCTTTGTCATCCCAATATGCCATTGTCGTCTCCTTCACTTCCTAGTTTGTACTCCAACTGAATCATAACCCCGGCCGCCGAGACCTGAAATCTGGCTTAATTCCTTCCGTCTTGAACTCGGGTTTCATTTCTCCCGTTTGTATTTTTCCGCCAAATAACTCAAAAGTGGGGCGCTCCAAGATATCGGCTATTGCCCGGCGAATGTCTTCCGGTGGAGTCCAACGGCCTGCTATGAGTCGGGAAACGTCGGCTGTGTCCACTTCAGAGAAGCCATGTTCACGTAGTTGAGAGGCAAGGTCTCGGTGCTTCCAATCACGTTTTACAAGTTCGATTTTTATATTCAACAGTTTATCCATATTACTAGCCTTTGCCCGTTCGTACCTTTTACGTACGCGAGTAGGATAGAGCCGGGATAGGACGGACAGAACACAGCGGGACAAAATGAGAAGAAGCGCGAAAAGGAAAATCGCGTCCTCATGGATTGAAAACTCGGTTTTGAGGAAGGACGGAATAAATCAGTGCGTCTTGACAACAACGAGCTGCTTTGATCTTAATCGATGCTTGTGGCTGTTTATCGCTCTAATTACTTCTCGTGAGGAAAGTTGCTTTTTCTCTGCAAAGGCTGAAACGTAGCGTTCCCCGCTTGCCTTCCATTCTGCCGCAATCTTCTCGTCTCTCTTTCGTTCCTCGGACGTGGCGGGTGGCCTCCCTTTTCCTTTTGACAGTCTAGTATTGGGGGTATAAGTGGCATGTTCGCCTGTTAGTAAATTTGTTCCCTCATCATGGATCGGGATTTGATACGGTGCACGGTCTTCTTGGTCGATCACCTCTCCATCCGTCATGTCCTCGACAGGATAACAGTGCCGGTAACGTCGTCCCTCACACTCGGCAATAAAGGTTATGTGCTCTGCAAGGAATCTCTCCGCGGCTGCAGGTTTGATCTTCCGAGCCTTCGCCGTCTCCGCAACCCATCCTTTAAACATTTTCGGCATGGCGGAGTTATAAGCCAATAGGACGGGCAAGGTCACGTCCTTGCCGACTTGCTCCCCCATGAATCGTACAAGCCGGCAAAGATCAGCGGCCCCGAAGCGTCCCCCTGGTTCACAATTCGCCAGGATGAAAGCCAGTATCGCTTCCAACTTTGCCGCTCCGGAATTTCTTGGGTCGGTCAGTCGCTTGACAATCGCGGCCCGTTGCTCCGCCGTGTAGCCGCCGCCCCTGCGCGGTTCCAGGATGGCCACGGGCTTCTTGCTTGTGGTCCGCCCGATGAAAGCGTTGATCTCATATAGGGCGATTTCCCGGAAGAACCGTTTGCACTCTCTTTTGTATTCCGTCCGTGAGGCGTTGAGTGCTGCCTCTGCCGCCTGATTTTCTTTCTCCGTCTCATTCTTGACTCGCGCCAGGAGTCCAGAGTGTTGCTTCTCTCGATTGGAAAACAGATCATCCCGTATGTGGATTCGCAGACGTTTCTCGTACTCTTCCGGTAGTATACTTGCAATGTACTTTTCGGCAAATTCATTCTTCTTCTTATCTTCGGCCTTGGCGAAGATTTCCGGCCAGAATACAGCCGCTTCTTCTGCCAGTTTGCGGTTGAAGGCATCCTTCCACGGCGCAGGGTCAACTGTCTTCGCCTGTTCCTGTAAGTCGGTTCGTTTTCCATACCATTCATTCCGCGCCGTGTGGTCGGTCTTCTTCCGTACCGCTGTATTTATGGCCGGGTAGTCAGGTTCCTCTGGTTCGCCGTTGACACGACATTTTCCATGCGCCAAGAGGATTAGCCATGACGTTGCCCGTAAGGATGAGTTAATTTCAGCCGGGACACAGAACGGCCTTGCGTTCGACAAGAGCTGAACGGGCCGGACGGCCACAGTGCGTCCTTCGGTCGTGATAAAGCGCCAGCCCAGGTTATCCCCTTCGATACTCCCAATGGGCCGCCACGTCAAGACGGTGGCCAGGCTTCCGTCGTACATCATTAACCGGGTATATGGTTCGCGCTCGTTGCCACACAGATACGGCTCCGGGTCTTCACTTTGTACTATCACATGGTCTGTCTTTTCGTTCATTTTGTCCCTTTCCTTTCCGTGTCCAGCCTGGTCCCGCGGATGTCCCGCCCTTCAGCGTACAGTGCATAACGGTCATCAGCGGAAACATGGCCGAGTATTCTGCCCGTGCGTTCTTTAGCCCGCGAGCGAAAGCATCTCTGTTCCGCTTCTGTCTCAGATATTCCCGGAGTTCTGAAGTGTTGAGCATAGCATTTCCTTTCCGTGTCCGACTCAAGCGCTTGCTTTTGCGTCGGCCATTCCTTTCACGGAAGGGAATTTAAATCCTTTCCCCGCGCCTGGTAGTCTCCGTTTCTTCTCCCACTCGATCATATCGCGCATAACACACGCAGCTTCATCCGTGCTTTCGTATACTATTGCATCTATCAGACCGCGGAGGTCCCCTAATCTCATGCCCCTCAATATGTCGCGGATGAACCAACGATTCAACAGGCGTTCCGGTTCAACGTGAACCATCCTGGCGGTAAACAGAAGATTCCGCGTGTTCTCCTTGTTCAGTGTTACTGTCAGTTTGCCTGTTTTCTTATTTTCTACCAGAGCAGCCTTTCCGGTGGTCCAGATCTTCCGCGTCTGCTTATCCGCCCTGGTCTGTATCCCTTTAACCCTCGGTGAGAGCTTCTTTAGTTCGTCATTGATCTCGGAGAGCTTCCGACACACTCGCTGAGCGTCCACGCTGGGGTCTTCCGGTCCGGTTCCAAAGTAGCCGGTCTTCTTGAACCTTCGGCACCAGTCCTTCTGTCCTTTTAGCTTCTCGAATCGCTCCAGCGTCTTGACCTCGTCTGAACTCACCAAGTCACCATACAGGCCCAGCCGCGTCACTACTTTGTCTATTCCCTTGCGTTGTTTCTTCATAGCTCACCGTCCTTTCAATAAGCATTCGATGAAGGCCTTTACTCTGCCGATTGCATTACCAGTTTTTCTACCTCCTTTTCGTTTTCGGTCAGGTCCCGGAGTGTCAGGGCAAACGGTACCGTAAGACTACCTTGCGTTACTATTTCTTGGCTGATGGCCCGAATCATCATTCGAGCTAATCGTCCACGTGATTTCCCTGTGAAGCCGATCAACTTACAGGCTTCATTCAGGGAAATGTTTGTTTCGTTATCCATCGTTAATGATTGCGTCATAAGCTCCCTCCTATTTCTTTTTCGCCCAGCTCGCTAGCAGCTTAGGCATACCAGCTTGCATTGCTTGTTTGTATTGTTCCCGGTCCGGCCTGAAATAATGTTTCAAAACAACATCAAATGTCGTGT
Organism: Kiritimatiellia bacterium; assembly: GCA_028716365.1. Lineage (GTDB taxonomy): Bacteria > Verrucomicrobiota > Kiritimatiellia > UBA8416 > YA12-FULL-48-11 > YA12-FULL-48-11. Next base: position 813,303 of record JAQUPZ010000002.1, read on the forward strand.
GGCCAGTTACGCGGCGGACAAGTTCCATCGGTATTCCTGCCGATAGCGCAAGGGTAATAAATGTAGTTCTGAATGAGTGCCAGCCTTTTAAGTTGGCTTTCTTAACCCGTTGAAAAGCTCCATTCTCGGCTTGTGTAAGGCCGCGGATCACGGTGGGCAATGGTCGGATTTTCTGCTCTCGGACCACGGCCACGCCGATTGCGTTTTGAACCTCTCGGATGTGGCCGGATATTGATCCCTTGCTTATAGTGAGGTCTTTAGCCAGGACAGACATAGATTTGCCAGCCAGGTATTCAGTGAACACCGTCCGTAATCGCGCCCGCTTCCCATCAGTCATCTTGGCCTTATCAATCCAGGCCAGACCTCTGGTGCGTACTTCATTTATCGGAATAACAGGCAATGTTTTTTTACGGGGATGTTTCTTTTCATATTCCACACGCTCGGCAGTATCCACATCAACAAATCCAGCCTTGGCAAGAATTTCACGCAAGCGCCAGTTTAATCCGTCTGGATTCTCCCGGTACATTGCCGCTGCCTCGGGGAAAACATAGTCACCCTTGTTCTTCTGTAACTTTACCAGTTCGTCCCGAAGCGGAGGCATGATAGGTATTTCCACTGATTCACCTGTCTTGCTGGTCTTTATGGTAATAAAACCGTCAGTCAGATTCACGTTCGACCATTTCAACAGTGCACAGTCACCACGCCGCATGGCGGTACAAAGTGCAGTTGTAATAAGCGGTCTCATAAGTTCATCACCCTGCGCCGCCTCCAGGACGGCCTTAATCTCATCCGGCTTGAACGGCTCCCGGTGGATTGTTTCTCCAGTACGACCTTTTGCGTTCATCAGAAAAGCGGTATAGGCATCCGCGTTTGGTTCCAAATAACGAAAGGCAGATTTCAAAACACCAAGAGTCCAATTCCAGGTACGGACCGATACACTGCGCTTGTCTTCTTCGGCCATGAACTCACGGACATGGTTACTTCTTACAGCGGCGGTTTCTTTGACCTTCGGGAAAGTGGATTGCATGAATTGAACAAAGCGGGTAAGAACGTGCTGAATGTTGTTGCGGTACGTATCTGACACGCGGTGTTTTCGATGGCCGATAGCGGTCCAGGCTTCTGCGGGAAATTTATCCAACGGTGTAGAAGTCAGTTCTCCGCCACTCTTGAGTTCATAGACCTTTTCAGCCCAATAACGTTGATGACGGACCGTATGGCCTTCCTGTATGTACTCGGAAAGTTTAGCCATCGCGTCCTTGCGTGAATCCTCAAAGCTTTTATCTCCGGTCCCGTGTAGTGTTTTTGGCGGTGTCCCCCGGATTGGTATTCCAAGGTTGATACATTTCAGCTTGCCGGCCTTGTCAAGATAACGCCCGTAAAAGGTGGGGCGTATTGTGCCATCTCTGTTTTTTCGCAGTTCCAGCGGCATGGCTCAGTCCCCCTTTACATACATTTACACTTTACCATATTAAGGACAGAGCGCAAGTCTAAATCCAACAAAACCACCAACACAGGCAGAAATAGAAAAGGCGGATTTTTAAAATCCGCCTTATTTCTATATAAAAGTGGTCGGGGCGTCGGGATTTGAACCCGAGACCTTTTGCACCCCAAGCAAACGCGCTACCAGTCTGCGCTACGCCCCGATTGATGTTATAATGCCCGTTAGAGATTTGCGCACTTTAACGTGCAAAAGTGGTCAGACCCTATCAATAATAATTCCAAACAGTCAAGAAAGTACAACACGGGGTCGACTAATTTACAGACAAATTAAATTAAACTGAAAGCCAATTGTCACTTGCCTGCCACAGTTAATGAACTTTTGCAGCCATTAATTCTCTTCAATAACAGCCTTTTCTTTCAATTCATTGACATATGCAGTCAAAGCTTCTCCGCGGTAAGAGTGACGAAGAAATTCCCTTATTTTCTCCCTGACCTCATCAAACTCAGCTTCAGATGCTTCATCGTGATCTATTTTATGAATTACATGAAAACCAAGAGGTGTTTCAAAAACTTCGCTCAATTCACCAACTTTCATTGAAAACACCACATTATCAAACTCCGGAATGGTCATTCCACGACTGATCCAGCCAAGACTACCACCGGTCTTTTTACCGCTCGGACAATCGGAATAAGCTGCCGCCTGATCCGCAAAATCGGCACCCTCTTTTATTTTTTGCCGGATCTCTTTTATACGAGACAGGGATGTTTGTTTATCCGCCTTTTTGTCCGGATCAAAACGTATTAGAATATGCCGGGCTTGTACTCTTTCCGGTTTCTTGTATTCATCTGCATGTTTTTTGAAATGTTCAATCATTTCCGACTCAGTTGGATCAGATACAACTTGCGTAATTCTCTCTACGAGCAAATCAACACGGCGTCCCTGTTCTATACTTTTTCTTACACTTTCCGTAGTGATTCCCCGTTCTTTCATGATACGCTCAAACACGTCTTTACCACCGGCTTTTTTCACCATCGCCTCGAAGCGTTTGTCCACATCATCTGCAGGTACCTTAATATCCAGTCTGGCCGTTTCAGAAATTAGAAGTTTGGCTCCTATTGCCTGTTCTTTGGCCCTGATCTTCAACGCATCTATTTGTTTCAGCATCTCTTCAGATGACATATATTCAGAATAGAACTTCACCAATCTGTCCAATTCGTACCGGATCGCCTCTTCAGGAATTTGTTCACCGTTAACTCTTATAGTCATTCAGATAATTAATCCTTCCCTACTGCTGACATAAACTTTTATATATCGCCATATCAATCTCGAAAGCACATTTTATATTTATCAATAACACTAAGAATTGCCGCTGGAGTTGAACCTTCGGTAACATTTATACTGATAACCTTTACTCCTTTTCCCCTGTAGTAGTCAACAAGACGAAGCGTCCTGGTCCGAAATATCCGCATTTTGTGTGCTATTAATGTCTTGGAATCGTCGATACGACCTTCCCTATCACCACCGGAATTCTTCCTGATTCTCGCCAATACCATCCCGGCCTTACAACAAAGACTGACAACCAATTTAATATCCACGATCGCTCCAACAGCCACTGCCTGACCTTCATGCCTCGGTAAACCATTTAAAACCAGAATGTCGTTCCCTTTAATTTTATTGAACCGAATAAATTCTTCCAGGATACATTTGGCAATGTGTAAGTCTCTTTCAACAAGCAATCCACCAGACTTAATAAGTTGCTTAATGATATCAAAATCGGACGCGCTCAAACACAAAGGCCTTATCCGTTTTCTGGCAATTCCGCGAAGATTTGCTCCAAAGTCAAAATGAACACACCGGATACCGAAAAAGCCATGTTTTTCAAGGTAATCACCAAGAGGTGTTTTGCCTGAACCGGTGGGCCCAATAAGAAGAATTGCGGATTGTAGATTACTGCCTTTAGCTTTTACAAAATCGTGTGCCGAACCCTTATTTCCCGTTTTTATCATTTCTTCAATAAAACCATGCTTCATTCGGCATTCACAAGCCGGTAATTATTTTATCAAAATTTTCCGGCTCCTGGGACCATCAAACTCGCAGAAGTAGATTGCCTGCCATGTCCCGAGCTGAAGACGTCCTCCATTGACTATTATACTGACAGACGAACCCATCATGCTTGCCTTTACATGGGCCGCAGAATTTCCTTCCCCATGCCTGTAATTTGCCTGCCACGGGACTATCTTATTCAAGGCCATTTTTATATCAGCAGTGACGTCGGGATCAGCATTTTCGTTTATAGTAACACCAGCTGTAGTATGAGGAACAAAAACAGTAATAACACCATCTTTAACACCCAACTCCGAGACAGCTTCCTGAACTTTTCCGGTTATATCAACAAAGTCATCCCTGTCGCCTGTCTGGATAGTAATACTTTTCAACACTGACCTTTCAATAATTACTTCTTTAATCCATTCTTGATTTCGTCGAGACCAACACCTAGCACTGTTTTCGCCATATTATCGAGAGAATCTTCGGCCCCAACAAGATGTACCGTTTGATGTACATGAGACAATGATTCACCTGGTTTCAATGCTGCAGCCGGAGATGACGATTCGAGCTCATAAAAAGGTCCCAACGGCTTGGCCCCAAGTTGAGGGGGTCCGTCGTTATAAGAATTCACGACATCACCATCAAAAGGTTTTTTCTGGACCTCCCACATGGAGTTGACGTAATCACTCACCCCTTCGGGCTTGCTATACTTTACAATCGTCAGCACCTTGTTCACTACATCATAACTGCCCAAAACCGGCTTTGCACGTTTCGGAGAAAGACCGATCTTACTGCGATATTGTCCATCCCCACTGAAGAATATTGCTTTATCTTTCACGATAAGACGATCAGCAGGTACTTTCCCAAAATATGCATCATTTACCACCGGTCCAATATCCTGTTCATTACCTGGATTATACGGAATTACAATAGTTGTAGATGGTGAAGGATTAAACATTCCCAGAATCCAGATTGATAACATTCCGCTTTGCTTATCCCATGTATTTTTTCCAGTATTTGTGATCCTGTTTCTGGACTGGTAAGCCACTATTTTCACAGACTTGTCCATCTTCACTCCAAGTTCTTTAACAGCTTCATATTCATCCAGAATACGTACTTCCCTGTCTATGCGGAGATTGAATACAGTACCGGAGTAATTATCCATCTGAACATCCTTTTTAAAAGCAACACTGTTCTTTGACTTGAGAACCACATCGAATGGTTCCGTATCAACGCATTTCGGGGTATACCAGTGATCCAGATCGAACGGTACGCCTTTCTTGAAGAAAACCGAAAACTGCCCTCCCTCAGGGCCAAGCCAGAAACGATCTTCACCACCATAAACATTAATATGCGGCATTATTTTACCGGATTTGCAAAGTTCGTAATTAATCCATCCGTAACTGGAACCTTTATCCCCTTCAGCAGAACTTGTCATTACCCTTCCCTGTAAAGCAGGAACAAGACAGACCTTCCCTTGCCCTGTGGAATCACTGAGAACAATAACTTCTACATATTTCTTCAAAAACAAAACATCATCTCCAAATGTCATTACTGTATTCTTTTTCATGTGGATACACCCCCAAAGTAAACTCATACTGCTGATCAGAACAAATAACTTTAAATATTTCATCTTATACCCCTCCCTTCATAGTGTTATGTACTATGCTGAAAACACGCTTAATTGTCTAGCATGCCTTGTAAATGAAGTTGAAGAACCGCTTTAAAATGATAGATTACCTACGCTAATGAAAGCACTTATACAAAGGGTATCAAGAGGAAACGTCACTGTTGAGGGACAGGTGACAGGTAGTATTGGCCGTGGATTTGTTGTGCTCATTGGTGTGAAAACCGGAGACACGGAGGAAAACGCACAATATCTGGCACACAAAACGGTTAATCTGAGGATTTTCCCCGATAAAGATGACAAGATGAACCTCTCAATAATGGACATAAACGGAGAAATACTTGTTATTTCTCAATTCACTCTTTATGCCGACACAAAGAAAGGAAATCGCCCCAGTTTTATACAGGCAGCTATCCCTGAAACTGCCGAGAAACTTTATAATGAATATACCAATGCACTTAAAAGAACAATCGGTGATTCCCGTATCAAAACTGGCACCTTCCGGGCATCAATGGTCGTTGAGATAATTAATGACGGACCGGTAACCGTAGAATTATCAACTGATGATAAATAAATCCTTTAAAACCATGCTGATTTCTGATAGTTGAAAATGCATTCATGAAAGAAAAAAGTCTATTTGATTTTTGGTATGCGGTGAATAATACGGAAATTATTCTTATGCCGTCACATCACCTTGAGACCTTTGGTACAACGGTTTTAAATTATCACCTTATCAGCGAACTTATGGATACAGTAAACCAAACCCGCGTTCGCGAGGGCCGACTTCAAGCACACAGACCTCAGATTATTACGCCTGCAGCCTATTCCAAGACCATTCTAGAGGGTTTTGGAGATGAAGCAAAAAATTATGTTGACTGGCTCAAGGAACATGAAAAGGAAATACACATCCTTCAATATGGTTATACTCTGAAAAAGGAAGTCTTCAGCGAAAACGTTATTTCCGAAAACATTAAAACCGTCACCGAGAAGGTCCATAATGAAATCAAGAAAAAGAGCGATCCTTTCAGTGCTGTTCTGATTGGTGTCGATACTCCATGGGACGTGTGTCTTGTCAAACTTTTCTGGGAAGTAATCAGATTTTCTGCCGGAACAAATATACGCGAGATGCAGCGACAACAGATGTTCGAAGATGACGGTGGAATCCCCCGGGGCATTCGCAAAGAAATTGAAGAAGCGTTTCTGGCAACAAGCAAAGATCCTTCTTTGATCAAACATCTCGGTAACAAGCTTCAGCAATATGGAGTTTTCGAGCAATACCAGGATCGGTTCTTTTCGCTGGTAAAAACAGTAAGGCGATAAAAGAAACCTCTTATTTCAGGGAATATAAACATGTCACAAACTATAACAGAAAAAATCCTGGCCCGGGCAGCTGGTCAGAATTCAGTAAAACCGGGCGAAAACATCTGGGTTAACACAGATATATTGTTGACTCACGACATATGTGGACCTGGAACCATTGAGGTATTTAAGAGAGAATTTGGAATAAATGCCAAAGTTTGGGATCCGGAAAAAGTCATAATTATTCCAGACCACTACATTTACACCAAAGACGAAAAGGCCCAGCGAAATATAAATAGCCTTCGTAAGTTTGTCAAAGAACAGGGGCTCAAGTATTATTATGATCCCGGTACACCGACTTATAAAGGCGTGTGCCATGTTGCCCTGCCCCAGGAAGGTCATGTCAGGCCTGGAGAGGTCATATTTGGGACTGACTCCCATACCTGTACTCACGGTGCTCTGGGTGCATTTGCAACCGGTATAGGAAATACTGATGCCGGATTTGTCATGGGTACAGGTAAACTGCTGATAAAAGTTCCACCCACGTTGCGCTTCAATCTGAATGGTAAACTTCCAGCCTATGTAACCGGCAAAGATATCATTCTGCGTATCATTGGCGACATTGGCGTGGATGGTGCCAATTATTGTGCCATGGAATTCCGCGGAACCGCTATAGAGCAGCTAAATATTGAAGAACGTATGACAATTTGCAATATGGCTATTGAAGCAGGCGGTAAAAATGGAATTATTGAACCGGACGACAAAACACTGGACTATATCAGGGCAAGAACAAAAAAATCATTCGAAGTAGTCAAAAGCGACCCTAATGCAAAGATATCCAAAGATTTTAACTACGACGTATCCTCTTTCGTCCCCTGCGTTGCACAACCTCACCTTCCTTCAAATTACGCACCAGCAAAGGACAAAGGTAATGTCAAACTCGACAGTGCCTATATCGGTTCCTGTACTGGTGGAAAAATCACTGATTTCATTATGGCTGCAAAAATAATAAAGGGGCATAAAGTTAGAATTAACACATACCTTGTACCGGCTACCGAGAAAGTAGCCGAAGGATTGGCTACAGAAATGATAGATGGAAAATCTCTTGCCTCAATATTTGAAGAAGCAGGATGTCTGGAGATAGCCCAGCCTTCCTGTGCGGCTTGCCTTGGTGGTCCAATTGATACATTTGGGAGAACCAGCGGTAAAGAGATTGTAATAAGCACAACCAACAGAAACTTTGTAGGTCGCATGGGATCAAAAGATGCACCTATCTATCTCGCATCACCACTGACCGTGGCAGCCTCGGCAATTGAAGGGAAAATAACCGATCCAAGAAAATTCATGTAATTTAACTGTACCAGGAGAAGATAGTATGGGTAATGATAATTCGATAATTATCGGTAAAGTTTATATTCTGGATGATAATATTGATACCGATCTTATCATCCCGGCTGAGTACCTTAATCTCGTGCCGACCATTCCGGATGAATATCGCAAACTTGGTTCTTATGCACTTTCCGGTCTGCCAAACAACTATGCACGATTCATCAAGGATTGGCAAGTAACGTCTGAATACAGTGTAATTGTAGCCGGAAAAAATTTTGGGTGTGGATCATCACGCGAACATGCGGTTACGGCCCTCGCTGCAGCAGGTATAAAGGCAGTCGTTGCCGAATCATATGCACGAATATTTTTCAGGAATGCCGTTGCCACAGGGGAACTTTATCCAATGGAGTCCGAAAAGACTCTTCGCAATGCTTTCAAACTTGGAACACAGATCGAAGTTAATACAAATAAAGGAACAATAACGGATATTGCTTCTCAGAAAGTTTTCAAACTCAAACCACTAGGTGCCGTGGGACCGGTCGTTGCTGCAGGGGGAATATTTGGCTACGCCCGTGCCACAGGAATGATATCTAAGAAAAAATGACAGACAACACACAACAAGCAGAAGGTTCTATTCCAAATCAAGCGGAACAGTCAGTTTCAAAAGAAACCTCAACACCTGGCATGCGCAAAACGCGAGTGGTTGCGGTTGCCAATCAGAAAGGTGGTGTCGGCAAAACAACAACGGTTATTAATCTGGCCGCCTGTCTTGCCTATTTGGGCAAGAAAGTGCTGGTGATCGATCTTGATCCGCAGTCCAACTCCACAAGCGGACTGGGTCTTCCTCCTCAAAAAGATACCAGTCTTTACCGTGCTCTGCTTGGCGAATCTTCAATAGTAACGATGATCCAAAATACTCCATTCCAGAATCTCGATATTATACCGTCAGAACTGGACCTTGCCGGATCTGAAGTCTATATTGCGCGGCAGGACAATTACAATCATTGCTTTAATACTGCACTTGGCCCACTGCTTGTAAAAGATTATTACGATGTAATCCTTGTCGACTGCCCGCCCTCTCTTGGTATTCTCACAATGAATGCATTGACGGCCTCTCATTCGATTCTTATTCCAATTCAATGCGAGTATTACGCGCTTGAGGGTTTAAGTGTCATAGCACGGCTTGTCCAGCAACTCCGTGATAGTGGTGCAAACCCGAGATTGGACATTGAAGGTATAGTTATGACTATGTTTGACGGCAGGACAAACCTGTCAGATCAGGTTGTTGATGAAGTTCGCAAGCATTTTTCCGAGAAAATCTACGAGACAGTTATACCGCGTAATGTGCGTCTGAGCGAGGCCCCTAGTTTCGGCAAACCGGTAATTCATTACGACTGGCACTCAACGGGCGCCAAAGCATACATGTTGTTAGCGCAGGAATTTGCCAAAAGAATAGACACAACATCCGGTCGGACAGCTTGAGTATGATCTCAAGCTTTATTCATTTTCTTCAGTTTCTTCAACTTGCCAGCAACTGAAAGTTTCTGAACTGTTGACATTCGATTAACCAGAAGTATACCGTTCAGGTGATCAAATTCATGCTGAACTGTCCTGGCAAGAAGCCCACTGACTTCAAGGATTTCATTCTTTCCTGCCATGTTCATAAACTTCACTCCAATAGTAGCCGCCCTTTTGATTGTGACAAAGATTTCCGGGAAACTCAGACAGCCTTCCTGCCCGATTTGCTCACCCTCCATTTTTGTTATCACAGGATTACACATAATGATGGGCATTTTTATACCAGGATTTACACGCTTCTTCGTAACTTCATCAACATCCAGTGAAACCGGTAAATCAACTATACAGATTGCTTCCGTACGACCCACCTGTTCAGCAGCAAGCCCCAGCCCATTACTCCTGTACATGGCATCGAGCATATCTTTCGCAAGCTGTTTGATGGAATCATCTATTTTCTCAACAGGAATGGCTTTCTTCCGAAGCACGGGATTCCCGTATATGGTGATTTCATATTTCAAAGCCACTCTCCTTAATCCAGTCCGCAAGGTTTAGCCTTACCTGTTCAAGCATTTCACGGTCAGAAACAGAAGTAGTCCGGCCTTCCTCGTATTGATTCGTAATCCATTCATAAATCTTTTTAACACCCGGATTATCTTTTGTGAGTGAAGCTGCGCCCCTTCCGATTTTATTATGGATCCAGAGGACTATTCCAGCCAGACCACTCTTATCAGTCAATGCAATTTCAACAGACCTGTTCAGGAGTTTTGCAGTGTCGAAAACATTGTAAATCTCCTCGTTCTTCAAAAGTCCGTCAGCATGAATACCTGCATGGGTCATATTGAAGTCTTTACCAACCAGGGGCATATTCACCGGTATCTGGAAATGAAGTTCCTTTTCAAAATAGTCAGCAATTTCTGTTATAACCGTCGTATCTGCACCACAGTCATTTCCTCTCAGCTGAAGATAACTCATAACCAGTCCTTCGATAGAAGGATTCCCTGTACGTTCCCCTATCCCAAGCATTGTTCCATTTGCCGCACTGCAGCCATAAAGCCATGCCGTAACTGCATTTGCATTCACAAGATTCAGGTCATTGTGTCCATGCCATTCCATCCACTCACTCGGCACGCCAGCATAATAAGCCAATCCATGTATGAGCCCCGGCACTGAACGCGGCATTGCAACGCCAGGATAAGGAACACCTAGCCCTAAAGTATCACAAACCCTGATCTTTATTACGGATTTGCTTTCCTCTGCCACTTTCATTAGTTCATGAGCAAAAGGAACAACAAATCCATAAAAATCAGCCCGTGTGGCATCTTCAAAATGACATCTTGGAATAATTCCGACCTCTATGGCCTCCTTGACAATCCACAGATAGTCATTCATTACTTCTTTTCTGGTCTTTTTAAGCTTAAGAAATATATGATAATCGGAAGCTGAAGTTAGAATACCGGTTTCCTTCATCCCAAGTTCTTTTGCAAGTTTCAGATCTTTTTTGTGTGCTCTTATCCACCCGGTAATCTCCGGATATTCATAACCAAGTTCCTGTACCTTGCTGATTGCCTCCTGATCTTTCCTGGTATACAGGAAAAACTCCGCCTGCCGAATCAACCCTTTAGGGCCACCCAGCCGATGCAACATTTTATAAAGATCTACGACCTGTTTGACCGTATAGGGCGGCATTGACTGTTGACCGTCGCGGAAGGAAGTATCGGTTATCCATATTTCATCAGGGACTCTCATAGGACTCAAACGATGATTGAATCCTATCTTCGGCACCTCGCTATACGGAAAAATATCCCTGAATAAATTAGGCTCGCCTGGATTATCCAACTGAACATTGTATGAATCGGAATCAAAAGTATTAAAACCTGGATTAAATTTTAACATGACATATTTTCCTTTAAGTTGAAAAGTGTAGAACACAGATTTTATCTTTGCAACCAATTTAGTAAAATTGGAAAGAAATTGATGGAGTCAATAGGTAACTGGAAATTTTTCCAAAGACATGAAAAGAATAAATATTTTCCCTGCCCGTATTACAAAATCTGTGCTAATCCTAATTAATATTAATAGCACTCATCAAAAGCAACATGGCAATTCACACACCTCAAAACGAAAAAAAACGGGCTTTTCCAAATGAAAAACAGATATTTTGTCTCATTACTCATAGGATCACTCTTCACAACGGCAGCAGTTGATGGTGATGCCTTCGACAACTTCTCGATTCTGCCTTGCGAAAGAGACAGTAATTTTCATAATATGTCTAAATGAAGAAAGCGCTTGTTATTATTCCAACTTACGACGAGAAAAATAATGTACGGCCCATTTCGCAGGCGGTTTTTGGCATACAACCTGATATCAACATCCTGTTTGTGGATGATAATTCCCCTGATGGTACCGGAAAAATCATTGACAAAATGTGCACTGAGGACAAAAGAGTCAATGTGGTTCATAAACAGGGCAAAAATGGCCTGGGTCGAGCCTATATTACGGGATTTAAGTGGGCAATAGAACATGGCTACGAACTGATTTTTGAAATGGACGCCGATTTTTCCCATGATCCAGCAGAAATTCCAAATTTTCTTAAAGCGGCAGAAAATGCGGATTTGATTCTCGGCTCCAGGTATATGCACGGGATAAGAATTACAAACTGGCCGCTCAGCCGTCTTATGTTAAGCAAAGGAGCCGCAACGTATGTTCGCCTGATTACCGGAATGCCAGTGACTGATCCTACAGGTGGATACAAATGTTATCATCGCGAAGTATTGATTGCCATTGATCTGGATTCCATAGTCTCAAACGGTTATTCATTTCAGATCGAAATGACTCACACTGCATGGACGAAGGGATTCCGGATAGCAGAAATACCTATCACGTTTGTGGATCGTAGAGCAGGATATTCCAAAATGAGCGCAAATATTGTTCGTGAAGCCCTCTGGCAGGTATGGAAGCTTTTAATACGTAACGGATTCCAGCGAAGTCCAAAGATAATTACAAAATGAATACTCTAGCCACAGAGGAAAACAAACATCAAAGCAACCTTGAACGAAAAGGCCATCCAGTATTGATGGATTACGTCCATGCTCTACGTCCCAACCAGTGGACAAAAAATATCGTTGTTCTTGCCGCTTTATTTTTCGCTTTTTGGGATAGGTCACGAGGACAACCGATTGATTCAACAGCTTTTTTAAAAGTTCCGTTTGCAGCGTTTATTTTCTGCATAATTTCCAGCGGTATTTATATCCTAAACGATATTAAAGATATCAACGTTGACCGTAATCATCCGGTAAAGAAAAACCGTCCCATTCCGGCTGGAATCATCCCTTTCTCAAGAGCATGGGCCATGGTTTTTGTTCTGCTCGGATGTGGTTTAACAGCTTCGTTCCTGCTTCCACATCTTTTTACTGCTGTCATGGTAACATATATTATCATTCAGATTGTGTATAGCTATGGGTTGAAACAAGTTGCTTTTGTTGATGTTCTGGTCATCGCAAGTGGATTCGTTTTACGGGCTATTGCAGGTGCAGTTGCTATTCCCGGGATAACAATATCTCCATGGTTACTACTGTGTACTTTCTTGCTGGCACTCTTTCTGGCTCTCTGTAAACGACGCCACGAGAAGTTCTCTTTTGAAGATGCCCACAGACCCAGTCTGGAAAAATACGATCAGCACCTGCTGGATCAACTCATTGCCATTGTAAGCGCCTGTACTATTGTTTCATATGCAATCTATACACTCTGGCCTAAAACTGTCGAAAAGTTCGGAACACATTCACTCGGATTTACTATCCCATTTGTTGTCTTCGGAATTTTCAGGTATCTGGACCTGGTTTACAGGCACGAAAAAGGTGACCGACCGGAAATAATATTACTGACAGACCTGCCGCTATTAACAAACCTAGCGCTTTATGCTTTCTCTCTGTATGTCATTTTTTCCCTGCATCTTTAACACTGCGGCAAAATAGCTTGCCTTTCTACCGTCACATCTCAATAATAAGTAGCCTTTTATGGTAATAATGGAACAAAATATCGTCAATATTTCCGGAACCGGCAAAGTCCGCTTTTTCACCTTATGGGACTGGAGTGCATTTTGGACTGCATGCCTTGTATCGTTAGGAGTTTATTTCTGTACGCTGGCCCCTACCCTGACAATGGAAGATAGCGGTGAACTGGCAACCGCAGGCGCATATCTTGGTGTTCCTCATCCACCAGGTTATCCAATCTGGACCATGATGGGATGGGTCTTCACAAAAATATTCAGTTTTGTCACCTTTCGTGGTCAACCAAATCCAGCATGGAGCATCGGTTTGATGTCTGCTTTTTTCGGAGCATTGGCAACGGGTATCACAGCCATGCTAATAAGCCGTTCCGGATCAGACATAATCAGCCAGATAAAAGGCAGCACTGAACATGTAAGCAGATCAGTGGAAAATATGTTTTGCTGGATTGGTGGAGTAGTCGGCAGTCTTCTTTTTGCATTCAGTCCGGTCAACTGGTCCCAATCAGTCATTGCAGAAATTTATTCCCTTAATGCCTTCTTTCTCGCCCTTGTACTCATACTTACCTACATGTGGATCAAACAACCCAGCGACAAAATTCTGATCATCTTGAGTCTTGTATTCGGCATCGGCCTGACCAATTACCAGGCACTTCTATTGATGCTACCCGCACTGATTGTGGTTATTCTTGTTCGAAACACCTCTCTCTTTCGGGATTTTGTTGTTGCTGGTATCCCTTACGTGTTCGTCTATGTGCTTATCAAACAGGGTCTTCTACCACAGCTATATCATCCGACGCACTTCACATGTTTTATTTATCTTACGCTTAATTTTCTGGCACTTGTACTGATATATTATTTTCTCCCCAATGGCAGAACTGTTTCACTCTCCATAGTTGCGCTCGAACTCGGAGTCGCAGTATACGGCTATATGCCGCTTGCATCAGAAACCAATCCCCCCATGAACTGGGGATATCCAAGAACATTTGAAGGATTTATTCATGCCATTACCCGCGGACAGTACGAGAAAATATCACCAACTGACATTTTCTCCATAAACTTTATTCATCAGGTTGGAGATTATCTATCAGACCTCAGAGCCCAATATACCCTTCTTGTCGCGCCTCTGGGACTTCTTCCTTTTGTAACATGGGAACTGACTCTCTATGGCCGCCGTATAAAAGCAATCTATCTCGCAATTCCGATCTTCCTGCTTGTAACCGGGCTAATTGTCATAGAGGAATTGATTCAAAGTACCGGTATTCCGATCATGTCCTTTACTTATAAAACCCTGCTGTGTGTTCTGATCGGAATACAAGCCATTGGTGTTCTGACGCTTTTTACGAGTCAAATTGCAAGCTTTGTATCGCAATTGCGCGACGGGAAAACACCGTTCTCCGAAAAGGTCACCATTCTTGTCGTGTTATTCTGTGGAGTCGGAATATTTCTTTTGTATGAAATGATGCTCCTTGCAAGATTTACAGAAATTATAGCGCCAGTAAAACAGACATCGCAGACCCTAGCGACAAACCAGTTCCAATCCATCCTTTTCAAGGGAGGAGGAATAATTCTCCTGATGATTATTCCTGCCCTTCTTCTACCGATTATTTTCCTGTATCGCGGCAAGAGCGAATTACGATTATCGATTGACAAAGATGCTCAAAAATGGATTGTAGCAACTCTCTGCAGTTTCCTGGTAATGAGTCTGCTGTTCATTGCCCTCGCCAACCCAAAAGGCGATATTCAAGACTACTTTATACAAAGAGTTAAATTCATTTCTTCCCATGCGCTTTATGCATTCTGGATTGGTTATGGAATTATTTTCGGCCTTACGATCATGACTGTTTTTTTTAAAGGAAATTCAATCATCATATTCTCCGGGGTTGTTATCGCAGCATTATTACCCCTGATTCCTCTCAAGGAAAACGCATATAACAGGGAGCAAATCCGCGTAGTAGGAGGAGCCGAACAGAATGGACATGATTTCGGATGGCAGTTCGGTAATTACCAGTTACGCGGAGCCGATGCAATTAACGAAGAACTCGATCCCGACGAAGAGCCGCTCCCGAATCCGACGTATCCTCCGGAAATGGGTACAAACGCTGTATTTTTTGGAGGCACCGATCCAGGACGATTTGTTCCAACATACATGATTTATTCTGCCAAGGTCAGAGAGGATGTCTATCTGATCACTCAAAATGCTCTTGCAGATAACACTTACATGAATGTCATGCGTGATCTTTACGGTGACCGTATATGGATTCCGGCACAGGCCGACAGTGCCGGCGCATTTACCCGTTATGTCGAGGACGTAAAAGCCAACCGAAGACCTCCTAATGCGGACATTAGGATTGAAAATGGGCGTGTTCAAATCAGTGGCGCTCTTGGTGTTATGGAAATCAACGGTATTCTTGCCCAGATGATATTTGAGCACAACAACTACACAAATGACTTCTATGTCGAGGAAAGTTATGTAATCAGATGGATGTATCCTTACATGGAACCTCATGGTCTTATAATGAAAATTAACAGGAACACTCTCCCGCGAATCAGTCAGGAACGAATAAATAATGATATGGATTTTTGGGACTGGTATACAAGGCAACTTGTATCGAACAATAAATTTCTACGTGATATCGTAGCCCGGAAATCATTCTCAAAGCTTCGAAGTGCAATAGCCGGTCTTTACATCTACTGTAACGAAAGACGCGCAGAGGAAGCTGAAAGAGCCTTTCACGAATCCAGGATTTTATACCCTCTCAGCCCGGAAGCCAATTTCCGGCTCGCAGAACTTTATATGATGCAGAATCGTACAAAGGATGTTAAACGTTTGATATCAGGCTTCGGCAAGCAGGATCCAGGTAACAAAAATGTTCCGGAATTCATGGCTCATGTTGACCGGACAGAGAAACTTCACGACAAGGTGAGAAACCTTGAAAATTCAATGAAATCCAAAACTCTAAACATAGAAAGTGCATTTGAACTTTCTGATTGCTATTTCCAGATGGGACAAGTAGGACCAGCCGTAGGACTTCTCAATAGTATTCTGTCTACTACCAACCTCCCTGCATTCTTCTGTCTTAACGTCGCAAAGTTGTTCCAACGTGCGGGCCGTATGGGCGAAATGAACCGTGCGCTCGATATGTGCAGAAGCAGACTTCCATCTAATACGCCAAGCGAGGCATATATCGACATGGCTCGACTTTACGCTCAATCCGGACAGATGGATAAAATGGGAGATATACTGGAACGATATCTGAAAACTCAGCCAAATGATTGGAAAGCATGGCTTGATCTTGCGGCAATTCAAATGGGATTAAAACAAACAAACGCAGCAATAAAGTCACTTGAAAACGCATCGAGAACGGGAGGAGCTCAAGCCCTGCAGATTATCAATCAAGATCAGCGATTCCAGAATATTCGACAAGCGATTTCTCCCGGTACAAGGAACATCTTCAATCTTATCCGCTAAATACCGTAGAATTACTCAGTTCGTAGATCAACACACTCAACCCGAATAAGGCAGCCGTCTCAACACGGAAAACATTCGGCCCAAAACTCACTGGTATGGCTCCTGCATCAATAGCCATCTTTAATTCCAGCGGTGTCAAATCCCCTTCTGGACCAATTAGAAGGGACGCGGTTACAGACTTTTTTTTCCGCATTTCACTTAGGACTCCATGTAAAAGCCTGGCATTTGATGCAAGAGCCCCAACAATAAAAACATCACTATCCCTGCCGGCAGAAACAGCCTCCTCAATAGTCATAACCGGCTTAACTTCCGGTATCCACTTGACACCCGACTGTTCCGCAGCACTTATGGTTATCCTTTGCCAACGCTCCCTGCGTTCTTCTTTTCTAGCAGAATCATTCATACGCACAACAACACGCTCTGTAATCATTGGATAAATCTTGGTAACCCCAAGTTCGGTCGCTTTCTCGACAATAAGGTCCATCTTCGTTCCCTTCGGCAATGCTTGAATAAGGGAAACAGAAAATAAGGGAGGTTTAACAAATGAACTTTCTTCAACTTTAAGAACGGCCCGCCGACCTTTTTCAATGGCTACACGTGCAACAGCATCCCGCCCCTTACCATCAAACAGTTCAACCATTTCACCGGCAGATACTCTTAGAACATTAATCAGGTGATGTTCTGATGCCGGAGGCAGAATCATTTCAGAATCATTCCAAAAGGTTGAATCAACATAACAACGATGCATGATTATATCTTGGTAAAAACGTGATTAGCCCGACTATTTACCCATTGCCTTTTTCCGTTCAAAGAAATTCTCGATCTTCCGTTTGAAATTTCCCATTTCCGGATAGTTGGAATTTTCCATGACTTGAGCAAGATCACTCAGAGCCTTTCGTTGCCTTCCATTGAGTCTCACAGGGACTTCTGCTACCACTCGAACATGCAAATCGCCCCTACCGTAACCTTCCACATTCGGAACACCCTTACCCTTAAGCCTGAAAACCTTTCCAGATTCAGTACCGGGTACGAGCTTAAGCTTTGCATAACCATCAATTGTAGGAACCTCTATTTCACCACCGCCGGCAGCTACTTCAAAGCTCACCGGTACTTCACAGTATAAATCATCACCACGGCGTTGAAATATTTCATGCTCACGAACATGCAGAACAACATACAAATCTCCGGAGGACCCGCCATTATAACCGTTTTCACCCTTACCTGCAAGACGTAGTCTAGAACCAGATTCTACCCCTTGCGGTATCTTTAAAGACAGTTTCTTCCTCGTTTTTATCCGTCCGTTTCCCTGGCAGGTAACGCAGGGCGAAGTAATAACACTTCCAGAACCTCCGCATGACGGACAGGTCTGGCGAACTTGGAAGAAACCACCGCCGGAAACAACAGCCCCGCGCCCACCACATTGTCTGCATGTTTCCTTGCTACTCCCGGGTGTAACGCCACTGCCGTTACACTTAAGACATTCCTGAGTCATGGGCAGAGTTATTTCGCGCTCCGATCCAAATACCGCTTCTTCAAAATCTATTTCCAAATCAAACCGGAGATCTGCTCCCTGTTGCCGCCCGTCCCTTGAACGTCTCCGTCCACCACCGCCAAAGAAATCATCGAAAATACCACCGCCATCACCAAATATGCTTCCTAAAACATCCTGGAGATCAGACATATGTGTAAAATCCCTGGAAAAATCAAAACCGCCAGGTCCAAATGCTGATTTAACCCCGTCATGACCATATCGGTCATACTGCTGTCGCTTATTGGCATCACTAAGGACTTCATAAGCCTCTGAAATTTCCTTGAACCTGGCTTCTGCGGCGGCATCACCCGGATTTTTATCCGGATGATATTTCATGGCCATCTTTCTATATGCTTTCTTTATTTCATCCGCTGAAGCCGTCCTGCCAACTCCAAGCAATTCATAGTAATCCTTTTTCTCCGTCACGGTTTATTCCCTTCTTGCGAAGCTTCCGGTTGACAATTTTGATTGCTTTGAACTGGTTTTCCGCTTGAGACAACGACCCGAACAGCTCTGAGCATTTTGCCCCCCAGCACATAACCACGTCTAACCTGGGTAATCACCGCATTCTCAGGAATCGCGTCTGATGACATATGTGATATCGCTTCATGCTGTAAAGGATCGAACTGAACACCTTCACCGGCATCAACCGGACTTAATCCCGATTTTTTCAGGGCGGTTAACAACTGCTCTGCAACAAGCCTGAATCCATCCAACACTCCAGCATCTATTTTGTGCTCAGTCGCAGATTTAAGCGCCAATTCCAGATGGTCAAGTACCGGAAGAATTTCCTCGATAATTTCTTCATTTGCACGCTGATACAATTCGGTACGTTCACGAATAGTTCTTTTACGAAAATTGTCAAAATCCGCAAACAATCGGAGGTATTTTTCATCATTTTCCACTTTCGTGGTATCAACAGGCATGACATCCTGCATTTGTGGCTCAGTCTTCTTTTCAGCCTCGACCTTTATTCCATCTGTTTTATCCCCTTTCATAGAATCTTCAACAGGTAATTCAGGTATCTTTTTTTCAGACTCCACCATTCCAGTGGTTTCTGCATTATGTTTTTTGTGCTTGTCTTTCATTCGAAGTTTTCCGCCAAAAATCATCGTAATACAATTCCTGCCTTATCATCCTTTACTTCGCGTGTACCCAAAGATTTACCACAAACTACACATCTATATTCATGCATTTCCGCATTCGGAAGTACCAGCAATAATCTTTCCCTTACCGGCCGGGAAATCCGGCAATTCGGACAATACAGTTCCGAAGCTCTCAAATTCTTAAACTGACTCGACATAAGTAAATAAAACTTATCCGCGGATACCACCTTAGTCAAGACTCTAGAAACAAGAGGGGCCCTGATCTTTCGATCCGGGCCCCTCTTTAAAAAAACTCCCGGCAACGTGCTACTCTCACATGGCCGATCGCCACACTACCATTGCCGCTGAGGCCCTTAACTTCCGTGTTCGGGATGGGAACGGGTGTTACCTCCTCGCCATGGTCACCGGGAAAATCCCTAAAATAAATTACAATTGCAGAGAGAGAAAGAGCCAAGCAAACTTTCGCTGATAAGAGAGATAAAATAAGATCAAGCCTCACGGCCGATTAGTATTGGTCAGCTGAATCCATCACTGGACTTACACCTCCAACCTATCAACCCGGTAGTCTTCCGGGGGCCTTAAGTCCCGCTTGCGCGGGAAGGGAAATCTTGTCTTGGAGACGGCTTGGCGCTTAGATGCTTTCAGCGCTTATCCATTCCGTACATAGCTACCCAGCGATGCTCCTGGCGGAACAACTGGTACACCAGAGGTACGTCATTCCCGGTCCTCTCGTACTAAGGAATGTTCTCCTCAAATTTCCTGCGCCCACAGTGGATAAGGACCGAACTGTCTTACGACGTTCTGAACCCAGCTCGCGTACCGCTTTAATTGGCGAACAGCCAAACCCTTGGGACCTTCTCCAGCCCCAGGATGCGATGAGCCGACATCGAGGTGCCAAACCGCACCGCCGCTATGAACGCTCGGGTGCGATCAGCCTGTTATCCCCGGAGTACCTTTTGTCCGATGAGCGATGGCGCTACCACTAGCAACCACCGGATCACTATGTCCTGCTTTCGCATCTGCTCGACCTGTCGGTCTCGCAGTTAAGCTCCCTATATACCATTGCGCTCGACGCATGATTGCCGACCATGCTGAGGGAACCTTCGAACTCCTCCGTTACATTTTGGGAGGAAACCGCCCCAGTCAAACTAACCTTCTGACATTGTTCCCCACCCGGTTAACGGGCCGAGGTTAGATATCCGCCTCACCAAGACTGGTATTTCACTGATGACTCCACCCCACCTAACGACGGGGCTTCAAAGTCTCCCAGCTATGCTACACATGGCGAACCAAACACCAATATCAGATTATAGTAAAGGTTCACGGGGTCTTTCCGTCCTACTGCGGGTATCCGGCATCTTCACCGGAATTACAACTTCACCGAGATCCTCGTTGAGACAGCGCCCATATCGTTACACGATTCGTGCAGGTCGGAACTTACCCGACAAGGAATTTCGCTACCTTAGGACCGTTATAGTTACGGCCGACATTCACCGGGGCTTCGGTTCGGAGCTTGCACCCCTCACCTTAACCTTTCGGCATTGGTCACGTGTCACACTCTATACGTCCTCTTGCGAGTTTGCAGAGTGCTGTGTTTTTGTTAAACAGTCGC
The DNA here is from genome assembly GCA_028716365.1 of Kiritimatiellia bacterium. Classification (GTDB taxonomy): domain Bacteria; phylum Verrucomicrobiota; class Kiritimatiellia; order UBA8416; family YA12-FULL-48-11; genus YA12-FULL-48-11. The sequence goes on from JAQUPZ010000002.1 coordinate 834,287, forward strand.
ATGGGCCC
>JAQUPZ010000003.1 GCA_028716365.1 Kiritimatiellia bacterium
TGAACAGTTATGGTTGGACATGGAGCCAGCCGCTTATCCCGAACAGTTTGCCGTTACTTATAGGAAAAGTATCGGATACATATTCGTATTCATATTTTAATAACGGGAGTATTGACGAGGTTAAGATTTACAATCGTGCGATTCCTTCCAACGAAGTACAGCAACTCTTTATTCAGACTGCACCATTGAATGTGATCAACCGGCCGGCTTCCGACATAACAACCAACAGCGTAGTATTGAACGGAAGTCTGATTTCCGGTGGCGGCACCAATACCGCTGACATCACAATTTATTGGGGATTGACCGATGGCGGGACGGATGCCCTTTCCTGGTCGAATTCGATATTTATGGGATCATATGGTATTGGGTCTTTCTTCACCAACATCACTAGCCTTGCCTCCAATACCATCTACTACTATCGCTGTTACGCCAGCAACGCTTATGCCTCCGCTTGGGCTCCAAGCACAGCTAGTTTCATTAACCATTGGATGACGAACGGTCTTGTCGCCTACTATCCGTTTAACAGTAATGCGAATGATGTTTCCGGCAATGGGCATACGGGTGTTGTATATAGTGCGACTTTAACGATGGATCGGTTCAACAATTCGAGCAGTGCATATTATTTTGACGGGACGAATGATTATATTCGTGTGGCGAATGCATCTGATCTGAACTTAACGACGGCATTGACGATTATGGCATGGGTCAGGGCTACGGCCCCGGGCGATGGTGCTGGGTGGGATGGAATAGTATGCAAGGGCGATGCAGCGGCTCGTGTTGCGATTGGGCGATATGGGAATAATGCTATTTCCTGGTATATAACAGGTGGTGATGGGAAGTGGTCTTTGATGGGGAAGACGGATATTTGTGACGGTCAGTGGCATTTGGTTGTGACGACATGGGACGGGTCAAGAGTGTACCTGTATGTGGACGGGAAGGATGATGCTGATTATGATGATGCGGTGAACAGTTATGGTTGGACATGGAGCCAGCCGCTTATCCCGAACAGTTTGCCGTTACTTATAGGAAAAGTATCGGATACATATTCGTATTCATATTTTAATAACGGGAGTATTGACGAGGTTAAGATATACAATCGGGCCTTGACGGTGCAGGAAGTGCAGCAGGTGTATAACGATAACGGACTTGTATTTTGGAACAAACTGGGATCGCAGTATGAGGTGGAACACAGTGAAGTTGGTTTGAGCGGGATATATAGCAATGGTGTGTTTACGAATGGTGTGTTTGGCGGCGCCTATGCAGCAAGCAGTGCGCAGCAGAAAGGTGTATTTTTCCCGAAGGAATGCATACCTGTTGATGCGGGCTGTATAGAGTTATGGGGCAGGATTGAGGGATTCCCTGCCACAATGTCGGGTGGCGGCGAGAAGCCGTACTTCTTCCAGGCTTGGGATGGGGGTGGAGTTTCGTATGACATAGGATTTAATGGTAATAATGGTGCCAGTATGGGCGGGCTGTGTGGTTCGGCCGGTCCCCAGATCCTGAGTGGAACGGGCGCATGGGGGACATGGAGTTATGAAACCCTGCTGGGCATTGGTCAGACGACTACATGGCATCATTATGCGGTGGTGTGGGACAAGAACTGTCTGCCAGGGGTATCTGACGGGACACAAAGGATGGCAATATATCTCGATGGGCAGTTGAATTCTGCGCTCTGGTATTACGTACATCCGACGAATACGGCTTTTACTGCGCTTACCAATGATGCGCTTAGGTTGGTTGTGAATTACCTTTCGCAGGGCATTACATGTGTAGACAATCTGAAGATATGGAATTATGCGAAGACCAACTTTGCGGACAGGTTCGAAGAAGGGGTTGGGGTTGGTGACTCGAACTCGGTATCATTCACGGTGAGCGGCAGTCCGTCGGCTTATGGGACGCCGCAGCCATATGGTTATGGAAACAAGTGGGTGACGAAGGGAACGGTTGTTACGAATTACGCAGTGAGTCCGGTTTCGGGTAGTACTGGTGTACAGTATGTATGTACTGGATGGACAGGGTCTGGAGATGTGACATCTGGAAGCGGCACGAATGTTACGGTTACGATCAATACGAATTCGACACTTACGTGGCAGTGGCGGACGGACTATTACCTCGATACTACCGCCGGATCTGGCGGCGGTGTTGATGTTGGAGACGGGTGGTATACGAATGGTGCATTGGTATCTATAACAGCGACTCCGACCAATGGATACAGATTTCTGTTATGGTCAGGCGATGTTCCTTCTGGAATGGCTAACAACAATCCATTGGTTGTAACCATGGATAAAGTAAGGACTATTTCGGCAGTATTTGCTTTTGGCACTAATAATCCGGTTGTTGCCTGGTATCCATTTTCTGGCAATGCGAATGATGTTTCCGGTAATGGGCATACAGGAGTGGTATATGGTGCGACGTTAGCAGTAGACAGGTTTGGTAGTTCAAACAGTGCGTACTGTTTTGACGGGACGAATGATTATATTCGTGTGGCGAATGCATCTGATCTGAACTTAACGACGGCATTGACGATTATGGCATGGGTCAGGGCTACGGCCCCGGGCGATGGTACTGGGTGGGATGGAATAGTATGCAAGGGCGATGCAGCGGCTCGTGTTGCGATTGGGCGATATGGGAATAATGCTATTTCCTGGTATATAACAGGTGGTGATGGGAAGTGGTCTTTGATGGGGAAGACGGATATTTGTGACGGTCAGTGGCATTTGGTTGTGACGACATGGGACGGGTCAAGAGTGTACCTGTATGTGGACGGGAAGGATGATGCTGATTATGATGATGCGGCGAACAGTTATGGTTGGACATGGAGCCAGCCGCTTATCCCGAATAGTTTGCCGTTACTTATAGGAAAAGTATCGGATACATATTCATATTCATATTTTAACAATGGAAGCATAGATGAGGTTAAGATATACAATCGTGCTTTGACAACACAGGAAGTTCAACAGGCTTATAACCAGGCTTATAACTGTGATGGTCTTGTCTTTTGGAACAAACTGGGATCGCAGTATGAGGTGGAACACAGCGAGGTCGGGTTGAGTGGGGTAGTGACCAATGGTGGATTTACGAACAGCGGCATGTTTGGTGGTTGTTATGTGGCCGGTTATGATCAGGACTATGGGATTGAATTTTCCAGGGATGTTGTTCCATATATGGTTGGATGTGTGGAATTCTGGGCGAAGCTGGAGGGGTGTCCTGCGAGTATTTCGGGGGGAGGAGAGAAGCCGTATTTTCTGGAGATGGGGGATGGTTCCAGTGCATGGACGATAGGGTTTAACGCGAATAATGGTGGGTCAATTGGTGGGTTGTGCGGGGAGACCGGGCCGCACTACTATCTTGGTACTGGAGTATATGGGACGTGGAGTTACGAAAGTGTGCTGGGTGTTGGCCAGGCGGAGGCGTGGCATCATTATGCATTGGTATGGAACAAGGATAGTATTGCCGGGGTATCAGATGGAACGAAGAAGGTCGCGATATACCTGGATGGTCAATTGAATTCTACTATGTGGTTACATATTGGGACCAACGATGTATTTATACCACTTACCAATGGGGCGTTCAGGCTTATGCATAACAGTCTTACCCAGGGCAAGATATATATGGACAACCTGAAGATTTGGAATTATGCGAAGACCAACTTTGCAGACAGGTTTGAAGAAGGGATTGGGGTTGGTTCTAACTCGGTATCATTCACGGTGAGCGGTAGTCCTTCGGCTTATGGATCGCCACAGCCATATGGTTATGGAAACAAGTGGGTGACGAAGGGTACGGCTGTGACAAATTACATGGTGAGCCCGGTTTCGGGTGGTACTGGTGTACAGTATGTATGTACTGGCTGGACAGGTTCGGGAGACGTGACGTCTGGCAGCGGCACAAACGTTACGGTTACGATCAATACGAATTCGACGCTTACGTGGCAGTGGTGGACGGACTATTACCTGGATACTTCTGCCGGATCTGGCGGTGGTGTTGATGTTGGTGACGGGTGGTACACGAATGGAGCTGTTGTGACCTTAACGGCGGCGCCGACCAATGGATATAGATTCCTGTTGTGGTCGGGTGATGTACCTTCCGGAATGGGTACAAATAATCCGCTTACAGTTACAATGAATACGACGCGTACTATCTCGGCGATGTTTGCTTCTGCTAATGCTCCTACAAATGGTCTTGTCTTTTGGAACAAACTGGGATCGCAGTATGAGGTGGAACACAGCGAGGTCGGGTTGAGTGGGGTAGTGACCAATGGTGGATTTACGAACAGCGGCATGTTTGGTGGTTGTTATGTGGCCGGTTATGATCAGGACTATGGGATTGAATTTTCCAGGGATGTTGTTCCATATATGGTTGGATGTGTGGAATTCTGGGCGAAGCTGGAGGGGTGTCCTGCGAGTATTTCGGGGGGAGGAGAGAAGCCGTATTTTCTGGAGATGGGGGATGGTTCCAGTGCATGGACGATAGGGTTTAACGCGAATAATGGTGGGTCAATTGGTGGGTTGTGCGGGGAGACCGGGCCGCACTACTATCTTGGTACTGGAGTATATGGGACGTGGAGTTACGAAAGTGTGCTGGGTGTTGGCCAGGCGGAGGCGTGGCATCATTATGCATTGGTATGGAACAAGGATAGTATTGCCGGGGTATCAGATGGAACGAAGAAGGTCGCGATATACCTGGATGGTCAATTGAATTCTACTATGTGGTTACATATTGGGACCAACGATGTATTTATACCACTTACCAATGGGGCGTTCAGGCTTATGCATAACAGTCTTACCCAGGGCAAGATATATATGGACAACCTGAAGATTTGGAATTATGCGAAGACCAACTTTGCAGACAGATTCGAAGAAGGGGTTGGGGCAGAATCAAATACAGTGTTGTTTACTGTATGGGGCAGTCCCGGAGCATATGGGATTCCATTGCCTTATGGTTACGCTACGAATGTGCTAAGTAAAGGCACGATTGTCAGTAATTCTGTGGCCAGTCCGGTTTCGGGTGGTACTGGTGTACAATATGTATGTACAGGCTGGACAGGCTCGGGAGATGTGACGTCTGGCAGCGGCACAAACGTTACGGTTGCTATCAATACGAATTCGGCGATTACGTGGCAGTGGAGAACGGAATATTATCTGGATACTTCTGCCGGATCTGGCGGTGATGTTGATGTTACAGATGGATGGTACACGAATGGCGCTCTTGTGGCTGTTACAGCTGTTCCATCGAATGGCTGGCGATTTGTGCAATGGAGTGGAGCTATAATATCGTCAAACAATCCGATTACAGTGACCATGAATCAGGCTCAAAGCATTGCCGCGTCTTTTGCAGAGAACGCCTGTGTAGTGGCTGGGCAGGTTTTTTACACTGGGAGTCAAAGTGGAACCATATATGTGGAGGCCTTTGGCGATGTTAACTACTCAGACAGGGTTGGTTTTACAGGTATTTCGGCACCAGGCGCTTACGCAATAACTTCACTACCGGCAGGTAGGAATTACTGGATAAGAGCTTACAGAGATTTCAATGGGAATTCAGCGCTGGATTCCACTGAACCTACTGGAACATATTGTCTTAATCCGGTAACAAATCTTTTGTATTCGCGAGGTGGTATAGATATTACATTGCAGAGATTGTCGGCGCCGCAAGGTTTGGAAGCAAGTGGAAGTGCCAGTTGTATTATTTTAAACTGGGATACAAATCCGGAGCTCGGCATTGCCGGTTATAATGTATATAGATTTGACAATGAACTGGCCGTGTTTAACAAATTGAATGGTGCCCCTGTAACTGAAACCATGTATGTGGACAGGTTTATTACCACCGGAAAGGATTATTACTACTATATTTCCGCGGTAATTAAGTCGGCATACTTCTCCAGTTTTATGGAAAGCCCTGCTTCTGGTATTGTTGGGGCTACAGCAGGAACTGTTACGCTTTGGATGCCGGATTATTTTGGTCCTGCCAGTTCGGTCGTCAGGTTGAGGATCAATACTTCCGATGCCAGGGGTGTTCTTGGTAATGATATGCAGATAACCGTGTCTTATGATCCTTCTATCTTGATCCCGATATCCCAGGTAAGCACCAATATAACGGTTGAAAAGACCGTATTGACGGAAGGCATGGTTGTTTCCAACACTATATCCGGTGGACAGGTAACAATTTATGCCAGCGGAACGGTATCATCCAGTAATAATGTCAGATTGAATATTCTTGGTTGTGCTTATGAATCAGCGCCTCAGGATCCTGTGCCTCTTGTGGCATATTTCAGTACAAATAATGGTGTCCTATGGCAGAATATCAATGATGGTATGAATATCAACGATGGTAAGTCGTATTCTGTCGATCTTGGTGATTTGGCTAATGCAACAAACTGCCTCATTTGGATCCATGATTGTCGCAATGGCCGCGACAGGAAGTCAAACGAGATAGGCGATCATGTCAAGTTGTTGAGAAACGGGGATAATCTGGGGGCTGTGCCTCGATATAATCAACAGGAAGTCCATCCATGTGTTAGTAAGTATATTGACAAGAATCTTGAAACGCATGTTGGACTTGACGATGCAATCTATATGTTTGAATTCGCTGATTCGACAAATGAACTTTCATCCTTCCATGATGTGGTAGCTTATGTTGAGTACAACAAAGGTTCGTCACTGATAGGTGAAGGGCGCCTGTTTGATGTCGTTTTTGCAGTTACAAATACAGCCGTGTCCGGGACCAAATGCACCAATGAGTTTGTTTCTGTGAGTTTAAAAGACTGTAACGGGTCTCCTCTAGCAGTTGACAGTAGTGATAAAGCCGTGTTTACGGTTCAAAGCACCTTTATTCTCGGTGATATTAACGGGGATGGTGTAGTTACTGTGTCGGGAGATTTCACACTTGCAATGAGGATGGCCAATGGACAATTGATTCCGACCGAGGATCAGTTAAGAGCGGGAGATATTGATGGTGATGGTAAGATCACCAAGATCGATGCCACGCTGATCCAACGTATAGCTCTCGGCAAGTGTATTAATCCGGATGGAGGCGGAGGAGAACCTGCTGTTTTAGGGTATCAATTGAGCATTGGTGCTTTTGAGGCAGAACCTGGTACTGTTGTTCAAGTACCGGTCGAGATTGATAACGTGCAAAACATTGCATGTCTTAATTTGCGTATTAATTATGACAGTCAGCGCCTAACGCTGCAGAGTGTTACCAATACAGCACTGACATCTTCATTTGTAGTAGAATATGCTGTGGGAAGTGACTGCGTTGATATAGTTATGAGCAGTTCTGATGATTTGCTCTCTGGCGGTGGCGCAATATTGTATCTCAACTTCCTTGTAGCATTTTCGTCAAATTATGGGGCAATAATACCTGTTACTATTTCGGAGAGAGGACTTGGAACTCAGTATGGTGCGGATCTCAGCTGGTCATCTGGAATGACTGTAAGTAATGGTGTCATAAAGACAAAAGAGCCGGGCCGGGTCGACAGTGACGGTGATGGTATTCCTGATGTTTCAATTCATTATACCGAGTCTCGTCCTTCGGGAGCCGAAGGCTTCAAGTTGAAGTGGAATTCACAGGTCGGCAGACTGTATGACGTTGAATGTTCCACGAATTTGATTCAGGGATTCTTTATCATGCAGAAAGATCTTGTTGGTTCCGACACAGAAAAAGAGTTTACTGATACAAACACCACTGGCCCAGAATCCAAATATTACAAGATCAAAATTCACTGATAAGATGTTTCTTGGTCACGCCGCCGCGACTATAATAACTTGATAAATGAATTTTTCGGTCTTTGTACAGATTAACTCATTTTGCCGAAGATATTGATCGAGCGGCGACAGGTGGGTGCAGGTAAATGGGTAGAAGCGGTTCGGACGGCAGGTTCATGCTTATCTTTCTGAATGCAAGTTCACCGGCAGATCGTGCAGAGGGGACACATCTTTCCTCAATTAAAGTACCTGAAGGAGATATTTCTTTAAGGAATTTTCCTATCCGGTCCCAGTCTGAGGTTACGATAACTTCGCTTTCACCTAATTTTGCGGATAATTGATCTACAGGAATAATGGAAACGAGGTTCCTTGCTGCTGGAAGTTCTTTTGTTCGATCGTAACAGGCATGCCAGATATAACCACGTCTTGCATCACCGAGAACCGTAACCGAATTTTTGGCTGTTTCCTGTATTATTTGCCAAGCCATAATCTCCGGGCTGGTAATACCGAACACGCGTTTTTTATCAGGCAAGGCAAGGCCATTAATTGCGGAAAGAGTGCATCTGAGACCTGAGAATGAACCAGGGCCAAGTCCGGTAACGAAAATATCAATGGCTGCCGGGGTGATTGATGTTTTTTTGAGAATTCCTGGAAGAACAGAGAAAAAATATTGGTTACGAACCTGGGTATCCTCCCATGCATGTTCGGCAATAACATCGGAATCCTTCATCAAGGCGATGCTGCACACCGTTGTAGATTGTTCTATTGAAAGGGTAATCATTGTTAAGCAGGAACAGTATGCCATTTGGAGGAGAAAAGAAAGTTTGAATTCTGGATGACATGAACGGTATCATGCTGAAGTTTGCTGTTACAGGATAATAGAGTTAAGAAACTGAGGTAAAATTATGACTTTGAATATTGTTCGAAAGATTGATGGGCCGATAAAGGTGAATCATGTCCTTGTCAGTGTTTCAGATAAGACCGGCCTTGACCGGCTTGTCAAGGCATTGGTGGATATAAACCCCAAGGTAATGATCTATTCGACGGGTGGAACGTTCAATGCCATTCGTAAGTGGCTTGGAGTAAAATGTGCAAAAAAGAATCTGATGCAAGTTTCAAAATATACAGGACAACCGGAAATGCAGGGGGGGCTGGTCAAGACTCTTGATTTCAAGATTTACCTTGGTTTGTTAAGCGAGACGTACAACAAAGCCCATGTTAAAGACCTGAAACGTGTCAAGGGAGTGGCCATTGATATGATCGTCGTAAATCTTTATCCTTTCAAACAAACCATAACCAGCGCTGGTGTGACTCCGGAAGAAGCCCGTACAAACATAGATATTGGCGGGCCATGCATGGTAAGAGCTTCTGCGAAAAATTATCTACGAGTGGCGTCGCTTACAGAGCCTGCTGACTATGACAGAATACTTGAGGAGTTAGTTAAAAGTAATGGAAATATCTCGCTGCGTACAAGATTTAACCTTGCCCGCAAGGCATTCGCACAAACAGCGGAATACGATACGGCCATAGCGAAATATCTGGCAATGCGTAATTTTGATGAAATTGAGAAATGTTATAAGATAAAAGTGAGAAAATAGAATGTTTAAAACGGTGGAATGGAGAGTAAAACGGAGTGGAAATGAAGGTATACGAGTTAAGTGTTAAAATGCATTTCTCGGCTGCGCATCATCTGGAAGGTTATAATGGTAAATGCGCAGAGCAGCACGGCCATAATTGGGAAGTGGAAGTATTTGTGACAGGAAACAAACTCAACAATATGGGAATACTGATAGATTTCCGTTTGTTAAAAGAAATGATCAGAGAAGTGTTGGGTGGATTGGATCATGCAGACCTGAACTTGCTTGATCCGTTCCGGAATACAAATCCGACTTCTGAGAATATTGCTCGTTTTGTTTTCGATGAACTTTCTGTAAAAATGAAAAATACCGGATGTGAAGTGTCACGTGTCTTGATCCGCGAGACACCAGAAACATCTGCCAGCTATACGTCCCGCCAATGATAGATTTACATTCACATTCCACTTTTTCTGATGGAAGCCTTACGCCAAGACAATTGGTTATACGTGCGCATGATATCGGACTGACTGCACTGGCATTGACTGATCATGATACAACGGCAGGGTTACCCCAATTTCTGGATGCATGCAGGGAGTATGATATAACGGGTGTGCCGGGCGTCGAAATCAGTGTTGATGTTCCTTCCGGTACGATGCATATGCTCGGATATTTCGTCCCGGCTCTGCAGGAGGCCGGGAGCAGGAATGACGGCTTGGAGAGTGTTCTCCAGCGTATCCGTAGAGGCAGGGAATCGCGTAACGAAGAAATACTGAAAAAGTTGAACTCCCTGGGATTTAAATTGACATTTGATGATGTGAAGGCATTTACCGGGGAAGATGTAATTGGCAGACCGCATTTTGCCCTTGCGATGGTACAAAAGGGTTACGTTGCGTCAAAAGAGGCTGCTTTCGATATGTATCTTGGTAAAGGTAAACCTGCTTATGCAGAACGGTATCGTATGTCGGTCTCCGACAGTATAGCGGCGATAGTCAATTCGGGTGGTATTCCTGTGTTGGCCCATCCGTTTACTTTGAACTTAGGCAGGAAAGCTTTGCGGGAATTTGTGAAGGATATCGTTGGAAAAGGTTTACAGGGCATAGAGGTTTATTATTCTGAACACAGTAATGATCAGGTCAGGGAATACGAAGCTCTGGTAAAAGAATTTAAATTGGTTGCCACCGGGGGCTCTGATTTTCATGGTCAGCTGAATCCACAGGTCGAGTTGGGAAGAGGTTTCGGGAATCTCAAGATTGCGGATAATATTCTGAAAGAGCTGCAAAAGCGTAAAAAAGTTCAGGCAAACGGTTGTGCGGTAATTCGTGAACAAGAATGATCCGGCCTTTCCTGTTCGTAATTAAAAGATCAACGACAGGATGTAACTGAGTAAGTTCTTGAAGAACGAGAGAATTTTGTTACTGTCTAATTGTTTTGATGGAACCTGGAATGAAAAAAGATGGAGAAAGGAATCAAGACTGTCCTTGCACATATCCCGGTTGTCCGCGACATGGTAATTGTGAGGAGTGCAAGGAGTATCACCATTCATGTGGAGAGAAAACATCTTGTGAGAAAAAGAAAGTGTGATCCGATCTTGGTTTGAATTACCTAAAACAATGCAGAATTTGAGTTTTTAATTTGATGGAATTCCATGAAGAACGGTCATTGGGAAAAAAATCTTTTTCAGTTGATCAGGCGTACCTCGGTAGATCTTCCTTCGGATGTTGAAGCCGTGATAAGGCGCGCGCTAAAAAAAGAACGTAAGGGTAGTCATGCATGGTGGGTCCTTAATGCAATTCTTGAGAATGTGGCCCTTTCCCGTAAGAATGATACTCCTATCTGTCAGGATACCGGCAGTTTGACGTTCTATTTTGGTGTACCTGTCGGTTTCGATACAAATGCCATTGTGGCGCATACCCGCGCGGCTGTGGCTAAGGCTACCCGACAAGGTTATCTGCGTCAAAACACCATTGATTCGGTATCTGGTGCTTCTTATGACACAAATATCGGGTCGGCATCTCCAGTTTTCATTTTTCAACAACAGGCCCGCAAGAAAGTTGATGTCCGCCTGATAATGAAGGGTGGTGGTTCCGAGAATATGGGTTCCCAGTACAGTTTACCGGATGTTGGTATTCATGCGGATCGTGATCTTGAAGGTGTGAGGCGCTGTATCCTTGATGCGGTGTGGAATGCGCAGGGGAATGGATGTGCGCCTGGAATCCTTGGGGTTTGTATTGGTGGTGATCGCGCAACAGGTTATAAACATTCCAAGGAACAGTTCCTTCGCAGATTGGCGGACAAATCAAGGGTAAAGGCTCTCGCGCGACTTGAAGAAAAAATCATGAAAGACGTTTTTAAACTTGGTATTGGACCCATGGGGCTTGGAGGTAAAACAACTCTGTTGGGGATAAAAATTGATTCATTGAGTCGCGTGCCGGCATCTTACTTCGTTACTATATCATACATGTGCTGGGCATTTCGACGGCGGGGTGTTTTGTTGGGGCCGGAAGGCGGCGTGCACAGGTGGTTATACTGATGATTAAAGAACTCGAATATCCATTTACGTTGGCCAAGATCAGGGACTTGAATGTTGGCCAACGTGTAACCATTTCAGGCAGACTTTTTACAGGCAGAGATCGCTTCCATAAATATCTGTTTGATGGTGGGAAATGTCCTGTTGATTTAAAAGATGGTGCGATCTATCACGCTGGACCGGTTGCTATCCGCAGGGAAGGTGTCTGGGTTATCCGTGTCGCGGGGCCGACAACTTCCATGCGTGAAGAACCGTATATGAGTAGAATTATAGAGCAACATCGTGTACGCGTAATCATCGGTAAGGGCGGAATGGGAGAGATGACGAGAAAGGCCTGTGTTAAATACGGATGCGTTTATCTGCAGGCAATCGGCGGAGCGGCTGGTTTACTTGCTGAATCTATCAAGGAAGTACATGGAGTTCATTTATTGGCTGAATTCGGTGCTGCTGAAGCTTTATGGGATCTTACGGTCAAAGGGTTCAGTGCTGTTGTTACAATTGATGCTTCCGGGAAAAGTCTTCACAGAAGGATCGAAAGGTCTTCAAAAAAGGCGCTTGAGAAAATTTTGAAGTAACTGAAACCTTTTGGCGCCGACTCGCCAGGAGGTCGGGACGAGGAAAAACCATGCGTATTGTTTTCATGGGATCGGCGGATTTGTCTTGTCCATCTCTGGAAACGTTATTAACAGTTGATGACGAAGTTGTGGCTGTTGTTACTCAACCGGACCGTCCCAAAGGCAGAAACCTCAAGTCATCACCTTCACCAGTTCGTGTTCTTGCTGAAAGCCGTGGAATTTCTGTTTTAACCCCCGAGAGAATCAATACTGCAGAAAGTGTTAATGCATTGAAGGCTTTCAAGCCTGATCTCATAGTGGTTGTTGCCTACGGACAAATCCTGAAACGTGATATTCTCCAGATGCCACCACAGGGTTGTATTAATATGCATACGTCACTTCTGCCAAAATACCGTGGTGCTGCACCGATCCAGTGGGCAATAGCCAATGGCGACAAGGAAACAGGTGTGACTTCGATGTTTATGAATGAAAAAATGGACGCTGGCGATGTAGTCTGCCAGAAGAAAGTTTTAATTACCAATAACGACACTGGCGGATCTCTTCATGATAAACTGGCAGGAGAAGCAGCTGCACTTCTGCGTCAGACCGTTGATAAAATACGGTCCGGCACCGTGTCAAAATCTCCGCAAATTGAAACTGATGCCACATTTGCCCCGAAATTGACAAAGAAGGATGGTAAAATTGACTGGACGTCGCCATCTGATCGGATTTACAACAGAATAAGAGCATTCAATCCATGGCCATGTTGTTATTGCGAAGTTCCTGCAGGATCTGGCGTCATGTTGAGAATACTGCAGGTGAAGGTTGAAGATACTGCAGGTAGTCCGGGGCAGATTATCGATGACTCCGGCAGCGGCCCTCTGATAGCATGTGGGCAGGGAAGTATTAGATTGATCCAGGTACAACCCGGGGGCCGTAAAGTTATGAATGGTGCTGATTATCTTCGCGGATACAGGGTTAAGGTTGGAAGTATCCTGGGATAATTAATAGAAACATATGGGCGCGAGAGAGAAGGATTTGTTATTATCGAGGAATAAACATGAGCAAAACGGTACATGTTGACCTGAATGAAAGGGGTTATAACATCCAGATCGGGCGCGATCTTCGGCCGGGTTTATCTCTTGCCGGATCAAAAGCAATCAAGGTCCTTATTGTTTCAGATTCAAATGTTGATAAACTTTATGGAGCCAAATGTGAAGAAAATCTTTCTTCGCTTGGAATGGATGTAAGACGTACAGTTGTGCCGGCAGGAGAAGAATCCAAGGATGTAAAGTTTGTTAAGCAACTTTATGATGAGGCAATGAAGTCAGGACTGGACAGATCGTCTGCCATCGTCGCGCTGGGTGGCGGTATGGTTGGTGATCTGTCTGGATTTGTTGCCGCAACTTTTCTTCGTGGAATAAGGTTTGTTCAGGTTCCCACAACGATGCTCGCAATGGTGGACAGCTCTGTCGGCGGGAAAACAGGTATAAATCTGCCGCAGGGTAAGAATCTCGTAGGTTCTTTCTATCAGCCGGTGGAAGTTACGGCTGATCTTTTGACGCTGAACACTCTACCCTTGAAGGAATACGTATCGGGATTGGCTGAGGTGGTTAAATACGGGGTTATATGGGACGCAAAATTATTCAGCTTGATGGAGCATAATGTACAGAAGATCCTTGGCCGTGATCTCGATTTTCTGGAAGGTATTGTAGCTAGATGTTGTGAGATCAAAGCCGAAGTTGTCAAAATCGATGAGAAGGAAACAGGTGTCCGGGCAATTCTAAATTTTGGTCATACAATGGGTCATGCGCTGGAAAAGATACTGGGTTATGGTAAATGGCTTCACGGTGAGGCTGTTGCTGCCGGCATGGTATTTGCCGCCATGATTTCTGTCGCTGAAAAGGGTTTTCCCATGAATGATTGTGACAGGTTGAAAGCTTTGTTAAAGAATCTCAGTTTGCCTGTTGGTTCCGAAGATTTTGGTGCGAAAATTTCATGGAAAAATGTAAGGGATGCCATGACATCGGACAAAAAGGGTATAGGCGGTGTGCCTCGTTTTGTACTCGCCGAAAGGCTCGGTTCTGTTGTATTCGGATGTGAGGTTTCTGAAAATGCTTTGGAAAAGATCTTTTCCGGTAGTTTTTGAAAATTATGGGGGTGAAATGTGTCTGCTGTAAACGAAGGGGTTGTACGGGAATATTTTGAACAACTGGGTTACCTGGTAAGTCAACCGCGTAAATATGTACCTGGCGGCAGGCAAAAGACGGCCGCTGAGGAACTGGATCTTATAGTATTCAATCCCCAGGTGAAGGAACATAAGGTTCCTGATCATCTTATCTGGACAACATCCGATTTGAAAACAGTATCACGTGCGGTTGTCGGGGTACGTGGCTGGCATACGGAGCGTTTTTATGTTTCAAGATTCGAACAGACTCCGGATATTCTTCGTTTTGTTGAAGAGGCTCCCATAAAATTTGCCGAGCGACTCCTGGATGCATCACCAATAGCTAAAATTCTGTGTATTCCCGACCTTCCAGCTGGTGGCGGATTAAAGGATAAGACTTGTGAAGTGTTGAAATCAAAAGGATTGGATGGAGTGATTTCTTTCCGTACAATGCTTTTGGAACTTGTTTTCCGCGTGGATGTGAACATGAATTATGAGAAGTCGGACCTTCTGCAGTCCATAAGGCTTCTCAAAAACTACGATCTCATCAAGGACAGTCAGATGGAAATGTTTGTGAAAAAACGCCGGCGAACACGAAAAGTAGAAATAAAAGAAAAATCTGAAGAATCGGAAAAACGTTAAACGTATTAGTTTTTATTTAGATTTGATCGGTGCTTTGCGATCTGGAATTATTTGAGTGACTTACGGTATTTACTTGGCGTCTGGCCGGTGTATTTGCGGAAGACCTGGCTGAAATACTGACTGGAAGAAAACCCGACGGCAAAACCTGTTTCGGTCACTGTCTTTTCCGGATCCATCAGCATTTCCTGTGCTTTGCGGACACGATAACGCAATAAATAATCGTTGGGTGTCATGCCCGTCTGGTTCTTAAACAGTTCAAAAACCCTGGCCCTGCTGAATCCGAGATGTTTGACAAGGTCCTCTATTCTCAATGGTTCATGAAATCTGTTTTCAAGGTAACGAATTGCCGCGGCAATGAATTCTTTCGGGCCGGTATTACGGGCAACACTTAAATCCGATGCGGCTTCAACAAGGGCGGAACAACTTAATGCCCTGATTCTGGCCTTGGTCATCGAATCGGGCGCATGATCCGCGCATTGTTCCACCATTTCGAATAGTCGTTTTACAATGCGCCTTAGGTCGGGTCCGAAAGGGCGGACTGTCAGTGACGAACGTTGCAGAAGCGTTTCCAGCCGCATGAGATCATGCGTTGTGAAAGGGGAATTCCGCGAAGCATCGTGCCGACCGGGATTATATTCGATTCCGCAGATTGTCGACGGCGCGCGAACATTACCAACACCGCGGTGTATCAGTTTGGGTGGCACCACAAGCAGGAATCCGCCTGAAACCTGGATGGCAGGTTTGCCGCGGAACTCATAGGCAATCTCGCCATCGAGCAGGAAGAGCAGTTCGAAACCCCCATGTGAATGCCATGTTATTCGCTGGGCTTTATGACTACGGATAGCTCCGATATGCCCGACTAACCGCGATCCTATGTCCCGTCCTCTGATTAGTTTCATTGTATTTCTGTCGCATATCATAGATGCATGTTTGAAAAAGTCCAATCGATTATTTCGCAAGACAAAATTATACTAGAATGATAAAACACAAAAAATAAATAAGGAGTGATTTGTGAAACTGAAACAAGCGACTGTTTTTCTTGTCGGTTTGATTTACATGTGTGTTTTTCTGGTCAAAAGTTATGGAGCGAAGGAAGACCAGGCTGGCATCATAAAATCCGAATTTATTTACGAAACCGCTTCTTTCCCGCAATGTCATGCTTCCACAATAGTCGAGACCGGGAAGGGCCTTGTTGCCGCATGGTTTGGCGGTACGAGGGAAGGCAAGCCCGATGTGGGGATTTGGCTTGCGCGACAGGTTGATGGCAAGTGGACACCACCCGTTGAAGTTGCCAATGGAATTCAAAATGACGGGACACGGCATCCAAGCTGGAACCCGGTCCTTTTTCAACCTAAGGATGGACCGTTAATGCTTTTTTACAAGGTCGGTCCGTTACCGAGCACATGGTGGGGCATGTTACGTACGAGCAGTGATTGCGGTGTGACCTGGAGCGATGCAAACCGCCTGCCGGACGGTATTCTCGGCCCGATTAAAAATAAACCTGTTCAACTTGCCAGCGGCGATGTCCTTTGTCCTGTCAGCAGTGAAACT
The DNA here is from genome assembly GCA_028716365.1 of Kiritimatiellia bacterium. Taxonomy (GTDB): domain Bacteria; phylum Verrucomicrobiota; class Kiritimatiellia; order UBA8416; family YA12-FULL-48-11; genus YA12-FULL-48-11. The sequence continues at coordinate 16,719 of JAQUPZ010000003.1, forward strand.
TCGGAGAAATCGAGCAAATGGCGGGTTCATTTCGAGCGAACATCAGATCTCGGAAAAACATGGACCAAAGTTGAACCTGCCGCTGTAACAACCGGTCCGGAGATGAACGCTATTCAACCGAGTATTCTTGTCCATCGCGATGGCAGGTTACAGGCCATTGGCCGTTCGCGTAACAAACGATTGTTTCAGACATGGTCGAGTGATGACGGAAAAACATGGAGTGCTCTTACGTCCATTGACGTGCCGAATCCGAACTCCGGGACTGATGCCGTGACATTGCGCGACGGACGGCATCTGTTGGTTTATAATAATACTGAAAGTGGTCGTTCGCCCATCAATGTTGCCATTTCGCGCGACGGTATAGAATGGCAGAGTATTCTTGTGTTGGAGGACGAACCGAAGGCCGAGTTCAGTTATCCAGCCGTTATTCAGACCAGCGACGGTCTTGTTCACATCACCTACACCTGGAAGCGCACTCGGATCAAGCATGTCGTTATTGACCCCGTCAGGCTGGTGTTGCAGGATATTCCTTAAAACGTATTCGGAATTAGATGGAAAAATACGGGAATAAAAGAGGATGAGTTCAGATTCAGGATCAATAATTGAGAATAATATGTCGCCGCAGGCTCCGGCATCCAGCGCTGTTAAATATGCCTGGTTTGTTGTGTGTTTGCTTTTTCCTGTGGCATTGTTGAACTACCTTGACCGGCAGATGCTCGCGACAATGAAGTCTTCGATGGTTGGAGACATTCCGAGTATTGCAGACAGGGCGGATTGGGGCCTGGTACTCGGCTACTTCAAATGGACATATGCCATCTTGAGCCCGCTAGGTGGCTACATCGCGGACAGGGTGAGCCGCAAGCACGTTATCGGCGCAAGTTTGCTGATATGGTCCGCGGTAACATGGTGGACCGGCCATGTAACAACCTTTCATCAATTGGTGGCTGCGCGGGCAGTCATGGGCGTGAGCGAAGCGTTCTATATTCCAGCGGCACTTGCGCTGATTGCCGATTTTCATCCGGGCCTTACCCGGTCGCGCGCAGTTGGAGTTCACCAGGCCGGTATCTATGTGGGGCAGATTTTGGGCGGCTTTGCGGGTTACGTGGCGGATTCGCCTGCTCATGGCTGGCGCTGGGCGTTCACGACGTGCGGCATGGTCGGTGTTATTTACGCGATCCCGCTGTTTGCGTTATTACGAAATCCTGAACGGCCTGTGGTTGAAATGAAAACCCAGAAGCAGGAAGGCGGAGTTGTTCGCGGGTTGCTGGGTAACCGGAACTTCATTCTACTCGTGATTTATTTCACATTGCCAGCCATTGCCGGTTGGGTGGTTCGCGACTGGATGCCTGACATTCTCAAAGAGAAATTCAATCTAGGCCAGGGCAAGGCCGGTGTCAGCGCCATCCTTTTTGTCCAGATTGCTTCGCTGATTGGTGCTCTGATTGGTGGGACGTTGGCTGATCGCTGGATGCGTTACACGCCGCGCGGGCGTATTTTCACCAGTGCCATAGGCATGGCAATGTTCCTGCCAGCACTGTTCAGCGTGGGTGATGCCAGTACGCTCAGTATTGCCATCGTCGGCCTTGTGGTCTTCGGATTGGGCTGGGGTTTCTTTGACTGCAACAACATGCCCATTCTTTGTCAGGTTGCGCGCCCCGAGCTGCGGGCGACCGGCTATGGCATAATGAACATGATCAGCATCAGCTTCGGTGGTTTCGGCGACTGGGCTTTCGGTGCATTGCGCGACCATCATGTACCGCTCAACATTATCTTCGGCGTCTTTTCCGGCGTCGCGCTACTTTCTGTCATTATTGTTCTGCTTATCAAACCAAAACCGGACAAAAAGCCCTGAAGGATTATCTGATCATGAATAACTACCGCACAAATAGTTTATCGAAACCTCTGCATGGTATCGTTCCGCCAATGATCACGCCCCTGACTGGCCGTGATGTTCTTGATGTCGCAGGCCTTGAGCGGTTGATAGAACACATACTCAAGGGTGGAGTAAACGGGTTGTTCATTCTGGGTACCACCGGCGAGGCACCGAGTCTGAGTTACAGGTTGAGGCTTGAGTTGATTGAACGTACCTGCCGCCAGGTGAAGGGACGTGTTCCAGTGCTTGTTGGAGTGACCGATACGGCGTTTGTTGAGTCAGTGAACATGGCGCGTCATGCCTCCGATTGCGGTGCCTATGCGGCAGTGCTTGCCCCGCCTTATTATTTCCCGTCCGGCCAGCCCGAGTTGGCTGAATACATCGAGCATCTGATGGCCGAGATGCCCTTGCCGGTATTCCTGTATAACATGCCCATGATGACCAAGATGACTATCGAGCCGGAAACTATTCGGCGCCTGGCAAGTCAACCACGGATTATCGGAGTGAAAGACAGTTCCGGCGATATTTCCTACTTCAAAACGATATTGGAAGTTGCAAAAAAACGGCCGGATTGGAGTGTCCTTGTTGGTCCGGAGGAATTGCTGTCTGAGAGCGTACGGTTGGGAGGATTTGGCGGCGTAAACGGCGGCGCTAACGTTAATCCGAAATTATTTGTTGATCTTTATGAAGCTGCAAGTCGTGGCGATAATGTCAGGATCAATGAGCTTCAGAAACGGGTGATTGATTTTGGCAGGATTTATCATGTTGGCCATCATGCTTCATCTATCATCAAGGGGTTGAAGTGTTCCCTGTCTCTGCTGGGGATTTGTGACGATTTTATGGCCGAACCGTTCCATCGCTTTTTTGAACCAGAACGAGTCCAGATTCAAAAATTACTCGGAGAAATAGGAGTGCTATGATGAAGAGAATATTTTGTTTTTTGATCTTATTATTTATATTTATGAACATCGTCGAAGCCGCCGAATTACAACGACTGAAATACAACCATCCGGGCCTGGTGGTCGATCTGGGGGCTGGGCTCTGGGCTTGGCCGTTACCAGTGGACATGAACGGCGATGGGCTGATCGACATGGTCATTGATGAAGAAGACGTACCATACAACGGTGTGTATGTTTATGAACATCCAGTCACGAAAGACAAGATGCCCGTTTTCAAGCCGGCCCGTCGGCTCAGCGACGGAATGATCAACGCCCAGGTGAGCTACGTGGATGGGAAACCACATGTTTTGACGTCAGGTAAAGAATATCCCGACTTCATCAATTCCGGGCTTTCCAAGCCGGTTGAACTGCCGTTACCCGCCAATGTACATCCGAACAAAGTACGGGGAAACATGTGGCGTTATGTCGATTTCGATGGCGACGGTAAAACAGACCTTGTGATTGGCATCGACGACTGGACGGATTACGGGGAACCGTGGACTGGTTATAACACCTATGACGCCGCTGGAAAATGGCTTCGCGGACCGTTGCGCGGCCAGATATACGTTGCGCGCAACGTTGGTACGAACGAGAAGCCACAGTATGCACCTCCGTATCGCCTGATCGACGAACAGGGCAACATCCTCGAAACATATGGCTGGCCGTCCCCGAGCGTTGCCGACTGGGATGGTGACGGCGATTTCGATATCATCTGTGGCGAATTTCTCAACAGCTTCACATACTTTCAGAATGCCGGGACTCGCAGTAACCCTAAGTACCTGCCAGGGGTCCGGCTCAGGAAGGATGATGGCTCTTTGCTGGAGATGGATATGCAGATGATCACACCGGTTGCCCTCGATTGGGACCATGATGGCGATCTTGATCTGATTTGCGGCGAAGAAAATGGTAAGATTACTTTTATCGAAAATAGTGGCCGAATAAAAGATAAGGCTCCGGTCTTCCTGAAGCCTGTCTATTTTCGTCAGGAGGCTGACGAACTTAAATGCGGGGCACTGGCAACGCCATTTGGTGTAGACTGGGATGGCGATGGTGATTGGGACATTATCTGCGGTAACTCCGCTGGGTATATCATGTTCTTTGAGAATCTCAGCGGTAAGGGTGTGGAACAGCCGAAGTGGGGGGCTCCAGTCTACATGGCAGCGGAAGGCAAAACTATCCGCATTCAGGCCGGTCTTAATGGCTCGATCCAGGGGCCGGGTGAGGCTTGCTTCGGCTACACCGTACAGACAGTGTGCGATTGGGACAACGACGGATTGCTCGACATCGTCGCCAACTCGATCTGGGGAAAAGTGATCTGGTACAAGAACGTCGGCACTAGCACGCGACCGAAACTTGCGGCTGCCCAGCCAGTTGAGGTTGAGTGGGACGGTTCGCAACCGGCGCTAGATTGGGGTTGGGTACGTCCCGAAGGAAAGAATCTCCTCACGCAATGGCGGACTACGCCGGTAACTGTGGATTGGAATAAAGACGGATTGATGGATCTGGTCATGCTCGACCAGGAAGGTTATCTGGCTCTCTTCACACGTGCGAAAGTTGATAACACCTTGAGACTTTTGTCACCCAAACGCGTATTTTGTTCTCCGAATGGGAAGCCGCTCCAGCTCAATACCCGGAAGGCCGGCGCCAGCGGCCGGAGAAAACTTTGCGTTGTCGATCTCGACGGAGACGGTGCCCTTGATTTTCTCGTCAACAGCTCCAATGCAAGCTGGCTGCGCCAGAAGGAATGCCGTGATGGCAAATGGTATTTCGAGGACCGTGGCCCAGTTGATTCGCGCCGACTCTCCGGTCACAGCACCTGTCCCACGGCGGTCGATTTCGATAATAACAGGATTCCGGACATACTAATCGGGGCAGAGGATGGACATTTTTATTATCTACGAAATCCACGTGCCAATCAGAAGTAAACGACATGTGAATTGTTGTTGTAGATAACGTTTTCCAATGAATAGGAGAACAAATGATCAATAGACATATGGCTGATGGTTCATTGCGCAGGCGATTACTCGCCGGTGAAATGGTATACGGACTGTTTATTGTCGAATTGCGAGCGCCCGGCATGGGGGTCCTTATCGACACTGCGGGGTACGACTTTGCCATATTTGACATGGAGCATGGCAGCTACACCATGTCGGAGCTGGCTGCTATGCTTCCGGGATTCAGTGGTTGCCATTGTGTGCCGCTAGTGCGTGTGCCGACGGTCCGGCGCGAGTTCTTTCAGCCTTTGCTTGATCTGGGTGTTTCTGGAATCGTCGTTCCAATGGTTGAATCTGCTGTTGATGCGCGGATGTGTGTTGATTTGATGAAGTATCCGCCGGCTGGAAAACGAGGGGTAGCGTATTGCCGCCCGCACTCGTTTTTTAAGAATCCAACAGGCGGTCATTTCCCCGAGGAGGCGAATGAAAATACGCTCCTCGTTCTTCAAATTGAAACTGCGAAGGGAGTTGAGCATCTTGATGAAATTCTTGCCGTTCCCGGGATCGATGTCATCTTCGTGGGGGATGCCGACTTGGCGCAGTCACTCGGTTGCTCGGACAACATGGAACGTGGCCAGGTTCGAGATGTGGCCGAACGGATTCTGAGAACGGCAAACAGCCGGAAGATTATAGGCGGCGTGAACGTTGTGGATCCGGAAATAATTGCCAAACTCCATGAAATTGGTGCGCGTTTCGTTACCTTGACAGGAGACGTGGATCTATTCATCGCTGGACTGGAAAAGGTGATCAAGAATCAGCGGACATGGTCGAAGGGTACAGTTCACTGATCGAGCACATTCTGAAAAGAGGTTTGCAAATTACCCGAAGAACAGGGATTGTTGTCATGAAAATGAAAACAATGTTTATTGCCTGTTTGTCATGCTTGCTGTTGCCCGTAATTGCCATTGTCGGCGGGGAATCTCCCGTGCCCCGTATTTCAGAACTCGATCCGTTAATGGATTGCGTCACCTTTTATCTAAGTTTTGATAACAGCAAGTTCGAGCCGGACTTCGCAGCGGGCAGGGGTGTAGGCAAATTGTCGGGTAATGCTTCGTTTGTATCCGGCGTGTCGGGGCAGGCGGAATTGATAGGCACGGGTGGTGCCGCGGCTATTTTTTCACGGACGAATAATTTTCCGGTTACGCGGCGTGGGGCGGTGTCGCTGTGGGTCAGTCCACAGGAATGGGATCATCGGAATGACGGCAATATCGTCTTCATGATGACCGGCAATGCGTCGTTCTATCTCCAGCGCCAAGGGCCGCTTTACAAGTCCGATGGACAGGTACAGCGGCATGAGGCGCTCCAATTGCTATGTCTATCTCCTGTCACCGGTCACGCTGGTATTATGCATAATTGTTCCGATTGGAAAAATGGCGATTGGCATTTCCTCGTCGCCAACTGGCAATGGCCGGTGTTGGAGTTCAGCGTGGATGGAGGGCCGTTTCAGGCTAAGGCCGTTGTGCATATGCCGACGGAACAAACTTTTGGCGATCTCATCATCGGTGGGCATACCGGTCCTAAAACATTGCTGGATGAAGTCACCATTTATCGTCGGCCGCTGACAGAAACCGAGGCACGCCTGTTGTGGCGGAATCCACGCCTCCAGCGGCCCGCGCCGCGAATGAACGTCGCGCAACACGATAGCGAGACGATTGCTATCCAGTTCAAAGTTTATCCATCGCTTAACAAAATCAAGGCACGTGCCGATATCACTGCATTATCATCGCGTACCAGCGTGACCGGAGGCGTATTGCGCGTACAGCAGGTTGGCGCGGAGAAGCCAGTCGCGGAACAGCGTCTGATATTTCATGATAATATTGCCGAACAATTATTCGATACACTGCCGTTGATAGATGGCGATTACACGTTGGCACTGTCACTCCTGGGCGGCGAGGGAGTACCGAAGGAACCGGTCGTACAGAAGTTCGAGCGACGCGTTTTTGCGTGGGAGAATAATAATCTTGGAATTTCCGATAAAGTCATTCCGCCGTTTACGCCGCTGAAAGTGGATGGCCGAAAAATTTCCTGTGTACTGCGTGAACATACCACCGGTGACAGCGGGCTGTGGGACCAGATCATCAGCCAGGGACATCCGCTGCTTACGGCGCCGATGCGCTGGGAAGTCGTGGTGAACGGTAAAAAAGTCACTGTACCGGGTACCGGCTGGAAGCTTGAGTCCTCGAGCGAGACGGCGATTATTGGGTCTGCTGCATGGCGCGAAGAGCCGTCGGTTGCCAGTGTCAGGGCAGAGATGGATTACGACGGTATGACGAAGTTCACGCTGACCATACCCGATGTCCGCGATAGAGGGATTGAGCGTTTGACACTGGTTATACCTGTAAGGGACAGCGAAGCGCCGTACATGCACGCCTGTGCAGACCAGCTTCGCTATAACTTTGCCGGTAAAGTTCCGCCCGGCGAGGGTGTCGTCTGGGATAGCGGCAAGGCGGGGCGTACCGATCTTATCGGCAGGTTCTATCCTTACATCTGGGTCGGCGGCGGCGAGCGCGGCCTCTGCTGGTTTGCCGACAACGACATGGACTGGTCACTCGACGATTCCACGCCACCATTGGAGTTAGTGCGGCGTGGTGACACACTGGAACTACGCGTCCACTTTGCGACGAAGTTGATGCCGTTGGATTGGCAGCATCAAATTACATTTGGAATACAGGCTACGCCGGTAAAGCCGATGCCGTCCGATTGGCGCAAGTGGCAATGTTCGAAAAAACTTTCCGGTACACGGCCATTTTCCATTGTCGGGGCGAGTTTTTACTATGGTTGCCTCTCCTACGATTTTTATCCGGCTTCTCACGACCTGGCGATCTACCGGAAGATGAGTGAAGCGCGCGACAGTGGCAAGGCCGACATGGGCTATGTCAAGACATGGATCGGGCAACATCTCGTAGACGAGAAGCCCGGCTCGGAACGCCAGGAATTCATGAGCCGCCACGTCGCGGCGGGTTTGTACGCGGCTTCGTCGGCCCAACGCCGTGAGGGCTGTCGATTTATTCCTTACACCAACCCGCGGGGTATCGGCTTTCACATGGCGGAGTGGCCGACGTTCCAGGATGAATGGCATAAATTCACTTTTTTCAACCGTGCTAAAAAAGGCCAACTTGACTATGACATCACGCCGACAAAGAGTTTCCAGGATGCGGCTTTGTGGTATTACCGTGAGATGATGCAGGTTTTTGACGGCATCTACTGGGATAACACCTTTCTCGCAGCGAATTGGGACACCGTGGTCGGCGGTGCCTGGACTGATAACCTTGGCCGCACGCATCCCGGTCTCGGCTTGTGGGCTATGCGGGAACTGATAAAGAGGACTGCCATAATGTTTTATCAGATGGGACGCGATGGCATCTTTGTTTCGCACATGACCAACGCCAGCCTCGTACCGGTCAACGCATTCGCCAACGTCAATCTAGACTGGGAATGGAAGTATGGTTGGGATGATTTTCAAGACCGCTTTACGCCGGAGTTGACTGTAGCCGAGACGATCGGTAGGCAAACCGGTAACTTCCCGCTGATTTTGTCAGGCGGCGTATTGGACAGAAAGGATCCGCGTTATCCGTGGGTCATGCGGACTCGACTTGGAGTCATGCTGGTACATGAATTACGCGCGTGGGATTACGGGCCGGAAACTGACATGGCGTTCTACGGCAAACTGTATGAGTTTGGTTATGGTGAACCGGACTGTCAGGTTTTCAACTACTGGGATGCAGGACACCCGGTGAAAATAGAGGGTGTGAACGGGCGTACTATCGTACTGGCGCGTGGCCGGAAGGCCTTGGTTATCATAACGGACTACGGTAATGGGGGTACGGCCAAGCTAATAGTTGATCTCAACAAGCTTAGGTTGCCATCGAATGTTACAGCGAAAGATTTTGAAACAGGCGAGACTGTTTCAAGTACCGTGTCAGGTGAATTTGTGTTTCAACTGAAGAAGCACGATTTTAAGGCGATGCTAATCGAGTGAATGGATACGTGGAAACAGTTAACAGTATCTGTCGAAAGCCGCGCAATGTTTACAAATGGAGTCATGTCATGAAAAAAGGGTTAGTCTGTTTTTCCGTGTTGTTTGTCCTGTTGAATATTGCCTGTGCCTCTGAATTGCAGAGGTTACAGTACAATAATCCCGACCTCACTGTTGATCTGGGTGTCGGATTATGGGCGTGGCCGTTACCAATGGATTTCAATGGTGACGGCAAGCTGGACCTGGTCGTTGTCTGTCCGGACAAACCTTATAACGGTACTTATTTCTTTGAGAATGCTGGGAATGATCCCAAAATGCCATTATTCAAGAAGGCTGTCCGGATCAGCAAGGGCTTACAGAATGTCCAGATCAGCTACGTGGATGGAAAGCCGCGTGTGCTTTCTCCCGGAACAGAGCATCCTGATTTCCTGAAGACCGGCCTCGAGAATAGAATCAAACTGCCGCTTCCCTCCAATGTCCATCCAAACAAAGTACGCGGGAATTTCTGGCGATACGCTGATTACGATGGCGACGGTAAGCTTGATGTGATTGTCGGTGCTGATGACTGGACTGATTACGGCTGGGACAATGCCTACGATGCGACCGGCAAATGGACGCGTGGACCGTTACGCGGATTTGTTTATTTCATCCGTAATACCGGTACAGGAACAGAACCGAAATATGATGCCCCGATAAAAGTAATGGCTGGTGACAAGCCGGTCGAAGTGTTCGGATGGCCATCCCCGAATTTTGAGGATTTTGACGGAGATGGTGATCTTGATCTGCTTTGCGGGGAATTCCGCGACAGTTTTACCTATTTTGAAAACGTTGGCACGCGTAAGGAACCTAAATACGCTGAAGGCCGCAAACTTGAAACGACAGATGGTAAACCGCTCGTTATGGACCTTGAAATGATTACTCCGACTGCAATTGATTGGGACAAGGATGGCGATATTGACCTGATCGTAGGCGACGAGGATGGTCGTGTGGCGTTCATAGAGAATACCGGTAAACTTTGCTCCAGACATAACCCGCAATTCATTCCGCCGCGTTATTTTCAGCAGGAGGCCGACGACGTGAAATTCGGTGCGCTTGTCACTCCTGTTGGATTTGACTGGGACGGGGACGGGAAGCAGGACCTGATTTGCGGCAACACAGCCGGCTACATCGGCTTCATCAAGAACCTCGGAGGGAATCCACCCAAATGGGCGGTACCAAAGTATCTTGAAGCCGATGGAAAGGTTATCCGTTTCATGGCTGGACCGAATGGCAGTATCCAGGGTCCATGCGAGGCAAAATGGGGGTACACGACGCAGACAGTGGCTGACTGGGATGGCGACGGTTTGCCGGATATTATCGTCAACTCCATTCTTGGCAAGGTTGTCTGGTTCCGCAATATCGGTACGCGAACGGAGCCGAAACTTGCGGCTGCTCAACCGGTTGAAGTCGAATGGGAGGGAACACAGCCCGTACTTGCTTATGGCTGGTTACGGCCTGAAGGAAAGGCGTTGCTCACCCAATGGCGAACCACGCCGGTAGCCGTGGACTGGAACAAGGATAAACTTGTTGACCTTGTCATGCTTGACCATGAGGGATATCTCGCCTTGTTCGAGCGTACACGACGTGACAACGTTCTTATTCTACTACCGCCAAAACGAGTTTTCTGTAATGAAAAATGTGAACCGCTCCGTCTTAACGCCCGTATTGCGGGTGGAAGCGGACGACGGAAAATTTGTATCGTTGACTGGGATGGCGACGGCAAACTCGACATACTTCTCAATGCGGCCAATGCGAAGTTTCTCCGCCAGGTAGACAATCGTGATGGCAAATGGTTATTCAAGGACATGGGGCTACTGGTAAAACAAAATATCGAAGGTCACGACGTCAGCCCGACTGTTGTTGATTTCAACGGCGATTGTATCCCCGACTTTATCGGTGGTGCGGAAGATGGCCGATTTTATTTCGTACAAAACCCGCAGCGACAGGAATCAGGAAAAAAGTAACTCGATCTTAAGAATTTATTATTTTATAATAGATAACAGCGAAAAGTAATAATACTTGTTTATAGCGTTAATATTGCAGTGATCAGGTAATATTGCTTGTGAATAATATGTTGGGCATTGAGAAGACCCCGCTCAATGCTTAACGAATAAAAACATCGGGGAAGGGAGAACGAAATGAACTGGTATCTGGAAGTGCTGAAGAAGTACGCCGTATTTGGTGGCCGTGCAAGACGCACAGAATACTGGATGTTTGTTCTTTTTAACATGATCATCGGCTTTGTACTCGGGTTTGTAGAGGGGCTCATCGGCGGTCCTGGCGTTATCGGCATGATCTATTGTTTAGCCGTGCTAATCCCCGGCATTGCTGTTTCCGTGCGTAGACTCCACGATACCAACCGCAGCGGTTGGTGGCTATTGATTGCCCTTGTTCCGTTGGTGGGCGTAATAGTGCTGCTTGTCTTCATGGCTACAGACAGCACTCCCGGAGATAATCAGTTCGGACCAAATCCAAAAACTGCATAGTGATTTGCCCAACAAGAGTGTGGACCACTACGATTCACCCGCCGCGGGCGCCGGGTGAATCGAGGGTCACGCCCAACGTTGTGTTTAAAAAGATGAAACTGAACGAGCAAACAAAACGTGTAATCGATGGCATCAGCATCCTTTTCATTTCCGCGGATGGGTTGTAAAAACCATGATCTTGGTCGTTGGCCAATAATTAATAAGAAGGTGATTAAATGAAGGCGCAATTTATCTCGCAGAAAGGCTCTTGGCGTGAAGTGGCTGATTGTGCAAATGTTACTATTCACAAATCAGAGGGAATTAATAATCCATCTTCAAAATGGAAACGTAAAATGATCCTGTGTGAACATTCTCCCATCAGGGAATTATTTTTTGATTTTAAATGGACAGATTTAAAATATTGGATTTCAGTTCATTTTGTCAGGCATAAGATAGGTGTTGAACATTATGTAAGGTCCCAAAGAACAGACAGAACAGGTATTGATCGTGATAATCTGGCACAAGAAAGCTTAGTGGAGCATCGGATTTGTATCAATGCCCAGTCGCTGATTAATATATCAAGAAAAAGATTATGCAATAATGCATCGAAGGAGACGAAAGAAGCATGGGAAGCATTATTGGAAACAATTAAAGACAAGGAACCGGAAATATTCTCCGCTTGTGTGCCAGATTGTATTTATCGCGGTTGGTGCTATGAATTTAAATCGTGCGGTTATTTTAAAACAGAACAATATAAGAATAAATTGGACGAATATCGCAAAGGAATTAATTTTTGATAAATAGAGTTTATTATCTAAACATTACACATTTCGGATTTGCGATTTTCCTGACGTACCCGAATCTATCGTATGAATTTCTGGAATTTGAAGTACTTGACTCACCTGTTTTTCTCTTTGCCCGTAGAGGTGGGTTTTAGTGAAAAGTTGAAACTCTATTCCAGCCTGACCAGAATTGCTTCCTGAGGTTCGAGATGCAAGCGCCAGTCGCCAGATGCCAATGGTAGATTCAAATTTCTGACCTGTGCCTCGGCGTTGATACTGAACCCGGTTGCCTTTTTGAAACCTTTTGTCACATCCTGACGTAACGCCGTATCCACGGCCGTTGTTATGTCCCAGTTGATCGCCAAAACCAGGCGCCCATGACGGCCATTAAGTACCGCCACTTCAACATCCTGAACCGGCTGTTTGGTAAACGCATTACCGGGCTTGCCGAGCGCGCCGGTCAACGCCTGATCGAGCGCAACTGTTTGCGTTTCTGCGAATCCCGGCAGTGGTACTTTCTGTTTTGAACCCTTTACCGGTGTAATTGTCTCAAAAAGTTTAACGGCAAAATCGTTGCCGAAGAACACAACAGAACCTTTGCCAATCCGCGCAGTCACCGGGCCGTCAACGTCACGTTTTGGAGACTGAGCGCCGAAAAAACGTGCCAGCCGGGATGACGGCAATGCCTGTCCCATTTCGTCGAAGGGTGACAATTCCGAAAGCAGAATGACTGTTTTGCCTTTCTTTGCCAGTTCTTCGATTGCAGTTACTTCCGATTCCTTGAGCGCGAATGGGAACGGTACGATTACAACACGCGCCGCCGCCAGTTTGGCCAGTTCAGGGTTGTCGATGTATGTCATCTGGAATGGATATCCACGCCGTAGTAGGAAATAGAGAGCATTTTTTTGCGCGACAAAACCACGGGTTGGGTTTGGTTTCTCGCCGAACTCTTTCGGTAACTGTTTTCCTCGTACCAGCCACTGCCAGATATCTTCCGAGTTGCGCGAGTAAAGCATGAGAATGTCACCCGATGCTGTGGCATCGAGAACGAATGGTTCCATTTCTTTCATTACCTTATAGCTTGCGGTGAGGCGACTGGCCGGCGCTTTTGGTTCAACATACGCAACCTTGCCGATCATATAATCCAGATACCACCAGAAGAACTCACTTGAACCGTGGACAAGACAGGAAAGCGCCGCACCATAGACTTCGGCTGGTTCCTTGTCGCGCTCGAAGTCACGCAGACGACAGACTTCAAGGGTGACGCCAGATCTGCGTTGCCAATTTGCGGCGGCAAGATGAATGGCTGTTTCGGTGGTATAGTAGTGTGTTGAGTCACCGAGATAGTTGTGCAGTTCGATATACGGATCGGTCTGCAGGCAATCCAGTTTTGTATCTACACCGATCTTGTCCCATGCGGCCCCTGCGTCGATACGATTGTCGCTACAGACCGGCAGGACGCAGATCATTGTATCGGTTATGACTTTCGGATTGACCGCCTTGGCCGCGGCTATTGTACGCTGCATCCAGGCGGAGGTTGAATCATAGCGGAATTCGTTGAGCTTTGCCCATGTCGGGGCAGGAATACGCCATGGACTGGTAATATCAGGCAACTCAATTCCGTAGCGCTGTTGAAATTCACGGCGGCAGACATTGCAGCTACAATAACTGGGTATCTTTTCGTAGAACTTTGCTACTTCGGGATTCTTGTGCTTGGCGTAACGTTCTTTTAACCGGCCATTAGACCAGGTCCATTCATCGGGAACGACGCCGATCCCGTCAAACCCATACTGAGTAAAATACGCAACGGCGCGGGTAGATGCCTCGCCCCAGCGTCCGTTGACACAGGCATAGTAGGGGAACTCCGGTGAATTCGTGTCGGTGATAGTTGGCGAAGGTTCGCCAACCGTAAGCCAGACCTTGAATCCGCGCCTGTGCGCATCGTTGACAAAATCAAGCAGGCGATCATCCTGTTTGACAGGTGTCATGCCGGCGGGATTCATGACCGTTTCCCATGATGCACCGCGATAGAAGTGAAAGGCGTTACAACCTAATGATGCCAATGTGTTGAAAAACTCATCCCGAAACGTCGCGGCACCTTCTGCAGTTCCTTCAAAACCGGGATCCAAGAGGAGGTTCTTCGAGCGGGTTCCCTGTGCGTCAATGACTTCACCTACATAAATATCGTCGAACCACGCAGTACCTTTTAATTCGCGGAGGAACACATGAACACTGGCAGAAACAATAGATGATGTCGGGGTGTAAATCAGTTCGACGTATTGCCAGTCTGTTTTAGTGCGGTCGAATGCCGCCATTTTTCCGTACAAACTTTGACCGTTTTTCAGTCGCACATCAAGATATACGGAACAATGATAATCCGGCTTACCGGAAACACCGGATAACTTGGCCCAACCAGCGACGACCAGTGGTCGCGGCTGGTCCTGGTTGAAAGTTACCGTCTGGTTTGCGCCCTGTCCTCCGGTAGTGCCGGCATTACTGCAACACAGGCTGGTTTTACCCGAGTGGAACTCTTTGGTGTCGAGTGTGTATCCACTGCCGTATTCAGTCCAGACACGGTTTTCAATTGCCCTGCCTGGATTGCAATAAGTTCCGCGAATAATTTCCTGTGGTGTATGCCGCGGCTCAAGTTCCTGACAACCTGCCAGCATTAACGCAATACTTAATCCGATTATAGTTTGTTTCATAATGGAAGAACATAGTGACTAAATTTATAAATTCTTCAAGAACCAAAACCAGATTAATTATATACCGGAACGACACAGGGTGCGAATTGATATGTTACTTCAGAAGTTTATTTCATTAAACACCATTAGCGGTGTGATCGTGGTCAGACATTTTTCATCTTTTGTCTGTGGTGTAACTATTTTCACATTTGGCCCACGCGGCGCCCATATTGCCGGATCCGTGGGACCATAAATGGCGACCACTGTAATCCCAAGCGAGGCGGCAAGATGGGTGATACCGGAGTCATTTCCAATGTAACCGGCACATGCCGACAGGATGCCGGCAAGGTCAACCAGTGAATGTCCCGAGACGATGGGAAAGGAAGTTTTCGTTGAGGCAAGTTTTTCTGCAATTACATTATCGGCTTCACCTAGAATAAAAACCGGTTGAATATTGGTACGGGTTGAAATGAGTTCTCCCAGAGACAGGAAATTTTCAAGTGGCCAGTTTTTCTTTGGACTGCCACTACCAGGATGAATGGCAATGATTTTTTTACCCATCTTTTCAACAATCACCGAGCCTGCTTTTTTGTGAGAGTCTTTCAGGCGAAGGCATGGGTATTCGATACCTTCGGAATAGATTGCCAGTTCTTCGAGCGGCTTCATCAATACATCCACGGCATGGGCATTCTCTACGATCGGGCAACCGTAGATGACCTGTTTTGCGCCGATAGAACGCAAGTTTTCTTTCACGGTACCGGCGGGGTCGAACAGGTATGAGATGATCAAGTCGAATGATTTAATATAATCAACCTGTTCATCCGGTATGGAAGGGTTAAAAGAGAAGTAACGTGCAATTTCGGCTTTATCCAATGATGCAATAGCGTCTGCAAGTCTGCCGGCCTGCGCCAGTTGTGCGATGTGAGGGTAACCGATGATTTCAATGTAGGAATCCGGCCATCGTGTGCGCAATGCTTGGAGCGCCGGAAGTGTGAATATGAAATCACCTATGGCGCCACCTCTCAGAACAAGAATCCGTGGCTTGGGCATGTGGTTTTGTCAGATGTCCGGAGCGACTATGTTTCTTTGCGGTTTTCTGGCACGAATGCGTATCATATCAATGATTGAGTGGGAGATCTCGTGCATTTCAACCCTGGCGGTATTCCATACAATGTCATAAAGCAGAGGATCTCTGACGTCCTTATTGAAAAACTTATCTATAGATTTTCGCTGGGATGCGTCCTGCTCGTCTACGGCTTTCTGTGCATCAGTCTTGTTCATGTTAAAACGCTTCATCATCCATGCAACCCGCTTGGGTTCCGGGGCTACAAGTCTGATGTGAATCCCTGCTTTTAGATCACGTGTGATGCAACAGGCATTGGCACAGACGATGATGACTTTGCCTATTGCTGCGAGCATGTGAATGATTCTCGATGTTGTCTTGTGAATCGTGTATTTGTCCGAATAACCGGTGAACAGGCTGTCGATATAATCCTTAAATTCTGAGTGATATTTTTCAGTCAGAAGCTGTGAGACTGAGTTGTGCATTTCGGTGTCTTGAGCAATCGTTTCACATAATTGCCGGTCGAAAATGTGCCAATCGCGGAATAGACCGGATGGGTCATTCTGTTTAAGGAAATCCGTCATGAGCACATGTGAGAGAAGATGACCGCCGGCGGATGACTCGCGGGAAATGGTTACAAACGGAAAACCGGATTCCGAAACGTCATATGTGCCTTCCTTGCTCTTGAGGAAATCCTGGATAAATTTAATTTCACCGGGCTTTCCTCTGATATTGTCAGGGGATACATAGCCATTGCCTTCCATTGGTACTGTCCCTCCTTTAAATCACGATTACAGGAAATATCTGTGACCTTTTTTAATATCATATACCTCTTTCAGGTTTCTTGACAAGCTGTGAGTTACCTATTTAAATCACCTGTATGTTGAATGGTCTTACGACGCAGAAGCCTGGGAACGAAAGAGGGCGGGGAAACGGTGATTTTATGCGAAAAGCCAGTCAGGCTATCGCCCTTGGAAGTAACCTGGCCGTAGGCATGGGATTATTTACGTTTCTGGGTTATTATGTTGACCATAAACGTGGAGGTGGTTTTTTCTGGACTATGTGCGGCATGGGATTGGGACTGCTTTACGGTGCTTATGAAATATGGAAGGTTATCAGGGTTTTGAGTTCAAATAATGATAATAATCAAAACCAGAATGATTTAATAAAGAAATGAAAGATTCGGAACCAATCTTTTCTCCGTCTGATAAACAATCCGGGACTGGTGGTGTTGACCTGAGAACTGGCGCGGGTGTGGGCTGGTTGGTAAGTTGCATATTGGCCATGGTCATTTCTGTTTCCATAATGAAAACCATTTTTAAAGATATCAAAATGTATGAATTGTTTTTGGGATGGATACTGGCTTCCGTAAATGCAGTACTTGCGGTTATGATCAATATAACTGCAATGAAGAAACGGAGCAAAGGTTTTATTGCGTGGGGAGCCATGGGCAATGTGTTGCGTTCCATAGGGGTTCTTGCTATTATTCTCCTTGTTAAATTACTGGATAAAGTGAAATTCGAACCTTTTATCACGTCTTTTCTGGTATGCTATTTTGTCTTTATGATTGCTGAAACGATAAGAATGAATGTATTGAATATGAGGAGCAGCGGCGAGAATGAGTGAAACTCTTATCAGTACAAACGTGGTGGCGACAGCAGTGTCCTCTGTCCAGCTGAAGATGGATGCTGTACAGGGTTTTATTATGCATCATGTCAAAGATTCTCATAGCATGATGCTCTTTCCGAATGTCAGCATACCTCTTCCTGAGTATCTGAGCCTCCATGGTTTGATGCTTGTCTTTTCGGCTTTTCTTTTGCTGATGGCCTTCGGATTGCTGTACAAGAAACAGGCGCCTGTTCCATCGGGATTTACAAATTTACTGGAATCGTTTGTGGCCTTTATCCGGAATGATATTGTCATTGCTTATCTTGGTCCTGATGACGGCAGAAAGATGGCTCCGTTGTTCTGCAGTTTTTTCTTTTTTATTCTTACAATGAACCTTGTCGGGCTTGTTCCCTGTTTTGCTGCTGCCACCGGTAATCTCAGCGTGACGCTGGCCATGGCGCTTATTTCATTTTTCTTCATGGTATTTGGGGCGATGTACCGAACTGGTGTGCTTGGTTTCTTCAAGGGATTCATTCCGCACGGCATTCCATGGTGGGTCCTGATTGTACTGGTTCCAATTGAAATGATAGGTTTGCTTATAAAAACCTTTGCACTGGCCATCCGTCTTTTTGCCAATATGCTCTCTGGTCACATAGTGCTATTTAACCTGCTGGGGTTGGTTGTTATTTTTGGATATTTTGCCTTACCGAGTGTGCTCATGGCATTGGGAATTTATCTGTTAGAAATCTTTGTTGCATTCCTGCAGGCTTATATTTTCACATTACTGTCGGCAATTTTTATAGGACAGCGTTATCATCCGGAACACTGATTATTAATCGAAAACCGGATTGAATACCGGACAATACAATATTTTGATTTGTCGTAACCTTTACTGGAATAAGATGACAGTTGGAAAATGGTTGAAATGTGACGGGTTTTAACTCGATGAGAAAGGATGTTGGCTATGGGTAGATTAGGTCCACAGGAACTTATTATTATTCTTTTTATTGTGATACTGCTTTTTGGGGCCAAGAAACTTCCTGATCTGGCACGTTCGCTTGGTCAGAGTATTAAGGAGTTCAGTAAGGCTAAAGAAGAAGGTTTTCGCGCGATAGCAGAAGCAGACGCCGACAAACCCAAAGAGGAAAAAAAGGAAAACGAACAGGCAAAGAGTTGATGTCCGTTTACGGTGCTGAAATTCCCTGCGCAGTGGCGTTTACCATCAGGGCCACAAGGATGCCCATTATCATGCCGAGGAAGACTTCAAGCCTGGTATGACCCAGGAGTTCCGCGAGTTTGACTTCAGAAAAGCGGTGCTGTTTAAACAGCTCATCAATCATTTCATTCAGCAGTCTGGCCTGTTCTCCGGCTGCACGACGCACTGTTGAGGCGTCAAACATGGTGAGTAAAGCAAAAGCAAGACTAACAGCAAAGATCGGGGATTCAAAGCCGCAATTAAGTCCTATGGATGTTGCCAGACCTGATACCATGGCCGAATGCGCGCTGGGCATACCGCCTGTACTTACAATGTAACGAAAATCCAGTTTCCGCGTCTTCATAAATGCGTTTATCATCTTGGTGAACTGGGCTGTAAGCCACGCGAGAAATGGAGACCAGAAACTGACATTTCGAAAAGTATCTATTACATTTATATCCATAAATTTTACCACACCTGAAAAATGCAAATTATCAATAGGCGTTTTCCCGGGCAAATATTGTCCTCAAAACAATTTTGAAATCAAAAGCCAGGGACCAGTTTTCCAAATAATACAAATCATGTTTGATTCGTTCTTCAATACTTGTGTTGCCCCGCAGACCGTTTACCTGTGCCCAGCCGGTCATTCCGGGTTTTGAAACGTGACGCCACATGTAACGTCCCACGTCTTCCTTGAACTTCTCGACAAAGTGAGGACGCTCTGGTCGCGGGCCCACGAGACTCATCTCTCCTGTAAGCACATTCCATAATTGAGGAAGTTCGTCGAGGTTATAACGTCGAAGAAATGCGCCGACTTTTGTACAGCGCGGATCATTTTCGACAGTCCACACGGGTCCGGTTTCTTTCTCGGCATCCACGGGCATTGTACGGAGTTTGTAAATTTTAAAAACTCTTCCATCTTCACCGCAACGTTCCTGCTTAAAAAATACCGGCCCGGGAGAGCTTCTCTTGATAAAGAAAGAGGCAATGCAGATTACAGGAGCTGCAAAAATAAGGCATATGCTTGCACCAACAATATCTTCCGCTCGCTTGAGGGCGCGGTTCCAGAAGAGGTCGAGCGGCCATTTGCTGATGCCCAGGAGCGGGATGTCGTTCAGCGATTGCATGTCCATGTTGCTGGTCATGATGCGGAACAGATCGGGAACCATGTTGAAGGTTATAAGATTACGATCGCACAGCATGATGAGGTCCACGACACGATCATGCCCGAGCCTGGAATCCGTAAGGATAATCTGGTCAACCTGGTTGTCCGCGATAAAACTCTCCAGCTCTTCCAGCCTTCCCTTAATCTGGTCTGCGGGAATGTCTTTGTCTGATTGTTCTGAATTCGTGCGAAGGAATCCTATGACTCTTGATCTCAGCATGGTTTCTTTCTGTAACGTGCGTTGAATATGAGACGCGACAGAATCGGTTCCCACTATAAGCACCTGGTTGGTTTCGCTGCTGTGGCGGGAAACATTCCATTCAAGACGGAACATAATATAACGTTCCAGCACGACAAGAAAAGACACTGTGAAGAAAGAGATGGCAAGTGCTACACTTGAAAAATCGGCAATTGTATTTCTGACTGCAAATGCAAACACGGTCGAAACAAGAATCCCGATACCGACTGCACGTACCAGCTTCGGGATCTTGTTTGCGAACGATCCCATCTGGGGGCGGATAAACAAACCCAGTGCCCGGAACGCAATCAGGCATACTACTGTTGCAACACAGGCACCTTTACTGTAAAGACTATAAACATTGGTGGGTGTCCCGAAGGTTACGGTGACCCATCCGCTGTCGAAACGGATCCATGTGGCCAGTATGAAACCGCCGAAAACAGCACAAGCATCGGCTATTACGGCCCATGTGCTGGTCATGACATCAAAAGTATCCTTCTTCCTCATGTGCTATAGAATATACATCAATGAGTTACAGATCAAAGTTCAAAGTTTGCTGGAAGTGGATATACATTCGTGTTCTTCTGTCTTGTGACTTGGTAAAAATGGATTGGCGTATCAGGAAACCAGAAAAATCTTGAAAAAACGCTTGTTTTTGGGAAAAAAGAGACTGACAATACAACATAATCTTAAACCTTATAAACGAGAGGCTCTTCAAAATATTGTCTCAGTGATCAAAAAAGGGAGGAACAAATGACCAAAACACAAACGATTGCTGCTCTGGCGGAAAAGACTGATCTGGCAAAAGCACAAGTGGGGCGTGTATTAGAGGAGTTGGCAAAGTTGGCTTATAAGGAAGCCAAAAATAAATTTGTAGTACCGGGCATTGGCAAATTGGTCCTTGTGGATCGCAAAGCCCGTATCGGCCGTAATCCTGCCACTGGAGAATCAATACAGATTCCGGCAAAGACTGTTGTAAAATTCCGCGTGGCGAAGGTTTGTAAACAAGCTGTACTGTCGAAATGATCTTTTTCAGGGGCGAGGTGCAAGTCTTTTGAAGTTTTGAATAAACTTCTTGCCTCGCCCTTTTTTTGTCTCGCAGAAAGGGTTGTCATGCGCAGGGTATTGCGCCTTCTTGTTGGCATATTTATATTGTTTGTTTCGCTGAATGTGATGTCAGCGGAACGGGCACCTCTCAAGCCGCAGCCAGAATATGCAAAAATTGTAAAGCGTCTTGCGCAGGAACTTCCGCGCGAACATATTACACGAATGCAGATTGATGCCGCGGTTTCTGCCAGGATATGGACCAACTACCTGGCGTCATTGGATTATGACCGTGTTTACTTTCTTGCATCCGATATAGCACGTTTCAAAAGTTGGGAGATGAACCTCGGAAACAAGCTCAAGGAAGGGGATGTTAATTTTGCTTACGAAGTTTTTGGAATATTCAAAGAGCGTGTCGCGAACCGTTGTCAGTATGTTAATCAACTTGTGGACAAGGGGTTTGATTTTGAGAAAGACGAATTTTGTGAATTGACCCGAAAGAATGCTCCTTGGCCCAGAGACGAAACTGATTGGAATGAGATATGGCGTAAACGAATAAAGAATGATTATCTCCAGCGTATTATCGGTGCAGAGATGGCTGAAAAGGTCCCTAAACCACCAAAACAGGAAAACACAAATACCGTTGACCAGGCCAGGGTTCTTCCTCCGCACGAAATGTTGAAGTCGCGATACAAACAACTTGCAACGGCTATTGAAGACAGCGATTCGGAATGGGTTCTTCAGAGATATCTCACCGCGGTCGCGCATGCATATGATCCTCACTCAGATTACATGTCTCCAAGTGTGCTTGAAGATTTTAATATAGAGATGAAGTTGTCGCTTGTTGGAATTGGCGCATTACTTGGGGCCGAAGATGGGGCTGCAAAGATAATGAGGGTTATTCCTGGTGGTCCCGCGGCGAGGGACAAGCGGGATGTCCGGCTTGTCCCGGGTGATAAAATTATCGCCGTGGGGCAGGGGAATGATCAACCCCGTGATATTCTTCACCTTCCACTAAGGGAGATCGTTAAGCTTATCCGCGGGAAAAAAGGCACAAAAGTCACTCTTGTGGTTATTCCAGCTTCTGATCCTACAGGTACAACAACAAAAATAGTTGACCTTGAACGTGATGAAGTAAAACTGGAGGAACAGGCGGCAAAACACAAGGTTGAGCAATCTGTCGGAGAGGATGGCGTTATTCACAAACTTGGAGTTGTCACCCTTCCGGCTTTTTATGCAGACATCAAGGCAAAAGCTGATGACGGGGCGGAGGCCAAAAGTTCTGTTGTTGATGTGGAACGTGCTCTCGAAGACCTCAAAGCGAAGGGTATAGAGGGGATTATTCTCGACCTTCGTAATAATGGGGGCGGTTATCTGCCTGAAGCGATCGGTATGACAGGTCTTTTCATCAGCATGGGACCTGTTGTCCAGGTTGCCGAAGGCGGATCGACCCGATCTACACCGGCTGTTCTGTCTGACAGGGATCCGTCCGTGGCATATGCCGGACCTCTTGTTGTACTTGTAAATCGTTTCAGTGCTTCGGCTTCTGAAATTCTTGCCGGAGCATTGCAGGATTATGGTCGTGCTCTTATTGTTGGGGACTCCAAAACCCACGGCAAGGGAACAGTTCAAAGCATCCTTGATATGAGCCGTGACGGGAAGCTCGGTTCCATCAAGGTAACAGCAGCGATGTATTACCGGATCAACGGGGGATCAACCCAGCTCAAAGGTGTTCATCCGGATATCGTTATTCCATCTCCTTTTGATAAGATGGAATTTGGCGAAGAATATTTGCCGAATCCGCTCCCATGGTCGGTAACTAACGAAGTGCCTTATTTGTCGGTCGATACAAAGTTAAAATCACTTATACCGGTTCTTGTCGAGAAATCGGAAAAACGCAGGGCTGCAGATGCAAAATATTCCGCCTATCTCAAACTCCTTGGCAACATTGAATCCATCAATAAATTAAAGGAAGTTCCGCTGAGTCTCAGTAAACGCAAGGATCTTGCCAAAACCGAGAAGGAGTTGACCAGTCTACAGAAGGAATTGGTGCCTGACGATGATAATGATGACGGTGGTGCTGAAAAAAATGCTGCACCTCCGGATCTGGTGTTGCGTGAGGGATTGAAAATTCTTGTTGATCTTGTCGGGCTTCAAAAAGAATCACCTTCCATAGTTTCTCAGCCGGTAAATCCTCCCCAAAAAACAATCACTGAGATGCTGGATGAATGGCTGAGGGGAATATTATGAAGATACCTTTTTGGAAAATGCACGGGGCATCGAATGATTTTATTCTGGTTGATGATCGGAAGAAAAACTTTCCGATTTTAGACAAAAACTGGATTGCCAGTATAGCCTGCCGCCGGACAGGTGTCGGCAGTGAAGGCATAATTCTTATCCAACCTTCCGGGAAAGCTGATTTCCGGATGAGGTTCTTCAACCCTGACGGTCGTGAAGTTGAGATGTGTGGTAATGGTGCGCGTTGTGTCGCAAGACTGGCGCATGATTTAAAGGCCGCTACGGCAAAAATGACAATTGATACTGTTGCCGGAATTCTGCGTGCTGAGATAATGGGTAACAATGTGCGCCTTTGGATGACTTCTCCAAAGGATTGGCGACTTAACAGGACGCTTAAAGCTGCTGGTAAAACATTGAAATATGGTTTTGTCAACACAGGTGTACCGCATGCGGTAATAGAGATGAAAGATCTGGCCCGCTGTAATGTTCAGCGACTTGGCGCGATTGTAAGGTATCATAGGGACTTTAAACCCGCGGGTACGAATGCCAATTTCATAAGCATTATCGGTCCGCGATCCATCAGGATCAGGACCTATGAGCGTGGCGTGGAAGGCGAAACACTGGCCTGTGGTACAGGTATAACTGCAAGCGCGCTTGTGGCGGCCAAGATGGGTAAAGTAAAACCCCCGGTGAAGGTTGTTGCTGCCAGTGGTGATGTGCTGACTGTTGATTTTCATCTGACCGATGACGGTGTTGAAAAAGTTTCTCTGCTTGGCCCAGCTGTGCATGTATTTCAGGGAGTCCTGGAATATTGATGTCTTGATATTGTATTTTATTTCATTGGTACCTGTTATGAAGATAGCCACCTTCAATGCTAATTCGATAAGATCCAGGCTTGAAATTATTCTGGGCTGGCTCAAGGAATGCAAACCAGATGTCCTGTGTATTCAGGAGACCAAGGTGGAGGATAAGGACTTTCCTTCCCTTGCGTTTGTTGAGGCTGGATATAATGTTATCTTCCGCGGGGAAAAATCCTACAACGGTGTGGCGTTGATTTCCCGTCAGAAACCGGCTGATGTAAGGTTTGGTTTTGATGATGGCGGGCAGGCTGATGAGACGCGATTGCTCTGTGCAAAGGTCGGAAATGTTAACGTAGTGAATACTTACGTACCCCAGGGGCGTGAAATTGACCATCCGATGTACCAGTATAAACTCAAATGGTTCAAAAGACTTAAGGCATATTTCAACTGTCATTTTACGCCAAAAGACAGGCTTGTGTGGGTTGGCGACTTGAATGTTGCGCCAGAAGCCATGGATATTCATAACGCCGCGGAACAGGAAGATCATGTTTGTTTCCATGTTGATGTACGTAAAGCATATGCCGATACCCTGGCCTGGGGATTTGTGGATGTCTTCAGGAAGTATCATCCGGAACCGGATCAATACACGTTTTTCGATTATAGAACAATCAATGCCGTGGAGCGAAAAATGGGTTGGCGAGTTGACCATATTCTTGCTACATCAGTGCTGGCTGCCAAGTCCAGGGATTCGTATATAGATGTGAAACCGCGAATGCTGGAAAAACCATCGGACCATACATTTCTGGTGGCAGAATTTGAATAAGCTGTTTGTTGAATTAATTATAAAGTGAGTATTAATCAGGAGAAGTAAAAATGAGTAATAAATGTTCCAGAAGAGAATTCCTTGGCAGGGTTGGATTGTCCGGTATTGCTGCTGGTTTTGGTGTAAGTAATCTGTTTGCCGATAATAATCCCAGTAAGATTGATTTGGACTCAGGTAAGGTTATTACGAATGACAAGAGCAAAAGCGCCGTTCTGCGATCGGGTAGAATTTTCCAGCCTGAAAGAGAACTGCCAATAAAGTGTGATACGGATGTACTGGTTGTCGGTGGAGGCCCTGCGGGTGTTGCCGCTGCGATTGCTGCGCGAAAACTTGGCGTGAATGTTGCCATTGTGGAGAGATATGGATGTTTCGGAGGGCTTTTCACAGGCGGGTTGGTTCTTCTCCTGATTGGCACTTTTTCGAAAATCGATGGCAAGCCGGTCCAGATAGCACGGGGTATCAATGGAGAGATGATAAACAGGCTGACCGCTCTTGGTGATTGCGGAGTAACAGAGTGGAAAGAAGGTCGTGATCCTAATGCGGATCCAGAGGCGGCCAAGTATATTCTCAGCGAGATGATCAGGGAGTCCGGCGCGAAGGTTTTCCTTCATTCCTGGGGTGTAGACGCGATAATGGATGGTGACAAGGTGAGGGGCGCAGTTTTTGAGAGCAAGTCGGGCCGGCAGGCGATACTGGCGAAAGTAGTTGTTGATGCAAGTGGAGACGGTGATACGTTTGCGGCTGCCGGGGCTGAGTATACAAAGTATGCCAGGCATATCGGTCTTGTCCATCGCATTGGCAATGTGCCCGGTGATAAAAAATTTAACACTCCCATCAAGGGGGTAAAGTGGTTGAACATGGGCGGGGACGAGGGAGACGGGTTGGATGTCGAGGTGTTAACCCGTATGGAAATGGACTACCGGAAAAAGATATGGGACAGCGTCGAAAAGTTGAAGAAAACGCCCGGCAATGAAAACGTATTTCTGCTCGAGGTTGCTCCCCAGCTTGGTGTCAGGACGACGAGACTGCTGAAGGGCGTTACGCATATGGCATATGATACTGTAATCAAGCCCGACGTTTTCAAGGATGTTATAGGAATTGCCAGTGCCGGAGGCAAGAATCTGGTTTATATTCCTTATGGGGCACTGTTACCGAAGAGTGTTGATAACGTCATTGCAGCCGGAAGGTGTATTTCCATGGACCTGAAGGTTGCGGAGAGATGCAGGCTGATTCCCGCGTGCTTTACGACCGGTATGGCGGCTGGAACCGCCGCGGCGATTGCCGTGAAAGACGGCTGTGTGCCCAGAAACGTAAACATCGAGAAACTGCAGAAGACGCTCAAGGAGAATGGGGCTTATCTCGGTTAAACATTAGGAAAAAGTGAAAGCCGTAACAGGGGTTCATCACTCCGGTTACGGCTTTTTTATTTAAGGAACAATAACTACCTTCAACGCACCTGTTGACGGATCATGTTGTGTTTTTACCGCCTTATTAAAGTCCGTCAGACTGAACTTGTGGGTAACAAGTGGTTTGCCATTGATTTTGCCGGACACTATGAAATCCCGAGCTGTCAGGTATTCTTCCTGGGCTGAGCTGTTTGCCCCGTGAATGTTGAGCTCACGGTAGTGGATCAGGTTCAGGTCTGTTGCTTCAATTGGATCCGATTTCGGCATACCAGCGAAAATCGAAAGATGTCCCGAGCGGGCCAGAAGTTTGATTCCAACTGTAACCAGCGGCTTTACCGACGCTGCAACGACGACACCATCGACCCCGCGTCCATTCGTGTGTTGTTTAACCCATTCCTCCGGCCTTGTTGTTTTGCTGTTGACGAGGTTGTCGAACGGCAGGCCGAGTTTCTTGAGAAGATCCAGCCGGTCCTGCGAAACATCCATGATCGTCACACACTTTGCGCCACGTGCCTTTGCGACGAGGCCGTTCATGACGCCGATTATTCCGCCGCCGAAAACGACAACATGCTCCATTTTTTCGAGTGGAAGATATTTCATTCCGTTAACACAACAGCTTAAGGGTTCGATCAGCGTACCTTCTTCAGCGGAAATGTTTTCAGGCACAGAGATGAGACATCCCTGGTCAACAGCCACCTTCGGCATGATCATATATTCAGCAAAACCGCCGTTAAACTGGTAGCCCATTGCCTTGAATCCGGCTTCGCAAAGATTGTGCCGGTTAATTTTACACATCGAACACTTGCCGCACCCAATGACGGTCTGGACAATGTAACGGCCGCCTTCCTTGATTCCTTTTACGCCGGTCCCTAGTTTGGTTGCACGGCCTGTGATTTCATGGCCGACAATAGGTACGTCAACGTGTTTCTCGCCGGAAAGCACGCGCTGGTCTGTTCCGCAGATGGCGCATGCCTCTACTTTAAGGAGCACTTCACCGGCCGCTGGTTCCGGAGTAGGTACATTCTCGACCTCAACAACACCTGGTTTTTTGATGACAGCAGCTTTCATTTAATAAACCTTTCTTTTAAAGACTATCAACCTCTGGATTTTCCACCGGAAATATTTATTGTGGTCCCATGTATATACCCGGCCCGGTCAGATGCAAGGAAACACAGCGTATCGGCCACTTCGGACAATTTGCCGCTGCGACCCAACGGGATAGATGTCTTCGCATATCCTGCTCGCAACTGTTCAACCGTTATGCCGCGGGTGTATGCAACGGCACGTTCGTATTCTTCCGTTCTCAATGCTGTTGCTTCCATGATGCCGGGAGCTACCCCGATCACCCTGATCTTGTATTTACCGAGTTCCTTTGCCCATGATCTTGTCATTGAATATGCAGCGCATTTTGTAGAGGCATAAACACTCTGGCCCTCTGATCCTTCCAGACCCGATTCTGATGACATGTTGAAGATTACTCCTCCTTTACCGCTCTTTATCATTTCACGGGCAGCTGCCTGCGCACAGAGGAAGTAGCCTTTCTGGTTGATGGCTATCATCTTGTCCAGGATTTGT
Source organism: Kiritimatiellia bacterium (assembly GCA_028716365.1). GTDB lineage: Bacteria > Verrucomicrobiota > Kiritimatiellia > UBA8416 > YA12-FULL-48-11 > YA12-FULL-48-11. Next base: position 44,625 of record JAQUPZ010000003.1, read on the forward strand.
TCGGAAAGTTCTTCCTTACCTGCCGGGTCAACGAGCAGGCGGGGGATCAAAATACCCGCGTTGTTTACAAGAATATCCACGCGACCGAATTTTTCCAGTGTGCTGGTTATCATTTCCTCAACACTCTTTTTATTGGTGACATCAACCATCACAAAGAAGGCACCGGTTTTGAACTTTCTGGTTATTTCTGCAACAGTCTTGTGACCTGCCTCTGCATTAACGTCTGCAACAACGACCTTGACGCCAACTTCGGCAAAAGCATCACAGCAGGCCTTCCCGATACCTTGTGCGCCACCTGTTACAATTGCAACTTTTCCTTCAAGGCCAAGCCAGTTCATAAACTATCCTTTCCTGTGTTATTCCAATCTACATCATCTCTTAATAGTAGGGAGGGCCGCTGGACCCGCCGGTAATAAATTACGGCGCATCAGGGCTGTCGCGCCCTACCATAAACAAATCATTTACCTGACACTGCATTTCTAAACCAGGCAATTGCTTTTTCTTTATCCATATCTTTCAATTGCATAGCCTGACTGGTTGTCATGGGTATCATTTTCCCAACAGCCTCGAAAAATGCGTTTTTTGCCTGGACGTTCTTAAAGTCGGTATTAGCTCTTGCGGAAATATACGAATAATCGGCGTATCTTAATAACAGGGAATGTCCCGTCATTATGCGTGCACCTCTGAGAAAAACTTCCCTGTATGGTTTTAACGCTTCACCATTCAGATCATCGACGAACGGTAGTCCCAGTTTATTCATTTCTGTACCGATGTTTATGGGCAGATACATTTTTTCGGCAGCTTCCACAATTGCCTTTAAATTCGCGGTCTTGATTGCCTTGATTTGAGCATTGGAAATATTCCAGTTACGGTCTGGAATTATGTTCATTGCGACACAACCCTTGGCTTTCAGGCATTCCAGCATGGCCCGGCCATCTTTTTCACCGCCGCTTGTTCCATCGAGCCAGGTGGTCATCGGGATTGCTTCGCAGGAAGCAACCCACTTGATGAAATCTTCCACGGCCGGAAATGTTCCAACAGATGGCTGCTCGTAGCCGATGCCCCCGCGTTTCGCGAGTTTTGACCGCACGATTTCTTCAAGCGCCGGCATGTTGGCCAACAGTTCAATGGTTTCTTCAGCGTTTTTACCCAGTAGTTTTGAAAGGAACCCGACAACTGCATCGGGATGTTCGAAAACGGATTTAACCTTGTTGATGTAAGCACTGATAATATGACGTTCTGTTGCCGAACCCGAAGGAGTCAACGGAACGACGTCCTTTTCGTAATCAATTGCGATGTCAGGTAGATGCGGATTGATCCTGTTGATAAGCGAAATGTTTCTGGACCTTGCGCGGTCCCTGTACCCGGCCTGTCCTTTGGCCTGGGGTGAGTCAGGCGGGAACACCTTCGCAAACCCTGCGCCCATTATATATGTCACACCCGGTTCTCCGGGTGAATTGATGTCAACATTTGCATATTCTTTGAGATATGCGCGTGTTTCTACATTTACGGTACTTCTCAAGCCCAGGATGAGTCCTGCCTGAAGGAATTCCTCCATGCCATCCAATACGTCAAAGTCGCACAGTCCTGCAGCATAGAGACCATTTTTCTTTGCTTCCCAGGCAATATGAGAAGGCGAATAACCTTCGGCATTGTAGGAAAAGAACGAGTGAAAATGCATGTTTACGTTGGTGCCTTCCGGCGCCGCAGTATTCAGATGCTTTTCAGCCAGTTGTGTAAGTGCTTTATACCGCTGAGAAGAGTTAAACGAGTCCAGCTCTTCTTCAAAATTCAACAATTTCATGGTGTTGAATTATGCCAGATAATCAACGCCTGTCTAGTCCAGATATTGTGTGTGCTTCCATGCTGTTATCCTTATTGTGATGAAAAAGCTAAGCTGGTTAATATCCAGATTAAGTTCTTATGTCTAAGTTCGAGTGCCTCTTGACAGAGGCACGATAGATTATGGATAATAATGCGTAATTGTGAATTTCAAAAACACGATGCACAAAAATGTATATAGAGAGGTGTTTTCCTGCAACCGGCGCGAATTTTTGCGATGGAGCGCGGTTGTTGCCGCGGGATTGTCGTTTGGGCCGGTACGTGCAGCGGAACTGGTTTCTGCCAAAACTGGTAATGCGAAAGTTGCCATCGTATCCTGCCGTGATTACGGGATGGAGTTGCAAACTGCGCTGGCAAGATGTTTTGATTTCCTCGGTGGTATCAGCGGATTAGTCAAGCATAAGACGGTCACTATCAAAGTCAATCTGACTGGATCCAGTTTTAAACCAACACTGGGCCATTCGGTGGGCGAGACATACATGACGCACCCCGCGACAGCACATGCGCTGGTGACGGCATTATTCAAAGCTGGTGCGCGTCGAGTAAGGTTTGTGGAGTCCACCAATCTCCATCAACCGCTGGAACAGACCCTGCAGGCCGCTGGTTGGGATGTGAAGGCATTACAGGCGGCTGGTAATGTCGAGTTTGAAGACACTCGTAATCTCGGGCGCAGTCGGGATTACGCGGAAATGAAGGTACCAGGCACAGGGTATCTCTTCAGTCAGTTTGAGTTTAACCGGTCGTATGCTGATACCGATGTGATGATTTCGCTATGCAAACTCAAAGAACACGCTACTACCGGTGTTACACTGACTATGAAGAACTTGTTCGGCATTACACCCAATGCGTTGTATGGTGACGAAGCACCCGGTGAGAACGCAACACAAGGGCGGGGGAAATTACACGATTTGAAGGGGTTTGGACCGCGACAAAGTACATTGCCGTTTGATCCACCTGGTGCAAAGGAGGTTTTTTTTGTTCCCGGCTCTGGCTATCAGCGTGTACCGCGAATTATCACTGACATCTGTGCAGCCCGGCCAATCCATCTCGGTATCATTGATGGTATTACCTCGACTAGCGGTAGTGAAGGGCCGTGGATTCCTGAACTTCCCATGCGATTCACAACACCCGGTGTACTGATCGCGGGACTGAATCCGGTTGCCACTGACGCGGTTGGAACAGCAGTGATGGGATTTACCAACCCGCGCGTATCGCAGGGTGTTGCTCCGTTTGCGAAGTGCGAGAACCATTTGCTTCTGGCTGAACAGGCCGGACTGGGCACGGCCGACTTGGCAAAGATCGAAGTGATAGGGCAGTCCATCGATACAGTCCGTTCTCGTCAATACGGCCAGTAAACTGATTAAAGCGGATCTTGGTATCCTGAAAGCACGGATTTTAATCAATCTGCAGATTCTTGATTGTCTGATCCATTGATTCGTTTTATCGGGGCGGACAACAGATTAACCAGTTGCTGTAATTGGCTGAATATTGGTTCTCCGGTGGTAAAGCGCCACAAGATCTGGGCTGGCTTTATTGGTTCAGTTTCCCTCACTTCTTTGAGATATGGCATTATCAATATTGCCGGGATGAACCTCAGGATACCGGAGACTATGAATACGGCCGGAAGCGATGAGATAAACGTAATATGCATAAACCCGAAATTGTAGTCGGACACAAGATGTTCTGCCAGGAAAGCTCCTATAACGCTACCTGCGATGAGAGAGAAGAAACTGTTTACCGCCGTGTAGTAACTTGTTGCCCGTGGACGTTTCTTGGGCGTACACGCATCGAGGATGAAGTTACTGGCGGCAAGATTGAAGCCTGACCAGACACTGCCGGAGATAAACTGCAGACACATCAATAGTGAAAAACTTTTTAGAAATGCCCATGGCAAAGGAATTAAAGGTATGATCAGGCTTGTGGCAATCAAAACGGAACGGTTTCCGTGTCTGTCGCACATCATTCCCCACCAGGATATGAACACAAGCTGACCCACAAGGAAACCGATCGTATTTACCGTGAATTGGATATAGTTCCAGTTGAGGTCACGGAGCATATAAACACTGAAAAAAGGGCCTGCGATGTTGGTGAGTCCGTTAATGGAAGCCACGGCTAGAGTGAATTTTGCGAAATTGGACTGGGGAGTTTTCCGGATGAAATCCCAGAAGGAAAAATAATCTTCTTTCGACGGGTTGAACGGTGGATCGTAATGGAGGTTTAAAAGATAGGAACTGTAGATTCTTGCGGCAGCCGCTGTAGTGAAAATAATTCCGAATCCAAGCCAGGTAAAATTTTTAAGATTGCACCACCATAGAATAATTCCACCACCAACCATGGAGAGAATGATTGCAACTACCCAGAACCGCAAACGCATGGCGAAATATCTGCCGCGTTTTGTTTCCGGAACAACATCGCTCATCATGCTCAGCCATGGTGGCCCGGTAAGGTTGATGCAGAACGCGCAAAGAGTTGCCATGATAATCATCGAGGTAAGGCCTATTGAACGGAAGAAAAAGGGGATCCAGAATAATGGAAGATAACACAACGCCTGCAGGAATACGAATATTACAATGATGGGTTTTCGTTTTCCCATTCGTTCGGCAATGGATGCGCCGATTATCTGTGCAAGGGATCCGATTGCAGGTGGAAGTGTTCCCAGTATGGCCATTGCCTGATTACCGGCATTCAAGAAGAGGGCAAATGGCGCGAAATAATTGTCACCGAATCCAAACATACATGCGCTGGATATTGATTCAATCAGCGATAGTCGTTGTGTCCGTTTCTTGGCGAATTCAATCTGTTCCGGGACCACATTGGGAACTGATGTGTTTTCTGCCTGTTTTATATTCTGCATAGAGGCGGTATTATGCCTATTGAATGGGAAAAATCATCATCAATTGTTGATCTTGCGCAGAAAGCCGCAGTTAACTATAAGTAATGACATTATTTTATATCTGATTTGAATGGATTTTATCTGGTATTTCTGAATTTACAGGAGATTTATTTATATGACATCAGAGACGACCGAGGTTAGGAAAAAGAAAAAACTTTTATTACCGTCATTGGTGTTCGTAATTCTGGTTCTTGCCGGTTTACTGGCGCTTCTACCATCCATTTTATCCATGGATTTCTTCCGCCGGATTGTTATGGATAACGTGAATGCAGCTGGTAAGGGTAAGGTCAGTGTCGATTCATGGTCCTTCAGATGGTTTTCCGGTAACAGTATCAGGGGGCTGACATTTTCTGATCAACAGGGTGTTAAGCTTCAAGTTAAAGAAATTAAAATATCGCATGGGCTTGCCAGACTGATTGGGAAAAAAATCGATTTAGGCGCTATAATCATATGTTCTCCTGAATTCTCTGTGGTTACGGCGCAGAAAAATGTTGTGGAAAGGACGAAGTCGTCCCAGTCACATGAGAGCAAAGGTGTACAAAAAGAAGAAAAGGAAAAATCAGCTGGGAGTCCTGTCGCAAATGTTTCGGTACCAATTCCCGTAAAATCTGATGGATCAGTTAAGGTGCCGGTTGATCTGACCGGCATGATTAAGATTGAGAATGGAAAGGTATCTGTTCAAGTACCGGGCAGTGATAGAAAATATGAATTTGAAAAGATCAACGGCGTCATTGCCATCACAAGTTTGAACAAGCCGGTCAATGTTGAGGCAGGGCTCTGCCAGGTGGGGGGAGGAGCGTTCCGTCTCAGCGGATCTGTAAAAATACTGGAAAATGGAGTATTTGACCCATCTAAAGTCATGGCCGATATTACTTCAGAAGTCATATCTCTTGACCTTGAACCGTTCGGAATAATGGCTTCCTCGGCGGCAAATGTACCTGCTGTCAAAGGTATGCTTGATACCAGGCTTTCTGTCAAGGTGCAGGGTGTGAATAAGATTGGGGCTGATGGTTCGATCAGCGTTTCGAATCTTATATTGTCCGGTAGTCCGCTTGGTACTGACAAGCCTAAAATGGATTCATTAAAACTGGAATTCAGCGTTCTTGTGAACAACAAGAGCATAAATATTCGAAGTTTCAACCTGAATTCACCCTTCCTGACGGCAACAGCGAGCGGAGACCTGGTTGACAAGGGCGCAAAATATCCGGCAGGTAACATTGTAATGAATGCCAGGCTTGATATTCCGCGTCTTGCCGGCCAGATACCGGCGACTCTTCGAATCGAGAAGGGGGTATTGATATCCAAAGGTGATTTGACGGCAAAAGCCGAAATACAATCGGTTGGTGATAGTTTGTCCTGTCTAGCGAATATCAAGCTGGCTGATGTCGAAGCCAAGTCTGATGGCAGGATTATGACACTCAGTCATCCGGTCCAGCTTGAAAGCAAGGTTATCCTTACGGCTGACGGGCCGCGTATTGAGAGATGCCTGCTTTCATCAAGTTTCGCAAACATGAGTGGGCGCGGCGATCTCAGGGATATGCAGGTCACTCTTAACGCTGATATTGCATTGGCCCTGGCAGAAGCGCGTAAATTCATTGCGCTTGGTAAAATTTCGGCTGCCGGAAAAATTTCTTCAGTGTCCCGTATCCAAAGCGTATCTGCGACAGAAAGAAATATCACAGGTCGGATGACGCTGGAAGATTTGAAGGTTGCTGGTCTTGCTCCGAGTCCTTTTGTCATGAATTCTGCAAGGGCAGGTGTTGACATGGTTTTAAAAACCACTGCAGATGGTGCGGTTGCAAATGTATCTGCACTTAAAATGTTTGTTGAATCGATGCCTCTGTCAGCGAAGGCGGATGTCGTCCGCATAGTTCCTGGGAAAAAGCCGGAGAGTACGGATATACAGGGAATGGAATTAAAGGCCAGGGTTGATGTTAAAAATTTATTTGCACTTGGCAGAGGGATGGGACTTGTGCAGGCAGATAATGACGGTTCCGGCATGATAAATGTTACGGCAAACGGCAAAATGCAGGAAGGACTGTTTGCGATGAGTCCGTTTGCTGTCGATGCCGCCGATATGAAGTTTTCAGCAAAAAAAAAGAAAATATCTGAGCCACAGATTTCGCTAAGATGTTCTGTTGAGGCTGATGCTGTTCGGCACAAATTCAGAATGACCGGTTTGAATATAGTAATGTCCGCAGGTAAAGTAGATGTTCCTCTCGTGGGTGTTGACGATTGGACGAGTAAAGTTCCGGTAATCTCCGGGTCGGGTAACGCAAAAATCAGCCTGGAGAAGCTTGCCTCGCAGATGTCTGATTTTCTTTCTCTACCCAAAGGTTCGTCAGTGTCGGGTAACCTTGACGGTGGATTTGCTATTAACCAGGCTAAAAATGCACAATCAATCAGTATTGAAACTGTCATAAATAATCTGAAAATCAAGCCGGCGGCTGGTCCAATTATCGGTGAACCTGTGGTTAGTCTGACAATGGATTCCGATCAGGACAATATTTCCGGCGATATAATCGTAAAGAAGTTCAAGCTTGATTCGTCGATGCTTGCATTATCTGCCGAAGGTTCTTTTAAGGATTTGAAAAAAGAAAAATTGTTATTGCTCGACGGATTGATGACGTGTGATTTCAAGCGGATAGGGGAGATTGTCACGGCGCTTGGCGGTACACCAGTCGAAATGGAGGGAAAGCGCGAAACGAAATTCCATTTAAACACTTCCCTTGCTGAATCGGACTGGAAAAAAATGTTACAGAAAACGGATGCGAATACAGGCCTGTATCTCTCGAAATTGAAGGCTTTTGGAATGGAAATAACAGGACTTGAATTCAATGCATCAGCCGCAAAAGGACTTGTGAAAACGGATATTAATACAAAAGTTAATGATGGCGATTTAAAGATAAAGCCGGAAATAAATGCCGTGACAGAACCTGCATTTCTTGTTATTGCCGATAACTCGCAGGTGCTTCGTAATGTGAAAATTACAGATGCAATGATGTCGGACCTCATTGGCCGTGTCCATCCGGTCCTCCGCGGTTGTGTGGTAACTTCGGGGCAGACTGATCTCGTATTACGGAAATGTTACGTTCCTCTTGATGAGAGATTGAAAGACAAAATAAACGTTGAAGGTGAATTTATACTGAAGAATGTAGTCCTTGTGCCGGGCGGGTTTCTTAAGACCTTGCTCGATGTTTCCAGCCTTGAGGTGAAGCCTCTTTCCATCCCAAGTGAAGTTGTAACTTTTGTCTGTCGCAATGGAAAACTTGAGCCATCACCTCTTACAATTGGTAATAAGGACTACAAAATAACTTTTTCCGGATATGTTACTCTTGATGGCATGGTAAAATATGTTGCGCAGGTTCCGGTCACTGAAAGGCTGGTTGGAAAAGACGCATTCAAATACCTCGAAAATGTTACAGTCAAGGTGCCGATAGAAGGTCCAGTGGCAAAACCTGTCATATCCAGCGATGCGATAAAATCTGCCACTTCCAACCTGGTCAAAGATGCTGCAAAGAACGCAATCAAGGAAGAAGGAGGAAAACTTCTGAAGGATGTACTCAAGAAAAAAGGTGGATCTTTACTGAAAGATATCCTTAAATAATCATCTCTAAATTTTTTGGCTGGGTAGGGTTGTCATTTTATCAATTCGAGTATCAATGTCTCGCGTGCGTTTTCAAGTTCCCGCCAGGATCGAGTATAGTTCTGGATATCCTGTATAGCTGGCCGTGCCAGTTCGAAGAGCCGTTTATTGGCCTCGGTACGGCTGAGTCCGCGCTTTTCCAGCGCATCGCGTACCATAAACAGAAATTCACAGTCTTCAAGTCCTTCGCGTTCCGCCTCATATCGCAACGAACTGTTTGCAATGAAACGTTGACCGGGCCAGCAGATATACTGGTCTCCGGGCGATTCGAGACTGGAGAGTGGAATCGACCACCGGTTCAGAGCCCAGTGCAGGTACCCTGTTGTTCCATAAAGTGCGTTTAACCAGTGCAGAATGCGCGGCTTGATCGCATGACTATCGATCATGCGGTTCGGGTAAGTTCCCTGTGGTACCCATGCTATGTAGAACCAGAGTTCGTTTCCAGCCGCCTGTGCAGTGTAATACTGGTCCAGCCATTTCTCAAAGTAGTTAAGCTGGGGAACCCAGATTTCGAGTGAACCCTGAAGGTTCGGTACATGAATGGCATCAATACGTCGCAGTCTTGGTGCTGCCTGTTTAACCCGCGCCGAAAACTGACGGTAACTATCTACATTTTTGGGAGTCGGCTCATCCGCCACATGGACAGAGAACCGGTTGAGAAGGCCAAGGTCTGCAATATGTTGTTCAAGCATTGGAAGGATTTCCACGACGTCAACCTGTTCCACTTCGTTTGACTCGATCTTGCGGATTGTATATTTGTGCGGTCCCATGGTTGGGCACTCCCACTCGCCTGTAGTGCGAGATCCCATATGAGTCAGGCAGAAGAGCTGGTCAACTCCGTGTTTCTGGAAGGTCTGTATGAATCTGTCAAAGTCTGAAAAATCATGTACCAGTTTTCCATTCGCCATCCGCCATGAATGAACCAGGTCCCATGGCACCACTACACTGTTTTGATGATGAACGCGCATAAGGTCGGCAATACACTCCAGCACCCGCCAGCCGTCTGACGAGAACTTGCCAACGCCGAAACATTTACACGGGTCATCCCATGAGAACCAATAGACGAACTTCAGCCGTGGTTGTTCGGGCAGTTCAACTGGCCATATCCGGATATTGAAATCAAAAGAACATACACCCTCATCGGCTTCGATCCGGCCTTTACCGCGATAGAGTCCCGGTTTTGTTTTCGATGGCGCGGTCACACGGACGAAGACTGGCTGGGTCCGTCCCGGCGCCAGATCGCGTATGGAATCTGCAGCAAGTTCGTCGGGATACTCTGCCGGGCCTGGCCAGACAAGTTCCTTCTTTGGAGTTGCCCTGGAATTCTTCTCGATTTGAACATACTCTACGAAATGCCAGGCAATCCAACGTGCATCGATCTCTGTTTTCCCATCTTCATGCCGTAACTGTTCAAACCGGGTCCGTACTTTATGTAGACTCTGTTCAGGCCTCAGTACAACCTGGAAACCCTTTGTCTGGTTTTGTAACAGGGATAGATCGAACACCTGTTGTGCCTCGACCGGCTTCGTTATGGAGTTGGCGATATTTTCTGTAGGTGGTGTCATCCAGAACTGACATGGGAGCATAACTGACGGGGGTGCCGCCCGGATTTCGGTCCAGGCGATATTACCGACAAGGTCGTCTTCATCTTCTGCCTGTACGCCAACCTTACTGACCTCCGGGGATAATTCAATATCCACGTTTATCCAAGGTTCAGTACAGTAAAAGGGGCGATACTGTTGCAGTATCTTTGTCACCTTCACAACACGGATTTCCATGGCTTTACCTGATGTTTTTTCCGGTATGGAGATGTGGATAGCTTTGATGTTCTTGTTCAGGATATGCGGTGACCATGAAACACGAGTGAGCGACTCGCCGGCCTGACGTTCTGCCTCAACCCAGCCCGGCCGCGGAGTTTGCCGATGGTATGGTTTTACTTTTACGATCTTACCCGGCGGTGAATTGCGTCCATCGGCATCAACGGCGACCACTGAAACATGATACGTCTTGCCATTTGTCAATCCTTCGATCTTGCCCTTGCCGGTTGCGCTGTCTAGCACGGCTCGCGGCGCAGTATTTTCCAGATGCTTTAGCGATTTTATATCGCAATGCAGGATCAGTGAGACTGTACCCTCAACAAGTGTCTTCGGATCCCACGAAACTTCCAGAGCGCCGCTGGATCCTTCGGATGTAACTACGGTTAATTCTGGCGCAACCGGTGGTGGTGTGTTTGAAGGGATGCGGTTGATCGTGATATCATCGAACCAAACCGTTCCCTCGTTCGGTTCGGTGGTGATAAGGTCGAAATGAACCGACCGCGTTCCGGGCGGCGCTGTGACGACCGTTTCAAAACGTTGCCAATCCTTATTGCCTGAGGCTTTGAATGCCCAGTCGCCGCGCATCCATTTGTTGGTTGTATCCATCCACTCAAGAAGCACGCCTGCGTGCCCGGTATCGAGATTCTGACATTTTATCCAGCCGCTGATTTTGTACTGGCCAGGGAAAGCCGGTATCAGCTGCATGGCCAGGCCGCGTTTTCCATCACCACTAATTTTCAGCACTTTACCTTCATTGTGACCTTCCTTTTCGACAACCGAAATTAAACTGAGTCCGGAATCTTTTGGTTTTGCATACCAGTCGTGTTTTATCGACCAGTTGTCCATGCCATTCTCAAAGTTGCCATTCAGAACTGCGGCAAAAAGACTTGTTTGAATCAATATAAACCAGGCAATCAAACAGCGCATAATATTATTCTCCCTGTATTTTTAAAAAAACATTCCTGTCGGAAACAGGAAATGGATGTGAGGTATCGTGACCGATTTTGCAAATTCTTCAAGAAGCAAAATTTAATTTTTGTACATTTAACGATATATTTTTTTCTCGCTTTACAGTTGGGGGCAGGAATATATTCCCATTAGACAAACGACGAATCAAACAATGAAAACGATTCCACCACTAGGGTTAATATTGGGCGTTCTTGCCTTTGTTTCCGGTATAAGCGTATATCTTCTGACTATCATGTCTTGGAATACATACTCAAAGAACTGGATATGTGTGCCGGCCAGCATCCAATCGGTCAACCTGGTGAAACAGGACGGATCGGTTTGTCGTATCGAGTGCGAATATTCCTATCAATTTGCAGATTCCATTTATCAGGCAAACCGCACTGATTCATCCTCGCATTCGAAGGATGTTGAGTCGCAGAAAGCCCGCTACGATATTCTCAAAAACCATCTGGATTCTTCAAAATCTTTCTTCATTTATGTCAATCGCATGAATCCCGGAGAAACTATTCTCTTCCGCGAACCCTCTTTTAAAATGTATTGGTTTTTGGCCGTCGGACTGGCATGTGTGGTTTTTGGTCTCGTGATGTGTTGTAATACTCTCCTGAAGTTGCGACGGATTGAACCAGTGATTGAGGAATAAATTCTTTTCGAACCCTTTTTTTGATTTTGTGATCTTGATATGAATATTCCGCAAATTACTTCCCGTGTTGTAGTTGTGTTTTTTAAAAGCGCAAAAAGTTTGAAATCATGGTTTCTATACGGCGTGGTTCTTCTGGTCAGTTTTGCCGCGGTTGCGCCAGGGGAGACTGATACGACGGCGCCTATTTTATTGCATAACAAACGGTTGACATTGATTCTTGGCAGAGCCGATAAAGGCGCGATCGTATCACTGGTGGATAATGCAAATAATGCGAATTTTGTCGCACCACAGGTGGCATCACGTCTGTTTAACCTCGCATTCTCGAAAAAGGCTGAAATTGGCGGTGAACGATTCTATCTATCCAGTCGCGATGCAAAGAGTTTTTCCGCTGATGTAAAACATGGTGTAGCAACACTCGAGTACAATGGGTTGGGAGAGTGGCCTGTTCATGTAACGTGTATGGTGATAGTAAAGTCGGACGATCCGCTCGTACACTGGCGGCTTTCTATTAAAATTCCCGACACGCTGATACTTGAGGAAATTCAGTTTCCCTTCGTTGTACTGTGTGCGCCCCTTGGTAAAAACATGGATGACGATGTGGCGGTTTTTGGTCACACGAAAGGTGGCGTCATCCGTAAACCTGCTGCGATGAAGACCGGCTCACGGGTTTATGGCCGTCAGCCCGGCAGTCTCGCGGCGCAGTTTGCCTGCTATTACGATGACCATGGCGGGTTTTACACAGCGGCATATGACTGTAAAGGATATCCTAAAGATTTTGAAATGCGGCGTACGGCTGAGGGTGTTGAGATGGACTGGAACCCTCATTGTTTTACAGGGAAATCCTGCGAAATGGATTTTGACGTGGTGATGACAACCTTTGCAAGCGCCGACAAAGAAACTCCGGCAGATTGGCGCGATGCGGCAGATATTTACAAGGAGTGGGCTCTTCAACAACCGTGGTGTGCGATACCCTACGCAGAGCGCAAGGACATTCCGTCATGGATGAAAGACGGACCGGCGATGGTGAGATTCGGGCGTGAATGGTTGGCCGAGCCGGCGCGTATCGAGAAATGGTTGACGGAATATTGGAAGAAAAACTTTCCTGTTGCCCCGTTGATCACGGCCTACTGGGGTTGGGAGAAAGTCTGGAGTTGGGTGACACCGGATTATTTTCCGGTATTTCCGTCGGATGAGCAGTTTACCAACCTCGTGTCGCGGTCGCGTACGCTCGGATGTCACGCGTTCCCCTGGCCATCAGGTTATCACTGGACATTGATGTATCGTAAACAAGGTGATGGGAGTTTCTTCTGGGATGACCGCAAGCGTTTCGATGAGGTAGCCCGTCCGCATGCTGTACATCAGCGCGATGGAAAACTTTATGTCCGCATGCCGAGCTGGCTGGCGGGCGGTGATACAGCCACCATGTGTCCGGGTGACCCATGGACAATCGATTGGTGGAACAATGACATTTGTGTCCCGCTGGTCCGGCGTGGTTGCGAGATGATCCAGGTGGATCAAGTCGTCGGAGGTGGATTTCCTTTCTGCTATAAAAATGAACATGCACATCTGCCGGGGCCGGGGTTATGGATGACTGAAGTTTTTACGAAGCAAATGAGCACGATGTTTAAGGCATGCCGGAAGATAGAACACGATATGGTCGTGTGTGTTGAGGAACCGAATGAACGGTTCAACCATCTTGTTGGTATCCAGGATTATCGTGACTGCGAAGCCCAGCGTGAATGGGCGTCGGTTTTTAACTATCTTTATCATGAATTTCTTCCGACGTTTCAGAGTAATCCTCACGGGGAAGATACAGTGATGATGGCGTATTGTCTGGCAAACGGCCAGATCCCGCACATGGTTCCCTTGATGCGTGCCGGTGGACCGGCGCTTGCCAACGGTGGTTTTGAGGAGACTGCGTGGCAGCGTGAAGGCTTCAAAGGCTGGGAACATCTGCACGGTTATCAAGGGCAGGTGTGGAACGGTAAAGCATATCGTGAAGAAAAGGAAGTTCATGGTGGCGACGCAAGTTTGCGTGTGGAAAACATGTCGGATCCTGATATTGTTCAGGTATCACAGAATGTAACGGTGTCAGAGAAAGGTTTTAGCGTTGGTAAAAAATATCGCCTCAGCATGTGGATTAAAACCGGCTATATGGCGAAACCAAACGCGATTAGGTTTGGTGTTTTCGCTCCTGGAACGAAATCCATGAATGTCAGTGGGGGAATTAAAATACCTGCAGCGGGTATGGGATGGACGCGTGGTTCGGAGGACTTTATATTGCCAGCCGGTGCAGCGTTTCTAAGGATTATGATACATGTTGCCGGCAAGGCTACGGTCTGGGTGGATGATGTGGTGCTGGAGGAGATTAATACTGATGGTACATGCTTGCCGGTAATGATGTCACCGTTGCCGCCAAACCACGAATTGATGCAGCGCTGGGTGGATCTCTACCATGGAGAAGGCAGACCATGGTTGCAGTTTGGACGGATGTTGCATCTGCCGCCGCTAAATTGTTCGACGATTACGTATCGCGATCGCAAGATGCCGGTAATACTGCACAATGCCTTTCGATCTCCGGACGGGCAGGATGCGGTTGTGCTGGCCAATGCCACACATGAGCCACAACATGCGATTTTGTCCTGGAAGAATAGGAAGTTGAATCTCGATCTCAAACCAAACGACGCCATGCTGGTGAAATGAATGCCCCGGGTATTCTTTATTTGTGAAAAGTAAAGATACACCCCTTCGGAATCCTGAAAAGTCAAATTTAATGTTGACTCCTGAATATATAATCAGGATACTGAACACATGTTCAATGCTAAATCCTTGGAAATAATATGTGGGGGCTGATATGAAATACAGAGCTGACAAAACTGCGTATCTATTGGTTTGTTCGGTGATTTTATCCTGGTCGCTGGTTCAAGTAGAGCGAGCACAGGGACGCGAGACATTGAGTCTCGATGGAACGTGGAATTTTGCCACAGACCCAAATGATCGTGGTGAAAATGAAAAATGGTATTCACCGTCTGTAAAATTGCCGGCTATGCCGTTACCGGGTTATGCACCAACAGCCAAAGGCAGGATCCGTGTACCCGGCATCTGGGATAACCAGGGCTATGGTGTTGAAACCGCAAAAGTACATCACAATTTCGTAGGCAAAGGCTGGTACCGCCGCGAGGTGAAGATCCCAAAGGCATGGAAAGGGAAGAAAATATTTCTGGCAATCACGGGTGTCAATCGCTACGCGAAAGCCTGGATCAATGAGAATTACCTGGGTGAACACATCGGCTGTGTCTCAGCTTTTGAGTGGGACATTACACAATACGCAGCTTTCGGCGGGAGTGTAACCGTTACCATCCAGGTTGATTCCAAACAGCGCTGGGAAATCGATTGTCTGTTTGGCGCTTTTTCGCTGGCTGATTACATGGATGTGGCCTGGGGCGGAATCTGGGGACATGTATTTCTTGAGACCAGGACCGATTGCTGGCTGAGTGATTTGTTCGTTCAGCCCGATGTGTCCAATTCCAGTTGTTCGGTCAGCGCCACACTGAATGGTAAGACCGGCCTGCATGACGAGGTAAAACTGGAAATTTTCGACAAGAAAGATCATTGCGTGGCAATGGAAGTTATGAAACCGGATACCAGCGTTGTGACAGGAAAAGCGATCAATATGAAAGCCAAGATGCCTGGAGTAAAACTGTGGACGCCCGATACCCCAGTGCTGTATCAGGCGCGGTTGAGCCTGTTAAAAAACGGCAAAAATCTCGACGAAGTGGATACTCGTTTTGGTATGAGACAGTTCTCCAGTAAAGGGCCGTATTTGTTTCTGAACGGTAAACGGCTCATGCTTTGTGGCTACGGTGATGACCACATTTATACCGAGCAGATGGCGATGCCGTCGGACAAGAACCTGCATCTTTCGCGATTACGTGTAATCAAGTCCTATGGATTCAACCATGTGCGGCATCACAGCACCATGCTGCCTCCGGAATATTATGAAGCGTGCGATGAGATCGGCATCATCACAACGGCAGAGTTTCCGATTGTCTACAGACCGTTTATGCCAGGATATGAAACTTGGAAGCGCCACGTGAAGCCCGATACAGATCCCGGTCCGGCGATGGAGACATACAGACGAGAGTGGGAGGCCGCTATAAAACGGCATAGGAACCATCCTTCGATCCTCTGTTGGGTACGCGGTAATGAACTTTATAGTGAACCGCTGATGCGAGACGATTTTTACCATATCGCCAAACAGTTTGATCCAGGGCGATGGTATGTTGATACCGATGGAATTAAAATTTTACCTCAAACTGCAGAGCGTGAAACAGCGCCATTGTACTTTGTTCAATTCAGCGAGTGGGCTGATCCAGTGGATAACGCGGCTAAATACGAAACGTCCTCGCCAGGTAGACCGGTCATTTCGCACGAGACAGCTAACTATGTAACGTTTTCCCGTTCTGATCTGGTTGATCAATTCAAGCACAACTTCAAACCTTTCTGGCTCACCGCTGGTAAGGAGAAACTTCAAAAACTCGGGTTGTACAGGGAAGCCGATCAATGGGCCGACAAATCAGAACGGCTTTACGCACTACTGCACAAGTGTAATTTGGAATTACTGCGCAAAAATCCATTAATATCAGGCTATCATTGGTGGCTGTTTCAGGACTATTGGACCAGTTCTAACGGTTTGGTAGATCACTACTTCCGTCCAAAAACAATAACCAGGGAAGAGGTCCGGACGTTCAATAACGATGTTGTTTTGCTGCAGGATGGCCTTGGAAGGACTTACCGGGGCGGGAACCAGATGCAGGTGAAAGTCCTTGTGTCTAATTTTTCGATGAGGCCGCTTCATGGTGAAATGGTTTGGGAAGTGGTGGTTGGTGGTCGTTCGTTTGCTCATAAGAAATTGCCATTACAGAATGTACCGCAGGGCGAATTGGTTGACGCAGCTGAAATCAATCTGGAATTGCCGGAGACAAAGTCACCCGCCCAATTGAAGATCATGGTTAAGCTGGTTACCGACTCAAAGCGTTTCAGCAACAGCTGGTCGTCCTGGCTTTATCCTGCAGTGATTCGCCCAAGAGCGTTTCCTATTCCTGTTTTTGCAGAGTCGAAGATAAAGGAATTTGGCGACTGGAACATTAGTCCGATTCCAACTAATGGTGTTCTAAGTGACCATGCGGTGTATTTAACCGATAGTCTATTCGACAGTCGCGTGGTAAACGCTGTTGATCGCGGAGCCTGCGGCGTTGTGTTTCTTGGTAAGGAGGAGGGTATCCTGATGTCTCTCCCTGTAACGTTCAAGACCACCTGGTGGAAGGCTGGAGATGTCCCGGATAAGAATCACTGCGGCACTTATGTTTATGACCATCCGCTGACGCGTGCCATGGCACCGGATGGCTGGTGTGACGCTGGCTGGTTCGATTTGCTTGAGGGCAGCTGCAAGTATGTTCTCGAACGGATACCGGCTCGTCCCAATGTAATTATTCGCGCAGTACCGAGTATGGCGCTGATTGAAGACGACGCTCTATTGTTTGAAGTGGGTGTTGGGAAAGGAAGTCTCATTGTCAGTGGCCTTAATCACCAGCGTGCTGGAGGAAGACCGGAAAATCAGTGGTTGTTGGCTCGACTGCTCGAACATGCAACTGCACTGCCGCATCCCGGAACAAGCTGGCCGGCGTCGTTTCTCACGTTTAAGCAAACGGCTCCAGACGGCTGCCTTCCCGGGTATCGTCGGCTGGTTGTAAATGAGGGGGAGTATGGTACATGGCATTCCTATCGTGAAGACCAAGCCCGAATATATATTTGCCGGCAGACCAAGCCAGGTAACAGGGTTACATGGGAAACCGTTCCTCTTCCAAAGGAATCAGGGAGCAATCGAGTTGTCTATGCATTTGCAGGCGGACTTGGCTTTATTTCTGAACCTAAGACCGAAGGATTTGTTCTGGAAATCAACGGCAAAGAGACCCTTCGTTTTGACCTGCCCGAACCCAGAACATGGGAGAGCGCGGACAAGCGTGTAAGTCTGCGGTTTGAACCGCGCCGTTCCGGTGCCGATCACCTGGGCTTGTTTTATGTAACGATCCCGCGTGATATGCTCAAGTCAGGCGAGTCGTGCCAGTTAAGCGTGCGTTCAATTGGTAAAGGCAGTAGGCGATGGTTTGGACTAAATCCGTATATCAGCGTGAGATAGTCTAGTGTCAGGAAAGGTAATGGAAAATGCCGACAGAAAATGAATGCAAGAATATAGGGTCACCCTTGAAAACTTCAGAAAGCAATGTCGGTGGCCGCATTCAGATACTGCGTAAACGCTATGGCCTGTCTATCCGTGACCTTGCAAAACGGGCCGATGTTTCACCGGCCATGATTTCGTACGTTGAAAGGGGAGTGAACTCGCTCAGTCTTGTTACCCTGCAGAAGGTACTGGCAGCACTGGGAACCAGTATTGCAGATTTCTTTTCCGATAAGAAATCAGATGTTGAAGGTCCAGTGTTTGTACGTGAACAGATGCGGGTAATAAGTGATGCCGAACGTACCTATACCATCCTGTTTGACCGGCGAAAGGACGTGCAATTGGAAATGTTTGATGAACACTTCCGGCCCTCAAAAAAGAAACCAAAATATGAGATGCTCAGCTGCGATATTGCCGGCTACGTGCTTTCCGGCAGCCTGGTACTGGATGTGAAGGGGAAGAAAGAGCGTACGTTGCGGACGGGCGACGCTTTTTATGTGGCCAAAGGAACAGTACATCGCGGTTATACTGTTGGGGGGGATGAGGCGCGTTTAATTACAGCCTATTACCCTGCGTCATATTGAAAAAATATTGTGTAATACAACTGCCAAATAAAAAAAGGGCAATGCTCAATCATGAACACTTTTAGAATACTGATTCTCAGTGCTTTTCTTGTTAACTGCAGTATCAACGTTGTTCCTGCTGAACAGGATCAATCCGGTCAGCGCCAGCTCCTCGCCGATGGGTGGCTGTTGAAATCGTCTGTCCTTGTTCCGGAAGATGGCGCGCAAATTTCGACTTCCGGTTACAAACCGCGCAAATGGTTGAAAGCAACCATGCCGTCCACGGTGCTCAGTACCCTGGTAAAAAACGGAATTTATCCGGATCCCCGCAATGGTCTGGACTGTTTCAAAATCCCCGATTCGTCCGACGAATTTAACAAGAAGTATGACCTCGCCAAGTTCAGTTATCTGCCGGATAGACGGAATCCGTGGCGCGATCCGTACTGGTATCGGACCGAGTTTAAACTCTCAAAAATCGAGCAGGGTCGGCATTTGTGGCTCAACTTCAACTGTATTAATTACCGTGCTGATGTGTGGTTTAACGGTAAACAGATCGCCGACAGGGACACGATGGCAGGTATGTTCCAGCGATTTCGTTTTGACATTACTCAGCAGGCACAAGTGGGGTGTAACGCGTTAGCAGTCAAAATTCATCCGGTGGATCATCCGGGTGTTCCGGATGCGCAGTTGGATGTGTATGGGCGTTCCAGGGGTGAGCACAAGGAAATTGAGCTCGATGTTACAATGATCGAAACCGTTGGTTACGACTGTATGATGACAGTACCCGACCGCAATATGGGCATATGCCAGGAAGTTTATCTTGACTGGACCGGCCCAGTAGATATCCGGCATCCGTTTGTCATCACTGAACTGCCGTTACCGGACACCAGTCACGCCACACTTACGGTTTCAGCAGAACTGATTAATTCCGGCGCGTCGCCGGTTCGCGGTGTGTTGCACGGAAGAGTTGCGGGTACGGATGTGAAATTTGAACAGCCAGTGGAACTTGCGCCGAACGAGACGAAACTCGTACGTGTGGAACCAAAACCGGTGATGCAGAAACCGCGGCTCTGGTGGCCGGTGAATTACGGCGAACAATATCTTTACGACCTCGATCTGCAATTCGCGACGAATGGTACCGTGTCTACAGAACAGAAAGTTAAATTTGGCGTTCGCCAAATCACCTGTGAAATGCACAAGCTCGAAGAATGGCATGGCCGGCGCGTGTTTGTGAATGGTCAGAAGGTTTTCTGCCGTGGCGGTTATATTCAGCCGGAACTTTTACTGGATTGGGATGCGCAACGTATCGAAGAGGAAATCCGTTATTTTGCTAATGCAAATATGAACCTGATATACTTCGAGGATATCCCGAATCCGCCGGATGTCTTCCTCGAGATGTGCGACAAGTACGGAGTGTTGTTCGGTAACTGTTTCTATGCGTGCAGTTGGGTGACAAAGCCCGGCCGGCCAGAAGATATCGGCCTGCTGGAACGCTGTACGGCGGATGTTCTCAAGCGCTATCGCAACCATCCCAGCCTTGTGATGTATATGTCAATGGATGAAGGTTATACATGTCAGGAGGTTTACTCGATGTGGCGGCGGAATGTCATCGCGCTAGATGGTTCGCGTTTCTGGATTCCATCCGGTTATTTTCCGGATTTTCATAAAGGCGAATCCACTGCGAAAGCAGAACGTTTTGCACATTTCAGGGAAGATCTTCCCACCGGAATGAATGACTTAGGTAACAAGTCCTATCAGTGGCAGGAGCCTGTCACGTATTTCCGCTGGGTCCGCGAGGACCGAAGCTGGATGTTCAAGATAGAAAGCGGCTCAGCGTCGTTACCACCGATCAGCAGTCTGGCGAAATTCATACCGGATCTTGGTGCGTATGGTACCAACGCTGCGGCGTTTCCGCTTACTGAAACCTGGGCACACCACGGAGCGAACCATTATTATAAACCCTACGATCAGGCGATCCGGCGGCTCCATGGTGAACCTGAAACAGTAGCGGATTACTGCTGGAAGGCACACCTCATTACCGCGGACCAGCATCGCTCGTTTTATGAAGCAGTCAATCACCGCATGTGGGATATCACCAGCGGCTTTACCGAATGGAAAATCAACTCCTGCTATCCTGATGTACAGTGGCAGAATTTCGATTACTATCATAAACCCGTAATCAGTCATTTTTTCATCAAGAAGGCATGCGAACCAGTTCACGTACAGATGGAACTGATTGATTATGCTGTGAGCGTGATCAATTGCCGTCTTGAACCACAGTCCGGGCTTGAAGTTACGGTGCGCGTCTTTGATCTCGAATCAAAACCACTTTGGCAACGGACTGACCGGCTTGATGTTTCAGCTAATTCTTATAGGGAGGTATTTTCCATAACCGGTTTGACTAATCTTGCGCCGTTCGTTTTTGTGAAACTGGAATTGAAAAATAATGAAGGATGTCTGGTTTCCGACAATTTCTACTGGTTGAGAGGACGGGATACACAAGATTACAGGATATTGCAGAGACTACCAATGGTAAAACTCGAGAGTACATTAAAGATGGAAAACTGCGATAACGAGAGACTGGCGCATGTGAAGGTCGTCAATCCTACAAGTAATATTGCATTTTTCATTCAGCTTGCTTTGACCAGAGGTTCGAGAGGCGAGGAGATTCTGCCGGTCATGTGGGAGGATAATTATTTCAGCCTGTTGCCAGGAGAGACGCGTGAACTGACTGCGCGTGTTGCTGAAAAAAACCTTGGCAGCAAAAAACCGAAGTTGGAAGTCGGAGGCTGGAACATCCAGACGGATTACCGTTGCAGAAAACTGACGCCTTCAAAATTCTCCGTGAAGGCTGATGAGGAGATTACTATAAAGGCGGATATCGCCGACACGTTCCTTGATGGCAGTCGCGTGACACTGTTGGCGGACGGTCAACCTGTCCACACCAAATGGGCATGGGCACGGGGCAAAAAAAGTGATGAAGTGTCTTTTAAATTGAAATTCTCTCAACCCGGCACACATCGCCTGATGGTCGGAAAATACAGGAATGAAGTAATTGTTGAGTGATGCTTCCGGAATGGTAGTAAAAGCAAATAAATCATAAAAGCAAGTTGGAGTGAAAGATCGGGCTTGCAGAAAAGATAACTCATCGCCATTATTCCGGCAATCGGTCGGAAATAATTTTCCATACATTATCCACAGTACGGAAGTTGTTCTGATGTCTTGTCTTGTAAAACGGGCAAACCATGAAAAACAAGATACGTGCAAGTATATATATCAGCTTGATTCTGTTTGTGTTTATCGGATTGCCGTTGGTAATGGCTGACTGGCCGGATTTTCGCGGACCGTGGCGCAATGGGCACGTATCGGCTCCGGGTGATACAAAAGCGATTGGTCTGCCGCTCCGCTGGAGTGAAACAGAGAACATTAAATGGAAAACGGAAATACCCGAACGAGGCTGGTCAACGCCTGTGATCATGGGAGGACAAATCTGGCTTACGACTGCAACAACAAATGGTCATGATTTTTTTGTAATTTGTGTCGATGTTGAGACGGGCAAAATCCGTCTCAATGAGAAATTGTTTCACGAAGATAATCCAGAACCGCTTGCCAACAATGTCAACTGCTATGCATCGCCATCGCCGGTGATCGAGCCCGGCAGGGTATACGTCAGTTTTGGCAGTTATGGCACGGCTTGCCTGGATACATATACCAGCAAGGTGTTGTGGAAACGCAGGGACCTACCTTGCCGTCATTTCCGAGGGCCGGGATCATCACCGGTTGTTTTCGAAAACCTTCTTATTCTGACTATGGACGGAGTAGATGTTCAGTATCTGGTGGCGCTGGATAAAATGACAGGTGAAACTGTCTGGAAAACGGACCGTACGGTTAAATGGAATGACTTGGATAAGAATGGAAAACCGATAAGAGAAGGTGATTTCCGGAAAGCATACAGTACGCCGGTATTCATAGATTTCAAAGGCAAGACCCAGATGATCTGCCCCGGTTCAAAAGCTGTTTATAGTTATGATCCGAGAGACGGCCGTGAATTATGGATTTTCAACAATCTGGCGGATTATTCGGTGGCGGCCCGAGCTGTGTATGAAGAAGGTATTGTTTTTACCATGACGGGACAGGGCAAGGCTGGAATGCTTGCAGTTCGTGTCGATGGGCAGGGGGATGTTACAAAAACCCATCTTGTGTGGCAGATGGAAAGAGGCGCTGCCAAATTGCCATCGCCTTTACTGGTTGATCATCATTTGTATTTTGCAAGCCCTGATGGTCTGGCTTCATGTGTTGATGCCGCCAACGGAAATCTGATTTGGAAAGAACGAATAGGAGGCACTTATGCGGCCTCTCCGATATATGCCGATAGACGGCTTTACTTTTTCAATCAACAGGGATCAACGACCATTCTCAAGCCGGGGCGGACATATGAAGTCCTGGCAACAAACCAACTGGATATCGGATGCCTGGCCTCTCCGGCTGTTTCCGGGAAAGCGTTGTTTGTGAGAACCAAAACACACCTTTACCGGATCGAAAATTCCGGAAATCCTGTTAAGAAATAAAACTTCCCGTGTTCCCGGGGGCGAATCGGCTGAGATAAAGAAACAGGTTATATTTTAATCATCGCCTTGATGACGCCGTCATTATATCCGGCAACAAGATCAAATGCTTCCTTGGCATGCTCAAGGTCATAATGATGCGTGACCATGGAAACAATGTTGGCTTTGCCGCTCTCAACAAGGTCGAGTGCCGCCTGCATACATTCGTTCTGGCGGCGGACATTCTGTATGCAAATCTCTTTTCTGCGTATTATGTCAATAGGGAAGGATATCCTGTCAACTTCGGGAATTCCTGTGATGACCAGTTTGCCGCCCGGCTTCAGCAGTTCTATTGCCTGGTCCATAGCGGATTGTTGACCGCAACATTCAATAACTGTATCCAGCTGGTTGGGTTCCTGTGCCAGTATTTCAGAGACGATATTCTTTTTGTCGGGATTACCTGTCCAGTGTGCGCCTGCGCGGCGTGCAGCATCAAGACGACTGTCTATTTTATCTGTTACATATATTTTTTCTACTCCCTGAAGGAGGCATGGATGGAGTACACACAATCCAATTGGACCACAGCCCAAAATAGCTATTCTCGTGTCTTTCAGCGGCATGGCCAGTTTTGCTGAATAAACTCCGATTGAGAGTGGTTCTGCTATGGCAGCCTGTTCAAGGGATGTTTTTTGTTTTACAGGGAAACAGTTTTCTTCCGGCATTACGATATATTCACACAGACAACCTTCTCCCTGGCCGGGTGTGCCAAGGAATTGGAGTTTGCGGCAGGTGTTACGCCGGTTTTTCATGCACTGATCACATTTTCCGCACGAGACGGCAGGTTCGACTGCGACGCGATCGCCGGGTTTGACTCGTGTTACATCTTTGCCGATTTTCTCCACGATTGCGGAACATTCATGTCCCACCCTGTAGGGATATTTCACAATCTGGCTACCAATACGTCCCGTGGTGTAATAATGAACATCTGAACCGCAAACACCAACAACGGCTATTTTTAATAAAACATCCCGACTATTCTGTGGTTTGGGCTCGGGCGTTTCAATCAACTTCATCTGCTTGATTCCGGTCAATACAACAGCTTTCATCAAGTTTGTTTACTCCTGTAAATGTCTACTATTTCGATAATCAGTTGGTATCATAATAGGTAGATGTTCATTATGTTGAAAGAGAAAAAGGCCGTCAGTCGAGGTATCGGACACAGGTGGGATATGAAACTTCATTTTGACATCGGAACATGGTTTTGTTATTATACTCTTGTACCCGGTGGTCCGAATGTTACGTCATTTGAAAACTGAGAAAGAATCGGAGATTTTAATGGATAAACAAAATTCGGAAAGGAACAGAGATTCGTCGGCAATTTCCCGCGTAGCAGACATACTTGTTTGTCCCAAGTGTTCCGGACAGCTTAAGATAAAGCCGGATGAAATCCTCTGTTTAGGTTGTGGTTCAAAATACCCCATTCGTGGTGGAGTGCCATTATTGGCGCGATTAGGTACATCAGATACATGGAGTACCGATAATGGAAAAAGCGAGATTAGCAGTAAAGCCTATCAGGAACAGTATCATGATATTGTTCAGGCTGAGGACTATAACAAGGCATACAAGCAGAAACTTTTCAAGCGCATGAGTACAGCGAGGGAATACAGTATTCTCCAGCGTCTTCTTCGCTCCCAGGGACACTGTGGTGTAATTCTGGATCTGCCCTGTGGCGGTGGAAGATTAAGTCCGCAGATCGCGCCCTTCACGGATCTTCTTGTTGAGGCGGACATTGCCGAAGGACAGGTTTTTTACGGTAAACGCAATCTTTCGTTGAATACTCCTCAAATCTGGATGACTGCTTCCGCTTTTCATATCCCGTTTCGAAACGAAAGTTTTGATGGAACGGTTTGTTGCCGGCTTTGTCATCACCTGCCAACAGCCAAGGAACGTCAACGCCTTATTAAAGAACTTCTCAGGGTTTCGAAACGATTTGTAATAATGACTTTCTTCGATTACAACTCGATGAAAAACATGCTTCGTCGTATTCGACAGCCTTTTGATCATAAAGCTCCTAAAATGACGATGACAATTAATGAAGTCAGAAGACAGGCCAGCGAAAATGGCGCCAAACTTATCGCGAGTCCTGCACTTGCTTTTATTTCGTCAGGCCACAGATACGCTTTGATGGTCAAGGATAATAACAGGTTATGAGAAGAAGTCTTGAGGCGACCGGATATCGTTCTTACATCCTTCCAGATTGCCTGATAGAACTGGAGAAGAATAAAACATCAGTACAAAACCCGGATTACACTTTAATAGGCGCGGATAGAATCACTGTGATCTGGTCTCAATGCCTGGAAGATGGTAATCGAGCTGTTATTAAGATGTATCGTCATCGAGGACGCGTAGATTGGTACAGGGAAAAGAGCTTCAGGTTTCGTGTCCAGCGCGAATTTGATGCACTTACTTTTCTTGATATAAAGGGAGTTCCATGCAGTAAGCCGCTGTTTTGGAACTATGGATGTTCTCCTGATTTTGGGCGTTATGAGATACTTGCAACCCGTGAGATTATCGGAATAGTGCCGCTGGATGTATTCGCCCAGTCTCACGAGCCCCGAATCACGATGAATGTCCTTTTTCCAGCATACAGGCTTGTCGGTCAGATGCATCAGAGTGGTTGTCATCATGGGGCAATGTACGAGAGGAATATCCTGATTTCTCAGTATGATCCGCAAAAAAAGACAGATGCCTATATCATTGATATGCCTAAGGCAATCTTGTTTCCATATCCTGTTACAGGTACAAGAATGGCCTGGATTGATCTTTCGATTCTAACGGTGCGCGTCCTGAAATATGTTGGAGCGGACAATTGTGCTGCCTTGTTGATGCATTACGGCTTGGATGCGGAAACTACTCGAAGATTTATTGCTCATATTAAATGTTACCATTCAACCAGATTAAAGAGAAATCTTGAGCGGGGGGAATGCGAATTCTGGGAATTACTGGCGCACCTGGGTATACGTTATCGTCCCGCTTTTAGATAAGGTTTTGGATCCATCTTCAGCTGCAGAGACGTTCCCTGAGCCCGGTGCGGCGAAGACGGATTTCATTGTTTTTTATGGCTATGTAGATTGCTTTCTTTGATCCCACGATGCATACCAACTTCCGTCCGCGGGTCAGTGCGGTGTAGAGTAGATTTCGCTGAAGCAGTTTGTAGTGCTGGGTTGTGATGAGTATTACTACGGCACGATACTCACTGCCTTGCGCCTTGTGGATTGAACAGGCGTAGGCATGGACGAGTTCGTCCAGTTCGGAGAAATCATAAAGGATGTGCCTGCCGTCAAAGTTTACAGTTACCTGCTGATCTTCGACGTTGACGTGTGCCAGCCGTCCGATATCGCCGTTGAAAACATCTTTGTCATAGTTGTTCCTGATCTGCATTACACGATCACCCATCCGGTAATTTCTGCCGAACCGCTGGATTTGAACCCCCGAGGGATTGAGTGCTTCCTGGAGGACTGCGTTGAGATTTTCGGAACCAAGCTGGTTACGGCGCATCGGGGTGAGGACCTGTATATCGTTCATTGGATCAAACTCGAACCGGCGCGGTATACGGGATGTGACAAGTTCAATCATTGTCTTGATGGCGTGTTCAGGGTCCGGTGTTTCAATGAAGAAGAAGTCTGATTCTTCTTCACCTTCGGGTAGTTCAAGAAATTCTCCGTGGTTTATACGATGTGCATTCTGGACAATCCAGCCGCCGGCCTGCTGACGGAATATGGTTTCCAGTTTCCTGAAAGAAATTACGTTTGAATCTATCAAATCTCTCAGCACATTGCCCGGTCCAACGCTTGGAAGCTGGTCAACATCGCCGACAAGAATCAGCGAGCTGTGATCCGGGATGGCGTTGAGGAATGCCGCCATAAGCTGGATATCCACCATGGACATTTCGTCCAGGATGAAAACATCTTCTTCGAGGGGATGGGCTGTTCCGTGTTCGAAATAACCGGTTGATGGAATGTACTTGAGCATGCGATGAAGCGTGCTGGCGTTATGACGGGTAGCTTCCTCCATGCGTTTGGCAGCACGGCCGGTGGGCGCGGCGAGGGCAACTTTAAGATTTCTTGTAGCGAAGACATCAACCAGTGCACGGATGATGGTTGTCTTACCAACGCCTGGTCCGCCTGTGATTATTGAAATCTTTTCAGATAACGCCATCTTCAGAGCCTCTTCCTGCATCGGGGCAAATCTGACCTTCATGTTTTTTTCGGCCCACGCAACGGCCTTGTCGGTGACTATCGGCGGGAAACCAAGCGGAGTTCTCTGGAGTTTCTTTATTTTCGACGCCACGCATACTTCAGCATTATACAATGTGACGAGAAATATCCGGTCCATTTCCCGTACAAGTGTTTGTCTCCCGATCTCATGTTCAAGTGCGCTTCTGAGAACATTTTCAGGTATTTCCAGTAATGTTTGGGAGTAAGTTATCAGTTCTTCAGAAGGGCAGAAGCAATGGCCTTCGTCGGTCAGGGTCTGGAGCACGTGGATAATGCCGGCACGCGCGCGCATTTCTGAATCGGGTGGAATACCGATGCTCATGGCGACGCTGTCTGCTGTCTTGAACCCAATACCCCAGATATCGCGGCAAAGGCGGTATGGGTCTGTTGTTATCAGCGCTATCGCGTCGTTGCCGTAATGTTTGAAAATCCTGGTGGATTGAGCAGTACCGACGCCATTAGACTTGAGAAAGATCATTATATCCCGAACAGCCTTTTGTTCGTTCCATGACTCTTTGATCATTTTCCGCCGCGTTGGTCCGATACCATCAACTTCCTCGAGCCGTTGGGATTCCTTGTCGATGATTTTAAGAGTCTCTTCACCGAAAGCTTTTACCAATCGCTTGGCCATGACCTTACCGACGCCACGGATCATGCCACTGCCCAGGTATTTCTCAATACCGCCTTCGGTTACCGGTGCGACGCAGTTTATGGAATCTGCCTGGAATTGGAAACCATGTTGTTTATGGCGGGTCCATTGACCATTGGCCTTGAGTGTCTCGCCAACCCATATTGCGGCGCAATTTCCAACAACGGTTACATTGTCCTGCTGGCCTGCAACCTTGACAGAGCATACGGTATAACCTGTTTCTTCGGAACGGTAGATAACGCTTTCAACCACGCCGGTTACATGTTCTTCGCTGCTGTTTGCCGGGGCTGTCTTTTTTGTGTTATTGAAACGTGATTTCATGTCAGGTGTCTGATATAGCAATAAACTGTTCAGTTTCACAAGAGATAGTTTCACCACAAAAAAGCGCGAGGGTTTCCTGTTCAGGTAAAGAAGTTGTAATTATTTTTATAACTCCGACAGCATTGAGACGCTGTAGAGGTAGCCCATTCGGAACTGTTCAATAGAGAAAGATTCATTGGGCGCGTGGATTTTATCATCATCAAGTCCGAATCCAATCAGTAGAGGTTCGGCCCCGGAAATCCTGGCAAGTTCTGCCACAATTGGTATAGATGCACCTTCCCACATGAACATTGGTTCTTTTCCAAAGGTGTTTTTCAGTACCTTGCCGGCTTTTTTGACGAGCGGTGAATCAAGATTAAGCCGGAAACCCGGACCACCTATGGATTTTTCGGTAACGGAGAAATTCAACCCAGCAGGGGTATACTTCTCGAGATGTCGTATTATGGTTTCAAGACATAATGCCGGATCCTGGCCAGGGACCAGTCTGGATGTGATCTTTGCAATGGCGCGGGACGGGATAATGGTTTTTCCGCCGGGACCGCCATATCCTGAATGAATGCCGTTGATATCGATACTTGGTCTGAATCCGACTCGTTCGGGCGGTGTAAAACGTTTTTCTCCGGCAACAGGCGGTACACCGATCTTTTGTGTATAAGAATTGATATCGGGCGAACAGGAATTTGCCAGTGCCTTTTCCCTCGGTGATGGCTCTGTTACAGAATCATACATACCTGCAACTGCAATACTTCCATCAGGATTATGAAGACTGGCAATAAGTTTTGCCATTTCAGCGGCTGGATTTGGCGCTATACCGCCGTACATACCTGAGTGAATATCATGGATTGGACCAGTAAGTTGTACTTCAAGGCTGACAATTCCTCTGAGACCCATGATGATCGTAGGTGTATCGATTTTGGACATACTGGTATCGCAGGCCATGAGAATGTCTGCTTTCAAGATATCTTTCCACTTTTCCAGTGATTTGGAAATGCCGCGGCTTCCATATTCTTCTTCACCTTCGATCGCGATTTTTACCGTACAATTCAGTTTATTATGACTAATAAGGGTTTCCATTGCCTTGAGTGCGGCGAAGAGTTGGCCCTTGTTGTCCTCTGCACCCCGAGCATAGATACGCCCATTGCGGAATGCGGGTTGGAAAGGCGGACTCTGCCACTCATTCAGGGGGTCAACAGGCTGGACATCATAATGGCCGTAGAAAAGGACAACAGGTTTACCGGGTTTGCCTTTATGTTCGGCAAAGACAACGGGTTTACTTGAGGTTTCCAGCAGTCTGGAAGAAAAGCCGATTTTATCCAGATGTTTTACAAGCCAGCTGGCGCAATTCAGGCAGTCCTGTTCGTGAGCGGGATCCGCACTGATACTTGGAAAGGTAAGAAATTCTTTCCACTCATCAATGAACCGTTGTTCGTTCTTTGCAAAAAAGTCTTTTGGGTCAAAGTCTGTCATCAACCGAAAGTACCTCCTTTCCAGCCCCAGTTGGCGGCCGCCACTTCGGTGAAAGTGATGTAGATATTTTCTGAGTCAAGGTTCAGTTCTTTTTTGAGAAGTGCAGCTACTTCTTTGGAAACAGCGGCATTGACTTTCGGCGTTAGCCCTCCGATCCCACGGACGTCGGCGAAGGCGACAGGTTTGATTTTGCCGCCCAGACTGGCCGTTATTTCACCGAGTGTGATCATGACATACGCCTCGGGTTTGCCTGTGACTTCAGCCAGAATACGGGAAAGAGAAAGAACCAGTTTTTCTTTTTTTTCTGCGGCGACCGGTAGCGAAGTTTCGAGTTTTAATAATGGCATTAAATATCCTCCTTGTTGATTTGCCGGATATGCTGATTATATCCGGTACGGCTTTCAAGAGAATAATCTTACAATCAGAAAGCGATGGAAGGAATATCCCGATTATTTGCTGAAAACAAGTTGTTGATGATTATGCCACTTTGTTAGCATTCCAAAGCGTTGGTGAAAAACGATTAAATATGAGTTATGCTGTAAGAGAGGAAGGATATGGATAATAGAATAGCAGCAGGATTATTGATTATATTATTAGCAGTAACGGTAAATGCGCAAGATCAAGATGTGGAGACAATGATGAAAGCAGAAGTTTACAGTAATGCTTCCGGGGAGTCGTTGAAATACAGGATTTATGTTCCGGCCGGGATAAATGAGTTAAAGAAATGCCCTTTGTTTATATTTCTGCATGGTTCCGGAGAGCGAGGGAATGACAACAAGCGTCAGTTGAAGCATTCTGTTAAGGATATTCTTGCATGGTCAAAGACCAGTCAAGAACCGGTTATTCTGATAGCTCCGCAATGTCCAGAGAATATGCAGTGGGTCAACGTCAACTGGAGCGCGGAGACTCATACCATGCCGGAACCGGTTGCAATTCCGTTGAAACTGGTTTTTGAGTTATGCGAAAAGACTACGACCATGTTTCCTGTTGATCGTGCCAGGATTTATATTGCAGGATTGTCTATGGGTGGCTACGGAACGTGGGATGCCATACAGCGTAAGCCGGATTACTTTGCTGCTGCCATACCAGTATGCGGAGGGGGAGATGACAAGCTTGCGGAAAAGATAAAAAATATTCCTATATGGGCCTTCCATGGCGATAAGGATACATCGGTGAAACCGGAGCGTTCACGCATGATGATAGAAGCGATCAAGAAGAGTGGAGGAAATCCCAAATATACCGAATACGAGGGAGTGGGGCACAATTGCTGGACCCGGACTTTTACTAATCCGGAAGTTCTACGCTGGTTGTTTGATCAGAAGAAGAAATAGATCGAAGCGGTTTTACCCAAACACCGTTTTCTGTACTTCATGTTCCTTGATTTTTCTATTTTTTCACTATTGATCCATTTTAAGGAAAATAATATAATCTTACCAATTAAGGGAGGTTGCTGAATGAGAATTCTCATTCTGGATGACGATTGGGAGCTCCTTGAGGTAATGGCGAAAATGCTTTCCAGGGCAGAACACGAGGTCGATTGTTCGAATAGTGCCCTGAAGGCAGTTGAAATGGTCGCTCAGAAGAATTATGATTTTGTATTAGTTGACTACAAGATGCCTGATAATGACGGCATTTGGTTCATGAAAAATGCGAACCTCCCCCGCAGTACCAGGACGCTCTTGATCACGGCCTTTGTGAATCGCGATATCATAAATAAGATGTTTGCGATGGGTGCGTCCGGTTACATAATCAAACCATTCAGTGAAGATGAACTGTTTCATCATATTAAGTTCTATGCCGATACAAGTCTTTCGTTTGTCTCTAAATCATCCGATTGACGAATCATTCCGGAATTGTCACTATATTGTTTTGACTTCTTCAGGATGGAGACCATTTTGATTACCATTATTGACTATAAGGCGGGTAATTTGACGAGTGTTAAACTCGCGTTTGATGCCCTTAACGAAGAGAGTGAGATAACTGATTCCGTAAAAAGAATTCTTGAAGCGGATCGTGTTGTTTTTCCGGGTGTGGGTGCAGCAGGGACCGCAATGAAAACTCTTAATGACTTAAAACTTGTTGATGTGATTAGAAAGGTGGTTGACAAGGGAACTCCTTTTCTCGGGATCTGTCTTGGCACGCAGATTATTTTCCAGAGATCAGAAGAGGATGGCGGAGTTGACGGTGTAGGGCTGATACCCGGTACAGTCAGACTTTTTAAGCCGATAAGTCATTTTGACAAGGTTCCACAGATGGGGTGGAACAGCGTCAAACAGCTGTGCAGACATTTTCTTTTCCAGGAAATTGACGATAACAGCGAGTTTTATTTTGTACACAGTTACTATCCTGTTCCATCCGATAAATCATATGTAATTGGAGAAACAGAATATGGTGGTGTGACTTTTTCGTCGGTTATTAGTAAAGACAACCTTGTCGCCACCCAGTTTCACCCGGAAAAGTCTGGCAAGGTTGGTTTGCGTCTGTTGAAGAATTTTTGTGCGTGGAAGAAGGATTAAGGAAAGCATGCTGACGAAACGTATAATCCCATGTCTTGATATAAGAAACAAGAAGGTAACCAAGGGGATTCGATTCCAAAACAATATCGATCTTGGCGATCCTGTCGAACTTGCCGCGAAATATTACGATGACGGATGTGACGAGCTGGTTTTCTACGATATCACGGCTTCGACAGAACGACGACCAATAGACATAGAGATGGTCAAGGAGGTTGCAAAGGCGATTCGAATCCCGTTTGCTGTTGGAGGGGGTATTTCTACTATCAGTGATATGTCGCGAGTACTTCTTGCCGGTGCAGAAAAGGTTTCGGTAAATTCCCTGGCAGTTGAGAATCCACGGATAATAACCGAAGGTGCAAAGGCATTTGGATCGCAGTGCATGGTACTTGGCATGGATCCGTTAAAGGTGAAAACATCAGCGAAGATTCCAAGTGGATACGAGATCACTACTCGTGGTTTCAGGCACCGTACAGGAATGGATACTTTGGAATGGGCTAAAAAGGCTGAGGATCTTGGGATCGGGGAGATAGTTGTCAATTCAGTTGACGCAGATGGGACCAGGGAAGGGTTTGAAATCGGCCTTACTCGTATGATTGCAGAAAATGTTGGCGTGCCGGTGGTCGCATCAGGTGGTGCGGGCAAACCGGAACATCTTGTAGAAGTTTTCAAATTCGCATATGCCGATGCGGCGATAATTGCCGGGATGATTCATACAGGAAAATACACAATTCCACAAATAAAGGAATACCTTCGTAACGAAGCTGTGCCGGTACGTGAAAAGTGGTGATAATGGGATACTCTATAACCACTCCATTTCTATCCCTCTCTAATTATCACCACTTTGTTTGTTCTTTATTACGCATTATTATAATAAAGACCTGATCAATGCCGTTATTCTATCCCAAAACATAAACGCAATATAAGGTAACATACACAAAATCACCATCATCACATATTCTGTCACCATTCGCGCATGATTATGGCGGGCAACAAGTACCTTCTGCCGGTTGACCCATTCCTGACGTTCCTGAACTAGTTTTGTTAACACTGTCATACTTCTGTACCCCCTTCAGATATTTTACCTTCTTTCATCACATTTCCCTTAAGCAAAAAGAATGCCAACAGACAGAAACCCGTGTAAAATATGGGGTTTTCGGGGGATATATTCTCGGGAATGAGAATCAGGATGAAGTGTTATTGCGTACAAAATTCAGGCGTTAACTTTGGATATTAAATGATTTGAGAGCTTCCGGTAAAGGACAATTACGGCAGGCAGAACGGTTATTGATGCAGAAATCATGGAATATCTGGATAAGCCCTTGTTGCCTCAGGCCGTTACGATAAAGTGAAGGATTATGGTCACGGCCTAAAAGGGCGAATGCGGTAAGACGGATCAGGTTATTATCATGTTCTGGCGGGAGATTATTTAAAAGTTTTCTGACAGGAATACCCCTATTGGCCAGAAACGGCAGAAAGACATTTGACTTAATTGCGGTGATACGGTCGGTGCCAACCAGAGTGATATCTGATTTTTGAGGGATACCGGAAAAACTGAGCCGGCGGTTCCAATAACGCATGGCATCCGATGGTCTGAAAAGCATTTGAACACTTTCGTGCCATGACTTTTGATCGGTTGTGCCAATTTTTGAAAGTCGTGTTGCAAGGCTATTTCCCGAAGCGAACAGGGATGAGGCGGCAGCCATACGGCGAAGAGGAGAATTCTGGGGGCGCAATCCTGAAAGCCGCCATGCATCAGTTTGTAGGTGGCGTGTTTCCCATTTGGACTGGTTTTTCCACCAGTAGTCCCATAACTGACGGACAAACGAACGAGTTTCTACATCCCACTTTTGTGAGACTTTTACCGGAAGAAGTCCTGATACTCCGGCAAGAAGTGCGTAACCTTTAAGTATGTCGCCTTTGCTTTCTTTTCTGAGCAAATTAAGCGGGATTACATTGGCAAGCTGCCTGAATGCAATGGAATTATATTTGTATCCAAGAGCGGCCAATACTTCTTCGTAAAGAACCTGGTCTGCACCCCGTTCGTTTATTGAATTTTCCATTCGAAATGCCTTGGTTCGGAGACGTTCCTCGCCTGCAGATTCCAGAAGCATTGCCTTGTTGTTCGGGTCCCATGAGCTGAGTATTTCTGCGCACGGTGATATTTGGGAGGTAAACGTAGAGTAGGGGTAAGCGGTGATGTCGATACTTTCAAATGAAAAACATGGATTCATTCTAAGTACATTCCGTAGAGAAATATGAATAGTCCCTCGGGGGAGTGTTTCGTCAGGTATTTGGCTAGAGAAATACGAAACATGAGCAATCAATCTGGAGTACGCTTTGTCGTCTGCGTGGTGGTGGGCCTTCCAGTCGGTAGGATGAATATGAATTTCAATATCACCTCTCATTTTGCGACGTTCAGGACCAATGATCAAAACGGCATCCAGAAAATCGGGACCGGCTTCGAGGTTCCATCGTCCTGGACTTTCCACTAAAACCTGTTCGCCGGTACTCGACGTAAGTTTTTCCGGCCGGAAAGAACCGTCGAACCATACACATTGAAGATGCCTTTCAGAATAAGGAAAATTTAAAGAACTGTTATTTACTTCACGGATTCTTGCATTATGACCATTTATCAGGCCGGCATAGTAACGCGATTTGTGGAAAAATGATGTCAGCCCGGGTTTAGCGTCATGACCTTTTCCGGGTGTTTTTGTACTCTGGTAAATTTTATGGCAGACTTTTGTCACATTATGATTCCAATCTTTCTTAGGCCGAGACCTTGACTGATAGCGAGAAAAAGGGATAATAACCAAATATACGTATCAGTCAAATGCCACTAGAGAAAAAATGATTAAAGTTGAAAATCTTACTAAACGGTTTGGCCGGACCCTGGCAATCGACAATCTTTCTTTTGAGGTTAAGCGTGGAGAGATTGTTGGATTCCTTGGACCCAATGGTGCCGGCAAAACCACTACGATGCGAGTACTTTCATGTTTTCTTCCAGCTACTGGCGGGAAGGTGACAATCGGCGGTTTTGATGTATTCAGTGATTCGCTTGAAGTGCGACGCAGGATTGGCTATCTGCCGGAAAATGTACCGCTTTACATGGATATGAGAGTCAATGAATACCTTGGTTTTCGGGCGGTTCTAAAAGGTTTGTTTGGAAAAAAGAAACGGCAACGTGTAAGTGAAGTTATTGAGGCCTGTGGACTGACGGATGTGGAGAACAGTATTATTGGACGATTGTCAAAGGGATACAGGCAGAGGCTTGGTTTGGCGGACAGTCTGGTTCACGAGCCTGAACTTCTTATTCTTGATGAGCCAACTATCGGGCTCGATCCAAACCAGATCCGGCATATTCGCAATCTCATCAAGAGCCTGGCTCACCAGCATACGGTTCTGTTGTCGAGTCATATTCTTCCTGAAGTTGAGATGATTTGTGAACGGGTTCTGATTATCAACAAAGGCAGGATTGTAGCGTCTGATACGCCCGGCAACCTTGTGGGGTTGATGAGCGGGAATCCGCGAACCATTACCGAAGTTATGGGGCCGAGCGACAAAGTTTTGCAAAGCCTTGAGAAAATACCCGGGGTTGTAAAGGTTACCTTTGAATCATGTGGCGAATGGAGTCGGTATGTTTGTGACTGCCGGAAAGACATGGAAATCAGGTCCGAGATATTTAAAACAGTCTCTGCTAATGGATGGATAATGCGTGAATTGATGACCGAGAAACGCAATCTTGAAGATGTATTTGTTGAAGTGACAATGGAGGAAAAGGAATCATGAGAAATTTCTTCGCCATATGGCGTAGAGAATTGGCGGCCTGTTTCCTTTCGCCGATTGCCTATGTGACTATGGTTTTTTTTCTAATTGCTTCCGGCAGTACTTTTCTTGTCGGTGCAGTCAAAAATGTCGGTAATAATGTATTCCTGACGTCCCTTTTGTTTGCCGCGATAGTGATGTGGCTCACAATCCTGATATCGATTGTGTCAATGCGTCTTTTTACAGAGGAGATCCGGGCGGGAACGATAGAAGTACTGATGACTGCACCGGTAACCGAGACGGAAGTGGTGCTGGGCAAGTATGCAGGGGCGGTGACGTTTGTTCTTTTTGTTGTCGCACCGGCTGTAGGCAACATCTATCTGCTTGCAGCCATGAGTCCTGCGGTCGGCCCGGTTGATACAGGGGCGGTTGTAGGCGGATGCCTGATAATATTTATGGTGACATCGTTCTGCATGTCAATGGGATTACTTGTATCGCTCCTGACACGAAACCAGATCGCCGCGGCTATCAGCTGTCTTTGCCTGATATGGTTGACGTTATTCCTCGGGAATATAGTGGCGGCCTTTCCTTTTATGTCGCCGAAACTGGTTGCATATCTTTCGGTTCTGTCCCATGTGGATGATTTTTCACGGGGTTCAATAGATACGCGGCCATTAGTCCTGTACCTGTCGGGAACGGTGTTTATGATTTTCACGGCGGTACGTGTACTTGAATCAAGGCGATGGAAATAAAACATATTAGAGATTTAAATGAACGAAGTTACTACAGATGACAGAAAAGAAGCGCGAAAGAAAATCTGGTTGAGCCGTGGCAGGCGATTTACGACAGGTTTGAATGTTAGTATTTCCGTGATGCTTGCAGGGCTGGCTTTGCTCATGGTGAATTACCTGTCGTCCATATGTCATTTCCACCAGGACATAAGTACAACCCGTTACTATATGCTTTCCGATAAAACCAGAGGGATCCTTTCGAATCTCAAGGAAAAGGTCAATGTGCTGGCCTTCTTTCAGCAGGGTAACGAACTTACCGATGATGTCAGGAACCTGTTAAAAGAATATGAACACGAGGTGGAGAAGATGGGGCAGTCGAAACTGAAGGTGGAGATTGTCGATCCTGATCGTGATCTTGCGCGTGCCAGAGAGTTGAAGCAGAAATATGATTTATCTGATCCCAATGTTGTGGTGTTCGAGTCTAGCGGCAGGAAGAAGTATGTCGTAGCCAAGGAAATAATGGATTACAGCATGAGTTTAAAGAAGGAAGGAGGGGTTGAAAAGAAGAAGATTGCCTTTAAGGGTGAGCAGGTTTTTTCTTCCGCAATACAGAGTGTCACTCAGGCTGGACAGCCGGTTGTTTATTTCCTGACTGGCCACGGGGAAAGGGACATAAACGACTACAACAGACATTCAGGTTATTCAACAGTTTCGAGGATGTTACGGCGGGACAATATTGATATTAATACACTTAACCTTGCGGAACGCCGCGGGGTCCCGGATGACTGTTCAGCTCTTGTGATTGCCGGACCAGGTAAAAAGTTTTCGAATGATGAAGTGGCGTATCTCTCAAAATATCTTGAAAAAAAGG
Source organism: Kiritimatiellia bacterium (assembly GCA_028716365.1). GTDB lineage: Bacteria > Verrucomicrobiota > Kiritimatiellia > UBA8416 > YA12-FULL-48-11 > YA12-FULL-48-11. The sequence continues at coordinate 82,371 of JAQUPZ010000003.1, forward strand.
GAAGAATGTTTGTTTTGCTGGATCCGGACGTTACCACCGGGTTGGAGGGTTTTCTGGGTAATTGGGGTGTCAAAGTCGGTTCAGGCGTCGTAGTGGGATTGACTATCACTGGTCGTGAGCTGGTGGTAATGCAGTATGGAGAACATCCGATTACGCGCAGGCTTCAGAATATTACCACGATGTTTTATCTGCCACGTCCCATTGAGCCGGATTCGGGTCAACCTTCTTCCGTGGAAACGCCTGTTGATCGGCCGCGTGTCACGGTTCTGGCATCTAATACCAAGGAGGGCTGGCTTGAAATGAATCTGAAGGAATCTCCTGCCAGGTTTGACTCAAAAACAGACAGACAGGGGCAGGTCTCTGTAGCTGTTGCTGTGGAAAAGGGGCCGGTCAGCGGAATAGAAGTGGAACTAAAGCCGGCACGTATGGTTGTTGTGGGTGATTCGCTTTTTGTGTCCAACGGCGCATTAAGTGAGGGTGTTGGCGGGAATGAAGATTTCTTTATGTCGGCTGTCAACTGGTTGCTGGAGAGAGATTCATTGATGGGGATTGCACCAAAGAAGCCGGGTGAACTGCGATTGGATATGGATCGTGAACGGTTACGGATTATGTTTATTCTGGTTGTTATGGGAATTCCAGGCGCGGTTGCTTTTATAGGTCTCATGGTCTGGCTTAAGAGGAGAATATGAGGTTTAGCATAACATTGCGCCTGATCGCAGCCGTTTGTGTCCTTGCCATCCTGATCTTTATTTTCGATCGCGAAAAACCGGTCAAGGAGAAAACCTCATTATTGGGTATCACAGCTGCTGACGTATCCGAGATAAGGATAGAACGCGGTGATTTCAGTGCCCGCTGTTTCAGGAAGGGTGAGTCATGGTTTGTTGCGGAACCGATACAGGCAAGAGCTGATGACAGCAAGATTGACGGTATTGTTGGAGTGCTGGAAACGTTGTCCAGACAGGAAACAATTACATACGCCGAGCGGACTGCCCGTAAGCTTACCATGAAGGATTATGGTCTCCACAAGCCGCGTGTTAAACTTGTTGTTTCAGGCAAACACGGTACAGAAGAGTTCAGGGAAGAAATTTTTATTGGACAAGATTCACCGCTTGGGGATTCGCTTTATGTCAAGCTTGGCACAAATGATGATGTTGTTGCGACTGCTCGTGGCATAATGACCGTTATACCCGAAAAAATAGAAGCCATTCGAGACCGAATGGTTTTGCACGGTGATGCCTCCAAAACCAGTCGCATTGAAATTAAAAGGGCCGGCAGCGGATTTGTGCAGCTTGCCCATTTGACTGCCAACGACTGGTTTATACAGCAACCCATTGTAGCCCGGGCGGATAGTGCCAGAATTCAGCAGATACTTGGCACGCTTTATTCGATGCAGGTAATAGATTTTGTATGGGATGCAAATGTCGAAACAGGTGATGTCGCACGAGCCGTAGAGACTGCAACGGGTCAGGGGGATAAGATGGAATCTTATCGCCTGACACCTGACCAGGCTGTAGTCGGAATGACTGTGTGGTCAAAAGGGAATGAAATCGGTCGCGAAATGTTTTTCGGGAAAGATGCCGGGGAGAAAAGTGATAAAGTTTATGTCAGGTGTAAGGATATTGATTCAATATACACCGTCCCAAAAAACATCATGGATGTGCTGAATGTCGGTGTTAATGACTTGAGAGATCGGAACCTCTTTTTTCTTGCTGCTGATAATGTAAATTATGTTTTTCTCCAAAAGGGTGACAGGAAGCTTGCGCTGGCGAAGAAAGAAAAAGAAGGATGGACAATTGTGGAGCCTGTTCAGTGGAAGGCTGATGATCGGTTTGTAAATGAAATGGTTGGGAATATAACGCGTTTACGCGTTGATTCCTTTCTGTCCGGTACAAATTCTGCTGTGTTTGATTTCGATATGCCTGCCTGTATAATTGGAGTTTCAGACAGACTCCCGAATGTGGCGGAGGTGGCTACTAATAAGTTGGAAAAATTACAGGATAAGACCGATGAGGTTTCAAAGGTAATAGATTTAAAACAAGGCCGACTTCTTGTCAGTGCATTACGCGAAGAACAAAATGCGTTGTTTGTCAGGTTCGAAGAAGAACCTTATATCCTTGAGGTTGCGCGTACTGCGTTTGATTTTCTCGGTAAGGATCCGGTCGATCCTCTGATCTATCGTGATAGAACAATGCTTTCAATAGATCCCGGTACAGTCAGGCGCATTTCTCTCCTGAAGGGGGGGGCTGAACAGACTATCGAGCGAAATGAAACTGGTAAATGGACTGTTTTAGCTCCTGGGACAAATCAGGTTGATGTAAAAGTTGTGGATGACATTCTCTTTGCTGTTGCCAATATGCGTGCCATACGAACTGAATGTCAGAACCCGGAAAACCTTGTTCAATACGGTCTTGATCATTCAGGAACAACTCTGACATTTGGATTGACAGGGGAAAAAGGTATTCAAAAAACACTTGTCATGGGGTTTCGCGCCAAGCTTGATGGAATATATACTCTGGTTCAGGGGCTGGATGTAGTTTTTGTGATAAGCAACGAAATGATGGATTTGCTGACAAAAGATTTGACAAAGTCCCTGCCGGCATTACCCTGACCGGCTGTCAATCTGCAGCTTAATGAACAACTAATGACCTATTCTGCCAATACCCAATTGGTCGTGAGAACGGCTGTTTCCAGAGTGCTGGGAATTCTGGCTGTCATGATTTTGGCGACTATTCTGTATCTAAGTACGGCAGGTTTTCCCGAATGGCTTGCAATACGAATCAAGGACGAAATCAACAGTTCCGGTAGTGTTGTGCTTGATGCCGGTGTAATCAGGCTGGCGCCTCTGCATATGGAGCTGGTTCTGGAAGATGTCCGGCTTTATCGGAAAAAAGTCATGGGACCTGCAGCTGTTGATGTAAAGTATCTTGTCGTTAGTTTGGATCTTGTAGCTCTGGTAAAGAAAAAGAATTGCGTGCGCAAAATCAAGGCCATTGATGGGACCATCAGGCCAAAACTGTGTTCCGGTCCGGATGTGGCAGGAGGTACCGGCAGTGGAGTCACCAGGAAAGTTGCATTTGTTGTTGAACTTGAAAATTGTGTCATTCAAGGAGTGAATGTGGTGTTGCTTTCTGCGGATCTGCATATTGAAGGAAACGTAGTACGGTTCGACAACATAGGTGGAACATTGAATCAGGGAAATATGCAGGGAGACCTCAGCGGGCAGATGATATATAATGATAAAACCAAAGTTCTTGATGGTTACCTGCAGACGCAATTTGATCCGCGTTTGCTTATCCCCGTAATAAATGAATGGGAAATGACGGGGACCGCAGATTTGATTTCGCGTTTTGAATTTAATCACTCATCGCCGAAATGCGAGGCAACTTTCAGGAAACTAAACTCCGGGGCGGGTGATTTTGTTCTTGATGGCAAATTTTCAATCCAGGACTGTTCGTATCAGGGGGTTGATATGATCAGGGCCAATGGCAAGGTGCATGTCGACCTCGCCGGTCCGAAGGAACTTATAAAGGTTGAAGTTGCTGAACTGGTTCGCAAGGAGGGAGTGGCAAGAACAACTTTTACAGTTGATCTTGTCCGGCACGTTGTAACGTTCGATGGTATGTCGGAAATACATGCGCCGGATTTCTTCCGGATGGTTGGAGTTTTCACCAATGAATGCCGCCAATATTTCCGTTTTAACGGACCGGTGAAAATCGCAGCCAGCGGAGTTGTGGATTATGGTGGACTTACCAATACGAATTTCAAGGGAATAGTGGAAACTGAACGAATGGGTATTGGTCCCATTATGACCGAAAAATGTTCTTTCTGCATGACGATGCTTGGTTTGACGAACACTGTTACGGATGTCGAGGGGAAAATGTATGGTGGCAAATTTTCAGGCTCCGCTGTTTTTGTTCTGCCTTCGCAATCAGTGTCAAATGTTTCGTATCTGGTTGATGCAAAGATAAACGATGTTGATTTTAAAGAAGTCGTTACTGCGACGGTGGTTGAGGCAAAAGACTTGAAATACAGCGGTAGATTGAATGCATGGACAAAGGTCAGTGGTGTGATGGGCGAGGGAAATGGTCGGACGGTGGCAGGGAAGGGTACTGTTGTGGTGAATAAAGGGCATATTTTTACTATGCCGCTTTTCGGGGGTCTGACGGAATTTATGACCAAGTATGTTCCGGGAGTTGACTTCGTTCTGGCACAAACTGATGTAAAGGCTGGTTTTTCTGTCGGCGAAGGAAAGGTCTATTCCGATGAGATCCTGGTTGAAGGCGATGTGTTGACCCTCAGCGGAAACGGCGAGTACTATTTCGATAAAAAATTGGATTTCAAAGTTAAGGTCATGCTTCTGAAGAAAAAAACATTATTCGGCAAAGTCATCCAATTCGTGACCGATCCCATAAGCGAGCTCTTCGAGTTCAAACTTAAAGGTACACTTGCGAAGCCGGAATGGTCTGCAAAGCACCTGTAATTGGCGGAAATTTGCATGTACCACGTATTTCAATAAGGATGAAAGGTAAATGAATTTTTGTATCAAAACGTATGGTTGCCAAATGAATGAACGTGATAGCGAGGCTGTGAGCGAACTTCTACTGCGTCATGGACATACCTGTGTTGAAAATGAATCTGAAGCTGAACTTGTGATTGTGAACACGTGCAGTGTCAGGGAAAAGGCCGAGAATAAGGCCGTGGGAAAACTCGGCGTGCTGGTTTATGAAAAGAAAAGTCATCCTGGCCGGATTGTAGGGGCTGTTGGATGTATGGCGCAGCGAATGAAGGAGAATCTTTTTAAACAAGTCCCTGAACTTGATTTTGCTGTAGGTACCCACAGGCTTGCACATCTTCCGGCAATTATTGATCGCGTGCTGAATGGACATGGCCCCATTCTGGATGCAGAAGAGAATGATGAACGTTTTGATGAACTGGCAGGTCACATTCAGGGCAGTATTTCTGCCTTTGTAAATATTCTTCTGGGTTGTGAGCGTGGATGTGCCTATTGCGTGGTACCTTTTGTGCGCGGCAGGGAGCGGAGCAGGCCTGCGGCGGAAATTATCGATGAAATCAGGAAAATTGTGGCGCATGGTGGTATAGAAGTCACACTACTCGGTCAAAGTGTAATGTCTTATGGGAGAACGAACCCTGTCTGGCCTGAAAATTACGTTTCACCAATGGGTTTTACCGAACCGCTTGCCAGATTACTTGAAGTGGTCAGCGGGATTGAAGGTGTGAAAAGAGTCAGGTTCACTTCAGGTCATCCTTCCGGCATAACTGCCGAACTTGTCCGTGCCATGTCGGAACTGCCGGCTGTATGTGAACATCTGCATCTCCCCCTGCAGTCAGGTTCCGACCGGATGCTCAAGATGATGCGGCGCGGCTATACTGCAGATGATTATCGAAGATCTGTGGACCTTCTGCGGTCAAAAATTAACGGGATGGCTTTCACTACGGATGTTATTGTGGGTTTTCCTACGGAGACCGTGGAGGAGTTTGAGATGACCAGACAATTCATGGAGGAAATTGGATTCGACAATTCATTTATATTCAAATATTCTCCCCGCCCTGGTACACCAGCCTGTGAATTGAAGGATGATGTACCTGCTTCTGAAAAGATGCGAAGAAACAAAGTATTGCTCGTGGTTCAGGACGAAATGGGGCTTGCCATAAACAACAGGATTGTCGGGCAGTCTGTGGAAGTTCTTGTTGAGGGAACCAGTTTGCGTAATCAGGCTTGCTGGGCGGGGCGTACCCGGACCAACAAGATAGTTATTTTCGAGCCTAAACCCGGGATAAAACCCGGAGAGATTATGAATGTAAGAATTGAACGGGCCATGCCCCAGACACTTTATGGAAAATTGATATGAACGATTTGAGAATGCTGGCAATCATTGTCGGAGGAGCTATAGGTCTTTTGTCATTGCCATTCATACTTTCCCCGGGGAAGACCGGTGAGTGGATAAAAGATTTTCCGCGAAGTAAGTTTATGGCATGGATACTTACGGCAATCGGAATTACCTGGGTTACCTGGCTTCTGTTCAAAACTCCATTAGCCTGGTTCGACAACTATAAGCCGTCCCTTTATGTTCTGGCCCCGTTGTTTTTCATGCTCATGGTGAACTTCATGGATGACTTGCTGGCGCCGAGAGCGCTGGGAGGTCTTCTGATCCTGATTCCCGGACCGATTATTGATATTGCCCGTCAGCGCGGGCTGTTACTGGTTTCGCTGGCCTATTTGCTGGTTATAATTGGAATCATGCTCGTACTCAGCCCTTATTTGTTCCGAAAGTTCATGGCTTCCTGGGTAGAGAACCGGACCCGCAGCCGGATTTTTGGCGTAGTGGGTCTTGGGCTTGGTGTTCTCATGGCCGTATTTGGTCTGCTGTTCTATTAAAAAGAGTAGATGATTTCTGCTATTCCCCGCGAAATGCAGTGATGAAGTTCATCCCGAATTCGTCTTCTCCGGTAAGAAGTGCCTTTGCGAGTTGAAATTGTTTCGAATTTGTATCCATCGCAGTTAGGATTTCGGCATTGATCTGCATGGGGTCAACAATACCGCCATCAGCGCCTGCTTCCACTGCAAGCCATGAAAATACCTGGTTGATCAGCTTCCTGTTCGGCATGCCGAATGACACGTTGCTCAGGCCTGCTACGATATGAATTTCCGGTCCATATTTGCCCCGGACGTTTGAGACAGTTGCCAGGAAATTCTTCCCGTTATTGCTGTCTGTCGAAATGGGAAATACCAATGGATCAACATGGATATCCTGTTTCTTAAGTCCGACAGCCGTGAGTTTCGGGATCACAGCGTCTATGTTCTTCATTCTTTCTTCATTGCTGGAAGGCAGTCCTTTTTCACCGGCAGCAGAAGCGATTACCACGGCATTGAGTTTTGCTGCAGTCTCAATTGCATCAACGCGTTCAAGGGAGACTGAGTTGACCATGGGTTTGCCGCGCGATTTGTCACAGGCTTCGAGACCGGCTCGCAGAATTTCCGTATTGGAAGAATCAATACTGACCGGCACTTTCACTGCCTTTTGGACTGTTTCTACTGTCCACTTTATCATTTTTTTCTTTTCCTGAAGATCGGTGCTGAATTCATCCACGTTTATATCAAGGTAGGATGCTCCGGCGGCCGTCTGCAGGCTCGCAAGGTTCTGAATGTAATCTGCGCCTGCGATTTTGCCGGCAGAATCACCGTAATTTCCCTGCCACACTGCTACTGCACAGTGTTTGACTTTACCGTTTTCCCAATCTGCCTTTTTCATGAAAACATCGGGGATGGGCAGTTCACGTATTTCGGAACCGGCCTTATATGTGACGGCATATTTACCGTTTCCGGTTTCCCGAACAGATTTGCCGCCGACTTTGAGTATTCTGGTACAATGGATATTTTCCCCGATGATGATGAACTTGGATACTTTCATTTACTGCTCCCGTATTTTTTGACAACGCGTACTATCGCGCTGATATGTTCCGGCGTTGTTCCGCAACAACCGCCCACGATGTTTGCCCCGGCTTTGACGACTGCCATCGCATTTTCAGCCATTTCGTCCGGTGTTTCCGGAAAAACATCAACGCCGTTGATGTTCTTCGGCATACCGGCATTGGCATGTACAAGTATTGGTGTTGAAGGTGTCGCTGTCCGCATTTCCTTTACAATATCAACCATGCGTTTCATTCCATTACCGCAGTTAGTTCCGATAATATCGGCGCCTGCGGTGATCATGGCCCCGGCCATTTCGGCGGGCGAGGTGCCCATCATGGTGCGATAATCGCCATGTTGAGTTTTTTCAAAGGTAAAGGTACAGATGATTTCAAGTTTGGTATTTTCTTTTGCGGCCTTCACGGCAAGGCCTGCTTCATCAATAGCGGCAAAAGTTTCTATACAACAGGCATCCGCGCCGCCTTTCTCGAGGGCCATGGCCTGTTCCTTGAAGGCTTCATAAATTTCTTCCTCGGTCACATCGCCCATCAACAGGAGTTTACCGGTTGGGCCTATGGATGCGATCACGTGTCTATTGTTTCCTGCTGCTTCACGGGAGATTTTTGCGGCTTCAATATTAAGTTCTGCTGCACGGTCGGTAAGTTTGAAATGCTCGAGTTTGAAACGGTTACCGCCGAAACTGTTGGTTTCGATCATATCGGCACCGGAATCAATATAACTCTTTGCGATTTTATAAACAGCATTCCGGTGTGTTTTGTTCCAGAGTTCAGGACATTCGCCGGGTTTAAGTCCTTCTTTCTGGAGGAGTGTTCCCCATGCGCCGTCAGAAATCAGTGTTCTACCGTTCTTAAGTTCTTCGGTAATCCTTTTCATATCGCGGTGCACCATAACTTTTGAACACGATGTTAGTCAACATGGAATGAAAGAAAGGTTAAAACTTAAACGATTACCCTTATATATGATGATGTAGGCATCACGGAAGTCTAGATTTCCCAGCCCTTGCGGTAATCTCCCATGATTATTGCGTCGGCTTCCGGTACGCCGCGTGCCTTCATGGCTTCAGCGTCCCAGTCGATTATCTTGCCTGTACGCAGGGAGAGTATGCCCAGCAGTGCCAATTCCGTCAGCTTTGCGCCATATTCAAAGTTTGCGCTGGCGGCCGTGCAACCCTTGCAGGCATCAAGCCAGTCACGGTGATGACCCTTGGATCTTGGCAGGGTTTTCTCCGGTTTCTTGTATTCGTGGTTCTTTTCTATTGGCAGTAGCCGGGGCAGTCCTCCTGCACCTTCGCAAAGCATCTTCCCTTTCTCCCCGATGAAAAGAGCGCCGCGGCTTGGGAGTTTGATCTTGGAATCCAGCTCAGCCGGTGTGGTTGGTTGCAGTCCTCCATCGTACCAGGTTAGGATCACTGGCGGTTTGTCACCGCGCTGGCCAAACTTGTAGTAAATCAGTTCGCCATGAGGAGTAATTTCTTCATTCGTTTCGCCTGCGGGTCGTGCTTCCACGCTTTCCGGGTGGTTGAGGTCCAGCGCCCACATGGCAGTATCCATGTCATGACATCCAAAATCGCCAAGCGCACCTCCACCGAACGCCCAGAAATCCCGCCAGGTTACCGGAGCGTAGGCAGGGTGGTAAGGTCGAACGGCACGTGGGCCCAGCCACAAGTCCCAGTTGGCGCCTTTTGGTACAGGTGGCGTATCGGTTGGACGGCCTCGTAGTGTCGGGTTCCATCGTTTTGCTCCGACCCATGCATGTACTTCGTGTACCTTTCCGATGGCCCCATCCCATATCCATTCGCAGGTTTGCCGGATACCTTCGCGAGAATGTCCAATGTTACCCATTTGTGTCGCCACACCGGTTTCTTTCGTCACCTTTGCCACCTGTCGTGCTTCATTTATATTGTGTGTTAAAGGTTTCTCGCAGAAAACGTGTTTACCCGCACGCATGGATGTAATCGAGACATAAGCATGAAGATGGTCTGGCGTGGCACAGAGTATCGCGTCAATCGATTTTTCTTTTTCCAGCATTACTCGAAAATCCTCATAGTCGTTACAGCGGAAATTAGGTGTCTTTTCTACGTAATGTTTCTCAATCACGGCCCGTATCGGACGGCGCCCCGCCATGGTTTTGTAGTAAAAATTCATCAGGTTGGTTTCTTCGAACGGATCTGCTAATGCGATGATTTGTGCGTCGGCCTCCTGAAACAACGCCTTAAGATTGGTTAAACCCTGCCCACCTGCACCTACCAATGCGATATTTACCTTCTCACTTGGGGGTACAAATTTTGGTCCGCCGAGAACGTGGCGAGGAACGATATAAAAGATTGCCGCTGCAGAAGCCGATTTAAGTAAACTGCGTCTCGTAAGTTTCATTTTTTCCTCCAAGGGTTTATTAGAAAGTAATTCCTGATATTGTGGATATTTGCTGGATAACTTATTGTTTTAATGCGGCATTCTGAAAAAGAAAGAAAGTGTAGTCAAGGCTGATCTTGTTGTAGCCACGGAATATCGTTTGACGTTGACACTTACAGTGTGGAGGTGCCAAATTCACGGCATCGGGTCTGGTACTGAAATGTCCGGAGAAATAAATTCTGATAGGTGGATGTTATGAAGAATGTCCTGTTAACCACTATGCTGTTGAGTTTGATGGCGATCTTTGCCGGCGCAACCGAGGAGGTATTGTTCAGTGATGACTTTACGGGCAAGCTGGCCGATGGCTGGTCATGGATACGCGAAGACCGCAGTGCGTGGCGAGTTATCGAAAAGGGGCTCGAAATTCACGTCCAGCCCGGCAACCTGTGGGGTGGCGCCAACAACGCGAAGAATGTATTGGTAAGATCCGTACCGGCCGCAAAACCTGGTGAATTGGAGATATCCGTAACGGTGTCAAATCGGCCTACGCACCAATACGAACAGACGGATCTTGCCTGGTATTATGACGACAGCCATATGGTAAAGCTGGGTCAGGAATTGGTTAATGGAAAGCTTTGTGTTGTAATGGGCCGCGAGGAATCGGACAAAACCAGGACGCTCGGCATCAAACCTCTGGAAACGGCTGTCGTACGTTTGCGATTGTTGATCAATGGAAACCATATCCGTGGCCAGTATCGTCCGGCGGGGGCGGATCAGTGGCTGGATGCGGGTACCGGTGATTTACCTGTGCCATCGCAGGGTAAGCCGAATATCAGTCTGCATTGCTATCAGGGCCCAGCAGATACTGAACACTGGGTCAGGTTCAGTGAGTTCCGGATTGTATGCACTAGTAAATAAATACTTGGAAGAAATATGTTTTCTTTCCATCTACGGTATTTTGAAAATGTCCTTTGACGTTGACACTTGTTGTATCACGGTGTCAGAATTCCTGATCAATGTTGTCAGGTAAGATGTATTGCTGAATCCTGTAAAATAATTGAATTAGTAAACCGTTTCTGGAGGTTGAAGATGAAACATCACATTAATTCCCCCGCAAATCGTCAATCGCTTACCCGACGTCAATTTCTGTCACACTCTGGTTGTGCGTTGCTGGGATTGGGTGCCGGTACCATGTTTTTGCCGCGGGGGGCGCATGCTGTCTCGCCTAACGAGAAAATTGTAATCGCTCATGTTGGCGTGGGTGGCATGGGGAACGGACACGTTGGATGGTTTGCCGGCTGTCCAAATGTGGAAACAGCGGCGATTTGTGATGTTGATGAAACGCGGCGTCTGGCAACCATCGAAAAACTGAAAAAACAACGCCCGGATACACGTGCGGTACCGGTTGCGGATTTTCGTCGAATCCTCGATCGTAATGATATTGACGTAATCTCCTGTGCAACACCGGACCACTGGCATGCGTTAGTGAGCATAATGGCTATGCAGGCTGGTAAGGATGTTTACAGCGAGAAACCGCTTTCTCACAGTTTTGCAGAAGGCCGGGCAATGGTTAATGCTTCTGAACGGTATGGCCGTGTTTTCCAGCTGGGAACACAGATTCATGCCGGTGAGAATTACCATCGCGTGGTGGAACTGGTTCGTGCCGGTGTAATCGGCAAGGTCCACACAGCGCGAATCTGGAAAACCGGAGGGTCAACTGTACTGGCACAAACACAACCGCAGGAACCGCCAGCCACGCTGGACTGGAACATGTGGCTGGGGCCGGCACCGTGGCATCCTTATGTTCCGCAGAGATGTCATTTTACATTTCGTTACTTTCAGGATTATTCGTTTGGTACGTATGCGGATTTCTGGTGCCATATTGCCGATCTCGCTTTTTGGGCTCTGGAACCAAAAGGATTGCGCAAGATAAGTGCACGTGGCGAGATAATGAAGGAAGGAATGTCGGACACTCCAAAATGGATTGATGTGGATTATGAGTTCGATAACTTGAAATTGTACTGGACCACAACGCCGCCGGATGTGCCCGGTGCCAAAGAGCGCGGTATCGGAGCATGTTTTGAAGGTACAAAAGGTTCATTGGTGGCAGACTACGGTAGTCGTGTGATTTATCTCGACGGGAAAGAATTGAACGATATCCCCGAGGTACAGCAGACAATTCGGCGCTCACCGAGTCATCCGCAGAATTTTCTCAGTTGCATCAAGAGCCGTGCACTGACGGAAAGCCACGCGGCATATGCGTTTAACATGGCGACGCCGATGTATCTGGGATCGATATCGCTCCGGTTGGGACGTCCGCTTGCATGGGACCCTGCGCGCGAACAATTTATCGGTGATGACCACGCCAACCGAATGCTGTTTCGTCCGTACCGTGCGCCCTGGTTTTTACCGACGTGATAACAACGCCTTTCGTTGATAGTGCGAATTTGCTGGTCTTCCGGTGTTTTGGCGTTTAGATCGTTCCGTCAAAACATGACACACATTTGCGGAGAAGATTTGGTAGGGCGGGGCCGCCGGACCCGCCTCTTATAATGAACGGCGCGCCCGGCGGTCGCGCCCTACCTTTGGTTGCGGTCAAAGGCCGCTTTAGTAGGAGTAACTATGAGAAAAATCAGTTATCTAATTATGTTTGTAATGATGGCGTCTGGAATACAGGCTTGGTCGGCAAGCATTACTGAATCCGAACGGGCAATTCCTGTTTATCAGGAAGTGGATGTGGTGGTGGTTGGCGGATCATGCGGAGCTGTTGCCGCGGCACAAAGCGCGGCGCAGGGTGGGGCAAAGGTTTTTCTGGCGGCACCACGGGCCTACCTGGGCGATGACATGGCTGGAACCCTGCGACTGGCGCTGGAAGATGGCGAGAGCCCTGAATCACCACTGGCCAGGGCTCTTTACACTATTGATGTCAAGGATGGCGCGATGTTTACCTATAAGACCGATGTGAAATCGAGCGAGAAACACCGTGACTCTGGCGAAAAGCTGGCCGATGGACTATACACGGATGCGCCGATTCACAGTGTCCAGTATGACAAGGATGTGACGATCACGACAGATCTTGCCACTGATACAGACATCAAGAGTATCGATGTCATCGCGTTTCGCCGCCCAAAAGAATTCCAGGTTGCCAGCGTGATGGTGTCAACCACTTCGGATGGCAAAACCTGGAGCGAGCCGGTTGCCATGGAGTTGACGGCGGGTGATGAGCCTGACATTGACAGGTTCTCGCTACCACAGGGCAAGAAGCTGCGAAGCCTGAAGTTCACGGCAAAGATGAAAGAAGGCACCAGGCGGATTCTACTCGGTGAGATAGTGTTGCATGCTGCCGGTGCTGGCAATCGTGTTCCGGTTACCGTCCCGACACTTCTCCGTGTGAAACAGATACTGGACAAAGTACTGATGGATTCGGGCGTGAGTTTTCTCACAGGTTGTTTTGTTACTGATGTTTTAACTGATGCCGGTGGTAAACCAGCTGGAATAGTGATCGCCAACCGCAGCGGCAGGCAGGCTATAAAGGCGAAGGTGATCATAGATGCGACCGAGCGTGGATATATTGCGCGGATGGCTGGCGCTAAATTTCAACCGTACCCGGCAGGAAAGCAGACTTTCACAAAAATCATTATTGCCGGTGAGGTTCCTTCGGCTAAAGACATGACAGTACGGACGCTGCCGGGCAGTTATGACGTACCTGCCTCTGCGTCACGTAAATCCACGATCCAGAGAGTGGATGGCAAAGTTTATGAATGTACCTTGAAGATTGACATGAAGGACTGCTCGTTCAGGTCGTTTGCCGAGGCCGAGCAGGTGGCGATTGACAGGACGTTTGTGAAAACACAGCTTGATTCAGGCGATACACTGTTCCAGGTGCCGCCTGATCCAATGTCGGGTGTTGCTTCACTGAAAGGTGAATGGCCCGGGATCAGCAAAGTTGATCTCAATTGTTTTGTTCCAGCAGGGATTGAAAGGTTTTATGTATTGGGCGGATGTGCCGATATGGAACGTAGCGCTGCGGTAAAAATGCTCAGGCCTCTGACACTGATGTCTGTTGGCGAAAGAATTGGTACAGCGGCTGCGGATGCTGCGAAGAATATCCAGAGTCCCAAAAATGTGAAGCTGGCCGGGAAGAAGGATTCTGCAAAGGATGCTGGCGAAGTTAAGGAATTCCTGACCGGCGTACGGCCTTTCCTGTCAGGTCTGCCTACGATTGTTTCGGAAAAGACGGCATTGCCCGTACTTGGTGAATATGATGTTGTGGTGGTGGGCGCGGGGACGGGCGGTGCGCCTGCCGGTATCGGAGCCGCGCGGCAGAAGGCCCGGACACTGGTGATTGAATATCTCTATGCCATGGGTGGCATAAGTACTATCGGCATGATTGGTTCGTATTACCATGGTAACCGGTGCGGGTTTACAACCGAACATGATAATGGGGTAAAGGATCTGGGTGCTGCTGTTCATATTCTTGGAAAAGCTGAATGGTTCCGGCGTGAAAACCGGCAAGCCGGCGCCGAAATATGGTTCGGCACGATGGGATGCGGAACACTGGTTGAGGGCAGTAAGGTAAAAGGTGTGGTCGTGGCGACGCCGGAAGGGCGTGGAGTTGTCCTGGCCAGGACTGTTGTCGATGCCACGGGCAATTCTGATGTTGCGGCCGCAGCAGGTGCAGAGTGCATTTTCCAGGGTGGCGAGGAAATAGCGCAGCAGGGGGTTGGTCTTTCCGCAAAGCGACTTGGTGCAAGCTACATCAATTCGGATTTCGGTTATGTGAATGATTCGGATGCGTACGATCTGTGGCTGTTCGGCGTGCGCGGGAGGGCCGGGTGCAAGAGCACGTGGGATGTTTCCCAGATTGTTGAAAGCCGTGAGCGCCGGCGGATTATCGGCGATTACTTCATTACACCGCTGGATATTCTGAATAACCGGACTTTTCCCGATACTGTTACGAGAGCGAAAAGTAATTTTGACAGTCACGGTTATACGATTGCCGACATATGTTATGTCAGCGAGCCCAGGCAGGAGCGGGTTTGCATTGCGAATATTCCCTACAGGAGCCTGCTCCCGAAAGGAATGGAAAATGTAATAGTGATCGGGCTGGGAATCAGCGCGCACAGGGATGCCATGCCGATAATGCGGATGCAGCCTGATATTCAGAACCAGGGTTACGTTGCCGGCGTGGCAGGCGCGATGGCGTCGCAGGATGGAAAGACATTCCGTGAAATAAATGTGAAAAAGCTTCAGAAGCATCTTGTGGACAAGGCGATTATACCGGCAGAAGTTCTGGAGTGGAAAGATTCCTGGCCGGTGAACAGGGAGGCACTTGCCCTGTCGGTGAAAAATCTTGGTAACAACTACAAGGATGTCAGCATTGTCCTGGCACATGCCGAACAGACGGTTCCTGAAATGAGGAAAGCATATGCCGCCGCATCTTCATCAGCCGAAAAACTTGTATATGCACATGTCCTGGGAATTCTCGGTGATGCGACCGGGGTTGATGCACTGGTTCCAGTTGTTGATGGAACGGAGTGGGGTGGCGGCTGGAGCTTCAAGGCCATGGGTCAGTTTGGCCGGAGCGTCAGCGAGTTGGACAGTTACATAATTGCCCTGGGCCGGACTCGTGACAGGCGCGCGCTTGATCCTGTTTTGAAAAAAGCGGCTTTGTTGGATGAAAAACAATCGTTCTCTCATTTCAGGGCCGTGACCCTTGCGCTTGAGGCACTTGGTGATCCGCTTGCAGCAAAAGTGCTGGCAGACCTTCTGAAAAAACCGGGAATCAGTGGTTATGCGATGGTATCAACAAAAGACATTGGAGCGGCGGGTGGTTATACCGGCCTTTCCGGAAACGAAGAAAGATCCAGGTGCCTGCGGGAAATTGCTCTTGCCCGTGCGCTTTATCGTTGCGGTGATTATGACGGCCTCGGCGAAAAGATCTTGAAACAATATTCGCAGGATCTCAGGGGTCTTTACGCGTTGCACGCGACTGAAGTTTTAAAGAAGGGGAAAGGCAAAATCTGAAACAGCGGATGAAATAACCGGGATTTTCCGATGATGGTTAATGGATTGTGAAGAGGGAAGGCTTGAAGCCGGCTCTGTAATAGTAGAATATGCCTTGAATGAAAAACAAACAGGATGATCAACAGTCAGCGTTGCCGGTGTCGCTGAGGCGCTTTGTTTACGTTACGGCTGCGATTACAGGAGCGGCGATCATGATCGTCGAGATACTGGGGGCCAAGATGCTGGCTCCGTTTGTCGGCACCTCACATTTTGTCTGGACTGCCCAGATAGCAGTGACACTGGTGGCACTGGCTACCGGTTATTACTGTGGAGGAAGACTTGTAGACCGTTCACCTAATCTGCGAAAACTTTACGTGGGCATTATCGCTGCCTCAATTTACCTGGCATCGACGGTAATGGTTGTTGAACCGCTGGCATACTGGTGCCTGAAGTTCAAACTGGCAACAGGTTCTCTGCTCGCATCACTCTTTCTCTTTTTTGTGCCGCTTTCGTTACTTGCCATGACAGGACCGTTCTTTGTCCGTGTTATTACTGAATCTGTGAGCGCCGTGGGCAGTAATACGGGACGGTTGACTTCGATCAGTACCCTGGGCAGTGTGGCCGGTACCGTGCTGATAGGTTATGTGCTGATTCCTTTTCTTCCAAACTCGGTCACCATGTATATTACTGCGGCTGTATTGATGTTAACTGGTGTGATTTATTTTCTTGTCTATGACCGTACCAACAGGATGTTGATTACAGCGGCGATGCTGGCAATGCTTATTATTGGTGTGGAAGAGTATCGCATGGAGAAATCCGACCGCCTGCACAGTTATGTGAGCCTTTTCAAGGCCAATTCCAATTTTGGTGAATTACAGGTTCTCGACAGTACCAGCGGTACAAGCCGTTATTATATCAACGACTTCCTTGTCCAGAATACTTATGATCCAACGCAGAAGAAAAGTATGTCTGCTTTTGCCTATCTGCTTCATGATCTTTCATGGGCCTACATGCCGCGAATCGAAAAGGCATTATGCATAGGGATGGGCATGGGTATAGTGCCCATGCGACTGGTTGGCGAGGGCGTGAAGGTGGATGTTGTGGAAATTAATCCAGCGGTTCCTTCTGTCGCGAAGAAATATTTTGACTGTGATATTGATCGTTTCAACCTTGTTATAGGTGATGGGCGGTATTTTATCAATCAGGCGAAGGCGCAGGATTATGATGTGGTTATTCTGGATGCTTTCCTGGGCGACTCAATACCTTCACATTTGTTCAGCCGGGAGGCATTTTCTGCAATTAAACGTATTCTCAAGCCTGAAGGTGTGCTGATTATCAATTCGTTTGGCGCATTTGAAGAAGGAAGGGATTTTGCGATGGCATCCATGGAAAAGACACTGCGTGAAGGGGCGGGTTTCCGCAATATAAAAATTCATGCCTCCGGTGACGGTAATGTATTTTTCGTTGCATCCTGCCGGGCTGATTTGAAGATTATTCGCCAGCCGGCATTTGACGATGTGCATTCTTCCTGCCTGGCCAGGGTTAAATCACTTTTCCTGAATTCTGAATCGACAAAGCCGGAGCATGGCATTGTGCTGACAGATGATTTTAATCCCCTGGAGTATCACGACGCGGTGAATCGCGAAGAAACGCGGCGCTGGCTTGCGCTTAACATGAAGAATTTCTGATAGGTCGTGTGATCATCAATAGCCGGAAGTGTCGCGAATTGGACAAAACGAATCGTGCGTGATCTTACCCCGTCTCCTGCGTTACTGAAGTCCGCAGATACGAAGAGTATACCTTGGACTTCAGATGCCCCCGCCTGCCGGAAGCCGGGGCGGGCAGGTTGGATCCGGGGGCAAGCTGACACACTTTCGTTTTGGCCCTATGTCCCGAAGCCGGAGACGACAGGCACTCCAATTCACGCCACGTTTACATGGCGCCCAACGGCGCCAAATACTGAATTCTGAATACTGGATTCTGTTTTCTGTTCTTCTGCTATTTTGCTGTCTGCACAGGCTGGACAGGTATTTCCACCAGTTTTACGCCGAGGACTTTGAGCATTTCTTCGGCAACAACTTTATTTCCCTGCGGATTAAGATGAACCGTGTCTCTGGTCAAAACACCCTTGGAATTATTTTCTTTGTTATTGGTTTTCAGATAATCAATGAAAACTTTTCGGAGGTCAACCATTTCGGTTTTTGTTTCCAACGCAACTTTACGGCTGATATCACAGTATTCCTCAAGCATCTTGTCACGTTCATTGGTACCGTCATTTTTCTCGCCAATCACGGTGGCTGTACAGAGGATGACGCGTGCACCGGCGTCCTTGATTTTGCCGATGATTTCTTTCAGACCGGCTTCGTATTTATCTGTAGGTGTACCGCCGACGAGGATACCATCCTTGTCTTTTTTCCAGTGCCATACATCGTTGATCCCAATATAGATGAAAACAATTGTGGGTTTCTTCGACAAAACGTCTTTCTCGAGGCGTGCCTGGAGGTTGGGGACCTTGTTGCCGCTGATGCCGGAGTTGATTGTTTCAATGCAAAGATCTTTATATGCTGCGTTTATCGAGTTTTTGATCAGTGTGATATATCCATCCGGCTTGCTGCCTCCTGCAGTGATGGAATCTCCGAGGAAAACGATCCGGTCATCTTTTTTCAATACCGGTGCTGATGCAGTATCGGCCGCGGTTACAATGGTGTTCAGGGAGAAAAGTGTGATTATGCCGACCAGTACGATTATTCTGGAAAACATGGTAATATCTCCTTGTTGAAAATGATCAAAAGAAACAGGGCGTCCTGTGAAGGACGCCCTGAATTTTACTTTGCGAATAATTAATTATTCGCGGCCGCGGCCGAAACCGCCGCGCTTGCCACCACGGTCACCACCGCGAGGGCCGCCGCCGCCGAAATCACGGCGAGGACGTTCTTCACGGGGACGTGCTTCATTAACTGTCAGCACGCGACCATCGAGTTCTTTGCCGTTCAGATCAGCAATTGCTTTCTGAGCTTCGGCGTCGGAACCCATCTCTACGAACGCGAATCCGCGAGACTTGTTTGTGAACTTGTCAGTGATCAGGTTGCAGCTAACTACGTTTCCGGCACTCTTGAAAAGCTCCATGATGTCGCCTTCCATTGTGTCAAACGATAAGTTGCCTACGTATAGCTTTGTAGCCATACCCTTTTCCTTTCTGCTTAGCTTCAGGAGGTTCAGTGACTGTTCCCGAGTCATTCGGGTTACTCGACTGCCACTCAGCAACTGTGTCGCCTGACAATCTAACATTATCCGATCACTACTCTCTATCTGCAAGCGGCGACAACATTAGAATATCTTCTCGGCCAATATCAACAGGAATCTTGCATTCTTTTATATCCCTGAATCCCCAATGAAATCAGAGGAATTTGGGCCTGTTTGTGTTCCTAAAGTGGCGCAGGGTAAGTATTTAGGCTGATTCTCTTGAAATAAATGAACTTTTTGTTACTTTGCAGCGTTTATATATGAAACTCTGTTTCTCAAGTTTCGGCAACACCTAACAGGAAGGACGCTGTAATGTCATTCAGGGGAATATCGGTTTTTATAGTGCCTGTTTATATGATTCTCGGGATTACTTCATGGGCGCAACAGACAAACAGTCCCAGTCTTAAGGAAATAGTTGTTATCGGAACGAGGACAGAAAAAGACGTCAAAGATGTCCCTGCAACGGTACAGGTGATCGAACCATCCGCGGTCAAGTCTCAAAATCCCGTAACAATTGATGAATTGTTCGGAAGGGTTGCTGGCGTTGACCTTCAGGGCAGTGGGTTCCCCGGTTCATTCGTAAGACTGAATATGCGCGGCTTGAGCGACGGATATCAGACGGAAAGGGTTCTTGTGCTCCAGGATGGGCGCAGGGTTAATGACCAGTATCAGGGTAATGTCGAATTTTCGATGATTCCGGCAGACGGTGTTGAGAAGGTTGAACTTCTGCGAGGGCCGGCATCCGCGCTGTACGGCTATAATGCCATGGCTGGTGTGATCAATATCATTTCAAAGACCGGAACAACCACGCCAACTGGCAGGTTGAGCGCTGAAATCGGCACACACGATACTTATCATTATTCTGCAGAACATGGATGGAAGACTGGTCCGTTCGATTACTTTATTGCAGGCAGTCACATTGAAACTGACGGCTACATGTTAAATTCCGATGGCACCAAACGTGACTGGGAGGCGGATAATGTCATGGGTAATTTTGGTTTGGAAACGGGTCCCAATTCGGAATTAAGGTTCTTTACTGGCTTCTATCACGGCGAAGGCACTGACGAGAACAGTATTCGTGATACCAGCAGGGATTACCAGTACGGACTTTATACATGGAGAATGGGCAAAGAGGGCGAAAAACTTCAGGTTCGCATGTACCGTAATGGTCAGCGCGATGATTATGAATGGAAGTTTGGTGCCGAGGGGATATATCGGCAATTGACACTTGGAAGCGACATTCAGCAGTCGTTGTGGCTGGGGAACAATCAGCTTGTCACTGCAGGTTTTGAAAGCCGCCGTGAGAGCGTCAATGCTGATGAGATCGGCAATAAGATCGATGAGCAGGTGGGCATTGTATCACTCTTTGCCCAGGATGAGATTTATCTCGGCGACTTCTGGGTCCTTACAGCCGGACTTCGGTTTGACGACAACAGGGATTTCGGCGGGGAATACAGTCCGCGGGTAGGCCTGCTCTGGAAGGCTCTTGAGAATACGGAATTGTTCGGTTCGTTCAACCGGGCCAGTCGTGCGCCATCGTTGTCCGACCGGTTCGTCAGGACCCAATACAGTGGATTTGTATTTGAGGGTAACCCTGATTTGGACCCTGAAACCATGGATGCCTGGGAAGTCGGAGTAAGGCAGAAGATTTGCAGTAAACTTACTGGTGAAGTGTCATTGTTTCTTGATGATGTGAAAGACGCGTTTGATTTCGTGATGGATCCTGATGGTGTGTTTCGCAACCGTAATGTAACGCGCATCCGGACGCAGGGCGTGGAGGCCGTCCTTCGTTATGCAATTATCAGGGAGTTGTCCGCATTTGCCAGCTATTCCTATACCGATGGAGAGTACCAGGGTGACCAGCAGGGTGCGGATGGCAACATGATCGCTTATCTGGCGGAGAACAAGGCGAGTTGCGGTCTTGATTTTACGACTGCGAAAGGGCAGTCGCATTCGTTGACTGCCAGGTATGTGGGGCCACGTTATGGTGACGCGCAGAATACGGCGGAGAAAAAAATGGATGAATATATCACCGTTGACTGGCGTAGCCGCATACCGATGTGCAGTCATTCCGCTCTGACGTTGAAGGTGAATAATATCTTCGATAATACCTACCAGGAATTGCCTGATGTTGACCAGCCGGGCAGGATTGTCATGGTTGGCGTTGAAGCCACATTCTGAGTGGTTTGCGGTGTTGTTTTCTTGAAAAGGTTTTTTGTAGCCACGGCGCTGTGTCGCCGTATAAAAATTAAGAGAACGCCTCGACGCAGCGAGGCGGCTACAATAATTTGCTTACTTGGCGTAGTTCTGATTCTTCGGAAGTTGGGATACTAAAAAGAACGATCAATATTTTCATGGTCTATACTGTAAAACAAAAGTGTTCGACTGTTTATACAGCTAAAGAATAAATCTCCAATTCTTTGAAAATCCTAGTGGGTTACAGAGGTGAGGACAATAGGAAAGGGCTTGCTAACGAAGTAACGTCCACATTCATATTCACTTCTATGTATTTGCGCCTTCGGCGAGATGCCTCGACAGGCTCGGCATGACATTTTTGAAGAATTTTCCATCAGAACCGCTTGTCATCTCGAGCGAAGTCGAGAGATCTCAATTTGGGTAACCAGTCCCAAAGCGAGGAGCATGAAAGAAGGCAATGTTACAAGAATATCTCGCTTGTGGATACGGGGGGCGAGTTGTTATCGTTCCACCTTATGAAACGGGATTTACGGGCAATGGGTGGGAAAACCTACGATGTACTGATCGTGGGTTGCGGAATCTATGGCGCATTCACGGCAAGGGAAGCCGCCCTGCGTGGATTGTCAGTCGCCGTGATTGACAGGAAAGATTTCTGTGGCGCCACCTCGGCCAACAGTCTCAAAATAATCCACGGCGGGCTTCGATATCTCCAACAGTTTGATGTTGTCCGTGTTCTGGAATCGGCAAAGGAACGCAAGAACCTGATGCGTATTGCGCCGCACCTTGTCCATCCTTTGCCGTGTGCAATGCCGACGCGCGGGTTTTTCATGAGAAGCAAGCCGGTCATGTTCATGGGCATGCTTCTTAATGACATCCTGACGTTCGACCGTAATCGCGACATTGATCCCGAAAAAAATATTCCTGGTGGTTATGTAGTTCCATTGGAAAAATTCAAACAGATGGTGCCGGGATTGGATGATGCGCGATTCAACGGTGCGGCAGTCTGGCACGATGCGCTTGCTTACAATACGGAAAGACTTGCGATAATTGCACTAAAAGCCGCGGCGCATGCCGGTGCGGATGCGGCGAATTACGCGGAAATGGTCCGTTTTGTAAAAGACGGCAAAACGGTTACAGGTGTGGTTGCCAAAGATGCTTTTTCAGGTGAGGAGGTCACAATCAAAGCAGGCCTTGTAATCAACAATACCGGTCCGTGGTCAAACGAGACGCTTGCGCTTCTGGGTGAACAGGTGACCATGCCTGTTTATGGACTGGCTCTTGAATTGAATTTTGTATTGAAACGTCAGCTTCTTAAAAACCATGCAGTTGGGTTGTCCGGCTACAGAAAATCGGACACCAGGGAACGTCTGTTATTCTTTGTGCCATGGCATGGCAGGACAATGGCTGGAACATATTGCCGTCTTCATGCCGGACGTCTTGAGCGGATGCAGGTAATGGAACATGATATCAATACTTTCCTCGAAGACCTTAACAGCGCATTCCCGTCGGCCAATCTTACTCGTAAAGATATTTCACTGGTACATGCCGGGGTAATTCCAATCGAAGAAGGCAGTGAAATGTGGCCGGAACCGGAACCGCTCAGGCATTATCGGCTGATTGATCACGAGAAAAAGGACGGTGTCCAGGGATTGCTTACTGTACTGGGTGTAAAATATACGACGGCCCGGGATGTTGCAGAGAAATCAATCAACAGTGTACTCGAGAAACTTGGTAAATTTGACGGTTCTGTTTCAAAGTCATCCGTTACTCCTCTTCCGGGCGGCGATATTCCTGATTTCAACCGTTTTGTAAGTGATGCAAAAGCAGCGAGTCCAAAGGATCTGAGCGATGCTTCATTGACCAATCTGCTTTACAGCTATGGGACCGAATACAAGGCGATACTTGATCTTGGCAAAACAGATAATGCATTACTGAAGCCCATCAGCGATTCCTCGGAAGTAATTGCCGCGGAAATAATCAATGCCGTCCGTAACGAAATGGCGCAAACGCTGTCCGATGTTGTTTTGCGACGAACGGACATCAGCGCGGCTGGTATTCCGGATGAAAAGACGATGAATGCCTGTGCAAAGATTATGGGGCTGGAACTTTCGTGGGACAAAGCAAGGATTGAGAAGGAAATCGCGCAGGTGAAGGCGGAAGTGCGCAGAGTGTAGAACCTGGTAACTGATTCCGGTTTATTCGGAAATTTTGGTAGGGCGCGACCACCGGGCGCGCCGTTCTTGATAAGCGGCGGGTCCAGCGGTCCCGTTCTACCTGTTGTTTGCAGCATTTGATTCAGGGGGGAACTCAAATCATGAAGAGTAATTATTATATCATAAGCATTTCCATAATCCTTACCTTGCTTGTCACGTCTGTGGCTATGGCCGCGGAACAGCCGGTATCGATACACAACGATAAGTTCAAGGTCTCGTTTGAGAATGGGAAACTGTCGATCGCCGACACAAAGAGCGGAAAAAATTTTGCCATTGTGGCCATGGAAGGTATCGCGGGACAGGTGAAGGTGGAAAATGCGAAGGACAAAACGTTTGGCAGGGGATGGGCAATAGATATTTCCGATGCAAACGGAGGCGGCAGGGTGATGTTGTTTCCTGAACTACCGTTTGTATTGATCAAACTGAGGGTAACCAATCCGGGCACTGAGACGAAAGTCCTCAACAAGATTCCGGTTGCCTCCATTACCGTTGATCTCGCCAAACCGGCTGGTTCCCTGAAAGGATTTGGTACCGGTGGCATTACCGGGCTCGAAGACAACAAGGGCAGTTACATGTGGCAGGCGATTGTTGATCCGCAGAGCCGTAATGGCGTAGTTGGCGGCTGGATAACAACCGAACGTGGAAGCGGTGTCGTTTTTGCCGGTTTGACGAATAACCAGGCATGTATGACAGCGCAGGTTGAATATGGTCGCCTTCGGATTGGGCCCGGCAGGACCGAGGAACTTGAGACATTTGCAATCGGATATTTTGATGATGCAAGGTTCGGTATGGAAGCATGGGCTGGTACGATTGCGAAAGTGCTGGACATTAAACTGCCGCCGCTTCCTACCGTGTATTGTACATGGTACCACGCAGGTTCATCGGACGAAAAGAAACTGCCCGTACAGGCCGAGTTTGCCGCAAAGAATTTCGCGCCATTTGGATTCTCGGTTGTCCAGATAGATGACGGCTGGCAGGACGGTCAGACGAAAAACGGTCCGCGCAAGAATTTCACGCAGGTCAAACCGGATGGCCCTTATAAATCGGGAATGAAGGCAACGGCAGAAAAGATCAGGGCGCTGGGCCTGGTGCCCGGTATCTGGCTGATGCCTTTTTCGGGTTCACATGAAGATCCATGGTACAGGGACCACCGGGGCTGGTTTGTTAAACGGGATGATGGTACACCGCATGAAAGTGCGTGGGGCGGCACTGCGCTTGATATGACTAATCCTGAGGTGTTGAAGTACCTGCGGGAAGAGATACATCGCATAGTAAAAGAATGGGGCTATGGTTATCTGAAGATGGATGGGCTCTGTTCAGGGGCGGCGGTAAATCACTGTTACGTGAACGACGTCTACAAGGATGACAAGATCGGCGATGCAGTGCTGTCAAATCCCGATAAGACAAATATTGAAGCGTACCGTGACGGGTTACGGCTGATTCGCAAAACCGCCGGCAGGGACACATTCATCCTCGGCTGTTGTACGCCGCAGAACATGCGTAGTTACGGCGGCCCATTCGGACTGATTGATGCCATGCGCATAGGACCTGATAACGGTACAAAGTGGTCGGGGATCCGCACGGGACCAATATATGGCGCGCGTAATTATCATCTTCATGGTCGAATCTGGTACAACGATCCCGATCCATTATATGTGCGAAAGAGTCTTTCTCTAGATCAGGCGAGGGCAATCTGTTCCTGGGTGACTATAAGCGGACAGTTGAGTGCAAGCAGTGATTCCTATGCCGACCTTACTCCTGATCGTGTGGATATTCTTAAACGCACCATGCCATCCCACAATCTGCGTCCGCGTCCCGTAGATCTCTTTGAAGAGAATGTTCCGCAGATATGGCTGCTCTCTGACCAGTATGCAGCAACACGCCGGGATGTTGTCGGATTGTTCAACTGGGACGACAAGAAAGACCTGGTTATTGACCGTTCTCTGGAAAATATTGGTCTTTCGGGGCAGGCCGAATACATGGCCTATGAATACTGGTCCAATAAGTTACTTGGACCGTTCAAGGGCAACTTGAAGCAAACACTTGCGCCTGCAAGCTGTGCAGTTCTCTCGTTGAAGCCTGTCACAGATCATCCACAGTTGATCAGTACGTCCCGGCATATAACACAGGGTATCGTTGATGTTGTGGAAGAGAAATGGGACGTAAAAGCGAGGGAATTGTCCGGTATCAGCAAAGTGGTCGCCGGGGATGACTATGAACTGCGTATAATTACCGCTGCCTCCGAAGGCGCATGCAAGGCGGTTAGTGCTGAAATCTCCGCTAAAGATCAACGGGCAGGTGTGACAGTGTCAATGAAGGAAGAAACCGGTCTGGCCCGGATCCTGATCAGATCGCCTGTGAGCCGTGAAGTCAAATGGACGATTGGATTCAAACGGAAGTAACGTTCTGCCACGATAAACGCGTGCTGAAAGCCGGACGTTAGTAATTTGTTTATATCCTGGATATTTTATGCCTGATGTAAAAAAATTATGGCCGTGGTTTGTAATGCTTTTGGTATGTACGATTACCGTATTTCAACTGCATAACCAGGGCCGGATCTGGTGGTGCACGTGCGGACATGCCAATCTGTGGGCCGGCGATATCTGGACTTCGCACAATTCCCAGCATCTTTTTGATCCTTATAGTTTCACTCATGTTCTTCATGGAGTTTTGTTTTGTGGAATAATAGTGTGGTTATTTCCGCGGCTGCCTCTGGTATGGTGTTTTTTTATTACAGTCTGTATTGAGGCGGGCTGGGAGGTATTGGAAAATTCACAGTTTATTATCCAGCGCTACCGTGAAGCAACAATGGCGCTTGGCTATGAAGGTGATACGATTACTAATTCGATGGGTGATATCCTGTGTTGCGCCGTTGGTTTCTATCTGGCCCGGTATCTGGGATTTCGCTGGTCTATTGTCCTGTTTATCGTAACCGAGCTTGTCTTGTTGTTCTGGATAAGAGACAACCTGACACTGAATGTCCTGATGTTGATTTTCCCGATTGATGCGATCAAGGCATGGCAGGTGATCCATTGATTGGTAAAGAAAAGAAATGAATCAAGGGAGGATTATGAGGATGAGAACAAGTATCAATTCTCTGGAACAGTCCGGCAGTCGTCGCGCCTTTCTTAAAAGTGCATTACTTTTTGCGGGTTCTGTACCGCTATTGGCGGCTGACGGTACGCTTCCAGGTCCGGCGATGGTGAAATCAGCGTCGGCAATCACCTTGAAACATACCCAGGAGATTGCTTTCGGGCCTTATGGCGGAGCGGAACTTTTCTTTGCCGATATTGACGGCGACGGTCAGACTGAGATACTTGCGTACCAGGGGCCGGCGGTGTTCGGTTCAAAACTGTATCGTTCGTGGCCGCATGTGGCGGCCGCTTTTCCGAAATCTACATGTCTTTCTGCGTTTAAAAAAGACGGCAGGCGCCTATGGACTTTTGGTGAACCGAACCCGACGGACCGGCCTTACATCACCCATGCGCACGAGTCATGTGTTGCAACGG
This sequence comes from Kiritimatiellia bacterium, assembly GCA_028716365.1. Classification (GTDB taxonomy): domain Bacteria; phylum Verrucomicrobiota; class Kiritimatiellia; order UBA8416; family YA12-FULL-48-11; genus YA12-FULL-48-11. The sequence continues at coordinate 109,339 of JAQUPZ010000003.1, forward strand.
GTGATGTAAACGGCGATGGTGTTGTCGAAATCGCGCTGGCCGATGGGGACCGGATCCTGCTGCTGGACGGACCGACAGGAAAATTACGCGCTGAGGTAAAAATGCCTGAGGATAATTTCTACATCGTCCAGATTCTCGGCGAAGCCACGAAAAACACAGAGGCGGCTCTCGTTGTTAAAAATGGTGAAGGCGGCTATGGTCAGTGGAAATATGGCGAGCCGCTTGTAGGAATCAACGCGGCAATGCAGATTGTATGGGGACCTAAAGCCATCCCCGGGGCTGGACATCACATTTCTGCACTGGACCTCGATGAAGACGGTCAGAAGGAATATTTTATTGGCTATTGCATGGTCAAGAGGTCAGGCGAATGGAAGTGCCTGGTGGATGCCATTGATCCGGCCAGGGTGGATGCCTCGAGAGAACATGTGGACTACGTCGATATATTGCGTCGTCCTTTACCGGAAAAGTGCCTGTTTGGTTTTGCGGGCTCAAACAAGGCCTATCTTGTCAGGAACGATGGCCGGACGTTATTTGTAAAGCCGGGCAAGCATGTGCAGAGTGCAGCTCTGGGGCGGTTTCGTACTGATTCGGAATATCAACTGGCTGTCTATAACGATGATGGGCCAATGGCTCTTTATGATACAAAAGGTAATGAGCTGTGGAGTGTTCCAACCCAGGAACGGTGGCCGCTCGGGATGCCGAAGGTATGCGCGGGCCGTGTTTTTCATCGTAACAGACCTGTCCTGCGACTTCCACTTGAGAAGGACTACATTCTTTATACTGACGGCGGTTGGCCCTGGGCGATGGATGGCGATGGCCGGATAGGAGTTGAATTCGCTCCGCCGGAAAACTCAAGACAACAGGAGATGGTAATACCCGCGAAGGCCAGGGCCGATGATATGGGTTATGGTTTTGCAACCAAGATTGTGGATTGGGGCGGGGGTGTATTAACAGCCGTGATCTATGACCGCCGTTTCCTGTGGGTATTCCCGTTAGCATGATGTTGTCGCTGTATTTAAACTGGAATTGATGTCATGTCGCAAAGAACATCATTACGATTTGCGTTGTCATTATTACCGGTGATGTTTTTCCTGATTTCTTCACCCATATCCGGCCAGTCACAAATAGACAAGCCGCCGTTACCTGTTTCCAACATTGTGTGTGACCTGGATAAAGGTCAACAAGACCTTTCGGTCTGGCCGAATAGCATGAGTTCTGGAAATTCTGATCCCTGGATATGGCAGAACCATATAAAAATAAGGAAGATGAGACCCCGTGTCATGGTGCTGAACTTCGGTAACAGTTTGGATATGGATCGAGCGAGGAAATACACGGAAAATATGATTAATAATCTGGCGAATTCCTCCCGGTATCACGGCTACAGCGATCCCGGCGCACCCGTATGCATCGAATATCAGGTCATCAGGTATGTGGATCTACGGGACAATCCTATAGCGCCTTCCAATTCCCTGGGCAACAGCATGTTGGCGCCGTATCAAAAGGAGGCGCTTAAGAATAAAAATGGTTTCTGTGTATGCGATTACAGTGTTTTTTATTCGAAGGAATTCGCCCGGTACTATGGTTTTGTACACCCTTCGCGAAGGGGAGAGTTCATCGACCTGCACGAATTGATAAATAGCGGGATCGTGCATGAATTGTGGTTTTTCTGGTTACATGGCGGCAGGGGCGCGCCATTAGAGACTGTAGAATACAAACGGTATTACGATGAAAACTGCAGGCCCATTCCCGGTAAATACGGTCCGGCCGGAAACGGACATTGTAAAAGCATGCCCTGGAGCGGACGGAGTTTTAGAATCACATTTTTTAATCCCGACAGGGGATTGGGATGCGGGATGGAAAATTTCTGTCATGCCCTGGAAGGAATGGCAAATTATAACAGCATCGGCTATTACAAAAAGTATTTCTATGAATTTGCAGAATTCGACCTGAATACCCGTTACAAACTTCCGGGTAAGTCGCTGTACGCGATGATTGGAATGGGCCCCAAACGCAAGGGCGACAAGGTCGAATATCCCACTACGACATCCATGAAGATCAATTCGAAAGGAAATATTTACGATGTGGCGGACTATATTGCCGCAGGCGGGAATGTACATTTCCCACCCGGAGCTAGAGGGCATTACGACCAGGAAAGTCCGTTTACCGTCAAGAGTACAATAGAGAATTATCGCCTGTTTAACGGATCGGACGGAAAGGACAAGGCAGAAGATTTCAACAAGGACAAATTCAAGCCATATCGGAAAATATGTCCTGACGGAATGGGGCCATGGCTGATGTACTGGCGGCAGAATTTCCCGGGCTTGGACAATAAATGCAAAGATGACCAGGGCCAGACAATGAAAAACTGGTGGCCATTTTTATTCTACTGATTAGTCGTGGGCCAATCACGTTAGTAGTGTTGTGATGGGAGGAGGGCGGGACTCATTTCGCGGTGAGAAAAACGTGGTGATTTTACTGCTATTAAAAGGTTACGCATTTCGGCGCAAATCTTTCACGTGATCCAGCCTTCCCGGCTGTGTTGTTCCATGTGCCACGTATGCGTATACAGTGGCACATGAAACGCCTTGCCGGCCGGAGTTTCTGGAAACTCCTTAAGGCCATCTGACGCGAAATATTTGCGCTGATCGAAATGCGTAACCATTTTTACATGTCGCCAAAGGCGCCAACTAAAACAATTACTCTTCGTGTGAAAATAATCTTTTATCCGTCATGCGTTTTGACATGATGGTGTAAAATTGGATTTGTTTATGTACGGTAACCCCGTTTCCATCCACATTTCGTACATTTCAATACTGATAGCATCGTAAACCTATATAACGCCTGCCCGTGTACCTCCAGAGTCGCCGTATTCGGCAAGACCTGCGTTTGTGTGAGGGTTTGCCGATACGGCGAGTGAAACCGCATGTCGGTTTCACCGCGAAATGCGTCCCGCTTCCCCGTAACAACACTGCTGGCATGGATGGATCACGCGAAAGATTTTCTCCCAAAATGCGCGCCAATTGTCCTGATTGCGACCAAGACGTCGCACTCCAAATAAAAACCCTGTTTGACGTTGACAGTGTTATAGGGTGGTGCCAGACTTCTTCCCAAGGTCGTACTATGAAACCCAGTATTCAGTATCCAGAATTCAGTATTCTGTCTTCTTTCTTTTTCATTCTGACTTCTGTCTACTGTATTCTGAATTCTTTCTTCATAAGGAGTTAACATGTATTCAAAAACATTAATCATCTGTGCCGCAGTGTGTTCCGTCTTGTCGTTGTCTTTCATATCGAACGCGGTTGCGCAGGAAAAGGGCAATGTCGCCGATGGAATCCTGCCCGGCGGAAACATCCTTTCATGCGAAACTTACAGCCTGCGCGATCTTTTTAAAGAACAGAAACCCGATCCCAAAAAGCCATGGGTTGGTAAATATCCCCAGCTCAACATCTACACTTTCCCCGCCTTTATGAAAGAACTGGGCATCAAGGGCGTAGCCATCAATGATGGCTATATCGGATCACTCGATGAATCCAACCTCGACAAAATTAAAGAGGCGTGCAAGGCGTCCGACCGTATCATCACCGCCCTAATCACCGGCGGACCAATGGCACTGGCCGACGAGGCAAAACGTCTGGAAGGTCTCAAAGGCGTCGAGAAGAAAATGCGCGTTGCCAAGTATCTGGGCGCGCCGGTCGTCCGTATTGATCTGGGCGGCCCCGGCAAGGGAATTGCCGAAGAAGTTGGCGTGGAAAACTGCATTGACTCCTTCAAAAGGCTTTTGCCTCTCGCGAAAGAACTTAACATCAAGATGACCATCGAGAACCACGGCGGTGCTTCAAAGACTTCTGCATCCATCCTCAAGATCATCAACGGCAGTGATCCGCAGTGGGTTGGTTCCTGTCTGGACTTCATGAACTGGCCGCATTCGCCGGACCAGATCCATGTGCTTTACGAGTCCAATGAAGCACTTGCGCCGCATGCCTATCACACTCACGCAAAATGTCTGACGTTTAAGGATGATGGCGAAGAAGCAACGGTGGATTACGCCAAGATTTTAGGTTACCTCAAGGCCGCGAAATACAAGGGCGCAATTTCCATGGAATTTGAAGGTCCCGGCGACCCCGTCGAAGGCGTCAAAAAATCCCGCGACCTCATCATCAAACACTGGAAGTAAACAATAGCGGAATGTGAGTTGGTTGGCTTAAGCATATTCTGTCTAATTACAGTTGGAACATGAGATCACATGGCTGATACTGTAGAAACAGTCAGGCTACCAGCCCTCGCCGGGGTCGAGGATCGCGTAAATCGTATTGAGATCATACGACCACTTGAGGACGGGGATATAAAGGGGTTGCAACAATCTCGAGCATTACTCTCTGTCGCACAGCCCGTGATGACGATGTTCGGTGTCTTACACTGGAATCACGACGACCTTGAGCGGTTCACAGAATCTCTTGGCAAAACCGGCGAATCATTGCCTTCACCCCAACTCAACGCCAACAGACTTATCTTGAATTATATCGCAGCGGCGGACGCCCTCTTGGAACATTTCGCGCGTATTTACAAGCGTCAGTGCAGGCTGAAGAAAATAGCAGACACAGGATTTGATGAGCTGAGGCGACATCTCGAACAGACAGATGATGTCTTCGAGTTCTTCTCCAAGTTTAGAAATCATGTTCTTCACGCAGGGCTTCCAGTAGGATCGTATACGATTAACAATGCCGTGGGTACTGGTCGGACGTGGACAATAACTCATGAATCCTCAGACCTAATGTTAGATGGTCGAGGAGATCTCGCATCATGTCGTCTGCTCGAGACAAACAAGACCATCGACCTTGTGTATCATTTAAACGCTTTCCACAAAACCATGATGACCCAGATATTCAACGAGGCGGTAAACTGTTTTATAGAGGACTTGCGGACAGCGCATGTGTTTCACGAGTCACTTGTAACCGAGGTTCGAACCCGTGGCTCAGAACTTCGACCGTGTGTCATGACCAGCAGGACAAATCAAGATTCGACGTTCAACTATACGTTTGACATCCTTCCGGTGAACTTGGCTACGGAACTCGGTATTGTGATCAAGAAGAAAGTTCCAGCTACGGGGTCGAGTATACCTTAAACTCGCGGACGGGTTCACGTCCACTCACCCCGAACGTGTTCGTCCAAAGGAGGAATAAATGTCTTTAATACAATGTCATGAATGTAAGACCGAAGTAAGTAGCAAAGCAACGTCGTGTCCAAAGTGTGGAGCCCCTGTAAAAAGAAGTTCGTCCGGAATTGGTTGTCTTGTAATTATCATATTATCGGTTGCCATTATCTATGGGCTCTACACGCAGGAAACTGAAAACGCATCCAAACCCCACAAAACGATGATGATTGAAGTCGCTTCAGGGAATCATGAAATCACTATAAAGAATACAGGATCACCAGATATTGCGGCTTGTGCTATTACGGTCTATCTAAACGGAACTCCGCCCTTCACCTATGCGGCAACGTTCACGGCTCCATCAGTTGGCGAATCAGTTTCCATTCCTCTCTCGTCATTCATTAATAAAGACGGAAAACGTTTTAATCCTATCTCGTATGCCGTAACGGAGGCATGGGTTGGCGGATCAGGTTATGATTACGCAAAATTTAAGTAAAAGTTTCATAGTGCCAGACCTTGAAAGTTGAAAGTATAAGAAGGTTTGACCTGTACAATGTACTTTATGGTTAATTTCTATTTTCTAGGTTTGACACTGAAAAGCACGCAGGCGTTTAAAAATCCGCGATCTGATTATTAAACACTGGAAATAAATGATAGTACAAGTCAGAGAGGGAACCACATTCAGGGAGGAGCCGCCATAACGATGATACGTATGTCCACGCACGCGATCGCCGTTGCCGCTGCAGCGTCTATCCTCGCCGGGTGTGAGGGCACGTCGCCGGGCGGGATGGCCACCGGGGCCAACGCGGCCAGTGCTCTATCGCCCGCACCCGGGCAGCATCATCCACCGTCGAAGGCCGTCAACTACAAGTGCATTTTCAACCATGAATTGCTGATCGTTATCCACACGAAGGACATCACCGCCCAATATATCCAGTCGTTCATCGACAAGCTCAAGGATACGGACGTGGACGCGGTGATGTGTTGCCCGCTGGCCTGGCGCACGAATCTGTTCCCCTCAGAAGTCGATCCGACCTGGCGGCGATACCGGTCGGATCAGCCGCTGAACAAGAAGTTCCCCTCGTGGGACTATAGTATGCGATATCTCCACGCCGGAGGTGACCCCGTAAAGGACACGTTGGAAGCGTGCCGCGCGAACGGGAAAGACTTCTTCATTTCGTACCGCATGAACGACCACCATCACCTCGAGGACGTGGACTGGCCCACGCACAACGACGTATGGCGCAATCATCCGGAGTACTGGCTGGGTAATGCGGATGGTGCGCCGGATTACTTCTCGGACAAGAAGCGGTACTTCAATTACATGCTTCCGCCGGTACGCGAGTACTACTTTTCGATTCTCCATGAGCTGTGCACCAAGTACGACGTCGACGGGGTCGAACTCGATTTCCAACGTTCGCCGAGGTACTTTCACGATACCGACATCGCGCAAGGCATGGCGGTGATGACCGAGTTTGTCCGGCGGATTCGGGAGATGATTGACCGTATCGGGCAGCAGCGAGGCAAGTCGCTGAAACTTTGTGTGCGCGTGCCCTTCACGGTCGAACGATGCCGGAAAATCGGGCTCGACGTACCCGACTGGGACGCGGAAGGACTGGTCGATATGATCAACGTATCTCCGTTCTTCGTACACTCCATCGAGCTGGGCATTGAAGAGTTCAGGGCCAGCACGAAGCGGGCAAAGATCTACGGGGAGATGAACTTCATTACGGCCACTCGCGGCGATTCCGCCTGCCGTTACATGACCATTCCCGTCTACCACGCATCGGCGCTGAATTTCTTCGACCGGGGCGCGCATGGGTTGAGTATTTTCAACTACGACTATGTGCCGCGGGAGCATCGTCTCCCTATGACCGAGGGACTGAAGCGAATTACGGATATCAAGTATCTCAAGACCATGCCGAAGGACTACGTCATCACTCCCAACTTTGGCAGTCTGCCGGCGAGGGATGAAAAGACGGTACACTTGATCATCCCGGATGATACGAAGAAGACCGTGTTTCAGCGGTCAGCGCTGCGAGTCGAGACGAAGGAGAGCTGCACGGACTTGCAGATCGGTGTATGGTTGAATGGCAAGCAGCTTGAAACTTGCCAGCACGAAGACACGGAATTGTTCCCGCCCCTGGCGCAAAACGCGGGATATCCCACACATGAGAGGCTGAAGTTCTACGCGGTCCCACTCGCCGCGCTGATCTCGGGTGACAATGAGGTGACGATCAGGAATCTCGATGCAGAGAAGTCACCGTGTACGCTCATGTCGTTGGAGATCGCGCTTTACCGGTGAGGGGAAGGACTGCGTGCGTTTTAGGTCCCTATATTTTTCAGTGCCAGTATTTTTCAGTGCCAGACCTTGAAAGTTGAAAGTATAAGTAGCGCTTAACCTGTACAATGTACTTTGAAATCTAATCAAATCAGATATCTACAACTTGTCCGTCTTTGCAGAAGACCCGCGATACGCAGGGTCTGACCTGTACAATGTACTTTATGGTTAATTTCTATTTTCTAGGTTTGACACTGAAAAAACGCGAAACAAGACAGGGTACTTTCTTCATCTGAGTGGTGCTTTGCCTTCCATCTACCTGACCTCACCACGTCCAATGCTTCGGGCATGCCTGAAGCATTCTTGCGGTATCCAACCTCACTGCGTCATGGCCAGGACATTACGTGACAGAGCCATGCCCTCGATCTCCACCAGGAGGTCCGGTCGACAAACGTCGGCAACCGCGTAGATCGTTGGCAACTCGCCTAAACGCTTTTCGCAGATTGCCCTGACCCGGCTGTAATCTTCCTTCCGCTTGATGTACACGCGCGCCAACCCCATCCCGGCCAGCGTGGTTCCCAAGCCAGGCAGTCCGTGACGGGATAAATTCTCCTCGGAAATCAGCGCCGCGATATTGTCAAGTGTCTCGTTCACCTGTGCCGCCGCGTCACCCACATGGCACGTCTCCGACCCCTTAATACTGGCAGTGCCGGAAATGAATATCATCGCATAGTTGCCACAGGTGACGGCCATGGCCCGCGAGAACTTGGGGCTCTTGGGACTGTAGTTGGCGGAGTAGTCGTAAGCTGGTGTCTGCCGCGGATTCTCGAGCGGTACGGCCAGGACGTCCGGGCGCTCCGTAGCCAGCGCAATGGCACTCAACTCCAAGCCCAGCCCCTCGGTACCGATGCCGGTACTGGCCGGATAAACTCCAGGCGGGTGGCCCTTGGGCAAGCGGTCGCTCAGAAACTGAATGCCTTGATATTCGTCCGTACGCGCACGATTCAGCTCAATGTATCGTTGCACGGCCCCCTCGTCTGCCACGATTCCGCCATGATAAATCCATGTCCGGAACACTTGCTCCATGCGCATATCCACACTGGCCAATAACGCCTTCAATTGCCGAAACGCGGAGATTCCCTGCCCGTAGGCGCCACCCGTGCTTGTCATCGGAGCCTTCAGGGCGCAGTGGGTCCAGGCCATCCCGCTGTGCCGCGCGATCACCAGCTGTTCGCTGATTCGCGTAATCTCCATATCTTTCCGACCGCTCCCCAAACCCATTGCCTCAATTGCAATCAGTTTCCCTTCGCACGGCGGCTGGGCAATGTAACTGGTGGCAGGCAAGTCCTTCCCGTAAAACTTGTGGATAATATCACGGCATTCGTCAATCAGCGCTGGGTCAGGCAGGAACACCGCCTGCTGCACGATGGCGCCATGCGCGCCATGCACGCTGATCACAGCCTCGATGATGCGAAGCGCATCATCGGCCTGTTCCGCCAGCGTCGTGCCACGCCGTGGAACAGCGGCAGCTAAAACGTGACGTACATCACCCCAGTCAGCCACCGAATACCCAATCCCGTAGGACGAGAACTTCTGAATCGCCAGGCTCAAATCGAAGCGCTTATCCGGAGGCATGTCAGGGCCGGGAGAATATGGCCCTGTATCCTTTAACGAACGAAAAACCAGTTTCGTCTGTCCCAGGCAGAACTCGGTACGATAGTCCAGCAATACCTCCGATATCCTGACCCCAGCGACTAACGTGCCATTAGTACTGTCAAGGTCGCGCAGCATACATCCGGTCGGCACGAACTGGATCTCGCAATGTCGACGGGAAATGGTGGAATCGTTGAGGATGATATCGCAGGTCGGGTCGGTCCCGATGAGACAATATTCCTTGTTTAAGACGAACTCCTGTCCCTGCAGTGAACCATTAAGAACCAGTAGTTTTCCGTTTCGCACCGCAGCGTCCGCCTTCTTCTTAGGACGGGCAATGCGGACGGTTGGGTCACCACGACTCCCGCGCAAGTCGCCCCCGGCACTCCGTCCCGGCAAGCGGGATTGATCCTGAGACATTTTGTTCACACTCCTTGAACTGCAAGGGTCCTAATCTACAATCGTTGCGTTCTTGGTTGTTTCCGACAGAAACTACAAATTGAATTCAACTGATCCCAGCATATCGCACATCCGCCGGTCTATGCAAGCCCATCGTAATCTTGCGTGGCGCGGCGCGACGTTCGCACGACCGGTTTTAAGGCCGCCCCCCATCTTTTTACATCTTTTTAGTCTTCCAGTGTCAGACCGCGAAAATAGAAAATAGGAACGGAATAAGATTTAGCGGTCAGGCGGTGCTGGCCGCCCGTAGTGATCTGAAATAATTTCTCGAATATCTGCAACTTATCACGAACCCCATTTTGACATTTACCGAAGTTTTAATTTTCATTCAGCCATGATTTGTCTACAATGTCTCCGGTATCATGGTTATAGTATATTGAGACCGCTGTCCAAAGGAGGCCATGAAGAAGAAAAAGGGAAGAATTGGACCGGGGACAGTCATTGCCAGCCTCATAGCGCTGTGTGGCGCCATGCTCCTGTATTTCGGTACAATCCGTGTCTACAATTCCTACGCTTCTCTTAACTGGCCCAAGGTGGAGGGCAAGATTATCGGGTCCGGCATTTCGACTTATGAAAGACACCATGGAAGATGGTCATACACACCGGAAGTTACGTATGCGTATTCATTCAACTCAAACAGCTACGTTGCCAGCCAGATCAGGTTCGTGCCCCTGATTCGCAAGAAGGACGAGGCGAGGATTATTGCGGACAAGTATCCTCGCGGCAAGACCGTTGTGGTCCGCTGCAATCCTTCGAACCCGGGCGTTGCTGTCCTGGAACCGGGAGCATTTCCCAATACATGGGTCAACGCGGTTCTTGGGGCGATTATCCTTGTATCGGTTGTGATCGTCTGGCGGCTATACCGGGCCGTGAAACAAAAGGCCGCTGAGGACAGGGCGTTGGCAAAGCAGAAGCGCGAAAAGACTGGTTCGCAACCGCAGGACCAGACATCTTCCCTTGATGATCAGACTGGGGCAAAATCTCTGCCGGGGAAGGGATACCTGTCTAAGATACAGGGGCTCTTTGATCAGCAAATCCGCAGTTTCGTCGGAGATCTTGCTGAAAAAGGATTCGTGTCGAAAATAGCGGGACTCATCGTGGTTGGTATTGCGTGCTGGTGGTGGGGATTCAGGCATCCCAGCGGTGATGCAGGCAGTGAAACGAGCCCGTTCCAGATACTGTTTGGGGCGCTGACCGGCGGGTGGATAAGTGCGGTTTTCGACGTGCTGTGGAAAATTCTGGTGATCATTGCAGGGATCACGGCAGTATTTCTTTCCAGAAAGGTCAGTACCATTCCACGCATAACGCCTATTGGCGATACCGCGACTTCCACACTGGCGCCTGAACCAAGGGATGTCCTGGAACGGCAATTGCAGACAATGGGTTTTCATTACCTCGGAGATTATGAAGCCACAATGATATCGAGCGTTCGAAGTCAGCTTCGTGCCTACTGCGACCCGGATCGCCAGACCGCCGCCGCTCTTATTGACATGACATCAGAAAGAAAGACAACCACAGTCCTTCAGTTCGGCACGAATCTCCATCCGTCAGGGAGTATTGTCACCAGCACCAGCCAGTTTCCGAGTATTTACGCCCGGCCGACGGGTAAAATGCTGGCCCGTGTGCCGTGGAAGAACACAGCGGCTGAGGTTTTCAAACTGCATCAACTGCTGTGCCAGACGGCGCGCAACGAACACTTCGAAGCTGAAACGGTCCATGCATCGACTCTTGCTGAGAACGTCAGAAAGGCCGAACGGATTGAGTGCGAGTACCAGGTGAAGATTGGACGGCTCAAGCGGATTGCGGAGGACAAGTATCGCATGACTTTGCTGGGCACTATCATCGCGGTGCCGCTCGTGTGGTGGCAGATGTGCTATGGTTCCATGTTTTCAGGGATCAAGATACCGGACAGTTTCTTCTGCTGGAAACTCCGACGGTGTCTGGGGCGTATCCCGATACGTATCCAGTCCGAATGGGCGCGCTGTGAAAAGAGCGTCGACGAGATAGACATTACGTGGCTGGAAGAGCTGGTTGACGACCGTATACGGCGCGGTGCCACTCCCTGGATCAGCCTGGGATATGGTAATCCGGTCTGGCCGGGAGGTGGCACGGACAAGCCGGATAGCCCGCTTCCCGTATCAGGGGCCTTGTCCGGTTGGGATGCCTACGTGGAGGAGGTTGCCCAGAAACTGGCGGACCGGATTAAAATCTGGGAAATATGGAATGAACCGAACCATCCGAAACATCGTATCGAACCTGCGGCCTATGCCGCGTTTGTGGTGCGTACGGCGAAGATACTGCGTTCGGTAGATCCCGGGGCCCGCATTCGTTTTGGTGCTACTGCCGGAATCGATGTTGAATATACCAATTCGGTCCTCGCCACCATTCGCGATCTGGACGGACTGGAACTGGTTAATGAGTTTAGCGTGCATCCATATATTCTTGACCCATATGCCCATTGGGACGGCAAAGGGGGAAAACACGAGCTGGAGGAAATACTTCAGAAGTTCGACCCGCACCTGCGCCTGGTTCAATACGAATGAGAATATTGCTGCATTTGTACCCTGAATATTGTTTTGATATTTGCCTAAGTTTTAATTTTCATTCAGCCCTGATTTATCTACAATCAGGAAATTGAAGAATGGTTGTGTGACCCGCCTGCATGGGAGTCGGGGCGGGTAGGTTTCTGACCTTGGTAATACGGTGTCCTTCCAAAACCTTGAATAGGAGGAGTGATATGGCTGTTCTGAAGGTGTTGACGGAGAAAGTTGGTCCGAGGCAGGTTTTGCACGTGGATATGGCTTTGGATGCTGTGCCTTCGTTTCCGGATGCCTGCCCATGCTGTATGGAAGCGGTCAACAAGGGATCCTTCATTGCGGTTAAGAGGAAAGGACGTGATGACCTGGAGGTTCCAGCATGTGCGGTCTGTGCCAAGCATACCGTTATCAATAATATCTACTCGAGTATAACAGGTATCTTGATTCTGGTTTTTACGGTGCTGACAATTGCCGGCGTACTTATGTATCGAGGTGCGCACATAGCCAAAGAGGTGAGTGGGGGCACTGAATACTCCATGGTCGGAGCCCTGAATGCTCTCAAATGGCCGTTTACGAGCACAATCCGGGGCGGCATTACGTTTGTTGCAGGTATTTTTCTGGCCATAATTTATGCATTTATTTTCGGGGGATTGATGTATCCGGTAGGTTTCTTTCTTAACAAGCGGACGTGTAAATGGTTCCAACAGGCTGTCAGGATGTCTTCCGTTTTTGGTTCACAGAACTGTCAACGTTTTACATTTGAAAATATATCTTATGGTGAACACTTTGCCCTTCTGAACGGCGCAAGTGAATCTGATGTAAAATCACCAAAATCAATTTGAGTCAGATTGAACGGCTGATCCGCTCGATAAGGTGATTTCTGTACAGGTTGGCTCTGTGTTGGCAAAAGAATGAGGAGAACCAGTCATGGGAGATCAAGACAAAGATAAAGGGAAGAAGTACAAGTGCCAGGTGTGTAACCGGGAGATCGACGAATTCGTGAGTCTTTCCCACATCAAGGCGGAAGAGTATCTGCTGGAATTGATCCAACGTGATCATCCTGAGTGGAGCCACGAGGGCAAGACGTGCCACAAGTGTATAGAATACTACCGGCGCTTGGTTAAAGAGACAGAAATCTAGAGCCAGCAGCAAAAAGTCCGGAGGAATACGAAGGGTCTGACCTGCCCGATGTGCTTTGAATTTTAATCAAACAACCTAGTCATACATGAGCAATTCAATACATGACTTCAATATGTCCCAAGGGTTTATATGTATAAAATACTGATTGTAACAACGATGGTATTGCTTGCTGTAATGACTGCTTGTCTGGCAGGTGAAAACAACACTGAACAATTGTCGTTTCATGCGACAGTTGCCCGTACGGTGGAGAAGGTCCACGATGTTCTGTGGGGTAAATTCATCGGGACAGATGGCCTTATTCATGATTTTGCGGGAGAGATTCCAACGCCTGAAGATTGTGCGTCAGGCAGGCCGAACGCCATCGGATGGTGGAGCCCGATCGAGAATGGACCGATGTTTACCGGGTCGTATCTGGCAGCAATGTGTGAACGGGCCCGCCGGAGCGGCAGCGATAAGGACAAAGCGGACGTCAAGAAACTGGTCAAGGGGCTTCTGAAAACAGCTTCGGTCTCGGATGTGCCCGGATTTGTCGCGCGCGGATTTGCGACGGACGGGAGGAGCCATTATCCACTGGGTTCTCAGGATCAGACCCATCCCTGGTTTTACGGGTTGTACGTGTACGTCAAGAGCGGCATTCCGGATGAGACTGAACGCGCTGAGGTTGTCAACAAGATGGTGGAAGTTGCCGGGGCGCTGGAAAAGCTGGATTGGAAATGTCCATGTGACGGTATTTTCAAGGGGCAGAATCGAGGTGACTTTAAATCGTTCCGGAATCATGGCGTTGTCATGTATCTTTTCAATCTCATGGCCATGTACGATGTTACCCGAGACAAAGTGTGGCTGGAGCGGTATCGCAGGGCGTTGACAGAACGGTCTCCGGCCAGTGGCAAGACGCGTCTCGAGATTTGTGCTGAAGGCTATCATTATGATGAGCGTACCAAATTGATTCCCAATGCCGGCAGTTCCCTCCTCTGGATTTATGTCAGTTCGCAAGGGGGATTGGCCAGGCTGGCCAGGATGGAGACAGACGAGTCTGTCCGTACATACTATGTTGCCGGGTTACAGGCAAATGCCAAAGGTGCGTTCGCTTATGTGCCGGACTTCAAACGTTTTGATAATAAGGACAACAAGGTGTTCGGACATGCCAACTGGCGCGATGGTTATGGTCCGTGGTTTGAACAGAAGACCCAACATGATGCAGAAGTTATGGCAGGCCGCGCTGTTCGCGAAAAATTGGGTAAGCGGAAATCGTATGAATCGGCATATATGCGCCATCCTCTTGCATCCGCAGCCATCGTTGCGCTTGGTGGATATGAAAGCGGCTATGATCTTGTCCGTCGCGCAATCTGTCACTACGATTATTCCAGGCTCAACATGGCGGAACTTTTCTTTGCGGAATGTGCGTATTATGCGTTACCGGATTAATCCGTTTTGACATTTGCCTAAGTTTTCATTTCTATTCAGTATTAATTGATCTGCGATCAGAAAAAATGAAAAATGCTTATGGCCCGCCTGCGGGAGTTCTTGGCCGGATCGAGTTCGGCTTGGGCAAAGGTGGGAGGGTAGGGGCGGGCAGGTTTCTATGCATCACAAAAAACAATTTTATGCAATCCTTGGGCTGGGTCGGTTTGTTCTTCTGTTTATGGTCGCCGGTCTCGGGGTTGCCGCTGCCGGGGAGAATCTTTTAAAAAACGCCGGGTTCGAGGACGGGCTAACTGCCTGGGAGAAACGTACTCCGGAGGATACGACCAGGGTACTCTCTGTTCAGACCCAGACAGCCCACTCAGGTAATTCCGGGTTAATGCTTGAGAACCGGCAATACACGCTCACGCGGTTGAGACAGGGACAGGACAAGTCTGTGAAGTTTGTACCGGGTACTCTTGTTGAATGCACCGCTTGGGCACGTTCCGCGCTGATACCCGGCGCACTGGCCACGGTGCGGTTCTATTGTATGGGTGACGGTGATAAGATCCTGCTGGATACCCGGGCGGCCAGCCCGCCCGGGCCGTTCGAATGGCGACGGCTCCGGCTGCTTGCACGCGTTCCGGACGGTACGCGTTACTGCATGGTCTATCTGGAAGTGGACCGTGGCACTGGTAAAGCCTGGTTCGATGATGTGTCGCTACGTGTGTGCGCGCTCCCGCCTGCACCAAATCCAGTCCCGTGTGTAGTGGTGCTTACAGACCTGCCTGCAGACCATGTCGTGATGCGCGAACTGGCCGTACTGTTGGGCGAAGGCATGGTCACCTGTCGTGCACCTGGGCAGATTCCAGATACTGCGGCATGTAAAGGTTGTCTTCTGCTTTTCCAGGGCAACGATCTGCCGAGCTGGGTGCGCGATACCGTGGCCGCGGTGCAGCGGTTGGGAAAGCCTGTGGTCATGGATATTCGCGCATTCGCCGTAATGCACAGGCTTGAAACAATCCAGTGCAGAGCAGCTCCTGCCGCGAAGTCAGTAGCGCCGGTTGTTGCTGACGGTACGAGGTCGACAACGCATCAGACCAAGTTGGAGGAACGTATGCGCCTCGGGTTGCGTGTCGAGTGTGCCGATCAGGCCGTTAGCGGATTTAGTCCCGGGCAGGTCATTCCGTGGCACTCAAATGATGCGCAGCTCCGATGCCTGGCACCGGAATCGAAGATTGAAGGTATGGTCACGGTAGCGACTGGGCCGAACGGCGCACCGGGATTGGTACGGCTGGGTTTGCTTGTGGCGGTCGATGTCCTGTCACTGGGCGAACCGCGGCACAACAATATCGGTGCGTTTTACAAGTACCTGCCTGTCGCCAACCTGTTGACCGATCCCGTGGCCTTTGGCGAGTATTATGAAAAACGGTACCGCTACGCCGAGTTTGCAGACCTCATGCGCCAGACAGCCAGTACACTCACCGGAATCGAACTGTGCGATGAAGGGCCGGGAGCCGGTGGCACACGCCTGTACAGCCTGAACCTGGGTAAGCCTGGTGCACCGCTGTATTTCCTATACGCTGCGTGCCACGGCAGTGAGTGGGAACCGGGGTACGGATTGCTCACGTTCGCCAAACACCTGGCAACGGGCCGCCTCGCCGGCACTGTCGATCTCAACCGCGTTTCGGTCAAGATCCTGCCCATTTTCAATCCGTCCGGTTACGACGCGTTCGCACGGAAGAACGCGAATGGCGTGGACCTGAACCGACAGGGCGATGAGAACTGGGCCGAGTTCGGTGCGCCTAACCAAAAGGGTGAACCGTACGGCCCCAAGTCACACGATTGGAAGGGTACGGGACCGTTCACCGAGCCTGAGGCTGTCATTTACCGGCGCATTTCAGGATTACCGAACCTGTACTGTACCTTGGAGTTCCACGGTAACACGTCGGCTGCTAACAACAAAATCGGTATTTTCCCGGTTACAGGCCGGGAAGGAAATGACGTAATGGTTTTCAGGTTGCAGGAATTGGTGAATCGGCGATTACGCGGGCGATTCATTCTGCACCAATCTGACGAGGAGTCCATTTCACCCTACATTATCGACAAGGTATACATGGACTCGCACCGTCCGACATTGATCAATACCAGTTGTCGGGGACGTTATGGGGTACTCTTCGAGATTACGGCTGGGTACCCGTCAAGTTACGGGACCGTGCTGCAGACCGACGTGGCCTGCGAATTATGTCGTGCCTTGTTCGATGTCTATCGCCAACCGTGAAGCGATTCGGGGTGTACGGTGTGCTTTGAAATCTAGTTAAATCAGATATCTATAATTTCCCTTGAACCCCATCTTGACATTTACTGGAGTATTCATTTCTATTGAGATTTGATTTACCAATTATTGGGAGAACTACGATGAAAGAGACACTTGCCAGAATCCTATTCGCTCTCGCAGTTTCTACCGTGACTGTTGAGTTCGCAACGGATGCGAAGTCAGCACCGGTACCCGTCCCGGACATGATCAAGGCATACGATATTGATTTCAATTGGGGGCCGGGCGGTCCAAACGGATTTGCCAAACCCGGTCTCTGGGCGGATGCCGACCCCCAGGCACATATGACCTGGTATAAGGATCTGGGCTGTAATGTAATTCAGAGCTTTTGTGTTTCCTGTAACGGGTACGCCTGGTATAAAAACGGAATAGTGCCCGAACAGCCCGGACTGAAGTATGACTTCCTGCCGGAAATGGTGAAACTTGCCCATCAGGAAGGGAAACTTGTTCTCGGCTATTTCTGTGCCGGATCGAACACCCGCTGGGGGCAGGAGAATCCCACATTGAGTTATGGTATTCCGTCTGCGCCTCACATCCCTTACACCGATGAGTACCTTGCTTATCTTGACGGTGCCATCCGGGATGCCGTGAAGAAAACCGGTATGGATGGCTTCATGCTCGACTGGCTGCGCATGCCTACCAGCAGGGCAAGTAACAGCAACCACTGGCTTGAGTGTGAGAAAAAACTTTATACCCAGCTCATGGGTACTCCCTTTCCGGGCGAAGACAAAATTACCCCTGAACAGAATATAGAATACGGACGCAGAGCCGTTGACCGCTGCTGGCAGACCATTCGCAAGGCCGCCAAGGAGACCAATCCCAATTGCCTTGTGTGGTTGACGTGTTGTGATGTCAACGATCCGCACATAATCAATTCGCGGGCTTTAAAGGAGACCGATTGGCTGCTCAATGAAGCCGGCGACCTGAAGCGCACGGCAGATGCCAAGAGAATGATTGGCCCACACACCCGCCTCATCACCTGCCTGGCCGCGTGGAACAAGCAGGACCCCGGCGTGGTTGTCCCGGCCGCACAAAAGGATGGTATTGGCCTCTATGGTTTTACCAGGCCGACAGAGGGTAACCTGAAGCTGCCCATCTCACATTACCTGCAAAAGCCGCCGACCGCCTTTACCGGTGACGAGCGGAACATTGCCGCCCTGGTGCGCGCCTTTCTGGGTCGGCCTCAGGACTTTGTTCTTCCTGAATGATGGCTGATGATGAGTAACCAATATAACATATCTGTGTTCCTGGCAGAATATTTGGGTGTCCGCAAGGAGAAATATGCCTCATAAGAAATTGAATGTGAAGGGCGCAGATCACAGGAAATCAGATGTGGTGTATGTGACTGTTCATCCACACAGGAAAGGCAAATCTGCTTTGGTGCATACAAAGGGCATTCATCATAGAACATCAATTATTGTACATGCAAAGGATGTTCATCATGTCTATGCGACCGTCATACCTCACAAGAAAGACGGGTTTGCTGCAGTACATGCGAAGAGCCTTCGCCGTAAGACACAAGTTATATCGATTACGAAAAGCACTCATCACAAGAAACATAGCGTGGTATATGCGACCGTTGTGCCTCATAAGAAAGACAAGTTGTCTGTGATGCATGCTAAAAGTGTACACCGCAGGCCATCAATTATAGTACATGAAAAAAATGATCACCACAGGAAACATCATGTTGTGTATGCGACCATTATTCCCCGTAAGAAATAAATCGTGATTAAGGATTGCATGACAATATTTGAGAAAGCATTTTCTAATCGGCCAATCGAATGATATTCTGATTATCAGGAGAAAAATGAAAACAAATATACCTCGCCGCAACTTCATGTTTATTGCCGCCGGTGGACTCGGTGCATTGGCGGTCTCGTGCTCACATGTCCCGCAAACAGGCGTCGCCAGCAGGAAAGCCAAAGCTACGGTCAGGGCGGCGTCAGCTTCAGTGAAATTGACCGATGACAACATGAGTGAACTTAAAAGCCAAACCAAGGTTTTCTCAAGACCCTGGGAGGGAGAGTTTCTGGCATCCGCGCTCGTAATCGAGGCGGAAGAGCGCATCTGTCTCGTATCGTTCGACGCAATAATCCCGCCTCTTGCGGTGACCCGGGCGGCGGCGAAAGGTATTAATCTTGCCACCGGTATCCCCGAGGACCACATCCTCATCTGCGGCACTCATACGCATTCCGGTCCGTCCACGGCAGATTTCCCCGGCAGCCAACCGAATAAAGAATTTCTCCGCCGCCTCGAGGAAGGCAGTATCCTCGCTGCAACCAGGGCTTCGGCGGCCGCGCAGTCCAGCGGAGCAGTCGAAATCCTCTTTGGAAAAAGCCAGGAGGCGACCGTCGGCCGCAACAGCCGGCTGCTTCTCAAGGACGACTCCGTAGGCTGGTCCGGATATGAAGAGAAAGACACCGTGCGGCCGACCGGGCCATACGATCCGGACCTATATGTCCTGGCAATGCGGCGGGCGGACGGGACATTCGCCGGCCTGGCATTTAACCATTCGGTACACAATATCGGCCGTTTACGCGCAGATTGTATGTCGCCGTGTTTCTACGGGCTCACCGCGCAGCAAACCGGGAAACAACACAATACCACGACTTTGTTTCTACCGGGTGCGTTCGGATCCACACACAATATCACGTATAAAAACAGTGGTGTACCGCCAGAGGAATGCGTGCACCGCGTTACTGCCGCGATAGAGGAGGCGCTCGGCCGTGTAGAACCTGCGCTGCCGGGACCGGTACGGGTTCTTAACAGGACATTTACCTATCGCATCCGCAGATTCGACGAGGCACGTGAAGCTGCCACGGTCAAATACTACATGGAAAAATACGTCTCGAGGGATGGGACACAGGAATATTTTAAAAACATGCGGGCAGGAATGGCGTCGCATCAGAACGAAGAATGCAGTACGCGCCTCCAGGTCATCCGCCTCGGCGATATCGTATTCGTGGGCATACCCGGCGAAATGTTCGCGCAGCTTGGCCTCGAACTGCGGCGGCGTTCGCCGTTCCGGCACACCTGTATCATAGGGCTCGCTAACGAGGAGATCGGCTACATCCCGGACCGCAAAGCGTACGAGGACGGCGGCTACCAGACCTGGGTCGGCTGGCATAGCCGGCTTGCACCTGGTACCGGTGAAGCGATGATCGACGAAGCAGTCGACATGCTGAATGAACTCTACAATGCTGCGCCGCCGAAACGGTGAGGCGGCGGGGGAAACAGGGGCTGACATGTACGGTGTGTTTTGGAATCAAAAGGCCATTGAAATAAACTATTTACTAATGAAAGCAGGATATTATGTCTAAAAAGAAAATTACCCGCAGGAATTTCATTAATAAGACCGCGGCTGGATTGTTTGGCGCTGTTGTTGCGTCAGGTGTTTCGTCAATGAGTATGGTTTCCTGTAAGAGCGTTGTCCCCGGCATTCAGGGCAGAAGAAAGATTACAGATAAAGCATTTGCCCGGGAGGTGGAGCGGGTGCTCCCTCTGGAGGATATTTACAGTTACCACAAGCGGTTGTCGAAGGACCCCGTGCATGTGGCAAGGCGTGATTTTAACGCTCGGCCTCTGGCCGGTGAGATGGTGTTGCCTGAACAGGGTTGGAAGCTCGTCTGGAATCAGCGTAGCACGAAGGTTCTTCAAAACGCTGTTCAGGACTTTCAGGACTACCTGAATAAGTCGATGGGGGTCAGGGTTGCGTTGGATGGAAGGAGTTCACTGGAGGGACGGCAGAGTTTGGGCCGGTGTATCGTGGTCGGGACACGTGAACAATTGTCCGGATGCGGAATAGAACTGAAGGCCCCCAAGGATTACGAGATCGTAGTGACGCCTGAACAGGTAACTGTGTGCGGTTACGACGAACGGGGGGCGATGTTCGGTCTGTACAACCTTGAAGCCCGGATGAACCTGCGTGAGGCGCCTTTTCTTCCAGGAAAGCTTAAGACAGTACGGCACAGCCTTTACGATGTCCGCCTGGTCCATTCCTGGATGGGATGGATGGAATGGCCCGATTCATTACTCTCGCACCTGGCCCACGATGGTTTTGATGGCATATATGCCTCGGCATCAGCGAATCCGAACAATGACCGCACCACTGCCGAGTCTTCGACCGATTTTTATGCACGGCTATTGTTCAAGATACGCAAACAGGATCCGGCCCGGATGCGAGACCTGATCAACCGCGCGGCACGATTTGGAATCAAGGTTTACACTCCGATCATTTACCAATACATGGGGACCCCGGAAAGCGAGGCGGGACTGCGCAAGCTGGTACGCGATATCATAAAGGAGTTTCCAGACATACAGGGCTATATCCTCCTCACTGAAGGTTTCTGGTACAAGAAATGGGGCGGCGGTCACGGCGCCAGCAAGGAGTACATGGAGGACTGGGCACGGAACTGGAGCCGGGCAGCAGCTATTGTGGCTGAAGAATGCCATCGGGTAAATCCGGCCATTGAGATTCTTCCATGGGAATACAATATAGACTTTCGACCGCAGAATGTTGAAGTGAAACGTTACTTCATCCGCCAGTTGCCTGCCGATACGATACCACTCCTAACCTGGGAAAACGGGAAGAGCTTTGAGATGGATGGTATGAAGGGGTGTCTGCGCGACTATGCCATAAGCCAGATAGGACCAGCGGAAGTGACCCAGGCACAAATCGGGGAAGCGCGTCAGCGTGGTATGAAGGTCTATTCCAATGCTGACACTTTTGTTTGTGGGGCACAGTTGCAGACCGTTCCTTATCATCCTTTTCCGTACCAGTGGTACGAAAGGTACAAGGCATTGGAAAAATACGGTGTAAATGGTACGCTGGAGAGCTGGACGACCGGATATACTCCAAATTTCATGACCGAATTACGGGCCTGGTACTGTTGGAGCGACGTGCCTCCTCTTGAAGAACTACTCGGTGCGATGGCTTCCCGTAATTTCGGAATCAGCGGCAAGGAAATAGTAATGAAGGCCTGGGATATTTTCAGCCAGGCGATTCGCCTGGTACCGGACACCGGCCCGACAATGGGGACAAGCGCTGCCATTGGGAACCCACTTTTCTTTGAGGAACCAGCTGTCAGGACTACGACATTTAAATATTCGTGGACTGACCACCAGGTGTGGATGGGCTATTTAGGGGGAGAGATCAATCCATACTGGCCCTTTACTGTCTCCCGCCTGGTCTTTTGTCCTGACTTCGCCAACAGAACAAACAAGGCTGAAAATTATGCCAGGAGTACAAGCGGTATACAGGCGGAAAAAGGCATAGCAGTACTTCCGGTTTTCCTGAAATACCTCCGGCTGGCAGCGGATAAAATGGAGGAGGGACTGAATTTGTACAGGGCCGCGGCTTTGGCTAGTCCAAAATCCAAACGGCAACAGGCCGTTCGCGAAGTAGTGGTGGCAGAACAATTACAACGTATGCTGCAAAGTGAACATGCCATACTCGAGTTCGAGGACCTGCGCCTTAAATGGGTGGCAGAAAAGGACAGTCAGAAAGCAGTGACAATACTTGACCGGATGGAAAACATTGTGCGGGAGGAAATCGTCCGTACGGAGCTTTCTCTTCTTGCCGCTACCAGGGACTCACGCCTTGGTTTCCAGCAGGAGTGCGACTATGTTTATACTCCATATTCCCTCAGGGAAAAACTGGAAGTTTTACATGATACTCTGGATAGACAATTGCCATCTGCACGGCATCAGAAACGTGAGGTCTAATCTATGTATAAAATCTTCATTTTGCTGGTTTTGTTTTCGTTGACCGCTGGTGCCCAGCCGATCAAGGTCGGTACCGTCAGGCAGTTATTCTTAGACGATCACCTGATTGCCTCGCAAACAAACGTATCGCGCAAGATCCATCCGGCTCGAAAACATCCCGCCAATCCGGTACTCGAACCTACGGAACCCTGGGAGCGTGATACTGTCACCCTTTATGGATCGGTGATTCAGGATGGCGATAAGAAGCGGATGTGGTATTACGCCGGTGGTAACGTTGGCTACGCGGAAAGTGAGGACGGTCTGAAGTGGCGGAAGCCGGGTTTGGGTGTGATCACAGACAAGGGACGGGACACCAATCTGGTCATCTCTCGCGGGGAAGGGGAAGGATCGCCGGCCACGCTTCCGTATTTGTTGGAGAATTTCGGCGTCTTCCGTGACGATCGTGATGCCGACTTGTCCCGACGTTACAAGATGGGATATTTGAGCCTGCATCGAAATTATACGGGACCCAAGCCCAGCCCGTTTCATGCCGGACAACGGCGTGGCCTCGGTGTGGCGGTTAGTCCAGACGGCATCCGCTGGCAACTGTACGAATCCTGGGTCACGCAGGCTACTTGCGACGGCGCGACCCACTGGATGTATGACCCGGTGAGCCGGCGTTACCTGTTGTACGGCCGCACGAAATTCGCTTTGTCCGAAGTACTCGCGGCAGTGGCCGACAAGCCCTGGCTGCATTTCCGGGGCCGTTCGGTGATCCGGGCTGAGTCGAAACCGGACGACTTTCTTCACTGGGAACAGGTAGAACCGAACTCGGGTGAACTTGTGCTCACGGCTGACCTCAAAGATCCGCTGGGCAGTGAAATTTATTCTATGATGGTTTTTCCTTACGAGGGCGTCTATATCGGCCTGGTGCAGATGTTCCATAAACAGCGGGACACGTGCAGTCTGGAACTGCAGCTGGCGGTCAGCCGTGATACACGGCATTTCACCCGTGTCGGCGATCGTGCTCCGTTTATTCCGGTGGGCCCACAAGGGAGCTGGGACCAGTACAACAACTCCATTGCGACCAGTCCGCCTCTGGAAATTGGCGACGAGTTGTGGTTCTACTATGGTGGTAGAAGCAGTCCACATTCGCCCTACAAGATCGCAGGTACCGTGAAACGCGGTTGTATCGGGTTGGCGACCATTCCCCGCGACAGGTTTGTATCGCTGTCGGCCGGCAAGCAGTCTGGCCAGATCCTGACCAGGCCCCTGCAACTCGATGGCCGCGTGTTGCACCTCAACGCCAATGCGAGTGCCGGCCGAATGACCATTGAAATTGTCGATGCCGCCGGAAACGTGGTTGCCCGCTCCAAACCCATCACGCGTGATGCACTAGACATCCCGGTCGAATGGGAAACGGGAGGGCTGGAGACAATTACAGCGCCAGTGACCCTGCGGATCCAGATGCAGCAAGTGGAGTTGTTTGCACTGTGGTGTTCGCGGATTTGAAGTTGCCGGACAGAGTACCGCTAGTGTTATAGTTCCCCGTGGACAAACGGAGGACATCGGCGGGCAGAACAAGTTAAAAAGGATGTATGAATATATGGTCCATGCTATTCGAGGAATGAGCATATGAAGAAAAAAAGCACGAGTGATTTTCGATATAATACCGGTGATACACGCATACCGTGGGCGACGGTCGGAGAATCGATACGTAGTGACGATATCGTTGAAATCCTGAAATTTCTTGTTCCGGCAGGTAATACACCAAAAAAATACCGTGCACAGCTCAATCGGCTTATTACGGAAGTGAAAAAAACATGTGCGCTTGGCCATTATACGACAAAACTTACCCTCGGTTCAAAGGTAACG
Organism: Kiritimatiellia bacterium; assembly: GCA_028716365.1. Classification (GTDB taxonomy): domain Bacteria; phylum Verrucomicrobiota; class Kiritimatiellia; order UBA8416; family YA12-FULL-48-11; genus YA12-FULL-48-11. Next base: position 133,872 of record JAQUPZ010000003.1, read on the forward strand.
GAGCTTGAAAAGAAAGTGAGCGCAATGCTCGGCGTAAAGTACGCGGCATTTCTTACAAATGCCACGGCAGGGTTCCAGATCGCAAACGGTTTCGCCGGTGTCAAAGCGGGAGACGAGGTTATCGTACCGGCGATCACTTTTGCAGCAACCATGCTCTATCCGCTTTCTATCGGTGCGAAAGTGGTCTTTGCCGATGTCGACCCGGTGACGATCAATATGGATCCGGCGGATGTCGAACGGAAAATCACCCCGAAAACGAAGGTCATCATGCCGGTGCATCTCGGTGGTTATCCGGTTGACATGGACCCGATAATGAAACTGGCGAATGCACGCGGGATTACCGTGATTGAGGATGCCGCGCACGGTTTTGGCGGCGTATACAAGGGAAAACAGCTCGGGACCATAGGGCACTTCGGTGCATACAGTTTCCATGAAGTGAAAAATATCAACTCGCTCGGGGAGGGCGGTATTCTCGTCACTAATGAACCGTGCGGCGCAGATTTTCCCAAGGCCCGTTTTGCAGGGTTCGACATTGCACATCCGATAGACCATTGGCTTTATGATATTGTCGCGCTCAAGTGGCACGGTGATTACTTCGTGCCAGGCAATCATTCCGTGACGGAGGTACAGGCAGTGGCGCTTTTATCCCAGTTGAAGCGATTGAAATCCATCATCGCCAAACGCCGGAAGAATGCGGCGTATCTCAACGCGCGACTCTCGAAAATACCCGGTATCGAGGTGCCGCCGCTCGATTCGAAAGAGGTGAAGAGTACGCATCACCTTTACCTTCTGAAAATCGATCCGTCAGTACTCCGGGGGGATATTCAGGATTTCAAGGCGGAGCTTGCTGCGCATGGTATAACGCAAATACAGCACTTCGCGCCGCTCTACCGGTTTTCAATATTGAAACAGCTCGGTTATGATACCGCCGCTATTGCAAAGACATGCCCAAACACAGAGGATGCATTTCTTCACCGTTTTACACATTTGCCGCTCTATGATTTTTCCAGGACTGATGTTGTATACATGGCCGATACGATCATAAAATTGATAACAGCGATGAGACGATAGCCTGGAAATATAAGGAAAATAACAATGAGGCATCTTTTTCGGGGGCTGATAGTCTGGGTAACTATCTGCCTTTCCTCTTTCTCGGGCGAGCCCTTGATGAAGAATTTCGAAGAGGCTGCCGCCTCGGTTTCCTGGAACGCCAAATCACCGGGGAATTTCTTTTTTGTTCAGGCCACAGATCTTCATGTGAATGACATGGGCCCCCTGAAGATGGAAGGCAAATACGAGGGCAAGAATTTCGCGGATGATATAAACGGACTTGTCCCCAAACCTGGATTTCTGGTGGTTACAGGTGACACCGTTTCCGACACCTTCCGTTCACAGACAAGTTGGGCCAAGGCAGAGAAAGGTTTCCAGTCAGCGAAAGACAGGATATATTCAAAACTCAATATTCTTTATCACATCGTATTGGGGAACAACGGCTGTTCGCCTGAAGCCTTCCATAAGGTATGGCCCAAACGGTCAACATACTGGTTCTTTGACTGCGAAGGCGTCCATTTTGTCGGCCTCTACGGATATAATCTATGGAAGCCGGAGAACTCCAATCACGCGGGGATAGTTCTCGACGACGAACAACTTGCCTGGCTTGAAAAGGACGTGTTGGCGGCTAAGGCCAAGACTCTCGTCATCTTCACACATGAACCTCTACAGGATTATGACTGTCATTTGGTCCGCAAGCAGCTTGCCCCGATTGTCAGCAAATTCGGGGGCGAGATATGGAACATCGCCGGACACAATCACATGAATTCCGCGGACTCATTCACGCTGGGGAACAAGACAGTGCGCGTTCTCCAGACCATCACCCCGACCGGGGCGTGGAAACCGGACAAGGGTGCATACAGGCTTGTCTTCGTATCGGACGGACGCATTATCGGGACGGCGTTGCGCTGGCTCACAAAGGATGGCGAGCCTATCGGTTTCGAAAAAGACAAAAGACCGGATGAGATGCGCCAGTGTCAGACGGTGGAGGAGGCGCTTGGTAATAACGCCCTGTGTAAAATCATGGTCGGGGATCGGGACGATGCAATGCGGATCGAAAGTGTGAAAGTTGAGGACAGACTCTCCAACCTTCGTATCATGAAGGGTGGATTTGCCACATATAAAATTCCCCTGAAGACCGGGTGCGAGGATGTCAGGCATATAGCCATGATTGCCAGATCAAACACCATGGTGGAACTCTCGCAGAACGGACAGACATGGACTACGGCTGAAAAGTCTGTATCAAAAGGCGGCGTCATGCTTTTCGATTTCACGCCCAACCCCCAGGCCGGAGACAATCTTTTCTTAAAAGTAAAGGCCCCGGATAATAACGAAACCAGGCTCTACGGTTTCGCATTGCTTCGTTAGGGTCTTCCAGTGTTGTTTTATGGGGCCTATTAGGGGCAGGCTTCTCGAGGTTTGACCCTGATCGGGCGAATCTTCTTGAGGCAGACATCTGCAACTTACCCCGGAACCCCATCTTGACATTTGCAGAAGTTTTCATTTCTATTCAATCCTGATTGATCAACAGTCTGAAATACTGAAAAGTTATTATGACTTATGATCATGTCGCAGAAGTAATTTCTGATAACCAGCCATAATCATGCCAGTGTGCGTAAGGAAGGGGTAAAATATGAACCGCAGGGAATTTTTAACGCTCAGTAGCATTACCGCTGCATTTACTGCTGCGACAGGTGCTCAAGAGAAAACATCCGGAAAAGCCGGTAAAGTGGATGACGATACGGCCGTATCGTATATTACAGAAACGGAAAAGAAGATTCGTTTGGTTGGCGATTACGACGTGTGTGTGCTTGGCGGCAGCTGTACGGGAGTGTTTGCGGCAGTTCGGGCTGCGCAGTCAGGGGCAAGAGTCGCACTGGTTGAGAAGCAGAATGCGTTTGGGGGCGTAGCGACATCAGGACTCGTTAATGTCTGGCACAGTCTTCAGGATACCGAGGGAAAGCAGACAATTATTGGAGGATTGACGAAAGAGATTATTGATCGGCTCCAGAACATTGGCGCTGCTACCGGCAAAAGCCACTATATTTTAAATACCGAGGAGCTTAAAATCGAACTTGATAAACTGGTCATGGAACACCACGTGACGCCATTCCTTCATACTTTTTACGCGGCTGCATGCATGGAAGGAAGTCGTGTCAAAGCTGTATTCATTGAAAACAAGGATGGCCGTCAGGCCATAAGGGCGAAGGTGTTTGTTGATGCTACGGGTGATGGTGATCTTGCCAGGGATGCAGGGATACCTTTCAATATACGGGATGGACTTCAGCCGCCTACGACCTGCGCAAAAATATCTTCTCTGCCAAAGGGCTTTGCAGGTCTTGTTGCCAAATATCGGAATGAGTTTGGCCTTGTTGAAGACCGCGGTTGGGGCGGGCCTATTCCGGGGGCGCCCAATGGCATGCAGATGTGTGCTTATACTCACGTTTTCAATACTGTTGCCTCCGATGCACGGCAATTAACAGCTGCGGAAATAGAGGGAAGACGGCAGATACGCGCCACAATGGATATTGCCCGGAAATACGGAGGAGATGAAAACAAACCTTTTCTTGGCAGTCTTGCGTCATACATCGGTATCCGTGAGACGCGATCTTTCAAAGCCAACTATGTGCTTACGGAGAAAGATGTGCTGTATGGAAAACGTTTCCCTGATGCCATCGCGAATGGCTCGTACCATGTCGATGTACATGATCCGGTAAAGGGCGGTTTTATTTTCAAGAACCTTAATGGCACTACTGTCACAGTTGCCCCGGGTGGAACAACCAATGGACGATGGCGGGAAGCGACCACAGAAAACCCGACTTTCTATCAAATACCGTTTTCGACAATGGTGAACGGAAGAGTAGACAACGTGATAATGGCGGGAAGGATGATTTCGACCGATAGAGGAGCTTTCGGCGGAATCAGGGTGATGGTGAACTTGAACCAGGTTGGTGAAGCTGCGGGTGTGGCTGCGGCATTGTCTGTGTCCGAAAATAAAACAGTATCAAATATTGATATTCAAAATCTAAGGGGGCAGTTGTCAAAACTTGGAGCAGTCATAATCTAGGTTTCAGGGTTCAAATCGCAGCGAGAGAGGAGCAAAATGAAAAGAATTATCACATTAATATGCGTGGTGGTAACGGCGTGGGGTATCACCGCTGTCTATTCACAATCCGATCATGCGAAGAAAATTGCAGAATCATTTAAGGGAACGAAGTACGAATCGTATGTAACAGATATCCTGGTCAACAAGCCTGACTATGTTGTGTTCACGCCGAAACTGGATAATTCTATTACAGGCGACAAATACAACGATCATTTCCAGGTGTTCGACAAACCGGACGGAACGCTCTTTGCGGTTTGGACACAGGCTACGAAGGAAGCAGACGTTGATCAACACATTGCTTTTTCAAAAAGCACCGACAAGGGATTGACCTGGAGCGAACCGATTGTCCTTGCCGGGTCAAAGAATCAGACAAATCCGCAATTACTCGCCAGCTGGCAACAGCCGATGGTCAGTAAGTCAGGACGTATTTATGTTCTATGGAACCAGCAGGTAACCAGCCGGGGTCCGCACTGTGGAAACATGTTCGGCATCTATTCCGACAATGACGGCAAAACCTGGTCGGGCCCGAAAATGGTACCCATGACGCGGATGACCCGTGATCCACAGGACATCACTATTCCACCAAGCTGGTGCAACTGGCAACGTCCTCTGCGACTGGGGAAGGACGGAAAATATTTAGTCGGGGTCTCCCGTCACGGCAAGCTTCCTGGCGAGGAAAAAGGCGGATGTACGATTGAGTTCCTTCAGTTCGATAATATCGATGACAATCCGGCAGTGCAGGACATCAAGCTAAGCTGGTTTTCGACCAATGAAAAGGTCTTGAAAGTTGAACATGAAAAATTCGGTTCCGCCTGTGAAGAAGCCGGCATTGTAAAGCTTCCCGACGGACGCCTGTTTGCGTTGATGCGCACCTGTGCGGGTTATCCGTTCTGGTCGCAAAGCCGTGATAACGGTGTCACATGGAGTGTACCGAAAAAGCTGCTGGATCGTGATGGCGGCAAACCTTATCTGCATCCGCGTTCGCCCTGTCCGATTTATGACTGGAAAGGCCCAGAGGCGGCGAGTGGATACTACTTCGCGCTGGTGCACAATACGTTTGATTTTAACGGTAAAAATGAATACCAGGCGCGTGGCCCGTTATATTTGATTGCCGGAAAATTCAATCCGAATTCAGAACAGCCGATTGAATTCGCGCCAATGAAACTCTTTGCCGAACGGCCCAAAGGAAATTCCTTCTACACCAGCCTCACAATTGTCGACGGGAAAACTGTCCTCTGGTTCCCGGACAAGAAGTTCTACCTATTGGGTCGTGTTATAGGCAACGAATGGTTTAAAGATGTTCAGTAACTGTCGTTGAACGCGAAATGTTCCCAAGGTTACATTTTAATCTACGCTTATTGCGGGGGCTCCATTCATGCCGATGACCTTTCCATCTCACCAGGGCTTGATCGCCCCCTTATGGCGGCGCTGGCCGGATCGTTTTAATATCACCGCACTCTGCGTGGGTGCGGCCATGCCTGATATCGTGGACGGGGTCATTGGAATTTTTCGGGGTCATTTCGGTCAGGGTATCGGACATTCATTCCTCGGGCTGGCAGTACTCGGTATTCCCATGGGATTCGCATTGCATACTCTCGTCTGCCGGACAGTATTCCGTCTGACTCCACTCCAAAACAAAGGATTTCTGGCGTATGCTTGGAACCTTGGTGTAAGCACTCTGGTCGAAGAAGAGAAAAAAAATCGGCATGACAGTAGACGTTACCTTATTATAATCAGTTTGATCTTGGGCGCATTTTCACATCTTATTTTTGATCTTGTATCACACGGTCATTTCCCCTGGCTGATTCCATGGATACCCAAAATACCCATTTTCCCGGACTGGTGGTATGAAACCTGGTTGCGGATCTGGCTGCCTTGGAAACCAGCGGGACGCAAGATCGGGCCACACGCGGCAGTCTGGGTTGCGCTATCCATCGTGGGCATATGGATGCTTTTATGTCCTGCTGTTCGGTCCTGGCGGAAGGGATCGAGATCTCTTTCTGAAACTTGAACCTTCATAGCTTTCGGATAAATGGGTGCTATCTCGATCCACATCTTGACATTTGCCGAAGTTTTCATTTCTATTCAGCTTTGATTGATCTACAATCAAAAGACTAAAAATGATTATGTTTTCTGCCCATGTCAAAAAAGCAATTTCTTATGGCAAGCCAGCTCATTCGGTAGTAAATCCAAACTAAAAGCAAATCAAAACCGAGAACAGGAGGAATAAATCATGACCAAAACAAAAGATCTCTCACGCCGTGACTTTCTGAAGAAAACGGCAAAGGTCGGCGCTGCCGGCTTTGTCGCCCCATACATCATTCCGGCATCTGCGCTTGGGCAGGAAAATAAACCCAGCGCCAATAATCGTATCCAGCTCGGCCTGATAGGTTGTAACGGAATGGGTGCAGGCAACCTCAAAAATTGCGCGGCATTTCCCGATGTGGTTGTCATGGCCGCATGCGACGTCTGGAAAAAGCGGGCTGAAGCCATCGTTGCGAAGCACAAGGATACCTGTAAACTTTACTCCGATTTCCGCGAGGTTCTGCAACGGAAAGAAATCGATGCTGTTATTATTGCCACGCCACCACACTGGCATGCGCTGTGTGCAATCATGGCCTGCGAAGCCGGCAAAGACCTGTATCTGCAGAAGCCGATGACATTGCACCTCGGTGAAAGTATAGCCGTAAGAAATGCCGTTAAAAAACATAACCGTATCTGCCAGGTCGGCACACAGATTCATGCCTCGCCCAACTATCGCCGTGTCGTTGAACTGATTCAATCCGGTTACCTTGGGAAAATTGGGACCGTCAGGACGTTCAATGTCATGAACCAGGGCGAAAATGGTGTTGGCCATGATCCGGACACCACTGTACCAGAAGGAATGGACTGGGATTTCTGGTGCGGTCCGGCACCGTTGCGTCCATACAACTCTATTCTCGCCAAAGGTTCATATCATCACGGTTCGTGGATGGACTACGGCGGCGGATGGACGCCTAACATGGCGGCTCATATTATTGACCTGCCGATCTGGGCGCTTAACCTGCAATATCCAATCGAAACCACCAGTACAGGTGGCAGATTCATAATCAAGGATGACGGTGATGCCTACGACAACCACGAAGTTCTCTGGCGTTATCCTGACAAGACAATGACATGGATGTCATCTCTGACAAACAGTTACGGGTTCGACCTTCACGGCAGACCTGAACCGACGCGCCGGCTCGGTATATACTTCCACGGCGTCAACGGTACCATGTATGCCAATTACGGTGAACACCGCATCATACCGGAAGGTGCAAACTTCAATGAATTCATCAAGCCGGATGTGGCGGCGCGCAAGCAGGCAAAAGATTATCCGAACCGGATTATGTACAATTGCGGGGAACTCAAACCTGTCTCGAACACCATTCCGGAATCACCCGGTCATGAACGTGAGTGGCTCGATTGTCTAAAATCGCGTCAACTGCCCAGCTGCAATCCGGAATATCACTCCCGTCTTGATGTACCGGTCGTCCTCAGTCTTTTGTCATACAAGCTGGGCCGGTCCATCCGTTTGGATCCGAAAACCATGCAGATCGTTGGCGACCCGGAAGCAGCAAAACTGGCGATACCAGAGTATCGCTCACCGTGGAAATTTCCGAAGCAGTATCTGAATGCGTAATTCGGTTATTTCCAGCAGGAAAAGATGATGGAGAACCTTGCAATGTTCTCTATCATCCAGGCAGGGGAGACGGTACGGTTGTTATGTGTCGTTTAATTCCTTTTTATCTTCAAGAATGGTCTTATGTTGTAAATTAAGGAATGAACAAGACTGATATTTGTCATAAATTTGTACAGTTGTGCGGGGCAATCCTGCTTGTTATCTGCATTGTTCCGTCATTGATGGCGCAGGGACCAAACTCAGACCCCAAAAACGAAGGGAGCATCAAGGCAGTCATCTCTACAGATCCCGCACCAATCTTTCAGAAGCAGATGCAGTTAATAGAAGAGAGACGAAGTTCCTGGCTGACGAAGGCCGAGAAGGCCGCACCCAAACTTGTCTGTATTCCAAAGAAACCGGTTGCCGTTGTAAAAGCAGAAAAAGACGCGGCAAGTTTCCAGGGATGGAAGATTGTGAAGGTCGGTAATGTCGAATCGGTCTATGACCGTCCGTTTTTGCCGGGGGACAGTTTTATTTTGGATTTCGGCGAACATTTTACCGGTCATTTTATTTTCTCGGTGCGGCGATTCAATGCTCCGGTGGATGCGCCCGTTCGGTTGTCGCTGATTTTCGGCGAGGTGCCTGCGGAAATGGGAGAACAGTTTGATCCGTACCAGGGAGGGTTGACCAGGTCCTGGCTGCAGGATGAAGTGGTAAACATTGACGACATACCGCAAACGATCCGGCTTCCACGCCGTTATGCTTTTCGTTATGCAAAAGTGACTGTCATCTCCGCCAGCCGGCACGGTAAATTCGGCTTTTCCGATATACAGGCTGATGCGATTACTTCTGCTGATGAAACGCGTCTGTTGCCATTCACTCCGCGTAATGCCGATGATGAGGCATTGGATCGTGTATCGCGGCGAACCCTGCGCGATTGCATGCAGACGGTCTTTGAGGATGGACCCAAGCGTGACCGTCGGCTCTGGCTGGGTGACCTGCGTTTACAGGCGCTGGCAAACTATGCCACTTACTGTAACTACGATCTTGTAAAGCGATCGCTCTACATTCTTTCCGGTACTGCAATGAAGAACGGATTGGTTGGTACCTGTTCATTTGAGCGGCCTGAACCGTCGCGTGGTGACAACAGTATCCTGGACTACACTGCACTCTTTGCACCGACGGTGTTGGAATACCTTGAGGCCAGCGGCGATCGCGAGACAGCGGAGGATTTGTGGCCGTTGGTCTTGAAACAACTCGACTTCACTCTCGAACCCGTAAATGCAGAAGGTTTGTTCATTCCGCCCAAGGGCTGGTGGCTTTTTATTGACTGGCATAAAACCCTCGATAAGCAGGCGCCGGAACATGCCATTATTCTCTACGGTCTGAAAGCGACGCTCAAGCTGGCAGAAAAGATCGGCAAAACCGGAGAAGCAGCGTTTATTTCCGAAATCATTCCGCGCATGGAAATTGCTGCGCGAAAACATCTGTGGGATGATTCGATTGGAATGTTTATCAGCGGTTCAAAGCGTGAAATTTCATGGGCATCGCAGGCGTGGATGGTTCTCGCCGGTGTGCCGTCACCCGAGCAGTGCCGGCGGGCCATGACGGGAGTGATGCGTCATCCGGGCGCAGAGAAGCCTGTTACACCCTATATGCATCATTACGTTGTTGATGCATTGTTGACGGCGGGGTTACAGGAAGAAGCGTTAAAGTTGCTGCAGTCATATTGGGGCGGCATGGTGAAAAAGGGGGCGGACACTTTCTGGGAAGTTTATGTGCCGGAAGATGATTATGCGTCGCCCTACAAAAGTCATCTCATGAACAGCTATTGTCATGCCTGGAGCTGTACGCCAACATACCTGTTGCGTAAAAAATTTCAGAGACATTAACCTGATTTTCCGGCGTGGTGTCCGGGCAACGCCATTCGACCACGGTGAAGTCGATCATGTAGTTGACAGAGAAGTCGGAAAAGGATTAAACACTCTACAGGTCGGTTAAATTACTCGATCAAGAATGTGACCCTGAAACCTTGCAGAAAGATAGTTTCATTGTAATACAACACAACATGGGAGAACTCCAATGATGATACGAATCGTATCTTTTATTCTATTTGCAGGTACTGTCTGTGGTGCGAATCTTGTGCCGGAATTCAAGGAATGGAAAAACTCTGACCCGGTCAATACCTTCCAGAAAGAGCATGAGGGGCATACCGTCCTCGGGGTACGCGGCAAAGGTGATAATAGTGTTGCCTGGTGTACGTCCAACTTGAAGTTACCGTCTGGTGAAGCGTACGTTTTACGTTTTAGAACAAGTGTTAAAGGATCAGGTTCGATTATCAGCGGATTGGAAGGTGTCAACCGCGACTTTGCCGCTTCTGCCGCGCCAGCCGTAAACAGTTTTGCGTTCCGTGTTCCGGACAGCGATGGCCCGACTGTTCTGAGGCTGGGGCACTGGCAGTTAAATGGAGAAGCCGTTTTCGACAACGTGGAACTTTACCCTGTCCGGCAGATTCACCGGCGATGGGGCGATCTGACGCTTGGCGAAGGCGAAAAGATAGAAGGCGGTGTCTACAACGATATTCATTCAATGAACTGGCGTGGATCAACGCTCCACCGTACACTGTTCAAACAAAAGGCCGGTTTCAATTCCAATCGCTGGTGTTTCGGCCCTGGTTCACACATTATCTACAAACACGTTCTGCCGATCGAGATGCTTGACGGCGAACTGCACGTGAATGTCAATTATCACACTGGCGGCACACTTGTTATCAGCGTCAGTAAAGACGGCAACAACTGGACACGTCTTTCCGATGTAACGAAAAAAAGTGATATCGATGTCAAACTGCCGGCCGAGCTCTTTCCGGTAAAAGAACTATACGTCCGGATGCAGGCTGAAGGGGATAAGGCCAACATGCAGGTGGATACCTATTCCTTTCGGGCCCGTACGAAAGAATTGACGGCCCGTGCCGGCAAGACGGTTTTGCTCGAAGAGCGACGGATCGCGCAGGGTTTGCGTGTGACTGCTGAAGGTGCTGAGAATGGACTGCTGTTGCATTGGTATAACACAACCGATTCAGTCAGAAAACTCGAGTTGCAGGTTAAAGCTGATGATGTGAAGCATTCGTCTTGTCGGGTACGCATTCCGGCGCAGGGTGAAGCGTTCACGCTGGTGGCGCTTGATTCCTCTTTGTCCGCGCATGGACAGAAACTCAAGATTGCCGGAACGGCTCCGTTGCCGTTACCGGCGGGAAAGCATCCCATCAGTATCAGCGCTAAAGAAGGTGAGGAAAGTGCCGGTGAATGGGCCACGGAAGTGACCTGTACTGTCCTCTCCGAATCCGCTTATGGCTATCGCTGTAAAGGAGATGTGCCAGGTGTATCGGCATGGTGGTGTGAGAGTGCATGGAAAGTCGGCGCAGAGCGTGGCGTACCCGTCGAACGGTCTCGAAGAATTCAAATCGAGGCTGCACGCGGAGAATTCGAGGCCGCCCAGTTGGTACTCAATGCCAAAGATATCGAACACGTGTTACAGGCGGTCGAAGCGGGAGAATTGAAAGGATCTAAAGGCCGTATTCCGGCCTCCGCAATAAGTATCTGTGAGGTGGCAACTGTCAGAGTGGAGAACACCAGCGATTATCTTGGTGAGCCCGGCGACTATCCCGATCCATTACCTGCGTTGATCACTCCACTGAAGCTTCCTGCTAATCGCAACCAGGCGTTATGGGTCCTGGTGCGCGTGCCGGATGACGCACCGGCTGGTGACTACAAAGGCGAATTCAAGCTGAAGACCGATATGGGTGAAGGCAATGTCCAGATTCAACTCCATGTCTTCGATTTCAACATGCCAAGGGAAACGCACCTGCGCAGTGGTTTGGGAATGAGCAGGCATATGATCAAGCGTTATCATCAGCTTAAAACCAAAGAGCAGGAACTGGCTGTGTATGAAAAGTATCTGCAGTCATTTGCCGAGCACCGCATTGCACCGTACTCGTTTTATGAGTATTCACCCATACAGGTCCGTTTCGACGGCAAGGGCGCCGACCGCAAGGTTATTGTCGGCTGGGATGAATTTGATGCTGTGGCCAGAAAATATCTCGATTCCGGAATGTTCAATGCATTCATGCTTCATATAAGCGGCCTGGGTGGCGGCACATTTTTTGAGCGATCGCATGGTGAGTTCGGAGGTTTTAAAGCCGGTACTGCCGATTACGAAAGGCTCTGGGGCGACTATGCGCGGCAACTTGAATCGCATCTGCGCGAAAAAGGCTGGCTCAAGCATGCCTACATTTACTGGTTCGACGAGCCTGACAAGAAGGACTACGAGTTTGTGAATGAGGGCATGGACCGTATCAAGAAATATGCTCCCGGACTGACGCGGCTTCTGACCGAACAGCCTGAGCCCGGATTGATAGGTCACGTGGACCTCTGGTGTGCCCTGACTCCGCACTGGACCCCAAAGCTGGTCCAGGAACGGCGTGCGGCTGGAGAGGAAGCCTGGTGGTATATCTGCTGTGGTCCGCGGGCACCGTATATCGGGGAGTTTACCGAGCATCCCGGGGTGGAGATGCGCCTGTGGCCGTGGCAATCCTGGCAGTACGGCATACAGGGACTTCTGATATGGGAGACTACATACTGGACAAGTTCCACGGCGTTCCCGAAATCACTGCAGGATCCGTGGCAGGATGCAATGGCTTACGTCAGCGGTTACGGTACGCCGCCGGGTACCAAACGATTCTGGGGTAATTGCGACGGCCGTTATCTTTATCCTCCGCGCCGTGACCCAAACCAGACTCACCAGCCGTGCCTGGATGGACCGGTTTCGTCGTTGCGATGGGAGAACCTGCGCGACGGCATGGAAGATTATGAGTATCTGTACCTGCTCAAGAAGCAGATCGAACGTGTACAGGGCAAGGCCAGTGAGAAGCTGATCTCTGAAGCGCAGGCGTTGTTGACCGTTCCCGAGAACATTTCAAAGGACACAACGCATTTCACATTTGATGTGCGACAGGTAATGGAACAACGCCGGAAGATTGCAACGATGATAGAAAAACTTCAGCGGCAGTAATTCGTAAACTTGATTATGATAAGTACGGCGTGTTGGTTACCCAACTTGTGGAATCATTACACTGGTTACCGGAATCGAATGGAGGTGCCATGAGATCAGCTTTTCTTGCAGTTGCATTGGTGATGGCCTCTGGTGCTTTTATACAAAACGGTCTTGCCGCGCCATCCTACAAGCCGACCAAAGAAGAATTACAGTCGATCCAATCAAGAACGGACGAGTTAAAGACGGCGTTAAAAGATATCGCGGCTGGAAACGTGGATGACGCCTTGATGGCGGATGTTGAGGTTTATCAGAAAGCGGCGCTCTGGATCATGCGGTATGCGGAGGAGGAATTTTACGCCAGGCGTTATGTGGCGGATACCTTGACGGTGCTGGATCACGGTCTTGCCAGGGCAAAAGAACTCAAGGCGGGGCAGCCGTCATGGCCGGCACGGAAAGGGCAGCTTGTACGGGCTTATCGTTCGCGTGTGGATGGCAGTGTCCAGCCTTATGGGCTGGTGATTCCGGACGGTTACGACGGAACAAAGCCGGTACGGCTTGACGTGATACTGCATGGCCGCGGTACAACGTTGAACGAAGTAAATTTCATCGTTGGACATGATTCAGCCAAGCCGGTACCTCCGGACCAGGATTACATCCGGCTCGATGTATATGGGCGCGGAAACAATGCCTATCGATGGGCGGGTGAGACTGATGTGTTCGAGGCTGTTGCATCGGTACGGCAGCGCTACCGGATTGATCCGCGCCGGATTGTTCTGCGCGGGTTTTCAATGGGCGGGGCAGGGGCATGGCATATCGGCCTGCACCATCCTGATCAATGGGCGGCAGTAGAGGCTGGTGCCGGATTTACCGACACAAAACGCTATACTAAGCTCGATAATCTGCCACCGCAACAGGAAGCTGCTTTGCATATTTACGATGCAGTCGACTATGTACTTAATGCTTTCAATGTTCCATTTGTCGGCTACAGCGGCGAAGATGACAAAGCGTTGCAGCAGACCATTAATATCCGTGAACAGTTGATAAAAGAAGGTTTTTCGTTCAAGCAGGACGGGCTGAACTGGTTGACTGGTGATCTCTCTATGTTGTTTCTCGTCGGGCCGAAGACAGGTCATAAGTTCCATCCGGAGAGCAAGCAGCGATCCGATCAGTTCATCCAGACCATACTGGCAAAAGAGAGGACGGTGCCGAACCATATTCGCTTCGTCACATACACCACGCGTTACAACAGGTGTTTCTGGCTTACTGTGGCGGCTTTGGAAAAGCACTATCAGCGTGCCGAGGTTGATGCGCGGCGCAGTGATGATGGAATGCGGATCGGGATCAAGACGCGAAACGTAACGCGCCTGATACTGCCAGACCAGCCGCAGGGGCCGAAATTAATAATCGATGGATCGGAAATCCAGCTTTCGCCGCACCTGCACTCACAACCGTCGGAACTTGTGCTGGACAAGAAACCTGCAGGCTGGAGTTCGCGTGAAGGTGCTGGGAAAATTGACAACCCGCAGTCTTTGCGGAAAATACACGGATTGCAGGGACCGATTGATGATGCATTTGCAGATTCCTTCCTGTGTGTACGGCCGACCGGTATACCGGCCCGGCCGTTGGCGAACGGATATTCCGTGGCGACGCTCAATGTTTTTACCAGAGAGTTTGCGAAATGGATGCGAGGAGACTTACGCATCAAGGATGATGCCGCGATCACGCCTGCCGATATTGCCAATCACCACATGATTCTTTTCGGAGATCCTGAAAGTAACAGACTCCTGGGACAAATTGCCGGCAGGTTGCCGATCAGGTGGAACAGGGAAAATATAGTAGTCGGAGAAAAAAGTTTCAGCGCTGTCGATCACATGCTGGTGATGATTTATCCGAATCCGCTCAATCCGAAACGTTACGTGGTGATCAACAGTGGCCACACATTTCATGAGAAAGAATTCCGTGGTACCAACGCGCTGCTTTTTTCGAGACTGGGCGATTATGCCGTCTTGCGACTTGTCAAAGGCGCTGACGGAAAGATTGAGGAATCAGTTGAACTGGCAGGATTTTTTGGTGAAGAATGGGAACTGGCGAGGTAAGCGGGCTGCCATCGTGGCGATACCCGGCATCCGGATCAGGAGGGTATGAGTACCCAGGAATACAGAATGATAGGTTTTGATGATCTGGCGGAATCGAAGGAATTCCGGCAATTTTCACTTATCGTCAGGGAATTGACGGGTGTCCTTTTTGCGCTGGTCAGTCCTGATGCCACCCGACGAAAACTTCTCTATCCTCAGGAAGTTGCCGCCACTCCACTCTGCCGGTTAATCCACAGTAATCCCAAGGGCCTCAAAGCATGTTTTGATTCAGATAATATTTATTTAAGCAAGGCAGCTCGCCAGAACAAAGGGTTTCATTATTTCTGCCATGCGGGTCTCCTTGACATGGTGATGCCTGTAGTGATCAATAACGAACATATTGCTACGCTGATAAGCGGACAAATGCTGCATCAGCCGCATTCCGAACGGGGATTCCAACGGATAAAACGCAAGCTGGCCCACCTGGGATTCGCAACATCAGACCTTAAAAAAGCTTATTATGCATCGCCATATTGTTCACTGGAGAAGTTTAAAATCATCATGAATTTATATGCCTTTTTTGCAGAACACTTTGGGGAAATCAGCTGGCGGTTGAAACATGTGCAGCAGGATATTCTGCCGGTCCAAAATGCCCAGAAGTTTATTCACGATCATTTCCAGGAGCGTATCACATTGCGTGATATTGCCAGATCGGCTTCCCTTTCCGGAAATTATTTCTCTTCAATGTTCCATAAAATGACAGGTACGGTCGTCAAGCGTTATCTCCAGGTTATTCGTGTTAATGCCGCAAAGAAACTGCTGACCCTGAGTTCCGAGCGAATTACAGATATTGCTTTCAATGTGGGGTTCATCAATCTTGCCGATTTCAATCGCGTGTTTAAGAAGATTGAAAACTGTTCTCCTCATCAGTACCGTCAATCCTATAAAGGGCAATCTTCCGCCCAGGTATGCTATGCAGGCAACCCTGTTCTTGATGCTGCTGTTCCTCAAAAGTAATGTCTGTCGGTTTACCCGCCTTCGCCGGAATATCTCAATCGGAAAAAAAGCAAACTTTTTCCGAAAAAAAGCGGGGTAAATAACAGCGGATTATGGCACAGTAATTCTGTAAACCTGAAGCAACTTTAATTCGAGTGAGGACTATTCGTAACAGGAGGAGGTAATCATGCCGGGACCAGGATCGTATTGGCTTGGTGAAGAGGAAAGAAAAGAAGTACTCGACGTTCTTGAGAGCGGTTATTTGTCACGTTATGGAGACATGAAAGATCCGCGTTTCAAGCACAAGGTTTATACGCTGGAACAGGAATTCGCAAAATATATCGGTGTACCGCATGCGTTGACCACCAGCTCCGGAACCAGCGCACTGATGATCAGTGTGCTGGCGATGGGAATTAAACCGGGCGATGAAATAATTGTTCCGGCGTACACGTTCGTGGCAACATATTCGGCAATAATATTTGCACGAGCAGTGCCGGTTTTGTGCGAGATAGATTCCAGTCTGAATATCGACCCGAACGATATTATTAAGAGGATTACATCCAGGACGAAGATGATCATGCCTGTGCATATGCTGGGCAATCCAAGTGATATGGATGCCATTATGAGCATTGCAAAGAAACATGGACTGTCGGTTGTGGAAGATGCATGCCAGGCCAATGGTGCTGTGTACAAAGGCAGAAAACTTGGTTCGATAGGGCAAATGGGTGGGTTTTCACTGAATGTATACAAGACCATTACATCAGGTGACGGTGGCCTGATTGTTGCGTCGTCGCAGGAACTGTACGAACGGGCATTTGCCATACACGATCAGGGCCATAAACCGCTGAGAAGCGGATTGGAAGTTGGCCAGCGTTCGATCCTCGGCCTGAACTTTCGTGTGAATGAGTTGACCGGTGCGGTGGCGTTGGCACAACTGCGGAAAATCGACCGGATTACATCAACATTGCGCGAAAAAAAGAACAAATTGAAATCACTGATCAGCGGAATCAATGGAATGAGTTTCCGGAAATTAAACGATTCAACTGGCGAATGTGGAACATTGCTGACTGTGATCTTCGATCGTGAAGATCGCGCTGTCAAAGTGGCTAAAGCCCTGGGCACAGCCACCGTGAATCACAGCGGCTGGCATGTTTATGCCAACATGGAACATGTGAACCGGTACCTGAAGGAAGCCGGTCAGCCGCATGACAAAGGTGCATATCCCAAAACGGATGACATCCTCAGCCGGACTCTCAATATCAGTATCGGCGTTGTGGATGCCGGTTTGGGTTCAGCATGTGGTATCAATATTAACTCGACTGACGAAGAGATCGGTGCATTTGCTGAACGATTCCGTAAAGCGTGTGCTGAATCCTGAAAAGGAGGGAGTCATGCTCAAGATAAGATTACAGATATGTCTTATTTTATTCTGTGCAGGATTGAAATGTTCCGGCGGCGCAGAAAACACGGAGATGGTTCGTTATACCGATACCGTTATTCCTCTTGGAGGCAGGAATCTTATACCTAATGGTTCTTTTGAGGCAGGTTCTGCCGGATGGTCATCGCTGGGGCTGGGGGCCGGTTATCAGAATGCATGGGCTCCGCTGATTGATAACTGGGGTAATCTGGCCGCATTGCATGGCACGGTGGAAAAGTCACAGGGATCTCATGGTCAATCTTTTCTGCGTATTCGGCTGGGGGGCGAAGACACGCCGGTCTTTAATTTTGATTATTTTTACCCGGTCAACCGCCGCGAATTACAGCCGTTGGCGGCAAATCTCGGTTGGATCGAGGTGAAACCCGGCCAGCCTTATACTCTGTCCCTCGATATGCGTGCTTCACGTGAAGGTGTACCGGCAGCATTCGGAGTTCAGAATGAAGATGCCGGCAAAAGCACGATGGGCGCGCAGGAAGAGGTTCTGGAAAATGTTGCGTTGACCATGCAATGGAAACGCTACAGCCGCACATTCATTCCCAAGTATCATTTTCTCTTTGTACTGGCCGGCCCTAATCTGAAAAAGGAAGAAAATATCGCGGTGGACGTGGACGCCATCCAACTCGAGGAAGGCTCGAAAGCCATGGCCTTTATACCGCGTAGCGATCTGGAACTTGGCATTGTGCCCTCAGCCGTTGCGGGAGTATTCACCACCGGTGAGCCTGCAGCGTTGAAGGTCACGGCATTTAATAACGCGAGCAAACCGGCCCGCGCGGAAATCAAATTTAACGTAACTGATTTTGCCGATAAGCCGGTTGAGTTTCCAGCCGTAGATTTGGAAGTTCCGGCACAAGCTGCGATTGAAAAACTTGTCTCATTACCAACAAGCTGGAAAGGTTTTTATCGCATATTGGTAAATTACAAGACCGGGAAAACAGAGGAAACGCGCCTGCTGCGGTTGGCTATCGTCCCTCCGCGCACGACACGGGAGACAGTGGTTGGCGTGAACCACGCTTATCCCACAAAATTCCTGATCGACCTTGCGAAAAAGGCCGGTGTGAGCTGGTACCGTGACTGGTCACTCAAGTGGCAACACATCGAAACCGAACGGGGGAAATTGCAGTGGGAAGTAAGTGATCCGCAGATGAAGCGGGTCGGCGAGCAGGGTGCTAACCTGATGGCGATGATTCCTTTTCCATCAGCCGATTGGAACTCCACCGCTCCGAGCATTGAAACACTCAAGGCAGAGTCACCCCGTTACCGGATGGGTGGCAAAGGCGACGATCAGGAATTGATATATCGCGCGCGCTGGGCATGGATGCCACAGGAAGTAAATGAACTGACTGGTTTCATTAAAGCCGCAGTTGGACGTTACAAGGAAGAAGTACAGGTCTGGGAGTTTCTGAACGAACCTCTTTTTACGTCTTACTCACTTCCCGATTCCAACGTCCTGCGAACTGCGACTTTGAAATGTTATGTAATGGACGATTATCTCAAACTGTTGAAGGCGGCCGCGACGGCGATTCGCGCTGCCAATCCGTCCGCCCGGATCATGGGTGGTCCGGGCATGATGTCCAGCGGCAGATATACCGTACCAATGGTGGAAGCCGGAATTTTGGATTATATTGATATCTTTGGTGTTCATGACTATCCCGGTCTTGCCAAACCGGAAACTCGAATTCAGTCCAATGACAAACTGCTGGCAGCCATGAAGGAACATGGCGGTGTAAAGCCTATGTGGATGACCGAGTTCTCGTATTTCGGAACCGACGATCTGCCGCGTTCGCCATTCAAGCCGATTCCCGGCTTATGGTCTGAAACCAGATTTCTCAGCGAGAAAAATGTGGCAGAATACATAGTCCGCTACTACACGATTTTCCTGGGTCGTGGCGGAGAAAAGATTTTTCTGCATTCAGGCTGTACGGGATCTGTCAACAAGCCGGGCACTGAAAGCTGCATGTTCGCCGACGGGGCCGTGCGCAAGGTTTTTCCTGCGGTGGCCGTATTTACCGAGATAATGGGATCTGTTCCAAAGTTTGTGGGTGACAAAACCGATGGCAGTGGGATTGTTTTCGCTTTTGAGAATGGCAAACAGGCGACGCTGGTTCTTTGGGATCCGGATGAAAAAACAACGATCAGTATTCCTGCCGGAGTAACTTGTCTCGACATCATGGGGCGGACAGTAACGGGACCGAAGGTACGGTTGACCGGCTCGCCGGTTTACTTTATCGGTTCACCTGGCAAGGCGAAGGAACTCCTTACAGTGTGCGCCGGAACAATTGAAAGCGCACAGTAAAAGGGATGCCGGGGGAGTCAGTGTTTTAAGGATAACATTTGACCAAAAAAGGAGCCAACAAACATGATCGGCACTCTCAGTGTAATTGACGTTGTGATTATTATCGGGTCGGTTTTGTTTGTCATGGCGGTTGGAATCATCGCAGGGCGCAAGCGCGAAGATACTGCCCGGGGATATTTTCTCGGTGGTAACAAGATGCCGTGGTGGCTCATCGGGACGGCTTTTGTTGCCACGGGAATCTCCAGCGAACAGATGATAGGGACCGTTGGTGTTACATACCAGCATGGCATGGGTATCGCCAACTGGGAATGGTTTTTCCTTCCACCTTACGCCATGATGCTGATCTTTTTCATCCCGGTGTATCTCAAGAACAAGGTCATTACCGTGCCCGGATTTCTTGCCGACCGGTTCGGACCACTTTGCGGTACCATCTATTCGGTTCTTCTGCTGATTGTTTATGTTTTTGTTTACATGGTTACAGTTCTGTACAGCGGCAGCCTGGCCTGTTCTGAATTGACCGGATGGCACATGTATCCTGTTCTTATCGGTACGGCGCTGGTTGTCGGCGCCTATGTCACTCACGGTGGGCTTGTTTCGGTGATGTGGACTGACCTGTTTCAATGTATTCTTCTGATGATCGGCGGTTCATTGGTTTTCTTTCTAGCGCTGGACAAAATTCCGGGAGGCTGGAATGCCATGGTTGCAGCCAGTCCGGAACGGATGCACTTATATCAGCCTGCAAGTCATGAACTGGCTCCGTTTCTCGGCATGATTGTCGCCACATTTGGAGCGTTTACATTTTACCAGGTCGGTAATCAGAGCATGATTCAACGCATGTTAAGCGCGCGATCCACATGGGATGCCCAGATTGGTCTGGTACTGGCTTCATTTCTCTGTGTATTCCGTCCGCTCGTGACCTGTTTTCTCGGTCTGGTTGTGTATCACTGGATCAATGTCATGCACAGGGCGCCGCCTCTGGTCAATAATGATACGGCTTTCACCTTTGCGCTGACCAATCTGGCACCCAGCTGGGGTGTGCGCGGTATTGTGCTTGCCGGATTCGTTGCCGCTGTTATGTCCACGCTCAGTGCGCTGATCAATTCCACCTCCACGATCTTTGCCACCGACATCTATAAGAAACATATTCACAAAGATGCCAGCGAGCATGAGATGGTCAGGGTAGGGATGACGGCATCGCTGGTATCTCTGGTCATCGCCACCGCGGTGGCGCCGATCGTGGCCAAATGGGGGATTTTCAGGTTCTTCCAGACTGCCCTGACCTACATAGCTGTTCCTTTCATGGCCACAATCATCATGGGAATTCTCTGGAAGCGGGTGAATTACGCGGCCGGTCTGTTTGGACTGATCGGCGGCGTGGTAATCCAGTTATGTGTGGCATTTTTATTCAGCGGGAGATTCGAGTCATTTCCAAAACTGCATTTTTTCTATGTTGGCGGCATTGCACAGGTTCTGATCATGGGTGGTATTGCTGTTGTCACCCTGCTTACGAAGCCGGCTGATCCAGTTAAAGTGGCTCCCTTCTTGTGGAGCCTGGATGTTCTCAAAAACTACGATGATGGCCGGAAACGGCCCTGGTATGCCCAATTAAAACTCTGGTGGGGTATTCTTACTCTGGCATGGATCTTCTTATACTGGAAGTTCTGGTAAGCGGGAAAGGAAAGAGAATCATGAATGTATTATTTGTCGGTGCGCATCCGGATGATATTGAAACAATGGCGGGCGGTACCGCCGCACGCTATGCGAAAGAAGGTCACAAACTCTTTTTTTGTGTGGCGACCAACGGCAACATAGGATCGGCGACCCTTTCATCCAAAGAAATTGCCGAGGTACGCCACAAGGAGGCATTGACAGCAGCCCGTGTGGTTGGTGCGGAACTGATATGGCTCGATTTTGATGATGAGTTTCTGATGGATACACGCGAAACAAGATTGAAGTTCATTGATGCCATGCGTATTGCACGGCCTGATGTTGTTTTCTGCCATTGGATTGAAGACTACAATCCGGACCATTCAATTTCCGGCAGGATTATGGACGACTGTATACACATGGCCAAGGTTCCGCTGATCAAGACGGAACATCCGCCCACCACTGCCAAGATTCCGCCGATATACTACATGGATACTCCGGCCGGTGTTAATTTTGTCCCCGAGGTCTATGTGAATATCACGGATACTTTTAAAACCAAAGTAGAGATGCTTCGACAGCACAAGAGCCAGAATGACTGGATGACCGTAATGTTCGGTTACGACATGGAAGCGTTTCTGGAGATCCCGGCGAAGTTCCGCGGCTTGCAGGCCGGCTGTCGCATGGCTGAAGCATTTCGCCCGTCGTACAGGTGGGGACGGATGTTGCAGAAACATTTTTTACCAGGTTGTTGAAGTTAATAGTGATTAGGGAGGGTATTGTTTATGAATAATAGTTTTGTTGCAGTCGAAATTTCCCGGGCAAAGTTATCGATCTTTGTAATAGCTCTGGGATTAATACCTGTATTTTTTTTATTTGGAAGCGAAGCTGATGAATGGGGTGATCGTCCATCATCGCCTGCAGTGGTCAATCCGGTTCTTTGCTCACCGCTTCAACAGGTCATTTCCCTGAAGGGTGAGTGGGAGTTTACGACAGCAACATCGCCGCGTAATCCTGTCAGCGGCAAATGGAAGGATTCCCGTACAATCCAGGTTCCGGGTTGCTGGGAAGCACAGGGTGTCGGTGAACCGGGTATGAGCGTCTGCTGGGATCCGGTCTGGGATGCCGGTCCACGGGTTCTGAGGCATGTTTTCATGGGACATGGCTGGTATCGGAAAACGGTAAAAATTCCGGAATCATGGAAAAATCAAAAAGTCTGGCTGAAGGTTGGAGGCGTGAGGTCACAAGGATGGTTCTGGATCAATGGAAAACGTGCTGCCTGCGTTGATAACTACTGCGGAACTTATAAATATGATATTACAGATCTTGTCCAACCAGGTGGTGACGCTGTAATTACAGTTAAAGTACGAAATGATTCCCCTTGCCGGAAAGGGCTTTTCAGCTGGTGCCATCGTTTCGGCGGCTTGTACCGGGATGTCGAACTTGAAGCAACCCCGGCAACACGGATTGACTACGCCTGGGTACGGGGCGATTTCGATAAAAAGCTGGCTATTGTCAATACCACGGTTTGCCGGAACGATCTTCAAACTTCGACAAAAGAAGCAAATCTTCAAATCGACTTAAAGACGACTGATGGACTGGCGGCAGGCAAAGGAACACAAAAGGTCGTTTTTGATCCGAACAATAACACTGCAGAAGTTCGCTGTGAAATACCGCTCACCGAATTCCAGGCATGGACACCAGAATCGCCAAAACTCTATTATGCCGAGATCGTCCTTCGGGATGGCAATAAACCTGTCCACGGCTGGATGGAACGATTTGGTGTCCGCAAATTTGAGGTACGCGGCGACCGGTTTTATTTCAATAATCAGCCATTTTTTGTCCGCGGGTATGGTGACGATCTCATTTATCCAATGACCCTCATTTCGCCGGCATCCCGCGAGGAACACAGGAAAAACCTTGAAGTTGCCCGGAAATCCGGTTTTGCCTATGTTCGGCACCACACGCATTGCGAGCTCCCTGAATTCTTTGATGCCGCCGATGAAATTGGAATTCTCGTTCAACCTGAACTTCCTTATTACGGGGAATATCCGACAGAAGCGTTCACATTTAATCCAATGCGTGATCTTGAAGAATTGATAATTCATTACCGGCGGTATGTTTCTCTTGCCACCTACTGTATGGGAAATGAAGGATATCTCGGGTCACCGGTTGACCATGAATTGTATCAGCTTGTAAAGAAACTCGATCCCGACCGGCTGGTATTGCACCAGGACGGCGGAGGTAATAAACCGGGGAATTGCGATTTCCGGAATGGACCGGTCAAACCGTGGATACCGGGAAGTTTCACGAGCGATGTTCCATTTACAGCTCATGAATATCTGAATCTCGCCGTAAAAGTGGATCCACGACTCGAATCACGTTTTACCGGGATCATGCCACCTCCCGTCACCATGGAAACTTATAAGAAGTCACTTGCCATAGCCGGACTCAGTCAAACATGGGGTGACGCTTGCCTCGAAGCCCAGCACGCCCTGCAAAAATATTACCAGAAACAGGGACTCGAACAAGCGCGCCTTGATCCGTCATGTGATGGTTATATCTTCTGGACAATTGTTGATGTAATGCTGCCACAGGGAAATGCTGTTACAGCCCAGGGCCTCTACAATGGTTTCTGGGAACCGAAGACCATGGGATTTACTCCTGAACAATTCCGTGTTTTCAACGATCAAACAGCACTGTTGATAAAATTCGACGTAAAAGATCCTATTGCAGTTTCGGGTGAGAAGTTTGGTTTTCAGTGCTGGATTTCTCATTTTGGAAATAGTGTCTTAAATAAGGCCGGACTTTCCTGGGTAATTCGTAATAACGACACCATTCTCGCTAAGGGCGATCTACCCGGCCAGGATATTGAAATTGGAAATGTCAAGGAACTGGGACGTACTGAAATTGTTGTACCACCATTGACAAAACCGGTTGCGGCCGTTCTTGAAGCCAAGCTGTCGGGAACTGATATTGCCAACCGATGGAACATCTGGCTTTTCCCAAAACGTACACAGCAAAATGGAGAAGGAATTGCTGTTTCAAAGTCCCTTATGCCTGCGTTGGCGCCGTTGTATTCAGGGCTGGTTGTGGCCGGTGAATCAGGGGCTGAAAAGGCGGAGATTCTCATTTCCTCCATAGGTTCAGCTGATGTCAAACCTGCCTTGTCAGCAGGCAAGCGTGTCATCCTCATCAACGGAGCGAAAGGTAGATCGAATGTCGGATTGGGGTGGTGGTCGATGGGGGCACAGGTGGGGACGGCCTTTGCCAGGCATCCCGCCCTGGGTGATTTTCCACACGAGGGATATCTGTCGCCGCTGGCTTTTCGAATCCTGAAAACAGGTCAGAAGATGCCATGCATGCAGGGACTTCTACAGGATGAGATGTTTGTGGTTGGTGAAGGGCTGGACAGCTATTTTCTTTACGGCACTGAAGCGCGGATCGAACAGGGCCGGGTACTGATAACCTTTGGATTGGATCTGCTCTCGGGATATCCAGAAGGAACCTGTATTCTGGACGGGCTGATTCGCTATGCGCGTTCAGATGCCTTTAACCCGAAAGGAAAAACCGATTTATTCACTTTATCCGTTGCACCGAATGGATGGCAGAGAACACTGGTAACCGGTGATAGCGGACATGAACATCTGCCGCTGGGATGTTTGCAGATCGATGTCGCACGTGCGATGAAAGGAAAAAATGAGCTGGTCTGGGAAACCCGGCCAGTCCCTGAAAAAGTTCATGATCAACAAGTGTTTTCCGTTTCGTGGCAGGGCGGCATGGGTTACTTCGCGGAACCACAGGGATCATTCGCTCTTTATGTGAATGACGAAAAAATACTCGATATTCCTGTGATCAGCGAGCAAAGCAAGACCTGGTTCAATACGGATAAGACGGTCAGTTTGAAATATGAGCGTGATCTCTCGCGTCCGGAAATGGGGCTCATGACCCTGTCGCTGCCATCGTCGAAAATGATGCCGGGCAAACCATTGCGTCTGAAAGTAACAGCTGGCGACTCGAAAAGCCGCCGCTGGTTCGGCGTATGCCAAATGCTGTAAATGGTAGCCACTCTTGCCGTCCGGATATTTAGAGGAATTACTGTTAAGAAAGGATAAACGGATGAATAAAACTCGAGTGGTAATTATTCTGATGTTTGCCATGGAAGTGGTCGTTCCCATGGCGCTTGCGGTTGAACCGACATTTGACCAGGTGGCAGGTCGTTACCAGCGCCAGCGGACCTATCGGGCATATTTACATACACCGCTGGATTACAAGATCGTTGCGGCGCAACCGGTCTTCTGTACTTTGATGCAGGACGCAACTTTACGCATGCGCGAATTCCAGCCGAAGGGGAAGGCGAATCCACGAGACCATTGGAGTTCGGATTTCCTGCATCTAGGTGTTGGTTTCCTATTCGGCGAGAACGCGGAACTGTTCGACAAGAATAAAGTATGGCAATCCTTCGAATGGGACGGTATTCCGATCCATACCATTCAGGCGCAGTGGGGTTTTCTGACGCTCACACAAACTTCTTTCACAGAGCGGCAACCAGATGGAAAAGGGATGCTCCATATCCGTCTCGCGTTTGAGAACATTAATCCCGGTATGTCCGTCTCAAACAGTGTTTTCCTGTCGCTGACCTTCCAGCCGTATCGCCGTTACCTATGTGTCGGAAAGGATGTTCCCGGGGAGGATCATTATTACTCTTATAACCCGCTTCCGGACGCTTGGCGGTCCGGGAGAGCGTTAAAGTTTGAAAATGGTGACACGCTGATGAATGGTGACGTTGTGGCGGCAGTACTCAAGCCCTCTCCTGAGGTCAGGTTTTTGTGGGTGGCCGAAGAGAAAAACATTAAAAATCTTTTGCGGTGTGATTTGAATATTCCAGCGTTGAAGAAAGCTACTTTGGATGTAACCGTACCTTATGAGGTCTTTGACTTCTATGTGGATGAACTGGACCAACCCGCTGCCGAGTTACGCAAGGCGTGGAGGTTCACCAGGGCCGATCTGCCGGCGCTGCGCCTGAAAAATTTCGATACGGGCCGGGTACTATGCCGGAACCGATGGAAGACGTGTTTGAACCGTGCGGCACAGTTCCAGACACCCGAAAGAACGGTGGATTGCTATGTCCGGACGGCTTTGATTAACGGGCTTCAAATGCTAGCGGAAGAACCGGGAAAACCGTGGCTGACGTGCGGACAGGGAGGATTCTATCCGCGCAAGTTCATCTGGTCCGTTGAGCTGGCTCAACTGCTGATCGCGCTGGACAGGTTCGGATATCACGACGAGGTGCGGCATACACTCGATTATTTCATGACGACCCAGGATGGAAGCAAGGGGCCCCATGGGAAAATCTCCTCTCCGGACGGTTCTTTCGCACCATTTGTGGGTTGGATGGCAGAAACTGGAACCGTCCTTTCCATGGTGTGGCAACATTACCTGTGCGCGCCGGACAAAGCCTGGCTCGAAACGGTTGTATCGCGTATTCTCCGGGGCGCAGCCTTTATCCGACGTGAACGGAACGCCTCGAAGATCATGCAGGACGGGAAGCCAGTTCCGCATTACGGTCTTCTGCCAGAAGCTTCGCCGAACGACAGCTCTTTCCTTGGTCACTTCCTGTTTTCCGACGAAGCGAACTGGCAAGGTCTTCAGGCGGCGGCTTCCATTTGCAGGGAACTCGGGCGGGCGGAGGCGGACGAGTTACAGGCGGACGCCGACGATTATCTGGCGTGTATCCGCAAGGCGATCGATTATGCCACGGTTGACAAAGAGGGATGTCCAGGCATTCGGGTGATCAATCGCGAGGTGTATGGTAAAAAGGACAAGTCATTTCCCTACAGCCTTTATGCCGTTGATGCACAGTACTACCGTGTCCTGAGTTTGCAGGACGCCCGGTTACCGGGTATCGAAGCGTATTTACGGAGTTCCGGCGGTATGACCGAAGAGTTTATTGCCACCATGGGTGGCCGGACTGCCTATACCGGATGGTCCGATTTGAAATGGAACAAAATATGGATGGCAAAGGGTGAACGTGAGAAGGCTGTTCGGACGTTTTACGGATTCATGGCGTACGGTTTTTCAGAAGATCTGTACATCGGAAGCGAACGTTTCAATGTAACGAATCTGTGGTGGGCTCCCTGGCAACCCAACGCCAGTAATAACGGACGCCTGTTGGAAATGGCAGGGGATCTTATCGCGTTTGAGGATGAAGGCCATCTCGTGGTTGCGGCTGGCGTACCGTCGTGGTGGTTTGAGCCGGGTAAGCGCTTCGGTCTGACGCAGTTTCATTTTGCAGATGGACAACTTGATTTGGAATGTGTCTCCGACTCCGAAGGCAGTGTGATGACACTTCTGATGACAGACGCGGCTAAGCCAGTTTCGGTTGAAATCCATCTGCCTGAAACGTACAGGGCGAAAAGTGCCAAACTACGAAAAGGCAAAGGAACGATTGAACGGATACAAGACGGATGTATGCTTCGGCTCCAACTCGCACCTGGGAAAAAGACGATACTTCGTTGGAACACGTAGCGGATGGATAAAACGGCGTGGTAACGCTGGCTGAATAGAGAATAACAGATTTAAAAGGAGACAAAATGAATACAGTCAAACTGGGGATGATCGTTGCGGTAACAGTATTTATTGTCGGGAATGCGGCTGGAGTCTCGCGTGCTGATGTGACAAATCACAGTCGCCTCAAAGCTCTACCTCTGGGTAACATCACTGCGAAAGGCTGGTTGAAAGCTCAACTTGAGCGCAACAAGGCCGGCATGGGTGGTCACATGGATGAACTGGAGCCGGAGATGATTGCCAAACCCTATGTCGACCGAAATCATAAATCCCCCTATGTTAATAATCCCGGGTGGACAGGAGAAATTTCCGGCACGTATTGGGCTGGTTTTGTACAGTTGGCATTCACGCTGGATGATGATGAATTGAAAGCCAAGGCCCGGAAATGGGTTTATGGCACACTTGCGCTTCAGGAAGAAGACGGCTATCTGGGAAGTTACCGTAAAGATGAAAACCGGCAGCAGGACTATAGTGCCTGGTCAGCCAACTGGTGTTACCGTGCCCTTCTAGGCTGGTATAGTGCCACAGGTGATGAAGCTGTTTTAAAGGCAGTCCATCGCGGTCTATTATGGTTTGTAAAAAACTGGGCCGGTGATAAGAAAACAAATTATGCGGGTCCGACGCTCATGGAATCCATGATGGCAGTATACCTGCTTACCGGTGATGAAAACCTGTACCAGTGGTGCCTCGACTATAACCAGTGGCTGAATCAGAATGATAAATTCTATCAATCCATGTCAGCCTTTCAGCGTGATCAACTGGAATACAACGAAGACCATGTTGTTGCCTTCGGTGAAAACGTCAAACATCCTGCACTGATTTATCAGGGGAAAGGACAGCAAGACTACCTGAAGGCCTCGATTCACGGGATCGAACAGATCATGTCTAAATGCTGGCAATGTAATGGCGCTCCTGTATCAAACTGGGAATATCACTCGCCCCCTGCGGCACATCACGAAACCGAGTACTGCAATTTTTCCACTTACGTGAATACTTTTTCACACATGGTCCGCATCACCGGGCGCGCAGAATACGGCGATTACATGGAACGGATCCTTTTCAATGCCGCACAGGGAGCCCGGAAAAAAGACGAACGGGCCATCGCCTATATGAGTTCTCCAAATCAGCTTTTTGCAACCATGGATTCGTCATTATTTGGATGCGACCCGTCATTTGAAGTCTATGCACCTGTTGTCCATGTAGCTTGTTGTCCGGCTCAGTCGGTACGCATCTACCCAGAGTATATTCGTGCCTTGTCCATGTACGATGCGGATGAAAACATGTTCCTGCCTGCTTATGGGCCATGTTCCATTCGTTTTACTTCCAAAACCGGCGTAAAGATTGATATCCAGGAGGAGACCGCTTATCCGTTCGACGAAAACATTAAACTCAAAATCAAGGCATCGGAATCATGGAAACGAAAGTTGATGCTCAAGATACCTGCATGGTGTAAAAAATACCGTATTGAGTTAAATGGTAAACCGGTTGAAGGCGCAGTAAATACAGATGGTTATCTGCCTGTGGAAAATGACTGGCATGACGATACGGTGTCCATCTGTTTTGAAATGACGCCGCGAGTCGTACCGGTGAAGGACGTATATTTTCAAAAAGAGCCGTTGCGCGCCATCGAATGCGGACCTCTGCTGTTTTCACTTCGTTTTCCCGAAAACTGGAAGGAAATAAAGGGGACTCCTAAAACACCCTTGCCGCAGGGATGGTCATGGTACGAGGCATCTTATTTATCGAAGGAACCGTTCTATTCTCTAGACCTCAAAGAGCTCAATGATGGCGCGGCTATTGTCAAACAACGCTGTGAGTCGAACTATCCCTGGGACAATAGCCCGTTAAAACTGAAAGTTCCGATGCATCGTTCGCAGAGGGCATACCAAAGGACAGCAAGGAAACACACAGGCCTTGCCTATGATAATCCTGTGACTGCTGAACCCAAAACAGAACTTGTGGAACTGGTACCTTACGGCTGTACTATATTACGTCTAACTTGTTTTACCATCTGTAAGTAAAATTAGAAGATTGTGCGGAAATATAAATCGAGGTTGGCAAAAGAACAGATGTTCGCAGGAAGCAGCCTTTGACGTTGACATCTATTGCGTTGTGGTGACAAAATTCTTTTCCAAGACCGTGGTAATCAGAGAACAGGAAATCAGTTGGAGCGTTGTGTTTTTACAAAAATAGTTACAAACGAAAGGTGAAAAATGAAACTTGGATTTGTTACTGCAATACTTCCCGAACTCAATCTCAATCAGGTCCTCGAATTTGCAGCCCGTGAAGGGTTCGCGTGCATTGAGGTCATGTGCTGGCCTGTTGGTAAGGCTGAACGCAGGTTTGCAGGTGTTACGCATATTGATGTTAACAACCTCTCCAGAATGCAAGCTGACGACATCAACGCGCTTTGTGCCAGTCATGGCGTCAGTATCAGCGGGCTTGGCTATTACCCGAATCCGCTGGATCCCGACCTTGCCGCCGCCAAACGCCAGGTTGATCACATTAAAAAGGTTATTGTTGCAGCGGAGAAACTTGGTCTGAAAAACGTTAACACGTTTGTTGGCCGTGACTGGACAAAGACCGTGGATGAGAACTGGCCGCGTTTCCTGAAGACATGGAAGCCGCTTATTGCTTTTGCCGAGAACCATGGCATAAAAATTGGTATTGAGAATTGCCCTATGTTGTTCTCACGTGATGAGTGGCCTGGTGGTAAGAACCTGGCGACCACACCGGTCATCTGGCGTCGCATGTTCAGCGACATTCCATCGAAGAACTTTGGCCTGAACTATGATCCATCACATTTTATCCTTCAGCATATGGATCCAGCCAGGCCACTGAGAGAATTCAAGAGCAAGTTGTTTCATCTTCACGCCAAAGACGTGCGAATTATTCACGAACAGCGGGAAGAAGTGGGTATTTTTGCTTATCCTTTACAATGGCATCAGCCGCGCATTCCTGGTTTTGGTGACATTGACTGGGCGCGTTTTATGGCCGCGCTCTACGATGTTGGTTACGCCGGTCCGGTATGCATAGAGGTGGAAGACGATACTTTCGGCAAGACGCTGGAAGGCCGGAAACAAGCAGTAAAGATTGCTGGTAACGTTTTACGGCCGTTTTTTGCGTGAACCCATGACTGTTATTACAACAGCGTGGCTGATTACCACCTTTGGATAAAACTTCGTCGGACAGGCCTATGGATTCTGCGAAGGAACTACGCGCTTCTTATACCACATCCTGGCAGGTGTTTTCCGGGCTTTTCTCGTTCAAATACACCTGATTCAGGCCCTTTTCTTTTTACAATTGAGTGACAATCCAAAATACAGATTGTTGTACATTACTCTCAGACAAAAGGAAAGGAGTGCGACCATGAAACAGTATTTGATAACAGTTTCGTTGATTTGCATGGTAACTGGCGCTCTTGCGCAAACCCTGGAAGTTGATCCAGCCCAGGAAAGTTGGAACACGCCGGGGCAGGCTTCAATGCCACCACCACCGCCGCAGGTTCAAAGTGTACCGGATGGCTGTGATGCCGCTTACTTTTATAAATCGCTGCAGCCTCATGGGACCTGGATAGAGATAAATCCTTTAGGGATTGTCTGGCGACCTCATGTGGCCATAAAGGATACTACATGGCGCCCTTATTATAGCGGCGGACGATGGGTTTGGGTTAACAACGTATGGGCTTGGAGTTCGGATTATGAATGGGGCTGGGCCCCGTTTCATTATGGCCGGTGGGTCATGAGTACTGGCCTTGGCTGGGTATGGATTCCAGGCAAGGAATGGTCGCCCGCATGGGTTATATGGGATCAGACGCCAACGCAATTCGGTTGGGCACCCATGCCACCGGAAAGTTCTGCTTATATTGGTATAGGTAGTACAACTGGTAGTGGTTTCTCGTGGGGATTTCAATTCAGTCTGACGCGTGACCACTATGTTTACACACCGTGTAGCAGTTTTCGCGAAGTGATTGTTGTTAATGAACCGGCTTACAGGTACTACAATTACGGGTATTATGGACATTACGGACATTACAATAATTCCTGCGATGGAAATCGTCATGACCATCATGAACGGCCGGCTTGTGATGTACGCCGTGAACCGACAGCAGTTCATACGCCGGAACCGTCAAGGCGTACGTCGGCGATGCAGCAGATAGTGACGCGTACCACACTTCCAGTTGTGAATGTTTCAAGGCCTATACAACAGGTGACTCCACAGCGGCCGGCTTCTGAAGTACGCCGTGAGCCGACAGTGGTTCGTACGCCGGAACCGTCAAGGCGAACATCGGCAATGCAACAGATAGTGAGGCATACCGCGCCTGCAGTCCCAAGTGTTTCCAGACAGGTACAGCAGGCAGCACCGCGGGTGAATGTAACTCCACCATCGAGGATAACCGCTCCGCGGATTTCGGCTGGCAATGCTAACAGGGCAAGTAGTTCCTCGGATCGACGATCAAGCCGTCTTTCGGACATAGTTTCACGTTCTCGGAAGTAAGCGAAGGAGGTAAGACCATGAAAACAAACAGGCAGATACTAACATATACGCTTGCAGGAATCATGATATTTGGTGTCGTTTGTGCCGGAGCGGAAGAGAAATCATTTGATCTGGTTACGGGCTATCACTGGCTTTCTCCGAAAAAGGACATGGATTGGAAGGACGCGTCGGGGATCGAAATGCAGTTGCGATTCTGGCAGAGCGAACATCTGGGTTTTGGTGTTGTGGCTGCATACGATACCTGGAAGGCCAGGACCGAAATTACCGAGGAGGAGGGAGTGGATTCCTATTTTTATACGTCGGTTTTCGGTGATGCATCCGTTACAAGTCTTGGTGCTTCATTGCTTTACCGTTCGGAGTCGTCGGCTTCTGTGAAGCTGCTATTGGATATCGGGTTACGCTATGCGTTGGTGGATTCAAGTGTGTATGGTGAGGCAGCTTATGATGGACCGGGTGGCCCAAATTATTTCAATGAGAAGATTGATATCGACGACACAGTGTTATTTGTAGTTGGGGCCGGAGTGGAATTCGAGGTAACCAAGGACATTGCGCTTATCCTCGGTCTGGGATATCAGATTGACCTCAAGAAGCCGGAGGAAACATTTGCCGGCGAGTCCCTGGGTGAAACAGGTCTTGATGCAGTCAAGTATGGTCTGAGCCTCACCTGTAAGTTTTAAATTGATTGCGTGCAGGATTTTTATTGTTGGACAAGCCCCCCGGCCATATAGTTATTCCCGCATTTGACAGGATGACACTGCCAGACGGATTTTAAAGGAGGAATACATATGGCGAAGAAAAAACGGACGATCAACCGCAGGGATTTTATTAGAGCATCGGCTACTGTGGCAGCGTTCACGATTATTCCACGACATGTACTGGGCGGTCCTGGAAAATTGTCGGCCAACGAAAAACTCAATATTGCTGGAGTTGGTGTCGGCGGGATGGGTGGACATAACTTATCGGTCTGTGCCGCGACAGAAAACATCGTGGCGCTTTGCGACGTGGATGCTGGTGGTTATGCTGCCAAGACCATTGCCAAGTATCCTAAAGCCAAGGTATACAAGGATTTCCGCGTTATGTTGGACGAGCAGAAGGACATTGGTGCGGTGATTGTAGCCACCCCCGACCACAGTCATGCTGTTGTTGCCCTGGCGGCTATTCAACGGGGTAAACATGTCTATGTACAGAAACCGCTGGCCCATTCCGTTTACGAAGCTCGAATACTGACAGAAGCCGCCCGCAAATATAAGGTCATGACGCAAATGGGCAACCAGGGACATTCCGGGGACGGTACGCGTCTTATCTGCGAATGGATATGGGATGGGGCCATCGGACCGGTACGTGAAGTGCACGTCTGGACCAACCGGCCAGTCTGGCCGCAGAGTGTCGAAGCAGAGAAGCCTAAGGAAACACCGGATGTTCCATCAACGCTTGATTGGGACCTGTGGATAGGGCCTGCGGCCATGCGACCATATCATCCTGTATATCATCCGGGCACCTG
The DNA here is from genome assembly GCA_028716365.1 of Kiritimatiellia bacterium. Lineage (GTDB taxonomy): Bacteria > Verrucomicrobiota > Kiritimatiellia > UBA8416 > YA12-FULL-48-11 > YA12-FULL-48-11. The sequence continues at coordinate 167,731 of JAQUPZ010000003.1, forward strand.
GCGGGCGTGGTGTGACTTTGGAACGGGTTCGCTCGGAGACCTCGGATGTCATGTTATGGATTGTGCATTCTGGGCGTTGAAACTGAAATATCCTGTCAGCGTGGAAGGATGTATTTCAACTTATTGGAGCGGATTGTGGAAAAAAACAGATCCGAAGAACGAACAGTATCCACGGTCCAGTATTGTCCGTTATAAATTTCCGGCACGGGAAGGCATGCCGGACGTGAAGATGACCTGGTGGGATGGCGGTTTGATGCCGCCCCGGCCTGAAGTATTGGAAAAGGGCCGGCGGATGGGTGATGAAGATGGAGGGGTTTTGTTCCTGGGCGACAAAGGTGCACTGATGTGCGGTTGTTATGGCAAGAGTCCGAGGCTGATTCCTGAAACAACCATGAAGGAATACAAACAGCCGGCCAAAACACTGGAACGTGTTTCCGGAGGAGAGGGTGGACATGAAAAGGATTGGGTCCGGGCATGTAAAGACGGTAAACCGTCGAGTTCGAACTTTGATTACTCCGGTCCATTTGCCGAGACTGTACTCATGGGAAATCTGGCGGTCAGGTATCCTAATCGCGAACTACTGTGGGATGGGGAGAATATGAAGGTCACGAATGACAACGATGCCGATGGGTATGTCCGGCGGCAGTATCGAAGTGGCTGGACCTTGTAGGACAGTACTGTTGTTGTATTTTAAGGAGAATTGGTTATAGATTCTGCCGGAAGTCGAAGTGAGAAACTATAATGCTGTGAGGGTAAAAGTGGAGAAAACCCTGAGTGGTTTGACATTGACAGTTACTGCGTTGAAGTGCCAGTATTCCGTCGCAAAGTTTTTATACGAAGTAAATTATTAAGGTGTTTGGGGAAAAGTTTCAGGATAATTCTCGAAATTTATGCCTGCTATAATTGACAATTTAAGACTGAAGCTTGATCAAATGTCCGAACGAATTGTGAGCGGACTTAAGGACAGGTCTCGTTACGTAATCAGTAATGGTGTTTTTTCAGAAGAATTTTCAAATGGTATGAGTTGGTTCAGGTATCGACTGTTCAGGGAACAAAGTTTAGATGCGGAATTTGGGCGGTATGAATTTGAAGATCAACATCCATTACTTTTCTCGAAGGAACAATTGGCAATGCCCAAAAGAACAAGACCTCATAACGATTTGGGTATAGCTCATGTACCTGTAGATAATGGAGATAGTATCTTGACCCTTTACAGGCAAACAATCACTAAAATATGTGAGTCAGGCGAAGATCATGATAATTACGGTGAAATTGCAAAGCTTGATGTCAGTAATGTTCTGACGCTATATGAAAGAATATGCGGTTTTGCGGCTAAAGTGGCGGAATATAAAATAGAAAAGGAACCCAGGACGCTGCATTTTGATCCGGATTTTTTGCGAAGTTATCTGACAGATACAGAAAGAGAAAAACAGGTAATAAGTTATGCCTTGAAATTAGCCCAAAAGGCACAACTTCCTCATCCGGAACTTATGTCTGATTTTTTCAGAACGATCATTAACAGAACCATGGATGTAGAAGTTGAATATATTCTTAAAGCATCAGAGGCTAGAAGAAATCAAACACCAAGATCTCCTGTCGGATTTGGTCAGACTCCCAGAAGTCAGGAACAGAAAAGTTCTGGTTGGGGAAGCAAATAATACCTTGCGCCATGGATTATTAAGCCTGAATTCCCGTCGGCAAGGAGACCCGTCAATATGAATCGGCGTAATTTCATCAAAACACTCAGCGTTGGTACAGTTGCCGTTACCGTCGGCTGTCAATCCATCACCAGAACTATTCAACGTCCTAATGTTGTTTTCATTCTCACTGACGACCATCGTTGGGATCATTTGAGTTGTGCGGGACATCCTTTCCTGAAAACGCCGAACATAGATCGTATTGCTGCTGAGGGGGTGATGTTTCGCAACATGTTCGTTACCACATCTTTATGCTCTCCCAGCAGGGCGTCATTCCTGTCGGGGTTATACGCGCATAGTCATGGTGTGGTAAATAATTTCACTGATTATCCCGGTGAGTTGACGAGTTTTCCCATGCGTCTGCAGGAAGAGGGTTATGAAACTGCCTATATAGGTAAATGGCACATGAACGAAGATGACGACTCAACGCGACCGGGTTTTGATTACTGGGTCAGCCACAAGGGACAGGGTAATTATTTCGACAATACATTCAACATTAATGGGCAGAGACAGGTATTAAAGGGATATTATACCGAACGGATCACTGATATGGCGGTCGATTGGCTGAAAAAACCGCGCACAAAACCTTTTGTAATGATTCTGGGGCACAAGGCGCCGCATACGCCGTTTACGCCTGAACCCAGGTATGCCCACATTTATGACGACATCAATATTCCATATCCCAAGTCTGCATTCACACTGGAAGACAAGCCCGAATGGGTAAAGCAGAGAATCGATACATGGCATGGCATTTATGGTCCGCTTTACGGTTTTCGCAAGAAATTTCCTGATACACGTCCTGAGAGCGTAATAGATTTTGCCCGGTTTGTTCGTGACTATACTGCGGCAATCAAGAGCGTCGATGACAGTGTTGGACGTATTTATCAGACGTTGCAAAAGAATGGACAACTTGACAACACGTTATTCATTTTTGCCGGAGACAACGGCATGTTTCTTGGTGAGCATGGTATGACTGATAAGAGGACAATGCACGAGGAGAGTATTCGTGTACCTCTGGTGGCCAGGTATCCGAAGTGTATCAAGCCCGGTACAGTCATCGACCAGATGGTCTTGAACATTGACCTTGCTCCCAGCGTCATCGATATATGTGGTGCGAGGCCATTGCGGGATATTCACGGGATGAGCTGGAAGAGGTTGTTGTCCGGTGAAGGCAGTGGATGGCGGACATCCTGGTATTATGAATACAATTACGAAAAGCAGTTTCCGTATACGCCGAACGTGCGCGGTATTCGGACGGACCGGTGGAAGTATGTTCACTATCCGCATGGTGATGGCGGCCTGGACCGGCATAAAGCGGAATTCTACGATCTAAAGAATGATCCGGGCGAAAACAGGAACCTGATTGATGATCCGGCCAGCCAGAGGATTATCCAGCAGTTGAAGAAGGACCTTGAAGACCTTATTCGTGCCACCGGTGGAATGCCTGATAAAATGCCTGTTGATGAAGGGGTGAAAAAGGAACTGCCAGCGGAATCGATCCGATAGGAGCGATTAAACTGTTTATTGTCAGTTAGACGTTGAATCGCGAATAAATGGAAAAGAATGGAGACTTGTCTGGGGGCAGGAATGTGGTAGAAGATATGTGTTGTGAAAAAATGGCTGGCTATTCTTGTGGTCATGTCGATGGCCGCGGCTTCCAAGGCGATTGATTGGGAGTTCGTGGAAGTAAGTCTCTCGCTGAGACCGGACGGCAAGGCAACTGCCACATACCAGGTTGCCATCAACCCGCAGGGTTTCAATCTGCACGGTTTTTACTTCGAAGGTTTTACAGGCATTCCGCATTTTGATCCGGCCCGTTGCTATGCCGTTGACTTCCAGAATAAACGTTACGGACTTTCAATCAAGCCGCAGGACGGTAAATATGACATTGTTCTGGCCAATGGGGCTTCGGTACGAAATGGACGTGTTGTCTACAATTTCACCTACGGAACTGATCTCGTTCAATCCGGTAATCTGGCAAAAACCACAACTGCTGATGGGCGCAATATGGTTGTTTTCAACTGGTCACCGTCACAGTGGGATTCAGCACTTGGCCATTATACTTTGAAAATTTACTGGCCAATGGAACTTCCGGGCAACCAAGCGCCGCGTGAAGAACTTTCGAAAAAAATCCTGACTGAGCAGTGGATGAATTCTCAATACAAGATGGATTACCGGGCACAGGAATATAACGGTAAGTATTGGATGATGCAGTTGATTCACTGGGAAAAGGTTCCTGCCATGGGTCACTTCCGTATTCAGGAATATGTGGATGCGTCAATTTTTAACCTGCCGGCCAGGGGGCAAACAGGAACGGGGCAGAGGCTGATTGAATCAACTCCGGTTAGAGAAGTGAAACCACAGGTTCATGTTACAAAGCCTGTTATGCCGGTTATGCGTAATTACTCTCCAATTACGGGTAGGGCGGTCAAATCTTGCCCGGCAGTAGTTCTTGTAATCATTGCGGTAATTCTTGGAGTGGTTTTCTTCTTTGTTGTGGTCGGTAAACATAAGAGTATGCTGACCGCGGCGGATGGACTCCGCGACGTAAGTTGGGTGGACCAGGATTGGACTCCGCCAAAAATCATAATGACGACTTTCCGGAAGGACGGGAAAATCCCGGAACTTTCCGTTCTTGAAGCGGCTTTGTTTCTTGGCCTGCCTGTTAATCGCGTTCTGAGTATCATGCTCGGCGGACTCGAAAGACGTAGTGTTTTAAGTTTGCACGATGATGGAACGATAGGAACGTTGCGATATACCGGAAGTCTGGATGAATTTGAGACATTGCTTGTCAGGGCGGTCGGACCTGATGGCAAGTTGGATCCGCAACAGGTACGCAGTCTGATCGAGAAAATGGTTGATGCCGTGAGAAAGAAATCCTGGGATGCGGACGTGGATGCCACAACTGCCCATTACCTCAAGCAATTCAAGGATGCATTCGAAAGACAGCCGAAAGACAAGGATGGTAAACCACTGCCAAAAGATCAGCAGGCACAACAGCGGTACTACGATGACAACTACTATCATTGGTGGATCTATAACAGTTATTGCCACGATCAGTATTATGCAACGACTGGACTAGTGCCCAAGTCAGTGGAAAACAGTGTAACTTCGATAACCGGCGATGTAGGGGATTACAAAAGTTTCATGGAAAGCCCGGCATGCTACGAGGGTTGTTTTGTGCATTCGGCGTGTCATGACGCCTGTCACTCGGCGTGCCATGATGCCTGTCATTCTGCGTGCCATTCAGCATGTCACTCTGCTTGTCATTCAGCATGTCATTCGGCCTGTGTAAGTGGAGGTGCCCATTGATGGAGATATGGGATGATAAAAATGCGTTTAACTGGGTAGATGATTATTTCGCCCATGTCAGGCCTCATTTTGATGTGAGAGAAACAGATTCTCTGCTGATCATAATGCCGAACAAGGCGATGAAACTTAATCGTACCGGATTCAAGGTTTTGCAGTTACTGAAGGACGGTGGATCAATCGGAGAGATTGTAGAAAAACTTGGCAACAGAAGTGAACGCAGGAAGGAGTTGTTCCATTTCCTCTGCGATTTCCGGAGCCTGATGACAGGATGTCTGGGTGAGGGACATAACCGGAAAGCGGTTGATACTGCACCGCATACAGAGTCATTCAATATTCTTCCGGTTCTTTCTGAAATTGCTGTGACCTACCGGTGTAATTTGCAGTGCAGGTTCTGTTATGCTGCATGCGGGTGTCAGAAAAAAGATTCTTTATCGTCCGAAATGTCCGCCAGGGATGTGTCCAGAGTGCTTAAGATAATTCGTAATGAAGCGAAAGTCCCATCGGTAAGTTTTACAGGCGGCGAACCGCTGGTGCGGGTTGATCTGGAGGAACTTGTTGTTGTTGCAAAAAAAATCGGATTGAGAGTAAATCTTATTACCAACGGGACGCTTCTTGCTGGAAATGATCGGGCGGAACGACTGCGTGAAGCAGGTCTCGATTCGGCGCAGGTTTCACTGGAAGGTCCAACGGCAGAAGTACACGATGAACTTACGGGAGTTCCTGGTTCGTATGAACGCACTTTGAAAGGAATTTCTGCACTGGTAAAGGCTGGAATTCATATTCATACAAACACGACAATCAGCTCTGGGAATGCGCGCTATCTTGTTGATTTGGTGAAACTTATAAAGAAACTGGGTTTAAAGCGGATGTCCATGAATATGGTGATACCAGCCGGCAGTGCCGCGGATATCGGACTTCAGGTATCCTACAGTGAAATATGGTCCATAATTGAGCCGGTTCGTGCCGAGGCAAGGAGGCTTGGGATTGAGTTCATGTGGTATTCGCCAACACCAATGTGCATTCTTAATCCGCTTGCAGAAGGACTGGGCAATAAAAGTTGTGCAGCGTGTGACGGTTTGTTGAGTATTGCACCCAATGGTGATGTTCTGCCGTGTTCAAGTTATCCGCAACCAGTGGGTAATTTATTCCAAAAGCCTTTTGAAGAAGTATGGAATTCAGCGGCGGCGCTGTTCTTCAGGCGCAAGGAATATGCGCCGGGTGAATGTAACGGATGCGGGGAATTCACTGCTTGTGCAGGGGCTTGTCCGCTTTACTGGTCGGCTATGGGTACGAAGGAACTGAATAATGATTTTCATGAAGGTGTTCTCATGGCAGAAAGGGGGAACCATGCTGTTGCCTGATCCAAACCGGCGGGGTGAAATCCACTTCCTGTTTGCCAAATCCATGCCGTATCATATGAGACTCTCCATGATCGGACTTTTCCTTCTGGCTGGTTTTGCCATTCAAATATTCTGGAACCAGTTGGCCGTTGGTGCGGCGTTATTATTGATGGCATCAATGCTTGGCCTGGTGAAGGGATATACTAATAATCCCGGAAATTTAGGAGGAAAACGGGAATGGCGGACCGGTGATAAAGCGCAATTACAGAAGATCATAGACATCGCAAAAAAAACCAGGAAATGGGACCAGAGTGTACTGGATATTACTTGTTCGGCAGGTTGTTGTGCCTGGGTTGTCATGGTAGTGCTTATCGGCTTTTTCGGTTTTGTGGTCTTTTCCGCCGGATATGAACAGTTGGGGCTTGCCGTATGGGTTAACACGAGTGTTCTGTTAATACCGCATTGGATAACAGGCGTGCGAAAGATCCTGATCAACGCCCCTTTGACCATAAAAGTTGAAAATCTGTTGAACGTGTATTCCATCTGGGAGGCAGAGAAGAAAGATGATGAAAAAATGATGGTACAAATGGAAGTTATTAAAAGTGAAAAAGGCGAAATGCCCGTTGATGCAAAGCTGATTCTTCAGATCCCGGCGTTGAGTGAAACTTTTTTTGGAGTTCAGACCCAGGTAGTGCTGAACAACGTGCAGGGCGCTGATTTCCCTTATCTCTATTGCGTGCTTGTGGCAAAGACTGTGATGGGAATGCCAAACACGTTGATGTCTGTAGCGTCCGATGCCGAGGCTTTATACAAGTTGGAGACAAAGGGTTTAGGATTTTTTACAAGGAAACCGCTGGGTATTATTACCGAATGGAAACAGGAAGGCGGAATGGATATTCTGATAATTCGTCAGCAGACGACTCAACAGACCGGATATCAGACCGACCCTGCGGCGGTGGCCCGGATATTCCGGTTTGCGAAGGCGGAGGCCAGGAAACTTTTAAAATAATCTGCAACAACGGCAGAATCCTGCTGGAAATATGCCGATGACAACGTATGCTAAATTCCGTAAATTGTTTTTGACATCCAATTATGTGCCTGTTACACGAGCTGAACTCTGATGTGAGAAAAGTAAGGATAAGTTTTTAACTGATGGAGAAAAATATTTAAACTTATGTATAAACTATCTGTTTTCTTATTTGGTTTTTTTCTGACTATGTTGACTGCGAATGCTGTTGAAAGTCGACAGACCAGCGTGATTGATATTCCTTACACGAAATATGTTCTTGATAATGGACTAATTCTTATCGTGCATGAGGACCATAAAGCTCCGATTGTCGCAGTGAACGTCTGGTATCATGTGGGCTCAAAGAACGAGAAAGCCGGCAAGACTGGTTTTGCACATTTGTTCGAGCATCTAATGTTTAACGGCAGTGAGCATTTCGATGACGACTACTTCAAAGCCGCCGAGAAGGTTGGCGCCACCGATTTGAACGGTACCACCAGCGAGGATCGTACGAACTACTTTGAAAATGCTCCCAAGGATGCGCTTGATTACCTGCTTTGGCTGGAATCCGACCGCATGGGGCATCTGCTTGGGGTGATTTCGCAGGCCAAGCTCGATGAACAGCGTGGCGTGGTGCAGAATGAAAAACGCCAGGGCGATAACCAGCCATACGCCATCGCGTATGAATTGATTACGAAGAATACAAGGCCAGCAGGCCACCCTTATTCCTGGCAGGTTATCGGTTCGATGGAGGACCTGAATGCAGCTTCACTTGATGATGTAAAAGAATGGTTTAAAACTTATTACGGTGCTGCCAATGCCACGATTGTTGTGGCCGGAGATGTGACGCCGCAGGAAGTACTGGAAAAGGTGAAGAAGAATTTCGACAGTATTCCTTCCGGTCCGCCGCTGGCACGACACAAGGGGTGGATTGCAAAGAACACCGGTATTTTACGTCAGGTTGCTCAGGACCGTGTTCCCCAAGCCAGAATTTACAAGGTCTGGAACGTGCCACAGTATGGTGTGACAGATGTCAATTATCTCGATCTGGTCAGTGATGTATTGACCAGCGGTAAGAATTCGCGCCTTTACAAGCGGTTGGTTTACGATGACCAGATAGCCACAGACGTCAGTGCTTTCATGGATGCTGGTGAGATCGCCGGACAGTTTTACATTATTGCAACTGCAAAGCCCGGGGGTGCTCTGGCAAAGGTTGAAAAAGCCATTGATGAAGAGCTTGCGAAGTTTCTCAAGAGTGGGCCAACACAGCGTGAACTTCAGCGCATAAAGACACAGTATGAAGCTGGTTTTATCCGGGGGATCGAACGTATTGGCGGGTTTGGAGGTAAATCAGACATTCTTGCGCATAATTCAGTTTTTACCGGTAATCCTGATTACTACAAAGTCAGCCTCAAGGAAGTTCGTGAAGCCACTGCCAGAGACCTTCTTGATGCAGCAAAAAAGTGGCTTTCGGATGGACAGTATATTCTTGAAATCCATCCTTTCCCGAAACATACCAACACAACCAATGATGTGGACCGTTCCAAATTGCCCGTGCCGGAACTCAAACCAGAAGTTCGCTTTCCGACATTGCAACGAACAACTCTTTCCAACGGGATGAAGGTCGTTTTCGCCGAACACCACGCAATTCCCCTCGTGCAGTTCAATCTTCTCGTGGATGCCGGATATGCTGCCGACCAGTTTGCCATTCCAGGCGCCGCCAAACTGGCGATGGAAATGCTGACCGAAGGTACAAAAAAACGCAACAGCCTTGAAATAAGTGATGAACTTGCCCTGCTTGGCGCACAGCTACGGACCGGCTGTGACCTGGATACTTCATTCATATCTCTCAACACCCTCAAATCAAAAATGGACGAGGCGCTGGACATCTTCGCTGATATAACGATGAACCCGACGTTTCCTGAAGGGGATTTCAAACGTCTTCAGAAACAATTCCTGGCAGGAATCCAACGTGAGAAAACAGAACCCAATATGATGGCTCTGCGCGTTTTGCCAAAACTGATTTACGGTACGGGTCACGCCTATGGAAATCCTTTTACCGGTTCGGGAACAGAGGCCAGTATGGGCCAACTTACACCCGCTGATATGAAGAAGTTTCACAGCACCTGGTTCAGGCCGGACAACGCCACGCTCGTGATCATCGGCGATACCGCTTTAAACGAGATTGTGCCGAAGATGGAAAAACTTTTCAAACGTTGGAAGTCAGGTTCTATACCAGCGAAAAATATCGCTACTGTTGCCCAGAGGCATAAACCATCAGTTTATATCATTGACCGGCCCGGTTCTCAGCAATCCGTGATCTTTGTCGGTGACGTAATCCTGCCGAAATCAAATCCTGACGAAATCGCCATAGAATTGATGAATAAAATACTCGGTGGTGATTTTACCTCGCGCATCAATATGAACTTGCGCGAAGGTAAGCACTGGACATATGGTGCGCGCAGTGCCATTCCTGACGCGCGTGGACAACGTCCATTCATGGCAGTGGCTCCGGTACAGGGGGACAAGACAAAGGACGCCATGCTGGAATTGAACAAGGAGTTCCGGACCATTCTGGCTGAGAAGCCGGTGACCGACGCCGAGTTTGGCAGGGTCGTTACCAACCAGACACTCAGGTTACCCGGTACATGGGAAACAATGGGCCGCATTGCCGGCGCGATGTCGGAGATAGTGCGTTTCGGTTTACCGGACGATTATTTCCAGACCTACGCTAGAAAAATTCAGGCCATTACGAGGGAAGATATTTCGAACGCTGCTGCGAAAATCGTTCATCCTGAAAGTATGGTCTGGGTGGTTGTAGGTGACCGTGCGAAAATCGAAAAAGCCGTCCGCGAACTCAACTTCGGTGAAGTGCAGTTTCTCGATGCGGACGGAAAACTGCTTGAGAAATAAAGTACACACAACCGTGGCCTGATCCAACGGTGATCGGGCTTGCTGCACGGTTAAAATACTGCAGTGTAATTGACACACATTGTAACTATCGGGTAGTCTTGGTCCACGCGTTTCATAACTTCAAACTGGGTAAAGGTTAATTACACTGGGGACTTATGAAAAAATCAATTCGTTGCATTGCCTGGTTACTTGTATCGTTGTCCATAATTCCTTTGTCTGCACAAACCCAGGAGGATTTCAAAAGGACGGAGGATGTGATTTACGGCCGCAAATTCGGCGTTGCATTGACTTTTGATGTGATCCAGCCGGTCAAGACAAATAATGGATATGGTATTATCTACATGGTCAGCGGTGGCTGGTTCTCCAGTCATGAAGCTGTCAATCCCAAGGGCTACGCGCCTTACTTGAATCGCGGTTATACTATTTTTGCAGTTGTACACGGTTCACAGCCAAAATTCACCATACAGGAAATCAGGCAGGACATTCATCGTGCCATACGCTTCATCCGTCACAATGCGGTAAGATGGGCGGTAAATCCTGATCATTTTGGAATAACAGGTGGCAGTGCAGGTGGTCATCTTTCACTGACAATGGGAACACAAGGTGGACCTGGTAAACCCGACGCCAAGGACCCGATTGACCGCGAGAGCAGTGCGGTACAGGCCGTGGCCTGCTTTTTCCCGCCGACAGATTTTTTGAATTACGGCACTGAAGGAGAGGATGCGGTCGGGGTGGGGACTTTGAAAAACTACAAGGCCGCGTTTGGGCCGGATTCGGATACTTCCGAGGGCCGCCAGAAGCTTGGCAAGGACATTTCGCCAATTTATTTCATCACTTCGAAGATGCCGCCCACTCTTATTATTCATGGTGATGCGGACAAGCTGGTGCCGATTCAGCAGGCTGAATCTTTTGTAAAACGTGCAACAGAACTTGGTGTCAAAGCCAGGCTCATAGTTAAGCCAGGCGCTGTTCATGGGTGGAAGGATATGCGTGTTGACGTGGAGCTCCTTACGGATTGGTTTGACGAACATCTGCGCGGTGTTAAAAAGTAAACTTCGATCGGTTTTTGTCCGTTAATCGTTGGCGTTTTATCTGTCAGTATGTGGGGTGATAATGAAACAAGAAAATAATGTAGAAAGAAATGATTGTTTAGTCTCGCGCAGGGACTTTCTCCGGAATACAGCGGTAGTATCCATTATTGCGGGAATACCGTTGGTGGTGGGAGGTACTGAGGAAGGTGAACAAGGGAAAATAGAAGCAGCTATTCCAGATAAAGCGCCGGCAATTCCCCGAAAACCCAGGAAATTACTCATATTCGATTTGAATGTTGGTTATGGCGGACATAGGTCGATTCCTACAGCTGGTACTGCATTTACCCTGATGGGGAAAAAAACAGGAGCATTTGAAACTGTAATTACCCGCGATCCTGCGGTGTTCAAACGCGAATCCCTGAAACAGTTTGATGCAGTTTTCCTGAACAATACAGTTGGAAATTTGTTTGAAGATCATGAACTCAGGCAAAACCTGCTTGAGTTCGTTTGTGGCGGTGGCGGTCTGATGGGGGTACATGGTACATCAGTGGCATTTGTACGGTGGAAGGAAGGCGGCAAGGAAGACTGGCACGAATTTGCCGTAATGCTGGGCATGCGGGGGGCAGCTCATCGCGCGAATACCGAGAAAGTTTTTATGAAACTCGAAGAACCGCAGCACCCGATCTTGAAATGTTTCGGCGATAATGGCTTCGAAATGCAGGATGAATTTTTCAGACCGAAAGGTACCTATTCGCGGAATCGTGACCGCGTACTGCTCGGATTTGATCTCGAAAAAACAGACCTGAAAAACGAACCGCATGATGGCTGTTATCGCGAGGACAAAGATTATGCAATGGCCTGGGTGCGACAGTATGGGCGTGGCCGGATTTTTTATACGTCGTTCGGTCACCATCCAGTGATTTTCCAAAACCCGAAGTTACTTGAATTTTATCTGGCTGGAATTCAGTTTATTTTGGGTGACCTTCCGGCTCCGACGATACCGAGCGGTAAACTGACGCCCGCAATCAGGGTGCAGGAAAAGCTTGGATGGCGGCTAGGGGTCGAGGCGTGCACATTCCACAAATACACGTTCTTTGAGGCGGTTGAAAAAATGGCGGAACTTGGGCTTGTGTTCATCGGTGCGTTGAGTTTTCAGAAAGTCAGCAAGGATATCCCGAAACTTTTTGATCCCTCATTGACTGATGATGAACTGCGCGAGATACGATTGAAGCTGGATTCTGCGGGGATACGTTTGCTGACTTACTATATCCAGGCAATGCCAGGCGATGAGGAGGGGTGCAGGAAAGTGTTTGAGTTTGGCCGGAAGATGGGAATTGAGACATTCGTGTCAGAACCAGCGCCTGAAACACTGGGTATGATTGACAGGTTCTGCGAAGAATACAAAATCAATGTCGCACTACATAATCATGATCCAAAAGCGTCACCGAATTACTGGAATCCGGAAGGAATCCTAAAGGCGTGTGAGGGACGAACCAGGCGAATCGGGGCGTGTCCGGATTTGGGTTACTGGATGCGGGCAGGTATTGATCCGATAAAGGGTGTCAATATGCTGAAGGACAGGATTATTACTCTGCATATGCATGATTTGAATGAATTGAGTCCACAGGGACATGATGTGCCGTGGGGAACGGGGGTTGGCAAGACGGAAGAAGTTTTACGGGAAGTTCACCGGCAGGGGATCAAGCCGACAATGTTTGGGATAGAGTATTCTGACAACATGCCAGAAATCAAAAAATGCATCGAGTTCTTTGACAAGATCAGTCTGGAAGTGAAATGAACGACAGAACTGAGCAACGCGGGTGGCCCGGCGCGTCCGCTCCAGTGATTTGGTCAGGCGGCGTTCGGTTTTCGGCTATATCTCTTCCAGGGAAAATAGCGCCCGACGCGCCGACAATAGTCACGGTAAGCCCCGTTGTAAAGCCCGGTGAGAAAACGCTCCTCGCGCAGCATGAAGCTATGCAGCAGCGGTATTAATACCAATGCAAGCACAAGAAAAACAATGCGACCGAACACTAGAAATGTTCCCACGAATAACAGATCAAACGCGACGTAGATGGGATGGCGTGTCCACCGGTAAACGCCGCCGGTAACCAGGGGCCCAGGAGTGGTTCGGTCAATGCCCAGTCGCCACGATTCCCCAAGGCAGCGGAGCGCGATGGCGTAAAGCAAGAACGCGATGGAAACAACAACCGCTCCAACCGTCTTGATGGTGATGCTTTCCACCAGGACTTGATGCAATCCCAACGGTCCTACATGGAAGTGGAAGCGCCATGCATGCGCGACGACTTCGTAGGCCCAGACGAGCAGACAAATAAGTGTCAACGCATCTGTGACCATCTGCAAAGGCGTTCGGCGCCGATCTGCCATGATCACGGGGACTCCACGCGCCTGCAACAGGAGTGCCCGCGTCACCCCGAGCAATCCCCACAACGCGAGGACACTGAAAAGAAACCATTCGAAGAACCGTAATATTGTCATAACGTTTCGGACGCCGTCTAACGCTACACTTCAGTCTGAGGCAACCGCAGGTTGCCGATAGCCTGGAAGCGATTGTTCGACGTAGTCATGATGGATGTCGAACGTCGATGTAGCAGAAGCCGTTTTGCCGCTTCTCCTCTTGTTCCACAATCCACTTGTCCAGTCCTACCTTCTGTTGACGCATCCCATCTTCCACGAGATTCGGCTGGTTCTTCGCCAACACGTCAATTCTGTGGCAGGGGTATTCGACACACGCCGAGCAGACCGTGACGTTCTTTGCTAGCGCACATTTCCGTATCTCGCAGCCGGGATCACCACATCCTCCACGACAACCCTGGCAGGTTTTCTCCAGCTTGCTCAGGTTGGTGAGCGCCGACCAGAATGCTTTGAACTCGGGAAGGCAATATTCGCCGAACCTTTCCCATCCCTCCGTGTGCAGTGTCTCTTGCAGAGCAGACGCTTGCTGGGGAATTCTTGTGAGCATCGAGCAAACCCGACAGTACAGCCCGCAGTAGGTCACATACTTGAGATCAGTCATTCCTCTGTCCTTTCATCTGTCTAACGTTCAAAAACTGGTTCGACAGTCTTATTCGTAATGGGTCCACATTCTGAGGACTTTAACCGTTTTGATGTTCTCTATGACCTGATAGACAAGACGGTGCTGGATGTTGATTCTTCTGGAACAGGCGCCTTTGAGTTCCCCAACTAACTTCTCATAGGGTGGTGGAGTATGAAAAGGATTCTTAACAAGTATTGCCAGCAACGCTTCTGCTTCAGGCCGGAGACCGGAAGCAGAGAGTTTCCTGGCATCCTTTTTGGCCTGCGAGGTGAAAACAATAGTCCAAGTCACCACTCAATCTCCCGGCTGCATTTCGAAACGGGGGTCTTCATTCCTTTGATTATCGAATCCTTCATGCCTGGGATTGCCGAGAGGAAGAGAGTTTCCTGTATGGCGCGCCAGTCATCTTCGGAAATCAATATGCCATTGCTTCTCTTTCCTGTGATCTGGATCGGTTCGTGCGAGTGTGCTACTTCATCCAGAAGGGAATAGAGTTTAGTTCGCGCTGAAGTTGCAGTTAACGTAGTCATCTATATCCTCCATAATCGTACGTAATAACGTACGCTATATTTAAGCACCAGTCAATAAGTATTTCTGGTATTTCTTTGCTGTCGAACGCTCACCTTGACCGTTTATGAACCCGCCGCGGATCGAGCTACCTTCCGACGCTTGGTTCGAAGGTCTTCATTTCTCAAACATCTCGTCGTCGATTTCACCGCTGCATATCCGCACCACGGGGCCCTTCATGATGGCGTCAAAACCGTCCGACAGCCGGATCGCGAGCGTGCCACCAGGCATGTGAACGTCGATCTCTGAATCGCAGAGGCCCAGTTTCTTCGCCACGGCGGCCGCCGCCGTGCTACTGCTTCCCGATGCGAGAGTATAACCTGCACCTCGCTCCCAAATCTCGATCTGAATGTTTTGCCTGTCAATGACGGCCATGAACTGGACATTGGTGCGGTTCGGGAAACGGGCATCCGCTTCAATCAGGGGGCCATAGCGCTTTGCGATGTCAGATGTCGGCACATCGCAGAGAACGATGCAGTGAGGGTTGCCGACTGTGGCCGCACAAAACTCAAAGACACGATCAGCGACTTCCATCCGCTCGCGAAGGACTTCCCTTGAACTGCCTATCACGGGTATCTTTGTGCTGTCAAAACTGACTGCTCCCATCTCGACGGTCACATTCTTGCCATCCGGGTCAACTTGGCAGGTCACCATACCACCCTGAGTCTCAACGGTAAAGCGTTGTTGCCGCACCAATCCCTCATCCCATAGCAATCGCGAGAAAATGCGAAGTCCATTCCCGCTTTTCTCGGCCTCGCTGCCATCGGGATTGAAGATCCGGAGGCGGAAGTCGCACTTTGTACTCTGGAGCGGACCAAACAGGATGCCGTCCGATCCCACGCCGTAATTCCGGTGACAGATCAGTTCAACACGTCTCCGATCGATGTCGCTAGTCGAATCGGTAGCCGGGATCACGACATAATCATTCCCGAGGGCATGGTATTTGACGTATCTCATCATCTTCCTTCCAACGCCCGCCGTGACCGGCATTGAGACGCGCAGCGGATCACTGTACGGTAGGCGGCGTTGTTGTCTCCTTTCGCATCCGGTCGATTGTGTTCCGGGTCTGCCGGATGTGTTCCGGTGATGTGCCGCAGCATCCTCCGACCAGCCGCGCTCCAGAACGCAGACAGTCGGCGATGCCTGTGGCAAAGTCCGTAGAATTCATGTCGAAGATTGTTACTCCACCAGACAGACGCGGTATTCCCGCGTTCGGCTGCGCGACCAGAGGGAGCGAGCACGCGGCTCTCATGATGGCGAGAACGGCGGCCGTCTGCGACGGATCGAGACTACCGCAGTTGGCGCCAACGGCAACCACGTCCACAACGGACGCCGCCTCGGCGATCTCGGCGGCGGAGTTGCCCATGATGGTCCTGCCCCCATGGTCACTCGTCTGAAACGAAAGCGTCATGACCACAGGCAAGTCGGCGACGGCCCGGCATGCGCGCGCGGCGCAAAGGGCCTCGCGCAAATCCAGCATCGTTTCAACAATGAACCCGTCCACTCCCGCATTGGCAAGATGCCGGGCCTGTTCCCTGAAGGCGGCAAACGCCTGCTCCTCGCTGCATTCGCCGTAAGGTTCGAGCAGTTGACCTGTGGAGCTGATGTCGCCCAAGACCGGCCGATCGCCGCTGGCCTCTCGCGCCAGACGCGCACCCGCGATGTTCACCTCTTCGACTCCGACGCCGAGCTTGTGGGTCTCGATGTAGATCCTGTTCATCGTCAAAGTGTTCGTGATCAGGATGTCGGCGCCAGCCTCGACGTATGCCCTGTGAATGTCTCGGACAGTCTCCGGGTTCAAGAGGCAGTTCTGCCCGCCCATCTCCAGTCCTCGTGCCGCCAACTGGGTCCCCATCGCCCCGTCAAGCAGGACCGGATACATCACGCCAAGGAAGGTCTCGCTTCTCATCATCTTCTCTCGGAGCCAAACGTTGGCGTTGAAGGTGCGAGTACCCGCCGCGGACACGAGCTACCTTCCGACGCCGGGTTAGGCGCGATCTGTAACGTGCCATGATTCATGCAGTCCTTCATACTATGTGCATATCGTTTCATTTCTTTCCGAACGCTTCTGCAATCTTATCGCGCTTGTCTGGCGCGACGGCAACAAGCTCCCGCTCGAAGTTTGCGAAGGAGTAGAAACGGACAAGGTTAATGCGACGGTTCTTGTTCCGCGCATCGAGTCGGTTGAGGGCGGTGCCAATCATCTTTGGACCGACCGTGTCATGCAATGCGATGAGCATGGCCATTACTCCACCATGGCTTGCCAGCGAAGACGGCACCTGATTGGCGGGCACCGCGCGTTCAAGACTCAGCGCGCGCCAGTGTGCGTCACGTAGTCGCGCCATCCAAGGCTGATTCTTGGCCGACTCGGTGAGATGTTCGACAATAGTGACTCCTGTGTAATGCGCCCAAGCATGCTTATCCTCCATATTCTTTGGGTCGCCCCACATGGCGATGACGTGGCCGAGTTCATGGCATAGACCGTAGAAGAAGAAGTGACCTTGTTCCGAGGGGGACGAGAATTGGGCCGCGTCAGCCACAGGAAAATCAATCTCGGAATGCCACGGGAACTCAGGCGCAAAATGCGGCGGCTTGGTGATGTTTGGCTCGAGATGAACGCGGAAGCGGAGCTTCTTGCCGGGCACTTTGGAAAACTCCGTGAATCCGAAGACCTCATCGTATGCCTTGAGAACGCCGTCGCATACATCAGCAAAAGTGTCCAAATAGCCGGGCTGAAAATCACCGATCCCGCGGACAATGAACCGTGGCCGTGAAACAGCTTTGCCGAGTTTCACCGCAGCGTCGGGGTCGACCACAACAAGGCGGGCGCGAATGGCCCCGAAATCCTCTATCAGGTCAAGGTCGAGTGCCGCCTCGCCGCACTGAAGTAACGAGGGAGCGAGAGCGGGCGAGGGCTTGACTTGGAGCACCCGCTTGAGCGCCGTTCTGGCAGCGGCGGGAACGAGCTTGACAAGGTCGGATTCCTTGTTCCTGCCGGGTTGTTGGGCGTGGCTACGGTTAATCTTGGCAATTGCATCAGCGTAGGAAGTGGCATCCTGCGTCGAGCCGGCGACAGCACACTGTGAGGTGCCGCAAAGTGCCAAGGCTATGGTGATGAGTGTCGCAGTAAACGGATGATGTTTTGTCACTGGATGCCCCCTTACGTTGTTTTATAAGACTCGTAATCTTAAGACGTCCATCGAAGGTAGTTTCTTCAGAATATCTTTTGAGCCAACGCTTAGTGTGAGGATTCGGCGCGCCTCGCGCTGATATCCTCGACGCTGTTGTTAGGCAAAATCCTTTCCGTTTTCTGATTCACCCAGCAACCTCCTTCTCACCGCGTCATCAGCGCGAACACGCCCCAGCCCAGGTATTCACGCGTGTAAGCGGCGTAGCGCTCGGGTTCCGAGGTTAGTTTGGCTCGAACTTCTTTGGCGAAGTCGTCATCGGGATTTGCTTCGAGCCATCGGCGCATTGTGAGCCATTTGGCTGCCTCGTATCTGTCCCAGCCGTCCTGGTCAGCCAGAACCATTTCAACGACGTCGTAGCCAAGGTGGCCAAAAGACGCGAGCAGTTCCGGGAGCAAAAGAAAGTCGGCTATCGAGCTGGCTTGGCAACCCTTGGCAACGTCTTCTGTTGGCGGTAACTTCAGCCAATAAGGCTCGCCGATGAGGATGATCCCTCCGGTGCGGATGCTCTTTGCCAGAAGCTTGATGGTGCCGACGACTCCCCCTCCGATCCATGTGGCACCGAGACAGGCTGCCACACCGACCTTTTCGTCGGCAACGTAGCCGGCAGCGTCGCCGTGGATGAACTCGACTCGGCCCGCGACATTGAGTTCTTCAGCGCGGCGTTTCGCTTGCTCGGAAAACAACTGGCTCATGTCGATACCGGTGCCAATGATTCCGAAATCACGTGCCCAAGTGCACAACATCTCGCCCGAACCGCTGCCGAGGTCGAGTATACGGGTCCCCGGTTCCAGGCGCAATGCCTCGCCGAGAACAGCGAGCTTTTCGGGTGTGAACGGGTTGTGGATGCGATGAGCACTTTCAGTAATGTTGAAGATCCTTGGAATGTCCATTGCGAAATATCTCCTTACGGGTATGAATTGATTTCTCTACTGCCTAACGGTGCCGTTCAGGATTGCCGAGCTTGCAAGGCATATCCTGCGACGGCGTGTTCGACCTCTTCATTGTCACTTCGGAGAAGTTGCCATTACGCGGGCGCTGTCTCTCGCAAGAAAGGAACAACCGCTGCGGCAAGTTCATCGGGTGCCTCTTCCTGCAAATAGTGGCCTGCAGAACTCAGGCGAATCAACCGTGCCTCAGGGAACGTGCATTGCCAACGCCTCAATTCCTTTTCTCTGAAGGCGATATCTCTCATTCCCCAAACAATCAATTTGGGTTTGCCGTTCAACGTGGAGATTTTGTGCCAGAGTTGGTCCAGCCAGGGAGTGGATTTCATGATCTCCTTTGGAAACACAAGGCAGCCTTTGCGATCTTCAGGTGTGGCCAGGGGGCGAAGGTAGTGTCCATGCGCGGCAGCGCTCAACTTGCGCTTGTCTCCGAACAACTGGCGCAGAAGCGTTTTTGCGAAGAAGTTATATCGCCGGATGAGCATCCGGCCGATCGGGCCACCCAAGAAAGCGCTGAAAGCGATATAGTACGGGTCGCGATTGACCGGCCACGCCCAGGTATTCAGGATAATGATGCGAGCCACATTCTCGGGGTGAGCAACCGCGTAGGATAGTCCAATGGGGCCGCCCCAGTCTTGCACTACCAGCGTGATGCCTTTCAACCCCAACCCCTCAATCAATGCCGCTAGATTTGCCGCGTGATCTTCTGGCCGATAGCTCCAGTCCTTTGGCTTGTCCGAAAGGCCGAAGCCAAGGTGATCTATGGCAATACAACGGTACTCAGCCCGAAGCCGTTTGATGAGTTTGCGATAGAGAAACGACCACGTGGGATTGCCGTGGACCATGACGACGAGTGGCCCACTCCCCTCATCAACATAGTGTAGGCTGCCCGCCGCTACCTCGAAGTGGTGCGACTCGAAAGGGTATTCTTCCCGATTGATCCAGTCGGCGTTGCGCATGATGTTCCCTCCTGCTGTTGCCCCAGCACAGCCATTCTTCATTGAGCACACAAGTCGCCTATAGTGCCTATAAGTACCGCCTCACACGATGGCTATACTCCGCATACTGTTCGCCAAAGACTGTCCGTAAGAACTGTTCCTCTGCCAGCACGATCTTGTGGTGGACAGCAACCACGAATATCCCCATGACGAACACGAGGGGATTCAGCGTATAGAGCATGGACGCGAACAATGTGGCATACACCCCAAGATACATCGGGTTCCGACTGAATCTGAACAATCCGTCAACTTTCAACTCCGTGCGTTCTCTGGGAGAGCCAATCCGAAACGCCTCTCCAAGTCCAAACCGCCCGATGAAGAGCAGCATAAATCCTGACACCCAGCAGCACAACGCCACCCATCTCAATGACGCGGGAACCCTCATAAACGACAGGTTGACACCCCAACTGTGCATCACCATCGCGGCCCACAGCAGAAGCATGACATACTTGCTACTCAGAAAAAGCACTTTGCCGATTGGTGCATCACCACCCGTATCGATATGCTTGCGTCGAGAGAGTTCCCCACCGCCAAACACCACGATCAAGAACCCCACTGGAAATAGTGTGACGAATAGAGGTTCCATCATACTTCCCTCCTGATGTTGCACCTTTCTGTTTCGCGTCGAACGTACATTTTCACCGTTTCGAGTCCGCCGCGGACGAAGAATACGGTGTAAAAACTTGTTCGCTAATCTCCTCGATTCTTCCGTTCACAGGCAGGTCAGGTAGTTCCACGACTTGGCCGTCGGACAGATTGGTGGAGACGATCTCCTGCAGCTTGTCCGGTGGCCACATGTGGGGCCTGACCAACAACATCGGGAACACCTTTGTATGCCTTGCCAGAAGGAGTGCTCGATGACGACCGTTGATGCCAAGGAGATGTCCGCTTCGAAACTCGAACGCTGGAGGAGTGAAGAAAAGATCGTTGTCCTTTCGGAAGAACCAGTCTGCATGGTACCAGTCGTGAATTTCCTGTGAATTGCGACAAGCCAAATCCTGTGGGTCTGCATTGATGGTGAATGCACTGCATGAGACTAGGGCTGCGCGATCCGTGGCGGCTGTAATGTTGATTCTGACTTTCATGCTTATGGTGAACGCATGCGCTCAGGGGACGGCGCGGTTAGCGACGATACCTGTTCGCTGGTCTTCGTTTCGTCAATAACTCTTGCTACATCGTCACCGCAATTGCGGCAGACATTGTAGTGTTGCAGGTTGATTTCTCCACAGACAGGACATGTCCATGGGGTTCCCTGTTTTGCACGGACGATGTGCTTGGCTGACATTTCCGGATGTGCACCATCCGTGATATGTTCGTATACCCTCTTTTGATGATCAGTCAAGTTGTTCCAGCGAGCCTCTGATTCAGCAATAGCTTCGGGCAGACTTCGGAATTCGCTTACAGCAAACCAGATTCCACCTATTATTCCGACTATACCTGCTATGGTGAAGAGCGCTGCATTGGAAAGTGGAACGATAATCTTAATGAAGCTCAAGGGAAGACAGGCTAGCAGGGCAATTAAAGGAATGGAGATCGGACCAAGAATGAAGGGAAAGAAAACTCGGTACTGAAACCATAGAGACCATTGCTGGGAACGACTCATAACTGGCCATTCCCGTGCGCCGGTTCGAATGGGCGTGTTACACTTCGGACAGTAGATGACCGGAGGCCCGAGAGTGTAGAGTTTCTTTGTGAAGCCGCTCGATGAGCCCAACGAGGTCTTACACTTTGGGCAAGTGAAGAATGTCATTCCCATGGACTGTTAGTCCTACTTCTTTTTTAGCGAACATGGTTTAGGGAACTAGTTCCCTAAACCATTCGTAGGAACCAGTTCCCTAAACTGTTTATAGTTTACTCATTATTCCTGTTAAAAACATCAACAAAACACAGCCTTTTCGCAAAAGTGTATGTTTTGGTAACTATATTCCTGAAAACACTCCGTGCCCGTTAATTATGCAGTTTTTCGCTAAAATCCACTGCTCCCGGCATACTTTCCCGATTTGATGGGGGGTACATTCTGTGCCAGCAGTAGCGGGTGTGGCTTGGCCTGCCATGACCCGACCACGTCGCGCAGGATATATTCCTCCCAATCTACATGCGCCAATTATGGGCGAAACGCTGGGGTATGGCCAGTCAAAATTGATTTGAGATTCTTCAAGTTCGTCAACACCGGGTTTTGCAAGAGACAGAATTTTTGGGATCATATTTGTGGGTACGAGAGAAAGCAGGACCTTTTTGTAACTGTAGCTACCCCGCTCTAATAATAACGCCCCGACTGAGCGGGGCGGCTACAATATTTCTTACACCGCTCCAGCCGAAGCTTCGGCTACCTGTGGTTTCCATTCCGCGCGGACGCGGAAAAATAGAGAATTAACCCATTTTTGGATTAAGTATTCAGACAATACACATGAGGTCAAGAAATGCATTGAGTTCTTTGACAAAACCAGCCTTAATATAAAAATTGACTGATAGATATTGCGAGAAGGGGAAAGGGGGAATAATGCAGAAAAGAACAATGCCCATAAGCAGGAGATCGATACTCAAGGGAATCAGTACCGGAATTATAACCATGCCATGGATTGTACCGGGAACTGCGCGTGGCGCGGACGGGGCGATTGCGCCGAGCAACAGGCTGAACATAGGCTTGATCGGGCGCGGGTGTATGGGACGGGGACATTTGGGGGTGTTGGTGGGTAATCCGTCCATACAGGTCATGGGTGTGTGCGACGTTGACAAGTCGCGTCGTGAAGACGGTAAACAATATGTGGAAGAAACGTATGCATCGCGCAAAGAGAGCGGTGGTTTCAAGGGATTTGCCGTTTATAACGATTACCGGGAAATGATCGCAAGGCCGGACATTGACGGGGTTATAATTGCAACTCCTGACCATTGGCATACGCTGGCTTCAATTGATGCGGCCAAGGCCGGTAAGGACGTTTACTGCGAAAAACCGATCTCAATGACGATTCAGGAGGGACGCCGACTTGTCGAAACCATGCGTCGATACGGACGGGTTTTTCAGACTGGTACGCAATACCGTTCGATGGTGACGATAGGCAGGATTGTCAGGTTTGTCCGGGCTGGCGGATTGGGAAAAATAAGATCGGTATTTACTTTGTGGGTGCCGCATAATGTGGAGACGCTTGGCAATTCCCCAGTGCCTTTAAATCCGGTTTTGCCGGCGGAACCCGTGCCGGATGGCCTGGACTGGAACCTCTGGGTTGGTCCGGCGCCGTGGCGTCCTTATAATCATTATTATCACAGGAACCCGATTTCGGGTGTTGTGCCGTGGGCAATGTGTGAGGCTTTTGGAGTTGGGCCATCGACATATTATCATTCTCACTGTGCTGATGTAATCCAGTATGGGCTTGGCATGGAGGAAAGCGGGCCGGTGGAGATCATACATCCTTCAAGCAATCAGTTTCCGACAATGACATGCAGATATGCCAATGGAGTTCTACTTCATCATGTGGACCACTGGAAACAGGTGAAGGAACTTTACAATGCGGTGCCAAATGACGCCAGGATTGACGGTAATTTTGGCGGATTGTTTGTTGGAGAGCGCGGATGGGTAACGTCAATGTATGGCGGTGGACCGATTGAAGGCGAGCCTGAGAGTATTTTCAAGGAGATGGAAATGCCGACGCGGGATGTGAATGCGGCAAATAATCATCATGAAAACTGGTTTAATTGTATAAAGACCCGAAACTGGCCGAGTTCGCATGAAGAAATAGGGCACAGGTCGGCTTCACTTGGTCATCTTGTTTCCATAGCTTTCAAGCTTGGAAGGTCGTTGAAATGGGACCCGGTGAAGGAACTGTTCATTGGTGACGATGCGGCCAACAGATTGTGTTCACGGGCCATGAGAGAGCCCTGGCGGATGTAGGAATATTTTCTAAATCAGGATTCCAGGTTAATCAGCCTCTTTATTATTCAAATACCGAATGTCGAATATTCAATTTTAAAATAAAGATAATTTATTGAAACAAAAGGGCAGGCACAGACGTCTTTGTTATAGAAGCGAGTTTTAAGGGGGGAATCATGAAGTATAAAATATCTCTTCTGGCAGCAATTTTATGGTTTGGAGCGATTTTATATACTGTCGGGGGACAACGTGATGCACAATGGAAAAAGGTTGATGAGGCAATCAACAAGGGGCTTCCGAAGACGGCAATTGAGGCGCTTGACCCCATTATTGTGGAGGCCATGAAAGACGGGGCTTATGGTGAAGCTGCCAAAGCCATGTGCCGCAAGATAGTACTGGAAGGCAATATACAGGGGAATAAACCGGAAGAGAAAATTACCAGGCTGGAAGCTGAAATAGAAAAGGCCCCGAAAGAAATAGTTCCAATTCTCAATACAGTTCTGGCCAACTGGTACTGGCATTATTTTCAGAATAACCGGTGGCGGTTCATGCAGCGAACTGCCACTGCCGTGGCGCCGGGCAAGGATTTTACCACCTGGGATTTGACACGACTGTTTGCCGAAATAGACAAGAAGTATCAAAGCGCTCTTTCTGCCGCAGATATGCTCAAGACAATCCCTGTCGCTTCTTACAACGACCTTATCAATAAGGGGAATATGCCGGATACATACCGGCCAACCCTTTATGATTTCATAACCCAGGAAGCGCTTTCATTCTATACATCAGGCGAACAGGCGGCTGCAAAGGCCCAGGATGCTTTTGAGGTTTCTGCTGACGATCCGATTTTTGACAATCCCAGGAAATTTCTTTTATGGAAACCGGACACTACCGACACGGATTCGCCAGTTCTGAGGGCTATTCACCTTTACCAGGATTTAATGCGATTTCATATTGGCGACAAAGACCAGACGGCATTCATGGATGTTGACCTGGCGCGGTTTGTATATGGCAAGAATATTGCCTTCGGTGAAGAGAAGAATTCAAAATTCAAAAAAGCACTGACAGCAGCTGCCGATGAATGGAGCAACCATGAGATTTATTCAATGGCACTTTACCATCTGGCCCGTACTTTGCATGATGAAGGAACGCTGGTCGAGGCGAGGGAAACGGCTTTGCGCGGGGAAAAGGCATTTCCTGACAGCCCGGGCGGGCGACTTTGCCATAATCTGATTGCAGATATTGAGTCCAAGTCTGTAACTATTTCCACCGAGTTTGTCTGGAACGATTGTCGTCCTAAAATTGATGTACGTTATCGTAATGTTGCAGAAGTTTATTTCAGGGCTGTGTCATGGGATTGGAATTATTTTCTAAACCGGAAGCACGGTCGCCCGGAATATCTTGATGAAGATGGTCGTAAAAAATTGCTGGCAAAGAAATCCGAACTTGAATGGTCTGCAAAGCTTCCTGCAACAAGTGATTATAAAGAACGATTGGAACAGATTCCTGCGCCCCAGGGGTTGAAACCCGGTTATTATTTTATTATTGCGAGTCATGATCCGGCATTCAGGGACAGTAATAATCAGGTTACATTCACAGATGTCTGGGTCAGTGACCTGTCTATTGTTATCAGGACCAGGGACGGCAATATCGAGGGATTTGTTCTGGAATCGAAATCGGGCGAACCGGTAAGCGGAGCCGAGGTCGAAGGGTGGTATCTTACCAATGAGGGAGACCGGGTCCGTACGGCAGTTCCCAATACCGATGAGAATGGTTTCTTTTCATTCAAACCTCAACAGCACCGCGGTTACTTTATTCGTGTCCGCCATAATGGGCAGGAAGTGGCATCGGTACGCGAATATTCGTCCTATCATCATGGCAGGGAACATCGTAACAGCCAGACAATTTTCTTTACTGATCGCGCCATTTACAGGCCCGGCCAGACAATCCAGTACAAAGGTATTTGTGTACATGTGGATCAGGAGAGAAATGATTATCACCTGCTTTCCGGTCAACGTGTGACGGTTGAATTTCGTGATTCCAACAATAAAGAAATTGCCAGACAGGAACACCAATGCAATGACTATGGTTCGTTTTCCGGCAGTTTCACCGCGCCTCGTGACAGACTTATGGGATCAATGACAATACGTTCCCAAGGACCGGCAGGCAGTACCAGGGTCCAGGTTGAGGAATACAAGAGACCCAAGTTCCAGGTAACTCTTGATGCACCAAAGACAGCGCCGCGACTTAATGACAAGGTAAGTTTACAGGGTAAAGCCACTGCCTATACCGGTGCGGCGGTGGATGGTGCGCAGGTGAAATACAGGATCGTTCGTGAGATCCGGTGGCCGGACTGGTTCTACTGGTGTTACTGGTACAGGCCGCGTTCTTTAACGAGCCAGGAGATTGCGCACGGAGTGGTGAATACAGGGGTTGATGGCTCTTTCAAAATAGAGTTTACCGCGAAACCCGATTTGACTGTTTCTGAGAAAGATGAACCATCATTCAGTTATCATGTTAATGCCGATGTAACAGATACGGCAGGAGAAACACGTTCTGCCCTGAGAATTGTCAATGTTGGTTATTCAGCATTGAAGGCCGGGATGTCAGTAGAGGAATGGCAGACGAACGAAAAACCTGTCGAAATAAAATTAAGTACCACGACTCTCGATGGAGAAGGGCAGGCTGCTGAAGGTAAGGTGAAAATCTGCCACTTGAAAGAGCCGGAAAAAGTCGAACGGGCAAAGCTTACCCAGTGGCATAACTATTACCATGAAGATCGATCAAGTCAGGTTCCGGATAAATCCGATCCAAACAGCTGGGAATTGGGTGATGTTGCTGTTGAAAGGAAATTTAACAGTGATACAAACGGTCAGGTTGTCATTGAATTCAAACTCGATGCAGGGCTTTATCGCGCGGTATTGGAAACACAGGATCGTTTCGGGAAGAAAGTCACGGCGCTTCTTCCCATCAGGATAATCAAACCGGATGCAACCAGACTTTCCTTGAAAATTCCGCATATGCTTGCCGCACCGGCATGGTCGATCGAGCCGGGTAAGAATTTTTTGGCATTGTGGGGAACGGGATATGATTCCGGCCGGGCGCTTGTGGAGATTGAACACCGAAATAAAATAGTCAAACGTTACTGGACAAGGCTGGGTGAGACCCAGGCATCAATCAGACATGAGGTAGATGAAAACCTGCGCGGCGGCTTTGTTCTGCATGTAACCCAGGTACGTGAAAACCGGGCTTACCTGGAAAAGAGGAATATTGATGTACCGTGGAACAACAAAAACCTGGAGCTGAAATGGGAGCACTTTGTTTCCAAACTCCAGCCGGCACAGAAAGAAACATGGACGGCAGTAATTACGGGACCTGATGCTCAGAAATCAGTAGCTGAAATGGTTGCCGCGCTTTATGACCAGTCACTGGATGCTTTCATGACACATCACTGGATGCCGCGTTTCATGTTTTTCTACCGTGATTACAGTTCGGCACATTCGGATTTCTGCAATGTTCTGAAGCCTTTTCAGCATCTGTTTGGTTCATGGGTCAATCATTATGTGGGGGTTGATAGCAGTTACCGCATGTTCCCGGATGATCTTACCGAGAATTACTATGGTTATGCTTTTGCTTCGGGTGGCGGCAAAGGGTTTGGCAGGCACGTTATGAGAAAATCGGCCATGATTGCGGCTGATGGCATGGAAATGGCCAATGCAGTCATGCCTCAAGCGGCTGTTGCTGCAGCGCCCATGGAAGCCGAAGTAAAATCGGAAGTATCGAAAAGTAAAAAGCAAGACATGAGTGGCCGTGGAATGGCTGAAGGTATTGGTGGGGCGGGAGAACCTGAATCAAAAACTGATCTCGGTAAGATTACAGCCCGGAAAAATCTCAATGAAACAGCGTTCTTCTTCCCTCAGCTTGTTTCGGACAGTAACGGGGTTGTCCGAATGACATTCACGATGCCGGAAGCCTTGACGCAATGGCGGTTCATGGGGTTTGCCCATGACAAAGATATGAGGTCTGGTTTCATTCAGGGGGACGCTGTGACATCCAAGGACCTTATGGTACAACCGAACCCTCCTCGCTTTCTCAGGGAAGGCGATGTTCTTGAATTTACGGTAAAGGTTTCGAATCAGAGCGATACAGGACAGAAGGGACAGGTGCGACTGGTGTTTTGTGACGCTCGGACTGATGAATCAGTTGATAAGAAACTTGGAAATGAAACACCGGATATCGATTTTGAAATTCCGGCAAAGGAATCACGCAGTTATTCCTGGAAAATAAAAGTTCCAGACGGCGGTGGATTCCTGACATACAAGGCGGTGGGGTCTACAGGGAAAGTATCTGACGGAGAGGAAGGATTCCTGCCGGTTTTGTCGCGGAGAATATTTGTGACAGAATCCCTGCCGCTTCCAATTCGTGGCCCGTTGACGAAGAAATTTGAATTCAAAAAATTGTTGGAGTCCGGGAAATCAGATACACTACGACACCAAAATCTTGTGGTACAGATGGTCTCCAATCCGTCGTGGTATGCCATCATGGCACTTCCTTTCCTGAT
Source organism: Kiritimatiellia bacterium (assembly GCA_028716365.1). Taxonomy (GTDB): domain Bacteria; phylum Verrucomicrobiota; class Kiritimatiellia; order UBA8416; family YA12-FULL-48-11; genus YA12-FULL-48-11. Next base: position 196,211 of record JAQUPZ010000003.1, read on the forward strand.
GGAATTTCCCCATGAATGTTCGGAGCAGACCTTCAACAGGTTGTATGCCAATGCACTTGCCAGGTTCATTGCCAACTCGGACCCGAAAATCAGACGTATCTTTGACCAGTGGAAGGGAACGCCCACATTGGACAGTCCCCTTGAGAAGAACCAGGACCTGAAGAGTGTCATGATTGAGGAAACTCCATGGTTGAGGCAGGCACAGTCGGAGAGTCAGGCAAGAAAGAATGTCGGTGTTCTTTTCGATGAAAATCGCATGGAGAATGAAGTCAGTCGTTGTTTCAGGAAACTTGCGGAAATGCAATTGCATGATGGTTCGTGGCCATGGTTCCCCGGAGGATACGGCAATGACTACATCACTCTTTATATTACAACCGGATTCGGCCGTATGAGGCATCTGGGGATTAATATAGATATGAATCCGGCTGTACGTTCGCTGGCAAGACTGGATAACTGGATCGATAACATTTACCGCGAAATCCTGCGGCATGGTCACAAGGACACGAATAATCTCAGTGAGACTATTGCGCTTTATCTTTATGGGCGCAGTTTCTTCCTGAAGGACCGACCTGTGCAGGGTAATGCCAGGGAGGCTGTTGACTATTTTCTTGGTCAGGCAAAGACCTACTGGTTAAAATTGGCTAACCGTCAGTCACAGGGCCATCTGGCAATTGCATTGATGCGATTTGGGGATGAGGTAACGCCTTTGGATATAATGAAGTCAATCAAGGAGCGTTCCGTGACGGACGAAGAACTTGGAATGTTCTGGCGTGAAACCGAATTGTCGTGGTGGTGGTACAGGGCACCGATCGAAACACAGGCCCTTATGATTGAGGCGTTCAGTGAAGTTGTGAAAGACGAAAAAGCCGTGGAGGACTGCAAAGTCTGGTTGTTAAAGCAGAAACAAACGCAGGATTGGAAGACAACGAAGGCAACGGCTGATGCTGTCTATGGATTGTTATTGAGAGGTGTTAATAATCTGGCGTCGGATGCGCTTGTAGAAGTTTCGCTTGGTGGTCAGGAAATCAAGCCGGAAAAAGTAGAAGCCGGTACGGGTTTCTACGAGAAGAAATTTACTGCATCAGAGATCAAGCCGGTGATGGGTGAGGTTACTGTAAAGAAAATTGACGAAGGCGTGGCATGGGGCAGTCTGCACTGGCAGTATCTTGAAGATATGACCAAGGTAACACCATACGAAGGAACTCCTTTGAAGTTGAAAAAAACTCTTTATACCAGGGTCTCAACGAAAAAAGGACAGATGTTGGAACCGGTAAAGAGAGTGGTGAATGTTGGAGATGAACTGGTTGTGCGTATTGAATTGCGGACTGACAGGGACATGGAATATGTCCATATGAAGGACCAGCGTGGCAGTGGTCTTGAGCCGGTGAATGTGATTTCACGGTATAAATACCAGGATGGACTGGCCTACTACGAATCAACGCGTGATACGGCGAGCCATTTCTTCATAGATTATCTGCCTAAGGGAGTTTATGTGTTTGAATACGCAACCCGTGTTGTTCATAGGGGCAGTTATCAAAGCGGTATTACTGAAATACAGTGCATGTATGCACCTGAATTCAACAGCCATTCAGAAAGCCTGTCGATAGATGTACAATAGGGCTGATTTTTCATGTTGAACCTTGCTGTCTCTTTTGGCGTCTTTTTCGTTTGATAATGATTTGTGGGCCTCTATTATCTGTGCGCATTCTTTTGGGGGCGTAGCTCAATTGCCCGCCAAAGGCGGGTAAAGTTAGAGCTTGTCTGCCTAAGGCGGATCCCAGAAGATCGGTCTGGTTGTTGCTTTTAACACTTTCTCAATTTGCCGATATCATGATATAGTAATCTTGGGTTGCGGGTTTGTATGTTGGTGATACTATACAGGTATATGTTTATGTCTTGCGCAGCCTTAAGACAGGTTGTCATTATGTTGGAATAAGCAAATATAAGACAAAGAGGCTTCATCAGCATAATACAGGTCAGAATCGGTCTACGAAAGGCAAAGGGCCATGGGTGGAAATCCTCAAAGAGAGTTATTTGAACTACAATGAGGCTCTTGAACGTGAGAAATATCTTAAATCGGGCAAAGGCCGTGAATGGCTCAAAGGTCTTTTGGCCTAAAATGAAGTTTTTTTTGTCTTGATCGTATGGCTGTGATGGTTATATTGCGCACTTTCCTGCAGGGGGCGTAGCTCAATTGGTTAGAGTCCCAGACTGTCGATCTGGTTGTTGCGGGTTCGAGTCCCGTCGCTCCCGCCAGTCTTCGCTCGCAGCGTAGCGGAGAGTGAAGACTGCCCCGCGTAGTTGATTGAACTTTGTGAAATCAACGAAGCGGGACAATTGATCCACTGCGAGCTACGCCTGGCACAGCCATCCTGAAAGCGTAAACATGTTCGAGCTACGCGTGGCACGGCTACGCAGAGAACGGAAAGGGAAGCGTGCCCTGCGTAGTTGAAATCAACGAAGCGGGGCAGTCATGTATTTCGTCTACATACTTCGTAGTGTCAGTCATCCAGACCAAATTTACGTTGGGTTTTTGGAAGATATCGTTGCCAGGGTCAAGAAACATAATGAAGCTGGTAATGTTTCCACGGCTAGGTGTCGTCCATGGAAACTGATTTTCTATTGTGCCTTTGGAGACAAAAGGCGTGCTTTGGCGTTTGAATCGTATCTAAAATCGCATTCAGGGAAAGCTTTCTCCGCCAAGCGACTTCTATAAAACCTCATGAATATATTCCAGGCATTTATTTTTGGAATGGTGCAGGGATTGGGAGAATTCCTGCCGATTTCTTCTTCTGCCCACCTGGTCATACTTCCATGGTTTTTTGGCTGGAGTGATCCAGGACTTGGTTTCGATGTTGCATTACATTGGGGAACTCTCGCGGCAGTGCTGGTTTATTTCCGGCGTGACGTAAGACTTCTGGTTTGTGGATTCTGGCACTCACTTTTCCGGTCGACCCGGAACCTGCAGAATGATTTGCAACAGAAAATGGTGTGGCTGCTGGTTGTTTCGAGTGTTCCGGGTGCAATAATCGGAAAGTTATTCGAAGAAAAGGCAGAGACTGTTTTTAGAAATCCATTTCTTGTTTCGCTTGCACTGGGCGGGTTCGGGCTGGTGTTATTTATTGCTGATCAGGCAGGAAAAAAACAAAAGCGCCTGGAGAATATTCGGTGGGGGGAGGCCATGCTAATCGGCTGCAGTCAGGCCCTGGCAATCATTCCTGGCATATCGAGGAGCGGTGTTACCATTGCGACTGGACTTGGCCTGGGATTCCAGAGGGCAGATGCGGCACGTTTCAGCTTCCTCATGTCCATACCGATAATTTTCGGTGCCGGATTGGTCAAGGCAAAACATCTTTGGTCAGATACAGAAATTGCTGCATTAAGTGTTGGATTTTTTACATCGGCTATTTTCGGGTTCCTTTCCATACATTACCTGTTGCAGTACGTCGCCCGGAAAAACTTCAGTATTTTCGTGTGGTACAGAATTGCCGTGTCTGCAGTGATCCTTATCATGTTGTATATGCGAATGAAATAGAACAAACAACGAAAAGCAGATTGTTAAATAACGGGTCGCCGCTTTCGGTAATTACAGAATTTTCAACTTGGGCAGATCCTGAATATCTACATATCCGATAAGCCGTTTCATGTTGTCGACTACCGGCAAGTCGTCGATATTGTGTTTCTCGAAAATTTTAAGAACGTCAACGGCCAATTCCTCACCTGTAACAGTTACCGGATTGCGCGTCATGACTTTTTCAATTGGCAGATTCATGAGATTTGATTGTTTTGGAATATGTCTGCGCAGATCACCGTCGGTGAAGATACCGAGCAGGCGGTTTCTGTTGTCCAGGACACTCGCAGATCCCGCCCTTGCCCTGGTCATTGCGACAAGAGCGTCTTTGACTTTGGCACCTTTTCTGATGATTGCAATACGTTTGCCGGTACGCATGATATCAGATACACGCAGTAGAAGGGAACGTCCTATTGCCCCTCCGGGGTGAAGTTTCGCATAATCCTCTTTCCTGAATCCACGTGCTTCAAGCAGGACCATGGCTAATGCATCTCCGACAGCGAGTGTTACCGTTGTGCTTACCGTCGGTGCCATGTTGAAGGGGCAGGCTTCGCGTTCGATTGTTACGGGGATGACCACATCACTGCATTTTCCCAGAGCGCTGTTACGGTTGCCTGTTACAGAGATAATCCTGACGTCCATTCGTTTGATCGAAGGGACAAGCATGACGAGTTCTTCGGATTCGCCAGAATAACTGAGCGCCAGAAGTATGTCGCCATTATTGATTATTCCCAGGTCACCATGCATCGCCTGGGCAGGATTCAGAACCACGCTGGTGGATCCGGTGCTTGCCAGTGTTGCGGATATTTTCTGGGCTATGTGAAGGTTTTTGCCCATACCCGTAACGACAATCTTTTTCCTGTTTTTCAGACATTTGAGTATGAGTTCCACGGCCTGCGTAAATTCCCTGCCTAGGCTGGAACGTACTTTCTTAAGTCCTTGTGTTTCAAGGTTGATTATTTCCTGTGCACGTTTTACAAAGTTCAAAATCTGCCTCCGGGTCTGACTGTTTACTTTTACCTGTTTCCCGGAATCAACCACCAATTGTTCAACTTGTCAATAACTTCGGAAGAAGGATAGTGGATAAAATATTCAGAATCAAAAATGAAAAATATCATGGCAACTCTGATATTGTGTGTGGTAATTTCTGAACAGTGGTATCAGGGATTTCTTTTGGATAGTCAGAGGGGTAAGATCATGTTAACTTACTCTTCTTCAGGGAGGATCTACCTGTCTGTTTCCAAATTACTGGAATTTACAGTTGAAAACAGATGATAATGTCCCTAATATTTGGGCCGTTGAGAGGTTGAATAGTTTATGGCAAAGAAACCTATTAGAGTTTTCCGGAGAACAGATGGCAGAATAGCGGGTGAAGTTCCCGTGCAATCGTCGCAAAACAGGACCGAACCGCAACCGGTTCCTGTTTACAGTGATGGAATTGACGGAGATCGCTCAAGTATTACACAGCAGGTACATGATATGCCTGAGATATACAGGGCACGTACCGGCGAATCGGCTCATTCGCAGTATGATGAACTCCTGCATTGTATTTATGATGCTGTGATGATTACGGAAATGGACGGCAGTATCGTTGAAGTGAATGCCAGGGCTGAGCATAATTTCATCTGGACAAAAGAAGACCTTTGCAAGATGAACATCCTTGATATTATTTCCGGTGCTGATGAACAGCTGCTGGATCTTGTTCGTAAAAATGTCACCGATCAGAAGTTTACCGTGCTGGAGGCCGTATGTCTGGTGGGTGATGGTTCGCGTTTCAGCAGTGAGATTGTTGTCAATAAGATGCGCCTTGGCAGGCCCAGCCTTTGTTTCTTCATTCGTGATGTAACAAGAAGGAAACAGGCCGAGGAGGATCTCCGTGTTGCGAACGAGAGACTTGTTGAAGCAGAGAAGATACAGGCAAGGGTGGATACTCTTTCGACCATTTTTTATGATCTAAATAATCCGCTTCAGATCCTCACATGCATGGCGGAGATTGACAAGAACGAGGAGTACAAGAAACAACTTGAACGTGTCGTTTCCGTGCTGGATAAACTGCGGAAGCAGGAATCGCTTGAAGCTGTCAGGGCGGATGATGGCAGTATAAGATACGATATCTCAACCGGAACCAAATTGCAGCCTTGTGATTCGAAACGTCTGATGGTTGTGGATGATGAAAAACTATTGAGGGACATGTTCGTTAATGCTTTGTCATTAACGATTCCGGGTGTTTCGATTGAGTCGGCGTCTAACGGGCAGGACGCGGTTAAGATTTTCTGCCAAAAGCGGCCAGCGGTGATCGTAATGGATGTTTCAATGCCGATCATGAATGGCGAGGCTGCTTTTATGGAAATTAAAGCTGAATGCGAACGTCAGGGGTGGAGACTTCCGGCGGTTATCTTTTGTACGGGCTTTGTTGTCAGTGAGAGCCTGTCGGAGATCGTGGGTGATGGGTCAATGCATACATATCTTGAAAAACCACTGACAATGGCAAACCTGATTGGAGCAGTCAAGAGTCGCTTGATGCCTGCGGAGTCGTCTTCCGCACCCTAATATTGTATGTATAAATGCTGTAATTATGGCATTTTGATTATTGGATTCTTGATGTCACATGAATGATAATCCTCGTTTATTGATAAATATTTTGCTTGGTCCTGATGAAGGGAAGACTTTTGTCCTTGAGGATACCTGTTTTCTGGGCAGACAGGAGAAATGTCTGGTCAGGTTGACTGATCCTGCCATAGAGCCATTGCACGCCCGTATAACACTCCGCGGAGATTCATTTACTCTGACAGATCTTTCCGGAAAAAACGATTTAAAGGTAAACAATCGCCTGGTTAAATCCATCAAACTAGTTCCCGGGGATACAATCAATGTTGGTACTACGGTCATAAAAATTGAGGAGTACAAAGAGAAGGCAAAGCAGGAAGATGATGTAAATCCAAGGACAGAGATCGTTTTTGTGAAAGAGAAACGTGAAGATGATACGTTAGAAAGAATTGAGCGACCCGAACAACCTCGTCAGGAGGTTGTTGAAGAGAAGAAAGCACGGAAGTTTGTTCCTGAGACGCGAAGAAGCGATGTCACAGAGAGAAAACATCAAGATTTGCCGCCTGTTTCCGGAAAGACCTTGGATCAAATGCCCTCCATGAGCGGTCAATCGGCGGTTGATGCGTTTCTGAAGGCTTCAAAAATGTCTGCAGCAAATAAGACACGGTCGAGGTATATAGGTCTTATTGTTTTCCTGTCGATTCTTGGTGTTGCACTTGCTTTTTTTGCGATTTATCTAATCTCAACCCAGCGTTTGGTTGAAAAAGAATTTAATGACGCTTTCAAATTTGCGGAGGCAAATCCCGGTTCATTGAATTTAATTATTGAAAGATATAAAAAACTCAGAAACCAGTCCGGGTGGGCAGTTCCGAAAATACGAAAGTATCTTGATTCGGAAATAGAAAAACTTGTTGCCGAAGTTGCCATGCAGGAGGCGGAACTAACGACTTTGCTTAAGCAGTTGGATAATCGTGCAGCTGATCTTGTGGCGAAGCAGGCTTATGGCGAGGCTGTTGATGTCTACAGTAAATCCAGCGGAAAATATCGTGATCGTGTCCTGGACCTGCGGAAAAGTGCGATTGAGAATATTGTACGACAGTCTGCGGATCATACGGAAAAAATAAAGAAACAACAAACGGAGAAGGAGCAGCAACTCAAAGCAGAAAACGAAAAACGTAACAAGATAAAACTCGACAGGATTCTGCTGGAAGTTGTTCAATCTCTTGTTGATGGTGAATGTGACACTGCGGTCAAATTACTGGAGGAACTGGTTGCGGATGGTACTTATGCTCCCATCAGGGTACAGGCTGATGAAGCGCTGACGACGGCCAGACTTCTCCGCACAATAGACCGGATGCAGGCTGTTAAGGCGGGGAACCGTCCTCTGCCGGGTGCCAATGCGGTAATTACTAATGCTGATCCGTCAGGGACGCAGATAAATCTATCGCCTGTTATCAGCGCCTTGCTTGCCATACGCAAAGCTGATCCATGGGAGGCCCGTGTCCAGCTTGAAAAAGCCAAAGACCATCTTCTCTATGCAACTCTGCTGGAGCGGACAAAGATGTCGGATGAAGAGTTGAAGATTGAGAAAGAAGCCATCCGCGGGTTTGCCGCCATATGGAGTACAATCGTTGGCAAACAGGTGACAACCATTCCCCGGACGGTTGATTGTATTACGCAGTGGAACGATGTGACGCGGAATATGAGCGGGGAAGGGATCGAGAAGATGTCTTCCGAAGTCAAGGCATACCAGAAAAAATATGGCAAGACGATGTTTGTCAGAAAATATTTGGAGCTTTTTGCGGCCATTAGTGCAAGCGTCAATACCGTTGCATTGGCGAAAGAGCCGGTTGTTATAGGAACCAAGGGGTCTGGCCTTGGTGACGGGAAAATAATACAGGCTGAAAAAAACACCTTTTTTGTAGAGTCAGACAATGACATTCCTGAAGGTGCGGGTTACAGCATGGGTTTGTTTACGGAGAAGACTGTTTTTAATATTGGCACTAATAAGATTGAAGCTGCCCGTGTTAATGTACGTGCAGCGTTGCCGTTTAAAGTTTTGAGCAAGAAACAAGCTTCATTTTCACTGCCTGAGGCTTTGAAGGTTGAGCCTCCGGTTATTGGTGACCGTGTGCTTATCGAAAAGGACCTGCAGGTTGGTTCGAGAATAATATCGGTCCTTCCAAAATCTATTTCGTATAAAATATTTTATGATTATTTTGAGGGAGAACTTACTAATTTATGGAAACATGCTATTGGTGCAGCAAAGATAGAAAGAGGCCGTTTATCAATAGACCGTAGTTCTGCAGTGCCGGACCTGCTTAAGAAAGATGAAATTAAAGCTGATTTACAGCTTCAACTGGAGATTGGGTCAGATCCGGTCAAAGTTGATTTTGATCTGCTGAGGAAGGCGGAAGGCGGAATCAGTGTCGGTATAGGCGATGTTGAATTCCTGATTGGAACAGTTGACGGCAGAAAATCTGGTATTTATGTAAAAGGTAATCTTGTAAAACCAATGGTGTTCATGCGACCTACGTCGCCTCCTGTTCCGCAAAGGGTTGTTATGATAAAAGGTCAATCTTTTGCATATGTGGCGGTTGGTAAAACCAGCGCCGAGTGTAAAGTAAGTCCTTCAGTGGGAGAGTCCCAGGTCAACCGAATATTGTTTTCCTGTGATACCAAAATATCGATTGATGATGTGGTGGTTTCGTTACTTAAAGGTTCCGGCGGGGCAGATATTGCGGCGGTAAGCCAGGATGGACGCGAATTCCTTCTTAGTAAAGGTTATGAAAATGAGTGGGAAAATATGGTCCGTGGACAGATGGTTTATGTTTTCGGGTTGAATGAGCGGGGAGAACCGCAAATGGTGAGTACAGCAAAGGTCGAAGGTTTTATTTCAGCTGATAAAATGCTTTGTACGGTAACGGAGGGAAGGGTATCTGGCATACGGGAAACAGGCTGGCTTTCTCCTGATATAATGTTTGTACCGGAAAGTAAATCATCGATTGCCCAGGAGCAGAGTAAAATACATGCTGTACATGCTCCAACAGTGTTGCATGGGATGGTTGAGAGCGGGAAAGCCGGTGCTTTTACAGTTATTCCTGATATGGTGGGGGCAAAAATTGATGGTGAAGGATTCTTCTGCGTGGCAAACAGTCTTGTGATTAATCCTGAAACGGGTGAAAAGCTTGCCACTTGGGTCGGGAAAGAGGTGCGTTGTGAGTTTCTCGCTACCGATGAAGCCGGCAGGGTGAAATGCAGGCCGCCAGCCGGGTTTCCTGTGTCTGGATTGATAAGCAATGGTGTTCTTTTATCACGTCAATTATTCACCGGGACTGCAAGGATTGATCTGCCAGGTAAGATGGTGCTTGCCTCGGTATCTGCGGTAACAACCAAACAACCATTCTGGGCGGTTATGAACGGTGACTGGAAGGAAAAGTCTGAAGGTATTTCCAGCGTATGGAATCTGAAAACAAATTTACCTCCAATGCTTGTTACCAGGGAAACATTTGACGGCAATGTCCAGTATGATCTCGCCGTCAGGGTGGAAAATGAAGGGAAAACACCGCGTGATGATTGGGTGAAGGATCTGATGGTGCAGCTTGATTTCGCGGGTGGAGAGAAGGGGTTGACGTTTGCAATCGGTGCCGGGACGTCCGGGGGTATCTTGGTACATGGACGTACTATGGGCATGAAAAAAGATAAGAAGAATACAAAAGTAATCGAAGATATTGGATTCGGACGGTTGGGTGACTTGGGCGCAAATGCGGAAATAAAGGTTGAACAGTATGCGGAAAGCAGTATGCCGTCCTTGATTCTTGGTAACAATTATGATGTCAGAATTCGGCGAGTTGACGATGTCGTGACTTTTTATATCAATGGTAAAAGGCTTGCGTATGTGCGTTGTTCTGAATTCAGGGGAGGAGTCGTTCTAATGGTTTCTGCTCCTGGAAGAACTTTGAGTATTGGGCGGGTTTCTACGCGGGAAATATCTTCGACATGCCGGACGCCGGTAAGTGAACCACTTTTAGGCGAATTCGGCTATGTCCTGTGGAGCGATGCCGCTGGTATTCTTATTGATACGGCCATGATGGGAATTGCCCAGAATGAACCTATTAGCATTGTTTCAGTTGATAAGGTCGTTGAAGGAGAGAAATCCAAGACAGTGTTCCTGAAAAGGATAGCTTTATGTACTGTGAAGGAAATTGGGCCGATGACGGCAATCATTCAGCGAAATGATGCTGGTGAGCCGATAAAGAAAGGCATGAAAGTTTTACGGGGTACTCAGCCGTTGTCATTTCATTTTACCGATACCAGGCTTGGTAATATTGACGAAGGGTTGTGACATGGCTGCGTCATGAGTGTAGAAGTCAAGATATGCGGTATAACAAACAGAGATGATGCCCTGTGTGCTCTTGATCTCGGCGCTGATTACCTCGGATTCGTCCTGTATGCAAAATCTCCAAGAGCAATAACAGCCAAATCGCTTTCAAAATTACTTGATGCATTAAATTGTAAATGTAAAGCCATCGGAGTGTTTGTAAATGAGTGCCGTGCTCAGGTTGAAAAGATAGCTGTTGATTGCGGACTCCATGCTGTTCAAATTCATGGTGATGAATTATTTTCAGAGTTTATTCATTTTCCTGTCCCGGTCTGGCGGGCGGTTAAGTTTGTCGCAGGGGCTTGGAATCCCTTGCCAGAGAGATGGAAGGCGGCCAGATATGTTGTTGATTCATCTGTTCCCGGAATGTATGGTGGAACTGGTGTTGCAGGTAATTGGAAGGAAGCGGCTTGTTTTGTTAATAAGCATCCGTCAATGTTATCGGGCGGGTTGACGCCGGAAAATGTTTCTGAAGCCATAAGGATTGTAAGGCCTACTGGAGTTGATACAGCCAGCGGTGTTGAATTACGGCCCGGGAAGAAGGATGTTGGGAAACTGGAAATATTTTTGAGAAAAGTAAAGGCAGAACAGCTATGAATGAACAGTGCGATGAGAAGGGACATTTTGGAGAATATGGTGGACGGTATGTGGCCGAAACACTGATGCCTGCCCTTCTCGAATTGGAAAAAGCATATAAAGAAGCCAAGTCAGACCCTGAATTTATGTCAGAGTTTCGCAGGCTTCTTGTCGATTATGTCGGACGTCCGTCACCACTCTATTTTGCTGAGCGACTTACCGAAGCTTGGGGTGGTGCAAAAATTTATCTTAAACGGGAAGATCTCAACCATACCGGGGCACACAAGATTAACAACACGCTTGGACAGGCCTTGCTGGCCAGAAGAATGGGAAAACGAAGACTAATGGCGGAGACTGGTGCTGGACAACACGGTGTGGCTACAGCCACTGTAGCAGCACTTTTCGGGATGGAATGTGTTGTTTACATGGGAGAGGAAGATATTGTGAGGCAGGAACCTAATGTCAAGAGGATGAAACTTCTTAATGCCAGGGTTGTTCCTGTGACAAGTGGCACAAAAACGCTTAAAGATGCAATGAGCGAAGCTATGCGCGCATGGGCAGCAGAGGTCCAAACCATGTTTTATGTGATCGGTACAGTGGCTGGTCCTCATCCATATCCCGTGATGGTGAGGGATTTTCAGAGCGTGATAGGGGAGGAAACGCGAAAACAAATAATGGAAAAAGAAGGACGTCTGCCGGATACAATTATCGCCTGTGTTGGCGGCGGGAGCAATGCCGCAGGAATTTTCTATCCGTTTATCGGTGAACCTGTCGTGAACCTGGTGGGGGTGGAAGCGGCAGGTTTAGGTATAGGGACTGGAAAACATGCGGCCAGTATCGGGGCCGGTCAGGCAGGGATTCTTCATGGATGTAAAACCTATGTTCTACAGGATGCAGATGGACAGGTTTTGAATGCACATTCAATAAGTGCAGGTCTGGACTATCCCGGCGTGGGTCCCCAGCATGCATATTGGGCCGACAACGGAAAAGTCGAATATTGCAGTATAACGGATGCAGAGGCTGTTGATGCTTTCTATGAGCTGACGCGCATGGAAGGAATTATTCCGGCGTTGGAATCGGCACATGCCGTGGCTGAAGCAAAGAAACGCGCGCAGCAACTCGGGAATGAATGTGTAATTGTTGTGAATCTCTCTGGTCGTGGTGATAAGGATGTGGACAGTATTTTGAAGAATGATAAGCGATAAATGCTCTATCTTAACAAAAACTTTTCTTATCAAAAGGTTAAGTACGGATGAACAGGATTGTAAAGAAGTTTGAGGAATTAAAAAAAGCGGGCAAGAAGGGATTGGTCGGGTACTTGACGGCAGGAGACCCGGACGTTGAGGTATCCGAACGGAACATTCGCACTGCAATAGAAGGCGGTCTTGATGTTCTTGAACTTGGCGTGCCCTTTTCTGATCCTACTGCTGATGGGCCTGTAATTCAGGAAGCTTCCCAGCGTGCGCTGGCTGGAAACATGACTGTTGCAAAAGCCCTGAAAATGGTTTCCAACATCCGTCGTTATTCAAATTTGCCAGTCATATTATTTGGATATGCGAATCCGTTTTTCAGGTATGGATATAATAGAATTTGTGCAGATGCGGCCTCATCCGGAGTTGATGGCATGTTGATTGTTGATTTGCCTTTTGAAGAATCCGGAGAGCTCCTCCCTTATATAAATGAACACGAAATGTGTTTCATTCCTCTAATTGCGCCTACGACTTCTGGTGAGCGTTCTGGCAGAGTTCTGAAAGATGCGCGTGGTTTTGTGTATTATATCATGGTTACAGGAGTCACAGGGGCGAGGAAAGAGATCGCTGGTGATATTATTAGACGTGTGGAGGAACTTCGTAGGTATACTTCATTGCCAATAGCTGTTGGATTTGGTGTAAGCAACGGAAAACAGGCGCGTCTTGTCGGAGAATCAGCAGATGCTGTTGTCGTAGGGAGTGCACTGGTAAAAGCAGCCAAAGAGGGTTGTTTGGCGGACTTGGTCAAGGATTTGAGAATCGCATTAGGGTAAAAATGGCGGGTAGTGGAGCGAGAACCTTTGTGACAGAGATTGCTATTGAGTGATGGTTATGGAGAAAAGAATTTTCAGACATTCTGTAAGAGTTCCGTATGCGCATGTGGATCAGATGGGTTTTGTGTATTACGCCAATTATTTTGTCTATTTCGAAATGGCACGGGCGGAGTTATTGCGTGAAGCTGGAATGCCGTACACTGATATGGAAAAGCGGGGAGTAATGTTGCCGGTGGTTACGGCAAACTGTGAGTATAAAAAACCGGCGCACTTTGATGATCTGTTGAATATAGAAACTCGCTGTACTGCAATCAACGGCACGCGCCTTCGTATCGAATATGTAATTACCAGGGGAGACAACGTTATTGTCACGGGTTATACTGAGCATATATGCATGTCTTCTGAAGGTAAGGTTCTCAGGCCTGTTCCTGAGCTTAAAAAGCTAATCCATGGTACGGATATATGAACGATCCAAGAATCAGAAACCATGCCAGAATACTGGTTAACTATTCAATAGGTACGCGTAAAGCTGATACTGTTGGCGTAAATGGAAATGTACTTGCCGAGCCTCTGATTGTTTCTATTTACGAAGAATTGATCAAGGCAGGTGCTTTCCCTGTAATACGGATGTTACCTGAAGGGGTATCAGAGATTTTATTTCGCAAAGGACAACCGCATCATTTTCGAACCATCATTCCGTTCCAATATGCATACGCTCGATGCATGGATGCGACGATAGGGATTACATCGGAGGAAAATACCAGGAGTTTGTCGGCTGTTGATCCAAAAAAGCAGGCTCTAATGTCCAAGACAATGAAACCGGTCGCGGATATTCGCAGGAAAAAAAAGTGGGTACTGACTCTTTTCCCCACAAATGCATATGCGCAGGATGCAGAGATGAGCCTCGATGATTTTGAGGATTTTGTTTACAGCGCGATATTTGCCGATGAGAAAGATCCGATTGCCCAATGGAAGGCACTCAGGAAAAGACAGGCGAAATTGATAGCCGCGCTTCGGGGAACATCCGAGATCAGGATTGTAGGAGGAGGAACTGATATCAAGTTTTCGGTGAAGAGTAGGAAATTCATTAATTCTGATGGTCATCGTAATATGCCAAGTGGTGAAATCTTTACTGCTCCGGTTGAGAGTTCTGTTGAAGGTTTCATAGAGTACGACTATCCGGTATGCCGTTCAGGCAGGGAAATAGACGGAATTCGGCTGGTTTTCCGGAAAGGTGTTGTCGTCGAAGCAACTGCTTCGAAAAATGAAATGTTTCTTAAGGAAATGTTGAAAACGGATGCCGGTGCATTGCGTTTGGGGGAGTTTGGCATCGGTACCAACACAAGAATCCAGCGTTTTATTAAAAATATTCTATTTGATGAAAAAATCGGTGGTACTATTCATCTGGCGCTTGGTCAATCTTATGCTGAGACAGGCGGGAAAAACAAGTCAGCCATTCACTGGGATATGATAAAGGACCTTCGGAAAGGTGGCGCAATTTACATGGACGGGAAAGTGTTTCAGAAAGACGGGAAATTTCTATTATCGTAATCTTGTATTTTTTAAGTGGCCGCGATTATTATATTTGCCGCAAGCCTTATTCGGATTTTTCTAAGTTGCTTGTACGTTTGTGGTAGTGGAACTGATATGGTTTGGATACGGTCTGGCCCTCCGGTCCAAGAATGCTTCTGTCTGTCTTAAGTTCTTTCAATACGGTATCTGCTGTTTTGAAATGACATTTTGCAGTTTCGAGCAGTATTTTCGGCCCATGTTTTTTCCCGAGTTCGATCCCGGTCTGAATTACTGCAGGAGATGCTCCTTTGTGGAATTCTATTTTGTAATTCTTTTCCATTTCTTTCAAGGCGCGCAAGAAGCCTTCGCGGGCGATTATTGAAGCAGCAGCGACTGCCAAATCTGATTCGGCCTTGTGCCTCTGGATTAATTCAATCTCGCGGCCTTTTTTCATGAGCGCGCGTTTTACCTGTTCTTTGCTTCCAAACTGGTCAGAGATTGCGCGAGGGCAATCCGGAAGAATGTTGAGCATATTTTCGATGGCTCTGGCATGTGCCCAAGCGAGGATGGAATTAACATTACGCATCTGGTGATACAAACGGTTATATGCGTTTGGACCAATTTTGATCACGGTATAACGTTTACCCAGCAGTTCTCGCAGGTCACGTCCCATTTCGATAGCTTTCTTGTCGCTGGATATATTCTTGCTGTCTTTTACATCCATTTCCCGCATGGTATCTATAAGAGTTTGGTCGATATATGCTCCTGCAACTACCAGTGGACCGAAGAAGTCTCCTTTACCGCTTTCGTCAATACCTATATGAGGTCTCGCCAAATCGGGATTCAGAACATCCTCGTAACCGAGTCCAACGGATTCAAGAACTGCGGGTTCTAACACGAACATTACAAATTCGGAGGCCTTTTTCCCCTGGACGAGACATTTCCCGCTTTTGTAAAGAGCTATTCTGCAGTCTTCGATTTCTCCGGCAATAATTGTATGTTCCATGGAAACGGGTCTATAGTTCCCCTGCTTTAGAATAGTAATGAGCGTTTTTTGCTGTTGTTCAGAAAGCTTATATGTAAATGATGTCCGTTCAACCATGTGGCGAAATGTAACAAAGCCTGATTCTCTCTGCAATTGAAGACTTTTTTCTATTGACGCTTGTTCTTCCAATGTCCATACTTAATAGACTTATATTGGTATATGGTAGTTATTTAAGACTATAAGTATGCGAGAATATATTCATGGGGGATGGCGATGAAAAAGATTATTGCGTTGTTTGTTTTTGTTCCGTTTTGTCTGTCACTGGCTGCCAATGAGACGGCTGTGGAAAAGCGGGAAAATCAACCAGTCAAATTTTCTGTTTCTGCAGGAGCAGAGTATTCTGACAACCGGGATGCTTTGCCGGAACCTTATCAAGAAGATAATGTTGACCTTTATATAACTCCCATGCTGGCATTGGACCTGAAATGGGAAGAAGTAACCATGCTGGCATTGTCATATGCGCCAACGTACCGTTATAGAGATAATCCAAGCATTATTGAGGATGAGACCCAGCTGTATCATAATTTCGCATTAAATTTTAATCACAAGCCTTCTCCTAATCTTGAATTACGTGTTTTAGAAAATCTGTTTGTTACTGATGATCCTTCTGTTCAAGAGAACGGCACTACTATCCGCCGTGATGGGAGTTTTACGTTGAGTCAGACAGAGGCTGGAATAAAATATTTGTTCAGTCGCCTGTCGAACATCGATTTCTTGGGCCGTTATATGATAAAAACATATGATGATGAGCAACGGCAGTGGGAATCTGATGAGGACAGAACTGATGCCGGTGTGACTTTGTGGCATCAACCTGGAAGGCAGTTTGGAATTTTAGCTACAGCGAGTTATTCAAAATATGGTTACGAGGAATATCTTGGTGTTGATCGTGGATTTGATTCCATGTTTTTTGGCGTTGGACTTGAAGAAGTGTTCAGTCCGAATTTCAGGTGCGGTATTCGTGGTGGCGTGCAAAATGTTAGTTACAATGATGAGTCTATAGATTCTGAAAGTGCGCCTTATGCAATTCTTTCTGCGCAATTTATCCCTATTCCTACAACCCGTTTTACTGCATCAATTTCCAAGATGATCAGGGAAACATTTATTTTCCCATTCTCGTCTCAGGATATGATGGATTATGTATTGAGAATGGATTGGGATTCTCCTGTTCCTGAACTGCGGTTTGCTGTATCGGGTACTTATCGCGTTGGGGATTATGAGTCGGATAAGATAGCTCCATCTATTTTGAATGAATATATGACAGATCCCACTCTCCATGAATATGTTGAGGTTTATGGTCTTCAGTCTTCGGGCAAGGAGAACATCTTTGTGTTGAGAGCGGAAGTTGCTTACAAGATTGGTTACGGTACTACCATAAAACTTGCTCAGAGTTATGAGGATGTGGATTCAGATGTGCGATGGTCCTTCAAGCGAAATTCCACCAATCTTATGTTGACGAGGGAGTTCTAAAACGATTCCGTTTGATTGTGATTTCAAGTCTTTGCGTCATGTTTCTGCACGCCTGAATTCTAAAATCGAGAATCTGATAATCAAATGACAGAGCCTCAGGAAACTTTGCATTTTCTGGACTACTGGCGTGTAATTCGCTCCAGGAAGGAAATCATTATAGCCGTCTTCCTGCTGGTTGTTCTTACAGGTATTCTGGTCACATATTCTCTTCCCAAAGTCTATATGGCTTCAACGGTTATAAAGGTCAAGGAGGACTCTCCTGATATTGAACCTTTTGGAATGGAAGGTTATAGACGTGGCGATCCGCTGTTTCTTCGTACACAGTTTGAAATTATACAATCCAGACCTGTCAGGGAAGAAGTTGTCAGCAGGTTGGGGCTCAACGAGAAGCTCAGTAAGGCTTATGGGTATAATGATTTGGCGCCTGAAAAAAGTCTTGAACAGACCCTGAAGATCCTTTCGAAAAGCATGAAGGTTCAACAGTACAGGGATACGAACCTTATTCAGATCAGGATATATCTTGCAGAGCCGAAAGTATCGGCACCGGAACTAGCGGCAAGTGTTGCAGATGAAGTGGCTAAAGTTTTTCGTGATCAGAACATGGACAGGAACCGGCAATCCACAGAACGTGCATTGGAAGTCCTTCATAAATCAATAGCGGAACAGAATGAGCGGGTGATTGAGGCAGAAGCAAAAAAAGAAGAAATAAGGAAAAAATACAAAATATCACTTACGAGTTCCTTCTATGGATCAGGTTCATCGATTGAGAAAAGAACGTTGGAGCATCTTGAGCAGCTTAGAACCGAAGCACGTATGGAGGTGGCCCACAAGAAGGCAAGGCTCGATATTGTAAATAGTCTGCCTTCAGATAAACTACTTGAATCTGAGCCATACATAGTCGGGGATCAGGGGTTGGGAGTACTGGTTACTGATAAACGTAAATCAGAGGTTGATTTACGTCGGTTAAAAGAATCATTTGGGCCAAAACACCCTGAAGTTATGAGCAAGGAAGAAGGGGTTAAGGCTCTGGATAAGAAAATCGAAGATGCGTTGAATGGATTGAGGACTGGTGTAAAAGCCGACTATGATGCATCAAAGGCAAAGCTTGATTCATTAGAGTCAGACCTGGAAGCGAAAAAGGCGAGTGAAATCAAGGCTGAAGGTACGAATTACCGTGAATTTGAGAAGGCAGAAGAAGAAGTTGACCATGCCAGGAAAATTAGAAACGCCATGGAAGTTAAATATGAAGAGGAAAAGATAAGTTTACGTATACCAAGGACCATGGTTGAAATAGTAGAGCCGTCAAAAGCACCTGATAAAGATGATTGGGTCAGTCCTGATTTTTTATTGAATATTATATTAAGTATCCTTGTTGGGCTGATGGCGGGAATAGGGCTGGCCTATTTCATCGAATATCTTGATACTTCGGTGAAGACCATAGAAGATATCGAACGTTCTATGGGAGTGTCAGTATTGGGGGTCATTCCTCAGAAGGTAAAAGCGTTTGTTGATGAAGCAGCAGATATAGCTCATTCCGAAGCTTATCGTGTTCTTAGGACGAATATTCAATTCTCGAAGAAATTAAATGACGCCAAAACCATTTGTTTTACCAGCGGCAGCGTAGGTGAAGGTAAATCCCTGACTCTTTTTAATCTTGCGTACGTGTATGCGCAATTGGGTAGCAAAGTTTTGATTGTGGATTCTGATCTGCATAGGCCCAGGCAACATAAGATTCTTGACGTATCAAATAGTTCCGGATTAGCAAATATACTGGTTGGTGAACTTGATCTGGGAAATGCTATTGTTGAGACAAAAGTTCCGAATTTACATTTTCTGCCCAGTGGCAGAATGGCATCAGGTGTACACGGTTTGCTGGATACCCGCAAGTTGAAAGATTTGATGAAGGAATTACGGGAATATTATGATATAATTTTCTTTGATGCGCCACCTATTATTGGTGTCAGCGATGCATCGCTTTTGGTTCGCGAGGTAGATGCAACCATGCTTGTTATCCAGCACAGGAAATATCCCAAATCCGTTTCCAGTCGTGCCAGGGATATGATTGAGAATGTAGGTGGAAACCTGATAGGAGTAGTCCTCAACAATATTAATATTTCCAGGGATTATTCTTATTATTATCATCATTATTATTCGTATCCGACGTATGGAGAATCCGGGAAGAATGTAAAGAACGCCAATCGTAAGCAGGTGTTATGAGAATTACTTGTCAAATGAAGAATATTAATTTTGTCGTGATGTTTATCGTTGTTACGACGATAGTGTCTGGGTGCCTGTTGACTCCGATCAGCGATAAAAGGATTGCACGATACAGACCACAGGTAAGTGACAGGGCGTCTTTTATTGGTATTCAACCGGCGAGTGTTGCAGTTAACAATGCTGTTACAGGTGTTCCCGCCACGAATGCCATGATCAGAATGTTGAACCGCGGTGATAGAGTGATAGTAGAGCTGAGAGGTATTCCTGTGCCTGAAGCCATCAGGGGTGAAGTGGATGATCTTGGTCTCAACCTGCCTTTGATCGGCCGAGTGAGGATTGATGGAAAAAATACATTTGAAGCCGAAAAATTGATAGAGAAAACCTATATTGATGGGGGATATTATACCAAAATCAACGTTATGGTCGGCAAGCAGGATGATGAATACTTTGTTACGGGAGAGGTCAATAAACAGGATAAATATCTGATGACTGGGGACAGGACTCTGCTTCAGGCAATTACCTCTGCAGGTGGCTATACGGATTTTGCCAAGAAAAGCAAGGTAAAGGTTATGCGGGGGCAAGGGAAAGACAAGCAGATCTTGTTCTTTGACTGTGAAAGAATTGAAAAAGGTAAGGAAAAAGATCCTCTGATAAAGCCCGGGGATATTATAGAAGTTCCACGAAGAATATTCCTCTAAAAGGAAACAAATATATGTTTTGTTTCAATCGTATAAGTGTATTTATTGTTTTTTTTCTGATCATAATAATTGCATCCGCATCAGGCGAAAATATATCAAGTAATATCATAGAAAAGGCTAAAGCGGTGACGACGGTAGTAGTGAATTATGCCGCAGAGACAGGGACAATACGAGACATGGCACTCATTGCCGTAAGGAATTCCATGGCTGCTGAAAATGACGCTGAAGAAGTTTTCTTGGTCGCAATCAAATCCGGTGATAAGGATAAACAAATTGTCGCAAGAAAAGTTTTGGATGAGATATCTGGAGCGGCAGAGGAGTCGAAAAATATATTGCAGAAAATTGCTGATTACTCTAGGGAGGTTGGAGCAGCAGCTGAGTTTGCCAAACAGCGTGAAAAGGCAGTCATGTCGGCTACGGTTCGGCGTGATGCTGAGTCGGCATTAAAGAAACTTGAGAAATTGGCTGATACAACTTTAAAGACTACCAATAAAGCACGGGTACTTGCAGATATTGTAAAAAAACAATGGCTTTTGCCGGTTTCACAACCAAAATCGTCGGCTGTTTCTGTTGTAGAACCAGCAAAATGATTTTTAATAGCCCATTGTTACATGTGTTTGTTTCCCCTGTTATTGTAAGATAATGAAAAGAAAGCTCATCATTTGTTTCGGAATTTTACTTTTTGTATTGTCAGTCTATGGCATTACGTATGCAAGTCGTGTTACTTATGCGCAAAATCTGTATTTCCGTGCAAAATCTGCAGTTTCTTTAGAAGAATCAGAAAACATGTTAAAGTTTTATGAATCAGCGTTAAGATATTACGGTAACAACTACTATTTCTGTATTCTAGCGGCTGAGAATGCTTATTATTCAAGTTTTCAGATGGCTGCTGAAAATGCGCATAAGAATATTATCAGAGCCCAGCAGTGGTGTGATGCAGGTCTGAAACTGAATCCATACCGTGTCCAATTACGAAGATTAAAAACTTGTCTTATTGCGCTAAATTCTCCTATGGATGCCGTTCTTTACTGGGAGAAATATGTTGACTGGCAGTATTGGGAACCAGCCCATCATGCATTACTAATCGAATTATATGCGCTGACAGGCCAGTATGAAAAGGCCGTGGGTTCACTTTCGTTGATAAAAGACACCCCGTATTATGTCGAAGCCGCCAAGAAACTGGATGATGCATGGAGGAAAGAGAAAACGCTTCCTCGGGAATTGTCCGAAAAACTGTCTAAAGATAATCATTGATGAACTATCTGTTCTTTTGAGCGGGTGAGAAATTTCTAAACTTTCTGAAAATAATTACTATTGTAATAAATAATCCCAGAATTGAAAAAATCCGACCGATATTATCAGATAGGGTATAACCATAATAAAGTTCAACATCATTCTTGTCAGGATAGACAAGCATAAAACAAGGGGTAACCATGAATATCTTTTTTGCCCCTTTCACTTTCCAGTTAGGGAAATAAGAACATTTGATTAAGTGAGGGAGTCCTATTCCATTGGTCCGGAACTTGATTATATTGTCGGATATTTCTTGCTCTGTGACGTCAATGTCATGGGCGGCTATTGAATCTGGAGTATGAATTATTATTTTACCTTCTCTTGCGTCACGACAATATCTCAGAAAATCTTTTTCGCTAAGAATGTTTTGAATATGACTGCAAATTGTCTCTCCATTGCGAAGAAGGACAAATGGTTGATCAATCAACTGAATGGTGTAAATCCATTCCAATCCTGCTTTTTTCCAGTTATCCTTATTACGGGAATCGAGACAGACTCCAGCAGGCATGTTGGTTAGTACACAGACATATCGCCCATCGTTAATTAATAACTCGTAAAGTTGCCACCCTGCAGATTCGGATATGAGTCGCCAGTCTTTGGAGATTGAAAGTTCCTTTTTTAATTTAGACCATTTGGCAACGAAATGTTTTACGTTGAATAATTTCAGGTGTTTTGTGCCGTTATCGAGGTTAAATGAAGTCGGATTAACAATGTTAGGGAAACCGGCGCAACTCATGGATGTTTCGCCTTGAACGTAGTAGGAAAACATTGAGCCGGCAGCTGAATTCAGGATGCCGCCTTCAAGTATGGGTTTCTGTATCAGGTGAGGAATTAATTCAAAGGCTCTGGAAGACCCAAATGAATTATTGTACTCGTGCAGGTCATTTGATAAACGGCCTGGAGTTCCTTTGATGGGTTCAATCAACTTTTTAAGTGCCGGCCATTTTACTTTTCTTTCGGTACCTTCATAATTCCATCGTGCCCAATGTCGTACGTTTCCTGGAGCGTCGATGCTGAAAGTGAGAATTGTTAGTAACGTGGCAACTGATGCTATACCTTTATATCTAAATTTGCCGATAAGTATTCCGGTCCCCGAAGCGCATATCGCCAGTAATGCATAGAAAACAAACGGCCATAGACGTACATTTACAAATACTTGTGCTATATGCGAATAGCCCAAGAAGAAGAGCAATATGGAACACGAAAACATCCATCCGAACAAGATTAACGGTCCAAGACCTTGTCGGAAAACACTTACCAGATAAATAACAACCATAATAGCAATAGGAATGTACCATTGTTCGGGAATAGTCTGAAGCAGGGCGATCTCCCAATTTGTCCCGAATCCCACTGAAAATTGTGTTTTAGCAATAAGTGGAATGATCCACCATGCCATCAGAAGAAAGGCCAAAAGGGACTCACCACCGAGTAAAAACAATGCCTTGCGTGTTCCTGCTCTTGGCTTCAAAAACGGTACAATGACAATACAAAGTCCTGCCATGACGGATGTGAAAAAATGAGATGCAATAAGAAGTGTCAGCAGAATTGTGGTTCTAATACGAAATTGTCCATCATCAGCATCACGCCATGAAGACGCAATGAACAGAAGCATCAGAGGGAAACTGATGCTGTTTGAGATCATTCCGGCAAATGTACTGTAAATATTCACACCCCACATTGTATGCGCTTTGGTGAAAAGGAATGGAACGCTTGCTATAGCCAGAAAGATCGGCACAGGTTTCGGAAGGCGCATCATGCGCCCCGATATGTAACTACAGATTGGTAGGCTTAAAATTCCTATAACACTTACGAGTTTAAAAGCAATATTGAATGGAATCAAGACGCTGAGCAATGCAATAACAAGATACGGCAGGAAAAAATAATACTGAAACATTGGGAATCCGCACCACCATCCATTAGCCCAAGAAACGATCCGACCGTGATGAAATAATTGTTCCTTCAAGTGACTGGCAAGATAGTTATGAGCCGGGGTGTCACCCCCGGTTGTAGTGGTATTCATAAAGAGGTATTTAGGGGGAATATAGTAAAAAATGAATCCCATGATGATAATCAGAATAATGACAGTACAAGTATAATCAATGATAGTTTCGGTGGTCGATGTCGGAGTATCAAATGTATTGTTTACATCGTTCCCGGGAAGTTTTTTCACGAATTGCATGAGAATAAATATTCCAAACAAGGCGGTGATCACTATGATCCAGACGGTCTTGTTCTGAAGGATTGATGGAAACGGTTCGACAATCGCTACAATTGCGGAGGCTGTTGTGCTTCTGTGAACCGAACTATCCTGATAATCTACTATGGCTGTTATAGGATACGAACTGCCTTCAATTGCTGAAATATTATTGATAGAGATGTCGATAATATTTGTTGTTCCTGGTTTTAATGAAATGTTTGATTGCATAGGGGAAAACGACAGTTCTTTCGGACAAACAAGTGTTATCACAGTGTTTAATGTTTTTTTACTGGTAGTCGAAATGTGGAATATCATTTTTCCGGAGTTTATTATTTTCGCAGGGGACAACTTGGCAACAACGGACCCCGCCATGTTTTCCATGTCGCCTGTGATTAGGGGAGCAGTTATAAGTGCAGTCGCAGGATAACCGTTAATATCCTCGTAGTGTGCCTTGATCGCAATTCTGTAAATACCCGGCAACTGTGGGGCGGAACCTACATTTAATGTAAAATGGCATGTTTCGTTTGTTGTAATGATTTCTTTTGTTTCACTCATGACAATATTGGTTCCAAGCGAAGCTTCGATTTGCAGAGAATGGGCTTGTTCGTCACCCTTGTTTGTTATGTTTACAATGACAAAAACAGTATCGTTGGAAAAAGATGATGAGGCTGCCATCTCGAGAGTAATGCGAGAAGCAAGGCATAGACTGGGAACCATGATTGCCACGAGAAGCATAGAGAAGAATTCTGATTGTTTCATTGTTTTGGCATATAATAAGGCCTACTAACGGTGTGATGCAATTTCTAATCCCAATGATATTCGTGTTGTTCCGGACTGGTATGTTGAATATGATAAGGCGGATTTTTGGTTGTATAGGGTGGGGGTCAAACATGCATATTCATGAGTCGCATGGAATTATTGGTGTAATTGGCGATGCCGCAATGATTACCGGTTTTGTCTTTGTGATAATGCTGGTTGTTGAATATTTCAATGTATTGACCAGTGGTACCTTCCAGAGGACTCTTTCACGGAACAGATGGGGCCAATATGTAGCGGGAGTTGCGCTTGGGGCTATACCAGGTTGCCTTGGCGGATTTGCGGTGGCAAGTATGTATTCACACGGGATTATTTCCGTGGGAGCAGTTATAGCGGCAATGATTTCTACGACAGGTGACGAGTCTTTCGTGATGTTAGCAACTTTCCCAAAAAAGGCGTTGTTGATAACTTTATTTCTGATGGTACTTGGCATAATTACAGGTTTTCTTTCAGATATTCTTTTTCGTAGATGGTTGACAGGAGAGCCGGTATGCGATCAGAAATTTGAAGTTCATTCAGAAGCCTGTGAATGCTTTGCGACTGGAAGAATATTCAGTCAATGGAAGAAATGTTCTGTTGCCCGCGGCGTTCTTTGGACAGTACTCAGTGTGTTTATCATCGCGGTTATTCTTGGGCAATGGGAGACGGATAAATGGGATTGGACCAGGATCACCCTTCTGGTTTTGGGTATTATTGCTCTTTTTATAGTGAGTACTGTTCCGGATCATTTTCTGGAAAAACATCTCTGGGCGCATGTTGCCAGAAAACATGTACCCAAGATATTTGCATGGACGCTGGGAGCATTGATGGTGATGTATTTCATTACAGGACCATTGGAAAAGGAATCTTTCCATAATGGGATCGCCGGATACAATGCGCGATGGGTGGCCCTGGTACTTGCATGTGTGGTTGGACTTATTCCCGAATCAGGACCGCACTTGATTTTTGTTTTTGCTTATGCACACGGTGCTATACCATTTGGTGTGCTACTGGCGAATTGCGTGGTGCAGGACGGGCATGGCATGTTGCCTATACTTGCGGATTCAAGGCGTGTGTTTATTGGAATCAAAACCTTGAAGTTTGTCCTTGGGTTTATAATAGGTGGCATCACGCTGCTCATTAAACTGTGATCATGGTTCAGCCTCTCACATGAAATCAATGCGAAAGCTATGAACATCCTGTTTTAACGAGCTTATAATTTTGCCTTCACTCTTATGGAGGACTTTCTGCATTGCCTTGTTTTCCCGCAAAACTTCTGCAGTGAAACCACTGATACCGTTTCTTCTTGCGATAGTTGTCAGGTGCTTAAGCAGGAATGTGCCTATTCCCTTGTTCTGCCAGTCATCGCGAACCACAAAAGCAACTTCTGCAACATTGGTTTTTTCGTCGAGGTAGTATCGGCCAATTGCTACGATATCTTCTCCGTGTGCCTCTGGAATAGTGGCAACAATAGCGACGTCGCTGCGGTGATTGATGTAAACAAAGTTTTGTACCTCTCTGCGAGGGATGCGCTTCATTCTGGACATGAAACGGTAATAAATTGTTTCTTGCGATAATGCATAAAAGAGTTCTCGCATGAGAGGCTCATCTGTAGGACGTATTGATCGAAAGTTGATCAGAGTCCCATCGTTTGTAATATATTTGGTTTGAAACTCTTTCGGTCCCACAACCATATTCTTCTCGAAATCAGCCATGTCTGAACGGACGTACTTGGCTTCGATGGCTTCTTTAAGTAACTGGGCCCGGAAATTTGGATGGGCTATTGATATCAAAGCGATTGCTCTTTCCTGAACGCTTTTACCATGTAGATATGCCACTCCGTATTCTGTGATAACGTAGTGTACATCACCACGAGTGGTAACTACACCTGCGCCGGGACTCAGCCGTGTCACTATTCTTGAGATTTTACCTTTCGATGCTGTGGATGGGAGCGCTATTATGGCTTTACCTCCCTTGGATCTTGCAGCCCCGCGGTTGAAGTCTACCTGCCCGCCAATACCAGAGTAGAACTTTGTTCCAAGTGAATCAGCGCAAACCTGTCCGGTAAGATCGATTTCCAGCGCAACATTGATTGCAACCTGTTTGTTCTGGCGGCTGATAATAAAGGAGTCATTAACATATTCAGTGGGGTGGAATGAGAAAACAGGATTGTTGTCGATATAATCATACAATTTTTTTGTTCCGATGCAGAAACTGGCCACGATTTTCCCGCGATCTAGTGTTTTACGCGCACCTGTAATCACATTCGCTTCAATCAGGTCGATTATCTGGTCGGTGAACATTTCTGTGTGGATTCCCAAATCCTTTTTCCCTTTTAGATGCAAAAGGACCGCCTGTGGTATTCTGCCAATACCCATTTCCACGGTTGCATGGTCTTCGATAAGGGCAGCTACATATTCTCCGATTTTCTTTGTCACGCTGTCAGGTTCCGGCGGATTCATTTCAAGCAGGGGTGTGTCGATTGGTACAAGGATATCCAGGTCCTGAACATGAATAAAACTGTCCCCAAGTGTCCTTGGCATCTGCGGATTTACCTGTGCTATAACAAGACTGGCATTTTCCGCGGCGCTTTTCACGATGTCGACAGAAATGCCGAAACTGCACATTCCACGTTCATCTGGCGGTGTTACCTGGATCAATGCTGCATCCAGAGGAAGCTGTCCTGACGAGAAAAGCTTTGGAATGTCGGAAAGGAATATCGGGGTATAGTCGCCAACGCCTTCCTGTATTATGTTACGGACATTTTCTGCAATGAAAAAACTGTTGACTCTGAAACACTGTGCAAGATCTTTATGTGCGTAAGGCGCATCGCCCATTGTAAGCAGGTGAACTATTTCTGTATCGGCCAGTTCGCGGCTTCTGGCAGTGAGAGCTTTTACCAGTTCCATTGGCTCTGCACATCCGGTTCCGATAAACACGCGGTTGCCTGGCCGGATTCGTGCAACTGCCTCTTCAGGTGATGCAATTAAGTCGCTGTATTTCTTTTGCCACTGTGTATCCCATGTAATTTTCTTCTCTTTCTTCATCTGCTACTCTTTCTTTGCAAGTGTGATTCGAGCATCTGCGGCAATCGATTCTGCCCCGATCTCTCCTACCATAAACGGGTTAATATCCATTTCTATAATTTCAGGAAAATCAGTTACCAGCTGACTGATTCTCTGGAGACTGTCTGCTATGGCATGCAGATCAACACTGGCTTGTCCTCGCACACCTTTTAGAAGGGTATACGATTTTGTTCCGGCAAGCATTTGCATGGCTTCGTCGGCCGTGATAGGAGCAATGTGAAAAGTCACATCTTTCATTACCTCGACAAATATTCCACCTAAACCGAACATGAGCATTGGACCGAATTGGCGGTCGCGCGTCATACCAAGAATGACTTCTCTGCCGCGTTTGCACATTTTTTCGATATAAACCCCATCCAGCCTTGCTTCCGGCATTCGTGCCTTGATCCTGAGCATCATGAGATCAAATGCATCACGGACGGCATCAGCTGAGAGCAGATTGAGTTTAACACCGCCTATGTCTGACTTGTGAATGATATCAGGCGATACTATCTTCATTGCGACCGGGTATCCAATTTGATCGGACACCTCAATGGCTGTTTCGACATTTCCTGCTATTTCTCCCAGTGGCACGTTGAAGTCATAGGCCCTGAGGATCTCCTTGGCGTATGCTTCGCCAACCTGATATGACTTTGTACGAATATGGCGGCGTATAATTCTTTCCGCACGTCTGCGATTAACAGGAAATCTCGTTACCACTCGTGTAGGTCTTTTCAGCCACGATGCGTAGGTCCACATTGCTTTAAGCGCTGCAACTGCCCGTTCTGGTGATGTATAGTCAGGAAGATTGGCCACCACCAGTTCTTCGCGTCCCGGCATGACATCTTCGCCACCCATAAAAGAGGCAAGTATCGGTTTATCATGCTTGGCACATGCCGCTATGGCACGGGCTGTTTCGGCGGGTTTTGTCATGGCCTGTGGCGTCAGGATTACTATGATTGAATCAATGGATTCATCTTCCTGGGCGGCTTCAACAGCCATGACATATCTTTCCGGATCAGCGTCGCCGAGAACGTCGATAGGGTTGGCAACGCTGGCTGCGACAGGAAGTTTTTCTCTGAGGGCAGTTGCCGTTCCGCCGCCAAGGCTTGTTACTTTTAAGCCGGACAATTCAGCGGCGTCTGCCGCCATGATTCCAGGACCGCCGGCATTAGTTATGATGGCAACACGCGGTCCCTGGGGCAGGGGTTGCATGGCGAAGGCAGTGGCATAGTCAAACATCGCTTCAAAAGTTTCTGCCCTTATGACACCTGACCGAGTGAATGCTGCACCATAAGCGATATCAGCTCCGGCAAGACTACCGGTATGGGAAGATGCTGCTTTTACTCCAGCCTGTGTAGTTCCTGCCTTAAATATAACCACAGGTTTTTTTGATGCTGCCACTTCGGCGGCCTTAATGAATTCATCACCTGATACAATACTTTCAAGGTATCCAACAATTACCTTAGTTTCCTTGTCATCACCAAAAGCAGTCAGGAAATCCGTTTCAGATAGATCTGCTTTATTTCCTATGCTGATGAGTTTTGCCAGCCCGAGATGTCTGCCTGCCGCCCAATCAAGAATGGCAGTACACAAAGCGCCCGATTGGGAGATAACGGAAATGCCACCGGTCAAAGGCATGTGTTTAGCAAATGATCCGTTCATCTTGTGATGAGTATTGATGAGGCCGAGGCAATTAGGCCCAAGAAGGCGTACGCCCCTGGATTTACAGATTTCTGTGATTTCAATTTCGAGGGTCTTTCCTTCAGCCCCGATTTCTTTAAAACCAGCAGTAATAACAACTATTGCCTTTGCTCCAGCCTGGATTGAATTCTCTATGGCTGGCTTTACAACAGGAGCGGGGACTGCAATTATGGATAAATCTATACCGTTAGGGATGGATTTTAAATCAGGATAGCATTTTAACCCCAGCACTGTATCGGTAGATGGATTAACAGGAGCAATTATTCCCTGGAAATTGCCGTGTATGAGATTTGCAACTATTTCGTGACCTACCTTGCCGGCTGTTCTTGACGCGCCGACAATGGCTATTGTCTTTGGATACAGTAAAGATTCCAGCATGAAATCGATTCCTTATTAATTACTTAATATTCCTTCTCTACCCAAACTACAACCTGTGTTGTTTACCGCAAATGGCTGAATAAAGAAATAATGCTATCAGGTAACAGTAAAAGCAATATAAATCGTGAAAAAATTAACAAATACCATATTCCGTGAAACACTGATGTTATAAATCAATATCCCATATGAATTATAGTTTATATTGAAAACTTATCAAACAAAAGGGAACTGGCAAAGAGCCAGCTCCCTTTTTAGATTATCACAAACGTATACTTAGTTTGATTTTCTACCGCTGACACCTTTAGTGGCACGGGTTACAACTTTTGCCTTTTCACGGGGGCGCAGAGCACGGACAGCCTTACCGGCTTGCCACATTTCGGAGTTACCCATCTGGGCCAGTTCGTTGTCCAGAAGTTTCTGGTAGTTCTTTTTACCACATGCTGAAATAACGCGGGCTGTTTCTTTGCCGGCTTTAACCGACTTGTACAGTTTGTCAAACACAGGCAAAACAGCAGCCCTGAACTTGGGCTTCCAGTCAAGTGCGCCACGTTGGGCGGTTGACGAACAATTTGAGAACATCCAATCCATGCCGTTTTCATCAACCAGGCGGATCAGGCTTTGTGTGAGTTCCTCGACGGTCTCGTTGAAAGCTTCGCTTGGCGTATGTCCATTCTTTCGCAGAACATCGTACTGGGCCTGCATGACTCCTGCCAATGCACCCATCAGAATACCGCGTTCGCCGGTCAGGTCGCTGTACACCTCATGCTGGAACGTTGTAGGGAAGAGATAGCCAGACCCGATCCCGATCCCTATGGCCATACAGCGTTCTTTGGCATGTCCGGTTGCATTCTGAAAAACTGCAAAACTGGAATTGATCCCGGCGCCTGACAGGAAATTCCGGCGCACAGAAGTTCCCGACCCTTTTGGAGCAACCATTATCACGTCGACATTTTTAGGTGGAATAACACCTGTCTGGTTTTTATAAACAATTGAAAAACCATGGGAAAAATATAGTGCATCACCTGGTTTAAGGTTTCTCTTGATCATGGGCCAGATCACACGCTGTGCTGCATCACTCACAAGCATCTGGATGATTGTGCCGCGGCGTGTAGCTTCCTCGATATCAAAAAGTGTTTTGCCTGGAACCCATCCGTCTCTGACGGCACGGTCCCAGTCTCTCTTGAAGGATTTTGCCTGCCCGATAATAACGTTGAACCCATTATCTCTCAGGTTAAGCGACTGGGCTGGTCCTTGAACGCCATAACCGATGACGGCGATGACTTCATTCTTAAGTACCTTCCTGGCCCTGCTCATCGGAAATTCTTTCCGCATAACAACTTTTTCTTTTGTACCGCCAAAATTGATGATTGCCATAGAATTATTCTCCTTATGTTTTTCTGCTTCCGGAATCAACAAAAGCACAGATAGTAGACGGTTTTGGAGCGTGGTCAACGTTTTTATTGGCGTAATAAGGGAAAGAGGATATCCTGCGATTAAATTTACAAGAATGAAACCTATGACAGAACCAAAAAACAATATAAAGGCGATGGGTCTGTTTTCCGGCGGACTGGACAGTCAACTGGCCGTATGTGTGCTAAAAGATCAGGGGATTGACGTTGAGGGAATAACCTTTGAAAGTCCTTTTTTTAGCTCGGCCAATGCCCGGAAAGCAGCGGATAATCTTGAAATACATTTGCATGTCATTGATTTTACGCAGGAGATAATGGGCCTGTTGGTTAATCCCAGACATGGATTTGGGCAGGAAATGAATCCATGTATAGATTGCCATGCGCTAATGATCAGGAAAGCAGGCGGAATAATGATAGAGATGGGTTTCCATTTCCTCAGTACAGGGGAGGTCTTAAATCAGAGACCGATGTCCCAAAACAGACAAAGTCTTGATGTTGTTACAGAAGAATCAGGATGTGCTGGCTTCCTTGTACGTCCTTTGAGTGCAAAACTTTTGACTGAAACTGAACCTGAAAAACGAGGATGGGTCGATCGTTCAAGACTTCTGGCGATTGAAGGGCGAAACCGTAAAGCGCAATTTAAACTGGCTAAGCATTATGGGTTGAAAGATATTCCTCAGCCTGCTGGAGGATGTAAACTGACGGAGCCGAATTTTTGTATAAGATTGAGAGATTTACAGGAACATGAAGGTCTTGATGTCAGGGCTGTACGTCTTCTTCGTTTTGGCAGACATTTCAGGCTTGGAAATGAAATAAGATTAATTGTTGGTCGTGATGAATCGGAGAATGAAGTCCTTGAAAAAAATGCAGTGTCTGGTGATATCATAATAAAGCCTGAGATAGTTCCTGGTCCTACATGTTTGCTTTCGCGTTTAGCTGATGAGGAACATGTCCTTGCCGGAGCCGCAGTCTGTGCTCGATATTGTGACCTTCAGTCGGAAGTACCTGTTAAGGTTAGAATAATCACTCCTGTTGCAGAAAGGTTGGTTGATGTTGCTCCTGTTGCGCGCGCCTACATTGAGCGAATAAGAATATAAATCCGCGTAATTGTTGATGAGATTGACTATTTTGTGAAAACAGCGCGCAAAAACCAGACCATTGCCGCTGCCACAAGAAGCAAGCATAAGACAATAAATGCAATAACAATCGGTCGATTGTCTCTCTTTGTCTGGAATACCGGTGAAGGCGGTGCACCACCTGCACCGTTGCGTATTGGGGCAATTATTACTGTTGGCGTCGTATTGGCTCTTGTGAACTGTTCCTTTTCGGGTTCAACTTCCATGTCTTGGCCATCTATGGTAATTTCAATAGTGCCAACCATAATTACATCGTTTGGTTTCAGCCGTGATTCCGAAATATTTCTCCCATTCAGGCGTGTACCATTGGTCGAATGAAGATCCTTTATGGTGTATTTCTTTCCGTCACGAATTACAACGCAATGTTTTGCTGAAACTGCAGGTTCATTCAGGGATATATGGTTTTGGTCGGATCGTCCTATGGTTATTTCATCCCGGTCTATATCAATTTTTTGCCCCTTCAGTTCCCCCGATGTAATTGTAAGGACAGTCATGATCTTTTTTTCTCCAAATTACCTTTATTAATTATTTGCATATTTTTTTGGTAGTGTCAACGATGTCGTTCCAGATTGCTGGTGTTAAACATCATTTTGCCCTTACGGAATGTGTAGATAACCTGGCCTGTAAGTTTGAGGCCATCAAAAGGCGTATTTCGCGATTTTGAAAGAAAATCATTAGAATTTACTGTCCATTCAGAGTGCAAATCTAGGATTGTAATATCGGCTGGGGTGCCAATTTTTAGTCCCGGAGATGGCAACCCTATTATATTGGCTGGGCCGGTCGTCCATCTGCGTATCCATTCTATAAGATTCATCAAACCTGATTTTACAAGCAGGCTATAAGTGATACCAACAGCTGTTTCCAATCCAGCGACTCCAAATGGTGCTGTCATAAAGCCTTTTCCTTTGTCGCTTTGTGTATGTGGAGCATGGTCAGTGGCAAGGACCTGGATAGTGCCATCGGCAACGGCTGACAGAATGGCCATTCGGTCTTTGTCGGATCTTAGGGGAGGATTCATTTTGAAATTTGTATTTTCTATAATGATATCAGAATCTGCAAACGCGATATGATGAGGTGTGGCTTCGCCCGATATACGGATACCATTTGAAATGGCTTGTCGTATCAAATCTACTGATTCTGCGGATGAGACGTGCTGAATATGGACTGCACAGTCTGTCTCTTTCGCAAGTCTGATGTCACGTTGAACTATTCTTACTTCTGCTAATGAGGGGATTCCTGGTAATCCGAGTTGTCTTGATTTGGTGCCATCGTGCATTACACCTTTCGCTGCTATCTGTGGATCCAGGGCATGGTCGAATACAGGCTTACCCAATACTTTACAAACCTTCATTGCATGTGCCATTAAATTATCGTCAGAGACAGTGGTGCCGTCATCCGTGAATGCTACGGCACCCGCGTTCGCCATTTCCTTTAACATGGCGAGTTCCTTACCTCGGCGGCCTTTTGTGATGCATCCGGAGGGCAGTACGGTTACAAATCCTGCTCTTCTACCGGTGTCAAATACCCTTGTGATCCTGTCGGGAGTATCCACCGGAGGTTCAGTATTAGGCATTGCCACAATGGTTGTGAATCCACCTTTTGCAGCAGCCTTGCTTCCGGATTCTATGGTTTCTGCGGATTCATTGCCCGGTTCACGGAGGTGTACATGAAGATCAATGAATCCCGGAGCGATAACGAGATCTTTTGCATCGATGATGGTGGTATTTGGCGGAATTTGTTGCGGAAGAGGTGCAATAATCCCATCCCTGATATAAAGGTCGGAGATTTTGTCGTTACCTGACGAAGGATCTACGAGTCGGCCTCTTCTGATATACCAGGAATTTTGCATAAATAGTTAGATTATCTGATCCATTTACTTGTCGCAAACAGATAATAGACATATGAGAAGCAATTGCTATAATGCCTGCATTAGTTAGAGGAAAGGTCCATAAGAAATGGTAACGACGGAAAAAGAACTTTCGGTACAAGCGAAGCAAAATCTCAGTATTTTCAGACGAGCACTTCCCATGCAGGTGAAACTGCATGAAATTATTCGTTCGCTTGGAAGTACAGAAAAGCTCGTGTGTCTTGATATAGGTGCCGAAAATGCAATGATGAGTTACTACTTGCGTAAAAAGGGCGGTGAATGGCATAGCGCTGTTACAGGGCAACGGGAATGCGAGGCCATGAATTCAGTTGTGGGTGACAATGTCTATGTAATGGATGGGAAAACGTTGCCATTTAAAAAGAGTTTTTTTGATGTCCTGGTTATTATTGATTATCTCGAGAGAGCTGAGTCCGATGAGAGCTTTATCGAGGAGTGTCATCGGGTTTTGAAACCGGACGGCAGGCTCATCGTTAATGTTGCTCATATCAGACCATGGATGGTGCTCAGGCCGATGCAACAGATGATGGGGTTGACATATGATAAAAAGGGGCTGGTTCGTCCTGGTTATTCAGAATCCCAGCTTTTCAATATTCTGAAACATGGTTTTGATGTTCACAATATGCATTCATATTCCCGTTTTTTTGTGGAATTAACAGATACTTTTGCACAGTTTTTTAAAGCACGTGCGAAGGAGTCTGATCCTGGTAATGAAAAGAAGATAAAAAATATTTATTCCCTGGCTTTCCTTCCTTACAGGATTGCTTACCAGTTTGACATGCTTTTATTCTTTACGCGGGGCTATAATCTGATTGCAACCGCGAAACGACGCGCATGGAGGCCGAGAAATACGCCAGTACTTGTTGACGGTAGATCAATCAGCGAAGCTGTTTTACACAAGGCGTTGGATTAACCGTTGATGTGGCTCTCCCTTGACATGAACGGAGAAATTGATACTCTTCGTCCCTTTTGATTCGAAAACATAATTAAAGGATGGCATGATATGAAACAGTTATGGCACCCGTCGAAGAAGAAACGGAAGCGTAGATTGGGATTCCGGTCCAGAATGCGTACCGCCGGCGGACGCAAGTGTATTGCCCGCCGACGTAAGAAGGGCCGTGTCCGCCTGACTGCTTAAGGAGTCAGCCATGTGTGTTTCCGGTGTACCAGCCGGAGTGAGTCTGGGACAACCTCCTGCTTTAAAGGTGGATGGCATTGATAGGCGGCTTTCCCGTAGACAGCGTATTTCGGATTCAAGGATTTTCAGGGAAACTTTCCGTGCTGGCAAGCGTTATGCCGGAAGATTTCTTGTTATGTGGCTAAGATATGCGGACGATGCGTGCCTGCGTCTGGCGGTAATTGTCAGCAAGAAGACATTCAAAAGATCGGTGGATCGCTCAAGAGCAAAGAGGCTTCTTAGAGAGTCTTACAGATTGAATCGTTACAGATTACAGGGTAAGGTTGATATTATCCTTGTGGCGCGACGTCATATTGGAAAGGTTCGCAGGCAGGATGTTGATGAGGATTTGCTACGAATGGCACATGAAGCTGGAATCCTCTCAGAAGAAGGGCTGAAAAAGTGATTAGCAGACTGTTAATATTAATTATCAGAGTTTATAAGTTGGTGATATCGCCTTTACTTGGTCCCTGTTGCCGGTTCTATCCTTCCTGTTCAGAGTATTCTTCTGAGGCAATTAGTAAACATGGTGCAATAAAAGGGATAATGTTGGGACTGCTTAGGCTGTGTAAGTGCCATCCTTTTCATCCCGGCGGAGTTGATCTTGTCCCGTAACCGGATGAGTTAAAATAATGAATAAATTCGAAACAACAATGGTGGCAATTCTGTTCGTGGTTCTTGGTTTATGGTGGTACGGATACAAGACTTATTTTGCGCCGCCGGTACAACCGGTAAAATCTGCAGTCTCACAGGTTGACTCGAACAGGAATGTTGTTGTGCAATCTTCATCAAATACTCTTTCCAAGCCTGCTGTCGTCACGGCCAGGGAAGAAATCAAGGTGGAAAAAAAGGTTGAAACTGTGATGGGGCCGGATGAAGGGCATAAAGAAACTGAACAAATTATCACACTGTCCAACGACAAGACAGATGTCAAACTCTCCTCGTGGGGTGGGGCGATCATTTCCGTTACGCTGAAGAAATACAGGGAGACACTTGATAAGAAAAGCGGACAAGTCAAATTTGATTGGTCTGCAAAACCTGCGCTTGCGTATAGCGGAATACCGGGTTTGTCCCAAAACAGTGATTTCAAGGTGACAAGGGATGAGACAGGGCGGAAGGTGTCTTTTGAGAGGGCCTTGTCTTCCGGTCTCGAGTTTGTCAGGACAATTACATTGGGTGATGGTTACCAGTTACAGGTGGCGGAATCTTTGAAAAACAAATCAGCCGTTGCTATTAAGTTGCCGGCATATGAACTTAATGCTGGCAGCATGAAGCAGATTCGGACCGTATCAGGTTCGATGGGGTACGAGTATCTTGGTATCGACTCTTTCTCTTTGTCTCCAAATAGCGGCAAAAAAATCTGTTACTGGGCCAATAAAGGACCGGATGGAGATACTCTGAGCCTGAGCGCGAGGCTCCAGCCTGCCTTCCGGCAAGGGGGCGGATGTTCAATGTTCAAACCCAAGTTGACTGAGCCTCTTCCTGTCACGACAAATATCGTAAGGATGCTTGCTTCCGACTGGGTGGCGGTGAAGAACAAGTTTTTCGTCCAGATCCTGGCACCAAAAGGCGGTAGTGCCGGTATTACACTGAACGTCCGCCGTGAGGTACCGCAAACAGAAAATCCTGCGATTAGTCAAACCTGGGTACAAACAGCAACGCTTGAAGAAGTTTCAACGGCCATGCGCTACCGTGAGCGAGAGCTGGCACCGGGTGAATCTCTATTTAATGAAATCAGTTATTATGCCGGTCCAAAAGAATATGCACAGTTAAAACTACTCGGCAACAGGCAGGATGACGTAATGGAATTTGGATACTGGTTATATCCTATTAGCAAGTTATTGCTTGTGACTTTGAATTTTCTTTACAAAATAATACCTAACTATGGTGTGGCCGTAATTCTTCTAACCATTCTTGTAAGAATAGTTTTCTGGCCGGTTACTCATAAGAGCACCGAAAGCATGAAGAAAATGCAGCAGATTCAACCGTTGATTAATCAGGTTCGTGAGAAATACAAAGACAAACCCCAGAAAATGAATCAGGAGGTAATGGCGATATATAAGGAACAAAAGGTTAATCCAATGTCAGGTTGTCTGCCTATTCTTGTACAGATACCGGTATTTATCGCGTTATTTACTGTTCTTCGCAGTGCGGTTGAACTCAGATTTTCGGAATTTCTCTGGATCAGGGATTTGAGTGAGCCTGAAAATCTCCTGGCTGGGATTATACCTTTTGGTTTGAATATCCTTCCGATAGCAATGGCTGCTACAATGTTTTGGCAGCAGAAAATGACTCCCACGGCAGGTGACCCACAACAGCAGAAAATGATGCTCTACATGATGCCGATAATGATGCTTTTCATGTTCTATAAAATGGCTTCTGCCCTTGTGCTTTACTGGACAGTCAGTCAGATACTATCGATCTACCAGCTCTACAGGCAGAAAAGAAAAGCTGACGAAGAAGAGAAGGCAAAACACGCAAAGGCATAATGATTTGCTATTCCGGCTTTACGTTCCGCGACATGAGGGATTCTACGGCATCAAGAGGACTTTTGCCTTTGTGAATGATGGCATGGACTTCTTCCGTGATTGGCACCTCGACTCCCGCTTTATGGGCCAGATCACGGGCAATCGGACAGTTCCATATGCCTTCAGCCACCTGCTTCATGCTTGCCAGTATGTCGTCAAGTTTTTCGCCTTTACCAAGTCTTTCTCCAACATTTCTATTTCTGCTGTGGCGGCTGGTACAGGTTACTATCAGATCGCCCATTCCGCTAAGACCTGCAAAAGTCGAAGCCTTTGCGCCAAGAGCATGTCCCAACCGTGTTATTTCAGCCAGGCCGCGGGTAATCAGTGCTGCCCTGGTATTGTCACCGAAACCAAGTCCATCACTTACACCGACAGCCACGGCAATTATGTTTTTCAATGCGCCGCCTAGTTCAATGCCCGCCACATCGTCTGATGTATAAACGCGAAAGCGGCTGTTTGAGAATGTCTTTTGCAGATTGTTTCTGTAATCGTTGTCTTTTGATGCCACAGTAACGGCGGTTGGGATTCTTGCGGCAACTTCCTCTGCATGGCTTGGACCGGAAAGTGCGGCGAGCGGTAAGGGGCCCAGGATCTCATGTGCAACCTCGGTCATGCGCTTTCGGGTTTTCTGATCAAAGCCCTTTGCTACGCTCAGTAAACCACAGGAATCGGGTAATAATCCTTTGAACGATTCTGCAACTGAGCGAAAGAATTTTGTTGGAACAGCAAGAATGACAATATCGGCTTGCAAGCCTGCAGTTTTTCGGTCGGCTGTCCAGTTTAACTGGCATGGCAGTTTAATGCCGGGAAGATATAATTTGTTCTCACCTGTTTTTTTTATGGCGTTTATGTAATTCGGAAAGGGACCCCAGACTGTGACGTTGTGGCCATTGCTGTGCAGAACAATGGCAAGGGCTGTTCCCCATCCGCCGTCACCGATTATGCATATGTTCTTTTTCGCTTTACTGTTTTTCATTCATCCCGGGCTGCTGTTCAGATTTCTTGTTTCTAAAATCGAACCTGTGTTCTGTGCCGTTTATCAGACGTTGAATGTTTGATCTGTGACGCCAAATGGCAAAACTGCCAAGTATTGTCAGGGCCACAGGAAGAAGCAGGCCCTGCGTGTAATAAAGCAACCATCCGGCGACAACGAGCACAATGGCAGCAACCATGGATGCCAGTGAAACATAACGTGTTGCCAGGAAAACAACAGCCCACGTAATCAATCCTGCGACAACCAGCATTGGAACGATACCAGTGAGGGCTCCGGCGCTTGTTGCTATGCCTTTGCCGCCTTTGAAGCCGAGGTAAACAGGCCAATTGTGGCCGGCAACGGCGAGCGCGGAACATATCAGGGCAAGCAGAAGAGTGTCAATTTCACCGGTAAATACTGCTGCAGCCCGTGGGAAAAGGAATGCGGGAACAAAGCCCTTAAGTGTGTCGAGAACGAAGGTAAGATATCCCCATTTTCTCCCGACAGAACGCAGGACATTTGTGGCGCCGATACTGCCACTGCCGGTTTTGTAAAGGTCAACGCCCTTTGCACGGGCAATTATATATCCGAATGGAATGGCTCCCAAGAGATAGGAGACTGCACCACAGATTATAAATACCAGGATCGAACGCATAACTTGTATCCTATCCTTGGCATGGCGCGTGACTGATAGGAAAAACAATACACCGCCAAAGGCGGTTGTCTGTTATTCCTCTTCCGGTAGAGACCCCTCGTATTCGTCAATATCCATGAGGCTGTTGAGTTCGGCCATGCTGTCTGGGGCCATCTCTACTATCCATCCTCTTCCGAATGGGTCAGAATTTATTAATTCCGGACGACTCAGCAATTCTGTATTGGTCGCGATAATGGTCCCTGAAACTGGCGCATGAAAATCAGCAGATGTCTTGACGGATTCAATTACACCTATTTCTTCGCCTGCCTCGTAATGATGCTCATCCGGTTCCGGCAGGTCGATGCTCGTAATGTCGGATAACAACTGTTGTCCAACATCAGTGATTCCGACAATAATCTTTTTGCCCTTCACATGAACCCATTCATGCGTTCTTGTATACTTTAGTCGTGTCGGTTCGATCATGCTTTTCCACCTTACTTCTTATTGCTGATAATGCCTTAAAGAATTGACAGCCTTTTACAGTATGCTTTCAACAGGTCAAGCATCTTTTTATGAAAAAAATCAAAGGAAGACTGAAAATGGTATTTAATGGCTTCTATTCAGGACAAATTGTGCCATGTAAATAAGGGGCTGAGCATGCAATTTGAAGTGACAGACGGATGCTGTAGCCTTGTCAATCAGGGTTTTTGCCCGTTGGCGAGCTTCTTCCGGGGTAAATATGGAAAGGGACGTAAATTCGGGTAGATTCTTGTTTCTATTGCATCTGGTGCCTGGTTGTGATTCGTCGATGATGTCGTCGATGATCTGGAATGCCAGACCGAGATTGACACCATATTGCGTAAGAGATGCCAATTGTTGCCTGCTTGCTCTGCCTGCAATAGCACCCATGCGGGCAGCGGCTTTGAACAAATCAGCCGTTTTGTGCAGATGGATAAATTCCACCATTTTGCGTGTTTGCTGTTTACCTGTTGCGGCCAGATCCTCAACCTGGCCGCCTGCAACTCCCAGGCTTCCTGCGGCTTGTGCGAGTTCAATGATCAGCTGACCTGAGAGATAAGGTTTAGGGACAGGTGTCTTTGCCAGTATTTCAAAAGCAAAAGTTTGCAATGCGTCACCAGCCAGGACTGCGTTTGCTTCACCGAAAACACGGTGTGATGTGGGTTTGCCACGTCTGAAATTATCATTATCCATGCATGGCAGATCATCGTGGATTAATGTATATGTATGGAGCAGTTCAATAGCTGCGGCAGGAATCAAAGCTTTACGGTAAGAAGAGCCGCTGGCTTCGGCGGCAGCAAGACAAAGAATCGGCCTGATTCGTTTTCCTCCTGAGAAGACACTATATCGCATTGCCTTGTGGAGTATTGCGGGTTTCCTTCTGGATTTTGGGAGCAACCTGTCTAGTACTTTATCAATAATGCGGCTTCGTTCTGCAAGGTATTGTTTTAGCTCAAACATGGTCTATAGCTTATGCTCCAATCGATGCGGCGCAAGAAGAATATGTGGATTTGACAGTATAAGTACTCTAACGTACACTTAAACATTTCACATGGAGATGACAAAGTGCCCACATACGAATACGAATGTATAAAGTGTAAATATCTTTTTGAAAAATTCCAGAGCATGAAGGATGAATCCCTGAAAAAATGTCCGAAATGTCGTGGTAAATTGCGACGATTAGTTGGAACAGGTTCCGGTATTATTTTCAAGGGTAGCGGTTTCTATGAAACTGACTACAAAAGAAAAGGTAAAAGCAGCGGAGAGCCCAAGACAGGGAAGACTGATGCTAAACCGGCACCTTCATCAACGGAACCAAAAAGTAAATCAACTACAACGAAGAAGGAATAGGAGACACCCATGATTATTTGTAGTAAATGCGGCAAGGATAATGAGTTGGGACGTGTTTTTTGTACGTCCTGCGGCACAAAGCTTGATCTGACTCATATGTCGAAACAGGCGATTGCCAAAAGTAATGAAGAGAGTTGGCTAAGTAGCCATTGGAAAAACTTCATTTTGGTTCCGTTGATTCTTATTGTGCTAGTCGTTGTGGGCCTTGTTCTATGGCCGAATACGGAGCTTATCGGCGGAAAGCCAGTATCTGTAAGTGGCGGGAAGGTGGAGAGAATGATTGCTTCTCTAACAAATCTGAAGGCTGGACAGAGAATAGGGCCTTATATCGTTACTGAACAGGAACTGAATGGTTATCTTGAAACTGTGGTTGTAAAGAAGGCAAATTTAACAGCAATGAAGGTTAAGTTGAGTAAGGAGCTTGTTACAGCCAGTATGGTGAAGGTATTTGCAGAGATCGATTCTGCGAAAGCTAAAATCAAGGTGCCAATAGCTGTTTCCTGCGATGCCAAATGCGTTCCTGTGGGTGGTAAACTGAAAATAGCCAAGGCGTCCATAGGCCATATGAAACTTTTTGGTCCTCTACTTAAGGTGGCTGAGGTTGTTTTTGGTAAGGTACTGGCATCTGCACCAAACATTGTGAATTTGAATGCTGTAGACGAAATAAAAGTTGATGATGGTAAAGTATCCGTATTTGTCAGCAAGAAATAGTCTTATCGTGAATTCTGATAAAAGAAACTGTTCTTCTGCCAGTTCCTTGTTTTCTTGTATAATGCCTGTTTCTGGTCTGTTCTTTATCTTTACAGTTTTTTTCTTTCTCTCCAGTCTGTTTGCACAGGAAACAGGAGAAAGACCGGCCTATACTAGAACGAAAAGTGAAGTTTCTTCGAGTCCGGAAGGTCATTTCATGGTTGTTGGTTCCAATACAGTGCAGAATCTTGATTTACTGAGTTGGGCCGAGGAAGTGGTATATAAAGTGGAACGTATCATTGGGATGAAACTCCCATATGGAGATTCGCGTGTCATAAGAATTGTTGTGAATGATGAAAGGTCTAACTCATCCGGCAGGGTTATAGCAGAGGAACGGATGGAAAATAGTGAGCTTTTCCAGCGTTTGAGTGTTTATAATTATGATAAGGTTAATGGCGCGGATGCAAATGAAGCGTTGTGTAAGTTGTTGTTAAACGGGTACGTGACGTATTGCCATGCGAAGAAAACAGAATTGGAAAATACGGCTTCTCGTCCTGTGATTGCGAACACCAATTCTGTACCTCAGTGGTTATACCGTGGCATATCTCAATATATATATCAGGACCTAAGGGCCAAAAATACGGAGACAATACTGAGGATTTGGAAACGGGGACAGCTCAAGCCTTTTCCTGAATTCTTGAATCCTGTATCCAAAGACAATGAATATCCGTATGAATCAGTTAATGGAGTTATGATTGCCTGGCTGGCGTCCTTGCCGGAAAGTGACAAATTGTTCGGCAAAATGTTTGAACAGCTTTCAACTGGCGGGACACTTTCTCCGGAATGGTTTACAAAAAATATCAAGGACTGCAATTCCGTATCGGATGTCGACGAGAAATGGGAGAATTGGATTATCGGTCAATGGCGGGTGGTCCGCCGGCTTGGTGTAGCTACGCCTCTTCAAGTGGAGCAATTGAAAGAACGATTGGTGCTTCAGCAGGGGGATGTCGGTATGCCGCTTTCTACAAACATCAGTCAGAGAATTATTTTTCAGGATTTGATCGGGATGAAATCTTCTGAATGGCTTCCGACCGTTTTGCAGAATAAAATATCGGAATTAAAGCTTCTGGGAATGGGGAAGGGGAAAGATTTTAATGATGTTGTTTATGCCTACTGTAAATTTTTGGAAGCTGTTGCTGCTTGTAAGCAGCATGACTACGCAAAAGATCTCCTGGACAAGGCTGAGATGGATCTGGAAATACTGGAAATGAGGGTATCTGCAGATAGTTTAATTGGGGACGGCAAATAGAGTTGCCAGAACCAGTTAAACTGATAACATTCATTTTTTCTTTGATTGTACAATGAAAGGAAAGTAGATGACGGAAGCCGAAAACGTCCGTGAGAAAATTGGCTGGTATCGATGGGTGATATGCGCCCTCCTGTTTTTTGCCACAACAATAAACTATATCGACCGGCAGGTGCTTGGTGTATTGAAAAAGACGCTGGTCGATGATCTGGGGTGGAATCAGATTGACTATAGTAATGTTGTTGCTTCTTTTCAGACTGCCTATGCCATAGGTCTCATTCTTATGGGACGGATAACTGATCGTATTGGAGTAAGACTCGGCCTTATCGTTGCTGTAGCACTTTGGAGTTTGGCGGCAATGGCGCATGGCTTCGTCGGGTACGTGCCGCGTGCAGCTGTGTGTACTTTTTCTATTCCGGCCTGGCTGCCCTTGACAGGTGGCTCAGTAATTACGATGGCGGCAACTGTTGTCGGCTTTGGTGCTGCCCGGTTCTTCCTTGGATTTGCGGAAGCAGGTAATTTCCCGGCGTCCATCAGAGCTGTCAGTGAATGGTTTCCGAAAAAGGAGAGGGCTTTTGCAACAGGAATCTTCAATTCCGGAACCAATATTGGCGCAATTGTGACACCTCTTATTGTTCCGTGGATTGTCATCAGGTTTGGCTGGCCGGCGGCATTTTACGTCACTGGTATGATCGGATTCGTATGGTT
Source organism: Kiritimatiellia bacterium (assembly GCA_028716365.1). Taxonomy (GTDB): domain Bacteria; phylum Verrucomicrobiota; class Kiritimatiellia; order UBA8416; family YA12-FULL-48-11; genus YA12-FULL-48-11. Next base: position 239,995 of record JAQUPZ010000003.1, read on the forward strand.
GTTTTTTTGGATTGCCATGTATAAATCACCAGAGCATCATTCCAGGGTATCTCCGCGAGAGTTGGCCTATATCCGGAGTGATGTTGAAAAACCTGCCAAAAAACTGCCCTGGATCAAATTGTTCGGGTGTAGGCAGACATGGGGATTTTCCCTGGCCAAATTTCTAACAGACCCTATATGGTGGTTCTATCTGTTCTGGATTCCTGGTTTTCTTCAGGAAAAACATGGACTGCAGATTCTACAGATAGGTATGCCTTTGGTAGTAATCTATCTGCTTGCGGATATCGGAAGCATAGGAGGAGGTTGGTTATCGTCGAGTCTCATAAAAAGGGGATGGAGCATTAACGCGGCACGTAAGACCACAATGCTTATCTGTGCCCTGTCTGTTATACCGGTCTTGTTCGCATCAAGAGTACAGAATATGTGGGTGGCAGTATGCCTGATTGGCTTGGCCGCGTCTTCCCATGCGGGCTTCTCGGCCAATCTTTTTACAATAGTTTCTGATACTGTACCCCGGCATACGGTCAGCTCAATTGTTGGAATAGGCGGTATGGCTGGTGCTGTAGGGGGTATTTTAATAGCGAAGGTTGTTGGTTACATACTTCAATGGACAAACAACAACTATACGATACCGTTTCTTATAGCTTCGTCAGCTTATCTTGTGGCTCTTCTGATTCTTCATCTGATACTTCCCAGATTACAGCCGATGGTCTCTGAATCGCTTGAGCCTGAATAATAGGTTTCCAGTTCAGAAGGGATGTTGAGTAAGAGAATTCAGGAATAATTGGTTGAAGTTTCAAATAGTCAAGCAGCCATTCTTTTCCGGATTTCGCTTACCAATGTTTCGCAGGAGACAGGCTTCAATAGCAGGCCGTGTAGAGAATTATTTGTAAGAATATCATGGAGCCTGGCCGGAGGTTGATATCCGGTACAGAACAGTACTGAAGGCATTTCATAATTTTCGATCTGGCAGATTCTTTGAATTTCATAAAAGGCTGTTTCTCCATCCATAACAGGCATGCACAGATCCATCAGGAGGATTCCTTCGTGATCCTGGTGGAAAAGTTCGACAGCTTCTGTGCCATTTTCTGCAACATCTACCTGACATTGTGGCAGTTGGCAGGTAATCAAAAGCCGGAAAACGTCACGAATTGCCTTTTGATCATCAACCACAAGTATCCGGTTCCTGTTACATGCGACAAATTCATCGTTTATCAATGCTTTTTCCTTGTTGCCCTGTATTATATTTGTTTCTTCACTCATAGTCGTTCCTTATGCTATCTGGTTGAATTACAGCATAATGGATGCCATTGGATCGAATAAATGGATGAAACTTATCGTTATGGAATTGACGTCCGATCAACGGGTTGCAGCAGTTTAAAAAATGGCAGTGGCTTAATAGTTATAAGGGGGAATGGCCGGTTTGGCAGTAAATGTCCAGATTGAGCCAATAGAACCTTTTGCTGATGGGAACTGGTGAAATAGACCTTGATTGTATGGGGGGATATTCGGCAAGGTAAAACGGTTTGATTCTTTTGTCTAAGATAACAATGGATACAAAACCCAACAACTTGCTTATAAGCGGAAGTCTGACAAAAGGTGTATTCAAGCTTGCTGGGCCAATGTTTATAAGTGCCATTCTCCAGAATGCTCAAAGCCTGATTGATTTGTTCTGGGTTGGCAGGCTGGGATCACAGGCTGTTGCTGCACTTGGTATCAGTGTAACAATTCTCATGCTTTTTTTCCCTGTGGCAATGGGGATCGCGACCGGTACCGTTGCACTCGTATCTCAACTTTCTGGTGCAGGTCGTGATGAAGAAGCTTCGAATGTCGCCGGTCAATCTCTTGTCCTTGGTCTTATGATGGGGGCGATTACAGGGTTGATAGGTTGGTTTTTTGCTGAAAAGATATGTTTATTGCTTGGTGGGAATCATGAAATTGCAAAACTGGGCGGAGAATATCTGCAAATCTATTTTCTGGGCAGTTTCACAGTCTTTGTCTTAATCATGGGGAACAGTGTTCTCCAGGGTGCTGGAAACACGGTGATTCCCATGATTGCATTACTTCTGGCCAATGTACTGAATATCATTCTTGATCCAATTCTCATATTTGGTCTGCTGGGTTTCCCAAAAATGGGAGTAAGGGGCGCTGCTTTGGCCGCAGTGATTTCTGGAATTATTGCCGCCGGACTGGTAGTAATTCTCCTTTCAAGGGGAATTGGCGGAATCAGAGTGAGAAGAAGTCAATGGCGGTTACGCTATGGAATAGCAATGAGTATTTTGCGTATTGGGGTTCCCAGTACTGGGCAGCTGTTTGCGCGAACACTTATGCAGGTTGTGTTGATCAAGGTTGTGGCGTTCTTTGGTACGGCCGCAATAGCTGCATACAGTATAGGCCTGCGGATCCATCAGATATCACTATTACCGGCTTTCGCTCTTGGAAATGCTGCGGCTACTATGATGGGGCAGAACCTTGGTGCTGGAAGAGCTGACCGGGCTCGAAAGGCTTCATGGGTGGCAACAAGTATAGATGCTGGCATCATGATGGTTTTGACAGCTGTATTCTTCATGTTTGCGCCTGTATTTATAAGAATCTTTGATACAAATCCTGAAGTGGTAAGGATCGGCAGTCATTACCTTATGACTGTATCGCCATTTTATATATTTACCGCCTTTGCGATTGTTCTCGGTCGGGCACTCAGCGGGGCAGGCAGAACCATGGCTACAATGATACTGACAATCATATCATTATGGGGAATTCAGGTTCCTCTGGCGATTGTCCTTTCTCGTTATTGTGACATGGGTACCCAGGGTGTCTGGTGGGCAATTTCAATAGCTAATACGATTCATGGTTTGCTTATAACCTGGTGGTTCCAGCGGGTACGCGAAAATCTTTCTGCCACTGCAAATTTACCGGTTTTTACTGAAGCTGATACGTAATAATGCGTGTGATGGAAAACAGCTCCGGCCATTACTTGTGTACAATATGGCTGTTGTTGGTGATCGCTGTGGTTGGACAGACTCCCTCGCAGGTCAGGCATTCAATGCATTCCAGGTCCCGGTTTATCTTTCTGGCGTTGGTTGAGCATTTTTCTACGGCAACATCCATGGGGCAGGACTTGTCACATTTATGACAGTGAATGCATTTGTCCGCGCTGAGTTTCATCGAAAACAGCGAAAATTTGTTTGTTATGGTCATCAGCGCACCAATTGGACACATGATCTTGCAAAAACTTCGATTACTGGCAACAGCAAGGATAAGTACTAAGGCGAGTACCAGGAATCGCCAGTGACCCGCGGCACCTAGGGAATATTCCGGAGAAAAGATCATTGCAGGTATTATCGATTCTATGGTCGCTGTGGGGCAAAAAGTGCAGAAGAATGCCGGTACTTCCTTGCCCCAGAAATATGCCACGATGATTACGGTTATGCCCAGGAACCCGTATTTTAACCATTGCATGAAAGCCGGTATGCGGAACTTGATGAGAGGTATTTTATAAAGCATGTCCTGCACAAACCCGGCAGGACAAACCCAGCCGCAGAAGAATCTTCCGGCAACAACACCGAATCCAAGGACACCGGCAATGATAAGCCATTCAGTGCTGATAAGGGATTCATGAAACTGGACTAACTCAGATAGTTTGTAGATTGGGCACAGTGTCCAGGAGAGCGGACAGGTATTACAATGCATCACAGGCAGGCAGAAGCCGTATGTTTCTGCACCACGGAGATTGCTGTTAAGAACGATCAAAGAAAGAGTCTGAATAAACCGCTGTTTGAATTTCAGGCCGAATGACATTGATTAAAATACGGTACTTAAGCTATCAGGGTTTTTGTATATTTGCGGTCAACTTTTTCCCGAAATTGCCCTTGTTGCCATATTTTACCCATACGATAGCCGTGTACTCACCTTCTTTTGCTACTTCACCGAAGTAGCCGCCAGTGCCTCCTCAGGAAGGACACATTTTGTCGAGGGACGCGGATTCTGTCATGACAATCTTGCCATCAGAATCCATTACATACATGCGGGCAGTACCTCTTAAAAGCTTGGACATATTCTTACCGTTGACTTGTTTAACATCTGAGAGAGTACAAGTGATTCTTATGGGGATTGTACCGGATTTCTCATACTTTTTCTTTTCATAGGCACTCTTTGGTTTTGCGGTTCCAAAAAATGCATTAAAAACAATTTTCTGCCCTGTTTTTTCGTCAGTGGACTCTGATAGAAGTTCTTCAATCTCCTTGTCAGAAAGCGTGCCTGCCTTTGCGACGGTTGAAGATGCCTTCTTGACACCATTATCAGGTGCAGTTTGATTTTGAGAATATCCGGAAAGGGAGAAAAGCAACATTGCAGATATTGCCAGGACAAATGTTTTCATAATCATACCTCCCGCAAAAAGTTAATATACAATACCTCTAATGCCCGTAGGTGTCAATTAAATGCACCATATGCTTGTGATATTCTTTTTGACTCCTGTACTGGCTGGGCATATATATCACTACTGATCCATCCGGAAGGGGGTGATACAATGGGATTCGACCTGTATAAACATCAGTGAGGCGGAGATATGCAATGGCGCGCCGTGTGCGTGTCTGCTGATATCAGGGTTAATAACACAATAATTCCGTTGTATTGCCGCCGCCTGAACGAACGATCATGACAAGTACAACGCTTGTTATGAAAAGTTCGTCATACGCGCAATATCGTTTTTTGTCCGACGGTAAATCCAACAGGTAATTTCAGAGGGGACTGTATCATGAAGTCAGTTCAGGGTATTGGCTTAAAGGATGTTCAGAAGGTTTACGGTGGAGTTGAGGGAGATTTGTGGGAGTTGATAATGGGTGAGCAGGTCCACATCGGCGGGTTTGCATCATCGATGGACCTTGCGACCAGGGCAGGTATCGGAGATGGCATGTCGGGTGTGGATTTCTGTTGCTGCAACGGTGCAGGAATGCGGTTCTTGGCGAAGTTCAAAGGCGTGAAATCGATGACAGGTGTTGATGCCACAGAGAAGGTCATCAAGCAGGGCGTTGAACGGACCAAGAACCTTGGTTTGGCAGACAAGATAAGTTTCATAAAGGCCGATGTGACATCCAGCGGCCTGCCATCCGGTACATTTGACTTTGCCTGGGGCGAGGATGCGTGGTGTTATGTGGAAGATAAGAGCGCTTTGATCAGGGAAGCGACAAGGGTCGTCAAGCCTGGAGGCCTTATCACGTTCACTGATTGGGTGGAAGGACCGGGGATGACGGATGCAGAGGCCGATCGATATATGACGTTCATGAAGTTTCCGAATGTGTTGTCGATCGCCGATTACAATGGGCTTCTGGAAAAGAACGGATGTGTTGTCAAAGAAGCAAGCAATACCGGCAGATTTGCGCCATGCGTCGACCTCTATCTCGACATGCTGAACAAGCAGTTGACTTATGATGCCTTGAGGATAATCGGGTTTGATATGAACCTGATGCAGGCATTGGGCGGCGAGATGGTGTTCATGCAGGGATTGGCGCATGAAGGAAAGATAATCCAGGGCTGTTTTGTGGCCCGGAAGGAATAAAAACAGTGACTGGTTGGATCTCTTGTCGAAATGGGATTTAACGGGTAGATAAAAAGGAGACGCATTCAATGTCTGGATGTTGTGGGAAAAATAACAATATTAAAGAAATTGATCCCTGTAACCCGCCGAATGCTGGTTTGTCTGGTTTAACAGGGACGGATGGGAGTTCGGTCTGTGAACTGCTTGTATGGTTCCATGAAATGGTCGACCACTGTTATGAATACGCCTGTGCTGAAAAGAAAAAGGGCAGGAAACTGGTGGGGATCATGTGCGAATACACTCCCCGCGAACTAATTATGGCGGCCGGGGCAATTCCCGTATGCCTTTGCGGAGGATCGGTAGAAATGATTCCAGCGGCAGAACATGATCTGCCCGCAAACCTTTGTCCGCTTATCAAGTCAACGTATGGTTATAGTGTTGAGAAGGCGAACCCGTTCATGGAAATGGCCGATCTTCTTGTGGCAGAGACCACATGTGATGGTAAAAAGAAGATGTATGAACTTCTGGCAAAACGGCACCCCATGCACGTTCTGGAACTTCCGCAGAAACCAAATAATCCAGAGGCATTCGAATACTGGCTTTATGAACTCCGTATGCTGAAGAAACAGTTGTCGGAACGGTTTCGTGTAAAAATCACCGATGAAGCCATACGCTCAGCAATCGTTGAAATGAACACGGAACGGAGGCTGAGGCGGGACCTTGCGGAACTGATGAAATCCGATTCTCCACCTCTTACAGGTCGGGAACTGCTGGACATGAAGAGCCTTATTTCCTGTCTACCGGTCGATCTTGAGCAGTACGAGAAGGCATTAAATACACTGCCTGGGCGTAAGATTTTACCGAAACCTGATCAACGGGTAAGGGTGTTATTGACCGGCGTACCTCTGCCGCACGGCGCCGAAAGAGTCATGGATGTTATTGAAGGCAATGGTGGACTGGTTGTCTGTCAGGAGAATTGTACAGGTATTAAACCTGTTCTTGAAGATGTTGATCCTGATGCCGAGGATCCTCTCAGGGCTCTGGCAAAGAAATACTTCCATCTGCCTTGTTCGGTTATGACGGAGAACAAAGGGAGATTGGATTCGATCAGGAAATTGGCCGGGGAATACAGGGCCGGATGCGTGATTGAACTGATCTGGCAGGCATGTATTACTTATGATGTTGAATCGTTTCATGTCAGGCGGCTTGTGGAGGATGAGATACATCTTCCATATCTCCGGATAGAAACAGACTATTCTCCTTCCGATTCAGCCCGTATTGCGACGAGGGTCCAGGCGTTGTTCGAAACTGTAAAGCACAGGATAAAACGGTAATAAGATGGGTTTGATTGTCTATAGTTGTCCTTATGTTCCGGCTGAATTGATTGTGGCATATGGTCTAACTCCAAGCCGCATATTGCCGGAATCAACAGGTCTTAATGGTCCCATAGACGTAACTGCGGGTGTATGTCCGTACATGCGTGGATTCGTCAATACAGCGTGTACAATGTCCGGTGTCACAGGGATAATCCTGACAACCGTATGTGACCAGATGAGACATGCAAAAGATTACATAGAACAGCGAACAGCAATTCCATCATTCCTTTTGAATGTTCCATCGACATGGCAGATTCCCTCAGTAATCAAGCTCTACATTTCCGAACTCAAAAGGCTTGGAAATTTTCTTGAGACGATGGGTGGTAAATCTCCCGCCACAGATTATTTGTGGCGAGTTATGGAGGAATATACAAAAAAGAGAGAAAAGCTTAGGGCATTACGGGCTGATCTGAATGCGATGGATTATTCCATGGCTATTGCCGAGTTCAATCGAACAGGGCAGATAATGCACGCCCTGCCGGGCCGAATTGCAGAAGAAAACAAGGTTCCTGTGGCACTGATTGGTGGACCGCTTACTATACAGGACTTCAACCTTTTTAATCTTATAAGACATTCTGGTGGTAATGTTGTTCTGGATGGGACAGAAAGCGGGGAACGGACAATGCCAGCACCGTTTAATGGCCGTCGTTCTGAAAAAGACGATTCTCTTTTGGAACTGGCTTCATGCTATTTCGGGCATATACCGGATGCATTTCGTCGTCCGAACAGCGAGTTGTACAAATGGCTCAAACGTGAAATTGATTGCCGGGGAATAAAAGGTGTGATCCTTGTTCGCCATATCTGGTGTGATAAATGGCATGCCAAAGTGCCCAGGCTACGGGAATGGCTGAAAATACCTTTTCTTGATGTGGATATTGACGGCGAATCATCCGCAATTCGTACTGCGGGTAGAATTCAGGCTTTCATGGAGACTGTTTCGTGAATTTAGCCCCTAAAAAGATAACGCTGACCGAATGGGACGAACGGTTTATTGAACTGCAAAGCGCCGGAATTAATCAGCCAAAGTACGGCGGACCTCTCCGCCGATACTTGACCGACGGTGACCTGCGCCTGGAGAAACTGAAGTTTGATAATTCTCCGGCATCCCTGAATCTGTGGAATTTTCTTTTGACTGAAGAAGACCGCCTTCATGCCAGCAGGAAAGAAGGCCGGAAAATTATCGGGACAATGAAGGACCTCGGCACGGTTCCTGTCATGGCCTATTCACTGCCAAATGTCACGGCATTCTATCCGGATGGTGCATGGTGGACCCCATGTGTTATGGAGATGAGTTCCGGGGTTCTGGCTGTTGCTGATTCTCTTGGCATAGACGAATCATTCTGTCCCGTTCGTGCCATGCTTGGCGCTTTTGTCACAAAGGCACATTTTCCTGATCCTGACCTGATTGTGTGTAGTGTCGGTGCTACCTGTGACGATTTTTCCGCTATAGCCCAGCGGCTGAATGGACTTGGTTATCCTATTTTGTGGTGGGAAATACTACACAGACGGAAACCCGAGAGAAATGAACAATCTGTTAAACTGCCGGGTGGTTTTGAATGCCCTGTTGGCCAGGTTGAGTTTGTTGAATCTGAACTGCAGAGGGTCAAGTTGGCGATTGAATCGCTGGCTGGTATGAAGATAGATGATAAGAGGCTTTGTACCGGGATTAAAACCGCGAACAAGGTACGGCAATATCTCAGAGAACTGAGGCAGCTAACATTTACGGCAAGATTTTGTCCTCTACCGGCATTGGAATTACTTATAGCCGAGATGCTGGCGATACATTTCTGCTCTGACCAACAGGAAAGTCTGGACGTTCTCTCGGGACTGCTTGAAGAGATCCGGAAACGTATTTCTGCCGGTGTTGGTTTCTTTGATCCGGATGCTGTTCGTATTTTCTGGGTAAATCCTGTGGCAGATCTGCGTGTGATGAACCTTCTTGAAGATTGCGGCGGTAGAATATGTGGTACCGATTACCTCTTCTGTCACGCACTGGATGAAATTCCGTTGGACATTCATCCAATGAACGCGTTAGCAAGAATGGCCCTTGCCGATCCGATGGTCGGATCGACAGGTGACAGGGCTCAGAGAATTTGCAATGATATTGGCTTGTTTGGTTCTGAAGCTGTAATTGTGTCGAGGATTCCGGGGGCAAGTCATTGCGCTCTTGAAGGGGCGATAATCGCCGATGAGGTCAGGTCGAAGATGAGACTGCCGGTTCTTGAGATCGAGGTGCCGCCATTGGCTGACTCAATACTGCCTTCACTTAATACCCGGTTGACTGCGTTGGTGGAAACCGTGAAGGAACGGAGAAAGAAATGATTTATGCAGGCATAGATGCCGGTTCAAGGACTGTCAAAGCGATTCTTCTGGATGGTAAAGAACTTCGCGTTCTGGCTTCCGGTATTGCAGACCAGGGGATAAAGCAGGCCGATCTGGCCGAGTCTCTTTTGAAAGACATCCTGAAAAAGGCCGGTATAAACCGCAAAGATGTCGGTAAAATCATTGCTACCGGATATGGGCGAAATGCCATTGATTTCGCGGATACAACGATTACAGAAATAACCTGTCATGCCTGTGGTGTCCATCATTGGATACCACAGGCTAGAACTGTGGTCGATATTGGCGGGCAGGACAGTAAAGTCTTGAGATTGGAACCTGATGGGGGAGTACGGGATTTCGTTATGAATGATCGTTGTGCCGCAGGAACCGGTCGTTTCCTTGAAGTTGTGGCGGCAAAGCTTGAGGTTTCTCTAAATGATCTTGGTGGAATGGCGCAACGGGCTAAAAAAGCATCGGCCATCAGCAGTATGTGCGTTGTGTTTGCAGAAACTGAGATAATCGGACTTCTGGCTTCTGGTGAAACGCCGGAGAATATAGTTGCCGGCGTTCAGATGTCCATCACATCCCGTATTACGTCGATGGCTGGCAGGAACATTACCGACCCCGTGGTTTTTACAGGTGGTGTTGCATTGATTCCCGGAATGGACAAGGCGTTGGAATCTGCCATCAATCATAAAATTATTATTTCTCCTGAACCCCAAATGACTGGTGCACTGGGAGCGGCGATATTGGCGGGACGGGAAGGACTGGAGCATGTCTCGATAATAGGTTAAGACAGATAGATCAGTTTTTCGGTACATGAAAGGCGTACAAATGCTTCTGAGAGGCAATGTAGAGTACGCCGTTGGCGGCCACTGGAGTGGCATAAATGGGGCCGTCGAATTTAACTTCTGAAAGTATCTGTTTTTCCTTTGCCGCTGCAGCAACAGTCACCATGCCAGCCTCGGTGCCGATATACACTTTGCCATCAGCGAGAAATGGCGATGCAAAAACTCGCCCCTTCAAGTCATGTGTCCAGTAGTTTGTCCCAGTATCGGCATCAAGACAGCGTAGAATTCCTGTATAATCGGCGATGAATACGAGTCCGTTTCCAACGGCTGCGCTAGAGAAACTCCGCTGGACATCGAAACACTGCCATATCCTGCCGGTTTCAGTGATGTCACCTTCCTTGGTCGCGTCAATACACGAGAAACAGCCCGGTCCTGGACCGTGACGACTGTCCTGTCCCACGGTTATATAGATGCGATTGTTGTAAAAGACGGGAGTGGAATTTATTTCACTGGGACCTTTGGAATTCTTGTTGTAAGGGAGCGGCTTGCCATTCTCGAACTTGTTATGTGGCGGATTACAATCGAATGACCAGACACGCCGGAGTTTGCCGGGTTTTCCATTTTCGCCCGACGTAAAATAAGTGTCAAAGGCGTAGCAGACTCCATCGCCGCCGCCCCAGACAACAAGTGTCTGTTCGCCGATACGGGCAAGGGAAGGGGATGACCAGTCGCCATGAAAGATTGCATTTCCGAGTGGAGGATCCATGACTGCAACTAGTTTTCCGGTTTTCTTATCGAGTACTATAATGTCGGGTGCACTTGGCGATGGAATATATTTATGTGACCTGTCTACGCCGTTACATGTACACACATACAGATAATCACCATGAACAAGAATAGAACAATCCACAGCATCTTGTGGCCAAACATCCAGATCCTCAATGAAATCATAACTCCAGATAATATCACCATCGACCGGTCGGATTTCAACAGGTTTGGGCAGGGATGGTACGTTTGTGCCTGTCGGATCGAAACGGCCGGGTTTATCGGGAAATATTCGGGTGTCATCCATATATTCACCCTCGTCTTTGAATGGTCCCTCGTTTCCATTTTTTTGTCCATTGATGTCCAGACAATGTACCTCGCCGCGACTGCTTACGACATAAACACGGTCACCGTCCACCGTTGGGGAAGAACAGATGCCCAGATTCAGGTCATCATAGTTGAACTTCGGGTTTTTTGTTTTAAGACGTGGCATGACAAACTGCCAGAGCAATTTCCCGGTGGCCTCGTCAAGACAGATAAAAGTACTGCCGCCGGTCTTTTGGAAACGCGAATCATCGCCTATACGTGCATCGTTTGAGCCAATGAAAACTCGTCCTTTCGCAACAGCTGGAGTAGAGTAGGTTTGGGTGCCGAGGTTGGCTGACCATTTAAGATTCTCACCCGGGATGATGATTTTCTGTCCATTCTCAGTTTTCGAGCCATCGGGTTTGAACGCGGAAGGAAGGTTCTTTTCATCGGAAGCAAAATTTCGTTCGTCGCGTCCACCCCATTGTGGCCAGTCTTTGGCTTGCGACATGGAAATAAGAAACATAACTAACAGGCAGGAACTCAACCATTTTGTACAGCTTATGAAATATTGCGTAATAATTATAAACATATTCGTAACGAAATACTGACGTCAAAGACTGTCACAATATACAGAATTTTTGGCATGTTTTTACATTAGATGTTTTTTATCATCTGGCAGTTAAACCAAAAATAATGTATGTCTTATTTAAAACACAGTTCCTTATACATTTTTTTTAACTTATTGGATATTCATTTGTGAAAACTTCAAATTTACTTTTATTTTGTTTATGTTCAGGTCGGCGATTTGTAACCGACGAAACAAAACGTGCGATTCTGGATGGTTTGCGGACAACTGGACCTCAATTTGTCACTATTTCTGATTTGTGTGGTATGGCGGTAAAGAAAGGTCGTGAATTAAAAGAGATGGCGGATCGTGCAAATAAAATTGCCGTTATGGCCTGTTATCCAAGGGCGGTAAAATGGCTGTTCAGCATGGCGGGAATTGAATGGAATGAAGAGAAGATGGGTGTAATAAACACCAGGAAGGACGATGTTAATAATATCCTGGATAAAATCAGAGAATGGAGTTCAGCAGATCAAAACAAAGGTAACGAGATTATTATCGAGAGTGATAATGATCAGTGGGATCCATGGTTTCCGGTCATTGACTATGACAGGTGTGAGAACTGCAAACAATGCATGAGTTTTTGCCTGTTTGGTGTTTATGCGACAGGTGGAAGTAACAAGGTTGAGGTCAAGAATCCACGGAACTGCAAGAATAACTGCCCTGCCTGCGCGCGGATATGTCCGAAGGCGGCCATAATATTTCCCAAATATACTGAACCGCCCATTGATGGAGCGGAGATTAATGATGAAGAAAGTGTAAGGGAAAAAATAAAAATCAATGTTAACGAACTCCTCGGAAATGATATTTATGCTGCCTTGGCGGAGCGCCGGAAAAAGGCAAAGAAATTTTTAATTAAAAAGACCGACATGGAACAGGCGGAACTGGAGCGAAAGAAATTTTCAGAATAGGGACGAATTAATGGCTGGATTGGTAACACGGATGTTTGCAGAGACTGATAAAAGACTTCTTTGGAAGTTTGTCTATAATTTCGGGTGGAAAGGGATGTGTTCGGTTGCCAGGTTTCAAAAGAGATTGAAAAGGGGTGAGTTCTTTCCTGCATTCCTGTTTATTTCGGTAACTAACAACTGTAACCTTTCCTGCAGGGGCTGCTGGTCATCCGTGACAAAGCCGCCGAAAGAGATTGAAGCCGATGCGCTTGGCCGGATTATCGATGAGTGCAGGAAACAGGGGTCGTATTTTTTTGGCATTCTCGGCGGAGAACCGCTTCTTCACAAAGATTTATTTGACCTGATTGCGAAATACCCGGACTGCTATTTTATTCTTTTTACCAATGGAACACTGATAACCGACGATATTGCCGCAAAAATGAAAGCGCTGGGAAATGTCAGTCCTTTGATAAGCGTTGAGGGGCTTGAGAAGGTGAGTGATGAACGTCGTGGCGGTAAGCGGGTTTATGAGAGAACCATGGAAGGGCTTGAGTTTTGCCGCAAGCACAGGCTTATAATCGGAGTGGCGACGAGTGTGTGTAAATCAAATATGAAGGATCTCGCGTGTGAAGAATATTTAAATGGGCTGGTCAGGCGGGGAGTACATTATGCCTGGTATTATATTTACCGGCCTGTCGGTCCGGACCCGGCGCCGGAACTGGCGCTTTCCCGTGACGAAATCCTCGAGTTGAGAAAATTCATCGTTGATATCAGGACAAAAACCCCCATCATTGTTGTGGATGCGTATTGGGACCATATGGGAAGGGCTCTCTGTCCCGCCGCTGTCGGCATAGCAAACCATATTGGACCTGGAGGCGATATTGAACCTTGTCCGCCGATACAGTTTTCTCTCGACAATATTGGTAATGGAGGCAATCTATATACCACGCTTAACGAATCGAGATTGCTGAAGGATTTCCGGACGTTCGCGAGTAAAGCGACACGTGGTTGTATCCTGATGGAGGACCCGGAAAAATTAAAGCAGTTCATGGAGAGAGAGGGTGCGCAGGACAGCAGTGGACGTTCGAAAGTATTTAATGAATTGTCATGTATGACGGCAATGTGCAGTCATGACATGACCGGGAATGAGATACCCGAAAAGAGCTGGGCTTACAGGTTCGCGAAGAAACACTGGTTCTTTGGTTTTGGTGCTTACGGCTGAGGTTGTTGAGCTAATGAAAACTGCGAAAGAAAAACAGGTAGAAACCGACCAGAAGAGTTTGCCCGGAATTCGCGAGGAACGGAATCGGTTGCTTGCGATAGTACGTGATTATGTGAAAGAACAGAAACTGGTACCACCGCTGTCAATGGAAGAAATGGTACCCCATGCCGACAAGGTGGTTGAGTTGTCCGGTGCCGAGGTGGGACTCAGGGATTTTATTATCGTGTTGGTTGGTAATGAAGTATGGCGCGATACAATGGCTGCAATACCATTTGAACGACGGATTCTTCTTCTGCCGAAGTGTCTGAGGTCGGTGGGTGAATGTCAGGCAGAGATCGATGAGTTCGGGCTTTTGTGTAAAGAGTGTGGGCGGTGTCCAATCGGGAAACTTCAGGCGGAAGCTGAAGACCTTGGATATGTAGTTCTGATTGCTGAGGGAGCTACCGTTGTGACGAAGTTGCTTGAGAGCGGAAAAGTTGATGCCGTCATTGGTGTGAGTTGTATGGAAACGCTTGAGCGATCCTTCCCGCATATGGCGGCGGACGCCATACCGGGTATTGCAATACCATTATTCATGGATGGATGTGTAAATACCAAAGTTGATCTTGACTGGGTCAGGGATGCTCTCCGGCTCAGGTCGAACGGGAAGTGGGCCGGTCGCCTTGATTTTGACAAATTGAGGTCAGATGTAGAGTCATGGTTCAACTCTAGCAGTATATTGTCATTCATCAATTCGTCTGGTACTCCGACGGAAAAGATTGCCCTCTCATGGCTTGGTAAAACGGGGAAACGTTGGCGGCCGTTACTCTCGGCATGTGTGTTCCGGGCACTGAATGACATGGACCCGATTATACCGGAACCGATGAAGAAACTTGCGGTTGCTGTTGAGTGCTTTCATAAGGCGTCGCTTGTTCATGATGACATTGAGGATAATGATGATTTCAGATATGGCGATATGACTCTTCATCGTCAATACGGAATACCAATTGCGCTTAATGTCGGTGACCTGCTTCTTGGTATTGGGTATGGATTAATAGCGGACAGCGGTTTAACGGAAGGGAATACCCTGGAAGCGTTGAAGGTTGCTTCTGCGGGACATCATGGCTTATGTCTGGGACAGGGTGACGAGCTTTCATGGATGCGGAAACGTGAAGCTTTGTCGCTTGAGCAGGTATTGAATATTTTTAGTCTCAAAACAGTGCCGGCTTTTAATGTTGCGCTCCAACTGGGTGCAATAGGAGCAGGGGCAGGCAGTGACATACGCGATGTACTTGAAACTTTCAGTAAATCTCTGGGTATTGGGTACCAGATCAGGGATGATATTCTGGATTTCCGGCAAATGGGTGATGGTTCTGATGTAAATTCATTACGGCCTTCAGTGCTTTTTGCCTTGGTTTGCGAGAACAGTGCGAACGCTGAAAAGGAAAACGTGATCAATCTCTGGCATCTTCAAGCACGTGAAGAGCATGTTGTTAATGAGATACGCAGAATATTTACCGGTCTGCATGTTGAAGAAAAGGCGGTACAACTTTTACACCACTACAGGAATGAAGCAATCCGTTCCTTGAACCCTTTGCGAAATGCTTATTTGAAGACGTTCCTGCGCAGGATCGTCAGCAGGATTCTCGGCGATGTCTGACATTGCATCAACATGCGGTCTTGAAATGTTCAAATCTGTCATGCGGGCTGTCGGTCATCTTGAAAATGATGCCGTAGACTCCGTTTCCTCTTATCTCCTTGGGCAAATCAATGATGATGGCGGGTTTCGCGGCAGAACAACTGCAAGTGACTTGTACTACACTGTTTTTGGGATGACATCTCTCTCCGCGTTTGGTGTGGAATTTTCTCTCGATAGGACGTGGAATTATCTTCAGGGATTTGGTGACGGTGTCGATCTTGATTTTGTTCATCTGACATGTCTTTTGCGCTGCAGGGCTATATGCAGGTTGATGGGTGGGCAGGGGAAGTTCTCTTCTGATTATGACGATAAAAACATCCTTGCTCGAATAGAGAAATTTAGAGCCGGTTGTGGTGGATATAATCATGCTGTTGCGTGCACCAGCAGAGGGAGTATCTATGCGAACTTTCTTGCATACTGTGCTTATCAGGATTGTGGAATGGATGTGCCGGACATAGAAGGTATTATCCGGTCAGTGGATAGTCTGAAATGTATGAGAGGCGGTTACAGTAACGAAGAGAGTATTGAATCGGGAACTACAACAGCCACAGCCGCTGCCGTGGTTTTACTGAAGAATGCCGGTGTTAAGGTGGATAATTCCGCAATTGATTGGATGTTGGATCGTTGTACTGAACGAGGAGGATTTCTTGCTAGTGAAAATACGAAAGTGCCGGATCTGTTGTCGACAGGAACGGCACTACACGCTTTAAGGACAGTTGGAGCACCACTGGGAGATAAAGCAACTGCCTGCAAAGAATTTATCGACCTTTTGTGGATGGAAGATGGCGGTTTTGCAGGCAGTCCGGTTGACCTCACTACGGACTGTGAATACACATTTTACGCTTTGCTGGGGTTGGGATCGCTCGATTAAACCGTTGATCATAATGAAAAAGCTCGTTAACAATCTTGTAGAGCAGTTATACGGAGAATGTAATGAAAAGGGCTGGTGGGAAGGTAAGCTGTCAAGCAGCGCGCTTTCCACTTCTCTTGCCGTGTTCGCTTTTGCACAGGTTGACAAAAACAAATACAGGGACCAAATAGCGCGTGGCCTGAAATGGTTGGAAAGTAATGTAAATTATGATGGTGGCTGGGGCGATACTCCCGACAGTGTAAGTAATATATCCACCACCGCTTTGTGCTGGTCTGCTTTTTCGATTGCAACCCCTGATATTTCTGTATCCAGCGAAGTTGTCAATCGCGCCGGGAACTGGTTGAAAGAGAGGGCCGGGAGTTTGTCCCCGGCCGATATGTCTAACGTGATAAGTTCCTGTTATGGAGAGGACAGAACTTTTTCAGCACCGATTCTTTCCATGTGTGCATTGGCGGGCAGGTTGGGGAATGATGAAGATGCATGGCGCTTGGTGCCACAACTCCCCTTTGAATTGGTTGCAATGCCACGCTTTCTTCTCAGGCTTTTTCGATTATCAGTTGTCAGTTATGCCTTACCTGCCCTGATATCCATAGGACTGTTGAAATATACGAAAAGTTCTGATCATCATTCATTCAGGGATTTAATAAGACGTCTTTGCAGGAAAAAGGCCTTGAAAATTCTTGAAAAATTACAGCCTGTAAACGGAGGATTTCTCGAGGCGACGCCATTGACTTCATTTGTTGTCATGAGCCTTGTCGGTGCCGGTTATGGAAATAACTGTGTGGTTAAAAAGGGCGTGGAATTCCTGCTGGCCGGTATGCGTGATGACGGGAGCTGGCCAATCGATACAAATCTTACCACGTGGGTAACTTCCCTGGCAGTGAATGCTCTTGCCAGTGGAGGTACTGGGGAAATCAGGCGCGCTGATGAAATAAACAAATGGTTGTTGTCACAGCAATTCCGGCGAAGAAATATTTTCACGGATGCCGCGCCCGGCGGGTGGGGTTGGACAGATCTTCCGGGTGGTGTGCCTGATGCGGATGATACTTCCGGCGTTCTGCTGGCATTGATACATCTTGGCAAGGTTGATGGTGAGACTCTTGAAGCAGGAGTGAACGGTGTAAAATGGTTGCTGGATATTCAGAACAGTGATGGGGGCGTTCCGACATTCTGCAGAGGGTGGGGCAAACTGCCGTTTGACAGGAGCTGTCCGGATATTACAGCGCATGCACTCAGGGCACTGGATGCCTGGTATGATCACGTTGATCCAACCTTGCGTTCACAGGTGAATAAATTCATCGAAAGGGCGCTGGACTATTTGCACGATGCCCAGCAGGGGAATGGTCGATGGATTCCTTTATGGTTTGGAAATCAAAAAGCGCCCGGCAGTGAAAATCCAACTTATGGAACAGCACAAGTGATTATCGCATTGTCGGAAATTACGAAGGATCGCTTGCTTGATAGCGGCGCGCTTGTCGGAAATGGATGTCGTTGGCTGTTGTCGGTACAGAACGCGGATGGCGGGTGGGGAGGTGCCGCTAATGTGTCTTCATCCATTGAGGAAACCGCGCTGGCCGTTACTGCGCTGGCGCAACATGGACATCAAGAGGCTGTCAATCGGGGAATTGCCTGGTTGAGTAATTATATTAAAGAAGGACATGCTTTTGAACCCGCGCCAATAGGTCTTTATTTTGCACAACTATGGTACAGCGAAAGACTTTATCCTCTGATCTTTGCTGTTGCCGCTTTACTCAAGGAGAAGTCTGATTAATTATCAATCCCATGATTTGGAGGGGTAAACATCATGTTTAGAATTTCGTTTATTTTGTTCCTTTTGGTTTCGAGTTGGAGTTTGGCCGATGACATTGAAGTCATCAAAAACGAGGCCTCGATTCCCCCAGCGAAGACGCAGGCTTTCGAGTTCGGTACCGTGCCCCAGCAGAATACCACGGTGACTCTCGAAATAACTGCCCGGATGAACTACCCCGCGCTTTCCGGTTCGTCGCTCTTTATGGAGATCAAACTGAACGGCAGGTTGGTTGGGGCCGCCAAAAGCCGCAGTGTGTCACGGCTTCTGAATAAGCCGCTCACTTCTCCTGTGGCGCGAAACCTGCCAGCCAGTTGGTTTGATGGGGGACGATGGCGTCTACTGTATGCCCCTGACTTCGAGAAGGGACGCAAGGTGACATGTTACGTGGGTGATCCATATACGTATGTACTGGACGTAACGGATCTAACCAACCCTGCAGCGGAAAACCGGCTTGAAATTGTTAATACAGCAAATAGTTCGTTCAAGGGAGGTGGAGGGGAACTTATCATCCAGCGAATTGTGATCCACACAAAGGCTGGCGCAAGCCCCATGATGGCCGCCGGAGCCACAATCGAACCGGTCATCAACACCGGTAAGCCAAGCGCGGGGCCTGCCAAGTACAAGGGCCGCATACTACCCGGAGGCGGATTTATCCTTCGCACTGGGAAGGAAAGATGGGAGTTTGCCAGTGCGATCTCCTACCCGAACGCAGGACTCAACCGCCTTGTGCCCAGTGACTCGCCTGATAAAAGTGGCCAACCTTCTTGGGCTGTTACGGTCGAGAAGGCCAAAGACGGAGGTAAAGTAATCGCCGTTGGTCCGGACTACCGTATCTCACGTAAGGTTCGTTTCACAGCGCGGCGTGTCGAGGTCACCGACGAGATCACCAATGCCCACACTGACTCGCCGCTCGGACTTTTGGTCCGTCACGACCTTGACCTGAAGGACAAGGGGGCCGCGGAAATCCGCATAGCTGGCAGTCCGGATCCGTGTATGGATAACTATTATGCCCCTGCCAATCCGAGTGTTCACGTGGCGATCGGCGATGTTGGCCTTGGTATCATCTGCGAGGACACCGTTTTTGCTAGTCAGGCGCGTCTGTACTGCGAACAGAAACCTTCCTGCGCCGGTATTCGTACGGAAATGCTCTATCTTCCTCCGGGCGGGGTAAGGACACTCGAATGGGCCATATATCCAGTGGCATCACGTGACTACTATGATTTCATTAATCTCGTTCGTGAAGATCGCGGGTCGAATTTTACGACGGAGGGTGCATGGACTTTCTTCAGCCCTGATACAATTATTGCCACGCCAATCGAGAAGCTTCGGGAACAATTCAGCAGCCTCGGGATTAATTATGCCTGCTACTGTGGCGGATGGGTGGACGGTAAGCATGATCGTAAAAAAATCGGGTTCGGGACCGGCGTGATGGATCCCTATTGGATTGATTTCAGGCGGCGACTGAAGGAAGCGACAGCGAAGCTCCATGAGATGAAGCCTGGTATCAAAGTGCTGGTTTACTACGATACCCAGCGCGATACCTCTGACGGCGGACACGAGCGCTTCAAGGACAGTTGGCTCACCAATGAGAAGGGTGAGCAACTCTCCACCGAATGGAGCGGCCAATACAGCCTGACCTACAGCGTGGTGGCCACATTGGACAACTCCTTCGGCAAGGCCATGCTTGGCGTGGCGGAACGATACATGGATGAGATGGGAGTGGATGGTCTCTACTGGGATGAGATGGAGGGCACCGGATACGGAGCTCCGCTGATCACCTACAACACCCCCGACGGCTTCTCATGTATCTTGGATCCCAAGAACTACACGATCCTTCGTCAGGTTGGCGTGACGACGCTACTTGGCGAAGGACATCGTATGGCCGTCATTGATCGCGTACGGGCGAAGGGTGGGACTCTCATGGGTAATGGGCCACCGTGTACCCGGAAGCTTCTCGAAAAGAAGGTCCAGCGGATGGTCGAGATCCAACATAACGATTACTGGAACTATCAGGGTAACCTCGACACGCCGCTCGGCTACGCAAGCAGCCGAAGGGACTTCGGGAACTGGATTCGTGCGTTGCGGATGGCGACACTCCTGGTGGGGACCACATATACCTACGAGCACGAGATCTCGCCCTACGTTTTTCCCTTCACGCCGATCGAACTGCATTACGGATATCTCCTGGGCAGGGAACGGATCATTACATTGCACACGGGAGAGTACGGCTGGCAAAACGACGCCAGTCTCATGATTTGTCACCGGTTCGATAAGAATGGCAAACGGTACGCGGCAGACTGGCCCACGACACTCAAAGACGGTATGACGAGGACGAAGGTAAGCCTTGGTGCGGATGAGGTGGGGATCCTGGTTCGGTTACCCTGTGTCTTTTCCAAGGCCAGAAAGGTAATCATTCGAAACGTGTCACAAGATGGGGATTCCCTGAACTTTACGGCTGAAGGGAAGGGGAAGATGACGCTTCGTCTGAACAATGTAGAGAATACAATCATCCTTGCCCCGGAACCGAAACAGTTCTCATTCCGTCTGAAGTGATGACCACTGCTGTCCCTGAAATGATTTATTTTTGGCAGCAGTGCAAAAGGGATTTTTGTAATTGTCGGATGGGGTGGGACCGTGATATGCCGCTACAGTAAATGGGATATGATAATGAAAAACAAAAACATATGTGCAATCTGCATCTGTTGGATTCTTGGAATAGATTTTGTTCTTGGTGCTGACGTATCGGCTCCTTCTGTTGAGAAATCTGGTTGGAAGCTGACGTTCCAGGATGAATTTGACCGGCCGCAATTGAACGACATGTATTGGTTCGCAGCATACCGGTCTGGCCGCAAGGAATATTTTAAGCGTATTGGCAAACCGAGCCGCTGGACCGATCATAATGCGTGTTACGTAATTGAAAACGGTGTCCTGAAATTACGTATTGATGAGAAACTGCCGTTCCGCCCAAACAGGACTAATCAATGTGTCAGTTGTATTCAGACATCGGATCATCGTTTTGGAGCAACCACCAACGAATATCAGATTCTCGACAAGTTTGCACAGAAGTATGGATGGTTCGAGATCCGTTGCCGCTGTCCGCGTGGGGAAGGATTGCTCAGTGCTTTATGGCTGCATCAGCACGACCCTACCAAGCAGGAATACACGCCGGACGGAGGTCGTAAAACGGTTGGAGATGGGGTCGTAGAGATCGACATTATTGAGCAGCAGGGCCGTTGTATCAGCGATACGAGCAGTACAGTTGACCTGAACCTCCACTTTACCAGGGAAGCGCATTACCGGCCCAAAGTGGATATAGATGCTTCGAAAGAATTTCATGTCTGGGCCATGGAATGGCAGGAGGGCCAGATTGACTGGTATCTGGACGGCAAGGTTATCAAGACCTACAAAGGTCCCACTCCGCAGGAGAAGATGTTCATCCTCATGGCGCTCTTCCAGTATTCGGGCTGGATTGGGAAGATCGATCCCAATCTGACATATCCGCGCGATTTGGAAATTGACTACGTGCGTGTCTATGCGCGGGATAAGAAATAATCCGGGAAAAGGAAGTTGAATATGAACATAATTACTGTTTGGCAATTGTGTTTTAATTTGATGGTAAAGAAACTTAAATGGTGTTCGATTCTGTTCATGGCGTATTTGTTGACGGTTCCGGCCATGTGCGCCGATATTACCATCACAACTGATTTTGAGGGCGGTATGCTTGGTCAGGTTGAGAAACTTTCCGATACTCATTTTCTCTGTCATGTACCTGGGCAAGCTGACAACGATGGCCGTAACAGGCAGGTTTCATGGTATTTTTTTTGTGTTAATAACGCAAAAGGGAGTGAACTGACCTTTACCCTTACCGATTTGCGCGGCGAATATAACTACAAACCTGGCGGCATATGTATTACTGATCAATCGCCGCCTGTGGTCAGTACCGATGGCAAAAACTGGCGGCACCTGACGACTATGCGCTTTGATAAGGTTACCGATCGTGCGTCGTTCACCATTACTCCAGAGTCGGATCATGTCTGGATCGCCCATGTCGAACCATACACTGCAGGCCGGTTGGATCAGTTGCTTGGCGAAATCCGTGGCCATCCTGATTTGAAAGACGAAGTCATCGGGAAAAGTGTGGAAGGTCGGAATTTACATCTGTTGACGATTAGTGATACAGCACGGAAAGAAACGGAAAAACCTGTTGTGTGGCTCATGTGCCGTCAACATGCATGGGAAAGCGGCACTTCTTTTCTAGGCGAAGGTGCCATTCGTTTTCTGCTTTCGGATGAAGGAAAGTCATATCGTAACCGGGTACTCTTTAAAATCTTTCCCATGGCTGATCCTGATGGCTGTGCCAATGGCGCAGTACGTTTCAATCGTAATGGTTATGATGTCAATCGAAACTGGGACTCGGCTGATCCGTTGAGTGTTGAGAGCCGGCGTCTGATGCCGGAGATCTGCGCTATGAAAAAGGTCATGATTGATTTTGGCCGGATGGATTTCTTTCTTGCTCTTCATAATCAGGAACGGGATGAATGGATAAGTGGATCGGAAAAACACAATGAAATCGTGGAAAGGTTTTTTGCCCGGTTGGTCAGGGACACTACTTTCAATCCGAGCGCCAGGGGCCCGATTCCATCGCATTCGAAACCTGCTCCGGGCCGCTTTACGGTTTATGAATTCCTTGACAAACAGCTCGGTAAACCTGCGTTTCTGATGGAGCAGGGTATTGCGAGCAGTTCCAAGCTGGGACATTATCCCACTTCCAAAGACCGGTTGAATTTTGGCCGACAACTTGCCCGTACCATGTGCGAAGTGGTATTGGAAAAGTAAAGTGTATGCCCGTCCGATGGGATGACCGGGCCACCACGTGAAGTTCATTTCTAAATTTCCTGTTTTTCGCTTTGACTTCCCACCTTAAAAACGTTCTATTTTTTAACGTCAATGTTTTGAATCTAAGTGAGGGAGGAATTCCGTGCCCAGTAAACCGAAAATTCGAAATGCTAAAGTTGCCATGGCCATCGGTGCACATCCGGATGATATTGAATTCCAGATGGCAGGAACTCTGCTTTTGCTGAAAAAGGCCGGCTTCGAGATCCATTACATGAATGTTGGTAATGGCAGTTGCGGCACAAGAGAGTACGATTATAAAACCATCTGCAAAATGCGCGGGGGTGAAGCGCGTGAATCTGCAAAGATTATGGGGGCGCATTATCATCCGCCGCTGGTAAATGACCTGGAAATCTTTTACGAAATAAAAACTCTTCGCCGTCTTACGTCTGTCATTCGTGATGTCAAACCTTCTGTCCTGTTGACCCATTCCCCTGTGGATTACATGGAAGACCACACAAACACCTGCCGTCTGGCGGTGACGGCGGCATTTGCAAAGGAGATGCCGAACTTTCGTTGTGAGCCGGAAAGGGGCATTGATAGTTATGATGTGACAATATATCACGCGTTGCCACATAGTCAGACTGATCCGTTGCGCCGGCGTATTGTCGCCGGGGCTTATGTGAATATAACACCGGTATTTGACACCAAAATGGCTGCGCTCAGGATGCACAAGAGCCAGCAAAACTGGTTGGATACCAGTCAGAAGCTCAACTCGTACCTCCAGACAATGAAAGATATTGCCCTGTCTGTTGGAAAATTGTCACGCAGGTTCAAATATGCCGAAGCCTGGCGGCGGCATTTGCATTTAGGTTTTTGCGGTCCTGATATTGATCCGCTTAAGATGTTAGGTAAAAATTATTTAATAAACTCAGACTACGAACGAAAACTGAAAAAAGTATTCTAAAAGAAAGGAAGTTCAACATGCCAAGAAAAATCAGTTCAATGGCTCCTGATTGGTGGGATTACACGACACTGGACGGCGATATCATTAAAGAAGTAGCCAAACTTACCCCGGACAAGATGCTTAAATTGTCAAGGCCCGGTTTCAAGGTTGTCTTCTACGATACGCTGGAAGATTTCTACCTGGCTGAGGCACTCGAATATATTGCGGCATGGAAACAATCCACGCCTGATAATCCTGTAGGTATTTGTGGTCCCATAGGGCCGACAGAACAATTGCCGCTTGTTGCCCGAATTGTCAACGAAATCGGTCTTTCTTTGAAATCCGCTCATTTCTGGGGCATGGACGAGTGGTTCCTGGATGGCAAGGAAGCGCCGCCGACGCATCCGCTTTCGTTTGAGAAGGCCGATCGCGAGCTTTGCTTCAATCGTATTCGTAAAGATCTTGTAATGCCGGATGCTAATCTTCATTTTCCGAAGGCCGATACTGCTGTCTATCGGAAAAGTTGGGAAGGTGTCCGTTGTGCCGTAATGCAGGGTGGGCAGGGCGATATCAAGCATTGGGCGTTCAATGATCCGCCGAGTCGTACCGGTAAATACAAAAATGCGCCTCCGTCACCCGCCGAATACCGCAAGCTCACAACGCGGGTTGTGAATTTGCATCCTGTGACCGTTTCCCAGAATGCCCGGACTTCCGGCGGTGGTAATATCACGCTTGTGCCTACCCAGGCCATCAGCGTTGGCCCGGTAGAAACCTGGCAGGCGGGAAAAGTATCAATCTGGCAGGCAGGGAAACATGATAATCCGTTTGGTCAGCGGCTTACGACTTTCATGATTTCCAGGCAGATTCCGGATTCCTCTGTACCGATGTCGTTGCTGGCGGATCATCCGAACGTCCAGTTCAACTTCTATCGTCCCGGTATCGGAACATGCGAAGTTGAGATGCATTAAATTCGCGCAACTTATCGGTCTGACAGGTTGTTCGTGATAGCCTGAAATGAAATCAGGGGGAACTGATGAAGCCATGGTTCTTGTCCAGAAGTGATAATGAAACTCTTAAGGATTCATCAGAAAATAAATAACGTTTGATAAACAACCTATTCCGGCAACAATTCTGCACCGGTGATTTTAAACGAATAAGCATATAAACAGGGAATCTGGTCCCCATTCAATACCGGTACTTGAATGATAAGGTCTTTGCCTTTGACTTCGTATTTTAGATTGTCGGGTAATCCGAGCAGACTGGCTTCAGCATTGGCAGGTACCTTTATGTTATGGATCACCAGTTGTGCGCCTGGCCAGCCGACAGTGATGGCATACAACGCATTTGGTTTCCTGGTGAAGAACATCTGTTTTACCGCTTTATTGCCTTTGGGAGACTGGCCAATCTGGGCCATCAGATTGTACTCTTCCTTGTAATCTTTATAACCCTGCTTAGGCCGTTCACCGGTAGTCCATTGGCATTCGCGTCCGGCATGTCGTGTGCCATAGATGGCTTCGCCGTTGACCTTCAGCCAGTTACCCATTTGAATGAGACGGTCCTGCATGATGACGGGGATACGTCCATCGCCGGTTGGACCAATATCGAGCAACAGGTTGCCGCCGCGGCTGACAAGGTCGCAGAACATTAAAATCAACTCACGTGCGCTTTGATAGTCGTTAATATTTTCCGCGCGGTTGTAACCGTAGGAAAAGCCCATGCCACGACTTTCTTCCCAGGGATGGGTTGCGTCTTTCATGCCGGCGCCGTACTCAGTGGTGAAGTAACCGCCGTGTTTATGGCGTGTTTCCTTGCCCCAGCGGTCATCGGCAATCACGTATTCCTTGCATGGCGATTCGTTGTACAGCCATGCCAGCAGTTCCTCGGTTTTCCAGTCACTGCTCGGCATGTCCCATTCTCCGTCGCTGAAAATGATGGATGGACTATAACGAGTGACGACGTCCTTGAACTGCGGATGCATATGTTCAACAACATATTGCTTGCGGTCTTTCAGCCACAATGGATTGTACCATTCATAAAGCGAGTAATAGAAACCGAAGCGCATGCCTTCCTTTTTACGGACAGCAGTTGCAAGTTCTCCGAGGAGATCGCGTTTAGGGCCAATTTCCATGCTGTTCCAGGGGCGGCCCCACGTTTGACTGGCATGTTTGCTTGGCCAGATGGCAAAACCGTCATGGTGTTTCGATGTCGGAACAATGTATTTAGCGCCGGACCGGTAAAAAATGTCCGCCCACTGATCGGCATCAAACAGTTCTGCTTTAAACATCGGAGCGAAATCCTTGTAGTTGAAATTTTCGCCGTAATTTTTCTTATGGAACTGCCACCAGACATTGTTCTCCTTTTTGTTGTACATGTTATGCCAGTACCATTCCGAATAACTTTTCGGGGCACCCCATGAAGGTACGGAGTAGATGCCCCAATGGATGAAGATGCCGAACTTGGCATCCAGATACCATGCCGGGGCGGGGCGCTTGTCCAGCGATTCCCATTTGGGTTCGTAGACTGTTTCTGCGGAAGTGGCATATCCAGCCAGAAGTAAACCGGCAATAACGGCCAGACAACCGTATTGTTCCATCGTTTGATTATTCATAATATCATAAACTCCATCCCTGGCGATATTCGCGGCGTAGATACTTGTTTGCTTCCTCCAGGTTTGTAATCTTCAAGTTTGGTCCGTCCCAGTTAAGCCGCATCTTTGTGAGATGTTCTCTCATTTTAACGCGCAGGGCCACATTACCGAGCAGAACAACTTCTGCCAGTGTGCCGGCCCAGTCGGGGAAATTGGAGCCGGCTGGTTTGCCACCTTTACATGCCTCGATCCATTCTTTGTGGTGTCCGACTGAACGTGGAATGGTTTTCGGCGGTGGTGGGAATTCCTGATGTTTCTTTTCAGGTATGAGCCGGTTGTCGAGTATTTTTCCGTTGTCACCAACCAGCAGACGTCCATTTGTGCCCATTTCCCTGCCATCTTCAAGTTCCGGAGGGCGGGGTGGCCTCAATCCGCCATCATACCATGTCAGTTCTACCGGTGGCAGGTCTCCGCGGGCGGGGAAACGATAATGTACAATCGAAGCGAGGGGATAAGTTTCTTCATTTACACGGCTCGAACATGCCGACACGCTTAAAGGATGCCCAAGTTTCAATGCGCGGAAAACCGGATCGAATGTATGGCAACCGATATCTCCCAAAGCGCCGGTACCGAAATCCCACCAGCCGCGCCATTTGACAGGCAGATAAGCAGGGTTATACGGGCGGAGTGGAGCGGGTCCAATCCAGAGGTCCCAGTCCAGCGTTTCCGGTACAGGTGGTGTGTCGGTTGGACGTGGAACACCCTGTGGCCAGTATTCGTCAAAAAGTCCCCTGGATGGTCTATCCGTCCAGATATGGGCTTCACGCACTGGCCCGATTGCACCGGCCCAGACATACTCGCAGAGCCTGCGGGTTTCCTCTGATGCCTGCCCCTGGTTGCCCATTTGAGTGGCGACCTTGTGTTCGCGTGCGGCCGTGGC
Source organism: Kiritimatiellia bacterium (assembly GCA_028716365.1). Taxonomy (GTDB): domain Bacteria; phylum Verrucomicrobiota; class Kiritimatiellia; order UBA8416; family YA12-FULL-48-11; genus YA12-FULL-48-11. The sequence continues at coordinate 267,496 of JAQUPZ010000003.1, forward strand.
GATTTGTCGCGCTTCCCAAACGGAATGGGTCAGAGGCTTTTCGCAGTAGACATGTTTACCCATCTTGATTGCCATCATGGACGCAAAGGCATGCATATGATCAGGTGTGGCCACGACCACGGCATCGATGTCCTTCTGTTCTTCGAGCATTTTGCGGAAATCCTTGTATTTTTTGGCATTGGGAAATTTTTTGAATGTACCTGCCGCACGACTCCAGTCGACGTCACACAGTGCAACGATGTTTTCGCTCATCAGGTTGTTGAGGTCGCCGGCACCCTGACCACCGACACCGATTCCAGCTATGTTTAATTTTCGACTGGGAGGAGTCGCACCGTTTTGCCCCAGTACATGCCCGGGAAGAACGGAGAAAGTGGTGGTGGCAATGACTGCACCGCTCATAAATTTACGTCGGGAAATTCGATTATCTTTGCTCTTGTACTTCATGATTTACTCCTCTCTCTGCTGCTATTGATGGCGTGGATTTGAATTGGACTAAAGCCAATGGTTTTTTAACAGGTTTTTGGATGTCGTATCAACCTGTTGCGGGAAACGATTCCCAGTTTTAATAGTCCACGTTCCAATCCTTTTAGTCGTGATTTTCTCTTTTCTTTTGGATGTGTACATAACTTTTCGATCCCGGGAACATGTTTGCTTAAAATTGTCAGGAATTTGTGCATTGTCAGGCGCGTACCGCGTTTGATTTTTAAATAGGGGAATAATTTGCTGTCCAAACTGTCGTTGTAGGTCTGTTTCGATGTTGGTTTGGCCAGTTGCGGCAGTATATCATCACATTTACCATTTTCCTGCAAGTGGCGGCAGGGACGGCAAATATCATCCGAAGCACAAACAAATTTGATCTTTATGGACGTATCGCACAAAACCTTTTTTGCCACGATGTGCAAAGCATGTCCGTATGGATGAGGTTTGAATTCATCGCCGTGACCGTATGAAGTTACAATATCAATCAGGTGATGTGGTCTTAATTTCATAATTGAATTAATATTGCAGTTTCCTCAATTACCTGCCAGTCAGGAACAGGGTCAACAAGATCAAAATAAAACCTATTGCTGTTGTATCGAGGCAGTCGTTGTATTGTTGCTTGAATCGGTTAAATGAATGTAATTAATGCCTGCATTTGTGGTACTTGTGTAGATGGCTGAAGCTCCGGAAGAAACGATACTTCCGAGGGCAGGTATGTCAATATTCCAGGTGTAATTGCCTGTGCCGTTACTGGCGGCAAAAAGAACATTGGTAATAGTACCGGCCGGAATTGCGACTTCACTCGGAGTTATGACAAGAGCGCCTGGAGAAGGATCATCGTCATCCTCACTTTCGCATCCAACCAGGCCGATGATTGATACCAGGCCAAGAACCATTGCAATCGTAAAAACGGCTTTCTTCATGTACACACCTTTCTGTTCAGATTGCATTCTAATTTAGCATGATAAAAAAGACATTTTCAACGGTTTTTTCGTGGAATGATCAGCACTTGAATTAAACAGTAAGGCTTTCTAGTATCTCAGTGGGAGATAAATTATGAGCAAGATTACAGTTGAAATAATTTGTTCTGCCTGCGGTGCTGACACGTTTGTGCGGCGTGAACCGGAATATGACGGGTTTGTAAAGAAAGGGGAGAAGTTTATCTGTGCCTCATGCGGGCACAGGTTCCCAAGTGAAGCAGATGTCCCGTACAAGCAGAAAAAAACAATGTCAATCTTCAGCGAGGCGGATAAGTTCAAGAAGGTGGAGATTTTTAAGAGTGACGAGCAGGGACGGAACTGCCGTTACTGTAAACATTATGTGGTGAATCCTTTTACCCAGCGTTGCGGTTTGCATAACAGACTGGTACAGGCAACGGACCTTTGCGATAAGTTCGAGAAGGCTGAGGAAAAGAAGAAGGAAGAAATCGACAAAGAAGAGGGATTGTGACCACCGATTAACGCAGTATGGTAGGGCGGTCACTCCGTTGACCGCCTTTCATGGTAAAACGCGGACGGCGACGGAGCGCCGTCCCTACCCGATCCGGATCGGGACAAGGAAAACAAGACTCTGACGGATAATAGTAGTATAAAGTTCGTGGCTACAGGATTTGATATCTGCGTTAATCGGCGGTTAATAATTATTGAGAGAGAATATGGCAAAGGTTGGAATAAAGAATATTGATAAGGTATACGCGGGCGGGATTAAGGCAGTAAGTGATTTTTCACTGGAAATTGCCGATGGTGAGTTTGTCGTCCTCGTTGGGCCTTCAGGTTGCGGAAAATCAACAACACTTCGTATGATTGCCGGTTTGGAAGAGATAAGTGCCGGTATGATCTCTATCGGCGACAGAGTCGTCAATGATGTCCCTCCGAAAGACCGTGATATTGCCATGGTATTTCAGAACTATGCGCTATATCCCCACATGACGGTCTATGAAAACATGGCGTTTGGCCTTAAACTGCGAAAATTTCCAAAAGAGGAAATAGACCAGAGAATACGGGATGCGGCCAGGACGCTGGGTTTGGACGGATTGCTTGATCGCAGGCCGAAAGCCCTCTCGGGCGGACAGCGTCAGCGTGTGGCTGTGGGGCGGGCGATTGTTCGCAAGCCCGCGGTGTTTCTTTTTGATGAACCGCTTTCAAATCTTGATGCCAAACTTCGCGTTCAAATGAGAGTTGAAATCAGCAGGCTGCATCGTCAGTTGGGTGCCACGATGATTTATGTTACGCATGACCAGGTTGAGGCGATGACGATGGGACAGCGAATTGTGGTAATGAAAGATGGCGTGATTCAACAGGTTGCAGATCCAATTGGGTTATACCATTCGCCTGCTAACCGATTTGTGGCCGGGTTCATCGGGACACCGCCCATGAATTTTTTCGCAGGTTGTATAAAATATCGCCAAGGAGTGTTGGAGTTTGATGGAAATAATGGGATTGTTTTGCCTGTTCCTGACAAGGCGAAAACAATATTGCAGGTCTTTAATGACAAGCCCGTGGTTTTAGGTTTGCGTCCAGAGGATATTGGTTCGCTTGCGGCTGAACAGGCGATTTCGGTCCCGAGAATCAAGGCGTCTGTGGAGGTTGTTGAACCCATGGGATTTGAGACTTACGTCCATATGCGAACTGGTAGTGTTTCGTTTGTCTGTCGTGTTGGCGCGAGTCATGGTTTTGAGGTTGGCAAACCGGCTAATCCCGCGGTGTTGATGAATAATGCCAGCTTTTTCGACGCTGCTTCTGAAAAAACCATTGCCTAGATTATCTCCAGTGTCTATATTCCGACCTTCTGTGTGATTGACTTATAATTGGAGGTCTGCTGAATGAATGCAAATCCGTTTCTTGGTGTATTTTTTCATTGGTTGGGTGGACTGGCGTCCGGCAGTTTCTATGTGCCGTACAAAGGGGTAAGGAAATGGTCGTGGGAAGTTTACTGGCTTGTTGGCGGTTTCTTCTCCTGGATCATTATGCCATGGCTAATGGCGTCGACGATGACCAATGACGTACTGGGTGTACTGAAGCAGCAGACAGGTACGACTCTCTGGTGGACCTATTTCTTTGGCGCAATGTGGGGATTCGGCGGACTTACTTTCGGCCTGACAATGCGTTATCTTGGTATGTCGCTTGGTATGGGTGTTGCGCTTGGTTATTGTGCGGCATTCGGGACTTTGTTGCCGCCGATTTTCAAGACATTTGTTCCATCCATCCCGGTTCCTGAGACAATCGCTCAGATTGCCTCTACTCTCCCCGGGAAAATTACACTTGCTGGTGTGGCAGTATGTCTGATTGGAATCACGGTTGCTGCATTTGCAGGATTGACCAAGGAACGGGAAATGCCGGCAGAGGAGAAGAAGAAGGCGATTGCGGAGTTCAGCTTCACAAAGGGTATTCTGGTCGCAACATTTTCCGGGATCATGAGTGCGTGTTTCTCGTTTGCTCTCACCGCTGGTAATCCGATAGGTGAGGCGTCCAAGGTGGCGGGTACAACTGTTATCTGGACGGGACTGCCAAAGCTTATAGTTGTTTTGCTTGGCGGATTCACGACTAACTTCATCTGGTGTGCCATGTTAAATATCAAGAACGGCAGCGGTTACCAGTATTTCAGCAGCAAAATGAAACCTGAACATCTCGGTAAGGCCGGCAGTGAAACAGCCGGGGGCAAGACCTATACAGAGGCAGAACTCAAAGCTCCGATGCTCAGGAATTATTTCTTTTCGGCGCTGGCCGGTACAACCTGGTACATGCAGTTCTTCTTTTACACCATGGGTGAGACCCAGATGGGCAAGTTTGGTTTTGCCAGCTGGACGTTGCATATGGCCAGTATCATAATCTTCAGCACCATGTGGGGCTGGATCTTCCACGAATGGAAAGGTTCCAGCAAGAAGGCGCATACTCTTATTGCCTCTGGCATATTGCTGTTGATCCTCTCTACGATTATTATTGGTTTCGGCACCTGGCTCAAGACCCGGATTGGGCAGTGATAGTTTTGATTTAAACCAAAAGGCCGCGGATATTAGCTATCCGTGTCCTTATTTTTTTTCTGTAAAAATTTCTGTTTTTTCCTCTTGCATCGCCTGCGCGAATATGATTATTTGCGATAAATATCAATCATAAGTAATCATATATGGTCAATATAACAGACAGAGATTTGGCAACGGTAAGGCATGAAAAGATTGCCGTGATCGTGCGTCAGAAAAGGGTAGTAAAGGTTTCTGAGCTTTGCAGGGACCTTGGTGCGTCACCTGCCACAATCCGGCGTGACCTTGTTGAAATGGAGAAACTTGGGCAGTTGGGCAGGGTACACGGCGGCGCAGTGAACATGGACAGTCGCATGGAAGAACCGGTTTTTGAGGACAAGGCGGCGCTGGCGGCTGGTGAAAAACAGAAAATAGCCAGGGCAGCCCTTGGTTTCATCAAACAGGGTGATTCAATATTTCTGGATGGCGGAAGTACGGTACTTTCTCTGGCTGGCCTCATTCAGAATAAGACGGGGATATCGGTTGTGACCAATTCATTGCGCGTGGCGAGTATGTTATCGGGGGAAGGGCCGTCAATGATCATGGTCGGCGGTGAGTTCCGCAGGTTGAGTCAGACTTTCGTGGGTTCACTGACAAAGCCGTTCATAAACCAGATCCATGTGGACACTGCATTCATGGGAACGATTGGACTTTCATTTAATGACGGTATGACTACTACAGACCCGCGTGAAGCACACACCAAGGAACTGGTTATGTCGAATGCCAGGCAGGTAGTGCTTTTGGCGGACAGCAGTAAGATCGGGAAAATATCTTTTGTAAAATTCGGTTCGCTCGATGACATTGACGTGCTGATCACGGATTCGGGAGCGGTGCGTGAAGAAGTCAACAAGCTGAAGAAAAAAGGAATCAAAGTAATAGTTGTGTGATGACAGTTGTTTGTTAACAGGGTAACGCAGCTGGAAACGAAATGAGATTGGTAGTTTGCTGTAAAGTGATTGTGTGATAATTAAAAAATCAAAGTAAAACGAAAGAAGGAGAGGTAAGGAGCTATGCCAGTTTTTTTAAGTAATATGAAGCCGGATTTCAAACCCCGGACAATTGATTGCGGAAAGATACAGGCGTACAAGTACAAGAAATCGCTCAAGGAGGAACTTGATGACGGTACGATAACCAAACAGCATGCAATTGATCTTTTGGAAGATATGCTGGTGGTCCGTGAGTTTGAAGAAATGATTGTCAAACTGCGTACCGGTGCATACGAGTCCTGTAAAGGATTCGATTATCGCGGGCCGACACACGTTTCCGTTGGCCAGGAGGCCTCTTCCGTCGGGGCGGTTGCCGGTGTCAATCCTGACGATTACATCACTTCAACCCACCGCGGACACGGTGACAGTATTGCCAAGGGTTGTGTTGCAATAAGGGCGATGACTGTTGAGCAGTTAAAGAAACGAGTGCCTGATTGTACCGCAAAAGACCGTGATGAACTGGTTGAAGTCGCGCTGGAAGACCATCTTTACAAGACATGCGCGGAGCTGTTTGGAAAGGAAGATGGTTACTGTCATGGGCGCGGCGGCGGAATGCATATTGCAGACTTCACAGTTGGACATCTTGGCGCCAATGCCATTGTGGGTGGCGGCGTTCCGATAGCAACTGGTGCGGCCATGGGTGCCCGTTATCTTGAGAATGGAAAGGTTGTCTGCTGTTTTGCTGGTGATGGTGCCTATGCAAACGGCGTGGTTCTGGAGTCTTTGAACTGGGCGGCCCAGGGACAATTCACAAACGAACTTGCCAAGGACCGCAAATTCGGTCTGCCCATAATCTTTTTGATCGTGAATAACCATTATGGAATGACGGGCAGGGCGGACAATGAAGTGGCCGGTCTGGAGTTTCTTGCAAAACGTGCAGCCGGTTTTTCCGATAATAATATGAATGCCGAAGTGGTAAACGGTATGGATGTCATGGCAGTCCACGATGCAGTAAGACGTGCCGCTGAAGGTTGTCGCAAAGGCAAAGGTCCGTATCTGCTGGAAATCGATACGTATCGTTATTATGGTCATTCGCTGAGTGATCCTCGCGTGGAATACAGGACCAAGGAAGAAGAAGCTGCTTGGAAAGCGTCGGATGCCATTGCGATGTTTGAGAAACAGGTCTTTGTGGCCAAGATCCTCAATCAGAAACAAATTGACGCATTGAAGCAGAAGGTCATTGACCGGAATGCCAAAGCCGCGGCACGTGCGGCAAATTCGGCTGATCCTGTTGCCGAAGATGTGATCAAGTACATGTATACCGATACTGTTGAAGAGAATGTACCGGCACAGTTCAGTAAAGTTAAAATTGTCAAACAGGCCTGTGAGTTCAAGAGGACCGATGGCCAATTGACATATCGTGACGCGATCAAGGAAGGTCTTTACGAGGAAATGTTGCGCGACAATCGCGTTATTTTCTACGGTGAAGATATCGCGGAATACGGCGGAGCATTCAAGCTTTCCAAGGGACTGCTTGAAGCGTTCGGTCGTGATCGCGTTTTTAACAGTCCGATTTCTGAAGCCGCGATCTGCGGAACAGCAGTGGGTGCTTCGATGGTCGGCCTGAGACCGGTTGTTGAACTCATGTACATGGACTTTGCGCTGATGGCTTCCGACCAGATCAGTAACCAGGCGGCGAAGTGGCATTACATGTCCGGGGCCAAGGCCGAGATTGCGATGGTTATCCGTGCTTCGGTTGGCGGCGGCAAAGGATATGGCGGACAACATTCACAGACGCTGGAATCAATCTTTGCGCATGTTCCTGGATTGTATGTGGTTTATCCGTCAACGCCTTATGATGCGAAAGGAATGATCAAATCGGCGATAAGGGACAATAATCCTGTGATGTTCGTTGAATCACAGCTCCTTTACGGAATTAAAGGCGTTGTACCGCAGGAAGAATACCTGGTTCCACTTGGCCGTGCTGATGTGAAACGTAGCGGCAAGGATCTCACAATCGTGGCGTGGGGTCCGGCTGTTGCAGATTCGCTGAAAGCGGCGGACATGATTGAAACCGAGACAAAGAAGAGTATTGAGGTTATCGATCTGCGGTCGATTGTTCCGCTGGACATTGAGACAGTTCTCGAGTCCATCAGGAAAACCGGGCGTTGCGTGGTGGCAAGCCAGTGCATAAGCATCGGCAGTTTTACGGGCGAAGTTGCCTCGACCATCATGGAAAAGGCATTTGACTATCTCGATGCTCCGGTCATGCGGGTTGGCGCAAGAAACGGAATTGCGCCGCAGTCGCATATTCTGGAGGCGGCATTCCTGCCCAACGCGAAGGACATTGCAAACGCTGTGAAAATGATTCTCTAAATCGAGGGATTACTAATGGCACAAGTTTTAATATTACCCAAACTGGGACAGACGATGGAAGAAGGTGCCATTGTCAAGTGGCACAAGAAGGAAGGCGATCCCGTCAAGAAAGGGGACATAGTCTTCGAAATCGAAACAGACAAGGCGGCCCTTGAAGTGGAGAGTTTTTTTGAGGGAACGCTTCTCAAGATACTGCTCAATGAAGGCATCACGGTACCGGTAAATACGCCGGTTGGATATGTGGGACAGCCCGGAGAAAAACTTCCGGATGCGCCGCCAACGGTGGCGCCTGTTGCGAAACCGGAGGTACCAAAAGCGGCTGCTGCATCGACTCCGGCCAGGGATGTACAAAGACCGGCGGTGGAAATGCCTGCCGTTGGACGGACACCGAAACCCGCGGCAGTTGAATTGCCTAAAGCGGGCCCATCGCGTCTGTTCATTTCTCCCAGGGCAAGGGCGCTGGTCAAGAAATGTGTAATAGATGCGACAGGCATTCGTGGGAGTGGACCTGACGGCCGTATTATCGAAAAAGATGTGCAGAACTATCTTGATTCTCACGGTTACAGCCAGTTGCGGATTTCCCCGGCAGCAAAGAAACTTGCCGCCAAAGAGGGCATAGACATCCTGAAAGTTAAGGCAACCGGTGATGGCGGACGCATCATGGTTCACGATGTAGAGAGGGCTGTTGCCGAGAAACCAAAAGCAATGTCGAAAATGCGTCAGGTAATTGCCCGGAGGCTTACGGAAAGTTTTTCGAGTATTCCACATTTCTATGTGAGTGTGAGCGTGGATATGACGGATCTGATGCTGTTCAGGCAGGACCTTAAGAACAGTGGAAAGAAATTTACGGTGACCGATTTCATACTCGAAGCGGTAACTCTTTCTCTTGTAGAGTTTCCGGTGGTTAACAGTTATACGGATGGAACTTCTGTTTCGCTGAGAAGCTCTGTACAACTGGGCATGGCGGTGAGTGTGACTGACGGACTTGTTGTGCCGGTCATCAGGAATGCTGAAATACTTTCAATGCAGGAATTGCACGATATTTCGCAGGTACTGGCTGGAAAGGCCAGAGAGGGGAAATTGCTTCCCGATGATATGACTGGAAGTACCTTCACGGTGTCGAACATGGGTATGCTGGATGTCGATAACTTCAATGCGATAATCAATCCGGGTGAGGCTGCGATACTTGCCGTGGCAAGTACGAAGCCGACGCCGGCAGTCCACGCAGGGCAGATAAAGATCAGGCAGATAATGAAAATAACGCTTTCTGTCGATCACAGGATTGTTGATGGTGCTGTTGGTGCGGCATTTGCAAATTCAGTAAAAAAGAAACTCGAGGATATTGAATTATGGAAAAGTTTGACGTAACAGTAATTGGCGGCGGTCCGGGCGGTTATCCGGCGGCGATTCGTGCGGCACAGCTTGGGGCCTCTGTTGCCTTGATCGAAAAGGAAGAATTGGGCGGTACATGTCTTAACTGGGGCTGCATTCCCACGAAGACGCTCATTGCGTCATCGGAGTTGTTTCACAGGATGAAGCATGCAGATACGCTTGGGCTCTCAGCTGGAAAACCGGACTTTGACTATGCGGCAATGTCAAAGCGTAAGGATGCCGTCGTCAATAAACTTAAGGCAGGCATTGGGATGCTGATGAAGGGAAATGGTGTCAAGGTTTTCAACGGTATTGGTTCGTTTGTCGGACGAAACAGGATTTCTGTTGCCGGGAAAGACGGCAGGGAAATAGCTGTAATTGAAACAAGCGCGACAATCATAGCGACAGGATCTGAATCGGCCATGCCGGGATTCATCCCTAAAGGTGATTGTATTGTAGAAAGCAGGGGGTTTCTGGGACTTACGAAACTTCCATCAAGTCTAATTGTTCTTGGTGGTGGAGTGATCGGCTGCGAGTTTGCCTGTATGACAGCGCAACTTGGCTCGAAAGTTACGGTAGTCGAAATGCTTGAAGATATTTTAATCACTCTGGATGCAGACATCAGGCGAGAACTTCGTACAAACATGGAAAAGAACCTTGGTATACGGGTACTTACCGGTAAGCCGTTGGAAAAAATTGCCGCCGGGAAGGGCAAGGTCAGTGGCATGTTTGGCGATGAGAAGATTGAAGCCGACATGATGATTGTTGCCATCGGCAGACGACCGGTAACCAAAGGTCTGGCGCTTGAAAAGGTGGGAATTACGACAAATAAGGCCGGGTTTATTCCAGTTGATGAATTCTGCCGGACTTCTGTTGCAACCATTTATGCAATAGGTGATGTGAATGGCGGGATACAGTTGGCGCATGCGGCTACATCGCAGGGAATAACTGCCGCGGAGAATATCTGCAGTAAGCAGCGCAAAAAGGCCGAACGCCTGGTTCCTTCGTGTATATTTACTTCACCCGAGATCGGGAGTGTGGGGCTCACAGAACAGGCGGCCAGGGAAAAGTCGCTTAATGTAAAGATCGGTAAGTTTCCCTTTGCTGCATTGGGTAAAGCCATGGCTTCTGCCGAGGACCGTGGATTTGTTAAATGGGTGGTAGATGCATCAACAGATCAGCTTCTTGGGGCACATGCGGTAGGCGCACACGCGACGGAATTGATTTCCGAGGCGGCAACGGCTGTAAGGGCGGAGTTGACTGCCGGGGAAATTGGGCGTACAGTTCATTGCCATCCAACGTTCTCAGAGATCTGGATGGAGGCGGCCCATGCAGTACACGGTGAGTGTATTCATGCTGCTCCGAAAAGAAAATAGGCTCTGATTGGTTAGTGTTTTTAGGGGGGGGGCTAGAGGTACAATATGCTTGATAAAATCACTAAACTTTCGCACGAATTTGGTACACCGGAATATGTCAAGGGTGGTGGTGGTAACAGTTCAGTCAAGGACAAGGCCACGCTTTGGATTAAACCTTCGGGGACTACTCTGGCTGAATTGACGAAAGATTTGTTTGTCGCCATAGACAGATCAAAAATAGCCAGACTTTATGCAGTCAAACCTCCGGAAGATCCAGCAGCCCGTGAGGCTTTGATCAAGGACATGATGATGGAGTCGATGTATCCATATTCATCCGGAAGGCCGTCGGTTGAAACCCCTCTGCATGATTCGTTCAACGCCATATTTGTGGTTCATACTCATCCGCCTCTTGTAAATGGTATGACTTGCGCCAAAAATGGTGCGGAAGTATGTAAGAAACTATTCCCGGAGGCATTATGGGTTGACTACATAGATCCCGGGTACACTTTGTCTATTATAGTACGAAACAAGCTTAAGGAGTTTGAGATCCGGCATGGTCATGAGCCGGAAATGGTTTTTATAGAGAACCATGGTGTTTTTGTTGCAGGAAACACTGTTGAATCTGTAAGGAAGACCTATAAAACCATTATGAGCCGTCTTCGCAAAGAGTACAAAAAGGACAAAGTATCGGCTACCCTTGAGACTGGACTTGCTCCTTCTCCTGCGGCGAAGGACGAAATGGGTAATCTTTTGAAACGACTGATGGGTATCGAGGCTAGTGCAGTTTGCGCCAGCGGCTGGTTCAAAGTGTCGCAGGGGCCGTTATCTACTGATCACGTTGTTTTCATGAAATCATACCCGCTGATGGTCGAACCGTCCACCAAGACGGTGGCAGCATTCAAGAGTGCCAATGGATATTTTCCTCGTGTGATATCAGTTAGCGGGGCAGTATTTACGACGGGGGTCAATGAGAAAAATGCCGAGCTTGCAATGCAATTTGCGAAAGACGGTGCGCTGGTTGAACAACTTGCGGAGGCATTCGGCGGGGTTAAGTATATGAGTGAAAAGTCGAAGACTTTCCTTGAGAACTGGGAAGTGGAGGCTTATCGCCAGAAAGTTGCTTTGGGACAGGCGTAACCGCAAAGGAGCAGTCCGTGTCAGGTGCGAAAAAAATAAAACAAGCATATATTGCGGCAAAAGGAAGATATGCGGAGCTGGATGTTAATACCGACAGAGCTATTGAGCAGCTTAAGAAAGTGTCTGTTTCTCTGCATTGCTGGCAGGGCGACGATGTCGGTGGCTTCGAGAAGCCTGATGCCGGCATCTCCGACGGCGGAATCCAGGCGACCGGGAACTATCCTGGAAAAGCGAGGACTCCAGACCAGCTGCGGAGTGACCTTGACAAGGCTTTGAGTCTTATTCCTGGTAAACACAGACTTAATCTGCATGCAATATACGGTGAGCTTGGCGGCAGGAATATTGACAGGGATGAATTGGGGGTTGAACATTTCAGCCGCTGGATTGACTGGGCCAAATCGAAAAAAATGGGTATGGATTTCAATCCTACTTTTTTTTCGCATCCCAAAGCTGCGGGAGGATTCACTCTGAGTCATCCGGACAAAAATATCCGTAAATTCTGGATAGATCATGGGAAAGTCTGCAGGAAAATAGGCGCCGCCATGGGCAAGGCGCTGGGTACACCATGTGTGACAAATGTCTGGATTCCAGATGGTTACAAAGACGTTCCTGCGGACCGTAAATCCCCGAGGGAGAGGCTCAGAGATTCGTTGGACCAGGTATTTGGTGAGAAGTTGAATAAAAAGCATAATCTTGATGCAGTGGAGTCGAAACTGTTTGGTATTGGTTCGGAAAGTTATGTGGTTGGTTCCCATGAATTTTATATGGGTTATGCGGTGTCAAGAAATGTGCTTCTCTGCCTGGATACGGGTCATTTCCATCCGACAGAAGTGGTATCAGACAAAATTTCTTCATCGCTTACGTTCCTTGATGAGATTTTGCTGCATGTCAGTCGCGGTATACACTGGGATAGTGATCATGTGGTAATCCTTTCTGATGAGTTGAAGGCGATTGCCGGGGAGATTGTCAGGGGTGGTTATCTTGACCGCGTTCATATCGGATTGGATTTCTTTGATGCCAGTATTAACCGCATTGCGGCCTGGGTTATCGGAACGCGTAACATGTTGAAGGCACTGCTGCTGGCTATGGTTGAGCCGGCGGAAATTCTTCGCAAACTGGAACTAAAGGGTGATCTAACCAGCCGGCTTGCATTGATAGAAGAAAGCAAGACGCTTCCTTTTGCTGCAGTTTGGGACTACTACTGTATGAAGCAGGACGTGCCCGTGGGGATGGCATGGATGGACGAAGTCAAGATGTACGAGAAGAACGTGCTGAGCAAGCGGGGTTGAAAAACTTCCCTGTACTGTTCCATTCACTCAAGGCAAAAAACCGTAAGAAAGGTTGAAATGTCTGCATTGGTGTCTGTTGCGGAACGTCTAAGGAAGATGGTTCCTGCCATCAGTGTCGGTGTGTTGTCTGCTGACCTGATGGCTGTTGGACGGGACATTGATCTTCTCGAGAAGGCTGGCGTAAAGATTTTACATTTTGACGTAATGGATGGATGTTTCTGTCCAATGATAACTGCGGGTCCTGCATTGATTAAGGCCGTTAAAACATCCCTCCTTAAAGATGTGCATCTGATGGTTCAAGATCCTTTGGAGAAACTTGAGCCTTTTGCAGCAGCAGGTGCGGACATGATCACTGTCCATGTTGAAGCATGCCGGCATCCTCATCGGGTTCTTCAGGCAATTGGACAACTGAGTGTTGCCGGCGAAAAAGACCGGCGGCCATTACGTGGTATAGCGCTTAATCCCGGAACGACCCTTCATGTGATTGAACCTCTTATTGACGAAGTGGATATGATCTTCCTTCTGGCAGTCAATCCCGGTTGGGGTGGACAGAAATTTATCGGTTCAACGCAGCGCAGGATGGAGCAGCTTCTTCAGATGATCAGGGAATCCAATCGGGATGTTCTTGTGGGGATTGATGGAGGAATAACGAAGGATAATATTGACGCTGTTGCGAAAATGGGGGCAGACATAATTGTCACAGGCAGTGCCATTTTTGACGGGAAGAACATTTTGCAGAATGTACAGCATTTCAATAAAGTAATTGCGAATGGACAGAGTTTGTAGGGACGTGCATGGGTACTGATTTTATGAAAAACGAAAAAAAGAAGAAAAAACTGGCGATGACAACCTTGGTTGTCCGTGGTCTGCTGGCTGGGAGTTCAGATAATGCGGACGATCCATACAATCGTGTCATTCTGAAATGTGCAGAAGAGGGGAAAATAACCAATAAGGGCCGGGAGGGCGGTGTTGTTAAGTCTTTGCAGATAGATCAACTGGATTTTAATTCTTCGCCAGATGACATGAAACGGTCTATCAGTATGCAGATTGACCAATATGTCAAACAATATGGAGATTCGCCTGTAACGATTATATTGAAGGGGCTGGGCTTGCTTAGTGTTCAAAAAGAGGATCCAGCGGCAGTATATCCCTTGCGGAATAAAGTGGCATTGGTGACTGGTGCCGCTGGAGCGATTGGGGCTGGTATTTGCAGAGGTTTGTTGGAGAAGGGTGCCCATGTTGCTGCTACTGATGTTGATCAGGAAAAGCTCGACGATTTGACAAATGAACTTAAGGGCATAGGTGGTGACCGAATCATCGGGATCCAGATGGATGTTACCGACAAGGATTCAATCCGCCTTGGGTTTGAGAAAATCATATTTACATGGGGTGGTGTTGATGTAGTTGTTGTCAATGCAGGTATCGCAATGGTTGCTCCGTTAGTGGATATGGACATTGAAGCGTTCCGGAGGCTGGAAAAAGTGAACATTGAAGGTACCTTGTTGACGCTCGCGGAGGCTGGAAGATGTCTGACCATGCAGGGGACTGGCGGCGACATTGTCCTTGTTTCATCGAAAAATGTTTTTGCACCGGGTGCGCATTTCGGTGCGTACAGTGCAACCAAGGCGGCAAGTCATCAACTGGCGCGGATTGCCAGTCTCGAACTTGCTCAATTTGGAATTCGAGTTAATATGGTTTCGCCGGATGCAGTGTTTGCGGATGGTAAACGTAAATCGGGCTTGTGGGCTGAGGTGGGTCCGTCACGGATGAAGGCCCGTGGTCTTGATGAGAAGGGGTTGGAGGAGTATTATCGGAACCGTAATCTGCTGAAAGCGAGGATAACGTCGGTCCATGTTGCCAACGCTGTTCTTTTCTTTGTCACAAGGCAGACGCCGACAACAGGCGCCACTATTCCGGTTGACGGCGGTGTTCCGGAAGCCGCACCGCGATAGCAGCGGACTGCGCGGTTGTTGTTTGTAAAATGATAGGACTTATATAAAACAATCAAAAAGAGGGAAGTGTCATGAGTGTAACAAGATTGTTTGCTGTTGATTTTGGAGCATCGGGCGGCAAGTGTTTCGCCGGCACTTTTGAAGGTAAATCTTTTTCAATGCGAGAGGTCCATCGCTTTGCCCATGAGGGAGTTTCATTCTTTATCCCGGAGAAAAAAGGAAGGATAACTGAACGCAGTCATTGGAACGATATTCTGCTCTATCGAAATATTGTTCTGGGTTTACAGGCGTACAGGCGTGATGTGTCCGACAAATTGGATTCGATTGGTATTGATACGTGGGGTGCGGACGGACAGTTTATCAACGAAAACGGTGAAATGCTGAGCAAGATTTACTGCTATCGCGACCATCGGCTGGACAACATGATAGAAGTTGTGAAACGCAGGATTGATGCAAGACGGATGTATTCAATTACCGGTATTCATTTCCAGCCTTTCAATATCAGTAATCAGCTCCACTGGTTTGTAAAGAACAGGAAAGATCTCCTGAGGTCCGTCAGTGTTTTCCTGCCTATACCGTCAGTGTTTAACTATTATCTTTGCGGGTCGACGGCAGTTGACTCTTCTTTTGCGAGTGTAACGCAGTTGATGGATGCCAAGAAAGTTCAGTGGAGTAAAGAAATTCTCAAAAAGCTGGACATACCTTTCTCGGTAATGCCGAAGATCGTCAAACCCGGTGTGGTTCTTGGCAGGCTTCATAAACAGCTGGCTGATGTTACAGGATTGAATTGTGCCAAGGTTATTGCTGTTGCTGCGCACGATACTGCCAGCGCATTTGCTGCTGCGCCGGTAAGAAACACGGATGAAGCACTGATCATAAGTTCAGGAACATGGTCTCTGGTAGGAAAGCTTGTAGCTCGACCGATAACTTCTGAATCTGCGATGGCCGCGAACATAAGCAATGAAGGAGGCATAGGAAATACCAGGTTACTTAAGAATTGCATGGGGTCCTGGCTGGTTCAGGAGTTACGCCGGATCTGGCGGATTGCAGACGGCAAAGAAATGGAATGGAAAGAGCTGGATAGATTGACGGAGTCTGCGGGTGCTTTAACGGCATTCATTGATCCTGACGACCGTAGTTTCTACAATCCATCCAACATGGAAACGGCAATCATGGATTTCTGTAAGAAAACAGGCCAGCCGGTACCCCCGAACCGGGGCGCTTTCATGAGAGTTGTTTATGAGAGTCTGGCTTTAAAATACCGCAGGATAAACGAACAGATCTGTTCAGTCTGCGGTAATGAAAGCCGGGTTGTGCATATAGTAGGCGGCGGTTCAAAGAACGTGATGCTCAATCAGTTTGTGGCGGATGCCATGGGTTTACCCGTGGTGGCAGGTCCTGAAGAAGGAACGGCTGTTGGAAACCTCATGGTACAGGCCATGGGTTTGGGCATTATTAAATCAATGAAAGAAGCTTTGCCAATTATCAAGCAGGCGTTTCCTTTAAAGGAATACACGCCGCGGGATACAGTTTCCTGGAACAAGGCTTATGAGCGGTTCCGCAAGATTGTTGCGTAACGTAATCTTGGCCTGATATTGCGAGTACAATTCAGCACGAAATGCTGCTAACTCTTGAGACCGTCAAGTTTCGGGTCCAGTTTTTCGGTTGAATTTTTCAGTTCATCCCATGTCACCAGCTTGTGCTGATATGCGGCCGTACGGCCCATGATGGCAATCATATTGCTCTGTACACTCGGTTCCACAGTGGTGTTGCTTATTGCTCCACTGGTGATTTGTTTATGGAACGTGGCAATATTATTCACGGCGCCTTCCTTGTAAATGTCGCCTGTGGCACCTCCCGCATAAAAATTCTTACCCAGTATCATCACTTTGCCGCCATATTTAGTTTCTACCCGCCCGAGTGATCCGAATACATTAACGACGATACCCTTGTCATGTTCGCCGGCACCGTCATTGTACTGCTTGGAATTGAATACTACTGGCACGCCATTATCATACTGGTATATCAGGCCGAAATGGTCCCAGCAGTCACCTGCTTCCAATCGCACTTTGCGTCCGCCTGAACCGAAAACATTTATTGGCGGTTTTTGAAATATCCAGTTCATTACATCCAATGTATGTATATTCTGTTCTACGATAATATCTCCCGATAGCGCTATGTCGAAAGGCCAATTACGCAGACGCGCTTCGGGTGTACCTGGTGTGGCACGTATATTAAGTGCGCCGCATTGATAACAAGCCTCGCTGAAAGTAATGTTGCCGATTGCACCTTCATGGACGCGTTTTACCGCTTCCTGGTAGAACTGATTTGCACGTGTTTGGAAATCAATAAGGAATGCCAGTTTCTTTTCCGTTGCTTTTTTGCCTGATTCATCGATCGATTTGCATCCGGGCACGTCAACAGCAATTGGTTTTGCCAGGTACACATGCTTTCCTGCTTCTACGGCTGCAGCAGCCTGTTCGGGATGGAAATACGGAGGTGATATGATTGCTACTGCATCCAATTTGCTTTCGACCATTTTCTTGTGACAGTTCAATCCCGTATATCGTCGCGATGGATCAATATTAAATTTCTGCCCGAATGCATCAACCTTGTCCTGGAAATAATCCGCGCAAGCCGCAATTTCGTAGCCGCCGTTTTTCATGAACAAATCTGCGATCCAGGTACCGCGTCCGCCACACCCGATCAGTCCGAGAGAAAGTTTACTGTTGGCCTCCGCGCCACGTACCAGTTTTGGTGCAATAATCATGGTTGAGAGCACTGCCGCGCTGCCATGCATAAAGTTGCGTCTTGAACAGTTGTTGGGAAATTGCGCTGATGATAAGGATTTGTTTTTGTTCATCTTCAGATACTCCTAAATATATGTTGATTTGATAATAGTTGTATAATAACTGACAGGTGTCAGGATGTCTTGGCGGAAATTGACTTTTTCTGGTATGATTTCAACACTTGTTATGGAACTGATTTCTGATTCATGATTTGTTTTGACATCATGCCAGGGCAGTGTTTTCTTATGGTGAAATCATTCAAATGTAAATAAAGGAAATTGGATAAAATGCATAATCAATTGAATTTGTGCAGGTTTGCATGCGTAGCTGTTATACTAACCTCGTGCACGGCCATGAGCACTTCGGGCCAGGCTAGTGATGCTGTGGCGCCGACAGAGGTAATTCGTCTCTTCAACGGTCGTGATCTATCCGGACTCTACGTATGGCTTCGGGACACGAAGTACGAAGATCCCAAGCCGATATTTACCGTGACCAATGGGCTCCTGCGTGTTTCAGGGGACGGCTTGGGGTATATTTGTACAAAAGAGCGTTATCGCGATTATCATTTGGTTCTTGAATATCACTGGGGTGCTCTGACATGGGGAAAACGCGAGAATTCTGCCCGTGATTCCGGCCTGATCATTCACTGTGCGGATCCCGATGGAAGTTTTGGTGACACGTTTATGGCTGGTATTGAGGCACAGATGATCGAGGGTGGTACTGGTGACATTCTCGTTTTGCCCGGTAAACGCACCGACGGATCAAAGATAGATGCTTCCGTAACAGCAAAAATCATCAAGGACCGTGATGGCGAAAAAGTTTGGAGCGACAAAGGTGAGGAACAAGTAATCCCGAGTGGCCGTATCAACTGGTATGGCCGAGACGTTGACTGGAAGGATGTAAAGGGCTTTCTTGGCAAGGGAGATGTTCAATATTTGGGACCGGCCTGGAATCGTTATGAGGTGATCTGTCGTGGAGATAATATCGAGTATCGTCTGAACGGGGTGAAGGTTAATGAGGGATGTAAGGTAATTCCTTCGTCCGGCAAGATATTGCTCCAAACGGAATTGGCCGAGGTCTTTGTACGCCGTTTTGAGCTTTGGCCATTAGACAAGGCGCCAGTCACAAAACCGGGTTGGAAAGACGGCGACAAATAGACGCCCAATTTCTTGCAACCAACCAGTGTCGATTAAACATGCTCACCTTGTCGGCAGGTTCGCAGGTGATCAAGGAGTCGGCTGGGATAGAAGAGGGACATGTAAGTTTCGTTTGCCTTTGACTACTGCTGAATCCCTGTAACGGGATTGCCTTGTAAGATGACATCGGAAAACCATGGGATAAGGACATCATGAAGAAGATGATGGTATTGATGGTGCTCATGATTGTCGGCGGTTGTCAGCATGTGAGAACTGTGCCTGTACTTACGTTGGTACGGAACGGTCAAAGTGACTATACCATTGTGCAGTCCGCGCAACCGACGGAAGCCGAAACGTTCGCTGTGACGGAACTGGCCGAATTCATCAAGCGCAGTACCGGCGCGGCATTACCGATTGTGACCGAGAAATCATTCAGCGGTTCACGGGGCATTTACGTCGGCCAGACGATGTTTGCCTGCAAACAGGGTGTCGACTTTGCCGGGGTGGGAGCGGAAGAATGGATCATCCGCACCGTTGACGGGAACCTGATTATCACCGGAGGCCGCCCGCGCGGCACGTTATACGGCGTGTATGAATTCCTGGAAAAATTTGCTGGAATACGGTTTTTGGATGCGGATACCGAGTTCGTTCCGAAAAGGGAGGGATTGACCATTCCGGTGAACGTGTTGGTCCGGGAAAAACCGGCATTTTTCCGCCGCGAAATATTAATGGTAAACCGCCAGCCTAAACAGGTTTTGTTCCAGGTTCGGCGCAAGATAAATGCATTCGCCAATGCCGATGCGCCGGCGGATCCGAAATACGGTTACAGCATTCGTTTTGGCAGTCCATATTCAACTCATACCCATCCGTATTATGCCAGCGCGTTTCCGACTAACCGTCCGGATTATTGTGCGATGAGGGAAAATGGCAAGCGTATAGCGCCGCCACCGCCGGATTGTAAAGGACGGTGGGATGGTCAGGTCTGCATGTCGCACCCTGAGGTGCGGAAATTTTTTGCTGCCAAACTGCGTGAATATATCAAACAGGACCGGGAAAAGATCGTAAAAGAAGGAACAGGTGAGCCGTTCCCGGTTCTTTATGCATTAATACCAGCCGATAACGTGAACAAATGTGTTTGTACTAATTGCACGACCATTGCGAAAAAATACGGTGCTTATTCAGGCCTGGTGCTGGAATTTGTCAATGACATTGCCGAAAACATAGCCGGTGATTATCCTGAAATCCGTCTGACTATCGGAGCTTATACGTTTTACGCGGACGCTCCCAGGGGAATAAAGCCGCGCGAAAACGTGGTTGTTTATATTGCACAGCTCGGTGCTGAATTCAATACCATGCCTAAACGCGATACATTGCGCAGTATGGAACATCCCCTTAACGCCAAGGCGCGCGAGATGTGGGAGGACTGGTCAAAAATCAGTAAAACACTCGGAGTCCACGATTACTGGACCGCGTGGAGCCAGCAGCATCAATGGCCCCACGCCAATATCCATGGCCTGGCACAGACACTCAGGTTTTATCACCGTTGTGGATTGACTCATTTCTTTGTTGAGGATGAATTATTCGGAAGCAGAATTCATAATTTCGTTGACCTTCAGTTTTATATGGCCACGAAACTGTTCCAGGATCCGGGACAAAATGAACAACTGATCATCGACGAATTCATGTCATTGTATTACAGTAACGCTGCACCGGTCATGAAAAAACTGCTTGATTATATTGAAAAACGGCAGGAAGAAGAACCGGGCACGCTCGTCGCCGTACCGTCATCTTCCCGCAAATATTTTAAAGCGAAGTTTTTCATTGAAGCAGACGCCATGCTGCGCGAGGCCGAAAAACGGGTGGCTGGTGACCCGAAGATACTGGCAAATGTGCGCCAGGAACGGCTGGCATTTGATGAAACGCTTCTCTATCTCTGGAACCAGTTAAACAATGAGAGGCCTCTGCCGTTCAAACGCGACGATATTTTGGCACGTTTACAGCAGAATTACGAGGCGGCTTATAAGAAATACGGCGGGTGGGGAGTGGCCATGAAAAAGGGCGATGATGAGCGGCTTGCATACCTACGTAATATGCCGTCCGTTCCTCCGCAGTTTGAAGGCAAAAAAATTATTGATGTGGCCAATCCTCGTCTTGACGGCGGGGGCCAGGCGCAACGTGTTGATGATCCGGATGCTGCCATTGGCAAGGCATGGCGGTTGGATGCTTCCATGACCGGTTCGGAAGGACAACACGATCAACTGCCCAAGTTTGGCCTGTTTCAAGAGAACCCCCGTGTTCTTATCACACAAGTCATTGACCGGGAAAAAATACCGAAAGACGAGAAATATCATTTCTATCTGGTTGGTCGGATGAAGGGTTCGCCAAATATTTACTTCTGGGCCCATCGCAGTTGGCGGCTTGCTCAGCGTCTTTTCATGTCTTATGACTCTTCTTTGCCGGACCAGAAGACTTATGACGTCTATGCGTCCATCAAGCTTGAAGGATCCTCTTATGTGTCGGGATCTGCGAAAATGAACGCTTTTTCAATAGACAGACTTATTCTTGTTGAAGTGGAAAATCCTGTTCCCTCAGCTCAGAAATAAGTTAAATAATCAAACAGGAGGAGCAAAATGGATGCCGGAAGATTAATTCAATCATTACCGCTACGACTAATCATTTATTTATCGCTTGCGGCACAATTAATCGCAGCAGATGAGTCGTCAGTCAGGTCAGATAATACCGATATGAAGATTATCCGCGAGTCGACCGAGTGGTGTGATATGCGTGTGTACGAAGCCACAAAAGAAGATCTGCCACGGGTATTGTTGATTGGCGATTCCATCTCGGGGGGGTATTTCCAGGGTGTAGTGAATGAATTGAAAGGAAAAGCATATGTAGCGCGGCTTGGTACATCAAAATCCCTCGGTGATCCGGCGCTGTTCGGCGAGATCGAACTTATATTAAGCCAGTACAAATTTGCGGTGATTCACTTTAACAACGGTCTGCACGGCTGGGGTTATACCGATGACGATTATCGCGCCGCTTTTCCGAAAATGATCGCCGTGTTCAAGGAAAAAGCTCCGGGCGCAAAGCTCATATGGGCAACCACCACAACTGTTCGTACCGGCAAGCCGTCATTTGAACAATTGGCGCCCCAAAATGAACGTGTCAAAGTACGTAATCGTATTGCTGCGGAATTCATCGCTAAGGAAGGGATTCCAGTCAATGATCTTTACGCGATGGAAGAGAACCATCCCGAACACTCGAGTGATGGGATCCACTTCAAGCCCGAGGCTGCAGCGGCACAGGCGAAACAGGTCGCGAAGTGTATCATTGAAGTTTTGTCTAAGTAATCTTTTAATACACAACAAGGGGATATAAGCATGAGTAGAATTACAACCCATATTCTTGCCGCTTTACTTTCTTTATTTACCACATCACTGTACGCGCAGCAACCGGCAAAGCCGCCAAAAGGTGAACCGACCAATGCCAAAGAGGCCGTCGCCCAGAAGGCGGCAGCGGACAAAAAGATAGACGAGGAGTATCAGGCGCTGGTTGTCAAACTGCCGCCCGAACAACAAGCATGGGAACGTGTACTGCAGGAAAACCTCGGTGGGTTCTATCTGCCGCTTCATAAGCGCGATAAGGTCGCGCGCAGATCGAATGCCTGGGACTTCGTGCAGGACGATCCGAAATTACCGCGCGTACTATTGATCGGTGACTCTGTGTCACGCGGCTATACACAGGCTGTGCGCAAGGCGATGGCGGGTAAAGCTAATGTTCATCGTGCTCCGGCGAACTGCGGACCGACATCCACTGGTTTGAAGAAGATTGATGTCTGGCTTGGTGACGGAAAATGGGATGTGATTCATTTTAACTTTGGTATTCACGACCGTGCAACGCCGATTGCCGATTACACACAGCGGCTAGAACTGCTTATCGAGCGTATGAAGAAGACCGGTGCGAAAATCATATGGGCCAGTACCACGCCCATACCGGACAACCCGGCAACTAAGCAGACTGCGGCATCCATTATCGAACGCAATCAAGTTGCCGCCGAAATCATAAAAAAGCACGGTGTCGTTATAGATGATCTTTTTACCTTTATTACGCCGCATCTGGCGAAGGTACAGAATCCGAATGATGTTCATTTCAATGGAGAAGGATACGATTTGCTTGGCAAGCAGGTGGCCGAATCAATTACGGCGGTATTGAAATAACGAACACAGATGTCATGACTACAGAGAAGCCACAACGCGGTGAAATTGTTCTCAAGGCGGCCAACATTCACAAGGCGTTTGCCGGTGTACAGGCGCTCGCGGGTGTTTCGCTGGAAATCCGTTCGGGCGAAGTGCATGCGTTGATGGGGGAGAATGGTGCCGGCAAGTCCACGCTGATGAACGTACTGGCCGGGCTGTACCAGCCGGATGCCGGCGAAATTCAACTTCGTGGTGAGAATGTTGTCATTAAAAACCCACACGACGCGATTTGCAAGGGCATTGCCATGATCCACCAGGAATTGATGCCCATACCGGACATGACCGTGGCAGAAAATATTCTGCTGGGGTGGGAACCGGTAACAGGAAGGGCCGGTTGGATCAATCGGCGGGCAATGAAACAGGAGGCGGAACGATTGCTTGGTCTGCTCGGTATGAAATTACCTGTGACGCGCACGATGGGTGAACTCAGTGTCGCAGAAATGCAGACCGTGGAGATTGCGCGTGCCATCGGCCACAATGCCGGCATCGTGATCATGGATGAACCGACCTCGGCCATTTCGGACCGCGAGGTGGAGGCGTTGTTCGCGGTGATCCGTATGTTGACGCAAAGGGGCGTGGCCATTGTTTACATCTCTCATAAGATGGATGAAATATTCCGCATTGCCGATACAGTCACGGTATTACGCGATGGGATTTATGTCGGTACGCATCCGATTGGCGAACTGAACGAACAAAAATTGATCGCATTGATGGTCGGACGCGACCTTGCAGCGATGATGCCGAAAGATCACGGCAAGCACGGAGGAACTGCCCTCGATGTACGCCGGCTTGGAAAAACAGGTAAATTCCGTGAAGTCAGTTTCAATGTGCAATGCGGTGAAGTTCTCGGAGTTGCGGGCTTAATGGGTGCGGGGCGGACAGAAGTGATGAATGCACTCTTCGGCCTCGATCCGGCAGATGAGGGTGAAATACTTGTGAACAACCAGCCTACCCATATTCGCCGTCCTGCCGATGCAATGAGTTTGGGTATCGGCATGGTAACGGAGGACCGCAAGGGTTACGGTATAGTGCCAACAATGTCTGTTGAGCACAATACGACACTTGCCGCGCTGGATTGCTGTTGTGTCGGACCGTTTCTCGTTCATGCGCGCGAACGTGCCGTTGCTGACGAAAATATCATGGCATTCGGCATCAAGACAACAGGCAGGCAACAGGCGGTGAATCAGTTGAGCGGCGGTAATCAACAGAAGGTTGTGATTGCAAAAACATTGCTGGCACGACCATCGATTGTAATTCTAGATGAACCGACACGTGGCATTGATATCGGTGCGAAGGCGGAAGTGTACGCCATCATTGCCCGGCTGGCCAGTGAGGGAAAGGCCGTGATCCTGGTTTCGTCAGAGTTGCCGGAGATTTTATCGTTGAGTGATCGGGTCCTGGTAATGCGGCAGGGAACTGTGGCCGCCGAACTCGATCCGCGTCACACAACCCAGGAGGAAATTCTAAAACATGCCATGCCCATCTGAAACAACGAAGACAGCATTTCTGGCGCGAATACTGAAACAATACGGCATCGTGATAGCGCTTGTTCTGATCTGTATTGCGTTGTCATTTTTCTCTCCGCATTTCATGACCTTTGGCAACCTGATCACAGTTGCGCGCCAGATTTCATTAAATGGAATTCTTGCCGTGGGTGTAACGTTCGTTTTGCTTACCGGTGGCGTTGACTTGTCACTTGGCTCGTTGGTGGCGCTTACAGGTGTAGTGGCGGCGGGTTTTGCGCATCCCGGTGATTATCCGTTATTTGTGCCGGTGATTGCCGGCATTCTTGCCGGCCTGGCTTGTGGCATGGTGAACGGCGTCGTTATTACGCAGGGGAAAATTGCGCCGTTTATTGTTACGCTTGGGATGATGACCGTGGCACGCGGACTGGCATTGGTTATAAGCGGCGGCAAACCCGTATCGAACATGAGCCCTGCCATGACGCGTCTCGGCGGCGACCTGCTCGGCTTACCGATCCCGGTACTGGTGTTATGCGGGACTGCCGCGGTGTCGTGGCTGTTCTTGAAAAATGTCCGGCTTGGACGCTACATCTACGCCGTTGGCGGCAACGAAAATGCCGCACGTGCGGCCGGCATCAATGTGAATGCCGTCAAACTGTTTGCTTACACTATTTGTGGTGCGATGGCTGGACTTGCCGGCGTCATTCTTGCCGCGCGTATCACAACCGGTCAGCCGAATGCAGGAATAGCTTACGAACTGGATGCCATCGCAGCCGTTGTTATTGGCGGTACAAGCCTGTCCGGCGGCGTCGGTGGTGTGGGAGGGACGCTGCTTGGCGCGTTGTTAATGGGCGTAATCAACAATGGACTCGACCTGCTCAACGTCTCATCCTACTATCAGCAGATAGTTAAAGGCGCGATTATTGTTGGTGCTGTTTTGCTCGACAGGAAAAATGCAAAATAGCCATTGCTGATATAACCAGCAGGAGAAACGAAATGACCACACAACGATGGAAATATTGCGCTGGCATCCTGGCTTTGATGCTCGCGTTCGTAATTGCCGGATGCAAACGTGAGACAACTTCCAATGTGCGGCCGGAAACCGGCGGTGCTAAAAAGCTTACAATTGGCGTTTCCCTGATGAATCTCTCCTCGGAATTCATTGTCCTGATTAATAAAGCGATGGAGGAACGTGCGAAAGAGCTGGATGTGAAACTGATTGCAAACGATGCACAGCGCAGTGCCGATAAACAGGTTCAGCAGATCGAGAACTTTATCGCGCAAAAAGTAGATGCGATCATTCTTAATCCCTGCGAAGTTGAAGCAAGTTCGCCGGCTGTTGACAAAGCCATTGCGGCTGGTATTCCCGTCATCAATGTTAACTCCGTTACCAAGTCTGTTCCGACAGCATTCGCAGGTTCGCGTGATGAAGAATCCGGTAAGATTGCAATGGAATATATTGTAAAGCGGCTTGCCGGAACAGGAAACGTACTGATCATGCAGGGTTACATGGGGCAGGCTGCTCAGATCAAACGTGATAAGGGTGCAGATGAAATTCTTGCCGGGAATTCCGGTATTAAAGTGCTGGCGCACCAGACGGCGGAATGGGACCGGGCCAAGGCGATG
Organism: Kiritimatiellia bacterium; assembly: GCA_028716365.1. GTDB lineage: Bacteria > Verrucomicrobiota > Kiritimatiellia > UBA8416 > YA12-FULL-48-11 > YA12-FULL-48-11. The sequence goes on from JAQUPZ010000003.1 coordinate 293,670, forward strand.
TCGCTCATGGAAAACTGGATCCAGACATTTGGCGCGAAGATCAACGCAGTATATGCCCACAACGACGAGATGGCCATGGGAGCTGTCATTGCGCTTGAAAACGCAAAGCTCAAGGACAAGATTGTGGTTGTCGGTGTCGATGCCATTGCCGATGCCCTCCAGGCTGTCAAGGCAGGCCGTCTGGACGCTACTGTTTTTCAAGACGCAGCTGGCCAGGGACGTACTGCCGTCGAATTGGCAGTCAAGGTTGCGAAAAAAGAACCATTCGAAAAGGAAACATTCATTCCCTTCCAGCTGGTGACCAAGGAAAACATCACCCAGTTCATAAAGTAAACGTGTATGAAGAAACGTTAACTAGCTCATGGACTTACTTATCAGGTCGATTGCTCCGGTCACATCAAGGCTGTTGCGGGCGAAATTTACAGTCAGCAGGTGCTCTGGAAGGTAGGTGTCATATTTTTCAACTATCTTTATTGGAAAATATTCGGCTATTTGATCAGCCGTAGGACGTTCTTTCAAGAAAGCAGTATAAATGCTTTTAATAGTTTCAAAATCTGCCTTGCTGAAACATAGGGCGATGTCTTCATCTCTGACCTCTAATCCGCCAATGAATTTTCCGAGCGCCATGAGAGTCCTGTTGATTCGAGAACCTGTCCATGTGAACCAGTAGATATCGTCACCGTCTTTAACAAAAGGTCGTTTGGATAAATCGCCTCGTTTTGCATAGGCACGTGCTGATCTCAGTATTTCCTGTCCTGCGGCATCAAGGTAAGCAAGCTTCTTATCAGATAGGAGTACATTTAACATCTCGTAACGAACTAGCGGATGAATGTCTGTGCCCCCTGTCGAAAGGAATGTGGGTACGCGTCCACCTTTTGCCGGTTCGACAAATATTTCCTGACGCTGCTCGTCTATATCCGTAATCTTCCATCGGCGGCCAGCCAGTATAATAAATCCATCTGCACCTAGTCCGGGCGGCGCATCAATGGTTCCGATCAAATGTTCCTTATGGAAAACCTTCATCTCCTGGGACGAGGCAAATGCCGAATAGAAATCAGCGTCTCGTACAATATTTTCTCCGAAAATACCAAGGATAAGATCACCTTCAGGTGTCTGTTCAATCAAATCAGCCTTACCCATGCCTCTCAAGATGTCAGGAAAGAATTCATGCGTTACGCCGGTAAAAGCACCATCTTTGATAAGCATATTGTAGACGGTTTCTGCTGATGCCCCGCCTCGCTCAGTAATTACGCTCAGGATTTGCTGGATAAGAGTGGAGAGATGCATCTTCTCGGTGGCAGGTGGTTCGCACCATTTTCTCAATAGCAGTTCTGTCATTGCAATGGCTTGTAATATCTTTGGACAAACCATGTGAACGGGGTTGCCCTCCGTACAGTCTTCTATGAACATCATAAGAACAGCTGGTTCGCCAGATCTGCGTCCGCTTCGTCCCAACCGCTGAATGAGGGAACTAACGCTCCATGGTGGGCCAATCTGGCCAACTGCAGAGACATTACCTACGTCGATTCCAAGCTCCAATGTGCTGGAACAAAACGTTGCTGTTGGAGTTCCTGACCTTAAAGCCTCTTCAGTCTCTTCACGTTCTGCCTTCGATAGGGAGCCGTGATGAATACGGAATAGATTTGGTCGATTCCTTCTTTCAATCTGGCGCCCGACTAGATCGGTGTAGAATTCAAGCCTGGCTCTACTATTGGCAAAAATGAGGGCTGTCTTGCCATAGAATGTCTCAATTAAATCGGCAGTAAGTGCAATGTCGCTTTCGGTTTCAGTTGCCTCGGAATCTTCAGTTTCATCCTGCGGCATATTCGTACGTGTTACCTTTGTAATCGGATACCCTTTGATCAGATATTTGATAGTTTTGTCACCTTCGCCCTTGATGAAGTGCACGTTGCCTGGTGATCTTGGACAAAGCCACAGTTTCGCCATTTCATTGTCGCCAATTGTTGCAGAGAGTCCGATAATGCGTGGTAGTTTGTCACAGGCCTGGGTTAGTCTGGAAATAAGGCTTTTTAGATGAGCCCCACGTTCTGTCCCAATAAAGGAATGCATCTCATCAATAACGATGAATAAGACGTTATGGAAAACATCCTTAATCACTTTTGGACGGTTAATAAAGAAGGATTCTACAGATTCAGGTGTAATGAGAAGTACCCCTGATGGCTGTTTTAACAAGTTTTTCTTTGCAGCTTGTCCGACGTCGCCATGCCATTTATGGACTGTTATTTCTGCTCTTTCACACAGATCTTCAAGCCTGCGGAATTGGTCATTGATCAGGGCTTTGAGTGGTCCAATATAGATGGCTTGGACACCGTTATCCTTGGTTTCCATTATTGCGGAAAGTACGGGGAGGAATGCTGCCTCAGTTTTCCCGCCAGCTGTCATGGCAGAGATGATGAGATTAGTGTTTTGTTCTAGAATCTCATGAATTGCATCAACCTGAATAGGACGCAGCTCTGTCCACTTCATTTTGTAGAGTTGTTCCTGAAGTGTCGGATGGAGCAGGTTAAAGGCTGGCGTGGAAGCCTGTCTGCTGTCTGAGATGGCTGTATTGTTAGAGTTTGAAGGTGGCAAGTTCATCATTTGCTGATGGCTGGTCTGTCGCCTGAGAAATAGCTGCGCCGGCCGCTTGTTCATTCACAGCAGGTTCTGACTCTGGATCTTTGGATTGTTCAATCTTTGTCTGGCCAAGAACTGCTTTCCAGTTTGTGCCCGGATTCTGTTCCAGTACTGAAAGAAAACCTACAAATCCCTTTACTGAATCACGGGGGGTGCGATAGAAATCGGCTCCTAATGTCTTGGAGCAATAGTTGAGGAACTCCTTCAAAGCTTCATCCGGCACCAGGTACTTGGCCTGATCATTCATTGCGAATACATTACGTATGTTATGAAATAGGACGAAAAGATCCTCAGGGGCTAGGTTCGCAAGGCGAATGACAGGGTTGGATAAATCCTTTAATCCAGAAGCAGCAAAGGAATTGCTGGCCAGACGGGTTGCCAGCGCTTCATAACTTGCCAGCCCTCTTCTCTTGTCGTCAAGAAATGCATCTGTACCGGCAAAGATAAATCCAATTCCGCTGACGTTGCCCTGGAGGCAATCATTCACTATGCGTAGAATCATTTCGAAGTTTGCATTACGTGCCTGTGTATTATTCAGACGATGAGAGAGCACACCCATTTCATCCAGGTTAACGAGTAAGCCTGAGTAACCGGCCATGCGAATAAAAGCTGCCATTAATTTGAGATATTCATATACAGTCAAATCGTCGATTATTGACCGGACTGCCAGATCGGTCCTAGCTTCAGTCTTTGTAGTATATTCTCCGCGTAACCAACGCACGGCTGATGTCATCCATGCATCGTTATGCGAAAGATATCCTTCAAAATACTTTCGAATGACCAAGGCAAAATCGTAACCACTCACCATTTCCTGCAAGGGCTTAAGTTTTTCCGGAATAGTCTTGAGCACCTCCTGATCAGACGCACCTTTTGCCCGTAACTCATAATCGAGATCTGAAACCCATTTCTCAATAACGCTAGGCAAAGCGCCACCTTCAGGCTTAGCCCTTACTGCGAGGTTATGCATTAGTTCTGCATATAGACTGCGTCCCTGCCCGCCTGTTGCATGTAACCTGCGATCAGGCGTAATGTCGGCCTGCGCTACCACGAACTTCTTCTCCAGCGCTACAATTCTGGCCAAATTGAGAAAGAAACTTTTCCCTGTACCGAATCGACCGATTATGAAACGGATACTGGAACTACCTTGGGAAATGTTTTCCAGATCTTTAAGAATGGCAGCTACTTCCTCTTTACGACCAACCTGGATGTGTTCCAATCCAATACGGGGAACTACTCCAGCACGGAGTGACTGAAGAATTGCTTCACGTTCTCTAGATTTAAGCACGGCGCTCATTTTATTCTCCCCGATATCGTAGTGTTTATCCTATATGTGGTACCTTCTTCGATAAGAAAATCACCATATGTTTCATCAGTCCATGTATTAATTTCTTCAAACATTCCGGCTGGCATTACGCCGTTTTGCCGGGCGAGTTCTTGAAATTGATCTTTGGTCCATTCGTTTTGTTGTAATAAAGCGATCAGCACAGGATAGTATCGGCGATCAAGACCTGAGAATTGAGTTTCTGATGCAATTTGATTTACATCAGATGGGATGGGTTCATTTCTTGTATTATCCGCCAGCTCAACAGCTTCTTCGTCACCTGCTTCTTCTAGAGCATTCCCAAGCATCTGTGCAACTTCCTCCGTGTCTTTCAAGATAGAACGCAACATATCTTCGTTTAGAGTAATAACAGCTTCTTCGCGTGTTGCTTGTGGTGGAATTCTTTCTCCAGTAGTTACAACACCTTTCTGAATTTCAACGGGACCGGCTACCTCCGTGGTAAATCCCGCTAATATGCTATCAAGTTTGCTGAGATCAACTCCCAGCACAGTGTAGAATTTCTTTAACAACTTCATCTCGCTCTTGTCGATTCGACCATTGGCGGCTGCAACACCAACCAGGAAATGACAAACAGTCTCCATTTGGTCTACTGCCAGAAGTGATTTTAACCGGCGGACTACGCCACCCAGATCTGGAGGCTGTTGTGAAAGAATTTCCTTATAGGCGTCAACACGACGGATGTCGTTTGGTTCCAGGATGAATTGATTCTTGAGGAAGTCCAGAATGCTATCTACCTCTTCGCGTTCAATCTCACCATCTGCAGCGGCAACAGCCATTCCCATTTCAAGCATAAACAAAACGGCTTTATACCTTTTGTCTGTAGGTATGTTCGCCTTCTCGTCCGGCCTAAACATGGCGACAAGTTCATCCCACTTGTAAACTCGTCCCGTGGTACGGGCATCCGGCACAAGAATGAAACCAACATCATGTGCCGTAGTTGCGAGTTCCTCGCTTTGTTTCAAGGTAAGTTTGGGGCGTTCAGCAACGTCACACAGTTTGGCTATCTCGGACGTTCTGGTAATTACAATATTATTTTCTGTTGTATTCTGTAATACAAACTGCTCCCATTTATCCTTATCCGGGTGATCAACCTCTGCTTTTAAGGCTTCAGGTAAGGCCTGATACGCTTCACGGGTATCAACATCCTTACCTTTGCCTATTTCACGACTTAAAGGCTTTAGTTCTTCAATGCATTCTTCCCATATATCAACCAAAGGTTTGAACTGACTCGATAAACCAAGGACGTTTGGAATTCTAATGCCGTTAATAAATCCGCGTGACTTCAATGTAAGTAATGTAGAACTTGCAGGTTTATACTCGATCAGTTTGTCACGTGCTGCTACCTTAAGCGTCATACCGACGCCGAACTGACTTTCATATTTCTTATTAAAAAGAAACCGAAAATGATCGGCAATACGAGTTACCACAATGCTTCGTGAAGAACGAATATCATTCTTGGCCACTTCATATGCCAGAAATGAGGGAAGTGGGGCGTTGGCATGCTGTAACCATGCCAATGACACAGCCAAAGTTTCTTCATCAAATTCCTTGAGTGTTTGTTGAAAGATAATATCGAAAGATTCACGTGGAAGATTATCCAAGCCAATGCGTGCCAGAACAAATGCCAGGAAACGGCTGGAATAGCCGAAAAAGGATCGTGAGGCCGAATAGTAAAACATGAGCCTATTTGCTTGAGTAAGTATAGCTTCAATATCCTCATTATCAACCAGGGCTCTCCGCTCCAAGCCGTAGAAATAGAGAAATGCGTAACCAACATCATCAAGTTGTTCTTTTCTACCAGTCGAGAGCCATGACAGGTAATTTGCTCTCTGATCAGGACTTATTCCTGCGTATTCAGGCCAATAGCCAAGCGCTCCACGGCTTTCAAGAACTGGTCTGCCTACGGGTAACTTTAAGTTGATACAAGAGGCCTCATTTTCTGCCGGTGCTCCATCAGAAACATAAGTCAATGGATCGGTAATTACGTACTTACCGATTCTGATAGTTGTACCAGCGCCTTTCCACTCTAATCTGGCGGTAGCATTACGGGGTGTAGAGAACTGAAATGTCACCTTTGGCCTTGAGTCGTATTGTGGCTTGGCAGGAAGTGTTACCTGTCTGCCTCCTCTTTTCTTCATGCCGCGGACGCTCGTGATGACAATCACGACGAGAACAATCATGCCGACAATCAGCGGGGTACTACTCTTACTTGGTGCAGATGCAGTGGGATGGTTGATAGATTCCGTTTGGGCGGCTTTGGTTAATATTCCACAGAACAACAAAAAGAGTACAAATATGATTAGACGTATTACCCCGCCATGGTCGGCTCTTTCTTTGATAGCGACCTGATTTCTCGGTGAATATTGCATACGTCATAACCAGAGGTGATTAGCGTAAACGAATATAATATTATCGGTCAGACGTCGAGGTATATTATACATTTTAAAGAGGGGAATAGGTAACTGGCTGTGGGAACGGGAAGAACACGCAGAGTCAAGCGTTTGTAAAGTAATTATGGGGTACATACTATGGAAGAATTCAAATTGGAAGGCAGAGAGTTTGTCGAGTTGAATGACCTATTGAAAATAAAAGGTTTGTGCGTCAGCGGCGGAATGGCTAAGACTGTTATCGCGGGAGGTCTAGTCAGGGTCGACGGTAATGTGGAATTACGCAAGCGGTGTAAAATACGGCAAGGGCAAGTAGTTGAATTTGAAGGCTATAAAATTGTGGTTAGACCTTAAGAGGCATGTGAAGAACTCATTGTGTTGATTATGCCGCGACCGCTCACTACTGGGGAAAAACTGCTGAAAATAAGCAATAAAATAAAAAATTTAACGTTATCATTATAGTGATGATTTAGGGAGGGGGCGGGGAAAATGGATGGTTTATATAACAGGCGTAATTTTCTGAAAGTGTTAGGTGCAAGTGGAATTGTAATGGCTTCGTCTCGACGGATGGTGGCTGCTAATGTGCAGTCAAAACCCAACATTATCCTCATCCTCGCCGATGATCTCGGTTATGAGACTATTGGTGCCAATGGTGGTACCAGTTGTAAGACACCGGTGCTGGACAAACTCGCTGCAACGGGTGCCCGTTTCACGCATTGCTACTCCCAACCGTTGTGTACGCCAACGCGGGTGCAGATAATGACTGGTGTTTACAACGTCAGAAACTACACAGATTTCGGTGAGATCGATCCGAAGTGTGTGACATTCGCTAACATCCTCAAACAGTCAGGCTATACAACGTGCATAACCGGAAAATGGCAGCTTGGCCATAATCTGGAACTGCCGAAAAAATTCGGTTTCGATGAGAATTGCCTGTGGCAGCACACGCGCCGTCCGCCGCGTTACGCAAATCCTGGCCTGGAAACCAACGGGGTAGAGAAGGACTATTCGAACGGTGAGTACGGTCCGGATTTAGTCAGCGATTATGCGCTGGATTTCATCGCGCGCAGGAAGGATGGTCCATTCTTCCTGTATTACCCGATGATGCTGACGCACGCGCCTTTTCAACCAACGCCCGACAGTCCTGACTGGAATCCAAAAGCTATTGGCGAGAATGTGAACAAGAACCCAAAGCACTTCGCTGATATGGTTGCATACATGGACAAGCTCATTGGCAAGTTGATTGCCAATCTCGAAGCCCTTGGTATCCGCGACAACACGCTTCTTCTCTTTGTCGGCGACAATGGTACACAGCGCGGCAACGTGTCCTCCATGGGCGATCGTAAAGTCATCGGTGGCAAAGGCCTCCCGACCGATGCCGGTATGCATGTGCCGCTGATCGTGAACTGGCCGGGCAAAGCAGCGACGGGCAAAGTTTCGCACGACCTGGTAGACAGCACGGATTTTCTGCCAACTATCTGCGAAGCGGCGGGTGTGCCGGTACCAGCCGAATTAAAAATTGACGGTCGTAGTTTCCTGCCGCAAGTACGTGGCGAAAAAGGCAATCCCCGCGACTGGTATTACTGTTGGTATGCTCCACAGAGGGAGCAGGGTATTATAGCCGAGTTTGCAGCGACCCGCGACTTCAAACTTTCCCGTACCGGAGAGTTCTATGATCTGCGTAAGGATATAGAGGAAAAGAATCCGCTAAAGGTCGCATCTCTTGAGGGCGAGGCCTTGGAAGCCGCAAAGTTACTGCAAGGCGCGTTGGATAAATACAAGGATGCCAGACCCGCGGAACTTGTCCGCTTATCCGGCGAGGTGGATAAAGGTACAGCAAAGGGGAAGAAGAGAAAGAAGAAGTCTGCCAAAAAATAAAATTCAATGTGTATATAATGATTTTAAAACAGACAATCCTGGATGTAGGCTTGAAATAATCCAATATTCTTTAAATTCAAACAAATGAACCGGCGCAAATTTATAAAATATGTCAGTGCAGGCGGAGGGGCGTTACTGGCAGGTGTTGATCCCTCAGTGGCAGGTGAGGATCGTTCGCGTCAGGCCTCTTCTGGAAAAAAAGACAAATCAACCAACTCTCCTTCTAACCGGAATCTGAAAACGATAAATGCTTCATGCAAATTGCGACAGTATAATGATAAACCTACTGTATTTGTGGATGAGAAGCCGTATTTCCCTCTAGCTTATCTTTCTTATTTTCCAAAGCAGTTTAGATATAAAAACATGAGAAAATCGGGGATAAAATTTTTCAGCCTCAGTATTACACTTGGTGATGGGTGGTTCGGCGCTTATAAAAACGATAAAGTAAGGTTGGATAAAAAAGGGATATGGGATGCCCCTGGAAAAATCGATTTCGAAGTCTTTGACAAAAGTATCAATGAAATTCTTGAAGTTGCACCTGATGCTTATGTATTTCCAAGGATATTCTGTGATAGCCCGGGCTGGTGGAATAGTTCTCATCCTGCTGAGACCAACCGTACGTACAAAGATGGGCTTCCCATGCGCCAGTCGTTCTCGTCTCTTGTCTGGCGCACTGAAACAGCAGAGGTTCTGCGGAAGATAGTTCAGCACGTTTACCAATCTTCTTATGCCAATAGATTCATCGGCATACACGTCACTGCCGGTGAGACTGAAGAAGGTGTTCATCATGAATGGTTGGGACATGGTGATTACAGCATGGCTGCACAGAGTAAATTTAGACAATGGTTATTGTGCAGGTACCACAATGATAAAAATCTGATCCGGAAACATTTTAATAAAACCATTGACCAGATTGGTATTCCATCACCGGAAGAGCGGGAGAAAGCCGGATTTGGTGATTTTTTTGATCCTGAAAAATCGAGACTGGCCATTGATTACCGTTTTTTCAGGTGTGAAGAGCTGGTGGAAAGTTTCGACTTTCTTTGCAAGGCTGTAAAAGAGGAGAGTAATGGAAATTTTCTCACGGGTATTTTTTACGGGCACACTTTAACGCAATGGCTGGACCACATGGCCTTTTCGCTCATGCTGAAATCACCAAACATTGATTTTTATTCATCCACAACTTTCGGTACGGAAACTGATTCAATCCAAAAGGCGAATAAAATCTTTTACAACGAAGGGGATGAAAGGACATGTTTGGGCAGGTGGATATCGGAAACCCGACCTGAAATTGATCCATATCATGAATACGACCAGGAGGGCTGGCTGCGTCATGAAACGATGGAAAAGTCGCTTGAACATTTGAAATCGGAATTTACCCGGACCATCTGTACCAGTTCAATAATATGGTGGTTTGATCTTTGGGGAGGCTGGTATGATCACGACAGGATATTGAATCTCTTCAGTGAGATGCAGAAGGTCGGTGATGAAAGCATCCGGCTGCCGCGCAGTTCAGTGTCCGAGATTTGTGTAATTGTCGATGAGAAATCATTTCTTTACCTCACTTTGCTGCGGAGAGCATCGGTAAGTGATCTTCCATGGATTAATGCGCAAATGGGTCAGATTGGAAAAATCGGGGCGCCCTATGACATTTACCTGCTTGATGATTTAAAAGATCTGGATATTTCGAAATATAAAATGCTTATTTTTCTGAACACCTTTTTGCTCACCCAGAGCGAAAGGCAGATGATCTCCCGAAAATGTATGTGTAATAACCGGATTTTATTATGGTTTTACGCTCCCGGATTAATAGGCGATAACATTTCCATCGATAACGTCTCATCGCTTGTCAATATGGAATTAAGTTCTGAAGAAAAACGCGCTGAATCGGAAATAGATATAAAAATTTCCGATCAGAAATTGACGTATAAAGGATCCAGGGCTTCGCCGTTCTTGTATATTAAAAGTGGTGCAAGTGAAGTATATGGTTATACCAGGGATAAATATGCAGTATTGGCTGAAAAAAAAGAGAAGGATTGGTCAAATATTCTTGCCTGTAATCCTCCGGTCCCCTGGCAGTTAATTCAATATTTGGCAGTCAGATCCGGTGTACATATTTACAGCAACGCAGGGGATATTGTATATGCCAACAAGAGTTATTTATCAATCAGAGCGGCAAAACCGGGTAAAAGGTTGATCCAATTGCCAGGGAAATTTCATCTCAGAGAGTTATTGGACTCCGGCAGGGAATTTAAATCGGATAATAGCAGGGAATCCAAGCCGGATAAGGAATTTGAAATTAATTTTTCAGAAGCAGGAAGTGTTGAATTCTTTCAAATGATTCCCGAAAAGATTATATAAAGGACGATTTTGGATTTCGGAGTTGAAAAATGAGATTCATGTTTCCTATGTTCGTGATTCTATTGGTTCTAATCAGTCATAAGTTAATGTTGGCACAGGATACAGTGACTTCTGCCCCGGTTGGGGCAGATTTTAGAATTTTACGCGAAAACATGATTAAGACTCAAATTGAGGCACGGGGCGTTAAAGATAAAGCTGTGTTAGCGGTAATGCGTAAAGTTGAGAGGCACAAATTTGTTCCGCAGGAATTACTGCATGCAGCCTATGCAGATATGCCTCTTCCTATTGGCAGAGGTCAGACCATTTCCCAGCCATATATAGTTGCATTGATGACTGAACTCTTACAGTTGAAAGGTAAGGAGAAGGTCCTGGAGATAGGTACAGGCAGTGGTTATCAGGCGGCGATATTGGCGGAGTTAGTTAAAGAAGTCTATACTATTGAAATCCTGCCGGAATTGGTTAAACGGGCAGAAAAGTTATTGAAAGATTTAAATTATAAAAACATCAGAGTGAAATGCGGTGATGGTTATGCAGGTTGGCCGGAATTTTCTCCCTTTGATGTAATCATTGTAACTTGTGCTCCTGAAGAGATTCCTTCAGCCTTGATTGAACAATTAACTGAAGGCGGCAGGATGGTTATACCAGTAGGAGTGGCACATCAAGAGTTGAAATTGTTAATCAAGTCCGGTGGCAAGATACAACAAAAGGCCATTATACCGGTAAGATTTGTTCCGATGATAAAAAGTAAATAAATAATCCAGATTGGAGGAAACCTATGAATACTGCCATCGCTCGAAGGGATTTTATCTGCGGTTCAGTTGCAGCGTGCGCCGTTACGGCATTTCCAGGCCAGGCAAAAAGTTTATCATCGCGACCACGTAAGATGGCTGACGCCGGCTGGTGCTGGGACGGACAGGCGATCAACGGACAGTGGCAATTGTCAATTTTTGGAGCGGGTGAAGGAACCAAGTGGTTCGGGCTGCGGAAGTGCTGTTTCATGTTCCATCCCAACACGCCCCTGGCCATGGAAAAGTTGCAGGACATGGAGGAAGTCACGTGTGAAATCTCGAAGTGGGAAGGCCAGAAAGTTGAACATCCGCAGTATAAAGGTCTTGGAGCGCCGATGCGGATGAATCATGACGGCCGGATTGAGCGTAAGTGCCGGGAGGCGGAAATTGTCAGCCAACTGTCGCTGAAGTTTGCAAATGTTACTGGTGCGTTTGACGATGACCTTTACGGCAAGATCAAGGCCGAGCACATTACACCCGCTGAATATGCAACTGTCACCCGGGCAGTTAAAAGTGCCAATCCGAAACTTAAACACTGGGGAGTTGTCTATTCGCACGAACTTAAAAAGGAAAGCTGGTCTGGATTTTCCGATTTACTCGACGTAGTCACTCTCTGGGTTTGGGCGTCAAAAGATCTGGTTAATCTTGACAGTTATGTTGAACAATGCCGCGAGATATTTCCGGGTAAGCCGATTAATGTCGGCTGTTACCTGCGTGATTTCACATTGTTGGATGGTGTACCGATGGAAATGCTCAAGGTGCAGTGGGAGTTTGTTCGCAAGGCACTGCACAACGGAACTATCCAGGGTTACTCGATACTCGGCGGGTTCCTGATCGATATGCATCCTCAGCAGGCAATGTGGGTGCGTGACTTCATCAAGGCGAACTGAATTATGAAAAAAATAAATATTCTAATCTGGTTGATGCTTGTTTTCTGGTCTGTGTTTCGTGGCGCCACGCTTGCTGCAGACCAGCGTCTGGATGTCGAGACAAGGCCCGAAATAAAGATACCGATGCGCGACGGTGTTGAATTGTCCGCGAACATTTTCCTGCCGAAAACGGAAGGGAAATTTCCCGTGATACTTGCCCGCACACCTTACGGGAAAGGCAAAGCGGAAGATGGAGTGGGCCGTCCATGGGTATCGCGCGGGTATGTTTACATCAGCCAGGACTGTCGTGGTAAAGGAACTTCTGGTGGTCAATGGACTCCTTTTATTCATGACAGATCAGACGGTGAGGATACCCACCGCTGGATTCTTAAACAGCCGTGGTCGAACGGCAAAATTGGTACCACTGGTGGTTCGTATCTCGGCTATACACAGTGGATATCAGCACCGGGCGCCGGTGATTTTCTGAAAGCGATGTTCACAACGGTACCATTGGTTGATCCTTATGACGATTTGGCCTATGTGGGCGGCGCCTACCAGCTTCAGTTGTTGATGGGATGGGGGTCGGGAACGGCGGGAAGTACGGCAACGCGCAGTTGGAAGAGGGAAGATTGGCTTCGCGCTTTACCGCTCTGCACCTGGGACACGGCTATCCAGCAGACCGTGCCTTTCCTGCGCGACTGGGTTGCCCATCCTCGCTTCGATAACTACTGGAAACAAAGCAGTATCCGCGGACGGCATAAAGCCATTACTTCTCCGGTTTTTACTGTTTGTGGCTGGTATGACATTTACTCAAAAAGCGTATTTGGTCATGTGAATGCTGTCCGTACAGGTTCGCGGTCAAAGTTTGCCCGGAAACATCAACACCTTATGATGGGACCGTGGCCTCATGGCGTGAACAGGGACCGTAAAGTGGGTGACGTGGATTTTGGTGAAGTCTCACTGGTCAAGATGAATGAGATTCAGACCAAGTGGTTTGATCACTGGTTGAAGGATGAAAAGACCGGCGTTGAAACGTGGGCACCGTTCAGGATTTTTGTAATGGGCCGCAATCAATGGCGTGACGAACAGGAGTGGCCTCTGCAGCGGACACGCTATACCCCGTATTACTTCCACAGCGGCGGCTTGGCTAATACGCTCAAGGGCGATGGCCGGCTGAGTACGACGAAGCCGGGGAATGAGCCGGCTGACCGGTTTGTCTACGACCCTGAAGATCCAGTTCCCACCGCTGGTGGATGCAGCCTTGGCGGTCCCGCCGGTCCCCGCAATCAGGCAACTGTCGAACAGCGTCAGGATGTTCTTGTATTTACAAGTGAGCCGATGACTGCAGAACTTGAGATAACTGGTCCGATCAAAGTTATTCTCTATGCGGCCAGTACCGCGACAGACACTGACTGGACGGGAAAGCTCGTTGACGTGTGGCCGGATGGACGCGCCATTAATTTGTGCGACGGAATTCTTCGCGCCCGTTGTCGCAAATCAACCAGCAGGCCGAAACTGATAAAGCCTGGGAAAATTTATTGCTATGATATTGATCTCTGGGTCACCAGCAATACTTTCCTTCCGGGACACAGGATTCGAGTTGAGATTTCCAGCAGTAATTTTCCACGCTTTGATTCCAATCCAAACACAGGCCATCCGTTTGGCATTGATGCGGAACGGCAGAAAGCGAACCAGACCGTCTATCACGATACTGAACATGCTTCACACATCCTTCTGCCTGTGATACCGTAATGTTGAGATATGAAATTTTACATTCGTGAGGGGAAAATGCGGGTAATTACTAAAACAGTCTTGTGCTGTATATTATTGGGCATCTCACCGTTGCTGGTTGCGCAGGAAATTCCTGCAGTGGCCGGTTGGCAGATTGCCTTGCCGACGCCGGGCACGCATAGCGCTTGCGTTGACATGAGTACACCACGTACCGGTAAGGGTTGCGGCAAGATTGTCGGCATCACTAACGAGAAGAACGCACGTGCTTGTTTCATGCAGGACTTCCGCAAAAAGAATGCGGTCAAGGCTGGTCGCACGTATCGCTACGCGATTAGTTATCGTACTATACCGCAGATGGAGGGGCATGGGGAGTTATTGATTGATTGTTACACCGCCGTGGGCGAGAAAAGTCATAAGGCTCTCGTTTCAGCGAAACTTGCAGCCAGCCCGGAATGGAAAACACTGTCCGGTGAAGTGTCCGTTCCTGAAAAAGTCGTCCATGTACGGATACTACTCTACCTCCATGGTAAGGGGACCGTCTGGTTCGACGACGTGTTTTTTGGCGACGTGGCTGACGCCGCACCGAACCTCTTGAAAAATGGAGGGTTGGAGCCGCCTGGATCATATGTGTTCGATCTTGCGCCGGAAAAAGGCGCTGGAAAGGTGAAGCTGTCCGCGGAATTTGAGAATGGCACGCTTGGTAAGGTCAAAGAGATCGGGCCGGATGAGTTCTACGTTTACGCGTTTGCACAGGATAAACCACGCTCGCCGTTTCTCTGGTTTCATTTCCGTGTTGATGGCTGTGAGGGGTGTGAGGTGACGTTTCACGTAAACCCGACACCGTTCTCAAAAGACAACACAGGTGGCAACGGTACCCGGTCGCCGGTGATGAGCTATGACGGCGACTGCTGGAGCGGAATCGAGAACAAGCAATGGAACGAAGATGGCACGGTGTTGACGTTTAAACAGCGATTCAGTAAATCGCATGTATGGGTGGCGTCATTTTATCCGTTCACGGCTGAACACATCTCGCGATTTATCGCCCGGTATCAGGGTAATCCGCTCTTTTCTTCGCGTTCACTCGGTAAGACGAAACAAGGCCGTGATCTTCAGTTGTATGCGATCACTGATCCTGCGGTGTCCGAAGGCGACAAACGTGTCATCATATTCACAACGCTCCAGCATCCTCTCGAAACGACCGGTGCAATGGCGCAGGAAGGTATCTGCCGGTTCCTGCTTTCAGACGATCCGCGCGCTGCGAAGATGCGCCGGGCATTCGTTTTCTACATTGTACCGCAAATGGACCCGGACGGCATCGCAACCGGTAACATGTATTGCCCTGTCGGTAATCTGAACCGCCAATGGGGAATCGGTACAACACCCGAGACAACAGCGGTTGAGCAGTTTGCTCGCGAGCTGAATGCGCGCGGCCGGAAAATCGATCTGTTCATGGATTTCCACGGCTGGTGTACGCCGGAGCGTACAACTGTGTTCATGACCTATGGAAAAGAGATCACCAGCGAAGAGATCGAGCACGACGCGGTGCGACTGGTGGAGGCCATAAAACCAAAACTAAGTGGAAAGGTTTCCACACACATCTGGCGGAAGCGTGTGGAGACGGTAACTGGGATCACTTCCGATGTCAGCCGTTTGGCACCGGGTTGGATGAAGTTCGAGGCAGGTGCGCGCCTGGCCTACTCGATTGAGATTTTCGGTGAGGGCGAGTGTACGCAAGAACAATATTTTGCGTGGGGTAAAGCCTTCGCTGAAGGAATTGCGGGGTTCTATGGATTCTAAGACAGGAAAAGTAATTTCTCATAACCAGTTGGGTTCGGATTGGTCCGTATCTTTCGCGATGGCTTGGCTCATTGTTGCAGCGGCAATATTTGATGCCATACCAGTAGCCAGGGCCGCGGACGGGGAACCGCAACCCGTTACCGATGAGCAATTGTACGCAAAGGCAGGGGAGGCATGGCAGGCTTCCTGGGAGCGATTCTACGACGAACGTACGCATTTGTTCTATGACCGCGTGAGCAGTTACGACCCGAAGAAACGTCTGGATACTTTGCCGACACCGGAGGAGATCAGCCGGCAGTATCCCAATCGTAACGGCTGGGGAACCGGGATGGAGGACTGTGCGATCAGCGCGGGAGTTATGATGTCGATGATCTGTGACCGTTTCGCGGCCACCGGAGACGTCGGGCTACACCAACCCGCCGAGAAAGTTTTTGCCGGGATAGTGTTACTGGGAACGCTCAGTCCGTCCGGGGGTTTTGTGATCCGCGGGGTGTGCCCGGCCGACCGGCGGTCACATTATTGCGAGAGCTCCCGTGACCAGTACACCTGGTATGCCTATGGGTTATGGCGCTATTATCGCTCGCCACTTTCGGATAATACGGAGAAAGCCACGATGCGGAAGATCATCACCGCCATCTGCGCCCGGTTGGAGCGCAACGTGGTGGCGAAAAACGACTACCACATAGGGCGGGAAGACGGAACATTTGATGGTTTGGTAGATAAAATGTGGAAAACTCTGGCGCATGAAGTGGCGCGTTTACCGATGATTTATGCCATTGGCGTGGATATGACCGGCGAAAGTCACTGGAAGGACCTTGCCCGGCAATACAGTCCTGAGGCGGCCTCGCAATCGGCAGGGGAGTCGACGAAAATTGCCTACGCATTGCTGCAAGAGCAAGTTTCCCTGGAAGCACTCTATCAACTGGAGGAGTCTCCGGAACTGAAGCAACAGTGGCTGGCAGCGATGCAGTTGGTTGCTGACCGCTCTCTGGTGTTTCTGGCGAAGTGTCGCGGGTATCAAGTCCAGGACGCTGGGAAGGTCAACATGGACTGGCGGACCTGGCAGACTCGTAGTTCGCTGGGCTACCTGGTACCCAAGGCACCGGATGTCTGGGCCAAGGAGGATAATACCATCCGACAGCCTGCCGAGGCGGCGCTGATAAAGCTTTTCTGTCCTCAACCACAGTTGACGCCGGATCAGCTCGTATTGGTGAAACAGAACATTGCCCAGGTGGATTACACGAAATCCATCTTCTATGGACTTTACTACACACAGGCCGTCTATTGGCGTGCTGTGAGACAGGGATTGATTAAACTTCCGACCGGACCGAGAAACTGAATGTTTTAGCATCTGGTATAGTTATACCTGTGGGATGAGTGTTAAAGTCATAAGCAGTCGTATGTTCGAAGCCCCGCCGGGGCACAACTGCAAGGTGTGTGATGATCCCCCTCACGCCGCCTTCAGCTGGCAGTATGCACAGGAAGACAGAGGTCATGAACTTCATGCCCTTCGCGACCAGTTGAAACAGGTCAAAAGCCTGAAGTTCGGGCATCTCTACGCCTGCCAGCTCTGCGGACTGAACTGGATCCTCGATGAGACCCGTTCCACCATGACTCGAGTACCCAATGATCGGCGGGACATCTTGAATGAATGGAATGAGAATCAGCTTTCTATTGAACAGGAACAGCTCCGGGTTCTTGATGCGATCGGCGGAATCGCCACCACGTACTGCATGGGTCATTACAGACTAATCGTAGTACCGTGCGCAATTTCAATGCGTTCAGGCGAACGCATTGATCCCGCTGTCGTGTGGATCACCGACAGGCCTCCCATCGACGATTTCGTCAGTCGCATCAAACTCTACCAGAACATCAGCATTGTCGAGCCCTCCCTGTTCGCCCTCCCGATGGATGTACGTCGAGCCACAGTCCTCGCAGGTGAGGTAAGTATGGGATTCGCTCCGACACGGGTTGTGGCAACGAACGGTACGCCCTTCGTCTTGCATTGGGGAACGTCGCTTTTCAATCAGGACGGTATCACAGGCAGCGAGATTCGTCTGTCCGCCAAACGCTTTAGAATGGATGAATCGATCATCATTGCAGAAGCGGACTTCACCCACGCCACATATTTCTTTGCAGATTGGTTTGAAGGGGCGGAAAACCTGAACAAGGCACAATCAGGGAATCAACTGTATTCCAAACTCCGCGCATTTTGGAAACGATTATTCTGAAACATTCGCAGGTAAAATATTATTTACCCCTTTACCTGCCCCTGACACCCCTGACACCACTGCTTTCAAGGGCCTTAACTTTTGTCTCCAGGGTCTCTACTCTTTTTGTGAGGGCCTTTACTTCGTCCAACAGTTGCAGGTCTCTCACCATTGGCACCCGAAAACTAGCCGGGATGTCAGTTGCATTTGTAGTCTGTCCATGTGCAAACCAGGCAGCGCCGAATGCCACAAATATTGCGATACAACATGCTGCAACCACAATACAAACTTTGCTTTTCATATTCTTCTCCTCTCTTACTGAATAAAACAAAAACCGCAACATTGCCTGATAACTCACCAGTCAATATGATTAATAATACAACAAATATACGATAGACATCAAATTGCTTTGATGAAAATTATTTTCTTAACAAATCATGGCTCTGTGAAGCATCAGATCTGTCAACGTAATGAGTATGTAGTTCAGGCCTGGCTGGTGATACAGCCGCTTTTTTATGGACAACTTTTGCTACCGGCGCATACTACCGGACATTCATGAAACCCATTATCTACGATATGAATCTTTCATACGATGCAAAGACGTTCTTTTTCTCTTATAAGCGAAAAGAAGAAAACTGGCTTACCAGTTTCCTGAAGCCGACATGCCCGGCTTCAAATTCACGCGTGCCGAACCATAGGAGAAAATATGAGAATCATTCATAGCGGTTTTTATCGTTACGCCTGCATGGCCTATGCTGGCATCCTCGTAATCGTCGCATTACTGTTGGTTTCACTGTCCGCTTTACACGCTGGCGAGCCGCCGATCACACTCTGGCCGCATGGCGCTCCTGGTGCGCTCGGTACGACAGCAAAAGACATACCAACACTCACACCGCATTTTCCGGTCAGGACTAACGGCACGGCGATGTTGCTCATCCCCGGCGGTAGTTATTCCGGCATTTACGAGGGACAGGGTGCGCCATTTGCCGGCTGGCTCAACGAGCAGGGGATCACAGTATTCGTGTTGCGTTATCGACTCGGTTCTGCTGGTTACCGCTACCCCGCGCAATTACAGGACGCGGTACAGGCAATGCGGTATGTGCGCAAGAACGCCGTGCAGTGGAATATTACGACGAACCGTATCGGCGTGATGGGTTTCTCGGCTGGCGGACATCTGGTTTCGACCTTGATCAACCGGCCTGAAGACGGCGAAGTCGCATCACCGGAAAACGTAGAGCGCATGAGCGCGCGACCCGACCTGGCAATTCTTTGTTACCCCGTTATCAGCATGACCACCAAGCCGCATGTCGCATCGCGCCAGAATCTTATCGGTACATCGCCCGGCGATGAACTCATCCGTAAAACATCGAGCGAACTGCAGGTCCGGGCCGGTCTACCGCCGTGCTTTGTCTGGCATACGGGCGAGGACAAAATGGTACCCGTGGACCACAGCTTGTTGTTTGCTGCTGCATTGCACCAGAAAGGTGTGCCGCACGAACTTCACATCTATCAGCGCGGAGATCACGGTACCGGCTTGATGGGTACGGATCATCCGTGGATGCGTGATCTGCTTTTCTGGTTACGCGGACAGGGATTCGTCGAGTAAGTTCTATGCGAAGCTGTACTTATTCATTTTGACATCATGTAAAGTAGGTGTTTCACTTCAATTGTAGTCGTTAAACGGCAGTAAAAATTCTTATGGTTTTGTCCATGTTTAAAAAGCTATTTCGTATAACTGCCACAACCATCGTCCTGTTGGCTTTAAGCGGAATTTCACAGAGTGCTGAAACACCGGTAGCCTCTGCGATTCCCTTTACCGTTGACGCCAATTTTCCCGGCGGGAATATTATCGTCGATAAAATCAAAGCCAATGGCAGCCAGGCCGGCAAAGGGCAATCATTCATTGTTCATCTTAGGCCTGACCTGAGGGATACCCCGAAGTACTGGTTTTTCTGGAATTTTCAGGTCAAGTCCGCACAAGGGTATAAAATTAAATTCGTATTCAAGCCGGCTGTCGTCGGTTCACGGGGTCCGGCAGTCAGTGTTGATGAAGGTAAAACCTGGAGGTGGCTTTCCGATGCCAATTCTCCGGCCGACCATTTCGTTTATACCTTTGCGAAAAACGAAAGTAATGTCCGCTTCTGCCTTGGAATGTACTATATGCAGTCACACTGGGATCGCTTCATTGCGGACTATAAGAACCGTCCAGGTATGAACATCTCGGTTCTTTGCAAGTCCCGCAAGAATCGGGACGTCGAACTGGCCCGGTTTGGCAATCCCGATGCCAAGTTCGGCATCCTTCTGACCTGTCGTCATCATTCTTGCGAGATGGTTCCCAACTACGCGCTGGAGGGTATCATCCATGAAGTCTTTTCCGGTTCCGATGATGGCAAATGGCTTATGGCCAACGTTGACTTCATCGTGGTTCCGTTTGTCGATAAAGATGGAGTTGAGGACGGAGACCAGGGCAAGAACCGCAGACCCCATGACCATAATCGCGATTACGTGGATGAAATTTATCCCGAAGTGAGAGCTATCAAGGCTTTGATAACGCCGCTTGCGGAAAACAAACAATTTGCAGTTATTGACATGCATTGTCCCGGGTGCCGCGGAAACGACGAGGTTACGTACTTCTACGAGCCATATACTCAGAAACTGCGGGTTCAGCTTCGAGAATTCTGCCAAATCCTTCAGAAGAAACAGGCTTCCGGGACGATGAACTACAAAGAGACCAATAACCTATTGGTCGGTCAAGGTGCCAACAAGCCCGACGGCAAGCATAAACCGATCCGGTGCCGCTATTTTGGGGAGACGTTGCCGAACGTTCTGTTTTCCGCAACGCTGGAAATCGCTTACGCCAACGCAATGAAGCGGTCATCCTGGAGTTCGGAACCGAAGGATGCTTCGTCCAAGGAAGGTTCGGTTGTTGATGCCAATTCCACCCGGGAATTAGGACGGAATGTGGCCAGGGCATTACGGGAATATCTGGGCCGATAAACTTTTTTTCTCTGATGCATTAACTATTTGCTAAATCATTTTGAAATCTTATTTACCGTTGACACCTGCTGAGTTCCTGATACAGAATTCTTCAGTAAAAATATTACATTTATTCATGGTCCGGAAAAATTATCCGACGGGAGGAAATAAGGCATGAAGCGTGGTAGATTTCTAGTAACACTTTGTGTGGCTGGTACCGTTGTTTCCCTTGCCATTCCCACCTGGTGCAGCTCGTCCGATCCGACATTGCAGACTCAATGCATTGCTGTGCTACCGACTCCAAAACAGGTCCAGTTGCGAGCGGGACGAGTACAGCTTGTCCGTAGTGGTTCCACCGGGCAAGGGGGATGTTGCATTCTAGCAGGGCGGAAGGCGGGATTCGCAGCAAAATTGCTCGCGGAACGGCTTGGAGTGCCGGTTACAGATACCCTCGCTTCTGGCAGTCTGGCGGTGAAGTTGAGTTTAGATGCCAAAGCATCATTTGCAGCCAAGCTCGGGCGCGATGCCCGTTCGGAGGCTTATTGCCTGGAAGTGAACAGCAAAGGTGTGGAAATCGTAGCTGTAGAATCTGAAGGTCTGTTACGCGCGGCGGCGACACTCCTGCAACTCCTCCAGGTGGAAAAAGACGCAGTATTTGTGCCTGAACTCACTATCACCGACTGGCCTAACTTCCGCTACCGCTGTGCCTCCGATTGGTTGATAAATGTGGAATGCAATCGCTGGTCCTACGACTGGGGCGACGGGCGCCAGGCTTACCTCGCCAGAATTAAGCGCAAGCTGGACCTGTGTTTCGCTTACAAAATCAATCAGGTTTGGTTCGACGGATTCGGCTGGGACACACAACGATGCGAGGGCTATGCGGAACTCATGCGGGAATGTACCGGATACGCCCGGCAGCGTGGCATCAAGTTGACCTTTGCCGGTTACGGGGGAGGCTACGGGACTTCATACCAGAAGTC
Source organism: Kiritimatiellia bacterium (assembly GCA_028716365.1). Taxonomy (GTDB): domain Bacteria; phylum Verrucomicrobiota; class Kiritimatiellia; order UBA8416; family YA12-FULL-48-11; genus YA12-FULL-48-11. The sequence continues at coordinate 315,626 of JAQUPZ010000003.1, forward strand.
AGAAATCTACCGTACCGGTTACTTTGGCCGGACGCTGATCAATCGACGTCCATATCCGGATGGAGCTGAATATCTTTGTCGCGGCATGAAGGGGATCGAGGAAAGCCGGCGCTACGGCACCTGTTTATCCAATAAAGCACTTCAGCAGGAAAAGTTGGATGAGATGAAGCGATTCGTCGCCGCGGTCGAGCCGGGGTTCATGTACATTCATGACATCGACTCAGGAACATATGCGGCAAGTCAGAACAGTTGGCTCTTGCGTTGCGACGAGTGCCGTAAGCGATGGCCAAGTGACGAAGTGACGGATCCGCGGGGCCAGGCCGGCGCCATGGCAGACTGGTTCCGTCAAATTCGGCGCACGCTCGACAGTGTCAAGACCCGGAGTGGTTATCGTGCTGCGCGGGATCTCACGTTGATTTTCATTTCTCCCCTGTACACTGAGTACTACGAAAAAGGACCGCCTGACCTTTGGCAGCGGGAGACGGACTACTTCTGCCAGATGAGCCGGTCGCTGGGTCCGGCCGCTGGCGTGGCGTTTGGGCTGCGTGAGCAGTTCTATGGTCCGGGCAGCTGTAAAAAAATTGCTCATCTTCGGTCGGCTTTTGACAAAGTCGGGGAGGGACATGGCATTCACGTTATCGCGTTTGGTGGTGGCGACCATTACCTGAGCGATGACCTGGTCAACGTCTCCGGAACGATGGCACACTTTTACGACGGTGCTGAGTCCGTATGTTTGTCCAACGGCGGTGTACATGAGGAGCCGGTCCAGATTCTCAACGCCGAACAGCTCTGGGCCGGCAGCTTGGCAGGTTATCGCGAGAATCCACCTGACGAAGTATCAGCGCAAACTCTCTTCCGACGAATGGCCGGGGGGAAGTATCGGCCGGTCGATATTTTTGGACCGGGCAAGTTCTTCGATCAAATCTGCCGCCGGCTTTGGGGCGAGAACGCCGGCAGGGAGATGTACGATGCCTACATGACAGCCGGCGAGACCGGCGACGGTCCAGTCAGCCGCGTGTGGTGGACGGTCACCAAGGAAGTGGCCAGGCTCCAATCCACATCAACGCCCAAACAGTTCCGCTGGGAAGATGAACATGCCCGTTGGCTGCGGCGGATGGCAACCACCGAACAGACGCTTGTCCATGCGCAACGGGCCGCCGCGTTGACCGATCATGAGGATGTACATTGGTTTGCCCGCTGCCTGGCCTTGGGCGCGCGTTTTTCCGAGTGTATGGCGCTATCCGTTCAGTTGCGTGTCCGCGATGAGGCTACCATCCGTGCCAAACTGGGCAAGGCATTGACCGAACTTGAGTCACAGGTGACTGCCGGCCGCGGTCTCGTCAAAACCGATCCGCTCGGTGGTGATCCCGGTTGCTGGATGGAAACAATCACGAACCTGCGGAAGATCAACGGGCTTTGATATCCATCGTTAACCCATTTCGGTGAAGAAGAGGCTGTGAAAAAGTCCTGTATGATTTCTCTCAATTCATTTTGACATCATATCGAGTCGGTGTTTCACTTTGACTGTAGTTGTTAAACGGCAATTATTATGGTTTCTGCCATGTCAAAAAGTAATTTCTTATAATCACCTGACACACCCTGACGGGGTGTTGTGTACTGGTCGTTTGATGAGGTGTCATTATGAAAATGAAAAACATAATCGTTCCCCTGGTCTTAGCCGCGAATTCATTTGTCCTGGATTTTTCTGCCTGCGCCGCCGATACGCCCTTGCTGACACTGCCGATGAACAAGCGTCCGGAATGGTTGAGGCGGGACGGCATCGTGATGGCAGGGAGTTGGGAACCGTTGTTGTTCCGCGTACGTCGCGATGGCGCATCGGGTTATACGCCTACGGCAGAGCAGCGCGCCGCTTATGAGCGGGAACAGAGCCCGGAGATGGTGGCGAAGCTGAAATCAATCGGTGTGAACTTTGTGATGATACACTGCTACAAAGGCGGTGGGCTCGAGGCGGAACGCGAGAGTATGGCCGACGCGGTAAAGTTTGCCAAACTCTGCCATGACGCCGGTCTGCGTGTGGGCTGTTACACCTATAGCGGTGCGTTCATATGGGAACTGTTTTTTAAGGAGATGCCTCAGGCCAAGGATTGGCTCGTGCTCAACCCCGATGGCACACCAGTCACGTATGGCAAGGCCGGCTACCGCTATTACTGGGACCGCAATCATCCCGACGCGCAGGAATTCTACCGGAAGATCGTGCGGTTTGCAGTCGAAGACATCCGTACCGATCTTGTCCACTTCGACAATTACGTCATCGGTCCCGGCCACGACGCAAATTCGGTCACACGCTTTCGCAAGTATCTGCGCAAAACATTTCCGGCGTCGCTCCTGAAAGAAAACGGTATTGCCGATGTGGGCATGGTAACGCCACCGGACCGTACCTGTACAAATCTTCTGGGTCGCGCCTGGGCGGACTTTTGTTGTCAATCCATATCCGATTCGTTTCACGCGATGACCCGTTACGCGCGTAAGTTGCGGCCGGACATCTTTATGGAAACCAATCCGGCCGGTATCAGTCCGACGATCCGCTGGGCGGTGGACCACGGTCGACTGTTGCGCGGCGGTGAGGCGTTCTGGGACGAAGGCCGTCATCCCGGGTTCATCAAGGACACATTACACACGCGGATTCGTACCTACAAGGCGGCGCGTGGCCTGAACAACTCGGCGTTTGCCTATACCATCAATCCGCTTGAAGCCGCCGAATCCATGGCGTTCAACCTCGATTGCTTCGGTTGTATCTGCTGGTTCGAGTATGATGCGTTTTACGAGTATCCCGGCCGTACGACGCTGATGTCGCCCGCGTTGGCGCCATTCGTGAGCTTCTACCATAAACGTCACGACCTGCTGCGCGACGCGAATGTCGTGGCCGATGTAGGCGTGTTCCGGAGCTATCCCTCAATGCAATTCGGGCCGCGACAGACATCGAAACTCACCGGCGAGATCGAAGATACGCTCATCGCCAACCGTTGCGCGTTCCAATTGGTGTTTGACCAGCAGCTCGACGAACTGTCGCGCTGGCCTGTGCTTGTGATGCCGGGTTGCGTCGCACTGTCGGACGAACAGGTGAAAAAAATTCGCCGTTACGTCGTGAAAGGTGGCCGGCTTTGCGTCATCGGCCCGCTGGCGACGCATAACGAATGGATGCTTCCGCGAATGAAACCTGCGCTCGACGATTTACCGCAAGATCGTGTCGTTCGTGTTGACGAGAAAGGCGACTGGTTGGACGCAATCCGTCGTGCGTACGGCGGTCAACTCTCGCTCTCTGTCGTAAGTACCTTGGCAGGTACCAAACTTGAAGGTCTATGTGTCGAGCTGACCGAGCAACCGGATCGCCGCATGGTTCACCTGGTGAACTACCGCACCGATAGCCCGATGAAAGACATTGCCGTCTCTGTCGCACTGCCAAAAGGCCGCGCCGCAAAATTTGTCACTCTTGCCAGTCCGGAACACGTCGCTGACATTGCGGTGCCGTTCAAGCAAGAAGCCGGTATGGTGACATTCACCGTGCCTAACGTCAGCATTTATGAAGTCGCTGTTGTGACGCTCAGCGAAGCCGAATTACGGTAAGCCTGTTTAGACCGGGGCACGGTTTTTAATGAAATTGAGGCACATATGATAGGACGGGTTGTTGTATGAAGCAGTTCATATTCATCGTTGTGGCAGTAACCGTGGCGGCTTTGACTGGGTTGGCGCAGATCGATACTCCAACGGATGGTTGGCTGAATGTGAAGGATATGGGTGTCTCAGGCTCGGAGTTCGAGACCACGGCCACCACCACCGCCGTGTCGAACCAGATCACCGTGGCCGAAGTTGGCGACCTGCAGGTTGGCCAGCAGATCACTGTATCCAAGTGTAATATCCGCTACCTCCGACCGATGCAGTACGGGCCGGGGGAGCCGTACGCGACTTCGAAACCGTTGGGTGATGCCCTGGAAATGCGTGGCTACGATGGTAGTGGTGGTAGCTGGCTGGCATATATCATGGAAATCGATGGCGCCGACCCGGTCACTTTCCGCTGGAAAGGTGACATCGCCAAACCATGGACCGCCTCCAAAGTCCCGGTAACCTACGACTGGCAGAAGCTTAGCGGCGGGACCGAAATACGTTTCAAACGCCAGGAGTGGAAGCCGGGGCAAATGGTGACGTTCTCCGCCCGCGACCAGCTTGTGAGTACAATCGATAAGATCGAAGGTAAGGTCCTCACCCTCGGAAAGCCCGCTAACCGGACGACCACCGGTGCTGTCGTCCGACACACCGACCGCGAGGCGGTGCAAAAGGCCATCAATCTTGCCTTGAAGCGCAAGTGCAACCTATTCTTCCCTGCCGGGCACTATCGCATACCCGGCGGCCTGTATGTCAACAATGCTACGGCAATCCGTATCGAGGGGGCCAACGCCGAGACAACAGTACTCGATATCAGCGATGGCGAGGGTTCTTGTTTTTCCCTTCAGCGGGGGACGGAGGTGACTATCCGTAATTTCACCATGATCGGTCACACGGGGTTGGCGGAGGCGCCGTTGTCTTTCACCACCAGCACGGGCTACGGCTACTGGCCCAACGGCATCAAAGGATGCAATGCGGTGGGTATGTCAGGGACGGAGCGTGTGCTGATCGAAAACGTCCACGCCAGACGTATGGCCTGTGAGGCCTTTTATGCCCAGGGGCCCACGCGTGTCGGCAAGACCGACGAACCTGCACAGTACCAGAAATCGCTCACCTACCTGCGCTGCAGTGTTACCGACTGCGCCGCCAATGCCTTCAACAACAACGACCGGGGAGAAAACACCAGTATCCTGTACTGCCGCGTGGATGGTGCCGGGTGGCATGCTGCCGAGATGCCCGCGCGCTTCCTGCGAGTCATCGGTTGCTACTTCCGTAACACTGGCGCGATTACCGTAGGTGATATGAGCCACCGCTATGATGATCTGAACGAACTGGGCTGCGGGCAGGCCTTCATTTGCAATAATGTCTTTGAAGGTATTGGCCGTTGCGGAGGCATTGCGGTCAACCACGGATCCTCACAGGTTGTGATCTCCGGTAATCTCTTTATTAATTTCAACGGCAGGGCTATCACGGTTTCCAGCGCGACGGTGCGGCCCTCTTTGCCGTGGTTCAAGCCCGATGCGGCCCAGCATTGGGGCTCCTATCCATCCCGCAGTGCCGTCATCACCGGTAACATCATCGACATGACGTTCACGGGCGAGAAACCGGCCAGCCGCATTGGCATCAGTGTGGATGCATCCGAAGTCACGGTTGCTGACAATCAGGTCTATGTTCGCGGAAAAGCCGACCCACGCGTAACGGGGATCAGCTTGAAAGAGCCTGCGCTACACCTGAACGTTCACAACAACCTGATCGCAAATTGCGGCAACGGTCTTGGTACAGGGCGCGCAACCTCTCGTGTAACGCAGGTGATTGACAACACTACCTTCATGGAGGCTTCACTGCCGCTCGAGTGGTGCTACACTCACCAGTATCAGAACTGGAATGTGGTCTGGCGCAGTGGTGGCAAAGTCGCCGGGACCTCGATCATCGAAGCGTACGATCCCTCTACTCTGCGCTTTAAACTCACCACCCCGCGCGAGATGAAGATGGGAGAGACCTTCGAGGTCTATCCGCCCTGTGCTGCGAACTGGAACATCCATGACAACACAATCACCGGCTGCCTGAAACCGGTCGTACTAAATTCCTATGGTAGTGAATCGTCGTTCTTGAAGAACAACATCATCTCGCGCGGGGAGACATCAGGAGTCAAGGTTGCCATTGAGGTTCGAGGAGAATTCAAGCTCATAGGTAATCACGTTAGTGGTTTTGATGAGAAAAATTCCTCAGTGCTGGCACTTTATCCGGACCCGGTAGGGAAGGGCTGCCGGAATCTCTATCGTGACAACATCTTCGTGAGGTGCGCTGGCATCGTGGCGGAGGATCAGAAGGCATTGTGGGTTGAGGCAAAACCCGAGGGTAACATCTACGTTGAGTGCGGTGCAGGCGAGGACCCGAGCCCCATCAAATCGCCGTGAATCATGGCAATAAAATGATCAGCCGGTTGGTTATTGACACTTGCTGAATTTTGGATGCATTATTTATTAACGAGTTAATAACATGAGGTTAACTTATGAACTATCCCAAAAAACGATTTCTTATAACAAGCAATTGGACCAGTCGGCGTGATTTTCTTAAGCGAGCCGGTCTCACCGGGGCCGGTTTACTGGTTGTCAACAACAGGGTCTTGGCCAGGGGCCAGTCACCCAACGAGAAACTGAATATCGGGATCGTAGGCGTGGCAGGGCGCGGAGGTGGGAACATGCAGGCGGTGGCTGGCGAGAACATTGCTGCACTGTGTGATGTGGACGATAACAAACTTGCCGCAGCTGCCAAACAGTTCCCCAAAGCCCAGAAGTACAACGACTGGCGCAAAATGTTGGACCAAAAGGATCTTGACGCGGTCGTGTGCAGCAGTACCGAACATACCCATGGGCTTGTCTGCATCGGGGCTCTGCGGCGCAGCTTACATGTGTATTGCGAGAAGCCGATTGCGCACAGTGTCGAGGAAGTTCAACTGGTGCGTAAGGAGTATCTGAAGGTCAAGGACAAAGTGGCCACTCAGCAGGGTACGCAGATTCACGCGAGCGAGAACTTCCGCCGAGTTGTGGAACTGGTTCGTGCCGGTGCGATTGGCACTGTACGTGAAGTACACAACTGGTGCAACCGCGTGCCGCTTGGTCCCCGAACCCGTCCACCGGAGACTCCTCCGGTCCCGACGAATCTACACTGGGACTTGTGGCTGGGACCTGCGCTTGTCCGTCCTTATCATCCCACGTACTTCACCGGTGGTTGCCTGTGGTGGGATAAGTGGTGGGATTTTGGTCACGGGACCATTGGTGGAATGGGGCCGCATATTACCGACCTGGGTTGCTGGGCTCTGGACCTGGACATGGCGACCACAATCGAGGCCGACTCGGATCCAAAGGGTGGCTATCCCGAAACTTATCCGGAATGGCTTACTGTACGTTGGCAGTATCCCGCTTGCGGTGACCGTCCGCCGGTAATGGTTTACTGGTACGACGGAGGGAAGCTGCCGCCATCACCGCCCGATATGGATTTGACGAAGTGGGGAGGGCTCGGCATGCTCTTTGTCGGCGACAAGGGCCAGTTACTGGCCAACTACAGTGCGCATGTCCTGTTGCCGAAAAAACAGTTTGAAGGATTCCAACCTCCAGCGCCGTCGATTCCTCGCTCCATCGGCCATCATCAGGAGTGGATCCAGGGTGCCAAGACAGGCGCGGCGACGTCCTGTAACTTCGATTACGGGGGAAAAATGACGGAGAATCTTTTGGCGGGTGTTGTGTCTTGCCGTGTCAAACAGAAACTGGAGTGGGATTCAAAGAATCTCCGGGCGACGAACTGTCCCGAAGCCGATCGGTTCATCCGAAAACAGTACCGCGAAGGTTGGAAGCCGTAAGTCATAAGCGAATTCGAGCTGGTCGGTCCATACTGTCTAAGCGGTTTCCAGTGCTACGGCAGAACCCATGCCGCCTCCCACGCATAGTGTTGCCAGGGCTTTTTTAATTTCTTTGCGGGCAATGCGGTGTGCCAGATGGACAATTAAGCGTGCCCCGGAAGCCCCGATTGGATGACCCAGCGCAATGGCCCCACCATTCGGATTAACCTTGCTACCATCCACCTTCATTTCTTTTATACAGACGAGCGACTGGGCCGCGAAAGCTTCATTCAGTTCGATTGTGTCAAACGCGTTGATATTAATGTTTAAGTTCTGACAGAGTTTGGCAGTGGCGCGAACAGGGCCCAAAGCCATTTGATCCGGCGCGCATCCAATATTGTACCAGCCGGTGATTTTAGCCAGCGGTGTCCAGCCATTCCGGCGCATACCATCTTCACTGCATACGACCAACATGGCCGCACCGTCATTGATACCGGAAGAGTTGCCGGCTGTAACTGTGCCATCAGCTTTGAAGGCCGGTTTCATCGTTGAAAGTTTTTCCAGGGTTACATCAGGCCGGGGGTGTTCATCCTGGCTCAATTTATCAACAGGAACAATTTCGTCATTGAAGGCACCTCTCGCATGGGCGGCCGCGTATTTCTGCTGACTCTGGAGAGCGAAGGTATCCTGGGCAATACGGTCAATACCGAATTGTTCTGCAAGCGTGTCAACGGTCAAGCCCATGTGTTTGCCGCTAAAGGCATCCACAAGCCCGTCACGCAGGATCGAATCAATCAACAATCCATCACCAAGCCTGTAACCGCTTCTTGCCCGATCGAGAAGGAATGGGGCATTAGACATGGATTCAGTGCCACCACACAGGACCACATTAGCGTCGCCAGCCAGGATGGTCCGAGCCGCCAGGATCACGGCGTGCATGCCGGAAGCACACATCATATTGATGGTACATGCCGGTCTATCCTCCGGAACATTCAGTCCCATGCCGACTTGACGAGCAATGTTCATTCCCTGCCCGGCGGAAAGTACGTTGCCGATGATGACCTGGTCTATTTGCCGGGGATCAATCGTTTCGAGCATTTTGCGGCCCGCTTCCTTGGCCAGGTCAGTTGCCGAACGTTTGACCAGGCCACCCAGCAAACGTCCCTGAGGCGTTCTCTTAGCGGCAACGATAAATATATTTTTCATGACATGATCCTTTCCGTTATTTAAAAACATGCGCCGGCATGGGGCGGATGTTATTCATGATCGGCTTGAATTCCATTAAATCCAGAACATGCTTCTGCAGATCAAGTCCCGGTGCCACCTCGATCAGTTCCAGCCCTTCGTCAATCAGTCGAAACACGGCCCGCTCCGTGACAAACATTACTTTTTGACCTACCTCTCTTGCCCGCTGGGCGCTGAAAGAAACCTGCTCTACCTGTTTTACGAACTTACGAATCGGCCCTTCCTCGACAATGACCAACCGACCGTTTTCCACACTCACAACCAGTTTCCCCGCGGTGAAGGTCCCGCAGAAAACAAGTTGCTTGGCGGTTTGGCTGATGTTGACGAATCCGCCGACACCTGCCAGACGCGTGCCGAATTTGGAGATATTCACGTTTCCAGATACATCCGTCTGGGCTAATCCCAGTGCCGCGAAGTCAAGTCCCCGGCCATCGTAGAAGTCAAACTGGGCCGGTTGATCCACCACCGCCTGAGGATAAAGGGATGCCCCGAAACTCAAACCACCGCCCGGTACGCCGCCGATGGGACCGCTCTCGACTGTCATAGTAAAACGGTCGAGCCAGCCGCGCTCGGCGGCGATCCGGGCGATACCTTCCGGCATCCCGATGCCTAGATTCACAATCGCCCCGGACGGAATTTCATCGCATGCCCGGGCCGTGATAATCCGGCGTTCATCCATGGGGAGCGGTTCGAGTGAAGCGGCCGAGTGATCCAAGCCCGGCAGTGCCGAACAATAACCGGCATTGTAGTGTTCTGCAAAGGTCTGATCGTGTTCGTGCGGGTCTGCCACCACGATGTGATCGACTAAAATCCCCGGTACCTTGACCTGCTGGGGGTGTATGGGCCGATCAAGCAATTGGCTTACCTGCGCCAGAACTCGTCCACCGCTGTTCCTGACCGCCTGAGCAATCGGTAGGACCTCGCCAAACAGGGCTTCACGGTCCATGATGAGGTTACCGAACGGATCGGCGGCAGTTGCGCGGATTAGACCCACATTGATAGGAAATGCCTTGTAAAAAAGCCAGGTACGGCCATTGAGATGGACACGTTCGACTAATCCTGCCGGTGTCCTGTCATTCATGCGGCCGCCTTGCAGTTCAGGATCAATGAAGGTATGAAGTCCCACGTGCGTGATACAACCGGGCCGGCCAGCGGCAATATCGCGAAACAACTGGCTGATAACCCCCTGGGGAAAATTGTAGGCTTCGATCGCGCCTTCGATGGCCATCTTGCCCAGTTTAGGGGCCAAAGCCCAGTGTCCGCCGATCACGCGTTTCAACATACCGGAATGCGCCAGGTGATTGGCACCGCGATTCTTGGCATCACCCTGGCCCGCCGCATAGACAAGAGTTAGATTCCGGGGTGTATTTTGCCCGAGAAAACGTCGTTCCAGTGCCGACAAAAGCGCCTCGGGAACACCCGAACCGACGAAGCCACCGGTGGCCAGCGTCTCGCCATCTCGAATCAGCGCTACAGCCTCATCCGCCGAGATAAGCTTGGCCTCGAGTGGAGCTTTCATCCGATCCATCCTCCGTTGACTTGAATAACCTGGCTGGTAACATACGACGCGAGTTCGCTACATAGAAACAATATGACACCGCCGATTTCTTCCGGTTCACCAAAACGGCCGAGTGGAACGTTCTTCAGCATTTCGACCCGAACCTCTTCAGGAATACTCTTTCCCATCTCGGTCAGGACTACGCCAGGAGCGACCGCGTTCACGGTAATGCGCCGTTTGGCGAGTTCCTTGCTCAACACTTTGGTTAGCCCGATTACACCTGCCTTGGAGGCCGCGTAGTTGGCCTGACCGAACAGGCCAAGCACGCCGGAAATTGAGGCGAGGTTCACGATACGTCCACCGTCGGCCAGCTTAAGCGCCGCCTCCCGGCACATGTGGAATACGCCTGTTAGATTCGTTTCGATCACAGCCGTCCATTCCTCCTCGCTCATCTTCTTAATCGTGCGGTCACGTAATATGCCCGCGTTGTTGATGACGATATCGACATGCCCGAATCGGGTTATTACGGCATCAAACATCCGTGTAACTGCAGCCGGATCACATACATTGGCTTCCGCAAGGATCGCCATTTTACCAATGGACCCAGCTGTTTCCTCCGCACGCCGGCGGTTAAGGCCTTGCGGGTCATTGAAGTAATTTATGGCCACTGCGGCTCCAGCCTTGGCCAACAAAACAGCTGTTGTTGCACCGAGTCCTTGACCAGCACCTGTAACAATGGCGATCTTGCCGGAAAGATTGATTGGGATCATGACGGGGATTCCTTTCTATGTTGTTTTGGACGGTCCTGCATGAAGACACAGATAAAACGGGCGGGTTGTTTGCCCAACACCTGAGTAGTGTGAACACGGGTGGGATCGAAATATAACGAATCGCCCGGATTCAATTGCATGACATGTTCGCCAACCGTAAATATCATCCGGCCGGAAAGCATGTAAATGAATTCTTGTCCGCCATGTTGGAATTTACCCTTGGGTTCACCAGGTTTGATAGTCAGCAAAAACGGTTCTCCGATTTTATATTTCATCTCAAGTGCCAGGGATTCATATGCATATCCCCACTGGGAACCGTTCCGGGTGGTAAGGCGGCCCTTGCCTTTACGGGTCAGAACAAAAGGTGGATTGGTTTCTTCTTCAACGAAAAATTCCGATATTGTCACTTCGAGTGCTTCGGCAATACGCAGGAGAGTGGAGATGGGGGCCGAGACCTGGCCGGTTTCGATTTTGGAGAGCGTACTCTTCGTCATACCGGCTTTTTCGGACAGAGCGGTTACAGTCAAGTTGGCATGCTGGCGCAGGCGCCGGATATTTAATCCCATGCTTTGTTCATTCACAAGAAACAATGTATCGTGTTGAGAAACGACAGTCAAATACATTTATGAAGAAATAGCGGTGCTCTTCAGATGCAGAAAGTACGGACATGGATATGAGTGTAAACCCGAAAATTCTTCCAATTCATTTTGACATCATATTGAGTCAGTGTTTCACTCGCCTTCGCCAGGATGCCCCGTGCCTTGGCACGCGGGAGGAATGGCGCGGTAAACACGGTAAGCATGGGTGAAGAAGAAGCAAGGCTACGGCGGAGTTCCGCTGATCCCGCCTTTCTTGGCGGGATGCCCCGCGGCTTGCCACGGGGAGATTCACTTCGATTGTAATTGTTGAGCAACAATAGAAAATTTTATAAACCCTTGCAACCAGATCAACCCATAACAGAAAAGAGGATGACAGATGCCAGCCGTCTATCGGTACGACTTGAAAGTAAATGATGCAGCCGTTGACGGGAATGGGCATGTAAATAATGTCCAGTATGTCCAATGGATGCAAGACGTAGCGGTTATGCACTCGGAAACGACGGGTTGTACTAAGGCCACGAGGGATTGTGGTGCGACGTGGGTCGTCCGGACTCATCGGATCGAGTATTTTAGACCTGCCTTTGCCGGTGACAATATCGCTGTTCTCACCTGGGTAGTCAATTTTCGCAAGGTGCGATCATTGCGTAAATACCGGTTCGTGCGTGTAACGGACAATGTCTTATTGGCCGAGGGTGAGACCGATTGGGTTTTTGTGGATGTCCATTCGGGACGACCACGAGTTATACCTGATACTGTTTCCGGCGCCTTTGAAACACTCCCGGAGGATGGAGAACCACCATCTCTCTTGCCTTAGCCGCAACCTCTGTACTCTACTGGCCATATTCTGCGATTGCCAATACAGCTATACAACTTACTGGTATTAATTTATAAAAACACGAAAATCCTGTTTTTTGGGCAAGTAAGCTTAGAAGATTGACTTGTATAGCCAATCGGTGAGAGGGGGTGTTCAAGATAAACTCCTTGTCGTTCACAATGCCTGTGATAAAATCTGAAATTAAGCGAAACAAGAGCAAATAAGAATAAACAACGTAACATTAATTATTTATCTTTATGGGAATTATGAAAACAACTAAGAAAAATTATTCAAGACGTGAATTCATTAAACAAAATTCATTAACCGGTCTCGGAGCGGTTGTTGCGATAGGTGTGACACCGAGCCTGTTTGCCAGTGACATAAAAGTTGCCGAGACTCCTGCGCTACTGGGTGGTAAAGCAGTTCGGACCAAGGTTTGGCCGACCTGGCCAGTCTGGGACACCTCAACGGACGAAGAACAGGTTATTAAGGTAATTCGAAGCGGTGCATGGACACGTGCAGGTGTTGTAACCGAATTCGAAAAAAAATGGGCGGCAACAGTTGGGGCCAAACGTTGCCTGGCTGTAGTTAACGGGACAAATGCACTTATTGCCTCCCTTAACCAGTTGGATATTGGGGCTGGTGATGAAGTGATCACACATCCTTATACCTTTATCTCAACAATAATTTGCATTCTGCAAAATGGCGCAATACCGGTATTTGTTGATACTGATCCGGAAACATTTCAGATTGATGCTGATAAAATAGAAGCAAGAATCACTCCGCGTACCAGGGCGATACTTCCGGCCCATACATTGGGAATGCCTGCCGATATGGAGAAGATAATGCAAATAGCTGCAAAGCATAATCTCATTGTAGTTGAGAATGCCTGTCTGTCATGGTTGGCTGAGGTAAATCACAAGAAAGTTGGAACTTTCGGTAATGCCGGCTGCTTTAGTTTCCAGACTTCAAAAAATATTCCTATTGGGGAAGGGGGAGCCATAGTGAGCGATGATGAGAAATTTATGGACAGATGTTATTCTTATCATAACTACGGGAATCCTTATGGATCAGTTGTTTTACCTGAAGGTGTACATGGAGGAACAGTTATCAATGGTACTAAACTGAGGATAACGGAATATCAGGCGGCAATCGGGCTGGCCCAGTTGAAACGATTGGAAAAGCAGACAAATACGCGTAATGAGAATGCACAATATCTCAAGTCGAAGATACAGGACATCCCCGGCATTGTACCATTTAAACTCAGTAAAAACGTTACAAAGATTTCTGCCTGGCAGTTTCCTTTCAGGTACAAAATGGAGGCATTCCAGGGTTTGCCAAGAGCCAAATTCATTAAAGCTCTTCGTGCAGAAGGAATTCCAGGTTCATCAGGTTATGTCACCCAAAACGATAAACCTTACCTGAAGAATACCTTTGAATCGAAGAATTATCGCAGGATGTATCCGAAGGAAATGTTGGATTTCGAAAAATATGTTGAGAGAAATCATTGTCCCGAGAATAACCTTCTTTGCGAAGAGGCCGTATGGTTTTCTCAGAATATGCTTCTTGGATCCAGGGCGGATATGGATGATATTGTTATGGCGATTGAAAAAGTTCATAAAAATGCTGGTAAACTTAAAGCCTGAGTATGAAAGACGACTGAGTTAAGGTTGCTCGAATTACAGCATGAATTGGAGATCGCCCGTATTCCGCCGTCGAGATTTGCCGGGATGGTACTGGCAGGTTTGTCAGGAAACAGCTTTGTTTTTCAGGGGTATCTTGAAGAAACGAAACAAATCTAAAAGAATCCTTGTGATCAGCCATAACAGTGCTAGCATTTCTTCAATTAACTAGGACAAGAACCATGAATCGACGGTATTTCCTTTCGATGAGTGGTCGGGCAGTGGCAGCCGCTGCACTGGCGGCCAGTCTGCCTCGATTGGGTATTGCTGCCAATACCCCCGGCTGGTCGATGCGTCTTTCCACTTCTTCGGTCATGTTCGATACCCTGCCGATCGAGACGGTATTTGAACGGATTGCCCGGTTGAAATTCGATGCCGTTGATATCTGGTGTCCGTTCAACGCATGTGGTGCGCACTGCAACCATTTGGAGGATGTGGCGGCGCGGCTTGGTGCGGATGGCCTGAAAGCGTTATTGACAAAACACAAATTGGGGCTATGTGCTTTCTCTTGTTATGGCGGCCATTATCCGAAGTACGCTGAATTACTCGGTAAGGTTGGCGGCGGCGTGGCCATCCGCGAATCTGCGTCGTTCAAGCCGGGGGAGGATCTGACCGCCCGGATGAAGGATTTTCTGGAACGGCTGAAACCACAGTTGGATCTGGCAGCACAATACAACAGTCGACTGGCTATCGAGAACCATGGTGGCAGTCTGCTCGGTTCGATCGACTCCTTCAAGGCGTTCGTTGATCTGAATACGAATCCACATCTCGGAATCGCGTTGGCTCCCTATCATCTGCAGACCATCAAGGCGTCGGTGGAGGAGGCCATCACCATTTGCGGTTCGCAATTGTGCTATCTCTACGCCTGGCAGCATGCAAAAGGAACGGAACAACTGCCTGGAATCGGACCGACCGATTGTGTGCCCTGGCTGAAAGCGCTGGCCAAAATCAACTTTACCGGCTGCGTGAACCCGTTCATGCACAATCATCCTGGGCCGGCTGAGATGGCGACCGCCGTCGGCAAGTCCCGGGAATATTTGTTACAGTGTTATCAAAAGGCCGTCGCATGAAACCGTTTGAAGGAGGAAAATAAAATAACCGTCGCAATCTGAAAGCAGTTATGAGAAAATTAAGGGTCAGATAAAACAATGGTGACAGTCAATCCTGTCAAACAATCGGGAGGTCATATGAACATTAACCGACGTGAATTCCTGGGTACTGCGGGCGCGGCAGCCGCAGCGAGTGTTATCATGGGGCTGAAACCGACCTACACCATCGCGGCAAACAATCCCAAGGGTGCCGACACCAGCAAGATCATGAACTACAACTCCGACATGGAATACCGCCTCTGCGGGAAAACTGGCTGGATGGTTTCGGCTGCCTGCCTGGGCGGTCACTGGAAACGCGTGGACAAAATGGTCCCCGGTTTGTTCAAGGGTGGGGCATGGCTGTCCCTGGATGTGAATAATGCCGACTTCTGTAAGAATCGCTATGATGTGGTTACCCGGTGTATCGAACGCGGTATCAACTATATTGATGCCTGTACTTACGCTGAAGTCATTGCTTACAGTAAGGCGCTCAAGGGACGTCGCGACAAGATGTATCTCGGCTGGTCGTGGTATGAGCACGAAGCACGGCGGCCGGAATTCCGAAAAGCCGAGAAGTTGTTGGAGACGCTCGATGGCAGTCTCAAGGAAACCGGCGAGACCTATGTAGATCTGTGGCGGATCACGTGTATCGCAGATGCACGCAAAGGACCTAATGGCGAGCAGGTCTTGGCCCACACCGAGGCGGAATCCGCGGAAATCGCCAAGGCGCTCGAGGCAGCCAAAAAGTCCGGCAAAGCCCGTTGTACAGGTGTTTCTTCGCACGACCGCCCGTGGCTCGAATACCTGATGAAGACATTCCCGAATCAGATTGATGCGGTTGTAACGCCCTACACGGCCAAGTCGAAGGTGTTGGAGAAGGATAGCTTCTTTGATACGGTACAGCAGTGCAAATGTGGCTTTTTTGGTATTAAGCCATTTTCCGGCACGTCGCTCTTCAAGGGTGATAGTTCGCCCGATCCCCAAAAGAACTCAGCCTTCGAGGAAGACAACCGCCTCGCGCGGCTGGCTATTCGCTACATTCTCTGTAATCCGGCCATAACCGCGCCGATTCCTGGCATGATCAATCCGCAACAGGTAGACAACATCGCCCTCGCGGTCAATGAACGCCGCGAACTCGATGCCAAAGAAAAGGCCGAACTCGACACGGCCATGGATCTTGCCTGGGCCAACCTGCCTCCAAATTATCAGTGGCTCAAGGACTGGGAATATGTGTAATGATCGTGCTGTCCTCATGAGGATAGCGGTATGGCTGATCATTGGGTTCATTTTGGGCGGCGCTCTGCAAGGTGCTCCGCCGCCGTTGAAGGTGGATAAAAGCGCGCCGTTGTTACTCGACGAACCCGTTCAAGCCAAGTCTGGCTCGAAGAAAACGGCAAAACAACCACTAACACCCAAGAGCATGTGTTACGACTGCCATGGTACCTACCAAGACGATCCGTTCTCAGTCACCCATGTTAATAAGGGAATTTTGTGTGTGGAGTGTCATGGAGAATCCGAAGCACACAAGAGCGATGAAGGTAACATCACGCCGCCGGAGGTGATGTATCCGCGTGACGCCATCATGGCAAAGTGTCGTGAGTGCCACACGATTCGTAACGTAGTTGTCTTCACCAATATTGTCCGGCGCCATGACGGTAGTCTGCGACGCATCAAAACCAATGATGTTGTTTGTACGGACTGTCATGGCCGGCACCTCATGAATGTGCGCACTGTTCATTGGGACAAGAAAACGGGGAAACTGGTCGATAGTGAGGGATCTGAAAATAATATGGGCATGGGACAATTGCCTTCCGGAAAATTCAATACCAATGCAATGGTGTTGCAAACGGCGATGATGGTGTCCAATAAGCTGGGTCGGATTGGGAATACCTGTTTCAAACGAAAGGAATGACCATGAAATTCATCACAGTATGGCTGACTCTGTTGGTCTTGGTAGTTGCCGGCAACGTTGCGACAGCCGATGGTATTGTTTGCGAAGGCAGGGACGGCGCTGGCAAAGGCAAACACATCGTCCTGCTCTCCGGAGACGAGGAATACCGTTCAGAGGAGGCGATGATCCAGCTTGGCCGTATTCTCGCTGTCCGGCACGGATTCAAGTGTACCATCCTTTTTGCCATCAACCCGCAAACAGGGGAGATTGACCCGTTGACCAGAAATAACATCCCCGGCATGGAGGCCCTCGACCATGCGGATATGTGCGTGTTGTCGCTGAGGTTTCGGGAATTACCCGACATGCAGATGAAACACTTCGCAGATTTCGTAAACTCGGGCAAACCAATCATGGGCCTGCGGACGGCCACACACGCGTTTGCTTACAGTAAAGACAGCAAGAGTCCTTATGCAAAATATGACTGGAAAAACAAGGATTGGCCGGGTGGCTTTGGCCGACAGGTGCTTGGCGAAACCTGGGTGAGCCATCATGGCCGTCACGGTTCTGAGGCTACGCGCGGTGTCATTGAGCCGTCGGCGAAAAATCATCCAATTCTACGCGGCGTAACGGACGTGTTTGGCCCGACTGACGTTTACACCGTAAACCCGCCTGCCGATTGCACGATCCTCATGCGTGGCCAGGTGCTCATGGGTATGAATCCCAATGATCCACCGGTCGTCGGCAAGCAAAAGCCGGCGGATAAATACGAGAAGAACAATCCGATGCAGCCGTTGGTCTGGTTACGTGATTACAAAGGCGAAACTGGTAAAACCTCGAAGGTCATCACCACCACCATGGGTGCCGCCGTGGACCTGTCGAATGAGGGTTTACGCCGGTTACTGGTCAACGCCTGTTACTGGGCGCTCGGTCTGGAAGACAAAATCCCCGCTAAGAGTAACGTGGATGTCGTTGGTGATTACAAGCCGACCTACTTCGGTTTCGGCAAATTCACAAAAGGTCTTAAGCCCGCCGATCTTGAGTTGAAGTAAGCCCGCGTCCTTGAGAAATCAGTGTTGAAAGAACAACATGGAAAGACAAAAATCTTTGCCGTGAGTCATCAATATGTTAGCGTTTTTAATTAACTGGGACAAGCGCACTTAAGTCGGTGATTCAGAATTGTTCTTTTAAAAAGTAATTTATTATAATCATAAGCTTATGAGGTCCTACATGATGAACCGATGGATAAACAAGAGCGGGAATGGTGTGGTTTGGTTTATGGTAGTGGTGGTCATTACAACTTGGCTGATCTCTGTTGCCGACCTGTGCGCAGCACAGGACAACTTGAAACTGGTGTTTTCAGCGGCAGCCGACAACGATCTATACCGGGTGATGACGGCGACCGGCAAGTCGTTTCCACGATACACCAGTGCCAAAGAGGCGGTTGATGCCGCGCAACCGGGGACAGGTGTGCTGATCCTGGCCGACGGGTATCCAAAGAAGACTACCATGATCGAACCCGCTGTCTTCGAACAGGCCGCGAAGAAAAACCTGCGGTTATACGTGGAGTATCCCTCCGCCCTCCCGGATCTGGCTGTGGATCGGCCGCGGGCGACTCAGTTGGAGCGAGTGGTCGTTTGTACCGATGATTTTGGTGACTCACTGAAAAAGATGCAACTGCTGGCGATTCACGACTGCCACTTTGTAGAGCTCAAGGCGGATAAGCCGTATCTGGTGGCCGCAAAAGTGGCCGGTTTCGATACCGCGGTGTACGGCTTGGACGACGTGAAAGTCTGGCCAATTCTGTTTGAACATCCCCGTTGCAGTGTGCTGGTGTCAACCACCAAATTGAGTCAGTTCGTGACTGCAAGGTATGCTACCAAGGATGCCATGCAGGCGGTTTGGAGGATGATACTGGGTTGGCTCCAGCCGGGTGTTCCGATCCCCATGCTGGACTGGACGCCCACGGTGAGAGCCACCTATAGCCGTGACGTCAAACTCCCCGCCGATGCGGTAAGAAGGGCAGTTATTCGGGGTGTTGACTGGCACTCCAACGCCAAACTGCTGTTGGGGGCTGACTGGCAGGACAAGTATATTGAGGACCGCGAGGCGTGCATCATAAAAAATGCCCCTCAGAAAAGTACCACGCCGAAAGACCAGCGCTCTGTGGGGGACGGTGAATTCGGGGTACTCGAGGGATTCAGTTCACGTATTGACTACGAAGGTAAGCAGCCGATCCGTTGGTGGTTGCGAACCGATTCCAATGGGGAAAGTTCTTTAGCTTTCGCGTTACGGTCGAAAATGGACGGCGACGAACGAAGCCGGCGTATTGCGGCCAACCTGCTGGATTGGGTTTATTTCAAATCGCCTTTCTTTCTGAAAGACCCCGCCAAGCCGAATTTTGGTCTAATCCAATGGGGCACCGGCACACCTTCGCTTTATGGGGACAACGACATCAAGATCATCCTGGGCTGCTTGGGAACGGCTTCAGTACTGGGCACGGATCGTTGGGACGAAGTGTTGGTGGAGAATATTCTTGGAAACTTCCGTACCACCGGCATTTACGGCTTCCGCGGGGGATGTCTGAACAACAAGGACCTGCTTGCGAAAGGCTGGCAACACTACTGGCGTGCCAAGACGCTCCACTATGCGCCGCACTACGAGGCGTGGATATGGGCCTCATACCTGTGGCTTTACGATAAGACAGGATACAAACCGCTTCTGGAACGTACCCGAGATGCGATCCGCATGATGATGGAGGGGTATCCGGATAAGTGGCGCTGGACTAATGGCATTCAGCAGGAACGCGGTCGCATGCTGTTAACACTGGCTTGGTTGATCCGCGTCGATGACCAACCGCAACACCGCGCCTGGCTCAAGCGTATTGCCGGGGATATGCAGAAGTGCCAGGACTCCAGTGGTGCAATTCGTGAAGAACTCGGCGACTTGAGCAAGGGTAGTTACCGACCGGCGCGTTCCAACGCCGAGTACGGCACCACCGAGGCGTCACTGATCGAGAAAAATGGCGACCCCGTCGCGGACATGCTCTACACCTGCAACTTCACCTTCCTGGGTTTGCACGAAGCCGCGGCTGCCACTGGTGACGTTCAGTACCAACAAATGGCGGATAAGCTCGCCGACTTCCTTGTTCGTATTCAAATCACCAGCCCGGTACATCCAGAGCTGGACGGTGGCTGGTTCCGCGCTTTCGATTTCGCCAAGTGGGACTACTGGGGCTCCAATGCAGACGCAGGTTGGGGCGCCTGGTGTATCGAAGTCGGCTGGACACAAGCATGGATCCCCACGGTGTTGGCCTTGCGAGAGCTCCGTCTGAATCTATGGGACATGAGTAAACAGAGCAAGGTGGCAAAGCACTGGGAGAAATGCCGAAAGTTGATGCTGCCAGACGAGGCGAATTAATGACACAAAGGCAATAGCCGATAACGAAGGCGATCACGATTTTTATGGGAGATTAGTCATGAATAATTCCAAGTACAATGTGCCGAATGACCGACTCGTTGCCTTGTGTGAGCAGTACCGGTTGGCGATGTTTAACGACGTGGCTCCCTGGTGGCTTAAGCACTCGCTTGATCGCGAGTGCGGCGGTTACTACAGCTTGCTGGAGCGTGACGGCCATCCATGGGCTACCGACAAATACATGTGGATGACCGGTCGCGAAATCTGGATGTTTAGTCAACTCTACAACCAGTACGAGAAGAATCCCAAGTGGCTGGACGCCGCGCGACTTGGGGCAGACTTTGTCCTGCGGCATGCCTTTACGCCTGAGGGAAAAATGTATTTCCGTCTCACCCGGGATGGCCGTCCGATGTCCAAGGTGTTGAGCATTTACACGGAGGTCTTCAATTCTATTGCGATGGCCGAGTTAAGTAAGGCGGCTGGCGATGAAACGTTCTGGGTAAAGGCCATGGCGATGTACGATCACCTCATTCCCCGGTTTGGCGAGCCGTCCGATACACCCTTGCTGGGTTATCCTATTAATGCCCAGTTTCACTTGCACGCCCATGACATGTGCCGCATCACGGTGGCCTGGGTGTACAACGAGATTCGCACCAGTCAACGGTTCGAGAATGACCTGACTTTGTCGGTAGATTCGATCCTTCAGCGGCATTGGAAGCCGGAACTGAACGCTCTGCTGGAGAATGTGGCCCCGGACGGATCTTCTCTTCTTGATATTCCAGAGGGACGCATGTTCCACCCCGGTCATGCCATCGAAAGCGCCTGGATGCTCATGGAGATCGCCCGAAAACGGGGCGACAAAAACCTTGTACAGACCGCCGTCAAGATCGTTCTGGCATCTCTGGAGCATGGCTGGGACAAAGAATACGGCGGGCTCCGGTACATCACGAATATTGACTGGACGCCGACGCACGAGTTAGCGGCGAATATGAAACTCTGGTGGCCGCACTGCGAGACGCTTTACGCCTTGTTGCTGGGTTGGTCACTCACCGGAAAAAACGACCTTTGGCAGTGGTATGAGAAGGTACATGAGTATTCGTTCAATCACTTCCCTGATCCGGAGTACGGCGAATGGTTCGGGTACCTCGACCGGGATGGAAGTCCTGTCTGGACTGCCAAGGCCAACGGCTGGAAAGGATTCTTCCACTTACCGCGTGTACTGCTGCGCTGTTACCAGTTACTGGATCAATTAACCAGGAAGTGACGACTGAAGGATACAATGGCATGAACATGGAAGCGAATAACGCGCGGTCCGAAAGTTGGCTGGAGAGCGACGTCTCATTGAAGGGTAGTGGACTTTTCCTGGCGGCTATCTGTCTGGTGGCTTCTGTAGGGGGACTCCTGTTCGGGTTCGATACGGCGGTGATCTCCGGGACATTCGGGTTTGTGGAGAAACAGTTTGCGCTCAGTAAATTTGAACTAGGCTGGTTCGGGAGCGCAGCGCTAGTGGGCTGTATCGTAGGGGCCGCGGTGGCCGGCTGGTTTGGTGACCGGTTTGGCCGCAAGCCTGTTCTGATCGTAGGGGCAGTATTCTTTTTTGTTTCCGCGCTTTACTCCGCGATCCCGCGTACTTTCACGATCCTGATGTGGGCCCGTGTCATCGGTGGCGTGGGTGTCGGTATCGCTTCCGTCCTTGCGCCAATGTATATCTCCGAGTTTTCACCCCCGAAAATCAGGGGCCGGCTGGTGGCGTTGTACCAGCTGTCCATTGTTATCGGGATTCTCCTGGCTTATTACAGCAATGCGGTACTCCTGCGTTTTTCCGAGACGCATCCGGCAGCGTTCGGCGGGAAAGGCGTGTTGCATTGGGCGCTTGTTGAACAGGTGTGGCGCGGCATGTTCGGAGCCGAGATGATCCCGAATGTCATCTTTATTGTCCTCCTGTTGCTGGTGCCGGAAAGTCCGCGTTGGCTGGTTGAGGTCGGCCGGATGGATCAAGCTTTCCGCATCCTGGCCCGGGTCGGCGGCCGGGCAGTGGCGGAACAGGAAATGGTCCAGATTCGCGATGCCATCGGGAAAGAGGAAGGCTCGATTCGGGAATTGTTTCAGCCAGGCCTGCGGCTCGCGTTGATAGTAGGGCTGGGATTGTCCATCTTTGGACAGATGACTGGTGTCAATATTGTAGTGTACTATGGTCCCATGATTTTGGAACAGGCGGGGCTGAAGATGGGGAGTGCGTTCCAGTACCAAGTGATTCTGGGTTTTATCAATCTTGTCTTTACCCTGGTGGCGATCTGGAAGGTGGACACCTGGGGACGCCGGCCATTGCTGATCTGGGGGATGGTGGTAGTTACGCTGATGATGGGGATCACCGGGTTACTGTTTGCCATGAAGCTGACCTCCGGTATCTGGATCGTCATCGCGCTCAGCACATACATGGCGTGCGAGGCGTTGTCAATCTGCGCCGTGATCTGGGTCTTGACTCCCGAGATATTTCCCAACCGCATCCGTGGGCGTGCAATGTCGGTTGTGGTATTCGCCAATTGGGGTACGAACACCGTAAGTGCTTTTTTATTCCCGTGGTTTGTTGATCGCTTCGGCATGCACGCTGGCTTTTTTACATTTTCTGCAATTTGCCTGGTAGCTACCGTCTTCTTCTGGCGTTTTGTCCCCGAAACCAAGGGTAAGAGCCTGGAAGAGATCGAAAGATATTGGCGGACCTGATGTTGTAAAAAGACACATCCGTAATCGTGGCTGGAATTCTACTGTTGGAAGAAGCAAATCTGGTCGGATCAGGCTGAAAATGATACTTGCCAAGCCGGACTTTGCAAAGAAACGAAAGGTTTCGGCGCGCAGAGCTTCATTTGTTTTCGTACCAAAGGATTTTATTGTTTCGTCCCGCTGAGACAATGATATCGAGCTTTCCGTCGCCGTTCATGTCGGCGGCAACAACACACTCAGCCGCCACACCCATCTCGATCTCGGTCCTGGTGAACTGCTGACCTGTATTGCCGGTAGAATGGAATAAAACGAGTCCGCCGCCGGCGGCTCGCCAGCCGGCAACAATCTCATCCATGCCATCACCGTCGAAATCAGCTACAGTCAAAGCGTGACCTTCCTTCATTGTCGTATCCAAGACGTGCCGTTGTCTTTGCCCATTACCGGTCGATTGGGTGTAGACAACCAATTGGCTGCCATGGAGCGGTTCAATCGTGGCAATAAACGTTTTGTTAGAGCCGAGTTTACCTGGTACCACTTCACTGGCACCGGGTGCTCCCGTAGCAATAAGAGTTTTCTGCCAGTGTCCACTTTCAGGGGAACCCTCGAAATGAAACCGGTAAATTCCTTCGGCGCTTGCTGTAAGAATTTCAGCCCGGCCATTCTTGTCAAGATCGCCTACGTGAATTCCATGTAACAAGGTAAATGATTCGTCAATGGACCAGACCTTCCACGGGTCCGTTGCGGGTTTGGTTGGAATGCGGAACGCCCAAAGATGAACAGGTTTAGGTTTACGTAAGCCTTCCGAACCAACACCGACAATCGGCGCGTGGATGAGTTCCGGCCGGCCATCACCATCCAGGTCACCCCAGCGGAGCCGATGTACAACCGGATCTTCCGCAATGGGATGAATCTGCCATGGCTGTTCCAGCGTTCCTGTACGGCTGAGCCACTGGATCTTGTTTTCTTTGTTGGTCCGAACAAAAACAAAGCCGCTTGCCAGTGCGAGATCAATCTGACCGTCACCATCTATGTCATAAGGTGCCAGATCAATATTTTTCGTTGTTTGTGACACAGGGTGGGACTTCCATGTCGGATTTTCAAACCACTCCACCCGGTTGGCGTCGGTCGCCAGGGCAACCACGTCTGGCCTGCTGTCACCGTTCATATCAGCGATGGCCAACTGGTAACCGGCGCGAAAATCTGCAATGTCGTGTCTTTCAAAACGTACCGGGCCGGCAATTGCGGCCATCAAGTAAGCGATGAATATTATGTACATGGCATTCTCCTTCTATTTCTGCTGGAATGCAGGATGACGACTGATGGCCAGGTTCAGGATCCGGTTGTTCATGGCCCCGTAGGAGAAGCCAGCGGTTCTGGCGGAGTATGCCAGGCTGCAATCGATGCTTAAATCAGGATTCGGATTGACGTCAAGAACATAGAAGATGCCGTCCCTGAGTCTTATCTCAATCCTGGCGTAGTCACGACACCCGATTGCACGATAGGTTTCTGTTGCAACCATCTTGAGCCTTTTCATCTCGGTATGGCTCAATGGTGCCGGAACAACAGTCTTGATCTTTCGGAAAGCTTTCGAATTGGTGATAAACTTCGCATGATATGTATACAATCGCTCACGAATGTTGCTTATACCAGCGAAGTTTTTTTCAAGGGGAGGCAGCATCTCCAGCGTATTGTTGCCCCATATAGATACGTGGAATTCCCGTCCATCGATAAAGTCTTCGACAATAGCGGGTTGGTGATATTTTTCAGTAACGTAAGCTATTCTTTTGTATAATTCGGCTGGATTGGTAACAACTGACTTGTTTGAAATGCCTATACTGCAATGCTCAAATGCGGCTTTCACGATTGCAGGAAATGAATTCCATCCGTTCTTTCCGGCTGAATGAAACACCCTCCAGCGCGGGCACGGAATGCCGTTTTGTTTCAGTATCTGCCTGGTCTTGATCTTGTCGGCGCTGAGGGCGAGTGTTTTTGGTGAAGAGCCGGTGTAAACGAAGCCCATTCGTTCAAATATTTTTGCAGCCAGGAATTCACTATGTTTGATACCCGGTAATTCTTCACACCAGTTGAACAGGATATATTCGGCAGTATTGAAACCTGAAAGAATTGTCCGCAGGTCAGGGGAAGACACGGGAATAAGTTTTACAGAATGACCGTAACATCTCAGACAGTTTGCCAGTTTCTCAGACTGTTTATGGATTTCTTCATGCGTTTTGGATGTCCACGCCGGATCAACATTGTATACAAGCAGAACGGGCAGTGATCTGTAATTACCTTCTTTTCGCATTCTTTTCGCTTTCTCCAGGAAAATACTATTGTGCCATATCCTCGTGCCACTTTATAAAATATTTATACAATTATTGGAATGAATGCAATGGTATATGGCATAATGTCAGATTAAATGTAGTGCCTGTACGTTGTCCGGATCTCGCGTTCCCAGTCCATTATATGCCGGACTGTTGTGGACAGATTTCCAACGGTTGTTAATAAACGACCAACAATCGTGTCTATAAATAGCGCGCAACGATATAAAGGGAAGGGTGAATCTTTATAACTCTTTGGAATGGAGCGGGCGACGGGAATCGAACCCGTGTGACCAGCTTGGAAGGCTGGAGCTTTACCACTAAGCAACGCCCGCGACAAAAGAACAAGATTAACCAACCATGCACGGCTGTCAACGGGATACCCCGCGACAACCTTCCAAGGCTGACTCGTCCGCCATAGTTCGCTTCAGCGAACTACGGTGGAAGCTTTACCATCCGCCTTCGCTCAGAAGCTTCGGCGGGACAAGCCAAGCAACGCCCGCAACTTTTGTAAGCGGCGGTTAGTTACTAGCAAATCTTCTTAATGGGGTCAATTCCGGCTTGCGGTTTTTTACGCTGGTATTATGACAATCCCTGATTTATGAAACGTAGACAAGTCTTTCTGATCTTTGGAACAACAATTCGACCTTTCTTGTTTGGCAGGATGTTTTCCAGATGTGTCTTGTTTTGGTCCAGTATTTTTTTGTATAATAAGGCAGATATGAATAGGCGTTTTTTAAAATATCTCAGGATTGTTGCTGCGTGCCATTTCGGAGCGCTTGTTGTTATGCTGACAACTTCCGGTTGGACTGGACTCTTCCACCGGACGCCTGATCTTATTGTCCCTGTTGAATTTGTGGTTGAAGTGCCCGGTGAAGTTGTGCCGCATAGTAAAGCACCCTTACTTGAACCCAAACAGGAAGAAAGCAAGGGGCCTGACGAAAGTAATCTGGATTCGTTGAACATTGAGCCAGTAAAAAAGAAAAAAAACATTGAGCGAAGTACAAAAAAAATTACACGCATACCGGGTGCTGCAGGCGGCGGAGGGGCAAAGAAGACCAATCTCACTCCAGAGGAAATAAAACGGTTTCTGGATATGGGGGCAAAAGCGTCGGATCATACCTCCATTCCCGGTGATGAGGAGGTACGTTGTTTCGAAATAGTCCGCCGGACAATGTACGAAGCATGGAACCAGCCGGGTACCGAAGATGCAGGTAATGCTGTGGCAGAGATTACCATAGGACTTTCCAGGGATGGAGGTATTCTGTGGAGGAAAATGTCCAAAAAATCAGGGAATGCCATATTTGATGAGTCGGTCATGCATGGTGTGAATTCGGTTGAGTTTGTCGAGCATCTTACTCCTGCATTTCTGGATAAGCACAGGGAAATCCGGATTACATTCAAATTGGACTAATTTATGTATTGCGGATCATGACCGTTACTTTTATTCTCCAGAGTGAACTTATATCGGAATTGCATTTCTTTAGATAGGATTATCATGATTAAAAAATATTTTATTCGATTGTTTTTTTTCTGTTTTATTTCAGCAGTGTTTACCGCTAATGCCCAGGTTGTAGTCAGCAAGGCGGGTTCTCCAAAGTGTGCGCTGGATTTGTCGGGGTTCAGGTGTTCTGATGGACCTTCAGAAGCGCTGTTTCGTCAGGTGCTGGGGGACGATTTAAAGCGGTCAGGCTGGTTTGATGTAATAAAGAACGGCAAGGGGAGTTTTTCAGTACAGGGAACATGCCGGGAAGCCGGTGGTAATCTTACGGTCAGGTGCCAGGTCGACAATATGTTAAATGGCGCCGTTGCAATGAGTAAGTCTTATGACGGAAAAGGCGCCCAGTCCCGTAAACTTGCGCATACCGTGGCGGATGATATCGTCTGGGCAATTAAAAAAGTTAAAGGTATAGCTTCAACGAGGATTGCGCTGGTTGGTAACAGGGGCGGAAAGAAGAACATTTATATATGCGATGCAGATGGCGCAAACATGATGCAGATTACTCATGACAATGTGATATGCCGTTTTCCTGAATGGAGTCCGGATATGACAAAACTTATTTATACGGCTTATCTCAGCGGTTATCCGGACGTTTACATGATTAACCTTTCTTCTTATGAACGTCGAACGATATCGTCCAGTCCTGGCTTGAATGCAGGAGCGGCCTTCTCTCCTGACGGGAGAAGAATAGCGCTTGTACTTTCCAAAGATGGCAATCCGGACCTGTACGTTATAAGTTCATCCGGAGGTAATCTTGTGAAAATTACGCGTACACCTTATGCTTCGGAGGCCAGTCCGTCCTGGTCGCCAGACGGTGAGCAGATTGTGTATGTGTCCGACAAGTCGGGTTCCCCTCAACTTTATGTAGTGGGAAGCGGAGGCGGAGAACCACGGAGGGTTTCATGGAAGGGAAGCGAGAACGTTTCGCCTGATTGGGGGCCTGACGGACGTATAGTGTGTACCAGCAGGCGAGAAGGCAAATATCAGATATGCGTTCTTGACCCTTCGTCAAAAAAAGAGGAACAGGTGACTACCGACTGGGCAGATCATGAGGATCCTTCGTGGGCGCCGGATGGACGTCATATTGTGTGTTCCAAAACGTCAAATTATCATTCTGACCTGTATATCCTTGACACTTTGGGAGATCATCCAGTAAGGTTGACAACAATTCAGGGGGAATGGTACTCTCCTGCGTGGTCGTCAAAGTAAAGTAATAAAGTAGTTAAATTGTTTTTTGGAGGTAGTGAACATGAAGTTGAATGGTTATTTGCGTGGTATTGTGGTGGCTGGTTTTGTTTGTGGATTGTTGATGAGTTCTGGATGCAGACACAGAAAGCCAACAGCGTCATCGGTCAGTCCTACAGATATTGGAACGGGTGGGGCAGTATTATCGGAGCGCCCGGATTCGGAAGGTATGAGAATCACTGGGGCAGAAGTTGAGTTCGTCAAGAATGTACTGTTTGCATATGACAGTTTCCAGATCACCGATTCGGAAGTCGCAAAGATCAAGGCTGTTGCTGAGTTCATGAAAGCAAATAGTGGCGTCCGGCTTGTCTCTGAAGGTCATTGTGACGAGCGTGGAACGGCCGAATACAATATGTCGCTCGGAGAAAACCGCGCTCTTGCAGTTCGTGCATATTTGATCGGACTGGGTATTGATGGCGCCAGAATACAGACAAAGAGCTTTGGCGAAGAGAAACCGCTGGAAACCGGTCACAATGAAGCGTCGTGGTCTATGAACCGTCGCGTCGAATTTGGATTGTATCGAAAATAGACTCGATTTTGTGTTCTCCGGCCCGGCGATCGGATGAGTGTCTGCTCTTTGTTCGGGAGGGTGATGTTGACCATGCAGATACCTCTGGCTTTTCTGGTTGGGGCTCCAGGCGGTGGCGAATTACTCCTTATTTTTGTAGTCATTCTCCTCATGTTCGGTCCCAAACGTCTGCCTGAGATGGCTCGTAATATTGGCAAGGCGATGGAATATCTGCGCCGAACTTCGCAGGATTTTCGTGATCAGGTGATGCGAATGGATGAGGAGGTCCCAAAGGTAATAGATTCGGTAACGAAGGATATAACTGCAGCGGTTGACCAGCCAGGACAGGCTGAATTGCCTCTCGAATCCGGTGATCCAGCTTACTCAGCAGATCCTTATCAATTCAATGAAGATCAAAATGCAGGTGAGTCCACACCTGGAATGGAAGAAAAGGTTTCACAAACACAGGAACAACAGCCGGAAAAGCAAAATGCGACAAAAACTGATTCAATTACTGCGAGCAGTAAGAAAGACGTACCAGAACCAGAAGGTACAGGCACAGGACCAGAAGACGGAATCGCAGGATGAAGATAGTGTGTCTGAAGCACACACAAAACCTTTCATCGAACATCTGGAAGACCTCAGGAAAACCATTATCAGGTGTGCTTTGGCATTTGCCATCGGAATGGGGTTGGCGATTCCCTTTGCGCCCTGGATACTGTATGCGTTAAAATTGCCGCTGAAATGGGCAAAAATACCAGATCCTGACAAGTTCCTCAAGATTCTGGATGTGACTGGCGGTTTGTCGATTGCAACTCAAACGGTTTTCTGGAGCGGTTTGCTGATAAGTGCGCCGTTCATTATTTATTTTATCTGGAGTTTTATCTTTCCAGGGTTGACGAACAGAGAACGGAAGGCCGTTACAAATTCAATGGGGTTCGCACTGGTCCTTTTTGTTGCCGGAGTACTTACTGGTTATTTTCTTGCGATTGCTCCAGGTGTCAAGGTAATGCTCTGGTTTGGTGAATGGATGGGCGCAAGCCAGGATTTCTTTCTTGCAACAGATTATATTCGCTTTGTGGTAATACTGTTATTGAGTTTTGGAATATGTTTTGAACTGCCGATTATTTTATTAATTCTCGGGCAATTGGGCATAATCACCTCAACACAACTAAGGGAAAAGCGCAGCCATGCTTTTGTTGTAATTCTTGTTATCGCTGCCATCGTGACGCCGACTACAGATCCGTTTACGCAGTTGGCAATGGCAGTTCCCATGGCGGTTCTTTATGAAGTTTGTATATGGATCATATGGTCAAAAGAACGGAAAGAAGCCATGACAGGAACTCCATCGCAGGATCAGGCCAAATAATCTGTAATCACAGGGATTGTTTCATGCTTAGTAATCTGATTAAAACAAATGGCCGTTTTTTTATAAACGGCCATTTGTTTTTCTAAACTATACTTATGCTTTTCTATACATATAGCGGGCCAAGTTCTTTGCACGCCCGGAAATCATCACCGCCAAAACGATCCCACATCGTGGGCCGGAATATCTGATCCTTTGAGATATTGTGCATGTCGACCGGGATTCTAAGCATTGAATTGATAGTAATCATGTCCGCTCCTATAAGTCCGAATGAATTACCATCGTGATTTGGGCCAATCCTGCTCATGTACTCAAAGGAACTCATATCGCGCGGCATCCAGTAGCTTTCAGGCCAGGTAGGGTCTGTGACCTTGCTGATATGTTTTGCTGCTTTGATTGGAAGTTCCACGGTTTCGCCTTCTACTACAGAACAGGTCATCATTTCACCCACTACGTTATAGCGGTAAGATGTCATTGGAATGCCTCCAGGCGTAGTGTAATGGCTGGAGAGTCCGTCACCGGGGAAGTATGTGAGCGCAGCGCCCATGTATGTTGTTCCTGAAATGGCCTTATCCATAATGTTCTTCTGGATAC
This sequence comes from Kiritimatiellia bacterium, assembly GCA_028716365.1. GTDB lineage: Bacteria > Verrucomicrobiota > Kiritimatiellia > UBA8416 > YA12-FULL-48-11 > YA12-FULL-48-11. Next base: position 346,342 of record JAQUPZ010000003.1, read on the forward strand.
CTTTCGAGGACCGAATGGCTTCAGAAACTTCCTGGATGCTCATTCCACGGCTGCCCGGGACAAGCTTCAATACATTGATGGCATAATCTAATGCACCGGCGCCGGAATTGCGCTTGTCAATGATTCCGCGAGGAGTAATTCTTCGGACATCAATTCCGGTTGCCTTCTTTATACTCTGAGGAGTCCAGTTTGTTCTTATATCGGCAAAAAGCTGTGGCTGTCCTGACAACAGCATTGCAAGAAGCATCCCTATTGCATTCTTTGAATCATTCTCTGTGGCAACCACGAATGGCGCACGGAATCCATTCCAGTCAAATGAACTGCAGAGAACAGATTCTGCCATATCGAAGTTGGGGTTGTAATCTGTCCATTGCCGTTGTCCCTGGGTGCCCGAGGCTATGGCATTGAATCCCTGGGAATATTCAACGTTAGCTTTGAATCCCTGCCTTCTGCCTGTTGCTTTATCAGCCAGAACGGGATTTCCAACCATGAGATCTTTGACGATAAGCGTCATCTTGACACATTCGGCTATCAGCTTGTCCGGCGGCTGTGGTCTTTGGCCTTTGCCGAAATCGTACTTGAAGCGCTTCTTCATGAAATTAAAAGCTTTTTCAAATTCATCGTGGTCGTAGAAGTCAGTGTTAATGCGGCTCCTGATTATGGACATGTCAACTGACGCGCTTCCCATTCCCATGTATTGGAGCATCATATTGCGACGTACATCCGACCCGATTATTCCCATGGACACTCCGCCAATACCGAGGTAATTCTTTCCGCGTATCTCTCCAACAGTCATCGCGCATCGGGCAAAGCGTAGGATTCTTTCTGCGACGTAATCCGACAAAGGCTCGTTTTCATCTTCAAGATCCGGGCTGTAAATACAGAAAATCGGGCGTTTTTTTTCATCCATCGCCGCGGTGAATGCTTTCAGCCAGACTGCGCCAGGCCGGTCAGTCTGGTTAAGTCCGTAAGCTGCCTGTTGCCATTCTGTACTTCCCAGCCCTATACATGCGCTCATCAGTTCATCACTGTATGACCATGAACGGCTTACCCATATGTTGGCGCATACCCCTTCGCGCGCGTAGTATTCCTGTGCAAGGGCTCCAGTTCGTGGTCCATATACAATTTCGGGAGCTACCACAATGCGGACCGGGGTACCGTCTGGAAGTTTGACGTTCTGACTGATCAGATTGTAAAGCTTTTCGGTGAGCCGCCAGGTTTTTTCAAGATTATCATCATAAGCGCCAGCTCGTCCATCAGCCACAGGTGTGATCGCGATAGTCGGGATATGACCTATAACGGGACGGCTAGATGGTTCAAACCGCCGTTCCCTTGATGAAAGATTTTTAAAATTAGGTATACCTGTTGATGACTTGTTATCCATTTTTATGCCTCCATTTATATTAAATAAAAATCCGAGAGCAAGCAGGGATAAAGATTACGATATCGGGCGAAGGGATGCAATATCAGTAATCTCAAAATTCAGACGTAAGAGGATTGCTCATGGGATAGGGCATTGATACTATCTGTAATGTTCAAGGAGGCATAAAATGAGTAATAAAAAACGCGCGAAATATTTTCTTGGACTTGATTCCAGTACCCAAAGTCTGAAAGCTACTATAATTGACTCGCATCTTAAGGTTGTTAATGAGTGTTCTGTAAATTTTGACAGTGACTTACCAAAATATAAGACCACTGGAGGTGTTCACCGTGGCAAAGATGGTTTGACTGTAACCGCGCCTGCAATTATGTGGGTCGAAGCACTTGATTTACTTTTCCAGAAGTTAAGGAAACAGAAAGTTCCACTCGGCAAAGTTGCCGCAATTGCAGGTTCCGGCCAGCAGCATGGCAGTGTATGGTTGAAAAAGGGTACACTTAAGATATTGAAATCCCTGACTCCTTCCAGAACTCTCAAGGAACAATTAAAGAACGGTTTTTCAGTGGAAGATTCGCCAATATGGATGGATTCAAGCACTACAAAACAGTGCGCACAGCGTGAGAAAGCGATGGGTGGTCCGCAGGCGGTTGCGGACATAACAGGTTCCAGAGCATATGAAAGATTTACCGGTAATCAGATTGCGAAAATATATCAGAAGAATAGGATTGGGTATAATCTCACGGAACGGATTGCTCTTGTCAGTTCATTTATCCCTACACTGTTAATTGGCGATTATGCGCCGATAGATGTCAGTGATGGTTCCGGCATGAACCTCATGGACATTCGTTCAAGAAAATGGTCAAAGAAGGCGCTTGATTGCACTGCGCCTGGTTTATCGACGAAACTTGGCAAGCCGGAATTGTCACATAAGGTTGCCGGGAAAATTCATTTGTATTTTGTGGAAAAGTACGGGTTTAATACCGATTGCCTGATTATTGTTTTTTCGGGTGATAATCCCAACAGTCTGGCTGGTTTGCATCTGCAGAGGCCAGGTGACATTGCTGTAAGTCTTGGTACCAGTGACACCGTTTTTGGATTCCTTTCGAAACCTGTCCCGTCTGCATCAGAAGGACATATCTTTGTCAATCCGGTTGATCCCAAGGCATATATGGCATTGGTATGCTACAAGAACGGTTCGTTAACCAGGGAGTATGTTCGAAACGGTAGTGCCAGCGGGTCTTGGGAGAAATTCAACAGCTATCTAAGGCAGGGGAAGGCTGGTAATGACGGTAATATTGGTTTCTACGTCAAGGAACCGGAGATAACGCCTCCAATATTAACGACAGGGATTAGCAGATATGATTCGATAGGACGGAGAGTTAAGAGTTTTCCTCCGGCCACTGAGGTCAGGGCTGTCATTGAAGGTCAGTTTCTTTCAATGCGCCTCCATGGCGAAAATATCGGATTGAAGGCCCGGAATATTCTGGCGACAGGTGGAGCCTCAGCCAATAAAGAGATTCTGAAGATCATGGCCAACGTTTTTGGTGTACCCGTTTATATTGCAAAGCAGACCAGTTCGGCATCGCTTGGAGCTGCTTATCGTGCCTTGCATGGATGGATTTGCAGCCGGAGTGGGAAGTTTGTGCCTTACGCCAGAATTCTTTCATCTGCACCACCGTTTAAAAAAGCAGCAGTACCGGATAAAAAGGCTTTTGCGGTTTATACTTCAATGCTGAAAAAGTATGCAGTACTGGAGAATAAAATGATGGTACAAAGCGCCTAGCTTATGGTGCATGCGAGAATGAGGTAGGGGAGATTTTCTATGGGGAATGTTCGGATCCAATGGGAAGGCTAAAATGGACGGTATTAATATTCTTGCAAAAAGTAGTTCCAATGAGCCGCATACAGTGTATTTCGGGACGAATAAGGGCAAAATTGTAATTTCTTGTGATTGTCAGGCCGGTATCCATAGACAACTCTGCAAACATAAGATAGCCCTTGCGGCTGGTGATAAGGCGATGCTTTACGATGTTGCTCAGGAAAATGACCTAACAACAATTCTTTCTTGGATAAAGAAGACAAAAATTTCGGATCTTCTGGCCGAACTTAATGTAGCCCTTCATGCAGAAACTGAGGCTAAAGAACGAGTCTCCAAATTAAAGAAGAAAATCGGGAATGTGATGAACGAAGGAATGGCAATTTCTGAATAAATGCTGCGTTATTGCGGAGTTGTCATTAATGGGAAAACTACTTGCTAAGAAAATAAGTCTTGCTGCCCAGTAGGATCGAGATGTTTCCTCTTCTTTTCGATCGTCCCAATCATTTCAAGAAACTGTTTTTCATTGATCTGAGGAATGCCCAGACGTTCAGCATCCTTGATTTTGTTTGTACCTGGTTCCTTACCTACAATAACAAAGTCTGTATTCTTGCTCACTGAACCAACAGCATTACCACCGTTATTCCGAATCTGCTCTGATGCTTCGTTTCTGGACATAGATTCCAAGTTGCCTGTTAGGACGAACGTTTTTCCGAGAAGGGGGGTATTTTTCGCTTTTTTCGTCTGCTGTCCGAGTTCGCCTTGAGGGGATATCCCGTGGTGCTTAAGATCGGTTAAAAATTTCTTTCCTTGATCTGATTTGAAGAATGTAAGCACGCTGGAGGCTACAACAGATGCAATCTCCTCGGACAATCCTGCAATGGGAAGACGACGTTCCCGTGTTGCTATCTTGCCCTTGATGCTATCTCGCTGTTTCTTCAGTGCACGCAGCATTTCTTTGTCGCTGTTGGGTGTGGAAGCAATCTGTTCGATGATTTTGTCCATTTCTGTACGAAGAGACGCAAGATGCTCGTTTATGCGTTTTCGTTCATCTTTGGCATGGATACGCAGGGCGGTATTTTTGGCTATGCGATTTTCGAGTTCATCTTGAAGTGTTAAGTGTTGTTTGCCTTCATCGCGTAGCGCTTGAAGTAGAGGTGATGTCGAAAGATCAAAGAAGTCACGGTGGAGACGAGCAAGTTCATAGGCTATCTTTTCCCCTACATCGGGTATTCCCAATGCGTGAAGCCAGCGTGAAAGGGACATCGAACGTGCCCGTTCAAGAGCGGCAACGATCTTTGTAGCATTTTTAACCCCGAATATCCTAGGTTCATCCTTTGTGCCCAGATTAAGGGCTCCTAGTTGATCTTTTTTTAAGTCAAAAAGGTCGAGGGGTCCTTTTGCCATTCCGCTTTCAACCAGTTTCTCTGCAACAACACCTCCAAGCCCCTCAATGTCTAATGCACTTTTTTGCGCAAAAAACTCAATGCGACGTACACTTTGGGCAGGACAGCCTGCGATATTTTCACAAGCCCAATCGACATACTGAGCGTTTCTTTCTATTGCTTTGCCACATTTCGGACATTTACTACCAGTGTAAGTCTTATCGAAACCAGGATCACGGACCACATAGCCGCATGTTTTTGTCCCATCGACTTTATTGCGACATTTTGCAACGAAAAATCTCGGATCACGACGAATTTGACCTTTACAAGCTGGACATTTATCTTTTACGTGTTTAGGCAAATCGAATGGTTCAGATTCCTTTGGCCGCTTGCTCTTTACTACTTCTACAACTTCCGGGATAACCATACCGGCCTTTCGTACTATAACGGTATCTCCAATTCTGATATCTTTTTTTGATATTTCTTCTTGGTTATGCAGTGTAGCGCGTGAGATTGTTGAGCCTTGAACAAAGATTGGTTTCAGTTCTGCTACCGGCGTAAGGACTCCCGTACGTCCAACCTGAATTGTGATATCACGAATGATAGTTTCTTCGCCTGAAATCCATGGAATAGGCTTGTGAACCCTGGCATAGCCGGGAGTATTAGTCTTTTGTGTAATGCGGTTCCAGTAAGAGCGGTTGTTGATTTTGAGAACAATACCGTCTATGTCGTAGGGTAACTTTGAACGCAAGTCATGTTTTTCGTTATATTTGCAAACAACATTGTTCATGTAGCGGTGAATTACATCTTCAATATCGTCACACTCCCACCAATATTCCTGAACAGGAAGGCCAATATCCTTTAATGCCCGTAATGTTTCGGCGTGTGTTTCGAAATCAATTCCTTTCATTACACCCATGGCATAAAACACAGCACTGACAGGTCGCTTTGCGGCACTCCTGGGGTCAAGTTGTTTCAATGTTCCTGCAGTTGCGTTACGGGCATTGGGAAAGGTCTTCTCGCCTGCAGCCTCAAATTCAGTGTTGAGTTTCTCGAATGCCTTTGTAGGAATGTATGCCTCACCGCGAACTTCGATGTAGGCCGGTGGATTTTTGGTTGTTAAGCGAAGAGGAATATTCCGAATGGTCTTTATGTTTGCTGTAATGTCATCACCGGTTGTACCGTCTCCTCGTGTAGCTCCCAGAACCAAAACTCCATCGCGATAGTGGACAGAGATTGATACACCATCAACCTTGGGTTCAAGAACGTAGCCGACTTTGGGAACTTGCAGGCTCTTTCTGGTAGTCTCGTCAAACCTGCGTAATTCCTGTAGAGTATTTTCGTCCTGCAGGCGCATGCGACTATGGAAATCAGGGACTTCTTCTTTATCCGGCTTTTCGGATGTATTCACTTTCTCGAGGGACAACATGGGCATTTCGTGTCGGACACTGTTAAACTCCTTCAACGGTACTCCACCAACCCGCTGGGTAGGGGAATCAGGCGAAAGAAGTTCAGGGAATTCGGTTTCCAGCTTTTTCAGCTCGCTGTAAAGAATGTCGTATTCGCGGTCCGAAATCTCGGGACTGGCTTCGACATAATAGAGAAGGTTATGCCTGTTGATTTCGGAGCGCAGGAAAGCAATACGTCTCTGTGCTTCAGACTTATTCATTACGGCTGCGGTGTTGGATTTTCCTGTTCAATCTTTGTTTTGAATACTTCTGCAAATGGTCCGCATTTCTCGGCGGCTTTCAGGGCCAGTTTGTGATCCCGGGCTTTATAACTGAGAGCAAATATCGCGATACATTTTACCTCTGTATCTGCAGGTCCAATCCAGCGAATACATTCCATAGGTTCCAACTGGGCAAACGTGATCGAGCCCGGGCGTAGAATCACCGAATCACCAACCGTGCTTTTCAGATCAACTTTTATGATGCCATTCTCTACGGATCTGATAATAACAGGCCAATCATTGCCCTTGATTCGAATCACAGAATCCTGCCCGATTTTCTTTTTGAAAGCGGCTTCGAGTACTTGTCCTTTTTCTGAAATGGCATTGATATATTCTTCCATCTTTTGCATTTCTTCCTCGAATGCAACAGAATGGCTGTACTGTCTTTCCTTGGTGATGTAATTAATTGCCTCGGTATATGTCTGATTCATTATGCATTCTGTTAGTCTTAATTTCAGCGAATGCAGAAGAAGTTTCTCTTCATCAGATGCCTGTAAAATATTTGAAGCAACCTGGGGCGGTTGCATATTCGTGGCAACGGTTACATTGGTTGCCTGGTCATTTTTATTTAGAGAAGCTTCGACAGTTGGTTTGATAGTCGGCGGTGCTGCAACAGTGGCGAGGGGTTTCTTTATCTCCGGAGATATTGGTTTCGGGAGAGACGGAACCGGGGGCATATTACAAATACTTCCAACGAGATAGATCCACCATAGAGCCAGTATCGACCATGCTGGAACACGAATCCAAATGGGGGTCGGCATGCTTTCCGCTCTTGGAGTTTTTTTGCCAATTATCTCGTCTGCGGCTTTCTTTTCAGGCTGACTTATTGTACTTTTCGCCAGCTTAGTCTGCTTCGTAATCATAACGCGACCGGTTGAAACCTTCTTGATTTCCCTTCGTGCCTCTGTCCAGTCGGTGAATCTGTCATTCGGATCTTTCATCATTAATTTTGTAATCAGCTGAACTATACCCAGGGGAATTGATGGTATTATGTCCCTGGGATTTGGCAGGCTGCCTTTGATCTGCATTTCAAGGACTTCCATTTGCTGATATTCTGCAAAAGGGAGCCGGCCTGTTACCATGTGATACATTGTTGCGCCAAGACTATACATGTCGGTCCTGAAGTCCAGTTTGCCGAGGCATTTTGCCTGTTCGGGCGACATATAGTTCGGGGTGCCTTCCAGTTTCCTTACTTGGATTTGTGCGGCCAGACTTGCAGTATCCATGCGTTTGGCGAGACCAAGATCTGCCAGCTTGATTGTCCCATCATCATCAAACATTATATTCTCCGGTTTGATATCACGATGGATTAGATTCAATTTGTTTGATGCATATTCGAGGGCTTCGGCTATGACCGCTGCGATTTGTATCATTTTTTTCCAATGGATAGGGCCTTGTTGCAGTACCTGTGAAACTGTTTGTCCTGCAATGTATTCCATGATGAAATAGTAGACACCTTCATCTTCGGCTGCGTCATACGCCTGGATGATATTAGGATGCTTGAGGCTGGCGGCGGACTTCGCTTCGTTTATGAAATCTATTACTTCCTCGGGATTGGCGGCAAGATCAGATTTAAGAACTTTGATTGCAACAGTACGGTCGAGAGACATCTGGTGGGCTTTCCATACTACCGCCATGCCACCTTCGCCTATCTGTTCAAAATTATCGAAACCTTCCATGCTCATAATATAAAAAAACGTCCTTGAATATTAACAGGAAATATATTCGAGAGCAACCAGCGATCTTCGGAATTGATCTTCTTTTGTTCCACTAGCGAAATATATAGGGACTATGGCGGGTGTTACAGGTTTCGGCAGTAGGGCTTCATTATTGATTGAATGTTGATTAAGCACGTCATATTCTCTGATTGTGTGAGGAGAAAATAATGAAAGTAGCAATAGCATGCGGGGGAACGGGGGGACATATCTTTCCGGGTCTGGCCGTGGCCAATGTGCTTAAGGACAGGCGTCATAATGTGGTGTTATGGCTGGCGGGCAGGGATGTTGAATCCGAGTCAATTTCAAACTGGAAAGGGCCTATAATCTCCATAGGAGGCAAAGGGCTTCCGGTCGGGTTTTCCTGGCGATCCCTGCCAGCTGTTTTCAGCCTTTTGGCGGCATTTCTGCGGAGTTGGATTGTGATGAGAAAAAACCCTCCGGATGTGTTGCTTGCGATGGGTGGGTACGGTTCGGTGGGCCCGGTACTGGCGGCGCGAACGCTTGGTATTCCAATAGTACTGCATGAAGCCAATGCCATACCAGGTAGAGCAATTGAAATGCTCTCGAGGTATGCTTTTGCACTGGCGATTTCCTTTGAATCCTCTGCGGGATACATAAGCCATCCCCGTATTGTTCTGACAGGCTTTCCTGTGCGACAGGACATAAGGAGTGACAAGAAAGAAGGTATGATGAAAACCAGCAAGTTCACAGTGCTTGTTATGGGGGGAAGCCAAGGGGCGCACAAGTTAAATGAAATCGCATCTGCTGCGTTTTGTGATCTGCATTTAAATGGCATACCGGTACAAGTGATCCATCTTACAGGTGTAAAGGATGAACAAATTGTCAGAAAAGTATATAATGAAGCAGGTGTTCCCTGTACTGTCCTCAGCTTCCTTAAGGAAATGGCTACGGCATATAATCAGGCTGACATGGTGATTGCACGTGCCGGTGCTGCAACGTGTGCGGAGATTGCTGCGCGCGCCGTGCCGGCAGTCCTTGTTCCGTTACCTACAGCCATGCGTGATCACCAGACAGCAAATGCCAGATCCCTTGCGAAGAGCGGTGGCGTTGAGGTGATGATTGAGAAGGACTTCACTGTCGAAAAACTGTCGACATATGTCAGGGAGTGTTACCGAAATCCCGAAAAACTTGACAGAATGAAAGAAGCTCTTAAAAATATTCCGTCTAGTAATGCGGCGGAAAAGATTTCTGATCTGCTGGAAAAGATTGTCAGAAGCAAATCTGTCTGATTTCTGATTTTATCGAAAAGGGAAGAATATGCCTATATATGAATTCTACTGTGTCCGATGTAATACTGTTTTCAGCTTTTTCTCGAGGACAGTCAACACAAGAAAACAACCGGTTTGTCCCGGGTGTGGAAAACAAAAACTGGAAAGAATGCTATCGTCCTTTGCCTTGACGGGAAAGGCTGTTGAATCCGGAGCCGGTAAAGATATGCCCATTGACGAGGCTAAAATGGAACGGGCTATGACTGCCCTTGCAGGTGAAGTTGAAGGGATAAAAGAAGATGATCCGCGTCACGCGGCAAAGCTCATGCGGAAATTTACTGATATGACCGGACTGGAACTTGGCAGTAACATGAAAGAAGCAATGAACAGGCTTGAAGCCGGTGAAGATCCTGAAAAGATTGAATCTGAAATGGGCGCTCTTATGAATGGAGATGAGGACCCGTTCATTCTTCCTGATAAGAAGAATAAAAAAGGCCGGAAGGGTGTCGGGAAACCTCCTCTTCGGCGGGATAATACCCTTTATGAGTTGTGATGATTTAATTCGTGCATTTATTGCGGTGGAAATAAATTCCGACATCAAGGGAAAGATTAATTTACTTCAGGAGCGGTTTCGTCTCATGGGAATCCGGGCAGGCTGGGTGAAGTCTGCGAACATGCACCTGACGCTTGTATTCATGGGTGATATCAATAATGAAATTTCTAATAAAGTTTGTACAGTAATGGATACTGTTGCGTCTGCGGAAAAGCCTTTCTTCTGTGAGGTCAGAGGGCTTGGTTATTTTGGTAAAAGGGATAAACCAAGGGTAGTCTGGGCAGATGTTACGGGTGATGCTCGATTTCTTGTCGATGTACAAAATCGTATTTATACTAGTATAAGACCGCTTGGCATACAAATGGATGATCGTCCCTTTGTACCGCATCTGACGATTGCTCGGATACGCTCTCCCGTGGATGTCGGTAAACTAGTGATGGGTATTGAGGAACATAAAGAGGACTATTTCGGAAAGTTTGATGTCAATAATCTTATTCTGGTCAAAAGCGAGCTCGAAGCTGATGGCCCGAAGTATACGATTTTGCATCGATCAGTTTTCAGTGCGTCGGGGCAGGCAGTCTGATATTGATAATCCCGGCATTTTTATCTACAGGGTCCAGGGTGTATTCGCGAATGGATGCAGGAATAAGGCATGTGGTACCTGAAGTTAACTGCTGAACAAATCCCTTTGTATTAATAACAACCGGTTTATCTATAATGAAAAATATCTGGAAACTTGAACCGTCATTTTTAAATTGCCCAGTTTTATTTAGCACGATTCTGGAGCAAGCGAAGTATGGCGAAGTGATAATATGCTGAATATAATTACCGGATACCTTCGATATTTCTGTCCGTCGTATTACTTTCGATTTATCTTTGTCCCAGTTAATAGTTTTCAGTGCCTGTGATACGTGAAGTTCTCTCGGTTTCCCGTTCTTGTCAACCCTGTTCCAGTCAAATACACGGTAGGTAGTGTTTGAGTTCTGCTGGACTTCCAGAATCAGGCATCCTTCGCCTATGGCGTGTATGGTTCCTCCCGGAAGATAGATTGAATCGCCTTCGCTGACCGGTATGGAATTCAGTAGATCCGCAACACAGTCTGTTCTAAGTGCTTCTTCTAAAGTTGCAGGATTGATTCTTTGATTGAAACCGGAGAAAACTCTGGCACCCGGTTCGGCTGCAAGTACGTACCACATTTCGGTTTTACCCTCAGTATTTAGCACTTTTGCGGTTTGATCATCCGGATGAACCTGAACACTGAGGCGCTGTCGGGCATCAATGATTTTTACTAGAAGGGGGAAAGTCTTATCGAATCTGTTGCGACCTAGAATGTGTCCGGGCATTGATTCTAAAACTTGATGAATACTGGTTCCTGCAAGTGTTCCATTGGATATAATGCTCATTCCTTCCGGTCGATCTGATATTTCCCATGACTCGGCACAGATTGAAGGACATGACGTACGTTGAAACTGTCGCCGGATCCTGTCTCCACCCCAGATATAGTCCTTATAAATGGGTGTAAATACTAATGGATAGATGTTCTCTGGCATCATGATTGAAGTTATAGGTATTGCTTTTTTGAAACAAGAAAAAAGGTTGAATTCCGTGCCTCTTGTGGTAATACCTTAGTCATCATGATCTTTCGTTTAATGAAATGTTTAACGGTTCTAACAATAATGCTTATATCCGGATGCCTGACCCTTGTAGATGACAGCACAATAGGGGAACAGAGAGCGGATACGGATACTATCAAAGCCGAGGTCTACAGGTTGCGAGATCAGGTTACAGAGATGCGGCAATCTCTCTCAAAACTGGAAGAAGAAATCCAATCCATGAAGAGTGTCAGGGGTGACGAAATAAAGGACTCCAAAAATCGTCTTGATGAACTTGAAAGAAATCTGAAAACGGTGGAATCATCTCATGACCAGATGAAGCGGGAGATTATAGATGATCTTGCCAGGAAGATAGAGAAACTTGGAGGGGTGATGGGAACTGCTTCAGGAAGAGCGTCAGGGAAAAACAGCTCAGGTCGGTCGGAAGGTAAAAAAACTGAACGGGGTTATGAGCATGTTGTCAAACAGGGCGAAACTTTGTCGGAGATTGCAACGGCTTATAACGTAACTCCAGGTGTTATTATCAAGGTTAATAATCTGTCAAATCCTAATTCCTTAAGGGTTGGTCAGAAGCTCTTTATTCCGGAATAGGGATTCTCCACTCCATCGTATTGTTCTGTCCGCGAGGAGTAATGGACATCTTCATGATAGACGGTGCCATGGCAATCTGTGGAGGAGTGGAGATCGTACTAGCCTGGATACGCATACTTTCAAGTCTTGCCAGCGAAGAGGTAATTGTCGTCCAGCGCGTCTGCATTGATGTTAAATTGTCTTTTAGCGTAGCGTTATCTTTTTGAAGAGACTGTACGAGTAAATCCATTTTGTTTAATTTTTTGTTATGGCTGGTTGCCTGTTCAAGAAGCCTGGCTCTTACCTCATCAGTTGAAGAACCCAGTTCCGTTCTTAACCTTGTTGTTTCGGTTGAGATACGTTCTGAAAGTGTATCTGCATCAGTCTGTGTTTTGAGTGATGATGAATGGAGTTTTGCAACCTCTTTTTGGATATTCCTGAAATCATCTTTTAATCTTCTGGCCATAATTATTCCTCCAACCATGCTTATGGAAACTATAATTATCAGTGCTAGAAGATATGAGATGGAGAGCATTATCATTCGTTTTCTCGTCCTTGCTCTTTCGTTATCCAGAAATTCCTGGAACGCAGAGAGTACGGGGAGAGAATCCAGAGGTTTTTGTAATGCGCTTAATGGCATTTTTGCCGGCTTTAATTCTTCTGGCAAAACCGATATTGACGTTACAGATCGGGAGAAAGATTTTTGCTTTGAGTTTATTCCAGTCAGCGGATTCTGATTATTTAAATTAATGATTGGTCGTGCAGATGTGAGCGGTACTTTCGCAGTGCCATGGTTTTTGCGTGTGATCTGTTGTTTAAGCGTTTTTGGCGGCAGGTTCATATTACTTCGCCGGCTATTTTAGCCTCATCCAAGGTCTGGGCCGGAAAAGCGATTTTGGCGGCGGTTGTTCCTTGGGAGGTTCCGGCGGCGGTTCCTTGACGGGAGGCTCAGGTGTTGATTCCCTTGCGTCATTCCATGTTTTAAGTTCTCTTTGTGCTTCAGCTTCAAGAGTAGCAAGGGAAGACGGTGGAGGTGGCGCGTGGTCAACTTTGTCAGGCTCAATAATCTTACGCGGTTCTTCCGACCGTTCCGGTGAAATTACGCGACGGGTTAGGGGTGGTTCCGATCTCAGTACCGGGCGGTTCTGTTCCATCTGTATTTGTTTCTTATACTGCATAAGCTCGCGCTGGGCCTGTTCAAGTTTACTGGCCGCAGATCTCCAGTCTTTCTGGAGTTGTTCGACACGTTTTGACAATACCTGCTCCTTGTTTCTCCAGCGGAAGGACTCGTCATCGTAAATTTTCTTCTGCTGGGCCAACGCCTGATCTTTCTGGCGCATGATACCCCCCGCATCCTGAAGAGCTTTCTTCAGTTGCAAAATATCAATTTCTTTCTGGCGCCGTTGTTCACGTTCCTCATCGTAGAACTTCTTCTGTTGTTCCAGCCTTACCATTGTTGTCTCGCGTTCCTGCTGTAATTGATCAATCTGCTGCTGTAAATCTTCAATCTTGAGGCGATGCCGTTCCTGTTCATCCTCGAAAAGTATTTTATGCTGCTCCAGTTCGTGCGATGTTTTCTCCAGGTCGGTACTCAGGGATTTTTGTTCTTCCACCATCTGTTCAATCTGGAGGTTGGTCTCTTCTTCATGCTGTTGATTCCGTGTAACTTCATCTTCGTGGAGAACCTTCTGTTGCTCAATTTCCTGAAGGGCCTCTTCCAGTTTACGGGAAACAGCACGATGTTCCTCTGATAGTTGTTCGAATCTGGCGGTAAGATCATCTTGTTCTTGCAGATTATGTTTCTGGCTCTCGGCGAACAGTGTTTTTTCGTGTTCGAAATCGGTTGTAATCTGCTGGCACTTGACTTCAGACTCTTTGTACAGATTTTCCTGCCTGATCACTTCCACTTCCAACTCCTGCCTGCGTTGAATTTCCTGTTCAAGCTGCTTCTTTTGGGCGGCCAGTTGTTCTTCGCGCTGAGCAATAGCAGCCCGTTCTTCATCGGACTGTTTCTTGAGTTGTATTACTTCCTGTTCCTTGATGCGGCGGAGTTTCTGTTCTTCCTGCAGGAGTTTCCGTTGCCGTTCCATTTCTTCTGATTGCTGCTGGGCACGGGATTTCTCCTGAGTTGTCATTTTTTGCTGTTGTTCAAGGTTGACTACAACAGCACGGTGCTTCTCCTGCATTTCCTGGATACTACGCTGGAATTCGACTTCCTTTTTGCTTGTGATTTCTCTTGCGGAATCATAAAGCTTCTGAAGTTCAACCACTTCATGTTCTTTCTGCCTGAGAACGTTTCTAAGGTTTTCAAGACTTGAGGATGCATCCTGAAGCCTGCTGATAAGAGAGTGCTGTTCCTGCTGTAACTTTTGTATATTCTCCTGCGTTTCGGATTCTTTCCTGGAAATATATTCCTTGGCGGAATTTGTAGTTTCGCGTTCCCTTTCAAGTTCACGGGTGGCTTGTTCATGGGCCGCTGTTAGAGATTCAAGTCTCTGGTTGAGCTGCTCCATACGCTGGGTGAGGGCCTTCTCTTTTTCCTTGCCGGCCTTGTCGATCTCGGCGGAGCGGGCTTTCTCGTTATCCAGTACTTCTTTGGCTTTCTTGATCTGTCCGTAAGCTGTTTCGAGTTCTTCCTGCAGCTGTTCAATCTGACCGTTAAGTATCTTTTCTTTTTCCTGCGCGGTAATCTGGCCGGATTTGTTGATCTCGGTAAATCTTGCCATCTCGGATCGCATCTGCTCAAGTGCATCTGCCGCTACCTGTGAATCCTTGTTAAGGTCTTCAATCTGCTGCTCGAGATATGCCTTGTCTTTCTTGAGCCCATCAATTTCGGCGACCAGACTGCTCTCTTTTTGTTTCACATCCCACTCGAGCTGGTCAAGATGTCCGGTGGAAGCTGTATAAAGCTCCTGGAGTTCATCAATTCGATGCAGGTAGTCCTGTTCTTTCTGCTTGGCATCCTCGGTTAGTTGATCATACAGGGCCTTCTGGTTATTGAGTTCATCTTCCTTGCGCCTTGCCTCATTGACGGCGTCATCGTTAAGTTTGGTAAGCTTCTCAAGGCGGAGCTGGCTGTCATTCAGTTTCTTTAAAAGTTCCCGGGCTTCATCCTGTACCTGATCAAGTCGCTGGGAAAGTTCGTTGTCCGTCTTATGACTGCGTTCCTTGAGTTCTGTGATAATGCCTTTTTGTTGTTCAAGCTCCTGCTCTGCTCGTGCAAGTTTGGTAAGGTAGGATTCGTTCTCCATCTGAAGCTGTTGAATCTGTCGCTGGAGGGCCTTTCCCTTTGCCTCTTCGCGCTGTTTCCCATCCTGCTGCCGAGAACGTTCTCTCTCAAGTTCGAGTTCCAGTTCTCTGGCCCTGGCGAAAGCCGCCTGCCTTTTTTGAAACAACTCTTTTTGTTTTTCAAGGTCGGCGCCTGCGAACTCCTGCAGATGCTCTATTCTTTGCTTATAAATACTTTCTTTCTGGGTAAATGCGGATTTAATGGCTTCGAAAAGTGATTGTTCACCCTTCAATTCGTCTTCTGTCTTGGTCAGTTCCTCGGTTAATAACTGCTTGAACTGTTCTATTCTTGAAGAAAATTCCTGGTTTTGTTGCTGTGCCTTGACGCGAAATGTTTCGAATTGTTTCCGTTCGCTTTCCAGTTGCTGACGTGCCTGATCCATGGCAATTTGGGAGTCATGGACTTTTCTTTGCAACTCCTGCATCCTGGCCTTGAATTCATTTTGCGCGTTTTGGCTTTGAGTCTCCAAATTAAGAGATTTCTCTTTTTCTCTGCTAAGGTCTTCGTTCGCTCTTTGCAGTGACTCGGTGGCTGCTTGAGATTCTTTCTTAAGGTGCTCAATACGCTTTATCAGTTCTGATTCTTTATGGTCAACTTCACTCTTTGTATCGGAATGATGCAACCTTTCTTCTTCCAGCTCTATTGTTACTTTCTCAAGTAATGCAGCGTTGTCCTTTGCCTTATTTCTGAGATCCTCTATTTCTTTTAGAAGGGAATCTTCTTTATTCTGGCTCTGTCTCTGCAAGCTTTCATAGTCGAAGGCCTGTTGTTGTAATTTATCTTCGGCCTCGCGAAGCCGCGATGTTGTTGATTCAACATCCTTGTGAAGTTGTTCAATTTGCCTGGTGAATTCATTGTCTTTTTCTGTCAGCATCTGTTGAGCGTTGGTATGCAGGGATTTTGTGTGTTCCAGTTCGCTTTTGGCTCTTTCTATTTCCTGGCGAAGGATTTCTTCCTTTTCAGCGCTTTGTCTTTCAATGGTCGCTTTTTCCTGACTCTGTCGCTTAAGGTTGTCCTCGGCTTCCTTCAGTTTTATCGTAGCGGCATGAACATCCTGTTGGAGCTGGTCAATCTTCATGCCGAGTTCCGATTCTTTCATGCCTGTCCTGGCATGGGCCTCGGATTGAAGTTTTTTTGCGTATTCCAGTTCATCTTTGGCTTTTTCGATTTCCTGGTTTAGAAGATCTTCCTTCTCCTGGCTCTGGTTCAGGAGATTTTCGGTGTTAGTCATTTGACGTCGGAGTCTTTCCTCGGCGTCACGCAACTTGGATGTGGAGTTGTCAATATCATTTCTGAGTTGTTCTATCTGTTGCAAAAGGGCTTTTTCCCGCTCACCCGCCCTTTTCTGGATGTCATCACGGGAAGCCTTGGCATTTTCCAGTTCCCCTTTGATTCTGTCTATTTCCAGTTTGAGATTGCCTTCCTGGTCGCGATTATTTCTCAAAAGTTTATCTTGTTCGCCTGCCTGTTTTTTGAGTTTTTCTTCTGCATCACGTAGACGCAAGGAAGCATCCCTGGCTTGTCCTTCAAGCTGACGTACACGTTCCGCAAGGGCTTTCTCCCGATCATTTGCCCCTTCCATGTCGACAATATTTTCCCCGCCCTTTGCTTCCGCGGACTCGTCAACACGGGATGCGGGGCGAGCGACTTTAAGGGATGCAAGTTCTTCTTCAGCCTTCTTTAGATTTGCAGCGAGAGTTTCACGCTGTGCCTGGAGTTCGTACACGTTCTTCTGGAACCTAAGTTCAGCTTCTTCTCTTTGTTTTTTTGTCTGGCCGAACTGGATTCGTTCTTCCTCAAATTCTTTACGTGTTTGTTCCAGCAATTCAGTTGCGGCCCTGGCTTCGTTCTGAATGTCCTCGATACGCTTGGACATCTCGGTTTCTTTTCCCTGATGCCGCAGAAATTCTTCTTCTAGTTTCTTTTTCAACTGTTCGCTTGTTGCCGTTAATTCCGCGATATCTGGCGATGGGGCAGATGTTTCAGCATGTGTAATAACAGGTGTTGAGAGTGGTTCTGTTTCCGGTTTCGGGAATATTGCGTCTTTTTTTGTCTGGACGTCGGATAATTCACCTGTGACCGTATTGGAAAGTTTGGCATTTTCTGAAATTGTTCCATCCTGAATAAGATCAGCAAGCGCCAGGATGTTGAGTGGTCCATAGGAACTGCCATCGGCCAGTTGAACCATCCACACCATTTGAAGATCAGGAATGTTCTCGGCTGCGATCCAGGTGGTCTGGTCTTTGGAAAGCTGGTTACCTGGTGCAATACGGCCTTGTTCCGCCCAGCCTTTGAGCAGAACGGTTTCTACCGGACCGAAGACGGATCCATCGTCGATCTTCAAGTACCAGCTTTTACCTGAACCTGATTCAGGCATCTGCGGTTGTGATTCAGCCATCATCTACCTCTAAAACCCTTATTACGTTATCTCAAATGAGGGTATTTATATTGCGTTAGAGGCTTGATACCGTCAAGCAGATTTCAGGCTTCCCCCCACTTTTTCCTTTTCGCATTGAGACATGGGGAGGCGTTGATGGCGACATATACGCTTTTTTCGCCGAATTCCTGTTCAAGTTTATGAATAAGTTCTTCATCGGGGAGGACTTTTAAAGAACTGGCAGTTTCTACAAAGACTTTTTGTCCCGTAGGATATTCCAGGCATATGACTACCGGAATATTGCCTGGATGCATGCGCAACATTTCCTTGATTTTCTCCATTTTCCGCTGTTCCGTGGTTGTTAATGGCAGGTGGAGGCTCAGACGGGTGGCAAAATACTTTGGGGCATCTGCTAAAGCATATATTTCCTGAGCCATGAGTTTCGGCTGTTCGTCACGTCTGGAAACCTCGCCACAGACCAGTATGGTCGAATCTTTTACTATCTGGGCCTGATATTTTCTGTAAGTTTCGGGGAAGACAAGGACGTCAAGTGATCCGTCGAGATCTTCAAGCTGGATGATTGCCCATGGTTCCTTCTTTTTTGAGATTTTCTTGTCAATCTGTGAAATGATTCCGCCAAGTCGCGTGGGGGTTCTATCGGCAAGTTCTTTGAGTTTCTGGACGGTGGTCAATTGGTATCTTTGCAGAAGTGTTGCATATTTGGTGAGTGGATGTCCGCTCAGATAAATTCCGAGTAATTCCTTTTCGGCGGCCAGTAATTCACTTTCATGCCACGGTACGCAATCAGGAAGGTTCTCGCCGGTCGTAACCTCCTGACTATGATCAAGAAGATCGAACAGGTTTCCTTGCCCTGAGCGTTTGTCCCTGCTTGCCTGGGCGGCACGGGACATGGCGAAGTCGATTGCCCCGAAAAGTTTTGCGCGGTTCTCGTCAGTTGAATCAAAAGCGCCGGATCTGACAAGACTTTCAATTACTTTTTTATTCACCGCTTGTCCATCGATTCTTGAACAGAAATTAACCAGACCTGTAAATTTATTATTTTTCTGCCGTTCGGTAACAATTGCCGCAGAAGCTCCTTCACCGACATTTTTAATCCCTGCGAGACCGAATCTTACAGCCCTTTCCAGAGGCTTAAAACGTACACCGCTTTCGTTTACGTCTGGCGGTAATATCTTCAAGTCCATCTCGATGGCCTCATTTATGAAGACAGGCAGTTTGTCGGCATTGCCAATTTCGCTTGAAAGAAGGGCCGCCATGAATTCGGCAGGATAGTTTGCCTTCAGATATGCAGTCTGGTATGAAATTATAGCATATCCTGCGCTGTGTGCCTTGTTGAAACCGTATCCTGCAAACTTGGCCATGGTATCAAATATCTTGCCGGCCAGTTTTGCCTGTATCTTATGAGTCTTGCCGCAACCGGCGATGAATTTTGCGCGTTGATCTTCCATTACTTCAAGTTTCTTTTTCCCCATCGCCTTGCGAAGAATATCAGCCTGTCCGAGTGAATATCCGGCCAGAACATTGGCGGCTTTCTGTACTTCCTCCTGGTAAAGCATGACGCCGTAAGTTTCTTTCAGAACGGGTTCGAGCAGGGGATGGTCATAAATTATTTTTGATTTGCCTGTTTTGCGATTGACGTAGTCATCCAACATGTTCATTGGACCCGGACGATAGAGCGCGATCATTGCGATAAGATCTTCAATCCTGTCAATGCCGACTCGCCTTATGAGATCCCTCATACCCGGACTTTCAAGCTGGAACACACCGATTGTGTCCCCGCGGTTGAATAACTCATATGTCAGTTTGTCATCCATTGGAAGGTTGTCGAGATCAATGATCTTCCCGGTTGTATCCTTTACAAGGTCGATGGTTTCCTTGATAACCGTCAGTGTCTTAAGGCCCAGGAAATCCATTTTCAGCAGACCGATATCACCGAGCGGCTCCATGCTGTACTGCGTGACGATCTGCTTGTCTTTATCACGGCCAAGCGGGATTATTTCCGCAAGTGGCTTTTCGCCGATGACGACACCTGCGGCATGTGTGCCCTGGTTCCTGTACAGTCCCTCCAGCACAAATCCATAATCGAGTATTCTTTTACAGTCAGGATTTGTTTCATAAGTTTTCTTGAACTCAGGGTTCATGTCTAGCGCCAGCTTGAGATTCATGTTGGGATCTTCCGGCACCATCTTTGAAAGTTTGTCGCAGTCGCCGTATGGAATTTCGAGAACGCGGCCGACATCGCGAATTACGGTTTTGGCACCGAGCGAGCCGAACGTAATGATCTGTGCAACATTTTCCCGCCCATACTTGTTCTTTACGTATTCTATTACTTCTCCCCGACGGGCCTGGCAGAAATCGATATCAAAATCAGGAGGCGATATTCTTTCCGGATTCAGGAATCGCTCGAAGATCAGACCATACCTGATAGGATCAATTGATGTTATGCCGAGCGCATAAGCAAGCAGACTGCCTCCGCCTGAACCGCGCCCCGGTCCAACTGGTATGCCGGCTGTCTTTGCGAAATGGACAAAGTCCCATACCACGAGGTAATAGTTGATGTATCCGGTTTTATCTATGACCCCAAGTTCATGGTTGAAACGTTCAACGATTTCCCTTTCCTGATCGCTGGACGGATGATCGAAATTCTTCAAGCCATATTTCTGTTCCAATCCCTCCTTGCCAAGCTTGATTAAATAATTTCTCTGGGTCATTCCTTTTGGCGCATTAAAACTGGGGAAGTGGAGCTTTCCAAATTGGAGTTCCACATTGCACATCTCGGCGATTTCAATGGTTCTGTCCATGGCGCCGGGAAACTCCTTAAATAACGGCTCCATTTCGTCCCGTTTTTTCATGTAGAATTCTGCTGTCGGAAGCCGCATTCGATTGGGATCGGATAATACTGTCTGTGTCTGCAGGCACAACAGCACCTCATGGGCTGGCGCGTGCGATTTCTCAAGGTAGTGCACATCGTTTGTCGCGACCATGGGAATTCCGGTCTTGCCGGACAGTTCTTTTATCAACTTGCTTACTTTTCTCTGTTCGGCCATTCCGTTGTCCATGATTTCAAGGAAGAAATTACCCTTGCCCAGAATATCGATGTATTCTCCGGCAGAACGTTCGGCCGCTTCCATGTCATCGTTCATCAGGTTTGATGCTACCTCACCCTTGAGACAGGCTGAAAGGCCAAGCAGTCCTTCGTGGTATTTAGCGAGGAGTTGTTTGTCGATACGCGGCTTGTAGTAGAAACCTTCAAGATGGGCGGTTGTGACGAGCCGGCAGAGATTATGGTAACCGGTCTCGTCTTTAACCAGTAGAACGAGATGGTTGTTGGACATTCTTGCTCCATCGATCTTCCTGTCTGTCAGACTGCCCTGTGTCACGTAGACTTCACAACCCAGGATTGGTTTTACCCCGGCATCGCGGGCTGTCTTGTAGAAATCAATAATGCCATACATCACGCCATGATCGGTAATGGCAACTGCCGGCATGTTATTGGCTGCAGCTGTACTGACAACCTGTTCAACACGGCAGGCACCATCCAGCAGACTATAGCTGGAATGCAGATGCAAATGGACAAATTGTTTAGTACTCATCAAGAGGGATGATGCTAACCAGCCTGTTGTAAAAGAAAAGCTTTTTTGACCATGTTTGTTTATATCTTTTCCGGAAAAACAGAGTTAACTTTCCGATTATTGGGCCGGATTCATTAAATCGGTCTTCTCTTTATCACTTGCCGTCATTCACCTGCAGGTCGATGACGGCAAGTGAATGGTCAGAATACTGCTGTGGACAGTATTTACATGCTGTGTTACTATTTCTTTCACCGGAGATGTTATGAAAAAATATAAGGTCGACAAGGTTCGTATAAGAAAGAACATAGAAAACAGCATCATAGCTATTACGGCACTTTCTTCCAGGGTTGGTGAAATTGCCGCTATTTCCTCGGGAATCATTGCTGCGCTGAAGGCCGGAAACAAGATACTGGTTGCAGGTAATGGAGGCAGTGCCGCCGAAGCTCTTCATTTTGCGGAAGAACTTACAGGTAGATTTAAATCAAACAGGGTGCCTTTGCCGGCGATTGCGCTTCCGGCTGATTGTACAGCCCTGACGTGTATCGGTAATGATTTTGGATTTGAAGCGATTTTCAGCCGGCAGGTTGAAGCGCTTGGCAGGGCGGGAGACGTCCTGGTCCTGTTCAGTACAAGCGGCAATTCTGTGAATCTTATCAGGGCACTGAAGGTTGCCGAAAGGCGGAAATTGAGAACTGTGTGTTTCCTGGGGGGGAACGGCGGGGTAATGGCAGGTAAAGGTGATTGGGAAATAATCGTAAAACATGCGGAAACTGCCAGGATCCAAGAAGCTCACCAGGTGATCCTGCATTTGATTCTTGATGCAATTGAACAAGCATATATCTGAAAATGAAAACAATTCATCATGTCGTTTTGATTCTTTCGATTTTGTTGTTTATACCTTTTTTTTCCCGTGCTGATTTGCGTGTTGTATTAAAATTATCTCCTGTTTCCGCAATACAATTTGAGACAATCAATGCTTATGTATCAGTCTTGAATGACAGCGATCGTGAGTTTATTCTCGACGAAAGCGACAGGGAAAACAAAGCGCATGCTGTATTCATTGTAGAGAGAAAACGTGATGATATTGTAAAGCGAATCGATGATCGTCCTCCGGTGAAAAAGCTGGTAATTGCATCCGGTGCGAAACAGGATTTCATTTCTGATGTTTCTCTGCTTTATGATCTCGGGACTACAGGCCGATATGTTGTCAAGGCTGCGATTGAAGTAGGCAATATCCGATACGAATCAAATCCGGTGGTTTTGGATATTGTCCGCGGGATAGAATTGGCATCTGTTTCCAGGTCAGTCCCGGGTTATCCTGATCGCGTTCGAAGGTATATTCTTCGCTATTGGACCAGGGAAAAAAGAGAATTTATTTTCCTATGTGTTGATGAAGATGACGGGAAGACAAGTTACGGGGTTTTCCTGCTTGGAGGGCTGATTCGTGTTAACAAGCCAACTATCAATGTTGACAGGAAGGGGAATGTAAAGGTTATTCATCAGACGAACCGTGATTGTTTTATATGGTCGGAATTCGAATCAAATCAGGATGGCGTTTTTTTCATAGATCAATCTTATCATGGCGTCGATGGGAAACCTTACCAGTTTTTAAAAGAACCGTCTCCTTCGCCAAAGTGACCTGACTATTGCGCATGGTAATGTTGATTGTAAATAGAGCGCTTCCAATGACCAATCTTGGCAACGCAAGCTTCTTAAGAAGCAAGCAGTTTGTTGATTGAAGCGGCGGCTGTGCGCCCCTGTCCCATGGCAAGAATGACTGTGGCAGCACCCAGGACAATATCACCCCCTGCATACACCCGATCTACCGAAGTTTTGCCGTTTTCATCCACAATAATGTTACCCCATTTCGTGGTTACCATTTCGGGTGTGGTTTGTTTTATCAGTGGATTGGAATCGTTACCGATTGCAACGATAACGGTATCAACTTCCATGGTGAATTCACTGCCCCGGATTTCCACTGGTCTGCGGCGACCGGA
Source organism: Kiritimatiellia bacterium (assembly GCA_028716365.1). Lineage (GTDB taxonomy): Bacteria > Verrucomicrobiota > Kiritimatiellia > UBA8416 > YA12-FULL-48-11 > YA12-FULL-48-11. The sequence continues at coordinate 369,589 of JAQUPZ010000003.1, forward strand.
ATCGTCAGGCGCTCCAAGTTCATACCGAAGGCACTCCATGGCTTTAACATGACCCTTTTCGTCGCCAAGGATACGCTTGGCGTTTTCGAGTATATGGAATATTACTCCTTCTTCCTTGGCGTGTCTCACTTCTTCAATTCGAGCCGGCATCTCTACCTCAGTTCGACGGTAAACAAGATGCACATCCTGTGCACCCAGCCGGACGGCAGAACGAGCCGCATCCATGGCAACGTTACCCCCTCCGAGAACTACAACCTTACGGGAATAGGCGACAGGGGTGTCTGCATTTTCACGGTCATAGGCACGCATCAGATTTACACGCGTCAGGAATTCATTGGCAGAATAGACTCCAACGAGATTTTCTCCTTCGATGTTCATGAATTTGGGCAGGCCTGCACCTGTGCCGATAAATACGGCATCAAAGCCGTCTTTATCGATAAGATCCCTGAGTTTACGTGTACGTCCAACGACAAAACTGGTTTTGATTTCGACGCCCATCGATTTGAGCGTGTTTATTTCTTTTTCGACAATAGCTTTTGGAAGACGAAATTCAGGGATGCCATACATCATTACGCCGCCTGGTTTATGGAATGCTTCAAACATGGTGACAGCGTGGCCTTCCCGTCTCACATCAGCTGCGACGGTGATACTTGCAGGACCACTGCCTATAACGGCGACTTTCTTTCCCGTTTGAGGTTTAATGGCTGGTGTTTCCTGCTTGTCACTTTTCCGTTCCAAGTCAGCAACAAATCGTTCTATCCGGCCTATGGAAACAGCCTTGTCCACGCTCTTGAGCGATTTCCCAACAGTACAGTTAAGTTGACATTGTACTTCCTGCGGGCAAACCCGGCCACAAACGGCAGGCAGGAGGCTGTTCTTCTTTATAATGTCGATTGATTTCTGAAAATTACCTTCAGCGGCGGCTGAAACAAAACCCGGGATGTCAATTCGAACGGGGCATCCTTCTATACAAGGCGCGGTTTTGCACTTGAGGCATCTCATGGCTTCAAGCCTTGTCTGTTCAGGGGTGTAACCAAGCGCTACTTCGCTCATATTGCCGCGTCGTTTGTCCGGATCCTGTGAAGGCATTTCCTGCGCTGGTATGGCGAGTCTTTCTTTAGGCGAAAGTTGTTTGCCTGTACTGAGAATCTTGCTCATCAACTCATTTGCTTCGCCTGCAAGTTGTTCTTTGTCTTTATGGCTCATTTCTTTGCTTTTACCATGCTTTCTTCCAGATGACATTTCTCATGAGCCTTGTCTTCGAGATTCTTGTATGCACCAAGCCTCTTCATCATATTGTCGAAATCAACCTGGTGACCATCAAACTCCGGTCCATCCACACAAACGAATTTTGTCTTTCCGCCAACCGTAACACGGCATCCGCCGCACATTCCTGTACCGTCAATCATGATCGTATTTAATGATACAACTGTCGGAACGTTATAAGGTTTCGTTGTCTGTGCGCAGAATTTCATCATTATGGGTGGACCTATGGCTACGGCCATATCTGGTTTGGGTACACGTTCGCATATTTCCTTGAGTGGTTCTGTTACAAGACATTTCCTGCCGTACGAACCATCATCTGTACAAATGATGAGTTCATCTGCAATCTTTCCCATCAGGTCTTCCATGATCAGGAGTTCTTTGTTTCTTGCACCCATGATTATGATCATCTTGTTTCCGGCCTTTTTCATGCCTTCTGCGATGGGATGTAGAGGGGCAACACCTATTCCACCACCGACGCAAACCACAGTGCCGAATTTCTCTATGTGCGTTGGCCTGCCGAGAGGGCCGAGCAGATTCTGTATCGCGTCGCCCGGGTTAAGATCGGCCAGATTATGTGTAGTTTTGCCGACAGTCTGAAATATTAAAGTGATTGTTCCTTCTGCCGTATTGGCGTCGGCAATAGTAAGAGGGATACGTTCACCGAAGTCAGAATCTAGCTGAACGATAACGAACTGGCCTGGTTTTCGTTCCTCTGCGATGAGAGGTGCATGTACCTTCATCCGGAAAACTTCATTCGACAGTTGCTTCTTCTCAAGGATTTTATTCATTTTGTGCTACATAAGCGGCTTAACAACTGTGGATAATATGTGTTTATAAACAGAAAGAAGGAACTAATTGGATTATCGTCGTATGTCAATAGGCCTTACCTGATCATCGCGGCCGCCGCAGGTAAAAACAATAAACCAGCCAAGGTGGTATCGTTACTTCTTGTCGCCGGCTTTCTTGTCCTTCTCCTTCTCTTTGTCTTTTTCTTTATCTTCAGCTGCAGGAGCGGCAGATTCCTGGCTTCCCAGGGTTCCTCCGCTGAGTTCTGAAAGTTTGCTGTTAAAAAGACTCCGGGCGCTTTCCAGGAACGCTTCCCTGTCGGAAGTACCCTTGTCGTCGATCTTTCTGTTACCCATTATTTTGCTCAGTTTCTTTTGCTGTTCTTCAATGTTTTTTTGTCTGGCCTCTTCAGCTTCTGCCAGGGCTTGTTCCATGTTGTTTAATCTTGCCGTTGCCTTTTCCTGGTCAGTAAATTTGTCCACAATCATTACTTTTTTTTGCGATATTGCACTCCGGGGGAATTTCTTGGTTGTAGATCCCTCAGCTTTCCATGCTTTCTCAGACGCGGCCATTGTTTTGTCCCATATTTTTGACTCACCGGCTATTTCTTCAAGCAGGGCTTTGTACTCAGTTTGAGAAACCAGTTTATAGGACAACATCTTTGCATGATCAAAATACTTGACGATAAAGTATGTTTCCGGTTTTGCCTGTGCCGTAGTGTCGTCTGCGGCATGGCCGAGGATGGTGATTAATGAACATGATGCGGCAAGTATAATCAGTCTTTTCATTTTGGCCTCCGTGTTCGTAAAATATTATTCTACTCTTTCGACAGTTATCTTTTCGTCTATTGTATCCCGAAGATCTTTTTCGATACCCTGTTTGATCGTAATAGATGCATGAGGACATCCACCGCATGCACCCCTGAGTTTCAGTTTCACATTTGTACCGGTAATTTCGACAACTTCCAGGTCTCCGCCGTCAGCCTGCAGCATGCCCCTTATCTCTTCGAGTCTCGCCCTGATTTTTTTTTCCATATTTCTCTCTTAATTTTTAATTCGCATCTCTATAACATTAAACGTATAAACTAGAATAATTATTGCCGATCATCAAGGCAAAAACTGGAGTAATAAGTGGGAATTCATAAAGAACTTACATGAATGGTAAAATGGCTGATTTAATGATATTATCAATAAAAAATTGCTAATGTATTTATGGAGGAGTTGTGGGGAAATTGATTGATGAAGATGATTACGGGCGGTTACGTGGCCGGATGATCGGGATTCTTCGCTCCGAATATAAGATCAGGAGTGAAGCGGTATTGGGCGCAATGTCGAAGATCAGGCGGCATGTATTTATTCCCGAGAAGGAACGGACCAGCTGTGATCCGTATGGCGATCATCCGTGCCCGATCGGCCACGATCAGACGATTTCGCAGCCTTTTATAGTAGCATATATGACCGAACGCCTGGATTTGAAAAAAGGTGAAAAAGTACTCGAAGTCGGCACGGGATCAGGTTACCAGGCGGCAGTTCTTGCAGAAATGGGTATTAATGTTTTCAGTGTAGAGATAATTCCGGAGCTTGCTGCGCAGGCCCGGAAGGTATTGGACGAGGAAGGATATACGAATGTACATATTTTAACCGGTGATGCTTATAAGGGTTGGCAACAACATTCACCTTATGATGCAGTGATAGTGACTTGCGGACCTGAAGAAATGCCTGATGAGCTTGTGATGCAACTTAAAGAAAATGGACGGATGATCCTGCCGGTTGGAGTGGATGTGCAGCAGCTTGTTATTGTGCGAAAGAAGGACGGCAAAGTGAGTCGGGAAAATGATATCTTGGTGCGGTTTGTTCCTATGATTTCCGGGAAGGTCAGTAAATGAAGAAAAAAGCGCATTTTATTATTCAGGGCCGTGTCCAGGGGGTCTGTTACAGAATGTATGCTTGTGAAGAAGCGGAACGTCTTGGATTGGCTGGTTGGGTAAGGAATAAAGCTGATGGCACTGTCGAAATTGTTGCCGAAGGCGAGGAGAATGACTTGGCGGCATTCTTGTGCTGGTGCAGGCGCGGTCCATCGTATGCGAAAGTAACGGGAATAATAGAAAAATATTCTGATGTTACTGGTGAGTTCGATGAATTCATGATAACCGGATAGGGAAACAAAATGATGAAGGGCGAAACGGAAATCGATGAATGATCTGGAAAAGATTGCAGTATTGGAAAACGAAGTACAGGCGAGGGTCCTGGAAAGTCTGCTCAAAGATCGTGGAATTCCGTTTATCTTTAAAAGTTATCATGATCTTGCGCTGGATGGATTATACCAGGTTTCGAAGGGGTGGGGGCATATTGAAGCACCAGTTGATTTCAAAGAGGAAATACTGGAAATAATCCAATCAATGAATAAAGAAGCTGCTGAGGACAATTCCCGAAACCACACTTGATTCCTCTGGGAATATAGAGGATAATTCTTTTGTAAAGTATGGGGGCGACTGGTTTCGACGTGTTGGTTGAAGCTGCAGTTGCGCGCCGAGGACTCCGGTTGGCCTCGTTAAAAATCCGGAAACACAACATAAAGGCCAACGAAGAATTGGCTCTCGCGGCCTAATTACGCCGTGACGTCTCGCCGCTGATATCTGCTAGGCGGAGTGAGGCGACGACAGCAGGTTAGCCAGTAACCGGGTGGCCGGGATTACTGGTGAAACACTCTCGTGGCCGCTGGCTGTTGTAATGGCCTGTCTGTCGGCAGTTACAATGGCGAGATTAAATGACAGGACACGCGCGTAGATGCTGTTGTGACTCCATCGCGGACGGGGGTTCAATTCCCCCCGCCTCCACCAGCCTTCGCTCGCAGGTAGCGGAGAGCAAAGGCTGTCACGCCGTAGTCCCGACTCGCTTCGAGGGCGGGACGAAGGTGGACATAATATTCCGTTGCGAGGCTACTGCTTGGCATGCCAGTTACAAAATATCATTACGTATATATCATCTCCAGCAGGCAGGATCCATCTCGCTACTATACTGGATGTACTGAGAACATACATCAACGTATGAAGAAACATAACGACGGTGATTGTCCTCATACCGCCAAATTCAAACCATGGAGATTGGAAACTTGTATTGCTTTTCGACACAAAGATAAGGCGATTGCCTTTGAAGCGTATCTGAAATCATGATCCGGCAGGGAATTTGCCCGTAGACATTTCTGATCTTTCAATTCCTGCCCTGGATACCCTCAATAAAGCCCTGGTTTCCTGTCTTGATGTCGGCGGCATTGGCTTCATCGGTGTCTATATGCATGGCAAGTTTGAAGTTGGGGTGGACCCGGACGAGGATATCACCGAAAATCAGTTCCCGGTTTCCGCCCACCACCCTGACGCGAACAACATACTTGTCTCTTAAGCCATACCTGAGCGCATCTTCTGGTGGCATGTGAATATGGCGCATAGCGCATATCACTCCCTTGTCCAGTACAACTTTCCCGACAGTACCTTCGATAGTCAGGCCCGGCGTGCCATTGAGGTCGCCAGATTCACGGACAGGGGGATGAATTCCAAGCTGGAATTGTTCGGTCATCGAAATTTCAACCTGTGTGGCTTTACGTGCGGGTCCGAGCACTCGCACTCGTTCGACTTTGCCTTTTGGTCCGACCAGAACAACTTTTTCGTTGCATGCAAACTGACCGGGCTGGGAAAGATCCGAAGCCTTCGTAAGCTTGTATCCCGCGCCGAAAAGGGCCTCAACGTGTTCCTGGCTGAGGTGTACGTGGTGAGCAGATACTTCTATCGGGATTGGCGTGTTGCGCTGGGTTTCAAGAATACCGGTAATATAACGGCTGCTCAACGTCCTGATAGTTTCACGGGCAATCATGAGCTCTTCATTGGTTGGGACAACAATGACACGGATTGTGGAATCGGCAGTTGAAATATCAACTGCTTCTGCAGGCGATGCCGCGTTGCGGTTCTTCTCCTCGTCAAGCGTTATTCCCATGCAGGTCAGTCCCTGACATGCCAGTGAGCGCACGCCCGCACTGCCCTGTCCGATTCCACCTGTGAAAATAACGGCATCAAGCCCGTTCATTGCGGCAACATACGCACCAATATATTTCCTGACCCGGTAACAGAATGTTTTGAAAGCAAGAAGTGAACGGTGATCGCCTTCCCTGGCGGCTTTTTCTATTTCACGCATATCATTGGACAGGCCGGAAATACCGAGTAACCCGCTTTTCTTGTTGAGCAGTTCATCTGCCTGTTCCACCGTCATATTTTCAGTTCGCATAAGGTGGATGATTACCGCCGGGTCCATATCTCCAGCGCGTGTTCCCATGATGAGCCCTTCGGCCGGTGTAAGCCCCATGCTGGTATCAACCGACCGGCCGTGGTCAATCGCGCACATGGATGCACCGTTGCCAAGGTGGCACGAAATCAACTCCAATTCGTTGAAAGACCTCTTGAGAAATTCGGCGGCCTTGAGCGCCACGTAGCTATGCGACATCCCGTGGAAACCATAGCGCCTGATATGTTTCTTTTCGTAATAGTCATACGGGAGACCATACAGGTACGCATAGGGAGGTATTGTCTGGTGAAATGATGTATCGAATACTGCTATCTGGACCGCATGGGGACAGGCGCGTCTTGCTTCCCGGATGCCGGTTACATTGACAGGATTGTGGAGAGGCGCAAGCATGGCCAGCTTTTCGATTTCCTGCAGGACGGTGTCGGTGATTATTTCGGCGCCGGAAAAACGATCGCCACCGTGTACAACGCGGTGCCCGATCGCTTCTATATTTGCGACTGGAGTTCCAGTGCGTGCAAGTTCCTCTAACATGGCGTTGAATGCTTCTGTATGTGTTCCTTTCGGAAGGTCACGTTTCTGTTCTTTGTTTTGAAACCAGTGCGACTGGCGGGTACCTTCAGCACCTATCCGTTCTACGATCCCCCGGGTATTGTTGGTTTCATCTGCGGTGTCGAATAAATTGTATTTAAGCGAGGACGAACCGCAGTTAATGACGAGGATCCGCATGGGGTGTTCTGTTTTCAGGTGTAATCCGTAGGGATCACTGCTTCTTGCCACAGCCTTGGCATCCAGTTCACGGTTATCCTCCTCCATTGGGACTAAACGCGAACGCTTCGCGAAAAGGCGCGAGAGATACTTTATTGCAGAAGGATTGGTTACAATCTGCGTGGAAAAGATATCCGTTGGAACAAACAGTGCCTTGCACCTGGTGATACCTATTACATCGGCCAGAGTACGGTCACCGGTAAGAAGCGCCATCTCCCCGAAAATATCACCTGTTTTGAGCTCTGCTATTCGCCTGCGGATACCGGCATTATCAACGGATGACACTTCGGCTTTACCGTTCAGGATAACTCCAAGAAAATGTCCTTCATCACCGAATTCAATAATGGCCTCGTTGGGTTCGAACGTGGAAACTTTTGAGCCGTCAATCAGCTTGTTCAGGCTAATATCATCGAAGTCGGCAAACAATGCCGTGTTCTTTCGCAAGAATTCCATAAGGGCAGAACGTTCCATGAAGTTCTCCTTAACCGCGCTCACATGAGAGCGGTACTGAAATAACGTTCGGCGCGATCCGGCAGCACTGTGGTGATGTTACCTTTGATGCGTTTGGCCATCTGACGGGCGGCCCACACGTTCGCTCCTGATGAAATACCGACAAGCAGGCCAAAGTCGCGGCCCAACTGGCGGGTTGTCTCGATTGCATCTTCATCTGTGACTTCAATTACCTCGTCCACCATCGATACATCGAGGATCGCAGGTATAAAGCCGTCGCCTATGCCCTGAATCTGGTGCAGGCCAGGCTCGTGGCCGAGAATCGCAGATACATTCTTCGGTTCGACTGCAACTCTACGCGCGTCAGGTTTGTGTTCGAGAAGGAATTTGCCGATACCCTGCAGAGTACCGCCACTGCCGACACCAGCCACAAAACCTGCAATGTCGCCATTCATTTGGTGCCACAGTTCGTGCGCGGTTTCTTCGTAGTGTACGCGGGGATTGTCCGGATTTTCAAACTGCTGCGGAACGAATATGCGCGGGTCTTCGGCACGCATTTCGTCAACACGCTTCACTGCGCCGGCGATACCTTCCTTGGCAGGGATCAGGATCAGGTCAGCACCCAGGCACTTGATGAGCTTTTTGCGCTCTTCGCTCATATTCTCCGGCATGACGATACGTACCTTGTAACCCTTGAGTCTGCCGACGAGTGCTACCCCAATTCCTGTGTTACCGGATGTTGGTTCAACAATAATGGAGTCGGAATGCAGTTTTCCATCGCGTTCGGCACCCTCGATCATGGCTAACGCTACACGGTCCTTGATACTGCCACCCGGGTTGAGGAACTCGGCCTTGGCATAGATATTCTCGTTCTTGAGACGAATCAAAGGTGTGTTGCCAATCAGGTGCAGAACGTTGTCGGTTTGCATAGTATCCTCAAAGAATTCCCAGTTATCTCGATGTCATAATACAATATTATTACGATGATAAGTTCATTCTCACACTGTGATCTGAGTTTGTCAAGTCGTGTACAGGATTACGTCGAGAACACCTTCTGAGAGATTGACACCTATCGCGTTTCATATAGAATCCTACAACATAAGAATCGGATTGTGTAATATATAACAAGACAGGGAAATCCTTGGCGGGTCCCAGCCGAAAGTAACCGGGCGAAGAAAAGTTACCATTGAAGGACTATTATATGATTGATCAGCAGATGGACCGTCGCAACTTTATGCGGATCGTGGGAAAGTCTGCTGGTACCGTTGCGGCTTGTTGTCTTGGAGCAGTCTCAGCAATGAACGGGCGGGCGGACGAGGAAACTCGCAAGGGACGTCCGAATATCGTGGCGATCTATTACCCTCACTGGCACAACTATGATCACGGGAGCGCATGGAAAGGGGAAGGGTGGACCGAATGGGAGGGCGTGAAAGCGGCAATCCCGCGTTTTTCAGGACATCAACAGCCAAAGAAACCAGTATGGGGTTATTTCGATGAAAGTGATCCGGCATGGGCTGATCGGGAAATCAGCCTCGCTGCCGATCATGGAATTGATGTGTTCCTTTACTGCTGGTATTGGTATAGCGGTGTGAGGAATATGGAGGAGGCGCTCGAAAAAGGTTTCCTGCAGGCCCCGAATCGCAATCGTATGAAGTTTGCCCTGATGTGGGCGAATCACGACCGGCGGGATCAATTCTGCCCGGAGTTTGGCAAACCACGAAATGTATGGCTTCCATCCAGACACTCGCCACATGATCTTGAACGTATGATTGATTACTGTATAGAACATTACTTTCGACAACCCACCTATTGGAGGGTAAACGGAGAACTGTTCTTTAGTGTTTTTGAAGCGATGAAGTTCGTCGAACAGCTTGGAGGACCGCATGAAACCAGTGCGTTGCTAAAAAAAATAGACACCCGACTGCATCAGGTAAATCTGCCGTCAATTCACTGGAATGCGATGCTATCGGATCCCAAGGCCGTCGAAACGGTCAAGCAAGCCGGGTTTCAAAGTACAAGCAGATACAACGTAAATACCGCTAACAAAGCCCAGCCGGATTTTACCGAGAAATACGAAGATGTAATGGAAGCCCACCGTGTTCATTGGGGAAAAATGTCAGCATCATCGCTTGTAAATCTTCCAGTGGTAACGATGGGCTGGGATGTCACGCCCAGGTGTCGCCGGGACATTCCATGGCCGTTTCCTCGCCGCGAGTATCCCTACGTGCCCGTGGTGGTAGGTAATACCCCCGAACTTTACGAGCAGCTATTGCGCGGTGCCGCACGGCATATAGAGAGTGATACGCGAAAGCCATTTGCCGTTGTGCTTAATGCCTGGAACGAGTGGACCGAGGGCGGCTACCTGCTTCCCGAGGAACGAACCGGTACGGGGTATCTTGCGGCAATTAAACGGACATTTGGCGGGTCGGACCGTCAATAAATGTAATACTTATCCTGTAAAAGTCCTTTTTCCTACAAGCTTCTGTAAATTGTTCACTTAGCCGTTGACATCCGTCGCGTTTCTGAAATAAAATTTAAAAAATAAAATGCGAATATGAGATTTATTTATGTGTTTTCAGAAAGAGCAGTTTCCGGCTTTCCTAAATTTTTTTACGGCAACTTCCGGTAGTAGCTCGTGGACTTCTGCCGGTTGTTCAAACTGCGGCCGCAGGTGATCTAAAACTATAGTCAACCCAACCACGGAAGGAGTTTGTCATGAGTAACTCAATCACTAGGCGAACGTTTCTGGAAATCGCCGCCGCAGGCGCGACGGCTGGGACTGCAACGCCATTGTGTGCTGGCATATTCGGCGCCACTCGTGGGCCTATCCCGCCGCCGTGGGTGCCGACGACTAAAATTCGCGTCGGCAAGGTTTTTTTTGGTTGTGCAAATCCTCATTGGCCAAAAGCGGCTGTGGACCTCGTTGCCGAGCAGAAACGATTCGAGGCACAGATCGTGCGGATCAAGCCTGCCCTCTGTGACATCGAGTTTGTCGACTGTGGCCTGGTTACCGATAATACAGATCTTACGCCGGTAAAGGAAAAACTTAGGGATGTCGATGGCATCCTGTTTCTGCAAATGACCATGCGTAGCGGCAAGGCGCTGGCCGCGCTGGCGGAATTAAACCTGCCGTTGGTGATGTTTGCAGAGCCGTTCTCCGGCCATGAATGGCATACAATTGCCGCCATGCAACGCGAAGGTAAACGCATCGAATGCTGGGCCAGCAGCAAGTTCGAGGACATCCCCGTAGCGCTGCGCCCGATCCGTGCTATTCGCCGGCTCAAGGATATGAAGTTGCTTCACGTCAGCACCCGTGACGCTGATCCAGCCTACGTCAAGCTCATCAAGGAAAAGTTTGGGACAGAGATCAAGTCGTTTAAACTGCCGGATCTCGAAGCGGCCTATAAGGCGGTGAACGAGGTGGACGCGCGCGCCGACGCGGAACTTTGGCTGCGTCATGCCGTTAAGATTGTCGAGCCGAAACGGGACGATGTAATCAAAGCCTCACGCATGGCGCTGGCGATGATGAACATGATGAAAGCGGAAGGCGCTGTGGCGATCACAATGAATTGCCTTGGCATGGGCCTTCTCGATCGCGAGATGGGCTATCCGTGTCTGGGCTTTTCGCGTTTCAACAGCATGGGCCTTGGCGGGATTTGTGAGGCCGACCTGAAATCCACTATGACGCACATGATCTTTACCTACCTGGTGGACCGGCCGGGCTTTGTCAGCGATCCGTGCTTCGATTATTCCGACAATACGATCATCCACGCGCACTGCGTATCCGCGTTGAAAATGGAAGGCCCAAATGGTCCGACGCACCCGTATCTGTTGCGCAGTCACCTCGAGGACAACCGCGGCGCCGTACTGCAAGTGAAGCTTCCCCCGAAGCGGCCGGCGTCCATGGCACGGCTCATCGGCGACAACATTATGTTGTTCTCGACAGGCCAGGTTATCGCCAGCCCATTGGTTGAAAGCGGCTGTCGTACCAAAATGACCGTCCGCGTCGAGCATCCGGAAAAGTATATGGAGACGTGGTCGAGCGGTCTGCACCGCGTAGTATTTTATGGTGACCACACGCGTGATATCGAACGGTTCTGCCGGTTCATGAATATCCGTCTAGTGCGCGAAGGCACCGACGAAGTCCGCGAAGTGCCCGGCCTGGGCTGGGTACCTCGCATTCATGCGTAAATCGGCGACGTTTGGTGATATTACGGTATTGGTATTTGTAGACGTTTCGCAGAGAATCAATATCTATCAGCCGTAAGAGGGGTCGTCATCCACCCTTGCTGGCAAGGTTCGGACGAACTGCAATCTGTAAATTTGTTTGTCAGGAAAAAGTGACACAACATTCTCAGGAGACGACAGAAGATATCGCGCAGTATTGCATGTTTTGATTATCTAGAGTTCGGAGATTCCTTCGCGTAGCGCATATCTCGTCAGTTCGACGACGTTATGCAGCCCAAGTTTTTCCATTATGTGTTCACGATGTGTGGAGACCGTTTTCTCGCTTAAAGTCAACTTCGCGGCAATCTCTTTAGTCGAAAGACCTTCTGCAATAAGCTGTAAAACCTCCCTCTCGCGTTCTGACAACTCAGTGAAGGCGCCTTTTGTCCTCGCACCACGTCCTATAACAAACTGGGTAACCACATCTCTGGCGATCGCAGGACTTAAGTACATGTCGCCGGACATTACTTTACGAATCGCTCCTATGAGTTCTTTGGTAACATCATTCTTGATGATATAAGCCGACGATCCGGCGCGCAGCATTGCTTCTATAAATTTCTTTTCGTGGTGCATAGAGAGGCATATTACCTTGGTTTTTTTTGAGTTTTCTATAATTTGACTTGTCGCCTCTATGCCGTTCATGTCCGGCATGCTGATATCCATAATGACCACGTCCGGTTTTTCGGAGTGTGCCATTTTAACGGCCATTCGTCCGTCGGAGGCTTCAGCAACTACTTTCATGTCCGGTTCACGTTCCAACATGCTCTTCAAACCTTCTCTTACGATAGAATGATCGTCAGCCAGCAATATTCTGATACTCATTCTCTTCCTCCTGAAGGGGAACTAAGAGTTCGATCCTTGAGCCTTGTGGTTTTGCCTTTTCAATCTTTATGCTGCCACCAAAGGACTTTATGCGTTCTTCGATGGCGAAAATCCCAAAACCGCCTTTATCGCTCAAACCATTTCTTTGGGGATCTTTAAGGAAACCCTTGCCATCATCCTGTACTATCACCTTTAATATATCGTTTTGCTTCAGAAAAGTAATGTCTGCATTCTTTGCTTCTGCGTGTCTCGCTACGTTCCGTAATAATTCATGCACGGCATGAAAGATTATGATCTCAATTTCATTGTTCAATATTCTGGAACTTCCCTCGCCGAAAAATTTGAATTTGATTTCATGCTGTGTATTCATTCTTTCGCAGAGATCTTCCAACGCTGCCTCAAGGCCAAGTTTCTGCAGGACCGGCGATACCAGGTCGAATATCAATGATTGTGATGCTTTGAGTATGCTGTCCAGGTATTTGTCAATATCATCAGAAACCGCCTTGACCTCTTGTTCGTTAGCACTACCGGCAAGTTTGTTCAGTTTCAGTTTGGCTGCGATCAGCATCTGGTTAATATCATCGTGAAGTCCTGTGGCAATACGGCGTCGTTCCGTCTCCTCTGCTACTGTGAATTTACTTGATAAAATTCTGAGTTGCCTTTGTTGTTCGAGAAGCTTCTGTTCTGTCCGGATCCGATCCGTTACGTCTTTACTTTTTTTGATGATCTGGTTGATGAGGAATACTAATAGAAGAAAAGCGGTAATTCGAATTATAGTGTTAACACTGACGTTACTTATCTTTTCATGAGTATGTTGCCATACCGTCCAGTAAATTACTCGGCCAAAGGGCAGAACAATAGCCAGAAATCCTCCCCACCATGGGCCGCTGTACCACGCCGCCAGCCCTATTGGAATAATATAAAGGATAGGGAACTGTACTGTTGGCCCGGATAAATAGTCTATGACCATTGCAAGGATTGAAAGTACAAGCCAAACAACAGGCAATAGTTTTTGTTGTGAATGAGGGGTGAACATATTTTCTACAATATTACTGAATTATTAGCGAATCGCAATAGTTACTTTTTGGTACAGTTTGCTTTACAAACGTACAAGAGTATTGCTGTTTACGTCGGGAAAAACCTCCTGCTGGTTGAGTTTCATCCATCTTATAGCTTATCCAGACCCCGGACTTGGAGTCCGTGGGATGAATACGGGTTTTGCTACCTTCTTCGTCAAGGCTTCCGTCTTCGCTAAAGCTTCGCCGGACACGGCGCTGGACAAGACGGTGGACCAGCCTTCGCCAAGAAGAGGCTATGGCCTGGCATGTACGTTAGTCCGCAGAGCTTCATTTTCTACCACTTCTTATATCGGGAAAATTCTTATCGGAAATAGGGTATTCGCCCGATTGTGACAAATAGTACATAAGACTAATGTTATTACATGAGAGGTGGTCGAACAGTGATGGCGACAAGACATAACAGTAAATCATTTGCCGTAAAGAACCATGGTTTGTGTGTCCGTGCTGCTGCTTTGCTGGTTAAAGCGGCAAAAGTCTTCGATGCCGAAATCATAGTTAAGTGTAACCACAACTCGGCAAATGCGACGAATATTTTCAATGTATTATCGCTCTGTGCCGTAAAAGGAATGGAAATTACGGTAATTGCTGATGGTCGTGAAGCCGATAAGGCGATAAGTGCCATTCGGAATATTTTTACCGGCTCTTTGTTAGAGGATACGAGGACAATGTGCGGAAGTCAGTAATGTTATGCGCAATGTAAGCGTGATGAGAGGAGCAGGTGCTTGGTTTTTTAGTGATGGTAGTAATTATTTATTCCTGACGGATCAGCGAGGTGCTGGAGATGATAAAGCGAATCTTTATATCTGCCATTATCGTAGTGCTCATACCGTTGTCCGGCTTTGCCACGAACGGTGTATGGACTTATAACGGGAATGACAACTGGACAACTGCCAGCCGTTGGTTAAACAGCCGGATTGCCTATGGTGTCGACGAGGTGGCGGATTTTTCCCAGGTTGATCTCAGTGCTCTCAGGACTGTGACCCTGAACGGAGACCGTACGATAGGAACCATCATTTTTGGCGACTTCATGTGGCCAGATCGCGATAGGATACTTCAACGTCCTGGTACCTTGACGTTGGCAGTAACCAGTGGAATGCCGGTTATTAACATAGTGAATCGCACAATGACGAACACTGCGGTGATAGCCGGTACTCAGGGGTTTGAGAAACAAGGGCTAGGCACACTGGTTCTTGCCGCTGCGAATATTTTCACAGGTCCGGTAGTTCTTAATGGAGGACAGATAACTCTTGATTTCACCGGAGCCTTGTCTCCAATAAGTGACATTATTAACGCCGGTTCAACATTGACCATGAACGGTTCCATTCTCAGGATGCAGGGTGCTAATACCATTAATAATAGTCAGACTTTCAACGGCCTGGAGCTGAACGATGGCCATAATATCATAGATCTCACCAATGGTTCCGGAGGAACAATTACCCTTAATCTTGGAGCAATCACTCGAAACGCCGGTTTTGTGGATTTCAATCCACCAGCGCCGACTAAAGGCGACATAACTACGGTGACGCCCAACGTGGAAGGAATACTCGGCTGTTATGCGACTGTACGGACCAATGACTGGGCAAAAAACAACGGGCTGAATTCCATAGTTGCCTATACCACATACAGTACCAATGTTTTCCTGCCGGGTTTCAACACAACTATTGCCGGAGCAAATTGTGCGATGACAAACGCGACGGTCAACAGCCTGCGGTTTGGTCATAATAATGCTTACGCTCTCACGCTTGTCAGGACAAACACTGTTGCAGCAGGTGGTATCATGTTTACGACCAATTCGTCCCTTGGTTCAAGAATAACAGGCGGTTGGCTCACTTCGGGTACCAATGAATTGATAATCATAGACAACCGCAAAGTTGACCGGAGAAGCGGTAATGTAAGTAACACAAACCTCGATACAACAATTATTGACAGGGGATCGACGTCTGTTGCGGTGAGGGTAGTATCTTATTCCAGTGTTCTTGGCACACAGAATGGAAGCCTGACCACGTTGTCAAGGGTCAACAATTCTTATTCCGGCGGTACACATCTGTATGGTGGTGGTATCTATATTTATGGTGACAGATCATTTGGTGCTGTACCGGCCTCACGGAGGACGAACATCACTGCGGTAAGTAGATTTAACTGGATTAAGCCCAGGTATGCCATGACGACTGATGTAAATCGTACAATTTATATTAACACCAACGCGTTTCTGGTTCTGGATGGAGGTAGTTACCCCCTTACAGTCAATGGAGAGATTACCGGACCCGGGGTTCTTCTGGGGCCGCCATATATTACCGGACAGCCTGTTATTTTGAATGGCTCAAATACCATTACCGGAACTATTGAAGCCAATAATAATGCTTTGCGGATGACGAATACTTTCAGTCTGCCGCCAACCGCAAACTTACGGTTGGCTGGTGATGACTGGGGCTGGGACCAGGGCATAGTGGAAATGAACGGTACATTTACGCGTGATCTTGGATTTGGTCCTAACCAGGTGGCCTGGCTTAGCACTATTTACGGTACTGCTGAGCGCAGCGGCGGTTTTGCGGCCGTGGGCGGGCCATTGACGGTCAACATCGGCGGATGCGGTTCAAACCTTGTCTGGGGCCAGAACTATTTCAATGTGAGTGCTTTTCTGAACTTTGGCAGTTACTACAGTACTCATCCTGTCACATGGGTAAACCCCATATATCTTAATTCAACAGGTGACAGGCGGATTAATGTGCGGGGTACGGCCATCATGCAGGGGCCTCTTTTAGGGACGGAATGCATGTTGATCAAGAGTGCGCCGGGCACATTGATTCTGGCGGCTACAAATACTCATGAAATAACCCGTATAGAGCAGGGCATAATAATAGCCAGCTGTGATGCGAACCTGGGTACCGTTCCGCTGGCGCCGACTAATAACCTTTATATCTACAATTACGGGGTGCTTAAGGCTGGCGCCGACCTTGTGCTTGCGAACACGCGTAACATTTGGATTTACTATACCTTCGCAATACTCGACTCGAGCAATTATGTCATGACGGTTCAGGGAGCAGTTCACGGGTTGGGTGGCCTGGGCAAGAATGGAAGCGGGCAGGTCGTGTTGGCGGGCGAGAATACGTATGCCGGGCCTACGGTTATCAGTAATGGAACACTGGTGGTAAACGGTTCTCTGAATAGTGACAGCAGTGTGACTGTAACCAACACGGGTTTCCTTGGCGGGACCGGCGTGGTGAACAGGCCGGTGAAAGTTTTTTCCGGTTGCGGGCTGGTGCCGGGTGGGACGAACAGCGGGGGGACACTGACTCTGAACAATACCCTGATCATGGATTCCGGATTGATATACGGTTGGCGGTATGATTCGAGTCCGGGTCTTGTTGCGGTTTCTAACCAGGTTACGTTTGTTGCCGGAACAGCGAATACGCTTAAGATTTACAATCCGAATGGACTGGCGGAACCTGTGAACCAGTCATTTACCATAATGACCTGGCCGGACAGTGCTGTTGATCCCGAGACGAACGTTACCTGGATTGTAGAGAAACCTGCCGGGGGCGGGGCGGAAGGCTGGGCGATGCCGGATGTTGCGATGGATACGGTTAACAACCGGATACAGATTACATTCAAGCCAGCAGAATATCCGGCGGTGGATAACGGTGCTGGAGCGAGCAGTGTTCTTACCAATACGGCGGTCTTAAACGGGAATTATACGGCCACGGGAGCGACGGCTGAGGTTTACATATACTGGGGTACTTCCGACGGAGGAACAAACAAAGCTGACTGGCAGCGGGTTTATACAAATGGTGTGACCAGCTATGGTGCATTTTCGAATGCGGTTTCGGACCTGTATTATGGTTTGCGTTATTACTATCGCTGTTATGCGTCAAATGCCGTGGGTGAATGCTGGAATCCTGTCAGTAGCAGTTTCGCAACACTTCCGCCGGGCATTTATGCCGATGGTCTTCGCGGATCGCTTTTCCTTAATAATCAGAATAATGACACATCATTACGTTTGGATGGTGCCGTGTATAACATATCGGCAACCAGGGTATTTACCGGTTATAAAACAGATAGTGTTCTCGCGATACCAGAAGCACCACAGTGGAATGTGATAGCCACCGGTGAAATTAATAATTTTAACATGTTTGTTGGATTCCCA
The DNA here is from genome assembly GCA_028716365.1 of Kiritimatiellia bacterium. Classification (GTDB taxonomy): domain Bacteria; phylum Verrucomicrobiota; class Kiritimatiellia; order UBA8416; family YA12-FULL-48-11; genus YA12-FULL-48-11. The sequence continues at coordinate 387,420 of JAQUPZ010000003.1, forward strand.
TCTTCGGATTATTTTGCCTCGGCAATATGCGGACAGTTTGTTCCAAGGTATTCCGGACTTCACAATTTCCGATGGGATTGTGATGACTGGGGAATGATGTATCTTGACTTTAACGGTGATGGTACTTTCCAGGCCAATGAAGGTAGTGTAGCTGGTTATCCGGCATGGTCTGGGAACCTTATTGTGACCTTGACGGCAGGTCAGCCGTACAATTTCATCTTTATGACGAAGGAGAATGGAGGTGGTCAATCCCAGAATTTCTTTATTACTGAACCAGGACAGGTTGAAGCGCGTGTTAATACCATTCTTCAGGCTGGCATGTGGAGATATTGTCTGGGTGGTGCGGGGATAAGCAATGATGTGCCTTCCAGTATTGGGACCACTTCTGCTGTGTTTAATGCGGTATTGTCTTCTTCAGGAACAGTGTCTGAAGTGTGGGCATACTGGGGACCTGTTGACTGTACGAATTTTGCTTCTCTGTGGGCGGATTCGGCATATGTGGGTTCATTTACCAATATTACGACGACCAATTTGAGTTACACGGTAACGGGACTTATGCCTGATACTCAATATTATGTGAGATTCAGCGCCACGAATGTTTTGTCCACTACGTGGAGTGATGTCAGAAGTTTCAGGACGGTGTATCAGCCATCGGTGGAAGCTGGCCTGGCAAGTCCCTGCCGGACGAAGATAACATTCAGCGGGTATAATAAGGGCGAGACGCTGACCAACTTCCCTGTGCTTGTTGTATTGAGTGAGAGTATGACCAATTTCCTTTACAGCCAGTTTGCTTCCGGTTCGGGAGCCGACCTGCGGTTTACGGATGAAGCGCAGACGAACGAACTTTGTTATGAGATTGAACAGTGGAATCCGGGCTGTTTTACCGGTTTGCCGTCCGGTGTGGCGTTATGGCTCAAGGCTGATGTTGGAATTGTTTCAAATACCACCCAGGTGCTCAACTGGCAGGACCAGTCAGGAAATGGGCGTGACGCGAATAATTACTATGGCGATCCGGTTGTTGTTGCAAACGGACCTGGCGGTAAACCTGTAGTCAGATTTGACGGCAATGATGTGCTTTATACCTCGTTTGATTTTGACTATCTGCAGCAGTACACAGCCTTCTCTGTTGCCCGCTATACGGGTCCGGATTATTACAGTCGTGTCATAAGCTCTGCTGCCGGTCGCAACTGGATCTTTGGTTTCTGGAGTGGTGGTGATGAAAGGTGGCATGCAGATGGCTGGATTTACAGCGCTGGTACCGCCAATACCAACTGGCACCTGCATACCGGTACGATAAATAACGATTCCGATCCGAAGGCCAATTTCTGGAAAGAAGGCAATCAACGGGCATTTAACGCTACAGGTTCGTCGGACAGCTATTTCAAGCCGGGGCGCATAGAGCTTGGTGGCTATAATTACCCCAGTACCCTGTATGAAGCGTCGAAATGTGACGTAGCCGAACTGATCATCTTCGATCATGTACTGACATCTAATGAACTTAACCAAGTGGGTGGTTACCTATCGCAGAAGTACAGGTTGAACACGGCTTATTCGGCTACCACTGGGCAATCTTATGTCTGGGTGAAGGTGCCTGAATTTACGAACAACTGTGCCATCTGGGCGTACTGGGGCAACAGCAATGCCACGGTTGCGCCTGCTTACACCACGAACGGGTCGGTGTGGTCGGAAGGGTACCTGGGTATATGGCATATGAACCAGACAAACTTGATGGATTCCTCATCGAATCATTTCAATGCCGCTATATGGAATTATCCGGAAATTTCAACTGGATTTGTTGGTTTGGCTCAGAATTTTTATTCAATTACCAATACATATGTAGGTTTAGGAGCTATAAGGGTTGTATCAGATATAAGTGTAGAAGCGTGGGCGTATTCAAAGAATTTCACCCAGAACGGGGTTATCCTCGGTAAGAATCCTGTGAACTCGCGATGGCAGTTGTTCTTTGAGGGTGCATCGTTGAAATGGAGGGCGTCGGGCGGTGATGTGACTGTAGCGGGGCCTGCCAATAACAAGTGGCATTATCTTGCGGCTGCACAAAGCGGGAACGAGGCTTCCCTGTATGTTGACGGTGTGCTTGGATCGGACGGCACGATTGGAGCCATAGCTGATGGAAACGCTTCTGTGGATATAGGGCGTTACAACGGCGGCTATTACTTTAATGGCATGATAGATGAGGTCAGGCTGTCCAGTGTTGTGCGTTCATCGAACTGGTTGTGGGCGAGCTGGATGAACGTAGCATCGAACAATATTTTTAGTGTTTGCCAGCCTGCTGTTGGGATAGTGAATTCCGAGGCGACGAACATAACGTCTACCTCTGCGGTATTGAATGCTACGCTTTACACCACCGGCCTGGTAACTGATGTTGTGGCGTACTGGGGTACGAGTGACGGCGGGACCAATCCGGCCGCATGGGCGAGCAGTAATCTTGTGGGTTCATTCACCAATATTCTTTCCACGAACATCAGCTGTACGGTGACAAGCCTGTTGTCCGGAGTTGATTATTACTTCACGTTCCGTGCGGTAAGCGCGGAGGCCAGTCCCTGGGCATCGAGTTCGGAGAGTTTCAGAACGCTGGCCGGGTTATCGGGGTTCCCGTACAAGATGAAGATCACGTTCAGCGGATACGACCGGGCCGAGACGCTGACGAACTTCCCGGCACTGGTGACCTTCAGCGAAGGTTTGCCGAGTTTCCTGTACAGTCAGTTCCAGGCGGGAGCGGCCGACTTGCGGTTTGTCGATGAAGGCGAGACCAGAGAATTGAACTACGAGATAGATACATGGAATACAAACGGCAGTTCGTATATCTGGGTGCAGGTACCGGAACTTGCAAGCGGTAGTTCGATCTGGGCGTACTGGGACAATCCCGGCATGACGGTTGCGCCTGCTTATACCGCCAATGGCGCCACATGGTCCTCGAATTATTACCGGGGCGTCTGGCACATGAATGAACCGAACGCGGTGGATTCCACGTGGTTGAAGAACAACGGGACCGGCTATGGGAATACCAATGTTGAGGGTGGCGTGATAGGTGGCGCACAGGGTTTTGACAACACGTACGTACAGATGGCGAATGAGAATAATTTTGATATTAACGACAAGCTGACGGTTTCGGCCTGGGTCCGTGTGGACGGTGATTGGCGCAGCGGCTGGCAGACTTTTGTGAGCAAGGATGGAGAAGGTGAGGGATGGCAGATTCGCAGATATAATGTAAATGATAATCTGTCTTTTTGTTTCAGAGGCACCACGGCTAACGATGACTATAACGGTATTTCGACTTCGGTAAAGGATGGTCAGTGGCATTACCTGTTTGGCGTGTATAACGGTGCGCAGAGGTGTATGTATGTTGACGGGGTTGTAGACAGTAATTTTACCGATACGGGATATGTTCGCCTTGATAATGAGCCTGTCAGGATAGGTGCCAACAACAGTGCCGGTAACCGGCACAGGGGACCTATCGACGAGGTACGCATAGAGAATGCGGCCCGTTCGTCCAACTGGATGTGGGCATGCTGGTTGAACCAGGCGTCGAACAGCTTCTTCAACACCTGTTCTGCGGCGAACGGGATCAGGAACCTTTCTGCTTCGGACATCACGTCCACGTCGGCAGTCATGAATGCCACGCTGTATGCATCGAACGCGACGTTTGATGTTTCGGTATACTGGGGTACGAACAACTGTGGCACGAATATTACGTTATGGGCCAATACCAACTATGTCGGATCATGGACGAATGTTGATTCCACCAACATTTCCTGCCTGGTGACAGGGCTCGTTTCCGATGTCATGTATTACTACAGATTCAGCGCCACGAATGCGGCAAACAGTTACCAGGCGCCGGATGTCCTTGATTTCAGGACACTGTTCTCATCGGAATCACTGGCAGCATATCCGTACAGGATGCCGATCACGTTCGGCGGATATACCGCGCTTGAGACGCTGACGAACTTCCCTGTGCTGGTGGTGTTGAATGAAGGTACGAACGGGTTTTTCTATAATCAGTTAAGGTCCACGGGAACAGACCTGAGATTTACGGATGAGGCGACAAACGAGTTAAGCTACGAGATTGAGCAATGGGACCCCGGCGGTAATTCGTACGTATGGGTGAAGGTGCCCGAGTTTACGAACAATTGTTTGATCTGGGCGTACTGGGGGAATGCCGATGCAGCAGTTCCTGAGTATCTGACCAATGGTGCAGTGTGGAACACGAATTTCAAGGGTGTATGGCATCTGCATGCTAACGCGCAGGATTCCACGGCCAACCGTTATGACGGGATAGTGTATGGCGGCGCGAACTCCGTGCCCACGGCTGGGCTTATCGGGAACTCGTGGAATTTTGACGGATTGGACAATGCGGTGCGTGTGAGCCGTATGATCCAGGATGATTTCACGATAGCCTGCTGGATGAAGGCCGGTGCGAGCAGTCCGATAGGTCCGCAGTGGACTAACGGCTGGGGGCTTGTTGATGCGAACGTCAGCGGAGTGCAGAATGATTTTGGTCTTGCGTACACTACCAATCAGGCGTGTTTCGGGACCGGTAATCCTGACCAAACGATCAGGGCAGGGCCGCAGATCAATGACCTGCAGTGGCACTACGTGGTGGCCACGAGGGTGAGATCGACCGGCGTGAAGAACCTCTATGTGGACGGTGTGTACCGTGACACGCAGACAAGCACTACCAACCGGCTGACCACACCGGGAGCAATGGCGTTCGGCCAGATGCAGATGTGGCTCAATTATTATAACGGCAGGATTGACGAGGTTGAGATATCGGATGTTGACCGTTCACCCAACTGGATATGGGCCAGTTACATGACCCAGGCGTCGAACTGTGTGTTTGCTTCTAAAGGTGTTGCAGAAGGCGGGACTGTGCCTTATGTCAGCAACCATAACGGCGCATCGGATGTAATGATGAATGCAGCGAACCTTAATGGTTACCTTGTATCCACCGGCGGTGCTTCTACGGCTGTTTCGGTATACTGGGGGACGACGGATGGAGGTACGAACAAAGGGAGCTGGGTAAGCAGGGAAGATTTTATTGTAACAGGTACAGGTCTTCTGATGACGAATGTTACCGGGTTGGTAAGCGGGGCCAAGTATTACTACCGGTTTTACGCCAGCAATTCATTTGGAGACTGCTGGGCGCCGTCGAGTGCGAGCTTTTCGCCGCCGCGGTATAGGATAAAGATACGGTTTGGCGGGTATGACAAGGCAGAGACGCTGACGAACTTCCCGGCACTGGTTGTGTTTGCCGATGGATCGAACGGGTTCTCCTATGGTCAATGTACTACAACCAACGGCGGTGACCTGCGTTTTGCGAATTCGAACGAGACTGTGGTGCTAAACCATGAGATTGAGAAATGGGACTTGAATGGCAGTTCATATGTCTGGGTGCAGGTGCCGGAACTTGTAGATACGAATACCTATGTCTGGGCGTACTGGGGCGGGTCGGACACAAATGTGCCGGCGTGTTTAACCAACGGCGCCACATGGTCGCAGAATTACCTTGCTGTCTGGCATTTTAACGCAACAAACACTGTTTCCAAATATCCCGATTCCACGGCATACCGGTTTGACGGCATAAATATGGGGTGTGAATCCATTCAGGGGCAGATTGCAGGCGCGACGGACATCAGAACTGCCCCGAAATATATTGATATAGTCGGGATCGGTTGTTCTTCTACAAATTACACATTCCAGTATTGGCTCAAGACGATCACGGTGAGCAGTGATGCACGTATGATTGATGTGGCCGATGGCCGCTTGATTAACGAAGTGACGAGCGGAGCGTTACGTTACTATGATTATTCGAATAACTGGCGTGCTACTGCGGGTTCGGGGGTAAACAACGGGCAGTGGCGCCACGTGGTTTTCGTGCTTAAGGGGGATTCGCCGGCATCCGGTTCGATTTACATAGACGGAGTACTTGTTGGCAGCGGTATTGCATATGTACCGTCGAAGCTTGGCGGATATGCCAGGATTGGATGCGATGCATGGAATCCATCCGGCGCCCACTTTGACGGCGCCCTTGATGATTTCCAGATAGCGACTGTAACGCGTTCATCCAACTGGATCTGGGCATGCTACATGAACCAGGGATCAAATGGCCTGTTCAATGCGATTACTCCTGTTGAGAGTACAAGCCTGCCTGTAATCGACAATTCGGGCAGTACGAACAGTGTTACGATGAGTTCAGCGTATATTGACGGATATCTCTCGTCAACCGGTGGCGCGTCGACTTCTGTTTCTGTTTACTGGGGTACAACGGACGGCGGGACGAACATAGGGGCCTGGGATAATGTGATAAACTTTGGTTTATCAAGCGTCGGTCCGCTCAGTACAAATGTAACTGGGCTAGCGAATGGCACCACCTACTACTATCGTTACTATGCGACGAATTCATTTGGTGAGAGCTGGGCGGCATCCTCTACGGCATTTTCGCCACACAAATACCAGATGCAGATAAGGTTCAGCGGATACAACAGGGATGAGACGCTGACGAACTTCCCTGCGTTGGTTATCTTCAGTGAGGGTATAAACGGTTTCTCGTACAGCCAGATGTCGTCACCCGTCGGAGGCGACCTGCGGTTTATGAATTCGAACGAGACCGTTGCGCTGAACTACGAGATTGAGCAATGGGACCAGGATTACGATCCGGATCCGAGTCCGACAAATATTGCCGGCCTGATGTTGTGGCTCAAGGCTGATGCAGGTATACAGACCAATGAGAGTGGATGTGTCACAAGCTGGACGGACCAGTCGGGGAGCAACGTGGTTGCATCGCAAGGAACGGCGGACAACCAGCCGCTTTATGTGGAAGGCGCAATCAATGGACTACCGGCAGTCAGATTTGACGGAACAAATGACCAGATGACATGGACTGCGTTGCCTGCGCAAACGGTTTTCGTGGTGAACCGTGTGGCAGTCGGCGCGAAAGTCTATGCGGGCTTGATTGGCTTGAACGGTTATGATGTCGGGATAAGACGTGAGAATGCCACCACATGGAGACATGCTGGAAGCTGGTCCTATAACATGGGTGATTTTACCTATCAGGGAGGAAGCGCATTCAGGATTAACGGTTATGGCATAACGACAATGGCAGAGAATAACTGGCATATTGTCGCGGCGGTGAAGGGTGATGGAACGTTTAACATGGATGCGATCGGCAGTTACTATGGAGGGCGTGAGTTTGGCGGTGATTATGCGGAAGTTATTATTTACAACAGGATTCTGTCGTTATCGGAGCAGAACCGCGTGGGCTGGTACCTGGCGCAGAAGTATGGATTGACCACATATTATACACAGCCTGTCGGCCAGTCGTATGTGTGGGTACAGGTTCCTGAATTCATGGCCAATGGTTACATCTGGGCATATTGGGGCGGCTTGGACACCAATCCTCCTGTCTGCACGATGAATGGCTCTACATGGGACACCGGCTATAAGGGTGTGTGGCATATGAATCAACCCAATGCAAGAGATTCGACGGCAAATGCCAATCATGGAGCTCCAAGTAGTGTTTATGTTGTGGACGGACAGGGTACAATTGGCGGTGCCCAGGTGTTTAATGGTAACGGTCAGATAACCATGCTGGTGAACAGCAACTCAAGCCTTGATATATATGGCAATAAGATGACTCAATCCGCGTGGATTGCTCCAGCCGGTAATGTGGCCAACGGCACCATTGCCACGAGGAACAGTGCATATTATTTCCAGCGCCATAATGATCAGAAGATACAAGCATATCATTATTCAACGACCCCGGAGGGATATCTTGTGTCGACTGGTACGGCACCGTTGTATGCGTGGTCGCACGTGGCATATTCATATGACGGCGCAAATATAAAATTTTATATCAATGGTGTTGAGGCAGGGACCAATATTACCAAGACAGGCAACATCAGGTCAGCAGGCAGTTATTTCCAGATTGGCGGGGAAGCTGGCGGGCGTTTATGGAATGGGTTATTGGATGAAGTGCGTGTTTCTGATGTGCCCCGTTCGTCTAACTGGATGTGGGCATGTTACATGAACCAGGCCTCGAATGCCGCGTTTATGTCGCCTTCTTTCTTTATTTCGAACGAAGGCGCCACGAACGTTGCGGCAGATTCGGCTGATCTGCTGGGATATCTGCACGAAGATGATGATATTCCCACATATGTCTGGATGTATTATGGCCTGACCGATGGCGGATCAGTTGCAGCCAACTGGCAGTACACAAACTACCTGGGTTCGTTAACTGAGGGACTGCTTTCATCTCATGTAACTTCCCTGCAGGCGGACAAGACTTATTACTATCGGTATTATGCCTCCAACGCGGTCAGGTTTGCCTGGGCGGCGCCATCAGCCCAGTTATTTACTGGACAGGTGATCATTCAGGCCACTGATTCCAGTGCATCAGAGATAGGGCCGGGTACCGGGATGTTTACAGTATACCGGCTGACTTCATTAACGAACGAGGCTTTGACAGTCAACTATGTCATGGGCGGGACAGCATTCAATGGCCTTGATTATGCGACTTTGGGCGGGAGCGTGGTTATACCTGCGGGTGAGACTAATGCAACATTCACAGTAACGCCATTTGAGGATGTCTTGATTGAGGGTAGTGAGACGGTTAATGCAATCCTGACATTTGGCAGTTATGCGATTGGTGTTTCCAGTAATGCTGTTGTCACGATTAAAGATGCTACAGGAAGCGAATGGCCTTACAGGATGAAAATAATGTTCCCGGGTTTCACTAGTATTGATGGTGAGATTTTGACGAACTTCCCCGTATCGGTGAGATTCAGCACGGATATACCTTCTTTTTCCTATTCCACCTTTACCCTGCCGGAAAGCGGCGGTGACCTGCGGTTTGGAAACTCGAGTGAAACAAAGATGTTGCACTACGAGATAGAGAAATGGGATTCCAGCAGTAATTCCTATGTGTGGGTACAGGTACCGGAACTTGTCAGTACAAACACCTTCATATGGGCATACTGGGGTAACAAGAGTATAACAAATGCGCCGGCATATACGACCAATGGATCAACCTGGTCAGAGGGATTTGCCGGTGTGTGGCATCTGAAGGAGAATGCATTTCCGTTTGCCGACAGTTCAGCAAACCGGTTTAACGGAACTGGAGGAACGGTTCCAACTCAAACATTGAATGGCATTATCGGCAATGGTCAGAGTTTCAATGGTCTTAATCAGTCCATACAAGTCCCATATCAAGCCGCGCTCAACACCACGCAGTTCACGGTCAGTTGCTGGGTAAAAGTAAATACATTTGTAACAAATTTATGGCAGACGCCATTGTTCACGAGAAACAGTACAAGAGGTTACAATTTCTATGTGGGTAGTAACGGTATGTGGCAGGCTTGGGTTGGTAACAATATCGGCGGTTTTAATAGTATTCCCGCAGGCCCTATAATAGATGGGGAATGGATTTATCTTACTATGAATTTTAATAATGAATTTACCCAGGCATTTTATACCAACGGCGTTTTTATTAACAGTGCTTCAGTACCAACGTTCGTAGTGAATACAGTTGACACATTAAAAATGGGAACCGGTGCCAATTATTTGAATGGTGAAATGGATGAGGTGCGGGTTGAAAATGTGCCGCGGTCATCCAACTGGATCTGGAATTGCTGGATGAACCAGGCATCAAACGACATGTTTAGCGCCTTCGGAAATATCAGGAAATTCACAAAGGGGACCGTGATTATCATCAGGTAATGACTTTTATTAAAGAAATATAAACACAATAATTTTTACCCCCACTACCGAATAGCGATAAGAATGTGGTAAACAACAAAAGATCATCTCTCTTGACCACGTTCCGCGGTGACCTTGGTAGTGGGGGCTTTTTAATATAACCCGGTTTCTTTCCCTCGCTTCAAGTTCAATACCAGAATTGCCGCCTCGCCATTGCGAAGGCGAATGTCTTTCACAGGTGTGCCAATCGATCCATCGACGTTCAAAGGACACATCTCGGCGGGTAGTTCAATTTTGGACGCCGTTTCGTCACCATAACTCCCTCCAGTATAAGGTTTTACCAGGACGAGACCTTTCGTGAATTCACGTGCATAAACGGTATTGGCAAAGATCGCTCCTTCGACCAACTCGATGTCATCGAACCACGCAGTACCTGTAGCCCCGAACATACGGAAGGTGATTCGTCCGTCTCCATCATTGGCAGTGGTAAAGACTTGGCGATAACGTTTCCAGTCCGTGCTACCGGTGAGCGTGATTGCTGGCCCGGCACCAGTTGCGCCGTCGAATTCGTACGGATATATCTGTGCACCTGGAGTTCCGGTAACGTTCTCTGTCTTGATCCATACAGTCAGTGTATATGTGGTCTGTTGTTTAAGTTTTACATATTGGTTATTCAGATTGTTATTCTGCTTTGATGTACTTGTGATCCTCGATGAAGATTGTCCGCCATGACACGTAACAGAATCGAGATCAACCGGTTGTGCTGGTTTCCATTCGGCGGGTTTTCCATTCTTGTCTGCCGACTCAAAACCGCCATTTTTCAGGAGATTCGTTCGGTCAGTGATCGTCGAGGTTTCTTTCTCGCTCACCAAGTGGTAATCATTCATGGGTCGACCGATATCAAATTCGATAGCCTTAAACCACTGTTGAGTCACCTTTGCGTAAGGATGCGATCCGAACCCGAAATAGGAGAAATTGCCGTGTGCGAGAAGGTAACTGGCCAACCCGTATATTTTATCACGTTCACAGCTTACGCCATCCACTTTATGTCCAAACTCAGCTAATTCTTTATCATAAATCGGATTATACTGGATGAGCTGTATTTTTCCGCGTTTATCATAAGCAAGCATTTCGTCTATGTCTTTTTTCCATTTAGACAATTGATGAGTGATGTTCATCCAGCCCTCTGACTGAAATCCCTCGATGACCATGGGGTCAGTACCCCAACAGTTGGCAGTGATGATCTTGCCGGGCATGTTGATCTTCATTTTTGCGAACATGATTTGAACATCCCGCATCCACTTGTCGGCGTCATCACCCTGGCGCGGATACTCAAAAACAGGATTCGTCCTCCCGGCTGATGCGACGTCGGTCGGTACCGTGTCGAAATACAGTCCGTCCCATCCTTCAGCCATTTCAGGTGCATGAACCTTCGCCATGAATTCCTGATAGCCGGCGTGTCCGACGTTCATAACGTAATCATCCCGTGGGGGACCCCAGAAGTATATGGGAATTCGAGCCTGCTTCATTTCATGTGCGGTGGCATTAGCGTTAATAAGGGTTTTGAATTCGGAGTCATCCACCTTGCCATCGTTGTTTCGATCATTTTTGGGATCCCAGCCCGGACAAAGCCTTTTCTCCCTGGGATTTTTAGCAAGCTCGGCGCCCACGTGAAGTGTAACGTGTGTATCCGTGGCGAAATGACAGAAACACTCTTCAAATTTGTAGCCGTGTTCTTCGCAGAATTTCTGCAGGTCATCGGCCTTCTTTGATGGTATAACCATTGTGCAGATGAGTGCATACTGTGTTGCCAGGATATCTTGTCGTCCCTTCTTTGCCTCTTTTCTGAAACATAAATCAATTTTGTCTTTTGCCCATTCCGGGTTTCCAGCAAAGTTTACGAAGGTACGGACACTCGGCAGGAAATGCGGCATTGGCCGGTACTTGAATGTAAACTGTTGGACAACCGGCTCATCATACTTGTTGCCGTCTTTATCAAATACCCAGACTTTCCAGTAGTAAGTGTGTTCGTTCATAAGTGCGGGACCATTGTATTCCGTAATGGGTAATTTACTCTTCCTGGTAATGTCCCAGACAGGTTTATCGAATCCATCCGCCGTGACCGCAACAGCAATCCGGAAAGCGCTTTGTGACGGAGTTTCCCAGTAAAATTCCGGACACGGGTCATGAACTGCCTTTGGATTTATCTCCCATTCACAAAGGAGATTTTTCGGGGTTTCGGAAAAGGAAGTGGCTGATGAAAGAGAAAACAGGACGATTGAGATGAAAATATGCCGATTACCAGGCGATATAAATGAACCAGGGGAGAGTCTTTTGTCTGTTGGTTTCACGGGACGGTATCCTGAAAGAGAAATATGGTATAGTCAATACTGATTGTTTTTGCGTATCATCCGTCTTCGCAGGAGACCCCGGACTTGGAGTCCGTGGGATGAATGCGGATTTTGCTACGCCGGATTCCGCGAAGAAACTGCGGGCTTTAGCCCGCAGAGCTTCATTACTGATGGTCTTTTCGTTTTGCTGAAGGAAATTTATTGACGATAGTGATGTCTGTACTTCAGAATAATATCAATAAGTAAAGGACGATAACCATGTCGGCCGAAACCAACAATGCAACATCCGGTATAATAAATAAAACCCTGCTGGCAATAGGTGCTCATTACGATGATTGTGTTTTCGGTATTCCCGGTATCTTGCTGAAGGCCGTGCGTAAACATTACCGCGTTGTCATCCTTAACATCATAGGTGATTACGACCACTGGGCACCCGTTAAGGGACGTGCGGCGCAGTTGCGCGAGACCAGTATGCTCCTTGCGCGCAGGCTCGGCATGGAAATGCGGTTCCTGAGTTACGCGTCAATGCAGTTCGATGTGAATACCGAGACCAAGCGTGCCGTGGCCGAGGTCGTTGCTGAGGTGCGACCGGATGTAGCGTTTATGCTGTGGCATCAAGATCGTCATCCCGATCATGAGGTCGCCGCCGCATTGAGCAAGGCGGCATTACGCCAGACTGGTACGATCCTCGGACGTGATGGTATACGAGTACCCGGTCGCATTTATGCCTACGACAACGGTCCGGGCCATACCATAGGCTTCGAGCCGAATACGTTTGTGGACATAACCCCAGAGTGGCCGTCTGCGATGGAATGGTTTGGTCAGTTGATGGCCTTTGTCCGTAATCAGCCGTATGACCCCCAGTCGTCCGCCCCCTCACAGACTGTAAAGGAGACGTTGGCCCGTTATCGAGGCCTTGCCTGTGGTGCCAAATACGCAGAGGCGTTCTTTGCCACTGGTTCTTACCCGCGCGAGATCTTGTGATGCTGTAATGGGTCGCTTGGCGTGTCAAATGTGATTTGTGGGTTTGTTGGGGGATGTATTGCGTATGCTTACACAGCGTTTGTTGCTGGTTGGATTTTTATCTATTTATTTCATGACTGGTAGTTCCGGAATTGCCAGCTCTTTGACGGCTTCAAACCGTACCCTGTATGTCAACAATGTAACCGGTAATGACAATTTCGATGGGCTGAAATCCGAACCGGATACTGACGGCAAAACCGGTCCATTTGCTACTATTGGAAAAGCATTTGCCTCTGTATGCACCTCCGACCATATAGAGATTGCAAATACCGGCAGACCGTACAAGGGTAGGAATGGCCTTGTAAAAGCTGGCGGTACTGCTGATAAACCGCTTCTTGTCAATGGTAACGGCGCATTGATTTCCGGGCTTGACCGTGTACCGAAGGAAAAGTGGAACACGATAAGAAAAGGAATAGTTGCTACCAAATTCTGGCCCATGTCCAACATGTTGAAAGGTTACGAACCAATTCAGTATTGGATCGGTACGCCGCAAATCTGGTGGCTCGATGGCAAACCTGCGCCAAATTGTACGAACGAGGAAGAATTGAATCGTACCAAAGGTGGTTTTTACTGGAACAAGCCACAGAGGCAGTTATGGGTTCATCTTCCGGCAGGGAAGACGCTGGATGATGTGATTATCCAGATTCCCGTACATGGCACGGCTATCTGCATCAGCACTGATTTTGTAACGGTAAGAAATCTCCGGGCTATGTTCTCCTGGAACGACGGTTTCGACATGCATGGCAGGGGGAAGAATACTGTGTTCCAGCATTGCATTGCCACCGATAACTGCGGACAGGGATTTTCCGTACACGATACCAATGTGGCATTGTACGAAGATTGCCTTGCCGAGCGGAATGCGAGTTCGGGTTCATGTGATGTGAATGAGTGTCATTCGGTATACCGGCGATGTGTCTTTGTGAACAATTCGTTTGAAGCCGGTGTTTATGCAAACGAGAAATCCCATCATACTTACGAAGATTGCCTTATCGTCGGGAACCTGCCATTTGAACAGATATGGCAAAGACATTTTTCCAGCATGAATTTCCTCAACTGTGTAATTGCAGGTGTCCCGCGAAAACCGAATGGGTTGATATTGCTTGAGAACGGTATGGTCCATTTCAGGGAATGTACTTTTGCCGATGCTTTGTTTGTTTTCAGGCTTTCGGAACAACAGGGTGCTTCTGTTTCCATTGTTAACAGTATTTTGACCCGTTGCAGTGAACCATTCCTGACAATTTCTCCGGCTATAACGAGTCGGATCAGAATGCATAATAATGTTTATTTTGCCGGGACAGGGATAAAACTCGGAGAACGTGTTTTTGGACAAAACGATTGGGGCGAATACCAGAAAATCTCCCGTCTGGAACAGGATTCAATCTGGCAAGATCCTAAACTTGGTGGTGAATTTAATGTCAACATGCAGCCTGATTCACCTGTCCTGGCATTACGACAGAAAAAACCTTTCACGCGCATTGGGGCGGTGCTTCCTGATTCTGTTTGGGATTTATACAATAAAACCCGCGGCGATGTGGCTACTCCGAACGGAATCATCAAGGCACGTTAATCGGGACTTTAATTCTATTATTGATGTAACTAATGAATAATTTCATATCACAATGATGGGGGGATTCATGCGAACAATAGTATTGACCGTGGTTGGTGTTGTAATTCTAGTGAATACCGCGATTGCTGTGCTATATGAAGTGCCATCCGGCCCTTTTACGGAGATTATTCAGGCCGGACAACCGAAAGCACAGATAGTTATCCCGGCGCAGCCAACAGACTTGGAACAGTTCGCTGCGTCGGAGTTGCAGGCATATATAAACAGGATTTCCGGCGCAAAGTTACCAATAATAAAGGAAGGCGAGCCATTTAACTTTTCCTATTCTTTTTTCCTTGGTCTTACACGCAGAGCAGCGGCAAAAGGCATTAAGCCCGATGAAGGGAAGATGGGACGTGATGGTTTCGCGTTATCTTCTGCTTCTGATGGCTTGATTGTGTTGGGGCGTAACGACCTTGGCACGGTATTCGGTGTGTATGAATTACTTGAACGTTATTTTGATGTGCGTTGGTTTATGCCGGATGAAATTGGGGAATATATTCCTAAAAGCGACACGTTACGGCTTGGCAGGATCAACCTTGTCTACAAACCGTCATTTCGTGTGCGGTGGGTGGGCGATGGAGAATGGCCACTTCACCAGCGTATGAACGCTTATATAAAGGCTGGTAATCGGAATCTAGGAATTAATTGGAAGTGGCATTTCCATACCTTTGTTGTTCTGATCCCCCCGGAAAAATATTATGCCGATCATCCGGAATACTTCGCAATGGTTAAAGGCAAACGTACGGTAACGGACAGCAAGTCGCATGGTAACCAGCTGTGCACATCAAACCCGGACGTTGTTCGTGAAGTCGCCAAAAACCTGATTATCACACTCGATGCAGAACCGGGTATCGAGATCATCACATTATCTCCGAACGATGGTGGCGGCTTTTGCGAATGCGAGAAGTGCTGTGCGCTCGATGAGTCAGGTCGTGACTGGTTCGCCAAGTATTCACGTCGGTTGGCAATATTCAACAATGAGGTGGCGAAAATCGTCAAACAGAAACACCCGAAAGTGCTGATCAAGGTGGGTGCGTATGCCATGTATGCTCGTCCACCTCTCGACAATGATTACCGGCCGGAACAAAATCTTTTTTTCCAGCTATGTCACCTCTACTTTTGTCACAATCATCCGTTGTCAAGTGACGGGTGCAAGGCTGGCGTTACATATGAAACCACCAAACCCAAGCCCGAGTTCCAGTCAAATCAGGAATTCTGCAAGATTCTGGAACAATGGCTGAAGCTGTCGCCGCATCTGTTTATCTACGAATATTACTCCATAGGTGGCATGGGACGGGCCAACCTGCCGTGGCCATTGGTGCATACCATGAGAAAGGATATCCCGTATTATCGAGATCGCGGTGTTGAAGGTTTTTACACGCAACTCAGTGATACACTTTGGCACCGGCTCGGCCTGAATTACTACGTGGCCGCCAAGCTTTGCTGGAATGCCGATCTGAATGTGGATGCGCTATTGGACGATTACTTTGAGAAATTTTACGGTCCGGCCGCCAAACCAATGAAGGAATATTTCATGGCTATGGAACAGTCGATGCAGGATTGGAATGGTTGTGCCTCGTATGGCCTGCAGGGTGTTGCAGGGCTGAAGATCATCGGACCGAAGATATTTACCCCTGAAGTTATGGCACGAATGGGTACCAGTCTCGAAAAAGCGGAGAAAGCGACAATCGGCGACGTTACCTTGACAAAACGCGTGGCTATGGCGCGAAAAATGTATGACGAAACGAAACAGGCGCTTACGGTAATCGACAAGAAAAAATAACCGGTAATACTTGTATACTGCGGTTTGAATAATACCCGAAAGGAGTTCGGTCATGTTCTTTTCGTTGACTTGTGTTGCAGGGATGTTGTTGGTCGTAACTGAAACGGGGCCGGGAATTTCAGATGAGGAATTCTTTGCAGGTCTGAATACTGCAGGTCCAGGGTTAGAAGCCGTGGCTGTCGCAACAAAAGAAAAAAACTGGCCCGCGGCCCGGAATGCGTTCGGCGAATACATTAAAACGCGGCAATCTCCGAGATGGTTTAGCGACCCGCAAGAAGAAAAGAAAACGTCTAAACGAAAACCCAGTACAAAACAGGCTGATGAACTACTCCAGCATCGTTGGTACTGGTCGGGTAAACCTTTTGAACTGGGCCCGAAAATTGACTGGTCTTCAAACCAGATGACTGAGGGGGAATCAGCCACGGTTGAATGGAATGCCTCGCTCAATCGTCATTTTCACTTTCGCATACTCATGCGGGCTTATCAGCAGACCGGTGATGAGAAATACGCCACCGAGATTGTTGCCCAGATGCTGGATTGGATAAAAAGTTGTCCTGTACTGAAGGATAAGTCTGGCAATTCGCCGTATCATTATGCATGGGAAACACTTAACACTGCCTGTCGCGCGGGTGATACCTGGCCGGAATCTATTTATGGCATTCTGAAATCCAAGTCGTTGACCAACGATGCTTTGACGACAATTCTCAAGTCATTAGTTGAACATGCCAGGCATCTGGATCGCTGGCCCACGCGCAGTGGTAACTGGCTGACCATGGAATCGACGGCTGTTTTTACTATAGGCACACTCCTGCCGGAATTCTGCGAAGCACAGACCTGGCGCACGCATGGCATCGAACGTCTGTATCGGCAGATGAAGACCGACGTTTATCCCGATGGTATGGAGATTGAACTGGCCCTGGGTTACAACAACTGGGTGGTGGCTAACTTTGCCCATGTACTGGAACTGGCTAAACTCAATAACCGGGTAAATGAATTACCAGCCGACTACCTTGCCCAACTAGAACGAATGTACGAGTATCAGGCTTATGCAGTAATGCCCAACGGGATTGTTCCGGGATTGAACGATTCAGGAATCGCCAGTCCAGTCAAATTGTTGAGCAAAGGCGTTGGATATTTCCCAAAAAGACAGGATTTCCTCTGGATCGCCTCGCAGGGTAAGGAAGGCACTTGTCCCGAAAAGACTTCGTTTGTCTTTCCATATACCGGACATTACGTGATGCGTTCCGGCTGGGAAAAAGACTCCAGATATCTGTTGTTTGATGCCGGACCATTTGGCTCGGGGCACCAGCATGAAGACAAGTTGCACCTGGTTGCATATGCTTATGGGAAACCTTTGCTGTTGGATGCAGGCAACTACATGTACGATCACTCGCGGTGGCGTCGTTATGTTCTTTCCACGCGCGGTCATAATACGGTTCGGGTTGATGGAATGGACCAAAATCGACGCCGGGTCCGCAGTACGTGGGTCCTGTCAGAACCATTCCAGCCATTAACTAATACATGGGTGTCTGCGGAACAATATGATTATGTGGTTGGAATGTATGACTCCGGGTATGGCGCAAAGAATGCGATTAGAGTTGTCCATACCCGTGCAGTTGTTTTCGTGAAACCGGAGTATTGGGTGGTGGTTGATACGTTTGAGCCATTGGATGGCCAACCGCATGAATACGAATCGTTATTTCATCTGGATGCGAAGAAGGCAGAAGTACTTCCTAATACGCCAGCGATTGTTACCCGTAATGAAAAAGATGCCAATCTTTTAATCTGGGCGATCTCCGGGGTAGAACTGATGACCACCGTTGTGCAGGGAATAGAAGAAGAGCCGGTACAGGGTTGGGCCAACAATCCGTGGCGACCAATCCCCACGGCTGTATTAAAGATAAAGGGTGCAGGTAAACTCCGTATGATGACCGTGCTTTACCCTCTACAGGCTGGGCAGGGGAGTCCGTTGGAGAAGATCGAGTCGCTGCCGGTTACTTCGGATGGTATTGCGGCCAGTGATGCTGTGGCTTTCCGGATTCGTTTCCGTGATGGTCGCATACATACCCTTTTGTGTGCTGATACTGCGGGTATAAAACACCGTTGCGAATCGCTGGAGACTGATTCAGTGCTTTACTGGCAGGAAACCGCAGGCGGTCAAACCAGGCGCTTTCAGCAATCGACAGGAAATGATCGATAAAACATTTGCGCAAAATCACATTATCGGTATTTATGGGCTAAATTCGCATAATAGTATCGATGTCAGAAAAGTATCGAAACTGGTGGCAAAACGTGTAGCATAATAATCTGGTTTGTGATTTTATTGTTAGTACAGAAATGCAGGTAAAGTAAATTAATATTACACAACGAGGAGGGAAAAATGTCAGAACTAGCTATCAAAGGTGGACCGAAAACTTTTAACGGTAAATTTCCAATGTGGCCCTCGTTTGAGGAGTCAACGATCAAGAAAGCAATGGAACCGTTACGGAGCGGACTGGTGAATTACTGGACAGGCAAGGTGGGGCAGCAGTTCGAACGGGAATGGGCGAAATGGATGGGAATAAGGAATGCAATCAGTGTATCGAATGGTACTACGGCCCTGCATACGGCAATATCATCGCTGGATATTGGTCCTGGTGATGAAGTGATTTGCCCGTCGTATTCATTCATTGCTTCATCATTCTGTATTATTCAGGCAGGAGCACTGCCGGTGTTTGCGGATGTAACGGATGACCACACGATTGATCCAAAGGCAATTGAGCCCCTGATCAATAAACGCACCAAAGCGATTATTGTGGTACATCTGTATGGCGTGGTCGCGGACATGGGCCCGATCCTGAAGATCGCGAAGAAATATAAACTTAAAGTTGTCGAAGACTGTGCGCAATGCTTTGGTGGTTATTACAAGGGTAAAAAAGCCGGAACGGTCGGCGATATCGGTTGTTTCAGTTTTTGTCAAAGCAAGCATTTCACCACCGGTGGAGAAGGCGGAATGGTGGTTACCGATGATGATGATCTTGCCTGGGAATGCCGTTCTTTCCGCGACCATGGGTACGATGTCAAGGAGCGCCTGAACCTGTTGGAAATGGAAGGCAAACTGATGTATATCCATAAGCGGGTGGGATTTAATTTCAGAATGACGGAAATGCAGTCCCAGATTGGATTATGCGAGCTTGCCAGGCTTGATTCCTGGAATCTGAAGAACAGGAGGCGCAACGCGGCGATTGTGATTGATGGGTTGAAAGATCATCCGCTTGTTATGAAGACTCCGGTGAATACTAAAGAGCGGAAGAATGCATTCTGGTGGGTACCGTTTATCCTTGATGCGGACAAACTGAAATGCAGTGTGAAGGACTTTGTCAAAGCGGTTGGAGCGGAAGGCGTGCCATGTTACGGCGTGCAGTGGCCGGAAATGTACAAGGAACGCGCTTATGTTGAGCGTAATGGTTTTGGATCGCGCAAATATCCGTTCAATGATCCCAATGCCAGGAAGATTGATTACAGTGCGTTTAACTGCAAGAAAGCAAACTGGCTGGCCAAACGTACAATGTCTTTCTTCCCGCATCCCGTTTATACCAAGGCACATATGCAGGCGTGCGTCAAAGCGTTTAAAAAAGTTGCCGCCGCTTATATGAAATAATCATATCTGGAAAACCTGTTTCGAAGTTGGTGGCATTCCTGAAAACATTCGGGAATGCCACTTTTCTGGATTATGACAGTAGATGGAGGTGAGTAATGCCTGAAGTAAAATATGCAATCATTGGATTCGGTGGAATTGCCGAAAATCGTATAGCCAAAGAAGGTTTCGCATGTGACAAGTCCAGATTTAAGCCATTACCTGGCGTTGAGTTGGTCGGTGTAACTGATGTCAATTCAGGAAGGAAGGCCGCTGCCGGAGCACTTGGATTGAAGTGGTATGATTCAGCCCAGGCGGTTTTTGCTGATCCGGAAATCCAGGCGGTTTTTATTGCCACGAATAATCTGACCCACGCTAAGATCGCCAGGGCTGCGCTTTTAGCAGGAAAACACTGTATTATTGAAAAACCAATTGCAACGAAGGTTGATGATGCGATTGAACTGTCAAAACTTGCGAGGGAGAAGAACCTCAGCCTTACTGTTGATCACATGATGACGGAGAATGCTTTCAACATCAAGGCAAGGGAGCTTGTTGCTGATGGTGCGCTTGGAGCAGTTAATGATTCATGTTTCCATATGGAATTTTATTATGGTTCGGTCCCTGAAGAAGCTGCAACATGGCGATGCTCCAGCTGGGAAGAACTTGGAGGGCCGATCGGTGATGTCGCCAGCCATTGCATGTACATGCCGGAATTCATTTTGGGTGGTAAGATTGTATCAATTGCCTGTATTTACTATCCCAAAACCATGCCAATCAAAGTCGAAGATGGCGCTTATATCAAGTACGTCATGGAGAACGGTCTGACAGGTTCGATCAAAGTTGGATTCAATGAACCGCGCGGCGGGCTTGGCGGAACGCTTTCCAACCTGGGCTATGAGATCTATGGAGCGAACGCGGTATTGCGCGGCTATACAACAATGTTTCAGCTTTCAGGCCATGAAAACGAACCGGTTAAAATCAGGCTTGAACTTGACAGGTTTTCCAGTCAGGAAAATATCCGTCCCGGAAAAATCCAGAATATTTACCAGGCCGTAATTTTGAAACATGCGAATTCAATCCTGAAAGATGTTCCGCTTAGTGGGTGTGATGCGGTTCATAACCTGAAACTGATTGCCGCGGCGCACGAATCCGCTCGCAACGGTGGTAAGATTATCAAGGTGAATTAAATGCTGCAGGTCGGGTTAAGCCGGGAAAGTATCACTCCTGACAAGGGAATTCCTCTGGTTGGATATTTTAATCCACGTCCGAATACCGGTGTTCTTGATGAACTGTATGTTCGGGTGGCTCTTTTCAAAAAAGACAAGGTGATTACGGGATTGGTCGCATTTGATTTGTGTTTCCTCAGTACGGCAATCATTGAAGGAATAAAAACCGGCTTACGGAAAGCCGGACTTGATTTTGTCGATAACCTGATTTTCAGCGCGACGCATACCCATACCGGACCATATGTTGACGACTTTTTCGGGGTAAAAGCCGATGAAGGCTATCTGGAATATCTCAGGAAGAAAGCGGTTTCTGCAATCAAACTGGCGCATGCCGACTTTGCTCCTGCTGAATTGTCAATTGGTGGTGTGAATAATAATCCACTGGCATTCAATCGCCGGTACTGGATGAAGAACGGTAAAGTTCTGACCAATCCCGGATCACTTAATCCTGACATTGTACGTCCTGAAGGTCCGGTCGATACTGGAATTGGAATAATTACTATAAAGCAGGCGGGGCAAATCAGTGCCATCATTGTTAATATTGTCAACCATACTGATACCATCGGGGGCAATTTGGTTTCAGCCGACTGGCCGGGTCGCATGGAAAAAGAAATTCAGAACTTCATTGGTAATGAAGTTTCAGTATTAACTTTGATTGGCTGTTCCGGCAACATCAACCACTTTGATGTTTCGAAGAAAACTGACCAGACAAGTTATACCGAAGCCTGTCGAATCGGCAAAGGTTACGCAGAGATTGTTTATGGTGAATTGAACAAACTTGAGAGATTGCCGGTTGAAAAGATTGAAGTTTCTGTCCGGAACATAACCATTCCTTTTCGGACTATTACAGATGAGGAAGTCAGGAAAGCGGAAACAACTATTGCCATGATCGGTAATGCCGTTTCTCAAGGTGATATGACCAGCGAAGGACTGGCGGAAGGTGCCGGCTCGGTGGCAAAATTCTTTGCAGAACAACTCATTGCCTACAAGAAAAACTGTTCAGGGAAATCACGAAAGTTCAACCTGGTCAGTATCAAATTTGATGGCCGACTGGTGTTTACCTCGATTCCGGGAGAGGCGTTCACGGAAATTGGTCTGGAGATCAAAAAACGTTCGCCGTTTAAATATACCTGGCCGGTAACCTTGGCCATGGGGGAGTGCGGTTATATCCCATTGCCGGAATGTTTCAATCGCGGCGGGTATGAAATTCTGCCGGTTGAAGGTGGCGCGCCCAGGGAAGATACTGCTGAATTGTTGATCAAAGAAACGTTATCCAGTTTGAAATGATCTCATCATAATTGATTCAAGATTATTATGAGTGGAATTGTAGGACATACCCTTTACGCTATACTTGCTAAACAGGCAGCAGAAAAACGACGGTTACCAATAACACGGATTGTTCAACAACATCTTTCCAGTTACCTTGCAGGATCATATCTCGGTTGTGATATTCAAGCCATGCCTGAGGCTATCTGTATGGATACGGGGAAAGAGGTTGGGTTTGGCACAGTACCGGTGGAAAAGAGTCCGCTAACCGGCGGTCCAGTCCGTCCGTATTATCTTAGTACACCTGAGGGGAAATTCACGCCTAGACAAATTCATGATATGTTTTATGGACGTGCTCACTTGGTATTTGGATGGGTAAAATCCGAAAACAAGCTGGCTGTCCCATGGAATCTTTTACCCGACTACTTTGCAAGCGTGGTTGAAGACACATTTGAATATTTTAGTCCCGGTGAACGTCCTCTCGCATATGTATTCGGGTGGATGGCACATGTGGTCGGCGATTCATTGATCAAAAATATTCAGCATGGTCTCGATCTACATTTGCTGGATGGCCAATATACCCCGCGAAACCGGCCGATCCAGGATCTTGTAAGTTTTCATGAAGTGGGACGAAAAGAATTACGACTTAATTGGACGACGCTCTTTATGGATTTAGCGGAAACACCGATAGAGCCTGTTCAGTTTCATTACATGCGCGTTGGGGTTTCAAAGGGAACGTTAGGAAAGAAATTCAGTGAAGGATGGGCGCCTGAAAAAGCCGATGTGCTTCGTTTTGTATTGGCCGAGAACCGGCGTTATTTGAAGGCAAATATTGCCTCCATTCTGTCTGAAATGGAATTACATCAAACACCGGAAGGCTTGGACTACAACGAAAATCTACGTAAAATTTCCGGCCTTAAATATCCGCAAATGGTTGAGTTGGCTGAGAAAGCAAACTTCCGTCAGGCGCTATGGAAAATCGGTGAAGCTGTGGCGGACATTTTCAGTGCCATAGTCCAGCGTCAGCCGCGACTGGCTGCATTATCTACAGCATTAAGAAATAACCTTTAATTCGAGGAATCCATTGACTACAGAAGTGTGGCGGAGATATTCGCTTCGTAACTTGCCGGCAGATTTTTGCCAGTCCTGAGCGCATGCCAGATTTCCAATACCTTGGCGGGATTATGGCGACGGTATATGAAATCAGCGCGGAAATGAGTTGCGCCAGCGGCTAAGAGTTTTTTGATATTATTGGCAATACAATAAGGATGCTCGTTTATTACGATTGTCCGGCAGTTTCTTGTGATCAAGAGTATCCGTTCTTTCTTGCCGGAAACCAGCGGTAATTCACCGGTGATACAATCATTTTTGCCGGTACATTTGCCTGTGATATTTGCGAACGCGCAGGTTTCGGATATAAAGAGCGGCGTATCCTGGTAGAGAATGATTGTGGCTTTTTCTCCGAACTCTTTCAGGAGAGAAGCCATATTGTCAAAACCATCTTCCGGTGACAAAGTGAATCTACAGGCGCCCATATCCATGACCTGGAGTGCCGCAGCACGGTTTAAAACGTATACAGACCAGTCGGAAGAGAAAGGCAAAGACTTTGTTTCAGAAGCAGAAAAGCCAAGGAATGGCCATGCCGACAGATTGGCGGCTTCCCAGCGCGTCCATCCTTCATGTTGGAATTTCGTGATTTTCTCCAGAAGTGATTTTTCATCTCTTGCTCTGGTTATTACAGGGAGTGCGAGTCTGATGTTGTCTTTGCCAATTAAATCCGAATAGTCGTGAAGAGCTTTCATCAGGGAGGATAAGGGCTCATTTCCGATGTCAATTACAAGCTCGCATACATCTTTCCAGTCGGATACGGTGAAAGAAGAGAGATTTGATAATGAATCAGTTTTTATGGACCAACTAATTTCTGTTTTTCTTTCCTGGTTCAGCACAGGTTTAAGCGCTTCCTTGTATTCTATAAATGTAGCGGCTTGTTGTTGTTCGATTTGAGATTTCAGGCTTGAGAGAACATCACGACGAAGGCGGTTTAATAACGAAACTGGTGCGAATAGTTTTTCCGGGTTTTTGAAAGAAAAATCCTTGAGACTGAAGCATGTATCGCCAAGTTTTTCGAATACTTTTTTAACAGTCTTCTCCATTTCTTCGATATTTTTCCCTTTTTCGAATATGCCTTTGACTTCAGAACTTACATGGATTGGTCCTTCTGCAGCAGTGGCAGTTATGTTTGTTTTATTTAAGGAGACGTCGACTGTAATGTTTTTGCGGACTCTAAATTCACCGGGTTTAGGTTTTATGAATTTATAGCGGCGCTTTACTGCCTGTGATGAGGAACAGTAAATTATGGAACCTTTTGGCAGGTGCGGATGATCCTGCGGAAGGATTACCTGTACTGTCGAGCCGGCTGGAGCTTCAAAAACGGTTTTACTTTGTCCTTTCCCATTTTGCGGCATGAGATAAAGCGTGTCGATTGGGAAGCCAAATGGGCGGCCGGGCAGATCAATCTGCAGTCCATCGTGTCTTTCCAGCGGCCGTTCGGTTTTAAATTGAAGTTTTGCATTTCTGGAATTGGGATTGATAACTCTCTCGACCCTGCCAATTGGGGCCCCGCGATGGCCGACAGTTTCGGTGTCAGCGGTATCAGCATTATTCTCGGAACGTACGTAAAGATTTGTCCAGGGCCGGCTGAAGATAGTCTTGATATCGTCATCGTATTGTTTCCTGTCATTTTTACTTATCTTGCCGTCAATCAATTTCCTGTAATAGGATGTGGTTGCTGCAACGTAGAGCGGGCTTTTCTTTCTGCCTTCGATCTTGAAACTGATTACGCCGGCTTCTCGTAGAGGAAGAAGGTCATCAGGAAGCGCAATATCTTTCATGGAGAAGGGGAATGATTTGGTATGGATGTCCGAACTAAATGAATCCCTGCAGGGATAGTTGCACCGTCCGCGGTTTCCACTGCGGCCACGGAGCATTGATGAGTACAAACAGAGTCCGCTGTATGAATAACAGAGGGCACCGTGCAGGAACACTTCCACTTCGATACCTGCTTCGGCGGCGATCTTGCGGATTTCGCCAATTGTAAGTTCCCGCGCAAGCGTGACGCGCCGGAACCCGAGTTGTGAAAGTGTTTTTGCCCCTGCGAGATTGTGAATCGCCAGTTGTGTACTGCCGTGAAGCGTAAGATTCGGGAAGTATTTACTGACGATGTGAACCACGCCGAGGTCCTGAACTATTATTGCGTCAACTCCGATATCTGAAATCACGGCGAGTGTCTCGATGAGTTCAGGGATTTCGTGGTTCAGGATAAGCGTATTGACTGTAACGAAGATTTTCCGGCGTGGAATTGATGAATGAGCAAAGGCGGTTATTTCACTTAATATGTCAGGCGTGAAATTTTCAGCCTCGGCGCGGGCTGAGAATTTTTTCATACCCATATAGATTGCGTCCGCGCCGTAATGAATTGCAGCATATGCTGAATCCATATCACCGGCAGGAGAAAGTAGTTCACATTTTTTCATTTGTATTGACAATATTACCAATGTTAAGGCCTTTATCCCCGTCAGGCGATGGAATGATGACACTAAACAGCCAGCAGAAGAAAAGGGTACCGATGAGGTTTGCAACGGCATAATAATGGAGCGCAAGATGTTTGACGAATATGCTTGTGGCGACGCTCCAGAGGATGCCGGCTATACCACCTGTCAGTACTCCTGATGCAGTGAATCTACGTCCGTACATGCCGATTAAAACCAACGCTAATAATGGGCTTCCTATTCCGTTGATTATTTTGTTGGCGATTTCAAAAATACTTCCGAGTTTGCCTACAAAACATGCCGTAAACGTTACAACAGTTCCGATAAGAAGAGTCAGAATCCGTTCGGCTATCAATGTGCTTTCTGAGTCAGCCTTTTCATGTGTGTTACGATTCCTGAAATCGGTGACAAAGGCGGTACAGCATGAATGTATACCGGAATCGATGCTGGACATAGTTGATGCAAAGAGACCGGAAACGAGGAGACCGCACGCCCCGTACGGCAGAGATGCAACAAACCACCCGATATAACTGATGGGTTTGGCACCACTCCCTGCCGGGATCCCCTTTGATTTCGCATACGCGTGGATCGCGAAACCAAGAAATGCAAGACAGAGGAGTGAGAGGATCGAGAACACTGCGTTGAGGATGAACCCGCGTTTTGCATCGGCCAGGGTTCTGGCTGTGAAATAACGCTGGACGACCATTTGGTCGGCTCCATATCGTGCCAGGAATGCAGTGAATGTTCCGATAAGCGCGCTCCAGAGGGTTATGCGTATACGGGGATCGGGAGAGAATATCTGCGGATCGAAGGGATAGAATGGTTTTGTGAGGCCGTTGATTGATGCATTTTTGATTATTCCGGTAAAACCCTGATCGTTTGATACTACAATTACTCCGACTACAAGAGAAACAAACAGTATAATGAACTGTGCGACATCAGTCCACATTACGGCACGCATGCCGCCTGACAGGGTGTAGACCGTAGTCGTAAAACCGGCAATAAAGATGAGGATATATATATTAATCGATGTTACAGCCGTAAGAAAGATTGCAGTCGCATATATGGCCACTGACATCCAGAAAACCCGCCAGATAATAAAAGTGCCGCTGGCAAGTCGTCTGACCCGGAGATCGAATTTCTTCTCCAGGAATTCATAGGCACTGACAGGTCTCATCTCGTGATAGAACGGCATTATTATTTGTATTACAGGAAACGCCACAATGACAAAGACTGGCACTGCCATGAGGACATAAAGACCATGGCTGAATACTTCTTCTGTAAATGCTGTGAAATTAATGGCGCTGAATACTGTAGCAAGGATGGATGCGCCGACGGGAAACCATTTCATTGAGCGACCGGCGACGTGGAAGTCATCACCCGATTGCCTGTATCGCGATACGGCCATGCCGAGAATCATGATACCAACCAGGTAGATGGCAAATATGACGTAGTCGAGTGTTCTCATTTTACACTTGGGTGATTCGGGTCTATTTCGTCAGTTTCTCAAGATAGTCTATCCACGCATCCATTCCCTGGCCGGTCTTGGCGCTCAGTTCAAAAATAAAAACTCCAGGATGAATATGCCGCAGATAGTCACGGCACTTGGTGATATCCCAATCCAGGTATTGAATCAGGTCTGTTTTTGTCAGGATAACGACCGGCGCCAGTGAAAAGAGAGAAGGGTATTTGACTGGTTTGTCCTCGCCTTCTGTTACTGACAACAGGGCGATCTTGAAGTTTTCCCCCAAGTCGAAGGCTGCCGGGCATACAAGATTACCGACATTCTCGATGAATAAAAGTTTTATACCCGTTGTGATGATTTCCGGCAAAAGGCGTCCGACTTTTTCTGCATCCAGGTGGCAGGCGCTTATTGTTTCGATCTGGCGGACTTCAGCTCCTTTGCCTGCAAGGCGGCGGGCATCATTATCGGTTTGTTGGTCGCCAGTAATAACCGCGCATTTAACCCGGTCGCGCAGTCTTTCAAGAGTGCGTTCAAGGAGAAATGTTTTACCTGAACCCGGGGAGGAAATCATGTTTACGGCCACAACGCCACGTTCCGCGAGCCAATATCTATTTTTATCGGCCATTTCATCGTTTCGGGAAAGAATCTTCTTTTCGATTGTGATGGTACGACTCGTGGAATTGTCGTGATCATGGCTGTGTTGATGTGGCGTTCCAGCATTGGCATGACGGTGAAAATGACCATTATGCCAGTGTCCATTATCCTGTTCAGGTTGCCCGCATCCGCAGTCCTTACACATATGTTTTCTCCAGTAAAGTGAGAAGAGAACCTAGAGAAAAGAGACCTAAATGTCAATTTATGTAGAGTTGAGGATTGGGTGATATAATGGTCGGATCGGGAGGTGTTATTTCCGGCGGAATGAACATATTGATATAGGCATCCCAAATAGTTGTTCCCCATAGAATCCATATAATGGCTGCAAAGGCAATATATGGACCGTAAGGAATGCGGCTTTGCATGGTTTGTTTTTTTGCCAAAATGAGAGAAACTCCGGCAATAGAACCTATCAACGATGATATGAGGACGTTAAAAAAGACAGCTTTTGTCCCCAGGAAAGCGCCAAGGGCGCCCAGCAGTTTTACATCGCCAAATCCCATTGCGTCTTTATGGAAAAGCATTTTGCCGAAAATGGCCAGGCCCCATAACATCCCGCCTCCAACCAGGGTTCCCAGCAGAGCGTAAAGAAGGGAGATGATATGTGAATCTTCCAGATGGAGACTTGGTAAAGCGAAGCTGAGTATTATTCCTGAAACAATACCGCCGAGCGTTACACGATCGGGAATAATCAGGTGTTCGAAATCAACAAAAGTTCCAAGTATCAAGCCGGAAACAACCAGCCAGTAGACCGGGACTAGACGCCAGTCGGTAATGGGAACCAGGCCGAGGGCACGCGAGCCCGGCAGAAGATCGAATTTCAGCCAGACGAGCAGGAATAGAACTGCGGTAATAGCCTCTACCAGAAAATATCGGAAAGAAATTTCCCTGTCGCAGCATTTGCTTTTCCCTCTGAGAAATAGATAGGTGAAAAGTGGAATATTATTATACCACGGAATGGGAGTGTTGCAATTTGGACAGAATGACCGGGGCTTGACCACGGAGAGTTCGCGCGGGATTCGGTAAATACAGACGTTGAGGAAACTGCCGATACAGGCTCCAAATGCAAATGATAAAAACACGAAGAATTCGCGCCAGGGAAAAAGATAGCTCTGAAACAGGTCAAACATGGGATTTTCGATTAAGATTACGAAAACGATTACGATTACGATTACGATTATAAATAAGCATTATGATGAAAGAATCCTTCCGTAGACTTGTTTCTCGAGCGCATTTCGCATTGTTTTTACCGGCGGCTTGATGCCCGTCCAAATCGAAAAAGAGATTGCACCCTGATGCAGCAGCATTCCGAGGCCATTAGCGGTTTTGGCTCCACTTTTGCGGGCTGCCTTCATAAAAACTGTTTCGGGGTACATGTAAATGAGGTCGAAGGCCATCTGTCCCCTGCGGAAAGCGGATGGGGGGAGCAGGGGGGCGTCAGCCTTTTTCATGCCCACAGGTGTTGCCTGAATGACCAGGTCAACTTTCCTGCACTCTTTTACCCAGACAGCAGGATCTGCCTTAAGCCATTGTACCTTTGACCGGGGCAGGAGTTTCGAGATTTCGGCAACCACCCGTCTAGCCCGTTTGGTTTCTATATCGGCAACGATGATGTTTGAAGCTTTCGCGACTGCACAAGTTATCGCAACAGCACGTCCGGCGCCACCACTCCCAAGGACGAATACCGACAAACCTTCGATTGTTTTTCCAAAAGCTTCCTTGATGGCAATAAGGAAACCTTTGCCATCGGTGCTATGTCCTTTCAGGTGGCCGCCAGGAAGGAATTCTACCGTGTTAACAGAACCCAGTCTTTGTGCGGAAATATCCAGTTTTTTGAGCCCTTTAAAGGCGACTTCCTTTAATGGCACAGTTAAATTTACTCCCCGGAATCCCATGCATGCCATGGAGTTTAATGTTGAAATAAGTGTATCGGGGGCGACATCAAACGCCAGATAAATGGCATCCATACCCAGCGACTGGATTGCGGCATTATGCATTACAGGTGAAAGCGTATGGCCGATGGGATGGCCTAGCACGGCAAAAGGTTTTGTATGTCCACTCAGGTTCATTTGACGTTTATGTAGCCACAAAGTACGTAAGACACCAAGTAAAAAAGAACAGGAGTCTGCCGGATCAGGCAGACTCCTGGACGTCAGTTATGTTTTATTTTTTTACCTGCAAGTTTCCTTGTTGACAGATAACGGTTGACACACGACAAGTATGCCTTCGCGCTGGCCTCCACAATGTCGGTACTTGCCGCTTTTGCGCTGAGCATGTCCGGTCCAAAAGCAACCCTGACATTGGCTTCACCCATTGCGTCCTTACCGACAGTAATGGCCTGCAGGGAGAAGTCGGTAAGTTTACCGCGTACACCTGACAACTTGTCAATGGCCTTCAGGGCTGCGTCAATTGGGCCATCGCCATAAGCAGCGCTCTGGAGTACTTCTTTTCCCTTCTTCAGGCGAACCGTGGCCGTTGGAATGGCATTTGTTCCCGTGGAGACATGAAGATAGTCCAGAACGTAAACGCTGGCGTTCTGGCTGTCATCGCCTCTTGCGATCATCTGCAGATCGTCATCGTAAATATTCTTTTTCTTGTCGGCCAACTCTTTGAAACGTATGTATGCTTCTTCCAGTTCCGTTTGGGTCAGATTTAATCCCAGTCTGGACAGTTGATGACGGAAAGCATGTCTGCCGGAATGTTTCCCCAGCACCAGTTCTGTTCCGTCCATACCTATATCCTGGGGTTTCATTATCTCGTAAGTCCTGCGCTCTTTCAGCATTCCATCCTGGTGGACACCTGCCTCATGGGCAAATGCATTGGCTCCGACTATGGCTTTATTCCGTTGAACGGTCATACCTGTCAGCTGACTCACCAGCCGGCTGACTTTGTACAGTCTCTCGGTCTTAATGCCTGTTTCGACATTGGTGAACAGATCGGCTCTTGTTTTAATGGCCATTACCACTTCCTCAAGCGCTGCATTTCCTGCGCGTTCACCCAATCCATTAATTGTACATTCCACGCCGCGGGCGCCATTTTGTATCGCGGCCAGTGAATTTGCCACAGCCAGACCGAGATCGTTATGACAATGCACATTGATAATTGCCTTGTTAATATTCGGTACATTATCGAACAGGTATGCGATCAGATCACCGAATTCGGTGGGTATTGAATATCCGACTGTATCGGGGATGTTGACAGTTGTCGCCCCTGCATCGATTACTGCCTTGACTACCTGTGCCAGGAAGTCCCTTTCAGTACGCGAAGCGTCTTCCGGGCTGAATTCAACATCACGAGTGAATTTCTTTGCGTATTTAACGCCTGTAACAGCCTGTTTCAGTATTTCGTGCCTTGCCTTATTGAGTTTGAACTTACGATGTATTTCGGATGTTGCCAGAAATACATGTATTCTTGATTTGCGTGCAGGCACCACTGCTTCCGCACACCGTTCTATGTCCTTGGCGATACAGCGTGCCAGTCCTGCTATTACCGGTCCCTTTACCGATTCAGCAATGGCCTTGACGGCCCTGAAATCGCCGGGGGAGGCGATCGGGAATCCTGCTTCAATGATATCAACATTCAGTAACGCGAGCTGATGGGCCAGCTCCAGCTTTTCGCGATGGTTCATACTGGCGCCGGGCGATTGCTCGCCGTCGCGTAAAGTGGTATCGAAAATATAGATTTTTTCTTTGTCATGTTTCATATTATGTCACTTTATATTATTTTATTTCTGTACTTTTCCCTTCAACGGTAGAATTCAGAAGTCAGTATTCAGAATTCAGAATGGCAGGAAAATGTGTTTCAAACAATTCTTGTATTTCTTTAAATTTATCTTGCGTGATTTTATTCTGTATTCTGTCTCCTGGCTACTATATTCCTTCTTTTCATTCTCCTCTTGCCACGGCGATCACGCCGGAACGCGAAATATCAAGGATCCTGAACGGTTTGAGCAGTTTAAGAAAATCATTTATCTTATCCTGTTCACCGATCATTTGGATCGTCAATGACTTTTCCTGAACGGACACAACTTTTGCGTCAGAAAGGAGTTTTATCAGTTCAACAATTTCCTGCCTCTTCTGAGGAGTCGCAGCAACCTCCGCAAGCACAAGTTCCCTGTTCAGGTAACGCTTTTGTGTAAGGTCGGTAACTTTTATCACGTCTATAAGCTTGTTAAGTTGTTTTGTAACCTGTTCAAGCACGCGATCGTCACCCGGAACCTTGATGGTCATGCGTGAACATGTCGGATCCAGGGTTGGAGCCACATTAAGCGTTTCGATATTGAAGCCGCGACCCGATATCAGGCCAACAATACGAGCCAGGACCCCGGGTTGATTCTCAACCAATGCTGTAATAACATGTTTCATGATTTCTTATCTCCACTCTATTTTATGTCAATCTTAGATCTCAATCGCACTCGTAATCTTAATCATAATCGCGCTAATTCTCCTGCTTCACGCCATGCTTTGAACCATTTCCGTCAATGATGCACCCGGAGGAACCATTGGATAAACATTTTCCTCAGGCTTGACTATACAATCGATAACGACTGGTCCGTCAGTCCCAAATGCCTTGTGCAGTGCTTTGCCAACTTCTTCTTTCTTTGTAACGCGAATACCCATGGCGCCATGTGCCTCAGCCAGTTTCACAAAGTCTGGCAGGTAGATGTCCTTCCCTTCATGCTTAATATGTTCATTCTTTGGACGGTTAGCCTGACCCAGTGTACTTGCAGAATATTCCTTCTTGTAGAACATTTCCTGCCACTGGCGCACCATTCCGAGGTGACCATTGTTCAATATTACGACATTAATCGGCAACTTGTGTTCAACAGCAACAACCAGTTCCTGGAAGTTCATCTGGATACTGCCGTCACCGGCAATGTTAACGATTGTTTTGTTTCTTATACCACATTGTGCTCCTATCGCAGCAGGCATGCCGTAACCCATGGTTCCCAACCCGCCTGATGACAGAAAAGTACGCGGTTTGGTGTACTTGAAAAAATGGGCGGACCACATTTGGTGTTGTCCCACATCGGTGACAATAATCGCGTCGCCATTACTGACTTCGTATATCTGCTCGATGACGTACTGGGGGAGTAACTGTTTTTCATTTTTATTATACGAAAAAGGAAATTCTTTTTGCCATTTTGTCACCTGGGCCAGCCATTCGGAACGATCCACCGGCTCTATCTGGTCAATCAGTTCTTTTAACACCAGCTTGGCGTGTCCGACGACGGGTATATCTGTCGCCACACTTTTTGATATGGACGATGGGTCAATATCAATATGTGCAATAACGGCATGTGGCGCAAATTGCGACACCTTGCCTGTCACGCGATCATCGAACCGTGCGCCAATGGAAACGAGCAGGTCACAGGAACTGACAGCATGGTTGGCCGCAACGCTACCGTGCATGCCAAGCATTCTGAGTGCAAGTGGGTCGGTTTCTGGAAAGGAGCCGAGCCCCATGAGTGTTGTTGTAACAGGAACCTTTGCCTTTCGCGCCAGAATAGTCAGTTCCTCGGCGGCATCACCAGCGATGACACCACCACCGGCGTAAAACACGGGTTTTCTGGCCTTATTTATAGCTTTAGCCAGTTTTTCAATCTGTTTCGAATGTCCATTTGTTGCCGGATTATAACCCCGCATGTTGATCTCTTTGGGCGTTTGTACTTTTGTTGACGCCTGCTGAATATCCTTCGGGACGTCAATAACAACCGGGCCGGGTTTGCCTGTTGAAGCAATGTAAAACGCTTCTGCAATGATGCGCGGCAGATCATCGACCTTTTTCACAAGGTAATTATG
Source organism: Kiritimatiellia bacterium (assembly GCA_028716365.1). Lineage (GTDB taxonomy): Bacteria > Verrucomicrobiota > Kiritimatiellia > UBA8416 > YA12-FULL-48-11 > YA12-FULL-48-11. The sequence goes on from JAQUPZ010000003.1 coordinate 421,470, forward strand.
TTTTGTAACGGCGCGGGTTATGCCTGTGGTATCGGCTTCCTGGAACGCGTCGTTGCCGATCATGTGCGAATGAACCTGGCCGCTGATGCAGACCATGGGGATCCCATCCATGTATGCCGTGGCCAGTCCCGTCACAGTATTGGTGGCACCTGGGCCGGAAGTCACTATACAGCACCCGGGTTTTCCGGTAGCCCTGGCATAACCGTCCGCCATATGTGTTGCACCCTGTTCGTGTCTTGTCAGTATGAATTCAAAAGGGGCATGGTAAAGTCGTGCAAATATATCCAGAACTGCTCCACCCGGCAGACCGAATATTGTTTTAACTCCCGCCTCCTGTAATCCATCCATAATGCATTGTGCACCGGTTCTCATGTTACATCTCCCCGCTCTTTATCTTTCTCTTAATCGTAATCTTGCTCGTAATCATAATCTTTATCTTAATCTTTCTTGCCATTATTTCCATAATCTTCTTGTGATTCATATACTCTGCTGGAAGAGTTGTTTTTTATCAATCCTACCAGCATCGAGACAATTCCAGTCAAAATTTCTTTTCCTTGCAGGATATCTCTGTCCTTCAATATTTTCTTCGTAACTAATACATCCAAACATGCGGCACATTCCAATGCTGATCCGCGTGCATTATCAAAATATTTACAGCGATCTTTTTCTGTATACTTTCCATTTCCCTCTGCAATATTTAGGGGAATCGATGTTGATGCCCTATCCAGTTGATCTCGAACAGATAGTTTAGACGGCACACGAGTGAACAATCCTTCAAGCCATGACAAAAAGCCTAATGATTCTATATAAACCCGCAGCTTTTCGTGATCAAATTGTGTCGCACTCATATTTCCTTTACTGCGATTAAGATTACGAACAAGATTACGATTACGATATGATTATGCTCTTACTCGTAATCCTAATCGTAATCATAATCTCTCATCCTTTGTTTTCACCACAAAAAAACCCACCGTTTCATCTTACGGTGGGTCCTGTTTTTGATCCGAAGCTAATGTGTTGGCCTTAGCTTCTGCTTCCCACCGTGACCTGTACAGTCCGTACAAGGCACAGAACGAGCCCTCTAAGTACGAGCAATACCATTGTCACGATGGAAAAGTTTTTTGTCATAACAGTTGAACAATACGGCAAAATACTTATGGCAGTCAATTGGAAAAAGAATGAAATTCCAGGAAGAGAGAATCCAGAAATCAGAATCCAGAATCCAGAATAAAAAAACGGAATTCTTTATGCTTTTGAGAAATTTGGTATGGATTATACCTGAATATACGCGCTAATTCTTTACGTTTTCTTCACAACTGGCAGATTGCAGTGCAATAGTCGAAATGCTATTATCGTGCTGAAGAATCAGAAGATTTATGAAGATATATATTCATATGGCAGGTATGTTCGTTATGGCTGCTTTGCAGAGCGTGAGCGCTGTTTCCGAGGACTTTTCCCGTTATCAGGGGATTCTGGATAGAAAGCCTTTCGGCGAGCCTCCACCAGACCCGTCGCAGGTGGCTAACGCCGCTGCATCTGAAGCGGAACTGTTTACAAAGACCTTGAAGATGGTTGCAATCAGGCTTGATCAGAACGGAAGGATAAGAGTTGGGTTCCTGAACCAGGCGGCCGGTAATAAGAGTTATTACATGAGGGTGGGGGAGAAGAGTGACGATGGAATTGAACTTATTGACGCTGATTTTGAACTTGAATCTGCATTGTTGAAGAAAGATTTGCAATCCGGTTGGATATATATGGGCAGTAGTCCGCAGAAACCTGCTGAGACTCCCAAGGGTGTTGCGACTCCATCTTCTACTGCATCTTCGTCCATGGCAAAGGCTGTACAGCAGAAAAGAGTGTCGTTATATGCTGAGCTGTTAAGAAAACGGCGGGAGGAACAACAACAGGCGACTCAACGGCCAGATTCAGCTTCGGCCAAGTTGACTGGCGATCAGCTGGAAAAACATCTGAAGGAATATCAAATGGATGCAATACGCAAGGGCATGAAACCTCTGCCAATACCGCTTACGAAGGAAATGGATGACCAGCTTGTTGCAGAAGGCGTGCTGCCTCCTCTGCAGGGTACGCCGGCACAAATAATGAAATAAAAATGATGGATATGTTGTAAAACTCAAAAATGGAGATTCTTCCCCCGACTCCAAGAGGTCGGGGTCAGAATGACCGGATTCATTGTGGGTTCAGGTACAGATAAGAATGGTCATTCCGAGCGAAGAGAGGAATCTCTGTTGGGGGTACTTGCCATCGAGTCATGACGCAAGGTGTTTTGCGATGATGAAGAATGTTATAATCAGTTGTAATTTCGCATGTGCCTGCCTGCTGGCTGTTTCTGCGGCGGCAGGCGCCAATCTTTTTCCAGCCCTCACGGGATCTGATGGTTTTGCGCGTTATCAATCAATTATAGACCGGAAACCGTTCGGAGAGCCGCTTTCGGAGTCAGCACAAGCAACCAACTCTTCGATGGTGGCCCAGGGCGATTTGTTTACAAAGACCTTGAAGATGGTTGCGATAAAGATGGATAGAAACGGGCAGATCAGGGTTGGTTTTGTAAATCAGGCGGCTAAGAACAAGAGTTATTATCTCCGTGTCGGGGAAATAAGTGATGACGGTATTGAGGTCATTGGCGGGGATTTTGAGGAGGAATCGGCCGTGTTAAGAAAAGAGTCCCAGACCGGGGTTATATACATGAACGGCAGTCACATGAAAGCGTCGGGAATGCCGGGGGCACTTGCCTCATCTGTTGCGTCGGCCATTGCCTCGAAATTCCAATCGGGAAGGAGTTCGCGTTCCGAGATTATGAAGAAAAGGGATGAATTGAGGCAGGCGCGAATGCTGGAAAAACCCAAATATGAAGGCGAAGAGCTGGAAAAGCACTTAAAAGAATACCAGATGGAGGTTATAAGGAAAGGCATGCCGGCGCTTCCCATACCGCTTACAAAGGAGATGGATGATCAACTTGTTGCGGAAGGGGTGCTCCCGCCGTTACAACCGGGGCAGGGGCAGTCAGCGCAAACGCCGGCTGTTGGGCAACAGTGAAGTATTTTCCCCGGCAGGCGGGAAAAAATGGGCATAAATAACGAGTTTATTGTTGACTGTGTGTACGTAAAATTTTATATTATTAATAGAAATTTAGAGTATTAGCGCGTTATTTGAATTAATTTAGTGGAGGTGGGAATTTTATGAAACGTATAATTGCCGCTCTTGCGATTTTAATTGTATTAAGTTTTGCTGTGCAAATAGTTTTACATGCCGCCAGTGAGGTGGCCAGCGTTAACGTGGTGGGGTATATGAAAGTGTCGGTTCCGAGCAATGGACTGGCACTTGTTGGGTTGAATCTTGAGTCTTTAAGCACGCAGGGTATGAATGTTGCCAATCTGGTGTCAAATCAGCTTCCTCAAGGAAGTTGGTGTCATATTTGGAGTCGAGCAACTCTAGGATATATATCGACATCTAGAACGCGTGGTGGTTGGGGGTTGCCAGGAGGAACGAGTGTTCTTATGCGCGGTGATGCATTTTGGATGCAGGTTCCAGCTTCTGCTGCAACCGGTGCTCTACATGAGGTTGTGTTGATGGGTGAGGTCCCTGATTCTATTGGTGCTGACGCAACTACAACTGTAAATAATATAAACTTGTCTGCCGTTGGATATCCATATCCAGCCGACATTTTGTGGACAAACACGACACTGGCAAAAGCTGGAAAGATCGGTGATTGGTTTCATTATTGGACTAGGACTAATCAGTCTTGGCAATCATGGAATAAAACGCGTGGTGGCTGGGGAACGGCTAGTACTTTGGTGATAAACCCGGGGGATGGTTTTTGGTATCAAACATCCGCAACGAATTGGACAGAACTTTGTCCTTATAATTTGCATTAATAATTGAAAAATTAACACTGATAATGTTGGGAGAAATAGAGTGAAAAAAATATTATTGATTTGTGGTTTGTTGGGGATGTGGACTTCTACCTGTAACGCAATTCTTAATATTGCTTGGGGTGCTTCAGCTGGTTTTTACATCCCTGCTACTCCTGCACAGGGATTTATGTCTCCTACGGATTCAGTCCCCGTTAGTAATGCTTTGGTTCAATTGATTTTTACCGTTGATGCTAATATTGATCCTGTCGACATATCAAACGCTCTTAATGGGTATGTTTCAGGAGATGATCAAGTTATAGACACTTATATTGTAGACAATACAGCTGCGGGTGGCAGCATGTGGGGCTATTTTAGTGCAGGATCAGTTACTCAGGCGTATACAGCTGGATTTGTATATGGCCGTGTATTTCAAGATGCAAATATTATGGTAGGACAATATTATTATAATGGTCTGACAAATACAGTTAATGATTTACCGGTAGTGTCAAGTCCCGACGCGTATGAGTTTAATACGGATTTAGCTTTGGGAAACGGGTTGGATCAAACGATTGTTGCAATTCCGGAACCAGGCACGATGGTGCTGTTTGGTTTGGGTATGGTGGTTCTGGCGGGGAGAAAAGTTCTTCGGAAGAAGAAATAATTGGATGTAATAAAAGTATTTCTGGATAGCCCCCTTTGAGTTAAAAAGGGGGCTATTGTTTTATACCAGTTACAGATTGGGCGTGCACTATTGTCGCAGGTGGACCGAGAGCTCCGCGCGCGGTATCTTTGTCTAATTCTGCCGGTGAAGCGGCTGGGCCACTGTCATAGTGCAAAAGTAAACTGAAATTGGTATTATAAGGTTATACTTAACGACATAAGTAACGCAGTAATATTGTCGTCCTGAGCGAAGCGAAGGATCTGGACTTGAGTTATAAGAAGTTATCAATATGATTCTCATTTCTTGCCTGGTTTTCCTTTCCGGTTTTTCTGCGCTGGTATATGAGTTGTTGTGGCTTCGTCATTTGGGTTTGATTTTCGGGAATACGATCTATGCCGCGACAACAATACTCGTTGTCTTCATGGGTGGTTTCGGGATCGGCGCATATTTTGCCGGGAGATGGAGCGAAAGAACCGACCGACCCATTTGGATATTTGGGATTCTCCAGGCGATTATTGGTCTTTATGCGGTGGTGATGCCGTATTTTTTCGATCTGATCCGCATTGCTTATAAATTGTCATATCAGAATTATTCTGAGTTTCCTGTAACCCTTATTGTATTACGATTTATTCTGGCGTTGATTCTATTAATGGTCCCCACAATTCTGATGGGCGCAACCCTGCCCGTATTGTCTGCCGGAATATTACGGGAAAAGGGAACATTCGGAAAAGGGTTGGGCCTGCTTTATGGCTTGAATACACTGGGCGGTGTCGGAGGAGTGCTTTCGTGCGGTTTTCTGTTAATACCGTCGATCGGGCTCCGGGGTACAAATCTGCTTGCTGTTGTGATTAACCTGCTGGTCGGTGTTCTGGCTATTACATATTCTTTCAAGTTCGATAATTCCCCGTTGTCTGACTTGTCAAACACGGAACCTGCGACTGATTCGCAGAAAAAATGCGAACGCAATGTAATATTTGTCCTGATCGCGATCGGATTTTCGGGATTTCTTGCTCTTGCTTTCGAGGTGGTATGGTTCAGGGCATTGATCTTGATTTTCGGGTCTACAACGTATTCCTTCTCCGCGATGCTTGCTGTTTTCCTGTTGGGCATAGCTTTGGGACCCATGATTTTTGGACCTTTTATTGACCGTGTCAAACAACCATCTGTATTGTTCGCGGTGAGTGGTGCCGGGATAGGTCTGTATACGCTTCTTTCCATGTATCAGTTCGGAAAAGGTCCGGAGTTTCTTCTTTTTTGGCTGCTTCGATACGGATTTACGTGGGAAAGCATGACGGCGGCCAAGTTCATTATTACCATGGCATTCCTTTTGGTCTCTACATTCCTGTTTGGTATTGCTTTTACAGTAGCGGCTCGAATGGTACGTGATCTTCATGTTTCACCATCAAAGACTGTAGGATCGGTATATGCTTTCAATACAATAGGATCTGTTGCCGGATCTTTCCTGGCCGGTTTTGTTTTCCTGCCGTTCCTCGGTATGGAGCTGTCGCTTATCATGCTGAGTTGTCTGGCGCTGTTTCTTGCGTTATTTGTATTGCAAGTTTTGGGAGGTTCATGGCTGGTAAAAACAAACATGACGGCCTTGTCTTTTATTGTCCTTCTTGTCCTGGTTGTATGTCCGCCGCACTGGGATAAAAGGGTTCTTGCCTCAGGAGCCTATTTTGGGCCTTGGAATTTTGTTAAAAATGGTCAGATTACATTTCGTGAAAGAATATTGTCCGATAGACTCCTTTTGTACGATGAAGGACTATCGTCTACGGCTTCGGTCAGTAAGTCTGAAGATGAGGGTATATCTTTCTGTATTGACGGAAAGACGGAGGCGGACACCACTCCTCGCGGCATGATGCTGCAGAGAATGATGGGACATCTGCCCATGCTTTTCCATCCTGATCCGCGCCGGGTTTTGAATATCGGCCTGGGAGCTGGAGTGACTTTGGGAGCCTTGGCTTGCTATCCTGCTGAGCATGTTGAAGCTGTGGAAATTGAACCTGTTGTACAGAAGGTGGCTTTGCTCTGGCAGAATTTCAACCATTGTGTTTTGTCACGCACTAATGTGCTAATCACCATCAATGATGGCAGGAACCATCTTTTTGCAACTGCCCGGAAATATGATGTTATTACAGCAGATCCCTTTGAACCTATGATGGGGGGTGCTGCGAATTTGTACACCGTAGAACATTTTTTGCAGGCGAAAAATTGTTTGGAAAATGGCGGGGTTATGGCTCAATTTCTCCCCCTTTATGAACTTTCGCGGGAAGATGTCCGTATAATCCAAAATTCTTTTTCGGCGGTATTTACTAATACTCTTGTTTTCTTTGCGGGCTATGAAACGATTCTTTTAGGGTTTAAAGACTCTTCAAAGGTAAATTGGCAGATCCTTCAGCAGAAGTTTAACGTTCCTGGTGTCCGTGATTCAATGAAAGAGATTGGGGTGTCGGGACCAGGCATGATTCTTGGCATGTTTGTGGGGAAATTACCGGCGAGTGTTGGTACGGTGCCATCTGTAAGGTTGAATACCGATGAGTTCCCTGTAATTGAGTTTTCAGCTCCGAAAAGCGCCTTGAAATATATGTCGGATTACAATCAGCAGGTGTTACTCGATTCTTTCACTGAAATTCCTGTTGAAATTCTCCTTGGATCGACTGAGCAGGATAGTAAGGCTATTGCAAAATCAAGGGTGGCGTTGCGAAAGACTCTTGAGGCCAGCATTTCGCGGTCAAAAAACGCAATAGGGGAGGCTTGTTCCACACTTCTTAAGGCGATTGAGATGGACCCTGAAAATCCCATTGTACGCAACGAGCTTCTGGCTACATTGTCCTTGTCTGCGGAATCCATGTTTTCAGCCGGGGAATTGGTCCAGACTGCTCTTCAGAGTGAACTTATTCTGAAATATCAGCCTGATGATTTCTGGGCTCTTTACCGCCTGTTCAATTTGTCAATGCGCGCAAATCACCCGGAAAGGGCGAAGGGATATCTTGCGCGTGGGTTGGCAAAGTATCCTAAATCTCCGTTATTTATGGCGCTCAGAGGAAGATATCGCGGTTCAATGGGCGATGTTGTTGGCGCCTGTTCCGACTTGCGCGCCGCACTGGACGAACTTCCCGGAAAGAGCGATGTGTGGGATGATTACATTTTCTTCCTTAAGGCATGTGGCAACAGTACAGGTGTTACAAAAGCCAAAACTGATGCTGCCCGTGCGCTTAGTCTATGAGTATTTTGATGATTACAGTGAAGCTTCCCGCGGCAAGCCTGCCCGCCCCGACGCCATGCAGGCGGGACAGCCTAGCCCGAGCCCGGCCAGGGAGTACACGGTCCACCTTTTAAACACGTGGTCATATTCATGAAATCATGTACTAAGTATTGCGTGTCCTGTTTGACATTTCAGTAAGATTTCTTATTAGAGCGTATTAACAAAAGTCATAGCCATGTTATCGTTATAGCTGCCTCGCTCCCAGCCTGCCCAAAGCCCCGTTGGCTGGCAGGTGTCGGGGCGTCGCTTTATTACTGCACGGCGATGTAACGCCGTGGCTACATTCACATCCTGAAACATCCTGATGTAGCCGCCCCGTTATATCGGGGCGTCACTATACTACTGCACGGCGATATATTCGGCTACAGCATTTCTTAAACCGCTCTATCAGTTTTTGTTTGGGATTGTACCATTGCTAAAGGTGGCCCGCGAGTTCCATCGCGCGGGCAGTGAAACGGAGAAGAACCGTCCGCGGAGCGGTCGGGCCACCATAATGATGCAATAGCAAGCTGAAGATGGGATTACAGTGAGATTTCGCAATCATGCCATTGACCTGGCTTTAACCCTGAAATACCCATATTCCCGATTTTTGTCCGTACCAGGCGATGTATCTCAAGACCAGCTTGGTCACACATTTTCCTGATTTGCTGGTTTCTTCCTTCTTTCAGGACAAATTGCAGAACAATACGGCCTGTTGCTGTATTCTTCCTTAATAAATTAACCTTTGCCGGTTGTATCCGGTATCCATCGATCAGCATGCGTGATCGAAGTTTTTGCAGAACATGACCATCAACCATGCCTGATACCGTAACTTCGTATGTTTTTTCATGTTCAAAGCGGGGATGAGTCAGTTTAAGGGTCAAATTGCCGTCGTTTGACATCAGGAGCAATCCTTCGCTGTTCTTGTCAAGCCGTCCTACAGGAACCAGCCTTTCAGGAATACCTTTGATTAATTCGTAAATTGTTCGTCCGTCTTTGTCCGATGTACTGCAGATATAACCGCGCGGTTTATAAAGTATAATTGTGCGGTGCCGTTCCTTTATCGAACCAAGCTGTTTGCCGTCACGACATATCACATCGATAACGGGATCCACGCGAAAGCCAGGTTCCCTGACCACAGTGCCGTTGACTGTTATATGCCCTTCCTGGATAATCCCGGCGCATTTCCGTCGTGAAGATGTTCCGCGCTCAGCGAGGAATTTCTGCAATCTGATAGCGGTGCTTTTCATGGTGAGAATATATCAAAGAAACGAAAGGAAAGAAGGTGGAAATTCGGAGGCAGATAACGAGGTGCATTACCGGCCGCTATACAAACCGCGACGGACTTCTCTCGTATACCGGTTTAATTCACATTACTTGATATCAGCGTGATATTCCTGAAGTGATTTTACGACTGACTTACCCTTGCAAAATGCTGCAATCCCCTTGGCTGCGGCAGATGCCGCCGCCAAAGTAGTTATATAAGGTACTTTGTACTTGATTGCCGCCTTCCGGATATAAGAGTCATCTGTCTGTCCCATTTTTCCTGCCGGAGTATTGATTACCAGTTGAATCTCCTTATTCATTATGGCATCTGCAATATTTGGTCTGCCCTCGTGCAATTTAAGTATAATCTCCGATTTGACTTTTTCCTTCGCGAGAAAATCATGCGTACCTCTTGTTGCTCTGATTTTAAACCCGAGTTTTGAAAACGCCTTGGCCGCTTCGAGGACGGCCGGACGATCCTTGGGAGATACGCTTATAAGCACTGTACCTTCAACAGGCAATGTCGACTTGGCCGCTTCCTGTGCTTTATAGAATGCCATACCAAATGAATCAGCCATGCCAAGAACTTCTCCGGTTGACCGCATTTCAGGCCCGAGTATCGGATCAACCTCCGGGAACATATTAAACGGAAATACCGCCTCTTTGACTCCAAAATGTGGAATCTTCCTTCTCTTCAATCCTGTATCAGAAAGTTTGCCACCGAGCATCATTTGGGTGGCAACCCTTGCCATCGAAACATTACAGACCTTGGAAACCAAAGGAACTGTACGGGAAGCCCGGGGATTGGCTTCCAGAACATATACAATATCCTTTGCTATGGCATATTGCATATTCATCAAGCCCACGACTTTTAGTTCAACGGCAATCCTCCGCGTATATTCTTCTATGGTTTTGATGTGTTTTTCTGGAATATTTACCGGCGGAATGACACACGCAGAATCACCTGAATGAATTCCTGCGAGTTCTATGTGCTCCATAATTGCGGGGACAAAAGCACCTTTCCCGTCAGCTATAGCATCCGCTTCGGTTTCAAGTGCATTATCGAGGAACCTGTCGATCAGAATAGGACGTTCAGGCGTAACATCTACTGCTGCGCCAACGTATTGTTCGAGCATTTCTTCATCATAAATAACTTCCATCCCCCGTCCTCCAAGGACAAATGAAGGACGGCACATGACCGGATAACCTATGCGGGCTGCCACCTTTTTTGCCTCTGCAATACTACTGGCCATGCCGGCTTCAGGCATCGGAATCTTCATTTTTTCCATCATCTTCCTGAACATGTCACGATCTTCAGCAAGATCAATTGAATCAACAGATGTCCCGAGAATTTTTACTCCCGATTCTTCAAGTTCCCGTGCCAGATTAAGTGGCGTCTGCCCTCCAAATTGTACAATGACCCCCATGGGTTTTTCTTTTTCATAGATACTTAACACATCTTCCACGGTCAACGGTTCAAAATAGAGTTTGTCAGAAGTATCATAATCCGTAGAAACCGTTTCAGGATTACAGTTAACCATGATCGTTTCATACCCCATGTCCCTGAGGGCAAATGCAGCATGGACACAGCAATAATCGAATTCAATACCCTGTCCTATCCTGTTTGGCCCGCCACCGAGAACCATAATTTTTTTCTTGTTAGTACTGCTCTTTGTCTTGTCCGGCGCATTATATGTTGAATAGTAGTAACAGGCATTCTCCGCACCACTCACCGGGATGGCATCCCAAGCCTCAACTAGACCAAGTGAAGTCCTCTTTTCCCTGATTGCCTTTTCTGCAACGCCAAGAAGCTTTGAAAGATATTTGTCTGCAAATCCATCCTTTTTGGCCTGTATTAAAAGCTTATCTGGAGGAAGTTTGCCCTTACTCTTGAGAATCTGCTCTTCAAGTTCCACCAATTCCTTCATCTGCTGAATAAACCAAACCTTGATATGGGTCATCTCGTGGAGCTTTTGCACATCTGCTCCCTTGCGAAGGGCCTCATACATAATAAATTGACGTTCACTGCAAGGCTCCTTGAGCATCACCATGAGTTCTTCAAGAGATTTTTTGTTAAAATTCTTCGCAAAACCGAGACCATGTCTGCCGTTCTCCAGAGATCGAATGGATTTCTGAAAAGCCTCCTTGTACGTTTTACCTATACTCATCACCTCGCCGACAGCGCGCATCTGAGTGCCAAGCTTGTCTTCTGACCCCCTGAATTTCTCAAACGCCCAGCGCGCAAACTTGACTACAACGTAATCGCCTGACGGGGTATACTTTTCCAGCGTTCCATCACGCCAATAAGGAATTTCATCCATCGTCATGCCACCGGCCAATTTTGACGACACAAGCGCAATGGGGAAACCGGTTGCTTTCGATGCAAGCGCGGAAGATCGGGATGTTCGGGGATTGATTTCGATGGCAACAATACGCCCGTTCTTCGGATTATGCGCGAACTGAATATTAGTGCCTCCTATAACTTTAATGGCCTCCACGATCCTGTAGGAAAAATCCTGAAGTTTCGCTTGAAGTTTCGGATCAATTGTCAGCATAGGTGCCGTGCAATAAGAATCACCAGTATGAACACCCATGGCATCAACGTTTTCGATAAAACAAACCGTGATCATCTGGTTCTTGGAATCACGTACCACTTCAAGCTCAAGCTCTTCCCATCCGACAACTGATTCTTCGATAAGAATCTGACCAATAAGGCTTGCTGAGATTCCTCTGCTCGCAACCGTGCGCAGTTCCTCAACATTATAAACAAGACCGCCACCGGTACCTCCCATTGTATATGCCGGACGTACAACAACAGGATATCCGAGTTCTGCCGCTATCTTTTCAGCCTCTTCCACAGTATAAACAGCTGTGCTCTTAGGTACCTCGATACCGAGCTTATTCATCGTCTCCTTGAAAATGATCCTGTCTTCTCCTCTTTCTATGGCATCAATCTTTACACCTATGACCTTGACTCCGTATTTGTCCAATACACCAGCCTTGTAAAGTTCGGAACTCAGGTTCAGGCCAGATTGACCACCAAGATTGGGAAGAAGAGCATCTGGACGCTCTTTCGCAATGATCTGAGTCATTCTTTCAACATTAAGGGGTTCAATGTAGGTAATGTCAGCCGTGCCGGGATCCGTCATGATGGTGGCCGGATTGGAATTCACAAGGATTATCTTGTACCCAAGGGAGCGGAGAGCCTTGCAGGCCTGGGTACCCGAATAATCAAATTCACAGGCCTGGCCGATGATAATTGGCCCTGACCCGATAATCATGACTTTGTTTATATCTTTATGCTTAGGCATTAACTTGTCTCCAGGTTGTATTGTTACATTTCACTTATTTCATGCTACAAAAAGGCTCTTGCTTGAAAACTTCGGATCACTTGTCAGGTTTACGCCCAACCGTCGGAGTCCCGCATCATCTCCGGGAGTCGGAATGTGAGTCACATGCATCTCACAGCCCCGCAGATCCTTGAGTTTTTCCATGGCAAGATTTGCAGCAGGATTGGTCATGGCACTGATACTCAAAGCTATAAGAGTTTCCTCCAAATCCAGGCTCACCTGCCTGGCTTTGAGAATATTTGTCTTGAGCTTGCCTATTGACTCGATGATATTCGGCGAAAGCAGGTGTATTTTATCAGGAATATCCGCAAGTTTCTTGATTGCATTTAAAACGAGACTGGATGCCGCATGCATCAGGGCGGAATTCTCCCCGGTTACTATGGAACCATCGTTTAACTGTATTGCAGCTCCGCAGAAGACACCCTGGTTACCCTTGTTTTTCTTTTCACCCAGCACTGCAGCCTGACGTGCTGGATTTACCACAGGTCTGTCTTCAGGTTTCACATTCGATTCTTCCATCAGCATCTCGGAACGTCTGATTGTCTCACGATCAGCTAATCCCATCATATATTCACAGCTGTATCTGAAATAACGCCTGATAATTTCCTGCGTAGCAGCTTTCTTGACAACTTCATCATCAACTATGGCAAATCCTGCCCGGTTGACCCCCATATCAGTTGGAGATTTATATACAGATTTTTCTTCCATTATCTTTTCAAGAATCTTCTTCAATACCGGGAATATTTCAACATCCCGGTTGTAGTTAATGGCAGTCTCACCATGCGCCTCGAGATGAAATGGGTCAACCTGATTAAAATCACCTATATCTGCTGTCGCCGCTTCGTATGCCACATTTACCGGATGTTTCAACGGAAGGTTCCATATGGGAAAGGTCTCAAATTTGGCATAACCAGACTTCTTGCCGTTTTTATGATCGTGATACATTTGGTTAAGACATGTAGCCATCTTGCCGCTTCCCGGTCCCGGCCCTGTAACAACCACAATCGGATTCTTTGTTTCAATGTATGGATTAGCGCCAAACCCTTCCTCGCTTACGATCAGATTGACATCAGCAGGATAGCCCTCAATCGCGCTATGCGTATAAACCCTGATTCCGCGCCTCTCAAGCCTGTTCATGAACTGTTTCGCTGCAGGTTGGTTCTCAAAACGCGTAATCACTACAGCCCTCACCTCAATATCCCATTCTCTTAGATCGTCCATAACCTTCAGAACATCGGCGTCGTAAGTGATTCCAAAATCGGCACGGATTTTCTTTCGTTCAATGTCCCCGGCAAAAATACAGAGGATGATGTCGGCTTTACCCTTCAAGCGCTGAAGAAGACGCATCTTTACGTTAGGATCGAATCCGGGAAGAATTCTTGCGGCATGATAGTCAAAGACAAGCTTGCCGCCAAATTCAAGGTAGAGCTTGTTCCCGAAACTTTCCGCCCTTTTTATAATACTGGCAGTTTGTTCGCTCAAATACTTCTCATTATCAAATCCGATACCTTGTACCATTAGGAATCCTTAACTTTTTGTGTTATTGAATTAATTGGGACACGATTCTAGTTGGTTTGAGTACTTTTCGCAACAAAAGTATGGAATAGTTTTAATCTTTTATACCCAGAGGAAAATACCGTTTCTTACACAAGCCCCTGAGCCAGCATCGAGTCGGCGACCTTGATAAATCCGGCAATATTTGCACCGGCAACAAAGTTGCCCGGGCAACCGTATTCGTCGGCCGCTTCCTTGCATTGCGTGTAAATGCTCTGCATAATACGCTTAAGCTTGGCATCGGTTTCTTCAAAGGTCCAGCTAAGACGCATACTGTTCTGGGCCATTTCCAATCCGCTTGTTGCAACGCCGCCTGCGTTTGCTGCCTTTGCAGGACTAAAGAGAACTTTTGCCTTTAGGAATGTATCGACGGCTTCCGGTGTAGATGGCATGTTGGCGCCTTCACCAACTGCCTTAACGCCGTTTTTGATCAGTTTCTTCGCATCATCGCCGTTTAATTCGTTCTGGGTTGCATTTGGCATTGCTATATCGCAGGGGACGCTCCACACGTTCTTTGCACTGCCGGCATCAGTGTATGATGACGATTTAACTTCAGCAGTGTATTCCTTGATACGACCACGGCGAACTTCCTTGATGTCCTTGATCAGATCGAGCTTTATACCTTCAGGATCATGTATCCAGCCGTTGGAATCACTCATTGTCACGACCTTACCACCCAGTTGGTGGACTTTTTCCACTGCGTAAATGGCTACATTACCTGAACCAGACATAACGACGGTCTTGCCATCAATCGACTCACCGGCATCTTTCAACATTTCGTCAATCATGTATGTCAGGCCATATCCGGTAGCTTCCGTACGAACCAGGCTGCCGCCCCATTTCAGCCCTTTACCCGTAAGTACGCCGGTAAACTCGTTACTCAGTCGTTTGTATTGTCCATACATGAAGCCGATTTCACGACCACCAACACCAATGTCACCTGCAGGTACGTCCGTGTCCGGACCAATATGTTTATGAAGTTCAGTCATGAAACTTTGGCAAAAACGCATTACTTCAAAATCTGACTTTCCCTTAGGATCAAAATCTGAACCACCTTTGGCACCGCCCATAGGAAGAGTGGTAAGTGCATTTTTAAAGATCTGCTCGAACCCAAGGAACTTTATAATTCCAAGATAGACGGACGGATGGAAACGAAGCCCGCCCTTGTATGGACCGATGGCGCTGTTGAATTGGACACGGAAGCCGCGATTAATTTGGAATCTACCCTGGTCGTCCTGCCATGGAACTCGGAATATGAATACACGTTCAGGTTCCACGAGACGATCGAGTATACATGCTTCCTGATAAGCTTTATTACGTTTTATTACTGGTTGAACAGACTCCAGCACTTCGGTTACCGCCTGCAGGAATTCCGGTTCGCCTGGATTTCTTCTCGCAACGTTTTCAAGTACCTGTGTGACTAAATCCATATCTCAATCTCCTTTTTGTTTCGTTGGTTGATTTATTTTGATAAACGGTAATCACAAGCCGTTAAAATACATTTGCTGTTGATGGAGTCAACGATTCTGCACTTGATTAGTGGAAAAACATGCTGGAATATACGGCAATATTGCCGTATTGTTATATGGAAGAGTCTTAAAAGACATGTTAGTTGTTTTATGATGGTTGAATAAATCGGCAATAAAATACGGTAATAAATGTTACGGATTGTTTATGAGAATGCGGAGTGATGAGGCTAAATCAGCAATACTGAAAGTGTTGAGTGAAAGCGGAAAGCCACTTGGGGCTTCTCAAATTGTTTCGGCTCTTCTTTCGATGGGTGTTGACCTTCAACCACGGACTGTACGGTATTATCTACTCAAGCTCGATGCCCAGGGATTCACAAAACTGGTGAGTCGACGTATGGGGCGTGAAATTACTGAGCGCGGCAGAGAAGAAATTTCGCGGACTAATGCCATGGCAAGAATGGGTATTGTTGCCGCAAAAGTTGATTCGCTGGGTTACAAAATGTCGTTTAATGTCAAGGATGGTAAAGGGACGATAATAATAAATGTGTCGTTGATCGATCCCGCTGATTTCAGGCTTGCCATCAAGGAAATTCAATTGATCGTTAATTACGGTTTTTCTATTGGTGGAATGATGGCAGTAGCGCAGGAAGGTGCAAAACTTGGGAGTGTTGTTGTACCCGAAGGATCAATAGCAATAGGCACAGTCTGCAGTGTAACTTTGAATGGAATATTTCAAAAGGAAGGTATTCCTGTTGTTTCAAGGTTCGGCGGCCTTCTGGAAATCAAGGATCGAAAACCAATTCGTTTTGTAAACATGATCGAATATCGCGGGTCGACGCTTGATCCTCTTGAAGTATTTATCAGGGCGGACATGACAAGAGTACGCAGTGCAGTTTTGCGAGGTTCGGGAATTGTTTGTGCAAGTTTTCGCGAAATCCCGTCAGTGGCTCTGGACCAAATACGAAAGGTGGAGCGGGCAATGAAAGTACATGGGCTTGGCGGCATCCTGGCCATAGGCAGGCCAAGTCAGCCGCTTTTTGATATCTCAGTTTCGGAAGGTTATTGTGGAATGGTCGTTCTTGGTGGATTAAATCCGATCGCGGCAGTGAGGGAAGCCGGTGTCAGGGTTTCAATCCAGTCCTTGGCAGGTCTTCTTGATTTCAATCGTTTGATACCTGTTCATAAATATCTAAGGCATGATACAGGTTATTTGGAATGATTATTTTTCTTTTGCCGGCTTATCCGATTTATTGCTCTTTGGTTTAGGAACAGAATAATTCAGAAATGAAGCTATCGCTGGATAGATTTGTCTGGCGAGAACGGCATAACCCTCTGCCAACGGGTGGCTGGCATCAGCATAGACTTCGCTGGGAAGCAGGGAGGCGGCATGACAGGCGATTCCATTCTTTTCCAGCCATGATACGACCCCGCGTTTCAATTCCGTGTAAGTTCGACAGCTTTCATCCGTGAGCATGTATTCATTGAACGGTCCAAGTAAAACCAGAACACGGTTTCCTCGACTTTCAAGAATTTCCAGTGTCTTTTTTAAACATTTCCACTGGAATGAAGTTTCAAGTTCGACCCATTGAGGACTGAATTTCTGAATACCTTTTGCCGTCCATGAACGGACATCCGGTTTCGGAGATGGCATGACATCGGCAGAAGGAAGGCGCATTGTCAGCGCATGAAGCGGATTTGAATAAGGATGTTTTATTGTCCATGAAGGAATATCGCCGCCGTCCCAATACGCTACTCGCAAGTGCTGGGCCCAGGCGAAGAAGGGGACTTCGCGGCCCACGACGATTCTGACTCGTTCTGAAAGCGGTTCCTGGTAACAGGGGATACGTGGAAAAAATTGAGGAACAAGAGTTGGATGATTAAAAGGAACCTCAGTGTCACTCTGCAAATCATGCTGTGCCGAACTCATCCAGAGAAGATTACAGTATAAAATTACATTCTTAACTGAAATTGCCCGGCCATAATGTTCTACTAATCCAGCCATGGCAGCCGGATGCGTTCCATCCACTCCCAGGTTGACAAATCGATTCGTACCGGCCAGTTCATTGAGGTAATGCGTTAAAGTGCCATCGCTGTTTACATAGTGCCCCCAAACAACGGAATCTCCGATGACCACCGTTACATTCTCTGTGGCCACTGCATGGCAAAGGCGCGTGTAATGCCAGTAATCATAACCCAGGCTGTAGGGAATACGGTAATCTAACGAACGATCCAGTTTTTCAGTTTTTTCCCATACTAACGGGGCCAGATACAATAATGCACCGATGATAACGACGGTCAGTATCCAATCGCGACATGACAGTCGTATCTCGTGCGAGGCATATGGAACTTCAGGCACCGCCGTCTTTCCCGGTTTCTCTTTTTTCGACAATCCATTTTCCTGCATATTCCGTATTCTCCCGTGTTTGCAGGCAATCAAAACTGAAAATAAATAAACTCTTTATTACTTGATGTAACAAACATGGCCATATAGACGATCATCAAAACGACTATACCGATTCTCACTGAGGTAAGGCTGAGAAAACGGCGAACTCGTGATTCGTAAAAATATTGGTAAAGCCAAACAGCCAGTACAAACACAATCATCATTAATGGAATTTCCGGACTGCTTAAACCGTCTTTGAAGATACGGCAGACGATCAGCCAGGCATCTGGCAGGGTTCTGGCTCTGAAGAATATCCAGGCAAAGGTGACAATCGTAAAAGTTAACAGCTGTTTGACCGGTTTTGGTATTTTGGTCTGGTAAAAAGGAGTATTCTCAAGTGCCCGGGTGACAACCCGGCCCAATGCATGAACTGCCCCCCAAATGACAAAATTCCAGGTGGCGCCGTGCCATAGTCCCGAAATCAACATTGTCAAACACATGTTCCTGTAGGTGTTGAATTCCCCTTTTCGATTTCCACCAAGAGGAACATAAACGTAATCTTTAAACCAGGAAGAGAGGCTGATGTGCCAACGTCTCCAGAAATCACCCAATCCCGTGGCCAGGTAAGGATTATTGAAATTAAGCATCAGGCGGATACCGAAGAGACGGGCAATGCCACGGGCCATGTCAGTGTATCCGCTGAAATCAAAATATAGTTGCCATCCGAAAGCTACGGTTGCGAGTGCAAGAGCAGGGGCCTGATGTCCAGTCGGCGTAGAATAGATTGGATCCACATAAAGTGCCAGGTAATCGGCAAGTGCAACTTTCTTAAAGAGACCGACAACGAACAAGGATAAACCGTCAGTCACATCCTGTCTGGTAATTATTGGCGTATCCCGCAACTGAGGGAGGATATTTGCTGCCCGTTCAATTGGTCCAGACAACAAGGGTGGGAAAAGTGAAACAAATGCTACATACCTCATAAAGCCGGGTTCTCGGTCAATACGCCCTCTGTAGTAATCAATGGTGTAGGTCAAAGATTGAAAGATGTAGAAAGAAATCCCGATGGGTAATACGTAGTTGAACTCCGGGACGGTACAATGCAGACCAATTGACTTCAATATGGCATTTACAGAACTACTGAGAAAACTTACGTTGGGATCCGGAATAGCAAATGGCAATCTAAGCCAGTCTATAACAGCATTGATATTTTCCGTGACAAAACGGCCATATTTGAAAAAGCCAAGCAATCCAAGATTGTTCAAGATGCTCAAACATAACCATGGTCGTTTCCGTGAAGCCCTGGACATCCCCAGAACAGAGAGGTAATCAACTGTTGCTGTCCAGAGCAGGAGGAGCAAGTAGATGGGATTCCACCAGCCGTAAAACACGGCAGAGATCAACAAAAGCCATGGAATTCTGAATCTGGTTTTATGCAGAAGCAGATAGACTGGATAGACAATCAGGAAAAACAGTAAAAATAACCACGAATGAAATAACATCGATTTCTTTCTCTAATTTCTTCTCAGGGTGTAGTTACCTGGGATCGTTCCATTAATACACGTATATGAGCTTCAACAGAAGCGGCCAAACCATCAAGATTGTAACCTCCTTCCAGAAGAGAAACAATACGTCCATGGCAACAGGTGTCCGCCAGTTTCATAACGATACGGGTTAGTTCGCCATATCCTTCTTCTGTGATCTTCATCCGACCGAGTAAATCATCCTTATATGCATCAAATCCGGCGGAAATGAGTATAAAATCGGGATGGAATGATAGGGCGGCAGGAACAAGTGTTTCCCGAAAGGCCTTTTGATATTCCTCATCACCTGAACCAGCGGGCAGGGGTACATTGATTTTTGTCCCAACAGCATCTTCTTTGCCTTTTTCGTCGGCAGTTCCTGTACCAGGATAAAATGGATGCTGGTGAACGCTGAAATAAAGAACAGTTGGATCGTCGTCAAAAGTTGCCTGGGTTCCATTGCCGTGGTGAACATCCCAGTCAACGATGAGTATCTTCTTCAACTTGTATTGTTTCTGGAGATATCGGGCCGCTATCGAAACGTTGTTGAAAAGGCAAAACCCCATTGCTTTGTTTTTCGAGGCATGATGTCCGGGCGGACGAATGGCACAGAAAGCATTGTCGATTCGACCCGTCATTACAGCATCGATGGCAGCCAGGACGCCTCCGGCTGCCTCGCGCGCCACTGCATAGGACTGCTCGGAAATGGACGTATCAGAAGAACCAGCAAATCCAGCTTTGTCCGTGCATCGTTTTGCGATCTCTGCTATTTGGGAAGGGGAGTGTACCGTGGTTAGCCATTCATCTGCTATTGGAGATGGTGGGATTACAACCAGCTTTGAGATCAGCCCTCTACTTTCAAGACGATTAATGATAGCCGTCAGACGTTCAGGTCTTTCGGGATGTCCAGTACTGGTTATGTGTTCGAGATACCTTTTACCATAAACCAATCCAGTTTTACCCGATCGTACTGATCCATTGGCCTTCAGGTTCGGTGTTTCCAGTGGTGAAAGTTCGCGTGAGTGTAATGGTGGGTGCATCGATGTATTTGTGGGGGCAGCGTTTACAGGTGTCTTTTCATCTGGTTGTTTTGCCGGTACTTTTCGTACACAGCGGAATCCAATTGCATCTCGAGCCAGGCAGGAATCTGTGAATCCAGGATTTTCTCCAATTCTGGCGGATGATCGCAGTCGTTCAGGATTGGAAGACCACGCGCCACCCCGTAAAACATAAAATTTACCTGATATTGATCCATGTGGATTTTCCGTCGGACTTGTTTTGTAATAATCCTTGTCGTAAATATCGTTACACCACTCGGCAACGTTTCCATGCATGTCAAAAAGTCCCCATGCATTAGGTTTCTTCTGTCCCACAGCATGCGTTGTTTTCATGGAATTTCCGGAAAACCACGTATATTCATCCAGTCTTCGCTGATCGCTGCCGAACGAGTAATCCGTTTTTGTTCCTGCACGGCATGCATATTCCCATTCAGCTTCTGTTGGAAGGCGATACCCGGATGCCTGGTAATTACATTCTGCAGTAGTTTCGTTATAACACTGTTCCAACTTTTCGGCGATGGAACGATAGTTACAGTATTGAATTGCCATCATCCAGTTGACCTGTTCCACAGGATTCTTTGGATCCTTGAAATGCGAAGGGTCGGATATTTCCATTTTGACAAACTGTTCCTGTGTTGTTTCCGTCCGATCCATCAGGAATGAATCGATCTGAACCTTATGTACCGGCGCTTCATCACTTTTCCCGTTACTACAACCCATTTCGAAGGTTCCTGAAGGAATTTGTACCATTTCGATGCCAGTTGAAGTTGTAATCACTGCCGGGGGTGCAACACTTTTGGAAGGAATTGTATTCCTCTTGCAGCCCGTGAGCATCAAAAACACGAGCGATATCATAATCACGACTGGAAAAACCAGAGGAACAATGTTGTTTTTTGTTTTCATTTGCCTGTACCTGGCCGGACATAAACCCAATCAGGTTCTTTGCATGAGGCGCCATCTGCTGTGATAACAACCCACCGGTTTGTCTGCATAGTGTCAGCCACACAGATGTTCCAACCTGGTGCCTCGACGCCAGGCAGTTCCGGTATATTTTTGGTTTTGCCCTCAAGTTTGTCGCCATAACTGAAAAGCATATAACGACCATCCGGAGACCAGTCGGCATGGTATGTCTTCATGGGGTCTTTACTTTTGATTAGATTATAAACTCCTGAAGCTTTGGGCACAGAAGAAGAAAGATCAAGGTTGGCCACGCCTATGGCGTAATCGCCATGTCCCCATGAAACCTTGTTGCCTTCAGTGTTCAAGTCCGGGCGACAACCACCGAGATTCAGGTTGTAAACATTCGTTCCATTAGCTTCGAGCGCAAGGATACTGTGCTTGAAACCCATTCCGCCATGCACTGTTGCCACGAACCAGTTCCCGTCAGGTGACCAGTTCAGGCAATAAAGGTGTATAATGTTAGGATTGGGATGTTCGCGCTTCTGTCCTGTTTTCAGGTTGAGTGTCATGATGCGTTTTGTTGCGTAGTCTGTAAGGGTGAATCGTTTGAATTCTCCCGGCAGATAGGCAATTGAATTGCCATCCGCATTCCATGCCGGCTCACGCGCGTTGTCCGCAATTTTGTGGCGTTCCGTTCCATCAAGGTTCATAAGGTAGAGATTACGAACTCTCTCATTGTTCTTTCCTTCGTCTGCCACAAAGCAGATCTTTGTACCGTCAGGTGATACTTTTGGGTAAAGTTCATCTATGTCGGAAGTTTTGGTCAGGTTTATCGGATTGGAACCATCCGCATTTGCGATGTAAATTTCCCAATTCCCATCGCGATGAGTCTCGTAGGCAACTTTGTGAGGATAGGTTTTCAATTCCTGAAGTAAAGCCGGAGTTGCGCCCGGTGGTTGTTTGCCCGAAGACTCTTCTGATATCACATTTTGACTTCCTGAAAACCAGCCAAGCAAAAATATTCCCATTATAAACTTCAGTAATATTTTATTACTATGCATCGTTTATCCCTTTATCTTTTGAATCGTTATTGTTGTCCTTCGGGAACTTTTTTTGCACATCTGAAACCATAAATATCGTAACCAAGGCATACGTCGGACAGAATAGGAGTGTCGCTGACACGAAAGGACGAAATACATTTTTCCGGCGGATTTGACCAACTTCCACCGCGAAGTACCCGTTTTGTACCATTGTCCGGTCCTCTTGGGTCCTTTTCCGGACTTGTAGCGTAGTATTGCGGATTATACCAGTCGTTACACCATTCCGTGACGTTGCCATGCATGTCATAAAGTCCCCATGGATTGGGATTTTTCCCGCCGACTATATGAGTTTTCTTTCCGGAATTTCCTTTAAACCAGGCATATGAATCCAAAGACCTGATGTCATTCCCGAAGGAATATGGAGTCGTTGTACCGGCGCGGCAGGCATATTCCCATTCAGCTTCTGTAGGGAGTCTATAACCGTTTGCGTCGAAATCGCACGTCCATTTTGTTTCATCATAACATGGCTTGAGATTTTCCTTAACTGATCGTGCGTTACAATATCGTGCTGCCTGTGTCCATCGCACCTGCTCTATAGGAAGTTTGGCGCCTTCATATTTTGCAGGATTATTGCCAATAAGGTCCTCGTACTGTTCCTGTGTTACCTCATATCTATCAATACAGAAACTACTGATTGTTACCTTGTGAAGAGGCTGTGAATCCGTAGCTTCCTGTTTGTCACCCATCATAAATGAACCTCCGGGGATAATCACCATTTCCACCCCTGATTCAGTTTTGATCATTTTAGGCGTTGCGGCAGGGTTCCGTTGAATATCGGTAGCGGTTTGAGTATCGGGACGGTTCCTGACTTCCTTTGATTGAGATGGAGGTGTTGATTCCTTCCGGCAGGATATTCCGGAAAAAACACTCAGTCCAAAAATGCCAAACAACAGGACAATACATCGTATTTTCATTAATTGCTCTCTCCGTTTAGTTTGTTGATGGGCCTTCATGTCCAAAGCCGCAATGGAGCATCTTCATTGTTTGGTCCCTCATTTCTCTATTAAAATCAAATGAGGAATCATCTTTTGCTTCTATCATACGATAACCTGATCTTTGCCTGATTTCCTTGGTAATTACACGAAAATCTCCAATGGCATGATCCTGGTTACCGCCAATGGTCCGGGTTGCCCGGCCAAGCTGTTTTGCTTTTTCATCTTTGCCCGATTCATTGCTTTCAATGAGGGCGATGACGTTATTGATGAGAATTTTTGCGGCCGTGGGATTATTATCTTTGAGGTTTAAACGTTTCCAGACTTCGTCGAATTTTTCCACTATTTTTTCCGTTTCAGCGATCGTTCCAGTAAGTTGGGGTTTTAAGGCTTTTTCTTTGGTGCAATATTCGCGTATTTCTTTGGCCCACGAAGTATATTCATTGATACGACTTCTTATACCAAGAACAAAGTTGTCCATTGCGTCCAGCCGGATCAATAGCTCGTTCTTTTTGCTTTTTTCTTCTTTAGCGTCAAATATTTTTTCGTATTCTGCCGTCACGGCGCATGTCGCCGGATACTTGTCTCTCGGTACTCGTTTTACCCGCATTTCCTCCACTAGTTTGGATTCAGAGGTATTGCGTAATGCCATTCTAAGTATATCAATTACTCCAAATGTTGCAGCAGGGCTATCGTTATTTTTCTGAAAAGGATAAATAAGAACAGACGCATCGGACTTGTATTTAAGGTCAGGCAACCCTTCGAAACGACTGATGCGAAGAAGTGCCGAGCTACCCTCAATACAGGCTGGCCATGCAAACGTTCCACGGGAAGAAGCCCAGATGGTACGTTTACGACTCAGACCGATACCGAACGAATCGAATTCACCGTCAGGTTTTTTGATGATCATTGGCCAGGAATCAATCATTCCGTCATCCCTTCGAAAGTCTGCCCGCCATATAGCTTGGAAAGGAATCTGCCAGTCAAGTTTCTTGTCCTTGACTGGATTAAGGTCTTTTATGTCTTGGCGATACCAGATATTCGGAGCTGCGAGCACGGAAATCCATATGTTGAAATCTTTATTACACCCGATTCTCATTGAATCGATAATCCGGTTTTCACCTTCGCCGGAGAGTGTCATCTTTACCTTTTGTTCAGACGATCTCCAGGCGCACATGACTATTGCATTACCGGAATCAGTCAGCTGGGCAACCATTTTTTCGCTGGGGAATCGAATATGGGATGACTGGCAGTCCCGGGCATCCACAACGAGATCACTGCCAAATATATCCGGAAGTATAGCGTATTTACTGTTCATCACTACCTCTATTGCTTCAACTCCTTCTATGGGTTGACTCTCAACTAGAGGCTGGTTCTTTCTTGCAAGATAACGCGATCTGACTTTTCGTCCCGACGTGGTGATTGAAGAAATCTCCAGAAGAATCCGATCCTGTTTGTTCTCAATTATTTCAAATGAAGTTATTGACTTTGCCCTATCACCATTTAGTCCTATTGCGACAAGAGTTGGCCCCTTGATCATCCGTGTACCGAGAGGGTAATACCATTCAGGCCCCTCGGAACCTTTTCGAATAACCAGGGTCAGGTAATTATTTGCCATGCAGATATCACCTTTGCGCGGTGATGATGAATCGACGCCCTTTACTTCCATCCATCCGTTTCTTCTGGAAACCGCCTCACAGGAAAGCGGTGTAGATGACGTTGATCCGATGTTAAACAAATGCATCGCCGTGGCCGCTGATTCCTGCTTTGCCAGTTCCTCGTATGGTATATAATCCCCTTCATACAGACGGAACATATCGGCCAGGTATTCGGCGTTTGGTTGTGCGCAACTGATATATGCAAACCAGCCTTCAGGGAAATCGGTTTCGACCTTGAACGTGACGTGCAGTTCTTTCCACGTGTTTTTTTCGAGGGTAAATGTCTGGCTCTTTGCTGCCCGGTCATAGGTCTTGCCCCGTCGTTCGATCTGCAGGTCAATATTGAGGGGCCCCTTGATACTTTTAACCATTACAGCAAATGTGTAAGTTTTTCCTTTTGTTCCTGCAGTTACGCCTTGTCCGAATTGCGTACCCCAATCGTCAATTTGACCGACGGTTACCCTTGCGCTGTATTCTCCCTCGGGTGCATCGTTCATTTCGATAATATATTCGGCGATTGTCTTTCCTGCTTTGTCGATGTGCCAGTTGTCACCTGAATCAAGCATTTCAAAACCCGGATTAGTAAACATGTTGGCTGTTTTTGCCGGTTTCCCGGGGGATTGTTCGTTTGCGAGGAGAATCAATGAAGCCTGAAGAAAGAACAATACTGTCAAAGAGAACCCAATACTATTTCGCTGTGTGATTATCATTGTCACTCCTCCATCCGTTACTGTGGTCGTGCGCCGGGAAGTTCCATCGATAAACTGCACTGAGCATGAAAGTGGTTTGGTATATATCATGATCCAGTTTATATCACAAATCATAATGCATATTTTTTGATCTCTTATTCGATGAAGTTCCTGTTGACTATGTGCGTACCTGTGACTTGGTGGATTGAAAGTAATGCAGGGGCTGGCAGGAAGCAGTGGCTATTTTTTATTAGTTGAGATTTCTGGAAAACGCGCCCGACCATCTATTAACGCTAGAATTGCCAGTGCGGGACGGTGTACATAAATATTCGTGACTGAAAAACCAAGCATAGTATCCCTTGTAGCCTGCCGGAGTTGTTCTATCTCTTCATTTCCAGCATAGTTCATTGCGGCCATTAACCATCGTTCAACCGGAATGGCATTATCGTTATTGTTGTCCGGGCGGAATTTTTTAGATACTTTTAACCATAGGTCAATTGGGACCGGTGAAAGATGAGCAAGCGCAAATAACTGTGCCAGACCATGTGGATATGGTTTCTCGAGTCCTCCCGAGAACTCATTTTTCATATTGAGTGCATAAGCGAAACACTGGTCTTTCTCCGACCAATATTCTCCAAGTTTATTTGCAATACGAGTGGCCATTTTATGGGCCTTTTCTGCTTCTTCTTTGTTACCTACGGTATCAAATAACAAAGCCCCTTCCGATAACCCCCAATACACTTCGATATTGTCCATCAGGTATTTAATGGGATAGTCAGATTTGGCAATTGTGAGACCGTCTTCCTTGGTCACAGCCTTAATCACATCAAAAGCCTTCATGGCAGCATGATTAATTTTCGGTGAAGGTTTATTCTTAATAGCTTGTCTGTAACGCCAGACAGTCATCAGGAAAGTTGCTGCATAAGAATCGTCGGCATCCCGTTTCCCCTTTGATTTATAAGACGAAATAGTGCCTTGCTGATCGAAAATTGTGCCGTTTGATTCCTGGTTGTCTGCATACCACAACAGCCATTTTTCTACCCGACGTACATCTTGGGGGTTGGGACGCAGGTCATTTGCTGCCAGTAATGACATTGCAGCAAAATTACTGAAATAGGGTACAGTCCAGACCGGCTCTCCGATGCCTTTCATGCGGATCATCCCGTTATCCATCTGACATTGGCGGATGATTTCCAGGCAATGTTCTATTGCGTCCCAGTCTTTATTTGACAGCTGGGTTTTGTTATTGTCCTTGATATCTAATGCATAACTTCCAGACTGCAAGACTGGTAATAAGACAACCACGAGAATCAATACTCCAGTTTTGATCGGAGCTGTCATTTTCATGAAATTGTTCTTGGCGTTATCATTGTAAGACATCGGTCATCCATATTTGGCATGACTTCAAAGTAGATATGAATGGTGTTTGCAGGCAACAGGTCTCCGGATCGTTCGGCCCATTCTATTGCGATGATACCTTTTGCTGTCAGGTATTCTTCAAAACCAAAACCCAGTACTTCTTCCGGCCCCTTCAATCGATATAGGTCTATATGATAGAGCGGTAACCGGCCTTTGTATTCGTTTACAACGGTAAATGTAGGACTCGTGACAGCCTGATTAATATCGAGCGCCATGGCAAGACCCTGAACAAAGCATGTTTTCCCACTACCCAGATTTCCGTGTAAAGCCAGAATAAAATTGAGATTTCCTTTCGAAGACTTAGTTTCCAGTGATTCAACCAATTGTCTGGCAATGTTCCAAGTCTCCTCAGGGCTATGGGAAATAATAGTTTTACGCTCTGAAATGTTGATATCCTGTTTTCTCAAGTTTTCTTACCGTTCCATTTTTATCGATATATTCAATGAGATTCTGCTTGCCAGTCATATGTCCGATGGCAGTACATGGCAAAGAAAAATTACGTTTCCAGGCAGAGAAGAATAATTTTACTTTTCTTGCTGGCACAGTGAACAGCAGTTCGAAATCTTCTCCATCATGCATGGCGTGGCCAAGAATAGAAACTTTGTCTTTAATTTTGCGAGCGTCCATTGAAATTGGTATGTTTTTGCCTTCAATACATGCGCCGGTTTTACTCATGGTTGTCAAATGCAACAAATCCGACGAAAGCCCATCACTGATATCGATCATGGAGGTTGCCCATTTCCGTAGAAAAGCTCCCTCTTTCAGTCTGGGTTCAAAGTAAAGATGTTTACCGCGACAGCTGCCGCCAAGGGTGCCGGTGACAAGGATAACATCGTCGGGTTTGGCGCTTGAACGGAGTATTGCTTTACCTCGTTGAACAACACCAACAGCAAAAACATGCAGTTCAAGTGTTTGTCCTGATGCCGTATCGCCACCGACAATCGACAGTCCGTATTTACAGGCAATTTTAGTGGCACCTGAATAGATCTCCTCCAGATTTTTGATCCTCAGTCTAGGTGGCGCAACGAGATCAATTAGTGCCCATTCAGGTTCACCACCCATTGCTGCAATATCACTCAGTACCCGTGCGATAGCCTTGTGTCCAACAGCAGAATATGGTGTTTGACGGTGAAAATGAGTACCCTCGATTACAGCATCGGATGTCAACAATAAGTCATGTTTTGTGTCCGTTTTCGTCCGTACAACAGCACAGTCGTCACCAGCGCCCGTGATGATATTTCTGCGGTGTGGCAGGTACCTGCAGAGTCGTTCGATAATAGCCAGTTCACCGATATTTTTTAGGGAGGGATTTTGGGTGTTCTTCATAATCAAGAGTGGAAAAGGGGATCTAACATCAGACGGAATTCAGAAGCAAGGTCACGCTTTGCGTATCTTGCGAGACGTTCCCGTTGCCTGCTTATAATAGCTTCTCTCAGACTGGAATTGTTTATAATCTGTCCCATCATTTCCGCGATGTCTTCGTATTGTTTTTTATGGAAAAGCACGCCGGCACCGTCCATTGTCTCTGGAACTGCCGCGGCTGAATACGCCAGTACAGGTACATCATGGATCATGCTTTCAATTATCGGAATACAGAATCCCTCGTGTTCGCTCATTGATAAAAATAAATGGGCACATTTATAAAAAGCGTTTAGCTGAGACTGGGGAATTGAACTGGTAAAACGAACATCGCTTAATTCCAGGTCCCTGATTTGTGTGAGCAGGAGATTGTGATAGCGTTCTGTTCCGGCATAGGAGCCGACCTGGATAAGGCGCGAGTCCGGTTCCACGAATTTGTGGAAATAATAAAAGGCTTTTATGATGTCCTCAATCTTTTTGTTTGGCGCACATCTGCCGACAAAGAGAATGTTTTTTGTGGCGCCATCATAAGCCCGTAATGTTTTTCCGTCAGGACGGTCATTTAGTTTCTGGAGATCAAGAATCAATGGAAGCACTTGAACATTTTTGTATCCCAGTTTCGTGAGTTCCGCCGCATTGAATTTGCTGTCGGCAATGTTTATTTGAGCGGCATTTGACATGGCCGCCACCTGGCGGCGCCCTTTATCGAGTGTAAAGGCTGTTTGTCTGTTAATCAGATCAAAATAATGAGATGGGGTTACATTATGATAAAGGATCGCCTTTCTGCTAACCAGTTTGAGAAATAAATCATTTACATCGGAACCAATCGAGAGGTGGAGCAGGGCAATATCCTCCGGTTTAAATGCTGAAAAACATTCGTTCAAATCCCGGGTTTCGCTTCGAAGTTCAGGGAGTACACGTTTTCTTTCGCAGAAGATATCTGATGGGAAACCCCATGACCGGAAAATTTTACGCATGACGACAGCTTCGTTACTTATGGCGTCACCATTGGCAAACCCGGCTACTAACTGATGTATTGCTGTCATAAAATCGCTTTAATTGCCGGACACATCAGGAGTTTTACTGTGGCCGGACAACCGTCACCCCCGACTCTGGTTATTTCGCATTACCGGGCTTTTCAGAAGATGTTGTTGCGTTTCCTTTTATTCTGTCCTCAAGTTCTTTGCGTATTTGCTCGGGACTCATGCCGTTCTGTTTAAGTTTTTCTACCAATGACTTATTATTTTGATCCATTATAAAGCTTTGTTTCCAGTGTAGTAATGCTTTCTGTTTGTCGTTGAGAGCAAAATAGATATCGCCAAGATGTTCTGTGATGGTCGGGTCGTTCTTTATGAGTTCACGGGCTTTCTGTATCTGTTCCAGTGCTTTGTCATATTTCTTCTGCTTGTAATATATCCAGCCGAGTGTGTCTATGTATGCGCCGTTGTCAGGATTGAGTTCAATGGCCTTGTTTACATGTTTAAGACCTTCTTCCAGTTTCTCGCCGCGTTCGGCCCACATGTAAGCGAGGTAATTAAGAACCTCATGACTGTCTGGATACATATTAATACATTTCCGGAATACTTCTTCCGCTTTACTGTATTTACCGTCTTTTTCGAAAGCAGAACCGTAATTGATATAGAAAACGGGGTTCAATTTGGCTTTTTCGGATTCTGTACCTGCCGTTTCCACGGTTTTTTCAGTTCGCTTGAAAGCCTCTATTGCTTTCTCAAACTGCTTGTCAGCGCTGTAGAGAAGCCCGAGAAGGAAAAGAAGCTTGGGTTCATTTGGCATTGTTTTGAGAGCATGATCAATGGTCTGCAGTGCCTTTGGTATGTTGTTCTTCATATAAATGGCCGCGATTCTTATAAAAGGATCCGGCCACTGTTTTTTTGATGTCCCGGCAAGTTTATAGAACTCAATGGCATGATCTTCCAGCCCAACAGATTCATGGAGTTTACCAAAGTTGAAACAGAAAGTTACGATTGCGTCTGGTGGAGATACTTTGGCAATACCTTCCTTTAAAAGGTTTAATGCCTCTTTGTTTTTTTTCTGCTGAAAGTAAATCAGCGCCAGTTCGCGATAAAGACCATCCATCCGAGGCGATACCTTTATTGCTTCGCGAAAGTAAGTAATCGCCTCACCCATGCGGCCGGTTTTTTCACACGCAACGGCAAGGTCAATTAAAGGCTGGCTGTTTCCGGGGCTTTTGAGGCAGGCCTTCTTTAGAGCCTCAATCGCTTTATCCGTTTCTTTAAGAGATAAATAGGAAACGGCAAGAGCTGGATAAAGCCTCAGCGTTTCAGGGTCCATTTCAATGGCGACAGAAAAATTCGTAGCGGCTTCAGTAAGATATTTTACCGTTTCGGGCGAATCTGCATTAAAGCGATCTTGGCAGATCAGTCCCTGACTGTAATGCGCAAGGGCAGAAGCAAAGCGAAACTCATCGTCACTGAGAGATAAACTGCCATCTCTGGTACGACCAGTTTGCTCTGCATGTCTAAAGGTCCTACAGCCGGCGCAAAACAGGAACAAAACAAATGCTAGTCGCAGTCGCGCCCGCATTGATGAACCCCTTGTCCTACTTGTTGACATTCTTGTGCCGATTAGCACGCCTGCGTTTGCGGTACTTGTGCTTCGACATTTTCTTTCTGCGTTTTTTCTTTATGGATCCCATTGCTTGCTCTCCTTAAAATTCCCTTATGGAATTATTTTGTTCAACGGCAATTCAATAATACCCTCAGCTCCCGCCTTTTTCAACTGCGGAATGATTTCCCTGACAATTTTTTCATCGACGACCGATTCAACCGCCACCCAGCCGTTTGAATTGAGTGCACTTACTGTAGGGGCGTGCAATGATGGCAGAATGCCTGTGATGATCGATACTTTACCTGCACGTGCATTCATTTTTAACAAAACCTTATTTTCTGCGGCGAGTGCGCCTTTCATCAACATGGCCAACTGTTCAATTTTCGCACGCTTCCATGGAGACTTCCAGGTTTCTTTGTTTGCAATCAGCCTGGTACTCGATTCCAGAACGGTTTCGATTATTCGCAGGTTGTTTGCCCGCAGTGAAGATCCTGTTTCGGTAAGTTCCACAATGGCATCGACAAGCTCCGGTGCCTTTGCTTCAGTTGCGCCCCATGAGAACTCCACATCGGCCTTGATTTTGTTTTTCTTCAAAAACTGCTTGGTCAGTCCAACTGCTTCTGTAGCAATCCGTTTTCTGTTAAGGTCCTTTAAGGTCTTGATTTTTGATTTCTCGGGGACTGCAACTACCCAGCGTACAGGTCTGAAACCCTGTTTGGCATATAAAAGCTCTGCAACTTCAAAGACATCGGAATTATTCTCGACGATCCAGTCATAACCTGTAATACCGGCGTCGAGTGTACCCAGTTCGACATATCGACTGATTTCTTGTGCACGGATCAATCTGGCTTCGATGGAAGGATCGTCAATGTAAGGAGTATACGACCGTTCGCCGCTTCGAACGTTAAAACCAGCTTTTCCCATCATGGAAAAAGTCGGTTCCTGTAAACTTCCTTTCGGTAAACCCAGTACAATTTTTTTGATTTGTAAATTCTGTTTCATAACGAATGGATATAAGAATAAGTGAAATCGATGGATTAGTCCATATTGATCTTAACACGTCTGCCATCCAGTGAAACTCTGCCTTCCGAGAGTAACTTCAGGGCTTCCGGATATGCTTTATGTTCCTCGACTTGAATACGTGCGTGAAGGGTTTCCGGAGTGTCGTTTTCAAGGATTGGAACTGCGCGCTGGACTATGATTGGGCCGGTATCAGTTCCTTCATTCACGATATGGACAGTACAACCGGCTATTTTTGTTCCGTAGTTAAGTGCTTGCTTCCAGCTTTCCACTCCGGGGAATGCCGGCAACAGGGCTGGATGGATGTTAAGTATCCTGCCGGCAAACGCTTCCAGCATGCCTTTCTTGATGATACGCATGAAACCGGCGAGGACGATGACTTCTGCGCCGTATTTCCTGAGTTCGGACAGGTAATTCTGTTCAGCTTTACCCTCAAGCTTGGTTTTGAAGGGCGCGGCACTGATGTATTCGGCTGGAATGCCATGTTTCTGGGCTCGTTCAAGAATGAATGCATTTTTTACATCGGATATGATACAGACTATCCTCGCGTTCAATGTACCGGCTCTTATTGCGTCGATGATTGATTGGCAATTACTTCCTTTACCTGAACCGAGGACTGCAATCTTGAGCGGTGGACGATTCTTGTTTGACTGTTGCATGAAATTATTCTCCAAATCAGTTAAAAACTATCACACTATACTGCTAATTGGCAATCAAATCGCCATGCTTGACATGAATTTCTGTTAATATAATCTCCTGCTGTTTTGGGGCGGTTAGCTCAATTGGCAGAGCGCCAGCTTTACACGCTGGATGTTACAGGTTCAAATCCTGTACCGCCCACCATGAATTGTCTGATTTTCAAATGTATTTTGGATGATGCTTTGGGTTGTTTTGATTGATATTTTTGGATGATTGAATCGTTAATTTTCGTTATTCTCCTGTCCGGAAGTGGATGCTATAATCTCTTTCAAAAAGTTACCTCGATAGAATAGTGACGGAGAGTCCTGATGAATGGTTATTTGAGAATGAAGCTGATGGAATACCTGTTTATATGCTGGGTTGTTATTCCTTCCGTACATTTCGCTGCCGCCGCCAATGAAATTGACCAGATGTTCAATGTCGAGGATCCCATACAGAAGAAAATTTCTGTCAACCAGCAGAAGATTACTACTGAACAACCTTCTGTAATCAAACGGGCAAAACCAGAGAGGAGGATTTCGAATGTTCCTTTGACGGCTGAAGAATCAAGACAAAATAACCAGGTAATTGTTTTGCCGAAGAAGGAAATAGAACCTGCAGAAATCAAGCCGCTGGAACAGGTGAAACCGGTTACGGCGCGGAGAGAAAGTACTGTTACGGAAATTCCCGCAGAGACCAAGTCGTCAATCGTTGGGGATATCGCGCCGAGTATTGCTTTGTTGCGCAGGGAGTTGACGCTCCGGGATCAGGAGCTCGCAAATGCCAACGGGGAAATCGAAAGGCTTAAAGATGTTGTCAGGAAAATTCTATACGCCAGCAGACGTGAGTCCCTGGTTTTTCATTACAATATGGCGGCCATATATCGTGCCAGTATGATGTACAAAAAGGCTGAGGAGGAATACCTGAAAGCCCTTGCGATTGATCCGGCAGATGCCGGGGTGCATTATAACCTGGCGATTCTTTATGATGATAATTTCAAGAACAAAAAAAAGGCCAAGTTCCATTACGAAAAATTTCTGGAATTGGCTCCTGACGATCCTGACGCACCTAAAGTCCGCGAATGGCTGGCAACAATGATTCAATGAGATGCTTCCACGTGATCATATTTGTGATTATCACGCGGTCAGTTCTTTTCGCCGATCAACATTACATCATTATCCTTTAATCCGGAGACAGACTCACTGTCATATGGGATATAAGGGTTTGTTCTAGTTCTTATTTCTTGAGCAGATCCCGTATTTCACCCAGCAGTTTTTCCTCGTTGGATGGCGCGGGAGGCGCCACGGGCGCCGACTCCTGTTTGCGGCGCAAGGCATTGATTCCCTTTACAAGCAGAAACACGGCAATGGCAACGATAATGAAATCCACCATTGTGTTGATGAATATACCATATTTTATTTCTACTGCAGCCGCATCCGGCTTCAGCGGCGAATGCATTGCGATCTTCAGAGCAGAAAAATCTACACCTCCCAAAATCATGCCGAGTGGCGGCATCAGTACGTCGGTGACCAGTGAATTGACGATCTTGCCAAAGGATGCCCCGATGATGATACCGACCGCCATGTCTACCACGTTACCTTTGACTGCAAACTCTTTAAATTCTTTAATCATACCCATGTTACAGTTCTCCTCTTCTTTCTGAGTGTTACGGTTACATTTTCTACTTGTCCTTTGCTTCGGGCTTCTTCTCCTTATCACCGAGGCCGATCAATCCCTTTACACCGCCGACCACCTTGCCGGCTCCCTTACCCACAGCATCCACCGTCTTCCCGGCTGCGTCCACGGCACCTTTACTTACTGCATCCACTGCTTTTCCGGCTGTATCTACCGTTTTTCCAGCGGCATCCATTGCACCCTTGCCGACAGCTTCTACTCCGTCCCCAACCAGATTCAGTGAGCCGGTAACGATTTTTGTCGCGGAATCAGCAATCGCACCCAATACGCGTTTGATAACTTCGACAGGTGAAGCGCCCTGACTGTCTTTTTCCCTGCCGATACCGGTCAGATGGATAGGCGGTAATGGAATAGGCGCGGCGGCCCCCATGGCTACTTTAGCGCTCAATCGCACCATCGCACCTTCAATAAGGAAATCATCGATTATCACTTTCTTGCCTTTATCATCCCCTTTGTCCTTCTTTGATTTTTCTTCCGCTTGGGGCTTTTTTGTTGATTCATTACCTGAAACCTGTTCCAGGATTTTCCCGATATTACTTTTGCCGATACCCATCTCGTATGTGATCTTTGGATCTTTGACATAAAACCGCTTGATTACAATTGTGTCACTCAAAAGGGATTTCATGTCGATATCTATCGTGATTTCGCCCACACTGATCGCGTTTTCGGTCTTGAAACCCTCCGGATTGCCCAGCACAAAACCCTTGAGCGAGAACAGGCCTTTTACCAGCTGAATATTGGCCTGCTCCAACTTGATCGGGACACCGACTATTGCCGGTCCAGCTTTTTCCACTGTTACTTTAACAACCGACCCTAGATAAAATTTAGCCACAAAAACTAGTGCTATCAACAGGACGACCAGAACCACACCGATCCATTTTAGCCATTTCATCGTTACTCCTTTATTATTTAACGCAGTTTCGAAAGTACTGCAGGCAGTCATACCCTATTAGGTTTTTTGTCTAGAATCGACCTTTTTTTTCATGTTGTAACTAGTTGTTAATCAAATATATCTGAAAGTAATAGCTGGACGGAATGTTATCTTTTTGCGGTTGCCGGATCGAAAGGTTCGTCCAGTTTGAGAGGGGCGAAAACCGTTTTGATAGTGATCAAATCTTCATCAGTTAGCGAGACATTTGCCGCTTGAACATTGGCTTTTGCCTGGTCGCCATTACGGGCGCCGACAATCGCGGCTGTTACGCCAGGTTGATGCAATACCCAGGCAATGGCAATGTCACCCAATGCGGCGTCGTTCCTTGTAGCGATAGGTTTTATTTTCTCAAGGGCATCCAGAACTTCCCGGCGTTTTTTGGGCTGGAACCATGGCCGGTTCTTGCGCGTATCGCTGTCCGGAAACTGTTTATCCATTCCGATTTTTCCGGTAAGAAGACCCATTTCCATCGGGCTGTAACAAATGACACCGACATTGTGTTCTTTACAGAAGGGAAGAATATCATTCTCAATGTCACGCGATAGAAGGCTATACTTGGGTTGGTTGGAGGCGAGGGGACCATGTTTGAGCCATTCTTTCGTCTGTTCAACGGAGAAATTACTTACACCAAAAGCCCGTATCTTGCCTTTCCCTCGCAGTTCCATGAATGCCTCGACGGTTTCCTCAATGGGAGTATTAGGATCAGGCCAATGGCACTGGTATAAATCAATCACATCAATATCAAGCCGTTTGAGGCTCTCGTCGCATTCCCGGAAAATGGATTTCTTTCTGAGACACCGGTTTACCTGGACGGGTTTGCCGTTGTTATCCCTGGTTTCAAAAAAAAGAGTACTTTCCTTACGTCCATCCCATACCAATCCGCACTTTGTGGCGATAATAAGTTTGCTTCTTTTACCACGGATTGCTTTCCCCACAAGTTCTTCGCTGAGTCCAAAACCGTATACGGCGGCAGTGTCGATGCAATTAATTCCTGCATCGATGGAAGCCTGGATGGCTTTGTCGGCATCATTGTGTTCGGTTCCACCCCAGAGCCATCCGCCAAGCGCCCAAGTACCCATGATTATAGGTGTTATTTCAATATCACTATTGCCAAGTTTACGCAGTTTCATGACCAGCAAGCCTCATTTCTATTCTGCCAGTAGTTCCTGGATATCATCCCAGGTCAGGTTCTGCATCACGCCTTCATCCGAAGTCAACGTTGCATCAATAATAGCCTGTTTCTTCCTCTGCATGGCAAGGACTTTTTCTTCGACAGTACCGCGGGTGATAAGCTTGATACTATAAACTGTTTTTTTCTGGCCGATTCTATAAGCACGATCCGTTGCCTGGTCTTCCACAGCCGGATTCCACCAGGGATCAAAATGAACAACCATGTCTGCACCGGTAAGGTTCAAGCCGGTCCCTCCGGCCTTCAGACTGATCAGGAAGAGAGGAATGTCGCGCTGGCTGTTAAATTGATGTACCACCTGCATGCGTTCCTTCGTTGAGCCATCAAGGTAGCAGTAGGTTAGACCGTTTTTCTCCAGTTCTTTCCTGAGGATTGTCAACATGCCGACAAACTGGCTGAAGACGAGAATGCGATGTCCACCATCCAATGCCTCGTCAAGAAGTTCGAAGAAAAGATCCATTTTTGCGGATGGTTGTTTTGCCTTGAGGTTTGGCAGTTTTAGGAGATCAAGGTGGCAGCATATCTGACGCAAGCGCATAAGGATGGTAAGGATTTCCATGCGGCATTTATTGAATCCCATCTTTGAAACCATGCCGGTGATCTTCTGGCGTGAAACCGCGAGTAATTCCCTGTAAACTGCCTGTTGATCTCCAGAGAGAGCACAGGACGATATTTTCTGAATCTTTGGTGGCAGATCCTTGGCAACTTCGCTTTTAAGCCGGCGCAGAAGGAATGGATGGAGTTTCCTTCGCAGCTTGGCCTGGGCAACTTCACCTTCTGCGGCTCCTTCTGCGATGGGGGATTCGTAATGGAGTTTGAAGGTATCATGAGAACCGAGATAGCCAGGCATCAGGAAATCCATGATAGACCAGAGGTCTGAAACACTATTCTCGATCGGTGTACCGGTGAGTACAAGTCTGTGATAAGCCTTAATCTGCTTGGCCGCCAGAGCATTTTGCGTGGACCGGTTTTTTATGTGCTGGGCTTCGTCGAGAATTGCTGCAGAGAACTGATAGTCGGTGAATTTTTCAACATCGCGCCGGAGTATCGCATAGGAAGTTACGGCAATGTCCGTATTATTTAACTGTTGCCATCGGTCCTGCCGTTCTGAACCGGTAAGGTTGAGTATCTTCATGTCCGGGACAAATTTTGCCGCTTCTTCTGTCCAGTTTTCAACCAGGCTTGTAGGACACACAATCAACGCAGGTTTATTTTTTGCGTCCGGGTGTTTGCGCTGAAGTTGGAGCCATGCGAGTGCTTCTAATGTCTTACCCAGTCCCATTTCATCGGC
Organism: Kiritimatiellia bacterium; assembly: GCA_028716365.1. GTDB lineage: Bacteria > Verrucomicrobiota > Kiritimatiellia > UBA8416 > YA12-FULL-48-11 > YA12-FULL-48-11. The sequence goes on from JAQUPZ010000003.1 coordinate 459,303, forward strand.
CAGTAAGCCGCAGAATCCATTTACTTCCATGAATTTCAGCCAGCTCACCCCGTATTTCTGATATGGACGGAGAATGCTATCAAGTGGTTCTCGAAGTTTAACTGGCTCAATCTCGATCGTACGGTTGTATTGTCCTGCCCGTGAGCGCCATGAAGGAGTGTCTTCAATATCGACACCATCAAGCGATTCCAGCGCCGATTTGACAAAGGGCGCATAAATATTTGCAAGTCGGAAGTGGCCGGGGATATTGCTGTCCTGGCTTGCGCAATCAGAGAAAATATTCTGCATTGAATTAACGGCGTCAGAGTCAATGAGATATGTTTTGCCGTTTTTCTCCAGAAAGGAGTCACCCTTGCGAAGGGCCAGCTGAATATCGGCCTGAGAGAGGCTTGTCCCTTCAGGAGTTTCGAAATTAAAACCAATATCAAACCACTTTCCGTCTTTGGAATCCGAAACATGTACTACCGGCGTGGCAAAGTTAATGGTTTCCATGTAGGGTGATACTTTACCCTCCAGGTTTATCTGCCAGCCACGTCGGCGAAGTGAGGGTAAATGTGTTCCCATGAAATTCAGGACCAGACGGTTGCCGACAATACTTGCAAGCTGATCGCCGCGTTCGCCGGTGAATCCAGTCTGAGACAGCAATTCAAGAGCCCTTTTTTCTCGAGCCGGATTTCTTATAGAATAACGCATCAGGTCGTTTGGGTCGGGAATAGCAAAGTGTTCTTTTGGGTCAGGCTTGCATGCAGTAAGTTCTGTTTCTCCGTATCGTGCGTAAAGGATGGCCGACATTGATGCAGGACTGCCACGAACCAGAAGACGCATTTTCGGTATTCCGGGATCGATGGTGAATAGATCAGACGAAAGGTCGGTTTCGATTCGTGTATGTTTTGAAAGGAGCGGTAGCTCCTGATTGAGGAATCGCGGCACATCTGGTCGTGCAATGATTACCGGTTCCCGGTAGATTGGGTGATAGGGTTCAGGAAGAACGTTTGCCAGCGGCCACAGGTTGTCCGCTCCATAAACCCAACCGGCTTTCCTCGCAACCATGTAGAAAGGAAATTGACCTGCTGGCATGAAAGGCAGTTCAGTATGTGCCATCAGGATTAATTCCCCGTTCTCGTGGTCGATATCCATATGTATGAAAGTTGTCATCGCTGTTTCGTTTATGGTTATGGACTGGCCGTCAGCATATGGGAGAGTCTTTCCTGCATGAAGACGGATAATGTTCAGAAAATCGTGTTGCGTCAGGGACAGTTGCCCCTTGGCTGGTCCTTCGGCGATGTCTTCGAGCACAAACAGGATGGATTTGTCCTGTTTACTGAAAGATAAGGGAATATCTCGAGGTGTTTGATCGATCGGAAGGATCTTTTCCTGGAATTCAACTTCGCAAGTCACATGGATTCGTCCGTTGCGCCATGCATCTATCCATCCTTTTTCCAGGGTGATAATGAGTCTTGCAGGAATTGCGCCTGGTGTTTCCAGGGATACACGGCGGATATATTTTGACTCGTCAAGTACAGCCAGTCTGGCAGCGCGTTTCGTTTCGGCTTCTTTTTTTGCATCACGATTTGGATCGGCGGCCCGACGAACCAATGTTACACCAAGTGCAATGACGTGGCTACAGATTGTGCCGCGTTCTTTATTGGCGAAACATGGACAAAGGCTTTCGACATGACCGTCAGGAAGGATTTTCAGCGAAGTTTTCAGAGGGCGATTGTTCCACAGAACAGCACCCCTGATGAAAGGCGGTTCATAAACAGCTTCAACTACGAGGCCTTTTTGAACCATTATCTCAGCATCGCGTAGAACCTGCGATCCTGCCCAATTTTCCAGCATTTTCAATGTAAACGGCGGTTTCATTGTTTTTTGTCTGTACCTGTCGTTGTTTCAATAAAGCGACAAGGGAATTAAGTAGTATCCACGGTATTTTATTTTCTTCAAGTATGAAACTGAAGATGGACAAATAATCAGGAAGAGCTGATTATAATTAATTGGGGAATAAACCAATAAAATAAGAGGTCCGTTCGTAGTAGTGATGAATGGTAACGTATACGTGGACAACGAACCTGATTTGATACGACGGCTGCAGGACGGTGATATTGAAGCCTTTGACAGGCTCTTTGAACAGCATCGCCGGGGAATGCTTGTTTACGTGGAAGGAATGGTGGGAGACCGGTCGCATGCCGAGGATATCGTCCAGGATTGTTTTGTAGAATTTGTGGAGAAAATCGGGCGGATTAATCCTGAAAAAGGTGCATCGGGATGGTTGTATCGGGTTGCAAGAAACCGCGCGATAGATGTTTTGCGGAGACGAAAATTTGAGATCAATCAGAAAGAATGGTCGTGGGGTGAAAAATTAAAGGGGAATGGAGCTATTGAGAAAAACCCGGCCATTGATCTGATGGAAAAGGAGAGAGAAATAGATGTGCAAAGATTGCTTGGGTCACTGCCGTCGAAAGAACGCGATTTGCTTCTTCTTAGATTTTACAGTGGATTATCATTCAGGGAAATTGCCGATATTTTGAGACGGCCGCTTGGCACAGTGTTGTGGCAGGCGCATCGAAGTTTGAAAAAGTTAAAGGAAATAGCAGGTGAAATGTAAAGAGATAGAAAGATTAATTCTTCAGGGCGATGATAAAGATGTCGAGTTGTTGGATCATCTGAATAATTGTATTAAATGTCGGCAGACTGCAAAAATATGTCAAAAGCTTACCCGGGCAGGTGAGGTCAGAAAAGACTTCGACCTTTCACTGGGAGAGATACAGGAGACACGTCGGCAGGTGGTTGAAGTGTTGAACAGGCCGTCATTTGAATCGGACCGCATTTTATTTCCTTTTTTCTCGTGGCGCCTGTTCCCTTATGGCGCCATTACGTTACTTTTGCTTCTTTTAGGAGTCTTTATATTTTCTGACCAACAAGTCAAAAGAACCGGGAATTCTATTGCCGTCGCAGTTATTGATCCTATGACTGAAATAAACGAAAAAAGGAATTATATCGATAGCGGGATTAGAAATTTCAGGAAACAATATCTGACTGCAAGAGATACGCGTAGTTTTGATGAGAGGGCCGATAAGATAAGAAAACAGATTGAACTTTACTCAACAGCGCTGGAGGAGGAATTAGGAAAGACAGTAAATGGAAAGGAAAAACAGAATAACCATGGAAAAACAACTGAAGGTGTCAATTTACAGCAGGGAGGAATCAAAGATGAATATACAGCATAATCGTAAATGGGTGCTGATGTGTCTTGTGGCTGGGATAGCGCTTCCAATTTTAATTTATGGACAGGAACAGTCCTCTGATGAACAGAAGAAGCCATCCATGGGCCCGCCGCCAATGCAGGACAAAAGGCAGGATGGAATGCCGCCAAGAGGCCAGATGCAAAACCAGGAGGGAATGAGGCGGGGACAAATGCCCCGTATGGATCAGGAACGGCCTGATGTAATAATGGAAGTAATGTCCAGGCATCCGGGGATACATCCGGATGAAGTTATGAGGTTTATTCAAGAGCAATTCCCCGAAGAGATGGAACGACTTCAGGACCTTAAAAGAAAAAATCCTCGTGAAGCTGATGAGGTGTTAACTGATCTTATTGAAAATGCGATCAATCTCCTGGAAATGAGGCATAAAAATCCTGAGCAGTTTAAAAAAGCCATCCATAAAACCAAGCTTGATAGGGAGGCGGAGCACCTTGGGGTAAAGTGCCGTAACAAGGATGTAATGGACAAGGAGCAGATACTGAAAGAAATGCGGAATGTCCTCGAACAGTCCTTTGAGCTCAAGCAGGAATTGATGAAGATGGAAGTCGCGGAGCTTGAAAGAGAAATTCAGGAACTCAAAAAAATGATCGAGAAACGACAGGAAAACAAGAAAGTAATGATTGAACGTCGGGTAAAGGAGCTGACAGGCAAAGAGCCGGAGCTGCAGTGGTAAGGCGTTAAATCTATTTGAACAGTTTGTGATGTGCTGTCATGGAGTATGTGCCGTGACAGCACATTTTTATTTGGCTTAATTCAGGATTTATTGTTCGTGTTATAAACAGTAATTATTTTTATAATGGCGCGAATGAATTAGAGGAAATAGAGTACGTATTGAAATAACGGCGGGTTGGCCGGGAAAAGGGAGTAGATAATGAGCTCACATGAGGTGCTGAAAAAAGCTATTGATCAGGTTGGAGTGAAGGGGGTTGCTGCTGCGATGAATCTTTCACCGGCACTGGTTTATAAGTGGTGTGAACCAAAGGGGGCACCGGACGATCCGGGCGCGCAGAATCCGCTTGACCGTATACTTCAGCTTTATGAAGTGACGCATGATCTTGGTCCTGTGGAATGGCTTTGCCGGAAAACCAATGGATTTCGCGTTGATAATCCGAAAAAAGGCGGTCATAAGAAAAAAATGATGCTGGAATCCACTCAGACAATTGTGAAGGAGTTTTCACACCTGCTTCAGGCTGTATCTGAAAGTTATTCGAACGACAACAGGATTGATCCCGGGGAAGCAAAAAGGATTCGCAGAGAATGGGAAGCTCTAAAAGTGGTGGCAGAAACATTTGTGATCTTATGTGAAGAGGGAATCGATAGATAACGGAATGTATTTCTCTTTGCGCTGATAACGGGATTTGATAGTATTCAAACACTGAAAAATGGTTTGTTGTAAGAATAGATAGAAAAATCAAAACAGGAGGAACAAAATGACAGGTATAATTATTCTTATCATAATCGTGGCGCTGATAGTTTTTATTGTAGGTATTTACAATACACTTGTTACCCTAAGGAACAGGTATAAAAATGCATTTGCACAGATCGATGTCCAATTGAAACGCCGATATGACTTGATCCCCAATCTTGTCGAAACAGCAAAGGGCTATATCGCACATGAAAGGGGAACGCTGGAGGCGGTAATTCAGGCGAGAAATCAGGCGTCGGCTGCCAGCGTAAAAGCCGCAGCAAACCCGGGTGACCCGGCTTCTATGACGGCGCTTCTCGGTGCTGAATCGGTATTGACGGGTACAATCGGAAAGCTGTTTGCGTTGGCGGAAGCTTATCCGGATTTGAAAGCCAATCAGACAATGGCCCAGTTAATGGAAGAGCTGACTTCCACTGAGAACAAGATTTCCTTTGCCCGGCAGGCGTACAATGATTCCGTTATGACGTATAATACATCGAGGGAAACTTTCCCCAATGTTTTAATTGCAGGGCCATTCGGTTTCACGGAAGCGGCGTTGTTCGAAGTCAAGGTCGAAGCAGAGCGTGAAGCTCCCAAAGTCTCGTTTAAATAACGAATATTGTTACGAGGTTATCCTTGGCTGTCGTGAGTACCATGGATTTTTTCAAGAGCCAGGACGCGGCCAGAAAAAAATCGTCCATTCTTGTCGTTTACTATTGTCTTGCTGTTATCATGATCGTTTTGGCCGTTTATGTGGCAGCGATGGTGCTGTTCCAGGGCGCAATGGCACAATCCGGCCATAAGATGGCTGTAAAGACATTATGGAATACTGAGCTCTTTGTCTGGATTACCGGTATTACATCAGCAATTGTTCTTATCGGCACGATTTACAAGATAAGCCAGCTTTCTTCCGGTGGAGCTGCGGTGGCGGAAATGCTTGGCGGTGTTGAAATAGAAACCAATACACGCGATCTGGACCAGCGAAAAATTTTGAATGTTGTCGAGGAAATATCGATTGCATCCGGGGTTCCTGTGCCACGTGTTTTCCTGCTGGAAGGCGAGGAGGGGATCAATGCCTTTGCTGCTGGTTTTTCTCCGAGTGATGCTGTTATCGGAGTCACAAGCGGTTGTATAGGGCAATTGAACCGTGATGAGTTGCAGGGGGTAATCGCTCATGAGTTCAGTCATATCCTGAATGGTGACATGAAGCTGAATATCCGCCTGCTTGGAGTGTTGAACGGAATTCTTGTCATCGGACTGATTGGCTACTGGATATTCCGTAGTACATCAAGGACGCGTTCGAAGAAAGGCAATGCCCTGCCGGTGATTCTATTTGGACTGATTGTATGGGCAATCGGTTATATTGGAGTCTTTTTCGGCAAATTAATCAAGAGTGCGGTGTCTCGGCAAAGGGAATACCTGGCGGATGCATCTGCGGTGCAATTTACCAGGAATCCGGCCGGAATAGCAGGCGCCCTTAAAAAGATAGGAGGCTTTACCAGCGGTTCAAAGATACAGAATGACCATGCCGAGGAAGCCAGCCATTTCTTTTTCTGTAACGGACTGGCGGAATCATTTTCAAACCTCATGGCTACGCACCCACCGCTGGAAGACAGGATCAAACGTCTCGATCCTTATTTTGAAATGGAAAGAGCAGGGCAACTCGATGTATTGGAAATTACGCCTCCTCAATTACCGGATGACAATATGGCGGCAGGAGTATCACGGTTTGCTGTCAATTCTGCAAACGTGATTGCAAGTGTGGGAGTTCCGACTTCAGATCATGTAAAATATGCCTCAAAATTGGTTTCCAATATGCCTGTAGAAGTAGTTAATGCAGTACATGAGACCAGTGGTGCAGGTGCAGTCGTTTATGCTTTGCTTATGAATAGCGAGGAACAGTCAAGAAACCTGCAGTTGAAATACCTTGCTGATAATGTTGAGGGAAATGTTTATAACCATGTTCTTCAATTGATACCTGTTGTCGCCAAGATGGGTGATGAAGCGAAACTTCCTCTTGTCGATATGGCGATACCGGCATTAAAGAGGCTCACCCACAGCCAGTATCTCATCTTCCGTAAACATGTTGACGGTCTGGTTTTGGCTGATAAGGAGGTTGATCTTTTTGAGTATACACTTCAGCGTATATTGATGCGCCACCTTGCCTCCTCGTTTGGCAGGATCAGTTCGCCTTCGATCCGTTATTATGATGTGAATTCAGTGTTGCCGATCTGCGGAAAATTACTTTCATGCCTTGCATACTGGGGAGCGGATGATGCCGAGACGGCAAAGAAAGCATTTGAAGCCGGCGCCAGAAAGCTTGTTTCCGGTAATGTTCTTGCAATGAGTCCGGTTGATAACTGTGGATTGCCCATGCTGAATGAGAATTTAAACCAGGTGGTGGCTGCTTCGCCAATGGTCAAGAAGCAGGTTCTTGATGCATGTGTTACATGTATCGGGGCGGATGGATATGTTACGCTTGAAGAGGCTGAGTTGATTCGCGCCATTGCCGATTCGATGGATTGTCCACTTCCTCCTTTCCTGCCGGGAATAGTAAATGGCCAACCATAAAAGGCAGTTCTAAACAATAAAATGATTGATTTAAGTGCAATAATGAGCGAAAAGACCAGCAGTCAGAAAGGTGATACTAATGGATTGTCGGCTTATTTATGTTTCGGAAATGGAAGAGATGTTTAACATTCGTGATGGTGTTACCACTATAGGACGTGAGGTTGATAACGATATTCAACTCCTCAAAGCGAATGTTTCCCGCCATCATGCCAGAATGACTAATCTACCAAATGTCTGTCAGGTTGAAGACCTGAGGAGTGCGAATGGGACTTTTGTCAATGGTGATAAGATTACCGCGATTTCTCTGAGGCATAACGACGAAATTCGGTTCGGAGATGAAGTGTTTCGTTTTGAGACAATTGGTTCTGTAGGTTCGGATGAGGCTACGGTCCGGAGCCGTGACTATTCTGACAAAACGCAGAAAGAGACAGTGAAAATTCAACAGTGCGCGCCTGAGACAAAAATAATGCAGCCTGTTATCAACTTTGCACCCCTGCGTCCAAAAAAGAAGTAGTGCCATCCTATACATGGATATTTTTGCACATGATATTCAGGTGTAAAAATATTTATTCAAAGCCGGGAATATCATGGACAAAATCAAGCTAGGAATCAGCAAATGCCTTCTTGGTGAACGTGTTCGTTATGATGGACAGCACAAGCTTGATAAATTTCTGACTGATACACTCGGTAAATATGTTGAGTATGTTGCAGTGTGTCCCGAAGTTGAATGCGGACTGTCTGTGCCGAGGGAACCGATGATACTTGTTGGAAGTCCGGATTCACCGATGCTGATTACGATTGAGACGATGAGGGATCTGACCGGTCAGGTACTGACCTGGGCAGTAAAGAAACTTGATGAACTTGGGAAAAAAGACTTATGCGGGTTTATATTCAAATCCAAATCGCCAAACTGTGGAATGGCGGGAGTCAAAGTATATGATGATAAAGGCTTATTGTGCGGTCTGGCGTCCGGTATATTTGCCCGGGAATTCATGAGAAGATTTCCACTGTTACCAGTGGAGGATGAAGAACGACTTCATGATCATGAATTACGTGAAAATTTCTTTGAACGTATTTTTACATTAGCACGTTATCGTAAGGTTGTTGCCTGTACAAAGTCTGTTTCTGCTTTAATGCAATTCCATGCCCGGCACAAGTTGTTGTTGATGGCGCACAGCGAGAAACACTGCCGTGACATGGGCAAATTACTCGCAAAATCGAAAGGTGTTGGTTCCGATAAGGTTTACTGGAAATACGAGGTCATGTTGATGGAAGGATTGAGATACATGACTACGGTGCGGAAAAATGTTAATGTGCTTCATCACATGCTTGGTTATTTCCGGAAGTTGATGGGTGTTGATGAAAAACGGGAAATAAGAACGGATATTGACCGGTTTGCCAAAGGTGATGTGCCTCTGATTGTGCCATTGGCTTTGTTTCGTCACTATGTTCGTAAATACAAGGTCGATTACCTCGCTGATCAGTATTATCTTAATCCGCATCCTCTGGAGGTTGCCCCGAAAAATCATGTCTGAGCATCTAACCACAATGTAACAACTGTTACTGCAAATTCCTGTTTGGGTATATAAGCGCTTCTTCCAGTATTTTGAAAAGAGTCATACCTGTAATTTGTCCTGGTATTACTGCTTTGTATGCTCCTTGTTGTATCAGTTGATCATGTGCATCATTATCCTCTGCGGTGAGAATGAAAAGGGCATTGGGGGCCATAGATTGGAGATTCATAAAGAGTTTCATGTTTGTTGTACCCTTGAGAAATAAGTCAGATACAGGACAAACCACTACTGATGCGTTCTCGAGCCCGAGATGTTTGAGTGCATTGGGATTTGATAAATCGCCATACCGCCATGTAAAGCCCGTTGATTCAAGCACGGAACCGAGCGCCGGGTTATAATCAATAACGAGTACACGTTCGATCAATTGTGGCGCATTTCTTGCAATTTGATCGAGGAAGGCACGTCCTTCACGAAAACAACCGAGAACCACGATGTCTAAATTTTTATGGTCCGTTTGTAAATTGTTAGCCATGGAGTGTGCAGGTTTGGTCCGGCGCGGAAACAATAGTTCCATCGCTGTTGTAAAAAAGCTGGCCAGACGGTGATTGAAAATAATCAGGTAGGAAGAAACGATCGAAGTCATGAGCATTGAGCTTAGGACAAGAGTTTCAATATCGTGACTGACATGGCCGAACTTTATGCCGATAGCAACGATGACCAGGGAAAATTCACTGATCTGCGACAGGTTCAGTGATGTTACAATGCCTGTATGTATTCCCTTTTTCATTAAACAGGACATTGGCACTATTGAGAGAAAACGCGTTCCGATCACAACCGTGGTTGCAAAAAAAGACAACATCAATATTGACCATGTTGGTTGTGGTATCTTCAGTCCCAGCGAAACGAAGAATAGCGTTACGAAGAAATCTCTTATACCGGATATCTTGTTTGCAACATCGATGCCATAGGGAAATGTAGCAATACTTATTCCGGCAATCAAAGCCCCCATCTCTTTGGACAAGCCGGAGAATTCAGCTGCTAAACAGACGGCAAAACACCATGCCGAGGCGGTGATGATTACGAGTTCAGGTGTATTTGCCACAGCGCCGAAGATTCGCGTAAGACCAAAACGACTGATGGTAAAAGACGCTGTAAGGAGAAGAGTGCCAAGGAATAATGACCGTGTGATTCCCATTAAACTGGGATTAAGCAGGGTCGGCTGTATCGCAAGGAACAGGATTGCCCAGATATCCTGAAGCACAAGAATTCCTATGGTAAGTTGTCCTGCTACTGTGTGGATTTCCAGCTTATCATACAGAAGTTTTACCACGATGAGTGTAGAGCTCAGTGACATGGTTATAGACAAGTAGAGTAGATTAAATCTGCCGTCCCCAACTTGTCCGCAACGCGAAAAACAAAGGGCAATAAGTAATGCCGATATTGATAGCTGTGCTATTCCGAGTATGAACACCACTCTACCCAGTTTCTGGAGCTCTTTAAGGTTTATTTCGAGTCCGATTATGAACAGTAGAAAAATCAGGCCTATCTCGGATATCAGCTCAATGGATTCTATATTTGTTACCAGCCCAATACCAAGATTGCCACCCAGCAAAACGCCGCCGAGAACATAGCCCAGGATTGGCGGCTGTTTGAGCAATCGCATGATGTGGGCGGAAAGAGCTGCAAAAATAATACTCAGAGAGATATCTCTTAACAGGAATAGTTGTTCGTTCATGGTTATTCGACAATTACACCTTTACCGGGAAGCTTTCTCCATAAAAGATATTATTATCCGATTAAATAATACTTTGCAATGCAAGGATAATAAGATTTGATTTCCAGCTCAAAAAAGGTGTTTTCATGAAGATTGACCTGCGGTTATGAATCGTGCAATATTTTCAAGTCTTCTATCCGGCAACAAAAAGGAGATTGTCGTATGCATACTGAACTGAAAAAAGGTGTTTACTGGGTTGGTGTGGTGGATTGGGATCTTAAGGCGTTTCATGGTCATGAACTATCCACTCACAGGGGATCGACTTATAATAGTTATCTGATAATCGACAAGAAAATTGTTCTCGTTGATACCGTCTGGGGGCCGTTTCAGAATCAGTTAATTGAAAATATTGCAGAAATCATTGATCCGGCAAAAATAGATATTGTTGTCGCAAATCACGCTGAAACGGATCATTCCGGTGGACTCCCCGTTGTTATGAGGTATTGTCCGAATGCCACTCTTGTAGTTTCCAAGAGGGGATCTGAAAGCGTCGAGGGGCACTATCATCAGGGCTGGAAGTTCCAGACCGTGAAGACCGGTGATAAGATAAATATTGGCGCCAATGATCTGGTATTTGTCGAGGCCCCAATGCTCCACTGGCCGGACAGTATGTTCACTTACCTGACGGGGCTCAACATCCTGATGCCTAACGACGCCTTTGGGCAGCATTATGCCACAGCATTCAGATTTAATGACCAGGTGGATGAGAATGAACTTTATGAAGAGGCCCTTAAATATTACGTGAATATTCTGACTCCGTTCAGTGATCGTGTGACAAAAAAAATAGACGAGGTACTTTCGTTTAAACTTCCTGTGGATATTATTGCGCCCAGCCATGGAGTGATCTGGCGTAAGGATCCTCTTCAGATCGTAAAAAAATACCAGGAATGGGCAGCACAGAAACCTGAGCCAAGAGTGGTATTTCTTTATGACACCATGTGGAATGGTACGCGGAAAATGGCTGAAGCCATAGGTGAGGGACTTTCAGAAAAGGGTGTACAGTTCAGGCTTATCAATGTAGGTGTAAGTGATCGAAACGATGCGCTTGTTGATGTTTTCAGGGCGCAAACCATCCTGGTAGGTTCACCTACGCTTAATAACGGGCCAATATCAACGCTGATGCCTGTGCTTGAAGACCTGAGAGGATTAAAGTTCCAAAATAAACTTGGCGCGGCATTCGGCAGTTACGGCTGGAGTGGCGAGGCAGTAAAGATCATCGAGGAACATCTGGTCAACAGCAAAATTCATGTTATACGGGAAGGTATCAAATGTAAATGGCAGCCATCATCGAAAGATATCGAGGATTGCAAAGCCTTTGGAAGAGATATTGCCGATGCCACACTAAAAGGGTCATAAACCTGACTGTTTCTTATGGCGGATATCGTCGATTTTGCGTTTTGAAAATGAAAGTTTTCCCAATCATATTATTTTGTTTTGCTATCTGTATGGCGGGTGGTTGTTATGCTGCCCGGAGGGGTGCTCAGGCTGCCCAACGGAAGGTATCCCAAGATGTTTCCGGTACTAACGTCGTATCGACAGGCAAGGTCGACACTGTAACTCAGTTGATGCAGGAATTAAGTGGCAGGAAAGATATTGAATTACTCGCAGATCAGTTTTTAGCCATTGGACAGCCGGTAATTCCACGCCTTATCCAGCGTCTCGAGGAAGGTGCGAACGAGGAACGTTTCAGGGTGATATATGTATTGGAACGAATGAAGGTACCGCCTGCCAAAGTAATTCCAGTTCTTGAAAAGATATTGGACGAGAATGGTACCGATCGCATGCATGTTGCCTTGGAACTTCAGAAGTTATGTCCTGATTCCGAAAAAGCTGTACATATACTTTCGGAAGAATTACAGAAAGGTGATGCTCAAAATCGTATCATTATAACCAGGACACTGTCACTTAGCCCAAATGAGAAATATGTGCCGGCTCTGCTTGACCTAATAACAGATGCAGATCGTGGTGTCCGTATGGCGGTTTTACAGACTTTGGGCGAAATAGCTGTCCATAGCGATACTGCCGGTTCCGATATGGTGCCAGCACTAATGAAGGCGCTTGGAGATCCTTCGGCAACCATTCGCTGTCTGGCTGCAAGGAATCTCGGAATAATAGGTCCATCTGCCAAAAGTGCAGTTCCGGTACTGGAAAAAATGGCTGGCGATAAGAATGAGAAGGTTGTAAAGGCGGCATCTGATGCCTTGCTGCGTATCAATGTCGTTAAAAAGCAGAAGACCGATAGTAAGAAATCCATGAAGGATCTTATTAAGTAAATATGTTTTCATGGTTTGGATGGGGAATTGGAATGAAGGTATTATTTCTTTGTACAGGTAATTTCTATCGAAGCAGACTGGCAGAAGAACTTCTGCGTTTTTATTCGGAGGATCAGGGAATTGATCTGGTCAGTGATTCGGCCGCGTTGGGGGATATTCCGAACCCGATCAATATTGGGCCAATAAGTCAGGAAGCGCTGAGGTATCTGGGACAATTAGGAAAAAAACCGGAATATTTTCTTCAACGATATCCGAAAAAATGCACTGTTGCCGATATTATTTCTGCTGACATTATAATTGGTCTGAATGAACGGGAGCATAAACGTTGGTTTGAGGAACAGTTTCCAGATTTCACCCTAAAGTGTGTACAGTACTGGCATGTTCCGGATGTCGAAGAAGATCCTGACAAAGTGGGACCTGAGTTAATGGACAAGAATGTCAGAGAACTGTTGAAGGACTTGTCTCAAATCCATTCAAAGTGCCGTAGTTGTTCGTAAACCGAAACGGTTATAAAAGGAGCGCGATTAGTTATGAGTGGTAGAATACTGGCAGTTATTGGAATAATACTGGTTACTGCGGCTTTATTTTCTGCAAAATCAATTCCTGGTGAGGCAAATAAAGACTTTGATCGGCTTGTTCGCCAGTCTGGAGGGGTTATGACTCATGGGCAGGGATTTCCCGATACATACAGGCAGATGTGTGCGAATCGCAGAATGTTGCAGAATGTATATGTTGGTGGAATAGGTCTCATCTGCCTGGCTATCGGATTGGCAGGGATGCAAAGAAGGATGTGATAATACAGGGTTGTCATTCCCAAAAGCAGTATGTAACTATTTCGATGTATAATGACCATACACAACATTTGGATCACCGCGGATGACGCAAATTGCTGATTTCATGGATATTTTACAACGCAGCCTTGATCAAAATACTCTCGTTAAACTTGTGATGACGAAGTATCGCGGGTCTGAAACTGCCTTGATAAAAATCAGCATCAGACTGGTTGTGATCAAAGCGAATAAATATCTAAATTTTGTCCGTCATTACACGGAGAAGGACGTTACGGAGAATTTGCCGGTTTCAACAGGTGTTGAGACAATTGCCGGATTTCTTGGCGATGCATTTACATCTGCCCATTTACTCATGACGACCGGGGACGTACATATAGAATTCAACAGTAAAGGGAAATGCAGATTAACTTGTAGCAAGCCAACGCAAAAGATCAATCCGTCGAGTGAGCATGACAGGGAAAAACAGAGGATTATTGACCGTCGCAGGCCGTTTCTTAACGCATTAGGTATTACCAGCAGTTCAGGTCAGGTTCTTCCTTCAATGTCTCACAAGTGGAAGCAGATCAACAAGTTCATCGAGTTTTTTGATCATGCCATTGTATCGTCAAAAATTTCCGGTAAATCCCAGATTGATGTTGTGGATTTCGGATGTGGGAAAGGTTATCTCACTTTTGCAGTCCATGATTTTCTGTGCAATACCCGGGGGAAAACGGCAAGCGTAATGGGCGTTGAGTTGAAGGGAAATCTTGTACGTTTCTGTAATGATACGGCAGAAAAGTTGACATGTACTGGATTGCGTTTTTGCCAGGGCGATGTGGAAAGTTATGTTCCTGAAAAAACGGATGCCTTGATAGCATTACATGCCTGTGATACGGCAACTGATGTTGCAATTAATATGGGTATTCGTGCCGGTGCATCAATCATCATGTGTGCTCCCTGTTGCCATAAACAGATTCGGCCTCAGATGAAATCCCCGGAAGTGCTCAAGTCCATCCTGCGGTTTGGTTCCCATCTTGCACAGGAAGCGGAAATGGTGACGGATGGCCTGCGTGCACTTCTGCTTGAGACACAAGGTTATGATGTCGGAGTGTTTGAATTCATTTCACTCGAGCATACGGATAAGAATAAGATGATTCTGGGCATCAAGTGCTCAAACCGGGTCAATCCCGATCCAATCTGGGCTCAAATCAATGCCATAAAAGACTTCTACGGCATTCGCGAACACAAACTTGAAACCCTCTTGAAATCAGTATCTAGTTAAATAGATTTTTACTATTTCTTATTATCCTCAAGTAATATTCCGACAGATCTATTCAATATAGCCTTGGCTATTTGCAGGTTCCAATTTACTTCCACAAGACTGGCTTCGGCTTTTGCCAGAGCGGTTTGCGCGTCCATGAGGTCGGTGATGGTTGATCCTCCGACCTTATATCGTTCTTCGGCCATTCGTGTGTTTTCACGGGCATCTTTAACCCGAAGATCTGTGGTCTGAACTGTTTCAATAGATTCCTGCAATCTGGACTTTGCAGTCCAGACTTCCTGCTGTACTGCCTGAATAACCACCTCGGCCTCAGCTTCGACCCTGGCCAGTTCTGCCTTTTTTTCGGCAACCTTGTGTTTGGTCGAGAACCCGGAAAAAAGCGGTAGTTCAATGGAAACGCCGGCGGCGTATTCTTCGTCCTCGAGATCAAGGGAGTCATCCCTGAGTCCATATGCTCCCTCGGCGCGAACTTTTGGACCATATTCGCTCTTGGCCATTCGCAGTGAAGATCGTGCTGCCTCGATGCGTTTTCGTGAAGCTTTTATCTCTGGACGGCACATGATAGCCTGCGAAATAAGGGATGAGGCAGTGATATCATTGGCAGTAGCCACATCCGAGGTCTCTGTTTTGGGAACTATTCCGGTTTCAACCGGTAAACCCATGACGGTATTCAGGTTTCCCATGTTAACGCGAACCAGACTTTCGGCGCGGACAAGTTCAAGCTTTGCCTCGGAAGCGGCCACTCTTGCGCGTAAAACATCAGCCTCCGGTACGGCGCCGACAGATTTTCTGTCGGTGGCAAGTCGCAAGTGCTGTATTGCACGTGCGAGGTTCTGGGTGGCGACATTTCTCAGATCGAATGATGCAGAAAGCCGGTAAAAAGCTTCGTGAACATTGAGAACAATATCCTGCCGTGTACGGACAAAATCCGCACCGGAAATTTCTGCCATTGCTTTTGATATATTCAACCTGGTGCCACGTTCTCCACTGTCAAACAGTATTAATCGTGCGGTTCCCTGTGCCTTGTAGTCATCGATAGGGCCGATAACAGTCGGAGCGGTAGGAGGCAGGAGACCGGATGGCAGGAAAGCTTTACTCTGCCATCTGCTGTAACCGGCTGTTGCTTTCAGTTCAGGATAATAGGAGGCGCGTGCTTCACCAACTGCTTCCTGTGAAGCGATAATGTTTTCGGTTGAAGCCCGTATACGCGGATTCTTCTGGAGAGCGATTTCTATACAGTCATCAAGCTTTAACTCGAGTTTCTCTGGCGGGTTTTCCGCCAAAACAGTAAATCCGGCAAAGAACGA
Organism: Kiritimatiellia bacterium; assembly: GCA_028716365.1. GTDB lineage: Bacteria > Verrucomicrobiota > Kiritimatiellia > UBA8416 > YA12-FULL-48-11 > YA12-FULL-48-11. Next base: position 475,462 of record JAQUPZ010000003.1, read on the forward strand.
AAAAAAAGCTATAGCTGATATTCTATTAATTCCGTATTTCATTTTATTACCTCCCTTAAAATATCATATCTGCAGATCATTATTTTTCTCCTATGCGATTGTTTTACGAAAACGTTTTGTGGCAAGCCAGAGCATGATGACACCCATGATTGCCAGTGCCGCCATTTGCGGCCACAGAATATCACTTCCCACACCTTTCAGGAAAATACCCCTTACTATCACGAGAAAGTAGCGGAGAGGATTGATATAGGTAAGCCATTGAATCGGTTCCGGCATATTAGCGATGGGAAACATCATTCCGGATAAAAGAATGGCCGGAAAGAAAAAGAAGAAACAGCTCATCATTGCCTGTTGTTGAGTATGACTTATGGTTGAAATCAAAAGGCCGATTCCCAGTGCAGTCATAATGTAGATTGCAGAACAGATGAAAAGAAGAAAAAGACTTCCACGAATGGGAATATCAAACCAGAATACGCCGACTACTGTGACTAACAGGACATCAAAAAGCGCTATGATGGCAAATGGTATTGTTTTGCCCAGAATGAATTCTCCCGGAGTGATCGGTGTAACCATGATCTGTTCGATGGTCCCGATCTCCTTTTCACGGACGACGGCCATACTTGTGAGAAGAAGCGTTACAAGCATCACGAGCATCGCTATTACTCCTGGTACATAAAAATTACGGCTTTCAAGATTCTCATTAAACCAGGCGCGTGTCTGGAGTTCCACGCCGCCCGGTCTGGCGGCAAATCCCTGCAGGCGTGACATTCTTGATGCGAGTAAATTGAGCGAATATTGCCCTCCGATTTTTGAAGCATAATTCATGATAATGCCACCGGTATTGGAGTCGGTGCCATCTATTATTATCTGGAGGCTGGCGGTGCGGCCTGCCTGTATATCAGCCCCAAACCCGCTATTCATCTTGAGTACCGCCTGCACCTCACCACGGTCAATCAGATCACGCATTGTATTGTCATCTAATATATATTTAACGATATTGAAGTAGCCGGAACTTTTAAACTTGGTGACCAGTTCGCGGCTGACGATGCTGTTGTCGAAATCGAGAATTGCCGTTGGGATGTTTTTTACATCGGTGGTTACTGCATATCCGAAGACAAGTGTCTGGATCACAGGTAAGGCAAAGATAATGGGTTTCATCCTGTGATCTCTGAATATCTGGATAAATTCCTTTATCAGCATATGTTTGATTCGTTCGAACATTTTATCCAAGTTTCTTTTTAAATTTTACATGGGCAATGGAAATAACTACTACACCAAAAAATGCCAGCAGTAATGCTTCGCCGCCCATGATCGCGAGCCCGATTCCTTTCAGATAGATTCCCTTGAGCAGAGATACAAAATATCTGGCTGGTATTATATATGTAATGATTTGCAGGAGATGAGGCATGTTGGCAATGGAAAACACGAAACCGGACAACAGGAATGCCGGGAGAAATGTTGTTACCATGGCAAGTTGACTTGCTACAAGCTGGTTACGCGTGGCAATGCTGATCAATATACCTGCGCCAAGAATGCCGGCCAGGAAAATTGCGGCCATGGCAAAAAGCAGGGCGACATTTCCACGTAGCGGAACCATGAACAGGAATTCACCCATAAGTACGGCAAGTGCCACGTCAACCATGCCGATGGCAAAGTAGGGGATGAGTTTTCCTAGTATCAATTCGTTACTTTTTACAGGAGTGGAGATCAATTGTTCCATCGTACCATTCTCCCATTCGCGTGCGACCGTAAGGGATGTAAGAAGTGCACCCATGACCATCATGATAACGGCAATCAGTCCGGGGATAATGAAGTTCTTTGACTCCATATCAGGATTGAACCAGACCCGGGGCCTGACTTCGAGAGGGAGGTGTTGCTTTGCTCCTGAAATGCGACTACTGCGTTCAATCGTAATTGCCTGTGAATACATCAGGGCGACGGCTTCGGCGTAGCCGATGGCAATTGTCGAGGTGTTGGCATCACTTCCATCAACAATCAATTGGATGGGTACCCTGCGGCCAATCTTGATTTGTTCGTCGAAGTTTTCTGGAATAACGAGACCCATTAGAGCTTTGCGGGAATCAAGGGAAAGTTCGATCTCTTTAAAACTGCTAACGTACTTTCTGATGGAAAAATAACGTGAGCCTGCAAAATGGCTGATGAATTCCCGACTTCCGGCCGTACCGCTCCTGTCCCATACGGCTACAGGGACATTGTCAACGTCCAGGGTCAGAGCATAACCGAACAGGAAAAGCATCATCATCGGTATTCCTATGGCCATACCAAGGCTCCGTGCGTCACGAAGGACATGAGTGAATTCCTTCCGTGTGATTGCCCAAACTCTTGTGAAATTCATTTAGTGACCTCCGTTTGGGGATTATCTTGACGGTCACATGCTTCAATGAGGGAGACAAAAACGTCTTCAAGGGATGGAATGATTTGTTCAACAAGTGTAGGATGGAAACCTTCTTTTGTGAGAGTCGTCTGGATCAACGATGCAGAAATTTTTGAGTCGGAAGAAACAACATGAATTCCCCTGCCAAAGAGTGAAGCTTCTTTAATACCTTGAAGTTTTTCGACAATTTCCATTGCTTCATGAGGACGCTCGCATTGAACTTCCAGGATATCTTCAGGCATCAGATTGGTTTTTAATTCACCGGGTGTACCTATTGCGATCAATTCGCCGCGATAGATCAGTCCGATCCTGTCACAATATTCTGCTTCTTCCATGTAATGAGTTGTTACGAAAATGGTGACACCCTTTTCTGCCAGCTGATAAATAAGATCCCAGAACTGACGACGGCTGATGGGGTCAACGCCGGAAGTGGGTTCGTCGAGAAAAAGAATCGGTGGTTCATGTATGATGGCACATCCAAGCGCGAGGCGCTGTTTCCATCCGCTTGAAAGATTCTTACAGATTGAGTTTTTGTGTTCCTGTAGACCTGCCATATCAAGTACCCATTTCTTGCGTTCTGCTTTCAGGTTCTGCGGGATGCAATAGATACCGCTGTAGAAATCGATATTTTCCTCAACTGTAAGATCATCGTAGAGTGAAAATTTCTGACTCATATAGCCGATGTTGGCCTTTACTTCTTCAGGTTCTGTTCCGACGTCAAAACCGGATACGGTGGCTTGTCCTGAAGTAGGTGTAAGGATACCGCATAATATTTTAATGGTGGTCGATTTGCCCGCACCGTTAGGACCAAGAAAGCCGAAAATTTCACCTTTTGAGACTTTGAGATTAATACGGTTGACGGCGACAAAACTGCCAAATTTCTTTTCCAGGTTATTTGCGATAACAGCAAAGTTGTTCTCTTTACCTGCCATTGTTTTTCCTTTTCAGGACGGAAATAAAAACATCTTCAAGAGAAGGTTCAATGGTGCGTTTGGTTTCTATCGTGATGCCGTTGGATGAAAGAATATCTGACACCTGTCCGAAGACCTCTTCGATTTCTTCTGCGGCCAGGTGAATACGGTCACCGAAAATGTCGACAGAAACATTCTTAAGTTTTTTCTGAAGAAGGTCTTTTGCATTTCGTGGTTCAGAAACACGAAGTTCCATTACAGTGCCCCGCATTAGTTTTTTTGCTTCATCAGGCGTTCCGACGGACAAGAGCCTGCCCCGGTGGATCAGTGCCACGCGGTTGCATCGTTCCGCTTCGTCAAGATAGGCGGTTGATACAAAGATTGTTACCTTTTCGCGTACTAACTGGTAAAGAAGTCGCCAGAATTCGCGCCGTGAAACCGGGTCAACGCCATTGGTTGGTTCGTCCAGGAAAAGGACGCGCGGGGTATGGATCAGGGCGCAGGCCAGGCCGAGTTTCTGTTTCATGCCTCCGGATAGATTGCCTGCCAGCCGGTTTTTGAAAGGTGTTAAATTACTGAACGATAAAAGTTTCTCGGTCCGTTCTGCTCGTCCGGATCGTGGAACGTCGTAGATGTCGGCGTAGAATGCGATGTTTTCGGAGACTGTCAGGTCTGCATAGAGACCGAATTTCTGGCTCATATAGCCGATCTGTTCTTTGACCTTTTCAGCTTCTGTTACAGTGTGGAAGCCTGCAATATGTGCATCTCCGGAGGTAGGTTCCATGATGGAAGTAAGGAGACGTATTGTTGTTGTCTTGCCGGCACCATCTGGACCTACAAGCCCAAATATCTCGCCATCATCCACAGATACTGTAATTCCATCAACTGCGACAAGATCGTCGAATGATTTGGTGAGACTATTTGTTTTGATCATCTTCATGGCAAGCCGAAGAACTATTTAGAGGTCTTCTTGTCGCCTTTTCTTGTTGTAAAAATAACCGCATCGGCCGGCATGCCGGGTTTTAGTTCCATCAAGGGATTTGGAATGTCTATCTTTATACGATAGACAAGTTTTGTCCGTTCCTTTGCTGTCTGCACGTTCTTTGGTGTGAACTCGGCTTCTGCGGAGATGAATGAAATTTTACCTTCGTAGGTTTTGCCCGGCCATGTATCAGTGGTTATCTTTGCTGGTTGACCAACCTTTACCCGTCCGAGATCAGATTCGTTGATGTAGCCACGCATCCAGGCATGTTCCATGTCTCCGACAGTTACTATGGCGGTTCCGGGAACAACATATTCGCCACTTTCAACATGATCGGAGAGGACGAGGCCAGACATCGGAGAAGTAAGGGTTGCATACCCCAAACGTATCTTTGCGAGTGTAAGTGCCTGTTTTGTCTGTTCACGCCGGGCCTTTGCTGCATTTATCTGTTCAACGCGCGGCCCTTTCTTGAGGAGATTCAGGTGTGCTTCAACTTCACGCGTTTTTGCCTTTGCCGATGTCAGGGCTGTTTCTGCGACTTCAAACTCACGGGTGGATATGACTTTCTTTTCGAAAAGTTCTTTTTGTCGTGCGAAATCAGACTGCAGGCGTTTCTCCTCAGAGTTACAAAGGTCGAAGACAGCCTCGGCCTGTGCTATTTCCTCGGGACGTGAACCGGCTTCAAGTTCAGCGAGAAATGCGGCCGTGGCAGATTCCTCTGCTTTTCGCATTGCTACTTCCTGCGCAAGATCAGAACTATCGAGTTTTGCCACCATTTGTCCGGATTTTACTGATTCCCCTTCGGAAACAAGACGTGCTTCCAAACGGCCGGGTATACGGAAACTAAGTTCGGCGTCAGTGATTTCGATATTACCGGAGATATTGATCGATTCGCTGTTTAACCCGGTTTGTTTGCGGGTAACCATGATTAGAACGATCACAACAATAGCAATAATCAGGATTTTTCGAAGTTTCGTTTTCATGGTTTTTACCTCTTATTATGACAAATTTAACCGCATGTATGCGTTGTTCAAATTCTTAAAATTCTACATTTCGTGGATTTGACGTTGTTCTTTGATGATATCATTCAGCGCTTCACGATCGAGCCCGTCTTTTTTGAAGAGTCGATTTGCCAGTTTGACGGCATGATCTATAAGAAGAATTGCTTCACTCATTTTACCTTCAGCCTGGTAAACCAGTGCAAGACCTTCATATCCTTCAAAGTAGTCTGGTTGTGAAACGATCAACTGTTCGAACATGTATTCTGCCTGGAGATAATCTCCGATTTCTAAGGAATCGAATCCATCGTCTGCCCAGGTCCAGTCCCAGTCATCCTCCTTATGGGGACATATGTCAGGATATTTCTTGAGAAGTTTCTTTAAGAAATCTTTAAGATTGTTTGATTCAATCTTTATGTCTTCAGAGTCGTTCATAATTCAATGTTTTGTGAATATTAGAACCTGTCTAAAGAATTCGCAATCACTTTCAGACCCAGTCTTCGCTTAGGATGTCACCCTGTATGCCGACAACGATACATTTGACAGGGACTTTTCTGGATGCCTGGTTTGCTGCGTCTTTGGCCAGTGCGAGTAGACCGCGACAACAGGGTACCTGCATGATCATTACTGTAAGGGTGTTGATCTTTGCGTTATCGATTAGTGCTTTGATTTTTTCAACATAAATATCCTGGCCATCATCTAGTTTTGGGCAGGCGATTATAAGTGATTTACCTTTGAGAAAATCTTTATGAAAATCGCCAACGGTAAAAGCTGTACAATCAGCCGCAAGCAGAATGTCCTTGCTTTGGTACTGTGGCGCCTCTGGAGACATGAGATGCAGCTGAATAGGCCAGTGAGTTAACTGGGATACGCGTTTACCTGTGTCATTGCCCTGTTCAGCGGGCTGGTCGAATTTCATTGATTTTGATCCTGGACATCCCGGATGAGTGACGACGTGTTTCGTATTGCTCTCCTTTTGTTCTATGGGATTACGGATTTTTTTCTCTTTCAAAAATGAGATAGCCTGCTGAAGATATTCATCCTGCTTGTGGTTACGCAGGTGGGAGAGATGGGCTTTAATCACGTTTTCGCCCTGTTTGACGATGTTTTCCATCACCCTTTTTTCGTCATACTTTTCTGCTTCACGCTCTTCAATACTGATAGCGTCAACGGGGCAGTGACCGAGACATGCGCCGAGTCCATCACAAAAGAGGTCACTGACCAGTCTTGCTTTACCATCAATCATTTGAATTGCACCCTCAGGGCAGTTGGGAATGCATAAACCGCAACCAGTACATTTCTCATGATCAATGTTGATAATATTTCTTTTCATCTAACTATCCTCCTTGGTTATTTGTATAAGAACAATACAATATATGTGTTTTTGGAACCTTGACATGGGTCAAGAAAATGGAAGATTCTATGATTTTAAGAGGAGTGCTTGATTTTCACGGGGGATAAAAAATATGCTCTCGCAAAAAGCAATAGCAGTGATACTGGGGCAGGCAGAATTGTTCCGTGGTTTGTCGGAGACTGACAGGATTTCGCTTGCGATTGTATGTGTCCCGCGTGAACTTTCCAGAAGAGAATATCTTTTCCATGAAGGACAGAAGGCCGATGCCGTGTATGTTCTTTTTTCGGGAAGCATACAACTTGTTAAGTCTGATGCTGGCGGTCGGGATGTGGTCATTCGGACAGTAAAACCAGGTGAGATCTTCGCAGAGGCTATTCTGTTTGAACGAGATAATTACCCTGTCAGTGCCGTTGCTCTTAAGAAAAGTACGTTGATAAGGCTGGGTAGGAGTGAATTCTTTGATCTGCTTGATAACCGTGGATTCCGTAACGGTTTTCTGGCATCACTGATGGGACGACTCAGATATTTGACCGACAGGATTTTCCGGCTTTCGGTATATGATGTTGAAACACGATTATTCCTTTTTTTGGCGGAGCAATACGGCAAAAAGGAGGAATACGTTCTTCCGATATCCAAAAAAGATTTTGCTGCAGCAATTGGTACAATCCCTGAGACTTTGTCACGCCTGGTGCTTAAACTGAAAAAACAGGGAAAAATGACATGGAAAGGTCCGATAATAAAGATCAAAAAGGGGTTCTGGGAAAAATTCACCCCGTCTGGTGAGTAACCAAAATGAGCGAAATAATTTATAGCTGTCCGCTGTGTCGGTCGTCTCGAACGTCGCTTTTCCACAGGGACAGGTATAGAACTTATTTTATGTGTCCTGACTGCGGGTTGGTTCATGTTCCGGGGCAATATCATCTGTCGCATGAGGGGAAAAAACATCGATATGACCTGCACACTAATAATGCCGAGGATGAGGGATATCGGAGATTTCTGGCGAAGTTGATTAATCCGCTTCTTGAACGGCTGGATAATGGGGCGGAAGGATTGGATTACGGGTCAGGTCCTGAACCGGTTCTTGCGGCAATGCTTTCTGAAAAAGGTTTTAAAATGGAAATATTTGATCCTTTTTATGCCGATGATCGGAGAACATTGGAACGAAAATATGATTTCTTGACCTGCTGTGAAACAATGGAACATTTTGTTGACCCACGGAAAGAATGGGAACAATTTATAAAATTGGTAAAGAAAGGCGGCTGGATTGGTATAATGACCCAATTACTGGAAAGTGCCGATGATTTTGCAAGGTGGCATTATATAAATGACGAAACTCATGTTTGTTTTTTTTCAGGGAAGACGTTTGAATGGCTCGGGAAACAGTATGGGGTGAAAATTGTATTAGAAGGAACGTCGGTAGTGCTGGGGCAGGTATAGTGTTTCCCCGTCGAAGAGTATCAAGAAATTGAATTGAACCTAAACTATGAGGTGTGATATACGCTAATAGTCAGTTTCAAACGGACTGTATTATCACGAGGAGAATAGATATGAGCGAACAGGTTAAAATTGTGCTTCAAGAAAACGAAATGCCCCGTCAGTGGTATAATATCCAGGCAGATTTGCCTCATCCCATGCCGCCACCGGTCGGCAAAGACGGTAAACCAATCGGACCTGAAGCTCTGGCTCCAGTGTTCCCTATGAACTTGATAGAGCAGGAAGTCAGTACACAGCGTTGGATAGATATTCCAGAGCCTGTATTGGAGATTCTGAAATTGTGGAGGCCGAGTCCTCTTTACAGGGCGAAACGGCTCGAGAAGGCCTTGAATACCCCGGCAAAAATTTATTACAAAAACGAAGGTGTGTCACCGGCAGGAAGTCACAAGCCAAACACCGCGATAGCCCAAGCATATTACAATAAAGAGTTTGGTATCAAACGACTAACAACTGAGACGGGAGCGGGACAGTGGGGTAGTGCGCTGGCGATGAGTTGTAAGCTAATGGGCCTTCAGTGCAAGGTTTATATGGTGCGAATCAGTTTCGATCAGAAGCCATTCCGGAAAATGATGATGAGAGTATGGGGTGGGGAGTGTATCGCCAGCCCAAGTAATCAAACAGAAGCGGGAAGGGCCATTCTGAAGGCTGATCCCCAGACACCGGGAAGTCTGGCTATAGCCATCAGCGAAGCCATTGAGGATGCCGTTACATCGAAAGACACGCGGTATTCATTGGGTAGTGTTCTCAACCATGTTCTTATGCACCAGACGATCATCGGTTTGGAGGTCAAAAAGCAGTTCGAGAAGATTGGCGTATATCCTGATATTGTTCTTGGATGCGCCGGTGGTGGTTCAAACTTTGCAGGCATATCATTCCCGTTTGTTTGCGATAAGATCCATGGTAAGAACGTCAGAATCATTGCTGTTGAACCATCTGCTTGCCCGTCACTGACGAAGGGTCCTTTTGCGTATGACAGCGGTGATGTTGCGATGATGACGCCGCTTCTGCCGATGTACTCGCTTGGGCATACCTTTGTGCCTCAGCCGATTCATGCCGGTGGATTGCGGTATCATGGTATGGCACCGTTGGTAAGCCATGTGCTTCGCGAGAAGCTGATTGAGGCTGCTGCAGTTCCCCAGCTTGAATGCTATAAAGCTGCAATATTGTTTGCTCAGTCGGAGGGATTTATTCCGGCGCCAGAAACATCGCATGCAATTGCCATGACAATACGTGAAGCCGAGAAGGCCAGACAGGAAGGTAAAGAGAAGGTAATCTGCATGAACTGGTCAGGCCATGGACTGATGGACCTATCGGGTTACGATGCTTATTTGGACGGTAAACTTAAGGATGTTGAGTTGGACGAGAAAGCTTTGAAGAAGTCGCTCGACTCCATGAAAGGCTTGCCGGTACCTCCGCCGCTTGGCTGAAGATTGAAACGCTGAAATGGAGAAGTGGAGAAACGGAGATTCGGTTCTCCGCGGACCGTTTTGAGCATGCCTATTTGGAGATTTAAGAAATGAACAAGGGTGCGATGTTTCTGCTTGGGGCCACTCTGGCTCTTGGTTTTGCCTGGTCTGCGCACATGATATCCAACGCGATGATTGCAATGCGCCAGCAAAATATCATACGCGTCAAAGGTGTTGCGGAACAAAAAATAAAATCCAACTGGGTGTCATGGAGTTGCGAGTTTTGGTGCAAAGCTGAAAAGCTGAATACAGGATATGAAATGTTGAATAAAAGTAAGGAAGCTGTTCGCACGTTTATTGAGGGGAAGGGAATTAAAGCAGATACTATTGCCTTCGATCCCATCAACATTGAAATGGAATACCAGACCGATGAAAAAGGACACAAAACCAATTTCATCCAGTTTTATGTTCTCAGACAGTACTTGCAGATTGAAGCGGCTGATGTTTTAAAGCTGGATTCAATATCCAAAGAGATTACTGACCTTATCAAGCAGGGGATTGAGTTAAGGTCAAATAAGCCATCTTTCGTTAATACTAATATTGAGAATATCAAGATTGATTTATTGGGTAAGGCTACAAAAAATGCTTACGAACGTGCGGAGATTCTGGCAAAGAACAGTCATGGGAAAGTTGGAGCTTTAAACTCGGCATCGCAGGGTGTTTTTCAGATTACGCCGGTCAATTCGACCGATGTATCAGATTCAGGGAACTATGATACCTCCACGGTAGAGAAAAGCGTTAAGGCTATTGTTACTCTCGAATTCCAAGTGGAAAAGTAATAACCTGCAAAGTGAAGATTCTTTTTTGTTAATCTACGAAACCTGATGTTTTGGCAAAAAATAAGCCTCGAAAATAGTTTAAACTTTGTGTTGCAAAGTACTTTGCTGTAATGGTATATTCTTCTCGGAAAAGGGAGAGATATGATTGCGAACCACATACATGATGCGCTAGCCCAAGTGAGGAGACTGCAGGAGTACATCCTGGAAAAAAGGCTCTTCAGGGGCTATTCCGGTCCGGCAAGAATGGCTGGTGGAGTTGTCGCACTTGCTGGGGCATTTGCCTTGAGCCGTAATTGTGTCCCTACAGAACCTTTGACACATCTGATTGGATGGGGGGTAGTACTCTCTTGTGCGCTGACTTTGAATTATGGCGGTTTCTTTGTGTGGTTTTTGTTCAGTTCCCAGTCAAAACGAGAACTGATACGTGCAATGCCGGTTGTTGATGCAATACCAGCACTGGCTGTTGGTGCGGTGTTCAGCCTCGCGATGAGTATAGGGAAACACTACGAACTACTTTTTGGAACATGGATGTGCCTGTATGGACTGGCGCATGTCTCTTATCGTATGTCATTGCCGATGGCCAACTATGTTGTTGGTATTTTCTATATAGCGTGCGGTTCTGTATGTCTACTGATGCAGGTTCCGGTTACGGACCCCTGGCCGATGGGTTTTGTCTTTTTTGTCGGGGAGATTTCCGGAGGACTTGTTTTGCACAGGAATAATTATATTCAAAGAGGGGAGAATCCGAATGCAGATTCAAAATGAGAATTTATATGACGCGTTGGAGAAGATCTTTCATGAACCTAACCGACTTGCAATCATGTCTGCCGTATGTGCTGCTGATGAAGGTCTTTCTTTTAACGAGCTCAAGGAAGCCTGTAATCTTACCGATGGTAATTTGAATCGGCACCTGAAGGTACTGGAAGATGCTGGAACAATACGGATTGAAAAGAAATTTATTGATGTCAAACCTCGTACCACTGTGATTATTACAGGTAAGGGGCTGGATAGATTTAATGAGTATCTTTCTGCTTTGTCCGAGGTTTTGAAGAAGGCGAAGAAAGCTATTCCTGAAGACAGGAAAATTGAAATGCCTGCAGGAAAACTTGTGAGGGCGTGAAAAATATCAGAGATGAAGAGTTATGAATAAAGAAAGTTTAATAACACAAGGAATACTGAAGAACGAAAGAAGAAACGAAATATTTTTTATATTACAACTCTGTCAAACAGAGTACTTTGCTAGAGGTGAATTATGAATAACAAAATAAATGAAGTAGGAGAGAAGATGAACTCGAATGTAATGCCGCCACCGTTACCGGGAAGTCAGATGGTCAGAAAGAATGGGACAGTTATCAAGATGGTAACCATTCTTATAATGGTGATATTATTGATGATCCCGTTACTGATGATAAATTCCGTTCTTTCGGAGCGTCTTCAGCGCCGGAATGAAGCCGTCTCAGGGATCACCGCAACATGGGGCTCCGAACAGACAATCAGTGGACCAGTTCTGATTGTTCCATATAAATATCAGTGCAAGGTTCTTAAAGATCAGGTAATCAACGGGCGTAAGGAGAAAGTAGAAGTTGTTGAACAGATGATTGCGAGGGCGTATTTTCTTCCTGCCAACCTCAAGGTTTCCGGAAAGCTTGATCCGAGTATTTTACACAGGGGTATATACGAGATGGTAGTTTATCGTGGATCCCTTCTACTATCGGGTAGTTTTGATAAACCTGTTTTTGATGAATGGAAAGTGAAACAGGAAGACATCATGTGGGAGGATGCGACGGTATCGTTCATGATCACCGATTTGAGAGGGGCGAAAGAAGCTCTAGTCTTGAAATGGGGTGAGAAATCCATTCCCTTGGCAATTGGTTCGAAGTTCAACGAGTTTCCTTCCGGATTGCATGTCAGGCTTGGGTCCATACCGTTTGATGTGGCCTCGAAGAGTTTCGAGATGTCCGTCGCATTAAATGGAAGTAAGAGTATCAGCTTTGCGCCTGTTGGGGCGCAAACCGAAGTGAAACTTTCTTCCGCATGGCCGGATCCAAGTTTCCAGGGATCGTTTCTTCCGGTTGAGAGAAAGATCAGCGCTGAAGGTTTTGAGGCAACGTGGCAAATATCATGTTACGGGCGGTCCTATCCGCAACAATGGTCGACAGAGAACGGCGCCGTACCTTTAAATGCCACCGCAATACAGACGTCGCATTTCGGCGTGAGTCTTGTTCCCGTAGTCGATTCTTACCGGTATGTCGAGAGATCTATCAAGTACGGGGCTTTGTTTATTGTACTTGCCTTCACTGTTTTTTTTCTATTTGAAATTCTCTCTCAGTTGAAAATACATCCGTTCCAGTATACGCTTGTGGGCGTTGCCCTGAGCATGTTCTACCTGGCTGAACTGTCGCTCTCTGAGTTTATCGATTTCAGCATTGCATATATGACTGGAGCGATACTTGCTACAGGATTGATTACATTTTATAGTGGATATGTTCTGAAAAGTTTTCGCCGAGCCTTAATCATGGCCGGCGGTTTGTCGGCAATATATGGTTTCCTTTATGTCATTCTGCGGCAGCAGGATTATTCGTTGCTATTTGGAACTGGCGGGTTGTTTATTGTATTAGTGATAGTAATGTATGTGACGCGTCATATTGACTGGTATGCCAGAGATGAAAAGTAACGGGAAATATTTATGAAAAAGATGGATGTTTCTTTTGTTACGGCACTTGGACTGGCGATCGGATTGCCACTATGTGGAGTGATGATTGATGGTAAATCTCTGTGGCAATACACGGAATTTCCCCCGCTTACGATGTATGTTCAGCATGCGGACTTTTCCTGGCCGGTGTTCATCGGATTGGCTGTATTCATACTGATAGTGGTTGTTCCGCTTTTGTTACGTATCATTCTCTCTGCGTTCAGTTTTGCCGATTCTCCGGTTCGTCTTATTCCCGTATCATTCTTCCCCTGGTGGGGTTGGTTGGGTGTGGCTTTTGGTATTGTCACATGGATATTGGCGTGGACCCGTCTCGAATGGTTTGCTCCGTTTCAGCGGTTCACCTTCAGTCCTCTCTGGTTTGCGTATATTCTTGTTGTCAACGCGTTGACGTTCTGGCGTACGGGACGTTGTATGCTCATCAATCGGACAGGGTATTTCCTTCGACTGTTTCCATTGAGCGCAGTGTTCTGGTGGTTTTTCGAATGTCTCAATCGTTTTGTGCAGAATTGGTGTTATCAAGGGTTGGATGGGCTTTCGGCACTTCAGTATTTTATTTTTGCCACGCTTCCATTTTCCACTGTTCTACCTGCTGTCATGGGTACGTATGACCTGTTGCAATCATTTCCGCGATTCAGCGCAGGACTTAATGATTTTGCGCGGATTGAAGTAAAACATCCGAAAGTAGCGGCAATGTTAACGCTGGTTGCTTTTGGCTTTGGACTGGGAGGGATTGGCGTGTGGCCGGACTATCTGTTCCCGCTTCTCTGGCTTTCACCATTGCTTATCATTACTTCAATTCAGGCGCTTAAAGGCGGGGAAACAATTTTTACGGGAGTAAAAGATGGTAACTGGAGGAAAATATTCCTGCTGGCCATGTCGGCGTTGATCTGCGGTATTTTCTGGGAAATGTGGAACTATTATAGTTTTGCAAAGTGGATATACATGGTTCCATTTGTAAACCGGTTCCACATATTCGAGATGCCGATTCTTGGCTTTGCCGGTTATCTGCCATTCGGCCTTGAATGTGCTGTGATATCGGTCTTGGTGGAAGGAATCGCCAGTCAATCGAAGTCGGCCAGTAAAGAAAAGGAGGCTACCATGAAAGATTTGGATTCAGGCTCTGGTTCGATATGGGGCAGATATTTCTCAGTTTGTAAGTACATCAATGCGATTATTATCATTGTGATTGCAGTGTATTTCTTTATCGTTCCTGGGTTCATCATTTTGAAGGAAGTCTATTCGCCGGATATACGGAAACCGGGTATTCCAGCGTTGGCGTGGAAGATGCACCATGATCTCTCGCCCGGTTTTGAGAAATGGGCAAGGGCGCGTATTGCTTCAGGAAAGGCGGCCCATCTGGCGTTACATGATGTACCCAGTACGGAATGGCCGATGTTTTGTAGTGTTTTCTACCTGATGGCCACGGAAAACCTGCAGAAGGAATGGGAGAAAGATAAGAGTCTTGCTCCTGTCGCTCCGCAAGAATACGCAAAAAAAAGCATTGATGCGGCAATTGATCTTGTCATGGATCCTATTCATCACACATGGGTGAAGCAGCATTGGGGCCCCAATTATCTGCATCGGGAAAATGTTTTCTTCAGGTCTCTTATTATCAATGGCATCACCAGTCATGAGAGGCTTATGAAAGATGGGAAATTTCTTGATGTACTTCGGGACCAGGTATTGACTTTGGCTATCGACCTGGACGGTTCGAAGTTTGGCGTGCTCGATGATTATCCCGGGGAATGTTATCCAATAGATGTTTTTGCGTCGATAGCATGGATCAAGGATGCGGGACAATTACTTGATATTGATAATTCCGCTTTTATTAAAAGATCAATCCGCGCATTTCAGGGACAAATGCTTGATGAGAGAGGATTACCGCCTTTTGTCATGGATTCGTGGACAGGAAAGTTTCTCGCAAGTGATTTTGGTGAAAAATTCCGTTGTTCGCGCGGAGTTGGTAATTCGTGGGTCTTGATCTTTGCGAGAGATCTTTGGCCTGATATTGCCGAAAAATGGTATGATGCTTACGAAAAGTATTTCTGGCAGGACAAATGGTGGGCAAATGGATTCAGGGAATTTCCTAATGACATGCCCGGATTGAATTATACATTTGATGTTGATTGCGGACCGGTAATTGCAGGTTTCAGTCCAGCGGCAAATGCGTTTGGTGTTGCTGCAGCGCGTGCCAATGGTAGATTTGATCATGCCTATATGTTGACAGCGCAGGTTCTTGCATCATGTTGGCCTTTGATTGACGGGACAATGCTTGGAGCAAGAATTTTATCAAGCCAGGCGCATTCTCCGTATCTTGGTGAGGCTGCGATTTGTTATTTTCTGACACAGCAACCGGTTGATGGTACAAAAATTGTAACCGGCGGTCACATGCCGGTGTTTGTGTTTATTCTGGTGGTTGTTTATTACTGGGGTATGGGTGTTCTCGCCATTTGTTCAACAATTAACAACCTTCGAAGGTGGAAACGTGATCAAGCTTCCAGTGTTTTCCCTGTCAAATGTCTACAGATTATAGTGTGGGCTGGGTTCTATCTCGCAGGTCTGCTAATGATTTGTCTGGATCACATTGGTGCTGGAATAATAACGGTTCTTTTTGCACAATTCCTGCCGAAATATCGTTTGGATAAATGTAACGATGTTTGCAGGAGGAAGAATGATTGATCCTGTTAGTGCTATATGCTGGTATGTAACATTTTTGTTTTGTACCGTTCTTCACGAAGCGGCACATGCCTGGGCCGCAAAACTTGGCGGTGATCTGACTGCTTATTATGGCGGGCAGGTTTCAATTGATCCTGTCCCTCATATCAGGCGGGAACCGATAGGAATGGTGGTTTTGCCGGTAATTTCCCTTCTTCTTTCCGGCTGGCCGTTTGGGTATGCCAGTGCTCCTTATGACCCGTATTGGGCAGAACGTTATCCAAAGCGTGCCGCCTGGATGGCTTTGGCAGGTCCGGCAGCAAATTTACTGACGGCTGTTGTTGCCGGTGTGTTGATCCGTATTGGATACAGCTGCGGTGTATTTGAGGTTCCTGCCAGTATAAGCATTACAATTGTTGCGATAGGCGCTCACGAGGGGATTTGGTCAGTTCTGGCGTTGTTCCTGAGCATGTTATTCTCGCTTGGTCTGATCCTCGCTGTTTTTAATTTGCTTCCTATTCCACCTCTTGACGGCAGCGGCGCGTTACCTCTGTTTTTAAGTAATGAAATCACATTAAAGTACCGGCAAATGATGAATCAGCCTGGGTTTGTATGGATAGGCCTGATTATTGCATGGAATATTTTTGGTCCGATTTTCCGTCCTGTTTTTCATGTAGCGATAGATCTTCTATATCCTTGGCTCTAGATCGATAATGTAAAATGAATAGCATATATACAACTACTATAACCAATGAGGCGAAACGGCGAGGAATTAAGATTGAAGTTCTTGATGAGCGGCTGCCAATATTTATTCTGAAAAAAGGGCATAAAAGTGTTCGTTGCTTCAATGTCTTGACCGACAATGTTGGTGCCGCAAGTTTCATTCTGGCGCAGAATAAAAGCGCAGCCAATTCCTTTCTGCGGAAGCATGGTGTCCCGGTTCCTGATCAGGTGCCCTTTAATAATATGGATCAGGCGCGGCTTTTCCTGAAAAAACATAAGTGTATTGTGGTAAAACCGGCGGCCCAGTGGGGCGGGAGAGGAATTTCAGTAGCGGTAAGGACTGCTGCTGAACTGCATCATGCGCTTCAGCGGGCGCGGCGCTGTGAAGAGGATATTTTACTGGAACAGTTTATTGATGGCGATGATTACCGCTTAATTTTTGTGAACTATAAATTTGTGGCGGCAATCAAACGGAGTCCTGCAGTTATTACCGGTGACGGTAAAAGTACAATCCTGACACTTATCAGGCGATTCAATAGAATAGAACAGAAAATAGATCCCAGTCACCGGATTCCGTTTGATCGTGAAACAGAACGAACGCTTGCATGTTCAGGTATGAATTATAGATCCGTGCCTGCTGATGGAATGATAATACCGGTACGGAGGAATTCAAATTATCACACCGGCGGAGTGGTCGAAGTTGTCACTGATAACGTAGATAGGTTGCTTGTTTCGGCAGCGCTGAAAATTGCACGGCTTGTTGCCGTACCGGTTATCGCAATCGACTTTCTGTATAACAAGTCTGCAAAGAAGTACTGGGTTATAGAACTGAGCCCCGACCTGGCTGTTTCTCCTCCGGAAGGTGGAGAGGTCGCAAAACGTTTTCTTGATTATTTATTTCCGGTTGTGCGAATTAATGAAAAAAGGTGATAAATCAAATCCCGTCAATCCTGATCGATTATCGGGACATATCGACCGTTAGCAACTGTCTTGAAAATAGATTTATTGTTAAGAATGTTCTTTATAATTTCCTTCGCGTTATGTTGAGGCAAAGGATTCCCGTCAACCTTTAGTTTATCGTATACTTCTTCCAGACTTAAAGGTCTTCCTTCTTTAATGATCACGGCAGTTGCACGTTCCCTGATTGATCCCTGTCCTGATGATGTCAGCGCTCTTCTCGCATTGGTGTCGAGTTGTGGCATTTCATCCATTTGGGATTCAGGTGGAGACTGATACCTTTCAGTTCGGCGAGGAATAACTTCGGATATTCTTTTTGCTGTGGGTACTGATTTTTCGATGACTACAGAAGCCGGCCGCGGTAGTATCACCTGGGAAGGTCGAGGTAGTTGTATTTGACGAGGCACTTGAGTTGGTCTGGGTGGTTGTACAGGCTTGGACTGTTGTACAGGTTTGGACGATTGTGCAGGTTTGGATGCGTGCACTGGCTTGGGCGTTTGAATCGGCTTAGAAGTATGAATTGGTTTGGGTGGCTGTTCGCGTTCAGGTGGGGAAACTGATTTTTGAACAGGCAGTGATTTCTCCTTAATAGGTGGAGGCGGTGCGATTGGCTTAGCTGGAGCTGGCGGTGGTGCAACTGGTTTAGCTGGAGCTGGCGGTGGTGCAACTGGTTTAGCCGGAGCTGGCGGTGGTGCAACTGGTTTAGCCGGAGCTGGTGGCGATGATACGACGGGACTGGACTGTACGGACGCTTCTACCTTTTTGACCGGTTGAATTGGTTGGGACTGCGGGACGGGTTGTACAGCAGGTTGAGGTGCGACAACTGGTGTTGTTTGTACCGGTGGTTGAACTGGCGGGGCTGTCGGCGTTACAGGGGGAACAGGTGCTTGTTGAACCGGTTGTGCTGATGCCGGAGCCGTAACTTGTGGGACATAGTTTGCGCTGATGGAGTAAAGTCCCTTTGTCGTAACAGTAAAAACATCCGGACTGTTACATAGTACTTTACGGACTACAGCCTTTGGCTTGTCTGCAGGCATAGCGCAACCAGCCGCAGTCATTTTGTCGAAAAGAATGTCGAAAGTGAGAGGTTTGCCTAACTGAGTGAGAATGGCGATGGCATGTTCCCTTATTGCCTGGTAACTGGAAGAACTAACCGTTTGAGGGACAGAAGGACCCTGCTTTGCTCCTGGAATTGCAATAGGACTTTGCATGGTCTTTGGGCCTGGCTTGGCAATAGGACCAACGCCGGGCTTAAAGAACGGACTTGCTGCTGGTTTTGCACCAGGCTTACCTGTGGTTCCCATTCCTGTCTTGCTTACTGGTTGGGTACCAGCTTGCAGAGTTGGAGCTGCGGCGGACTGCTGGGCAACAGGAACTGGCTGGGGTAGCGATGCCGACATTTGTGGTACTGGTGCGACGGGCTGCATTACAACTGGTGCTGGAGATGGTACAGGTGCCGATGCGACAGGAGTAGCCATTGGAGCAGGGGAAGCCGTAACAGGAGGTGTTATTGCCGGGACTGGCTGAATTGGTTGCATAGGTTGTGGTGTGACGGGAGGCGCAGTTACTGGTACAGCTTGCATTGGCGGAACGGGTTGAGGTGCGACAACTGGTGTTGTTTGTATCGGTGGTTGAACTGGCTGGGCTGTCGGCGTTACAGGGGGAACAGGTGCTTGTTGAACCGGTTGTGCTGATGCCGGAGCCGTAACTTGTGGGACATAGTTTGCGCTGATGGAGTAAAGTCCCTTTGTCGAAACAGTAAGAACATCCGGGCTGTTACATAGTACTTTACGGACTACAACTTTTGGTTTGTCGGCAGGCATGGGACAACCAGCTGCGGCCATTTTATCGAAAAGAGCGTCGAACGTAAGAGGTTTGCCTAACTGAGAGAGAATGGCAATGGCATGTTCCCTTATTGTCTGGTAACTGGAAGAACTTACTGTTTGAGGGACAGAGGGACCTTGCTTGGCTCCTGGAATTGCGATTGGACTTTGAACAGTTTTTGGTCCTGGTTTGTGGATAGGACCAACGCCAGGCTTGAAGAACGGACTTGCTGCTGGTTTTGCACCCGGCTTACCTGTGGTTCCCATTCCTGTCCTGCTTACTGGTTGGGTACCAGCTTGCAGAGTTGGAGTAGATGAGGGCTGTTGGGCGACTGGAGATGGGTGGGGTACAGGTACCTGTATTTGTTGTACTGGTGCTGATGCGATTGGCTGAATTGCAGCAGGTATTGTGGATGGTGCAGATTGCGGCATTACATGCGTGGCAGGTGCTGGAGTCACAGGTGCTGGTACGACAGGAGTAGCCATTGGAGCAGGGGAAGCCGTAACAGGAGGTGTTGTCGCCGGGACTGGCTGAATGGGTTGTATAGGTTGAGGTGCAACTACTGGTGCTGTTTGTATCGGCGTTTGAGCAGGTTGAGCCGGTGGCGTCACGGGGGAAACGGGTACCTGTTGAACTGATTGTGCTGGTGTTGGAGCCGTTACTTGAGGAACATAGTTCTCGTTAATGGAGTAAAGTCCTTTTGTCGAAACAGCAAAGATGTCAGGGCTGTTACATAGTACTTTACGGACTACAACTTTTGGTTTATCTGCAGGCATTGGGCAACGAGCAGCAACCATCTTGTCGAAAAGGCCGTCGAACGTAAGAGGTTTGCCTGATTGAGTGAGAATGGCGATGGCATGTTCCCTTATTGTCTGGTGACTGGAACCAGTGGTTCCAATCCCGGGCTTGCTTGCTGGTTGGGATACAGGTGCTGTAGGAATAGTCTTTGGAGCAGGAGAAGGTACAACAGCAGGTGCAGTGAGGGGTGTTGCAATCGAAGGCTGACCTGGTTTTGCTGTTTTTTTGGCGATTGCATCATAACTAACCTGGAGTTCGTCTATCTTTCGCCGGAGATTAAGCATCTCCGCCAGTTCTTCAGAACTGTACATTGACATCATGTCCATAGGCTGACCGGGTTTTACCGGTTTTTTGGCGATTGCGTCAGAGCGAACCTGGAGTTCGTCTATTTGCCTGCGGAGATTAAGCATCTCCGCCAGTTCTTCAGAACTGTACATTGACATTATGTCCATATTCGATCCCCCATACGTATTGGAAAAAAGACGGTAATAAAGTATCGCGATTTATGCATTGACGTCAAGGTGTTCTCTTCAGAAGAATTATATTCATAGGATATATGGTGAAATTATGCCAGTCGGTGAATCCGAAGTTTTGTTCTCAAGAAAATGAAACTTTTATTCTTAAGTATGAACTCTGAAACTTCTTTTCTTGATTCCCAATAAATTGGGTGATAAGAAAACATCTTCTTTTCATGAAGTTTTCTCGGAGGTTTAGTAATAATGAAGAAGATTCTTTCTGTTCTGTTATGGACGGCACTTTCTATTCTGGGGGCTGGATCGGTTGCCATCATGGCATTTAGCCAGGGCGAGAAAATCAATGCGCTCTGGTTTATAACGGCAACCGTATGCGTTTTTATGGTCAGCTACAGGTTTCACAGCAAGTGGCTGGCCGCTAAGGTGCTTACGCTTGATGATACCCGGGCAACACCGGCATATACCCATGAAGACGGCAAGGACTATGTTCCGACGAATAAATGGATCGTGTTCGGTCATCATTTTGCTGCCATTGCAGGCGCAGGTCCGCTGGCCGGGCCGGTGCTGGCAGCCCAGTTCGGCTATCTGCCAGGAATGCTCTGGCTGCTGATTGGCAGCGTGCTGGGCGGTGCTGTACATGATGCGGTCACAATGTTCTGCTCAATACGGCGTGGTGGTAAATCGCTTGGCCAGATGGTGAAGGACGAGGTTGGTACTCCTGCCGGAATAATCGCACTGGTTAGCATAGTCTGCATCATGGTCATTCTGATCGCGGTTCTGAGTCTCATCGTAGTAAAGGCTCTTGCTGAGAGTCCCTGGGGCCTGTTCACCATTGCCATGACAATTCCCATAGCCTTGTTCATGGGATGTTACCTGCGGTTTCTAAGACCGCGCAAGGTATTTGAGGTTTCGGCCATAGGCGTTGCCCTTCTATTGCTTGTAATCTGGGGCGGTAAGTACGTGTCCCTGTCTGAGTTCTGGTCTGGCATTTTCACACGCTCCGAGCCGTTCATTGCCTGGTCTCTGATTCTTTATGGGCTTGCTGCGTCGATACTACCTGTCTGGCTGTTGCTGGCGCCGCGCGATTATCTGAGTTCTTTTATGAAGATTGGCACAATCATAGGGCTCATGGTTGCCATCATCTGGGTTGCGCCTCAGATCCGCATGCCCAAGCTGACACCTTTCATTTTTGGCAATGGGCTGGTGGTCTCAGGGATGGGCTTTCCATTCATATTTATAACCGTTGCCTGCGGAGCGATATCCGGGTTTCACGCACTGATAAGCAGCGGGACCACGCCCAAAATGGTAATGCGCGAGAATACGGTACGAACCATAGGCTACGGTGCAATGATCACTGAAATGGCGGTTGGCGTAATGGCTCTTATAGCAGCAACAATTCTTGAGCCGGGCCAGTATTTCGCCATCAATACGAAAGCTGAGGTTGCGGCGATAGTTCTGCAGGACAAGACGCCGGCGGAGATTGTAAAATTGAAGACTGCGGCTGTTGTCAACAAGGTCTCAAAGACTGGCTTTGCCGTGACTACGGATGAGATGGATCAGATGGCGAAGGACATTGGCGAGAAGACAATGTGCAGCCGCACAGGCGGAGCCCCGACTTTTGCCGTGGGAATGGCAGAGATGTTTGCAAAGGCTTTTGGCGGCAAAGCCCTGATGCCCCTATTCTACCACTTTGCCATAATGTTCGAGGCGCTTTTCATTCTTACGACCATAGATGCCGGTACAAGGGTGGGGCGGTTCATCTTGCAGGACCTGCTCGGGCATGTTTGGAAACCGATTGGTGATACAAGTTCAAACTTTTCAATTATTTCCACCAGTGTACTATTTGTGGCGGGATGGGGTTGGTTCCTTTATCAGGGAGTAATTGATCCTCTAGGAGGTGTAAATACCCTGTGGCCAATCTTTGGGGTAGCAAACCAACTTCTTGCCGTAATTGCGCTGTCGCTCGGGACCACGGTGTTGATAAAAATGGGACGCGTGAAATATGCCTGGGTGACTCTTCTGCCCATGCTGTTCCTTCTTGTTGTAACTATAACGGCGGGTATTGAGAAGATTTACGCCAAAGATGCAGCGGGTTTTCTTCCGGCAATAGCAGGGCTTCGTGCCCAGCTTGTTACCGCATCTCCGGAAGCTGTAAAAAATATAAGAACCCTGATTTTCAATAACCAGGTGGATATAACCGTAACAGCGTTCTTTATGTTCCTCGTACTGTTGATTGTCGCCGCAAATGTCCATCTCTGGTGGTGCCTGCTTACCGGAAGGAAAGAACCTAAACTGAGAGAGGATCCCAGGGTTGAACTGGCCAGCATTCATCCTGGACAGTAAATACAATTTCTTTTTGATAATAACCGCTGGTTGAAAATGAATGATCCAATATGTTGCCGTCCGTAGAGCTTCATTATTGACATTTCGTATGAGCGGGGCGAACATCCTTCTCCAATTTTGATTACATTTTGAAATGTGTTTTGAACAATGAAGATTATTGATTGTGATTATTTTATCATTGGAAGTGGTATTGCAGGGTTGATGTCGGCATTACATCTTTGTAAACACGGCAAGGTCCTGATTGTGACCAAAAAGGACCGTGCCGAAAGCAACACCAACAATGCACAGGGTGGCATAGCCTGCGTGGTGGCATCCGATGATAGTTTTGAGGAACATATCCATGACACTCTTGTGGCCGGTGCCGGTTTGTGTAATGAAGATGTTGTCAGAAAAATAGTAAGCGCCGGACCTGAGCGAATTGCCGAGCTTGAGAAACTGGGACTGGCCTTTGCTGAACGTACGGAAGGAGGATATGATTTAGGGAAAGAAGGCGGTCATTCAAAACGGCGGGTCCTCCATGCAGGCGACATTACCGGCAGGCGTATTGAAGAAATTCTTTTACAGAGAATACATGCTGAGCAAAACATTTCCATTCTTGAACATTGTATCGTAATAGATTTGGTTACCACAGGTTGGCTGGGACTTTCTGGCGAAAATCGCTGTTGTGGGGCTTATATTCAGGAACGCTTTTCAGGTGAGATCATGGCAGTCAGGTCGCCCTTCGTAATCCTGGCATCAGGTGGCGGCGGGAAGGTTTACCTTTATACCAGTAATCCGGATATTGCCACAGGTGATGGATTTGCCATTGCATGGCGTGCAGGCGTACCGATCAGGAATATGGAATTTATTCAATTTCATCCGACATGTCTCTTCCATCCAAAGGCCAAATCGTTTTTGATCAGCGAAGCGGTCAGGGGAGAGGGCGCAAAGCTGGTTGACGCAACGGGAAAATCATTCATGGAAAAATATGATAACAGGGTTGAGCTGGCGCCGAGGGATATTGTAGCGCGGGCGATTGATAGAGAAATGAAAACCAGTGGCGCGCCCTGTGTGTTTCTCGATATACGGCATAAGTCCGAAAAATTTCTTAGAGACAGATTTCCTAACATATATGCAGCGTGTTTGAGCTTTGGTATTAACATGGCAACTGATCTGATTCCTGTTGTTCCTGCGGCGCATTATTTTTGCGGCGGAATCGAAGCTGGAATCAATGGTACGACAGCCCTGTTTGGTTTTTTTGCATGCGGTGAAGTTGCATGTACCGGCCTGCATGGCGCAAACAGGCTTGCGAGCAATTCTCTTCTTGAAGCGCTTGTGTGCGCATACGAAATGACGAGGACAATAGTTGCCATGCCACGGACCGACAGCTGCATGAAATTGAAGATACCGGATTGGGAATATGGGGCAGCCGTTCCAAGCGACGAGGCTATTGTTGTTGAACATAACTGGAATGAAGTTCGTACCTGTATGTGGGATTATGTTGGCATTGTACGCACCAATAAACGGCTCGAACGGGCCGCGCGCCGGATACAGACTTTGCGGCATGAGATCAGGGAGTATTATCTTGACTATCTTGTTAATCATGAAATTCTTGAATTGCGGAATATTGCTGCAGTGGCGGAATTAATTATACGATGTGCACAGATGCGGAAAGAGAGCAGGGGGCTTCATTTTACACTGGACTATCCGGAAGTGGATAATTCAACGAAGCCGAGGGATACGGTAATTGCGGATAAAGCAGGTGACCATATATAATAAGTCTGGAGGGAGATATGGGATTGAATATAGTTGAAAAAATATTGAAAGAACATCTCGTCAGTGGAGAACTTGTTCCCGGCAGAGAAATTGCGATACGAATTGATCAGACCCTGACACAGGATGCAACCGGAACAATGGTATATCTGCAGTTTGAAGCCATGGGATTTCAGAAGGTCCGGAACGAGCTTGCCGTAAGTTATGTTGATCACAATACAATCCAGATCGGACCAGAGAATGCAGATGACCACCTTTACCTGCAATCCACCGCGGCAAAATACGGAGCATTTTTTTCAAAGCCCGGTAATGGAATATGCCATCAATTACACTTGGAAAGGTTTGGTGTGCCTGGAAAAACTCTTTTGGGGTCTGATTCACATACGCCGACTGGAGGCGGTTTGGGAATGGTGGCGATAGGCGCCGGCGGAATAGATGTGGCGGTCGCCATGGGTGGCGGTGCTTTCAACCTTGTTACGCCAAAGGTTATCAAGATTGATTTAAAGGGATCTTTGAAACCCTGGGTAAGTGCCAAGGACGTTATACTCAAGGTATTGGACATATTTTCTACGAAAGGCAACGTAGATTGCGTGTTTGAGTATGGCGGATCAGGCACCAAGCATCTTGATGTGCCGGAACGTGCAACTATCACAAACATGGGTGCGGAATGCGGGGTGACAACATCGATTTTTCCGAGTGATGATGTGACACGTGATTTTCTTCAGGCGCAAGGCAGGATCGATGCATGGCGTGAAATTGTAGCTGATGCTGACGCAAAATATGACCATATCGAGAAAATTGACCTGGCAGAACTTGAGCCGCTCGCCGCAACACCACATTCACCGGGCAATGTTGCGACAGTTGCATCATTGGCAGGCAAAAAGGTTGACCAGGTTCTGATTGGCTCATGCACCAACTCGTCGTATCGTGATTTGAAAACCGTGGCAAAAATCCTCGAAGGAAAAAAAATTAACCCGTCTGTAAGTCTGGGTATTGCTCCGGGCTCACGACAGGTATTGGCGATGATTGCCAAGGAAGGCCTGCTTGAAGTACTGATTTCCGCCGGGGCCAGGATTCTGGAGAATACATGTGGATTTTGCATTGGAAACTCAATGTCTCCCGGGACTGGCGGAGTTTCACTCAGGACATCAAACAGGAATTTTGAAGGACGTTCCGGAACAAAGGCTGCGGGAGTTTATCTGGTGAGTCCCGAAATAGCTGCTATTGCGTCGTTGTATGGAAGGATCGTAGACCCAAGGGCTCTTGAAGAAATCAAATATCCGCGTGTCAAACAGCCCAGGAACTTTGACATAGATGATTCGATGTTTATCAAACCGCAGGAAAATGGTTTACAGGTAAAGATTAATCGGGGGCCCAACATTGGTACGGTTCCCAAAAATGACCCATTGCCAGAGAATCTTACTGGCGTGGTGACCATTAAAGTTGGAGACAAAATTACTACCGACCATATTATGCCGGCTGGTCAGCGGCTGAAATTCAGGTCCAACATCGAAACTTATTCAAAATTTGTTTTCGAAGGTATAGATACAGAATTTTCACAGAGGGCGGCTAAAAACAGGGATGCAGGCCAACATAATTTCATAATTGCCGGTGATTCATATGGTCAGGGATCGAGCCGTGAACATGCGGCGTTATGTCCGATGTACTTGGGGGTGAAAGCTGTGGTTGCGAAATCATTCGAGCGTATTCACTTCGCAAATCTTATTAACTTTGGGATCGTGCCATTCAAGTTTGAAAAGTCAGGTGACTGTGAGAAAGTATCACAGGGAGATATTCTTTCGATTGCCGGTGTCCGTGATTCGATAAAAGGAGATGGCAAGGCCATATTAAAGGTCAAATCAGCCGGTAAAGAAGCGGATATTCCTGTTCGGGTTGTACTTTCTGAAAGACAGAAAGATATTCTTCTTGCCGGTGGTCTGCTGAATTTGACCGTGATGGCGGTAGAGAAGAAATAATCTGTTTCTGATTGGCTGGGACAAAGCTTACTTTCTTGTTCCTGTAACAAGTGCATACGCGTTGTGGTTGTGGATGCTTTCGAAGTTTTCGGTTTCGACCTGATACCATGAGATTCGCGGGTCAGCACGTAAACGAACTGCAACCGAACGTACGATATCTTCTGCAAAGCGCGGATTTTTGTACGCTGTTTCCGTTACACTTTTTTCATCTTCGCGTTTAAGTAATGAATACAGCGGAGCGCTTGCAGCCGATTCAGCGATTTCGATGAGATCTTCCAGCCAGACAAGTTTCAGAGTTCGTACCTGGATGGTAATCTTTGAACGCTGATTATGTGCGCCATATTTGCTGATTTCCTTTGAGCAGGGGCACAAAGTTGTGACGGGGACAGCCACTTCCAGTATCAGGTCAAGAGGGTTTCGTTTCTTTTTGGCGTCCATCGCTGCCAGGAAAGCA
Source organism: Kiritimatiellia bacterium (assembly GCA_028716365.1). Taxonomy (GTDB): domain Bacteria; phylum Verrucomicrobiota; class Kiritimatiellia; order UBA8416; family YA12-FULL-48-11; genus YA12-FULL-48-11. The sequence continues at coordinate 502,509 of JAQUPZ010000003.1, forward strand.
CAATCATAGTCCATCAATGATTTTGCACCTGAGACAGGCGCCGATTTCTCTATAAAGTATGGAAACCTGATATCAATATGTGCGGTTACAGATTCGAACTTTTTAATCATTGTTTTGAGTATGTTTCCTATCTGATGCACTGAAACCCTGCCACGGCAATGGTTGATAATCTCTACAAATCTGGACATGTGTGTTCCCTTGAACCTGTGGGGAAGATCTACAAACATATTGATTGTGGCAACTGTGTCCTGGGATGCATTACGGCGATCGAGTACAAGAATTGGATATCGCAGGTTTCGTATTCCAACTTTTTGAACTGGAGTCCGTCTCACATCTATCGAATTTTGGATATCTTTCAACTTATGTAATGTCATAACATGAACTTTCTAAATCGTTATATTACTGGCAGCTATGGTATCAGGAGAAATTGGTAAGAGTCAATGATTCGGCTCGACTTTAGATATAGTGCGGTTGTATTGGTGAGAAATGGCGAATGGCAATATCAGAATAATTCTGCCGGATGGCGAAGATGAGGATAAATGGAGGCTTTTCCGTAATCCTGCCCGTGTGCTTATGACATATAAACGGGATGAGGTGCTTGCTGTTTTGAATTCCGTCGAAAAATGTGTAACAGATGGATTACAGGCAGTGGGATTTATCACGTATGAGGCCGCAAACGGATTCGACAGGGCTTTAAAAACGCATTACTTGAGCAACTATCCTATCGTCTGGTTTGGTTTGTTTGACAAGAGCGAAGAGTATATTTTAGGCGAAAATGGGTCGTTCTCGCTTGGGGAATGGAATGCGTCCATATCCGAGATGGAATATAATCATGCGATGGGACAGATAAAGAACTATCTTTTGAAGGGAGATACTTATCAGGTTAATTATACCATAAGGCTAAGGACATCATTTACAGGTAACTATCTTGCGCTATTCCAGCGGTTACATGCTTCGCAGAAGACTCAATTCTCGGCATTTATTGAGACGGATGATGTTGTATTCTGCTCGGTATCGCCGGAACTCTTTTTCACTCTTGATGATGACAGACTTGTATCACGACCGATGAAAGGGACGATCCGGCGTGGTCTTACGCTTGAAGAGGATAGAGTGTTGTCGAACGACCTATTGAATTCTGAGAAGAACAGGGCCGAAAATGTGATGATTGTCGATATGGTGCGTAACGACATGGGCCGTATTGCTGTTGCCGGAAGTGTGACAGTATCCAGGATGTTTGAGATCGAGAAATACCCGACAGTATTCCAAATGACATCAACGGTTGAATGTAAAACCGGAGCTTCTGTTACAGAGATAATGCAGGCACTCTTTCCCTGTGCGTCCATTACTGGAGCACCGAAGGTCAGGACAATGGAAATCATACAGGAACTTGAGGCTGAACCACGGGGGATATACACGGGATGCATTGGGTATATTCGGTCCGGTAGAAAAGCAAAGTTCAACGTGGCAATCAGGACCGTAGTTATTGATAAAAAAAAGGAACTTGCGGAGTATGGGGCAGGAGGGGGAATTGTGTGGGATTCCAGCGCAGAAAGGGAATATGACGAATGCCTTATCAAGGCAGCGGTACTTAAGGCATCAACTCCGGAGTTTAAAATATTAGAGACGATATTGTGGGATGATAAAAATGGATATTTTCTGCTCGATAAACACTTGTCGCGGATGGCCGGATCCGCAGAATATTTCGATTACCGGTTTGACCGTTCAGAAGTTGAAAAAAAACTTAAACACAAAAATATGTGTTTTGATTCCGGCAGTCACCGGGTAAGGGTGGAATTATCGCCGGATGGAGAAATTTCCATTGGAAGCGATAAGTTACAAAAATCCCGTGAACGTTGGCGTGTTGGCATTTCGTCTGTGAAGGTTAATAGTCACGATAAATTCCTGTATCATAAGACAACAAATCGTACGATTTATGAAGACGCGCGACACTCGATATCCGATGTCGATGATGTAATTCTTCTAAACGAATGCGGTGAAATAACTGAAAGTACAATAGCAAACGTTGTCGTTGAAAAAAACGGCAAGCTTTTGACGCCGCCTGTTTCATGCGGACTTCTGGCTGGTACTTACAGGGAATTGCTTATGGAGAAAGGTGAAATTGAAGAGGGTATTATCACGTTGAATGACTTAATGAATGGAAAACGCGTATTCCTGATAAATTCAGTAAGGAAACGGGTTCCTGTGGATGTTGTACTGTCAGTAATCAGTGCTTGAAACTTCTCTGCCCTGTAAAAACCATTGCCACATTTCTTTCGTTGCATGCTTCTATAACTTCATAATCCCGTTCTGAACCACCAGGCTGGATCACAGCCGTAACACCTTCTTTTGCTCCGACATCGAGTCCATCACGGAAAGGGAAGAATGCATCGGATACCATACAGCTTCCCGGAAGACCGCCTTTTCTTGATGTTACTTCTTCGTCGATGGAGCATTTTACTTTATTGTCCGTCAAATTATTGTAAGGGGTCAGGTATCTTTCCCATGAGATTCTATCGGCAAGTTTACGATAAGCTTTATCACGAGCTATTTCGGCTACGCCAACCCTGTCCTGTTCGCCGGTACCAATGCCAACGGTTACACCATCTTTCACGTAAAGCACCGAATTACTTATTACACCGGCTTCAATCAACCATCCGAACAGAAGATCCTCGTATTCCTTTTCTGTCGGAAGTCTGTTGATCCTGTATTCTTTACCTTTATAAAGCGCTTGTGCGGGAATCAAATCATCTTTCTTGCGGGTAACAGGAGAGAACGACCATTGAGTGACTATTCCGCCGTCTATCAACGATTTAAAATCAACAACCCGTTCGTGATCGTAACTCTGCAGACGTGTCATGTTGGATATTTTCATAACCCTGAGATTTTTCTTTTTTGCGAATATGTCCATTACTCCTGCCGCGAATTCGGGGGCGGCTATGACTTCTGCATAGTTTTCTGTGATAAGTTTTGCGGTATCAAGATCAACTTCACGATTAAGCGTGATGGCGCCACCAAAGGCAGCTACGCGATCCGCCATGTTGGCTTTATGATATGCATCAGCCAGAGAACCGGCTATTGCAACACCTGAAGGATTGTTGTGTTTGACGATGATCGCGCAGGGATTTTTCGTGAGATAGCGCAATATATTGAGTGCACTGTCAATGTCCGTGATGTTGGTTTTACCTGGATGTTTCCCGGACTGGAGCAGTTCGACGTCAGAGGCAAGATATTTCCCGGGCATGATTGATTTAACATCACCCAGGCAAAGGTTACCGTTAATAAGTTTATAGAGGGCCGCCTCTTGGCCGGGGTTCTCACCATATCTCAGGCCCTTCTGTACATTGTCGATAGTCCAGGAAACTTTTTCGTAGAGGAGTGTTTGTTTCGTTGTCCCATCGATAAAGCTTATTTCCATTCTTGGGGTAAAGTGGTCATCCATTATGGTTTTATAGGCACTCTTGAAGTCCTGTACAGCCATGATTATTCCTCCATTTAATCTCGGATCATATTGGCAATCTTTGCACTTTCCACAGTATTGTAAAGGAGCATGGTAATTGTCATCGGCCCAACTCCTCCGGGAACCGGAGTTATCAGACTGGCTTTTTCTTTAAGTGCTTCAAAATCTACATCGCCTACCAGCCTGAATCCGGCTTTTTTTGTCGAGTCCTCGATCCTGTTGACGCCGACATCAATAATAACAACTCCATCTTTAACCATATCGGCGGTAATCGTATTTGGCCTGCCGGCGGCAGCGATAATAATGTCCGCCTGTTTGGTAAAGGATTTAAGGTCCTTTGTACCTGTATGACATATAGTGACTGTTGCGTTTGCATTTTTCTTTTTCTGGAAAAGAAGATTTGCAACAGGCTTGCCGACGATATTACTTCTACCGACAACAACCACGTGAGCACCTTCCGTTTTAACCCCGCTTCTTTCAAGAAGTTTTATAACTCCATGAGGAGTACATGGAAGGAACGACTTCTCGCCGATTATCATTTTGCCAATGTTTACAGGATGGAAACCATCAACATCTTTTACCGGATCGATGGCCATAAGCACATCACTTTCATTGATGTGTTTAGGAAGGGGGAGTTGGACAAGTATCCCGTTGATTTTTGGATCAGTGTTCATTTTCTTTATAAGTGTAATGAGTTCCGCCTGGGATGTTCCCTTTGGCAGGCGATTGTCATCCGAGTGGAGCCCAATTTCTTCACAGGCACGTTCCTTGGCAGTCACGTAGGATTTGGAAGCAGGATCATCTCCGACAAGAATAACGCCAAGACCGGGAATGATTCCCTTTTGTTTAAGGGAAATGACTTCCTGTTTTAATTCACTACGAATGTCAGAAGCAATCTGTTTGCCATCAATTATGCGTGCTGTCATGTGATTCTCCTGCCTGACATGCTCGACTTAATTTTCTATGCACGGTGAAAATCTTCCTATTAGCTTAGTGAATGATACTGTGTCAAGGCTGAGTTCGTTAGATCTGGCATTTACCATAAACATATATGCATATTGCCGGATTGGTTTCTAGAGTAGCTGGTGAAACACAGGAGATATCTCGCGCAAATGTTTCCTGCGGTATAAAGTATTTTACTCGTGTCTCAACGCCACTATTGGGTCGACCTGCGCCGCACGGATGGCCGGATATAATCCAAAGGCGATACCAATGCCCGCGCTTATCAATAAAGGCAATACAATGCTCTGGAATGTAATTACTGTGGGCATGCCGGCAAAATAAGTTATTAATACAGGGATGAGAACACCGATCCCAATCCCGATAAAGCCACCCACCGTGGACAGCACAACAGTTTCGATGATAAATTGAATTATGATCTGTTTTCTTTTGGCGCCGATTGCCCGGCGAATCCCTATTTCGCGGGTTCTTTCGGTTACCGAAGCCAGCATGATATTCATTATTCCAATACCGCCGACGAGCAGGCTGATACAGGCTATGGATCCAAGAACAATATTAAACGTTCGTTTTGTAGCTTCAGCCTGTTTGAGAAGTGCCAGAGGAACACTGACTGAATAATCTTTTTTATTATGAAACTTTTGCAACATTTCTTCTATTGCATTGGCGATTGATTCAACATTTTCTGTTTTATCAGCCTGGACGATAATCTGATGTAATTCCACTTTTTCCCGAATCCATGCCCCATCAGTTGCTTTCGCGAAGATATCGCCAAAATATCCTTTTGCCACCTCAATCGATATATATGCATCCACTTCCTGGTCGGGAACCTGTATATTACCAGCCGCACCGCTCTCGCTTTTGACAATACCAATGACTTCAAACTGGTTGCCGCTTATAAGGACTGTCTGCCCGATGGTACTTTCGGTGGCGAGAAGTTTTCTGGTGCCGAATTCAGTAAGAACAACGACGGGTGTCTGCCTCTGCTGATCAACCCAGCCGAGTATACGGCCGGCGATGACTTCTCTTTGCACAAGATCGAACCATTCAGGAGTAGTTCCAACGACCCGTAATTCCATTTCGCGTTCGCGAAGACGAGCATCCTTCCTCATGATTTTAACAGGGGCTGTTTGCCTGACGTTCCTAAAACTTTCGGTGATTCGAGCATGATCCTCGTATGTCAGCCCAAAAATGCTCAGAAAGGACCGAGAAGTGCTTGAAGACTCCTGTTCAGCGGATTTGATTGATGAGATGATAATATTAGTGCTACCGAGTTTTCGGATTTGCGTGAGAGCTTCCTTACTCGCACCTTCGCCCACGGAGAGCATGGCGATAACACTGCCTACACCGAAAACCAATCCCAGCATTGTAAGAAACGACCGGAGTTTATGAAGCATCAGATTCTCTATGCCCGATAAAATGTTGCGCGAGATGTTAGATTGCTTCATGAGTATCACCATCTATCTTATCAATTTTACCGTCTTTCATGTGCAGCCTGTTCTTGGCATATGCGGCAATATCAAGTTCATGGGTTACCATGATTATGGTTTTGCCTTGATTGTTAAGGTCAACCAGCAGGTCCATTATCTGATTTCCTGTTGCTGTATCCAGATTTCCTGTTGGTTCGTCCGCCAGAAGAATTTGCGGATCATTTGCAAGAGCCCTTGCGATTGCGACTCGTTGCATTTCTCCGCCTGACAGTTCCATGGGATGATGATCCAGTCTGCCCTCGAGTTTCACTTTTTTGGCGAGTTCTTTTGCACGGTTGGCACTTTGAGCTGAATCCCATCCCAGATAGTAAAGCGGTAATTCAATGTTTCGCTGCACAGTCAGTTGAGGAATCAAGTTGAAACTTTGAAAGATAAAACCAAGGTGACGAAGCCTCAGTTCGCTAAGTGAATCATCGTCGAGTGTGCTTACATCCTGTCCTTCGAGGATATAATGGCCGGTTGTGAAGCGATCGAGACAACCAAGGATGTTCATCATTGTGCTTTTACCGGAACCGCTGGGGCCCATAATTGCCCAAAAACTGCCTTTTTTGAATGATATATTTATACCTCCCAGAGCGGCGACCTGCTGCGTTCCCATCTGGTATACTTTGCGCCCATTGTCAAGTTTGACAATTATTTCTGTTTGAGACTGTGTGAGTTCCTGGCGGCTCATCGTTATACGGCGTTCTATTTTTTCCCTGGTTTCTTACTGTTTTTTCCGTAGTCAGCGGTATTGGCGTTTTGGGATTGTTGTTGCCGCATTTTCCCACGTTCATCCGTCGACATGGTTTGAATATTTTGTTTCATTTTCTCAATATTCTGCGAAGACGTATCGGAAGAGTCCTTTCCGCGTACCTGTTGTTGTATGGGATAGCGTTCTTTACCTGCAGGTACTTCTGCTGGACGATTATTTTTCTGAAGCTGATCAGTTTGACCGATGGCAGGCAGATTCTTCCCTCCCTGCTTGGACCCGTTTGCTTTCTGAATTCTCTCGTTTATCCTTTGTTTCATCGCGCTGGTATTCTCAAGAGTTGAAGAAGCGCGACGGTTTTCTGATAGTGACTCAATTGTCCCTGATTTCAAAGGAGGTGTAAGCATCACTACTTCCCCTTCTTTGAGACCGCTTATAATTCGAATCATTCTGTTGTTGTCCAGCCCAATTTCAACTTTACGCGGCGTGATCTGCTGGTCTTGCATTACGTAAACTGTTGGTTCCCCTTTGACTCGCATGACTGCCTGGACAGGGACGGAGACGGCGTCATCATGTTGTTCGATTATTATCTCCGTCTTACAACTCATTCCTGTCCGCAGCTCAGGGTTAGTTTCGTCGAGATATATCTTTGAATTATATACATTGAGATTGGGATTCATCCATATACTTCGAGCATCGGGCAATGGGGCGATAACAGCCAATCGGCCCAGGAATTTTTTCCCCGGCAGGGCATCAATTGTTATAATCGCAGGAAGTCCGACATGGACTTTTTCAAGACTTGATTCATGAATGGCGACCTCGGCCATGGTGGAATCGGTAGTTGGAAGATATATAAGTTCTTGCCGTTCAAAAACTTCCTGACCTTCCTCAAGAGGCTGTTGACTGCCGCCTCTGAATGACCCACCGGCTCTTGCGCTGGTTGCGTAAATTACCATCCCGTCAACCGGCGCATATATTTTTGCTTTACTCAGTTGTGCATTAAGTTTAGCCAGTTTAGTCTTTTGGCGCACAAATTCAGCATCTTTGGCTTTCAGTTCCGCCTCTACCTGGACTATATCTGCCTTTGCCTTGCGCATTGCGCGTTCCATGGCCATTTCTGCCTGGTGAAAGTTGCTTTCCAACTGTGCAATTTGCCGCCCGTGAGTAAAGGTCTCAAGTAACTTTAGATCGTTCTGCGCCACCTCAACTTTAACTGTTGAACGACTTAACGTCAGTTGGTCTGCCTGCAATTCTGTTTGTGAAATATATTTTTCCCGAAACAGCTTTTCGGACCATTGCAATGTCTCCTGGGCCCGCGTCAGTTCCTCTTTTGCCAGAGTGATATCATTTTTAGCCGCTGCCAACTGATTCGGATATTGACCTTCTTTGTACTGCTTTAAATCCTGTTTTGCAAATTCAAGCGTTAACTCGGCTTTGTCTATGTCACTCTGGGTCTGGTTCTTCATAACGGCGAGGTCTTCCGTGGTATTTATGAATGCAGCCTCAGCATTTTGTACCCGGATTTCCTGATCGATTTTTGCATCATTGAGAGTACTGGTGTCCAATTCAACGAGAAGGTCTCCCTTTTTGACATGGGTACCTTCCGGAATAAGTGTGATGATTGATGATCTTCCCTCGACCTCATTTTTCAATATAATTTGTTCTCTGGCCTTTATTGTTCCAGATTCCAGCACACTGATAGTCAAATGGCCTTTTTGAGCAACGAATGTGGCAAGATGTTCGGTAGATTCATTATTATTTTTCCCCAGTTTGAACCAAGCGGCTATGATTACTGCCATTGTTACTGTCGTAATGATAATGATTTTTTTCTTCCTGCTCATGCCGAATTTTGAATTATTCCTTGTGTTTAACATAATCAATTTCCTCTGGCGAGAATTCCTGCCACAATCCCTGTTCGTTTACCTTGAGTACATCAATATCCCGTTGCAGTTCAAGTTCCGCTAACCGGTAGTTTACGACCGCCTGGGTCAAAAGATTTTGCGCCGAGAGCAATGCATCCTGTGCATCCAATAAGTCGCGGATTTCTATTCTTCCTGCTTCAAGAAACAAAGTACTGCTTCGGACGCGTTTTTCGGCAACCACGACCGATTCTGCCTGAATTTTGAGGCTTTCCCGAGATTCCAGCAGCGAACGCAATTCATTGCGAATGGATAACTTAATTTGATCTTCAAGGTTCTGTACAGTCCTTGTGGATTGTTCCAGTTCTATCAGGCTATTGCGATATTCGTTACGTTCTTGGGTCCTTTCGATAGGCAAATCAAGCGAAAGCAGGGCTGTATGTTTGCCACCCTTGGCATTCAGGCTGTCGTCTTTGTCATCATCCGCAAGCTTGGTCGATCCTCCCAGGGTTAACTCTGCCCTTAGTGCATCAGCCTTGACTACAACATTTCTTTGCGCGTCATAAACACCGCCAATAGCCACATATAAATCCAGCCGGTGTTCCAAGGCCAGTTTAATTGCCACAGACTCATCCATTTCCAGCGGACCGGCATCTTCGTAGCTTGCTGGTACCAACTCTATAGGTGAATCAGCGTTTTGTGGTTTTGTAGATTTTTCGCTTTTCGGAGTACTCCTGATTTGTTCAAGTATTTTTGTAGCACGACCGCGTAATTGTTCCAGATCGTTCCGGTCTAGTTCAATCTGTGCATCGGTCGGCAGGCCGATGGTGATTTTGAAAGAATCAAGACGGTCCTTTAGTTGTGCCTGGGCTGATATCCAGCTGTTACGAGCGCTCAATTGCCGTTGCATTGCCTGATCCACTTCGATTTCACGTATTCGTCCTGCGTCTGCACGTCTCCTTGACCAACGGGCTGAAGCAATAGCACTGCGGTAATTGTCCTGCGCATTTGCTACAGAATCCATCTGGCGCAATACAGTGAAATATTCCCTGGCTATATTTACGGCGAATGTTCGTTTGAAACGTTCAAAGTGCCATATCTGATAAACCACATTTCTTTCAGCCTGTGTCAAAGGTTCAGATGCAATATGTTTGCCGGCACCTCTCAGCAGGGGGATTGATACTGTTGCGTCGGCGCTTAAACCCAGGGTCGATGACCCGCCCTGTGTTAACAATTTTGCCAGGTCCACCGCTAATGCTCCGCTCAAGTCTATGCCATTCTTCAGTGACCGTGTTACGCCAGCTGTACCACTGGTGTCGATATTTTTGACTGTACTGTCTCCTGTGGTGTCTGCGTTGAACATGCTTTTCGCCTGTGTACTGAAAATATTACGGAAGGCTTGACGCTTCAGGTCAAGTCCCAGCGCAGCTTGAAATACTGCTTCTTTCTGTGATTGATATTCTGCGTTATTATAAGCCCCAACCTGCAGAGCATTAATCAGGGAGAGTTTTACGGCCTTGGCGGATTCCACCAGAATATTTGCATCTTTAGAAGTCCCGGGAGCCGGATAGGCCTTCTCGGGCCAATATTTTACGGGCTGCAGTTTATCGGTTCCCAGAGAAGCGCTGCTCGAATACGGCAGATTCTGTTCCGCTAGAAGTCTTCGGCGAAGGATATCGCCTGGTCGGTCGATGCTGAATTCTTCTGTACATCCCAATGCTTCTTTCTGTTTTTTATGGATTACATCTGTTGCAGTTTTGTCTGCAATTGAACGATAACCGGCAGGAGTTTTGCACCCGGCCTGGAGAAATAACGCCAGGCACAGTATGCTGATCAGTAGATAAAATTTATTCAGCCATTGGTTTTTCATTATTACTTTTTCCGGAACGATTTTCGGAAAGGCTCCATTTGCGTGATGACTTGTTTCCGGACTGCGCACTCTTTCCACGACGACGGTAATAATAGCATTTGCACCATAAATAATAGAAGAAATTTTATTCAAAACTTTTTTATGCTTTTTACAATATTCGTTGATGCATTTATTTTATTTTACCATCGTTATTTGAGCAAGTACGGCAGAAATAATAATCCTGATTTTAAGTAAATGAGTCTGCGAGGGGAATGTTTGTGTTGTACTAAAATTTGTTACTTGATTATTTGTTCTGATCTTTCTCTTTATGATTACATAATTGTGATACAGTCGCGATTCCAACGATAAAATAGTTTTATTTTATGTGATTTGTCAATATCTGATAATGCGTAATACATTGGAAATGAACAGGTAGCAACTTCTATGGGGAATTGGCAGGGGGAAATACAAAAAATCGAAAAATTTAATATCATCTACAGATGACATACGCTTTTAGAAATGTCAAACTGCAGACTGGGTTTAAAAAAGACCGAAAGAAAGGTAGCAAGGTGTATGAAGGAAAACGACGGGAAGAATGTGGATAGAACTCCGACGGAAATTAAATATTTCGGGGAAAATGTCTTTAGCATCAGGACGATGAAGAAATACCTCTCGGAGGCAACCTTTAAGTCTATTGTTTCTACCATCTGTCAAGGCCAGTCCTTGAACCATGCTATTGCTGATGAGGTGGCAGAGGCCATGAAAGTGTGGGCGATGGGGAAAGGTGCTACACATTTTACGCATTGGTTTCTGCCTTTAACCGGAATTACTGCTGAAAAACATGAGGCATTTATCATGCCGGACAGGGAAGGCGGTGCTATCGCTCAGTTTTCGGGTAAAGAATTGATTAAAGGTGAACCGGATGCTTCCAGTCTCCCGTCGGGTGGTTTACGTGCCACGTTTGAAGCTCGCGGATATACCGGATGGGATCCGACCAGCCCGGCTTTCATCAAAGAGGGAAAAAAAGGAGCGGTGCTTTGTATTCCGTCGGTTTTTTGCGGTTACCATGGCGAAGCGCTTGATAAAAAAACGCCGCTTTTGCGTTCTATCGATGCATTGTCGAAACAGGTATGCCGGCTTGGGAAGTTGTTTGGAATCAGCTCCGATGGTAAGCGCGCGTATCCTAATCTTGGACCTGAGCAGGAATATTTTTTGATCGAAAAGAAATGTTATGAAAAACGTTTGGACTTGATTCAAACGGGACGGACTCTTTTTGGGTGCAAACCTGCCAAGCATCAACAAATGGAAGATCATTATTTTGGTGCAATTAAGCCCAGGATTACGGCGTTTATGTGCGACGTAGATCGGGAATTATGGCGTTTAGGTATTCCTTCAAAAACACGGCACAATGAAGTATGTCCTGCGCAATTTGAGATTGCACCTGTATTCGAGGATCTCAATCTGGCAGTAGATCATAACATGATGATAATGGATGTATTGCGCGAAACAGCCGAACGGCATGGTTTG
>JAQUPZ010000004.1 GCA_028716365.1 Kiritimatiellia bacterium
CAGATAAGTCGGCATATGGAGATCAAATGAAAACGATTCGCAACTTTATTTGGGTGTTGATGATTTGCACGCTGTTTTCTATAAAATGGGTCTATGCGGGAGCAGAGAACCGTTCGCTGGCAATTTCAACTGATTCAACCACCGGGCGGTCATTATTACAGGATAAGCAAAGCGGCGTCACATGGGATTTGGGAGTTGTTAAAGAAGTACAGATAGCCAATGACGGTAATAGCGTCACTATCCGCAGTACCATTGCCAAAGATAAAGAAACCCGATTATTGGATGGAGCTTTGTCAATTGCAGCAGAAGATGCTGGTTATGCTCTTGTTCCGTGTCGGGAAGGATTGCTTATTCCTGCCGACAGCACCATGGAATTTTCGCGCCGGTTCAGTACGTCCGGTTACGAAGGCTGTCACATGAACATGATGGGTTTCGTAAAACATGGTGCAGCATTATTGATGACCTGGGAAGATCCATACATTTCACCGGAATTGAAAAAGACCAGGCAGGGGTTGACCTGTACGGTCTATGTGCGACGGGCGCCGAATACCGACGACACCGCTTCTTCCATAATTAAAATAACGCCACTTGGAAAAGGTGATTGGAATACGGTAGCAAGCGCTTACCGGAAGATCGCAGAGGAAAAGGGATTGGCGGTTACATTACGCCAGAAAACAAAACGGAATCCGGAAACTGCAAAACTTGCCGGTTCATCCAATGTCAAGTTGTGGACTTGTCTGAACAGACGACGCAACGTAGAGAGCACAAAGGACGAATCTGTCACGGTACATTGGTCATTCGATGAAGCTGCAAAAGTGGCAGAACATTTGAAGAACGATCTTGGTATTGACCGTTGCCTGTTTACAATCGGTGGATGGACAGAAGGTGGTTACGACTGCCGTCATCCGGATGCTTTACCGGCCAATGCTGAATGTGGTGGTAACGATGCGCTTACTGATGCTGTAAAACGGATCAAGGCGCTTGGTTATGTTGCATGTTTCCATGATAACTACCAGGACATGTATAAGGATGCAAAATCCTGGAATCCTGATTTTATCCAGAAAAACCGCAATGGTTCGCTGATGGCTGGAGGGCGATGGCTGGGAGGCCGGGCTTACCTGGTATGCGCACCAAAGACATTGGAGTTGTGTCAGCGTCCGCAAAATCTTTCTGCCATACAGAAACTGTTTGCACCGCAGGCATATTTCATCGATACGACCTATGCTGTTGGTCCGCAGGAATGTTTCGATCCCAAACATCCTTTGAGTTATGGCGAAGACATTCAGTGGAAACAGAAGTTGAGCGACTATGCCCGTGATGTATTCGGATTGTTCGGTTCGGAATGCGGACGGGAATGGGCCATTGCACACAGTGAGTTTTTTGAGGGACTCAGCGGGGTCAGTGGCACATATTATCATAATCTTGATCCTGCGACACTTGGTGCAACAGTCATTCCGCTGTTTGAAATGGTTTATCATGATTGTGAGATTATTTATGGCAAGTATGGGTACAATCCGGATGGCGCCGCCGAATACGTTGCACATCATGTTCTATGTGGACGAACATTGAACTATCACTCAGTTCCCAGCCACCTTTACTGGAAGGAGCAAGTCAAGGTGCCGGCGGCGAAAGTTAACGCGAGGCCAGGTGTTCTTTCGGTGGAACCGATTGGTCCGCGTAAATTCCGGATCAAGTATGGCTGGCAGGTTGATGCCGACTGCACAGGGGATTGGCGGGTATTCGTTCATTTCGGAAAAGGAGAGCCGATTCCATTCCAGAATGATCATTCACCGGCAAAACCGTGTGCAACGTGGCGAAAAGGTGATGTTCTGGAGGAAGGTCCTTTTGAGGTTACAGTTCCTGAAAAGATCAGCGAGAATGCGATTGATGTTTACATGGGACTTTATCAACCCGCTGTTGGTTTACCGCGTGCCTGGTTGCCCGGTTGCCGTGCTGACTCTCGGGTAATGGTGGGGCGGTTGCAGTTGAAACCCTCGATTTCATTCAAAAAGGTAGAATCTCATGCCATACATGGCGATGTCGGCTGTTTTGCACAGGCGGATGAAGGATGGGCAGATGGTCTGTGTGTTACGGACCGTTTCATGAAAAATACACATGAAATTCTTGGTCCCCTTGCGGACCTGACAGTAAATGCGCATATCTCAAAACTTGAATTTCTGACACCTGATCGTGCAGTTCGTCGTGTTTCATTTACGGAAGGTTCACGAAAAACCATGGTAACGGTGACTGTTAATTTTGGCAATGCCGAGTACATCGCCACATCGAAAGAAGGCAAGGACGTAACTCTCCCGACCTATGGATTCCTGATTGAAGCGCCTCGGTTCACGGCATTTCATGCCACCAGTTGGGCTGGGCGGAAATATGATAAACCTGTACTGTTTACCATCCGCAGTACAAGACGTCATGCAAAGATATTCCATGGTTTCGGCGATACACATATCAACTGGCACGGCAAAGAACTGGAAGTAAAAAGAGACGCGGGAATCAAATTATGAAGACAGCAGTATTCCGCCGGAAATTATTGAATGGATTGGGTGGACCATGGCCCAGTCCTTGTGAACTGAGACCGAAGCGGGTAGGAAAACCCATCAGGAAAAAGGGTTACACCATCAGTAAATGGTCTTATTTCGTTGAACCCGCAGAACGGGTTTCAGCTTTCCTGCTGGTCCCGGATGGTATTGACTCTAAACATCCTGTTCCGGCAATAACAGTCTGGCATCAGCACAATGGCGAGTATCATATTGGGAAAAGTGAACCTGCCGGGTTGACGGGTAATCGCATGCATCATACCGGCGCGGCACTGGCTCGGGAAGGTTATGTTGTGCTTTGTACTGACGCGCTTTGTTTCGAAGAACGACAAGATCCGACAGGAAGACTTGTCGGTGTTGATTATGAACGGTTCGAGTTTCTCCGTTATGTCGTGGCCGGCAAAAGCCTTGCATGGAAGAATATCTTCGATATGAAACGTGCCGTTGATTTTCTTGTCAGCAGACCGGAAGTGAAAAAGGACCAGATTGGCTGTTACGGACATTCAATGGGCGCAACACATACGTGGCTGATAGGGCCGTGGGAGAAGCGAATCCGTTGTCTGGTTGGAAACTGTTGTCTGCCGACATATGCTGGAATTCATCGTGAACATATGCTGCATTGTTTCCCGAATTTTATCCCTGGCTTGTATCAATATGGAGATACTTATGATATTGCTGCATTAATTGCGCCGCGGCCGTTGCTCCTGAACTTTGGAGAACTTGACAAGGGTAGCCCTGTTGATGAGGTCAGGAAAGGGATTAAGGTCATTACGTCGGTTTACAAAACAAAACACGCGACCGGTAATTTTTCCTTTTACGTCGAAAAAGGTGCTGAACACGTTCTTTCCCAAAAAATGTGGCGTCGAACTCTCGATTGGTTCAATCGACATTTGAGATATTAAAGTCAGGTCTACATAAGGACTTTCCATGTTTTCTCAGGGATTTTTGCCTACGCCTTTTTCCATGAGTTTCTTAAGTTCATCCAGATGATCCTTATAAACACCCCGCGGATCTGTGTTGTGCTGTTTGCATAGAGAAGCGGCCATTCCTACCACTTCTCCCATCATACCGGTGGTTCGCTGGACACGAATCGTGCCAAGTGCCACGTGTGTCACGCTGATATGTCTACCGGCCATAAACAGATTGTCTATATTACGTGAATAGAAACAACGATAGGGAATTGGATACGGTTTAACTTTGACATGTTTGGCTATTGATCTGAATTCCTGACCCGGAAAATCCTTGCGGTTTTGTGGTGAAGGATAATGCAGATCAATACTCCATGTCGTAGTAACAGAAGCATCGGGAAATTCAGTCAGACCTACAACATCCTGCTGCTTTAATATAACATCACCCATTAGCCGGCGCGATTCGCGTTTACCGCCAATATAAGCAACCCAGTCAAGTTTCCAGGAAGCATATTTTTCTTTGCCGGCGCTGCTATTTTTCAAGTAAGCCCAGTTTCCATATGCCGCCCTTAATGCATGATCGCGGATTTGTTCGATATCGGTGATTTGGTCACGATTCATGCCCGCTTCCCAGTCCCAGTCGCCGCGGGTTGATTTACTGCAGGTTTTTTCGTTGAACTGCAATGCCCATGGGCAGAGCGGAAAAGTGACCGGTGTATCCTTCTTTGTCGCATACCATTGTACTGATGTCCCCATAACTTGTTTATCAGCTTTCTCAGGGGCTTCTGATTCGCCAGTCTCACTTTTTGCTTCGCGTCCCATGCGATAGTCAGCACCTGCCAGGAAACCAAGGTTACCATCACCCGTACAATCCGCGAACAATCGTCCCCGAAATCTTGTTTCTCTGTTTGATCTGATATTCTGGGCAATGATGGCGACGATTTTATTGCCTTCTTTTTCCACCCGGGTGGCGTGTTCATTGAGAAATAACTTGATGTTTTTCTCTGCCTGGACTGCGTTCAATTTTCTTTTGTCCTCGTAGTTGCTTGATGGCCCGGCATTGTGTTCCTTTTTTTCCGGATGCTTCTCAATAACCTCAAGGATTCGTTTGCTGCGTGATGATTCGGGATCACGTTTAGCCTCCCACAGGTTCCAGTGACCGATCGGACCGATCTCATCGACGAGGTTACCGAGGTTGGGGTAGGGCTTCTGGTGAATGAGACCAGAAAGGCCAACTCGAACTTCGGAGCTGTTATTTCCGCCGAGTACGGGACGGTCTTGAATCAGAGCGACGGTCACTCCCAGTCGTGCTGCAGAAATCGCAGCACAGGTTCCAGCCATGCCGCCACCGACAACGACAAGGTCGAATTTGCCAGCATCTTCCGGTTGATCAGGCAGATTCAGAGCGTGACGTCGGAACTCGTTAAACGATTTACCTTCATTCGGCGGTACAAATGCAGGATCACTGCAGAAAACAATCGAATCGCAACGCCCGTCAAAACCAGTGAGATCGTGTAATCCCAGTGTTATTTTCTTTGTAGCGCCAACTTCAACTGTTCCGCCTTTTTGCCAATGCCACTCTGCGCCCTCAGTACCAAATATGGTCGGCAGAGCTTTTCCATCTACGAGAACCTGGAATTTACCCGGCGCATCTTCAACCTGCCATGGAGCAACCCAATCGCGGGTCCTGACGAACAATTGATACGTTCCAGATGCGGGAAATTCCACGGCCGTAGTTGCATCAGCAACAGGATTACCAAGTCCATGCGCGAGCAGAAAAGATGATCCCATCTGGTCCATTGCCTGTTGATCAACAACCCAGCCGCCGCTATTTTGGAACAACTCCGCCTCCAACATTACAATATTATTATCCGCCGCTATCGCGTGCATGCATCCGATACCCAAGATCAGAAACATGATCACAACAAGGTGTTTAATTATCTTCATGTAAAGTCCCTTTCTTATGGTTTCTTAATAATTGATGATTTTGTCAAATCGCGTAATTCGGATACAAGCTTTTCTGCCAGCTTAATGAGAGTTTCTTCCAGGACGGGTGACAATTCATTTCCGGGTACAGTTGAGGCCGGGATGACACCAAGCAGAAAAACCTTGTCAGGGCAATGACCGCGCATTTCGCTGACAAGGAGCATTTCCTGAATACCAATCTGATGCGGGGACATCTTTAAAGGTATTTGTTTCAGCATAATATCTTTTTTGTCATAACGGAGCAGTGTACCGGGTTCACCTTTTGCCTTAATCACGTCCACGATATAAACCAATTCCGCTTCTTCGAGTTTATGGGTTATCATGATACCCGAGGTACCGGCATCACAGAGTTCAACATTATCGGGGAATTGATAATTGTTTTCCAGGTAACGGATGAAATGTACCCCGAATCCTTCGTCCGACAGAAGTAGATTACCAGCACCTAGAATAAGGATTTTCATCCTAAACAACTTTAACTCTGGTGATTTCCCTGCCTTCAGGATCAACCGCATGCACTGCACAGGCGATGCAGGGGTCAAATGAATGAATGGTCCTGATAAGTTCCAGCGGCTTTTCTGCTTGTGCCACCGGGTTACCAACCAGCGATGCTTCGTATGGACCCATGTTACCTTTTTCGTCACGTGGCGAGGCATTCCATGTCGATGGAACGACTGCCTGATAGTTTTCAATCTTCTTGTCCTTGAAAACAATCCAGTGCGAGAGAGTGCCACGAGGTGCTTCGTGGAAACCTACACCCTTGAATTCACCGTTTGGGATTTCAATGCGGTTTGCATAGGTCTTGTCACCGGCGGCAATATTTGCGATCAACTTGTCCAGTTGTTCGAGCGAAAAGTCCGCCATCATGCATGCCCTGATACCCCTGGCAAGGTGCCTGCCCATTGTTGAGTGATAGTCCTTCATGCTGATACCGATTTTGGTATTTGCCTCGTCTACCAGCTTTTTTACGCGCGTATCGCCGTGTGCATAGCAGATGAGCATCTGGGCGAGGGGGCCGACCTGGACCGGCTGGTCCGCAAATCGTGGCGCCTTGCACCATGAATATTTACCTTCTGCTTTGAACTCGTTATAGGCAGGCTTGGTTTCGCCGCTCCATGGATGAAGGGCGCTGTTCCCCTCATACCAGGCGCGCGCGACCGATTCCTGGATGTTATTTACCAGGTATTCATCATTATGGCTTTTGATAAACCGTGTCTTTTCGAGGTCACCTTGTGTTATAAACCCACCAGGAAGTGTGAATTTAGTGTTCGTAGTATCTTCCGGGAATTCTGGAACTGCCAGGTAATTTGTAACGCCTGCGCCATAAGAGAACCAATCCTTGTAAGCCGCAGCAATTGCAACAAGATCGGGATAATAGACCTGTTTCACGAAATCGCGTGTATCTTCCATGAGTGTTCGCAGCAGACTCAGGCGTTCCATATTTAGAGTGGCAAGATTTTCCATATTGATTGCCGTTGCGACTCCACCGACACACAGGTTCTGGATATGGGGATTTTTCCCGCCAAGAACTGCAACTGCCTGGGCTGCTTTCCTCTGGTAATCCAATGCTTTAAGGTAATGCGCAACGGCCATGAGATTGACTTCGGGAGGCAACTTCATGGCCGGATGTCCCCAGTATCCAGATGCGAAAATACCGAGCTTGCCACCGGCGGCAAAACTCTTCAATTTTTCCTGAACGGCTTTGAACTCCGTTGGGCTATTGCCGGGCCAGTCAGAGAGACTTTGCGCAATCTGGGCGGTTTTGTTTGGATCGGCCTTGAGAGCTGAAAGGACATCCACCCAGTCAAGGGCTGACAGGTGATAGAAGTGGACAATATGGTCCTGTACAGAATGCTGGGCGATAATGATATTCCGGATATAATTTGCGTTCAGAGGAACCGGTGCCTTGAGGGCATTTTCCACCGAGCGAATGGATGCGATGGCGTGTACTGTTGTGCAGACACCGCATATGCGCTGGGCAAAAACCCATGCGTCCTGCGGTTCTTTTCCCTTCAGTATAACTTCAAGTCCGCGCCACATTTGGGCGGATGACCAAGCGTTTACCACCTTGTCGCCGTTGACTTCAGCATCAATGCGCAGGTGTCCTTCGATTCTCGTAACTGGATCCAAAGTTATTTTTCGCGTTGCCATAACGAATAGTTCTCCAAAACTTAAGCGCTTATTTTTTGTTCAATTTTATGTTCAACAGGTTTTCCATGACTGTGCAGGTGAATTTTCGGAAGCACTGGTACAAGTTTCACAAGCACCTGATATCCGAGAATTTCGAAAGCGACGATGCTGACCGTAATCCCGAGCTCTGCGAGTGATGGGAAATATGTCCAGCCTGGTCCAGGATTGTAGCCGATCAGATACACGTTGAAACGGTAAAGGCCGCCGCCGAGAACGATCATGACTGCCGAGATGAAAAGTGTCCGCAGCGACAACCGGTTTCTCCTGTTGAACAGGATGAGTGATCCGAATGCTACGAGCGCAAATTCCAGCAGAAAGAAAAAGGAATAGAAATCGAAGCGAACCGCTGCCGCAAGTTGCCCGCGCCAGGCAAGATCGCCGATGACAACAGTCATCCATATGGCCGTAAGCCAGGGAATGATGCTTGCAATGCCTGAAAGCTCCTTTGCCTCGTAGGGACGCTTGAAGGCGTAACAGGAAATAAGTGATTCAAGGATTACCATGGAATAACCGATGTATATGCAGTTAATAAGGAAGAGCAATGGCAGGAAACCTGTGTGCCAGAGAGGGTTCAGCTTGGTCGTCGCGATCAGGAGCATTGATCCGAGGGATGACTGGTGCATGGTCGGAAGGGTAATACCAAGGACGATGAAGAAAATCAGGACTTTTTCCAGTAGCGGCCTTATCCATCCTGCGGCCTTGCGCACCTTGTCGATATGGTTGATCAGGGTTTCTTTCTTTGGAGCCAGGGAGGGATGAAGCCAGTCGATAAAAGTGCGCAGCCGCAGCCATTCTGACTTTTCAAGGCTATACAGTATGGCTGGCAGGAACTCGATGATGAGTACGACCGTGTAAGCCATCACGCACAACGCAACCTCGAACAGGGCCGAATTGAACTGCCATTGAGACGGAACGAAGAAATTATAAACGTTCCAGGGTCGCCCAAGATCAATCATTACTGAAATGCCCGCAAAACCGTATCCAAACATGCTGGTGAGGATGCATGATCGTATCAGCGGATGGTAATGCATGTGGTGGCGGATATAAACAAGGATGGCCACTGCGTATCCACCGCAGGCCATAGCTGTGCCTGTGGCAACATCATATGTCAGCCATATACCCCATGGGAAACCGTCGCTCATGCCGGAGACAGCGCCTATGCCCTTGATACACCGGACAGCCAGCAGGTAACCTCCCATCAGGACAAAGGCAAGGAGGACAAAGAAGGATTTGGTAAAGAGATCTCCTTCGTGTTTCTGATAGTCTTCGTGATGCATTGCTAGTGCTTGCCTCCATCGGGTCTTTTATCTGGTCCTTCGGGATGCTTCTCCTGCTTGTGAATATTCCTTAAGGCAATAACAAAGAGGGTTGCATAAAGGGCGATTGGAGCGATAAAACCTTTATATATTGTGTGGTGAATATTTTCAGAAAATACAGCCGGCGCCTCTTGCGGTAATTCAGGGAACCCGAGTTTCGTAAAAGGTACAGCAGACAGGAAAAGATAATTGGTGCCGCCAACTTCTTTTTCTCCGAAAATCTGTGGAATATATTTGCCGGGGTTTTGCTGGATCCTAGCTCTGGCTTCCTGGAGCAGTTCCTTGCGCGTGCCGAAGATAATTGCCTCGGTTGGGCAAACTTCGACGCAGGCAGGAATTCCCTTTTCCTTCAGATTGGTGCTTTTACAGAAATTACACTTGATAATCTGGGGGAGCGCCCGGTCCCACTGGAACTTGGGAATATTGAAAGGGCAGGCGACCTGGCAATAACGGCATCCTATACAGATGTCCTTATCATAGTCCACGATACCGGTTTCTTCATCCTTGGTCAGTGCGCCGACCGGGCAAACTGAAACACAGGATGCCTTCTGGCAATGCATACATGAGTGTTTGACATACGACCACGGTGTGTTCTTTTCCTTGAAAAGTTTGATAATGGTCCGTGTATTTCCGGACAGGTCAATTGGTGAATCCCACAGGCCGTCCTTGTCAAAGCTGGCTTTTTCCACTTCCTGGTTACCGTCTTTTCCATTGACCCGTTTGCAGGCCACCATGCACGTTTTGCAACCGACACATTTAGTGGCATCGTAAAGCATGCCCAGGTTTTTGTTGTTAACCGGCGGCATGCCCGAAAAGGCAAGGGCAGGAGTAACGGCAAGAAATCCTGCGCCGGTTCCCGTAGCAATTTTTAAAAAATCACGCCTGCTTTGACTTTTCATTGGTCTGCTTATCCTTGTTTTCTATGGAGGCAGGAAGATTTTTAGCCATCATTGCGCCGGCACCAAGAGCAGCTCCGGCGGCTAGTCCCACGATGGCTGTTGTTAAAGCGTTGGGGCCTTTTCCTTTTTTGCCAATATCGATTGGAGCATAGGCGTCAAACGGGGTGGGGTCATGGATCTGTACTTTTTCGGCAATTGATGTCTTGAAAAGAATGTCAGGTTCCGTACATCCAATGCAGGGATGTCCGACGGAAACAGGCCATACGCCGACATCGTTGAAACGCTGAACAGGACAATTGGCATAAGTAACCGGTCCCTTGCATCCGAGTTTGTACAGGCAATGGCCCTGGGCATGCCCATCGTCGCCGTACGCTTCGGCGAAACGGCCTGCGTCGAAGTGTGGACGGCGCTCACAATGTTCATGAATTTTCCGGCCGTATGCAAACATCGGCCTGCCAAGAGTGTCCAGTTCCGGGAACTTTTTGAATGTCAGGTAATAAAGTATTGTCGAGAGGAAGGTATACGGATTTGGTGGACAGCCGGGTATGTTGATGATCGTTTTGTTCTTGATAATGTCTCTGACACCGACTGCACCGGTTGGATTCGGTTCGACCGATTGAATCCCACCGTATGCGGCACAAGTGCCGATTGAAATAATCGCTGCAGAATCTTCTGAGACAGAGCGCAGAGAATCCAAGCCTGTTTTACCGCCAACTTTACAGTAAATGCCGTTATCTTTTGTCGGGATCGCTCCTTCAACAACGAGGATGTATTTGCCTTTGTTGGCTGCCATGGAATCATGCATTGACTGTTCAGCCTGTTCGCCGGAGCCGGCCATGAGTGTTTCCTGATAATCGAGCGATATTGTATCGAGGATAAGAGAGGCAACTGTTGGATGACTTGATCTCAAAAGCGATTCACTGCATCCGGTGCACTCCTGGAAATGAAGCCAGATGACCGGTGGTTTGTTGCTGGATTCGGCGGCAGCGATTACTTTGTTGACCATGCCGTACGGCAGTCCCAACATTGCCGTTGCTGTCAGGCAGGTTTTGATGAAATCTCTTCGTGATACTTCGTTGTAAACCCCAATGTTATTGCTCATATTATCTCCGGAAGAACAGTGGAATGATGATCACCAGCAGGTCATCCCAAAAGCCAGGTCCTGTCCTTAAAGTGTATTGCTGGATAACGAACCCGCACCCTCAAAACAATCAAGAGGAATTCTGACACTGCGATGAGATATTTGTCAACGAGAAATCGTTATTTTATTAACGTATAGATCGTTGAGGAATCTGAGGGATATGATTACTGTAAGATTTCGTAAACTCTTCCTTAACCGTTGACATGTTCAATGTTTCTGATAAAAAACTCTCCAAAAGACAAGAACATGAAATTCGCTCATAAATTTTCGCGAAAAACAATTTCTTCCAACCTTCTTTATGCCCTTCTTTTCCTGCTTATACCTGCTTTTTCGGGCGCTGCTGATATTTCCCCGACATTGCATCCGAATGCTCAGCGGCTGCCGTTCAAACATCAAGGTCCGTTTATAACTACCGCAGACGGAGGTGTATTGTGCGTGAATGCTCAGAATGCCATGCACAGTACGGATGAAGGGAAAAACTGGACAAGTACACCGGTCTTTCGCGATGCGAAGAAGTTTAATATCAGCAACGAGCGCGCGCTGCTCCGTACTCGCGATGGCGTAGTGATCGCATCATGGATGAACGGCGCAGAGAAAATGACGCCACCCGGATGGAACTGGGGCGCAAAGGATGTGAGCTGGCAGGCTTTTGTGCTGCCGACATATGTATGCCGCAGTCTCGACGACGGCAAGACCTGGGAGGAGCCGGTCAAGTTGAACACATACTGGTGTGGCTGTATTCATTCGATGATCGAGACGCGCAGCGGGCGCATTGTACTTGTGGGGCAGGAAATCATTCCGGAGTGGCGGCACGCAACGGTAATGTTCGTCTCTGATGACAAGGGAAAAACGTGGTTGCGCAGTAACGTGCTCGACTATGGCATTGGTCGTCACGATCATGCGGGTTCCATAGAAGGAACAGTCGTCGAGCGTAAAGATGGTTCGCTATACCTGCTGCTGCGTACGGAATCGGGTTATCTATGGGAGGCCACTTCGCATGATGGCGGACTGAAATGGGAGAACCTGAAGCAGTCGCCAGTTAAGTCAGTCACGTGCTGCCCGCAGATGGCACGACTATCCGACAATCGCGTCGCGCTGTTGTGGAATCATCCGCCGCGACATCAGCCTGACAGCCGTAACAGTCGTGAAGAACTATTTCTTGCCTTTTCTTCCGATGAATGCGCCACATGGTTGGAACAGGTGGTGGTTGCTGGTAACTACGGTCCCGGCGGACGTGTTTCATATCCTTATCTTTACGAGCGCAGACCGGGTGAACTGTGGATCACCACGATGCAAGGCGGCCTGCGCATGAAGATCAGCGTGGCCGATCTTAACAAGGGCGAGATCCCCATCTATAAGCCGCCGGTCACTCCTCCGCCGAAACCCGGCGGCATCATCATGTTTGGTGACTCTACGACCGCCTTACGTCCCGGCTCAGTAGAGAAAGTTTATGCCGTACGCGTGAACGAGGCACTGCAAAGCATTGGGGCCAGCATCTCGGTCCATAATGCAGGTATCGGCGGAAACACAACAATTAACGCCCGTAGCCGATTTGCGAAGGATGTGCTTCAATACAAGCCGCGGATCGTGGTCATCCAGTTTGGCATCAATGATGCCGCTGTTGATGTGTGGAAGAAACCGCCTGCAAAAGAATCGCGCGTACCGCTAGCGACCTACGAAACGAACATGCGCTCAATGATTGCGGATCTGCGCAAGCAGGACTGCAAACCAATCCTTATGACCACCAATCCCGTACGCTGGACGAATAAACTTAAAGACATGTACGGCAAATCGCCCTACCAACCCGATGATCCAGATGGCTTTGATAAGCCCGTACTCTCACTCTATAACGAAACCGTGCGTAAACTTTCCAGGGAACTCGATGTTCCGCTTGTGGATGTTCATGCGACCTTCGCAGCGCAGAATCCGGACAAACTCCTCCTCGACGGAATGCATCCGAACGATGCAGGTCACACGATCGTTGCGGAACTGCTTGTACCGGTGATAAGAAGTCAATTGCGGTAAGTTATACTTCTATCCGCATCATTCCATAACGCATCATGAGAACCCATTTACCGTTGACTGTTGTTGAATTTTTAAGGGTAGTCCTTTAATAGCGAATAACGGTTGGCATTGATTGGCTCGATATCCCGGCCATTTATAACTTTATAAAGTAAATAAAGCCGGTTTTGTTTCTCGCTTCTTTAATGTCTTCAGGCTTTTTTCTTTTCGCTTACGTCAAGCCAGCCTACGCCCGCTTTTTTGAGAGCATAACCGGTTTCACGCATATAATTACCATACGACATCATCCAGTGAAAACCTTTCATTTCTTCGACCAGGGCGGCGCAGTCACCATTTATCCGCACATCAATCTGGGCCCTGCAGATATCATGGAATGGATTGTCGATGATAGTTCCTTCGAACCCAACCCATTTCTTACTGGCGAAGTCAGGAACGATATTTGTACATTTCGCGCCGATTTTCATTTCTACTTTCGGAGCTGCACCGTAGTCGGATTCAAAGTGCGTCATGATTTTTACACGTTCGCGGTGTTTACCATCCATCTTACAGGGTGCAGTGCAATGCGCTAGTGTAACGACATTGTCGTGCGGATAAGTCGGGTCATTAAGAAATACCGGCTTGCCCGAGATGTAGTGCAGGAGTATTCCTGATGGGATCACTACGAAATCAGACTCGCAAAAAGCAAGATATCCATCGTCGTTGAGAAGACTGAGAGGCATGCATGCGGTTGTCTTCGACATCGGCATAATTGTGCCCATACAACTGTTAATTGTAAATGCGTCGGTCTGGGCCTCATCAAGCAGATCGTTGAAAACTTCTCGAAGCACGAATGCATTGTCCAGGAATTCCCTTGTTGTGTGAAGTGAAACACCGCGCTGTTTCAAATACTTATGCGCTTTTTCTTTGCAGTGATTAACGAGTGACTGGTTCTGCAAGGCCTGAGCAATACGCGGCGCGAGTTCCTTGTATGGATAATTTACAATATCAAGCTTCCAGAGTTCCTGGGAACGGGCAGGGGCCGTACGTCCGCCGGCTCCCCATCCGCCAGCCCCGCCAAGGGCAACTATCTTTTTCCCCATTGTATTTTTCAAGCCGTACAATGCACGAAGTCGCCATAGAATTTCATCGTAATTATCAGTTACAATATCCTGGTTGTCCATGCCAGTTTGTCCGTATTCATCCACCGTCTTGCGCAGGAAGCGGGGAGAAACTATCTCGTACCAGAGATAAGCCGGGCCCGGATCATGACGGAGAAACATCAGGTTCCATTTCTCGGTCTTGGTGAGAGTTTCGAGAATCCGTGCATTACCACCCGCTGCATAAATAATAAGAACATCATAATCGCCTTTGATTACCTCAGCGGCCTGTTCGTTGGTACGGACGAGGATCAACGGGCGCATTTCCATCAGAAAATCGACTTCCTCTCCCATTTCAGAAAGTTCTGAGGTAATTTTTGCTTTTTCTGCACTGGCATCATTCTCGCTTTGTATTCCACCCCAGCTTCGCCAGCTTGTAGCTTCGCGGCGGGTGGGAACATCGTAAGTGAGAACCGGCTGGACTTTTAGAGTATGGTTAATCAGGGGAGGGCGTTTCTTTGCCTGAAACTCTTCTGCCGCATTGCCCAAATAAGGTAAAACCAGCCCTCCAACGGTGACTGCGCCGGCAGTCAGTAAAAAATCACGGCGACTTGTTTCGGAATAGTTGCAGGAACAGCAGTGACAGTGATGATTATGATTTGTGGTCATGTAGGTTTTCCTCCGTTACAAGTTATGGAGTGGCGAAATTAACCCGCTGTTTACTTTCTTAAACATCTATCATAATCGCGAGAAATCATGCAATCGTAAAAAGAAATTATTGCATCTATGGACATGCCAAACTATGTTGTTGTCTGAACAGGTTTCTTTCAAAAGGGAAACACAAAACCACGGTCATCGGAAGCAATGGCTGTCAAACATTAGGAATCAAGATGTGACAAATATCTACTGGAAATGTTCTGCAATTATATTGATAACTCTGGCAAGTGTAATGATGACCATGGCTGGGCCGATAAAGGCGACTGGTTTGAAGTGTGAATATAGCACGTCTCCTCTTGGTCTTGATCAGCCAAAACCCCAGCTCAGTTGGATACTGCAATCATCTGTCCGCGGGGACAAACAGACAGCATATCAAATCCTCGTCGCAGGATGTCCTGAACTGTTGAAAAAAGGAAAACCTGATCTCTGGGACAGTGGCAAGGTGTCCTCAGACCGTTCTAACGGTATTGTGTATGATGGCAAGGCGCTTAAATCAGGCATGCGCGTATGGTGGAAAGTACGCGCATGGGACAAGGATGACAGGCCCGGTCCATACAGTGTGCCGGAATGGTGGGAGATGGCGCTTCTTTCCGAGCAGGATTGGCTTGGAAAGTGGATTTGTCAGGACAAGCAATTACCGCAAAAAGATGAAGATTTTTATCTGGAAAATCCAGCACCGCTTTTACGCAAAAGTTTCAAAGCTAAAGGCCGGATTAAAAAGGCAAGGGCTTACATCAGCGGGTTGGGGTACTACGAGCTGCGAATCAATGGTTCCAAAGTTGGCGATCACGTGCTCGATCCCGGCTGGACCAGTTATGCCAAACGCGTTCTTTACTCCACGTACGATGTAACTGACATGATCAAAAGAGGGGAAAATGCCGTTGGCGTGATGCTTGGAAATGGCTGGTATAATCCACTTCCACTGCGGATGTGGGGAAAGTTCAACCTGCGTGAACACCTAACGACCGGAAGACCACGCGTAATTCTCAATCTTAACATCGAATACGAAGACGGATCTGTCGAATATGTTGTAACTGATGAGAGTTGGAAAACGGCCGATGGTCCAGTTCTTAAGAACAGTGTCTATCTTGGTGAGGTTTATGATGCTCGAAAGGAAATACAGGGATGGGACCAGCCGGGTTTCGATGATCAGAAGTGGCAGACAGCAGTGACCGCGTTAGAACCATTGGGCCCATTGCGTGCACAGTCAGCGCCGCCAATCAAAATCGGCAGGATTATCAAGCCGGTGAAAATAACTGAACCTGCGCCGAGCACGTTTATTTTCGATATGGGTGAGAATTTTGCGGGTTGTGTTCGTTTGCGTGTCAAAGGTAAGCCGGGCGATACAGTAACGCTCACTTGCGGTGAACTGTTGACCCCGGACGGCAAATTGAATGCAAATACCAGTGCCTGCGGGCAGATAAAGGCAGGACGTGCCAAGGGCGGACCGGGCGCGCCGGTAAATGCATTCCACCAATACACGTATATTCTCAAGGGGAAGGGGAAAGAAACATACACACCGCGATTTACATATGGTGGTTTCCGTTATGTTGAAATGACCGGTTATCCACGGCGTCCTTCACTCGACACGATAGAAGGACTTGCCATGTATTCAGCAGTGGAAACGGCAGGCTCTTTTTCATGTTCCAACCCGATGTTGAACAAAATTCAGGGTATGTTTCGTCGAACATTTCTCAGTAACATTTTCAGCGTTGAATCGGACTGTCCGCACAGGGAAAAATTCGGCTATGGCGGAGATATTGTCGGCTGTAACGAGGCGGCCATCTATAATTTTGACATGGCATCATTTTATGCGAAAGCTATTGATGATCTCGTTGATGCAGTCCGACCGAATGGTGGTTTCACGGAAACCGCTCCTTATGTTGGTATCGGGGATTGCGGATTCGGAGAAGGAAGCGGCCCGATGCTATGGGGATCGGCCCATCCTGTGTTGCAGAAGAGATTGCTCCAGTATTATGGGAATCGGCAAATTCTCTTTGAACAGTACGAATCAACCCGCCGCTGGATCGACTTCCTTGCGTCAAAGGCACAGGATTATATTCTGAAACAGTGCATTGGTGATCACGAATCACTGGTACCCAAATCACCCACAGTGAGCAGTACGGCTTATTTTTATTATACCGCCTGTCTCTTTCGCGACTTCTGCGAACTCATGGATAAAACCGAAGATGCCCGGAGGTATGCTGTACTGGCCGATAAGATCAGGGAATCATTCAATTGTAAGTTCATGGATTGGAAAACCGGACGCTGTGAAAAAGGTACTCAGGCCAATCAGTCTTTTGCTCTTGCGCTGGGATTGGTACCGGAACAACAAAAGACCATAGTTCTTAACCTGCTGGTCGATGATATTATGAATAAGAATAATGGTCATCTGAATACCGGTATATTCGGGACGGATTGCATGCTCCATGCGTTGGGTGAACTTGGCCGTGCTGATGTCGCTTATACAATCGTCAACCAGAAGACCTTTCCGGGCTGGGGTTACATGCTTGAAAATGGGGCGACAACCTTGTGGGAACACTGGGCGAAGGACAATAATACTTATTCACATAATCATCCGATGTTCGGGTCCGTCAGCACATGGTTTTTCAAGTATCTTGCTGGGATCAAATGTGTGCCTGATGCCATTGGTTTTAATAAAATCATAATTGCGCCACAGATTGTGGGTGACTTGAAATGGGTTAAAGCCTGTTACGATTCAGTGAATGGTCCTGTCAGAAGTGAATGGAA
The DNA here is from genome assembly GCA_028716365.1 of Kiritimatiellia bacterium. Taxonomy (GTDB): domain Bacteria; phylum Verrucomicrobiota; class Kiritimatiellia; order UBA8416; family YA12-FULL-48-11; genus YA12-FULL-48-11. The sequence goes on from JAQUPZ010000004.1 coordinate 17,553, forward strand.
AAAGCATGGTAAATGTCTGGTTGTGAAAGTAACAATTCCCGTTAACACAACTGCAACTATTCGTATTCCGGTTTCCGACAATTCTGTCATTACAGAGGGAAATAAACCGATTACTGAAGCGAAAGGTGTTCGTTTTATCTGTAAAGAAAATGGGATTGCGGTTTTTGCAGTTGGTGCCGGTATTTATCGATTTGTAGTAAAACGCTAGGAGATAAGTTATGAGAAACAAAAACAGTCGGTTGGATGTGCATCGTCGATTACTGTCAATAATCGCTTTCATTGCGGTTACGCTTACTTTGATCGTGCCGTGGACGCTTTTGGCCCAGCAGACCGCAGCACCGGTTAAACCAAATTATGCATTCACCATGGCGGTAGATCGCGTCGACGCGCGCTACAATGTCGGCGAAAAAGTTATTTTCAATGCCGAACTCAAAGTGGACGGGCAACCAGCCCAGGACGTTAAACTGCCTTATGTTATACGCGAGGACGATTACACAACGGTTACCAATGGCGAAATGGTTTTCACTGCCGGTAAGGCGAGTATCACTGCCACATTCCGTAAACCCTCTTTTCTGCTGGCCGTTGTCACAATGACCGAGACTGAGCCGGTAAAGAAAACAATCAATCGTTATGCAGGTGCCGCATGCAAACCGGAAAAGATTGCCCCGTCCATGCCCAAGCCTGATGATTTCGATACCTTCTGGGGTGGAAAAAAGAATGAGATGGATAATTTACCGTTCCATGCCGAGTTGAAGCCTATTACCGGACAGACTGACGATAAAATTGAAGTCTATGAAATGATCCTGAACAGTATCAATGGGGCAAAGGTTTATGGATATTTTGCCAAACCTAAAGGAGTGGGGCCGTTTCCGGCATACATGGAAGTTCACGGAGCTGGAGTTTACTCTCTGAGCCCAAACAGTGTTGTGTCGTATGCCAAACGTGGTGTTATGGCAATTGACATGAATGCGCATGAGCTAGAGAGCGGAAAACCAAAAGAATATTACGATGCGCTGAAAGAAGGCTCCTTGAAAGACTATCCTCACCAGGGATGTGAAAGTCGCGATACCTGCTATTTCCTGCGCATGTTCTGTTCCTGTTACCGCACGGCGCAGTACATTACTTCGAGGATAGAATGGGACAGGAAACATTTTGTTGTGTACGGTTCAAGTCAGGGTGGTGGACAGGCTTTTGTTACAGCGGGCCTGTGCCCGAAGGTCACGGCGTTTGTGTCAAATGTTCCGGCTCTTTGTGATCATACTGGCCCTGAGGCTGGTCGTTCTGCAGGCTGGCCAAGATTGGTTGCATACACTGGCGGTAAAGCCGATCCGAAACAATTGCAGGCATCGCGCTATTTTGACTGCGTTAACTTCGCTTATGCAATCAAAGCAAAAGCACTGGTATCTGCCGGTTTCATTGACGTTACATGTGCTCCAAGCTCAGTGTATGCCGCATGTAACGTTCTGTCAGGACCCAAAAGGGTATTTGACACCGTACGGTATGGTCACACATCTGCACCTGAATTTACGAAGGAGATTCAACCATTTATTCATGATGAACTCGGCCTCGCCGGTGATATGCGGCTTGGTGCTCTCAAGGACTTGAATGGCTATTTTCCATTCATACCACCGCCAACACGCGAGGCCTGGACGAAACGTTCTGAACGTGTCAAGCGTCAGCTGCTGGTGACGTTGGGATTGTGGCCAATGCCAGCAAAAACGCCGCTCAATGCTGTTATTCACGGTAAAATAGACCGTGGTGATTATACCGTTGAAAAAGTTTTTTTCGAAAGTGTTCCGGGTTTTTTCGTGACCGGTAGTTTGTACCGGCCCAAGGGAAAGAACGGGCCGTTACCCGGTGTTTTGTATCCGCATGGTCATTGGGCACAGGGCCGCTTTGATGATTCTGGTGTGAATGGTGTCCGTAAAGAGATTGTTCAGGGTGCAGAGCGGTTTGAGGAAGGTGGGCGCAGTCCGCTCCAGTCGATCTGCGTGCAGATGGCACGTATGGGATGTGTGGTATTTCATTATGACATGATTGGCTATGCCGACAGTCTCCAAATCCCAAGAGAAATTTCTCATGGATTCAGCAAACAACGGCCTGATATGAATACTATCGCGAACTGGGGCCTGTTCAGTCCGCAGGCGGAAACACACTACCAGAGTGTCATGGGACTGCAGACTCTGAATTCTATCCGTTCGGTGGATTTTCTGCTTAGTTTACCCGACGTCGATCCCAAGCGTATTGCCGTTACCGGCGCCAGCGGTGGTGGAACGCAGACTATGATTCTTGCTGCGGTTGATCCGAGGATCGCATTTTCTTTTCCCGCGGTAATGGTGTCCACAGCAATGCAGGGAGGCTGCACATGTGAGAACGCCAGCGGGGTCCGCGTTGACACCGGGAATATTGAGTTCTCCGCGTTGTTTGCGCCCAAACCCCAGGGCATGAATTCGGCGAATGACTGGACAAAGGAGATGTGGACAAAGGGATTTCCCGAGATCAAACAGATATATGCAATGCTTGGTGCTGCCGACAAAGTCATGTTACAGCGGGGTGAACACTTTCAACATAACTATAATTATGTCACCCGTGAGGCGTTTTACCAGTTATTGAACCGGTACTTCAAATTAGGACTTCCTGAACCTGTTATTGAGGAGGACTACAAACGTCTCACAAAGGAAGAGATGACTGTCTGGGATGCGGCTCATCCTGCGCCACCAAGCGGCCCTGATTTTGAACGCAAACTGCTCAAGGATATGCTTGATGATGCAAACAGGAAACTGAATGAAGCGGTCAATTCGGCTGCCGAGTTTCGAAATGTATATGGAGGTGCCGTAGATATCGTAATTGGCCGTAACCTGGAAGATACTGGCGAAATCAAGTGGACACCATCACCGGTGAAAAACGCTTGTGATTATGTTGTCACAACAGGAATACTCAGAAATCATACGCATTGTGAAGAATTACCCGTGGTAATTATCGAGCCAAAATCGTTCAACGGGCAGACTGTTATCTGGATTGATCCGATTGGTAAAGCAGGTTTGTTTACAAAAGCGCCGGATGGAAAGGAAGAGTGTAACCCTAAACCGGAAATTAAACACCTGCTGGATTCCGGCGCGAGGGTAATTGGCGTCGATTTACTGTACCAGGGTGACTTCCTTGTCGATGGCAAGTCGATGGATAAGACCAGGCGTGTCAATAATCCACGCGAAGCTCCTGCCTACACATTCGGCTATAACCACGCGCTGTTTGCCCAGCGGGTCCATGATATCCTGACTGTTGTGGCATTTGCCCGGAGCAGGGATCCTAAGCCAAAGTCTATCGCTCTTACCGGACTCAAAGGCGCAGGTCCATGGGTTGCGGCAGCGCGTGCACAGTGTGGTGATGCTGTGGAGCGTACAGCCATTGACACAGGCGGATTCAGATTTGGCAGTATTCTTGACATGCATGATATAAATTTCATTCCAGGCGGCGCAAAGTTTGGCGATTTGCCCGGTATGATCGCACTTGCCGCGCCGGGAAAACTCTGGCTGGCAGGTGAAGCGACAGCAGGTCAGACTTTCGTGCGTAAGCAATATACCCAGGTTAACGCCGAGAAAGCATTGACTATCTTTTCTGGCACGCCGGAAAATGAATCCTCAGACGCCATTGGTTTTCTGCTTAGCAACTGAAATAGTCGGTGTCGGGAACATCAAGTCAATTACTGTGATATCCCAAAAGGAGATAAATCATGTACCATAAAATGCCGACAGTACAAATAATCGTTACAATTATCATCTCTGTATTAGCGCTGAATGTCATGTCTGGCGAAGTGAAGGCCGATGATGTTAAGACTGTAGAACGTGGGTTACTGGGCTGGTGGAAGTTCGATGATGGCAGCGGTGGAGAAGCCATCGACAGTTCCGGCATAGGAAATTCCGGTGATATTACCGGCGCGGAATGGGTTGAAGGGAAATTCGGCAGGGCGCTCCACTTTGGCGGAAAGAATGCCTATGTTTCTGTTCAAGACCTCGAAGGTCTGGATGAATCATCAGAAATGACCGCAGAAGTCTGGGTGTACTGGGAGGGCACGGGAAAGTATCCCAATATCATCACCGGTGGCAACTGGAATCCAGGCGGGTTCCTGATGTTTGTTGCAGATAACCAGTGCAGTTTCCGGATGTTCAAACCCGGTCCTGCTCCCTGGGAACCGAAGAATCATGCTGAATGTAGTGCGGCAATCCTGCAGTTCAAGCAGGGACAATGGTACCATCTGGCAGTGACATTCAAACGTCCGACGATGCGAACATACGTCAATGGCCAGCCTGCCGGTACGGCTGACTGGGATTACCCGGTTGGTTTTTCGGGAGATTTGCGGATCGGAGCATGGGACGGCAATGGAGTTTGTCATAATGGTCTGATTGATGAAGTCAAAATTTACAACCGTGCGCTGACTGAATCGGAAATTAAAACAAGTTATGCCAAAGAGGCGAACAAGCGGACTGAGGTACAGGTTTCAGGATCCAAACCGTATACAAAGCTTGTTACCAGTGTGAAACCGGCCATTACCCTGAAGAACAGGTACACGACTCTTATGCTCGACAAAAAAACACGTGTTATCGGTCTTGTTGATCGATCTACTGGAAAAGATATTCATAACGGTGACCAGCCTCTTGTGACAGTACGGGCCGGTGGCAAAGAATATAAACCGTCATCGTGTTCGTATTGTGACGGTAAACTGATGGTTGATTTCGGCAAGTCCGGTATTAACGCGGTCATAAAGTTCGATGCGATCAAGGGATACTATCGTGCTGAAGTTCTCTCCGTTACGGGCAGTAACCTGGAAAAGATTGTATTCATGAACTTCGGGGTCGAACCCGCCAAATATGTAAGTGGCACTTCCGGACTTGCCGCCGATGATGAATTCGGTGTTTGCATACGTGCTTTGACCGTTGCCACCGAGGTGTCAATAGGAGGCAGGCCACCACGATTGCAGGCATTCGGATTAAAGCGACCGGGACTTATTGGATTGAAGGCTGCCCTGGTGGCATCTCCTATCGTTGCAATGCGAACTACACTTCAGGAACTGGTGCGCAGGGAAGGGGTACCGTATTCCACGCTGGGTGGACCATTTGCCCAGGATGCCGAAGAGAATCGCGGCTCGTACATTTTCGCAAATATTTCTGAAGCAAATGCAGATGAGTGGATTGCCTTGACCAAGCGGGCTGGCTTTACAGACATCCACTTTAATCAGGGATGGGAAAAGACACTTGGACATTATGAGCCGCGCAAAGATTGGTATCCAAACGGTCTGGCGGGAATGAAAGCAATCGTAAAGAAAATTCATGATGCAGGATTGAAAGCCGGTATACACACGCTTACCGGTTGCATAGACACGCGCGATGCGTGGGTTACGCCTGTGCCTGACAAGCGTCTGGCAGCAGACGCCAGTTACACGCTTGCCGCAGACATGGACGAAAAGAGCGATACTATCCTGACAGTGGAAAAACCCGGCAATCATGACATTGTCTGGACTTATGCGAGTAATGGCAATGTCATCCGGATTGGAGAAGAATTGATTCACTATTCGGCGATTTCACAGGAACCTCCATATGGATTCACAAAGTGCACGCGCGGAGCGTTTCATACCAAACCAGGTTCTCATTCAAAGGGCGCAGCAGCTGACCATCTTCGTCACATATATTTGGCATTCTATCCCGATCCTTTCAGCACACTGGTTGGTGAAGTGGCTGATGCAATCGCAAACGTTTTCAACACCGGTGAATTTGACGAGATCTACATGGATGGATCGGAAGGCATGGGCAGTAACTATGCCATAGGTGTTATGCGGGATGCCATTTACAAGCGGCTTAAACGACCCGCACAGATCGAAGCCAGCTGCTGGGACCACTGGAGCTGGTATTATCATTCACGTATCGGTGCCTGGGACCACCCGTGCTGGGGACTTAACCGTTTTGTGGACCGGCATATCGCAGACATTCCGACATACCGTCAGTCAGCTTTGCTGGGAGCCCAGCTCGGCTGGTGGGCTATTCGTGGTCCTTCAGATCAGGCGCACGGCGGGATGCCCGAGGAAATGGAATATTACTGCGGCAAGACCTTTGCATGGGATGCACCGATATCAGTTCAGGGTGTTGATGTTGGCCCCCGACCGTGGAATGCGCGGCAGAACGAGTATTTCACAACCTTTGGACGATACGAAAGACTTCGGCTGGCCAATTACTTTACCCCGGAAGTTAAAGCCAGGCTTCGTGAACCGGGACGGGAGTTCCGGCTTAAACAGGCGGAAAGTGGTTTCTGGCAGTTTGTACCCACGGACTACGTTGATCATCGTGTAACAGGCCTGCCGGACGGTTCAAAACAATGGACGTTACAGAATCGTTTTGCCTCTCAACCGGCAAAATTCAGGATAGAAGCCCTGTATGGTGTGTTTCCGTACGATAGCAAGGATGCTGTTGTTGTGACGGATTTTGCAAACTCTGGAACGTTTACAGTTCATGCCAATGCCCCGGATGTCAAGCACACCCTGACCACTGTGACTGATCCAGTCAAGGTTGGCAGTGCAAGCGCCTGTTTCCGCGCAACCAGTAAACGCCCTGAACGGCATGGAGCCTGGGCACAGGCTGGAATGGTGTTCAACCCTTACCTTGACATGAAGGAGGGAAGGGCCATTGGCGTGTGGGTACATGGCGATGGGAAGGGCGAGTTGCTGAATATTCAATTACGAAGTCCGCGCGAGTATATGCATGCCTGCGCAGAACATTATATCAGGATTGATTTTACCGGCTGGCGTTATGTTGAACTTCTCTTGCGTGAGCGTGATGCAGATAAGCAAGAGGCATGCGGCTGGCCATATTCCGGCATGGGGCCGATTTACATGACCGGCCTGAATCGCGGACATGTGAGCGAACTTAACCTTTATCTTGGTGACTTGCCGCCAAATGATGAAGCAACCGTTTTCCTCGGCCCCATAAGGATGGTACGGACAGCAAAAATATCTCTGTTTAATCCCGCGCTTGAGATCAACGGAAGAAAACTGGCTTTTCCCGTCACATTGTTGAGCGGTTCATATCTCGAGTTTGAGTCTATGGCGGACTGTCGATTGTATGATGAACGAGGTGAAGTCCTGCAATGGGTGACGTCACAAGGCGATGTACCTGAACTGGTCGCTGGAGGAAACACGGTTGAATTCATCTGTCAGAGTGCAGGTGAAACCAATGCCCGTGCCCATGTAACCATGATTACATGCGGGCAACCATTCGGTGATCGCATGCCGAATCGAAAAATCAACTGGGCCCTGTTGAATCGTGAATACGAATATCCGCGCACCATCCTTGCTGTTGATGGTAAACAGAACGTTTGGGACATGTTCTGCCGGCCAGATACGAGCGGCGCTGATCTCGAACTTGAGATAATGGCTGACCGCAAGGATGTACAGGTAAAGTTTCCGTCCCTTACTATAGGTGATCGTAAAGTCGTTTTTCCTGTCACTTTGTCTGCCGGTGAAAAGCTGATATATAAAACGGATGAATGCATTCTGTCCCGCAAAAATGGCACGATTCGTGAACCTGTAACCATTCAGGGTGAACGCCCGGCATTGAAGTCAGGTCTCAACCGGATTACGTTTGGCATGGCATCAGATGTTCCTGAGGATATCCAGGTTCGTATTATTGCGACAAAGATTTATAAATTTGGTTGGCTGGATCGTATAAATTTATTCCGGTGATAGCAGGAGGAATGCTGCATGTCGTTTGTCAGACGAATACTTTTGGGATTGGCTGCAATAATACTTCTGTTGTCCAGGGGACAGACACTCCAGGCAGGTGAACAAAATGTACCTGTTTTGGATGTCCGGTATCATGGTATCCGGCCAATTGATCCCGATGGACATAATGGACTGCGGAACCCGGAACGTGGTCTCCGAATAGAAACGTTATTTGCTGAAGCGCCTGGAGCGAAAATATGGGGACCGGCCAGTCACCTGCGTGGTAAGACCACATCAGGTTACAGTGACGATTGGTGGTTGCTTGATGCCAAACGGTATGAACCGTTTGGGCTCACTATAGCGCAGACTTATTGTTATCTCGACCAGTTCATGGACCGTCCCATCTCCGGCGAAAAACTGGTGTTGTTAAAGCAAAGCCTTGATAACGTAAGAAAGGCGGGACTGAAAACCCTTTTACGATTCGCTTATGAAAAGGGGATGAAGCAGAAAACAGGGCCGAATATCACGACCATACTGGGTCACATGGACCAATTGGCCCCGATTATCCGGGATAATGTTGACGTCATCTATGTGCTCCAAGCCGGATTCATTGGCGCGTGGGGCGAATGGCATAGTTCCAGCCAAAAACTTGAATCCGACCACGCTAACCTTGCCGTGGTGGTACGGAAACTTCTGCAAATCCTTCCTGAAAACCGTATGACGCAGGTCCGTGTCCCGAAATACAAGCGGTGGGTCCTGTCGGATCCGCAGATCAATACATTTCAGATTCTTAAAGCAGAGACCAGTTTTTCTGCAATTCCAGTCTCGCGTATCGGTTTCCATAATGACGGTTTTCTCGCAAACAAGACATGCGGGGGAACCTGGCCTGAACCGCCATTATTTTCCAGCCCTGGCAATCCGGAGTTTGACTATATGACGGATGAAAGCCCGTATGTGCCCGTGGACGGGGAACTTTTCTGGGCTGACATAGGTGGTAAGGTGGATGGATTACAGGCTGCAGTTCGTCTCCGGTTACATCACTATGGCACATTGAGTCTTGCCCATAGTTATTCTGAACGTGAAGGCAAGCCGTATTCAATTGATGTCTGGATGCAAACCCCACTTACACTAGATCAGGTTCGCATGGCTAGGTTGCCAATATCGGATGGCTACTTTGGAAGTACAGAATCCGATCCTGTTCCCCGAACACAGTTCGAATATATTCGTGATCACTTGGGCTATCGATTTGAGCTACAACGGGCCCGATGGCCACAACAAATTTCTCCTGGTACAAATTTCCCGGTCGAACTGGAAATCATCAACCGTGGATTTTCACTATTGATCAATCCCCGCGTTGTTTTCTTTGTGCTGATTGACGCTTCAGGACGGGTAGTGCATGTCCAAAAGACTGACGCTAATCCCCGAACATGGCAACCATTCAAGCCGGGTGATATCGAATTCACGCCCCTCGTCCATACGATCAAAACTCAGATCGCAATTCCTGCAGATCTGCAACATGGAAGTTACATGGTCGGGTTATGGCTGCCTGATGCCGCTGAACGGATCAGGCTGGACGCCCGTTATGCAGTCCGTCTTGCCGATCGTGATGTTCCGTGGTGGACAACGAAATCGGGCGAATATGGTGTGAATATTCTTGGTAATGTTATAATAGGGAAAGACGAAAATAATAAATAAAAATTAAATTCGAAAGGTCTGGTGTTTATGAAAACACGTCGTGCTCGTTCTATTGTATCCTGGTTGATCGCTCTCGTATTGTTTACAATTCCTCTGTTTGCCGCCAATGAACCACAATCGCTGCCTGCCGATTTATCTTCGAGGCCGATCAAGGTGGGAATTATTGGAATTGACGCTCATGCTGTTCCATGGACCCAGATTATCCATGGGTCAAAGGCACAACCGCCCGTCTCCGATATGAGGATCGTGGCGGCATATCCGTCATACAGTACTGATGTTCCATTCAGTAACGATAATATCCAGAAGAACATCGAGACCATGCGCAAGCTGGGTGTTGAGATCAGTGGTTCGATCGAAGAAATGGTCGCGAAAGTAGACGCCGTGATGTTGTTAAGCATTGACGGGCGGCCTCATCTCCAGCAGGCCTCACCGGTGTTCAAGGCAAAGAAGCCGCTGTTCGTTGACAAGCCGGTTGCCGCTTCACTGGCGGAAATCATCGAACTGTTCGATAACGCGAAGGAAAGCGGCACTCCCTGTTTTTCAAACTCATCACTCCGTTACAGTCCGGGTATCGCCGCCATGTCCAAAGACCCAAAGATTGGCCGTGTCCTTGGTTGTGATGCATATAGTAATGGCAAGTCAATCTTGCCCGGGCACCCCGACCTTTTTTATTACGGTATTCATGGTTGTGAAATACTTTTCACTATTATGGGACCAGGCTGCAAGACAGTGGCGCGAAGCAAAAGCGAAACAGCTGACCTGGCGGTTGGCGTGTGGGAAGATGGTAGACTTGGAACTCTTCACGGTATTTTACAGGGACGGACCGGCTTTGGCGCACTGGTTTACGGCGAAAAAGATATTGCCCCTTCCGGAAAGTTCGAAGGTTATGAACCATTGCTTGTGGAAATCGCAAAGTTCTTCAAAACCGGTAAATCGCCCATGACCGTTGAACATACACTGGAAATTTATGCTTTCCTTGAAGGCGCCGATGAAAGTCTTCGCCAGGACGGACGACCCGTATTGCTCAAAGATGTTATCGCAAAAGCACAGAAGGAAGCCACTGACCGAAAGAAGAAATAGTTGTTTGTTATATTTGGAGATGGTTTGTGGGGAGATATAAATAATTTGCAGTGACATATTGTCATGCTTGAAACTCAGAGTAACTCCTGCGATTATTACCCACAAGATTCTATGACTGAATGACAAGGAGAGAAAGTATGTCCATTTTGACTATTAAACCGGCAGACAAATGCACTTACGATCTGGTTTCGCTCGGTGAAGTAATGCTCCGTTTTGACCCGGGCGAGGGAAGAATACGGACTGCCCGGTCATTCAAAGTATGGGAGGGTGGCGGCGAATACAACGTTGCACGCGGATTGCGCCGGTGTTTCGGAATGAGAACAGCGCTGGTGACGGCATTTGCTGACAATGAAACAGGCCGACTGCTTGAAGATTTTATACTGCAGGGTGGCGTTGCGACGTCATTGATCAAGTGGGTCCCGTTTGACGGAATAGGGCGTAATGTCCGTAATGGACTGAATTTCACTGAGCGCGGGTTTGGAGTTCGCGGTGCAGTGGGATGTTCGGATCGCGGCAATACTGCTGCCTCTCAGATGAAACCTGATGATGTCGATTGGGACAATCTTTTTGGTGAAGTTGGTGTACGATGGCTGCATACAGGGGGCATCTTCGCAGGTTTGTCGGAAACAACGGCAGAAGTTATCATCGAGGCGACAAGTGCAGCCAGACGCCATGGGACAATCGTGTCATACGACCTTAACTACCGGCCATCGCTTTGGAAAACTATCGGCGGAAAAGCAAGAGCACAGGAAGTCAACCGGCGAATAGCGAAGAATGTCGATGTTATGATCGGTAATGAAGAAGATTTTACAGCGTCACTCGGGTTTGAAGTGGAAGGCGTCGATTCAAATCTTGCCAGTCTCGAAGTGGAAAAGTTCAAGCACATGATCAGCCGGGTGGTTGAGGAATATCCTAATTTCAAGGTCGTAGCGACAACTCTTCGCTCGGTCAAGACTGCAACCGTCAACAACTGGGGTGCGATCTGTTGGGCTGGTGGCAAGTTTCATGAGGCAACCTACAGGGAAAACCTGGAAATCCTGGACAGGGTGGGTGGCGGCGACAGTTTTGCGTCCGGCCTGATCTACGGACTAATTACCACAAATGATGCAAATAAGGCTGTCAACTATGGCGCCGCACATGGTGCACTGGCCATGACAACACCAGGCGATACTTCGATGGCGATAAAAGCAGAAGTCGAAAAACTTATGGGCGGCGGCAGTGCCCGGGTTGAACGATAAAATTCTACTTCCAGTATCAAAGGACTTTGGCCTGTTCAAAGAGACGGACTACTTCAGTTCGCTTCAATCCTTCACATTTGATGTAGCGTCGATCATTTAAAGGAAACGTTGCTTTACCCGCCTGCACTTCCACCCTTTGTACGCCTCCAGCCAGTTCCTGGAAAAGTTCGAACTTGCCTGTGCTGACCGGCGCTTCCAGTTTGCCTTCACCTGTTGGATGCCAGTAAACGACCCACGGGGTTCCCTTCCGTTCAAAAATAAAGGCCCTCACTTTTGCGTCTCCTCCCGCGGCACCCTTGATCTGTTCGTATTCCTGTAGCTCATATTGTCCTGATTCGTCAACGAGCAGGATATGCTCCCGGTCCCAGTCCTTCATCTTTTCCTTGTCGTCAGATTTGAGCCACTGCTTAACCCGCACATCTTCCCATCGTTTCAGGACTTCGAGGTTATCGGCGGTACGTGGATGTTTCTCGAATTCCCTTAGATTTCCGCGGAAGGAAACCGGCGAGTTCCAGGCAGCGGCGCGGCTGGTGACATATTCCAGCATATCAGGTTGCGTGCCGATGGTTTTGGCAGTTGGATTCCAATAACCGATCCATCCAAAATTCAGGCCTGTAAAGTCCTTGGCAACGCGCGGAGCTTCCTCTCCGGCATAAGCCCGTGTAGCGTTCTTAATGAGTTCTGGCAGAAAAATATCAAAGGCATTACCGCGGCTCAGAATATGCCAGCTGAAGTGGGATTTACAGGCACCCTCGGCAAACATTGGCCTGGGTTCCATTGCCTTCCATACGAGCCATTGCGAATGCGAAGTCGTAAACCAGTATGGCGGAGGAACATCCTCGGCTCCATCGAAGTATGCGAACTCGAATCCAGCCTCCGTGTACAGTTTACCCAGGCGTTCGGCGACCTCCGCTTGAATCGATGTCTTTGGATCATAAACACCTATGACTCCCGCAACCTCACCGAGCAGGCCGAACTTCTCACCTCGCCGGTGAGCGGCAGGTTTTGTTTTGAAGATACCCCGCTTGCATCCAGTGAAAACATATGGCCGGGTAATTGTGAATGAATCGTACTGAATAAGTTCGTCATCGATACGCAGGTATTTCTCGCATGATACCAGGTCCGACCATTCTGGATTTTCTTCAACTTCGATACTTTCTCCTTTTTCGCCGATATCCCCGGCCAGTGTGAATATTTTTTTCAGGTTAAGGCGTGGATCGGGGATTGGCGTAATATAAGGGTCCATTCCAAAAGTTTTATTATAGTGATGATGAAGACCTGGAATCATACCGGCCTGTTTTATTTTTTTCACGATATCCTGCAAATCGGCCATACCGCGCGGGTAGTTTTCCCGGAATTCGTAATGGCCCGGGGCCTTGGCGAAGGCCGGGTAATAAATCATGAAAGTCTTGAAACCGCCGCGCTTTGCATATTCGATCTGCTTGTCAATGTTCTTGGGATTGACATCGCTTACCCAGTAGTATGAATAAGTATATTCCTTGCGTCGTCGGCTTTCCACACCTCTAGGCAGACCGTAGTCGTTCTCGACCACGCCGATGCGGTCGAGTAGCTTATCGCCATCCGTGACGATCAATGCCGCTCCCAGTCCTTCGAGTTTCACCTCCATGGTTGCCGTTGCGTGCAGGATGTGATGACCACGCCGTTCCAACCCGTCAATCATGGGGTAAGGATCGGTGGCAAGAAGATTTACCGCAACATCCTTGTCCCACATTGCATTGATCCATTCGCCGAAGTTTGTGCGGTCTTTTATCGGAAGCTGAATAAAACATGCCTCATCAATCGGGCTGGGTGTCTTTTTCCACTGCACCCAGTGGTTTGGGATTCCCTTGGATCGGACTTTTTCCAGTTGGAAGCCAATGTAAGAATCGGTTTCCTTGATTCGAATTTCCATGCGATGGTCAATGAGTTCGAAGTCGACCAGGAGCCGATCACCTTCACGTTTTACTTCTTTGGATGAAAAAGTCTTGAGTTTACAGGGGAACGCCAGTTGCACTTCGCCGTCGTATGGTCGATATTGCGTCAGCGTGAACATTGGAAGCTGGGCGTCCGGTTCAAGACATTCTTGGCCGGTTCGCTTGTGGATAAGACTCTTGGCAAATCCTTTTCCAGTGATGAGTAAGCGGAATTCCCTGTTTTCCAGCACGATGTCGCCAGGTTGCTGGACAACAGGTGCGGCTTTAATGGACATGAGCACGGATAATAACAGCATTGTGATTACACCGGCAGTAATGTTTTTGGAGTGGAGTAAGAACATTGTTTTCATATTTTTCCTCCGAAAGACAGTATCCAGTATACAGAATTCGACAGTCTGAATGTTGCAGGAAAATGATTGTTAGTCAATTACGACTATGGCATAAAAACAGAAACATAAGGCCAAAATGCAAGTTATTGTAATTTGGATGTCGTTACTCGTGTTGGCCTCTGCCGCACCGCAGAGCATGCAGGATCCTGTCAACCTCAGCTACCAAAACTATCATTTTCAGGTGATGAAGGACTTGAAGCCGGAGCTGGCCTTCACGGAAGGCTCTGACGTGAAGAAGTGGCAAGCGATACTGCGAGCAAAGTTGCGGGAGTTGATTGCGGTTCCTTTAGACTGGGACCATAAAGTTGAAGCCCAAATCACGCACATTGGCGAAACCGATGACTACACTCATGACGAAGTCACTTTCTCTGCCGAGCCGGGTTGCAACATCGTCGCCTATCTTGTGAAGCCAAAGAAAGCGAAATCGCCATATCCTGTCATGCTTTGTCTGCAAGGGCACAACAAAGACGGTATCAAGACATCCATGAATCCAGAAGCCAAAGGCGGGCGCAATTTTGCGTTGTGGGCGATTCGTTATGGCTGGGCCGCAATTGCATTAGAACAGCGCGGCTATGGAAAGCGCGCTGGTAGCGGATGCCAGATCGAGGCTATGAAGGCTCTTATGGTTGGCAAACATATCGTTGGTGAGCGCGCCTTTGATGTTATGCGAACCATAGACTTTATCGAAACCCAGAAAGATTTGGACCCGCATCGTATCGGCAGTATGGGAAATTCCAGTGGCGGGACAACTACGTTTTACGCAGCCTGTCTGGATCCACGTATTCGCCTGGCCGTGGTGTCCTGTTCATTCTGTACCTTTGAACAATCGTGGATGGAACGTACGCATTGCCCATGCGGTTACATTCCTGGAATATTAAAATTCGCAGATATGCCTGATCTTGCAGGTTTGATTGCTCCACAACATTTGCTGATCGTAGCCGGAAGGGATGATACTTTGGCCAAATTGTCGGGAGTTCAGGAGGGATTCACTCGTGTACAAACCATATTCAAAGCGGCTGATTGCCTGAACAATGTCAAACTGATCGTTGGCGAAGGAGGCCACGATTTCTACCCCGCGCAGGCATGGCCGGAAATTAATAAAATCCGTGAGTCTTGGAAATAATAGGATCTTAACGTAACTGCAAAAAGGAAAATCTAACATGAAAATTACAGTATACGTGCTTGTCATTGCGTTCATGTCAAACTTTGTTGTTCCGGTAAACGGACAGGAAGTTCAAAAGCCACAGAAACTGGTTAGGGTTGGTGCTGTTGCGTTATCATGGGCTGATGGTGATCGTAATCTGAAACATGTACTGGAGCTTTTGGAACAGGCGGTGGAACAGCATGCTGATATTGTCTGTCTGCCGCAGGAATGTGTGATTACAGATGGTGGTGAAAAGGCCAAAGAAGCACTGTCGGCTATCGCAAAAATCGCGGCTTCAAATAAAATGTATATTGTTGCCAATTTGCGCGAGAAAGAAGCGGATAAACTTTTCCTGACGTCGTATTTGATTGGTTCGGATGGAAATACCATTGGCAAGTACCGAAAGACACATCGTATGCCGGATGAGTCGATTGCTTTGGGTGACCAGTTACCGGTTTTTGACACTGCCTTCGGGAAAGTTGGTTTGATGATTGGCAGTGATCATTTTTGGCCGGAGATACCGCTCGTATTGGCTCTTCAGGGTGCTGAGTTAATCCTTTGTTCAAACTATCCGGAGGCCGTACCTCAATCGGCGCCGATGGATGTGAAAATGAGGGTTCGGGCGATGGATAATCATGTAACCATGGTATCTGCCGATTATGTCGGAAATTTACCATATTTTTGCAGTAACCATCCGGGATATACAGGAGAACCACTGGGGCGAAGTTGTATTATCGACCGGTCAGGCATAGTTCTGGCCGATACCGGTTTCAAGGAAGGGGTGGTAGTTGCCCAGGTTGATCTACATCGCACGAAACACATCTATAATCTTACTTTTCACGAAGACAGGAAGTTGTTTCACTATTTGTCCGATCCCAATATCAAATCACAGATGCCGAATGCCACGAAACGGAAGATACGAGTCAATATTGCCCAGGTCTTTGGCAACCATGGCCCGAACCCTGATCCAAATTCCGTATTTGCAAAAATCATCGATGATGCTGGGAACCGCGGCGGAGATGTGATTGTGATGTCGGAATTTGGCATGAGAACCGACGATGAGAAGGGAAAGAAAACATTGGCCTTGGTGGCGGAGAAGGCGTTGAAATATAAAACCTACATCATCATTGGTGGTCTACACGATCCTAATATACCTGATAAAAATGGACGCGCGACATCATGGGCTTATCTTTGGGATCGAGCAGGCAAAGTTGTTGGCAAATATCGTATTTCCCAGTATGGACTCAGCAAAGAATTACCAGTGTTCCAGACTGATTTCGGGGTGGTTGGAATAATCCTTTGTGGAGACATCTATTCAATGGAAATCAGTCGTGCCCTTGCGATACAGGGAGCAGAGATTATCTTCTGTCCATCACAATCTTGGGCTCCGTCAGGGACTTTCAATCTCTGGATGCAGCAGGTACGTGCGATTGACAATGGAGTATATATGGCCGCAGTCCACTTCCCATTTTCCGACAGCGGGCAGCGCAGTTATGTCATCGATCCTTATGGGCATGTCTTGGCGGCAACGCCGTTTTGGAGTGAGGGGGTTGTCACGGCCGATGTAGACTTGGATGCGGGACAGATATGGTTTGCTAGAACCGATAAGCCCGGGCGGGCAGGGCAAAAGGGTTATATGTCCGGTTATTATCCGAAGACTATTCCTGATAAAAGGACTGATCTTCGTTCGGTACTTCTGGCAGGCAGGCGTCCGGAGTTGTACAGGATTATCCCAGAGAAATCGCTGGCTGATCGGGATTTTCCAGATGAGCTGAAAGACCGTATGGGTTTTCCTCGTTGAGTTCACTTGACGTATTTCGACGTGTTAATTGCAAATTCAATCGTTGTAAATAAAAGGTTACGCATTTCGGCGCAAAACTTTCGTGTGATATGGTCTTTCCGGCTGTGTTGTTCCATGTGCCACGTATGCGTATACAGTGGCACATGAAACGCCTTGCCGGCCGGAGTTTTAAGAGAAACTCCTTAAGGCCATCTGACACGAAATATTTACGCTGATCGAAATGCGTAACCAGGTTTACATGGCGCAAAAGCGCCAACTAATTCAGTTTTTTGTTCCGACATGCGTTGCAGCATGGCGGTGTAAACACGGCGCGAATTGGGATGTCCGTAGTTCCGGGTTCGGACGTAGGACCAAGACGGGAATGCGTTAGCTTGTCCCGAATCCAAGGCGTCTGAAGTCCAAGGTATATTTTTTGTATCCGTGGACTTCAGCAACACAGGAGGCGGGACAAGCTAACGCATGATCTGTTTTGACCAATTCGCGTCGCTCTTTAATTTATAATCATCAGGCTCGTTGGTCAGATAATTATTTCGATATAGCACGGCGTAGAAAATTGTGTGTGATTTTCTGGACGCGTTCGTCGGGACCGTGTGGACGGCTCCAGTGCGACCAGGGCAGTGTATGGCCCGGCGGCATGCTCAGGTCCTGACACCAGAAAATCGTGGCAGCATTGAATATGAAATTACCTTTTGGACCTGGATAAACCACTGCAGTCCATGTCTGTGGTCTCTCACCGCCTTGCCATGCGGTTCCCGTGGCCACAATTTCAAGGCCGGGGATTGGCGGCGGATTACCATGATATTCCCAACCGATCAAGCCTGGAATACGATCACCTTTCTTCATGCCGGTACCTTTGAAAATCCAGTGTTCCGGTTTGCCGACGATCCAATCACCACCGCCGTTGACAGGATCGATATTGCGGGCACCCATGAGATATCCTTCATCGGGACCATGTTCCGGGAAAGGACCGTGCTTCTTGTCCCACTCAATTGCATTCTCATTAGTTCCACCGTAGGGGCCACCGCGGAAGATGATACGGTTTGGCACACCACTGCTGCTCGCGCGGAACGGAGTGACCCAGCAGATGGCGTTTCCGGAAAGGAACATAAGCGATACACCTTCGTCGCGCATCTTCTCGACGCTACGGAACTGGCGGATGTCCCAATACTCGTCGTGACCGACACTAATGAAGAGCTTGCATTTCAATCCACGATCGGGCGAAAGCATATCACTGTTCGAACAATAAGTTACATCGTAACCGTTTTCTTCAAGGAAATAGGCTAGAGGTTGCTCAAACGACAGGAATTCCCCGGAACCGACAGACAACGGGTCATTTACAATCCCGGTGTATTGTGATTGACGTCCATAAGGCCGGTCAAAACTTACATCAGCCCATGGTCCCTGGCCACCTTTGGGATGGGTGTAAACGGAATATTTGCTTGGCCAGCGGTTATAAGCCTGCCATGTGTTATCGGAACACTGGAAGAGAATATCGGCTGGACGATTATCACGTACGATGAATATGACATAGCTCTGCCAGTAGGAATTAGTGGGCGCTTCGGGCAATGTGGTCAGTCGGCCCAGATAAACACCACTGATCCAGTCCTTCGGGATAGTGAGCTGTGTTGTCGATTCCCAACGGCATTCGTGAATGTCCTTTGGGCCGGGTTTTGGTATTTCCTGGGCTTTTCCCTGGAATGGGCCGAGTTTTTTCATCAACCGGGCGCCTTTTCCACCGTAGTAGCCCGTACGGAAGATTTCGATTTCAAACTTTCGTGGCGGGTCGGTAGCCACCATGATATCAATCGTTTCGCCAGCCATCACGCTTTGCCTCGAACAATAACCCTCAATCCATGGTGAACGGAAATTATTACCATCTGTACGGACACGTGTGAGCTGCCAGTCGGAAGAGCCCGGTTTCTTGTTTTCTTTGCGAATAACGTTGGCGGCGTCAGCCATTAATGGCAGAAAGGTCACAATTGAAAGCGCAAAAACGGTCTTTATTATGTATTTGTATAGTGTGTTCATAATGATTCTCCTGTGGTTTCGAAATATGAGTAAATGTTAATCAATACCATAGATTCTTCAAGAACCAAAAAATAGATTTCACCACACTATGAAGTAGATCCAATATCGTCAGATAAAAACTTTCTTGTCAAAAATGTCACATATGATAAAATTTTTAATAATCGAGTGAGGTCGAAACGATCCGTGGTATGTGTAGAGGTAGGATCAATAGGAAAATCGGCTTATCTTGAGAAAGGTATATTTGCCTAAGCAAAATAGTGGTTTTGGTGTATGGTTTTCGAGTATCAAAATGTAACGAGTAAGCAGTCCTCTAACAGAGTATTATACAGGCACGTTCTCGCGCTAAATCCCAGCCCTTTCACATCAACCGCATGGATGGGTGCATTCCCGCCTACCGGGCTCGAATATATTGCCGCCAGCATGAAGAATCTCGTAGGGAAAGTGACTCTTATCGACATGAGGTTCGAAGTCGAGTACTGCGACTTGAACAAACTGAATGATTTTATCAGGAATGAAATAGACCTGTTGTGCATCAGTATCGCATGGCGTTCGGGATTTAATGAAATCTGTGAATTTGTAAATATGCTACCTCAAGGTATCACAACGGTAGTAGGTGGATACAAAGCCACTGAAGAGGTCGATAATATTTTTGAGCGATGTCCAAACGTTAACCTCATTGTCAGGGGCGAGGGGGAGGAAATCATCCGTCAGATTGTCACCGGCGTGCCTTACGCGGAAATAGCCGGGCTTTCATACCGCGAAAATGGCAAGATCATTCATAACAAGAATGCAGTCTTGCCCGATATTGCAAAATTGTCTTTCCCTGACAGGTCTCTGCGCCGGTGCACATATGAATGGTTGCAAAACGGCGTCAAACTGATGCCTCACACCTTCGATACGATACTCACATCGCGAGGATGTCCATTTAAATGTAAGTTTTGCACTTTCAGCCTGAATCCCCTCGGACAGAAGCGAGAATACACTGAACGTCCACTCGAATCTGTTATTGAAGAACTGAAAACGATAACTGCAGACCTGATCATGATTGCCGATGACAACTTTTTCACGAACCCAAAAAGAGCTGAAAAACTGTGTGATATGATCATAGAAAGCGGGATGAAAAAGATATTCGTGGTCCAGACAAGGATTGATGTCGCCAGGCACCCTTCCTTGCTGGAGAAGGCGTCTCGTGCCGGCATCCGGATTCTGTTGCTCGGTATCGAATCACCACATGACTGGATTCTTGATCTGATCGACAAGGGTTTTGACCAACGGCAGATCAGGGAGTCTCTAGAAGTGCTTCGTAAGTATCCTTTTTATCTCCACGCTTATTTTATTTACGGAAACATCGGCGAAACCGCAGAGGAGATGGTTTATATCGGGCGCTTTGCCAAGGAGATTGGGCTGGATTCAATCAGCTTTCAGAAGCTCAGGATAGAGAAGTTCTCTCCATTGAAAGAGATCGTGGAAAATACTCCGGGGTACCATTACGATGAAGTCGGCGGACCAGTGTACTCTGATAAACTTGACTTGAAGGCGTTGAAAAGAATCAGGAACAGAATAAGATCGGAATTCTACGACTTTGCGCAGTTAAGGTGGATACTCAAAAAGGCCATGTCGCTTGGACTTCTGAGCAAGACCGATATCATGAGACTCATATTCAATGTTCCCAGATTACTCTTTGCTATAGTAAGACGGGGGATCAAAAATAGAGCCTCCCGACTGGCTGAAGAAACTTCAAAACTGACGAAACTAGGCAGTGCCAGTAACTGACCAATTGATTTAATTTATCCCGTTTCATGTGTCTCTTCCGAAAGCTTATCTCCTGTTAAATTATAAGGATTAAACAAGAAATATACCTGATGAATTCTGTAAAGTGATAAGTACATCAAATAGCTACTAATCAAATATATATTTGACATAACAAATGATAATGATATTATTACTCGAATAATGAGACATGTATTTGATTAATAAAGTTATTAAATGATAAGAAAGGAATTACTCATGAGCAGGAAATCATTACAAAAAGGATATGCTGTTCCTGCGGTGGACCGGATGCTGGATATTGTTGAGTATTTTCTTGAGCATCCGACTCCGGTTGGAATAACAGAACTTGCGCGGACATTAAAAATTCCCACCAATTCAGTATTTCGTATTCTCAGAAGGCTGGCGGACCGTGGTTATGCGGAAATAGATGCAGTTACAGGGGGATACCAGCTCGGAGCAGGATTTTTCAGACTCGGCATGCGGCTTTCGACGCGATACGACCTCCGACTGAAAGCACGAAAGCATCTTGAATGGCTGTGTCAGCGGACAGGGGAAACTGTACAGCTTCATGCGAGAAATAACGGATCGGTAATTGTTCTGGATGTGGTTAATCCTTCGGTAGAATTTTTCATGCAGATCGTTGTCGGCAGTCTGTTGGATTATCACTGTAATGCCTTTGGTAAATGCATTCTGGCTTTTCTTGATGATGAGGAGGTCGGTAAAATCCTGCCGCCCAGACTGCCGGCAAGGACGGCAAATACCATCACAAGCATGTCTAAACTTCTGGAGGATTTGGACTCGATCCGGAAATCTGGCCTGGGTTTTGATCGCGAGGAATATATGCAGGGTATTTTCTGCATTGGCGCTCCAGTATTCGACGTCAACGGCAAAGTCGTTGCCGGTATGGGAATTACAGGGCTGGCTGGCCGGCTGACGGGCGATGAAAAACGGCATTTCGGGGCACTGGTACTCCAAGCGGCGGCAATGATTTCCAAAGACATGGCATATGCAGGGAACTTATTTGCAAAATGGGGTGTGGATATCAGGCAAGGGACCGAAAGTAGGAAAGAAGAGGTGGCATGATATGAAACGGATATTATTGCTTGGATTGAGTTTCTGGATTCTGGCAAACGACTGGAATCATGCCGCTGTTGGGAGCAATTCAGCTACGGTTATTGAAAGACCCCTGCTTGCATATTGGACATTTGACGAAGAGGGACCATTGACAGTACTGCATGATGTATCCCGTACGAACGGTTGTGACGCCGAGGTAAAAGGGGTAATCACCGCCATACCCGGCATATACGGAAAGGGCATCAGTCTGCATGAGCCACATGCCTTGAAAGTAAATGGAAAAATGCTTCCAAAGGACCTTGCGAAAATCACGATTTCTGCGTGGGTGAGGCCGCTGGATCTGGGCAATTACAAGGAAATCATGCGACAGGAATGTGAAAGTCGCGTCCTGTTTTCGTTTCAAAACCACGGCTCGATCCTTTCGCTGGGCTTGAATATTGATGGTTATGCGGAATGCGATGCATCGATCAGTGCTGATAAAATTCTTGCTGGTTTATGGCATCACTGTGCCGGAACGTTCGATGGAGAAACCATGAGGGTTTACCTGGATGGCGTGGAAGTGGGGGCACTCAGACGTCCGGGTCGTCCTTCAATCCGTAACGATGTACCTCTTTTCATAGGATCCAGCAGCGGACATAATGAGTTCTTTGAAGGAGAAATGGATGATTTGAGGGTTTATGCCGATGCATTGACGCCGGAGGACATATCGCGACTCTATAAGGGTGGCATTGAGCAGGCGGCACTCCTGGAAAAACAGGCACGGTCAACAGGAAGCCTTAAGGGAAAATCTTTTGCAGAGGCACTTGTAGGTGTTCGGCAGAAGGTAATGGAAAACGGCGGGAAAATCGATTCAGCGGCCGTTTTTGAATTTCAACTGGCTTTCCCGCGCGAGTGCAGTTTCTTCCGTGAATGGGCGAACATGGATGTCGCTGCATACGTGAAAGCAGGTGACAGGGACCTGAATCAAAAGATTGCTGAACGTCTTGTCGATTTGCTGGTTGAATATATGCCGCTGACCGATTGGCAGTGGAAAAAACAATCGCCCGCCGATCAGAAAAAATGGGCAGAGATAAAGAACATCCGTGCAAAGTATCAGAAACTTACGGACGGTGGTGATAGTGCAAGATTTTCGCCCGAATGGATTGATGTAATAATGGAAGCGGGCGGGCGGATTCAGTTTCGTCCCTCAAAGCGAGAAGCGGTTGCGCCGTACGCGAAAGCAGTTACACCAGAAACGAAATCGTTGTCACCGGAAGAATCAAGGGAAGCATTGGAAAAAGACTGGTTGCATCAGGCTAATGGCAAAACTGACAAGGATCGAATTGTCAAGGAGATCGGGTGGATCCGGGAATTGGGAAAGCGCATCAGCGGTGATTCAGGCGGAAAAGCGGATTTTGCTTCCGAATTAGCAGAGTTAAGCAAACTTGACGTGCAGGTTCAGAAACTTACTGGACAGGATAATGATCTGTATTTCAAGGTACGTGAGATTAAGCGCCGGATCATGTTCAAGAATCCGGCAGTGGATTTCAACAAGGTTGTTTTTGTGGACATGCCGTTTCCCCGGGGATCCGAGTGGCCCCACGAAACGCGACATCGTCTGGGATATATGGCCGTACCGGGCGCGCGGTTACTGGTGCTGGAAGGATTGGGACCGGATGGTAAATTGCGACAACTGATGCCACAGGCGCCTTTACATGGATCATTCTGGCGGCCTGATGTTTCCTGGGACGGCAAGAAAGTGCTGTTCTGTTACAAACCCCACAATGAAAAATCTTTCCACCTCTACGATATCAATGCCGATGGTTCCGGCCTAGTGCAGTTGACTGACGGGATATTCGACGACATGGACCCTGTTTATCTGCCGGATGAAAGGCATATCATTTTCTCGACAAGCCGCAGTCACACATATGTACGTTGTATGCCGCCGACAAGTGCGTATGTACTGGCGCGATGTGATAGGGATGGAAAGAATATTTACCTGATCTCGGCGAACAACGAACCGGATTATCTGCCATCGGTAATGAATGACGGCCGGGTAATTTATACGCGCTGGGAATATACCGATAAACCTCTCTGGCGGGCACAGAAGTTGTGGACCATCAATCCGGACGGTACACAGGTGAGTACGTACTGGGGTAATCAAAGTGTCTGGCCGGATGTAATGAAGGATGTACGTTCTATTCCAGGGACACGGCGTGTGATGTTTACAGGATGCGGTCATCATAACTGGTTTGCCGGTTGCGTTGGAATTATTGATCCGGACAAGGGATTTAATTTCCCAAAGGGTTTGACCAAAGTGACGGCCGATGTCACGTGGCCTGAAGTCGGTAACGGTCCGACAGATCCGGTTGAGTCGGAACGGTATCATGCCAGCGGAATCTATCCTGCCTATTATTCGCCATATCCGTTAAGTGAACATGATTTTCTTGTGTCTGCGCGGAGAGCAGGGAATGTCGGCGACAGGTTTTCGCTTTTCCTGATGGATGTTGATGGAAACCGCGAACTGATATACGAAGGCGTACATAACATACTTCATGCCATGCCGCTGAAGGCACGTACCAGGCCGCCTGTGATTCATGATCGTGTGATCTGGCCAAAGAAGGAAGAGCACCTGAAACCAAAGGATGGTGTTATTTTCAGCGGTAATGTCTATCAGGGAACATCGGGTGAAATGAATGGGAAGGCGAAATATCTCCGTGTACTTCATATTGATCCCAAGACGTACACCTATTGGTATAAACGGCCGTATCTGTCAACCGGACCCGTCGTGTCGGCTGTACAGTCTGAGGGTGTGAAACGTGTGTTGGGTACTGTTCCGATAGAGAAAGATGGGTCGGTATCGTTCTCTGCACCTCCGGGCAAGGCCCTGCATTTCCAGCTGTTGGATGAAAAGCAGCGCGCGATGCAGACGATGCGCAGTTTTGTGGGTGTAATGCCGGGCGAGTCCAGGGGCTGTATCGGATGCCATGAATCACACAGCCGGGCCCCCGCAAACCCTGAAACCGTGATTGCGCTGAGAAACCCTCCAAAAAAGATTACACCGTTGCCCTGGGGAGATGACACAGTGAGTTATCCGCGTTATGTCCGGCCGGTATTAGATAAATACTGTGTCAAATGTCATGAAGGCAATGGTGAAGGGAAAAAGGTGTTTGATATGACCGAACGGCCAAGTCAACCAGTGTTTCCGGAGCCATATCATACCATCATCGGCCGGCCCACCTGGGGTAAACCATATAAGAAACCGGATAATGCGCCAGGGGGGTGGGGAATTGCCGGTATGATCCTTGTGGAAGGTTTTTCAACGACAGATCCACAAGCATATGTCACGCCAAAGCCCATGACCGCACTCTCATATACGAGCCCGTTGATTGAAAGAGTGTCGAACGGCAAACATCACAAGGTGAAAGTTGACGATATCAGCCGCTTAAAGTTGATCCTGTGGGTGGATGCGATGTGTCCATATCTTGGTGATGAAGAATTACGTCAGGAATCTGATCCGGTGTTTCCTGGGGTGGACTGGTTGTCGATACGTCCGAGAATTAAAACTGCACCCGTGATTGTGCGGCCTGGCCCGATAGATGATTGGAAAATTGAGGAATAAAAATAATTTTATGGTTTCGGAGCGAAGTACTTTTCGAGGATGCGGGCAAGGATTTGTGTACCGCGTTCATTGGCATGTACTGCATCACCGCGGAACCATCCATAGGTTTTGCCGGAATTGATGACATACTGCCACCACGGTCCGGTAATGTCGAGAAACTCACACTTCTCCTCGATTGCCAGCCGCATCAATTTCGCGCGATAATCGGAACCATTCGAATCTATATCGTAAGTCCATTTCGTGATGTGTCCCGAACCTTCGAAACCAAACGCAGGTGTAAGTAACATGATTTCAGGTTGCTGCCTGGTACGGACCTGATGTATGACCTCACGGATCGAGTCAACATCATCACGCTGGCTGATACCGCCGATCATTAGCAGATCCGGTTTGTGTTTGAGCACATAATCCTCGACGCGGTTTTTGTCCTTATACCACCAGCAACCGGTTGAGCCCCGAACTGACGCTACCTTTTGAATCGTGACCTTCGGATACATCCGCTGGAGAAGCAAATCGAAGTTTGAGTGGCAGGTCTGGTTCATGATGCTGTCGCCAAGCAGGACGATCTTGAGCGTGCCGCCCTCGCGCAGGCGCTGCATGGTCCGTGGAATGAGTGACCAACGATCCGGCCGGACCGTGTACTTGAGTTGGTCCATGGAAGCATACATGGCATCAAGACGCTGAATGGGTGTCATTCCTGCATATGGGTCCTCGATGCTGCCATTTACCAGGAATACACCGATGCGGATAAAACGGCCTTTACTGCCATCAGGCTGTTTCTCTGCCACACGTAATCGCAGTTCATGCCACTGGTTCGGGTCCAATCCCTGAACAATACATCGCGCATTCGAATGCAGGACGTTCGAACAATCTTTATCGAATTCCGGCCGCAATTTCCAGTCAGCGCCATCAATTGAGAACTCGATATCACCCGTGTCTGGGCCGATGGCATCGAAGCAACCAGCCTGGTCACCCTTGAACTTGAGCATCAGCGTTGCGCCGGGAACATCGCTGGTCGCAACATGTCGGAAAGGTTCAACCGGACTGATCTGGCCAACACGCCACTTGGAGTCGAGTTTGGCCACTTCGTATGGTACACATTGAGCTTTGTCCATCGGAGTTGGGGTTAGGGGCGCGGGTATTACCCGTTTCGGTGGCGGTTGATCAGGTTTGCCGTTGGCTTTGGCGCGCACGATCAGCGGTTTAATGGCCTCGCCATAAAGTGCATGACCGCGATCGGTCGGATAAAGACCATCTTTACTGAAATCTTCAAAAGATAATTCACCGGCAATGATCTTCTTTGCAACGTATTGTCCCATGTTCACACTAGGGATGCCGTAATGTTCGGCAATTTTTTCGTGCCACACTACAACAGGCGGGATTTTCCCTTTACGATAGACTTCGAGCTGATCTTTTGTCAGCCCGTAGAGAAAAACCAGATCGGTTATCGGGCTTCGGCCCCAGACTGACCGCACCAGACCCTCGATTGCAGGGCAGACCTGTTCCTCGGTTGAACTGGTATCATCCGCGGCTAGATCGATGAAGATGATGGCGCCCGGCAGGTGTTCACCATAAACCGCCTGACCCTTGGCTGCGCAGAACGCACCCCACCATGAACCTGCACCGCCGGTGACGAGTGGATTTCCCATTCCAGCACCGGCAAACTCACTACGAAGGGTTGCCATTATCTGTGAACGATATCCACGTGCCGGATTACTGGCGCCAGCGCCTGCCATCACAGGACCACCCAGCGATATTACATTGATCCAGTTGTCGGGCTTGAGTTTTGTTGGACAACACGGCATACCTGAACGATCGTGAATCCATTCCTCAGCACCGTACGATGTTAATAATGCCATGATTGATATAATGAGTATCATTGAAAAGTAATGAAAAGATTTCATGGTTTTACCTTTCATTTGAGATGATTGAACTGTGGTCACCATACTCTTGCATGGTAACTGCTTCAAGGGGAAATGAGGAAGTGTATCGGAGTACGAAGTTCGCAGTTTATCAATCAGGTTGGCCTCAACCGGTTGACCAAAAGCTTTTTCATTGACGGTACGGACTACCTTAATGTCGTTGGGCCTTTCTTTCCGTACAATTATTGATTTTGTTCGAAATGATTCGTTTGCTGACATCTGAGTTCGCTACCGGAGATTTGATTGTTTCCCTTATTTGCTCGTCGTTGCCGGACCTGTTATTCCCTCTGCATCGCCATCCGACACTTGGTTCGATATGCCTGCCCTTCGCGGCGAAGATCAGCGATATCACTCTTTGACATGTATTGGACTTTCCCGCCAGTTCCAAGGATGACATGGCAAGCCATTTCAAAATAAACCGCGTTGGCGATTACCTGGTCAAGATTCAGTCCCACAACAACTTGTCCATGATTACGCAGTATGGCCATTTCATGTTTCATGAGGGCGGATGTGACTGCATCAGCCAGTTGTTTCGAGCCGGGAATCAGGTAGGGCACCACGGAGACCGGTCCAATGTAGTAAGGAATTTCCGGAATAACATAGAAATTCTTAATCTGCGGATTACGGCAGGCAATAGTTGTGGCCCAAGGTGACTGGAAATGCAAAACGGCATTTACATCAGCGCGTTTGCGCAGGATACCTGCGTGAAACCCAATTTCTTTTGACGGTTTCTTCATATTGAGCGTGACCCCGTCTTCGATCCGGCACACAGCGACATCTTTTTCGGACAGGCCAGCCATGCTTGATGCAGTGGTGGTAATCAGCATGAGTCCATCATTCACCCGCCATGACATATTTCCGCTCCCGCCGACAACCAGTCCCTGTGCGGCAACATTATGAGCGGCTGTAAT
Organism: Kiritimatiellia bacterium; assembly: GCA_028716365.1. GTDB lineage: Bacteria > Verrucomicrobiota > Kiritimatiellia > UBA8416 > YA12-FULL-48-11 > YA12-FULL-48-11. Next base: position 45,842 of record JAQUPZ010000004.1, read on the forward strand.
AAATTCTTTTATATACTTGTCTGCTATTTTTTTCATTATTTCTCCCCGATTTGTTTTCACAATATACCGGTGTCTTTGACGACGCAAGAACGATACTTCGGGGGAAGACTGCCTTATTGGATATGCAGGATAGACGATTGCAATTTACTATTTGCTTTGCCAATGATCGTTCTTTTCCAAAACGGAAGATGGCCCATTCCCGTCAAGCCATGTTTTGGCCGCGTTATCATCGCGCAACCATGTATCCCAGAAGGCAGTACTCAATGCCAGTATTGCTCGATGATGGTTCTGGTTTTGCTTCCCGGTATTTCCTCGCACGATGCCATCAGTAAATGCTGAGTGTTCAGCGCCGTCGAGGACCAGCTCGTATTTGCCTCCCGGTGGTAATGCGGGAAATACTGCGAGACGAGATTCCATGTCAGCATCACCAATGGGAGCGATATCTTTCGTGCCGGTCATCAGCATCCAGGGTATCTTTACACCGCCAAATACCTGTTTTAAATCACCATCACTCCGGCGTGGACTGCTAGGGCTGAATGCTATGGCTGCTTTGATTCGCGGGTCGGTGAAAGATATATTCCCGTGAAATATACTCTGGCCGCTGACCGCCTGAGTGGTCACTGCACCGAACGAATGGCCGGACATGCCGATTCGCTTGAGATCAAGACGCCCCGTCAATGCATGACCATCGGTCCTGTTCCATAAATCAAGCTGATCGATTACGGCTGGAACATCTTTCACCCGGAGCATGAAATTCTGCGCTCCAGCCGCCTGTTGCATTGCCGACATTCTCTGTCCCAGCGGGGCGTTCTTCCAGACAGATGTATCACTCCCCGGATGTTGGAGGAATACTGATACATAGCCGCGTGCCGCCCAGTGTTTACCAAGATACGAACATCCTTCGCGCGATCCACCCAATCCATGACTGAAAAGAATAACAGGTGCGGGTGTTTTCTGTGGCGGGAAATAGATGCGAATTGGAATGTCGCGTTGCCGTCCCTTGTCGTCAACTGTGAAATCCAGTATTTCAGGACTGCGCTGATCGGAAATTGTCAGAGGGTCATAGTTCTGTTTCTCTGCAAGCGCCAGTCCATCCAGCAGCGCAAGGACCAAAAAGGTGACATAAGAGCAATAATGATTGATAAAGATATTCATTGATCCTTCATTTCAACTAACGAAGAACCTCGTCGGATTATTGTGTCAATAATTGATATTCAAGATGTATTATTCCGTGATGGATAATACAATTAAGTAATAAACAACAAAATTAAAATTGGAACGTTAATGAATATAATGAAACGACGTGATTTTGTAAAAATAACAGGAATGGGATTATCGATGGCGATAATGCCAGAATTTTTGAATGCAGTGATAACATCAAGTAGTGTTCGATCTAAGCCAAATATTATTTTCATTCTTGCCGATGATATGGCGCATGGTGATCTTGGCTGTTTCGGTCAGAAGAAAATCAAAACACCGAATATAGATCGTATGGCAAAAGAGGGAATACGCTTCACGCAATTGTATACGGGTACAAGCGTATGTGCGCCTTCGAGGGCATCGCTCATGACAGGGTTAAATATGGGACATTGTCCAATACGGGCAAACAGGGAGATTAAACCTGAAGGACAGATGCCGTTGCCTGGAGATGTGCCGACTGTCGCTGAAGTTCTTAAATCGGCAGGTTATGCCACGGCATGTACAGGTAAATGGGGGTTGGGAATGTTCGACACGACAGGTAGTCCGCTTAAAAAGGGATTCGATCATTTCTTCGGGTATAATTGTCAGAGACACGCCCACAGCTATTTTCCGTCATATCTGTATTCGGATGACAAACGCATTGAACTTGACGGGAAAACATATTCCCAGAATCTTATTGCTGACGACACATTCAAGTGGGTTCGCGCACACTCAAACCAGCCTTTCTTCCTTTTTGCTGCATGGACGCTTCCTCATGCAAAATACGAAATTGATGATCTTGGTGAATATGCTTCGACTGACTGGAATACTATTGCCAAAACATATGCGGCCATGGTGTCGCGATTTGACAGGGACGTGGGACGGTTGATTGAACTTATTAAAGAACTTAAATTGGATGAGAAAACAGTCATATTTCTTTCTGTCGGTGACAACGGTCCTCAATTTGCACCGGACAGTGAAACAGGGAAATTCTTCGAAGAAGCAACTGAAAAACAGTTCCGCGGTTTCAAGCGGACCATGTACGAGGGTGGATTTGTACGGTGGCCGGGACAGGTACCTGCCGGAAAGGTAAGTGATGAACCATGGGCGTTCTGGGATTTCCTCCCGACATGTGCCGAACTCGCGGGTGCTAAACTGCCAGACAATGTGAAGACGGATGGATTGTCGGTAGTATCGGCCATTATGGGCGGCAGAATGCCGGAGAGGCCGTATTTCTACTGGGAACTTCACGAACCACATTTCATGCAGGCTACGCGGTTTGATAATTGGAAAGCTGTAAGGCCGGAACTCGGAAAACCTGTAGAACTTTATAATTTAAAAACTGATCCAGGTGAACAAAATGATCTTGCTGCAAAGAACCCTGAAATTGTAGCGAAGGCGGAGGAAATATTGAAAACAGCCCGAGTTGATTCCCCGGACTGGCCAATGAAGCCAGCGAAACGGCAAGTGAAGAAAGAAAAAGGTCAGGGAAAGACGGCTCGTCAGTAGACTCGCCCTCCCGGAATGAATACAAAACGAAAAGAGTCGGGTTGGGAGGGCGAGTGTACCCGCGAGCCGCAATATCATGAGTTGGATAGATAACGAAAAATATCCGAAACGAAGGAAACCTGCATCTGGGGTACATATTGATCTGGCTAATCCAACAATTGTATTTCTGACTGTTTGTACAAAGGATAGAAAACAATGGCTTTTATTGCCTGACGCTGGCATTTGTCTCTTTGATGCTTGGCAGAAATCAAATGCATGGAAGGTAGGATATTATCTGCTTGTGCCGGATCATATCCACCTATTCTGCAGTCCTGCCGATTTGAATATTTCGATGGATAGGTGGGTGTCTTACTGGAAAAGACAAGTTTAGCATGAATTGTAATCATCAAGAATGGACTTGGCAATCCCGGCATTGGGATACTCGATTAAGGCGTGAAGAGAGTTACAATGATAAGTGGGAATATGTTCGACAGAATCCTGTGAGGGCAGGTCTTGTGAATGATCCGGATGGATGGCCACATTTTGGGATGATGAATGTGTTGCGATGGTAAAAGGGCGGCTCGTCAGTAGTCTCGCCCTCACATGGACATGAAAAGCAGTAATAAGGAAGGGTTTGACTATGAATAATATTAATCGTCGTGACTTCTTGAAAATTACTGGCTTGTGCAGTGTATTTCTATCAATCTCTAAATTTACTCTTACCGCGGGTACAAATGCGCTGGCAGGTCGCAGGCCCAACATCATTCTTATCCTCACTGATGATCAGGGATACGGTGATTTAGGGCGTAACGGAAATCCTGTGATCAAGACTCCCAATCTCGACAGGATGTACGATGAGAGTGTTCACTTTGAGGATTTTCATACAAGTCCGACATGCGCGCCGACCAGATCTTCAATAATAAGCGGTAAACATGAATTCAAGAATGGTGTGACACATACCATCTATGAGCGGGAACGCATGAGTCTGAAAACTACGACAATTGCGCAGGTCTTGAAGTCATCCGGTTACACAACAGGGATATTCGGCAAGTGGCACCTTGGTGATGAGGATGAATACCAGCCGGAAAAGCGCGGGTTTGATGAAGTTTATATTCACGGCGCCGGTGGAATAGGTCAGTCGTATCCGGGAACGTGTGGAGATGCACCTGGTAATTCGTATTTCAGTCCGGTCATCAAGCACAACGGCAAATTCGAGAAAACGGAAGGTTACTGTACGGATGTTTTCTTTACACAGGCGATGAAGTGGATTGAATCGGCGAAGGGAAAGAAGCCATTCTACATTCATATTACTCCAAATGCACCGCATGCTCCTTTGGATTGTCCACCTGAATACGAGAAAATATATACTGGCAAGGTTGATGAAAGGGCCGCCAAGTTTTTCGGCATGATCACCAATATCGATGATAATGTAGGTAAACTCATGGCGAAATTGAAGAAATTGGGGATTGATGAGAATACACTGGTAATTTATGTCAATGACAATGGCGGTACGGCAGGTTGTAAGGTCTTTAATGCGGGAATGCGCGGTACAAAGGGTACGGCGTTCAATGGCGGTACGCGATCCATGTCTCTCTGGCGCTGGCCGGGAGTTATCAAGCCGGCGGCGTGTGACAAGCTGACTGCTCATCTTGACATGTTCCCGACATTTGCAGAACTGGCGGGTGCAAAGGTGCCGTATGAAGTTGCAAAGAAACTGGATGGATTCAGTCTTGTCCGGCTTCTGGAAAATCCACGGACCGGATGGCATGAAGACCGAATGCTTTTTACACACCTTGGTCGCTGGAAGACAGGTGTGGAACCGGTAAAATATGGAGTATGCAGTGTACGGTGGCGAAATTTCCTGCAGGTACGCGAAAAAAACAAATGGTGTCTGTACGACCTTAAGGCAGATCCGGGCGAGAAGAATGATATAGCCGCGCAGCATGCCGACGTAGTTGAGAAATTGGATAAGGCGTATGACGCATGGTGGGCAGATGTTCTACCATGCATGGAGAATGAACAGGCATATAAGACAGCGCCGACGGTGAATCCATTTAGGGAGCAGTACTGGAAACAATATGGTGGCCCAGGACCGAACAATGTTCCGTCAGGCACACAAGCTCCTTCAAAGAAAAATTGATAATGGCTGTAATGTGATTTGCTTGACGGTATCACATTGTCAATCTAGGCTTTGCAACATCTTCCGACTTATAACTAAAGGAGAATAATATGCGAAGGTTACTTACAGTTGTTGGTGTTCTGATTGCAATTTTGTCAGTAATTCCCGTACTCAAATCTGCAGAAGAAAAGAATTCTGCTTTACCCGAGGAAACAAAGGAACAGCGTGATGCCCGCATGAAATGGTGGCGCGAGGCGCGGTTTGGAATGTTCATTCACTGGGGTGTATATTCAGTCCCGGCCGGAACATATGATGGTAAGGAAATTGCCGGGATTGGCGAATGGATAATGAACCGCGGCAAGATCCCTGTTGATGTTTATGCCAAATATACCGAGAAGTTCAACCCTGTTAAATTCAACGCAGATGAATGGGTAAGTATCGCAAAGAATGCAGGTATGAAATATATTGTTATCACCTCCAAACATCACGATGGCTTCGCAATGTTCCATTCAAAGGCAAGCAAATATAACATTTACGATGCCACTCCTTTCAAGCGTGATCCACTGAAGGAACTCTCTGAAGCCTGTGAGAAACAGGGTGTAAAACTGGGATTTTATTATTCCCAGGCGCAGGACTGGCATCATCCGGGTGGTGCCGCATCAGGTGGTCACTGGGACAAGGAAAAGCAGGATGGCGATATGACTGAGTACATCAAGAACATTGCTATGCCTCAGGTGAAAGAAATTCTCAGTAATTATGGCAAAATTGCAGTTCTCTGGTGGGATACACCGACTGATATGACTAAAGAGCGGGCAGAAATGCTGTTGCCTTTGCTTCAGCTTCAGCCTGGGATAATCTGGAACAACCGGTTGGGTGGCGGATATCACGGTGACACGGAAACTCCTGAACAATTCATTCCTGCGACTGGTTATCCCGGGCGCGACTGGGAAACCTGTATGACCATGAATGGCACATGGGGGTATAAATCGTATGACCACAATTGGAAACCGGTGGAAGTACTTCTACGTAATCTGGTTGATATTGCCAGCAAGGGTGGTAATTACCTGTTGAATGTTGGTCCCACATCGGAAGGCCAAATTCCCGAACCAAGCGTAGAACGCCTAAAGGAGGTTGGCAAGTGGATAAAGGCAAATGGTGATGCGATTTACTGCACGAGCGCCAGTCCATTCAAGAGATTGGGCTGGGGGCGCTGTACGCAGAAACCCTTTGACGCCGCTCAGGGCAGGCCCAGTATATTGTATTTTCATGTATTTGACTGGCCCAAGGATGGCAAACTTGTAGTGCCGGGCCTGAAGAATAAAATCAATAATTCCTACCTTCTGACTGATCAAAACAAGTCGAAACTGGCAGTGACACCCGGTGAAGAGGGTACAGTGGTCATTGCAGTCGGAGAAAAAGCGCCAGATCCAATCGTATCTGTGGTGGTTGCAGAAATTGAAGGTGTACCGGATGTTACCGTCCCACCCCTAGTCCAGGAATCGGATGGTTCAATAATACTTCTTCCGGGTGATGCTGAAATTCACGGAAGTGCCAAAGTCCAGAATAGTCACGGTAAGGAAAATATTGGTTACTGGACTGATGTTTCATGTTTTGTAACGTGGAAATTCAAGGTGATAAAACCCGGGAAATTCAATGTTGAAATTACCAGCGCATGCGAAGGCAAAGGTGGAAGTGAATATACCGTAAGTGTTGGTAATGAAAGCCTCAAGGGCATGGTTGATGGCACCGGCAAATGGGATAAGTTCAAATCGAAAAAACTGGGTGTAATTTCAATTCCTGAAGCTGGAATGGTTGAACTTGTAGTCAAACCATTGAATAAAAAGAACGCCGGAGTAATGAACCTCCAGTCCATCACCCTGAAACCGTGCGGGTAAGCGTATGACATATCGTACGAGGAAAATTTTATGAAAAAAGGAGCTTTTTGCTATTCGCTGGCTATTACAATGATATTGGGATTGTTTTCATGTGTATCAGCCGTACAGGCAGAAGAGAAATCCCAGGGATATCCAGACCGGTGGGTATATGTGTCGCGAAACTTAACTAAAGACGAGGATGTTGACCAGATCCGTGAAATTACAGAAACGTCACGTAAACACGGGTTAAATGGAATGCTTCTGGCCTCTTCATGGGATTACTTGCACCAGTGGAAAGAGGATCGCCTTAAACGACTGGAAAAAATCAAAGCCAGCTGCGCGGAAAATAAAATAGATATCATTCCCATCCTGTGGTCGGTCGGCTACGGGTCCGGTCTTGGAATCGACAAAAACCTCGCAGAAGGTCTGCCATGCAAAAATATACCGTTCATCGTTGAAGGAAAAGAAGCGCGGCTTGCCCCGGATTCTGATGTAAAATTTATTAATGGTGGTTTTGAGGAATTCCAGAACAACAGGATGAAAGGTTATGCATTCCATGACAGGCCGGGTCAGGTTTCTTTTGTCGATACAAATATATTTAAAAGCGGCAGAACATCATTAAGATTTGAGAATTACGGTGATCATCCTCATGGTCATGCACGTGTGATGCAGGAATTTTCCATAAAGCCCAACCGGCAGTACCGCGTTTCGTGCTGGGTTCGAACGGAAAACATTGAGCCGGTAACTGCATTCATGATCCAGGTATACGGGCCAAAAGAAAATATTGCACCTTTTCATCCAAAAATTAAATCAACAACTGATTGGCAGGAAATGTCGCTGGTTTTCATGAGCCAGCAATATGACAAGGTGAAAGTATATGCAGGTCTGTGGGGTGGTAAATCCGGCAGGTTATGGCTTGATGACTTCAAGATTGAGGAAATAGCCCTTGTAAATGTCCTGCGGCGGCACGGTACCCCGCTGACGGTAACCAGCGAAGACGGGAAGGTGACATATACTGAAGGACAGGACTATGAACCTGTTATCGACTCGAAGTTCAATCTTCGTCATCCACGTAAGGATAACCCGTCAATTCGACTCACTGGAAACAGTCGAATGAAAAATGGTCAGCGTGTTCTTGTTTCATGTTATCACGGCATGGCGATCAATGACGGACAGGTTACTGTGTGCATGTCCGAACCAAAACTTTATGATTTCTGGCGGGAATCGGCGATAGCAGTGAAAAAACATCTTAATTCTGATAAGTGGTTCCTTAGCATGGATGAAATCCGCGCCGGCGGTTCGTGTGCGGCATGCAAGGCGCGGAACCAGAGTATGGGTGAAATTCTTGGAGATTGTATTACAAAACAGATCAAAATAATCCGCGAGGTAAAGCCGGCCGCGAAAGTTTATATATGGTCGGACATGCTTGATCCGAACCACAATGCACATGGCAACTATTATCTCGTTGATGGTGATTTTACGAACTCCTGGAACCATGTGCCGAAAGATCTGATCATCTGCTGCTGGTATTTCAAAATGCGTGAACCAAGTATGCAGTTCTTCTCTGGTCTTGGGTTTGAAACGCTGGCCGGCGCTTATTATGATGGTGACACGATGGATAACATTAATGGCTGGATCAAGACGGTCAACGAGACACCGAAGTGCCAAGGCATCATGTATACTACATGGCAAAACAAGTACAAACTTCTTCCTGACTTCGGCGATGCAGTCGTAAAAGAATCCAGGCCGAAGTAATAAATCCTTCCGTTAATAATGGGACTATGATTTATCAGAGAGCGGCCATTTCATTTTTTTGCGGAAATCGCGTGGTGTCTGTTTGAGCAGTTCGCCAAACTTATGGTTGAAATGCGAAAGGTTGTTGAATCCCGAGGCAAATGCAATTTCGCTGATAGACAGGTCTGTCTCGATCAACTGGCGACTGGCAAAATCAAGCCTGACTTCGGTAACAAACTGGGTAAAAGTTTTACCGGTATGTTTCTTGAATTGCCGCTCGAATGTGGCCTTGCTCATATCAGCCTGTTTGAGAACGTCGGTGAAATGCAGTCCCTCGTTAAAATGGTGGAAAACCAGGAAAATGGCTTTCTGAATGCCTTTGTATGTTGACTGGCTGCTGGGTGGCATGAATGTTTTATGCGAAAGCAGTTCCCTGTTTTTCGGCGGTACATTTGAGAGTTCCTGCAAAATTAACATAAACAGTGCAAACCGGCCAACACCTCCCTGTTTCGGCATAGACTGGATAAGTTTTGAAACTTCGCGGGCTGAATCACCGGTGAAATGGATTCCCCGTTCGGCATCCTGCCATAGCCTGCGCAACGCCAGAGTTTCCGGTATCTGCCAGAACGGGTGCTCCGGTTCGAAGTTGAACTGGATTGCATAACCTGATGATTGATGCAGTCCGTGCCAGTAATGGGGCAGGTTGGGACCGATCATTACCAGGTCCGCCGCTTTAAAGGTTGTGATATCATCTCCGACAAAGCGCGTACCGGAACCCTTTGTCACAAGTGTGAGCTCCATTTGTGAGTGATGATGCCATTCGTGACCGGCGCCTTTGAATGGATGAATTGTTCCATCTATAGCAACTACTTCCACATCACTGACGTTGTCGCTCCATTGAAGGAATCGGAATGATTCGCCAGGTAAAAGCTGTATTTGTTCAGCCCTGAGTTTCATAAGACCTCTCATGCAAACCTGTCAACCGGCCCAAAATGATGCCAAAGCACAAAGAATTGAGCCTACAGGCCAAGAATTCATTTCGAATAATGATCTATCATATGCCCATAATCAATCAAAACATAGGAGGAGTAAGCGATGAGCACTAAGTACAGATTTTCGTTCGGACCGTGGAATATTCATGAAGGCGCAGACCCATTCGGGCCGACTGTTCGAAACAGCGTGACATTTGCCAAGAAACTGAAACTTTTCAAGAAATTGGGTTATGATGGTGTCCAGTTTCATGATGATGATGCAGTCCCGGAAATGAATAACTTGAGCGTGAAAGCCATAGAAAAAAAAGCAGCGACTGTGAAACGCGCGCTTGATGGAGAAGGTCTGGTTGCCGAATTTGTCGCCCCAAGATTATGGGAAGATCCCCGTACCATCGATGGTGGTTATACATCAAACGATCCGGCTTGCCGTGAATATGCAATTCAGAGAAGTCTCCGATGCGTGGATATTGCCAATGCGCTTGACACGAAATTGATTGTTCTCTGGCTTGCACGCGAAGGAACGTACCTGCGCGAAGCAAAAGACAGCAAGAAAGCCGTTGATCATCTGGTTAAAGCAATTGACAGTATGCTCTCCCATGATCCGGCCATCAAGATTGCCATTGAACCGAAACCGAATGAACCTATGGATCAGGCTTACATTCCGACTACTGGCCATGCAATCGCTCTTGGACACCTCTGTATTGATCCTGCGCGTGTAGGCGTAAACATCGAAAGCGCGCATGCCATTTTGGCCGGACTTGACCCTTCCGATGAAATGGGGTTTGCACTTGCTCACCGCAAACTGTTTTCTGTTCACCTGAACGATCAGAACGGTCTTAAATTTGACGAAGACAGGAGTTTCGGAAGTATTGATTTACGGAGAGCATTCAATCAGGTGCGTATTCTTGACAAGTACAACTATTGTCAGAATGGTGAGTTTGTCGGACTGGACGTCAAGGCAATGCGGACCCAGAAACAACAGGTTGCCACGAAACATCTTGCAAACAGCAGGACCATCTTCCTCAGGTTGGTGGATGTAGTCCGCAGTATGAATCAGAAAAAGATTGAGAAACTGGTGGCCGTGAGAGATTATGAAGAAATTGATCTCTTGATTCTTAACGCGCTTATGCGACGGTAATTGTCGTCGCGTGGTATATTTTGAATAAGTTAAGGCGCTTTCAAAGTCGAAAGGAGAATTCATGTCTACCGATGTTTTGATTCTCAATACTGCGGTATTGGATTTAAGGAGTCCGGCGTTTGAGTTTGTTGAGAAGCTGGTCGGGGCCGGCGGTCTGGCCAAGTGTAAGACCCCTGATATGCCGGCTTATACCCAGGAACAGATCAAGGCATGGATTGACAAAGGTTGTGCAACTGCCGGCGGCCCGGGAAATACGGCTCCGTTAATTGCACGTGCCGGGTTCAATATTGCGGTTGGTGTGAACCTTGGCAAAGGAAATTTCGGCGGGCTCGACATCCAGGGGCGTACTTTCCATGACGTGTTGACCGGTACCGGGGTTGATATGTCCGCTGTTTATGTACATCCTTCTTTACCGACAGGTACAACATTTATTTATGAAGCGCCAAGTAACGAACGTGGTGGCATTGCGTATTTTCCGAATGCCAATGATGACTTTGATTTTGAATATTTCAAAGGTCATGTAAAAAGGCTCAAGCCCCGTGTTGTTTACTACATGTATTCCGGCCTTTCGGAACGTGGCGATGCCAATGGAGGCAAGGACCTGGCTGATTTTGTGTCCTGGTGCCGGCAACAGGGCTGTATTGTGATTGTGGACAGTCATACCCTGACTGGGAACCCCAAGGAATTAATCGACAATAACAAACCTTTGGCTGCATATAACCTGTTGTTGCCGTTGCTGGGGAATCTGGACATATTTTTCACCTCGGATGATGAATCCAGAATGATTCAGAACACGCTGGACCCGGAATATCGTAAACGTAAACATGGCGACAAAGACAATGGACGTTGTTTCCTGGATTTTGTTACTGCAAAGTTTACGGGGAAGGGTGAAGGCCGGGCACGTTTGTTCGGTGTCACAGTCTCAAATGGTGCTTACGCAAGGTTCGTAAGCCCTGATAACCGCATACAGGAAACTATTTTTTGTCCATCGCGATTCATGGCTGGCGAAGTGGTTGATCTTGTGGGAGCGGGGGACTCATTCCGTGCAGGATTGATAGCCTACATAGTCAAACAGCGCGAATCGTTCGTGAATGGTAAATTGAACGTGGAAGAAGCCGTCCAGATGGGCAACCTTGTGGCGTCAATCTACATCAAGTCGCCGCTTTGTGATCGTTACAGTAATATTTCAGACTTCGATGCCTTGCTGAAAATTGTCCGCAGTGGTAAAAAATATGCGGATTTCAAGGCGCTTCTTGGCGCGCTGGGTACAAAATCATGAGTATTCTCAGTAATTACCGAAACGCAGTCGAAATACCGGTACCATCCAACATGCAGGCGGTTGTTCTTGCTGGACGGGGGTTCGAGAACCTTGCAGTAAAAGAGGTTCCTGTTCCGGATGTAAGATCAAACCAGATTCTCGCGAGGGTCGATGCCGCCGGTGTGTGTACAAGTATCATTAAACTGGTTGCTCAAGGTGAAGATCATCCTTATATCAACGGCTGGGACATGGCGTCCTGGCCTGTCATACTGGGTGATGAAGGGTCTGTGACCCTCGTGAAAATCGGGGAAAACTTGAAAGCAAAGTACCGTTGCGGACAGCGATTTGCCGTCCAACCGGCGGTCAATGCTGATCCGATTTGCAACCGGGAGCGATACAGGGACAACGCCGCCGGCATGCATAAATGTGCGGTGGGGCATACTTTGCCAGGGCATCTGGCCCAATACATGTTGATCCAGGAAGAGGTACTCAAGGGTAATTGCCTTCTCCCGCTTCCTGATGATGGCATGCCGTATTTTGCAGTTTCAATGTCCGAGCCTGTGAGTTGTATTTTTTCAGCACAGGAGCGGAATTATCATCTTATCAAAGACGGGCCCTTTTCATCCCGAAAGCCTGTGCTGGGTATGTTGCATGGCGGAGTTACCGTTGTTATCGGAGCGGGGGCAATGGGGCGCATTCATGTCGAACTTGCCTTGCGCGCTGTTCCTTCGGTCATTGTGGTTGCCGACCTGCAGCAGGAACGTCTGGACAGGACGGTAAAAACCCTGGGACCGAAGGCTCAGGCCAAAGGAGTGAAACTTGTCTGTGTAACGCCGGATAAACTTCATAATACCGTTCGCATTGTTTCAAATGGAAAAGGCGCCGATGATGTCATCCTTGCAGTTGGTATCCGGCCTGTACAACAGGATGCACTTCAGTTGCTGGGCCATGGTGGAGTCGCCAACCTGTTCGGTGGCCTGCCTAAAGGACAACACATGCTCGAACTTGATGCCCTTGCAGTACATTACCGGGAAATTAAAGTGGTCGGTTCCAGCGGAGGAGATCCAAGTGACATGGTTGCCAGCCTGAATGCAATAGCAAGCGGAGTTCTTGATGCCGGTTCCTACGTTGCTGCAGTTGGTTCGCTGGATAATGCCATCAAGGTGCTTAATATGATCAAAGAAGGAAAAATGGACGGCAAGGCGATCCTGTATCCGCATATTAAATCCATGCCATTACAACCTGTCGAATACTGGTCATCTAAAATGGAAGATAACTTATTGAATGAACACTTGGAGTGATGGAGCTTTATTTCCGGCCGGTATTCATATTGGGAAAAACCAGAGGTAATTGTGGACCAGGAGATTAATTCAAAGCATCAGTCAATGAAAGTAGATCATGTTTTAGTAGGGTTTGGATTCGGACCGATACAGTCCGGCCTTTTTGCCAAGGAAGCCCGCGAGAGCGGCAATTTCTCCGATATTGCAGTGGCAGAAGTTGATGCATCACTTGTAGAAGTCGTACGCAGGAATGGCGACAAATATGCGGTCAATGTGGCGCATAGCGGCGGTATCGACGTTGTAAATGTGGAAGGTGTTAAGCTGCTTAATCCGCGCGATACAGGTGACCGGGCGCGGCTTATGGAATTACTTAGACGTGCTACAGAAATTGTTACGTCACTTCCTTCAGTTGCCATATATTCAGCGGGCGGGAATAACAGCGTCGCCAGTTTAATTGCAATGGGACTGCAGTCGGCTAAAGCGAAAGGAACTATTGTTTACACTGCTGAAAATAACAATCATGCCGCTGAAATTCTGGAACAGAACGTGAAAGCAGTGTCGGTATCCGCCGGCTGTGCCCGTCCGATCCAGTATCTCAATACAGTCATCGGTAAAATGAGCCAGGTAATAACTGACAAGAAACAAAGCAGCCTGGATCTTGTGTCGATCGTTCCGGGATATCCGAGGGCATTTCTTGTTGAAGAATTTAATCACATTCTGGTTTCGAAGGTGATATTGCCGGGATTTGAGCCTGGCATTACTGTATTTGAACAGAAGGACGATCTTCTGCCGTTTGAAGAAGTTAAGCTTTTCGGTCACAATGCCATTCATACTTTGCTTGGATTTATAGCAAAAAAGCTGGGCCATACATTAATGTCCGAACTCAATAAGAAGCCTGAAATCATGGATCTTGCCCGGAACGCATTTATCAACGAAGCGGGCAGGGCGCTGATCGCCAGGTATTCATTACATGGCGATCCATTGTTTACAACTGAGGGTTTTCGACAATATGCTGATGATCTATTGATGAGAATGACCAATCCTTATCTGGCAGACACGGTGGAAAGAGCGGCACGCGATCCAATACGGAAACTTGGATATTCCGACAGGATATTTGGCGCCATCAGGCTTTGCATCGAACATGATATTGTTCCTGCTGACCTTGCTGTTGGGGCTCTAGCCGGGATCCATCTGCTTCTCGCGGATCGCAACAACTGTGGTTTGCCTGCAGATTTGGATTGTAAGTCCGGAACAAAGCTGACTCCTCGCGATGTGGAGACCGTATTGACCTGCCTGTGGAAAGATGCACATTTCGAAAAAGACATTATCCAGGTCAGAGATCTTCTTGTGGAGACCCAATCAAGAGCCGGTGCGCTGTTGAAACTTACCACGTGATTACGGATGAGTCATTCATCCAGCACTTTGCGCACTCATTACCTGTTTTGTTTATCCGTCTTCGCAGAAGACCCCGGACTTGGAGTCCGTGGGATGAATGCCCCGACCTCCTGGAGAGTCGGGACTACGCCGGATTCCACGAAGAAACTGCGGGCTTCAGCCGTCGCTTGAGAAGTTATGGCGGACGCGTTAGCCCGCAGAGCTTCATTGTATAATGACTATCGACGTAACGGAGTGTTTCCGTAACTAATAATCGTCACATTTGCACGTGGACGTGTGACTGATTCGTCGCATCTGAAGGTGATTTCATTTTCTCCCGATGAAAGACGGGGAATTTCTCCTTCCGGTTTTACCTGCTGAATCAATTCTCGTTTTGGTCCAAACAACTTGCAGTCATTCTGGCTGTTGAATTCCAGGTAACAGCCGCTTTCAATTTCCACCGGAAATACAATCGTCCTGCCAAGGATTGTAATCGCTGGTTTCGATATCTTTTGCTTGATAAGCGGCAATGCCTTGATGGGACTCAAGTAACACGTGACTTTCTGACCAACTGGTACATGGTTATACCAGAGATGGAACCATTCGACATTTTTGAATCCCAGCTTTTCGCGGTACTGTGAATAGATGCAGCGACCATAAGGCCACGAAAAGTCTTCAAACCGTTCGGATTCCGGTTCAATGAACTCGAAATAACGCCATCCTTTGAAATTCACTACAACGTAATGATCTGCATGAGCTTCGAATGGTTTTGGGGCACCAAGCTGGAAGTTCATCACCTCGCCATTGCCATCCCCGTATATCCAGACACCCATTCCCTGTACTTTGCTGAGATCCAGGGGTTTTACAAAGGTTTTACCTATTCGCAGCCAGGATCCCTGTTGAGGCCTGTATATCCTTTCAGCATGGTCGAACAGAGAGTATTTATCATCCGGTGACGAAGTGTATACGAGTTTTGATGAACCTGAATTCTTAGCTGTCCAACATCCGCTGACTGTGCCTATCTTGACTTGTTCTGACGACGGTTTGATATCACCGGTCAAGCTGGGAGCCGCAGCCTGGTATGAATAGATTTTTCCGCTATTCAATATGATTTCCGTGGGGTTGCGTTCGTTAAACTCGTCCGGTTGCTGGAAATCTGCGAGTGTAACATTCTCCGCGGCATCATATGGACCAGCGGCCATCAGTGCCTGAATACGGAGTTTGAGAGGCTGGCTGCCGAACTTGTTGACGCAACGCCAGACGTTTGTCACTCCATCGATAGCTTCTACTTTGTGCCGTTTATACTGTCGTGGGTGGAATTCCCATTCGCCATCCGCAGCCTTCTTCAGCGTGAACTCAGCGCCGGGTTCACGGAGCTGCTTCTTGACTGTTTCCGGAAAATATTTCTCTTTTCGCAGAGTTTCGTATGTCTTGATGAGCGGTGCAACCTGGTGCAGCCAGGGTTCCTTTGCATACATGTCAGGCGAGACAACCTGGAGTGAATAACTGGAGTCTGTGCCGAGTCCTTTACACCACATGTATTCGACGTCGTCGTCAAAAGTAACATCGTGTGTTGCATCGACCCATGCCAGAACCCTGGACCATCCAAGATGCCGCGGCATGAAAATGCGACGGCATCCTTCGTTTGAATAGCAGTGGATATCAATAAACTTTTTGTGGGCGCGGACTGCGTGGTCCCATGCCTGCAGGCGGGACCGTACAAACCACAGATGATGATGAAATGTCGCCATTTCCATCATGGTAGGCCTGCTGAAGCGCTTAAATACTTCAAAGGCAAACTTGGTCCCGTAATGCCAGCGATTTTCTTCACCACCGATTACGTGCGCTCCATCGAGCCCGTCAAGGTATGTAAAGTCGAACCCGCATTCGTTGATGACCGTTGCAATCCTGTTTGCCACTTCGCCGAACAGCGTCGAATCGCCATCAGGGAGGAAACAACCCCAGCACTCCTTAAGATGGTGAACTTTTGCCCCTTTTGCGTGTGCCGCAGGCGTGGTTCCGCAGGCGCCGCGTTTACATCCGCTCACACCGTAGGGTTCTGTATCATTGACAAGGGTGTATACAATCAATTCATCGTCGATCTGCAGGGTCATGCTGCGGCGGATAAAATAGGTAATATACTTGGGCAGATCTTTTGTAGGCTCGTCCAGTCGCAGGATTGTGTCACCGGCACCGACTGCGTTTGTGAGAGTGTAACTACGTTCCTTTGCCAGTCGTGGATCAGGCACAGGAGTGACCCAGGCACAACGCTTGTCGATCGAGAAGGACATTGTGTGCAGTCCGGCGAGGATACCTGCAGCATGCAGTTTATCGATCACGGCCTTCACGCCACGACGGCCATCGGGATAGTGTTTTGGGAAAGGTTCATAGTCTCCGTAGTTCAAGGATCCGCAGAAATCGATCTGGGTAAAACCAAGTACTTTGCAAAGTTCGATCCATGAATCTACCGTTTTCTCTGTAGGTACGCCGAACAGGTAACTGCCGTAGGGCCGGTCGCTGTCCATTGCCCACGGACCACCGAGTGACGAATGCGGCATGCCAGGTGCAGCGCTAACCATCGCTTTCAGTGCCTCGCGCATCTCGCTGTAAGGGCAGGTGACCAGTCCCGCCTGGGCACCGACGAGACCGAATCGACGGTAACATGCAGCCCATAAATGTTGTTGTGGGCCGGGAAGTTCCTCGACATTGGTTTGAAGATTCAGCGCCAGTGTACCGGCTGAAAAGGGCTCGTCAGCCGTCACAAGGAGTTTTGTAGGCAGGTTGATAAACGCCAGTTCGTCGGCTTCGCCCGTAACTGATTCGATCTGATAAACAAAGTAATGTGATTTGATATCGACCTTGATGACGGCAATGACCCTGGATCTGCCAAACTTGATCGTCAGTTTTCCGTCTGCATACGAGACTGCAGTGGCATCGTATGTACGATCGCCCTTTTTAACCTGTGCGCACTTTGATTTCGGGCCACCTGCTATATAATCAATTCCTGTTTGCTTTCCGGTGAAGTTCAGGTTACGTCCATCACTGCCAATGACATATTTAACGAATTGATTTTCAATTGTAATACCACTGCCCCTGAACGATGGAAGAATAAATCCTCCAACAGTAACTGCGCTAAAGCTCAGCATGAAATCACGGCGACTGACTCCATTAATGGCGTTGTTGTGACCAGACTGGTTTAATGATTGCAGTTTACTGCTGTTTTTTCCATGGGTAGGCATGACGATGTTCCTCCATATAATTTAATAAAGCTATAATGATTAATTCTGTAAATTGTTCAAGAAACAAAATCATGTTTCGGATGGTTAAAAGGTTGTTGACGCTGATATGATTTTTGTGTCATATAAACGAATTACGAAAAACGATTGAGGCTATGCTTGTAGTCCATAAATTCTTCAAGTAAGAGCGTAGCGGAATTACACACAGGGAGATCGCTATGAATAACAAGAACTATTCACGCCGCGAATTTATCAAAAAAGCCTGTTGTGGCGCTGCTATTGCGCCATTTATTCTCAAGGCGCAACGGTTGAATGCTGCGCCGCCAAATCAGCGTATAACAATGGCCTGCATCGGTGTTGGAGGGCAGGGCGGCCACGATACAAACATGTTCCTGTCCGATCCACGCGTGCAGATTGTGGCATCATGCGATGTGGATTTGCCGCGCGCAAAAGCAATGGCTGCACGTATTGACAGCCAGTACAGTAAAGAAACCGGTGCCGGAAGTTACAAAGGGTGTACAATTACGCAGGATTTCAGGGAATTGATTGCACGAAAAGATATCGACGCTGTGATGATCGCCACCCCTGACCATCTGCATGCGGTTATTGCTATCGCAGCTGCGCACAGTGGCAAGAATGTTTATTGTGAGAAACCGCTGTCGTACTGCATTGCGGAAGGGCGCGCAATTTGTAATACAATGACGCAATTTGGCCGGGTCCTGCAGACTGGTACCCAACGGCGATCTGTCGGAATTTATCGTTATGGTTGTGAACTGATACAAAATGGCCGTATCGGAAAACTGCAGACCGTCAAGTGCGGTCCGGGAAAAGGGTTCTATGTCAGGGGCGGTTACACTGGAGAACAGCCGCCTGAACCTGTGCCGCCGGATTTTAATTATGACCTGTGGCTTGGTCCGGCACCCTGGGCTCCTTATACACCCGGCCGCTGTCACTTCAACTTCAGGTGGATCCTCGACTACGGTGAAGGTTATATAAGTGATAATGGTGTACATTTTATTGACCTTGCAACGTGGGGTATGGGCACCGAACTTACCGGACCGGAATATATTGACGGTAAAGGCACGTTCCCTACAACCGGCCTTTATAATGCACCTACTGAATTCGATATCACTTACCATTACCCGAATGGCGTTAAGCTGATTCTCGGTAGCGCGGAAGAGTTTGGCGTAAGGTTCGAGGGCAGTGAAGGATGGATTCATTTCCACGCTGATGCCAGGCTGACAGCCAGCTCGGAGAAAATACTGACGTCAACAATCGGTCCGAACGAAATTCATCTACGTTCAGGATCGTTGCATCACGCCGATTTCATTGATTGTGTTCTTGACCATCGTCTTACGGCAGCGCATCCGGAAATTGGTCATCGTACTGCCAGTGTCTGTCATCTGGGTTATATTTCTGTCCGCCTTGGTCGCCCGCTGAAATGGGATCCTGTACGTGAGATATTCCCTGATGACCCTGTTGCCAACAGGATGTTGTCGCGCGCCGCGCGTGCTCCATGGACCATTTGAACAGATGGTAACGACAGGCAGGCTGGTGAATGACAGATAGCGGGAGCTTGTCATAAAAGGTTAATACGTGGGAACCCGCGTTCGCACAATCTGGATCTTATGCTGTTACGTTTCAATTCCAAAAAGGTAAGAGAATGATTTCGGCTGTCTCTGTGATATTCGAAAGGAGACAATAATAAAAACAATTACCATGTTTTTCCCCCTGTATGTTGTTTTCACAGTTTACTCCCAGTTGATCGCGGCAGATGTTATTGCCACGCAGAAAATGCTTTTGATCGAGGCTGAGGGTTTCGCAAATCATGGCGGCTGGGTGTTGGACCAGCAATTCATGGATTTGATGGGCTCCCCTTATTTGTTGGCGCATGGATTGGGAGAACCTGTTGCTGACGCTGTCACGACGGTGGAGTTCAGGGAGACCGGGATATACCGTTGCTGGGTAAGGACAAAAGACTGGGTAGCACAATGGAAAGCGGAAGGTGCACCGGGGAAGTTCCAGTTGTTGATAAATGATCAACCTTTACCGGTTACATTTGGAAATGAAGGAGCAGACTGGCACTGGCAGGACGGCGGGATGGTTGATATAAAAACGGGGGAAAACAAAATCGTTCTGCATGATCTTACAGGTTTTGAAGGACGCTGTGATGCGATTCTTTTCAGCAGGAACATTGAATCTGTTCCACCAGGTGCGCCTGGTGACATGGCAATCTTCCGATCCAGGTTATCAGGAATTTCGGGAATACCTGATGATGCCGGTTCGTTTGATCTCGTGGTAATTGGCGGTGGCATGGCAGGAACCGCCGCTGCAGTCAAGGCCGCACGTTTAGGAATTAAGGTGGCATTGGTGCAGGACCGACCGGTACTGGGCGGTAACAGCAGTGGTGAAGTAAAAGTCGGGGTAGGTGGCAGTGGCAATAAAGAACCTTATCCGCACGTGGGCGATGTGGTCAATGAACTTGGTATTGTTCGTCCTCCTGACCGGTCGTTAAATCCTCTCGCTGAAGTGTGGCCAACGACCGTTAATGATGATGAGCGCATGGTGGTTGTCAATAGAGAGAAGAATATTACGCTTTTCATGGAGTTTCACGCCAATGCCGTTGAAGTCAAGAATATGAAAATCCAGGCCGTTATTGCGCAGCATATTCGTTCTGCAAAACGCATCCGGGTTTCGGGCCAGTTTTTTGCTGACTGTACCGGCGACGGAACGATCGGCGCTTTGGCCGGGGCAGATTTTGACATGACAATGACAAGTCATATGGGCCCGACCGGTTTCTGGAAAACAACCGACACAGGAAAATCAGCACCTTTCCCGCGCTGTCCCTGGGCGCTTGATCTGACCGATAAACCGTTTCCGGGTCGCGGGGAACATACGGCGCAATGGGCAAAACCCGGCCTTACCAGCCTGGGACAATGGTTCTGGGAGTGTGGATTTGATTGGGACCCCATAAAAGATGCCGAACGGATGCGCGATTACAACCTGCGTGCAATGTATGGCGCGTGGGATACATTGAAAAATATCGATAAACAGTATCCCAATCATAAATTGATATGGGCCGCCTACGTAATGGGCAAAAGGGAATCACGCCGACTGCTTGGCGATGTGGTCCTGACACGCGATGATCTCAAGACCGGACGAAAATTCGACGATGGCTGTTATCCTTGTACCTGGGGAATGGATTTGCACCTGCCTCACAAGGATTATGTCAAAGGATTCGAGGGTAATGCGTTCATCGCGTATTCGCATGGTGAGGGTTTCCCAAGGCCATTCTGGGCACCATATCGCACGCTTTACAGCCGGAATATCAACAACCTGTTTATGGCTGGCCGCGATGTCAGTGTTACACATGAGGCGTTGGGCACAACCCGAGTACAGAGAACCACAGGCATGATGGGTGAGATCGTTGGTATGGCCGCAGCTATCTGTGTGCATTATAATTCAAACCCGCGCGGTGTTTATGATCAGCACATGGAGACGTTGAAAAAACTGATGCGTGGGGGAAAATTATGAACAAAGAAGGGAACCATGTATGAAGCAGTACTCCATATTCAATAATCAAACACGTGTTTCGTGCAGATTTGCACTGCATTTTCTACTGGCGATCATTGGATTTGTTTTTTCGCACGCTCCGATTCTTTATGGTGATGACAGGGGTGGCGCAGTTGCCGGGAATGAAGTCGATGTAGTAGTTTACGGGGGAACATCCGGAGGTGTCATTGCTGCCGTTCAAGTTGCACGTCTTGGAAGAAGCGTCATATTGATTGAACCAGGAAAGCATTTGGGTGGTCTCAGTTCCGGCGGGTTGGGTGCAACTGATATTGGAGTCAAAAAATCCATCGGCGGAATGGCCCGTGAGTTCTACCACCGCGTTTATCTTCATTACACCAACGACTCAGCATGGACACGCGGCACATTCAAGGAATATGCCATGAACAGGAAAAACTGGGTGGATGAGCAAACCTGGTGGATGTTTGAACCACATGCAGCCGAAAAGGTATTCAACGACATGGTTCGTGATGCCAAAGTGCCGGTGGTTTTTGGTGAGAGGTTGGACTTGAAACATGGCGTGGTCAAGCAGGGATCGAAGATTGTGCGCATCGTGATGGAGTCCGGGAGAATCTTTACAGGCAAGATGTTTATTGATGCCAGTTACGAAGGTGATTTGATGGCCAGGGCTGGTGTGTCCTACACCGTTGGGCGGGAACCGAACAGCCGCTATGGTGAGACAATCAACGGTGTTCAACCCAACAGGCAGCACGAACGCTATTACTTTTATCATCAATTTATGAAAGCGGTGGACCCTTACGTGAAACCGGGTGATCCAGCCAGCGGTCTTCTGCCGGGCGTTCACGATGGCGGGCCAGGCCGCGAAGGCGAGGGTGATCACAGAATGCAGGCCTATTGTTTCCGTACATGCCTGACCGATCAGCCGGACAACATGGTCCCGATCACCAAGCCGAAGGACTATGATTCGAGACGGTATGAATTGTTATTACGATATTATGAGGCGGGATTTGACAAAATTCCTGTCGATCCGATAGCACGTATAAGTTCCAATGGTTTATCTGCTGCCGTATTTCTGCCAAACCGTAAAACCGACAATAATAATATTCACGCTGTGTCGGTAGATAATACAGGCATGAATTATGCCTATCCCGATGGTGACTATTCCGTGCGTGATCAGATCATCTGTGACCATGTATCTTATCAAAAAGGCCTTTACTGGACATTAGGTCATGATCCGCGCGTACCGGAATGGATTCGTACCGAGTTCTGTCGATGGGGACTTGCTAAAGATGAGTTCACGGACAATGGCCACTGGCCACATCAGATTTACGTCAGGGAGGCGCGCAGAATGATCAGCGACTGTGTGGTAACCGAACACAACTGCCTTGGCCGGAAAGTACTGTCGGAATCAATCGGTTTGGCCTCGTACGGGATGGACTCGCACAATGTACAACGGTACGTGGATGAGCAGGGACATGTGCGTAACGAAGGAAACGTGCAGACCGAGGGTAATATCGCGTTAAAACCATATCCGGTAAGTTATCGTGCCATTGTCCCGAAAAGCGGGGAGTGTTCCAACCTGCTGGTACCGGTGTGCGTATCAGCTTCGCATGTGGCATACGGCTCAATCCGCATGGAACCTGTATTCATGGTGCTTGGGCAATCGGCTGCCGCAGCAGCTGTTGCGGCAATTGATGAAAAAGTGGTCGTACAGCAGATCAATTATCCGACATTACGAAGCCGGCTGTTGGAAATGCAACAGGTATTGGATTGGCCATCTAAAACTGAAAAATCCGGAAAGAATTGAATCCTTAGTCCGCAACACAACTTGGCAAGTGCACCGATTAATGCTAGGTTTCCTATTATGTTCAAACTTCCAGATTCAGGATCATGTGACCAAGCGAAGCGAGGTTACTCTTGAATATATGCTCTTTTTCGTTATTGGGGCTGAAAGATCGGTGCGACATATTGAAACGCACAATGATCATTGGAATATTGGGTTTCATTACCACCGTGGCATTTTCGGCAGAACAGTCTGATGTTCTGAAGGCGGGGATCGCCAAAATTGATATTACGCCGACAAAACCTGTAACACTGTCAGGTTACGGAGGACGGAAAGGGCTCTCGCAGGGTATCCATGACCCATTATCGGCGCGTGCGGTAGCGTTTGAGCAGAATGGAAAACGTCTTATTCTTGTTTCCACGGACATTCTCGGATTCTATGATGGAACAGACGAGATCATCCGGAAAACCATAACGGAGGCTTGCCGGCTCGAGCCCTCTGAACTCTTCCTGTGCGCCATTCACACACACAGCGCTCCTACTCCAACGCTGGACTATTCCAAAGGGCACACAAACAACGTTGAATACACAAAGTCACTTGAAAGAAATCTGGTCACTGTTGTTAAAAATGCGCTCTCATGTGCTGTTCCCGTCCAGATCGGGACAGGATCAGGAACATCACCTGTTGGTATTAACAGGCGGGAGGTGGTTCCCGGCAAAGAGGGTAAAGCCATTATCAGGCTTGGCAGAAATCCCAATTTGTTGACAGACCGGGAAGTTCAGGTATTGAAGATAGCGCATACAGGGACAAATGATCCAGATGCAGTCATTTTTGCCTACGCCACACACAGTACTTCACTTGGTGGGAAAAATTATATTGTCAGCGGCGATGTCCATGGTCTTGCCGAGCAGTTTATCGAAAAGTACATGGGCAACGGGATTATTGCACCTGCCTTTGCGGGCGCATCAGGAAATGTTGATCCCTGGTTTCGTGTATTGCCGGAATTCAAGACCGGGAACGGGTGGATTCCTGAACCTGTATTGCTGGGTACAATGCTTGGCGAAGAGGTTGTAAATACATTGAACAGTATCAAGAAATTATCTGTCAATGGCCCTGTAAAGACAGCTTTCAAGACAATGGAACTTCCCGGAAAGGTAAGCGGGGAGGAGCAGGTATCGACCAATTCGATAACTACATCATTGAATATTACTGTTGGCAGAGTTGGCGATATTGCTTTTGTCGGGCTTGGTGGCGAGATATTCAACGAAATTGGAAAGGCGATAAAAATTGCATCGCCGTTTCCCACAACGTTTATTATTACGCATTGCAATGGAACAATAGGCTATTTACCGACCCAATCGAGTTATGCCGAGGGTGGCTACGAAGTCAAGTGCAGTCGTTTTGCACCGACCGCGGCGGAAAAAGTCATCCGTGAAGTTGTGCAGATGTTGAAAGAATTATAAAAACAACGAAGGAGAATCATCCCGTGTTTAAAACAATAAAATATAACATATTTGTTGCCATTGTCTTTTGCTACGTGTTCGTGATCGCAACTGTTCTCGCAAACGATCGAGAACCTGTCGAGGTCACATTGGCGGGGGACTGGCGGATAACTGTCACACTAAAGGGAACACCTGTTGTAAGCGCAACACTGGATGTAAAAAAAACTGACATCATTACGGTTACCGCTGAGAAATATGCCAGATTGCCCGACTTCAAGACAAATACCTGGGCCGGTTGGCAGAAAGGCGTTGCATTGACGGGAGTTAAAGCCGCGGAATGCACTGTTAAAGGGGCACTGGATCCTGCCAGCCTGACGGTCTGTGACAACACAGAGAATACGGCGGTCACATTCGAGAAAGGTAAAGACTACGACGCCGATCTGGACTGGGGCGGGGTTGGCCGTCTGCCTGAAGGCCGAATCAAGCCAGACCAGCCCGTTTTCATCAGTTACAAATATGCCCAAATGCGAATCGATTCCGCGGTTCTTTCATCTGAAGGCAAAATCATTTTTAAAAGGGGTGAACCACATACTGTCACACCGCACGTTCCGGTCTTGAAGAAAGATGAAAAACGCCTGGTCAATATTTTTATTTCCGGACGGCCCACTGCGCTTACATCCGACAATCTATTCCCCATCACAGAGACCTCGTATCCTGAACCAGCCAGGACAGTGCCGTCGATTGCAGAGGTGCGCGTTCCCAAGACCATGAAAAAACTGCAATCTGGTGAGCCGTTGAAAATCCTTGCCTGGGGTGACAGTGTAACAACGTTCCAGCGTTGGCAGAAGATGTTTGTCGAACGTCTGCAGGCAAAATTCCCGAAAGCAAAAATCGAACTGGTAACCGAGGCCTGGGGCGGCCGCAATACCAGTTCTTATCTGGCCGAACCGCCTGGCAGTGTTCATAACTACAAGGAAAAAGTACTGGATCAGAAACCCGATTTGATCGTTTCTGAATTTGTAAATGATGCCGGACTGAAGCCGGAACAGGTTGAAACGAGATATCAAAAGTTACTGACTGATTTTCAATCCATTGGCGCTGAGTGGATTATTCTGACCCCGCACTATACCCGGCCGGACTGGATGGGGCTTAAGTCTCAGAGGGACATCGATGAAGATCCCCGGCCTTATGTCAAAGGTCTGAGGCTTTTCTCTGAAAAACACAATGTGGCGCTGGCGGATGCCTCTCTGCGATATGGCCGGTTATGGCGACAGGGGATTCCATATCTCACATTGATGGAAAACAACATCAACCACCCGAACGTGTTTGGACACAGTCTGTTTGCGGACAGTTTAATGGCTTTGTTCCCGTAGCCTGGAGCGCCCGGTTGGCTGTACCGGGAAAATATTTATTCTTTCTTTGTGGACTGCCGGTCCGATTTACCAAAGAAGTTACAGAAAACTTCCGCTGCGTCCGTTGTCTTCAGTACGTCATTGAATGAACAAACATGAACACGCAAACATCCACCATCCAGAATGGCTTTCAGCTCTGCAACGAGTCGCTCTTTCGATTTGACACGATATTTATCGGGCGCGTTGTAGTAACCGATCAGGGCGGCACCATTCTGGCGGGCATGGTATCGTTTTGCCTCCCTGGCAATGATACTTGAATACGCCTTGATTTTCTCCACGCTCCAGAACGGCGCGAAAAACCATGCCGCGGTCTGTCCACAGACATCCAGATCAAGGTGGTTGCCATACAGTGGCTCGGGAAGATAAACTGGATATACATGTGTAATCACTTTTGCGTCAGATTTGACTGCCCGGGCATATCTGGAAAGGCAATTGTTGAAATCCACCAGTGTTTCGAAAGAAAAACGTTCCAATACCGTTTCCCGGGAAAGCTCGGGATGCTGTTTCTGATAGGTTTCCAACTGCATCTGAGATATCGGGCATCGGCAACAGCGGTAATTCTGATACCCAATATAATCGAATGCCACTCCCTTCACACCGGGAAAGGCCAACATCTCATCGATCTGTTTCTTAAATACTTCGATGACACGCGGGTCGTGAAAACATAGTAACGGCGTTTCGAGTACTTCCACTTCGTTCACGGGTTCCCCGCCAAACTGATATCCGGATTTACCGGGGGTCTTGTCCGCCTTGATACGCTTCAACGCTTCTTCTTCATTGTCATTCATCATCTGGAGCGGTGGCGTGGTGTTGGGATATGCTTTCTTCCATGCCGGGATGTCGCCCAGATATAGCCACGCATAGATACCTATGCCGTACTGTTTCCCGAGTTCAATGAAATGGGTGAAGTTTGTGGCGTTGTCGTGATGTACAACAAGTTCCTTAAAACCGACTTCCGCGGCCCTGGATACAACATCCCCCGCATTGCCGCCGCCCCAGCCGGTAAGTATTCGACGTTCAGCGCCTGTCGACTCGGAACCGCTTATCGCACCCGATTGCCCGTGTAAAGAAGACCGGGGTGGGGTTACCACGCAACTGGCAGCCAAAGTTATACAACACAGGATAGGCAGCCATTTCATCCGATATTTCCTTATACACTGCAGTTCAACGCCACATTTTCTGACGATTTTCTTCGAGACGTTTTCGTGTCTCATCAAGTTTCTCCGATGAAATGGTCTCTATCCTGGTATTCGCTTGCGTCTTGAGCCTGGTCCGTATGTTTGCATATGTAACTGACAGAGTCTCACGGTCTTCATGATTCTTCAGTAAACTCATGCCCCTCTGGAAAAGTTTTTCAGCAAGTTCATCGTCATTCAGCCATCTCACGGCAATATTGATCATGTCGACATGAGGTTTTACCTCATTTGGGAATTCCTGAATGATCTTTTCATACTCTTGCTCTGCTTCGGCATATTTGCCTTTCGCCACGAGTGATTCTGGAATACCATAAATTGGCATCGGTTTACCTTTGAGAGATGACCGGAAAATGTTGCCGAAACAACCAGCCAGAAAACCAGCGATATCAGGAGCAATCAGGACAGCCCCAAGAAGCACCAGAAACGGACCAAACCATGGTATTGGTAAAGCGAAGAACAAAGGGATTCCGATCCCCCAGCGCACATACCGGCTTATAAGCCGGCGCCTTTGCTCCATTTTCCACTGTGTTTGGCATTTTT
The DNA here is from genome assembly GCA_028716365.1 of Kiritimatiellia bacterium. GTDB lineage: Bacteria > Verrucomicrobiota > Kiritimatiellia > UBA8416 > YA12-FULL-48-11 > YA12-FULL-48-11. Next base: position 73,418 of record JAQUPZ010000004.1, read on the forward strand.
CATTCAGCATCTCTCTTGAATTATCCATATTTTCCCTGTCATGCGATGGGGCGTCGAGTCCCATACTGGCTGACAGATTACATGAACCGTCAACAAAGGACAAGGTTGGAATCCGTTTTGACACGATTCGTAATGCGCTTTTGATTACAATGTAAGGGCCTGTTGCCCAAATCGAAAAAGCACGTCCAGCGAGATGCCTCGACAAGCTCGGCATGACAATTCCTTGGAGAAACGATCGAATTCACGTCGTCATTCCGATCCGTCGGCTGACGGAGAGGAATCTCAGGTTTGGTCAACACGCCCGTAGCAATCATTATCAGCCAAGTGATCAACCTTGCGCATCAATCCATGGTTTGGTAACACTACCGTACTTCTGGTTGTTTTTTTTGTTTGGTGACAATGCCGCATGTAAAACGAATTTCTATCAATAAAGGAGTGCCACTATGATGACAAACAGAATATCACGCCGGTCTTTCATTGCGTCGTCAACTGCAGGAGCTGTCGGTGCAGGTATACTGGCCACAGCAGGAGGTATCTCAACTGCCGCGAGTGCTGCAGAAGTCATAGCGGGCTTTGACGATAAGAAGACTTCCGTGGACCAGAGTAAACCATGGGTACCTTTTAGTGACCGGAAAATCAGGGTGGGTATTGTCGGTCATGGCGTGTGCAAATTCGGACTCCAATTCGGGTTGCAGCATCATCCCAACGTCGAACTCATTGCTGTCAGTGACCTTTTCCCCGACCGTTGTGCCGATATGGCACAAAAGGCCAAATGCGCAAAGACCTATCCCTCGCTGGAAGAGATGGTCAAGGATGACAAGATTGAGGCGATCTACTGCGCAACAGACGCTCCAGCACACGCCAAGCATGCCATCCTCTGCATGGAGCATGGCAAACACGTTGCAACTGCTGTCCCGGCCTTCCGTGGTGACATCGATGATGCTGAAAGGCTTTTGGAATGCTGCAAAAAGAACAAGGACCTGGTTTATGCAATGTTCGAAACGTCGTGTTTCCATGACGACCTCTATGCCATGGAAAAACTCTTTGCCGCCGGGGTATTCGGCAACATCGTTTATTCTGAAGGTGAGTATTGTCATCCGCATGTCCTGGGCACTCCCGCATTGGGATCGTACAAGGATTGGCGTAAGAATGGTTGTCCCATGTGGTATCCGACGCACGCTACAGCCTATTATGTCGGCGTGACGCACAAAAGCTTTATTGACGTTTCCTGCCAGGGAACCGCGCTGTTTGACAAAGCACAGCGCATTCCTAACGTGATCGGGAATATCTTTAAATCGGAAGCCGGTCTGTTCCGGACAGCCGAGGGCGGAATTTCCCGCATGATAATATGCGGGTCTCAGGGCGAGTATCTCGAGGCAGGACGAATTCGCGGAGAGTACGCGGGATATAACAAGACTTTCACCGGCGATGCGACGGGTTCGAAACGGCATTACGAGGCAATCAAGAATGGTTTGAAATTGAAGAAATACGCCCTGCCGCCGGGAGTCGAGTCGGGCGGGCACGGCGGTTCACACGGTTACCTGGGCGACGATTTCATCGATTCAATTCTCAGGAAACGCCAACCCAGGGTAGGCGTCATCGATGCCCTGAATATGACGGTCCCGGGCTATTACGCGCACCTGTCCGCCATGAAGGATGGTGAGCGGATCAAGATCCCGCAGTATTCACTCTAAAACAGCCATCTAAAGAGAATTTGAGCAATTACGCCGCATCTCTACCGACCAGCTTTGCTGGTCTGGTATTCTGTATCTTGTTTGACTTGGTCAGCGCATCGCGAGCAATGCCTCGCGAATGATCACGGCCTGGTTTCTGTCGGGGTCCTTTGCCGCATATAAGAGAATCAACGGTCTCTTCTGTGCGAGTGCACGAAGAGGTCTTAAGAGTTCGCGCTTTTCCTTCAGTTCATTCAAATATCTAACGCGGAATGATTCCCAACGTTCTGGTTTGTGAGCAAACCACTTCCGCAGTTCAGTACTTGGTGCTACGTCTTTGCACCATTCATCAAGCTGTAGTGCTTCCTTTGAAATGCCGCGCGGCCATAATCGATCGACGAGAACTCGATAGCCTTTTGGCTTGTCCGTTGTGTCATAAACTCGTGCTATTGCGATTTTCATATCTGACCTCGTTGCCGAACATCACCGCTGAAATTTCGCCTTGCCTTCAAGGCAATAATCTCCGGCCGCTGGTTCGTGTCTCTATTTTACGCGAAGCGTCTTCAACGCACTGCCCCAGGCAATGACTTCATCCAGCATGGCGTTGACTGATTTTTCGTGCCGGGTGTCGGGCTTGAAAATGCTGAAATTCTCGAAGTCCGTGAACAGCGAAAGCATGACCTGCGCGCGCACATCGGCAACCTTCAGTTCGCCCATGACAAGCCGCAGGTGCTCCACCGCACGTGCGCCGCCGGCGCTTCCATAGCTCACAAACCCCGCCGCCTTGTTGTTCCACTCCGCGAACAGATAATCGATCGCGTTCTTCAGCGCCCCGGATGTCCCATGGTTATACTCGGGTGTCACGAAGACAAACGCGTCGAAAGAAGCGATCTTTGCTGCCCACGCCTTCGTGTGTGCATGGCTGTACTGTCCCATCAACGGTGGAACCGCCTCGTCCAGCAGCGGCAAGTTGAAGTCTTTGATATCCACAAGTTCGAAATGCGCGTCGCTGCGCTTCCCCGCGATACCGTGTACCCAACGGGCGACGGCCTCGGCCTTGCGACCGGGACGTGTGCTTCCGATAATGATTCCCAGCTTCATCATGTCTCTTTCTTCTTCACTCATTTTCCGTGCTCCTTTTTTGTTAGGCCAACGTCGAGGGTCAGGCGCGAGCTATTGCGAGTCGCCTGCGCCCTCTGGTTGGCACTAGAGATGAAAATGGCCGGCTGCTTCTGGCTGATACACAATCTTCTCAATTCGGATGCGTCGCATGCCTGCGGGTACCGGCCACTCAATGATATCTCCCTTTGAGTATCCCAGAATCGCGGTGCCAATAGGGGCGAGGACAGAGATGGCCCCCTCGTCCACGTTGGCGTCTTTCGGAAACACCAGGGCATAGTTCATTTCTTCACCGGTATTGACGTCTTTGAGAACAACACGCGAATTCATGGTTACAACGTCGGGGCGGACGTCCTTGGGATCCACGATGTCAGCCCTGGCAAGCTCGTGAGCAAGCGCCTCCAAATCCTTTCTGGCGCGACCGCCGAACTCTCCTGCCACATCGATGAGCTCCTCCAGGTGCATCTTGTCGGCTTCGGTAATGCATATCTTTCTAGGCTTCATGATCTATCCCTTTCTTGTTGTGCCAACGCATGGCATAATGGTCGAGATGAACCGCAGGTTCATCGAGTACCATTCATGCCCTTGTTGGAGCCTCCTATCTCTTTCCCAAAAGGATGGCACACGATCCATGCAACTCGCCCAGGAAGAACCACATCTGGGTTCTCCTTCATCAACTCTGCATGGAAAGGAATCTGATAAATACCGTATTCACCACCAGTGATCTTGATCACGCCCGACTTGGATTGAATGAACACATTGCTTCTCCCATGGTCTTGGACCCTAATCACCAGAGCCTCTAGGGTCTCGACTGAAGGAGTTTCGTTCACAATAGTGGCTTTTACGTTCGCCGCTAGTCGGAGTGGCTGCATGAGTTCCCGATAATGGAGTATCCTGTTCTCTGGAACGGAGAGGTTGCGATCGACGTATCCACCGAGCGACATAGATCCCTTTGGCTGATTGGAAATGATTGGAGGATTTTCTTTGATCAGAGAGTCTGAAATGGGCAGGCGGAAGGAACCGTCAGCACCAAGGGACAGTGGGATGCGACCAGTCTTACTGTCGATAAACAGGTTGATATCTTTTGGTCTGACGTCAGGCAAACTGCTCTTGAACTTAACGGTAAGCTCTTTGCCATTGGTTGATGTGCCTTCGGGTTCGGACACTTGGGCCATTTTATACGCCACGGCATATGGCAAGGTGGCGACTTCAGTTTGACTCGCCGTTTCTGCGATAACAGCCACCTGTAACGTCAGCCACAGAGCAGTGCAATAATAGATTGGCAATTTTCTCTTCATCATTTCGTGCTCCAACGTGACCTCTCATGCGTTCAAAAACCGCAGGTTTTTGAATCGCATGCAGAGGATGGTTGGCTCATTTCTTTGTTAATTACGATTTCGACAACTTTTGGGGGTTCTGACAACCAATGGTCAGGTCCAGGATCGTCTTTGACAATAAAGACGTTCTCGTTCATAAATTCTTCCAACATAGGACCTGCATGGGTGTCTGATGCCTTTACGATCTTGTGAAAATCGCGATGCTGGGGGAGTTTCTTCCAAACACGGTAATGATCAACATTATATGGTGTTGGTTGATCTTTATCGTCGTATCTACATATTGTGATAGCGTCAGTATCTGTTGAGTAACGTTGTGCAACCGCCGCCACAAGTGGAGCGTCTTTTCCGACTGCGGCAATTGGTGTTGTCGAAATGTCGATTTCAAATGGCTGTCCGGAACTGTCTCCTAGTGACTGCCACTCAGCCCTTGGCATTGTAAATACCGATCGACCTTCCACATTCTGCCAGTAGGCGTGAAATCGATGGGCACGCATATCATTATTATGTCTTGTCATATCTTTTGAGCCAACGCCAGTGTTGAGGCGGCGCTGTTTCAGCGTCGCCTCCTACACATGGTTCGAACATTATTTCTTCCAATCCAATAGCCAGAAATCTACACCGTCAACACGAAGGCCATTGGGTAAATCCTTTGGGAAGATGCTGCCATCGCAATAGAGAACCCGAGTCAGATGTTGTTTCTTGATAAATTCGACTGCTTCCTCTTTGGATTTGAACACCTTGTTATCGACAACAATCGGACCTTTCTTCGAAAAGAATATATAGTCGGTCTTTCCTCGACAGAAACCAGCAGATTCTAAAATTGCTGTGGCGCGTTGTCGTTCAGCATATGTTCCGGCTAAATATTCCATAACATCTGTATGGTAGATCCATCCCTTGATCCATGTTCCGGTAGGATGTGTTTGTACCTTAAGTTTGGGATGGCAAAGTACATGACTACTATCCAATTTGGATGTTGAGCAACTGGCCGTTAATGCGCAGATAAGTATGATCTTTCCGATCCTTTTCATTTAAGTTCGAACGCCATCATTGAGCGGCGAGTGCCCGCCGCGGGTCACTCGTCGCGCTCGAATGAATTGTTCGACGATCTGTGTTTTCTTTAATAAAAGTACGTATTGCTCCGAATGTGTTCTTTCTGTCGGACAAAAGAAAGAAATGGTCTCCTTCAATTTCCTTGAATTGCAGAGACGGAACACGCCGTTGTGCAAGCGCAACTTGATTTCTCGCGATATCGATGGGGACCATTGGATCGTTTATTCCGTTCAGCATAAGTATATTCAAATCCCTGCGGAGGATGTTTGCAACGGAGATTTCCGGTGCATTTGCCATACAAATGTATCCAGCAAACGAGGAAGACATTTGATTGTAAATCAGAAAGCCACCTCGGCCTCCAGCCGAGATACCCATCAGCCAAGGTTGACTTAGGCGTGTTTTGCAACGACGTTCCGCATCCGAGAGCATGTCTTTTAAATAAGTTGTCGATCCGCGGTGCCAGCTAACGCTCCACGACGGTGTTATTATGACGGCGTTTGGAAATTCCTCTTTTAGCACCCAAGTATAGAATTGGAAGTTACCACCGTATCCGTGAAGAAACACGATGCACATGGGTGTTTCTGGCATTTTGCTTGGTCGATACAAGAAGTAATGCCCCGAACTGGGTCTAGTGGTTGAGAAACAATACGGCAAGGCAGACGCGACGTTGGAGAATGCGGGATCTACACAGATCTTTGAGTACGCGTCTGCAACGAGGGGCGTCAGGTTTGTATTCTGATTGGCTGATAGTCCAAGGTCTCCGCTACCGACAAGAAGTGCTCCTACGACAAGAATCCCCTCGGGTAAAGTGTTGAGTCCGGCGCGGAAGAGTGGTTCGTTTTGCTTGAGAGATTGGGGTATGTTGTAAACCGGAGGCGGAACACTGGTCTTAAACAGAACGGATTCAACCGTGCCAGTAGCTTGCGCCATACTGACATGACAAATGAAGAAAAGTACAAGTAGTGTTCTTGGGCATTTCATCTTATTCGTCGAACGATCCAAATCACCGTTTCGAGCCCGCGGGCGAAGAATACGGTGGATTTGTTGGTTGGGGCAAGTTTTCAACAAGCCGCACCCAAGTGTATTCCCGCCGGGAAGGATACCGTACCTTCAGTCGGTTCCTGTCAAGAAGGGTGAGCTTGAGACCAGCGCCGATGTGTTCCTTATCCATTGCGAAATCAGGAGACAGGTTTCGGCTCGTCCCATCATCCATCTCCTGAACTCCTATCCAAGTTGAAGTGGCTTGCGCGGTGTATAGAAAGACACCTTCAAGTTTCCATCGGCCTTCATACCCCCAGGTAGCCGTGGAAGTCTTGGTTGTTGCTGTCCCGGTGACGATCATGTGACCGTCAGGGGCGAGCTGCCAAGTTTGAGTTCCGACCGACCCGTTCGTTCTTTCGACCTTCTCCCGCCACGACCCGATAATGTCTGCGGAATGAGGTGCGGGACCACAACCAGTTAGGAAGGCACAAACGCTGGCGAGGCTCCACATCCCGACGAGTGACTTCCTTTTCATATCTCTGCTGCCCCAACGATCACTCTGAGAGTTTTTTCAACCCGCAGGGTTGAAAAATACTCTCCAGAGATTGGTTGGGGCTCTATTGTTTTTTCTGAATGGTTATTTCTTGTTTTGATTTTATATCCACGACAACACATGTAACGTTTTGTGTATTTACACTAACAAGGCGAAATGTCCGATTGTCAACAACGAAGGTATCATCAAGTCTGACTTTAAAACTTTTATCCTGATTTCCGGATGTAAGATTGACAAAATAGTCATTGAATGGAAGCTCCTCTCCTCTGACTAAGGTGAATATCCTGCTGCCTCGCTGAAGAGTCGCTTCTGTTCGGTCTACCGTGATTTCCTTGTTCAGGATATTCATCTTCCCTGTTTTTGGTGTAACTTTTGTAACGACAAAACCAAGGAGATTCGTACCCACCTGGATATCCCGTTTTGTGTTCCAGTGAATAAGGAAGGGTTCCTTACTGATGCTATTGAGGGTCAGCGTTGGTAAATTCCGATCCTCCGCGACAACAAAAGCTCCTGTCAAAAGTGTTAATATGATAACTGTTATTCTCATTTTGTTGCCCCAACGATCATCTTGAGGCGGCGCTGGTTTCAGCGTCGCCTCCAAGATTTGGTTCGATTCATTTCTTATTGATCAGTTCTGGTCAATGACAATTATTCTTTCTGGAACACTTCTGATTCATCGCCCCAAGTGTCGGGATAAAATGCTTTATAATAGGGAGGACCAGGCGGCTGGTACGTTTGCCAATACAAGGAAAGGCAGTATACCGGAGGGAAATACACAGGGAAAAAGAGAATGCTTAAGGTTGTCTCTCTGATCGGATGCTTCTCAAAATTTCGGGATGCTGCACACGGGCCAAGGAATGCGCCTCTGGCTGCGATCGGGATTGATGCCAAAGGCGTAAAGATCGTGTCCGCTCCAATAATGCCTATATCCGTAACCAATCCCCCTACAGCAACTATCGGTTTCGCCGCCACAGGTGAGCGTTTAGTCCATTCGTATGTCGCGTATTCATAACGTCCGAATGTCTTGTATCGCACTGGACCAGTAGCACAACCCTGCGCCAAGAGAGTAGCCAACAATGCTAGACCTATAAATGTAGTTTTCATTTTGTGAATCGAACGATCGCACTCAGAGTTTTTTCAACCCGCTGGGGTTGAAAAATACTCTGCAGTGCTTGGTTGGCTTTCCTATTTGTCGATTTTTCGGATTTCCGAGATAAACACCTCTGGTGTCGATCCACCATCCAGAAATCGTGAGAGTTTATCTTCAAGTAATTGCAACTTTGCAAATGCTCGATTGGTCTCACCATCCCGGATGTTGGAATTGATCTCACTAACGATTTGAGCCGTGGGAGCAACCACATCGCTCATGTATGCAGTTCGGTCTGACCGTCTGATTTCTCTGCACACGACAGCCGTGACCAGCACGCCGAGCACGAACGCCACTACGATTGTCATAACCCATTTCATTTCTTATGAAGCCAACCATTAATTCATTTGACTTTTTTCCGCGATATCATGATATTGGACATGCAAACACGGAAAAAAAGCTGCGTTTTAAATAACCACTTTGTATAAATGTTATGGCCGATTTGCCCAGAAATCAAGAGAATTATACCAGAATTGGTGACAAAAACTGGACGCGGAAACCCGGAGAATTGATTCACGAAATAAAACGTGTTCTGCGCCTGAAACATTACTCCATTCGAACTGAACATTCCTACATCGCCTGGGTTAAACGATTCATAGATTTTAATCAAATGAAACATCCTCTCGATATGGGGGAACCCGAAGTCGAGGCCTTTCTCTCTCATCTCGCACTGGAGGAACATGTTGCAAGTTCAACTCAGAACCAGGCTTTCAATTCATTGCTCTTCCTGTATCGAGAAGTATTGAACCGGCCCCTTGAAGGAAGAATAGATTCCGTGCGGGCAAAAAAATCCATCAGGATACCCGTTGTCATGACCCGGGAAGAAACTGCAAAAGTGCTGGGTCTTATGAAAGGTATACCCCAGATAATGGCCAAACTTCTATATGGCAGTGGACTCAGGCTGATGGAATGTGTTCGTCTGAGGGTAAAGGACATAGATTTCCAGATGAAGCAGATAACCGTGAGGGCTGGTAAGGGTGACCGGGATCGATATACCACCCTTTCTGAAAATCTTATTCCAGCGTTGAAAGAACAGATATTCCGGGTACAGATCCTTCATGAAAAGGACGTAGCTGAGGGGTATGGTGCGGTTTACCTGCCCGGCGCCCTGGAAAAGAAATATCCTCAAGCCGCCAAAGAGCTGGCATGGCAGTATGTTTTCCCGTCAAGAAAAACTTCAGTTGATCCGCGAAGTGGCGTTACACGGAGACATCATCTTGTACCTTCGGTGCTTGAAAAAGCCATTCGCAGGGCGGTAATTGAGGCAGGGATCAACAAGAAAATCAGTTCCCATACATTCAGGCACAGTTTCGCAACACATCTGCTTCAATCCGGAACTGACATCCGGACAATTCAGGGCCTGCTGGGGCACAGTAATCTCCAGACAACAATGGTTTATACGCACATCTTGAAACAGGGCGGTCAGGGAGTGAAAAGTCCGCTGGATAATTTGTGAGGGTAAGAGAGGAAGACGATTAGGATCAGGATTACGATCACGATTAAGATTAAGATGAGGATTAAGACTAAGATTGAGATGAAGTGGCTGATGAAATTGGCAGGGTTTATTTTCGCTTTTGTTGGCGTGGCAATGAACCTGATGGCTGTGGACTGGCCGATGTGGCGGTATGATGCCCGTCACAGTGCGGTGCCGCCGGAGAAATTGCCCGACAAACTTCATCTGCAATGGGTGCGGGAATTGCCGACACCGATACCGGCGTGGCCTCTGCAATCAAGTGATCAGGGTGATAAACTACAGTTCGATTTTTCCTATGAGCCTGTAGCAATGGGGAAGATGTTGTTTGTTCCGTCCATGCGGGATGACAGCCTCAGAGCGTATGATGCGGAAACCGGCGAGGAGAAATGGTGTTTTTATGCGGATGGTCCTTTCCGACTGGCACCGCTGGCATGGAAAGACAGGATTTATGCCGGATCGGATGACGGCTATTTGTATTGCCTGGATGCAAAGAAAGGCACGTTACTGTGGAAATTCCAGGGCGCTCCGTCGGACAAGAAAGTGTGGGGGAATAAACGCCTGATATCAATGTGGCCTGTGCGCGGTGCTCCTGTTGCACAGGATGGGGTATTGTACTTTTCTGCAGGCATATGGCCGTTCATGGGGATATTCATCTATGCAGTGGAAATGAACACTGGCCAGGCAATATGGTGTAATAGCAGTAGTGGTTCGGTTTATACCAATCAACCGCATAAAACTCCGTCATTTGCCGGTATCGCACCACAGGGATACATGACAATTGCACCATCGATGCTTCTTGTGACAGGCGGACGATCGATGCCAGGTGCTTACGACCTCAAGAGCGGCAGATTACTTTATCTCGATCTGGCAAACCGTACTTTTGGTAAGCGCCAGGGAGGATATGGAGTGGCAGTCCAGAAGGATTGGTATTTCAACGGAGGGATAATGTATCGAATTTCCAATGGTGTACCTGTAACCAGGGTATCAGCAAACATTTTGATTGGCGACAATACGGCAATTGGAGTGGATTCCGTAACACGCAAACTGACAGCTTGGACAACCCGTCCTGAAGAACAGAAACTTAAAATCAGCGATATAAAAAATAAACTGAAGTTCTGGAATAAATATACATTGCCCAAACTCTGGGAAGCTGGCCCATTGGGCGTAAGTAATGTCCTGATTTGCGCGGGTAATCGTTTATATGGATATGGTCAGGCAAATACCATTATGGCCATTGATTTACCCAAAGATAATCAACCGGCCCACGTGTCGTGGGAGGGGAAAGTTGAAGGACGTATCTGGAACATGCTCGCGGCAAATGGACGTTTGTTTGTTGTGACAATGGAAGGGCGTTTATATTGTTTTGCGGGACCTGAGTTGGCGGAACCTGTACGTTACAGCTTGAATAAACCAGATGAACCTGTTGTCAGCGACTGGAACCAAAAGGCTGAAAATATTCTTAATCAGGCAGGCATTCGAGATGGTATTTGTTGTATATGGGGGGCAGGGACAGGAAATCTGGCCGAGTCTTTACTGCGGAAAAGTAATCTAAAGCTTGTCATCATTGATCCGGACGCCAACAAGGTGGCATCACTGCGAAAACGTTTTGATGCGATGGGTTTATATGGCGCTCGCGTAGCCATACATGCGGGCGATCCCATGACTTTTCCTCTACCGCCGTATTTCGCCAGTTTGATTGTGTCGGAGGATTGGAGCAGGATGGGGATCGATAAAGGCCCGCAATTTCTTAAACGCCTGTTTTATCCCCTCAGACCATATGGAGGTGTTGCCTGTCTACCTCCGGAATATCAAAACAAGTTGCAGACGTGGATAAAGGAAGCAAAATTGGAGAATGCTGAAATAAAACAGAATGGCGATTTTACAATGCTGGTTCGTGCCGGAGCATTACCGGGTTCTGCTGATTGGACGCATCAATATGCCGATATCGGCAATACCGTATGTTCAAAGGACAGTATTGTGGAAGCGCCGCTCGGGCTCCTGTGGTTCGATGGCGGACCTTCCAATGAAAAAGTTTTGCCGCGACATGGGCATGGACCACGTCCACTGGTTCTTGATGGGCGCTTGTTTATTGAAGGAACAAATACCTTGAGTGCCCGGGATGTTTATACCGGACGGGAACTGTGGTGCCGTGAATTGTCGTGGATTGGGAAATCGTTTGATAACACTCAGCATCAAGCAGGTGCGAATTCTCTGGGCAGTAACTACGCGGTCACCCGGGATGGCGTTTATGTTGCTTATGGGAGGGTAGGGTTACGACTAGATCCTGCGACAGGGGAAAAGCTGGCGGAATTCCGGCTTCCGCGCATGAACGGTATTGAGGGTGATCCTTCGTGGGGATATATAGGGATTTGGGAAGATTTGCTAGTTGCAACGGCAGAACCCCTGATTTCCGGTACTAATAAGGTGGGAGGCATTAACTGGAATGGGACTGCGAGTCGTGCGCTGGTGGTTATGGACAGGATGACCGGCAAGCCGGTATGGACCCGTGAATCTGTTTTCGGTTTCCGGCACAATGCCATTGCGGCCGGGGACGGAAAACTTTTTTGCATTGATCGTCTCGCGGAAAGTGTACTTGCCAAATCAAATCGCAAGCCGTCAAATCCTGATGCAAAACCTGTTTTACAGGCATTTAATATTCGAACCGGGCAGGTACTTTGGCAAACACAGATAAACGTCTTTGGTACATGGCTGGGTTATTCAGAAAAATATGATGTGCTGATTCAGTCCGGCAGGCCATCGAGTGATATGCTCAAAGATGAACCAAAAGACCGCATTATTGCATATCGAGGGAAGAACGGTAAAGTTCTCTGGGAAAAAACAAAGATGAGATATTTAGGACCACTGGTACTTCATGATAATCAGATCATTCCGTCTGCGCCATCTGGTGGTATTACATCAAACCGTTCCTCGTCGGCCATGATGGATTTACTAACCGGTAATCATGTCACGAGAAAACATCCACTGACTGGAAAAGATATTCCCTGGACATATGCCAGGGCGTATGGATGTGGTGCGGCACTCGCCGGCGAGAAAATCCTGACATTTCGATCCGGTTCAGCGGCGTATTGTGATCTGATAAGGGGCGGAGGTACAACCAGTCTTGGCGGTTTTAAAGCCGGTTGTACCGAAAATCTTATCCCGGCCAATGGTGTATTGAATGCGCCAGACTATACACGTACGTGCAGTTGCGCCTATCAGAATCAAGTTTCTCTGGCTTTGATTACCATGCCGGATGTGGAAGAATGGACAAGTAATACATTGACACCATCTATCGGGATTATCAAACGGGTCGGTATTAACCTGGGTGCACCGGGGGACCGAAGTGCAAATAATGGAACGTTATGGCTCGATTTTCCAAGTGTAGGAGGACCGTCTCCGGTTATTCCTGTAACAATCGTACCGGCGAAACCGGAATGGTTTTGTATCCATTCATCCCTGATTAATGATGATGGGCAGGATAATCGATGGATAGTCGCGTCGGGCGCCAGGGGTATTACTTCTATCGGCCTCACCTTGATTCCTGAAAACAAAGCTGGAAAGGAATTAATATATACTGTTCGTTTGTATTTCAGCGAACCGGACATGGTGGCGGCACACCAACGCGTTTTTGCGGTATGGATACAGGGGCAGGAGATGTTACCACGGGTGGATATCGTAAAAGAGGCGGAAGGAATTCGACATGCATTGGTCAAGGAATTCAAAGGGATAAAAGTCAGCAATCAGCTCAAGGTCGAATTACGTCCATTAACCTCAACCAGGTTTCCACCTCTGCTTTGCGGCGTTGAAGTGTCCCTGGAAGAATAGATACAATCCCAGCTTTGAACGGACACTTACACGAAACGTTTTAAAAAAATATGTTATTGATATTATTATTCCCTTTTCAAAAGACGAGCGAAGGATTAAACATGTATTTGGATGGTAAATGTCATTGATCGCTTCAACCAGGGGTTCAGAATGAAATCGTCGTCTCAAAATTTGCAATCAGCATGGAAACTATTGGGGTGGCTGCTGGCGTATGCAGTGGCAATGGGTTTATTGGAGGCTATTTGTGTAATATACTTGCGACGTTTAGTTATGCCGGAGGGTATGAACGCGCAGCAGATCGGCGCGCCATTAGCACGATGGCCCATCGAAATTATTCGCGAAGCATGTACACTGGTAATGCTGGTGGCTGTATCATGGCTGTCCGGATCCAACTGGCGGTCGCGCCTGGCCTGTTTCTTCTTCATGTTCGGAGTGTGGGATATTCTTTACTATGCAGGTTTGAAATGGCTGGGGAATTGGCCGTCATCCTGGCTCGAATGGGATTGCCTGTTCCTGATTCCCAAACCATGGTATGGACCGGTACTGGCTCCGGTATTGATCAGCCTGTACTTCATGTTTGCCTGTACAGTGGTGTTAATATATGAACAACGTCCTTTACCTTTACGGATGACACCATTGGTTATTGTTCTGCAGGTAGCCGCGTTTGTTGTGTGGTACTGGTCTTTTGTGAAAGATGCCAATCATATAGCAAAACATGGTTATGCAGATATACATTACTCGTGGATGTTATTTATTGCGGGTTTGGTATGCGGCCTGACAAGCCTCTGGTTGGCAATGCAAGTGGATAAGAAACAACAGGTCGCTTGATCCCCATATTCTGCAATAATGGTCCGGTCGGAAAATGACACTTAATATTTCGACATTCAAAATGGCTGTATTTTGCCGCTTTTAATAGAGAATTTTGGTCAATTTAGTTCATATCCTTTCATAATTTTCAACATTTTCCACCAATTAAATCGATAATAGAAATAAAGCAATATTATTATTGATTATTGCGCAGTTATTGAATAGATTAGCTTCGTAATCGGAAATAATAAACTCTCTCGTTAAAGGCCAAGATAAGTACTCGGAAAATTTTCAGAACAAGAAGTCGTATCATGAATCAGAAGAACCATAAACAGGAGTCGGAATGAATGTGAAAATGACTCGTCGACATTTTATTGGAACAGCCGCAGTAGCCGGTGCAGGCATGAATTTGCATTTTTCGAGTGTTGCAAACGCGGCTGAGTGTGGATCCACAGTATCAGCCACTGCAAAGCCTGTTTTGCTGGGAGGGAAGCCTGTACGAACGAAAGGTTTTCAATCATGGCCGGTGGTTTCCGAGCATGATGAAACTTCAATTCAGGAAGTTGTTCATAGTGGCCGCTGGTATCGCGGCAAATCGGTAGAGGAATTTGAAGAAGCCTATGCCAAATTGAACGATGCAAAATACTGCCTGGCCACCTCCAGTGGTACCAGTGCTTTGTATGCGTCGCTGGGTGGCCTTGGGGTGGGCCCTGGTGACGAAGTGATTGTACCGCCTTATACATTTGTGGCCACGGTCAATGTGGTTCTTCTTAACTATGCCATGCCGGTTTTTGTTGATTCGGACAGGGAGACATTCCTCATGGATCCGAAGAAACTGGAATCGGCAATTACCCCTCGTACTGCTGCGATAATTCCCGTCCACATAGGCGGGGCCGCGGCCGACATGGATAACATTCTTGCAATTGCCAAGAAACACAATGTGCCAGTGATCGAAGATGCCTGCCAGGCCCATTTAGGACAGTGGCGGGAACGCAATCTGGGAACATTAGGTACGACTGGCTGTTTTAGTTTCCAAATCAGCAAGAACCTCGGTTCCGGTGAAGGTGGCGCTGTGTTAACAAACGACGAATCTATGGCTAACAAATGTTTCGCTTTTCATAACAACTGTCGTAAGCGAAAAACAGCCAGTTACAATTTTACATACGAAGGCGGGCGGGCTACTAATATCCGTATGACTGAATTTCAAGGTGCTTTGCTGCTAAGTCAAATGCGAGGATTAGAGCAAAGAGCTAAAACTCGTCATGAGAATGGCAAGTATTTAACGGGCATGCTTCGTGAGATCCCAGGCATTGTCCCGGCACGGATGTATGATGGCTGCACACGGAATGCGTATCATCTCTACATGTTCCGATATCAACCGGAGAAGTTTTCCAACTTGCCAAGGCAGAAATTCATGAAGGCGTTAAGCGCTGAAGGAATTCCATGTTCCGGCGGTTATGGACCGTTGAACAAGGCATCATTTATCAAGAATGCTCTAAATGCCCGTCCATACGTAAAGGTCTATGGCAAAGATACCATAGCGAAGTGGGATGATGACAACCGCTGTCCGGAGAATGATAAACTCTGCGAGGAGGCAGTATGGTTTACACAAAACATGCTTCTTGGCCCGCGGAGTGACATGGACGAAATCGCTGAGGCAGTTCGTAAGATCAAAAAACATGCAGAGATACTGGTAAAAAGTTAAGGAGATCAGAACAAATGAGAAAACATACAGGTAGAATAGCGGTTCTTTGTTTGCTGGCAATCTGTCTGGGCTTTAATTCCAAGGCTATTTCGGCTGAACAAGGATGTGCCGGGGGTAAACATCAACTCCTTGCGAAGACTTATAATTCGGGTTTTAAATTGGCACATGACACCTACAACGGTATGGGTGTGGGAAGTGACGGAAAGATATACTATGTTCTTTGCACCCAGCCTCATGATGTTGCAGCGCAAATGTGCAGTTTTGACCCCGCCACCCAGGAGATCAAGCGCATTGGAGATCTGACGGAAGCCTGCGGAGAAAAAGAAATGAAGGCGGTCGCACAAGGCAAAAGCCACTGTAATTTTGTTGAGTACAAGGGGAAGCTTTATTTTTCCACCCACACCGGTTTCTATGCCATCATCGATGACATGGAGAAAATGGCTCCTCCACCGCCTGGCTGGAAGCCTTACCAGGGCGGGCACTTCCTTGCTTACGATATGGCAACTGGCAAGTTTGAGGATTTTGGCATGCCGCTTCCCGGTGAAGCCATCCTCACCATGAACATGGATAACCAGCGCGGCAGGCTCTATGGGCTTACCTGGCCAACTGCCCATTTTGTGACCTATGACGTTGCCACGAAAAAAATGAAAGACCTGGGGCCGACAGCACTGGACGGGGAGAATGGCAAGGGTGCCAGGTATCGTACCATTTGCAGGTCCCTTGCAGTTAATCCCGATGACGGCTCTGTTTACTTCACCACCGGCGATGGCGCGATTTTCCATTATAGCTATGCGCGAGAGAAGCTCGAGACTGTGAACGGCGAAAACATGAAAAAGGACTATTTTGGATTATACGACCCGACTTTCTCCGGGCATATGGGATACAACTGGCGGATGGTGACATGGTATCCATCAGAAAAAATGTTCTATGGAGTACATGGTAATTCCGGTTATTTATTCCGGTTCGATCCATCTGTTCCCCGTATTGAAGTTTTGGACCGGCTCACATCCTTGCCATCACAGCGCAGCGGCATGTACGACCAATTCAGTTACGGATATCTGGGATTCACACTTGGTCCTGACAAACGTACACTTTATTATCTCACCGGTGGTCCTATCTATGTCGACGGGAAAAGGGTGACAGGGAAAGACATTACCGGTAAAGGCGAAGCAAAAGGGCTTGAGAACCTTCATTTGATCACCTACGACATTCCGACTCGTACGTATCGTGACCATGGCGCGATATTTTACGCGGACGGACAGCGTCCGTTGTACGTAAATTCAATCGCAGTCGGGCTGGATGGTACGGTGTATACACTGGCGCGAATTACCGAGAATGGCCATACGCGAACAGATCTTATCAGTATTGCCAATCCGTTCAAAAAGTAAAAGTTTGTTGTTGGATTGTTTACATTGCTTCGGTAAGTATACGGTAACTCGTTTAAAAGCTTGGGAAAAGTTTTAAAATTGGATGTCCGTGTATAATAACCGTCAAATACCGCTAAAATATCGTTTCTATCTAATCGTCGGAATCCTTGCGTTGATAATGACAGGCTGCGCGACGATACGGCCTCCTTCCGGTCAATTGCCTGTCGAACGTAAAATGCTGGTAACTGGTTACTGTCGTTGCGGTGAATGTTGTGGCTGGAAACGAAACTGGATAGGACTTCCCGTGGTGGCATCCGGATCGCGGAAGGGGGCTCCTAAGAAAATCGGCATATGTGCCGATGGATCACGTGCAAAATATGGCACAATAGCTGCAGATCCAACAAAATATCCATTCGGCACAATCATGTATGTAGAAGGATACGGATACGGTATCGTTCAGGACACAGGGGGAAAAGTAAAAGGGGAACACATTGATATATTCTTCCGCGATCATACTCAGGCACAACAATGGGGTGCAAAAAAGAACATGGTCGTAAAAATCTGGATGCAGTAAGTTTGTTTGCAAGTCGACTACCTTACGCCACGTTATAATTACATACCGGTTAAACGACTACTTCGCAAAATTATCCTGCCAATTTGTAATTACTCGTATTGCATATTTGTTCTTAAAGTGGTAAAAAGAGAGGAACTGAAAGTTTCGTATATAATAAGGGTGTGACAGAGGAATCTGCCACAGGTGGTTTTGGGTGGTCGGGCCGCCATCCAGTTTTTTTTCGATTGATATGGATTAATTTATTTTCTTCGATAACAGGGCTCATATGAAACGAATGCTATTATTCATCCTTCCTGTTCTTTTATTAGTTTCCATTGCCTTTACGGTGTTCGGGGTTTTTCAGGTTCGTTATGAGGAGGAGAAGCAATTAGACGAGATTAAGAGGAAAGCCATCGCAGTCAATGAGAGCCTGGAATTTTCCGCGCGGCACATTCTTGAAAATAATGATTTAAAGAATGCTAATCGTCTGGTCGAAAGTTTCCAGAGAAGAGAAAGACTGCAGGGTTGCGTCATCTATGACAAGGAAGGCAGGGTTCTGGCTGTTACTGAACGTATTTCTGATTGGGGCAGGACAGCGAAACCATATACCAGCGAGATACTTGTCAGCAAAACGCCCAGGGGGGCGATGGAGAAGTTCGGTGATTATACCGCATACAGTTATGTCCTGCCGATCAAGGATGCCAATGGCGAACTTCTGGGCATGGTTGAAGTAGTTTATGATACTTCACATGTACTTACCACGATTGCTGCCATCTGGAAACGGGTGAGTATAACATTGATTTCCCTGCTGGTTGTAATTGTCCTGATCATGCTTCTAATCCAGCGGCAGATATTTGTGTTACCTGTTATCCGCCTTACGGAATGGTTTCAACATTTTCAGCGCGGGGAAACAGATGTATCACATTCGATCAAAGAAGAGGATGAACTTGGAAAACTTGCCAGCGAGGTTGAGCAGGTGGCGCTGAGCCTCAGAATCGCACGCAAGGCAGTGTCCGAAAAAGCTTCCGAAAGGCTGGAAAAGGAAGAATTATGGACCGAAGCCAAGCTCAGAGATATTATCCATGTCCGCCTGGGAGAGAATGCGCTTTACATGGTGTCAAATCGAGAACCATATATGCATGTTATCAATGAAATAACGGGTAAACCGGAGTGCATACGTCCGGCAGGTGGTGTTGTTACAGCCATAGATCCCATCATGCGCGCCTGCGGGGGTATGTGGATTGCCCATGGAGCAGGTAACGCCGATCGCCAATTTGTTAATTCCAAGGACAAACTTGGTGTTCCTCCGGAGGATGACAAGTACATTCTCAAGCGAGTCTGGTTATCCAAAGATGAGGAAGAAGGCTACTATTATGGATTTTCAAATGAGGGTTTGTGGCCACTCTGCCATATTACACATACAAGACCTGTTTTCAGGGAACCGGACTGGCAGGCATATAAGAAAGTAAATCAAAAATTCGCCGATAGTGTTCTGTTGGAATTACCTGTAAAGAATCCTTTCGTTTTCATCCATGATTACCATTTTACCCTCCTTGCTGGAATGATAAAGGAAAAACGACCGGATACAACTATCGCGTTGTTCTGGCATATTCCCTGGCCGAACCCCGAAGTTTTCGCGACATGTCCGTATCAGGAACAAATACTGGAGGGAATGCTTGCATGTGATCTGATCGGTTTCCACGTACAAATGCATTGCAATAATTTCCTCGATACAGCAAACAGGCTCCTTGAATCACGCGTAGATACCGAGGCGTTCAAGGTAATACGCTTTGGCAAAGAAACATTGATCAAAGCATTTCCTATCAGCGTGGATGACTGTACGGGCCATGATTCATCAATGGAAGACTTGCAGCAGATCAATAATCTTTGCAAAGAATATAATCTTGAAAACACCATAATTGCCATGGGAGTTGACAGAATTGATTATACAAAGGGTCTTAGCGAGCGCATTCTTGCTGTTGACAGGTTTTTTGAGAAATATCCCCAATACAAGAAAAAATTTGTTTTTATCCAATTGGCCGCACCCAGCCGTACCCATATAAAACGTTATCATGATTTTGCAGGAGAAGTAGATGAGCTGGTTGAAAAGGCAAATTGGAAGCATTCAGAGGGCGACTGGAAACCAATAATTTATCTCAAACGGCATTTTTCGCAGGAAGAAATCAGACCATATTATCTGATGGCGGATATCTGTATTGTAAGTTCGTTACATGATGGAATGAATCTTGTGGCAAAAGAATATGTTGCGGCAAAAAAAGATTCAAACGGAGTTTTGATTTTGAGCCGTTTTACCGGCGCCGCCAAGGAATTAACACAAGCCATACATATAAACCCTTATTCTATCGAAGAATTCGCCGACAGTATAAAGTCAGCCATTGAGATGCCAGCGGAAGAAAAAAGAAGTCGAATGGCACATATGCGCAATGTGATCAGGATCAATAATGTTTACCGATGGGCAGGTAATATCATAACCGAATTAACGTCACTTAAGAAGATATAGAATTGCGATAAAATGGAATATTTATTTAGTAATTGGAAAACAATAGAAAAGATATTGTTCCGGAAATATTGTTTTTTCTTCTTCGATTACGATGGGACTTTGGCCCCTATAGTTGATATTCCGCACAAGGCGTTTCTCCCAAAAATAACCAAACAACTCTTGTTTAGATTGTCTAAATGCCGCAACTGTAAGGTCGCCGTTATCAGCGGACGATCGCTGATTGATGTAAAGAAAAAAGTAGGGCTGGGCAGAATAATATATGCCGGCAATCACGGCTTGGAATTAGAAGGAACACGCCTTCGATTTAAAGCCCCGGTCCCTCATGGTTTAAAGGCGATAATACAACATATAAACCATGTTTTGGCCCATGAACTTTCAGGAATTCCGGGCGTATTCGTGGAAAATAAGGGAATAACTGTCAGCGTTCATTATCGTTTAGTCAGTCACAAGAATCTTAAATTAATGCATAAGAATTTCAGAAATGTGATTAAGCCCTATATTGAACGAAATCAAGTAGAGATTATATCCGGAAAGAAAATTTACGAAATCAAACCGTCAGTAAAATGGGGCAAAGAAAAAATTGTCTCATGGCTTCTGACAAAGCACCGGTCAGCCCGGAACAGTAAATCCATATTCCCGGTTTATATCGGGGATGACGTTGCTGATGAAAATGTATTCAGATTCCTCAGCCATGACGGCCTGTCAATATTCGTTGGGAATCCCTGCAAAACTACGGCACAGTTTTATTTAAGGAACACAGGAGATGTTTCGGAATTCTTGCGTCGCATTGTCGTATTAATGTCTATTTCTGTCTAAACCGGATTCGAATGCTACAGCCCAGATACCAAAGTTCCCGGGCGACGGAGGGCAATACAGGGGCCAAGGATTTCTCTCAATACAACAGCTTTCCTGATTGATTCCCGTTTTATAAGTTCGTGAACAAGGTCTGCTCTAAACTGCGATGTTTCCCTGCGTATATGGACAGTGGCCGGTTTATCGTACCTATCACTGGCCATGGCAGGTTGGGGTACTTCTGGCGGAGGCGGCGGAGATGAAGCTAGAACCGGTTTGTTCGACTCCCGAATATCATAGGCAGATTCTACTGTTAGAACCTCCTTAATGACAGGAATCGAAACAGATTCTTGCGTCTTTATCTTCCGAACCTGCCGTTGTGATACAGGCAGTGGCAACGGAGGAGGCGCATCGTTTATTTCCGGTATTGGAATTTTACCCGAGAGACTTTCAAGAAACTTCTTCAGTTCATCCTCGGGTGCAGTGTAGCCGCCGCCATCCGATTGCTGTTGTCCCGGTTTTGAGATTCCAGGCTTGGCGCCTTTTGCAACCTTGATGATTTGCGCCAGGATGGCGATAACAATAATCACCAGGGGAATTATGTCCCCACCGCCAGATGCTATATATGGATGATGAAACATAACCATCATTCACATTTATTCAGAACGTTTTGGTTTGTTGTCCCGTTCGTCGCCTGCAATTGCCTTGCGCATTGAACTGTCGGCATCGATATTCTGCATTCTATAAAAATCCATAACTCCCAGATTACCTTCACGGAATGCCTGAGCCATGGCACGAGGAACTTCAGCCTGGGCTTCTACAACCTTGGCCTGCATTTCCTGGACACGGGCCCTCATTTCCTGTTCCTGTGCTACTGCCATGGCGCGGCGGCCTTCAGCCTCTGCCTGGCGCAGTTTCTTGTCGGCCTCTGCGCGTTCGGTTTCCAACATGGCGCCAACGTTTGCAATGTCACCGCTTGTAGTTCCTGCGACACTGAGATCAGCTATATCGATGGAAACAATCTCGAACGCAGTCTGGGAATCAAGGCCGCTTTCGAGGACTTTGCGGCTGATTTTATCAGGATGTTCAAGTACTTCTTTGTAAGTTGCAGATGAACCTATTGCGCTTACGATTCCCTGTCCAACACGGGCGATAATTGTGTCTTCACCGGCTCCACCAACGAGCCGTTCGAGGTTAGTCCGTACCGTTACACGCGCTTTTACAACCATTCGAATACCATCTTTTGCAACGGCATCCAACATTGCGGGGCCACCTTTTTTGGGGTCAGGGCAGTCGATTACCTTTGGTATTACGCTTGTTCGAACAGCATCCAGCACGTCTCGACCTGCAAGGTCAATGGCCGTTGCACGCTGGAAATTAAGGTCAATGTTTGCCTTGTCGGCGGCGATAAGGGAACGTGCAACGTTGATGACATCACCACCAGCGAGGTAATGCGCCTCGAGCATATCGGTCGAAAGGTCGAGTCCGGCCTTGATTATACTTATGCGGGCATCAACAATGAGAGATGGCGGGACGTTCCTGAGTTTCATACCTATAAGCGAAAAGATAGACACTTTGGCACCAGCTGCCAATGCTTTGACCCATACCCTGAGGAACATGAAAATCACTATCACAAACGCTATTACCAGTATTACGCCAATGCCTGTAATGATCTGCACTATGTTCATACGATCTATCTCCTTGCTTTTTACTTCGCTGCCTCGACAACCACGCGGCTGCCATCAATTTTAATTACTGTAATTTTAATACCTTTTTCAATCATTTCACCCTGGGTAACGACATCAATCCTCTTGCCGTTGATGGTGGCAAATCCAGCTGGTCTTAATTCGGATGCTGTTTCACCATCTTTGCCCAAAAGTTCACTGTAGTCGCTGGCTGATTTTGATGTCGAGAGATCCTTTCCAACGATTATTTTCATTCCTATTCGTGACGCCGGGAAATATTTCATCCAGATGATTATTGTAATAACTGCGACTATGACGATACCTATCAGGGCGTATGTTCCGCCTATAACTCCAAAAGCGACATAACCTGTAATTACGGCGGCAAACAGGGCTATTCCACCGATAGTTCCGAGAATAGCACCCGGGGTATACAATTCAGCCCCGATCAGGATCAAGCCCGTAACTACAAAAATAATGAACAGATTCACAGATGTGTTAGGCATTGTTTTTCCTTAAACCTTTCTTTCCACAACTATACGGTTTCCATGGGTTTCGGCAATTATAATTCTTGTGTCTTTTTCTAAGAACTCCCCGCGTGTTACGACGTCAAGCCTTTTACCGGCAAAGACGGCCGTACCGCTTGGGCGCAGTTCGGAAAGGGCAACCCCCTCCGTACCCACAAGGCTTGCGGTATCTTCACTTGATGCATGGAACCCATCATGCCTGTTTTCCGATATAAGAAGCATAAGGTTTTGGAAGGCCTTGGTTTCCGGCAAGAACCGCGCAAGCAACCAGGCTATGACAAAAGTGGCAATGATTTGTATACCGAGTTTTGAGATCGCACCGGGCATTCTTTTGAAATCGGGCTGCCACGGAACTCCGGGATAATGACCAGCCATAGCCATGAGAAGCGACATGAAAATCAGGAGAGTGCCAATAGCTCCGGGAAGTATTGTACCTGGAAAGAAGAATACTTCTGATGCCAGGAGTAGAATTCCGAGCATAAACAGCACCAGTTCCCACATACCCGCTAAACCAGCTATGTGATAACCCCAGAACCAGATTGCAAGAAGTATGACACCTATTATACCGGGAAGAACAACGCCGGGTGTTTTGAATTCGATGTACAGTCCCAGAAGCCCGCCCATCAGAAACAGTGCTGAAAACATTTCGATATACCGGGCAATTTTTTCGGCAGCATCCACCTTCAAGGTAACTATCCTACTCTTCGGGTGGCCGATTTTGTCAAGTAAACCAGCAAGGTTCTCGACTGTTCCTTTGGAAAGGAGTGACCGTTTTTTACCATCTTTACCGACGAGACGCTCAGCCTCGACATTTGTCAGGGTAAGTATCTGGTTGGACGGACAGATTACCTCATTTTCTATCTTGTATTCCGGACCACGTCGCACCATTGCCTCCGCCAACTTGGGATCATGATTCTTACGTTGGGCGGTAGTCCTTATGAGTCCTGACACATACGACACCATTTTTTCTTCGATTGCCGCTGGCATTTCCTGGGGGGCGCCAATGGGTGACATCAGGAGCGGCATGGCATCGCCAATATTACTGCCGGGCGCCATGTATATTTCATCCGTGGCGAGAGATATTATTGCGCCGGCTGATATCGCCCTCGGATTGACGAATGTATAGGTCTTGATTTTGGTGTTTGCAATTATGGCAATGATATCTTCCGCGGCATCCACGCGGCCACCGGGTGTATTCATGTCGAAGATAATTGCAGAGGCTCCCTCGGAAACCGCCTCGTCAACACCACGGCGTATAACATAGACCAGCCCGCGTTCAATCATATCTTTTACAGGAATTACATATACAACATCCTTCTTCGATTCCGCTTGCACAGGTATCAGCAGAACAAGGCACAAAAACACCAGCATTAATGTAAAAATGAATGGTTTCATTGCAGGGTATTATGCATTATTCTATTTTTAATTTCCAGATTAAACTAAGATATGGAGCAATAGTGAATCTAAAGGATAAAACGGCATTGGTGACCGGTGGAGCGGTGAGAATAGGACGCGCCATCTGCGAAGCGCTTGCTGCCAGGGGTTGTCATATTATCATCCACTGTAATCGGTCGGCAAATGAAGCAAGTGAACTCGCCGTACGGCTGAAGGGAAAGGGTGTCAAAGCGGTAATTGTTCGCGGTGATTTATCATCTATGGAAGGATGCCGCAAAGTGATTACAAGTGCTATTAAGAAATCCGGGAATATTGATATTTTAGTGAATAACGCGGCTATTTTCCATAAAGACAGTTTGATGTCTGCCACGACCGGTAATTTCAAGAAAGAGATGGAGGTGAATTTTCTGGCTCCGGCAATCCTGACGAAAGAATTTGCAAATAAAATAATAAGCCAAAGGAAAAAAAACAAAGTCCTGACGGGGAAAATCATCAATCTTCTTGACCGGAGAATTACCAGTACGGAAGCTGGATGTTTACCATATCTTATTTCTAAAAAAATGCTCGCGGAATTTACAAAATGTTCAGCTCTTGAACTGGCACCTTATATTTCGGTCAATGGTGTAGCTCCCGGTGCAGTGTTGGCACCTGCCTGGAAAAAGAAACCGACAAAAAGGGGACATGGAGAAGCGGAAAAAACAAGGGATTTGGCAGGTAATATCCCGTTGGGAAAACGGTGTCTCCCCGGGGATGTCGCGAGGGCTGTTATTTTTCTGCTTGAAGAAGATGGTATAACCGGCCAGATGCTTTTTGTTGATGGGGGACAGCATTTACTGGGTAATGTCTAGCAGACGGGAAAGGAGTATCCTATGGATAAGATGCTGATAAAAGGCCTGGTGTTGGAGTGTATTATCGGAACGAAACCGATCGAACGTAAAAAAAAGCAGAAGCTAATTATTGATATTATTCTGGAGTTAGATCTGAAACCGGCAGCTAAAAGTGACAATCTTGCTGACACAGTTAATTACAAGACATTAGCAAAGGAAATCATCGCGCTGGTAACCAATAGTCGATTCTTCCTGATTGAGCGCCTGGCGGACAGGATAGCGTCTACATGCCTTAAAAACCGGCGGGTAAAGTGTGTGACAGTAAATGTGGGGAAACCAGGGGCGCTTAACAAGGCACAAAATGTGGCCGTGGAAATAACGAGGAAGAGGTAGAAGTATTGCGAGTACGATCAGGATTACGACAAGATCATGAACAGGGGTGATAAAAGACATTATCATTTTGTCGGTGTGGCCGGAGTCGGGATGAGTGCCATTGCACAGGTGGCATTGGAGCAGGGTAACACAGTGACCGGTTCGGACCGTGATAATGATGCAGGAGAAGCGCTTGATGTAATTCGAAAGCTCCGGATAGCCGGCGTGAAATTTGTGCCACAAGATGGAACCGGGGTAAATAAAAAGACAGCAGGTGTGGTTGTAAGTACCGCGATCGAAAAGGATAATCCCGATGTTCTTGCAGCTGAGCGGCTGGGAATACCTTTGATCCACCGCTCCGGGATGCTTGCCAAGTTTCTTGATGGAACCAGTTGCATTGCCATAACGGGAACCTCAGGAAAGAGTACCGTTACAGGCATGATAGGGTGGATCCTTGATCAACTCGGTGCAGACCCTGTAGTGGTGAATGGCGCACCCATTCTTAACTGGGTCGATGAAAAAACGGTGGGGAATGTAAGGTACGGTTCGTCAAATTTATGGGTAGTTGAGGCAGATGAAAGTGACAAATCCCTTCTGAAATACCATCCCGACTGGGCTGTAATAACCAATGTCTCAAAAGACCATTTCGCGTTGGATGAGACATTGGAATTATTCAAGACCTTTTCAAGGCAGGTCAAGAAAGGGAGAGTCAGCATCATTGACCAGCCTGACCTGTTGCGATCTTTTAATCCACAGATAGCTGTCGGGCATAGCAATTTTGTTTATAAGGACATTGAATTTGTTGTTCCTGTCGCTGGTAAACACAATGCAGAAAACGCATTTTTCGCCGTGATGCTGTGTGAACGTCTGGGATTTCCATTGGATCAAATCAGGAAAGCGTTGATTTCGTTCAAGGGAATCCAACGGCGCCTGGAGATGATTGGCGAAGCAAGGGGCATTACAGTTATTGATGACTATGGGCACAACCCTGTAAAGATCAAGGCGGCATGGCTGGCTGTGGAACAAGCGCGCAAGAAAGTTATTGGCGTATGGCGGCCTCACGGTTATCGACCGCTTGTAACAATGATGGATGAATTAGTATCGGTTTTTACTGAAATTTGCAGGCCTTCGGATTGCCTTTTCATTATGCCGGTTTATGATGCAGGCGGGACTGCAGATCGGAGCATAAAGTCTGAGAAACTGGTTGAACTTTTGCGTAACAAAAATATTCCTGCATCATATTCTCCTGATGTTGATGGATTGATTGCCAAGATAAGTGATGTTGCAGTAGAGGGTGATGTGGTTATAGTCATGGGGGCAAGAGATCCGTATTTGCCTCAAATGGCGCGGAGAATACTCAAATCTATCAGAACGCGAGAATAACTGCACCGATTATTCAGCCTCAGCGGTGATGTCTTTCCTTGCATCATAACCGGTCTTGTAAACAAACACTATATATACAACTCCTCCCACAAGTGCCCAGAAAAGTGTTGAAAGATAAACCAGGAGTGAGAGGGCCAGTGCAGTTGCTGATGGTATATTTAGTGCGCCGAGAAGGAAAATTGCCGCACCTTCACGCATGCCCAATCCACCTGGAGTGATTGGCAAAGCTGCAATGGCGTTGATAACCGGGAAAACCGTCAAATAATCGACATAATTCAGCTGAACTTTAAGGGATAAGCCGAAAAAGAAGGCAACCCCGATAAAAATGACATGGTTAAGGAGGGACAATACAATTGTATTTCTGAGTACACCGGGATAATTGATACACACGTGGAAGGCATTATATGCTTTTGTAATGATCTTACCCAATCTGGTTTTCTGTTCCAGTTTTGAGAAGAACGACCATTTCTCCAGTAAATTTCGTTTAAATACGATGAATGAACCCGCAAGAGTAATTCCCAGTAACACAAGATTGAATACCAGCGCCACTCTTGTTTCTTTATAAGCAAGAAAGAATTTGAGACGTGTAATCATTATCGCGATAGAGAGTATTATAAGTGCGACAAGTCCGATAATTCTATCGATGAAAACCGTTGAGACCACCTCTGTTTTCTTGTCAGGCACTTCTCTCGCCACGTATATGGCTTTTATCAAATCACCGCTCGTTGCGCCCGGCATGAATGAACTGAAAAAATGGCCTATGAAATAGAGAATTAACGTGCGTGGAAAAGTCAGATGAACATTCTGGGCCTTCAACAAAATAACCCAGCGGGTGGTGCATATTACGAGGCACAATAGATACAACGCAGTTCCAAAAACCAGAAAATGCCAGTTATCTGCAGCCGATTGGATCGCGATCTTGAAATCGGTAATTTTTCCGCTATGTGCTATCTTGATAAAAAAAAAGGTAATTAATCCAATACCGAGTGCGAGCTGAACAAGGGTAATTAACTTTTTTTTCATTTTCTCAGTATTCCGAAAGAATGTCTTTGAGCGTCTTTGCCAGAGGGATTTGCGGTTTCCAGCCAGTATCATTCTGAATTCTTATGATGTCCAGCAGTGGTGATGAATCAGTTGGACGGAAACGTTCTTTGTCAATTACTACTTCCGGCCTGATGTTTGCGAGATTACAAAGTTCATCAAAAACTGTTCTGATGGTCTGCAGATTATTCGATGATATGTTATACGCTTTGCAGGGTTGTCCTTTTTCGAGAAGCAAACGATAAGCCGACACTACATCACGAACATCAGTGAAATCCCGAGTACTTTCCATGTTACCTGCATGTATACAGTTGGTCGTCCCGCTTTTTGCCATTTTTTTTAATTGCTGAGCAAACGATGCTATGGCGAATTCCGGCGATTGACCGGGCCCTATGTGATTATTCGGTCTTGCGGTCATGGCGTGCATGTTGTGCTGTTGTGCATATTCAATAGTGGCCATATCAGCCGCTGCCTTTGAAATTGCATACATCCCGGAGGGATTCAGTGGGGAATCTTCCCTGAGGGGAAGGTCAGATGCGGATGTCCCATATACATGGGCAGTTGAAAGTACTAATATCCTTGCAGAAGGTGCATTCTTCCTGAAGGCTTCCAGGACATTCAGTGTACCGACAACATTGACCGCGAACATCTTTGGTGCATTGTTTTTTCCGGAAGGCGCAAAAGAAATAGCGCCGAGATGAACACATGCATCAGGCTTTGTGGAAGCTATAATCCTGTTGGTGAAATCAACGTCCAGAAGATCCCCTGTATACTGCCGCTCAATACCGTTTAAAGGAGAGCGGAAAACCAAATCACACGCAATAATATCATGACCATTTGCTGAAAGTTCATTAATCAGGTGCCGTCCAACGAATCCACCTGCACCTGTAACAAGAACTCGCATACGGTTGTTTCCTTTGTACCGGGTTTTAATGAGCGTCCCGTCAATAACTGTTGTTTTTCTCTCTTGCAACTCTTTCCAGATCGGCGTCGACCATCATCGTTACAAGTCCTGCGAAATCTACCCTTGGTTTCCACTTGAGTACTTTTCTTGCTTTTGTGCTGTTGCCCAACAGGTGTTCAACTTCTGCAGGACGGATAAAGCGGGGATCGGTGACAACATATTTTTTCCAGTTCAATCCGACATGATCGAATGCCAGCTGGATAAGTTCTTTTACAGAATGAGCAATACCAGTAGCGATCACGTAATCATCCGGCTGTTTCTGCTGAAGCATCAGCCACATGGCTTCAACATAATCACCCGCAAAACCCCAATCCCTCTTTGAATTGAGATTACCCATGCGCAATTCTTTTTGGAGTCCCATTTTGATCCTGGCAACACCGTCGGTTACCTTGCGCGTAACAAATTCAAGCCCACGCCGCGGACTCTCGTGATTAAACAGGATTCCCGACACGGCAAACAGGTCATAACTTTCACGATAGTTTACGGTTATGTAGTGACCGAAAACTTTTGATACACCGTAAGGACTTCGAGGGTAAAAAGGTGTCAATTCGTTCTGTGGCATTTCGCGAACCTTGCCGAACATTTCACTGCTTGAGGCTTGATAGAATTTTGCCCGAGGTGATGATTTCCGCATTGCTTCGAGTATACGAGTCACACCCATGGCAGTAAATTCACCTGTGAGAATGGGTTGACTCCATGATGTTGGAACAAATGACATTGCAGCCAGGTTGTATATTTCATCGGGTTTTACTGTTGAAAGCATATCGATCAGGGAAAGTTCGTCGAGAAGGTCAGCCTGGTGCAGGGTTATTTTGTCGATTAAATGGGAGATACGTTCAAATTTTTCAGTACTTGATCTCCTGACCATGCCATGGACTTTATAGCCTTTACTCAATAGAAACTCGGCAAGGTATGATCCGTCCTGACCAGTTATACCTGTTATCAAAGCTTTTTTCATTCTCTTCCCTTTAATTGTTGATGGGCATGTTCCATGCCTCACTTACTGCTTTTCGTCCTTCCACGATATCGATTGCCGGCAATCCTGGCGCCGGTTCAAAAACAAGAACAGTATCAGAATGAATAGCGTTTTTAAAGTCCTGAAAAACGATTTTTCCGTTCGGTGGCATAACATGATCATAGGCAGGCGGAATGACATCATGAATGTGCATACCGACAAGTCGCGGACTAAGTTTTTCAAACCAGCGTTTATGGCCTATGAAACCAAGGTTCTGCCTTATCTGGCCATGTCCCATGTCATGCCAATAACCGATTAAGGGGGTATCAAAGCGCGTAAATATCTCCTCCATTTCCGTTTCGCTTGGAATGGATTCCCATGAAGGCAGATTTTCAATACCAATCCGCATTCCCGCCTGTGTAAGTGCAGGCATTATATTTTCAAGTGACCTGTAAAGCTGATCAAGATGTTCCTGAACTTTCTTGTCTCTCTGCATCATCAACTTGAGCTTAATTTTATCGTAGGACGGCGTATACTGTTTATTCTGTTCACACATCTCAATTAACTCGTGCGTCAGATGCTTCATATCAACATTACCGCAATGGACGACAACTGCTTTTGCCCCCATCTCAGCCGCGAAATCAATGGTCCGTTTTGTGTGAATAACGGCACTTTCCCTTGTCCTGTTATCGAGGCTTGTCAGAGGGAATATTTCCGGATGTCCATAAGGAGCGCCTATCGGAACGGGACAGAAATTGTGAATACTTGAAATCTGGATAGCCTTCTGTTCGACCATTTTTTTTATGCCTGGTACGAGATCGATAGTAGTATCATATCCCAATTCGACAGTATTGAATCCGAGGGCCATGATTTGTTCAATCATTTCCTCGCCCGATTTGCTTCGGCCAGCAATCCAATGAGTTGAAATAGAGAACGGCATAAGTAAAAAAGGCTCCCCGTTTTTCAGCAGGGAGCCATGATTGGATGAAAAAATGGAATTACGACATAAGAGTAGTTGCCATCATGCGGGCTCTTGCCCGTGCCGCTTTGCGCCTTTTTTTCTCGCTGGGTTTTTCGAAATAACGACCGGCACGAACCTGCTTCATCATGCCTTCCTTGTCCATTATCTTCTTGAGTCTCTTTAACGCCCTGTCAACGGCTTCACCTCTTCGAAGTTTTATTTGAATCACGGTTTGAAATCACTCTCCCTTCAAGTTCGGGCTGGATATTATGGTTTGTAACCATTGCCCTTCAATCAAAACGGGCGTGAAAGTAGTTCAAAATACGGAAGTTGTCAAACAGTTAATATCCCATTAGCAGGCTTATTTTCTCGCCTTGCAAGGCATATTGTGTGGATATATTCTGCCCGATTTTGAACGGACTGTATGCAAGGAGAACAGATGCTGGCCGAGAAAAGGCAGAATTCTTTTGTGTCTGGGAATCCCGAGGGAACCCTCCCGGATTACACACGCAGTCTGCTCGGATTCCAACTGCTTAATGCAGTCAATTTTACAATTGCACTGGGCACCCCCATGGTCTTGCTTGCCAAATTTCTGGGAGCTGGGGAATCGATGATAGGAATACTTATCGCTCTTACACCCTTATTTAATATTCTTCAGCTTCCTGCCGCGACTATAGCCGAGAGATGGGGTTATAAGAAGTTAATGCTCGCCGGTTGGAGAACGAGAACCTACCTTTTGTTTTTTATCTGCCCTTTACCGTTCCTTGTGGGAAAAGTTCCTTCACCAATACTTGTTGCAGTAATGTTTCTCGTGATGCTCGGATTCAATATCAGCCGTGGTTTTGCATCCGGATCATGGCTGCCCTGGCTGATGAATATTATTCCTGAAAAAATAAGAGGGACGTATTTTGGCGTAGAAAACCGCACCATCAACACCGGTGTTCTTATAACTTTACTCGGATCCTCGCTGTTCCTTGGGACTTCCGCGAAAGGATATCAGTACGGACTGATGACGGCATTGGCGGCTATTGCCGGTATTCTCAGTTTAAAGTTTATTCATTCCTCACCCGGGGGTGAACCGCTTAAAGGCGCAAAAGATATAGGTATTTTCTCCATTTTTACCCATGTTTCAAGGGTATGGCATTACAAGCCATTCATGAAGATTATTATTCTGGCTTCTCTTTACAGTTTTTCCATATCTGCGATACCCGGCTTCCTTATAGTTTATCTCAAAGACCGGTTCTCTATAGCAGATAACCTGATAATGCTTGTGAGTGCGGTGTCAACTGCAGGGTCATTGGTTATGGCGCCGGTGCTTGGTCGTTTGAGCGACAGATTCGGCAGTCGTCCCCTGATGAGGATCGGCATAACCGCGAGTTGCATATTGCTGCTGTTCTGGTTGCTTGTGGGTCTGGGTTATCTTCCTGCCAATATTCTCATCGTTGCCATGGCGTATTTTGTCTGGGGTGTTGCAAGTACCAGTTACGGCATCCCACTGATACGGTTCGTGTTCGAAAGTTGCCCTGAGGGGCGGGCAAATGTGGGTTTGTCAGTCTTCCAAGTGATTACTTCGATGTTTAATGGAGGTGCACCCGTGTTATGGGGATTCCTTATTGAGTTTATACATAGTCATTCCACCTTTGATCCATTTATTGCCATGTTTGCCTCTTCCCTGACCATGTTGATCGCTGCAAATGTTTATTTATCTTCGCTAAAAGAACCGGCAGCTACACGGACTGTTACTTTAATAGGAAAATTACTTATTAAATGGCCTGCGAAACTGATTGCAGGGTTCAGGCCGGAAGGATTGGGCGAAAATTGAGTAGAATCATATTTTTCGAAAAAATCAAATACCGGTGAAGCTGTGATTCGATGGACTGATAACGGCTGAAATATTCACCAAAATGGCAGGATGAATTGTTCACAATAATGACTTTCATTTTTCTGTTCGACTTTCGCGGAGTAATGAGTGATATTGTCACGCTTGTGATTCGAAAAACAATTTTTAATTTTAGATTTCAAGGATTCAAATACAATGAGTGCGTATGAAGTAATAAGCGGTGGAATAACAGCGCCGAAAGGATATCGAGCATCAGGGGTACAAGCGGGAATAAAATATCCGAGACCAGACATGGCCATGATTGTATCGGATAAAGCTGCCGTTATTGCGGGGACATTCACACGGAACAAGATTCAAGGTGCTCATATCAAATTTTGCCGGGAACGATTGATTGCGCGGAAGGCCCAGGCGATTGTCGTAAACAGCGGTTGTGCAAATGCGTGTGTAGGTACGCAGGGATTATTGGATGCCAGGAAAATGGCCAAGTTGACGGCTGCATCGCTTGGGATTAACGAGAAATACGTTTTTGTCTGTTCAACCGGTACAATAGGCATCCCTCTTCCCATGGATAAAATTGAAACAGGTATTGCTGCTGCTGCGGAATCATTATCTTCTGATGGTGGTAATCTTGCGGCAAAAGCAATTATGACCACGGATACAGTTGACAAACAATTCGCTGTTGAATGCAAGATAAACGGTATTCCGGTGAAAATCGGAGGCATGGCTAAAGGCGCTGGAATGATCGAACCAAACATGGCTACGATGCTTGCTTTTATGACCACCGATGCAGCCGTGGAAGCAAAATCTCTCCAAACATGCCTGAGTGATGCCGTCGCGGAAAGTTTTAACAGGATTTCAGTTGATGGTGATCAAAGTTGTAATGACACGGTACTTTTCATGGCGAACGGTTGTGCCGGCAATACGACGCTTGATGTCAAGCACCCGGAATGGTCGATTTTTCGTGATGCAGTAGGTGCCGTTGCCAAAGAACTTGCATTAAAGGTGGTTCGCGATGGAGAAGGCGCCACAAAGTTTGTCACCGTTACTGTCTGTGGTGCAGTATCCAATACTCAAGCGCGAATGGCTGCCAGGGCAATTGCGAATTCACTGCTTGTCAAGACGTCGTGGTTCGGCGGAGATCCGAACTGGGGACGGATTATTGATGCAATCGGATATTCCGGTGCAGAAGTGATTGAGGATCGGGTTAATATAAGTTTTGATGAACTCATGGCGGTAAAAGGCGGGAAGAAATCACCAAACGTATCGATTGAAGACATGGAAAATGTCATTGCAAAAAAAAGTTTTGCAATTGAAGTAAACCTTAATCTTGGTAAAGGAAAAGACATTGTATATACATGTGACTGCAGCGAGGAATATGTTAAGATCAATGCAGAATACATGACATGACAAGCAGATTGATGATCCATTATTGATGTGTCATGAATGGAGCAGAACAGATAAATGAAAGAGTCGATAAAGAAGGCTGATGTTCTAATTGAAGCATTACCTTACATCCAGCAGTTCCGAAACGAGATTATTGTAATCAAGTTCGGGGGCAGCGCGATGGAGGACAAGAAACATGTTGATGGCATTTTAGCCGACATTACGTTCATGGAATGTGTCGGGATGCTTCCAGTGGTTGTTCATGGCGGTGGTAAGGCTATTTCACGAAGCATGAAAGAACATGGAATTGAAGCAAAGTTCGTCAAAGGACTTCGCGTAACATGCGAAAAAACGATAAATGTCGTCCAGAAAGTAATGAATGAAGAAATAAACCCTGGAATTGTTGTTGCGCTCAGGGAAATGGGTGCGAATGCCGATGGACTACATGGTGAAGACATTTTTTCTGTTGTACGAAAAAAAGAAATCAACCCCGAGACAGGCGAGGAAATTGATTTTGGTTATGTGGGGGAACCTCATGGCGTTGATACCGGTCCAATACGACTGCTGCTGGATAAAGGAATCATTCCCGTAATAACTCCTCTTGGTATCGGTCCTGACGGGAAGGTACATAATATCAATGCTGATACAGCGGCAGGCGCAGTGGCGAAAGCACTCAAGGCACGGAAACTGGCTTATTTATCGGATGTGCCGGGTCTTTTGAGCAACCCGAAGGATCCGGAGTCTCTTTTGACCACTTTGCGATTAACAGATATTGAAGAGTTGATTAATAAAGGTGTAATTGATGGCGGCATGCGCCCGAAGGTTCTAAGCGGGGTTGAGGCTTTGCGTGCCGGGGTAAAAAAAGTACATATGATTGATGGGCGAATGCCTCATTCGCTCCTTTTGGAAATATTCACAGATAAAGGTGTGGGAACGGAGATAATAAGGGATGAGTAAGACAGAAGATATCAAAGAGTTATACAGTAAATATGTAATGAAGACGTATGCGCAAAGCCTTGTGCTTGTAAAAGGAAAAGGCGCAAAAGTATGGGATGCGGACGGCAAGGTATATCTGGATTTTCTTGCTGGAATTTCCGTGCTTAATATTGGCCATTCACATCCTGCGGTTGTCAAGGCCATCCAGGATCAGGTGGCAAAATTAACGCATGTATCAAACCTGTATTATAATGAAAACCAGGCAAAACTTGCGGAAAAATTGTCACAACTTTCCCTGGGAGGAAAATGCTTTTTCTGTAACTCGGGAGCCGAAGCAAACGAGGCACAGATTAAACTGGCGAGACTCTGGGGCCACGACAAGGGTAAATACGGTGTTATCAGCATGAAGAATTCATTTCATGGCAGAACACTGGCAACGGCTGCTGCAACAGGCCAAACAAAGATTCAAAAGGGTTTTGAACCAATGCCCGAAGGGTTTTCTTATGCCGAATATAATGACATCGAATCGGTCAAGAGTATGATAGATGACAAAACTGTGGCCATTCTGGTTGAGGCAATACAGGGTGAAGGCGGGATAATACCCGCGACTGATGAGTTCATGGTGGGGATACGGACGCTTTGCGACGAAAAAGAGCTTCTAATGCTTTGCGATGAAGTCCAGTGTGGCATGGCAAGGACCGGTGACTGGTTTGCTTTCCAGTCCTCCGGCGTTGAACCTGACGTATTCTCTCTTGCAAAGGGGCTTGGCAATGGATATCCGATCGGTGCGATAGTCAGTAACCAGAAACTGGCTGATGTCTATCAACCAGGTAAACATGCGAGTACATTCGGAGGCACCCCGCTAGCTTGTGCGGCAGCACTTGCAACTATAGGGGTCATTGAAGAAGAAGAACTGCTCGATGCGGCAACACGGGCTGGTGATCTGTTCAAAGAAGGTCTTGAAGCATTTATAGAGAAATATGAGCATGTAAAGGAAGTAAGGGGCAGGGGCCTTATGCTGGGCATGGAACTTGATCAGCCTGCAAAACCACTGGTTGATGCAATGGCTGAAATGGGATTACTGGCACTGGCAACAGCTGATAAGGTTGTCCGATTCCTGCCTCCTCTAAACGTGAAAGACGGTGAAATCGAAGAAGCGCTGGACATAATTGATGATGCGCTTGCGGAAATTCATGGCGTTGCTGTTAATCAGGAGGCAGTCAGTGCATGAGAATCGAAGAAGTAATAAAAGATAAGATCGGTATTTGTGTATCCGGCGGTCTTGATAGCAGAACTTTGACAAGAAAACTTGTTGACCTGGGTATTGATGTCACGTGTTTTGTTGCTGATCTTGCCCAGCCTGATGAGCCTAACATCAAAAGTGTTGCGTCCAAAATGGCACCGTGCGGGGCAAGTACTGTCATCGTTGATCTGAAGAATGCGATGGCCCGTGCCTGTTTTGAAATGATTAAGGCACAAGCCATGTATGATGGCGGTTATTGGAATTCAACAGGAATTGCCCGCGCGGTAACAGTGCGCGGCCTGATTCCTGAAATGAAGAAAAAAGGCTGCACGGTACTTGCTCATGGCGCAACGGGGCGGGGAAATGATCAAATGCGTTTTGAACGATATACAAACGTTCTAGCACCTGACATGAAGGTTTATGCTCCGTGGCGCGATCCGGAATTTTTGAAAGAATTTCCGGGTAGAAAACAGATGGTTGAATTTCTAAACAAAGCGGGAATCGAAGCTGCGCTCGGAGTGAAAAAACGCTATTCAACCGATGCAAATCTGGCTGGAATATCATATGAGGCGGAAGACCTGGAAAGTATAAAAACGTCCTGTACCATAGTTAAACCCCAGATGGGGGTATGGCCGGAGGACGCACCCGATAAATGCGAGATTTTTACTGTTCGTTTTGAAAAGGGTTATGCCGTAAAGATCAACGGCAAGAAGGTCGTTCCACTGAAGGCAATGCTTGATGCAAACCTGATTGGCGGGCGAAATGGTATTGGGATAAAGAATGCGCTTGAGAATCGCATCATTGGAACCAAGAGCCGTGGTGTTTATGAATCTCCCGGCATGGAGCTGCTGGGATACTGTCTTATGCAGGTTTACCATGCTGTTCTCGATCGCAGGGCGCTGGAGTTGTTCAAATATCTTTCCGGATTAATTGCACGGCAAGTCTATGATGGGCGTTACTATGATCCAACGACCAGGGCTGCTCAATCTGCAATAGATGTTTTTGCAGAATTTGCCAATGCAACGGTTGCCGTCGAACTTTATAAAGGTAATATCCACTTCAAGAGTTTGACAGATTGTTCTGCTTCGCTGTATAATGAAGCGGATTCTTCCATGGAAGAGAGTAGAGGTTTAAATCCTGTCAGTTCCCAGGGTTTTGCCGAAATTCAGAGCGTAGAGGCCAAGTCGCTGGCAAAAGCCGGACAGATTAAGGCATGAATCTTTCTGCGAGGGAGAAGTCATGATTGCCGCCAGTAAAATACCGGTGGTGATGACGGTAGCCGGTTCTGATAGTGGCGGCGGGGCCGGGGTACAGGCTGACCTTAAAGTATTTTCTGCACTTAAAGTTTTCGGTACTACCGCGATTACCTGTATAACTGCTCAAAACCCGCACAAGGTAGCAGGCATCGTTTCTCTTGATCCGGAAATGATCGCATTACAGATTAAGACTGTATGTTCTGCTTTTCCTGTCAAGGCTGCGAAAACAGGGATGCTTTATTCTGCCGGAATTATTCGAACGGTGGCAAAGGAGCTTGCAAAGCAGAAATTAAAAGTACTTGTCGTTGA
This sequence comes from Kiritimatiellia bacterium, assembly GCA_028716365.1. Classification (GTDB taxonomy): domain Bacteria; phylum Verrucomicrobiota; class Kiritimatiellia; order UBA8416; family YA12-FULL-48-11; genus YA12-FULL-48-11. The sequence continues at coordinate 111,396 of JAQUPZ010000004.1, forward strand.
TCCTGTAATGATGGCGACATCCGGTGGGTGTTTGATCTGCAAACAGGCATTTCATGCATTGAGTTCAGAACTTATCCCAATGGCTACCTTGATCACGCCTAATATCCCTGAGGCTGAACAGCTGATTGGCAAACGGATCGGCTGCCTGGACGATATGAAGTATGCATCCTTAACTCTGAATAAGAAATTCAGAACCGCATGCGTTCTTAAAGGCGGACATCTTGTTCACAAGTCAGGCAAAAACAGGGACAAGGTTGTGGATGTTCTTTGTGTGAATGGTGATGTTACTGAGTTTCGTGTAAATCGGGTTCCTGTTAATATGACGCATGGTACAGGCTGCAGGTTTTCAGCGGCTTTGACTGCGTATCTCGCCAGGAAACTGTCTCTTACCGATGCAGTCTGTAAAGCCCAACGATTTGTTTCCGAAACATTATCCAACCCTCTGTATCTCGGAAAATAGGCATGCCACACGTTTACTTCCGGATAATGGCCAGAATTTCATCGCGCTTTTGTTCCATCAGGCCCTTGCTCTTTGCCTCAAGATTAAGCCTGATGAGGGGCTCAGTATTGGACGTACGGACATTAAACCACCAGTCTGTATATTCAACGCTTACACCGTCCAGTTCGATGAACTTACCGTCGTTGTATTTCTTTTTCAAAGCATCAAGTACAAGTCCGGTGTTCTCAACCTCGGAATTAATTTCACCGCTGGCAAAGTAACGCCTTATAGGTTTAATAAGCTCGGAAAGCGATTTACTGCTCTTGCTTACAATATTTGCAACACATATGACTGCCATTGCAGAACTCTCGGTAAAGAAATTATCTCTGAAATAGTAATGGCCTGACACTTCACCAGCAAAAATGGCATTGTTTTCGCGCATTTGTTGCTTGATGAAAGCATGACCCACACGACTCATCATCGGCGTCCCGCCGTTCTTTTCGATCACTTCTTTGACAGCCCAACTGCTGCGCAGGTCGTAGAAGATCACCCCTTTTGTCCTTGCAAGCAAGTCTTGTGCAATCAGGGCAGTTATCATATCCATTGGAACAATATCACCTTTTTCATCAACAAAACCGACACGATCGGCATCGCCATCAAAAGCCGCGCCAAATGCATATTTACCGGCACGTATTTTATGCTGTAGAGCTTCCAGAGTCTCAGTTTTCAAAGGATTTGCCTCATGGTTGGGGAAAGTTCCATCGAGTACATCGAACATGGGATCTATGTCTACGATTCCGGCCAGGGCTCGTGCTTCGTAGATACCCATGGCATTGGCCATGTCAACCGCTATTTTCAGGCGACGTTGAACTGCAGCGAGTTTACCGACATTAGTACAATAAGTTGTTATAATATCGTATTTGGAAACTGTTCCCTGTTTTTTTGCCGGTATATCAAATGATTCATTTTGAACGATCTTTTCAATTTCCTGAATACCTGTCGCTCCACTGATAGGTATTGCGCTTTTACGGGAAAGCTTCATTCCGTTCCATTCACCGGGATTATGTGAGGCCGTGATCATGATTCCGGCATCGGCACCGAGAATACCATTTGCATGGTATGACATCGGAGTGGAACACATCCCAAGGTCAACTACATCTGCCCCCTGCATGGTCAGACCACGGCAGAGCGCATGGAAAAGCGGCTCAGAATGAGGGCGCATATCGCGTCCTATGACTGCTTTTTTGCACTTCAGGAATGTTACAAAAGCGCGTCCGATTTTGAATGCCAGATTTTCTGTAATCGTTTTTCCGTAAATACCGCGAATGTCATATGCCTTGAATATTCCAGCCATTTTCGTTCCCTTGATTTGAATGTTGTGATTTATAAACGATATGCATCCTATTCGCCGACATATTAAAATTCAAGCATGATATGGGAATGTAGACTTGAAACGATAAGGCATTGGACTTAACGTATCATCCTGTTTATTTTCAAGCTTAAGCGGATGTTGGCAGAAGTGAATAATATGAAACGAAGGAAAGATTATCTCGTGTGGATGGATTGTGAAATGACAGGCCTGGATCCTTCCATCCATGTTCTACTCGAAATTGCTACGATTATAACAAATTACGACCTGGAAGTTATCGCGGAAGGGCCGGTCCTGGCCATTCGGCAGAGTGAACCGGAGCTCAAGAAGATGGATGGCTGGTGCCGTCGTACGCATGGCAAAAGCGGGTTGATTGACCGCGTACGGAATGAAGGAGTTACTATCGGCAGAGCGGAAAAACTGACTCTCGCGTTTCTCAGGCGTTATTGCTACAAACACTCCGCACCACTTTGTGGAAATTCGATCGGACACGACAAACGGTTCCTTGCCAAGTACATGCCGGATTTGCATGATTTCTTTCATTACAAGATTGTGGATGTCAGTTCGATCAAGCTCCTTGTTTCGCAGTGGTATGGCAGGAAATATTCACCGCCGCGGAAAAAGAAACTTCATCGTTCCCTGACAGACATACGGGAATCAATTGCAGAATTGGCATATTACCGGGAAAAAGTATTCGTCAAATCATAGAAAAATGATTTTATCCGGTATTGTTTTGTACGCAAAGAGTTATTGATAGGTGGCGGCCTATCATGTAACGTGTGGACTCATTTTTCATTTATCCAAGGTAAAACAGTAAAGTTTGTTATGTATAAGCCAGTTTCAAACAAAATTGATTTTGCAGCGATGGAGAAAGATATCCTCACGCTATGGGCGAAAGAAGATACCTTCCAAAAGTCCATGACTGAGAGGAAGTCGGCATCGGAATTCGTATTCTACGATGGGCCACCATTTGCCACGGGACTTCCTCATTACGGCCACCTCCTTGCAGGCACAATCAAGGACATTGTACCTCGTTACCAGACCATGCGTGGACACTACGTTGACCGCCGATTCGGGTGGGATTGTCACGGCTTACCGGTTGAATACGAGGTTGAACAGGACCTTGAAATCAGCGGAAAGACCGAGATTGAAAAGATGGGCGTCGACAAGTTCAATGAGGCCTGTCGCAGTATAGTCCTAAGGTATACGCGGGAATGGCGCGAGATTGTTACCCGGATGGGGCGCTGGGTCGATTTTGACCGTGATTACAAGACAATGGAACCCACTTACATGGAATCAATATGGTGGGTCTTCAAGGCACTCTGGGAAAAGGGCCTCATATACGAAGGATCAAAAATTCTGCCGTATTGCCCGCGCTGCTCAACACCACTGTCGAACTTTGAAACGAACCAGGGTTACAGGGATGTCGCCGACCCAGCAATAACGATCAGGTTCAAGCTCGATAATGAACCGAACGCATATATCCTGGCATGGACGACAACCCCATGGACGCTTCCATCCAACATGGCTCTTGCGGTAGGCAAAGACATAACGTATGTCAGGGTTAAAGAGAAAGATGCCGTATATTACCTCGCCAAGGCACGATTCGCCGAATACTACAAGAAGCCTGAACAGTATGAATCAGTCACGGAACTGAAAGGCTCTGAACTCTTAAGGCTGACCTACGAGCCGCTCTTCCCATATTTCGCTGACAAAAAGGCAGAAGGCGCTTTCCGGGTTGTGAATGCCGATTTTGTTTCGACCGAGGATGGCACAGGCGTGGTACACATTGCCCCGGGTTTCGGTGAAGATGATTATCGTCTCGGACTTGCCGAGCAAATACCCGTGGTCTGCCCGGTGGACGAGGAAGGACGCTTCACAGCGGTAATCAAAGATTACGCTGGTCAGGATGTCAAAAAGGCCGATCATCCGATACTGGCGAGACTCAAAGAAGAAAAGAAACTTGTTCATCGTTCGCAGATCCTGCACAGCTATCCTCACTGCTGGCGGTGTGATACGCCGTTGATTTACAGGGCTATTTCCACGTGGTTTGTAAAGGTTGAACAGATCAAGGACAGGCTGATTGAAGCCAACAAGAAGGTACACTGGGTCCCTGAACACCTGCGCGACGGACGTTTCGGGAAATGGTTGGAAGGTGCAAGGGACTGGGCAATCTCGCGTAACAGGTACTGGGGTACCCCTTTGCCGATTTGGCGCAGTAAAGACGGAGATGAAATGGTTTGTGTCGGATCGATCGAAGAGCTCGAACAGTTATCAGGGCAAAAGATCAGCGATTTGCACAAGCATAATGTGGATAAGCTTGAAATTCCTTCAAGAAACGGTAAAGGGACTTTAAAAAGAATTCCAGAAGTACTGGATTGCTGGTTCGAGAGCGGTGCAATGCCTTATGCTCAGGCACATTATCCCTTTGAGAACAAGGAACATTTCGAAAGTCATTTCCCCGCTGATTTCATCGCTGAGGGTTTGGATCAGACGAGGGGTTGGTTCTATACTTTGATGGTTTTATCCGTTGCTCTGTTTGACAAGCCGGCATTTAAGAATGTCATTGTCAATGGACTTGTACTTGCAAAAGACGGCAAAAAAATGAGCAAACGACTTAAAAATTATCCTGACCCTGTTCATGTTATTAACAGTTACGGAGCTGATGCTCTCCGGCTTTATATGGTTAATTCGCCTGTCGTGAGGACAGAGGACCTCTGTTTTTCGGAAGATGGCGTAAAACATGTGCTTCGTGATGTTCTTATTCCTCTATGGAACGCTTACAGTTTTTTTGTGACGTATGCAAATATTGACGGTTGGCATGGAGATGGAACATCAGGTTGTTCAAGCAATAACGTATTGGACAGGTGGATCAGGAGTTCTCTTGAAAGCCTTGCTGTCAAGGTGACAACGGCAATGGATAATTACGATTTACAGAATGCCGCCCGTCCGTTTGTCGGGTTTATCGATGACCTTACTAACTGGTACATCAGAAGAAGTCGCCGAAGGTTCTGGAAATCTCAGGATGATGACGACAAGGAACAGGCATACCGGACTTTAAGTTACGTGCTGATCCAATTATCCCGGATAGCAGCGCCATTTATTCCGTTCATGAGTGAAAGTATATACCAGAATCTCAGGTCAAAAGGTATGCCTGAGTCAGTCCACCTTTGCGGATTCCCGGTTCCGGACGGCAGTAACCGTGACGAAGAGCTGGAGGAACAAATGGCCGAGGTTATGACAGTTGTAAAGCTTGGCCGATTGCTTCGTGCGGAGAAAGATTTAAAGATTCGTCAGCCTCTGGCATCTATGCATGTTGTTTCGAGGAATCCCGAAATACTCAGGCGTATAGAGACTCGCATGGATATCATTATTGATGAACTTAATGTCCGAAAACTGGAGTTTGGGGTACATGAAACCGAACTGGCAGATTTGAAGGCTAAACCTGATTTCAAAAGAATGGGACCACGACTTGGTCCGCTTGTAAAGGCTGCAGCAGGTGTAATCGCTAAAATGGACGGTAAAACGATCGAAAATATTTTATCAGGTGCGAAGATTTCACTGAGTGTCAATGGACAAAATGTAGAGGTTGACTCTAATGACATCATTGTTGAACGTATACCTCGAAAAGGGCTGGTGGTTGCTTCCGAAGGACCAGTAATTGTTGCTTTAGAAACCGAACTGAGCTCTGACCTTATTCAGGAAGGTCTGGCCAGAGAATTTGTCAATAAAATCCAGAATATGCGCAAAACAGCCGATTTTGAAGTTACGCAAAGAATAAAGATCAACTTCACTTCAGACGCTGAAATCAAAGAAGCAGTAATGAAGTTCATAGATTACCTTAAGACCGAAACACTTTGTCTCGATTTGAATTTTGTACAATCCAAACCAGCCGGTGCCAATGACTGGGATATCAACGGGCATTCCTGTGCGATCGAAGTTATACCGGTCAAGAAATAGAATTATTCCCCAAGAATGACTGACCATACGGCAAAGGTGCTGTCGCAAAAAAAGAAGCTACTGACTGGGCAATATCATAAAATCCTTTGCGAATACCCAGACTTCGGCCTGTAACTAACGGTTGGAAGGAAAGCAGTGGGACAAATTCACGTGTATGGTCGGAACCTTTATATGTTGGATCATTTCCATGATCAGCAGTGATTATAAGAAGATCGCCATTTTTCAATTTCGGCAGGAGTTGTTCCATAAAACGATCTGTATCTGCAAGCGCCACAGCATAACCTGTAACATCACGGCGATGGCCATAGAGCATGTCGAAGTCAATCAGATTAGCGAAGACCAGTCCATCTCCATGTTCTGAGGCAATCGCAAGCAGAGTTTTCTGCGCATCCCGATTATTTTCCATGTGGATACTTTTTGATAATGGGGCACCTGTAAAAATGTCGTCCAGTTTCCCCACAGTTATTGCAGGGATACCAGCGTCGTATAACCGGTGGAAAATCGTATTATCAGGCATGCGACATGAAAAATCACGACGGTTTTCGGTACGTTTAAAAGCGCCGGGTTTACCGAGATATGGCCGGGCTATAACACGTCCCACTTTATAAGGATTACAAAGTTCGCGTGCGATTGCACAGGCACTATACAGCTCTTTTAACGGAATAATCTCTTCATGTGCGGCAATTTGAAATACTGAATCGGCACTGGTATACACAATCCATGAACCTTCTTTCATCTGTCTTTCACCGAGTTCATCGATTATCGCTATACCACTGGCAGCCTTATTCCCAAGTATTTTCCTACCGGTGCGCAACTCGAATTCATGAACAAGTTCTTCAGGAAATGATGGTGGATCAGACTTAAAAATATGAAATCCTGCCTTTAATTCGATGCCAGCCATTTCCCAGTGACCAGTTGTAGTATCTTTGCCTCTAGACACCTCCTGCATGGCACCGTAACTGGCTATAGGAGCGGAGCAGGGGGCCAGCCCTTCGATGGCAATACCCCTTGTTATGGCAGGTATGTTCCCCATGCCCATTTTCTGCAGGACCGGCAGGCTAAGCCCGCCGACCGCCTGGGCTATATGAGCGAGAGTACTGGCGCCTGAATCACCATAATCAGCGGCATCTGGAGCTTCGCCTATTCCAACAGAATCAAGAACAATGATAAAACACTTCATATAGTGAAGAATAATGAGATTATTCACATAAAGCGAAAAGAAAGTGGACAGAAGAATACAAGATAGTAAGAATACATGGTTATGGGATGAGGGAAGATTATGAGTACAGCAAAATTCTGGCATAAACTTGAAAATGGTCGGATTGAATGTGATTTATGTCCTCATAACTGCAGGCTTTCGGATGGCAAGACAGGTTTATGCAAGGTACGAAGTGTTCGTGATGGGGAAATGAACGCTGATGGATATGGTTTCGTATCTTCAGTTGGGGTAGACCCTATTGAAAAAAAACCACTTTATCATTTTTATCCAGGTGCCGCGATTTTCAGCTTTGGCGGATGGGGATGTAACTTTGCCTGTGATTTCTGTCAAAACTGGACTATTTCCCAGGAGGTTGACTTTAGATCGAGAAAATATACTGCGGCGCAGATTGTAGAAAAGGCTCAGGGGTCCGGGTCAATGGGAATTGCCTATACATATAATGAGCCAATAATCAATTTTGAATTTGTGGAGGATTGTGCAAAGCTTGCAAAATCCAAAGGCTTATCCAATGTACTTGTAACTAATGGTTATATTGAACCAGAACCAGCGGCAGAGTTGTTGCCGCTGATTGATGCTCTTAACATAGATATCAAAAGCATTGATGAAGAATTTTATAAAAGAAAGTGTCACGGCTCTGTTGGCCCTGTTATGGCATTTGCAATACAGGCAGTAAAATCCGGTTGCCATGTCGAGATAACCAACCTACTTATTCCGACACTTAACGATGATGAAAAGCTGATCACAAAACTTGCATGCTGGATAAAAGATAACCTTGGGGAAAATGTACCATTACACCTCAGTGCCTATCACCCGCAATATAAACTCAGTATTCCCGTGACACCTTTGGAGCTTCTAGAGCATGCATATGAATTATGCCGTGCTCAATTAATGTACGTTTATCTTGGAAATGTATGGTCTGATACCGGCTGTAACACTTTATGCCCAAAGTGTAAAAATATACTCATTTCGCGACATGGATACGACACAAAGATCACAGGCATTGAGAAGGGTACATGCAGGAAATGCAACCGTAAAGCTGATATCATTGGCCTGTAGTTTTAGGCTCATTTGACGGTTCGGAATCTTCTGAAGTCGTCGCAGACACCTTACGATCCATAAATCCCGCCTTTGACAGCAGGTACTCTTTCCAATCTTCGTAGAGAGCTGTCACCAGGGAACGGTCTATCGCGCCGATCATTTCCGGCCTTAACATTTCTGCCGATCCTGCGACCCCGGGCTTTTTATCTGCTACATATACTATGATCATTCCATCATCTATTTCCAAGGGCTCTGTTATGTCCCCTTTTGTCATAGACATGATTTTCGGAAGTATTACGTCAAAATATTCGAAAGGACTGGAGGCAGCTTCATAAGCAGAAAATGTCATGTTGGTACTGACAGAAGCATTGTAATTTTTGAGGGCTTTATCAAATGTTTGACCGCTCTTTAATGTTTTTGCGGCTGAATCTCTAATCTCCGTACATTTCTTAATAAAAGCCTCATGTTCAGATTCTTTCTTTACCATGGAAATGGCCTGATTAACGACATTACTGAAGTCTGGTAGATGAGATTTCTGCCTCTCCCTAGATGCGAGCACATACACCGTATCTTCTCCGGCTATCGGATCACTGAAGTATTTTTCCGGATCTGATGGGTCAAGATCGAAAGCAGCTATATTGAAATCATTGTTGACTTTTAAACCGGGGACATCCTGCTTTATGGAAAAGAATTTGGACGTGGAAATGATGAATCCTTTTTTACTGGCAGCTTCATCAAAGGATGGCGCCTTACCTTTTTGGTCTGGAATTAGCATGGTAACGAACCGGGCGGCAACATCTTTTGCCTCAGTAAGTGCCTTTTCATTTTTTAACGATGTAAATATTTCCTTTTTCACTTTTTCGAATGGCGTGGCGGTAGGGTTATTTGTGTCAGAAGAAGTGTATTTTTCAATATTATTGGTATAATAGGAGGCAACTTCGGCATCTGTCACCTGTATTTTCGAGAGAAAATTAGATACCGGGAAACTGACAAATTTAACACTTACCTTTTCCGGAACACGGAACTTTTCGATGTTTTTATCGAAATATTTCCTCGCATCGTCGCTGGTAACCGTAACGACTGGAGTATTCTTGTCCTTTTTAAACGTTGCGTATTGGATTGAGAATATATCGGTAACACGAGTTAGTCTCTGGTTCAGTTCCAATGGTGATGTCCAAACACAAGATTCGAGAATATTGCCGATCTTCTGCAGAATAATTTCCTCGCGTAAAAATTCCTCGAAGGTCTCTACTGGTACCTGCATCTGTGATTCAATTACCGTCTTATATCGTTCCTTGCTGAATGTACCGTTTACCTGAAAGCTGGGATCGCGCCCAATTGTAGTTGTGAGATCATTGATTGAAGCTGATACTCCAAGTGTTTCGGCGGTTTTCAGAGCAGCGAGACGTTTCCATCCCTCACGGCGGATTAATTTCATGTGTTCAGAAGACTGATTATGGTAATTTCGCAATCGCATTGTAAAAGACATTGCACGATCCAGTTCCCTCGCAGATATTTCCTTTCCGTAGAGCGTGCCGACAGCATCAGGTACTCGTTCCGTGCAACCACCACCGCTGCTCGAATAATCAGAATATGTCCAGACAAAACAAATACTTACGGTGATTGCAAAGAACCACCACAACGTTTTGTTGTGAATCATCTTATTGAATTTTGTGATAAGCATTTTTTCTTTTCCCTAAAAAACATGCATCCCGAGTAAGCAACCGGGATGCATGTCAGTCAGTCGTTTCCAACCATCAATACAACCTTTTACCGTTCTCCAACAGGGGTAGGTGTTGTTCTGTGTCGATGCCGGGTTGTTCCACCAATAATTGTAGTAGTTATAGTCGACGGTTGCGGTGGAATTCCGTTAATAAGTGTTAAAATATCTGACGGAGGCTTGGTAGTTGTTGTTGTAGTTGGCACAGTCGTAGTCGTAGTAGCAATAGGAACAATCTCACCTTCGGCAAGCTGCATACCTTTATCTTCTTTACCTTTACCTATGCCCTTACCTTTACCTGCACCGGGCGGTGTTGTACCTGGAGCTCCTAGCGGCCGGCTATAAGCATAAGTGACATCTGTTTTGCCTTCAGGAGTAAGTATCAATGTATAGACAAGAATGTTGGCCCCGTTGGGCGAAATTTCACGATAGATTTTGACACTGTAGCCGAGTTTCAGTTCCGGAGAGACCTGCTCATTCTGAGAGTTTTTGAGATTGATATTGAATGCCCCTTTGATGTTCTTAATTCGTATAAAATCTTTTTCAGCTGCTTTTGAAATAGAAACTGCATCATCCTTTTCGAGAAGGGGAATTTCAAAGTCAGCGCCTGTGATTTTTCCTTTACCTTCCTCCCATGCGAAGACCACCACCTTGAGATCGTTTTCAATTGTTGAATTGGCTGTAAATTTGCAGCCAATTGCACCACATATTGCTGCAGCTGTTTCGACATTCAGGCTGTTATTTTCATGGAATTTTTCTTCGAGTTCCACTCCAATACGTCCTTCATCCAACTTAATGGTTTTGGCTTTCTTGTCTTTTGCATTTTCAGTAACAGTAAGAACTGTGCTGGCGAGAACACGACAAAGGTTACCCGAGGAAAATTCAATAATAGCAGAAGATTTTCTTCCTGTTTTTATTTTCGAACCATAAGGATAAGCCTGACCTTCGACGGCAGCCGCAAATTCCTTTGCATCCGGAGCCATTACAGCGCACTCACCCAAAATTTTTGTGAGTTTAAAGGCAAGTTCAAATGGTGCTGCCGATACAATACTGCCAGACAAAAAAACAGCCAGACCCAGTATACCTGCGATAGAACACTTCGTTCTTTTCATGATTACAATTCCCCCGCCTATGTATTGCGTGAAAAAATCAAATCCCATAACTAAGCTTTATATAATAATATTGTATGGTAGGTTGTTCAGTCAAGGCGGAAGTCTTTTTTTTTACCATTGAACACCCCGGGATGGGAGTGTATGAATCCGGTTGGTTTAAGGGTCGGTACGGTCGGAATTCAATACGATAAGAAGAATCTGGCAGGAAATGGCTGATTCAATTGTAAATCATTCTGTAACGCAAAAAGGATCACGCAAGGGGTTTCGTGTGATTCTTCTTTTGTCCCTGTTATCCATGGAAATCGTAGTCCTTGTCGGGGGTACGCTTTTAAAGTCATGGGAAACCGCGTCGGCAGATATCTTGATGACCTGGCGTTATATGCTGACGCCGGACCCTGAAACACTGGTTAATCCCGAGATTGTTGTCCTTTCAATCGATACAAAAACACAAAATCGGATGGGCCGATTTCCTGCCGGCAAGTGGCTTTCGAGAGAGGCGTATTCGGATCAACTGTCGTTTTTTGACAATTTCCTGCATCCAACTGTATTGGCGTATGACATTGTTTTCCAGGATATCGTCGGTGACAGTATCAGGGGGAGTCAGGACGTTAACAGTTCGTCGGAGAAGCTTTTACGAGTAATGAACGGGCTCAAAAGGATTGCCAATGATCCGAATGAATCACTCGATGATCAGACTCTCTATGACATGAACAGCTTTGCCCTTGAGCAGGGTAATCTAAATATGGCTCATCGTATGGCTTCAATTTCTGAAAATAAACGTTTCCATCCCGTCATCGGTTACTATTTTCGCACACAGGCTCAACATTCTAAAGATGAAAAAGTCAATGGATGGACAGATCAGGAAATATTTGGTTCTGACAAGACGGGGGATGAGTCGAAAGGGACTGCGATTCCGTATATTCTGGACATTTCAATCCCTGCTGACGACATACATTTTTCAGCACATCAGAAGTATGATTACCAGGGCGGTGCCATGCTGCCCAGCAGCGAATTGCTGGATTATTCAATGCTTGGCTTTTTAAATGCACCGCCGGATGCAGATGGCATAATGCGTATGGTCCCTCTGGTACTTGGATTCAAGTATTACAACTCGATAAAACATGTAGAAAAGAAAGTATTCGTTCCTTCATTTGCACTTATGGCATGCATACTGCATTTCGGCCTGGATTTCCCACTTGCGACGGGTGCCGTCGAGGTTTATCTGGGACACGAAATTATTATTCATTCTCCCAGTCGTGGTGATATTCATGTACCAATAGATGGAAAAGGGCGCATGTATCTGAATTTTACCGCCAAGTTTAATGATTTTAATGCCGTAAGTTTTGCTGATGTGGCTCCATCTTCGTCCGGCACGTCAAAGGAATTCAAGAAAAAAGTAGCCCAGGTGTATCGGGACCGTCTGAATGGGCGCATGATTATGGCCGGTATTAACAGCGCTGGGCTGGATATTGGTCCTTGTCCCATCGAAGCAAGAAGTCCCTTGATGATAGTTCATCTAACTGCGGTAAATAATATTCTTAACAGGGAATTCGTAAGACCTCTTCATACGATGGGTAAGTTTATTATGTGGGGATGCCTGTTTGTGGCATTTTCAATAGTTTGTCTTCTGGAAAAAACGGCTCGTCTGGGTTTCGCGACTCTTTTATTTGCTGTCCTCTATGTTATTGTGGCATTTGCCTGCATTTGCCGAAGCTGGGCCATTCTTCCGATCATCAATCCATTGATTTATATCGCCGTATGTTCGTTAATGGTACTTTCCTACAGGTTTCTTGCAGAAGAAAAAGCGAGAAGACGTATCCGTGATATGTTTTCAACGATGGTTTCCGATCAGGTTTTGAGTTATCTCGAAGAAAATCCTGGAAGTTTTTCCCTTCGTGGACACAATGTGGAAGCAACTGTTTTGTTTTCGGATGTCGTAAACTTTACTGGAATAAGTGAACGATTATCGCCGGAGCGATTAACTGAACTGTTAAATCGTTATCTAACGCCGGCAACCGATTTGATACTGAATCACGGAGGATATGTTGACAAATATGTTGGTGATGGAATTATGGCTGTTTGGGGCGCTCCATATCCTGATCCTGATCATGCATTGAAAGCGTGCTTGTCTGCCATGCGACAACAGGAGATGCTGTTGTCGCTCAATCAAAGGCTTGTTAAAGAATTTGGAATTGAAATTTCCGTCAGAATGGGACTTAACTCCGGAACAGTAAAAGCCGGTAATATGGGCTCAGAGCGGAAATTCCAATATACCGTTATCGGCGATATCGTTAATCTTGCATCGCGTCTTGAACCGACCAATAAGGATTTTGGAACAAAAATAATCATCGGTGATGTTACCAATCAAATGGTTAAAGGCAAAATTATCACCAGGCATCTTGGTAAAATTATTGTTGTAGGCAAAGAAGACGCTGTTTCGATTTACGAAGTCATTGGAGAACATGGCAAGGTCGAGGCTGGGAAACTGGAAGTCATTTCACTATACGAAACAGCCTTAAAACAATTTTATTCCAGGTCCTGGCATGATTGTATTGTTACAATCGACTCCATACTCAAAATTGCCAGCGATGGACCATCAGTTCACTTGCGTCGAAGAGCTGAATATTATCAGTTAAATCCTCCGGATGCCGACTGGCAGGGTGAATACATACGAAGCGAAAAAAACTAAACGACTACGACGGGGAGAAGTACTGAAAAGGTAGTTCCTTCGCCATGTTTTGATGACACGATAATGTCACCCTTGTGATCTCGTACGATTCCGCGTGAAATCGACAATCCTAGTCCTGTACCTTTCCCCTTGGGTTTTGTTGTAAAAAATGATTGGAATATCTCATCAATAATTTCCTTTGGAATACCTGTTCCTGTATCCATTATATTACATTTCCAACAATCGACATTGTCAAATTTTGCTGGTTCGATGGATAAGGTCAATTGGCGATTTTGACGTTCGATCATGGCATCGCAGGCATTACCGATAAGGTTCACAAAAACCTGTTCTATATGATTTGAACAGCCTGTGACGAAGTGCGTTCCTTTTTTAATATTATTAATGATCTCCACGCCAGCGGACATGGTTTTGTTTTTGGTGATAAACAAAGCATCGGATATACTGTTATACAAATCAATTAGTTCCTGTTTTTCAGCCATTCCGCGTGAAAAGTTACGAAGATGGTCAGCGAGTTTTTGGATCGAACGAGAGGCCTTTTGAATGTCTTTTGCCATTGTTTCCAGTTTCTGGAAAGAATCGCTTGGTGTTATGTTTGTCCGTTTAAGTTCATTTAAGAGCATTTCGTTTGAGAGTAATATCACTGTCAACGGATTGTTTATGTCATGGGCCACGCCGGACGCAAGTTCTCCTATGGCGGCAAGCCTTCCGGCATGCACGAGACTGGCTTGAAGATCTTTTATCTTCCGCATATCTCTAAGGATGGAGAAGGTTCTGATAAAACGGCCTTCATCATCGTATATGCTGAAAGATCGTATTTCAACAGGTATCTTTGTCCCATCCTTTGCCTTTAGAAGGCTTTCGACCATTTTGTCGCCTTTTTCCTTAAGATCAGAAAAACCACGCGCAAGAGCTTCCTGAACTTCTTCGGCATATACCTGTTTAATGTTCATGGAGAGAAGCTCTTCCCTGGTGTACCCTAGCAGTGTCTCTGCTCTTCGATTGGTATAGACGATATCGCCATTATCGTCGATTGAATGAATCATATCGGGAAAATTATCCAGAAGAATTTTAAAGACGTCGGCGTCAGGAATTTCGATTGCTTGTATTCTCATTCTGCTCATTGCATGTACTGATTTTGTCTTTGTGTAACATCATGGATTCAATATGTCAAAGTTTTTCCTAGCAAACGTACAAATCTCTATGCTATTTTCCACTTGTCGCTGGAACGCCTACATTAATGTCTGCGACATATGCTTTTTCTTTAAGACTGGAGGGGTATATATGGGTATATTAGACAAATTATTCAAAAGTAAAGTAAGTGTGGAAACTCCCATGCCTGATAAGACAGCTCTAATAGGTAAAATCCGGCAATCTGATTTATTCAAGAACCTGCCTGCCAAAAACCTTGAAGAAATGTTCGCTAGAATGGAAACCGTCAAGGTCAAGTCAGGCGAAACGATAATAGAGCAGGGTGGTGAAGGTGACTATTATTATCTGCTGGTTACCGGTATGGCCCAGGTTTTCAAACAGGCAAATAATGAAGATCAACCAAAAGTAGTTGCTGAACTGAATGAACCTGTCGGATTTGGCGAGGAAGCACTTATTTCAAATGCGAAGCGGAACGCGACTATCAAGATGCAAACAGACGGTGTTGTAATGCGTCTGTCCAAGGATGCGTTCGATGATTATGTAAAAGAACCCATGGTTGTATGGCTCTCACCCATGGATGCCCAAGACAAGATCGCGAAAGGTGCAAAATGGATTGACGTGCGAGACCCTGACGAAGCGAAGCAAGGACGTCTGCACGGTGCGTTGTTTATCCCGTTGAACGATATTCGTACGCGAATGTCGGAACTTGATAAATCAATTCAGTATATTTGTTATTGTATAAATGGCAGGCAAAGTTCTACAGCGGTATTTCTTTTACGCCAGCATGGATATAATGTCGGAGTGTTAAGAGGTGGTCTGCAAGCACTCAAGAGATAATTCGAATGAGCGGGAAAGTTCTGGGAGTGGTCGGGACGATAATCCTTCTGGTAATTCCTGCGCTTTATGCCGCAGAAATTCATGACGCGGTAGAAGCGGGGAATGTAGTCAAGGTACAACAACTGCTTTCTGCTGATGCAACCCTGGTTAATGCCCAAAATGAAAGCGGCACAACACCTCTTCATCTTGCCGCCGGTCTTAACAACACAAATCTTGTCCAGTTTTTAATCGCGAAAGGTGCAAATATTAAAGCCGCCACGAAACAGGGATGGACCGCTCTGCATTGGGCGGCCTATTTGAATGCCGCCGATGCCACTGTTCTCCTTCTGGCAAAAGGTGCTGACTCTCAAGTAAAAGCATCCGACGAAAGAACACCGTTACAGATCGCAATAACTGAAAATTCGCAGGATGTTGTGGCCATTCTAGCAAAACAGACAACCGCAGTTTATACCGACAAGGCAATCGCGGCAACCTATGCAGAGGCAGAAAAGGCAAGGTTAAACGGTGATCTCAAGCAGGCGTATGAAATGTTCAGCAAGCTGGTTAACAATGATCCGGCTAATGAAAAGTATAATTTCGCCCTGGGGATGACCTGTTATGCCATGGAAGAATATTCACGCGGACAATTTGCATTTGAACGTGTTTTGCAGAAAAACCCTGATAATGGACGTGCACGTG
This sequence comes from Kiritimatiellia bacterium, assembly GCA_028716365.1. Lineage (GTDB taxonomy): Bacteria > Verrucomicrobiota > Kiritimatiellia > UBA8416 > YA12-FULL-48-11 > YA12-FULL-48-11. The sequence continues at coordinate 127,606 of JAQUPZ010000004.1, forward strand.
TTGAACTTGCCCGTTGTCTAATGGGATTGGGACAAGATGCGGCTGCAAAAAAAGAATTTAAAAAAATCCTGACAACCAATCCACCGGCTGAAGTAAAGCGCAAAATAAAAGCGCTCATTACTGAAATGGAAAAGAAAGTCAAAAGATGGCAATTCTCAGGAAGAGTCGATGTAATGGCTTTTGATGACGACAATGTGAACGTTGGCCCCGATTCCGAGCGGATAAGTATAGCGCCTATAATTTTCGGTTCTCAATCAATTGATGAACTTACCGTTCAGCAGACATCCCAGCCTGCAAAGTCAAAGGGTTATGCAGGATCCATTTTTGCCGGCGCGGTATATGATGCAGGGGATCCTGGCAAATGGGGATGGGGTACAACCGCGGCTTACTATCAGAACCAGTTGAATGACAGATCTCAGAATGAAAGCCTTTTCTATCAGTGTGATACCGGGGCAAGGTATCTAGCAGACAGAAGATATTGGGAAGCTCCGTTACGGGTAGCGCATATATCAACGGGGAATAAATCTCTCGTAAACATGTATGGAATTCATCCGGCCTTCATGTATGCCTATGGTCCTTCGGGTGAATGGAGGCTGGGGACGCTTACCAGTTTTGAAAGGCGTGATTATTCAACACTTGACGACAGGGACGGTGTTTATGTCTCCGCAGGGGAGATGATCAGGCACTATTTTGGCGAAAAGAAACACAGCGTCATCATTGGAGTATTTCTTTCACACGATTTCACAAAAGCTGACGTTTATGAATACAATGGCCTTGAATGGCAGTTCGGCACTGAGATCAAGCTGCCGTGGCAAACAATTGCCTATGGCCGTATCAGGAATATGACTTCAAATTATGCAGGGAAGGAGTTACTTGCACCATCAGACAGGAAAGATACTCAACGACAATACATGATGGGTCTCAGCAAGATGATTACCTCGCGATGGGGCGTTGACGTGAATTACCAGGTAACAGATAATACATCCACCTTTACGTTATATCAGTATGATCGACACGTTGCAACGCTCAGTACTTTCTGTATTTTTTAATGAGCTGCGTAATGCGAGAATATATGGTATTCTTAGAAAAGTCATATTTATTGTAGTTTATGGATGGGGCTATCTTCCCATTATAGTCCTTTATAGCTTATGCTGAAAAAAATATCACCGGTGGTAGTTGTTGGATTGCTGCTTACAATCGGATGTCTTTCATTTTACATTTCTGGTTCTTCACTAATACAGGCCATATCAAACTATGCTTATGACAGGTTGATATGCTACTCGATAAGATATGACACGTACTTTCGTCGCGTTGATGCAAAGCCGAAGTCAGACCGTGTTGTGATTGTCGATCTTGACGACAAAAGTCTCGGCCGTACCGAGCTGGGGCAGTGGCCATGGCCGCGTTACCTCGTTTCTGAAATGACCAGGAAGATTCTTGATGCCGGCGCCAGTGTTGTGGCGTTCGATGTGGTCTTTGCCGAACGCGACAGGACATCCCCGGTGATGATACGCACCAACATGAACAGCCACTTCAACTTGGATGTGGAACTAAAGGGTGTGCCAAATAATCTGTTGGACTTCGATGAAATTTTCGCAGCCACTCTTGCGAAAGGAAAGACAATTCTTGGTTGTGCCATGAGTCCTACCGATGAGCCTCTGACGAATATCGATCTGTCATTTGACCCATACTTCGACAAAGACAAGCATATTATAGTCAAGGGCAAGGGTGCCGGCAAAAGTTATATTCTCCAATCCGGTGGAATTGCGATCTCCATCAAACAGCTCCTGAAGACATCGCGTAGCGCTTTCTTCAATGCTATACCGGATAGCGACAACATCGTACGAAGCAACCCGCTCGTTTGGGCGTACGGACCTGACAGAATATATCCGTCCCTAGCGATGGAGGCTCTCCGGCTTGATATGAACATCGAGCGAGACCGATGTTTCGTCGACTATGATGAATGTGGGATAACACAGATACGGCTAAAAGACCTGGTTGTGCCAACCGACAATGTTGGTCGCCTGATTATTAATTTCCGCGATGTCAACAAGGAGCCAAAGACGGGATTTGTGTCCTCGTTTCCCGTGTTTACCGCATGGGAGGTGATATCGGGAGCGTTTTCTGCCTCCAGTTTTTCGAACAAGATTGTCTTTATCGGCACTTCAGCCGTCGGTCTTAAGGACAGGAGGGCAACACCTGTCACGAAGGACTTCTCCGGCGTGGAAATACATGCCACAATGATAGACAACATGCTCGCGGGCGACATGCTTCAGATTCCCAACTGGATAGATGGGGCCAATTTTGTGGCGATTTTTGTCATGGGTGTGTTTCTCACATTCTTTATTTCCCGCGGCAGGTCGTGGCTGTCATTCGTGGTTTCAATTGTGATGGTAATCTCCTCGATCCTGTTCAGTTGGTTTGTGTTGAAGGTATATAATGGCGTTTTCGTCCCAGTGTGGGTGATCCTGTCGATAATAATCATCTACCCGACGCTGACGATGATCAAATTCTGGCAGGAAGAATTGCAGAAGAAGCGTGTCAGGGACATGTTCGGCACCATGGTTTCGGAACGAGTTCTGCATTTCCTGGAAAACAATCCGGAGAGTTTCTCGCTTACAGGGCAACGGAGGGAAGCAACAATGTTTTTCTCGGATGTTGCCGGATTTACGACCATATCGGAGAACCTGCCTCCGAATAAACTTTCGGAACTTCTGAATAAATATCTAAGTCCGATGACACACCTGATAATGGACAGGAATGGCTATGTCGACAAATACGAAGGTGATGCCATCATGGCAGTATGGGGTGTTCCTTATCCCATGGATAATCACGCTACGGAGGCATGTTTAGCGGCACTTGAACAACAGGCAAAACTGGCTGAAATACGGCCAAAACTCAACGAAGAGTACGGTCACGATATTCATGTCCGAATGGGATTGAATTCGGGCGTGGTGACGGCAGGAAACATGGGTTCAGACAGGAAGTTCCAATATACGGTCATGGGTGATGCCGTGAACCAGGCTGCCAGACTCGAACCCGCAAATAAAATATATAATACATTAATTATCATAGGTGAGACCACGTATAATGAGGCAAAAAATGCGATTGAAGCCAGATATCTTGATAAAATGATTGTCAAAGGTAAAACAAAACCGATCAGTATTTATGAATTATTAGCCGTAAAAGGCGGTTTATCAGCAGAAAAAATGAAGGTTATTGAGTTGTACGAGGAGGCGCTGCGCCTGCATTGGGCCCGAAAATGGGATGAATCAATAAAACTTCTAGAAAATGTTTTAGAGCTTGACCAGAGGGATGGGCCAAGTGCTAAGCTCCTTTCCCGTATTCAACAATACAGGGAAAGCCCGCCACCGGAAGGGTGGAGTGGTGAATTTTTACAACTTAATAAATAGTTGTATAGTGATTTAGAGAGGATAAGGATAATGTCTCGGATACTTCTGTTAAGTAATGAAAAAAGTATTTCGGCAATTCTTACAAAACTCCTGAAGACAGAGGGTTACAAGGTTGTGTCGGCTTCCGACGCTGCCAGGGCCAAGGAACATATCCAGATTGAACAGTATAACCTTTTGATTGTTACCACTGGCAAAGGAGCTGGTGTTGATATGGCTATTGAAGTGATAACTGCAAGCCTTGCCCATCATCCTGAAACACCCATTATTGCGATTACAGAGAGTGATGGAGGTGCTACGGCCGGTAAATTATCGGCATTCCAGCTCTTTGCGTGTATCGAAAAGCCTTTGAAAGTGGATAAACTTGTGTCTGCGGTACAGAAGGCTGTAGACCAGGGTGGTGCTTCCGACGGTGGTAATGCGAACCTTCACCTGCAACTGGAGGCCTGTTACCAATACGAAAATATCGTTGCCGAGAGTCCGGCGATGAAGAGTGCCTGTGATATGATCAGCCGAGTCGCCGGAACCGATGTAACAATTCTTATTTCCGGCGAACATGGAACAGGTAAGGAACTTGCGGCCAGGACGATTCATGCCAATAGCAGGCGTAAAGAAAAAAGTATAGTTGTCGTTGATTGCTCAGTTCCTGATGCCGACCGCGACTTATTTTCACAGAACGGAATCGAAAAAGCCAATGGAGGAACATTTGTTCTGCACGAGGTAAGTGCATTGCCCAAGCCAGCTCAACAAAACCTTCTCAAGTGCTTGCAGGAACGGAAAATCACCAGCGCCGTATCTTCCCAGGTTATTCCTCTGGATATACGCATAATTGCCACAACGAGTACGAACCTTCAACAGCTTGTTAATGACGGCAAATTCAATCCGGACCTGTATAAATATATCCGAATAATCTTCATACAGCTTGCTCCCCTTCGTGATCGCCAGCAGGACATTATGCCAACGGTTCGCCAAGTACTCCTCAGGAAAGCGGGAGGTAAGGCACTTCCTGTTTTGGATCCGGAAGTTATTAATATCTTTCAGAAATATTCGTGGCCTGGTAATGCAACTGAGATTGAATATGTAATAGATCAGGCACTGAAAGCTGCAACTGAAGGAAAAATCACTAAAGCGTGCCTGCCGCCTGAACTTGCAAAGGTTTAGGAATTGACAACGGTGAAGGTTTGTTCACTTTCGCAGCACCATGTTCTCCATGGCAATGTCAGTGGAAGCAAATTCATTTCTTGCATTCTTTATTATCCGATTTAATTCATTATCGGTCCTGGCAGGAGCATGATGTGTCAAGATAAGACGCCCTATGCCAGCGCATGCCGCTACTCTGGCGCCTACCTGCCACGTGCTGTGGCCCCAACCCTTGTGGAATTCATATTCTTCAGGTGTATATTGCGCATCAAAAATCAGGAAATCCGCACCCCTGCAGAAATTTATAAAAGAAGTCTGAATGGTCTCAAGGTCATATTCGATATCAGTGGCAATAATGGTCGTCTTTCCTGCTGCTTCAATACGATACGCCAGACATTGCTGAGGGTGCGGCACGCTCAGCCATGATACTCTGGCCCCGTAAACATCCATGGCATCGCGGGAAACGGGAATGTCTTTGAGTGTCATTTTAATATCAGTCTCACCCAATCCAACAGGCCAGTATGGTTTGCCCATGAATGTTTTTAACGTACTTTTCCAGTTATCACGTCTGCGTGGATCGGCCATTATATTGATCCTTGCATTTTTGTCATAGAGTGGATCAAAACATGGAAATCCGATTACATGATCCATGTGAAAATGTGTAAAGAAAAGAGTTATCGGAAGCGTTTTACCAAGATGTGCAATTTCTCTCTTAACATGAGAAATACCTGTTCCTGCATCAAATATTATTATTCCTTTATCGGTTCTAAGGCTGTAGCAAGTTGTGTTGCCACCATACCTTTTGAATTCGTCCCCACATGCTGGAATTGTTCCTCTGGCACCCTGTATTGTGACTTCCTGCATCGATAGTTCCTTCGATCATTTTTTCTAATGCTAGAATACAGAAGTGAGCGTGTCAACGGATTAGAATTTTCTTGAAGGAGTAATCAAGGGACACTACTGTAACCGTAACAAGTCCGTCATAGATTCATATGAATATTCTGGGATATTTCGGAAAAAGAACAATATTACGGTGGCATTCTGTTCGTTCACTTACTGCGGTGATTTGTGGTATACTCTGGACTGCGTCAAAGCCGCGGTATTGGCCCAGGACTGTTCGTGAGTTGCTGGCAAGACAGATTCTCTTTACTGCAGTTGATGCGTTCGGACTGATCGCTTTTATCGCCATCCTTTCAGGGATTTCAATTGTTACACAGGCGCAGGTGTGGCTGGCCAGATTCGGGCAATCGGCCATGCTTGGGTCAATCCTGGTTGCTGTTATCTTCCGTGAGATTGGACCGCTGCTTGTAAATTTTGTAATAATCGGAAGGAGCGGAACTGCAGTCGCAACGGAACTGGCAAGTATGAAAGTAAGGCGGGAGACAAATGTACTAAATGCCCAGGGTATGGACCCCATGATTTATCTTGTGCTACCGCGGGTGATAGGGATTGTCATATCAGTTTTGTGCCTGACTATTATGTTTTCAGTTGTCTCTCTCATGAGCGGATATCTGATGGGGCTTGTCCTTGAAGTAACCAAGGGAGATTATCAACAGTTTATAAGCAGTGTAACCGGTGCTATTGCTCCAAAAGATGTTGGAAATTTTCTTGCAAAAACGATTATTCCCGGCCTTACAACCGGGGTAATATGCTGTATCGAAGGGCTTGAAATTCGCGGTTCCATCACCGAAGTACCTCAGGCCGCGACAAAGGCTGTTGTGAAATCCATTGCTGCCGTACTTGTTGTTTCCGCAATTGTATCCATATTGACTTATGCATGAGGTAAAATGCAGAACAATAATATACTTGAATTCAGCGGCGTAAGACTTGATGCGTTGTCGGACCGGGTTACGATCATGTCACACATCAATCTGTGTATCGGGACCGGTGAACTTGTGTTCGTTCTGCTTGAAGCAGACGGCGAGTACATGCCGCTCTGTGATCTTGCGGAAGGGTTGATTGATCCAGATGAAGGATCAGTTACTTTCATGGGTGAAAGCTGGCAGGGAATGTTGCCATGGCGCCAGAGCGAAATGCGGGGAAAAATCGGCCGGGTATTTGAACGGGATGGATGGGTGAGCAATTTAAACATTTATGAAAACATTTCGCTTTCCGAGCGACATCACACGTCCCGGACAAATTCTGAAATCAAAGCAGAAATAGAACAACTATGCCAGTTTGTCGGATTACCATCCATTCCTGATCAAAGACCTGATTTTGCAGACATGAGTGTTCTCCGCAGATCTGAATGGGTTAGAGCTTTTATCGGTAATCATAATCTATTATTGTTGGAATGCCCTGAGAATTCGGCGCATAGTGAGCATTTGCCTAAATTATTTGAACTTGTTTCAAATGCACTCTTAAAACACAGTGCGGTAATATGGATAACTTCTAATAAGCAGATTTGGGAAATGACAACATTTAAAAATACCAGGCGTTATAAAATGTGCGGCGGGCAGGTATTGCAGGTCGGGGAGGGACAATGACAGAGAAATCATTCAAATTAGGATACGCAAATGAAATCGCGGGAGGATTTGTACTTCTCGCGCTCATACTCATGATTATCGGTATATTCCTGACGGGGCGGACCCAGGGATGGTTCGAACGAAAGGCGATATTACATACGACTTTCAGCACTGAAAAAGGCGCTTTTGGACTGAGGGAAGGTGATGAAGTTTTAATAAGGAATACCTTAGCCGGAAGTGTCGGTAAGATTATACCAATGGAAGATGGTACCATGCAGACAACATTCCAGATCAAACATCAATTTCTCTCGCATCTGAAAAAAGGATCTGTTGCCAGGGTACAGAAGAAATTCGGTTTTGCCGGAGATTCAATAGTCGAAATTGAGATTGGTAAAGGTGAGTCATTAAGCGATGGTGACTTTATCGAGTGCAAAAAAGATGATGAGCTCATGGATACGGCAAAAAAGGCTTTGGCAGATGTACAGGATGTAGTTATGCCAATAATGAAACAAATCCGCACGGTTCTCGAAAATCTTAACAAAATAACGGGAGGTATAGAGAACGGCAAGGGGTTGGCCGGCACAATTCTGAAAGATGACGAACTAGTAAAAGAATTAAGAAAAGTAATCAGTAATATCAATATTTTAGTGCTTAATACCCACGAAACAATCGGTGAAACACGGAAGCTTATAAAAGGTGTTCAGAAACACTGGCTATGGAGAAAATACATGGACAAAGGCAAGGAACCGGAGCTTCTTGTTCAGGTTGGGGTCAATTCAGAGGAACTTGATTCGGATATCAAACATTTCCAGTCAGAGTTGGAATCCGCACGCACCGCCAATGATCCGGGCGCTATTTCGCAGAATTCCTATAATCTTGCGGTATGTGTGATGGAAACGGGAAGAACTCAGGACGTAATGTCCTTAATTCATGAATCAAGGGCAGAATTGGCGGCAATAAAAAAGGATACCCTGTGTACTTATGTTCTGGAAGCCCAGGCAATGCAAAGAACCGGTAAGATCAAGGAAGCACTTACAGTCGCCAGGACTGCAGAAGGAATGCTTAATCGATCTACTGATCGAGGTATCGAGCTTCAATGCAGGGTGGTAACCAGCGATCTTATGATTGAAGACGGTGACATCGCGGGTGTGAAGGCAAGAATGAAAAAAATTGAGTCACTTAATGAAAAGGTTGAATCACCGGTGATCAACTCAATGGTGGCAGATTTACGTGCAAAACTCTGCATGGCTGAAAATAACCATGTTGATGCAGGTGTCATGTATGACAGGGAATCTGAACTATTGAGAACTGCATGCCTCTTTCAAAAAATGGCGGGGTCCCTTGAATTTGCCGGAAAAGCGTATGGTATGGCCAAAAGCTATACCACAGCTGCAGACCGTTATTTTAGAGCAGGAAGAAGCCTCTTTTCCAGTGGCGCTGTTGAATCTGCCCTGAAAGACCTCAAATTGGCTTCTGAAATGGCAAAATTAGCCAATGATCAGGCCACGACTGATCGAATAGCCGAATTTCTGCAAGAAGTAGAGAAAAGCCCGGGTAAAGCCAAATAAATTTCCTTGCCTATTTTGCTTGATATTAGGCTGATGCATATCTATAACCCGTCGATGTATTCATTCGAAATGACCAATATCCAATACTGAGAATGTAAGAGAGGTTCCTATAGATGGCCAGAACCAAGTCGAAAAAACGATCCAAAACGCGTATCAAAACCAGGACCAAGTCGAAAGCGAGTAAAAAAGGAAGCAAAAAGAAGCGACAGAAAACGCAAAGGAAAATCAGGAAGCTTCATAAACACCGCGGACGTCCCAAAGGGAAGCATGCAGGAAGAAAGAAGCTGAAATCTTTGGCAGGCCGTAAACGCCTGAAATTGCTGGCTAAGTCTGACGAAACAGATTCGGAAGTTGATCTGCGTTTGCCCGGTACTGCACCCAACAGGGAAGAACGTAACGAGAAAATCAAGGGCCTTCTTAAACTTGCGGAAGAACAGGGATATCTTACCTTTGACGATATCAATGAAGTTATTCCTGAAAATGTAATCAGCCCTGAAGAACTCGAATCTTACCTTGTTCTTCTGCGGAGTATGGACATCGAAATAATCGAGTCGGCCGATGTCGATAAACACCGCAAACAAGTAGAGAAAACCCAAAAGACCGGAAAAGGTTCAAGGCTGGATTTCTTCGATGATCCCATCCGCATGTATCTGCATCAAATGGGACAGGTGCCACTTCTAACACGTGAGCAGGAAGTAGAAATCTGCAAACGTATCGAGAAAGCCGAAATCAGCGTTAAGTCAATCTTCAACAAGCTTGGTTTTGCCGCTGAGATGTACATGGATCTCGTTGCGCGTCTTGAGGAAGGACGGGAACGTTTTGACCGAATTGTCACTGATAAGTTTGTAGATAGTAGGGACCGGTATATACGGGTACTGCCAAAGGTCAAAAGACATATATTGAAAATTCATAAAGTTTTACTGAAGCAGGGACTTTTATTCCGTAATGCGAGACAGGCGTTTAAACCGCGCAGAGAGAAGGTCTTACAGAAAATGCGCGATCAGATCAGCGCGGCCTTTGAGCACCTCCATTTCAAGCAGAAGGTCATTGAACAAATGGCGACTGAATCAGAGAACACTTACAGAGAATTCAGGCAATGTGTCAATGACATTGAATCACAGGGAAAGGCACGAAAGTGCAAGAAGCGAAACGCTATTCTGAGACAGAAGAAAAAACTTTTGATGAGACTGGAAATGGGTGTGTGCATGGATAAGGATGAGTTTCTTGCATCTTTTAAAGAGCTCAGGGAATCCATGAAGAACGGCCAGAAAGCCAGAACAGAAATGGTGGAAGCGAACCTCCGCCTGGTCATTAGTATCGTCAAGAAATACATGAACAGGGGATTGTCTTTCCTCGACTTGATTCAGGAAGGCAATACCGGTTTGATGAAAGCCGTTGAAAAGTTTGAATACAGGCGCGGGTATAAGTTCAGTACCTATGCCACATGGTGGATACGCCAGGCGGCAACACGCGCCATTGCTGATCAGGCGCGTACGATCCGTATTCCAGTACACATGATTGAAACGATCAACAGACTTTTGAGAGTACAGAAAAAACTTGTTCAGGAATACGGGCGAGAGCCGACACCCGAAGAAGCAGCAACGGAAATGGACATGCCGGTTGAAAGGGTCAGGGCTGTCTACAAAATGGCCCAGCAGCCTATTTCCCTGCAGAGTCCTATCGGCGAAGGTGATGACGCCCACTTCGGGGATTTTATTGAAGATAAGTCAGCCGAAAATCCTTCTGAGATGACAGCGCATACCATGTTAAAAGAAAGGTTGAAAGACGTTCTGGACACGCTTACTGCCCGCGAGAGGGCGGTTCTGGATTACCGTTTTGGACTCACTGACGGTTATTCCCGGACACTGGAGGAAGTGGGTAAACAATTCTCAGTCACACGTGAACGTATCCGTCAGATTGAGGCGAAAGCCCTGCGTAAGCTCCGGCATCCAACGCGCATGCGGAAGCTGGACGGCTTTCTGGAGATGAAGTAGCCACCACAAGGAGAGAAGAAGTTCATGAATGGTATAGGACAAATTGCCCTTTTCAGCATCGCCTGGTTTTTGCTGGGTATTATCATAGGGAGAAGCATTGGAAGGAAAAGTTACCACAGGGGCGGGGGACGTTTCCGCCGTGATCGGGACGATACCGACAGAGGCAGCGGAGACGGGACTAATGTCGAGCTTTATGTTGGTAATCTTTCCTATGACGTTGACGAGAAAGAAATGCGACGGGCTTTCGAAAATTACGGCAAGGTTGCATTGTCACGGATTATAAAAAATAAGTTCAACGGTAAATCAAGAGGATATGGGTTTGTAGAAATGCCTGACCGCGGACAGGCAATGGCTGCCATACGCGCATTAAATGGTAACGAACTCAAAGGACGCCGCATTGTCGTAAATGAGGCGAAATCCGAGGCCAGGTAGCATCAGTTTGATTTACAGTACAATTTCAGAAGCCACAGAATCAGCCTTCGCCGGACCATTGACCATCTCGATAATTGCAAGAGAGAATTCAAAGGCCGTTCCTGCACCCCTGCTGGTGACAATTTTACCGTCAACAACAACAGGATCATCCGTTACTTCAGGAATTTTCATTTCTCTGGCAACGGCAGGATGGCAGGTTACCTTTCTGTCCTCCAGGACACCGGCAGCCTGTAGAACCAATGGAGCAGCACATATGGCTGCGACTATCTTGCCGTTTTTAACAAAATCCCGGACGGTTGTCAGAATTTCATTATTTGATACAAGATACGCTGTTCCTTTGGCTCCACCCGGCAGGACAAGTATATCAAACGATGAAGGAGTTACATTCTTCCAGAGCTTGTCTGCAACCAGTTGTACGTCACGTGATGCTTTTACGATCTCACAGGTCATTCCGGCAGAAACTACTTCCCATCCGGCTCGCCGGAACATATCGATGGGAATCACTGCTTCCATTTCTTCCACACCTACCGCCAGAGGAATAAGTACTTTTGTCATAATAAACCTCCTGTATCTAAATACGGAAACGACAATCCCGTTTATGCTTGAAGGTTAAGTTTGTAACATCTAAGTTCACTGTTATGAAGTATATCAGTACAAGAGGGGAAATCAACCCTGTCAGTTTTCGTGAAGCCGTCATGATGGGACTGGCCCGTGACGGTGGCCTTCTTATTCCTGAAAATATACCTGACGTTTCAGACCGGCTGAATGACTGGAAAGAAATGTCATTTATTGATCTTGCTTTTGAGGTTATGCGTCTTTTTTCTGATTTACCCGAAAAAGATCTTAAATATCTTATTCAACGCAGCTATACGCGCTTTGACAACAAGGATATAACTCCGGTAGTTCGTGTTGATGGCATCTTTATCATGGAGCTTTTCCATGGACCGACCCTGGCTTTCAAGGATGTTGCACTGCAGTTTCTTGGAAATGTTTTTGAATATATACTGAAAGAATCAAAACAGGAGTTGAACATCCTCGGCGCAACCAGCGGGGACACTGGAAGCGCTGCCATTCAAGGAATTCGCGGCAAGGACGCGATCCGTATTTTTATAATGCACCCTCACAACAAAACCAGCAAAATACAGGAAAAGCAGATGACTTCCGTCCTGGATGATAATGTGTTTAATATTGCCATTGAAGGTACTTTCGACGATTGCCAGAAAATAATGAAGTCCCTTTTTTGTGATTTGAAATTCAAAGACAGCTATTCTCTTGGTTCGATCAACTCGATTAACTGGGTCCGTGTCCTGGCACAAATTGTTTATTATTTCTACGGTACGTTCAGGGTGATGAAAGCGACTGAAGCAAATAAGGTGAATTTCGCTGTACCAACAGGCAATTTTGGCGATATTTTTGCGGGTTATATCGCTTTGCAAATGGGCTTACCAATAGCCAGATTGGTTCTTGCCACCAACGAGAATGACATCCTGTCACGTTTTTTCAATTCCGGTGAATATCGTCTCGGCAATGTAGTCGAGACACTTAGTCCGTCCATGGATATACAGGTGGCCAGTAACTTTGAACGATATCTTTATTACCGGCTTGGAAAGAGTCCATCAGATGTAAAGAACATGATGGTGTCTTTTTCGAGAACCGGAACACTCAAAATAGCGAAGGGGCCTGACGGTTTGATCGACAGGAACATTGTTGCCGGTTCGGCGGGTAAGGCTGAAACTCTTTCGACTATTCAACAGTTCTACGATGAATATGGTTACCTTCTTGATCCGCATACTGCCGTGGGTGTGAATGTTGGCTTACGCCTGAAGAACAGCGATGAACCGATGATTTGTCTGGCAACCGCTCATCCTGCAAAATTCAGCGATGCAATAAGACAGGCGACCGGCCGTGATCTTGCCCATCATCCGGCAATAGATGCGCTGGAAGGCATGCCGACGAAGTGCGACGTACTGCCGGCATCCGTTAGTGCTGTTCGCGCTTATATGGAGGCAAAGATTCCCTCTACATGATCATTACACCTTATAGGACCAGAGTAGATTAACAAATAATTACAGGATACGGAGATTACGTATTAAGCAGAGAAAGAAAAATGGATATCAATAAATTAAGACAGGATATATTTGCGCTTCTTCAAACCCGGGCGAACGTACCGATGACAGCGCAGGAGATTTCAAAAGCACTTAAACTTCATGGCCATGCCGGAAAAAAAATCCAGAAATGGCTGAACCAGCTGGTTGTCAACGGTCAAATAGTACGTATCCGTGACAACAAATATTCCGTGGGTGAGCCCGCTGACCTGGTTACCGGAAAGATTGATATTGCCCGTTCCGGCACCGGATTTCTTACGGAAACAGGCGGGCCGGACATTGTAATATCTGCCACCGAACTGAATACGGCCCTTCCGGGTGACAGGGTTGTTGTCAGGCTTGATGCCCAGTCAAAAGACAAAAGACGGTCGGGATCTGTCATTCGTATCCTCGAACGATCACGGCACGACATTGTAGGAACGCTTAAATCGACCGGCCGGTTTTATTATGTTGTTCCCATTGATGCATCTTACAGTCAGGACTTCTACGTGCCGGATGCAAAAGGCGGCAGGATAGGCGATCGCGTAGTAATCAGGTTTACATCCTGGCCAAACCGCCATGTCAGTCCGGAAGCGGAAATTGTCGAGGTTCTTGGACCAGCTGATAAGCCGTCATTGGATACAATTACAATCATCCGCCATTTTGGATTCAAGGAAGAATTTCCGCCGGCGGTAATGCGCGAAGTAGAGCATGCATCAGCGTTAATGGACCAGCCCGGACAAAGGATGGATATTCGAAACAAATTTATCCTGACCATTGATCCTTCGACTGCCCGGGATTTCGATGACGCTCTCTCTCTCGAACGGGATCAGGCGGGGAACAGAATCCTTGGAGTTCACATTGCCGATGTCGGACATTTCGTGCGAAAGGGGTGCGCATGTGACATCGAGGCGAAAGAACGCGGAAACAGCGTATATCTTGGCGATAAGGTCATTCCGATGTTCCCCGAACAGCTGTCCAATGGAATATGCAGCCTCAGGCCCAACGAGGATAGACTCACATTCTCAGTTTTTATGACCGTTGATGGATCAGGGAAAGTTATTCATCGAAACTTTGCCAAAACAATTATCAGGTCAAAGCTCAGGCTGACATACGAACAGGCCTTTGCCGTTTTAAAGCATGGCCCGCATAAGATCAAAGCGGAGGCGGAAGGACAGGCCGCTGATTTCAAGGTGCCGCCTGAAGCCGTCACGATTCTAAAAGGACTCAATGCTCTGGCGCAACAGCTCAGGGCAAAAAGGTTTGCGAACCATGCTCTGGATTTGGATGTGCCTGAGTGTGAAATGTTAATAGGTCCTGACGGCAACATGACAGGTCTAAGGATCGTTGAAAATGACATTTCTCATCAACTTGTCGAAGAATGCATGGTTCTGGCAAATGAAGCCGTCGCGACTGAAGTAATCAATCGCGGCCTGACGGGAATCCACAGGATCCATGAACCTCCGCGCAGAGATAAAATTGAAGACCTTACTCTGCAATTAATGGATATGGGGCTCAGGCCTGGCGATTTGACACATAGAAGCAATCTTTCGGTCTTTCTGAAGTCAGTTCAGGGGAATCCACTTGCCTACCATATCAGGGTTGCTGTGCTGCGAAGTATGAACAGGGCAGTTTACTCGGAAAAGCCGGAAGGTCACTATGGGCTGGCCAAAAAATATTATGGCCATTTCACATCACCGATAAGGCGTTACCCCGACCTTGTCCTTCACAGACAACTTGCATATCTGCTTCCAGGCGGAAAATCGTCTGCAGGGCAGCACAAAGTGCCATACGAAAAAGAGGAAGTGGCGGCAATTTCAATGGCATGCTCCAGCACAGAACAGAATGCTGCCCAGGCTGAACGTTCACTGCTGGAGATCAAGAAGTACAGATATCTCGAACAGAATATGAAGGCGAAAAAGGCGCGGACATACGACGCAGTTGTGGTTACGGTCACCAACTTCGGAATGTTTGTTGAAATCATAGATCTGCAGTTACAGGGACTTATTCATATTTCGGATATTTCTCGCGATTTTGTGAAGTTCAACCGCAAGCGCAAATGCCTTGAAACCGGGAAACTGGTATTCAAACTGGGCACAAAAGTGAAAGTAATAGTGACCGGTGTGGATTTTGACAAGCGACGGATTGATTTCAAACTGATACGCTAAGAGATTATCGCTTCAATTAGAGTCCGTACCATCAAATAATAAAATCTTGCTTGATACTTGCGAGGGGATTACCGATACTTGCCCGCTTTCAACGATAATCATAACCGGAGGGGTTAATATGGGTACAGGAAGAAAATTCAATAAAAAACCGAAAACCAGGCCTAAGAAAGATGGCGCGGATCGCAAGCGCAAACAGAAGGTGCAGCTGAGAAGACTCATCGCGCTGGGGATGCCGGAAGAAGTCGCCAATAAATTGAATCCCAAGGTCGTAAGGGATATTCTGAAATATCCGGCCAGGGTTAACACAGCAATAAAGGTATTTACGGGCGGGAAAAAGAAAAAGAAATAGGTATTTTCTGCTATCTACATTTTTGCGTCGGCATCTAATGGATGCCGACGCTTTTTTTGTGTATAAAAGCCCAAAATCAGCTCAAAGAATAGCGGGTATTTCAAATTGACAATTGGTGCGCAAGGAATGAAAATTGCTCCCGATGTTTAAAGATTTATATAAGCATAGGGAACTACTCCTGATTCTGGTCCAGCGGAACATCAAAATCAGGTACAAGAATTCCGCCCTTGGTTTTTTCTGGACACTGCTTGGACCGATCTTTCTGATTTGCATCTATGCCATATTTCTGCACTTGATGCGATTCAATATAAATTTGCCATCCCTCGTAACAGGTATAATAACATGGCAATTTTTCGCAATGTGCATGGGCGATTCACTTCATGCAATCATGGGTAACGCCAGCCTGGTTACGAAAGCTTCATTCCCACGGATAATTCTACCAAGTGCAATGGTACTTGCGAATACAGTCAACTTTCTCCTGTCAATACTGGTATTGTTAATATACCTGCTGATAGTTAAAACATGTTTTGGTGTAATGATTCTGCTTCCTCTGATTATAATGACGCAATTTGCACTTTGCCTTGGCCTAGCCCTAATTGTTTCATCAATGAATGTCTTTTTCCGGGACACTGAGCATGTATTAAGTACAATCATGCTGGCATGGTTCTTCCTTACACCAGTAATTTATGGTATTGGGGACGTGATGCCCAGGGCCACAGAACTTCTTGGCCCAAGCGCCTATTATCTTTTCTTTGCAAATCCTATGACCGGTATTCTGACGGCATATAGATCAGTTTTTCTTTCAGAAGGATTTCCGGGAATACATCTAATAGCTCTTTCATTCGGAGTTTCATGGATAATATGTCTTATAGGTGTTGTTGTTTTCCAAAAAGTTCAAGTGCGTTTCGGAGATGAATTATAAAAATGCCTGATAATGTTATAATGGTGGATAATATCGGAAAAAAGTTCAGGTTAAGAACCAGTGGTACCCGAACAATCAAATCCGCTATCCTGGATACAGTATGCTTCCGGGGCAGGGAAACCCGCGACTTCTGGGCGCTCCGGAATGTCAGTTTTTCTGTCAGGAGAGGGGAAACGCTCGGTATCATAGGAATCAATGGTGCGGGAAAGAGCACGCTTCTTTCGCTTATTGCCGGAACGAAAATGTCAACCGAAGGAAAAATCCAGACTCAGGGCACCATATCATGTCTTCTTGAACTTGGTGCAGGATTTCATCCGGACCTGACCGGGCGGGAAAATGTATATCTCGCTGGAGCCATAATGGGCCTTTCCCAGGCCCAGATGAAAGAAAGGATGGACGCAATTATCGAATTCGCCGAGCTCCAGGAATTTATTGATCAACCTGTCAAACATTATTCATCAGGTATGTACGTGCGTCTTGGATTTGCTGTGGCTGTTGAAGTTAATCCGGATATCCTCCTGATAGACGAAGTTCTTGCAGTCGGGGATTCTGCATTCCAGAGAAAATGCATTCAAAGGATGGATGAGTTCAGACAAAAAAAGAAAACAATGCTTATTATTTCCCACGACATGCGTACCATCCAGTCGATAAGTGACCGCATTTTGTTCCTTAACGATGGCACGGTATTCGGCATCGGTGATCCGGAAAAAATGGTCGAATCTTATGAATCCTTATCACGCCGCCTTTCTACAAAGGCAATAAGAAGGGAGTGGGGGACAGGCGAGGTTAAAATTACAGGGGCAGAATTTTTTAACAAAAACGGGAAGATTACCGATAAATTCAACTGGAATGAACCTCTTGAGGCCAGGGTATCCTATGAAACACCTGCCAGAATTGAGACACCGGTGTTTGGCTTCGCCATATCGGACGTTAATGGCCGTATCATCTATGGAAATAATACTCAGATCGAAAATTTTAATATTCCTACCATAGAAGGAAAAGGGACTATTAGCCTGTATCTGGACAACATACAGATGGCAAAAGGAACATATCTTTTCTCATTTTCAGTACATTCATCAGATCATAAGACGAACTATCACCGGTTGGATAATTGTTTCCCCATAGTGGTGGAGGAAAGTGACAAACCGTTTGAAGGTTACTGTTATATGGCCTGCCGCTGGAAAAAATGAAACCAGACGTCATATCATCAATAAAAGAAATACGTGAACTCATCAACCGTGCTCTCAAAGAAGACGTCGGTAGTGGTGATGCGACAACCCTGGCGCTGGTTCCAAGTGGTGCTTCGGCAAAGGCCGCAATCATTTCAAGGGGCAGTTATGTTGTTTCAGGAACCACTGTTGCACGGAATGTTTTCAGGCATATTGACCGCACATTGAAATGCACGATTGTTACGCCTGACAGGAATAAAGCCTCAAAAGGGAATGTTATTATGCGTATAGCCGGAAAGGTGCGTTCTATTCTGACTGCAGAAAGGACGGCATTGAATTTTTTGCAGAGAATGACCGGCATCGCTACTTTAACATCTGCTTTTGTAACGAAAGTAAAGCCGTACAATGTAAATATCCTCGATACCAGGAAGACTACGCCGACCCTCCGAAGTCTGGAGAAATATGCTGTCTTGTGCGGGGGTGGGTGTAATCACCGGATGGGTCTCTATGACCGTATTCTAATTAAGGACAATCATCGTAAATTATGGACAACAAACGGTTCCCGTGGACTGGATGTCGCCGTACAGGAAGCAAGACGGAAATACCCTGACATGGATATTGAGGTTGAAGTCGAAAGCATTGACGACTTGAGAAATGTTTTGAAGTCTAAACCTGACTGGATACTTCTGGATAATATGTCAGTCCGTCATATGAAGGAATGTGTCGCAGAATGTGCAGGAAAATGCCGTTTGGAGGCTTCCGGCGGCATTAATTTGAAAAATATTACGGCTGTAGCGAAAACGGGTATAAACGCCATTTCCCTGGGATGTTTGACTCATTCCGCGCCGGCCGCTGATCTCTCGCTTGAGATCGAATAGTATTCATTTTTCCGGGTATTATATGCTTATACCGAACAAAAACATTATTTTGGTTGATATAGGGAACACATCCATTTCTGTTGCTATCGGCAATGGGAAAGCCATTATTAATGTCGCCCGGATGGATACAAATCAAGACAGCCCGGGCGCGATACGAAGGGTTATTCGCAAGGTATTACGAAATATAAAAGTTACAGGCGGAGTTCTTTGTTCTGTTGTTCCTCAATTAAACGGATTGTGGAACAGGGAAATGACAATAGCTATTGGGCAAAGACCATTTATTGTCAATCATCGGCTCAAACTGGGAGTAAAACTTGCCTATCCAAAACCGGGGAGTATCGGAGCTGACCGCCTTGCTAATATCTGTGGCGCATTTCACAAATATGGCCATCCGGTACTGGTCGCCGATTTTGGTACTGCGGCCACATTTGATGTAATTACCTCAAAAGGTTCATATATCGGCGGAGTGATTGCTCCGGGACTTCGCCTCATGTCCGACTACATGGCAGACAGGACTGCGCTCCTTCCGAGAATAACTATCAACGGAACTTGTCCCGGAATCGGACGATGTACGGAGGATGCAATGAGGATTGGCGCCTTTATAGGTTATCGCGGACTCATTCGTGAGATTACGGAGTATCTGATAAAACATAACGACCTTGGACATATAACGCTCATTGCAACAGGAGGACTGGCGACAACAGTTTTGAAGGGAATAAACCTGCGATTTCATATCGATCAGAATTTGACTTTATATGGTTTATATCGGATTTTCCAACTGAACAATGCGCAATAACAGTGTTTGTTTTATAAAGAACAGGTAGACTGATTTTAATTTTCAGTTATTAATGGAGGCATAAATGGCCGGTAAAAGTTACGCGATAATCATGGCAGGCGGTAAGGGAGAACGGTTTTGGCCATTAAGTACATCTAAACATCCCAAGCAGGTCCTTTCGCTTGTAGGCGGCAAACCACTACTTGTTCTTGCCGTGGAAAGGCTAAAGGGATTGATACCGCCAGGCAGGATCCTAGTCATAACGAGCAAGGATCTGGTCAAGGTCACTGCTAAAACGGTCCCGGCACTCCCGAAGGAGAACATCATAGGCGAACCTTTTGGCCGGGATACCGCAGCGGTCTGTGCCCTTGCATCGGGTATTATCAAGGCCAGGGACCCCAACGGATTGTTTTGTGTTTTGACTGCCGACCATGTAATCACTGACATTACGAAGTTTCAGCAGAATATAAACGACAGTCTGCACCTTGCCGCTACAGCCGATATATTGATTACTATTGGCATAAAACCCACGTTTCCAAGTACCGGGTTCGGATATATCGAAACCGGCAATGTAATAAAGGCTGCAGGCAAAACGACATTCCTGAAGGCATTACGATTTGTTGAAAAACCGGACAAAAAACAGGCGGAGAAATACATAGTTTCCGGCAACTTCTGCTGGAACTCAGGAATGTTCGTTTGTTCGGTGACATCCATGCAAAATGCATTGGCACGACATGCTCCTCAACTCCTTAAAATGGCAAACCGGATGGAAAAAGCGGCTGGAACAAACCATTTCAATTCCATCCTTGCGAATGAATACTCAAAACTTGAAAAGATATCTTTCGACTATGCTGTTATGGAAAAATCCGACAACATCATCATGGCGAAAGCATCTTTCAAATGGGATGATGTAGGATCGTGGACAGCATTGGAGAATCATTTCACAAAGGATAATAACGGTAATGTTATAGTCGGAATATCTGAGATACTGGATTCATTCAGCAACATTGTTGTTTCTAACGACAGGTTGACAGCCTTACTGGGTGTTCGTGATCTTGTTGTGGTCCAGGCAGAGGATGCAACGCTTGTTTGCCATAAAGACAAGGCGCAAGAAGTTAAAAAAATGGTACAGCTCCTGATGAAAAACAGGAAATATAAGTCTCTACTTTAACCTCACAACAATTACAGTCTGCCTCCAGAGAAAGAAAATATATGCGAATAATCGGCTTGGATTATGGTGATGTCAGGTTGGGTTTTGCCATGAGCGATCCTGCAGGAATCATTTCCATGCCGTTGTGCATGGTTGAGCTGAAGCATGGATTGAAAGCTGAAACTGAGGTTAAGCGGATTTGCGAAGAACATGATGCAGAAAAACTTGTCATAGGGTTGCCCCTCAATATGAATGCTTCGGCAGGTCCCATGGCTCTGAAGGTTGAAGCCTTTATTGAACGATTGAAACCCATCCTGAAGATTCCAATCGAAAAATGGGATGAGCGACTCAGTACCAGCCTCGTTGAACGAATGCTTGTTGAGGAGTCGGATATGAGCCGGGCCAAAAGAAAAGGTGTACGTGACAAACTGGCGGCACAGGTAATCCTCCAGGGATATCTTGATAAATGTAATATGAGTAATAACACGTCCGGCGATGAACAGGTATAAGATTACAGTTTCATATGATGGGACCGACTATGCAGGCTGGCAGGTACAGCTGAACGGATTTGCTATCCAGGAAAGTCTTGAAAAAGCCATCCAGACACTGACAGGTGCGAAGGTCAAAGTTCATGGAAGCGGTCGTACTGATCAGGGTGTCCATGCAAGAATGCAGGTTGCTCACTTTGATTTGGAAAATCCCTTCAAAACTTCTGTATTCAAGAAAGGATTAAATGCGATTCTTCCAAGGGATATCAGGATACTCAAAGTAGAGATGGTTGATCCTCAATTTCACGCGCGACGAAGCGCAGTCTCCAAGGAGTACCGTTATTTCATTTTGAATACCGAAATCATGCCTCCATTTCTCAGGAGATATCGTACGCATATCAGGAAGAAACTGGATGTTAATGCAATGAAGAAAGCGGCAAAGTACCTTGTCGGGAAACATGATTTTGCCGCATTTACTGCCAATCCAAATCGCGTGGTTGACAGAGGTACAATCAGAAATCTGACCAGGCTTGAAGTCATCAAGCGAGGGGCGGAAATAGTAATCATAGCCAGGGGTGAAGGGTTTCTTTATAAAATGGTTCGAAGCCTGGCTGGTTTATTAATCAGGGTGGGGGAGGGTGCTGTACCCCCTGAAGATGCAAAAATCATCCTGCATTCCAGGGAGCGTACTGCAAGGGTTCCTACAGCTCTGCCGGAAGGCCTTTTTCTCTGGCGTGTCGACTATTGATCTGGCATTATCTCCCGCTTATGAAGATTCAGATTCTTCCATCATTACTTGCTGCGGATGTTGGTAATCTAGAGGCTGCGGCCAGACGGGCCGAGCAATCCGGGGCTGATGCGTTGCATATAGACGTCATGGATGGTCATTTTGTGCCCAATATCAGCTTTGGCCCGAATGTCGTCCAGATGGCAAAGAAATGCCTTAAAATCCCTCTCAGTGTCCATCTTATGCTCAGTAAACCGGATCAGTACATCAGCAGGTTTATAGAAGCTGGAGCTGATTCCTTATTGATTCATATTGAAGCTGAATGTGATGTGCCCGAAGCGCTTGAATTGATCAGGGAATTGGGTGCCCGTCCCGGTATTACCCTGAACCCTGAAACGGCGGCAGACATGATTTTCCCGGTAATCGAGCAGGTTGATGAAGTACTGTGCATGACAGTTCATCCCGGTTACGGTGGTCAGGTATTCATAGCCGATGTCCTGCCTAAAATGCGCATCATACGTGAACATGCAAAATCGGTTGGCAAACAACTTGATATTATGGTTGATGGCGGAATAAATCTTGAAACTGCGGCACAATCTGCGGCACATGGCGCAAATTTACTTGTGGCAGGAACTTCCCTTTACGGATTGCAGGATATGGCGTCCGGAATTGCACAGATGCGACAACGGGCCGCGGAAATGCTTGTTGTGTGAGGAACCATTATATCAATGACGACACCACTTTCTCTTATTCGTAACTTCTGTATTATTGCTCATGTTGATCATGGCAAATCCACACTGGCCGACCGATTGCTCCAACTTACTCACACAATTGAGGACCGGGTCATGCGCGAACAGGTACTCGATGATATGGACCTGGAAAGGGAACGCGGTATAACTATAAAATCGCACCCTGTCACAATGCGGTACACAGCCAAAGACGGAAACACCTACGAATTGAATCTGATTGATACTCCCGGCCATGTGGATTTCTCTTATGAAGTGTCAAGAAGCATGGCCGCCTGTGAAGGTGCCGTACTTGTTGTTGATGCGACGCAGGGAGTTGAAGCCCAAACCGTTGCCAATACTCATCTGGCTGCTGATCGAGGGATGGTCATCTTTCCCGTTATTAATAAGATTGATATGCCAAGTGCCAACATTGAGGAAACAGCTAAACAGATTGAAGATATTCTGGCTATCAGCATGGAAGATGGTCTTTATGTCAGCGCCAAGTCGGGGCAGGGGGTTGAAGAACTGCTTGAAGCGATAGTAAAAAAAATTCCACCGCCAACCCATGTTGAAACAAATAAAACCAGGGCACTTGTTTTTGATTCAGTTTACGACGCATTCCGGGGAGTTGTAACCTATGTACGTGTTTTCGACGGCCAGTTAAAAATAGGCGACAAGATCATGCTGATGGGAACACGTTCGCAAACCGAACTTAAAGAGGTTGGTATTTTTCATCCAAAGCCCAAACCTGTGCCGGAGCTGGGCGCCGGACAAGTGGGTTACCTGGTCGGGACACTCAAGGATCCTTCGGATATTCATATTGGCGATACAATTACCACTGTGAACGATCCTGCGGCTGAGCCATTGCCGGGTTTCAAGGAAGTCCGGCCAATGGTATTCGCCGGATTGTATCCTGTCGTAAGTGATGATTTTGACAAGTTCCGGCAAGGCCTTGACAAGCTGCATTTGAATGATTCATCGCTGACATATCATCCTGAGTCATCCAGCGCGCTTGGTTTTGGATTTCGCTGTGGATTCCTCGGGCTACTCCACATGGAGATCGTCCAGGAACGTCTTCATCGTGAGTTTGACATGGATATCATCAGTACGCATCCGAGCGTGATATACAAGGTCTATCAAAGAGATGGTGTAGTCATTGACGTTGATAACCCGATCCACCTGCCTGACTGGACTAAAATCGACCATATTGAAGAACCAATGATACGGGCATTTATAATCTGCCAGAATGAGCTGATAGGTGATCTCATGAAACTCATTATGGACAGAAGAGGGACCCTTTTGAAAACAGATTCCATTGACACCAAACGCGTCATGCTTACATGTTCAATGCCATTAAATGAGATATTAACCGATTTTCATGATACGCTGAAAAGTATCAGTCGTGGTTATGCGTCGATGGATTACGAGCATGCGGGGTACCAGACAAGTGACGTTGTTAAACTTGATATTCTGCTGAACGGCGAAATCGTTGATGCATTTTCATCCATGGTGCACCGGGAAAAAGCGGTGTTCAGGGGCCGGCAAATGTGCAAAGCACTGAAAGATACAATACCGCCGCACATGTTTTCTCTGCCCGTACAGGCCGCCATAAATAAAACCGTTATTGCCCGTGAAACGATTCGCGCCTTCAGGAAAGATGTAACCGCAAAATTATATGGCGGTGATGTTACAAGAAAGCGTAAATTACTTGATAAGCAGAAAGAAGGAAAAAAACGGATGAAACAATTTGGAACGGTTAATGTACCGCAGAAGGCATTTGTTTCCGTCCTTAAGCTGGGTTGTTAAAGAAATGAATTATTTTAAAACGCGCAAGATCAGGAAAAACGCATCGGAACTTCTTGGGCAGGCAAGTCATCTCCGGAATTACAGGGAAGACGTAATGCGCCAGATTGACCTGCAAAAACTGTCCGAGTCTGAAGATACATTAAAGAACGCGATCAAATCAGGAAATGCAGCAACCATTGAAAATGCAAGTGAATCCCTGCTGGCATGCATGAGTAAAGTGGCTCCCGCCGGGCGGCGCTCAGGGCTTGCGGAAAATTTCGAGATTCTTGTGGTCGCCATAATTGTGGCAATGGGATTTCGTACTTATTTTATCCAGCCATTCAAAATTCCTACTGGCTCAATGGAACCTACGCTCAATGGTATTCATACAGAGGCACGTGCTGAACCAAGATTCATGGACAGGATACCAATGAAGTATTTCAAGTGGATTGTCTATGGCGAATGGTTTTTGGAAGTAAAAGTCAAAGAAGATGGTTATTTAACCAGGGCTGAAACATCACGCGATGAGACTTCTGTATACTGGTATGTCGGAAATAAGCGTTATAAAGTGCCGCGAAATATTCAGCGACTGAATTGTTCATCGGGTGACCATCTTAAAAAAGGCGATATCCTATGGTCTGGAACCGTCATTACAGGCGATCATGTCTTTGTTGATAAAATCCGGTGGAATTTCGCCAAGCCGAAACGTGGGCAGGTAATGGTGTTTTCAACGCAGGATATCAAGACACTTCCGCCTGGTACTCATTACATCAAGCGATTAATCGGGTTACCGGGAGAGACTCTTAGCGTGGTTCCTCCAAATGTAATTATTAATGGCAAGGCAATCGAGGAACCTTTAGGCATAACAAGAATCCAAAGGCAGGAGGCCGGATATCCGGCAGGATATGTACTGCCATATTCCTTTGGAGATGACTGTTACATTTCTTCATCAAACGATGTACGTAAGCTTGGTTCTTCTGAATATTTTGTTTTGGGCGATAATACCCGCAACAGCCGCGATGGTCGTTATTGGGGCACAGTTCCAGAAAAGAATACAATAGGACCAGCATTCCTCGTTTACTGGCCATATTCAGCAAGATGGGGCCGAATCAGGTAAGATCTGCAGATTACCTGGTAAATTGACCTTATAGGTTAAGATTACTCCCAGTCGAGTCTACCGAGAGCAACCTGTACACATATCGGTTGTAGTAAATAAGGTCATTAGAGGCCCCAAAATGAGGCCTACAGCGCCTCTTAATACATGGCCGGGCTGGCACACGCAAGGGTCGTTAACGTTAGTGCAGAACATGGTTCGATCTTACCGTTTTTTTAATTCTTTGTGTATCGAGCAACTTCTTGTGTAAGTTGTCATCCTGAACGTCATGTTGCATGATTGTGTCAATGAAGCTCTGCGGGCTAACGTGTCCGCCATCTTGTCCCGCGTAGCCCCGGCAGAGCGGGAAGCTTCTTTAGCGACGGCGGAAGCCCGCAGTTTCTTCGCGGAATCCGGCGTAGCAAAATCCGTATTCATCCCACGGACTCCAGGTCCGGGGTCTCCTGCGAAGACGGATGAACCAGGAAATAATGTATAGTTTACGGCCAAGCTGATTGTGCGATTATCTTGAAAAGTCACTGGTATTCTAATTGGCAGAATGCTCCACGCCTGACGAAGGATTTTGCTGGGATTCTGATTGCATGGATAGTTTTTAAAGGTCATGACTTTATTTAGATTGTCAAAACTCCAAAGAACTTTATTACCGTCGATCCGCGATACAGTATTCACCACTACGCTAGTAAAGGAATGATCAGTGCCGGTAACTTCAAACCCAACCTGGTAGGGTTTGCTTAATTTTACGCGGTGGTAAATTAAAGGGATTCCATATCTGTGATGAGTTGGAGTGATAAACAGCTTTGCTGTGACATGGGCATCGGTTGGCCCGGCAATAATTATTGGAACGAAATACTCAGCAATCAAGACGGAGCGTTTGAATAGTGTAAAGTTAGCAATGAATGCACCAATGAGCACAATTATGACTACTGCGATGACACGTTTCTTTTTCATTTTATTACCCGAACTTGTGGATGCGCGGCAACGCGTCCAGATAGGCAGCAGTCCGCTCTATCCATACTGTTAATTACTTTAGATCAATTCTCAGGTCTGGCAAGAGACAAAATGACGGAAAGAATATAATCAAGATAGTGAGTAAATGTTGTCAGAGTAGTGATGACAGGAAAAAGAATAGACCTGATCGGTAGGACTCTCACGAAAAACCGTCCAACCTATGGGGGCAGGTCATTACTAATTAAGAGTTTGAGAACTCTGGATAGTTAGTCATTCCTGTTCAATCCATCAAGTTGATTTATTTTCAATACATTACAATAAATTACTTATATTTGCTACGGAATTCAGTTAACTAAAATCATCAAGTCGTATCATAAACATGAATAGTGTGGTATACTTCATTACTGTTTCTCGCACACATGAATATGTTCGTTGGTCGAGAGAAAGGAATAACTATGCGCCGAGCAGTTTTGTTCATGCTCTTTTTTACCGTTTGGTTTTCAACAATTGTTATTGCCGAAGAAACGGGTCAAAGTGAACAAGCCCAGGCATTGATGAAATCCTTCAGGAAAGGAGGAATGACCGAAGTAGAAGCCCAGAAGGTCGCATCTCTCGGACCGGATGTACTACCCGTTGTCTATGACGCTTTGTTTTCCACTAATGAATTTCAAAAGGGCGCGTGGGCGTGCGACGCATTACGTGTACTTGCACACACTGGAAACACGAATGCTGTGCCAAAAATAAAACAATACATCGAGAGAGGTTCAAGAATGTCTCGGCGGTTCGAAGCCTTAAGGGCCATTCTTGAAATAAACAACACACCGGAAGTAAGAGATTATGTTGTTGAGACCGCCAATCAATGGATGACTAATGAAGTATACAGATATGATATGGAGTTT
Organism: Kiritimatiellia bacterium; assembly: GCA_028716365.1. Lineage (GTDB taxonomy): Bacteria > Verrucomicrobiota > Kiritimatiellia > UBA8416 > YA12-FULL-48-11 > YA12-FULL-48-11. The sequence continues at coordinate 154,799 of JAQUPZ010000004.1, forward strand.
GGTTTCGGTCGTCTGCTTAATACAGACATTCCGAAGGAGGATATGGTAGCGATAATAAATCGTCTTGCAGTCGATAAGTTCATCTTCAGAATCTCAATTTTCCGGCAGCTTGCTTATAGAGCTGACGATATTGCAATTCCGGTGTTGAAGTATCATCTACAGAGCAAAGATCCGAAACATGTCAAACTTGTAGAGGATGGTATTCGTATTGGACATGATTCATTACGGAAGGAAGCTGATAAATGGTCATCATTTACTGTATTAGACAATTTTAAGCATCCGCCACAACGGCTAATAAATATAAGTCAGCAGGATATAAATGATAGGTATACAACTGTGATGGAAACCATTGGACGACTAGAAAAGGCATTTCCGGCAATAATTGGGACAAATTCTGTTTATTCTACAAAAGGCAAGTAATCGGCCAACCAACTATTGGAGTAGGTGGGCATATTAGGAAGCAGACGGACGTCCAAAAGACTGATATCCGGGCATATCCTCAATAACTAAATCAATCCTTGAAGAGCAGAATCACTTAGATGTTTATGTGGTGTGCCGATGACTACATATGTTCCACAACAGCCCATGACGGCACCAGAGCTCTGATTATACTTTGTATATTGGGCTATGACCATTAAACAGAGCGTGAACCAGCCACTTCAAACCAGTTTCACATTTTATATTGACGGAAATACGGGAAATGGGCATATTATACCCTATGTCGCATAATATATCTGAATCGACGTATTGTGCGTGTGAGTTTGTTCTTTGAGAGTTTAACATTATTACCCGATAAGAGTTCTTATTTGTGGACTTGAAAAGACTCATGATATTCAAGTTTGAAATAATACTTCGATATCTATTATGAAAAATAGTTCTCAGATGTAAGATTTTTCTTATTGCCGAAAGGTAACGGGACGTGTTAAGCTCTGATCGGTTCTTTGATCATATATCTATACGGCCTCAGTAGGTTAGCAATGACACCAGAACGTGGCCATGATGTTAAGCCTGGAGTGGCCTGATAAGCACAAGGTAATGCATGGGTAGGGGGTGAGTGCACGTAGCCGAAGTTTCGAAATCTCGGGAATTGAAGGCACGTCACGTATAGTTTTAACTGTTCTGACTACAGTTCATGAATTGTTCGAGTGAATGAAATTGTATGATCAAATAGTAGGCGTAAAGCTGTTTACAGATTGCTGAAAAGCAATAACAGTAGCGCGAGTCAGGCCAAGGACTGTGACACCTCACAGCGTTTGGCAAGTTGAGTCCTCTTTTCGGATGGAGTTTAGTACCAGAATTCCGTCCGTCATCTAAAGTTTCCGAAAAGATTCCATGCGAAAAGGGTCCCGTTTGGGTTCTGGCCGGCTGTGCCGGCCAGAACTACAAATGGGCATCTTGAAGGATAGGTATGTCTAGATAAAATGAAAATTGGAAGTCATACGAAGGTTGATGTAGCTGACATTCAATTTACAGAGAATGAATATTTGTCACTTGTTCAGGGTGCGATTGCTTCTGGACTTCCATTAGAAGATTACGTTGTTCAAGGTATTAAGATAGCACTTTACCGGGCGAAGTATGATTACGAGGTATTAACACAGAAAAGGAAGGAGGCGAAATTAGAAGAATTTCATAGGCAGGTTTGTATAAATGCAGAAAAAAATACTGCTGGTATTGGTAGGAAAAGATTGAAGTTTGGAGAAAAGAAAAAATCAATTCAAAGGAGTGATTGGGGTAGGTCGATAAAATTGAGTTGTTAAATGTGGAGGTATTATGAAACGGAAATATTTTGGTTTTGATAATGATTCGATAGCTTTTACAGTCTTATCTCTTGAGGAAGGTCTGATGTATAAAGAAATTGCAGCGGTGGGGACAATTAGAAAATGGAAAAAAGCTGTTTCGGCTTGGTGTAAGGATCGTTTGTCTGGTCGTGGTGTACGTTGTTGGGTTGATTATTATTTTTCTGATTTATGCAAAGAGAGGAAAGCTTTTTCTGCTAGTGCTGTGAAAATGTTGTTAAATGGGATTTGGAAAAAGTATGTCTAGGAAACGATTGAATTTGAAGATGTGTAATGAGTGTTGGTGTATCAATTCTCATGATGTATGTAAATCGTGTCGTGTGTATGGGAAATATTCCGTGTCTCATGGCAGTGTAACCGTGGAGGATATGCATGAAAAAAGAGAAAAGGTTTACGGAAGAATTCAATGAAGATCGTGAATCTATTGACAGGCGTTTTTATAAGTCGTCGTTCATGCGTATTGGAGGTTATAAATTAAGGTTATCAACTGTACATATTGATGTGATGTGTCGTGAAGAAATGAAAAGGAAATTACCTGAAGGTACGTTTGGTTATAGAAGTCTTTGGAATTGTATGGAACGATTGTCTGAAGAGAAAAAGGAATCAACAAGAGGGTGGTTGTGGCGTCCTATGTTGTTGGTTAATAATCAGCATATAACTAGAGATCATAGATTATATGCGGTGTTGAAATATGCAGGTGTTGCTTGAGCTCTTCGGGGGCTTCGGGGCTCTTCCTCTTTGTCTTAACTTCGAGGTCTCTTAGGGGTGAACGGATGCGCGCGCGTGTTTCGTGTTCACGGGGCGGGCTTTTTGAGTGCGAGAGGCAAGGGGGCGAGAATGAGTGCGTATCACTTTTTGCGACGAACGAGGGCGACCACGACGCGGGTAAAAAAATTCGAAGAAACAGAGCGACAGGGAAGCGAAGGGTTTTTTTACGTTCAGCGTCGCCTTTGGGTCGCCCTGCATCGAGAGGAGAAAAAAGTCACGAATGAAGCGTTGCCGGAAGCACGGAAAAAAAGGGTTCGGGGACTCCGAACACTCGCGCGCGCGAAGTTCACACAGGGTGCCGGGGTAAGGGAGATCTTAGGGGATTTCTGGGGTCTTAAAAGGGCCTTGGTATCTTGTGTATATATGTGAATTATTCGTTATGGATGAATGTTGGTTAGATTTGGGTTTAGTAATACGTTATCTGTATGCGCGTTAACTGAAGATGGGATGTCAGGACAAGGGATATCTGGGGATATGTTTATGATTCTTAAAAGGGCTTTGGTGTTCTGTGTAATATGTATAGATTATTTGTTATGGATGGATGGTGGTTAGACGTTGAGGTCCATAACACGTTGCCTGTACGTGCGTGAAAACGTTGTGTAAATGCGAAGAGTAACGGAACACAGGTAAAGGGGCTTATCTCTGATAGATAGGCCCTTTTAACGCCGTATAAGAAATGTTTTGTCACTTCTGGTTAATTCGATCTATTTCTTAATTCTTATCTCGATATCATTGATTTGCTTAATAGATGCTTAAAGGTCTGTTTATCGAGGCTTTTTGGGTATTAAAAGATTTTTCACATTTCCTGTTGACGAATATACGGTATTTGGGCATATTATACCTGACGTCGCATAATATATCTTATGTCTACTCACCATGATGCCAAACTACAATATTTGGGGTATTTAAGGCTTTTATCACGATTTGTATACGATGATAACTTTCCTACTTTGATGTGAAGAGATACCGAGATACATGACCAAACTACCTGACTTCGTAAAGAAGCTTTTCCTGTTTTCCGCCACGTTCTACTTCAAGAATGAACGCATTTGCCCGATCTGATACAAACTCACTTATAAAATACTCCGCCCGGCGGCGATTGGTCATTTGCATTGAATTTACACTGCGAACTACATCGCCTTCCTGAAGACCTACAGATTTGAAGAAATCAGACTCACCTTCAACGCCCAGCCTGTATCCACCGATACGCCCTGCTGTTTTACCGTCATATACCGGTTTTAATGAGTCAAAGACCTTAACAAGCCTGTCAGGCTCATCACGGAGGCCCTGGTAATATTCCAGCAACTTTTCACGGCTAAATACCCATCTACGCTCTCCAACCTGCTTTCCACCAAACTTGTCTATACCCTGAATTTGAGCACCAGACGCTAAATTGACGTCATTTGTCCCCGTAGTGACCTTCGAAGCAGCGCCCAAACCGGAAAAAGTGAGCCAAAGTTGCTCGTCAAGGCCTGAATTATCGCGAAGGACAACTCTATCATTGAATATTTTGATAACAGTAATATCGTCGATTTTTTCACCTTCCCGAACTATAGCCTGGTTCCCATTTTTTAAATCGTCAATTATTGCGCGTTTGATTTCGCCTGTGCTACCGGTACTATTCTCATCAAAAAGATATTCAAAGAAAGTGCCGGCCAGTCGAAACCGGCTGGATGTTGGCGTCCCGGGTGATGACAGTACATTCCCTTCCCGACTTTGAAATACCGAACAGTCAATAACGAGATTAGACCGGGAACTGAGTTTATCAACAAGATTAATACGTTGATTGTCCGGTTCAGGTTCTGCAGGAATGCCATAATATGCACGTACCAGCAAAAGCGCAGCCAATCCCGTTATCACCAGGGCCAGCCACGAAAACCTGCCTAACAAATACTGATATCGACTGACAGAGGACATAAGCCAGATTCTGTTTCCCGCCAAGCGGGATCGGTCATTCATCTAACGCGATCTACCCGAAACTGCCCCGAAAAGTCTTTCGACCATTCAGAATGAAGCGGGCCGCAACAAAACAGTTTCCTATTTGATCTTGCTCCGAGTGGGGTTTGCCATACGGTCTCCATTACTGTTGACCCGGTGGTCTCTTACACCGCCATTTCACCCTTACCCCGATAAATCGGGGCGGTATATTTTCTGTGGCACTTTCCGTTTCTTCCACTTACGTGAAAGACCTCCCGGATAAACCGGGACACCCTGCCCTGCGGAGTCCGGACTTTCCTCCCCGGCATCAACTGCCGGAGCGACCGATTAGCCTCTGCCAGCCGACAAAATCACTCCATCGATTATCAGTATAGCAGCCTTCCGCAGAAATCACACATTACCATTGTGTCCATCCTTTTGGCACTATGGATAACGTATGGCGGCAAGGTCATATGACAACCGCCGCAAACACCATCTTCTATTTGCACGATACCCTTGTCTTTTCGCTTGAAAATCCTTTCATACTGCACAAGCCATGCGGCGGGTTCAACTTCTTTTGCCGCAACTGCCCTTACTTCCCTGATCCCTGCCAACTCGGCGTCAATCTGTCCAAATCGCTGGTCCAGCAAGGCTACGTCCTTTTTGACGGCTTCATCCTCTTCCTTAAGGGCTTTCTGCTTGTTTTGTACTTCCCCCCTCGCCTTCTCAACTTCTTCCATTATGACAAGCTGTTGATCTTCAAGGCCGGAGATACCATCCTGGATGACCTTGATCTCTCCGTCTATTGTTTTAAATTCCTTGTTTGTTTTTATTTCCAGCTGCTGTGTACGAAGTTTGGCAATTTTTTCCCTTCGAGAATCAGCCTCAAGTTCAAGTTTTTTTATGTCAGCAAGTTTTCCCTTTAATACCGCTTCAGCCTTATCCAATGCTTCTTTATGTTCCTTAAGCCGTTTTTGCTCTTCTTCCTTGCGTTTCGGAACATCGCGCGATTCTTTTTCAAGTTCACGGATCCTGCAATCATGTTGCTGAACTACCAAAAGCTTTTCTATAATATTCACGTCTTAATTTCCCTGAATTAATCCATTCAACATATATGACGATTGCAGCGATGTCAATGTACTCTTCATACCAAAGAAATATTAATCAATAAAACCAGCCATTCGAAGATTGTCAAAATCCAGTCCGTGCATTGATTTTTGTCCTGTCTCGATACTTCGGCGCACATATTTTCCGAGCATATCGGTTTCAATATTTACGGTATCACCGTCCCTCAGGTTACAGAGCGTGGTATGAGTCCATGTAAAAGGTATAACATTTACCTCAAACCATGAATCGGCGAGCGCTGAAATGGTAAGACTGACGCCATCGCATGCCACAGATCCTTTCATTACCATATCATGCAGAAGATTGTCGCCGCTTTCAAAACGAAGGACTTTATCTCTTCCAGCATTAGATATTGAAACAAGACGGGAAACACCATCGATATGCCCTGATACAAAATGGCCTCCAATCGAATCACCTACCCTGATCGCACGTTCCAGATTCAATTTAGCTCCAACTTCTTTTGTACCGAAATTGGTCACAGACAGTGTTTCATCCAGTACATCACATGTAAATGTCCCTTCAGTAACTCCGGTTACCGTAAAGCAGACACCATTCACTGCGATACTCTCCCCTTTTTGTACGGGCATTTCCCACAGTGCATGTTCTATGGTCAGTACCGTGCCTTCCTGATCCTTGTGTCTGCTTTTCAGCGTACCGATCTTTTCTATAAGTCCGGTAAACATATTTTGCTCCTGCCTTGCCTACTCAGGGACTGCTTCTATCATTATATCGTCGCCAGAATCATCATGCCTTGTGAATTTCATCCTTGGGCATGATGATAAAAGCCAACCGTTTCCTTTGACTGCCGGAGAAGAATTTTGTCCTCCAATTAAAATCGGTGCAATGAAAAAGATATATTTATCGACCAGTCGTTCCCTGACAAGTGAGTAAGCTATTTCACCGCCTCCCTCACACAACACACTGAGAACACCCATTTTGCCCAACTTTCCCATAAGAGACTTCAATGAGACCAAACCGCGTGAATCCACGGGTAACCGCCAGATCCGGGCCCCTTTCATTTTGTATGCCCGACATTTTCTTTCAGAACATTTTTTTGTTGTAGCTACAATAGTCCTGCCGGCGTGGCCATCATTCAAAACCTTCGCCGATAAAGGAAGAGTTCCCCGTGAATCGACAATTACCCTGAACGGATTGACGCGACGACTGCACAACAACGATGGATCATCTTTTGAAGCTGTGCCTGAACCGATCAATATCGCGTCTGTCTTACGCCGTAACGTCATAACGGCATCCCGGGATTGTGCCGATGAGATCCATTTCGATTTTCCTGTTTTATCTGCTATTTTACCATCCAGCGAGATCGCGAGTTTAAGTGTTAGAAATGGTTTTCCTGAAACTATCCATTTTGAAAAAGGCTGCAAAAGTGGTAATACTTCATTCCTGCAAACACCTTCGACTACTTTGATCCCGGCCTTCTTCAAAATCCCGATACCTCTTCCGTGATGATCAGGATTCGGATCTCTTGTTGCAAGAACAACGCGCCTGATTCCGCTTTCGATGATTGCTTTCGTGCATGGGCCGGTCCTGCCATAAGTGCTGCACGGTTCGAGCGTCACGTAAAGCGTGGCCCCTTTACATTTTATCCCGGCTGATTTGAGGGCAACTATTTCAGCGTGTGGACCGCCGGCACGTTTATGATAACCTCTTCCGGCAATTTTCCCATTTGAAACAATAACAGATCCCACGGGAGGATTGGGCATTGTCGACCCTTCGCCTCTTATAGCCAGTTTAATGGCCTGCGTCATGAAAACAACATGAGGATCTTTTGGACATTCCATCTTCAATACATAACTCCATGCAAATCATGGTATTCTTTTCAAGAATCCTTGCTGCGCGCTGGACGGTCAATATCTTTTCTAATACGGTCAAGAATACCATTAACAAATCTCCCGGACTCATTACTGGCGAAGTACTTGGCAATATCAACAGCTTCGTTGATTGAAACCACAGGCGGTATATCTTTGCAGAAAAACATTTCGTAGACCGCCATGCGCATTACATTTCTATCCACGATAGCCATCCGATCCATCTGCCAGTTCGCTGCATATTTTTTTATCGTGGTGTCTATCTCTTCCAGATTATTCCGAACACCGCGCACCAATTGTTCCATGAATTCCCGCACGCCGGTGTCCACCTGTTTATCGGACCAGAATTTGCCGAACGCGGCATCGATATCATCAGATGGATTCATATCCAACTGAAAGAGCATCTGTATCGCCCATTCCCTGGCTTCACGTCTTGTTGCCATATGACTAGGATGCCATTTCTTTGTAGAGATTTGCCATTTCTATTGCGGCAAGGACCGAATGCCATCCTTTGTTACCAGCCTTGGTACCGCACCGCTCTATGGCCTGTTCAAGATTACTGGCGCATACAACACCATTAAGAACAGGAAGATTATTATCCATGGCCACCTTGGCCAGCGATCGTGACACCTGGCTGTTTATCAATTCTGCATGCGGTGTGGCGCCCTGGATGACTGCCCCTACAGCCACCAGCACATCAAATTTCCCCGACTGGGCCATTTTCTGCGCCGCCATGGGCGTCTCGTTAGCGCCAGGGACCCATACCACGGTTATGTCTTTATCAGCACCGCCATGCCTGACAAAACAATCAATGGCGCCACTCAGTAATTGTTTACTGAGGAAATCATTGAATCGGCTGACTATTACCCCCAGTTTCAACCCTTTCGCGATCAGGTTACCAGATACTTCTTTTACGTTCATTACTGACCTCCTTTGTTAAAGAATATGTCCCAGTTTTTCCTTTTTTGTTTTTAAATAGCGTTCGCTGTATTTATTAGCCGGGCATACGATAGACACCTGTTCAACTATTTCAAGCCCATACCCCTCAAGTCCAACTATTTTCCGCGGGTTATTGGTCATCAAGCGTATTTTTTTGAGGCCAAGATCACAGAGTATCTGGGCACCAACGCCATAGTCTCTTAAATCTGCTTCAAAACCGAGTTTTTCATTCGCTTCTACAGTATCCAACCCGGCGTCCTGAAGCTCATAAGCATGAATTTTATTGGCCAAACCTATACCCCTACCCTCCTGTCGCATATATAACAGGACCCCAACTCCCTCTTTTTGGATCATTTCCATGGCATTCGCAAGTTGTGAACCACAGTCACAACGGAGAGAGCCAAAAACATCGCCGGTAAGACATTGACTATGCACACGAACCAGGGGTGCCTTAATATCAGCAGGATTACCCATAACCAAGGCAACATGATGTTCACCGTCTATGATCGATTTGTAAAGTTTCAGCTTAAAAATACCATGCTTGCTCGGAAAATTTACTTCGCGTATGAATTCCACAAGTTTTTCTTTTTTACGGCGATATGCAATAAGGTCGGCAATGGAAGTCATCTTCAACACGTGTTTTTTTGCAAATTCCTTTAAGTCCGGTAATCGAGCCATAGTGCCATCTTCCTTGAGGATTTCACAAATAACGCCGGCAGGCTTAATACCAGCCAGACTTGCAAGATCAATGGATGCTTCAGTATGGCCTGCGCGCCTGAGCACACCGCCACTCATGCCTTCGAGAGGAAATGTGTGACCGGGACTGACAAGATCTGCGCCAGTGCTTGCATCGTCAACAAGGACATGGATTGTCCGTGCTCTGTCATGAGCACTTATACCTGTTGTTATTCCTTTTGCAGCATCAACAGATTCCATGAAGGCAGTCCTGAATTCATCACCTTTACCCCGTAATGCCATTCTTTTAAGTCCGAGATGTTCCAGCCTTTCTTTTGTTAATGCCACACAAACCAAACCACGGCCATGCTGGATCATAAAATTAATGGCTTTATTCGAGACCTTTTCGGCAGCCATTACGAGATCGCCTTCGTTTTCCCGCTTTTCATCATCGGTAACGATAACCATCTTGCCTGCATGGATGTCTTCTATTACTTTTTCGACCGGATCAAACATGTTTTACCTCAAAAAAAATGCCCGGGAGAAGAATCCCGGGCAACAAACTTCCAAAAGCTTGGCCACATGTCTTCTCCCATCCAGACTTTACTGTCGGCCACGGAATCTCACCGTGTCAGTTCCGGTTTGCATTATTGATGCAAACCAAAAGTCGCGGGCTTTCACCGCCGGTCAGGAATTTCCCCTCTCGATACCGGGGATCACCTGATCCTGAAGACTATACTGATAAACTACTACAACTATACCTGAAATTTATCGCTTTGAGAACTGGAATCGCTTACGAGCGCCAGGTCTGCCTGGCTTTTTACGTTCTTTCATTCGAGCATCACGCGTAAGGCATCCACTGCTTTTCAGTACTGTTCGAAGTGATTTGTCAGATGATGCTAAAGCTCTTGCAAGAGCATGACGAAGCGCACCAGCCTGACCCGAAATTCCACCACCGGACAAATTGGCGATAATATCATATTTTGCGACCGTATTGGTAAGTTTAAGGGGCTGTTCTATGTAATACAGCAATGCTTCAGCATGAAAATATTCTTTCAGCCCTCTGCCATCGATGTTCCATGTGCCTGTGCCTGGAATCATCCTGATCCTGCATACAGCAGTCTTCCTGCGTCCGGTTGCGCAATATTCTGTCTTACTTTCCACTGATTTATCACTCCCTGCCGCCGAAAAATGCGGCATCACATGATTTCTTTCTACACGACCTGTCTGGGTTTCTGGGCCACGTGAGGATGTTTATCCCCTGCATAAATTTTCAACCTTGTCATGATTTTCCTGGCAGTATTGTTTTTTGGTAACATCCTCTTTACCGCCTGAACTATCAGCCGATCAGGATGCCGCTCACGTATGACATGGGCAGGAATCCTCTGTTGACCGCTTCGAAATCCACTATAACGCTGGTAAATCTTCTGATCTTCTTTCTTGCCGGTAAGTACTACCTTTTCGGCATTGATGACGACCACAAAATCACCGGCATCAATTTGCGGGGCGAAAATGGGCTTGTTCTTCCCCCTGAGCGCATTGGCAATTCTTACAGCCAGCCGCCCGAGAGTCTTTCCATTCGCATCAAAAAGCAACCACGAACGATCTTTGACGTTAATTTCCGGTATAAATGTTTTCACAAAATAATTGCCTCAAAACATGAAATAAGCGCGCACAATAATGAAAGTCCCCGGGCCTGTCAATCACATATTCAAGGTTTCTTCTCCGGCATTGGTTGTATAATTTCCTGAAGAATACGTTGATCAACTTTCTTAAGGTTCGCATCGTATTCCTTTTCATTCCTCTTAATGAATTCTATGATTGCAGGATCCAGGGATGCGGCAGGGGTATTGGAAGCAACATTTGCATTGTTAAGCCCATTTGACGTTGTTTGATTACCTTGCAGTTCCACGTTCTGCATTGCTTCAACAGCAGGTGCGGTTCTTTTGGTTGTGACTGCAATACGTCTGGCTTCCATTTCCATCTTTTTTGCGGCAGCACGGGCTCTTTTCTCATTCTCAATTTCGCGTTTTTCCCGTTCGCGTAATTCCTCTTTACTCGGATCACTAAGATTGCTGTTCGACCAGCCACGTTTCCATCTGCCTTCTTCGCCTAATGCAGTCTGCCTCCTGCTTGCATCTGATTCTATTTCATCAGCCGAATCCATTACGTAAGGAGTCAGGAACACCAATATTTCATGCCGGTTTTTCTTGCTATCGCTGGAACCAAATAACAGGCCAAGAAGCGGTAAATCTCCAAGTATCGGGATCTTGGCATGAGTTATAGATTTATCTTCACTGGAAAGACCTCCAAGAACTATTGTCATTCCCGACCGTACGGAGACCGTTGCATCAAACTTGTTTACCGACATAATCGGCCATGGAACAGCATCTTTACCCAGCTTTTGCTCGCCCGTTGCGTCAGAAATCTCCTGCGTTATTTCCATCTGAACGTTCTTGTTTTTACTTATATGTGGTGTGACCACCAACTTTATACCGACACTCTTGGTGTCTACATTATCAACACTGTTATAACTCCCTACACCGGTGGAAACATAATTCTGACCTTTATAGAAATACTTGTCGGAAGTTACATCCAACTGGGCTTTCTTATTGTCTGTTGTAAGTATTATGGGTGAAGAAAGTATTCGCGACCTGCTGTCATTTGCGAGCATTTTGGCGACTATGTCAGCATTTAATCCATAATAAGTCAGGTAGTACGTCAGGCCCGCTCCGGGTGAAAATGGTTTAATAAAATCGCTCATAGTAGCGGTCTGTGACATCGCTCCACCGCCTCCACCCGCAAAACCAACTTTCGGTTTGCGTGATCCATCACTATTCCTGTCGTACGCAATAAGCGATCGTTGTATCCAGTCAACGCCGGTCTGGATTTGATTGCCAAGTCTGACATCAAGGATAAGAACTTCTATCAAGACCTGAGAGACAGCCATATCCATTTCTTTGATGATTTCTTCGATTGTGGCCATGTCCAGCTTGCTGGCCATGATAATAAGTGAATTAATCCTCTTGTCCGCAAGAATCTTGATATTCTGCGCTGACAATTCGCCGACTTTCGATTTAATCCCCTCCCCCTCGGTTACCTTGGTTAGCGCCTCTCGCTGTTGTCGGGCAAAATCTGCAAGAGTGGCAGCACCCTTTGCTTCCCCGCCTCCAGCGTCTGCTGTTTTCGCTACTGCTCCTGCCTTGCCCGATTCCTTCTGTTGCTGCTGTGCACCAATCAAGGTATTAAGCGTAGTTGCTGTCAGTTCGGCTTCTGCATATTCCAACCTTAGAACCTTGACCATTACATCCGGATCTGTCGGGACATCCAGAATTTTTACGATTTTGTCAAAAAACTGCAAATTTTCGGGCCTGGTGATAATAATAAGGACATTCGTTCTGTCATCCGCGATAATTTTACACTTTCCCCGGATTATACCTCTTTCGGCTTCATCCATCATTTTTGCAAGTACAGCTTCTGTGGATGTATCTGCTTCAGATGTAGCGGTTTTCGGAAGTACAGGCCTTATAACACCTGGCGGCACAACAGGTCTTGCAACAGCAGGTGTTGGAGCTGCAACAACGCCAGGTGATCCACGATCTTTCGTACGCGCAACAGTTGACTGATCTTTCTGTGACTCGGCAATAATTTCCTCGAGTTTTGTTTTGATCAAAGTAGCTTTTGCAAATCGTATAGCAATTACCTTTGTCTCTTCGCGTATCTCAATAGGCTGATCAATATAATTAAGAATTTCCAATATCCTTTTTACATTCGCGGCGGTATCCGTCAAAAGTATACAATTCGTGCGTTCAAATCCGTGGATTTTCCCGTACGGATGATGGAATTTCAGTGTATCCATAAGTTTTGTAGCCTCAGCCACATCAATATTCTTAAGCTGAATCATCTGGCTGACAAGTGCATCAGTCTCCTTAAGCTTGGCACCTTCCTGGAAATCCCTTATATTCATTCCCTCCATTCGTGCGGCTTCAATTGGGACAACTTTCAGGAATTTCTCTCCAACTGTCACAAGACCTATACTATTCATGGCGAGCACCGTCTCTATTGCCTGAAGATATTCTTCCATCGTAAGCTCGCCCTCATTCCTGAGAGTGATTCCTTTTGCCGGTGCCGGCACTTTCGGATCAATCAACAGGGTCCGTTTGGTTGCTTCGCTGTATTCTTTTAATACCATTTGGATCGTCGCTTCTTCGAACTTCAACTGGGGCGAAATCGGGGCAGTGCCAGCCGGCTTTGAACCCGGCAGGACTACAGGTGATGGAACCACAGGCGTAGCCGCAGGGACAGGAGCATCAGGTGTTGGAACTGCGGCTGGCGGTGCCGCCGGTACAGGCGCAGGAACAGGGGCGGGTGGAACCTGAGCTGGTGCAAGAAATGCCAGGCAGACAAAAAGCACTATTCCCCATATGGTATTGCTTTTTCGCCGTAACAATCTATTTGCTGGTTTTCTTTTTTTCACCGGCATTTTTTCCTTGCTTGGCATATGCACAATAAAGGGTGAAATATCCCCGTAACAAATCGCCTGATTTCGGTCTCATCTGCAACTGCCGAATATCAAGCATAGCACCTTGACTCTGCAAATCAAAGAGGAAATGAACTATCGAATTAAGATTTCCTTCCCAATCCTTGCATTCAATAGGCAGTTCATAGACATCACCGACCACTTTTTCTTCGCCAGCCTGTCTTTTAAGTATTTTGACACCGTGTTTTGATGCCAGCTCATCCATCGTTGAAAGCCATTGAACATCCATCTTCTGTTCAGCAGGATATTCAGGAAGCGATTTCTGCAGTTCATCAAGTTTCTTCTGCCAGACCGCCTTACTTGCAATAATCTCTTTATTTCGCAGGATCTGGTCTTGAAGATCACTCTGTTGCTTGCTGATGTCTTTCCATTCTTCTATCTTCGATTTCGAGAAAAGGGCCGTCATACCGAAAAGCATTATCGTGCCGGTTACCATCGCCAATATTGCTTCTCTCTGGGACAATTTCATTCTTCACCGCCAATCGGCAATTTCATGTCAATCTGGAAAGCCTGTTTCCCCTTTTGATCAAAAGGCCCCTTTATGGTGCCTTTCATGAACAGTTTAGATGCATCCAGACTGTTCTTAAATTCATATACCATTGCGACAGTCGCAGCCTGACCATTGATCGTAACTGTTGCAGGTCCTGAAGATCGCTTATATTCATACGAATTGAGGTCAACCCCCTCCGGTTGAATACTCACAATTTCTCGGAGGCATTCGAGCGAGGAATATGTACGGTCACTGTACCGTCTTATAATATTTACCCGTCTGCGCATATCCATGACTTCCTTTGCCGGCTTCTGGGTAACCTCAAATTCGGATTTCAGCGATGCTAACTTTTTCTGTTGATAAAATAATCCGCCAACAAAAAGAATTACACTCAAGGCCCATATTCCTGCAAGTACTCCGGCGGTAATCAGCATCCTGTGTCTGAAAAGTTTTTCGATGTCGGCAGAACGCCATGTATCAGGAGTTAAGTCAAGCAGCTGACCACCGTTGGCAGTCCTTCGCGCAAGTCCTTCGGACACGTGCGGAAGGGACTCAAGAGAATTGAGATTTAACTCACAATGACATTCCCTGCGGATCGAATCTTCCAGGAAAGCCGGTGCATTACCCCGATGCCATATTGAAATTCCGCAATGATCGCTTCCACCGTATTCCATTTCCAGTGACATCATTGTATACGCGGTTTCGTGCGCAATTTCACCCGCAAATTCTTCATCAGTTAAAGGCCCTTGCTCGTTAAGAGAACGGAAAACAACTGGTATACCATTCTGAAAAACAATAATTTCAGGTACAGTCTCAGCCATGATTACCATTATCTGACGTCCGGTTTTTGGTATCTTTTCCGCATCTTTAAATAATTGACACCATCCAAGGACATTGGCGTCCACCCGGGCAGGGAAAATACCTGCGCTGGTAAGTAATTTACCGATGGTATCTACAATCTCATTTTTAACTGCGGCAATCAGAACAAGGCAAAAATCGTTGCCTTTGTCCATGATCTCATGGGAAACAACCATGTTCTCCACAGGAAATGGTGATAATTTATCCACCTGAAGTTGGACCATTCCCTTCAGTTCCTCCTGATCTTGAATAACCGGCAATTTTACAACACGCATCAAGAGCTGCTCAGACGACAATCCCAGCGTTATATTGCCATGGAGATGCTTCGTGTTTTTGGCAATCAAGTCAGAGATTCCGGCCTGCGGTAATACAGGTTCTTCCCCATTGGGAGAAGCCTGTACATCCACCGTAACAATACCAGAATCCGCGGGTTGGAGATGGTCTTTGGTCTTTTCAATTGATGACCACTCCAGGACTTTTTCGGTCAACCGCACGCCTGTTATAAGTTCTTTTGCCATTATAAATATTCGCAGTGATAAAATTTAACAATTGTTCTGTTGGCAGTTTCGCATCCCGATGACCATTAATCCTCCTCACGCCATTGAAGTATTGTCATCTGCTTGTTTGCATATCGAACTATACACCAGACAGTTCGTTTTACTCCGTGAACCGTACCAACTGATGTCACTCGATATATACCAGAATCCGTAGTTACATAACCTCGTACTGCCTGATCAAGCCCTGGTATTCGCGCAAAAAGATCATTCACATCCCGATACGAAGTATTTTCTTTTTTTCCTTTTGTATCGGTGACGCCCTCGCGCTCCTCGATAATCGCACCGGCGAATATCTCATCCACATTCGGCAATGTCATAAGGACACGCTGAGATGCTGCATTGACATTCACTTTCCCATCGCCATATGTTGTTAACAGGTCTCCAATTCCGCTTACACGTATCGGTTCCTGATTAACATCATTTGTCTCAATCAATCCTCCCGATAATATCGCTTTTGTAAACCCTTTTACAAGAAGAAGTTCGCCAACAGTGTCCAGCGGTCCGTTTTTGGTTTGATACGGACTTTCCAGTTTTGAATAGTAATCCTCCGTTTCGGCTCCATTGAATCGCGGCGTATCATCAGTATCAGTCCAGTCAAGAAAAGCGGCAATAAGATTTCCCCACATTTCCTGTGGAACTTCACCAACATCAAGGCACCGTTCCCAGTCATCTTCCTTCAGCAGATTTACATTTCGTCGTGCTGGTTCGGGCACAATATCAAGAGTAATTGTACCCGAACCAAGCGGATGAACCATGCCGCGGATTGGTAATCCTTCGGCCAGTCGTTTCGAATACTCATACCACCACTCCGATTGTTCGGGATCCCCTTCCGTTACACTGTTCGCTTTGAGACTTTTCAACATCAGGAGTTCGGCCATTTCTATCCCTGATTTCGCCAGATACTCTGCTTTGGTCCGGTTCCGGTAATACGAAGTAATACGCGCCTCGATATGTGCATCAAATGTAAATGAACTTACGAGAAGGGCAAGCAAACCGATTACCCATACGACAACAATAAGAGCGGATCCTTTTGTTGTATCTGAATACGCAGAGAATACAGCTTGTGCTTTCTTCACCCATCATCTCCTGCAGAATCTATTGCCAAGAAAGGGGCGCAACAGGAATTCCTACAGCCCGTTTTAATTCAACCGGACTTTCACCTTCCTGTAGCGGCTCCATATAAAATGTCAATTCAACTACTGTTGGAATCCGGTTTGTTTCCTTCCATTCATCTTCCCAGTCAATCTGATCATTTACCTTTTGCCACGCAGTCCGGCAGTTAAAGCCGATAATCTTACTGGGGAGGAAAGTCGGCTTGATTTTATCCGGATCAAACATTTCATCATCTGTTCCGCGAGTCTGGCCCTGTAATCGCCATGCCCGTATGGCTACGCCCCTTTTACCGTTTTCATCCTGTTCAATTGAGAATTTTACACGGTGTGGACTTCCTACAAACGGACAGTCGCTGCCAACCAATGCTGAACCGACTTTTACCCAGCAAATACTGTCGGACGCATTTTCCCCGTCCCCGTTATCTTTGGTCCAGAGCCCATATTGAACTGATCCCCCCCTTACCTCCGGGCAGTATGCTGACCTTAATCCCATAACAAGTTGTTCAATAACAAAATCGCCATGATGTAAAACATCGCTTAGCGCCAAGCCCTTCTTCCATGCTGTTATTGTTGTTGAAAAAACCAGGTAGGTTACGGTAGTAACAGCTGCCAGAATCGTCACGGCAAGCATCAGTTCGAGGAGTGTGAACCCATTCCATCCAGACAGGAAACTGGTATACTCTGCTCGCTTAGTCTTTCGATAATTCCAAAACATAACGGACAACCTCTTCGCTCATTTCCTTGCTGTGATCAGACCATGATACTTTTGTGCGCATGACATACAATTGATCTTTATCTTCATCATCTTCGACCTCCCGCGAAAAAGTGAAACCACCCGGGTACTCTACTGGCGAAACTTCCAGGCTTTTCACATCGTTTGTCGCAACAATTGGGTAATCAAGATCCCCTTTATTAAGAGTCCATTGCGCTGTTTGATAATTCTTGGCCGATTTCATTACTGCCAGACAACGTGAAACAGCAGTGAGCATGGCAACTAAACCTATGCTCATTAGTGAAACTGCGAGAAAAACTTCAACCAGGGTAAAGCCGATTTTCCCCGGTTTTGAATGTCGTTTAAGGTGATTCATTTCCTCCCTCGGTTGTCGCGGTCGATAAAGCATCAACATGAATAGTCACTGATACACCCCTGTCATCAATGACTCTGACATCGTAAGGAGTACAAGTTCCATTACTGCGGTACAAAACCACACATGATCCTTTTGTCTGCCTGGTTCCTTTTGCAATTTCGACATAATCAAAACGGACATCTTCCAGTTTCCTGTTTAATTCTGAAGTACCGGTAGGAAGAACTCCCTCAGGCAAAACGTTGTTTGTGAGATCAGAACCCGTTGAATCATTAGTCACTGCTGTAGCAAATCGCACCATACTCCCGTCGATACTGACGGTATCGCGGTTTGGAATTATCTCCGATGCCGAATGTATAGAGATAGCTGAAGAATTCAGATCGAAGACTACCGCCAGTTCCTGCTGTTTCAAAAGGGCCATAGTACGTGCATACTTGCCAACCGTTACTACTGTACGTGCTGCGGTACGAAGTCTATTACCCCGTAAAGATTTTACAAAATCGGGGAGAATGAGGATTGTCAGGACCCCGATTATTGCCACCACAAGCAATAATTCGATTAGAGTAAAGCCCATCCATGTACGTTTAGCACCCATTTCTCTGCCTTTGGCAACACAACAAAGAAGACATCCTAATTAGTAATATCGTCTTCGGTGTTCGGCTGCCTGTCCGGACCGGCGGACCGAACTTCATAACTGTGATCGCCCTTCTTCGCATAGCTGAACGGGGATGCCCATGGATCCGGCTGTATAACTGCGCCCTTGATGTACGGGCCGCTCCAGTTTGGCTCACCGGTAGTTCTCAAAAGGTTTTCCAGTGAATCAGGAAGTTTACCAGTATCAACCTCATAGAGATCAATGGCTGTACACATTGCCGCGATACTTGTACGGCTTGCATTAATCATGGCTTTCTCGCGCCTTCCTCCAAGGCCAACGGCGACAAGTGCCGCAAGCATCCCCATTATTGCAACAACAAGCATGATTTCAATAAGGCTGAAACCGGCTTCACGTATTCTGTTTTTTTCTTCTCTTTGTTTCCTGTTATTCATATTTCTCCTTTCAGTATTCAAGTTATCATACGCACAGTATCATGCATTCAAGCCATCCGACATACTTATAACAGCCAGCAGTATGCTCATAACGACAAAACCGACCAGTGCTGCAAGGACAACTATAAGTATCGGCTCCAATGCCGTAGTGAATATTTTAACATTACGGTTCAGTTCACGTTCATAACGTGTCGCGATATGAGAAAGGGATGACGGCATATCACCGGTTTGCTCCCCAATAGCCAACATGTCTGTCATAAGATTTGGAAAGACCTTGCTTGCGGCAAGCGGGCCTGAAATGGTCGTACCATCAGTCACTCTTTCCTTGGCATTGTGGATTTCTGCACCTATTACAGCATTCCCGACTGTTTGCTCTACAATACCTAATGCCTGGAGAACGGGAACACCGTTAGTCAGCAGAGTGGAAAGAGTTCGTGCAAAATTGGAAAATATTGCGGATGCCACGATCCCTTTCACAAGCGGCATCTTCAAAACAACACCATCCCACCAGAACCGTCCGCGATCAGTCTTTAACGCTTTTGCTACGGAAAACCCGGCAAAAATCAATCCAATCAAGACTATCCAGCCGTATCGCATGGTGCCACGACTGATTCCGATAAGTATTCTCGTCGGAAGCGGCAGTGTCTGCCCTATCTGCTGGAAGATCATCTGGAATTTAGGGACAACAACAACCATCGTAAAAATAAGGGTACAGATACCCAGCGATATGACTATGGCGGGATAGACCAGAGCCATTGTAACCTTTTCCTTAACTTCCTGCATTCGCTCGTAATGGTCCACGAGTCTACGCAGAACCTCATGAAGGGCGCCACTGGCTTCTCCTGCTTTGATCATGCTTACATAAAGCTTGGAAAACGTGGCCGGATGCTTTGCCATTGCATCGGACAGATTTGTACCTTGAACTATCTCGTCCCTGAGGCCAACAATAATTTTGTCTGATGGCTTTCCCGTCTTGCGGTTGGCGAGGGCATTCAATGCATTCCCGAGCGTCATCCCGGAAGCCAATAGATCGCTCAACTCCGTAGTAAAAATCAACACATCACGTCCACGCATTTTTACTGTCCGGCCATGCCAGGAGAAATGCTCAACCTTTTCAGGAACCGCAGCAGCAGCCCCCCTTTCTTTTACAGAAACAGGAATATGGCCGGAACGTTCGATAACCAGAAGAGCGGAACGCTTATCATTAGCTTCAATGGTACCTTCAACTTTCTCACCCTTTTTGTTTCGCGCTGTGTATAGAAATATCGCCATAATAATTGTCCACTATGAATATTTGTTCTTAATAGACGCTGTAATAGGATTAATCGTTTTCTTCCGAAGCACGCAGAACTTCCTCTATTGTGGTCACGCCATTAAGAACCTTATTCCACCCATCATCCCTTAAAGTATACATACCCTCTTCTATGGCCTTTTGTTTAATATCATTCATGGAAGCTCTTTGTATGACGAGAGACCGAATGTTCTCAGTTACTTCCAGGACTTCGAAGATACCCCGCCGCCCCTTGAAACCGGTCATCCTGCATTTTTCACACATACCCGAATTATATATGGTATTACCGGCAAGTCGCGACATAGGGAATTTAACCTCTTCAAGAAATTTATTATCCGGAACAATCGGTTGTCTGCATACCTCGCAAAGTTTCCGGACAAGTCGCTGTGCGACGACAGTTTCAACGGCTGAAGCAAGCAGGAACGATTCTACCCCCATATCGAGAAGACGTGTAAACGCACCAGCCGCATCATTCGTATGTAAAGTGCTGAAGACAAGATGCCCCGTGAGAGCCGCCTGTATGGAAATTTCGGCAGTTTCCAGATCGCGTATTTCACCAACCATGATGATGTCGGGATCCTGCCTGAGAAAAGACCTCAGCGTTTTTGCAAAGGTCAGACCGATCTCGGGCCTTACAAGTACCTGGTTTATGCCGGGCATTTCATATTCAATAGGCTCCTCAGCTGTCAGAATCCTCTGGTCAATGGTATTGATCTCATGAAGATAAGCATAAAGTGATGTTGATTTCCCTGAACCAGTCGGGCCGGTAACAAGGATGATTCCATTTGGACGTTCAATAACTTTCCGGATAAGTCGCGCATCCCTATCGTTCATTCCAAGTTCCTGCAGCTGGATGAACGCGCCGCCGCGCTGCAAAAGACGAAGGCTTACACTTTCTCCATATACAGTCGGCATGGTAGAAACACGGATATCTATGTCCTGTCCCTGTACACGAAGACCTATACGTCCATCCATTGGAAGACGTTTTTCCGCGATATCGAGATTGGCCATAACCTTGATACGTGATATAATGGCAGCCTGGAACCTGTTCAACTGCGCGGGTAATGGAGTCTCGTGCAAAACACCATCAACCCGGTATCTGACACGAAGTTTTTTCTCCATAGGTTCAAGATGAATATCGGTGGAGCCCTGTTGACATGCTTCCCATATAATCTGGTTAACGAACTTTACGATTGATGCTTCCTGATCCAACTCACTGATATCAACCTTGCTGAGATCCTGTTCCGGCGCCACCTCGAATCTGTCATCCTGCATCATTTTATCAACAGTATCAGCACCAACACCATAGAACTTCATGGCAGCCTTGGCGATGTCTTCAGACGTACTGAGGTTAATCCTGATCCTGGTACCGGCAGCCAGCCTGAGTATATCAAGGAGTCCTGGATTCAATGGATCATTACAGGCGACTATCAGCATGCCCCTGTCAATAGTCAAAGGTATTACATTGTACTGGAAAACCGCCTTTGTAGGAAGACGTTCAAGAACTTCCGGGGTAATTTCTGTGGTACCAAGACGAATAAACGGAATGTTCATGACTTGCCCAATAGCCTTCAGGAAAGGTTCTTCTTCTACAAAGCCCTGCTTGACAACCACATCGGTTATATTTGTCTCGCCGCTACTTACAGACGCAAGTAATGATTCTATCTGCGCTTCTGAGAAAAGAGTCGTACGCCGCAGAATATCAGCCAGATATGTCGTGGATATGCCACCCATAATACTCCAATTAATTATATTTCCCTTAATTCGAAGTTAAAATTATATACCACCCATGTTTAATAGCCAATTATCAAAATCATATTTCGATACGATCTTCGGGATGGCTTTGGGTGCCTGCCCTGGCCGCCCAGCGAGCCTGTTTTGCTATCCCCATAAGTATGCGAATATCGTCAACCGTAAGCGTACCACGGGAGAGTATTCGTCTAACCCCCTGCATCATATGATCAGCTTTATCTTCTTTCATAAATCCAATTGTTAGAAGAGTATCACGCCATATTTCGAACATACGTTCTCTTACCTCCGACGGGGCTTCCGGGGATTTTTCCTGAATAGGCTCGTAAGTGTCGTATGCAATAAAAATTTCATAACAACACACTAGAACAGCCTGTGCAACGTTCAAAGATTTGAATTCGTCCGATGTCGGAATTTGTATGATCTGGGTACAAATGGCCAGTTCCTCATTGCTTAATCCGTTATCCTCCCTTCCGAACACCAGTGCAACCTTCCCTGTTTTTGCCACTTCGACGGCTTTGGACGCCCATTCGCGCGGAGTTTTGGCATGCTGCCGGTAAAGACCATTCCTGGCCGTTGTTCCCATAACTGCCCCGCAATCTGTTACAGCTTCGGCAAGTGACGAAAACTCCGTTTTGCTTTCCAGAATATGAGTCGCATGACATGCCATTTTGCGCGCCTCATCCATGTTAATTGACATAGGTGCCACCAGTGCTAAATCAGATAAACCCATGTTGGCCATTGCACGACAGGTAGACCCGACATTTCCTCCATATATCGGATTGACAAGAACAATTCTAATATTATCCAGACTCACGATTATTCCCTTTGTTTACAGATTTCTATATCTGCAACGCTTTTTTGTGGTCTTTGACTAAATGATGATGTTATAACAACGCGCGAACATTGTAAATTAAGGAGATAGAAATGGATGAATTACTTAAACTCCTTCGGAAAAATGCCTTGGAGTCACCTGCCAACATGGCAAAGATGCTCAAGCTTCCAGAGAAGGAAATAAAAGCAAAAATATTGGCATATGAGAAAAAGGGCATAATTCGCGGTTATCAGGCCATTGTTAACGAAGATCAGCTCGACTTGAATCGCGTACGAGCTGTAATCGAGGTGAAAATAACACCAGAACGTGAAGGCGGATTCAATCGTATTGCCGCTCGACTGAGCAAGTTTCGTGAAGTCGAGTCGCTTTTCCTTATGTCAGGCGGTTACGATCTTCTGGTTTTCATAAATGGTGTAAATCTTAAAGAAGTTGCATCGTTTGTCAGTGAAAAGCTGGCAACGGTCAATGGAGTAGTGTCGACATCGACACATTTTATGCTCAAGACATATAAAGACCAGGGTGTATTAATGGAAATGGAAAAGGAAGATGAAAGGCTCAAAGTCTCCCCGTAATTTTATTGCGTCCCATTTAGAAAATGTGCCGAAATCAGGTATTCGGGATTTTTTTGATATTGTAAGTACCAGGAAAGACATAATCAGTCTTAGCATTGGTGAACCTGATTTTGTAACCCCATGGCACATACGTGAGGCATCAATTTTTGCTCTCGACCATGGAGCCACAGCGTACACCGCCAATCTAGGACTTCTCGAATTGCGCCAGCTCCTGTCCAAATATGTACATAAGTCTTTTGGGATAAACTACGATCCGGTTTCGGAAATTCTTGTTACTGTTGGCGTGAGCGAGGCCATGGATCTGGCTATCCGCGCCATTACTGAACCTGGCGACGAGATTATTTATCATGAACCCTGTTTTGTTTCATATGCTCCGGTTATTATATTTGCGCATGGCAAACCTGTGCCCGTAATCACAGCACGTGAAGAGGAATTCCGTCTTACACCTGATTTGCTTGAGAAGCGTATAACAGGGCATACCAAAGCGCTGGTCCTGAATTTCCCGACAAACCCCACAGGTGCTGTATTAGACCGGAACGACATTGAAGGAATAGCTGATCTTGTCATCAAGCATGACCTCCTTGTAATTACGGATGAAATATATTCGGAACTCACCTACGATGGTGAACGCCTGAGTATTGGTGCACTGCCAGGAATGAAAGAACGCACTATATTCCTTAACGGATTCTCAAAAACATGGGCTATGACCGGGTTCAGGGTTGGATTTAGCTGTGCGCCCCCCCATTTGACTGATGCAATGATGAAAATTCATCAATACATTATGATGTGTGCGCCTATCCTCAGCCAGAAGGCCGCGATAGAAGCCCTCAGGAACGGCCATTCGGATATTATTGAAATGCGATCCGAATACAAAAAGAGGCGTAATTTTATTTGCAGTTCACTGAATGAAATGGGACTTCCGTGTCATGTACCCAAAGGAGCATTCTATGCTTTCCCATATATCGGTGACTACGGCATGACCGCAAAGGAATTTTCTCTCCGGCTTCTTGACGAGGAAAATGTTGCCTGTGTTCCGGGAACCGCTTTTGGAAACTCCGGAGAAGGGTTCTTACGTTGTTCGTATGCCGCAGACATGGATGACATTAAAGAAGCTATGAATCGAATGGAAAGATTCGTTAAACGTCTGCAAAAAAAGTAATTTCTTATTTCACCGTTATTCGCGTTGCTTTAATCAGTGCTTTCCAAAGACCTTCTTGATCTTTTTCGGCGATGATTGCCTTGCGTACTTCAACTTTCATGAACGCTTCCGCAAGGCCGGCCAGAAGTTTAAGATAAAACGCGCTTGCTGCAGTAGGAATTACAATAAAGAAAATTATTTTAGTAAGACTCTTTTCATCGTCACCGTTTTGTGTAAATTTAATTCCTTTTTTACTGATACCGAGAGAAAGCGTAAGACTTCCACCTTCCACGCCGCGGACATGAGGGAAGGCAATCCCATGATCCACCGCAGTACTGAAAATAAATTCACGCTGGAGAGCGCGTTCCACGAGTTTATCAGCCTTGTCCACGAAGCCCTCCGATTCCATTTTATAGGCCAATTCTCTTATTGCACCTTCAGGATTTGCTGATTCAATATTTGGAACCATCAATGATTGCGCAGAGAAGCGTTGAATACCAGGTTTGCGTGGTTCACTGCGGCGGGGTGCACCGCGAACATGCCTAGGAGCTGCTTCTGGATAGTAAAGAATCCGTGCACAATTTGGACAATTGTGCAGAGCTTTTGCCAGACGCACAGCTTGAACCAAACTTATGGGTAGTTTCAGGCCGCAAACCGAACAAATTCCGTCGGAAATAGGCACTATAACGTTATGATCTTTTTTGTGGAGTTTTTCGAACATAGTACGATGTTCAGGAATAAGTCCTGAAGCCATGGTCTTAATTGATGTGTCAAGTTCTTCGAACCGTGCACTCCCGTAGGCAATCTTCTGTTCATCTCTGATCAACGTAAGTTCCTGCAATTGAATCAACTGATTGATAATTGAATGCATTAATCCTCCAGGAGTTATTATATAGGCAAAACCGTTATGATTTGGCTCTAATTATTAACATCTGCATCATAATATTGTGTGTTGGCCAAAAGTCAACTTATTAGAAAAAACAGTACACATGGTATTTAACGTAATAAATACTAAATGGCGGAGAGGGTGGGATTTGAACCCACGGTACCCTTTAGGGGTACACAGCATTTCCAGTGCTGCACAATCGGCCGCTCTGTCACCTCTCCGTGTATATTTAGTTATATGCCGGCAAACTATACCAAGAGTTCACCCGTGTTCCAGATTTTTGTTAAGGATGATGAATAATACTTCCAATTGGTGGTTAATCATGAAGATTTCTTTATAACGGCATTCAAAGTTGCTAAAACAAGTATTGAAAAAATCCGAGCAGTTATGGCGGCCGGCGAAACAGGTTATTGATGATACTTTTCAGAATTGGGTTTGTTTAATACGTTTTTTCGTATTCACCCTTACCCAGTTTTTTGAGTTTATGGAAACCAGCGGCTTTTGCACGATCATCAAAACCGCTTTTTGACGAGCCGACCGAAGGAGCAGAAATTTTTTTAATTACCGTATTGCCACATTTAGGGCATTGAATCACAGGTGGATCAGACAACTTCATCAGTTGCTCAAATCCACTATTACAGTATTCGCAGGATTTTTCCGGATATTCTGCCTGGTATTCGTAAATTGGCATATTTAACCTCAAAAATATAATACCAAGTGAACGTTTACAGGCAACATTAACTAATCAATTTTTAATGGAACATAACGGGATATTCTACCATCGCTAATTCTCAATAATACCTTGTCCTTGGCTTCCAGAATCGCTTTATTGAATTCAGCGACTGTTGAAACAGATTTCCTGTTTACACCGGTAATAACGACTCCGGGCTGTATTCCTGCGCGCCAGGCAATACTGCCATCCTGGACATCTACAACCACAACACCTTTTTCGATATCGAGATCAAATTTTTCAGCCAGTTCGCTGGTCAGGTTTCTGACTGTAATCCCCATCCGATCAGGTTTTGCCGTGCTGGACAATATCGGACCATTATTATCAGATTCATCGGGAAGCGCGTCAGTACCGACAACCATACTTTTTTCTTTTCCATCACGAGATATCGTCAAGTTAAGTTTCGTTCCCGGAGGATTGGATGCCACTTCATTTCTGAATTCAGTTACACTTTTCACATCCTTACCGTTAAGCTTTTTTATCAAATCACCATGTTTAATTCCGACCTTTGATGCTGGAGAATTTTCTGTTACATCTGCAACAAGTATCCCTTCATGTTCTTTTATCCCGAAGGATTCTGCAAGGTCTGTAGTGATTTCCTGGAGATATACTCCAAGATAGCCGCGCGATACCTTCCCGTTTTTTACGAGCTGATTCTTGATGTTCTGGGCCATATCGATTGGTATGGCAAAGCCGATTCCGAGAGACCCGCCACTCTGGCTGAAAATTGCCGTATTTATACCGATAACATCGCCATCAATATTCAAAAGAGGGCCGCCCGAATTACCGGGGTTAATGGCCGCATCAGTCTGAATGAAATCTTCATAATCAGCAATACCCATACCGGCACGTCCCTTTGCACTGACGACACCTACTGTCAATGTCTCGTTCAGACCGAACGGATTTCCAATAGCAATAACCCACTCGCCAATATCAAGATTAGCGGAACTTCCCGTCTTAAGATAAGGGAAATTATCGCCGTCAATTTTAATTACGGCAACCTCAGATTTTGGATCTGAACCGATTTTTTTTGCCGTAAATTCCCTGCCGTCATGAAGCCGAACAGTTATCTTGTCTGAATCACCGACTATGTGATTGTTGGTGAGGATATATCCATCCTTTGTAATAAGGAAACCGGACCCCTGTCCCTGCTGTTTAAAATGTCTGGCATCAGGTTGTTGACGTCTATAACCTCTAAAAAAACGATCAAGGAATTCATCTCCAAAGAATTCCTGTGGATCGTTAAAATAATACCCCTGGGGACCACCCATTCTGGCATTGATTGTTTTTTCCACCTTTACGAACACAACAGCCGGTATTGCTTTTTTTGCAACTTCCGTAAATGCAGAACCCGTTTTTTTGATTGTCAATACGTCGCCACCAGATGACACGGCAGCCCCTGCATATGGGGAAAGTGCAATACAAACGAACAATACTGTAACTACCACTGGAATAAATACGTTATTCAATTTCCTGGAAGTCATAATTTCTCTCCTTATAATTATTTATTTTAAAAGTTAGCATTCTCCATACCAAATCACAGTGCAGATCACACGATTGATAAATAACATGTAATTATGATCCTGTTCGCGATTCACGTGCGACACAGCGCAATTTCATTGCGTCATATTGTCGCAGAGAGTATGACATATAGTCCAAATGAGGAAAATAACCAATGAATTGATTCTATGAGTGTTTCTTTCAATGAAGAAAACAACAAACATGAATAGATTGCTTCCATAATTGCCAGTGGGCATATCAGCAAAATATTAAATCAACAAGATGGTATTGGAGAAATCACTTGTCATGAATTGTCCCTTGGTTTAAAAGTAAGCCAACAAAAAGGAATATTTTTATGTGCGGAATTATCGGGTACACCGGGGCAAAAAATTCGATAAATATAATTTTATCAGGACTGCACCGACTTGAATACCGCGGTTATGACTCTGCTGGTATTGCGCTTTGTCCGAAAAATGGCGAAAAACTGGTAGTTGTCAAAACGCCTGGAAAAATCATCGATTTGGAAAACTCTATTCAAAAAGCATTTACTGGAACCGAAAACAGAAATTATACACTCGGCATAGGACATACAAGATGGGCGACACATGGAGCACCAACACTCGCTAATGCACATCCGCATCTAAGCCGCAACGGGCAATTTGCAATCGCTCATAACGGAATTATCGAGAATTATGAAGAACTGAAAGCGCGATTAATTAAACAAGGTTACTCTTTTGTCAGCGAAACCGATTCTGAAGTCATTGCACATTTGATTGAAGAATGTTACGAAGGTGATTTAAGGGGTGCGGTTGCTGCCACTGTCGAAAAACTCGACGGCGCGTATGGTATAGTTGTCATATCCTCCAAACATCCCGATACAATTGTTGCGGCCAGAAAAGGAAGTCCCATTGCAGTTGGAATCTGTGATGGTGAAACAATTATAGCTTCTGATGTAAGCGCTATTGTTAACTACACTAAAAAAGTAATATTTCTTAATGACGGTGACATTCTTACTGCCACATCCGATAATGTTGATATTACCTCCGTGAAAAACATTCCTGTTTCACGTGAAATGACTCATATCGATTGGGATATTCACGATATCGAAAAAGGCGGTTACGAGCATTTCATGTTAAAAGAAATTCATGAGCAACCTCTGGCGCTTGCAAATGGTATCCGCGGACGATTGCTGGAAAATGAAGGAACGGCCAAATTAAACAGTATGCAGATGGATCCCCACCACATGGCCCGTATAGACCGTATTGAAATTGCGGCATGTGGCACGTCATATCATGCGGGAATGGTTGGAAAGTATTATTTTGAGGATTTCGCTTCAATTTCGACCGAAATACAACAGGCAGCAGAATTCAGAGATAGAAATCCAATTATACATCGAGACACATGCCTGATCGCAATCAGTCAATCGGGGGAAACTGCAGATACTCTTGCCGCCGTTCGTGAAGCACATCAAAAGGGTGCGATTGTGCTGGGTATTTGCAACGTCGTGGGCTCAACAATTGCCCGGGAGTCTGGTCGTGGCGTTTATTTGCACGCAGGGCCGGAAATCAGTGTGGCGTCAACAAAAGCTTTCACCAGTCAGGTTTCAGTATTGGCAATGATTGCTATCGCTTTTGCCAGAACCCGTCGCCTCTCAATAACTGCGGGACGCGAAGTTATTCATCAGTTGTCAAAATTACCAGAGATTGCCGAAAATGTAATTGCACAGGAGCCTGTAATCAAAAAAATCGCTGAGAAATATGCTGAAGCCAGGGATTTCTTTTATATTGGACGTGGCTATATGTACCCAGCGGCTCTTGAAGGAGCTTTAAAACTAAAAGAGATTTCCTATATACATGCAGAAGGATATCACGCTGCAGAACTCAAACATGGCCCTATTGCGCTTCTTGCAAAAAATGTTCCTGTAGTTGCGTTGGTACCAAATGTGCCTGCCAAGATAAAGACAATGAGTAACATGCTGGAATGTAATGCGCGACATGCGCCAGTTATAGCAATTGCCACAGAGGGAGATAAAGATATTAACGGTCTTTATGATGATGTTATTCGCATCCCCCCCTGCGCGGAATTCCTTTCACCTATACCAGTTGTAATTGCTGAACAATTGCTGGCGTATCATATTGCCCGTATACGCGGTTGTCCAATTGATCAGCCCAGAAATCTGGCCAAATCGGTGACTGTCGAATAATGCATGTTTCATCAAAAGTTCAAGATCTTTTAAAACGCGGAGCTGTAATTTACCATCCATCCTCCGTGTACATAGATTCTTCGGTAGATCTGAATAGAATCTCCGCTGATATCACAATTCATCCGGGATGTCGCATTACCGGTAAGACCACTTCCATAGGTCCGCGATCTGTAATAGGAGAGGAAGGACCTGTAACGATTATTGATTGCCAACTTGCAGAAAATGTAACGCTTAAAGGCGGCTCTTTTTCCGGTGCTGTAATACTGGCCGGTGTAATATTCGGGCCTTGTGCGCATGTTCGCCCAGCTACACTCCTGGAAGAACAAGCATCTTGCGCGCACGCCGTCGGCCTTAAACAAACCATTTTGTTGCCTTACGTCACATTGGGCAGTCAAATAAATTTCTGCGACTGTCTAATGGCAGGCGGTACCAGCAGAAAAAACCACAGTGAGGTTGGCTCATCCTATATACATTTCAACTATACTCCGCGACAGGATAAGGCCACCGCTTCACTCATCGGCGATATTCCGCGAGGTGTAATGCTGGACCAGGAACCTATTTTCCTGGGCGGTCAGGGAGGACTCGTTGGCCCACGTAGGATTGCGTATGGCACAATTGTTGCCGCAGGATTAATATGCAGAAAAGACATTTTAGCAACCGGGAAATTGGTTTTTGGATCACCTATCCGTGCTACCTGCGAAATCGATTACGAATCATTCATGAATGAAGACATTTCCAGGATTCTTGAAAGTAATTTTATTTATATCGGCAATTTACATGCACTTTACCACTGGTATAAGTATGTTCGCGGTCTGTTTGCTGCAAAGAATCAATTTGATTTTACTTGCCACGAAGGTGCCCTGCTTGCTCTTACTGCGATGGTCACTGAGCGGATAAAACGTCTTACCGAAATGGCGCACAACCTAAGCCATTCGCTGGGAATTGTCCGACAAAAGTACGGTAGAAAATTACCAGATCAACCGTACGGTCTCTATCGCCGATTCAGCAAGCAGTGGCCCAAACTGGCGCTGAAGCTTGAATGCAAAACCAATTCGGAACTTGCCATAAAACAACGGAAACAATTTTTGAAATTAATTGCTAATAAAACAGCAAGTTCATATCTTGACACTATCAAAGATCTTCCTGTTGAAACAAAAAATACAGGAACATTATGGCTCCAGTCAGTGGTAGATTCAATTACTGCAATGTGTATTTCATAAAGGATAATAAAATGGAAAAACTTTTTGGTACGGATGGTATTCGCGGTGTTGCAAATATACCACCAATGACGGCAGAGATTGCTCTCGCGGTAGGGAGAGCTACGGCATATGTTTTCAGAAGCCGAAGCAAGCGTCACCATCGAATTGTTATAGGTAAAGATACTCGTCTCAGTGGTTACATGCTGGAAGATGCCCTGACTTCCGGAATCATTTCAATGGGTGTTGATGTTCTCCTTACCGGTCCCATGCCCACACCCGGCATAGCATTCACAACGCGAAGTATGCGCGCAGATGCAGGTATTGTGATTTCTGCTTCACATAACCCTTATCAGGATAATGGGATTAAAATATTCTCAAATGACGGGTTCAAGGTATCCGAGAACGTTGAGCGGCAAATTGAAGATCTTGTGGTTTCCGGTAAGATCAACAACATAAGACCAACTGCCGACAAAATAGGTAAAGCCCACAGAATTGATGATGCAATCGGCCGATATATTGAACTTTGTAAACGTACTTTTCCAGACGACCTTACTTTGGACGGGATAAAGATTGTTGTAGATTGTGCCAATGGCGCAACCTATAAAATAGCACCTACCATATTCTCCGAGCTCGGTGCAGATGTGAGAACTATTCACTGTGAACCTGATGGTAAAAACATCAATGATAATTGCGGATCCCAGTTCACAAAAGACCTGTCAATTGCTGTCAGACGAACAAGAGCTGACGCTGGACTAGCATTTGATGGTGATGGGGACAGGCTGATTGTTATTGACGAAAAAGGTAATGAACTAACCGGTGATCATATAATTGCCATCTGTGCAGCAAAAATGAAAATGCGAAGGACTCTCGGCAAACCCATGGTAATCATAACACCAATGAGTAATATTGGCCTTCGCATTGCTCTGAATAAAATGGGTATTAAATACAAAGATGCAGAAGTAGGCGATCGTAACGTCCTGGAAATGATGCATAAGTATGGAGTTACATTGGGCGGTGAACAATCAGGACATATCATCTTCCGAAACCTTCATACTACTGGTGATGGTATTATTTCTGCACTTCAAATTCTTGCTGCAATTCGCCGAACTGGCAAAACCCTCTCCGAGATGTCAAAAATTGTAAAAGTTGCTCCTCAAAAATTAATTAATATCGAAGTAAGTCATAAACCGCCAATTGAATCTGTTACAGCCCTGCGAAAAGCTATTGCCCGTGTAGAATCAAAACTGGGGAAAAATGGCCGTGTCCTTATCCGATATTCCGGCACACAAATGCTCTGCCGTGTTATGGTTGAAGGTCCGACAGAACGACTTACTAATAAACTCGCTGCTTATCTTGCGAATACCGTACGTGAAGTAATCGCATGATTTTTGAAGTTTAGTATTTTTTACGATAAAATTGTTTAATCGTGTATAATGATAACGCGTATTTACGGGAAAGCCCTTAAATCTGATTGAATTACTGATGTAGACCTGTTAAAAGAAAAATATGAAATTTAATAATTCAAATGCTGAAGTTTATGTACCGGATGGCCTCTTTGACGAATCCGCTCTAAAAAGAACAACGCACATTGGGTTCGGCGCACATCAGGATGATCTTGAAATCCTTGCGTTTCATGGAATTTTAGAATGTCTGAATACACCAGGGAAATGGTTTACCGGTGTAACATGTACTGATGGTGCTGGAAGTCCAAGGATTGGCCGTTACGCCAATTTTACTAATGAACAAATGCAGGAAACAAGATGGCAAGAGCAAAGGCATGCCGCATCAATCGGACGTTATTCATCTGTAATCCAGTTAAAATATGCCAGTTCCGCAATCAAAGATCCCAAAAACCGAACAGTTCCTGATGATTTCAGGACCATTTTGTCGTTTGCAAAACCAACAGTTATTTACACACATAATTTAACCGACAAACATGACACACATGTTGGAGTGGTTTTAAAATTGATTTCCATGTTGCGCGAATTGTCACCCGAAAAACGTCCCGAAAAAGTTTACGGGGTGGAAATATGGCGTGACCTCGACTGGATGCCTGATAAGGCCAAAGTTGTCCTTGACGTTAGCGGTGCTGATCATACTGCAGCAGCGCTCCTAGGTGTGTATGATTCACAAATTGCCGGTGGTAAACGATACGATCTAGCCACAATGGGACGTTGGCGTGCTAATGCAACTTATTTTGAGAGTCACGGCGTGGATACAACGCAGATGACTTCTTTTGCGATGGATTTAACCCCACTGATAACAAATAAAGACCTCGACATCGTTGATTATGCAACAGATTTTGTTTCAAAGTTTAAAGACGATGTAGTAAGCCGGCTGCGTAAACATATAACACAGTGATTTGAAAAATAAACAAACTGGGAAGTCAATCTCGAAACAACTTTGAGCTCAGGCTTCTGAAAAATTAAGACATAAAAGGAGAGTGAAATGAAAGTTCCGTTCTATGGTCACGTAAAACAGTATCATAACATCAAGGCAGAAATTGATAAGAATATCAACGAAGTATTGGAGAGCGGTCAGTATGTCATGGGGCCAATGCTTGGCCGTTTTGAAAAAGAACTCGCTGTTTATTTTGGAACAAAGCATGCCGTCGGCGTTGGTAATGGTACCGATGCAATATGGCTTACTCTTATGGCTTTAGGAATCGGTCCTGGAGATGAATGTATTACAACAGTAAATACATTTTTCGCCACAGCCGAAGCCGCTTGGACCGCTGGTGCAAAAGTAGTTTTTGTTGATTGCGATCCCAAGACAAAGTGTATTAATCCCGACAAAATCGAAAAAGCAATCAATAAAAAAACAAAAGCAATTATCCCAGTCCATCTCTACGGTCAGTGTGCCGATATGCGTGCAATTCGCGCCATAGCAGACAAATACAAGTTATTTGTGATTGAAGACAATGCCCAGGCGATTGATGCCCGTGGCGCTGATTTCAAGCAAGGCGAGCTAAGTGACGCTGTGACAACGAGTTTTATTATTCAGAAGAACCTTGGAACATTTGGTGATGGTGGTGCTGTCGTAACAAACAATTCTGAAATCGACAGACAAGTCCGTAAGATGCGAAATCATGGTTCTGAAAAGCGATCCTGTCATAGTTATGGTTTTAACAGCCGTTTGGATGACCTTCATGCTGGTATACTCAGCGCCAAACTCAAATACATTACGAAATGGTCAGATCAGCGTCGTGCATGGGCGGTTCAGTACAATAATGGTTTGAAGAGTGCAAAGAATATTACGCTGCCATATGAAGCACCCGGTTATCGACATGTTTATCACTTGTACGTTATAGAGACCAAGAAACCGGAACAACGTGATGTGTTATTGAAATTCCTTAACGATAATGGCATTGACGCTAAATGCCATTATCCTATTACAATTCATCAGCAGGAAGGATTCCCTTGGGGGAAAAAGGCACGTCTTTGTGGGAAACAAAAATATTCCGAAAAGAATGCTGCCACATGCCTAAGCCTGCCGATGTTTCCTGAACTGACCTCGGAAGAAGTCAACTACACAATCGCCAAAGTGATTGAGTGGGACAAAGCGCAGAAATAGCATTGTAGTTGAATTCCAGCAGGAGATCGAAATGAACAACGTTTATAAAGTAGTTGTTGTTGGCATGGGTAAACGAGGGAAACATCATGCGACCGCTTTTAATGCAAATCCACGCTTTAAAGTTGTAGGAATTTGCGATATCGATAAATCCAGAGCCGATGCTGCAGCTCCACAACTGGGAAATCCTCAAGTCGAAACAGATGCGGCGACGCTTGCTTCAGCAGTGAAACCCGACGTCTTCTGCTTCTGTACCCTACCCTCGATTCGATTGGACTTGATAAAACTTGGGATTAAGAGCCGGGTTAAGTTGATTGCCTTCGAAAAACCTGTGGCCATGTCGAGCTCTGAAGCAATGAAAATCAAAAAGCTGATCGATAAGAGCGGTGTTAAGGCTGTCGTAAGCCACCAGCATCGTTATGGAGAACATTATCGCAAGGTAAAGGAGATCATTGCCAGTGGTGCACTGGGTCGTATACACACTGTATACGGCACTGCAAGCGGATGGATGATGCACATGCTGAGCCATCTCATCGACTACATGCGCTGGTACAATAATGAAGCTGAAGCTAATTGGGTTATGGGCCAAGCGGCAGGACTTGGCAAATTCGCTGATGTGCACTCATCTCCGGATTATATTGGCGGTTTTATTCAATTCACCAATGGCGTACGTGGTATTGTGGAATGTGGCGCGGGAGCACCTGACGTTCCTGAAGTTGATTATTGGTGGCGCAAGTGCCGCATAGGAGCACAGGGTACAGATGGTTATGCTGAAGTCCTTACGGGTGGCGGTTGGCGTGCAGTTACAAAGAACGGTGCTTCTTCCGGCAGCGGCTGCATGAATTACGATAACGATATGCCCCCATATATTCAAGAAATGGCCGATTGGCTGGATGATGATCGCAAGGTTCATTCGTGTAATTTCACAAGTGCTTACAAGGGATTCGAGATCATGATGGGACTTTGTCGTTCTGTTATCGAAGGTGGCCAAATCGCGCTGCCTTTGACAAAAGGCAAGAAGGAACTCAAGAAACTTTCGAAAACAATTCCAGAAAAGAAAGTCATGGTTTCCACCTCTGTAAACGCGAAAGAGTATGGCGTCTAATGGAAGTTATCATTCAGAAAGACGAGGATAAGGCATCTCTTCTTGTAGCGCGTCTCATTGCAAAAGAACTTAAGGCGAAACCATCATTGGTTCTTGGATTGGCCACTGGGCGTACCATGGAACGGGTTTATGCCAAACTTGTCCAGTTACATCGGGAAGAAGGACTGGATTTCTCGTTATGTCGTACATTCAATTTGGACGAATACGTTGGTCTGGAATCCGACCATCAAGGTTCTTATCACTTTTTTATGAAGCAACATCTGTTCAGCAAAATAAATATAGATCCACGTAATACCCATCTCCCGAACGGGATGGCATCTGATTTGGCAAAAGAATGCGAAGATTATGAACGTCTTATAGCAGATTGCGGGGGTATTGATCTGCAACTGCTGGGGATTGGTTCTGACGGCCATATTGGATTCAACGAACCATTGTCAGCTCTTCGATCTCGTACGAGGGAAAAAGCATTGGCCCCGGCTACTATCAAACAAAATGGACCGCTATTTGAGTCTTTAGACCAGATGCCGAAACGCGGATTAACTATGGGGGTTGGCACGATCCAGGAATCAAAGCATTGTCTTTTACTTGCAACTGGAAAACAAAAGGCAGCTGTTCTGGCACGCGCAGTTGAAGGCCCTATCACGTCCATGATATCAGCAACGGCTTTACAATTACATCCACACTGTTGTGTTGTGGCAGATGAAGCTGCTGCGAGCAAACTTCAGGAACAAGCCTACTACCGCTGGATTTTTGAAAATGAGCCAGAATGGGACGATTTTCATTAACGAGATTATCTCCAGCACAGTTACGATACCGTCTCTTTTGCATTACAGTCAGATTGTTTAATATTGAGAAATCCTAACATCCAAATACCTGCCAGAATTAGAACATGAGTCAATACTAATACGGTCAAAATAAATGATATAGTCAAACTAGAGCGCCAAGCATATAACAATAACGTCATTACTACAGCAGGAATGGCAACACACCAGAGGAATGCATAGCGATGCCGGGCCATCTCAACACTCGCAATTACCTGGATGATCCCATTTAATCCCATTATCAAAGTATAAAGCCAAAGATATTGTGCATAAGGCAAAAATACCTTGTTCCACATTAACAGCAAAGGTCTTGCTGTAACAGCAAAAGTACCTACAGAAACCAAGGTGACAACGCTGCCGAATATCAATGCCTGTTTATAGAAACGATTTACTTCGCGGCCAGCAGCATGTTCCGCTGCTGCGAATGGAAAGATGACAAACACTATTGATGTAATAATGTAGTTTGGCACAACACCTAGGGTTGCAATAGCCCCATAACCTCCGGAATGTTCGACGATAAAATTCCTGACGAACAACGTAGCGATATTAGAAAGAAGCGATATACAACAAAGATAAACATTCATTGGAAGTAACATTGTCTTCATCAATTTAACTTCTTCAACATCACGACTCTTCGGGCCAGATAATAGTCCTTTAAAAAGAACCACAATAATCGCGCCTGTTACTATTCCTGGAACTGCTTTCGCAATCATCGCACCAAGAAGGTCTAGTGAACACAATTCCACCAACCAGAAAGTAAACCCGAGCATGGATATCGATGAAAGAAATGAATAAACAAGCATAAGACGATAATTTTGGGTCCCCTGGAAAATTGCCAGACACATCTGCTGCCACCAGGCAAACACAAAAAGCGATGCGATTATATAGATATAGACATCCGGACAAAGATGAAGCCTTGTTAAAATATGTGTTTTAAAACATAAAACTATAATTGCAGACGCTATACTTCCTACTAGTGAAATGACCAGCATATCCATGAGGAGCCCACGGTATTCATTATTCTTTCCCAGAGCGCGAAAACGACTAATAGATTTAACGGCAATTTGAAAAAGTCCGGCGACAGGCAGAATAAAAATACCCAGAAACGCAAATACAGGGTCAATCGCACCAAAATCCTCAGGTGAAAGTCGATACCCCAAATAAACTCTGCAGATCAAATTCGAAATGTCGCCGCTTCGTGCGATAAAAAATAT
This sequence comes from Kiritimatiellia bacterium, assembly GCA_028716365.1. Taxonomy (GTDB): domain Bacteria; phylum Verrucomicrobiota; class Kiritimatiellia; order UBA8416; family YA12-FULL-48-11; genus YA12-FULL-48-11. Next base: position 192,347 of record JAQUPZ010000004.1, read on the forward strand.
TAACAATGCAGACCATCCAAGGGGCCCCAACCATTTCCTCAACATGGAAATAATAACTTTAGGACTTTTGATGATGAACAAACTCCTCCAGGCAATTTAAAACATAAGTAACATCATCGTTATTCAAATCTTGATGGACACCAATATGAAAGCCACTTTTACCGACATATTCCGCTTCCGGAAATTGTCCAATCTTATAACCAAGGAATTCGAATCCAGGACATTGTGTCGGCATAGACTGAAATAGACTTCTGGTTTCAATTCCACACTTTTCGAGGTATAATACAATATCGTTCCGCGAAAATGGTGCGTTTGGGGAGACAAGGACAGGCATCGCATGTGGTCCGATTTTTTCATATTTCTCTTCGATAAATGTTGAGAGATAAGGACCCATTCCCTGAACTCCTTTCATAAGGGTATGAAGATTATTTCTGCGTTTCGAGAGAATGGCATCATAGTTACCAAGGTTTGCTATTCCTACCGCAGCCTCGAGCTCATTCATCTTGCAGGAATAGCCTATACGTTCAAATATAAACCGGATATCTCCTAGTTTCGGTTTTGAAAAACGTTTATCACAGTAGCCACCCGAGACGTTAAGCTTACAGGATTCACACTTGCAGGCCCTGCCGTGGGAACGTAAAGATCGTAGTATTTCCGCAACCTCCGCATTACCGGTAGTTATGACACCGCCTTCGATTGTTGTAATAATATGAGCTACATAGGTGCTGAAAGCACCCATATCGCCTATTGTCCCGACTGCCTTATCATGATAGGAAGCCCCATACGCTTCAGCCGCATCCTCGATCACCCTCAGTTTATGTTCCCGCGCAATGGCCATGATGGTATCCATCGCAGCAGGTTTGCCCATTAGGTGAACCGGCATAATGGCAATAGTACGCCCTGTGATTGACCTTTCTATCAGGGTAGGATTGATATTCAGTGTCTCGTGATTTATGTCGACAAAAACCGGTTTAAACCCGGCGTGAAGGACGGAATTACCCGTCGCGACAAATGAAAGTGCCGGAACAATGATCTCGTCCCCGCGCCGGGCTCCAAAATCATAAAGGACAGCCATGGCCAGCGTATCCGCATCAGTACCGGTACTAACGGCTACTGCGTGCTTGACGCCAACAAGAGTTGCGAATTGTCTCTCGAACTGGCGGACCATGCGCCCGCTGGAAACACGACCGCTTTTCAGCGCCATCGTGACAAGCCTGATGGCCTCCTTAGGTATATTAATTGTTCCAAATGGTACTTTTCTCTTTTTTCCCATATATACTCTCTTTTTGCTCTGTAAATTGTGATAATACTAATAGCTGTTCGTATATAAAAGAATTTAGCAAAAGCTTATGGTTGATAAAAAACAACCTGCGAACCAAGGTTTTCAAAATGAAATGGAACATTTAAATACTTCTTCAGAGCTTTTTTTACACTATCATGGTTTTCCGGTTCAACATAAAGAAGGACAAACCCTCCCCCCCCTGCACCGAGCAGTTTACCTCCAACTGCACCAGCATTTCTTGCCGCCTCATACATGGAATCAATCTCCGATGTTGTAATCCGGCTGCTTAACGTTTTCTTTATCCGCCAACTATCGTGCAGCAGATTTCCGAATCCATGAAGGCTTTCTGAGCTCGTCAGGATTCTCATTGCCTCATCGACCATTTGCTGCATCTCGATCAGTTCCATTTTCTTGTTCGGTATATTTTTTATTTGCTCGGCAGCGACTTCCGAAGCAATCCGTGACAATCCAGTATAAAAAAGCATGAGGCACCCCTCTAATGCATTCAGACGCTCATTTTCCATCACAACAGGATCAACACGAAAAGCACCGGTAGATAAAAATTCAATATGATTAAGCCCTCCGTAAGCTGCCGCAATCTGGTCTTGTGATCCGACATTTTCACAAATCATTTTTTGTTCAACATAGATTGCATCTTCTGCAAGCTTTTTCTTCGAAATCATCTTTCCCTGAAGAGCATTAAGGGCATTCAATAGCCCTACCGTAAATGACGAACTTGAACCAAGACCGGTACGAGCAGGCAAATCACCATCATGATGGATCTCAACACCCTCATCTATCTTTAAGAATTTCATACATTCCCGAACTGAAGGATGCATTATCTCGTTAATATCTTTTACGTTCTCAATTACCGAATAGATAATCCTACTTTTGTGCTCGAAAAATGGAGGAAGTCTTCTACATGTTATCCAGCAGAACCTGTCGATAGTAACAGATAACACAGAACCTCCGTTATTCCCAAACCAAGCAGGATAATCAGTTCCACCGCCAAAAAAAGATATTCGGAATGGTGTTCTAGTTATAATCATAGAAAGAAGACCATTTACACGTTTGAATAATTATTCTCCCTAATAATCTGGTATGCCTTTATTAATTCAGCAATTCCTTCCCGCAACGAAACCTTTGCCTTAAAACCAGTTTTCTCAATTTTTTCATTACTAACCATGTAATCTCGCCGATCAGGGTCTTTCCCAACCGATGATTCAAAATAAGCAAAGTCGGGTATTTGCTTTTTTATCTCGGCACAAAGATCGAGTTTTGAAAGGTTAGCCTCACTCAAACCAACATTAAAGCTTTGTCCTTTCATTTTGTCGTAATTGGACAGTACATGAATAAAAGCATCAGAAGCATCTCTGATATGCAAATAATTACGTTTAAAATTTCCTTCAAATATTACAACAAATCTATCGGTGACCGCCCGATACACAAAATCGTTTACCAGCAGATCAAGGCGCATTCTGGGACTTGCGCCAAAAACGGTTGCAAAACGTAAAGACACAGCATTCCCCTGTTCCAGAAGTTCCTTTTCAACATCAACTTTCAATCTTCCATAAAGAGAAACAGGATTAAGAGGAGATTGCTCTGTACAGAAAACACCACTCTTTCCAACTCCATAGCCACTATTTGTCATCGGGAAAACCATGATCTGGGATTTCCCTCTTAATCTGGAAAGCATCAGAACAGCATCCCTGTTAACAGTTGTGGCGCTTACGGGGTCCCTGTCACAAAGCGGAGCGCCGACAAGACACGCTAATGGTATAATTGCGTCTACAGAGGGAACCAGATTGCCCAGTAAATCCTTATTGCGGGAGTCACCTCTCACAATTGTCAGGCTCCTGTTGAGGCAGCGATCCAGCAATGATGCCTGCTTATACAGGAAATTATCCAGAACGATTACTTCATGACCAAGTTCCAGTAAGCGCGGAACAAGAATAGATCCCACATATCCAGCACCACCTGTAACCAGAATTCTCATTAGCTGTACCTTTCATTCCTGACTCTTGTCCGCCAGTAGTTAAGCAAAAGATCGATACTGCTATGGATATCATGCTTCGGTTTCCATCCGGTCGCCGCAAGAAACTTCGACACATCTGGTAATTGCAAAGTTACGTCTGCCGGCCTCAGGAGGCACTTTTCAACGCGTGATCGTATTTTCTTCTTTGCCTTAGTTTTCAACATCTCGAGGAACTGCCCCACGCTTACAGTAAATGAACCACCGATATTGTAGGCTTCTCCCGGTTCACAATGCAGCGCAGCCACCCAGTAGGCCTCCATTGCATCCCTGACATCTATCAGGGTTCGGACAGAGTCAAGATTACCATGAACAAGTTCTTTCTGCATCCCGGCTTCAATACGTGCAATCTGTCTTGCAAAAGATGTTGCGAATAGATCGGCTCTGCGTGGGTTAAGATATGCGAACATCCGCGTTCGAATTATTTTCATTCCGTAACTGCGAAAATATGTATATCCAAGTAGATCCTGTGTGACTTTCGACACAGCATACGGGCTGGAGGGCCTTAACGCCTGCGTTTCTTTGATCGGTACTTCTTCAGGGAAAACCTGACCATATACTTCTGATGTACTGCACAACTGAACGACAGGATCAATTTCAGCCAATCTTATTGCCTCTAAAATATTCGCCGTCCCCTCAATGTTATTCCGCATTACTGCAAGGGGGTTTGTAAAAGATGCCCTCACGTTTGCATGTGAAGCCAAATGGAATATTGTGTCAGGCTGGACAGACTTTAAAACAGAGAATACCGCGCTGAAATCCATCAAATCACACTCGTGTACCTCAACGCAATCGGCACTGTTTTCAAGGTTGTGATTGCTCGTTGTGCTGTGCCATCTGCTTATGCCATGTATTTTTACAGAAGAATGGTTTTGGACAATGTAATCAGCAAGGTAACTGCCACCGGACCCGGTAATACCTGTAATCAATACTTTTCTTATCTTATGCTTTTTTTGCATCTGGTAATTATGCTCACGATTTATGCACTTTTGCCAAGAAAAAATTCATTCTGCCTGTAAATTTCTGCTATTTTCCCAAGGTCTGAACTGTCCAGGGGACCATAATTACTGGCTGCAGCATTTTCCTCCACTTCCGCGGTTGTCATCATTCCAGGTATCACAGTACTCACCGCAGAATGTGACAAACAGTATCGCAAGGCCACTTGCGCCATAGTTTGCGGCTTGTATTTCTCTAATATGGGCACGAACAAATCACGAGCGTGTTTCCATCGTTCAATTTGTTCGGCCGACCTTTTACTGCGATGATCGTAGGCATTGAATTTTTCGAATGATTTTGTATCCATACCCGACAGAAACCCGAAGGATAACGGTGTTCTGGCTATTACCCCAGTACATTTCTCGATACAGTGTTGAAAGAGTCCGTTGTTCACTGGTCGTTGATCCATCATATTCAGATTAACTTGAACAATTTTGAAACCCAAGTCACCTATAACTCGAACACCATCTTCTGTCTTTCTTAAAGAAACCCCATACAATCTTATTTTTCCTTCATTCTTCAATGATTCCAGCGTTGAAACTATATCATTGAACTGATCAACCAGAGTTTGTAACGGCGGACTGTGAAGCTGGTAGAGATCAAGATGATCAGTGTTAAGCCTTTGTAGACTCTGTTCCAGTGATTTCTTCATATATGCAGGAGAGAAATCTTGCTTTCCAGTCAGATCAATAAGTCCTACCTTTGAGGCAATAATAATCGAATCCCGAACTGTACCAAGAGCCTTCCCAAGGATAGATTCGCTATGCCCAAAACCGTAAAAATCAGCCGTGTCGTAGAATGTAATGCCGAGATCAAATGCCCGTGTTAAAGCACGTATGGATTCAGCATCGTCGACTGGACCATAGGCTACGGCTCCTTTGACATTGCCACCAAGGCCCCAAGTCCCATAGCCAAGTTCTGATACAATAATGCCCGTGTTTCCTATCTTCCTGGTTTTCATTTTGAGCAAAAATATAATCGTCTGGAAACCATGCGCTACAAAGTACAGTTGTAGAGATAAGCGCCCTTCTTGTTACCATACCAGACAACTTGACGGCACCATTCCTCCCATGAATTCCAAACAACATCTGAACATTTTACGGTATATTCAACATCTACTTTCTCAAGATGTACCTTAGTTCCTGCAAGGACTGATTGATAAATTTCCAAAACATTACTGGTCATTCTTATGGTTTTGTCTTGTCCCTGGAATGGGAGCTTCAGTAGTTCCCTATTGAGATTTATTGCCTCGGTTATTATCAACACGTCAATATTGTTGTTCTTATCACGCATATGACGAAGTAAGAGTTCTTTTGCCTCATCGTAAAATCCGGCCAGTTGGCCCTCTGAGCATATGTTGATCATTAATAACTCGTCAACAGGCCACCAGATATTAAGCCATTTTTTTGAATAACAATATTCCGGACCGCCTTGTTGAATTTTCATTGCGAACTTGCGCAGGAATTCCCGGATTTCCGGGATGATTTTCATGCCATTACACACACCTTCAGAAAATGCTTCAAGCAAGTCTCTATAGGTTACAGAATACAGGCCGCTAAGAACTGCCAGAGGGACTTGGAGCAATTTGTCGAAATAAATCAATGCAGTTACCCATGCGAGCACCCTGCTTCTTATCCATTGATCCGATGACATGGAAGAAGTTTCAACCACCAGGTTCTGAGTCTCCTGGATCTTGTCGGCAAACTTACCCAGAGAACCATGAACATTAATCAACGGAGACTCAACTGTACGCATTTTGTATTTTCTACGATATTCTGGATCACCCATAGCGGAATTTCCCAAGATCGAGAGATTGATAAATTGGATTCGATTATGCTGGCCTCGCTCGATCACCTGAGAAATACCGGTTGCAAAGCTGTCATACGTCTCGTCAGGTAATCCGATAATCATATCCGTAAACGTCTGTATGCCGTCCTTCCTGAAGCGTCTCTGAAGCTCATCGAAATCGGCCATTGATATATTAGCTCTTTCTATTTTTTCCAAGGTCGGGGGGTTTACGGACTGAACGGCCAGCAGTACACCCTTGCTCAATCCATTCTCAGAGAGTATCTTCTGTATTCGATACACTTTTTCAGTCGCATTCTTACTGCTTTGCACAGAAAATGCGTGCGGGAAACCGAGTGATCTTTTTGTTTTTACAACAAAATCTGCAATTTTAACGTCACGTTCAAGGAGGCCAAAATTAGCGTCACAACAGAACACAAACTCAATCCGCTTGTGTGCAAACCACTCCATCTCCGCGCGCAACCTAGCCATTTCAAAGGTATTGACCTTGTTATATGACTTCATACCCCATTCGCAAAAGGTACAAGAAAAGGGACATCCTCTGTTTGTTTCCCAAAGAGCAAGCCAATGATTATCCGATTCAGATTCCATTAATGTATCAAAAAAACCTTCAAGATAAGGTGATGGAACTTGTGCGAGGTCGGCGATACGCATTACCCTCTGATTACACTCAAAAGTACCCTCAGCTTTAAGGTAACTTACGGACTGAATACCAGTCCAGTCACGACAACTAGCCTGATTGAGGATCTGCATGAAAACATCTTCCCCTTCCCCATGGCACAAAATATCAATATATGGATGCTGGCGAAGAAACGTCTCGGCTTGGTTCGGTACCTGTGGCCCTCCGAATATAATCAGTGTCTCAGGCCTCCGAGCCTTCAGTGTACGCGCTATTTCTTTGGATATCTGTAAGTTCCACATGTACACGCTAAACCCAACAATGTCGGCTTCTTCAAGTTTTTGCATACATTCTTCAAGGGCTTCACGACGAAAAACGTATGGAAGGAATCTGAATCTATCTTTTTTGGTTGAATACTTCTGAAAATATGCATGCAGGAGCCCAATCGAAAGAGGAAGGTATTCCTGTGCCGAGAAACTGTTGTTTATCTGGACCAAACCAACATTCAGGGGTTTCTTCATATTATCAGCCGTACTCCGTCCTGTAGGGTTCAGATGGCCTCCGCCTTATTACGAGCGTTGTGAATATACCACGAGACTGTGTCAGCAATCCCCTGTTCTATTGAAACCTCAGGCTTATAGCCTAGAACGCGTTTGGCAAGAGAGATATCGACTCTTCGAACGGGTATCGCAGAAGGTTTGGAGATGTCAAATACTACTTTTGAATGGACATGACCGCCGGCTTTAAGTATTTCTCCCACTACTTCTTTTATTGTCAAACTTTCGCCGCATCCAATGTTTAGTGCAATATTACCATTACACTTTTCCAAGGCCTGGACAGTTCCCCGCGCGAAATCACTGACGTAAACAAAGTCCCGGACTTCATTACCCGTTCCCCAAACCACAAATGGATTTTCTTTCTCAACCGCGCGACGAATCAATGAAGGAATCACATGACCCGTTGCAAGGCTGAAATTGTCACGGGGCCCATACACGGCGGTTGGCCTGATTACTATTATCTTTGTGTGGCTCTTTGATTCGACAAACTCGCCCAATTTCTCAAGATACCTCCTCATCCACCCGTAGCATAAATACGAAGAATGCGGATCGCCCGTCCACATGTCTCCCTCATTTTGCGGCGCGTCGCTTGGTGGATATCCTGTACTGCTTCCAAAAAGAATAAATTTTTCTATGCCGGCCTCCCATGCAGCCCTGAGCATGTTGACCGTAATTTCAAGGTTGAGGGAAACACCGGAAAGCATATCAAAAGGACCGACTCCTGTAGCACCCACAGTGCCGGCGCAATGAACAACATAATGGACCTTGCGACAAAGTGTCAAGCACTCGTCGTATACACAAAGGTTACCGGGGTGTACCTCGACAAGTTTATTAGACGACTTGACTGGCTGATTGTGAATATTGATCAAGACCGGAGCCTTACGGCACAGTAATTCGTCAACGATCCAGCTTCCTATAAAACCAGTACCTCCGGTCACAAGCGTTATTTTGTCAGTAGACATTTATGATATCCGGATTATCTATCCCACGATTCTTTATTATTCTTCCACCATTCCACAGTTTCACGAATACCTTCTTCTATAGACGTAAGAGGTTTCCATCCTGTCAACCTCTTAATTTTTGAACAATCCAACGATCTGTATTTGATGGAAGACGGACTCTTGTTATCGTAAACAATTTTCTTGGGCGAATGGCCGGCATATTTCAAGGCCCATTCAACAACACTCTTTACAGTGGTTTTCTCACCTGAACCAACATTGAAGACATCGTATTTTATCTCATCATGATTCATGAGTTCAATAATAGCCGAGGCAAAATCCGTAGAATAAATCACATCTCTTGTGACATCCGGACTCCCCCAGACCTCGAATGGCTCCATCCTGTCGATAGATTTTCTAATTATTGCCGGTATGAAGTTTGACCTAGCAGGATTGAAGGATGCATAAGGGCCGAATATATTTGAAGTGCGGGCAATCACAGCTTCCAAGCCACGCTCACGATACCAGAAGGTACAGAGCTTTTCAATAGATCTGTTGACCCATCCAACCCCGAAATAGGCCGGGTGCGGATCCTTATTCAAATCAAGATCCTCTTCCTTCATTGCACCTTCAAGCTCCTGGTATAACGTTGCAGAGATCACGCATACAATCCTCTTTATGTTCTCCGCAATACACGATTCCAGAAACTGTGCGTTCATGATCAGGTTGTCATTTACCTGCTTCCACGGTTCCGACTTCAAGGCGGCAGATCCACCGGTTTCTGCGGCCGCCATTATTGCGCAATCGCAACCATCCAGCATTTCCCGGCAGTCATCCTGTTTTTTGAGATCGCCCCTAAGGTATTCAACATTTTCTACTTCAACCAATGGTTGTTTCCTGACATGAATACAGGCCCTTATCCGACAGGTTGGATATGTTGAAGCAAGATGCTTGAGAATATGCACGCCAGCAAGCCCTGTCGCACCTCCCACGAAGACTAGCTTTTTATCCAGATAACTCAACATTCACCTCGTACATCTCTAGTCAATCACGAGATACGACGACCTAGCGTTGTATTGTGAGCGTTTAATGGAATAGCGACTAAGGCCAAGAACTTCTTTCAAAGCCAATGTTTCTCCCGGGCATGCCGGTTCTATTAGCTCGTCAAATCCTAGCACCGTACCCTTCGTCATCCTGTCTTTAATGGCAAGCAGGCAATCATACGTTGGCTTGTAGACATCAAAATCGAAATATGCCAGTGCAACAACTGTCTCAGGATTGTCTTTGAGATATTTGTGAATGGTTTTACTGGCATCGCCTTTTACAATCTCATATTTCTTTACATGAGATATAGGACTTTCCTGTTCCTGATATGCAAGGAGACTGTCAAGATACTTTTCGTAGCCAGCCGCAACGCTATAATCACCTTTCTTCATGGTTGCTTTGTCCTTTGGTGACATTCTTGCATGTCCCTGAAAAGTATCAAAAGCGATAACTTTTCTTATTCGATTGAAGGGCTCGTAGATGCCGCGGCAAGCAATAAATATCGAGGAATTCTGCCCCCAACGACAGCCAAAGTCAATGACCACTCCCTGTATATTGAGAATACTCCGGTAAAGGAAATCCATAAACAGTACCCTTGACAAAGTCTGGGGTGTCAGAAACATCCCGATATTAAGAAAAAGTTCATCATCAGGCACTGGGCATGCCCTGAGCATGGTCACCATCCCTTCGCGACGACTCGACTCCTGCTTGTTTCCGTACCTGATCATCCGAATTTCTTTTATTTTCTTCATGAACAACTCCTTCTCTTACACCAACAAAACCGTGTCTATCCGTCCCACTCTTTTACGCAAGCCTGTCGGATTGACTCAGCATCACATCCTATTCTCCGTCGGAGCTCTTCTCTTCTGGGACTACCGGTTATCATTATGTCAGGGGCCCCAAGCCTCACAAGCCTAAGTTTCCTACTGTTCGTAACCAACCAAGCGGCTACTGCCGAAAAAAGCCCGCCACTAGGCAAATGTTCTTCAACCAGGATAATGCTTTTAACCTTTTTCGCTAATCCATTTAGAACATCAGTATCCAGGGGTTTTATGGTATGCATCTGGTAGACTATCGGCGTTATTCCATCGCGATTAAGAAATTCTACGGCCTGAATTACAACGGTCCCGATATCTCCTGTACACATTATGGCAACTTTTTCACCGTTACGCAGAAGGCGGGCTTTCCCGATTTCTGCAGGAGATGCAGACTGGTAGTCTGGTTCTCCAAATCTCCCTATTCTCAGATAGGAAGGCCCCTTAAGCGAGAAAAGCCCGGGCATGAGCATTGAAAGTTCGCTCGGACAGCCAGGGGCGACAACGGTCATTCCGGGCAACATTGACATAAGCCCCAAGTCATCAGGAGACTGATGAGTAACCCCACTGTTGGAATATGTATAACCGCCACCTGCACCAACTATTACGACAGGCATATTAGGATAACAAATGCTTATTCTTATCTGCTCAAACGGTCTGGCAGTTGCAAATGAAGCTATCGAATAGGCTATTGGACGCCATCCTTCCTTCGCTAGACCTGCCGCCGCAAGCATAAGCTGGGCTTCTGCTACGCCGACATTGACATACCTTGAAGAAAACTCCTTTTTGAATTCATCAAAAATCTGGAATCCAAGATCCCCAGTCAGGAAAATAACACGGGGATTTTGCCTTGCCATTTGAATCAGACAATTACTAAACGCTCTTCTCATTTTGCTCCACCTGTCTCAAATACATCGGCTTTTCACCCAGCTCTGACAATGCACGTTTCAAATCATCATCTGAAGGTTTCCGGTAATGCCAAACCTGATCATCCTCCATAAAGCTTATTCCTGCCCCTGCCCGAGTTTTTGCAATAATGAAGGATGGCTTATTTTTTGCAAAAGGAAACTTTGCCAGTGCCCCCCGGATTTCTGAAATTGAAAGGCCGTTGATCGTGGTCCCAGCCCACCCAAAGGCCTTGAATTTAGCCTCCAGCGATGTGTATCCCATGATTTCATCGCTTCGTCCTACCGCCTGTACCCCGTTGTAATCCACGATAGCCAGCAAACGATCCATATTCTGGGCGGCCGCAAACATTGCCGACTCCCACACGCTTCCTTCATTACATTCGCCATCACTCATAAGGACAACAGCCCTGGTATCAATTTTATCAAGCCTGAGGCCGTACATTGATCCTGTAGCCAGCCCGAGTCCGTGCCCTAGGCTTCCAGAGGACGCCTCAAGCACCGGGAGAGCATGAATACAAGGATGATTTGGGAATGGCGAATCGGTCTTTGCGTAGCTTTGCAACCATTCAACCGGAACAAAACCACGATCTGCGAGCACTGCATACAATGCAGTACAGGCATGTCCTTTGCTGAAAAAAAACCTATCACGATTGATATCTTTTGGTTTTGAAGCATCGACATGAAGAAAACCGTTATAAAGCGCAATGAGAATATCCACACAACTGAGAGCGGAGCTCAAATGTCCTTCCTTACCATCGTATGCCATTTGAACGCATGTTGCCCTGACAGTACGTGCTTTTTTCTCTAAAAACGTATCTTCCTTATTCATAATCTTTAAACATTGACTCACAAACGATTAAGATAGCATATAACTACTTAGCCCACTTTCGAACAAATAATTCCCTTATGGTGAGAAATAATATAGAGAACCCGCCTACAAAAATCTGTAATTTCCTGCACCCGCCTATTCGTGCCGGCTCATCTCCGGGAATGTCTATACATTTTAACTTTCTTTTGGCGGCTCTGATGCAGAGAAGAGGTTCAGCCCCAGCTCTTAAATAAAAATATTTTTCCGAAAAAGTAATATGTTTCCCTATACCCATCTCTTTAAAAGCTTCCTTTTTCCATCCACGATACATTACTAGAGTATCCGTATACGACGAGCCATACAGGAGGTTAATCAGGAATGTAAACATTTTATTGCCAAATGCGGTCAAAAAATCGTCATCATCACTTTTTGCGCCACCAATGTAACGCGATGCGATAACCATATCGTATCCCTCTCTCATCTTTGCAACGATGGAAGGCACTATCTCAGGTATGGAATTGCCATCAGGGCTGAATGTTATTACTGCGTCTGCTTTTATATGGTCAAGTGCTTCAACGTAACCACAAAGAAGGCCCCTCCCTTTTTGATTCAAAACATTGAATCCACATTCTTTTGCATATTCGATAGAACCATCGATTGAGCCACCGTCAACCACAAGAATCTCGTCTACCCAATCCTTTCTGATCCTAGGCAGTATGACCTTCATGCCTTCTATTTCGTTATAATTCGCAATCAGCAGAGCTACTCTCATGGATTACCTTTGGTTAAAATTGTCAAATCTAATTTATTCGGTCCATCATATTATTCTGTCGCAAACTTGGAATCGATGGCCATTCCCTTTTCTTTTAGTATACGAGTCGCAGGCCAGCTTCCCCAACGAAAACCGGTAAAAGATCCCATGGTATTCTTGAAGTATTTCCAGGCTGAAAACAGTGTAAGCCTGAAATAGAAAAACTCCTGCAGAACATTCAAAGACCCAATAAAGAAAAATAACTTGTTTGGCTTTAATTTTATCAAGTGGTTAATAATAACTTTTCGCAGAAATGGGAATTTTACAGCTGGATAAAACAAATTGACGAGATTTATCAACTCCGTACTCCGTCCCCTGTTAAACATTGGAATAAGAGGATTAGGGTCATAATCCTTGAGGGAAAAATCACTTTCAAGAAGACTCTTGCTGATAGCCAAATTCGTAAGATCCAATTTTGGATACGGTGTGAAGAAACCACATCTCACGTATTTATACCCGATGCGATAGTTCCATTCCACGGTCTCAAATATCTCTTCCATTGTTTCACCAGGTAATGCGATCATATTCATCGACATTGTTTCAATTCCATACTTTTTAAAACGTTCGACGAGTGCCATTGCCTGCTCATTTGTCCACATCTTGCGTAGGCATTCCTTCCTTACTCTTGGGCTGCCGGACTCAAATCCAAGTTGTACCGCAGCGCAACCGGCTTTAGCTAATATTTCCACAATTTCGGCGGAACAATCAAGACGAGTACCGCAACTGAAAGGCAAACCAACCTTAGCACGGTATTTCTCAACAAATTCCGAAAGCCATTTTACATTCAACGTGAAGATGTCATCGGAAAAATGAACCCGTGTAAGGGGAGATATTTTTTTTACATAAATAATCTCGTCGATAACGCGGTCAACGGATTTTCGCCGTAGAAATTTCCCCTTGCCTTCATAATCTCGCTTGATCTGGGTATTAAAACAAAACGCACACGAATATGGACATCCCAGCCCCGTGATGAAGCGTTTCATCGGCATATCTCTCAGAAATCCATATTTATAATACAGCTCCCGTTTGGGCATTGGTCGACTATCCAAGTCTTCGACCAAGTTCCCGATATCATTCCGTATCCATCCGTCAGGTTTCCGAATCCACAGGTTATCAATGTGGTCTGAATCTGTACCTTGCTGAAGCGAATCAACAAGCCCGACAAGAGCCTCATCCCCTTCTCCTCTGCATATATAGTCCACACCTTCTTGAGATGCCACTTCTTCAGCAAAGAATGTGGCATGTGGTCCACCCATGATCATGGGTATCTTGACCCGTTCCTTGAGGAACCTAGCCAGTGCCATCACCTCTCTGTGACTGCCTGTATTCACGGAAAAGGCGATAAGTCCCGGATTAAAACACTTGATATCTTTGCTTAGATCTTCACAGTGAGAGAGCAGGAGAAGTTCTGATTCGTGTCCGGCTTTTTCGAGACTACTGGCTAACGAAGCCACTCCTATTGATTCCTGCATCCCGCTGAATTGGATAAACAATACTTTCATAAAATCCGACAGATACCATCACCCATCCGTATTACGACACCAAAAAATTTACACACTCCCATTTTTATACAAAAGATGGGAATTCGATACAATCGCCGCCAATTCACGCAAAAAGATACAATCAACACAAACAGAAGTCAATCTCTCTACCCATTCCTCTACGATCTTCAAAAAAAACATTAATGTTAGAGATCCGAATGGTACAAATAATATGTGATCGAGGTGAGTTGAGTTGTTATAGAAAATAGTGTGATAACGTCATATGTTTCTCGCCCAATACACAGTCATAATATATCTGATCATGAACTGGTCATGCTGCTATCGGGAAATTTCAAAAGCAATCATACTCGGCTGCCTGTCAGCATAACGGTACTGAAACATCGGCTTTATATTTGGATGGGCAGACTGGAAAAGACGCCAATCATTCCAAAACTTTCCACTTGTCCGATCACCAAGAAGGCATGGCGAAAATACATATATTATTTTTTCCCATTCTTTGCAAAGGGTCTGCTCCCAAGCTTGTAAACAAGCCACATCCTTAAATGACATCACGTAATTAGTCCAGTATTTGAAGTTATACGGGTATCCGAAAGTATTAAACATGAAACAAGTATGAGGGAACATTATAGGATCCCCGAGAACAACAAGTGTCGTGGCGGGTTCGTAATTACTTTTCAACCATTTGGCAAACGCATCATGTCCTCTCATTCGGTCAACCTCGAAATCTGGCGGCTTGTTATGCAGATAATCAATGTAAAATTGTTTCTGTGTCATCACCACGGAACCAATCAGACCCGCCACCATTAGCACCATAATTATTAGTGATACTTTTCGATATTTTGACTTGGCAAAATTTTCAATCATGCAAAAATAACCGCGTGACGCTAATAATGCCATTGCTGGAATACCTACCAAGGCGTAGCGATGTGTATAAGTAAAAACTGTAGCCAAGAAACCGAATACAATAATGAGCCATGCTAATGCAAACTTGTCGCCAAGCGAACGATTTTTCACCGCATAAAAAATACCTAAAAATAACAAGATAGAAAAAAAAGGGGGAATCGACGGATCACCTTCAAGACATTTATCAACATGTTCACTTGATCGCATATCTAGAAATATATTTCGAAAGACATATATAACCCGCCCCCATGGGGTAAAATGCACACTAGGCACCCCACCTTGTGAAAAACGTCCTGAAAAGGATAACCGAATATTTTCGTAAACCTCAAACGTTTCACAATGAAATAAAAAAGAATATATCGTTACAACGAAAACACACATAATTATTGTCATTGAAACAGTTAGGCTCAGGTCTATCAATACTCGACGAAATGACCATCCCCGTCCGAAAACAATACCTCCGATTATCATTATTATGCCAAAAGCAACTGAAATCCATCCCGCAACGAAAAGAAGGCCTAGGCATACTGCCGAAATCACTAAAGCCCGTCGCTGGCCTCCCGTTGAATACAGGTACAGGCAAAGTATAATAGTACCTATAAGGGATGTTGAAACCATCCATACTCCATAGGCAACTTTAACATGAATCAACCACGACAAACTTGACACCATAAAAAGAATAGTGACTACAGCATGCCAGCGGCCGTATGCAATTAGTGCAATATAGAAAATAATGACAAAGGTAATCAGTGAAAAACATGTAGAAAATAAAGTTACAGACTCTTTGTTCACGCCGAAACACTTTGAGAAAGGAACAAATAAAGCATTTAAAAGAGGCGCACAATGAGCCATATAATAGAACTGAAAAGATTTATTCCAGTATGCGTACGCCCCTTTAGAATCTTCGGCCTTAAGATTATCCCAGCAGGGGTCATTTTCCATATATTCTTTTATCGATATTCCCTTCTCTCTTGCTATCAACATGTGACCAACAGTAAGTGGTAAGTCCATGACTTCCGCATTTATATCTTCCAAGGCAAATGGACTTCTGCAAAAGGTCCACAAAACAAGTCCCACCATCAACACAACACAAACATGGAAAATGACATCCGATTGTGATGTTATTTTAAGCATTATTTTCACATCTTTCATGGAATTTATATTTCATATAAATAATGAATGCCATCAAGACACAGATCAGAATTTCTGATTACAAAATTCTCTAATCAACAATACGAGTTGTCGGATGTAATTCCCTTTCCGCCTTGAACGAAGAAAACTTATGATATAACGTGGATCAAAGAATTCTACCAGATTAGGCCAGATTCGGTTATAGCGTATCATCGCTTGTTTAATCCACTGCCCTATGTCTACACTGTGAGATGCGAATCGAAATTTTTCAGGCATTTCAAGCACCAGATCGACCGCATTGCGCAACAGCCATGCGTACTGTTGTCTTTCCAGTTCAACACGAAACGTATCATATATTTCGCAACCGGGATAAGGAGTGAAAATATTAAACGAAACTATATTCGGACGAATTTCATCGAGCAGATTAAACATATCGCACAAATCCTTTTCATTTTCCCCGGGTGTATTGACCAGCATATTGGCAAAAGTTCGTATCCCAAGGTTCCTGCAATTACTAAAAGTTGACTTGATTTGTTTTACAGTAATTCCTTTTTTCAAGCTGGCCAACGCCGTATCCGAACCTTTTTCTACGCCGAAATCAATCTGAATACAGCCGGCATCTCGCATAATCTTTAAGATATCGTAATCAACCGTATTAACCTTTGAAGAACAACCCCATATAAGACTATTCTGTTTCGATCGTAATAATTCGCAAAAACAGCGCACATTGTCTTTACTCAAAGTAAACAAATCATCAATAAAGTAAAAGGCATCAATAAAATATTTCTCTTGCAGGTACTTGATTTCGTTATAGAGAGAATTCGGCGATCTTAATCTTTCATAATGTCGGGCCCCGTGATATTCACGCAACCTTTTGGATACACAGAAAACACATGACGACGGACACCCTCTTGATGACAAAACATAAAAACTGCGAGTAAAAACACCACGAATGGAATATGGCGATGCTGAAGTATAATAATTCATATCCAGACCGTCATAATCCGGGAATGCTATATCATCAAGATTCTCTACAACAGGCCGTCGCTCAGTAATCACCAATGAGGCTTTATTCTTGTCGTAGAAAACTATTCCAAGCACTGACGATAACTCCGTTTTAGATCTGATAGCCCGTACCAAGTCGCAAAGAGTGATTTCTCCCTCACCGACTACGGCAAAATCAAAAGGCGATGATTCATAAAAGAAATGCTCAGGATGCAGTGTAGGATGAATACCTCCCACGATAATTATCACCCCAGGCTTTACTGACTTAAAACGACGGGCAAGCTTTTCAACTTCGTCCAGTTCAGGCGTATAGCACGTTATTCCAACAATATCGGCCTCTGACCTTGCGACACGTTCAACAATTTCGTCTTCCACCTCCCTATAATACGTTTCCATATTCCTATGAAAAGATCTATCCCGAATCTGATGGGCGTGAATAACATCAATAATTCGTGATCTCTCGCCGCAATGTTTGAGATATCCCGAGAGATACATCAGCGCCAAGGGAGGCCGATAATGATTAAACGCCCTAGACGATGGCGATACAAGGAGGACTTCTTTCCCTTCATTTGTTTTCATTGTTGGATATAGATATAAGACTTACTTGTTAACATCCACTTTGAATTCCTTACAAAAGTACAGAGTTTGTCCGGGTTGCCATCCATCTCTCGGATAAAGCAATTGTTTGTCATATTGAGTCATAACAAAGGCATTTGGCCTGAATTGGAACCATCGCATCCACGGAAATGGCCCGCCAGCCTCAACCGGAATTAATTTAGCGCCGGTAGAATTTCCTGCCAACCATCCATTTGGGACTTCACTGGTCAAAATCCACGATGTATCACTCACAAAATTTGTAGAATGACAACGTATGTACATGGAAAACCATGCGTCAGGACGTATCTTTTTTACTTCGGCACAAATCCAATGAGACCCATTACCCACATTTACGGGTATAGCATCAGCTTCAATAGGACAATCACCCTCCTTGATCAATTTCCCGTCAAGATGGATTTTATAAGTTCCGTTGATATGTGCTACAATAATCGCATTAGATGATGATTCATGGAACCATTTAAGGATTCCAGCTTGTCGCCGTACTGTTTCGTCCTTTGACTCAGCATAAAGACGCGAGTACTCATTCTTAACTGTATCATATCCTTCAAGTCTTTCCTTATATGCAAATGCCCTTAATTCCATAAGCGCTGATTCAGCAGTAGTCGGATACTTTTCGACATATTCCCTGCAAATATCAATCGCTTCCTGTAATCTTCTCACTCGTTCTCTCTCAAAAACCTCACATAAAATGGATGAACGCTCCAAGGGATCATCAGGGATTAACCTCTCGCTGGCTGGCGGAAGTTTAAATGGACATGCTACAGGGACCTTACTATACCAATAGGCAACGCTCGACATATAACCATGCGAAATATTAGCGTGACCAAATTCAATATTAACTCTGATTTTATTATGGAATTTTATTGGGTCTGGCACATGAAAGCGAAATTGTGTTGATCGTATACCGGCACGTTCCAAAGCACCGGAGAAGGGCATTGTATATATACCGCCATTGAAATACCAACCTCCATTGAAATAGTCCTCAAGTCCCGTACCGTGAAGTGAAGGAAATATCTCGTTTTCCCGGTAGATACTTTCATCACCCTCCAATATATTCCATGAACCTTCCATTGCTATAGCCACCAGGTAACAACCGACATAGTGCCCTGAACCAGTAAAACTCAAAATTTCATAAGGAACCCCGGCCCCCATCGATTGTCTCCAGGTTGCATGAAAATAATTCATATTATTCGACCATTCATTTATCGGACGAATTTTTGTACCCAGACAGACATCGATTGGACTATTGTTGCCATTCTCAAGTTCAATACGTGCCAGTTTTTTGAATGGCATAGGAAATCTCATAACAAAGATGCCAGATTCGACAGCAACGGGCATCGAGCGAAATGACCGGGATCTTACTCCATTACAGAAAAAATCACCAAGCGGTACATCAACACTCGGAAAATCATTATCATCCCAATATATCTTTATCGCCAACTTTCTCAACAAGCCATTACGTTCTGTTATTTTAAGTGACGCAGGAATAACCGGTACCAGGCGAAACTCAGTAATCACGGCAGGGCCTTCATATTTTACCATGAGTTTTTTTGTATTTGCAGCAATTGTACCCATCGATTCCTGCCCATTGAACTCGCGTGTGATTGCTTCGCATTGGTTAGCATTCAAAACGGACCGTACTACTTCAATGTTTGCTGAAACCTTGTTCAGTAGTTGTTCGCTCAGACTGCATACCATGGTTGTTACTGGTAAAGATTCGTAATTAATATGATAGAAACACGAAGTCCCTTGCTTAACATTATCAGCCATTACTACAAGTCTTTTGGCAAATGGCACAGGAAGATAACAGTAACCTGCCCCGCTGGGATAGTTACATAGCGGCGGTATAAAAGGTGGTTTACCTTCGCCACGCAATTCTTTATATGTTTTTATAAATCGTGGTTTTTTTTCATTATCAAAATAGAAATAAAACTTGTTTTCAAACGGCATCCCCGTCCACCAAATTCTTCGTACACACCCAGGTCCCTTGAGATCAGCAATCAGCCTTTTTCCGTCAGGGGTTATCCCTTCACAGTAATCTCCATCCTGATTTCCTCCAGTTCGATCAAAACTGGTATTCATGCCAGCGTATCCTTTAGGAGTAAAAACTAGTTGCGTGCAATTAGTGAGATCGTTAAGACATGAAATCATAAATGCAGGATCAATATCTTTACGCCGGCCATCACATCCACAAGCGAAAATAATAAATAATAGCGCAAGAAAAATTGTATATGGCATAATATCGATTATTCCCCTAAATAAGTAACTTATCAAACTCTTCAATTGCCTTTTCTGCCCAATCATTACACTCATTTATTTAAGTCAACAAACATATATCTATTCCATTTCAAGCAGACTTAGATTCACTATTAATGACAGAATAATAGATTTGCTGAGTTCTTTTGTTCCAATCCCATTTTCCAATAATCAGACCATGGGCTTCTTCCGCCATTCGTTCATAAAACAAACGATCATCCAGCAATCGTTGAATATTATCGGCAAACTCCTGCAAATCTCCTTCTTTGGTTTTTACCATACCTTTTGGATAATAAGTCTTTAATGCTTCCAAATCGAAAGAAACTGCCGGCAAACACCATGCCATGCCCTCAGCCGCAGCCATACCCCCGCTGTCATATGTGGCAGGATGTATAATTAATTTACTCTGTTTGAAAACAGAATATTTCTTATCTCCGTCAAGGAATCCGAGCAGTTCAATATTGTGGTCAAGTCCTGCTGCTGTTATCTTATCTTTCAGGTCACATTCAAGAGGACCATCACCAATCATCGCAAGGCGTGCAGTCGGCGTTTTCGCAACAACATGCTTCCAGATTTCAACCAGTTCCAGTACTCCCTTTTGATAATGTAATCGCCCGACAAAACATGCGTCATATTTTCTTTTTTCGACCGGTATAGTCTGTCCTGACCGTAAATACTGCTCAGAAGGACCAGTATCCACCCCCCCCTGAACAACTACTATTTTTGATGCGGGTCTGAAATGCGTTACGAAACGCTGAACATCAGGTTCAGAAGTAACAAAAACATAATCAGCAAATCGTTTGACCAAATAATAGGACGGTATCTGCATAAACCAATACAGACAACCTCTCAGCCAGTTTTTACCTTTGTACGGTGTATTACTACTGAAAGGATGTGGAACAAAAAGGTAGTATCCTGCAATCCAGGTAATAGTCTTTTCCCTGAGTTTTGTTAAAAGAGCCGGTATGAAATCAGGATATGCGTCAGAAGCCGAATATATTATATCGGCTGCTTCGATTAAATCTCTGTTCTGCCGTAGTATTTTACAACCTTTCCTCAATCTTCGGAGATAATGATGAAACAAGCCACCAATAGTATATGCATTTGGCGATTCATTTCGGCTGTCGCTAACAATAACTGGCACATCTTGAGCACCACGAGCCGATGCCATCGATTTGGCTTCTTCCGATCCGATCAAGGTGATATTCGCAAGGCTCCTCCAGCCCTTGATCAATTCGATGAATATACGGTCGCCTCCGCTCAATCCAGACCCAATGCTATTATTCGATATAACTATGATTTTCTTCATACGACAGTCACAAAAGCATCTGAATTATTTTCCAACAAGGATATCCTGATGTTTCATTCTTTAAAAGTCTATTTATATATTGTTATCAAATTAATTACCGATAATACCCCGAGATTATGTAAAATGTTTTGGACAGCGAAACAGTTTCATTGATATTATCATAAATTAAGGTACGGTTAGGTCTTAACTTAACAGAGTTTTTGCATGAAAGAAAAAACTGTATTTATCATATCACATTGTTTTGCTCCAAATATCGGCGGAGTTGAAACACATCTCATCGATTTGACCAACCATCTTCAGGTGAAAGAGATTCCAACATTTGTGCTCACATATCAGCCGCTCGTCACAAAAGCCCGTGGGCAAACCATCGAACATCGAGGATCCGTCACGATTTGTCGTTTGCCATGGGTAGGTTTCGGCCTTTTCAACAAATTCGAATCTTTCCCTGCGATCCAGTTTGCATATCTTTTCCCTGTACTCTTTACAGCAGCGTTGTTTGTCGGACTCATAAATAAAAATAATATCTCGGTTATTCATTGTCATGGAATGATTTGCGCCGTAATTGGGCGACTTTTAAAAGCATGTTTAAACAAACGGGTGATTGTTAGCATTCATGCAGTATATGGCTGGCTGTACAATCTAAAAGGTAATCGCCTGTTGCCACGCTTTCTTAAATGGGTTCTTGTCGGCATCGACAAGGTATTAGCCCTTTCAGAGGCATCTCGTCGGGAACTTATCGAAATGGGACTCGGCAATGCCCAAACCGGCACATTTACATACTGGGTCGACCAAACGACCTTTTGCCCGATGGATAAGACGGACTGTCGACACCGTGTAGGTCTTCTAAACAGATTTACCGTTCTTTTTGTTGGCCGAATGATTCCCGTAAAAGGTGTAGAGACGCTCCTGAAGGTTGCTACTGTTATATCCGATGTCCAATTCGTATTTGCCGGGGATGGACCGTTGGCAAGTATCGTACAAACAGCATCAAAAGCGCATGAAAATATCATATTCGCCGGTCGTGTGGATAATCGCAATCTTCCTGTTTATTATAATGCCGCCGACATACTTTGTGTGCCGTCGCAATATGAAGAAGGCTTCGGTCGAATAATCCTGGAATCGTTGTCATGTGGTTGCCCGGTGATTGCATCGCGGCGTGGTGGAATACCCGAAGCTCTGGATGAATCAGTTGGCATGCTCATTGAACCTGATACTATTGGCATTCGGAGTGCGATTCAAAACCTTATGACTCATCCGGAAATTTTCACCTTATTACAAAACAACTGTCGTCCCTATGCCGAAAAACACTTCGGGCCTAATAATGCCGATCGAATCATAGATGCCTACCAGATTAAAAATGAAAATTCTTAATTGGTTTTGAATGAAGACCAATAAAACATTACATCCGATTATCCAATATCCAGATGGCATCTAAGGAAATTATACAAGAAAAAATCAAGAGTCATCCTGAACTATCCATGATGCCACTGGAATCCACTTACCATAATATCTATTCTTGGATCCGATACTGTTTATTCAGTTAGGATTGACGCCCCCCCGACAAGCGGTAGACTGGATGCTTATTCTTAAGAAGCTTAGATACTATCAAACTATCATGGATTTGGTAACCTGCCATCGTAGAAACTCTAACGCATAAAGCGCCTTTGGCTTCTTCTAAAACCACTTCAGCATAATTCTTGCACCCACGAGAGGTTACGATTTTTACCGGATAACCTTCACTTGCTAAGCACCGTGAAATTGCCAAGAACAATAATGGAACTCCTCCATAATCCCGAGTTGAAGAAAATGGATTGGGGAAATAGTACGATTTGCGACATGTTAACGATACTCCTTAAAACCTGTGCTGATCAGAAAATGACCGTGCCACCGGTCAATCGTACAAAGCAAATCTGACACACTACCCCAAAACGGTAAATATGCACGTGACCACACACTCACTTTTTTGAATCCGGTATTCAACAAAAAGTCTTTCATACCACCATATGCCAAAACACGAATATGACTCCCGGGGGTCATCCCCATCTTTTCCTGTTGATTCTCCTTTTGCATGTTCTTGTACCAGATCAGAGGATTACCAAGACTCCACCCACACATGTTTGTTGTTGAAAAAGGTTACCAACCGAAAATAAGTGCAAATATATTTGCCCAAGAAGCAAAATTTTCCGTCATTATAATAATCTGCCCACCAGGCTTCAGACACCGATGACATTCTTCGAGATACACACGTGTATTTGTAATATGTTCAATGTTCTGACTCGATAATATTAAATCAAACCGGTCACTCTCAAAGCTCCATTTTTCTTTAAGATCAATATTAGAGCATCGGATTCCACGTGCCTCACAACGAGGAAGCATTCCAGGATCGATTTCGATTCCGTAAATCTTTCTGGCGCCAGCTCGCGATGCAAAAGTCGTAGTAAGTGATCCATTCCCGCAGCCAATATCAAGAAATTGTTCAACAGGTCGCGGCGCTATAATCTTCAAACCCAAACGATTACAACGTTCCAAGCCATCCGCAAAAATAATAGAAGCTATCTTTTCAAACACACTCATTTTTCTCTCACCAATACCGAATATTTATTCAGAAAGGAATCATTTGTCAGGTTCTGCCTCAAGATAAAAACTGATTTCTTTGTGTGCATCAAGATAACGCACATCATCCATATTACTTTCCAGAAATGTTTTTTGTTTAATATTTTTAAAATGTTGATATGCCAGAATTTTACCGAAACTCTCCTTGTTATACATCCATTTATGCCTTCGTAGAAAATGCTCCTTGAGTTTTTCAGTCAGTAATGGCCTCTTTCCTGTATTCATTTCGTATGGGAAAAAATTCGAGACAAACATATCGGCGTATGTTGGCGCAACCACATCGTCTGGGAATATTTCCGAGAATGCTCTAATATTACTTTTAACATACGCATCAATGATACGATCCAAGTCGGGAAGAACTATTCTTATCAGTCCAGAAGTTTTCAGTACTCGATGACATTCCTTCAATAACGCAAATACCTCGTGTCGGTATAGATGTTCAAGAAAGTGACTCGTATATATATAATCTACCGAATTATCCTCTAAAGGAATTCCTTTTCTGCAGTCATGCAGTATAATCGGAGGCCATTTAATATTAAGATAACCCGAAGGCAGTAAACCGATATTAACCAACAACCGTATTATTATTGGATACTTAGAGAGCCGCGCCACGATGGAATTATCATAGTTTAACCATCCATCCAAACCCACAAAACCACTGCCTAAGTTTACTTTGATCATACAATTCAGCTTCTTTCTTCCCCTGTTTTCTTTTCCTTTTTAAACAAGTGAATTTCCCAATAATTGGCCAAGGGACTAAAGGATTCAGGCACCGATTCGAAATAAAAGAAAACAGGACCACCATGGATTCCTAAAACTAATGGAATGACGTCATATTTATTAAATAAGGAACGAGCAAGTAATTCTTCAATATCTTTCTTCACGTATTCCCTTTGATTTTCCAATAAGGAAATTTGCGTTTTCCAGTAAAAGCCTCGATAATACGGCGCGTGAATCTTTGTCTGTTTGGTGTATTTATCAGCGCCACACCATCCGACGTGAGTACTTTATACAATTCATCAAGTGCTTTCAAGTCATCGGGAACATGTTCGATCACATGACTTGCAACGACTATATCAATATTTCCAGGTGTGATGATCGAAGACAATTGCCGCCAGTCACCTGTTACATATTTGACATTTTCGAAATCGCTAGGTGTTCGCTCCGGCATTAGTTCCAGTCCCGTAAGAGATTTACAGTATCGGCATAATTCGCGTGTTCGTTCCGGCCTTGATGCACCGATTTCAAGCACCAATGACGATTTTGTAACATATCGTTTATAGGCCTGTACCAAAACCACCAGTCATAGTTGAATTTGTTACGACCAGTACAATATTTCATAGTATCTGCGACCTTCGCATGTAAGCAAACTCTACCACCCATACAATAAACACTAGAACAGCGA
Source organism: Kiritimatiellia bacterium (assembly GCA_028716365.1). Taxonomy (GTDB): domain Bacteria; phylum Verrucomicrobiota; class Kiritimatiellia; order UBA8416; family YA12-FULL-48-11; genus YA12-FULL-48-11. The sequence continues at coordinate 217,705 of JAQUPZ010000004.1, forward strand.
CTGCAATAGACGCCGAAAAAGGATTATATATATTGCCTTTGTATTTCATACTTATCTCATGTGTACCTGCGGGTACCGGTACAGCCATAAAAATCCCGTCGGCTCGCATTACAGAAACCTTAGAATTGTCCACCATCGCCTTCCATTTGGAATTATAATAATCATTTATCATCACCAATCCATCGATTGCTGCCGAACATTTTATTCGAATCTTACTACCACTATATTTTACAACTGTACATTGACCTGTTATGTTCGATGTATTGGCATTACCTTTCGCGAATGATTCCGTATTACCGTTTTTCGCGATAATAATAGTTTTGGCCACATCAAAATCCTTTGACGCAAGAAGGTTCATGGAGTCATCTAACGTCGCCAACTTAACATCTCCGTACCACGATGCCACAGGAATAGCATCTGGATACTCGTAAATTCTAAAGTTTCCGGTATTACCTCCTGTAACCCAAACAGGAATTACAGAAGAACCAGTTGTTGATTCTGTCCGAAAATCGAAACATTTCACCGCCTTAACCCTATTACCCAGCATTTTTATTAATTCTGACTCCAATTCCTTCGGCAATATCAAGTTTCTAATTCCAAGTAATTGCCACAAACGCGCAGGATCACGTCCAACTTTTTGATAAAACTCTTCGATATCTTTCTTAGGCCTTGATGATGCTGGAACATCTGCGCTTCTTACTTCAAAGAAAGGAATCAATAAATTATTCCAATAATTGAATATATTCCAGTTATGAGGAATAAATTTTACCCGATAGTTAGGATAAGTTTTCAGATAATCAAAGACACAATTTGATTGATATAATTTTCTCCATTCCTCGTATTTCACATAATGTCGATTAGTGTTAAGGAAGTCACTCGCCAGCATTATCAAGAGAAACCCGGCACAGATTTGTAAAATAATTCGTTTACCGGCAAAACGCGACATAAGAACCCACGCCAAAATGACAAATAATAATGACAATACTAAACTCGTAAGAATCCCATTGAGCATTGCCATTTGAATCCCTTGATACTGTTGTCCGAATCCTTCTCTGGTCAATTTTTCCTGTAAAGCGTTTGTCCATGGTGGAGTCAGACAAGAAAGGAGAAATATTCCCGCAAATATACCTGATACGATGAGGAGCACTTTTAAGCCAAGCCGTGACGTACCTTCTCTCGATGACAATGTTCTCTCTACCGAATCAACCCCATGCGCCGATAATATCGCAAGCGCCAGGGAAACAAGATGCATAAATTTGACGGGGTTTCGTATGGATGCCATTACCGGCAACATATAGAAACCCTTATAAAGCGGCAACGGCGCAGAATTGCCCATGGCAAGCAAAAGAGCAATTATTCCAATCACACCCCAGAAAATACCATCAAACGCTTTAGTTACATTTTCCGGGTTCTCATTACGACGCTTCGTAAATACAATCAGACTTATAAAAAAACCTGTCAGTGACAAAATAGTTGTTACAATTCCTGTATATTCATTTGTCTGCGTGAAATTACGAAATCCCTTACCTGTCTGTTCCCACCCTGCACTCCTTCCCATTTTTCCCCAGTAAGGTGCACCGGAATCCCATGAATCCCAACCATAGTAAGAAGAGCAAACTAGTTTTATCAATTCATCCGAAGGTAGGCTCCATTGGGTGGCCCATTCCCATTTTGCCTGTTCACTCATCTGCTCAACAACTTCATTACCTTTTTGCGGTTTAAGAACATCCAATACCGGCTTGGTAACACCGAGTGCAAGTACACCACTAACTATAAGTGGAGCTATAAGTAGAACTAATTGTTTTCCATCAAAAGACTTTTTTCGTATCGGCTCATAAATCAAATCTTTAATCCAAAATGAAACAACCCCGATAAGTACCAGCATGCTTGTGTCACGTCCCCACGCCAATGCTAAGCCAGTGCACAAGCCGGCAGATATGGTATATGTCCATTTCCAACTCCTGTTCCTCTTTGATCGTTCCATTAACCATAATGCGACAACAATATAAGCTACCCCCATTAACTTGCCTAAATGTCCAGCTTTTACCATGGAAACCAGAGTTGTACTGAAGCCCATCGAAATTCCACCGACTAAGGCCGCAAAAAAACTGAATCTACGTTCACGCAAAAAAAGAAACATACACAAAGCTGAAAAGAAAATGGCGACTGCTGCCATTATTTCATGAGCTTTTCCTTCCGGGAAAAACCAGTATACCAATATATTCCAATCGCCAATCAATATTGGGCCAAGAGAACCTAAACCTACCTCCGGCCATAAAGAAGAACATACTTTCTCTTTAATCATAGCTTTGAATTGATGCGCAATATAGGATGGCATATCACCGCCATCCACCGACCAGTCAGGGTTAAATAGACGGCTAAATGTCATCAATGACAGGATAAGGATGAGAAGAATTGCCCAAAGATTTTGCCATTGTTTCTGTCGATGCTCAGTTTTATCAATCTGTATATCGGTCATTCCATTCCTTTAACGGTTATTCTTTTGCAAATTAAACTGATCACGAATATAACCATAACACATTCCAGAAAATCCTGTGACGTAGGTCAATGCCTTCCCGAATATCAGTGCCGTAAAAAGTAAAGGATGAACACCGATCAGCTTAAGATGTTTCAAATAAGCTGGTCGTAATGGATTAAACTGTCGAACAGTCGCCGTCTTGAATTTCCGCCAATAAAGGTATGCCGTCTGGCAATAGTAAAATTGCTTCCTTGCCGCTTCAAGAATTGTACAACTTTCATGATGATATATAAATGTTTCTTTTGCGACACGATGTCGAAAACCCGCCATAAGAAGTCTTGTATGGATATTGTAATCTTCCGAGAAAAGAATTTCTTCGTCGTATCCGCCGACAGCATCGAAAGCCACACGTGTCATGAATCGTGCCCCACAACGGTCCAGATCATCATCTATTACGATCTTTTCCAACGCGCGTGCGTGAGCCCACAGTGTTGTCCCCGTTGATCGTTCAGGAATGGATAACAGATCGAACTTCTCCTGTTCTGCTATACGAACAAGCGTAGAAACAGTTTTCGGCATCATTTCCATATCGGAATCAAGCTGAATCAAGTATTTTGTATTTGAGATTGCAACCCCTTTATTCCGGCTGACATGTCGTTCTGCAGGAAGTTCCAACAACTTGACAAATGGGAAAGCGTTACATACCTCCTGCGTACCATCGGTACTCAAGGCATCCACAACAACAACTGAAATCATATTTATCGGATAATCTTGTACCGCCACACTCTGCAGAAGTCTTTTCATTTCCACGGCGCGATTGCGTACGGGAACAATTATTGCTACAGCCGGTTGGTCCATTAAATGTCCTTTAACTTGATCCACATGTCTACAATGAAGGTAACTGGTTACGATAAATAAATGATTTTACTACCTTGAGGTTCAAAATCAAATGGGATATGTCGCAAATCCGAAAGCGCTTCGGCCACAGCGCGTTGCTTATCTGGTTCAACAAAAAAAAGCAGAAAACCACCACCGCCAGCTCCAAGCAGTTTTCCCCCAGCAGCACCAGATTTTCGAGCCTTATCATACCATCCATCAATGGCATTATTAGTTATTTTATCGCCCATTTCACGTTTTAACATCCAACTTTCATGTAAAATTGGTCCAATTGCACCAACATCCTGATTCTTCAATAATATGCTATGAAGTTCTTCTGCCAGTTCCACCATCCGATCCCAGTTTTTAATTTTTTCAGGTATATGTTTTTTCTGATCATTAAGAACATCCCTCGCACTTCTAACCCCCGAACAATGGAAGAGCATTAATCGCTCGTGGAATTTCATTCTAGTTTCCGCCGAACATATTACCGGATCAACAAAAACAGTTTCGTCAGGATTGAAACGAATAAACTGCAATCCTCCATATGCAGCAATATATTGGTCCTGCTTACCAACTGGTTCTGCAAGTCTATTCATCTCAATCGCACATGCTTCTACTGCTAATCGCTCGCTTGGAACATATTCACCTTTAAAAGCGTGCAGGGCATGCAAAAGACCCACCGAAAAAGTACTGGACGAACCAAGGCCTGCTTGTGCGGGAATGTCTGAAACAGAGGTAATTTCTATACCACCCAAAATATCCGTCAGCTTAAGGGCTTCGCGAATAATTGGATGTACAATCGATTCAATATTATCTACGAGCTCAGTTTGTGAGTATTTTAGTCTTATTCTATTATCGAATGGCTGATGGACCGAAATATACATGTATTTATTGATTGCTGTACTTAATACACATCCACTCTTTTTACGATAATAGTCAGGCAAATCTGTTCCGCCTCCCGCAAAACTTATCCTGAAAGGTGTCCTTGAAATAATCATTTTTTCATTACCTCTTCAAATTCACGAAGCCTGGCTGGTGTACCGATGTCATAAAAACGCTGTCGCGTCAGATATGAACCAAACCGCCCGGCCGCAATAAGTTTCGGATAAACTTCATCTTCTAATGAGCATACCCTGCCCGACGGAATAAGTTCAACTACAACATTCCGCTTTATTGCAAGCACACCTGCATCGACATGTGTAAGTTGATCTTCTTGCCGTCCTTTCTGATACTGAAGCAACAAGCCATCCTTACCAACCTTTACATTGTTCGCAACATCGGTATTCGAAGCATTATCATAAACCGTCATCATCGCATCCAGGCCTGACCCCCTGAACCTGTCCATGAATTCGATATAATTCATATCGAGGTATGAATCTCCGTTGATAATAAGAAATTCACTTGCCAGCATATCGCAAGCGTGTTGCAATGCTCCTGCCGTCCCAAGAGGTGAAGGTTCCACGGAATACGACACCGAGATTCCCTCGATGATCCGTACCTCATTGAGAAAATTGACAACAACTTCGCTCTTGTAGGAGAGCAGAAACAGCATATCCTGCAAACCTCTCCTTTTTAACATCTGTATTAGATGATGAAGAAACGGTTTCCCCTCAACCTTGATCATTGGTTTCGGAACAGTCGAGTCAACAGATCGGAGCCTTGTACCTAATCCGCCTGATAAGATTACAGCTTGTATTGACATAGCATATGAGATTACGAGGAAAGAAGACGCGCCTTAAGGATATCCGTTATCATGTGAAATATTATTCCATGAACAGCTTCTGATTTACACATATCATTACACGGTACATGCACTTGGATATCGGACATTTTGATGAGTTTCCCCCCGTTAAAACCGGTAACACTTATAATATTCATTTTCAATTCCCTGGCACGCTCAACTGCCTTCAGGATATTCGGGCTATTTCCTGATCCACTAATCGCAACAAGAATGTCTCCTTCCCTGGCAAATTGGCTCAATTGTATATCAAAAACTCGTTCATATCCTATATCGTTTGCAATCGCAGTTATAAAAGGTGTATTATCTGTAAGACTCATAACGCGGAATCGTTTACCACTAAGATCTGGAATGGAACCTTTCGATATATCTTGAGCAAAATGCGATGCATTTGAAGCGCTTCCCCCATTCCCAATCACAAAAACACCTTTACCGCTGTGATAAGCCTCCTCAAGTAGATCAATAGCCTTTGTGACTGCCACCAAATCCACCCTGCCAGCAGCCTCGCAAACACTCCGAAGATAATCTAACGGATTTACCATTTCCATACCTCAATCTTGAAATTTATGTAATGTAATGAATAAAATCATGAGTGAAAAGATATTATTTTACGCGGATAATTGCGATATGTTACTTTTAAAAAAATAAAAGCAGACCAATCCGCCATATTATATGGCAACATAAATCAATGTCTCCCTGCTCAATAGTTTAAACAGAGGATATAGCGGATATACAACACACAAGGCAGGTGATTTCTTAACAGACCAAAACAAATCCAAAGGAAATTCAAATCGCGGACAAATCACATCAACTATTTGCAGGTCTGCTGAATTAGCCAACATTTTCATACTGTTAATATTAGGCAGGAACAGATGCCTTGGCGCATCCATATGAAACCACCATTGCTTACCCAGTTTAAATCCCATACTATCAGTATTCGGTACAGAAATAACAACGACCCCATCTCGCTTCTTTATTTCTTTTATTTTTTTCAAAAAAGGAACCGGAGAACTTACATGTTCAAGTACGTGCCATAAAGTAATTACGTTAAAAGTCTTGTTACCAAAGTCCGTCACCCTGATATCGTGGTCATAAACTGTCAGCCCTTTTTCCCTGCACAATCGAACACCTTGTGGATTAATCTCGGCACCGTATTTATCGTAGTGTTCAACATCAAGTAGTTCGAGAAAATGACCGGACCCACAACCCACATCAAGGATAGATATTTTTGGGGTATCAGATATCGCGTGCCGTCTTATTATCCGGTTTCGTACTTGCACTCCAAAACGCCAATATAAGTCTACGCATTTGGTCCAAACAGAATTTTTATTATTCTCACCGTAATATTCCAGTGAATAATACTTTTCAAAGAAATGATCATCGACTGTGACATTGGCGATAAAAATGTTGCCGCATTTCAAACAATAGTAATAATCAAATTTCTCATTTATATTTAAAATATGGCGTCCATGTATATTACATGCCGACAAAGCTTGAGTATTTGATTCCGAACCACAAATATTGCAACTAATCATTATTTTCCGCTTTCCAGTCAACCACCCCTGAAACTCAATTTAACCAAAAACACTATATATAGGGGGTTGCATTCTAGTTAACCACATGATATAGCTATAAGAAAGCTTTTTTGCCAATAATAGACAGGAGTAAATAAGTGTATCTCAAGTCATTAGATATGGTGGGTTTTAAGAGTTTTGCAGAAATCACCAGCTTGCATTTTCAACCCGGCATGACAGCTATTGTCGGTCCTAATGGATGTGGCAAAAGCAATGTTGCAGATGCTGTCAGATGGGTACTGGGCGAACAAAGCCCGAAAGCCATGCGCGCCACAAAAATGGAAGACTGTATTTTTAATGGTACCGACAACAAAAAACCTTTGGGCATGGCAGAGGTTAATATAACATTCGCCGATTGTGAACAGGCCCTCGGGATCGAATACCACGAAGTCACTATAACTCGGCGTGTTTTTCGTTCCGGAGAAGGGCAGTATTTTCTCAACAAGATGCCATGTAGGCTTAAAGATATTCAGAGATTATTTCTTGGCACCGGAGTAGGAACAACCTCTTACTCCCTCATGGAACAAGGACAAATAGATAAAGTCCTGAGTTCTCATCCCGAAGACCGTCGGACAATTTTTGAAGAAGCAAGTGGAATAACCAAATTCAAAGCCGACAAAAAAGAAGCTATCAGGAAACTTGAATACACCGAAGCTAATCTTCTCAGACTTGCTGATGTCATTCGCGAAGTAAAACGCCAAATCGGATCGTTGCAAAGGCAGGCTGGAAAGGCACGTCGATACAAGGAATTACGCGATGAACTGCGGAAATACGACGTCCACGTATCAAAACACAAATTGGGGATGATGGATACGGACATTCAAAGATATCAGTCAGAAATCGCATCATACAATAAGCAGATACAGACGTGTCGGGATGAAGTCTCTGAAATGGAACAGGGAAATTCCGTGCTGAGGAAAAGTATTTTACAGTCTGAACATGAAATCGGTTCGATCATGGAAAAAGGTATGGAGGCTCGCAGCAAGCTTGACCATACCCAGGAAATGATCCATGTAAATCAGCGCCAGATAGATGAATATCTTGCCTTGTCCGGACGTGACACACTCGAAATCAACAAAACACGTATACAAATCGACGAACAACGCCGAAGTGTGTCACTTCTTGTTTCCCAAATCGAAAAAGCAAAAGGCAATTTTGATGAAGCCGAGAAAGAATTGAAAGATTCAAACAATAACCTTGCAGCCCATCAACATGAAGTTGATTTAATGCGGAAAAGCATCCAGGAGTTCCGATCTGAATCAGTCGAACTTGAAAGTCAAATATCCAAACTGCAAAACCAGCTTACCCAGATGGAGTCCCAAGAACATTCTGATGCCATACGTCGTGAACGTCTTTTCGCCGAACAGGCTCAACTCGATAATATCTTGAAACGTTACAAAAAACGTCAAACCGAAATGCAGAATGACATGGAATCCTGCAGGGGCGCGGTCTCCACTGCCGTTAGCGAACTTGATCAGATTCTCTCAAAGGCATCTGGCGTCAAACAGGAAGTGGCCAAGGTCCAGAAAGTTCTTATTGATCTCCGTTCCCAAGAATCTGTTATGGACGCGCAGATCCAATTACTAGCCGCTGGCGATGCCGGCACACGAAGCACTTCTAACGGCAACTTGTTAATGATGGATAAATCAAATCCATTAAAGCTTGGTACAAGCTCAATCCTTGGTCTCTTTGTATCCCACATTACTATCGACAGCGGATTTACTGTTGCGGTTGAGGCTGTTCTTAAATACTGGCTTGATGCTGTTCTGGTGCAAGATCGTTTATCCGCAATGAATATTCTGGATTTATTGCAGAAACACGAATCTGGTCCCGCAAAAATATTGATACTGGAATCGATTTGCAGCAATAACCAGCAACAAGTTGACTCTTCTATTGGCACCAGACTTGCCGATCATGTCAGAGCCGCGGACAACATCATGCCTTTAATCAGGAGATTATTGGATAATGTTATTGTTGTTGATTCCCTAACTGTGGTTCCTGCATCGATTTTACCACACGCCGTCTACGTCACAAAATCCGGGACGTTAATACGAGGTGACGGATACGCTGAATACTGGCGACAAATATCCTCAAATGAAACATCTTCAAACCGTCTTCATGAATTAACGCAACTTAACAAAAAACTTCTGGAAGTCAGGTTTAACATTGCAGAGCACGAAAAGACAATCGACGCCATGGTTGACAAACAATCAGCACTTGATCTATCCGCAAACAATGCGAGGAAAGACCTTGATGGGAAAAACCATGATCTTGCCGTTAAAGAAGGTGAATATTTAATTGTTTCCGGCGAAACTGATCAGGCGAAGGACAGGCTGAATACCGTTACATGGGAACTTAACAATCTTACTACCGATAAAAATAATGGCCCATCAAAAAGGTCTTTAATCGCAAAAGAAATTGATGGAATTCAGACAAAACGTGCAGAAATCTTAAAACAGAATGAGACTAATACCCGTAGGTTGCTTGATTTGGAAAATAAGCAATCCGACTTGCAGGCCGAAGTAACTCAAAAAAGCGTTAGATTTGCCCAAATGAGTCAGGAGGTCGAACACCTTGGTATCAGACATTCATCAGTTCAAAAGCACCTTGACGAACTCGAGTTGCTTCTAAAGAACCGGTCCGAAGGACTTATTTCTCACCAACAGCATATTGAACAACTAAAATCATCTATCCACAGCGGAGATCAACAGCTTGTTACATTACGTGAGGTTGTGGAAGCCAATACTGCAAAAGCTGATAGTCTTCGCAAAAATATGGAAAAACAAGTAAAAGAACTTGAAAAACTGGAAGATGGACTCGCCCAGAAAAAGACGGTACTGGATGAAATCCGTAATACTTCATCAAATTTGAACATCAAGCTGACCGAGACTACGATGAGACGGCAGAATCAGATTGACAGAATTACCTCGGAATACAGCATTACCGAATCTCAGCTTATGGAACAGACGGAACTTGTCTGGACTGATGTAAAGCCTTCTATTGAAACCATGGAAACAATGATTGCTGAACTGCGAACGAAGATTGAGTCCATGGGGCCTGTTAACCTGATAGCTATCGACGAATATCAAGAACTTGAAGAACGCTACAATTTTCTCACTCAACAGGAACAGGACCTGGTTAATTCCAAACAGCAGCTCATGGACATGATCAAGAAAATCAACATCACGACATCTGAGATGTTCAGCAGTACATTTGCCGCAGTAAATGAAAATTTCCAGAATATGTTCAAGAAACTGTTTAACGGTGGCTTGGCTAAACTGGTGCTGGTAAACGAAGAAGATGTGCTTGAATGTGGTATAGAGATTATTGCACGCCCCCCCGGCAAACGGCTGCAAAACATATCTCTTCTTTCCGGCGGAGAACGAACACTCACTGCAGTAGCGCTGCTCTTTGCTATTTATATGATCAAGCCAAGCCCCTTCTGCCTTCTCGATGAACTTGACGCCCCGCTCGATGAATCCAATATCGGCCGTTTTGTCAATGTGCTTCAAGATTTCCTCAAGCAATCACAATTCGTTGTCATCACCCATAACCGCCAGACAATATCAGCGGCAAGTGTTTTATACGGGGTCACAATGCCAGAGAAAGGCGTATCTAAAATGGTATCCATGAAATTTAATGAGCAGAAAAAACGGACATTCGATGCAGCACGACCTGTTACTGCCGAACCATTGCCAGCCTCGTAATCTTTCCTGATATTTCAGAATGCAAAATGAACATAGAATGTAAAAAACTGCTGGATTGCGCAGTTTCTGCAGTAAAGAATGCAGGAAATCATGCCCTGAAAAACATTTCACGGCGTACCGAAATCAAAAATATTTTCCAGCACGATATAAAACTTGCCCTTGATGTTGAATGTCAAGCAATAGCAACACGCCAAATCCATTCAGCTTTTCCACAACATGCAATCATTGGAGAAGAAGATGCTTCAGTTTTATCCGGTAACACTATCGATGATGACAACTACAAGTGGATAATCGACCCCATCGACGGTACCGTAAATTATTCACATGGCCTGTCGAACTGGTGTTGTTCAATAGCTGTAAGGTATAAAGGCAATTCAATTGCTGGGGCTGTTTACCTGCCGGTAATTGATGAACTTTACACCGCAACAATTGACCAGCCAGCGATGCGAAATGGCACCGAGATTCATGTTTCAAGTATTAACAGCCTTTCGGAGGCCATTGTATTAACTGGACTCGACAAAAACGAAGGAACTGCATTACAACCTTTCGAAGTATTCAGAAATATATCCTTCAATACCCAAAAGACCCGGATTATGGGTTCAGCAGCAGCCGATATTTGTCAAGTAGCTGGCGGGAAGGCTGAGGGATATTACGAATCCGGCATCTATATATGGGATATTGCCGCCGCTGAACTGATTGTCAAACGTGCTGGTGGCAAGGCAGAAATACTCACACAGGAAAATAACAACTCTATCAGTTTCATTGCCTCAAACGGCCATATTCATTCATCGTTGCGTGGTCTAATTTAGGGTAATTACGGCAATACTAGTTACAATTCCGAACTTAAGAGGTCAGAATCATCTCCCATTCCCCCTTCCTGACCATCTGCGCCATAACTTAAGATCTCATAACTTGTATTTTGCGGGCCGGGGATAAGATACACATATTCATGTCCCCATGGATCGAGAGGAACTTTCCTGCTTTCAAGATAACCGTCGGCCGGATAGATATCCGGTATCGGCGTTAATGTCGGCTTTTCACAAAGCGCATTGAGTCCCTGTTGCTGTGTTGGCAATCGACCTTGTTCCATTCGATACATCTCCAGGGCAGCTTTCAGTGTTTTAATCTGGGCTATAGCGGCTGTCTTGCGCGCTTTGCCAGGTTCTCTTGCGATATTAATTCCAACATAGGTGGCCAGGATGGAGATAATCAATACCACAACCAATAATTCGACCAGCGTAAAGCCGGATCGTGCATTCATGTTTTCATCCTCCACTGTATTTCATGCATAATAGTGACATAATATCATTGTTACTTTTACAAATCCATCTCCGCTTGAAGAGAATCATCACAAAACTTTTTATAGAGCGAATCAAGTTTATCAACGTAATACGCGATATTTTCATCCCGTTGTGCAGGGTTCCATTCGCTTACTAACTTGGCATTTTCGTGTACTACCATACTTTTCTTATCGCCAGTTACATAGTACGACACTTGATCCCCTGCCCGGTAATCTCTTCCCGATCTCAAGACCAGTTCATAGACAGCACTTCTGGATCTTTTACCAGCCGACCTTTTTGATGCATACGTTGCAGGAGCATCTTGAAGATTTTCCGTTTTGGCAAATCTTTCAACAGGCCATTTTCTCTCTCTGATTTCCTGTTCATATCGTTTTTTTAATTTTGGAATTTCATTATCACGTCGTTCCAATTTCAATCGAAGCATTTCCCTCATAAAGTACCTTTGAAAAGGTTCCAGCCCACGGGACTTGAGCGCGGCACCCTTAATAATCAGCTCTTTTCCATAAGTGAGAAGTGCATAATTTTTCATTTTGTAACTGTACATTGAAAGATATTTATCATCAAATTCAACTTCTATTCCGTCTGGTAATATTTTTGAAAAGTCTTTCCGGAAACTTTCGAGTTTCTTTTCCGTCAAACCAGACGGAGGAACAAAATATATACCATCGGTATCAATTTCGATTGGCCTGGCACCATGTTCATTCAACCACTGAATCATCGTTTTCAATAATGATCGTCCGTATTCTGTCACCTGTCCTGCAATATTATAGTCACTGAAATGCCCTTGTGAAAAACCTAAATATCCATAAAAAGAATTAATCAGTATCTTGAATGCTGCTTGAAGTGCATCGAGATACAGTTTTTCGCTTTTAGATGAACAACTCTGCATTTTTTGTTTAGCCTGGATGCGAAACGTCCTGAGCAGATCAAGCAATCTCAGGAAAACTCCAAGTTCATCGTTAGAAGGCGAAAGGCTTCTGCTCAACATTAATGATGGATACAGCGACCTGATATCACAATGATGAACATTCTCAACAACTCCATGAACAAATATATCGGTATAACCACCCTCAAACTCACGTGGCAAATTTGGGATAGGAATGGAATGCATCTGCCGTAGATATTCCCTTACCATCAGGGCATCAATTTTTGTTGCATTGCCTCTAACACAAACATTTTGATAGGAATATGGGAGAATCTGGGCTTGAATAAAATTACTTTTCGACAACAGCGTACTGAGATTACACGTCTCGATAATGTCATCTTGTACATACTTGATTACCCTGTTGGGGTTATGCAAATATTCCGCAGTTATTTGCGAACCTTCAATATATGTTCTATCCTTATTCGCCAACCCAAAATGGAGAGCAACATCCTTTAATCCATAACCACTTAGTTCCCTATGACTTACATCGTAAGCCTGTACTAGGAAAAGAGTGTCAACAATATGCCGACCAAATATATCAAACCTATCATAACTAATTGTTCGTTCTGCAACACTAAAACGACTTGGACGGTGTCTTGGCAGACTGCCATCACGTCCCAAAGATAGTTTTACACCATGCTTCTTTGCACGCTCCATTATATATGGCAGATCAAAATTGAAAATATTGTGGCCTTCTATGACGTCTGGATTTTTTTCCCTTAGCAGTTCAACAAATTTTTTCAATATGGTCTTTTCATCAATATCAGGTCCGGCGATGACCTCCGTCCAACCAGACTGATCACCGAGTGCAATGGCAATAATTTCATCCTTTTCGCGTTCTGCATTACAGAATTCGTACCCCTGACTTGTCACGCACTCTATATCCAACTGCACTCGTCGCAGGTCATCAAATTGCATTCCCCGAAACATGGTTCTTCCGGCCAATATCATATGTTGGAGTACTGGATCATTAAAAAACATAAATGGGGCATTTGGAGCATTCGTGGTAAGCCCGGTTTTTTCCCCAAGCCATTTACATGTCTGAAGGCAATCTTTCCAGGAACTAAACAGTGCACACAAATTCAGATTACCGGGACCTGTTAAATGTTTTGGTTTAAATTCAACAGGACAATCCTTTAATACTTTTCCATCTGCGACAATAAATGGTTGAAATAGTTCCCGTTTTTCCACAATTTGTTCGCCTTGCCTGAAAAAAAGGACCACCTCATCACGACTGTTCTTTCCTTCAGCTATTTCAACGGCCACGAGACCTTTTTCACCTTTTTGCCCAAATAACAAGGAATCATCAATCGCGCGGCCATTCAAAATAATATTTTCATCAAACGCCGGTTCTTGTGCTCGATTAGAGGATTTCATAGAAGAAATCTTTCCAGGCATCTATTAGGTGCTCTTTTTGAGATAGAAATCCACAGTCTTCTGGAGTCCTTCTTCAAGATCAATATTGGATTGCCACCCTAGAAGGGCACGTGCCTTTGCGGGATCTCCCTGAGAATCTCGCACATCTCCAGCACGTGGCCCCGTGTGTACGGGCACTGTCTTTGTACCCATAATTTTCATAATCTCATCCGCGAGATTATTAATAGATATACGATCACAACGTGCAATATTAAACACCTCGCCACACGCCTTCTCCGGCGCTTTACAACAACAAAGATTGGCTCGAATGACATCATCAACAAAAGTGAAATCTCTGGTCTGCTTTCCATCGCCATGTATAACGGGAGCCTTACCTTGCCTTAATGCGTCAATAAACAGTGGGATAACAGCAGAATACTGTGATTTTGGATTTTGCCGCGGACCAAATACATTAAAATATCTTAACGAGAAAGTTTTTAACCCATAAAGATGATAAAAAATTCGGCAATAATACTCACCGGTCAATTTTTGAACAGCATACGGGGAAAGAGGCATAGGGACCATATCTTCCTTTTTGGGTAAAGTCTTTGTATTACCGTAAACAGACGAGGAAGATGAATAAACCAGCCGTTTCACTCCGGCATCACGTGCGGCAATAAGCAATTTAAGAGTACCACACACATTTGTTTGATTTGAAGTCAACGGATCTTCGACAGACCTTGCCACAGAAGGTAATGCGCCGAAATGGAAAACAATCTTTATCCCCCTCACGGACTGACGTACCGTTTTTTCGTCTCTAAGATCGCCATTAATAAATTCTATATTATCGAGAAGGTCTGCAATATTTTCCAAACGTCCGGTCGATAAGTTGTCAAGCACTCTGACTTTCTTTTTCCGACCTGCTAGATATCTTACGGCATTTGACCCGATAAACCCTGCGCCGCCAGTAACCAGATATTCCATCATCATCCCTTGCGAAATACACCTGTTTAAAATCAATTCCTGTGTCTTTTACCCATTGCCATATCGGGAAACGCATTTAGCCAGAGTTCAACAACAAATCTATATTCGTCATCTTCTTCCACTCCATCACTTCTTGTATAACCAGGCATAATACCTGCGCCCGTTCGGAATGTCAGACAATCGGTTTTTTTGGAGATATACAACCATCCTTCCTCAAATCGACTGTTCTCAAAGTCATTTCTCCCATAAACTTCAAACGTCCAATACCGATTCGGAGAGAATGACATGCCACCATATAGCAGATTCCCGCCTGCCTCAGTGTACCTGTGTTCCAAATAAATATTATAGAAGTCCGTATAAGAATAATTCAAGCGGGTATTGAACATGGATAGAACCGATTGGTCTGTATCATACATACCGTCAAAGAAGAGCGTAAAACGCTCGGCAGGCCATGTTTTTAGTTCAAAATAAATATTGTCAAGAGCCGTACTTCTATCACCGCGCTCAAAAAGATATCTCGTATATATGTCAAAATCCACCAAGTCATAAGGGGACCCATCCACTTTTGTTTGTAATTTATTTCTAATTCCAAACCTGACCCAATGCTCCTCCCCAAATTTATCAATATTATCAAACTGATATAATTCATCAGATAACAGGCTGGGCTCTGGAACAAAGGTATAATTGGCATAAGGTTCGACGACATGACGCCATCCGCCAAATTCGTCATCCCAAGTCCTGAACGCCTTGAATGATGCTTCCGTTCCCAGTTCAAATCGTGATCTCAACTTTGAAGGTCCTTCTAATATTGTCGTTTCGCTGTTTGTACCGAGAACACTGACATAGGTGGTATTTGTCCGTCCGACAGGATCGACAGTTGTATCGGCGCGTGTCGTCATTCCTGTAGTAACTAGCGTCGTTTCCTGTTTGGTTTTCGAATAATATGTAGCCCTGTATCCAGCCCTGGGCATGATATTCAGAAAACCAAAGTACTTGTTTGGGTAATAAAACATATGCGAGGAATCGATTCGAAAAGCAGAATATTCCTGATGATTGGTATCAGTCTTTTCGTATGTTTTTTGGAGAAAAGCTGCGGCCGTTTGACCATCGTAGTAGAATACGGTGTTGCCAACTTCCTGCCGCATAAAATCGAAAGAAACCTCTGGGAGCCTGTTAACCGTGGAATAAAAGTCATTCAACCGTGATCGCAGCAAAAGATTCCCAGTAAACAAGTCACCCCTGTGGGTATATGCCACATAGTTATCTGGTTGGTTTGCGTCTCTATACTCATCTTCAAAGAAATCCATATTAAGATATGGATCGCTCAGATATTGCCCTTGCGAGAGCAAATAATCTCTATCGCTGAAATTCTGATTATGGCGCAACTGGATACGATATCTGCTTTCTTCTACATCCTCAGGATCTCTATCACCCTCCTGTGTAGGATCTTTGTCATTCAGAAAATACCCAGACAAAACACCATTCCATGCATTTGTAACGGGATCTTTCCATTCAAAATCCTGCCCATACGCCAAACCACGTTTTGATCTGTAATCGAGATGCGTTACAGAATTGAGATATGGGTTAATTCGATACCTGTAGAGCGTAAGAAGGAATGCACCCATTCTACTGTTGTATCCCGGATAAAAACGGAAACCAAAATCATCACTCAGGCTTTTATACCAGTAAGGAAGATAGAAAATAGGAACACTGCCTATACGGAAAAAGGCATTATGAGCCTTCATACTTTCTTTTTGCACGACGTCAGTATCTGATGCACTGACATAATAATGATAATTAGGGAATGAATTTGTGCAGGTGGTAATCGTGGTGTCTTTAAACCGATATTTCTTCTGAGAAACCTGTTGAGCACTTTTTGCCCGCACGAAGAATGGTCGCATATCATAAGTCATATTAGCGGCACTTCCTCGCTTCGTTTTAAAATTATATTTTAACTTATTGCCGGTCCAGACAGTGACCCACTCACTAGCAACATGATTAGTCGCCGCTTGATCTATTGATATCGCATTCGTTGATACAACATTCGTTCCTATCGGCACCATTTTAGACAGTACAACATCTCCAACTGCTTCCGCATCCTGGGTATCAACATGAACTTTAATATAGTCTGCCTGAAGTTTTTCGTCCCCTTTAGTAATCACAACATGACCTATCCCCTCGATCCATCCAGATGTGCGATCATAGTTTAATCTATCGGCTTTGGCGCCAATCTGTCCGGAATCCTGCTGATTAGTAGAAACTGTTGGCATCACCTCAGTCTCTACTGCAGAAAAAACTGAACGCTCAATGCCAAATAAACTGATTAAAACAATCAACGCGCAATAATCCCACGCACGACGGTATCTATGACGTACCATTGATGTCTCTCTTTCCTTAGTTTTCTACATTAGCATATATTGTTTCGCCAGTTATTGCGTCATTAATCGAAAAGAATTCTACATGCTTTGCCGGATCTGATTTAAAGGTTAGTCGTCCCTCAAATCGCGATTCAAGCTCCATAAGCACTTCCTCATCTTCCCGACGCAAACGTTCAAGAACTGTAGGATGTACCACAATCTGAAGACTAATGGAATCGTTATTCTTTCGTCGTTTTCTCATGATTGCGACAACCTGTCTCTGGATTTCCACACTCATACCAAGAGGCGACTTTACATGACTCCGTCCGCGACAATATGGACAATCAATATACAACGAGGAAAGAATACTTTCTTCCACGCGCTGCCTGGTCATTTCAAGTATTCCCAGCGAAGATATAGGTAATACATTAGTTCTGGCACGGTCACGTTTCAATGCGGATTTCAGAGATCGGTAAACGTTATTCTGGTGTTTTCGCGATTTCATATCAATGAGATCTATCACAACCAGTCCTCCCACATTCCTGAGCCTTAATTGACGTGCGACTTCTTCCACAGCCTCGGTATTAACCTCATAGATAGCTTCCTCTTGCGACCCCTTACCCTTGTGACGACCTGTATTAACGTCAATAGCTATTAATGCTTCAGTTTCGTCAAAAACTATGTATCCTCCTGATTTCAAATTAACCTTTCGCATGAATGCTTCGTCTAACTGCCTTTCCACATCGAAATGATCAAATATCGGCAAATCTCCTTCATAAAGATGTATGCGTGACCTGGCACTGCGTGACACCCGAAAGGCAATATCCCTTATTCTTTCATAATGATTGGTATCATCAATTACTATACGATCGACATCCTCGGTTAACCAATCGCGAACAACTCTTTCAATTAAATCAGGCTCTTGATATATACAACATGGGGCTGATTTATCCCTGATACCCGCCTGAATATCATCCCAACTGGCAAGAAGACCTCTAAGATCTCTGGCGAAACTGCGACTTGATGCTCCGGCACCGGCAGTTCTTATGATCAGGCCAACGTCATTTGGAACAGGAAAACGGGACAGTATTTTTTTCAATCTGTGCCGTTCGTTATCGTCTTCAATTTTTCGCGATACACCCTTGAGCCGTGCGCCAGGCATCATGACTAGATATCGGCCGGGAATACTCAAACTCGCAGTCACTCTGGGACCTTTGGTACCAATCGGGCCCTTGGTTACTTGAACAATAATTTCAGATCCTGATGGGAAAAGCTTGTTGACCTCGTCATTAGACATCCTTTTTTTCCGGAAAGACCTGCCCCTTCTCGAGGAATCATCGTCGTATTCTGCCCCCAAATCCACATCCGGCGTCATATCCCAATAATGCAGGAATGCATTTTTCTTCATGCCAATATCAACAAAAGCTGCCTGAAGATCATGCTCCAGATTCTGGATCCTCCCTTTATAAATGCTCCCAACTACTCTTTCCTGTGAGGGATGCTCAACCTGAAATTCCTCAAGTTTATCGTTTTCCATAACCGCGACACGCGTCTCAAGGCTTTCGGCGTTAATAATTATTTCTCGCTTTGTTCTATTTCTTCTAAACCATCCAAACATTTTAACCTCTCATTCTCCGCTTACTCATTTCACCGTTTTTACACGCTGAAAAGAGTTTTCTTATTCTGTAAAATCAGATTCTACAGGACGACAACGAATATATACACTCTGGACAATGCCCATCGCTGACATCGTAACAACCATAAAAGTACCTCCATAACTTAGCAATGGTAACGGCACACCTGTGATGGGCATTAATCCTACCGTCATTGCAATATTGATAAAAACGTGGCAAAAAATCATCGAAATCATTGCCACAGCCAGAAGTCTGCCCATTCTATCTCTTGCTATCACTGCAATCTGCATGCCGGCTACAATGATTATTCCAAATAAAAAAAGAATGCTCACCGATCCGAGAAAACCCATCTCTTCAGCAATGACAGAGTAAATAAAGTCAGTATGTGCAACTGATTTTGGCAGAAACCCAAGAATATTCTGCGTACCTTGCTTGAATCCTTTACCCAAAACGCCGCCGGAACCAACCGCCATCTCTGATTGTGTCTTGTTCCATCCTGCACCAAGAGGATCTTTGTCCGGTTGGAAAAATGTCATGATACGATCCCTCTGGTGTGCTTTTAAACCGGTGAAGTGCATGATCTTTTCCTGGTTCTCTTCACTAAATCCAAGTTTCGCAGGAAGAAACATTGCAAAAAGAATTATGGTAAGCATTACTAAACCAAATCCGACAAACGACATGAGAATCCGTAGCGGGACACCAGCAACAAACATCATAATAAAGGCCACCGGCACAAAAATCATCGCTGTCCCAAGGTCGGGTTCGGCTATTACAAGAAGTACAGGCACAGCAACAACCGTCAGGATGAAAACTATGTTCTTAAACTCCCATAATCGCAAACCGGGCCTGCTCATTATTCTCGCAAGAACAATTAAAGTGACAAGTTTAGCTAGTTCAGAAGGCTGGAATCTTATACCGAAAAAGTCCAACCACCGTCTTGCACCATAAACTTTTGTCCCGGTAAAAAGAACCAAAATAAGCAGGAACAGAACTCCTCCATATACCCACCATGACAATCTTCCCATTTTTCGATAATCATAAACTGCGAAAACTGTGTAACATATAAAACCAACAATAATCCACGTGACTTGCTTCATATATAATAAACGTATGGCAGGTTCCTCGCTCGAATAACATGCGCTGTAAATAAAAAAAACACCTATGACCATAAGTATCACGATAGCAATCGTCACCAACCAGTTCATTTGCATAATCAGTCTTATATATCGGTCAATCCTTATCATCCCTGAGCCTCTTTACTCATCGAAACGGATTTCAACTCGGTAGTCTCATCCTTGCTTTTTTCGAGCGAAAATATTCCCTGTACCACTTCTCTTATTCTTGGCGCAATCGTAATACCGCCGGATATTGCTTCTTCAACTACCATCACCATTGCGTATCGTGGTTTGTCAAATGGTGCGAAAACAATCATCCATCCATATTTTTTTTTACTGGTTTTCAAGCCATATTCGGCTGTTCCAGTTTTTCCTGCCATTTCGACATCAGGCAGCCTGGCACGCTTGCCTGTCCCGGTTTCTGCATGAATCACATCATGCATCCCGGTTCGCAAAACCCTTAATGCATCTCGCGACCAGTTCATCTTTCTAACAAGATCTCCATGTTCTGGATCACCTTTTATTAAACGTGGACGATAAACATATCCGCCGTTTGCGATCGCAGCAATAAGTACAGCCATCTGTAACGGTGTTACCGTTAAAGCGCCCTGACCAATTGAAATATTACACGTGTCCCCTTTGCGCCAGCTATCATGCATCGCCTTCCGTTTCCATGCGTCATCAGGGAGCAAGCCCGGCATTTCCATGTCAAGGTCGATACCAGTCTTTTTCCCGAATCCCAAATTCGACGCCATGTGGTGGATTGGCCCATTCCCGCAAAGCAGGCCCAATTGACAAAAATATGCATTACAAGATTGTTCAATTGCTTTACGCATATTAATTGTTCCATGCCCCTCCTTGCTCCAGCAATGGAATCTGACATTCCCGAGCTGAAAGTAACCGGGACAACTAAAGTAAGTTCCTTCTCCCGCCCTGTTGTTTTCTAATGCAGTCATAACCACAACTGGTTTAAAAACACTGCCAGGCGGATATGCCCCTGATATGGCACGATTAAAAAGCGGATTATCTTCAGAAGTTCGAATTTGATCCCATTCCTCCTTGGAAAGTCCAATACTGAACCGGTTGGGGTCGAAACCCGGGGAACTGGCTATGGCCAGAACATCACCATTACGGGGGTCAACGACCACCGCAGCTCCAGTCGTATTTGTCATGGCCTGTTCGACCCCGCGTTGTATTCCCAAATCGAGCGTAAGTGTAATATCTCTTCCAGACTTCGGTATCCGTTCACCGATTTTAGTGCGGTGTTCAAATTCAGAAAGCCTTGTATCTTGTCGTTTGAAACCCGAAGCATCCACGCATATCAATCGTCCGCCGGGGATGCCTGCAAGCGTATCATTCATTGCCAGCTCAACCCCCCATTTCCCCTCCATTTCCGGCAGATAAAAATGATATGGTTCGTCTTCTGCCTGTTCTGGATCCGCTCTGCCAACATATCCAAGCACATGCGCACCTAGATGGCCATCCGGATACACCCTAACCGGCTCAATATAAATATCTACGCCATGAAATCTGATATTACTTTCAGCCCATTTCGCAAGCACAGCATTGTCTACATCACGCCAGGCAAGAAAAGGCATATATAAACGGCTTCTTATATGCTTCCTTATATCATCACGAGTCACTCTTTTTTCAACACCCAGCACGGACGACAATTCCGTTATGACTTTTTCGACTTTATCAACCGTTCTATCCCATCTCCCTGGTTGCCTGAGTTCTTCAATATAAATTGCTATACAATAACTGGGTCTGTTATCGGCAAGCAAAACTCCATTCCTGTCCAATATTCTACCCCGGGCACCCGGTAGACGCACACGTCGTACACTCTGCTTTTCAACACTTCCACGGTATTTCCTCACATTAAACACCTGGAGCTGCCATAGAAAGACACAAAGAAAAAGCAGTGCCACAACCATCGCAATTACCAGAATACGGATCCTGGTAAATTCTCTTGCAAATATATCACTCAACGCCATCGAGACTTTGCTCCATTTCAACATTACCAACAAGTTTCTCAAGCCAGCCTGCTAGATAAAAAATAACAGGCGCACAAACCATGCCGAGCACCAATGCACCGGCGATTTTCAGCAAAATCCATTTATACGAATAAAAAACAAAATCATCCTGGGCCAACATCATGAAAAAAAACATTGTCACCAAAACATTAGTGCTTCCGCCAAATATTATGGTTGTAAAAATTGAGTCAACAAGGACCATGTTTCGGAAAAAACTTGCAAGCCAGCCGGCGAAACAAAAACAGAAAACAGAATGACCAAGGGGAATCTGGCTAAGCACATCATGCAGAAAACCTGCCACAAAAGCCGCTACAAGAGTAACAACCATGTTTCGTGTAAGCGCATAATACAGGACAATCGCAAGCAAAATAGGCAGTTTAGCCCCGCCTAAAATACCAGACGATGGAATTACTGTCTGAATTACGGCTCCCACCACCAAGATGAAAATCATCATCAACCATGTCATATAAAACATTCCGACTATTATTGAGTAACTACAAATAAATATCTTAATTTCGACAGATCTGCCGCAGGAATAATGTCCGCACGTTGATAAAGACCAGTAGGATCGATATCAACTTTTTTGACATAACCAACCAGCATTCCCTCCGGAAAAACACCACCTAGTCCTGATGTAACAACCTCATCACGTACCCATATTTCATCTTCCCTTGAAACATAGTCCATCCGACATGGCGACGGCGAAAACAGCATTTCCAGAGTTACTGCCTGCCTGAATGGCATCCCCCCGCCCCTTAAGATACCGAAAGAACCAGTTCTGGAGAATTTACATGCTACTCTGCAGTTAGGGTCCGTTATGAGCAACACATCACACGTGTGCCTGGATACCTGTATTGTTTTACCTACAACGCCATCAACCGTAATTACGGCCTTGCCTTCCTCAACGCCATCAATCAGACCTTTATTTAAAGTAATAATCTGCCACCATCCGCTTATCTCATCACGTGCAACAATTTCACAAAGAATCATTTTCCGTTTTGTTATATTCGCAAAATCAAGTTGTTTTCTTAAAGCTTTGTTCTCTCTTTCGACAGCATCCATGCTTCGCAATCGTTCGCGAAGGATGCCTACTTCCTCAATGAGCTTACGTTTGTCTTCTGCGGGTTTTCCGGGATTTTTAACAAAGCTTAGAAAAGCACCCCATTTTACCGAGAATGTGGATGCCATCCTTTGGAAGGGAATCAGATTGTCGCGGGAAAAGGTTTTAATTCTCCATGCTACCGAATAAGGTAGATTGAGTAAAACCAGAACCGCCAACAGAATAAAAAAAATTAAATACTTCTTCTCTCTCACCGATCAATCCTGCGTATATACATCAGTAATGAAGGGTATATCAAGAAGCGGAAGAGAACTTCTGAACAGCTTAGAAACGATCTGTATGCGCCTTACGAAGGAAATTAAGCTCATTTAAAACAACCCCGGTACCTTCTGCTACTGCACTTAAAGGATCATCTGCCACATGGACCGGCAAGCCGGTCTGCTCGGCAATGAGCTTATCGATACCAGTTAAAAGCGAACCTCCTCCGGCCAGAATCATTCCTCTATCTACGAGATCAGCAGAGAGTTCAGGAGGGCAGCGCTCCAAGGTGATCCTTATGGCTTCAATTATGGAAGACACAGGCTCCTGCAAAGCTTCGCGTATCTCTTCAGAGGTTATTGTCAGAGTCTTAGGCAAACCTGCCACCAGGTCCCTGCCCTTGATTTCCATGGTCGTTTCCTCCCCAACAGGATAAGCCGAACCAATCTTTATCTTTATCTCTTCCGCAGTTCTTTCTCCTATCATCAAATTATATACCCGCTTCATGTACTGAACCATACACTCATCCATTTCATCGCCACCGACTCGCACACTCCGGCTGAATACTATTCCGGCTAGCGAGATAAGAGCAACCTCGGTGGTACCTCCACCAATATCAACTATCATGTTACCGGCAGGCTCTTGTACAGGTAACCCTACACCTATTGCCGCAGCCATAGGCTCTTCAATCAGAAAGACTTCTCTCGCCCCTGCACGAGTCGCCGAATCCTTAACAGCTCTCTTTTCTACCTCGGTAATGTCACTGGGAACTGCAATAATAATACGCGGACGAACCATTTTGCGGCGATTGTGAACTTTTTTGATGAAATAACGGAGCATGGCCTCCGTGATTTCAAAATCAGCGATAACGCCCGCCTTCATTGGCCTTATAGCCACTATATTGCCTGGCGTCCTTCCCAGCATTCTCTTAGCTTCTTCACCAACAGCAAGTATCCGTTTCGTCCCGGACTGAACAGCTACAACAGATGGCTCTCGAAGCACAATGCCCCTGTCCTTTACATACACAAGGGTATTAGCCGTACCCAGATCTATTCCAATATCGTTAGAAAATAACCCTAAAAAGGTATTCCACATCGTTCGTTCCTTTTACCAATTACTTTCGGAAATCAAAATGTAGTGCATACTTTGCGAAATTCCGTCATTCCACGTCAAGCAATAAAAAACCTAATATTTCCTTTAGAAACCCCGGGTTCTCTCATTCAGACTGTTATTTGACTTCTATTACCGTGTAATCAGTTGAACCTGCACCCAATCTGCGCAGGGCATTTACCTGTACGAATGGATTTTTGTGATGTATTCTTTCGAAAAGATGTCCTCTCTTTTCCAATACATATGGAGGAGTCAGCGAACCACGTATAAGATTTTCGGTCTTAATCGCCATAAGCGAAGCATGATCCACGGCAACAATATCCTGACTCCCGAATACACCTATATCAGGAACCAGTGTCGGAGTGGTAAATCCCCAGCAGTCACAGAAAATGGTAATATTAGTTAATACATTGATATGAAACATGTTATCAGGTTCAAATGAATCAAGGACAAGCTTAGCCACTCTGGCCAAACCCTCCTGAAATAGATAAAAATTCCTGTTTTGGATTTTTATCGCACCAGTCGGGCAGGCAAGCATACAGTGCATGCACATTTTACAGTTATGCCAGAAAATTTCATATGCACCTGATTTATTGAATTTATTTGCTTTCATTGCACATTCCCTGAGGCACTTATTGCATCGAATACATTTCTCTTTATTCCATTTCAGATCACCTTCAAGAGAATGAAGTTTCGCTCGCGTCTTATTCGGCACACATCCCATCGCCAGATTTTTACAAGCCCCGCCGAAACCACATGCACCATGCCCTTTCACATGTGCAAAATTAATAAGGACATCCGCCTCAGTTACAGGTTTGCTCAACAATACTGTCGGAACATGTTTCCATCCTGTCGATTTTTTCAAAACAGCACGACCATTTTTGCCAAGCGTTGATACAACATCGGCACCAACAGTTTGTTTTGCATATCCCCGTTCCTTCGCTCCACTTATGTCAGCATCGGTTATAAATACACGGCGGGGCTTTCCGCTCCGAACATGATCCACAAGTATTTTTACAAAAAGCGGATGAATTGTAGAATACCCTATCCCTCCTCCAACATGCATTTTTATTGCAACTGTTTTATTCCTGACCACGTTGATGATTGGAAGTCGGGCTAAAAGCCTAATGAAACGCGATGGGAGAGTCATATCTCGCTCAAGTTTCTCGGGAATTGCAGAAGCAAAGAAAACATTGGGCTTTTTTTTCACCGATATCCTCCTTTAGTTGTTTTTCGAATAGTTTAATATCAATTTATCAACATTATGTCTATTCGACCATTTTTTATTGAACCAAAACACACAAAACCGCATTCTCTCCATATATGAAAGAAATATTCGCGAGTGATTACGAATTGCTGGATAGCGGGAATGAACGGAAACTCGAACGGTTTGGCCCTTTTATTTTTGCGAGGCCCTCAGCAAGTGCGGTATGGACACCTTCAATGCCTCCTTCCGTATGGGAAAAGGCATCAGCCTGGTTTGACCGTGATGGTGGTAACTCATGGAAATTCCGTCAGTCCATTCCAGATTCATGGAACATTTCTGTTACTGGTATAGTTTTCAAACTCTCGATCACGAATTTCGGTCATTTGGGCATATTCCCGGAACAATGCAACTTGTGGAAATGGATTCAAAATATCATCACAACGGCACAAGCCGAACGGAAAGAACGTATTTCCGTCTTAAATCTTTTCGCGTATTCCGGAGGTTCAACTATTGCTGCGGCAAAAGCCGGTGCCTGTGTTTGTCACCTTGATGCCTCAAAGGGTATGGTTGCCCGTGCAAGGGAAAATGCACAAATCAACGGCATTGATAACGCTCCAATCCGGTGGATTGTCGAGGATGTTACAAAGTTTCTTGATCGTGAATCCCGCAGGAACAACAGCTACGATGCCATCATTCTGGATCCGCCAAGTTTTGGCAGGGGAAAATCGGGGGAAGTCTACAAGATCGAAAGAGACATCATATCAACACTGGATAAATGCACACGGCTTCTGAGCAAGAAGCCACTTTTCTTTCTTCTCAGCTGTCATACTCCTTCGTTTACATCTGTTGTTATGAACAATCTTCTTCAACAGGCATTACGAAAACACGATGGAATGATAAAATCAGGAGAAATGCTTTTGGAGGGAAAAAAACACGTGCTTCCTATTCCCAGCGGAACCTTTGCATCATGGCAAACAACAAAAAGTTGAAGTACGTTTATTGATTACGGGGCGGTCTGCCGCTCCTGCGCGATTGAATAGTCCAATCGACAGCGCCATCCTTAAGCATATCACCCCACGATTCCACTGCCAGCCCAAGGGCAATAGCGCGATGCGAAATCCTGTTTTTCAACGAATTATCCATCTCTGCAAAAGTCTGATCATAGCCATTTGGGACAAACAACGGATCATATCCAAATCCATTACTTCCTTTTACATCATCGATTATTCGTCCATCACACTTGCCCATCACCACCTGTGAACGGCCAGAAGGGCTTGACAAAGCAACAGCACAGCAGAAATGCGCAAACCTGTTTGATATACCCTTCATATTTTTCAACAATTTCGTATTGTTTGCAGTATAGTCAACTGGTTCACCGGCATATCGCGCGGATCTGATACCAGGTTCTCCATTAAGACAATCGACTTGTAAGCCCGAATCATCTGCAAGCGTCCATAGTTTTGTGGTCAGGGCAAGCATTACAGCCTTCTTGATAGCATTACTTTCAAATGTTGCGCCATCTTCTATTACATCTGGTAAATTCTTGAAATCGTCCATGGAAACCAAATCAATGGAAGCCATATTGAAGATTGCTTTAATTTCCTCAAGTTTGTGTAAATTTCGGGTGGCAATCAAAAGTTTCATTTTTCGCACCAGATAATTATTTAAATTCGGAATTTTCCCTGTCTCAATTCGACAAAACCCTATTCCTTCCAGTTATTCTCTTCAAGTGTTATTTCCCATCTCTAAACAAGATTATAGATTTCGCTTGAGATGGAAACTAACGTGGGACTCATTCGATCTTCGCGAGCGTGACTAAAAGTTAAGTTATGGAAGTTCTACTCCTAGCCTATAGAAGCCACGTTCTGTATCGGTTATGGAATTTGTATAACTGACGTTTGAACCATCTCCAGTTATCGGACCGGCCACGCAATTCCATGACGACGTGCCACCGAGAAGGTTCGTTGTGTTATATATACGGTAAAGACGTCCGACCACCGTCTGCCAATCAAATACCAGCGACTCGGCCGTGAAAGTTGATTGTGTGCACCACACCAAGTTTGTGATGTCCCAATAGACAGTATCTGAGTAATAACCAAGGAGCAAAGAACCCTGTAATCCTAATCTTGAGGCGGCATTAGTAATGGCAGTTCCAGCAATATATTCATCCCCATCCGTCATGCCATCTCCGTCCGTATCCGCAGAAAGTGGATTCGAACCCAGATTAAACTCAGTCTGGTCATTCAGTGAATCTTCATCGCTATGATTCGTCCCCGAGTTCCCGAAGTGGCCAAAATACTGCATCTCCCACCAGTCCGGCAGGCCGTCAGAATCCGGATCATTCGTAATCGAACCATGCAGCTCAAACTCCGCCAGGTTCCACGATTGGGTTGAATAACCGTCGTGGATGACCAGCCTTACGGTTCGGCAGGTTACAGCACCGAAACTGAACGTCTGTGGTGTTTCAACCGCAGCGAGCGTTCCGTTGGTGATCGGCAGGTACGTTGAATCATCCATGGAAGACGCCAGCGTGAAGTCACGGCAGTAATTTGTCTGCCCTTCATCAGCCTGGCCAAAATTATATAGGACCGCCTCGGCAATAATAGCCCCCTGGTTGTTTGTAAAGCCAAACACAAAAGTCTGGTCACCAACTGGTAATGCGGCGCTTTGCCAGAAACTGTGGCGATTGCCATCAGTGAGGTTGGCTGCCGCTTTCGACGCGGAGTTCTGAGACGTGTACGACTTCAATTCACCGCCATTGGCAGGGTGAAGAAGATTTAGAGTACCGAACAAACCGAACTCCGTAAGATGATAAGTTGTTACTTTGACAACATTCGCCTCGGTATCTATCTCTGTTGATAAGGCGCGGTACCACTTTCCGGTGGATGTGTCATACCAATGCGCAGTCAGGCTGTCTTCCGGAACGGTGGTTCCGTCCACAATACCGTCGTTATTGGTATCGCTGTATGGAATAGTGATTGTGATCGATTTTCCAAGTTCCGGGTCGTCCACCAGCGAAATGGTACGATTGGCGGCAATATTAGCCAGACCATCAGCTGAACCGTTAACACCATTCGAGTTGCCCCCCGTAACTACAACAGTAATGATCGGATTCGTATTTACCGTTCCTTCAGGGATAAGAACCTCAGTCCCGTCATATAACTTGACTGCGGTGGTCTCATCCTTGTTACACGCCTGGGTCATCGCATGCGTGCCACTGGTATTGTCTTCCTTGTTGGTTGAGCCGGTGTCTATGGTCACCATATAGACATCCGATGTAGCAGTCTGCCCTAAATCTACCGTGGCAACAGCACGAAGGTTGTAGTTGGATTCGTTCTCAAGACCGGTCACGTTCCATGTAGTCTTATAGGCCCTGGGCTGCGGATAGATTACTGGCCCAAGATCCAGCCATGTCCCGGCAGTTTCCAGTTTGTACTGGAACTGCACTGATATCGTGTCATTAGCCGGGGCAACATGACCGATCACAGATACAGCGTTACCTGAGATATGCGGCACATCATTTGTACCCTGGATGGGCTGCGTGATCCAGACCTTCCATGTCTGTCTTTCGACAACGGCAACAGCAACACTTGCAAGGGCCGATAGACCATCGTTGTCCACAACCGTTACGATTGCTGTGTGCGTACCCACTACCTCATAGAGATAAGATGCGGTATTGCTTGTGGTGATCCGGTCGCGTTGACCATCACCGTTAAAGTCCCACCCATACTCAACAATCGAACCATCATCGGAGGCCGTAGCCGTAAATTGGACCATCAACGGTAGATCCCCGCTGGCTGGCAAGGCTGCCAGATTGCTGAAAGTCGGCGGAATGAGTACAGGAGGCTGTACCGTAATTAAAATCGAAGCAATATCCTGCAAGCCTTCACTGTCGGTAACACGCAGTTTGGCAAAATTTGTACCTGAATTACCATACACCCATGAGACCAGACCAGTATGGGTCTGGAGATCATAAATGCCGTCACCTTGAACATCCCATTCGTAGAGAACAATCTGCCTTCCGACCGCACAGGTCGAGTTGGTTCCATTGAACTGAACAGAAAACGGAGCGGTACCGTTCGTCACAGAAGCCCCGATCACTGCCACGGGTGCAGCACCATACACTGTAATGATCAGGTTCGTGGCGTCTATCAGGCCATAACCATCCACAACGTGGAGTGCGGTTGTATAGACACCCGGCCTGCCGTATTCCACGAGCACCTTGCCCACCTGCTCAATGAACGCATCTACCTTGTTATCCGTTTCCCGATCCACTTCACATCGCGCAATGTTGTTCTGCGCATCCACCGAACCGCCGAAATCAAACGCCACCATCAAAGGAGCTACCCCGCTCGTAGGAGCTGCCGTCATATGCAGAACAGGCGCCGTGTTGAATGAAGCAGTGATCGTATGGCCTGTAACCACATTGTTAAAAACATATGTCACAAGATTACTGCCCGGCCCAAACCAGCCGGTACTAACCCCGTCAACCATGACTTCCGCTATGTGTGCGCCACCTGTCGCCTGGATAAGGAAGTTGGTCTGTCCACCATGTGCCACCTGTACGGTTCCTGCCGGATTGATAGTCCCGTTGGATCCTGCACTGACAACAATATCATATAAATTGATGGAGAAATTCGCAGTAATGCTCCTTGTCTGGGTCATAGGCGCAGTAATCTGGTTGCCTGATGGAGTACAGCCCGCCGTATCGCCAGTCCAATTCACAAAATGGGAGCTGTTACTCGGCGTAGCCGTGATCGTCACGTTGGAGCCATCAGCAAACCAATCTGAACCGACATCAACCGATCCAAAGCCGGAAGAGTTGACAATCAGCATATAGTTTGTGGCCCATTCCCATGTGATCAAAGAGTCGGCCGACAGAACAAAACCCACCATGTTGCTGGAACCGTTTGCCGGCACACTGCCACCTCCTGCCCAACCAGTACAGACGTACTGGGTCCCGCCAACTGTCACAAGGGCACTGTTCGAACAAGCAATAAACGTTCCGTCAGAATAATTTTGCACACCGACCGGGGGAGCCGGTGTTCCGTGCGCTGAGCTGACCGTCAAACTGCGTGCAATAAACGTGGTAAAGTTTGTTGTACTTGGCGCCCACGCGGTACCGAAGGAATTAGAGGCAAAACAACGGTAATAATACGTGGTACCAGACAGAAGGCCAAAGATGTTGGTGGAGAAGAGGCCAGTCCCTCGCCAGCCAAGGTAAATATTTTCCACCCAGGCACCTTTGTTTGTGCCACCATCACTTGTTCCCCAATAAATAACAATATCCGCTCCATTCGTTCCGCCGCCGGAAGCCAGATTACCGTTGAGTGTGGCAGAGTTTGAGGTAACGTCCAAGGCACCTCCATCATTGTTGATCGCGAGTGTTGGTACGCCTGCCGTCACGAAATTAGTGGCGGACGGCGCCCAGGCAGTGCCGAAAGCGTTGGAGGCGTAACAGCGGTAGTAGTACGTGGTGTTGCTGGCCAGACCCGTGACGTTGGTGGAGAATGGGCCAATGGTAAGCGCGCCGAACTCGCATATATTCGTCCACGCCACCGTGTTCGTCCCGCCGTCGGTGGGGCCCCAGAAGATGGTGACGGTCGTTGGTGGGACTCCGGTGAAATTCAGATTGCCGCACAGCAGGGCCGCGTTCTGCGTGATATTCGAAGAACCTCCGCCGTTGTCGACCATGAACTCGGTCACCCATTGCCATGTCAACGTCGAGTTCGAGACGGCCTGGAATGTACAGACATTGGTAAATCCTTGGGCGGGCACACTTCCTGTCCCCACCCATCCCGAGCATACATAGCGTGTTCCGTAGGGCCCGTCACACGGGGACTTAACTGACTCGGTCAGGTTGATGCCCTGCGGCACGGCATGGGTTCCGTATGGCGTGGGTGTCGGAAGTCCCCGCCGCGCCGGCGTACCTTCCACGGAGAGTGAAACCGTTGGGCCAAGAGCGCACTGGTACTTGGCGACAAACGCGTCAAGCCAACCGAGCGAAGTCCTGTTTGTCTGGTTCGGCTCTCCCTGCCCAAAGAGCACGGAGCCCTGGTACCCGCCCGTCACGAGAAGACCACCATCCTCGTCTACGGCAACATGGCCTTCGGTGTCCTGGTCGCCTGCTCCGTTGCTGCGTGCCCACATGAGATTCCCATTGGCATCATACCTGGCGAAATACACGTCCAAATTCCCCGCCGAGTTGAGAGCTGTTTCCTGCGCTTCTCCGGGACCGAAGGTTGCGGTCCCAGCAAAAAAGCCGGATATCGCAAAACTCCCATCTGCAAAGGCAGCCACACTGAAACAGGCGTCATTGCTGGACCCTCCGGCTCTCCTGACCCAGCAGGGATCCCCACCACCATCCAACTTCATAATGAAGACATCATTGGCACCTGCGGAAGTCAAGGTGACACTGTTTGTTCCAATCTGGCCAAAAGAAGCGGTTTCGGTGAAACCTCCCACTGCCAGGATGCTCCCGTCGGCCAAGATAGCACTCGCGTTCACACCAGCCAAACCACTCCCGCCGATCTGATGGAGCCAGACAAGCCGTCCGTCGGGTGCGTACTTGGCCAGCAGCCCATCGGCATCACCTCCCGCGACGAGGTTCGTCAAGTCAGGTCCCATGCCGAACCATCCCGTCGTGCCAAAGTACGCGGCAATCAGCACGGAATCGTCAGGCAGTACCGTAAGCCCGACTGGTCGATCATCGTCGTCGGTCCCTCCGCCCTTCTGAACCCATCTCAGCGTGCCGTCGGGCCCGTACATGGCAAGGCAAATGTCTATGCCACCATCGGCCGTCAAGTTCGTGGTCTGCGCGCCTTCCCCGAAGGAGGCCGTTGCCTTGAAGCCACCAGCCATGACAACGGAACCGTCGGACAGGATGCCAGCGACGTATGCGCTATCATAGTCGCTGCCTCCAGCACTCTTTGCCCAGACAACCCGGCCGTCGGCCGTGTACCTTGCAGTCCACATGTCGGCGTACCCGACGGAAGCGAGGTTCGTTTCATTTGACTCGCCAGCGCCGAGTGTCATCGTAACCGATGTTGCGACCGAGTGCCCGAATTGCCCGCAGAGCGCGATATCGCCCGTGGCGCCAAAGGCAATGTCATAGACATTGTCTAGGTCCTCACTCTCCATGTGTCTTAGCCACTGGAGAGTGCCCGAAGGGGAATACTTGGCAAGGTAACAGTCTCGACTGTTGGCGGACGAACTGAGGTTCGTGGCGGCGGGGTCGCCTACGGCGAACGTCGTGGTGAAGCCAAACTGCCCGATCACATGGATGGCATTGGTTGTGGCCACCACGCGATTGGCCGACTCACTATCACTGGCACTGCCAATCTGTGTGACCCAGAGGAATCGGCCATCGGGCAAGGATGCCAAATCCTGCGGGTCGCTGCGGCCCTGCCATTCCGCCAAGTTGGAGTAGCCGTCGACATCCGGGTCGCCGCTGGCATCGTTCGCCAGCCGATTCAGCCCATGCGCCACTTCCCACCAATCAGGCATCCCGTCGCCATCCGAATCATAGGGCCATGTCGTGAAGTTCGTCGTACTTGGTGCCCAAGCGGTGCCGAAGGCGTTGGAGGCGTAACAACGGTAGAAGTAGGTGGTATTACTAACAAGACCGGTGATGTTAGTGGAGAAGGGACCTGCGTTAAGCCAACCAAACCACAAGGTATTGGACCATGACCCGATGTTTGTCCCGCCGTCGCTGGGTCCCCAGTATATAACAACGAATGCATTGTTAGTCCCACCGCCTGAAATCAAGTTTCCGTTGAGGATTGCGGAGTTGGTGGTGATGCCTGTAGCGGGTTGAGTATTGACGGTCAACGGTGCTGTCTGCACATACAGCTGATTAATTTCGTTGGAGGAAAGTGCGCGATTGTAGATGCGTACTTCGTCGATACCCCCATTGAAGAAACTGCCTGGATTATTGTAATCACAACCGATATTTAGCGGTGACGTTGTTTGTTTAAGCCCACCAGGGAACGAAGATGAATCCTTTAACACGCCATCTACATATATAGACAAAACAGAACCATCAAAAACGCCAGATAGATGTTTCCATGCTCCCAGCGGCAGACCTTCAACGCTGCTCACGGAAGCCCCGGTTTCATTCGACAATGTTATATAGGCAGCCGGGGCAGCCCCAAGTGTATAAACGCCATTCTCAAGGTAGACACCTTTCTTTAAGATTATCCCTCCAGCTATATCTTCCTTAGCCCAGGCACAAAACGTGACAGATGATGTAGACGAAAGTGACGGAGAGTTAGAAACTGAAATATACTCAGTTCCGGCAAAATAATAAGCTTTCGATGGGTTGCCAAACCTATCAACGGTCAGTGCTGCGCCGTTCACCGTCCCGTTATTCCCATTCCCGCTAGCATCATTCGCATTGCCGTTGAATGGATAGTAAGCGACAAGACCAGAAGCCGGATCGGCTAAGGATGGATTTTCGCCATTTTGATACTCCTGCAGGTCAGAGACTCCATCTCCGTCGATATCGCTCAAGGCATTTGCTGTTGTGAGATTTCCAAAATACTGCATCTCCCACCAGTCCGGTAGACCATCCACATCACTATCGACGTCGCCAAGCGTGTAGAGTTGAGTGATCTCGTTGGGCCCAAGAACCCTGTTGTAGATGCGAACGTCATCAATGCTCCCATCCGTTCCGTATATGTCATGCCGTATTTTCCCAATCAGAAGCGGAAGAGCAACGGCGGTAACAGGAGGGGCACCGGTCTGACTGCCGGTCTTAACGCCATTATAGAACATTTCCGTCGTCCCGCCGGCACGATCATACGTAGCCGCAACATGTACCCATGTATTGGATGGCGGATGGATTCCGGTCCCATGCCGATAGACATCATCGTTGACCGCCAAGAATACAGTATCCGATGAGGAATAGGCCAGATAGTAGCCCTGGTCCGAAGGCCAATCGCATTTATCCAGAATGACGTTGGCGGCCCCTGGAAAGAAACTGTCGAACCGAACCCAGCAGGCAAGCGTCATATTACTCGGATCGAGATCCGGAGAATGCGGCACTTCGACATAAGCGTTAGAACCTTCCACCGCGCATGCAGATGACGGAACACCAAAGCGATCGGTAGTCCACGAAACCGTATGAAGAATTCCTGTATGCCCATTCCCGCTCTCGTCATTAGCATTGCCGTTGAACGGGTAGTAGGCAACAAGACCCTGCATCAGCGGCGGGGCATCAACCCATTTGGTTACAACAATATCTGCACCCCCAACATTAGTTTGACCATCAAAAGAACCATAGGTAACGCCACTCACGTACAGATTTCCGGATGAATCTGATGATATACCGTTTCCAGTATCGTTGTTCGCCGTTCCCCAGATTCGCGTCCAAAGTTTTGACCCATCGGATGTCCATTTTGTCGCGACAAGATCTCCGCCGCCCAGACCGGTCTGTCCATCAAAGGAACCATCTGTCCAACCTGCAACACATACGTTGCCAAAGTCGTCCACCACCACACCATACCCATATTCTGTGTTTGGTGAGCCCCATATACGGGTCCAGAGATTGGATCCGTCCGGATTCAACTTTGTCACAAAGAGATCATACGTTCCAGGGTTGGTATTAGTCTGTCCGTCAAAGGAACCGTATGTCTGTCCCGCAAGATACAAATTGCCCAAGGCATCCACGGAACTAAACATACACTCATCCAAGTTTGGGGAACCAAATATACGTGTCCAAAGTTTGGTACCATTTGCGTCCCATTTAGTGACATAAATATCCTGTCCGCCCGCGTTGGTTTGACCGTCAAAAGAACCCTCGGTGTAACCTGCAACATATAGATTGCCGAACGCATCAACGACCGGGGCACGGCCGACATCATAAGCTGCCGAACCCCAGATGCGAGTCCAGAGCTTGGTGCCGTCCGGCGTCCACTTCGTCACCACAACATCATACGTTCCGCCTGCATTGGTTTGACCATCGAAAGAACCCGCCGTAATCCCCGCGACATACACATTGCCGGAAGGATCCACAGATGCGGCAATGCCCTGATCATCATTTGCCGAGCCCCAAATACGAGTCCAGAGTTTGGTGCCATCAGGTGCCCACTTCGCCACAACGAGATCTCTTGCTCCAGCGTTAGTTTGACCGTCGAAGGAACCGTCGGTGGACCCACCGACATACACATTGCCGGAAGGATCCACGGCCGCACCATTACCATAGTCAGTTCCCGAAGCCCCACTCATGCGAGTCCAGAGTTTGGTGCCATTCGATACCCACTTTGTTACGAAAAGGTCGCTTCCGCCAGCATTAGTTTGTCCGTCAAAAGAACCATCTGCATAACCCGCAACAAACACGTTGTTCGATAAATCCACTAGTACACTGTATCCAGCATCGGAACCTGCCTCGCCCCAAATCCGGGTCCATTCCCTATATGGATAACCCGGCTTGGAAACGACATTCGTCGGACTGGTACTGTTGATCACTTCAACATAATCACTGAATCCATCACCATCGGAGTCAGTCACCTTGGGATTGGTGCCATTCTGATACTCCAGCACATCGCGCAGACCGTCGCCATCAGTGTCAGTTGTTGAGGTGGCCGTTGTCGTGTTGCCAAAATTGTTAATTTC
Organism: Kiritimatiellia bacterium; assembly: GCA_028716365.1. Classification (GTDB taxonomy): domain Bacteria; phylum Verrucomicrobiota; class Kiritimatiellia; order UBA8416; family YA12-FULL-48-11; genus YA12-FULL-48-11. The sequence continues at coordinate 254,036 of JAQUPZ010000004.1, forward strand.
CCAGTAATCCGGAAGTCCATCAGAATCTCCATCCGATGCCCCTTGTTGGAAAAGCTGCCATACTTCGTTGGATACTAAACCTCGGTTGTATATCCGTACTTCATCAATCTCTCCTTTGAATGGCCAGAGACCATTGTCAGCTTGCCGACCAATATTCAACGCTTGCGCGGTAATGGGGATGCTTCCAGTAGCGGCCGCCTGACTATCCAAGATACCGTTGACATATATCCTCTTTTCCGATCCATTATAGGTCCCTACTAAATGATACCACAGCCCCGTTGTAATTGTCGTTGCCCCCATAATACTACCCACGTCTCGGGGCACGAAGTAAGGCTTTTGAGAATTGAGTTCCATCAGGTAACTCATTCCAGCGTAATCCTTGTACTTTGAAACAAAGTCCCGGATTGAAGATACATCCATCGGACGAATCCACGCACAAAGCGTAACTTGGTTGGAAACATCCAGGCTGTCACTGTCAGGAGCTTCGATGAAGTCAGAAGCACCATTGAATGTGTACGCAGAGTTTGTATTCCCAAGTCTGTCAAGACAGAGCGTCGCGTTCGTCTGAGAGGCATGATTACCATTCCCGCTTTCGTCACTCGCGTTGCCGTTGAAGGGGTAGTAGGCTACGAGGCCAACAGCCAGATTGTTCGACGGAGTCACAAAATTCGTCGTACTTGGTGCCCAAGCGGTGCCGAAGGCGTTGGAGGCGTAACAACGGTAGAAGTAGGTGGTATTACTAACAAGACCGGTGATGTTAGTGGAGAAGGGACCTGCGTTAAGCCAACCAAACCACAAGGTATTGGACCATGACCCGATGTTTGTCCCGCCGTCGCTGGGTCCCCAGTATATAACAACGAATGCATTGTTAGTCCCACCGCCTGAAATCAAGTTTCCGTTGAGGATTGCGGAGTTGGTGGTGATGCCTGTAGCGGGTTGAGTATTGACGGTCAACGGTGCTGTCTGCACATACAGCTGATTAATTTCGTTGGAGGAAAGTGCGCGATTGTAGATGCGTACTTCGTCGATACCCCCATTGAAGAAACTGCCTGGATTATTGTAATCACAACCGATATTTAGCGGTGACGTTGTTTGTTTAAGCCCACCAGGGAACGAAGATGAATCCTTTAACACGCCATCTACATATATAGACAAAACAGAACCATCAAAAACGCCAGATAGATGTTTCCATGCTCCCAGCGGCAGACCTTCAACGCTGCTCACGGAAGCCCCGGTTTCATTCGACAATGTTATATAGGCAGCCGGGGCAGCCCCAAGTGTATAAACGCCATTCTCAAGGTAGACACCTTTCTTTAAGATTATCCCTCCAGCTATATCTTCCTTAGCCCAGGCACAAAATGTGACAGATGATGTAGACGAAAGTGACGGAGAGTTAGAAACTGAAATATACTCAGTTCCGGCAAAATAATAAGCGTTCGATAGGTTGCCAAACCTATCAACGGTCAGTGCTGCGCCGTTTACCGTCCCGTTATTCTCATTCCCACTAGCATCATTCGCATTGCCGTTGAATGGATAGTAAGCGACAAGGCCATTGGTTAAGTTGGAAAGGGTATCCAAATAAAACATCCGGACAGATTCGATAATGGAGTTGGCGGCGTTACAATAGCCGCCTGCGGCATAGCCGCGAGCACGAACCCAGCCGAGCTGATTGAAAGGCAGATTCAGGCCGGCGAATACCCATCCGTTTGTCGTTCGAGTTCCGGCGACAATATTGGCGCTCCAAGTGACTCCATTTGTAGAAGTCTCCAAAGTTGTCCGCCAGACCTCAGGTCCCGCGCCACTACGTTGCCAAGCCGCACTTGTGCCGCTCGCGTCAACAGTCAATGACTGAATAGCGGCATCCGGCGTTGCAAGCCGGCCGAATTTGCTCCGAGTTTGTCCGGCGAGAGTGGTGAAATCGCCACCAACCAGTATCTTGCCGTCGGGCTGTATGGTAATGGAATTGACAGCGCCGTTGTTCGTGCCATTGGTAAAGGTATTATCAAGGGATCCGTCGGAATTGAGCCGCCCAAGACGGCTTCGTGCCTGCCCGGCAAGACTACTGAACATACCACCGACGATAATTTTGCAGTCCGTTTGTACGGCAATAGAATAGACACAACCGTCAGCGCCGTTGGTAAAGGTATTATCAAGGGATCCGTCGGAATTGAGTCGCCCGATACTGTTTCGTACCTGTCCAGCAAGACTGGTGAATTGGCCACCGACAAGAATCTTTCCGTCTGACTGGACGGCGAGGGAATAGATCCGGTCATCAACGCCATTGGTAATGGTATTATCAAGGGATCCGTCGGAATTGAGTCGCCCAAGACGGCTTCGTGCCTGCCCGGCAAGATTCGTAAAGTCGCCGCCGACAAGAATCTTGTCATCGGGCTGGACCGTGATACACCATACGGTGTTGTCCGTCCCGTTGGTAAAGGTATTATCGAGTGAGCCATCGGCATTTAGCCGACCTATCCTGCTGCGAGCCTGCCCAGCCAGATTGGTGAATTCGCCGCCAACAAGAATCTTGCCGTCAGACTGCATGGCAAGGGAATAGACGTAGCTGTTCGCGCCGTTGCTAAAGGTGGCGTCAAGCAAGCCGTCAGCATTGAGCCGCCCAATGTTGTTTCGCGCTTGCCCGGCGAGATTGGTGAAATCGCCACCAACAAGGATTTTACCGTCCGGCTGTACGACGAGGGAAAGAACGTAGAAGTTTGCACCGTTGGTAAAGGTGGCGTCAAGCGAGCCGTCAACATTAAGGCGTCCGATATAATTTCTTGCCTGCCCGGCAAAATTGGTAAAAACCCCGCCAATAAGAATTTTGTAGTCAGGCTGTATGGCAGGACAATCGACGGCACTGTTCGCACCATTGGTAAGGGTGGCGTCGAGTGAGCCGTCTGAGTACAACCGCCCGATGTAGTTCCGTGCCTGCCCTGCAAGAGTGGTAAAAACCCCGCCGACTAGAATCTTACCGTCAGGCTGTACGGCCAGAGAATTGACATATTGGTTGGCGCCGTTGGTAAAAGTGCTGTCCAGCGAGCCATCAACATTCAGCCGCCCTATGTAGTTGCGTGTCTGGCCAGCTAAGTTTGTAAACAGACCGCAAACCAGGATTTTGCCATCCGGTTGCAGGACAATATTATTGATTACAGCAGAAGCGCTGTTAGTGAATGACACATCCAGCGAGCCATCTGCATTCAGCCGTCCTATACGGTTGCATGGCTGTCCTGCCAGAGTCGTAAAACTGCCGCCGACAAGAATCTTGTCATCAACCTGCACAGCCACGGAATATACTTTGCCATTAACCCCGTTGGTAAAACTTTCATCCAGCGAACCATCCGAATTCAACCGCCCAAGGTTATTACGAGACTGTCCAGCCAGAGTAGAAAAATCTCCGCCGGCAATTATCCTGCCATCTGATTGAACGGCCATGGACTGAATTGCGTAGTCTACACCATTGGTAAAAGTTACATCCAAAGAACCATCAGAATTCAAACGACCTATTCCCTGACGTGGTTGGCCAGCGAATGTAAAAAATGTGCCACCAACAAGGATTTTGCCATCCACTTGCACAACCAGTGAAGTGACTGTACCAATAGTGCCATTTGTAAAAGTCCCATCCAGCGAACCATCCTGATTAAGTCGTCCAAGATAACTGCGTGCCTGTCCGGCAAGATTGGTAAACTCGCCACCAACAAGAATCCTGCCGTCAGGCTGTACGGCGAGGGAATGTACAACAAAATCCGCACCATTGGTAAAGGTGTCATCCAAAGATCCGTCAGCATTGAGGCGTCCGATGTAATTGCGTGCCTGTCCAGCAAGATTGGTAAAATAACCACCAACGAGAATCTTGCCGTCAGGTTGAACTGCTATAGCATATACGTTGCTGCTTGCTCCAGGATCAAAACCGTCCAACGCGGTTGGATAACTTTGCGCTTGAGATTGGAAAGGAATAATGCCCGAGGATAGAATCAGGAGGGAGAAATATATAAAAGATTTCCTCCCCAGATTATGAATAGCTGATTTCAAGTCGCTCACATTCACTCCGAAATGCTGTACGACCAATTGACCGAGCTACAAAAAAGATAAACCAATACAATTTGGTTTACTTTATTCCTTCCTCACAATAAGGTCAAGCCTTCTATTCAAGAATAATTTCGTCAGTCATCATGCGTCATGGACAACTAGCACAGAGAACCAAACACGTACGAAATAAATGATATAACCATTTCAGTCTAAAGGGTAAGCAACATAGATGGGTATCCCCGATTTTTTACCTAAAACCAGTTCACGGCCCTTCCCAATATTCAATTGAAACATTCGCATGACTTCCCTTGAATTACGACAAGGGAAAATGGAAAAGTTGTCCCTCTTCGTGCGAGACTCTTTGTCAAAGCTTCCTGTGGCCTGCCAGCCATAGCTTTAGGCGACAGGGACGAAGGATGGTGCTCGGGGCGGGAGTTGAACCCGCACAACCTTGCGGCCACTAGGCCCTCAACCTAGCGCGTCTGCCAATTCCGCCACCCGAGCCCGCAAAATAAAGGCAAAAATGTACCGAAGCCGAAATATCAATTCAAGATATTTCATTTAGCAGCCGAACTCAGTTTAAAATGCAATTCGACTTCAGGCGTTAAACATCGCAACTTGAATTCCGCGATTTTAACTGGTTTCAGTACCTTAATCCATCTCTGCAATATTTCCAGCTTATCGCGAATTTCCGCTGTACCATCTGCATTTTGCGCAATCAGAACAAGCGAATATACTGCAATTGCATTCTTTATCGCCTCACTGGTCGACTCATAATCAATCCAAACATAACCAGCACAATCTTTGACATCACGGATACCAGCAACCCATGGCGGAGATATTCTAGTCCCCTCAATACGAATTGGATCACACACCACATTCGTCAACGTACCGATGCTGCTCGATATTGCCAGCCAGTGTTCTTTTGTTGTTATTGCAGGTTTGTCCGTTGCCGCAATACTGTCATATACCCCTTGTTGCCGCGTACTGTCGAATACAACCACGGTTCTGCCCGCTATTTCCTCCCGCCGGGGAATCACTGACAACCGGTACAAAGCATTCAACATGTCAACTGTTTCAGAAACCCTGGCGATACTGTTGGTCTCATCAAGTACATTGATACCAGTAACAATAGAAGGAACCTTTAATCCTAATATTCGGCCGCTCAAGTCACCGCAAAATACGGAAAAAAACATCGCACTATTTATGTCTGTCTGCGAACCCACAACTTTTGAAATGATCCGAACTCCTCTGGAAACACGCCGGCTTGATAAGACTGGTTCTATAAGATTAAACGGTAATATCGCTATTGCGGCTGGAGTCTTTCCTACAACTAACGGTAAATTATTAAGAACAGGTATATTGTTAAGACTATAGTTTACATTTTCCTGTGGAACATTAGTTGGTTCAGCTCCCCTGTTCACCATCGAAGTCAATAAGTCCAGGCCACCGTTCAAACAACCATCCACTGAATTTTCATTACAAACATTCAACGAAAATTTGAATTTACGTACTTTATAATCGTTCCCCGTCGCCGTACTCCATCTGATATAACCGTGGTCCAGTACCTGGTTACTTTTTATACATGAAGAATCGATATTCAGTTGATCCGCAAGGTCAGGTTGAATAGGCGCACTATATTCAATTCTATTAATTAGATGTCGTACTCCGCAAGGATCACTGGAAATACACCCGAGTAAAACACCTTCCACTATCGCAAACGAAAAATCAACATCAGATGGATTTTGTTTCTTGTCGATTTGCCAAATTTGCCGGCCTCCTTCAATTCGCACCTTTTTTAGATTCGTTCCCGCCAGCATACCGGCAGGACTCCATCTGAATATTTGACCTGAACCGCCTACCCAGCTTGAAAAAACCCAGGCTGGTTCACCGCTACCGCTCAGAGAAGGTACATAAGCAATAACAGCATTTACTGAAGCAAACCGCCTAAGCATTAGGTCTACACCAGGATCCAATACCGCATTTTGTTTGATTCCTGCCGAAGCCATAAGACATAACGTAAACGGGTTATGCGCAATAGATTTCCAGCGTTCAGCAATTTTCGGATGTTCACTTACAAATATGGCATTTGACGGGATTGCCCTGTATAAACGTTCGCGGGAATATGGAAAATAAAACATCCACCATATTGTAATTCCGATAAATATGGCCAGGATCAGCCAGAAGCATATCCGTTTTATCTTCATGATTTGATTGTTCCAATCAAATCCACGACTGAAGAATAATCATGCTGGATAAGATATTTTTTTATTCCATCGATAACATTAAGCGATGTTAATGGATCCGTGAAATTAGCAGTTCCTACGGCCACTGCAGATGCTCCGGCAATCAGGAACTCAAGAGCATCATTAGCGCTTGTTATTCCACCCATTCCTATAACAGGGATCTTTACAGCTTTCGCCGTCTCCCACACCAGTTTTACGGCTATAGGATGAATTGCCGGCCCTGTTAAGCCTCCAATAACATTTGCCAATACCGGACGGCGCGACTCAACATCAATAACCATGGCAGGAAGCGAATTGATTAAGGAAACAGCATCAGCACCACAGTCTTCCGCGATTCTCGCAAACAATCCAATGTTGGACACATTAGGGGAAAGTTTTGGAATAAGAGGAACCTTGGTTCTCTTACGTACAGCTGTAATAACACGTCTTGCGGCCTTGGGATCGGTCCCGAAAGCCATGCCGCCATGTTTTATATTCGGACACGATATATTCAGTTCCAAACCTCTTACCCCTTTTACACCGTCAAACCTTGATGCGACTTCTGCATATTCATCTACCGTTCTTCCCCAGATATTTACAATCACTGGGACATCAAATCGTCTCAGGAATGGCATATATTCATTGATGAATTTATCAACACCAGGATTCTGCAAGCCGATCGCATTGACCAAACCGGATGAGACTTCAACAAGTCGTGGAGTTTGATTACCATGCCATGCCTTAAGGCTTATCCCTTTGACTACTACTGCACCCAAACAGTTTAGATCCACTAGATCAGCATATTCCATCCCATATCCGAATGTACCTGAAGCAACCATAACCGGATTTTTCATCCTGATTCCAGCCACAGTCACAGACATATCCGGTTTCTTCTTTAAAAGCCTGGACATTTACATTACTCCCATACTATTTCCGAAGCATCAAATACAGGACCTTCACGACAAACCCTCATTAAAGATACTATGCCGTGCCGTCTGATGGCCTGAACACACGCAAGACAGGCACCCACGCCGCATCCCATGTGCTTATCCAGGGACAACCATGCCTTTACATTCAGACATGTTGCACGTTCCCCTACGGCCTTCAGCATTCCATCAGGACCACAGGCAAATAATTCAAACGTCTGTCCTGGTTCCATTTTTACCAGCCACTCGTCTAAAACCTTTGTGACAAGTCCCTTTCGCCCGACAGAGCCATCTTCCGTCGCAATCCGTACACCCCAACCAAGTGACTTGAAATCTTTCACACAAAGGATGTCACTAGCCGTACTGCCACCGATGAATACCATTCCTTTTGTTTTGGTACGTGAAGCAAGAAATGCAAGAGGCGCCACTCCATATCCACCGGCAACCAGGACAGGAATCATTCCTGAATTAATGACCGGGAATCCGTTTCCAAGGGGGCCCATAAGGTTTATCACATCCCCCTTTATTATGGATTTCATAGCATGGGTACCCTTCCCTACGGATTTATAAAGTATGGAGAGTTTCCTGCGATCTGACTTATACACACTGAAAGGTCGCCGCAGCACGGCACCATCAAGGCGAGGAACACGCAAATGAATAAACTGGCCAGGTCGCACAATATTTCCAAGACCGGGAACATCGAATTCAAGAACACGATAATCGCCTGAAACGTGTTTATTGGCCAAAACTCGTGCCTTATAGATCCTCATGGAATGTTTCCGATTCATGAATGAAACACTACGATTTCAAACCTGAAATCACAAATCAAAAATCGGAAATCCAGAATTTAAGAGCAGCCCATGGAATTACCGCAATTATAACATCGATAACAGGCGCCATTCCTGACCGTGATTGCTCCACAAACATCGCACGCGGGAGCATCTTCCTGGAAGGTCTCAAACTGTTCGTCGACTCTCTTTTCTTTGCCTCTACTGACTGCAGGGGCCGTTGCGGCAGGGGCCAGTTGTTCTACCACCGGCGCCGATATAACCTGACCTACCATTGGAGCTTTACCACCAGGAAAAGTTATATCCAGCCAGCGGAATATATAGTCAATAATAGACTTGGCTATTGGTATATCCGGATTTTTAGTGAATCCACTGGGTTCAAATCTGCTATGCGCGAATTTTTTTACAAGTTCGTTGATAGGAACGCCGTACTGCAAACAAAGAGAGATTGCTGTACCAAACGAATCCATCGTTCCGCCAACCGTACTTCCTTCTTTAGCCATAGTAATAAACAACTCCCCGGGCGCTCCATCTTCATACATTCCAACAGTCAAATAACCTTCATGCCCAGCCACTTCAAACTTGTGAGTGATCGACTGGCGTGTTAGCGGCATACGTTTTCTGAAAGGTGTTTGAGGCTGGATATCCACTGCCTCTTCAGATCCAGCAGTACCCGCCTTCTTGCCACCTGAAACATTGCTGACATTCAAAGGCTGTGTCCGCTTAGAACCATCGCGATAGACTGCAACAGCCTTCAGCCCCATCTTCCATCCATCGATGTAAACCTGCATTATGTCATTTACAGTCACATCTGTCGGCAAATTAACTGTCTTGCTTATTGCACCAGAAAGAAAAGGCTGAACAGCCGCCATCATTTTCAGATGCGCTTTGTAAGAAATACACCTGTTCCCATTTTTCGGCTTGAAGGCACAGTCAAATATTTTAAGATCTTCAGGTTTCAGGTCAGGTGCACCCTCAATTGTGTCCTTTTCATCGACATATTTGATTATCGCTTCAACTTCATCATCTGTATAACCAAGGCGTAAAAGCGCCGGGCGGAGTGTCCGGTTGACTATTTTCATCATTCCGCCGCCAGCCAACTGTTTGTATTTTACAATGGCAATATCCGGTTCAACACCGGTAGTATCACAATCCATCATAAATCCGATTGTCCCGGTTGGCGCCAGCAAAGTTACCTGGGCATTTCTGAAACCTGTTCGCGGCGAGGTATCGACCACCTGATTCCAGATTTGCTCACCAGCCTTTCTAAGATACGGGGGACAAATCGTACTATCAATACTGCCAAGTTCCTCCTTGTGCATTTTCATTACGTTCAACATGGAGTCGCGATTAGCCGCATAATCTTCAAATGTACCACAGACACCAGCCATCTCCTGGGATGTGGAGTATGCATAACCGGTCATTAATGCTGTTAGAACACCCGCAAATGCCCGTGCCTCATCGCTGTCATAAGCCATCCCTTCCCTCATGATCAACGCGCCAAGGTTGGCGTATCCAAGACCAAGCGGACGGTAACGATGAGAATTCTCTGCAATTTCCAGCGTAGGATAACTGGAACTGTCTACAATAATTTCCTGGGCTATGATCAGCATCCTTACTACGTGTTTCAACTTGTCAAGATCAACAGTCCCGGAATCGTCAACCAGTTTCATCAAGTTTATCGATGCAAGGTTACATGCACTGTTGTCCAGGAACATAAATTCGGAGCAGGGATTGCTCGCATTTATCCTTCCGCTGTTGATGCATGTATTCCAACGGTTAATTGTAGTATCATACTGTAACCCAGGATCTCCACAGACATAAGTTGCATCAGCGATTGACTTGAGGATTTCTCTCGCTTTCAGTGAAGATACAACTTCGCCGGTTACAACCGCCTTCGTTTGCCACGTTCCATCATTCTCAACAGCCTGCATGAATTCATCCGTAACACGCACCGAAAGATTTGCATTCTGGAACATAACTGAAGAATAAGCCTCGCCTCCGAACGAACCATCATACCCCTGTTCCATGAGGGCCCATGCTTTTTTTTCTTCTTCCATCTTGCACTTGATAAATTCCGTTATATCAGGATGCGACACTTTTAAGCTCTGCATCTTGGCGGCACGTCGCGTCTTCCCGCCCGACTTAATCACTGCCGCTACCTGGTCAAACACCCTCATAAAGCTCAAAGGCCCAGACGGCACACCGCCACCGGAAAGCTTTTCCTTACTACTGCGCAGCGTACTGAGATCCGTACCGGTTCCTGAACCGTACTTAAAAAGCATTGCCTCAGTTGTAGCAAGACGCATGATATCTTCCATTGTATCGTCAACCGACTGGATAAAACACGCCGAGCCTTGAGGATTCCTGTACGTGTTAGATATCTTGAGGATCTTCTTTTCTACTTCATCCCAACAGTAACTTGTCCGGGTACTGGATGAATGCCCATAGACCTGATACAATCCCACGTTAAACCATACAGGGCTGTTGAAAGAAGCATATTGATTCAAACAGATATAAGCCAATTCATTGCAAAAATTCTCGGCATCCTCAGGCGACGCAAAATAGCCACCGTTCAATCCCCAGTCCGCAATGGTCCTGACAACTCTATGAATAAGCTGGCGAACGGAATATTCACGTTCTTTTGTACCTATCCCGCCGTAAAAATACTTTGAAGCCACAACGTTGGTGGCCAGCATGGACCATGACTTTGGAACCTCTACATCATCCTGGACAAATATTACCCCGCCCTTGTCGTCAGTAATTGAAGCCTTTCTTCTTTCCCACTCAACTTCGTCAAAGGGACTAATTTCTTTTTTCGACAAGAGCGTATTAATCTTCATCCCTTGAGATGATTTCTTCTGCCGTTCCGAGTCACCAGCCTTACGCCCCCCCCTCCCCTTACCGCAACGAACCCTTGGCGCTGACTGTTGACCATCCTTAATTTCTGTCGATTCACGAGCCTCCAACATGACAAATTCCCCCAGAAAGCAAAGTTTTGAAAACCACAATATGTGCTACCTATCCTTAAAGCCGCCTCTGTATTACCCCCATATATTGTACACAACAAGAAAAAAAATAATCTTTTTTATTTCATGCATAAAACCGCCCAAAAACCACATATCTAGTATGTTGAACATTGTATCAATTTACTTTTTTCTGTGGTCGTGCTTTAAAATGTAGGACTAGTGGCGCACCATCAAGCCCAAATGTTTCACGCAAACTTCTTACCAGATAATCCCGATACGCAGGTAACACCCACTTCGGATTGTTTACATAAAAATTTATTCTGACCGGTGAATTACCAACCTGTGTCACGTAAAATATTTTCAGGTGCTTTCCCCCGACAGATGGCGAATGAACTTTTTCACATGCATTAATTACTGTCCGATTTAAAATTCCAGTCGGTAGTGAAGTGTTTATTTGTGCCGCAACATGATCGATCAGATCTATGGTACGTCTGATATTATATCCAGACTTGGCGGAAAGAAATACGGCAGGACAATGTTTCATAAAAGGCATGGCACGGAAAACTGCCGGCTCATATTCCGTTTGAGTTACTTTCCCTTCTACCAAATCCCATTTATTAAAAAGAAGAATGCATCCTTTATGTGATTCATTTATTAATGCCGCAATTTTTTTATCCTGTTCTGTCGGGCCCACTTCTGCATCCATCACGAGTAATACAATGTCAGCTGACTCAATGCTGTTTGTTGAACGTAAATGACTATAATATTCGACTGTATCTTCTATTTTTGTGCGTTGGCGCATGCCTGCAGTATCGACAAACAGGTAATGTCTTGCCTGCGGTCCCTTTCCAATGGAAAAAGGAATATCTATACTGTCACGTGTTGTACCTGGACTATCTGAAACTATTAAACGATCGCTATTAAGCAATTTATTTAGATATAAAGATTTGCCTGCATTTGGCCTTCCCGCCACAACCACTTTTAATGGATTTGTCACTGTAGTATTTTCAATATCAGGCAATTCGTCTAAAACGATCTTCATAAGAGGATCAAATCCTCTGTCATGCAACGCAGAGACTGGAAAAACTGGAAATCCAAATTTTGTAAATTCCAGTGCATCATCATCCCTTTTCGTGTTGTCGGCTTTATTTGCCGCAATTACTGTGAAACAACCCTTCTGCCTAAGTAAACGGGCAATTTCTTCATCCATCGGGGTAATACCTGATTCCACATTCATCACAAATATCACAACAGCAGCATCTTGCAACGCCACCTCAACCTGTTTCCGGACACCGGTATTAATAACATCCTGTTTCGCCGCGAGATCAATGTTGTAAATTCCACCCGTATCAATCAGTTCAAATCGTTCATGCCGCCAGTTGACTTCCCGCATCAAGCGGTCACGTGTCACGCCACTCTGTTCGTGGACAATGGCAATTCTCGCTCCGGCAAGCCGGTTAAAAATAGCCGACTTACCTACATTAGGCCGTCCGACAATCACAACAACGCGACGTTTTGTTTGAATCATTGTTACCTTTAAAATTTATTCGGAAAGGGAATATTGAATATTTAGATTTTTGACATCAAATTGCGACAATAGAATTTATTGATAAATTCGAATCTGACATGAAACTAAGTTAGCCATTGTCTTTCTTCTGTATCTTGGCCCATGCATCCCTCAATGAGACAGTCTGATTGAAAACCGGTGCACCTCTCTTTGAGTCAACCGGATCCACGAAAAAATATCCCTTCCGCTCGAATTGGTAATGAGAACCCGGCATGGCACCCAAAAGACATGGTTCCCCCTTACAACGAATTATCTGCAGGGAATTGGGATTCAGAAAATCTTTGAAATCAGTTCCCTCATCTACATCATCAAGCCGTTCTTTTGTCAATAACCGATCGTATAAACGTACTTCTACGTCCACGCAATTATTCACAGATACCCAATGTATCGTTCCTTTCACTTTTCTTCCATCTGGCGCCTGACCGCCCAGGGTAGCGGGATCATAAGTACACCTTACTTCAACAACCTCTCCCGTTCGCTTATCTCTGACCACCTTTTCACATTTGATAAAATATGCATAGCGAAGACGCACTTCGTTCCCGGGAGTCAGTCGATAAAATTTCTTCGGCGGATTTTCCATAAAATCATCACGTTCTATATATAATTCCTTAGAAAAAGGGATTTTCCTTGTACCCATGGAGGAATCCTCTGGATTATTGATTGCATCTAGCATCTCAACCTTACCGGCAGGATAATTCTCAATGACCACCTTCAAAGGAGATAGTACACTCATAACACGGAATGCATGCCTGTTTAAATCCTCCCTGACGCAGTATTCCAGCAATTCAATTTCAGTATAACTGTTGAACTTGGTTACACCAACACGCCTGCAAAACTCCCTGATTGATTCAGGTGTATAACCACGACGGCGCAAACCGGAAATTGTCGGCAAACGCGGATCATCCCATCCACGAACATGACCACCTTGAACAAGTTCCAGCAACTTGCGCTTACTCATCACGGTAAATGTAAGATTCAGGCGTGCAAATTCAATCTGTTGAGGATGACATTTCACGTCGAGTTGTTCCAATATCCAGTCGTATAATGGACGATGTACCTCAAATTCGAGTGTACATATCGAATGAGTGATGCCCTCGATGGAATCTTCCAGACAATGAGCAAAATCATACATGGGATAGATACACCATTTATCAGCAGTACGATGATGACTGGCATGCTTGATTCTGTAAATAGCAGGATCACGCATGTGGATATTCGGAGAGGCCATATCTATCTTTGCCCTGAGAACATACTCACCATCCTTGAACTCGCCCTTCCGCATCCGTTCGAACAAATCAAGGTTCTGCTCTACAGGTCTGTCACGCCAGGGACTCTCCTTGCCGGGTTTGGTGGGAATACCCCGGTATTCCTTGAATTCCTCTGGACTTAACGTGCAAACGTATGCTTTACCTTTCCCAATCAATTGTACCGCGTATTGATACATCTGTTCAAAATAATCAGATGCATAGTACTCATGCATGCCCCAGTCCCAGCCAAGCCACTTGACATCGTTTCGAATTGAGTCCACATACTCAACTTCTTCTGTCGAAGGATTGGTATCATCATATCGCAAATGACATTTACCCTTATTCTCTGCAGCTATTCCAAAATTCAAACATATCGACTTCGCGTGGCCTATATGCAGATAACCATTTGGTTCAGGCGGGAACCGGGTAACCACAACCCCATTATGTTTGTCTGCTCGCACATCTTTTGCCACTATTTCACGAATAAAATCCGTTATGGCTTCTTCTTCTTTTTCTTCTTTTAATTCAGTCATATCTTCACTCTCCGGCGATATTCAATGTACTAAAAAAATGTCGTTGACAAAATAGCATGAATAATTGGTCACACAACTATTTGTTTGTTTAAATTTTCATGCACTATATGTTCTCAAGTCATATACACAGGTTATTGATGACATATTCAAGTTTGGCCAGCGTGCGATTCTTTCCCAGCAGGACCATTGTTTCGTATATACCCGCCCCGATGGAAACACCCGTTACCGCTACTCGAATTGGCTGATTAAGTTTACCCTCACCTATACCATTCTCTTTTTCCACTCCACGAATAACTTTCTCTATTGTTCCTTCAGAGAAATCAATTTCAGCCAGACGTTCCTTAAGCAAAATCAGTATCGACTTAACTCCCTCTTTCGCGATGGTTTTCTTTACTGACTTTTCATCATAAGCAATATTATCGCTGAAAAAATATTTCCAATCCTCTACTGCGGAAAATGTATGTGTTCTGCTCTGCATTAACTTGCAAACTTTTATAAAAAGCGCTTCTTCTACATTTACACCCCAATTCATGCGTACAACCACATCCCTGGCAACCTTACAAAACTGATCGATTGGTAGTTCTGCTATGTACTGAGCATTTAAATGTGTAAGCTTGCGAATGTCCATTTGCGCAGGGCCGCTCTTTACGCGATCCAAAGTAAACGAACTAATCAATTCATCTCGCGTTAACTTCTCCCTGTCATCACCGGGGGACCATCCAAGTAAAGTAAGATAATTAAATAGTGCAGACGCCAAATAACCTTTTTCCCGGAATTCGCCAACAAAAGCGGCGCCATCTCTTTTCGAATAAGGTTTTCCCTGCTGATTTATTATCATGGGAAGATGACCATATTTAGGAACATCGGCTTGTAACGAACGAAACAATGCAATATGCCGGAATGTATTCTCAACATGATCATCTCCGCGGATAATATGCGTAATTTTCATCTCGATATCGTCCAGCACATTTGCGAGATGGAATGTTGGAGTACCATCCGAACGCACGATGACAAAATCTGACATATCCTTGGCACTTTTGCGAAGGTCACCCTTGATCACGTCAGAAAACATCATATCCTCCCCAGGCATTCTGAAAACTATGCACTCCCCCTTCCCTGTACCGCCTTTATCTTCTTTATAGGCATGGCCTGATTTCAAAAGCTGTTCTGCCGCTTCCATGTGCGCCTTTTGCCGTGTCGATTGATAAAGTGGTTCTTCATCATAATCGAGTCCAAGCCAACTCATCGCATCCAGTACAGTTTTTACGGCTTCGGGCGTTGAGCGTTCGCGATCGGTATCTTCGATCCTGAGAAGGAACTTACCGCCCTCATGTCTCGCAAAAAGCCAGTTAAATATGGCTGCGCGAATATTTCCTATATGCACTTGCCCCGTTGGACTCGGCGCAAACCGAACTCTCACACTCATTTATCATCTCCTTCCATTACGATAATACACCGTTTAACATAAAATAATATACAGGTCGAGTCATTCACTTTGCGGATAGACCGAACATACCTGCCGTAGTCAATATTTTAAAACACAGAAAAATAGCGGACTATGGAAAATTATTGTCGAAAATCCGACTAAATCTTTTGGTTCTTTTCTCTGGTACACTTTTTATGGAATAGTCGCCAAAACCAAAATCTCAACCGGTCAAGAAGTGAGATCCTCTCACCCTGCCTTTGTCGTGGTCTGTAACCCTCCTGCATATAATCGCGCTGATCAATGCTCATAATATTTGTTTTACAGTTTTTTCGTGATTTCTTTTTCTCATCCAAGTACTATGCTACATCAATGCATAGATCAATACGAAAACAAGTTTTTATGTTTGCAGTTTGCACGATTTCCTTCCTGTTTACGGGGGTGGCCCTTTCAGGTGAAACTGACTTACGTGAGTCAGTTGTAAAAATCTACATTACGGCACAACGACCTGATTATTCCATGCCCTGGCAAAGTCTTCCGCCGGGTAACGGGAGTGGTTCTGGATTTATTATCAATAAGCGTCGGATACTTACAAATGCCCATGTCGTTTCCGATATTCGATTTTTACAGGTCCAGAAAGATGGTGACGCTCGGCGGTATCCGGCTAAAGTCGCCTTTATCGGCCATGACTGCGATCTTGCCGTGCTCACAGTCGAAGACCCGACATTCTTCGAAGGAACTAAGGCTGTCCGTTTCTCCGATAGCCTTCCTGCTCTGAATAACGAGGTGACCGTTCTTGGATATCCCACCGGTGGAGCCAGACTGTCAATAACCAGGGGCGTTGTTTCCCGAATAGATTACAGTATTTATACTCATAGCGGAGCAGACCAGCATTTAGTTCTTCAAGTTGATGCCGCTATAAATCCCGGAAACAGTGGTGGTCCAATTGTTTTTAAAAATAAAGTTGCTGGTCTTGCATTCCAGGGGCTGATGTTTGCCGAGAATATTGGCTACGGAATTCCTGTACCGGTAATCCAGCATTTCCTTGATGACATTTCCGACAACAAGTATGATGGATATCCGGAGCTTGGTGCAGCATATCTGGAAACAACCAATCCTGCCTTGTGCCGAGATTTAGGAATGCCACCCAATAAGACCGGCATCGTTGTGTATTATCTCGATCCATTCGGAAGTGCCATTGGCTGTCTGAAACCTCGTGATGTCCTTTTTTCAATTGACGGTTACAAAATTGAAAGCGATGGAACAGTTCTGCTTAATGATAACAATGTGCCGTTCGCAGAACTTCTTGAACGAAAGCAATGCGGTCAATCGGTCGTATTTAAAGTATGGCGGGATAACACAGAAATCGAAGTAAATGTGCCTCTTAAAATATCGGCAGACCCCTTTGCGTACAGAAACATCTATGACAAACTGCCTGAATACTATATTTTTGCCGGGCTGATTTTCTCACCTCTTAATCGCGAGTGTCTCAGGGCTGCAAACAGACATTCCCATGATAGAAACGTTAACCAACTTAACTACTATTCGCAGTATGCCAAAATCGATAATCTGAACAAAGACCGTGACGAATTTGTGGTGCTTGTCAGGCAACTCCCTCATCCAGTTAATACTTATACCCAATCTTTCCTGAATGGTATTGTTACAGCGGTAAACGGCATCAATATCAGAAATTTACACGACCTGAAAACAGCCATGACAAAACCTCTAAACGGCTTCCATGTGATAAAGTTTGCAGGAATGGATGATTCATTGATTCTTGATGCAGTTGCAACGGTAAAAGCTAACGAAGAAATCCTCCTCCGATACGGGGTGCCATCTCCTGAATATTTCGAAATTGTAAAATGAAAACATTCATAACATTGGCCATTATTCTCGCGGCAAACGTGACTTTCTCTCAACCACAGAAGCAAAATAACTTTTTGCAGAGTGTTGTCCAGGTACAGGTCACATCCCAGGAATATGACACTTTTCTGCCCTGGCAGAAAAAAAATCCTAGCCCTAAAATCGGCTATGGAGTGGCGGTAAGTTCATCGGAAGTCATCACAACTGAAAACTTGATTCGCAATAATACACTTATCGAATTACGAAAAGCCAGTTCAGGAGAAAAAATCCCAGCCACTGTTGTCATGTCCGATGAACAGGCGAACCTTGCAATTCTGAAAATAGCCGACAATTCGAATGAGAATAGTCTATTACCGGTGCAATTTGCTGACAGCCTGTCACGAACCGATGATGTAAGTATTCTCCAATTTGACGAAACAGCACAAATCCAACGCGGCAAAGCACAGATCGTACAGGTATCTATCAGGTCCCTTCCCTCAGCACCCTATCCTACACTGGCCTTTACTATTTTGACCGATGTCAATATCAACGGCGAGGGTTCTCCTGTACTACGTGACGGGAAACTTGCGGGGCTAATTATAAGTTACGATAGAGGCAGCCGGACCGGTAATATGCTGCCGTATGTGACGCTGAAACATTTTCTTTCTGACGTTCGACAATCACCATACAAGGGATTTGCCTCTGCCGGTTTCCTCTGGGCTCCTTTGATTGATCCCGCCAAACGAAAATATCATAAAGTCAACCACGCCAATAAGGGAATCCTTGTTCTTGATTGCCTTCTTGGTTCAGGAGCATCCATGTCGCTGCTCCCAAATGATGTGATTCTCAAATGGGATAATTATAGTATCGATAACCTTGGTTTTTATGAAGACCCGGATTTCGGCCGTTTGGCGTTTCCCTACCTGATCATGGGAAGAAGGTCTCCCGGCGACACGGTCCCGTTAAAAATAGTTCGGAATGGCGAAGAAAAAAATATTACTGTAAAATTAACACGCCGATCAGATATTGATGCGCTTGTTGGAGAAAATGTAACCCGTGAACGCGAGGAATATATTGTCGAAGGTGGATTTATTATAAGGGAACTTTCAGGGGCTTATCTTCAAGCATACGGGCAGGATTGGCAAAAGAATGTCGATCCGCGACTTGTTAATATATACCTGACTAAAAAATTTCATCCGGAAAAAGAAGGGGATAAAGTGGTCATACTTGCCGGAGTACTTCCCAATCCCATCAACATCGGGTATCAACACTTTCGTGACGATATAATAACCAAAGTAAATGGCAAACACATCAGAAACCTGGCCGATGTTTTCAGAATTCTGAAAGATGATGGTAGCATCAAAAGGTTATCGTTACAATCAATGGACATTGACTTGGTTTTAGACCAGTCAATGTTGTCAGAATCCAACGATAACCTGGCACAACTTTATCGAATACCCAGACTGCGCTTCCAACACCGTAAATCCAAATGAAGTGTTGTATACGATAACTTTTAGATCAAGTGATATGGAAACTGTGCGAATATGGCTGTTAAGATAAAATTTCATAAGATTATCACCGGTTATGTCTTAATAGGAATAGTTGGCTCGATCGTTATTGCGCTGGCATGTTCTGGCTTTCAAATCTGGAATATCCGGAGAACAATCGTCCAAGCCGATCTCCTGTTCAAGGGTAATTCCATTGATGCTGCGCTTGGAAAACTTCTCCAGGCAGAACTCTGGGCAACCAGATATCCGAGCCTAGCCATCGAACTTAACATGGCCGCGATCAAGTGCCATGTAAAACGCCATGACATGAGATCCGCCGAAGATGCTGCGGAAAAAATATACCAAGGTAAATATTACAAACCACGGAGACACGCATCGTTTGCGGAACTTATTCAGGACATTCCTAATTTCATTTTAACATTGGCAATAAAGAATGATAAATTAAATAAGTTCTCTGGTTACGACGAGCTTGTTACCGCTGTCAGACAATCTGGCAATTACGATCGCCTTGTTGCAATCTCGCGGGAGATTATTTCCCTGGATCCTAATAGTTTTCTTGCGCAAAAAGTCAAGGCTTACATTCCAGCCGAACCAGTCGCCCCGTCACAGGCAAAAAACGGACAGACACCGCAATCCAATATTGCAACTAACAAAGTTGAAAAAGCACCGGAGGAACCCAGGGACCATCGTAAACTCCTGGAAAGACATCTGGCGCTCAAAGCCTGGGATAAGGTACTCAATGATTGCGAAATTATACTCAAGGATGCACCTGATGATATTGTCATACTCGAACTTCGCAAACTTGCGGCCGCGAATGGAATGCGATGGGGCGTTGTCAGATCGCCTAATGCGTCTACTTATGATATTTCGGGGAAATTTCTCAAAACGTTGGCACCTGGCACCCTCCTTGAAATCAGCAATCTGATCAAAACAACGCGTGAAGAATTTGTTCTCTGTTCCGTGGCTGTCGGTAATGCTTCTCCTGCCGCCACTTTTCTGATGCGTGGACATGACCTGACGGTTCAAATTGGTGAACTTAGTAAAGTTAGCGGTGAACAACAGAAACTTATCAGGAGAGAGGCTGAACTTGCTGCTGGAATAGTTACACTTAAAGCTAAACTGGCATCCTCTGTCGTCATTGATTCACAAAATCCTTTTGCCGCCGATTATAAATCTGCCAAACAAGCCCATGAAGAATACTGGGAAAAGGTCCGCGAACTTCAGAAAAAAAGGGATAGTGTAAGTAACAGCGATGACAAAATGCGTTATTCTGACGAATTACGTAAATTAAAGGGTGAGGATATCAGGCTTGGCCTTGCCGTAGATCTTGCCAAAAAAAAATATGATGAAGCAGGCAGAAATGCCTCTTCCACTGTAAAAAGCCCGGAATTGGATGCAATGGAATCCGAAATTGCCAGCATAAGGGAAAAACTTAAATCTGCTGGAAAATAATGTTTAATCTGATGTACCTGAAGACAGCCATAATCATTTTATGGCTTTGCATGGTAGCTTGGTTAATTCGCTACGAAGCCTTTCCTGAATATTTTACGCAATCCATCGAAGGATATAAGGGATTACTTTCCCGGGATATCCTTATTTCGGATTCCTGGATGAAAATAACGTTTCGTGGTTCAGACATCGGATACAGTCATACAAGCATGAACATGAACGAAAACAACCCGGCAGAACACTATGTTATTGGGAATCGTGTACATATCTCCCTCAGCGTTGCGGGTACACGAAAGAATGTCCATGCACTCACCTCCATATTCCTTGATATGGCCTATAATCTAAGGCGGTTCACATTTTCATTTTCCTCTCCAATGGCAGTCATAAAAGTCGATGGCTCACGTATTGATGGTAACAATTTTGAAGTTAAATTAAGTACTCAAGACAATAATCATGATGTTATGAAACTTCAAATTCCACCTGACGTCCTCCTCTATTCACCACTTACAGAAACTGCGATAAAATACCTGAAACCGGGAAAACAAATCACCATACGTACACTTGATCCAATATCGCTAAAAAAAGTTAACCTTCTTATACGTGCTCTGCGCCACGAGAAAATAACGATTTCGAACGAGCAGATTGATTCTGTTGTCCTTTCAACAAAATACCGCAGCATTGATATATTGAGTTGGGTCGACAACAAAGGAACAATATTACTCCAGAAATCCCCTATTGGCTTGACTATGCAGAAATGCACCCCAGAAGAAGCTTATGACGCGGTATTGGGAAACAAAAGTTCTGATGATGTCCTAAAAGTCATCCTGCCGTTACTATTTCTAACGGAGAAAAATCATGATTGAAATATGCAATCTAACACGCAAATTTGGATCTTTCGAAGCAGTCAGCAACCTGTCACTTACAGTTTTGCCTGGTGAACTATTTTGTTTTTTAGGACCGAACGGTGCAGGAAAGACAACAACAATCAAAATTCTAACAGGTTTACTCCGTCCCACATCCGGGACTACAAGAATTTGCGGACTTGATATGCAAATAGACCCGATAGCAGTTAAAAAACTGATCGGTTATATCCCAGACATGCCATTTCTATATGAAAGACTGACTGCAACAGAGTTTTTCCAATTCACCGCTGACCTGTATGAGGTACCACAAAATAAGGTTCCTTTATTATGTGATGAATCTTTCAGGCTTTTTGGCCTTTTGGATTGTCGAAACGTACTTATAAAAGAACTATCTCATGGTATGCGCCAACGGCTCATTTATGCATCAACATTTCTCCACAATCCCCAGGTATTATTCATCGATGAACCATTGGTCGGACTTGATCCTTACAGTATCAGGCTCATTAAAGACCTTCTCATGGAAAAGGCCCGCGCCGGCATGACGATTTTTCTAACCACTCATATTTTAGCAGTAGCAGAAGATATCGCCGACCGAATTGGAATCATATCAAAAGGAAAACTGATCGCCATGGGCACTCTCAAGGAATTACTAGCCCTGAACAATGAATGCAAAAATCTGGAGGACATTTTTCTGCACCTTACGGAAAATGACAATTAATTTATTCGACCATATTTGAACATAAAAATAATCTTTCAAACAATAAAAGGAATCTAACAAATGGCCGCGTTTTCTTCGCTCATCAAGAAGAACAGATATCAACTTATTAATCTTCATCGTATTATCAAGGCCCAGTCGTCATTCAAAATAGTTTTTACGCTGTGTTTTGCACTTTTTTTTGAAGTTGGACTTTTTTGGCTCTTTTTGGATGGCTTCAACTTCCTTCATCGAATGGGAGGTGTCGGCCTTATAATTATCAGCAAGTTATTTGATATCTTTTTCCTTGGCATGGGATTTATGCTCATTGTATCCAGTATCGTCTCATCGTATTCGACAATTTACCGGTCCGATGAAATACCGTTCCTTCTAACCAGGCCATTTTC
The DNA here is from genome assembly GCA_028716365.1 of Kiritimatiellia bacterium. GTDB lineage: Bacteria > Verrucomicrobiota > Kiritimatiellia > UBA8416 > YA12-FULL-48-11 > YA12-FULL-48-11. The sequence continues at coordinate 276,503 of JAQUPZ010000004.1, forward strand.
CATATCACAAATTGTGCTTTATAAGTTCTTTGAGTCCACCGGCTTGTCTTCATGGGCTTTTTTCTTCATTATTATCCCATTCATCTGCGCCTATGGATACCACGAAAACATGTCAGCCGCATTTGTCGTTTGGAATTTTCTATTTTCCATACCTTTTCTTATAACCTGCTCGGGTATTGGTACGGTTATTACAATTATTATTGTTCGATGGATCCCTTTAGGCCGTTACCTTCGCATTCCAGGGATTGGGATAGCAGTAATTGCCGCATGGTTTCTGATTCATGAATTACTAAAATATCGATCCATTACGACTGAATCAGACCTGAATCTATCCATGCTTCTCCCCGGTTTTACGCTGGCATCAAACCCTCTTCTTCCAAGTTATTGGATATCCGAGGGTATAATGTTACTCACAGGAGGACAATGGCTTAATGGAGTAATGTTCGGTATAATGATTACATCGACTTCAATGGTAATCTGTATATCAATCGAATGGGTCGGACAAAAAATATTTCATGAAGGATGGCAGCGCCTGACAAACGGATCATCCATTAATGAACGTGCACCAGTCATGTTGTGGTGGTTACAAAACATCTTGCTGGTTTTTCCCAGCGATATACGTGCAATCGTCATGAAAGATATCCGGACATTTTTTCGTGATCCTGTTCAGTGGTCACAAGCTTTAATTTTCTTTGGTCTTCTGGCTCTTTACTTTTCAAATTTACGCACATTCCGATATCATACTTTCCCCGAAAATTGGCGCAACACGATAGCCTTCTTAAACGTATTCAGTGTATCTGCTGTCATCTGTTCACTCGGGGCGCGATTTATTTATCCCCAGCTCAGTCTTGAAGGACAGGGTTTCTGGATACTCGGACTTTCACCTGCTAGGATGTCACGGATCCTATTAACGAAGTTTTTCTTAGCGCTCAGTTGCATGTTATTGGTAAGCACGAGCCTGATGTTCCTATCAGCCAGAATGCTTAATGCCGCTCCAATTGTCGTAGTTGTCGCCATATTACTCGTATGCTCTATTTCTGCAGTAGTTTGCGGACTTTCAACCGGACTCGGAGCAATATATCTCGACATTAGTCAAAAAAATCCTGCTGCAATTGTTTCCGGATTTGGCGGCACTTTGAACCTGGTACTCAGTCTCTGTTTTATGCTCGTTGCCATTATTCCGTTTGGCATGATATTCCACTTAAATCTATTACACAGGATGAATAATCATCAAATGTATAATAGTCTTATCATTGCTGGATTATGGTTGGTGGTATTAACTGTTCTAAGCATAATTACACCACTATATCTTGGCCTAAAAACCTTGCTTCGCCGTGAATATTAAATGGACAAGAACAATGCTTGCACATTAAGTTGCATACCAGTTCACGTCAGAACTTGACCATGACGTCAGCACGCGGTACGCTTATGTTGATTAGGAAATAACAAATTGTAAATATTGATTATCCTGATGTTAATTGATTGTTGTGGGTTATAATGGAACAGAAAGAACATGCAGATTTGCCGCTTGACCTTATCGTGCAGAACATGCCTGAAGCTGTTATCGTGACAGACAGGAAGTGGATGATTTCTTTCATGAATCCTGCCGCCATGGAACTAACCTGTTCAACACAAAAAACAGCTTTGGGAAAGAAATTCTCGGATGTAGTCAAACTTTTCGACCGTCATAAAAACAAAAAGATAAACATTACAAACCACAGAAGCTTTCAACATGACAGAAAACCATACACATACTGGAACTGTACTCTTGAATCAAATAGTCCGAAAGAAATATTTGTTGATGTCACTTTCGCTTCTATTCCAGGCGCCAAGGGGACATCTTACGGATACATAGTCACATTCAAAGACATTTCCGAAAGAACAAACCAGGAAAAAGAATACCTGAATAAACAGAAAATTGAAGCCATTTCGAACATGGCAAATAGTCTCGCCCATGATTTTACAAATTCCCTCGGCATTATTTCCGGTCATGCATCTTCAATAGCCGATAACCTGATCCCGAAAACACGGGCTCACGAAGAAGCCGTCCGAATATTGGAAGCCGTTAAACGCGTCGGCAATGTTACAAAGCACCTCATGAGTATCGCAAGAATAGGCAGTACAAAAAACGACATGAAAGTAGATGCCGTCCCTCTCGGGAACATAGTCAAGGATGCCATCAACATTATGGAGGAATCTTTCCCAAACCAGAATATATCATTCAGAATCCGCAGTCCGGAATCGATGCCTTATATAATAGCTGATGACAGACAAATGCTCGACTGCCTGATCAATCTGCTTTTAAATTCAATTGATGCAATGCCGGATGGAGGCTCCATAACAATTGACACCGAAGACACTACCTTTAGGAAAACCAGTTATGTTGTACTGCGAATTAGAGACAATGGACACGGCATGTCGAAAGATGTACTTCTTCATGTATTCGAGCCTTTTTATACAACGAAATCTTCCGGTTTGGGAGCCGGGCTTGGTTTGACAGTCGTTCAAAACTCAATAGAACGTTGGGGGGGATTTATAAAAATCCGGAGCCGTCCACAACAAGGTACAAGCATCCGTCTTTTCCTCCGAAAAGCAAAGGCCCAACCCGCGAAAGAAACTGTCCATGAATTAAAAGCTGGCGGCGAGACTATTCTTTTCATCGATAATTCAGATTCCGTTATCGGGAAAAGCATACTGGCACTTAAACACGCCGGTTATAACGTCTATACCGCACAAAATGGTAATGAAGGCCTTGAACTATACAGGAAAAATGTCGATAAAATTGATTTATCCATCATTGATTTAGTGATGCCTGGTACCGATGGGAAAAAAGTTTTGGAGGAAATACTGGCACTTAACCCCACCGCATCTATAATAATGACTTCCGGCTTTTCCCGCGACTATCTGCGAACATCACTTGAACGCGGAGCTTGGGGTTTCATTCAAAAACCTTTTTCAACAGACCATCTCTTGACAACCGTGCGGAAAATGTTGGACCAGGACAGCATTATCAAAGCTGAATCGTTTACCAATTAAGAACGGCAGGTGTACATTATGAGAACATTGTTGTTAATATTCATCTCAATCGCAATTATCGGATGCAGTAAGTGCGAAAACAATACTTCTGCAGGAGCGACAAAAGATGGGAAGAGCCCTGCCCAATCTAAAACTCAACCGGTATCCACAACCGCCAGGGACGTAATTGAAGGAATGACAGGAAAAACCGCAGTCGATCAGGGAAAAAAAGCTCAAGATAAAATTCGGGCTATCAGCGCCGATCAGAACAAGAAACTAAACGAAGTTCTAAACGACAAATAGTAGCAAGCATTTCTCACTGAAGGGTTTGTAAAGACTTATATTTCTAATCTTACCAGACATCAACATGATGTCAAATCATGGGGATCAGTTATTAATCATCTTTCATCCTTCTTTGACAAAATATTCCAGCCACGCCGTCAAACCTTTTTGCCCAGTGGCATCATAATGACTTTTGTCGACACACATCTCTTTGGCCACGCTGACAAGAGGAGTATATCCCGATTTTCCATCATGAACACTGGACTTCAGAAGTAATCCCTTTTCACCACTAGTGGACGACAGGACAATGATCGGAATACCTGTTTTTTTTCCCTTACTCTCATATTCTTTCTTGAGATGCTTAATAACCTCCCATCCGTCAAGAATAGGCATATTCAAATCCAAAACTATAAATAAAGGGTCTCTGTAATATTTTTTTCTTATCTCATCCAGTTTCTTAAGAGCTTCCTGGCCATTCGCCGCCTCGTATATTACAATTTCCGGATCAAAGGAACGTACGTCACGCGCAACTTTCATCCTGATCCCTCTTTCATCATCTACGAGGAGAACTGTATTACTGCTGGGGTCGATATTTCGCTTGATGGCCTCAAGAAGTTCTTTATAACTTTCGCCAGCCATGGAATTTGTCACATTTAAGTCTGCCATATTTTAACACCTCCCGAAACAATGACATGAACCTTACAATTCGATCGTAAATTTAGTTCCAGATGAACTTGTTTCCGATTTTATTGTTCCCCCATGAATATCGATTATCTTCTTCGTTATCGTCAATCCTAATCCGGTGCCACCTTCTTTTTTCGTTTTAAAAGGGACAAACAGGTTATCGGCAATTTCCTTTGGCATCCCCGGCCCATTATCACTAATCTGAACTTGTATTTTCCCGTCAATAAACGCTGATACTAAACCCAGCCTTGGTTGTGCTATATCGTATTTCGCAAGCACTTCGACCGCATTTTTACATAAATTAAATAATGCCATTTTTAATTGTACGCCATCCAGTTTTTTTGTCGGTATATTAGCATCGCAATCAACAATAACCTCAAGGCTTGGAATTTTCATTTCACAGACCAAGGCCCTGACTGACGAGGCTGTATCATTCAGTATATCATTAACATTAACTTGTGAAAATTTCGGATTATAGATCTTGGTAAACTGAAGATATGTTTTGGCAAGCTCAGCTCCTTCCTTTATTGAAGTCTCTGCTAATTCAAAATCACCGGCAATGCCTTCGTTATTCAGAAGTTCAGGTGAACATTGGCGTATATCATTCTTGAGGTAACCTATCCATGAAAGTCCCGATATCAGTTTATTCTTCAATTCATGAATCGCCTGATAGGATGTCTGTCGTAACTTCATTACTTCTAGAGCAAAGGCCACAACCGGAAGAAGCAAGAAAATGCTCTTTAATTTCCCCTGGAAGAAAACACTTTCTTTAAATGCATCTACATGGAATTCTCGCGGTCCATCAGCAACCGATAAAGCGGGGAAGATGTTATCGGTAAAAAGTAATTGAAGTGCGCCGGCATTTCTTGCCTGCATATCCCCGCCGGTATTCCTGTGAATTGAAGGAATAGGTATACTCAGCAAATATTTTGTCGTTTGATGGATCTGCGTATCAACACCAGAGAAATGTCGCTTATCGCTTGGTGCATAAGTATATATCACCATGCTTTTATTTACTGTCACACCGGCAATACTACTGAATGGGACTTTTACCCCTACGAGATCGCTGACGTCCGAAAAAAGGAACTGCAAATAAGGCCCCTCTTCGCCAAGAATCGAGCCTCCTTTGGCCCCAGATAATTCAATACACGCATCAAGAGACTTTCTCAACATCTCCTCTGGTGAACTGCCCAGGCTTAACTGCACAATCTCACGTAAATAACTTTCCATAACATTTATAACATAAGTCAGAACCTTTAAAATGACAAGGTGTCATATCCTTGTTTTACTTGCAAAGTCATGATGTCAGATTTATATTCTTATGCAGTAGAACAAAAGGGTTTCATAAATGGCAGATATTGAACTAAAATGCCCGAAGTGTTCGGCAACTATGGTTGTTTCGGAATTTGCGGATCATGGCAAACTTACATGCCATGCGTGTGGTGAGCCATTTGTAAAACCTGACGTAGCCTCGCAAAATGGAAAACCTTCTGTCCGCAAACTTACTTTTGCAAAACAGGCACCAGAACAAGCCCCAGAAGAAAATCTGAAACCAACTAAATGGCAGATCAGCCAACAGGCTGCTAAAGAAAAACGTCCAAAGCAGGGATTCCAAATGACCCATCTTCTCTGGAGTAGTATTATATTCCTCCTGCTGGGCGGAACCATGGCATACCTTCGTTATGGTGGAGGTTATCTCTCCAACAATAGGGATTTAATACGCCTCTACGGACCAATAATTATCATAACCATTCATATCATTATCCTGCTGAAAGCATTTAAAGATTCCGTCTTCCAAGGTGTCCTATGCCTTTTAATACCACTTTATTCTTTTTATTATATTTTCTCAGTCTCAGATGACTTCTATATGCGTGCGATTGTCGGCGGACTGCTTATTGGAATCGGACAGGACAGTTTTTTTGTATTTAATGAGGAAATCCAGAAACTTATTAAAGTAGTAAACGATTGGATAGCAAGTGGGGGTTGATCCCCACTATTAGCGGCGTAAATACCCCTTCCTGACCGCATCTTCGATCAATGTTTTAGCAAACATCCATAGTTCCGGTGCCCCATTTACTATATGTTTATTTCTTTCCAATACACTGTCGCTGGAGACCCCGTGTTTCTTCCATGCTGCTCCTTGCGTATTATAATTATGAAGAAGCGGCTGAAAACGATCCAATGCCGCAGCAAAACGTGATTCCGGCGTCACCATCCGTTCGAACTCTTCCCATAGTGAACGAAACTCCATGGATTGATCAGCCGGAAGAATGCTAAATATTCTGTCTGCAGCTCTTTGTTCTCTCTCATTTTTATCTAATGCAGCTTTTTTATCGTAACAAAAAGTATCTCCGGCATCGATTTCAACAAGGTCATGAATCAATACCATCTTGATTACGCGAAACAGGTCAATATTCTTACCTGCAGCATATTCAGAAAAAAGAAGTACCATTAACCCGAGATGCCAAGAATGTTCAGCATCATTTTCATAGCGTTTTCCGTCCATTAACAATGTCTGCCGGTAAATATTCTTCAGCTTGTCTATTTCTATGACAAAGTTGATTTGTTTCTTCAATCGGTCATTTGTCGTTTCCATGTTGATCCTCAATCCAGTCAATAATTTTGCCGGCTACTTGAGTTTTCCTCATGAGTGGCAGCTTTTTAATACAACCATTGGCAAACAGGAAAACAACACGATTAGTATCAGTCCCAAAACCCGAATTTTTCATTGTAACGTCATTCGCTACGATAAGATCAACACCTTTTTCTTTAAGCTTTTTTTGTGCTTCCTGAATAATATTTGAAGTCTCTGCCGCAAAACCAACATAGATTCTCTTCCCCTTCCTCGGACGTACGGCCTTCAGGATATCTACATTTCTTTTTAAGTGCAGTATATCGCGCATATCACGCTTTTTCATTTTTCCAGGATGGATATATTTTGCTTTGAAGTCGGAAACTGCCGCCGCCATCACCAGTACATCGCACCATGGAATACTTTTCCTGACCGCATTAAACATCTCGTCTGCAGTTTCAACCATAACCAAACGAACATTTCGCGGCGGAACGATGGAAACAGGGCCGGAAATGAGCAAAACCTTATGATTCCGGCGTGCACATACATCGGCAAGAGCATAACCCATTTTACCGGTTGACCGGTTGCTAATAAAACGTATCGGATCTAAAGGTTCACGAGTAGGCCCTGCTGTTACAATAATATTCATTTTCGTTTTTATACCAAAAAAACAGCCCGAACAGCCAACAATTTGTTCTTGGCTTTGTCTCGTCTCAAATACTAAAGTTCATAGTATGCATATCGAGTCAATCACAGTGGGTGAATTTCAGGTTAATTGTTTTGTGATCTGGGAGAAATCTCCGTCAGCAATTGTTGTGGATCCAGGTGCTGATCCAACCATTATTGTACAATTCCTGAAAAACAATCATCTCGCTCCTTCACTATATCTCTTTACGCATGGCCACTATGATCATGTATCCGCCATTGGAGACATGTGCAACATGATGCCCGCTCCTGTTGCAATGCACAAGGAGGATTCAAAATGGACGTTCGACGAAGCCAATCAGATGCCGCCTTTCTACGGCAGACCACTGCAACCTGAAGGAATAATCATTGACCTCGTTGACGGAAGTGAACGTTCTGATGCCAGCTTGAAATATAAAGTAATTCATACGCCCGGTCACACCCCAGGTTCAGTTTGTATTTATTTTTCTGATCATAACGCTCTCTTTACTGGCGACACCTTGTTTGCCGGATCTGTCGGACGGACGGATTTATACGGAGGCAATTCACGCAAACTTCAGTCTTCCCTCGAAAAACTTGCTGTACTTCCTGATATAACCGGTATTTATCCGGGACATGGTCCCATCAGCACCATCTTGCAGGAAAAAAAAACGAACTACTTTATGCGGTCACTGGAGTTAATTAACTGATTATCAGAAATGGAGTTGACATAATGACTGATCCGTTATTTCAAATTGGCGCTAGTGGCATTGACACAAGCAGGATTGTCGCTGATATCCAAGCTTCCGTTGCTGAGAAAATGAAAAATGGATTATATGCGGATGCACGTATTGCCCGCGCTGAACGAACAAATATTTCAAATCTGAAAAACGAAGAGGACTTTCTGACATTCTATCTCGAATGCCTTCGCGATGCTGTAGCGGTAGATATTAATGATTTTGAGATTCATGAAAGACGTGCATTATTCAGCAGTTTATTAATTAGTTTAAAGAAACTTATCTGGAAAATGCTTAAATTCTACACATATCGCCTTTGGTCACAGCAAAATCAAACTAATACTCTTCTCCTCTCCGCAGTTGAAAGTCTTGAAGACCGCTACTGTGATAAAATCAATAAACTCGAAGAAAGGATTACAAAACTGGAACAGAAGGATATCAGGAAGTGACAGTTCAATCTCACCATATTGCCTTTGTCTGCCCGCGGTTTGCAGAAGGATCAACCATCGGTGGAGCTGAAACCCTTCTGAAAAACCTCGCGATACGAACTGCCGCCGCCGGTCGTAAAGTGACATTCCTTACAACTTGTGCAAGAAATCATTTCACATGGGAAAACGAGTTGCCAGCCGGATCCAAGGCCTTTCAAGGTATGGAAGTACATTTCTTCCCCGTTGATACCGATCGTAACATATCAAGATTCCTGAATGTGCAGGAATTGATATCACGCAGATGCAGGATCTCACATGATGATGAACTCGCCTGGTTTAAGAACAATGTTAACAGCACGGCTTTATGTAAACACTTGGTAGAAAATGGAACAACTTATGACCGCATTGTAATGGGCCCTTATCTGTTCGGGTTGATATATTTTGCATCACTGATTCATCCTGAGAAAACTCTTCTTGTTCCCTGCCTGCATGATGAAGCATTCGCATATCTCGAGTCATTTGGCCAGATGTTCAATAAAGTACATGGCTTCATGTTCAATTCCGAACCGGAACGGGACTTAGCCAATCGCCTTTATGGAGTAAATCAGGCCATATCGTCTGTTGTTGGAATGGGCCTTGATGATTTTGCATCTGATCCGCAAGCTTTCGCCATAAGTCACCATATAACATCACCCTATCTGATCTATTCTGGCCGACGCGAACCCATGAAGGGAACACCCCTTTTGCTCGATTATTTTCGAACATTTAAGAGCCGTACGAAGCAGGATATAAAGCTGGTTCTCACTGGTGCCGGCCAGATAGACATTTTGCCAGAAATAACTGATTCTGTTCTGGATACAGGTTTTCTTGACGAACACGACAAACATAATGCAATGGCTGGTGCTGTGGCATTCTGTCATCCGTCGGTCAATGAAAGTTTTGGTATTGTAGTTCTTGAATCATGGCTTGCACGTACTCCGTCTCTTGTTCACGAGAAAAGCGCTGTATTAAAATATCAATGCCAGAAAAGTAATGGCGGAATGTGGTTCAAGACCTATCCCGAATTCGAAGAGGAACTTCTTCTGCTCATAAATAAACCGGAAATACGAAACACCATGGGTGAGACAGGAAGAAAATACGTCCTAAGTCAATACTCGTGGAATACAATTGTTCCGAAACTACTGGAAGCTCTGGACAGGTAAACCTAAGAACTACTTTGCCGATTCCGAGATACGATGTAACGCCACAGCTATTTCTTCCAGTGACTTCTGGATCACGCCTGTTTTCTCAAGAATCGTACCAAAACGAAACATGTTTTCAGCACGTACCTTCTCAAGTTGATCTCGCCTGACGGTAAGCTCTTCAATCTCAGCCTCAAGCTGCTTTATTCTTATTTCCGATCCGGCAAGCGACCGTCTGAGGTTGACAATACGACCTTCCTTTTCTTCATCAGAAATATCAACATCCGTTATCTCCATACCCTCAGGGATAGGCACCTGCACATTCTTGCCACAATCCGTACACGGTATCATCAATCCCGCCCCGCGATAATCTATTGCAAGACTTTTACCGCAATGGGGACAATCAAAAACTATATCCGTATCTTTTATTTCCGTACCATCGTGGGATACATCTGCCATTGATGATAACTCCCGACTCACAGGTTAAAGTAATAATTCCTAAGCTTTTATAACTTTACCAGATTTGATGCATGAAGTACATACAACTAATCGAACTTTTCGACCATTCTGAATAGCCCTGACTTTGTGCAAATTAGCACGAAATTCCCGCTTATTGATACCTGTTGAATGCAGTCCAATCCCGCCTTTTTTCTTCGCCATACCGCGCCGGATTATGGAACTCCCCATACGAGCACCTTTTCCACAAATTTCACAAACTTTTGGCATTATGCCTCCTTTAAATCCCTATCTTTATTCAAGAAAAACGTCAAATGCAAGAATAAAAAACTTCGGTAGCCTCATATTGCCTGATATGTACCATCTGCCATTTTCTTCCACTTTCGCTTGAGATTATTTTCAGCAACTTTCTCAAGCGCCTGCATCACCGCACTGACTTTGAATCCCCGGCTTCTGGCCGCAAGTAAAATTGAAAATATGCAATCGGCAAGAGGTGTTACGTCTCCAGGATTATATTTGGCTTCCTCGAACTTATGCTGCAGTTTCTTCCACTCGGCATCGAGATCACTTCTGTCAAAAATATCATGCAGCTTATCCACACTTTTTTGAAGAATCTCTTCCATACAAATACCTCCATACCCATTTGGTACTATATCGTAATGTGCGGTTACGAGCAAGACGTATCATTAAATTCCATACCGGCAGAACAAAAATCCTTTATGTTCGCTTGAAGGGTTCTACGCCCCTGGTACGCATTTTCCTGCAATGCAAAAATAATGTCTAATGGGTTATCCGGTACTTCGCGTCCACCCATTTCAAATCCTATGGCATCCATCTGAGTACCACCAGATGCTATGGTCATTTTGAGATGACAATTGCCAACCTTTCTGGGCATCCCCACAACCCGCACGTTATGAACTCCCCACACCGGAGTCGGATTTCCCAGTCCAAAGGGCTTTAATTGCTGAAGAATATCAAACAGTTTGTTGTCAGCTTCGCGAAGTTCAATCCAGCCATCAATATATTGAACTGAATCTCCTTTTCCTCCACTCAGACTGTGTTTGCACAAATCATTAAATCGATTTTTAAATTCAACAAAACGACTTTCCTCAATCGATAGTCCTGCAGCCATTCGATGACCCCCAAACGAAAGAAGCAGATCAGCGCAGCCATGTAACACTTTTACAATATCTATTGATTCAATACTTCTGCATGACCCTCTACCTACTCCGTTTTCATCAAAACCAATAACAACTGAGGGACGTCCGTACCTGCCACAAATATTGGCTGCCACAATTCCGATAACACCGATATGCCAACCTTTCATTCCCGTAACAATACCGAAAGTCTTGTGTGAATCGAAATAGCCATCAATTTCTGTAATCGCTGTTTCGGTAATGGATTCCTCTGTACATTTACGTTCCCGGTTCAAGGAATCAAGCATACCGGCAAGATCCATGGCAACATGTGAATCATCCGTCATAAGCAATTCAAGTGCTGGTTCTGCACATCCCATACGGCCAGCCGCATTCAAGCGAGGTCCAACGATAAAACCAAGATGGTAACATTCAATTGCTGTCTTTATACCGGCAACATCAATTAGGGCCTTTAACCCCTCGCATTTTGTGTCATTGATACGGCTCAACCCATGTCGTACAAGTATCCTGTTTTCTCCAACCAAAGGAACGACATCTGCCACAGTTCCCGCTGCAACAATATCCAGATATTCCCTCAGGTCGATACGGGAAACACACTTACTGCCGTTGTCGATGCCTTCTTTCACCAGAGCATGACAAAGTTTAAATGCCACGCCAACACCAGCTAACGATTCCGTCTTTTCATCACTCGTAATTTTTGGATTCACAATTGCAATCGCTGGTCCGGTAGCCCCTGCAATCTCATGATGATCGGTGACAACAACATCAATCCCCAGGGATGCTGCAAACTTCAAGGCTGCCGGCGCGCTTGTTCCACAATCAACAGTAATGATCAAATCCGGACGATAATCGGTAAAACACCGCTCAAGTCCCTTCTTTGTCAATCCATACCCTTCATTGATACGGTTTGGAAGAAAGGGCGTAACCTTTTTTGCTCCAAGTTTTACAAGAACCTTCACTACAAGTGCTGTGGCCGTAACGCCATCAGCATCGAAATCACCATGAACAACAATGTTTTGCCCGTGATTTATTGCATGCCAGATCCTGTCTACTGCTTTTCGCATGTCAGGCAACAGGAACGGATCGGAAAGGTCACTCAACCTTGGGTTTAAAAAACGTTCAATGCTATCAGGTTGATCAATTCCCCTGGCTACCAATACCGAAAGAACCGGGACCGGGAGTCCTGTCGCTTTCGACAAAACTGCTACCCGGTCCCTGTCAATTACTGCGGTTTTCCAAATTCTCTTGGGAAGGTTCACTTCTTTCCCATGTCGGGCCTTTCGAACTTATGCCACATTAATACAACTGGCGTGGCAATATAAACTGTTGAATAAGTACCGACAATCATGCCGATAAACATCGGAAAAGCAAAGTCCTTTATTGCGCCGCCGCCCATCAATAACAGGAAAAGAACCGAAACAAATGTAAATCCATTTGTGAGTAACGTTCTCGCAAGTGTCTGATTGACGCTGAGATTACATATCTCAGTAAATGTTTTACTTCTGTTCAGTCTAAGATTTTCTCTAATACGGTCAAAAATAACAATGGTATCATTTACAGAATATCCAATTATCGTCAGCACAGCCGCCATGATTGACATATTCAACTGGAACCCGAAGATATGACATATACCAATAGTCATCAGAACATCATGAAAGATTGCCACTACCGCACCAAGACCAAATCCAAACTCAAACCTGAATGCAATATAAATAATCATTGCCAGCAGTGAAATTCCCAACGCCCATGTGGCCTTGACCTTTAATTCTTTACCAACCTGCGGACCTACATCATCCTGCTGTATAACCTTAAACGCAGATTTTGGAAATTTCTCGGTTAAAACCTTAACCGTCGATTCACCTTCTTTTACCGTTCCGACTTTCACCTGCAAAACGTCTTTTCCGGTAACCTCCATACCTTTCTGATATTGTATTGTAGCATCTCTCACACCTGCATCAGATAATGTTTTTCGTACATCCTCTGTGCTGACTTTTTCCTGGAAACTCAACGTCAGCGAGGTGCCTCCCTTGAAATCCACGCCAAATACACTGGCTGGATCCTTGTATCCATGTACACACATAAGCGCCCACGAAACCGTTATTAAAAGCACAGAAATCGAAAGTGCCGGTTTCCACTTCTTCATGAAGTCAATACTGGTTTCACGTACCAACGACATCATACTTAAAACTGCGGTGTTCATCGTCCGTGACCCGATGAGGTCATAGAACATGCGAGTAACAGTAACTGCAGTGTAAAGGTTTATGAGAAGACCGGCCGTCAGCGTTATTGCATACCCTCGAATAGGTCCTGATCCCGCCGCGAACATTATTACCGCGGTAATAATGGTAGTCATATTTGAATCAAAAATTGCGGTAAAGGCCCGGTCAAAACCGGCTTCAATGGCAGCATTTAACCCCTTGCCGGCGCGCAACTCTTCCCTCATGCGTTCAAAAATCAGAACGTTGGCGTCCACGGCCATACCTATTGAAAGAGCAATACCTGCAATACCCGGCAACGTGAGGACCGGTAGTCCTACTTTCCCGCCACCATGCAACCCCCCGAATATCATACCAAGAAATCCTGCAACAGCTACTGCACCCAACGGCAGAAGAACGACATTAAGGAGCAGAGCTATATCTGCGAGAAAACCACTGACCCTGTAATAAAGCAGCATCATGACAGCAATGGCAACACAGCCATATATGCCAGCACTGACTCCGCTACGAATCGAATCGGCTCCAAGTGACGGATCCACCACTCTTTTCTCAACGATCTTTACAGGCGCAGGAAGTGAACCAGCCCTAAGAACGTTGGCAAGCCGGGCAGACTCCTCTGATGTAAAGTCGCCTGTAATCTGTGCACGCCCGCCGGGTATTGCCTCTTTGATCACGGGTGCAGAATAAAGGGAATTATCAAGAACTATGGCAAGTTGACGCCCAACCTGCATATTCGAATTCTTTGCACCACCAGGAGCATAGTCCGACGTTACTTTGGCAAATCTACGCGCACCGGCAGCTTTGAACTCAAGATCCACTTCGTTCTTCCCGTTCATTGGATTAATGTTGACCATTGCGGTTTTTAACGCATCACCGGTTACTTCCCGGCGTATACTCACAAAAAAGGGCATGAAGAATTCTTGATCATTGATTCTCTTCCGTTCCAGGAGAAAATCATAACCGGGAGGCGCATGGAATCGCCTGAGTTTTTCATTAAACGCTTCGTCCATTTTTTCATCAGGTACGGCTTTCTTGTCTCGCTTATAAAACTGTTCATTCCTATCACGTACATTAGCCTCGACAATAACATATCCCTCAGGTGCTATATTCTTTTCCATAAGTGCATTAACAAGGTCAGTATTCTTTTCATGGACCAGTCGAAATGTCAGAAATGCCACACTTTGTATCTGCCGGGCAGCTTCTTCACGCTTCTCCTCGCCGACACCCGGAAGCTGAACAACGATTCTGCCGCCCTTCTCGGGATAAATCACGGGTTCAGAAATTCCAAGGCCATCAACGCGGTTACGTATCACTTCCAATGCCCTGTCCAGGGCATCTTGTTTTGCCTTTGGTAATTTGGCTTCAATCTGTGCATCGGAAATATTCTCCGATTCTTCGCGCATTTGCTTTACAATAGCGTCCTGGTCTATTTCTACCGTAAAGCTGGTTCCACCCTTAAGATCAAGCCCAAGCCGGATTTTATCCTTTGGCGGATACACGATCCAGAATGAGCCGCAGATTAATGCAACCAAAACCAACCATTTCCAAACAGCATTCTTATCCATTTCGTACTACTCCCTCGGAAGAAATTATTTACCGTCTTCCGTCGTAATCTTATCGTCTTTATCTATTACCTTCATCACAGCACCGCGGGCAACTTCAAGTTTCACGTTGTCCGCAACCTTGACGGTGAAAGTGCTGTCCTTGACATTTGACACAATGCCTAGGATGCCACCGCTGAACATAACCTTGTCACCGCTTTTGATCTCGCTGATCAGCTTTGTGCGTTCCTTTTCCCTTCGTTGTTGGGGGCGAATCAGCATGAAATAAAAAATTGCAAAAATAATTATCATCGGCAGGAACATTGCGAGCGGATTCCCACCTTGCGGCTGACTGCCACCCTGCGGTGCAGCCATTGCAAATAAAATCAATGCTTCATTCATTATCTATCTCCTTCTGCTGTCATCTTAATCTCCGATTCATGCCAGCGTATCGTATATTCTTTCTTCAAGTCGTTGAACGATCCATCATCAAGCGCCGTCCTGATTTCATCCATAAATCGCATATACTTGAAAACATTATGAACAGTCAACAATCTCACTCCAAGTATTTCGTTAACATTCAAAAGATGTCGTACGTATGCACGCGAAAAATTCCTGCATGCATAACATTCACAGCCTTCCTCTATCGGCCGGACATCATACCTGTACTCACCAGCCTTAACCGCATACTTGCCATATTTCGTAAACGCTGTTCCATTCCGTGCGAGCCTTGTTGGCATCACACAATCGAACATATCCACTCCAAGCGATACAGCGTCCAGTATCTGATCCATCCTGCCCACGCCCATGAGATAACGTGGCTTATCGTCTGGCATAAAACCTGTACTTCGTTCTATTCCACGTAAAAGAACATCTTCAGGTTCACCTACACTCACACCTCCAATGGCATAACCATCAAAACCTATCGCAGTGAGTTCCCTGACGCAACGTTCTCTCAGGTCGGCATAGTCGCTTCCCTGGACAATTCCAAACAGCAATTGTCCCTCTTTTCGAGGCTGTTCCGCACACAAAGCGGCCCATAGTATGGTCTTCTCCACTGATTGACAAGTGTAATCACGATCACATGGATATGGCACACATTCATCAAAAACCATGGCAATATCAGTGCCGATTCGATACTGGATATCCATTGCCTCCACCGGCCCCAGGAATATTCGTTTGCCGTCAAAATGCGAGTTGAATTCAACCCCGTTGTCTTTGACCTTTCTTAACTTTGCAAGGCTGAAAACCTGATATCCACCGCTGTCGGTCAGGATCGGTCGATGCCATCCCATGAATTGATGCAGACCTCCGCATTTTTCTATTACATCGATACCTGGCCTGACGTTGAGATGATAGATATTACTGAGAATAATATTGGCACCCAGTCCAGTCAGTTCTTCAGGAGAAAGGGCCTTGACCGCAGCCTGGGTACCCACAGGCATGAAAACCGGTGTCTCGACCACTCCGTGGTTGGTTGTCAACATACCCCTGCGGGCATTGGAATGTGGATCCACCTTCAGTATTTCGTATTTGCCAGACACACCCATCTCAACCCGCCATCAACCCGATATCGGCAAACACAAGGGCCGCCATGGCTTCTACAATCGGGACCGCACGAGGAACCACGCACGGATCGTGACGCCCGCCTACTTCACAAATTACCTGCTTACCTTTATAATCAGCCGAACGTTGAGCCCTGCCAATTGACGCTGTAGGTTTAAAGGCTACCCGGAAGACTACCGGTTCACCGTTAGTGATGCCACCCTGAATGCCACCACTGCGGTTCGTAACTGTTCCAAGAGTTTTACCTTTCCTGATATACATGTCATTATGTTCGCTACCACGCATTCTCGTAGCGGCAAAACCTGCTCCAATTTCAAATCCACGGCAAGCCGGTATAGATAACATGGCACCAGCCAGTAATGCCGTCGCCTTTCCGAATACAGGTTCACCCCACCCTGCCGGAACATTACGACATACACACGTCACCACTCCACCGACAGAATCCCTGGCCTTGGCGGCACGTTCAATTGCTGCAATCATTTTCGCGGCACTTTTTAAATCCGGACACCGTAATTCATTACAGTCGACATCTTCACGTTCAATTTTTTCTTCAGAAAGATCCGGAGAATCAATTCCTTCCACAGAACTTACCCAAGCCACTATCTTCACACCGAAACGATCAACCAGAAATTTCTCGGCAACAGCTCCGCCCGCCACCCGGCCGACAGTTTCCCTGGCGCTGGCCCTCCCGCCACCGCTGGATGCTAAAATACTGTATTTAAGCTTATACGTAAGATCCGCATGAGAAGGACGGGGCATATTCAACATCTTCGTATAATCGCCCGGTTTTCGGTCAAGATTGTCAATTGCCAGTGCTATGGGAGATCCAAGCGTTATACCATTTTCAACGCCAGAGAGTATTCTGACGACATCAGACTCGTTCCTCGCTGTCGTCAACCGGCTTTGGCCAGGCCTACGTCTATCAAGTTGCACCTGAATATCTTCTGCAGACAATTTCAACCGCGAAGGACAACCATCAACAACGGCCCCAACACATTTTCCATGCGATTCACCAAAAGTCGTTAATCTGAAACGGTTTCCAAACGTATTGAACATCTTACAGAGACTCCTTCCTCCCGGAAATAAACTCCATATTCAAATGTTTATACAATACCGACTTTATACCCAAAATACAATACCGACTTAGAGGTAGTTTTGTACGCCTAAGCTGAACTGGCAGAAATGAAAAAAAAGTTAAGAGATGACCCTTGTTAATGAAGCTCTGCGGGCTAAAGCCCGCAGTTTCTTCGCGGAATCCGGCGTAGCAAAACCCGCAGTCATCCCACGGACTCCAAGTCCGGGGTCTCCTGCGGAGACGGATGAAATGTCTTATCGAATATGAACCTTACGCCTGGAAACCACCGGACTCCAGGGTTGATTTTCCCAGAATGCCATGGCATTTAGCAAATAATTACCCGATTCTTTCGGGGACAGAATTTTTACCTGATAAGACATCTGTCCCAATCCTGGAATTTCGTAATCTATTTCCTGCTGGTTGATTATAGAATTGTCTTTTGTATTTTCCCAATAAACCAGGAGACGCCCTTTAGCAGTTTTATTGACATCATTAATCATCATCACATGGAAACTGCGCTCTTCTCCCAAACGTAACTGCGGCTGCCAGAAATTAATATAAACTCCGAGTGGTTTGAACGCTTCCTTCACGTAGTATTCAAATCGAGGTTCCAATTCCAAACGCTTTACATCCCGAAAATTATCACATGTGAAAACGTTAGGCAGATCTGCATCAAGGTAAGCCAGATACTGTACTCCGGCATATTGACGGTAGGCTCTCCAGAATTCGGTCAATCCACCCAGGCAATATGCAGCAAATTCAAACCGGGACTCTGCCGTTGCATTTGTACCGACACAATTTTCAAAAACTTTTCTTGTAAGTACCGTCGGAGTACCATCGCGATGCAGCCAAAGCCAGTCATATTCATTGATGATACTTGCATGTGAAGATACTGGATAAAATGTTCCAGGCCTGCGCCCGCGCATTCGTTCCAGCTCGGTCATCTGGAATGGCGTATCCTTGCCGCTTCCCCAATGGTTGATAAATAGATATGGATGATCCTCAAATGGATCATCAGGTGCTTGCGGCAGATTGTATCCATTTTCCCAGGGTCTGTTTGATAAATCAAGTTTACGTACAGTTGGAATCAATTTTTCAGCAAGAAAATCCCAATGAGTTTCGTTCGAAGCATCCCAGATCACCACACTTGGATGGTTCCAATTGTCTCGAACAAATTCTTCAACCTGACTAATCACTTCATCTTCCTTCCAGAGCTTATGCCGTAATGGCTCTCTATCGCTCCAGATGGGAAATTCATATTGCAAAAGAAGTCCGGCTTCGTCGGCAATATCCAGCCATCTTTGCGGCACGGGTCCGATACATAGCCTGAAAGAATTCCAGTTCATGCGTCGCGGAATGTTAACCAGAAACTTGCGTACCCATGCCTCATTCCATGGTAATCCGCCGCATTGCGGATCACCAAGAAACCTATGAAACGTAATGCTGGCCCCCCGCATAAAGCAAACTTTACCATTCAGCAAGGCACGGCGTGTAGAGGTATCGAACTTGAATTCACGCAAACCGAAACGGTTCTCACAATTATCGCCGCCGGTACTGCTCTGGGCCACATACAGGAACGGGTTCTCTGGACTCCACAGTATGGCCGCTGGCATGGCAACAATATCAGTAACAACCTTTTCTTCACCCACTCCAAGGTTAACTTTTTGGCTGACTTTCTTACTCGCACTACGATTACCCCTCCATGTCCTGACCGCATGTGTCAGTTCAAACCTGCGTGATTTGCCGTAATTTTTCAGCTTTGTTTGAACCACTATGTCCGAGGATGTAACGCGCGGAGCAATCTGCACCGACTCAATTACAGGATTGTCCATTAATTGAAGCGAAACACTATCGTAAATACCCGGAGTCCATGAAGCCTTTTCCCCATCAGTACCATACGGTACCCATTCCGGCAGAACTTCGGGATGTGCCCCGATTCGGATGACCAATTCATTGGTACCATGCCATTGCATGGCATCGGTCAGGTTGAAACGACTGGGAGTAAAACAACTGAAATGTTCGCCAATTTGTTTGCCATTGAGCCACACGGCTGTACCAAATTGGGCCTTGTTGATTACAAGAATAGCAACATCTTTCTTTTTTGGTACCGTAAAAGTCTTTTGGAACCAAAAGTAACATCTATATTGGTGGGTCCGTCCCAACCTCTCGCATTTATCAGAGGCAGGCAATACTCCATTTTTTGCCATAGTCCATACGTATTCGTGCGTTTCATAATGATCAATATCCTTGAATGATGGCTTGGCTTGATTCACAAGGCCGGGTACCGGTCCCTTGTGGTCAAAGGCTGTAGGCTTCAGTCCGGCAGCAACGCTTTCTGCGATGTTCCATTCTCCGTCAAGTGACACCGAAACACGTTCAGCTACGGAGATACACGCTGCGCTGGACCAGAAACAAACTGCGAAAGTGCATATAGACACAATACGCAGATTCATTGGTATGATTCCTATGTTGAAGTTTCCTGGTTACTGCTATTTTCGATCATATCCGCTCTTCTTCAAGACATCATAGATACTGACCGGTTGACCATTCTGTCGTTTACTTTCGTCAGCAGCTTCCATGAAAGCAAATATTTCGATAGTTTCGTCCACCGGTATTGGCGACACACCGGTTTGGAAAAACTTTACTGCCTCAACCACCAACGGCGCATAGCCATCATAGCCACCTACCGGGGATTCCCCTTTTTCACCTTTCGCAATACCGGTATAAGGCTTACTGCCCTTACCGTGGGAGGATTCACGATAAATGCCAGTACGTCCACCGCGCCAGGTACCAGTAACTTCAATTTTTCCATCGGCCGTGGTACCACGCTTGACTGCCTCGCAACCCGTACCCATAACAGTGAATAACGACTCAACGCCATGGATACCGTACCAGAAAAGATCAGGATGATGCGGCTCAAGAGAACAAGGACTTGACACTTCGGCGCTGAGGACTTTCCCGATTGAACCTTTGCGAACAGCCTGTGCATCTTTTCCGTAACGTAACGACGATGCGCTGAAAACAGGAACCTTATTTTCGCGTGCAAGCTTGAAAATCTCCAGCACATCACGTAATGACCCAGCCATAGGCTTGTCAATAAACATTGGTTTGCCGGCCTTGATAACAGGCCGCGCCTGTTCCAGATGTGGCCGTCCGTCTACACTTTCCAACATCACTGCATCCACTTGCTTGCAAAGTTCCTCAATCGAGTCGACAATCTTTACATTGTATTTTTCCTGTAACGTTTTCGTATAACCTTCAACTCGATCCCAACTGGACGGTATATCTTTGCTGCCACCCTTGAATGCAGCGACAATCCTGCCGCCGGCAACATGGTTTTTATTACTTGGATTATTCAGAACATCAGTAAATGCGACAACATGTGATGTATCCAATCCAATTATACCAATGCGAAGTTCAGAACCCGATTTCGCATCAGATGCTGCAGACAGATTGTCGGCCGTAATAACCGCAGTTGCGAACACTAAGACCAGGAAAAAATACCAATGCTTCACTTTATACCTCCGTTTTTAAGAAATGCGAGATTTTCGACCTGTTTTCACGACCACCTGCCGGTTATCTCGCTTGCATCGGCAGACAAATAGCTGATCCCATTCTCTTTGGTTTAAACATTTATTATTACACGACTTATTTCGGCGAATAGTGACACTGCTACACATCGGGTGTCAATGTCATTTGAGATAGATTTTAATATGTTAAACTGATAATACATATGCTATGAATTTAAAACATAACCTGAATCAAGCACAATAATTGCATGATAATTTACATGTATTCTTTAAGTCTAAGGACAATCTATATTAACACACTAAGAAACAACATCATTGTGCTGTTTTTTATTTTTTCAGTAGCGTTCCTCTCTGCCGCCGACTGGCCGATGTGGCGATGTAACGCGGAACGAACCGCAATAACATCCGAGACGCTGCCTGATACACTGCACTTACAATGGGTACGCGAGTATCCGCCACTTAAACCAGCCTTCTGGCAGGTACGACAGGAACGACTGCAATTCGATCTCGGTTATGAACCTGTTGTCATGGGAAAGACGATGTTCATAGGCTCGTCGCATAACGATAAAGTATTCGCGCTCGATACGGATACCGGTGCAGAAAAATGGCATTTTTACGCGGAAGGTCCGGTACGTCTGGCACCTGTGGCTTTGGACAATAAAGTTTATTTTGCCTCGGACGATGGTTGCCTGTATTGCCTTGATGCCGGTACCGGAAAGTTATTGTGGCAAGTCCACGGATCGCCATCAAACCGGAAAGCCCTCGGTAATGGAAGGATGATCTCTGTATGGCCTGCGCGTGGTGGGCCAGTACTTGCCGGCGGTCGTATTTATTTCACTGCAGGTATATGGCCGTTCGATGGAATTTTCGTCTATGCATTGGATGCTCAAACCGGGAAACCGGTTTGGATCAACGACCGCAGTGGTTACCTATATACAGAGCATCCGCATAATGCAATGTCGTTTGGAGGCCCTGCGCCGCAAGGTTATTTATTGATCAATAATGGGCGGCTGGTTGTTCCAAACAGCCGTGCGTTTCCGGCATTTTTTGATTTGGCAACAGGCAAACTGTTGCCGCTTGATTTTGGTCATGGCGGTGGAGGCAGCCGTCCTGGAAGTTGGTTCCTGGCGAGTACTGCCGATGGGAACCTCTGTGTGGATCCAAAAATAAATACAGAAATACATGACGGAGGACCACATACCATCGGCCAAATTGGTAATAGCAGAAAGGGAGAAGAACCTCTCTCAAAAACAGTCACCATCGGTGGTGAATCATATAATGTGCAGGAAGGTATTTCGGAACTGATTCACGTTGGCAAGAAGGAGTTCCGTTTCAGCGATAGGTTCCCAGGTGTCGAAGGCCTCATCCACACAATGCTGGTGGCAGACGGCAAGTTGTTCGTCGTGACTCGTGCCGGCAGTATCTATTGTTTCGGAGGAAAATCGATTGAACCAAGACGATATCCGCTGGAAAACCAGGCAGTACAACGCCCCTCTGACTCATGGACATCCAAGGCCGAAACTATCCTGCGCATGACAGGACAAATTCAAGGTTATGCTTTGCTTTTGGGATTAGGAAATGGACGACTGTCCGAGGAATTAGCACTGCAATCACAATTACATGTCGTAACAACCGATGGTGATCCAGTAAAAATAGAAAAATTTCGTTATCAATGCGATACAGCTGGACTCTATGGTCAAAAGATAGCCGCTCTTGTAGGAAACCCCAAAAATTTAGGTTTCCCCTCCTATTTTGCCAATTTGATTGTTTGCGAGGATCTGGAATCTGCCGGATTTTCGTTAGGGGAAAAATGGCTTTCGACCATGTTCCAATCTCTGCGCCCTTACGGTGGAACCATGTGTCTCGAAACCACAACCGCACAACACAGAAATATTCGAAAATGGATTAAACAGTCCACTTTTGCAGGAACGCGGTTAAAACGCGAAAAAGGATTTTCTATTATCACTCGTGCTGGTGCCCTCCCCGGCGCGGAAAATTATACCGGAAGCGCCAACTATGACCAGCGTGTAAAAGTACCCCTGGGACTATTGTGGTTTGGTGATACAATTCATCATCACAAACTTTTTTTTAAAGGTTATGAACATGAAGGCGGGCGTGGCCTACCGACACACATACGTGTTGTGGATGGATCATTAAGATGCCTTGTACCGAAAGAACCTCAGGAAGCATACCCGACTTCGATGAAATATCTCGAGTGGGTTCGTCAATATTCTCTAAAGACTTTTGATGAGGTCAGTATTGATGTTTATACAGGCAGGGAAATGTCGCGTGTTGCCACCAATTGGGACAATTCCGTTACTGAAACCAAGACGCATATCCCGACACCATTGATTCGTCGTAATCCAATTACCGGAATTGATGAAGTACGTGAATTTATAAAAACTTATGGATGTGATACGTTTGGCGCCGACTATGGCAATATTATTACCATGCGGTCAGGTACCGCAGCATTCTACGATAAACGTTTGGAAAGCGGTACCATCAATATCAGCGGGACTCGCTCTGGCTGCAGAAACAGCATAGTGCCGGCATGCGGAGTACTCACTCTCCCGTCATGGACTGGAAACTGCACATGTAACTATCCTATTTTCACATCAGTGACACTTGCCCCAATGCCGCCGGAACATGAACAATGGTCTGCCTGGGGCGGCGTGGCCGTGAATGGTCAGATTAAACGTGTCGGGGTCAATTTTGGTGCCCCAGGTGACCGCATGACTGAAAACGGTACACTTTGGCTTGATTGGCCTGATGTTGGCGGCCCATCACCGGAAGTATGTGTGCGAGTGAGCCCGGAAAGCTTCGAACCTTTTTATCATCATTCACTCTGGATGCACGAGGGACAATCCTGGCCATGGGTATTTGCATCGGGAATCAGCGGTATGCAAACCATTCAAATTGACACCATAACGCAAGCCAGCAATGTACCGAGTGGAAATTTTAGCGTCAGATGGACTGGAATGATCACACCAGATTTGAGCGAGGAATATATATTCCATACGAAAAGCGATGGACCAATGCGCGTATGGATCAACAACCGGCCTATAGTTGACAGTAACCTGAAACTGACACGTGATGGAAACCGCGAGGCATCATCCACCAAAGTCGCATTAAATACCGGGACAAAGTATGACCTGCGTGTTGAATATAAACACACTAATAATCTCGCATCTGCGACAGCGGCTTTCGCCGAACTGAGTTGGAGCAGTCCATCTACCCCAAAGACTATTATCCCATCTGAAAGGTTTTCGGCGCCTGACGGGCAACGTGGTTGTCTCTCGGGTATGTACTCTGATAGCGTTCGCCTGGCTGGTGCATATGAAAATACCCGACTCTCTGGTACTTCTTTATTACAAAATGATCCAAATATCTGTTTTAAATGGGGACATGATTTGCCGGCTATTATCAATCTCAAAAATCGTCCGGTTTTACCTGTTGATCAACCATACACTGTCAGGCTGTTTTTTGCCGAGCCGGAGAAAATTCAAAATGGTCAGCGGGTTTTTTCCGTACACCTTCAGGGCAAAGAAGTACTTAAGGATTTTGATATAATTAAAGAAGCAGGCGGTTATAACCGTGGTATCATTCGCGAATTTAAGTCTGTCATGGCGAAAGCGACAATCGAAGTCAAATTTGCCTCCTCCACCAAGCCACCTTTGATCTGCGGCATCGAGTTAATTGCCGAAAAACCTTGAAAGAATCTTATTTACCGTCGAAACAGGAAATCTGTCCATTCTCAAGACATACGACTATGCGGCCATCCTTGTCTGTCGCAAGGCCCCAGTTTACTGGTACTGCTGGCATGGATTGTGTCCACATTTTTTTCCCATCCTGAAGACTCAAGGCTATCAACTCCGTTTTACTGGCAATAACTACGGCATTCTTACAAAGAGCCACTGCAACACTATCCTTGGTTTCCACTTCCCACAGTGGCTTTAGGCCCTGGATACCAGGTTTGCCCCATGATTCGTTGAAGCGTTGCGCGTTATTCTCGGCATGTTGAAAACAGAAAACTTTTGAATTGTTTAACCAGGCAACATCACGATCTCCCATGGAACCAACCCAAGTCTTATAAAGCACTGAATTATCATAAACTTTATATTTCGGATGCGCATACAATGGTTGATCACCAACCCGTACCACATTACCAACCAAATATAGTTCTGAACCTCGAGGTGCCGCTGGATTGAGTATGTTATTGCGAGTTTTTAAATACGGCAGTCCAGGATCATTCAAACACTTGCCATTGGTAATGTCATACATGGCGGGTGAAACAACATTTCCACCAGCCATATAAAGTTTTCCATCGTTAATGATCATGTTGCCCTGTACACTCACACCACACAACTCCTCCATATCAAGGCGTCCTTTTAATACTTCCGGATATAGATGCCCTGACGAAGTATTTTGCCATCTTATTCTACCTGTAATGGCATCGAGGGCATACACGTAAGTTCCATCGTAATTGGCAATTCCCGAGGCAAAATAAGCAATCCCATCATGTACAAGTACTCCGCTTGCCACAGGCCAGGTAGACATGATTTGCCCATAAACCGGAATTCTCCGTTCAATTGGTGCCGCGCGAAACCGCCAGAGAAGATTACCCGTCCTCATCTCCAATGAATATACCCATCCATCCCCTGAACCCACAAAAACACGTCCCTTCCAGATGGTTGGCGGAAAACGAATTGCGCCACCAGTAAATACAGTCCAGACCAATTTGCCCGTAACCGCATCCATTGCACGGACAATTCCATCAGAACCTGCCCAGAAAATCATGCCGTTTGCTGCGGTTGGCGCCGTTGGTGTTGTTCCTGTAGGCGGAACATATTCCCACATCTTTCGGACTTCCGTGGGAATTACGGTATCCGTTGTGGCCGATGCAGAGTGATTCGCGCGGAAAGCAGGCCAGTCAGCCGGTGACACTGAATCATCTGAAACAGGTACATTTCTCCCCGTCACAAGGCGCGCAGGCTCTGTTGCTGTTTCTTCAAAATTAAAACTGCCGGCAGGTCCCAAACATGTAATTCCGTAAAGGGATATATTGCAATCACAAGTGGACGGCCACCAGTAAAGCAGACCATTGGCAATGGTTATGCCATCATGACATTGAGCACGCATTGGGGAAACCATTTGCGGCTTGTTATGAATGATATCGAGTCGTGAAGAACCTCCTAGGGCCCGGCAAAAAATGGCATCAATGCTTCCAACTGGTCTTGTGCATTGCGAACGAGCATATTGATATTCGCTCAGTATATTGCCGGTCAATGGGTCGAACTTGCGACTGAGTTCGGTATCGTTTATTCCGCTTAAACCATAAAGAGCACCCCCCTGTAGTACCAGTTGGTAATTGCTGTACGGATGTTGCCAGAGAACTCTTCCGTCTTCGGTGGATACAGCAATAAGCTTTGAAATCATTGGGCCCGCGAAATAGAGCACTTTCTCGCTAGCTTTGAGGTAAGCTGCGGTACGCCAGTTAGTACGCCAATCCTGACGCTTAAGATCCATCCCTATTGTTTCGAACAACTCAGGTGAGTTTTTTACCGTCTTACGCCATATCTCCCTCCCTGACTTGGCATTCAGGCATACAAGAAATGAACCGTGATGAAAAAGAAAGATCCGGCCACTGCTCATACAGAGTGCGCGACTGTCAATTGTCTCTTCCTCATTATGATGCCACAAAATCTTTTTTGTTTTTGGATTAATTGCCAGTATAGATCGTCCAAAACCCCAGGGATTATCAGGCTGGTTGAATCCGGGGGAAAGAGGATTCCATGGCCAGCCATGCGCTTCTCTTTTCTGGCAAACTATAGGATCCTTTTGTTCTTGTTCTCCCACCATTGCAAACAATATTCCATCTTCCAATGCCATCCATTTCCAGAACGTGCCACCGGTAATCTTTTCAGGAGGTATAATCTCATCTTCCAGTTGACCTGTAAGTGCATTAATGACCTTACACGACTTATCGTCCCCATAATAAACTACTGTTGGCGTGGCTATGATTGTATTGCGATGTATCATAATGCCGGATGGAATTTCACGTCTCCACAGAAAAGCACCATTATAACCATTAAATGCCGCCATTGTATTCAGCCATGGTTCCTCACGCTCCTTAAATGCAATATGACCAAAAACCTTGAATACCCGACCCGCAGAAGCTACCGCCACCTGCGGTAATGGTGCATAACGTGGATCCGCAAGAAACTGCGTCAGATACGGTCCACGTGCTATCTGGTCTTGTGATGCTGGATTGTTGTCCGGACCATGATACGGATGGCTCCAGTCATCTACACCAATCGGACAAGGTTTGATGATTTCCTTCTTGCCAATCCATGCCTTACCCTGAGGACGTAAAACGCGCAGGACTTCTTCTTCAGTAATTTCTGTGGTCTCACGTGTCAATACAAGTGCATCAGCAAGATTTGAAGCCAGATGCAATCTGGAAAGAGGTCCTTGTTCGATGAAAATCCGGTTACCATAAAAATGTTCGGTGTCTGTATTTTTTCGTGCCTTTTCAACAGCATCCATATTCGGTAACTGAACATAAACAAGAAGTTCACTGGATCGTGCCAGTTTCAGCGCCAGCTCACAATTCGGATCGCCAAGCACCACGCAAATCCCTCTTGGGCTACCGATATGTTGAAGAACATTATGTGCCAGTTCGTCAGTCGGATGATCCGCAGCGAGACTTATTCCATTATTGAAAGAGAGGCAGTTTAACAGGACAAGAAACGATATAATCGGAATATTCTGGATAAGACGTGTTTTGTTCATAAGAAAATATCCTCTAGTAGTAAGTTAAGCCAGATTTTATCATTCCGCCTTGTTTATCTCTATAAAAATTACTTTTTTGGTGTAATTTCTATTTTACATGGTCGGCAACAAGATTACTGACGATCTGGTTTCCGCTGCCGCCGATCACCTTGATTGACGTTGCGCGCCTGTCGGTCTGGCGATCGTCGCGGACAAGACAGTCACTTATACGACTATTTGTCACATTACGAATAAGCAGGCCGACGTTTTCACAATCAAGTATCGTACATCCAGTGAAGTTAAAACGCGTACAATCCTCAATCACAACGCCAGCCTCGGCTGTATGAACACCACTGACATGCAGACCGGTAATCGTACAATCGGAACAATTGCGAAACACTGTTGCGTTGATGGAAACATTCCCGTATGGCGGGTTACGATCCAGAACATTGGCACCAAAAACAAGATGTGTACAATCTTCGATTAACAGGTTGTGCTTGAATCCTCCGCAAAGAGTATTACCTGTAAATGTAACATCCCGGCATCCCACAAGATGAAGATTTACCATTACATCGGATAAAACATTTCCTGTAATCGTAACGTGTCCCCATTGATATTGGGCCCCTTTTGCATTGGCCTTGCCCCGTCCGATAATCCGGATATTGGCAGAATCGGGACTTTTGGAATTATGCTGGATGGTACATCCGGAAATCTCGACCTCGGCAGTACCCCATGGGCTTGTAGAGCAATCGATAAGAATGTTCGCAGTTGGGTTTGTATTAGATGACATATTCGATTCGATATCACAGGTACCAATCTGGATATTGCGCACATTACCACCATGCGAAACAATACCGCCGCCATCACAATAACTGATATGAGATCCTACAATATTGGACTGATGCAAATTGACCTCGTCATAAAATATACCAACGCCATGGTTCTGGTAGATATGGCAGTTGGCGACAAGAACATTGCGATTACGGTTCACAAGATGTATGCCATGCAAACATTTCCGTATAACACAACGCGTTACAGTAATTTGCATCGTGCCGTTTGCTTCTATTCCAACGGCTTCCGGATGATCACCGACAATTTCCATTCCTTCCACCATTGGAGTGCGCTGACGTTCCCATACATTGGATTTAAAACTGCCTGGATCTGCGGTACCATTGGTATGAGTTCCAATAAAGCGGATCGCCGGACCGGGTCCGGCCATAACAAGTTGGCAGGTACCATCAGAATTGAACGACGTGAACCCAACTTTATCCAGATCAACAACTATCGGTTTATTGATGCGGTAAACACCCTTCGAAAAATAAATACCTCCTATCCCCGAATCCACGGCTTTCTGGATGGTAACTGTATCGTCAACCTTACCATCCCCCATGGCCCCGAAATCACGAACAGTTTTATCGTGTCCGGCAAGTACGGGAAAAACAAAGTCACAAAGAACAAGCGAAACAGTCAAACACAAACAGAACACAGTTCTCATTATCGGCCTCCGTATATTATGCGGGCACAATAGCGCCAAATTCTTTAAGTGTTTTACGAATCTCACTCAAAGATACGTTCAAAGGCGTTTCCCCTGATTTAGCCGCAAGTGCGGCCGTTGCTCCTGCGGCCTGCCCCATGGCCATGCATGAAGCTTGAACACGCAAAGCAGAATTCGCCAACCGGTCACTGCTGAGACAACGCCCAGCCACCATCAGATTACGGCTACCCTTTGGAATTAAAGATCCTAATGGAATTGTTGGAACAATACCTTCGGCAAGCGGTTTAGGTTTGACTCCATCGGCATCGTGTAGATCTATCGGGTAAAATGAATGCGCAATCGCATCGTCAAACACACGGCCCCTGGTATAATCATCCACGGTAATCATTGTCTCACCAACGATGCGAAATGTTTCACGAACGCCAGTTTCGGCCTGCAAACGTGCAATGCGTAATTTTTCAAAACCAGGTTGTCCTTTAAGAAAACGCATCACGCGTAACAGTGACTGCCGTCCGTGGATATTGGTCTTTGTATGGGTTTCCGATGAAGAAGAATCGGCATTGGCAACATGCATGGCATTGCCGGCATGCGATGCCAGGAAACCACGAACACCATGCAGCATATCACCCTGCAATAAATGACCATTTTTCAAAGCCTCTGCATATTTATCTCCCAGGGTTTTAAAATCAAGATGGCCCATATCATAACCATCAAGGCTGTAAATCAATGTGCCAGGTTGTATGGTGTCTTCCCTCATACGAGGCAATCCAATCATACCAACCACGGAAGCGTTGCCAGTACAATCAATAATCTGCGAGACATCTACATCTACTTGTATCCCCTTCCCTGCAAGTCTGACTTTCCAATTATCTGTCCCCTGTTCCACCGATATCGGGAATTCGTAGTATCGGAGTTGTACCCCGGCCTGAAGACATGCCTCTTCTGCCAATGCCGCATAAAGTCCTCCAGAAATCCGTACCTGCTTTTTCGAATGACTTTCCGATGGATTTTTTTTCTTAAAATCCGGCAACCTGTCGCTGTTCAACTCGACGGTTTTTGTCACCAGTTCCCAACCTATGCCCGCGATGACTTGATTTCCCCACGCATGAAACAAACCGGGATAATCCACCCCGGCAGTGGTTGTAGTACCACCAAGCTGACTACCCGCCTCCACCAATACCGTTTGTGCACCCAACCGCGCGGCCTGTATCGCCGCAATCGTACCAGCTGTACCACCGCCAACAACCAGCACATCGGCCTTCAGATTTTGTACAGACTCCATACTCTTTGAAGCTCCGCACGAATTTGCTGCAAATGCACCTCCAGCAGACACTATACCCAAACCAAGCAGAAACTCGCGGCGACAAGTTTTCGTTTGTTTACAGGAAATTGATTTTTTATGTCCCATTGTCATAAACCTTACATAGCTGCCTTATGATAATTTTAATTTTTCCATGAGTTCTTTTCGCCCTTTTTCATAATTGGCATTTCCCTTTTCCACATTACTTGTACCACATCCGTCAGCCCATACAGAGGGAGGAGAACTTCCCACGCGTTTGCAGATATCCTGCGTTGTTGGAATTTTTTCAAAAATAAGCCGATAAAGTTCTCTTGCCTTTATGGTACTTCCGAAATGCAGTCCCAACTTCTGAAGCATATCCAAATCACGTTTCTCATTCGACAAACCGCCATTACCCCGAGTATTCACACAAGCATTCAATTTTGGGGCACGGTTCGGACAAGGTGCACACATCATCCAATCAGCCTGCCTCGCCATCTTGATTAAAACATCTGGTTTCTCATTCAAGATCATCTGCAGAAGTTCAGGGAGATTATCGGCCTTAAATGGCGGACGATGGCCGCCTCCATACTGACACACTGCACACAAAAGAATATGAGGGCGGGTTGTGACTTCCTTCGCGGATGTCATGGCTTTTATTGAAGCTTCCTTTTCTTTCACCATCTCCGCTTCACTTCTAGGCGGAATGATCGCCGTGATTCCCTTTTTGTGTCCTTTTTCGTAATTTCCACTCTTCGCCTTTGGACAGCCCTTCCAAACATCCGATGTCACTGCATCATAACCGCATATTCCTGCAACAGTAGGAATCATGGCCATCAAGGACAACAAGGCGGTACGCGCCGGGAGTATAATACCAGGTTCCCAATTCATTTTTTGCAGGATATCCAGATCCCGTTTCCTGTTGAAATCGATACCTTCCGGGGTATCCTCATCTGTTCCCGGATTTTGATAAACATAAACATCCCCGGCGTTACATTGAATGGCAACAGGCATATCAGGATTTTCATGAACCGCATCATAGATGGCTTTCATTTTGGGGTTTTGCGGAACAGCATTAGTCTCACCCATGGCACATATTAGACACAGTAATTGATAAGGCCTAACCCTGAGTGCCGAACCTTCCTTCAGCCTGCAATTCTTCCGTTCTTCCTGTGCAAAGGATGTTATTTTCCCTCCCAGCAAAGCTGTTCCACAAACGCCGCTTGTTTTGATGAAGTCTCTTCGATCCATTTTGGTAATCATAAGAAATTCCTCCCTGTGTGCAGTCTTAGTGGAAAACATACTGTACGTCATTTAGAATACTGACACCGCAACACGATAAGTGTCAACGGCAAATGGTATATCAATCAACTATGCTTTTTATCATAGTGTCAGTCAGTTATTTTCTTTCAACAGATCCAAAGTTCTTTTTGGAACGGTGGAAAACATCTACAATTGACTTTCGGCAACAGTCCTTTTATTTAAAACGAATGCTGAAAGTAATGGACACTACCCATCCATATGTGATTTCATCTTCACAGCCATCTGCAATGTTTCTAACTTTAAGGGAGTATCACCATGAAGCAATCAACCTTCCGGAAATTCACAGTTATTATTTCTCTAGTACTGACCACCCTTTTTGGTGGATGTTTCACAACCACTACTGACAAATCGTCAGATGACACCAAGGCATGGTTACGTCACATCATTCCCCTGCCCAAAGAAATTGAATTCGTCAATTTCGTCAGTCGTAATCCGGCAAAAGTAATCGTCACCACTACCAGCAACGCAACAGACGTAGAACAACAAGCTGTTGCATTATTAAATAAGGCGCTTGGAAAAACAAGCGAACAACCGGCTGTAAGACCCAAGTTCGAAATCCTGCTGGGTACATGTTCCAAAGATGGCATGCAGGGTAAACGCAAAATTCCCGGCGCTGACAAACTTGCAGAAAAGCCCAATTCCGATCAGGCGTACGTAATTGCGCCGATATCTTCGAAAAAGCTGGCGTTGACAGGTCTTACAGAACGTGGGGTTTATTATGCGGCAGTGACGCTTGCTCAGCTACTTGAGGTTAAAAGAACTTCCAGCAGTGTCACAATTCCACTGGTACGTGTGATTGACTGGCCTGACCTGTCCGAACGTGGCGAATGGGGTGGTAATGCATCAAGTGATTGTGAATGGATGTCGTCCTATAAAATGAATCTGGCTGAAGTCCATGCGAATCTCAAAATCAATGATGATGGTACTGGCAGTGCCAGTTTCAAACCCGAGTTGGTCGAAGAAGGCCGATTGCATGCCTTCAAGTTCGTACCAATAATTACCCACCTTGAACAACTCGCTCCGCTGGGTTTGTTCAGTAAATGTCCGGAGACACGCGGAATCGGTCCCGCAGCAAAATTGAAGGGACATGCCTATTGTGAAGTCCCCTGTTCTTCAAATCCAAAATACCAGACCATTTTAAGTCAGTGGATGACAGACCTTGCGCGCGTTAAGGGTGTAGAGGTTATCTGTGTATGGCTTAGCGAAAATGATCTGCAATGCGGATGCGAACAATGCAAGCAGATTGGGGAGTTTGCCGCGGAAACCAGGGCTTGTGTCAAAGCGTGGAACGAAGCAAAAAAAGTCAACCCGAAACTTAAATTACGATTGTTACTGACACAGGGCAGTTACAAAACCAACGATAAAGTACTGGCAGAAGCCCCGCCGGAAGTACAGATCAGCTACTATGATGGTGGCCGTACGTATGATTCCTCCCGTGATCCGATGATCTATCCTTTATTGGACGATTTCACAAAAAGTGGCCGCTGGCTAGGTGTGTATCCGCAGATTATTTCCGCATGGCGCGTAGTCTGTCCATGGAGCAGCCCTCAGTTTGTCAAATACCGTATGACGGAATTTGTGGACAAGAAGTTGTCCAATTTGTGCGTATATGCACCACCACACAACCGGATGTACGACTTTAATGTGACAGCAGCGGCAGAATGGTCATGGAACGCTCACGGACGTGACGAACGGGAATTCGCTGTTGCGTGGGCAACGCGACGAGGTGTCAAGGATCCCGAAAAAGCGGCTGACTGGGCAGTCATGCTCGGCCCAGTGAGTTGGGACGTGTATGGATCAGGTGTTCCCTACCCGGCGTTCTTCGGCTCTGCCGGAAATATGATCCGAAATCGTTCCAAGCCCATACTGGGCAAGAAAGGTATGTACCGTTACTTCCCACATGAGGAACATTTACAGGAAGACATCGAAACATGCGACAAAGCCCTCAAACTGGCAACAAACCTTGATGATCCATGGATAATTGCAGAAACAAAAGTTGTTTCCGGATATGTCGCAATGCTTTCAAAACTTTATAACATTGCCACCATCATCTCCAAAAAAACTCCACCCACCGACGCCGAAAGACAAAACATAAGTCATGATCTGCTGGCCCTCGCGCAAGCCGGGGTACAGGTTAATGAAGGTTTAAAAGCCTGGGAAGCCGCATCGCTGGATACAAAGGTTGGAGGCAGGCTGGCGGACACCATGGACATCACCGACCAGACGGTCGCACAGGTCTCACAAGCCCTTTTGCTGTTCGGAATACGTAATCCGCTGGCACCGTACCTATCGCGCGAGATTGGTCAATACCACGACAATGATTTTGAAGAAAAACAGTCTTTTCGCAAAACCATGAATGTCACTTCCGCGATTTCCAGACCAGGCACATACCAGGTAAAATTCACTCATACCGAAGGATATAACGGTGCAACGGTATCGCGGGTGGCAATAGCATCGGCTCCAAAAGATAATACCAATCAACTGACGGAGATTGTTTTTGACAAACATCAGGGAGTAATCGGTTACACCCCGAAAGATCCCATCTATTCACTTCCCATCACGACTCATGATGAAAGTCTGTCCTACTTCGTTCTTGCTGATATAAGTGGTGTAAAATCAAGTGATAAAATAGCCGAACGCCGCGGATGCAATGGCTCGATTACCTTCTGGAAGGTCAAACAACCTGGTGAGGAGATCAAAGAACTGCCACTATTGCCCATGTCGAACGTAAAAAAGGCAGGCAAGTGATCATATTACAAGCAACAATGTATCGAACCGACATTTTTTCATTGTGAACGAAAGGAATAATTCAAATGAATATTATCAAAGTCACAAAAAGTTATCACATCACATGGTTAATCCTGATGATAATTGCGACTACTTCTGTCTTCGCCGCCAATGAAATCATTGGCAAACGTCCCTATGAAATGGACTGGGCCGGACGAACACAGGACGCCAACCCGGCACTCGTAGATTTCGAGAATCTTGATGGCTGGACGGCTGAAGGCAAGAATATGGTTGTTAAATTCGAACGCACCAGAGAACAACAGCTTTTTGGTGATTATGTTGGCAAATTGACTTACCGTGCCGTCACAAATGATCAGCGTTTAAGTTTTGGACCAGCCCAGCCAATCAAAATCACACAGCCCTTCGATGCCGTTACATGCTGGATATACGGCAATAACTGGGGATACGAAAGAAAGGGAAGAACACCGCCAGTAACAGTCAGTGTAATTTTCAACGACAGCAAAAACCGGCAGGTAACCGTGCGGCTTGTAACCGTAAACTGGAAGGAATGGCACCTGTGTCATGAACGTCTTACTCCCGAACAAACAGAAATGGTCAAGGATGGTGCAAGTTTTGTACGTTTTGAAATCAGTAATGCCCGACAGTTGGAAGACAAGTCATTGTATTTTGACAGTTTAGCAGTTTTTACAGAAAAATTTCCGGCATTAACTTTCGAACCGCGCCCGGAACGTGGTATTTCAATGTTCCCTGGCCAAACAACCGGCGCCAATACCGGCCCTGGTAAACTACCATTTCCAAACCGTTTACAAACAATTCTACCTGATAACCTGACAAAGAGATTTAAAACAAGCGTAATTCAAAAAGATGGCAGTTTTATTTTCACATACAAGGGTTCCGATGGAAAACTGATATACACACTAACCCCAAAAACCGGTACTTTTGGTGATGTTACCGTGCAATGGCGTGGCCGTGGCAATCCTGTTCGGCCATGTGTTGACGGTGGAGTATATCTGGGCGATAAAGCCGTTTTGCCAGAAAGAATCGAACCTATTGGTACACCACAATTAAATAACAACGAGGTAATCACACGTTACAAAGTGACACTGACCGGAGAGTCAGCGGAAGTCAGCTATACCTGGCGGTTGTGGAACAAGTCGCTGGTAGTCGACACCATTGCGCATGGCGGACTGGTCAGTGAAGTTCGGTATGGTCATGCAGAAAATGTTGAGAACCCGCGACTCGTAACGAATCCCTATTATCATTATGGTTACGGTGCTGACCGTCCTGGAGTTGTCGTCGCCGGACCTGTCGACAAACCTCTGTTTATAACCGGCAACACTGACTGGTATCTTTCCAATGCTTCGACACCGTTCGGCATTCATACAATCAAGGATGGCAAAGCTACTTACCAGGGTGGTACGCGGTACATCCACAAAACGAACGGTAAACGAAACGACGTTTACGAACGTTTCTTTATAACAGTTTCGACGCGTTATGAAGAAATTTTACCAACTTTGCCCAATCCAAAGTCACCTCACATGAACGTTGCAGGAACACATGTCTGGCGTGCGCATGGCGCAGGTAACCGCACAAATGATGCCGCACATTGGAGCAATGTCTGGCGTTACGGCATGCGTGAATGCGTTATCACCGATCACGAAACAGGCTGGCGTGATAGCGGAGAGAGTTTCACTTTCCGGACAAGGCCAGCACCCGGCAAGGGCGGTGATCAGGGACAGTACGATTATGCGCGTCTGATGCAGGACAAACTCGGTTTTATTTACGGTCCTTACAATAATTTCACCGATTTCGCTCCAGTCAATGAATACTGGAACTTTGATATGGTGAGCCGCACACCTGATAATCAACTGGCAAATGCGTGGATGCGTTGTTATGCGCCCAAACCTGCACGCGCGGTTGAATACTGTGCCAGACTTGCGCCAGAGATCCAGAAGAAGTTTAAATTCAGCACAGCTTATTGTGATGTACATACCGCGGTTGCACCATGGGACCGCGTTGATTATGACACACGTGTGCCCGGTGCCGGCACTTTCGCCGCAACATTTTACAGTTATGGCGAGATCATGTTGCACCAGAAAAAAGCGTGGCAGGGTCCGGTTTATTCAGAGGGCAATCATCACCTCTATTACTCCGGCTTGACCGACGGCAACTATGCCCAGGACCGCGGTTATGATATTCCTGACATGCCGTGGCTGGTGGACCTTGATCTGCGTAAAATGCATGACTTGTGCTGTAACTTCGGCATGGGTAATCTGGAAATGTTCTATGGCCGCGATGAAGACCAAGGCAACACGCCGGAAGAAAAAAATGCGTATATCGACAGGTTTCTGGCAGCCACGGTTGCATTTGGACATCCAGGTTTTCTAGTCTTCGACGGAGGATTCCATAACGTTTTACGCAGTTACTTCATGTTACAGCAACTGCACAGTAGTTATACACTCGCCAACGCATTAGACATTCGTTATGCGAATGCCGGGGGCAAGTTACTCGATACCTCCTCTGCCATCGCATCTGGTGACTACAAACGTTCTCAACTTGTCACACGATATTCCAATGGTACCGTTACTGTGGTCAATGGCAGTCGTACCGAACGTCTAAAGGTAAAAATTGACGGGCAGAATCTCGACCTGCCGCCAAACGGCTATGCGGGCTGGACAAAAGATCGTTCCATTAATGTACTCAGTAGTGATGTATCAGGCTACCGCAGTGATTATGCCGAGACGCCGGCATATATCTATATTGATGGTCGCGGACATTTTACCCGCCACGACAAGGCGGCAGGCAATGGAATTGGAATATGTCGATTACTTCCAAACAACCAATACGAAATTATCCTTTATCAAAATGCAGATTGTGGATTCAAAATTAAGGCGGCCAAAGCTGTCGCACTGGACAAAGACAACAAGGAACTTGGTCCGGCACAGTTACGGGTTTCGCGGGATTATACCTACGTAATCCCGGTTCAAGGTGCATTCAGCTATCTATTGACAGGCACAGATGACGACATACCTGCCAAAAACCTGACTAGTGCGCGCGATCAAGTGGTACCGGGCGAAACTGTTACTGTCAAAGGCAAACAGAAACATACGGTACAGATCCCTGCAGATGCCAAGGTCGGTCAGCGTATCTGGCAGGAATTCGAGGAATCATGGATTGATTTCACAGTGGTACCGCTAACCGGCACCACTGTGACCCTAGCAGATAATAATAATCTTAAATTGCGGATGGTCAGCAACCTGCCTGCGAGGGAAAATGTACAAATTAACGTTCTAGAATACAAACAAGAGGTCAATCTCAAACCAGGACAATATCGCGAAGTAATGATCAACATGGGTGAACCGAAATGTGAAGACGCAATATTATTGAGCATCAACCTTCATGCGGGAAACCTGTTACAAAAAATCGAGCGAGGATTAAGGACAGTCTGCGCACCAATCATCACAGCGCAATTACCAACCCATTACGGCACCGGCATCGGACTGCGAGACAAACCTGAAACAGCAGATTTTGGAGACACCCGCGGTTACGTGGCAACACACCCCACAACATGCGCGGGCACAGCCAAACCCGGTTTTTTCATGCATCCTCCTTACGTTGGCGCCACTGGTTACTGTTTTGCACTGTATGATGCAATAATGCTTCCAAAAAATATACCTAGCGCTTTTCGAGCAATGGTTGGCAAGGCTGACGGTAGCGATACGGGTGATGGTATACTTTACAAGGTGGCCGTCATAGATGCATTGGGCAAAAGCACCATTGTGACCGAGAAAACCGTACTACATCACAAGTGGTTCCCCATAGAAGCTGACCTGACGCAATGGGCAGGACAGAAAATTCGAATCAAACTTATTTCAGACGTCGGCCCAAAGAACAATTCCTCCGGCGATTGGGCATGTTGGGCAGAAATGAAGTTTCAGAGTCTGCGACCAGTTCTAACGCGCATTCTGGAACCCGGCGGAGAACAGTACCGCCGTGAACTTCCACCATTTCCGTTACAAGGGATATCGCTTGAAGAAATCAGGAAGGCAAGAAAAGGATTGTTACATTATGATGGTCTCGGTTTTTCCGGTAACGGCCATTACGGCTGTTTTGCGGTACTAAACGAAATCAATATGGGTTTTATGAATCCTGCCGGCGGTACTGAAGGAAAAGATATCTGGGCGAAAAATATAACTATAACACTGACACCTGAAGCAATTGCCAAGTTAGATCGGCGTAATGTCCTGAGTATACTGAATCCAAATCATGACTGTTTTAAAATCCGCCGTTTTTGGCTGGAACTGGAACTTGCGGATGGACGGAAAGTATCATCCGACATCGCCGCGGTGACTTTCACTCAGCCACCTGAATGGCCTTATGCCGAGGGTATACTGGTACCACAGGACAACAAAATTGAAGTTGATCTGTGGTTCAACCTGTAAACGTAATTGGAATCAGCGCCGCCATTTTCGGACCGCATCCATAATGGCTTTTAATGCCTGTGCTTCCGTAACAGTCTTGATTTGTTTACCGTGCAGGTATAATGCAAACTTACCATTACCACCTGCAACGGCAATATCAGCATCCTTTGCTTCACCCGGCCCATTCACCATACAACCCATTACGGCCACAATCGGTTTTGCCGTTTTCGGATACTGTCTGAAGTATTTATCCATCTCCTCTTCAACACGACCAGCCAGAGAAACCACATCAACCTGTATTCGTCCACAGGTTGGACATGAAATTACCGATGGGCCGGGTTCTCTTAAACCAAGGCTTCTCAATAATTCCAGACCGACACGCACTTCTTTTGCAGGTACGTCAGTGAGCGATACACGGATTGTGTCGCCAATCCCTTCTGCAAGAAGAATACCCATTGCCACGCTTGAACGTACAGTTCCAGCCATAAATGTACCTGCCTCGGTCACACCAAGATGAAGAGGGTACTTCGTTTTCTTTGCAAGCAGACGATATGCATCAACGGTACGCGCCACGTCGGAAGCCTTGACAGAAATCTTGATCCGGTCATACCCGAAATCTTCAATCAGCTGGACATTTCTTACTGCACTTTCAACAAGAGCAGGCGGGGTTGCACCTTTGTATTTTCGAAGAATATCCTTCTCGACCGAACCGCTGTTCACCCCCACTCTGATCGCAACCCCCCATTTCCTGGCTGCCTCAACCACCTGTTTCAGTTTGTCTGGTCCGCCAAGGTTACCCGGATTGATTCTTATACCATCCGCACCACCCTTTAAAGCCTCCAAGGCCAGGGAATAATCGAAATGAATATCCGCAACAAGAGGAACGCGGACATGCTTCCTGATTTTTGCGAATGCTTTTGCGGCTTCCATGTCCGGGATGGCAAGGCGTACTATGTCACAACCAAGTTCTTCAAGTTCGCGGATTTGAGTTACAGTTGCCCGGACGTTGCGGGTATCGGTCTTGGTCATCGTCTGGACACTGACTGATGCGTCCCCACCAATAGCGACATCGCCAACATTAATTTGTCTTGTGGAATGACGGGAGATTTTCATTTTTCGCTGTTTGTACCGCTTTTTACGGGCTGTACAGTAGTTTTTGTCGAATTAGTCTCAAGATTATCACCCTTCGAACGGCTCATCATACTCTTCATCATTTTCCTTGCCGGAGTCATTCTATCCATATCACGGATACTTATGAATACAGCAAAAGCTAAAAACATTATCACGAACACATTCACCAGCACGTTGACAATCTTCGGACTGACAGGTCTTCTCGTGATCACTTCCCACAACGAGAACATTATATGACCGCCATCCAGAACCGGAATTGGCAGCAGATTCAATATGGCAAGGTTTATATTCAACAGTCCCGTGAACCATATGGCCAGCATGATACTGGCTTTCACTATGTACCAGTAACTGATCATGATTGCCACTGGTCCGCCGACCCCGCTCGCAGCAGCTTTTGCCTGCTTGGGTGTGGCAATCGCCTTGAGAAAGCGAAAAACAGCCGTGGCATGTTCCCTTAATTGTTCACTGGGGAGTGGCTTGATAACCGTATCAACATCAATAGCAACCATGTTCCATGTTATTCCGATTCTTACACGACTTGTCGACTCGTCATATACGGGCCTTACCTTCATTAACTGCACAACACGTTTACCGGCAATAACACGGCTGACCTTGATAGGAACATCCTGATCTTTGTACTCATTAATAAGATCGACAAAATGCTCCATGCTGAATACTGGCCCGCTGGCAAAACCAATTATTACATCGCCGCTCTTTAACCCAGCCTTATCCGCACTCATACCCGGTTCAACAGAGAGAATACTGCATAATCCCAGGCCGCGTACACCAGCAACCGTCTGTTCTCCAAACAATCCCTTTTCTGTGGGAACCGTAAGGGTTTTCTCTGTCCGATCAGTTATCGACTTGGCGCACACCACAACCTCATTATGAAGCGCAGCCTCCATAACAAATTCACGCCAGTTCTTTGCCGTAATACCATTTACCGAAATGATCTCATCACCGGTTCTCAGTCCCAGCTGATAGGCTTTACAGTCTTTTTTAACATGGCCAATAACCGGACTTCGTTCAGCCGGACCCGCAGGCATGCCTATAAGATAAACCATCCATGCGATTATTACGGCCAAGATGATGTTCCCTGCCGCACCTGCCAGCGCAACAATGATTTTCTTCCAAGGCGCAATTGCGGGGTATTTTTTTTGCAGCTCTTCACCATCTTTCTTCTGGTCATCTTTCTTCTGGTCTTCGGCGCCAGTCTGAATCGTCGACATTCCGGTTGGATCAAGCTGCGGCAGCGCTACATATCCGCCAAACGGGATCCATCCGATCTTATATACAATTCCGTTATATTTCCTTTTCCAGATGGCAGGACCAAAACCTATTGAAAAAACTTCGACCACGAACCCCAACCATCTTGCAGCAATATAATGGCCGAACTCATGGACAAAAATAGTCATACCGAGCAGGAAAATTAAAATCGGACCAATATAAATAGAGTTAATCCCTTCAACTATCATGAACTCTCCTTTGCAGTTCGCCGCGCCCACGTATCGGCATCAATGACCGTATCAAGATCAGGATCCTTAATAATCCTGTGTTTTCTCATTACCTTTTCCACCAAACGCCATATTCCGGAAAACCGGATTTCCTTTTTCAGAAATTTCTGTACCGCAATTTCATTCGCCGCATTAAGCACCGCCGGCATTGTTCCTCCGCGTTTTGCCGCCTCCCTGGCCAACAACAGGCACGGAAACCTTGCTTCATCCGGCTCCATAAACGTAAGCTTTTCAGTCTTCGCCAAGTTAAGCGGCGGTAACCCTGTATCCAGTCGTTCAGGATAAGTCAATGCATACTGAATGGCATATCGCATATCCGGTACACTCATCTGGGCAACCACAACACCATCATTAAACTCAACCATGGAATGTACAATACTCTCAGGATGTACAAGAACTTCGATCCGGTCAACAGGTACACTAAAAAGCCAGTGTGCTTCCATTATTTCCAAGCCTTTATTCATAAGGGTTGCAGAATCAATTGTCACCTTTTTTCCCATATCCCAGGTTGGATGTGCCAGTGCCTGTCGAACCGTCACTTTATTAAAATCAACAGCTTTCTCTACAAACGGACCGCCGGAGGCTGTCAGAAGTATTTTTCTTACACCGCTCCCGTCTATCCTTCTACCGTAATCATGATTCTTTTTCCTATTAAGTTCTGAATGCTGAATATTGGACCCTTTCTTTATACCCTTGGCACTCAAACACTGAAATATTGCGCTATGTTCGCTGTCTACCGGCAGGAGTAACGAACCTGATTTCGCACAAGCTTTGGTGACAACATCCCCGGCAGCAACAAGCACTTCCTTCGTGGCAAGTGCGATATCCGTTCCATTCCTTATCGCGGCCATAACCGGCTTCAAACCTGACAATCCCACTACTGCACAGAGTACAATATCCGCATCTGCCAAACTCGCAAGTTCGTTTACGCCAGAAGGGCCATGATGAACCATAATTCCGCTTGGAGCCTTCAAAGCACATGCTTTGGCCTCACTGGGATCTGCTACTGCAATATGGCGAACATTGAATTGTTCAGCCTGCTTCAAAACAGCGCTGTAATTCTGTGAAACAGCCAGGCCGATCACCTTGAATTTTGAAGGGAGTGATTCGATTACACGCAAAGCGTTTTTGCCAATCGAACCGGTACTGCCCAATATCACAATATTTTTCATGCGAGAACCAATCGGGCATAAACATACAATACCGGCGCGCCAAAAAGCAAACTATCCAGCACATCCAGAAGTCCGCCCATACCGGGTAACGCATTTCCGGAATCCTTGGCTCCAGAAGCCCGCTTCAATAGAGATTCGAAGAGATCACCTGCAATACCGCTCAACGCAAGTACAATTCCAAGAATAACTGCATGAATCAGCGGAAAAGTTATAACCCCAATGCGAAAATGCGTAACCCACGCGAAAATACAACTGGCAATCACCGCAAAAACAATCCCACCGAAGAACCCTTCCCAGGTTTTTCCCGGTGAAATGCGAGGTATCAATTTATGCCTCCCGATAAGCCGTCCGACAGTGTATGCTCCGGTATCTGTCATTTTTACGACCAGCACAAGATAGAACACAAGAAGACGTGCTGTTTCACTGATATGATTTGGTGACCCGCCTGCAGAATCCCATACAAATACCATACGCGTAAAAAAGTTAAAAAGGAAAGGTACATACCAGATTCCCAAGAGTGTGCACCCAATGGTGGCAATAGGTTTGTCATTGTATTTTTGAGGAAACTGCCGCAGGAAAACAGCGATCAACGTAGCAATCATCACGAATTGTTCCCACCTGTAGGCACGCGCGATTTCTTCTGCCGTTGGACCTATCGTGCAGAACGTTGCGGTAATCATTACACCGCCGCAGAGAATACCGACCACGCGAAACACAGGGATTCCAGCCATGTTCATCATGGCATAGAATTCATACTGGGCCAGCGAGGAAATAACCATGAGGACCACCCAGGCGCCAAGCGGTGGCAGATAAATCGCAGCCAGTATCAGCGCAACCGCCATAATTGTCCCGCTTATCAATCTGTATTTAAGCATTTGTCTTAGCCCACGTTGTAATGCCCAGTTTAAGGTGTATGACTACGGATTAATGGTTCCGTTTCTATGTTTACCATCAGTTGCTCTATATCTTATTCCACGTCCCCAAATCTTCTATGCCGCCTGCTGTATTCTTCCAATGCCTCCATGAATTGCTTTTCCCTGAAATCCGGCCACAACACATTTGTAAAATAGAATTCACTATAGGAAAT
Source organism: Kiritimatiellia bacterium (assembly GCA_028716365.1). Lineage (GTDB taxonomy): Bacteria > Verrucomicrobiota > Kiritimatiellia > UBA8416 > YA12-FULL-48-11 > YA12-FULL-48-11. Next base: position 320,547 of record JAQUPZ010000004.1, read on the forward strand.
CTGCCACAGGAGGAAATTACTTACCCGCATCTCTCCGCTTGTACGAATCAGTAAATCAGGATCAGGAACATCAGGCGCATAAAGATACTGGCCAATCGTTTTCTCATCGACTTTTTCAGGATCAATTTCCATGGTCTTTACACCCCGGGCTATTTTCCTTACCGCATCGGCAATCTCGGTACGCCCGCCATAACTCAGTGCCAGGATAAGCTGGCCGCTTTCATAATGTTCCGTGGCCTTCATTACGCGAAAAGCTTCTTTCTGAACTTCTTTAGGAAGATCATCAATCCTGCCGATCAACCTCAGTCGAACCTTGTTGTCATGGAGTTCATGCTCTTCACTGCGCAGAAAACGAATCAGGAGTGACATCAATCCGCGGATTTCAGCCTTTGGTCTTATCCAGTTCTCAACACTAAAAGCGTAAAGAGTGAGGTATTTTACGCCTGTCTTACGACATGCACGCAGAACAGCCCTGACCGATTCACTACCCTGTTCATGTCCCTTAAGCCGTGGTAATCCCCGTTTTTTTGCCCACCTTCCATTGCCATCCATGATTATGGCAACGTGACGCGGCACACACTCTTTTCTTTTGCCCTCTGTTCTTTTTTCGTCAGTCATGATTTTCTTTGCTCGCCGGTCTATTCTGCAAAAAATATCTTTCTATATCGCAATCCTCAACGTACTGTCGCGCTTCGGTCCTACCGACAATATTCCCAGTTTTGCCCCAGTCAGTTCGCAAAGCCTGCTGACATATGCCTTTGCTTCCTTTGGAAGATCATCATATCTGGTGACTTCTTTGGTCGAAGAATTCCACCCTTTCATCTGCTCGTATACAGGCCGGCATTTCTCTAAAATCCTGATGTTTGCCGGAATGCTTGTGTACTCTTTCCCATTACACTCATAAGCCACGCAAATCTTGAGCGTTTCCAGTTTATCCAGGACATCTAACTTGGTCATCGCAAGAAAATCAATGCCGTTTATCATGACAGCATGCCTTGCAACGACTGCATCGAACCACCCGCAGCGGCGTGGCCTGCCTGTCGTAGCGCCGAACTCACCGCCTTCTTTCTGCAGCAATGACCCCATATTATCTTTCAGTTCCGTAGGAAACGGTCCTTCGCCAACACGTGTCGTGTATGCCTTGATCACACCAATCACACGGTCAATTCTGTGCGGCGGAATTCCAGTGCCTGTGCATGCTCCTCCGGATGTGGAATTTGAAGAAGTGACAAATGGATATGTTCCAAAATCAATATCAAGCATCGTACCCTGCGCACCTTCAAAAAGGATGGATTTGCCCGCATCCACCGCCTTGTTCAGCAGGGTAATTGTATCGGTTATATATGGTGCCAAACGTTTTGCCGCTTCACAATATTCAGTAATGGTCTGCTTTTTGTCAACGGTCTCTCCGCCTATCGCCTTGAGAACACAATTTGCCTCATCTATACGTTGACCAAGCATCTCGGGAAATATCGGATCCAAAAGATCAACCATCCTCAATCCCTGTCGCGATGACTTATCGCCATATGCCGGTCCGATCCCGCGTTTTGTTGTGCCAATCTTATGCTCGCTCTTAACTTTCGCCTCGCGTCCCGCATCCAGAGCCCTGTGATAAGGGCACACGATATGCGCCCGGTCACTTACGAAAAGATGACCTGCCATTTTTGCGCCCTTGGATTCAAGCGCATCCATCTCTTTCAACAATGCAACAGGATCAACCACAACACCATTACCGATAACACACATCTTGCCGGGATGGAGGATGCCCGAAGGAATCAGGTGAAGTATATTTTTTTCTTCCCCTATTTCTACAGTATGACCGGCATTATTGCCGCCCTGGTAACGGACAACTACATCGACTTCTTTTGTAAGAACGTCGATGACCTTGCCTTTTCCTTCATCACCCCATTGCACACCGACCAATACTGTATTCGGCATCTTCAGTCTCCTCTTATTCTCCTTCGTATTCCTGATCTTAACTGTTTACCTGTTAGCATCCCTTCAGCGTTTTCACCACATATTCCTGCATTTCAGAAGTGAGTTCCGGATAAATCGACAGGGCTAGAGTTTCGCGGGCGGCCTTCTCGCTCTCCGGAAAATCACCTTCCCTGTAACCAAAATGTTTAAAACATTCCTGAAGGTGCAAGGGCACAGGATAATAAATCTCACATCCAATATCGGCCGCTCTCATCCTGTTGATTAAGTCATCACGGTCCTTTACACGTACCACATACTGGTTGTAAATGTGGTAATTTCTGATTCCTCTGCCTGCATAAACCGCTTTCGGGGTAGAGATGTGCGATCCTTTCAGCGCCGCGTCATATCTGCCAGCGTTTGTCCGCCTTGATTCATGCCACGATTCAAGGTACTTAAGTTTCACATTAAGAACCGCGGCCTGCAATGCATCCAAACGGAAGTTACCGCCAATGAGACTGTGATAATATTTGGGATGCGATCCATGATTTCTTAGTTTTACCAGCTTTTCAGCGAGAGACTGATTATTTGTAGTCACCAGCCCGCCATCACCAAATCCACCAAGATTTTTGGACGGGAAGAAACTGAAACAACCCATGTCACCGATTGCCCCGGCACGGACGGTACCTTTCTTCGATGGGTACTCTGATCCTATTGCCTGCGCCGCATCCTCAATAACTTTCAATCCGTATTCCTTTGCAATATCCATCAATGGATCCATGTCTGCTGCCTGACCGTAAAGATGAACCGGTATCATCGCTTTGATCTTGAGTTTCTTAAATCGTTGCGGCGGATTTCTGATAATTTCTCGTACCTTTACCGGATCAATATTGAAGGTCACAGGATCAATATCTGCGAAAACAGGGGTTGCCCCAGCCCGAACAATGGAACCCACAGTGGCAAAGAAAGAATATGGCGTTGTGATCACGGCATCGCCAGGTTTGATATCCAAAGCCATCAAGGCAATAAGTAATGCATCAGTTCCAGAAGAAACACCTACCGCATGTCTTGCGCCACAGTATCCAGCTGTATTTTTTTCAAAGGTTTCCACTTTAGGACCGAGTATAAAATACTGCGAGTCACAGACTTCATCGATAACCCTACGAACTTCTTCCCGAATATTTGAATATTGTCCTTTCAGATCCAGCAAAGGAACCTTCACTTACTATTCTCCTTTCAAAACGAGAAACGCTTTTTCTCTCTCCACGCAACTCGGACATGTACCGCATGGTTTTTTCCCGCCACAGTAGCAGGACCAGGTATGTGTATAGTCCACGCCGAGTTCCAAACCTGTTTTTACGACCGCTGTTTTGCACAATCCGGCAAACGGAGCATTAACCCTGATCGCTTTACAACGGTTAAGCCGGAGAACATCGTTTATTTTGCGGACAAAATCAACTGTACAATCCCAATAACCGTATTCATCCTGAGCCTGGGCACCATAGAAGACATCCTGTACCCCTTTTGCCTCGGCATAAGCTGCGGCAAGTGCAATAAACACCATATTCCTGTTGGGAACATAAGTAGGTGGCTGACGTTTCTGACTTTTCTCAAGTTTTTTCAAGTCAGGCACAGAAATTGATTTGTCAGTCAACGCAGAACTCCCGGCAATCAATTCTCCAAAAAAAGAAAGATCTATTACTCGATGTTCGGCAACATTAACTGCCTTCGCCTGCCACTTAGCCATAGCCAATTCACGGAAATGTTTTTGACCATAAAGAAAGGAAAGCGCATACACCCTTCGTATACCTAGTTTCTTTCTCACATAGTGAAGTATTGTTGTCGAATCTACCCCACCAGATAACAAAACCACCGCATTCTTCATCTTACCCGTCAATTTACTCATAATTTTAATCGCAACCCTGATCTCTACGTCATCCTAATCACCTTATGCATCTGTACCTGTAATCTTACAGGAAGTTGGTCCTTGATGATCCATTCACCCAGCATTCTTGCATTAATTTTTCCATACACTGGACTGAACAACACCGCATTACAGTACGACTCCAGTTTATGTTTCCCGACAAACTTCTTCGCCCAGAGATAATCGCTCCTGCTGCTCAGCACAAACTTTACCTCATCATACGGTCTAAGCCGCCGTATATTTCCGACGTCCATTGATTCACTCTCACCGCTTCCCGGGCATTTGATGTCCATAATCGCAGCAACTCGATCAGGAATTACAGATATGTTGCAACTTCCATTCGTCTCGACAAGTACCTTTTTCCCCGTTTTGTCACGCAAAGCCTTTGCAAGCTCTGCAAAACCTGTCTGCAAAAGCGGTTCACCACCGGTTATCTCGACTATAACCACATTGCAGTCCTTACACTGCCTGACAAGATCAGGCACATTCACATCCCGACCCGCTTTGTACGCGTATTTTGTATCACAATATTTACATCGCAGATTACACCCAGCCAGTCGGATAAAAAAACATGGAAGTCCCGCATACGTGGATTCACCCTGTATTGAAACAAAAGTTTCGCAAACATTGACAGTAGCCATGGTTATCACTCTAACGAAAATATGCAGGAAAACTCCAGAAAGAATTGAAAATAGAATAGAAATACAGAGTTGCTTCAGGGAACAAGAACATTCAGAGCGGATGGAATAACTTTAACGTATATTTTCTGGGGTTGATCAATAAGTTCGCCATCAATCTGAATCGGTGAAGCGCGTGGACGGGTTACAGTTAATTCTTTAAATCTTCTAGTAATAACCTCGGGAAGTTCATCAAGTGACCCGTCAAACAGCTTCCCGATATTCGCAAAAAGTTTCGGGACATCCTGATGCAAGGCAACCACAAGTTCAAGATATCCATCATCTGGCTGAGCATGAGGTGCAATTTTTGCACCACCGCCGAACTGCGTCATATTGGCAATAGTGAATACAAGAGCCCTTTCGAATCTGATTTTCTCCTTTACGCCAATATCCACGATCATATCCTGAGGCTCATATTCAAAAAACTCATTCACACCTGCAAAGATATATGGGAGTACTCCACGAATGCGAGTTCGCATAAATCCTTTGGCAATACTTGCATCCCATGCCATACTGCATGTAACAAAGAACGGCCTGTCATTTACAATACCAACATCTATCTTCCGAACAGGTGCACTCGCCAGGGCTTTGACTGCGTTTGCCGGTACAAGAGGAATGCCGAAATGACGAGCGAACCCGTTTCCACTTCCTGCAGGAATTACGCCAAGTGCAACATCCGTACCAATCAGTGCTCGACCTATGGTATTGATTGTACCGTCACCACCTGCCACCAATATGGTATCCACTCCTTCGTTCACGGCATGCCTGGCCTTCAGGTAACCATCATCCCCGCTCTGGCAGAACTGGTAAACAAGTTCCGTACCTGTAACATCCCAAGCCTGATCAAGCGCGCGCCGCATGGCATCGAATGACCACCTTAGTCCGGACTTTGGATTTACAATGACCCGTATTTGCCTGAATCTATGATCAACCATATATCCCCAACGAAAATCATATTGTAAGATAAAGCTGTTTTCGCTGCAAGTGTATCGCCTGCAGCGTTATCGTTTTCCCAATAGAATTAACCACAAACAGTTGCTATACTTGCTACTGTTTATTATGAATAACAGAAAATTTTCATACAATAACCAGCGTAAACGGCCCATTGAAATACTTTACGAGGATAGAGATATCATTGTCGCAGATAAAGCTCCCGGTCTTTTGACCATAGCCACAAATCGGGGTGAAGATAAAACTGCATACAGCATCCTGACCGATCATGTCCGCAAGGGTTATGCCAAATCCCGAAATCGTATATTTATTGTTCACCGCCTAGATCGCGAAACGTCTGGAATCCTGATATTCGCAAAAACAGAACAGGCAAAATTTACTTTACAGGATCATTGGGATAAAACTGAAAAGAAATATCTTGCCGTCGTGTATGGAATAATGCCCAGGAAAGCGGATACTATCACTTCGCACCTTACTGAGAATCAAGCCTTTTATGTTTATTCAACACCCGATCCCAAAGCAGGAAAATTATCCAGCACCGCTTATGAAGTACGTAATGAATCAAAAAACTTCAGTTTACTGGACGTCCGACTGCTGACAGGCAGGAAGAACCAGATACGTGTACACATGGCTGATGTCGGTCATCCTGTTGTTGGTGACACAAAATATGGCAGACGAAATGACATCTACAAACGCCTGGCACTTCACGCCAAATCAATTTCCATCAACCACCCCTACACTAACAAAATACTTTTATTCGAAACTCAAGTTCCGGATTATTTTGACTGGTTGATGCGAACTAATTAAACGACCAATTCCTTTCCTTGATTTGACAAGAGAAGATATGGATGATACGTTGTGTGAAATTCTAAAATGATAGAGTGACTTGAAGTTATAATTTTCCGAGTTATTTTTTTTTTTATTCTGGTCACAAATAAAAGGAACGTATATGGAACGTGAGTCAATGGAATTTGATATAGTCTGTGTTGGCGGAGGTGTCGCGACCCTTTCCACAGTCCTCCGTCTGCTTAAACGTATCAAACAATCCAGCAGCACAAAAGAAAAACCCTCGGTACTTATAATAGAAAAAGCTGCAAATGCAGGAAATCATGCATTATCCGGTGCCGTTATTGACCCGGAACCATTCAATGAACTCCTTTCCGATGAGGAAATTAAAAATTTTCCAGTGGAATCATACGTAAGGCTTGAAGCATTTTATCACCTTTCAAAAACGATCCGAGTCAGACTGCCATGGATACCTCCGATGATGCAGTCCAAGGGGTTTCCAATAACTTCTATCTCTGCAGTAACACGCTATCTCAGCAAACTTTGTGAAGCCGCTGGTGCGGAAATATACACCGGTTTCAGTGCTGTAAAACTATTGGAGGAAAACGGCAGAATTACAGGTATCCAGATCGGTGACAAGGGTCTTGATAAAGATGGTTCAAAGAAACCCTGTTTTGAGGCCGGTCCAAACGTGATAGCAAAAATCGTCGTACTCGGCGAAGGTTCATGCGGGAAACTGACAGAAAAATTAATTACTGACAAAAAACTCAATGAAGGTCAGAACCCGCAAACTTATGCCATTGGCATTAAGGAAGTTATAGAAATCCCTTCCCGTCCCAGGCAAAAAGGCAGGATCATACATACATTTGGATACCCTCTGGATCATTCCACTTACGGTGGTGGATTCATTTACTGTATGTCAGATACAAAAGTCGCCATAGGAATGGTTACCGCCCTTGACTACAGCAATCCAACAATAAATCCGCATGATTTGTTCCGCATGTACAAACTGCATCCTGTGGTTAGGCGGTATATTACAGGCGGGAAAGTTATTGGTTACGGCGCAAAAGTCCTGACCGAAGGTGGTTATTATTCCGCGCCACAGCTTATAACCGATGGCGCAATGATTGTCGGCGACGGTGCAGGTTTACTGGATTCACTACGCCTTAAAGGTATACATATCGCACTCCAGTCAGGTATCGCCGCAGGCGATACACTGTTTGATTGCTGGGAAAAGAATGATTATTCCCTTAACACCCTCAAGGCATATCCAGAAAAGTTTTATCAAATGTCCGGATGGAAACAAATGCGCCGGGTAAAAAATGTCCATGCATCGTTCACATATGGGATGTTCCCGGGAATGATGGCTGTCGGCATGAGCTGGGCAACAGCCGGAATTCTACCCATGGGACAACTCACCACTACCGCGGACTGGAAGCACATGAAACCGAAATCTGAATGCAAACCCTGGGATCAAGTACCCAAATCCGATGATTCCAACAGGGAACTGCAGATGGACCGCCTTACCGACGTTTTTTTCTCAGGAACTAAACACGAGGAACATCAGCCATGTCATCTTAAAATACTCGACACCGAAAAGTGCAAAGAATGCATAAATAAATTCGGAGCGCCCTGTACGTTATTCTGTCCCGCTCAAGTTTATACCCTGAACGACGACGGATTGAGCATCAGGATTGATCCTTCGAACTGCCTGCATTGCAAGACGTGCCAAATCAAGGATCCATATCAAAATATCGAATGGAACCTTCCTGAAGGTGGCGGCGGCCCTCATTACAAGGAGATGTAAAACCCTTCCTGCATCACGGCAACCACTATTTTATTATATTACAGGACACATGAGTATTTTCGAAGCCATAATGCTGGTATGTTTCGGAGTGAGCTGGCCGATTTCTATCGCAAAATCCATCCGTACAAAAGTAGTTACAGGAAAATGCCCGCTTTTCATGGGAATAGTCTGTTTCGGGTATCTGAGCGGAATGATTCACAAGATCCTCTATTCTTTCGACTGGATCATCATACTCTATGTAATAAACATGATAATGATTCTTATCGATATCACCCTCTACTTCAAGTACCTGCCAAAACAGAACAATTCGGAAGGAACATCTCTCTAAAATCTGTAAGACATGCCACCCCTGAATGTTGAACCCGGGGAGGGATAGTAACCATCCTGATCAAATCCCCTGTAACCCAGGCTGGCATATTTTTCATTGAACGCATTCTCCACGCCGGCATATAACTCAAACCCTGGTAGAATTTTCGACTTATGACGCAGGAACATATCGACAACTGTATATCCCTCCAATTTCTCCCCGAAATTACTATTATCGCTGCCGAGCCAGGACGATGAAACATAAGTGGTGTTCACATCAAAGAACAAATCACCGGGCAATATCAGTTCGACCATTACCGAAGCTTTGTGAGGCGGGACAAGAGGAATGTCTTTTCCATCATTCGGTCCGTCATCAAATACTGCCTCAGTGAACGTATAATTACCGTCAATTTTCACAATATCTGCAAAAGTATGACCTGCAAATAACTCAATACCACAGTGACGCGTTTTATCCAGATTCGCGTTTCGCATGGTAATATTGTTCCATGCGATTTCATCTTTCATTTCCAGCCAGAAGACAGTAATAGACGCGGTTGTTTTCTTATCGATCAGCAATTCGGTTCCTGCCTCAATATTCCAGCCTTCTTCAGGTTTTATGTCCGAGTAGAACTGATCGCTTCCATAACCGATATAACTTACCTGTTCATCTACGAATGGATAGCGGTAAAGAGTCGAAAAACGCGTGAACATTTTACACCAATTATCAATGGTCCTATTAAGCGATAAATCGAATGCATTTTCATGATGCGTTGTATCGTCACTTACCAGCGTGGAACCTGCAGATTTCACATCGGCATCTACCCTTGTCGATTCAACCCGCACACCGGCGCCCAGAACAAGATCTTTCTGAATATTGAACTCATCTCTTGCATATCCGCCAACAGTTGTTTTGTCGACATCTGCAGAAATGGTCCGCATCGCCCTCGTTACATCGCCATAGCGTTTTACATTCAGAATGTCCGAATAAAAATCAGCACCAATTAACAAATTATTTTGATGACCGAATGTATCAAATTCCATCGAATAACGGGGAGTGACTCCATAGGTATCAACAATAAGATCCGCAAAACTTGACCAGCTTGTCATATCACTGACAATGTCCTTACGGCCATAAATCAGGCTCATGTCAATCCTTTTCCCATCTCCAACCTGACTGCTCAATCCAAAATCGGCATTGAAGTAAGTGTTCTCGGCACTATCATCATGATTCAAGCTCTGGCGCGGATCGGATTCCATTTGGGCTTTGGACAACCAGCCCGGAATCTCGTATTTGACATTCTGTCCTGAAAGAGCAAGGGAAGCATTCAGGTTTTTGCTGATATCATAACCAAGATTTGCGCCGAAACCGAATGCAGAAAACCCTGTTCTGTCGCGCCATCCATCCGATTCATATCTCTCGCCATCCAACGCATATGATAACCTGTTTTTCGATCCGGAAATGTCGGCCCTGACCGAGTTCATTCCATAACTGCCGACATCAACAGAAATTCCTCCTGCCGGTTCTTTTCCGCCTTTTCTGGTAATTATATTTACTACACCGGCAACAGCATTATCACCATACAAAACCGTACTTCCTCCGCGTACCACTTCGATTCTCTCAACATTACTAAGAGGGACTTCGAACCAGTTAATACCAGCCATATCCGGCCTGTTCAATCTCCGTCCATCCAACAGGACAAGGACACGACCATGCGAATTCTCTCCAAACCCGCGCATTGAAATCTCAGTAGTAGCAGGATTACCGGTAATCGAACGCATGGTGACTCCTTGAACATTTTTAAGAGCTTCCGCAACATCAACATATCCGGCATTTCTTATTTCATCAGAGGTAATTACGGTAACATCCGATGCAACATCCAGTGTCCCCCTGCTCTCTCTCGTGGCTGTGACAAGAATTTCACGATTCGTTGTATCCGCATACGCCATGGTCCCAACTACACCCAATACTGCCACAATCATTGTTTTTCTTTTCATCCGCATACCTCCCTTTTTCTTCAATTGTAATCGCATTCGCAATCTTTCGGTTATTTATACTTCTGAATATCCAGTGACCAGTGCTTCCAGAAGCCATCTTTTAAAACCGGTTCAGCTTCCAAGATTTCAATTCTTCTCTTGAAAATCGGCCCATTTACAACCAGGGTATGAAATTCTCCATTTTCCCCGCACGTACATATACTACGCCTCTCCAACTCCCGGATCATTTCCCTGCTCATGATTCTCCCTACAAAATCCTTCCCGAACTTTTCTTCATGGCAGCTGATAATCAATGCTTCAAATCCGGCATCAATAAATTCCTCGACAAGTCGTGAAGGATTCTCATTCCAAAGCGGTTCCAGGGCCTCAATATTCATATCCCGGCATACCCTTACAGCCCAATCTCTGTGTTCATTTAGATAGATATCGCCGAAAACAATACCTCCGATCCCGCGCAACAGAGCAACCCCTGCTTTAAAATCATTTTCATATTCGTTCATGTCATCACGGGCTGATTTTTGTACAAGCGGTATACCCATCAGTTCAGCCTGCAGTTTCAACAAACCTGAATCTATGCCATGGAAACAACAATGGCCCAAGTCCTGCGAAATGAGGTTAAACAGATATTCGACGTCCACGCCCTGTTCCAAGCTTCTGTACAAAGCAAGACAACAGTCTTTTCCGCCACTCCATGATGATGCAACTTTCATATATACGATCCAATCACACTGAAAAACCCAAGATCACCATTATTCCTGTCTCAAATAATTCACTGCCCATTCCTATAAGATCACCCGTAACACCGCCAAATGTCCGGCGCATCCAGGATGCGAGAATTGAACATAAAAGGCATGCGCCGATGCCTATAATTACGGCAAAAAAGCTTCCAACGGCAAAACAAAGCATCAGTCCGACAATATAGGCCACTACAAAATGGTACATTGTCGCTCCCTTTACAAACTTCTGCCCCATTCCACCTTCAGCACGGGCATATGGCAGCGTAACAATCAGATGAACCTGCATTACCCTCGAAACAACAAACGGAACAATCAACTGCCAATAATTTCCCACTCCAGCCAGGCGCGCAATGGCTGCAATCTTGGCTGACAACACTAAAATCAATACAATCACCCCATAACTGCCAATCCGCGAATCTTTCATGATTTCCAGCCGGCGCTGGATCGTCTGTCCTCCCAACGAATCAAAAGTATCAGCAAGTCCGTCCAAGTGTAACCCGCCGGTCAGAAATGACACCACCCCGACGCAAAGAACCGCCGCACCTATCGGCCAGCCGCATCTACCCCCTGCGATCCAGGCTATCCCTGTAACCAGGAGTCCAATTAATGCACCGACAAGCGGGAAAAACGGCAAAGAGTCGGACATCTCTTCTGCATCCCGGCCCGGTACAGGAAATAAGGTAAGGGTCCTTATTGCTGTTATTAATCCACGCATAATATTTTCAATCCACATTCTATTTTTTTTATTAAGCCGTTTTTCTTCTTTCTCATGCCCCTGGCGTTATGCCGACATCCGCAAACGTCGCCATTTCATTATAGATAGCCACGGCATCCTGAATGATCTGCATGGCCATAACTGCACCCGTGCCTTCTCCCAGTCGCATTCCAAGGTCAAGTACGGGCCGCAAATTTTCTGTTTCAAAAAACTTCTTGTGACCTGGTTCAGCACTCATGTGCGAGAAGAACATGTAATCTTTCGCAGCCGGACAAATCGTCATGGCAACAAGTGCGCCAGCCGTAGATATATAGCCGTCAACCACCACCGGGATTCTTCTAGCTGCTGCACCGAGGCAAAGCCCACAGATACCTGCAATCTCCAAACCACCAAGCGCAGCCAATGTTTCGATCGGACCTGTACAGCGTGACCTGTTTACCTCCAACGCCTTCTCGATAATCTTTGTTTTCTTCGCAATTCCCTGTACATCCAGTCCTGTCCCCGGCCCAACCAATTCCGAAACCGGCAATCCGAGATATGCTGCATATAACGCAGCAGCCGGTGTTGTGTTACCTATCCCCATCTCACCGGTAGCAACAAGCGTGACTCCAGTATTGGCTGCAAAATTCAAACGTTCAATTCCCACGGAAACAGCTTTCTTTGCCTCATAAATTGTCATTGCAGGACCTTTGGCAATATTGTCAGCGCTGCGTTTAACATTGAGTCTCAGCAGTCCTTTCAAATTACCCGGGTCTTTCGCCATCCCAATATCTATGATTTCAACCTCTGCGCCGGCACAGCGTGCCAACACGTTTATTGCCGCACCACCGTGTATAAAATTCATTACCATTAATCCGGTGACATCAGCCGGGTATGCGCTTACACCTTCCTCAACAACTTTGTGATCACCAGCGAATACGAATACTTTCTTTCCCCTGAATATTGGCCGTATTTCCCCCCTTATCGCCACATATCGCGCGGCAAGCTCTTCCAGATACCCCAGGCTCCTCTTCGGTTTGGTAAGCGAATCCAAACGTTCGTAGGCCTTTGCAATCGATTCCTTTGATACCGGCTTGATTTCGTCAATCGTACTTTTTAAACAATCAGACACAATTTACCTTTTCCCTTTCTTCCGTTTAATAACCATCGGGATTCCGGCAATAACGAACACAACTTTATCGGCGATTCCCGCAAGTTCCTGGTTCAACCAGCCGGCATAATCCCTGAAATCCCGTCCCAACTCATTGTCAGGCACAATCCCCATCCCAACTTCATTACTCACGATGATCACATTTCTTTTCACTTTCTGCAGCGCAGCGATAAAGTCATTTTTCCTTCTATTAATGGATTTGGGACCTTCCTTAATAAGAACATTGCTAAGCCACACTGTGACACAATCGAGCAGTATACCGTCTCTATCTGCTGGAACATTTGCGATCACGCCAGCAATATCCAATGGCTCTTCAATGCATGACCATTTAGGTCCGCGCGCCGTCCTATGACGTGCTATCCTTCCCGCCATTTCAGGATCAATCGGTTCAGCTGTTGCGAGAAATAGAGGATGTTTAAAACTGCTTTCCGCCATGCGTCCCGCATAACTGCTCTTACCGCTTCTTGCACCGCCAAAGACCAGTGTTATCCGGTATTTTCGTTTTATTTTCATTTTTAACTCCCGGTAAAAACGCAGAAAACAAAAAAGCCTTCAGGCTTCCGGAAAGAAGTCTGAAGGCTTGATAATCGTCAATCAATTACACCTCATCCTCCCTTCCCGCGAAGGAGTTTGCACGCTTTCCCGAATATCTGCGTGATGAGCATGAAAAGAAACGTCTTCTGGCTTCCGGCTTCAAATCTACTACCACACCTTCCCCTAGGTTTGATTCAGGGTGGTCACTGAGGTTTCGTAGCCGGTTACAGCGGCGCAACCGCGTCTGATTTTCACAGACTTCCGTACTCTTTCCACAAAACTTATTATCTCAAAGAACTGCAATATAATTAGCATGTGTCATTCCCTTGTCAATGCCGAATTCGATAATTATTTCTTGACCGTATTTATACATGACACCATGCTAGTGATTGATATATACGGAGGTCAAAATGGATGTCGGGTGTCTGAGCATATTCGGGATTGAACAATGTTCATGGGATGAAATTGTTAAATTACTGGCTGCCTGTTTTCTTGGTGGCATCCTGGGAATGGAACGCGAACTAACGCGTCATCCAGCGGGACTGAGAACCCATATTCTCGTTTCGCTGGGGTCAGCCGCAGTAATGCTGATGGCTTATTACCTGCTCAGGACTCTCAACAGTGATGTCAAGTTCGATCCCGGCCGTGCAATCCAGGGCATCATTACCGGCATGGGCTTCATCGGCGCCGGCGCCATCATGAAAGAAGGTTATAATATTCACGGGATAACAACAGCCGCATCACTGTGGGTAGCATCCGCCGTTGGCATGCTCGCGGCATCAGGGGCGTATGGGATCGCTGTATTTACCACCCTCCTGGCAACAGCAGCAATGGCATTTTCTCCACGAACAATAGTCAAACATCCAGATAACATTGATTCAAATGAATCTAAATCTTCATAATTTTTTCTTTATTTGCATAAGGAACCGACTGCGTGTTAGCTTTGTTCCGGTATTTTACATGGGTTTGAACACCAAAGATTAACAGGGGAAAGAAATGTCAAAGATACTTGTAGTTGATGATGAAGCATCCGTACTCCAATCAATGGAAATACTTCTTAAATCAGAAGGTCATGAAGTCGTAACCATGCGCGACAGCGAAAAAGCTGCAGAAATGATCAAGAACGAAAGATACGACCTGCTTATAACAGATATACGAATGTCCCCTGTCGATGGGATGCAGCTTATCAAGCTGGCACATTCGAAAACACCACCCATACCGACAATCGTCGTGTCGGCTTACGGCTCAGAAAATACTGAACACCAGAGTTTTGATCTTGGCTGTACGGCTTACATTCAGAAGCCGTTCAAAATTCAACATGTACTCGATGCTGTACGCAAAGTATTTCTAAACAAATAACAGGTTACCCCCGCTTATCACTCTTCAACAAGAAGACTATGTATATATTCATTCTTGTCCCTGATCTCATCAAGAGACAGATCTGCGATCTCATGCGGAAACACAATCCAACCGGTTACTTTCCTGACAAAGAAATCAGGTGACTCAATCGCACCTTTTTTAAGGTAAAGAGTTGCTATCTTAACGTTTCGTGTTTTCTTAAAGAGAATTTCACGCACCTTCCTGACGGTACAACCAGTATCATAAATATCATCAACTATAATAACCTTTGAATCCCGTCCCAGGGCAGAAAGAATAACATTCATATCTCCAATACGAGGCTCCCCTCTTTTCCCTATGCCCGAATATGATTCCGCTTTCACAATCATGTGGTCAACATTTACTCCTTTGTAACACATGAACTCATGGACCGCCAAACCAATCGGCGCACCACCTCGCCATAATGCCACCATGGCATCCGGCCGGTAGCCAGAATCATAAATCTTTCTTGCCAGTCTGAATGAGTCCTTGAGAAGAAATTCCGGACTGATAAATTTCTTCATTGTCATGAGGATACCGCTTCTTTAAATACCTGCAGCCGTTGCGGCTTTATTGATTTCATTAACATAGCCGGCGAGAGTTACAATTGTAGGTCCGTATCCCTTCGAATACATCGCATGTTCAAGCGCATAACCAAGTTCGCCTGCTGTCTGATACCTGTCGTCAGGAAGTTTTTTAAGACATGTCATAAGAATATCTACAACAACCTTCGGAATATCCTTTCGATATTCCAGAGGATCAGGCACCTTCGATTGCTTGACGCGCTCTACGGTGCCATCGATATCATCTCCTTCACATTGAAAAATCCTTACACCGGTAAGAAGTTCATAATACAAAAGACCCAGGGAATAGATATCGCTCCGGTTATCAATGACGGCGCAGTTTGCCTGTTCAGGCGACATATATTCAACACTGCCGACAAGGTAGCCATCATCATTCCCCATAAATTGCGCCGCCTTGGCTACACCAAAGTCTGTGAGTTTTACTTCACCTTCCCTGGTTATCATTACATTGTTTGGAGATACATCACGATGGACCAGTCCCAGGGGATTACCATACTCATCCTTTTTATTGTGCGCATACTCCAGCCCACGGCAAATACGGCTGGCAATGAACGTAGCAATTTCTATCGGAACCACCCGTTTCAATTTCCGGTGCAAACGTATAAATCTCGTCAGATTGATACCATCGATATATTCCATGGCGATGTAATATCCATCCTCGTGTCTGCCCAGGTGATGAATCTGTACGATGTTTTGATGGACCAGGTTTGCCACCAGTTTCGCTTCACCTATGAAAGATGAAACAAAGCTTTCCTTCCGGACATATGTTGGCAAAATGGTTTTTATTGCAACCTTTTTAATAAAACCTTCCGCACCAAACTGTTCAGCCTCATACACTGACCCCATTCCGCCATCAGCAATCTTGCGTTTCAAGAAATAGGTTACAGTTCCGAAAATATTACCGGAAAGCTCACCGCCCTGACGTTCGTCAACAGCAGTAGCCCTGGCAAAGAAATCCCCGTCAACAACCGTAGCTTCCTGAGGTTTTGTATCGGCCTTTTCCGTCTCCGCTGATGAAAGAATTGTTTTTGCGCCGGGTACTACAATCTTTATTTTGTTTTTGCCGATCACCAACGAATCGCCGTGCCTTATTTCGGCACTGATCACTCGGTGTCCGTTCAACATGATACCATTGGTTGAACCAAGGTCCCTTACAAACATGCGGCCACCTTCAGCATATATCTGACAATGTACGAGGGAGACCGATGCATCGGGTATGGCGATGTCGTTGGACGGATCCCTGCCAATCATCACCATTTCACCGCACTCAAACTTCTTGTCGGCCAGACTGCCCGTTTGAAAAATCAAATTCATTCTTTACCATTCTCCAAGGAATCACATACTGAATACATACTAATACACATTTATCAGGCCTTCGACAAGCGACATATTTTAACTCATACTTGATTTCACAATGCCCCTGTTATAAATTAACAGCATGAGGATATATCTGCTTCTTATGGTTTTAATGGTAATCGTCAGTCTGCCGGGATGCAGCTCCATCAAACCGTTAACCCTTCGACATTACAGTAAAAACATAATCGCAAACAAAAATAAGACACTTTTCCTTGAACATGAACAAATCGACTTCGCGAATCTCAAGCATGAACTGGTAAGACGGCTTATATCAACTACCACTCCCATAACAGTACATATTCACCATGACCTGCCACATTCATTGGCAGAATCTCTTATAAACAAACTGAAAGCCGAAGGGTTTACAGACGTCCAAATCGTTATTTTTGGGGACCAATAGCCCGATGGAGTGACACATCATGACTTCTCACCCGTTAAAATACATCTTAACAGCTTTTTTTTTAATAATGTACATTAGCGCGGTCAACCCGGTTAACGGAGGTACAACCATGACATTCACACTCTCGAGTCAAGTTCTGAATAATAGCCAGCCAATCCCTTTGGAATTTACAGGGTTCGGCAAGGACATTTCCCCGCAATTCCAATGGACCAACGCACCTGCCGGCACAAAGGCATTTGTCATGATATGTGATGATCCAGATGCACCTGCAGGAACCTGGGTACACTGGGTCCTTTACGATATTCCTGCGAACGTTTCTTCGATTTCGGAAGGATTACCACGGACCAAAACGGTATTAAACACTGCCAAACAGGGTATAAATGACTTCGGGAAAATCGGTTACAACGGCCCAATGCCGCCACCCGGTAAAACTCACAGGTATTTTTTCAAAATATATGCCATTGACAAAGAGACTGGTCTTGGTCCCGGCATTGATAAATCACGAGTCATGAAGACAATTGATGGACACATTCTCGCTCAAGCAGAATTCATTGCTACATACCGCCGATGAAGCTCTGCGGGCTGAAGCCCGCAGTTTCTTCGCGGAATCCGCCGTAGCAAAATTTGCATTCATCCCACGGACTCATAGTCCGGGGTCTCCTGCGAAGGAGGATAAACCATGGAAGCTGGATAAATCAATCGTATGTAGTCACCACATCATAATAATAGTAGTTATTGGCTGATGATGGCCAGACTTCCATGATTGTCAATCGATTTTGAAGAATATCCATATCAGCCCTGTAACTCCGTTCAGAGTGATCAGAATCCAGTACGAGCCTGTACACCCCTGGCGCAAGATCAATGATGCCAGCATCACCATCATCAACACCGGTCATTCGAACACCATCAATATATACCGATATATCGTCTCCGGTGCCGTTATCAACAACAAGGCTTCCCTGACCAGCCGGAGGAACATGATCGTAATAACTGTCATTATCATCACAACCGGCAAACACCAAAGCCATTAAAATACCTGTGATCAAAAAGATGAATTTCAAATAATGCCTGATAAATGAAATATCCACCATGAACACCTCCAATTCTTACACTGAGATTGATATTCGCATTAATTCCTGAAAAATACGACCGCATTTTTGGGAATTTGACCTTCATTCAGCCTGTTCCCTGGCGTAATCGAGCTATCAGGAAGCCTGTAATAAGTCGAAGGAAAATTCCACGCCTTGCCACAAATCTCAAATGCACTCCGCTTGGCCGTGACCTTTCCTCCATATTTGTATCCAACCAGCACCTTGGTTTTTTCCGGAAGTGATGAGAGTTCATTCTCCCCAATTTCATCCCCTTGCATGATATGACCATCCGGAAGGAAATAGATTGTTGTCTTGCTGTTATACTCCTCGCCGGCAACTTCCCGTGAATTAGCACCATCAACACCAATTTCAAGAATGTTCTCAGCTTCATCATCTTTCTCTTCCTCTGAGAGAAACACCTTGGTGCCGACAGGCATTTTTTTCCAGTCCCTGACTTCATTTCCACGGCGTTCTTTGCCGTCAGGAAAATGATAAACCACACTTTCACTTTTGTATCTGTCGCCGGCAATGTCCCATGCAGACCGGGTATGGGAAATAACGTTGGCATCCTCACTGGTATATCGCACCACGGCTTTCTTCTGCTCTTCTGACTTTCCGTAAAGTACCTGTGCCAAATAGGGGTCTCCTACAACCACCCTGCCTGATTTGACATCCGGATCATTTGACGGTTTCTTGTCCAATCCCAGCCTCTGCCTCACTGATTCTCCAGCGAATAACATAC
The DNA here is from genome assembly GCA_028716365.1 of Kiritimatiellia bacterium. Taxonomy (GTDB): domain Bacteria; phylum Verrucomicrobiota; class Kiritimatiellia; order UBA8416; family YA12-FULL-48-11; genus YA12-FULL-48-11. The sequence continues at coordinate 339,593 of JAQUPZ010000004.1, forward strand.
CGCATCGTTTTCGACCGCGATGTGCCTTTTTATGCCACGAATTCGGCGCACCATAGGCAACCATTGAATGAGTCAAGACTCGATCGTCAGGTATTTTGTATTTTTCCTGAATGATAGCCAACAACTCCCTGAGCGATCTATACTGTGCCTGCGTGATATCCTTGTTATAGTTTCCCACTACTTCAATACCTATTGAAAATCTATCCACATCCTGCCTTCCATCCCAGACGCTCCTGCCGGCATGAAGAGCAAGTCTTTTTTCTTCAATGATCCGCGAAACCCGTCCGGCAGTATCCAGAAAGTAATGTGCTTCGCCATTAGCATGGATTTTCCGGATAGATCCGGAATTAAAACCTTCCGTCGTGTGTAGAACAATATAATACGTGGCAGATCTCACAGGCCGCTCGCGATTCCACGGACTGAGATAATTGGTTATATCCAATCCTTTTGCCGTCTCACAAAAAAAGAATAACCCGCATACGCCCAAGAACGCATACGAATTTCCGTATGTCCTGAATAATTTAAATTTATTGAATAATTTCTTCATTACTCGAAAGACGAATAGAATTTATAACAAAATTGGCGGTCCGCCCCTACGACAATCCTCAGTTTCTCACACAAGATCAGTCACCTGTGCGTTCGGTTCATTATATCGCCGGTAAAAACGTGTCAATGTTGTCCAAAAAAATACGTCATTAACCATGGGGATCCGGACCAGTAGATTAAAATAGATTATCACATTTCTATCATTCACGGGATTATTGTACCGGTTTTTTGTGAAGGATTTTATTAATAAAATTTGTTATTTTTTCCATGACTTTATCAACAAAATCAGACGCCTTTATCCCAAGCCGGGCAAAAACGAAAGGTAACCCGACACCTGCCAGCATTAAGAGCACAATTATAAATACAATGATCCACATTTCATGCCGGATCGTCTCAGGCAAAAAAGCCTGAACACGCGGCAATACCGTTGTTAACCTCTGATCGCCGCGATATACAATGTACTGCTGAATTGAAAACATCATAGCACCAGCCATAAGTGCAGGAACATTCACATTGCTTTTCTTCATGAAACCACGAAAAAAAACTCCCATTGCCATTGGTAGTCCGACAGCCACCAAAAAGCTGGTCACAAGCGACATTCCAACAAACATTCCGGTATTCATCGTCTTCGTCTCATTTTCTTAATCTCTGGCATATTCGTGATCGTAATCCCACCCCTGCAAATTTCAACGCAATATGTCCTGAACATTCACCTGTGTCCATCACAAACATTCGTACCCACCATCTTCCTTATCACTTTAATAAAATCATCCACCTTTACACCGTAGATTGTTTCAATCGTGCCTTTTTCCTTTAAATCCATCCTGATAATCTCCCGTGTAAGCTCATCACCCATTCCGAATGCATATGATTCCGGTATTTCGGGAAATCTAAAAAGAACAGGAGTATTTAAATTTATGGATCCCTCGTCACGAATATGGGTAATCACTTTTAATGCAACCTGCCAGTAAAGCAGGTTTTCGTTATGAGGTGAATTCGGAATAAGCGACGCCAGCTCTCGTATCTCAGCATCACTGCAACCATAGCCCGGATAAATTTTCCAATCCATGACTATCAAATCAAATTGTCTCGAAGAAAACTCACGCAACGCGTCAGTCGCAGTTGAATATTCCCTGATGATGGCCTCATTGCAGCCAATCCCTGCCAAGAGTTTGGTCCGTACCGTCCGCTCATTTATTAACAGGGCAATTTCCATATTGATCGCACCTAGGTCTTATCCTGATCCGGTTTATTTGGCTTTAACAAAGCATCCAAATTGTCGAATTGACTGAAACCGGAAGGCTTTTCTTTTTCTACCATCGAGCCTTCATAAAATCCGGCGATTTTATACTTTTCGTGTTCGTGGTCATGACAGTACAGACACAATAGCTCCCAGTTACTTCCATCATTCGGATTATTATTGTGGTCATGGTCCTTGTGATGGACGGTAAGTTCCCGAAGCCTTTTCCCCGAAAATTCGCGACCGCACCGTGCACAGACATGAGGGAAAAGCTTCAAGGCTCTCTCTCTGTAACTCTTCTGTCTGATATCAATATCCCTGTGCAATTCAGCACGTATTTGTGCCTGTCGTGTTGCATCAGGTGCTTTCTTTATTGTCATTTCAGAGTCTTCCCAAAGATAGCTCAGTTAAATCAGCTGAAACCTGCCGTTTGTTCTAATGCATCATTTTTTCTATTATCATGCTTTTATATTATTGAAAAGTTACAGAATCCATTGGTTTGCATCAACATATATCAGGCAACTCGTAATTGATCTTTTCAGACTTGACGAACCGGCAATTCATCGCTATAAACCAACGGGCAACAGTTTGATACAGGCAATAAGGTGTATGGAAAGCAGGAGAATGAACAAGAATACATATATTCAGGAATTCATGGAACAGTTTCCACATGAAGGCCTTACATTTGATGACATATCCCTCATCACGCAATATGCAGACTTCCTTCCGGAAGAGACCGACATAACCAGTCGACTGACCACCCGCATAAACGTCAACATCCCGTTCGTTAGCGCGGCTATGGATACGGTAACTGAGGCTGAGATGGCTAACGCCATGGCTCTCCTCGGCGGGATAGGCATTATCCACAAAAACCTCTCTGTGGAGGAACAAAGCAGGCAGGTCAGTACAGTCAAGCATCACTTGCATGGCCTTATCCGCAACCCTGTTGTATTTCACGCTACTGACACTATAGAAACCATCAATAAGAAAAAGGAAGAAAAGGGATTCTCGTTCAGTGGTTTCCCGATTGTAGACGAAAAAGATACCCTGGTTGGAATTCTTACCTCGACCGATATCAAGTACTCACGATCCACTAACGCCAAGGCTGTTGATCTGATGACATCCAACGTCATAACAGCTCCTCTAAAGACGTCCCTTAAGGAAGCATACGAAATCATGATGAACAATAAGATTGGCAAACTGCCGCTTGTCTCAAAGGGCAAACTTGTTGGACTTTACAGTTTTTCAGATGTGAAAGCTCTTGTCGAAAATGTTCATCCACTTTACAACCGGGATGATAAATACCGCCTTCGCGTAGGTGCCGCTGTCAGCCAGAGCGATTATGCGCGTACTGAAGCGCTTGCCGCTGAGGAAGTTGACGTCATCGTTGTCGACAGCGCACACGGTCACTCCAGTGGAATAATCGAAATGGTAAAGTGGATTGTAAAACATTTTCCTAAAATTGACATAATTGCCGGGAATGTTGGAACTGGTGAAGGTGCAATTGCACTACGCGATGCAGGCGCGCATGCCATAAAAATCGGTATTGGCCCTGGTTCGATCTGTACCACGCGCGTAGTTTGCGGTGTTGGAATACCCCAGATTACTGCCATTTATGCAGCAGCAAAGGCAATTGGGAATACTGTACCAATAATCGCTGATGGCGGTATTCGCCATTCTGGTGACGTACCCAAGGCAATTGTGGCCGGAGCCGATACCGTAATGCTTGGTTCCATCCTCGCCGGAACAGAGGAAAGTCCGGGCGAAAAAATCATCCATCAGGGGCGTCAGTATGTGACATACCGTGGTATGGGAAGCCTGGCTGCAATGCGCGACGGGACAGGAAGCCGCGAGCGCTACAGTCAGGCAAATACCAAGGAAGATGATCTCGTCCCGCAGGGTGTTGAAGGAATTGTCCCATACGCCGGAACAGTCACGAAAGTCATGACCCAGTATTGCGGTGGACTTCGTTCATCACTCGGTTATTGCGGATGTAAAAGTATAGCAGAACTTAAAAAGAACGGACGTTTCATCAAAGTAACTCTTGCCGGTCTCAGCGAAGGGCATCCTCACGACGTAAAGATCATCAAGGAAGCTCCGAATTACAGATCGTAAACAACATTCATCAATCGTGTTATTTAATGACAGAAATACTTACTTCTGCGTCTCAGTTTCTCCATCCATATCTTTACAAGATCGCAATGGCAATAACCGCAGCTCTCCTTGTTCTGTTTGGTGATCACATCAACGGTTTTATTCGAGACATGGTGAAGGATTATAACTTTTTTGTCAGACTCACGGTTTTTCTTCTGGTCGTGGCTTTTGGCTATGGAGCACTTACACTTCTCCTGACTCATCTTCTTTCAAAACTACTGGCTGAAATTCCCAACCTCTACCTCTTCCCGTCTTTACTTCTGACTTTCGTTATTATCGGTTTAATCGCAGAGGAGAAAAAACATATCTGAAATTACCTGCCGTTCATCCTCTTTCACTGAGATTCCGGTGGACAAGATGGCGGGTCACGTTAATCAATTACGGGATTCAGTCAGAAGAGTTCATAATTTGACGTTGTTATTATCCGAATTAACATCCTGGGATTGTTTGTCGGATAACCGGGTGAGCATGTGTTTAATATCGAATACACCGCGAATCGCCACGTAAATGGTAATCGTGGAATACCATACAACACATGCCATGGTAATCAGGAACCAGAACCAATGGTCAATAATATGATGCATAGCAATTCCTCCCCTATGATTTTTTCGGTTGTGGTTTAAGCAAAGATCCTACTACCATCGCCAACCCCACTGTTAAATAGGTAGCAATGCCCGAATAGTACGGCCCTATTTTCGCTGCGATATCTTTGGTTGCAGGCAATAGTTCAAAAATCAGATAGCCTACTGGAATACAGGCACCACAAATAATTGCAGCCGCAGCACCCCAGTTATTGGCCCGTTTCCAATAACAACATGAAATCAGCAATACGGACATGCTTGCCAGATAAATTGTTCCAGTCACGCCGAGGTATGTCCACAAGTCTCCCTTCAGAGGATACCATAGTCCATAGAACAACAGGAAAAGGCCTATCAATGCAACAATCGTTCTGTTCCAAAACAATCCTTTTTTCTCGGACCATGGTTTCCCTCTGCGGAAAGGCGCAAGAATGTCATTGTAGATTACGCTGGCCCAGGTAAGCATATATGACGAATCAGTTGACATGTCCGCCGCCAGCATGGCCGCAACCAGCAGGCCCATCAGGCCAACCGGTACAAATGTGCTGACAAACCGTGGCATCGCTTCCAGAGAATCAATCCCGGCTGGAAGCATTGCCAGTGCAGCAATGCCCCATACCGCGGGAATCAGGAAACGGCAGACAAAGAAGAAACTGGTCCCGGTGTATACCTTGCGCCCCGTCCTGGTATCCTTGGCAGCCAGTACGCGCGCGACAGTTGTCTGCCACGTTAATACCGCCGCAGTGTTCAAGAAAACATTGAAAAGCACATATTCCCACCCCATCTTGGGATTCAGGAACGGGTTGAAACCTGCTGTGCCATAATGGCTCTGCACCGTATCAATCAGTCTATCCCATCCCACATTTACCAGCACAAGAACAGTGATTATGATGAGGCCTGCGCTCATCACCACAAACTGAAGAAAATCAGTAACTAACACCGACAGCATTCCACCCAGGATGGTATATAGCGACACACCTGCAAGTAATACCGTCATCATGAGTTCAAGTTTGTGCTTATCAATGAACTCAACTCCCGTATGCACGTTGTCTATTCCGCAGCACAACACAAGGAACTGTCCGCCTACCCTCAGGAAAACACCCATATTCAGCAGGCCTCCAAGTACTATCACCACACCTGCGGCCCATCGGATACGTGGACCAAATTTCTTTTCAAAGAGTTCTGGAATGGTCATGACACCGGAATCGCGTAATGGCTTAATGCAGAATCCTGTCCAACCTACAAATAACATTGCTATAAAACTGACAATCCCGGGCACTGTCCCGGCGAATCCATATTGATAGCCGTTCTGCGCTGTGTACATGCACGAGACAATTCCGAACTCAGTCGCCGCAAGCGAGGCAATGCCGAGATAAACATTCATTTCCCGGCCTGCGACCAGAAAGTCCTCTACCTTGCCGACATATCTGCGGACCATCAAACCGGCAACCATTGTAACCAGCAGATATGCACCAACAATACTTCCATCAAGCAGCCAGTTGAAATTTGCCATAATATTTACCTCTGAACACAGAAACATAAACAAGTCTGTTTACATACACGAGCGCACAAATTCTCTCATTTTTTCTTCCTGTTCTTCTATCGACTCCACAAGCCTGAACTGCCTTCGACATCGATCCAGATTCTGTCCTTCTCTATGTATCTTGAAATACGTGTCGCCGGCAAGATAATCAGTTAGAAAGCGTAAACCTATTTCAAAAGTAATCAATTTTCCCGCAAACGCCAGAAATGCAGTTTCATTCTTGTTCAGTACATCACCCATGCTAAGAAGATATCCTTTCACTATCGCCTCAAAAAATGGAAACTGCATGTTCACATTCGAAAGGCCCTTTTCATCTTCAGGCGCCATACATGTCATTGTACGAACCATATCGCCAAAATCATACAATGTCAGGCCTGGCATAACAGTATCCAGATCTATAACACAAATCCCCGCTCCTGTCACATCATCAAGTAATACATTATTCAATTTTGAGTCATTGTGCGTAACACGAAGCGGCAAATCTCCTTTTTCATGCATATCAATCAACACACCGGTAATTGCTTTTCTCTGCAAAACAAATGAAATTTCCTGTTTTGCTGATTGGGCACGATTACTCACATCTTCGTTAAGCGCCTTTTCAAAAGCATGGAAACGCCTTGGCGTGTGGTGAAAATCCGGTATTGTGTCGTGTAATGGCGGGGAAGGTAAATCAGCAAGCATTTTCTGAAATAAACCAAATGCCCTGGCCGCTTCAAAGGCCTGCTTTGGAGTCTGAATGGCATCATAGGTTTTTGCATTTTCCACAAACAGATATACCCGCCAGAAGTTTCCAGACTCATCACAGCAGTACGGGAGACCGTCAACGGAAGGAATAACCTTAAGCACACGGCGGAATACATCAGGCACATCAGGCATTTTATCTGCAATATGGCAGGTCACACGGCTGATATTATCCATGAGCGCGACCGGATGATGAAACACATGGTGATTAATTCGCTGAAATATGTAACGAACCCTGTTCCCTGCCTGGTCAAACACAACACAGTACGTGTCATTAATGTGGCCACTGCCATATTCTGATGCTTCAACATAATTCCCATAAAGCTGGAACGCCTTACTAATTGCTTTAATATCAGCCTTCTCTTTCATTCTCAACTCTGCTCACTCTGGCAATACCTGACACAATCAGTTTTGCTCAATGAATAATAACCAACCCTTTTTCGGCTCGACCGGAATTTCTTCACCAATCTTGAATATACGTGATGGCTGGAATTTTTCAACCTCAGGTGCAGAAATTCTGGCTTTCGCGGAATCAATCTTGAGAGCTTTCCAGTCAACAATCAATCTAACATCAACCTTTTTATCAGCCCAACTGGCTATTGAAACCATGGCCTTTTTCTTTCCCAGATAAACAGTGGCAAAGACATCTTTGTTGTCTGTTTTTACCGGACACGCCGTATCCCAGTAACCTATCATTTTTGAATCAGCAATATTGAAATCATCCCAGACTTTCCAGATGGGCTTCGGATCGCCGCTCCAGGGAAGTCTTGTTGTCATTCCATAAATCATCCCACGCCATGGATTGCCGCCATGTTCAAGCATCTCGCTGAAAAGACCAAAAGGGATACCGGAAATTTCTACCATGTAGTGATCCGGGCCCTCATCATAATTACGGCCCTCACCAATCCATAAACTATCCAGATATGGCATATGCTCCATGTACAAATTCAAACAGTTTGCAAATCCTGCAATTTCGCAGAAATGATTCCATGAATGCAAATCCAACAGACTGCCGGGATGTACCTTATCAAGTACACGACGAACACGTTTCATGATCTCCCGATCATAACCGATATCATCGAGATATAGTCCGTCAATACCTACGTTTCGACACAGCCAGACCAGTCCTTCAAGATAATAGTTGTGCCAACGCGATAAACCAGTCTGACTGATCGATGCACACCATGTATCTGGAAATTTATGATGCCAGTCCGGCACATAGTGATCAACCAGGTGTTCATGCAACCAGGCATACCCACCACCAGGACCATCAGCGTAAATCTCCTGACCAAGACTCCGCAACGCCCACAATTCCGTCGCATGGTTTGAAAGTTCGCGAATCGTATAATAGATTTTTGTTTTTAACCCCACATCGTGAGCACTTTTCACGTAGTCTGCCATTTTGCCTGTCGCCAGAAATGGATAGTTGATGAAAGGATTGATCTCATTTGCGTGGTGAATGTTGATGATCTTTGCGCCGGTTTTGACAACTTCCCCTGGATCATGTAGCATTTGCCATGTATGGTAATAGCGCTGTTCCCAGTGTAATTTCGCATTCAGAGGTTTTACAGGAGTCACAAGCAGGGCAAAGTCAAAACGCAATTCCTGACCAGCCACGATCTTTCGCGGGCCGCCATACGCACGGATAACAACACGATCATCACCTGCCTGTTCGACTTTACAACCGCCCTTACCTTCATTACACCATGCCTCGGGCATCAATAGCGGCCGATGGTGGTAGTAAATATTAACCAGCGGCCAGCGGTAATCCGACCCCTTCAGCTTACATTGCAAACCACCAGTTACATTTCCGACCCACACCGAATCCTGATGCCTTTTCTGATCCCATTTCCAAGCCCATTGTTCCGGTCGATAACCACCTTTACACCCCATCCCCATCATATACGCGGCAAAATCCCGCTTTAACGGGATTTCCAGATAACAATCGCTGAGATCAATATCTTTCTCCGCCTTGAGTGAAAGTTGAAAGTTGATATAACCATCAAATTCCATTTCAACATGACTGTCCAGTGATAAGGACCCGCCTTTTGCTGCTGATTCTATCGTTACCCGCGCCGGATTATGTTTCACAATCCTTGGGTGGTTCGCCTGCCAATCAATCTTTCCTTCCTTCGTTTCAGCCGTGAAGCTGATTGGAGCGGCAAGAATGTCGTCCTTGCCGCAGAGAATATTGCGAGGCAGACAGGCACCGGCAAAGGTCACACTCCGGCCAAGGCATGAAACACTGGTACCTTTAATCTTCAGCGGTTTATAAGGAGCTGTAATCTCATCTTCCAATCCAATCGTCGAATCCAGCCAGCGGAGCCGGCTCATCCTCCATAAATCTGCATCACCCCTGTCTTTGAGAACTTCCGGAAGAATATTTAAAACCAGTTTTATTGTGGTCGATGCCTGCCCAGCCGGTTTGATTGTAACACTGCCCTCATAAGTTCCGACAGTTATCTTTTCAGGCAAATCCACACCGGTCCATAGTGCCTGTACCTGCCCCTTTGGTATATTCACCTGTTTAATCATTGGCCGCCCCAGCCAATCTATTCCTCCAGTATTGAAGCAACGTAATGCGCTTGCTGGAATGATCTTCTTGCCACCATTAAGCCGCAAATCACTGAAATTAATTGAGAGCGATTTCAAATCCTCTGTAACCGCGTAAACACCAATCTGAAACACATAGAACTCATTTCGCATTGCCTCCCCGTGAAATTCGGTCTGTGGCCCACTGCGGATCCATCGCTCCGGCAGGTCATTGACCATTCTAATCGGATACTTCCGATCTTCAGGAAACAACAGATATGGATTGGGATTTTTATCGCATAACTGTTTGACCTCTTCCGCAGTTGCAATGATTTCCATGGGAAAGAAACTGTCAAAAGCAGTGCGGGATTCAAAACGCAGAACTTCTGCTTTTGGAAGTATACGCCATTGACCTTTCGGCAATTCCGTATCAGTCAATCCATTTTTATTCAGCCATGCCGAATCAGTTGTAGGTTTTGGTTTGGTATAAACAGTGGTTGGAAAGTAACTTCCCTTTATTGTGAACGGCATATAATAGATGAAATATTCACCCGATTGACTGGCCTGAAACACCACGTCACCAGTCTCACGATTAATTTGGACAGAAACAACATTCCTAATAGTATTGGTACTAGCGACAGGAACAACAATAACGGTTTTGTCCTGCGGTAAAATATCATGCCTGCGCCACGTCAGATGCACCCATACGGCATCCGCCTGCCGTTCAACACGTATCACCGCCCGATGATTACCAAGATCTTCGGCCCACGGTTTTTCCGCCACGGTATATTGGACATCTTCCGCAGAAAAGGTTTTTCCCACAAAACACATCAATAGCAGCAACATCGTAATTATTTTATTCATTTCTACCCGCTGCTCTTTAAATACAATGATTTATCGTTTCAACCACGCACTTAAGACACGATAAACATCATCTCGGGTTCCGGAATACGCGACATTTGTTTTTCCATGATAAACTTCAAGAGCCCATTTTGCTGGTTCATTAGACGGATCCTTGGCCAAGCATGATGTAAGAACCGATTCCCCTTCAGCATCTTTACCGCGTTCACGCAAAGCCCAAGCCCTGATCAATTCACCACACCCATTCAAGGGCGGATGCCCTTTAAAAGCCGTTATCTTTTCTAACATTGAATTGGCGTCTTCCTTGGATTTTTTACCCACGTAACATTTGTATGCCAGCCAGTCTTCAATACGCTCGTCACAATCCTCCGGATAAGGCTTTCCGGCTCCCAGGCTTTCACGCCATCCCCTTGCCTCATTAATACATTTAAGCGCTTGGTCGAATGCGCCATTTTTCATTTGTTCAAGCGCCAGCATCAAATTGCCTTCGCGCCAGAGCAAATGGGCCTCCGTACTGCCTTCGCATGGCAGAACATTAAGTGATCGCAACAGGTCAACTGCCGCCTTGTATTTCCCGCACAAAATCAAAGAATTCGCATGAAGTAGCGCCAAAATGTCTTTTTCCGGGAAGCAACGTGAATATCCTTCGGCTGTCCCCAAAGCACCGGTAAGATCATTTTGTTTGAGATGTTCCCTGGTACACATGACACCATATCGCCATTGCTCCTTGTCAATCGATGATGCTTTCTGCAAATCACTGATTGCGGTGCGATCATTCACCTGTGCGCGCATTGCATAGAAAGGCGCAAAATCCGGTTTCTCACTACAGCCGGCAAGCAGATTCTGCGTCTGGGTTATATCACCCTGATACCAACGAATTAGTGCCAGATAATAAGCAGATTGCCATGATCCGGTTGTCTCCCGTGCCCACATAAAAACCGGTACTGCTTCAGGCCTGAACGGAAATACAAACGCCGGTGATGTTGTTTCCGCGCGTGCCAATAAGTTTTTATCATGCCGCAGATACGCCAGCCAGTACAGCACCTCGGCAGTAGGTGGTGCCAGTTCCAATACTTTTGCGGCATCATCATCCCGCCCTACCCTGCGATACCAGGCGGCCAGTTCCAGATAAGTTTCGTGTGGGAGTTCACTTCGAATCAATCCCGTGACATCTTCGCGACTGCAACGATGTCGCAAGTAACGCTCAAAACGGGCAAGATGATCAAGCGGATCGAGCGCCAGGGCCGCTGATACTGTTGTCTCCGCTTTGGCATCATCATTCCGAAGACGATGGATGCACGCCTGGAGCCGAAATGCATCAAGATTACGCTGGTTATTTTCCAGACTTTCCTCGGCACAAACGAGGGCGCGATCATAAAGTTTTTCGCGCAGGTAAACTTTCGCCAGTTCAGTCAATGATGCGCTTCGCAATCCTGCATTCATTGACGCAATACTGAAACCGTCAATAGCGTCAGTGGTCTGCCCCAGAGCACTGCAGGCCAGCCCGTATTGATAATTTGCGCCGGGATCGTATGCATCGATCGCCAAACCACGACGCGCAAAACCTCGGGCTGTTTCGTAGTCGCCACGCCAGTTGGCCAGCATGGCGCTGTCCACCAATGCTGGAAGGAAATTATGGTCCTTCTGCAAGCATTCATCCAACTGCTTTGCGGCTTCCGTATGCAGGTGTTGACGCGCCAGTTCCTTGCCTTTCAGGTAAAGACCGTAAACAGAATTCCAGTCGAAATCAGATGGGGGTTCAAGCGGACGGCTTAACACATTTTTATCACCGGCAGTATAAGTAAGTTTCTCGCCGCCAATACGAACTCGAAGAGCTTTCGGAATTGCTGAAAGACGTATTTCCTGCCTAACCGCCTGCATCGGCTTGAGGTCAACTTCGCGTGTATCCAGCAGCTTGTCCCCATCCAATACTTCCATCGTTGTTCGCAAAGCCTTAGCCGGCGATATGCGGATTGTTAAGTTCTCGCCTTTTTGCACCACATTCAGAGCACCGTATGCACTGGCAGTCACGAATCCCCCGATACCTTTGACCGGCAGCCAGTATTCGGTCCATACATCCGTGGCATAGGGCGAAAATTCCCTGTTCTTGAATGGACTCTTGGAACTGTCAGCAGCAGCCTGATTGAACAATCTGCCGGACTGCACTTCAACATACTGGCCATCGGTATCGGTAAGAAGATCTTCCCAAATCATACCCTGGCGCGACAGTCCCCATATCCATAATTTCTTCCCGGGCTTATCTGCATAGGCGGCAACGTGCACCATACCAAACTCGTCATCATGCCAGTATCCACCGAAACAATCAGTCAGGCGACCAACTCCATGGTACGATTTATAACTGCCATGATTATTACGTTCATACCAGGACACATCTTTACCCGTCTGTGGATCAATCGGCCAAACCGTGGCTTTACCGTCATGGCCTATATAATGACTGGCCGGATACGTAAACTGCAGGTTACCCGCCGCTTTGATCCCGGTATTCATCCAGGTATAGTATGGCTGGTCCAATCCCGATGAATTGTACCAGAATGAACGCGTGATGAAGGATGCATCATTCGGATGAAGCGTAATTTCAAGACGCCAGGTAGTACGTGTTAAAAGTTCCAGGACACCAATCACGCAACTTACACTGCCGTCCTGATTAGTGCTGACAAGATAATCCACCGGTGAAAAACAATTTGGCGTATGCCCGATAATACCATAATTCGCTTCGATCCCCCCGCTTGTCCATGGACCCCGCATTGATATATCGCGGAATTTTACCACGCTATTGGCATAAATGAATGACTTACCGGTACTACGCTCGACCGCCGCCCATATTTTGCCGCCGATTTCGGGCATAATCAGCACCTTGAGATGATCATTGATTAACTCAACTGTTTTCCAGGCGCGTTTTGACGATTTGGCGGTGAATCCATCGTAGCGGAAATACGGATAGAATTTTGACATGCGCGGAATGGGATCAGGATCGCCATACGGATAAGTGGTAAATTCCCTCATCGATTCCTCAATCCTTGCAGGACCCGCCTTAAGTAAGACGGTTAATCCGAATACAAATATTAACGACAAGAAAAAAAGTTTCCTGATCATTGTTATTCCTTCCTTTTACAGGGATTACAACTTCTGCGACATGCTGATTTCTACTTGTAGTATCCGAATTCTTCAACAGCCTCAAAAAAAGCCACAATATTTTTCCACGGCGTATCGGGTTGCAGCACATGACTTGGCGCCAACAGGAGTCCGCCGTACTTCCCTATCGTTTCCATACGCAATTTGACTTCTGCCCGTACATCATCCGGCGTCCCGAAAGGCATTGTCTTCTGCACGCTGATGGTTCCAAAGAAACTTAACCTGTCGCCGAATGCACGCTTCACCTCGGCCGGATCCATGCATTCCGGTTGAACTGGATTAAGGACATCCACGCCGGCATCTATGAGATCAGGAATCGCATCCCATACTTTGCCATCCGAATGATAGAACACAAGAATATCAGGCTTCACTTCTTTTGCCGCCTTGATAACTTTCATCAATCGCGGTTTGAATGTCTTTCGCCACATTTCCATGGACATCATCATCCCTGTTTGCATGGCAATATCATCACCCAGAATCAACAGATCAAGGTCGGCTTTTGCCAGGTGCACAGTGGCACCAGTAACGATATCTGTTATTCTATCAAGGAGGTATTCCGAAATCTCTGGTTCTGTCATTATGTCGGCAAACAATTGTTCCATGTTTCTCATGTACCAGGCTGTTTCAAAGATCGAACCTGGAAAAAAAGCTGTTGCCAGCCCTTTCGCATGAATTTCAGATATTTTCTCGCGTACACCGTCATAACGATACTTCTCATCGAGATCAGGAAATGGATATGCACGGATTTCATCGGCAGTAAGATTCTGCATTGGGTGAAGAATTTCTGCATAATGCATCTGCGTACCGCGTTTCCACCCCACTCCCCATTCATCAATCGTTGTATGTTCGTCCGCGGAAACATATCTGGAAAAATCATACTTTTGGCGGGAAGGCGCCAGCGAAAATGATGTAATATCAAAACCAAAATATTCCAACGGTGACTTGGAACCGCATTTTTCTTTCAGCATCTTCGCCACATCCGGCACGTACCCGATAAGTTCATCGTAAAGGACTGCCGGAACACGGTCTGGTTCTTGCCTTCTAAACGCTGTCAGGACTCGTTCTCGTGACGTCATAACATTTTCCCTGTTGTTTATTCTGTTTTCCCAAACATTGGGTTAACCAAAGGTAGGGACGGCGCTCCGTCGCCGTCCTCAATTTATTATCAACGGCGGTCGACGGAGCGACCGCCCTACCATAAAAAACATCTACGCAAATGTGTGTTATCTTGTATCAAAACTATCGAGAGTTCACGGTAACTTTTAAACCATCAGATAGCGAACCTGTCGGAATAAACCCTGTGGAGAGAAGCCGCTCCACTGAAGCCATCGAATGTTTGATGTCCCCGGCACGTTCCGGAAGATATTCAACCGTGGAATTTGAACCGGTAATATCGCGTATCATCTGGACAAGGTCATTGATCGATATTTTTTTCCCGTACGCCACATTATAAACCCCATCCATCGCCGGGTTCGTTGCCGCATGCACGTTGGCACGGACCACATCCTTGACGTAGACAAAATCGCGGGTTTGCTCACCGTCGCCGAAAATGGTTATAGGTGCTCCCCGTAATGCCCGATCAATAAAAATGGGGACTGCCGCAGCATACTGGCTTTTCGGGTCCTGACGCGGACCAAAAACATTAAAATAGCGCAAACATACAGTTGGAAGGCATCCCGTTTCTGCAAACATTCTGCAATAATATTCTCCATCGAGTTTTGTTATTGCATAAGGACTTTTGGGTTCAGGCGTCATGGTTTCAACTTTAGGCATGACCGGATTGTCGCCATAAACTGCGGCGGAAGTGCTAAGTACCAGTTTTTTTACTTTTGCCCGCGCCGCCTCTTCCAACACAATCAAGGTGCCAATTGTATTAATTTCCGTACATTCAATGGGGTTCTCCATTGATTCAGGTACACTGATCAATGCCGCCAGATGAAACACATAGTCAACCCCGGCAACAGCCTGTCGAACCAGTCCGCGGTCCAGTATCGATCCCTGAATAAATTCACACCGGAAACCCTCAAGGTTACGCTGAAATCCCGAACGGAGATTATCCAACACCTTTACATCTGCATTACCTTGAAAATGTTCCACAATATGACTGCCTATGAAACCTGCACCGCCCGTCACAAGTACTTTCATTCACCCTCCCCTTTTGTACCAGACTTTTTAAACTTACAATCATGAAGATATTTATTCAAGTTACACTTCGCAGTATTACTCCGCATCTATTTTACGGGAAATCTTTGTACATTTACTGGTTATGCTGGTAGAGCCGAATGGATATGCGCGGGTTTAAAGAGTCTCAACAATCTCAATTATTTTACAGTAATTCTTCAATGTTTGCCTGGAGAGATTCCGCCCGTATGGACTTGCAGAAGGCATTAATACAAATCCGCGGCCATCACCGGTCGTCCCCTCATCGATCGCCCGTTTGATTTTCTCAGCAAACAAATCTGAAGACAATGTCTCAATATCGCTTACTTCGAGGTTGCCAAACAATACCAGATGTTTGCCGTATTTCTCCCGTACGTATTTCAATTCAACGTCACCCTGTGGCGGCGGTTCAATTGGATCCAGAGCCACAACCCCAATCGAAACTATATCATCAAGGATCGCCTTGAGTTTGCCGTGTGAATGGATACGGGCAAATCCGCCATCACGATGAATGGCATTAACCATCGGTTTGTCATAACGGACAACATACTCGCGAAACAGATTCGGCGGAAGATATGGTGGCGCGGCATATTCCGGACCATAAATTCGCCACAGTCGGCCCGGTAATGATCGCGCAACAGATTGAGTCGCCGGTAAGAGTAACAAAGCATATCGTTCCAGTAGTTGATTAAATAAATCCGGCTCCGTCATGGCAATGATTGTGTATGTGGCCATATCGAACAACGATGCCGCCAGACAGAGTGGGTCCGGGGTATCAATCATAACTATCCCGGTATCACCAAGTTTCTGTTCGGCAAGCAAAACACCATTCAGGTCAGGACTACCTGCAAATTCCTGCTGTGGAATTTCAAGAAACAGTCTTAAGTCATCGACATCTTTCAAAAGATGTTCCTCAGTCCAGACAGTATTCACATCCGCATCACGCCGGGTTCGCGAACGAAGTGTCTTTGCGCCGATTTTTATCGTTTTGGTTGTGAATTGGCTCCCGTTTTTCACGGAAGTTTCAATCGTTGTCAGACTCTCCGCCGGATCCGGAAGAACTCCTTTAAACGTTGCTCCCCTCATGACAATCCGGTCTGTCTTTTCCCTCGCCAGTTCTATTAATGGCAACCATGAAGGGTGTGTATAGATATTAAACGGATCTGGATCATCCGGATTCTCATCCAATCCATTCAATTCATAAAAGGATACCGGCGGCCGGTCTACCGGTTCACCGCGTAACGTCGCCATAATTCGTTCACGTCTCTTCATAAACCTTTTTCCCTCTTCAAAAGGCAGGGCGTGTCGCTCCGCCGACCGCCGTTCACGATGAACCGCGGACGGCAACGGAGTGCCGTCCCTACCTCATTTCTGCTGACCATCCAACTTCCTATAATTCACTCCGATTACATCCAATCTTTTTTCATGTGCAACAAAACGATCAAGGAAGTCGGAAAGATTTTTCAATTCCAAGGGTGTCCACACTACCTCGGCCAACGCGCAGGCACGCGGATAACTGAAGTATTCAATATTCTGCGGCGTCCACATGTACTCACCCCAGACATTACCCTGTGCGCCAAGTATATGTTTCTTTCGATCCGCGGAAAGCTGGTCGGGTATTGGCTCGTAATCGTACACTTTCTCAAGAGGTAGAAATCCACCAATAGCCTCGGGTTCATTGTCACCTTTCGCCTGCGCATAATCAAAGTAGCAATGGGTAGTCGGAGACATCACGACATCATGTCCTTCACCCGCCGCTGCGATGCCACCCTTGATCCCCCGCCATGACATCACGGCAGCGCCGGGAGCCAGTCCACCTTCCAGAATCTCATCCCATCCGATCAATCGTCGACCTTTTGAGGCCAGGAACTTATCAATACGCCTGACGAAATAACTCTGCAATTCATGCGTATCTTTTAGTCCCTCTTTCTGGATGCGAGCCTGGCATTTTGGACATTTGTTCCAGCGGTCTTTCGGGGCCTCGTCACCACCTATATGAATGAAAGTGGAGGGAAACATATCCATCACTTCGGTAAGAATATCCTGAACAAACTCGAATACTTTGTCATTACCGGCACAGTAGATATCCGGCTCAATACCCCATTTAGTCCGTATCTCAAATGGTCCGCCGGTACATGACAATTCAGGGAAGGCCACTGATGCAGCCAGCGAATGACCCGGCATTTCAATTTCCGGAACAATTGTCACAAACCTTTTTGCGGCATAAGCAACAATCTCGCGTATCTGGTCCTGCGTATAGAAAAATGGACCGTAGGGCTTTCCATCCCCTTGTTTGCGGTTACCAGGCATTGGAGACTCTTTGCGGATTGAGCCGGATTCCGTTAAACGGGGATATTTCTTTATTTCGATACGCCAGCCCTGGTCATCGGTGAGATGCAGTTGCAGCTGATTCAGTTTATATAGCGCCATCAAATCGATGTACTTTAAGAGGTAATCTTTTGTAATGAAATGGCGCGCCGGATCAAGGAGCATGCCACGCCATTGAAACCGTGGCTGATCTTCGATAGATAAACAGGGAACTGTCCACGCAACACCGTAGACTTTTTGCCGGCTTTCAATTTGAACAGGGAGAAGCTGTCGAAGTGTTTGTATTCCATAAAAAATGCCGGCTGGTTTGGCAGCAGTAATTGTTACACCTCTCGGCGTACACTTGAACATGTAACCTTCATCGCCGAGCCGTTTTTCCGAACTATTGAGTCTGAGAACGATACTATTTGATTTTGGAAACCATGATGATTTGACAGTTAATCTCGCCCCCATTGCTGGCGCAAGAAAGTCAGACAGATAGCTGCCAAGTGCTTTTACTTCCGTAGATGATGGTTTAACGATAATGACCGTTTTTTCGTTTAACGTGAATATTGTATCACCCTTTTCGATTTTCGTTGGTTTTGGGATTATTTTTATATTCAAGTCAGCTGCACAACATGGAGTTACATGTGATTGAAATGAAATGATAAAAAGTCCCAAAACTGTCCACAGCATAATAACTTGTACCCTCTGGTTATAATTCATTCCTATCTCCCTTTTCTCACTTTTGTTTTTGCACTTCCATTGAACCCACGGTTACCTCCGGCTGATCCTTGAAATTCAGTGTCTGTTGCAAATGTTTCATGGTCTGTGCTGGATCGGATTCGAGCAATCCTGCAAATGTGACGATATGACCGGCATCACTGCCTTCAATGCCAACACCACCAGCCCCTGAACCTGGAGCAAGACAATGGCGCACTGCTATTTCTGGTGTAACCAGACCAAGGGCCAGTTTTTCGTCATTAAACTTGATGCTCCAGAAGGCCTTCTGTGATCTCACCTGGGCCGCCACACCTGCTGAGTGTTTACCAACCATGCCTTTTTCACCACTGGAAAATATATATTTGCCGGGCGTGGGACCATCCGCCGAGAAGTTCTTTGGATTATCGAAATCCCAGTAGTAGTCAGAAGTATCATTCAAAATAACTTCCATCCACGATGTGCCGCCGAATAAACTGATCTGCTTGATTAAACCGGATGGATCAGAACAACGATAACGTACCAGGGCAGGCCCGGATGCAAGGCATGTCAACTGGTTCTTCGAATCGCGTAATTTACCGCCAAGATCAGAAAATCCAGCCCAACCTGTTTCCCCCGGCTCTGTAAGATCACGATTTTTCAGTGCCTTGACATCCCATCGATAGATGTGCGCTCCAGTTGGCCCAAGAAGCAAACGTACTTTGTCGTTTTCGATACACTTCATACCATTAGGAGCATCCACTGTCGAAACGGCTTGTGGAAGTGTTGCCGGCTTTTCGGCAAGACCAAAGTAGACATGTATATTTGCCTGTGACTTTTTCAAGATTGGACCCGGGACCATTAAAACTAAACGGTTCCGGTTCTTTTTTTCCGACTTGTCGAGTTGGGCAGGAATTTCCCGTGCCTGTGAACCTGCAGCAGTACAAAAAGCTCGAATCGGTTTTGAGCTTAATTCATCCGGTAATGATAACTCCAGTTCAACCGGTAACTCATAACGGTCGACATTACCAGCGCGTACAATCAAGCCCAACCTATGCGAAGCCGACTTATCTGCCCATGGCGCTTCAGGAGTCAACGGATGGTTGGCACGTTCATGAGGCCAGGAACGACGTGCAAATGTATCAGGTAAGCCAAGGCCGATTTCTTCCGGACGCGGTATCGATTGACCTGACCCGGCTTTTTTTTGCGCATCACCCAGTCGCAACAGCAGATTATCATGCCATTTCGCAAGGTCCGCGTATTTACTCATTGTCCTGTCCAATGCATATGGCTTGACTTCTTTATCCCACATCGCGGCAAATTGTTTACCCAGCATTTCGTGTACATTACGGTTCTTGCGAACCAATGCCTCAATTTTCTTCAGTACCGGCACGGCCTGGTCTAGCGGTCCATCGTATGCATGGTTGTACGCCACAACTGCTTCCATGCCATCCAACATGCGCTGGCCGATTAATTCCATGCGCCTGGCGCCAAAGATGAAAGCATCGAGCAGTTCTGCGTTTACCGTGGCATCTTTTTTGCAGGCCTCGAGATGATCTATGGCCGGACGTACAACATTAAGGAGTTGTGCGGCAGAATTTCTTATGGTTTCAAATTCCCGTTGAGGCATGAAATCATTTTCCCAGAACCGGCGATTATTCATCCCCTTCATACCATTCATGTTGTGTGTCCGTGACAACAGGTTAATTGCCTGTCCAAAATGATCTTCTTTCTCGCCAAACAGTACTGCCCCAAGACGCCGGTTGAAATCATCAGGCGTCGTTGCAGAGGCATTCCAGGAGCACTCAGCACCCCATGCAAATCCATGCCAGGTTGGAGCGTTCAGCGACTCGCTGTCATCTTTCCAGTCAGTATTGAGCATCCCGATTGCGCCATGTTTTGCGCCATCACGCACGAAATTACGGACGTTGATCGTTGCGCATCTGAAATCCGGGAGGATGCGACTCCAGCTGCTGACTCCCGGACAGACAAGAAACTCGTATCCCGACTTTGTAAAAGGGAGTATCTGATGCTCAAAACTGGCGGCCGCACCATATCCCCACGTGAGCATGATCGTATCCTTGGGAATTTGATCAAGCTTATCGGGATGTTGCAGAATGATGTCGCCCCACATCATCATTCGTTTGTTGTAATTTTTCTTAAGGATATCGTGAATACGGCAGATATGGCGAACATACACCCCACCAACTCCAATTTGTTGTGCAAGTTCTTTAGACGGCCCCTCTCCCAGCCCGAATGTTTCATCACAACAGACGTTAAACATCGGTAATGGGAGTAACGGACAGACCTCGCTGTACATATCGTCCAGCAATTTATACGACTCTTCCTTAACGGGACAAAGAATACCATCCGTTTCGCGCAAACCGGCAAATTCTGGATGTTTCAAGATATTACCGAAATGTCCAAACGATTGCTGGTTGCCTAGCACATCCATCTGTAAGGGCCTCGCATATTCAATCAATACCTTGAGGTCCTCTGGAGTGAGTGAACCATCTTCGGGACCTATCACCGGATGTTTTTTAAACGCAAACTGGTGCTCCATGTAATAACTGAAAAGATTCATTTTCAAGTATGACCCGATATCGGCTTGGCCCTTTAATGTGTCAAGTTTCGCACTGGGTCCCCTGGTCATATCATTCTGGAAGCACCGCCAGCGCAAAGACGGCCAATCACGGATTGATAAACATGGCACGCCATTTCCACAACGGTTGGCACGGATTAACTGGCAAAGAGTCTGTGCGGCATAAAACAGCCCCTGTGGGCCGGGACTGCCGCAAACGATTGTATCGGACTTTATATCAATCGCATAATCTTCGGGCGTAACATCATCCCGGAATTGAAACTTTGCGGGGGAAATGTCAGCCCTGGTTGATAAACTCATCCAATGAACATTTTTGCCCAGGGTACGCAAGGTCGGCGCTGGTAAACTCGCCCGGCGCAATTCAGCGGTCAATAAACGACCAATCACATCAATTACACCGGCAGGCGCGGCAAGAACCATTGGTCGATCCAGGGCACATGAATCAGCTTTCAATGATATTTCTTTTGGGAACGGTACCAATCGCAATGCAGCAGTATCTATTTGATTTTGGTACAATTTGGTCACAGCGGGAAAATCCCATCGTTTCTTCTGTACAGGACGGTATTTGACTTTCATGCCCTGAACTTTTCCAACCAGTTTGCGGTTTTCAGGCAGGTGCAGAACAACACGTTTTGGCGGAGTACGATTTGGAAGTTGAATTTGTACATTCACTCCATCATTCAATCCGCGGATTGTCAGGCTCATCGGGCCGAAATACGTCGGGGCCCGATCGACACGAATCATCTGCCCGTTTTCCAGCCACCAGTCCGGCACTGCAGAAAGCAGGTGTAATTCATCGCCGCGTTCATGGATGAGCATATGGCGCAGCATTATGGCGTAATTACATGCACCGGTGACATGAGGGATGGTATTGCTCCAAGCCTCGCGTTTTTTAAAGAAAATACCTTCAGGAAAGGCGTGGGTTGCCGTTGAATGAAGTAGATACCAGTAAAAATCTTCGACAACGGCTTCATCCTCTCCCCGGACCAGCGATGCCATGGTTGTGTAAGCAGACATGTATGGATGTATGGCATCATCAGTCCCAAGCCACCTGATTGTTCCTTCACAAAATCCAGTGCCAAGTTTCTTACGGGCGTATTGAATTGTTGCAGTTACCCGCGGATCATTTCTTTCAAAAAGCTCAGTAGGCCAGAGTGTTTCCGTGTTTCCCCAGAATGTTCCGGCTTTTTCCCAGCTGGGCGGGAAGTAAGTTGTTCCCGTTTTCTTCAGTGTTTCATCAATTGCTTTTCGATAGAGTTTTGCTTCGGCTGTCAGTTTGTCGGCATCCTCGGTTTTACCCAGAATACGCGCGGCATCAAGAGTACAAAGCATTCCGCGCAGGTTCCACAGGTCGTAGCCGACAATATGATTTTTGCCATTCCAGAGATATTCACCATCCGCTACTGCAACGGGAAGGACACCAGCAAAAGACGAGTTCGTTGCATCCTGTCGCCGTGCGTTCATCGTCCATTCCACTGCCTTGTACATTTGAGGATATACTTTTTCCAGCCACGCGCGGTTCCCGGTCATTTTGTAATACTGCCACAGGACCCATAATGCCTGGCCATTTGCGTCGAATTGATTGGCCTGGCTTTCAAACCGGCCGTCGGGGCGCTGACGTTTGAGATAAAGTTCGACAGCCTTGCCTGCTGCCTCTTCAAGTCCTGCTTCCTCCAGCTCCATGACCTGGTATGCGCCATCGCGGATATAAAATTGATCATAGAAACCTTCACCACCATGTACATCGCCAAGGTCGTTCGCGATTAACTGGCAGACATGGGCTGCGAGTAAGGCTTCGTTTGCTTTTTTACACGGGACCTCGATGTGCGCCACATTTGCCAATTGTCCTTTCCAGTATTGCACAGTGCGATCCAGCCAGACTTTGGCATTTTCTTTTTTAAACATGTTTGAGTCAGAAACTGGAATGAATGGAATACGTACGACCCCTTCAGCCGACTTTCCCGCATCAAGCGTCCACGACATGATTTCGGCAGGAGGTATATTTGTACCTGTTTGTTCGATTGACACCTTCGCTTCGGCAGACTTGTCTCCAGTATTAGTGGCTTTGATGGTAATCCAATTGAGGTAATTCTCGCCTTCCGTGGGCCAGTCGAATGCCTTCTGCCAGTCTTTTACCGTCGGCAGTGGTGTCGCCCACATGGTGAAATCATATCGTACAGGGCCATCACAGGTACTGAGAAGAATGATCGGCAGCCAGCCCTCCATATTTAACTTTGTCTGCTCACGACTCAATGGTGTTAAAGAAGTCCCATATTTCAGGACAACATGACGGCCCCCGTGTAACTGCAACCGGTTGTCAGGCGTAACGCGCGTACCGGCGGTATAATCCTTCAGCCCAACGACAGACCAGGAATTACTGAAATAATCAAACGGTTCCTCACTCTTTGCTGAGGTAGCAATGATCAACGCTGCCAATATGACAACTAAATTGGGATTGATATTCAATTTCATGCTGATGTCTCCTTTTGAATGGCATTAATTTTAACGTGCTGAAAATTACTGGGATACCGGCAGCGCATCAAAAACCAGGACCTCAAATGGTTCCAGTTTTATTACGTACGATTGACCAGCCTTCATTGTCAGATCAATAACGCGCTGGTCTTTATACGGGCTCTTGAGTGAATATTTCGTCGATGCTTTGTCGGGTAACTCGAATGCCTGTCCCAAATCCACGCTGATTTCTCTCCGCCTATCAGAAGGATTACGCAGAACCAGTGCACCTTTTGTTAATGACCATGCGGCCCAGCCATAAGCCTCTCCCTGTTTTGGATCACCTCCAACCCAGTGTACATCAACAAAAGTAGCGGCATGGGAACGTGCCCATCGGGCGGATTCTGCCAGCAAATCCCAGTGTCTGGCTGAAAACAGTCCAGGCGTAATGTATAACTCCTGCAATTGCGTTCCTGAACCAAAGAAACTGCGAACTTCATCACGAAAATCTTTCTCATCAGCCTGATTAAGTTTCTTGTCATTTAAGGCAAAAATAATTCCACAGGTCATAAGGGAACTCAGCGGATAAAGCGGCCCTTTTTGAACAACGCCTTCATACGTGATCATGTCCCGGTAGGTAATCCATTGTTGGCGAGAAGAACCAGCTCCATGGAAACCGTTGTCGCCCCCGCCACGCCATGTTGAATCCACATGGTGCAACCAGAAAGGCGATGGCCAGGTTCCGGTCGTCTGATTGATGAAAACGTCCGGTTTAACGGCGCGTAAATCCTGGATCAGGCGAAGCATGGCATCACCGTCGCGGATCATACCACCAGTCGCTTTGGCGCCGGCGGCCAGCCCATCGAACTTGAAGTGGTTAACACCATAGCTTTTGATCATCTCCACACATATCTGCTTAAACCGTTCATAGTAGCGGGGACCCGCCATGGAAAAGCCGTTTGCATTTATTTCGAATCCCTGTTCGCGGCCATATTTCAAACGTTCGGTCTTAGCCGTTGAGTATCCACCAAACGGCGACAACCATACAGCGAGGCCACTGTTATATTGTTCGGTGGCTTTTTTTAAGGGAGTAAACCCGTTTGGAAATCCGGAATGAAACTGCCAAAGGGTTTTGTTGTCGTCCCATCCATCATCGAACAGGAATCCATCTATTATCACACCCCGTGCTACTGCAAGTTCCCGTCCAACGTAATCGATTGCCTGAATACTCTCGCTTTCAGTAAATTTGCGTGTAATCCAGGAGATATCCCACCATGAGTTATAGTGAAGATATGGCCGACAAGGATGAGCGCGTTCACGCTCGAGGTAATAAAGAAAGCCGCGTCTCAACTGGCCTTCGGGCGTCACACCCATGACGAAACTCTGAGTCAGGTCCTCCCCCGGCTTGAGAGGCGCATTGCGTACAAAACTGCAGCGGACGCAATTACTCACCGTGTTGCGTGACATGGGATGTTCATAGCCAAGAAAGAAATTACCAGCCACAACAGGTGAACCATCCACGGTGCCGCAGGTCCTGGCATCCGGCACATTTGCTTCATATAGTACAATTTCATTAACAGTTACTTCGTCCCGGAGTGTTTTCAAAGTAACTTCCTGTCGCACATAGTTGGAATCGTCCCGCAGGATCCCGCGCCATGTCACACGCAACCGGTCATCAGTATCGGCGAAGGTTAATGTGATCTGTTTTCCCGCAAAATGTTCTGCCAATCGTGAGGCGTCCGGTTCGGCTTTCAGCGAAGAAATTTTCGGCGTCTTGATGATCTTCATCTCAGACGATTTGATATTTCTGCCATCACCGAGAAGAATGGCAAAAAGATCATTTCCTACCGGCATCGTCATTCCCGTAACCTGATCCGTGAAACTAATAGGCCGAAATTTATCGTCTGATATCTGCCAAACAGCCGCCAAAACCGTATTAGAAAGTTTCAATTTATCTCCCCATATCGAAGCATTCGCACATTTCGGCTGAGTACCAGGAAGATAGGCATTCTCAGTCTTCATTGTTCCAGAAACTTGTGGAGATGCTATGGCATCAGTCTTGTTTGTTCCGGCAATTAAGGCATCACCATACTTTTCCCATAATTTTCGTGCCACGGTTACACTGTTACCCCGCGGTTTTGCCGGATATGTCTCGCAACCATCCGCCCATTTTGCGGTCCATGGAACAAAGTCTTTTTTGAACTGTGCCTCGTCGAAAGATTTGCCATTTCTTAATGACTCAGCTGCGGCATTCAAATACTTTTCCCACCGCAGATAATAGTAACCTTTAAACATACCTGCCCATTGTTTTGAGGCATAATCATTGATGGCTGTTGTCTCCCCCCAGAGCGTCAATACACGTCTTGCGTTCCACTCGCATTTTGCACGTTCAACCTTGTTATCTCCCCAGCGCCTGGCATCTTCAAGGCAGTCACCCAGTAAAAACTCCTTCCGTGTGGCAAGCAGTTCATCGATGTCGGCTATCAATTGCAGGAAACGACTGGAGGCTTGTTCAAACCGTGCAATATCCTTTGCATCCCTGGCTTTTGCAATGTCGCTCTGGAGAATGCTCGCGTGGTTAACCAAAACCTGCCGCGCGACATTGACCAGGTCAAAACGAAAGGTATCCACACCGTTTAACACCGGTGATGCTTCGTCCAACGCACGCCATGCTTCAGCAAGTTTATCATTGTGAGCAAGACGTGCCGGACCGACTTGTAGTTTCGGTCCCTGGTCAATTACCGACGCACTGCCGGCACCTTTCATGAGGACAGTATCGAGTAATACCCGCCATGCGCGTGAGGCAGAGGCGTTTAGAGAACCATAACGGTGATGAGCATATTCATCTATCCATGTCGGCAAGTCTACAGCTTCGTTACGCCACGCATTTTCGAACATGAGATCATATGCAACAGGATTATAACAAAGTCCTTCGTTGACAAAACCAAGGCCAATGAGTTTACCACTCTTCGGATCATGTTTTACCGCAAAAAGTGCATCATTATTCCGATCAAGCCATCCAGCAAGACAAACACGACGACCAAAGCTCTGTACATTGCACCACAGCCACGGCTTGCCGCAGAATGCGTCCGTTTTGTCCCACATTGGATTTGATTCACAAAACAGATCAAGCACGACCATGTGATCATTCGGGATTGCATCAAGAAATGATTTGAAACGCGGCTGGGTCCAGAATTTTCGCTGGTTCATGAATGCCCAGCCCTGTAAAACCCATATTGCCTGTGGATCAGTTTTTGCCATGCCATCGTAGATTGCACGGCCGAGGTTTGAGAGGTACTTAAGATCTCCATTGGGCGGAGTCATCTCGATGAAAGTATCGGATGCATAGAGATGGTCTGTACCGTAAAATCGTGTCTGTTCTTCCAGAAACAGTTTTGCGATTTTCGCAAACAGCGGATCAAGCGGATCAAGCAGATGTGTTTCCCATTCTATCCATTTGATTCGTTGAAGCGGTGCTTTTGGAAATAGTTTCGCAATCGCGCCGGGTACATGACCGGTAAATCCCTGCAAAACAGGTTTCATTCCCAGTTCACGTTCACGCGAAAGTATTTTCTTTTCCAGTTCTTCGTGTTTTGCAATCCAATTCTTCGGTAACGGCCCGCCATAACCATCGAGACAGCCCATCCACTGGAATGGCAGGTATGGCGGTCCGGCAAGAAACTCGGTAATCTGCGCATCGTTCATTCCTAGTTGCCTGCAAACCGCTTGCCATACAGTTTCCTGACCGGTCACAGAAAGCGGCATATTCACGCCATTAAGGGCCATCCAGTCGATTAAACGTTCCCATTGCGCCCAATCCCACCAGGGCAGGCTGTAACCGAAACAGCAGTAATTGAGGAAATACCGGTATTTCGCCCAACTAACCTGCCGGACTTTTGGCTCTACCCGCGGCAGGGATTTCGGGATGTTCAACTGGTTACCGTACCAGGAAACATCACAGTGACAATAATGCTTCAGATACCAGTTCAACCCCATCGCCATTGCCACTCCGTTATTGCCACGTACTACAATCTTGTCAGCGCGACTTTCGATTTCGAATACATCGCATTCTTTTTCCGGCGCAATTGTTTCAAATATGAACGAGTCCGCTCTTTTGGGAACAAGCCTTTGGACAAGGCCTCGCGTTGCCTCCGTTGCCGTATCTGCAATCAAACAGACAGGAACTGCCAGCAACACAATAAGAACGATAAGACGGGAGACCAGATTAGTGTGACGTAACATTGTGCATCCTCCTTAGCTTTACGGACATTGGCGAACGCCAATTTCATTTTGTATTAATACTTTATACATTATTGACGCATTCAGCCAATAGCAGTACTTTTCAAAGTTGTCGCAATTCTTGCCAAGGAGATGGCTGATATGGGAACCTCGACAGAAGGCATATTGATCGAGCGTATTGTCCTGGTGGACCGGATTACACGCCGGCGAAAAGATATACCTCTCGCCACCAGCAGTTTACCGGGCCATCTCATCCAACTGACGATTGAAGGATCTGCTCATCACGAGTCCGAGGGCCGCGTCTTCGATATGGAACCCGGCCTGGTAGTCTGGTTCTGCCAGGATGAAGAAGTAAAAGTCAGGGTGACAAAAGCTCCCTGGACATTCCTCACTGTAAATTTTATTGCACCGCATCTTCCGCCGCCGCCATTTGATCAGAGTATCCGCCACGCTTCTTCAGGCACACGGCATTTATTCGAAAATCTTCTGCAAACCTGGCATGACCGTTCGGCGAAAGCGCTTGTCCGTCACATCCGGGTTAAGGCGCGACTGCTCGATCTGATCGCTGATGTTCTTCCATCAGAGTCAGCCCCCTTCTATCTTGATCCTATGGCCCAGATATGGTGGAAATTGGAGACAATATTACGTGAACGATTACAGGAACCCGTAGATTTGAATTCTCTCTGTCAACTTAGTGGACGGAGCGCAAGGACGCTGTACCGTGCATGTCACCGTGCGACAGGAACAGCGCCGCTGAAACGGATCAAAAAGATACGTTTGAGTATGGCCCGGGGACTCATACTGCATTCACAACTGAATATTTCCGAAGTTGCGTATCGAGTCGGATACGATCGTGTACAGGAATTGTGCAGGGATTATCGCCATCACTTTGGATTGACTCCTTTACAGGATCGTGCTGCCGGCCCAGACTATCGCCGTATTAAACTGCGGTATCATCGTTGATTGTCGAAAAACGATTATCTCAGATAAGAATGATGATCTCGTCTCAGCAACGTGACGGACTTGCTTTTCATATCAAATTATAGCCATAAGCTGTTTCATACATGGCCATGATATTCGCAAGCGGAGCATCCACCTGGATATAGGTGTGACCCGGACCAAGTATGTAACCACCATTAACCCCGAGTATATCAATGAGCCTTTTGACCTCATCCGCCACCTGTTGAGGAGTTCCTTTGCATAAAATATTCTGAAGATCTACACCGCCATAAAAACAAAGATCTTTACCAAAATCCTTTTTAAGGCCACTGGGATCCATGCCTTCTGCGCGAATCTGTATTGGCTCAAGCATGTCAACACCAGCATCTATAATCATGGGTAACAAGGGCCGTACAGCCCCGCAGCAATGCAGCAGAAATTTCTTATTGTGCTTATGAACAATTTCAGTGAATTCCTTTAAATATGGTACTACAAATTCCTGAAACGTCGCCGGACTGAACAAAGGACTCTGCTGGGAACAATAGTCGTCAGCCATGTAGACTATATCAATACCGTCTCCGTATTTTTCCAGCATGGAACGAAGGGCGGCAGAACTTATCCCGCTTATCGTTTTGATGAGATGATCGGCATAATCTTTACGGAGGGCAAAATCTATCATGAGGTCTTCCATTCCCCTGACGAAAGAAGCTATGAAATATGCACCCCAGGTAAAGACTCCAATTACAGCCCGGTCCGAATGCTGCTTTGCTTCCTGCGGAAAATGAGAAAAATCGAGGGTACCGGGTGAAGGCCACTTATGTGCTTTAATGTCCGCAATATCGTCCTTACCGGACAAGGGACTGAAGAAAAGTTCGTCGTAAGTACCCCCGGAATATTTAGTGACACGTGTTTTATACCCCCATATATTAGTTTTTTCCTCTTTCTTCATTTCTTCTGCCGGATACATGAAATTACCCGGCAGAATCATCCATGTATCCACATGGAGCCTGTCAAAGAGTGCTTCTTTGGTCTTAAGCCCCAAATGATTGTACAGTGACTCGTAAACCTCTTTTTCAGCATCGAAAGTTATGGGGATTCGAGATGTTGCCCTGTGGTTAATTGCTTCAAGCACCAATTGCCTGGATGTCATTTTGTTTGTCCTTTATGTCTGCAGATTTTCCGGACAGAACCTTAAAGCGCGGGCAGACTTGCAGCTGCAACAGCCTGACCATGCCGCTTTTCTTTCTCATCCGGAATCCTGAATTTGATGCCGTCGCAGAGTTCCCGGAACTCAGTCTTCAGAACATCTTTTGCCTTTGAAATAATAATCTCCCCACCCTGCCCGCTCATAACCCGCCCGAGCAGAAGAATATTTTTGATGTTATAGAAATCAGCAAAATGCGCAACCGCATAACCAAAATATACACCTATTGTTTCGTAAATCTTAACAGCGCGGGGATCACCTGCTTTCATCAGTTTCTGCACTTCAACCAGTTTCTCGGCCAACGGCATTCCGGCAGGAAGATCAATACCCGCAGGTTTACAGAGCCTGCCTACCGCCTGCTGCGAGAAATACTGCACTCCACAACCGCCATCGCCGGACCATTCGTCTTTAGGCGCATCCAAACGGTAATCCACAGGCACAAATGCCAGTTCGTTCAGCCACTGGGTAATACAGCCATCAGGGGTAACATAACCTGCCGCAAGACTGGTTCCCATGGAAATCCCAAGCACGGCATTTTCGTTTATTGACATCGATCCGGCCAGTGCAGTCACCTCACCATCATTGACGACTTCAAATGGAACTTTCCACTGTTTCTTTAATTCCAGAAACATACCCCTGACCTTGTTCTTAAAGACATCAGCCGGTACCCCGCGGAAGAGTGACGCAACCCGTACTTCATTGTTTACGTAAATTCCAGCCGCACTTCCTCCAATTGCATCTACTTTCGGAAGTTTTGCCGCTGCCCGCTTCAATGTGTCATTAATTCCATCCCAGTGGTATTGTGGGTCTTTCTGAAAATAAGGGTCCCATGCCACTTCTTCTGAAAACACGACCTTTCCATCAATGACTGCCGCGCACTTGCGGTCGCTTCCACCAAGATCAAAACCTATCCGACAGCCATTCAGGTGTCTTCCGAGACTTACAGCAGTTTCATTTTCAGCAGGAATCTCATTTTCGCTGCAAGCAGTGACCTGAATAGGATGCCCGTATACCTTTTCTCCAATCAGTTCGCTGTCAAATTTTCTTTCCCCCTTCGGCGAGTAAACAGTGCTAACGTAATCTGCAGTGGATTTATCGCCGGAAATCAGGATTCTCCATCCGCCTTTCTGCCAGAGTAAAAACTTCACCAACCGTTCTACATAACGCCGGTTCAAGGATTCAAGCGGATGACCAGCGGGTAGAACCTCTGTCCGGTAAACAGACCGTGAATCAGGTCGCTGTTCAAGAGCGATAGCCATTTTGATGGGTTTTCCGCTTTTCTTTACTTCACTCCGATACGCCCTGTTCCAGAGAACTGCAGGTGTAAAATCAGGATCAAGGACAGGTTTTATTTTTGGATTAACACTTAAATTTTCTTTCATAATCCCCCTTACTTTTGTCAGGTGTTAGTTAAAATTTTCCGTTTTGTCAATTTTCTCGCTTCCAAAAATTCCATTTCTGATTATTTAACACATATAACTGTAATTATCAACGGTAGGCTGGAAAAACTGCAAGACAGTTCAACCGTACTTTTACTCTATTGTCGGTTAATCACCGACAATATTCTGCAATGAAATGTTAAAATAAGTGGAAACGGGTACAGTCATATCTGTAAAAAAAAGTAAATTATCTATTTCAAATCAAGCATCACCATGCTATGTTTTGATCATCGAGTAATCGACAATTGGCCAACACAGCAACAAACCATCAAAGGAGAAAAGCTATGAAGTCAATCAAGCGACGCACATTCCTGAAAAATACCGCAACACTCGGAGCAGGCATCATGTTCCTGAAATCCGGCATATTGGCGCGAGGCCAGTCACCCAACAATAAACTCAACATCGCCTCCATCGGAGTAGGTGGTCGCGGGCATTCCGACCTGGTCGAATGTAAAAGCGAAAACATCGTTGCGCTATGTGATGTAAATG
Source organism: Kiritimatiellia bacterium (assembly GCA_028716365.1). Taxonomy (GTDB): domain Bacteria; phylum Verrucomicrobiota; class Kiritimatiellia; order UBA8416; family YA12-FULL-48-11; genus YA12-FULL-48-11. Next base: position 371,470 of record JAQUPZ010000004.1, read on the forward strand.
CAAACAATCTCGCAAAAGCTGCCAAGGAATTCCCTAACGCAAAGACTTATGTTGATTGGCGGGAATGTATCGATAAGGAAAATAAGAATATTGACGCTGTCATCTGCGGTACTACGGACCATACGCATGCCTTCATATGCAACTGGGCAATGAACCGCGGCAAGCATGTCTACTGCGAGAAACCCATAGCAATAACCGTGCAGGAAGCAAGGGTACTCCGTGATACGTACAACAAGAATAAAGACAAGATCGCCACTCAGATGGGAACACAGATTCATGCATCCGACAATTACCGCCGGATGTGGGAATTGGTTCACGGAGGCGCTATTGGTGTACCACAGAACGCGCACGTCTGGTGCAGCAGAACGCCAAAAGGCGGCAATTATCTGCCAGAAGTCACACCAATACCTTCACATCTTAACTGGGATCTTTGGCTAGGTCCGTCTCCGTTCCATCCATACAACCCTGAATACGTAAGTGGCGGATGCCTCACATGGAACCGCTTCTGGGATTTTGGCGGTGGCCAGATCGGCGACATGGGCAGTCATATGATGGATATGTGCTATTACCTGCTCGATTTTGGAGGCCCGACATCTTGCGAAGCACAGGGCTCTCCGGTAAACACGGACACCTGTCCTGAATGGCTGACAGCCACCTGGCAGTTCCCAGCCAATGACTGGCGGCCTGCCATGAAATTGCAGTGGTACGATGGCGGAAAGAAACCTGGAATGCCTTCACCTGTATTCGACAGGGAAAAAGCATTCAAGGGAATTATCATTTATGGTGACAAGGGAATATTAATGGGCGATTATGATTATAGGATTCTCGTACTGAAGAGCGATATGACTCAATACACGCCTACACCGAAGGAAAAGCTTATTCCTCCTTCGCTCGGGCACCAGAAAGACTGGATCCTTGCCGCAAAGACCGACAAGAAAACAATGTGTAACTTCGAGTTCTCCGGCAATCTTGTTGAAAACAACCAGGTTGCGCTTGTCGCGTACAGGGCAGGCAAAAAGCTTCAATGGGATGCTAAGAACATAAAAGCCACGAACTGCCCAGAGGCAGACCAGTTCATTACTAAGAAATACCGTGATGGCTGGACATTGAACGGTTAAGATTCGAAACGAACACTGTGCAGGCTCCAAGTGGTGCCTTTACATTTCGATATGGTCATTTTCTACTGCCCATTCAACGGGCAGTAGAAAATGATTTTTTGTTAATTGGTCAAGAAACTTACGGAGGTACATCTGTATGAAAACAAGAATAACCAGGCGTAATTTCCTCTCTACTGCGGCAAACGCTGCATTGTTTACAATCATACCCCGGTATGTACTTGGGGGACAGGGGTTTACGGTACCTAGCGAACAGCTTACCAAGGCGGTAATTGGCGTGGGCGGTATGGGCAGAGGTCATTTGACCATGGGCAATGCCAAACTGCTGGCAGTATGCGATACGGATGAAGACCGTATGAAATTTGCCATGGAAAAAGGCGGCAAGGACGTAAAAGGTTACCGGGACTTCCTCGAGGTATTGGCCAGACCGGACATCGATATAATTCACATAGCAACACCTCCGCACTGGCACGGATTGATTTCCGCCATGGCTGCCGAAGCAGGCAAAGACATCTGGTGTGAAAAACCAATGACCCGCACAATCGGTGAAGGTAAAAAAGTGGTGGAAATTGTCAATCGATGTGGCCGCATCTTTCGAATCAACACCTGGTTTCGTTTTCAATCCACCTTCTACGGCTTTGGGACAAACGTTGTTCCCATTAAAAAAATCGTTTTAAGTGGTATGCTTGGCTGGCCCCTAAAAGTAATTGTAAATGCCGGCACGGGTTTTAACTGGAAATTCGGATGGAGTGGCCTTATTGATGCCAAGCCTGAACCAGTTCCGCCTCAATTGGATTACGACTTATGGCTGGGGCCCGCGCCATTTAAACCGTACCATCATCATCGCGTACATGGAACTTTCCGCGGTTACTGGGATTATGATGCAGGTGGTCTTGGCGATATGGGCCAGCATTATCTTGATCCAGTGCAATATATTCTGGGGAAAGACGATACCAGCCCTGTAGAAGTTGATGTCGATGCCCCACCCCAGCATCCCGATGCCGCCAGTTCATGGAGACGAATCACCATGAAATATGCGGATGGGTGCACGATCATACTCGACGGCGAAAACCGTGATAAAGATGCGCCTTTCATCGAGGGACCAAATGGCCAGGTATATCCCCAACTGCGTTCCAACATACCAAACCTGTTGCAGCGCCTGCGGGAATTGCCTGATCCTGAACCGCAAGCCACAGATTTCGAGGATTGTGTGTTAAAGCGTCGTAAATTCGCTTTAAACGAAATAAATGCTCACCGTTCTTGTACATTAGTCAATATTGCTAGCTCCGCAGTCAGGTTGGGACGAAGCTTGCGATTTGATCCGGTAGCCCAGCAGTTCATAGATGATGAAGAGGCAAACCGGCTTGTGGATCAACCAATGCGTGCACCCTGGCACTTCTAATATACGAAAGGTAAATAATTATGTGTAAATCTCAAAAGGCACTGATATATCATTTATCGGTCACTGTTACTATGCTGGCTTTTGCGTTTAATATTATTTATGCACAGCAGGATGCCAATGTTTCATCTCAACTCGACACAATTCTGACTTCGTTTCCCGTTCAAACCAGCGATAAGGCAGAAGAATTGTATAAACAAATTATCCGGGGTGGCAGTGATACAGTGAAAGCGCTGTGTTCTCGATTGAATCCGCCATCAACCGGAAACGATATCTCTGTTCGTTTTGCAATTCACGGAGTTGTACATTATACCGCCCGACCCGGGGCAGACAGACAACGCCGGCTGGTTTCCCAGGCATTGGCGGAATCCATCAACATTGCAACGGACGAAGAAATACAGGACTTTCTGATGGAACAATTATGTTTTGTTGCCGACAAATCAACACTGCCTGCAATAAGCAAGTTCTTACTGAATGACCGGTTGGCGTATCGCGTCATAAGAATCGCTTTAAATGTTGGCGGTCGTAGTGCGGAACGTATGCTGATTGATGCTCTACCCCGTACCGAAGGCGCTCGTGCAATTCCAATAATTAAAGCACTCGGTGACCTCGGTTCAACTGCCGGTTTAGAAGAATACGTACGTCGCATAAATACAACCGACAAGAACATTCAGCGGATAATTCTTTATGCATTATCGCGCACAGGTTCAGTAAAAGCCGGGGATATTTTAAAGACCTGGATGCAGACACCTCCAACAGGGATAAAGTCAGAAGAGATCGTGGCGACATACCTGAGCCATGCCGAGTATCTTGCCGAAAAAGGCAAAGAAAAAATCGCCACAGGAGTTGCCAACGATATACTGACTGCAAAGAATCAGGCCAATGCAGCTGTCCGTTGCAGGGCTTTGGCTCTTCTTGGAATGACGAAAGATCCATCCACTCTTCCATCCCTGATTTCGGCGTTGAGCGATACCGATCCTTCGATTCGGCAGCAGGCCATCAACCAAATTGCCGGATTAAAGGGTAAAAAGGTCACGTCTGATTTGATGACTGTCGCCAAAACATCAAAAGATGAACTTCGCGCCACCATGCTCAATGCGTTATCACATCGCCCTGATTTCAAGGACACAGCACTTTTTGAAGAAAGCCTGGGTACCGGAAATACCGCCCTGCAAAACGCTGCTTTGGAAGGCTTGTGCCGTATCGGAACTCCGGACGCCGCACGAGTCCTATTTTCTGCCATAGAAAAAGCAGGAGAACAGGATCGTCCAGCGCTATTGGCTGCCATCAAGACCTTGTCAGGCAAGGAAGTACTTGCAGAAATCGCCGGGAAATTGAATTCGACGTCACCGGTGGTACGTGAGGCAGCAGTAATAACACTGAACGAACAACGGGGCAGTGCTTATTCGAAAGACATATTCAAGCTGATACATGATTCGGAACCCAAGGTTGCTCGTGCTGCATTTAATGCGCTTGGTGTACTGGCTGATGAGTCTGAAATATCAGAATTAATCGGATCAGCCCTTGTTTCAACGAACAGCGATTACCGGAAATTCACTTCTGAAACCATATCGTCGGCGCTTCCACGTTTTACAGAACGGAAAAAGTTTGCCGACCAACTCCTGACGGCAGAAAAGAAAGCTGATCCAGAACTGCGTCACTGGATATTTTCATTGTTGCCTTCTTGTGGAGGAGCCCAGGCTCTGGAAGTTTTAAGCAAAGCAATCACCCAACCTGATGTAAAAGTTCGCGAATCAGCGATCAGGGCACTTTCCGCCTGGCCTGATGCCGCAGCATTGCCAATTCTAGTGGAAACTGTTCAAAAAGGTGATCCGGCCATGCACCGTGTTCTCGCGCTGAGAGGAACGGTTCGACTGCTTAGAGAAACAGATATGTCATCCGAACGTCGGCTGGATATTTACGGGCAGGCGCTTAAGGCTACGCCAGGTGCCAATGAAATCAGGCTTCTGTTGTCCGGCTTGTCCGAAGTCAATGAAACAGGTACAATTGATTTGATAGTTCCTCTCCTTGAAAGGGACGATGTTAGACCGGAATGTGCGCTGGCACTTGCGCGTATTGCCTGTCCGGAAAAGAAAACTCCTCCATCCATTCAACCCCAGCATGCAGATGCCCTGAACAAGGCACTGGAACTGGTCAAAGACGAGAAACTCCGCAAAGCCCTTGCCGAGCGTTTGAAAAAGTTTCCGCCGCCAAAAACCACAACCACGGCGGTATCAAAATCAGTTGTAAATACAGATGGTTTTGTTCAGCTCTTTAATGGAAAAGATCTGACCGGGTGGAAAGGGCTACTTGCCGGTCCAAATGATAATCCAATAAAACGCGCCGCACTGTCGCCACAGGACTTTGCAAAGGCACAGGCAATTGCCGATGAAAATATGCGTGCCCACTGGAAAGCGGATAATGGAATACTGGTTTTTGACGGGAAAGGCCGTTCGATCTGTACAGCAAAGGATTATAAGGACTTTGAAATGCTGGTGGACTGGAAGATTCTCCCAAGCGGCGACAGCGGGATTTATCTCCGTGGTTCACCTCAGGTCCAGATATGGGACGCTACAAAATGCCGCGACGGATCAGGCGGATTATACAACAACAAGAAAAATCCCAGCAAACCTCTTGTTTGTGCCGATAAACCGATAGGCGAATGGAACTCTTTTCGAATCAAGATGGTTGGTGAGCGCGTAACGGTCCACCTGAATGGCAAACTTGTGGTGGATAATGTGATCATGGAAAACTACTGGGACAGGAACCAGCCGATCTTCCGGACGGGACAAATTGAGCTGCAGAATCACGGTAATACCTTGTATTTCAGGAATATATACATCAAGGAACTTACCGAGGCAGATGGGAAGAAATAACTCACCGGAGACGGTTCATTTAGCTGTCGTTGCACAGATTACTCTGCCTGATGATTTGGCTAGAGATATCTCGCCAAATCATCAGACTTCCATGAACTAATGCAGAGATAGCTGATTACTTCGCTATTACACCACTGAAGAAGCAAAGTAATACAATGACACACACAAATGTCAACGTACACGGCGTCAGGTAAATTGGGCGCCACTGGAACTTTTCGTCCTTCCTGAATTTATCCATGATAATCCCTGTGAATTGTGTTCCAAGAAGGAACCCAAGGCCCATGGCAACAACAGAAAGAAGTGCCTGCGCAGAACCCGAAATATCCGCCGGGGCGACAGCATTGACATAAATCTGGCCACCGATAATGAAAAGCACATATGCAATACCATGAAAACCCATGGACAAGATAACAAGCCATTTCGGCTTTGTTGCCGCATATGCCAGATACATCAGTAACCATGATATTACGCCTATTGTAAGCGTCCATCGGAACCCGAGTACATTAATACAATAACCCAATGCCAACGGCGTGGCAATCGTCTGGACAACCTGTGCCCAGGACATTACTGCCGGAATATTTTTTGATTCTACACCGATGTCTCCAAGGAACTGGGCAGTACCCAGATAGTAGAACTGCAATTGTGAAGCGAGAACAAAGGATACAATAAGAAACACCAGGAAATCCGGTTTCTTAATCAACGAGAAAGCCTTCAGGAAAGGCAATGCATCGCTTCCGGTACCGGGAGGAGGAGTATTCGGAAGGAAACAACAAAAAACGCCCATGATTATAGATATAATTCCGGCAAATTTAAGACAATCGCTACCATCCCCTGTTCCCTTTATCTGCCTCCAGCCGGTCAATAACAAACCAGCAAGTACCCATGCTATTGGAGCCCACAGGAAAATCTTTCCGGATGCGGCACCGACACCGGCGGCATCAGGATAAACCTTGCCCAATTGAGTGAACATCAAAGAGTTGACGAGAGGAACTGTGGCTGCAAAAAACAGCGAATACACAAACATTACACCAAAGAGACTGCCAAATGTCGTTTTACGGGCGGCAACAAACAAAAGAATTCCTCCTAGAATTGAAGAAACGGCAAGTACCCACTGTGTTGCAATCCATCGATCAGCAATTTGTCCGGCAATTAATGGCGAGACAATGAATGCCAGGAAAAGAGTCCCATATATCCAACCAGTCTGTTTACCTGTCATTTTCAAGGGGCCCAACAGCCGGGCGGCCAGTACCGGTGACCACGCGCCCCACGCAGCATACTCAAGAAACATCATTACGCTTAAAAGAATATACAGTTCCCAACTCATGCTATTTCCTCCTCATAGTTAATTTACCCGATAATAGTTAGCTATAATCCCTTTCTTTTCCTTTCTGTCAATTATTTAATTTACAACCAAGTCTATTTCTAACGGAATAACAGGTCTTATTGATTTTTTTAACAGATCTGACTGCAACTGACCGCAAATAAAACATATAAAGGCCAAAGTCTAAAATGCGCCAAAGAAAATACTGGAAAACGTTGTAATCGGAGCGGTTTCACGAAAATCATCAATCGTAGCCCTGGCTTCACTAACAATACTTTGTATGTCTTTGTAAAGTTTTTCATCCTTGAGCAGTTTACCGAGAACACCATCTCCCTTTTCTAACCCTGTAGTTATATTCTTCAACGAAGCAACCGATTCCGAAAGGTCTTTATAGAGTTTATCGTCAGGCGACATCAGTTTGCCTATCGTCCCCTCGCCTTTTTCAAGCCTGGCCGTTATGGCCTTCAAAGACGCAACCGATTCTGATAAATTGTTATAAAACTTGTCATCGGAAGATAACAATTTACCCAGCGTTCCTTCACCTTTTTCGAGCCTTCCAGTCACAGCCTTCAGAGACGCAACTGTATCTTCCAAGTCACGGTAAAGTTTATCATCCTCGGAAAGAAGTTTACCCAGTGTACCCTTGCCGGTATTAAGGCGATTCGCTATCTCCTTTATCGAAGTCATGGTTTCCTTGAGATTATCGATCACTCCTCCCTCAGTAAGTCCTTTCTTTAACGAATTGATCATTACTGCGGCATCAGCAACAAGATCGAATGGGTCCTGTCCCTTCAGGATTATTCCTTCTGGAATCGGGTGCTCCTTATCGATTCCTTCGTTAATCTCCAGATATCTGCCACCAAGAATGGAAGCTGTGACAACCGAGATGGTATAGTCTTTATTCAGGCTTACTGGTTCTTCAAGAATAGCATGTACGTGTACACCATCCTGCTGCAGATCAAACTTTTTCACTTTTCCTATAGCCATTCCGCGAACCACAACCCGGTCTCCTTTGCTCAGGCCCATTATGTTTTTGAATACTACCTCAAGTCTGTGCTTGTCGCGGGTAAAGATGTTTTCCTTGGACAGTATGATAGTGAAATAACCCATTCCAAGGAGAACCATTACCATAAAGGCCCCAACGACAACTTCCATCGTAAGTTCACTGGCAACCCATTCTTTTTTCATTTCATATTCCTTTCCCAAGATCCCGCCTTGGTTATAAACTGTGATTCAAGAAATCCCTGAACTTCAGGCACATCCGAGTTAACAAATTCAGCAGGAGCGCAAAGTTCCACAATTTTCCCGCCATGAAGCATCGCTATCTTAGTTCCTATTGAAAGAGCGCTATGTAAATCGTGGGTTACCACAACACTGGTAATCCCAGTCGCTTTTCTCATCTGCTCGATCAAGGAATCGATTGTACGGGATGTCACCGGATCCAGTCCCGAAGTCGGTTCATCATAAAGAACTATTTCAGGGTTCCTGATGATGGCCCTGGCAAGCCCGGCACGTTTCCTCATCCCGCCGGATATCTCGGACGGATACTTATCGACCGCTTCCTCAAGGCCCACCTTTCCAAGAGTTTCCATCACTCGCTTTTCTATCTCTTCTCCCTGCATATTTGTCTTTTCCCGGAGAGGCAAAGCAACATTTTCACCGACACTCAACCATGCCAGCAGCGCACCACCCTGAAAAAGGAATCCGAACCGTTCCCTGATCTTCTCGAGTTCTTCACCAACGGCACTGCTTACAATGCTGTCACCAACCATGACCTGGCCATCGTCAGGCGTGAGCAAACGTACCATGTGCTTCAACGTAACACTTTTCCCGACACCGGACGGACCAACTATACAGAAAGTCTCACCCTTCACGATCTCGAAACTGACGTCATCGAGAACCGGATTCCCCGCGAGCATCTTTTTAACATGTTGAAACTTAATCAATAGAACATCCTGGTTACTATGTATCCAACGATAAGAATAAGGAGAAATGATATAATCACCGATCGTCGTGTCGCCATTCCAACACCAACCGCACCCTGACTTGTCGAGAAGCCTTCATGACACGAAACGGTTGTAATAATGATTCCGAAGAGCAACGCCTTTAAAAGGCCGACATATAGATCCTTCAACTCTGCATACTTGGTGGCATTTTCCATGTATGCGGCCCAGGACACATTAAGTTGAGTAATGCCCACCAGCCCGCCTCCAATTAAGCCCATGACACACGTATAGAATGACAGTAATGGAGTCATGACACACATGGCAACAAGCCTGGGAGTGACAAGGAAACGGATGGGATCAATTGACATTATCTCAAGTGCAGCTATTTCCTCTGATACAACCATTGTTCCCAGCTGTGCTGCAATTGCAGAACCAACACAGGCGGCCAGGATAAGACCCGTCATGAATGGCCCCATTTCACGGAGCATGGAAACCATAACAGCAGTACCGATATTCACTTCCTGGTTGAACCTGCGCAACTCAATTCCGGTCTGCAGGGCCAGAATCATGCCGGTAAATACAGCCACAATAGTGATGACCCCAAGGCTTTTAATACCAGAAGCAAACATTTTGGAAAGAACTTCCCGCCGGTTACGTTCACCGTACATGTACCTGACCGCAATAAAAGCACGGAGAAGCATGAGGCCGGCCCTTCCTACGTCACGGCATGCGAAAACACCATGTCGCCCCAGTCTCCCTACGGTATTCTGGGATGGCGGGTAATATTCTGGTTCACGCGTAATTATGGCTTAGACTCCTTTTCCTTACTGTTGAATTTCAGGAAGTATAGCAAACGGTAACTTTTAAGCAAATCGTCACGTTTGTATCCAAATAACCCCATAAGAAAATTCCATTCTTTTTTGCCGCATCCAGCCGAATCCGTGTTCCATGAAAATATGGGGAAAAGAGACCAATTTCTTGCATTTTCGCCCTTATTCACACGGTGATAAATACCCCAAAACAATTCATCCTCGCTGTTTTCACCGACCTTATTATGGGAATAAAGAGTCCATAGCGGGGCCCAATTTCTTTCTATGCCCTGCATCTGTTTTGTCGGCCAAAGGTCAAGTATACGGAAACGATACGAATCGCCTTCCCTGCGATATGACCCCAATGGCCATAGTTTGAAATACCTTGCCGTTATATTTTCCTTCACATCACTATCGTTGGGGTTCTTTTCCGTAACTACCTGACTTTCATAAGAAATTACAGGCAAGATCATGAATCTATTCATTTCCCTCTCACGATCCTTGATAGTTTCTGAATGTACAATCGGCCACAGGAAAAATGACGTTTTTATTCCCTGGAAATCCTTGTAACCCCATAACGGCCAGATATAAAACTTTTCGGGATTGGCGGAACTGTACTGGATCAATGGCCAGGGGAAATTACCCGACTTCCCCTTTTTGCCGCTGGTGTATCGGAAAAAAGGCGGTAAATACAGCCAGCTCTCCGCACTGGTAGATTTCATATGGCCGTAAAACGGAAACAAAATGAATCCCTTACCTTCAGAACCGGGATAATCATATTTAGTAGAAGTCCAGATTGGCCACATCACCGACTCGCTTCTGGCCCTGTCACCTGTCACCGATCGCATATAGAAAGGGAAAATCCTGAAACGGCTGATATCTTTACCTGTCGTTTTCGAAAAGAACGGAAAGAGGACATCCGTGGTTTCTACACCATTGACAGATGAAAAGAGGTATAGAGGAAATAATGCGAATACTATTTTATCCCTTCCAAGAAACTCGTTGACTTTTCCCCCAATCGGAAATACGGCAAAGTACTTTTCGTGATTAATATCAGTACCATTAAACAAGAACGGTAAAATCCATAATCGTTTTCTTGAATCCGGATTTGCTTTTTCAAAATTATGACCGAAAGCCAGAATAAACCGCCAATCCAATTCCCCTTGAAATTCTTTTATCATCCCCAGTGGCCAGACAAATTCACTCAGTTTACGTTTCTTCACAAGATCATTGGTACGGCTATAAAATGGCCTTACAGCCATGAATGACATGCCGTTTGTATCTGTCTGCTTTTCAAAGAACGGCCCCATGGCTCTGGTACGGTCACTACTGTCGGGAGATACATCATGACTGACAACAGGACCAGCATCGTAAAAAGGTACGCTCCCGCTAGATACTGACACACAGGATAATGACATCAAAATCAGCGGAACCAGGAAAAGTCCAGCAGGCCTTCCACATGATAATGTGCGGAAAAATTGCGAACCTATTAAACTCGGGCATGCGGTTGCCATGATTTCAGTTAAATGTTTTTCCGGCTGTAATGACGAATTTTATCATCGCTGGCGAAAATGGTTGCGATCAAAGCTGCCCTTATCCACATACCATTTCGCATCTGGCGCCAGTAAACAGCCCGCGGATCATCATCAACGTCGTGAGATATTTCATTTCTCCTGGGAAAAGGATGCATTATAACCGCGTCCTTTTTTAACAGCACCAGATGACCTACCGTAAAACAGTATTTTGACGTGTCAATTTTCGTGCTGTCACCTTTTTTGACATCCCACTCATCCTGCACCCGCGTCATGTAAATCGCATCAGCCGACGGGATTGAGCTTTCGAAATCCTCAGATACTTCGTACTTAACTCCTGCCGCCTTGAGCATGGCCAGCACATCTTCGCCGATCTGCAGTTGTTTTGGCGCAACAAAGCACTGTTCGACATCGTTATACCTGGTGAGTAATGATGCCAGAGATCTTACCGTTCTGCCGCGTGCCAGATCGCCAACAAAAACAATCTTTTTACCGTCAATACCGCCACGTTGTTCGAAACTTCTCTGGAGGGTGTAAATATCAAGCAACGCCTGGGTCGGATGCTGATCCTTTCCTGAACCCGCGTTGATTATCGGTACCGGCCGGTCGGTATTTGAAAGCACCCATGCCATTCTCTCTGCAAGACCACCAATCTCGCTTCTCATGATGATAAGGTCAAAATACGAACTGAATGTTCTTACCGAATCTTCACGCGATTCGCCCTTGAACTCGCTTGAAGTTGCGGTATCCCTTACTTCACCGATACTCATACCGAGGATTTCACAGGCCGAACAGAATGAAAGGAATGTCCTGGTACTCGGCTGACTGAAGTAAAGCATTGCCCTCTTGTGAGATAAAAGATCACGTAAAAATTTCATTCCAGTTTTTGTCTTTGCAATAAATCTTACCTGCGTGGCAAGGGCTCCAAGCATATCAAGCTGTTCCCTGTTAAATTGCTGAGCCGTAAGGACATGCGCAGGACGCTCATTTTCGACGAGATACGGAGCCTTGTCTGCAGGGGCAATTTTATTGAATTCATCCCACGAGATTTCACTCAAACGCCTGCTCATTTACGTTTCACCGCCTTTCTTACAATCGACGACTTTACCACATTCTTGGCAGGTCCGAGCGCTGCCACAAACAAGGCCTTTATTGTATGAACCCTGTTCTCGGCTTCGTCAAAGACCTTCGAAAACGGGGCCTCAAACACGTCGTTTGTAACCTCCAAGGCACCTATGTCGCTTGTAATCTCGGTGTTTTTGTCATGAAATGCAGGCAGACAATGGAGGAAAATAATTTTATTTTTCTCAAGATTGCCTGTTTTCTGCATCACTTTCATATTCACCTGATATGGCCTGAGAAGCTTCAACCTCTCGGCAAATTTTGACTCTTCCCCCATTGACACCCATACATCGGTGTAAATAACATTTGCCCCGGCAACTGCAGTTTCAATATTATGAACAATAGAGATCGTACACTTGTTGCGTGCAGCGATTTCTTCAGCCCCATCTATCAAATCCTGCTGGGGTGACAGTTCTGGCGGTGTACAGTTGACAAAGTGCACTCCTGCCTTGGCACAACCCACCATAAGCGAATTCGCCACGTTGTTGCGACCATCTCCGGCATAGACAAGTTTCAATCCTTTCAACCTGCCGAATGCCTCCCGTACGGTCATAAGATCTGCCAATACCTGTGTGGGATGCGACTCATCAGTCAGTCCATTCCATACCGGTACTCCTGAATATTTCTGAAGCTTCTCAACTGTCTCATGCTTGTAACCACGGAATAGAATACCATCAAACATTCTTCCCAAAACTCGGGCTGTATCTGCAACTGATTCCTTACCACCGAGATGTATTTCCCTTGAAGAGAGATACTCTGCGCGCCCTCCCTCGTCAGCCGCCGCAACTCCCGCCGCACATCGTGTCCTCGTAGACATCTTTTCGAATACAAGAGCGATATTTTTTCGCTCAAGAAGGTTTCCTTTTATTCCTGCTTTCTTTTTCTTTTTCAATTCGTCGGCAAGATCTATCAGGTAAATGAACTCTTCGTCTGTAATATCATAGAGCTTCATCAATCCCTTGCCATGCATATCTATTCTGGTTTTCATCTCTTCTCCCATGATCGGACCACACAATTATCAAATCAGGATATTACCGACTGATCAGCCGGAAAGGCAAAACAAATATGACGCTTTGAGGACTGCCACCCACCGTTTCTTTGAGAAATAACGACTACGGTTGCCCTGGCTTATTCAGAATTCAAGATTTTTTTGATGCCTGCAAACGCCTTTCAGACATAAAATCCCATACAATAAATAAAACCGCTGTCACCAGCGCAACAACCATAACTACTCGCCCTGATGCCAGTATAACGCGCGCAATCTTAACATCCATTGAAAGAATGTGTAATTGATCCAGAATATACATCCAGTCGTGTCCCTCAATATCCGTCCCGGTCGCCCCTCCCAGAAGAATTAAACGCGATGCCCTTGCATCATTTATATAAGGAGCCACATCAACAAGACTCTGACCGAACCACCACAGGCAGATAGCCGCCGAAAAACGATCACGGTTTTTGACAAGGAAAGCAATGGATAGTGCCATTGGAACCGCAAGCTGACCGATGGTGCCCCCTAGATAATGTATCATCTCTGGAGTCCACGCTAACAGGACATGGCCCGCCTCGTGGAATACGGTATGAATCAAGTGTATAAAACCCGGTTTGTCACCAAGTTCAAGCATGGTAGCGGTAAGGAAATACCAACTATACGATGAAAGACCTGCAACCAGCAAAGCTCTGAATATCAATTTTGCCATTTCCATCCCCGGTGTTTGTTAATGAATCGTAATTCACGTATATCCATGGTCAAGCATCAAAGATCATTTTATATCCTTGTCCTTTTTCTTCTTCCATCTATCACTTCCTTTTGTTTTCATACACCCCCTTATGAAGGCTAAACCAGATTGCGTCGTATGCATGTTCCGGCAGGCCCTAAACACAGCCCGGTTACTTACCAATAACCAGGATATTCAACTCCGGATACTCGCAAAAGTTGCCGATTCAATAAAAAAAGTTTCGCTTGATAAAACGCCTGCCGCATTATGCAAGCCGGTTTATTTGACTGTCGCAGAAATCACCGGGAAAAAGGATCCATACGAGAAACTGAAACGGGAAACCAACAGGGCCGCTCTTGCATTACTGCCGGAACTCAGGAAATTCGTTAGAAAATCACCGGATCCGCTGGATGCCGCGATTCATGTTGCTGTTGCAGGAAATATAATCGACCTGGGCATCGGTCATTCTTTTGACTTCACCAGAGATATCAAAGAAATACTGGAGATCATGAAACAGAAATTCGCCATTTCCGCACTGGATGATTTCCGAAATGAACTGGGCCGCAATCGAAAACTCCTGTATCTCGGTGACAATGCCGGAGAAATTATTTTCGATTGCATACTGGTTGAACAACTTATTAAAACGGACACCGAAGTGACTTTTGCCGTAAAATCCAGCCCAATCATCAATGACGCCACCATGAAGGACGCTCGAACTGCCGGCTTGACAAAACTTGTCCGGGTAATTGAAACAGGCGGAAATGACGTCGGAATCGACTGGGACAATGTGTCCAAAGAATTCATGCAAACAGTCAAACAAGCCGACATAATCCTGGCAAAAGGACACGGTAACTTTGAAACCTGCGATGATCGTCCTGAAAACTTTTATTTCCTGTTAAAATCCAAGTGTGACATCGTAACCAACGAGCTAGGTATAGAACTGGGCGATCTGGTCTTCAAACGCACCCATTGTTAAGAATCAGTTTTCCGCTCTTTTTCCTTTTTGAATCATTCCCGTCCGTTTATAATGCATATATGAATAGTTCTGCCCCGGATGTCTTAGGTCTTATAGCAGGTAAAGGTGTTTATCCTCTCCTGCTGGCCGAATCCGCCAAAAAACAGGGAATAAAACACGTTTTCGCCGTGGCTTTTAAAGGCGAAACCGAACGCGCAATCGAAAAATACGCCGATGAAGTTCAATGGATACATCTCGGCATGCTCGAAAAAATGCTAGACGCACTTTCCACAAGCGGAGTCAAGCATGCCGTCATGGCAGGCCAAATCACGCCAACCCATCTTTTCAACCTGCGAATGGATTCAAAAATGTTGTCTCTCCTGAAGAACTTGCCCGTGCGAAATGCTGAAACGATTTTCGGAGCTGTTGCAGGCGAACTTAAATCCATTGGCATCGAGCTGATGCCGGCATCAATGTTCATGGAATCACATATGCCGGAAGCAGGCCTGCTTTCACGGAGGGAACCTACAGAAGTCGAAAAGAACGATATTGAAATCGGGCTAAAGGTTGCAAGGACAACCAGCGGGCTGGACATCGGCCAGACGGTAGTTATTAAACAAGGTACCATACTGGCTGTTGAGGCATTTGAAGGAACCGACGAGACAATTGAACGCGCAGGCAGGCTTGGCGGACAGGATGCGGTTGTAATCAAGGTGGCCAAGCAGGGACACGACATGCGTTTCGATATACCGGTAATTGGCCTGCATACAATGAAACTACTAAAACAGATCAGGGCCGGCACTCTTGCAGTTGAAGCTGGCCGTGCAATCCTTCTTGAACGTGAAAAAATTATTGAACAAATCAACAGAATGAATATGTGCCTCATAGCAGTTAAAATCCAATCGACGATAGAGGAATTATGATACACGACAGCAGAAAGAAAATAAGGGTCGGGGTATTCGGAGTCGGCAGCCTGGGACAACATCATGCCCGCATTTACTCATCACTGGAAAATGCCGAGCTTATCGGCGTTTACGATGTTGATAAAGACCGCGCAATTCAGATCGCACAGGCACATGGCACAAAACCTTTTGAATCATTCGATGAACTGGCCGCGAGGGTAGAGGCCGCCAGCGTTGCAGTTCCGACGGATCATCATTTCGACGTTGCTTCAAAACTTATGGACCGGAATATTCATCTTCTGGTTGAGAAACCAATCGCGGTTACAACGTCCGAGGCTGAAAAAATGGTGGCGCTGGCGCGCCAGAAGGAAATAATCCTGCAGGTCGGACATATAGAACGATTCAATCCTGTAATGAAATTTCTCGAACACAATCTGTCAGCACCGCGATTCATAGAGGCAATCAGGCTAGCACCCTACCCACCGCCACGGGAAACCGGTATGCCGCGGGGAACGGAGGTCAGCGTTATTCTTGACCTGATGATACACGATCTGGACATCATCCTCCATCTCGTCCGTTCACCGGTTAAGGAAATACACGCCGTCGGAGTACCTGTACTAAGTCCCACCGAGGACATTGCCAACGTACGGCTTCTCTTTGAAAGCGGTTGCGTCGCCAATATCACCGCCAGCCGTATCAGCCAGGAGCGTATGCGTAAAATCAGGGTATTCCAGCAGGATACTTATGTTTCGCTGGACTACATGAACCAGACTGGACAGCTCTGCAGGAAAGTCGGGAAAGGGATAGAAGCCATGACTGTGCCGATTGAAAAAGGTGAACCGCTCGCAAGGGAACTTGATTCGTTCCTGAAGTGCGTTCTCACGCGCGGAACACCGATTGTCACAGGTATACATGCATCGGAAGCATTGAAACTGGCGGTGATGATTCGCCATCAAATGACAGAATCCCCATCATGATAAATTCGACAGAGAACAACAAAGGTACAAAGAGAAATGAATGAGCAAAATACTAATGACCTGAAAAGTCCATCAATCATGATCATCGCCGGTGAAATATCCGGTGACATGCATGCTTCTATGCTCGTCCGGGCAATAAAAGAACGTAAACCAGAGACCGTCATATACGGTATTGGAGGGGAACGCATGCGAACGGAAGGCGTCGAAACTTTCTACGATATAGAAGACATGGCTGTCATGGGTTTTTGGGAAGTGTTTAAACGATTCTTCTTCTTCAGCCGTGTTTTTAATCAAATGCTGAAAGTCGCATGCGAACGGAAACCGGACGCCGTTATTCTGGTTGATTATCCGGGTTTCAATCTTCGGTTTGCTGAAAAAGTTCACGCCATGGGAATCAAAACCATTTATTACATATGCCCGCAGGTCTGGGCATGGAACCAGTCGCGCATACCGAAGATGGTACAATTCGTGGATCGCCTGATTTCGATCTTTCCATTTGAGGCAGAATATTTTGATGGAACAAAACTGAAGGTTGATTATGTCGGACATCCGCTGGTTGATGAAGTCATCCCGTACCTGACCGGTGACACCCTTAAACTACCATGGCAGGACGGTAAACCACGTGTTGCCATTCTTCCCGGTAGTCGCAAGAATGAAATAGAACGAATCCTTCCTGTAATGTGGAAAACCATGGTAGAGGTTGAGAAACAACACCCCAATGCCAGTTTTATTATAGCCACACCTTCTGAGGAAATCGCAGAGTTCATTCGAAATAAACTGGCGACACTTTCACGAGGACCCGACCGCTGTGAAATAGTTGTCGACCAGACAAGGCATGTCTTACGGCAGGCCACTGCGGCGATGGTGGCATCAGGTACAGCAACAATCGAGACTGCGCTCATGCAATGTCCGATGGTGATTATATACGTTGTATCCCGCCTCACTTATTTCTTCGCAAAGAGGCTCATCAAGGTAAAGAACATAGGCATGGTCAATATCGTGGCGGGAACTCGACTCTGTCCTGAGTTCATACAGAATAAGGCAAAACCGGTCGATATAGCCAAAGCGATGAATTCTCTGCTCGTTGATACCCCTGACAGGGGCTTCATGGTGATAAAACTTAAGGAAGTCTCGGACGCTCTCGGTGAAGGCGGTGCCGCTGAACGCGCTGCAGATATCATTGTTGATGAAATAAGCTGATCCCATCAGAATCAATTCAAGAGGATCACCGGAACGACACCAGCCAAGGCATGGGAAAAATATGTCGCTTCAACCATTAGTGGTGTATAATATTTAATCAGCCAAAGAAAAACCAGTTATTGGAGGTCAACACGATGAAGACATCTTATAAAATCAATTACCCCCTAACCCGCCGGCAGTTTCTGAAAAGTTCAGCTGTTCTTGCCGCTTTCCCTTTTATCATCCCCTCTTCCGTACTTGGCGCTGATGGGCAGATCGCGCCGAGCAACAGGATCAACCTGGGATTCATTGGAGTCGGCGGACAGGGTACCGGTCACCTCAGCAATACATTCCGTGACGATATACAAACTATGGCCATATGTGATGTGGATGCTGATCACAGGGCAAGAGCGCTTGACAAGGTAACCAAGATATATGCCGAAAAAAAGACCAGTGGTAAATATAAAGGTTGTGACACATACAGCGATTTTCGCGAATTGCTTGCAAGGGATGATATTGATGCCGTGCTTATTGCGGCACCTGATCACTGGCATGCACTGCTTTCCATTGCGGCCATGAAATCAGGAAAAGACGTCTACTGTGAAAAGCCGCATTCTCATATTATTGGCGATGGACGGGTTGTTTGCGAAACGGCAGAACATTATGGACGGGTGTTCCAGACCGGCAGTCAGGAACGTTCGGGAACAGGTCGCATCGGGTGCGAACTTGTTAGAAATGGTTTCATCGGGAAAGTACATACAATTCGAACCTGGCTACCAACGAATAATCATGAAGGCGGACCTAAAAATGCAATACCCGAACCAATACCGGAAGGCTTCAATTACGATATGTGGCTCGGACCAGCGCCATGGGCCCCCTATCATTCTGCGCGTTGTCATCGTAACTTCCGGTGGCATACGGATTATTCCGACGGCGAAATAACTGACCGTGGAGCCCATGTCAACGATTTGGCGATGTGGGGTAATGGCACCGATAGAACAGGTCCCATCGAAATTGAAGCAAGCGGCGAAATTCCACCTGACGGACTGTACAATACCCCGGTAAAATTCAACATCAATTACAAATTTGCAAATGGTGTACGAATGATTTGTACCAGCGACGACGCAAGGGATGAGGGCATGGCAGGCCAACGTGGAATCAAGTTCGAGGGTAACAAAGGATGGTTATTTATCGAAGTCCATGGAGGCACCCTGACGGCAAGTAATCCTTCAATTCTCAGGGAGAGCATTCCTGCCGATGGAATTCATCTGCACAAAAGCGTTGGCACTCATTTTGGCGACTGGCTTAACAGTATCCGGACAAGAACAGAAACAGTTGCACACGCAGAAGCCGGTCACAGGACAAGCAGTTTATGCCACCTGGCTCTGATAGCAATACTTCTGGGAAGAAAACTTAAGTGGGATCCGGACCGGGAGATATTCCTGAACGATTACTCAGCCAATCAGATGGTTTCCCGTCCTTCCCGCAGTCCATGGAAAATCTGATTACAGGATCAATTATCTGGCCTGTTTAGAAGGGGTAACACCCATCCCTCGCAGAATCTTTTCCATTAACTTGAGATTGTCGGGTGAATTAACGACAAGCATCTTGCCTGTGGCGCCAACATATGTAGCAGAAGAGCCTTCGGGGAATTTTACGCCGAGTTCTTCCAGAAATTTTTTTGCGCCTTTCTTCCTGATATCACCGGATATTGTGAGGGGTATGCCATAGCTTCTGGCAATTCTTTCCGTTTCGCCGGACACCTCCTGTCCGCCAACCATTACTACACTGCCTGTTACCGTATACCTGGTTCCGGTGCTTTTTGTAACAATATTCAACAGTTGAAAAAGTAGTATATTCTTGGCAGATAGATTAACCTTTTTTTCTTTCTCCTCTGGCGTCAGGCTGATAACCAGATTAATCCCTTTTACACCTGAAGCATGTGTAGCGTCATTCTTTCTGCTGGAATCAGCAATGGTATTATAGACATCTTCCAATCGCATATTCCTGAAATCGACTTCCGGAATAACGATATTTTTAAGTTTGGACCATATAACATCTTCATCGGCCGTAAATGCTAGAATTGATGAAAATAGAAACACAAACAATAAAGATATTATTTTCATGACTGACCTTTCAATTAGTTTAGCAGATATTCAGCTTTCTTGTCACAGCCAAACATACTTATCGCATTAGAAAGTTTCATTAAGACCATCCCAATCCGACGGGAACCATAATCAGCATTCAACAAGATCGCTTGCCCTGTCGCTGTATGCAAGCTTGACATCAATTCCGGGAAAACCACGATTGGCCAGTATTGCCCGGGCAGACTTGAGCGCAAGGTCCGGTTTATTACATTCACTACTGAGGTGGGCAAGGATTACCGTCTTAAGTGACGGTCCGGCAATATCTGACAGGAGTTGACATGCCTGTTCATTGGAAAGATGCCCCTGCCATCCGGTAATCCGCTGTTTTAATGACCATGGACGGGCGGAATCTTTTAATAACGGTTCATCATGGTTGGATTCTATGATTACAACCTGGCAGTTCTTCAGTTTCGTCCTAATAAGTTCAGTAGGCATACCCATATCAGTGACAATTCCGACACGTGAATTACCAGAGGAAATCACAAATCCCACGGGATCATAAGCATCATGCGGAACGGAAAAAGGTTCAATTTTCAAATCTCCGATTAAGAACGGTTCACCTGTACTGAATACTTTCCATGGCAGATCCTTCAGTTTATCATTCCTGCTTATTCCATCGACCGTTCCCGAGTTCGCATACAGATCTGCGCCAAGCCGGCGATGCATTGCCCCAAGCGATGAAACATGGTCATCATGTTCATGAGTAATGCAAATAGCTTTAACGTTTTTCACATCAGCGCCAATTGCCTCTAGGCGGTTTAATGTTTCACGACAGCTAAGCCCTGCATCCACAAGTATTGCAGTCTGGCGTGAAGCAACATAGGCGCAGTTGCCGGAACTTCCGCTGACAATAACACAAATCTTCAAGCTCATATTTCAAAGACAAAACAGTGACAATTTTCTTGAGAAATCTCCCCTAACAGTTAAAGTAATTACATATAGATTTGGAACATATCGGATGCAAAGTCAAACGCTATCACTTGCACAGCGACAACAGCTCCAGATGGTGCTGGCGCCACAACTCCGTCAGTCGCTGGAAATGCTCCAACTTCCTATTCTCGAACTGAGGGCAATGATCCAGCAGGAAATCGAAAAGAACCCGACGCTTGAGGAATCTCCAGCCGAAACTGAAGCCGATGAGACCCCGCAAGCCACGTCCGAAAACACCAATGAAATCAAAGAACTGGACTTTGATAAAGAATTCCAGGCCCTTGCCAAACTCGACGATGAATGGCGTGACTATTTCTTTCAAGACCGCGAAAATCGGCCATATACTTCAGATGACGCTGAAAAACGCCAGTTTTTCATGGATTCCCTTCCGCAGAAGGAATCCCTTCAGGAACACCTTATCAACCAGCTTAATCTTGCCGGTTTACCCGAAAACGACAGACAGATCGGTGAATTGATTATAGGAAGCATCAACGATGACGGTTATGTGACAGGTTCGCTTGAAGAACTGGCCGTATCCGCCGGAACCGACATACATCACCTAGAGGACATTCTGTCACTCATACAGGATTTTCACCCAACAGGTATTGCCGCAAGAGACCTGAAAGAATGCCTTCTTATCCAGCTTGAAAGAACCGGCATCAAGAAACCACTTGCCGAAACCATAGTACGTGAACATCTGGATAAATTGGGTGGTAAAAAATTTACCGATCTCGCAAAAGCACTGAAAGTATCTGTCGAAGAGGTACAGCAAGCCGCCAAGCTCATTTCAACTTTGGATCCAAAGCCCGGCAGAATCTATAGCGGTGATGTTGCTACCTATATTCTAGCGGAAATCGTCGTTCAGAAAATCAATGGCGAGTATGTAATCGTCCTGAATGATGATCAACTTCCCCATCTCAGGATCAGCAAGAACTACATCGACATCCTGAAGGACAAAGCAACCACGCCGGAAGTCAAGAGTTACATCCGCGAGCGCATAAGATCGAGCGCATTCATGATCAAGAGCATCCACCAGCGTCAGAAGACAATTTACAGGATCGCTGCAGAAATAGTAAAGACGCAGACAGGTTTCCTTGATCACGGTATCTCAAGCCTGAAACCTCTCACAATGGCCGAGGTTGCATTAGTGGTGGGTGTACACGAAACCACCGTCAGTCGCGCAGTTTCAGGTAAATACATGCAGACCCCGAACGGTATTTTTGAAATGAAATACTTCTTTACACCCGGCATAACCACAGCAGATGGCAGGGAAATATCCAATAAAACCGTAAAGGATATTATCGCCGGATTAGTGGCCAATGAAGATCCGGACAAACCGCTCTCAGATCAGGAAATCATGGAAAAACTCAAGGAACAGGGCATTAACATCGCACGCCGCACAATCGCAAAATACCGCCTGGTTCTCCGTATTCCCCCATCCCATCTGCGAAAAAGTTATTAATACGGCAAAATCTTTTTTGCGGAATCATAAAGGGCTTCCTGTTATACTTGAACTTTATCATGGAATCAGAACTCATTGTCAAAAAATTAGCACCGTATTTCAAAGACTTATTCAAGAAGTCACAAAGGATCCACATACCATCCATCCCCCGTGCGGGCGAAGCCGCCATGCTCTGGGCCTTGTTCAAATCATCTAAAGCGACAATTGCCTGGATCGCAGAAGGCCAGAACTCGCTTGAAATCATGCACCGCAACATGCTGACACTTTCGCCCGGAACAGATAACAATCTTCTGTATTATCCTGCCCGCGAAATGATTTCCCACCAGAAAGCCGCAGAAGAACCCGACATATCAGGGAATCGGCTTGAAGTTCTATTGAAAATAAGTCATGCCACCTATACTGAACATAAACAAATCACACACCACCACATCATCACCACATGTATACAGGCCTTAATGCAGAAAGTAATCGGCCCGAAAGAAATGCGATCTCATACAATCACGCTAACCGTCCAAAAAGACATGGAACTCGATGAAGTCATTGACCTCCTCGAGAAAGCAGGTTACCGCTTCAACCCGGAGGTACAGGATAAATGTACCGCATCACTGAAAGGCGGACTGCTTGATCTCTGGCCGCCAACCGAAACATGGCCGTTCCGCGTTGAATTTGCCGGGTCCACAGTGGAATCCATCCGGTCATTTGATCCGGTAAATCAACGATCAAGAGGCAAGATAGAAACATTAATCATTCCACCTGCAAATGACTGGTCGCTCCCCATGAGAGGAAACAACAGTCTGCTCTCTCACATGCCAAATGATACGATCTTTGTCTGGTCCGACGCTGGTAATATCCGCGAACATGCAAAAATCTACGAAGAAACAGCAATAGAATCACACGCAAAGGACACAATCATATCATTCGATGCCATCGAAGCATCCGTGATGGACATCAAGGATGTAAGACAAATCATGGTCGGACTGGATACCGACGAAAGTGAAACTACCGCGTATACTGGACTTCCAGACTTCAGCCCTGTCGGGATAACATACCGTTTCAGGCAGGATATTTTCCAACCGGATTTAATG
Organism: Kiritimatiellia bacterium; assembly: GCA_028716365.1. GTDB lineage: Bacteria > Verrucomicrobiota > Kiritimatiellia > UBA8416 > YA12-FULL-48-11 > YA12-FULL-48-11. The sequence continues at coordinate 394,942 of JAQUPZ010000004.1, forward strand.
GAAGAATCCAGGCGAAAACTTTTGTCCGATCTCAGCGATAAAGCTGAACATGGCTATACCATTATTATTTATCTCGATACACCCGGTTCACTCGAACATCACAGAAAACTCATAGAGAAAAACCGTTTCTCAATGATCACCACGGAAACAGGAGTCCTCACTGAAGGATTTATCTCTGACGCATTGAAGCTGGTTCTTGTTTCCGAATCCGACCTCTATGGTACGCACAAAACACACAGCAGACGTTATGATCCATCTTCCATACGAACCGGCCCTGAAAGAATGGCCGGCATGCGGGTCAGCGAATTGACCGATATCGAACCCGGTGACCTCGTTGTACATACCGATCACGGAATAGGAAAATATCGCGGTCTGAACGAAATACGGGTTAATGGCGAACTGCAGGAAGTACTCACCATTGAATATGCTGATAAGGCAAAACTTCATGTACCGGTTTCACAGGCTCACCTGCTGAGCCGTTATGTGGGAATTTCACGCCGCAATGTAAAACTCCATACCCTCGGGGGGAAAGGCTGGTCACGCGAAAAGGCATCCGCTGAACACTCGATAGCTGATCTTGCAGCATCTTTACTTGAAACCCAGGCACAGAGAAGCCTGCTGGAAGGTCACGCCTTTCCGAACGATACACCGTGGCAATACGAATTTGAAGCGTCCTTTCCATATGTTGAAACTCAAGATCAACAAAAGGTGATTTCAGACGTAAAGCAGGACATGCAGTCCAGGCGGCCAATGGACCGGCTCGTCTGCGGTGACGCAGGTTACGGTAAAACCGAAGTTGCCATGCGGGCCGCGTTCAAGGCCGTAATGGATGCGAGGCAGGTTGCCGTACTCGTTCCGACTACCGTCCTTGCACAACAACATTTCCAGACATTCACCGAGAGAATGGCCCCTTATCCCATCCGCGTTGAGATGCTCAGCCGGTTCTGCGCCCACAACAAACATGTCCAGATCGTCAAGGCCATTGCCGAAGGGAAAGTTGATATAGTCATAGGTACCCATTCACTTCTGCAACCGGATATCACATTCAAGAACCTTGGACTGGTCATCGTTGACGAAGAACAGAGATTCGGGGTTGCCCACAAAGAGAAATTCAAGCAGATGAGGCGGCTGGTTGATATCCTCACGCTTACGGCCACCCCAATCCCCAGAACACTCTACATGAGCATGACCGGTGCAAGGGACATGAGCCTCCTCCAGACCCCGCCGCGCGAACGCATGGCGATCGAAACAATTCTGGCAAAGAACACAGACGAAGTAGTACGTGAAGCAATTCTTCGGGAAATAAACCGTGATGGGCAGGTCTTTTATCTTCATAACCGCGTTATGACTATTGAACATGTGCGACAAAGACTTGAACAGATTGTACCTGAAGCACGTATTGCTGTCGCGCACGGCCAGATGGCATCGAGAGAACTCGCGTCAGTTATGCAGGCGTTTGTTGAAGGCGAAATCAATATACTTCTCTGTACCACCATAATTGAGAGCGGCATGGACATTCCCAGGGCCAATACAATCCTTATAGATCGTGCCGACCGTTTCGGGATGGCAGACCTGTACCAGCTCCGCGGACGTGTTGGACGATCAAGTCACAAGGCTTATGCCTATCTGCTTATTCCGTCCCATGGTTATATTGACTTCGATGCCAGAAAACGCATTGGCGCGGTGAAGAAATATTCAGGTTTGAGCGCCGGTTTCAATATTGCCCTGCGGGACCTTGAAATAAGAGGCGCTGGAAACCTTCTGGGCGCTGAACAGAGCGGACACATAACAGCAATAGGGTTCGGTCTTTATTGTCAGCTACTTCGCAGATCAGTTGCACAGCTCAAGAAGGAACCTGTACCTCCTGTCATTGATGTTGACTTGCGCCTGGATTTTATTCGTCTCACCAGTGATTCGACAGTCACCGATAATTCCGCCGTAATTCCCTATGAATATATTGAAGATGAAAAACTGAGAATAGGTGTCTACAGAAGAATTGCAGAGACGTGTACCATCAATGAAATCACCGGTCTGCGGGAAGAATTTACCGACAGGTTTGGAGCCATTCCACCTCCCCTCAACCGGCTTCTGAAAATGGCCGCGATCAGAATTATCTGCGCCAAACACCAAATCAAATCTGCAGAAACGCGCGAAGACAAGTTAATGATGATGCGAAACAATGACTACCTGATGATCAACCACCATTTCCCGAGGCTAACTGGCGCAACTCCTGACACAAAACTGGACGAGATCATCAATATTATGAATTCGCTATGTTAATTTCCATCTTACCGCAATTAGCGTCTAAATCCCGCATGTATCGACAGATTAATCAATAACCAGTTTGCCATCCTTTGAATCGATGGTGACCGTTACACCATCTGAAACCTTACCGGATATTATAAGTCGTGCGACCGGAGTTTCAATTTCGCGCTGGATAAACCGTTTCAACGGTCTGGCACCATATACAGGGTCGTAAGCAGAATTAGCTATGAATTCACGCGCCTGTGCTGTGAGCTTCAGATTCATCCCACGTTCGCTCAAGCGCTTTCTGAAATCCTCCATCTGCAAGTCAACGATCTTTGTAATCTCCTCAAGCATTAGAGGTTTAAACAATACAACATCATCGACACGGTTCAGGAATTCGGGACGGAAGTTCGTTTTCAGTTCATCCATTATCCGCCTGCGGACATCTTCTCGAATATGTCCCTTGTTGTCTATTCCTTCGAGAAGATGCGGTGAACCTATATTGCTCGTCATGACAACAATTGTATTTTTGAAATTAACTGTACGTCCATGAGAGTCAGTCAGCCGGCCGTCTTCCAGTATCTGCAGCAGAATATTAAAAACATCAGGATGTGCCTTCTCGATTTCATCAAAAAGGATCACACTGTAAGGCTTCCTTCGTACAGCCTCGGTTAACTGTCCGCCCTCCTCGAAACCAATATAACCAGGCGGCGCACCTACCATACGTGAAACCGTGTGTTTTTCCATGTACTCACTCATGTCAATTCGCACCATGTTCTCTTCAGAATCGAAGAGCGATGCCGCCAGGGTCCTCGCAAGTTCGGTCTTTCCGACACCGGTGGGGCCGAGGAAAATAAACGAACCTATCGGACGGTGTGGATTCTTAATTCCTGCCCTGGCGCGAAGAACGGCATCAGCAACAGCCTGTACAGCTTCGTCCTGGCCGATAACCCGTTCGTGGAGAACCTGGTCAAGCTTCATAAGTTTTTCGCGTTCACCTTCAAGAAGCCTGGTGAGCGGAATTCCCGTCCAGCGCGAAACAACCTCGGCTATCTCTTCCTCTGAAACCTCCTCACGAAGCATCGGTGCAGATGCTTTCTTGCCTTTTGTAACATCCTGTTGTTCCGCCAGCTTATTCTCCAATTCAGGGATCACTCCATGCCGGAGTTTTGCAACACGTTCAAGGTCATAACCGCGTTCCGCTTCTTCGCTTTCGCGACGTGCCTGTTCAAGCTTCTGCCTGATCTCGCGAACTTTCTGAATAGCTTTTTTCTCTTTCTCCCACTGGGCCTTCATGGTGTTTGCCTGGGCCTTTAGATCAGCGAGATCTTTCCGAAGGTCCTTCAATCGGTCCTTGCTTGCCTTGTCACTTTCTTTCCTAAGTGCAGTTTCCTCAATCTCCATACGCATGACCTTGCGGGTTATCTCATCAAGTTCGGAAGGCATGGAGTCAATTTCCGTTCGGATAGACGCACAAGCCTCATCCATAAGGTCTATGGCCTTGTCCGGCAGAAAACGGTCACTGATGTAACGGTCTGACAATACGGCAGATGACACCAGTGCCGCATCCTGGATACGAACACCGTGATGCACCTCGAATCGTTCCTTAAGCCCTCGCAGAATAGAAATCGTGTCTTCAACAGATGGCGCATCTACAACAATCGGCTGAAAACGACGTTCCAGGGCCGCGTCTTTTTCAATATATTTTCTGTATTCATCCAGTGTCGTAGCACCGATACAATGCAATTCGCCGCGGGCAAGCATCGGCTTGAGCATATTTCCGGCATCAGACGATCCTTCCGTCTTTCCTGCCCCGACAATTGTATGTACTTCATCAATAAAAAGAATGATTCTGCCTTCGGCAGATTTTATTTCCGTCAGCACAGCCTTCAACCGCTCCTCGAATTCACCCCTGTACTTTGCGCCGGCCATCAACGCAGTCATATCCAGCGCGAAAATAGTGTGATCTTTCAATCCTTCCGGCACATCACCGCGCAGAATACGGTGTGCAAGCCCTTCAACTATTGCTGTTTTGCCGACACCGGGCTCCCCTATGAGTACGGGATTGTTTTTGGTCTTGCGTGATAGAATGCGGATTACGCTTCTGATTTCAGTATCACGCCCTATGACCGGATCCAATTTCCCTGCTTTCGCCATGGCAACGAGATCCGAGCCGTATTTTTTGAGCGCTTCATACGAACCTTCAGGATTGGCGGATGTAACCCGCTGATTACCTCGAATTTCTTTCATCTCCTGGAGAATACGATTACGATCTATTGAAAATTCACTTAATAACTTTCCCGCGAAAGTACCCTTACCTTCATCAATAATCGCAAGAAACAGATGTTCAACGGATATATAGTCGTCTTTTAACCTTGCGGCTTCATCACCGGCTTTCACGAGGAGACGATTGAAACGGTTGGTAACATAAACTTTACCAGCTTCCACAGCACCGCCGCTTACATGCGGCCGACGGTCTAGTTCTTCTTCAACCCTGGCTTTGATTGTAGCCAGGGGTGTGCCAATCCGTTCGACAAGTTGAGGGACAAGGCCGTCAGACTGCTCAAGCAGGGCAATCAGGAGATGTTCCCCATCAAGCTCCTGGTGACCAGACCTAACCGCCTTTACTCGAGCAACTTGCAGGGCTTCCTGCGCCTTCTGTGTTAATTTACTCAAATCCATGTAATTCCTCTCATTCACCAAACATAAATAAATTGTGTTATTAAAAACAAACACCATTCAAGCATCCACTGTGCCATATGGTTTGGGTAGGATGCTAGAAGTCTTAATTTGTTGTTAAATATGAATATTTTTGACATAAGGACATGAATTTCGGATAATGTACTGAGTCATATGTATTCATAAAGAGTCATATTGTCTCTTATTTAATTAGCAGGAAAGAATATTTAAAGATAGCGCCAGCACCAAAGTCACCGCGGAACGTTGTCAAGAGAGATGATTCGTTGTTGTTGCAAATTTCTTTCGCTAGCCGGTAGTATGAGGTAAAGTTTTTGCGTTTGTATGACTTCTGAATAGAAGTCATTACCTGACTGTAATCACGGTCCCCCTGACAAATTTCCTTATATTCCCGTAGGCATTAAACACGTCGTTTGACGCCTGGTTCATCCAGCAATTCCAGACCCAGTTGGAAGAACGCGGCACATTTTCAACCCGCACCTCATCCATTTCACCATTCAAATAGTTGGCGCCGACTCCCATTTTCAATGCGTCAACTGTATTCACTGCGAACGTTGGCACAGAAGCGCTATTAATAAAAACACCATTGGTATAAAATTTCTGGGTAAATTCATTATTGAAATTCATTGTAAGATAAATCCATTCCCCATCTATGATAGGGCCTGCGGGAATACTATTGAAACCACCGATATTGTTACCAACCCAAGCCTGCCACAGGCCGTTACTACCCGCATAGAAATTGTAACCTCTTGTACCGTCTCTCGTGAACAATGGCGTCTGCCATATATTTGTTACAAAAGTATTTTCTTTTACCCAGCAACTGACCGTGAACTGCGTGGTGTTGAGCGCGGCTTGATATGGGACTTGTATGGACTGATTAAGACCATTGAAACTCTGACCATTGCCGATAATGCCATTCACTATTTGAGTTGGAACATTTCCTACAGTTCCGTTGAACCGGTTTGCCGAACTGTCGGCAAACGGAAATGCATTCTCCTTCAGATGCCACACACCGGCAAATCCTTCTGACCAGGTCGATCCATTCGTCGTATAAACCGGCGCATTTGTTATACTCTTGTTGCCCCAGTATGCCCAGATGAAGGTGTTTGTACTGACAAGTTCCGGTACCTGTACCCACACATAGGAATTACTGCTGGAGTCCCATTTCTCTATCTCGTAGTTCAACATCTTCGTTTCACTCGAGTTTCCAAACCGCAGGTCACCACCGCTTTCCGGCAACGCAAAGGTGGAATAGGAAAAAGCAGGTATATTAGCACCGAATTTCACCGATACTGGGAAGTTCGTCAAAATCTCACCATCAATACTAGTGAAACCCGGGAACATTATCTTCATCCTGTAAGGCCATTCACTGCCTGCAGCGTCATGAATCGTAACAACGGCATTACTCGGAGCACCAATCGCATAACTGCCAAATGTCAGGATCGCATTCACCGTTTCACTACCCTCAATCAGCACATCCTCAATTGGCGTTACTGTAAATATAGCATTGGTCTCTCCCGCGGGAATAACAACACTCCCGCCTAGAGTCTCATAATCAACACCATTGACCGCTGTCCCGCTCATGACATAGTTGACTATCAACGCCTCGTTCGTGAAGGAGGTCAGCCGGTATACCGTAAACATTCCGGTGCCAGGACCTATCTCTGACGCACTGGTATCATTGGCGTAAATGGTTACCTCCCCGGTGAAAAACTGGGCCGACGGCGCCGCCCAAGCGAACCTGACCGCGTTGGAGGCATAATACCGGTAGTAATAAGTCTTGTCCGCCTGCAGGGAACCTGCAGTGTGCATGATAAGCCCCTCGGTCAAGGCGCCAAAATAGTTCGTAAACTGCCAGTTGGTCACAACCGATCCGCCATCGGTCAGCCCATAGTAGACCCAGACGTATGTTTCAATATCATCATCCTCGTGCAGGTATCCCAGCAGATCAGCCGAACCTGCCGCAACGTTCGTGGCCCCTTCGTTCGAAATAAAGAAGGAAGGCGACACGAACGCAGCATTCGAGGCCTGGTTCATGTAACACGCCCACATCCAGTTGGACGAACGGGGCACATCAGAGACACGCACTTCATCCAATAGTCCATTCCACAATCGCGCGCCATTTTCCCCGCCAATCTGGAAATAACTGCCGTTTGACCTGATGTTGCCTGTCTTGGTAATATTGGTACCTGCTTCGGCACCATTGATATAAAATTTTATATTTGCGCCGTCATATGAATATGCCACGTGCGACCACGCATACAACGGTGCCGTTCCAGTCGACACAAGATATCCCTCTGGAGTCGTCCCATAATGATAGGCTCTCACCTTTTGATCACTATGGCGCTGGAAATAATATGCACCGTTCCTCGTGGCAATGGTAGCTTCGGCCACATTACCGGCTGGAGCAATCCACGCGGATTGAGTCATCTTATTGCCATATATATCAAGACTTGAGTTGCTGTTCACCAGCATGGTGATCTGACTGTTACCGTTAAACATCTGGGCACCGCCAATTGCACCCGGCGCATCCAGGACATAAACACTACTCGGGGCTCCATGATTGGCATTTGCTGTCGAATCTCTTGCATTACGCTGATTCATATGCCACACGCCCTTGTAGCCGGCGTCCCATGTAGAGCCATTCATTGTACAGGCCGGAGGATTGGTGTCCAAGCCACCCCAGTACGCCCAGATATAACCATTGGCCATGAACTCAGGCACCTGTACCCAGACATACGACTGGCCGGCAGGCTGAGTATAAATTGTAGTTAACCCATACTTCTGCGTCAGATACCAGCCCACACGGTTTTGTTCAGATTGGGTCAATACCCGGTTGTAAACAATCACCTCGGCATAATCACCGCCAAACTCACGCCCACCATAGTAACCGCCGATCGAATCAACATTGTATGTTCCGCCGCCCCTGACCGCCGCAACAATATGCCATGTATCCTCTGCAACTGTCATTATGCCATAACCGTTAATCCTGAATGCACTATCGCTCGGATTAGAGAAATCGCCATAATTTCCCGACCACCAGCCGCCAGGATGATACCAGGTTGTGGAATTTATACGCCGTATCCCGACATCATAGTTGTTCAAGCCAATCAATCCCGCATACGGTTTCGTACCAACAGCCACACGGTTGACCACGAAAATTGTCTGCGCAGGCAATGCGGACCATGTCATCTGGTCGTTTATACCGTCAAACCGGATCGCCGGTTGACCATTGATCGCGCCTTCCACGTAAAGCGGCTGGTTGTCCGTTGTACTCTGCGAAGCAATCACGTTGCTACCCGATTGATCAGTCCAACTGGTGACATACCCATCGACGTTAGTCTGTATACCTGCATCAGCCTTGAGCCACAATACCAGGCCGGTAACATTGGTCGGATTTGAATCAAAACATGGATCCCACTGTTCAATCTCGTAGTTAAGCGCAACAGTCTCGTTCGAATTCACAAACCGCAAGTCACCGCCGACTGGTGACGACATCTGGCTATACGAGAAACCATTAGTCCCCTCGCCGAAGACAACCAGTATGGGGAAGTTGGTAAGCGTCTCATCCCTGTTGTATCCGCTGAATCTTATCTGCATCTGGTATTTGTGCGGCGAAAATGCCGTCGAGGATGGCGCCCAGCTCTCGCCAAATGAATTCGTCGCATAGTAACGGTAGTAGTAGGTGGTACCATTCGAGAGCCCTGTCACATTCGTGCTCAGCGGACCGGCGCTTGATACACCAAAGTTTATCACATTACCCCAGCCCGCTATGTTCGTCCCGCCATCAGTTGTGCCCCAGTAAACAGAAACAGAAGTCGAAGCGCCGCCGGTGGACGAGAGATACCCGTCAATATATGCCGAGCTCATTGTAACACTGTTCGTACTGCCGGAATTGATAATTACAGGCAAGCTTGCACTCTCGACAGGAGTAATCGTATTGAACAGGCCATTTGAAGCCTGGTTCATATAACATGCCCATACCCAATTCGATGAACGCGTTACAGTCGCTATCTGGAACTCATCCATCATACCGTCATAATGGGCGCCGGACACGTTCCACTGATCAGATCCAATCTTGGCAGTCCCGCCAATCTTGGCAGGTACATACGTAATTCCACTACCGACAAGAACTCCATCCAGATATATCGAACCTGCGGCCGGCGCATCTCCTTTAAACACAAATACCACATGACGCCACTGTCCGTTGTTTACACCCATACCCGCGGTAGAACGCCAGTTATTCGAATAATCATAATAGCGCAACGTGCCGCCCGTAATTTCAGTAATCAAGCGGCCACTGCCTATATCTATAAAGCGGCCATCGCCACTGGTCGTAGTAGTCTTAATCCAGCAGTGGAAAGTATAGTTGGTGCAAGTACTGCCTATACCTCCAACATCAATACACTTCGGCGCAAGGCCAAGATTCACTGCCCCGGCAATCTGTCCCTGAATGGTATCACACCCGTAATTCACACCGTCAAACCGGGATGCCGTGGAATCTGGATATCTGGAATAAATATTCGTCGAGTTAAAGTGCCAGACAGCCATATAATTCTGAGACCATGTCGCACCATTGGTCGTATATGCCGGCGCCGTGGCGTCAGACCCGCCCCAGTACGCCCAGACCCACCCGTTACTCACCAGTTCCGGTACCTGTACCCAGACATACGAACTGCCATTCAAATCCCATTTCTCAATCTCATGGTTTAGCACCACAGTCTCGTTTGAATTCGCAAATCGCAGATCACCGCCGTTAGTCGTAGTGCACTGGCCATAAGTGAACCCGTTTAATCCATCCGCAAACGTCACCAGCGCAGGGAAGTTCGTCAGTGTCTCATCCTTGTCATATCCGCTAAACTGTACCTTCATCCTGTAGCGCGGCAATGAGAAATTAGTCGTCGACGGCGCCCAGCATTCACCCAGTGCATTGCTCGCATAAAACCGGTAGTAATATTTCGATCCGCTTACAAGCCCGGTAATATTGGTCGTCAAAGGCCCTGCCCCTGTCACCACAAAATCATTCGTATTTGCCCAGGCCGACTTGCTCACACCGCCATCCGTCGTACCCCAGTAAACCGAAACTGCGGTTGTGGCACCGCCCGTGGTAACAAGATAACCATTAAGATTAGCCGAGTTAAGCATTACACATGAAGCGCCATCATGATTGTTGACAGACGGCAGGGATATTCCTTCCACACCACCCGCAGGATTGAACATGCCGTTCGAAACCTGGTTCATATAACACGCCCAGATCCAGTTCGAGGAACGGGACACATTCGATATCTCAATTTCGTCCATTCGGCCGTTGAGATAATTTTGAAATTTCTGAAGATGACCGAATGCTATCCTACTCACTGTGTTCCATAAGTTGGTATTTGCTGTCACGGCATTAGTGCACAGAATCCCATCAACATATATAATCTTATTACTGATTACCCCGTCGCACCTCACTCTCGTGACCGCAATATGATGCCACTGCTTGTCATTGACCTGTGTCCCAGAGTAAATCGTATGGTCTGGACCATCATTTCCAAACGCCACCTGGTTGTAGTCGTATGACACACCAAAATCATTCAACACTCCCACGACTTCCGAGTCAACCAGCCCGGTACCGTTCGTCCAATGTGATCCACTGTAACTGTTAACATTCGCATTCATCCAGAATGCAATCGTAAAGTTTTCACTGATCATCCGGTCAACCCTGATTCCATTATCCACACCATCAAAGTTCCATGCGCTCCCGATCAATCCGTTCGTCGGCACGGAATTTATTCCGCCATATACTATTCCATCATAACGGTTGGCCGTGGAATCATGTGCATTAGCATGCAGATGCCATACACCCTTGAAATCCGTGTTCCATGTCGCACCATTCGTCAGATACGCAGGAACCGCCGCATCCATATTCCCCCAGTACGCCCAGATGAAACGGTTAGTCGTCAACTGTGGAATATTTACCCAGACATAGGAATTACCGTTTGTGTCCCATGACTCAATCTCGTAGTTCAATTCGTTCGTCGCCTCATCGGTAAAACGAAGATCCGTTCCGTCGGATTTCAACTGGTTGTACAGGAACCCGTTCGTACCCTCGTTCAGAACCACCAAGGCCGGGAAATTCGTAAGAACCTCAACAGGCTCGGTATACCCGCTGAACGTAATCTGCATCCTGTACGGATATGCTCCCATCGTATCCGGCGACAACAGCGTCCTGAAATCAAGTACATCCGGGGCCAGGAAACTGTTCACCTCATTCGTGGCGCTGAATCGATAGTAATACCGGGTATCAGAAACAAGTCCCGTCACCAGGCAGGAAATGTTCGTGGAAGCAACATTCGTATACGAGCCGAAAGAGTTGGTATTGGCCCACAATGTAATATTCGTACCCCAGTTGTTCGTGTCCCAGTATACAGACGCACCTAACGTTGTGTTCGATGCATACAGCGTGGCATTCATGACTGCCGACGTTGTCGTAATATCTGAAGCGAAAACATTCCTGATCCCGCCCATGGCGGAACAAGTACTGAAAAAGCTGTTCGATGCCTGGTTCAGCCAGCACGCCCACATCCAGTTACTCGAACGGGCCGCATTCTCTATACGCACCTCATCTATAAGTCCTCTATGAGAGTATCCCGTAGTATTCTCGGACCCTATTCTTACAACATCATTATCAAGACTGATGTTCCCTGTATCGGCAAGATTAATGTCACTAATACCATCTATGTACAAACACCTCGTTACTCCGTCAAATACACCAAAAAGATAATGCCATTGACCATCATTCAAATTCGCCACACCGATTGGATTGTCGTTCCCACTGGTATTACGCATTGTAAATGACGCAGAATCATAGTTACTATATCTTCGAAGAGCCCACCCTGCACCTTCAGCATTTTTACTTACAAAAGATTGCCAGATGGTACGCCAGTCATTATCCACTCTCACCCACGCCGAAACAGTCAGCTTGTCGTTAATATCGAAATTATTCTCATTCGCGATCTGGATGAAGTTACCGTTAAAACCCTGTCCGTCTCCTATCTTGGAGCCAACAACATTCGTGTTCCCATTGCCAGTTCCGTTATTCTTCAACCAAGTGGAATCTACTGCGTTCGGTTCCTTCATGTGCCAGACACCACGGTAGTTGGAGTCCCAGGTGGAACCATTGGTCGTATAGGCAGGTGCAACCGTAGCGCCCAGATTACCCCAGTACGCCCATACCGAGCAATTGCTTGTGAATGTGGGAACCTGTACCCAGACATATGAACTGCCATTGGTATTCCACGAATCCATCTCGTAGTTCAGCTCGCTGGTCTCCCCTTCATCAACGAACCGTAAGTCGGTCGCTCCGGCCTGGAACTGACTGTAAAGGAAACTTGGTAAACCTTCGTTGAAGGTCACCAGCGCCGGGAAGTTCGTCAGGGTCTCAGCTTTGTCATATCCGCTGAACGTGATCTTCATCTTGTACGGGAACCCAGATAACCCGGCCAGCGTTCTGAAACTCTCCGAACTCGATGCCCAGGGACTGGCCTCCGCGCTTACCGCCCGGAACGTGAAGTAATAATCAACTCCGGACAACAAGCTTGTCACCACGCAGCTGATGTTCGTGGAAATCTCACTATAGGAACCCACAAGATTACTGCTCGCCCATGCTGCGGGATTGGTTCCGCCGTCACTTACACCCCAGTACGCCACAACATCAGTTACCAGGCCGGTGGTGTAAAGCGTCGCGTTCAATACCGCAGAGGTAGACGTTATGTTCGTCGCCTCGGAATTCACTATCCCAACCGCAGGCTGGCAGATACCGAAGATATTGTTCGATGCCACGTTCATCCAGCTCGCCCACAGCCAGTTTGATGAACGCACAACACTGGACAGCCTTACCTCATCAATCAAACCTTTAAAGTAGTAACCGCCGTTATAACGTCCTATATCCACAGAAGAGCTTCCGTCAGCTATCGCCCCAATCGTACCCGATGATCCCAGTACACCATTAGTATATAATGACGCCTCATTCCCGCTCTGCACCGCAGCAAAATAATGCCAGTTGTTACTGGAAGGCACCGATACAGTCACATCACCTCCGGTCGCCCGCCATTTCAACGATGAACCTTCAAAGAACAACTGCCACCGCGTGTTCACAGGATTCTTACCGAGAATAATCGCATTCTGGGTGAAATTGGTCGCGTAAGCCCACGCCTCTACACTTATGTCCGACGCAACCCTTATGGTCCCCAACCCTGCATAGGAATCAATCCCGTTAAAGCTACGTGCCATTCCGACGAGACCCGTTGACATAATCACAGAACTTCTCAACGCCTCATTGTAATGATTCGATGAAGAATCCATCAGATTCGTCCCATTCATATGCCATACGCCCAGGTATCCTTCCGACCACACCGATCCATTCGTGGTATAAGCAGGCGCAACCGCGGCGTTGGTATTGCCCCAGTACGCCCAGATGGCACAGTTGTTCGTAAATTCAGGTACCTTGACCCAGACATAGGATTGACCCGTCGTAGGGGAATAAGTCGTGGATAAGTTGTACTTCTGCGAAAGGTAACCACCCACCAGGTTAAGTTCATTCGACGTCAGTACACGATCAAAGATGATCAGTTCAGCAATTTCACATTTCGACGCTTCGTACAGGGCATTTGGGGAATAATAGGCACCAAGCTCTACGCGCCCCGGCTTAAAATAATTGTCGGATGAACCGATAGAGTTAAATGCCAGTTGATTGCCTTCTTTCCAGCAATTGCCCTTCGGATCAGAATCGTTGTTTATTGTACCGGCATGCAGGTGCCAGTTGGTATTCGCGGTACCTGACTGTTGTACCCAGCCATCGTAATGCCACTTTTCATCACCATTATTATGGAAACCAAAAATCCAGTTACGGCCGTAAGCAGAACTTATGACACGATTGTAATAATCCGGACCCGTATACCGGGCAACCGAAAAGACCGTGTACTGCTGCAGATAGTCAAAATTAAACGAGGTATACAGCGCATCATTGCCGTCAAAGTTGACCACAGGCTTGCCCCCGAGTTTGTTGGTAATGACCGCCGGATCACTGACAATATTTGTCGCGTTACGACCCCACCCCGATTGATCCACCCAGTTGGTGACATTCCCGCTGGTGTTCGTCATTACACCATCATCCGCCTTGAGCCATAGCGCCATGCCGGACGGTAAACCGGTAAAACAACCCGGATTCCACTGTTCAATTTCGTAGCTCAGCTCATTTGTCTGCGCCTCATCCGTAAACCGCAGATCGGCACCCAAACCTGAAGCAAACTGACTGTACAGGAAATTAGTCATGCTCTCACTCAATACAACCAGTACAGGGAAGTTCGTCAGCGTCTCTCCCTTGTTATACCCGCCGAATGTGATCTTCGTCCGGAAGGGACTTGCCAGGCCAGCTTCAACCGAGGGCTGATACACCGTCCTGAAACTCCTGACATCACTCCACGTAGTGGACAAAACATTCGTGGCGCTGAATCGAACATAATACGGAGTATCAGGCATGAGCCCCGTCGCCGTGTAATTTAGATTGGTGATGACGTTTGTAAATGAACCCACATACGCAGAATTTGCCCACAGAGAAGCAAAATTCGTACAATCAACCGGCCCCCAGTATGCCCACACTTCACTAACTGTCCCGGAAGAAGACAACACCGCATTAAAGACGGCAGAAGTTGTCCCGATACTCGAAGGTACATCGTTGCTAACCTCGCTACCGCCCAGGCAATACTTCCACATCCCCGCTTGGAGTGTGGTATTAACAACCGCTTCAGCCTGCCCGGGCTCTGTAATATAGAAGGTATAAGGTCCCCCTGAAGCGCCATTCCAAGACATGAACATAACATTATATGGTTGGTCGGCCGTCAGTGTCACACTATTGGCACCATTCCACGCAGGTATACCGGCCAGATTTCCTTCGTTGAGTTGGAAAATACCGTCGTCGTTAAGGTCAATATACATCATTCCCAAGTCATCACAGCTCCACCGGAAGTTATGAGTACCCGAAGTCCTGGGAATAAATTGCCCGCTGAACGCCACCACCGATGGTACCTGCGCAACATCACTGTATCCTGGGAACATGCTAAAGCCGGATATCTGACCATTGACAATCACGTTCCATTGCGATGCTTCGGTCATCGCCGGGATAGTTCCTGCCTGGAAACCGGTAAATACCCTGTAAGAAGATACATTATACGAACTATTAACCAGATTAAGAGCTGTAGAACCAGAAGAAACACGGAGAAACACCGAACCGCGAAGACCGTCAACAAGAATGCCCGGCATGCGAGTCTTGAAACTGCTCGTGACGTGACTCCAGCATTCACCTACAGCATTCGACGCATAACAGCGGTAATAGTAACGGAAACCATAATAAAGATCCGAAACAAAATTTGAGAATGCGCCATAGCTGGTTACACCATTCGTATAAACCCACTGCCAGTTAGCTTTGTTCGTACCCCCATCAGATGTACCCCAGTATATGTAAACCTCAGCCGTTGCTCCCGTGGCCGTATAGTTCCCGTTCAAGACCGCCGTGTTGGTGAGAACACTGCTCGCGCCAGCACCATTATCCACCGCCGGAAATCCAGCCGCTGGGAAGGTAATAAGTATCCGGTCAGTCACCGTATCCATGGTGACCTGCGGCATGGCCCAGCCTTCTGCTCCACCCCCGGCAGGTTTCTCGACAATCCAGGTTATATTCGTGTCAGGATCAGTAACACTCGCAGGCCAAGTCATGATCACAAACTGCTGACCAACCGGCTCAGCCAACCCACCAGGATTGTAAAGTCTCAGCGTATACGTTCCACCGGAAGTAAGCGTTACCTGGTTCGAAACTGCAACACTGCCGGGTGTCGAATCATACCGCCAGCCGTAAACTGCCCCGGAATTCATGGTCAAGGTATTGTTTAGAACCAGAGCCCCTCCGCTGTTCGTACCACCCGGCATCAGACCAGACCCGGAAAAGACATTTACCGGCCCATTCACCACACCAGTCCCGCCAATGAAACTCGTGTTGGTCACTGTAACAACACTGTCGATACACAAAGAACCATTGACCACCATTGTTCCATTACTGATGATCGTAGGTCCGGCATACGTATTCTCATTCAACAACACCACTTGACCGCTGCCGGCCTTGCAAAGGCCACCCTGTCCATTAATAACTCCTGCAATGGTCATGACATAGTTGCTCGAGTCCAATGTACCGTAATAGATAGTGCCCTGATAACTGCCCAGTAAAATGTTGCGTGTACTGCCAAGCACAAGATCAGCGCCTGCCTGCAGGACTGCCGGCACGGTTGTGGGAACCCAAATGAAAGTAATGTTATTTGCCGGTGCAGACGGCGCTGTGCCAAGCCCGGCATCAAAACTGATATTTATTGTACCCTGTTCAATCTGGGTACCGCGGAGATTACCGCCGTAAGTGTTTGTGGCCGCCATAATCAGTGTACCCGGCGCACTCTTGATCAATAGACAATCAGGCCCAGAAATAACACCCTGCATAATCGCTGTACCTCGCACATTAATACGCCTGTCAGCCATAATATTATTCAAGTTTATGGGATTGACCCATGTAACAGGATGAGTACTCCGGTAACCGCCAAAATTAAGAAAGGCATTGGGATTGAAGTAATTCTGCCCCCAGACAAGATTTGAACCGTGACCTCCTATGTTGACCGTCAATGGCCCGCCTACAGCCGCAAAACCGCCGCTACGG
Organism: Kiritimatiellia bacterium; assembly: GCA_028716365.1. Taxonomy (GTDB): domain Bacteria; phylum Verrucomicrobiota; class Kiritimatiellia; order UBA8416; family YA12-FULL-48-11; genus YA12-FULL-48-11. Next base: position 411,623 of record JAQUPZ010000004.1, read on the forward strand.
TAACCACTACTCCAAAGAGTACTCATCCAAGCTACCTGGTTGGAACCAAATCCGAGATCACGCGTGAATGTTCCGTTCATTTCCACAATTCCCTGGTCCCCACCCCAATCAGACCCAGCTATTCGCAAATTCGCGGTTGGAGGTAGGCTGGCTGTATTCGTCAGTCGTAGACCGTAATTGTTGGCCTCAATGGTGCCAGTAATGGTATTCGAACCATTCAGGACCATGTAGCCGCCGACCCATGAAGCACCCAGGAGAACACCACTCCCCGTAATTTCACCATTGATTATAAAATTGTTGTTGTTCGCATCTTGAATAACAAGATATGCATTCGTATTGATGTTTATTATGCGATTTTCACTCAACGTATTATTGGCCGTTCCCGACTTCAGCCAGTTGATCCCGCTCACTGCCGTAATGTTCGTCTGCGGTGAAGCAGGCACTTTACCCAACCCGCCATCACCATAGAAATACACGCCACCACCATAGAGGTAAGTACCGCCGGAATACGTGTTGTTCGTTCTCGCAAATGCGGTCAAACCCCCATTCACCGCACCAAGAGCACTGGAATAAGATACTACTCTCACGGCAACAGACGTTGTCCCCCTGTCAGTAATTACTGTATCCAAGTTTGTGTTGTTGCTTGAGGTGGTTCTTCGATCAGCTCCTCTATGGTTGTCAATGATTATCAGTTCGTTCGTACCAGATGTCAGCCAACCACCCGCTATTCTCAACGAAATGGGCGAATTGGTCGTAAACAAGATGCCACCGGCAGCTACGGTATTTGTTCCACTGAGCGTGAGCGTTAAAACCGCGTTATTGTTAAACCGCACGCTGTTGACTGTCGCATTCGTCATCGTACAGTTGGTAGCTATTATCGTATTAAACCCCGGCAGGAAAGTATTGGTCGCATATGCATTATAGACGACAATAGTATTGGCGCCGTTGTTGGCCGCCCAGTCATTTGTATATATCGTTGCATAACAGCCGAGTATCCCGTCCGTATTCGGCGTCACCGTAATTATTCCGCCTTTACCCGGCGCCGGCGGACAGAAATCCACGAAGCCGGTGTTTCGAGTGATTGCTCCAAGATTAAGGGTAACTGTTCCTCCGGAACCATTGGTGAGACTTATCACATTATTGCCATCGCGCAGCTCCAGGCCGTTGAAAGTCTGACTATTATCAATGGTATTAGCACCCTGAAGCCTGAGAATGGCGCCGTCCATGGTCAACGTTGAGCCGGCGTCTATGATGTTATCGACCGGAGACAAGGTCCCACTGAAATCAAGAGTTACCTGACCACGCTGTAAAACCACCGGACCCGTGAAAATATTCGTAGCGGCAAGAAGCAGGATGCCGTTCCCTTGTTTCTCAAACCCTTGAGTACCGGCTATCACCGCCGTGTTCGTCATTGAACGATTCACTACGTTAATAACCGGTATGCCGCTGGTTACCTCCAGCGTCAAGGTACCAGGACGTCGAAACGTCCTTTCGCGATCCGGCCACATGAAGTCGCCAACAATGATGGTTCCTATCGTACGGTCTCCGTTCAGGGTCACAAACCTGGAAGGACCGATATCTACCTGGGAAAAATCAGCTACACCGTCAATACCACCAGCAATCTGGCCACCCACCCAGCGGGCACTATCCGTCCAATTATAATCCCCGTTAACATTCCATACACCGTTAGTGGCAAAGCCGGACAACGGCAAAAGCGCAACCATGATAACACACAAAAGTGTTCGTCTGCTCATCTCTCTCATTCCGGCCCCATCACCAGATAACAACAAATACACAAACGTCCTGAAGTAAACAATTCAAGCTACAGGAAACTCAGTTTTCCATGCAAAACCAATACGCCACTGCGGATTTATGCTACAATAAAATGTCCAGTCATCAAAGATAAAAAATGATAAAATTGCTCAAATTATGCGGAAATATTTCAAGGACAGTAATTACCCCATATAATACGCAAACCTCAGATATTTTGCATCATACCGCTCTAACTCACAATCGTTACTTTTTCGGCAGGATTAACCCGGATATTGTATTCGTGTTTTCAATAGAGGTAAGACCGGAAATGGCGGCTTTTACAAAACCAAAACCGATATTGGGAAGCCAGTGTTCGTTAATTTCAATAACTACAGCATCTCTGGCCAATAATTCCTTTTCCCAGTCGATAGCGGAACTATCTATGACATTGGACTTCTTCCTGTTCATAAACGTAAAATGCCTTTTAAAATAGTAAAAGATATCACAACGACTGCAGAGTTTCTTCCTGCATATAATATCAGTAAGGGTAAATACAAAACTATCACCTATAAAAAGTAAATTCGGCAGATATTCGCCATCCTGCCTGTCAAATACAGGATGAATTTGCGGGCCTGTTATTGATTTCGGGAACCAGATATTAAGGAGATCACAAAGATCGTTATCAGTCCCAAATGGTTTACGATCAATATTTACAGATCTGCATTTGATACCCGGGAGCTTCCTGCCCAGCCCCTGTCCCAGTTTTGCCATTATCAGTTCAACAATCATACCTGCACCATAATAGTTCCAATGTGTTCCTCCCATAGCGAAAAGTGAATAAGGCTGGGATTCTTTTTTTTCCATGAAGATCTTTCTGACATCAAGGTAATTGACACCGTATTCATCAAGTAACGGTAACATCCTGTCATATTCAGTTTTCCTTGCTTGCCGGTCAGATTCGAGCATACCGTCAGGCACAAATTCCGGATATATCTCGACTTTACTTGGCGCAATGACCAGGAGAAGAACCTTTTGCCTTATTTTCATCTTATCCTGCAGGGTTTTTAAATCAGATACAATTGTCCTCAATTTCTCCAGAGGTGTTTTGCCATTACGATTATACGTTCTGATATACGGAGATTCATACAACCAGAAATCCTTCCCTATTATAACCTGTGTACCTTTTCCTGCTGGTAATTGCCGGAACAGCGAAAGATAGATCTGGTTATAAGTTCTTACGAAATAGCTTCTAAGTCCTATTCGCTCGCTCAACCACTTTTCATACTTTCTCTGGAACTTGCCATTGAACCAATTTGCAGTATTAAAAACCGGAGGTGCAACCTTGAGCTCAACACCATTAAGGGCAGCATTTGGTAACAAATGAAATGCCGACTGGAGTATTGGCAACCACAGCATCAAAAAGAACACAACCACAAAAGTTCTGTTTATTATCTTCATATAACTAAAACCTGAAATAGATGAATGGATTGAACCCGCTCACAGCCAGACTGCTTGCCGCAAGAAAGAAAAGAACGGCCGCACAGGCAAACTGTAAAATCAACCATGATGTTTTTTGTCTTCGCCCTTCTTCTCCACTCAACCAAGACTCAATACCCGGCAACGCCGGAACGAATACAGCTAATATTGCTATCCCAAGGATAAACATACTGTGCGAATTCATCAGTGGCCCTGAAGATGAGGTTACCGTTCCGGCTCCAAGCATCCGGTAAATATAGTCAACGGCATGGTTCAGGTTGTCAGCCCGGAAGAAAACCCAGCTGAACATGATAATCACAAAATTAAACGGAGCGGCTACGAACCTTGGCACGCGGTTAATCCAGGCAGATGGAACCAACTTGTCCAGACTCAGAAAAAAACCATGATACGCGCCCCAAACAATAAAATTCCAGCTTGCACCATGCCAGAAACCGGACAGAAGGAATACAATCCAGAGGTTCAAAAACATACGCCATCTCGCCACCCTGTTGCCGCCCAGCGGTACATAGAGATATTCCCGCATAAAATTCGACAACGAGATATGCCAGCGCCGCCAGAATTCAGTAAAATTACGCGCAATATATGGAAAGTTGAAATTCTCAAGAAACTGGAAGCCAAGCATCCGCCCCAAGCCGATGGCCATATCCGAATAACCTGAGAAATCAAAATATATCTGGAATGAATAACACAAGACACCCACCCATGCGAGTGACAACGATAAATCGCCTGTCTTCATCGCGAATGAATTATCGGCAACTTCGCCCAGCACGTTGGCAATCAGGACCTTCTTCCCCAGCCCGGCACAAAAACGAAGAACGCCGGAAATAAATCTGGCAGATACAAACTCCCTATTCCTTATCTGATCTGCAATATCATGATACCTTATTATCGGTCCGGCAATAAGCTGTGGGAAAAATATAATATATAGAAAATAATCCACAAACCGGTTGGCGGGCTGTACAATCCCGCGGTAAACATCAACCAGATAACTGATCATATGAAATGTGAAAAATGAAATGCCTATCGGCAAAAGCACCTCAGTCCATTTTAAAGTCCTGAATCCAGCCTTTGCAAAAAGTATATTAACCTCTGCCACGAAAAAATTTGCATATTTGAAATAGAAGAGGAGACACAGGTTCAGACATAGCGTAACAGCGAGTAATCGTCTCCTTCTGGAAACATCCGTCTTTTTGGTCCTGAATATTGCGCCACCCATCAGATAGTTGAGAAGGCACATTAACGCTAATACAAAAAGGAACCTTGGGGCACCCCACGCATAGAAAACACAGCTCCCCACCAATGCTGTATAGTTCCTGTATTTGGCCGGTGTGAGATAATAAACCACCAGAAATACAGGCAAAAATATAAAAAGGAATACGAACGAACTGAAAACCATATATTTATCCCCTGCAAAATAAAGGCGCAAAGTATATGTTTTCCCGTATAATGTAAATATTTATAGAATACAGGTAGATCATATACACGTATTTGCATTTACAATTATTTCATCGGATGGTAATTCTCGCACAAGAATTGGCGTATTAATTTAGGAGGAAGTTATGATCACAAGACAATTCTTACCCACAATTCTATCTGTTCCATATGTTATACGGGTTTTCTTTTTCATACTCTTGATCACAGGATTTGAAACAACTGCACTGGCGCAGATTGAAGAAGCACAGAGAATCATTTACCTCGCCAAGGCAATAAAAAGAATAGCCATTAAACAACTTAACTTCCCGGATCCAACCGGATTCAAACAGCCAAACACATCCATTGCATTCGAGGTCACCGCATATGACGATAAGGGGGAACCTGTCAATCTCTCAAAAAAAAATGCTGACGAATTATTGAAAGTCAAGGTCAAGAATCCACTTGGTTCACGTGTTATAAATAAAGATAAAGTAGATTTTTCAACAAACGAATTACCCGGCAACAATAATAAATTCCAACAGATAGTAAAAATACTCACCGATAAAGGTGAAGGGGCCGCAAAACTCGAAGTCCGTATAGCCGATAAATACAGCAAATACAGCAAAGCTGTCGGGAGACAACTCATTTCAACCGGTGGAAATGCTGTCAAACAATCGGCTATTAAAGTTTTAGCTAAAAATACAAAGAATTGGATTGTCAAACATCCTTATATATCAACCGGCGCCGGTGTTGTGGCGGTCGGCGGTGTTGCCGCAGCCGCAGGAGGCGGTGGTGGTGGAGGTGGTGGGAGTTCAACAACATCCACCACCGGTGGAGTTGTTCCCGTGGGTACTTCTGCCTATCAAGGTTCAATGTCAGGGAGGTGGAGTGGCAGTGTAGATGGCATGTCAACCAGCGGATCGTTCACTATCAATATCGCACCGTGTGGCACAGTTTCTGGATCATACTCCGGGGATCAGTCGTCCGGAAGCATTTCAGGGTCGGTGTCCGGGACTGGGGTACTAAGAGCACAGGGTTCAGCAGGTGAATCATCGTGGTCGGGACAGCTTAACAATTCGGGCGGTAATTTATCAGGCAGCGGTTCATGGTCTACCGATGGTGGTGGTGGTTCATGGAGTGGCAGTTGATTGTATTAAAATACAATCAATAAAACATCAGAATACTTACTGTGATAAGTATTTTTTCCGTTCTGCCCGTGCGCGATCACGATACGCATCATAAATCTCAATGTTAAATTCTTTGATCATATCTTCTACTGATTTTTCAGGATGATGGGAGGAAATGAAATAAACTGCTTCAGGACTGAATACCTCCACTTTCACAGATTCCTGGTATTTCTTTTTCAGGTCGGCAACCCTTTCGGCATTGTAATCAATATGAACAACTTTGGAATCGAGATTTATTTTTGCGAAGATGATTTTTCCGTATGCACTTGATTCCGCAAGTACACGCCCCATTGGATCCACAATAACACTGTTCTCCCCCGGAACACTGCTTGCTATGAACATCTGATTTTCAAAAGCAAGTGATCTGACGGCAAAACCGCCTCGATAAGCAGAAAGGAAACAAATCAATTCAGCGCCTTTATTTTTATATTCAGCCATCAGTTCTCGAAAGTTCAGGTCAAAACATATCAGAGCACCAACTTTGCCAAAATCTGTCTGGAATACTTTTGCACATTCGCCAGGTAAGACGCCTCCTTCCATCTCTCCGATGGTAGGATAGACCTTATCGTACGCACCAACCACCCTGCCCTGACGGTCAAGAAGAACCGCACTATTGTATCGTCCTTTCCCTTTATCGTTTTTCCGCCAGTAGGAAGCAATAATATAGGTCTTGTGTTCACTGGCTTTCCGGGAAAGGAATCTTGTTATCGCTCCACCTTCTGGAAGAATCTCAGATTTGCTGTCTTTTTCTTCCCGGCTGGCTGATCTTGCAGCGTTGTGAAGAAATCCTTCCGTTAAAATGATTATATCCGGCTTATCCAGTGCTGCTGTATCAATGTAACCTTCCAATATCTTGATTGCTTGTTCCATCCTTTGAGAATCCTGCCCCCCAATCCCACCCGCACTATATGAAATGGTCGAAACACCTACCATCCTTGGGGTTTTTATTCCCCCTTTATCTTGTTGTTGTGATTTATTCTTAGCATTAACTTCGAGATCAGTAGCACTTGTCAGACTAATAGCACCTATCAAACTGATACTGATCATGCCTATAAATACTATTTTGTTCATTCCCACACTCCTGAATTGATTACTCTTTCCTCATAAGATATCTGCCTGTGTTCTATTGTACTAACGGTAACACCATTTTTATCGGAGGAGACTTGGCCGTGAAAGCAATCCCCTCATGATGAAGCCAGCCACCGCCAGAACCACAACTGCAATAAACGGCACTGCTTTGATCACTTTCCACCCAGGTATTATCTGGCAATTGTACAGCCATAGCCACATCACGAAGTTTAAAGCAGTCACCACCACAATTTGCCACAGTAACAATATTCTCTGCAGTGATGATCCCAAGCTTCTCTTTGGGAATCTCCATTACCTGTTCCACCCATTCGTCTTGATCGCGGCCCGGCAGAATCCCTATTTCCATCCCATTGACAGTAACAGGTTTATTAGCATAACGCGGTTGTTTATTGGCTCCGAACACACCAAAGTGAAGTCGTACGGCTTTGATTGTTTTCAACTCGGCAGCGGAAAATTTTGACTGGTTGTCTGAGTTAGTCGTAATGATTTCCCGCTGAGGTTGAGCTAAAAGCAGATCGGTCACCTCAGCGGCAAATGGTGTCGGTAACAGGTCTGCAGCAGGTCCGGCAGGTTCCGCCAATCGTACCGTCACACGCCTTGTAGCCAGGGGTCGCTTGGCCGCAACATACGAACTGGCTGTGAATGTCCTGGTCGCAAACGGTGTCTTTGCCCGCGTACCAACTTGCACGTTCCAGGATACTGTGTTGGTCTGAGCTGAAAGCGGAACTACAAGTGTCTTCCACCTGTTACCGGTAAGGGCGGTGGTTTTTTCCGTTTTTCCATTGACGGTGATCGGATCAAGCGGAACATGCCCGCCAGTATTCGCAGAAATTAAAAAGAATCTGCCGTCCTTTGCACCGGCAGAAAGCATAACCTTGATTCGGTTTTTAAGAGGAGAATCTGTACCGGAGATATCTTCAACTACCGGTACCGGAGGAACGAAAGGCATGGTAACCGCAATAGTTGCCATCTTATTACCCTGTGAAGATTGTGACACGCCGTCAATCAGCACTTCGGAGATCATTTTAGGGGCCGTAATTGTCGCAGAAACTTTTGCTCCAGCTTCTCCGATCAAGTCGAATATATATTCCTTGCCCGACTGCGAAATAATTGAATATTTACAGCCATCAATAAACGGCCGCGTAACGGCTGATACCGGTAACGCCTCGACAACGATCATCTCGTTAGCCTTTAACTCAACTTGTACTGGCTTCACAGGATCTGCGCCAGTTGTCAGCAGACGATGATACGGATAAACAATCTCAGCAATACGTGACGTTGCATCACCATCTGGCGGCGCCAGATCAAACATCGCGGTCTGAGATCGAAGCGAAGGATTCCGCACAAAAACAATTGTCCGGTTTCCAACCGCATGTTTGTAGCCGACGACGTCCCCTGCGCGCGGGTTCCCACCGATCATCTGCGTTTCGACCAACACGTCTTTATTCGCTTCAGCCCAGCGAAGGGCTTTGCCAAGGATATCCCAATGTGCATCTGTCATGATACTCGGTGTAATATATAATTCCTTCATCATAAGGCCCAGAGACATGGACCAAACAGCATTGTCGGTCCAGCTTTCTAACATTTCGCCGCGTCCACCGAGCATGTGTAATTGCCCATATACAATTCCGTGTACCATCAAAGCTGAAACAGGAAACTGATATCGATTCTTGACAAAGTTATCATATAACACAGCATCGACATAACTGATGGCCTGGCTTCGTTGATCTACAAAGGGAAATGCCTTCTCGTAACCGGTATCATTTGCACCGCGCCAGACAGTATCACAGTACATCAGCCACCATGGACTCAGCCACATGCCACCGGTGCAATTGAGGAATATTTTCGGATTCAGTCGTTTAAAAATTTTAAGGAACTCGATGTATGCATCTACGTTCGCTTCGAACCCATATGCGTCCTTCGACAGATGACCATGTCCTTCACCGTCGCAATTGAAACTGTTGAAATCATGTTTAAAATACGTGAGGTCCCATTCCTTCACATGGCGCGTCATCACTTCACGGAGTTGTGCATTATGTTTGGGAGCGGATAGACAAAGATGAGTGCCGGCCTTATCAGTTTCGTAACCGTGTTCCTGACACCATTTCATCACCAGATTATTTTCAACGGCAGTCAGGGGATGCCAGAGCCCCAGCGAACTACCTCCAGCCTTCAGTCCGGCCGAGAGATCGTTGAACCCCTTTGGAAACAGCTTCGTGTTGATTTCCCAGATGGACGATCGATCCTGCCAGCCGTCATCAGGTACAAAAGAGTCCATTCTTACACCATATTTGTCACACAGGTTTTTCTTGAACCCGGTAAAAGTCTCAAGAAATGTATCCGTACTCATTTTGTCCTGACGGATATCGTACCAGCTGTTGTAGTGTACGTGTGTACGCGGCGGAATCCGGATTCGCCCCAGATACTTCGCGAACGTACGTTCAACAGTACCTTCCCTGCCAACGCCAAGAACTGCAGACTTTGACTCCAGAAATGATTGTGTCAACGTTTTACCAGGCAGGTGTTGAAGCGAGATGGTAAAACCAGGACAAGGTGGCTTTATTTTCGCGTTGTCCTTTACTTCATTCAACGCCGCCGGATATTCCAATCCGAGGAAAACACTCTCCTCAATAAAAACCGGCTGGCCACGTCCGCCAAGATCGCACTTCACAGCGGTGATAAAGTGTTCAACGTCAATACTGTTGAGAAGTGATACTGCTGATCCAATAACCCGTACTCCAACCACTTTTCGCATGAACATATCATTCGGTGTGATTTCATACTTGAGTTGCACTTCAATGCCGTTTTTCTCACTTCCAATCGTCAGAATCAGACATTTACGCCCCTGGTCCAGTTCCACAATTTCTTTTTTCTTGAGGCTGAAATCTGATGTTTTAAGTATCTGTATCTCGTTAATCTTGAGAAGGAATTCATCACTTTCGATTGCTATCTCTTTGCCCGTAATCTTATTCCTGACTGCAATGGTACGAACTATGTCACCAGCAAGACTGATAACGCGTTCCAATGAACCATTGCCAATCATACATTTGTCACATTCAATCCGGACATAGGCCATGTCCTGTTGAGCCATCACTTGATACGACAGGGGAAACATCAATACTAATTGTAACCACAACAAACCTATTAATCGTATTTGCTTGATTATCATTATTCACCTCTGATTTACGTGCAATTGAGACATTACCAAATATAAAAAAACTTTCAGGAAAGGACACCCGAAAGACAAGCATAAAAAGCGAACAAGTTAAGAATCTGCCGGCGATGATACTACGCCATTATGTTTCAAAGATATGGCTCTTTTCCAATTGCCCCAGCGTTTGGTATTTGTTATCACTTAAGAAAATTTCTCAATTAGTCATCATATAGGAGGGTTATATATGATTAAACGCTTTATGTTTACTGCTGGCATTCTGGTGCTATTTGTTACCAGTAGCACATTTGCTGCAGGTAAAATAATGAGTGTTCAAATTCAAACAGGCGAAATAAGATCACTACCTTCGCCTCTTTCAACTGTCATGGCATCTGTGAAATATGGCGATAGATTAACCATCCTGGAAGAAAAAGGCATGTGGACCAAGGTGACCACAGCCGATGCAAAAATCGCCGGATGGATACATTCTTCCGCATTAACAAAACAGAAACTCACACTGGCAGCCGCCGGCAAAGATGCCCAAACTGGTGCCTCCGGTGGTGAAATGGCGCTGGCCGGCAAGGGATTTACTCCGCAGGTAGAGGCTCAGTTTAAGGCCAAGCATTCTGATATTGATTTCACATGGATTGACAAAATGGTGAAAACAAAATTCTCTACCAAAGAGATAGTGGATTTTCTTAAAGAAGGCAGTATCAGCCTTCCGGAAGGAGGCGCGAAATGAAACGCATTCTTCCCATGATCGTTCTCTCATGCGCATTGATGCTATTTGCCGGATGTAAAATGCTGGAAATTGCTTCAGAAGTCGGAACGGCAGTCGGCGTAGGCGTTGGAGTTATTACACCTTCGCAGGCAGATTCAATAAACAAGACAACAACGGCTGTTGGCAAGGTATTTGAACAACTGACACCGGAAAATGAATATTATATTGGGCGTTCAGTGGGTGCCACAATCCTGCAGTCTTATAAACCGTATGACAGTCAAAACGCAAACCACTATCTGAACATTCTGGGACAAACCCTCGCCATGGCTTCTGACAGGCCCGAAACATTCGGCGGATATCATTTTCTGCTTATTGATACTGATGAAATCAATGCCTTTGCAGCACCTGGTGGTCTGATATTCGTTTCTCGAGGCCTTATAAAATGCTGCAAAAATGAAGACGCCCTTGCAGCAGTCCTTGCCCATGAAGTCGGACATGTCCAGCTTATGCACGGACTGAAAGCCATCAAAACAAGCCGGCTGAAAGATGCCGGATTAACTGCCGCACTGGAAGCTGGTAAAAATCTCGGTGGAGAACAGTTATCACAATTGACCACAGCTTTTGAGGGAACATTAACTGACATTACTTCTACGCTTGTCAACAGCGGTTATTCCCGATCGCTGGAATTTGAGGCCGATGTCGCAGCTGTGACTATTATGAAACGTGTTGGTTACAATCCCAATGGGTTGAAAGAAATGCTCGTGGAGATGGAATCGAAACTTAAACCCGGTAAAGGCTTCGGTAAAACGCATCCTGATCCAAAGGCCAGAATTGAGGCTATCTCGTCAATGCTGAAAAGTCCGGGGGAAATGACGAACCCCGAAGCCAGGCAGGCTCGATTTCAGAAGGCCATTTCAGGAGTTTGAACAATCTTTTATAATGCAGGTGCCGTCTTGATTGACGCGTAATTGGAAGTTTGGATTTTTCAGTCGCGCAATACGAAGAGTTCCTGTATCTTGATTTTATTCACTGCTTACCATGCTTAAAAAATTGATACACGGGATTGTTATTGGTTTGCTCTCCTCGGCATTTGTACTTGCCGTGTGGTTTGGCGGATGGCTTAACTGGATGGAGTCCGCCTCATGGGACTTCAGGGTCAGGCAGATGGCAAAACCAAGCGGCGCAACCAGAGATATATGCATTATCGCGCTTGACCAGACAAGCCTGGACTATGCAAAAGAACAATACAAATTAAAATGGCCATGGGAAAGAAGTGTCTATACTCACATCATCGATTTTTGTAAACGAGGCGGTGCAAAGGTTATTATTTTTGATGTATTCTTTACCGAACCTTCCAGCGCCGGTATCGAAGATGATCAAAACCTCGGTAATTCGATTGCCTCTAACAAACCTTTCGTTGCCGCTGTTCTACTTAATCACGAACAGGGAGAAACTACAAAATGGCCCGAGAATATCCCGACTGGACAATTTAATATCAACGGCCTGCAGACTTATCTCGATATTGAGGCCGGAAAGCGGACTATAATCCCAAAAGCGTCTTTTTCCGTTCCCCAAATTTCGGCATCTTGCACTTTACTCGGAGGAGTACTTGGAACCCCGGACCGGGACGGTAAAGTACGCCGCGCTATTCCATTCACTATATTTGATACTAAATTTATTCCATCTCTAGGGTTGGGCGCTTACCTTGCAGTGAACCCAACAACAGAAATAACAATCAAAAATACAGAAATATTTGTCGGACAACATATCATCCCTCTCGATCGCACAGGTAAAGCCATCCTGAAGTTCCGGGGCGAAATAAATGTTTACAAATTAATCAATGCAACAGCAGTCATAAATTCCGAACTTCGTATACGCGAAGGGAAAAAGCCTGAACTTGATCCCTCGGTCTTCAAAAATACCTATGTATTCTTTGCTTATACAGCACCCGGACTTTTTGATCTTAAAGCAACACCAATAAGCAAGGTTTATCCTGGCGTTGGGATACACGCGACGGTACTGGATAATCTCTTATCAGATGATTTTATAAGGCAATCCAGTACTGATTCGGTCGTATTATTTGTATTATTATTTGGTGTTTTGGCGGGAATCGCCGGACGATTCTGCCAGAATGGAATGCAGAGTTCATTTACTTTTCTTTTTTTTCTCCCTCTCCCCGTTCTTCTTGGCTTTGCCGCATATGCCAGGAATATATGGCTGCCGATCAGTGCTCAGGAAGTATCTATTGCGCTTGCACTCGTAAGTGCTGCAATTTTGAACTATGCTACTGAAGGTAAGCAGAAACGCTTCATTAAAAACGCATTTAAACAATACCTCAGCTCGGAAGTGATCGAAAAACTTGTTAACGATCCAAGCCATCTCAAACTGGGCGGTGAAACCAGGGAATTGAGTATTTTCTTCTCAGACATAGCCGGATTCACCGGTATTTCAGAAATCCTCAATCCTGAACAGCTCACTACCCTGTTGAACGAATATCTTACTGCCATGACGGATATCATCTACAACGAAGGCGGAACGATAGATAAGTATGAAGGTGATGCGATAATTGCTTTCTGGAATGCTCCGCTTGATCTGTCCGACCATCCCAAACACGCCGTACGTGCCGCATTGAGATGTAATCGCAAACTTGCAGAACTTCGACCGATCCTGAAAGAGAAATACGGCAAAGACCTTGTGGCCAGGATTGGAATCAATACCGGCCCGGTTGTTGTTGGCAATATGGGTTCAACTCAGCGTTTCAATTATACATTTCTTGGCGACGCCGGCAATCTGGCTTCACGACTGGAAGGCCTGAATAAACAGTTTGGTACCAGCATCATGATTTCGGAGTTTACATTCAGAATGCTGGGTGATGATATAGCCACACGTGAAATATCCTCCGTACAAGTTGTTGGCCGTAAAATTCCAATCCGGGTTTACGAGCCAATGTTCAAGGAAGAATTTGTGGCAAAGTCGGAAATAATGAATAACTTCGCACAGGCTCTGCAGCTCTACTATGAAGGGAAATTTAAAGATGCTCTGTTGATCTTCTCGCATCTCAGTAGTATCGATGCACCTTCCGCATCTTATGTGAGGCGATGTAATGATCTGATTAAAAATCCGCCGAAACGATGGGATGGCGTCTGGGAAATGAAGGAAAAATAAAGTTACCTGAATATAACATGAAAAAAATAAAATCAACTTTAAGAAAACATACTAACGGGCTCACACTACTGAAGCGAAGCGTTCAGAGTTATCCTGATTCCCCCGAAAAAGCACAACTGGAAGCCTTTGAAAACATCTATCGAGCAAGAAACTACTGGATCCATTTTAATTGTCCCGAATTCACGGCCCTATGCCCCATAACTGGTCAGCCTGATTTCGGGAAAATTACCATATCATATATTCCCGCTAAGCTTTGCCTCGAAAGTAAATCTCTGAAACTCTACCTTTTCTCGTTTCGCAATCACGGAACATTTCATGAAGAGGCCGTTAACAGGATACTTGATGACGTGGTGAAAGCCATTAAGCCGCGGAAGGCAGTAGTAAAAGGTGAATTCAATACCCGCGGCGGCATTTCAATCACAGTCGAAGCCATTTATCCCTGAGATATATCTTTAATTGCAGCAGTATAGATATCAAAATCCGACTTACCGAAGCATACAAAGATCACTTTTGCAATCGTTGTATTATTTTTCAGAAATTCAATAGTCTCTTTCAGAGCTATACTGCATGCCTGATCCTTCGGGAAACGATACACACCTGTACTTATTGATGGAAAAGCAATCGTTTTAATGCCATGTTTTTGAGCAAGTATAAGACTGTTACGGTAACAGTCAGCCAGTAATTCCGGTTCATTTTTCTTGCCGCCATGCCAGACGGGACCGACGGTATGAATTATGTACCTCGCTGGAAGATTATACCCTTTGGTAATCTTGGTCTCACCGGTACGACAACCACCCAATGTCGCACATTCCACCAGGAGCTTTGGCCCCGCTGCACGATGTATCGCTCCATCAACGCCACCGCCACCCAATAAAGTTGAATTTGCCGCATTAACAATGGCATCCACATTCAACCCGGTGATATCGCCAAGAAATATCTCAAGTTTTTCTTTCATTTTCGGTGAAGGATCACTATCCAATATCAACTTTATCTCCAATCTTCAATTCATCTACAGGAAACCAGCCGGATTCCATCTCAACAACGCTCCATGCAACTGCTCCGCCAAAAACAATCCTGCCAGGAACAACATTCCTTACAATTTTTTTTACCACCATATCACGACTTACAAAAATCAGGTCAAGGCAGAATCTCATAAAAAAAGTATGTACGGAACTGCATGGCGAAAGATACATTGCACACTGTTTACCAAGAGAAGACCTTCCCAGAAGTCCAACCAACCTGCTTTTGAAGTCGACAGCCAGTTCAACGGTTCCAATAAGAATGACACCGTTTTTTCTCAACGCAGCTACATTCATTTAATAAGGACACCTATGGCGACGCCAACACTTATAAAAGCAAGGAAAACTATAGATTTCATGGCACTTATATCACAAATCAACAGATTAACATTCACATTACCTTTATTGAAAATCAAGACCAGTACCGAAAGTACCAGGATCAACATGGCCCATATCAAACCTTTTTTCATCGAAATCCTCCTTCGACTATTTCCTTAAACAAGCCTCTACTGCAGAAACTATCTTTCCCAGCGATGCCATTCGTCCCTTCCCCTGGTAACCGCAGGCAAGATCACCCGTACCGGGTTCGACAATACTGCCTCCACGCATTTTGATAATCTTCACATTAGTCTGTGTTGCCGCGTTGTTCCACATCTTGACGTTCATTGCAGGTGCAATCACAATCGGCGCCTCGGTTGCAAGCACGGTACAGGTAAGCAGATCATCGGCAATCCCATGTGCAATCTTCGCAATTACATTCGCCGTACAGGGCGCAATCACCATCACATCAGCAAAATCGGCAACTGAAATATGCTCCGGCCGCCATTCTTCAGTCACACCGAACATCTCAACTCCGACCGGATGCTGCGAAAGCGTTCTGAATGTCAATTCGGTCACAAATTCCCTGGCAGACTTCGTCATCACAACATGCACATCCCAACCTTTTCCCTGCATCAGGCGAAGAAGTTCAACCGCCTTGTAGGCTGCAATTGAACCGGTAACCCCAAGAACTATTTTTTTATCCGTCTTCGCAGGAGACCCCAGACTTGGAGTCCGCGGGATTAATGCGGATTTTGCTACGCCGGATTCCGCGAAGAAACTGCGGTCTTTAGCCCGCAGTGCTTCATTTTTTATTTTCGGTTTCATTTTTTAAAACTTCTTTCAGTTCACTATAAGCTCTATCGAGGTTATCATTCACAATAACATACCGGTATTCACCCATATTCTGCATTTCTTCACCGGCATTTTTAAGACGACATTTTATTTCTCCCAATGAGTCCTCTCCGCGCTTTTCCAGCCGCTCCTTTAACACCTGAATGGACGGTGGTGAAATAAATATATCAACATATCCTGCCTTCAGCAAATCACCGTTCGGAAGTGCCCGGGTAAAGTTCCTTATTTGCCGTGCACCCTGAACATCAATATCCATAATCACACTCTTACCGGCGCACATAGCATCATTTACCATCTTACGCGGTGTACCGTATTTATGACCATGAACCACCGCATATTCAAGAAACTTTCCGGCTTTAACATCCTCATCGAACTGCTTTTCTGTGAGAAAAAAATAGTCTTTCTCATTCATTTCATCGCCACGCGGTTTCCTGGTGGTACACGATATTGAATAAACAATATCACTACGTTCCGCGAGTAATCTGTCACACAGCGTTGATTTACCCGCACCGGATGGAGCGGAAATAACTATAAGCAATGGATGCATAACATGTTACCCTATTCTACGTTTTGGACCTGTTCCCTCACGCTTTCAAGTCCGGCTTTAAACCTGACCACGGAACCGGATATAATCTCGCTATTCGCTTTCGAACCAATGGTATTGATTTCCCTGAACATTTCCTGGCACAGAAAATCAAGAGTACGCCCTACCGGTGCAGATGATTTCATGAGCGATGAAACCTGCATGAAATGACTCTCAAGCCGGACTATTTCCTCACTAATGTCCGAGCGATCGGCAAAAATCGCCACTTCTTTTACAAGCTGTTCATTGTTCAGTCCGCCATTAATCCCTGCTTTTTCAATCCTTTCCTGTAATGTATCTCTGTATTTTCTGGCAATAACAGGCGCAACAGTCTTGATACCTTCGAGTTCACGCTTCAGCAAAGACAAACGGCGCAATAAATCTTTTTGCAAAGACTTACCTTCTTTTACGCGCATACTTGTTAAGCGTGTCAGCGCCAGACGCAAGGCTTTATTCAATAAAGGCCAAATCTTCTCCGAATCGCCGGGCATACTTTCATACTTTATAACACCCGGCAAACTGACGAGACACCGTGCCGTAAGATCATCCTTTAACCCGAGTTCGCGTGCTGTCTTGCGAAGAACACGGATATATGTTTTTGCAGTATCGCTCGCAACTGAAATACATTGCTCCAATGCACCGCCGGAAACTGTAACATTTACCGCACCGGCCACATTTCCGCGCGAGATGGATTTATGGATAAGATCATCCACCCTTGGCTCAAGCATCAATAAAGCTTTAGGAAGATTTACATGCGCATCAAATTGCTTGCGATTGACCGAACTTAACTCAACATCAACCCGGACACCGCCGCCTATTGCAGAACCTCGACCACATCCTGTCATGCTTTTTAACGACATATTACCCCCTGAAATTCATACCACTATTTCTTACTTTCCTGGGCCCTTTTCTTCAAATATGCCTCAACGAATGGGTGTATCTCACCATCTAATACTGCCTGGGCATTCCCGATTTCAAGTTCTGTTCTATGATCCTTTACCATTGTATACGGCTGTAACACATAAGATCGTATCTGATTTCCCCACGAAATATCACCTTTTTCACCATAAAATTTTTCCATGCTTTTCCGTTTCTGATCCATAATTTTTTCATATAACTGCGAACGAAGCATATTCATGGCCTTCATACGGTTCATATGCTGGGACCGTTCAGCCTGACAGGCCACGATAATACCTGATGGAATGTGCGTAATCCTGATCGCTGAATCGGTCGTATTAACATGTTGACCACCGGCACCGCTTGATCTGTAAGTGTCGACTTTCAAATCACCTTCATTGATTTCGACATCAATGTCCTCGGATATTTCCGCAACAACGTCCAGAGCAGCAAAAGAAGTGTGACGGCGCTTATTTGAGTCGAATGGACTTATTCTGACAAGCCTGTGTACACCACGTTCAGCCTTCAAATAACCGTAGGCAAAGGCGCCGCTGACAAGAAAAGTAATCCTTTTGATTCCAGCTTCGTCACCAGGCTGATAATCCATGACTTCAATCGTGAATCCACGGTCCTCACAATAATGCCGGTACATCCGCATGAGCATCTCCGTCCAGTCACAAGATTCCGTACCACCAGCACCGGCATGAAGAGTCAGGTAGGCATTATTACCGTCAAGTTCACCATTAAGCAGAAGCTGGAATTCAAGTTTATCAAAAGTCTTTTCCGCATTAGTCAGAGTTGCATTTACTTCTGCAACAACCTGAAGTTTCTGATTCTCCTCTTCTTCCTCTTGAGCCAGCTTGAGAAGCAGTTCGGAATCCTGCAGAAAAGTTCCGATTTCAGAGAAAGGCTTGAGAATGGCCCTGCTACGGTTGGTTTTATCTATTATATTTTTCGCTTTACTCTGGTCATTCCAGAAACCGGGCGCCGTAGCCTGCTTTTCGAGTTCCGCCAGCGTCTTTTCGCGATTCTCAACGTCAAAGATAACCTCGCATCTCAGTCATTCGTACGTTGAGTTTGCCAAGTCGCGATTTAAGGTCCTCAATCATCGATACATACTCCTTCCACTGGCATAATTTAAATCAAAGCTTGATTAAATACCTGCTTCGGCTCAAGCCTATAATTTGCATAATTCTCGTTTATGGGTTGTACTGTATTTCAGCATGATTTCTTTTGCGTGTTACAAGAATTGTCCATAACAATAAAATTGTTGAGATTACTCCACATGGTAATGCGAAAGGAATATCTCCATTTCGCGTATAAAAAGTCAAAGCCATATCGTCAGGCGGCAACATCAAGGTTCCAACAGTAAATCCGGAAAAACAAGTACTACGACCACCAGATTTTAGTACGTCAATCCTGCCAAAACTGTCTATAAAACATGTTATACCTGTATTTGCAGACCGTATTGCTGGAACACGATTTTCAATACACCGGAAAACACAATGTGCCATATGCTGAATGGCCGCAGAAGAACCATCAAACCATGCATCATTGGTCTGGTTAATCAGGAGTCGGGCACCATTTTTCACCGATTCACGGGCCAATCCGGCAACTGTGTCCTCAAAACAAATCAAAGATGAAAAAGCAATAGCCGGCTTTTCCAGCCGAAATACGGTACTGAATGTTCCCGGAGTACAACTATAACCGAGCGGAGCAAGTTTCTGAATAAAAGGAAAAGTTCTTTCGAAAGGCAGATATTCACCAAACGGGACAAGATGTCGTTTATTATACTGTCCCCCTATCCTGCCTGCAGCGTCGATCAGTATCGAACTGTTAAAAAAAATGTCCGAATCACCCACGACTTCACAATCCAACGATCCAACTAGAATTGGAGACCCGCGACGCGCAAGTTCCGTTACAAAAGCAGAACACCCAGGATCTCGTTTTATAAGCGAGGGTACTACAGTTTCGGGCCAGACGATAAGATCGGGTTTTGCCGACATTGCCAGTTCCGTCTGATCCTTGACTTTCGTGTATATTTCATTTTCATACTGAAGCGGCCATTTTTTATATTGCGGTATGTTCGGTTGAACAGAAGCAATCCTTACCGCTGTACCTTGTTTATTAAGCCTCGAAAACGCCTTCACGGCATCAAAATAACACCACATATAAATGCCCCAGATGCTGACGGCTATCATCATCTCGACATTGATTTTTCGTGCCCGCTTCCGTCGGAAAAGCGCCCAAAACCTTATTCCTGTGAGCATCAACGCAGTATTGATCAGAATAACGAACGCAGAAACCGCATAAACCCCGCCAAACTCAGCCACCTGTATAATAGGCAACAGCCGGTACTGACTTACCCCCAGGGTATTCCATGCGAAACCGGTAAAAAGCGTGGATCTCAGGTATTCAAATCCCACCCAGACAATTGGCGCAACAATGACCAACCCAATAGGACGCCATTCCCTTTCAGTGCCAAGAACTTGCCAACTACATGTAATAACCATTGCAAATGCACCAGTATACAGAGCACAATACGCAGAAAGTAAAATCCAGGCAGAGATGGCAACAATGAAATTGGTGCCTGTAAAAGCAAGCCTGAGCAGCCATGAAATAGAAATCAGCCAGAAAACCATTCCGCTAAGCCAGCCCCAGCCAAATGCCTGCCTTGCCGACATATTTCTGAGAACCAGTATTAGCGGAATGAATGCAACCCATGCAATGCTACCCCATTCAAAGGGAGGAAATGCAGCTGCGAGTAGAATACCGGAACAGATTGAACCGGCAAGATACCATGAAGTATAGGTTCTCAGGAAAGCAAAAGTCATTTTGCGCCGCAGCACTTCTTGTATTTCTTACCGCTACCGCAGGGGCATGGATCATTCCGGCCGACCTTTGGTTCTTCACGCCTTAGCGGTTCTACAACACGATGCGCACCTTCACCAGCACCTTCGATAATATCATTAACACTCTGTCCCGGCTGGAGACCACGAGAAGCTCCACCACCGAGTATGGAAACTTCATCATGTACCAAACGCCTTGGGAGTTCTGACAGGAAAGATTCAAACGATGTCACGGAAGTTGTCGACCTGAAGACAGCATGGGCCACATCCTGCTTGATACTTGTCATCAATTCATCGAACATATTAAAGGCTTCACGTTTATACTCAACGAGAGGATCACGCTGACCATAAGCCCTCAAGCCCACTCCCTGCCGAAGGTTATCCATTCCCCTTAGATAATCCTGCCAATGCGAATCAATCGCATGAAGGACAATATAACGCTCCATATCGTGAACATGAGCCGGGTCCTCCATGGAAACTTTTATCTCATAAGCTTTCTTTACCTTGGCAAAAACAGCATCTGCAACCTCCTGAGCAGTCTTATCTTGAAGCTCTTCCTTCTTGATCGGTATAGGAAAAGTACTGCGCACCCAGTCAATAAAAGCAATCACCGAATCATCATTTTTTTCTGTAAGCAGTTCTGCATGCTCATCGATGACATCGCCCAATATATCGAAGATACGTTCCCGGACACTTTGACTCCTGACAATCTCGCCACGGAAGCCATAAATGACTTCGCGCTGCTTATTCATCACATCATCATATTCCAGTGTTCTTTTTCGAATCGAGAAATTCTGCTGTTCAACCCGTCGCTGTGCATTCTCTATGGAACGATTCAACCATCTGTGCTCTAACTGTTGGCCTTCCTCAAGACCCAGCTTACTCATTATTCCGGCAATTCTATCCGAGCCGAAAAGGCGCATAAGATCATCTTCAAGCGAAACATAGAAACGTGACGAACCAGGATCTCCCTGACGTGCACAGCGGCCCCTCAACTGGCGGTCTATGCGCCTGGACTCATGACGTTCCGACCCCATGACATGCAATCCGCATGGTTTCTCCGTCAGTATTTCCCGGAGCTTCTTTCCGTCAATTTTATCATCCAGACTGGTGTCGGATACAATGGTATTTCTATCAATATAAACCACTCCCTCGCCAAGTTTAATATCCGTACCGCGTCCAGCCATATTCGTAGCAATGGTAACAGCTCCAGGCTGACCTGCCCTTGTTACAATTTCAGCTTCACGCTCGTGGTTCTTGGCATTCAGGACATTATGGGGAATATTTGCCCGTTTAAGCATGCGGCTGAGAAGCTCCGAACTATCAACAGAAATAGTTCCAACAAGTACCGGTTGGCCATTATGATGACATTCCGCTATCTCATCAATAATGGCTTTAAGTTTTTCGCGCTGAGTCTTGTAAATAACATCATTGAAATCAACTCGCCGCACCGGCCGATTCGTCGGGATAACAACAACGTCCAGTTTATAGATTTGACGAAATTCATCGGCTTCTGTTTCCGCCGTACCAGTCATGCCGGCCAGTTTCTGGTACATCCTGAAATAATTTTGTATGGTAATTGTCGCAAGGGTCTGGGTTTCACGTTCTATTTTGACCCCTTCCTTTGCTTCGACGGCCTGATGCAAACCATCACTCCATCTGCGGCCAGGCAGTATTCGCCCGGTAAATTCATCAACGATAAGTACCTGGTTATCCTGCACAACGTACTCGACATCTTTTTCGTAAAGGCAGTAAGCGCGAATCAATTGATCAACATTGTGAATTCTTTCACTTTTATCTGCAAAACCCTTTTGTATCTCCTGTCTCTTTTTTGTCTTTTCTTCCTCGGACAATGCAGTATCAGCATCCAGTACCGCCATAGCCGTAAGCAAATCAGGTAAAACATATGCGTCAGGATCCGTCGGATTCATGGCCTCACAACCTTTATCAGTCAGACTTGCATCATGCCCGCGCTCATCAATTGTGAAGTATAATTCTTCACGGAGTTCCCTCGCCTGTACCTTACGCATATCGGTCAACATTGAATTATCGATCTGTTCAAGTAATTTTCTATTGGCTGGATCTTCCTGTAAGTGCATTAATTGCTTCTGCTTGGGCATACCATGATGTACCTGGTAAAGTTTAAATTGCGCGTTTTCTATGTCACCTTTATCAAGTAAATCCTTTGCTTCCTGCATCAATCTGTTACACAAATCCCTCTGCCTTCTCACGAGGGCATCCACTCTTGGTTTGAGTTCAAAATACTGATGAGAAGATACTGGGGCCGGGCCGGATATGATCAAGGGAGTTCTTGCCTCATCTATCAGGATGCTGTCAACCTCATCCACAATGGCAAAATAATATCCGCGCTGTACCTGAGTTTCCGGTTGATAAGACATGCCATTATCGCGCAGATAATCGAATCCGAACTCGCTGTTTGTGCCATACGTGATATCCTTGCTGTACTCTCGACGTCTTTCTTCAGAATCCATCTGATTCTGGATACAGCCGACAGAGACACCAAGATATTCATACACCGCACCCATCCACTGGGCATCACGTCTAGCCAGATAGTCATTAACTGTAACCAAATGGACATTCTTACCGGTCAGCGCATTAAGGTATAGCGGCATTGTTGCAACAAGGGTTTTCCCTTCACCTGTAGCCATTTCAGCAATCTTACCCCTGTGCAGAACTATGCCACCAATAATCTGACTATCAAAAGGGATCATGTCCCATATCAGTTCATGACCGCACACTTCCCGCCTGGACCCAATCAATCGCCTACACGCGTTCTTCACTGCTGCGTATGCTTCGCAGAGAATATCATCCATCACTTCACCTTCTGCCAAACGTTTTTTGAATTCAGTAGTTTTGGCCCTGAATTGTTCCTCGGAAAGCGACTGATACTGGATCTCGATGCGGTTGATTTCCTCAATAAGAGGCTTGAGTTTTTTCAAATCCTTCTGATGTTTTGTTCCAAACAGTTTTTTGAGTAATTGAATCATTTAGAGTCCCATCTCCTGGAAAATCAGTAAGTTAAGTAGATGAAGCCGTAAATGCGAGAGGAAAATCACAGGTAATAAGCTTAAATTTCCCGAATCAGCCCGCCAATTTTTCAGACATTTGACGGCTTTCCGCCCATTTGTTCGTCACTAATATCAACTGCTGTATAAAACAAATGCCCATTGTGTTTTTCTACACGTATTTTTCCCGCAACAACCATATCATCAAGAACTTTCTCAGTTTTTCCCAAATCATTCCCAAACAATACTGCAATATCTTTTAATTCACACGGATGTCTTGAAACTAATCCAACCACGCTCTTTGCATCACCATTTTCACACGCAGATACATCAGCCGAAAATGATGAGATCACCTCAGCCACAGGTTCGAACAATCCTGTAAACCTCTGCAATACGTGAAAAGGCACCGCTCTTGCATTGCTCTCGGCAGGAGGACGAACAACGGTATTAAGATGGATGCAGTCTGGAACTATTGTTTTCGCAAGTTTTCCGATACGGCGCATGGATATTTCGTCGTCATTAAGACCGGAAACAACAAACACTTCGAGCCACAATTCTCCCTTATAATCAGATCCGAAATCCTGCAGTCCCTGCAAGACTGATTCAAAACGCAAACCGGGGTGAGATCTATTTATCCTTTCAAATGAAGGTTGATCCCATGCACTGAGGGATATTTTCACAAGATCTGATCGTGATGCATCAGTACGTACTTCCGCCAGACGGAAAAGCGAGCCATTGGAAAGAAGAGCTGTCCTTATTCGGCACTTTTCATGCACTGCATCAATTACACGCCCAAATTCAGAGTTAAGCGTCGGTTCCCCTGAACCTGCCAGTGTAATATAATCTGCCGATGCCCCACTGCCAATCCATGCGTTAATTTCGTCTATCACATCTGAAATCGGCACATATTCCCTGCGTTCCAGCGTTAGATCACTTGTATTTCCAGCCTGACAGAAAACACAATTAAAACTGCATGTTTTCGATGGAATCAGATCCACCCCAAGAGAATACCCGAGGCGACGAGACGGTACAGGTCCAAAAAGGTAACGATACACAGGGAAATCCTATGCGCCAGGCGAAATTGCTTCAACCGGGCATTCACCAACACAGAGGCCGCAATCAACACACTTGTCAGGATCGATCGCGCACTTAGAGCTACCCTCTGAAATTGCTTCAGACGGACAAACTTCCTTACAACTTCCGCACTTTGTGCACTTATCAGAAATTACATGTGCCATTATTTTTCTCCTTTCACTAATATGATATTACCTTCCTGCTTCAAGGCGCTTTGCCAGTCTTTCAGGAAGATGAACTTTTCGTATCTTTTCCTGCGTTTTAGAAATATCATAAGCAAGACGTCGCAATTCCACCTCTTTGGTCTTCGGATCGTAAATTACATATGCGGAACGCGGGTCTCCATCACGTGGTTGTCCTACACTGCCAACATTGATAAAGTATTTTTTTCCGAGCATAATCTTAAGCTTCGTTAAAGGAATTTTATTGACGACACTTTGTTTCTCATAAACGATGGGAACATGGGTATGTCCATGGAAACACACAGATGTTGTCTGGTATGTGAAATTTGCATTTGCTTCAAGAGTATCAAAAACATATCCCCATTTTTCCGGCATATCCAAGGTACTGTGAACTATCGTAAAACCATCGACAACACATGCCATTTTCAACTGTTTTAGATAAGTAATCTGGTCTGGGGCAAGCTGATGCCGCGTCCAGTCTACGACATTGGCGGCCAGTGGATGGAAATCATCGAGACACTCGTCATGCGAACAATAATGGTCATGATTTCCTCTAACTGTCACACATTTCAGTTCCTTGATCATTTCAAGGCATTCCGCAGGATTTGCATTGTAACCTACAACATCTCCCACACAGACAAATGAATTAGCACCTCGTTCTTTGGCATCCTTGATGACCGTTTCCAGTGCTTCAAAATTACCGTGTATATCACCCATTATTGCGTATTTTTTATCCATGATTGGGAAGGAAAATGATATCAGAGTCTCAGAACAGCAGCTGCCAATATGAGATCATCTGGTACCGTAATTTTAATATTAGACAATGCCGTCGGCACTAGACGGACATCGCGGCTAACCAGTTCAACAGCCGACGCCTCATCGGTTACCGTTAGTCTCTTCCTGCTTACAACATTAAAAGCCTTTGTGAGAAGATCCACCCTGAAAGTCTGCGGAGTCTGAACCGCCCATAGCATTGTACGATCAATTGTTTTACTCACAATAAATCCCTTTTTAACTTCCTTAACCGTATCTGTAATCTTCACAGCAGCCACACCCGATCCGAATTTGCGGGCCGATTTGACCGTTTCGGAAATAATCAATGGAGTAATGCAAGGACGCGCTCCATCGTGAACAGCAACAATACTCACATCATGATTTAACTGAGAAAGTCCAATTTTCACAGAAATTTGACGCGTAGCACCACCAGCTATCACTTTTCTCACTTTATAACAGCCAAATAATTGAACCATTGCACGGGCAGAATCCACACGATCTTTCCGGACGACCAGAATAACACCATCAATATCCGGGCATTTTTCAAAGGCTATTAGCGAATATGCCAAAACAGGCTTGGTCCCAAGGCTCAGGAACGCCTTGTCAACATCAGGGCCCATTCTTTCACTTTTACCCGCAGCAACTATCACTCCGTAATTCATTTACCACTATTCCCTTCGAGGATAGATAAAAAGACATTTGACATTATTCCACCGCTTCCAGCACGTCAAGTATTTTCCCGATTTCTACGTAAAAACAGGTATTTATGGTGGAATTCTTTTCGGAGCACCCCTTGATTTTCCCGTATTTTATGGTATATCCCTGAATATAAATATTGGTACTATCTGTCGCCAAGAAGGCAATTAATGAAAAAAACAGAGATTATCCCGAAAATCAAAGTTGAACCGAAAAGCGACTCCGATATTCCGGGGGAATCCAAACCTCTTGATGAAACTGTACGTATCTCCGATGACGAACTTGGGACCCAATCCAGAATAGACGATACAAAAACAGGTTTCAAACTTGAAGCCCTTGATGAACAATATTCAATACTGGACAAAGTTGGTGACGGAGGAATGGGTATTGTCTATCTTGCGCAAGACAAAAAGCTGGGTCGATATGTTGCTATCAAGCGTCTAAACCGTACCAGCCTCAGTAATCCAGTATTAAAAGAACGTTTTTTCAGGGAAGCAAAGGCAATCGCCACTCTCAACCACATTCATATCGTGCATATATATGCCCTTGGAGAAGACAGCGAAGGCCCTTATATAGTCATGGAGTATGTGCCAGGTCCACCGGAAACATCGCCAAATAAGACTCCGCATACACCCTTTACTCTTGCAAATCGCGTCTCACTATCAGGCCCTTTCATAATAGATGATGCCCTGACCCTGTTGCTCAAATTATGCAGGGCCATCGAATATGCACACAATTGCGGAGTCATCCATCGCGATCTAAAACCATCGAACGTTCTTCTCGATGAGAGCGGCGAACCAAAACTCGCGGATTTCGGTTTGGCCCGCCGCATGGGAGAAGAAAACGAAGACCACCTTACTGTGCCAGGTGAAAAAATGCTGTCAGTCGGTTATGGCGCACCGGAACAGGAAATGGATGCCAGCCAAACAGATCAACGCGCGGATATTTACGGGTTGGGCGCTATACTTTATTTCAGCATCACGGGAAAGAACCCCCGCTATTTCCGTGAAAGTGAAGTGCCGGAATCCATACGTATGCCTCTTGTTAAAGCCCTTGAAACAGATCGAAACAAGCGATGGAACACCGTTAAGGAGTTTACGACAGCCTTATCGCTTGTGAAAGCTCCATCAACAATAGAAATTCCCACAATTAAAACTACCTGGCGCTGCAAATGGTGCGATACCGTAAACCCGGTCACAATCAGTTATTGCGGCAAATGCGGCTGGGATGGAGGGGAAACCTGCGCAGAATGCGGTGCCGACACCCGTGTAGGAATACAATTTTGCGGTTCATGCGGAGCTGATGCACGGGAATATGAAATGGCACAGATCCTTCTGAAACGTATGCGGCGACACTGGGATGAGAAAGCATTTGAACTGGTCATTCATGAAGCTGGTCGATCAGTCAGGTTTCAGCCTACAGGACCAAATGGCAGAAAACTGCTCAATCAAATCGACACCATGGGCCGAGAAGCATATCAAACATTGGCTCGCCGCAAGGAAATTAAGCAGGCGATCGACAAGGAAGTTTCTCTTCATAATTATGATCTCGTTCGAAAATATATCGAAGAATATAATACACTTTCAACCGACAACGCATTTGCGGAATTAGCCAAAGAGCTTCCTTCATTAACATTGAACAGTAATCTAAAAAAAATCCAGAAAGCAATAGAACAGAAAGAATGGGATTACGCAGAAAGAGCATGCCGTAATGTTATAGCAAGTAATCCTGCCAACAGTACAGAAGCTGAATTTCTTATAAAAATAGTCGGATCCCAGCGAACTCGTATCCGTATGTTGAAGGCTATAGCTGCTGTTTTCCTCATTCTCGTTTTTTATGTACTCAGCGCTGCACCAGTTTACCGCTATTTCAATCAACCACCAGTTCCCGAATTGAAATCTATATATAGATTTGCCGATTTTTTGCATAAAGTGACCTTTCTTCAGAAACCACTGGAAAAATATGCAATCCTCTGGAATGCCAGTAACATGTACGATCGGCTACAGGAAAAAGATGCGATTTCCTCAGTATTGACGGCCTCTTCGACTGCATCAACCGCTAAAGGTGGCGATATGGCATCCCTTCAGGCCGAATTTGAAATTTCTCTTAAAAAAATTGAAGAAACTGACACGGCCAGAATTAAGACCTGGCAGCGTAATTATGCAACAGAATTAACATCCTTACAGCTAACAATGCAGAAAAAAGGTGATTTCGAAGGATGGTCTGCAGTAAGAGATGAATTATTAAGGTTGGAGGATCATTCGACCATTCCCGACGAAGCAATAGTCTCCAAACCCCAGGAACTTGTCGCCCTTCAAAACAAGTTTCGTGACAGTGAGTTCAAAAACCTTGCTGAAAAGAAAAAAGACATAAGATCTTTTACGCAACACTATATTGATAAGCTGGAAAATCTTCAAAAGAAAATGACCATGCAGGGCAAAATGGAAGATGCCGCGGCAATTAACACAGTAATTAAAAAAGTAAAATCAAGTCTTGACGCAGAATTACCTGAACCTCAGCCACCTGCCCAGCCTCAGCCAAAGAATATAAAGGCTACAAACTAAACCACACAAAAACTATTTTTACTTTTACAAACACTTATTGCATACAGCTTCAACTTTACGCAAGTCCGGAGCACTGATAACAACATGACATTTGCAGTTTTTGTTAAGGCACGACGTGGCATATATATAGTTGATGTTAATACCCACTGCAGCCAGTTTTGACACAACAAGTTCAAGTGCACCGGGTTCATTTCGGAGGGGAATTACACTAACGTCCTGCACAGTAAATGGAACGCGGGCCTTTGCAAGCCCCTTATTTGTCGCTGAAGCATTGTTGGCAATCAACTGAACCAGCCCCACATCAGATCCTGCCGATACGGAAATACCCTCTATATTCACTTTTTCTATGGCTAATACCCTGGTTACCCTGGCAAGTTCACCAGGTTTATTTTCAAGATACAACGTAAACTGTTTTTTTATCATGATACGTCCTCCTCCATGACTCATTTGTCGCACATAATAGATCCCCACTTTGAAAAGCATAACATGATATTTATTCATAACAATCACTTATTCTCGTGAATCAAAAATGACCATGCTTGACTCACAAAACAAGCACGTTAGAATCTTCCTTTAAGTATACATATCGGAGATACAGACAATATGAACTTTCAAAAACTCTTTGCCGAAAGAATAGGCGGCGAGAAATTCGGAACAATAAACGAAATATACAAGTTCGAAAAAATCAAAAGAGCTAAAGCAGAAGCCAGGGTCAGACATCCCGGCATGGAATTACTGGATTTCGGTGTAGGTGAACCAGATCAAATGGCACCGCCTCCTATACGAAAGGCTCTGAAAAAAGCTATTGATCAACCCGGGAACCGCGGCTACGCCGATAATGGTATCAGAGACTTCAAAATAGCAGCTGCTGATTATATGCGAAAGTTTTTCGGAGTTAAAGATCTCGATCCGGATACTGAAATCAACCACAGCATTGGCTCCAAACCGGCACTTGCAATGTTACCTGCATGTTTTATAAACCCGGGTGATGTCGCACTTGTAACAATACCCGGCTATCCAGTGATGGCCACTCATACCGTTTACTTCGGCGGTAAAGTTGTAAAACTTCCTTTGCTTAAAGAAAACGGTTTTTACCCTGATCTGGACAAGATCCCAGAAGACATACTGAGAGAAACCAAACTGTTTTATATAAACTATCCCAACAATCCCACTGGCGCGGCACCTTCAGAAACGTTTTTCGACAAACTTATCGCGCTTGCCGAAAAAAACAATATACTTATTGTACAGGATGCAGCCTATGCAACCCTGGTTTATGGACGTTCCCCGCTCTCCATCCTTAGCCGACCTGGCGGAAAGGAAACCGCCATTGAACTTCATTCCATGAGCAAAAGTTACAATATGACAGGATGGCGGCTCGGTTTTGTCGCAGGTCATCGACGGGTAATTCAGGCATACGCCGAAGTAAAAGACAACATTGACTCCGGACAGTTTAAGGCCATACAAATCGCAGCTTGTGCTGGAATTGCCGATAAAAAACTCTCGGATAACATAAAGAAACACTACGAAAAACGTCTGAAAAAACTGGTTTCTGCCCTGAAAAAGGCCGGTTTCGATGCCAGGATGCCTGGCGGAACTTTCTATCTGTACGTTCCTGCACCCAAAGGCGCAGGAAATATTGCTTTTAAAAATGCAGAAGAAGCTTCGCAATTTCTGATCAGGAATCAAATGGTTTCCACAGTGCCATGGGATGATGCCGGTTCTTACTTGCGGTTTTCTGCAACATTTGAATCAAAGAACGAAAAGGATGATGACCGGGTTATCAGAGAACTGCTCCATCGTCTTGAAACTTCACATTTACGCTGGGACTGATTCTAGATGTTTCTAAGAGCTTTCGCGACACGCTCCATGATCGGAGTATTGGAAACTTTAAACTCGCATCCTGTAATAAGCTCGTAAGCCTGGATGTAGCGTTTTGCAGCTTCTATTCTGATTTCCTGTGTAAGAACAGGAGGTTTACCATCTCCTCTGAATCCCTGCTTTACAAGCCATTCCCGGACATATTCTTTATCCAGTTTCCTTTGTTCTTTACCCGCACGAAATAATTCATTGTAGGTATCGGCAAACCAGTATCGAGATGAATCAGGAGTATGAATTTCGTCGGATATGACAAATTTACCGTTAAGTTTCCCAATTTCATATTTTGTATCGACGAGGATTAATCCGCGTTTGGCCGCTTCTTTCACACCGGCCGCATAGAGTTTAAAACATATCCTCGCACATTCATCAAAACTTTTCGCATCAATAAGCCCTTCACCAATCGCTTCGTCACGCGAAATCGGTCGGTCATGTTTCTCCATCTTGGTGGTCGGAGTAAGAATCGGCTTTTTCAGTTTCTGATCCTTTTTCATGTCTTCCGGCAGAAGATTACCACAGAAGTTTCTGATACCTTTCTCATGGTTATACCACGCGGATGTTTTGGTCACTCCGGTAATGTAACCGCGTACAACAAATTCAAGAGGCATCTGCTCGCATTCATGGACAATCATCACGTTTGGATCAGGAACAGATATAATGTGATTAGGTACAATACTCCTCGTTTTTTCAAACCAGAACGCCGCAAGTTGATTAAGCACCTGCCCCTTAAACGGTATCGTACCAAGGACAACATCAAAAGCGGATATTCGATCCGTTGCCACCAATATTCGCCTGTTGTTTTGAATATAGCTGTCCCTGACTTTGCCCTTCTCGCGCTTGCCAAGCCATTTAAAATCCGTCTTCGCCAGAACATTGTTCAACTGAGCCTTGATTCTTTTTTCAGATACCATACCCCTCTCCTCTGTATAAATTGAATAAGTGAGTGATATATCGCATAAATATTCTAGCAGCCTACCCCAGTCTATTCCCTTAATTTAACAACACTGGCGTAGAGATTGTCGCCCGGACAGGCACTTGGACCCAGATCACGATGTCCGAAAACACTGGTCTGTTTAATAGCATAGCGTTCCCTGAGAACCGTGATGATTTGTTCAACGGTTATTAATTGATCCTCGGATGGTTTCTGCATGTCGAAATTTCCAATACATACAATGCCAATGTTCCTGTCATTTTGGCCGGCAACATGTGCGCCTTCATAACCAAGAGAACGCCCCTCCCATAGCCTTCCGGCATAGTCGATGACAAAATGATAGCCAATATCTCCATAGTTACGATCTATGTGCTCCGTAAGAATACCATCCAGATCACGGATAACAGTGCTCTTGGCTATGTCAAAATTTTTATATTTACCAACATGGTGAACGGTTATCCTGTCAAACTCAACTGCCGCCCTGAGGAGCCATTTTCGCGGTAAAACATTCGTCCAGGTATCCCGGCCCATTATATCCATTTCGGTCTTTATAAAATCGAGGTTAACCGGTTGGATAACAGGACGCTTTACGACCTCACCCCTGGCAGTTCTTGATGCCAAAAGTAACGCAGGAATGGCCATAACAAATGACTTTATAAAAAAACGCCGATTCTGTTTCATTGGTTTATAAAGAAATACAAGATTAGCCTAAATGTCAAGATTCATCACCCTGGGAACATAATCCCATTGCCGTTCTTTATAAAGCTGTTCAAGTTTTCGTTCGCAAACTGATTTAATTTCACCCTCCAATAAGGCAATTCCTTTTGTGTCATTTCCGTTCCCCAGAAATGCAATGGCTGTGGAAAAAATATTCTTTAAACCAAGGATTCCCTGTCCCCGCGTCTTGTCCCAAATCTCCGCAATCGACTCAACAACCATGCCAAGACTGCCAAAGAAAATCAGCTCAAGTGGAAAATTTTCACTCACCATCATTTCCCTGAGATCAAGAACCCACATGGCATTGTCACCTGTAACTTCCCATTCTGCGGGCTTTACCAATCCAGTACCAAAGACCAGCAAACGTCGACCTGCGGCATATTCACCGATTGAAGACAGAGCCTTGGAAGCAAGCATCACAATATACCTGGAATCAGCGACATCACTTTCATGCTCACGTTCCAGAAATGATTCCACTGCCTTCGCTAATTCCTCAACCTTGCCTGGTTCTATCGCAAAATCATCGCCACACACTTCTGATATCTCTGCCGCAATATGAGAAACAATTGGCGAGGTTTCAGTTTCGAATCTGATATTTGGATTCCAAATCATTCTTTTCCTATTAATCCTTTTATTGCGCC
The DNA here is from genome assembly GCA_028716365.1 of Kiritimatiellia bacterium. Lineage (GTDB taxonomy): Bacteria > Verrucomicrobiota > Kiritimatiellia > UBA8416 > YA12-FULL-48-11 > YA12-FULL-48-11. The sequence goes on from JAQUPZ010000004.1 coordinate 444,599, forward strand.
TAAGAACTGATTGACATCTTTAAAACGTCGATAGACCGAGGCAAATCGCACGAATGCCACTTCGTCCAGTTTCTCAAGTCGTCCCATGACCTTCCGGCCGATAGCCTCAGTCGGAATTTCAGTTTCGTATTCGCTCTCCAGTTCTTCAACTATACTGTCAACCAGTTTCTCGATGTCATCAGTACTGATAGGTCTTTTCTCACAGGCTTTTTGAATACCGCTTATTAGCTTGCTCCGGTCGAGATCTTCGTGTCTACCGTCACGTTTAACGACCCTAAGCTGGGCTTTGATGACTTCTTCGTATGTGGTAAATCGATAACCGCAACGCAGGCACATTCTTCGCCGGCGGATCTGGCTGCCGTTCCTGGCCGCTCTGCTGTCAATTACTTTATCCTCGACATTTCCACACTTTGGACAACGCACGATAAACTCCCTGTCTTTCAGACTTTAAGGATTTCTTTTACAGCCGATAACAACAAGTCAGGCTTATTACTTCTTACGAACTTTACAACTCCGGCACCTGCCTGAGTATATTCAGCATCAGGTATCTGTGATTCACCGTTATCATAAAGCACGACCGGGATATCTTTAGTATGCGGCATTTCCTTCATCATCTTGACAATAGCATCGCCATTCATACCCGCGAAAACAACTTTCATCACAACAACATCAGGTTTTCCGACAATCGCTTTTTCAAGAACTTCAGGGCCTTTTAATACACTGTCAACGATATATCCCGCTTCGATGAAAATATCGCATATAGCCTGATTACATAACGTATCGTCATCACCGATTAATACACGATTTTTCCCGGTACCGTGACTTTCAACGCTTTCCCCTTTATTGCTCCCACGCAGAAAAAGAATTCGACCAACCTCCATCAAGAGATCGCTTGGTGGGCAAGGTTTAGGTACAAAACCATCTATATCCACATTTGCAAAGAATTCCGCCATATTTGCCCTGGCAGTAAGCACAAGGACCGGGTAGTTAGGTTTGCCTTCTTCAGAAGAAATATTCCTGAGAAATCCCACCCCTCCCATACCCGGCATGCTCATATCAAGAATAATTAAATCTGGAACTATCTGCTGTAATTTTTTCAGCGCCTGTTCACCGCTTTCCGCGGTAATAACATCATACCCTTCGTATCTCAGAAAATCACTCAATGTCACGAGAAGGCTAGTATCATCATCTACCAACAGGATCTTTCGCTTTCCCTGATTTTCCATAATTTACTCCTCGCATGAGAATTTAGGTTGTCGAATTATCATATAATATTCCAGAAAAATATATTTTATTTGCTAAGCGCTGCGCTACCCAGGAAGGACCCCTCAACCCTGTCCAAAAGTTCTGCTTCCTGCCATGGCTTTGGAATCGCAGGTATTGCGAAATTCTGCAGTATTTCACCTTTCGCCCGACTGACATGAGCACCGGTAACTACAATTACAGGTATTCGTGTCATGGTGTTGTCACTCTTCATTCTTAGAATCACTTCACTGCCGTCAATTTCAGGCAATACCAAATCCAAAATCACTGCATCAGGTTTTTTCTGTTGAATAGCATCAAGAGCCGCAGTTCCATTACCAGCCCTTATGACACGATAACCCTGGGAAACTATCTGTTGTTCAAGCAAATCTAAAATCGCAGGATCATCATCAACAATCAGTATCTCCGGCGCCTCAACAACAGGCATACTTAAATACACAACAGTACCCTGGCCTCCCTCGGGCGGCGGACTTTTGATCTTTATTGTTCCACCGTGCATTTCAACAATTTCTTTGGATATTGCCAGGCCGAGTCCGGTCCCGCAGGCCTGTTCTCCAACTGTAAAATAACGCTCCATAACCTTGTCAAGCGCTTCAGCAGGAATGCCGATTCCTGTATCTTTTACTTTAACAAGAACATACCCGGCATGTTCCAGATCATCAGAAATGGAAACAGTCACCGTGCCTCCTGGCTGCGTAAATTTAACAGCATTTCCCACGACATTAACCATAACACGTTCAAATTTCTGCGCATCACATTCGACAAACCACATTCCCCCGGCAGGCTGTATATTCAGAGTCACTTCTCTTTGTTCAGCCTGTACACGCAAAGATCCTGAACTTCGATTCACCAGCCGATAAAAAGGAACTCTTGTTTTCGCAAGCGTGAAAGTTTTCATTTCGATCTTCCGGAGGTCCAGAATATCATTAACCGTTCCTAACAACCTCTTGCAGTCACCATCAAGAAGTTCAAGGTATTTTCTGACACGTTCGGAAATCGGTCCAACCACACCGCCAAGCATGTTTGCCACGGAATAAATCATTGATGTCAACGGCGTCCTTAACTCATGAGAAACATTTGATACAAATTGCGATCTCGCCCTGTCATGTTCCGCCAACCGCCTGAACGCATCCTCAAGAGCATCTTGCGCACGTTTTCGAACTGTAACATCCCTGACAAAAAAACAAAGCTGCCCATCTTTGTCCAAATTAATCTTGTTCACGGCGATTTCGCCGGGAAACGTGGATTTGTCACGCCTGACACAGAAAGCCTCTATAAGCGTATATCTGTGGTCTTGAAGATTCTGCCTGATGGCTGTAAGAAGAGACTCATCCGCACCCGAAATCAATCCCAGGATACTTGAACCTTCAAGCTCATTCTCATCACAAAGAATGAAATCCACGGCCCTTGAATTAAAATCAATGATCCTTCCCTTTGCATCCGTAATAAGTACTGCATCATAAATACTCTGCAACAGTTTTTCGTATTCCGGACTTCGACGGCATTCCTTCACTTTCCCTGTTGTCATTACCAAAGTATCACTTTTGACCTCAGTCCTTGATTCTCTATTCTTCCTGGCCAGCGATTCACCCAGAAAATCCGGATGAATATCTATCCGCATTGTTTTGGCGCATTCATCTTTAACGGCTATTTCTTCGTTGTTTTGCATATTTTATCTTACCTGGTCATAAAGGCAGGAAATCAATAAAGTGACGACTGAATTGCTGCGTCTGGTTGTAAAGTCTTGGGCACACCGGAAATCTCCATAAGCTTGTTAACAAGCATCACTACACGTTCGCCGTTACTCGACGCAAGGTCAAGCATTTCCTTTTGCTGAGGAGTTATAGAGCCAAGAACATTTGAACGCATCATATCCAGAGAACAGTTTATTACGGAAAGAGGCTGACAAAGCTCCTGAACTGCTTCAGCAAGCAACTCCATCAGTTTTGCGCGCGACATTGACGGTTGCTTTCCTTCCTTTTTACCATCATCCGCACCGGCCTCCCTGTCAGCCCTTATAGTCTCAACAAGTTTTTCTATCTTCCGTTCAGTCTTGATAACAATATTTGCGACTTCCTGATCTACTTCTCTCAGGGTATTATTGAACTCATCTGCATTAGCAGCACTGTCCACAGGACGATTTTTCCCGAACTTATTTTCCATCCTGACAAGAAGCGCAGCAAGATGGCCGACAGCAGCCCCGACCCCGATTATGTCATCTCCACCCTTTCCTTCGCTACCGTCGTCACCACCGCCACGAGCACCACTTTTCAAAAGAAGATCAGTCCATTCATCCATGGTAAGCCCGGCTTCTTCGAGCTTGCTTTTAAGTTCGGCTTCATCAATATTGGCCAGTCCACGTTTCTTAAGATATTTCAAAATTCGTTCTTCGCTGTTCTTCGCCGCACTCTTCTTCTTTATGAATTCATCGGTAAGCGAATCTATCTTGAGTTCATCGCTCATTTCCTCAAACGCGTCGGAAATGGCCTTTGTGTCTGCGTCATTAAGACCACCACTGACTTCACTCATTTTCTTCAACATCTGTTCCTCAAGCATTAAGAGCGTCTTGGCCAGATTCTTTTTCCCCTTCTGTGTTTTAACCGAAGGATCCTTAAGAAGCCCTTCGTATGCACGCTTCAGGGAATCTACGACCAGTTTGGTAAATGATTTTGTATCATCTATGGCACTTGATTCTTTGTGCACCTCAGCCGCTTGCATGATTAATTCAGCAAGTTTCTGCGAATCAGAGGCAACGCTTTGTATTCCCTTCAACGCATCTTCCTGATTGGATTGTGACTCCCCGCCAAGGAACGCAACAATTTCTGCGATATTGGCAACTTTAGCGGCGGCGGCGGCAACAGCAGCTTTCTCAACTTCGACCTTGTCAACAACTTCCTCATGTTCTTCAACCTGGCGGAAAGTAACTCTTTTAACCTTTATATTCTCAAAACCACTGTTGTTGACAATCGCTACAAATCCACCCAGTTGCTTCACTTCCTCGGGTTTGGCATTCATAAGCTCAATCAGATCTTCAAACTTCCGCTTTGTCATACCCTGTATCAGCGAAAAACTGCTTAGATCAAGTGCCGTAAGCTGAGTAACAAACATTCTCATCAGTGGATTTTTCTGTTCAATCACGTTCCCATCAACGAGAAGACCTTCTTCCGAAAAAGTGAAAAGAACTTCCCCGCATTCGCCCAGGATTTTCGTTAACAGGGTATAACAGTCATCCACGGCCTTCCTGGTAACGCTGTGATTAGGCCCATAGAGAAAAGTATTACTGAATATCAGCCCCATCCCACGAACTATCTGCTCTGCATTATTGACAGAACATGTTGGACGGGATGGTGTTTCGTTGTTATCAGGATCAGACATTACGCCATCAACTCCATTACAATTGTTTTATTTCGCCTAAAACTATTGTGTAATTATAAACCAGTTCTCCACCCGAAAACAACTGCAAAGCCGACTTTTTCACTATCGACAAAGGCACTTCTAAAGTGCATAATTTTCCTAAGGATTCTAATATTTATTAGAGGAGTTGAATATAATGAACATTTGGCAAAAAGAGATTCTAAAAATTGTAAATCTTGTATTTGGTAACGCCGGTAAGGCCACTGACGTAGAAATAGCCATCTGCCTTATAGCCGCCATTTTAGGAACAGTGCTTATTTTGAAATGGACTGCCAAATCCTTTGGCGCTTCAATGGCAGATAATGGTAGAATATTCAGCGTGGTTGGCACGGGAATCATCCTGGCGCTTGCTGCTACAGCCGCAAGTAATATCTATATAATACCACACATAAAAAATGCCATGGTTATCAAATGGATGCCACTGGCCTCGTGTGCCATAATCTTTCTCGTCATTCTCACTCCCCTTTCATGTTTCCTGCTCAAAGCAAAATATTTTCCCATGATGTTTGCTGGTCTCTGTAGTATTGCCGCTGCAATCGGAATTGTCATGCTTGTCCACGGTGCATTCGGTGCCATAAAGCAAGGCGATAAAGAGTTTAAGAAGACCAGAGAACGCACAGAAAACGTTAACAATATGTTGAAGAAATAACATCGGATTTGACATCGATATCAGCGGACACGAACCAGAAACAATCAGTTTATTATATGATTTTTGCCCTTCATCTGGAACTTCATCAAAAAAGATAATTCTACAGACGTAACAACGCATACCAATTCCTTAACCACCTGACATAGAAAAGACCTGTGTAAATTGACCTCAAAAGGGTTTTTGCCGTCTTTTCATAACCCAAACCACAGGCTCAATCTGAGTTGTATCGATTATGGTAACTTCCTTTCAGCCAGGGGTTTGAATAAAATACCGGTTGATATTGAAAAGAAACAAAACTTACCTTTTATATTGACAATATTGATATTTTTTTATAACTTTACTGCCGAAGACAGGCGAAGCGTAATAGGGTGTGGGCTGTTTTACTTTTTCTGCATAACATATTGCCGTGGAATATGTTATGTTTCTTTCTAGCATCCGGCCATACATTCTTGATTTACCCGCCCATAGAACCGTAACTGGTTGGGTGGTAATTTTTTAGCGATGATGTTGTTAGTGTACGACGGACGTGATGTCCCAAAGAGGGAGATGACGCAGGTGGGGTGTGTGTCCGAATTTGGATATAATCAAAAGGAAATTGATGTTGAGGAAATGGACAAAAGTTAGCATTGCTCGGATCTTAGCGATCGCTCTGATCAATGGTTCTGCTCATTTTGCTCTGGCTGCTACGTCGTATGTCTCACCGTGGACTGGTGGTGGTGCTGATGCCAGTTGGCAGACTGTTGGGAACTGGACGACTGCAGGCTCCGGTAGTCCCAAAAATCTTTACATATCTGGCTCGAATATTGTCATGACAGGCTCTGCCAATACTGTAAACTTTCTGGGTAACGCAATCTCTATCATCTCACTGAATTTCGATGCAAATGCTGATACAGCCTTCAGCATTCGACTTTCCCGTTATGCTACCGCCGGCACGGCGCGTAATCTTACTCTCAGCGGAGCATCAATTACCATTGATGCAGGTGCTGGTGCTGCGCACACTTTGGGAGTAGTGGATGGTTCAGTCGTTCTTGCAGCTAATCTTGCAGTCACTAACAACAGCACTTACGGTTTCACGATTGATCGGCCTGTTACCGGCGCATATGCCCTGTCCAAGGCCGGTACAGGCATGTTGACTTTAAGTGGAGTCAATACATATTCAGCAGCAACAACGATCAGCGGAGGAATTCTTGAGATCGGCGGAGCTGGGCAGTTGAACAGCGGCGTATACGCTGCGGCTATAACCAACAATGCCCAGCTTTATTACAACAGCACGGCGGCACAGACTTTGAGCGGTGTAATTTCCGGGACAGGCGCAGTTGTCAAGGCAAGCTCCGGCACTTTGACGTTAACTGGTGTCAATACATATTCAGGAATTACAACGATCAATGGCGGAATTCTTGAAATTGGCGGAGCAGGACAGTTGGCAAGTGGCACCTATTCGCAGAACATTACCGACAGTGCGCAGCTTTATTACAATAGCACGGCAGACCAGACTTTAAGTGGTGTAATTTCCGGGACAGGCGCAATCGTCAAGGCAAACTCCGGTACTTTGATACTGAGTGGGAACAACACGTATAGCGGCGGAACAACAATCAATGGCGGTATTTTACGGGCCAACACTACCGTCTCACCCAATAGCAGTTGCGGTTCGGGAGCGGTGGCTGTCAATGCCGGTGGCACATTGAGCGGCAACGGCAGAATTGGCGGTGCTGTGACGGTGGCTAATGATGCCACGGCCGTCTTTTATCCGAACAGCAGTAGTACACTCACGCTTGGTGATAATCTTACCTTCAGCGGCAACAGTTCCGGGGTAAAATTCGATTTGAGCAGCAGCGCCGCTTCCGGGAACGACAAGATTGTACTGGAAAACAAGACTCTCAATTGCGGCAGTGCACAGATCACCATCAACTCTGCAGGCACCTTGGACTCAGCGGATTACGTGCTGTTTGACGTGGGGGGGTCGGGTACAATATCCGGTAGCTTCAACTCCACACCGGCCTGGTCCGGGACAACACCGAAATACTCTACTGGTTACAGTATCGTTACTGTGGGTAAAACAATTGTACTACGTTACACACCGATTCCGATCACCGTGACTGCAAGTACCAACACCAAAACATACAATGGCGATACCACGGCTGCCGCACTGCCGACGCTGACTTCTGGGTCTCTGGAAACCGGCGATACTGGGACCTATGCCGAGACTTACGATACCAAACATGCCGGCAGCGGTAAAACACTTACTCCTACGGCTGTGATCAAGGATGGAAGTCTTGTTGATGTGACCGCCAGGTACAACGTGACACTAACACCGGACACGACAGGTGTGATCACTGCCCTTGCCCTTACCATAACCGGCCAGGCCAACAGTAAGACCTACGATGGCACAACTAATTCTGCAACGGTGGCGAGTATTACCGTTGGCAGCGTACAGGCTGGTGACAGTGCACCGACCTGGACTCAGTATTACAACTCGAAACACGTAGGTACCAGTAAGACCATGACGCCCGATGCGACAGTTAAAGTCACCGACGGCAACAGCGGTAACAACTACTCCTATACCTATACGCCCGCAAACGTAGGTGAGATAACCGCCCTTGCCCTTACCATAACCGGTCAGGCCAACAGCAAGAGTTATGACGGCACGACTAATTCTGCAACGGCAGCGAGTATTACCGTTGGCAGTCTGCAGGGCAGCGATACCGCAACCTGGACACAGTATTACGATACGAAGCATGTGGATGATGGCAAGACCATGACACCTGATGCGACAGTAAAAGTCACCGATGGTAACAGCGGTAATAACTATTCCTACACCTATACTCCCGCAAACGTCGGTGAGATAACCGCGCTTGCCCTTACCATAACCGGCCAGGCCAACAGCAAGACCTATGACGGTACAACCAATTCTGCTACGGCTGCGAGCATTACATTGGGCAGTATACAGGCCGGTGACAGCGCACCTACCTGGACGCAGTACTATGATACGAAGCATGTGGGCACCGGTAAGACGATGACACCAGATACGACAGTCAAAGTCACCGACGGCAACAGCGGCAATAATTACTCTTATACCTATACTCCCGCAAATGTCGGTGAGATAACTGCCCTCGCCCTTACCATAACCGGTCAGGCCAACAGCAAGACCTATGACGGTACGACCAACTCCGCCGCGAATGCTGCCATTACCGTCGGCAGTCTGCAGGGCAGCGATACTGCAACCTGGACGCAGTACTACGATACGAAGCACGTGGGTACCGGCAAAACGATGACGCCTGATACGACAGTCAAGGTCACAGACGGTAACAGCGGTAATAACTATTCCTATACCTATACACCCGCAAACGCCGGCGAGATCACTGCCCTTGCCCTTACCATAACCGGCCAGGCAAACAGCAAAACCTATGATGGCACGACTAATTCTGCAACGGCAGCGAGTATTACCGTTGGCAGTCTGCAGGGCAGCGATACCGCAACCTGGACACAGTATTACGATACGAAGCATGTGGATGATGGCAAGACCATGACACCTGATGCGACAGTAAAAGTCACCGATGGTAACAGCGGTAATAACTATTCCTACACCTATACTCCCGCAAACGTCGGTGAGATAACCGCGCTAGCCCTCACGATAACCGGTCAGGCCAACAGCAAGACCTACGATGGCACGACCAACTCCGCCACAACTGCTGCCATTACCGTCGGCAGTCTGCAGGGCAGCGATACAGCAACCTGGACACAGTACTATGATACGAAACATGTTGGTGCCGGTAAGACGATGATGCCCGATTCAACAGTAAAAGTCACAGACGGCAACAGCGGCAACAACTACTCATACACCTATACGCCCGCGAACGTCGGTGAGATAACCGCGCTTGCCCTGACGATAACCGGCCAAGCTAACAGCAAAACTTATGACGGCACAACCAACTCGGCCACGGCTGCCAGTATTACATCGGGCAGCGTACAGGCTGGTGACAGCGCGCCAACCTGGACACAGTATTACAACTCAAAGCATGTGGGCACCGGCAAGACGATGACGCCCGATGCAACTGTTAAAGTCACAGACGGTAACAGCGGCAACAACTACTCCTACACCTATACTCCCGCAAACGTAGGCGAGATAACCGCGCTTGCCCTCACCATAACCGGCCAGGCCAACAGCAAGACTTACGACGGTACTACCAATTCCGCTACAGCTGCTGCCATTACCGTCGGCAGTCTGCAGGGCAGTGATACGGCAACCTGGACGCAGTATTACAACTCGAAGCATGTTGGCACGAGCAAGACCATGACGCCCGATGCGACGGTGAAGGTAACCGATGGCAACAGCGGTAATAACTATTCCTACACCTATACACCCGCAAACGCCGGTGAAATCACTGCCCTTGCCCTTACCATAACCGGTCAGGCCAACAGCAAGACCTACGACAGCACGACTAATTCTGCAACGGCAGCGAGTATTACCGTTGGCAGCGTACAGGCTGGTGACAGCGCACCAACCTGGACGCAATATTACGATACAAAACATGCGGGCACCAGTAAGACGATGACACCCGATGCAACTGTTAAAGTCACAGACGGTAACAGCGGCAATAATTACTCCTATACCTATACGCCCGCGAATGTCGGTGAGATAACTGCCCTCGCCCTCACCATAACCGGTCAGGCCAACAGCAAGACCTACGATGGCACTACCAACTCCGCCACAACTGCTGCCATTACCGTTGGCAGTCTGCAGGGTAGCGATACTGCAACCTGGACGCAGTACTATGATACGAAACATGTTGGCACGAGTAAGACCATGACGCCTGATGCGACAGTCAAGGTCACTGATGGCAACAGCGGTAATAACTACTCTTATACATATACTCCCGCAAACGTAGGTGAGATAACTGCCCTTGCCCTTACCATAACCGGTCAGGCCAACAGCAGAACCTATGACGGCACGACTAACTCGGCCACGGCTGCCAGTATTACATCGGGCAGCGTACAGGCTGGTGACAGCGCACCGACCTGGACACAGTATTACAACTCAAAGCATGTGGGTACTGCCAAGACGATGACACCAGATACGACAG
>JAQUPZ010000005.1 GCA_028716365.1 Kiritimatiellia bacterium
GTGGCGGCGGTGGCGGCGGTGGCGGCGGTGGCGGCGGTGGCGGTGGATTACATAACCCAATCATGTCAACTCGCATCGTGGGACTGTTGCCAACAAAACTGTAAATATTAATCCCTCCCATTTCGCTTATCGGGTCACGAGAGAGCCATTTTCCAAGTTTAGCGTTATAATAGCGGTAGCCATAATAAAGAAGTCCAGTTTCTGAATCTGTATATTTTGTTGAGAATCTGTATGGATTAGCATCGGCAAGAGTTCCTGTCTTCACCATGGTATTTCCGTAAGGATCGAATTCATAATGTGCCACAGAAGTTCCATCAACACCCACCAAATCAGTGACATTGCCGTTCGCATCATAACAAAAGAACGCATTCGTCCCGTTAAGATTAGCCACCAGCAATCCGCCTACTGTGCCCATACCCTGTAGGGTACCACTGAGGTCAAGACCGTAGACGTAATCATTTGTAACTGATGAGGATTGCTCCCGAATCATTGCCCATCCATTATACAGGAAATTATTGGTGACAGAACCGGTTGACTTCTCATAACGACGGGACATGTAGTCATATTTGTAGGTGGCAACTGTTGTACCGTTGGAGGAGACCGAGATCAGGCGGTTCTCGGCATCCCAGACATAAGCAAACGCCCCATAATTCGTGACATTCCCATCCAAATCGTATTTCGGCATGATGACCACACCACCGGAAATATTAGTGTACTGGTTAAGAGGGTTCGCTACGTACGAAAGAACCTCGACATTGTTAGAGGCCGCTGTCCTGTTTCCGATATTATCATACCAGTACTTGTAGCTGCTCTCTCCCATAGAGGCCGCCACCAGTTCTGATTTCAAGTTGTAATCAAACGTGTTGGTGACAGAAAGTGTATCTACACGTTGAGTCCTGCGACCAATTGAGTCACTGACATAATCGAACTGCGAGACAAGGTTGGTGCCGGCAGTATTCCTGACCTGTGTCAGTAAATTGCGGTTTACCTCATAACTACGGAATATTGTTGTGCCGCTATTTGCCTCAGTCCAACCGGCAACGAGATCAGAATCAAGCACATAAGAATATTGCCAACTTCCAATTGCTGATTGCTGATTTGAAGCAGACAGACCAGAAAAACGTCCTATATCAGAATAGACGTAGGACACTTGATACGTTATGTTGGATGCCTGATCTTTGAGAGCAAAACCGGAAGACCTGCCAAGATTGTCATACTGCCGCTCTATCACACCCATAACGTTCGTTTCGGCAGCCAACAGCAAAGCGTCATTGTACGTAAAAGATCTCACACCTTGCCCGTCGACAATGGTCACATGCTGGCCGAGGCGATTAAGGGCGAACGAAACAGACGGCGTACCATCTGAGTATGAAATATTTGTCATTGACCCGGAGGCCGGGTCATAACTGTAAGTCGTGGCAATTCCTCTCGCCCAGGTTCTCGTCTGTAACTTACCATCAGACGTGTAAGCGTAACTGACCCCATTTGTGTCCGCGTAAACTTTATTGGTCAGTAAACCTGTTGCCTGATCGTATAGCAATGAGGTCCGATCCATTTCCGATTTCCGATTGACTATTTCTGAATAGGAAGAGAGAGAATTTGTACTTCGTAATGTGTACATGGCTGTCTTACGGTTGAAGTCGTCATACTCGCAAAGAACCGGATAAGTAGCACCCCATTTACCAACAACATTACCATTAGCACTGTAAGCAATGTACACCGTGCCAGTAACAGCATCAGTGGTAGAAATCCAACGACCGGTAACTGGGTCATAGACGTAGCTCGTTCGATTTGAGGCAGCGTCCTGAGTCCAGTCAATCTGTCCCTTCTCATTGTAGTGCGTGATGGAACCAACACAACGTGAAGGCTGAGAGGTAAGCCCTGAAACCTGAAGTTGAGAGAGCGAACGCTCGAGAGCGTCATAACCAGAGTCGATCTTAACACCTGTTTTACTTGTCGTGGAAACAAGCAAGCCGTTTACTGTGACAGAAACGGCATTATTAGTTGAATCTGGATATGTAACGGTCTGCGTTACGGTCTTGTTGTTCCTATCGATAGTCGTCTTATTGATAGTCTGATTGCCTAGGATATCAGCGGAAACAAAACAGGATGAATAAGACACATAAGACGGATCGGCAGCCAGAACAAGACTCTTCTGAACATTATTGGTTGTAACGGCAGAGGAATTGTCTTTGGCATAAAGCATGAAGACAGAGGTGTACCACCAGTCATTTAGGGAGTCTTTCTCATAGCAAGTCGAGGATTCAGTAATACGGTCCTGGCCAACAAGATCCAGAACACCGTTAACGTTTACATCGAGACCTGAACGGAACTGCTCGCCAAGGTCGTTATACTCAAACAAGAATTGCCGATTACTGAAATCTGATTGCCGAAGCAACTGTCCACTCGTATTATAAGTATAAAGGTTCGTGAGAATTGTTCCACCAAAACCAGGTTTTTCTACTTTAACAACACGACCAAGGAAATCGGTTGTTGTCTTAATCCACATAGGCGAATTACTACCTAGCGGACCAATAAAAGTTGTGTTATACATTAAATCATCAGAACCAACCCCATAGACATAACTGCTTTTCGTCACTTCGTTTGCAGTATTCTTCTTTACGGCCCCATCAATATATTTTTCCGTAACATTCGTCAACCCTGCATAAATTACTGTCGTTTTTCTCCCTGCATTTTCATATATCCATGAAGTTGGAATCGCTATTGAATTAATTGAATTTGTAACTCGACCGACAGAATCATAAGTATTACTACTAATTAACATTTGCATACCACCGCCAGTTTTCCTTTCAACCAGAAGGCGATCTGCGGCATCATATGTATACTCAGTCTTAATATCATCACCAGGACTATTTGTACCCTTCTTCGTTTTGGCAATAAGGCGATTCAATGAATCGTAGTCATATTTCCATTCGACACCAGCGGTAGTTGTCCTTGAATCACGCCCGCGATTATTAGGACCCCAGGCACTTTCTTCGTAAGTTCCATTAGAATAATCAATACGAGTCGCATGTCCTGTGTCATTAAAAGAACGAACCGTCCATGACACGCGCTCATAATTCGTTCCACCGGTATACACATAAGTTTCGTCCATCACTGCATAACCGAAAGAATCCAGGACACGTCGTGTCTTCGTTGTTTTGAACGGAATGCCGGCTTCATTATTGACAGTACCATAAGTGATTGTCATTGAAGATGCATCTCCTGTACCAGGGACAAAACTACACTTCGATGGATCAGGATCTTTAATATAAGCACCAGATTCATGACTATACGTTTGTTTTACACCTATGGATGCAATCACTGCTTTGATTTTACCTGCCGATTGATTTCCGCTTGTTACAGGATAATATTGTGTTACCTGTCTTAGGTTTGATGTAGCTCCATATGTCGAGGCAGGGTTTACACATTGTTCAACAATTTCTTCGTAACCATTCGTAGAATTCACATAGGCGTAATATGTCTTTCTTGTTACCACACCGGCAACGGATTCAGTAACTGTACGCGCTCTTTGATCATTCTCGATAAGGGTATCATTTGGATCAACAGGTGTATAATCACAAGAAACAACACGCACAGAATTTGAAGCACCTGGAAATGGTGCATCCATGAACGGGGTTGTATCTGTTTTCCTGCGTCCTAATGAATCGTAATCATAAATTATCCACGATCCATCCGGCCGAATACTTGATTTTAGACGGGAATACCGACCAACGTCAGAAGACACATCAAAATATGTATTACTATATTTTAACGCATAACCATCAGGATCAATGATGGTTTCCATCAACGCTTCGCCCCAAGGATACTTATGAGATCTCTCGGTTTTTTTATAAACAACATTACCAAGAGAATCTCTTGTCTCGTAAGTGAAGAGACGATTTTCCTCTGTATCATCCCAAGAAGAATACTTCGTTTCTTTCTTGGTACCTTCACCTATAACCATGTCCCATAAGCCAGAACCGATCTTGTACGAGAAATTATAAACATTGGTAGCGCTTCCTTCTAATCGTGTAATCCTCAGATTATCATATGTATTAGTAAGGGGATTTTCGATCAACCAAATTATCATGGGGTCACCGACAGGACTGTATAAACCAGCGACTTTTGTGCCTGTATTTGTTGGTGAATAAAAATTCACGGCAAATTTATAATTATTCGAAACAACAATATCTGCCAGCGTTTGAGGCGTTTTGATTTGCCGAAGAACCTGACTTTCATCCCTAATGATTTCTATACCACTTGCGGCTAAATCAAGTTCCCGGCCACTTACTAGAAATACTTTCGCCAGAGTGCCGACATTTGCATTGGTTCCAGCAATGAATCTATCCTTATGTCCAGGCGGAAAAAGCAAGTCATAGTATGCCGGACCACTGGTTACGGGACTACCATTGGAATCAACCATCAGTAGCCTATGGTTCCAAGAGCTAAACTTCTCAATAGGCCAACCCATACTGGCACCATTTTCAAACTGAAACTTAATATCATCACCATCTCTGTCACGAATAGTCACATATTTTGGGGCGCCAACAGTATTAGTTTCTGCTGAAACATGGGTAATCCTTGTGTCAAAGGTATAGCGTAATCCCTGAGGCGTTGACAACATAGGCGAAGACATCTTGGCCTTGATTCTTAAAGTGCCGCCATACAGATCGCCGATGGACTTGGCAGCACCTAAATGCATCCAAACTTCCAACGACTGGGCACCACCAGAACCTTCACCAGAATCACCACCACCGTCACCACTACCACCACCAGGAGCACCAGAACCACCAGGTCCATCACAAGGATTAGTCTTTGGGGGTGTTCCATCTCCTCTAGTGTCGGGATTTACCGTCCCATCAGCAACACACATATTAACAGCAATAAATAACGATAAAAATATTAGAATAATTCCAAGAAAAGGCCTTTTCATATTATTACTTCCATTACATATTCCCTGTAATATATAAATTTATGGTGCACCTATGAATGTTGTATCTTGATATATCGTTGTTGTATGACAAACAGATGTTTTTACATCAGGTCCTTTAATCAACCGATATCGATATTGCCCCAACTCATTAAAATCATTGGCTGTTACTATTCGATCAATAGTACCGTCGTCAAAAGTTACTCCTCCTACAAAAATATGGAGGGCTATACGAAGATCCAAAGGAACGTCACTTATTGAGATAACTACTTCGATTAATTTGCTACCATCAGCTAATGTATCAACAACATCAACCATTCCATAAGCACTGGTATTATAAATAACACCTGCGATTTTGGCATTGTCCAAGACTGGGCCATCACCACCCAACCGAGCGATGATATATGCAGTAGTTTCACTAGCAGAAAGACTGAACTTAACACCGCCACCAGGCAAGGTATTAGTTGAAACAGCAAGAGATGAATCATATTCAATTGATGCTTCTTCTGGGATGTTAGGACAATCCCACGTACGCAGGTTACCAATAACGCAAACAGGATCAGTTGCAAATGAAGCATTCAATACTTTAACAGTCATCGTAAGATTTGTGGTCAATGACTCATTACTGAATGCGCCATTAACGGTAAATGTGCCCGACTGGTCAAACTTGCAGACAAACGGCTGATCAATGGTGGTCACAATGTTGGTTACAACATTCGTATCGTTCAGTATTTCAATAGTAACCGTGCCGTTTGTAGCACCAAATGGATAAGCGGTGAACTTCAATGAATCATTCAGCCTCAACAGAAAATCATTGGTATAAATTCCATCGAGGATGTTCAGTTCAGTCCAGGCCACAACATTGGAATATGAAATAGTGTCGTTCTGATCAAAAACCTGAATCACGGTATCATTACTTGGCGAGAGTAGAACATTTGCATACCAATTATTACCAAGAGCATGATTAACGGTAACAACCTGTGAGGTGTAGCCTTCAGGAACATAATCCGCCGCCACACTCAACATGTCCTGATAACCGCTTTCACCTTCCAGACATACCGGTGAAATGAGACTTGTTGAAGGCGGTGTTTCAAACTGGGACATATTTGCCTGCCGATTTTCCTGCCAGTCAATTATTCCATTACTGTTCGTGTCATTACCGCCATAACTCTGTAATCTTACGGAATTGATTTGCAGGAACGTATTGGCGTTAAGGTTTCTCCACTTGATTCTTGCAGTATGAGTGCCTGCAGAAAGCCAAGGCATGAAGAATGTTGCACTCTTAACTGTTCCGTAAGGAGTCTGAAGAATATAACTGCCCGAGAAGATACCATCAATATACAGACTCAAATCAAATTCGCTTTGTGATGTTAACGGATTATGCTGAGTAACTTCAACCTTAAGAGCAAATATTCCGTCATTAGGTACTGTTAAGGAATATTCAACATAACCGCTTCTTTCCTGGGCGTAAATAATTGAGCCTTCCTTCGTCCATGTACCCAGCCAGTTTGTAGAAGAACTTCCATCAAGCACCTGAAGGTCGGTTACGCTATTGTTAAAGTCGGCAACAAACGGGTCGGTGAATGCCTGCCTCACTTCCACATAATCATTGACGCCATCACCATCGGTATCCGCCACCAGAGGTTCTGTGCCAATCTGATATTCCTCTATGTTCGTAAGTCCATCATTATCAGGATCAGATGCGGCATCGGCAACTTTGGCATTTGTTCCATGATCAACTTCCCACTTATCCGGCAGTCCATCAGAATCCGTATCCGTACTTAAAGGATTGGTGCCATAGGTGTTGACTTCTGTACTATCCGACAGGCCGTCAGAATCGGTATCTGCATTACACGGATTGGTTCCATGCTGATACTCCTGAAGATTTGTCAGGCCGTCACTGTCAGGATCGTCATAAGCATCGGCCACAAGCGGCTGTGTATTATTGGCAACTTCCCAGTTATCAGGCATGCCATCATTATCAGTATCCGCTGCATTAGGATTGGTACCGTATGTGATAACTTCTGCATAATCGTTTAATCCATCACCATCGGTATCCGCTTCCCTTGGATCTGTACCATATTGATCTTCCTGAGCATTGGTGAGCCCATCATTATCGAAATCAAGTTCAGAAGAAGGCTCTTCTGCGGATATGCGGATGTCGTCTACACGAACATTACCTTCACCGGATTTTGCGGAAGTTATTCCGGCAATCTTGAACTTCGTAAGATAGTTTATTCCAGTATTCCTGAAGTTTACATTCTCTACCGCCAGGATGCCATTGACGCAAATAAGGAATTTCCTTATTTCATAATCCATATTTACGTCAATCCTAGTCCATGCATTTTCAGCAAGGTCAAAGCTTCTGGCGGACATAACCCAGTTACTTGAAACACCATCATAGGCGTAAAGATGATTGAAGCTGATATAGAAAACACATGCGCCGTTATTTGATAAAGGATTTAGCGGCATACCCTGTGGAGTTTTTGTAAAGAATGTAAGCCATACCTGATCCCTGCCATAAGCACCTATACCGGCTTGCATTGTTTCGGCAACTTCATTGGTACTTCCCGCAATTTCAGCAGATTGGAGGCCGTTATGCTTGTCGCCGCTGATCACCGTTACATTACTGGAGGCCGTCCAGCTTTTCTGACCATCAAGAGCGCCTATGGAATATCCTTCGCCGGGCTCAAAACCGACTGCCAAGGCATTGGTTCCTGAATTAATATCCATCCTGAAATAATTATTTGTGGTAAGCGGATCAAACCCAAGCACATGTTCAGTAGCGTCATCCATGCCGTCATTATCAGTATCTGGATTTTCAGGATCAGTGCCGATTGTCAGTTCTTCATCATTGGTCAGGCCGTCATTATCGAAATCAAGTTCACCGGGCGGGATTGTATTTACACTGAAGTTATCAAGATAAGCATGACCGGCATTAATTTTGAATGCTGTAAAACACGATGCAGGGTTAGCAAAACCAAGTCCTTTTGCTATCAGGCTGCCGTCCTGATAGATGGCCCATGTCTGCGAGACGTAATCCAACTTGACGTTAAGCCTGATCCATATGCCGGGCGTTGATTCGTGATTATAGCCCACCCATTTCTGACCAGGAGCTTTCAGACCGTCATATACAACGAGCTGATTATTTGTACTGAAATACCAGACGGCAGAACCCTGAATAGTACCTTCGGGCTGTTCTGCCGAAATAACCTGTGACCGCATATCAAGCCACACTTTTGAGGGACTGGAGGCAAAAAGATGGGTAACTTTTCCTGTAACTGTTCCTGAAGTCCCTATCCGTAATGCCTGTTCGCCCCCATAAACCGTATTGGACTGAACGAGGGCAGTTCCTGAAGGTTCTGCCTGCCAGTTATTCTGTCCGCTGATGTCGCCTATGGAAACAGTATTGGTTTCAAAAAGTTCCATGAACGGAACAACACTGTAGGAATTTGAAGATGCAGGGTTTTGATTATACTGCACTTCTTTGCCGTCATTTATTCCATCTAAGTCGGTATCGGCGAGATTGGGATTCGTGCCATATGTGTTGATTTCCTGGTTATCTGTAAGCCCGTCATTATCACTGTCTGAATCAAGCGGATTGGTATTATGCGTGAAAACTTCGGCATAGTCAGAGAGTCCATCAGCATCACTGTCACTATTGTTATCGGAAGTGCCAAGTTGGGCTTCCTGTTCAGCGTCAAGCCCATCCCCATCCTTATCTATATATAGAAGAGACTCATAGACAGTTATTTCTCCGGAACCACGGCGTAGTTCAATACCAATGGCATCCGGGTAGGTTTCTAATGGAATACTGAGATTAGTAACTACCTGCATATCAGAACCATTAAGGAGATTGCCAAAAAGATTAGTCGCTATTATCACGCTATTGGTATCGTAGAGGTCTATATATAATGAAGCATTGGTGTGGTCATAAAAACCAAGTTTCACAACAAGGTCGTTGGTAAGAACAGTTCTATCTACTTCGATGTGAAGAGACCCGATGTCATTGCTTACATCAGGAGCAACATGCCAGTTTGAAGGCGAGTTAGTGACCCAGTCGCCATCAACTTTGTATGAGGATACCAACCATGGGGGAGCAACGTATATATAACTATTGTTCGTTGTGAAAAACGAGTCGCCCCACTTTATATAAATACGGGACACGGCATTCGAATCATAGTCGTCATTCCAGCCGTCGCGGTCTGTATCACTCTGGAATGGATCTGTCCCGCGTTGGAATTCCTGTAGATTTGTCAGGCCGTCGCCATCCGGATCCATAGCGGAATCATCAAGAGAAGTATCCAGGCCGAAAAACAATTCGTAGTCATCGTCCATGCCGTCATTATCATTATCAACGGCACGTGTAACGATAACGGCTGTGATCAGGCCAAGCGCAAGAAGTACAATGAACAAAAACGAAGAACTTTTCTTCGCCCAGCTTATTTTCCTTTTAAGGAATTCAGTCACACTCTATTCCTTATATAATCAGTCCACGATAAATACCGGCCCCTTGCCTTCTATTTTTCCATAACCGGCAAAGAGCGAATTAGACGCCGTATTCATCCAGCAAGCCCATACCCAGTTGGATGAACGGGCAACATTCTCAACCCGCGCTTCCTCAACAATTCCATTAAACCAATAAGTCCCCGTATTCTCAGTCATACCTGCACCTATCCTCAATGGCCGGGCAGTATTATTGGAATAAATGGTAGTTGTCGGGCCATACCATGAACCATTCACAAAGAACCTCATTTTGGAACCATCGTAAGTACCGGTAAGATAAGCCCATTGACCAGTTGTCATGCCTCCACCATTTAATATAACCCATGCTGAACCATTCCCCTGAAAGTACGTCCATACATTATTGGTGTTGGCATAGAGCATGTAACCTCGCAGGGGGGAACCATCACGCGAAGTTATTGGCGAACGGTAAGTGTTATTTCCACCCAGCACCTTTGCCCGACAACTGAAGGTATAGGTCGCAGGATTCAATGCGCTGGAATACGGAACATCGATTTTAGGATACGTAGAACCACTAAAACTCTGGCCCGGACCACCTACATCAGATTGTACACATATCGGAACCGATCCCGTGGTTCCATCATGGCGTGCTGCCGTACTGTCCGCATAGGGAAAACCACTCTCCTTAAGATGCCATACACCGGCATATTCGCTCGACCATGTTGCGCCATTGGTGGAATAATCCGGCGCTGTGGCAGTAGTATTCCCCCAGTACGCCCAGATCCAGCCGTTTTTGACAAGTTCCGGTGTCTGTACCCATACATAGGAATTACCGGGAGTCACATAGTCAGTGCCAAGCCCGTATTTCTGGGCAAGGTAATAGCCTACTTGATTTTGTTCCAAAAGGCTGAGGTTGCGATTATAAATAATGATCTCCGCAATATCACCATTCCATGCCTGATCATTATACGTGCGGTCCTTGCCAATTCTTGCAGCGAGATTGGTACTGTAATCAAGTGTTACACATACAACCTTGTGGGCGGATACAGGGTTGAAGTCATATCCACTGTTAACTATTGGAATTGCTTTTCCATTTATATAGCGTGTACCTGGAGCAGCAAGATATGCGTCAAGAATTTTTAAGTTCGCCCGACCCCGTATGATGAAATCCCCGGTACTTTGGTTGCCTATGGCGGTTGGATAGCAGTTCGGGAAATTTGTGCCGTTGAGATAATTGAGTACAACTATGACGGTTCGCGCAGTAACGGCGGGTATATCCATATAATCGCCTGTTCCGTTAGTCATCCCGTCAAACCTGATCACAGGCTTGCCATTGAGTGTATTGGTGACAATGACAGGGCAAAGACTTGCGTTCGCTTGAATAGCATTGTTACCGTTACCTGATTGATCCTGCCAGTTTGTCACAGAACTACCATCGGCCTGAACTCCTGTATCCGCCGTCAACCACACAACACAGCCTGAAAGATTTATTGGCGAGAACCCGGCTGCGGAAGCTGAATCCCATTGCTCAATTTCGTAATTAAGTTCCTGTGTTTCATTGGAATTCGCAAAACGCAGGTCGCCGCCGTTATCAGGTGATGTAAACTGTGTGTAACTGAAGTTCGCAATATTTGTATTCAGCGTAACCAGCAGAGGGAAATTTGTCAGGGTGTCATTCTTATCATATCCGCTGAACGTGATTTTTGTTCTGTATGTCCAAGTGCTGAAGTCTGCTGCTTGTGACGCTCCACAGGCAATCATCACGCCAAAAATTAGCATGACGGCAAATATATTTTTTAATTTCATTGATTATTCTCCTTGGCATCTTTCATTGATAAAAACTACTCACGATAATTAAAAATGTTTTTGCGTATATGTGTAAAAAACCTGGATAGGAAATCGGAAAGAAAAAAATCTCCGTCACTGATTCTGTTTGGTGCTTGTTCCATTATTTACCGACCAGTTACTTTGGATGTATTAAATAACGGTTATCAATTAGGGATGACCATAGAGAATACTTGTAAGCACGTCAATACGAAAAGACATTAATAGTGTATTTTTTAAAACAACGTATGATTTAATCAGGCAAGATGTTTCTTTGAGGGTTTCTCTCCTTTTTGGGGACGACCACGATGAGAGTAACCTTTTGATCTTAACCGGTTAAACCAATTCCATCTGTGTTTGGTACAACAAAAATCGGCCTTTTCAGGTCTGCGGGTTTGAAATATTATCCCGCAAAACAGGCATTTTGAGTCAAAAGCCCTTTCCATGGAAGACCTTAAGATAAATACTTTCTTCCCAATCCCCTTCTGCCTGACAATCTTAAATTTCAACCGGCCTGCTTTCCTCCATTGCTTTATCGTATTGAAATGTACGTTAAGAAGTTTTGCAACTTCGTCTTGAGGAATCCACAGACTCTTTTCCTTATTATGTTTACAAGTCATGAGCTAAATCCTTTTATTGGAATTTAGCTTTTTGAGTGCCAACCCATTTATGTTATCCGGGTAAGTATGTGGAACACTTTGACAATAAGTGATTTAGATAAAATAATTGTTTTGTTACCATCCTATGTGTATCGCTAAAAAGTGTCTCAATCCGGTCACATAATGAGACATTGAGTCAGTTCCCCCCCTGCACTATCCATGAAAGTTGTTAAATTCAGGATGATTTTAAAAAATCCTATAAAATATAAAAAAACAAAAAGCGACCGGGACATTGTATCCCGGTCTCAGTAGTGTAACGCCTAGTCGAAGTGTTACTTTCATTATTAATAACGGACTGGTCGAATCTGTTACTATTGAGAGGAAGATCTACCGGTAACCTTGCCGCAAAAGGCGGATTCGTAAGAACGAGATCAAAATTACCGTCTCTGGTGTCGCGATAAAACTCGCCAATGCGGGTACGAGCGTCGGAGTTTTGTCACTCCCGCAGATCAAGTGATAAGACGCCGAAGACGTTGGCTTTGCCGTCGCCAACAATCATCATCATGGCTTTAGTAACCTTCTTCAACCGTTCGTCAAAGTCCACGGCGCAAAGATACTCGTTGGCATACTTGTAAAGTTCACTGCTATTCCACCACCCGTAAAGTTGATGGACATGGCGAATAGCATGAATCAGGAAACCACAAGAACCACAATCACCAATGTCAGTAACATACCGGTTCTGCATTGATAACTTATATCAAAGTACATTTACAAAAAAATGTAACGGGTTTGTAACGCTTAAAAGTTCTTTTACGAGCATTTGGTTGCGTCTGCATGCGTCACCGATATTTTTATAAACATTTACAAGTGATGTATTTGCTTCATTATCAGTGATTTACAAAAGAGTAATTGGAGACATTAGAAATCCGTTGCTCTGTCCAACTGAGCTACGGGAGTACAGTTCGATATGGCATAATGCAACGGACTAAGCAGATAATGCAAGAAAATGTAATCACGACCAACATTGTCCTATAATAACCAGAAGATTTTGTGAAACAGATAAGTTATTAAGAAAAATCGCAGTAATTGTATTTGATTACAAAACTTACCTTTGGACCGACAATCCGGAGGGAATATAGCCTAGAAAATAATCTGACAATCAGGGAGAAGCTTTTCGATTTTATCCTTCGTTTCCTCTGGCAACTTATTATTCTGTAAAGAAAGTGTTTTCAACTTTCGAAGTCTTTTTATATCTTCGGGCAAAGCGACCAGCCGGTTACCATCAAGATCCAGTCGAACAAGATTCTGCAGGTGTAATACAGATAAAGGCAAAATATCCAACTCATTCTTTCTTAAGTTCAAATCAGTTAATTTTGTGAGTTTTGACAAGTCACCCGGTAA
The DNA here is from genome assembly GCA_028716365.1 of Kiritimatiellia bacterium. Taxonomy (GTDB): domain Bacteria; phylum Verrucomicrobiota; class Kiritimatiellia; order UBA8416; family YA12-FULL-48-11; genus YA12-FULL-48-11. Next base: position 13,222 of record JAQUPZ010000005.1, read on the forward strand.
ATCCTTAAGCCTATTGTTCTCGAGATAAAGTCGTTCAAGATTAACCAGATTTCCAATTTCTTGGGGTAAGACAGTAAGTTGATTGTTGTTTAAACGCAACCATTTTAGCCCCATGAGCTTTCCAATCTCAGAGGGCAAAGACGTTATTTTGTTTCTATCCAGATTGAGATATAAAAGAGAATTTAACCCAGTAATTCCAACTGGAAGAATTGTCAGTTCATTTTCGGCGAGATAGAGTTGCTTCAAAACCGTAAGTTTACCTATACCATCAGGCAAACCGTTAATACCGGCCTGACTGAGGTCAAGCATAACGAGCCCTTTTAACTGTTCGATTTCCGGCGAGATGGTTCCCAAACGATTTCTGCGTAGACTTAACTTTATAAGTTTCGGTAGTTTGGCAAGATCAACAACAGGAATTTGAGTAAGACCAGAATTATCAAGAGATACATACCCGACTTCTTCCCTGTTCTTAAGCGCCTCTTCAATGCTAGAATATTTCTTCAACCTGTCAGGTTTCTGCATTGGAATACATCCAGCCGAAATCAGAACTAATAGGATGTAAACCGGCAATCTTGTAATTAGGCTGGGCATCATTTTCACCTTTTCGACTACCACATCTATTAATTTCAAAAAGTCGAATTATATGCTTGCAGAATGAGGAAATCAACTATTAGGATACACGATTATGAATAAATGCTTGAATTTATTTGGCGTAGTTTTTGTATATTTTCTCCTCGGAAGTTTCTCTCTTACAACAGCAGCTCCCATAGGTCGCAGTAATTCCGGTAGAGACTACTTGGCAGGAACACAGGATCTCGGCGCATGGAGTTGCGGTTTGTACTTCATGTCCATCGATAGAGAGGTTGAATTGTTTAAAAGCCTCCCAAATATATCCATGAAATCAGACAAAGTTATGGGTTATGTCGGATATGACATTTTCCCATGGATGATGGCGTATGTTATTGGCGGCAGTTCTGAAACAAGAATCGGCTGGGGTACCGTATCTGATTCTAAAGGTGAATTTGGAGTGGGATTACTTTTTAATATTCTGGATACTGAAATTGAAGATCCGACTTTCATGGAAGACAGACTCAGGCTTAACGGTCATATTCAGTATACAAAATCCAGCGCTACATATTCCGACGGGATAACTGATATAGATTGGAATGATTTTTCCGGATCACTTACACTCAGCCTGGTAAATGATCTCGAAGGTGATAAATTTTTTGTTCCAAGCAGTATTGCATTGTTTGCGGGACCGGCATTCTCCATTCTTCAAAGCAACGAGATAGAGCAGGAGGACGAATTCGGTTTTGTGATTGGTTTAGATGTATTCTTGAACGAAAAAGTATCACTCGAAGTGGCATATACACAATTCGAGGAGAGCGCTTATTCTTTCGGCGTTAATGTTCGATTCTAAGGCTTAACCAAGAAGGTAAGCGTTCGCTCATCATTTTTACTGGATACACCCGTTTACTGATAACAGTAATTTAATGCCAAAAATTAAACAATCTTTCTTTACAAGGCCTGACGTTATTCAAATCAGCAGAGAACTCCTTGGGAAATACCTTTTCACGAAAATCGGTAAATCTATAATCACAGGTGGTATGATTGTTGAAACAGAAGCATACGCCGGTCCCGAAGACAGGGCTTCCCATGCTCATGGCAACCGTCGTACCAAAAGGACAGAACCCATGTTTCATAGAGGAGGAATAGCCTATGTTTACCTGTGCTACGGGATGTATCCTCTTTTCAATATAGTGACAAATGTTGAAAACATACCCCACGCCATACTTGTCCGGGCAATTCAACCCACCTACGGTACCGCCGTAATCCTGAAACGCCGTAATAAAACCAAATTGGATCGAAGTGTTGCAGGAGGCCCAGGTGCACTGTGCAAGGCACTTGGTATTAATTTGGGTCATAATGGTGAAAAGTTAACCGGAAGGAATATTTGGCTTGAAGACCGTGACTGTATTCTCAAAACATCCCAAATTGTCGCCAGTCCGCGCGTAGGTGTTGATTATGCAGGTTCACATGCAAAACGCCCATGGCGTTTCCGTATAAAAAACAATCCATGGACCAGCAAGCCAGATTAACTTTTAAGTTGAGTTTAGCGTTAATAATTTTTATTACTAATAAAGGAAGCGCACGAATCGTTTAACCAGATAAACAGGAAGTTAATTTTAACAGGATATATTATAATGAAAAAAACGGTTATTGTTTTTTATTGTTCGATGGTTTACTTCATAGTCTCTGCCTGCCAAATGCTGTATGCAAATGACACACTTATTATGAAAGGCCGTAAAACCTACGAGGGAATATTCCAGCATTTTAAAAATGACAAACTTTATTTTCAGCCTAAAACCGGGAAGATCATTAATGTACCCCGTTCATTTGCAGAAAAACTCATCCTTGAACCTCCATCCCAGGTCACCGTAACTCCAAGGGGGAAAAAGAAAATCGAAGACATGAAATTAAAAGGCTACGAAAAATCCAATTTCCTTTTCGAAAAGAATGGAGAGGAATTTTCCATGCCTGCATCACAAATATCATTTATTGAAATGGGTTTGGATTTCGGGCGAGCTGCTAATGGCCCAGCCGGACAAGATACAGATAATAATGATGATGGGGACAAGCCTTTGATAATCAATTTAAAAGAACTATCAGCCTGGATGAAAGAAGGCACTCCAACTCCGGAACAAACTAAAGCCTTTGAACATTATAAAACCGCGCGTATTACATATGATGATTTTGTTGAAAAAAGCGCTATTATGGTCAAGGCAATGGACAAGTCTACAGGGGCCACCCGCGAAGATTTCCTCAACAAACTTCGAAAACGGAAGAATGATGAGCAACCCCTACTCGGCGAACTAAAGAAAGCCGAACAGGAATTGCTTACAGCATTCCCTGAAATCAAAGGCCCGGCGGCAAAAAACTGACATCACGATAAAAAACTTGCCGCCAATAACAGCCTGATTCTATAGTACAGAACAGATTGTTCACTGAATTTGTTTAGACCTGTATTCTTAATCAAATCAGGAGATACAAATGCTTAATAGAATATTCCGTCTGTCAGAAAATAACACTACCGTCAGGATTGAACTGTTTGCCGGATTGACTACATTTCTGACAATGGCCTATATCCTTTTTGTTCAGCCAGCCGTTCTTTCAAAGGATTTTGCCGGACAACCAACCGGATTGGACACGGGTGCCATACTTATCGCTACTTGCCTTGCATCTGCCGCAGCATCAATACTCATGGGCCTCTATGCCAGATATCCCATTGCTCTTGCACCCGGTATGGGAGAAAATTTCTTTTTTATTTCAACAATTATGGGTCTGGCAGCCGCAGGATTTACAAATGCTTGGCAAACCGCCCTTGGGGTTGTATTTTTTGCCGGTATTCTTTTTTTTCTGTTATCAGTCCTCAAAGTCCGGGAAATACTCCTTAATGCAATCAGTCAGAGTATGCGCAACGGTATAGCGGTCGGTATCGGTATATTCATTGCCTTCATAGGTCTTCAGAAAGGCGGCATAATAGTTGGCAAACCTGGAACACTTGTTGGACTTAATACCGATTTCCTTAATCACAGTGTACTTGCCGAAATTATTGTATTCCTTTCCGGCCTTATAGTTGCAGCTGGTCTGCACGGAAGGAAGGTTCGGGGGGCAATTCTTTGGGGTATTCTTGCCGCCGCAGGAGTTGCTTTCATTTTTGGCAAGATCAGAATCGAACACTTCGTCGGTATTCCTGATTTCAACAAATCGGCTATTTTCAAAATGGATCTGGTTGGAGCATTCAGTATGAAAGCTTTGCCATATATCCTCGTTTTTCTCTTCATGGATGTATTTGATACCATCGGTACCCTCATCGGTGTTGCAGAACAAGCAGGATTTATTAAAGACAATAAACTTCCCAGAGCCAAGCAGGTTCTGATGGCAGATGCTGTGGGTACTGTTGCAGGGGCATGTCTCGGAACAAGTACAGTAACGTCATACATTGAAAGTGCTGCTGGGGTTGCATATGGCGGACGTACGGGTCTGACCAGTGTTACAGTTGGAATCCTTTTCGCACTAGCCCTGCTGTTCAGTCCTCTTATTGCATGTATTGGAGAATATCCACCCATAACAGCCAGCGCTCTAGTGATTGTTGGCGCATTGATGATGAAAAACGTCGTCAAAATTGACTGGGATGACTATTCCGAATCAATACCTGCATTTCTTATTGCGGTTGGAATACCTTTAACATTTTCAATTTCGGACGGTCTTGCGCTCGGTTTTATGACTTATCCTGTTGTCAAAATTGTCAGCGGTAAGGGAAAAACTATCAGCTGGTTGATGTATGTTGTGGCTGCAATTATACTTGCCTATTTCGTATTTATTCGAATACATACGAAATAAACAGTCAGTTTATGATATCAATATCTTTTATGGTCATAAAATTATGAAATATGAAAACTGGCTTTTCGGCAAGGACGGTGCACTACTCAGGGCTTCAGCCATAGGCAAACTGGATCTGGTCGATGAACTTATTACTGAAGGCGCTAATGTAAATATTGTAAGCCGTAATGGATATACGCCGTTGCATCGGGCATCACAAAATGGACATACCGCTATTGTTAAGTTACTTTTGAAGAAAGGGGCCAATGTTGCTGCCGAATCAAAGGATAAACAAACGCCTATTACGCTTGCCAGTCAGAACGGACACAAGGATATCGTAATGATTTTGGAGAAAACATCATAACGGATAATAACCCTTATAAAATAAAATGTATAAAATCAAAATAATACCAACCATTTCAGTCTCTATTATTTTATTCTTTCTTTATGTTTTCATCGTTACCAGCGAGGAACAAACACTTGCTAAACAACTGTATGCAACGTACGAAAATATTGAAACCGTCAGTTGCCAGATTCGAAAAACCACCGAGGCTGGCGGTTCCAGTGTTACTCTGCTCAGCCGTGTTTATTATAAACGGCCCGACCATATACATGTCGAAAATGTATCCCCTGCAAAACGCCGTATTATTGCAGACGGCAAAAAACTCTTCTACCACGAAGAAAATGTTTCACGCGGATTTTCTCGACCTATAACCGAACTTGAGCCGGACTGGCTCTCTCACCTCAGGAGTATTCCGGGAACACCCATGGAACATCTTTATAAACTCAAAGATTTATCCGAAACATCCCTCCCTGGTACATCAGATTTTCCTGTTAGAAAAAGTTATCAAGCCTCAAAAGTTTTTGTTGTTCTATCGTGCGATGCCAACGGAAGAGCAGTACAGATAGAATTCTTCAAGTCATCGGACATGAAAGAAAAGACCGCCCAGTTTAAATACAGCGACTTCTATAAGGTCTCTGACAATTGCTGGATACCACGTCTTCATAAAGCCGTTGTATCAATGCCAGATGGAGAGAAGGTCACAGAAACCCGCCGCATTGACAACCTGGAAGTAAATAAACCTATCGCAGATAAAATATTTTCAGCAGACCTTTTCTTCAAGAACCTCGAATTTGTATCTGATTTCAAAGAAACCTACAGTAAATAATTACTACGGAATCTACTGTAGTTCCGGCGTTCTTCGTGATCTCGTTGATAAATTATTAATAACTTACCGCTGGACAAGCCTCAATATCAGAATGTTCTTCCTGCTTTTTTTCTAAAAACAAGGCCTAAACCTGCAAAAAATACTTTTGATGGCCATTCTTGTATGGTTTATTATACCGCATATGAGTTTACCGTTGATAATGAGATTCTCCCTGAACAATGAGGATTTATTGACAGCCTATAACACCCAACTGGATCATGTCTGCAAACCTTCTATAAGGTATGTCCTCATAACACTTGGATATCTTGGTACATTAAGACCCATTGACAAACCGTTAATCTGGCTTCCTGCAAGAGTATTCGAAAGTCAGGAGACTCGTGATGAATTTATGAATCTGGCAGCCAGTAAAGATAAGTTGTAAATAGAAAGAACCAATGCAAACAAAGCAACGTGATAATACTTCTATGCAAAATATTGTTCTTGTTGGCTTCATGGGTACCGGCAAAACCTCCGTTGGTAAACTCCTCGCCTCTGAACTTAAAATGACATTTCTTGACATGGATGATGTGATAAAGGAACGTGCTGGCAAACCTATATCGCGAATCTTTGCAGAGGACGGAGAAACATATTTCCGTTCACTTGAGAGGACTCTCGTCAAAGATCTGTCCTGCAAAAAAGGTCTTGTCATTGCCACGGGAGGTGGAATCGTCCTGAATCCTGACAACATAAGCGATTTCACCAAAACCGGCCTTGTGGTCTGCCTTTTAGCCACATCAGAAACCATTCTAAAGCGTGTCTCCGGTGATACGAATCGCCCTCTTCTTTCTGGCGATGATAAAATGAAAAAAATCCTCAACTTGATGGAGTCACGCCGTCACCTTTACGAGGCCATTCCTCACAAAATTGATACGACCAATCTCTCTCTGGACAATGTTGTAAACCAGGTTATTAAATTGTTTACATAAACTTTGATTGGGAAATTCCCTGCCATGTCACTTGAACAAACGATAATTAGCGAAGCTATCCGTATTGGTTTTGCATCTTGCGGAATTACCAAAACCAACTCGTCGGAAACCATAATACTATTCAAGCAATGGCTGGCTGGCGGTAATGCAGCCGAAATGGGATATCTGAAACGTAATATTCACCTTCGATCAGACATTAGGAATTTGATGCCCGAAACAAGATCCATTATCATCGTCGCAGCTCGATATCCATCGAATAAAAGCCCTGGAAAAGGTTTTTCAACATATGCCGGCGGAAAAGATTATCATAAGGTTATCCGCGGCAAACTCACTCTGCTCCTTGAATTTATAAAGAAAAGAATCAGCGTGGATAACGCTCGTATCTGTGTTGACTCGGCACCGGTACTTGAACGGGAATTAGCCATTCAAGCCGGAATCGGCTGGCGTGGTAAACAAGGTCAAATCGTCAATCCACAATTTGGATGCTGTTTTGTGCTCGGCGAACTTCTTCTTAACCTTGAACTCCAGCCAACTGCAAAGTTAACAAATCAATGCGGTGCTTGCCGTAAATGTCTGGACAATTGTCCCACCGGAGCTATTACTGAAAATGGGCTCCTTGATTGCCGCAAATGTCTTTCCTATCTTACGATTGAGCATAAAGGTGAAATACCTCGCGAATCGCAAGCTCTGCTCGGGAAAACTGTTTTTGGTTGCGATATTTGTACAGCAGTTTGTCCATGGAACCGGGCAGGAAATGAACAAGTCATGCCTGAACTTCAATTACGCAAGATGCCGACCATCGAGGAAATCATTCAAATGGCAAAGGTCGAATTCAATCAACGCTTTAAAGATACGACAATATACCGGACAGGGCTGGAAAGTCTTAAGAGAAATGCCTCTATTGCATTGAAAAACAGCTAGTTATCCATAGACATTGGACATGGCCCTGATCCACATCCCGTACCGGCCGATCCGCAACCTTCACAACTTGCAACCGGATTACTCTTCTGGACTGCTGATACAGCAAATGATGAAAATTGTTTTATAAGTTTTCCCGCACCACAAGATGGGCACTTTGCAGGTATATCTTCTTTTTTCCGAATCAGAACTTCAAATTGATTCCCGCATTTTTTGCAACTGTATTCGTATATCGGCATTTGTTTGCTCGTTTAAAAGAAAAAAGTCCTATATTAAATTCGTAACGGCCAAGTTCAACCAGACAATCAATATTACGCTAAATCAGCTTACAACAAAGTATGGAGGCGTGAACCGGAATTGAACCGGTGTAACAGGTTTTGCAGACCCGTGCCTAACCACTCGGCCATCACGCCTTTTCAAAAGGAAAAACTGCAAGAAACTAAATTCAGGCTTTCTTTGCCGCCTTGGCGGCAAGCTTTGCCTGTTCCTTCTTGCGTTTATTCCTGCGTTTTCTACGCATTCTCTTCAGTCTTTTTCGTAATTGTTGTCCCATAGCGGCGGTGTTCCTATCAAATGTAATTGTTCATGTCAAATAATCAACCAATCTGCCTAGTTTATCCATTAGTCACAAGCCTTTCTTCATTCCTGCGCTCAAGACTGGTTCGATATGCCTTCAAATCATCTATCGAGACTGCTGCACCAGATTTGACTGCAGCTTCAGCGACAGCATAAGAAACCTCAATAAACAGCCTCCTATCAAACGGTTTCGGAATTATATAATTCGTTCCGAACTCAAGTTCGGCCCCTGGGTATACTTTTTTCACGTCTTCAGGTACCTGCTCTCGGGCAACAGCCGCAAGCGCTTCCGCTGCTGCCAGTTTCATCGGAACATTAATAGTACGTGCCATCACATCCAGTGCACCACGAAAAAGAAAGGGAAAACCAAGAACATTGTTTATCTGATTTGGATAGTCTGAACGTCCTGTGGCCATGACATAAGGCTTATTCCCCATGGCAGAAACCACAAGTTCGGGTCTGATTTCCGGGTCAGGATTGGCCATGGCAAAAATTGCAGGGTAAGAAGCCATGGACAAAATATCCCTTTCCTTAACACAATCAGCAACCGAAACTCCTATGAATACATGAGCATCTTTCATGGCATCACTAACTGTTGATGCGGTAGTTTTTACGGCATGTTCACGTTTCTTACCCGATAAATCCGTACGATCGGAACGGATCACGCCCTTTGAATCACAAAGTGTGATTTGCCTGACTCCAGATGCCTTTAACATCTCTGCAATACGGATTCCTGCAGCACCTGCGCCATTAATGACAACCCTTATCTCCTGCATGTTCCGCTCACAAAGACGGCTGTAATTTTTCACACCAGCCAGCGCAATCACCGCCGTACCCCACTGGTCATCATGAAAAACAGGAATATCGAGGATTTCATCAAGTTTATCTTCAATCTCAAAACACGCAGGAGCAGCTATATCTTCAAGGTTTATTCCGCCATACATTGGCGCAATGGCACACACTGCATCTATAATTCTCTTCGGATCTGTCTTACCCGTGTTCTTACCATCGATGCGGCAGTGATTCAAAGGAACAGGCCAGCCGTCAACATCTCCAAACACCTTGAAAAGTACGGCTTTCCCTTCCATTACTGGAATACTTGCCTCCGCACCAAGATCTCCAAGCCCCAAGATTGCCGTACCGTCTGTAACAACGGCCACCAGATTCTTTTTAGCCGTATATTTTCTTAACACTGAAGGATCTTTGTGTATTTCCTTTACCGGAATAGCCACTCCTGGAGTGTATGCCTTGCAAAGTGATTCGACGTCTTTCAATGCCTTGGTAAGCCTCAATCCCACTTTTCCGCCAAGATGATAATTTAAAACATCTTCACGTGTTATTACCATTGTCATCAACTCCTTAAAATCCATTGAAAAACAACAGATGACCACAGATTGGGATATATAATCAAGGATTCTTTAATCACAATCTGGTTTTGAATCTTCTGGTATCTTCTATGTCTGGAATATATTATAACGATGATTGTCTTATGTATAAACAGGAGTAACTTCCATGTGGGACTATACAGATAAAGTACTCGATCATTTCCGGAACCCAAGAAACGTAGGTCTAATTGAAAATCCTGATGGTATCGGGGAGGTAGGTTCCATGGCTTGTGGCGATGCCCTCAAGCTCACTTTCAAACTCGATGAAAAAAAACGAATCGTGGACGTGAAATTCAAGACCTTCGGATGCGCAAGCGCCATTGCCTCTTCCTCTGCGCTTACCGAAATGATTAAAGGTATGACGATTGAACAAGCGGAAAAGGTGACAAATCAGGATATTGCAAATTACCTGGGTGGTCTACCCGAACAGAAAATGCATTGCTCCGTCATGGGCCGAGAAGCGCTCGAAATGGCCATAGCAAATTATAGAACAGGCAAAACAGGCAAGAAAATCCTGGCAGGTAAAGTAGTGTGTACCTGTTTCGGAGTTACGGAAGAAGAAATCGAACGCGTCGTACGGGATAACAACCTCACTACGGTTGAACAGGTTACAAACTACTGTAAGGCTGGCGGAGGCTGTGGTAACTGCAAGAATGATATTGTTCAGATTATCGAACGAATACGTAAAGAACGGGAATCGAAATCCGCTTCCACTCAGAAACCTGCAAAACTTACCGTTCTTCAAAAAGTAAAGTTGATAGAAGAAACACTGGATCGTGAAATCAGACCCATGCTGAAACGTGATGGCGGTGACATCGAACTTATCGACATTTCCGGCAGCCGCGTGATTGTTTCGTTTCGTGGAATGTGTGCGGGCTGTCAGGCTGCACCGAGCACCATAAAAGACGTTGTGGAAGCAAAACTCCGGGAATTCGTTTCCAAGGATCTGGTTGTTGAGGAGGACAAGTCGTGAAAAACGTGTATCTCGACAACAACGCGACCACACAGGTTGCCCCTGAAGTCATCGACGCCATAATACCTTTTTTCAAGGAGTTATGGGGTAATCCTTCAAGCATGCATTATTTTGGCGGCCAAGTTAAAAAATACATCGACACAGCCAGGGAACAGGTTGCAGACCTGATCAACGCCGAACCATCAGAAATAGTTTTTACAAGTTGCGGCACTGAGGGCGATAATATGGCCATAAGAGGCACAGCCGAGGCTTTGGGTAAAAACAGAAAAATAATTACCACAAGGGTTGAACATCCTGCCGTTTTAGGGCCATGTCGCCATCTCAAGGAACAAGGCCACGAAGTAATCGAACTTGGCGTAGACTCATCAGGACAGCTGGATCTCACCGAATTCAGAAAGGTACTTGGCAAAGGACCGAACATTGTAAGCATCATGTGGGCGAACAATGAGACAGGCGTTATGTTCCCTATTCCTGAAATCGCAGCCATGGTTAAGGAACAGGGCGGCGTTCTTCATACTGATGCAGTCCAAATCGTCGGAAAAATCCCGATAGATGTCCGTAAGACTCCAGTGGATATGCTGGCCCTGTCGGGTCACAAACTTCATGCACCAAAAGGTATTGGAGCCCTCTATATCAGGAAAGGAACGAAGGTAAATACTTTCCTCATTGGCGGACATCAGGAAAACGGCAGGCGCGGCGGTACCGAGAATGTGCCATATATCGTAGGCTTGGGACAGGCATGTGTACTGGCTAAAAAGTTCTTGCAGGATGAAACAACCAATGTTGCGAAATTACGCGACCGGCTTGAGGCAGGTATTCTTGCTTCTTGTCCGAGCACTACAGTCAATGGTGACCGTGTACACCGCCTGCCCAATACAACAAACATCAGTTTTCAATATATCGAAGGCGAAGCTATTCTATATCACCTTAGTGATATCGGCGTGGCAGCATCATCCGGTTCGGCATGTACTTCAGGATCCTTGGAACCTTCTCACGTGATAAGGGCTATGGGTGTACCATTCACCTCGGCACATGGATCAACGCGCTTTAGTCTCAGCCGTTATAATACCGCGGAAGAAATCGAATACGTCATTGAGAAAATACCCGCTATTGTGAAACGGCTAAGGGATCTATCGCCATTTGTGTGACATCCGAAAACAGCCAGCAGACGTGGGCATGAATATTTACTTACTATCTTTCCAAATCAAGAACCAGACAAGTTCATTATAATTACTAATCAATACGCTCTTCGTGTTTCTTAACGTTCCAATAATTATAATCCGTCATTGCCCCGCTTGACTGGCCGCCCTCGCGCCCATTACCACCTCGCTTATGGCATCCTTCAACTCTTTAAGTGAAATTGGTTTACTAAGTACCATGGCAACACCTTTTGGTACCTCACCTTTATCTTTCATGATTTCACCAAATCCCGTGAGCATTATCACAGGCACCATTTTACCTGATTCTCCAATTGACGCCGCAACAACGTCTCCGCTCATATCAGGCATAGCTCTGTCGGTTATCACAAGATCAAACCTGTCACGTTCAAACATTGCAATACCCTCAGCACCCGTCTCAGCCGTCTCAACCGTATGACCAGCCGCCACCAGATAACGCGAAAGTAGTTTTCTTGACGAGATATCATCATCCACTACGAGTAACCTAAGTGGCCCCAACTCACCAGTGCCGCCTGATGAAGTCGCAGTACGTCCCCCGGCGACCCTCACTACCGGTAAAAGGATTTTCACACTAGTACCTTTTTCCGGTTCGCTATGGACAACAAGATTTCCCTTGTGCCGGCGTATAATGCCATGCACAACCGAAAGACCTATACCTGTACCATGATCACCCTTAGTAGAAAAGAATGGCTCAAGGCAACGCGCGGAAACATCCGGACTCATACCGATTCCTGTATCAATTACCTCCATAACAACCCATTTATTTTCAAAATAAGAACGAAACGTCAGGAGGCCTCCATCAGCCATGGCTTCTATGGAATTAATAATAACATTTCGCAGTGCTTCCCGAAGCTCACCTTCATCGGCATTAACAAAAGGAACTTCGCCAAACTCCCTCCGGACATCAATAGCCTTATTGGCACCCCTCGCCTTTTGCATGTCAATCATGCATGCAATAATTGTCTTCTCCAATACTTCATTTACATCAACCACCCTGAGATCCGGATTTTTATCTGTGTTATAAAATTCTCTTAAACGAACAATTGCCTGCTTTGCATGATCAGCAGAAGTATGAATATCTTCAAGTGTGGAGAGAAGTTCTTCTTTGTCATTAAGCATGTCACGATTCATCAGGAGAAACTCGGTAAGTCCAACTATCGGCATTAGGGCATTGTTAAAATCATGAGCAACACTGCTTGCCATCTGCCCGAGAGCACTCATTCTCTCTTCCTGAAGCAACCTATGCTGCATTTCTTTAAGTTCTGAAAGCGCATCCGAAAGCATCATGTTGCTTTCTCTTAAAGCCTGTTCAGTCTTTTTCCTCTCTTCAATATCCCGATGAAGTTCCTCGGTACGTTTAGCCACTTCCTTCTCAAGATTCCGGGAAAATGTTTCAAGGCGTGCCCGATCCTGTTTCAACGTCTCCACAATGGTTCCTATTGATTGTGTAATGCTGGTAACTTCCGGACCGTCACGAAGTAAAATCTGCTTACTCAAGTCACCTTTCGCAACATTTTCGATATAGCCACGAAACCTCGCAAGAGTCTTTACAGTTTTGGCGAGCACACTGAAGCCGGTAAAAGAAAGAACCAAATTACATACGATCACAATAATAAGATTCTCATGCGTAACAAAATTTGGAATCAGATATGCCGTAAGAAAATACCCGAAAGTTAGAAGAGGAATAATTGTCATTAAAGCATAAGCAATTATCAGTTGCGTATACCATTTAGCTTTTCCAAGGGAAAATCTCATTTGCCCCATCGACTTGCTTACCTATCAATCCACTATTTTACCAATCTATCACCTGGTTATTTTGCGTCAAACAGTCATTTAAGACCCCATTCCTTTTTCAGGCTCTCATTAATTTGTCGTTCCTGGACTGGCGAAAGTCCTCTGGAATGATTTGTGTCGTTCTGTCTTAATTGACCTTTTCTTGCAGCAGTTACCAGTCTGACAAAACTCGACACCGTCATGGTTTCGGCTCCATGTCTTTTCGAATTACCAGACACATAGTTGTCACTCGAGATTACAATACAATCTGTTTCACGCCCGCAATCTCTCACGAGCGCCAGAATTCTGTCGTCGGCATCTTCCTTGGTAGGTGTAAATATCACACGTACTCCGTACCCACCCATACCCGTCCAAGGCATAACAGACGAATCACCGTCAAAAACAATCAGGAACTCCGAGAAATCTCCTTTTACCGACAGATATCGCAGGCAATATTCAATAAGACCCTTCCTCGCAGAAGCAAGGCTGATATCTAGCCGTTTTTTCAATTCAGTAATTCGATGAATAACATTGTATCCGTCAATTATGGCAATTCTTTTCTTCATGGTCGGTGTATTTGAAAGGTGGAAAAGACATTCAGGCTGGACTATATAGTTCTTTGTAAACCCATTTCGTGTGCCTGTCTGTAATACTGACTCAGATTCTGCCAGTCGAATTGCTCGGAACTGCTCTCCGTCCTGTTTCGCATGGCAATCCTGTCTCGTCGTTCCATCTGGACAAACCCGAGCATCTCGTCGGTAAGTTCATTTGCCGATGTATCAAACGTGGCATTTCTCCTCTTTAACACCACTATGCCATGTTCTTTATGATCCGGCATGTGTTCAAGCACATATGTCCCAAAACCTGATGTATCACTGGTAATAGCAGGAATACCCATAACAATGGCCTCAAGCGGAGCATACCCCCAAGGTTCGTAATAACTGGGGAAAATACCCATATGACAACCACGGATAAAATGATCATAATCCATTCCAAACAAAGGATCACTGGAAGTAATAAAATCCGGATGATAAACAACTTTCACAGGATCTTCGGGTCTGTTAAACAAATTACAGGTTCTTAACTGATTTAGCACCTCATCTTTTGCATCATCTACGAGATCGTGTGTCACAATGGTTGGCAGTCTATTTGTTTTCCATGCATGCAGGTTTCGTCTCAGTCTTAGCCTCCAGTAATCATCAACAAGATCATCAAGTCTCGGCCATTGTCCCATTGCAGCGGAAACAAACAGACGTTCACCAACCTGGTTTTGGATCGACCGGCAATTTTCCCTTAACTCCGCCATCAGAGCTCTTGTTCTCAGAACTTCCGGATTAATTGATCTGAACGGACGCTTTGTAACGATGAAAAACACTACGGTGCGGTTAAGCCGCATCTGTTTCATACGCCAGTTGAGCCGTGCAAGAGATTCTATTGCCAGGTTAAAACCTTTATTTCCATACTCATACCTGCCAGAAATGAAGAAATACAGGGTTTTATCCAAATCAAACGAATAACTCGGGAAAAAATGTCCCATCACAAACTCATTGATCTTTGCCTTGTAAATTCTATGCAGATTTTGAAATTCATGAAGGGCAACAAAACGCTCTATGTTAAGGCCGTTCGGCGTCAAAACATCCGGTTTTCTGCCGAGCAGATGTTTGCACTCATACCCAGTGATCTCACTGACCGTTGTTAACACATGCGCACCATGAGCCGCCGCGCGTTCAATCAACACCTGCGCCTCAACATTGAAACGCTTTGCATCGGCATGCCAGTTGATGAAAGGTACATGATCATAGAACCATGGATCGTTCATTGCCAGATACCGGCCGAGCAATGTGGCGTGCGTCGTGAAAACAATAGAAACGGGCATCTTGTCTCGTCGTAATTCAGGAATCGCCGTACCAGCCATCCACTCGTGAAAATGTCCTATGATCGGTTGATTTGAATCCCTTTGACTCACAAGGGCTCTAAAAAACTCATTCACAAGAAAACCAAAAGCCACAATCTCGTCCACAAGCGGATCGTAAGACGGGAAACTGATGCCATGATGCTCCCACAGGAGATATTTTATCTCATGTAAACGATAATAAACACTTTTCGGATTAAGGAGCACAACACGCGGACGACCTGTAATCAGCCAGTGTCCATAGTGTACCTCGAAACCAGCCTTCTGAAGAAGTTTTACTGCATTCCCTATTGGACCTGCGGGTGTTGATTCCTCAAATTCTGCCGGCGATGCTTGAGGATTATAAGGTCCTACAAGGCAATAACGGTTACCCCACGCTTTTACCATGCACGGCGTCTTGGACCTGATGACAGTATAAATACCTCCGACCTGCTGACACACTTCCCATGCCACTTCACAAAGCAGTGCATTATCCAGTTCTGCGCCTGTATAACCAAGCTCCGAAGGCGGATTGATCTTTCCACTGGGATCAACATGATCGGGCATGTTTTTTTCTCTCCTCAAATTTTTATTTATTTTTACCATAATATTCAGTGTCAAAAAAAAAGAAAATTAGTCACGGTCTTCCATTTCGAGGCTTTCTAAACCCTCTTTCCGGCAAAAAACTTTATAAATGTCCGAACGTATCACATCATCCATGGATAAAAATTTCTGATGCTCACACCACTCACCATCGATAAAAAGTTCATGAACATAACCATCACTTGCCTTGCATCGCTTTATCCTGTTATTAACATCAATCTCAAGTGCAACAGCCCGTTCCAGCCGATTTTTCTTGCTACTCGCCAACCTGGGTAATTCGTATCTGTCAGGATAACTCAGTGTCTGCACAGAGAAACCTGCCGCGATTTCATTTTCTGCAGGTACCAGGACTGCATCTTCTCCTGTCATGGCAACCTCCGTTTATTCATATTTCAAAGCCGTGATAGGATCAAGTCTAGACGCCTGTCTGGCAGGCCACAACCCGAAAATAATACCAATAATAACCGAGAATGTCACTGCTAAAGCTACGGCTGCTCCTGACACTTTTACAGGCCACTCAGCCAGTGTGGACAATAAATACGCAGTTCCACTGCCCAGTATAATCCCTATCATACCACCACTGAGTGTCATTACAACCGCTTCTATCAGAAACTGAACCATTATATCGCTGCGCCGCGCCCCTATAGCCTTTCTAAGGCCTATCTCCTTGGTTCTTTCGGTGACGGAAACAAGCATTATGTTCATTATCCCTATTCCCCCGACAACCAGCGAAATAGCAGCTATCGATCCGAGCAGCCATCCCATCGTCTTTGCCGTGCTGCTCAACATGTCCTGTATCTCCGTCATATCATGAATCTGGATAACATCACTGTTACTGGGACTGACTCGATGCCTCCGCAATAACAGCTGCTTGATCTCATCCTTTGCATCGTCCATCATTGATGCTTCCTTCACCTCGGCATCCATATCGCTTATATAATCCAGGCCAAACAGCCGGTACATGGCAGTGGTAATTGGGACAACAACAAAGTCATCCTGATCCCATCCGCGGAAACTACCCTTTGGAGGGGAAATACCAAGTACTGTAAACTCAACCCGGTTTATTCTGATAATTTTACCGACCGGATCGCTGTCTCCGAACAACTCCTTCGCCACCGTGATCCCGATGATCACTACCCGTGCCCTGTTCTGAACTTCTTCTTCCATGAAAAAACGACCGACGATCGGTACTGAGGCTCTCATCTCCGCATAAGCGGCACCATTACCCTGCAGGCGTGTGTTCCAGTTTTTGTTTTTGTAGACAAGCTGTGCCCTGCCATTCACGTTAGGACAAACATGTCTTACCGTGTCCAGCTTTGCAACGGCTTCAACATCCTGTAATGTCAAACGCGTAACGGCACCAGCCTGAAGCGCGACCCCACCCGTTCTTACCGCACCCGGATGAATATGCAGCATATTGGAACCAAGTGACGCCAAACCTTTCTGTACCGACTCTCTTGCACCCTGCCCGACCGCCAACATGGCAATAACAGCACCCACTCCTATTAGAATGCCCAGCATAGACAACGCTGACCGCATCTTGTGGGAAAAAATAGAATGAAAAGCCTGCTGGACTTGGTCACCAAATTCAGCCCTCCCAACGGCCCTGTGCACGGAAAGGACATTATCGATCTTGTCCGAATCCGTTGCCGATACAGACTCCTTCACTGGCGTCAGACTGGCATCCCTTCTCTCATCCGACACAACGTAACCATCCCGCATCTGTATGACCCGCCCGGCATGCTCGGCAATTTCACGCTCGTGCGTTACCATAACTACAGTCTTTCCCGCCTCATTCAACTTCTTAAGGATATCAACGATTTCCTTCTCGCTTTTGGAGTCAAGGTTGCCGGTAGGTTCATCTGCAAATATGATGACCGGATCATTTACCATTGATCTGGCAATAGCCACTCTCTGCTGCTCCCCTCCCGACATCTGGTTGGGTCTATGCTCCTCGCGATGAGAAAGTCCAACTTCCGCCAGCCTTGCCCTGGCCGAATCCCTGCGTTCTGCCCGGCCGGCATATACAAGAGGCAGCAGGGCGTTCTCAATTGCCGTAAGGCGCGGAAGAAGATGAAACTGTTGAAATATGAATCCCGCAAGTCCGTTCCGTAAAGCGGCAAGCTCATTGTCGCTCAATCGGGTAACATCTTTGCCAAGAAAACGGTAAGTCCCTGAATCAGGCTTGTCCAAAAGGCCGAGGATGTGAAGAAGCGTTGACTTACCGGAACCAGAAGGACCTATAATGGCTACGAATTCACCCTGCTCTATCTTCAGCGTGACATCGCTGAGCGCATTTACCACAACAGCTTCATTATTCCCACCGTTTCCATTTCCACCCGGTCCCGTCCTGTATCGCCTGCTTATGCCACTTAGCTCTATCACTTGCGGTCTTTCTCTTTTTCTTTTTCTTTTTCTTTCTTCTTGGCAAAAGGCATTAACGGATTTGCGCCACCGTCCTTTGACGGCAGCCGATAACGTTTCTTTGCCACAACCAAGACATCGCCAGCCCGAAGCCCTTCCTTAATCTCGTAACCCTGCTCATCAGCAACACCTACAACAACTTTCCGACGTTCAGACTTACCTCCCGGTACAGGCCGCATCAGGACATACGTTCCATCTTTGTCGGTGGAGACCGCCTCGCTGGTAATCACGGGAACTTCGACACGCGTACCGCATATTATCGTGACTGTAGCGCTCATACCTGAACGGAATATATCCGGTACTCTTTCTGGAAGAATATCCACCGCATATATTGTAACGTTGTTGACCAGCTTTGACTCATACGATATGTGATCAATTTTACCCATGGTCTTTACCTCGGGATAAGCATCCAGGGTTATCTCGGCATCTTGGCCCACCTTTACCTTGCCGATATCAGTTTCATCAACCTGGGCCATCACTATCAAACGGTCCGAAAGCACAATTACAGCCGAAGCAACAGTTATGCTCTGCCCGGGCTCGAAATCACGTACGATAACCTCCCCATCGATAGGAGCCGTAAGTGCGGCAGGCTTGTAAACTTCCTTCCAGTAGGCCAGTTCCTTGGCCCCGTGCGCCATGGCAGCGTCCAGCAGGGCTGCTCTCTCCGTGGAACTTATCCAGCCTATGATCTGCCCGCTCTTCACTTTGTCACCTTCTTTTACAAGCAGCTCCTCAATCCTGCCCGCTGTAGGTGGCTTCACCTCCAGCCGGTTTTGGGGTTCCACATTGGCTGTAGTCCTCACAGTTACATTGACAGAACCGTTCGTAACAATAATATCACGCTCTTCAATCTGCTCCGTCTCTCCAGGTTTTACCTTCTTGAATATCCACCATCCGGCTGCAACGGCTATAAACAGGATAACAACGGCAATAAATATTTTACTTAACTTCATTCTCCAGCGTTCCCCCTTTCGCCTGAATCCATTCCGCCTCGGCAATGAGCGCAGCAGCCTGCGACTCCAGCAAAGACTGGTCCGCCTGCACAAAATCATCTTCTATGATTATCCAGCTGTCAAAAACTATGAGACTCGCAGAATACTGCCCCTCCGCAATCCTTGCCCTTTCACGGGCCGCATCAAGAAATTTTTCCCGCACCTTCACCCGGTCAGAAGCATTCCTCATACTGATCCACCTGATCTGCAATATTGATGCAGCGCTTAACAAACCGCTTCTAAGTTCGGAATCGGCCTGCCTGAACACAGACTTCGCCCGATCAAGTTCGGCAACACGACTGCCGCCTTCGAACAGAGGAAATGACATGCTCAATCCTACTGACCACTGATCCTGATCCGGCGGCCAGTCCGAAGAACTCCGGCTCGCCCCGGCATTCGCATAAACACCGGGATAGAACTCCGCTTTTGCCGACTTCACGCCCAAGTTAGCTATATTGCTCTGGGCACAAAGTTCTTTTACCAGGGGCGTACTTTCGGCCATACCCCAGAAATCAGGTTTCTCAACGTCAATCTTTGAAGACTCCAGTTCTCCCTGTACAGACAGATCAGATGTCCCGTCACCCGGACGTCTGCCAAGAACCTCCGCCAGGCTGGATTGCGCCATCATGACATTGCGCTGCGCCTGAACATGATCAAAATCCGCTTGAGCTTCCTTGGCCTCTGCCGTCATTAGAGACCCCTTGTGTTCACGTCCTCCTTCGTACCGCAGGCGGATAAGCTTGGTACTCTGTTTTCTGCGTACCAGAATATTTTCCGTGATCGTCACCTGCCTCTGTGCCTTGAGCAAATCTATAAAGGCCAGCCTCACACTCCTACGGACATTTGCGGAAGCGACATCGTACTTGAACCTTGTGGCGTTGAGCTGTTCCCTGGAGCTGTCCTTGTTGCGCAATGTCTTACCGCCATCATAAATAAGCTGTTTGGCGGAAACACCCACCGAAAAGGAATTATCCTCATTAACCAAGTCACCTCCCGACCTGTCACCGCTGAGCGAAGTGCTCACGCTTGGCATCAGGCCGCTCCCGGCCACCTTCACTTTAGCCTCAGCCTGCCTGATAGACTCAACCGCGGAAATCAAATCGGGATTATTTGTCAGAGACTCCCTGATACAATCAGCCCAGGTTAATGCTTTATCTGCCGAATATGTACAAACCGTAACACACAGAAAGACATGCAAGATCAGCAAATATTGTTTTATCCTGCAGCTCATTTTTTTTCGAAACTCTTGGCAATTCTCCTGGACAACTCTTCCGCGGGGTCTTCAATAAACTTCTTTGTAACGGTAAAACTCATTTCACCTGTATTACGTGCTATCATTTTCAATCCGTATTCACAATCGCGGAATCGCTCGATGCATAAAGCATGTCCTGACTTGTTTTCCGAAAGACATAGATCAACAAGCGCATCTATCGCCTGTTTATTAAATATCATTTCGAGACCGTGTTCCCGCTGGAAATCAACCGCAAAACTCCTGATTTCGCCGGCAATGGCTTCGCGTCTTACCATTTCTTTTTTCTTCAGAAGTTCCTCCAGCGCTGCTTCACTGTCTTCAATCATCTGGCCGGTAACCTCAAATGATTTGATGCCTGTTGACGGCAATTCAAACTTGAAATTTCTAAAAACTCTTTCCAGTACAGTCATTAATCCTCTGGCACCGGTTTTCTCATTGTGGGCGCGTTGTGCAACCGCCTTTACAGCTTCGGGTGTCATTCTGAAATCAATGTTATATCCTGCAAAATCAGACCGGTACTGAGAAAGAATACTTCCTTCCGAACTTACCATAATCCTCTCAAGATCTTCAGCCGCAAGCGCTTCGCATACAACACGTACAGGCAGCCTTCCTATGAATTCCGGCTCAAACCCGTAATCGATAAAATCCTTGGTCTGGGCCAGTCGCAACAATTCAATTTCAGCATCTTTCTGCCCCGCAGATTCACTTTGCGAAAAACCGATTGTGCTGTTGCTGACCCGGCGCTTTATAATTTCAGGCAATTTGTCGAATGCTCCGCTTACAATAAACAACATGTGTCTTGTGTTTATCGTACGTTTCCCCGGCCCTTTTCCTCTCTGCATATCCATTACAGCCTGTACTTGCCCTATCAGGTCCGTCTGACTGAACAAACTAACATCCGTCTCCTCCATCAGCTTGAGAAGATTTATCTGAACACCCCGGCCAGAAACATCCTTGCCCATCGCGGTAGGCATGGCCGTAATCTTGTCTATCTCATCCATGTATATGATGCCGTATTGTGCCAGCTCTGTATTTCCATTTGCGGTCTTGACAAGATCACGTACAAGATCTTCAACATCGTGTCCGACATAACCCGTCTCTGAAAACTTGGTGGCATCAGCCTTTACATACGGAACTCCGATAAGTTTGGCAATACATCGCATGAGATAAGTCTTCCCGACTCCAGTTGGTCCAAGAAGAATTATATTATGCTTGGCGTATTCCGTTTCCTGAAACGATGCATCCTCGAGACACCTGCGCACATGGTTGTAATGGTCACAAATGGCAACCGACAGGACTTTCTTTGCCTCATCCTGTTTGATAACAAACCTGTCAAGATAATCCCTTATATCACGCGGTTTAAGGTTGAATTCCCTTATCGGCTTGATTCTGTCGGCATTTTTCTCCTGGCTATCTTCCACCTTTTCATTTGCGCCACCCGACTGCTGAAATGGCGGAGGACCCATCATAAAGGAAATATTAGCCTTTTTAAAAATTTCCTTAAACTGGTCTTCAAGACTTTCTTTTTTCTCCTCAGACATGAATCCCCCTGATTTGTCAGTACAATATACAATATCCCAACCGACAAAGTTACACCAAATATTAAAAAGAATGGCCGCCCACAATCCGGGGCGGCCATTTACCTAACAACTATCTATTCCTGTATTATTTCTTGAGGACCGCATCCTTGGCGGCTTTCGCAATACGGAACTTCAAAACGACCTTAGCAGGAATTGAAATCGTCTCACCTGTAGCGGGATTACGACCCATACGTGCAGCTCTGTTAACCTTAACCAGCTTGCCGAGACCAGGAATCACAAAACCATCTTTGGCTCCCTTGTACGCCATCGTAACAAGTGTTTCGATCGCAGCCTTAGCCTGTTTCTTGCTGATCACTGCACCTTCTGCTACCCCCGCAACTACTTGACTCTTCGTTAGTCTTGCCATGTTCTAGCTCCTTTCAGTAATTAGTTTTAAAAATTAACGAATTCGCCTGCATTAAAGCAAAAAACCTATGAAACGCAACTAGAATAATGAAAATATGGATCTTTTTTATGGATCATTAATCCGGCATTTTTAGTATTATATGTTTTAATTTCAAACAACTTGCTGAATCATGAAACTCTTTGACACACATTGTCATCTCCAGGATGAACGACTGATTTCCGATGTAACATCTGTTATCGCCAAGGCCGGCAATGCTGGCGTAACGAGGATACTCTGTTGCGGAAGCTCGGAAAAAGACTGGCCGGATGTTAAAATACTTTATTCCACTTATCCGGAAATCATTCCGTCGTTTGGGCTTCACCCCTGGTATGTTCATAAAAGAGCAGAAAATTGGCAGAAAACACTGGAAAAATTTCTGGTTTCCATTCCAGCGGCAGCAGTCGGCGAAATAGGGCTCGATCATGCGCTCGAAAATCGAAATGATGATGACCAGTATAAAGTCTTTGTGGCACAGCTTCAACTTGCCGCAAAACTCAATCGTCCTGCATCAATTCACTGTAGAAAGGCCTGGGAACCACTTTTAAAGGCGTTAAATGAAGTAGACCGCCTTTCACGCGGTTTTGCCATCCATTCCTATTCCGGTCCGCCTGATCTTATTCCACAACTTGTCGAAAAAGGGGCCTTCTTCTCGTTCTCAGGTTCAGTCACACGATCCGGCAATAAAAGAGCCCGGAAATCCGCTGTTAACGTACCTCTGGAACGATTACTTATCGAAACAGACGCACCGGACCTGCCTCCGGTTGTTAATGGCAAGCCGGTTTCGCTTAATGAACCTGCAAATCTGGTTTATGTCCTGCGAGAAATGGCAAGCATTAGAAATGTTTCCTTGGAGGAACTTGCCTCACAATTATGGGAAAATTCTTATAGACTCTTTGTTTGAGATGACAGCCATCCGCACCATGTGATATTCTCCCAGGCTGAATGGAGGTTTATCAGGTGAAACAAATTGATCCTTTACAACTATTGGCAGAAGCAAAAAAAGCCGCAAAACGGGCATATGCCCCTTATTCAAAATACCGTGTGGGCGCGGCACTTTTAACTGCCAATGGAACCATTTTCCAAGGATGCAATGTGGAAAACGCATCCTACGGCCTGACAGTCTGCGCAGAACGCATTGCTCTTTTTTCAGCAATCGCCGCGGGTCACAAGAAATTCAAGGCCCTGGCTATTGTTGCCAGCGGCAGGAAAGCCCCCTCTCCTTGCGGAGCATGCCGACAAGTATTTGCCGAATTCTGCCAACCGGGTTTTCCGGTATATTTTGCTACGAAAAATAATCTCCGTAAATTTAGGTCCATGCCCCTGTCAAAACTTCTCCCAGCCACATTCAAACTTTAAGACTTTAGGCCGATAGTGTCAGGCACTGAAGAAATAATGCCTGACACTGAAAACTTCTTGCCATCAAATATGAATCCGCTACCATGATGCCCATGACAAAAACTTTTGTTCTCGACACCAACGTTCTTCTTCATAATGCCGAGTCTATCGAGTCATTCGCCGATAATACTGTAGTTCTGCCGATGGCAGTCATTGAAGAACTCGATAAATTCAAGGCCCACACTGATGAGCTCGGACGTAATGCCCGCCAGGTAATCAGGCGACTCGATGCGCTCCGCGTTTCCGGCAACCTCAGAGACGGTGTACAGTTAAAAAACGGCGGAACACTCAAGATCATGGTCAGCCTGCCCAACGACGTTGATACAGGCCTTGAAGTCAACATGGCTGATAACATGATTCTCAGGCTTGCATATAGCCTGAGTAAAAAAGGCGAATATGTCATATTCGTCAGCAAGGACATAAATGCCAGGATTAAAGCAGACGCGCTTGGGCTGCAGGCTGTCGACTTTGAAAAACAAAAGGTAAATCTCGACGAACTTTACGCCGGTTATTCAGAGGTTGAAGTTTCCGGTGATATTGTTGAAGCATTTTTCAAGAATGAGGTTCTGGACGTTCCCAGTATCGGACGTTTTCCAAACGAATTTGTCCTGCTCAAGGACAATGAAAAACACTCGGCGCTGACACGCGTCGTCAAGGCCGGAACACTGAAACATCTTTCCAGCCAACTAGACCGCGTCTGGAACATACAGTCACGCAACAAGGAACAGAGACTGGCGTTTGAACTCCTGATGGACCCTGAAATCATGATCGTAACGCTCGTCGGTCAGGCTGGCACAGGCAAGACCCTGCTTGCTCTCGCCTCCGCCCTTCAGGCCACACTCACGAATCACCAGTATGACCGTATACTCGTATCCCGCCCTATTATTCCCATGGGTAAAGACATCGGTTATTTACCTGGTGCAAAGGAAGAAAAACTTTCGCACTGGATGCAACCCATCTTTGATAACCTTACCTATCTTCTACGTGATGGCATAGATGAGACAGGCGGCAAGAAAAGAAAATTAACCGCCCAGGAAAAAATGCACCGGCTTCTCAGCGAAAATACCATCGGGCTTGAAGCTTTAACTTACATCAGGGGCCGTTCAATTCCCCGTCAGTATGTCATAATCGACGAGGCCCAGAACCTGACCCCTCACGAAGTGAAAACAATTGTAAGCCGCTCAGGAGAAGGCACCAAAATGGTACTTACAGGTGATCCTTATCAGATTGACAATCCATACCTTGACGCATCCAGTAATGGACTTATTTACGCTGCCGAACGTTTGAAAGAGCAGACCATTCATGGCCATATAATGTTGAGGAAGAGCGAGCGTAGTAATCTCGCCGCCATTGCCGCAGAATATCTATAAAATCGCTGGTTAAAAATTCCAGGTGGTATAAATAATCTTTACTTTTGTAATAGCCAGCATGGTACGCAAAGATTTAGAGTCGCAGTCGAAATTCAAGATATCACAGGATTTGATCAGTATATAAATATAATTGTCAGTTTACAACAAAAGGAGACGGTAAAATGATTAACAAAACAACCATGATTTCAACTGCACTTTGCATTTCTCTCTTACTGTCGTCAGGTACCCAATCATCGGGTACCGACAAAATAGGAATAGTGATAGAATGCGAAAGCATAAGCAAACTGCTGGACGACATCACCGCCGTATCTGAAACGCTTAAACTCCCTTTTCAGAAAACAAAAATTGAACTGGTACTTGCGAATATGTTCGCATCACCGTCACTTGCAGGAATCAGCAGTAACCAGCCATTTCAGGCCTGCATGGTAATCAAACAAATCGAAACAAACCCCAATCAAGCCGGGCTACAGGCACCCGGCAAATCATTTGTCCTTGTTTTGCCTCTTACCGATAACGGCGACAATTACCTGAAGTCTGCCGGTAAAGCTTACGGCAAGTCCGAGAAAGTGAATACCATCACACACTTAAGTCTATATGCAGGAGAGAAACCCGGCTCAAAGCCTGACTTGTATATTGGAATAAGTAGCGGTAAAGCTGTGGTTGGTGCCGATGCGGCGAATGTTGAATTTATACTCTCCAGTCTCAACAATCTTTTCACATGGAAGGCCGGTTTTGCTGCCGTGTCCGGTACTATCAGAGTCGGCATAGATATTGCCGCGGTCACCCCACCACTCGAATGTACATTGCAGCAATTCACCGCAATGTTAAAACAAATGCCTCCCCCAGCTCAAACTCCGGAAATGTCAGTAAAAACCAATCCCGCACAAATTATGTCTGCAGAAGGTGAGTTACTTCTGGCCATTATGAAGCAGTTGAAGACTTACACTTTAGGAATAGGCATAAAAAAGAAGACCATAGAAATCAATACCTTGTTGGCTCCAGCCCAAGAAGGACAACTTGCAGCCTTAATGAGCAATCTGACACCTCCGTCAGAGAAATATCTTTCCGCCATGCCGGCGAATGCTTTCATTACCTCCGCCGGAAATGGCATGAACATCATTGACATCTTCGTTGAACCTTACAGCGTAATGATGGAAAAGATATTCAGCGCCATTGGCCAGGACAGTACAAAAGCCGGGGCGCAAATGAAGGAACTCATGTTGTCCATGAAAGGAGCCTTCTCTGGTGAATACACGATCGGTGTGGTTCCCGGTGCGATACCAAAAGACATTGCCCTGGTCGAAATGATCGGGGTGAAAGATCCTGCCAAATTCCGCAAGACCATTCTCGACGGAATAGCCACAACCAGTGCTGTGTACTCAAACCTGATCCCCGGAATGTCCATGACCCTTGGAAAATCCAGGATATCAAGCGGCGTTGAGGTTATCCCGTACACAGTTTCATACAAACCATCTTCGAACACCACGCCTCAGGCCGCCATGATGACCATGGGACTTTTCCAGAATTACAAGGCCGAAATAACATTCGTAGGTAATGATGTGATCTACGCAATGGGAGGTGGTCCGGCAATAATGGATATGGCACTTGCACGCTTGAAGACCGGTGGAACCAGAGTGGATACATCAAAAATATTTACCAGCCTTTTCCCGCAAGCACCTGCCAAAATGGTGAGTGTCCAATCATTCGAACTGGTCAAACTGATCAAGGCTCTTCTTGCTACCATGCCCAATGGGGAGCAGATACTCCTTCTGATTCCCGATACTAATTCCGGTATCGCTGGTTACTCAACTCTCAAAGGCAGTGACTTGATCACTACCACCCGTATTGGCCTTGATGAAATTGCCGGTATCAAAAACGCATTACCGGCGCTTGGGATGATGCTAATGCCAATGATAATGGCCGCAAATCCACAAGCCGGTGCCGCACCGGGAGGCTCTGATGCAAGATGTATCAACAACCTAAGGATGCTTGATGCTGCCAAGGAACAGGCAGCGCTTGAAAAAGGGATGAAGAACGGTGATAACGTTGACCCATCATCGATTGTAAAGTATCTTCTAAGGGGAAAAATGCCTGTTTGTCCTGCTGGTGGAATTTATTTACTCAATCCAATTGGGAAATCACCAACTTGTTCAATCCCAAGTCATGTACTAAAATAAAACTCCATCTGCGCTGATAAATTAAAATTATTGCCACATAATATCAAGGCATGAACGGTCAGTACTATCTATGATACCAACCATTTGATCTTGCCTGACCAGTTTAAGGAAACGTCCGGGTTCAATCTCCCAAATCTGGTACATGAATTTATCGCCAGGGTTGGACTGGCCTGCTTTCCGCATCTTTGGAAACCTGGAAGATAATATCATCCTATAAGCCGTTACGAACTCTCCTGCATCCTGGGGAGTGTCCCAAACGGTCTTCCAAACCAGCAAATCCTTCCCTGTCTCATTATTGGTCAGAAAATAATACCGGTCTCCGCCCCATCCTGCAGCTGCTGTAGAAATCGCAACTGGATCCCTCGATTCTTTATTCGCCCAAATTTCAAGAAGTATCTTGATACCCAGTTCACCGAGAACATCTTCTTCTCCCAGTAACCATTTTTCCGACAACTTTGTCTTTAGTTCAGGCAATCGTACGTCAACCGGAAGATCACGCTGTCCTGAGAGTTTCTCAGGATGTAATACTTGCTCGGTTGATTGCGGTGGATTCTTGTAAAGATCACCGACAGCGTTCCATCCTCCTTTTGTTTTGACGAAATTTACCATCATTGCACCCTGGATATATGTGGCATAGATGGATTCCATAAAATAGCGCGGCAAGTCCTTCATGTCTTTTATCGAGGCTGTTAATCCTCCGAGAGATGCGGTCGCACTGTTTTCCGCCATATTCATTATGGTGTCATAATCCATGGCACCCTGCATGTTGATTGCCATGGATACCATTGGATCAGCAAGAGCCGGATCAGTAATGCCCCCCTGCTTGATGACCATCCATGCCATCATCACAAGAGTGGCATCACCCTCAACCAGGCATTGCTTACCAAACATTGCATCCCCATTATCCCTCATTGCTTTCACATCTTTGAGGATAAAATCATACAGGTTGAAATACTGATCCTGCAGGGCATGATACAATTCATGGGAAAGGACAAGGTCAAGCATCAAGGGATCCATATCAGTAATTAAAAGATTACATTTCTTGGTTTCAGGGTCGTAATGCGCTGCCGCCTGTCCTTCGAGAATTTTGATGAGTGTGGCAGTCAGATCCATATCTTTCTCAAGAACTCCCATTTTGACAAGAGCCTTGACATACCAGTTGGCATTTTCATCACCATATTGTTCATCTACGGATTTCTTAACAAATTTTTTAAAGTCTTCTTTTGACTGTACTTCCGTTATGACTTTGTTTTTGAACTTTAAAATCCTTATTTTTTCAACTTCACGACATATTGATTCACTTCTCTTAAACGCATCCTCTACTACCTTGGAAATAACTGGTACTTGTGCAAATACGGAACAAACCCAGGCTATGATTGCAATAACTGCCGTGATTTTGATTAACACCTTCATAAGCATTAAATATGTTTGAAAAGTATGCGTTTGCCGTGTTTATTACAATCGTAATCTGCAAACAACCATATTTCCCTCCTTGACGACAA
Organism: Kiritimatiellia bacterium; assembly: GCA_028716365.1. Classification (GTDB taxonomy): domain Bacteria; phylum Verrucomicrobiota; class Kiritimatiellia; order UBA8416; family YA12-FULL-48-11; genus YA12-FULL-48-11. Next base: position 42,134 of record JAQUPZ010000005.1, read on the forward strand.
CAGACTAAGTAAATAGTTTACCGCGCAATCATGAAGACTCATTGACACTGAACACAAGAGGCATAAAATCAGATCATTGAATAGAAAGGATAAGCATATCATGTATAAAGTTGTTCTTTTGAGACATGGCGAAAGCACCTGGAATAAGGAAAACCGCTTCACCGGCTGGACTGATGTGGATCTTTCCGAAAAAGGTCTGAAGGAAGCCGAAGTCGCCGGCGATGTGATGAAAAAGGCAGGTCTCGCCTTTGACATAGCCTATACGTCCGTTCTGAAACGCGCTATACGCACTCTCTGGATCGCCACGGATAAGATGGACCTTCTATGGGTACCTGTTGTCCGTTCCTGGCGTTTGAATGAACGTCATTATGGTGCACTTCAGGGACTTAACAAATCAGAGATGGCTTCAAAATATGGTGAGGACCAAGTGCTCGTGTGGCGCCGCAGCTACGATACCCCACCCCCAGCACTCGAAAAATCGGATGATCGCTATCCCGGCAAAGATCGCCGCTACACTTCTCTAACCGAGAAGGAACTGCCACTGACTGAATGTCTTAAAGATACGGTTGCAAGGTTTCTGCCCTTCTGGCATGAAACAATCGCCCCGACTGTAAAGTCAGGGAAGAAAGTCATCATCGCCGCACATGGTAATAGTCTGCGCGCATTGGTAAAATATCTGGATAACGTGTCGGAAAAGGATATCGTAAGCCTGAATATCCCGACCGGTATTCCTCTTGTTTATGAACTGGATAAGGATCTTAAACCGATAAATAATTATTATCTAGGTGATCCCGAGACAGTCAAAAAAGCACAGGAAGCAGTTGCAAAACAGGGTAAGGCAAAGTAAGTCAAAAATAAATTGTAAACAAAGAGGTAAACAGTTGAATAAATTCTTTCTTAGACGGTTCGATATGAAGCTTGCGCAATGTTTGCTTTGTGTATTATCGGTATGCCTGATATGCGGAGAAACAAGAGGCAGCGAAAATTCTGACATAAAACCTGTTCTGACAATTACGAAAGTTGACGACTTCGAAATAACCGGTAATGGTTCTTCCTCTGTGTGGGAGAAAACAAACTGGCAATCACTCGCCAGAATCTGGGAAGGGAAATCCACTTATCCAACTAAAGTAAAAGTACTGTATTCCAATACCGGTATTTATTTCCTGTTTGATTGCGAGGACAAGCAATTGACATGTACAATGACCAAGGATTTCGACGATATCTTCAAGGAAGACGTCGTGGAAGTCTTTCTCTGGCCGGATGAAAAACAGGACCTTTACTTTGAATATGAGGCATCCCCTTTAGAAGTCCAGCTTCCAATCCTTGTGCCAAATCATAATGGCAAATTTTTCGGTTGGCGCCCCTGGCGCTTTGAAGGTGATCGCCTGACCAAGGTCAAAACGTCCGTGAGAGGTGGAAAAAAGAAGAAAATGGCAAAGGTCACAGGTTGGACTGCAGAATTTTTTATTCCATTCAAACTAATGACCGGCATGGATAACGTTCCACCGGCGTCGGGTACCAAATGGCGTGCCAACATATATCGGATTGATTACGATAATCTTCCGCAATCACACTGGGTGTGGTCAACCGTTACCAAGCAAACATTCCACGATTTCCACAATTTTGGCGTGTTTAAGTTCGAGTAACAATCAGTAATCACCGAAAAACCATCTGTTACTCTTAAGTCCTGCAGTCAACGTCTGTCCCAAGGTAAACTACTTCAACAGACTTTCACAATTGACCGACTAGCCTCTAATGGATAATCTTTAACTTCACATTTGAGCTGGAAAGATGAGAAAACCGGATTCAAAAATATTATCAGTAAGACAAATGCTGAAAGAGCGGAAAATACTCCGCAATAAAGGCAGGAAACTCGTGTTCACAAATGGATGTTTTGACATCCTGCATGCAGGCCATGTCGATTATCTTACCTTTTCAAGAAACCAGGGCGACGCACTGGTTGTTGGCCTCAATTCCGATTCGTCGGTCCGTAAAATCAAAGGTAAACTTCGGCCTCTGGTCAACCAGAATGACCGCGCTCTCATACTGGCCTCTTTGGAAGCGGTTGACTATGTTGTGATCTTTAACGAAATCGAACCGGCAAAATTGATTGCCAAGATTATCCCGGACGTGCTTGTCAAGGGTTCGGATTGGGCACACTATGTCAGCGGAAGAGATATTGTGGAAAAACATGGTGGCAGAGTTGTACTCGCCCACTTGGTCCCGAACCGTTCCACCACCGGCATCATCAAAATAATCAGGAAACAGCTTCTGAAAGCCAAAAACTAAGACAGACCATGGCAAAGAGTTTCATAGTTACAGGCGGAGCCGGATTCATCGGATGTAACATCGTAAAAGCCCTGAACGAAAAAGGTAACAACAACATCATTGTCGTGGACGATATCGGTTCCGATAAAGCCAAAGAAAAAAATTTGAAAGCTGTAAGGTTTCATAAGTTCATCGGTATCAATGAATTCAGGAAACTATTCGTTGCCGGTAAAATGAAGAACGCTGATGTCATCTTCCACATGGGTGCCTGTAGTTCAACCACGGAGACCAACGAGGAATACCTGATTGATAACAATTTCATCTATACACGTCAGCTTTGCGAATGGTGTCTTCGCCACAATTCCCGTTTCATTTATGCTTCCAGTGCGGCCACTTATGGAGATGGTTCGCTGGGTTATTCTGACAACGACATGCTTACGCCTCAACTGAAACCACTGAATCTTTATGGACGTTCAAAACAAATGTTCGATCTCTGGGCACTGGAAAATAAGATGCTGAACAAGATCGTTGGTTTGAAATATTTCAACGTTTATGGTCCACACGAGGACCATAAGGGTGACATGCGTTCCGTCATCAACAAAGCTTATGATCAGATACTCCAGACTGGCGAACTGAAGCTTTTCAAATCGTACAAACCTGATTACCGGGACGGCGAACAGGAACGCGACTTTATCCACGTAAAAGATGCCGTGAAGGTCTCGCTCTTTTTTGAGGAACACAGAAATGTCTCTGGAATTTTCAACTGCGGCACTGGTAAGGCACGCACATGGATTGATCTGGCAAAGGCCGTTTTTACCGCCATGGAGCAGAAACCTCAGATCAAGTTCATAGAGATGCCGCTTGAAATTCGCGATAAATATCAGTATCACACCCAGGCTGACATGACCAAGTTAAGGTCAGTTGGATATAATGAACCTTTTACGTCAATAGAAGAAGGCGCAAAGGAATACGTCCACAATTATCTTTCAATTCGGTGATTATACAGGAATGGAAATAATGACAATAAAGACCAAATTACAGAAACTATTTATTTTTTACAGTATTGCAGGTTGTCTGATTTTTACGATGATATCAACACAGGGATGTTCTGCTTCACGTAATTTTCCAAACAACACCGTACAGGTTGTTGTATCCATAGACCAGAAAATAACACTTGAAGGACAACCCGTTCAAATCGCCGATCTGGCCTCAAAGTTAAAATCAATCGGGGCGACACCAAATACAATCATCCGGGTTCTTATACACAAAAACACCTCGACAGAAATGATGAAGGATATCAGCCGTTCCCTGGCTTCCGGCGGTTATCGAAAAATGGTATTTACCCAGCCAAAACAGGCCGAAGTCTTTTCAAAAGAACCGTCGAATAAGTAGCTGCCGAAAATTGGCTGCTTGTCCACAAACTTACAGGGTGTTATAGTTGTTATTCAACAAATGGATAACAAAGAATGTCGACAACAAGGAAATACTCCAATGATTGAACAAAACCAAAATCAGATGTACCCGCCGCCATTGCCTCTTTCTGTAAAACCAAAACCCCGTCGAACGACCTGGGTTTGGGCAATATGCATACCCCTTGGATTGGTATTACTTTATGTTTGTATGTCTTTTATCGCCGGAAATAGAATGTTGACAAATTCCCTCTTCCATATGGAATTTCATGGCATTGACGAATTCCCCAGCATGAAGGAAACATGGTCCTTCGGTAAGGGTAATATCAAAGCGGCAAGAATAGATATTAACGGTATTATCATGCAGGGAAAGCAGGGATCCTTTTTTTCAGTGGGTAAAGATCCTGTCGAAACCGCTTTACGCATGATCCGGACCGCCACACAGGATAAAGATACAAAAGCCATTATTCTCGTGATTGACAGTCCCGGAGGCGGGATTACGGCAAGTGATATTATTTATAACGAGCTGAAAAAATTCAGGAAGTCAGACCCATCACGTAAAATCGTGGCGTTGTTCGGAGATGTCGCAGCATCCGGCGGTTACTACGTCGCTTCGGCCGCAGATTACATCATTGCACATCCGACAACCATTACTGGGTCGATTGGCGTTCTGATTTCGTCGTTAAACTTCAAGGGATTTGGCGATAAATATGGAATAAAAAGTGTCACAATCACTTCTGGAAAGAACAAGGACATGCTGAATCCTTTAAAGGACCTGTCGGAAGAACAGCAAAAACTTCTTCAGTTCACTATAGATGAAATGTACAAGCGGTTTGTCCAGGTGGTAGCCGAGGGCAGAACACTGCCGGAAGATGAAGTAACCAGGATTGCTGATGGTCGTATCTTCACAGCAACAGAGGCACTCAAGAATAAACTTATTGATCGTATCGGTTACTGGGATGATGCCATTTCCGAAACTTGCAAATTGCTGAAGGTGGAATCCGTGAAAGTCATTCGCTACGAGGAACATTTCACATTTTCAACGTTTCTGGATGCAATTCAAAATATCGATATATCCTTGAGAAATATTCACGATCACCCACTGCGGATGTATCTCTGGCCGCTATGATTGACCAGATACACCTCAATTCTGAATAATAGGAAGGAATATTCTGAACGTTGTCCCCTGCCCGGCCCGGCTTTCGACACAAACATAACCTCCGTGTTCGTTCACAATCTGCCAGACGTGGGAAAGTCCCAAACCAGCGCGTCGATTTTTGTCTCTGGTTGTAAAGAACGGATCAAATATCTTTGTAACATCATCCTCGCTGATACCGTGGCCCTCATCGCTTACAACAATAACGGCAAACATACTGATTTTTGGATCATCTTCCGGTATGGCAGATAATCTGGATACGATTGGAACATCAGAAGCTGTCATTTTTCGTATCGTAATTGTCAACGTTCCTGCCTCGTTCATAGCTTCGCAGGCATTCAAAACGAGATGAATAAGAGCTTTTTCAAATCTGGACTGATCAACCATAACAGTTCCGACATCTGTCTTTACATCAATGGAAAGAAATGTTCCGGAACCGACACTGCGCCTGATAAGATCCTCACTCCCCTGGAGTATCCTGTCGGTTCTGACTTTACGCATCTGTAATTTGCCCGGATGAGCAAATGCCATCAAATCGCCATTGAGCCTGGCGATTCCACGACCAGCCATTTTGATCTGATCAATACATCGACTGATCTGTTCCAATCCCCTGGAATCGGCTTCCTTGCGGATCAGTTCTGAATTGGCAAGGATGGCAGTAAGGGCATTGTTGAAATCATGAGCCACCCTGTGCGCAAACTGACCAATAGCAGACATGTTTTGCGACCGCTGAATCTGTTTTTCCATAAAACGTTCGCGGGTAACGTCTCTTTTGACAGCAACATAACTGATAATTTTCCCTGTCTCGTCACGAATGGGAGATATCGTGGATTCTTCCTCAAATAAGTTCCCATCTTTCCTTCGGTCAATAAACGTACCACGCCACATCTTGCCTGCACTGATTCTGTCCCACATGTCCTTGTAGAATGCACTATCCTGTTTCCCGCTTTTGAGCATGGAAGCAGGATGCCCAAGACATTCAGCAGAAGAATAGCCAGTCATTCTTTCAAAAGCCGGATTAACATATTGAATAATCCCTTTTGTATCCGTAATCATAATGGATTCGTCTGTGTCATTGACTGCTTCTGCAAGCCGTCTCCTCTGTACCTCTGACATGTTCAGATCCGAACGGATTTTGAAGTGCGACATTCCGGCAGAATATGTTACCCCGAAAATCAGCACCATGAATCCCCATTCTAACATGTAACAAGTCTGAAGCAGCCGGTTTTCCACGCAAACATCATTCAGGACTGCAGCAATAACACAAGTCAGACCGACAAGAATCGGTCGCGCCTCACTTCGCCCCCCCTGCCGTGCAAATCGAAGTAGTGATACTATCGCATAGACAACGGTAACAAGTGCGAGAGCATCACGTAACAGAGTAAGCAAGCCGGATTCACTTTCGTGATAAATAATTCTTAAACCGAACATCGAACAGATTTTGGGAACGGTTTCCGTTCCAGACCATTCCCGGACAAAAGGAAGCAAATGTACCAGCAAAAGAACAAGCCAACAGGTCCAAAGTACATAATCCCATTTCCTTGAGGTTCTTCCTATAAGATCTGAGACAAATTGCAGAAATAAAATACCAAAAAATATCGATGCCCTGAACTGCCACTGGAGCCAGAAGACACTCTCAGATGCATTTGAGACACTATAAATACCGGCGCTGGCAACATCATAAACTACTATCGAGAAGCACATGAGGGCAAAAGAAATGAATTCCAGCCTGTCCCTCGTCCTCGTGTAAAAGATAAGATGATGGATTCCTACATAGGCTGCTACAAACGCAAGACCTGTAACTGCTGTACTCAATACATTCATGCAAAAGTAAAAAAACTTAACATGCAACTTTACAATGTGCAACCGAAATACGTAGTCAAGCAGTAGAGGAAATAACACCTGGCGTTGACCAGGCATTTCTCATTTCAACAGTTAATCCTTCCTTTTAATTCCATTCACTATTAATTTATACATTCAAACCGGATAAAACTTATGAATCTGCCAATATATGAAATTGAGAATGAGCTGGTAGAGACGCTTTCAAAAGAAAAGAGAGTAATAGTCAAAGCGCCAACAGGAGCTGGTAAATCAACGCAAATTCCCCAAATGTTGGTCCGGCACGGAATTGCAAAAAAACGCATTATTGTCCTTCAACCACGCCGTCTCCCGACAAGAATGCTGGCTGCACGCGTTGCCAGTGAAATGAATTGCCCTCTTGGGGATATGGTTGGCTACCAGGTCCGGTTTGAAGACCGCTCATCTCGAAATACCAGAATAAAGTTTGTAACCGAAGGTATTCTTCTCCGGCAGATGACGCTGGACCCTTCACTGAAAAACGTGGATGTCATTATTTTTGACGAGTTCCACGAAAGACACATCTATAGTGATGTCTCTCTCGGCCGCGCCATACAAATTCAACAGACACAGCGTCACGACCTGAAAATTATTGTTATGTCTGCAACACTGGACATCGCAGGCCTGGAAGATTATTTATCACCCTGTAAAGTAATTACCAGCGCCGGTCGGCAATATCCCGTAACAATTCATTACCTGAATAAGCAGTTTGATCCGGGGAAAACACATGTCTGGGATCTTTGCGTAAGAGAACTCGAGCAGCTCCTGCCCACCAGTCCTCAGGGAGATGTTTTGATTTTCATGCCTGGCGCCTATGAAATATCACGCACAATGCAGGCACTGCATAATTCCAGTACAACACGGCACTGCGAAATACTGCCTCTTTACGGAGATTTATCCCCTGGCCAGCAGGATGCCGCTATGGCGGGTTACGACCGGCGGAAAATTGTCGTTGCCACAAATGTCGCAGAAACATCTCTTACTATTGACGGGATTACAATCGTTGTCGACAGTGGACTTGCGCGGGTTGCACGGTTCGATCCAAACCGCGGTATCAACACACTGATGATCGAAAAGATCAGCCGGGCCTCCGCTGATCAGCGTACAGGCCGCGCAGGACGCACCGCTCCAGGCATTTGCCTCAGGTTGTGGTCAGAACGGGAAAATTCATCAAGACCGGAACGGGAAACTCCCGAGGTAAAAAGAATCGATCTGTCGGAAACAATTCTCACACTGCACGCGGGTGGCGTGCCGAATATTAACAGTTTTCCATGGTTCGAACATCCTGCACCGGAGACAGTTAAACAAGCCGAAAATCTGCTGATGGATCTCGGTGCGGTTGGTCTCAACGATACCGTGACACCTCTGGGAATGAAACTGTCGGCATTTCCGGTTCATCCACGTTATGCACGAATGCTGATTGCCGCCGGTGATTACGGCTGTATCCCGTCGGTAGCCATTGTTGCCGCAATGACACAGGAACGGAACATCCTTCTTTCAACCCGCGACAAATCTGTTTCAGAAAAACGTGAGCGCCATCTCGAGGATAGTACTGAATCTGATTTCATCACGCTGGCAAACGCCTGGGAATATGCCCGGCAAAAAAACTTTAATCTGCAAACCTGCAGGGATGTCGGCATTCACGCCGGAACCGCAAGGACAATTGGCAGACTTTATGATTTCTTTATTAATATTGCTGAACGCGAAGGATTGAATACACATGAAACCAGTTCAGACCATGACGCCATTGCCAAATGTATATTGCTGGGTTTTTCAGATCATGTGGCATGCAGAATAAACGAAGGAAGTTCACGCTGTGAACTTGTCCGTAAACGCCGCGGTGACCTTGCCAGGGAAAGTTCTGTTAAAACCGGTCGACTCCTCGTGGCATGTGAAGTAAGCGAGATCGGGAAACATGGCGGAAACTCCAATGTCGTGTTGCGCCTGGCCGCTTCGATTAAACAGGAATGGCTCAGGGAATTATTCCCGACAGACTTCGTTGAAAAAACAGAAGCTATCCTGGAAGAATCATCAAAAAGAATAATTGCTGAAAAAAGAATTTTCTTCAGGGACCTCTTGATTGAAAGGAAACCGGGTGGGCTGCCGACGGAAGAAGCGGCAGCAGAAATTCTGTCAAAAGAAGTCCGTTCCGGCCGTATAACACTCAAAGGTTGGGATCATGAAGTCGAACGGTTGATTGCACGAATAAACCTGATTTCCGGTGCCTGTCCGAACCTCGGTATCCCAACATTTGATGAAAACGAAAAAAATACTGTGATTCAACAGGTGTGTCTTGGTTCATTTAGTGCAAAAGATGTCAGGGGAAAAGCCGTCCTGCCTGTACTCAAAAGATGGCTCTCACATGCCCATCTGGTATTGTTGGATAAATATGTACCGGAACGGATAACACTTGAAAACGGCAAAAGTGCTAAGGTCATATACAAGTTAGGTGCCGACCCATACATAGCCCAGACAATTCAGAATCTTTATGGTGTCCAGGAAATAATCAACGTAGCAATGGGAAAAGTTCCGGTTCTCATCCAGATTCTTGCTCCAAACCAGCGGCCAGTCCAAATAACAAAGGATCTTTCCGGTTTCTGGAAAGAACACTACCCACGGGTAAAAAAAGAACTCCAGCGCCGTTATCCAAAACACGAATGGCAGTAAGAATAACTTTTCTACTCTTGTTTATTCTTTTTTATCGTCAGTTTGGCATTTTTATCAGCCATTTTTCCTATACATTCCCCACGACGTCCATTAGCATTCGTGTTTTCATTCCTAATTTAAGGAGCTTAAAATGAATCTTTTTAAATCAATATACGCAATATTTCTTTCTGTTATCTTGTTCGGTTGTGTCACTACAAATGATAATACAACAATCAAATCCGGTTATCCCGGTGTTTATGATTTCAAAGGCAGGATGGTCGATGGCAAAACACAGGGAAAAGGAAAATACAAGTGGCCCAATGGTGATATATATAAAGGTGAATTCAAGAATAGCAAGATGGATGGCAAGGGAACCATGAAATACGCCGATTCATCCATTTATAAAGGTGAGTTCAAGGCCGGCAAAATGTGTGGTACGGGTACATACAAGTTCTCAGATGGTAGTAAATACGAAGGCGAGTTCAAAGATGACAAAATGAACGGTAAAGGGAAACTTGTCTTTCCAAATGGCGATGTCTATGAGGGCGATTTTAAAGACGACATGATGGATGGGTACGGCGTTTTTAAATATAAAAGCGGTACCGAACTGAAAGGCACTTTCAAGGAAGGCCAGTTCACCGGTAAATAAATATTCCGGGAATCACACAATCTGCGTCCTTTAATCAGGAATATTACAGTTTTATTTTCTTCCCTGTCTTCGCCGACTTGTAAATTGCAAGTATGATCTCCACAGACTTCCGCCCCTCTATCCCATCTATCAGCGGTTTCCCTCCGGTTTCCAGTGCCTTGAGAAAATCTTCGAATTGCTTCCTGTGTCCAACGTGACTGATTGCTTTCGGATCAGAAGCACCACCGCCCCCCGACTTGCGTTGGGACATGAGTTTTTGAACACGTTCATCCAGCGGTGTCGAATTTGCAAATTTCCAGAAAATAATATCATCCTGTTCAACAATCGCAGTCCCCTTGTCACCATGAATCTCTATTTTCTTCAAAAGTCCTGGAAAAACCGAAGTGGTACCCTCGATAACACCAAGCGCGCCATTTTTAAACTGCAGTACGGCAACAGCGGTATCTTCCACTTCAATCCGTTTATGAGCAAGCAGAGCGCTCATCGCCATAACTGAATCAACTTTACCCATAAACCACTGGATCAAGTCCACATTGTGTATCGACTGGTTCATCATTGCACCGCCACCGTCAACTTTCCACGTTCCGCGCCAGCCGCCAGAATCGTAATAGGCCTGTGTGCGCCACCATTTGACATAAACATCGCCAAGGGTCAACCGCCCGAAACATTTCCTGTCTATCGCCTGTTTCAACAGCTGGTTACAATCGCTCCAGCGCGATGGAAAAATCGTTGCCAATTTGACCCTGGCCTTGTCCGCAGCCTCGATGATTGAATCACAACGCTTGAGCGTAATTTCCAGTGGTTTTTCAACAATCAAATGTTTACCAGCCTTGATTACTTCGAGTGCAGGCTCTTTATGAAGGCCACTTGGTGTACAAATCGTGACAACGTCCATGTCATGCTTACAGAACTTTTTAAAACTGGTGTACCATGCACAATGGTTCGCCTCTCCCAAACGCCGTGCCGATTCTTCACGTACATCAACAACCGCCACTAACTCCGCATTGGGGATATCTTTGATTGCCGCCGCGTGAAAATCGGAAATCATACCACAGCCTATAATCCCAAAACGAAATTTCTTGGCCATAATTTTTCTCCTCCATTTCTGTACTTCTGCATGAATTTATTTCAAATATCCCATCTTCTGCGGTTTGAAACGGCCTAACGCCAGACGATATGTTTTCAAATCCGACTCGTCCATGCCGGTTGGCCAATTATCCGCAATAATGCCGCTGTTAAAAATATTGAAAGCATATGTGCGGCCAGAAGGATCCAGAATGGACAACCCCTCAGACGGAATGCGTACGATAGCACCATTCATGCCATCTGATGTTTTATATGGTTCGTTCCGCAGACCAATGCCGCGGGAATCAGATATACTTCCACCTGTCGAGAAATTGATCTCCCAGAAATGCGCTGTCACAAAAGTATCACAAAGATACATGGCAAAGGATCCGTTTGCTTTCTTGTCCTTCATTTCCACTTTGAGAACAATGTCACCATTATCCCTTTCAGCCTGCCAACGATATGTTTTGCAATCAGTCCATCCTGACCCACATGTATAAACCGCACGCCCCTCGGCAAAGCGTGACACCTGTTTGCCCGCATCGAATGCCGCCCGGTATTCGGGGAACTCTGTTGCGAGCACGTCATTCAACACCGCCACACGCCATTTCAAGCGCGTGCCGCAATACTGATGCCGTTCGGCCTCGGAGTGATACCCCAGACGCGAATCTGCCGCACAGAGTACATCCAGTCGTTGGCTGTTCTTGATCTCTTCGCGAACAATTGCCTCCATTTCAGCCAGTTGCTTCTGCGCATCAGGTGGAGTCAGGTCAAACAACTGACTGCGCATCAGATAAAAATGCATCATGTTGTAACCGCTCGCAAACTGGATACCAATTGCTTCCACCAGGCCAATATCCAGCATACGCTCATGATTTTCTTTGAACCTGGTCTCAAGCGTCTTCATGATGGCGACACCCTTGTTCCATTCTTCGGACATTTTCCGCGCCAGGATGACAGCCTCGGCAAGGGTATGGTTATCCAGCACTTCACCAATAGCATCCCCGCAGGGCCCGCCAACCAGCCACGTCGGTTGTAATTGTTTGAGCGCAGGTTTAAGGTGTAACGGCCACACGGGCGTTGCATGCATCGGTCCCCACCACTGAAAGCGCGTAGAAAGCGGGAAGTATTGGAACCCTTCCGAAAAATGTTTCCAGGCCTGTACCACTTTTCCCGCATCATTTCCCCACTCCGAACGTGCCAGTGTCTTTAGGAAATCATCTTCCGTTCCCGAGAAATCTTCAAAAGCCAGCCGCCCCGCGGCCTTGTTCATTATCCCTGGATAATTCCCAAAATACCAGCACTGCATTACACTGGTAACATTCATCCTGGGCATTTCACGATACTTGGCATACAGGATCGGTGGAACAGGCATGAATGGAATTGTTGCCGACTCATGTGAACACCCGACCTGGAGTTTTGCGGACATTGCCGATTTATTTGCGGACGCATTTCCTGCAAACCGCGCAAAACGTTCGGACGGGCCAATGAACGAAAGCCAGTAATCTCCACCTACTTTCGGACGGTCCAGCTGATACTTAACGGCGCCGGACTCAAAATTTATCTGTAACGTAACATCCTTCGGAACATGTGATCCCAACTCGTAAACCCACGAGGTAATAGGTATCCAGGAAGGTATATAAAGCCAGCAGATATAATCCGCATCAGGGTTTGCATCTTTTATTCCACGCGCCATCGCATTCTGCCCATTGTAAAGTGTTTGCCAGTTAGGCACTTTAGAACAGCGCGGACAATTCGGTCTGCGGTCACTATTTACCCCGGCCGAATCAAGGCAGGAGGAACCACCCTCACCAAGCGAGATATTGATCGCTCCACCTAATCCAGATACCTGTGAAAAAATCCAGTGGGTGGATTCATAAATAAACTTCTGTGCTTTTTCGGAATTCGGACAGATGAAACGACGGGAAGGCCATCCAGCTCCGGCAAGATCAGGATACGCTTTTAGCATGGGATCGTCCGGCGTGAAAAAACCTTCCGGCTCATTTGAGTACAGCCAGATTTTGATGCCGTAACGCGCGCACTTTTCCACGGTCTTGCGCAATTTTGCAAGCCGTCTCTCCATGTCTTTATCGGGTTCACGGAAAGAGGTTTTCGTTATGTCTTTCCACTCAATACTCAACCACAATCCATTCACCCCCTCATGTGCGAGGCGGTTGAGATACGCGTCAGGATAATAGTCCACATCATCCATCAGCTCATCACGATTCAACGGCGGACGTTTGATCGGGCCAAAAAAACAACGTGTAATACGGTTTTTCAACCACGGCTTTTTCTCCGTTACCCCCAGGTTCAAGAAAGGTCCCTCTGCGGTAGCTATCATTTCCTCCAGATGAAAAATCGCGCGGCGGATACCCTCAGTATCGTTGGCAAGCAGACGAATACCCTTGGGAGAAACTTCAATTGTATAGGCTTCAGGAACGGCAGTCGCCGCCTTAACAGCTGCTACAGGAAGTCCACCGTCCCTGTTAAGTTTTGCGAACAAGATAAAATTTTCGAGGTCGGCATACGCTGTTTCCAATACTTTCTTTTCGTCTGGAAAATCGCGTTTCACAACCAAACCGCCGCGTATGTCTATCTGTCCCTGCTGTAATTGACTTCCTTCTTTCCAGAATAATGCAAATGGTAATGGTTTCTTCAGGTCCTCAACAAACGTCCAGCTTTCCTCTCCGGGAGGCGCCGGCCACGTCTGATCAATTGTTTTGGCCGAAATTGGAATTGTGGAGTTGTCTGCCGCAAACAACACAAACGCCATAATTATATTATACATGTTGCGCCTCCCTGGAAAAAGCTAGCATGGTACGTCACACAAGTCTATTCCGCCAAGTTTTATCTTTAATTTATAGACACTATTTCATTCTCGATATTGAGATATTTCTGCTCTGACCTCTAAAAATATTACCCCATTCCATATAGACCATTCTAACAGTGTTTACTTGTTATTTTAACAATCAATTCTTCCGAATAAATGCTGTAAATCCACAATACATTCAAGTTGGTATTATTAGTGCTAAAGTAAAAAGTAGCTCGTATGTACGTGGTGTACATGAGCAGGAGAGAACAGAATAAATGAATTATATAATAGCAATACTGATGATCCTGCTGGTTCTCAAGATCATAGAACTCGAAAAACGCATCAGCCATCTGGAGGGCCATGATCCCTTATCCCAGCACAGGTCCGTCCTTGTGACACACCCAAACAATCTGAACGATTTTGGCTCTCGCGTTTACGTCATTAATGACGAGATGCTTAAACGAAAATAACTTCCGCTATTTCGCTTTCTGGCTCAAGAAAACACAACTGCATTTCTTGTTGGCAGTAATAACATCGGGAATACCGTCACCGTTCAGGTCGGCTGCGGCAACCTGAGTCCCAACACCCGAATTGTCATCAATCATGTGTGGGACGAACTGGACACTCTTGTCGGCCTTACGTTGCAACTCAAACCAGTAAACCACCGCAGATGCATCCGGCTCAACATCGCCCTTCGGACCATGTGCCCAGAAACGTTTGCCAATGAGAATGTCCAACAGACCATCACTATTGAAGTCCGCCAGGTCTATCGCGTGAAGTTGACTGATTCGCAAATCCTTCGAATTCATGTCAGGATTCGACGGCAGGATCACGTTTTCTTTCCAGGTTATTTCGCCCTGCGACGACTTCACCTGTTTCCACCAGAGCAGGCCATATTTATGGCAGTGCCAAGATGTGATGACATCTTTCAGTCCGTCACCATCCACGTCATAAACATACATCTGGCATGCGGCATCTGCGAATTTGAATGGATGTTCAATCCACGGCTCACCTGTTTTCGGGTTTACCGGTTGTTCCCACCAACCGCCGCCTTCGATAATGTCATTTCGTCCGTCGCCATTGATATCGCCGAAACCAATCCCATGTGTGTATTTGTGATACTTGCGCTGAGGTGTAATCGCATGAAACACCCAAAGCTCATCGGGTTTCGCAGTGTCATAGGTAAGAAAGCCGAGGCAACCATTGGCATTGAAAAGTAATTCGGGTTTTCCATCACTGTTCACGTCGCCCCACATCGGCGACTCGTTATCTATCGGTTCGAAAACTGCGTGTTCTTTCCACGGCTGATCTTTGCCCGCCGGGTTCTCATACCAGAAGCCTTTCTTGCCGGGCCACGGGCAATAAATAATGTCCGCCCAACCGTCTCCGTTGAAATCACCTGTATAGGTCAAAAAATTATCCGAGTAACCCTTCGGATCAAATGCCTTGGGTGGACGCACTTCGTGTTTCTTTGTGAAGTCCGGTCCCTCATACCAGAATGGTCCGCTGACCACATCGAGTTTCCCATCCTTGTTAAAGTCGGCATAGTATGCGCCCTCGGCATAAAACTGGTCCGTAAGCTGGAGTTTCTTGAAAGCCGGTACTGATGATTGCCCATAAGCAGTCACAAGAGCCAGACTAACGACACCAAACAATAGAATGAACTTATTCATAACGGTTCCTCTCTGGGGTTGACTATGTTTTATCATGATCATTAAGAAAAACTTTTTAAAAAGCAGTATCCACATTTATTCAAACATGGAAACACTGACGGGGCAGAAAATCAAGCTTGGATTAGTAATGCCTCAAGTCCAGCGCCGGATAGTGCGTTAGCGTCCACCACAATTTCAGCTACGGGTTTGCCGTTTTTTACCAGTTCCATATTCCCGTATGCGGTATAAATCAATAACAACGACAGTAAGCTAACACAAGACTTCTACAGTTTCTTCTCTTTAGGCCGTGGGATCAGAGAGCACTAAAGACCTTGTTACATACATGTCCGCCACTTATAACAACCCCGATTAACGGGAACAAAAAGATGCCCTGTCGGCCTTACGACTGACAGGGCATCCTATCAAACTCTAATGCAATCTATACTGTTGTTATTTACCTGCGGCGGGGGCAGCTTCGGCACACTTCTTCCCTTTGCCCTTGCCTTCTTTCTTCTCGCCGGCGGCTTTAATATTACCATTCACTGTCAGCATCGTCTTGCCATCAGCTTCCTTCACTTCACCCTTGGCATGTACTTTCTTGCCATCGAGCGCGACAAGATCCTGGGAAAGACCTGTTGTAACAACATTGTAAACAGTACCGTCCTTGGCCGTTATTGTAGCACTTGTAACTTCGCCCTTGTCATTCTTGACCACAGCCAGTGATCCTTTCACAGAAGTACCTTTGTCCTTCTTTTCACCCTTGGCTGCCAGGACATCTGTCGAAACCATTGCCAACGCAAACATTGCAACCGTCAAACCTAATACTGCTTTCTTCATTACTGATTCTCCTTAAACTATTAGACTTCAAATTTATTATTTAAAAATACAATCTTCAAAACCTTCTGCTATTCTCGATACCATCTTGTATGCCACCCCGCCAAATCATACCGTCCATCCATCTATTTTCTTCTCCTCCATGCCCAAGGCGCATGTTATTATTTAGAAAGCGAAAACTTATACAGGATGCACAAACAAAACCAAGTAATAAAGTTAATCGGCATCCCGTATCTTTTGGTAATAACGGATATGTGACATCAATTATTGTATATATCTAAAAACAGGCATAAAAACAGGGGATTTTCATGATCTCCGACCATTGAGGACCTCGGATATCCTGTTCGACTTTGTCTTTATCATGTCCGCTGTATTTGCACAAAAAAACAAAGTCATGTAATGTTTGATAATTCCATTTCTGCGAAATGTCCCAGTTATCCGGCTTGACCTCGTGTTTTCGCTGATCGATACTTATTCAAAGAAAAGGTCGGGATGTCTTTGTCATCCCCAAGAAACATTTGTCCGAATAATACTGTTTGCAAACGAACATGAAAGACATTTTACTCTCTTTATTTGCTGTATTGGTCTTCACTGTATCAGTTACATGTGAGGCTCAACCCGCTAAATTTGGTGATCGTGGCAGTATCAGTGGGCCAGTTCCTTCTTCAAAGGAGCGTATTGCCAAACTCGATAGAGCGCAACAGTTGTTGAGTGATGCCACTCAAATAGGTGTAACCAATTCACTTAAGCTAGTCATTCAAGCACAAATGCTGTGTGAGCAGTTGTTGTGGCACAACGAAAGAGATGATGCCTTTTTACAATCTATCTTATTAATGGCTAAAATCAACTATGCTCGAGGAAAGAAACAAGAAGCTTTACGTATTGTTAACAACTACCAAAAATCCTTCAAAGTAGCAACGCAGAGTATGGCAAGACGTGGTGTCCCACTTGACGAGACTCCCGATTACGAAGCCAGTATGTTTTGCGGCGAGGTCTACGAGACAGATGGACGAGTATTTCTAAAGCAACAAAAACCAACTGCTGCCAAACAGGCATTGACAGAAGCCATTAGGCACTTTGAGACCGCAGCTACCATTGCTGCCTCGCAGAAAGAATGTTCAGCACTAAATAAAGTTCAGGAGTTGCGAAAACTTATGTCAGAAATAGAATCAGGTAAACCAAAATGACATTGCCAACAATACCTTGAACCATACCGTTGACCCTTGTGGGTCAACGTCCGGTTAAGGCTGACGTTCAACAATAAAGAAATATGCGAAATCTTTCTATACAGACAATATTGATTGCTGTCATCTTTATCTTACCCTTCTCAGTACACTGCGACGAGGCCTTCCGTGACGACTTCAACTCACCAGTTGGATGGGAAGCCCGCCCAGATTGGATCGGTAACTCCGCAAGCCAAGCGCCGGAAATAAAAATTGCCGACGGAATTGCATACTTCAACGTGAATGAACAAAACCACGGAATGAAATGGCGACGTGAAGTCGAGATTGACGATATTGAACTGACACCGTGGCTCGTCATCCAGTACAAGGTCGAGAACTATGCCGCCGAGCGGGCTGATTACCTCCTCTGGATTGGTGATTCCAACCGCGAGCATCATGACGGGGTACATCTCATCAAGGGTAAAACGATACGTGCCAATGACCAGTGGCATACACAGGCTTTCAACCTTGCTGATCTCCGCGTCATTCCGCCGATTACACAGATGGCATTGCAGTGCTTTGCGACCGATATCGGCAAAGCTTCGCTCTGGGTGGACTTCATCACGGTGACAGACACACTTCCAGCCGATGCAGAGGGTGTTGAGACACCCACCGGTACCGGACGCAGTGTTCCTGTTGCAATGCCCGAAACCAGCGCCTGGACCACGCAACCCTCCTGGCTTGCCAATTATACTACGAACAATGCCTGTGAGCGTACAGTAACCGGCACGCGCTTTTCAGTGAAAGATGCCGGAATGGGCGCAAAGTGGTCTTACAATCTCCCGCAGGCGATCCGTAATGTTCGATGGATCGCAATGAAGTACCGGGCAACTGGTATTCAAAGCTACAACGATTATGCGCTTTATATCAGAGGTGAGTCGGAGGACAAGAAGAGCAAGGAACAAAACATCATCCGCCTGGCAGACATCGTTTCAGACAACTCATGGCATGTACAAATTTCACCGGTCGAAATACCATCAATCAATACCCTCGCTGTGCAGTTACAGGCAATACAACCGGACGCGAACCTCGAGATAGCCAGCATCACATTTGAAGAACGTAAACCCATAATCCGCTTGCCGGAAATATTTGAATGCCAGGCAGGTTGGAGCGCCGGAACCGGAATTTTTCGTCCGGTGGATCTACCTCAAGGCAACACCGATGGACTGCAACTCTCACGCAAACTCGGTTTCGAAGGCTGGATTGCCGAGGGTAAAATTACTGCAAACGGAATATCGTTCAATGTTCGCGCGGGAACTGATGCCGCAATCATAACGCCGGGCAAAGCACAGGGAAATATAGATATTCCCCTGTCCGGTAAAGCCGCGGAACTTTACCTGTTATTAGCTGCCAGATTACCCTCGCACGAAGAACAGTCGTTTTCCGGCAATGCGCTTCATGGCATCAGGCAAGTTGAACGTTTCGTTGCCCGTATCGAATATACGGACAATACAAGCGAAGAACAGTTCCCTTTCCTGTTGTCCAAGGGTAACCATATTATCACACGAGGTCTCAACGTGTATTCATTGGCTCTTGATCCACAAAAATCGCTGAAAAGAGTGACGTTCATTGACGGCATGACGACTGGAGCTTTCGGACTGGTGGCGGCAACACTCTGTGATAAACCCGGCCCGGCATCATTGGCAACAACACCCAAACCCGCAATTTCACCTTTAAAACCACAAAAGGTGGAAACACATCCGGCATCCATCAGCCAAAGCGAAAAAATCGTAAAAATATGTTCGGCAACATTGGGACTGACACTGGATTGCAGTAACGGACTGCGAGTCACAAGCGCCGAGAACTTCTCTTACGCCAAAGCCCCATTAAATCTCAAGTCAGGCCCGCTGTTCAGGATCAAAACAGGTGACTTGAATCTCACTTCGGAGGACTTTCAAGTGGCGCAGATACGTGACGAGTCCTCGGCAGATAATCCACAATGGTGCATTGATTGTATCTATAAGAAAGCTGTACCACAAATTCGCGTGTCGGTGTTCGTGGACGTTAAGGACAATAAGGAAATCGGCCTGAGAGCAACGTGTGACATTGGCGGGCAGGACCCGAAAACATCCCATTTCTTTTTCCCTGAATTAACCGGTTTGTACTTCAGCAACAAACATGAAGACACATGGTACTGGATGCCACGGCGCGGGGATGTGATCAGCAACGTACCAATAGCACTGCGTGAGCCTTACGCCGGAGGTGGAGCACCGCTGCAAATCATCGGGACCTTCGATCCGGCACAAGGCACGGGGATGTACCTGATGACACAGGACATGAACGCCATGCCACGTTATTACCAACTGCAAAAAACAGAAGCCGGGGTACGAATGGCGATGGAATATAATCCTTATTCCGGTATCGAAACCCCTCACACCGTTATTGGCTGTAACCAAGGCGATTGGCATGAACAACTCCAGCGTTATCGTGAGTGGGTAGCCACCTGGTACAAACCTGCTGCACCGCTGAAAAGCTGGTTCCGTGAAATATTCAATTTTCGTCAACAGTTCATACATTTCACTGTTCCCACTAAAAGCGGTATGTTTGACGAAAAGACCAAGACACTACGCATAAAGGAAGTCGTTAATGAGGACGCCAGAGATTTCGGAGGTGTGGATTACCTGCACCTGTTCGACTGGGGCTGGGACCCGGTGCACGGCCGTTGCGGCGATTATGTGCCTTGGGATTATCTCGGTGGAGCAGACAAGTTCAAAGCCGAAGTAGAAAAGATTAAAAAGAGCGGTGTACCGGTTGGCCTTTACATCGAAGGATACCTCGTGGATCCGCAATCCGATCTTGGCAAAGCAAAGGGTAAAGCATGGCAATTGCTCGATTCGCAAGGCAAACCTTACAACTATTTTGATCCAAGTTACAATATCTGCGCCTGGGTCAAGGACTGGCAGGACTATCTTTCCGCAACCTATGCAAGGGCAAAACAGCAAACTGGCGCCGTCGGTTTCTATATCGATGAATATGGTTTCTCCACACCGGGTCACTGTTGTTACAACCCTGACCATGGCCATCCTGTTCCGGTAACTCCGGTTTTAGGTGAACGTGAAATGCTCCGCCGGGTACGAGAGGCGGTTGGTCCAGAATGTGCACTATACACCGAAGAAAGCCCGACAGATGTGAACTCGCAATATCAGGACGGTAGTTTCACATATCACATTTCCTCAGTGAAAGATGACTGGTCACCAACCCATATAAACCTCTACCGTTTTGCCTTCCCCACTTTCAAGACGATCGAAATCATCACTTGCGACCATCCGTTGGGCTCCAATATCGAAGCCTGCAAACGCATCCTATTCAACGGCGAGGCAATCTGGATCGAGGGTATCGCAGGAAAATGGTTTACAGCTGAAACACGTGCCTATATCGCAAAGATGCACAAGGTACTGCGCGACAATAAGCAATGTTTCACCAGCAACTGTCCACAGCCCCTGGTTCCAACGTTGACACAGGGATTGTACGCGAACATGTTCCCTGGGCAGAGTAACAGTCACGGCAAGACCTGCTGGACAATTTATAACACCGGTTTTCGCACCGTACGCGGAGAGATAATTCGTGTACAGCACCTCCGGGGCGCAAAGTACCGTGACGAGTTCACCGGCCATAAAATACAGGCAAAGGTCACAGGAGATGAAGCTGTATTGACTTTCGAGATCGGTCCGCGTGACGTTGCAGTAATATCGAGGACGTGCAAATGACGTTGACAGTTACTGTATCACGATGCCAGACTTCGGCCACATTATCATGATTTCAAGATTGGGAGAAAATAAATGAGACGTTTTGCGACGAAATACAATCATATTGATAACAGCCGGCGTAATTTCCTGGTGGGATTGGGCGCTGTGGCCGGTAGTTTTGCTCTAACTTCATCGAGCTGGCACGTGATCGCGGCAGACATCCAAAACCGTCCGCAGACACGTATCAAACGCCGTAAGCCGCGTACAGCCAACGTTGGCATCTTCGGCGTGGGACATTATACCTACTGGAGCCAGTTTGAGGGATTGCGCGATGAATTGATCAGTAAGATGGACATCCTGGTCAAGCGCGTGCAGGCACAGGATGTACAGGTTACAAATTTCGGGCTGATCGACAATGCTGAAGGAGCATTCAAGCTATTACCCAAACTAAAGGCCGCCAACCTGGATCTCATCTTCTGCGATATGGTTACTTATGCCACATCATCTACTTTCGGTATCCTGATCCGCAAGTTGGATGTTCCAATTGTTTTGGTTGCCCTGCAACCGCGTAAGGCGCTCGATTACGCCAAAGCCTCCACCCGTATGCAGTTGATCAATGATGATTACTGTTCGGTTCCGGAATTTACCGGTGTGGCAATTCGCATGGGCAAGCGTCCACCACCTGTCATACTTGGCACACTGGACGACGATCCACAGGCAGAGGCCGAATTGGCTGAGTGGTGTAATATTGCCAAGGTACTGCACGATCTGCATGGCGCGCGGATAGGTCATTTTGGTCATGTACTGGAATCAATGCTGGACATGCATTCCGATCCGACGGCATTCACCGCGGCTTTTGGATGTCATATTGTTCAAACAGAAGCGGACGACCTGTTACGTCTCTACCGTACAGTGCAATCCAGTGAGATCGAAGACAAGAAGAAGCAGATCCTCGATGTATTCGATACGCCTGATCCAAAATCCGACCCGATTACCCGCAAACTCACCGATGATGATCTGCAGATGGCCGCCCGTGTGGCTGTTACCCTGGACAAGTTTGTGGAAGAAAAGAAACTCGATGGTCTTGCCTATTATTACGAGGGGGAACCGGACAGCGACCTGCGCCGCGTGGTAACCAACCTGATCGTCGGCAATTCACTGCTGACAGGCGCGGGTTTCCCAATGTGTGGTGAATCGGACCTGAAGACCTGTATTGCGATGTTGATCATGGACCGGCTGGACATTGGAGGCAGTTTTGCAGAATTCCATCCAGTCGATTTCCAGGAAGGTTTTGTACTCGTGGGACACGATGGTCCGCATCATATCAATATTGCCGATGGCAAACCCGTGTTGCGCAGTCTTATAAAATATCACGGCAAACCGGGTTCTGGCGCCGGCGTGGAATTCAAAATCAAGGAAGGCCCCATTACAATGTTGAGTATCGGTTTAACAGCACAAGGTAAATTCAAATTCGTGATCGGTGAGGGAGAATCTGTACGTGGCCCGATACCAGCCACCGGCAATACGAACACCCGCGGATTCTTCAAGCCGGATGTCCGTACGTTTCTCAAGGAATGGTCTGCCCAGGGGCCGACCCATCATTTCGCACTTGGGATCGGACATCATGGCAAAACAATCCGGAAGATTGCCGAAGTTTTGAATATTGAAAGTGTGATCGTCGCAACGCGTTAGTCCGTATATTTCCCAGCGTGATCCTGGTCACAAGTCTAGTCGTTATCAATAATTGGTTACATGGCGCCAAAAGCGCCAAACAAATCGTTCCGTTGATAGAAGGTACATCCGTCAGTTAAACAATTTGGTGAACCATTCCGATGAGTTACAAAGGTTCCTATTCGACATGCCGTTTCGGGATGGCGATGCGAATCGCGGTGCGGATTGGGATGCATGTAATCCCGACATCGCAGATGGCGGGATGAAGTGCCAAAACGGGAACACGTCAAGTTGGTACAGCTACAAGGCATCGCAAGCGGTGCTGTATATGCATACGCGCCGCTTGCGATAACAAAGTAGATGGACTGACTTCACGTGTGATCCGTTTTGCTCAATCCGCAACGCTTTTTCACTTATAGCCCGTTGACTACGATGGCTATATCAGTTTTGTTATGCCAGCTAATGCAATTGGCGGGAAGTGGCCCGGTCCCGGTTTGAGATCCTTGGGCATAATATCCAACTGGGAAGTTTTCATCAGCCAATCCCATGAGAGTTCCCTGCCGGTATATGCAGACATGCGAATACCAACTGCCGTAAGAGTACTTTCGGCGATACGAATACCTTCGTTAAGAGGATTTCCGTCACGAATACTCTTAATCAGGTCTGTATGTTCCTGAACCTGAGGATTCGGTATCTCACCCTTATACTCATAAGGTTTCTCCCCTTTGATGATCGCTGAACAGTTTGACTCGCCCTTGGTGCCGACAATGCGTTCGTCGACTCTTTCAGTCGCGTGGGCAATGTGTCCGGATATACTGACACAGCGCGCGCCGTTTGGATATTCCATCTCGGCAGTAATGTGATCATAGATGTTGCCCAGCATATTGGGATGTCCATTGGTTTCACCCATCCTCTTCAAGTCGGGTGAATCCTTGAGTAGAGGAAGTATCTGAAGATCACGCGTCTGCCTTCCACCTGTTGCCCAGATCTTCTTTGGCGGACCATTGAAACACCAGTTCATGATATCAATCTTGTGGATATGCTGTTCAACAACCTGATCGCCGCTCAACCAATCCCAGTGATACCAGTTATGACACTGCCACTCCAAGTTACTGACATTTGCCATCGCGCCCTTCTTGTCACGGAACCAAATCCCGCCGCTGACGTAATAACACTGCCCGCCGGTCAGTTCGCCGATATCACCGTTGTGAATTCGTTTCATTACTTCCAGGTACGAGGTTCTGTGCCTGCTCTGTGTCCCGCATACCACTCCGAGTTTCTTCTGTTCGGCCATCTTGGATGCCTCGATGATCACGCGGCATCCGACAGGATCAACCGCTATGGGTTTCTCCATGAAAATATGTTTGCCCGCTTCGATGGCGGCCTTGATATGTGCAGGACGAAATGCAGGAGGTCCCGCATGAAGAACCATGTCCACACCCGAATCAATCAGTTTCTTGTAAGCATCAAATCCCCAGAACACGTGGTCGTCATTAATTTTACATGCTTCTCCAAACTTTTCAAAACTCTTCTTTGCATTTTTGGCCTGCTCTTCAAACAGGTCTGCAACGGCAATAATCTCAATTCCAGGTGAAGATTTTATGCAGTTATCGACCGCGCCTTTTCCTCTTCCGCCGCAACCGATGAGCCCGATTTTTATCTTATCTGAACCGGCTGCGAATACCTGTCGTGTTCCGACTTCAGCCAATACGGCCGCTCCGGCGGTGAATGCCGAAGTTTTAAGGAAATTTCTTCGTGATACTGAACTGTTATCCATGATGACCTCCCGATGTTTTTTGATAGTAAGCTGTAACCGAGTACCTGTCTTCTGCACGGAACCGTGCAGAAGACAGGTACAATGGTTTATAGACCTGTCTTAATACCTCTGGCAAGGCCAATATGTCAGTTTTATGCCAATTTAGAACGATTGGCCCAGACTTTCTCGAAGGCCTTTACATATTGCTCCACCAATTCAGGCGCGTCCTCGTACATACACGGCACGAAGATATGGTTGGCATTCACATAGTCAATACCAGGCATGGAATCCGGAATCTTCGGCGGATGATGCCACCACTTGGCCTCAGAATAAATCTTCAGCTTGTGCTGTGCCGGATAATCCCAGAAGCTGACACGAACGCCCTCGGCTTTCAGTGCTTTCACGATAGTATCGCGTGACAAACCAAGCTTCTTAAAGTCAATGAACAGCATGTTTCCACTGTAATAAACCCGCTTCTGATCAGGACGACAACGCGGTTCAGTGACACATTCCAATTGAGTCAACCGGTTATTCAATGCTCGAACATTTTTCTCCACGGTCGCATTGCGGGAATCAAGTTCCTGTAATTGCTGACGAGCTACGGCGGCCGCAAACGGATGCATCCGGTATTT
Source organism: Kiritimatiellia bacterium (assembly GCA_028716365.1). Lineage (GTDB taxonomy): Bacteria > Verrucomicrobiota > Kiritimatiellia > UBA8416 > YA12-FULL-48-11 > YA12-FULL-48-11. The sequence continues at coordinate 67,450 of JAQUPZ010000005.1, forward strand.
CTGACCAAACCCGGTACCTTCGTAGGCACGGACAGGACTGTCTTTAGGAAACTTTACCGGGTCCTCGTAGTGACCAAAAGCTGCGCCGCGCTCGAAATATTCACGCGTCTGATACATGCCCATACCGCCTTCCACAGACGGCATCACCTTGGATGCCTGGAAACTGAAAATACCCATCTGTCCCCATGTCCCTATTTTTTTACCCTTCATTGAAGCGCCGTGGGCATGCGCGCAATCTTCCAGCGTGATAAGTCCCTTCTCTTTTGCCCAATCACAGATAAGATCCATCTCGCACGGCAGTCCCCACGAATGCATGCCTTCCACGGCTTTCGTCTGTGGTGTCAGTTTTTTCTTCGCATCTTCCAGGTCAAAACATGCCGTCTTCGGATCAATATCTACAAAGACCGGTACAAGTCCCGAGAAACGCATTGCCAGGCAAGCTGAGAAGAAGGTGTATGACGGCACCATGACTTCGCTCCCGGCCGGCAGATCCAGCGCAAAATACATGCTCGTTAATGCGCTTGAACCGTTCATATGTGCCTTCACAAAAGCCGAGTTCGTATATTCCTTCCACTCCTTTTCAAAAAGCGGTAGTTCATCGTAGAATTTATTGTTGTCTATCAGATCATGTAATCGTTTTTTTTCGGCTTCGCCATAACGCGGCCAGCGGGTTATCGCAGCTAGCCGGTTGGCCGGGAATGTCACAGTTTTCTGTCCACCGCTGACAGCCAGTTTCTCGGCATCGGCAGCCCCGGCGGAATGACTCACCGCCAGTCCCGCCACAACTGCGCCTCCTGTCTTGATGAAATTCCTCCGTGTATACCCCGCCTTGTCGTTCGCATGATTTGTAACTCGACTCATAACGACTCCTTTCTATGTTCGTTTTTCTCTATCTTCACTTACCTAAGTCGCAACTAAAGGTAGGGCGCGACCGCCGGGCGCGCCATTTTTGATAAGAGGCGGGTCCGGCGGCCCCGCCCTACCAAATCCTTCCAATCTATTTCATATCTTGACAGAACTATTCGAGCTCCTTGATTCAGTTACCTTTGAGTTTCTCCTGGTAATCGCCGAATATAGCCTGTTAACCGACCAGTCATCACCAACCTGATCATTTGAACAGCTGTTCGTTTAATGTGCATATCATTCCCTGTTTAGTTACGTGACAGGTTTTCCACCATTCCTTTTGGTTCAGTTTGACTGGTACTGAAGGAGGCCGCCAGATCGCGCAGATAATCTTCTGCACCAGCTTTTGGAAACTCCAAAGGAATTGTTTCCTTTTCGCCGTACAGGATAAGAGATTTGGCTGCCGCCAAGATTCGATTGCGCCATTCATCCCGTCCTTCCAAAACATATCCGCTCATCACAATTACGTCCGGATGCAAAAGATTCACAATCACCGAAACAGCCCAGGCACAACGGCGAATTAATTCCTGAACAATTGTATTCGCATAGGAATCCCCACCGCTTCGTTCCAGCATTTCCAGCTGGCTGAAAAACTCGGCGGGTAACACTCCAGTATACTCGGCCAGCCTGGTTTGAACCCCATTTTGCACATCCGACCGAACTTTCCTCAGAATCGCCGGCCCGGATATCAGCGCTTCCAGGCAACCTCGATGTCCGCATCCACAGATCGGTCCATCGGGATCCACAACAATGTGTCCCATCTCTCCCCAAATACGATGTTGAGACGCCCATATCGGATCAAGACTTAATCCCTGGCTGCTTACCCCATCCCCTACGTTAAAGATAACCAGATTGTGAATATTATCCCCTGCTCGGACCCGTAACTCAGAAACCGTTCGGGACTGGGAATAATAGGTTTCCAAACGAATATCGCATTCAAGTTCCTTCGCAAGTTTCTCCTCAGAAAACTCCCTGATCCATGGAATAACCGAGCTGTTCAATATCCGTTCATTGGGAACCCTCACCGCATTGATACCAAGCACTGTTCCATCAATGTCCTTGCTGGTGAGCCCTGCTTGCTGGAGCGTCATATCTCGAAACTCCCGCAGCATCTGCAGAGCCTCCTGGCAATTATTAAGCAGGGGTGAAATTCGTTTCTGAATTTTGCCCACCACTTGATTGTCCAGGAATACGCCCGCATGCCATACCGAACCAAGCCACTGAATTGCCATAACGCGCGTTTTTTTAAATACGCAATAATGCTGAATCGGCCGTCCTCTGCCGCGTCTCTCAATCCGGTCGGCCCTGATTACCTCATTCCTTAAAAGACGATTCACAATGCCATGAACCGTATTACTCGGAAGATCAAGACGCTGGGCTATCTCCACCTGACTCGTAGCCTGACGGTTCTCAATTAATTGAAAAATAAGTTGCTCATGAATTGTCTGCACAACAGGATCACCCCAGAATCTTCAATAATGCTTTTGTGGTCTTGGCTTAGGCCTATTAATTATTTCTTAATACGACATTAATCTATCTAACAAGCCCATTGAAGTCAATAAAATCTTACATTTTTTTCATATAATGATTAAATCCGGTAATAATTATGATAAAAAAGGGAAATATCGATTTTTCAGAATACCAAAACGAGAAGGAAAACTGGAATCTTTAGAAAATCCAAAATTACAAAATACTTTATTTACTGGAGACCGTTTAAGACTTCCTGCGTTGTGCAGGAATCCAACGATCCAATAAATCACGGCAGTTCAGAATCTTTTCAGCAAGATCCACTCCAACATAATAATACTGATTGGAGGCTTCAAAACCGATACGGGAATCGCGGCTCTGGATTGCATGTAGTCGATGTGCGAGTGTAATTTCATCCTTCAGAACCTTTTCGAGAATATCCAACAAAGGCGCTGCCCCTTCCGCACTCTTCAGTGCCGCAAGAGCCTGACGGGCCTGGACAAAACGCGATTGATTGGCGGTAGTACGGAAGTGGATCGCAGCTGCATCAGCCACGTCAATTTCCCCTTCCAGGTTTTGTCGTTCTGCAGAACTGAGTTTCTTTTTGTACGGTTCAACGGCCTGTCTCAATGCAGTAACGGCATTGTCAAATCCGTTTGCTACTTTTTCCATTTGTCCAATAAAAGTCTCGGCGGGATAGACCACTCGCCAACCATCCAGATCGTCGTAAGGAAATCCAATCATTGTGGATTTATACCCCGTTGGTTCACTCCAAAACAGGTTACTGGGTCCGTAATTCATCGGTGCCCTATAAACAGTTCCAATATGAAATGGAAATTCACTGAATGCCACGCTGATTTTTTTCCATGCCTCTACAACTGCTGATGCAACATCCTGACCGAACCGGCGTCGTGCCACCTTTTCCAGAACTGCATTTACAGTTACGGCTTGTCCGCTCTGATTTGCCTGTGCCATTTCGGCGACAACTTCGAGGTTTGGCGAAGGATATCCTCCTAAAGTCCAGCCAAGCATGAGTCCTCCGACATTGGCTTCACGAAGGTTCGCAGCATGCCTGGCAACATTTTCCAGAGCCGGAATATAAGGTACAGCCGAGAGTTCCCATGTATTGCCTGCTTGAATTTTGGCAATGGTCTTCAATCCGCGCTGGCGGGCCAATTGCCAGTGATTCGTCGCTCTGGGACCCGGTCCAATCGCCGAAATGGAGTACTCGCCTATCTTCGACTCCACACCACCCCGATTGATGGGCACACCCCATTCACTTACACTCATCAAGGCGACATCAGCTGGTAATCGACTGATAATACCTTCCACCCATGGATCTGCCCAACCCCAGTCCCATGCAATCAACTTCGCTCCAGTACCAGCCTGCTTGATCCCCTGCTGGAACAAACCGTTTGTTTCTGCAATCACTTCAGCCGCCGTGCGCTTTCCACAGCGCGGACAACCAGTACCTTTGTGATGCGACCAGCAGTTACTGAGGTTTTCAGAACCGGTAATCGTAAAGAAACCTCCCAGGTCAGGTACTGCTTTCGAAATAGAAGCCACTGCGTTAATCAAATACTGTTGAACTTCCGGCGCACTGGTACAAAGCGCGGCATAGTCATTCTCCACGACACCTTTTAACTGAGGTCGCGTTTCATAAAAAGCCAACGGCATGGAACGCGGCTCATTTAAATAAAGGTAAATCCCGATTCCGTGCTTGCGCGCACGTTTGACCAAGGCGCGCAAATTTGCCAGACGTTCCTCGTAACGGGCGCTCAGTTTTTCGTCCCATGGAAATGGCGACAGTTTGCTCAATACCGCCTGTAGCCATACACCGTCTACCCCTGTCGCGGCCAACTGGGCGAGATAACCATCGGGATAAGGATCGGCATCTCTGTCCAGCAGCGGATCACCGTAGAGGGCGAAATAAGAATAACAGAAACGCGGCGAGAAAAGCGTTTTCTGTGCCTCGGTCTCGCGTTTCGATGATGGTTTTTCTGAAAGCCGCGAAACAAAACCAAACAATTCATCACTTGTTTGACAAACACCATCAGGGAAATACTTTCCTGCAATTTGAGCTATTTCCTTCTCTCGTTCCACCGTTGCCGGATCGGGCGGTGAATATTTCAATGGTTCGCACTGGGGTTTCAGACTGCCCATTTTGATGTACATGAAATCATCTTCGCGAAGCGTGAACGCCATTTCTTCAGGCGTCCAGTTAAGTAATTTCAGCAATTGTTCATAAGGTAACAGATGCCAGTTACGCCTTATCACCGTCAAACAGGAACGTTTACGTTGTTCGGCTGAAATTCTCGGTGGACGTTCGAGCCCCATTGCCTTTCCAAGTTTTAATATATCGGACGTTTTGGCGTCTATTGCAGCCGCCATACGTTCGGGTGTAACGAGCTGCCAGTTACGCCAGACAAAGGCATGAAGCCGATCAGGAAAATGAGGCAGGGAAACCGGCAACGGCGCTTTACCTTTTGGCAGATCGTTTGCCTGCATCACCGTAGCGGATTTACCTGATACATCGCCACCTTTTCCGGCAGCCCGGACAAAAGCTGGAGCGAATATCAATCCCCCGGTCGCCATCACACCGGTCTGAACAAATTGTCGGCGTGTTATCGCTTTGCTGTTTTTCGTAGCAGAATATTTCATAACAGAATGCCCTCGAATTTTGTGATTATTTCTATACGTGACTGCAAAACATTATTTGCTGATACCTTCTGGTCTTTTCAAGCACTATGGCTTCCCGATAATGTCAGCCATATCATGCTCTACCCGCGAGGTTGTTGCCAATACCAATCATAACAACCGAGATAATAAGCATGAAGATACCAATCCACAGATACATCAGCGTCCGACGATCAACCAGCTTCCACTCCTTCAGAAACAAGCCCCAGAAATTACTGAAGATAATGATGGATGCCATGTGAATACTCCAACTGGCGAAGTCGAACTCACCCATCTTCGTGGTGCCCATACCGTAGAAGAAAAATTGGCCATACCACATCAGACCACTAATAGCGGACAAAAAATAGTTGAACAACAAAGTGCTTCGCGGGCGGATAACGTAGTCACCGAATGACTTGTTCCTGACACTAAGAATCATGGTAGAAAAGAAATTCGTCGTAAATCCTCCAGCAAGGGCAAAGACAAAAATCGGAATATTCACAAATACTTTTGCAGTGCCGGCTTTCAGACTTTCGGCGGCAATCGGAGTACCTGCTTTGATGGCCATCGCCATGCAAGCGCTCATGATGCCGCCCATGATGGCCAGAGTGAGTCCTTTTACGAGAGAAAAATCTTTGATCGACTCCTTCTTCTGATCATCCGTCAGTTGGCGTTCCTTCAACAATCCCGCGTAGCCACAGCAAGTAATGCCAGCAATACAAACGAGGAAACCCAGCAAGACAACTCTCCCCGGCGTCGTCCATAACAGCATGTCTATTTTATGATCCATGATCGCAGGGACAAGCGTTCCGACGATGGCACATGCACCGAGTGAAATCGACTGCCCGAGCGACAGACCGACATAGCGCAGGCCCAGTCCACACATAAGCCCGCCAAATCCCCACAAGACACCAAACACATACGACCAGAGCATGCTGTTCAAGGGACTGTTGCGGATAATACCCAGGAGGTCAGGAGTCGTAAACAAACCGCCGATCGTCGGCATGATGATCCATGCCACAAAACCCAGGGTAATCCAATAGGTCTCCCATGCCCACTTTTTCACCTTATGGGAAGGAACATAAAAACTTGCCGAAGAGAAGCCACCGATCGAATGTAGAATAATCCCGAACAATTGTTCCATGCTAGTTCTCCACGTAATTTAAAAGGCCATGTAATCGACTATTCCGCAGTACCACTACATGACCCAGTTTCCCAGTCATATCAAATGTTTTCAGTATGTGTGTTGCTTTCCCTCTCTGCTGGTTCACTTCAATCCAGGTGAAAGACCTCACGCAGCATATCCTCTTTTGCCTTCGGGCTGTCATCGCTTTCGCTAACGAGGACTTCGGTCATATATCGCCACCATCGCTTACACACATCATTCTCTGCAATCTTCTGGAATTTTTTTTCGTCCTCAACATCAAAGCAGCCAAAAAGCGCACCAGTACTCTCATGAAGAAAAATTGAGTAATTACTGATTCCATGAGCTTTCAGTGCCTTCTTAAGGTCGGGCCAAATCGGATTATGTCTTCTTTCATATTCAGCCGCCATACCCGGCTTGGCTTGAATCAGAAATGCTTTGCGTATCATTTTCCTCCTTTCAAGAAGACTTCGAAATAATCGGGCACCTTGTGTCTTACGCCACTTCGGCTGCCAGCTCTTTCGCCGTAACAAACCTGCCACCCCGCTCTTTGAGCATGGCACAAACACGGTCAAGTCGTTTGACTGCTTCCAGTCCGCAGTTCTTTGTGATAAATGGCAGCGGTTTCACGCTGCTTTCGCCGAAATCGAGCGCTCCCTGCGGCATCGGATGAAATTCCCAGGGATGAAGGTAGAAGCAGAGCACTGGACGCTTCCTACGGGTCTGAACGTACTTGATGAAACTATCGGCCTTATCCATCAGAAACTGTGGAGACCGGGTTCGATAGACCGGCCACTGGTCCCGGTCACGTTGATAAGGATCATTACTCTTCATAGTGAGGTCACAGAAATTCGGAATTTCCACAATCCGCATCCTGCCAGGTCTAGTCCAGTCTTTTGCCGATGGATGATATGGCACAAACGGCTTTCTGAAAAAGTATAACGGGAATGAGGCATCTGCCACATAGCCCAGTTTTTCCAGCACATTCAATACGTGAGTACTGCCCCAGAGGCGCGGGCAACGAAAACTCACGGGGCGTACACCACTCACTTCCCGTACGATACGCGTTGACTCGCGCAACCTGCCCTCCACCTCAGAAGGAAGAATAGGCCAGTTATTCGGCAAAGGAAAGATAGGTGTTCCAACCGTTTCATGATAGAGACCATGACAACCGATCTCGTGTCCGGCCCGGCGTACTTGCCGGACCATACCGGGATTGTTTTCCGCCGCGTGACCCGTCCAGAAGAACGTCGCACGGATACCATACTTTTTCATGAGCTTCAGTATCCGGGGTGTACCGTGCTTCACACCTTCGTAAAAAGGTGTGAAGGAACCGATATCGGTCTCCATGTCAAATCCGAACACCACATCAAAGGTATGATTCTTACCGCGCGAAGACTTCGTTTGTGATTTAGTCTTATGCATAACATTAATCCTTACAGAACAGTGCGTCCATTTTCTTACTTAACGGTACCGGCCCTTTGGTGGTAATCCGATACCCCGTCTCGATTCGTGCCCCGTTGAATTCCGGATGACCAAAAAAGCTGACGTCAATACAGATAGTCATACCCGGTTTCAATATATCGTAACTGTGAGGTCCGAAGAAAGGCGATTCCGCTTCGTGGAGTCCAATCGTATGGACAAACGGGCACACTAAATATTTTGAAAGTTCATGTTTCTTGAAGTAAGCCCGTGCCGGAGCATCGATTTCAACGCCGGTTTTGCCGGGTACAAGCGCGGCTTTCGTCAACACAAACGCCTCTTTGAGGTATTTGAGACATTCGGCTTGTCGGTGCGTGTATCGACCGGAAACCGGTAACACATTTCCAACAACTCCAGCATAACCCTGGACCTTGGGAGCAATACCGATCATGACCAGCTCACCTTTCTTCAGTTTCTTTGAACTCGCCGTCGGTACCACCGCATTGGAACGGCGACCACTTCCAACAATAGCGCTGAATCCAAATCCACTGGCACTCCTGCTGCGGGCGGCATGTTCCCCTGCGGCCGCCACTTCTATTTCAGAAACTCCGGGACGGATGGCTTTTTCCATCGCGTCATAACAGAGGTCCGCCAGCCTGAAAGCTTTACTGATCTGCTCGATTTCCCAAGGCGATTTGCTGTAGCGCAGTTCAACATAATCATCGGTGATATCAACGAGCTTGACCCCTTTGAAACCGTCAATAATCTGCTGGTAACATTCGGCGGGCATCCGTCCGGCGCCGACCAATCCCACGCGTTTCACTGAACCGAGTTTCCCGTTAAGTTCCTTGAACAAGGCCGGGAAATCAATGATGGTGGCATTTGGATACTCCTCGTTGGGAACCATGAAGACCGGGAAATTACGGGTTTCCTTAACCGCACTGTCCAACTTGGCAAATGGTTCACTTTCAGGACCACCCAAAAGCATAGGATTTCCCTTCCTCGGAACCAGTACGGACCCGCTTTCGAACTGTGGACACCAGCCGGTCAGATACCAGCCGTTACCAATGTTGAATTCATCATAGTAAACCAGCGCTAAATCGAGGTTCTTCTCTTTCAGCAGTTTTTTGACTTTCGCGATTCTACCTTCACTCTCTGTTTTCTCAAGATACGGCATAACACAATCCTCCTTTGATTTTTTCTATTCTCAATCTTCTGTGATTAATACTATTTCAGACCCCAAAAAACGGCTACCAGCAGGATACTATTTTCTTGTACTGGTATGCTGCCGATAATATTAAGTCGACAGTAGACCATCACGAATGACTCAATTCTTACCCGGTAGTGAGCTTATATTAAAGGTTTTCTCAGGGTTTTGTTGTTTTCAGCTTTTTCAGGGCATCCTGGGCCGCTTGTGGATTTTTATCTTTGATTGCAGCAGCTATTTTCTTTACTGCCAGCTCCGCTTCAGCACGGACAGCGGAATTTGAAAGCAATGGTAATGCAAGTTGCAACGCATCCGGATGTACCGCACCGGCCAATGCACTAAGAACCAGTTTACGCTCATCGTCGTTCTGAACATTGGCAAACAACTGGCGATAACGGTCCATGGAACCTGTATCAGCCGTTGCGTTTTGTTTTGTCGCCAATCGAACCAGGCCTCGTAACGCAAGTGTACGAAACAAGTCCTTTTCCGCTTGCTTGCGGATCTCTATCAAAGTATCCCAGGCACTATTGTCCGGCCAATCCGTCAAGGTACGGATGGCTGTTTCGCGAACATCCGGATTGCTGTCTTTCAAGGCCGCCTTTAACGTGGCAAGTGCTTTGGCATCGGCACAGTTTAACAGGAGCCGCAGAAGCATACAACGTGACTCATTATTACTGTTTTTGTCAAGCGCGGCACAAACAACATCCGTACGGCTCGAAATATTTTCAATCCGGGCCATTGTACGAACTACAGCACTCTCGGCATCTGATCGCAGCTCGGGAATTTTAAGGCTGACCAGCCTCTCAAGTAACACGGGCAGGTCATCACCTGTAGTAAATCTGGCCAGCGAATGAAATGCTGCTTTCACAGGGGCAACATCAGTACCTGCCGTTTCTTCGATCAACACAGGGACGGCCGCATGACCGCATCGTTTGGCAATCACAGAGATAAGCGTGCTTCTCGTGTTACCAGTGGCGCGTTTCATTTCTTCCATAATGATTTTATTTGTTTTTTTGCCACCTTTAAGATCGCTAAGAGCCGATCCAATAGCCTGAATCTCCTCATCGTCCTGTGTTTTACCGAGTGCCTGGCACAATAACGGGACGGATGTGGCGCCATCAAGTTTGCCGATAGCAGCAATGGCAGAACGACGGACAACAACATCGGAGGACAATATCTTTTCTCGAATGGCAGCTACAGCGGCTCCGTCACCGCGGCTGGCGAGCGCCTCTATCATCATCGCCTGCTCGCATGGTTGAAGCTTTGGAAGTTCCGCCATAAACTTCTTGGAAGCACCGCGGGATTTCAATAAGCCAACGGCGGCAATCGCCACCGGTTTCAGCATGGAATCAGAACCGTGAAGCACATCGAGGATTCGTTTTTCGGCACCGTGTTTGTCGGCAGAAAACAGAGCGGCCAGTACACCACGCTGGATATTGATCGGTTGCGTCGGCTGAAGCAAATCCATATAAATCGCCAGCGCTTCTTTTCTGTCGCCATCAGCAACAAGTTTTTCCGCAACACGCAGTGATGCATCGATCACAGCCCATGCGATGGCCGGTTTGGCTTCTTTGCGCAATGCGGCAATGCTTTCACAAGAAGACTTGTCTGCGATCTTGCTAAGCGCAATAATGGCGGCGCACGCAACATCGGTATCGGTGTCGCGTACCATTTCGGTCAGAAGCCTAACGGACTGCATATCACGATGATTGCCAAGCGCAATGATAAGTTGAATCCGTGACCGGCCGCGCACTGCAGTCAGAGTATTACTGAGAATCTCCACGGCTTTGGGCAAGCGTTGACAGCTGAGCGCAAGGCAGGCAATTCCAGCGGTCTCCTCATTCTTCAGTAATTCAGCCAACACGGGTAACGACGCGTCGGTGCCGATAACCGCCAGTTGCTGGCAGGCAAAGCGGCGGGCTTCAAATGTGGAGTTTGAAGTGAGTAATTTTATCATCGCTGTTTCAAGTTCAGCTTGTAAATCTGATTTACCTACCGAATCCCGAATAAGCTGCTCTATCTTCTGTAGCGGTTCGACACTCTGGCCGGATTCGTATTTCGCGGCGTCGGCGATGAGCTGAGACAGATCTGCAGCATACAACGGCATTGTTAATATGATGCCAAGAGCTATCAGGACGGCGAATATTAGAGATTTCATATTATTATTTTTCCTTTCAAAAATATTCAACGATCAGATGAACCACGGGGCACGTGGTTCACGATGACGCATGCGGTTGGCTTCTTCGCAGTCAAAACATTCCTTCACAGGATCCCAGCGCAGTTTCTTGCCGAGGCGCAGGCCGATGTTCATTGCCTGGCAGATAGTCTGAGCTCGATGGGCCGCCTCCGGATGGCAGATAGTCGGACGGCGACTACGAATGGACTCGATCAGGTTACGGACGTGGTCACCTGCGTTTGTCCAGCTGATGCCAGCGGTATCGCGCAAATTCAGGATGGACTTCGGCTCGGCGGTAACCTCGTTGGTTTCGTCGTCCACCTGAACCCAGCCTTCATCGCCGATGTAACGAATGTAGCGGTCCTTGAAAGTCTTCCGTGAGTACATGACACATTTGATACCGTCCGCGTAGCGGCAATGGGTCTCGGCCAAGACAGGTGTCTCACTCATAAACTTTGCCGGATCCGGCCACTCGCAGTGTCCCTCAAATTCCACCGGACCGGTATGGTCGCGGCGCAACGCCCACTGCATCTGGTCGGTGTAATGACAACCCATACCGATGATTGGGCCTTCGCCTGTGTCCCAGAAATAATTCCAGCCATTAACACGCGCCGGTACAAACGGTCGCCACTGCACGGGACCGAGCCACGTGTCGTAATCCCAACCCTCTGGAACCGGCGTTGGTTTACCGTGCGGAATGGTCGGGCCGGTCCAAACCTGTATCTCCACCGTGTGTAAACGGCCGATCTTACCCTGGCGAACCATCTCGACAGCAAACCGATAAGACGCTGTTGAACGTCGTTGAGTACCACCCTGATATATCGTGCCATAGCGGCGGCAAGCTTCAACCAGTGATCGTCCTTCACTGATGGTCATCGAGATGGGCTTCTCGCAATACATATCTTTGCCTGCACGGGCCGCGTATATCGAGGCTGTTGTGTGCCAGCGATCACCGGTGGCAATGAACACGGCATCAATGTCCTTCTGCGCGAGTAGCTCACGGAAATCCGGATACATGCGGCAATCCTTGTTGTTGTAGTGCTGGTCTATCATCTCCTTGGCCGATTTCATCCTATCACTTCGACAATCACTGACAGCGGTAAAGATAACGTCGGTTTGTGCAAGGAAGTTCCGCATGACGCCACGTGCACGGCCACCAATACCGATATTGGCGAAAGCAATACGGTTACTTGGCGCGACTGCACCGTTTAAACCAAGAACTGCCCCAGGGATGATCATCGGGGCAACAGCTGTCATAACTGCCTGGTGTAAGAATTTGCGGCGATTGATTCGCGGCGAATCTTTTTGCCTCATAATACCCGGCATTACTGATGGGATTTTGTTTTGCATAAATGCCTCCAGTGTATTGTTTATCTCTTTATTTTTTCGTACCCATTTTTCGTCAAATTACATCCTTTTGGGGCAATATTCAGACTCTGTCGGCTACGCTAAACTGTAGCCGCCCCGCCTGCGCCATGCCGTAGCTTGTGTGCGAAGACAGGTGTGCCGGGGCGTCTTGAAGACACGGTGACACAGCACCATTGTTACACCGGATGTTGCTTGATGGTGACTTTCCGGCCTTCACGCGCCGACTGGTAGGTGGCGTCAATTACTTCCATCACCCGGCAGTTATCTTCGGCGGTGACCGGTGGTTTTTCTCCGGTTTTAATGGCGGTCACGAACTCGCGCGAAAGCTCACGCAGGGCATCGACCCAATTTTCGGGCACCGAGTATTCCACAACATTAGCGCCGAGTAATACTGGCGCACCCCAGATTTTCAGTTTCGGTTCCGGCATCAGCGAATAGGAAATACCACCACGTTTGCAGGCAATGATCACATCAAGACGTATCTGATCGGAGATGGCGTCGGAGGCAATGAGAGCAGTGCTTCCATCGCTAAGCATGTAGTGCGCGACACCATAGTCTTCGAGCGCGAACTCGGGATAGCGGAGCGTCCGCATATCGGCAAGGACTTCCACGAAGTCAACTCCGAAGAGCCAACGTGTCAAATCGATCGCATGGTCACCGTGTGTCAACCAGCCGCCGCCGGGGGTGACAGCTGGATCTGTCCAGACAGAGTGGAAGGTATCTTCCCACTCGCTCCTGCGTATGAGATCTGTGTTGTAGGCGCAGTAGAGATGAAATGGCTTACCAAGCTCGCCGCTGTCGAGTACCCGCTTGACCAGTTTCCAGGTATACCAGAGGCGGAGATTGAAACCACCCATGAGCAGCACACCGGCATCCTTGCAGGCCCGGATCATCTCCAGGCCTTCAGCCGCTGACATCGACATCGGTTTGTCGGAAAGCACATGTTTACCGGCAGCAGCAAGCGCTTTGGCGATCGCACAGCGCTGGCTGGTACGGTCAGTGATAACCGCGCCCTGAATATCGGAATTGCAGAACTCTTTGAGATTCGTGTAGCCCTTTGCTCCCGTCAGTTCAACGAGCCTCTCCAAGTGACGCGGATGCTCGTCATAAACGGCCGTAATATCGAGGAAGTCGACATCCTCGAGTACCTGGCAGAAATTGATGGCATGTGGCCAGATATCATATCCGGCAACACCAAACCGAAACGCACCTTTTTTCTTCGGAGATTTTTTCTTTGGTGCACTCGATGCCCCGATGCGCTCACCAGTTACGCTATTAATTTGATCTGAATTACTCGACATTGTCTGTTGCCTCCTCCAATTTGACTGACCTTCCACGCTTCACCGAAAGTTCAATCGCCCGTTCCAGCCGGATCGCGGCGATACCGTCGTCAATTGTTGATCCCGGCGCGCGACCGTCCCGCACGCTCAGCACAAAATCGCGCAGTTCCCCGACGAACCCATGAAGCTCGAGGCTGTTCTGGTCATCAGTCGGGCGGATATCCTCGGGCTCCCAATAGTAGGTTGGCGAATCGTCCGGGAGAACACCGATAACACGGCGCCAGTTTTCGACAAAGACACGCCCTCCCACCCCAGTAACGGCAACACGCTCACTCTGGTTGATGTGCGCGCCTTCAAGGCAGTTGGTATTAACCAAACCGACTCCGTCGTTGGCAAAGCGGAGGACAATTGCGTATCCATCGAGCCCGAATCCCCGGCTCACGCGTTCGGCATAGACTGATTTGATATCACCCATGAAGAATCGTGGAAGATCGAGGTGGTGCGTCGAGAAGCCATTCAGGAAACGGTAGACATCAATCGGGTATTGTCCATAGGTATAGCGTGATTCCCAAACCGACGGTTTTCCGAAAGCCGGCTTTTCCATAAAGGCTTTTGCGCGCTGATAGGCGTACGAAAAGCGTTTCATGTAGCCTACAGCCAGAAACTTGCCTGCTTTTCGGGCGGCCTTGGCCATCGCTTCCGCTTCGGCGATCGATTCAGCGGGTGGTTTTTCGACCCAAACGTGTGTGCCCATCTCCAGACAGTCGATCGCGGTTTGCGCCTGGCGCTTGGGGTGGATACAAACGATCACCGCGTCGGGCCGCTCGGCTTCGATCATCTTCCGGTGATCGGTATAGACCGCATCAACATGGTGAAATGACGCAACCCGTTCGGCGAGATCCCGCTTATGATCGGCCAGCGCCACCAGTTTCGCTAACAGCGGTGGCAGGGATCGCCCTTCCTGGGTGAGCACAAGCGAGGGCAAGCCAACCGGCGAACCCCCAAATGCTGAACGCAGACTCGTGTAAAGGCTCATCCGTGCATGTTCACCGCATCCAACAAATGCAACGCGTAATGGTTCCATTGCACATCTCCTTGGCTGGTTAGGTTATAAGAAATTGCTTTTTGAAAAGAACAATTTGACGTACCGACTTCATCGCTCTTATTCCAATTTAACTATAATGCAGGATTATTAACCAGGCTTAAAAAATCAGCTACTGGCAGGAAGCTATATTCTTGTGCTGGTGTGCTGCCGACGGTATTGGGTCGGCGGAAGACCTGTTGTCTGGCGGAAAACATGATTGAAGTGGCTCAGATTACCGAATCCCACTTGAAATGCCGTTTCACTGATCCTTAAACGCGAGTTTGTCAGATAGTACTTCGCCCAATTGACACGAATCATGTTTAAATAAGCGGTAAAACTCATTCCAATCTGTGCCTTGAAAACATGCGCCAACCTGGATACGCTCAAACCGGCTTCCTTCGCCACAATCGGCAAGGTCATCGGTTCCGCATAATGGGCCTCCATAAAATCCAGCGCTTTACAAAGCGGATGATGGAGCACAGCAGTCTTTAAAGTCTGCAATCTCCGGGTATCGATCAACTCAACCACCATTCGAATTAAATCTATGATGGCCGCTACTCGCCGCTTTTCAATAACCGGGACGTTGAAATAGGCCTGACGCGCTTTTGCCAAATCAACCCCCATGCTGGTCAATCGTTTTTGAATTCTCTTGAAATGCTTCTTTGTCGGCTTTTGATAAAACAGTTGCCCGGTACACAACAAACCGACAACATTGGTGTTGATTACAATTGGAATCGTAATGTCAATCAGTCCCAAATGGCAGCACCGAGATACACATTTCTTCTTTTCTATGCAATACGCAGCTGCCTTTCTATCATCACGTTCACACGCCAGATGCCCCAAGTGCGTATTATTAACCAATGCGCAAAAAGGAGTAAAAAAACGCTGGGCCTGGAGTTTTTCAGAAGACCGCAGACGTAAGTCCATAAAATCAAACACCAGCCCGGTCAGCAGATAAAGGTCTTTCTGGAACGACTTTAAAATACTGAACTGTTCAATCGTATGAAAGAAAGCCGGATATTCCCTGTCAAATTCAGGTTTTATTTCATCTGTTGATTTTTCACCCGTACGTTGCAACAGCCGATTAGTCTTCATATCGAAACGACTGATATGTTTCTTCCACGTATGTTTTTGAGCTGGCATATTAGAGCCTATATCAAACACCTTGTAACTTATCATTATTACCAAAAAACAGCCTTAAAAAGCATAAAACTTTTCCTGTTAATTGGAACATGACTTTCGCTTCTTTTCCGTGCTTTTCCAGATGATCCTGTGGCACTTACATCAGTGTGCCCCACGGTTGCTTCGAGAGAATCTGCCGTGTATAGCGCAGGTAATTGCCACCGATGATCTTCCGGATGTCATTATCTGGTATTCCCCGGCATACTAAGCCCACAGTGAAATAGGGCCAATTGGTCCAGTCGAGCGATCTTGGCGGCCAAGTAGGGAAATAAGCGCGATCGGTACCGATCCCCACGTGATCAATACCCGCTACTGAGATCGCATGCTCGACATGCCGAAAAAATGTAGAAAACAATTCCGGGCCAGGGCCGATCACGCAATCAATACTGTAGAAAGCAATAAGGCCGTCCTTCGCCGCAACGGTGCGCATAAGCTCATCCGCGGCGTTGCGACTACCCGTACATGCCGGCTTCGCCACACCCTGGGCGTAGGCTTGTTGTAACACGCGTTTGAGATATTCCGTATTCGACGCATCGTCATATACCGACTTGCAGGCGGTGTGGCTGATCAGCACTGGTTCACTCGACGCGGCCACGACATCCATCGCCGACCGATGGCCGCAATGTGCCACGTCTACCATAACACCCAGTTCATTCATCCGCTTTACAACCTTTGCCCCCATTGGTGTCAAACCCGTGTCGTCGCCTTGTAGCCATGAACAACAAAGAGCATTCTTCTGAATGTAGGTTAACTGACTCATCCGCACGCCGAGCGCGTAGAAGAGATCAAGCCGGGTCAGTGGGTCCGCGGCTTCGGCAAAACAGCCAACACCCGCGAGAGCCAGTACTATGCATGGCTTCCCCTCGCGTCGCCCTCGCTCGATATCATCATACCCACCGACCTTAATGAGGTCTTTCCGTCGGTCATACACAAAGTTACTGCGGGCGAGATGTTCGAGGGCCGTCTCCAACGTATTCTCATTGGGATGCGCCACATCCTCCAAACCCATGTGTACACCGGTAATATCCCAAAGCGCACGCGACGTCTCGATCCACTGGGGATCAAATGCCGACTCGAACGTCTTCCACTTCCACTGGGCTGTCTTCATGCGTTCGGCCTGTTCGGCGGGAGAAAGCTTCTGCGCCTGCAGTTCCTTCCGGATGCGTACCATATCAGCCAGGTAACGATCTGCCCGAAAGCCCATCGGACTGTTGGCAGCAATACCGCCTTGCACATCGGCCACGTAACTATCGTAGTGAAGTCCCAGCCCATGATCGAGTTGCGCCTGCGATGGCTTCAACTCATCGAGGATAGCTTGATGACCCGCCTGAATTCGATCCAATGTCTTCTTATCCAGCTTATACTTATTCGCCCTCTCCATAGGATGAATACTTATGGTTGTCTTCGTCCCAGATTCTGCCCCAAACGCAAACTTTGGCGAGAAAACAGCGGCTGATGCCGCCGCACCGATATGCTGGATAAATTGTCGACGGGATTGCGCTTTGTATGTGTTCATATTTTTGGCATGGGCGGAAACTATAACCGATTTTATCCTGTTTCGCCATAATGAAATGTTTCAGAAACAGACATCCTTGATTTTCACAATCACTTCTACTAGAAATCAGTAACTCAGATAATTGAAGATTTGATTGATAATGTATTCCGTTTTTATCAAGCGGAGGTTGCATAATGATATTTATGAGCATTCAACACAGATTCCGTTTCCTCGTGGTAGTACTGGGAATTATCACGCTTTTTTCTCACAGTACCACGACTCATGCCGAAACCATCTGGATTCGCGCCGATGATACAACGTCCCTTACAGGACCTATCGAGTTAGGCCAGAAAACGGGTATAGTTGAAGAAGGCGCGCTTGGCGATTTCCTGGTTCCGACCATCTGCGTCAGCAGCGAAAAGATCACAGGTGGATATGCCGAATACCAGGTAAAGATCCCACGTACTGCAACCTATTACGTCTGGGCGCGGTTACGTTATCCCAGCGGACAGGATGAATCGTTTGCCATTATCCCTGATAACGAGAAGGCTACGACTAATATCAATCGGTGTCTTGGGAAAAGTGGAATCGGTGTTGATAAATGGCATTGGGACAGTCAGGGGACTGGCATAAAGTGTGCGCCAGGCAAGGGCCGATTGAGTTTGTCTTTAAAAGAAGGCGATTTGCACTTTCGGATCTATGCACGCGAGGCCGGTGAGTCGGTATTTCGTCCCGGGCGATGGACGATGGCACGGCCGATTTTCATGCCCCGGCTTAATCTTATTTGCCTGACCACCGATGCGGCGTATGTACCAACCGATACCGATGCATGCGAAGCACTGGGAGTCAAAGAAACACCTGTAAGGTGGAAAGATTATCGGGTCAAATCGATGATACTTCCAAAGGTTTCAACTCAGCAATGGCAGAAAACAGGTAAACGTCCGATTCCCGATTGGATGCGATGCCCGCGCTTTTATACCAAGGATTCATGGCGTTCAGAATTGGAGACCCGCAAACCTGGTGACATTGCCTTCATGGTTCGCCAGATCGCCGCTAACGAAGGGTCTGCTTTTCGTTTGGGTGGTTATTGGGGTGGTATCGCTTTTTTCCAAAGTAAAGTTACGCCACATGCTCCTGGACTTGGAAAAATCGATTATCTCCGTGAAGCAGTCGATGAAGGTGACAAACTCGGTGTGAAGATAATACTATATATCAACCCAAATGCCTTGTTTACTGATCATCCTCTGGTCCACGAAGTAGCAGTACGACGCGCCAACGGCGAAGAATCGCCCCTATTGTCATATGGAATTCCAGAGACAAGATATGTGTGTATCAATCATCCAAGATATCGCGACTTTCTTGTCCAGTTACTGACCGAAGCCTTCACACTTTACAACCTAGCCGGTCTGTATGTTGATGGCCTTACGCCCCATCGCTGCTGTTGTCAATACTGTCGAGAGAAATACCAGAAGATATGGAATACACCAATGCCGACAGAAAAAGTTGATAACGGTACAGATTTTTGTGTGCTCTGGGAAATGGTCAATCGACCGATAATTGTAGGTAATCCGGAAGATCCAGACTCACAACGTTATACCGAATTTCTTAACCGCAGTCTGACGGAGGTTACCCAGCTCATTAACGAAACCGTAAAACAACGCAAGCCTGAGGCGGTAATAATCTTTCATTCGTGGCCCAAACCAGACACGATCAGGTTCTATGACGGTACACTCACAGAAATATACGTTAATAAACCATGGAGCCACAAATTATGGAAATTCGGTGAATTGGCCAATTATTCCAATATTTTCCCCGTTCCAGTGTTATTCAACATCTATCTGCACGACCATGGTACGGCGGCAGAAGCACGTACCAAGATGTTCCAGGGGTTGGCTAACGGCTGTTATCCCAACTGCTGGAACGAATTGAGTATGAAGCCTGTGTTTCGTTTCATGCGGGAGAACGCCGAAGTTTTCGATTTTGCCCTGACTGACCCGACACGATTTCTCGCCTTGCCACGTGCAATTCATGACGATTCAGTTCACAGTCAAATCAAGTCTCAATACAAACAGGCAAAACCGTCGGGAGATCGCTTCCTGGCACCATACGTGGGTTTCTATTCGGCCGTGGCACGACAGGGTTTTCCTGTTGTGACTCTGCAACGAAGTAATTTCCACAGGCAACTGGCCGGGTTTAAAGTCCTCTGTCTCGCCAACGAGGCAAGTCTTTCTGATGAGCAAATCGAAAGCATCAGGAAGTTCGTGAAAGACGGCGGCGGGTTGATTGCAACCCATGAAACTTCGCTTTATGATGAGAAAGGACGTCGCCGTGAAGATTTCGGGTTGGCCGACGTTTTCGGCGTACATTACAAGGACATGCTTGCATCTGCCCCTCGCGAAATTTGCAGCCCGAGCACCCATCCGGTAACACAAGGGTTTAGCCCTACGTCTTCTTTGCCGTATACCGAACCTCATGTGGTCATTGAGCTTGATAAAGCAGAATCACTGGCAACGCTGACAACACTTAACACCACAACCAATAACACCCCGGCAATTGTTGTAAACAATTTTGGAGCGGGTCGTATTGTATATATACCCGGCCGGCTTGATGCAGTCCAATGTGGAAAACCCATTCCAACAATCGAATGTCTCATGGCAAATGCCGTACATTGGGTCACCCGGGAAAATGTACCTGTAGGAATCGAAGCCAGCGCCCCGGTAACAGCCACATTATTCGATCAACCCCGGCGCCGAATCCTGCACCTGGTAAACCTGAACGGCGATTCCCTCTATCGCTCCGATCGAGTCGAACCAATAGGACAACTCAAGCTTCGACTGCAGATACCGGACGGATTCTGCGTCAAGCAATTGCGCCAACTATGGAAGAAACAAGACGTACCGTTCCAGACAAATGGCAATTGCATCTCGTTTGCGTTAAAGCAACTGGAAGAATATGAAGTTTTTTCAGCAGAGCTGGAGGCACGGTAACAAAACTCCAAACCCTACGGTTACTTCCCTTGTGCTTTGGCAATGAACTTATCGAAAAGCTCGCGCTGATAATTCAGGGCCACAATCGGATCAGTTATTGCATTACTGCATTCCAACATCAGCCAGCCTTTATAATCTGACTTCACAAACAGTTCGACGAGTTTGTCCCATGGGTAACCGGGCGTGTCGAGTGGCCGGATATGGGTAGTAGCACCCAACCGCGCCTTGATCAAGTTGAAGTTGGCTTCCAGTCCATCGCCGTAAACGTCTTTTTTATTTGAGTTCCAACAGACCCCGACATTTGGATCGGTGGCAATATCCATTATTTTCTTTATCACCGGTAATTCGGAACAACTGCCATGAACTTCCAGCCTGACCTGTTGACCCAATTCACCTGCGAATTTACCGACAATATTCAGACTCTTACCGATCTGTTCCATGGTTTTCTCGCGTTCGACTTCCTTATGAAAATCGTTGGGACGAACCTTCACACCGCTTGAACCAACGTCGGCACTTAGTCGGAGAAAAACCTTGGTAGTTTCAATAGCTTTTGCAAGTTTAGCAGGATCAACATGATCAAAACACTCTGCACTACCAAGACTGACCAACTTCACGGGACTGTCTGCAAAACGTTTTTTTACTTCTTTACGTTGTTCCGATGAAATGCCCGGCTCCACCCCATGTTTGTGAGTTGTACGTAATTCTACACCGTTGACTTTTGCGGCTGATAAATTCTTGATAATTGTATCGATGTCCCAGTCTTTCCCCCACTGATATGTAACCAGGCCAAGTTGAATTTTTGGGCTGGGCAAGTCGGCGGCGAAGATCCTTCCAGATTTACCAAGAGTTCCAGTAGCCAGAACTGCGCCAGCGGCCAACGAACCTTTCATGAAATTACGGCGGTTGATCATAGGGTTCCTCCTTTTTGAATATGACAATAATCACTCGGAGTATGGGTGTCAACATCTGACGGATTTGACGATTACGATGTTATCACTTTAGGAACAGAATACAGGGAATCAATCTTTACATTACTCCCCCCAACCTGTTACAAACTCAGGAACTTTATCTCTATTCGCATCAAGGAGAACTGTCCGGTAATACACTTATGAAACGACGTGAATTCATCAAATGTAGTGGAGCTGGAGCGGTATTGGCGTTGGGACCCAAATGGACTTCTTCAGCCGCTTCAGAAGGAACGAAACCCGGTTTCGTAAAGGAGCCGGAACGCGACATTCCAGTGGTAGATGAAGCGGATGTGATTGTCTGCGGTGCGGGACCTGCCGGCGTGGCTGCAGCTATTGCCTCTTCACGTAAGGGTGCGAAAACCATTCTACTTGAAACTCACGGCTGTCTCGGCGGAATTCTGACGGCTGGCCTGTTGAGCTGGATTCTTGATCACCAGAATAAGAGCGGCCTAATGAAGGAACTTTTACAGCGTTTGACAGAACGCGAAGGTCGAACGTTCACTAAAAAAGGTACCGGAACCAATGGTTATGACGCGGAAGTAATGAAGCTGGTACTTGAAGACCTCTGCTCTAATGCTGGTACGCAGATCCATTTACACACGCGTGTTTGTGCTGCGTTGCGTGATACAAATAATCGATTGTGCCATGTTATAACGGAATCAAAATCCGGTCGCGAAGCATTCAAAGGCAAGATGTTTATTGACTGCACAGGAGACGGCGACCTCGCTGCGTTTGCCGGATGCCGTTTCGATATGGGTCACCCTGAAACCGGGCGTACACAACCGATGACACTGATGGCACTGGTCACCGGCATTTCGCCCGATGAGATTCGCCCCTTCTACCACGACCAGGATGATGGTCCCTGGGCGCAGCCCAAGGACCGTTTGCGGGAAGAAATGGAACGTGGCGGTCACTCCCCATCCTATGGCAAGCCGACACTTTTCCGGATTCGCGACGATTTGTTCGCGATGATGACCAATCATGAGTATGAAGTCAAAGGCACCAATACTCGCGACGTAACACGGGCCACACTACGCGCCCGTAAGGAAATCAACCAGATCGTAACAGGATTACGTTCGCTGGGCAGCATATGGAAGAATATCCGCCTTGTCGCAACAGCTGAGCAGATCGGCGTACGCGAAGGCAGGCGTATTCATGGCATTTACACAGTGACACAGAATGACATCAAGGATGGCAAGGAACAGAAAGATGCTGTTTGCAAGGTGAAATTTGGCATTGATGTGCATTCCACCGATCCAAAAAAGGTAAAAGGAATAGAACAAGCACCTTTCCGTTCCAAGCCTTACGACATTCCACTACGTGCCCTTATTGCCCGCGATGTACAGGGGCTCATGATGGCCGGCCGTTGTATAAGCGGCGATTTCCTTGCGCATTCCAGTTATCGTGTTACCGGTAACGCCGTGATAATGGGAGAAGCAGCAGGTAAAGTCGCCGCCATAGCTGTCAAGACGAACCGCCTGCCGCAAGCAGTGGATATCTCGGAAATTACGTGATTTAGACGGAAAGCAAGAAACTTCTCAATAATGGAGAATAATACTTGAACCAGGTATCCGAAAAGATACAAGACGTCGCAGCATCCAAAACATCAGCCCAGATAACAAGTCCCGGCAGCCGGCTAATGTCACTGGATGCGTTACGTGGTTTCGACATGTTCTGGATCGTCGGTGCCGGATCATTGGTGAGCGCTTTTGATAAAATCTTCAATAATGCCGTGACGAAATTTCTTTCCACACAATGCAAACACGTTCAATGGGAAGGGTTCCATTTTGAAGATTTGATATTTCCCCTATTTATTTTCATTGCCGGAGTATCAATGACTTTTTCAATGGACAAGGCAATTGCACGAAACGGTAAAACAGGCGCAATGATACGATTGGGACGACGATGTATTCTACTGATCCTCCTTGGCATTTTTTATTATGGCGGTTTGAGTAATCAATGGCCGGGTATTCGTCTTACCGGTGTACTTCAATCCATTGGATTATCCTGCTTTATCGCAGGATCTCTTTACATTGTATTTAATCAATCCCCTCGGGTCCTGGTATTCTTTTTCTTATTACTACTCACCGGATACTGGGCGTTGTTGACATTTGTCTCATTTCCAGATGTTCGATTGAACAAGGATTCACTGGCAAAAGTGACGGCACAAATTGGTTCAAAAGATCCGGGAAAAGTGGCTAAATCCATAACAGGCCGTGTCCGCGGCGTTTACGAGGAAGGTTATAATCTTTCAAACTATGTTGATTACCGTTTTCTGCCCGGAAAAAAGCTATATGGAGATGGAAAATATGAGGCGCAGGGACTTCTTCAAACCATGACGGCGGCATCATCATGTCTTTTGGGAATTCTGGCCGGCTTATGGTTGCGGCGCGAAAAGAACAGTGATATGCACAAAGTCCTGGGGCTATGTACCGCGGGTGTCGTGAGTGTAATTCTCGGTTTTGTCTGGGGACTTCAGTTTCCTGTAGTAAAGAAGATCTGGAGCTCGTCATTTGTACTCGTAGCTGGCGGTTATAGCGCAATCCTGCTTGGATTGTTTTATTACATAGTAGACATTCGAAAAAAACAACACTGGTGCCTGCCTTTCGTATGGATTGGAATGAATCCCATCACCATTTATCTCGCTCACAATATCATCAGTTTCCCGACACTGGCAGCGCGTCTTGCTGGTGGTGATTTACAGCGGTTCCTTGATGTACATATTGCAAAGGGATCAGGAAGCCTGCTTATCGCAATAGTCGAAGTGGCATTAACGTTTTTGCTCGTACGATTTCTTTACGTACGAAAAATCTTTATCCGACTATAAAATCGAAAAACCTGATGAAGCTCTGCGGGCTAAAGCCCGCAGTTTCTTTGCGGAATCCGGCGTAGCAAAACCCGCATTCATCCCACGGACTCTAAGTCCGGGGTCTTCTGCGAAGACGGATAAATGCTCATTCTTGACTTCATCCACCCCATCCTGTTAACAATTCACCTGTTTTAATCCAATTCTTATCAAGAATATCTGAATTAAAGTTAAAAATATTAATGATCTCTTTATCTGAAAAATATGCTGTTATATTCGATATGGATGGCGTGCTCGTAGACAGTTACGAGCCGCATTATATTTCCTGGGCGGACACCTGTAACATCCGCGGTTTCCCGGTAACCAGGGACAATTTCGCACGACTGTTTGGACGCTCGTTCCGCGCCTTTGCCGAGGCACTGAGTCCCAGACCGCTTACAGAAACCGAATTACAGGAATGGTATGACCAGAAAGAACTTCGTTACCGGGAAATAATCGAACGTGATTTCCCCGAAATTGACGGCGCGGGTAACCTGATTAAGAATCTGCACGACGCCGGTTTTCTCCTTGGAGTAGCTTCATCCGGCCCACGCGACAATGTCGAGTGTTTGCTGAAACATCTCACTTACGCCGAATATATCAGCGCCACTATTTCTGCCAATGAAACAACTCAAACCAAACCACATCCAGATCCATTCCTTCATTGCGCTTTAAAGCTGGGAATAAATCCAGAGAAATGCGTGATTATTGAAGACTCTGTTTATGGATTACAGGCAGGACGTGCCGCCGGCATGGCAACAGTTGGTCTCACCGGCACATCTTCCGAACAGGAATTATCAGCCTACTCCGACCTTGTGGTTCATTCTCTTCGTTGTTTGGATTCCGATATAATCCAAAAACTCGCCATTTCTCGCGTTAACAATCATTAATCAGCATCCGCATTCACCGATCTCCGGAATTCCTTTTTCTTCGCATGATGATGTTTGGCTGCCAGCATTTTCTCCTTCTGACGACGTGACCTCCGCCGTTTCTGCCTTCGAATCTTCTCCCACTCCTGACGACGCATACTCTTTTCACCCAATATCCGTTCCTCAATCCTGTCACACAACTCTCTTCTGGCTAGAAAGCGATTAAGTGAACGCGAACGTTCCTGCTGGCATTTGACTTCGATCCCTGTAGGCACATGGCGAATGTAAACGCAGGAAGAAGTCTTGTTAAGTTTTTGCCCCCCTTTCCCGGAACCAAGCACAAACTTCTCAATTAAGTCACATTCCCGGACACCAAGTTTGATCATACGTCCGGCAAGAGCGCTTGTTTTTGATGAACTCACAAAACCTTCAGGCATAAAACCGCCTTAATTTGTACTTTTACTCAGGACTCTCAGGTGCTATGTTGCAGAAATATTTGTTCAAATCAAGATTGGAAAAAGAAAGATCAGGATTAAGATTACGATTAAGACAAAGATAATGGATTGTGGCAAATCCGGAGAAATAACATGGCATTAACTGAAGTAGCATATCTGGGACCAGTGGGTACATATTCTCATCTTGTCGCCGAAAAACGTTATGGACGGAAATGTAAATTAGTCCCATTTCCGTCCATTCTCCAGGTTTGCGCTTTCGTTTCAAAAAAGCCGGCAAGGCGTGGAATTATTCCTATAGAGAACTCTTCCGGCGGTACCATTTATGAAACGGTGGATATCCTGATGGCAAATGAACCGCGCATTTATATCGTCGAGGAACTCTCTCTCGAAGTCAAACTGGCTTTACTGGGGAGGAAGAACGAGAAAATTGAAATCCTTTATTCACACTTCGCCCCGCTTGAACACTGTGTCGCATGGTTGAACAAATATCTACCGCATGTCCAGAAACGGGTCGTATCCAGCACCGCTATTGCAGCAAGACACGCCTCTGACGAAACAGGCTCGGCTGCACTCGGTAACAGAAGACTTGCGAGTCTGAATGGATTAAACGTTATCAAATATCCAATTGCGACAGAAATTCCCAATATAACCACATTTCTTTCGATAGCCGGCCAAAAGCTGATTTTGCCTGGAAAGAAAAAAATAACCATCATGGTAAAGTTGCCAAACACTCCCGGAAGTCTCTGTACGTTCCTGGAGAAATTCAGGAATGAAGCCATCAATCTTTCACGTATCTTGTCACGCCCCATCCGCGGATGTCCCAGGGAATATGCTTTCATGGTTGATTTGCAGGGTAACCTTGGCGAACCACAGGTTGACAGGGCATTGAAGGCCGCTCGAAAGGTATGTGTGCAACTTAGGATTGTCGGTTGTTACCCGTCACGCCGTCCTTACATGTCTTAATGGCGGAGGGGGAGGGATTCGAACCCCCGGTCCCTTGCGGGACTCCGGTTTTCAAGACCGGCGCGATCGTCCACTCTGCCACCCCTCCAACCAAGATATTTTCCCAATCAGCGGCATCCTCACTCTGACTTCAGATATAGATTCCTTTGGTATAAAAGGATATATCAGGAATATTTGGGAGATGCAAGAGACTGGATGACGGTAAATTCGAAATGCAGATTAAGGTTATTTCTTGGCCAGAACTCCCCTGAGCTTCAAGATTAGGGCATCTGTATTAAAAGGCTTCTGGAGAAATCCTTGATAACTTCCATCAGTAATATCTTCCGTCGCGGATTGTTCGCTGTAACCGCTAATTAATATAATCGGAATATCTTTCTTTATCAGTCGCAATTCCTTTAACACCTCGGAAACCGTGATCTCCGGTAATGTGATATCAAGAATAACAGCCACCACTTTATCAATACACCCCCTGTACTGTTTTAAACCCAATCGTGCTTCCGCCGATTTGATTACCTCGAATCCAATTTTACGAAGCATCTGTTCGGTAACGGTCAACACAACTTCGTCATCGTCAATTACAAGCACAGTACCACCAGTATTCCATGTTGATTTATCTTCCCGGACTACTTCTTTTTCTTCGCTTTGTTTTATTGAACATGGGAATAAAATCTTGAAATCCGTCCCTTTCCCAACCTCACTATAAACTTTAAGGGCACCTTTATGTGCACGTATTATTCCCAGAACCGCCGCCAAACCCAGGCCTCGTCCCGTGATTTTAGTGGTGAAAAAAGGATCAAAAATACGAGCCTGAGTTTGAGCATCCATGCCACAACCAGTATCAATTACTTCAACACATACATAATTACCTGGTTCGAGATCTTCTCCAACATAACATGCAGATAGATATTCCCTGTCACATTTAACTTCATTAACCTTTAACGTAATCGTTCCAATTTTATTAGACATGGCATCCGAAGCATTGGTAATTAAATTCATAACCACTTGTCGAATTTGCACGGGATCACCATCAACAAGCGGTAATTTTTCCACCAAGTCATACACCAGTTTCACCTTTTTGGAGATTGACACCTCGAGAAGATGCCCCATCTCTCTTACAAGGTTCGCCAAGTTCAAAGACTTTATTATAAATTTGGATTTTCCTGAATATGCGAGCATCTGATTCGTTAGTTCAGCTGCTCGCAGAGCCACCGTTTCGATCTGCTTTACTCTCGGCCAGGCAGGCGACTCAGGTCCCAACTCCATGAGTGCCAAACCCGTATTACCCAGTATACCCATAAGGAGATTGTTGAAATCATGAGCAATACCTCCGGAAAGAACACCCAGACTTTCAAGTTTCTGGGCATGCTGCATACGCGCCTGAATTCTACGGTTTTCCTCCTCCTGAAGCTTCCTTTCCGTTATATTACGGGAAATACCAAATGTACCTGTAATATTCCCCTTCTCGTCCCGTAGAGGCATTTTGGTAGTTGAGGACCATCTAACCGTGCCGTCGTCCCATGTCAACTTTTCCTCCAATCCAATGACAGGTTTCCCGGTCCTGATAATTTCCTGTTCATCCTTATATGCCTTGGTTGCATGCTCTGCCGAAAAGAAATCCTTATCCATCTTGCCGATTGCCTCGGATGGATTATCAAGCTTGAAAACCTTAGCATGGGACTTGTTGATCCTTATGAACCGGCTTTCTCTATCCTTGAAATAAATATGATCAGGCACGTTATCCATTAAAGCTTCGACAAGTCTTCGTTCGCTCCGCAGATCTTGCGATGTCTTACTTTTCTCAATCGCACCGGCAAAAATCTCGCCGACAATCCGTATCAGGGAAGTAATGTCGTCAGACCATTTACGCCCTCTTTGGGATGAGGAGAAGCCGATAAACGCGGATACCTTTCCGCTGATCGTTAACGGAGCACATACTACCGATTCCATGCCGAATTTGCGCATTCGCTGAACTGTCAGTTCCGCATTCCCGCCGGCAGCGTCACTAAGAAGTTCTTCCGCCTGTCCTATACTGATCACTTTACCATTATTGAAATCCTTAAGAAGTCCATGAGGCATTGCGGATGGATCAATAGGCAAGATGTCTTCGGGCAATGGTTGTACGCAAAAAGCATCCCACCAGTGTGTTCTTTTCAGACTGCCATTATCAGCAACCTGAAACACAAAAGCTCTTTCAACACCGCAGAAACCACCCAAATCTTGTAACGCCTGTGTTATGATCTTATCCACATCTTCAGGTAAAATATTTACAAATCTGGTTGAAATCCGTGTAATTAACGCTTCAAACTTGAGCCTGTAACGAAGTTGCCATTCAACCCTCTTTCGCTCAATTGCACTGGCTATAATTTCCCCTACTATTTTGAGCAACGAGATTGCATCTTCACTCCAATCCCTTTCTTTGCTGACAGAATCAAACCCAATAAAACCAATAGTAGAAGCCCCACAGACAAGTGGAATCATTACCAGCGCCTTGATATTCTCAGAATCAAACTCCCTTTTTTCGTTGACAGCCTCTGGCGGAAGATCCGCAACTTTCGGAATCTTTATCACCTGTTTGTTCACGAGCTGAGATATACACCATGAGAAATGCAAAAGATCCAACCCCTTGAGTTTTTGAATCTGCGGTTCAATACCATCTGCCACCCATTCATGGGTATTATCCATCGTTTCTCTATCTTCAGAAAATTGGAAAACATAGCTCCTGTCATCACCCATGAAAGAGCCAAGCTCTTTCAAAGCATCATTAATTCCAGCATCTATTTCGTCCGGAGCAAGATTGACAAACCGTGTTGCTATGCTTGTAATCAATCGCTCAAAACTGATTCTGTATTCGAGTTCTTCATGAGTTTTTTTCTCTTCAGTGATATCCTCCACTGTGCCTTCATAATAAAGCGTACGACCTGTTTCGTCCCGTACAGCCTTTGAGTTTTCACGGCCATACATAACGGAACCATCGGCCCTGAGCCATTTGGCCTCGAAACCAAGAATCTGTCCCTGCTTTTCTATCTGCTCAAGAAACACTTTTCTTGGAAATTCGGGATGTTGATACTCCTGCTTGTGAAGATCAATTTTGGCCAAATCTACAAAAGAACGATACTTTAGCATCCGTACAAGTGCCGCATTGGCCATCAGTATTTTACCATCTGGTGTTGTACGGTATATTCCAATAGGCGAATTTTCAAAAAGTCCTTTATAACGCTTCTCGCTTTCACGAAGCGCCTCTTCCATACGGCTCCGATCAGTTACGTCAAGACCTGAACTTAAAATCCCGGTTATTGTACCATCATCATCCGTCAACAAGGTATTGTACCAGTGAAGTATCCGATTTTCTCCATTCCGGCAAATGACAGAATTTTCAACATACCTCAATTTCCCCATCTTCTCGTCCAGGATCATCTCCAGTACACCCCTGATCTTTTCGCGCTCCGCTTTTGGAACAAATACGCTCACCCAGTCTTTACCCATAATCTCATCTTCAGTTAATCCAAGGATTTCGCAGCCCTTTCTGTTGATCATCGTGACTCTTCCACAGGTATTCAGAGACATCATCATTACGCCTGCAATATCCAGATACTTCTTTTCACGATCACGTTCCTGGTGAAGTTCTTCCTCAATCTTCTTGTAATAACTGATATCAGTAATAATCCCCAGAATTGCACGATCGCCATTGCATTCAACCAATATGGCGGAAATTATCGCATCAAGTTTCCGCTTATCTTTTGTGATGAGCTTGTATTCAATTGATTCCACTTCGCGTCCTTTCATAGACGCGGAAAACATTTTCTCAATGGCTTGCCGACATTCAGGCGAAACAAGAGACCTGAAATCAAACTTAGGCGAACAGAACTCTTCCTTCGTGTATCCCATTATTTCCTCACAGAGACGGTTAACATAAACAACACGCCCCATGTAATGGACAAAAATCATATTAGGAGAATTCTCGGCAAGGCTGATAAAATCCGGATGGAATTCGCATGGCAAAGATACAATCCCATGACCTTTAACCGGTCCTGATTGAATCTTTTTCCGACCGCTAGATGGACCCTTTTTTTTGTCAGTGTTATTCTTCAAAAGCACTTTATCCTGATAGTACAGTGAATAATAAGCACCAAAACGTGTCAAATTATTAACTAATCACCAGTGACTTTCAATTAAAAAACAAATGTTCTGAAATGACGCGAATTGACCTGACAAAATATGATCAATCAGCGCGATGACGGGACAGATTTGGTGCTGATACACCAAAGCGTTTGTTGCGTACGAAAGAAAAGTTCGCCATCGGAAACGGCGATTGAAGAGTTTGATGACTCCTTCAAAGAATTTACTGCAATTTGCTCGAACTTGGGACTGGCCTTGATGACAGCTATATCACCAGACTGAAACGGCATATAAATATAATCGCCAGCCAGAATCATGGACGACCATGTACCACCCTTAGCCCCCTTTATTTTCTCTTCCCAGATAAATTTGCCGGTAGTCAATTCCATACAATGAACCTGACCAGATCCAAAATAAACATAACCATCTTTGATAACCCCTGAACCTATGCCACCCTTGGCGCGTACCTGATGCCACAGGCGATGCGTAGTCGTCACATCAGATTGACCACCTGCTTTAACGGCGAGAGAATTCCCACTGTAGCCACCCATGGCAACCACAATACCTTCGCTGGAAATAGCCGAGTCATAGTGTAATGGATTCAGTCCACCACACCACCATAGTTCACGACCGGTTGATGGATCGAAAGCCTTTACTTCCATCGGAAAAGTCATTATGAGTTCATCCCGACCACCGGCACGAATAATTATGGGCGTGCTCCACGTACCGATCACGCCGTTGGTACGGCCCGTAAAACCGTCCGTACGGCCTTCGTCGTTCCATACCGGTTCGTCGAATTTCCAGACCGTCTTGCCGGTTTTCTTGTTCAGTGCAGTCAAAAAAGCGCCCTTTGCCGGCCCATGGTAGTGAATACACAGATCACCATACAAAACCGGAGAAGAGGCATTGCCCCAGATATGATCAATTTTACCAAGATCACGATGCCATAGTTCCCGCCCATCCATGTCGTAACAGACCAGTCCGGCAGAACCGAAGCTGACAATCACGCGTTCACCGTCCGTGATAGGCGACGCTGAACAATAGGAATTAGCTTTGATCGTCTGTTCTGGCCGGAGATAGACAATACCTTTCTGCCACAGCAGTCGTCCATCAGCGCGATGGAAACACATCAATGTGCGTCGGTTCTCCGCTTCAATGGCTTGCGCAACAAACACACGTTCACCCCATACAATGGGTGTAGAATTACCGCGTTCAGGTAATTTAACTTTCCAGCGAATATTGTTCGTGGTACTCCACTCGAGAGGTAAATTTTTCTCTGACACGATACCACTGCCATCGATACCACCACGCCACGAAGGCCAGTTGGCACCAAGCACGCACAGGTTAACATCGCTGACCACCGTAACGATGACCAAGAAGAAAAGACCACGAAACACTGATCTGGGATTTGAGCAAATCATCTTCGTATTCAGGCAATAAAAATACCGGTCGTATGAACCTTACTTCAGTTCTTTTATTCGCAAGTTACGGAAATAAACTTTGGCGCCGTAGTTACCGTGGGCGTGCAGACCAATATGCCCCTTGGTATACAGCAAACCGGGATGTTCATGTCCATCAATGGGTTTGACCTTGTCCAGCTCGGCATCAATAATCACCACCCCATTGAGTACAACTTTCAAGTGGTAACCCTCACAGATAATTTCCTCCTGGTTCCACTGGCCCGCCGGTTTGAGATGCCCGGTTTTGGCCGGCACCACACCATAGATGGAACCATGATGCTGATAATCCTTGAGAGGAGTCCATTCCTTGGGGTCCTTGCCTTCCCTGGGAATGCCACGATCATAATAAGGATCGTCCAGTACTTGTAATTCCATACCCTCGATATGCGGCTGTCTGCTGACCTTGGTACGGACCCCCACCCCGTTGTTTCCACCAGGATCCATTTTAACTTCCAAACGCAGAATGAAATTTCCGTATTCTTTCACGGAAAAGATATTTGTGTGGCCTGTTTCCCTGCAAATGAGTTCCCCGTTTTCCACATAATAACTGTTTAAGTCACCACCGACTCCCTGCCAGCCATCAAGGTTTTTACCATTGAATATCGGTACAAAACCCTCTTCACTGTCACTGGCAGCAAATGCCAAGGTTGATACAAGACCGAGAATAGCAACAACGACACCTATTCTTTTTGCAGACATGACTGAACTCTCCTTTGTGTTATAGGTTTATTTAGACTTATTTAGTAATGCCACGGCCCACGAAGCGGACGAGCCAACATACCGGCGGCTTCTTCATCACCGATAATCTGTTCCTTTATCGGATCAAACCTGATCTTGCGCTTGAGTATCATCGCAATGTTACCAAGATGGCAAAGGGCCGCCGTGCGATGTCCTGCTTCAACCGGCTCTGCCGGATCCTTCCGTGATTTCACACAGTCAATGAAATTACGGTAGTGGTTTTCACTGACGTAAAGATGCTTCTCGTTCGGACCAATGACAGAATCTTTCAACGATGCGGGATTGCTTTCGAGTTTTCTGGAACTGATTTCAAGCCAGCCATCAGTCCCTTCAAAACGTATACCAAAACTACGCTTGTCGGTTTTGCAGACGAGTTCGGCGCCATTGGCATAACGCGCACGAAACACAACTTTTGTAGGCGTATTAAACAGGTCACCCTTGGGCGGAAACTCTGCACCCATGTCCTCGTATTCGACCGGTATATTGTCGTCCCCAAGCGCCCATTGTACTAGACCGTTCGAGTGACAACCAAAGTTGGTTGTCTGACCACCGGAGTAATCGAGGATGAATCGGAAACGATAGAAACAGCGGTCTTTGTGATACGGTGCTTTCGGCGCGGGACCAAGCCAGAAATCATAATCGAAACCTTCCGGTACAGGCATCGGTTGCCAGCCGGGCCCAGGACCGAAAAAGTTGTTTGGTGCAACATAACTTTCGATACGCTGGAGTTTACCAAGACGGCCGTTGAGGACCAATTCGCAGGCATGGCGCATCATTTCCTTGGAACGCCACTGGCTTCCGGTCTGGAGAACACGATTGTGCTTGCGCACTGCCTTTATCATTTCCTGGCCATCATGCACTGTCAGGGTCATCGGTTTCTGACAATAGATGTCTTTGCCGGCCTCCGCAGCCATAATAGTCATGACGGCATGCCAATGGTCGGGAGTAAGGATTTCCACCGCATCCACATCTTTACGGGCGAGAATTTCGCGGAAGTCAGTGTATATATCACATCCCTTGTACGTGCCCGATTGAGTTTTCTTGGCGTAGAAATTATTAACCATATCCCGGATTGGTTCACGACCGAGGAATTGTTTCTCATCGCGATATCCATGACTGGCACGATTGACATCGCAAACAGCCACTACCTGGCATGCGTCATATTTCAGAAACTCGGGAACATCCACGGAACTCTGATTGCCACAACCAATGATGGCGATATTGACCCGGTTACTCGGAGAATCACCACCCAACACACGTGACGGTACGATCAGCGGAGCACAAAATGCCGTGGCCGCCGCAACAGCAGTTGAACGAATGAATTCACGTCGGTTGATACGATTGGAAAATTGCTTTTTCATTTATCCTCCCCCTATTACTCTTTTTACATTCTGCCAAAAGATAGAAATAATCCTTTTTAAAATTCTGGCATCGCAACAAGTCAACTGTCAACGCCAAATAATATCTTTACCCTTTCTATTCCCGCCCATGCAGAAGCTTCTTCAAGAAAGGTGTCAGAACCAGTACCAGTATCCCCGCCGTTACCGATGAAATAACAAACAACAGGAAAAAGTCCGCCTGCCCGCCAAGTTTAAACCACTGATACCAGAACAATTCCAGTTTACCCTGTTCAATCCTTTCAATCTGGGCGGCCATAGTCCCACCCAGCTTGTTTGCAACAAAACTGGAAAGGAACCAGATCCCCATTAAAAATGACACATAACGTACCGGCGCCGCACGCGTAACAAACGACAGGCCGGTCGGTGATATACAGAGTTCGCCAATGGTATGAAGAGTATAAGTGGCAAAGAGCCAGAACATGCCGGCCTTTAGACCTGATGGCGTCTTAACGATTCCAACAACCATAAAAATATATCCGCAACCAACCAACAGGAGCGCTATGGCTATTTTCATCGGCTGGCTGGGATTAAGTTTACGGCGTCCAAGCAACGGCCATAACGTGGCAAACAACGGCCCGAGCAGAATGATCACCAGAGGATTGATTGACTGGAACCATGTAGCCGGTATTTCCCACTTTCCTTTGAATGGCAAATCAATCCAACGGTTGGTCATTTCAGAGGCAAAAAGGTTAAGAGAACTACCGGCCTGCTCGAAGGCAAGCCAGAAAACAGCATTAAAAACCATAAACATCAGGATACATGCAGTTGGGCCCCGA
Source organism: Kiritimatiellia bacterium (assembly GCA_028716365.1). Taxonomy (GTDB): domain Bacteria; phylum Verrucomicrobiota; class Kiritimatiellia; order UBA8416; family YA12-FULL-48-11; genus YA12-FULL-48-11. The sequence continues at coordinate 102,431 of JAQUPZ010000005.1, forward strand.
TCATCCGGTTCCTGCCTGGCGATGAACCAGGCGGACCAGGTAATAACAATGGCTGTGACAACCAGAGGTATCAGGATCCCTCCTGTTCTCGATCCCATAATGACATCGGAACAGCACCCCAGCCAAGTGAAGAAACCTTTATAATAAAGCAAAGCAAAAATTGCCGAGGTAAAAATGGCTGTGAAAATAAATACCGGTGCATAGTTTGGTTTGTCCGCCGGAGCGGACCCGATTCCTTTCAGGTAGATTGGTTTGCCCATCGTATAAATAATAAGCCCAATGATCATTCCGACAGCCGCTGAACCAAAGCCCCAATGCCAGCCGACTTTTTCACCCAAAGTACCACAGACAAACGCACAGATAAATGCGCCCAGGTTGATACCCATGTAAAAAATTGTGAATGCACCGTCACGACGAGGATCATCGAGCGGATAAAGTTGTCCCACCATGACCGAAACAGTGGGTTTAAAATGCCCAGTACCTATAATCACAAGTGCGAGTCCCATGATAAATACAGACATCCCAACACTGCTATGAACCAGGGAACCAAAGCCAGAAATGGCCAACGCGATATGTCCCAAGGCTATTATAATAGCACCCACCACCATTGAACGATGTGTGCCTATAAGTTTGTCTGCTATTACACCGCCGAGTAACGGGAAAAGATATGTAAGACCAGTATACCAGCCGTAAAGATTACTGGCATCAGCCTTGGACCAGCCACGCCCGGGGTTCTCTCCCGTGGTCTGATGAACAAGATAGAGGACAAGCAGGGCCCGCATCCCGTAGTAACTGAAACGTTCCCACATTTCTGCGAGGAACAATAAAAACAATCCCCGCGGATGACCAAAAAAGGTTTTATTTCCGTCTGTCACGACTATGACTTTGTCTCCGTGCCCCAGTCCTGCCCGCCAAGGAAACCTTCATGGAAGAACACCGGTTTGTAGCCCCGTTCCGCGACGAAACGAATGGCCGCGTCGAGCCGCTGGGCATGGTCCGGAATGTAACGTCTGTAAAACGGCCAGAAATACTGTTCATGGGTAAAGAGATCCATGACCTCTGCACGGTTGGGATCTGCGGCGACCGGTTCCAGCGTTGATGCAATTTTCTCAATTGGCACATTGTTACAGACAATGTCAACCCTGGAGAAGATTATCCCGCTGTCAAAATCCTTCAGCGCGTCATGATGCGAGAGGTACTCGGAACGGGCATCATCTATGCGGTAATTGACATCATATAGACCCTTGCTGTTTCGTGCAAAAAAACCGCTCAATACACGGACCCCGCGTGATGCCAACGGTTTGAGTGCCGACTGCCTCAGCATGCCCCAATGAATCACTGTTGGCGGCGAATAGGTTTGTTCGCCGGCAAAACGGAGGATTTGTTCGACCACCTGATCAAAATCCGCCATCAACTGTTCAGGAGGAGCATCTTGATAGGGACGATCAGGATCGTTGGCGTGGGCGTGAAATGAAAGTTTCAACCAATTGGAATTATCGTGCCACTCACCCTTGTAACTATGGGGAAATTGCGGCAGACTGAAATCATCACCCGTTGTGTAGTAGATATTCAGAACAAATTTGGCACCATACTTGGCGTGAATATCACGCAAACTCCTAAGATAAAAACAATCAAAAAGCGAAGTGTACTTTTTCTGGAAAATATCACGGAGAAAGAAACTGTTGTCGTCGATCGAGAAACGATAACGCGGCTGGGAATGTTTGTCCCAGACAACACGTACTCGATCCTCCTGCCGTCCGGAACCGCTTTCCGATGTGGCAACAATATCAGTTTCCTTTTCCTTCAGGATCACCTCTGCCATGAACTTGTCACCCTCGCATCTGGCCTGTAAACCATTGACCACCACACGAGAACTGGCAGGAGCTTTGCCAGTAACCTTGATCTTTAATCCTTCTGTGCTTTGCTCGCCATGACGTTTATTTAACACGGCACCGTGAAAAGGTTCTTCTATCTTGACCGGCTTGGACGGTTCCGCTGATGACATTATTGCATTACCCAGTATCGTTCCTACCGTCCCAGCCAGTGTAGCCTGTAGAAACCTGCGGCGATATATTGGTTCACGGTTCATTACCATATCTCCTTTAGATTATTTTTAAGGCACTGCAACCTGATCACGTTGCTTTTTTGTCATTATGAATTCTTTGTTAATTCTATAATCAAGCTTCCTGCCATTGCTGCTGAACATATTTTAGTGCCCGCGTCAGCGCCGCTTCCGGATTGTCAGTAGCACTGGACTCGACCGTAAGCCAGCCGGAATATCCGGCTTTCTTCAGCGCTTTAAAACCGGGACGATAATCAAACGGCAACGAACCCGGTTCCGTCCTTTTTACACCATCCGCCATATGAACATAGCCGGTATACTTTCCATATTGCGTCAGCGTGACCGCAATATCCTTCTCTTCCATCTGCATGTGGTAGAAATCGCTGAGAAGTTTGATGTTTTCTCCACCTGTTTCATCAATAATCCGCGCACCATGACTTTGCAGATTCATAAAATGGGTCTCTTTTTTCGTCAAAGGTTCCAGAAAGATCATCACGCCGGTACGCTTTACATCTGGAATCAATTGTTTGAGCCCTTCCACCAGCAATTGGTCTTCTTTTTTATGGGGTGAAGGTGTGTCAGCCTGATCAGGAAAACGGCACGCACCAAATGTCGGAACCACGATTATACCTAAAGCACCCAGCGTTTTAGCCATTTCAAGGCGTTGTCTGCCCCGTTCAATTGATTGCGCACGAATACCGGGATCAGGATCAAGCAATTGCATTGAACCGGACATGGCACTGACGGCGATTCCTGTCCCATCCAGTTCCGACATAATCGCATCCAGGGGACGATTGAGCAAATCACCTCCGAGCTCGATTCCATGATATCCCAACTTCTTTAACAACAAGGCCCGTTCCCTGATACTTTTGGTTTTGAATGGTCCACGGACAGCAAATCGTATGCCCGGCACATTATCGGCCGCTCTTCCCGGCAAAGCCTGATTGGTAATACACAACCCGGCTAAAGCCACACCGCTTCTGGTCAGAAATTCCCGACGCGAAAGTTTACATGAATAGCTCATTACAATCTCCTTAAGCAGTTATATAAGGTCATTGAAGATTACAGAGAAATGCTTTTAAAAACTTCCGAACATTAAACTTTATATTACATCTTTGTGAATAATTCTGGCACCGTAACATGGTAAGTGTCAACGTCAAAGGATCTGATTGAATATATCACAAAGCAACAGGGGCAGGTTCTTGCGAATCCTGCCCCCGTTATTCTTTTTAATCTAAACTTCGGGCTAATTACCAACTTACGGCATTTTTACCCAGGTTGCACCCAGTTTGGCCGATTTCACAACAGCTTCTATGAACTGCATTCCACGCAAACCATCGCTAACATCCGGGAAGTCCAAAGCCAGAGGATTGACCTTTTTACGATCAATCTTCGCCCTGACAGTATCCATGAAATTAACGTAATTGTTGGCAAAAGCCTCAAGGAAAGCTTCAGGATGACCAGACGGTATACGTGTGGCACGTCCTGCTGCCGCGCTTTTCTCTTTGACATAATCATTACCGCGGCGCCAGACCTGAACCGGTCCATTAATTACCTTCACATACAGATAGTTCGGGTGTTCCTGGTGCCACTCCAAACTCTTTTTCTCGCCATAGACCCATATTGCCAGGCCATTTTCCTCGCCAATCGAAATCTGGCTGGCAAACAGGATTCCCTTTGCGCCATTATTGAAACGCACAAGGCAATTACCATCGTCATCAAGTTTGCGCCCCTTGACAAAACTTGTCAGATCGGCGCAAATCTCTTTAATCTTAAGACCCGTTATATACTCAGCCATGTTCTCGGCATGCGTGCCAATATCACCCATGCAACCAGCCGCCCCGCTCTGTTTGGGATCTGTACGCCATGCTGCCTGCTGTTGACCTGTACGTTCGATCGGATGAATCAACCAGCCTTGCGGATATTGGACCACAATTTTAAGGACTTTCCCAATATCTCCCTGTCTAACCATATCCCTGGCCAACTTTACCATGGGATAACCCGGATAGTTATGCATCAGGCCGAAAACTTTTCCGCTTTTCTTGACGACTTTCTGAAGTGCCTTTGCCTCTGCCACATTCATCGTCATCGGTTTCTCGCACATAACATGAAATCCGGCATTAAGAAAATCCCTGGCTATCGGGAAATGCCAGTTATTGGGAGTTGTTACTGATACAAAATCAATTCGCTTGTCAGGCCCAAGCGCCAGTTCTTTTTTGATCATGGTCTTGTAATCTGGGTAAGCGCGCGCAGGATCAATACACAAAATACGGCCCATTTCTGCGCTTTTTGCCGGGTCTATATGAAAGGCACCAGCCACAATCTCGACCCCGCCGTCCAGCCTCGCTGCCTTGCGGTGAACCTCACCAATAAATGCACCCGGTCCTCCACCTACCATACCCATTCTCAACGGTCTATTCATCACTACACCTCCTTAAAAAAACTCCGACATCCCAAAAACCGATCAAGACTACTCCTCGCAAATTTAGAATTCAACTGTTCTTTAGCAGAAAATACGCAACAACTTTACTTCTCAACAAAGTCATAGACAAGTATCCTGCTGACCAGTGGTTTGATTATCTCGTCAACGGCTTTCTGGTGTTTCGGATTCACACTGTAATCTGCCAGCGCCTGTTTACTCTCAAAAGAAAATACCATTGCCACATCATATGTACTGTCAACAATGGGTCTCTCGCTTGGAACCATTGTGCCTGCTTTTACGCCAAGAACTCCGGGCAATTGCGCCAGATCTTTTGCCGTTTTAATCAAATGTTCCCGGTCGTTTATATTACCATGATCTTTAAGCCAGAACACAACAACATGTTGAATATTACCGGTCTTTTTATCACAAGTTCCGCTGCTCGTGGTCCGGCAACCAGCCGCAAGAAAAACAACTGCCGAAAACACAATTAAACAACCGCATATTCTCTTCATGATATTCCCCCTTCCTGATCAGTTTTCATGTAATGATTGTTTCCGTATCTGTGAATACTGATTAAACCATTTTGTACCGGCAAGAACAACCGAAGTTTCTATCTGACGTTCGGGTATTGACCAATATGTTCTGAGGAGATAATCCTTTTCCACCGGTGTCACAAGCCGATAACCGTGTTTCTCGTAAAACGACACCGCCCAGCAGGCAACTGCCCATGTTCCTACCAAAACAGGCAATGTCGTTATATCTTCCAGATGTTTAAGCAACTTGCTCCCGATTCCCTGATTCCTGTTCTTTGTACGAACATACGCATGACGGATAAGTACCACTTCCCCCTTATTCTGGAGCCCCATAACTCCCAACAATCGTTTATCATTTTCGTATCCATAGAACTCCACACCGTTTTTGACTTCTGAATCAAGTTCATTTTCCGGCATATAAGGCTCTTTCCAGCAATCATCAGCAATCACTCCCCGGTATGCCTGCGCCGCATCATTTATAATATCCAGCATTACATTAAAATCCGACTTTATACACTTTCTAATCATTGTCATCACCCATACGCAAATTTATCGAATAAACAATATACTAAAACGCAAGAATCCCAAATTAAAATTATTTTCCCCGCTAATTTTTAAAAAACAGTCCGCATACAATTATAGAGCAGATTGCGGGGACAACAGAAAAAAACAAAGAATCAGCGAAAAAGAGCGCGGCGCAGTGTCTTTGACGTCGTGGTGCGGGAAACTGATAGCGCACTGTCACAGCACTGGCCGCGCATGTGTGGCCTTATTTTTAATTAAAATCTACCTCAAACGAACGCGAACCAGCACATCTGATTTTTGGGTGCCGGAGTGGTGCAACCTAAATCAGAGTGCTGGCCACGTACGACTACCATTGTGAATGCTATCATGAGTCACTAATTCTGTCTGTCAGGGGAACAACCTGATTTTTTATGTCAGGTTTTCCCCTACAAGCCTTGTAAGGTTTCCCCCTACAAGCCAGGTACTGCCACACAAAAAGCCTTTAAATCGGGTTATTTCCGTAAAAACATATTAATTCGCGGGATAAAGGCCTGTTCCGGCTATTCTAACTCTGAATTTCCAACACAAGAAGTTGATGTTCATTTTCTTCACTGAATTTTGACCTTTAAATCCCATCCCCTTCCTCATAATCTTATTTAAATGAAAGTTTGCATCGATATTCAATCAACCATAGCCCAGCGTGCAGGAGTTGGACGCTACACAAAACAGTTAATTCAACACCTTGGTACAATAAAATGTCCGGACGATAGTCTTTCGCTTTTCTATTTCGACTTTAAACGTAGAGGGCTGCCATTTGATCCAAGTGGTGCCAGCATACACGCTGTACATTGCTGCCCTGGTCGACTTGCCCAGACAGCATGGAAAACCATTGGTTGGCCGCCTTTTAACTTTTTTGCTCCTGGGGCAGATTTATATCATTTTCCGAACTTCATTCTTCCGCCATTAACAGAGGGTCGATCAGTTGTCACCGTTCACGACATGAGTTTCTTGCGGTTTCCACAATTTGCCGAGAAACGCAACCTTGACTACCTCTCGTCAAAAATACGTGATACAGCAAAACGTGCAAATGCGCTGATCACCGATTCCCATTTCAGCGCCCATGAAATCCGTGAACTTTTGAATGTTCCGTCCGAAAAAATATTCCCCATTCACCTTGGCATTTCCGGGAACTTCAAGGCCCCTCACGGTGATGACATAGCGGCAGTCCTTTCCGCTCTGAACATTACGCGCCCTTATCTACTTACTGTCGGTACCCTCGAACCGCGGAAAAACATTGATTTCCTCGTTGATGTTTTCGAGAAAATGACGTTTTTTGATGGAAAACTTGTGATAGCAGGTATGCGCGGATGGAAATATAAACCTGTTTTGCAACGAATCGAAAATTCTTCTCGCTGCCGGGATATTCATTATATTGAGTATGTTGAAGATTCACAGCTTCCTGCCATATACGCCGGGGCAGAACTTTTCATATGTACATCACTTTACGAGGGATTTGGTTTCCCGCCACTCGAAGCCATGGCCTGCGGTGTACCTGTGCTCTCCTCTGATGGAGGTTCACTCGGTGAAGTGCTCGGTAATGGCGCATTGATTCTGAAAGAGTTCAATTCTGATTTATGGACAACACAGGCAGAGAAACTGCTCGGTGATACGGATATGCGTAAAAGGTTGATTACTGAGGGGCAAAAGACTGCCGCAAAATACACATGGACTGAAACCGCGCGAAAAACATGGGAAGTGTATAAAAAAACAGTGTAACACAGAATTCAGTAGTCAGAATCCGGGATTAAGAATAAAAACAATATCAGGGATATTCTATCTTTTAACTTACGACTATGAAAATTGCGATTGATGCACGATGGATCTTTCCGGAAATCTCCGGAATTGGAGCATATACACGGGAGCTGATAAGGCACCTCGCCAAGATTGACACAGTGAATTCATACATTCTATTTTTCGATAATCCGCAGGTCAGAGACCGTACCATTTCAGAGACGAACCTGTCTAATTCCAGGAACTTCTCAACACATCTTCTCCCTTTCGGTGCTTTTTCGATAAAAAACCAGATATTATTGCCGGGAATTCTGGCAAATAGCGGCTTCGATATATACCACTCTACCAATTACATGATCCCTTTTTTTGCGTTCCCGAGAAAGACTCGAGGAAAAGTGAAGTGTGTTGTTACAATACATGATGTCATTCCCATGATTTTCCCGGGCCATGCTCCAAAATCAAAAAAAGCCCGCTTTTTCCCCATATATAAGCGCCTGATGATTGAGGTTGGTATCCATGCCAATGCCATCATTACCGACAGTGAAGCTTCGCGAAATGATGTTATAAAGTATCTCCGTATACCGGAAAACTCACAAACTATAATCAAGGCTATTCATTGCGGTGTCTCACAGCAGTTCCGGCCACCGCCGGGAGGTCATAAAATTGATGAACCTTCCCCCCTCCCCAATAGAAGAAAAAGGACCATACTCTACGTCGGCCGCTCCGATCCTTACAAGAATCTCTCAACCCTGATCATGGCATTCTTCTCTGCAATAAAGGTCTGTCCCTTTCCTATAGAACTTGTAATCGCAGGTCCTATTGATCCGCGTTATCCGGAAGCTGCCATTCTCACCTCAAAACTCGGTATTGAAAATTTTGTAAAATGGACCGGTTATCTTTCAGACGAACAACTCGTTGAGACCTACCAGAATGCCGACCTGCTGGTTCAGCCATCAAAATATGAAGGATTCGGACTCCAGGTTGTGGAGGCCATGGCCTGCGGTGTCCCGGTAATTTGCAGTAATGCCGGATCACTCCCCGAAGTAACGGGGGATGCAGCAATTCTTCTCGATCCTGAGGACATAAATGGATTTACCGATAAAATTCATGAAGTTCTCACAGATCGTACCACCATTCACAACATGTCCGCCAAAGGTATTGAACAGGCCGGAAAATTTTCATGGGCACGTACAGCCAGAGAAACATTTTCGATCTATGAGGAGATGGTGCGTGTATAATGTTCCAGACCACTTATCCAAATTGAAGGTTGTGTTGTCACATGACTGGCTTACCGGCATGCGGGGCGGCGAACGTGTACTGGAGATTCTTTGTAATGCTTTTCCTGATGCACCGCTTTTCACGCTGATCCATAACCCATCATCAATTTCCAGCGTTATCAACACCCACAAGATCACGACATCATGGCTTCAATGTGTCCCCGGTATTATGAAACAATACCGCTATTTCCTGCCCTTTTTTCCTGAAATCATTGAAGGAATGTCTGTACCTGACGCAGACCTTCTGATCAGTACAAGTCATTGCGTAGCCAAGGGATTACGCGCAAGGCCCGGCACAAAACATCTGTGCTACTGTTTTACGCCGATGCGATATGCGTGGACATTTTACGATGAGTATTTTGGCAATAATCCGGTCAAAGCACTTCTTGCCAAACCATTACTGGCCGCCTTGCGAAAATGGGACCGGAACGCATCCACGCACGTTGACCGTTTTGTTGCAATCAGCCATCACGTCCGGAAGCGCATTATGGATTTTTACGGGCGTGAAGCAGATGTTGTATATCCTCCAATAGATACTGAAAAATGGATACCTGGCGGACAACGCAGCGGAAATTTCGATTTAATTGTTTCGGCATTGGTACCCTATAAACGTCTAGACCTCGCGATCAAGACATACAACCATCTGGGTTTTCAACTGAAGGTTGCAGGTGTTGGAACTGAATTGAAAAAACTTAAGTCATCCGCTTCTTCAAACATCGAGTTCCTGGGATGGCAACCGGACGACAAACTCCTCGAACTCTATCGTACCTGTCGCCTCCTGATATTCCCGGGTGAAGAAGATTTCGGGATCGTCCCTCTTGAAGCACAGGCTTGCGGAACGCCAGTCGTGGCATATGCAAAAGGCGGTCTGCTAGAAACAATAAAAGAAGGGATTACGGGATGTTTCTTCAATGAACAAACTACCGAATCACTTTCCGAAAGCATAACAAAATGTGCTGCTACCCCTTGGGATCCCCTCAAAATCCGTGCCAATGCAGAAAAATTCGGGGTTCAAAACTTTATAAACGGCTTGACAGAAAGCATCAATAGGACCCTTAACAAAAGAAACTGAAAAGGGCAGAAACCATTCCAAAATCAGTTGAATTGGACAAGATCCATGCCTATTGATCCGGCAAGATGTTTCGCAGCCGACTTGACATCCTGTGCAAGATAATTGATCTCAATGCTTAACCCTGATTCAGGACCAACAGCAAGCGTTTCAGGCGAAATTCCGCTCATGGATAACAAGGCTGTAATACCTTCATGCGGCGCCATGTGACTTAACGCAGCCCCATTTTCCATCGTAGTTTTTACTGAATGCACAACCAGGAACCCGGAAACAACAAGAACACAAACAGTAACAACCGCCAATCTCAAGGAATAAACTGCCGGCATAACAACATCATTATTCTCTTCTGTAAAAGAAGGCTTCTGCTCCAACCTCAAGGCATCTCTCTCAAGACAAACACCAAGCAGCTTCACATCCGAAAGAAATTCCCGGCATGACTCACAACGTTCAATATGACGTTTAATAATTGCCGGTAAAGGACTTTCCGAATCGAGGGACTGTGAAATCATCCATTTGATTATTGAACAGATCATTTTCCACCTCCAGCCGGTTCATTTTCTTTAAGATATTTTGCCAATTTAATTCTCGCCCTGTGGAGCAGAACCTTAACATATACTTCAGATTTCCCGGTTATCGCTGCTATTCCCGCAATCGACATGTCTTCACCATACCTGTGCCAGAGAACCCGTTGCTGATTCTCAGGTAAAATTACCCTAATCCGGTCCCACAGGTTCTCGCTTTCATCAATAGTAACATAAGATGTTGTCGCGCGATCATCACCAATTCCGTCCACCGGCAACTCGGCAGGTACCTCCCTGTTCCGATAGAAAGTACAGGTTAACCGCCACCCTATTGTAAAAAGCCACGTCGCAAACTTATATCGGGGCTGGTATTGATCAATCTTCTGATATGCCCGCGCAAAAGTTTCCTGGGAAAGATCTTCGGCATCATGCCTGTTGGAAACTTTTCTATACAGAAAATTAAACAGTGAACCAGAATGACGCCTGACCAGCTCTGCAAAACATTCTGCAGAGCCAGCCCGCGCCTGGTTCGCCAGTTCTTCAGAACTTAAACAACTGATTTCCGGACGCTCCATTTGTGGCATTCTCCGGTTTCTGAAACGTCTTGTCACCCTGCTGACGGGGACCTTTGCGACCCTTTATAAATTTATATAATTGTTCAGCAGAATACGAGAACTTAACACCCACCACACCATTTTCGACATTCACGGATACGGCCCTGGCGATGTCTGCTACAGCCTGATCCTGTTCTTTAGACAGCATCACGAATGCAATCATTCCCCTGACAAGCTGTTCAATCTGCTGTGCATTTTCCTGTGAATTTGCGCCAAGTTTAAATTCCAGGTTGACACTTTCACCAGCATCACCTGCAACTATGGTCAACCAGTCAGCGTTCTGAAGAACTGCAGCCTTGGCAGGATTGCCGCTCTTGTTCTCATCCTTTCGCGCGCTGATCATAAGGAATCCTGCATTACCGGGAATCTTCAAACCTGCGTTATCCTTGAGCCCGTCGCGCTTTGCATCCAGCACATCAACAGCCATCTTCACTTTATCAACTTCACCGCCGAGAACAGTTACACCCGGCGCATAGAAACATAATGCACTCGATTTCTGATTCTTCTCACCAATCCACTTGTGAATCACCCTTGGTCCGTACGTCACTTGTTCATGTGTCTTCGATGCAACAATTATTTTTTCGAGATTATTAACCGTTTCAGTATTGGCATCGCCCCTAACCACAGCCACACCACAGTCTTTTTGATAACGATCGCCGTAAAGAGTAACGGACTTGATGTCTTTTAATGGATCAAAACGCATTGTAGCCCTGAGAACATCCAGACCTTTTTTCAATTCCGTATTTGATGCCTCATCAGTTATCAGTTTGCCTATCTTGCTGGTCATGAATTTTTCCATATCGAAATGAACGGCCCATTTTGCGCATGAATCAACATCTGAGCCGTTAAATGAACCTCCGAACACCATCCCGGACATCAACACTGTCCCTATACACACAATAATACATTTTCTCATATTACTTACTCCTTTCCTGTCCTTTATCCTCTTATACACAAAGAATGCCCTAAAGGTTACACTCCATAACGCAAAACATCCCTGAATCTATCATCTGTCTGGAACAAAGCACTTTAGATTGCTTTAAGCTTGCCATTTCAGAGAACAGATTTAGTATTATGAACAATTAGACTTTAACAATTTTAACAATGAATAATCATACTGATGAGCGTGATACACTGGCCCTGATGTTAAAGAATGATCCGGGCTTTTTTCGGACCCTGATAGATGCGCTTCCGATCCAGATATTCGTCAAGGATACAAAAAGTCGTTTCGTAGCTGCAAATACTGCTACAGCAAAGATCATTGGTGCTGCTTCCGTTGCCGAGCTTATAGGTAAGACAGACCTTGATTTTTTCCCAATAGAAGCGTGGACTGAATACCAGTCAGACGAACAACAGTTATTTGCTACAGGTAAACCTATCATAGAAAAAGAAGAACCGAAGATCGACAAAATAACGGGTGAGAAAAGACTGGTCTGGATAACGAAATTACCAGTTCGTGACAAAAGCGGCAAAATAATCGGACTCGTAGGATTCGGCAACGATATGACCGAACGTAAACATGCCGAAGAAAAATTACAAGAAGAACGCAATTCTCTCCGCGTCCTGATAGACACTCTGCCGGACTATATCTACGTTAAAGATACACAAAGCCGCTTTATAGAATCCAATATCGCTCATGCCCATCACATGCACGTGAAATCTCCTGACGACTTGCTGGGTAAAACGGATTTTGATTTCTATCCAAAAGATATTGCTACAAGTTTTTATACTGATGAACAGGAAATTATCAGAACAGGAAAACCTATTATACAAAAAGACGAAATCAATTCAACCCTTCAGGACCATACAGTCAGGGTTTTAACTACCAAAATACCACTCAGAGATACTAAAGGAAGAATAATAGCCATTGTAGGTGTGGGCCACGACATTACAAAACTGAGTAAAATGGAACGAAACCTCGGTGAAACTCATTCAAAACTTGGCAATACCCTTAATGAACTCAAACGCACCCAGGATCAAATCATCGAAAACGAACGCATGCGTGCACTCGGGCAGATGGCAAGCGGTATAACGCACGATTTCAATAATGCTCTAACCCCGATTCTCGGCTATAGCGATCTGCTTCTGAATGGACCAGACCTTCTGGATGACAAGGCCACTGCAATCAACATGCTCAATGACATCCGTACAGCAGCAATCGATGCATCCCAGACGGTCAGACGTCTCAGCGAATTCTACGCTCCTGCCAGAAAAACAGAACGTAAAACCATTGATATCAACAAACTGATAGATTCGACTCTTGCCCTCACTCGCCCAAAGTGGAAAGAAGAAATGGCAGCAAAAGGTGCAAACATCCAGGTAGTCTCTGAACTGAATGAAGTCCATAATGTGTATGGTAATGAATCACAACTGCGCGAAATGCTCACCAATCTCATATTTAATGCCGTGGATGCCATGCCAAAAGGAGGAACGCTGACAATCAATGTCCACAACGAAGCTCCTTTTACGGTGATTAAAGTCACGGATACCGGCATGGGTATGACTGAAGAAGTACGCCAACACTGTTTTGAGCCGTTCTTCACCACCAAACATAAACGTGGAGGCGGGCTCGGCCTTTCGATGGTACATGGAATCATCCGTCAGCACGAGGGAAACATAGATGTTGAGTCCATTGAAGGTAAGGGTACTACTTTCATTATTCGTCTTCCAGAGGCTGTTGAACCGGTCTTCGGAGAAAAGACAAAGGTCGACAAGCCTGTCGAGATTCAGCAAATGAAGGTCTTGCTCATTGATGACGAAGAGATTGTCCGGCAAACGGTTGAAGCCTGCCTTAAAGGAGATAAGCATACTGTGCACACTGCAACTGACGGAAACGAGGGTATAGCGCTTTTTCGCAAGGAACATTTCGATATTGTTATCACTGACAGGGCAATGCCGGGGATGAGCGGCGATCATGTTGCATCTGAAATCAAGAAGATCAATCCCAATATGCCGGTAATAATGCTTACAGGTTTCGGACATGTAATGAAAGATTTGCAGCAACGGCCAGCAGGCGTGGACCTGATAGTCAGTAAGCCCGTAACAAGGGATTCATTACGTGATTCCCTCATTAAAGCCGTTTCCCATAAAAAACACTGATCCTGGCAATTAAACCAGATAGTCTTCCATTACCATAACATCGTTGAAACTTCTGTAAACAAGCCGTGTAATGTACTACTATTGCAACTGGACAGTACTGTGTATCGATGATAAAAAATACGCTGTATCGAAGAAAGAGAACTAAACAGTGAGAAATGATTTCCTGCCATTTTCCCGCCCTTCAATCACAGAAGAAGACATCACCGCCGTTAATGAAGTGCTCCGTTCCGGATGGATAACGACTGGTCAGAAAAATGCTATTTTTGAACAGAATTTTTGTAAATATGTCGGATGTCCTAATGCTGTCGCCATTTGCTCTGCAACAGCAGGAATGCATGTCGTCCTGAAGGCACTCGGTATCGGGCCCGGTGATGAAGTTATCACCCCGTCAATGACGTGGGTTTCGACCATAAATCTGATAGTCCTTGCAGGGGCAAAGCCGGTTTTTGTTGATATTGACCGTGACACTCTCATGGCTACTCCCAAAGCCATAAATGCCGCCATAACGGACAGGACAAAACTCATTATCCCGGTGCATTTCGCCGGCGCGCCTGCAGATATGGATCCAATACTAGAGGCTGCGTCAAAGAGGAAAATCCGGGTTATTGAAGATAATGCTCACGCCCTTGGTACGCATTATAAGGACAAACATGTTGGACAACGCGGCACCTCGATTTTCTCGTTTCATCCCATAAAGAACATTACAACCGGCGAGGGAGGAATGGTTTGTTCCGACGACTCAGTTCTTATTGAACATGTTCGCCGGTTGAAATTCCATGGACTTGGAGTTGATGCATTCGATCGCAAAGTACAGGGACGTGCCCCAAATGCGGAGGTACAGGAACCAGGCTACAAATATAATCTTACCGATATTTCCGCGGCAATGGGTATTACGCAACTTGCCCGCGTTGATGAGTTAAACCGCAAAAGGACCGAACTCGCCATGAAATATCGCGAAAAGTTCAAAAATATTCCCGAAATCATACCGCTGGGCGATCCAGCCTATCCCATGGAACATGCCTGGCACCTTTTTATCGTCAGGGTTGATAGCGACAAGATCGGTATAAGCCGCGACGATTTCATGACAAGGCTGAAGCAGAAAAACATCGGGACAGGCCTTCACTTCCGCGCTACCCATCTTCATAAATATTATATGGAAAAGATGGAAATGCGAAGAGGAATGCTTCCGAATACAGAATGGAATTCCGACAGGATATGTTCACTGCCGCTTTTCCCTGACATGACTCTTAAAGATATTGATGATGTGGTTCTCGCTATTAAAGAAGTCCTGAAAAAGGGCTGAGACAACTATCGCAGGAGAAAAATATGAAGGATCATCCCGTATTGTCGGTTGTGATTCCCGTATACAACGAAGAACAGAATCTGGAAGAACTTATCACCCGTGTTCTTAAAATATGTAAAAGCACCGGTAAATCGTTCGAAGTTGTATTTGTTGATGACGGAAGCAGGGACAAGTCTTCTGATATCATAACGAAAGCAGTACATGACAATCCGAACCATATCGTGGCTGTCTTGTTGAACAGGAACTATGGACAGCATGTGGCCATCATGGCAGCAATGGCGGAATCAGCCGGAGAATTCGTAATAACGCTGGACGCCGACCTGCAAAACCCGCCCGAAGAAATACCACGAGTTCTCGAAAAATTACAGGAAGGCGCCGATGTTGTAGGTACGATCAGAACACCAAGACACGATCCAATTTTCAGAAAGGTTTTTTCCTATCTGACGAACAAAATGGTCCAGAAAGCCACGGGCGTGATGATGCATGATTACGGTTGCATGCTCAGAGGATATCGCCGTGAAATTGTATCAGCAATGCTCAGATGTCACGAGCGAAGCACGTTCCTTCCCATACTCGCCAACAGCTTTGCACGCCATGCCACGGAAATTGAAGTCAAACATGCCGCGCGTACTGCGGGTGATTCAAAGTACAGTGTTTGGAAACTCATTAACCTTCAATTTGACCTGCTTACCAGCATGACAAACGGCCCTCTCCGCCTGCTCAGTATTGTCGGAGGCATAATCTCAGCTACAGGTGTTGGGTTCGGTCTTTTCCTCTTTCTTATGCGAATCATCCACGGTCCTGAATGGGCAGTCGGCGGGGTTTTCACGCTTTTTGCAATCCTTTTTATTTTCATTGGCGCTCAATTCGTCGGTTTGGGTTTACTTGGTGAATACATAGGCAGAATTTATCTGGATGTCAGGGCCCGGCCTCGCTATCTTGTCAGGCAGGTAATTGGTCGCACAAAAGAAGAGACCAAAAAATGAAAGTTGTTGTTTTTGCATATCATAATGTCGGTTGTATCGGAATAGAGGCCCTATTACGCAACGGATTTGAAATAGCCGCTGTATTTACTCACAGGGACTCACCTGGAGAAAATGTGTGGTTCGATTCTGTCGCAGAATTAGCGGCGTCAAAGAATATCCCTGTGTTTGCTCCGGTAGATGTCAACAATCCCATGTGGATCAATAAAATCAAGAAAATGCAGCCGGATATAATCTTCTCATTCTATTACAGGGACATGATCAAACCTGCCATTCTTGACATTGCCCCGAAGGGAGCGCTCAATCTTCACGGCTCACTCCTGCCAAAATACCGCGGCAGATGCCCCGTTAACTGGGTCCTGGTTAATGGCGAAAAAGAAACCGGAGTTACTCTCCATTACATGACACCGAAACCGGATGACGGCGACATAGTGGCCCAGAAAAAAATCGCAATCTCGAACGATGACACCTCCAGAACTCTCTTTGATAAGACCATTAAAATCGGATCTGAAATGCTCAATGAGATTCTTCCAAAGATAAAGAAAGGCAATGCGCCGCGCATCAAGCAAAACCATTCAAAGGCAAGTTATTTTGGCGGGCGCAGACCGAAGGACGGTGAGATCGATTGGAAGAAAAGTTCCACAGAAATCAGAAACCTTGTACGTGCAGTAACGCACCCCTATCCCGGCGCATTCAGTCATGCCGGAGCCAAGAAATGTTTCTTCTGGCAGGTTACAGAAACCCACAGTTCAAGAACGAAAAGAACATTACCGGGTACAATAATTTCCTCCAATCCACTCGTGATAGCATGCGGAAAAGGCACCATTCGCATCGACTTCGGTCAGACCGAAGACGGTATACACATCAGCGGATCACAACTTGCGAAAGAGCTGAGCCTGGTGCCGGGAATGAAATTCGGCGTACACGCTGGTGTACGGGCAGAAGCCATGAGAAAGAAAAGCGTGCTCATCCTCGGTGTCAACGGTTTTATCGGCAATGCCCTGGTTGAAAGACTCCTGAAAAGCGACAGATTCGAAGTTCATGGCATGGACCTTCGTTCAAACCACATAAATCGTCTTTTGAAAAAACCCGGCTTTTATTTCAATGAGTGTGACATCTCCATCCACAGGGAATGGATCGAGTATCATATCCGAAAGTGTGATATCGTAATACCTTTGGTTGCCATTGCTACGCCTATTGAATATACAAGAAACCCTCTTAAAGTGTTCGAACTTGATTTCGAAGAAAATCTGCGTGTTGTACGTTACTGTGTGAAATACAAAAAACGCATCATCTTTCCATCCACTTCGGAAGTGTATGGAATGTGTAATGAGCCGGAATTCGATGAAGATAATTCAAACCTTATTCTTGGCCCTATTCGCATGCAGAGATGGATTTATTCCTGTATTAAACAGCTTCTCGACAGGGTTATCTGGGCATATGGTCAGCAAAAGGGTTTGAAGTTCACACTCTTCCGCCCGTTCAACTGGGTAGGCCCCAGGCTTGATAGTCTGACATCTGCCCGTATCGGTAGTTCGCGCGCCATTACACAACTGATCCTTAACCTTGTTGAAGGAACACCGATTCAACTCATCGACGGCGGTAATCAGAAGCGCTGTTTCACGGACGTTTCCGACGGGATCGAATGCCTTTACAGGATAATTGAAAACAAAGACGGGGTATGTGATGGCCAGATAATCAACATCGGTAATCCTGAAAATGAAGCCAGTATTAAAGAACTGGCACAAATGCTGGTCAAAAGATTTGAGAAACATCCGTTTCGCCGTAACTTCCCTCCTTTCGCCGGTTATCTTGAAGTAGAAAGCGGATCATACTACGGCTCCGGCTACCAGGACATGCAGCACCGCCGGCCCAGTATCCGTAACGCAAAACGTCTTCTCGGATGGACACCTAAAGTTCCAATGGAAAAATCCGTTGAAAACACGCTGGACTTCTTCCTGCGCGAGGCAGTTAATTCCAAAGAGTTTGACATCTCATGAGAGTTGGGTTGAGGATTGATGTTGATACTTTTCGCGGAACCAGATTAGGCGTACCAAATCTCTGCAAATTACTCGCATCGCACTCAATCCTCGCTACATTCTATTTCTGTGTCGGCCCGGACAACATGGGACGTCATCTCTGGCGCCTGTTCAAACCTTCATTTCTCGTGAAGATGCTCAGGTCCAAAGCACCGGGTCTTTACGGATGGGACATTCTTCTTCGGGGTACGTTCGGTCCCGGCCCAGTAATAGGAGAGAGAATGTCTAACGTAATAACAGAAGCCAGTAAAGCCGGTCATGAAATCGGTTTTCATGCATGGGATCATCATGCCTGGCAGACCCATATCGATACAATGGACAGTGACTCCATCTACCGTTCCACAGAACAGGGTGTTGCCATGCTCACAAAGATCACTGGCAAACCGCCTGTCAGTTCTGCCGTTCCGGGCTGGAAATGTAACAATCTTGTCCTAGAGGAGAAAAGCAAGTTTCCCTTTATTTACAACAGTGATTGCCGCGGCAGAGACATTTTTCTCCCAATCGTCAAGGGCAAAACACTTAATCAGCCGCAGATCCCAGTGACGCTTCCCACTTACGATGAAGTAATCGGACGGAACGGTATATCCGACGATAATTACAATGAATACATTTTTTCCCTCATTAAATCGGATGTATTGAACGTACTCACAATCCATGCCGAAGTTGAAGGTATTGCAAAACTCCAACTTTTTTCCGATTTTATTAGGAGACTCGACAAAAAAGGTGGCAAATTTATAACACTTGGAACATTTCTCTCCGAAGGGAAGATCGCCAAACATGCAGAAATTCTGAATGAAAGAATTGAAGGACGTGAAGGATGGGTGACTGTTCAGGGCAAGGAAACAGGGTACAGGTAATTATGAAATCTTTTCTGGCCATTATACTGCTTGTCGTGATCGTCTATATCCTTCCCCTGAACGTTCGTCCGTTGGCCATGCCTGATGAGACCCGATATGCAGAAATCCCAAGGGAGATGATTGCGAGTGGTGACTGGATTGTGCCGCGTCTCAACGGTCTTCGATATTTGGTCAGCCCATATATTTGTATGAATGGTTCTCTATCAAAGTGGAACACCAAGACCTAGCCAACCGCCCCATGCGGTGTAATCGCCAATCGAAACTTGTTGCCATGAGACTCGGTTTTCTATATCCCAGTCGGCGAAATGTTGTTCCAGACGTGCTCCACATTCGACAATCCAGCGGACGTGACGAAACCGGATGCCGCAGCCGATTGTGGTTATTCCTTCAATCCCGCCTTCGGCACGAATATCAACTGGTTGATCTCCGACAACGGTATTGACATCGTCAATCACGGCATACCCTAATCCAAGACCGAAAAGGATAAAAGGGTGAACAAGAACGGAAGGATCGCGCCATTCGCGCTCAATGGCGAGGCTTGTTGACGTGACTCTGGAACGGGAAGCGGGACCATCAGACAGTGATGAGGGGGCGTTGACGAAGTAGTGAATGGATTCGAAGTCATACTCAGCGTATTGAAAGGATAGGTCTATGAGCCAAGATTCAGAAAGGCGATATTGCGCGAATCCAGCTGAAGCGGTAATATCGTTAACAGGATCACCGCCCGCCGAGAGGATGGCAACCCGAAACCCAGCAGACCAAGTTTGTAGTACATCTTTCGGTAATGACTCATCCTTTGCCAATAAGAAAGGCGTTGATAAAGAAAGAACTATTAGAACAACCGTATAAATGAATCGTTGAATAATCATAAGATCTCCTCTTGTTACCATGTAAAACTTAATTGAAGGCCTACCGCATCATCGTCAACGAAGGGCTGTAAGACAATACCATTCTTAAACCGTGTAGTGAAAATATGGGAGGATAAGATGCCGATGGCAGCACCTGCGAATACATCCTGTGGATGGTGTGCCTGGTTTTCTACGCGACTCCACCCCGTATAGGCTGCCGCAAGGTATGCCGGGATACCATATTCCCAGCCATAGCGTTCTGAGATAAACGCAGCGCCCATAAATGCCGCGGAGGTATGTCCGGAAGGAAATGAATGATGACCACCGTTTGGTCGTTTCGTATCGAACGTGTATTTGAGTCCATACGTAATTCCCAGGGAAAGCAATGCCGATTCATAGAATTGGTCCCTGCCTTCGTCATCGTCGAGAAAGAATGTTGTCAAATAACCCGAGGCGGGTACAACGACTTGGAGAATATCGCCACCATGCGGGATCGGTTCCTCGGCAAAGACCGATAACGTGAGGTTTAACGCAATGGCAAACACAAGAAACAGATGCCGGATATAACCAGCGACTAGATTATGGCTCATTTACCTTTACTCCAAATATCTTCTACAACGATGCGCAGATACGCCGGTAGCAAATGAAAATCATTTGATCAGAAGATAATGACAGGCCTATCAAGATTTCATGACAGTCGTGTCATAATTACATAGCGCAGTTAGCGTTACAGAAATCCTGAAGATGACAGTTTTGTCATGGTAGGTTCATGATGGGTTCATGTAGCTACGATTTATTGTAAGGTAAAGATTCAGTCTGCTGTACGGTTTCCGCGGATAAACTGATGACAATCATACTGGGTCTAGAGGTGGAATACGGGCCAATACGATTTTTACGCTTGTATTTAACGTCCAAACCCGTTTTTCTTGAAAGTGTTATGCGTATCCTTGTTGTCGAAGACCAGAGAAAAACAGCATCATTCATTCGCAAGGCCCTTCAAGAAGAGGGCTTTGCTGTAGATTCATGCGGGAATGGTGATGAGGCACTGACAGCCATACTTTCTACGCCATTTGATGGCGTGGTTCTTGATATCATGTTGCCAGGTCGTGATGGACTGAGCATATTGAGTGAAGTTAGAAAACAAGGATCAAGAATGCCTATTTTACTTCTGTCAGCCCGCGGCGGCGTGGACGAGCGTGTTGAAGGTCTAAATGCCGGAGCTGACGACTATCTGCCAAAACCGTTTGCTCTGAATGAGCTGGTGGCGAGAGTAAAAGTATTGGTACGACGGGGTGGCGAAACAAAGGCTCTCGTGTTACAGTTGGCTGATCTCACGCTGAATACAGTGACACGAGAGGTGTCTCGAGGCGGAGTCGCAGTGGAGCTGACAGCCCGGGAATACCGATTGCTTGAATACTTGATGCAGTCGCACGGCCGTGTCTGCGGCAGAATGGCGATTCTTGAGAAAGTATGGGATTATGATTTTGACCCTGGCACCAATCTGATAGATGTCTACATCATGCGCCTTCGCGGAAAAATCGATGATGGCCGGGAGCAGAAACTTCTGCATACGGTGCGTGGAGCTGGCTACACACTGAAGGAGTCGTCATGAAGATTCGTACTAGACTAACCCTCTGGTATGCTGGTGTACTTTTTGCCTCTCTTATCCTGTTGACGTTTATTACCTACTATGAACTTCTTAAAGAAGGAATAGTAACCACCAATATATTACACTTAAAAGACTACGATAAAAGTGGGTTAAAGGAAATTATCGAGATAACCCTCTTGTGTGGAATTCCAGCCGCCCTTCTGGGATTGCTGGGCGGTTGGTTTCTGATACAGAAGGCATTGAAGCCAATTGGGGAAATGACCATGGTTGCGAGTAGAATACACGAAGGAAATCTGAAAGCCAGATTGCCGTGTTCCGGGAATGGCGATGAGATTGATACGCTGAGTGATGTGTTTAACCAGATGACTACCCGGCTTGATAATTCTTTCCAGCAAATCCATGAATTCACGTTACACGCTTCTCATGAACTCAAGACACCATTGACGATTCTTCACGGTGAACTGGAGAACGCGCTGAAGGACAAGGACCTGAGTTCCGCCCAAAGCGAACGTGTGGCGTGCGAGATTGACGAGGTACAGAGGTTGGCCCGCATCGTGGACGGGTTGACGTTCCTGACAAAGGCTGGAGCTGGCCGAGTTGCGTTCGCCAAGGAGTTGCTCCGGTTCGACGAACTCTTGAGGGACGCCTACGCCGATGCACTGGTCCTTGCGAAATCGCAGGATGTGACGGTAACTCTGGCGGACTGCGAAGAGACCTGGATTCATGGAGACCGTCACCGTCTGCGGCAACTGCTTCTGAATCTTACGGACAATGCTGTGAAATACAACCGTGTTGGTGGAATGTTACAATGGGGGTGCGTCAGAACGCAGATGGCGTACTTCTTTCGGTGTCAAACACTGGCCCTGGTGTCCCACACGAATTACAAGATCGGATCTTTGAACCCTTCTTTAGGGGAGATCTCAGTCACAGCGATAGTGTGGAAGGATGTGGTCTCGGATTGAGCATCTGCCGATTTATTTCGGAAATCCATAACGCGCGAATCACATTCACTTCCGAACCTGGGTTGCGGACAGAAGTGACCGTCACGTTTCCGCCATCCGAGCCTCAGCGCTTTACACATGAACTGAAGAAATAACATTTACACACAAGTATGAGCATTAAAATGGGAGTAGAAATTATGATGCAGGCATTCAGTATTAAACCGAATGAAGATAACGGAACGTGCGTGCAACTTACTTGGCTCAAAGCCCGCGCGAAAGATAACTTTCTAGGGTAAAAAGTAGAATCATGATTTTCAGACGTTGGATGATGCGGTGGCTATACGGGTGTGTTTTCTTCGGTACGATGTTTTCTGTGGCGTTGCCGTCAGAAGCAGTAGAATCCGATGGAGGCGCGAAAGATCGGTGGGCGGGCTTTTATGTATCGCACGGAATTTCGCATCGATTCTGGAGCACTAAGAATTACAAAGGATATGAAAACAACACTTTAGGTTTATTCGAGGAATGGGAAACGACTCGTTGGACGAGTTCAATAATTCCCTACATGGCTAGTGTACGCGGAGAATTACGTTATATGGATCTTTTCGGCACCATTGAATTGTTAGAAAAGCAAGTTCTGCCGGAAGGGCGTGATGGAGGGCCTTATTTAAAGAACCTGTCGTCTCTTTGGCAAATTGCCGTGCTATGTGTACCACGGTTGGTTTTCTTTCCGAATTCCTCATTCCGTCCATCCTTTCATGCGGGGATTGGCCTTTCCTTGTTAAATGACAAGGTTTTGGATGATGGTACTAGATATAATTTCAATTTACTTACAGGTTGTGGCCTTGAAATTGATTTTTTCCGGCAATGGACCATGCTTGCCGACATACGATTGGAACATTTTTCTAATGGTGGCCTCATGTATTTGACTAATAGGGCCGTGATTGGGATGGAATCTGTCAGCGGAGTGATCGGACTGCGACACCCTTTTTGATACGGGTATCTTCGGTCGTGAAGGCTGGGTAATCATCCAGGGAAAAGAAACAGGATACAGGTAATTATGAAATCTTTCTTGGCTGTCATACTGCTTGTCGTGATCGTCTATATCCTTCCCCTGAACGTTCGTCCGTTGGCCATGCCTGACGAGACCCGATATGCAGAAATCCCAAGGGAGATGATTGCGAGTGGTGACTGGATTGTACCACGCCTCAACGGTATTCGATATTTCGAGAAGCCCGCGATGGGATACTGGCTTACAGGAATATGCATTAAACTTTTCGGTGAATACCCGTTTTCCATTCGTCTTCCATCAGTTCTTACCACTGGCATATCAGCACTTGCGCTCCTGCTTTTTGTCCGCAGAATAACAGGCAGAGATTCATTTGCGTTCCTGGCCGCTGTAATATTTCTAACATCCATAGAAGTTTTCGCTATTGGCACATTCGCGGTTCTGGACGCTCCACTATCGTTGTTCATCACGCTTATCATGATCTTCTTTTTCATGGCTTATTCGGAACTATCTCCGCTGCGACAGCGCATATTTCTCGTTCTATGTGGAGTGTTTTGTGGTGCGGCTTTTTTAATAAAAGGGTTCCTCGCTTTTGCAATTCCATGCGTCAGCATAGTTCCATTCCTTTTTATCGAGAAACGTTTAAAGGATGTCTTCAGGTTTGGTTTTATCCCGTTAATCGCGGCTGTTCTGGTAACTCTTCCATGGGTAATACTTATTCATATCAGAGAGCCCGACTACTGGAGGTATTTTTTCTGGGTCGAACATGTACAACGATTCTTTGCTCATGCATCGCACGCACAGCATCCGGAGACGATCTGGTTCTTCATCCCTGTCATTCTGCTAGGCTTTATCCCGTGGACTTTTGTCATACCTGCCGCAATCAAAGGACTACGTGACGAAAATGAGAACACCACGCTCCTGAGATTCGTCTTATGCTGGATCATCTTTCCGTTTATTATGTTGTCAGTTTCAAAGGGAAAGCTTGCCACGTATATTCTGCCACTATATCCGCCAATGGCGATAGCGATATCACTTGGACTTGTCAGTTACCTCAAACGCAATTCTGTGCCTGCCTTCAAAAAAGGCGCCATTATCTCCACGTTTTTCGGGCTCATCATTATCGGGGTATTGATTTTTGGACAGAAAATAGGATTCAAATCAATAGATGTTTTTGCTCCGGGTGAGGAACACAAACTCGTGTTGGCTGTCGTAGCGGCCTGTTCGTGGACTACCATCTCGTTGGTTTCTGCAGTTATCCGGCACAGGTTTGCAAGTCTCACGATCTATGCTGCAGCCACCCTGGTTCTGTTAATTGTTGCACCATTTGTACTCCCGGATCGGGTCCTCCACGATAAGAGATATCTGCCGGAAACCCTGATTCAACGGAATATCGACAAAATCCAGCCGGATTCGCATATTTTCTCCGATGCTGAAGATACTCCGGCAATATGCTGGACCCTCAAAAGAAGTGATGTGACAATATTGGACAGTACTGGTGAATTTGCTTATGGTCTCAAGTACGAGGACTCAAAGCATCGTCTAATAAATCACAAAGACTTGCGTAGAAAAATCAAGAAAGGCATTCCAGGAAAAAATATCCTGATAGATGAAACGAATGATATCAGTGAATTCTTGGAATCATTACCCAAGCCGCTTTTCAAAGATATTGAGAATGCATTCCTATTCGCTCAATTCTGAACAGAACCATCCCAGTTCGCAAAGGATGCAAGGTAAACTGGGGAAAAGAAACTAAAAATAAGTCATAATGAAACAATTTCTGATTATTATTTTGATCGCAACAGTCGTTTATATCGTTCCACTGGGAGTGCGACCGATGTCCATTCCGGATGAATCCCGTTATGCCGAGATCCCTCGCGAAATGATTGTTTCAGGGGACTGGATCGTTCCGCACCTTAACGGTATGAGGTATTTTGAGAAACCAATTTTAGGCTACTGGATTAATGCTATTTCCATATTAGTATTCGGAGAAAATAATTTCGCCATAAGATTACCATCCGCGCTTTCTGTATTTATTTCTGCTTTTTTAATATTTCTCCTTGTCAGAAAGTTTGACAGAGATGACCGCAAAGCTGCTCTATCGGCAGCGGCTTTCCTGACATGTATCCTTGTGTTTGCTATTGGTGTTTTCAATGTTTTAGACAGCATGTTTGCGTTGTTCATCACTGGTACAATGGTGTTTTTTTTCTTTGCTACCCAGGAATCTGAAATTAAACAGAGGAATCTTCTTCTTACGCTTTGCGGTGTTTGCTGTGGTCTTGCATTTCTAACCAAGGGATTCCTTGCATTTGCACTTCCGGTTATCGGAATTCTTCCCTTCATGTTATGGGAAAAAAGGGCAAAGGACATCTTCAAATTTGCCTGGTTACCTGCCATCGTGGCAGTACTCGTTATATCACCATGGGCTGTGTTGATTCATCTTCGCGAGAAGGATTTTTGGTTCCAATTCTTCTGGGTGGAACATATCAGGCGATTCTTCTCGCCCAATAACATAGCTCAGCATGCGAAACCTTGCTGGTTTTTTGTACCTGTACTGGCCATAGGTCTGTTCCCATGGATAATGCTTGTACCGACAGCTTTGTCCGGCATGCGGCGGAAAGGTTTTTTAAATCCACTCTCTAGATTTACAATATGCTGGTTTATTTTCTTCTTCCTGTTTTTCTCTGCTTCATCCGGAAAACTCGCGACTTATATTCTTCCCTGCTTTCCGCCCCTGATGATTCTTATCATTGATGGACTATTGAAGCATCTTGAACAAGGCAGAAGCTGGTTATTCTTTGGAACCACCGTGATAACAGCGGTCTTGATGGCAACAGCATCTCTATTTCTCGTCACCAGTCAGACATTCGACAGTATGGATAACCTGAGGGTATACTGGGACGAAGAAGTATGGAAATGGAGGATTCTGGCAGCAGGATTTGGTGTTTTCAGCATATCGACTCTGTTGGCGTCAAATAAATCTGATATATATAAACAGATTAAATTATACAGCATGGCTCCACTTCTTCTGTTATTTGCGGTTCATTTTACAGTACCCAAAACTTTTCGTTTTATATCAAAAGAATGCATGGATCCGGTAGGAATGATTGAAAGTCATATGGACAAAATCGAACCAAATTCTGTCATCTTATCAGATGATTATTTTGTTCATGCCGTTTGCTGGGTTTCAAAGAGAACAAATATCTATTTATTCGAAAACGCTGGAGAATTAAAATACGGATTGAGTTATAATGATTCAAAACGCCACTGTATTCAACCAGAACAACTGAGATATCTCACTAAACGGGCGAAAAGAACAGTTACCCTTATAACTAACACGACTGATTACGAAAGATATGGTGACCGACTTCCCAAACCTTTCTATATTGAAAACACAAATGGTTTCGTCTTCGCTCAATATCGCTATGAAAGAAAAGACAAGAAATGAAGCTTTCTGAAGACTGAAATCCATAGTTTTCACCAAAGTCTTTCGCCATCCCGATCTCACAAAGTCATAGAAAACGGAAGAGCTATAAGAAATCACGGAAACTCCAACTTACTTTAAAAACACGTAGACCGGTCTACCGGAAAGAAGTACGTTTCCCGAACTATTTGCCAACTTCTCTCCGGTTGCACTGACAACATCCGAATATCCAAACGGAAGTTCGAAATTTATCTTCCCGGCGCTGGAATAAGCAAGGCACACCTTCCTGTCATCACGTAATGTAAACATGAATAAATGTATTCCTTCTTTTTCCGCAGTCAGTTTTCCGAAAAATTCACTTTCCCCGAACACCGACAGGAAATATTTCAACATCAGGTATGCCGGCCTTTTCCTCCAGTCTCGCGCATCGGCGTCATCTATCAACCCGTAACCCCTGGCAACTAGTCGCCACCAGAAAACACGATCTATCATTCCTGAACATATGGCCATTACAAGATAACGGAGCATGTAATCTGCATATTCATCTTCTGTAATACTGGGATCATTGAACCTCAACCCGGGGGATTCATAGGGAGAGCCGACAGGCGAATAAACACCCGTACCTTTTAGAGGCCAGTTCACCTCTGACACCACCACGTTGTCATCGCATTTCGAGGAACATCGTGCAATTGCCTTTACCAGCGCAAATTTTTCCAGCGCGGACAAAGGTCCCTGCCTGTTCTCTGGCGCCCCTCGCCTGTCCACATACAAATGGTGCGATAAAGCCGAAAGATGTAATTTCTCCGGCACATTATCCAGAGCAGCCATAAGGAAAGGATACTCAAAGTCAATTACCGCCGGACCCATGAACTTAATATCAGGATACCGGTCGGTAATTGCCGCTACGGCATCTACCAGCCGCCGGTGTTCTTCAAAATCCCAGACTCCCCACTTCACCCTGTTTATCGCATGCCCTATTTCCACTGAATCAACATATCCATTGATTCGTTCAAGAACATACGCAACAAACAATGCCCATACCCTGGGGTTAGTCACCGCATTACGATCCTGGACCAGTGCAACAGAAACCGAATGCCCTTCTCCATGCAGTGTTTTGACAATATGAGCCAGGAATCCCCATTCCTTCTCACTTTCATGCGAATAAAACCTCATAAGAACTGGAATGGTTCCGAGTTCTTTCAACAAGGTAAGTTCCCTGTCTGCTGTTTCCGGCTTGGGATTGATAGCCATACCAATCCTGTCCTTGAGAGAGACCGGTTTCTGATAACAATTCCTGAGCAAAGCAGTGTATTGCATCCAGACCGGGAACAAACCTGGAATCGTTGTTTTCACCACTTGCAGAGGCCTCTCCAGACCATAATATCTTGAACGATCCGCCGGTCTCATGATACTTATGGGCTGACCTGATCGTTCATCCCATATCCACATATCTTTTTCAGATGGATAATCTGTCCTGCCGCGTTCCTTCTTTTTAATCTTTCGTGTCCGTATTGGATGTCTAATCCAGCGTGTCCCAGAATGAATTGAATACAGACGTCTGTACCATTTCTCCCATTTCTGAAATTCGGAAGGAGGAACAGTTGGCGCAAAATACATTTCTTTGAAAACCCTCAGCAGGTCCGACGGAAGATAGATTCTGGAAATATCACGAGCTCTTTCCCGCAACGAAAGTTGCTTGTTGGTTCTTCCACGATTCAAATCAACGAACTGAACATCACCCCATGAAGAGTCATCCTTCCTGCGCAGTAAAATATTCTGATTACCCAGATCGTTATGAATGAAACCAGCATCATGCATAGCCCTTACAGAACTGGCAACACATTGAAGAAGAGACATGAACTTTTCACACTCAGGGTCATGCATGAACAAACGAATCAGCTCGTCTTTAAAACTCACCAAGCCATGCTGATATTCGGCAAGATAATAGCTCTCACCCAGTTGCTTATCCTGCCAGCATTCCAGAAAACCAACAGGAGGAGGCGTCCCTACTCCTTTGCCGACAAGACAGGAAGCTGCTTCCCACGTTCGCCTGGCCTTCGAACCTCTTTTCTCGTCGATCCTGTCCTTCATTGCAGACTGACGACCAAACACTTTTACAACCAACTCGAGAGGTTTATCGTGACAGGAAAGTGTGATCTTGATGTTGCGATTCCGCCCGGATGTGATGACTTCAGCATTGCTGGCTTCCAGCAAATTCGAAATGTCCTCCAACTGTTTCAGAAACCCGGCATCTTTGTATTTCTCACCACAAATACCAGTATACCATCCTACTGAAATCTCGTTTGCCGCCTTCAAAGTCATATGAGGCCAAAATATACTCTACTTTCATTATGGTCAAGCGCAGCCTGCGGCAGGCCATTGTTAAATGCTATTTTCGAGAAACACACGGATATTACAGATCAGAGAACAGCTATGGCCTTGCTCCAATACGTAATCACTGTAGGAGAGAAACGATCAACAACAGGACGGTCAGCCTTCGTTAATTAACCTGGCAGCACATTCCGGACAATAACCATGAGTAAAATTTGCTTCAGAATGATCCCTGACATATACTTCCACTTGTTGCCAGAAACCATTATCAGACCTGACTTTCTTGCAGGCCGCGCAAATTGGTATCAAACCTCTCAATTTCTTGATTTTCGCAAGGGCTTCTTGAAGTTCCTTGATAAGCCCCTCTCGTTCTGTTTCCAATTTCACCTGCGTGGTTACATCGCGAATGATACCTACTATAAATTTATCACTTGTTTCCGAATCTGTAAGCAGTGACTTCTTCGTGGAGATTACATGGATATTTCCATCCGGATACGTGATATTTTCCTGATTCAAGTTTACCTTGCCTGTTTGAAGGACCAAAGTATCTTTTTCCCGGAAAACATCAGCTTCAGCCTTCGGGTGAAAATCATAGTCACCTTTTCCTATCAACATTTCCCGTTCATGCCCTATTTGCCTGCAACATGCGTCATTCAAAAGCACCCACTTATGTTGTCTATCCTTAACGAAAATGGGATCATCTATGCAATTGATAATATTATTTAAAAACCTTATTGATTTCCTGGATTCTTTTTGCGTTTCCCTAAGTTTATTAATTTCTTCTTTCAACTCTTTTATTTTTAGTTCCAGTTCTTCGTAGGTCGGTTTCGTCTCCATAAAAACCTCCTCGGGTTTCAACATTCATTTTCACACATCCAATTAAGGATGCTAAGATGAATCCAATTCATATGATGTATGATATTTTACATAAACAATAAGATATGTAAAGCAATGAAGATAAGGTACGTTGCAACAGTCTCCGAAAGGGTAATAGTTCAAAAATCAACCAAGCCTATTCTATTTATTTCTTGGCGCTGGGTGTGGCATCAGCTTTAAGATCACCCAAAGCATACTGCATTCCATCGAGATAATGCTGAAGAATAGTCGATGTCCACCAAACCGGGTGTTGATGGCCAAAAGAGCAATAGAAAACCCGCCCCTTACCTTTCTCGCGGATCCAGCTTATCGCATAATCATGGTCCTGACGATTCTCACCTTTTTTGAAACCGGGTTTTCCCGGATCGTCCGGCAGTGTTGAAATATCAATACTTAACAGGATACGTAAATTTTCACGGGAATACGGATCGCGGAAGGTATACATCTCATCCAAGAAATCAAATCCTTCGCCCTTGAATGCTGCATTGATCGGGTTCTTGGGATCCTCGTTGCGAACCTTGATCTTGTAGAACGGATGTCCGGCAAAATAGCCACCCATCATTGCGCCGTATTCCTTCCAATCATACGCACAGTCTGTGGCGGCATGACTGCCGGCAATACCTTTACCGTTTTCAACAAAATCAAGAAGGCTCTTGCGAAGGCGTTCGTTGACAGTCTTGTCGGGATCACCGAACAACGGGCCGGTGGTTTCCATCATCATCACTGCATCAAACTGCGCCAGCGTTTCAGGTTCAAACATGTACCGGTCATTGCTGATAAGAGTCTGCCATGCACCGGTCTTCTGCCCTATCAGCAGGATTGTTCGCGCGCCTAGCGGAATTGAATCATGCGGGAAACCAAGCGTCATAGTATACACCAGTACTTTGCGCGGTTTTGCAGGTTGTTCGGTTGCCTTCACTGGTAGTACTTCAGCCACTTTGGCAATCTCTTCAGCCTCAGGCATCATGAAACTGTCACCTTTTTTCTTTAATTTCAGCGAATTGCTCAACGACTGGGGATTTTCGACTTTATCAACGAAGTACAACTCTATTTGATGTTCTTTATCGAACTCAGGCAGTTTGATAATTTCCACAGACTGCTTCTTCGGAGTAATTGGCAGAAATTTAAAGGAAAATTTATCAACCTTTTTCTTTTCCATTTTGCCGGTCTTGTTATTTTTCTGTTCCTGTTCAACCTGGATGGCGCATTTCACAGCCATTTGAAGTGATTTTCCTGCGATCGCGTCATCAGCCAAATACGAGATCTGGTAAGTAATCGGTTTACCGGCCTTGGCCGCATCGGCCCCCCAGAGGATGATCCGACCTTTCGGAGGAACTACAGGAAAACCTGCCGGAGCATTGTCTGTACTGAGTTGCGGTGCCGGTGATTCCGCAGCAAGAACTGTTACGGCCATTATACTGATTATGAATGATAGTGAATTGGTAAGTTTCATAGAAGATACTCCTTTTTTTTGCTTGGTTTTTCACACTCAACCAAACCTCTATAATAACGTCAACCCATTTATGAATAATTGCCATCGTATCGGGGACATCTCCTGATTTTTTCCTTGTTGAGGTAATAAACTAAATGTAGCTTATTCTCAATTCGACAACCTTATGGCAAGGTTACCTGTGTAGTTGCTGAATAAGTAAACATTCCAAAGATCAGAATCCAAAGATCGAAAAAGGAGAGACAATGAAAAGATTTCCATTTCCCATCTTCGTCGTAGTTTTTCTTGCGTTTACCATCTGCGTACAGGCGGCAGAAAAAACAACGGCAAAACTCACCGTTCTAAACAGCATGGAACGAATCAACCAGGATCAGGAACCCTTCGGAGAAACTCAGGTTCAAATCAAGGCGGCGCGGAATGAAGTGGAATCATTCCAGGTGATTGTTAGTGCCACCAATGAAAACATTAAGGTCATCAAGGCGGAAGTTTCCGACCTGTCAGGAAAAGATGGAATAATCAGCAAAAATAATATCACTCTTTTCCGGGAGGAATATGTACGGGTAAGAAAGTCATCTTCACGCGCTGAATTGCCGCCGGGACTCTACCCTGACCCCCTCGTGCCGTTTATTAACCCTCTTACGGGACAGCCTATTGAGCCAAGAGGCCAATTCCGGGAAAAATGGGGTGATCCAACCATTACCAAGGGATTTGAGATGTACGCAGTGCCATTCGATGTCTGGAAAGGGCAAAATCAGCCCATCTGGGTGGATGTATCCATCCCACAGAATACTCCTGCCGGAGTGTACACTGGAAAATTAACTGTAACCCTTAAGAATAATACCACCGCGTTTGTTCCGGTGACTGTCACTGTTTGGGACTTCGCCCTTCCCGACGGCCCCACTCATAGAAATCATTTCGGAAGCGTACAGAATGTTGGAAGAATTTTCGGAGTGGATCAGAAATCGGATAAATACCGTGATATCGCGATGCGTTATTGTCAATTGATGGCAGACCACCGTATCAATCCTCCACTTCCCCGCGACCTTTTACCCGAAACGAATAGTGATGGTTCTCTTAAAATAACGCCGGAACGTCACCAGGCACTGAAGAAATTCATTGAAGAATTTCATGTCACCGATTTCGAGATACCCCGCGCTCCGGTCAAGGATGCAACCACAACAAACCGGGACAAATCGGCACGATACTATAAAGACTATCATCAGTACTTGAAAGAAAACGGCTGGGATAAACGGTCTTACATCTACATGCATGATGAACCTAATATAAAAGAAAACTACGAAGAAGTTCTGGCGCACGGGGAATTGGTCCATCAGGCGTCGCCGGAGATGCGTTGCCTGGTGGTTGAACAAACTTATCAGCAGGACCCGTCCTGGCCCGACATTGACCCTGCTGTGGATATCTGGTGCCCGCTCTTCGCGTTCATCGATCGCGATTCTATCAACGCGAAACTGGCACATGGCGATGAGGTTTGGTCATACACTGCCCTGTCCCAGCGGGCACCTCGGTATCACCCTCATTATGAAGAGGTCAAGAACTGCGATCCTCCATACTGGCACATCGAACAACCGTTGACTGCTTACCGTGTTCCAACCTGGATCAACTGGCAATACAAAATCACGGGTCTTCTATATTGGTCAACAGTTACAACGGTAATCGACCCGTGGCATAATCCGGCTTTTTCCCATTTCGGAGTCCACTGGAACGGCGAAGGCTATATGATTTACCCTGGCGCACCTTCAGGCATCGACGGTCCCATATCCTGTATGCGCCTGAAGAATATACGTGACGGGATGGAAGATTATGAATATTTTGTTCTTTTAGAGAAACTGGCAGGCAGAGAAGCGGTAACAAAAATCGTTTCCACGGTGGCGCCAGAGTGGTGGACTGCTGTTAAAGATCCAAAAATATTCAACGCTACCCGTGATTTAATTGCAAAAGAGATTTTGAAATTAAAAAAGTAAATAGAAAATCAATTTAATTAAAACAACAAATCAAGAGGAGATGTCACCTATGAAAAAGAAACTGAGTCGCAGAGACTTTATACGGAACTCAACCCTCGCCACAACTGTACTGGCCGCAGGAGCGAGTATTTCCACGCGGTCTTCCTCGATTGCCGCCAATGAGCCTACCGGCACATCCAGTCCCGCGTCGAAAACTTTACTGCCTACAGGAAAGATCGGTAATTTGAATATCACCCGTCTTATTCTAGGCGGTAATCTTTTAACTCGATACCAACACGTCAGGGATTTGGGTTATGTTTCTAAACTGGTCAAATCATATAACTCAGATGCAAAAGTCCGCGAGACAATCGAACTGGCCGAAGCCAGCGGGATTAATACGCTTTCCGTCAATATTACGCCGAGTGTCTGCAAAACACTCAATGACCACCGCAAGAACGGCGGCAAAATACAGTGGATTCTTTACACAACCAGCAACATTGAAGACACCACGCGCTATAAAGAGGATATTCAGAAAATGGCCGACGACGGCGCCGAAGCAATATATATCTGGGGTGCCCATGGTGATAAATATATCGCACAGGGAAAACTGGAAATTCTCAGTAAAATGGTTGAGGAAATCAAACTTCATAATGTACCCTGCGGAATGGGAGCCCATGACCTGCGTGTTGTCCAGGAATTAGAGAAGAACAAGATACCGGTGGATTTCTATATCAAAACCTTTCACCATCATCATTATCCGACAGCCCCGAAATCCGGCGCAACCGGTAGTATCACAACCGAAGTTCCCGGTTACTGGTGCAACAATCCGGATGAAGTCATCGCATTCATGAAGACAGTCTCGAAGCCATGGATTGCTTTCAAAGTCATGGCGGCTGGTGCTATTCCGCCAAAAGATGCATTTTCTTATTCATTCAATAATGGCGCGGACTTTGTTCTGGCCGGTATGTTCGACTTCGATATCGCCGAGGACTGCCAGATCACACGGGATACAGTTACGAAAGCCCAAGGACGCACTTCCCGGCCATGGCGTGCGTAGAAAAACCAGCCTGACTGCTATTTAAATAAGATGACTATCGTGGTTTGCGGTCATCGCAACGAGGGATGAATCCTTGTGCCATTAACCACTCAAGTGATTTCTTCTTCCATGTTTCCCACAAGGGACCTTTGCACCCGTTGAAGCCGTGCCCCCCGGACGGCAGCTCCAGGTATTCCGCAGCCACATTATGAGCCTTCAGTTCAGCAAAAAACATACGACTGTTGTCGGCCGGTACAGCTTTGTCATCTATTGCATGTGTTAAAAACGTCGGAGGTGTTTTCTCCGTTATCTGTTTCTCATTTGAGAACAGCTCAACCAATTCAGGTTTAGGATCAGATCCAAGCAGATTAGTCTTCGTCATACTGTGGGTTTTCGTGTACATGGTTATTACCGGATACACCAGAATCGCGAAGTCCGGACGACAACTCAAACGTTCGACAGGGTCCGCGGCTTTGGGATCACCATCGTTAAAGTGAGTATCAGCCGTTGACGCCAGATGCCCGCCCGCAGAAAACCCGATTATACCTATGCGGTTCGAAGAAATATTCCATTCAGCCGCCCTTGCCCTGACTGTTCGAATGGCACGCTGAGCATCGAGTAAAGGGACAAAAGGACGCCCGTGCGGCAGCCGATATTCCAGTACAATTCCTGCAATGCCATGATCCGTAAGCCATCGGGCAATGACAGGACCTTCATTATGTAATACATGGCGTATGTATCCGCCGCCAGGGCAGATCACAACCGCCGCACCAGTAGCTTTATCAGGTGGAGGCAAGAAAACTGTTATCGGGGTATTAGTCACATCAAAAGTGCCATCACCTACAGGCACTTTGTCCGGCCAAAGAGTACCGTACTCAACTGGAAGCGGATGTTCGCGAACACCTTCGGCCTCAATTATCGGCCAACTCGCGCGCAGTTCATCACGATAAGGACCGATCTTTTCAACGGGAATGCGTTCAAAGCCCATTTTGAACGCTGGTGATTTTTTCTTGAGCCTGTAATCATCTTTGGCAGCGTTTATAAAAAGCGGATCTGCGACAATGGAGTTTGTATCGAAGCCCTCTTTCTGCCATTCCTGCCATTGCATTTTCTTCCCGTTGGCCGATATGGTAAGCGGCAATCCGCAATGCCAAATCAGGTTGGAATTTATCTCATTCTGCTTGAGGGGATCTGCTTGAACATGGTGGTATCCGTACAGATTGGACTTGGGACTGCGGTAGTAGATGATGTTACGACAGATTTTGTTTTCGGCCATATGCCAAACCGTATCCAGGTTCATATCTTTAATGCCGGGATACTTATCGATGTAGACCGGTTTCTTCTTGATTTCTACGAACTCTTTCAGCCGCCCAATCACCAGAGCACTCTTCGGATCGTGGCCGCTGTACTGAACCTGGGGGCCGCTGCTTTCGATGAAAATATTATTTTCAACCACGTTGTTACGTCCGGCATGGACGTGACAACCGCCGGCAGTCGTCCGTGCAACGATGTTTCCGTACACGTGGGTGTAACTCTGGTCATCGTCGAGATAGATGCCCCAACTGTAGTGGGGCGAAATCCATTTGCCACCTGTTCGTCCATAACCGAGCGTATCATGGATGAAGTTGTAACGGACGACCTGACCACGTATCTGCCACATGCCGCCATTGTAGTATCCACCGGTATCTTCGGTTTCAAGGTTGACATGCCGAATATGGTTGTATTCGACAATACAGTCGGGACCGCCACCAAAGACACCGCAACGTGTGATATCATGAATCAGATTGTGGGAGACACGCAGTCCCACGCCATGCATATTGATGCCGAGGCCATGACCGTTGAGCAGGCCGACGTGGTGAATATAGTTGTTCTCGGCGTAATGCCCGCCCGGAACAAGGGAGTTCATATCGCCCCCGTTGAGAGAGATGCCACTATTACAAACATCAAAAATATCGTTACCAATGACACCACAACGAAGTCCACCCTGAACGCTGACAGCTGCAGGACCTAGACGTCCACCCGTATTGTGGATCGTGTTGCCCGCAATGAGACAATCTTCCGACCGGGAAACAGAAACAGCTGTGCCATCGCAAGTCTCCAGGATGAAACCGCGGATGGTGATCCAAGCCGTGTCGGGACCGATACTAATGAGATTTTCCGTCACTGGTACACAGACAGTCCCCTCACCGATAGGTACAGGTGGCCAGAAATAGAGTATCCATGTCTGTTTGTCCAAATACCATTCACCCGACGAGTCGAGCTCCTCGAACAAATTTCGGACATAGTAACGGTCGTATGGTCGGATTGCCTTGTATCCCACGCCTCGTGATAATTGAATGGTTCGTTTTTCACGGTCCACCGAAGCAATCGGTATGATATCGTTCATCCAATTATAACGCGGAAAGATATTCACCTCTCCCAACTCAGGATGCGTCCACTTACGGGCATCCGCCACCCGGTAGTGGAACGCGTTGGCACAATCGTTGGACTCATCGCGATACATGGCACCTGGTTTCGGCAACGATCCATCGACATAGGCGTAACCGCCGGCATAGGGATTGTCTGGATAAAAGTTGGGATAACGCGCAAGCTGCTGCCGTTTTCCGTTTAAAAAAAGCTGTCGAAAATAATTCGTGACCCCCTGTCTCCCAACATCGGCCTTAAGAATCGAACCTCTATACGGCACAAAACCCGTTATTCGTTTTCCCCCTGTAAGCACAACTTTCTCATCCGGATACACCCGATAAACAATGGGTGCACTTTCTGAACCTGAATCCTCGGTTGTAAGCTTGAAAGTCTGTGCCAGTTCGTAAATACCTCCGCGAACAAAAACAGTCGCACCACCAGCCGGTAATGAACCTGTTTTCTTTAATTCACGGATTGTGTCCCTCGCACGCTGTAACGTGGCAAATGGCTTGTCGATTGTTCCAAAACCAGTATCGTTACCATTGGTCGCCACAAAATATATACCTGGCCCTCCCCCGGGTATGACCTTCGACGATATATTGGTTATCGAAGTACAACTAATCAGCAGTACGGCAAGCATTACCACGCTTGCGATGGTAAAGATAAAAAACTTATGTTCTCGATTCTGTTGATTCATCGCTTTCCTCCTTGAAGCCATGTCTTCATGGCGTGGCAAACGTGGTTTGCATTTCGACGCTTCGCGATTTTTTTCAGTGCTTAGGAAAAACCAGACGTCCACCACGTTTCAAGTCCCACGTTTCTCCCGATGTCCCGGCCCACTGAATAAATTGATTATTTTCGCTGCGATAGACTGTCACGTTCATCGGGAGCTTGGCGCTATTCGTTGGTGCAAAACGAAGAACTTCAAAAGGGACACACCACTCGCATCGCCATACCTGCTTGTCCACTACGGCTGAATATTTCATGGCCTCGGTAATGGTTTTTGCTTCAGTCTCTGAAGCACCACCAACAGAAAGGCTGTCAAATTTCCCATCGGTAAAGCCCCTGAAGACATACGTAACCGGCTGACCATCGGTCCGTTTGCCTTCCACAGAGAATTCCATACCTTCATCCTTGCCCCATTCATGACCCAGCTTACGTTCTTCCGGAAACATACTGACTGTTACAACACCTATGTATAAATTAGTTTTATCGGCACAAAGTTTCGCCATCAAAGGTGCTCCACGAGCACGCTTCTGATCAGGAAGTTCGCCAAGCTCGGTTCCACCGGAAGGCCATTCCATTCCATCTAGTTTGCCATCAATAACCGGCGGATTTGTCAAAATCATAACATTGGCATAAACTGGCGTCTCGCGCAGTTTACGGGTTTCAACCGGCATGGCATCGGAAAGGACCGGAATAACTTCACCGGCCTGGACAATCAGATTACTGCTCCACTCGACTATTGCGTCAGGATCGTTAATTTTCAATTTTCCGTTCAATTGAAGAATATTGCCTGTGACCCGGCCTCCACAACTCCGGGCAAAAGATATTTCCATGTCCCCATCACAGATAAATACGTTGTTACGCAACACACAATTTAAAGTCATATGATTATGACACGGCCGCCGTACCCCAATGGAAACATTCTCTTCCACTACACAGTCGCGCGCCTTTTCATCCATGTAATAGGAAGAGGCCCCATATCCTTTGCCGACTTCGACGATATCGCGGACCACGTTTCGCCGTACAATTGCCCGTTTGGGTCCTCCGTATATGGCGGCGCCATCATGCAATTCCTGCATGCAATGATGAATCAGATTTTCTTCTATCAGCATATCTACGCCACCGATGCACATTCCTGAATACGGTGTGTGATGAATCTCATTACGACGAACTGCGTAACCACCGTCGCGTCCACCAACCATTAAACCAATGGCACTGGGGTATAACAGACCGATATGATGGATACTGTTGCTCACAATACGTCCATTTCCTTCGCCAAGCCGACAGGCACCTGCACCGATATGATGGATATGACAGTTCTCGATAAAGACATCACGACTTCCCGATTCGCG
The DNA here is from genome assembly GCA_028716365.1 of Kiritimatiellia bacterium. Lineage (GTDB taxonomy): Bacteria > Verrucomicrobiota > Kiritimatiellia > UBA8416 > YA12-FULL-48-11 > YA12-FULL-48-11. Next base: position 141,471 of record JAQUPZ010000005.1, read on the forward strand.
AATTGCATTACCAGCAATATTAGTGATCTCAACATCAATAATCCGGATCCCTTCACCCCCGTTAAATTGAACAGCACCACGATACGCACTTGCCCCAAAACTGCCCGGCTTGCATGGAGTCGTTGTAGTGGAAAGCGTCAGCGAACGTAATGTTACATTGCGTACAGGCTTTTGTTTCTGGCCCTGCATCTCGATAATGGTTTCCACGCATGGGGCCACTACAAGGACTTTCTCCATGTCCTCACCAGGCAATGGCCAGTAAACGATCCTGCCGGTATCGCGGTCGAGATACCATTGGCCCGGGGTTTTCATGCCTTCACGTATATTCCACACAACATATGTATTCACGTTAAATGCTCCCGGCGGAGCTATACAGTTGGTGGAAAATGTCAGTATACGTTTATCCGGATCATGAGCGGCCACACCGATCATGGACTCGTCCCACATGTGATAAACCGTGATTTCCGCATTACGAACACTCAGCCAGTTTCCCAAATCACCGGCACGATACTGCATTGTGGTAAGTTCTTCTTGTGTCGGTTTGCGTTCCCATCCACCGCCGGCTGAACTCATCCAGCGTACAGGAAATTTCGTTTCGTGCTCAAATCGTCCCGTTTCAGGTAAACGTGCCCGCAGACACAACCTGTCGTTTACCACCAAAGCCCGGAAATCCCATTTTCCTTCTTTGACTTCGGGAATATCTGCCGCCCAGAAATGTTCTCCGTCCTTTTTCCAGCCGATAACACGTCTTCCGCCATAAATAATAGTTTTTCCCGTACCTGCCCCTTCAATAGTCAATTCCGAATCCCGGGTACTCAACGCTAAGCTCTTTTCCAGATAAAAACGTCCAGCTCCAATCACTATGCGGTTGACGGTCCCAGTCTGCTTGCGACTTGCCTCCAAAGCAGTATTAATCGACGCCATTGGCCCATCTGTCTTATCAGCATTTGGTTCTGCCAGCTTACCGCTCCATGTATCATTACCATTCGTTGCTACAAAGAACGTCCGGTCGTCTGCCAAAAGCTTTTGAAAACCAATACAAATAATCGAAAGAAAAATCATCAGGCTGATCTTGAAAAAATCGCAAATTTTGCTCATCTGCAATTCCTTTCCCGCTGAGGTGTTTTGTTGATAAGAAATTGCTTTTTTAAGAGACAATTATGAATTGCATCTACGTCTTGCCAAAGCAATTAAATGAACTTTATCCCAGGTATTAAAGATAGCAAGGACTTTTCATTCGTTTCGGGAAATATATCTTAAGCAAAATGACTGGCGTTCTTAAATGTTAGCTGTAGATATTCAACTCACAGATTTTTTGCCAGTACAGCCATTGTCTCCCGCTGTCGCTGTTTGACAAACTCCATTGCCTTACTAACTCTTGTCAGCGCAGTGGCTGGATCCTTCGCCATGGCAAGCACAGTTTTGGTGATATTCGCAACATCGCTCTCAACATCCATATCAAAGAGCCAGTCCCCCAAGCCGATATCGCGCCACATAAAGCCTTTACTTGTCTGCTCCGCGAACCGGCAGACAATGGCCGGAATACCATTCCCTATACACATGATCGGCGAGTGCATCTCCAGTCCAAATAAACCAACGGAACGAACATACGTACTGAGGGCTTCGTCGGTGAGCCAGAAATGTTCCCGCCAAACGACACGTTTTCGTACGTCATCCGGCAGTTTGTTCATAATCATTTCCCTACCCACTTCCATCTGACTTTTATCCTCAGGACAGACCAGCACTTTGAAATCGGTTTCACGCACCACGGCGGTAATGGCCTCGCGTAATGGAGCATTGTCGTGCTCCTTCATCGCTTCATTACGGACGTGTTTTCGATCGTCTACCGCCGTCATCGGTTTACCGCGAATCTTCCAATATGGAGTAAAACGCAGTCGCGGAATACAGCACAGAAACTTCTTCTCCTCCAGACCGTTTACCTTGAGAAAAGCAGTTGCGGCCTCATCGTTACGAAGGTCCGCGGCAAAGGCACCGTCCGGACCGAATTCCATCACCGGACATTTTATCCCGTCAGCCCTCGCTTTCTCCAATGAAACAGAATCACGGAAATAAAGAAACTTGGCTTGACTCATCAGCTCCTTCTCTGCCGTGCCGAATCCCCCGTAGGTAATGCCATAGACGCCGAACGGTTTGCCGGTCTGCTTTACAAAAGCCGCAACATCCTTATGCGCGACCATCGAAGGCCCGGAACCGTGCAGCAGGAAATCGCACCATTCAATGGCTTCACCAAGGTCCTTGTTTGACGCTTTTCCACCAGCGCCAATACTGCCCTTCACGATTTTCAGTTTTGGGAATCGCTTGTGTTCCATTGCCGCAACTTCTTCAGAAAGGTCTGTCGATGCCCAGAGCCGCACTTCCGCTTCTGGAATATATTTTTGTAGCAAAGCCAGCACACCCGGCGTATGTGCAATATCACCTATATTCACCACCTGCCACGATGAGCGGAGCAGTATATGCGGCGGACGCTTATTCCCAACAACAGTATGGACTGCGCTTAACGAACTTACCGCCGCTGCAGCAGATGTAAAAATAAATTGTCGTCGATTCATATTCTCAACTTCTCAGTTCTGAACACAGCAGTTTTATAACCATTTGAACTTACACATATCAAGGTATGTATTGAATGGCTTGTAGGAGTTCCTTACCCTTCCCTGTCGGACCCAGTATGTAGACTGGCGAGGTTGAGAGTTTGACCGGCATGGATATAATTGATCGTCCCATCAAATCCATCCACTTAACGCCAGTTGATGCAAGTGCGCTTACACTTCCCCTGACATCAACGTCGTCTTTCCACAAAACCAGAACGGATTTTGTACCAGTCTCAAAGGCCATGACATATCCCGAATCACCAAAACGGCGCTCACCGGCAAAGACCGGCTTTGATCCCATCAGATCAGTAAATACTGCCAAAGCCGGAAACAGTTTTCGAGGAGCTCCCTCTTCCGCAAAAAGGGCACATTCATAGTTGGGACGATTCACCCTGCTGCTTGCACCGCTGTGAATGAATATTTTCTGCAAGCCGCGGGAAAGCATTACCGTATAAAACCTGATGGTATAATCAGCGCACTGCCGTTCGCTTTCCAGCAGTCTATCTTCCGCCCAGTTGTTTTTACTTGGAAAGAACGGTTTACGAGGAAGATCGTCCGCACCATAATACGAAAACTCCGTCATCCAGATCGGTTTTCGTCCACCCTTGGTTTCCATCAATGCAAGCAGTTTGTCCATGTCTCCAACATATCCCTCGGGCTGGCGGGTCCCCGGATAGATATGCAGGTTAAAAATATCAACATCCTCCAAAAGACCAGCCGCGATTCCCTCATGTGTAAATGTTCCAGGTCCTCCGGCAAAACCTCCAATCACTTTGCAGGAGGGATCTGCCTTACGCATTGCCGCAGCGGCCATCTTGAAGAGCGAGACATAATCATCCGGCCCGTATCGTTTGCCGCCATTATGGCTCAAGAGGCGACTGGGTAATGCGTAGTCTGTGTAAACAGGCTCATTGAGAAATTCCCATATATGAATCCGGTCCTTGTAACGGGTAACGGCGCGTTCAATGAAACACGCAAGTTCAACCGGATCTTTCGGAGCAAATGCCTGTTTCAGACGAATACCTGGATAACCATGCACTGGAAGATCAGCCGGTGCTTCACTAGACCAATCTGCAGATGGAAATGGAGGAAGCAGAGGAAGAACACTGACACCCTCATGCAGTACCCGATCTATTTGCTGATCTCCAACTTCCCAGCGGTATTTTCCCTTCTCCGGTTCAATATGCTGCCACTTGAGAGTCCAATCGCGGTACCAGGTTACACCGCACAAGGATGCCAGGTGAATCAGATTTCGCGAAACGAAAGCGTGGTTGATTCCCAAAACGGTATCACTCACAGAAGGTTTGGGTACAATCGCAAGCCGCACGTCCCCGATGCTGATTTTCTTTCCGTAAATCTCTGCCACAGCACGAATACGGTAATAACCTCTCCAATCGGAGGGAAGATTTACGCGGCGATCGACACTAGAATTGGCCGGAACATCAAACAATTCCGCCGGCAACGGGACAGGCTTGTCTTCAAAATCGGTAACAGAAAACGACACATTCACCTTTGCAGGCGTTGCCGTATGATTGAACGAATGAAGCGCAATGGCGCCGGACATTTTTTCCTTACCAACGTCATGAGAGGAATATGATTCCATTTTCATGTCCCGGCCTACTGTAATTATCTGGTCCGGTCCAAAAGCCACCTCCACCGTACGCGCAGGCTGATATTCTGTAGCCTCATCACCCTTCTCCAACTGCATTGCATCAAGGTCAACATTTACATTCTGTTCCTGTTCCAGCATTGGCCCGGCGAAAACAAAAACATAACGCTGTACAGGCCGGAATTTGAATGTATAACGTTTCCAATCCGTGGTGAGTTGCAAAGATTGTTTGTACTCGTGCGATCCGCCTGCCGGATTACTTCCAGATACTCCTATGACAGCCGGTGTTCCTTCAACACTCGCACGCATGTTGCACGAAAGTGTATAATCGGTGCCTTTATCAACTTTGATCCAGCCACGGCTCGCGGCAAGTGGCCGGAGTTCACGCCGTACTACCGGCTCATAGTAATCGAAATACAATGTTTCAGTGCGATCACCACCCAGTGGAATCCGCAGGAATGCCTTACCATGACTGCCACCCGACTCGATAACCGCCCCGTGAAGATGGGCCATATCGCCCCATCCAACCCCCATCCCAAGCGTAGACCAGCCAATCGCGCCAACTTCAAACGAACTGTTGAACACAAGGTTTTTGCTCTCGGAAACTGGAGCAAGGTTTGTGAATTCCACATCCTGCAACTGACACTTCACGATCTTCACATCATCCACACAGATTGTACCCGGTTCTGTGAACCAAATCTGCAGACGGCCAGTTGGACCAACATCATGGCTGGCGTAAAACATACGCCGGTGTGTTCGCCATGCCGCACCGGTTGGCAGACTTACGGACAATCCGGTATTGCTCCAAGTCTTCGTATCAGAGAGCGCAACACTAACAGACCTGCCTTTCAATCCTTCCGACCGTATTCGACAGGAAAATTCATACATCCGGCCTTTGACCAGATTTACCATACCAACCTGGGCAAGCATGGCATGACTGGCCGGCGATTTATTCTCACATCGGGTACATTCCAGCCTGGCATATTGTGTACCGTCCTCATTCTTTACGACACGAAGCGTTTGAATCACGTCCTTCTCGTTTCCCGAAGTCTGCCATTTGTCAGGTTTGTCACCGGTCGCCTGTTTGAAATCCCCGTTGGCAACAAGATTTTGCGGTTCGGCAGCCAGGGCGGAAGTCATAAACACAGTAAGGACAAACAAAACGATGGATTTCATATCTTACACCTCACCAGCAGTTTAAGAGTTTGTGCGGGAATCATGGCACCGCAATATGACGAGAGTCAACCCCAAAGGATCGGGTCAAAGATAAAGGGTGTGCTTCATGAATGTTGATGAGGGGTTTCCCTCTGGAACTGCCTTGTTATTTCCTATGACGATTGGGCCTATAGCGAGAGCAGATATGCGCAAAGGTCGAGGATCTGGTCGGCTGTAAGCCGGGAGGTTCGGCCGTGCTTGTCGTGCGGGTTGGCGAAGGTCAGCATGTCGTGTAACGTGAGAGCCGAACCGTCATGCAGATAGGGAGCGGTCCGCCATAGCTCGATGAGGGCCGGTGTGTCGAACTGGTCCGACGGTCTATCGAACCGCCTGAGCGTACCGACATCGTAGCTCTTCAAGTCGGTGAACAGCGGTCCTGAGTGACATTCAATACAACCGGTTTCCTTGCTGCGAAATACTATCTCGCCGCGCTGTGCCGCCGCAGAGAGCCAGCCTTTCACCAGATGAGGGCTGGGCACCGGTTTCAGCGACTTGAGATAGGCGTCGATTGCGTCCGCCACTTCCGGTGGCTGGGCTGTGAATAAGATGTGTCGGATGCCGGCACGGACAGCGGCTTCGGCGCTTTCGCGCACGCCGATGCTCATGGCAGGCGGCGTTTGGAAAACAAAAAGCAGGCTCTTGCTGTTTTTCGGATTGCCGATGCCGTCGTTGAGCAGGTCCCAGTTCAGGCCATCTACCCGCGCGTCGCCGGGATGACAACTCGCACAGCTTTGCCACCCTTGGGAAGAAAGGCGTGCGTCGTTGAAGTGGAGTTCACCCTGGCGCACGGTGGTCATCTGCGGCTTCGGTCCAAGCGGAATGGTTTCTGTTTTCGGTTGCATGCCGTCGAGTTCAAGCAGGGTGAGCGTGTCAGAAAAATAGTTTACCACGCAGGCAAGCCGGCCCACGACCACGACCGCGCGCGGACCAAGATCGCCTTCCGGTAACCGCCGCCGTTCCCTCAGGCCGACGAGAAACGAAAGATCGTTCTGCACGTCCGCGGGTACACGTGCTGCCGCCATGCTATAGGGTGTAAAGGCTCTCTGGGCGGCAGGAACCATGGGCGAAAGCTTGGCCAGTTTCTCAAGTTCGGCAGCATAATCGATCACGCTGACCTCGTGGGTACCGGCATGGGTCACGACCAGCGTCCGGCTGTCTGCACTCCAGGCTATACCCCAGGGATTGGCCGCGCCGCTATCAATGGCGTCGAGTAACACGGTGTTGATCACCTGCATCTCTGCCAGATCGATGAGCGTTTTGGCGTTTGTGTTTATCCAGCCGCGGGCAAGCTGTGTCGTCGGTCGTTGGAAACGTGCAAGAACGTGTGTAACGACGGCGGATTTGCCATCGGGCGAAACGCGAATATCGTTGAGCAACCCGCTGCCGCTGGGCAGCCACAAATCGTCCACGACCTCACCGCGTTCGGTATCAATCACGCTCACAACGGCCCCCACCCGGTCGGCATCGGCACGCCCCATGTGCAGGAAATTGGCAACCAACAGACGCCTGCCGTCAAGCGTGAGTACGGCTGCCACCGGTTCGCGACGGACGGGGATACGACGAACCTCCTTCTTCGCAACGAGATCGAATACACTGACGTCGTTATTGAACCGGTTACAGATAAATAGCGTCTTGCCGTCTGGCGAGAGTACGGGCGCCATTGCGGTGTGACCAGCCGGGAGTGTGTCGGTGACACACGCCCTGGCGACGTCCAGAATGCACACCTGGCTTTCCGGGGCAGCGCAGGTTACGAACAGTGTCCTGCCATCAGCGGAAAGTGCCAAACCGCTTGGTGCCGCAGGCGTGGTGATGGACTGCGTGACCTTGCGCGTGGCAAGGTCAACGACCAGCACGCGATCACCCGTGGCACAGGCGATGTAGAGCGAATGACCATCCGGCGACGCAAGAATCGCGGAAGGCGACAGGTAGTTCCCATCTTGGCCGGCGGCACGCGCTGTTGGGGACAGCAACATAAGAAAGAACATGCTTAGGAACGCCGCCGCGATAATTCTCCGGAACAACCCAGAGGTGGCATTTATTGTGAAATCAGACGTTGAGTTGATAAGAAATTGCTTTCTTGGGGGAGCAATTCTGAAACACCGATTTCAGCACTCTTGCCCCAGTTATTTAAAAAAAATGTTAGCACGGTTATGACTTACGGCAAGTATTATTGCAGATTTTTTCCAAGCCTGACGCTATCGACATATCACATGTTCTTTAAGTCCGTCCGTTTGTACCGGTCTTTGGTGAAACGACTGGCAGGATGATGCAGGAAGAACGTTCGCCGCCACAATAAATACGATTGGTTTGCCGGACCTTTTCTCCAGTTTCCGACCATGGCTGGCCGGTACCTGGATTGATATCGAACCTGGGATAATTACTGGAAGTAACGGTGACACGAATACGATGATTTTTATTGAATACCAGGCTTGTAGACCAGCAATCAATTGTAACTTCTTCCATTTTACCGGGCGTGAGTAGTTCGGTTTTTTCGAAAGACTTGCGATAACGCAGGCGCAGCATTCCTTCTGCCATCAGGTAACTTTTCCCATCCGGATATACATCACACAACCGGACGGAAAGGTCAGTATCAACTGCTGATGAATCGACAAAAATTCTTGCCTTCACACGGCCGGTCACTTCCATCGGTTTGGTCAACGGATGACTTGTGAATAAAACCACGTCTTTGCGGGTTTCAATCATGTTTTGATTACGCGGACCGCGCGCGATGGTCAGATTATTACCTCCAACAGTTGGACAGGCATTGGTTGGGTTAAACGTGTATTCCACAGTAATAGCATCTGCCGGTACAGGTTGAATCACGGAAAGCCTGCCATCACAGTAAAAATAGAAAGGTGTTTCGGTGGCCGGGATCGGCCAGTCATCAGCATAACGCCACTCGTTACCCGGTGCTCTCCACTTGGAGGTATCACCCATTACATAATACGCGACTGCCGGTTCCTTTTCTATTCCGTTGTCAATTCCCTGCAGGTAGTGTTCAAACCAGCGTTCGTAAGAAATAGTTTTTGGTTGCCGGCTGTTCGGGAATATCAGTTCACCTGTGCCTTCTTTTCGCCAGCCGCTATGCTCCCACGGTCCCATGACCAATTTCTGGCGACCACGCGCACCCTCAGCGCCTTTGTACTGACGACCTGTAAACTCGTCAATGGTTCCCTGTGCAAAGGTATCGAACCAGCCGCCAATGTGAACTGCCGGAACATTCATTACGGAAAATTTCCGTGTTGAATCATAATCATGCCAGTAATCGTCATAACACGGGTGATCACGCATCAACTGGATTGTTTTTGGATCAAATTTGTTATTTGCACTCCAGTTTTCGACCTGGCATTTACGCATGGCCCCGCCCACATAGGCGGCATCGTGGTAAAGACTCGCTGCTGCCACACTGATATATTGAGCGTCCAGCCCGTTTGTTGTTGCGCCAGCCATTAAATTCTGTGTAATGCCGCCGGCTGAACCGCCAATAGTCCCGATCTTGCCATTACACCACGACTGTTGTCGAAGCCACAGAAGCGTATCGACTCCGTCCTGATGTTCGCCCCAGCCGCAACCAATGAACGGAATACTTTCTCCCTCGGAATCGAACCGGCCGCGCGAATCCTGAATAACATAAGCATAACCATCCCTTGTAAAGTTTGCTCCTGTATCACTATGGTGCTTATTACTTCGTCCGTATGGCGTACGTGAAAGAATAACAGGAAATGGTCCATCTCCCGCCGGAAGAAAAACATCAGTTGCAAGATGAATACCATCTCGCATTGCGATTTTAAATGTCTGTTTCGGCGGTGCTGTCTGACGACCATATTCTTCAACCTTCTTCAGCCATTGATCCCGGCTGATTGATTCATTCTCAGGGGCCGCGGATTTGAACAACTTACGTACCTGTTCAGCCCAGCGTGTACCGTGTTTGATCTTGACGAATTCCACGGCCGCAGTCTGTTCCTGTAAAGACAAGACGTGATTCTTGTCGGAGTCAAATTGGGGGAATAACGCGCGCAGTTTGGCATTAACTTTCTCATCAGCATGAACATTGACCAATCCCAGTCCAAGAAGGAGGATAATGATTGTGCGTTTTGTAGTATTATTCATGAACAGAGATTAAGATTTTCTACTGTTCTTTTCAACAATGCTTAAATGATATTGGCGCAAACCACAATTGTCTCATCTTGTTCTTGCCGATCAGTGATTACGTATCATGTCAGGGTTTATCTTCAAATACTCTGAGAGAGTAGCATAACAGTCGTGGCGGAGTATCGAGGCCAGGAAGGTTCTGATTGACATAGAGTAACCCCCTGCTGAGTACGGGTGCGGTCCACGTTTGAGAGGCAGAAAACAATCTGCATGACGAAATGATGCGACAACCTTTGGGTGAAAGTTCCAGGCAAGCCAGCAAACCTGTTTCACCCAGACACAGGAAATGACCATCCACCCAGATCAGAGACCCGAAGCCGAAACCTTTACTGCCCGGAGGATCCCTGTATTGATCAGCCCCTGATCGAAATTCCTGGTGCAATATTTCATTATCAGGGTCTTCATCACCGTTCTTATCTCCGAGCTTGAGTCTTTTCTTCCATATCAGCTTCCCTGTATCCCATTCCATGCAGACAAGTATACTGTTAACAAATCCATAAAGATATCCATCACGTAAAATGGGAGTCATCCAATGCGAAGCATAATTTCTTGTCGCATATACAAGTTTGTGGGTCAGATCAGGCTGAACTTCGATCATGGCTCCATAGACGTCATACGAAGAAGAGATGAAAACTCGATTGCCTGATATAACCGGCGACGAAGCATTCACCGAGAAGTAACGCGGACTGCGCCATGGAAAAGAAAAATGAATTTTACCGGATAGTGGATCCAGGCCAAGCAGACCACCGGTCGGCGGATCTGACATTCCACCGGCAAACACAAACAGGACCCGTTTGCCGTACATCATTGCAGTTACGGGTGTTGCATAGCTTCGGTCCCATTGATTGTCAGACAACCATTTGAGGGTTCCCTTGTATTTGTCGAACCCGGCCACGGACGCACCACGCTTGCCGCCAAGATTAAGGATCAACATATCTTCTTCCACCAGTGGTGAAGGAGTAATTCCAAAAAAACCTTCGTCGAGTTCGAATTCCCGTGCAAGATTTCTCTGCCAATACAAATGACCGGTTTTTAAATCAAAACAATGAAGCATCCCCTGTACCCCGCAGGTATAAACACGATCCTTGTCGATGGTCGGAGCTGCTCGTGGTCCGTTCAGATAATTAAAGCGATCGCGATATGTTGTGGGATATTCATACGACCAATGGAACTCACCTGTTTCAGCGTCCAGGCACTCGACCACCTCATTATTGGCCAGACGATGAAACAAGATTATCAGACTGTCTTTCACCGAAGGCGCAGAATAACTTTCCCCCTTTTCAACGGACCACACCGGAAGAAGATATGGTTTACCAGGTTGTGGCTGATCGAAATGATCAAGAATTCTGGTTTCCGGTGAAATCCCGTCATGCGAAGGACCCAGGAAACAGGGCCAGTCACTTGTTACAGCATTTTGGACAAGCTTCTGCGGTTTTTTATAGAAAACACTCCGCTGATGTTTTTTGGGTGCAGGTTGTCTTAACTCTTTTGGCTTCGGACAAAACCGGGGCGATGCCGAATCTTCAATTTGCCCCATAGAAGGCAAAAGAATCACCAAAAAGAAAAATATAGACCTCAAAATCAGCATAATCGAATGGCAATATAAGTCAGCCAGCTGCTTTACAAACCACAGTTATTACCTGCTCACAAGCGGAGTGATTTTGATATTCCTGTACGCTACCGGTCCGTGATTGCCCTGGAACATCAGTGGTCCCTCGGACGCTTCCTTGGGTGACAGTTGTCCACCCGTCGGTCCTTTAACCTCGACGTTCTCCTGAATCATCTTGTCGTTAAGCATTATCTTTACGAACTTCGCATTGGTTGTTTTAACACCATTTGCATCGAATTTCGGTGCGATGAAATCAATCACGTACTTCTGCCATGTGCCCGCCTCTTTGCAGGCATTTATCTTCGGAACAGCTGCGCTATAGATAGCGCCCATATCGCCCATTCCGAGGTTATTCTTTCCAAAACTATCTAATATCTGAATTTCGTATTCACCCATCAGGTAGATACCCGAATTTGATCCTTTTGCCACCATTACTTCAATTTCAATATGCACATCGCTAAATTTTTGTTCTGTATAAATATCGACACCCTGACCGTGTCCCTTGACCATATTGACCATTTCGTTACCACCCTCAGTTAAAGCCAGATGTTTCGGTACGGCCGGATCAAGTGATGCTTTCCCTACCTTCCAACCGTTTTTCGCTTCGGCACCGCGGATTTTCCAGCCTGTCAGGTCTTTACCACTAAATGGTTCGATCACCTTTACTTCTTCGGCCAATGCCAACCCGGACAACAATGCAATAACTGTACTCACACTTATAAATACGCGTTTCATGTCGTTCCTCCGTAAAAATTAAAAACTATCTTCCTGCAATTATTGTCTTTATCGCGCAGGCTCGAGGAATTCACGATTAAGACAGGTAAAGGTAATAAACCGATAGTTTCCACGTTCCCACAACACGCCCGCCGATTTATTCTTGAGAATGGTCAAATCGGAATAGGCGGCCGGTTCGCCTGAAATCAGCCGTTCATTGGTAAAAGTCTGACCTTCATCATAGCTTGTGCGAACCACCAGTTTATTGCGCCCCGGCCCCAGAGGCCCAGTCCAGAGAATCCGGTCACGGTCATCACCGGCAGACTTTAACGTGTAACGTTCTATTGCACAACACACTGGCGTTACTGGTTGTCCGGCCCTGGGCACAGACCAGGTGCAGCCACCGTCACTGCTGACGGTCATCCAGCGGTGCGGACCTTTATGCTGGCGAATATCAAAGAGGATTTGTCCATCGGACAATTCAACCAGTTGATCTTCATCGCCAACCTCGTTTCCGGGCATTTGCGTCCCGCGCTGCCAGGTACGCCCATGGTCCTCGCTGAACATCGCGAATGTTCCCCACGGTGCAAATCGCCACATCGGAACAATCAACCGGCCCTTGCGATCCTGGATTGCTCCACCCGGGCCCGGCACACTGATTCGCCACTGGGCATCTGCCATATCCCGCGCGACTTTAGTCTGGTCGACCGGTTCCGACCAATTCACACCGTTATCATCGCTGTAGCGGGCCAAATTTGCCACATCATCGGTACCCGGCCGGGCTTTGTCAGTGCTCCTTTCCGGCTTACAGCGAAGATAGAAAACCCAGACACGACCGTTCTGGCGGTCGACCACCGTGGCAGGGTTGGCAGACGACCAGTATTCCCCGGAATGTTCAATGACTTTCATCGCCGACCAGGTGATACCGCCGTCGGTACTTCGTTTGAGTACAAGGTCGATTTCCTGTCCTTTGCCGCCGGGATCACTCATATTGTGTTTTCTTGCCTCGGCAAAAGCCAGGATCGAGCCATCCGGAGTTGTCTCAATGGCAGGAATACGATACCCGGTATAGCCATCCCTCCCTGAAACAAATACATCAACATGTTTCAGCAGAGCCTCGCCCGAGGCTGTAGCAACCATCATGAAAACCAATAGCAGGACATTCCATATTCTCTTCATGGCCACCTCCTTGATATCAATCTGTTCACACGGTTTCCACCGCACAAATCTGAGTTCACTCATTACTGTAAACATTGAAATAATAAATATGCCAACTGTCAGGGTTGAACACCAGATAAAGGCAGGAACGCCGCCATGAATACCGCCCGCAACCGGCACATCATACCATTAACCTGGAAAGTCTCAGGGCCCCATTCCAGTATTCCTGCGTTACCATGCAGAAAACAAAAACTTCAGTTCACTTTCCCGTGGCCGCCCATTGGGTAGTGGTAACTATGACTTTCTGAACACCGGTAGATTCGAATGCTTTCTTGTCGTGTCCAAAAGTATGACACGCAACCCGGCCTTTACCATAGTCCAGGGTCCAGACCATGGGCTCCGTCTTTTTACTCCAGGCGGAATCGGCTGTAACCAGAACGTTGATTTTCTCCTCACCCAGAAGTTTAGCATAAAGTTCATCGGAGGTCTTAAAATCTTCCAGCCCCTTTGTAATAGGATGGTCCTTGACTATAACTTTGCATTCAAATTCACCGCCCGGTCCATGACCGCTTTTGCCCATCTGCCAATACCGGCCACACATTTTGCCCCAGTCTTCCCATTTCTGGAACGAAGCACTGGCCAGGTGGGTAACCACCAGCCCTTTCCCATCCTTCACGAAATTCAGGAAATTTGCCTTTGCATCATCACTGAGTTCGACTTTCTTGCTGTTATATAACATGAAGTAAATGACATCGTACTTGGCCAGTTCATCCTTGGAATTGAGAACCGTCAGCCCTTCAACAACAGTCGTGTCAAATTTGCCGGCTTTATCGAGTATGTCTTTTGTGCAAGGGGTTGTTTCCCTCCAATTATGGGCTTTAACATCGTCGCCGGATATCACCAGTACCTTACATTTCGCGGTTTCGGCCGCATTTACGGAGTTGACTGTACAGAAGATGCCCAATGAAATTGCCGCCAGAATCAGACTTGTCTTTCGCATAACCATGCCCTTTCGTATTAGATGTTATTAGAAGCAGAGAAATAATCTCTCAGACGCGACAGTGAAGGTCAATATGTTTTATTATCAACCTTCTCCGAAATCACAACTTTTTTAAGATGTCTGCTACTTTATTTTCAAACAACTGCTGCCATTCAGGTGCCAGGATACAGTCGCTGTCTTCCTGAGCTCCCCCCACATTCGCGAGTTGTTCGACTGTCGGCGTATAGTAGATATACCCGTTGGAATAAGCCGCGACAAAAGTCTGTTCATGGGGAGATCTTTTCTTGATGTTCATCCCGATCTGTACAGACAATTCACCGGGAAAAGTAACCAGTACAAAATCCCCGACCCTCAGGCCCAAAACTTCAACATCGATCGTTTTCTTTCCGGCAGCGACATTCTGCGCCTGATGTTTCTTCAGCAGAGCGAGGTTTGTTTGTAATCTCGTCAGTTCCTCCATAACATAAATGTTCTTGAGATACTGCGCCATATTTTTCCTGTTTTCAGCATCAAGCTTCTGCAAGTCGTCTTTCCCGACCATCTTGTCGCGCAGATACCGGTGGGAGTAATAAGACGGAAACTCGCTGGATAAATTGTATTTCACAGCCAGGGACATGAATGTTTTCAAGTTGAGGCTTGTTCCTCTCAGAGAGTGAAGCAACTGTACCAGCTCCGTTTCCTTTGCAGAAATGATCTTCTCAAGATCTGCCCTCGGCAGTGCAAGAGTCTCATTCATGACCGTTAGCGGCGCATTCTCATTGCTCCTGATCTTTCTCAGTGCCTTCAAAGTGCTCAGACCAAGCATATTTCCCAGCGGCTCGGCATCCCGGGGATTGTTCACATCCTTGTACAAGGCCGGATTGATGTCTCCGGCACATCCCTGAAGAAACAGAGCTATAGCGCCTTCGTTCAGATTGTCTTCAATGACCCGGGAAGCGAAGCCTGTGATATCCGCGGTGTTACTGCCGCTCGGGACTCCAATGATCGGATGACACGCAAAATTGTAGACAACTGCCAGGGTCTGCCCATCCTTTCGATCCAGACGCAGAATACCGATTTCCGGATCGACTGGCCCGACACCTGCCACCTCTTCATCGGGAGGCAATGAGTATGCATGCCTGACATCCGCTTCCTTGCCGTTTTTCAACTTAAGCCGGCGATTTTCCATTATCCGGTCCTCATATCCAACACCGGCACCAACATTGACCGGAACCATCTTCTGAAACGCTTCTTTCACAGCCTGCACGGTCCGCTGTTCAACATCTTTGCAGACCACTCCATGACAATGGCTGGCATTGACCAGTACATACGCCTGCTTGATATTCAAATCCTTTTCGAGTTGCGCACGTATATTGGGAAGGTAATCGTTCTTGATGGCGCCGATCTCGGCAATTGCGACTGCATCCACGGTAATAATGACGGCAGTCGTCTTATCATCGCTTAGCACAAGGGCCTTCACCCATAAACCATCATTACGGGTTGTCCTTTCAGGATTGGTGATATCGACCTTTGCAACGCCTGCCCGTAACGGCGCGGCACCGGCCACCTTCGTCAAAGAGGACCCGATCAACGCAAACAGTATCAAAAACAGCTGCAGTCGTATAACACGGCTCGTGCATGAATAAAGAAACCGATTGGACCGCAAACGACCAGACCGATACAACGAACGTATTATGCTCATAAGATAATATTCTCCTTCAGGATGTTATTTCCAAGAATCAGAGCAGAATAATGCTATTTCAACTGGCGCCTGTAAGGCACCCTTATACCGTATTCACGGGCGGTATTATGAATGGTATCCATGATTGCAATATCCTGTTTCCGGGCATTCTGACCGATAAGATGATAAATCTTCTGCTTGGCCCACATCTCCATGATCTCACGTTCTCCCTTTTTGACATTCTTCTCGAGATCAAGATCAAACACCATGTCGCACTTCACGTCACCAGCCTTGCCAACGGCCTGAAAAACAACATTCTTTGTTCCCCTCGGATACCTTCCATATAAAACCAGCGCCCGGTCGAGATACAGGTTACTGGCAAGGACCGGATAAACCTCGTTTGGACAGTCGGCCGGGAAATGAAAGTCCGTATCCGCAAGCACCGGTCTGCTTATTTCGCGCATCAATTTCTGGAGGACATCCGGAATATCCCAACGGCCCGAAGTAACGACAAGCGAGTCACCCCTGTTACAATAACCCAGCAAATCAAGCAGGTACTTGTTTGCCGTCTGCAAAGTCCCCATTGGGAACATCGACAGGGCACCGTTGTTGAGCTTGCTGAACTCACCTATAATATCACTACTTGCAACCATACCGGCTGTCGGTATGCCATCAGTTACAAGCAATGCCACAACCGGACGACCAGGCGTTCGCTTCACATTCATCTGTTCGCTGATTGCCGTGAAAATATCCGTATTGCCTTCAGACTTCATCTCCTGAACAAACTTCCTGGCCTTGTCAATATTTTCCTGTTTTGCTTCGGCCCAGTCCGGGAAACAATTCATTGAACGTTCCCTGAACATCACTATGTTAAACCGGTCTGCCGGCCCGATCTCAGCGAGACAACGGATGAGACCATCACGGCAGAAATGCAGTCTTTGCTCGGCCATGCTGTTTGAACAGTCCTGTATCAACAGTATGTCCTTGGGAATAATGGGAAGGACTTCGGCGCCCGCCCTCTTGATCTCGACCTTCATATAACCGTACTTCCAATCCGTCAAACTCGTATAAATTGTGACCTCGGCAATGAGTAGTTTTTCTATGGGTTTGACTGGTGTGATTTTGGCAGGTTCCTCGGAAAACAGTTTACTTGCCGGTCCCTTACCCGGCACATCCACCTTCAAGCCCCCTTCAACTTTACCGCCACCCATACCAGGACCGCCGCCCATACCACGGCCACCGCCGGAAATGCCACGCAGTAAATCATCAAGCCACAGATTATCTCCTGTTGACGGCTCGCCCAGACTTCCGGTTCCCTTGCCTATCAAATCCCTGTCAATCTCGGCAACAACATCAACCGCGTTGCGTATCCGTTCAATTTTCGGAATGTTCTTCCTCGGAAGCCTGCTGACTTCGTCGGCAACCACACGCTTTTCGATCTGGACAATTTCCTGCCGCGGCTGCCACGCACTCCTTACAGGTGTTGGTCCAGGTGCAGCAATTGTACGGACCTCACCAACCATGCGGTTTTCAGTAATCGGCACAGGTTCTGTCATTACTTCCCTTGGTGCCTGGGCAAGATTTTCCGCTCCCTTGGCAATGCTGGATCCCACCGCCGCGCTGACTGCATCTCCACCGGCGCCACCGCCGCTACCCCGTGTATTCACAGGAACAGGTCTTACAACTCTTTCTTCGTGCCTGACATCGTCAAGTTTCATTGGGGGCAGTTTCGGAGTACGTGCCATCTGTTCAATAACAGCCGGCAGCTGAAACGTCATATTCGCGAGACAAAGAAAAAGTATAATATGAATTGCAACCGACAGGAAGCTCGCGATTACTCCAACTTTGACACGTCGCTTACGCTGGCCTTCCGGTTCTATATCCATGTCGAATTCTCTCATTGCTTCTCCTTTACCGGAGTTTAGCTATCTCTGGCTTTTTTGCCCAGGCACTGTCAGGGTACCTTTCCAAAAGTTCCTTAACCGCTTTACTGCTTTCATCCTTCTTGCCGATCTTCACATAAGCATCTGCTGCCTCAAAAAGGCATTCGGAAACAAGTTCCGCGTCATTATACAGAACCGCCACGCTCATGAAATACCGCGCCGCATTATCCAGATCGCTACGGGCCTTCGCAGACCTGCCAAGCCCTGCATAGGCGCGCGCCCGTACACCGAGCATGCTTTCGTCCGAGGCGAGCCTGGCGGCCCTCTCATAATTTTTTGCCGATTCTTCAAAGTTTTTCCCCCTGAAAGTTATGTCGCCCAGCCTTACCGCTGCCTCCGCGGCAAAACCGGTTGTTACCTTCACTTCCAGGGCTTTCTTGAACGCATTCTCGGCGGCCTTCATATCACCTTCGGCGTAATGCGTACGGCCTACAAGACACCAGCCGGTCTGCTGCCATTCCGGTTCGCTGTTGCGGAAGAGAAGTATCTGCGCCGCAGCGACCGACTCCGCATACTTCTTCCGGTCAAACATGTATTCCGAAAGCCACCGCACAAGCTCGGACGGGATCTTGTCCCTTATGGGCGAAGCCACCAGCGATTGCAGAAGCGTCGCGGACTCATCAAATTTGCCGGTTTTCTGGAGCACTGCCGCCAGCGTAAACTGCGCCTCCCTTTCCAGTTCCTTGGCCGGGGATTTCTTCAGCGACTGGCGGAATTCTTCTTCCGCATCCTGCCATTTTTTCTGGTCGCTCAGGAACATACCCTGCCAGTAATGCGCGTCCGAAGCAAATTTTGTCTTTGGGAATTTCTTTAAAAGCTCGCGGAACGACTCCAGCGCCTCCTTGTCCTTCCGCATGCGTGTCTCGAGAATGGCCCTCTGGTATAGCGCTTCCTCAACAAGCGGATCGTTCGGATATTTCTGAACCAGGGTTGTCCAGTCCCGCAAAGCCTCCGCATTCATTTTCACCTTTACAAGACAGAACGCAGAAGCGTAAAGAGCTTGAGGCGCAAGTTTCGTCTGGGGAAAATTCCCGGCAACAGTTGCATAGTGACGCGCAGCTTCCTGGTATTCACCTTTTGTCTGCAGATGATGTGCCAGCTTGTACGCGGCATCAGCCGCCATATCGCTCGCGGGGAATTCCTTGACAATAAGACGATAGTACTGGATGGCGCTGTCGAACTCTTTAAGGACCGAAAAAGACTCGGCCAGCAACCAGTAAATGTCCTTTTTCATTTCCGGTACAGTCTGCAGTTTTTCTGCTTCGCGTATGGCATTCAGGCACTTGCCCATTTTGTAAAAGGTGAGCGCCGTTTCGTAGCGGGCGGCATTTTCAAAATTACTGTTCGGATGCTGGGTCAGGATCTGGGAATAACTTCTTACTGCATCTTCATTTTTTGTAAGCTGTCTTTCACAGTTGGCTTTGAGATAAAGCCATTCAACTTTCTCGCCAGGCAGGTTGCCCTTTAACCCGTCTTCTGCTATTCGAAGCGCATCGGCATACAAACCGGCATTATGCTCCGCCCACGCCGCCTGTATCCTTCCTTCGACAGACCTGGGATCAGACGGATACTCTGCTATCAGCTTGCGATAGGCTTCCGCGCTTTTTTCATAGGCCTTGTGCCTGAAATGAAGTTCTGCAATCTGGAAAAGGGCTTCGGCCCCCATCCGCGGCGAGGCAGGCTTGGCGGCAACCGAAGAATAAAACTGGAGCGCATCCTTTTCCTTCGCCGGGTCCTTGCCGTAAATTTCGCCAAGCTTGAGCAGAGCCAGATTGTAGAACTCGGACTTGGGATACAGGCTCTTTAACTGTTCAAGGGTTTTGATGGCATCATTTGTCTTGCCCGCCGTGAAAAGCAGTTCACCAAGGTGGTACATTCCGGCCGATGTCACTTCCGGGGGCGGATTCTCTTTAATGACCCCCCTGAAAAGCTCCATTGCCATATCGGTTTTGCCCATCGAGGCGAAAAGTTCCGCACGTTTAAACCCGGCTTTGAACCGGTATTCACTTGCAGAATTCTTGAAGACAAAATCGTACTCTTTCTCTGCAGCCTCGCTTTTGCCCAGGCTGCGATTACATTCACCAAGCCTGAAGTGAACAACATCCAGCTTTTTACTTACCGGGAAATTTTTGAGAAATGCCTCGTACTCCTTTAAAGCAAGCTCGTGCATTCCCCTCGAGTAAAGACCGTCTGCAAACTGCAAACGCTCTTCCTCATCGAGCGCCCCTGCAACGGGGCAGAACACGAGCAACAGAGAAGCCGCGAGACATGCCAGACGTCTGATCATTTCGATGCTTTTTCCTCAGCTGCGGTTGTTGCAAATGAGATACTCCAGATGTCCACCGAACGGCACAGGTCTATCACCTTGATCACCGACTCGTAGGAAGTCTTGTTGTCCGCGCGGATCAGCACAGGCTGACCCGGAAAGTATTTGACGACCCGGCCGAGCAGAGCCACCAGCCGCTCATTGTCCACCACCTGTTTGTTAACAACAACCGACCCGTCTTTCATGATGTTGATTATGATTTCTCCCGGCAGCCGCTGGGGAATGTTCCCTGTCTGCGCCGTCGGGAGCTTGATATCAATCTCCTGTTCCCACTGCGAATAAACCTGGCTTACGAGGAAGAAACACAGCAGCAGGAAGAGAATGTCTATCATCGGCACCACCTGGAAGCCGACTGGATCTGGTTTGTACTTGGTTTTGAAATTCATATTTTATTATTCCTCAACTTCAACAGGCTCGTCATTACTTCTGTTGATGCAACTTCCAGTTGGGAAACCAGCTTGGATGCCCTGCCCCTGAAATAGGCATAGAACATCATCGCAGGGATACCCACAATCAAACCGCCGGCGGTATTGATCAGGGCTTCCGAGACACCGGCAGCCAGCAGCATCGGCTTGGCTTTGGCAAGGTCGAAGGCCACCACGTTGAACGCGTGCACCATTCCGAACACCGTACCAAGCAGTCCGATCATCGGGGAAATGACGCCCACATCAAGCAGGTATTGAGTCTGGGACTGTATTGCCGAAGCCTGGCGGCTCCCCTCTCCCTCTATAACATCTTTCAGGAGATTGGGATCAACCGGAGAATTTGCCTCGACAAAATCCAGCGCAACAAGCGTCACATCCGCCAACGCAGACGGACGGTAGTTGCAGGTTGTACGTACATCCTGCAGGGAACCGGTCCTGATTTTATCTATAACATCCCTGCGTAATGCAGCCGGGGCGATCTGGTCCTTTCGTAGAGTATAAAACAGGTAAATAATCATCGCGAGACCAATAACAGAGGCCAGAGCGAGCACAATCAGCATCGGTCCACCTCTATCAACAAGCTCACGGATGGTCACACCCTTTGAAACTACTGCCACTTCGGTCGAAGCATCAGCAGCCATAACAACAGGCATACAGGCCAACACCCCCACTGCCGCAATCATTCCCAGCACAAACAAACTACGACGACTTGTGATCATTTTACCTCCTGTTAGACCAATTTCGGATATTTCACACCCAATAACCTCATTACTGCATCATAATACTTCTCTTGCTCTTTCCTGACAAACTTTTTCTCAGCCTTCAGCATGTTTTTCAGCCGGCCGATTCCAACATTACCCGGCGCTCCAAGATGCGTTCGTTTTGCCAAAGCTTTCACGGGACTCATCTGCGCCAATTCATCGAGGTGAGTCTTTATATAATTATACGCCTCCCGGAACGGCATTCCACCAGCCACAAGTTCCAGGGCCCGGTCGGTCGCAAACACAGCCGGAGTGAAACCTGCCAGTAATGCATTCCTGTTTGCTTTAAGACCGCCGACAAGCAAAGCCATGATCTGAAGACATGACCGCGTCATGCTTATTCCTTCCATAAAAGGCTCTTTCGTCTCCTGTAAATCCCTGTTATATCCGCCCGGCAAACCCTTTACCACGTTTGCTGTGGTGAATGCACAGCCCAGCACCCTGGCCGATTTGGCCCGGACCAGCTCAAGAACATCAGGATTGTTCTTTTGCGGCATGATACTGCTTCCGGTACAGAATTCTTTTGGCAGGCTGAAATAACCGAATTCCGGCATCGAATACAGGATCAGGTCTTCGGACAGCCTCGAAATCGAAATCATTACCTGCGACATGGCAGAAAGAATAACGGCCTCACATTTTCCCCGCGCATTCGACGCATACAGCACATTATGAACCGGCGACTCAAATCCCAGCAGTTTCGATGTCAGATTCCGGTCAATTTTTAACGGAACACCATAACCGGCCGCCGAACCCAGTGGACTCCGATTATTGAAACTATAAGCAGCCGCCAGAAGCTTTATATCATCCAGCAAACTCTCGGCATGGGCCGATGCCCACAATCCTACGGAACTGGGCATCGCCGGCTGGAGGTGCGTCCGCCCCACCATCGGCAATGAACTGTTTCCAGCGGCAAATTTCAAAAGCGCTTCGGCAAGGGCAAGTACTTCGCCCATTACTGCCATAAGCTGTTCTTTTCCATAAAGCCGTAAATCCACCGCAACCTGGTCGTTCCTGCTCCGGGCGGTATGAATCTTTTTACCCAGGTTTCCCAGTTTGTTTGTCAATGTCCGTTCAATCGCAAGGTGAACATCCTGGTCCTGTGCGGTAATTTTGAAGGTTTTTTTCCGCGCGCTTTTCATTATCTTTACAAGCCCGGATATCACCTTCCTGACATCCTGTTCGGACAGAATCCGGGGCTTTGCCGGTATCTTCGCCAGCATTCTGGCATGCGCCGCTGAACCAATACAGTCGGCCTCGATCAGGTTCAGGTCAAGTTCAACATCCCTGCCGGTTGTAAAAGCAAGCACCTGCTTATTGATCGTTCCAACCATTGTCTTTTGTGTTTTTGATTTCATCGCCACAATATCCCCACTTATTAAACATAAACTACTTCGTTTCTTTTAATCAGGCAAGCTCTTACACGGTTTTTAACGAATCGCAATCATCACCCGTCAACCGGACTTTTAACCACAGATAAACACTGATAGCGCGGCGCTAACGGCTTCCTCCGTGCCATTTCGGCCACGGTGTAGACCGTGTCACGAATTTCAATTCTTCGATGGAATATTTGGCGTCAGAGACCGCTGCAGCAAGGCGGAGGATCGGCGCTCGGGCATAGGCGCATACTTGGCACCCTCTTTATTGGCCCCCCCCCCGAGGGGCCATGTAAGCAGTCTGTGTGTTTCGTCTCCCAGAGAAAAGATTTTTTGTCAGATGGGCCTTGCGACAAGGCGTCCGCATGCGGGGCTAGATATGCATCTGCACCGCTTGCGGCAACACAGTCGAAGGACCCATATCACAACAAAGGTTTTCTCTCGAAACGCACAGACTTCAAGCGATACCAACTCAAACACAACAACCAACGAGTCATTACCCATCAACAGGACTTTTCACAGCCAGTCCGGGCCGATTCAAGACATGCGTATAAATCATAGTAGTCGAGACATTAGCATGCCCCAGCAACTCCTGTACCGTCCGTATGTCATATCCACTTTCCAGCAACTGCGTCGCAAAAGTATGTCTCAACGCATGACACCCTACATCCTTTACAATTCCCTCCAGCTTTGCCGCCTCTTTAACCCGCTTCTGCAGACTTTGTTCATTCACGTGATGTCTTCTCACCCGTCCACTCCTCGGATCGGTTGAATAATTTGTCGCCGGAAAAACATACTGCCACCCCCACTCCTTGCCAAGGTTCGGGTACTTCCGTTCCAGCGAAGGCCAGATATAGACATGCCCCACGCCGGCTTTCGTGTCAGACTCAAAAAGTTCCTTGACCCTTAAAAGGTGCTCTTTCAATGGCCCTGCGTACTTGTCCGGAAGGACTGTAATCCTGTCTTTCTCTCCTTTTCCATCCCTCACCATGATCTGCCGCTTATCAAAATCAATATCCTTGACCCGCAATCTCACACATTCCATAAGCCTCAAACCGGCGCCATACAACAAGCCAGCCATCAGACCGAAAGACCCCTCCAGCCGGCCAAGCACCTTGTCCACCTCCTGCTTCGTCAGCACCACCGGCATTCGCTTTGGCATCTTGGCATACTCAAACGACCCCAACTCCCCCAATTCAATTCCCAGTACATGTTTCCAGAAAAAAACCAGCGAACACAACGCCTGGTTCTGGGTGCTCGCCGCCACCCGTCGCACCGTAGCAAGATAATCCATGTACTCCGCAACATTCCTCGCACACAACAGCACCGGATCCTTGTAATCATTAAACACAATAAACCGCGCCACCCATTCCTCGTACGTTCGTTCAGTCCTGATCGAATAATGTTTCTTCCTTATCTCGTTCCTCAGTTTGTCGAAATGGCGGTCAAACATGTCCTTTGCCTTGAATCCATGAAGCTCATCCCTGAAATTCTCCTTCGAAATAACAGGTCGCCACTCTTCCCTATCATCGGCATAAAGTTCCATTTTGTCCGGGAAATTCAGATGCGGCTCCTTCCATTCCTTCCATGGGAACTCCTGCGCCCACGGCGCCTTGACTATCTTCTGGAAAAGTATCCTGATCGCATCAAGCATCTGAGTATACGGATACTCCTTCATGTTGAACTTCACCAGCGAACGCATCAGGTAATAACATACATCTTCTCCGACCTGCTCCTTAAGCTTCACGCCATGAGTTGCCTTGAGATATCTGGCCGCATGTTTCAAATACCACTGTAATTTATCCTTATCAGCCCCTTCATCCAAAACAGCCTGCTCATAATCTTTCCAGAACTCACTTACCTTCTCCTTGAGCGCATCCCTGTCATCATCATTAGCAAGCATCACAACCTCCTTGACTCCCACACCCAGAAACACTATTCTTCAATATATTCTAACAATATTGACAAACAACTATATAAACCTACAGTAGTTTAGGTGTACATATCAACCTAATATTAGGTAAACATGTACACCTAATATATGTTGGGTCTGAGAGACAAGAATGAGTGACAATATCCGTTTAAAGGCCGAAAGCATTCATACTTATGCTTACCTCTACCATGCTGCAAAGTGGGTTTCTGAAGTTCCGGATAAAAGAGAAAACCCATTACGTTACTCCAGCATGCTGTCAATCCTCGCGTCAGCGTTTTCTCTTGAAGCATATATGAATCATCTTGGCCCTAGATATTTTCCAAAGTGGGATAAGGACGGATTGAGGTCTCCCAATGAAAAGATCGATGCCCTCATGGAAAAACTAAAAGTCGACAAAGTGAAGCATAGAAGTCAATTCGACTCTTACATGTTGGCCCTCAGAATTCGCGAGTCTCTTGTTCATGGCAGGACTCACGAGGTTCATAAAAAGGCGACTTACGTTTTCAACCCTGGTTCCAAGATTGGCTCCACACAACCGGAATGGAAAAGGAAATCCACCAAGCGAGACGCGCTCATGATACTAAATGGCGTTGCCGATTTAATGCACACTCTCAGCAAGGCTGCAGGGGATGAGCCGTGGCCATATCATACATTTGGCAAAGGAATTGAAGACAAATAGTTGACCCAACAAATCATTCGAGCGGTACTCGTGAACCAGCGGCTGGTTTACTCGACGCTCAATGCTGACGTTCGGCTTGAAAGAAAATGAAAAGAAAATTGATAATATTGTCGCAGCTCTCCCTTCTGATTTGCTGTACATCCTGCGTCTCGTTAATAACATCACGTGGCCAATCGTGGGAGATGATCCAATCCGTTGGCGGCCTTCGCGTGGACAATCCGGTCACACAAACCGATGGGACAATTTTCCTCCCCGTCATCTGCAATGTGAGCGGCTTGGACACGGTAACGGTGAAACCAACGATGCTCAACTCTGCCCTTGTCGTGAGGAAGATCGCCACCAAATGCCGGAAAGACAGCATTCAGCTCCAGATCGTCACTTGCGTTGTGGACAACAAGCACACGTCGATCACAAAAGGCGTTTATCTTGGCAGGATGAAGAAGGGTTCGTATCTGGTGCAGTATCTAAATCCGGATGGAAGCGTGGTCAAACTGAGGGAAATTGAAATCAAATAGCCGAACCAGAGATTGAACCGTATTTTTCAAACCGCGACGGTTTGAAAAAACGGTTAATCATATCGTTCGCTCCAAATAATGAAAAAGAAGCAGATAATAACGATATTGAGTGCAACCGTGACGATCTATGTAATCACGTATTTGTTCATGACGCTCAACGGACATTATGAGCCTTACGCCATGGGTCTCATGCAAGGTCCGAATGATAAGGCAATTCTCGTGCCTAAAGGGACTGAACCATACGCCTGGTGTCCTTTCAGAAAACCGACAAGAGAAATCAAACCATTAATCAGAACGATGCTCTTCTCGCCTCTGATCACATTTGATCGTGCATATTGGCATACGGCTCGCAAAGTAGATTCCATGCAATACCCAGTTATCGGATACTTTGATTTCAAGAAAATGGAATATAGAAATATAACCCCAGAATGAGCGAACCACGCACTGCAGGGTACCGTCGCTAACCGCGCCATCCCCTGAGTGCAGGCGTTGGCACATAGATGAAAAGAATAATCACAAGCATTGTAAGCATTACGGCAGTTCACTGGATTCTGACAGTGGGCATCTCACTCTTAGCTTGGCAAAGACAAGAAGGAGGAACAGCAGTCACCACAAGCCAGGCACTACTCAACTCAACTGCAATTCCACTGTCATATGCGTTAAACTTCCCTGTTCCATTTCTTCTTCACGACAATTCCTTGCTCATCATGGCTTGCAACAGCACTCTTTTTGCAGTCACAATAGTTCTCTTGTGGATTGGTGTTCATAAACTGAGAAACGTTCAGACATTTAAAGAAAGTGCCAACAAGGGCATGAATGGTACTCGATGAAAGCGGCTTTCACCTCGACCATTATGCCATGCGTTGGACCCATGAAATGAAAAAGATCATCAGAAACATTCTCGTCATCATTGCCGCTACCGGCGTGGCGTTTGCGTTGTGCCACACAATCATCCCAACTTCTCCGGCAGGGTTCTGGACTGGCCCTGACATTTCTTGCATGTGCAACAAACACCACTTCATCCATTTCGCAAACAACAGTGGTGTTTTATATCACGAGGAATCTCCCCCTCCCTCAGCAGCTCCTTTGGTTCAGATCGACAAAAACATTTGGCGTTGGGATTTTCATGATTTCACGCTCAGCTCTAATCGACAGGAATACACAATTCAGACGAATCGTGTATTCCTGTGCAAGCCTGGCTGGTTCTGGATGCAATGTACTGATCAGCCAAACGGCAAGAAATTCGTTCTTCATCGCGACTTTCATAATCAGAAGATTACAGAAATTATGAAGGACCAACCTAATCCGCAAACTGCGGACGAAACAGCAAAACAACTGATTGAAAAAATAAGAAAAAAGGGTCCAACCACGCCATGAAGGGTATTTTTCAAACAGCGGCTGTTTGAAAAAACCCTAATGGCAGGCGTTGGCTCCGAAAGATATGACAAAGCAATGTATTGAAGCTCGTGCCCCGCGGTTCAGCGCGTTTGTTACAAATGCGCGAGGTCGAGATATGCTTGTGATCCCTAAATCATCATGGGACTCAATGGGCGACACTGGCATCACAGCCTTTGTTGACCTCTCGCGCACCCCTCTCTCGAGCATAGCAAACGATTCATGCTTTGTCGCAGCAGAAGCCACTCGCCTCTCCGCCACCACAGGCCAGGTTGACATTGTGCGTTACGATCCACAAGACGAGAAAGTCTTCAATCGTGACAGATACGATGTGGCGGAGAACTTGTCCGAGCATCCACAGTTTGATCGAATGGTTGACATGTCCGACACGCACGCAAGCCCTCAGCTCGTAGATTACTTGCGAAACAATGTTTTTCTAACCAAGATTCCATCGCAAGGACAACCATGGCACTGGCAAGACGAATGCGAGCTGTCTCAACCCGTGCGCATGCAATTCTATAGGAGAGCCAACAACACTCAGGAGGGTATTGCCGAGGAGCTCGGCAAACCCTCAGAGTAAGCGTTCGCATCACAAAATGAAAGACATTATTGCAGAGACAAAAGTGAAAATGACATCACCTAAAGGCGAGTCAAAGTTTGTCGTCATTGAGATCGGACGACCCTATTCGATTGCTAATGACGAAGCCGCTTGCCCCATTTCAATGCATGGGCTATACCCAAAGATTAAAGATTTGCACGGCGTAGACACGTTGCAAGCGTTGGCCCTTGCATTCGAGTTCATCAGGATAACTATTCAAAAATGGGAAGAGAAAGGTTACATCTTCGAATTCCAGAATGGAGCCACCCTTCCCGCAAACATTTGGTTTGAAGACAGGAAGAAATAATGCGAACCATCCTCTGCATGCGATTCAAAACCCTGCGGTTTTTGAACGCATGAGAGGTAACGTTCGCACTGTGAATAAATCATGAAAAGACCCAGAGTACTGGTTGTTGCTACGGTTGCTTTATGGATTCTCGCGACAATCGTCATGAATATCACATTCTCCGTACAACCATCAGGATGGGTCTTGATGTTCTTCCTGCCATTGGTAGGGTTGCTTCCGAACTCCATCGTAGAGTCGTTCTCGTCTGGACCCATCTGGACTCCCGTCACACTAATTACTGTCCTAGTCTTAATCTACGTATTCGGTGCCGTTGCAGCATGGCGGCGAAACACGATACCCCTTGCTATTGTATTTACAGTCATTGTGATAACAACATTACTGATTGGGTATTGGCAAATCTATCGCGGACTGACTGATTTATGATAAAGAGGATTGTGCGAACCAGTTTTTGAACGCGATTCTCGTGCCCAGCGGCACTCGAACGCGTTAAAATGATCGTTGGCATCAAAGGAAAAACATGATCAGAAGCATAGCGGAAATCATTAATTACGCCGCACGGCTTGACTCAGCACTTAACTTCGGTTCTCTTTTCGTTTGGCTTGCTGGATGGTACATTCTTTACCAGATGACCCGACTAGGTTTCCTTAAATTCCTTATTGCTGGCTATGTTATTTATGTAATCGATTGGTTCATACGAAAACGACATTATTTCATTGGTCACTTTGCAAACAAAAACGTCGAGCTAGCGATAAGCTATACAGATGTCGTAATTAATATATCGGCAGACATTCTGGTGCTGATTGGAATTTGTATGGGGGTAAGTTACCTTCAAAGAAAATGGAAAGACAAAGAAAATGCCAACAAGGGCATGAATGGTACTCGATGAACCTGCGGTTCATCTCGACCATTATGCCATGCGTTGGCCTTTAAGGATGAAGAATTATGAATAACCGTGTAATGTTACTGATTCTATTATCTGTCAATTCGCTATTTGCAGGTGAACTACTTGATAAAACAAAAATGTTCAAATCGTCACTAAAAGGAAAACCAACAGAACATGACGAAATACTCGTAATTGGATTGGAGCGTGTATCACATAATGTGAATCCTCGTCCTGCATATAGTGTTGTATTTCATAGGCAGGGGGAATTAACTAAAGTAATTTTCGAGGGCATTGAACATATTGCTCAAAAAGGGAAATACAAGTGTTCTATATCATCACAATTGTTTGATCGTCTTGTTAATGTTTTCCTAGCTAGCGATTTCTTCACTCTGCCTGATCGTTTTGACCCTAAAACAACGGATGCCACCGAATACGTGATCTACGTTAAAACAAGAAATGGTGAGAAAATTGTTCACGATCGTAATTTGCCTGAATTTACTAATCAGACAATGTGGTTTCTTGGAGAGGTGATAGATGGAATGCTTCCAAAAATCGAATTCCTCACTCAGGATGGAAGGCCTGAAGCAATAAATGTAATAATGAAATTGGGCCAACCAACAAATCCACCGTATTCTTCACCCGCGGAGGGTTCGAAACGGTGATTTGAGAAGTTGGAAGCATGATATGATCAGAAAAACACATATTATTAGCGTTTTGTTTGTACTCGCTACTTCTGTATTTGCCGAAGACAATATCTCAAACAGGATTGACGAAATATCGGTTGAATATAGTAAAGGGTGGATCGGAAAGATCTATTCTGTCTGGCTCAAAGCAGATGGCACGGCCATATATCGTGGAGATCATGAGGTTTCCCGCCTTGGTACATTTCAGGCTTCGTTTCCAAAAAAAAAGTTCAAAAAACTTGCGGAGTACCTTGAAGAGATTAACTATGATTCTCTCGACAAAGAGCAGAATGAACATGGTACAGATCGTCCATGTTTTCTTATCAAGATCAAACCTTACCATGCTAAGCCAAAGGAGATTTTCCTTCACAATCCAGAAGATGACACTGCGCCCCCAAAACTATGGGCCATCAAGCGTATTATCGAGTCAATTACAGTTGATCTTCCATGGATGGAACACACTTATCTCCCCGAAAAAATAAAACCTACTTCCCCGGAACAAATAATTATTCCGGAATTCAAATTTCCTGCCGAACCACCTGGTCGCATCTCTTTACAGCGAGCG
This sequence comes from Kiritimatiellia bacterium, assembly GCA_028716365.1. Lineage (GTDB taxonomy): Bacteria > Verrucomicrobiota > Kiritimatiellia > UBA8416 > YA12-FULL-48-11 > YA12-FULL-48-11. Next base: position 171,583 of record JAQUPZ010000005.1, read on the forward strand.
GCCGAAAACGTATGGCTCTATAGTCGTGAATTCGACCCCTACCACACAGGTATAAATATAGTTCTAGATGTTTCGGAGAACAGACGAACCCGAGAAACCATTGCAATAGATATGAAAAACGTATCGATTGAACAAATCTTGAATTATATTGCCTCTATAGAGGGCTTAACATTGATCCGTACCGGGAGAACCTTTATCATTCGAGAAAGAGTCATTTCATTATAAAAAGGCTTCCAACCAGTTTTTGGAGGGTACTCGGTGAAAGCGGCTTTCACCTCAACCCTCAAAATGACGTTGGGGTGCAAAGAAAATGAAAACATCAGAAATGGTTCCGGTGATGAACGACACCAAATGGGAGGAACTCCGTTTGGCGATGTATTCACTCAAGAATCTTTGCCCGCAGTGGCGAACCAAGGACGTTGAAACCGGATTCATACCGGAATGGGACAAAGAATGGTTCTACCATTTTAGAAATGGCGGATATAAAAGTATTGAATGGGTGGAAATCCGAAGCGCAACACCCAAACAGGATTCAACTGTACGTGAAATCCTTAAGAAAATACACGTTCCCGGAGAAAAGATAGATGAAGGATACCGGGTCTTTGGTTACACGAAGCCTGGTCAAGAAGTGAAATATATTGAATAACACCCCAACAAGGCACTCCATGGTATTTTTCACCCAGCGGTTGAAAAAACCATGAGTGCAATCGTTGGCCTTGAAAAATGACTGACAAAGACATAACGAAGAAACAATGGTCATGGTGGATTCTAATTCTTTGTGGCTGGCTTCTATTTTTAATTGTTCACAGTCTGGCCACCGCCTTGCGAGTTTACTTGATCGACCGGTATCCCGATCCAATGTTTTTCATTACGGAGTTGCCATTCTTTTTTCTGGCATCAATCTGGATAGCTCTTGGCACGCTCCGGCTTTGCCAGAAATTCCTTCCTGCTGTTACATCCCACATTCTCGGCATAGTTCTGATCCTCGTGCAACTTGGAGCAGCTATCCCATGTTGGATGGTCATCGCATTTCAAGTGCACCTTTGGGCAGGAGGAAACCTTTAAAGAAAAACAAATAGGCCAACCAAGCACTCCAGAGTATTTTTCAACCCAGGGTTGAAAAAACTCTGAGTGCAATCGTTAAGCCGCGCGGCGCGGCTTAACGGCGAGCTGCTTCAGCCAGCGGAATGGCGGCCGCGCTACGCGCGGCCTAACCATCCGCTGGAGCAAACAGTAGGCCTAAGAATGGCGCAAGCGCCATCTTAGGTCTACTGTTGCTCAGCTCGCCGTTAGGCCATAAAACTATGAGATATTTTTCCGTATTTCTGTTTTTTGCCACAACCTCCTGTGTAACGGCAAACGACCCACTTACAATGTGGTCATGGCCGATCCGAGGTATTCCCGTTCGGTCATATTCCAATGTTTGCCAAGAGCTTCAGCTTCAGATTCCCACCAATTCATCTATTCTTAAGATCGAGGTTCGAAAGACCGACAAAGTTCTTGTTGTGACGGGGTCCGAATCATCTAATCAAGGCACCAACGCCGTTGCATACGTCTTTGTCAATCAAAGCAATTTATGGGTACGTGCTGAAACACGATCTGCCGGGAAAACATCAGCCCGCGGATTGAACTTCCGGGAAATCCAAGATATAGTTTCACAGCTTGAACACATAATACCATCAGATCAAAGGGTTCTTTTTATCTGGTTGCGAGAAGATAATCTTGTGGATGTCATGACCGGAGAACTTAAAGGTGGTACTGCGGGCGGTGGTGATTCGTTTGTTTTCACCAAGTCCAATAACAAGTGGATTTTTAAGAGAAAAGGACAATGGAAGGCCTAACAAGATCTTGCATGCGACGCTAAAACCCGCGCGCATGAAGATTGACGTTGGGGTCACAGAAATGATGAAGACATCGATTATATTTCTTGTGTCGGTAGTGATCATCGGCACCTGTAGAGCAGAGGATGAAAAGGTGGTGCGTGATGATTGGGATTTGAAGGAATATATTATGACCAATTTAATCTTCAAAGTATACGGGACAAGGACAAACACCACAATATATCTAGCCTTCTCAGGCAAACCGGACAGAATAGCCAAGAAATACGTTTATATTGATCCACCAAATGAATTTCTTAAACGCTTTTCCGATAGCCCTGTGCCTGTTAAGCCTGCATCACAGTTTATTGACAGGCGAATTGGAGATTTTTCGAAAGAAACTAAAATGGAAATCTTATTAACACTTCAAATACTTGAATGGTTAAGCGAGAAAAAGGTAAGAGTAAAGCTTCAGATTTATCGCGGTCCAATGGCGCAAGGAGAAAATGAATTGATTTGCGAGAAGAACGAATCCGGCTGGGTTATAACCAATTTTCTCCCAAAATGGTTTTCGTAAATATATGACCCCAACCAAGCACTGCAGAGTATTTTTCAACCCGGGGTTGAACAAACTCTGAGTGCACACATTGGGCCCATAGGAAATGAAAGATACAAGAATTCGGAAAATATTACTCGCGGTTGGCTTGATTGTTCTCGTTACAATCGGCGGTAGTTTACTGTTTCCACCTATTCAGGGGGATTGGGTTCATTTCCCATACAGAGGTGGCTACGAGTTCTATAGGTTTAGAAATGGGAAAATCATTCGCTATGTGTTATGGCCGCAAGTTAACGATAACAATGGTCGGGTGGTTAAATCTGCAAGTGTAGAATCAGAAGACATTGGAACGTATGGAAATCGAAAATGGAACACATTCGAAACTCGTATACCAGGAATGGGCAATGTAACACTTGTCAATACACTGCATATCGGCCCTATCTGGATATACGGCGATTTACTCCAGAAGCATGGAAGGGATCTCATGTTTCGCAGAATGTTTGCCCCTTTAAAGAATGCACAAGTCGTTGCAGAAGCAACAACTAAGACGAATAAAGATACGGCCCAACAATCTTCTGGAGGCGACGTTGATCCCGCGAAACGCGGGACAACGTCGCCTGACGGCGCCTCCGCGTCTCAGAAGTAACGTTCGGCATACAAAATGAATAAGAAAAAAAGAACCATCATCGCCATAGCAATAGCATGGACTGTCCTTACATTTGCAATGCTCACGATCGATTATTTAGGGGTTCGCGTTTTAAACCATAATGGCCTCGTTTTCGAAGTACACATTTACTGGTATGGCCTCAGCGCGTTCATATCCCTGGCAGCATTTTGGGTTGCAGTTCATTGGATCGGCCAGACAAAACTGTCAATCCTTTCCACAACGGTAGTCACTATTGTGACTGTCGCGTGGTGGTTGTTGACATTTTGCATGTTAATGATGACTCACGGCTTAATCGGAGGCTGGTACTAAATCAAAACAGATATGCCGAACCAATCTCTACATGGTATTTTTCAACAGCGGCTGTTGAAAAAACCATGAGAGTGATCGTTCGGCTGGAAAGAAATGAAAAAAATTGTCATAATATTCCGGAATATGGCCGTGGGACTATGTCTGCTCACTCTATTGAGTCTTCCGTTTGCTAAAGTCTACGGGTGGATTAAGCCTAGTGTTTCAATGATGCTTGGCATCATTGCCTGCACAGTGCTGGCCGTCCTCATAGCAGGTACTGCCATGATTCGTGGAAAAATCGGAAAACGAACCGTGGCCATAGCCTGCATTATCGCTATAGCTTCAATTTTTGGACTGATGAAATACGTTGACCTGTTTTAGGAGATGGAAGCCGAACAAAACCTTGAACCGTATTTTCAAACCTGCGGTTTGAAAAACGGTTAAGGTGGTCGTTGGGCAAGAAAGAAAGACACGATGTATCCTGCGTGGATAAACTGGAGTCGATTTATAGGCGTAATCGCGATCATAGGAGGGACTGGAGGTTGGTTTGCCCCGTCCCACCCTGGGCACACTTCGTGGTTGGAAGTGTTGGCCGCGTCACTCTTTGACATGCCTTTTTTACTTCCATGGGGACGGTTGCCAGTCCGAATCGCACGAAAACTCTTAACGCTTCATCTTCTTCCTCTGCTCGTCGTCACCACTATGTTCGTCTTAGCAGCACGGTCAATGCTAAGTGATGACAATTCACAGCCCATTAGCGTATGGATTGTTACAAGTTTAATTTGTTTGGTTATATCAGCAGGCACTGGATTCCACTGGTTTGTCGTTAATAAAATGACCATGATTGCCCAACAAAGTTCTCAACCGTACCATTGACCCTGCCGGGTCAATGTCCGGTTAGAACCGACGTTGGAACGAAGAATGAAAAGAAATGTCATCCTCCTTCTGTTTCCTCTGCTGATCGGCGGGTGTGCGGGCGGCGGTGGCACCATACACAACCCGCCATCTTCGTTTGCGGTAGGTCAAACAACTATGCTTGAACTCAAGCTCAGCACATGGGGAGCGGGATGCGGCCGCATCACAAAGCGTTACACGGATGTCAGTTGTCACTATCGATTCAAGGGAGAGACCAATTTCACTACTGTTGCCTTCGCTCCTGTCCGCAAGCAGGATGATTGGCAAGTCTACGAGTGCACGCTTCCGGCGTTCACGAACGCCGGTGAGGAAGTTCAGTACTTCATAGATATGTCTTTCGATGGTGTTTACAACAAACGAGACATGGTAAGCGTAAGAGTTCAGTGAGACGTTCCAACCAGCGCCTCCACCTTACGTTTTTGCCGCGGCGGCAAAAACGACGGTGAGGCGTAACGTTATGTCATGGAAAATGAAGAATTGAACTTTGTGGATTTCTGATCTATATTAGTGGTATGAAAACTATGAGGTATATCTACTGGCAAGACGGAAATATGTGGCTGGGCTACTTGGAGGAGTTTCCGGACTATATGAGTCAGGGTGAGTCTCTTGAAGAATTGCAGGAAAATCTTAAGGATGTTTATCAAGAACTCACCAGCGGAAACATTCCAGGTGTCCGCAAGGTTGCGGAGCTCCAACTCGCATGAAGCGTATCGATCTTATCCGGGAACTTGAACAAGGTGGATCTGTCTTCATCCGTCACGGTGGCAGACATGATTGGTATCAAAACCCAAAGACTGGAGTCTGTCAGCCAATTCCAAGACACCGTGAAATCAAAGACCATCTTGCCCGCCACATTCTCCGCAAAATGAAAGACTGACCCAACCAGTTTTTGCACCGTATTCTTCGTCCGCGGCAACCCGCGCCGTTGAAAATTGTCGTCGGGTTTTGAGAAATATATTGCCATCTCCAGTATTCTTTTGTATTCTCATACTAGTAAGTCAATAAATGGAGGTTTCTATGTCTAAAACAATAACGTTGCGGCTTGATGATCCAGTCTATCGTCTATTCAGAGGTGTAGCAGAGAGAGAAAACAGGCCCATTTCGAACTTCATTGAAACAGCGGTAATGCGTTTTGTCCAGGAACATGAGACCGTAGATGAGTTTGAGATGGCAGAAATTAGAGGTAATACCGAACTCAACAAAAGCCTGAAACGGGGACATCAAGATGCAAAACGCCGACGCGGCACATTCGCTTGAATTCAGGATTTTCGAAACTGAGGAGTTCAAGAAAGCCTTGATTCGACTCGGACCTCCTCGTTTTCTGCGGAAGAAACTCGATAGTTACATTTATCCCCAATTACGGCAGAGCCCATATTTCGGACCCAATATCAAAAAGCTGCAGGACTATACGCCCACAACATGGCGGTACCGGATCGGCCCTTATCGCGTTTTTTATTCTCTGGACGAAGTCGATAAAATTGTTTTTGTCCTGACAATTGATGACCGGAAAGACGCATACAGATAATAAGGCCAACAAAACATCGGAGAGTATTGCCGTGAAGCGCGGCAAACTCTCAATGTGGGCGTTCGCACTTAAGAAGCAAAAAACAGACTTGTATCAGATAAGAAGTAAGAATATATTCCTAGCATGACAACTGTTCAAGAAATAGAAAAAGCAGTCAAACATCTGCCGGAAGACGAGCTTCACTCGTTTCGTTCCTGGTTTGAGGATTTTGACGCACAAGCATGGGACAAACAGATTGAACAGGATGTTCGGAGTGGAAAGTTGGACGTCTTTGCTGATCAGGCAGTTAAAGACCTCAAGGCCAACAAATGCACTCGTCTGTAAAACACCACGCTAACCCGCAATTTTGGAAATGTTATTACAGCTTGCCGCAGTCCATCCAGAAACTAGCAGATGAGAATTATGATCTTCTCAAAAGTAATCTTCACCACCCATCCTTACACTTCAAGAAAGTTGGTCGCTTTTGTTCCGTCCGTGTCGGACGAAGATACAGAGTTCTTGGCGTAGAATCCGGACAAAACATTGTTTGGTTCTGGATCGGCACTCATTCGGAATACGACATTCTAATTAAATGAGGTGCGAACTAGCTCTTGCAGGCGATTCTCAACCCGCGCCGCGCGGGTCTCGAACCGCCTGAAGATGATCGTTCGGTTTGAGGAAATGATATGATAGCGTTTTCAGCAATCTGGTTTCTGCTCATCGCTGGCGTGGCCATCTTTCCCATGATTGCTTTGCGGAAGCGCCAAAGCACGACATGGTGGGACTGGGTTTACCCATTCACGGGAATCGTTGCATGGTTCCCTCTCGGCATGTCAAACATTGGGTCAACGGTTTCCTTGTCCAACTTCGTCGTTGAGGTGTTCTGGATTGCCGTTCTCTCGGTCGTAATTCCGTGGGGACGATGGTTGTTGTTGAGAACCGAAAATAAACAGGTCAAGACATTGTGTTTCTTGCTGACCTTCCTGCCAATTCTGGCAGCAGTGGTCATTCGATTGACAATGCCAACATTACCTGAATAGTAAACCGAACCACCGCCTCCACCGTATTCCTCACCCGCGGCGGGTTCGGAATCCGGTGAGGCGTGCCGTTAAGCCGCGCGGCGCGGCTTAACGGCGAGCTGCTCAGCTCGCCGCTCGGTCACAAAACAACTTGACGTCATGACGTTATAACGTTACATTATCACCAGAAATAGGAGAATAAATATGAGCGTAGCAGTTAAACGTGCAACAGTTTATCTGGATTCATCTCTTCACCGCGTACTAAGGCTGAAATCCGCAGAAACTTCACGAAGCGTATCAGAATTGATTGGCGAAGCAGTAACATGGGCCCTTCAGGAGGATCTTGATGATTTGAAGATTTTCAAGAAGAGAGCGCATGAACCCACCATTTCATTTGAATCCGCTTTAAAGGAGTTGAAGCGCAATGGGAAAATATAGGATCGAACTTAAGAAAAGCGTTCAGAAGGATTTCGACCCTATACCCAAGAAAGACCTGCAGAGGATCATTCTAGCAACAAAATCCCTAGCCGATGATCCACGCCCTCCTCAATCCAAGAAACTCTCCGGTTACGAGCAATACCGGTTGCGCCAGGGCAACTATCGGATTCTTTACGAAATTAAAGACGACTTACTGATTGTGTTTGTGGTCGGAGTCGGACACCGGAAAGATATCTACAGATGACCGAACCAGTTTTTGAACGCGATTCTCAACCCTGCGGGTTTCGAACGCATTAAAATGACCGTTCTATTTCATTTATCTGCCTTGTCTTTATTCTTAATCCGGCAGATCGAAGCAACGGTTTTGTGGAAACGTTGAGAGTTCACATCTCTCCAGGCGCGTATTGTTTTTTTCATCGCCTTCCTTCGTGCAGAAGCCAGATGCCGCCTGAGTTCGGTGGAGACCACCAGCGAATTTCCCGCATGTATCTGAAGATAAACATCTATGTCATGGATTTTACCTAGAACATCAGTGACGCCATTCAACTTCTTCTCCACTATCAAGGCCTTGCGGCCCAGCGCCGGTGAAGCAAATTCCGCAGCATAACGCACACGCCGGCATTGCCGTCTGACGGCATGAAGTTCTTCGATGTTCATCGCCCTGAAAGGCTTTTCCAACCGTGGTAACTTTTCATATGCCTTATAAAACCGCCGGGAAATAAACTCCTTCAAACCGGCCATTCTCCTGCCCCGCTCCCTTTCCAGTCGCGGAATTTCGATTCGCGCAAAGAAAGAAACCTGCCTGAACGGCTTCTTGAACTCCTCGGATTGGAGAAAATGCCTCAAATCTTCCAGGCATTGATCATTCTTTGACTGCTGGAGACTGAAGTAATCTTCCCACGCTATTTTCCCTGCCCCGAAATGTCCTGCTTCAAATTCCCGCAGGAACTCCATCCACACCTGCGAATCCCTGGCCAGACTCAACTGGTCACACACTTTTGTTATCGACTGCCGTAATTCCCCGGCGCTGGTATTTTTAAGGACCGGTTTAAAGAAACGAAGCGCAGCCTTGGTCCGGCGAAGGGTGACACGAAGATCATGCAGGCATTCAGGATCGACGCCCATTATAGATCCTTCCACGTTATCATCGGCCAACCTGACGAGAATACAGACAAGTTTACGCGCATATTCAATCAGGGATTCACGACCGGTCAACACCGTGCCAAATCGCGGTCCGGAAATCTTCTCCTTTTTAACGTGCAGTATTCTGACAGGTATTTTGAATACGCTTTCCCATAAGTCGGCTTTCATGCGGGCCAATTCGATGTTGGCGCTGTAAATATCTTCCCGGACAACAATTTCACACACAGTCCGGTTTGCTTTGACTGATATTATTGAACTGCTTTGAATATGGCCGTGGTCCAACCCGTCGGCGATCCTGAGATAGGCCGCGATTTTCAGCATCTTTTCACGGTCCCTGAAGCCGGGCATATTGATTTGGGCCGGAACACGGCAACGCCGCCCCGAGTGCAGAAGGATTGCGCCGGCAATAATGGCACGTTCGGCAGAAGTAAATCCGGAAAGACCTTCATTGAGAACAATCTCGGCGCTCCGGTATGCGTGATTTTTCCCGTTTTCGCTGTAAGACACATCATGCAATCTGCATGTTGTCTCGAGCAGACGCTTGTCATTCTGAGAAAGGCCGGTGACTGCTTTTGTACGGTCAAACAGCTTCAGAGCAATGCGGGTAACGTACTCGGTATGCTGGATTTCGTTATCGTATTTCTCGCACAATTCAAGATCGGTGAGGCGTCTTTTCATTATGGCCACTCATTCTTTTTCCGCTTCCGGGGATTTGTGTGGAATGAAAACCGTCTGCTTCGCCCTGGTTTCGTTTTCAACCTTTTCACATGCATTCCGATACAGAAACTCCTGGCACCGGAAACCTTCGCCCCTGGCACGGGGATCTTCTATCCGTTCATATACTCCGTCCTGCCTGAGCCTGTGGCTTTTTGCCGTATCCTTGAAACAGGAATCGAGGATCATTTTCAACCTGGCCTTGCCGGATTTGCTGTCCACCGGCACCATGAGTTCAACACGTCTCACGAGATTTCTCGGCATCCAGTCTGCGCTGGATATGTAAATTTTTTCCGCCCCGCCATCCAGGAAATAGAATATCCTGCTGTGCTCGAGAAAACGGTCCACGATACTTATAACGGTTATATTCTCACTCAATTTGGGTACACCGGGACGAAGACAGCATATTCCCCTGACATTCAGTTTGATCTGGACACCGGCTTTGGACGCAGAGTAAAGGGCCTCGATCATGTCCCTGTCGACCAGCGAATTCATCTTTGCCATGATCAAGGCTTTCTGCCCCTCGCGACTGCGACCAGCCTCATTCTCTATCAGTTCGATCAATCTTTCCTTCAGGCCGATCGGAGAAGCATATATCTTCAGGAACTTCTGCGGTTCGGAATATCCCGTGACCGTATTGAAGAACACGGATGCGTCCGCACCAAGGCTTTCATCCCTGGTCATGAAACTTATATCCGTATAAAGTTTTGCAGTCCGTTCATTGTAATTTCCCGTTCCAAAATGGACATAACGGACAATCCCCTGCTGTTCACGCCGGACCACAGCACATATTTTAGAATGCACCTTCAATCCCTTCAATCCGTATATCACCTGGACGCCGCTCTTCTCGAGGGACCTGGCCCAGCTGATGTTGCGTTCCTCGTCAAACCGTGCCCTTAATTCCACGATTGCAGTAACGTACTTGCCTTTCCGTGCCGCACGATCGAGCGCCTGTATGACCGGACTGTTCGTGCTTGTCCGGTAAAGTGTCTGTTTAATTGAAAGCACATCCGGATCATCCGCTGCCTGCTGAATGAATTTCACAACAGGCTCGTAACTGTCATAAGGATGACACAACAGGATGTCCCTCCTGCTTATCTCGGTAAACATGCTGCCTGCCGGATCAATGTCCGGCGGCTGCTGCGGTTCCCATCGCTTGAACCTGAGCGAATTGAAACCATCTATCGACAATAACTCCCTGAAATCAACAAGGCTCACCGGCCCCGGCAGTTCGAATATGCTCTCCTGCCGTACCTGCAGGGCCTTCTGCAGGAACCCTGTCAACATTTTTGAAGCTGTTGCCTCCACCTCCAAACGCACACAACGCTCTTCTTTCCTGCGGCTCACCAGATTTTCCATATCGGCCATGAAATCGGACGACACTTCATCATTGAAACTGAAATCCGCATTCCTCGTTATCCTGAAAACAACAGTCTCCATGATCTTTTTGCCGGGAAAATAACGGTCAATAAAGGTACGGACAATGTTCTCAACCGTAGTGTAGGCATTGTCATTCTCCGACGGCAGTCTCACAAGTCTGCGAAGGCATGCCCCCAGAGGGATGACTGCATACAGGGGTTTTTTATTCTCATCTTCACCTTCAAGCCTTACGGCAAGATTCAGCCTCAGGTTTGACACGAGCGGAAAATCTTCAGCCGACTGGACGGCCTGAGGAGACGCAACCGGATATATTTCCTCCTGGAATATTTTTTCAAGGTAACTCGTCTCATGGTCGGAATAGGTTCCCGCCAAGATCAATCTTATACCCGCGGTTTTCAATTCAGGCTCAATCCCGCCGGTAAAACAAGCATACTGCGCCTGAACCATTTCTTTTGTCCTCGTCAGGATTTTCTCCAGCTGTTCGCGCGGTGTCATACCGGAATTATCGGCCCTGTCAACCCCGTCTGATATCAGCAACTCCAGGCCTCCGACGCGTACCATGAAGAATTCATCCAGGTTCGACGCTGTTATGGTCAGGAAATTTACCCTTTCAAGCAGTGGTACACGGCCATCCGAAGCCTCGCCCAATACCCGCTGGTTGAAATCAAGCCAGCTCAATTCCCTGTTATTCAGATTTGCCGACTGGCTCATCTTCCGTCCCTCTGCCTCTGGTTAGAAGTACTTTCACGCCATAAACCCTTTCAAACATCTGGCACTCTTCTTCCAATGCATGCTTTTCAAGAACAAGGTCCCTGTCGGTATTTACCCCGATAATCAGTCTGTCATCCTCAACTTTGACATCCATTCCAAGCCCATGAAGTGATCGCGCCGAATCAAGAGTATCGGCAATGCGAAGAATGGCCGCCAGCTTCGTCACAATAATCCTGCTCTTGCGATCAAGTGTGCCGTAAAACTCGTGCTCCATCCGCGGAATGGCTTTTCTATGATACCGCGCAACAAGCGCAACCAGCATAATGTCCCTGGGTCCCAACCCGAAAATATCACTGTTCATGATAAGATACATGGAATGTTTGTGATGGCTCCTGTTGCTTATGAAATGACCTGTATCATGAAGAATCGCGGCCAGGTTCAGGATCAGTTCGTGCCTTGGATCGAGATGGTGTTCCTTCTGCAACGCAAAGAAAATCTTCCGGCAGAGTGTTGAAACAAACCGCACATGATTGTGTTCCATGTGATATTTCCGGCCGATCTCAAGAGCGGAACTGATGATCTGTCCCCTGAACTCTTTCGTCCATGATTCGTGCGTAACCATTTCATGTATAATACCATCCCTGATGGTGGCAGAGGAAACATGGATGTCCTTTACGCCCAGTCTTTCCGCAAGCTGGACATACACCATAAGAGCGGGTCCAACGGTTTCCGCATCCGGATAGGACAAATGGTACTTCTTCACAATATCATCCGGCTGTAACCTGCTGATCTCTCCTGTCAGCTTCTCCAGGTCCGTAACCGCAAGCTTTACAATGGTGGTCTTGTCCCAGCCGGGTACAATCGCGCCGGCCGCGAATCGTGCATCACCCCCAAGCACCAGCAGAACAGGATGCCCGATTTTTCCAATACCCATCTTGATGCCATCCACCGCCCTTTCGATCTGGGTCTTCATAACATGGCGGAGTCGGGATTCCGGAACATTATAATCCTCAAGCGATCTTCGGATCCTGTATGAGCCAATCTTGAAAACCTGGGCATTGCCGACAGAACCCTGACGGAGCGTCAAAGAATCGGTGCTGCCTCCGCCAACTTCCATTATCAGCAAGTTGCTACCCCCGGCAAGTTCGGCTTTTTTCAGATATTTGTGCACGGCCAGGTATGTATATCTGCTGATTTCGGCATCTTCCAGAATTTCGACACTCAGTCCTGTCGCTACAAAAATACGATCAAGAACTTCATCCCGGTTGATAGATTCCCTTATGGCGCTGGTGGCAACCGCCACGACTTTCGCCTGATCGGTAAGGCCGTATTCATGAAGGATCCTCTGGTAATCACGCAACCCCTTTACACATTCCTCTATGGTCTCCTGCTCGATACAGCCTTTTGTAAACGTATCACGGCCCAGAAGGACTGCCCGCTGAAGTGTGTCGAGCATCTTGAAACCGCCTTGCTTGTCGGTTTCGGCAACCGCCATCCTGATGGAAGTTGTGCCTATTTCTATTACCGCAAAAAGATCTTCGCCTTTTGGTGTCATTGCTGCCTGCCCAACGCAATACTGCCGATCTTAAGTTAACATTTTCACATGAATATTATCATCAATATCATAATAGACATGTCCAAGTCCACATTGAAGGAGTATCGTATAAAATGGATAAGACGTTATTGACAACAATACACTTCCGTCTATATCATTTAGAAAAGCGAGAAAAGTATGCCGGAAATGTTGTTCCGAATTATTTCCAAAGCAGCTATTGAAGCAGGGCAAATCTCATCTAAATCCTTATAAAACGCCATGAAAATCAAAAACCCTGATGGTTTAACAGGTGACCTCTGGGGCGGCCTCGCGGCAATGTTTGTGACCCTTCCGTCTGCGATTGCTTTCGGAGTGACAATCTTTGCTCCTCTCGGCGGAACTTATGTGGCTTATGGAGCACTGGCCGGTATTCTCGGAACCACTGCGCTCGGCCTCATTGCGACCTCTTTTGGAGGTACCAACCGCCTGATCACCGCGCCGTGTGCGCCTGCCGCTGCCATGTTGTCAGCATTAGCGATTGAGCTGTCTCAAAAAGGTATAAGCGCAGAGCCAGCCGTTCTTATGCTGATCATCACATGTTTTATGTGCGGCATATTCCAGTTACTTTTCGGCACTGTTGGTCTTGGACGCTTGATCAAGTACATGCCCTACCCGGTAGTCAGCGGCTATTTGAGTGGCGTCGGCCTTATCATCATTGTCAGCCAGGTCCCCGAACTCTTTGGTGTACCCAAAGGGATTAATTTCTGGGAAACACTTGGTTCTCCGCAAATGTGGCAGTGGCAGGGCATTGTTATCGGCGCAGTCACGGTGGCAGTCATGATGGCGGCTCCGTTATTAACCAGGGCCGTTCCGGCCGCTATTCTCGGCCTGATTTCCGGTATCCTTGCGTACCTTGGTCTATGCTTTATAGAACCTTCCATGTTCCTTCTTGATGGGAATGCACTTGTCATCGGACGTCTCTGCGATTCGAGTGCCAGCTTAAGCAGCGTGATCTTCGGGCACTGGAAAGCTTTCGGCGATCTGAACGCCGCCGAACTCAGCAACCTGTTCGTCCCGGCAATAACACTTGCCGTACTCCTTTCAATAGATACGCTGAAAACATGCCTGGTTCTTGACACGCTCACGCGATCCCGCCACAAATCTAACAGGGAACTGATCGGGCAGGGTCTCGGGAACATGGTTTCGTCTCTCATCGGCGGCATACCGGGTGCGGGTACAATGGGTGCAACTCTTGTCAACATTTCGAGCGGTGGCCAGACACGTTTGTCGGGCATAATTGAAGGCGTACTTGCGCTTGTAGTATTCCTCATCCTGGGATCACTGATTGCGTGGGTGCCGATTGCGGCACTCTCGGGTATCCTGATCGTGATCGGGTTCCGGATGCTCGACCGCCACAGTCTGGTACTGCTGAAGGCGCGTTCGACAGTTCTCGACTTCTTTGTAATCGTAGCCGTCGTGGTGGTTGCACTTACGGTAAGTTTGATTGCGGCTTCAGCTACCGGGATCGCGCTTGCCATCATGCTTTTCATCCGTGAACAGATTCGCGGCTCAATAATACATAACAAGGCATACGGCAACCACATGTTTTCCAAACAGGTACGCCTGCCGGAAGAGATGGAGATTCTCGAAAAATACGGTGACCGCACCGTAATCTTCGAGTTGCAGGGCAGTCTCTTTTTCGGCACCACCGACAAGCTGTACACATCGCTTGAACCCGAATTCAAATCGCGATCCTATGTTATCATCGACATGCGCCGCGTATTATCAGTGGACATAACGGCAGCACACATGCTTGAACAGATCGAAGCCATGCTTGCCGATAACAAGGCGTTTCTCATTTTCAGCCGGATTCCGAAAAATGTTTCAGGCGGTCCGGACCTGCGAAAGTATTTCGACCAGATTGGCGAGGTAAAGTTGAAAAGCCACCTCCAGACATTCGATGAACTGGATGACGCGCTCGAATGGGTCGAAAACCGCATTATCGAAGATGTACACCTCGAGCGGATGCAGGAAAAACCACTTGAACTGCGGGAAATCGACCTGTTTAAACGCCGCAAAGATAAAACACTCGAGGCCCTCGAGTCATGTATGGAGAAATGTTCGTATAAAGCCGGTGATAGGATTTTTGTGCTTGGCGACACCGGTGATGATCTTTTCCTGATCCGGCGCGGTACGGTCCGTATCGTACTGCCGCTTGAAGACAAGCAAAGTTACCACCTGGCGACATTCGGCCGCGGCGACTTTTTTGGCGAAATGGCCTTCCTCGACGGCGCCGCTCGCTCTGCAGATGCAGTGGCATTCACCGACACCGACCTGTTTGTACTCTCGCGCAAACGTTTTGACGCCCTGGCCGATGAGCACAAGAAACTTGCGGTCAATCTTATGGAAGGTATTGCGCGGGTACTGGCGATCCGTCTACGCTATGCCAATACGGAACTACGCGCTCTGCATATGTCCTGACAAATGGAAAGGTTCCAGGTTACAAGTTGGAAACCCAACATCCTGCTGTTTACTCTGTGTCTTTCAACTTTCTTCCCGTCACTACAATCTTGTCTCGATTGCCTTGACTACGGTCCTAAGCGCCTTGACACGCGCGAAGTATTTATCATTTGCTTCGATGATGGTCCAGGGCGCATAGGTGGTACTGCACTTGGAAAGCATATCGTTGATGGCGGCTTCATATTGCGGCCATTTCTTGCGATTTCGCCAATCTTCGTCCGTCAATTTCCACTGCTTCCATTTGATCTTCTGCCGCTCTTTGAACCGCCGCAGTTGTTCGTTCTGATCAATATGCAACCAGAACTTTACAATTACAGTACCGAAGTTGGCCAGATGAGCCTCAAATTCATTAATTTCACGATATGCCCGCTGCCATGCCTCGGGCGGGCAAAAACCCTCGATACGTTCGACCATGACCCTGCCATACCACGTACGATCGAAAATCGTGATATGTCCGGCCTTGGGAATGCAGTTGGCAAAACGCCATAAATAATGGTGTGCCAGCTCTTCATGGGTCGGTGCAGCTATGGGAATCACCTCGTAGCCACGCGGATCAAGGTTTTCCGTCAGCCGCTTGATATTCCCGCCTTTCCCTGCGGCGTCACATCCTTCATAACAGATCATAACCGGTATTCTTCGCGTATAAATTTCATACTCAAGAAGACGGATCCGATCCTTGAGGTCGCCAATCTCTTCACTGTATTCATCTTTGCTCAACTGCTGGGTAAGATCCAGTTTCGAGAGTACGGTTACATTATGGGCAGGCGAAATTGTTGCCTGTGGCTCACTGACGTTCTTTTTAGCAACACTGGCCCTGGCCAGCGCAGTTTCCAAAGTGCTGACCAAAGTTTCGAATATCTTCAAGGTTGCATATTCCTTGTCATGCGCCTCGATCACCATCCAAGGGGCCTGGGCAGTGTTGGTCCTCTCAATCATTTCTTCGGCAGCCTTGATATATTTGCCATACTGCTTGTGCTGTTTCCATTCCTCCTTGCCAATCTTCCAGGATAGAGCCTTGATTTTCTCCTGGGCCTTAAATCGTTTTTCCTGCTCCTTCTTACTGATATGCAACCAGAACTTAATAATTACAGCACCGTCATCACACTGCTGTCTTTCAAAGGCAAGTATCTCCTCATAAGCCATGGAGCAGTCGGATTTACTCACTTCTTTCTTTATACGCTGTCCCAATACCCGGTCGTACCAGCTCCGGTCAAAAATAGAAAGTCGTCCCCGGGCAGGCAAAAGTTTCCAGAATCGGATCAAAAACGGCCACATCTTTTCCATATCTGAGGGCGGATGGATCGGATTGACTTTGAAACCACGGGGATCAAGCGGTCGCATCAGCCGGTTTATGCATGTCCCCTTGCCGGCTGCCTCCAGCCCCTCGAAGACAAGAATGATAGGAATACCTTTATCTTTACAGGCTCGTTGTAATTCACTGATACGGCGGTCGAGTTCCGGCATTTTTTTCTTGAACTCTTTCTTTGACAGCTCCTTGTCCAAGTCAACCATTTCCAACATGACCGTTCTCCTTTATGAATATGAAAAAAGAGATTTATTGATCCTGATTGTAACCGATTTTTAGTAAAAAACAACAAATGCCTCGAACTTTTCACTAAACGAGGGATTAAACCGTCGGGGCGTGTTGCCCAAACCTGAGATTCCTCATCCCGACCTCTCGGAGAGTCGGGACTCGGAATGACACCCTTGACACAGTCGAATTCGTTAAAGAATTGTCATGCCGATCCGTCAGCCGACGGAGAGGCATCTTGCTGGACGTACTTTTTCGATTTGGGTAACAGGTCCTCCAGATATATGAAAAAAGTACTACCGACACCGGGTGTACTTTCCACGCCGACATCGCCCCCATGCGCCAGGGCAATATGCTTTACTATGGAAAGACCCAGGCCTGTCCCTCCTAGTTGACGGCTTCGTCCTTTATCAACCCTGTAGAACCTCTCAAAAATCCTTGTAAGATGTACCTTTTCCATGCCGGATCCATGGTCACGAACTTGAATTACAATGCGATTGTCTGTCTTTTTCGCCTCAACTTCCACCGAAGCACCTTCACCACTGTATTTCACGGCATTGTCAATCAAGTTAACAATTGCCTGCTCAAGAAGCGCTGGATTTATCATTGCTGTAAGTTGATCGTCACAATCCAGTCTGATTTCAATCTTCTTTCCCCTGGCCTTGTGACTGCAAACCTCGATTGCTTCTTGAAGCACTTTACGCAGAGATTCTTTTTGCAGGGAAATGGTCCGCATTTCCGACTCCTGTTCGACACTCGAAAGAATCAGAAGATCTTTGATGATTGCATTGAGGCGGTCAGCCTGTCTCAATGTAATCCGGAGGAAATTTTCAGCCTCCGCTGGCTCTTTCATTGCACCTTCAAGAAGTGTCTCGACAAACCCCTTGATTGATGTGATTGGTGTCTTGAGTTCATGCGACACATTAGCCACAAAGTCACGACGCATCTCTTCCAGTTTACGAAGACGCGTAACGTCGTAAAGAACAATCAGCGCACCTATTCTTCGACCATCTGCCCCATTAAGAACGGTCCCGTGTGCATGCAGGTAACGGCCATCTGCTGGAATAGAAATATCACCTTCAACAGGCTCTGAACTATCCAGTGCCCGGTTGACTACATCCAGCAAATCATTATTCCTGATAACCTCCATTACGTTCCTGCCGTAGACAGACGCATCCGCCTTGAATAGTTTTTGGGCAGAGTTATTCATTTTTATAAGACATTTCTCCGTATCAACTGCAAATACACTTTCAATCATACATGACAGGAGCGCATTTTGTTCATCTCTCTGCTGAGTTACGGTATTAATTCTCTCGTTAAGTTGATCAGCCATATGATTGATTGTGTCGGCAAGAACATCGATTTCGGCAAGTCCTGAAGGCGGTATTTTATCATTCAGATTTCCCTTCCCTATGGACTCTGCGCCAAGACGTATTTCTTCAAGCGGCCTGCTTATTCGACGCGAAACAACAATACTGATGATTGCGGCAATACATGCAATAACCAGACAGGCAATTACAATCCTGTGCCACAACAATCCAATTGTCTTATCGATCACCGAAAGAGAAAGTGATGTCCTTACAACGCCAATAGTCTGTCCAAAGTCACCTTCCACCGCTACGGCAACATACATCATTTTCATGCCAAGCGTATGACTGTACCGCGTCGATATACCGATACCCTTGACGATCGCATCATGAACCTCAGGCCTGTCTCCATGATTCTCCATATTTTCAGGATTATCTTCCGAATCACCCATAACCTTTCCCGACTGCAAGATGAATGTCAGGCGGTACCCCGCCCCCTTTCCGGATGCCTTGCAGAAAGCGTCGATACTATTTCCATCAATAGTGCCCGGCTGGCCATCTTTCCCTCTGGCAATAACAGTCTTGAAGTGTTCCGCCGACATTCGCGCGGCAGAGACCAGTTCATCTTTTGAATGAGCATGATAAAACCGGCTGATTATTATTGACGCATAACTGGCAACGGCAACAATCGCTACCACCGCCACAAGCAGATAAGAAGGGAAAACCTGCGATATAAGACTTCTCTTTTTCATTTTTCAGTCTTTGAACCTGTAACCGACACCGCGGACTGTCTCGATGCGATCTCCTGACTCGCCAAGCTTCTTTCGGAGGCCGACAATTTGAACATCGACAGAACGATCAGTGACAGGATAATCACTACCGCGTACGGCATCCACTATCTGGTACCTGCTGAATACCCAGCCCGGTTTCTGGGCAAGGAAATAAAGTATCTGGAACTCGGTGAATGTCAGTTCTACGGGTTTGCCATTTACAAGGACTTCTCTGCGTTTCTGGTCAATCTGCAATTCATCAATCTTGATCGTTTCGGGAACGGCATCTGTAGATTGCGTTTTCCGCCTCAACACGGCACGAACCCTGGCAACAAGCTCTTTCGGTCTGAAAGGTTTTACAACATAGTCTTCAGCGCCCAGTTCCAATCCTGCAACCACATCCGATTCCTCATCCTTTGCAGTAACCATGACAACAGGAATATTCCTGGTTTTGGAATCAGATTTCAATCTGCGACACACTTCAAGTCCGTCAATTTCCGGGAGCATGAGATCAAGAAGAACAATATCCGGCAATGCTGATTGTGCCTGTTTGATGGCTTCCTCTCCATTAACCGCCTTCATCACGGAATAACCTTCCCGTTTCAGGTTATAGGAAATCAGTTCCATGATGTCTTCATCGTCTTCAACAACCAGTATTTTCTTGGCGCTCATTCCGTATCTCTTTCTCTCTTAGATAGTAGCTCATAATCCCACGCATGAAAAGTCTCTCTTTTGATATCCAGTCTAACACAATTTTAACAATCATCTCACTACCTTTTAACAGCCTCTTTCTAAATTAAAAGCAATAAAGAAAGAGGTGAAAGGCATGAACCAATTAAAGAAATTATTTGATAATGATGACAGATTTTTTGCACTTCTTGAAGCAAGCGTAATGGAGGCCCAGAACAGCATAAAGCTCCTGAACGACATGATTAAAAATCCTGAAAACAGCCCGACGCTTGATGAATTCATGCAGGCGCGAAACAACGACAGGCATATCTCCATGGAACTTACCGAAGAACTCTGCAAAACCTTCATGACGCCACTCGCAAGCGAAGATATTGAACGGCTCTCGCTCGCCCTGTATGAAATTCCAGAAACGGTAAAGAAATTCAGTGAGAAATTCCTGTTATGTCGCGATTATATTCAAGAAATGGATTTCGCGAAACAAATCAATATTCTAGATCAAGCAACAAACATTGTAGTCCAGATGATCAAAAAACTCAGGAGTCGTTCTCATATTGAAGAATTAAGCAATGAAAATGACAGTCTTCATGCACTGGAACATGAGACAGAACAACTAATCCTTGAACAAAGAAAGAACTTGAATAACAGCAAACAAGATTCATTGAAAGCCCTCACTGTTTTGGACCTTTCTGAAATGTTAGAAGAAATTTCAGATCGCTGTCATCTTGCAGGCAACATTATTTTTCAAATTGCGCTTAAGTATTCATAAACAAATACCGGGAGATAGAACATGTTCAGAATAGAAACATCAGCAATATTAAAAGTATTAAGTTACGGCATAATTGCGGTTTCATGTGTCGGGTTTACGGGATGCGGCGGCGGAGAAAAGAAAGCCACCAAGACTGAGAAGTTCGTAATTGCAACCTCCGGATCGGATACCATGGTCAACCTTGTCCAGATGTGGGCAGAGGAATACCAGAAGGTCAACCCATTAGTTACGGTTGAAGTCGCCGGCGGCGGTTCAGGCGTTGGCATCCGCGACCTGATCCAGGGTATCATTACTATCGCCAATACCAGTCGCGAAATGGAACCGGTAGAAAGAGATCAAGCGAAACAGAAGACCGGCAAGGATCCTGTCGAGTTCATCGTAGCCTACGATGCACTTGCAGTATATGCCAGTATGAAGAATCCGGTTGACACGCTCTCGCTCGAAGAACTTGCCGGCATATATGGCGAGAACGGACAAATTGACAAATGGTCCCAACTCGGGGTCAACATGAAAGCCATTGGCGTAAACGACGAAATCGTCAGGGTCAGCCGCCAGAACAGCTCCGGCACGTACGCCTACTTCCGCGAAAAAGTTCTTAACAAGAAAGATTTTAAAATGGGCTCAAAGGACATGTCAGGCTCAAAGGATGTCGTTGAATTGGTAACTAAAACGGCAGGCGCCATTGGATACAGCGGGATGGGTTACCACACGGAACATGTTAAGTTTGTCAAGGTCGCCGCAAAAAAGGGAGAACAGGGTTACGAGCCTTCACTGGACAACGTATTGAGCGGAAAATATCCGCTGGCCCGGTCACTCCTGATGTTTACGCTGGGTCAACCTGATGCGACAACAAAGGCTTATATCGACTGGCTACTGTCCCCCGCCGGCCAGGAAATCGTAAAGAAAGCCGGTTATGTACCGGTGGCAATGGTAAAAAGATAAATACAATGGCAATACCGCAAAAAAAAATTACTGCCGCAAACATTTTCCAGTGGCTCTGGAAATGGATTCGACAGCTTTGCGAATGGTTTATTGTCGGGCTTATATACCTTTGCGGCGTTAGTTCCATCATTTTTGTTTTCAGTATTTTTTACTTCGTTTTCCGGGAAGGCGCCCCATTCCTTCGCGATTGTTTTGATTTCAAGAATTTCTTCCTGAGTCCCGAATGGTATCCGACATCCATCAGCAACAAGCGTTATGGAATTCTCGCCCTGCTTGCGGGTACCGGGAGCGTAACCATCGTGGCGATGCTTGTCGCCGTACCCTTCAGCCTGGGTACTGCGATCTTCATTGCCGAGTTCTGTAAAAAGAAAACCAAAGAAGCTATGAAGATAGTGGTTGAGATACTCGCCGCAATACCTTCCGTCGTCTGGGGATTCATAGGATTGATGGTAACAAACCCTCTGATTGTAAAACTTACAGGAGCCCCGATCGGACTAAATGCTCTGAACGCAGGCATAATCGTCGGGTTGATGAGTGTTCCAATCATCGTATCGATTGCTGAAGACTCCATCCGCGCCGTACCGGACGGTTATATTGAAGCAGCTGAAGCCCTCGGTGCCACCCGCTGGCAGACAGTTTACAGGGTGATCCTTCCGGCGGCGAAGAACGGCCTGCTGGCCGCAGTTCTTCTTGGCGTCGGCAGAGCCGTAGGTGAAACCATGGCTGTACTCATGGCAACAGGGCATTCCGTGAACATACCTTTCAATGGCGAATTCCCCTATTTCCACGCATTGGAATCGGTAAGAACCCTCACGGCAACAATCGTTGCTGAAATGGGCGAAGCTCCCAGACTGGATGCAGGCATGAACGGAAGCTTTCCGGCAGAAGCGCGACATTACCAGGTTCTTTTCGTTATCGGCATCGTGCTTTTCGTCATCACCTTTGTCATCAATACAATAGCTGATCTTGCAGTAAAAGGAATAAGACAGAAGAAAGTATGAATAATCACCAGCCAGAAATATCTTCAGCCCTGTTCACGGCAACCGTGTTTACACGGAAGAAACAACGGATGCAGAGAATTGTCGGAATTGTATTCGGAATCATGGCAGTCGCAATTCTTATTCCCCTTTTCGTCCTTGTGACATACCTGATTATCCGCGCATGGCCTTCCCTAACATGGGACTTCCTGACCGATGTACCCAAAAATGGAATGCGGGGCGGAGGCATCTGGCCCGCACTGGTCGGTACGATATACACCGTCACCTTCTCACTGCTCATAGCGGTACCGATCGGAGTCATGGCAGGAATCTACTTGAACGAATACGCCAAGGACAGTTGGTTCACTCGTATTGTCAACATGGCTGTCGTCAACCTCGCCGGAGTTCCGAGCATTGTTCATGCCCTTTTCGGTGTCGGGGCATTTGTATTGTTCGCCGGTATGGGTAAATCAATAATATCCGCTTCATTCACGCTGGCAATAATGACCCTGCCGGTGATCATTGTATCCACAACAGAAGCCCTAGCTTCGGTACCCAGACCATTCAGAACGGCCTGCTGGAACGTCGGAGCAAGCAAGTGGCAAACTATCAGAACAATAGTCCTGCCGAACTCCATCAGCGGTATCCTGACAGGCGTAATCCTGCAGGTTTGCCGCGCCGCCGGAGAAACAGCACCAATAATGTTCACCGGTGCAGTCTTCTTCAAGTATGTTCAACGCGGCGATTTCTTTCCATATCATCTGAACGAACAGTGCATGGCGTTGTCCTATCATCTGCACACGATTTCAACACAGGTGCCCGGCGTTCCCGAACCCATGCTTTATGCAACAGCCGTGGTACTGCTTGGATTCGTGCTGATTTTCAACAGCTTTGCGATAGTTCTGCGCGTCTACATGAGGAACAGGAAAAAATGGTAAACGAAAACAGAGTCGAAATACGCAACCTCACTGTCCGCTACGGGAAGACTATCTCCCTTCATGATGTGTCGCTGGATATTCCGCGGAATAAAATATTTGCAATAATTGGACCCGCCAATTCAGGCAAAACGACTCTGCTTAAAAGTATCAACCGGACCCTGGAACTTGAGTCAGGTTCATCCGTGCAAGGAAATATCACCATTGACGGCAGGGAAATCCATGAAATATGGAACGTTTACGAACTGAGACGCAGGATAGGGATGGTATTTCCTCTTCCTGTTGGCCTGCCCCTGTCAGTTTACGACAACGTTGCCTATGCCCCTCGCATGGCCGGAGAACGGAGAAGAAAAGTATTGGACGAAATCGTTGAAAGATGCCTGCGCCAGGCCGCATTATGGGATGAAGTGAAAGATCGCCTGAAAAATCTGGGTACCATGCTTTCCGGCGGACAGCAACAACGTCTCACAATCGCACGCGCCCTTTCGCACAGTCCTGAAATCCTCTGCCTGGACGAATTCTCAATTGCCATTGACCCGGTAACGACGATGAGGATCGAGGACGTTCTTGTTCAGTTAAAGGAGGAAATGACCATAATACTTGTGACCAATCTCGTCCAGCAGGCAAGAAGGCTTGGGGACATGACATGTTTTATCAACAAAGGAAGGGTTGTACAGGTTGATACCACGGAAGTGATGTTTTCCGACAACCCGGGCAATCAGTTGACTTACGATTATGTACGGGGAGTTTTCGGATAAACATGGAACAGAAGACAAATATAAGTATTGAGACCGACAACCTGAGCCTCTGGTACGGCAAGTTCCAGGCCCTGTACGACGTCTCATCGCGTATCAGTCAGAACAAAATCACTGCGCTTATCGGTCCGTCCGGATGCGGCAAAACCACCCTGCTCCGCTGTTTCAACCGGATGAACGAACGCTTTGCAAACGTCCACATTAACGGCGAGGTCAAAATCACAGGAAAGAACATCTACGATCCTGATGTCTCCCTGATCGAACTGCGTAAAGCCGTCGGTATGGTTTTCCAGCGACCAAACCCCATGCCGCTTTCAATTTATGACAATGTCGCTTTTGGCCTCAGGATTCATACCCAGGCCGGCCGGATAAACAGGGCGCAGGAAGCCGAGGCTGTCGAAAAGGCATTACAGGAAGTGTTCCTGTTCGACCAGGTAAAAGACCATTTGAAAAAGCGAGGTACGGACTTGCTTCTTGAACAACAACAGAAGCTCTGTATTGCCCGACTATTGCCTCTTAAACCATCCATACTCCTGATGGACGAGCCCTGTTCTGCGCTGGATGCCGAGGCAACGGAAGCAGTTGAAGACCTTCTACGTACCCTTAAAGAAAAATTCACGATAGTCATTGTGACCCACAACATGGCCCAGGCCCGGCGTATCAGTGATGAATCTATCTACATGTTAAAAGGACAACTCATAGAGCATAGTAGAACAGCTGAACTTTTTTTAACACCAAAAGACAAGAGAACGGAAGAATACATAGAAGGAAGATACGGTTAATAAAATAAGGAGATACAACATGAGTAAACAGCTCGATCAAGACTTGAACAGATTAAAAGAAAAGCTTCTGACCATGGCCGCAATAGCTGAAAAAATGATCCACGACACCATAACTACTTTGGTGCAATGGGACCCGGATATTTTTCAACCGGTAATACAGGCCGAAGAAAAGATGGACATGTTACAACGGGAAATTGACGAAGATACCGTAAGGATGATCAGCGTATATACTCCTGTTGCCTCAGATTTACGCCTTCTTCTGATGACCACACGAATCACGGCTGAACTGGAACGCATAGCGGATAAAACAATGGATATAGGCTTCTATACGAAGACCCTGTTCAAGGAAGCACCGTTGAAACCACTCATTGACATGCCACATATGGCCGAACTTTCAATGAACATGCTCAAGAAAGCCATGGATGCCTACACAGAAAAATCAGTCGAGGAAGCACTGGATGTGATCAAAATGGACGACAAAGTAGACGAGATCCATGATCAACTCTTCAGAGAACTCATGACCTACGTTCTTGCCGATCCCAAGTCCATAAACCGGGTACTTGAACTCGTATTGATTGCACGGTCTTTCGAGCGTATCGGTGACCACGCGGTAAACATATCAGAAGATGTTTATTACATGGTCAAGGGTCTGGACATTCGTCATATAAAGAATATTGATGAATTAACAATCGAATAACAACAAGGAGGACTCCATGCAACAGACTGTAATACTGGCCGAACCTTATTATTGTGATACTAATCTACATGTCGAGATATCCTCGGAAAAAAACATATTTCTGAATGATTTTCGACAGAAAAATTTTACGTGCGTTTATTCAAAGAATCAGGTACAAAACAACAATATGAATTTGCGAAAACTCTTTGGGCATGATGACAAATTCTTCGACCTGCTCGAATCCAGTGCCGTTGAGGCACAGGGCAGCGTACAGCTTCTTGTAAACACGATGAAGGAACCAGACAAAACACCCACCCTCGATGAATTTGTCCAGACCAGACGCAAAGACAAACGCATTACAGAAGCAATCACAGAAGAATTGTGCAAAACCTTTGTTACACCACTCGAGCGGGAAGATATCGAGGCTTTGTCAATTGCGCTCTATAAAATTCCAAAAACAGTAGAGAAGTTCAGCGAGAAATTTATTCTCTGCCGTAGCCATATTAAAGATGTGGATTTTTCGCCACAGCTGAGATTACTCGAGCAGACTACGGACACCGTCACCGAAATGGTCAAGAAGCTCCGTACGCGTGCGCATCTGGAAACCATGAAGGACCAGAACACGCGCCTGCATTATCTTGAAGGTGAAGCTGACAAACTCATGCTGGAACTCGTAAAGGAACTTTACAGTGGTAAACACCAGCCACTGAAGGTCATCATTATCCTGGACCTTTACGAAACTCTTGAGAAGATCATCGACCGCTGTCGAGATGCAGGGAATGTCATATTCCAAATCGTCCTGAAATATTCGTAACCTGTCATCAATCCAGGATATTTTCAATATGACACTTGTTCTCACAGTCATAGTAATCGCTCTGGTCTTCGAATATATCAACGGTTTTCACGACACGGCCAACTCGATAGCCACAACTGTTTCCACGAAAGTACTCACACCCCGTCAGGCTGTTGTCATGGCCGCCGCTTTTAATCTCTTCGGTGCAATGGTGGGAGTGTCCGTTGCAACCACCATTGGCAAAGGACTGGTTGACACCAGTTACGTCACGATTAACACGATTGTCTGTGCCCTGGTTGGGGCCATTATCTGGAACCTGTTGACCTGGTGGCTCGGGCTTCCTTCAAGTTCAAGCCATGCATTGATAGGAAGTTTGTGCGGTTCGACGCTGGCCTCCGCACACGATAACTGGTCAGTGATCCGCTGGTCTGTTATAAATGTATCTTCCGGTAAAGCGGAAGGACTATGGGACAAGGTTATCCTGCCGATGTTCACCTCGCCGACACTTGGTTTCATTGTTGGATTCATTTTCATGGGTCTTCTGATAATCTGCATCAAAGCGCTTACACCACGGCTGATTAACACGATTTTTGGAAAGCTCCAGCTCGTCAGCGCCGCGTGGATGGGGTTCAGCCACGGAACAAATGACGCCCAGAAAACCATGGGAATAATCGCATTGATTCTTTTCACGGCAACCAAGGAAGGCTCATTCGCCGATCTCCCTTCCTGGCTCCATTTCCTGTACACACCAAAATTTGAAATCGCAACATGGGTCAAGATAATGTGTGCATTGACTATGGCATCTGGTACTGCCGCAGGTGGCTGGCGAATTATAAGAACTCTTGGCCACAAGATGGTACGACTCCAGCCAATACACGGGTTCGCTGCCGAGACTACTGCTGCCACAATAATCCAATTTGCCAGTCACTGGGGTATTCCTCTTTCAACAACCCATATAATCTCAGCAGCGATCATGGGCGTCGGCGCCACCAAACGACTTAGTGCTGTCAAATGGGGCGTCGTAGGTAACATTCTCTGGGCATGGGTTCTGACCCTTCCAATAACGGCCCTTCTTGGTTACTGGATAAGGCGTGCCCTGTTTGTAACGGGCTTTTAAGAACATCTCCCTTTCATCCTTCACATTTTCCAGTGTTTCTTCCGGAATTTACTGGCAAAAGGTTTTTTTACGTGCTTTTTCATCCAAATTGTGTGAAAAGGAATCCACGTTAATCCCATAAGCATGCGGATGAAATACAATGATTCTCGTCATTACAGTTATTATTGTTGCATTGGTATTCGAATATATAAATGGTTTTCATGACACGGCCATCTCCATTGCCACAAGTGTTTCCACAAAGATATTGACCCCCCGCCAAGCCGTAATGCTTGCCGCCACATGTAATCTGGCTGGCGCGCTCGTTGGTGTATCTGTTGCAACAACAATCGGTAAGGGACTGGTGGACACGGATTTTATCACAATGCGTACCATCGTTTGCGCTTTGGTTTCTGCCATCCTGTGGAACCTGCTGACATGGTGGCTGGGGCTTCCCTCAAGTTCAAGCCATGCGCTCATCGGCGGTTTGTGCGGTGCCGCACTTGCCACGGCAAAGGGTAACTGGCACGTCATCCGTTGGTCTGTCACCAATCCAGATACAGGGAAGATCGAGGGACTCTGGCATAAAGTTATCGTCCCAATGTTTACTTCTCCAATTCTCGGAATTCTTCTGGGATTCCTCATCATGGGACTGCTTTTATTCTGCCTGCAGAAATTCACCCCCCGCCTGATAAATGCCGTATTCGGAAAGCTTCAGCTTGTAAGCGCCTCATGGATGGGGTTCAGCCACGGAACAAACGACGCCCAGAAGACGATGGGCATAATTGCACTCATACTCTTTACAGCCACAAAAGACGGAACATTTACATATCTGCCTTCATGGCTTCAATTCCTCCATACCCCTGAATTCAAGATCGCCTTCTGGGTAAAACTTTCGTGTGCTCTCACCATGGCGGCTGGAACGACAGCTGGCGGATGGCGTATAATAAGAACATTAGGCCACAAGATGGTGCGGCTCCAGCCAATACATGGCTTTGCCGCCCAAACCACGGCAGCAGGAATCATCCATCTTGCAAGCCACTGGGGAATTCCACTTTCAACAACACAAGTGATGTCGGCAACAATTATGGGTGTTGGGGCAACCAAACGCCTGAGCGCTGTAAAATGGGGACTCGTCGGTACTATTGTCTGGGCATGGGTTCTCACTTTGCCAATCACAGCTCTTGTGGCATTCTGGCTCAGAAAAATATGCATTGTCGCCGGCTTTTAGCAAATTAACGAAAGGGAAAAGATATGAAAGAAAGTAAAATAACAAGACGTGACATTTTAAAAGGAATTGCCGGTGGCACAGCATTATTGGCCGCAGGAAACCTTGACAGCGCAAAACTCATCGCACAGGAGACAAAAGTAAAACTAAAAGGTCGTATCAAACAAAGTGTATCAAAATGGTGCTTCGGCAAGATACCGCTGAAGGATTTCTGTAAATCATGTGTTGAAATGGGAATCGGTGGTATTGACCTTGTCGGCCCAAACGACTGGCCGACATTGAAGGAATTCGGACTCATTGGGACATGTACACCGTCTCATGGCCTATCAGTTGGACTGAACCGTAAGGAAAACCATGAAGCCTGCCTGGCAAAAATTCGAGAGGCCATTGAGAAAACTTCGGCGGCAGGTTATCCCAATGTAATCTGTTTCCCGGGTAACCGTAACGGAATCTCTGATGAAGAAGGCGCCGCGAACTGCGTGGAAGCACTGAAAAAAGTCATCGGCTTCGCAGAAGAAAAGAAGGTAACTCTTATCATGGAACTGCTCAATTCCAAGGTAAACCACAAGGATTACCAGGCCGATCATACTGCATGGGCCGTGGACATCTGCAAGAAAGTCGGCAGTCCCCGCATGAAGGTTTTATATGATATTTACCATATGCAGATCATGGAAGGTGACATCATCCGGACAATCAAAGACAACATTGACTACATCGGTCATTTCCATACCGGCGGAAACCCGGGCCGTAACGAAATTGATGATACGCAGGAAACCAACTACAAGGCTGTCATGATGGCTATTGCAGAGACCAAGTAT
The DNA here is from genome assembly GCA_028716365.1 of Kiritimatiellia bacterium. Classification (GTDB taxonomy): domain Bacteria; phylum Verrucomicrobiota; class Kiritimatiellia; order UBA8416; family YA12-FULL-48-11; genus YA12-FULL-48-11. The sequence goes on from JAQUPZ010000005.1 coordinate 200,852, forward strand.
GACGGCTGGGTAGCGCACGAATTCGTTCCGAAACGCGACCCTCTCACTTCACTGAAGCAGGCAGTCGAAATCTGCGATGTGTAAGAGAGAACTCTTTTTCCCGTGTTTCGCTTCATGCGTATTTACTCTTGGAATAACCAAAGGGGCAAACCTGTTTCATTGTCGAATCCACGCTCAAAACGCGGACCGTTAAAAGCTTCGAGGACAAACTCGCAAGCAAACACTTTTGTTCCTGATGCAAGATGACCTCCATATGCTTTCCCCTTCTCGTCGGACAGTGTCACATGTGCATGAACAAAAGAATTCCCGCCCTTGAGAGACACATTCCCGGCCAAATGTGTAATCTCTAACGGGTAATCCAAAGAGATAAACTGGTATGTCCGGTTCTGCTGATTGTAGAAACCAACTCGCGCCGACTGAACCGCGCCAATTGCCTCGACTCGCCCCAGCTTGACATTTCGCTCAATGCACACATTTGTGAGGCCCTCGAGCAAGTCACATCCGAAACTGAGCTTTCCGAGGAAAATCTCCCCGGAACTTACTTGCTTGTATTTTGTCATTGTATTTCCTCTTTATGTAGAACGCTCATAATTGTAACTGTTATTTCCATTTTGTTTTCGCCGACGCCAGATGACAAGAAATATCCAGATTGCCGCGAGAACAGTCCAGTATACTCCCACGAACCAGAGATGTCGCCAGAAAGGAATCCCGTTAATACCCCATTCACTAAATGGATACAGCGGCATGGTTTGGAATTTTCCTTCACTATGCGAAATGGCATCGCACAACAGATGTAAAGCAAAGGCAAGTGATGGTACGAAAAGCGCCCTGTACAACAAGAGCACCACGAGGGAAAGCGCAAATGCTGTCACCATACTGTGCATGTAACGATACACAACAATCCAATGGCCATCAAAGTAATGGAAGAAGTTACCTGCTGTACCAGAAATGTAAAAAACAAGGAATGGCGTCCACATGGATATGATATCAGGCAGAAGTCCAAAAGAAACAGCCGACCAGACTGTCGGATCCCGATACCAGCGTTTTCCCGGCAATCCCAGGCGCCCTCCAGCCAGACCGGTTCGACTGCAAATGGTTGCGCTGTACCCTGCATGTGCAAGAAGATCCATGGAGAAGAAGGTAAACAATGAAGTTCAAAGGGTAAATAACGAAGATTGGGACTGCTGTTCTTGACTTTGATTTTCTGCCTGCGTATCTTAAACCACGTTTCAATATAGCGAATAATCTGATTACAGGGTAGAAACGTATTTTGTAAGTACTTGCAATTGAACGCCGGAGGAGTGGCCCTTCGAGGACTCAGGACGAATGGATGCGAAGGAAAAATATTTTTGGGGTGACATTTTGATTTAAACGGTTTTTACGTACAGGAGGGGTGGCAGAGCCCGGTTGAATGCGCATGACTCGAAATCATGTTTACCTTTACGGGTAACGGGGGTTCAAATCCCTCCCCCTCCGCCATTAAGGTACATTCCGGGCACATCGCTTTTTAATATGCAATTATTCCGTAAAAAAATTTAATCATGCATTTCAGGATATTGACGGTACTTCTTCTTATTCTGGCCATGGATGCCATGGCAGAAAACAATGCTTCCAGTACAACTTACGGCAAAGAATTACAGATCGTGGGCAAACTCGATATCGGCCCGTGCATGGATGCTGCCGTCTGCGGCAATCGGGCCTATTTCATCGGCCAGGAAAAACTTTATCTCGCCGATATTTCAGAACCAGCACATCCTCGAATCACAGGCACTTTGGCCGGACTAGGGAATACACGGCAAATCGTCGTTGCCCGTGATGTTGCCTACGTTTCTTCGCGAGCCGATGGCTTGTTCGTTATCAGCGTGAAAGATTCAACCGCTCCGAAACTGCTCTGCCACTACGACTCAATCGAATGGGCAACAGGACTCGCGATCTCGGGAGACATTCTCTTCATAGCATGCCGTAATTTTGGCGTTGAACTGGTGGATATTTCAAACCCGCAAAAGCCCCGCCATCTCAGTACCGTGCGAACCGGAGAGGCCCAGTCAGTGGTGGCACGTAACGAATGGCTTTATTCCGGTGTATGGGGTACGTCTGAAATCGTTGTGACGGACATTCATAACCCGCGGCGACCTCACATCACGTCACGTGTACCACTAGACGGTTATGGCGACGGCGTGGATGTTCGCGGCAATTTCCTCTATGCCGCTACGGGGCATCATTCGCGCGCACCTCACAAAACTGACAATGATCCGGGGTTCGGATGTGGTCACGGACTGGAAATTTTCGATATCAGTGATCCCGCAAAGCCCGTATTCGTTTCACGGGTAAAATTTCCCAAACTCTATCAACTTGGCAACGATATGTGGGGCGTCACCATCTCCGGTAAATATGCGTTTGTTGCGGATACTTATAACGGGATCTTTGTGGTGGATGTGAGTGATCCTCGAAAACCGTTCTTTGTCGCACACCGTCAGCTCCCGCTTTTTAATTCAGGTAAACTGCCCAGAATACGTCCTAATGGAGAAATCGAACCATTGAAACAACAGCCGAGTGGCAGTTCACAAAATCTTCCCGGATTCGTAGGTGGTCTCGCACTCGCACAAAACTATATCTACGCGGCAGGCGGTTGGACAGATCTGCACATCATCGCCGCGCCGGATTTGGCGTGCCCGCCAACAGTAGAAATTAATACACCACCCCTGATCCCGCCATTGCAGGCTGAAAAAGAGCAAGGTTATCGCCGGTACAGGCCGGATGGACAGGTTTATGCCGTTGGCTCGCTTGGTGATTCTGGAGTGGCCGCATGCGGCATTTCCGGTATTCATGTGATACAAATCTGGCCAAAAATCAAGCCGCTGGCCACCTACTCCACTGATGACTTTGCCACGGATATATGTGTGCTTAACAATATGGTATTCGTCGCAGAAGGCACTGCCGGTCTTTCGATATGGGAAACATCCCCGGCTGGCGAATTAAAAATAACAGGTCGTTACCATGTAAAAGGCCAGCGTGTTCGCCATGTCGTTGTTCCGCCACCGGGTAAATACGCCCTTGTCCAAGTTGGCGAAGGTACACTGCATATCGTGGATATATCGAATCCAACTTTGCCGAAATTTGTACTTAAGGACTCTCACCTCGGCCTGCTCTATGGCAACCAGATAATGAACGGGTCGATCGATAATCGCTATGCGGCAGTTTTCTGGCATGCCAGCGGATTGTACTGGTACGACCTCTACGGCGGATCAACACCCGTTTATACCGGACAGATTCACGAAAACAGATTTAATCCTCAAAACGGTGTTACTGTTTTTAAAAATCAGGTGCTCACAACGCGCCGTAGCGGCTATGTGGTTTTCGATCGTCAGGAAAAACGGTCACTCGATGAATTGCCACTATATCGAATCAAAAATCATCCGTTGGCAGGGAAAACAACTATCTTTCAAAATCGGCTTTATACCGCTAATCGTGATGGCGGAAATGTCAACGTTGTCGATATTTCCAATCCATCATCGCCCCAATTGCTGGAATCTTTTGTCACGGAAGGGAACCCTGGCAGGATCATTGCAAACCAAAAGGGATTCATTGTCCCCGATGGTTATAACGGATTGCTGGTTTACGACAGAACTCGATAAATAAGGCCATTTGTTTTGACCAATCTGTCATTATCCATATTATATGTTTTTCAGCGCGGTTAACATCAAGGAGGTCTTGTAATGAAAATTCTGCCAGGTGTGTTTTTCAGGAACATTTCAATTGTCAAAGGTACTGGAACTTTTGCAATAATTTCCCTCTGCCTTTTCATAACTGTGAACGTTTCGGCGGCAGCGGATACTGATGCTGTAATTGACGACTGTTGTTACACGGATAATGCCGCCGTACAGGCAGCATGGAGACCAATGACGGGCTCCGCACAGGCAGAAGTTACAACACTGGACGGGCAACAGGTTCTGCGGCTGCCAAATAATTTCGCGGGTAATCCGATCCAGCGTGCTTCATGGGACCGCAAGGTAAAACTGGATCTGGCCCCATGTAAAGGAGTCCAGTTTAAAATTTTCTGTAAAAACCCGGCGCCAATCTCACATTTCTCCATTTATTTCCAAAGCGGTGACGGCTGGTATTCTTCGTCTTTCTTCCCGGAATCGACAACAAACTGGAACACTATTACGGTTGATAAATCCGGCACGCGTTCTGAAGGAAAACCGGCTGGCTGGGGACAGGTTCAAACGATTCGCATTTCCGCATGGCGAGGCAAGGATGAGAACACCGAAATTTTCCTGAGTGATATCCGGAAAACCGGTGTACTTGGCATCGATACTAGTATTGCCATCCTGAGGAATGAATCTGCCGCGCGAAGTCGCCCCAACGAGGCAAAATCCGTGGATCAGTTTTCTGAAAACATTGCACAGAACCTGCAGGCATCCGGTATCAACAGTGCGATACTCAGCGATCTTGATGCAACGACCGAACGACTGCAAAAGGCAAAACTCGTCATTTTGCCGCATAATCCAGGTACGCCCGATAATGTGTCCGACGAGCTGATCAAGTTCATGAACGGCGGCGGAAAACTATTGGTGTTTTACGGCTTGCCTTCAAAATTACGGCCAGTCGTAAAAATTGAAGGTGGCGCACACATACAAGCCAAATATCCCGGCCAATTCTCATCGATCAGGTTTACCGACAAATCATTATCCGGAGCTCCTGCAATGGTTGGTCAACGATCATGGAACATCAGTGAAGCCAAACCGGTGGAAGGTTCAAGCCGGGTCCTGGCGGAGTGGCTTGACGATAAGGGCCAGCCGACAGGTTATGCCGCCATCGTCGCCTCGTCGAACTGCATGCTTATGACACACGTACTTTTAAACGACGATACTTTCAACAAGCAACGCATGCTCCTTGCCATGGTCGGTTCGCTTGTGCCGGACATCTGGCGCCAAACTGCAAATGCACGCATAAAAAACATCGGTAAAATTGCAGATTACAAGGATTTCGACGAGGCCATTACACAAATAACCAAAACAGCAAAGCGTAACAGAAAAGTCAGGAAGGTAATTGCTGCCGCAAAAAAACTTCACGCTGAAGCATTGGAAAATTGTTCGGCCGAAAAGTTTCCCGATGCATGCGATAAAGCCACAGAAGCAAATAAACGTATTACTGAAGCCTTCTGCATGGCACAAAAACCACTCAAGAATGAGTTCAGGTCATTCTGGTGTCATAATGCCTTCGGCGTGGAAGGTATTGAATGGGATGAGGCCATCAAACGACTGGCAGACAATGGATTCACGGCCATTCTGCCAAACATGCTCTGGGGCGGTACCGGATTTTATGACAGCAAGGTTCTGCCTGTCGCGCCCGAAGTGGCAGAAAAAGGCGACCAGATTGCCAAATGTGTTGCGGCATGCAAGAAATATGGCGTTCAAATCCATGTCTGGAAAGTAAACTGGAATCTCGGTCACCGGGCTTCCAAGGAATTTACAGAGCGAATGAGACAGGAAGGCAGACTGCAGGCAAATTCACAAGGCAAGGAAGAACCATGGCTCTGTCCCTCACATCCGGACAACCAGAAACTTGAAGTCGACTCAATGGTCGAAGTTGCGCGCAATTACGATGTGGATGGTATTCATTTCGATTATATCCGTTACCCCGACAATGACCATTGTTTCTGCGCCGGATGCAGGGAACGTTTTGCAAAAGCTGCTGGCGTGACAATCCAGAACTGGCCGAAAGACGTTCTTGGCAACGGACCATTCCGACAGCAATGGCTCGACTGGCGATGCAATAATATTACTGCCGTCGTAAAAGCCACCAGCGAACAGGCACGCGCAATAAAACCAAAGATAAAAATATCCGCCGCAGTCTTTAGCAACTGGGCCACTGATCGCGATGGTGTGGGCCAGGACTGGAAACTCTGGTGCGAAAAAGGTTACCTTGATTTTGTCTGTCCCATGGATTACACGGAAAGTGACCGGCAGTTTGACAATCGAATAGCACTTCAAAAGGACTGGGCCGGCAAAACACCATGTTATCCAGGCATTGGGGTCAGCACCTCATCATCCCGTTTGGGAGTACCCCTTGCCATAGGTCAGATCAATATTACACGTAAGCACGATACAAAGGGCTTCGTCATTTTCAACTATGGCGTGACCGAATCACACGACCTGTTGCCAATGCTTGGTTTGGGCATAACATCGAAACACTAGACAAAAAGAGTTCTGGCTACAAACTACGTAAATATGTTAGTGTAAGCCATCTTCTTTACAATTGGGAGGAAACATATAATGCAATGGTACTATGCCGATCAGGGTAAATCAGTCGGACCGGTATCTGAAGTTGAATTTCAGAATCTGGTTTCTTCCGGGAAAATCACCCCTCAAACACTGGTATGGCACGAGGGTATGCCGGAATGGGTAAAACATGAAACCATCAACCAGTCATCACCTGTCGTAACTGCCCAGATATCAGGAACCCCTGAAACACCTGCTGGCGGTCAGGGAACGACACATAACCGGGACCTGATGGCACAGGCACGTACCGCGCTTCAGGGAAACTGGGGGCTTGCCGTAGGTACATGTTTTGTTATGGGATGCGTAAGTTTTGTTGCGGCAATTATCCCTGTTGCAGGTAATATTATTTCATTCCTCATTAGCGGGGCACTGGCCCTGGGCATGGCAATTTTCTTCCTGGCAATCGGGCGCGGACAGGAAGCGCGACTTACGATGATTTTCGAAGGATTTCAGCGTTTTGTATCGGCACTTGGGGCTTACTTCTTCGTGACTTTGTTTACCCTTTTGTGGGCATTACTGCTTATTATCCCCGGCATTATCGCTGCTTATTCATATTCCATGACTTTTTATATCATGGCAGATGATCCTTCGATCGGATGTCTTGATGCCATTAAACGCAGCAAGGAAATGATGCGCGGCATGAAATGGAAGTTATTCTGTCTCGGCCTCAGGTTCCTGGGATGGGCATTACTTTGCGCATTGACTCTTTGCATCGGACTCCTATGGCTCATACCATACATGAACTGCTCAATGGCAAAATTTTATGATGATGTAAAAGGCCGGACAGTCTAGGTTTTTGCGAAAATAACACAATTAAGCCGAGAAACAGCCGGAGTTGAAGACCATCTTACTCCAGACTTGTATCCTGCCGGATTTTCATTAATTCTATCAATCTCTCAATCAAGAAGGAGCCGAACTGATGCCGAACAAAATTGCAGTAAAAAACACTATCGTTGAACTCGATGGCGATGAAATGACCAGGGTCATGTGGGTAATGGTAAAAAACAAACTTATCCTGCCATTCCTCGATATCCCCATCGAATACTACGACCTCAGCCTGGAACACCGTGATAAAACCGACGACAAGGTAACAGTCGATGCAGCCAGGGCCATTCTCAAGCATGGTGTTGGTGTAAAATGCGCAACAATTACTGCAAATGAAGATCGTGTAAAGGAGTACAAACTCAAAAAAGCGTGGAAGAGCCCCAACGGCACGCTCAGGGGAATTCTTGATGGTACTGTTTTCAGGGCGCCAATTCTGGTAAAGAACATCAAGCCCGCCGTCCGAAACTGGAAAAAACCGATACATATCGGCCGCCATGCATACGGTGATGTGTACAGTAACAGTGAAATGCGCGTTTCCGGTCCAGGCACTGCCGAACTCGTGTTTACCCCTGCCGACGGCAGTAAACCAGTCAGGCATGTAATTCACAAATTCAAGGGCCCTGGTATTTTACAGGGAATACACAACACTGATCAGTCCATATTGAGCTTTGCGAAAGCCTGCTTTACATATGGATTGGACCAGAAAATTCCCGTGTGGTTCAGTACCAAAGATACAATTTCAAAGGTCTACGACGGAAAATTCAAGGAGATATTCGAAAAGGAATTCAAGAGTAACTGGGAATCCAAATTCAAGGCCGCGGGTATTTATTTCATGTATACCTTGGTTGATGATGTCGTTGCCAGGATCATGAAATCCGAAGGAGGCATTTTGTGGGCATGCAAGAATTACGATGGCGATGTGATGTCCGATATGCTTGCCTCAGCCAACGGCAGCCTGGCCATGATGACTTCCGTGCTGGTTTCGCCGCAGGGTCACTATGAATATGAAGCTGCTCACGGTACCGTCCAGAAACATTATTACAAACATCTTGCAGGAGAAAAAACTTCAACCAACTCCATGGCGCTGATATTCGCATGGACAGGATGTCTGCGGAAACGCGGCGAACTGGATAAAACACCCGCAGTAGTCGCATTTGCTGATAAACTCGAGGAAGCCGCCATCGAAACCATCGAAAGCGGAATCATGACCGGTGATCTCCTTATTGTTGCGGACCCATCACCCAACAACCGGAAAGTCCTGACCGAGGAATTTATTGACGCAATAGCGGCAAATCTCGTAAAGAAACTGTAAAATTTTTGCGATATGCGGTAGATTTGTAAAGAAGGTAGGGACGGCGCTCCGTCGCCGTCCGTCAATGGTTTAGTATTCATAATGAACCGCGGCGGTCGCGGAGCGACACGCCCTACCAAAGATGACTAGACAGACAATACGCTTGTAAAAAATCTAGCGTGGGAGAAAACACAATATGATTAATAAAACTGTGTTTGAAAAAGCTGCAAAGAAGTTTGCAGATCATTACGGTGAACCTCACGCCGTGTCAGCTTACGCACCCGGACGTGTCGAAGTACTCGGTAATCACACAGATTACAACGAAGGTTATGTTCTTTCCGCCGCCATAAATATGGGGACCTTCTTTCTGGCAGTCCCCTCGCCCAACTCAAAATGCAGACTTGTTGCCGCTGATCGTGATGAGGAAACAACATTTGATATTTCGTCTGTGACCCCGTCAACAGAAATGTCCTGGTCAAACTATGTCAAAGGAGTATTCGCAGGATTGAGTCAAAAGGGCGAAATAAAAAATGGTTTCTGGGGGTTGATTCTCGGAAATATTCCTCTTGGGGCAGGCCTTTCAAGTTCTGCCGCTCTTGAAATATCCTCCGGGCTCGCTCTGGGTGAATTGTACGGAATTCGTGTACATAAGAAAAACATGGCCAGGATCGGACAAGCTGCCGAGCATAAATATGCCGGTGTTAAGTGCGGACTTTTAGACCAGATTTCAAGTATTTACGGCAGGAAAAACCACCTGGTAATGACTGATTTCAGGTCGCTGGATGTCGAAGTTGTTCCGTTTGCAGGGAAAAAGGCCGGCGTCGAGGCATGTTTCCTGATGTGTAATTCAAATGCGAAGCACACGTTAGCTGATGGGGTTTATAACGAAAGGCGCGCAAAGTGTGAAGAAGCCGCCAGATTTCTGGCTGGTGTTCTTAAACATCCGGTCAAAGCGCTTCGTGATGTAAGCTGGGAAGAATTGCAGCAGTATTCTTCAAAAATGGATTCGGTTGCAGCAAAGCGCGCCGCTCACGTTGTTGGCGAATGTACCCGCGTACTTAAAGGCAAGGAATTCCTTGCCCAGGGCAAGGTTGAAGAATTCGGCAAGTTGATGTTTGAGTCACACGAAAGTTCGATCAATAACTTTGAAAACTCCTGTGAAGAACTTGATTTTATCGTAACTGAATCCAGAAAAATACCCGGTATTATGGGTGCTAGACTCTCTGGCGGCGGATTCGGAGGAAGTGCTGTTATTCTTATTCATCCGCGTGATGTTGACACCGCATCCAAGGCCCTTTCATCTGCTTACGGGAAAAAATATGGCCACGATTGCGACATCAGGGTAATCAAGCCTTCAGCAGGAGCAAAGGTTCTTTAAACCGACCTTTACTGTGTTGCAGCTTTTTTACCTTTCTTCTTCTTGCCCACATCAGTGCCTTCCGGCTTTGTGGCAGGCGCCTTTTCGACTGGTTTTGTCGCCGCAACAAGTAATGATTCACCATCAAGCTTGGGCTCAATCTTCGAGAGATCCAGACCAAAGCGATCAAGTATCGTAGGGGTGATATCCGCCCTGGTACCATCACGCATCACTCTTTTGTCATTAGTCGCCAGGAAGACATAGGGCGCATATTTGTGATGTTTCTCACCTACATCAAAACCGTGATCAGCTACCACATATATCTTTGTTTTATCATAGAGATTCAGCGACTTGAGTTTTTCTATAAGGCGACCAAGCTGGGTATCACCAGAAATGATCGCATCATTATATTCCTTGGAAGGTTCTCCATATTTGTGGCCACTGTGATCAACTTCGGCACAATGGACAAAGAAGAAAAACGGCTTATCCTTGTATTTGTCAAGCATTTCGACTGCTTTGTCACCTACCTTCACATCTTCCATCAGACCAAGATGCCATTCGTCACAAATTTTATGCATCGTAAAGTAAGGGGAACCTTCAAACACCATGAATTTCTGGCCATTTTCTTCCACAACATGACCAAGCGTCTTACTCTTGAATCCAGGTTGTTTAACACCATCTTTTTTCTTACCTTTTTTCACAGATTTTTTTTCGACATCGTCCTTGACTGGATCATATGGCCGTTTGAAAGGTTCGTTGATTTCACCGCAGTGTCCCTTTTTGCCAATAACTGCAACTGCCGCGAATTTGTCGCCTCCAAAATTTGCCTTCAACCTTTCGAAGACACTGTATCCCGCAGGAACATCCCTGTATTTCCCGTTGTTATACACTCCTGTAATTTCCGGTTTGTAACCTGTAAGAATCTGTGTCCAACCGGCCTTGGTATCAGTCGCCCCGGAAGTAACATCAATATCCACCATTGTACCCTCAGCAATAAGTTTTTTGAGATTAGGCAGTTTATCGTCCTTTAGTAATGCCTTCACATGGTCCCTGTGACAGGCATCCAAACCCATTAGAATAATGTTTTGTGGTTTATCTACAGTCTGATTTTCTGCGAAAACAGGGCTTGTCCAGCTAAGTCCCAGCATTATCAACCATAACAACATCTTATGCATAAACTTTTCCTTTCTGTTTTAGTTTTTGTCAAAAGAACAGTTGCCGATTCAGGAAACTGACACCACTACTTTCCTATGTTTCTCAATAACGGAACAAGGCATGATTATATTGTGATCGTTTTAAGGAAATTCAGGAATTATCGTACAGTAATTAGCCAATATACTGCGAGAATCACCATTCCAGCGTCAGACCGTCGTAAGAGATTTTTATGGGTTCAGGCAGGATTTTCTGCGTCTCATCATGGTCAAGATCGTGGCACATATGGATGATGTACGATTGTTTCGCGCCAATTCTCTGCAACAGTCCGACACTGTCTTCAACGGTAAGATGTGTCTTGTGAGGTTTATGCCTGAGCGCATCAAGAATCATCACATCCAGACCTTTCAGCTTCCCGACAATATCGTCAGGCATTTCGTGACAGTCGGGAAAATATCCCAAACTCCGCCCCTCGCTCTCAAACACGAACCCAAGAGTGGTCTTGGGATCATGGATTACCCTGAAAGATTCAATATGTAACCCGTTAACATCAAATGGCCCGTTTATCACCTTGAAGTCAATCCGAGGACGATAAACACCGGGAGTTTTCTCCAACTTGATGTAACTGAACACACGCTTAAGGTCCGCGGTAGTATCCGCGTCGGCATATGCTGGAATGATCGAATCCTGTATCGTATTGAACCGCCTGATGTCATCGAAACCGAAAATATGGTCGGCATGTGAATGCGTGAATAAAACGGCATCAACACGCGGAATTTTGAACTGGAGTACCTGTTCGCGAAAATCCGGCGTTGTATCCACAACAATATGAAGTCCCGCTGCCTGCAAATAAAGACTGGTTCGGCGCCGTCTGTTTTTCGGATTATTTGATATACAAACAGGACAGTTACAACCAATGACTGGAATACCTACAGACGTACCTGTACCGAGAAATATTACCTTCATACTATTACCCAAAACACAGGCGCCCCGGATGTCCGGGGCGCCTTTATGGCTTTCTCAATATTTCCTGAAAATTAATTTGTTTCTTCAGGAATGCGCATCCCGTAGAACGAGCGGTAAACAAACGTCAACGCGATCAGGAAAAACACCGCGCCAATTATTGTCTTCAACCCCTGGTCCTTCATGGTAACTGCTATTTCAACCGCAAGCAGACCGAACAGTGTTGTAAACTTGATCACAGGGTTCATGGCCACAGAGGATGTGTCCTTGAAAGGATCACCAACTGTATCGCCGACAACCGTGGCCGCATGAAGATCAGTGCCTTTCTGGCGAAGATCCACTTCCACGATCTTCTTTGCATTATCCCAGGCGCCGCCGGCATTCGCCATAAATATGGCCTGGAACAGACCAAAGAATGCGATGGCAATCAGATAACCGATGAAGAAGTAAGGATTAAAGAACGGAAGTGCCAGCGCAAAGGAAAACACTACGATGAAGATATTCCACATTCCCTTTTGCGCGTATACAGTGCAAATACGGACAACTTCCTTACTATCCTTTTCCGACGCCGTGGTGGCATCGAGTTTCATGTGCTCCTTGATATAAACCACAGCGCGATATGCACCGGTTACGACAGCCTGGCAGGAGGCACCGGTAAACCAGTAAATTACCGATCCACCCATGAGCAAGCCGAGGATGATCTCGGGCTGTACAAGACTGAGCGTGGCAGCGATATTGAATGCAGGATTGACCACCTTGCCGACTGCATCCAGAAGCATAATGATACCAAACACCATCGTTGTGGCACCGACAACTGCGGTACCAATCAGAACAGGTTTGGCTGTCGCCTTGAAAGTATTCCCGGCGCCATCACCCTTCTCGAGCAGGTACTTGGCATTCTCGAAGTCGGCATCAATACCGAAGTTCTTCTTGATATCTTCCTTGATCCCCTTGATTCCCTCGATCTGGCTCAACTCATATACCGACTGGGCATTGTCTGTAACCGGTCCATAACTGTCCACGGCTATGGTTATAGGTCCCATTCCAAGGAATCCAAATGCCACAAGACCGAAAGCAAAGATCGGCGCGGCAAACGCAAATGCCGCAGGCATGATAGCCATCAGCGCTGGATTCCTGGAGAAATAATAAGACACGAACATAAGGAGCATGATAACCAGCCCCATCCAGAAAGCGGAGAAATTACCGGCAACCAGACCAGACAGAATATTCAGGGAAGCGCCACCATGTTTTGAGCAGTTGGTAACTTCCTTTACATGGCGCGAATTGGTGCTGACGAATATCTTTGTAAATTCAGGAATCAACGCACCGGCCACCGTGCCGCAGCTTATGATGATCGACAACACCCACCACAGATCGGGCTGTGCAGTACCGGCAGCATCTTTAAAATCCCCGAGCAGAAGTTTGCTCGCAATGAACGTGACGGCAATAGATACCGCAGACGTGAGCCACACGAGGTGGGTCAGCGGGGCTTCGAAATCGAAGTCCTTCTTACCGCCAAACATGGCCTTACTGATTATTTCATTAATGAAATATGAAGCCAGCGCGGTAACGATCATCAGCGCACGCATAACGAAAATCCAGATAATCAAAGTCGCGCAAATGACCGGGTTGGCTGCGAGAGCAAGTGCAAGAAAGGCGATGAGTGCCACACCTGTCACACCGTATGTTTCAAAACCATCCGCCGTCGGACCAACCGAGTCACCGGCATTGTCACCTGTACAGTCTGCAATAACGCCGGGGTTCTTCGGATCGTCTTCCGGAAGCTTGAACACAATCTTCATCAGGTCGGACCCGATATCCGCGATCTTGGTAAAGATACCTCCGCATATACGGAGCACACTGGCGCCAAGTGATTCACCGATTGCGAAACCGATAAAACAGGGCCCGACAAGTTCCTTCGGCAAAAGAATAAGAATACAAATCATAAAAAACAGTTCCACCGCGACGAGCAAAAGACCAACACTCATGCCTGAACGGAGAGGAATACTGAGCGTAGCCATCGGGTTGCCCTTCAACGAAGAAAATGCCGTGCGGGAATTGGCAACGGTATTGATCCGGATTCCGAACCATGCAACACCATAAGAACCGAGAATTCCAAGAATCGAAGCAAGTAGAATTACAATCACATGCCCCAATGTATTACCCTGGAGAACTTTGAAATAATAGAATATGCACGCCGCGATCAGCATCCAGAGGATGGCAAGAAACTTGCCCTGCGTGAAAAGATATGTCTTGCAGGTTTCCCAGATGCTATGTGACACCTTGGCCATACACTCGTGGACAGGAAGGGCCTTGGTCTGCTGATACTGGATCCATCCGAATATCATCCCGATAAAACATATAACGATTCCACCCCACATCAGGTGCAATCCGCTTACCGTTGCGCCGAGAATATTGAACGAGACCTGATCCAACGGCGGAATATTGATGTCCGCCTCGCCTGCAAACACGCTTGAACTCATTCCCAGCAACACCAGAGCACTCAACAGGCCCTGCCACACAACTGCCAGCCTTCTACTGATCATTACAATAACTCCTTTTGATTTGAATAATTGAACACCTAGAACCATAAAAAGAAAACTCCGGCATGGTATTGTCCCAACCCCTGTCAGTCAACGCTTTTTACACACAGTTTTAGCCTGATTTTTATAAGAGTTTCACTTTTTTGCGAGGTATTCAACATGTGCGCCGACTGCTGCGGTCAAATCCGACAAGTTGTAACCACCTTCCAAAGAAGAAACCAATTTCTCCCCAGCATATTCTGATGCAATGTTCATGATAATGCCGGTCAATTCTGCATAGTCCAAAGCCGTCATCAGATGCCGCCCGATCGGGTCATTCGCCATTCCATCAAAACCCGCTGAGATAAGGACAAATTCCGGTTTAAAACTTTTCATTGCCGGAACAAGTTTTTCGTTAAATGCGTCAACATACTCTTTCCTTCCCGAACCTGCCGCCATCGGACAGTTCAACGTGAATCCTTTTCCCTTACCTGTACCTTTCTCGCCAGCCGATCCGGTTCCCGGATAAAACGGCCACATATGAGTACTGAAATAAAAAACGGAAGGATCTTCATAGAAAATCTCCTGTGTGCCATTGCCATGATGGATGTCCCAGTCAGCGATCAGCACCCTCTCAATACCATGTTTTTTCTGCGCATATCGCGCGGCAATTGCCACATTGTTGAAGATACAAAAACCCATCCCCCGTTCTGATGTTGCATGATGTCCCGGCGGCCTGACCGCACAAAATGCATTCCTGACTTTTCCGTCAAACACTGCGTCAACAGCATTCAACACTCCACCCACAGCCATTAATGCAATATCAAAAGACTTTTCGCAGACATCAGTATCACCTGTGCTCAACGAGCCCCAACCCGAAAGAATGTCCTGCCGCGCAGTTTCAATGTATTCATGAGTATGACAAAGCGCCACGTCTTTTTCCGTCCCTTGCCGGGGCTCGATTTTCAAAATTCGATCGCCGGTAACTTTTTCTGCAATCCCTTTTATCGCCGCATCATATCTGGCTGGTGACTCAGGATGTGCCTTGCCCGGCATGTGCTCCTTGTATATCGTGCCACAAATCAATCCCGTTTGTTTCATAATCTTATTCTTAATCGTAATTTCTTTCTTCCAGCGCTTCGTGATAACTTTTTCCCGTTAACTTACACTATTTACCATGACTATTCCAAGAACTCCGTTGACTAAAGTTGCCGCAATATGGGAAATTATCTCCAATGAATATCAAGCTTACATTTCTCGGCGCATCACACAATGTCACCGGCTCATGTTACCTGATTGAAGCCAATGGCGGAAGATTTCTCATCGACTGCGGGATGTTCCAGGAACGTTCATTGAGTACCCGGAACTGGGATCCTTTTCCTGTTCCGCCAGCCACCATTAACGCCGTATTCCTGACGCATGGTCACCTTGATCACTGCGGCCTATTACCAAAACTGGTCAGAGAAGGCTTTGCCGGTAAAATCTACTGTTCATCTGCAACATCTGAAATTGCACAGGTCGTAATACTTGATTCTGCAAAGATCCAGGAGGAAGACGCGGCTTTCAAGAAGAAGCGCCACGAAAAAGAAGGCAAAAAGAGTAAATTCCCGGAAATCCCCCTTTACACGATAAAGGAAGCCGAAGCCTGCCTTCCACGCTTTTCTCCCTTAAAGACCGGACAGGATTTTGCTATTATAGAAGGTGTAACGGTCACGTTCCACGAGGCCGGCCACATTCTCGGCTCGACCGTCATCGAGGTACGCGTGACGCAGGGAATCGAGGAGAGAATTATTATATTTTCCGGAGATATCGGCCGCTGGAACGCCCCCATCATCAGGGACCCGACACTGCTCTCCGAGGCCGACTACATTGTCATGGAATCAACCTATGGCGACAAGGATCACGGTCCAGAAGACAGCGTAGCGACGGAACTTGCGGATGTAATCAATTCGACAAAGGAAGCGGGCGGAAAGGTGATCATCCCCGTCTTTGCTGTCGAACGAACGCAGGAAATGCTGTACCATTTGAGCGGACTACTTAATGACGACCTTATTCCAGACATCCCGGTGTATTTAGACAGCCCCATGGCCGCCAGAATCACGGAGATATTCAAACATCATTTCGAACTGTTTGATGACGAAACCAAACTTCTCATCCAACAGGGTGTAAAACCGTGTGACTTCCCGGAACTTGTAACGTGCCGATCTGTTGAAGAATCAAAAGCCCTGAATGATGTCAAGGGCACAATCATCATAATGGCAGGTTCGGGCATGTGCAATGCCGGCCGTATCAAGCATCATCTCGCACAAAATATTTCGAAATCAGATAACACCATTCTTTTTGTCGGATATCAGGCAATCGGTACTCTTGGCCGCCTGATCCTTGACGGGGCAGAACAG
This sequence comes from Kiritimatiellia bacterium, assembly GCA_028716365.1. Taxonomy (GTDB): domain Bacteria; phylum Verrucomicrobiota; class Kiritimatiellia; order UBA8416; family YA12-FULL-48-11; genus YA12-FULL-48-11. The sequence goes on from JAQUPZ010000005.1 coordinate 217,645, forward strand.
GTGCGTATTTTCGGCCAAATCCACGCGGTGAATGCTCAAGTGCGAAGGATTACCGGTTTTTCAGCACACGCAGGCAAAAGCGAACTGTTGAAATGGTTATCCGCCCTCAAGCGTCCACCGCGCCATATATTTATAACACACGGTGAACCATCAATAAGCCAGAGTTTTGCAACCACAGTGACTGCAGAGAAAGGATGGAAGACTTCCGTACCAGTTTACAAAGAAGAAGCAGTATTAGATTAATGCGCAAGTGCAGAAAATCCGATGGGGTTATGTATCCGCCATAAATCACCTAATTTTTCTTTTCTCCCTTTTGTTTAACCGCTATTCTACTTCCGATATGAAAACAAACTTCCCTCTTACTCTGGCAGTAATATTCTGGTTTATTTTCTCATCTCAATCTGCGTTTTCAGCAGATACTTCTGGAAAACCCGCGTTTGACCTCTGGCCCGGTATGGCACCCGGCCAGACCAACATGCTCGAGGGCACCGAAAATCCGTCCAAGGACACCATTATCCGACTAGGCAATGTGACCAAGCCGAACCTTACGCTTTACAAGGTGGATAAGTCCGAAGGTCCTGCCCCGGCAGTCGTCGTATGCCCCGGTGGTGGATACAGTATCCTCGCCATGAACCTTGAAGGAACAGAAATTGCCGAATGGTTGAACTCGATCGGGATCACTGCAATCCTGCTGAAATACCGGGTACCGAATAACAGGCAGGGTGCATTCCAGGATGTCCAGCGCGCCTTCCGCGTGGCAAGGCAGAACGCAAAGGTATGGAATATTGATCCTGAGCGTATCGGCATCATTGGCTTTTCCGCCGGCGGGCACCTCTCAGCGCGGGCATGCAACGGTTTTGAAACAAAGAGTTACGATCCTGTTGACAAGGCTGATGAGTTCAGCTGCAGACCTGATTTTGCAATGCTCATCTACCCAGCTTATCTGACAACCAAGGATTTCACTATAGTCGAAGAGCTTCCCGTAACATCAAAAACCCCATCAACAATTCTTATCCAGACACAAGATGATGGTATAAAAGTTGAGAACAGTATTTACTATTATCTCGCCCTGAAACAGGCAAAGGTCGCTTCGGAACTGCACATTTTTCCGACAGGTGGTCATGGATATGGCCTGCGCCCGTCAAAAAATGCTGTTTCAAACTGGCCAAAACTTTGTGAAACATGGCTTGAGAAAACTGGGGTACTAAAGAAATAGATATGACAAGGACAAACAAAATTTTAATTATAGTGGCGATACTGGTAGTTATCGGAATATTGACGCTTGGATTCACACAAACCAGATTGATAGATAAGGCAAAAGACTTTATCGCCAGTAAACCCTGGATCAGAAACGGCGAACGGATCGAGAATTACCCTGACGGCAAGCCGAAGTTTAAGCAAATACGCCGTAACGGAAAATCTGATGGCGTATTCACGCGCTGGTACCCAAACGGTCAGAAACAAATGGAAATAAACTTCTCCCGCGGAGAACGCGAAGGCAAATCCGAGGGGTGGCATGAGAACGGTGCAAAATCATACACAGGTCAGTTTGCAGGCGGAAAATACGACGGCAAGTGGTGTTTCTTCGACACAAACGGAACGCAGATTGCAGAGGCAACCTGCAAGAACGGCTTGTTCTGGGATGGTACCGATGCACGATACATTAATGGTATTCTCCAGATCTCAACATACAAGGACGGCGCGGTCGTCTCGTCAGAGAAGAAAAGAGACTAAAGGAGCTTAAATGAAAAAAGTGTTTGTGTCCGGATGTTACGACATTCTCCACGGGGGACACGTGGAATTCTTCAACCAGGCAAAAGCACTTGGTGATTACCTGATCGTATGTATAGCCAGCGAAGAAGTGCAGTTTATCCATAAACGACGACGTCCATTCCTTCCTATCGAACACAAGATCAATCTCGTCAAAGCCCTCAAAATGGTCGACGAAGTAGTTGTAGGCGATGACATGGAAATGGGCCTGAATTTCAAAACTGCCTTTTTGAAGGCCAGTCCGCAAGTACTTGCCGTGACGGATGATGACAAATTTGAAGGCGTCAAGAAGGCGCTGTGCGCACAAATCGGGGCCGAATATGTAAAGCTTCCCAAGGTCCTTGGATACAAGCAGATTTCATCGACAGAACTGTTCCAGAGAATGACTGCTCCTGCTGAGGTGCCGATGAGGGTGGATTTTGCCGGCGGCTGGCTGGACGTTCCCCGTTTTTCAAGGCCCGGCAGTTACGTGGTTAACTGCGCCATTTCCCCGCTGGTCAGTCTGTATCACTGGCCATACGAAACATGTTCCGGTCTCGGTGGATCGGGTGCACATGCTCATCTCATGGCAAAGGATGCAATCAAATCGGAACTTGCCAATAACGTTGGCTGGCAGGACCCGGTCATCATTCACGAAACAGGGTTGTGTGTATGGCATTCCGGTAAAAAACCGGTACTGGAATTCAAGGTGAATCCGTCATTTCTCCGAGAAAAAATGGCAATTTACTGGACTGGCAAGCAGCATGTGACAATGGAACTGGCAAATACGCCGAGGGACTATGATTTACTGGTAAAAGGCAGTCTTGTCGGCCGTGAAGCAGCAATAGAGAAAAATTTCAACAAACTCTGCGAAGCTGTCAGTATTACGCACGAGGTACAGTTGAAAGAAGGCATGCAGCCTCTGCCCAATTTCGGCGAGAAGGCCAAGAAGTATTGCGGTGGCGGGCATGGCGGATACGCGGTCTATCTTTTCGACGAAATCCAGTACAACAACCAACTGCTTGAAATCCAGCCATACATGAAATCCTTTGCCGATTCACTGGACTAATTACAGACAGATTCATGGATGTTGACAATACATGAGCCGTTTCCTAGCTTATCGGACATCTTTTCTTCGGCAGGGTAGCTCAGATGGTAGAGCAGAGGACTCATAAGCCTTTGGTCAAGGGTTCGATTCCCTTCCCTGCCACCAGCCTTCGCCCCTGTAACCCATAGCTACGGCTGGCAGGCCAGCTTTTCTTCGCCCCTGTAACCCATAGCTACGGCTGGCAGGCCAGCCCACACGCCCATCCTGCTCATGGCAAGCCACGACGAAGAATCCGGAGGAGTTATACGACTATAGAAAGAGTTGCTGAAATTCAGATTACCTCTCTTTTTCCTTTGCCAGATAACAGCCAATTAGTATCTTTTCGCCCATGTTAACAACACTGCGGATCAAGAATTTCGCAATCGTCGAGAACATAATCGTCGAGTATGGAAATGGTCTGAATGTAATCACCGGCGAAACCGGCGCAGGAAAATCAATACTTGCCGCCGCCCTTGGACTGGTGCTCGGAGAACGCGCAGACAAAACGATGATCCGGGCCGGAGACGAACAGTGCGGCGTTGAAGCAGTCTTCCAGCTTGCCGACCCTTTGGAAATCAACAATATCCTCGCCGAAATGGGAATAGATGCCTGCGAGGATGGTCGACTCATCGTCCGCAGAATCATAACAACCTCCGGAAGCGGAAAGAACCTGATCAACGACTGTCCAACCACTGTCCAGGCTTTGAATAAAATCGGCGATCTGCTGGTTGATATGCACGGCCCTCATGATCATCAGTCGCTCCTGAGCCAGGAATTTCAACTGGACCTGCTTGATTCTTTCGGCCATCTGGAAAAGATCCGCGAAGCTTATCAGATAATTTACAGGGAATTGTGTGAACTTAAGGCGAGGCGCAAGGAATTGGACTGTGACGATACCGAAGTCGCCCGTCAGATAGAAATGCTTTCCTTCCAGGTCAAGGAAATCGAAGATGCAAATCTCACCTCCAGCGATGAGACTGACCTTGAGAATGAACACAAGATAACAGCCAATGCCCAGCGTATACTGGAGCTTTCCAACGGTATCCGTACTGCGCTTTCCGACAGTGACTCGTCCGCCTTTAACGCCCTCTCCTCAATCCAGGCGGCTCTCAACGAACTGACAAATCTTCTTCCTGAAGCCGTCGAATGGAAGAAAGAAGCAGAATCAATTTCAATACAGATCCAGGAACTGACAACCAGCATCAGCAGCCGTGTTCAGAATATTGAAAGTGATACTGAACGCCTGCAATGGCTTGAGGACCGCATGGCTATGCTTCACAAGTTCAAACGAAAATACGGTGCGTCTGTAAAAGAGATATTGGAACACCTTAATAAATCCAAAGAACGATTAAGTGACCTCCAAAGCCGCGGTGAAAAAATCTCGGAAATCGACAGGCAAATAGAAGCAATACAGAAAGAAATCCAATCAGCCGGTGGCAAGCTAGGCAAAGAAAGACGGACAGCCGCCGAAACCATGGCAAAGGCCATCACCAGGGAATTACGAGACCTCGGATTCAAACAGGGCTCATTCAGCGTGGAACTTCGCCAGATCGAGCCGGGTCCTTCAGGAATGGATGAAACGGATTTCGGGTTTGCTCCGAATGTCGGAGAACCTGCCAGACCCTTGAGGGCAATAGCATCAAGCGGTGAAATATCACGTGTGATGCTGGCAATAAAATCAGTACTGGCCAATCATGACAGGATTCCAGTCCTTGTGTTTGACGAGATTGACTCAAATGTCGGCGGCGAGATGGGTAACGCCATAGGCGCCAAATTGTCAGTCGTTGCGGAAAAGCACCAGGTCCTCTGCATCACTCACCTGCCACAGGTTGCGGTTCACGGTACAACGCATTTTGTCGTAGCAAAGGAAGTTCGTGGTGGCCGTACCTGCACCGGAATTAAGGGAATCAAAGGTGATGACCGCGTAGAGGAAATTGCCAGAATGCTTGGCGGTCGCGATCTGACCAGCGTGACCCTCAAACACGCAAAAGAAATGCTGAAAAAGGGCTCAGAGTAACAGAGGTATTAAGTCAAACTGGAATCCAGAATAATGTGGTAGTAATTCAATTCCCGAATTTTACACTACTCAAAAAGACCACTTATCATAAGACACTATAGCTCCCACCGGGTTACGATTCTTCAGTCTGGGTTGATCTGCCGGATAACCCAATGCAAGCAATTCAACCACCCTGATTTCTTTTGGAATACCAAGAACATTCTTTACCTGGTCTTCAAAAAACGAACCTACCCAACAGGTGCCAAGCCCTTCTTCAACCGCCTGCAGGGTCATATGATCAATGGCTATTGCGAGATCAATCGGATAAGAAAACTGCCCACAGCGCATTATATACGCACAGTTGGTTGCACAACAGGCAATGACAACAGGCGCCTGGCCGATAAATGTTTGATTACTGGCTGCAGGTACCAATCTCTGGCGTGTTTCGACATCCTGTACCACCACAAATCTCCATTCCTGGAAGTTTTTTGCAGATGGCGCCAGACGCGCCGCTTCAAGCACTATATCAAGTTTATGCTTTTCAACAGGCCGATTCTGATAAGACCTGACCGAGTAACGTTTTTTTATCTGTTCTAGCAGTGCCATATGATTCTCCTCCTGTAGACCGGTTTTATAAGTCGATATAATTTATTCCGTCTTATCCAGCGCCTCCATCGTCAGGATTACCTGACCAATTCCGGTTGTTCGCGGTACAGCACGAATGACACACCTGGTCAGACACCATGGCAGTTTCTGCGATTCTGCTTTCTGTACAAATTCCATGGATTTTCCCACAGGAATATCATTCATTGAGATTTCCTTCTGCCTGATCAACCACCCGTCAATCAGATCTTTCCGCGAATCCTTCATGTCATCAGCCTTACTGCCAGGAAACATTTCCTGGAGAAGACCATTCAACGAAACGGGATGTTTCTCTGGAATCTGCTCCGTCTTCTTTTTTGCAGTCTCGAAACGGGCAAGATCAGTTTCCATGTTTCTCAATATTTTTAATTCACCGGATTTCTTTTTAAACCGCCGGTATAAATCATCCGTCGTGTTGAGGTTCTGTACTGTCATACCAACACCTATGACCAGGAAAACGGCAGCAGACAGCCATAAAATCCGCGCTGACAGGTTCTCATTCATTACTGCCTCCTGTCACCGGTGTGGTTATTGAGAATACAATACGTTCATCAGCCAGCGATTCCTTTCTATCCAGCTTGACGGCATATCCCTTTTGTTTCAAAGCATCCAAAAGTACGTCGCATTTCTTCCAGTTTCCTGCCGTACCACTGACATTTATCTTTTCCCGGCTGATTGAAAGTGTCTCATAGTGAAGATCGTTCTTCTTTGCCAGATCAGTCACGGAACTGATCATTTCAATCAGTGACGGTTCAAAGTTCCTGAGAAACGGTTTCAGCATGTCCCTGCGCGGATTCAATGCATCACGTACCACCTTGATACGTCCTTCACCTTTCGCAGCAACATGATAACCGGCAAGTTTGTCCGCCAGAGAAATTGTCATATCCTCCAATCCGGCTTCTTTTTGATGAACCACCGTGTTCCATGCAAGATTTATGGCGCATATCAGAAGGCCGGCTGCCAGATAAGTCAATGCCGTCCTGAGTGTTTCCTTTTCGACCCTTCGGGCAATACGCGGATGGAGAAATGTCCCGCTTCTGAGGTTACAGCGTAATGGTCCGGCAAGAAGCGCACGTGTTGCCACCGCCCGGGCAAGAAATGTTTCAGGTTTGTCATGCACAATCGAAGTACCAGGCCACTCAGAACGCAGTGACTCCTGAAGTTTCCCAAACAACGCGGCATCACCAACCCCGGGGCCGGTCCACATCCATCTGACATCAGCATCTTTCCGGCCATGTCCCTGCTTGAGTTGCGCTTTTAGAAGTCTGCTTATCTGGGCAATATTGTTCGGTCCAAGGCTGTGCGCGCTTATTAATTCCCCGCCGCGCCCGATCGCCATGGTTGAACGCTCAATCCCAAGATATACTACAATGCGGGGTGTATTTTCCGTGCCTGTTACGACTGGTACTTCCAAAAGACTCTGGGTCCAGAGGGCCAACCCCTCTTGATCAAGCACAACAGGATCTATTCCAAATGTTTTAAATAACTCTATCTTCTTCTGGATATCCTCCATTCTGGCAGCAACTGCGAGGGCACGAGTTACGCCTCCTTCGACAGGCAAGAGTTCTTTACCGATGATATCCGTTTTTCCTGTCAGCTGCTTTTGTTTCGTCTCAACAAAATCATAGATACAATCCTCCAGCGCAAAAGGAAGCTGAACATCAAGAAGTGTCGGCAGGACTTTCAGTGCTTTACGAAACGAAAGAAACGGCGCCTCAAGCCAGCACGAGAAACTCTCGCTTGCCGTCAAGGCACCAACTGCAACAGCTTTACCACTTTGAAGACCATTTACAAACGATGAGTCATTAACAGACACAGGAAAACAGTTCACGTGTCCCCGGGTTCGTTCAGCACGCACAACGACAGGTTGACCGGCTTGCAGATCAATACCATAACAACTTCCGATCCATTCAGCAGTTTTCCTGTATTCGATCATTCAAATCTCCGGCAATTCAAAAGCTTTCAGTCGTCATCCCCGGGAACGCCCAAGATAGACCATGATACCCCGGAGTCCGAGCACAATCAGCGAGATAATCATATAGACAAGACCAAGGTTAAGAAGCTTTACATTCTTGTGAAATATATAACCACCTGCCATACCCAATCCTAGAATTAAACCGGCAAGACCCAGCGCAAGAAGGATCACCTTTAAATGCCGGTATCCCCTGAAATGCCTGCGCTTGCGGGAATACTGATTTGTTTCTGGTACGTCTGTCGTCATATGTTCACTTTCTACATTATCCGCTATAAAACGCCAAGACAGAAGTATGTTATTCCTCCCTTGCCAGTTAAGACACAATGTGGATACAATGTACCCAGTTTTTCAATAGAAAAGAGAAGTTCCCTGCGTCAGAATATATTGCAGCAGGATATATGACATTATATCGCTGGCGGGTAATAGTGATGTGGAGAACGAAATTGATGAAGAGACTGATATTAATTGCCTGTTTTGTATTCTTGGCCGGTTCCGGCTTTTCCGCCGATAACGGTGATGACCGTCTACCCGCTGCCATACAGTTCAAAAAGGCTCAGCAGATACTGACAATGGCAGATGAGGCACGCGACAGGGAAAAATACATCAATGCCATAACTCTTTACCGGGAAGCCCTCATCACATACATAAAGCTTTCGAAAAACTATCCTGATTGGCAGCCAGGCGTTACGCAATTTCGCATCGTATACTGCAACAACCAGCTTGACGCATTGTTGGACAATACAGACAAGAAAGACCTCGCGGAGATTGCAACATCCGACAGGACCGATATCATGGTCCCAGCGGATACACCCGCTGTTACAGGCAACAATACAACCCTGAATAAAAAGAAAATTGAGAACATCAAATCTGAAGCCAAGATCCTGCTGGGAAAGGGAAATACTGAAAAGGCGCGCGCCATACTTCTCAACGGGCTTCGAATGGAACCCGACGACATAAATATGCGTATGCTCATGGGAATTACCCATTGCCGGGCAAATGAATTTGAAAACGCAATGTATCTCACAGAACCACTTATACAGGAAGATCCCTCAAATGCCATTGCCCACATTATACTCGGTACCGCATATTTTGGTCTCGGTAAAATACCTGATGCCGCGAAGCAAATGCAGGAAGCGCTGACTCTCAACCCGAAACTCGCAGAGGCGCATTATAATCTTGCCCAAATCCTGCTCGCAAGTAAACCGGCGGAAACGAATGCCGCAAGAAATCATTATAAGTCAGCGCTGGAACTGGGATCCCAACCGGATACCAACCTTAATTTTCTTCTGCTGGAACCGCCGCAGGACAATAAACATTGATTACACTCTTACCTCGCAAAAAGAAGATTACTGTAGTCTCGAGGCTGAATAGTTAATGAAAACAAAAATACTATTAATTCTTATATGCCTTGCAGGAATAGTGCAGTCTATAATCTATTACACTTATCTGCCCCGGAAAGTCGCAACACATTTTGGAACATCAGGCTTGCCGAATGGCTGGATGACAAGCACAGGGAACCTTCTCTTATCAGCTACTTTATTCATATTTATGACAGTCCTGATGCTCGCCACGTCAAAGCTTACGAGTATTATCCCTGTCCGTTTTGTTAATCTGCCGAACAAGGATTACTGGCTGGCCGATGGACGAAAAGGACAGTCGCTCATATACATTTCGGGATGCATGCATATTTTCGGAATTGCCATTAATCTCTTCTTTCTGTTCATGAACCATATGGTATTCCTTGCAAACTTTGAACGACCCGCAAGACTTAACGAAACTGCAGTATTTTCAGCACTTGGCATTTTCCTGTTATTCACCGCCGCATGGTTCTTCACTTTTATTCGTCATTTCCGCAAACCTGCCTGAACGGAATATTCCTAATAAAATCGCTAATTTTACCCTTGCGTGGTAAGGGTTTTCTGTTACAGTCCTGCGTCTTGTTAGTCTCGGAGGCTCCGCGATAGCGACAGCCGTAAACGCGGGACGGAAGCGAGTGTTTTCCCTGCCACAGGGAAAACCAAAGCGGATTTTCCCGCCAGGCACGGCGAAAGCCGGCTGATGGCAATGGGAAGAAAAGGAGAATAACGTGGCAGATACTGTAGAAAAACCCTATCGGGACATTAGTGTTCGCGACCTGCTCGATGCAGGACTTCATTTCGGTCATCAAACCAAACGCTGGAATCCCAAAATGAAGCGCTATATCTTTGACAAGCGCAACGGGATCCACATCATCGATTTATCAAAGAGCCTTGTAATGCTTCAGGGCGCACTGGAATTCCTGTATGAAACCGTCTGTGCAGGAAAAAATGTGCTCTTTGTAGGTACAAAGAAACAGGCACAGGAAGTCATCAAAGAAACGGCCACAGCCTGCAATCAGCCGTACGTGACCTTCCGCTGGCTCGGCGGCACGCTGACAAACATAACCACGATCCGTCGCAGTGTACAACGAATGCGTACGCTTGATGACATGGAAAAGAACGATATTTTTTCCAAGATGCACAAAAAAGAAGTTTCCGGACTGAAACACGAACTTGAAAAACTCAGGCGTAATCTCACGGGCATCGCCAGCATGGCTGACCTGCCTGGCGCTCTCTTAGTGGTGGACATTAACCGCGAAGCAATAGCCGTTGCTGAAGCAAACAGATTAGGCATTCCAGTTGTAGCTATTGTTGATACAAACTGTGATCCGGATCCGATCAATTATCCGATTCCCGGTAATGATGATGCTCTGCGCGCCATCAAATTGATCGCAACAGTAGTTGGAGAAACCATAGGCAAAGCCAACCAGGAATATGCCAAGGTGGCTGTTGAAATCGCCCGCAAAAAGGAAGCTGAGGCCGCGGCTAGGGCCGCCAGAGGCATTACAGAAGCCGGCGAAGGTAGGGATAAAGCCGGTAAACCGGGACGCGGTGGACCAAGAAGTGGAACTAGAAGACCCGCAAGAAAGACCGCAGGAACAGACAAAAAAGCACCCGCAAAAGCCGGCACTTCAAAGAAGAAAACAGAAGACACAGCCGTTGCATCCGCTGCAGAAGAAAAGAAAGAACCTGCAGAGGCACCAAAGGCTGAAACAGAACAGAAACCAGAAGCTGAAAAAGAATAAAGTAATTTAAATTTCCAAGGAGATTACCCATGGCCGAAATATCTGCTGATACCGTCAAAAAATTACGTGATACAACAAATGTAAGTATGATGGAATGTAAACGCGCCCTGGTCGAAGCCAACGGCGACATGGAAAAGGCAACGCGTATCCTCCGTGAACGCGGTATTGCCATCGCAACAAAGAAAGCTTCACGTGCAACAAATCAGGGAATTATTGCCTCCGCAACAACTCCGGATGGTAAAATATCGTCTCTTATCCAAGTCAACTGCGAAACCGATTTTGTCGCCAGAAACGACAACTTCAAGACTTTCGTCAGCCAGCTTGCAGTCAAGGCATGTTCCACCGACGGGAATCTCGGCGAAACGATGAAATCCGATTTAACGGCAAAAGTTGTAGAAATCGGCGAGAATCTGGTTATCACACGCAATATGCGCTTTGTACTTCAGGGTACCGGTGCAATCGCTTCATATATCCACATGGGAGGAAAAGTCGGCGTGCTCGTGGATGTCTCATGCGAAAAGGCGGAAACTGTAAACAATCCGATTTTCAAGGAACTGATCAAGGACCTGACACTGCACGTGGCAGCCAGCAAACCCAGATATCTCACATCAGCAGAGGTACCTGCCGATGTAGTTAAAACAGAACGCGAAATCTATGCCAAGCAGGTTACTAACAAACCAGCCAATATCATTGATAAAATCGTTGATGGTAAAATGAAAAAATTCTACGAGGAGAATTGCTTTGTCAACCAGCTGTTCGTAAAGGAACAAAAAGTGACAATCACCGCTCTTCTTGATGCAAAAGGCAAACAAGTCAACGATATATTAAAGATCAGAAAATTCGCGCGTTATCAGCTCGGGGAATGATATAATACCAGGGCAGGAAACGCTTTGGAAATTTTTCTTATGAAAAACAGGACGAAACTGTTTTTTGTCACTTTTCTTACATTCGCGAGATTTCCTCTTGTTCTTTTGTTTTTCACCGGAGCACTTTTTAATGTCAAATATCATGAAACATGGTTGTTTTCTGTATCATTGGGCTGTTTGATTGCTTCTGCCGTTACCGACTTTTTTGACGGTTATCTGGCCAGAAAGTTAAATGTGGTGACGAAATTCGGCGCACATGCCGATCCGTTGATGGATAAATTCTTTTACCTCAGCACGCTGCCATTGCTGGTATTTATCGCCACAAAAAACAATCACATTCCTCATGCGGTATTTCTGCTGGTTATGACCGTTTTTTTTCTTTCGCGGGACCAATGGGTTACATTCCTGAGATCCATCGGATCCATGTATAATGTCAGTGGCGGAGCAAACTGGTCCGGCAAACTCAGGACAGCCATAAACTTCCCGATGATTTGCCTGATTTATTTCGTCGAAGGATCCCCCTGCAATCCGATCATCAGTAACTGGATTCTGCATCTGCTGGAAGGAATCGCTTTTATCTCCAATTTTGTATCTCTTTATATCTATACCCGCAACTACTGGCCATACATTATCAAGTCTACAGACAACGAGTGATACTGGAACAAATTCAAGCGGCCAGCTGGTACAGAAGAATCCGGTTATATTCGGCAAGATAAGCCGATATACAAGTAATCCCCGGGAACTGAAAGACTATTGACCATGATCCCTCACGGCAGTAGTATCGCGTTCATGTCAAAGAAAAAGAACTCCAACCAGATGAAGGAACCACATAATCAACTGTTCCCGACAGAAAAGGTAAAAAGCCTGTCTTTAATGGCAACAGGCGTTGCCCATGATTTTAATAATCTGCTGGCTGCCGTTCTTGGTAATATCAGCATCATCCTGCGAAATATTCCTGCAGATTCACCGCTAGTCAAAAATGCAACACAAATTGAAACAACCGCACGAAAGGCACTGGATCTTACAAATCAACTGCAGATTTATACCGGTAAGGGTGAATTCAAAATTGAAAAATTGTATGTTAATGAAATGATTAATGATATTCTTCCAGGCCTTAAGAAATCCATTCGCCCTGGAATAGACATCCAATGTGCAGTTCATAACGATATTCCGATGATAAACGGTGATTTGTCATGCATCCGGCAGGTTATAACAAACCTCGTCAGTAATGCCGCCGATGCAATCATTAAAGAAAAAGGGACTATAACTATTTTGACCGGCACAATGCAGTCCGATCAAATTCACCGTGACGAAGAATGCCTGGACGAGATTCCTCATGGCAATAATTATGTCTATGTGGAAATCAAAGACACCGGATGCGGAATGACTTCTGATGTTCAGGCAATGATTTTCGATCCATTCTTCACCACAAAAATCAGGGGACGCGGACTCGGTTTGTCTGTAGTTCTGGGAATTCTGCGTGCACACGGTGGCAATATAACGATAAACAGCGAACCCGGCAAAGGAAGTACATTCAAGGTCATGTTTCCTGCCGCGGAGACTTGACGTTCACGGTTTCTCCAAACAGCGACATCTGGGCAGGATTATACTTTCCTTTTTTTACGTTGTGCCTTGCAATCCTTGGCTGACCACCGTCGGCCAGTTCGCCTTCTTCAAGGTTGGCCAGGATCTCCTTTGACCGCTCGATAATTTCCTGAGGTAACCCGGCAAGACGTGCAACCTGTATACCGTAACTTTTATCTGCGCCGCCAGGTACTATTTTACGCAGGAAAACAACACTGTCATTCTTCTCCCTTACCAGCACGTTATAATTCTTCACACCGGGCATCTCAAGCGCCAGGTCGGTCAACTCGTGATAATGAGTCGCAAAAAGTGTCTTGGCCTTTATCGCAGTATTATTGTGAAGATATTCCGTAACAGCCCATGCTATACTGATGCCGTCAAATGTACTGGTTCCACGGCCGATTTCATCCAGGACAATCAGACTTCTGGGTGTTGCATTGTTCAGTATGTTCGCCGTCTCCTGCATCTCAACCATGAAAGTACTGCGACCGCGCGCCAGATCATCACTTGCCCCCACCCTCGTGAAAACACGGTCTAAAACACAGATTTCAGCTTCACTCGCAGGCACAAACGACCCGATATGCGCCATGATCACAAGCAGTGCAACCTGCCTGATATATGTTGATTTTCCCGCCATGTTTGGACCGGTGATAATGAGCACCTGGTTGGCAGTACAATCCATAAGCGTGTCATTGGGCACAAACCTTTCCGCATCCGCAAGTTGTTCAATAACAGGATGTCGCCCATCTTTGATGACTATCCTGTCTTTCGTGGTGATCAGCGGCCGGACATACCTCATACTCAATGCTCTTTCCGCCAGAGAACAAAGCGCATCCAATTGTGCCATGGCTGCAGCGCTGGCCTGTATATGTCCGGTTTCACTGGCAACTGCTTCCCTGATCTGCACGAATATTTCATACTCAAGCGCAACCGCCCTGTCCTGCGCTCCAAGAATTTTACTTTCATACTCTTTTAGTTCCGGTGTTATGAAACGTTCCGCGTTGACCAGCGTCTGTTTCCTCATATATTCCTGAGGAACATTTCCCAGCTGGCCTTTGGATATTTCTATGTAGTAACCGAAAACCTTGTTGTGCCTGACTTTTAATGTTTTTATGCCCGTTCTTGCCTGTTCACTTGCCTGATACTCCGCAAGCCACTTGCGCCCTTCCGTGGCACCGCTCCTGAGCTCATCCAGTTCAGGGTTGTAACCGCTCCTTATAATACCACCCTCCTTTATTGCAATTGGGGGCTCATCGACAATTGTCCTTTTTATAAGGTCAACCAGTGACGGCACTGGCTGAATCAACTCTGCCAATTTTTTCAAAAGATCCACGGGGTGATTTTCAACAGGTTTCCTGACAGCCGGCAGGGCCGCAAGCGACTGCCCGATTGCTGCCAAATCCCTTCCGTTACCGTTCCCCGTATTTATTCTGGCAACCAGCCTCTCCAAGTCCCTGACATTTCCCAGCGCATCCCTGATATCCGCCAGGAGTGAACGGTTCGTACAAAAGGCGTTAACAGCATCTTGTCTTTTCAAAATGTTATCAATGTCCGCCAATGGTCGCAGAATCCAGTCTCTAAGCATGCGACTTCCCATCGCCGTCTTCGTAACATCGAGAACACCCAGTAAAGTTACCGCATTTTCCCTGCCGCGGAACGAAACAAGATCAAGGTTTCTACATGTCGATTCATCAATTACCATGAAATCGGCACTATTACGTACCTGGAACGACCTTATGTGAGTCGCCTGGCGATGCAAATCTTCCTTTACATAATACAGGACCCCGCCAGCTGCACCCACAACAGCCTGTCTTCCCTCGCATCCAAAGCCTTCAAGCGAATGGACACCGAAATGACGTATCAGAAGGTCACGCGCGGCATCATATACAAACGTCCATTCATCACAGGAACTGACCTGTATTGAATTTATGGCAGTTAACACGGCCCGTAGTTCTGTGTTCACCGACTGGTCATTAGGAAGCACACATTCAGAAGGAGAGTAGCGCCGAAGACTGTCTCTCAAAGAATCAGTTGTACCATGTTCCTCTCCCCAGAAGAGACCTGTGGAAAGATCAAGCAGGGCAAGACCATAGGATGAACCCGCCTTATATACCCCTGCGAGAAAATTATTGAGTTTTGACTCGAGTATACCGTCTTCAACAACCGTACCAGGGGTGACTATTCGCGTAATATCACGCCGCACAATACCCTGTGCCACTGCTGCGTCCTCCACCTGCTCGCAAATTGCCACCTTTTTACCGGCTTTTATAAGTTTGGAAAGATAACTGTCAACAGCATGCACAGGCACGCCGCACATAGGCATGCCATTACGCTTCGTCAGGGCAATATCAAGAATCGGAGCCGACTCTTTGGCATCTTCAAAAAACATTTCGTAAAAATCGCCAAGTCTGAAAAAAAGAACAACACCTGCCGGCAACTCGCCCTTTATACGGCGATATTGTTTCATCATTGGTGTTACTGCATCAGTCATTGTTTCATGGTTTCCTTATAAACCACAGTTTATTGTAAGGCTAGTTTCTCACTTTCCATATGTCAACGCCTTTACTAATTCGCACCATTTGGCTATCCCGATGTTCTCGGGCCGGGATTTGGCATCAATGCCCGTATTTTCAAGAATAGCACCAATTTCTTTCTGACTCATTTTTATCAGATCCGGTACACGACCAAGGCTCGAAGCCAACTGCTTCCGGCGATACGCAAACATTTTTTTTGTCAGAGAAAAGAAAACCTTTTTCTGCATACATGTCAGCGGAAAATGATCATGTTTTTTCATACAAACAATTGCAGACGTGACTTCCGGTTTCGGCCAAAAACAACCGGGGCTGATACTTTTGACCATTTCCACATCATATCCCGCTTGTGCCCAAACACTCAACACACCATATTCTTTACTATCGGGTTGTGCCGCGAGTCTCCGCGCCACCTCGAATTGAACAGTCACAACAATCAGCTCAGGGTTGGGCTCAGCCATCATCATATCGACAAGTATCCGGCTTCCAACTGAATAAGGAAGATTGGAAACAACCTTTTGTACCCCGGATTCGATCAGTTCACCTGTATCCACATCAAGCATATCAGCATTGATCAACCTGAGATTAGGCACGTCTTTGAATTTCTCCTGGAGATAAGCAAACAGCCGTTTATCCTTTTCAACGGCAATAACTGAACCCGCCTTATCAAGAAGCTGTTGGGTCACCACACCAAGTCCCGGCCCTATCTCTAGAACATGGTCCGCGGAAGTCAAACCGGCAGTCTTTATGATGATATCAAGAATGTTTCTGTCTATGAGAAAGTTCTGTCCCAGCAACTTGCTCGGTTTAAAACCGATATCATCAAGAAGGGCGCGAACATGAGAAGGACTGGTGAGATTCATTCAGAATAAGCCTGTATCAAACACCTTGACATAAGCATCCTTACGAAGCCTTTCGATCCATCCATTATACACTTTTTCCGACTCGGACTTGCGAAGTTCACGTTCAATCTGTGGCTGAACCTCGGCAAAAGATGCTACGGTATCTTCTTTCTTATCTTCTACCTTCAGAATATAGAATTGGTCATCAATCTCCTTGACCTGGCTGATTTCCCCCGGCTTCAATTTCGAGACCAGTTCACCCAGTTCCGGCCTAAGTATCTTCGGTTCAATCCAGCCCCAGTCTCCGCCATCAGCAGCTTTACTTCCTTCTGATACAGATTTCGCAATCTCAGCAAAGTCAGCACCCTCAACAATCTTTTTTCTGGTTTCGTCAGCCTTTTGTTTGCCGGAAGCGTTCTTACTTATTACGATCATCCTGAGTTTGACCTTGGCAGGTGTCTTGTAACGTTCCACGTTACTATCATACGCCTTCCTTATGGCCTTGGCCGAGATTGTCACATTTTGTTCTACGTTCATCCGCCGCATTGTTGAAACAATAACGTGATCTTTCATCTCTTTCAGCCATTCTTCATAATGAAGTTTTTCTTTTGCCAGAGCAGCCATTAGATCTGAACGATCCCCACTGAACATATCCTGAGAAATTTCCTCAACACGCCCGTCAATATATGTGTCGGGAAATTTATTTTCCTGTTTCTCGTAAGCATCAAGTATCAACCTTCGCTCTATCATCGAATTAAGGGCGTTTGTAAAGACCACACGCATTTGCGCCTTCAACTCTACACCGCTATACCTGGTCGCCAATTGCCTCTGTACGGGCTGAAGAAGAATCATTACATCCCCAATTGTTATGAAATTATTGTTAACCTGTGCAATTACCCCGTCCGCAACCACCTTTTCAGCAGACCAACCCACAGGCGGAACAAATACTGCCGCCATTAATAACAAACCTGACAGGAAGCCATTTCTCATACTCTTTCCCTTCACCAGACTCATCTTGACACCAAAATCATATCTAAGGTATGATTTTTCACAGAAATGAGCAAGATGTCTGTCATAACAGTTTTGGGTCTGTCCCTGTTGGCTATCCTTTTTGTAACCGGCTGTGAAGTTGATTCCGCCACGGAACTAATCAAGATCAGCCCTTCAACAGTTACAGTAAGCGAGGGCCAGTCGGTTGTTTTTACTGCAGAAGGCGGTTATGAATATACATGGTCACTTGGAAGCTCCGGGACAGCAACAACGGTCATGGGGACCCTTTCTTCGACCAGGGGTGTGTCGGTAGTTTATACAAGCTTGTATGCTCCAACTACAAGTAATGCAGTAACCGAGATATTAACAGTTTCATCGACAATCCCGGGCGATGCAACAAGCACCAATTCTTCTTCTGCAACTCAAGGTTCAGCTTCAGCAATCATCACACATCTTGGTTTGTCAGAGTAATGCCTGAAGGTTCCAGTAAAACAATGACAGCGGCAGTAGCCATTTCGAGCCTCAGTAATCCAAACGTAAAAAAAGCAGTTAAACTTCGCCAGCGTTCACACCGTGACGAAATGGGACTGATGATCATCGAAGGATACAGGGAAATCACCAGGGCGCTGGATAATAGACACTTTCCCGTGGAACTTTTTTACTGCAAAGATTATTTCACGGGGAAAAACGAAAACACCCTTATACAGCGATGTCTTGAAGGAAAAACCCAACTGTTTGAATGTACGGCTGCAGTCTTTGACAAAATGGCTTACCGCGACAGACCGGAAGGCCTTCTTGCCGTAGCTCCACAAATCAGAAATTCGCTCGATAAACTCACCATTCCCGCAAATGCACTTGTTGTGGTTGCAGAATCCATTGAAAAACCCGGTAATCTCGGCACTATTCTCCGTTCTGCAGACGCCGCAGGAGTCAATGCAGTTATTGTTTGCGACCGCTGTACTGACATAAACAATCCTAACGTCGTCCGTGCAAGCATCGGTACACTTTTTTCACTTCCAGTGGTGGAAACCTCTTCTGCAGAAGCTCAAACCTGGCTGAAAAAACATAATATCCGGACAATCGCAGCAACCCCACATACCGACAAACTTTATACCCAGGTGGACATGACGCTTCCTACCGCAATCGTACTCGGAACCGAACAATACGGTCTAAGTGAATTATGGCTTGCAGAAAAACATATAAAGGTCAGAATTCCAATGCTAGGACAATGCGATTCGCTCAACGTCGCGTCTGCGGCAACCATTCTTCTGTTTGAAGCTGTCCGGCAAAGGCGCAAAACCAATGAAAAGGAATCCATATGAGGCCAGTAAAATGTAGCATGGTTCGAATTCTTGCGGTTGCTTTGTTCTTGTCACTGAGCAGTATTACTCTGGCCGACGGCGAGAAAATCGAACTTCTATGGCCCAATGGAGCTCCTGGTACAAAAGGTACAAACGATGTGGATATACCCACACTGACAGTTTTTCTTCCCGAACAACAAACCACCCCTATTACGGCAATAGTTGTCTGTCCCGGAGGCGGATATGGCGGGCTCGCAACAAATCATGAAGGTCATGCCGTGGGTAAATACTTGAATTCAATCGGAGTTGCCTGCTTTATGCTGAAGTACCGTCTGCCCAAGAAAGGATACATGCACCCTGTTCCCATGCAGGATGCCCAGCGCGCTATCAGGATGGTACGTTCAAAGGCAAAAGACTGGAACATCGACCCAAACCGTATCGGTATCATGGGATTCTCAGCCGGAGGTCATCTTGCCTCAACGGCAGGAACACATTATGACAGGGGAAATAAAGCCTCTGCCGACCCAATCGACAAGATAAGCTGTCGTCCGGATTTCATGGTACTGGTTTATCCCGTGGTATCATTCAAGGATTTTCCCCATATAGGTTCAAAGAATAACCTGATCGGCACCAATCCGGCTCCGGCTCTCGTTGAAAATCTCTCCAACGAAACACAGGTTACTTCAGATACACCACCGACATTCCTGGTTCATGCCGATGACGACAAAGGCGTCATGCCCGAAAACAGCATCAATTTTTACATGGCTCTTCGCAAAGCAAAGGTCCCGGCTGAAATGCACATATACGAGAAAGGCAAACACGGTTTCGGAATAGGTCGCAGTCAGACCGTGGCTGGCACATCGTGGCAGGACCGGCTAACCGACTGGCTCCGTTCCCGTGAATTGGCACCTCAACGTTAAATCCGCCTCATAAGTTCAAAATTGCAGAAACGGATTTCCGGAAGACCCTGCGGATCACGAATGAGCAGACCGTTTTGATCAATGGAGAGGATCATATGATCACCCTTGAGGTTCAGGTCTTCCATGCCGGCGCTCAATAATTTCTGACGTGTAACCTCGACAAGGTTATCGTAATCCGCCCGGCTCACGTATCCGCTCTGGCAGGCAAGATCCAGGCTGATCCCCTCGCAAGACGGTCTGTCTGCCACAGCAAGCATTTCATCAAGCCCGTTCCAGAAACCCCAGATCGTGATGTAATTGTGGTGCGTATTCAGGACAGGCTTGCCTTCAGGATCAAGCAGGTTGGCATGACTTTTGTATCGGCTGGGATCTTCAATATATTCAGCAGATTCAAATTCCAACCCCGTCATGTAAATCGCCCTTGGATAAACAGTGGCAACACCTTTACGGCCAAGCTCCAAAGCCAATGCAAATTCTTCAAAAGGACTGTTGTAGCCGGATTCGATAATACATTTGCCTTTCGGATCATCAGGATTGAAGTCCGGCTTTTCCCCTACCCGGGATATTTTCCAGACAATATTTATATTGTCCTTGGTCTTCGTATAATAGACCTCATTGCTTTTGGACAATCCGACCCTGTGCGTACGTCTCCAGCGTTCGGGAAGGAAAAAGTCAAAGAGCGCAGGCACATTCCCGGCCACCCATAAATCACCGTGCGTACTTTCGCTGTGCCCGAAAACATAATCCACCCCGAAAATACTCGCATGACGAAGGTGTGCCGGAAAAGCACCTTCCATTGCATGTCCGAATCTTTGTGATTGCCCCTTTAGATATTCATTCCTCCTGGCCTGCTTTACATTCTGTTCATGTTCAGGGGTCCGCCCCAGCAGTTCAAAATCAACCAGCGCATAGGCCACTTCACCGGAAGGTTCAGTAACCAGTTGTCGATCCTGGGTTGAACGCACAATAATATGGGCCGGTTTCATATCGAGCACACGAAATCCTCTTTGTGCAAGTTCTGCCGTAGCCCTTTTTGTCAACCCTTCCACAATCTCTGCATGCCTCTCCTTGGGCAAATCAGTCTGCTCAAGTACTTCCACAACCGATGCGCCTTTGATCCACTCATAGATGAGAATGTACTGGCGATAAATATCCAGTTCAATATCACGATGTTTCGCCTTCTTCTGCGCAATCTTCGATTCTGAACGGCCGGTCTGCCAGAGTTTCAACCTCTCTGAAGGTACATATATTGCCAATGGCTTGTGAGTACGGACGATACCGGCTGCCCTGCTGTCCCGCATTTCCATGACCAGTGAAAATTCTTCATAAGGGCTGTTGAATTCAGCAAGGGCGAATTTATTCAGTGTCATGGTGTCGAAAGGCACGTGTTCGCCCACACGGCACCATTTCACAACGATACTGAGACTACGTTCGCCTACGGTTTTCGTCTGGACTTTATAGACAGTACTGGTTCCAATCAGCCGCTCCCGGTTCTGATCAAACCACTTGCGTTCAAACCAGTTTTCAGGAAGAAGCTGTTCAACGAAAGGGAGTCCATATTTTGTAGTATATAAATCACCGCCGTCACTGGTCCTGAAATGCCAGTAATCAACCCCCAGCATGGACACCAGAGGGGCTTTTACACCAGAAGGAGCAAATGTGGATATTTCATCTTCCATGCAACAATGTAAGCACCATTACCGGCCATCTTCAACTAAAACAAAGCACTTCTAATGAAGTTCTGCGGGCTAACGCCCGCAGTTTCTTCGCGGAATCCGGCGTAGCCCCGACTCTCCAAGAGGTCGGGGCATTCATCCCACGGACTCCAAGTCCGGGGTCTCCTGCGAAGACGGATGAAGTTCTATAGAAGGCAGCCTACCCCTTTGCTTTTTCTTTCTTGAACTCCTCAAATTCCTCGGCATCGGAATAGACTTTTTCACCACATTTTTTGCAGGTTTTCATCCCATAACCAAAAGGGGTGCTGCACTTTTTACAGGCCCAACGTGTTTTCATTTCCTCAAGCCACCATTCGAGCCCCTTATCACGGACCATGTTCAGGTACTTTTCACGCAAGCCGTACTTTGGTTGACTGAGAAAGAAAGGTTTAATCTTGTCACAGGGATAACTTTTGCAGAGTCCACATGACTGCACTTTTTTTACCTTCGCACATTTTCTCACTTCGCATTTAGGTGCATATCCGGGCATTTTCTTCGTGCTTCTGCATCCAAGGCACTTGATTTCGGATGACCTCTTGGCATTTACACTATCCATCAGAGCAGGACATGCTCCGCAGTATATTCCACAAATCGCATCAACGCACGCATCTGAAGCCTTAGCAGCACACACCTCGCCACACATCCACCTGCACGCAGTAAGAGCAACGGCAGTTTTTCCGGCCGTACCAAGAAATTGCCTTCGCGATACACCACTTTTCTTCATGATTTATCTCCTGCTTTAAAACTCTATTAAGGCACATAATTAAACACTTCGCGTTATTCAACGCAAAGTAATTCCGTACCGTATTGCAATCTTAATACAAAATCTGGCAGAAAATAAAAATCAATCGTTTTAGCCCAGAATCTTCTTCAGATCCTCCTGTGCCGTTGAAATCGGCATGATATTGAATTTATCGACCAGCACCTTCAATACTGCCGGTGTTACAAAGGCAGGAAGACTGGGACCTAGCCGGATGTTCCTGATGCCGAGATGTAGAAGTGTCAGCAATATGCATACGGCTTTCTGCTCATACCAGGACAGTATCAATGAAAGCGGCAGGCTGTTCACATCGGTCTTGAACGCTTCTGCCAAGGCTACTGCTATCTTTATGGCCGAGTATGCATCATTGCATTGACCGCAATCCAGCAAACGCGGGATCCCATTGATATCACCGAAATCCAGTTTATTAAAACGATATTTGCCACAGGCAAGTGTAAGTATCATACAGTCCCCGGGTACAGCCTGCGCAAATTCCGTGTAGTAATTGCGCCCGCTCTTTGCACCATCACATCCGCCGATCAAAAAGAAATGTCTGATCTTCCCTGACTTCACAGCATCAATAACTTTGTCCGCCACACCAAGAACAGCATTGTAACCGAAACCAACCGTAATGGTTTTGTCCGGTCCATCTTCCTTGAATCCCTCTGCCACAAGCGCAGCGTTGATAACAGGAGAGAAGTCTCTGTTCTTTATATGTACGACACCCGGCCAGGCAACCAGTCCGCATGTAAATATCCTGCCCCTATAGCCATCACGTGGTTTTTGAATGCAGTTGGTTGTCATCAGGATAGCGCCCGGGAAATTTTCAAACTCCTTCTGCTGGTCCTGCCACGCGCCACCGTAATTGCCGACAAGATGTTTGTATTTCTTCAATTTTGGATAACCATGAGCAGGAAGCATTTCACCATGAGTATATATATTGATCCCCTTCCCTTCCGTTTGTTTGAGAAGTTCCTCAAGATCCTTGAGATCATGACCTGAAATCACAATTGCTTTACCCTTTACAGGTTCGACTCTCACCTTTGTGGGAACCGGATTTCCGTAAGCGCCTGTATTTGCAGAATCAAGCAAACCCATTACCTTGAGATTTACTTCCCCGCACTTCAGGTTCATGACAAGAAGTTCGTCAACTGACAGATTCTTTTTTACAAGGAAGTTCAGCGCTTCGTGGAAAAAGGCATATACATCATCGTCTTCCTTCCCAAGAATCAACGCATGGTCGGCATAGGCGGCCATACCTTTCAATCCGTAAGTGAGGAGTTGTTTAAGACCGGTTATATCAGGCCCCAACTCCCTGGCCATTGACTCCACACCAACTGCTTCACCCTGCTTTACGAGGGCTTCGATATCTTTTGCAGGTGCCCAGGCGGCTGGTCCATCCAGAATCTCTGCTTTCCTGCCGGATCCTTCACATGAACATGCGCCCTCGTACAGTTTCTTTGCTCTGTCGCGTATCTCGGCAGCTCTCTTCAGCAGTACCGCCAACCGTTCCGGATCGAAATTTACATTTGTTACAGTTGAGAAAAGCGCCTCAATCACAAATCGGTCTATTTCCCTGTCCCTGGCGCCGATCTGTCTTGCATTGTTTGCGTACATCGCAATTCCTTTTGTTATGTATACAAGAAGATCCTGCAATGTTGCAGTTCTTGCATCTTTTCCACACACTCCCGCAACTGTACAACCCGTCCCTTTGGCCGTCTGTTCACATTGGAAGCAAAACATACTCATAATTTTCTCCCTTCCTTAATTACTTCTTTCACTCTTTCTTTACCTTTTCTGACAAGAGGATATCCAAAGACTAAAAAGTCAACATTGATCTGAGTCAAGAAAATGAAATTTTATATTTTCAACTCAAAAATACAAAATCAGGACAATTTACATCATTAATCTTACTATTTGACTCCATTCTGTACTTGTTGCTAAAAGGGACCGTAAGGAAGAATCTTATGTGTATCAACGGAAAACCCAACCGGAGAATTACACGAAGACGCGTCCTGTACATGGGACTGGGAAGTGCTGTCGCCTTGGCAACCCGGCAGACAAAATGTGCCATAACAACACGTGAGAGGGAAAAACCGAACATTCTCTTCCTGATGGCCGACCAGTATCGAGCGGACTGCGTCGGTGCCGAAGGTAACCAGGCGATTCTCACTCCGAACCTCGACCGGATTGCAAAAGAAGGTGTTCTGTTCCGCTGTGCTTATTCATCAGTCCCCTCTTGTACACCGGCACGGGCTGGACTTCTAACCGGCCTGTCGCCGTGGCACCACGGCATGCTGGGCTACGGACGTGTGGCAGAACATTACGAAAACGAAATGCCCCTTATGCTCAGTGAGGCCGGTTACTACACACTTGGAATCGGCAAAATGCATTGGTTCCCGCAACGTACTCTTCATGGTTTCCATAAGACCATCCTCGACGAATCAGGCCGCTCTGAAACCCCTGATTTCAAGAGTGATTACCGCCAGTGGTTCCAACAGCAGGCACCCGATCTCAACCCTGATGCCACAGGAATAGGCTGGAACGAATATGCCGCCCGTCCCTACGCATTACCCGAAAAACTCCATCCAACCAGCTGGACAGGTAATCAGGCAGTTGAATTTCTTCAGAACTACAACCAATCTTCCCCTTTCTTTCTTAAGGTCTCGTTCGCACGTCCACATAGCCCCTATGATGCGCCGGAGCGGTTCTTCAAACTTTACGAAACAGCAGATATTCCAAAAGCTGTTATCGGACAATGGGCAGAACGACATGCACAGCGCGGGAAAAAACTTCCTTTATCAACCTGGAGAGGTGATCTCGGCGAAGAACAAGTCCGGCGTTCCCGCCA
Source organism: Kiritimatiellia bacterium (assembly GCA_028716365.1). Taxonomy (GTDB): domain Bacteria; phylum Verrucomicrobiota; class Kiritimatiellia; order UBA8416; family YA12-FULL-48-11; genus YA12-FULL-48-11. Next base: position 242,557 of record JAQUPZ010000005.1, read on the forward strand.
GGGTTACTACGGCTCTGTAACGTTCATTGACGAACAGGTTGGCCGCATATTGGAAGTCCTCGAAAAACGCGGTTGGATGAAGAACACATTAATTCTTTTTACCAGTGATCACGGGGACATGCTTGGCGATCATTATTTGTGGCGAAAGACGTATGCGTACGAGTCCTCTGCCCGTATTCCAATGCTTATTCGCTGGCCTGACAACCAGGTGAATGCCAAACGTAGACAGATTCTTCGTCAACCAGTCGAATTGCGTGATGTCCTGCCCACCTTCCTTGATGCCGCGGGCGTTAGATTTGACGCAAAGCGCTTTGATGGACGTAGCTTACTAGACCTGGCACGCGGAAAAACTGCCGGTTGGCGTGAGTTTATCGACATCGAACATAATGTATGTTACTCACCGGAAAATCATTCAAATGCCCTCACTGATGGGCATTTTAAATATATTTTCCATGCCTTTAACGGTACTCAACAGCTCTTTGATCTGCAAACTGATCCTGGCGAATTGCATGACCTTGTCGCTGATCCTAAGCATAAGGAGACGCTCCTTTATTGGCGGCGGCGGCTTATTGAACATTTCAATGAAAGAGGCGAACCTTTCGTTGCCAACGGCGATCTCGGTTTAAGGCCCAAAGGTCCTCTTTACAGTCCAAACCACCCTGGGTTGAAGGAAAAGACATGAGACAGGGTTTACAATTGCAAATATGCATTGTTTTGGGGTGACGATATACATATAATTACCCTCCTTAAAAGAGCGGGTCAGATACTAAATGAAAATACTGATTGTAGACGACGAGAAAGCCATACGAAAAGTATTCAAAATGGTTCTTGCCGTCGAGTTGCCGGCATGTCAGGTCGATCTTGCCGTCAATGGCGCAGAGGCTGTTGACGCCTTTCGAAAAGGTTTTCACGACGTTCTGTTTCTTGATCTTAACATGCCCGTAAAGGACGGTTATACGGCTTTTCTTGAAATCAAGGAAATATGCAAAAAAAAGAAAAGGAAAGTGCCGTTTATTATTTTTTGTACAGGATATGAAGTGCCAAAAGAACTCGAATACACCGAGACTGAACCAGTTAATTATTGTATTTTGCGCAAGCCAGTGACTCCCGATAATCTTATCGAAACACTCCAGGCACGAGCAGGATCTTTATCGTAATTTCGGAAACTCGTCTTTGATCCTTCTAATTGCCTCTTGTGAATCGCAAAGGGCCATAATCTGTTTAATAGCTACCTGTAAGACATCATCAGGCAATAATGTCATGTGTTAATTCCTCAGCTAAAAATCCGTATTATTTTCAATAAATGAGGTTCGATATCCTTCATTTATTCAGGATGTTGGAAATCGGCAGGCGTTAAAAGGGAAAAAAAGGGGGCAAGAATCGGCTACAACAGACGATTTCAGTATCACATTCAAGGGGAAATGAGAATACAGGTGGATAACAGCAATGCTGCGGCGTGAAGGCTGGAGGGTTAATCACAAGCGGGTGGAACGGACATGGAAGAGCGAAGGGCTGAAAGTGCCGAAAAGACAGCCCAAAAGAGGGCGTTTATGGCTGAACAACGGGTCCGGCGTGAGGCTTCGTCCTGCATATAAGAACCATGTATGGAGTTATGATTTTATTCATGACAGAACACGGGGCCGGCCGGGTGATCAGGTTAATGACGGTGATAGACGAATATACAGGGAATGTCTGGCGCTTGAGGTTAAGAGGAACCTTAAATCCGACGATGTGTTGGTTGTGCTTGACCGGCTGTTCATATACCGTGGGATTCCGGAACATATTCACAGTGACAATGGTCCGGAGTTCACGGCCGAAATTGTTAGAGACTGGCTGGAGACTCTCATGGTAAAGCCTTTGTACATTGAATCAGGCAGTCCATGGGAGAACGGATATGTCGAGAGTTTTCATGGCAGATTCCGGGACGAGATCCTGAACGCAGAACTGTTCGACACGTTATGGGATACGCAGGTGCTGATAGAACAATGGCGAAGAGACTATAATACGATAAGACCGCATAGTTCGCTCGGGTATCGGCCGCCGGCGCCCGAGGCATGCCTCGGGTCATTGGGGATACCATTGCTTCATCGTGCGAATCATGTTACAACTACGCTTACAAAACCTGCATTATGAGTGGTATCACTATCGGGGGCACGTCAGAACACGCGGAATATTTCTAGCTTATATCTGCAACAATAACTATAGTTAAAGATATATTTTGTAATACTTAAGGGGAAAATGGTTAATACATGATCTCCAGTGAATGTTTAAGAAGTTTTTCACAAATAGTAGCCAAGGCAAAAGAACAGGGATACTACCCTTATTTCCATTCACTCTCTGCTTCATTCGGTCCAGAAGTTGAAATTGATTCCAAGCGCGTAATAATGGCTGGCTCCAACGATTATCTTGGCTTAAGCAATGATCCAAGAGTAATAGCCGCGGCAACAGACGCCCTTCACAATTATGGAACGGGACCGGGAGGATCACGTTTCCTCAACGGTAATTCCATACTGCATGATCAACTCGAGGAACGTCTCGCCGCACTTACGGGAAAACGCAAAGCCATTGTCCACACAACCGGCTTCATGACAAACCTTGGCATAATCGGCAGCATCCTGGAGGCTAAAGACGTTATCCTTTGCGATCATGATAATCATGCGAGTATTATCTCCGGCTGTGATGCTTCACCTGCAAGAATGATAGTCTATAGACACAACGATCCGTCCGATGTATCAAAACAACTTGAAATAATCACGGCATCGAAACCTGACGCCAGGATTCTTATTATTACCGATGGCGTGTTCAGCATGTCGGGTAATATAGCCAAATTACAGGACCTCGTTGATATCAAGGAAAAATATCCACAATCCATGATTTATGTTGATGATGCACACGGCATTGGAGTCATTGGGAAGAGAGGCCGAGGTACAGCGGATTATTTCGGCGTTACAAAAAAAATTAATTTCATCATGGGAACTTTCAGCAAAGCTCTCGCATCCATAGGCGGGTTCGTGGCTTCAGATGACGAAGATTTGATGTTACATCTGAAACACTATTCCCGAACGCTTATCTTCTCTGCTGCACTTCCAGCATCAAGTACAGCAGCAGTCCTGGCTGCGCTTGATATTATAGAGAAGGAACCTGAAAGAATAAGACGTTTGCATGAGAATGCAACCTACATGCGGGAGAACTATAGAAAAATTGGTATCGGAATTGAAAAAGGCACAATCCCTATCCTTCCAATCCCCATCGGTAATGACACTACGGCTTACAATTTCGCCAGCGAACTGTTTCGAAACGGCGTTTTCGCCATGCCGGCAGTACACCCCGCAGTACCTAGGGGGTGCGCCATTATCCGTTCCGCCTGCATGGCAACCCATGAAAAACACCACATGGATCGCATAATAGAAATTTTAGACTCATTGATAAAAAAATACCATATTAGAAAATCAGACTTGTCCGACAACCAGCAGAACACCGCAAATGATCAATGTCCGTGATTTATTAAGAATTGGTACCCGCCAGGTCTTTCGCCATAGGAACAGATACTACGGCGGTATTCTTGCAATTGCACTCGGAACATGTGGCTTCATTGTCGTTATGACCATGGGTCGTGACATCAAGATGAATATTAACCGGGACTTAGACCTGCTGGGGGGTGCAACTATGGTAAAAGTCACTTTCCGCCGGGATATGCCAAGTTGCGTCAAGTCATTTTTTAAGCAAGACACAGTAGATGCCATCAGCCGTCTGCCGGGGGTGAACATAGTGAGTCTATCAGCAATGAAGAATCTCTACGCTTCCACCTTTTTGCGGGAAAAAGAATTCGGCTTTGTACTTGTTGGAGTTGATGATGCATTCTGGACTGCCAGCAGTTTTACTCCCAAATCTGGCAGGTTTTTCAGCATAGAAGATGTAACAGAACGAAGAAAAGTTTGCGTGCTTGGTTCGGTATTAGCAAATCGCATTTTCGGCAATTTACCAGCTTTGGGACAATCAATACTTATAGACTGTGACTACTATGAAATAATAGGTTTCCTCGAAGGTACGGGCGTCGGAGATATGAACCAGTTTGCATTCTTGCCTATCACTACAGCCGTGGACAGAATTGACTGCATGACCCCTAAAAATAAACTATACGTCCGTTGCAGGACATGGGATGACGTCGAATCAGTAGCTTCCCTGATCCCCGGGACAGTCAGACAATTTCAGTCAGACAATGGGCTTCAAGTTGATGTGGCAAGGGCACAACTTAAATACATCAAGAAAATCGCGTGGTGGATTCAATTGTTTGTTTTTGTCTCAATATCGGCCACCCTATGTCTTGGTGCAACTGGTATATGGTACGGGATGATGACGGCCGTTAGATCAAGAACCAGGGAGATAGGTTTGAAAAAAGCCATGGGAGCAACCAATCACGATATAATGGCACAGTTTCTCACAGAGTCCCTCTGCCTCAGCATCGGTTCTACCGTGATCGGTACCGGATTGGGCTGGCTCATCATGAATATTATAGGCGCCCTGATCCATAGCTCACCAGTACACGGCTTATTTATTGCAAGCGTGATGACCAGTATCACTATTTCCGTCATTCTTGGAGTTGCGGCAGGTTATTACCCATCGGCCCAGGCGGCTCGATTGGAAGTTATCTCGGCAGTAAGATTTGAATAGGAAACTAAAAACAGTGAACAACAGTGATTGTATAATCAAGATAAGTAACCTCGCGATGAATTTTCATACCCCAGCGGGTGATATTCCTGTATTAAATGGTGTAAACTTGGAGATTCATAAAGGTGAGAGCCTTGCAATCCTCGGCCCCTCTGGATCAGGAAAATCCACACTGCTCTTCATCGTTGGACTCTTTCTCACTCCCACAGCAGGATCATATGTCTTGAATGGGCGGGAAATCATCGACATTGATGAAAAGAACAAGGCGGAATTCAGACGGAATTATTTCGGGTTTGTTTTCCAAAGTTGCAACCTTATTGAAAATTCGACTGTTTTCGAAGACCTTGAGTATCCATTGATTTACGCCGGTATTCCTCCTAGAGAACGTAAAGAGAGAATCGACGAGGTCCTGACTCGGGTACATATGGGACATCGTATTTACCACAGAACAAATCTTCTGTCGGGTGGTGAACAACAACGAGTCGCCGTTGCCAGAGCCCTTGTAAATCGTCCACATGTTATTCTTGCAGATGAACCTACAGGCCAACTTGATAGCGAGAATAGCCAGAATATCATGGATTTATTTCTTGAATGCATTTCTGACAAAAAAACGGCATTAATTCTTGTTACCCATGATCATAAAGTAGCTGACCGTTGCGCTAAGACCTGTTATTTTAACGGAGGTACATTGACAGAAGTTGCTTAAAAACAATGAAACCGTTGACTCAATACATTTTATCATTCGCTGATGTGGTTTTAATAATGATTATTAGTACGATCATCTCCACAACAACAATCGCTATGACGAATTCTGTATCAGAATATAATAACAAGGTCTTGGATTTCAACGCATGTATTCAAGCAGGTCTTAAACATTCTCCGCTTCTTAAAAGAAGCTCCATCGAAATCAATATTCGACGTCTTAATGAATCTGATATGCGCTGGGACTATATTCCGTCCGTTTTTATTAACACCAGTTATCTAATAACAAGTCCTGATTATGTCAACGACCGAGCCACTTTTTCGTTCAGTACCGGCCCCTACGATTTCATCCAGCCATACTTCGCGATTCGTGCTGCGAAAGAATTTACACGCATTGCGGTTCTGGTCCATCTCCAGACAATAGCTGAAGGACTTTATGAAAGCGGAAAGGTATTTCTGCGTCTTGATTTTGCAGATCAGGCACTAACTATTCAGGATGAGATCATAAGGTTGACAGAGCAGAATATAGATGTAAATGAAGCAATGAAGGGATTAGCCAACTACAGCCCTATTGACAAACAAATAGCAGAAAAGGAACTGGAAGAAGCCAGAATCGAAAAAGAGAAACTGATTGTCTTGAAGACATCTCTGACAGAAAGCCTCCTGTCACTCATGGGCCTTCCGCTTGATTCTAAAATAAATATTATCACTACCAATGCAAGTAACCAGGTTATTGATCGGTTTGATCCCCGTAACATCACGTTATCTCAAGCCAAGGAACACTCTGTTGCGCTTGAAATTTCCACCATCAAGAAAAAACTGCAGGAATTGAATATTCGCGCAGCATACGCAAAGTATATTCCGAGCCCGGTACTTTCGATAATAACGGCAGACCCGCTTTACAATAATACGGATACCGGTAGCTATCTTGTCTTGGGAATCAATTTACTGGCTTGGGATGGCTTTGACCGGCGTCGAAATGTGACCCGTCAGAAAGATGTGTTAAAACAGTATGACTTGGATTATGACATGGAAGAGCAAAAATTTATAATAGCATGGAAAGTTGCGCAGAACCAAAATAATCTTGCTTCCCTTGATCTAAAGGCTGCTGAAACTATCCAGGAAATTACTAAATTAAAAACCGAACAAATCAAAATCAAACATGAAAGCGGAGCTTTACCCATTGGAATGTTACAGGAGAATCGCAGGGGATATCTGCTAGCCCAAAAGAATAGAATTTCCAAAAACCTTGACTATTATCTCAGCATTTTGTACGTGCGCCACCTTTCCGGCGAATTAAGAGATAGCTTTATCAATCCTAAATCGTTTTCGGTAGAACTACATAACACTGGTGGAAAAGAAGGGAATCGGGAATGATCTTTCGTATTATCAGGAAAACCGAGATGGAACATTCATTTGCAGTTAGGAACATTTTTCGATTAAGCATTGCAATGGTTTTTATGTTAATAACTGCACTGGAACCACTGGTGACCGCAGAGGCAAAAACTACACAAGAACCGGCAACCATCACAACTCAGAATCCACCCATAGCCCGGGGAAGGTTATACTATTCACTTAAAAGGTCTGTCTTTTTCCCATTTCACGGAATTATAGAAGAAATCAAGGCCCAAAATGGTCAACAGGTACATGGAGGTGACGTTCTGCTTCGATATAAACTTACCGTTGAGGCCGTTGCGCAACTGAGTCGCAGGGTTCATCCAGATAGTATAGGTAATCTAAAAATTGAACTACTTGACTCGTCTAAAACTCTGAATTTGTTTGTAGATCAGAAACAAGAATTGATCAACCTTGAAGTTAAAAATCTTGCCTCACCGAAGAAATTGCAACAGATTGAAGAAGAAATCAAACTCACCAAATTGCGATACATCAATGCAGATGAACGTTTTAGGCGTGAAGAAAAACTCCTTAAGGACGATCTTCGTCTTCTGAAAGACCTGACAGGCGAGAACATCGCCTTCGACAATGTACCGGAACTGATCTCTCTCATAGCCCCAATTGACGCGTTCGTTATCCAAGTCAATTCTTCCATACGGAAAGGCGCCGAAACTGTCCTTGACAGTCCTGCATTTGTTCTTGGTGTAACAGATCCAATGATACTCAGGTGCCAGGTACATGAACAAGACGCGGTGAATATTGCTCTCAATGATCCGGCCGAGTTCACGCTGGAATCTGTACGTGACAAAAAGTTCAACGCCAAGGTTTCCCGAATCTCATGGCTGCCAATGACAGACAATATGGAGCAGCCATCCTATTACGAAATCGAACTTATAGTTCCCAACCCTGATGCTGTTCTCAGAGAAGGATTCCATGGGCAAGTTTTTTTCAAAAAAGCCAGAAAATAAAGCTCTCAAGCAAGAAAGCATGTCCAAAGAATCCGATATTTTGATCACCACTGTTAACGACGAAGATCGCCGGATGGAATTTATTTGCCTTCCATGGCAAATACAGCAGAAAGACCCGGCATGGGTTCCCCCGACAATTTCGAAACAGATTGATATGCATTCCATTCGTTTGGCTGGCAGTCAATCAACGAAAGAAAAGAGACCTTAACCGGTAAATTAAAAATGAGAATCCTGATACTTTCCATGCCGGACACAGCAGAAGTTATTGACTCCATGACCCGTCTTCCAAATCTGGCGACAGTTACGCTTGCGGGGCAATTAATTAACCACGATGTAAAAGTCCTCGACCTGGTGGTACACAAACCACGCATCAGGACACCGATTGAAAAAGCCATCCGAAGTTTCCGCCCCAAGCTGATTGGTCTGAGCGCAATGACTTTTCAATTTGATACCCTGCTTCGCGTGGCACGGTTCATTCGTTCCATTGACAGCTCCATACTCATTGTAGCCGGTGGATATCATGTAACCCTGCTGGCCAAAGAATTATCACAGGACCCCACCCTCCCCCTGGATTTCATGGTAAGAGGCGAAGGCGAAGCCACGATGACCGAACTGGCGGATGCTCTTGAAAATAATACCACGTTAAGTGATATTCAGGGGCTGAGCTTCCATAATACCGGGGGATGGACACATAATCCGAAACGGCCGCTCCTTGACACCAGTACAATCAAACTTCCCAACCGCAACACCCGGACCAACAGTAATTACTATTATCTCGGTATGCCAATGGATGTAATCGAGACCTCCCGCGGTTGCCCCTTTAATTGCAAATTTTGTTCTATAACAAACATGTACGGGCACACTTTCAGACCATTTTCGGAAGAGCGGATAGTTGCAGATCTATGGAATATCCGCAAAAATGGAGCAAAAGCTATCCTCCTGGTGGATGATAATATTACCTGTGCGCCCGATCATTTTCGTATGGTTTGCCGCGCAATTGTGAAGAACGGGTTAAATGACATGTTGTATGCCGTTCAGGCTTCTGCAACCGGCTTGGCAAACAATCCTGATATCGTCGAAGAAATGGACAAAGCCAATTTCCGTACGGTTTTCGTTGGCTTTGAATCCATGATACAGACAAATCTAAAGGATATGCAGAAGCCGACGAACCCCGACATCAACCGCATAACGGCTGATCTTCTACATAAGCACAACATGGGTATAATAGCCGGAATCATCGTGGGTTATCCAGACGACACCAGGGAAACAATTGCCGAGAATATGCGGTTATTTAAAGAATTAAAACCAGATGCAATATATGCCCAATACCTGACTCCATATCCAAAAACAAAACTTCGAGAGGAAATGCTGGAAGCCGGACTTGTTACAAACAAGGACGACTTCAGCCTGTATGACGGCTTTACCTGCAACGTTCGCACAAAACACATGACTTCAGATGAACTTTTCCGCACCCTAAAGAAAGAGGCCATGGCCTTTTCTTTGAGTTTTTCACAGATTTCCCAGAACTATTTCCTTCGAAACCATGCCTTGTCACTGCTGAAATCTGTCGTTAAAACAACTTATTCCGACATTTTCAACATACTAACTGCCAAAAGATATGCAGCAAAATTTGACGTCTGAACAATCCAATAAAACCCCTGATCCAGCCAGTAATGCTTCACGATGGCTGCCTTTACTGCTTATATTGTTATGGTTAGCCATGGTGCTCGCTGTATGGCCTGCAGGCGAATTCCCTCTTAATGATGACTGGTCATACGCGCGTGCTGTTGAAACCCTGGTAGATCATGGACAATTCAAGCTGACAGGCTGGACTAGCATGCCGGTCATTGCACAGATTATATGGGGAACGATCTTCTGTCTTCCATTCGGTTTTTCCTTCATTGCTCTCAGAATCTCAACTTTGATCCTTGGAGTTATCGGTATTCTTGCCTCATATGCCTTTGCGGTGGAAGCAGGCACTTCCAGAAGAATTGCATTTTTCAGCGTACTTATCCTTGCTGTGAACCCAATATACTTCCAACTTGCAAATACATTTATGACCGATGTTCCATTCCTGGCTGTGGCAGTAACTTCTCTTTTTCTGCTGGCACGAGGCATGAGAACATCAAAACGCTCGTGGTTAATCGCAGGAATTATAGTTGCAACTATCGCCACCCTCATACGACAGGCTGGCCTTATCATACCATTGGCTTTTTCAATCTCCTGGTTTCTCCAGGCAAATACTTCCTTTAGACGGAACAACTCCTGGCTTCCCGTGCTTGCCATTGCCACAGTCTTTGGATCTGTATTCACATACGAAAGAATCCTACTGCTTGGCGGAAATGTTCCAGCCCTTTATCACGAAAAGAATTTTGATTTGATCGTGCGGGCAATGGCTCCCATGTCAAACCTGGGTTTCTGGACTTTAAACATTCTCGCCGCATCAGCATATCTTGGCCTGTTCCTTCTTCCCTTCTTGCTTATACTTCCAAATGAAAAATCTACTGAATCACGCAAAATCAAACGTCTGATCTTCCTTCTTTCTACAGTTATCACCATTCTCCTCTATTTCAACGACACACTAATGCCTTTCCTCGGGAATGTTCTTTTTGATATGGGGCTCGGACCTGTCAGGTTACACGACATCAGTACACTTAAACTCGCCCATTGGCCGGCGCTCCCAGTCTTAATGAAACTGTTAATCACTTTTCTGGCTGTTCTTGGCGCGGGATTAATCCTTGCCCGGTTTATATCTTCATTTTACAGGGCAACTCCTTCCCAATTGCACAATCCAACGAATCCAGCCATTCTCCTTGCTACCTCAACAGCCATCCTTTATATCCTGCCAATAGTTGTTGGTGGACTTTATGACCGTTACTTGATTTTCCTTATACCCCTTGTTGGTATTTTGACAGCAGCAACGACTTCTCAGGCAAAAGAACTGAGCTCCTTCTCCAGAACATCAACGGCTATTTTTGTCATGTTCTGCCTTCTGCTGTTTTCTGTCGCCGCTACGCACGATTATTTTTCATGGAACAGGGCACGATGGGATGCTGTCAACGAATTGACAACAGGACAGAACATCTCATGGACGAAAATTGACGGTGGTTTTGAATTCAATGGCTGGTATGGTTATGATGTCAATCATCCCCGCGGTTACCCGGAAAACAAAGCCAAAAGCTGGTGGTGGGTCAAAGATGACGAATATATAATCGCCCTTGGCCCGATCCCTGGATACAGCAAAGAAAAGGAGTATCCATTTGACCGGCTCATCCCACCGGGACATGGATCCGTTCTCGTATTACACAGAGATTTAATGAGGACGCGATGACAGATATGACAACCGGCATAAAAGAATCCAATCATCCTGTTCTCCAGAGATTTGGTGCCCTGCTCGGAGCGCATGGCTTCCGCGAACTGCTGCAATCTATATTTCTAATCATTCTCGCAAGGAGAAATCAGGGCGAATACGGTGATTTCATGCTGGCCTTTAACATGGGGTACATAATCCTTGCGGTAACCGACTTCGGACTGAATCAACATCTTATTCGCCGTTTGCCGCTTAAAAAACATGACCCCGCCAGCCTGCTTATCAGTTTCACGGTTATCAAAAGTATTCTTTTTCTCTGCGCATGGCTTTGCACCATGGTTGTGACCCTCTGGCAGGGTTACCCCGGCCCGCTTACAATACTAATAATGCTTATATCGATCGGACTCGGACTTGAAGCCATAGCAAGTTCGTTCTTTTCTTTCATGCAATATCATGGCCAACAGAGTTCCGAAGGCAAGATTCGCGCCCTGGCCTCTACTGCCGGCTTTGGGTATGGATTTGCGGCTCTTGGCCTTCGCGCATCGTGCATATCCCTTGGTTTCTTTAAATTGATCGAGGCCATCGTCAATACAGCCTTGTCCATTACCGTCATTTCTCGAACCATACCATTCAAAGGCCTTTTTATTTCACGTACGGAAATCCTGGAGATTTTCAGAAGCAGTAGAACATTCATACTTATTGCAGTAACTTCAATCCTTTACAATAAGCTCAACGCCTTGTTTCTCTATCGCTTTGGAGGAGCAGAAGCCCTCGCCCAATACAGTTCGACATGGTCAATAATCGAAGGAATCGCCGCGTTGGTTTCCAATCTGATACTCGGAGCGGTTCTGTTCCCAGTCTTCGCCAGACTGCACATCGAGGACAAGGAACAGCTCTCCCTCCTGGCGAAAAATGCCTTCAACTGGCTTCTTCTCGTCTCGATACCGTTGACATTCCTTCTCATCGCGGAAAGCGACAGAATAATCGAAACCATTTACGGAGCGGGCTACTCGGATGCCGCAGTATTGCAGAAGTTTCTCGCCTTCGCCATACCGATTGCCTTCCTTCACAATCTGGCCGCTTATCTCATGCTTGGTTCAGGAAGAGAACGTTCTCTTCTGATAATCTATTCCTCGGGACTTGTACTGAGCATTGCGCTCTGTGGCACATTGATTTCAGCCAGTCCGCTGGCTGGCGCAGCGTTCTCAATCCTGGCCGTAAAAGCCGCGGTAGCCGCGGCAACCATTGGATTCTGTCAGCGCAGATTCGGTTTTATAGAGGTCATGCCGTTTCTGGAGATCGTCACTGCCGCCGCGGCAATGATCTGTATCTACCTCCTGTTTAGAACGCTGATCCCGCGTGAAATCGCGGAATTCCTGGCCATCATACCCCCGCTTGTTGTCACGCTGCGCTGGTGGAGGATCCGGAACCAGCGCGGCATTTTGTCGTCATAATGTCGGCTCTTGAGGAGACCAGGTTCCGCATCTCGGCCAGCCACAGTCCATAGGCACACTTGTCGAGATACAACCGCAACCTGCTTGGATTGTTTCGCATCATGCCCAGAATCTGTCTCCAGAACTGCCCGCGGCATGCTGACACGATGCCCAGCTCCCATAGAATAAACAGAAGCGATTTTATGTCTCTGAACGTATTCATCGATAGCTTCCGGGCGACGTTCCGCTCGGGCGGCGGCCGCTCTCCCTTCGCAATGGCAAGGGCGCGTCGCGTTGGCCGCATTGCAGTGTAATAGCCGTAAGTCCTCGCGAGATACCGCGAAGGCTCATACAGCCGGGTCCAGATATCTCTGTAGTCTTTGATGATCTTGGCATGCGGGCGCATGGTCTTGAAGTTGATCTCCGTAAAAGTCAGTTCCGGAAGATCACGGACATTGATCAGCCGGCCTTCTCTTTCAAGTCGCTTCCACAACTGCGTCTTCGGAATCGCCAGCAGCATATTGGGAACCACAATCGGAATATCGGTTTGCTCGACGAGTGAGCATATCTGCTCTGCAACATGTTCGTCTTCGTGGTCAAATCCGACTATGAAACTCGCCATAACCGTGAGGCCGTTTTTCTTTATGTTATTGACCGCATCAACCATTGACTCGCGCGCGTTCTGCGTCTTGCCTATTCCCTTGAGCACCCGCAGGTCCGGCGTCTCCAATCCTATCAGTAGATCACCGAAGTTGGCGGCTGTCATCATGTCAATCAATTCGATATCATGACCGAGATTCATGGAGACTTGCGTGAGGTAGCTGAAAGGATTGCCGTGCGCATTGTTCCATGCAATCATGCGCTCAAGAATGTTCTTTGCCCGGTCCCTGTTGCCGATAAAATTGTCGTCACACACAAATACCGACCCGGCAAACCCTGTTTCGCGCAGAGTATCCAGTTCCACCGCAATCTGGCCCGGTTCCTTGTAACGCGGACTACGTCCGAACATTTCCACAATATCGCAGAACTCACAGTTGTGAGGACAACCCCGGGATGTCTGAATGGACATGATGGCGTAGTCGCCCGGTTTCACCAGATCGTAGCGTGGAACGGGAGAATCCGCGAGATTCGGTTTGGCGGCGGATTCTATTATCTTCGGGCTGTTTTCCCCGGCTATCGCCTTCAGAAGCAGCGAAATCGTATTCTCCGCTTCCCCCCTGACGACATAGTTACAGCCGGCGTCGAGTAATTCTTCCGGAAGCAGGGTCGGATAAGCGCCGCCGGCTATCGTCTTCTTGGATCGCCGCCTGGCTTCCGACACCACCTCCCTTACACCAGACCTCTGGCTGAACATCGCCGAGATCATTACAAGGTCGGCCCATTCCCAATCTGATTCCGAAACAGGACGTATATTCATGTCCACAAGCCTGATGGACCATTCCCGCGGCAAAAGGGCCGCCACGGTGAGCAGCGACAACGGCGGCTGGACTGCCTTCTCTCCACGAATTCTGCAAAGCTTTTCAACGGACCAGAACGACACCGGCAGTTTTGGATAGACCATCAGCACATTCACAGCATCATCTCCTTACAGAAAGAACATCACCGTTGTACGCGACTTGATAGACTGTATCCCGCCATCTGATACTACATGCAAACCATGTTGTCAAATGACACCAGCACGCAACATATATTGCGGCCAGACCGGCAATAATCCATGTAAATCGGGAACCCGGCGAAGGATGAAGCAGACTCATCAAGAGGATTAATCCAGCCAGCACAATCATTCCTGTTATGCACGCAATACCAGTTGTCGTTCCCACAAACCCTGCGGCAAAAAGCGCAACACCTCCAATCATTGCCGCAACAATAAATGCCGTAATCAATCCGGCAAGGCCGCCTAGAACCCACGATATCGGACAAAACAATTTGAGATACATTAATTGCCTGGTCAGCCACAGAGACCACCCTGAAAACGTCTGCCCACGAAGCGGTGTTGTCGAATCCGCGGATGGCACTGGCGTGACAGATATTCCCGCCCCGTTCAACAAACAGGCCAGGGACACATCATCAACCACTTTCGTGCGCCAGGCATCCGCAACACCAAGTTTCTCGAAAACATCCCTTCTGATTGCAGTACTGCCACCCCATGGCTGGCACAAAAAGGGCATCATCTGAAGAAAATGCAAAAACAACACCGACACGGCTTGCCCCTGTGTCGCAGTCCTGTTGTCGGCAGGCAGAACATTATGATACGAGGTAGTCACGTCTTCATTATTGAACACTATGGGCGCAACAAGGCGCCGCAACCACTGAGCAGGCAATATGTGCCCGGCATCACAGAAAACCATAACAGGAACAGATGTTTCAATTGCAGATATGCCTGTCAATAAATTCCTATTCTTCTGGCCGCACTTATCAACATAATTGCTGACAACAAGTCTGACCCGGCAAATTCCATTGTTCTTTGCCCCGACCATCAGTTGACGAACCAAATCAATGGCGGACTTATCACTATCCAACGTCGAGAAAACCACTTCGTACCGAGGGTAATCCTGTTTCAATATACTTCCAAGACTCTCTGCAATAATGTCGGAACAACCTGAGACCGGCACCACAATAGCGACATCAGGAAAATCTCTGTCAACACCCTCAAGCTTCACGGCGTTACCAGCATCCATCCGCAACCTGATCCCGCCGATAATAACGATGCAACTCAGCGCCACCAGAACCACAATAATAGGCGCTAATATCATAAATCCTCACTAATATTAATTGTCCGCCTTTCAAATTGTTGCAGAACCTACCTCAAAATTAGTTTGAGAAAGTTCTAATATACATAGCCGGCCCCCACCCCTCAAATAGAATATCCCATTTGCTTGCGCTTATCACAAGTATCGAGTATCCATGTAGCATGGCAAATATTTTATATGGAGTTCACGGCACAGGCCACGGTCATGCCATTAGGGCGTTGACCGTGGCGCGTCATTTTCATCAGCATGAATTTCTTTTCGTCACTCATGGCACAGCCGAAACCATACTGGGAAAAGAATTCAAAACGTTTCATTGCATGAACCCTGAAACACCGATCAAGAATCATCGTATAGACACCATAGCCATGTTTCGAAGTTCATTGCAGGCGCAACTACGGCAATCGGACAATTTAAAAACTCTCGCGAAAACCATTGATGATTTCAAACCGGATGTCGCAATTTCCGATTATGAATCTTTTGTGCCGGCGATCTGCCGTAAAGTTTCCATCCCATGTCTTTCCTTTGACCACCAGCACATCCTGCCATTCTGCTCCTCCGATATTCCTTTCTCGGGGATACCCGGTTATTGGATAACGCGCGCAGCCATCCTCATTTTCTTCAACAAGGCAACCGATTATCTTGTTACCTCCTTCTATCGGCCTCCATCGGCAACAGCAGCATCCGGCAAAACGTCAGTGCTCCCTCCTCTCCTTCGCGAGACCATTATAAAGCTTCAGCCATCCGACAAGGGACACGTTGTATCATATCAGGGGTACTCAACTTTCAACGCTTTCATTCCATTCCTTAAAACCATAGATCGTAAAGTCATGGTCTATGGAACAGACAAGTATTGCGCCAATGATAATCTTGTTTTCAAGGCGCCTTCCGAAAGTCAATTCCTTGAAGACCTCGCCTCTTGCAGTTACGTCATCTGTGGGGGTGGACACACACTAATCTCCGAAGCCCTCTACCTCGGAAAACCTGTTCTTTCTTTCCCGGTCAGACATGCCTGCGAACAACAGTTGAACGCTTTATATCTACAGCGACTTGGTTACGGCATGTTTTCCAGTTCATATCACCCCACACGCGAGCTGGCGCAAACATTCGAAATGAAACTGGAATGCTTCCGTAAAACAATTCGCGGAAATAATTTCCTGGGGAATCCTGAAATCTTCGCGAGAATAAACGGATTCATTCAACGAACCAACGGCTTGTGAGCATTCAGCCACAATTGAAGCGACAGGAGAGCCCACAACTCCTTGCGGCGATCGGCCACTCCCGTCCGATGTTCATCCCTCAACCGCACAACCGTATCGGGCCGGAAAAGCCCCTGTTTCCGTATATAATCCACGCCAAGAAATTCATCAACCAACGGTTTGAGCGCGCCACGGAACCAGGCGGCTGTTGGTATAAGAAAACCTCTTTTCTTTCTTCTCATAACATGGGCGGGCAGTATTTCCCTCAATGCTTTTTTGAGTAAATATTTCCGCCTGCCATATTTCATTTTAATCGAAGCAGGAAGACGAAATGCAAAATCAACCAAGTCCTTGTCCAGAAACGGCGCGCGCACTTCCAACCCATGCATCATGGAACATCGATCAATTTTCACCAAAATATAATTCAAAAGATATTCCCGCGCAAAACAATGGAAAAGACGGTCAAGCGGCGCCTGCTTATCGACTTCCATAAAACGGCGCTTAAATGCGGCATAAAGATTTTCCGCCTGAATTGTTTGCTTGGGAATTTCCTTCCACAAGCTCTCCTGCCGGCTGGGCAAAATACCTCCAAGCCACAGAGGAACACGCATCCAATCGGACGAATTTGCACCTTCAAAGAAGCGATTCATTACCAGCCAGGGGCTTGTATAACCGTCGGAAACCGGCATCCTGCGAAATATGGGCTCCAGAACTTTGCGCCGGAGAACATAAGGCAATCCGGCATATTTTCCTGCCGCCATGAATGCGGGGAAATATTCATAACCCCCAAACAATTCATCAGCGCCATCTCCTCCCAGCGCAAACTTCACATGACGCGCGGCAAATTCGGAAAGCGCATACATTGGAACCACAGAAGGATCAGCAAGCGGTTCATCCAAACGCGCCATTATTCCCGGAAGAATGTTCCCCATGTCCACGGCGTCCGCAAATTCAACATGCGATTTCAACCCGAGAGAAACAGCCATATTTCGCGCCTGACAAGATTCGTCGTAACTATCTTCCTTAAAACCTATTGTAAACGTTTGAACATTTTCGCCGCCCGGGCATTTTGCAGTCAATGAAGCAATAGCGGAAGAATCGACGCCTCCGCTGAGAAATATTCCAGCCGGAACATCACCGATCAAGCGTTTACCGACAGCCTGCCGAAGCAACTCGACAATCCTGGCCGAATATTCCCGCGCATCATCCAAAGAACGATCTTCCGCAAATGGAAGCTCCCAGTACGGCTTTTCGACACATCTACCGGCCTCAAAGAGAAGAAAATGGCCGGGGTTCAATTTATACACATTCCGATAAATGCTTTCAGGAGAAGCCACATATTCATTTGCCAAGAACCCGGCTATAGTGTCTCGCCCCACTACCGGTTCCACATCAGGCATTTTAGTCAATGCAGTAAGTTCAGACGCAAAAACAAATACGCCGTTTTGACTGGTATAATAAAACGGTTTCTTACCCATCGGATCGCGCGCTGCAATAAGCCGCTTTTTCGCGCGATCCCATATGGCAAAAGAAAACATTCCCTCAAGCGATTTACAAAAGTCCGGCCCGGAATCAAGATACAGTTTAAGCAACACTTCGGTGTCTGAACGCGTTTTAAAAGTAAACCCCTTCTTCTTCAGGCGTTCACGAAGTTCCCTGAAATTGTATATCTCCCCATTGAACACTATTACGGCTTGTCCATTCTCATCTTCCATAGGCTGGGCCCCGCCAGCAAGGTCAATGATACTTAACCGCCTGTGTCCCAGCGCCACATTTTCTTCCATCCAGACCCCGGTTCCGTCAGGCCCACGATGAGCGAGCGCCGCTGTCATTGCCTCAATCCAGTCACGCTGCTGTTCCAAGGCGGCCGATTTACCTATAAAACCCGCTATTCCACACACATTACACGCTCCTTAAACCTTTCTGCGGCTGAAACCAAGAGCTCAGACATTGCGTTAAGATTTTTTGTCGGATCAAACATTTCCATAACCAGCAAACAACCCTGCTCCGCCGACTTCAGCGCATAGTCTCTGTCCGAAACAACATCACGAATCGCTTCCGCAAGGGCAAAAGGGTCGGACGGCGGAACCAGCCGGCCTGTTTTGCCGTCAATCACAACCTCACGTATGCCACAAACATCAGAAGCAATTACCGGCACCCGATGAGCCAGCGCCTCAAGAATAACCGTAGGCAATCCATCCCGGTCGCCATTGGAAGCAACAACGCTGGGCATAACGAACAAGTCGGTTTCCCGAAAGAAAGCGCCCATTTGATCATACGGAGCAAAACCCGCAAATGACACTGTCTTTGTCAATCCGAGACGCAATGTTTCCTGTTCGAGAAATTTCCTCAGGTGCCCATCTCCAACCAATGTAATATGTATATCCATATTCTTCCCGTGAAGAACAGACGCAGCCTGCAGGAGAATATCAAACCCCTTGGTTTTCACAAATCGCCCGGCCGCAAGAATCCGGATTGGCGGTTTCATCGGCGCAGCTGTTTCACCTGATATTTTCATTGGAAACGGATTATAAACAACGCAAAGTTTATCCGCATAATCGCCGGCAAAACGCGCTAAGTAATCGAGATTCGCGCGATTCTCGCTTCGCACGAAAACCGCTGCTTTTATCTTGTCGGCAAGCGCGCCATCCTCCGGATAAATATCGCCGGCCCGCGCAGAAAAACTGAACGGAATGCCGGTCAAAATGGATACAACCCACGCGGATGTTGCGGGCCCGTTTGCCCATGGGGCATGAATGTGCCGGACACCGGAGTCTTTCATGATACGTGCCAGATGGAAACCTCCAAAGAAAGCCCAATAATTCTCGCCGAACTGTTCCCAATCGCGCCAGCGTCGCATTAATATTTCGACAAACATCGAAACGACAATTCGCGGCATCCGAAACAACCAGAAGAGAAAATCGAACGGCAATAACCACGAAACACGCAAGCCCATGCTGTAAACCATTCCAGAAACCGCGCGCATATCGGGAGACATGTCTTTTTCAAGTTTTCCATACAAAGAGAAAACACGAATGGGCCATCCCATATTCAACAAGCCGACGACTTCGGAAAAAATAAAAGTTTCGGATGGTTTCGGGAACCACAAAAGAATATATGCAATACAAGGTAACGGTTGTTTTACATATTTTACTTCTTTTGTTTCATACATCATTATTTATCGTCCTGATTCAGTCGAAACAGTCTTCCGGCGAAGCAATGTTTTGTAAACATCATCATACGCGATAATCATGCGTTCCAATCCGAATCTTTCTTTCACACTTTGCGCGGCGTTTCTTCCCAGATTCGATGCCAGATCGCGATCAATCAACAATCTGCGCAGTTGAGAAACAAGTTCTTCGTTATCTCCTGGGTTGACCAGCAAACCTGTTTCCCCATCAACAATGAGTGCTTTGATGCCATCAATGCCGCTGGCAACAATCGGTCGCCCGGCTGCCATGGCCTCCATAAGTGCATTTGGCATCCCCTCCCAATGAGAGGGATGTACAAATACATCCATTATGCTCAACAGGTCCGCAATATCAGGGCGGCACCCTGCAAACAATATGCGATTTCCAAAATTACAAATCCCAGCCTGTTCTTCCAATTCCAGCCGTAATTCACCATCTCCAACAAGCAGCAGATAAATATCCGGCATTTCCTCTGCCAGCCGGGCAAATACCGCGATCAAATCTTTATGACCTTTGCTTGGATGCAGGCGGCCAACGGCACCAATAACCCGCGACTTCTCAGGAATACCAAGTTCCCTTCGAGTTTCGCCCGGCAATTTACCGGGAACAGACTTCTCCACTCCATTTGGAATGTAGATCACTTGCTCCCTGATAACTCCTTCGTGAGCCAGCGAGAAAGGAATCGTATCCTCTGTATTGAAAATAACCCTGTCGGCCAAACCCGCAGTACGCCGGTCAAGCCAGCGCTGCCACCATGGTTTATCAACATTACGGCCGCGGACAGAAGAGACAATAACCGGAACCCTGGCAAGCCATCCTAGAGACCTTCCTATCATGTCGGATGAAGGCAACAGAGTTTGGACGATGTGTGGGTTCCAGCGTTTCATCTCGCGGTATACATGCACAAAGCCATGAATACACCAGAACGCCGGTTCGCCGATTATTTCAACCTCAGCATATTTCCGCGCCTCCTGCAGAAAATACGGGTCGGTAATATTCCGCACCACAAACACTTTATGCTCATATCCATGCGGCTTCAGGCCCTTCAACATATGAATCAGCCATCTCTGTGTGCCTCCGACACACAGGTCATCAATGAAAGTTACCATTCGCACACAATCCATTTCAGTACCCCATCAACCCGCAACATCTGGAACATACCGGCATCAGGCCATCTTTTCGCAGGGAACATCTGAACTTACGGTAGGCATCGTTGCCCCACAAGTCAGCAAGCATGGCTTGCTTGATGTTCCCAACAACATAATCGTGATAATCACGACACGGAGAGACATCCCCATTGCTGTTGATTTCGGCCGCCTGGAAAATAGATATACATTCGTCGAACCCGAACCGTTCGCTGTGATCATTGTAGTACCGGCGCAGGTTGTCTTCCCCAAAGACCGACGGAATGACTATAACCGGCGGCATTCCCTTTCGCTGTGACATAGCTGAAATCTTATTGAATTGCCGGTTTATCTCACTGTAGTCATCCGGCTTCCACGTTCCAATCCAACCACGATGAAGACCCGGCTTGTAGCCGAACCGTTTGCTGAAATCAATCTCATGTCGAAGCGCTGCTTCTTCATCTATCCACCAGGAAAGATAGAAGACACATACATCAACTTTACCATGTAACATCTCGTAAGTATCCGCCAGATGGCTGCTATTCTCCCTGCACAACGTCGTCAACGATGCAATAAGAGGCAGACCATGTTTCCTTTCTTGACCGACAGCTTCCAATGCCCTTTGAACTTCGGTAAAGTTATCAGTTGTACCTGCAGACGGACGTATACGGTTATGTATCTCGGCCGTGGGACCATCTACCGAAACCTGCAGAAGGAACAGCGGCGCAGCCTGCAGCCGCCCCGCAGCTTCGACAATACCGGTCCCGTTGGTGGCGATGGAAGCCGGCATACCGAGCCCCGTACACTCCTCAATCAGATCGACCGTTCCGGGATACAGCATCGGTTCTCCGCCCCAGAAATATACCAGGGGATAATGACCCTGCCTTGCCAGGTCGGCGAACACTTCAATGTATCGCTGCGGCGAAACTTCATTCCGCTTAAGATCGATTATGGAAGCCTTTCGAAGGAACCCCTCCTTGCCCCACTGTCCACAAGCCATACATCTCAGGTTACAGACATCGGTTATACGTAAACTCAGCTGGCGTATTTTTCCCGCATATCCCTCTGACGCCTTTGGATTCAAGATGTGGAAGAAACGTTTATCGGCCTGCAGTCTCACAAGTTTGGCGGCAATCCGTGGATGTCTGATAACCCGCCAGAAAAGCCTTATAATAGCGTCTGTACCAACAGTACTTCTATTCATATTCAATATATTTTCGGCAAACTGGACCGATAGTATCCGTTATGGACAATGTAGTCAGTATATCTTTCAGAAATATGTTAATAACTAACATTAAATGCATGTATTGACAAATATGAGTTTACGATGGTCGCAGAGCATATATAGTATATCCCCGTGAAAGCATTAGTATATTACCGTTCGGTCCCGCGTTTTTTACTGGGCAAAACACTTAATCGGATTATGCCCAATCATTTTTTCTCTACAGTAACACCGTTGCAGCTCCGCGAAATGATTTTTAAATGTCCTTCCGGCTGGATAACATTGAAACCGGGTTTATGTGGAATATGTGGATCTGATTTAAACCTTCTCCGTGGTTCAGAATCATTATTACTGGAACCTTATGCGTCATTCCCATTCATACTCGGCCACGAGATTGTTGGCGAAATTTTTGATTCTCCATCCGGCAGCGAGTGGCATAATGGAGACCGCGTAGTTATCGAACCACTCCTTCCGTGTGATATCAGAGGCGTCGAACGCTGTTCCTTCTGCGCCACAGGTAATTATAACCTTTGCGAAAATTTCACTGCCGGATCTTTACCTCCTGGCATATTGACAGGTTATACCAAGGAAGCTGGAGGAGGAGCAGCGCAACTAATGGCCTGCCATCCAAAACAACTTATACGCCTGCCAAAGGTAATTTCCGACGAAAAAGCTGTACTGACTGATTCACTGGCCTCCGCGCTCCAACCGGTTCTCAACAACTTTCCGGGTGACAAGAGTACTGTTGTCATATACGGCGCTGGTATCACAGGCCAGCACGTTATCAGAATACTCCGCTATTTCGACTCAAAGGCCACCTTGGTGGTTGTCGCACGGTATGATTTCCAGAAAGAACTGGCACTAGCCGGGGGCGCAGATAAAGTGCTTACCTGTCCAAACCGCCAGGCTCTCGGCTCTGCCATTAACGCCAGATTCCTTCCCTCAACATTTGACGGTGGAAATCTCGAAGGTGGCGCGCATTTCTTTTTTGACTGTGCAGGAACTACAAAGTCGATACAGGAAGGCCTCCTGGCGCTCCGCGGCAAAGGACAATACGTCATGATAGGAACAGCCGCCAAGGTGGGTCCGCTGGACATTTCCAGCCTGTGGTTCCGCGAACTTCAAATCACGGGCTCCTCGTGTTATGGAAATACAAAACTAAATGGACAATCCATTCACACTTACTCAAAAGCAGTCGAGATTCTTTCCCATGAACATTACAACACCGCTGGTTTACTTTCCCACACATTCAGCTTGGACAAGTATAAAGACGCCTTTAGCGCGGCATTCAACAAGGATCGCTACAGGAGCGTCAAAATAGCACTGGATATGCGCACTCCGTGAAATCGTTCGGCTCACAATTTACCGGCAAAAGGAAATAGTGAAACTGGTTATCAGTATAGATGTTGAAGAAGACGGCCTTTTCTGCGGCCAATATCCCGAAACACCTCCTGGCGTCACCAACGTAAAGGATCTGAACAGGCTGGATTTTATATGGGACAAATTCGATATTCCGCTGACACTTCTAGTATCATACCCCGTCGCATGCAATGACAACTGTGCTTCGATATTGAAACGTATGATGGAGAAACAAGGCGCAGAAGTTGGAGCCCATCTTCATCCATGGTGTACTCCACCTTTTATCAAAGGTACATCCGCGGAGCCGGCACGAACGGGCTCCATCCCCGCAGAAACACTTCGCTCCAAGATGGAAACACTAACCACCGCAATTTCGTCCAGCCTAGGCGTCTCACCCCGGGCTTTCCGGGCCGGACAATTTGATCTCAGTCCGCGACTCCTGCATCTACTCCCGGAGTTCGGGATTGAGGTCGACAGCAGTGTTGTACCCCTGCATCGCTTTGTCGATGGCCCTGCCGACCATTTCACATCTCCTCCAGATCCATTCACGCATCCTTTGAACCCGTCGATCCTGGAAGTTCCGCTGACAGTGGTGGCGGTATGGCCGGCTGCAGCAAATGCGGTCGGCAGGCTGGCGCCAGGTCTCCCCTCCGGTTTAAAGCAAACACTCTTTGCCGCAACTCGATATATAAATGCTGCAGGAATACACCCTGTATGGTTCCCTCTTGCTTCAATGAAACTGGCAGTACGCCTGCACGAACAACGCGGCGGAAAGATACTGAATATGTTCATGCACTCGTCCGAACTGTGCCCCGGCGCTACTCCATTTCACCGGACAGAACAATCGGTCCTGGATTTTGTTGATAAGATCAGAAAATTCATTTCATGGCTGGTTTCCCGATATCCTGTCGAGGGTATGACACTTTCAAGACTTGTCCCAGTTTACCGAACATGCAAACATGCCGGCGATTTAAATACCATATGAACAAAATTCCTATCTCGAACAAAATCATCTGCGTGATTCCAACGTTCAACCGCATTGACACCCTCAAGAAATGCATCCAGGCGGTGAACGGCCAGACAAAACAACCCGACCACATTATCATCGTCGACAATCACAGTACCGATGCAACACCTGCCTGGCTTGACGGTCTGGCACGGTCCAGGAAAGACATCACCATTGTCCGCATGGAATACAACTGTGGTGGCGCCGGCGGTTACCATTACGGCATAAAGAAGGCCTTTCAACTGGGTGCCTCATGGATATGGACGCTTGATGACGACGCAATTCCCGAACCTTCGGCATTACAGGAACTTCTCAACGCCGCGGCAAAGGAACCAGAAGCCGGCTACCTTGCTTCCAAAGTGTTGTGGAAAGACAGCACTCCTCACGTCATGAATATACCGGGTTACACTGGTGATATTGACCAATCTGCGAAGATCCACCCCATCATCCATGCCTCATTTGTATCCATTCTTGTGAGTCGCCGCGCCGTGGAAAAAGCAGGATACCCAATCAAGGAATTCTTCATTCACTCTGACGACATTGAGTATACCAGCCGAATCGTATCAAAAGGTTTTCAGGCTTTTCTTGTGGTAAACAGTCGGGTTTTTCATATGACCCCATCGAATAGCGGTATTAAACTGGATTTTTTCAACATCGGCATTAACGAGGTAACAAAATGGCAGTACACGATAAGGAATCTTGTCGCGTTTAACCGCCGTCGTCGGTTTGGCTGGTTACGCGAACCAGCACGGTTATGCATGATCTTTACTCGAATGCTTCTGTCGCCCACGTCCTGGCAGGTTCGGATCTGCCTACTTAAAGCCGGAATACGGGGATTGTTTCTTCAATACGAGGAATGGATTGAATATCCGGAAAACAGTATCAACACAAAGCGCAACAATACATGAGAATACTCTTCACTCTTCATAATTTTCTCCCCGAACCAATATATGGCGCGGAAAGGATATGTCTGTTGCAAATGAAACATTTTTTAAAAGCCGGACATACTGTCGGATTATTCTACGCTGGCAAAGAAGATGCGGAACCGGAAGTCCTGGAAAAAGAAGGACTTAAGGACCTTCACTTGTTTCGTATAAATTATTTCAAAAACAAGAGTCAAGTCCTGCTTTCGATATGGAAACCTCATGTGTCGGCCAGATTCAATCGGATAATCAAGTCATTCCGTCCTGATGTTGTATTTTTCCATCATTTCGTGCAGCTCTCGCTTAATCTCCCATCCATTACGCGGAAACAGAACATTCCATCAGTCTATTATCTCCACGACTACTACCCCGTGTGTCCCTCCTATTCTCTTTTCGATTCAACAAAAGAGATTTGCCGGGAACATTCCCCGTCCAAATGTATTCGTTGCCTGTATGAAAGTTTCTTCAACAGAAAGCTACCTTCTCTTCTGCTCCCTGCCTTTTTACCATTAATGATTGTACGCAAAATACTCATCGACCGGTTGAGTAACGATATAAACCTGTTTATTTCTCCTACACAATCACTGCTTGCCGAATTGGAAAGACAAGCATTCCCGTTAAGCAGAACGGTTATTATACCTCATGGTTGTGATACCTCCAATGTTACGCAGCCATATAAACCCCACGCTCCTGTTCGTTTCGGATATATCGGCAATATGCACAGGAAAAAAGGCATTCACGTGCTTATTGATGCCTTCAAGGAATCTCTTTCCAGATCGTTGATAATTCGTGGTTTTCCTGATCAATACGCTATCAATAAATTTAAAAGCGATAACCCTTCATTTGAAGCACAATTGGAACAATTTGACCCCGACATTACAGGTTTTTTCAACAAAATTGATATGTTGGTAGTTCCATCAATCTGGATCGAGAATCAACCCACAGTTATTCTTGAAGCTTTCTCTTTCGGGAAACCTGTTTTGTGCAGTCGTATAGGCGGCATTGAAGAATTGGTAAAACAAGGAAGTGGAGGAATACTCTTTATTCCTGGCGATTCTTCGGACCTTCGCCGGAAAATTATGCACTTAACAAAACATCCGGAAGAACTCTCAGAACTTGCATCAAGAATACCTGCATTGCCAACCCCTGAAGAATACGCAAGATCTGTTATGACTGCCCTCGAAGATCTTCTCAAGGACCGTACCGGTAAATCATAGTTTCCTTATTCCAACGTCCCATTACCACAAAAAGCAACAGTTTTGGCAACATCACAATCCATCTAACCGGCCACCACAATGCATTGACTAATCGGATCCAACCACCCCGTACTTCAATGCATCCGTCATCCACAAGAAGAATAATTCGTGATGAAAACAACCCGAGAAAGCCGCAAAGTTTATCAATATCAAGGATCAGATAGTCCGGTCTTGGACCGGTGAACGCCATTTTAATCATTGCCAGTCCACGTTTAATCCTGTTTGCCGGAAAGAAAAGGCGATCGGCTTTTTCTGGAAGCTGACCGGTTCCTATTCCAGCCTCATGGCATATTGCCGTAAGCGTTGTTCCATTCCCGTCTGCAATAGCCATACTCTCTTCGGTAATGAAAGTTCTGCACAGAGGCTCCATTGTAAAAACCTTCTTACCCTTCTCAGAGAGAATCCGGTCCAGGACCTTTCTTCCCGGCTTGACTTGCAAAGAAGGCAGATCACTGCGTTTACCCATTTTGCCACACAGAAAATCTTTCCATGCGAGTTCGGCCAGTTTTCCATAATAATCTTTACCACTCAATTCATCACGGAAACCTCTGCCTATTACCAGCATGAATGCTTTAATGAAATGCCCCAGGCCAAACTCTCCATGCCGATACTGCAGATATAACATGTTTCGAACATCGTAATACAAAACCCAGGTGACCCTCTTGCTTCTACCCGATAGATGCCTGATGCGGCTGGCAGAACAGGCTATGGTCCTGTATCCCGCTTCCCTGAAACGCAGACACCAGTCAACATCATCGAAATGGATAAAGAAATCATCCATGATCCCGACTTTTTTCATTACGTCGAAACGAACCAGCATCGAACAGGCGGCAACATAATCCACGTCATAAACTTCATTCCCGTGGATCCATGGCAGAGAACCATGCAGGCACAATTCCAGGCGGCCACCAGCCAGGTTACAATCGGCACCAATCTCGTTTGTCAGGTGCTTGCCATCAAGCTGGATCATATGACTCCCTGCCACAGCCGCGTCGTGATGGGTTTCAAGCGACTCAACAAGCACCTCCAGCGCACCAGGATCAACTTCAACATCGTTGTCCAAAAGCCAGATATAATCGTACCCGCCCTCATTAAGAAAAAATGTCAACCCGGTGTTGAACCCCCCTGAACCGCCAACATTTATGGGGTTCTTCAGGCAATGTACCCACTCATGATTCCTGCGGATGGCCTCCTCTGAACCGTCGGTCGACGCATTATCAACCACAAGCACACGCCAGTTTGGATAAGCATTTACCTTGAGGGAATCGAGCAGGCGCAGGACATAGTCCTTCCTGTTCCACGTTACGATGACAACACCAACCTTTGGGAATGGTTGATGCAGCCCTCCCGGTTTATGAAAAATCTCTTTCATCACGCACTCCAAAATCAGCAGGGTCTTCTCTCATATTTCGATTATAATAAGGATCTCCGCCACACATCATGGAAGGGTGTTTCAATAAAAGCCGCCGGAAATCATCCCCTCCTTCATGCATGGCAGGACCAGTCTCCACGTAATCAACGCCCACCCTGGCATAAATTCCGCCGTCTGTTATAACTCTGTATCCATTTTTTCGAAGAGTAAGACACGAGTCGATGACAGCGCCAAATGAGTCCATCTTATCATCAAACCCGCCGGCATCCCTCAGGGCTTTTACGTTATAAAGAACAACCGTCGGCGACACTGCGCTGACGTTCCTGGTGACAACGCCGTATGCACCATAGCAGGGCTCATCCGGAGATCCCCCTCGTAAGGGGAATAGAATCTTTCCTCCTGCCCCGAAAACCAAACCACAGTGATCAATCTGCCCGCGAACATTGAGAATTTTCGGAGCCGCCGCCGCGACGCCCCGAACCACGAGGCAGGAAGCAAGATCGCGAACCATTCCATCAGGCAGAAAAACCGTATCACCGCTGATAACAAGCAGATACGGCGACGAAGATTCGGACAAAACACGAACCAGCATCTGTCCACCACGCTCAGTCGGTCCGGGATAGAATTCCTTCTCCAATCGTACCCCCTTTTGAAGGGCAGACAGCAAATCAACACGATTTTGTTTAGTATCCAGCCAGACAAGATCAATCGCGGGATCATCCATTATCCTGTCGACCCGGTAAACACCAGCCCACACTCCCGTCAAGCATCTGCTCATCCCGCGTTCTCTACGACGCAACAGTGCCGCATCAATCGCACGGCGCCCGGATTCATAGGAATAAGGCTTCGAATCGGGATTACAGGATGTGGAACTCGAAGACTGCCTCCATGAATACAGCACACGCGAAATGTGCCTGACTCGATCAGTCTGTTCTGCAAGCCGCAGATACAGGTCATAATCCTGGGCTCCCTCAAACTCATGGCGGAAACCACCGATTTTTCTCGCCAACTCACGCCGAATCACAGAAAAATGCATTATGTAGCAATGCGAATAAAGAAGGTCCGGAGACCAGTCCGACTTGAAATAATAATACCATCTCTCACCTTCCGGAGAAATCTTATCGTAGTCTGAGTACAACCAATCAGCATCAGGCTGAACATTCAGAACCCTTACCACTTCAAACAACGCTTCCGGCGCAAGCCTGTCATCATGATCGAGCAAAGCGACAAATTCGCCTGACGCCATGTCAAGCGCCTCCTGCGACGTCCGCGCAATGCCTATATTATTATCATGAAGAACAAGATTCACCTGGTCCGGATGTTTTGCACGAAATAATTCCAACGTCTTTCGCACATCTTCAGAACCGGAACCATCTTCAACCACGCAAAGCTCCCAACGCGGATATATCTGCCGCTCAACCGAAAGGAGGCATTCGGAAAGATGAGCAATATTCACCTTATATACCGGGAGAAGAATACTGATCAGCGGGCAATAATTCCATTCACCAATGGTCTCCTTCCGATCAGAAATCTGCGTACATGACAGAAAACTGCAATAAAGAAGATATCGTTGATAATCGTGCCAGGGACTTAAATACCAGTTAATTCGAGAAGCACAATCACAACCGGGAACCGACGCTTTTCCTGCACGTTCCTTGTCATAATTCCCGGGGTCTACACCTCCCATCTGGATTATGCTATCACGCCAGTGACAAACCGGTTTAGATGCATTTGATTTTCTGTTCTTTTTCGAAATCATACAAAGACAATTTCCTTACCCATTTTTACGTGAATTCACCAGATTCGGATTATGCAGCGTTGGTTCACATTCCGGACCACCTTCAACGAGAAGACGCTGTACACATTCATACCCCTGCTGATAAGAATGGTCCTGGTTCCCTACCTCATACTTCCACGCACCGAAACGTCCTCGACTGAAAATTCCAGATTCTTCAAATCTTTGCAGGATTGGGTCAATCAGCACATCCCGCCCCAGGAACGGTACCGGGTAACTCTCGGGAATACGCCTGTTCACGACAGAGACAATCTTCCGCCTGTCCGGCAGCAACCCGTCCTCTTCCATCGCCCTCAATGTCTCATTTACAACGGTCGTCCCGTCAACTTTTTTGAACTTACTTTCCGATATCTCCGCCATGAGAGACCATTGCTCTCCTGGCCTGGCAACATTGTTCGGACTGTAATTGCTGAAAACCGTAACCCGGTAGTACGGACTGTTTTTTTCAGGAAAATACATCCAGCATTTTGTCTTCAAATGATCCGGCGGGCACCCCTCAATACCAACACCGATTATATAGGCTGAAGAACTGGCAAGCTTTTCTGTCGCAGCAGGGTTCTTATTATCGCCGGAAACACGAATAAGACGATCCAGAGGCATAGTACTTATACAATTACGATAAGACCACTTCTCGCCACTCGCGGCCATTACAGTTCTCTGGCCTCTGTCTATTGAGACAACTTCACAGCAAATGGACCTTCGCTCATCAGAAAGTCCTTCAGCAACTGCATCCCATATGGCCCCGGTTCCGCCCTTTAAGGGAAACCTGAAAACCTTGTTTGGGCCCCACGACAAATTGTCCTTTCCGGATGATATGGATTTAAGGATTTCTTCCATCGACGGAACGGCCACCCGCTCCCCGACCCATGAATAATCCATTGAGCTAAGGGGATGCGCCCAAACTTTGAGGTTATATGGGTTCATGAAAAGATCCGATATCCCCGGACCAAATGTTGCAACAATCCATTCCTCGAAATTAGCTGGCTTTGCACAAGCCTGGCCGACCCTGTTGGCCATGTTCTTCCGCGCCATATCCAACCCCTCCAAACACAAGGAACGCTCATCAGGATCCAGCCGGTGCAGGTTGTTCTGGAAAGGATATGGGATAAAACGATTCCTCATGCGTATCCAACTTTCACGTTCATGACTGATCCATTCTGCCGGACTGAGCGCTTTTTCCATCTGCCGGTCAAAATTGCCATAGTGTGAGAAAAGAATGTGTCCGCCGAGATCCCATGTAAATCCTTTCTCGTCCTTGAAAGATGCTGACAATCCGCCCCATTGGCCCTCCTTCTCAAACATGTGCCAATCCAATCCGTTTTCCTGTGCACAAACGGCTGCACCCAGGCCTGCCGGCCCCCCTCCTATGATAAGAATATCCGTACTTTTCATTGTGCCTTGATCGACCCATTCACGCCTGATAATCCTGACTGCCCCGGAAAAGTTGAAATCATTCCTAATAGCACATGGAAAAACCAGTTCACCTGGGGTATCAATAAATCATCGGTTGTAAAACAATGCAGGACAGCACTGAAGAAAGCAAGACTCACAGCATAAAGAAGGTAATTCTGCCTGACCCCGCTCCACCCGCTTTCTTTACCAACAATACGAACAAACAAAACAATTACTGATACGATATACAAAATGGTAAAAGGAAAACCAAGATCTGCCATAAATGTTAAAAAGATATTTTCAGATGTACCGATGTTCTTTACGCTTTGAACAAACGCCCCACGGTGTACAAGCTGGAATTTTAATGCATAGTTATCGAGATATGTATCTCTCGAGGCGCATAATCCATTTCCCAACAAAGGATTATGCACTGCAATATGCCAGGAAAAAGGATAATTTTCCACCCTGTAGTATACCGGCTCATAGTTTACTATCTGTAACTGACGATCAGGAAAACTTGCGCAAAGGCAGGCAAACATCACAGCTCCAACCAGAATAACAATTAGCGCCTTAAGGACGCGAAACCTGCCTGTCGTAATTACAACTACCAGAGTAACAATGATGGGAATCAATATTGCAGAACGCAGGGTACTGAGATAAAGAACCAAACCTGCCCCAAAAAGAACCAGGCCTCCGACCAACATCTCTCTTCGATTTCGTGTAAATAACATGGCCAGGGGCGCAAAAGCCAGAAGAAAGAGTTTGCAGACAACTTGATGGGGATTGTTATCCATCAAAAAAGTAACCTTACCTGTAAGGAACCCGCCGGTGAGCGCAAGAATAATCACAAGAGTTATCAACCCCAGACAGAACCCGACAAACCAATCCAGCCTATTACGCTCCTGGAAAAACATCCGCGCACACCAGAATCCACCTGCTCCAGTGGCAATGATAGCAACCCCTCGAAACAATGATACCCGCGGGGATGAACTGAGTGCACTACTGAGCAACACCAGTAATACGAGCGTTACGGAAACCCAAAATGCTGGTGATGCCTTTGGTCGTTTATTCCTAAAGCAGACAAGACACACAAGGAGACTCAAACCGCCAAGAAGCGCCGTAAACATGTTTGTCCGCTCGTCCGGAACCAGCACAATGTACGGGACAAGAATAGCCGCCTGAAAACAAGTCATAAGAAACACGAGAAATGCAAATCCTTCACCCGGAGACCTGCCTTTGAATGGCCTGAATATATGTTCCATCAATTTCATGAAATTACGGTGAAATCTGATCAGGGTAATCCTTCCATTCTGTTCATTCTGTCAAAGTTTGCGTCCATTCCTGACTTCCGACTTCTGACCTTCGACTTTTAACATCTGTTCCCTTGAAGGAAAACCTTTATGCTTGAGAACAAACCGAAAAGCGCTGGCCAGGTGCATGCCAAGGAACTTTAGTCTACTGTGACTCATTCCTGATTCCTCA
The DNA here is from genome assembly GCA_028716365.1 of Kiritimatiellia bacterium. Classification (GTDB taxonomy): domain Bacteria; phylum Verrucomicrobiota; class Kiritimatiellia; order UBA8416; family YA12-FULL-48-11; genus YA12-FULL-48-11. The sequence goes on from JAQUPZ010000005.1 coordinate 275,101, forward strand.
TGACATAGTTTAAGATACGGATAGTATACCACCTTGAAGCCTGATTTCCATATCTGCGCGCAAAGATCGACATCTTCAAAATACATGAAATAACGTTCATCAAAAGAAATGGTTCCGGGAAAAAGCTGCGCTCGCACCAACATGGCTGCTCCGGATCCCCAGTCTACTTCAAAAGATTTATTTCTGTCTTTATCCAGATAAAAATGTCCTGGCATCATATCGTAAACACGTTGTCTGTCTGTCATCCTCGACATAGCAATCGTTTTCCAGGTATAGAACTGCCGGCACGACATTCGACATACGCTATTACTGTCATAGAGCGCCGGTAAAAGACACGCAACTTCAGGATGCTCAGCAAGATAATCAACAGCTTCCCGGATAACATCAGGATTGAGTATGATAACATCCGGGTTACAGAGCAAAACCATACCCTTCCAGCCATTCATCTCCCTGAGTCCCCGATTCAGCCCTGCGCCATAACCATTGTTCGCCTCATTGATAACACGAACGGGCCAATCCTTGCCAAGATCATCAAAAGATTCACCTGGATCATGATTGACGATTATCAGTTCTTCGCATCCATTCACCGAGAACAGATTCCTCGCGAGTCGCGAAGTAGATTCCTTCGACCTGTAATTAACTGTAACGGCACGAAAAGCATGTATTCTGGCAAGCGGGTCACTGCTCATTTCAGATATTCCTGTTTCTGAGAAGCAGCATCTTGAAGTATACGACGTTCCATTGTCCATTCAGAAACAACCACCGATTCCTGTCTGGCCCAGTTCAAAAGCTGTTGCTTTTTAACGGCATCAAGCGCAACCGTAACCAGAATTTCGTCCGGCTTTACTTTTTTAGCAAGATCAGGGAGATCTGCCAAACCACCTAATACTGGACATGAACATACCAGACGTCCCCGGAGATTGGAGTCATCGTCAATAATTCCGCATATCACAGCCGCATGTGGATTTCTAACAATAGAATCATGCCGGCTTTTCAGGAAATAGGCACAATTCATGCCTCCACCATAAATAATAATTTTTTTGCGGGCTCCTATGCCACGATGAGCCTCCGCCTGCCCGAGCAGAGTCATCGCATCTCGTATGCATACAAAGAATGCACGGACTCCTACGAACATGGATATACAGAGAACGGAATAAGTCAATGCCGCAATGATCATCTGGCGCGAACATTTACCGGAAAGCAACGCATCCATTCCAAGCGCCACAAATATACCGAACAGGATTGCCCACACAAGAATAACGAAATCCATTGCCCTGGCCCGGCTCCATACCCGCCTGTAAGCCCGGCTCATGACAATGGCAAGAAATGGAATTCCAACCCAGACCGGCATGGATGAAAGGAAATCCTTGGCCCACGAATGCACCCCGTCAACATTTTCCGGCACTACATACATAACAACAAACCAGCAACCGCAAAGAATCAACACATCCACCAGGGGATATGTGATAACAGCGATAGTTTTCCTGGAAGGCCTGCTCAATCCCGACAATATACCCAGAGCGCTATCCCATAACTCAACTGTTGCCAAATGCCGCACCACGACATAACTCCCTCCGGCAAACGCAAGCAAATATAAACCGGCGGCCAGCGATCGCTGAACCAAAGACAGAAGCGCAATGGCTACCAGCAAAATATTGAAGGCGTACAGCAAGCTGGCCACCTGCTTCTGGGACAAACCCTGCCGGATAAGACGGTGATGAAGATGTTCCGAATCTGCCTCTGTAATTCCAGAACCATTATTGTTTTGACGCAATTTGGCAGGCAGGAAACTGCGCGCTGAACGCCGCCACACTGCCAGCATCACATCAAAAATCGGGATTCCCACAGCCATAAGTGGAACACCTATTGAAGCCGTTGCGGCCCCCTTTGATCCCGTCTGTAACGCAATGGCTGCAAGCGTAAACCCCAGGAACATACTACCCGAGTCTCCTAGAAAAATAGTGGCAGGGTGGAAATTATATCGAAGAAAAGCCGCTCCTGCACCAACAAACCCCACCAGGATCAACACGTCATGAGGATATCCCCTGAAAAGAAGCGCACCGCCTATTCCTATTGCAGCAATTATTCCCAACCCTGTCGCCAAGCCATCTATACCATCAATCAGATTGAACGCATTGGTAACAGCAAGCAACCATACCATGGTTATTACAAAATCAATAAACCACGGTAAATCCATGTTCAGAAAATGACTTACTCCTATTCCAAAGGCCCAAAGTATCGTTCCTGCCACCAACTGGCCCGCGATTTTTATCAGCGGAGAAAGCCCACGGCAATCGTCAACCAATCCGACAACAAGAAGGACCGACGACGCTACAGCAAAATACAGCCACCATCTGGTGGAAATAAGCGCGCCGGCAGGAACCGGGAAAAAAACAAAAACCAGGCCACAGGCAACATGGAAACCGGCAAATACGGCAATTCCACCGCATCGGGCTATTGGGTACGCATGTATCTTACGATCACCAGGGTTGTCTACTATTGCCAGACGGATTGCCAAAGTCCTGATAAAAGGTGTCAATAAATAGGCCGTAACGAATCCTGACAGGAATACAACCAGATACTGAAGACACCCCAATTTATCTATACTCAACGTCCCCCCCCCAACATTATTTATTACATAGCGTTTAACACAATGCAGGCTCGAATTCAAAATCATTTCCGGCAAACAATGTGCGACAATCAGGTGCTAAAAAACATGTAATGAAGCTCTGCGGGCTAAAGCCCGCAGTTTCTCAGCGGAATCCGGCGTAGCAAGATCATCATTCATCCCCCGGACTAAAAGTCCTGGGTCTTCTGCGAAGACGGATAAACATATTTTGGCCCCCACTTTCCATACAGGCCAAAACGGCGTCAAGCCGTTCATGGTGAACCATTCACGGTGAACCATTCACGGTGAACCGCCGTACTCCAAAACTGCCGTTATTCCCGCATAAAAGGGCTGCCCGGCCTGATAATGAGCAAACACGCGACAAATCAGCTCTATCATAATCTTGCATGATTTGACGCTTTTCTGTTATCTAATCAGGCAAAGATGTAATGGTTTCTGTTAAATTATCAGTGGTATCCGTGTAATCCGTGGTCAGAATTTGGACGGCATGTATAACGGGTACTATTTTAATAGTAATGATATATAAAGAGTATGATTAATAGTGACATAAATCATGAAACACCATGGTTTTGCATCAAAACCAAGCCCAAGAATGAAGCTTTGGCAAGAAAAGCATTGAAATTGATCCCCGGCGTCGAAGTTTACTGTCCCATGGTTCGATTTAAAAGATCGACCAAACGCGGACCGACTTGGTTTAAAGAAGCACTTTTCCCTGGTTATCTGTTTGCCCGGTTCAATCCCCACGATCTTTCACGATGGGTCCTGTCAGCTTTTGGAGTCTCAGGAATAGTCCAATTCGGATCATCCTCTTATGCGTCCGTTCCTAATCAGGTAATTGCCGATTTACAGGAGGCAATTCCTGAAGGCAGGGAATGGGTTTATCAAGAACTATATAAAGAAGGATCTGAAGTTCTCGTGATGGAAGGTCCATTTATGGGGTTCCGCGCCCTGATCACACATCTTTTGCCGGCACGTGATCGCGTTCGGATTTTGATGGATTTCATGGGGCGACCCACAGAAACAGAAATATCGGTGACTTCATTGTCACAGGAAAGTACAAGACGTGTACTGATGGCGGTGTGAAAATACGCTTTATTGCGTCACATCTACCTCGTCATGATGCAGTTGAATAGTAGCATAGGAAAGATCAAAGGTTTTTGTTTTGTAACCAGAACGACAACCAAGTGCGGTAGCTTACCTGGAAGCCACGGGAATGGATGGTTACACGTTAAATGTACACTTAACTTTCCAAATGAAGCTCTGCGGGCTAAAGCCCGCAGTTTCTTCGCGGAATCCGGCGTAGCAAAATCCGCATTCATCCCACGGACTCCAAGTCCGGGGTCTCCGGCGAAGACGGATGAAAGAAAAAATACTAGAAATTAAATCTTTCGAAGACCTTAAGGCATGGCAGACATGTAGAGATTTCCGTCTGTTTGCAGTTAAACTCGCAAGAACTTTGCCATCAGAAGAGAAATATCGTATCTGCAATCAATTGATTCGCTCAGCCAGATCGACCACTGCGAACATCGCAGAAGGTTATGGTCGTTACCACTATCAGGAAAATGTTCAATTCTGCAGACAAGCACGTGGATCACTTTATGAATCACTGGATCATGCCATTACTGCTCATGATGAAAAACTTATTACCGATTCCGATCTCGAAAAATTCCGGAAACTATTCGGAACAGCCGTTGCCGTCCTAAACGGTTACATCAATTATTTAGACCGTTCGGCGCGCCAAACACGTAAAGGCTCCCGCAACACTCCGACTGACCATTAACCTTTGACTCTTAACGATTAACAAATAACCAACAACTATTAACTCTTAACAATTAACAGATAACCAATAACTATTAACTCTTAACAATTAACAGATAACCAATAACTATTAACTCTTCTTAAAACATCCCATGCGATTATCTTATTTTGAGCGAAAATCATTCTGGTACTTTTTCAACCCATTGACCATGACCGCCAACCTCTGGTCCCATCGGGAATTGATTCAGCAATTTGCCGGGCGCGATGTTACAGGCCGCTACAAGGGTTCATTCCTCGGCTTGTTCTGGTCTTTCCTCCAACCACTGATCATTTTGCTGACTTACACATTCGTCTTCGGGGTGATTTTAAAGATACGCTGGCCGGGGAAAGGTCCGACAAACCTCATTGAATTTGCCGCCGTCATGTTTTGCGGAATGATTGCTTTCAGCGTATTCAGCGAATGTGCAAATCGAGCTCCTTCAATGATTGTAAGCAACCCGAATTATGTAAAAAAGGTAGTATTTCCCCTGGAAATTCTACCTGTGAGCGCGCTCATGGCGGCTTTATTTCACGGTTTTGTAAGTCTCATCATACTTCTTGCTTTGAATCTGGTCATAAACCACGAAATTCATGCAACAATTCTTCTCCTGCCACTTGTCACACTTCCTCTTTGCTTCATCACTCTTGGTACATGCTGGATACTAGCCAGTCTTGGTGTGTTTTTCCGGGACCTTCATCAAATCATACCTCTCGTAACTACAGTACTGTTCTTCCTGACACCTATCTTCTTCAGTATTGATATGGTCCCTGCCCCCTACTCCACATTCATGCAGTTCAATCCTCTTTCATTCATTGTCGAGAGTTTTCGCCAGAGTATTTTATGGGGAACAATGCCTGACTGGTTTATTATTTCTGTTGGCACACTTTTCAGCGCCGTGTTCATGTTTATAGGGTATGCCTTCTTTATGCGCACCAAGAAAGGATTCGCAGACGTAATATGAAAAAGAGGTCGAAAGTCGGAAAGACGACTACACCACGGATTACACGGATGGTACAGATATGGGGAAGTTAATTCACGAAGCATTGAGCAGGGAGATCATCGGCGCGGCGATGACAGTTCTGAATGAATTGAAGCCTGGTCTTGATGAAAAACTTTATGAAAATGCCCTGGTTATCGAATTGCGAGAGCGTGGTCATTCGATCAACCAACAAAAGGTGTTCAAAGTTGAATACAAGGGGCGTGAAATTGGCAACCTGATTCCAGATCTGATTGTGAATGATCTCGTTATCGCCGATCCAAAAGTCGTTATAGCATTCAATGAAAACCACGTGGCACAAATGACAGGCTACCTTGCTTTGACTGATCTACGCCTAGCCCTACTGCTAAACTTCAAGTACGCAAAACTACAATGGAAACGCGTAATACGATGATCCGGCCAGGCTTTCAGAAAATAATCGATGTCTGGGTTTTGGCGACTGCGGTTTTTCAGCAGATGCCAAAACCCAGACAGTCTTACTCTTTCCCCTTCATCCGTGTTATTCGTGACATCCGTGGTTAAACTCTTTTTCCCATGAATGAAATTGCCATATCAGTAAAGAACGTCTCCAAAGCCTACCGGATATGGAACGATCCGGCCGCCAGGATAAAGGCTCCGCTCTGGGACAGCCTTGGCAGACTCATGCCGAGACAAAGTTCTTATGCCGGCAAATGTTTTGAAAAAGCTGCACAGTACTTTCACGACTTCTATGCGTTGAGAGACATCTCGTTAGAAATCAATAAAGGCGAGTGTATTGGCATCATCGGCCGTAATGGCTGTGGTAAAAGTACATTGCTCCAGATAATTGCAGGCACACTCCAACCCACCACCGGCAGCGTTCAAGTCCATGGCCGTGTCGCCGCCCTTCTCGAACTCGGCTCAGGCTTTAACCCTGAGTACACCGGTCGTGAAAATGTCTATATGAACGCCGCCATCCTCGGCCTCACCAAAGAAGAAACCGACGCCAAGTTTTATACCATCGCCTCCTTCGCCGACATCGGCCAGTTCATTGAACAACCGGTAAAAATCTATTCAAGCGGCATGTTGATAAGATTGGCGTTTGCGGTACAGACAGCCATTGATCCCGACATCCTGATTGTGGATGAAGCATTGTCTGTCGGTGACGAAGCATTTCAACGAAAGTGTTTTTCGCGCCTAAAGCTCCTACAAGCTGAGGGAACCACGCTGCTCTTCGTCTCGCACAGTACACAGCAGATCGTGCATTTGTGTGATCATGCGATTTTTCTGGATGAAGGCAGTGTGTTGTTACTTGGACCTCCAGGGTTTGTCAGTAAACAATATGAAAGTTTCATTTTCGCAACGCCTGAAAACAGGAACAGGATTAAGGAGTCGATACGCGGCACCACGACATGCGACTCCGTGGCGATCGCAGATCCTGCCGCTCTCCAGCGTGAGGAAATCATGTCAGATTTCGTTAAGAACCTGATGGCCCCAAAAAGCCAAGAATACGCTTCAAGCGGTGGTGAAATAATTCATTTTGAATTGCGTGACAACCAAAATCGTGTGGTTAATCTTGTTCCGTCCGGATTTGCCGGTGTTGTTAGACTCCGAGCTCACTTCAACAGGGACTTCCATGACGTTGTATTTGGATTCCACATTAAGTCTATAAACGGACTGGAGTTGGCGGGGCTCACCTATCCATCAATGCAGGCCAAATTGGTCGAATGCCATAGAGGGGATACCATGGAGGCTTACTGGCACGTCACCATGCCGTTTGCGCCGGGCACATACTTTTTCACTTTCGGGATACGTTCAGTTAGCCAACCTGGATTTATCCATCGTATTGTTGACGCCATGGCAGTGAAAGTTGTCCCGAATGCCGATTCATTTTCTTTTTGCATATTTGACATATCCGACAAGAACGCCTACGGATTGGAGAAACTAAATGGACGCTAGCGAGAATATAGTCAGTGATTCAGACAGAATTCACCAGATGGGTCATCGTGCCTTTGTAGGAGGCAACGGCATGTTTTGGGAGGAGATTGGGCGATTGCAGTACAACTACTTACTCTCGGCTGGACTGTCGCCCGATCATGTCCTGCTCGATCTTGCGTGTGGATCCCTGCGCGCGGGAAGACTGTTCATCAACTATCTCCGTCCCGGAAACTACATCGGATTTGACAAGGAAATTGACCTGATCATTCTTGGCGTAGCGGCTGAACTGGGAATTGACCTATTCAAAGAACGACGACCGCAGTTCATCGTATCAGATTCGTTCGATTTCCGCCAAATACACCGCAAACCGGATTATATCATGGCTCAGTCTTTGTTCACGCATCTTTCCGCTAAAGATATACATGATTGCCTACAATCCTTGAGAAAGATCGTTGATCCGCATGTGATCTGCTTTGCCACTTTCTTTGAAGCCTCCACCTCTCCCCGGAATCCTTCCGCATCGGATTCCGTTGCATGCTTTGAATATGAGAAGAATGACCTCGGCACACTCGTCGGACTTGCAGGCTGGCGAATGATCTACATAGGTGACTGGAACCATCCACGACACCAGAAGCTAATCAGACTAGAGGCGAAACAATAAAACCGAATTCGATAGTATCTGTAGCCATCATCATGCCGTCGGCAATGTATGCTACGACTGTATATCCTCCACTAAATGCTTCTTGTATTCATCCCTTGCCTCCATCCGGAAACAGTAGTACGAGGGCATTATCAAGAACATGAAGCACTCAACTGCCATCATCATCCTAGGAATGCACCGGAGCGGGACATCTGCCCTGACTGGTTGCTTGACCCATCTGGGTATCCCCTTGGGTGAACCACTGGTGCCACGTAATTTCGATAACCCGCGAGGTTTTTTCGAGCTTCAGGATGTCGTGGACCTGAATGAGCGATTGTTTCAACACCTCGGCAGATCGCACCTCACGCCTGGTCCCTTGCCGACCGACTGGCAGGACGATTCTGAAGTATTTACTTTTCAGCAAGAAGCGGAACGTCTGTTGACTCATCACTTCGCCAATCATCACCTGTTCGGTCTAAAAGATCCCAGGTTCTGCCTCACTCTTCCTCTGTGGCTAAAAACCTTCGATAGACTTGCCATAAAACCCGTCTTCATTCTTCAATACAGACAACCTCTGGACTCCGCCATCTCACTGAGCCGTCGAAACCGCATTCCGTTTGAGACAGCCGTTCAACTGTGGATCGAACATACCCTACTCGCTGAAGCATTCACCCGTCCATTCCCTCGACAACACGTGCTAATGCCGGAATTAATGGCAGATCCCATCGCAACTTTGGCACGACTAGCGACTGACCTCGGTTTAGCTTGGCCACTGCCTGTGGATCAAAGGAAAGAGGTTATTTTAGCCTTTATCGATCCCAACTTGCTTTCGCCGCATAAAGGGGTACCCGAGATGTCTCCTGTTGCCATCAACCTCCTCACCTTGGCTCAGTCAATGTATGCGGTTCTGGAAACAAATGGACTTGCTGGCCTGCAAATCTATGCGAAACGTCATCCGATTGAAAATCATCTCCACCAGCTTATCAACATCAACTTCAGCAGTCCACGACACGCCATGGATTTGGTACAGCTCTTTATACCCGTCGACGATCAATATACAGAAGCGAATTCTATTCGCCACAATTTACACACTAAAACTTGGACTCGTGTGTCATTCGTCCTCACCCAGCCCATTCTGTCGACTAGTATGGGACTTCGAATTGATCCTCGTGATTCTCCGGGAATGCTGCGTATTCGCAGCATAACAATATACTCTAGATCACAACCAAATCACCCACTCTTCACTTGCTCTACCAAAGAAGATTTTGCCCAACTCATAATAGGCGGCACAACGGTTCGCCTCACCTCGAAAGACGGCCTCTTCCTCGCGGCGACCGATTCCGATCTGCAGATATTCCTTCCCCCGCTGGCTCTGCCAGAATCCGTTCTACCGGTGAACGTTGACATTGACCTGCGCGTCGAGCCTGCGATGATGAACAAACATGAATTGATTGTTGCCCTAACCGAAGTCTCGCAAGTTGTACATCAGTCCATTGCCGACCACGACGCTCAGATCACCGCCCTCTCCAAGGCCGTCGCTGAACACGACGCTCAGATCGCCACCCTCTCCAAGGCCGTCACTGACCGCGACGCTCAGATCACCGCTCTCTCAAAGGCCGTCGCTGACCGCGATGCACAGATCATTAGTCTCAATCAGGCCATCGCCGAACGGAATGCTCAGATCACAGCCCTCTCCCAGTCCGTCGCCGACCGCGACGCTCAGATCGCCGCTCTCTACCAATCCGTCACCAACCTTAATCAGGCGGTGACAGATCGTGAAAGACAAATCCATAAATCGACAGAAGAATTCAACACCGCAAGAAGAGATGCGGAAAGGTTGAACATTACCATCAACAACATTCTCCATTCAAGGTCGTGGAGATTTATGCGCCCATACAGATTCATTGGCAAATACATTCATCTACTGCTTGATTTGTACTGGGTCTGGAAGTCAGGACTTTTTGACAAACAGTATTACCTGAAATGCAATCATGATGTTACTGAATCAGGTGTTTCGCCCCTCTTTCATTTTGTCCGGCATGGCGCAAGAGAAGGACGAAACCCCAACCAGCTTTTCGACACCAATTGGTATCTTCAACAGAATCCTGATGTGGCGGAAACTGGTATCAATCCGCTGGTTCACTATCTGCGCTACGGATTTCAAGAAAGGCGCAATCCAAACCCATTTTTCAATATTACGTCCTATCTTGAACGAAATCCTGAACTGATCAAGGCAGGGATTGATCCACTCACTCACTACTTCCTCTCGAGATCGTCTACCCCGTTGGAAATCCAGTCAGAATCCAATACATGTGAACCAATGTGCGTCTCTGCAGACGCAGTCAGGACTGAAATTTGCACAATCGCATTCTATCTCCCCCAATTTCACCAAATATCCGAAAATGACACTTGGTGGGGTAAAGGTTTCACAGAGTGGATCAATACCAGAAGGGGACAACCACAATTCCCCGGTCATTACCAACCCCACGTTCCACATGCCGATCTGGGCTACTATGACCTTGCCAATACAACGGTGCTGGAAAAGCAGGCCCGATTGGCGAAGGCCTTCGGGATACGCGGCTTCTGCTACCACTATTATTGGTTTGCCGGAAAACGCCTGTTGGAGAAACCGATAGAACGTATGTTGATATCCAAAACGCCTGACTTCCCTTTCTGCCTCTGTTGGGCAAACGAGAATTGGACTCGGCGTTGGGATGGAACGGAACAAGAAGTACTGATTCAGCAGGCACACTCACCAAAGGATGACATCGCCGTTATCCGCGATCTCCTTCGATATTTCCGCGACTCGCGATACATCCGTGTGGATGGTCGTCCACTCTTGCTTGTCTATCGTGCCGACCTGCTTCCCGACATGGCAGCCACACTGAACCGCTGGCGTAACGAATGCCGCGCGCAGGGCGAGAATGAACCGTATTTCCTTATGGTACAGAGTTTTAATAATTTCAACCCGAAGCCCATGGGCTTTGATGGTGCCGTTCAGTTCCCGCCTCATTTGCCTCTCGAAGCCAACGGTTTTCAGCAAATCCATGTGCCAGGCACCGCGCATGATTTCAGAGGCTACATCCACGACTATACACACATGATTGCGCAGACACTTAAGTACTATGATCCCGCTCTCCCAGCGTATCCCTGTGTATCACCGGCATGGGACAACACCGCGCGACGCGGTACGAACGGTACAATCTTCCACGGCAGCACTCCGGACACGTATGCCAATTGGCTTCGCACCGTATGTGAGCTAGTCAGGAACCACTTCCCTGTGGACAGGCGCTTCGTCTTCATTAACGCTTGGAATGAATGGGCTGAGGGGACTCACCTGGAACCAGACCAAAAACACGGCTACGCCTATCTAAATGCCACCTCTCGTGTCCTGGCTTCTCTGGCCAACGCTGGGGATTGCTGTATGGACCCACAACACCGTCTGAAAATACTCATTGTGGGACATGATGCCGCCATGGCCGGTGCGCAAATGCTGCTTCTTCACACCATGCGCTGGCTTAAGCGTCATGCAGCCGTTGACATGCACTTGTGCCTCTTGGGCGATGGCCTGTTGCGCCCGGCATTTGAGGAATGCTGCCCAGTGCTTTTGTGTCCGGATGCCAACCCTTCCCGGGAGACCATTGCTTCCTTTTGTCCCTCTCCAGATATTATCTATGGCAACTCCGCCGTTGCCGCTTGTTGTTACGATGCCTTGGCACACCTGGGTGTTCCAATTGTAACCAGTGTGCATGAGATGGAGCAATCGCTTCAACGCTTTGCGAGCCCGGCAACAATAAACAAACTGCTCCAGCATACAACTCACTACATCATAGGTTCTGATCCTGTGGGAGATAACCTTGTTCATAACCATGGCGTCGCACCTGCCTTGTTGACCACAATCAACGATTTCATTGAGATGGATGCATGCCCTATCCCCCTCGACAAACAAGCACTGCGGACACGTCTCTCCTTACCCTCTACCGGAAAGCTGGTGCTGGGATGCGGCACGCGCGACTGGCGTAAAGGCGTGGATCTTTTTGTGGAAACGGCTCGGCGTATTCTGGACTCTGATCCCGGGGGCAACATCTCTTTCTGTTGGGTTGGTCCTGGTGAAGACCCAAGCATTCCCAACCCCCTCACCCTCGCAAAAGAATACGGAATCGCTAACCGCATGTTCTTCGTGGGTGAACGTATCAACGCCATAGAATACTTCCGTGCCGCTGACATCTTCCTGCTACCCTCAAGAGAAGACCCTTTTCCACTAGTGGCGCTTATGGCCGCCGAATGTTGTCTGCCCATCCTCTGTTTTGAGGGATCCGGCGGTATGCCAGCCTTCGTGCGTAACGGTGCAGGCACCGTGATTCCCTCTCAAGATGTGGAAGCTATGGCAAAAGAGACTTTGATCTTCCTCAGGGACAAGGAGTTGCTTGATCGAGTCGGAAAAGCTGCCCGCGCCAAACTCCTCGAAACGCATATTACCGACATAGCCGTTCCAAAAATTCTCGCTCTGTTACGAAGAGTTGCCGGCAAGCCCCATCCTGTAAGCGTCATCGTTCCCAACTACAACTATGCCAGATATCTGGATGGACGACTTGATAGTATTCTGTCTCAAACCTTTCGCGATATGGAGATCATTGTCCTGGACGATGCATCCACCGACAACAGCCTTGAGGTATTACGCCGCTGGCAGAACCGGGCTGCTTTTCGACTCCTAACCAACCCCACAAACTCCAACAATGTCAGTCTGCAATGGAAGAAAGGAATGGAGGTCGCAAGGGGCACCTATATCTGGATTGCCGAGGCGGACGATCTTTGTGCAACTGACTTTTTGAGTAATCTACTGACGCCATTTAATGACAAGAATATCGTACTCGCATTTTCTATTCCCGAAATCATAGATGAAGGTGGCAAACTGACCCACTTGGACTACCGTGGCAATTACCTCCGATTTGCCGACAATGAACGTTGGAAACATAGTTACGTGACAGACGGCGAGGAGGCCATCCTTGAGACCCTCAGCATCGTGAATTGCATCCCAAACGTTTCGGCATCCCTATTCCGCAAGCCGAAAGACAACTCCGCTATTGACGCCGCAATGCAGTTCCACTATTCAGGGGATTGGATGTTTTACATCGAACATGCCAAAACAGGTAAAGTGGCGTATGTTCACGGGAACTATGCACTGCACAGGCGGCATTATCAAAGCGTGGTCGCAAGCGGCAAGTCCGCAGATAATCGACTGTTACTTACTGAAATCAAGAGAGTTCACGCTTATGTCGCGGAACGTTTCCAACCCCAAAAGGAGACACTGAACAAAATGCGCATTTTTGAAGACAACGTGGCTCAGTCTCATGGGGGTAAGAGATGATAGTGGGCAACGGAATGATGGCAAAAGCATTTGCGCCGTATTTTGCGGAAGACCCAGAAGTACTCATATATGCAGCGGGCGTCTCCAATTCCGGCGAAACACGAGAGGATGCCTTTGCTCGTGAACGAGCATTGCTTGCAACTGTCTGGCGTAGCAATTTGCTGACGGTTTACTTCGGTACGTGTAGTATGGCCGATCCGGAAAAACGCGAAACCCTTTACGTGCACCACAAAGAGCACATGGAAGAAATCGTGCAAGCCCTCCCCAGACACTCGATTCTGAGATTCCCTCAACTGGTGGGCAGAACGCCCAACCCATTTACGCTGACCAATTACCTGTATCGGAAGATTGTCGACGGAGAGTCCTTCCACGTGTGGAAAAATGCCCGGCGCCATATTATGGATGTGGAAGACGCTGCCGCAATTACTACACATCTAATAAGAACCGGTCAGGCCGAAGGGCGGATACTCAATATTGCTCCGCATTTCTCAATTCCGATCTACAATCTTGTATGCCTCTTTGAACAGATTCTTCACAAGCCAGCCAAAACCATATTCATCGATAAGGGCGGAGCGTACACCGTGGACGCATCCGTCGCCCTTGAGGCGGCCGGGCAACTTGGCATCAGTTTTGACAACGACTATACTGCCCGCGTCCTACGCAAGTATTACGCACCAGCCATAGTTCAGCATGATTCACGCACGACGGCGTTACCTATCATCCAAGCCACATCGTCAGAGGTGTTTGACAGGCGTTGAATGATATGTTGAAAAATACATTTCAAGGTTTCTTTGGTGGAATGAATGATGATTCTCGAATGACTGACGAACAGTGGTTTGATCGAATCAATGCAAGTTATCCCAACGGATTGGATGGTACTCTACGATTGCCGGCCTTTCCAGATGAGCAGCTTCAGAAGAATACCGTTGGAACTTTTGGCAAAGACGCCCTCGTGCAGGCTTTCCAATTCTACACGTCTGTCTGTGACACATTGGATACATACAAGATCCAACTCCACTACGGCAAGGATAGGATCTGCGATTTCGGCTGCGGCTGGGGTCGCATAAGTCGGTTCTTTGTCAGGAACGTTGGAATCGATAACATCGTAGGACTCGACGTGGAGCAATCCTTCATCGATATTTGTAATTCCACGTTCAAGACTGGCTGTTTTCACAAGACTGCCATTTTTCCGCCCTCACACCTGCCAGACGTCTCATTCAAACTTATCGTGGCCTACTCAGTCTTTTCGCACTTATCCGAGAAAGCCTTCAATTCATGGCTTGTGGAATTTCATCGTATCCTGCAGCCTGGAGGGGCCATAGCCTTCACCACTCGTCATCGCATTTTCCTGGATTATTGTGAAAGTCTCAAGAAAGCAACATTAGCGTATCATAAAGCCCTCGCCTCCATGTTTGATAATTTTGACGAGGTACGGCGGCGTTACGACACTGGAGAATTTATCTTCTCGGCCGCCAAGGGCGTAACGGGAGGTGGTTCCATGGATGGTTCGTTCTACGGGGAGACCTTTATCCCTATAAAATATGCTCGTGAGGCGGCACTACGGAATGGCTTTGGTGAAGTAGTACAAATTGATCCGCATGGTCGAGTAGACCAACAAACCTTTATCTTCTTAAAACCGCTCTAGCTAAAACAATATAAACACGTCCCTGATCTTCAAACAACCACAGATGGTACTTGTGCTTGAATGCTTCTGCGCCTAACAATCCATAGAGAAACCGTAACATGACTTCACCCACTCCATCACTTTCGCATGATCAGCCACGACTCCTTTACCTGGATACGCTGCGTGGTCTTGCCGCCCTGTGGGTTGTGTTAATGCACATGATCTTCTTAGCCCAGCCCAATCTTCCCACACCCGCCGGTCTTACCTTCCTACGTGTCGGTGGCATGGGTGTCACGCTTTTCTTCCTGATCAGTGCTTACTCGTTATGTCTAACCATGCCACGACACATCAAGACAGGGAGATGGCTCCTGAGTTTCTACACCCATCGAGTATGCAGAGTTTTGCCTCTGTTTTATACGGTTCTGCTGATCACGACGTATTTCTTCATCAGCCGCGGCGTGGATATTGCCTGGGGGAGCGTCCTGATCAATATTTCCTGTTTATTCAACTTCATACCCGGTGAGGAGCAGTCAGTTGTCATGGCTGGTTGGACCATAGGCGTCGAGATCCTCTTTTACGCCATATTCCCAATACTCTACAAATGTTTCAACACTCTACCAAAGAGCCTAATACTCTTTGCAGGTTCCATGATCATCGGTATTACGGCCAAGCACTTCATTACAGACCAAACTTTTTATCAATGGAACATTCTTCGGCATGCTCCTATTTTCACGGGCGGAATGGTCCTATTCCATACCATTCAACGGGTCCAGAGTAATAGTGTTCTCTTCAGAAATCTGATGGGGTGGACACTTTGCCTCGGATTTCTTCCCGCATACATATTTTTCAACACACTTGTAACCATCCCTGGCATGGGTTATTACGTGCAACTGATTCCTTTCGGGATCCTCCTCGCGGGTTTCTCCCTCACACCACCGCGTGTACTGGTTTCTCCCGCGACCGCCTTTTTGGGCAAGATATCCTATTCCATCTATCTTCTTCACCCTCTGCTTGTTAAAAAACTGGCACCCATCTACCCATGGATCTACGCACTCAACCTCGGGGAAACAGCCAGCCTGGCCTTGTGCGCCTTCCTGACTCTTCTTATCCTCCTGCCACTTGCTTACATGTCTTTTGTATATATCGAACAACCAGGCATTGCTCTAGGAAAGAGGATTGTTGGGTCGTGCTGTGCAAACAAATCTGTACGCGGGCAGGAAAGGAGGTGCGCCGAATGTGATCCGCGAAAGATAAAACCAAGGTTGACTCAGGAGTCCAAAGTCAACATAGTAATTCCAAATTCAGGTATTCAATTGAAAATCGATTTCCGTGATATTTGTTTCTATCTTATACTGTTGCTACCTACACTTTTCAAGCTATGGCTGGTCATGTCTTGCGAGATAACAGCTTGGCCATGGCAGAGTTGTGATGAGGGACTATATGTCAGTTTAGGACAAAACATAGTCGATGGCAATTGGCTTGGAGGTTTTAATCAGTACACCCTTGTCAAAGGCCCTTTCTTCCCGCTTTTTTTGGCCGTCATTTACTATCTTTCGATACCCCTTCTTGTCGCGCAGGAGCTGCTGTATATAGTTGCCTGTCTCATGATCATTGTAGCGCTAAGACCAATATTGCCGGGACGCTTTGCGATTCTGGTGATTTATCTTCCTTTACTCTTCTGCCCCATCACATTTGAAATCCACAGAGTCCTACGGGATCTCCCCTATATGTCTATGACCATGATCATCGTAGCCTGCTCAATGGCCTTGATATTGAGATTCGATTCGCCATTACGGAAGAATTGGCCATGGGCAACAGTCCTGGGTTGTGGGCTGGCCATGGCTTGGCATACACGCGAAGAAGGAATCTGCTTGCTCCCGTTTTTGGTATTGGTTGTCATCATTTTCTTTATTGCCCGAGCAAGAGGCTCTTCCAGTAATGGATTGAGAATGGCTTTGCTCTCGACACTTGCGGTTAGTGCGATCCCCTTCGCCATTCTCATGTCTGTCACTATGACGATAGCGGGGATCAATAAACACAAATATGGCGTTTTCTCCACCACCGAGATATCCAACTCCGCTTTCAAGACAGCATTTGGAACCTTGTGTGGGATAGACATGCACGAGAAGCATCGTTATATCCCAATGTCTCTGGCAAGTCTTGAGAAGGCATATGAAGCCAGCCCTGCGGCCAGGGAACTGAAGCCATACTTCGATGGACCTGGTAAGCAGTGGAAGCCTGGCGGGGTAGAATTGCTTCCAAAGGAGTTCGCGAATGAATACAAAGGTGGATATTTCATGTGGGCATTTCGCGATGCGGTGGCCTACGCCGGCTATTACCGGAACTGGCCCGACACGGAAAGATACTACAAACGTTTGACCGACGAACTGGATACCGCCTGTCGCGCCGGACGGTTGGTTGGCCTCGGACGAACATCTTCATTGGCTCCGATTCTGACGTTCAAGTCCGACTTTATCCCTTGGTTTCATATGATGGAGCGAGGAGCTAAGATACTTGCTGCAAATGAAATCCTATATGGATTTCCACCAGATGAGAGCGAAGGAGCCGATGAGGGGATTCGTAATTTCGAAATTCTAACTAATTGCCGGGCTAGACAGACAAGGACAACCGTAGCTGGCTGGGCATTTCTTGAGGATGGGACTCCTGATTTGCAGATGATCAACCTTTATGGACAACCTGCGCAAATGGATATAACCCGTTTCCCGAGACCGGATGTGTACGAAGTATACAAGGATGTCCTCAAGCCGAACGGTATGTATGGATTCAGGATTAATTATCACGGCGACGCAAAGCTTAGGATAGCGGATGGGACGAATGCCACGCATGCCCTGCTAGATGTCAAGAATGGGGAAAGTTTCTTCTCAAAGAGCCCTGTCAGGGCAGGAGTCCGCATCGAATCCGTAGTTTCAATCCAGTCCAATCTACTGAAGGCAAAATATTCGATAAGAAGCTCAATCTGTAAATTCTATCGGATTGCAATGCCATGGCTCGGATTGTGTGCCATTCCAGCGGTTCTCCTGTTCCTTCCTCCGCTTTTCGGAGGCCACAAGAAAGCCTGGCTGATCTTCGCCTTGTCCGTCTGCCTGCTGTGCTTGATCACATGTAGACTGGCTCTCTTGTCGTTGTTGGCGATATCGTCCTTTAATGCTTTCTTGACAAGTTACATGGCGTCGCTCTTTCCTATGTACATGCTTATGCTTCTCCTCCTAATTTCAGCCGTCGTTTTTCACTGGAAAGATACATTCAGCTTATTACTTATGACTGCGCCCGACGACATGCAGGAAGGTGAAAGGTCTTAAAATTGATGTACTTCATCACACTCAATGGATTACCGCTGATCATGTTTGCGACATTTTCCGGGAGGATTGGAAATGGACAGCAGAACCGATGGGATTGATCTGTCATTTGTATTCCCTTGCCTTAACGAAGAGGAGACTTTGGGCTCTTGCCTAAATGAGCTGCACGCGGCTCTTAACGGCTCACGACTGTCATATGAAATCATCGTAGCTGACAATGGCAGTTCAGATAGTTCACCTGCCATCGCAAAAAGTGCAGGAGCACTGGTCGTTCCTGTCACTGTGCGGGGGTATGGGGCTGCGCTGAGAGGTGGATTCGCCGCTGCAAAAGGAAAATACATCGCGTTTGCAGATGCCGACGGCAGCTATCCGGTCGGCGACATAGTGAAACTTTACGAGACAGCCGAGGCCAGTGGGGCCGACATAGTGATAGCTTCTCGACTCAAGGGTAATATCGAGCCTGGCGCAATGCCCTTTCTTCACCGACGTCTCGGCACACCATTGCTAACAGCTTTGATCAACGTATTGTACGGCGGGAAGCTCTCGGACTGCAACTCCGGTTTCAGGATTGTAAAAAAATCTGCCTACGACACCTGGAACATTCGGAGCAACGGAATGGAATTCGCCAGCGAGATATTGATCAAGGCTCTGAAAAGCCGGGTGAAGATCCTAGAGATACAATCCGGCTTGCGAAGGGACCGTCGCAGCAAGCCCCCTCATCTTAAGACATGGAGTGACGGAATGCGACATCTCCTCTTCATCCTATCCGAGAAGCCAGCCCTGTTCGAATCGCTTGGATTATCAATCTGCGGATTGGTCACTGCTTTGCAGGTTGCAGCCTATTTTTCTGGCCCTGTCAAGATCTGTGGCGCTACGGTATTCGACACCCATAGCAAAATTATCCTTTTGGCCTTGGCTGGAATAGGCATGCAGATGTATTTGTTCGCGTGCCACTTGTATGTTGCCTCCGATGAACCGGTAACGCAGTTGACTCACTGGATAATCGAAATGGATGAGGCACAGGTCTTTTTAAATCTGATTTTCCTCCTTTTGCTCGAGATTATCGGCCTTGTATCGCTTTTCCTGTACTGGGGAGGGAGAGGGTTTTCCGGTCTTTATATCTCTGATCTGCTCATACTCCTGACCCATCTACTGCTTCTTGGGGGTTTCGCCGGTTTCGGCGTGCTTGGAATACATATCCTCAAGAAGCGGATGAAATGATGTACAGCATACGCTCTGTCTTATCTTCAACAGGATGCAGTCATGAAGTTGTACCGTGTTTGAACCTTTATTTGGGAAAAGGATAATCAATGAAATGAGTTCTCCGATTGCTAAAGCCCATAAGACCCTGTTCGACAAGATACTCATCTGTATCCACAGGAGATTGTCGCACAACAAAAGGGTTGAGATACTCGCAGGTATACTGGGCGACTGTATTTCCCGTTATGGCGGGAAATCAGATTTACGCGGACTTGATGTGGGTTGCGGAGACATGCGCATATCAGAACTGCTTATGGAACGGAACAGAAACATCATGATAACTTGCGCGGATCTATACGATGTGCCACAGCATTTGAAGGCGGATGACCCTCATTGGAGCAAGTATGTCAAATGCGCAGAGGGGAAGTTGCCCTTTGATGACAGGCAGTTCGATTTTATCCTATTTGTCGATGTGCTTCATCATATCGGCCGACAAGAAGGTGTCTGCGAACTCCTTGCAGAGGCAAAACGTGTTTCTTCTCACATTATCATAAAGGACCATATTGAAATGGGCTGGCCTTCGAGGCAGTTACTACGGGTAATGGATTTTATAGGGAACTATGGTTACGGCGTAAGCGTTCCCGGATCATACTTCACCAATGAAAGATACTGCAGTCTTATCGCAAGGTCTGGTTTGCTGGAACTTACCCGCATAGAACGAATCCCGCTGTATGAAAAGACGATGTTCTCGATTTTCGGAGCGGACAGACTTCAATTCATATCCGTCCTTAAAAGCGCATAAGCTCGAACATCATATCCTGCAATACGGGGACACCTAAACATCTTCTACTCTTACCCTTCATGCAGCAATAGTTTTGTGCTGTAAATCGCTTTATGGCTATCCATCCTGAGGAATGTGTCTTTCAACGTTATTGACTTGACGCAATCGCTTCTCTGATACAGGCTTCCACCACTATTAAAATGTTTTCTGGTAACGGCCCAAAGATGTTTCGTTACGGACAGCGATATGACCAATAAATCTACCGTCGACCTGATGCCTCACCTAAGACGAAGTAATATTTACAATGATCATCAGCCATTTCTGTCGAGATGGACATCCCACGTGGCCCTGTATGCTCGCAAGAAGATCTTTCAACGACTTATGAATGTTGCGAAACCAGAGGAAAAGACCAAGATTCTTGACGTCGGAGCAACCGCAGCTAATGATCGCGATAGTAATTTCTTCGAGATTTTCTATCCATTTACGGCACAAATCACAGCGACAGGCATTGAGGATGCCCGCAATCTCGAGTTCGAGTTTCCTGGCCTGACATATATAAGAACGGAAGGTAGCCAATTGCCCTTTGGTGATCGGTCATTTGACTTGGTGGTTTCGTTTGCAGTTCTGGAACACGTGGGTAATCGCAATCAACAGCAGAATTTCCTGCATGAGCTCTGCCGAGTCGGAAAAGCCTGTTTTCTCAGTACACCCAATCGGTGGTACCCAATTGAGATTCACACTCTGATGCCTTTATTGCATTGGCTTCCACCAAAGCATTTTCGTGCCGTTCTGCGCTTGATGGGACAGACATTCTACTCTGAGGAGAAGAATCTTAATCTTCTCTCCGACAAAGACGTCAGGGAAATGTTTCCTCAATCCGTAAAAGTATCGGCGCACCACTTCCGACTCTTGGGATTCTATTCCAATCTCGTCTATTATGTTAAAAACCTAGAGTAATTCTCTGTACTGTTGACACGTCCATCTCGGAAATCCATTTGCGCCGATTAAATCCTTGAAACTGGAACGTGTCTTGTGTACAGGTTGTCATGACAAGAGTTGCGTCAGTTTATTGTATAAATCTTTGTTGCGCTAATACTTATACAATACACTACAACTCTAACCCACTAATCTTGTGAGAAATACAGACTACCCAACCACCGCGCGTTACTTTCCCCCTAAAGCAGTCCAGCCAGATAGACTATAGTTATAGATGTACGTCGAAAAAACCGAACCGGTAAGATTCAATGAAAACAATAGAATAGATAAACAAACACTCTTACAACACATCGTACTATGGACATACATCACCTCTTAGTTATATGGAGACAATTGAGAAAGCTGGATCTATGCTGTCAATACCATTCCCCGACAAACATCTGTTACTGCTTGCCATGGATTTACTATACTGAGTGAATTCACCACACATGAATAACACCTCTATGAGAGATGAAATTTATACTATTTTCCCTATAGCATCAAAGATTCTTGTCGGAATTCTTTTGCCGTGTGACGGGTAATGGGTACGTTCCGGATAACATGTTGCCATTGAATTGCTTGTGGTGTAATTTACACATTTTCGATATGCGCTATATCCAAAACCCAGTTACAGAATCGTATGGTCAGACGAGTGAAGAATCATGGCGTCCAACGGCAAGATTGGAATTGCAGGCTAGGTCATTGTCAGGTAGTCGGCCCCAGCGTTTCCGTATATATTCGTTATACTCGAATTCTCTAACAGTTTGAACAACTCCATCGTACAGACTGCTCTCATAATCCAGTAAGTCAGGAAAGATATTGCAGACCGGTGATTTGAAGAACGCGATACTGCGAGTCCCCTTCCCTGACCAGGTTTCTCTCCATCTCCAGACTCAGTTCAATACGATTCCCTGAAATACATTTCAATGGCAGGTGTACTATTGGACAAGAGTTGTCAAAAGGTTCTTTCACCCTTCCATTAATAGTCGCGAATCCTGAAATTCTGCGTGGCCCGGGAGGTTCGGAGTGGATCCTCAACCTGAGGAATTTGGCTCCTATTTTATTTGATACGACAATTCTCCCCTTTTCACACATCCATCTACTACCGGCATCAGCGGGGACAGGATCAAATCCTTCAACAAATGCCACATCACTACCTTTCAATGGAATATCTGTAACATTGAAGCTGGAAAAATACCTTTCATAACGGTCTTGGTCACCTTCCAGAATTCCCCACCAGCAGGGACAGTGACGGCAAACTTCCGTGGGGTTCCAACTACACATGGTACGTCTCAAATTCCGATATAATGGACCATTCCAGACATCTTCCCATGATTGTGAGTTTAGATTACCAAGCGTCTCACCCATACGGCAACAGGCATATACACTGCCATCGGCGGCAATATAGGTCGAATTCAACGGATCAGTACATGACTTCATGTTGAGCTTTTTTGAACGAACGGACATCAAACGCCAGAGTGAATGCGGAACATGAAACAGGCTTAATAATTGTATTCTCATTAAATAAATAAGAATCATTTTAAACATTAATGAAGCTCTGCGGGCTAAAGCCCGCAGTTTCTTTGCGGAATCCGGCGTAGCAAAATCCGCATTCATCCCACGGACTCCAAGTCCGGGGTCTTCTGCGAAGACGGATAAAATTCGCTGATAATGATTTCGTTTTCCCTCATTACCTCCACTGGCCCAGAGCAGGTTAATGAAATAACGTGGAGTCACCAGGCCAATCTTCATCCTCCGGGCCAGCCATACAGCTTCCATGTATGGTTCCAAAAAGAGATCAGGAGAATGATCCAGGGACTGATCTTTCATGCGCGGAAAGTTCTGTTCGCTCGATAGCGGAATCAGAAGAATATCCCGCACATTATATCGACCAGCCAGTCGGACCAATTCAGGCAGATCTGCGACATTCTGCTTCATTACCACAAAGTTAATATTAAGATGGAAATCTTTTGAAATACCGATTTGTTTTGCGGTTTCATTGATGTATTCAAAAATCTCAATCATTCGCCCAAAGCCTATATTTGGACGAACGAAGTCAAAAGTTTCCGGAGTCGCGCCATCCAGCGACAATCTCAACTCCACCTTACCCTTTACGAGCCTGGGAAGAAGCCCGCTTCGTTTCAACAAAAGTCCATTGGTTGTAATTTGAAGATGTACTCCCGCTCGAAGACATGCATCGACAAATTCCGGCAATTTTTCCGCAAGAAATGATTCGCCAAGGCCTGTGAGATCCACTACTTTTGCTGTCTTTAATAGAGAATTAGAAATTTTCTGGAAGACCTCGGCACTCATATCCTGTCCGAAATCACTATATCCATGCAGACAGTGATTGCACTTTGAATTACATCGAGTTGTAGTCTCAATGCGTATCAACCATGGATTGTTTTTAACGATTTCCATAATTTACAACCGAATAGTTGTACTGTACTGCTGAGGCCATTGTAATTTACCGATTATCAACGCTTCAATTGCTTTATGGCTCTTCTGCTTCTTTAGATAGTTTTCCGCACGCCTGGCATCAGTTGAAGTCAGAAATTCAACTAATTTAGCTATTCGCCAAGGCCCTTTGCCTCGCGTGGCACGAACTTCTCCATTGTTATGTTGAGTCAACCTTTTTTTTGGATCCACTGTACTTCCAATATAAAAATGATCCGATTTCTCAGATATAAGGATATACACACAACCAGTCATAAAAAATGGAGCCAGCTTTCGGATTCGAACCGAAGACCTTCCCGATAATATCGGGATGCTCTACCTACAACCGAATAGTTATACTGTACTGCTGAGGCCAATGGAGCCAGCTTTCGGATTCGAACCGAAGACCTTCCCGATAATATCGGGATGCTCTACCTACAACCGAATAGTTGTACTGTACTGCTAAGGCCAATGGAGCCAGCTTTCGGATTCGAACCGAAGACCTGCTGATTACAAATCAGCTGCTCTACCAACTGAGCTAAGCTGGCTTCAACTATATTCTCTTTTACCACTCATACTCCAGTCACGTAGACCTTCCCGATAAAATCGGGATGCTCTACCAACCCTTCGTTTCACTCAGGGTGAACTGAGCTAAGCTGGCCTGTTCAAAAAAGAAAAGCGGGCAGATTATGTGCTAACCGCGGCCATGAAGTCAAGCGGTGTCATCCAAAGCCATATTGGTTTATTGGTTTTACCGGCCTGGTTTATTCATTTTCTGTGGATGTGGTCGTGATAGCACATGCCGCTGAAACTGTGTTGGTGTCTGACCCATATAACGCTTGAAAACTGTCGCAAAATATTGACTGCTGGAAAAACCCAGATCGAGGCCGGTATCTGTCACAGGTTTCCTGGCCGTTGAAAGGAGCGTTCGCGCTTCTTCTATTTTTTTCGTCATTATGTAGTTACCCGGGGAAATGCCGGTCTCCTGTTTGAATCGCGCTTTGAACCGCGGCAGGGAAAGATTGGCCATGGCGGCCAATTCTTCCAGAGATGGAAATTCACCGTGAAGATTCTGGTGGATATGATCCAGTACCCGCTTAATCGAATAACTGATACGGGATTCTGAAAGCCGTTTTGCATCGGCCAGCACATCCAGCAGAAACCGGACCATCCAATTCTTCATCTCTGCATGCCGTAAAGGGGAATGATCTGAGTCGTAAGCTTGAAAAATCCGCTCAAGATAATATTTAAGCATGCGATGCCCCTTGAAATGCCGGGACTTGATGGCCAGAAGTCCCCGAACAAGTGACTGCCCCTCCACGGGCGCCAGATTCAGGAATCGCTCTTTTCGGCCAGGGACTCGAATCAACATCCAATATAGACGTCCGCGATTCTCCGGATTATCGCCCGATCCGTGAACTTCGTTGGGAAACGTCAACATCACATCACCACCTTTAAGTCCATATTCCCTGCCTTCCACAACATACGGCTGTGTTCCTTCATCCAACAGACAGATTTCCAGCATATTGCCGTGAGAATGTTTCTTAAGGGGTTTATGCGCATAGGCGTAATTATAACGGCCCAGAACAAGGACATCGCGAAATCCCAGCTTCCGGAAATCAACGATCTTCCGGTCATTCGAAGGGTCTACAAGTATATTAAGCATGTTTGATTTAATATTACGATATCGATTGAAACGCAATACAAATACGAATGTGATATTGTATGGCAGATTTAAAAACAATCCGGATCGTTTAACGTAAAAGGGCAATTCTCATGACATCAAGCGAGAACCTTCGAAGGGCGGTTCGATTCGAGAAACCTGACTGGATTCCGATGATTTTTCACATCAATGGTGCGTGCTGGCAACATTATCCGCACGATGCGCTTCAGGAGCTGATGGTACAACACCCACTGCTGTTTCCCGGCTATGAACCTAAAAAAAAGGTGGAGCCCTGCTTCTCGCCGGTCCAGAGGAAAGACCATCCTTATAAAGATCCCTGGGGTTGTTTGTGGACAACCAGTACCGACGGAATTACGGGGTCTGTCACCAAACATCCCCTGCCTGACTGGTCGGCGTTTGAAACATACATTCCACCCGATCCGGAAAGAACCGATGGGCTGGTCCCGATCGACTGGAGGCAGATAAACGATGACATGAGTGCTGCAAAAAAACGCGGCGAGCTGGTAATAACAGGTTTACGACACGGACACACTTTCCTGCAATTATGCGACATCCGCGGTTATGAAAACCTCATGTTTGATATGGCAGACGATGAACCGCAACTGATGAAATTGATCAAGATGGTTGAAGATTTCAACCTCTCATTGGTGAAACGCTATATTGCAGCCGGAGCCGACTGGATTTCATATCCGGAAGACCTTGGCATGCAGAATGGGCCGATGATCTCTCCGGACTTTTTCCGCCGTTACATAAAACCCAGTTACCAGCGCATGGTTGCTCCAGCTCGTGAAGCAGGATGTATTGTACACATGCATTCCGATGGAGACATCCGGACGCTGGTTGACGATCTGATAGACGGCGGAATTGAAGTGATTAATCTCCAGGATCTCGTCAACGGCATTGACTGGATCGCAGAAAAGCTTGCCGGCAAAGTCTGCATCGATCTGGACATTGACCGGCAGAAGATCACACGCTATGGCACACCCGACCAGATAGACGCACTGATCCGGGAAGAAGTTGAAAAACTCGGCACACCGGAAGGCGGACTGACCATGATTTACGGGCTCTATCCTGGTGTCCCGCTTGAAAATGCGAGCGCTCTTATGGAGGCAATGGAACGTTATGCAACATATTACAATTAAAAATCGGTTCTGCTGTTTTGTAAGCGTTGTTTTATTGCTCGGTACGGTGGCATTTGGCGGCGATTCTACACAACCTTCAAAGGGCCTGCAAATTTCCGAAGATTCAACGACCGGCCGATATACAATTACCGATGGAAGCAAGCCGGTCCTGACATACAACTTCAACATTGTTGCCGTACCAGCAGGGGTCACAGGCAGGTATGCTGTTGCGCGGTGTGATTATGTTCATCCGATTTATGGACCAAACGGGGAAGTTCTTACAAAAGATTTTTCTCCCGAACATGCACACCATCGTGGAATTTACTGGGCCTGGCCGGAAGTGACCTGGAAAGGTGAAAAGCGCGACTTACACGCTCTCCAGGGCGTTTTCGCCCGACCTGTAAAAATTATCCGGAAAATTGCCGAAAATAAATGCGCGATCCTGGAAGCTGAGAATGTCTGGAAGTGGGGCGATACGGAACCTATCGTACGGGAATGGGCGACAATTTGTGTCTCGAACGAAAAAGACAACCGCCGTGTGATCGATTTTGAATTCCGGTTTGAAGGTCTGGTCGATGGAGTGACGATAGCGCGGCGCGGACAATCCCATTACGGGGGATTCAACATTCGTCTGTCAACACGTGGAAATCAGAAGATTACAACACATACCGATCCACCTGAAAAAAGCCCGCGTTCCGCCTGGGCGTGTCTTGCGGGAGTTCCCCCGGAAGGAAAAGAACCTGTAAGTATTGTCATCCTCCAAAACGCAACGAATCCGGCACATCCTGGTGACTGGATACAGTATCCAAATTTAAACTGGTTACAGCCAACATTTCCGGCAAAAGGAACTGCGCATGAATTAAAGCAGGGTATTCCGCTTGTTTTGAAGTACCGGCTGGTTGTCTGTAAAGGAGAAGTAGATGAGGCTGTCATGTCGAAGCTCTGGTCGGAATACCAGGAGAGTAAAGGAGACGGCAAATGATATATCGAATTCAAAAAGAATATTCCAGGCGTTCATTCCTGCGTACGGCAATAGGTGCTGCCGTTGGATTCCCAGCGCTTGTTTCTTCCAGCGCACTTGGGAAAACCGGGACAATTTCACCTTCAAACCGGATCACCGTGGGTCTGATCGGAACGGGCAATATCAACACACGTCATTGCGAGGCTTTTCTCCACGAGAGTGATGCCCGTATTGTGGCCGTTTGCGATCCGGTGAAAACCCGCCGGGAAGCGTATCAGAAACGTATCAATCAGGCTTACGGCGATAACGCTTGCACTGTCTATCAGGATTTCCGCGACCTGCTGGAGCGCCAGGATATCGACGCAGTGTGCATAGGAACACCAGACAGCTGGCATGCTACCCAGGCAATCATGGCTATGAGGGCCGGAAAAGACGTCTACGTGGAAAAGCCCCTGACAATGACGATCGATGAAGGCAGGCGTGTAGTTGAAATGGCATCTACGTCCGGAAGAATTCTTCAAACTGGTATTCAGAGGCGGTCGATAGGAACCTATCGTTATGCCTGCGAACTGGTTCGTAACGGCCGGATTGGAAAGCTTACTCGAACAGAGGTGGGAATAATTGGAATCAATGGAGGCATTCTGGTTGGACAGAATTTTCCCGCTACAACAGTTCCAGAAGATTTCGACTATGACATGTGGCTGGGGCCGGCACCGGAAGCACCTTTCTGCCCACAGCGCGTGGCACGTGGCAATGAAAACTGTTACTGGTATTACATCGCCGATTACACAAACGGCTTTATAAGCGGGAACGGAGTACATTTTGTAGACATTGCACAGTGGGGTATTGGCGACGAAATTAAACCCGTGGAAGTTCATACTCTTTCGGCCAACATTCCAAACAATGGACTGATTGATGACGCCATTGCCTGGCAGGCGGACATTCTCTATGAAAATGGAGTCCAGATGAGCTACAGCAGTCAGGGCAATCCGCATCCTGACGGTATCAAGTTTATCGGAACGGATGGCTGGGTTCATGTCAACGGAGGCGGAGTATTGACCGCCAGTTCAATAGAGATCCTCAAATCCGTAATTGGTCCCAACGAAATTCACTTGTATCCCAGTCAGGGCGCACATCGTAATTTCCTGAATTGCATCAAAACACGCAAACCAACCGCAGCCTCACCCGAGATCGGACACCATGCCACCACAACATGTAACTTGGTGGAAATTTCCGCCCGTGTCGGCAGAAAGATTCGATGGAATGCCAGGACTGAACGTTGCATCGACGATGACAGCGCAAACAAGTATCTGTCGCGTGTCATGCGGGCACCTTGGCAGGTTTGAACAAAAGAAAAGAAATGAGTCGGAAACTCAGTGTATTGATTCATGGCGCCATCCCGAAACGGCATGCCTGATCCAGGTATTTCTGAATTTTTGTTATCTTGAAAAGTTTTCTCCTATTCCGCCATGTTTTCATGGCGGGGTAAACGTGGCGCGAATTGGGTCTGCCCATAGTCCCGGTTGCGGGACGGCAGGCCAAAACGGGAACGCGTCAGGTTGACTTGGATACACGGCATCGCAAGCGTCGCTGTATACGCATACGCGACGCTTACGATAACACAGTAGACAGGTCAACATCACGTGTGATCCGTTTTGACCAATTCACGACGCTCTTGTGGTTGCGGTCTCAAGGCTACGCTACAAAATATCCTGATTAACTTATTTCTGTTTCGCCAATTCCTGCGTCGCAAGCTTGTCGGTTAGAACTTCACTCGCATCATCGGTAAGACACAGGAGATCAATGCGTGGGTTGAGTTTCACAGTACCGCGACCTTCACGGGCCAGAACGCGGAATGTGAATGGACCCTGCGGCAAGGTCAACCTGATCGGCGCTCCCGGCGGAGGAACTGTCGAACCGCCGCCACTGCCTGTCCAGTGCCATTTGCCGCCATTTTGTCCGCAGTTACCCAGTATCTTGATGTCAGTCGACGATGCTTCTTTTGGAAAACAGAGACCAAATGACATATCCCCATCTCCGGGATACATCACCCTCGCCCAAAGTACCCAAACTCCCTGATGCGGAATCTGTACAATATATTCACCATACCATTCATGTGCCTTGTCAAGATTCGGATTAGCAGTGCAGACCATAAAATCCCCAAAACTTTCCGGTTCAGTCAACCCATTCTGTGATCCCAGTGCCATTTCGCCTGCCAGCTTCCCAGTTTCGGCCTGGATCCAGATCCGCTTGGCCTGCTGGTGAACAGCCTGTGCATTCTGCATCGCCTGTTTCAGTTGTTCCACCGGCACATCCGCAATCAAAGCCAGTCGCTGTCCACCAACCGTTAATGTAATTTTTCCATCCTCTGATTGCGTCTTGACTGGTTTACCCCACAGGTCAACCACTTTAACCTTCGATGATGGTAAAGGAATAACAACCTGAGCCTCACGTATATAATGCCACAGCGTTGCCACCGATCCCTGTCCATAAGACCCAACTTCAGCACGGAGATCATTACCACCGGCAACCTGCGCCAATGTTTCAACCGCTACAAATTCACCCTTGCCGTCATCGCGCTGAACAAATACAAAATCTTTATTCTTCTCACGAAGTTTCGCAAGTGTCGCCTCATCAACCCCACCCTTCATTCGCATTTCCTCGTAAACTTTAACGATATCGAGAAGCCCAGGGGTCAACGGGTGCTGTTCCATCTGAGAAAAGCCCGTCTCCAGCGAAATCGGCACATTGTATCCGAGCGATTTACACATGAGGTATTCAATCTCGTCAATCTGCAGGCCATCGGTGTTTTTCTGTTTGGGCCAGATACCAAACCAGCCCAACTCACCGGGCATCATGTCCTCTGCTACGGACATCATGTAATCCACCGACTTGTTGATGTGGTCACGGACTGTCGGCCACTTGTCAACGGGACAGCCGGAAGAAATCGCTCCATGAAGAGTGTTGAGATAAGTATCCACAGTCGAACTGCGGGCGAAAGAATGCCAGTTCAGGTGCGTCATGATAGTCCCCATGTGAATTATCGGCCGCTTCTTGAACTTTCTCATCGTCACTTTCTGGAAGTTCGCGACATAGTAATTAAAGCGGGTCTTATCGACATCTTCACCGCCGTCAAAATAAACCATGTCAAATCCGCAATAATTGAAAACCTCTGCCAATCGCGTCGTGGCTTCATCCAATAGGCCCGTTTCCTGATCAACTATATAACCATTGATACAGCCATCCACGCCCCAGTGACGTAATTCTGTTTCGTTTTTGTGCGCCGCGGCTTTCGTACCCCATGCACCTCGCTTGCAACCCATGAAAGTGTCCCATTTATCTTCCGGCCCGATCGACTGGTATTGAACAATCTCGTCATCAATGATCACTTCACGATGTTTTTCAATACTGCCTTCCCAGATTTTCTGTTTACAGACCGGACTACCGGGCCACTGAGTGAGATCAGCACCTTTTATTTCAGTCTGCTCTGCAGTGATATCTCCAGTCAGCGCTGAACGTTTATCAACCCAGAAGCGGCGGTCTGGTACAGGGGTGACATAAGGATCTGTTTTGCTGATTTTCGACGCAAAACAGTGCATACCAACATTGATATCATTTGCATGCAGTTTATCCACGAAGGCTTTCAAACTTTCTTCCTTCCGCGGAAAATTCTTTTCATTAAAAAGATAATGTCCCACTTTCTGGCACCACGAACCGGAACCCAGCATAACCTGTTTGAAACCGGTCCGCTTGCAGTAATCAACAACCTTGTCAGCATCTGCCTCAGTCGCGTTAAGGAACCAGTACGATCCACGCGGTAATTCTGTGTCCTTTACCGGCACGCCGTTAGCATCTTCATTTATCAGGAGATTAAATTCATGGGAGGCTTTGCGCAGAACAGATTTGAACTTCGGTGTCGGACAAACCATGAGCGCCACGGCCGCCCCTTCCAGTTTTGGACCGGGGGAATCCTGGTTGGCGGCGCGTAGAACGGCATATTTACCCTTGCCGGCACTGCAATCGGGCTGAAAGTTCGCTGCCGACAGGCACACTGCCGTCTTATCATCGCAAGCGGCATTCAATCGCCGGCCAACATGTGTGGTAATATTAACCGGTACCTGTAACATCATCATGTGTGTCGGCCTCTTGCCTGTAATTTCAATAAGTTTGAATACCAGCCAATCGCTTGCCGAAGTAATTTCGTAGACGAGTTTTGTATCGGTTTTACCAAAGCCCAGGGTCAATCGATTGTCATTAAAACTGGCGCTGTCACAAGCAGTCGAGGTTCCTGCAACATTGACCTGCGCAACCGGCATCTTTGCTCCAGATGCGCATAATTCCCGGCCATCGGCGTCCTGTAACGATTGCCAGATACCATTATCAGAAAGAACTGCCGTGAAATTCGGCCCGCGTAACGTAACGTCAGCATTCGTTGTAACAGCACAAAACATCAGACATAGCATTGACAAGTATTGCGATAATTTTTGATCCATATTATTTCTTTCAAGTTTGGGCAGGCAGTACCTGCTGTTTGGGTGCAGATTTGACCGCCTTCTGCCACGAATTATACCAGTCCGGCGGACGGAATTTCGGCGTAAAGACATGACGTACCGGTCCCAGCCGATAGATATCGCGTTGAAGATGTTCCTGCTGGACCCAGAACTCGTCCGCCAATTTCAGTTTTTCAGGGGTCCAAGTGTCCGGTTTGGGTTGGCCAATCTGCCGGTCGAGCGACTCCAATGCCAGCTTGCTCCGCCAGTGTTCCAGCCGCCAGGTTGATTTCACAGAAGCAGACAATTTCTCGAATTCTTTTTCAGCTTCCGGCAATTTCGGTTTCCTGCGGTCCCCCCATTCAGCCATCCATCGCGCCCATTGGACAGATTGTTCTTCCGAGGCATTAAAGTAATGCTTGGAATATTCCCTAAGCACATCATCGGCGTTCTTGAAGCGTCCATTACTCAAACCGGCCAGTAGTGCCTTATTAATGTCGTCAAAAATACCTTCACTGTATGCCTGAAATCCATCCGCTCCCTGTGCGGCAATATCAATTAACGTCCGAGGCATTCGTTTGGACGCCACTACAGGTCCCCATTTTGCATAAATATCATTTGCCTTACTCTCATCAGAATAACCTATATGAACAAATGCCAGTTTACGGCAACCGTCAGGCACGGCAACATCCTTGAACTTTGTCTGACCATACTCGATGTGCAGTGTCATCGCCTTAAGCCAGCCTTTTGCCTCGCTGGCCGCCCATTCATTAATCAACTTATGTTCTTCCGGTACCCACCACCATGAACAAAACCATGGCTCTATGTTCGGATGATATTTCAAACCGATTGCATGGATTTCTTTCATCAGCTTGGCAAAAGTAATAATCCATGGCCGGCATTTATCGCAATCACAACCGCCGTAGTCATAGGCAAAAGCAGTAAATGCGCTCAACTTGATATCGCTCTCAGCAAAGTCACGGAACCAGCGCTCAAAATTTTCCAGAATAAGTTTCCGCGCTTCGGGATGACTGGGACAAATCAACTGTCCCTGGATTCGCTTTCCTTTCTTTGCCGCATAATGCGGTCGCAGTTGGTCAAGATACACGTGATTTGGTGTGACAATAAGGTTCAACGCCAGTCCTAAATCCTGTGCCGCATGGAAAGCTTTTTTCTTGCGCTGAAGCTGTTCAGCAGCAAGCGCCCAATAAGCATCGGTAGTGTATGGATTACAAACATCAGTGGTTGTTATCCAGTCACCATATCGATTGAATCCCCACCTTTTCATTTCGGCCAGGTATGCCTTCATTTCCAGCGGCCACATCGCTTCATAGGCATTGCCAAAATGAGCTGGACAATAACACTCGCGTACCGGCAATAAAGGCAAACGACCAGTATCTGCGGCTGTTGTCTGTTCTGCCCCCCTGGAAAACATCGCATTCATTGCAGCAACACCGGTAAACGCAAGAAATTCACGACGATTGATGACCATTTTAGATTTCATACTACCCTCCTCTTCCTTTTAACAAAACGTTTTAACAGCCCGGATGATGGCTTGCATATTATCGAGCGAAGTGCCGGGATGTACCTCGTTCGCGATGGTAATGACCACACGCGCCCTCCCCCTTGCAATCTCCAACTTCTCATTTGCCTGTCGGACACAATCATCAACACTGCCGTCTCGCGCTGTACTGCAAAGAATCCCGCCCTGCAGAACCGCTGTCTTGCCAAGTGCCACTACAACCTTGTCCCAACTGGTTTCTCCCCCAACCTCTACCCATTTTGGTTTCAAATCCGAAACAAAAGGAATCAGGTGATCCCAGCAACTATCCATGTGAAGATGAACAAATTGCTGCCTGCTGAATAACCTGGAATTATAAGGGAAAACAAAGTCCGTGTATATCTGCGGAGAAACCATCGGCGAACTGTCATCGCTCACCCATATTCTGGAAAGAGCGCGGTGTTCATCCCGCCATGAGACAAATTCATCAAGTGGCTGGAAATCAATCCCGTGTTTGCCTTTGATCTGATCAAATTCAATAAAAGTTTCCACACAGTAATTCAACAGTTTATGTACCAGCTCAGGATCTTCGTAGCAGAGTACGTAAAGATTTTCCGCACCATACAGTTGCGCCGCCATTGTGAATGGCGCATGCATATGGATGCTGGTCAGGACGGGCAGTCCCTCCACCAGATCCCGCATGGCCAGCAGTTTCTTATTAGTCTCTTTTAACGCCGCATGATTGTTCCAGTCTATTTTCTTTAAATTCCTGATTTGATCCGCATTTTCAAAGAAATGACCTCCCCAAGGCGGCGAGTTGTCGGAATAAGTGATCTTTGCGTTAAATACCAGCGCCTCGTGTACAGTGGCCTGATCCAGAAAAACAGCCTCTGGCAGTTCATCCTCATCCAGATTTTCCAGTCGCCATGCGATGCCCCTTAACTGAACTTCGGCCATGACTGAAAGATCAGTGTAGTAACTCAACATGTCCACCTTGAATAATTCGCACAGCGCCGGGGCACAAAGGTTCATGAAAACAGGCGTCACCGGTTCACCTGCCAGGAAACGGCTCCAGGTTTTTTTATTGCGTCCGACACGCTTGTGATACTTGTCCAGATCGAAAAAATCAGATGCCTTGATCTTAGCCATAATATTTCCTTTCTTTCGTCTTTCCTGCCTGCATTCTCACTGTGCCTTCTCTGCCGCTGGTTCCGGCCAGTTCAAATGCTTGTGAAGAAAGCGGAAAGTACCAGCAGAATGAATTTCATGCCCGCCATTAAAATATTCGATTTCCGTACGATCACCCAGTCCCATAGTATTATAAAGATACCGGATCTTGCCATATTCTGATGCCACCCAGGAATCAATGCCGGCACTGTCATTATGACCGCGTTCCACCATGAATGGCCGCGGAAAAATCAAATAGGCCATCTCCGCATAATTGAACGTGTGACCAAGATCGAATTCCATCTGCTCCCACTCGCCCGTAAAAATGTAACTGACAGGCAAATCCAAGCTTATGGTTTTGCGTGGCCAGTCATTAAAATTGGCAGAACAAATCGATAACACATAACCATCAAGTAAGGCAGGCAGACGCATTGCCGAATAACCGCCATAACTGAGGCCATAAAATCCAATCCTGGTTTTGTCGACAAACTGCAGACTCCCAAGCCAGTTGAGGATTTGTTCATGCTGACGGGCAATGATCGAGAACAATGATGCCCGTAACGGATTGGCCTTGCGCTGCAGCAAACGGGCATAATCCGGAGCATGGTTGAATTTTGTATAATCCTGGTTACGATAAAGATTAAACGGCGCAAAAGTCACAAATCCGCGCTCAGCCAGAGCGGCAGCGAATGCATGATAGGCACGAGCCGCTGGAACATCTTTCTCAATCACATCCCGGGGCACACCACTCAATCCGTGCTGGCAGACAACCACAGGACGTTTCTCACCTGCTTTGATGTCTTTAGGCAAACACAAAATCCCCCACGCGTGCAGTTCAGGCCACACATCCATTACCACATCATACCCGGTCCATTTCGGCTCGTCATAAATTTTACGTGTTCGCACTACAAGCGGTAGTAACGAATCGTCAAAAGAACCAATCACTTCGTTACGAAATATTTCCCTGTATTTCTGCGTGTCCTGCGTAAATGTCTCTACCGACTTACGATCTGTCTTCTTCAAAAACCATTTATCCCGGACCCAGTCCGATTTCCTCTGCACTATTTGAATATGCGTAGTCAACTGCTCAACCTGTCGTTTCTGTCTCGCCTGTGCGTCAAACGTCTTGCGATTGTCACCGGGTAGTTTCGTCGAAAGATTTATCTCACATGGAATTTTCCATGCTTCGGCCATGGTTTTCACCGCTACCTCTGAAACCGGACCAACTGGTTGTCCATCCGTTCCTTCCACCAGCCGTCGTTGTCCCATTCCTACTTTGTCCAATGCCGATGCTCTAGCCAGTTCGCCTCGTACTGATTCGATTGAAGGTGTTGTCAATCTGCCCGGCGCCGCTCCCCTACGATCCTTTGTTACAGGCGGTGGACCATCCACCTTCGGCACCACGCTATGCTCAATCAGCAGTAAACGCGGTGCAATCAATGTTGCAATTTCAGCATCTCCAAATTCACGCAGAAGATTCCACACATTGCGATAAATCGGCTCCTCCCATACCTTTTGCCGCGAATCAAAATAACCGCTGACCAGGCATGCTTCTATCCGTTTATCCACAGCCGCCGAGTAAAAGGCAATCAAGCCCCCTTCCCCATAACCCACCACGCCGATCCTGGCGTCAGGACCTCCAACCTGCTGAAACCAGTCCACAACCGATTGCACTTTCTGTACCTCGTAACCAATCAGATGCCGCCCCATCTCAAACGCCTGACGATGGATCCATTCCCGATGTGGCTGATTAGTCATCCGAATTTCAGGATTGCCGGAAAAATCACAGGCGCGATTGATTAAAACCGGTACAACAACTTCAAAACCACTTTCCGCAAATCGTCTCGCAAACTGTAATGAAGGTTCTACGCCTTCGGCCATTCCCGCGATCTGTTCGGGCGTCTGATCAGCATCCGGTAATGTCACCACGTATGCAACCGGCTTCCGTTTCGGCTCCAGTAACAATCCCTCACCGCAAACACCATTCAGCACCGGCCAGCGCACTTGATATACTTGATATCGATCAGTTTCCGCCACCAATGCGGGATTGGAGTCGTCACCGTAACGCTCCATCACCACGGGCAATCGTTGTTCCACTACACCAATACTCTTTTTGAAATGTTCGCGGTTCGGTTCTATTGACTTTTCGTAAGCTTCTTTGGAGGAAAAATCACGGCTCCACAGTTTCTCGCGACTGACAATTGATTCGGCAAGTTTGCGATCGAGAAAATGGTGCGCCTCATCAATAATTCGAACCGATAAATCATCTGTCCAGTCCAACAACCGGGTACCGGACAATGTCTGTGACTTTTCATCCGCGCGACTCGTCGCCGTAAAGCTTAATAACACCGCTAAAACAATCGCGGGCGAAATGGCCACCTTTTCTTTTGGATTCATCTTCTATTCCCACTTCACAAATCTTTGACCGATATTCCTTTCCCAATCAAATACTCAGGGATTTCTTTCTCAATCACGCGTTTAACCTGTATTATCTTCTTCTCTATGGATTTTGCCGTGTAAATGCCTGCCCGGCGGACTCCCGAAGATTCACCTTTCCCGCTATTGGAAAAACCCAGGCGGGAATCATTGCGAACAACCCCAAGGGCTGTTGTGGAATTTTCGAGTTCTCTCTGCGCCGTCTGTTTCATTGCCCGAGCAGTCCTGATAATTTCATCCTTGTCTTTGCTTTTATGAAGTACGCTTGTAAGTTGAGAGAATTCCGTGAAATTCATCACGGTCCTCATGCAGCATCTCAGGATAGTCGCAACCCCCAATTCTTTTTCCAGGTTCTTCTTTTTCTCTGGTGCTGCATTTGCAACAGCTTCTTTCAGACAATCTATCCCTTTGTTCCATTCCGATTCCATCATGCCCAGGCGTTTTACTACATAAGCGGCCCCCAGCCGGTTGGTATAGCCAAGTCCACTGTGAAATTGCCGTCCAAAAGAATGAGCTGGTCTGTATTTTGGATCAAAGAACAGAGGATGAGCAGGTCCCTTGGGCATTGGACTTCCAATGCATATCGAACTGGTAAATGGATAGTACTGGATTCCTTCGCTGAAATGCTGCCACGCTTCCAAACAGCGTTTTACATTATTTTCGCCAAAATTGATTTTGGCCAATTGAGACAACACATCATTATTGTCCGAAACCGGCGAAAATGTTTGCCACTTGAATAGTTCTGTACACAGCGAAGGCATAAAGCCATAGTGCGACCAATTTGCAAAAATTCCCCGGAGTGAAGGATACTCCCGAATCTTCGCATATCTTTGATTCCACCGCGGATACACAGGTAAATACGGTGTCTGTATCCATTCAAGAGAAATGGCATGTTCTGCCTTGACCCAGAAAGGCCGGTTTAATTTCTTCAACAACGATTCCTGGGCAACAAACCGTTCTGCCGGTCCGAGATAGGAAATCGTGTAATCATATGCAGGAATCCTTATTCCATCAAAATCAATTATTCCTTCTTTTTCAAAAGTTTCCAGAAGAATGACATCTTTTGGCAGTAAAGTAATGGTTTTTACATCATTTGTATCTTCGGGTGCCCAGCCTCTTGCGCCATAAAGCCAGACCGCCAGATCAGCATCCGGCTTGACGGACCGAATTCCATTGTTCAGGCATTTCACCATGCCGGCGGCAACTTCACATGGTTGGCGCTGACTACAACGAGAACATGTTGTTTTTAAACCCTGGCTGTAGCAGTGGCGGAAACCCTCACCACCTGCAATTATTATTGCGCCCCGTAAAAGAGGCGCATGTTCGAATATATACTTTCCCGCTTCTGTAACAAATCGTTCACCCTCCGGTGTGCTGGTACACAAAACATTCCCTTCTCCCTTCTTCAAAAAAACACTGGTTTTATGTCCCCTCACTTCAGGATGATGATCAAAAAACGCGGCTGGCAGAGGTTCTTTTATCAGATAAAGATAAACATCGATTCCATATTTTCCAGCCTTCTCTATCAGTGCATTTATTCGTTTGAATTTTAAATCGGAATCAGCTCCCAACTCCGGAAACAAATCGCTCTTTACAAGATTCTGTATATCAATATAAAGCCATATGGCATTAAAACCACAGTGGGTAATACGTGAAAGCAGACCATCAGTATAATTGCTCTCCGGTTCATCCAGTTCCTCCTTGGAATAGAATGACGCGCAGGTAATCCGGGGGTTGTAGAGAGGCGTCTTGCCAATAGAAAAAGAGGAAAGAATGGGAGCCTCCTTGAATTTTATTTTGTCTTCAAGATAAATAAGACCCCGGAGTATTCCTCTACCATCATAGCCACAGACAATTACCCTCTCAGGACTGGAATCGACAACAAAGCTCTCGCTCTTATCCAGTTTGGCAGAAAATTGAGGAAGCGTTTCCTTTGTACCCAGCAAAATTGCCCGCTTGTAACTATTCAGGTCTTTCAAACGGCCCACCTCATCTAATTTCACTTCCACACCCATTTCAACTTTCATAAAACGTCGAAAATCCGAAACTGCTGTTCTCGTCACTGCATCCACAGGTTTTGGAACAACAATTGTCCAATCATTGTCAATCAACCATTCGTTGGCACCCGCAACCATTTTCGGGTCTCTTTTGAAATTCTGATGAGGTTCGCTGATAATGTCCTTGATAAAATGTAGTGGTTCTTCCCCGGGTTCCGGCAACATTCCGCTAACAGCTTCGTCAGTCCAGATCCGGAACGGTACATCCAGTTCGGCAATTGGATTGCCTCTTGAATCGAACGCGTTACCATCTTTGTACGTTGCCGGTTCAACTCCGTAATCAATATTTGCCGTATTGAGTTTCTGCCAGCCCCATTCTATATACGGGTCCATCGTCTCTTTGTCGGTTGTCGTACACCAGACTTTGTAGTAACTGAATTCATCACTGATCTTTTTTACCGAAATCGACAGGTAATATGTAACACCGGAACGAAACTTGACCGGTTTAAACGAAACATCATGCCATGTCTCAAAAAACGGCGTTAATTCAGATTCATCTATAACTGCTTTAACCACATCACCTTTACCAGGCCTGGTACCTATTTTCACAGTAAGTCTGCCGGGATGACCGACAGGACAGGCCTTGACCCCCACTCCTGAAATACTGCCGGACGGATGGGAAATGACAAAACTCTGACTGATAATAGTATTTGAATTATTAAGACTGACAGGTATCGCAAGATCCGTTATCGGATCATAATCATGACCGGCAAGTATGGAAACCAGTTTTACCTTTTTCTGTAAATCTGTTCCCATCGCGAACGGACTGAAAATAACCAGTAGAAATATTCCAGCCATGCAGAAACTTATTTTTTTCATTTTGTTTCCTTCCTCAGGGTAAAGACCATTATCAGCCACCGATTGATGTTGGGCAAATCATGTGCCAGTATTACTTATCTTTTACAAGACGTCGTGATTTCAGAATATTTACTGTCCTGCAATGATTTGATCGAGACGTTTACTGAACTCCGGATAGGAAAGACCGCCATCTTCTATTGTCAGCCAGCCATTGTATCCAACATCGTCGAAAGCCTGGCGGACAGCCGGCCAGTTGACACTGCCATCACGGGGATGAACAAATTTCCCGCCATGGTTATCCGGATTGAGTTTGAAGTCCTTGATGTGTACCTTGCCAAGGAGTGAACCATATTCGCGGATCCAGACCTCAGGCGGCGTGATGTATTTGACATGATTACCAACGTCGAAATAGGCCTTGACCCAGGGACTCTTGAAGGAAGCCACCAGCCACTTGAAGATCGACGGTTTCACGCAGAAGTTGTTCCACACGTTTTCCAGGGCAATGACAACCTTTGTTTCCTCGGCAACCGGAATGAGTTTCGTGATATGTTCGCGGGAAGAATCCATCGAACGGTTATGGGTTTCAATATAGGTTTTAAACTTCTCGTTATCACCTTTTACAACGCGGGTGATGTGGCCGTTCGTTTCATCGAATTCAATATCGAACTCCCAGGGTTCGGGCATGGGTACTTTGCCCACGCCTCCCGGACAATGGAGAACAGCATCGGCGCCATATGCCGCAGCCACGCGAAGGCCATTGGGATTTCCAGCACCCCCCATCATCGACTGGATACGAATACCGATTTTCTCGGCCTGTTCACGGGTTACTTTCGCTTCTTCAGGTGTGGCTTTGCCTACACGAACTTCAACACCTTCAAAGCCGGCATCCTTGAGCGCTTTGAATGTTTCTTCCTTGGGATCACCGATATACATGGACTTACGCAGAGTGGTCTTGAAGGGTGCAGCAACGAGCCGGTCAGCTGCCATAAGACCAATACCAGCGGCAGCGGATACTGTAAGGAATTCTCGTCGATTGATTTGCTTCATGAATATGTCCTCCAATTTTGATTACAGGAAACTGCCTTTATTGATGTGACGTTGTGGCTGAATTGTTGCACCGCAACCCGACAAGTGTCAACGGCAAAGAGATGATTATGGTTTCCAATTGTTATTATCCGTTTTAAATTCTGATTTCCACCGTCTCGGTGAATAAGCAGTCAGATTTTTGAAAAGTTGCCGATGTCAGCAACAAGTTTACGATAGTATTCAAAACTCGAAAGAGAAATATCCGTCCCGACCGAATGTGTGCCTATAACCAATCCTCCGTTTCGTCCTGCGTTAATAATGGCGGTAACGTGTTTACGTATGGCATCCAAATCGCCGCCGGGTAATATATGCGTATTACAGACTCCGCCGATAAAACTCAGTTTTCCATAATAGCGGTCCATGAGTTTTACAACATCCATACCGGCACTGTATTCAACGGGGTTGATACCGTCAAAACCCGCTTCTACAATCATATCCAGAAGCGGGGTCAAATTACCATCACTGTGCAGCATGACCCATCTGGCGCCGGCAGCTTTAAGTGATGTTATCATACGTTTGTAAACCGGCAGGAATAACATTTCAAAAATATCCGGAGAAAACATTGGTCCCCTGAGGTCACACATATCATCATAAATCCAGACGCCATATTCGTAAGCTTCCGCTCTTTTAAGCGATTCAAGTCCTATCTGCAATAGATGATCACTCACTTTGACAATAATGTCTTTCGCAAAATCCTGGTCGGCAACCAGATCCATCAGAAATTCCATTTCTCCCCGGAAGAAACCGCTGCGTATGAAAACTCCGCCGATTTTTATAAAAACCGCCCGTCCCTTTGCTTTATGATTTTCCACCTCTGTTAAGAAATTTACATACCTGCTGTCAAGCGATGGAGAATCAAACTGAATCTTTTCAAGGTCCTTGTAATCGTTAAGCAGTCTTTCAACAGGTTCGCAGAATTCGGAATTTTCTTTCGTTCTGACTATGCGCCCCCAGCCGTCATCCACATAAATACTATCACCCTCTCTTTTGATTTCCCGCATTCGGGTCGGTAAAAACTGCTCCAGCGCGACGGCAACGTGAAGGTCATAACCATAAAAATCTTCGATGGAAATATTCCGGGCAGGCGAATAATGCCGGCGCCATGTATCAACAAACTCCGGCCAATAATAACTGTCCCTGACCGGTAGCCTGTCCGGGGTTTGAAAAGAAAGCGCCTGTTTTACAATCTTTGTTGAATCAGATTGAGTCATTATATTAACCGTCTTGATATCGCGACTCATCAGCGGTCGTTGACAAAGCGCAGGTACTCGGCCAGGTTCTGGATATAGCGCTCGAAGGTCCCCATCTCAATCATGTCCTTCTCTACCCAACGCCCCTTATCATCCTGGGCCTGCAGGATTTCGCGTACCTTCGACTCCAACGCCACAGCCTTCTTCAGTTTGGTCTCCTTGGAGAGAGATTTGGGTTCATGATCCTTGAGGTACTGGGGAATCCCCTTGGCCAGCATCTCCTGCCACTGCCGTTCCTCGTGTCGCGGGTACCAATTTGACTTGAACGAATAGTGGGTGGGCATATTGCTGTCATCATATGTAAGCTGGTAAGTGCCGGCGGTGAAGTAGAGCGGCCGGTTTGTACGCAGCTCGTAGAAGCGCGCCCACTTACCCTTGTCTTTGCCCGTAAGTTCAGAGCGCTTGTACCACTCCAAGGCTGGCCCGATCGGTTTCAGATATTTATCGTCACCGGTCAGCAACGCCACATAAAGCAGGATGCGCAGAGCGCCACCCGATTCGCCTGCGGTCACGGAGACAGGCTCGAACTTACGGGCCGGTGCCGGCTTCAGGTCCTGGTCGTATTGCTGGGCCCAGACGGGCTGCGGCTCCGGCTGTTGTACCCGGATGGTGAAGTCACCGGCGCGGACCGCAGCATCATAATAGCGTTTGTCTTTGTATTGCTTCCAGGCACTGATCATAACGTCCACGCAATCCGTCATGGCATTGTCGTTGTAAGTTGAGTAGGACGAGTATCCCTTCGCACTGAGTGGAAAGCGCTGGGGCCAGCCGCCAGCGGCATTCTGTGCTTTGAGGAAGAAATCCAGTGAGGCCAGCACAGCCTCATGAATGGCGGGATCCTTCTGTTCCAAAGCCTTGTCAACTGCCATCAACAGACGCGTGGCATGCTGGGTCGTGTTGTCATCGAACGTTGCCTGGTTTGCACCCTTTTTAAGTTTCTCGTCGGTGCTGTTACGGTTCTTACGGTAATACCACTTCCTGGCGCCGGTCTGGCTGTGATCCACGATGTAGTTCCAACCGCCGCACTCGAGTTGACCGCTTACCAATGACCGCGCCACCTCGACGGCTGCATCGAGGTACTGCGGTTCGCCGGTACCTTCCCAGGCACGAAGGAAGGCAAACCCGACACTGGGACAACCGGGCGGCTGGATCCAGTTCTGGTCCCGTGTCGCGTGGCCTTCGCCCCATTGGTCGCTTAGGTCGGCCTTGTAACTGCCGAGATATCCACCACCAACAGCAACCTCGGTACGCAGGTAGCGCACCGTACGAGCCAGGCCATCACGTGCCTTAGCAACCAAGGCGTCGTCAATGGAAAAACTGGCAGTTACCGACAACAAAAATAGAGATACCAAGATCAGGATTTTATTCACGTCAATCTCCTTTTAAACCTAATTCTTTTTCCCTATACAGGCCAAAGAACCGTCGATCGATCAAAAATATTTTCATCGGATGATATTTATAACCCTAATCGCACGACTTCGCATTTATTGGCGGGAATAGACAAAGCTATCTCTTTCTTTGAACCATCCTGTCTCATTGTCAGCGTAGTGCCAGAAACTAACGCTGCGGCTTTGGTTTTGGGATTGAGTTTTAGTATTTCGGCATCCACGATCAACTTCGCATTAACAGAATTGGATGCTGAATTATAAACTGCAAAAAGGACTTCGTCGCCGTTTTTCGGACCATACCGCTCAACGCGTACCGTGGCAGGATCTGTCCGTGCCAGTGTTATCGGTTCCCAGCCGGCGTCAAACATCCGTCGCAAAATGGGGATATATTTTTTAAATAAAGGCCTGTCACGTTCGTAAAATCTTGGTTCTTTGAAATAGTGTACCGTAACCCATTTGTCATCCTTCATGTATGTTCCATTGAAAAAGCTGGGGAAAATACAGTACAGCAGGCTTTTGTTGAAGTAATCCTCAACAAGTCCGGCACCCATCTGGTCGAAACGCGTATTGAGAAGAGGTGAATAAGGTTTGTTCCGCAATAGCGTTCGCGCCTGGGCCATCGTCGAGTCTCTCAAAATACTTCCTGTCTCCTGACCTGTAATATCCAATAGTGCCGGAAAATATGGCCAGCAAGTGCCACCATTGCCGTGCATCACTCCACCGCGACCATGAACGTCGTCGG
The DNA here is from genome assembly GCA_028716365.1 of Kiritimatiellia bacterium. GTDB lineage: Bacteria > Verrucomicrobiota > Kiritimatiellia > UBA8416 > YA12-FULL-48-11 > YA12-FULL-48-11. The sequence goes on from JAQUPZ010000005.1 coordinate 319,443, forward strand.
ACACCCACTTGGAAAACTGCCACGTGGAAAATATCTGCATGAGTACCGGCTGTTTTGTATCGGGATCGAAGGTAAGTGGCACTTCAGTAGTACGCCAGTGTTCACGCCTCCAGTTGCGTACCTCGCCCCAGTTCGGCATCGAATCAAGATAGATACCGTCCACACAGCCGCCCTCTTTTTGGAGAATATTCTTGTCGGCCCATTCCTTTGAATAACCGAGGTGCGCCTTATTGCGGGGACAGGCCTCGTCCTCTGGAATACCGGGATCGGGATTAAGGGTAAAGACCGCGCCGTCGCACCATGACTGGTTCTGGACAGAAAGGTCAAAACGCCCTTCCCTGGTAAAAGCACAACAACGACGGGTTGTTTTAGCCCATTTGACGAGTTCCGGTTTCTTTGACACCTCGTTGTCTGCCAATGCCTGTAAAGCACCTTCGTAAGTACGGGGATATTTCTTGTCCATTGACAGCCAGTAAGTCATCGGTTCGATGTAGGTAAAACTTGCTATATCATTTTCATCGTCGAACTTTGCGAACTTTCCACCAAGTTCATCGTACGCAAATCCAAAATCTTCATATCCGGCAACCTTACTGATATCGGCAAAGGCCATCCAGATGCCACCCCTCTTGAGTCGCTGCTGGAAGAATTGCGGAAAGATATCGTAGTACTTCTGGGTTGCGGCTCGGAATCCCCACTCCGGTGTATGCGAGAAAAGCGTAAAACGGAAATCGGCACTCGATGGGAACTTTAATGTCTCTTTTGAAAGTCCAAGATCGAAAGCGACATAAAGCGCATGAATCGACGAATTGTAAACAAAACGGCAAATCCTCGGACAGTCCATTGGAGCCGCGAGGGAAAGACCAACATCACCACTTGTCATGGAACAAAACGGATAGCATGAAGATAAGCCAGTGGCAGGCCAACCCTGAGCATTTCTGTATTCTGAACCGGGTACTGTGACTGTACTGCGTACAATGTCGTCATGCCACGTCCATGTACTATTAATAACGGGAAGGACAAAATAAGCGGTCACACTTCTGTCGCGTCCGGTGGTGTCTCGTACAGTCGTTACAACGTTAATACCTTTTGCGGAGGGTTCGAGACACGCCTCAATCTGAAATCCAGCCGATAAATCGGCACCTTTAAGTTTTAAAACTTTTCCATCGCGCGTCACTCTGCATGCAGGGCGAATCCATGGCCCATTGCATGCGACATCACGCAGCCAGAAACCGCCTTGAGCTGTGCCTAACATCGATTTACCGTTGACGGTAAACTCGGTAATACTACCATCATTACCAAATCCCAGGACCAGCCCATCGCCGGTTTCAAGCCGGTGTTTGGTTTTTATTTCCTCTTTTGGTATTTCAGGTATGGTTGCAGCAACGCGGTCAAAAACAGCGCCACCCTCGACCTGCATTTCCTGTAAACTGATGTCATCGAACCAGACTGTCCCCGTATATCCCTTCCGGAAAAGTATGTTAATACCTGCAAGTTTAACTGGCTTACTCACCACAAAAGGAAACTCGGAATACTGCCAGTCATGCGTACCCACATTGAATCTGGTGATCTGCCCCCACAGGGAAGTCCCGTCAACATACTGCGCATCAACCCATATGGAATAATCGCGCCCCATTGTTCCGCTGACATTTTCGGCCTTGCTCCAGCCGCTTATTACCAGAGGCGCAGGTTTCGTCTGGTTCAACATAACTGTCCGACTTACCCAGAAAGAGGTATCGCCGCTGGACTTGGAAAAGCGGAGACTTGTTTTACCGCTGTGAGCAACCCGTTCATCAACTTTGAAATCGCCAGACAATTGTGATTTCCAGCCAGCGGGTTTGTCGCCAGTCAATTCCTCAAAACTGGCGTTAGGAATCAGGTTTGGTCCACGCTTGACTTCGGTACGGAGCGGATTAAGTACAATACTACTCCTGCTTCCGGACATGATACACGACGAGAACAGAAGACAGACCACAACGGAAGATACGATCCCAATTCGTTTCATACATTCCTCCCGGATTTATGAAGATTCCGGTGTTATTTCACAACCGGTCGCAGTATGATATTCCGGTAATTGACCCCAGTATGGTCGCCCTGCAGATAAATCGGACCGGGCTTGAATTGATCGGACCACAATGCACCACCGGTACATCCGAGCAGCGGCTGATTATCAATGATCTTTTTACCATTCAGAATGACCGTCACATGGCGGTCCACAAGAGTAATGTCGAACGTCTGCCATTCTCCAGCGGGTTTCTCGGCAGCCACGGTTGGAGCAATACGACTGTAGATTCCACCCATGTTATGTGCATCAAGATTGCGACCGTAACTATCTGATACCTGTACTTCATAAATGCCACGAAGATAAATACCACTATTCCCGCCTTTAGGAACGTTTACTTCCAGCGTCAGGTTAAAGTCCTCGAATTCCTGAACGGTACGCAAATTTGTATAATGCTTGCGAGGTTTACCCTCTTCCTGTTTAGGATCATTATTCAGAACTCCATCCTTCACGGACCAGCCACTGGGAGCATTTGGATTAAGCAGATTCCAGCCATCCAGATTTGTACCATTAAAAAGTTTTACCGGTTCTCCGAACTTGACTTTCGATAAATCCGGCACGGATGGTACCGGAGGAATACGCTTGCCTGTAAAGTCAGCCTTATTCCCCCCACTTTTACCATCAGACCGTACACTTACAGTTGAAAGTTTTAAATCGTCACCTTCAAGTTTGGCAGTAATAGTCTCTGTAAGTTTGACTTTTATTTCCTTCCCGTCGGCACCTTTTGACTTGATATCACGGGAACGTATTACAATCAGAGCATCGCCTTCCAATTTGACGCTGTCCACCGGCAGGACACTGCCACCACCCCAAAGAACACTGCCCTTGAGAACCCCACTCTCCTCAGCAACACCAAGCCAACCGGCACCTCCACCGGGAATGGTCAGCGCCCAATGACCAAGGAATGGATTTTTCTGATCAGCGGACAGAGCAAGCACTACTACACAGAGAAAAGAACATGTAACAGATACGAACCGTTTCATAATGCGTCTCCTCTTTTTGTTTTGTTTCGCGAAAGAATTTGTCACTTTCACTCAAGCAGTGTCAACGTCAAAGGGCACATTACATTTTCAGAACGTATTGCCAAAATCGAGATCCCTCTCCGTCAGCCGACGGATCGGGATGACAACTTTTTTACTCATGGAAAGACATAAAACACTGTCATTCTGATCCCGACCTCCTGGAGTCGGGAGAAGAATCTCTTTTTTCGATTTGGTCAATACACCCTTTTACTTCTGTCCCCTTGTAACAACAACCACTGTCCCATGTTTCGGTGGCAATTTGATTTCCTTTAAAACCCGCCCCTGCCAGTCGCGATAGGTACCGCCCAAATCAATGGTGACAGTATCGGAACCATCGCTCGGGTTCACTACGGCCTTGCCGTTCGCAAACTCACGCTGGTAAACAATGGTAGTTCCTATTTTTATCGTTGTGTATGAACCCTTTGGTTCCCCAATCAGAAGATCCCATTCAGGATAGTAGTTGGGTGCACGGTCTTTTGTTTCTGCAACAAATTGAAACGTCGCCTTTGGTCCTGTTCCCAGCAAAAAAGAAGCGTAACAGAAAAGCCGCCATTGCTCAGTCTGTTCGGGAGTTGAATTCTTTGGATCTGTTCCGGAATGGGACATGTGCCACTTGTTCTTTTCCTGGGAATGAACCAGTGCATTAACTTCTTCAAGCCATTGCGTCGCAGTCAATCCTCTACTACCCATTCCCCACGGTGCATGAATGAATGCCTCAACGAATATACCGTCCATTGCATCAAGGTATCGTTCGCAATAGAGACGTGATCCGCTGTTACCGATCAGAAGCTTGTCGGGCAACGCGGCCTTGGCTTTTGTCACTATGGCCGTGATACCGTCTTCCCATTTTGTGACCAGATCGTCAGGCGGAGAACAGACAGCGGCATAACTTATCCACACCTCCGTTCCGCGCGGACCCGGGAGATTTGACGAATTCAGTGTTATGGTTTGCTTGTTCCATGAACAACCTTTCGTCTCATCATAAAAATTAGGCCCCTCGAATTTGGAATTCGTGCAAATCTTTATTGGCGTCAGACCGCGACGGCGTTTTACAACAGGAAAATCCACCTTGATGATTTCACCTTTCTCCCCTTCGGTGACATGCTTTTCGACTGGAATAATGCGATACCACTTTCCTGCATAAGAGGAAAAACTCGACCAACAGTTATCAGCGAATATCCCGGCAAACAGGGGATTCTCCCTCATCGCTTGCCCGACAAACTTCGCATAATGGTCCTGCCAGCCGGTCTGGCTGACATCCATCATGTATTCGTCATACGACGCACTCCGCAATCGATTTTCCCTTACTGGTTCAAAACCCTTTGCATGAATGAACCAGTTTTCATTCGCATCAACTTCCTTCCAGTCAGGATAAGAATCGTGCATGGACTGCGCAATTTTGTATTTCAGGACACCGATTTTTGGATTTCGCCGTGTTAATCCCTCAACAATTCCACGCTCGCCATCGAGTATCATGTCGTAATGCGATGCAATGAAATCGGCATACGGTTCATGTGCCTTCCATGAACCATAACAGATCGTGTGCGTCTTGACCGCTCGTCTTTCCGGCTCCTCTCTGCTGGCAACGATACCCGACAGGAAAATAACCGTAAGAATGCAAGTCTTGAGTCCGATTTTCATTTCTTTCTTCCCAAACATTTTTAGCAAGTGTTAGTGTGTGAAATTTACTTCGAGACTGATCCTGGTTCGCAGTGACTCAGCGGGAGCAATCAACAGATTCGTTACCTTGTACGGAAGTTCAAGGTTCTTCGTTCCTTCCGTAACTACTGCCTTACCCCTTACTTCCATAAGAACGGTCTTACGGGCGGCCAGTGTCAGATCTTTCGGAAGTTTGACTTCTCCGGGATCGATTTCAGGTTCCAGCTCATAGTTAATATCGGAGTCATTGGCTATCTGTACATACACGCGTTGTTTACCCTTGATTGTGATCTGCGGATTAAGAACATGAACAGAGTTCTTAAAAATCGGCAGAAGAAACTGTTCCTCACCGATCAGGCGGTTACCTGTATATACGGCAGTACGACGGTCAAACAGCGCGTCCTTGATCGCATCCGCTGTACGCTCTTTGGCGAACACCAATGTGATGGGCCGGTGATCGCCTTCTTTCACAAAGTAGTCGAGACTCAGCGGCAAATGGACATCAGAGTTGCTCAATATTGCGAGTTTCTTTTCCAGCGCCCAGCGATGTGCCTCAGGGTAATAATCGCGGCCATTTACTATCTCAATACCCTGCATAAGATGCTTCTCAAGTAACTCCGTGTGTTCAGGATGCCATTCCGTCACATCGTTTGTCAGCTGGGCCAGCCAGCCCGGATGGTTCCATGTAATGAACGCACCTTGTTCATGCGCCTCCCTTGCGGCATCCCGCCATTCCGCTACCGCCAGTTTTGCAGAATTGGTCACGAATATGGCATTCAGATGCCCCGGTGGCATCTTACGGGTAATCTCCGAACCGCGAATAACAATGATATCGAGCTCTTTTCCTGTGCCACTCGCAATTTCGGCAGAACGGTTGAGGTTGGTGGATACATCGTTCTTGTGCGGCAGATACTCTATGTGATCGCTAATAGCGATGGCATCCAGGCCTTCCCGCCAAGCCTCTTCCACGCGTACCGTCGGCCAGACCCCGCCATCAGAGAACATCGTGTGCATATGGAGATCACATTTTAACGTGACGTATCCGGAAATGTCCGGAATATTGATTGCCGTCCGTGCCCGTGTAACCGGTTCACGCCCTTCGGCAACTGCATCTGATAGAAAAACGAGAATTAATAAACAAATCTTCAAATCAATTTTCATTCCTTTTCTCCTCACAGTTACCGTTGACAACCTACAGCAAACAGTTCACTTGTTCATCAAGTCACTAATATATTTAGCCGAACTCACAGCACTTTTCTCCTGGTCTGGTTCCTCCAGTTCAAGCTCGAACATTCCCGTGTAATGTATCTCCCTGAGAACAGCAAACAAGCGCGGAAAATCAATCTCACCACTGGTTACCGATCGATGATCAATCATAGAACCGGGCTTGTAACGCGGGTTGGGTATTCGAGAGGAGTCAACAGCTTCGTAGTGCTTCACATTGTGTATATGGAAGTGATAAACCTGTTTATCCAGATCGCGAACCAGCCGGCAGATAGTTTCATTTAACTGTTTCACCCTCTCATTCATGCCAGTAATGGAACTAACCTCATTGAAATAAGCACAATGCCCCACATCAATCGTGGCACCAACAGCCGGGTGCTTTACCACACGAAACAGACTGACATAGTCGTCATATTTTCCGTCAGAATTCTCCACGCCGATTTTTACACCTTTACTTTGAGCATAGTCCGCTATCGGACATATAAATTTCCTCCACCTTTCAACAAACTGTTCCTGTGTCTCCGATGGTTTACGGATTCCGGCATGGATGGTTACAATCTCAGCGTTAATAAAAGCCGCACAATCAATCCACTTCTGCCACTGGTCGTCCCATGACTGATGGATTGAGATGTGTTTGAATTTACAGGTTACATTTCTGATACGTTGTCTCTGGTTGTCATCGGCATTATAGAACTGGAGAGTCGGCAACTCACCAAGCGAGTGCTTTGCGGGACCTTGCGGCATTAGCGCTACGGACTGAAAACCAAGTTTATCTGCTTTACGCAATGCATCGAACATTTCATAACCGGCGAAACAACCGGTTACACTGACAATAACGCGTTCATCCAACTTCGCTTTCGATGGAACATCATCGACAGCTTCCACCATTAAAGCATTAAATGAAGAAAACGTACCTGCGACCATGAAAACTGCAAAAGATTTACTTACATTACATATAACATTATTCATGGTACCCTTTTGCCTTAATTCTCAATCTTTTGTAATATCCTGCGTCGTATTTATAAATTGTTTTTATGGTCGTACCTATCGCGCCCTCAATACCTGAGGCCTGGGATTGTCCACCATACCTGCAGGCCGGCTATTTTTACCGGGCTGGTTTAAATCACCCAGGTCCTCACGTGCCTGTTCGGCGAGTTTCATCAAGCGCGCCACCACGTCAGGATATTCACCAATTACATTGCGAGTTTCGCCTAGATCTGTTTTTACGTTATAAAGCGCGGCTTCGATTTTCTTCGCGGCTTTCTTTGTACCAGGCCGCTTAGTCTCCAGCGGGAGACAAAGTTTCCACTGTTCATCCCTCACCGCCTGTAATTGATCCACGAAGTAATAGTAAAACACCTTGTGCGGCGATTTCGCACCCGGTTGACCCAATAGCAGTGGCGAGATGTCCCGACCATCAATTATACGATCAGTCGGCACTTGTGTACCAGCGAGTTGTGCGAAAGTGGGCAACAAGTCCATCATCGTCATGAGCTCGTCCGATTTCGTACCTGCAGGAACCTTACCCGGCCAGCGGACGAAACACGGCATACGCATGCCACCCTCTGCCGTACTGTAAGCCCAGCCGCCCATCGGCGCATTACTACCCCATGGGGCTGGTCCATTTGGTGTGCCATTGTCTGAGGTCCAGACGATGAGTGTATGATCATCGAGATTAAGCCGCTGAAGCGTCGCCAGGATTTCGCACAGGGACCAGTCAAGCTCCTCCACGGAATCACCGTAAGCACCGTTCACGGATTTGCCTTTAAATGCCTTACTGGCAAACGGATGCCTGGTACTACCGGGCATTGCGTACGGGAGGTAGAGGAAAAACGGTTGGTTACGATTTTCAGTTATAAAACGTATGGCGTCCTCGGTGTAGCGCTTCGTGAGCGTATCACGATCAGCAGGGGCTTCCACCACTTGTTCGCCGCGCATAAGTGGTAATGGTGGCCATGACTTACCCTCTCTCTCCGTCATGTCGTCGCTGTATGGGATGCCGAAATAATGGTCAAAGCCCTGCCGGGTTGGCAGAAACTCCGGCTGGTCACCAAGATGCCATTTACCGATACACGCCGTTGCATAGTCGTGTGTTTTCAACACCTCCGCTATGGTGATTTCATTCGGATTCAGCCCCTTTGGCGAAACGGGTTGCAGCACCAGTCCGCCAGTGTCGTTGACGTGCAGATTCACGCGTTGCGCGTAACAACCGGTCATCGCGCTCGCCCTGGATGGCGTGCAAACCGGACTACTGGCATAAAAGCTCGTCAGCGTCATCCCCTCGCGTGCCAACCGGTCAACGTTTGGGGTACGATGTCGCGTGTTGCCGGTACATCCGAGGTCGCCATAACCAAGGTTATCACACAAAATAAAGATAATGTTGGGTAGTCTTTCTGTATTGCTTTTCCCCGGTTTCCCGGAAGTTAACTGCCGTATTTTTCCATTTATTGAAAAATCCAGCGCCGTTGTTCCAGTACAAAACAAACTGATTTGTTTCAAGAATTCACGCCGGTTTGTGTTATTCATTGTCTCTTTTCTCTAAATTTATTTTACCGCGCGCTCGTTTTGATATCCGATTACTATATCGAAAGTACGGGCTTAAGGCATAGCTTTAGGCGGCATCAAGCAGACACCCTGCCGCTCGAGTCGATCACGATACTGCGGCATGACTGAATCACTGCAATGGACCGAGGCCAAATACATACGATCTATCAGCTCGTAATCGGCCCATATCCACAATCCGAGCCGGGGATTCGGATGACCGGCAGTACCGCTGAACTTGATTCGATGCGATCCGCTCGGAACACTGCAAATGTACCAGCACCATTCGCTCTCGAAGGGACGGAGATCGTCCTTCCAATTGAAGTATCCGATATGCTCTTCGGAACTACTTTCCTCCAGGCTTACCTGACGATCATCAAGCCACCCATCACAGCGACTCGGGCGGTGTTCTCTCCCGGGAAACTCGACCAGGAGCAGAACCTTGCCGGAGCCTGCCTGTCGCGGTACGGACACAGAACACTCAACTTCGAAATCCACGGTTGGAACTTTTTTCCATTTCACGTTCTTCCATTCCGTCCCCTTCACCTTCTGGATCGTTTCAGGTGTCAGTTCCGCCGGATACTTGAATGGAAACAACGCGGTGGTTCTCGACTTTGTATCAAGCCACTTGCTTTCGGGGGCTTGACGAACCGAGTGGGATCGCAATTCACCGGAAAGATTATCACGTTCCTTGCTGGCGACGGAGATGATTTGCTGTTTTTTCCCTGGTTCAAACAACCGTACGGCCTTGACACCACGGTCGGAGACAATCGACATCGTCCCATCAGACTCGCGGTACCATCGTGCACCGACGGCAACCGTCTCCTTAAGTTGAGAACAATCGACAATTTCCAGAAACAGCAATTCCCAGGGTGCAAGGTTGAGCGATATCTGCGAGCGTCCCGTTAGTCCGGTGGCGATTCCCCGGCGATAGGGATATTGTGTATAGCAGATCGCATTGGTAAGTTCACTCGGCGCGCCGGCTTTGCCCAAGTCAACAACGAATGCCCTGCTTTCGTTTGATGGATTACGCACCGCAAGGATGCCACGTGCGCCGAGCCAATGTGCATAGATATAAGGTTCGCCCAATTCCACGCGAGATGGAATCACCCTGGTATTGCGGAGCAGGTCGGAATTCTGGCGTGCCCAGCGCAACAGTCCGGCATAGATGCGCCAGTCCTCGTCATTCATCAGTTTCGGATTCAGATACGTAGAAACAAAAAAACGTCCGCGGCCAAACGCCATCGCCGCGTGGTTGGGAAAGCCTTCGTGCGCATCAACGTGAATAATGTCAAAGTAGTGAAGAGTATCCTGCGGCAGCCATACTTGATCCAGAGACTTGAAGATCATGTGTTCACGGGCATTTGTGTGGGATTCACGGTAGTCTGGAGCCGGCCCAATCCCCACGACACAGTCCTCAGCGTTTGCCCAAACGGTGTCCGAGTATTTGATGATCCAAGGGCTTATGTAGTTGACGATCGAGTTCAAGTAGGTCGGCTCGGTCACCAGATTCGGATTTGCCTCTTTCGAAGCCTGAAGCAACTCGAGCGAGTATGTTGCAAGTGGTTCAACTGAATCTTCGTGTGGTAACAGACCGTGGTGCGGGCGATGCTCGATGGCCCAAAATCCGTCGTATTTGATGTGACCAAGCCCATTTTCACGTATCAACTTCTTCAACTGCTCTTTCGTTTCCGAACGATACTTAGGATCGGCAAGTGATACACCCGGCTGCCTTGATATCGGCCGCTGTCCCGGAGGGTTGTCAAGATCGGGCCGAAGTACAAAGTATCCATTCTTTTCGGCCCAGTCATAATCACACACAGGGGGATACACCTCACTGGGAGACATCCAAATACCCAGTTTACCTCCAGCAGACTCGACAATTCCGCGAATATCGTCAAAGCCTTGAGGAAGAATCGAGTGATCGATTTCCCAGATACTTTGCGGTTTGCTCCATCCCATATCGGTTGTGATGATATCGAAGAAAGCCCCATGTTGCTCATACATGGCGGCCTTGAGTTCCTTGATCAAGGCCAGGTTGTCCAGCTGCTTCACCACCTTGGGCAGGGTCCACCAGGAGTTATAACAGGCCACCATGCGTGCCGGGGCAAGACGAATGTCCTCGATATAACGTAGAAAGGCGTCGCGTACCCCTCCCGCTTCCGCCACACCAATCACTGTGGAATGCAGATCAACCCATTCTGTGCCGATGGATATGCCACCGGGACGACTGCGAAGTGTGAAGCCGTCAGGTCCATACTCGTTGAAAGCGGCGACAAATTCCACACCCGCCCAGATGTTGTCTGAGAAGACCGGGTGACTTCCATAGGGAAAACGATCGGCATGCATCGAATCCCAGTTTCTTTTTACTCCTTGCCAGTTCTCCAGGTTGGCGCGGAAAAGCCGCCGGGCTGGCTCACGCATTTGTCGGACGGAAATCTGTTTTCGCAGGTAACACGACCGTGGCGGAAGACTATATCGTACCCGGACTTCCAGGCCTGAGCTCTCGGAGAACAGCAGATCAATCGCATGGTCATCAATTGCCCCGGGTTTCAGTTCCATGCTGCCCGAAGAAACCGTACTACCACCGTCAAACTCCAGCAGGAACTCTTCCGTCGGAAGAGAAATGGCTTGATTGACAATCCGGTTTTCGAAGCTTCGCGCAGATATGGTACCCTTATTCAAGGTGATGCAGAACCTCAGCGCATCGTTCTTCAACGAGTATTTCCGTTTACCAAAGATGTAAAATGCCATGCCGAATGTGCCGAGAAACTGGCGTCGGCTAAGGACCGCAATTTGTCTTGTTCCGTTCATAAATTAATTGGCCGATTTATTTGATCAACTCGGTGATGACGCGACATTCCTCTTCGACTGAGCCGTTGTCGGTTTTGACAACACGCAGTCCTTCATGACTGCCGATTACGGAGGATGCCTTGTCACCGTCAAACCGGTCGGCCAATGCATCCACTGTATCCACCCATAACTGTGGCCGCGGTACAGCAAGCCGGACGAGGTCGGGAATATCATAATCCCGGAGTGCACCAGGTACCCAGAAATAGTTCCAAACGTTGTAGTATTTATTACTCATAAGCAGTTTGTAAGATGGAAGCGTACCCACGCACACTATGGAAGCCGGACGTGTATCGTACGCCCCAGCCACAAGCGCACATAATCCACCCAATCCTTCGCCAATGAGGACAACCCGACTCTTCTTCAGATCGTCACGCGATTTAATAAGGTCAATTGCCCGGACAACATCCAGCGCCCTCATACCAAGCATGGTACGTTTGAAAGTTGCAGATTGAATGGCAAGACAGTCCCTTTGCCACTGCGGAGGAGTGTAGCCCGTGTATTGCGTAAAGGTCACAGGCGGACTTGGGTCTGTCTCGCCGATCCCCCGGACATCCACCGATAACACTGTGTACCCTTTAAGTACCAATGCTATAGGAAGCGAAGGTGGTTCTGCATTGACTGGTTTTCCCTTGTCCGACACATGAATAATGACCGGATTATCCGTCTTTTGTTCTTTAGGCCTGAGAAGTAATGTTGGCAATTCGACCCCCTGCTCACTTTTGTAAACCAACTTCTCGGCTGAAAAATCATTTGTCGTAAATATGCCCATCGATCTGGAATGCGGGGCATCACACACCGACGGCATCTTGAAATGGAGACGTTCGGCAATACGCTCCTTGAGTTTTGCAAGATCCTTTTCCGGCTTATATATTCGTTCTGCCCGTTTCGCGTTCAGCGCCTGGCCCGTTTCGCCGCCGAGCGAAATCAATGTGAAACCACTTTCCGTACACCGCAGTGTTTCAGGCTTTTCAGGCTGGAGAGGCGGTTCCGCTTTTCCTTCCTCCTCCTTGCCGAACCATTTGTTGAGCCATTCGTATCCCGGCTCACGCTTCGGCTGTTTCATGTCGTGGACGCCGTGGACAATCTCCATCTGACCTAGCTGCTTTCCGACCCCAAGTCCCTCGTAGAAAAGCTGCATGTCATCAAGTTTGCTGCGATGACCCGCTTCTTCACCGGAGTCCTTCCCGACGACAATTTTGCAAGGGCGCGGCGGAATCAAGCTCAAGACCTCTCTATCGATCAATTTCTGACCCAAAAGGTACGTATTCTCCATACTTCCGCCCGGATGATCCACCACACAAACTTTGATCCGTTCGTCCACAGCCGTAATCAGAAAACCCATTTGTCCTCCGCCTGAATTTCCTGTGGCCGCAAGTTTCTCCTTGTCCACCTCCGGTCTAGAAACAAGGTAGTCAAGCGCCCGAATGGCATCCCAGGTACGCAACCCAGACAATGACCAGTCCACGAGAAACGCCGGGCGGCCAACATAGTGATGCTGCGACACCGTCAGGCTGACCAGTGTTTTTTTCGTTTGCGGATCAAAGTATTCAGATCGCTCACCCTGCCCCATAGGGTCGAACGCAAGTACAACGTAACCCTTAAGAACAAGGCCCAGACAGCACTCGTGATACAGATGATATCCCTTGCCTTCTGCGGCATGGCCACAGGTAAAGAGGACACCCGGCACTGGAAATTTTCGCCCTTTAGGGATGTATAAGTTCGCAGTGCAGAAGTAATCAGGCTGACTTTCGAAGATCACCTTTTCTATGACATACTTGTCCCGGTCCAACTTCCCGATAACTTTTGAATTCAAGGGCGTCTTCGGCGGGAACTCGCCGAAGAACTCATGGAGGCGCGCACGGGTCCGTTTCTGTCTTGCCTTCCAGTCTTCCGGCGTTTTCAGGGCTGCGAGTTCCGCTTTCCTCATTTCTCCCATCTTCGCAAGATTTTCCTGAACGAACGTATTCAGCATTCCCCTCGCCTTGTGTTGATCCTCTGATAATTCGTAGACGCAAAGGGGTCCTGGTTTTTCCAATTTCGCATCGGCTCCTGGATTTGGCTTACGTTTGTCGGCAGGAGAAGCGTCGATCGTAAACAGGATAAAAAAGAAAAGGCCGGTAAACAATCGCGAGTAGTTCATAACAAACTGCTCCTCTCTTAATTTCAGGGCAAATACAGGTAGAGATGTCCCAATCGCTCACTTTCTCCCAGGAAAATGGTTCCATCCAATCCCGTGGTCATGGCATCAAACTGATATCCACGCCAGTAATAATACGGACTGCGATCAACAATCAAGAGACCCAAATCTTCATATCCACCGACTTTGGGATCATAACAATAGAATTGACATGGTCTGGAACTGGCCCGTTCCCCTGCCATCATATATATTTTCCCATCCTTCCCAACAGTCAGGCAGCGCAATCTGCGGTCTACCCGCGGTTTACCCAGGTTGATGAGCCGCATCTGTGCTGGATTAAAGGAAAACAGATAACCATCCGATGAGCCGCCATAAATCATTCCCGTTTCGTCTTTGGCAAAATAATCCACGACGGCATAGTCTTTATAAAATTGAACGTGATAATAATCTCCCGGTATTTTCTGCCCGGTCGAAATAATTTTACCGGAGTTGGGGCAATAGTACTGCAATATGCCTTTTGTCCCGGACATGTAAACCCGTCCGGAATCGTCGCAGACAAGCGCCCTGGAAAGGCTTCGCCAGTATCTTTCCGGTCCATGATGAACGACCTCACGGTCGATTTCACCCAGATCCCGAATTTTTTTCTGTGCAATGTTGTAGATGAAAAAATGACCATCAGGATATGTGATCCCGTAGATTTCATAACCATCAGGATTTATCGTCAGGGCATAAATCATATTATTGGCCAATGGGACACCCAGATCGACAAGCTCGCAATCCATATCAGCTAGATTCACTTTGTCATTATGTTCTTTGGGACTGTAGCGATAAAGATGTCCGCCTTCATAGGCTTTGAAATGATTTTTAATATCATTCCATAAAGTCACATCAATAAATTCATCGCCTATGCCACCCTTTGAAAGCTTGATTTCCTCGAACATATTCTTTCCGGTACCAATATAAATAAATCCATTCTTATCTTCCACCAGGGCATGATGAATTGCCTCGCTCCCTTTTATGCGCCCCAGATGCCGTACCTTGTTGATGGCCGGATCAAAAATAAATAAATAAGCCGTTTCTCCACTGGTACCGCCATATATCTTCCCGTCTTTTGCCGTAAGCAGGGAAGTGATTGCCTTGCTGTTGGCAGGGATTTCGTTAATCAGTGGATAACCCAGATCCCTCAAATCCACTCGCTGAAGGTTCTTGATAACAGGCTTGGCCCAATCCTGCGCGAAGATGGAATGCCCCGAACTCCAGCAAAATAAAATCAAGGGAACCCAAAGCAACATATGTTTTCTTATGGACAACATTGACATCCTCCTCCATGCAAACAATCTGCGATTGCCAAGAAATATAATCTATTGCGGTTTATATATTATCAGCTGCAGTGCGACTGGTATATCACCCACCTTGCTGGTGCTGTTTTTGGGATTTTTCACTTCAACCTGCCCGCAAATATAAACTGTCCCATCAGGACCGACAGAGGCGGCTTCACATCCAAACACCTTTCTGCCATCCGCGGTCTGCATGGCTCCAAGGTCAACTCTTTTCGCTGCCTTGATATCGTACATAATAAGATGATGTGATTCCTGACTGCCAAAGGTTTCAGCATAGGCCTTAAAGGAATAATTTCTTGCAGAAGGAACGCAATAAACTTTTTTATTTTTACTATCCACTGAAAAAGCAAGCGTCGAATACGGGACATCTTTCCGGTTGCCATCAAGGAATTTGCTGTCGCACATCCTGGTCAATTCCGTAATCCTGCCTTCTGCGCCGTCGTGCGGATCAAACTTAAACAAGATGGCCCCACTGCCGCAGGTTATTCCATAGGCCACTTTGTCAATGGGGTCCCATTCAATGGCCCGCCAGATGTAAGAGCGATCGATCATCGGATTTTTCAACTGGGTCGGATACATGGTCGGATCAAAAGGAAGCCGAAGCGACAAAAAGTCGATTCGCTCCTTTTGAGCATCGTATTTCCAAACCCTGGCAACAGGAAAACTGCCATAGACATTGCCCTCATCATCAATAACAATATTACGGCAAATATCCCAATTATCCACTCTGCCAAAATTCCTGGTAACACGATTTTTTATGTCAAACCGGTAGAAATAGCCGGTAAACCCGATGCCATAGAGGTAATTTCGTTTTCGATCAATAGCCAACGGATAACAGCCTGCACCATCATCAACCAGTCCCAGATTTTCCAGTGCATCTTTTTTGGGATCGTATTTCAGCCAGTTTCCGCCCAGCCAGCTTCTAAAATCGATGTTGAGCGGACCGGAACCATTATTGAGCGGGACAAAATAGATATTGCCTTCGCTGTCTTCAACAGGCTTGTTGTGTATTTTTCCGGAGGTACGCATGCCTTTACCGCGTTCACCTAGAAATTCTGCAATATCATACAGGCACCGGTTCTCACCTTTGACCGGATCATAGACATAAAAGTGTGAGCTCCCTCTTTCCGTGATGAGGCCCGTATATACTTTCCCGCTTTGTGCGGCATACAAACCATCCCACATGGCCGTATCCTTGCCCGGATATTCTTTACTCTCTACCATGCACTGTCCGGTCTGACCATATACTTGTGGATGGCAAAGACTTAATACAGCTAATATAAAAATGAACGACACGGATCGAGGACTTGACTTCCATTTGATATTCAAAGGTCTTTTTATTATCAGGGACGTTTTCATATTCTCCCTTTAACAAATAACATCATCATTCATCAATTTAGGCTGATGACAACCAAATTGTAGGTCTTTAACTGCGGCACTGAAAAATTCACACCCTGACCATTGACTTTATATGGAATAGTTTGATCCTTTTCTTCGTCGGGTGAAAGCAATATTACCTGCTTTACGCTCTTGCCTGCAGGTATTTGAGTGGTGACTTGAATGTCTTTAACGAGGTTCGTGCGCTCAACATCATAATTCAAGAGATGCAACAATAACTTGCTTTTGTTTATGTCCTGCATCAATTCCATTGTCACGGTCAGAGGAGCCTCTATATTGATGGAAAGGTTTTCATTCGCGGCCCATCGAACACTCTCCATCAGTTCCTGCCAGTTCAAAGGCAATTTCCAGTACCTGCTCGCCATGCGATCCGCAGAATTTCTTGCCATCGCCGCCTTCACTTCCGGAACATAAACCACGCGGCCTTTGCCGATCTGATTCTTAACAACAGCACTTTTTACGAGTTGTTCGGGCTGCACAGAACCTGCATACGCCGGAGCCTCTATATTGAACAAATCTTTCAAGCCAAAATCCCGTTTCCTTTGCCGCCACTCAGTGTACAACGAAGTATGTTCAGTGGCTATCAGTCCCCCTCCGCCCCGGACAAAGTTCCTGACGAGATCAAGTTTCTCATCATCCAAACATTCCTGGTCCGCCAGGACCAATACCTTGTACTTTGAAAGGTCCTTGAGATTATGATCGAAAATAACATCGAATGGTATTTTTGCCTGAATGAGCGCCTGTTCGAAAAGAAATGTGCTTTGATATGGCCGGTCATTATTGAATCCCATCGTCGCATAAGAATGCAACACGGCTACATCCGCGACGTTTATAATATCTTTATAATGATTAAAATTCTTGTGATAAAATTTTATATAATTTCTCTGTTCCTGCGGTAATTCATATCCCGCCAGCGCACCACCAACCATACCCATGCATTGCCGATTATATGCCATAGCCTCTGCCATCTGTAACGGGCTTTCGCTCGTATAAGTAAATATTTTATTATTCAGCGTACTGGCCATCTTGTAGGTTCTGATTTTAGATATCAGGATGCCGTCTTTACCGACAGTCGCCTTGTTGCCTTCTTCTGTCCATACAATATCGGTGTGGGAAAGCAAACGGGGATAATCGACACCCTGCGACCAGATTGTGTTGTCGCCGGAAATACCAGAGTGAGGATTATTTTCAACGGCCACTTCGGGATTTAATCCGCGAATATATTTCTCCATTTCACCGTAATAATCTGCCAGTTGCTGGCAGCGAAAATCAGCCCACTCCTGGAAAAGCGGATCATTGATCGCACTGGGTGACCGCGCATATTTGGGCGGCTCGATGAACCGCACCTCATTGTGTCCAAACCTCCGTTTCAACATTTCCGGAGTATATTTGTCTTTTAAATACTTTCTGAAATTTTCAATGGCCAGGGGATGAAAAAATACCTGCGGTTGTGCCTGCATGCTGGTGTTATCGAAATGAATCAGGTCAACTTTGAGGTCCTGGATGGCAATCTTTAAAACGCGCTTCATATATTTAATGTATCCGGGATGCATGAAATACACCCTCTTACGAAACGTCTGTGTACCGCCGTAACGCACGGGTTCACCCAGATAATCCGGAACAAACCATTTCTCCGCTTCCGGTTTTTCAGCCAGAAACGTTTCATAACCCACCGTGCTGCCGACGTATACCCCAACCTTTATCCCGTATTTTTTACATAATGCAGCCAGCTTTTTTGAATCTTCCATCTGTTCCTGTTCTGCCACCAATCCAAAGGCCTTATAAAAATGAATTACCGCCATGGTCACGCCCATTTCCTTCAACTTCCGGACAGCTTCGTCGGTATGTTCTCGAAAATAATCATCTTCCTGCCAGACCGGGTTACCACCCACCCTGAACCGGAAAATGGGCATGGAATCCCAGTTACCAACAATGATTAACGGCTCTTTGCCAAGCCAGGAAGGGCGCGGCAAGGATTCTGCTGATGCAGAAAAAGTCAGTGGTTCATTCAAAACGAGTATTGCGTTAAACAATAACAACATAACAGCAATATGTTTTTTCATAAATCCTCCATGATCCCATACATTTCTGAACGACCATTTTCGTACGGTTGAATATGTCGGATAACAAATTGCCCTTAAAAAGAACAATCCCGAAGTACCAGCTTCAGTGTTCCTGTCCCGGTTAATTAAAACCCGTTAATATTGGATCAGACTATCTCTTCGCCTGCCGGATCCCAACGAACCTCGCGTTTGAGACGGTATGATTCAACGCTCATCAGCACCGTCACAACTTCGATAAAAGCTTCGTCGATATTGCATTTCGGCTTTCCGCCTGTGCGCACGCACTGCAGGAAGTCGTCCATGTGGTTCGGCCACTTCTCGCCATGCGCCGGATCGTAGGCATAGCTGGGTTCAGCCACCTTGCGGGCAGGCGGTAGTAAAGGCTTATCGGGATATATCCAGAAGCGGCTGGCATCCTGCCCTATTCCGTTGAAAATCAACTGCCCTTCCTTGCCAATGTATTCGGGAGGCTGTTGCCTCGCGGAATTCATACAGCCTTCGAAGGTGAGCGAACAATTCTGCTTTTCGAAACGGTAACTTGCCAGCCAGGTATCCGGTACCTCGCGATCGTCCTTATAATATGCGAGTAAACCCGTACACATGCAGGTATCGGGAATACCCCATCGGAGAACACATTGTACCTGATCGGCTTCATGTGACAGAAGGTCGCCTGCCTGTCCCGTGCCGTATGGCCAATAACAACGCCAGTGCCAGAAATGGCGCTCATTAAAATCGATCTTCGGCAACTTGCCCAGCCATTGTTCCCAGTCAAGGTCCTTCACCACCTGCACAGGATCAGGCCGGTCATAATGGGAGTAATACCCGTACCAGCGCCATGGGGCACGTTCCTTTGTGCCGTTAAAATACCGGCCAGTATGAACCAGCGTAACAGGACCGATACGGCCTTCGCTGATGAGTTTACCGGCTGCGGCACTCGCCGGCATTTGACGGCCCTGGTGTCCAAGTTGAAAAACTGTGTTAGCCTTCTTTACCGCTGCTCGCATTCTTTTGGCAGCGGCAACTGAGATAGTCAGAGCCTTCTCACAATAGACCGCCTTACCAGCGGCAACAGCATCCAAAACCATCTGTTCATGCCAGTGGTCCGGCGTTGCGATAATGACAGCTTCGACTTTCGGGTCAGACAACAGTTCATGGTAGTTTTTGTAACCCTTGGCTTCAGGATTTCCACAAGCTTCAAGACCGCGCTTGAGGTGTGGTCCGTACACGTCGCAAACTGCGACCACTTTGCATTCGGGTACTGCTCCTGTATACTTGATCAAATCCCAGCCCCGGGTACCGGTACCGATGTGGCCCACACGTACAGGTTCCTTTGTAAGGTCTGCACCGTGTAATATCGCCGGGACCGCCACAGCCACAGCACCAGCTGCCAGAAAATTCCGCCGCGTCACTGAATTATTGTCAGTCATGGTTGATCTCCCTTGTCTTGATTCAATTATTTTCAGAGTTCTTTGATAAAGACGTTCCTGAACTGCATAAGACTGGATGCAGGTGAATATTCATTCTTCTTTACATCAAATCCACCATGATGCTGCAAGCCGATGCGACCCTTGGCTGCAACTTCGGGTAATTGGGCGTCCTTGATAACGGTCTTACCATTAAGTACAATAGTCAGACGGTCACCTTTCATTGTAATTTCAAATGTATTCCACTCGCCAACCGGTTTATCGGCACATACCTTCGGCGTAACTCCGGCGCGCACCTCAGGCGGCATTTTCTTGTCCATTCGGTAACCATAGACTTCACCGGATCCTATCGGCCAGCACCAGATATTCACCTGTGCCTTTGGAAATCCGCGCAGGTAAATACCGCTATCGGCATTCGGCCGCGGTGTCAGAATGTCCTTGCCATCAGGTCCTTTCTTGTGCGAGCCATCCGGTAATACTTCCGGCATATTATAGAGACCGTGCAGTTCCTTAATCCTCCAGTCAATCTTAAGCGTGAAATCGCCGAACTCCTTCTCTGTCCATAGGTTTTTATCTTTCTTGGCTTCACTGCGCGCATCATAATCAATAACTCCGTCGAGTACCTTCCAGTGACCATTGTCGCCTTCCGGCACAACCCAGCCGCCAAGGTCTTTACCGTTGAAAAGCGACACAAATCCTTCCGGTACATCGGCAGCGAAGACCGTAAAAGCGAGCGAAATAAAGAGAGATGAGCAGATGATTCGTTTCATAATTTTGACTCCGGTTGTTTCAGGGGAGCAATTCCGAAGTACCAACTCCAGCGCTCTTGTCCCGGTTAATTGAAAAAACTCTAGCACAGCCATGGTGGACGGCAAGGAGTTTATCCGGGAATTTGAGGATACATCATTAGTATGAATGTGCAACAGACTGGTCACGACGCATATCTCAGGTTGTTTTATGCAGCAACCCGGTATTAATTAATTGTGCAGGTATGGTAACTGTACTATATTCTCATTGTTTTCTTATCATTTGACATTTAAAGGCCGTCTTTTTACAAACGATTTGTATATGAATAATATGAACAGGATATTTGCAATTGCAGTATTGCTGACCGCCAGTTGCGCGATAAGTGCTGAAGACCTGTCGGTACTGAATGCAGAAGGATCCGCAAATGCGCCGTACATGACATTTGAGGCCTATCTCAATGCCCAGGCTTTTGCCGCGCTGGACCGTCGGCAGACGGAATTCGAAAAACTCAAGACTCTGGAACAAATAAAGAATTACCAGAATCGTACCCGCCGTTTCTTCGTGGAACAGCTGGGTGGGTTTCCGGAACGTACACCACTAAACGAACAGCTAGTTGGAACTCTTGAAGGCGATGGTTATCGCGTTGAGAAAGTTATTTATGAGAGTGAGCCGCAACATCACGTCACTGCATTGTTATATCTGCCTCTCGGCCAGCCGCCATTCCCCGGCGTGCTGGTTCCGTGCGGCCACAGTAGTAATGGCAAGGCAGGCGAAACATACCAGCGAATATCCATCCTCCTGGCAAAGAACGGTTTGGCCGCGCTCTGCTATGATCCGATCGGTCAGGGTGAACGCGCACAGATTCTCAATAAGAAGGAGAAAGCAGAATACGGCAGTACCACTGAACATACAATGGCAGGCATCGGAGCCATCCTGGTCGGGCGTAACGTGGCACGTTACAGGATATGGGACGGCATACGCGGAATTGATTACCTGCAAAGCAGGCGCGACATTGACCCGATTCGTATCGGCTGTACGGGTAACTCCGGTGGCGGTACTCTGACCAGTTACCTGATGGCGCTTGATGCCCGGATAGCCTGCGCCGCGCCATCCTGCTACCTGACATCTTTCCGCCGGTTGCTTGAAACGGCCGGCTCGCAGGACGCAGAGCAGAACATTTTCAGCCAGATTGCGTTTGGCATGGACCACGCTGATTACATTATCATGCGTGCGCCCAGGCCGACGCTGATGTGTACTGCCACGCGTGATTTCTTTGATATCAGGGGGAGCTGGGACGCGTTCCGGGAGGCAAAGCGGATATACGCCAGGTTTGGTTATCCCCATTGTGTCAACCTGGTGGAAACAGATGAAACACACGGATTCACAACAGATTTGAGGGTCGGTTCAGTCCGCTGGATGCGCCGATGGCTCCTGGGCAAGGATGATGATACCACCGAATCTGATTTCCCCATAAGGAAAGACAAAGAGATACAGTGCACCATGAATGGCCAGGTAATGCTTATGCCGGAAGAGCGTTCGGTGTTTGATCTCAACATTGAATATGAGTCTGTACTGGCGGCAAAGCGCCAGGAGTTCTGGGCAAAAACGCCGAAAACCGATGCACTGAAAGCCGTGCGAGATATCGTCAAAGTGCGCAAGCTGGAAGAACTGCCTGAAGTAAAATCCAGGCTTGTAGGCACGATCCAGCGCAATGGTTACCGGATTGAGAAGCTGGCGCTTGAACCGGAACCCAATGTAGTCCTGCCGGCACTGGCATTTCTACCGGCGAGGCCCTGCGAGATCACATATCTCTACCTCAATGATCAGGGTAAGCAGGCGGACGCGTCTGTTGGCGGGGCGATAGAGAAGATTGTACACAAGGGATATATTGTCCTTGCAGTTGATATGCGCGGTTTCGGGGAAACAAAACACAGCAGCAAAAAATGGTACGGCGGAATGTTCGGACCGAATGCTGGTCATTTTTATCTTGCTTACCTGCTCGGCAAATCGCTCGTTAGCCTGTGGACGGAGGATGTACTTATCTGTGCGCGTTTCCTGAAAAATTATCAATCGAACGGCCTTCCGCGGAAGGTTATCCTCGCCGGCATTGGTGATATCTGTATTCCGGCTTTACACGCGGTGGCATTGGAACCGCAACTGTTCGAAAAACTGGAACTACACCGTGCTCCTGTATCCTGGGCTGATGTTGTGCGAACCCCTGCGGCAACAAACCAGATTGCAACGATTATTCATGGAGCATTGAAGGTATACGACCTGCCGGATCTGGTGAAATCGCTTGGGCCGGAAAAAGTAAAAAATCTATAAGAAATTGCCGTCCGGTTTGTCTTGATCGGGCGACAACAGATCAGGTCAGCCATTTCTTCCGGTATTCGGTGCGAATGAACTTGGCAGCCTCAGGGGCATTCCTGGCCTCCATCTTTTCACCGTCCCAGTCCAGGCTCTTGCCGGCACGGATGCCAACCACGCCTGCCAAGCCGATCTCGGTGAGCTTGCCGCCGGTGTCGAAGTCGGAGAACGTTTTGCCCTGGCCGTGACAGGCGTCAATCCATTCCTGACCGTGGTCTGGGGTCCGCGGAAGGGTCTCGGGAATGTCCTTGGTGGCGTCGTGATGAAGCACATCCTTCAGGCGCGGCTCGCCTTGCAGACGAATCAGACCGCCGGTGTTCCAGTGGCTGGTGTAGATGCAGCCCTTCTCGCCGACGATCATCAGACCGCCGGGTATCTTGTCCTTGTAAACTTCAACCAGCGGCTGGAGTATTTCGGCCGAAGGTGTGCCGCTTCCCTGCCAGTGCAGCCTGACGGGCACGAGGCTGCCGCGCGCGGGAAAGTGAAACTCCACCGCGGCCTTGCCGGCGAGTTGCTTGCCGTCCTGCATGTTGATGACGATCTTCTCAGGATAGCCCAGATCCAGCGCCCGCATGGGCAGATTGATCGCGTGACAGCAGATATCGGCCAGACCGCCGTTGCCGAAATCGAACCAGCTGCGCCACCGGAAGGGATGATAAACATCTTTCTTGAACGGGCGCAGGGCAGACGGCCCGACCCACAAATCCCAGTTGAAGCCTGATGGAACGGGATCTTCACCCTCCGCACTGCCTTCGTTTGCGGTGACACCAACGCCCCAGTGATAAATCTCGCGGATCTGACCCAACACGTTGGCCTTGATGATCTCCGTACAGCGGCGGAGCGACGCACTGGCACTACCCTGGTTGCCCATTTGGGTGACGACCTTGCATGTTCGCGACATTTCACGGAGCTTGCGGGTTTCGGCCACGCTGTGCGTCAGCGGCTTCTCGCAGTAGACATGCTTGTTGGCTTTCATGAACGCATGGCACAATGGGGCGTGCCAATGGTCGGGCGTGCCGATCACTACGGCGTCGAAGCTCGACGCCTTGTCGAGTAACTGGCGATAGTCTTCATACGCCTTGGCGGCCTTCGTCGCCTCGCCGCCGGACTTCAAAGCATCGGCCCGGGCATTGTCAATCATGGCCTGGTCCGGATCGCACAGGGCCACCAGATTCGCACCGCGTGAGATCAGCCCCCTCATATCACTGCGTCCCTGCCCGCCGCAGCCGACCAGTGCAAGATTCAGCTTGCTGTTGGCGACCGTGGAGCGGGCCTCGGCGCCCGATAAGATCAGCGGCCGGCTGAACACCGTCGCGCCAAGAGCCACCACCGAAGTTTTGAGAAAACTGCGTCGCGAGGAGTGATTTCGTTTCATGGAGTCACCTGTCATGATAGGCTGATAAGAAATTATTTTTTCGGGGAGCAATTCCGAAGCACCAACTTCAGCGCTCTTGTCCCAGTTAATCGAAGAAACTCTAGCACAGCCATGGTGGACGGCAAAGTTATTTGTCACCGTCACAAATTCCGTTCTGACTACGCCCTTATTCTTCAAAGTGTTTTAACAGCCAGCGGCAATTGACCACTTTCTCCACCAGGTCCAACGGCAGGTAAAAATAATGGCACGATGGTTCAAAGCCGATCCGTGAATCCTCGCATGCGAGCATGAAATGTTGTCTTGCCAGGACGATTTCGGATTCCAGGCATCGTTGAATTTCTTTTCGCAATCGCAGACGTTCTTCAGGAGGCAGTGTTTTTCCACCTTTCAGGAGACCATCACGTGCAAGAACAAAACGGGTCTGGTTGGCCACGGCTTGAAATGAAATGGCCGCTGCCCTGGCATAGCGCAGGTCCGCCTCGACTTCCTTGCGACGGTTGATCGGTGTTTTCTCTACAGCCGCCTGTAGCTCCGCAATGCCCGGACGCCAGCCTTCTGCCACCTTTTCAAACTGCGCCGCAAACACTTCCGGTGGATACGGACCACGCCAGCCGTTCAAATCATCATAGGGAAGCCCCCACATCGTCGACTTATAACCAGTCGCTACAGGATACATGGGATTCGCCGACCCCCACTGGATAGGAGACCTGTATACTACACTGATGTGAAATGGATACTGACGATAAGCGTTGCTTGTAAGGGTCCATGCTTTGCGAGCGTGAGGCGCACCATCGCCAAAACGTCCGCGCGCCAGCGCATCCAGAACAGTATCAACACTTGGAGCTGGTGTACGGTTCAATTGCCGGGCAAGCTGAAAATTGGGCGAAGGATATCCGCCCATCGTCCATCCGATCAGCATACCGTCAAGTTTGCTCGCTCTCAGGTTGTCGATATGCTCAGCCACGAGGTCCATCACCGGCAGGTACGGCAGGCTGGCGATTTCGCACGTGTTGTTGAACTGGATCTCGGCCGCCTTTTTCAGTCCAGTTTCCTCGGCAACCTTCCAATGCCGGGGTGCTCGTGGCCCCGGACCAACCGCGGAGATTGCGTACTCACCCACCTTGCTCTTGATGCCACCACGCTCAATCGGCAGGGCCCATTCGCTTACCGACATCAACCAGACGGACTTCGGCAAACGCGCTATGATGTCTACCGCATCACCGTGGCCCTTCCAGCCCCAGTCCGACAGGATGACGTTGGCCTTCGGGTTGCCACGGTGAACACCCTCTTCGAGTACGGCAGCAACCTCTGCAATGATATCCGTGTCACTGCGAGGCTTGCAACGCTCGCAGGATTTCCAATTGCCATGAGAAGCGCAGCTGGTCAGGTTTTCCGAGGCGGTAATCGCATAAACACCGGCAAGGTCCGGTACCTGGCGAAACACAAATGCCAATGCATCGCTCATCCATTGGCGCACCGTCGGATGCGACGTACAAAGGGCCGTGAACTCGTCTTCGTGGACACCGGCCATCCCGGCACGCTTCTGGAAGAAGGCGTTGGGCATTGCCCGTGGCTCATTGATGTAAAGATATACACCGATGCCATATTTCCTGGCCCGCTCGACCAAAACCCGAAGATTAGCCAGACGTTGCTTATGGTCGACACCAAACTCTGGAAATTCCGTTCCACCTGGAGCCAGGTCACGCAAGACGACATGCAGCCAGACACCATTGACCCCTACGGTGGAGAGTCGTTCCAGAAAACCGTCAGGATAAGGATCCAATTTGGGATTCAACAGCGGATCGCCATACACGGCAAGATACGAATAAACAAACCTAAGGGAGACGGGCAGATCATTTCCGGGCTTTGTCGGAGGGACGGAGCCCAGTGGCTTACTGAGCTGACGAACGAAATCGAAGCGTGG
Source organism: Kiritimatiellia bacterium (assembly GCA_028716365.1). Classification (GTDB taxonomy): domain Bacteria; phylum Verrucomicrobiota; class Kiritimatiellia; order UBA8416; family YA12-FULL-48-11; genus YA12-FULL-48-11. The sequence continues at coordinate 345,576 of JAQUPZ010000005.1, forward strand.
TTCGACCGGACGGCAGATCTCCTCGCCGAAATCCGTTTCGACTACACGACGGATCTCGGCCGCGCGGCGGCGTGCTGCCTCGTCCGGTATACGATAACGGATCGCTTCACATTTGGGTTTTATTTTACCCAGCTTGATCCACAGAAAATCATCTTCACGTAGAGTGAATGCCAATCGCTCAGGTGTCATATCGAGAAGCGCCAGTAACTGGTCGTAGGGCAAGAGGTGCCAATTACGCCGGATCAGGGTGATATAGCCGCGAGTTTTCATCTCAGGCGGAATCGCTGCCGCCGGAGGCAAGCCCATTGAAGTCGCCAATACCTGAACGTTGTCCACGGAGGTTCCAAGTATGGCCGCTAACTTGGATAGCTCGACGGCGTTCCAGTTTCGCCAGACGAACTCATGTACGCGGTCGGGAAAGTGACGACTTACGATCGATTCCCTGGCTTCGCCCTGTGGCAAAACTGTTTCCCTGGCAGAACTGTCGCCTGCCCTGCAGACAAAAACGTTATACGTCCACGCAGCAAACACCATGATGAATATTATTATGTGACAAGAAATTATTTTTCTAACATGCTTGGAAGCCATAACCATTTTCTCCTTCGTTATTGCCGTCCCGTCCACCCTGACACCAAACAGGCGGGCCAACTCCATAAAGACGGGCTAGTAATTATAACTGGATAAAAACATTGCCCTGAATACACGTTAATATTGAAGACGAAAAACAGGAATACTCGATCTTGAATAACCGACAAATTGGTTCACTAAATTTTTATAAATGTTTTTTTACGATACATGTAATACATAATCAGCCACATAACCATCATAGCGGCAACCGCTTGAATGAAATTCTGAACATTTGGCTGGAAAAAACGGCATAACCCACCGACGAATACGGTCCCGATGAGATTGAATTTGAACAAATGTGCCATCATGTATATGGCAATCGAGTTGGCCCCGAAAACAACGAAGAAAAACGCCCATTTTGAATACCCCCAAACATCGATAACCAGATAAAAAACTGCCAGTAACAATGTTGATATTCCACAGGCCTCAAGGACATATGAACTTGTCATATACATCCGTAACGACGGGAAGAACTGGCCCCAAATCACACCGGCAAAAAACATTATTAATCCGCCGAGAAACAGCAATTTGGTTTTTTCTGCTTTGTCCCGGTTACCCAAGATTATATGGCCCATAAGAACACCCAAAAGCATGTTTGCTATCTGACTAATTGTGTTCAAAACTGCCGACCAATATCCTTTAAAGGGATGCCCATGAGGTCCCAGGATAAGCCGGTCGAGATAAATTCCGATATTCATCTCTGTCGAGTATCTGTCACCTTGCCAGCCTGGCGCCGGTATGAATGTCCATATTACCCACACCAATAACAACACGCCCCCTGTAACAAACCACTGCATTTTTTCAGTTGTATTCAGCACCAATATTGAACAAAAAAGATAGCATATGCTTATGTATTCCAGAACGTTATTGTAATAATAGAACTTATCGAGCTGGAGACTCAATAAGTGTCCACCCGCTATTAATCCCAAAAAAAATAAAATTAGAGAACGTGTAACAATGTGAAGGTATGTTCTATTTTTGTCTGTCTGCAACAGTCTTCTGCCCAGTGAGAATGGTATGACCAGGCCGACTACAAAAATGAATATGGACTGTGCAATATTCATTAAATTCACTCCCGGGACAGTCCAGGAGAATTGGTTAGCCGTGGCATCAACAAAACCTTGACCAAACAAATTAACAAATGTCTTGAAGATCGGTGCCCCGCCGATCTGCGTGGACAATATCATGAACATCGCCAAGCCACGCAAGGTATCAATGCTGACAATTCTTTCTTTTTTCTCTGGAGTCTGTTCGTTCATAGCTTACCTCACAGAAATAACCGGCAATCCAATATTCTTCCGCACAATCCAAGCAGGTTCCCGCTCTCTCATGCCGGAAGCTTATAAAGTTCCCGGGCGTTCTCATAACCAATCCGCGTAATATCTGCCTCAGATGCGCCGGCCTTAAGCAGAAAATCAACAAAAGAGCTAACCTTCGGAGGGAACGGATTGGCGCCTTCCTTGATGTCAAACATAGTGCCATAGTTTTGGAATGGCGGCCCAATGCGTGTTGTCCAGTCGGTACCCGACAAAAGCCGTGTGGTCGGCACTTCACGGATCGTCCGCGGCAGCGCTTTGCACTGGAAGTCGCGGATCTCGAACCAGAAGTTGTCGGGATATTTTGGAAACACACCTTTGATCGTGTCGAGAAACATGTCGGCCCAGGAAACGTAATCAGGCGTCGGCCCGCAACCGATCGCGTGTGCAAGGATGTATTTCGCCTCTGGAACGCGTTCGGCAATAGCGAGCAAATCGGTCAGATGATTCATCCCGTCTCCGGATGAGCCGGCTTTCTTGTGCCAATATGTGCCCAGATGCACTTCAACGGGCACATTGTACTTCGCGGCTAACTGCACGACCTTTTCAGTCGCTTTGTCACTCATCTTGTACTTGTGAATATAGGTTAACATTTCACCCAGTTGGACAAACCCCCACTCTTCAAAGCAGGTCTTCATTACTTTCAGTGATTCGTCGAGAAAGTTAGGATTAACCATGCAACAACCGTACAGACGTCCGGACGAACGGCGACACAAATCGTAAACCATCTGGTTACCCACCATCATGGCCGCCGGGTCTGTTGTCATACGTGACACATACCCCGCATCTGGACAAATGGCAAACCGCAGATCGGCATCGCAGCGGTCGAGCACGTCCAGCAAATCCTCCAGCATTTTTTCTCTCTTCTTGCCGTCTCGACCGATATCGCTGACGTGAATATGCGTGTCGATCCAGCGGCGTTTTTTCTTCTGATCACCGTCGGCAGCAGATGCAGTCTGCGGACCAAAGAAACCGGCTGTACTAACCATGGCAGCCGCCGCGGTTGTTTTAACGAACTGTCTTCGGGTAATATCAAATGGCTCGGGAACTAATTCTCTTTTCATGGTCTTCTTTGCTCCCAATTTTTTGTCCATGATTTAATTGATAATTTTAGCACTCTTAAATGCCGCAACCAATTTATCATTTGATAACTTATGCGTTTTCAAATAACAACGGGTCCCAACAGGTAATACGGTACTATTTCCATTTTGGCTGGCCTGTACCTGTATTTCCTGACCCAAATTCTCCATTAACGTGAAATCCCTGGAATTCAAAGGTAATTCCAGTTTCTTATTGCCCGATATATGCCAGAAAACGACATATAAATCACCTCTTCGTTTAAAAGTAAAAGCCCTGATTTCCCTGCTTCCCTGTGCAACTTCCTTAATTTCATTGTAAGGCACCAGCTCAAACTCCTTCTGCTCGTTTATCAACAGGATATGTTCCTGCTCCGGGTTCTGCAGCATTTGTTTTTGCTTTTCGGTCAACCAGTGCTTCGCCCTTACTTCTTCCCAGCGCCTGAAAACCTCAAAGTTATCAGCTGTTCTCGGATGCTTTACCAATATTGCCGGATTAGCATGGATAGAAACAGGACAATCCCATGCTGCCGCCCTGCTTGTGACAAACTCCAGCTGGTCAGGCTGTGTTCCAATAGTTTTTTCACTTGGCAGCCAGTAACCCAGCCATCCAAAATTCAGGCGGGTAAAATTGTCCCGCATTCTTGGTGCTTCCCGGAAGGGATGTTTTATTGTTTCTTTCTTTAATTTTTCAGGACTGAAAACATCAAATGCATTTCCTCCTGTCAGCATGTGCCAGCTGAAATGAGTTTTAGCTGCACCTTCTGCAAAAAGAGGTTCCGGTTTCAGCTTGCTGAATACCCTGTACTGTGCTCCGGCCACATGATACCAGAAAGGAGGATTCACACCTTCCGATCCGTCGAAATAGATAAATTCAAATCCTGCATCCCAGAGATCTGCTATACCGTCCGCCACTTCATCCTGAAGGTCTGAATTCTGGTCAAGATAAACACTTGTTGCACCAAACTCGCTCACATCCAATACTCCAAACATGTATCCCTTCGGCTGTGAATTCACTGTAGTTTTATCTATCCCGCGAACACAACCGGTAAATTGATAAGGCCGGGAAGTGGTATAATTTGCAAATGATATTAATTCAGTCCCTATTTTTAATACACGGCGATTATTAGCCATATCTGTGTTGGCAGGATTCTGCTCGACATATATGGTTGTATCATTTGTACCCAATGGCGCTGCCAGGGTAAAAATCCTCAGAATGTTCAACCGATGATCAGGCACGGGAGTAATATATTTACTGTCTCGCCCGATGTGACTATGGAGAAAATGGCAACCCGGCGTAATTCCGGCGTTTTTAATCTTTGTCAACATTGCCTTCAGATCAGCTTTTCCATTAGGATATTCCCGTCTGTAGACATTGTAATTTCCTATCAGCCTGTAACCTCTGCTTTCGAGAAAAGCAGGGTAATAGATATTCATAAGTCTGAATCCGCCCATTTTGGCATATTTTATATGTTCATCAACATTGGTCGGAGTAATATCGTAAGTCCAGTAATATGATGCATTGTAGAGATCATGCCTGCGGCTGGCCACTCCATGAGGTAATTTGTAATCTTCTTCAACAATGGCAATTTTATCTAACAGCTTGTCTGTAGCACATGTGATTAACACTGCAGTAACTCCCGTAAGTTTCACCTTTTCATCCACACCTGCCTGTAAGATCTGGTATCCTTCACCCTCTTCAGAATCAACATTCGCACATGGCTCTGCTGCGAGCACATTTACTGCCACTTTATCACTCCATATCACATTCAGCCAGTCACCCCAATGACCCATGTTGCGGACAGGCAATCGCAAAAACCACATTTCGGATATCGGAGGTTGAGTCATTGAAATACCATAGTTCTCGGTCAGATTGAATGCTTCCAGGGTAAATGCCAGATAATGAGGAGAAATTTTTATACTGACTTTGGCTTCCCATGGAATCAGTTCATAACCAATAATGAGCTTATCCCCTTCTTTCCGGATCGAATTGGATTTAAATGTGGTCTTTTTATTTGGATATGCCAGCTTTACCTCGTTCTGGTACGGACGTGGCTCGGTTATGGTACTTATCGGAATCTTTTTTCCCTTTATTAAACATTCGGTGTTCGTGGGTTTGTACACCAGGCTTTTTGAAGTTCCATCACTTGTAATAATCAGTTTGATCTGTTCGTTCTCAATTATTACGTCTTCATTGTTTTTCGCCATGCTCTCAATGCAAGATATAATCAGGATACTCGCGAGTGTTATTAACAACGTAAACGATCGTTTCATTTTTTTGTTCCTTTAATTAATTCAGGTTTGTTTTGATGACCAAAGGTAGATTTTTTTGTTCCTTTCCTGAAGAAACTCCGACCCAGACATGAATGTTATCGTTCACATGAACGTAACATATCTGTGAATATTTGCAACAGGAATTTTGATTTTTTGGTTCAGCACCAACAAGAACACGTAATACGAAGATACGCCACTGACAACCAGCTCAGTGACTGACTGTTATCCAGGCTATTGAATATTACTTTTTAAGTTTCAAATGATAAACAGGGTTATTTCTTTTTTAACTTCGACTTGTTTTTCCGTCTTGCGGACTTTTTTACTGAAGCGGACACAGGCTGATACTTCGACTCTTCGGTATCTTCCCTCCACTTTGCCAGCAGTTTGCGGTGCCGCTCAATTTCTCCCGCCAGGGCATCCTCTCCCGCCAGGTTCTTCATTTCGCCCGGATCAGCATCTAGATTGAAAAACATTTCAGACGGAGTGTTGTCCGGAAATGACATATACTTGTATTGTTTTGTACGGACCATGAAATTACGTTTACCGTTTCTGCACATTTCTGAAACAACGTATTCCCGGCCGGCCGTGTCCGGCTTTTCAATTACTGTGCGGAGGCTTTCGCCGCGCATTTTCTCGGGCGGCTTGAGACCGGCATAATCACAGATTGTCGGCAATACGTCCGTGGTTGTTGTCAGGTGATCGTTGTCAATACGCCCGGCAGGGGTAACGCCCTTCCAGCTTATGATCAGTGGCACAGCCGCTTCATCATCAAAGTACATCATCTTTCCGGTCCAGTGATGGCGCGCCAGTCCTTCCCCATGATCGCTGGTAAAAACAATAAGAGTGTTGTCTTCCTGGCCGGCGGTACGCAGGGCCTTCAGTACCTGTCCGACCTGACGGTCAACGTCCTCCACCATACGATAGTACGCATAACAGTAACGTCGCCATTTATTCTCATCCCAGTCGTGATCTTTTAGCTTTGTATCCGGCATACCCTTTGGACATTCAAAGTTTTCCGGCATGGGCGGGATTTCCACCCCGTCGGCAGGCATGTATTGCTTCCTTACATCATCGAGGATCGGCGTGTTTTCGTTGGCCAGCAGGCAGATGTCATGTGGATTTATGAATGAGACAACGAGATAGAAAGGATTATCATGTTTACGTTTCAGGAACTCTATCGCCTGGTTCATCGTTGTCTCGTCCACATCCCTTGCCAGTTTTCCCTTTCGTTCCGTTTTGTTAAGCAGTTCGAATCCGGCAATTCCTTCCTCACCAGTGGGGTAGCCGCCGGGAAGGTGCCACTTTCCTGAATAGCCGGTATCATAACCGGCTGCCTTGAAGACCTGACCGGAGATTGTAACAGCCGGATCAACCGGCACACTGTTGCAGTCAACCTTAATTTCGTGCGGGGGACGGCCAGTATGCAGGCTTGCACGGGACGGACTGCACAGCGGGAATGCGCAGTATGATTTTCGGAAGTAAACGCCATTGGCTGCAATTGAATCCATGTTAGGGGTCTTGAGCCACTTGTTTCCCAGGGCGCTTATCACGTCAACCCGCTGCTGGTCGGTGGTAATTATCAAAACGTTGGGTTGTTTCCGGGTCTGACCTGTCGCAATATTTTTGCCCAGTGTCAGGGCACAGAGACTGCCGGCGCCTATCTTGATGAAGTTCCGTCTGCTGATCCTATGCTGTTTCATGCCTTCCTCCTGTATGTTGTACTTAAAAATACAACGGCCATTTCACAGCTTTATTGTTACAGTCACTTGTTTTTTTCGGGATATTTTGTCACCCGACAGAGACAGGGTAAAACGAGAAAGGTAACGTGAGAGATCTACGGGTAAAACCTTCTTTATTAAAAAGGTTATTTCAATCGCCAATGCGTACTCATCAGATTGGTAGGCTCACCCAGTTTCTTGGCCTGGTAATACACAGTCAGAATCGAACCGTCCTCTAGTTGAGCACTGGTTGGATAGCCCAGGTCCGGGCCGGGTGCCCCTGCGAGCATGACTTGATTTTCCAAGTCCCAGGTCCGGCCTTCGTCACGGCTGATACAGGCCCGCTCACCGAATGGTTCCCTGCGATAGCCATAAACCACCAGTACCCAGCCATTGCGCAACTGGATTAAATGCGGTGGATAGCCCCAGATGCCACTGCTATGGACGAGCGACCAGGTTTTGCCTCCATCTGAGCTTTCGGACTGCATAAGAAAACACTTACTTCGGTCTTTAGGTTCGTAACGAAACATCGCGAGCAACTTACCACTGGCCAGTTCAACCAGATGCGGCTCACACATTCTTGTGGTCGAACCCTGCGGTTTCTCAATAGTCGCAATCACACTCCACGTGCGTCCATCATCACTGGACTGCTCAACTGTAACAGTCGTCTGGTTCTGCCATTGACCGTTTCCGATATACAACAACCGCCCATCGCGCAACTGAATCGGTCCGTGCGGTGCGGTAGATACCGTTCGAACGGGTTCTCCCCAGCTTTGACCATTGTCTTCCGACCGGCGGACCCAGTTTCCCAGCCACTTGTTCCGGATCTCTGGAGGAATCTTTTCACCGTGGCGGGCATAATGCTGGATCGCCGCCTCATAATAGGGCAATTCAAACGCCAGCGAGGTGAACCAGCTAACCAGCAGAGTTCCTGCTTTGGTCTGAATAATGCCGGCGTCACGATCATCCAGCGGCGTACTAGTGATGGTCTGCGGCAGGGTCCAGTTTTTTCCCTGATCAAGACTGCGAATGATCTGAGTTTTCCCCCATGGGCAAACATGTGCATCGCGGTCACCTGAAAATGCCACGATCAATTCGCCGGTACGGGTCCTGGCCAGCGTCGCCCAGCCAAGATACCGGTCCGATTCGACTACGCGCTTCAAAATAATCGGATGGCCGTGCTCGTTGACTCCATATTCACTCCCCTGCCCAAGATATTTACCCGGCTCCCGGCATATCACCTTTGTTTCAATAATAGTTGCTATCGCATTTTCTATCGGGACAGTTGCGGCATTTGCATTATTTTCGGCGGCATAGATCATCCCGGTCAACAATCCGATAACACTGCTAAACACCCATATGAATATGGAAAAGATTCGTCTGGATAATGTCTGCATGTTACAGTTCTCCCTGTAAATATCGAAAGTGTTTCAGCCTTTGATACCCAATCGCTCCGTCCGCGCTTTCTGGTAAGGGCCGTCCTTCTCGGCGCCGCCACAGATACTCCACTCGTAGGCACTGGCCAGGTTATCGCCAAAGCCACAGATGTCACGCGTCGAGTGGATTCGTTCGTAGACCAGTTGATAAAGTTGTCGTGCCGATAACGTATCGCCGTATTTCAACCCAACCTTCTGCAGTACATCCAGGTCCTTTTTCTGGTCACGCAAAGCCATGCTTTTGCCGCCCACGCAAAAGTTGGTTGCCGGATCATACTTCTCACATGGCGGACAGATCATACAGCAGCCTGCCACCAGCATAACCGGAATGTCCGGGTTTTTCTGAATAACGTCGATTGCTTCAAACAGGTTGTCTTCCTTGATGGGGGCCAGTTTTCCCGAGCGGCCGTAAAAGCAGCTCATACACAGCAGATGATGCGGCCGGATCTTCAGTATACGGGCTTCGTACACGTCCGCCGCTGAAGACTTCTTGTAACGAGCTTTTTCATCGACATTACGCGGCGGAAAGATGGCCTTTATGCCAAGAGCGCGGCCCTTTTCGTAATTACCACTGTTCGCCTGTGCACAGCCGCGCCAAGTCTCGGAAGTGACCTTTTCGTATCCGCAGATGTCACGAGAAACGATCACTTTGGCCAGTACTCGCTCAATCAAGTCCACGGCGGGTCGCGTATCACCCGGTACCAAGCCCAGTTTCTGCAGAATATCCAGGTCCCGTTTGGCATTAAACAACTCACCCTCTGAAGTATCCTCGCCATGGCCCGGGTTCTGGTAGCGATAGACATGATCCGTGTTGCAGCGCAGGGTCAACGGCCGTTTACGGTCCTGACGGACCGCTTTTACAATTTCATTGAGTCGCGGATCGTCGAGGTTTTCCGTACATCCCCGGCCGATCTGGCAGATAACGCACATCAGTTGATACGGCCGTACTTCCAATGCCACGGGACTGGAAGGTACAGGTACGGTCGGTTCCTGTGCTCCACATGCGCGCTCCGTCCGGAATGATGTGGCGCTCAGTGCTGCCGCGGCTCCGCCTGTGGTAAACATCCTTCGGGTAATACGTTGGTTCACGATGGTCCTCCATCCTAAGGGTCATCTTATTCAAGTATTTGTTTTCGCGAGTTCGGCAAGCATTTCGAGCAGGTTGTTGATGATGATAACTGAAGCATCCTCCTGAACCCTGCAGGTGCCAATCCAGGTCTCGTATCCGCCGAGCTTGTGCTGCTCCGGGGTTGGCAGGTAGCCATGTGAGGTATTGGCAAGTCCTACAACCATTGTACGGGGAAACGGACTGCGTTTCTTCAGTTCGAGCCCGATCACTGCAAACGCTTCAAACGGAATGGCGCACACGCCAAGTTCGCCAATGCGCAGGGCCTGCAATTGAATGGCCATGGTCTTTTCTTTACGCTCATAAGCCGCAACAGTACTCCGGGCATAGTTTACCGCGAGATTCGGCAGCTTGGCACATTCGGCCTCATCTTTAATGGCGAGTACAGTTCTGGCTGCCGCTACCTGCTCGTCCGTTGGACACCGCAAACGCAGGACGACTTCGCGCTGGACCATACCGAGCCGCGCTTTCGCGTCGTAGGACGTTATCTTGGCCCGAGCAAACCAGGCGGCGTCGGCGGCCTTTTGCGCTATTATGCGGATCTGCTCAAACGGCTCACGCGGCGGACGTGTGACAAGAAAAGGGATGTTGTTGATATCGCCGGATGTCCCGTTGGACATCATGGCCACGAAATCTTCGCCCCCTCCCACGCGGGAAGGCATAAGCCTGGCAAACTCACCATAATAATCAGCCGACACCTTGGCCTTCGGCGTACCACCGACATAGTGCAGGGAATAGTTTGCGTAAAGCGCGAGCGGTTTGCGTTTCGCATCCTGCACAGAGATAATGGTGATGTCCGGGTCTGTTGGTCCGGCGGGACGATCGAGAATGTCTGGGCTTGTGCCGGGATTCATCTTTACCTGATCCATCTTGCCGAAGGGATTCAGCGGCATTTTGCCCGGCTTGAGGAACCAGCGACGGCAAGACACCTCCTCGGGCATAGGTTGCGTGGCGACGCCAACCGCGGCGGGCCGCAGTGCAGCGTGGGCACGGACGATGGACTCGGCGATGCCATCGGTCAGGATTTTGCGATAGTTCCCTTCCTTCGATGACGGTGCGCTGTGGCTGTGGGTCGCAGATACGAGGATCTTCTCCAGTGCAATGCCGCAACGTTTCGATGCGTTGGATTTAGCCTCATCGACAACTTCGATGGCCACGCCGAGACTGTCCACCACGACCATCGCAAGCGTGGTTGTGCCATCGTCGAGCACAAGCGCGCGGGCATGGAGCGGATCGTGCGCACTTTCAGCCATGTTCGCTTTAAAGCCGCCCGGCATATTGACCGGAAAACTCTGCGGACTGACGTCCACGGCGGCTGCACCAGCACGGAGAGATATGACTTTTTGAGCGGAAGCATCGAGGCCGAGGACCAGAGTTGAAAACAGGGTAATTGTTATGACGGTGCGGGCAACGATGTGCTGGTAGAAAAGTTTCATAACAATAAATTCAGCAGAGAAACTCTAACATAAGCATGATGGGCGGCAAGAATTGTTTATTGAAAATACAATTTTTTATCAGCTGGTTCTTGTCATCGTTTTTTTCAGTTCCGGCTGGGGCAAATAGGCTCCATTCTGACGCAGTGTCTCGACAAGCTTTGCCGTGTCCAGATCACAGGCAGGTTGCCCGGTTGCAATTGACTGCACGGAAGCTGTTCCCGCGGCCTGCCCCATCATGGAAGCCGGCGGCTGTACACGAATTGCGCCGTGAACACGAACATCACTGGAATTACACCGGCCGGCAACCCACAGGTTCTGCCATCCCCTGGGAACAAGGATGCTGTAAGGAAGGCCGAAACATTCGCCGAATTTCAGCCGGCCGCTCTTTGTAAACTCTTTGTGATAACGTTCGTATTCGGCGTCGGAATCGTCATAGACATGGATATCCACGGCCGCATTATACACACCAATCTGATCATGGAACTGGCGCCGCGCGATGTAATCATCAAAGTTCAGTTCGTATTCGCCCACAATCCTCCGCGACTCCCTTACGCCCATCAGGTTTGCGGTGGTAACGTGTTCAATATTTTCACAACCGAGCACATATTTACGATAGAACTCAACATATTCCCGGGCCAGTTTCCTGCCATGCATTACGCCATCGCTGAGGCTGCGGCAACGAAGGGCGTTCATGTGAAAAACATGTCCGGCATTGAGCATTCCAACCGTCTCTCCCGTCTGGAAAAGACCTGGAACATGACGGTCCTTCTGGCTGAAGTAGCCGTCGGCAAGCGCTTTCTCAACCAATGCCTGCTGTTTGGCGGTCTTTGCCTGTTTCCAATCGATCCCTCCGCAAATGGAACAGAGAGTTGGCGGCATTATATTAGGCGTGTCCCTGCCTGCTTCCCGGCATGGAGCTCCGCATAGATCAGTCAACACGGCATCGCCCGTACCATCAACAAAAGTCTTTGCACGGACATAACGCATCCCTTCGATATTATGGATTATCACCCCGCGAACGGTGCGCGTTTGTTTGTCGACATCCGCACCAACCACCCTGGTAAAGAACCGCACATCGACTTTTGCCGCTGTCACGAGTTCATCCAGTATCAGCTTATAACCTTCGACTTTAAAAGGTGTCCAGGTATGAAACCACTTTGAGTAGAAGTCCGCGGTAACCTGCGGCGCCAGGAATCCACGCTGATGCATTGTCGTGACGATCTCGCGCATCAGTCCGCCAACCAGCATCTTTTCTCCATTAGCCATCGGATCGAAAGCAGTGACAAGGCCCGATGTTCCCATCCCTCCGAGACAACCTGTTGCTTCAAGCAGCAGGACTTTCGAACCAAGCCGGGCGGCGCATACTGCGGCCGCAGTACCAGCCGGACCGCCACCGGCAACAACAAGGTCGAAACCTTCCTCCACTGGAAGTTCCCGCTGGAACGAATATGTCTGGCGCGAATCCGTTCCTTTTCCCACACCCTTCGCGGTCTCAGCCCGCTTTGACGACATGGCTGCAGCTATCCCTGCAAAACCGGACACACCAACAGCCGATGATAATAAAAATGAGCGCCTTGAAGTTTTTTTCATGAGCGAATATTCCTTTATTTTACTGAAGTGTGAGGGAATTCTGATATCGCAATACGGCAACTGTCAACGCTAAAGGATGTCATGGCATGACTGTACATTATAAATGTGGGTAGATTTTTCCCTTCTTTTTCCGCGTCTGCGCGGAATGGAAACCGCAGGCGGCATTTCGTTGCCCGGATGGGACGGAGAAACGGTATGTGGATTTTGCGATGCCGGCGAGGCTTGGGTTCTGCCGCTGTATACGCATACGCGGCAGAACCTGTAACGATGCCGCTCGTGGTGAATCCTCGCGATGAACCGGGGCGCAAAAGACACTTACCGGCTTCTCCGCGAAATGCTGCCTGCTGCTTCCCGCAAATATGATTTATTCCCATCACGGTGCGGGGATTACTTCAATTTCATCAAGCATCACCCATCCGCGTTTTTTCATTTGGAAACGCACAAAACGGGCATCACGCGGCTCAAAAGTCACACCCATGAATGTGGCGGCTGCCATTTTGTTTTCCTCAGAGGGATGTTCACACGTTTCACCCGCCGGCATCCATGTTTTTCCGTCAACAGAAGTCGACACGGAAACTTTCTCTGGAAAATACACACCTCCCGGACTGCCGCCCTGGACATGTACACGCGCGGCACCAATACGATGAATAGTACCCATATCCATCACAACTGTCGGATCGGCCTTGCTGAAACCGGCACACGTCTTCCATCCGGTACCGGCCTTCGCATAAAAGCCATCCGTCAGCAGGCCGGAATTGTCGGCATACTGTTCCTCACCTGTCGGCTGCGGCTTAATCGAATATGGCTGGTTCAATGCCACATTCACACCACCCGACAAAACACGCACCTCGCTTAGCATCAGCCAGGCTTTCGGCATTATCCTCAATTTCACATATCGACCACGCGCGTCCGGTGTCGACAGTTTCAACCAGCCAAGTGCACAGTTATGGCCGCTTATCTCGCGGCTTTCCTTTTCTGCAGGTTCCGCACCTGAAGCGGCAACCTGCGTCCATTTTTTTCCGTCTTCCGAAACTGCCACAGTGGTACGTTCCGGAAACTCTATGCCTGCATACCCGCCGCCCTGTACGTGTACCTCAACAGATTCGATCACCCGCGATGTACCGGCATCCACAACGACAGTTACATCACGTACCGTTGACCACTTTGCCCAGCCGATCGTCTTACCGTCACCGAAACCGTGCGATACTTCACCATCTGTCAATTCGCGGCCGCTGTTGTCCGGATATTTTGCATGGAACGGCGGGTCATAAGTGTACGAACAGCCGGTCGCAAGGTTCTTCGCAGGCAGTAACGCCACTTCGTCCACGGCAACCGTTCCAGCGGCTGAATCATCAACAGTGAGAACAATTTTCTGAACGGGGCGATTTAGAGAAATAACGGCCAAACCATCTTTGTCCGCAGTCTGAGGACCAGCCGCAACATCCGCAGAAACACACGGAGAAAAAGCCTTTTTGTTTACCTGCCGGAAATGTACAAGCAGTGATTCTGCATACCACGCTTCAGGTAATGTGAAGCTTATTTCCCCATGACCTTTTCGCCAGACCGTCATTGCATCACCACCCATCACACCATCAGTCAGGCACCGGGAAACGTCAGCGGCATCGGGATCTGCTTTGTACGGATGTCCGCACAACAGGTGGGCCGTCGGCATCAGCAAAACCTCATCAACTGTTATCCGGTCACCGGCTTTCATTTCAAAACTCAGGCGCATTTGTCGCGCAAGTTGTGCAGGAAAATTCAGTACTGCAAAGCCGCCGCCATTTTCCGGATGCAGGACAACATTGTCCTCGGTTGCAACCTCGTTAAACACATCACTCGCCGGATCGGAATTGAGCGCAATGTTCACACGCTGTGGTGCGGTACCACCGGCAAAGTGAACACGGACATCACCCACAAGGCGCAGACCTTCCAAAGGTAACGTCAACACGGCATTTGGACCGGAAAGATCAACCGCTTTTGCCCTCGAATCCGGCCGCGTTTTCCAGCGGCCATCCACGAGACATTTTTCCGGTGCGCGTAATGGCTGATAAGGCCTGTGCCGTTTGTATGTGCCCTTATGAAAATGATAAAGGTCGTCATACAACTGGCGCAATGCAGGATCACTGCTGTAACAGAGACCGGCAATGGCATTGTAGCCCTGATAGTAAGCACGGACAGCTCCTTCCTGGTAACCGTCCAGCAAATCATCACCATGATCGAGATAGAGTTGAAGATTGATCCGGTCCCTCGGATCCACCAGCGCCGCCTTGTGGGCGTCCATATCAATTCCCATATTCAGTTCCATCTCGATGCCCATGCCCAGCCGCCGGCACATGTTCGCCGCTATTGTCAACCTGTTCTCGTCCGGTACCCGCAACAGTCCTGCCGGCGGGATGAAAGCATAATTCGGCTGCATGATCGTCAGATCAAAACCAAGTTCCCTCCATTTCTCGACACCCGGCGCATTGAACCACGGGATCCAGTGGAACTTGTAGCCGAGCGAATGGATCTCCTGCGCTGTCATCTTGACAATCGATTCATCGGGAGGCGATATACCCTCGTTCATCCAGTAGAATCCCCAGAGTTTCAGGTGCTTAAACTGATGATCTTTCCAACGCACAATGAATGTGCGCAAGAACCAGGCCACAACCTTTCTGCGTCCAGCATCAGTACCCATGTTTTCTGTTACACCGTCACCATCCACATCGCCGAAATCTTTCTGCTTGATCGACGGATAAGGTATCATCACGATGATTGGAATTGCGGGCGCCTTGACATCCATCTCACGTGCCGCCTTTTCGATCGTCGCGTCCAGCGCGGCCAATTCGCGATCAGACGCGAATTCTTCATCTATATAAAATTCCCAGTCTTTCCGGTTCGTTGCATCGGTTATATAGTCTTTCCCCGACGGCGCGCCGCCATACATAAGGAATAAATAAGCATCGTAAAACCAGCCTCGTGGTTTTCCTTCACGGTCCACATATGCAACATAGGGCAGGAAATTTTCCTGGTGCCATTTGTTCGTGGCTGCATAAATCAACATGATGTCGCGCATGCCGTCCGATTGACGCGACTGCGGCGGACAATATTCCGCCATCACGCCTGACGCACAAACAGCGGACATTAGAACAATCACCGGAAAAACTTTTCTAAATGACATACAATACACCTCCAGAATGGCAATACGCAAAAACCCGTCGCGAAAAATCAACGCGCGCTTTCAACACGCAAGGTAACAATCTTCCAGGGAAGGATATGAAATTTTATCTTTTCACCTGAAACATTCACTTTACCTGTAACACCGGTTGGTTCACCAAGGAAATTTGTACTCTCAACTTTCTTTGCCGGATGCTCCAGCCGGATGACGACATCGGTCGCTTTTCCCGTCGTCTCATAAAGACGTAATTCATACTGCGGCGCCAAGCCGTTTCCTCCGGTACGAACAAGCCGCGCGGAAGAAAGAACGACATTGTCCGGCTCTATTTCGATGAATGAAGAAGAATCTTTACCGCGTCCAGCATATGGATTCGGCTTCCCGTCCAGACTCGCCAAGTCAGCTCCGAGCGCAGGTGAAAAAGCAAGCAGGGGCACATGAAGTTCCAGGGCATCGCGGTAGGTTGCCGCCTCACGCCATGTTTCCTTATGCGGCACCAACGCGCATTGCCAATGATGCTTACCCGTCCCCTGTATCAATGGATGTACCTGTCCCCAGCTGCCTTTCGGTATTGGCCGTATACGCAGAAGGGCAAGTTCAAGCGCCTGCTCCTGGGTCTTATATGCATACCCGTTATTTATCCCGGAGGGAGCGACAAGCGTACAGCCGAAATTATCAGACGAGACATCGGTCCAGCGGGTCGCATAGTATGAGTCGGGATAACCCAGTGTAAAAGACTCACCACGGAAAAGTTCGCTCCTAAAGTTTTCACGGGGTTCAGCCCCATACGGAATACCTGCGAAAACACGACCGGCAAAACCAAGCGGACAGCGAAAATAGAAGACGCCGGCCCCTTCACCTGCGTCAATATCAATAAGGAAATCTATCCGCCTGCTTTTCTGCCACAATCGTATTTCCCTTTGAATTTTGTGAGGTCCGATTTTACCGGTTGTACGCAACGACCCGAATACAGGTCCCTGGCAGAATTGAGATTCACCGGATTGGATTTCCCAGTTCTGTCGCTTACCCAACGGACCATTCATCTGCCAGTTGTCCGAGACCGGCGCATCGTACAAAACCACATCGCCAAGTCCACCCTCACCAGCCCCAAGGTTCTTCTTAAGACTATTGTCCCAGACCTGTAAACTCCCGCTTGTTGCCAACTGGATTCGATACCGTTCGTTTTCAATCGAACCCGATGTTTGCTGGACTGACGGCACTGTAACACCACCGCGATCGGAACGTGCCAGATAGTAGGTTTTGTATCCGCACGCCGGTACATCTTTTGCCACAAATGCAAGCCGCGCAACACCCGACTGCAATTCATTTATAAGTTGCAGAGGAACATCTTTGCCCCTCCTGTCGCGCAGTACCAGCTGTTTGACATCGCCTTTGAACGTAAACTCAACAGGCCCGGTTGTCGGCCAGCCCTGGAAGTTAAACACAACGAGCGGCGAGCCTATTTTACTGCGGAAGTGGATATCAGCCACAACAGCCGAAAGCGATTCATGCAGGGCCTTTTCACCCGCAGTCCGGGTTTGCCGCGCCTTTTCCAGTCGTTCTTCGTAATCCGGTTTCCAGCCCCACGCAATGGCATGTCCCACACAGGACAACAAATCCTGCCAGAGTGGATCCATTCCTTCAGCCGGACACTTGTTGCCCGGCACCGAGGCCATGACCTGGGCTTTTTCGACATTCAGCAATAAATCCTCATTCTGATTATTCCACGCATAAATATTCTGGTTGCCGAAAAGTCCCATGGTACACGCGAAGCTTTCCAGAGAATCGAGAACACCCTGCATTTCAGGCAAGGGACCGCCGGACTTCTCAATTTCCTCAAGAAACCGGACGCTGGTGGACAACACCTTTTTTGCGGGGTCCCATGTCTCGGCTTTTTTCGCGAGCTCTTCGGAAGGCAAAATATCATCGCCGCTGAATGAGTCGAGGACAATACCATTGGTGGACAAGCCCTGATATCCATAATGCAGTAGCGCCGACAGCATCCTCGTCTCGTCCAGTCCCGTACGCCAGAACACTATCTTCTTCTTGGCAGGTCGGGAGAACATGAAATATTTATAGTCCGTGTTGGCAAGTATCTGTGGTATTTGAGAATGACCGACCATCACATCAACCGCATTATAGACGGGCTGTTTAATACCCGGTGAATAACGGCGAAAATATTCCTTGCCCAGCACCAGGTTACGGACGGTTATTTCAGGATAAACCTCACTGAATCGCGGGTTACTGTATCCGACAATTACCTCAATGCGTCCTTCCCCTACCCGTCGCCAGAATTCATTCACCATTCCCGGCCAATCGCGTTCCGCTTTTTTCAGGAATGGTATCAACTCCTCGTTAACATTTTCCAACTGCCAGACATAACGTGGATACTTGCGCATGAGGAGCAGAACGTCATGGATGACCTGCGCGTAACGTTCTTCGTGCCAGGCGCGGCTGTGTCCCCACTGCCAGTCGCAGTGTGATGAAGTCACAACAACGGTCAGTTTGGGTTCCTTCGCTGGATCCCCGGCCTGTGGCGTATCAGCCGCAACTGCACACATACAGGCAGTCAGCCCGATGACCATGCACAACAGTTTGCGGGAATCATGGAAAATTGCTTTTTTATGTATTGTAGTAGATGTCATATAACAACCTCGTGATAAAGTTATGACACTGCCGCACGGCAAGTGTCAACGCCAAAGGGTATACCTTGAATATACAAAAAATAGTGTTACTATAGCTGCCAACATTCTCATGAGAATATTCATACCGAATTCAAAAGTCAGGTCGTTTGTTGTGCGACAATGCATAGTGTGCCTTGCTGTGTTACAAATAACCCTGTCAGGTATGGCGGCCGAAATCACTACTAACGGACTGACTGTTCACAATAAAGGTATCGGCGGCAATAATACCGAACAAGGCCGGAAGCGCTTTGAACAACATGTTGTTGCTATCAAGCCGGATTATGTTTTTATCTATTTCGGCCTGAACGACGCGCTCAATGAAAAGTGTTTTGTTTCGCTGGAACGGTTCGTCGAAAATCTCACCTGGATGGTGGATCACGCACGCACTAATGGCATCAAACCTGTGCTCTGTACCATCCATTCCGTAACCGAAGAACCGCTGTTCAAGCGGCACAAGCGTGAACTTTACGGTTCAGAAGGACCAAACGGAAAGGTCGCCCGTTACAACACTGCAATACTTTCTCTTGCGCAGACCAAAAAAGTTCCACTGGCCGATTTCGCCAAGGCCGCAGGTCAGCCGGGGACAGTTTCCGCCGACGGAGTCCATTTGACCTCTTCTGGTTACAAACTTCTCGCAAAAACTTTCTTTGATGTCGTCGCGCCTGAACTTAAAGGAAACGAGGTCATCGTATGTCTCGGCGACAGTATAACCTACAGTTCAGGAATGAAAGGCGTTGGTACTGCCGAAGGTGAAACTTATCCGGCATTTCTCCGCCAGATCCAAATTCCGCCACACAAGAACAGTCCGTGAACGGATTAACGCTTCTTCACCCAAATCGGACTGGACCAGGCATGCGATTTGTTGCCATGCTCATCCTTGTCCACCTGAATCACCCGCACATAATAGTAACTCGTCTCGGCAAAGGTCTCGTCCACATACGCGAACGATACGTTCTGCTTCTGCGGACGAAGCGCATGAAGGACCTTGCCATCGCGAATAATGACAATTTCTTCAATTGGGGCCGTTCCTTTGACATCCACCATAATCTGCGGCTTGCCAGCCAACTCGATCTCCTCCCCCATGAAATGTCCATTGATACGGAAATCGAGACCAATGCGGGCGTGATTGATCGCGTAGTTCCGCCGATGGCGCAGTGCGTCAAAGATAGCCTCGCGCGTCAGTTCCGTTGCCAGCACAGCAGTGCGGGCAGCGGGTCTGCCTTCGTGGGTATCAGTTCCGCTGACGAAGCCAGTGCGACCGCCGCGGTTGAGAAACTCGCGCAGGCTCTTTTCCCAATTCAGCTCGTATGTCTTGCCTTCGTAGCGGCTGACGTCCAAGCCCATCTCGGTATTGACGATAACGGAGCTGTTCGCAGGGACGTATTCCCACTGATCTCCTGCCTCGTTGAAGAGAGCAAAGGGATGGTTGTTCTGGATCAGACCGCCATGTTTGCGTACCACCTCCGCCAGTGTGTCAGGATTGTTGTATGCAACATCCTTCGCACTGAAAAGATAGCCGATACGATTCGTAAAATAGACATTCTTGTGATTGTAGAATTTCGGAGGCCCCGGAAATAGCCGCTCCGCCGGACCGTTAGTGAAACCGGACCAATACTTCGCCTGTGACGTCCACTCATACCCGGCGATTGCAACAAAGCGGCCCTTGACCGTATACTGATCCGCCTTGTCCTGAGTGAGCATCCATTTCTCTTTGGGCATCCGCCAGGGCGAACTGTTCCCGAAATCATGGTCGGTAACTATGACAAAATCGAGCTTTGCTACATCCCGGGCATGAGTAAAATAGTCATCCAGGCTCCCTTTACCATCGGAATTACTCGTGTGTCCGTGGACATCTCCCCAAACAATCTTGTATTGCGCAAATGCAGGTAGAATTGCAATAAACAGCGAGACGAGAATGGCACAGGTTTGTCGTGAGAACATTTTACATACACCCGACACTTTAATTCCCGCTACTCTTTCCATGCCATCTTTCTTTTAAACCATTCCTCTGCCTGTAATCCCACTCATCACGCGCAAAAAATATCACCAACATCCATTTATAATCGCAGGAAAATACGGCGGCGATGGAGATAGACGAGCACCAGCCATGCAAGGGAATACTGGGCCACAGTCATCAGGATCGCGTGCCAGTATGGCCCCATATGAGGCTTCAGATTTCCGAGGAAAACGGTGGCAATTGCGCCGAACCCGCCCATGAAAAGGCTCGTCATGATATAAGAAAGGATGGAATTACTGCCGATCGCAGTCCACAACCCGAGACCACGGCGCCAGCCTTTCACATCAATTACCCACCAGAACAGTGCCAGCAAAAGATAACTCCAGCCCCCGCACCATAACGCGAATGTACTGGTCCAGCGGTTCTTGACTATGGGCAGGTGATAACTCCAAAGCCAGGCAGTCAACAGACAGACAACGCCCAGCATCACAAGCCATTGTAGTTTGATCTTATTCTCCCAGGGTTTTCCCAATATTCGAGTTGCAAATACACCCAGCATGGTACTGGCGCCGTGTGTCCACATTGGAACCAGCGGAAAACCCTGTCCATAGGGGCTTTGCCACGGCTTATCCAGCAGGCCGGTGGTATGCGCAAAAACCCAGTCGCTGAAAATTGCTCCCGCCTTGAATTCCCCCCACTGGTGTCCCGGCACCGGTACAAACATTTGAAGCGCCCAGTAACCGACCAGGAAAACACCGGTCGCAATGATCTGCCCCTTCAACGAGGTATACAGAACAAGAACCACCGCGATCAGGTAACCCAGGCCGAGCATCAAAAGAACACTGTAGGAAAGCCGCATATCCGCTATTTTCCACGACTGAAGGTTGCCGTGAATAAACATACCGATAACCACCATCCAGAAAAACCGGACCAGGGCATGGCGAAGAATGGAGCCTTTGGATTCACCTCTTGCCAGACGTTTATCCAGCGCCAACGGGACCGATACACCGATCAGGAACTGGAACAGGGGAAATATGAAATCAATGAAGTGGAATCCTTCCCACTTCACATGCTGAAACTGCTGGCTCAATGCAAAGCCAAATGTACCCGCCGCCGAGCCTGCACAAAATACACGTACCAGCTGAGAGCCGCCCAAAAGCCAGAACATATCGAAACCGCGCAGGGCATCGAGAGATAGCAGACGGCTGCCGGGCCCGGCGGCCTGGTCCTTCGATTGCTGTTTCATTTCCATATTGTTCGAAACCCTTTCTACGTCCACGAGAATTATCAGGCCAGAAGACCTTTTGCAAGATCCGCAAGCCGCGAAGCCGCAATATCCAGAAGACGGTTACCGAAATCCGCATTAGCTTCCTTGATCGCACTCAACCTTTCCACAGGCTGTTTCTTGAGTTGATGACTGAGCGGGCTGTCCTTGATGTCGTCCACCCGCGAGAGGTCCACCCAGTGGCGATGAATTGCCATGACCAGCGAGGTTTCAAGCATCATGCCATGTCCGCCATAAATGGATTTCGGGCCGCTTTGTTTTGCCATTTCATCTTTCAAAATGGTCACTGTCCCCCCGCCCCAGAATTTCATACCGCGAATGACACCATTCTGTTCTTTCTGGATCTCGGTCAGAAGAAAATCAGCCGGCCAATGCCCGCCGAAAGCAATACATGCTTTAAAACCCAGGTCCGCCAGTGATTCCATCAACTCTATGTAAATCTGACGGCATAATTCCCGGCTTACAAAGCAGCTTGGCGGTGCGGCATCCCTGGTGCCACTGCGAAGCTCCTCCCGCGACCAGCTCGGATGACCCGCAGGCGCAAATGGCACAATCGGGAAAAGAATGCCGCCTGTAATGTTGACGGCGCGTAGACAGGTTTCATAAGCCGTCCACGGGTCTACAGCCAGAACGTTCTGCAGACCGTGCTCTTCCATTGCCCCGGCAGGTACGTAGACAACCGGCATACGCTTGAGTTCGGCATAAAATTCCTCTGGCAACAACTCTTCATATTTGTGCGGATGCCTCTTTGTACCCGTCTGGCACTCATCGGCGGCCAACAACGGTGCCGCACCGGTAAAAAAAGCAGCGCTCTTCAGGAACGTACGACGACTTTTACTTTGCGGATAATAATTGTCTTTTTCCATTTCACTGCCCTCCTGCATTCTCATAACCTGACGATCATTTAGCGTTATGGCAATCGAACATACAAGAATGAATTCCTGTTTTGCATTTCAGGTCGAACGACCACTTTGAGAGTTTTTCAACCCGCAGGATTAAAAAATACCATACAATGCCTGGTTCGCCTATTTCATCTTTCAAAAGGTTTTTGCTTCGCCACCGCACCGCAATAAAGGCAAACCGGGTGATTACGAATTAAAACACGACCGCATTGCGGACAAGTTGACCGTTCAGTCGATCTGGCTACTTTACCGTTTAGTTTGCCATCACGAAGGTCAATCTTCTGAATCATCTGGATTAATTTATCGTCCGTGTATCCGAGTTGCTCTTTGAGAATTGTCCACAATGCCTCGGTGATCATGAGCAGTTTCTCAATATCTGCTCGTATCAACTCCGTGCTGAGTCGAGCGCTGGCAGAGTCTGCGGAGGTGCTGCCTGATGACAGGTGCTCTTGTTGCGATCGAGCAGTTGTTGCAAGTGCAAATGCAAAAAACAGGTTCATTTTATTTCTCCTATTTGGCGAACGAGACTGTCGAAAAACTATTTTCAGGAGACTGGATCTCCTGCCTGCTTAATTTCTGTTTATGAAAGCATTTTTTGTATGAGGGAAGCAATTGGATAAGCGAAGGTCCAATTCATGACCTTATTTCCGAACTGTCTGCCCGAAACCATGCGATTTCTGTTCATTATACGCCCCCAACGTCACTTTGTGTTAATTAGAGCATGTTAAATAATGTCATGGCCATTAATCATGTATGATATCTAACAAACATGGCGATTTTGCAGCTACATGAGCGCTTAATATGCTCTAGATTGTGCAATGTGAAGATATGATATGAGCGTCCCCAATAGGCTTGCAAATAGATCTGACGCCGATAGACTCCTCCACTATCATTCTCCGATTGCGAGGTGCTCAAAATTCTTCCAACTCCCGAACACGTCGCGGTAGAAATCCGAATGCAACCAACAGTTTCTATCCACCTCCTGACGCGTAGGCGGCCTTCCCATCCGCCATTGGAGTCTTTGGTACTGATACAGCAGGATTCGGCCAATGTTGTGGCGTGTAGCGAAACGAGGGTTCATCGCCTGCTGCGAGAAGATGTCGATGACTCGTTCATCAAAATGAACTTCACATCCAAACGGAAGGTTGAGTAACTCCTTGACCGTCCGAGCGCCGCTAGGTGTGGAGGAAGGTTGCTCGTTTGCCTCGGGAAGCAGACCATGAAACTCAACTATGCGGTAAGCATTGCGGAAGTTGCCGATGAAATCGATCACTATGCAATGGGACTTCCCGACGAACCGCCGCAACCCCCGCCCCAGTTGCTGAAAGAATATCCGCTTGGATTCTGTCGGACGCAGAAACAAGAGGCACTCAATGAAGGGTATGTCGGCACCCTCGTTCATAACATCGACAACGCAGAGCACTTTCATTTTACCAGATTCTAATCGACGCACGATGGCGCGCCGTCGGTTCCAGGGCGTTGTGGATAGGTAGGGCTCAGAGGGAATTCCTTGCTCTCGAAAACTCTGCGCAACGCGCACTGCGTGTCTGTGGGAACAACAGAACGCCAGGGTTGGTTTCTGATCAGCGTGCTCCCGCCACCTTGCAATGATGGCGTGGTCCCGTGCCGGAATGACAAGAGCCTTCTCCATATCGCGAACGCTGTAGGTGATTCCATTGTGTTGAATGGCTGAGTAGTCAACGTCGTCAAACGCGCCGAAGTAGTGATACGGAGCGAGAACCCCAGAGTCAATTCCGGTTCGAAGTTCCGCATTCACAAGCACATTTCCGCGGCACAATTCGGTAATGTCCTGCCTGTCTCCCCTGAAGGGAGTTGCCGTAAGTCCAAGGAGAAATGCATCGCCGATCAGCTCAATAAGTTGCTTGTATGACTTCGCGGCTGCGTGGTGAAACTCGTCAACGACAACGTAATCGAACATATTCCTCTCAATTGCCGAGAGATGGTTCTTCAAGAATTGCACCGTTCCGAGTTTTACCCGCGTGTTATCCTTGATGGATTGGCGATTTGTTATGCGAATTACGGAACTACTGCCGAACACTGCCGCGAACTCCGATTCGGCAACGTCAAGGATCTCATTCGTATGTGCGACATAGAGTAACTGTTTGGCCTTGTGGGTTTTGGCATCTTCTGCGGCTATTCGCGTTTTCCCACTGCCAGGTGGCAGGACGATGAGTCCTACTTTCTGTCCCAAGGAATGGGAATACTTCAATTCGTCCAGAGCCTGTTTTTGTAGAATGTTCAGTAGTCTTTTCTTCGGCGAGTAACCGCACTGGCATCGCCCTGCGGCAATCCTCTCCCCATCCCTAGGACAGAAGTACCCGTAAGCAACGAAAAGTCTGGCTAGATCGCCAGCATCAAGGATGGCATATGCGCAACCAAGGCGCTCAGAAGTCGAAACGAATTGCTCCTTGGCTTCGTCCAAGATGTTGCCCACTATACCAAGGACGGAGAACCTGAGCCCCTCGATTTTCTCCAAGCGGTAGATTTGGTGAGATACGTGCTTGGGCCGAACGGTTGGAAATGACTTTCCCTTGAGGATAAATGCCGCAAGACCATGCTCACCAGAGACCGTCATCTTGTGCGTGAGAACATCGACAACTTCCGCAGGACCATGTGCCGTTTCATTTTGATCGGCAAGGATTGCACGTAGGAAGGGTTCGAGTTCTTCTCTTTCATCGAGGACTCGCACCTTCGCAACGACTTCAGGAATAATGGTATCCGAGGGAAAGTCCTTCACATCCCTGAAACTATCTATCTGTTCAATCTGTATCAGTTGCGCCGTCATTGCAGTTGAGTACACCGTTCTTTGTGGAGCCAACGGTGGAGCTGAACGAATGCTCAACTCATTGGTTCGATCATTTATTCGCTCTTATTAGCCATTCACTGGGATTGTTTTCAAGGCTCAGTATGAACGTTCCTTCCGACCTGATTGCCCTTGGGAGAAACTTCTGAACGCACTCGTTCACACGGCAGTTCATCTTCGTGATCATGGATTCAGTAAGTCGAAGGACTTGCTGAGTCTTGTCGTCGGGCATAGTAGGACTGATGGTGTTGACCACAAGCTCAGGCCCTCGGATGGTGATGCGAAGTTGGTTGAGTAATCCGAAATCCTCTGCAATTGGGCCGTCGACATCACGATGAGCGACGACTTTGTCCCGAATCTCAATAACGCCATCATGTGTCTCGCGATGTTCCGCGGGGACAATGTCCTCAGATAGGCGAACTACGGAACGTTGTTTAAAGGGTCGAGCGTATGCAGTTGCAATGGCAATTGAAAATGCCTTACGTGTGGCCGAATGAAGCGCCGAGCCGGAGGCAAGAAGTTCCTCCGCAAAGATCTTGGCATCAACAAACGCCGCACGGGCGTACGCGAATTTCCAGAATTCAAATCTATCAGTCTGGGTTGGTGTATTCATCTCTTTATCCAACGTACATTTTCACCGTTTCGAGTCCGCCGCGGACGAAGAATACGGTAAAACTTGTTGGCACTATCTCTTTTTTTGTATTGCTTGGTAAATGTGTTTGAACCCGTTCTGATGATCAGGAATCGAACAAGTAGGTGGTTCTCCAATTGGATTGATGTGGATAACTCCACCAGATGGACAATTTGTGCAGACTCTGATGTCAGGAAGGCCGACATACTGTTGCAACTCAGACAGGGGAATAACTTGTCCCAGAGATTCCGGGTGTTTGTTCTGATACGAGTCCTTTGCATCAGCGATAAACTTTAGGCTCATTGCGCACTTCAAAAGGTCACCCTTGAATGGATTGTTACGTATGTATTCTTTGTTCTCCCACCAGACTAAGAATGCTAGCAATGGAATTATAATCGCGAAATATATCATCCATTTCTTCATTATCTTTTAAACGTTTAGGCGAACGTTCGCCCAAATCATTGGGTTGACATATTCGCCTAAACCATTATATGCGCATGACAATCTACTGCAAAATCGCCCAATTTCTTTATTTTCCACGTTTACCGCTTTGCGGCATCACGTTAGAAATGATGGACTAGGCGCGCAAGATAACGTTCGCCTTCGGGGCGATACTCGGCGCAGGATTCAAAGTAGGCATTCAGGAAAAGATGCGTGTCCTTTGAAAAACTCAGCAGTGCGCCGGGACCAATACCAAATACCTGCTCCTTGCCATCAACTGAATTGCCATCTGCTTCCGAGTCAGTTGTCTGTTTCAGATAATATCCGTTGACCCCGAGTTGCAGCATCTTGGGAACCACTTCATAGGAAGCGGCAAAGTTACCGTGGAAAGCCTGCCCCGCCTGGGTATCGCTGACTTCAGGCATTCCAGGATCAGAGTTTTCGGCGTTCCAGAGATAATGCAAACGCCAGGACAGATTCAGCTTCGGGCAGAGGAAAAGCGTTGCGGCCCAGTAAGGGTCAAACGAGAAAAAGTGACTGCCCGGGTTGAGGGCCTTGTCATCGTCATACTTGCCGGTAGGGAAAATGGCCTGGAGTTCAATGCGGTGCATGAATATCGGGCCGTTTTTGCCCATAATCGGGTCCCACTGGAGATAAGGGCCTACCAGTACGTCACCCAGTCCCGTTCCATTGTCGGGCAGGAGATCGTTGTCCAAACTGACAACCGGAACGATAACATCAATTCCCCATTTGCCACCCAGCAATAGTTCCTGGTTGGACTGGTAGATCAGCTGGTTCAAACTGACCCAGACATCCAGACCGGCATCACCGGGGGGCCCGTCAACAAATTTGTCGGCTGTGTAGAACTGGATATACTCGGTGAAATACCAGCCCGGGCCTGAAGGCGGCGCGCCATCAAGGAAACTGGTGAATCCAATATTCACGGAAGGTTGATCAAAAGCCACTGCAGGAAGGAATGAGAACGTACATGCAAACAACAAGCAGACAATCAGCGTAACAATTCGAAAACTTTTCATAACTTATCTCCCAATAGTTGAAAGTTTGAACCAACTGTCAGTTTATCACCATGCAACCTCCATTCTTTGATTTTTCTACTGTTGTTTTGTTACTGTTTAAGAAACTATTTCGACTAGAGCACATCGACACAATACACATGCCGATTTGCAGGCTAAGTCTGCACATCTTCACAACAACTGTCAACGCCAAATCAGACGCATTTCGTGACTAGAAGAACACGATGATTTTACCGCCATCGGTTTGTTGCCGCAAGGGGCCGGTATACGTATACACGCCCCGAATTGTTGGGGCGAATGAAGAAATATTAAACTCCTGCCGAAACGGCGGAATCTTAAATACAATTCCTATTTCCGTCGCTTAGACGGATGTAAACGCGACCCGCATTTTGATGTATATCTTTTTCCACCATGCGATTCAGCAATGGCGGTGTAAACGCGACGCGAATTAGTGCAGGTAGGCCTTTATTCCCTTTCCGGGTCGCCCCGAATTGCCGGGGCGATGCGATCGTGTCGTGCATTTCGTTTTCCGGTGTAATACCTTCGCATGATTTATTCCTCAGATTTTAATGATCAAATTTCCGCTGCTTCGGCGGATGTAAACACGACCCGCATTTTGATGTCTTGTGAAAAGATTTTACGTCAGCCACCCCGCCCGGCACGGCGGAGCGATCGTCGGTATACACGTGTATCCGACGCATCGCTCCAACAAAGCCGGAGGGAGTGGATCACGTAAAAGCGTTTTCGCTCAAAATGCGAGCCGTCTTCCGCAGTTAGAAACCAGACAAGAATCAAAAAGACTACTTCGGCTTGACTTGAATACCATGCGCCCAGTTCGCCATTTCCGGCATGTACACCATCGCCAGCGACGTCTGAACCGGATAATTGCAGACACAGCCAGACGAGAAACACGGCAGTACCAGCACCCCATCCGCCGCTATCAGACTGCTGCTGCACCCCGACCGCAGATTGCGCAGCCAGTACCGCGTCTGGCTTTCAATGTCCGCATACGAGGCGGACGCATCCCGCATCAGGAGCAGGTGTTTGCTCCCTACCATATAGTTGCATCCAAGCCGCTTCACAATCTGAGAATTACCGCCCAGCGATTCGCCTGTCAGGACATCGTAGTTTCCCCCGCCCTGGTTCATGAAGGTTTTCCCATGAATAATCATTGGCTGACCGCCTATTGACTTGGACCAGATTTGCTTGCCGGTTTTCGCCTCATAAGCGCTGGTACCGGAACGTTTACCTGCAAGTACAATCTTTAACTCTTCAGCATACGCAACCCAATCGTCATTACCCCGTTGGCTGGGCCAGTGAGCAGCCATGAAAACGCTGGATGGTCGTTTGTCTGGCACAGCCCATTTCTCGGCGCCAGTCCGGATATCGAGCGCCAGAACCATTGTCTCGGCATTGGTAATTGTCTGTCCCGGTTTCATGTCCTTGCCTGCGATGGTCGGCGAGATCGAATCGGCACAAAATACGAGTCCATCGCCAAGCGCGAGGGCATGAAAACCAACCCGGTTCCTGGCCATGTACGTCCAGAGATGTTTGCCGGTCGACCGGTCCAACGCGATCAGGGCCTTGCTGTCCCAAGGCTCTTCGGTGATACCGCCCTTTGCATCAAAGCCAACGCCGATAACAATGGTATCATTCCCGACACGAATACACCGGGTCACGGGTGTTTTTCTACCTGCTTCTTTGACTTTAAGCGGATACGCGGCGCGTTCTTTGCCGCAGGCAGGATCATAAACTTTGCATTCACCTTTACTAACGACATAAATACCATCCTCCATGGATGCAAAGCGCGCGTATCTGTCGGTCGGCTGGGTCCAGATTACGCGGCCGGTATAAACATCCATCGCGTGCAGAAGAGGCGGATTCTGTCGCAATGCAAACATGCGGCCACCCACCACCTGTGGTTTGACGCCGGAATCATAGTCGTTGACCTGTGAAAAATGCGGTCCCGAACCATGCCCATACCAGAGCACGCCGAGCGGCGCTTTGACTCGATCATCAGCCGAATAGTAAGTACGTGCGGCGGTAGAGGTCTCGTGCGTCCAGAAAGCAGATCCGGGCAATGGCCCAACCCGTTGAAGCAGTGATAATCCATCGGCACGGGTCAACTTTGAACTCTCCTGCGCATTTTCAGTTAAAACCTTTTGTAAGTTCGCATGTTCAGCATCACTTAGCGAAAGACATGCAACTCCGCCATATGGACGCAGGGTGGAATAAAGTCCCGGCATAGTCTGAGCTGTTGCGAGTTCGGACGGAACTGCAGACTCGGACACAATCAGATTAGCCAGATACTGCGGAAAAGGAAATGTGTCAGGATTACCGCAATGCACTTCCACCCGGTTACCGTAAAGACCAGCGGCGATGAACCGGCGGCGCAGGGCGTCTACTTTCTTCGCATCTGAATCAACAGCAATGACCTGGAATTTTGACTGGTTCAGCAATTCCTCAACCAAACGTCCTGCGTCGAGTCCAAGTACAAGACAATAACCATCCGATACTCCTGTTGTTTTAAGAATTTGTGCCGCCTTATCGTTCCACTTGTCGGTGGTTTGTGGTAACGGCGTATTTACAATATCAAAGGTAGAAGGTTTTGCAGTCCCAGCGGCGAAACAATGAATAGTACCGTTGGTTGTAACGACAAAAAGCTTGTCATCAGCCGCAACCATGCTCGCCGGCATATCTGAGACTTTTTGTTTCCAGGTAACTTTCGGTTTCTTTTCGCTGGACGATGATAATTCCACTGCAACCAGTTCATTGCCAAAATGACCGTACAGCCTGTTGTCTGCCTTGATGAGAGTGCGGCATTGTGCGTTACCAGCAATCTTTTCTTTCCATAAATTGACGAGGTCCCAGCGCCACGGTTTGCTCATTCGTCCACTCGGAACCTTGCTCTCATATTCTTTTACACTTGGCGGCTGTTTCAAATCGTATGCATAACAAGTGCCCTGCTGAAAACCATAGATGATATTTGGTGTGAGGACCGACCACGATGAACAGCCGGGCATGAAATTATATGGACTGATTGGGCCTTCAAAAAATTCAAACCTGTTAATATCGAATGCCGGAGGCGCATTTGTGCCGGCGTCGGCAAACCGGCTGCCGACTTCGCGGCCCGTGGTGATGTCCACTATTCCACCGGTACCAACAAAGGCATAATTACCCATCGCTGTTACACGACAATGCCCGTTACGATAACCCTGAATATAATGTAAGAGCTTGCCGGTTTTCCGGTCCAGGATGGCAGGCTGAGAACGGCCATTGGGCATGATCAGAGAATCGCCGGAAATAACAAGATAGCCCTGCGGAGAGAGCCCTGCGTCTTTCACGTTGTTGTGATCAATACGGACATTTTCAAGGAAATCCATGTCCGAATTGGTCCATACCGCGCGGCCTGTTTCGACATCAACGGCATGAATGTAAATACCCATGCTCGGCCAGATGCCGGCCGTGAAATAGACCGTACCGTCTGCAACGACCGGTCCGCCGCGCGCGGCCCAGAAAGAAACAAGCCTCCCGTTACCCAGATGCTTACGCTCGTGTTGCTGACTTCCGCGAAAGCTCCAGACCTGTTTGCCACTGGCGGCATCAAGACAATAAAGATAACCGTCATCCGATACGAACAGGACTTTTCCATTCCAGATCACAGGCGCAAAACGGATCGGTCCACCGGCAAGAAAAACCCACCGTTCTTCACCGGTCTCAGTATCATAGGCAGTTAAAGTGTCCTGCATCTGTGACGCAAGAAAAAATGTTTTCCCGGCAACAACCGGTTCATAAGAAGTATCAAACTGTAACCGTGGCTCGATTTGCCACGCCGGCCGCGGCGGCGGGAGCTTGCGGGTCCAATGCAGGCTTAGTTTGTCCGGAAGTCCCGCAGGCGATGCGGCGCTGCGATTTGCATCACACCGCCACATGGGCCAGTCGGCGGCGAGGCATGGAGACAAAAAAATCAGCATGAAGAGAACGTTTGAAAATTTCCAGAATTTCATGGCATGCACTCCTTTTATACTGAAAACTACCACGAACCAAACCGGAAAACAACCGAAACCAACTTGCTCAACGAAGCCGCCTTAGCCGTTGACAACGAGCATGTTCGTGATATAAGAGTTTTCAAATTACAGTTACCGGAGAAATCCATGTCTGACATCCGCAAGAGTTTACTGAGTATTGCATTGGGTCTCTTCATTGTTGCCGCCGTAATGGCATGCGACGGTCTTATCGTCGGACGACTAGCATCGGTTGATGGCTCGGTCCTGTTGGGCCACAACGAAGAAAACGCGCTGGACCGCGTACTTGAATTCCGAAAAGTTCCGCGCCAGAGCGCCACCGGCAAGGTGGACATCGGCCGCGGCGGCCAGCTCGATCCTGTGCCCGACACCAAGGCATTTCTGTGGAGTGAAAATCCGGGCCTCGAATACAGCGACGGCTATCTCAACGAGTGCGGCGTGGCCGTGGCCAGCATCATGTGTAAGACACGCGAGGACAGCTATGAAGCGCTGGTTCAACGTGGCGAAATCCGTGACGGCGGAATCGGATATATGCTCCGTCGACTCGTTGCCCAGCGGGCGCGATCGGCACAGGAAGGCATGGAACTGATTGGTCAACTCGTCGAACGTTTTGGCTATGCCGACTCCGGCCGGACCTACGCCGTGGCCGATCCGAAAGAGGCCTGGGTCGTCGAGGTGGTACGGGGCCGGCGGTGGGTGGCACAGCGCGTACCCGACGATATGGTCGTTGTCCTACCCGCCCGGCACATTATTGGCGAGATCAATCTGGCTGACCGGGACAATTTCCGGGCATCACCCGACCTGATCAGTTATGCTGTACAGCGCGGCTGGTTCGATCCTAATGGCGGCAGGCCGTTCAATTTCCGCCTCGCCTACCAAACCCCGAAGAACACACTACCCGAGGGTCGCCAATTCCGTGCTCAGGAAGTCATATCCGGCAAACCTGGCAAATGGCCGTCCGAGCAACCGCTGGCTTTCGCTGTCCGTCCGTACAAAAAAATGTCAGTGATCGATGTGGTAGCGGTTCTGCGAGATCCGGGTGGAGTCACCAATTTTTTAAATAAAGCAACCAAAGAGGCAGCTTTCTTCAATAAATCAACCCAGGAGGGGGCTGTTTTTCAACTTCGTCCAAATCTGCCCAGTGAAATTGGCTGTGTGTACTGGCGTACAACCGGCCGACCCGATATCAGTGTCCTGACACCATGGCATGTCGGGGTGACGACTACGCCCGAGATTTATGGCCGGCGCGGCGATTTCCCCGCACTACTCTCGCTGGAGAAACATTTTAAGCCACCGCCTGAGATTTTTCAGCCCGATTATTCCCGAGCGTGGTGGAAATTCAAGCGGTTGGCCCAGGTAGTGGATCAGTCCTATATAGCACGGATCGGGATCGTTCAAAAATCCTGGCTGACGATGGAGCAACGCCTGATGCAGGAACAGGAGCGGATCGAGGCAGAGGCCATGACCCTCTGGCCCACTGATCCCGACGGCGCCCGCGCCCTGTTAAACCGTTTTTGCAGTGACCGGGCTCTGGAAGCCTGTGCAGAAGCAGATCGATTGACGGAAAAACTTACTGCTGAAATTCCTCCAGCAGGATCAGGCCGGAAAAAATAAAGCCCGGTGGTTGAAAGTTCACAGTTTCTCATATGAATCGTTATAAAAAAAATCAGGTCTTACGATCAGGAATGCTGTATCTTGCGGTTGTCTGGTTGTCATTTGCCGCAATCGCGCTGGCCGACAAAGATTTGACCCTCGCCTGCGATGGAAAGAGCGACTACCTGATCGTGATTCCGGACAAAGCGACAGTGGTCGAGCGAACAGCCGCCGGTGAATTACAGAAATACCTGGCGGAAGTGACAGGTGCAACGCTGCCAATTTTTACCGAGGCCAACGCGCCACATGGCAAACCCGGGGTGGTTGTAGGTAACGGGACTATCACCAGTCGACTGCTGGCGGGACTTCGTCCAAATTCACTTGGACCCGACGCGATTGTGATCAGGACGGTCGGTCGCGATCTGATACTTACGGGCCATCCGCGCCGTGGCACCCTCTATGCCGTTTATACTTTCCTCGAAGACACGGTGGGGATTCGCTGGTGGACAATCACTGAATCACACATTCCCAAATGCCCTACCCTCCGGATTCCGCCGCTCGATATTGTTTACCATCCCAAGGTCATCGACCGTGCAACCCGCTACTTACAGCTTTCTGACGGCTGCTTTGTTACAAAACATCCACTGGTGACCGCAGAAGAGCAGCGGGCCATGGGAATTTTTTCCGCAAGACTGCGGCTTAACGGCCACGATCACTATTCGATTCCAAATGAATACGGCGGTCCGAATGGATTGATCGGCTGGGTACACACTTTTTATCAAATCAACGGACTCTTGCCGGTTGCCGAGTATTTCGACAAACATCCCGAGTGGTACAGCCTCATCAAAGGTGAACGCAGGAAGGAACACTCCCAGTTGTGTTTGACCAACGAAGAAATGCGAAAGGAAGTCATTCGAGTGGTCAAGGAGCGGATTCGCCAGAACCCTGGTGCAACAATGATCTCGATCAGCCAGAACGACTGGCATGGGTACTGCGAATGCGACAAGTGCAAGGCGCTCGAGGAGCATGAAGGAGCACATTCTGGTCCGTTGATTCATTTTATCAACGCGGTTGCAGAAGAAGTGGAAAAGGAATTTCCGGACATTCTGATTGAGACCCTGGCCTACCAGTACACGCGTGTACCGCCAAAGTACGTGAAACCGCGGCGAAACGTGGTCATAAGACTCTGTTCGATCGAGTGCTCGTTCACCGAACCTCTGGCCGACGGGACAAACGAGGCCAACGTATCATTTCGCCATGACATGGAAGGATGGGGCCGGATTTCCTCACAACTTTACATCTGGGATTATGTGACAAACTTCGCGGATTATCTTTCGCCACATCCGAACTTCCCGGTTCTCGCGCCGAATCTCCGCTATTTCGTAAAGAACGGTGCCATC
Source organism: Kiritimatiellia bacterium (assembly GCA_028716365.1). GTDB lineage: Bacteria > Verrucomicrobiota > Kiritimatiellia > UBA8416 > YA12-FULL-48-11 > YA12-FULL-48-11. The sequence continues at coordinate 380,105 of JAQUPZ010000005.1, forward strand.
GGAATTTTTGAACAGGGTGACAGCGGATGCCGCGTCGGCCATTTCGTGCGGTTACGGGCATGGTACCTGGCGCATCTTTTGTGGAATCCGGACGCCGACGAAAAAAAACTTTTCGAAACATTCATGAACGGTTATTACGGCGCGGCGGCGCCGTATCTTATCCAATCAATGAATGTGATAGATGAAGCCGGACGCCGTGCGAAAATTCCAGTTCGCTGTTATATGCGTGATACCAGCGGATGGCTCCCGCTGGCAGACCTGACCCAGGCCTCGGAGTTGTTCAATAAGGCTGCAGCAGCAGTTGCCGATAATCCCGAATTGGCCGAGCGCGTGTGCCGCGAACGAATGTCACTGGATTACGTCTGGCTGCAACGCTACGATTCGCTCCACCGGGAAGCGCGGCGCAGTAAGAGCGAATTTCGCGGACCTGAAAATCCGCAAACTGCGCTGACAGAGTTTCGCGCGCTTCTTGATAAATACAGTGCCGGAGAGTACCGGCAAGGTCGTATTATTCCGGCAGACTTCGGTAATGAGTTTTCTTTCATCGCCCGGCAAAAAATCCCTGCCGGCAATACACCGGAGGAATGCAAAGGACTGGCCAGAGCGGACTGGATTGACCTGCAGGAGGCTGACTATATCCCGCGTTCCGAACCGAAACTGTTCAGCATCGACAAGGATGATGCGGCCTCGAACGGACTGACCCGGCGCATGCCGAACGTGCATCAAATCTGGGCATGTCACAGCTATCCACTCGGGGATTACGGTGTGACCAGCAACAGCCGATGTCGTGTATACCTGCGGGTGCGCTGTGATGCAAAAACAGATGACGGCGCCGCCATGACGGCCGGAATCTATGACGACGCACTCCGGCGAGCAGTCACTTCGAAGCAAATATCCGTCAAAGCGATTCGCGGAAAACAATACCAATCAATCGATCTTGGAATTCATTCCCTTGGCGAACAGATGTACGTATGGGCGGCACCTGTCATCCGCGACAAAACCGAAGTCCAGGCCGCCTATGTTGACCGCGTATTCCTGGTACGATGCGAGCAGTCAAACGCTGCCGAGCAAGGAAAGAACCGGCCAGAAACTGAACAATACGCAAAGACACAGCCGGATGCGCTTCGTGTCGGGCTGGCCCGCGTGTGCATTACACCTGAAAAACCAATGTGGCTTCACGGCTATGCGACCAAGCCGCGATTCCGGCCGTCCGAGGGCAAACTCAACGATCTCTACGCCCAAGCCATGGCCATTGCCGATGCCCGGGGAGAACGGGCCGTGCTGATTACCGTTGACCTGTGCATACTCCGGGGAGCAGAAGCAAAAACATTGTTTGATCGTCTGACAAAAAAGACAGGCCTTCAGCGACGCCAGCTCCTGGTGAATTTTTCACACACGCATTCCGGTCCGATCATTGGAACTTCCGACCTGAATCGCTACCCCATGTCCACAGAAGATCAGCAGACAACGATTGATTATACCCTCCGGCTTTATGACCAGATCGCTGACCTGGCCCAGGCCGCACTGGCCGACTTGAAGCCGGCAACGCTTGCATGGGGTACAGGCAGGTCCAGCTTCGTACGTAATCGCCGTCTTTACAAAGAGGACGGCAGTTATCGCGGCATGGGACCAAACGCGAACAAACATGTCGACGATATCGTACCGGCACTTCGCGTCAACACGCCTGAGGGAAAATTACGCGCAATTGTGTTTGGTTGCGCCTGCCATCCGGTGACACTGGGAGACAGCCTCAAAATTTCCGGCGATTACGTCAGTTTTGCAAAGGAGAAAATCGAGTCAGACAATCCAGGCGTGCAGGCAATGTTTGTGCAGGGCTGCGGTGCAGATGCCAATAGTGATCCGCGATGTGGTCCCGAGGCAGAGAAGAATGTCCGTCTTCATGGCGAGAACCTCGCTGCCGAGGTCTGTAAAATCGTACAAGGGCCCCTCAAACCGGTCCGAGGACCGCTGAAGGTAAAGTTCAGCGAAGTGGATTTGCCTCTCAAACCAGCACCTCCGTCCGCGGAACTTGCGAAAATGTCCGGCGTAATGGCCTACAACGCTAAACGTATACTGACCGCAATTGAACGCGGAGAACCGCTTCCATCCCACCACAAGCATCCACTTGCTCTCTGGCAATTCGGCGAGGACCTGATTTTTGTTGCCCTTTCCGGCGAGGTGGTATCGGGTTATGTCCCGCTGATAAAACAGGCGCTGGGTGCCGGCAACCTGTGGATCGCCGGTTACTCCAATGAGATCGACGGTTATCTGCCCGACGCCACCATCGTTGCGGAGGGCGGTTATGAAGCCCGCGGGCTGGTGGCTGATATCGGCTTCTATTCCGCGGAAGCAGAAAAAACTCTTGTAAAGGCCGTCCAGGATTTACGAAACCAGTAACCTGTTTTCACAAAACCTGGCCATCTGCGAGAAGCCGTTCCCGCAATCTTGTGTAATCGACCGATTGGACGGAAACAGGCTCTGCCTTCTTTTCGGCCTGTTCGAGTGCCAAAATCGCAGCGGTCGACGCCGATTGGCCAAGAATCATGAAAACCGGCTCCATCCGGATCGAGCCATAAGCGATATGGGAACTCGATACGCAAACCGGCACCAGCAGGTTTTTACACTCGCTTATTTTAGGAACTATCGAGCCGTATGCAATACGATATGCTGGTATACCAGTTTCTACATCCCCTTCATTTTCAACATAACCTTCGGTCGTGACGTAGCGCTGGACGTTGTGCGAGTCCATGCCATAGGAACCCATTCCTATTGGCTGAGGAACCGGCTTCTTAAACCGCAGTTCGTTTTCGGTCATGACGAACGACCCGATCATACGTCTTGCTTCGCGAATATAGAGCTGATGCGGCCAGTTCCCGCTCTCCACGAACTCATCCTTCGCAAGCCCCCATTTTGTGAATGTCTTTCGCACGTCTTCAGGCACACGAGGATCGTTGCCAAGAAAGTAGTAAAGTCCCTGCTGATACTGTTTGTGCTGTTCAATAATTTCGTGCCGTCGCTCATAGCTTGCATCGGGATAGTCGTAATTCCGCCCGATATTGTCCGATGAAAAAGGGCCCCTGTTGTTAGTGTCGGTCTTGCAGTTCGGCATATTGGAGAAAATTCCAAGTGCCCGATTGCCCGCCAGCAGGGTACGCAATAGAAGCTCATACTGACCAGCGTCGTAACCTTTCGGCTTCGGGAATGGTATCCTGTTTTCCGGATTGTTCGACATACAGACGCGGAAACAATACGCCTGGACCCGTTTATCGCCCTCCCCTTCTTCACCAGTTGGCTCGGAACTGATCAGCGGAAGCAGGCCGCTTTTCGGATCGTCCGGCACCCTGTACGGACTGATTTTCGAATTGCCGCCGCAGCATTTACAACCGAGGAACCGATGGTGCCGCGTCTTGTTGTTCTTTTGTACTCCATTGCTTTTCTCGCCATAGACTGCGTTACTCTCGCGGCCAACGTGATACGATATACCTGCCGCAGCCATCAAGTCACCCTCGTATGTCGCATCGATATAAACTTTCCCAACGAACTTTTTGCCGCAGAGAGTTGTGATCGACTGGACCTGGCCATCAACAACCTTGACCCCTTTCTCCCGGTCGAGCCAGTGGTCGCGATAGACCGGTGTCTTCGCAATTTGTACCCAGTTGTCAAAAATAGCTTCCGCGACATGCGGTTCAAAAGTCCACATCGTCCGGCGCGTGTCGTCAGTAGCCGTTTCCGGCTTGTCTGCAGTTCCATTTCGGCCCGGGTATTTTTCCGGCTTCTGCCAGCGCCATGCTTCGGGCTCCTGATAGTGATTCCAGATACGATGGTAGAATTCGCGGGCCAGGCCGCCGATAACCTTTTTGTTTCCCGAGTCAGTTGCCCCAAGTCCACCGCTGGATAGTCCGCCGAGATGCCTGTCAGGTGAAACGATCACGGCCGATCTGCCCATCTTCTGTGCCTGAACGGCCGCCGTTACTCCTGCACACGTACCACCATAGATGACCACGTCGGCATAGACCGTTTTGGAATCTGGTTGCTCAGATTCTGCTCCAAACCCTGCCGGAACCATCAAACCCGGAAAAATGCCGAATACCAACAATACGGCAAATAATATTGTAAAGTTCTTCATACTAATTTCCCTTCAATTTCGTGCTACCTACCTGCTGGATCCAATTACGCGTCCATTCAACCGACTCGAAACCCAGGTCCATAACCGTGTTGCCCATGAAAACAATCCCTTCGATACGTCCCTGCTGCAACCAGCGCAAACCAACTTCGCACTGGTGTTTCATCAAGTCAACCGGAATACCCTGCTTCTTCGGGTAGTCAACGAGGTAACAACCGAGCATCTTCCGCTTGTGGGGATAAAGCCGTTCCAGCTTTTGTAGATCATTTTCAACATTTCGAATTCCAGCGGATTCCATATTCCAAAGCATGAGGACATCGATCAGGTCGAGATAGTCCTTCAACGGAAGTTCGAACTGTTTTACGTAAAAGGTGACAAAGATATCGAGTTTCTTACCAGTCTGATCAAGCTTGCGACGTACATCAGCCAACTCCTCCACGGTCCATTGCGCCCGTTTACCGTCATTGGCCTTACTGATAAAAAAGTCGTCCAGCATCACCCCGCGGAAGTTGGGCACACGTTTCGCCATATCGAACACCTCGGCAGTCTCCTCCGCCTTGTTAAATCCGCCCGAACCGACCAGCGACCACGCCACGTTTTTCAGCGGCCGCAGCGCCACAGTGTATTGTTCGAGGGGAGGCTCAAAGCGGCCGTAAGGTGCTTCCTTGGTACTCGACTGTACCAACAGGATATTCGGTACACCGAGGTAGAAGTTTCCTTCTGCGGCTGACATGACCGACCGGCGCCCGACATGCACGAAGTCGCTGTTCACCGCGAAAGAGAAGACCCAAAGCCGATCTCGAACCGTTTCTTCTTTCGTTGTCTGTCCATACGCGCATTGTGGCACACACACCGCCGTACTGAACAACAATACCAGGTTACAGGAAATTACTTTTGCAAAATTACTAGAAAACATAATCATTTCCCCCTTTGTTTTGGCCGTTTAGCAACTAAGACCGGATTAAAATTTGATAATAATACACTACTTCCGGCGGACAACAGGCCAGCTTGCCCGTAAATCATTTTTATAGAGACCGATTTCATCAAACGGGATCGGTGATAGAGCGAGTCTGTCAAAAGCTTCTGCAGAAATTTTCAACCGGAAGTCACCCTTCACGGCATTCACAAAACCTGGGTCATCACTCGTAACATAGTTATCAGCCAGATCATTGACCCCGCGGTCACGTACAGTGAACTGACCGCAGTTTACAACAAGACTCCGCCAGATATGATTGGAATCGGCGTTTTCACGAAGCGTGGCCAGTTCCGGATAACGCGTGCTATATGGTGGTTGAGTAATATCAACATCTCTCAGTGCCTTTACAGCCCAGTCTTCCCCAAGGCGCTGTTCCCATCGTTTCTGCCCCCACGCTGAAAAACTGATGGCCTGTTTGCAGTCCACAAAAATATTATTGTCCACCCAGTTGTCTTTGCCTCCATGGATCTGTACACCGCCGAACTGCGATTCTGCGCAGCGCCAGAAAACATTTCCATAAATCAGTGTGCCGCTTATTGCATCATCCAGTCGGATACCGGCCTGCCCGCACGATCGGCCACTGCCGATATCATGGAAGAAGTTAAAGCGATAAACATTGCCGCGATAAGTCGGATTGCCATATACATCCACACCGCCCTGGTCATCAGATTCGCGCACGACATTGTGTACTTCATTGAATTCAACGAGGTGGTCGTTCCCCTCGACTCGCATGGCGCTGCTCCCTATATCATGCATAAGGTTGTGCGCAATATGCATACCAACACCGTTAGCCAGTACCGCAGGAGTATAAGTGTGGTCAATCCGTGAGACATTGTAGATGTGACAATTTTCGATAAAATGTCCACTTGGCGTCAACGTTTTGCGATCGCCTCCCCTGATAATGGTGCCACCGCGTCCCATTGCGTAGATGTCGCAACCAAACAAGCCATGCCTTTTCCCGCCCTCTACAACAATTCCATCACCCGCAAAATTACGTATCGTACAACCGGCCAGCAGGCAACGCTCGCCGCCCTTGATAGACAACCCGTCTCCGCGACCAAGTTCCCAGGTCAACCCGCGAAGCACGACATTTGTTACATTGTCAACTTCCATAAACGGTGATGAGAATATCGATATTTCCACAGTGGCGCGGTTCGGGTTCGACGGTGGCCAGAGATAGAGAACACCTTTATTATGGTCGAGATACCATTCACCGGGACGATCAATCTCCGACAAGAGGTTCAAAGTATAATAACGTCGTCCCTTTGCAAATCCGCATGAATGAAGCGGCGGCGCAAGCGAGACGATTCGCTGTTCTGTGTCAATGGACGCCACCTTCTCATAGGAATCTGCCCAATCATGATACCAGTAACCATAAAGCCAGATGTTGGTTTCGTTTTTCCAGCGTAGAGGGCGATCTCCGTCATATATGAACTGGCCAGCCCGGGCATGCAGACGACCTCTCTTGTCGGTCTCTGTCGGTCCGAGCACCTCGCCAGTATTAACGAAACTGTCATTCGGCCAACGGGAAACTTCCATCGGCCTGCCATTAAAAAAAAGTTCCATCAAGGGTTTTCTGGGCCTGGCCCCATAAGTACCTTTCGGTTCGAAAGCAGGAATATCGCTGATACCCTGCGCCTTTAAATCAACCTGCCAGACCTTGCCGCGCGATTCTTCCGGCAATCGCGACAGAACCGCCGGATCAGTGACACGCGTGAAACCGCTGATGCCTATTCCACCGGTAAATCGCGGAGCCTCTTTTCCGTACGCGCGATAAACAATTGGTGCACCTTCTGTCCCGGAATCTTCTGCAGTAAGTTTAAATGTCCGTGTAACTTTGTATTCACCATAGCGGACATAAACTGCGATCCCGCCTGTCGGCAACGTCCCATTCTTTTTTAATTTTCGAATCTCATCGCGGGCCCGTTCCAGCGTCGCAAACGGTTGTCTCCTGTCGCCGGGATTTGTATCGGAACCTTTTTGAGAAACGAACAATTCAACGGCCGGTTTCGGTAAGTTGTTATTTTTTATTCGTGACGTCGCCGGGTCTCGCGGCGGCAGGCCGGCTTCGATCCGCTCAAGTTCGCGTATTCGCTCCTGCGCTTCCCATTTGTGGTGAGATGGAGCATCAGACATTGCCATTACTTTCGCATATCCCGCTTTAGCTGCTGCATTGTTCTTCTGCTGCACATAACTGGCGGCAATTCGTAATTGCGCGATACTACGATAATGCGCCGGAACATCAGCAGTAGTCATAACTTTCGAATATTCAGCTCTCGCATTTTCGTAATTACCACCTTCCCAGCAGATATGTGCAAGCTCCAGGCGAATGTTCAATTTTTCGCGCGAAGCGGCATCGGGAGACTCCAGTAACTGGCTGTAATACTGACGTGCCGTTTCGTAATTCTTCTGCTGACGAAGACTGCGAGCAAGGTTCAGCTGCACATCGAACTTATCTTTTGTCGTCAGTTCACTCATGGACAGTACCTTGTGGTAAATACCGGCAGGAACGTTTCCACCAGCGCCCCGGCGAATAAGCTGTAACAGGGCTGTCAGAGCAGTTTTCTGATGAACATCCGAGATTCCATCCATCTTAAGCAGTTTCACCAATTCAGCGACAGCAGATTGGAGATTCCTTTGCTCCCTGAGACTTTGCGAAAGGCGTAACCTGGCCATCGCAATAAGATCCGGATGTACGCCGCGCATTTTGACGATTGTTTCAAACTGTTCGGTCGCCATTATATAATTCTTTTCGTCAAAAGACCGGTTTGCGGCTTGAAATCTCTCAGCAAGTTTCCGGGACAGTGGGGCATGGAAATAAGCATGATGTAAAACTTCTTCCTCCAACAAAGCCCGGTTATAGACGGCCACCTCGTCAACATCCAGTATCACAGAACCAACGCCGGAATTTGCATAACCAATACGAAACGCCGCACCACGTGCTGAAGGTGCATAATCTCCATTGTATTCACCAACAGCAGTCAGCAAACCATCGATATAAATCCGCATCTGCCTGCCGTCCCATGTCGCAGTGAGATGATGCCATACACCATCGGCAGTCATTTCAGTTGTACGGATTCCAATTGAATGGCCAGGCTTTGGCCGACCGATTTCAAAACTGACATTCTGGGCAGGACAGGCAGTGGTCAATCGCCAGCCATCCCAGTAACCGGAACCCACCGACAAAAGAGTGCCGTTGGTGGATTCATTATTACCGCGCCACACACCGGCACCATTCTTCCGGAACCAGGCTTCAACCGTAAATGCCTTGTTAACTATATCAAACTGCTCTGCCGCAAGATGACCCTGATCCAACCGGACGGCTTTTTTCCCAGGCCAGCGGCCCTCGATAATCCGTAACTGCTCGGCCTGTACATCCTTTTTCTGGTCTACCTTGAAAATCAACGGCGCTGTTTTACTGCCTGCCTGATTTGAAACAGATGCGTCCGGACTGCGGACATCATCGAACGTGTAGTAACGAACAAGCGACTTGTCTGCTATCATCGCATCCCGGTGTTTCTGCCACGCTTCGTACGAACCACCAGCAACCGATACAGGTATTTCAGCGTTCAGTGCCATTGTTCCTGCAAACAGAAACACCATCCCGCTCATTTTGATGGCTTGATTATTCATAGTGAATTCCAATCCAAAAAGACTTCCAGGAGTAACTTCCAGAATTAGTTATATCTTGGACAAGGACATCGGCAAACATCTTTTAATACTTGTTGCTAAGACTATCTCAATACTGATTGAAGGCATAATGACATAATCTTCTGCGACAGGCAAGGCGTGCATGCAGAACACTGACTAAACAGTTAAACCTGATTCCCGGGGTCGTTTAATTTTTGATATCGCTTAAAGCGTCCAGCCCTTGCGGTATTCCTGCTTAACGAACCGATTCAGTTCGGGGATGTTCGTACACTTCATATTGACACCATCCCATTCCACTTTTCGTCCGACGCCAGCGCGCATGGCAAGCTGGCCCACCAACAGGGCCTCCACATACGGCCCAGAGACATCGGAGAAGTTCGAACATGGCGGCTCGCCCCCTTCGGTTACGGCGCGTAAAAAATCAGCCTGGATGCCACGGGTCCGCGTGTACTTCTTGGGTGGCACAGGAAACTCCTTATGTTTTTCCTCGGGAATAATCCGCGGTGCACCACAGTATTCACTCTCGCTTATCATGTAGCCCTTATCGCCAACGAATATTGTTCCTGCACGTACCTGGTCTCCTGAACGCCACAGGTCACGGCCGTATTTCGCTGATAACTCATCTGCCAAAGCCGGGTGATTGAGTCCTTGTTTTGCGTCAACATTGAAACCCGCATGACTTTCCTTGGCGCCATCATAGAAATAGGCTTTTAGCGGCGGCAAACTCGGCCGCGGGAATTCAAAACAAACCGTGTTGAGAGTCCCGTAGTCGTCTTCTGTCATACCTTCCTGCGCCAGAGCCACGCAACTGGATGGATATTTCAACTGCAGGCCCCAGTGGACTGCATCAAACGTATGGACTCCAACAGCGGCTATAAGTCCCGCACCATAGTCCTTTGTATTATACCAGGCGGCCGGAGCCAGACCTTCACAATATTCACGATACTTGCCCGGCCCGATCCATTCGTCCCAGTGTACGCCAGGCGGTACCGGCCGAATCGGTCTTGGTTTGTTAAAGCGGCTGTAGTTCTGACACATCCATGTATGGGTTTCCGTTACCGTTCCGATTGCGCCAGCTTCGATATACTCGCGTATAGCGCGGAGCCCTTCCCCCGCATGTCCCTGGTTACCCATCTGGGTCATCACCTTGTACTTTCGCGCCGCTTCACCCAAAGCCCGGGCTTCAGAAATGTCATGCGTCAGCGGCTTTTCACAGTAAACGTGTTTACCCAGTTTCATGGCTATCATCACTGCAGAGGCGTGACTGTGGTCCGGGATAGCGACAAAAACCGCATCTATCTGCTTTTCCATCTCTTCAAACATCTTACGGTAATCGTAGTATGTCTTGATCTGCGAAACTTTGTCCTTATATTCCGGTACTTTACCCACAAAATCCAGGCCGGCACGCAGGCGGTTCTCGTCTATGTCTGTCAAAGCTACCACCTGCATCGATGGCTCCAACGTCGTAAAGCTCAGATGAGCATGAGCCCTGCCCCATGCCCCGACAAAGGCCACGCCTAGTTTAGAGTTGGGCGAGCGACTGGACAGAATTGAAGGGGCATTGAAAAGTCGAAGACCGGCAGCCGCACCGGCAAAAGCAAAACCTCGCTTCAAGAACTGGCGACGCGTTGTTAAGGTTTTCATTATGTATCCTCCTTGTGATTAACGAATGTAACTCTGAACTATTGTCGGATAATAATACCTTATTACGTAATGGCAATTCGTCCAATCAATTTCGGTGAAATATATTGAACAATATTGTCTTTATTCTCGGACGGCAACGGAGTGCCGTCCCTACCTTGCTCCATCTACGGTAGGGCGACCGCTCCGTCTGGCGCCATCTTCTTTCCCGAATCAACCTCAATCTATTTTTTCGACTGATCAGTAACCGGACAAAACGTCAGCGCATGAAACTGCATCAGGGATGAACCGCCTGCAATTGATTTTGGTTTAATGGAAATGGTGCTGTTTTCTGTTTTGGGTACGGCAATCCTGCTTATCGTAATTTCTTTGAAGTTGTTGACTCCACCAGTATCCTGAACCGAGCCGGTTATTTCTTTTTCACCAATTTTAAAGACAAATTCATTACCCACAGATTTACCTGTCGCACTGTATACAATCTTAACATCATAGGTAGCCGGCAAAGGCGTGCAGAAACTCCACTCAAGCCAGTCCTGCGAATTGGTCCATGACTGAATGTGATCGTTATTCCGTGTTTCAAGACTCAGATTTTTTATCTTTGTACCCTTTCCATGAATTTCCGCAAGCCAACATCCCAGTCTGGTTGTTACACTTGACAGCGGATCAAGGGTCAGTGTTCGATCTGCCTCGGGTTTACCGTCAACATCAAGTACCAAAACTGAATCGCGCACATCAGGCGCCTGTGCTGGAATCTGAACCAGCCAGTTGCGATCACCCACTCGCTCGGTCTTCAAATCGTTTGCCGGTTGTGAAAGCAGATGTGCAGAACGAACGTTATTCTTCAAACCGGGAACGAAAAGTCTGCAATTGGAAGGCCACTGCAGAATGTGCAAATAGACTTTGCCGGGCTTGACGGTACACCAGCCCCAAGGGCATTCCGGCAAAGGACCGGCTTGTGTTCCATAAATACTTTCACCATTTGCTTCCAGCCATTGGCCGACTTCACGAAGTATTTTCTGTGCCGGTTCGGGAATCAGCCCTTCCGCAGTCGGACCAACATTGAGCAAGAAATTCCCGCCCTTGCCGGCAATTTCGGCAAGCATTGCTATTACCTGGTCCGCCGATTTCCATTGGTGATCATTGCGGTCGAATCCCCAGTGACCGTTAAGCGTCATGCAGACCTCGAAATCCCTCGCAGGTGCACGGCGCGGAATGTACTGTTCCGGAGTGCCATAATCTCCAAGTCCATTACCAACCCTGTCGTTGATAATGCAATCCGGCACGACGGAACGAATTATGTTTACAAATTCCGCCGACTGGTCACGCGTAATGTCACTTGGCACATCAAACCATATCACACTGGGATGATACTGGTTGACCAGTTCCTTCACCTGCGGCATGGACTTGCCACGCAGGTAACGTTCCACCTGCTTTTTTGAGCGGTCAGGAAAATCCCACCGATTGTCGTGGCCGAGGGCATCGGGCTCATGCCAGTCCCAGCAATGCGAGTAGTAGAAACCCAACCGCAAACCATCCTTCGGCAGCGCGGCGGCAAGTTCTGCCATCGGATCCTTGGCGAATGGCGTGGCGTCCACGATGTTATAACGACTGGCCGCGGATTTAAACATGGCAAAACCGTCACAATGTTTTGCGGTAATGACCAAATACTTCATGCCGGATTGCCTGATGATCTTTGCCCACTCGGCAGCGTTGAGCTTTACCGGGTTGAACACTTTGGCTATAGGTTCATACTCAGACACCGGAATCTGTGCCCGTTCCATTATCCATTCACCCCAAAGATCCTTCTGTTTCTCCACCCCCTTCCACTCTCCTGCGGGAACGGCATAAATACCCCAGTGCATGAACATGCCGAAACGCGCCTCACGCCACCATTGCAAACGTTGTTCCCGCGCCGGATCCGGATTATCCTTTTCGGCGGTAATGCCTGCGCTGGTAAATGAAAGAATCAGAACAGTAGTAATAGCAAAAAGTGTGTTAACGGTTGGTTTCATATTGTGCCTTTCGTTGGTCAGTTTGATTTCATGACATTCTATCTTACTGGTTTCCAGCGTCTATGTCGTAAAATGCATAACTTATGTCCAAATCGGTACTTCGCATCAATCGATTTCGGGGTGTAAAATGTCGATTTCCATGACCTTTATTTTGTTGCCGCGCGACACACTACAAGAGCAATCTTATTAGACAGACAAAAACAATCTTTGGAACAAGAGATATTCACAGGGAAAACAATTATGAAAACTAATAAAAAACATTCCGCTGTTGTGATCTGCTGTCTGGCTATGTTGTTTACGATCTTGCCATGGGGATGTGCTCAGATAAGAACCACAGGCGCTCTATTCCTGGAAAACGAACGACTCGCATTACGCTTCGACCGAAACACCGGAACACTGACGGCCATCCAAAACAAACTCACTGGCGAGAATTACAGTGTCAGCGGCGATGAGTTCGCTGTCGAGGTCGTGGACTTTCGTCATGACTTCGCGGAAGCAAAGGTCGTTTCACTTAAACATCGGAGTAGAACTTTGGAGGCGTGTTACCGAAGCGGGGACATGACGATCGAGGTGACGTATACGCTTGAGCGAAATCATCACTTCGCGGAAAAACAAATCACGATAATCTCAAGCCGTGACTATGGTTTGCGAAAGGTCGTATTGAGCCGACCTGTATTTTCAGCCGATAAGTTGGTGATGACCTGTTATCGCTATCCGCAATTCGGCAGGGCGCCGGGAAAGGAACCTATCAGTACTTTCTTTGGCCGCACGCCTAAAGGCGGATTTTTCACGGGAATCGAAATGCCTTTCGACGTGTCGTCGTTGAGCGAGCGACAGGTGGTGCTAGCGTATGCACCAAGTCTTAAAGTGAAAGCGGGTGAGCGATTCGTATGCGAACCGGTTTATTTCGGAGTTTATCAGCGACACACCGCAGATGATCAATCCGCCTCGTCGCTGATTGAGTTTATGGGAAAAGCCCGGCGGGAATTCCAGCCAAAATCAGCAGGAACGAAAAGCGAAGAGGTACCGTTGCAATCCGAATCCGACGCCATGGTGGCCATGACCTCGGCGATCCTTGGTCCACCACGATTCGGACTGGTACCCATGGCCTGCGGTTGGCACAGCGAAATGCAGCACGGCACGTATACATCAGACAAGATGGTCGATGAGGAGATGAAGTCGCTGGATTTCCTTACCGAGTGTGGCATCGACTGGGTGAGTGATTCACATCCCTGGGGCGGTGAGACGACGAAGATGAATGTACTTGGCGCCGATGATAAATATATCCCCGGTGAACTGGTCACCAAATTCCTCGAACATGCACGAAAGAAGGATATCAAGGTCGTAATGTGGTCTTCGATGAACAATACACATCATTGGGGAGGTGGTCAGCCATTTCGCGCCGACAAGCCGGAATGGCTCATGACTCCCAAGACACTCGATGGCAAGCCGGACATAATCAAGCGTGCCAAGGCCAATTGTTTTGCAAACACGCCGTTCTTCAACTGGCTTTCTCGAATCAACAACGACGGACTGGCAACCGGCTACTACAAAGCGTGGTGTATGGATGGAAGTTTTTTCGGCGACGGCGGCTGGTATACAACGGTCATCCCCGTGGATTGTGCATCCGACATGCACGATCACCTGTCGGGTGATTCCAACTACGCCTGTCAAAAGGCGCTCGAGCAACTTTTCGCCACTGTACGGCAGCAATGTCCGGACATCTACACATTTACGTGCCGGCCTCTCCAGGATCTGGGTACTTGGTCTTTGAAAAATGTGAACGTGTGCTTCACGCAACTTGAATCCGGTACAGGAAAGGACAATCTTGCGGCGGGCGATTTGATTCGGACATGGTCTCGTGCCCGTGTCCGGCTTGATTTTTTTCCACATTATCTTGATCAGCCGCTTCTGTTTCCCAGTCGATATATCAACGATAAAAGGCCTTTTAACTGGCCCAGCGAGAAGTTCGACTATATCATGCTCAGCGCGTTGTCGTCCTCGCCTAACCAACTCTACTATATGCCCACCAAGACTGGTATTCCCGCCAAGGATAAGGTCGAGATCCGCAAGTGGCTGGATTGGGGACACAAGAATGTCGAGTACCTTAAGGTTCGCAAGGATTTACCCGATTGGCCTGCGGTAGGCAAGGTCGACGGCTCGGCCCACATCGTTGGTAATCAAGGATTGATCTTCTTATTCAACTCAGGCAAGACACCATTGGAAGCCCAGTTCGCTTTGACTGAGGAAAGCATTGGACTGATGACAAAAGGATCGTTCTTGGTAACCCAAGAGTATCCCGTGTTAAGTCAAGAGATCAAAGCCGCGTACGGCAACGTAGTCCGCTGGCAAGTTCCGGGTGAAACCACCGTGATCTTGAGACTGAAGCACAGCAATTGACATAATTTGATTCATTTCGTTGTAGTGACCGGTACTTTAATTAACTCGTCCGGCAGCATTTCCCGACGCAGACGATCAAAATGTTTTCGAAAATCAACTTTCTGGGTCAATTCCCAGAGTGATATCTTCTGCTGGCGCAATGCAAATGTCCCGGCGATCCAGGGTTGCGTCCAACCGGTTTCAGTACACCACGGTCCCCACTCCCAGTCGGCATTACTGGCCCAGTATTCCCAACTGCGATAATTGAACGCCCGATACCATGCGCCATCCAGTTCCGGATGTTTTTCGGAACGAATCTGAATTCGACACAGAAATTCGGCAAGCTTGTCCTCGGCCTTCAGATAGAGTGGATCACCGGTAACTGCGGCAGCTTCATGCAGTCCGATCAACGCAAAATTGCACGAATAAAGCATATCACTCACCGGATCGCCATCGGTCTGAATGATACTGGTCTCCCGCGTCGCATATTCAGCGTTGGAATGAATACCGGGCCCGCCATCGCCAATCACCTCGCGTATTGCGCCTGAGGCGTCCTGGAGGGCCAATAAGTCCCCAGCGACTTTTTTCAGCCACATCCGATGTTCGGGCGTATCATCAACCCTTATCAGCCATGCCAGCGCCAGCAACAGACGCGAACGTTCCATCGTACCGCTGCGCAGGCACCACTGCCACTTTGCCGGATATGCCTCCATCATCATTTTCATTCCCTTTTGGGTCCGCTCAAGCAGAGGCGCGAATCGTGTCTGCTGGTAAACCCACAGGTAACAACACCATATCCACGCCTGGAAATGAGGCGAATAATGTTCTGGCCGACCGTTCCAGGCAGCCTGCCAGCCATTTTTTTGGAGCCATTCTTCATTCACACAGTCTATACGGAACCCGTTACTGCCGGTTGTCCGGAAATTTGCCAGTATGCAACGAAGCATTGCCTCGTCCCAGCGGGAGTCCTTCATTAAAGCCGCCGCAGCTCCCAACGCCAGCAATGCACGTGCGTTATCGTCACCGTAATAAGCACCCGGCTTATCGAGCGCCCAGCCAAACAGACCATATGAAGGACTCTTTGGGTCTCCACGCGGTCCCCCGCTCAGGCCTGACTTTGATAAGATATATTCCAGCAGGTTCGATGCAATCTTTGCGTGTTCGGAGCGTTTATTAACGACGGCATCAAATGCCAGCATCATCGCCATCTCCATTGTGCAATCGTCACGAACGGCATAACGCATCGGCTGGGTACCATCGACACGAATTGTGGAACTGAAACCCTCGAGTATTCCGAATGATCCATCGCCACGCGGCCAGTCGGCCGCCGGCATATCACGGACCGTGTTATAATGTAACGACCGGTCCAGAACTTCTTTTGACCAGTCAGGATGACGAAGAACACGGCTATGAAAAATCCAGTCTGTAGAACGCCTTAACGCCTGTTGTTCGATTGTAGCCGGCAGTGATTCATCGCGACCATAACTGGGATAAACGGTCGGTATCCAACGTAACTCTATTGTCGACATTCCCGGCTGGAGTCTAGCGAGTATCGTCTGCCAGATTGTACGCCAGGCTTCTGTCGGCATGTATCGCCCGGTGACGAAGTGACTCAACTTGGTCGTTGCGACCAGCAAATTACCGCGGGGATGATCAAACAGGATTGGAACTGAAGGTGTGTCTTTTAATCCGAAAACCGCGGTATCGACTCCTGCCACTTTGGCCAGCACAATATGAGCATCTACAACCTGCACCGGTACATACCAGCAGCCGTTAATTGTAACAATCCGCATCGGCTGTAAACGTTCAGCGAAAATTCGGGAAGTTACCACCCCTCGCTCCTTTTTGAATTCGACAGGCGGCTCTATTGCAAGATCCGGCAATTTTTCGGGATATTCGATATAAAGATGTAACTGTTTCCTTTTCGCTTCTTCCAGAACAGATGCTTCAATTTTAGTCATACTGGCTGGATAACCATCAGCCAAGATCACTACACCTGCCCCTTTCTCCGCAGCCGCAACAGCCTGGGCGGGACTATCGTAACGTGGCAATGGTCCAACGTTTTTTGTTACTACCTGATACAAATCGTTTTTAACATCGCATGAAAAAAACAGATTCGGAGTCTGTTGAGACTGCGCCGCAATCACATAAGTCACCACAAAAATATTTGCCACTATCAGCACTTGAACTATTTTTCGATATGAGTTCATGTTTTTACTCCGTCTGGTAGATTTCGGAATCAGCTCTATGCCTGACATTCAGCACTATCCGCGACTTTCCCACACTGCGCGCGCCACTCGAAGTATGTTGCCACCTATAATTTTCTGGATGGCATCGTCAGAATAGCCGCGCTGGACCAGTCCGACGGTAAAGAACGGCCAGTTTACCCACGCAAGGCTCGCATCACTGCGTGATGTCAGGGAACCTTTGGGCCAAAGAGCTTCCCACCTGGCAGGCTTGGCTTTCGAACCGGTACGTTTCGGAATTTTTGCACTTTCTTCTGCGGAAAAGCGTGATGAATAAGCGATATCGGTACCAATGGCAACGCGTTCAACGCCGAATTTCTTCGCAACATAGTCAATATGATCAAGGAATGAACTGATATTACCCGAACCGCCAAGGAAATCGGAGATACAGCAGATACCAATCAGTCCATCGGTATCACATATTGCCTTGATAACTTCGTCCGGTTTTGCACGGATGTGCTTATTCAGAGCTGCTGCTGTTGTGTGACTTGCCACCATCGGCTTTTTTGAAGCTTTTGCAGCTTCGAGGCTCGTACGCCAGCCGGTATGCGCCACGTCAATGATGACGCCACACCGGTTCATTTCGGCGATAACTGCCTGGCCAAAATCACTCAAACCGCCGTCGCTTGCTTCGCCTGCTCCATCACCCATCGGGTTCCGACGGTTGTAAGTAAGATGCATCATTCGAATACCAAGCTGGAAGAATACGCGGATGAGTCCCAACTCATCACGTACGTTGTTCCATTGCTGAGGGAGCGGTACGCCGTTGCCGGTCAAATAGAGGCAAAGCTTGTTCTGTTTTTTGGCGTTGACGATATCGTCAGGCGTTGCAGCCTTGAAAATTTCGTTTCGCAGAAGGTCGGTGGTAAATGTGAAACGCGCCAGCCGCTTGATAAGACGCAATGGATCGTTTCCCTCTTCGCCGGCATTCTGAAAAATGCATGTCACACCAGCGGCACGAAACGCTTCCAGGAATTCCTTCTTTTCACGTTCACTGGTGGCGTTATGTATCATCGGCATTTCTTCCTGCAAATCACTTAACTCCTGGTCCGTTGCACCTTCTTCAATGGCCGCGCGCATTTTATCACCATCCAATGCACACCGCGGGGAGAACCCATATGATTCAAATACAAGCGAATTGGAATGGAGTTCAAAACCGTGATCGAGGTCTTTCTGGCTGGGATTCAAAACACCAAGCGCAGCTGCACGGGCCTTTTGAATAACTTCGTTCTGCGGTGAAAGCGGCGAAGATGAAGGAAGGGCGGCAGTTTTTGGAACATTAACCTGAAACAAACCACCGGCCGTGGCGATCAGCGGCAGGCCAACAGAGACTTTTAAAAAATCCCGACGGGTTTGCCGCGGAAGACGATTATTGATTTTCATATTCAACCCCTCTTGCTTAATTTTTCATTTCACCACAGTTTGATGTACAAATCATTTCTACTGTCCCTTCGGCCGATAGAGATCCGGACGGCGACATTTCAGAAGAACGGCACGAAGGTCACCTTTAGCCACCGGACGGTTGAACCGGCCATACATCACCTTCTTAAGTTCTTCAGGCGGGATACCTCGCTTGACCGGATCTATACTAGTATCACTTTTTTTCAGGTTTTCCGGCCATTCATAGTATTGCGGCCTGTTATCAAGGTTAATAGTGGTTATGACAGGCTGGTTATTGACTTTGAACTGCGATGATGCCAGCACAATACCCCAGGGATCCATGATGTAACTCCTGTGATCTGTTTCACCTCCACTGCCACCTGCACGCAAAAGGTAGTAACCGTTATCCATACACCGATGCGCCTCTCTTAAGCGAATGTTCTCACAGTATGGCCCCGCATCCTGCGTATGGAGAAGCATGATATCCACCTGGTTAAGTCCGGCAACACGGTCAATTTCAGGTGATGCCACATCCAGACAAATCTTTGTACAAATGCGTCCGAAATCAAGGTCAAAGATTCCGACTTTCTGCCCAGCTTGAAAATATTTTGATTCTTTCGCCGTGGTCTGCAGAATTTTCGTGTAGCGTCCGATCTCATGCCCCTGACGGTCAAACAGGATCGATTCATTAAATCCGCGCTCGAGTTCACCGGCAATGACAATATACATATTGTTCCGCTTCGCCGCCTCGGACACACTCGCGAGATACTTGCGGTTACGTTCCTGGAATTTTATCACTTCGTCGTCCGAGTGATACCAGACATATTCCCAGAGACAGGCAATATCGCATCCCTGTTTTCCACAGTCATCGAGTTTTCGAATAAGGCTTTCAATGTTGGTGTCGCACTCGATCACAGCCGTGCGAATGATACGCTTCATCCCGGGTGTGCGGGGCTGAGGCGAAGGCAATTCGGACGCCGTGATGAGCGCAAATTTGGGATCTGCCGGATATCCACCGTCGTGTGGACTTCCTCCAAGTTTTGCCTTTGGAATTGTGGCAATAACAACACCTCCCTTATGTCCCGCGTCGGCAATCGTATGCCCGTCCGGGGCAAAAATCTGTGCCCGCCCCAGCGGCCATGATGCAGTCCAGGCGAAAGAGTCTTTGTACCCGCCGTATCCTTCCTTACCTGCATATTGGGCGACTACACGGTAACCGCCGTACTGAATAGCACGCCCCTGCAATAGGAGCGAGGCCTGGTATTCATCACGGACAGGAAACGGCGATGTCGACCATACAATGAGCGATGCTCCACGCGCGCGCAGCACTTTATCGATCTCGGGAAAGTACTGATCGGTTCCAATCTTCATCCCTATGGCACCGAAGTCTGTAGTAAACACCGGCAGGTCATTCCCCAGGGTAATATCATTTTCATACGGCAACTTATGTGATTTCCGGTACTTGCCCACAATCTCGCCTTTGCGGCTGCAGAGAAATGATGTCACATAAATTTTACCGCCTTCACATTCACGAAGATTACCAATCACGTACATGCCATATTGAGCCGCCTTTTGAGCAATGGCTTTCGACGTGGGCCCCGGGATCGTCTCCGGTTGCTGTTCCACACATTCCTGCGGCAGACAGGCAAGATCCGCCTTCTGCACACCAGCCTCGTCGAGGGCCGCCACCGCATGATCGAACGTCCGATATCCTTCATCCCAGATCATGGAAATCGCCGCAACATGAACATTGCTTAGAGCCGTTTGTTTCACACTAGTCTGTACTTTGGATGTGTTTTCCCGGGCAATGGCAATCACACAGAATAAAACCATGAACATCAGAGCAACTTCAAAAATTGTTTTACGAAAGTTAGTGATATGATACCAACCGCCGCCTGTGTTGACTTGTAGTGGCCTTGTCATACCGGCATATCTACCGAAATCACAATATTTCATCAATGCCAATTATGAAATGAGGTGACCCTGAAGTTCTATTTTTACCGAAGCTTGGAAAGTTGACGGCGGGCAAAATATATGTCGATACGGGCAAGGATAAAATGGGCAATTCTCTCGACAAGTTTTTCCCACAGGTTACGGGCTTTTTCCCACGCATCGTGCTCAATCAAACGACTGTGTTGCAGGTAACTTTCGAAAATGCCGATTGCTTCTTCAGCAAGGTCTTCATCATTAATACGCAAAAGGAGTTCATAGTTGATGTTTAAACTGCGGGTATCGAGGTTGGCAGACCCGATATAAACAACATTGTCGGTAATAATCAGCTTGGTATGCAGTATCTGCGCATCATATTCATAAATCCTGATACCCGCATGTAAAAAACGATCATATAGCGCCCTTCCGGCATAATGTGCCAGTGGTACATCGGACTTGCCTGCTGTAATGATCTGTACATCGTTTGCGTGTCTTGCCGATCTTTTCAGTACGTTCTTCAAACGCCAGGTCGGAAGGAAATATCCGGAGATTATCCTGATTCGATGAGCCTTTTTAAGATCACGAAGAAGCGCGTTCCTGATCGGACTTGTTGTTCTGCGGGGCTGACTTGTAAGCAGGGCCGCTGGCGGCCATTCTCTCCTGTTACGGCTGAATAGACCAAAGAGGTGGAGCCGCGGCAAACGGCTGTGTTTGAAATCCGCCATCTCAAACATCTGGTCGAAAGATGTGACCATTTCAGCTACAAGGCTTCCAGTGACTTTTAATCCCAAGTCCCGCCAGCCATTGGTTATGCCGTCCCCTGCCTCATCGGCGGTAATATTGAAACCGCCCGTGAATGCAACTTTTAAATCGCAAATCACCATCTTGCGATGATCACGGATTGTAATGCGATGAAGACTGAGAGGGTTGAACAACTTATATTCACCACCTGCTTCAATTAATTCAGCCCAATAATCAGGTGGCAGTTCATAAGATCCGAAGGCGTCGATAAGTATTTTTACTTTTACCCCTCGACGCACGGCGGCTATTAATGCCTCGCGAATATCATCACCCGGAGCGCCGACTGAGAATATATATGTTTCCAACCGTACTGATTCACATGCCGAGGATATTGCCGTCAAAACAGCCGAGTAGAATTCATTTCCTGTCGTTAACCACTGATATTGGCGCCCATCATTCATTTCTATCACCGGGAAAGAGTGTATTTACAAATGCCCTTTACTGGCAAGGATATCGTTAACATGAATATCCAACCCTGCGCGGCCCCGGATTGCTTATGAACAATTCATTTTAAAATCCTGTTTGCTGTTTCTGTTTCAATTCCATAGTATTCGCCCCAATAAAAAAAAGGGGGATTAATGAAGAATATACGAGAGATAAAACTTAAAAATCTTAATAACCAGGCATTCATCCGGAAACAGGTAAAAGAAATCGCAAAGACAGTTGGTAATGGAACGGCCGTCAACGCCCTTTCCGGCGGAGTTGATTCATCCGCCGTCACCATGCTTGCGCATAAGGCGCTTGGAAAAAGATTGAAGACATATTTCATTGATCATGGACTCATGCGCGAAGGTGAACCGGAACGTGTCGTTGCATTTTTCAAGAAACGTGGCGTGAATGTGCAACTCGTGAAGGCCAGCAGTACATTCTTTAAGGCCTTGAAAGGTAAAAGTGATCCGGAAAAGAAAAGACAAGCCATCACAGATACATTTTATAAGACCGTTTTCGGTCCGCTGGTAAAGAAAAGCAAGGCAAAGTTCCTGCTCCAGGGAACGATTTATACTGACGTTGAAGAGACCATCGCCGGTATCAAGCGACAGCACAATATTCTTGCCCAGCTTGGCATTGATACTAAGAAAGTGTACGGGTACAAGGTCCTGGAACCGGTTATTGAACTCCGGAAACCTGCCGTGCGCATTATTGCACGCGCACTTGGTCTGCCAAAGGAAATATACAACAGACCGCCCTTCCCCGGACCGGCACTTACCACAAGAGTGATCGGAGAAGCAACACCGGCCCGTATCGCCCTTGTCAAGAAAGCAACGTGTATCGTGGAAAAAGAACTCGCGGGAATCCCGGCCTTCCAGTGCATGGCAATACTTCACGAGGACAAGGTAACGGGAATTCGCGATGGCAAGAGACAATTCGGCAATCAAATTGAAGTACGATGCTGGGACAGCAAAGACGCCGTTACTGCATCACCTACCGAAGTTCCCTTTTCCATTCTTAAGAAAATAGCACGGCGCATCACTTCGGAAATGCCAAGCGTTGTCAGCGTGACATACAATATTGCGACCAAACCGACATCAACAATCGAGGCTGTTTAATTTAAGTCAACGGATGCAAACGCGGTGGCAAGGGAACAAACCCTTCCACCGCGTAACCGTATTCAAATGGCAGGAATCATCCAATAGTCTAGCTTAACACCTTGTCCATCTGTGCGGAAATGTCCGCAAGTCGTTGGCGGTCCCCGCCACGCACCTCGGCTGTGGCCCAGCTTCGAAATTGAATGTTCTTTAACTGTTCGCGGACCAGCTTCCAGTTGATATCGCCCTGCCCCAACGGGAAGTCAAACCCCTTGCCCATTCCTTCCTTCATGGCAACTTTCAAGTTGTATTCCTTGATATGGATTTTTTCTATTCGCTTTCCAAGGACCTCGATCCACTGCTGCGGCCAGCCCCAGCGCATCACGTTTCCAACGTCGAAATAGGCCTTAACAAAGGGACTGCCAATCTCGTCGATATAGCGGGCCATTGTAAGCGGCTCAATAAGAAAAGTAGCCCAGACGTTTTCAACGAGGATCTTGATATTCTTCTTTTCGGCATGCGGGACTGCTTTCCTGATAAGCTCCTGCGTCTGTTTATAGTTTTCCATGAATGAGCCTTCCGGATTGGCACGCACAACGTGCAAAACCGTTGTAGCGCCGTAAATCGCGGCATCATCAATGGCCGCTTCAAGATCCGGATGACCGCCATTAGACACACCGTGGATGGGAATTCCAACCTTTGCACTGGCGTCAGCAAGGACCCGCGGCTCTACTGCCTTCTCTTTAGACATGTGAGTGGACACTTCCACTCCTTCGAAGCCAACATCTTTTGCAAGGCGGAATTTGTCTTCAACCGAGAGCTTCTCCTGAATCATGTCCCATCCCAGCGCTTTTTTGATACGTCCCCCGGCTTCCCCCGTCTGGGCCTGTGAAATCTTTCCCAACAGGGACGAGACAGACACACTCCCGAGGAAAAGGCTGCTTGCCTGAATGAACCGCCGCCGATTAATTTTTGTTTTCATGGGTAATTCCTGAATTAAACGAATGGTTTCCAAACGTGCCAGATTTTATTGGGGAGCAATTCTGAAGCACCGACTTCAGCGCCTTTATCCCAGTTAATTGAAAAACTCTAACACAGGCATAACCATCGTCAATGACTTTCATTAGTCAAAGGGTTCGTCCCCAGCCCGTTCCAGGCAACTCGCAACACAATCTCAGGGGTCAGTTCCCCCGCCCTGCACTTACGCGCCCTCTTCGATCACCTTAAACCCCATCAGGTTGGCGAGCTGTTCGACTCCTTTGCTGTGATCGCCGAAAAACACCGCGCGGTGCAGCATCGTCATCGTGCCATGCTCCTTGCTGTTGAGCACACCTCCACCCCAGTTCATCAACATGCTCTGGGCGTTTTTGACCTTCGTGGTGAACTGCGTCCGGCAGGCGTTGGGGTCGGTGCTGGTTCCAATGATCTTTCCCGTCGAACATAACATCGCATCCAGGTTGATCAGCTTGGCGCAAGTGACATCCTGACCAATCGGGTATCGCACCTCCAGTGCTACTCCGCCTTTGGTGTCGGTTTGATCGCGAATCGTGAAGGGCAACCGCTTGCTCCCCGCCCCCCTCATCTGGGTCGCCGAAGTACAGTGGAAGTGGATCAACGCGTCTTTGGCAACGTCAACCACCGGATCCGTGATGAAGCCAGGTACACCGAAAGCGTATGCAAACATCAACATGGTGATGGTCGAGTCGATGTCACCCTCACACGCCCCGACGCGCCCCAGGTCGCAAAGCTTGCTGAAGGTCAGGCAACCGCGAGGATTCCCCATGCAGTGTGAACTGGTGACAGCCTGGACTTTTTCCCGGATCATCAAGTCACGTATTGCCAGATACATCCGCGACGAGTTGACGATTTCCTCGCGCGGGGGTTCGATAATCTTCTTCGCCTTTTTAATCCAGTACTGTTTGGCTTCGGCCTCGGCGGCCTTGGGATCGATCGCCTTCATCAACTCCAGTATCTGGTCGTTTTTATAGATGAGCAGATCGGTACCCAGCTTCCGCTTGACCTCGGCGGGGTCACAGGCAGGCTTGGTTCCACGAGGACCGCCGATCGCTATGATGCGCGACTGTTTCATCCAGACCGGCACCCGTAACAGGGCCACCGCTTCATCCAGCCTGCTCCAGTCGCTGGTGGACATTATCAACAGCTTGCTGCCCGGTTTCTTCCACTCGCGGAAATACATCCAGCCGTGACCGCCAAAGGGCTGGAAGAACAGGGCCGTGGGCTTGTCCAGGCCGACAATCTTGTCGATGATCGGGGCATCACCGCCGTGGGCCGACAGGTAGATGATCAGGATCGCGTCGGCATCTGCGGCACGGCCAACGACTTCGTCAACCTTGACCTTGGGAACAATTTCGCCGCCCAGGAACTGCACATTGCCCAGCTTCTTTTCAAGGCCAGCCAGGTAATCGTTCAGCTTCTGTATCTCATCGGTTGGACGCGCCATATAGCCGCCGGTCCGGCCGATGAAAATCTTGTGGATCTTGACTGTCGGCATCGGTGGAAACTCCGGCTCCTCGGCGGCATCTGCTTCTGCCAGTCTTCCCGCCATCAGTACGCCGCCAGCGATTGCTGCTGTACCCAGGAACTCACGACGCGTTAGTGTGAAATTGCTCATTGATACCTCCCTTTCCGAATTGTGATCCGGAAATGTATCTCATGATTCGAGTAATAAGAAATCGCTTTTCAGGTAGTACGGGTACGCACCCGTTGTAACCGGCCCAAAGAAGCGCCTTCATTACACGGATACTACCATCATTAAATATGAATCAGGCTTAAGTGACAATGGACAGAATGACAGAAATATAGCACTTTCTGACACCAAAGGTATTTTTAGGGGATCCTTAGTTGTCAGGCCGGCGCTTCATGGCTTCTTCGTTCTGCTCCGGACTCACGATGCTGAACGCGTTCGGACGCTGCGTGAGATCGACGACACGCCAGGCCAGCTCAGCAAGACGCATGTCCTCACGCTGATCGCGAATCTGACGAAGGACGGCAGCGCCTTCGTCGCCAAAGTCGAGGATGGCGTTGCCGATGGATCGCCAGCCCCATTCGGAGTCGGGGAGCTTCGCATCGCCATGCTTCTTGAATGCGACGATCAGCGCGGCCAGCATCTGCGGACGCAATGTCCCGGTCTCGGGCCGCTTGAGCGCGGCGAGCCTGCCCAGCGATACGGCGGCGCGATTGGCAACCGCATGATCTTCGTGATTCAGCGTGTCAATGAGCAGCTTAATGACCTCGCTGTTCCCGGCAATGTTGCCCAGTGCCTCCGCAGCAGCGAAGCGCGGGAAGCGGGCCATGTCCTTCAAACCCTCGCGGAAGACGGGCAGGAGTGCGGGTTTGGTATGAAGCATGAGTGAGCGCATGGCGATTTCGCGCACATTGTCGCTCTTGGAGTGCAACGCCGCATCGCCCAGTTCGGCCACCGGCAGCGGTGTGAGCCGGATCAGTGCGATGAGGACGCACTCGCGCAGCATGTGGTTTCCATGCCTTTCTACGGCCTGTAAAAGGGCCTGGCATGCCACGGGATCTTTCCGCTCTGCCAGTGCCAGTGCTGCGACACAGCGCACGCCGTTTTCAGCATCGTTCAAACCAGCAAGCAATGGTTTGATGTCTGCGGTCTTCAGCTTGCCAAGTGCCTGGAGAGCGAGGCGGCGCTCGATGAGATTCGAAGATGCTGCGCACCTGACGAGCGCGCTTTCATCCGGCGACAGCGCCGGCGACAGAGGGCTGTTGCCACACTGTTGCAAGGCGCGCATTCGTTGATACATGTCCTGGCTCTGCAACGCTGCCACCGTCTGTTCCGGCACAAATCCACGGAACAGATGATGCCAGTCTTCGCTCACGGTGAGCACCGCGGGCATGCCCCGCTCCTGATACGGCTTCCAGCTTGTGCGAAACGGGTCGGAAGTCATCACGCTCACGGAAGTCTTCGTGCCACGTGCCAGGAACAGCAGGTCGTCGAGCGTTTTATACTGCGACTGCGGGCTGTTGTTGCCGTAAATGAGCAGTTCGTCCACGAGACCGTCTCGTACCCACGTATCCACATCCATGTGATGGCTGCCTGCCGTCAGCACGAGTTCAGGCACGTTCCAAGACTGCGGCTGGCGGGGATCGTTGGAGTTTACGACCATGCCGAGCTTGATCTTATGCCCGTCCAGCTCCGCCTTCAGTTCGCGGAGAAAGGCGGTGACGTAGCTACCGCGCAGGCGCAGCCAATCCTCGCGCGAAGCTCCGCGCTTGAAGGGTTCGGTGCGAATGTCGATCTTGTGCTGCGCCTTGAAATCCTTTACGATGGGATCGCTGTAACCAAACTCATCCTGAAACCGCAGCGAGAAGTTCTCCACGTAGGTGAGAAAGCAAATGCCATCGTAACCAGCCTTGAGCGTCTCACTCACCGTGAGATCCACAAGGGCCTTGCGCGCCTCTGGATAAGCCAGTTCGATGGGACCACCCTGGCGGCGCGCCCCGTGTTTGTCCACCGGAGCCCATTCGGGATGCGCGAGCTTCAACTTCGATTCAAGTCCGGTTACGTCACCAAAACCCGCCGTTTCCGCCAGCGGCCCCCAATCCCATAGCGACCCCACGCCCCAGATTTCCATGTCACGCATGTGGGCTGCCTTGACGGCAAGCTCATCCGGCCGTACTTCCGCATACAAGGTCTGCAGCCATTGCCAAAAGGAGTAAGTGCGGCAACTCTCCGGGCGGGCATGCATGGTGGAAACCCAGCACGCTTCCTCCAGACCGCGCCAATACACGCGCCGTGCATGATTAACATTTTTTAAAAGATCAAAGGCCGCCTCGATGCTCGCGGACGAATCAATCGGCAGCGAAGAGCCGAGGAAATGATTGTCGCCGGTGCTGACATAGACATCGATGACGGGCTCGGCAGCACCGAGTGATGACAGTGCCACGAAAGCCGTACCGAGGAGTTTTTTTATTTTTATAAGATATTGCTTTTTTGTCATAGGCAGAAACCATAATTATTCTTGCCCTGCCCGTCCCGCCTAGCCCGAGCCCGGCCAGAGACTCCCGGCAGGCGGGTTTAGTAACGATGGGTGGATTAAAATTTAATCTTCAGTAAACTTCAAGGTATTCTTTCATTACAATTCCCAAACTCATCCGCGTCAGCCCTTTACGGCGTGTTACCCAAATCAAAATCTTCTAAGGTACAATAACTATTACTATCTGATCCTGGAAACCAAGAATTTAGATATGTCTGCCTTGGGGAATCCGCTGGACGATCTGACGCGTGGCGGTGTACACTTTCTTCACTTTTAGCGCCTGCTGGCTGCGGGCGGGACCGCATCAAGCGAACTATCCCGAGGGGTGTCGGAGTCGGATACCACATTCATCCTGTGCGGCCATTGAACATAACGACTAAGGAGGAACGGTACGGCATGCATGCGAAATTGAATCGTCTGAGTTTCATCAAGGCGACCTGGCGATGCGTGCAGGCGCGGGACGCCTCATCAACTGGGATGGGCCCGCGATGCGCTGTACCAATTTACCGGAACTCAACCGATTTATTAAACCGGCATACAGGGAAGGTTGGCGGATCTGACGCAACACCAAACACGTATGGAGGGAACAGAGATATGTCGAAAGAAACACAGATGACACGGCGGCACATGCTCGGGACCATGATGGCCGGAGCATCGGGAATCATGGCGGGAACGGTTCTGCAGGGGTGCAAAAACCCGGCTGGCTTGGGCTCGCGCAACGTGATCGGAGACCCGAGAGTCCAGGGGCCATTCCCAATCCTGTCAACGCCATTCACGGCTTCGGGAGCTGTCGACTTCGACGTGCTGGCCAGGCAGGCGCGGTTCGTCGACTGGTGCGGCAGTCCGGGCATGATCTGGCCGCAGTCGGGCGACAGTGTTGACCTGCTGACCATGGATGAAAAGCTTCAGGGAATGGAAGTGCTGGCAAAAACGTCCCGCGGCTTCCACACGGCGCTTTGCCTCGGCGTGCAGGGCAAAGACACAGAGGAGATGCTCCTCTTCGCGAAACACGCCGAGAAGCTGGCGCCCGCCGCGATCATCTCGCGCCCGCCGGACGCGGGCAAGACTGAGGACGATCTGCGACAGTACTGGCGCGCGCTCGCGTCCGTGGCAAAGCGGTCGGTGATCATCCAAACCTCAGGTGGTGTCGCTTACAAGGGGCCGGCACCCTCGGTCAAACTGCTGCTTGAGCTGGCTAAGGAGTCGCCGCATTTCGGTTACATCAAAGAGGAGTCATCACCCATCGTCCCGCGCATGAAAGAACTGGTCGCGGCCAAGCCGACGATCCGCCGGGTGTTCAGCGCGATGGGCGGCTTCGGCTGGCTGTATCAAGCGCGCCTGGGCACGGAAGGGCTGATCACCGAGCGCGCTGTCTATGCGGACCTCTTGGCCGCCATCTGGGAGCGGATGCAGAGCGGTTCCGATCCTGTCGGCATGGCGGACGCGTTCGCCAAACTTCTGCTGATGCTGAATCTCCGGGAGACGATCCCCGGTAACCAGTTGCGGGGCTACCACCTGTACGTCTGGAAAAAGCGCGGCGTTTTCAAGAACATGCTTTCGCGCAACTACGGGCCGAAAAACAGCATTCCGGCATCGCCGATCGTATCGGAACAGATCCTCACCCGAGAGGATATCGATGAGATCGAAAGTCGTTTCACGGCGCTGAAGCCGTACCTGAAACGCGGCTCATTCGTCGGCTGAACACCAGGAGTTACTCTCCAATAATGTGCAATGTGAAGGGTCTGTTGCCCAAATCATTTCCATGCCAATGGTAGGGCGCGGCGGCTCGACGCGCCGTCTTTTTTGTAGCGTACGCTGTCCTCAGCGTAGTATTTTCGGATGGGGACAGCCGACACTACAACCCGACATACCCTGCATTACTCCCGCCCTACCCAAAATCGTTTATAATCCATTTGGGCAACAAGCCCTGAAGAGCGTCCCCAATTATACACCATATAGTACATGGCAGAACCTCCTTTTAGTTGTTACTGCCATCTTAGCAGTTTGGAGGTTCTGCCTTTCATACTATCTGACCCCTATAACTCTCTGTCCCTCTATTTTCGCGGCTCACCGGGGCGCGAGGGGCTTACAATCGAATTCCCAGCAGTCGGTGCCGGAAGCACACATACCAGGATCGCCGTGTCAGGAGCCTTGCCGGAATAGAAAGCGACATAGTGTGTGCCCCTGATCACGGTGGCGTTCGCGTTGCCCGCATCGACCGCGATCTGACTACCCGTGGCGACCTCCTTGGAAGCAGGCCAGTTGAGCGGATTGTCGAACACGCTGTCTGGATCAACAACCCGACGTCTAAGGATCCCCCTGCCACGCTGATAGTAATAGTTGCTGAGCAAACCGGTTTTGGCGTCAAGAATCAGGCTCGGCGTGGAGATAAGGACATCGCCGATGTTTGTTTGCATGCGTTTCCACGTCGCACCGTAGTCAGATGAAACCATCTGGAATTGAGATCGCGTCGAGGAACTGCCACCCACCTCTATCCGCCCGATTACTAGAATCTTACCGTTGCCGAGGTAGACAGCAGAAGGCTCGGTCGGCCACTGCGATTTGGTCAACCCTGACTCAATGGTGGTCTGTACCCAGGTTGCACCGTTGTCACTGCTGGTCAGCTTACCCCACGAATGACTCGGGCCTTCATCATTGTAGCGCCCTGCAAACCAGAATGCCATAAGGCCGACTTTTGGAACCGCGAAGACGTCGGTGATCTGCACTGGCGAGGGGTCTAGTTTCGGCGTCGCCACGAGCGCGAACGTCACACCGTCAGTGGTGCGGTAGAGATCGTGGAGCCACTCCGATCCGACTCGACGCACCCAGAGGAGCATCGCCCCCTTGGAATCCAGCCCCTTCCCGACGGCAACATCGCCATAGCGCGGCGTGTTGGCGACAACCGTTTCCGTCGTCCACGTTTTTCCGTAGTCCGTGGATGTGCGCGCGTAAACAGCGCGGGCGTCTTCACCGATCGTGTGCGCCGTACCCCGGCTATATACGCAGACCAGCTTCTCTCCGATGGCCTGAATCATCGGCCACGAGTTGTAGCCGCTCACGTTCTGTACTACATGTGGCTTCGCGAGAGCGTCCAGGGGCGTCACCTTGACCATTGCCAGGCCAGTGGGGCTGGTGAACGAATCGGCGGGCTGCTTTACATCTGCCTTCTCGTCTCCTGCAAGACAGGCAAATCCAGTTGAAACCAGAATTGCCATCGCCGCGATCACTTTGCTCTGAACCTTCATACTCTTACCTTCCGTAGTGTTGTTTGTTATGACTCCGAGCATACCCAACGATGCTCATTATCCATGGCATGATCTCATGGTTGGTTAATAAGACATTGCTTTTTTGTCATAGGCAGAAACCATAATTATTCTTGCCTTGTTTAGTCCATCTCCGTCAGTTGGCGGACGACGGATTAGTAATGATGGGTGGATTAAAACTGAGCTTTCAGTAAACCTCAAGATATTCTTTCATTAAAATTCCAAAACTCATCCGCAATTTAAGGATATGTAAAAGTGAAAAAGGGTTGTGGCCGAAATTAAGGGACATCAAGACAGACCGCAACTGTACCGGACGTATTCATTCAGTAAAAACAACTTCTTCAACATCGTAATCCAAGCTTCGCTCAGAAGCTTCGCCGGGGCACGGTTCATTGGGGTCAGCTCTGGCAAACCTCACGCGCGTTTCATGCCATCGGCAAGTCGCCCTGCCAAAATGCCGCGCATCTCATGGGAACCATCGTTGTATTTGCCTGCGGCGACATTGCCATCTGCACCGGCGAAATGAACATGCAGGGCGTCAGGCACAACGAGCTGGCGATAAAAGCAGGACAGGCAATATGCCTGTCCTGCCATCACTTCGTGTCGCGGACTTCGGCTACCATTTCCATCAGCGTGTCGAGCAACTTCTCCGAGGCGTGCGGCTCGAACGCGCAGGAGCCCAGCCATGTCTCGTAGCCGCCCCATGCGAAATGCCTGGCGGTCGGGATGTAGCCGAAACCGCCGTGGGCCCACTCAACGAGGACCGCCGGTTGCATACCACTCCGCTGGCGAAACTCCAGCCCAATCTCACAGAACGGTTCGCCGGGCATCGTGCCGATGCACGCCGGGCCGATACGCAGCACCTGCAAAGGCACGGACGCATCTGACTCACGTCCGACCATGTTCATAACACGGCGGGCGTAACTATACGGCAGGTCAACCTGGTCGGGCTTGGGTCCCGGTTTGGTCAACCTCTCCTTGGCCCAGGCGATCTGTTCGGCCGTCGGCTGGGGACGCGCGATGGTCCGCTCCCGAAAGCGGGCCGCGAGACTGACCTTGTCGCTATACTCGGCCTTGGCCAGCGCCGCCTGTACCTTGGCGGCCAGGTCGTGGGC
Organism: Kiritimatiellia bacterium; assembly: GCA_028716365.1. Lineage (GTDB taxonomy): Bacteria > Verrucomicrobiota > Kiritimatiellia > UBA8416 > YA12-FULL-48-11 > YA12-FULL-48-11. The sequence goes on from JAQUPZ010000005.1 coordinate 412,165, forward strand.
CACGAACCGGATCTGTTCGTATGGCTTCTTGGCCGGTCGGGGGGTGCGGAAATTCACGTTGTTGATATCGCCGCTGGAAGCGTTGGCCATCATTACCACCACCGTCGGATCCTGTTCGTCACCGTGCAGTAACTGCTCCAATTGCTTGCAGTACACGCCATAGTAATCGGCCGAGATGCTGCCCTTTGGCACGCCGCCCACGTAGTGCAGTGAGTAGGACGAATAGACGGCGATCGGACGTCCGTCGGGCTCGCGCAGGGCAAGGATGGTCACCGTGGGATCGGTCGGGCCTGCCGGCTCGACCAGGTCCGAACTGCCCGACCGCGGATTCATCTTTACCTTATCGATGCCGCCGAAGGGGTTGGGCGGCATGGTGCCCTCCTTCAGGAACCAGCGGCGATTGAACACATGCTCCGGCGCCTGGGTCGTGAGGCAGGCGAGTTGGGCCGGACGCAGCCGGTTGGCGGCGCACTTCACGCCATCAACAATCCGCTGCACCACGAAACTGTGATAGTTGTCATATTTCGGCCCCGTGGCAGGCATCGTACCGCCGAAGCTGCAAGCCGAGTGCGTATGTACGCCCGAGATCAAGATGTTCGCCGCCGGGATGCCGACATCCTTCTCGATGAGCTTCCGCGCCTCGACGCACGTGCCCGCGTCGGTGCCGAGCAAATCGAGGGTCACAAGGGCCATCTTCGTTTTGCCGTCGTCGAGCACCAGACAGCGGGCGTGCAACTCGTCGTGGACGTTCGTCGCCATCGGGGCGACGAAATTACCGATGATCGGCCGGCCCAACGGCGGCGTGATATTGCTCATGGCGGCGCCTGCGCGAAATACGGGCTCGGGCGTGGCTGCATACAGGAGGGAGTTCAACAAACAGAAGGCAATCGCAAGCAGGTATTTTTTCATTATGGCACCTTAAATAGCATCCTTTGTCTCCCGGGGCAATTATTATTCTACGGTGGCCGGACGAACCTCGGCTGCCATTTCCAGCAGCGCGTCGAGCATCTTCTCCGAAGCCCGTGTCTCGAGGTGGTTGGTACCCAGCCAGGTCTCGTAACCGCCCAACTCATGTTGCTTCGGCGTGGGCAGGTAGCCGAAGTAACCGTGGGCCAGCTCGACTAGGAACGCCGGCTGCACCGGGCTTCGCTTGCGAAACTCCAGACCTATCTCGCAGAAAACCTCATTGGGCATGCTGCCGATACACACCTCGCCAATCCGCAGGACTTGCAGCGCCACCGGAATCGACGCCGGATACCCGGCGATGTCCACCGTGCGCTGGGCGTAAATATGCGAGAGGTCGGCCTTGCCCGGCGCGGGCTCCGGCTTGGCCAGCGTTTGTCTGGCCCAGGCCATCTGCTCAGCGGTCGGCCGGCGCGGAGATATCTTCAGCTCCCGGTAGCGCGCGGCCAGAGTGACCCGGTCGCGATATTTGATGTTGACCAGCGCCGCGTGGACCTTGCCGGCCAGATCGTCGGCCACGAAACGCATCTGCTCGTAGGGTTTCTTGGACGGCCGGGGATGAATGAAATCGATGTTGTTGACATCGGCACTGGTGCCATTGGCCATCATCGCCACCATTGGCGGATCCTGTTCGTTCCCGTACATGAGGCGCTCCAGACGCCTGCAGTACATGCCGTAATAATCGGCCGAGATATCGCCATGCACCACGCCGCCCACATAGTGCAGCGAATAGGCCGAGTACACCGCGATCGGCCGGCCGCCCGGTTCGCGCACCACCAGGATCGATACCGTGGGATCAGTCGGACCGGCCGGCTTCAGCAGGTCCGGACTGCCCGCCGGCGGATTCATCTTCACCTGGTCGGCGCCGACAAACGGATTATTCGGAATGGCGCCTGATTTCAGGAACCAGCGGCGATTGAACACGTGCTCTGGCGCCTGGGCCGTGGCGAACCCGACCTCGGCCGGGCGCAACCGGTTGGCCGCGCACTTCACCCCGTCGGCGATGCGGCGGGCGACGAAACGCTGGTAGTCGTCGGCCTTCTGCGGGGACTTGAATTCCGTGCCCAGGGCACTGGGGGCCGAATGCGTGTGGATGGCCGAAATCAACACGTTGGACGGCGGGATTCCGACCTCCTTTTCGATGAGCTTTCTGGCTTCGAAGCTCACGCTGTCACCAATGCCGAGCAACTCCAGGACCACCAGAGCGAGCTTCGTTTGCCCGTCGTCGAGTACCAGACACCGCGCGTGCAGCTCGTCGTGGACATTGGCAGCCGGAATGGGCAGGAACCCACCGATGATCGCCGTGCCCAGTACAGGCGTGATGTCGCTCGTGGCTGCTCCCGCGAGCAGCGGCGCTTTTGGGGTGTCTGCCGCGTAAGCGGCGGTGGCCAAAAGAAGGGAAAAAAGAAGTATGCGCATTGTGGTGTTGGGGTTATAAGGGTTAAGTTGGTTAATGGGTATAAGACATTGCTTTTTTGTCATAGGCAGAAACCATAATTATTCTTGCCTTGTTTAGTCCATCTCCGTCAGTTGGCGGACGACGAATTAGTAATGATGGGTGGATTAAAATCTAATTTTCAGTGAACTTCAAGGTATTCTTTCATTACAATTCCAAAAAGAAGTTCAGTGTCAGATAGTATGAAAGGCAGAACCTCCGATAAGACTCGGCTATAATGCCAGTCAAACAAGGATGCGGCCATGGTGGCCCATCATATAAAAAGGAGGTTCTGCCATGTACTATATGGGGAT
>JAQUPZ010000006.1 GCA_028716365.1 Kiritimatiellia bacterium
AGAAACGGGGACAAGGAGAAACGGGGACAAGGAGAAACGGGGACAAGGAGAAACGGGGACAAGGAGAAACGGGGACAAGGAGAAACGGGGACAAGGAGATGGGGAGAGAGGGGAAGAGGTGAGTAGTGGAGTAGTGATGATGACGTTCTCCCCGGAAACTGGACTCCGGGATCAAATCAGGGCCGGCAGGGAATGTCAATGAAGCTCTGCGGGCTAACGTGTCCGCCATCTTGTCCCGCGTAGCCCCGGCAGAGCGGGAAGCTTCTTTAGCGACGGCGGAAGCCCGCAGTTTCTTCGCGGAATCCGGCGTAGCAAAACCCGCATTCATCCCACGGACTCTAAGTCTGGGGCCTTCTGCGAAGACGGATAAAGTCGGTTCGCTCTTGTATCCGGTACGCTCTCCCTGTTAAATTCAGATTCAGCTTGTACAAACCTGGAAGAATTTTCGAACAAGGAGGCCGTTATGAAGCATGATGACCATGTTATCGTTGGTATTCATGTCAGGAACAGGGTGAAACGTGTACCCGGCATACAGAAGATCCTCACAGCATTTGGTAATTGCATAAAAACCAGGATTGGCCTGCATGATTTGAGCGGCAAATCCTCCGGCAATGGCGTGATCATTGTCGAAATGGCAGGTTCGAAAAATAAAATCGGCAGTTTCTGTAAAACGTTGAGTCGGCTCGATGGTGTTGAAGTCCAGGCTATGGTTTTTCGACATGATCGAACATGAAGCGTGACCAAAAAGATACCGCCGGTGATGGAAAAAGCTGTACCGTAAAACACGGCATGACTTTTCCGGCCTTCTGCAAAGCGCTGGGCAAGTCGGCTCCCTATATTCATAACCTTCAGACAAAACTTGGACTTTACATTCCCGGCAAAGGCGAGGACTATTCCAGCGCTTACCTTGCTTTCATGCAGATTGTCGTTTCCCTGCGTACATTCAGTATTCCCGTTGATGATATCTGCAGGTTGTTCGAAACAGAAAAGAAACTGCTCAAGTTATTGAAAATTGATTCGTTAACTCATTCTCGAACGTGGTATCTCGATACCTGCGGTTCGACTTCCGGGGCCTCAAACAGACTGCTTTTGACGAACTACGAGATCGATCCTCACATAAAGCCGAATGCAATTCAGTCTAACCTTGATTTCGGCCCCAAGGAAAAGGAATTGTTTTCCGGTCATGAAATGGGTGAAGATGCGCGCAGGGTTTTTGATGTTTACCAGAGACAGCACGGGGAAATAATTGAGCGTGTCCGGACTGAAACGCCGGTCCTTGAGCGGGCGCTCGACTGGCTGATCAGCGTCACGCAGTAAATTTGAAGAATCCGGAATTTGTGGTGATGAAATACCCGGGAATGTTAATAAGGAGAAAATATTCATGAAAATTCGCTTTTGGTTGACGTTTGTAACTGCGGCTGTTTTTTTCTGCGGCCAGGGTTTTTCTGCCACCATGGCCGGAGTTGGCGTGCGGGAGGCAGCTTCCTTCGGAGAAATCGAAAAATGCAGCGTCGGCCTGGGTGCCGAATGGATTAATCGTGACATTGATATAAATCATGTTGGTGATATGAAAAAGCTGGAAGCCCAAACGTTGGATTTATTTGTCGGTTATGATGCAAAAGACTGGCTGACCGTGTTTGCAACTTTTGGTTTTGTACAGGTCAAACCTTATGAAACGGCAGGCTATGGTGACAGGCGTGCAAAAGGTTCGATTGGCCTTCAAGGCAATCTCTGGCAGACAGAGATAGTGGATCCGGATTTCATGACGGGAAAACTGACATTAAAAACTCTCCTGGAATTCTCAAGGTACCAGGTTGACGAAGAGAAAGCTGACATCAAAGGCCACTGGAACGAATATTCTTTTGCTTTGCCTTTTTGTTATGAGATTTTTACCAATAATGAAGGGGACTTGTCACAGGGGCCTTACAGCCTTGCCATTTTGCTGGGCCCGGCCGTTTCGATCATCAATGGAAATGTCGAGGACTCGTTCGGGGAAGAGGCGCAGATCAGGGAGAAGAAAACATGGGGTATTCTGGGCGGAGTAGATATCTATATATCCCATAATTTTTCTGTCGGTTGCCAGGTGGAATATTTTGATCGTGCTTCAGTAGGCGGAAATATTATCTATCACTTTTGACGTTAGCAGTACCTTGTAAAACGTGAAACCGCAGCATTTGCTGCGGTTTCACGTTTAAGATTTAAAATACGCAAGAAGTATTTTAATTACATTACGTCTAATTTCTTGATTGAAAGCAGGGTACTGCCGCCGAGAATCATACCTACAATTTTAACCTTTTTCCCTTCATATTCCTTCAGCTTGGCAATGGGATAATCCCTGGGCATTCTCCAGTCTTTCTTTTTGCTGTCCGTAAGAAGATAGTATTTTAATTTCTGAATGACCTTCCCGTCTTTATCCTTTATTTCCTCTTCTTTTAAGTCCGACATAACTCCGATTAAAGTTATCTCACGGCACTGCATGGCCTCTGCACCTGCATTTGCTGCCTTCTTGCTGGGCCTCTTTCTAGGAGTGACGTTTGCGGCGAAACCGTTAAACACCATAAACATTCCGACACACATCACAGCAATAACAAACCTTTTCATAACTAAACCTCCATCATTATTATGTTCAATTTAAATATAACCAAATTCCCTGGAAACTGCCAGTGAATTCAGAATTTATCTTTAATTATCTTTTATAAAACCGGGTAGCTGACTGACTCAAGGATCTCCCCCGCAGGTTGTGTTTTTGTCTGGAAGTTTATGGGTGGCCCGGGCGCTCCCTGCCCGCCCCGCACCCGGCAGGCGGGACGGAGCGCGACGGCCACCTATAACGACATTGACTTTGAGTCAGTCAGCTACCCAGTTAAAAAAATGAGTCATGGTTTCTGCCATGTATGTTCCGATTACAGATGAAATGGAAAATCCTGCATTTTCTGGCAGGAAAAACGGTAAAGCTGATAAAATAATCAGTTTTTGTGCCCTATTGACTTTGAATCGTCAGAAATATATAATTTCCAACCGAAATTAGGGAGGTAATTATGCGTGGATATTTTTTAGCGTTATTGAGTATGTGTGTGATGCTGGGAGCTTCGGTCGCGCAGGCTGTTGAAATCGGCAAGGTTGAGAAATTTGAAGGAATAGCGCGTATTCTGTCCGGGGACAAGGTCACAGATATCAAGGCTGTCGGACAACCGGTATTGTCCGGGGACAAGATCCAGACTGAACAGGGTAGTGTCGAAATCAAGCTGAATGATGGCGCTGAGATCAAGGTAAAGCCTTTCTCTGTTGTCTCAACCGTGGAAAAACAGGAAAAGAAAGGTGTTTTCTTCAAGACAACAGAAGATGCACGCCGGGTCACGGCGCATGTCGGCAAGGCCTATTTCAAGTCGGCGGGTCCTTCCGGCACCAAGAAGAATTATCTCCAGACGCCGACTGCAGTGTGTGCCCTCCGTGGTTCATCCGCAGATTTTGGTGCCAATAACTCACAGTCATTCCTCCATATGTACACGGGCAACTCCAGTACGAGGGGTAATTTCCGATCCGGAAACGTACCTGACTCCAATAGTGCTATTGCCTCAGTTAATGCTGTTTTCAGCGCCATTGATGCGGCTGTAAGGGCTGCCAGCCGGGGCATGCTTGCGGCGCAGAGAGCGGCATATGCGGCCCAGAAGGCAGCTGCAGAATCGCTGCTGGGCAATCCTGACGGAAAAGCCAGGGAGATGGCCAAGGTGGAAGCTGCCTTGGCAGTGGTGCAAATAGCGGTTACGGATATGAAGATTGCCGTTGAAGCTGCCCAGAGAGCTGTTGCTGCCGCGCAGGCCGCACTGGCGGCCGCCCAGCAGGGTGGCAATGCAGCGGCAATAGCACAGGCGCAGGCGGCCCTGAACAGGGCGACAGCTGCCCTGGCGGCAATCCAGCAAACACTGGCGCAGATGGAAACCATACTCCAGCAGGCTTTGCAGGCAGCTGCTGCAGACGATGTTAATGGTGTTGTGGGTGCTGTGGAACAGCTGAATAACGTGCTTAACAACATGAACACACAGCTGAATAATACTGGTGCCAACCTGGTAAGAGATCTTCCTCCTCCGGTTGTGATGGAGCAGATACGGCCTCTGCCGGCGATTGGGTATGAAAATCAGTAGTTTTTGGGTTGCGCATTTGAGGGTATCCGGGTTTTGACTTGAATGCAGGCTCCCGGACAAAGGTCCGGGAGCCTGTTTGTTTTCGGAGAAGAATTTTTTGTGACCACGGCGTCCCGACCTCCAGAGAGTCGGGACCGTGTTATGAAACGCCCCGGTACCTGCCAGCCAACGGGACTTGGGGCAGGCTGGTAACGGGGCGGCTACAGTTCGAATACTTGGAAATCTGATCATGTCCAGGAAGACAAAACAGAATAACGCGAATGACCCGCAGGAATCAGGCGGATTGCCGCAGGGGAACCAGCCTGCATCATCGCCGGTCTATTACGGCCCCATGCCTTCATATTATGGCGGCGGCTACCCTCTCTACGGCGGGCAGAATGGATTTGAAGATTCTTCATGGGCTGAACTGGCTGAACTCTGCAGGATACTCTGGCTCAAGAAATTTGTTCTGCTGTTGATGCTTTGCTTCAGCGCCATCAGCTGGTCGTACTACATATATTCGGCTACGCCGATCTACAGGGCGGAAAGCATTGTTGAGCTCAGCGTACGCCGTCCCAGAATACTTGGCCAGCAGGATGCCGTTATAGATGACACAAGCCGTGCGGTTCCATCCACTTCCGTAGAACTTTTCAATACTCAGGTTTTAAAGCTTCAGAGTAATACGCTGAGAAAAAAAGTCATGGATAAAACAAGGCGTTTTTTCCCCGAGTATGCCAATGATGAAGAAAAGCTGGCCGGATATTTTAAAAGAAACGTCAGCATAGACCTGATCCGGCGTTCCAGCCTTGTGAAAATATCCGTGAAATCGCCCAAGCCTGAGACAGCCGCGGCGATTGCCAATATGTATGCTTCCGAGGGTATTGAGGCGGTTTACGCAATAAACAGGGACCTGTCAAAGGGTGCGGTTTCCTGGCTTGATTCGCAGATCGCAGCGCAGCGTAAAATGTTGAGCGAGGCGGAACAGAAACTGCTTGATTTCAGGCAAAAAAACCTGCTGGAGACTCTTGAAGCCCAAAGGGGGGCAATCAAGGAATCGCTTATTGCTTACAGCAAGGAGCTTACCGAGGCGAACGCGGAACGGGATAAATTGTTGTCGCGTTATACGCTAAACCATCCCGAAGTGAAGACGCAGGACCAGTTGCTTTCTGCCTTGAAGAAACAGTATGACGAGAAGATCCGTCTTACTGAGGAGAAAGAGAAAGAAATTGCCAGTGTGCGGACAGAACTGGGAGTACTCGAGCGGGAAAAAGACACCCTGGAAGTGACATACAGGGGTATTCTCGCGCGAATGGAAGAAGCCAGGCTCTCAGCTGATGAAAAATCTGCCACAATCAAGATCATCGAAACGGCCGATATTCCTAAGAAACCAATCAGCCCTCGCAAGATGTTGTCTCTGGCGCTGGCGCTGTTCCTGGGCGGATGCGCAGGCGTATTTCTGTCGATGTTGTCCTACAAGCTGGAGGACCGTATCTGGAGTGATGCCGACGTTGAAAACGACATTGGCCTCAAAGTGCTTGGCAGTGTGCCGCGAACGCCCTGGTTGGCAAGGAAGAAGCTCGCCTTGATAGGGTTAAAGGATAAATTCAGTATAGCAGCCGAAGCCTTCAGCGGCATCAGGGGGCTGATGGATAAGAATTCCAATGGGAAAACATTTCTTTTCACGAGCAGTGGACCTCGCGAGGGTAAGACCATATGCAGTTGTAACGTCGCGATTATGTCTGCAAAAAGCGGCATGCATGTCCTGCTTGTTGACCTTGATATGAGACGTCCCCAGATCGCCAGAGTTATGAGTGATAGTATTCCCGTTATGGATGATAATTCTGAATGGAGCCTGCTTCATTCATTGTGCGACGCAGAGCCTCTGCCTTTCAGCAGTATTTGCACCAGGACTGAACTGCCAACTCTTGATGTTGTGGTCAGCCAAATTGCCAGGGATGTTAATCCAGCTGAAGTACTGGGGACCAAGCGGCTTCGTGAATTCCTTGAATGGGCCGGCAAGAATTATGACCGGGTGATCATTGATTCTCCGCCGCTCGGGGCGGCCAGCGACGCAATGGTTTTGGGGGGGCTCGTAGACGGGGTTGTGCTTGTTTTCAGGTTCAACAAGACCAAGAAGAGCATTGCCAAGCGATGCATCAGAAAGCTCAATGATGGCGGTGCGAACATCCTTGGTGCGATCATCAACGATGTTGACCTCAGCCGGGTCGGGCATGAATACGGGCACTATTATGGAAGCGATCGCCGTGGATAGGGAGTGAAGTGGGAAGAGAGTGAATGGTGAGTGGTAGATGGTGAGTGGTGAACGGGGCGGTCACTTTATTACTGCACGGCGATGTAACGCCGTGGCTACATTCACATCCTGATGTAGCCGCCTCGTTACCTGCCAGCCAACGGGGCTTGGGGCAGGCTGGTATCGGGGCGGCTTTATTACACTTCTGCCGGGAAAAGAGAGGTTTACATATCATATAAACACAGTAATATGAATATGTTAAAGAAAAGCTTGCAAAATAGAAATATATATTCTATATTTCAAACATGATTGCTAGGACAGCTACTTCATTGTTAGAAAAATTGGCTGCGCAGTTTCCGGCAGTCATCTTCATTGGTCCGCGGCAATGTGGAAAGACTACGCTGGCCAAGACCGCTCTGAAAGCGCGATATTTTGATTTTGAGCTCAACTCTGACCGTCAGGTTTTTGATGCTGATCCTGAACTTGCGATCAGGCGTATTCCCGGGCCGATCGTCTTCGACGAGGCACAGACCATGCCGCATCTTTTCCCTGCCTTAAGAGCGCTCATTGACGAGGAGAGAAAAGAAAACGGTCGGTACTATCTTCTAGGCTCGGTGAATCCTGCTTTAATCAGGGATATATCCGAGAGTCTTGCTGGTCGTGTCGGCATTCTGGAGCTTACACCATTTCTTTATCGGGAGTTGATGGGGCGGGAAGTCAACACGCATGACATTCTGTGGTTGAGGGGCGGGTATCCCGATGCCTATCTTGCAAAAGATCCGGAAACATGGGAGTCCTGGTGCGACAACTATATCCGTACATTTATCGAACGTGATGTGGGCCGGAATGGGTTGGCCTTCTCCGCGCAGGAAATGCGGAAATTAATGACCATGATTGCCCACAGCCATGGTGGGGTATTGAATGCTTCGGATTTTGCCCGGTCACTTGGGGTCTCATATCACACCGTCAATAAGAGTCTCGACGTCATCGAAGGACATTTTCTGATCCGTCGTTTGCAGCCGTATTATGCCAACATTGGCAAACGCCTCGTAAAGGCTCCAAAACTTTACATTCGGGATTCGGGCTTGCTTCATCTCCTTCTGGGAATACGCGACAATGATGATTTGATTACTTCTCCGGCGCGTGGCCGGAGCTGGGAGGGGTTCATGGTAGAACAAGTGATCGCATTGGAACAATCGATCCGCCGGGGAAGCCAGTTTTATTTTTACCGTACACATACCGGGACGGAAATTGATTTGCTGATTGATCGGGGACAGAAGCGGGTTGGTTATGAGTTCAAGTGCTCGTCGTCGGTTTCCGGTGACGATGCTGCCGGCCTTCGCCAGGGCATTGCTGACGGGATTATACACGAGGGAGTTGTGGTTTATCCGGGGAAACGTTCTTTCCAGATTGGTGAAGCAATTTTTGCGGTTTCTGCTGAAGAGATGTTGGCGAAATCATCAACGATGTCGACCTCAGCCGGGTCGGGCATGAATACGGGCACTATTACGGAACCGATCACCGGGGTTAGTGAGTAAAGTGGTAAGTAGTGAATAGTGAGTTGTGAACGGGGAGTGGGGAAGGGGCAGGGAGAGACAAGAGGAAACGGAGAAACGGGGACGAAGGCGTACCTGCTTGCCAGGGCGTAGCTTTAACGAAGCATAGGGGGGCGAAGGCGCGACCTGTGCGGCGTAGTAATGGGTATACAGGGACGAAGCCGCATAATTGACGGGCACGGAGTGTGTCCTGAGAAAATTGCCGAATGATGATTTCCGAGTGTTGATTGCATGAGAGGTTAAAGGTGAGTGGTGAATGTGGAGGACAAGGGGAAACGGTGAATGGGTGACAAGGAGATGGGGGGAGAGAGGGGAAGAGAGTGGTCAAAGAATCTTCAAACGAAGTCCTGTGTAGCTCTTCGAGCGAAGCATGGATGAATCGTGAATCGGAAAATAGTAAATTCTAAATTCAGTGACCCTAAAGTCCCACAAAAACCCAATGTGAAGAATCAAAGTACATTGTACAGGTCTGACCCTGAAACCTGCAAAACTGAATGCTTATGCTCAGACTTCGAGACAGACTGATTAAAGGGACGGTGTTGAATTTTATTGCCGTTGCGTTCAATCAAGGCAGTACCCTGATTGTCAACATTATCGTTGCCCGCATTCTCCTGAAACAGACTTTTGGCGAATACGCGATGGTGCAGAGTACCTTGTTGACGGTATCTGCGCTTTCTCAGCTCGCGACTGGATATACCGCTTCGAAATATATCGCAGAGTACCGCTCAAGTGATCCGCAGCGAGCCGGACGAATCATGGGCTTGTGTGCACTTGTTTCCGTCGTGATGGCAGGTTTTGGGACGTTTCTGCTTATTGCCATGGCTCCTTGGCTGGCCGGGACGATGTTGAATGCGCCACATCTCGCAAGTGCTTTGATGATAGGCTCTGGGTTTCTCTTTTTCTCATCCATAAACGGATACCAGACAGGGGCACTTTCGGGTCTGGAGGCGTACGGTGGTCTTGCAAAAGCAGGAGTGGCAAGCGGGATAGTAGCAGTGGTTGCCATTGCCCTTGGTGCATGGTGGGGAGGGTTGAATGGCACTCTCGTTGGACTCAGTATAAGTGCTCTTGTCCGCTGCGCTATTCACAAAAGGTGGCTTCGACTCGAAAGCCAAGCGCAAGGAATAAAGCCCCAGTATCGCGGCAGTTTCAGCCAGGAAAAATCGATTATCTTTAAATTCGCGTTGCCTGCCGCACTTGCAGGATACTACTCCATGCCGATGATTTGGTTAGCTAACTCTTTCCTTGTTCGCCAGCTTGGAGGGTATGGGGAAATGGCTCTTTACAGTGCGGCCAACAATCTTCGTATCCTCGTATTATTCCTGCCAACTGTGATGAACAGTGTTGGGCTCTCCGTGCTGAATAACGAACAAGCCAAAGGGGATATGTCTCGCTATAACCGGATATTCAGATCGAATGTACTGTCCCTCTTTCTCGTTTCTCTGAGCGGCGCCCTTATCATGGGGGTTTTGGGGCGACCGATGCTTCAGCTTTTCGGAAAGGATTTCGAGGCTGGACATTTTCTTCTCTGGTTTCTCCTCGTCTCCAGCGTGTTTGAAGGTCTGAGTATTGCCCTTTATCAGTATGTGCAGTCCAAAGCGAAGATCTGGCTTTCATTTTTCAGCATAAATGTTCCGAGGGAAGCATTCCTGGTTGTGGCGGCATATTACCTTGTTCAGCCTTATGGTGGCGTTGGACTGGCGGCTGCTTATCTAGGCGCGAATATCCTGTGGGTAATCTTACAGTTCTCTCTTGTAGCCATACTGTACAGAAAGGAATGAAAGAAATTGCGTTCGTCTGCAGTACGGTAGCAGACCTATGATTTTTAAAATGGTGGATTATTGAAACATACATGGTGGAAGGGGTTGTGAATACATCAAGTACTATTAACGGAAATATTGTCTCAGGCAAGGTACGTCCTTATTTTACTGTTTTTACGCCGACCTATAACCGTGCGGATATTCTTCCTGTATTGTATGAAAGCCTTCTATTGCAGACTTATCAAAACTTTGAGTGGTTAATTGTAGATGGCGGGAATGACAAGACACCGTTGATGGCACAGGAGTGGAGTAAAGCGGCTAATTTTCCTATCCGTTATGTTCGGCAAAGTACTATCGGACTTCATGGCGCATACAACGAAGGTGCTGTGTTCGCATCTGGCGGTTTGTTTCTGACCATACACTCAGATGATTCATGTATGCCTGAAACCCTAGCGAGCTTAAAGACGCATTGGGAACAGATTCCTGTATCAGAAAGGAATAAATATTCAGGAATTTGGGCGCGTTGTATGGATCAAACAGGCAAGATGATAGGGAAAAGCCTGGGTGTTGCATGGCTTGATAGCACCTATCAAGAGATGGTATTTAAAAGAGGGATGTCTGAAGAGATGTTTCCACTCGTGCGGACTGATGTTATGAGAGAATTTCCGTTTCCAATGCTTGATGGTGTACGTTTTGTTCCTGAGGGGTTGATCTGGCGGGCAATCGGTGCCAAGTATAAAACGAGGTTTATTGATGTGCCTCTTCGTAAATACTATGTGCTTGATGTAGTTAATATTGATTCAGGAAAGCTAACGAGCCCAGTGATATTGCGAAAAAACGCACTTTCAATTGCATTATATGATCGTATGATCCTTATGCATGATTTCGTTTGGATAAAATATGCACCCCTGAGATTTTTGCGATTGGCAGCATCCTATATACGCTATTCACTCCACGCAAAGACGCACTTGATTGAGCAAGTACATGGACTACCATTGACTGCACGAATGATTTGGATTATAGCGCTACCCTTTGGTGTAGCTAAATATCTGCGGGATAAATTTTAGAGCCATAAATAATTATGCAAAACGATAAAAAGTTTGTTGTTATTACTTCGATCTTTTCCCCAACAGCAGCGGTTTTAGCCTTTACACGGCAAAAGGGATGGAAAGTTATTGTGGTTGGTGATGATAAAAGCCCGAAAGATTGGCATTTGGATGAGGTTATATTTTTGCCCATAGAGGAACAATCTAAAAGTGGGTTTTGTACCGAGTCTTTGCTCCCCCGAAACCATTATGCGAGAAAAAATATCGGATATCTAACCGCGATGCGAGCAGGAGCAGAGATCATATTTGATACAGATGACGACAATCATCCTCTGTCGAATTGGGGCATCGAACCATTCGCTGAAGCGTTTTTGCTGTCAGCATCGAACATGGGCTTCGTAAATATCTACAAGTCATTTACAACCCAGACAATATGGCCACGAGGGTTTCCGCTAGAGCGACTTTCTATTGCTGATGCAAATAGTGATTTACATGTTGGCGCTGTAATAGAGAATATTCAGATTGGTGTCTGGCAAGGCTTAACAAACGGTGATCCTGATGTAGATGCAATATATAGAATGACTGTCAATGAACATTGTAATTTTGATACAAGAGAACCCATTGTTCTTGGCAAAGATACATTTTGTCCGTTTAATTCACAGAACACCTCGTTTAGAAAAGAAATATTTCCGCTACTTTATCTTCCATCAACCGTGACGTTTAGGTTTACAGACATTTTGCGAGGCCTGATTGCGCAACCGATTATGCAGGCTGCGGGCTACTACTTGGGGTTCCACAGTGCCACTGTAGTGCAGGAGCGTAACCCTCATGTCTATCTTAGGGACTTTGAACAGGAGGTTCCATGTTATCTTTATGCGCAAAAGGTAATAGAGATTGTTTCTTCTACTATCCAGAACGCGCGTACGGTGACGGAGAATTTAATAGTTGCATATAAGCAACTGGCGATAGAGAAAATCGTTACGATAGAAGAGGTGTCGCGCGTTATTGCATGGGTTAAGGACATTACGGACTGCACGTCATGATATACATGTCTTTTGAATTTTGCATGATTCAATTGGTACGCGATGCGTATTCGGGATAGAACGATTGCAATAGTCTTTCTTGCATTTGTGTTAGGTGCCATTGCATTGGCATTAATGACGGTCGATCAAGTTTATGTGGCGGCGCCGGGGCTTGCATGCGTCATTATGGTACTCTGGCTCTGGATGACGTTGTGGGATCGCGATCAGAGAATTCCTTTCTTTGATGTCGGCATATTCTGCGCTTTGGCTACTTTAGTTTATTCGGTTTATCCTCTTTTCAATTATTGGGTGGATGGCTTGCAGTTTGGCCCTCTCAGTGATGAACGCCTGCAATCGTATAATATATCACCTGCCGAACTGGGTTTTTTCCATTTACGCCATGTGTTGTATCTCTTTTCTTTTATAGTTGTCTATTCGGTGTTTCGAGGCAGAGGAGCTGTAGAAACAGGTCATGTTGGCACTCCGAGTCATTCTGCCCAGTGGATCATTGTTCTTTTTTTCCTGTCATTGACAGGTTATTTTTTCCTCCTGCAATTGATGACAGGGGCGAATTATAATACCAGTTATGAGTCAGAAGTATATGTTAATAACGTGGCCGCGTTTGAGGACTTGCCTGTCCTCCTGTTGCAGATATCCAGCAAGTTGGCGGGGATTCTGTTCCTGTCCAAGTTGGCCTTACTTTTTATTGTTGTTAGCCGATGCAGGCAGAGAAAGTGGCTTATTGTTCTACTGTTATGGGTTACTGCGGAAATCGTTCAGGCTATTTACATAAAAGGAGGGCGAACCGGTTTGGTTCTCTTCCTGATGGCAACCGGATTGCTTTATCACCGGATGATTAAACCTTTAACCATGAAAACGCTTATGGCTTTAGGGACGATACTGTTGACAGGTTTTATATTTATGGGACTTTTCCGTGTATATTTTGATTTTGCTGAAATGCGGTTCGATTTATCTCGTGCCAATGCAGGTATATTTTCAGGAAACAACGAATTCCAGGCATTGCTGGGAACGGCGTATGATGTGCTACAGATGAAAGAGAGCGGTGCTAAATTGCCCTGGTATCTATATATCAACGATATCATTACAATTCTTCCGCCACAGCAGATCATGCCTTTTGAGAAGGTGTCGGCCTCGGAATGGTATCTGCGGGAGATTGGTATGAGCGGAATCGGGCAGGGTCTTATGTGGGGGGTGATCACTCAATCCATTGTGGGGTTGGACTGGTTGGAGCTTGCCCTTCGCGGTGCATTGTTGGGGTACATTCTGGCTCGCTTCCATCGCTGGTATATGAAGCGACAAGACGGGTTTCTTGAAACTTTGTTGTATATGTTTATCTGTCTAAAAGTGTATTACACGTTCAGAGATACGACACTCAGCCTGCTGTCGAATCTCGTCTGGGAAGTCATTCCATTTTACATACTACTTCGTATGGGAACGGCTATTTTCTATTTCAAGCAAGATAAGCCACCAGGGCAGAGAATCGTTATATCCTCTCCGACCATGAGATAACCTATGTGTGGAATCTGCGGGAAACTGATATTTAAAGATAGTACTCCTGCACCTGAATCCATCAGGGCGATGTGCAAAACCATCATGTACCGTGGCCCGGATGACGAAGGCCTCTATACTGCACCTCACATTGGCCTTGGACAGCGTCGACTTTCCGTCATTGATCTTGCTCCCGGCGCATGTCCGCCTCTGACCAATGAAGACCGCACCGTATGGCTCGTCTTTAATGGCGAGATTTACAATTTTCAGGAACTGCGCAAACAGTTGGAAAAGCGAGGGCATAGATTCGTAACGAATTCTGACACAGAAGTGATTATTCATCTATACGAAGATGAAGGAGTGGTATGTTTGCAGAAGCTGAGGGGAATGTTTGCTTTTGCGCTTTGGGATCAGCGCCATGAGGTCCTGTTCTGCGCTCGCGACCGAATGGGCAAGAAACCTTTCTGTTATACTCTGACCCCTAATTCTTTTGTGTTTGGTTCGGAGATCAAAGCAGTCACCGCAGATTCTGATGTCTCGGTTTCTCCGGATTACCATGCCATTGACTTATATCTGACGTATCAATTCGTACCCAGCCCATTGACGGCCTTCAAAGGTGTCAAGCGACTGAGACCGGGAGAATATCTGACGTGTGACCTCCAAGGCAATGTAAAGACAAAGTGCTACTGGGAGCCTCCGCTTTCCACAAAGACCAGCGCTCGCCAGGAGGAAATTGAAGCTGAACTTTTGCGGTGCCTGCGTGAATCGGTCCGATTGCGGATGATATCGGATGTACCTCTTGGCGCATTCCTGAGCGGCGGTATCGACTCTGCCACCATCGTTGCGCTCATGGCGCAGGAAAGCGCCAGACCAGTGAAAACCTTTTCTATTGGTTTCGAGGAAGAAGCGTTTAATGAACTGCCATATGCGCGATTGCTGGCCGAACGTTATGGCACCGAGCACCATGAATTGATCGTCAAGCCCAATGTTTCTGAGGTGTTGCCGCTTCTTGTACGACATTATAACGAACCTTTTGCGGATCCTTCCGCATTGCCCACTTACTATGTGTCAAAGATGACACGCCGGTATGTGACTGTTGCTTTGAGCGGGGATGGCGGGGATGAGTCATTTGCCGGCTATGACAATTATACGTCGATCCTGGGTTGGAATAAATGGGATATGTGGCCTCTCTGGTTAAGAAAAATGCTGGCAGAGGGAGGAAGGGGACTGCTTAATTCATTTCCTCATAACAATAATGCGGCACGCCTCCGTCGCGGGCTCGCTATGCTTGGGGCGGCAAACGTGAAGGTTCGTCGTCTCCAGTTTGGAACCACATTAAAGCCCGAGGAGAAGCGACTGGCCTACACACCTTCATTCAGAGACCTGATTTCCAGACCACCCGTTCCGGAAGACCCTCTGACGACTTACCCATGGGAGGATGGCATGGATGAGCTGGACTGGTTGATGCGGCACGATCAGAATTTTTATCTCCCCGACTGTCTCATGGTGAAAACGGATATAGCATCCATGGCCAACAGTCTGGAGGTGCGCTGTCCTTTTCTCGATCATGAACTTGTCGAGTTTGCTGCAACGATTCCATCACGGCTAAAACGAGATTCATCTGGGGGAAAACTCATTATGAAGAATGCGTTGACCGGGCTGATCCCAGAACAGATTCTTCATAAGAAAAAGATGGGTTTTGATCCTCCTTTGGCGGAATGGTTCAGGACAGACCTCACCGAATTACTTCGATCTACCCTTTTGGACTGTCAATCGGCCAAGCGTTGTCTTTTCCATCCTCGGTTTCTACAAAAGCTCGTCCAGGAACATACAGAAAGAAAAAGAGACTGGAGCAATCGACTTTGGGTGTTTCTTTTTCTTGAACTATGGTTTCGTGAGTATATTGATTGATAAAATTCGTTTAAAAAAGCATGAGAGGGAACAGGTTTTTTGTACCATGCCAATTATATTTAAAGAATACCAAATACACAGAATAAGCAAAGATCGTTTATTCGATCTTCTCATTTTGTTTAAAAGTGCCTTTAATCAAAAAGTATCATTATCATATTTAGAAAAGAAATTTGATACTGAAAGATTTGGCGCTTCCTTTGTCGGTTATATTGCATACACGCAAACTGGAGAACCAGCAGCTTACTACGGTGTATTTCCCATTCGGTTTAAGTTAAACAGCCAGGTTTTGCGTGCTGCACAGTCTGGGGATACAATGACTCATAAAGACCATCAGCACAAAGGACTTTTTATTGAACTTGCAAAAATGACATATGATCTCGCTCGCAAAGAAGGTATTAAGTTAATATTCGGTTTTCCGAACGAGAATTCGCTGCCCGGATTTATTAAAAAGCTAAATTGGACAATTGATGGAAAACTCCACTTTTATAAGCAAACAGTCTATACTTTTCCTTTCGCTGCATTAATGCATCTTGTAGGGCTAAAAAGCGTTTACCTTCGTTATTTCAACTTTTGGGCAAAGCTGCTTGGCCTCAAATCAAATTTGAAATATACCACAATCGACAGAAATAATTCTATTTATTATGACCAAGATGGAATTGCATATAGAACGTTTTCTGATAATTACTTTCTTGAAGAAAAAGAAAGCGTGATCTGGATAAAGGTTGTTCGCACGATGCAGATCGGGTGCATTTTTAATACAGATGATGAGCACGCTGCACAATTGCTCAACCGTCTGAAGTGGTTATCTGTAATCACCGGTCTTATCAGAATATCATTTTGGTGTACAGACAATCATCCGAACCTGCGTGTAATTCAGTCCCGGTTTAATAAATATAATTATTACCAATATGGACATCTCAATTTAACCAACAGTTTAACGCAACATCATTCATTTTTTTATGAAGCATGTGATGGAGACACTTATTGATCCATGAAAATTCTTATTGCTATAAATAAGGGTATATCGTTTGTACCCTTTCAATATATAGTGTCTGTTTTAAAAGGAAAAGGTCACCATGTGGATATCGTAGTTTATCCTAAAATGAAGAGGTATTGCACGGCAGAGTGGCTTTACCTAAAATTAGAAAATATCTATCTGCAAAAAATTCGCCGGGAAATTGACACTGTTTTTTCTTCTTATAAAAATTATACCCAGCCACTTGAGTTCCTTCCATATATTAAGAAAGATACTGTATATGATTACATCGTCAATTTTTGTGATTCTTTTCCTGATGACATTAAACAAATAGAATCTAATCACAAATGGTTTATCTCCAATTACTACGATAAGAGATGTTATGGGATTGATACTGTAGCTTTTGTTATGAAAAATATAGGAGTAACGCCACTATATATATTGGAAGCATCAGATAATACGGTCGTATATTATTCTGAATCACTGACTAGTTTTCCGTTGATCGAGAGAAACAATACTGCACTCTTGTGCAAGGCTATTAATGTGATTGTCAGATGCATAAGCAAGTATAACTCATTGCAAAATAGTTTTCCAGTTTGTCACCCCATGCTAAGAAAAAGCGAGAAGCTTCATGTAAATTGGAGAATTGTCGCCCTTCATCTTGTTAGAATATTTTACCAGAAATTAAAGAATATTATTATGGTTGAACAATACAGTATACTAATCGGCGAGAACATAAAGACGCTGCCGCCTAATCCAAATCTACTCAAGGTAATAAGTCCGCCTAATGATCGTCATTGGGTTGATCCTTGTATTATAGAACACGAGGGCATGAATTATCTTTTCGTGGAGGAGCTAATGTTTGCTGAAAAAAAAGGAGTTATCAGATGTATGGCTTTTAAGGGATTGAACAATATCGATGAAGGCAAAATAGTGCTGGATAAGCCATATCATTTATCGTTCCCTTTCGTTTTCAAGTACAATGATAAATATTATATGTTAGCTGAAACAAGACAAAATCGTTCGATAGAACTTTATGAATCTATAGAGTTTCCCAACAAGTGGACAAAAAAGAAAACATTTATGAAAGATGTTGAAGCAGTTGACTCTTTTGTTGTCCAGAAAAATGATAAATGGTGGTTGTTTACAAACATTGCTGCCGGACCGGGAGTTTCATGTAATGATGAGCTGCATGTTTTCTATGCAGATGATCCTGTAAACGGAAAATGGGTAGCTCACCCATTAAATCCTGTGGTTGGAGGGGCAGGTTCTAGCAGAAATGCAGGTAAATTATTTGAACATGAAGGGAGGCTGTACAGACCTTCCCAAATGTGTGTAGGGCATTATGGATTTGGAATTAATATCAATGAAGTGATTAAGCTCAATGTTAATGAGTATGAAGAAAGATGTGTTCATCAAATTATCCCTTCTAGGACAGACAAATTTTTCAATATTCATACAATGAATTGGGGGGGTAAGTACGTTGCGCTGGATGGAAAAAGCATATTGAGAAAAAACTTTAAAACTTTATTGCCAAATGTAATTCATTATTGCCTTTGACAGGTTTCGCCTTTCCGGTTTTGAAATAGTTTCGAACTGAGCTTGCGCCACCGCTTTAAAAAACATCTTGATAAAACATCAGTACGCAGAGGTCTGTTGGAACAACACCTGCTCCAAAAAATGGTACATGAACGCATTGAAGGCCGTAGAGACTGGTTCAACCGCCTATGGGCATTCTTGTTTATGGAATTATGGTTTTGTGAATTTATTGATTGAATATGCGTATACTTAACCTCATACCACAACTGAGCTGCGGAGGAGCAGAGCGTCAACTCAGTTATTTGGCCCCGGAACTCGTCCGCATGGGTCATGATGTACATATTGCCTACTGCGGGCAAGGTCCCCAAAAACCTGAACTTCCTGGAGTTCTTTTACACCAGATCAAAGCACGATCTAATTACGATCCCTGTTTGTTATGGAAAATAATACGACTTACCCGATTCATTAAGCCGGACATCATTCATACATGGATTTTGCAAATGGATGTTCTTGGTGGAATTGCGGCAAGACTTAAAGGAATCCCATGGATATTTCGTGAGCCGAGTTCGGCCATGGCTTATCCACCGACTTGGAAAAATCGTTTACGGGTTCGGGTAGGTTCTGGCGCGAGTGATATTGTATCCAATTCCCGGGGCGGTGACGCATACTGGAAAACCCAGTTGCCGTACAGTCGTCGGTATGTCATCCCAAATGGATTACCATTGCATGAAATTGACAGGACTGTGGCTGCTTTACCACTCGGATTGGCTAAGACTGAAGTGCCCATTGTGCTTTATGTCGGTAGGTTAACCTCAGATGTCAGTGCCACCAAGAATCTGACAGCTTTTCTGGAATCATTGGTATATGTTAAGCAGCAACAAAGAGTGCAAGTGGTTTTGTGTGGGAAAGGTCCGCAACGCGCTGAATTGGAGCTACTGAGGCATAAGTTGGGACTGGCCGCGGATGTCCATTTTACCGGGTATTTACCGGTTGCTGCTGTATGGGCATTGATGAAGAAGGCCTCAGTTTTTGTCTCGCTGAGCGCCTACGAAGGCTGCCCAAATACGGTCATGGAAGCTATGGCATGCGGATGCCCTTTGGTAGTTTCGGATATCCCTGCGCACCACGAGATTCTAGATGAAAGTTGCGCGCGCTTTGTAGATCCATCCAACATTCAACAGACGGCCGATGCCGTTGTGCAGACCTTGTGTAATGCGGATATCTCAAAGGGTCACGCTTTAAGCGCAAAGCAGAAAACTCAGGAATGGTCCGTAGCCAAAATGGCCCGAGATTACGAAAAAATATATAAGGAACTTGTATAAAATCCGATATAGAGAAGTATCTGTGTACCACCTGCAATGAGTACTTTGTTCTCACTGACAGGGTACAGAAGGAAGATTGTACTGTTCAGGATGGAAAACTTGTATGTCGTACCTGTGGCATACATTATCCGGTAAAGGACGGAATACCCCGTTTTGTTATAACCGAAAACTATGCTGATTCGTTTGGTTTTCAGTGGAGCAGACACCGAAGGACTCAACTTGACAGTTATACCGGTCTCTCCATCTCCCGTGATCGCCTTTTTGCAGTTTCCAGTTGGCCCGAACACATGGAAGGAGAACGTATTCTTGAGGCTGGATCTGGTGCCGGACGATTTACGGAGGTCCTTCTCAAAACCGGCGCCGATATATTTTCCTTCGATTACTCCATCGCTGTTGAAGCCAACCTGACAAATAATGGCAATATGCCGAATCTGCATCTTTTCCAGGGCGACATATTCAACATCCCGTTTCCTCAAGAGTCGTTCGACAAAGTCATTTGTCTTGGTGTACTGCAACACACGCCTGAGCCAGAACGTGCCTTTAGAAGTCTCGCAAGACACGTGAAGCCTGGCGGTGAACTTGTTGTCGATGTATATAAAGCAAATTTCCTGTCATGGTTACAGTGGAAATACCTGTTACGTCCGGTAACAAAGCGGATGAATAAGGATAAACTCTATAAGTTTGTAGCGCGTGTTGTGCCTATCCTTATTCCCTTCACCAGATTTTTGCGAACGTTTTTGGGTCGGGCAGGAGCCCGACTCTCGCCAATCATCGAATATACACACCTCGGACTACCGTCAGAGATAAATAGAGACTGGGCTGTTCTTGACACCTTTGACATGTATTCTCCAGCCCATGATCATCCGCAGTCTTTGAAAACTGTGAAAAGGTGGTTTTCTGAAGCCGGATTTGACGGTACCGATGTACAATATGGTTCGAATGGAATTGTGGGCAGAGGTAAAAAACTGGCATGATAGTAAACGGGGAAACTTAGCCACATGTGCGGTATCGTCGGCATATTTACAAAATTTCCTACAGACAATCCAAATCGTCTTTTGATGATGCGTGATACCATGACTCATCGAGGGCCAAATGATGCGGGAGCATGGTGGTCTCCAGATAAACGGTTGGGACTGGCTCACCGGCGACTGGCTGTTATTGATCTGTCTCCAGCCGGACATCAACCGATGGAAGACAGTACTGGCAAGTTTGTGATTATTCTTAATGGTGAAATATATAACTATCGTGAATTGCGCGAGGAGTTGCTGAAGGCAGGGCACACCTTTCGTTCGAGCAGTGATACGGAAGTGCTTTTGGAATCGTATAAGGAATGGGGAAAGAATTGTTTAGTACATCTGATCGGCGCCTTCGCATTTGCAATCTATGATGAAATCAGCCAGGAGTTGTTTCTTGCCCGTGACAGGGCAGGTGAGAAACCTTTGTTTTATAAACATTCAGATAATCGTTTTGTTTTTGCGTCGGAACTTAAGGCATTGATGGCCGACCCGGAGTTTCCACGTGAATTAGATCTGGATGCGCTCGACTATTACCTCGCGTATGGTTTTGTCTCTGGCGATCAGACTATTCTCAAAGATACATACAAACTTCCTCCAGCTCATGCCATGATATATAGCTTGGAGAAGAAGCATGCCAATATTTGGCGCTACTGGGAACTTCCGGAGAGCTTACCCCTGTCTGGTGTTTCTATTGAAGATCTCACAGAGGAACTGGAGGCAATCCTATCCGGGGCTGTTCGCAGGCAATTAGTCGCCGATGTTCCTGTTGGCATTCTCCTTAGCGGGGGACTTGATTCCTCTCTTGTTACGGCAATTGCCGCAAAGGTATCTGACCAGCCACTCAAGACTTTCACTGTATCGTTTCCAGGGCATGGTTCATTTAATGAAGGTCCTTATGCAAGATTGGTGGCTGACCATTTTGGAACTGAACATACAGAACTGGTCGCTGAACCAGCCTCCGTGTTACTTTTACCACATCTTGCAAAGCAATATGATGAACCTATTGCTGATCATTCA
This sequence comes from Kiritimatiellia bacterium, assembly GCA_028716365.1. Taxonomy (GTDB): domain Bacteria; phylum Verrucomicrobiota; class Kiritimatiellia; order UBA8416; family YA12-FULL-48-11; genus YA12-FULL-48-11. Next base: position 21,047 of record JAQUPZ010000006.1, read on the forward strand.
ATTGTACCAACCTCGATGCTCGCAGGTCTTGTCAAGAAGTCAGTCACTGTAGCTCTCGGTGGGGATGGTGGGGACGAGCTGTTTGGAGGCTATCCTCATTATAACTTCTTGCAGAAGATTGATCGGTTAAGGGAATATGTGCCAGGAAGGGTCAGAAGAATTGGCTCATTAATCGCGTCTCATGTCCTACCCGTTGGAACGAAAGGACGGAATCATATTATCGGACTTGAAGGAAATTCAGATTCTAGTATTAGTGCGGTAAATATCTATTTTGACAAAGAATCTCGACGTAAACTTATGTCGCCATTATATAGCTCTGGTTACACTTCGTCGGTTTCGCAGGAATCGATGAAAGTAGCGCATTTTGATGCTTCATTGAGCATTTTTCAAAATGCTTCAAGAATGGATTTTAAAACAACGATGGTGGATGATTATCTGGTTAAATCAGACAGGGCCGGTATGCTTCATTCGTTGGAACTACATGCCCCATTTTTAGATCACAAACTCATAGAGTTTGCATTCGGTAGACTTCCGGATAGTTTCCGGGCCGATAGGAATGAACGGAAGATTCTTCTCCGAAGACTGGCAAAACGACTATTACCCTCGACATTGGATATCAATCGTAAACAGGGCTTTTCGCTTCCCCTTAATGCCTGGTTCAAGGGTGAGTGGGGCACTTTTATGACCGGGGTATTGATGGAGTCTGATTCCACCATTTTTGACAAAAAGATGATCGCGAGCCTGATTAGGGGACAGCGTTGGGGGCTTGCCAATGCGAATCGTATATTTGCGTTGACGATGTTCGAGTTGTGGCGCAGGGAGTATCGTATATCCTTGCCGAATTGAAAAATATGGGGCTGAACATTTGAGACTTGCTCTTGTCAATCTGACTGGCGGCGGCTTTAGTGGAGGGTACAAGAAGTATCTGAAGAATATGCTGCCGCGTCTTGCTGAGCATAATGACGTGGATGCCTTGCTGTGCGTTTCTCCCCGGGGGAATGATATTACAGGATGGTTCGACAAATTACCCAAAGCAGATTACTGTTCATGCAGACCTCTTTCTCTCAGTCACTTCGCCCATATTCCTGACAGGAAGATGGTTGAATGTCTCGAAAAATTCTCACCCGATATTATCTTTCTTCCTGTTGATCGATATATCTGTTTCGGTGATATTCCGGTCGTCAATATGGTCCGCAATATGGAGGTCTTTATACCGAATATGCCGGGGGACACAATACAGGAGCGGATCAGGAAGTTTATCCAGCTGCGGCTTACCTGTGCTTCGGTACGACGTGCTAACCACACTATTGCAGTATCAAATTTTGTCAAACAGTGTCTTGTCGACAGGCTTGGAATCAAAGAAGACAAGATATCCATGGTATATCATGGGCTCAATCATACCACTGAGCGAAGTAATGACGTGCGTCCTGCCTTGATTCCTTCCGGATGGAAAGACGGGTTTCTGTTTACCTGCGGTTCTGTAAGGCCCGCTCGCGGTCTTGAAGATATCCTGCAGGCACTTGCCCATCTGAAGGCGCAAAATGTGAACATAAGGCTGGTGATTGCAGGAGAAACTGTGACGGGGATGAAGAACTATAGGGACGGGCTGGTTCAGTGGTTTGAGGCCAACGGCCTTTCTGATAGCGTTTGCTGGGTCGGGAATCTGAACGAAGACGAAATCAACTGGTGTTACGGTCATTGTACGCTTTTTGTAATGACGAGCCGTGTCGAGGCCTGTCCAAATATTGCTTTGGAGGCAATGAGCTACGGATGTGTGAGTGTTGCCTCTGAGAACCCTCCCTTGCCTGAATTCTTCGGTGCTTCAGCTCTATACTATCCACCAAAGGATTTTGCGACATTGGCAAAAAAGATTCAGGTTGCTATATCTGTTGGACAAGCTGAAAAGGTAAAAATATCCAATACAGCTAAAGAGATTGCATCACGATTCTCTTGGGATGTCTGTGCACAAAAGACCGTAGACGAACTTCAGAAAGTCTTAAAATAATGCCTATTGTCGTTGTGGCTAAATTAAACAAGGATTTAACCGGTCTATGCGCCCAGTTCTCTGGGGCTTTCGATAGCATAGGCCTATCACCGGCTTTCAATAAATCTCAAGCAATCTTTATTAAGCCCAATTTAACGTATCCAAATTTCAAGGAAGGGGTTACAACAGGGAGAGATTTTGTTGCTGCTCTCGTTGCTGCGTTGCGAAATATAAATACAAAGACGAAAATATATATTGGCGAAGGCGAGGGCGGTTACAATAGCTTTTCCATGACAGACGCCATGCGGAATATGGGATTCTACGAAATTGCGCAAAACTACCCTAATGTGGGAATAATCAATCTATCTAAGTTGGGAACAAGAATTGTTGAACTGACCGCAAATGGAAAACTATATCCTCTCATGCTCCCGGAAATATTCTTTAGAGAAATCGATTTTTCCATCACATGTCCTCTTCCCAAAGTTCACTGCATGACTGGTATCTCTCTGTCTTTAAAGAACCAATGGGGTTGCTTGCCCGATGTCATGCGGCTAAAGAACCATTATGTTTTCGACGAGATTATCGGACAGATATGTGAAAAATTAAAGTTTCGGTATGCTTTTCTGGATGGAAAGTATGGACTGGATAATAATGGTCCCATGATGGGCGATCCCGTAGAGGTTAACTGGTTTGTGGCTTCGAACTCTCTTGGCGCCTTTGATATGGTTGTATCTGATATGATGGGGTTTGATTGGCAACGAATCGGCCATTTAAAAATGGCTGAAAGGTATGGGTTCATGCCAACAAAAGACGAGATTAAAATCATTGGAGATCCTGATTCTGTGAGAAGGGAATTTACATTAAAACGCGATTTCTGGAATTATCCCGCTCTTGCGGCGTTTCACTCTAAAAAGCTGACGCATTTGTTCTATTTTTCCATGTGGTCGAAGTTGCTCCATGACGTAATGTACACTTTCAGAAAGAAACCAATCTCGTGAAAGGTTTCGAAGACGCCCTCTAGAACATTATGGCAGGCAATCGAAGATATCCCTGTGCTTTATTTTCCTCAAACCTGTAAACCAGTTCATCTACTTTCAATTTTAAGAGGATAAATGGTAATCCTTGGTCTCAACGCTTATCATGGTGATTCAGCGGCTTGCATTCTCGTCGAAGGTAAACTTATTGCCGCAGCAGAGGAGGAACGCTTTCGGCGCATCAAGCATTGGGCGGGTTTTCCAACGGAGGCGATCCGCTACTGCCTTGCTGAAGCCGGTATCTCTCTTGACCAGGTTGACCATATTGCTGTTAATCGCAATCCGAGCGCAAATCTGCTGGAAAAGGTACTATTCACCTTCTCTAAACGCCCCAGCCTGACACACATTAAAAATCGCCTGACAAATGCCAGCAAAATTGTCGACATTAAAGCGATGCTCTGTTCTGAGTTCCATGTTTCGGAATCAAGGCTTAAAGCCGAAGTTCATAACATTGAACACCATCGGGCACATCTTGCCAGTTCATTTTTCGTATCACCTTTCGACCCGGCTGCCGTGGTGTCTGTGGATGGCTTTGGCGATTTTGTGAGTACCATGTGGGGAACTGGCAGTGGTAACCGGCTCACAATCAGCGATCAGGTAAATTTTCCTCACTCCCTTGGATTGTTTTACTTGGCCATGACTCAGTTTTTGGGTTTTCCTCGCTACGGCGACGAATACAAAGTAATGGGATTAGCTCCCTACGGTAGACCATGCGAAATGGACAAGATGCGTAAGATAGTGCATCTGAAGTCTAAAGGTCACTTCGAACTTGAACTGGACTACTTCCTTCATCATTCGGAAGGAGTTGCAATGGTCTGGGATAACGGTGAACCGACCGTTGGTACTGTTTATTCTGATAAACTGATTGAACTGTTGGGGCCTCCGCGCATGAAAGACGAACAACTCAGCGACTATCATAAAAACCTGGCCGCTTCACTTCAGGAAATGTACGAAGATGCTTTCTTTCATATCCTGGAACATGTCTCGAGGGAAACAAAAACTCCGAATCTGTGCCTGGCGGGTGGTTGTGCTATGAATTCGGTTGCCAATGGAAAGATTTTCGAACGGAGCCCCTTCAGGGAGTTGTATGTCCAGTCGGCGGCTGGCGATGGTGGCGGTGCCGTTGGTGCGGCGTTTTATGTGTGGAACCAGGTACAGGCCAATCCACGGACATTTGTAATGGATAATGCCTATCTGGGACCTGAATTCAGTAATGATGAAATAAATTCTGAATTACGAGCTTTGAGTTTTGAGTTGGAAAAACAGGGTTGTACTGTCAATCTGATCGAAGATGAGGATGAGTTATGCCGTCTAACCGCTGCAAAAGTTACCGAAGGGAAAGTTATTGGTTGGTTTCAGGGAAGGATGGAATGGGGCCCACGTGCTTTGGGTAATCGCTCCATTATCTGTGATCCGCGAAGGGCAGACATGAAAGATATCCTCAATTTGAAGATCAAGCGTCGTGAGTCGTTTCGTCCTTTCGCCCCTTCAATCCTGCGTGAATCGGTCGCAGAATGGTTTGAGACCGACTATGATGTGCCGTTTATGCTGCAGGTGTATCAGATTCGCGAGGAGAAGCGTAAACTGATACCTGCAGTGACTCATGTGAATGGATCTGGTCGTCTTCAGAGTGTCTCGAAGTCCCAAAACCCTCGTTACTATCGACTCATCAAAGCATTCGAAATGATAACCGGAGTGCCTGTTGTCCTTAATACTTCTTTTAACGAGAATGAACCCGTGGTTTGCAAGCCTGAGGAAGCGCTGGATTGTTTTCTACGAACCAGAATGGATGTATTGGTCATGGGTAACTGGTTTGTTGAGCGAAAAGTTTAGACACCTATATATTACACATAGGTGTTATCGTTGGGGTGGACCGGGCAGACCGCAAAAAAGTAAATGACCATTACTTGCCGATTGTTGTTTCTTTTGGAGTAGAGGACAGAAGAGGTAAATCGATAAAGAGGTGAAGTGATAAGATAGTAATATTGCCAAATAGAAGGAAGCGCTAAAAAATGATTCTGATTATCTGTCAAGTCTATCCTCCCGATCCTGCGTCTGTTGGGCAGCATCTCAGGGATGTGGCTGTATCTCTTGTTTCGCAGGGCCACAAGGTGATGGTTGTCACTGCTGATAGAGGGTATGATGATAATTCAATCCGCTATGCACGGAGAGAAGTGTGTGATGGTGTGAGGATACTCAGAATTCCTTTCTCGTCCTTTGGGAAAAAATCCATGATACTTCGAATAACTGCGCATGTATTTTTTGTTTTGCAGGTTTTCTTCGTGGGGGTTTTTATCTCACCGCTGGAAGGCATACTCATTACTACCGTGCCCCCAATCGGACCTCTTGCTGCGTTGGCAATTGCCGCCATAAAGAGAGTGCCTATTGTTTATTGGGTAATGGATATCAATCCGGATCAGGCAATTGCTTTGGGTGCAGTGAGGCAAGGATCTTTAGTTGTCAGGCTTATGAATTCTCTGAACAGGACGATCCTCAATAATTCTCACAGCGTTGTTACCTTGGATAGATTCATGGCAGAACGTCTGAAGGAGAAAGCCGACATTACAGATAAGTTGTCCGTCTTTCCTCCATGGCCTCTGGATGATTATTTGGAAAGTGTGCCCCATGACAAGAACCCATTCCGTGTACAACATGGTTTAAGTAATAAATTTGTTGTCATGTATTCTGGTAATCATGGTCCAAATCATCCTGTGTATACGGTTTTACAGGCTGCCTTCAGGCTGAGGACTCGTGATGACATTGTCTTTCTGTTTGTGGGTGGAGGTCTTGGAAAACAGGAAGTAGAAGAAGCTATCAGGAACAAGGCAGGGAATATTCGTAGTTTGCCTTATCAACCATTGAACAACCTCAAGTATTCATTATCGGCGGCCGACGTGCATATCATTATCATGGGAAATGAAGTAGTGGGGATTGTCCATCCTTGCAAGGCCTATGGCGCAATGGCTGTTGCCAGGCCTATTATTTTAGTTGGGCCTGAGAAATGTCATATTTCTGAACTTATGAAGGCGCAGAATATTGGCAGTAGAGTAGATCATAAAGATGCAGAAGGTTTGGCAAGAGTCATTAAGGAGTTTGCAGATAAGCGTCCGTCTGAACTGTCCGCTATTGGCGGAAATGCTCGGGAGTTGGTGAAGAAAGGGCTGAGCAAAGAATTTCTATGTTCCATTTTTACTGATATCGTGGAGGCGGCTGTTCAAAGGCAAAAGCCAAAAACCATAATAATGGATGTGGCAAGAAAACAGTTTTGAATTTTGGGTGTTTGGTTTGGGATTTCGAGTTAGGTGGTGGACATGATCTTGGTCACAGGTGCTGACGGATTTATAGGGGAACGACTTTGTAATGAATTACATAAGCGCGGGCATTCTGTTCGCGGTGCGCTTTGGCAATCTGCACCACTACCGGATGGTTGTGAATCCATTGTCGTTGGCGATATCAGCGGTGATGCGGACTGGTCTGCCGTTCTTTGTGATGTTGATGTGGTTATACATTTGGCGGCGCGGGTACATGTGATGGAGGATGGAGCCGATGATCCTCTGGCGGAGTTTCGGAAGGTTAACGTGGTGGGAACGGAAAGGCTGGCGAGATCGGCCGCTGCGAGCGGGGTAAAACGCATAGTGTTTATGAGTTCGGTGAAGGTGAATGGGGAGGGGAGACAGACGCCGTACACGGAAAATGATACGCCTGCGCCGTCCAGCCCTTACGGAATTACGAAATATGAGGCAGAGAATGTTTTGCGAAAGGTAACGACGGAGACCGGGCTCCAGTCTGTGATTATCAGGGCGCCGCTTGTCTACGGACCCAGGGTGAAAGCGAACTTTCTGGAGCTAGCAGATTATGTCTACAAGAAGATACCTTTACCTTTGGCAAGTGTTAATAATAGCAGGAGTTTTATCAGTTTGACGAACCTTTGTGATTTCATTGCGAAATGTGTTGTCCGTGAAAATGCTGCTAATGAAACTTTTTTGGTCAGCGACAACCGGGATCTCTCAACTCCAGCGCTTATGAATATGATTGCGAAAGCCTTTGGCCGGAAAAGGGCATTACTTTTCCCGTTCCCTGCAGGCATGCTTACCATGGCTGGCAGGATTCTCGGGTTGAATGAACAGGTGAGCAGAGTGATTGGTTCTTTTTCTGTCGATTGTGCCAAGGCAAGGAACATGCTCCAATGGATGCCGCCGTCAAGTGTTGAAGAAGAACTTGAAAAATTTGTATCGTGGTATACAACGAGATTTGTATGAAAAGACTGTTGGATTTTATTTTTTCTCTGGTGTTGTTGTTCCTTCTTTTTCCACTGTACTTGGTACTGGCTGTAGTGATTAAGCTTACTTCGCCGGGACCGGTGTTTCATGTATCGAAAAGAATCGGCAAAAATAATGTGATATTCGATATGTTGAAATTCCGTACGATGCGGGTTGACACGCCGCAGATGGCGACGCACCTGATGAAAGAACCCGAAAAATTCGTTACACCAATTGGAAAGTTTCTGAGAAAAACAAGTCTGGATGAAGTTCCTCAACTCATCAACGTACTTAAAGGCGATATGTCTTTTGTCGGACCCAGACCGGCTTTGTTCAATCAGGATGATCTGGTTCAACTGAGGACAGAAAAGGGGGTTCACGTTCTCATACCTGGAATCACCGGTTGGGCGCAGGTGAATGGTCGCGATGATATTCCGATTCCGGTAAAGGTTGAACTGGATGCCTACTACCTGGCCCATCGCTCGGCGTGGCTTGATCTGAAAATATTCTGGATGACGGTTGTAAATGTGATCAAGGGAAAGAATGTATCGCATTGAGATGGGGCTGGGGAGTGAAGCGGAGAAACGGTGAAGCGGTGAATGGGAGACACGGAGACGGGGGGCTGGGGGAGTGAATGGGGGACACGGAGAAACGGAGACGGGGGGGGACAAGGGGCTATAAGCAGACATACTATTGACAAATTTGCAGTAACGCTGCATATTATCGGCATGTGGAGTTAAAGTGATTCAGTTATCAACATAATATGGCTATAATCACCTTGTGTTTAAACCATATATTGGCTATATTCTAGGGTAATATATTGGGTGTAAGGAGATACGGTGCATCGGATAGCTTTGAATTATATCAAGGAATGGAAGGATAGGGCGACTCGTAAACCATTGGTAATTAGAGGCGCCAGGCAGGTAGGTAAATCCTTTCTTGTACGCTTGGTGGCGCGGGACGCCTTCGAGAACCTTGTGGAAATTAATTTCGAACGCATGCCGGATGCGGGTTCACTCTTTGCCTCCAAGTCGCCACGAACCATTCTGCCTATGCTGGAGGCCAGATTCAATGCACCCATTATACCAGGGAAGACGCTCCTTTTCCTGGACGAGATACAGGCTGCACCGGAGGTGTTTTCTGCCCTTAGATATTTTCAGGAAGAGCTTCCGGGCCTGCACGTAATTGCAGCGGGTTCGCTTCTGGAGTTCGTTCTTCAGGAACACTCGTTCTCAATGCCGGTCGGACGGATCGAATATATGCATCTTGGTCCCATGACTTTTGAGGAGTTCCTGTTGGCTACCGGCCACGAGAAACTGCAGCAATGGTTGATGCGCTACACGCTGGAGGATAGCGTTCCGGAAGGAATGCATCGGGAATTACTGAAGTTGGTTCGTCAGTATTGTGTCGTTGGCGGTATGCCGGAAGCCGTGGCGGTATTCGCGGGGAACGGCTCTTACCAGGAGTGTGAACAGGTTCAGCAAAGTATTCTGTCCACCTATCGCGACGACTTTGCAAAGTACGCATCCAGGGCGAAACACCGGCGTATCGAAAAGATATTCACTGCGGTTCCCCAACTCGTCGGCCGCAAGTTCATGTTCAGCCACGTAGACAGGGAGGAACGTGCCCGCGAACTGGGCGCAGCGCTCCAGCTTCTATGCCTGGCCCGCGTGACATACCAGGTCAAGCACAGTCATGGCAATGGAGTGCCGCTTGGCGCCGAAACCGACGACCGTACCTTTAAGGTATTGTTTCTCGATGTCGGCTTGCTCTGCCGTGCCTGTGGTCTTCGTGTGCTCGATGTCGAGAAAGTCGCCGATTTGATCCTGGTCAACAACGGTGCTGTCTGTGAACAGCTGGCAGGACAACACCTGCTCATGTCCGGTGCTTTCTATGAAGATCCGGTTTTGTATTACTGGATGCGAGACAGGCCGAATTCCAGTGCCGAAGTGGACTACCTGATGGCCATTGGATCGCACGTGATTCCTGTTGAAATCAAGGCCGGTGCCACTGGCAGGCTGAAGTCACTCCATCTTTTCCTGTCCGAAAAGGAACTCAGATTCGGATTGCGGTTCAATAGCGACATCCCTTCCCTGCTGGATACTCAGATACCCAAAATTGGCGCAGCGGTTACGCCATTCCGTTTGCTGTCTCTGCCTTTCTATATGCTCGGCCAGGCGCGGCGACTGTGTGCGACGGTTCTGGGGCGTGGGGGGCAGGGGGATGGGGAGTGAAGAGAGACAAGGGGACAGGGTGACCCGCCTTCGTCCCTGCCCGTCCCGGCTCCCGGCAGGCGGGCCTTTATCCTATAACTACGGCGTGGCAGGCAGGGAGAATGGGAGATGGGGGGACAAGGAGACGGGGAGACACCTCAGTTAATTTATATTGCTTTTTATACAGGAATACGGTTATATTGTTTACATGAAAGCAACTCTAGATATTCCTGATACCCTTTATCGCCAGGTTAAAGCAAAAAGCGCGCTGGAAGGGCGCCGAATTCGCCTCGTCGCAATTGAGCTTTTTTCAACATGGGTCAACGCCACTCAAAAGGTCGAATCGAAGGAAAACGCCCAACCCTCCCGCAAGACGAGAAAGTTACCGCCTTGGTTTGGTATCGCCAGGTCTTACGCTTCAAAAGTGAAACGTCATGACATGGATGCAGTACGGGAAAGCATTACCCATGCTCGCGTGACATCATGATCTACGGATTGGATACCTCAATTGTGCTCAGGCTTCTGACGGGCGAACCGAAGGAGCTGGCGCTCCAGGCGGTCCGCCGCATAACCGCCCTGGTTGATAACGAAGATTCTTGTGTCATCAGCGATCTGGTGGCTGCTGAAACTTATTATGCGCTTCAATTTCATTACAAAATGCCAAAAGGGGATGCATTGTCAGCTCTGATGCTGTTAGGCAAAGATGACCATGGAATTCGCTTTTCCGGGGCAACTGGAAAGGTTTTGCAGACCCCTCGTCTATCCCAGGCCAACCCGGGATTTGTTGATAGACTCATTTATGCCGGTTACCAACAGGAAGGTCATGCAATGTTGACTTGTGAACATGCCGCAAAAAAGCTTGCCGGCGTAGAGGTTGTCGGCGGTTAATATCTCTTTTCTAATTATGCGACGCTACCAGACTTGGCGGGGGTTGGGGGACAGGTGAGGGGAGTGAAGCGGGGAAACGGTGAATGGGAGACCCGCCTTCGTCCCTGCCCGTCCCGGCTCCCGGCAGGCGGGCCTTTATCCCATAACTACGGCGTGGCAGGCAGGGAGAATGGGAGATGGGGAGACGGGAATTGTGGCATGAAAACTGGTAATGACAAGATTCAGGGTATTACGGGGATAGTGATTGAGAGTCCATTAATCAGAAGGACTCTGATCGTTATCTGGCATATCCTGGGAATATGTGCTTCCCACTGGCTGGCGTTTCAGTTGCGGTTTGACTTCGACGTGCCGCTGGTTTCACAAGTTGTATTCTGGAATACTTTGCCGATTCTACTTATTGTGTGTCTGCTGATATTTCACCTTTTCCGGCTGTATTCGGGACTTTGGGCGTATTTCAGTATTGATGACGTGATCAAAACAGTACTGGCTGTTTTCTGTGCGATAATAACTTCTGCATTTGTGATTTTTGCAGCAAGAGACTTCACTTTCGAGGGTATTCCCAGATCCATGTTCTTCCTGGACTATATTTTTATCATAGGCTGGATTGGTGGCAGCCGGGTTGTCATACGGTATTTCCGCCAGCATAGAGGCGATAATCTCGAACAGGACGAGGATAGAATCATACTGGTCGGACGGACCGAGGATGTGGACCTGTTGATCAGGGGAACGCGCAATGTCCGGCTTGGCAAGTTCGTTGCCATTGTCACGGATGATCCGGGCCAGGATGGAACGACCATCCATGGCATAGGTATTTCCGGAAGTTTCGACGAAATAGCGGGAATAGTTGAGAAAAATCGCGCGTCCTGTGTGCTGGTCCTGCCGCCGTTTAACAGGCCCGGCCAGATGAACGCCATTGTTGACCAGTGCAGCCGGATCAAGCGGTCTTTGAAGTTCCGCACGATTCCTTCGCTGGCCGAAATTGCGGCAGGCCGCTTGAATGTCTCGTCCATCAGGAAAGTTGATATTGAAGATTTGCTGGGCAGGGGTACGGCTGACCTTGACCGCTCCGAGGTTCGCCGGTTTGTGAAAGGCAAGAAGGTAATGATTACAGGCGCCGGCGGCAGTATCGGCCAGGAACTCTGCCGACAGATTGCCGGGTATGAACCGTTGTGTATGGTGCTTTTCGAAATCTCCGAGTTCGGACTGTATGAAATAGAACGTGGGCTGAAGCGGCAGTACCCTAACCTTAACCTGGTGGCGTTTGCCGGGGACATAAGGCATCCCGAGGAAATCAACGCGGCAATAGATCAGGTCGGCGGGATTGACATTATCTACCACTCAGCGGCTTACAAGCATGTGCCGTTGATGGAGTCCAACGTTGCCGCGTGTTTCAGGACAAATGTGCTCGGTACCGCAAGACTTGCAAAAGTGGCGATTGAACGCAAGGTTGACAGGTTCGTAATGATCTCGTCGGACAAGGCGGTGAGGCCAACAAGCATGATGGGAGCAACAAAGAGAATTGCCGAACGTGTGATTGCGGAACTCCCGTCAAACGGTACGACATTCGTGTCCGTGCGGTTTGGTAATGTGCTTGAGAGCAGTGGAAGCGTGATACCATTGTTCAAGGAGCAGATTGCCAGGGGCGGGCCTGTCACCGTCACCAGTCCCGACGTGAAACGCTTTTTCATGACCATACCGGAGGCGGTGGATCTTGTACTTCTTGCCGGTACTATCGGCCGGAATGGTGAGATTATGGTGCTCGATATGGGCGAGTCCATAAAGATCGTTGACTTGGCAAGAAAGCTGATAGAACTGTCGGGCCTTGTTCCGGATAAGGATATTAAAATTGAATTTACAGGAATGCGGCCAGGGGAGAAGGAATTCGAAGAGGTCATGACCAGAGACGAGAATGTTGTCCAGACGGCCCACAGGAATATATGGGTCTTTAAACGCGGCGATGATCATGCCGGCGGGGCGCATATCGACCTGTCGCAAATTGAGCAAGCTGTGCTGAGGAATGATGTGAAGGAATTGCGCGGGTTTGTGCGGAAGTATGTGCCGGAGAATATGTTTGGGGAACAGGCACAAAGCCGGAAAGGCACAGAGGCACAAAGGTAACGCAGTAGAAAATCGAAGAGGTGAGTGGTGAACAGTGAGTTGTCGAGTGGGGAAGCGGTGAGGGAAGAGGTCTGATTCGGCTGTGCCCGCCTGCCGGGAATCGGGGCAGGCAGGGACAGCCGACTCTACAAGTAGCGTGCGTTGTCCACAACGCATTCTTCCGATCTGTAGAGTACGCTGTCATCAGCGTATTCTTTCAAATACCGTTTCTCCGTCCCATTCGGGCATCGAAATGCCACGTGCGATTGCCATTCCGCGAGGACGCGGAACTCAGAACCAGGCGATGACGGGATTGCCCGACCCAAGCCGCGAAACGGTCCTCATCATCCGTCTGGCGACGGATGAATTCTGATAAAATATCAGCCTCATCCGTGATATCCGGTATTTGAATAAAGCACGGAATTCCGATTAACTACTCACTACTTGACATTTCACGTTCAGAGGTGAGTGAAGCGGAGAAGCGGTGACAAGGGGGACCCGCCTTCGTCCCTGCCCGTCCCGGCTCCTGGCAGGCGGGCCTTTATCCCATAACTACGGCGTGGCAGGCAGGGGGATTAATACACTTGGTCGTGCGTGCCGACGTTTACAGGGATGATGGTCTTGCCTTCGATAAGAAACTCAATGGTAATCCTGTACGAGATATTAATGGATACAGAATGCAGGTTCTCGAAAGCGCCTTTAAGTTTATGCAGGCGTAAAGATGGATGGAATGGGTTTAATTCCAGTAATTCGAGAGTCTTCTGATATTGTGTGAGAATTGCCGGGTGTTTACGGACGAACTTAATTGCACGCCTGGTATAGCTTTGAGTGAAAACCAGTTTATATTTCATTTTCAATGCGCTGAAGGTGTTTTTTGACACTGTTGTCCGCAATACGGCCTGCATTGTAGTCGGCCCTTGCTTCGCGAACAGCTTCAGAAAGTTCCAGTTCGCGCAGTGTATCATACTTCTCTGCCGTCATTACCACGTAACGAGCCTTGCCGTGTACAGTGATAATAGCTTCACCTTCTTTGCGCAGAACGGGTGTCAATGCAGAAACGCCTCTTCTTTTCAGCTCAGCCGCAGTTAAAGTGCTCATAATGATACCTTTCAAGGTGCTGATATTAGTACTATAATGTGTGCCATATGTCAACAATTGTAAGTAGTTAAAGTGTAATTCAAAAATGTGGGTAGGATTTCCATAAATCCGCATATCGTTTCTCCGTCCCATTCGAGCTGTGGACCCAGCCTTTGCTGAGAAGCTTCGGCGGGCAGGCAGCCGACAGGGGGACACGGGGACACGGAGACAAGGGGACACGGAGACAAGGGGACACGGAGACAAGGGGACACGGAGACACGGGGACACGGAGACACGGGGACAAGGAGACACGGGGACAAGGGGACACGGGGACAAGGAGATGGGGAGTGAAGCGGAGAAACGGTGAATGGGTGAAGCGGTGAGGGAAGATGTTGGGAGTGAAGAGGAGACAAGGGGTATTTGAATAAAGCACGGAATTCCGATTAACTACTCACTACTTGACCATTCACTTCCAGAAGTGAGTGGTTGAGTCGTGCGTGGTGCGCCAAGATGGAATAGAATACTGCTGGAAACCTGATGTAACCACAGTTATACTGCAAAAACAATGACAACTATGAAATATGTTCTTTGTGTACTCTTGTGCCTGTCTTTTACAAGCTTGAATGGCTGTAAAACTTTTTTGCCAACCCCTCAGCATAGTCACAAAAATTACCTCAATAATGGCCTGATTAATAGAAGGAATGAGGCATTGGAAAGGGAACTGGTTAAAGTAAGGCAATCACGTCCTGTAAAAGAAAATTCAGCTGATGTTGGTGACAAAACTTCAGCCGAGTCGGCAATCATTATAGTCGATGAGTCGGTAACGAATGAACCTTCGACAGGAGAAACAAAATGGTGGCGGCGGCGGGGTTCTCGTTCTGACGGTGATGCGACAGTGAAGGAAACGAAGCCAATAAAGACTGAAAGTATTGAAGCAAAGATCAATAACATTGAAGTACAGATCAAAGATAACAAGGTAGAAACAGATTCGCCAGATAAGATCAAGGTTGGACACATTTTTGAACGTGATATGCGCGGGGGCTATTTCAGACGCAGAGATCCTGCGGAAAGGTCCTGGCGCTGGTTTGGATGGTTCAGGAAGAGTGAATCGCCTGCCACTTCTGCAAAAGTGACCGGCGGGACCGAGAAAACATCACGTGAGCCTCGAAAAGAAAATGGATCGCTCAAGAAGCCGGTGAAGGAGACTGTTGTCCGGAAAGCGCCTGAGGTTCCTGTTGAACCTGATCGTGGTCAGATTGGAATCTCAGGGCGAACAAATATGGTTGAGGATATACATTCGGGCGAAATTGCCAAAGAACCCCTGCTGCAGGCGGGGTTCATGCTCAAGATAGTGGTACTGGCTTCCGGTAAAAAGGAGGTTGATGAAACGGAAAAAAGGGTAGCGCCTTCAGGGACGATAACACTTCCGCTGGTTGGTACGGTTCCGGTTAACGGCATGACAATCCGCCAGTTGTCTGACAAGCTGAAAGAGCTGTACAGCGTCTACCTGCTGGACCCGATGGTGGATGTTGATTTTGTTCTTAAGACTGATACAGCGGGTTCTATTTCTCCCTGGGGTTATGTTTCGGTCATGGGGCGCGTCAAGAAACCGGGCCGGATAAATATTCCTCCCACGCGCGATCTTACCCTCAGCATGGCCATACAGCTTGCAGAGGGATTGGATTCCAGCGCCAAATTGACGGGCATCAAAATTACCCGTGAAATTGCTGGAAAGGCTGAACAGTTTGAGGTAAATTTGCAGTCAGTAGGTGATAAGGGGGAGTTAGGCAGTGATATAAAACTCAGGCCTGGCGATGTGGTCTATGTGCCTGAACGTGTTTTCTAACAAGGGAGGTTAATGTGAAGAGAATATCTGTCATTGCGTGTCTTGCGAGTTGTCTTTTTGTTGCTGTGCAGGTCTCTAATGCAGCAGAGTCAAAGGATGAAGGCATAAAGATCGGCGATTACCGGCTTATGCCTCACGCTGATCTCATGTCGATATATGACTCAAACGTGGAAACCCAGCCCAGTAACGAAAAGGACGATGTGTCATTCCGGCTGAAAATAGGGGCAGGTCTGGAGAATACTGCAGAAAAAACGAAACTGAAAGCCACGCTCTGGGGACTTTCTGAAAAATATATTGACCTCAAGCATGAGGACCATGACGACTTCGGGGAGTCTTTGGATTTCCAGATGCTTGACCTGGGTCGTTTCAATTTCGGAATCAACGAATCTTACGAGGACATACAGTCACTTGATTACGCGGTCGGTACAATACAGGCGCGTCAGCTGACAAGGCTCGGCGCCAGGGCGGGAGCCAAGATCACCGAGAAGATGAACGCTTCGCTTGCCTATGGTTTCAACGATACGGCGTATGAGTCGCCCCGTCAGTATGACTGGAGCGAGCATGTTGTCAGCCTGCTTGGTCTTCATGATTTGACGGACAAGACGGCGGGCAAAGCGATCGTGGCGGCGAACTTTCAGTCCAGCGATGCCAATGTCAAGGATGGGACATGTGTTTCTGCGCTGTTCGGTGTGAAGTCGAAGCAGACCGAGAAGCTCACCGGCGAAGTTGGCATTGGTGTCATGAATCTCAGCGGCGAGGCTGACGCCACCAGGTTTGCTTTTGACGCAGGGGCAGATTGGAAGGCGGCTGAGAAAGTCAACGTGTTCCTGGATGCGAGGAATGGTTTTGAGCCGAGCGTGCTGGATGCAAACAACTACAACCTGACGACAAGGGCCACCCTGGGCGCAGAATGGGCTTTTGTGGACAGTTTCTCGCTGATGGGCAGCGGCGCGTATGCGCGAAACGACTACTTGAATCCTGTCGTGGAAAATGACGAATCAATGAAAAAGCAGGATGATACTTTGACCGGTACTGTTCGCCTGACTTACCATGCGCCGTCAAAATACCTCAAGATCTACCTGGAAGGAAGGTACGAGGACAAAAATTCGACTATTGATTTGAATGATTATTCCCAGACCCAGGTGACGGTTGGGGCCCTCTGTTCCTACTGATTGCTGCGTGAGAAATATGTTTTGATGTGCCTTCCCTGGCATTAAAGTGCCCGGCTTGTATTCGGGTATAAGTTAAACATAAGCAGGTGGCATTTCGCGGATAAGCCGGCGTGTGTCTTTTGCGCGCCGGCTATGTTGCTGCAGCCCTCGGATACACTAGTATACCTCGGGCGGCAGACGCCGTGCCGGCATCACAAAATCCACATACCGTTTCTCCGTCCCTTCCGGGAGTCAAAATGCCGCCTGCGGTTACCATTCCGCGTGAACGCGGAAAAAAGAAATGGAGAATGGTTACAGTTTATGGAGTACAATCTTTTTTCTGATGCCGCGTAACGTGGGTTTTGGCATTTTCTTATTAAGCATTGAATTCTGTATTCTGTCTCCTGTATTCTGATTCTAAATGATGATTGTTCTTCTATCGCTTCTAATTATCTACACATCATGGATGAGGGGAGGAAGCGTTCACGGATACCAGCCGCCCATCATCTGGCTGTCGTTGCTTTGCCTTGTTTTTCTTCTTGGGCAGTTAACTGCCGGGCGCAAGACAGAAAAAGATGATAAGGATGTTATGTCCGGAGCCCGGCACTCGCTGTCCGGTCTGCTGAAAGACCCGCTGTTTTACATTGCCGGCCTGTTTCTTGTTTTCCTTGCCTTGCAGTGGTACAACTCCGGCCGCCTGCTTTATTTCAGCCAGACTGATTCAGCCTGGTGTTTTTCCGAGCCTGTAATTCCTTTTCTTCCTTCTTCTGTACTTAAGAAAGAAGCTGCCGAAATGTTTGTATGGTTTCTGCCGGCTTTTACGGCTGCCCTGTGCATAAGGCATGGCCTGGCGGGCAGGTCCGGGATAAGGACGCTGCTGACTGTTGTTATTGCAAGTGCGGGTTTCCTGGGCCTGTTCGGAGTGATACAATTTCTTTCAGGCACAAAAGAGGTGTTCTGGACATGGCCGCAGAATTCACATTTCTACGCTTCATTCTCATACCAGAACCATTCAGGTGAGTTCTTCCTGCTCATGTTCTGCCTGTCTGTTGGCTTCCTGTTGAGGTTCCTGTTGTTCGACAAAACGGCCCCGCGCCGCAGGTTGTGGCTGGTCGTTTTCTCGCTGGCAAGTCTGCTCACTCTTGTTTCGGTGCACCTGTCGCTTGTGGCCGCTTCGACAATATTTGTCTGGGCGGTAATGGCGATTGGCGTGGTGTTCGCCAGCATAATTGTCTTCAAGAGGTTTCCTCCTGTAATGCGGCTGAACCTGATAATGGCTGTTGTTATTTTTTCATGTCTGACATTCTACGTTGTGTCAGGGACGGCGCGGGAGAAGGTGGCAAGTGAGTTGTCAAAGATGGCGGACGCGACCCAATTGGAAAAAGATTTTACCACGCGGTGGTGGCAGGTTGTTACTGCCAGAAAAATCTGGAATGACAACAAGTTGTTCGGCGTCGGAGGATGGGGGTACAGACATCTCGTTGGAACTTACATGCCGGAAAAGGCGTGGGTTCTTCTCAATGTCGGCCGGGCGAATGTCCACAACGACTTCATGCAGTTTCTGGCGGAATTCGGGGTCGTCGGGCTGGGGTTGATTCTTCTTGCCGTAGCGGTGCTTTTCTGGCCGCTGTTCCGTTATCCGATGTGGAACCATCCCATGATTCTCTTTCCCATGCTTGGCGTCCTGCTGACGTGTCTGCACAGCGCGATAGACCTTCCGTTCAGGAATGCGGCTGTTATACTTTCCTGGACAATCATTCTGACTGCCGCCGGGGAATATGCGAGGCTCACCGTGGCCCGCAGGCGGGAATGAGTGGCGGACAGGGGGAAAGAGTGACACGGAGACAAGGGGACACGGAGAGACGGAGACAAGGGGACAGGGCGAGTGGGAGAAACGGGGATGGGGATCGGCGCGCGGCCGCGGGAAATAAAATTCCAATAGCCACATTCTATTTATCCGACATTTGTTTCTTAATCAGCCGCACTCCAAATAGTTTCTCCGAGTCACCCAGTCTTCCTGTCATTCTTCCGCTTCTCTCAATTTAGCGGCTTTTCATACGCCGCCTCCCGTGTTATCCTCCTTCCACATGGCATCAGAAGACCAGAGGTCTAATTTAAGCAAATGGCTGAGGGGGAAAACCGGCACAGCGTTGTATGGTGTTTTCTCCGCTCTCGTCATTTTTTTTCTTTTTCACCAGGTCTCGAAGCGTACGGAGTTCTTTACCGCCACTGAACGTTTTGTGGGCGACAGTCTGTTCAGGATGTGCGAACCGGAGATGGATGAAATCAACCGTAAAGTCTCGGACAGGTCCTGTATCATTGCATTCGATGAGGATTCGCAGGCGGTGATCGGGCGGTGGCCCTGGAAAAGGTACGTGCATGCCGACGTTCTCGGCAAGCTTGAACAGTTTTCCCCGCGCCGCATCATGATAGATCTCCTGTTCGTCAACCCCGAACAGCCGCCGGAATACCTGATGAATTTCCTGGACGTGGATGACCAGATCAAGAACAAGATCGCATCCCTGTTCAGCGACATGGATTTCGCGATGGCCACGATCCTGTCAAACCGTCCGAACGTCTACCTCGATGTCCAGTTGATAGATCGTCCGAGACAGGACCTTCCGCCCGATTACCTTGAGCGGATAGCCCTGAACGAGAAACAGATCCTGAAGGATGCGGTTCCGGCGAAAGACACAGAGAATGTGCTTGTTTTCTCCTCGCTGGAACCGGTACTGACGGATTACATCATGAATGCCAGGCCTGCCGCAATCAATGCGCCGCAGGATATTGACGGAAAAATCCGCCGCTGGCCGCTGTACTATGGGTACATGAAGAATGATGGTACGGCCTGGTATCTGCCGTCAGCCGTACTTCAGCTGATAAAGGATTATTACTACGTTGGAACAGGATCTGTACAGTACCTGGCCGGCAAGGTTGTTCTTCGCAATGCCTGTGTTCCTGAAATTGATCCGCGTACTTCATGCACCCGGGTCAGTTTGTGCAGTTTCAGCAGTTTAACGGGGCAGATGGCGAGGCTGGCGCCGCCGGCTGACTATTCCTACAATGCAAACCTCGGCCGCCTGCTCACCAGCGGCACCGGAACCGGGTTGGTGTCAAACGGCTCTGCTCCTTTCGTTGTTCATGTTGTCCGCGGAAGTGACGGCAAGGCGAGGATACTTGACGGGTGGGAGGTCATTGGTGCCGCAAGAAGCGTGAAGGCAGACAAGGTGAATGTCGTGTGGTACAGGGAGGCCGACGTGGAAATACCGACTGTCAGCGCCGGCTGTTTTTATATCAATTACGGCGGCACCGAGGGGAACTACTATGAGGATACAGAGACCGGCGCGCAGAGGATTTTCAGCCGCGTCCAGACTGAAAGTTACTCGCGGATGTATTTGTATCCGCCTATTCCGGACATCCCTGACCTGGACAAGCAGGGGAAAATAGATACCAACGAGTATGATATTGCAGCCCTCGAGGCATGGTTCCTCGGATATTGCCAGGGCAGGGCGGAGGAAATAAAGAAACAGGCCTATCACAAGCTGGAGAAAAAAGCGGATGACCCGGAGGCCCTGCTGGCATATATGAACGCACGCCCGGAAGGTGGAAGGTATTTCCTTTACAACGAGTTTTTTGTACGGAACGAACCGAAGCCGGGCATGCTGGGCAGTCTTTATGGGAAATATCCCGAATTTGCCGAATCCATGAAGCAGGATACCAGATATTACCTGACGGAGGGTCAGCTGGTCGCTGCCCTGCGCGATTTCTACCGCGAGGAGTTCACAAAATATCTTGGCAAGTATGTTTTTGCCGGCGGTACATCCCTCGGGCTGGGGGACATCCAGCAGACGCCGTACCGCGCGATGTTCGGTATTCATGTGATAGTAAATGCTTTCAACACGCTTGCAACCGGGAATATTCTCAAAAAAACCGCCGATATGCCGCGGCTTGACACCATGCTGCTCTTCGTAGTCTGCCTTGCCGGGGGACTTGTGTACTCGTTTATGAATGTAAGGTTTTCCTGGATTGTTCTCGTGGTCTCGCTGGGCGGGATCTTCGCCGCGACACGTTACACGTTTGACAACATGAATATTCTTCCCAGCGCTTCGCCCATGATATTAGGGAACCTGTGTACTTTTGTAAGTGTGCTGGTCTTCAAGCTGGTTACGGAGGAACGCGACAGGCAATTTCTGCACCAGACTTTCGGTACCTACCTGGCGCCGGAAATCATCGAGGACATGTACAAGAACCGTGCAATGCCGGCCCTGGGCGGGGAAAGCAGGCGTGCGACCGCCTATTTCACGGACATAGTGGGCTTCTCAACTTTTTCAGAAAAACTTTCGCCTCCTCACCTGCTGGAGCTTCTCAACGAATACCTGTCGTCCATGACCGGCGTGCTGACATCGGACAAGGGGACGCTCGACAAGTACATCGGCGACGCGATTGTCGCGTTTTTCGGGGCCCCGACGGAATTGCCCGACCATGCCATGCGTGCGTGCCGGACTGCCCTCAAAATGCAGGCGAACCTGCACGTATTACGCCAGAAGTGGTCGCGCGAGAAAATGCCCGAAGGCGGGCCTGAAAGGAATGGCAAGAACGTGCCGCCCGGCGAATGGGCGCCGGGCGACAAGTGGCCTAAGGTGGTCCACGATATCAAGATGAGAATCGGCGTGAATACCGGTGACATAGTTGTCGGCAATATGGGCAGTCATCTTCGCATGAATTACACCATGATGGGCGACGCGGTCAACCTTGCCGCGCGGCTTGAGGCGGCGGCAAAGCAGTATGGCGTTTATATTCTTGCCAGTGAATCCACCATAAAGAGCGATGCACACGGTGAGGGCGGAGCTCCTGGAAAAGTGGAGGACTTCGTGGCTGTAAGATTCATCGACAGGGTGACGGTTGTCGGCAGGTCCGAACCGGTGAATATATATGAACTGATTGATCTCATGCCCCTGATATCGGAAAGTGAACGCGCTCTTATTGAACTCTACACCGAAGGCATGAAGAACTATTTTGCCAGGAGCTGGAATCTGGCCCTGCAGTATTTCAAGGAATCCGAAAAGCTGGAACGTTTCAGGGATGGCAAGATAACCCCGTCAGAATTATTAATAAGCCGTTGCCAGCAATATCGTATTACCCCGCCTGTCGCACAAGGGCAGGAGTGGGATGGTGTTTACAGGCTTACAAAGAAGTAATTCAGTTTTCCATACGGGTTTTGTACATTCCGAAACCGACTTCGCGGCAGGCTTCAATTGTTTCCGGGTATGGGGAATCGGCGACGTCAATAAATCCTATCTGGTAATTTTCTTCATCCAGAACACGTCCGGTTGTCGGTTCGTCGCGGTATTGGAACCAGTGGCATCCGACGAATGCCGGGTTTCGAAGGGCCCCGTTTACGTAATCCCTGTATAGTGAAGCACGCGCCGCCTGATCTTTTACCTTTACCAGTCCTGTGTGGAACATTCCCCGGTCAAGAGCGCCGAAATGAAACTCCCCGATTATTACCGGCATGTCGGCACTGCCGGGTAATTTAAAGTCCGCCACGGACTTGCGGTAGAAATTATAGCTGACAACATCACAGTATTTAACTCCGGCTGCAACTGCTTCATCATTTGCCCAGGCGAAACGGCAACCCAGGTAGATCTGGTTTGGAGCAACAGCTTTCACCGCATCGCGCACTGTCTTGAAATATGTTCCGGCAGTTTTCCTGTAAAATGCGATAAGATCTGTCCTGGCTTTCTTCTTGTCAGGTTTATCGCGTGACTGGAGCAGGCCATCCCAGGAATCATGTTTTGTTCCCCAGCTTGAATTCAGGGCTTCTATCGTCTGATATTTTGATTTCAGGTCTTCCAGGAAGATTTTCTTGGCAGGCTGTCCGGCAGGGGAACAGAGCGTACCAACGGCGAGGGAAGTGTCGTCACCCCAGGACAGTTCATTGTCCACAAAGAAACCCAGGCACCATGGATCACCGGCGCTCCTGTTTTCTTCGCGTGCCATTGATTTTCTGACCTCTTCGGCGAACTTCGGATCGAAGACATCGTGAAATTTACCCCAGTATCCTTCGCCTCCTTCAAGCTTTCTGCTGCTGATGTGAACGGTGCAGACATAAGGGGTCTTTTTAAGTTGAGAAACAGAAGGATCAGACCAGTTCCCGATGGTATTCATACCCCAGCTGCGAAGGCGCCGGTGTGCAATTTCCGCACTTATATTACGCCAGTCATCGCCGTACTTTCTCTTGAGATTTGCCGCGCCGAAACTGAAAGCATTTGGAGATTTACCGGCATAGTAGCCATGCAGAGCATAACCCCGTTTTGCAGTGAATTCGGAGAATTCGGGTTTTGCTCCCGGAAAATCCTGGAACCAGTTGTCGCGTTCGTCAATCGGCGTGTAATCAAGCATGCGGACACAGTCAATGCCGTGTGAAAAGAACAGTTTCCCTTCCGGATCGACCAGCCACCATTTCCCGTTAACTTTCTCAGTACGGAAGAATCCCGTGGCGCGGAGGGAAGGCCCCTTGTTCCAGCCCCCATATTTATTCCAGTCAGCTGGTCCTTTGTTCTTCTGCAGTTCTATCGATTCTTCGTCCTTTCGTTTCAACAGTTCGT
The DNA here is from genome assembly GCA_028716365.1 of Kiritimatiellia bacterium. Taxonomy (GTDB): domain Bacteria; phylum Verrucomicrobiota; class Kiritimatiellia; order UBA8416; family YA12-FULL-48-11; genus YA12-FULL-48-11. The sequence continues at coordinate 44,204 of JAQUPZ010000006.1, forward strand.
CCATCGAATGAATTTTTCCGGGCCAATCCTTGTGAATGTACTGGCCAAACGTGTCGATCAGGGGAAAGAAATCAGAGGCTGACGGCAGGGACGGAACAGAACCGCCTGATGTTATCTTCGATATCTCAAATGAGTAGTCGGCTTTAGGTTTGCAGACGAAAAAGAGAAACTGGGTAATGTTTGCAGGGTCGATGGAACCTTGTCTGTTCAATCCTTCAGGGTATCCCCGCATGCCGAACAATTTCGGGGCGTTTGGATTTTTTGTGCAGGGACCCAGTTCGATTTGAAGCCTGGCTGTTTTGCCAGGGAGGATGTCAATGGATTCTGTCGCACAATTCTTAATCCCATCGGCGCCCGGGTTATCAACGCGCCAGAACAGGGAGATTTTACCGGGTCCGGCGTTCTTCACATCGGCGGCAATCCATGCGAGTCTGGATAAATCCCATTTTCCTTTTGGAGCCTTGAGTGTAATTCCGGGCCAGTCCTGGCTGTGAAAAGTGTCAATCCGCAACGTGGAATCTGTTTTTGATATTTTTGAATCTGACGTGGAGATTAAAGAGAGCTCAAAATTACCTGTAAAATCAAACAGTACTTCTTCGGACCATCCCTGAACGGTTGTCAGGGAAAAGAAACCAATTAAAGCAAGGGTCTGCCACGATGATATTTTATTCCTCATTCGTACTCCGTTTCACCGGTTCTCCGTTTCCATCTTTATCTGTCCCGGCCACTGTTCGAGTGGTTTGAACTGCTGCGACAGGGATTCCTTGTCGGTCGAAAAAACCACTACCAGCCTTAAGTCTGTAATTTTACCTGCCAGTTTAACAGCAAGTTTTGAAGCTTCACGTTGTTGGCGTTCGGGTGGCGGAGGATTTGCATTGAGCTTTTCAAAGACAGCGTTCGCGGGGGACAGGATGCGAGCATAAAGACGTTTGCCTTTCTGCTCCAGCACGGCGTTGTTTCCGTCAATTTGAATTTTTGCACGTGTAATAATTCCCCAAAGAACGTCAACCGGTTTTTCAGCCATTACTTCATCTTCAATCAGAACACATTTTTCATTATGCAGACTTATTCCGCGCAGTACCGACTTGGTCATGGGATATGCGTTTGAAAGGTTCGCTACTACGGATCCGTCCGTGTCTCCGGATGAGAACGCGATGATTGGTGCTTCGGCTTTTGTATTCTGGTTTGTATTGTCAATCAGCAGGGTATTATGTGACTCGGTTTTCAGGCGGAAGTATGTGAACCGCGCTTTCCCGAAATAGCCGGGCAGGTTGTAGTCGTCAGGCCCGAGATCAACAGCCCACCTTTCGCCGAGTGCATCGAGGACAAATGAGCCGATATCAAGATGTGAATGGTTGACCTTGTTATCTCCACCCTTGAAGCCAACCCACATTGCATCGGGCTTTTCCCATGCACTGCGGAGAAAAACAACATTGTCACGGTGGAAGAATTTGTTCAAAGGAAGTTTTGATGTTGCCGGATCCTGTCCGTCAGGGGAATACCAGATCATGTTGAAAGGTTTTCGATTGTCGATTTTCTGCCTGGAATCCCATGCATATACGGGTTTTTTGAAGGTTTTTGCCAGCCAGAACATCTGCGGAACTGAACCTGATTTCTCTCCGGCGTCGGCAAAGTTGAAGGTAAGTTCGCTTGGACCAGTGGCATAGATCTTGAAAAAGCCGCATTCCGACAAGCCCGGCGTTTTTTCCAGGTTGTACATGGTGCCAAGCGCCGTCTGCAGGGCTTCAAGATAAAAAGCTGTATACATGGTGGTGTAACCCCAGTAGCCAGGCCCTTCGTTCCAGCTGCCGTCTGGTCCGAAATTTGCCATTGCGTTAAGTACGGCCTTGAGTCCTGATCCAAGGATTTCTGAAGAAACAGCCGGTTCTTCATCAGCAATGGCAAGTGCTCCGACAGCAAGTCCACCGTTGCAGACCTGGCTCCAATTGTGATGTGAACGGGTCCACCATTTGTACGATGCCTTGCCGCGATATGACTCCAGACCCGGCGTCAGTCCTTTTTCGATAATGGCTTTGCGGACCATATCGCGCTGTTCCCTGTTCATGTATGAATAGAGCCAGTCATATCCGATGCCGAGAGCGCATGTCATTTCTGCGGTATCAAGGAAATGAGAAGGATGCCAGTCGGGGAATGCAGCAGCGGCTGCCATTTCTTTCATGGCGCGATCAGCATATTTACTGTTATCAGTCATCAGCCAGGCAAGAGCCAGGATTGATACCCGGTCGAGGCATTTCCGGCTTTTGTCCAGGAGTCGCGGTCCGATAAGAATATATTCCACGGGTTTTTCTTTAATTATGTGGTCAGACTGCCTGCAAATTTCTGCGAGCTGGTTTTGCCTGACCGGGTCCGTTCTGGCTTCTTCACGCAGTGATTTCAGTTGTTCTGGTGTAACAAACAGTCGCGGATGTCCTTTTTTCAGAGATTTGAGGATTTCTTCCGATTGGGCTTTTACTGCTGTTTCTGAATGCTGCAGTACAGTAGCCATGACCGCCATCAGGAAGAAAGAAACAGATACCGAGATGATTTTGTCAGGAATATTTCTCATTTTCCTCGTTTCGGCAGATACTTGAATCTTTTCTGTCGTTCAGCAGGGATTCCAGGTGCCGGGACAGACTATTTCCGGTTGTATACCCGTTTGCCTATTTCTGCAGTGCGTTTTTCAGGAATTTTGCCGCCTTGGGACCGTCCGCATCAAAATTCTTCGTGCCGCCCTCTACACTTATTCCGCCCGTATAGCCTATTTTTAAGAGATTATCAAAGAAGGGTTTATAATTATATTCGTCTGTCGAAAGCGGGTAGACTCTTCCGGCAGGGTTGGCAATATGGCAGTGTTTGATGTGTGCTCCGGCTTTAAGTACAATTGCAGGGTCTTCGTTTTCCATTGCCATGTGGTAAAGATCAACTAAAAGCTCGATATTTGGATCTTTTACGGCTTCCACAATCTCGAGACCTTCCTTTCCGGAATTGATAAAATTACATTCCTTGGTGTTCAGGGGTTCTATTACCACGACAAGATTGTGTTCTTTTGCCATCGGGCCGATCCGCTTGCAGAAATCCACCATCTGCTTTAAAGCTTCCTCACGGGATACGTCTTTTGGTATTGCCCTTGCACCGCCACTGCCGAAGACAAGTACCTTGACACCAAGCTTTTGAAGGCGGGAAAAGCACTTGCGGACATATTCGTCCTGTTTTTTAGGATCAGCGGCCGGACCTGTGATTTTGATATCGCCGGGAAGGAATCCATTTGCAGTCCTGACGGGTATTTTTGCTTCTTCCACGGCTTTAAGAAGACCTTCGTAATCAGCGTCGGACATTTTGGCTATTCCCGATGCGGCCATCTCAATGTAATCAAAGCCCGCATTTTTCGCTTTTTGAAGGTTACCCTTTCCACCACAAACACCTACAAGGATTTTATTCTGTTCCCCGCATATACCTGTAATACTTATTGCAAAAATGGTGATTATTGAGATCAGAAGAGAATTCTTCATGAATATGCTCCGTTTATCTGTATTTATTGATTTAATATCCCGATCTGACAATTGCGGCACTCTACCACATATGGCGTGAGATTCAATCGAGGAAATCAGAAAAAGATAAAAACTCCCACGACGCCCCCGGCATTCGTTAAAAAATTGTTTTATGATATTTTTAATTTAAATATTTTCTGTATTTCGAATCTATTATGCGTGATAATATCCCTTGTCATGCCTAAGAGTTATGAGTTCACCATGTCGAGAGAATGTTCAAAATGTGGTGATCTTTTTTCTATTGGTTTCGCGCGGTGTGATAATCCCTCGTGTGGCAAGGTCCGTCCCGAATTTACGAAACACGAAAAAGTCGTGACGAAAGACAGAGGCACCTGTATCTGGAGCGGACGTAACACAGATGTAAGGCTTCCAAACGGCGACTGGCTCTGGGCGCCGTATTTCCTTGATGCTTTGCGCGCCGGCTGGCTTGACGCCAATTACCAGTATACTCCTCAATATCTTGCGGCAAAGGCGCGCAAGAAAGGCCGGAAAACATAAGGTCTATTTTTCGATCAGTGATTCGATAGCGACCTTTACTTTGTTGATATCGACCTTTGTATTATGACAGGGACCTTCCGGCGTTTCGTTTGATATGGCAACCACGGGTTTGGGAAATGCCGAAACAATGCCTTCAAACAGTTCCCGGTCGCACGCAACCGCAACAACTGCTTTTACATCTTCACGTTGGGCCTGGAGTGCGGCCTGGCTTCCACCGCCGACAATACAACCGATTACTCCATAGTCATTACGCACCTTGACAAGGTCGCTGATGCTGCATTTGCCGCAGTGCAGGCATTCATCGAGATTCCGGACCACGTTCTGACGGCACGTATCGTTATGGAGGCAGTGTGGTAATAAAAGGAGCAGATTCCGGGCTGGAACACGTGCCTGCCGCCATGCAGTGACACGGTTACTAAGCCTGATAAACACTCTGCGCCACATGGTTAATCCCTTTTGTGCTTCATTTACAGGCCATCATCCTATTACAATGGGGCACAATAGGTATAGTACGGAATGAAAAAACAACCTGAAAATACTGTAGACGGAAAAGTCGTGCTTGTTTCGCCTCACGGTTTCTGTGCCGGAGTTGAGCGTGCGGTGAAGATCGCAGAGTATATGCTCAAGACATGTTCCGGAACTGTATATTGTCTCAAAGAAATTGTTCATAACAGACAGATCGTCGATGAGCTGTCCAGGCGCGGCATGGTGTTTGTGAAGAAAATAACTGAAGTTCCCCGCGGTGCCACGGTTTTATTCAGTGCGCATGGAGTAACGCCGGAGGTAAAGAACACAGCGCGCAGACTTGAATTGAATGTGGTTGATGCAACGTGTCCATTTGTCAGCAAGGTACATGAAGAGGTGAGCCGTTATGCTGCCGGAGGTTACACGATCCTTCTTATAGGGCATAAAAATCACGACGAAATAACCGGTGTTGCCGGTGAAGCGCCGGATTCCGTGAAAGTAATTGAGAATGAAAACGAAGCTGAAAAAGTCAATGTCCCTGATCCGGTGAAGGTTGCAGTAATGACACAGACCACGCTTAGTGTTGATGAGACTGCGCATATAATCGAAATACTGCGCCGGCGTTTTCCGGCCTTAAGAACTCCGCATGCGAGCGACATCTGCTATGCAACACAGAACCGCCAGATGGCGGTACGTTCCTTTGCGAAACAAGCGGATATTTTTGTCATATTGGGTGCCCGGAACAGTTCAAATTCGAACCGGCTGGTTGAAGTGGCCAGGTCTGAAGGCTGCAATGCATTTCTTGTGAGTGATATTGATCAATTTGATGAGATCCCCCTGGAAAATGTAAAAACGATTGGACTTACGGCAGGAGCATCAACTCCGCAGTATTTCGTGCAGGAAGCGGTTGATAATCTGGCAAAACGGGGATTCACCCATCTCGAGAAACTTAACGTTGTCGAAGAAAACGTTCATTTTTCAATGCCTGCCGGAATGAAGGCATAACCGGATATTGGAAAAGTCTTACGACAAAGTGTATGAAGATTAAGGTACAGGAAATATGCGGAACCTTTGCCCGACTGGGATCCTTGGACAAAATGGTTTGAATCAAAATTCAAATGAGGAGGCTGTCACTTGACTCATCCAGGTTATGAAATTCCGATGAAGGCTGTGATAATAGGACTGGCTGTTATTATCTGTGGCATGACACTCCTGGTCATAAACCCTTTTCCTTCATCATCTGATAAACGTGTTAAACCTGCAGCTGTAAAAAAGTCCGGTAAATCAGTTCAAGATCAGAAACGCGAATCCGGATCTTATGAACCTGTATCTGGTCTTTCTGATTCTGATTCGATTGGTCCCGGATCTCGTTCTGGTAACCGTAAGGCTGGAACTGTTTCCGGTTCAAACCAGAAAGCTGATGATTCCGTGATGGCCGCTTACCGTGCGAAATATGACAGTATACACGCCATTCGTAAAACCAAAGAAAGAAGAGAAGCTCTGCTTCAATTTGGAAGAGAACTGGCAGGAAAAGATCCGGTTCGTGGTTTGGCATTCATTAAGGCGATGACTCCGGATTTTTTCCGGTTTGGATTCGGGAATAGCGATATTATGCTGGTATGCCAGGGTTTTTTTGAAACAACTGCGCAATTGAATCCCAATGGGGCCATCACCATGGCCTTGGATCTGTCACGCCAGTTTCACAGGGCAGGATTGGGGACGGTTATGACAACCTGGGCCCGTTCCGACCTGACTGCAGCCATCGCGTATCTTGGCAAACTGCCGCCTGAATATGCCAATCATGGCATCGAATCGGTTTTTTCCGTCTGGGGCGAAAAGGACCCTGGAACTGCGCTCGCAGAAACGCTGAAGTTCAAAGATCCTGCGATGGGCCGGATGTTCGAAACGGCGGTTATGTCTGTCATCGATGGCTGGGCGAATATTGATCCAAAGGCCGCGTGGGCATATGTGATGAATCCTGATGATGCGATGAAGGAAATATTTGTCCGTAAAGACCGTTATCTGTCAATGATCGCTGCAAAGTGGGCGGAGAAGGATTTTGAAGCGGCATGGCAGGCTGTCCAGGCCTTAAATAAATCTTCGGGCGGAAATTCCGGTACGGCTGCTGCTGGAAGTGATTCTGGCAACCAGTCTTACCGGCGTATGCTCGAATTTATGGTTATGCGTCTGTTTGAGACTGATCCGGACGCTGCAGGTAAGTTATTCGACCGGGAAAAATGGCTGGCCGGTAATCCATGGTTGTCCTCGAGAAATGTCGGACGATTGATTGATGAAGGATCAGTGGCCGAGGCGGCAGAATGGATGGCTAAAATCCCCGACAAGAAGGCTGCGTTTGATTGTGCACGGCAGTTGGCCTACAGGATGACATTATCCGATTATGATTCTGTGTTTAAATGGGCCAGCATGATACAGGATGATTACATTAAGGCGGGTGCGCTCAGTAATATTGCCGTTCTTCAGGCACAGCGGGACATCAACAGGCCGGTTGACTGGATTTATGATCTTCCGGCCGGTTATGCCAAGGAACGGTCCGTGGCCGGTTATGTGCTTGGTTACATACGTAAGACAAGGGACCGGGAATTGGAAATAGAATTGAGACAACAGATGGGCGGAACACAGATCGATATGGCATGGCTTGTACAAGTTGTGGAAAGATCGAAAATTGATCCGCAGGATAAGAACATGTTGATGAATCTTGTAGAAGGCCGGCGGCCCCAGAAACCGCTGGTTATACAGTGATTATTCAAGTTAGTACTGGTAATTTGGAAATCAGTTTCTATTATTTCATCAGATACTTATCTTAATAGTAAATGACATGATTTGTTGCAGAATTATTGTGATGGGTGAAATAAAAACCCGTTTCAACATTTTTTAAGTGGCATTTACCGGATTATACTCTTAAAATAAGAAGACATTATTACTAAAGGAGAAATAGTCATGAAGAAACTTGTAATTATATTGATGTTTTTATCTGTGATGCCGTTCATGTGTTTTGGAAAATCCTTCGAGACGGTTCCGATACAGTTATCCTTGTTCGACCCGGTCCAATTGTTTTCATATGAATCGGATGTAATGGGGATTCGTCTTAATGTGCCCTATGGTTTCAACCGTAATGTCTATGGAATAGATGTTGGTTTGTGTAATGACGTTCAGCAGACTTTTGCGGGAATCAGTGTCGGTGGTTTCGTGAATTTTGCAGGCGAAGCAAAAGGAATTTATCTGGCCGGCCTGGGTAATATAACAGAGCGTGGCATGAGGGGATTGGAGATTGCCGGTTTTATGAACCTGTTTTCTGATATATCAACGACCAGTGGCAGCACCTGGAAGGGAATTCAACTTAGTTCTCTTGCGAATGCCAGTGTTGTGATGAGAGGAGTACAAATTTGCGGTTTTGGCAATATGGCGGACGATATGAAAGGGGTTGAACTGGCTGGTATTGGTAATTTTGTTGATACCTTCAGCGGATTGCAATTTGCCGGCCTGGTCAACCTTGGCTGGAATGTTGAAGGCGCACAAATCTCGGCACTCTACAATCGTGCCGATAAAATGAACGGTCTGCAGTTCGGTCTCATCAACAGAACCAGGCAGATGCATGGAATCCAGATTGGTCTGTTGAATATGATTACTGATAACCTTTCGTTATCGGTTATTCCCTTAGTTAATGGATCATTCTAATCGCATGGCTGATTGTTCAAGTCCGGCTGGATGTAATCAGACAGCAGGCTCAATCGAATGGATAACCACGTTGGTTGTGGGAACATTTTCGTGGTGGCCGCGAACACCTGTAGAAACACCAGCGATCCTATCTACCACTTCCATGCCTTCTGTTACTTTCCCGAAAACACAGTAACCGAACCCCTGGTTTGTTTTGTCCCTGTGGTCCAGAAAACTGTTATCGATCAGATTGATGAAGAACTGGGCTGTGGCGCTGTTGATATCTGATGTCCGGGCCATTGCCAGTGTGCCGCGCTGATTTTTCAGACCATTACCGGCTTCGTTGACCACAGGCGTCCTGGTGGGCTTCTGTTTGAAATCGTACGTAAACCCGCCGCCCTGGATCATAAATCCGGGGATAACGCGATGAAAAATTGTTCCGTCAAAATGTTTGTTGTCCACATACCCGAGGAAGTTTTTGACGGTTTCCGGCGCCTTCTCGTCGAACAATTCCGCCTTGATGTCGCCCATGCTCGTTTTTATGATAATCATAATAGTCCTTTCATCGCAGTGTGATTTCTTCAGTAAGCAAAAAGAATTCTAGCATCTTGCGGGAAACGTGCAACGGCGAAGAAAAAAGAGACAAGAACCCGGTAGGAGGGAGTAAATCATATTTGTGGGTGGAAGAGGAAGCAGGTGGCATTACGCGGATAAGCCGGCAAGCGTCTTTTGCGCGCCGGCATCGTTACGGATTCTGCCGCGTATACGTATACAGCGGCAGAATCCAAGCCTTGCCGGCATCGCAAAATCCACATACCGTTTCTCCGGCCCATTCGGGCATCGAAATGCCACCTGCGGTTTTCATTCCGCGCGGACGCGGAAATTAAGAAATGGAAAATCTACCCACATTTTTGAATTACACCCCCGGCAGGAGAAGGAGACAGATTACGTTGGCGTTATGGTTGAGATTTTCCTAGAATATCACGCACATTAATTCCAGAAACAAATTGCAAGGAGCTGATATCATGGCAAAGGCTAAAGCGCGACATATACTGGTTGACACAAAAGAAACATGCGAAAACATCAAGGAACAAATTGAGAACGGCGCCGATTTTGCCGAGATGGCAAAATTGCATTCCAAGTGTCCTTCCGGGGAAGACGGCGGCGATCTGGGTGAGTTTACCCCCGGCCAGATGGTGAAGGAGTTTGACGAAGTCGTGTTCCGTGATGAAGTTGGAAAAGTCCACGGGCCGGTTAAGACGCAATTTGGATTTCATTTAATAGAGATAACGAGCAGGCAATAAGATAATATTCGCAGTAAAGGACGAGAGGTCAATATGATGAAACACATTAAATTGATCGGATTGTTATTTGGTATATCTGTGTCTGTTGCCATCGCGCAGAAAAGTGAAATGCATATTCTGGTTCGAGTAACGAATTTCGATGGTTCGTCAACCATAGAAGATGTGACCCAGGCGCAACTTGCGACGCTCCGTAAGAACATTATGCTGGAAAATAATCTGATCAAGGATGCTTATGCAAATGTGTCAAAAGAATGGAGAAAGAGCAACGAGACAAATACAATTGGCCAGGTCATAACTTACAAGAATGTAAAACGTACAGTTCAAGTAAGGGCGCCCAATCGACCTTTCCCTCTTAAGCGTCCGGCCCCGCGGGAAATATCGCAACTCGGTTCGTTTCCCACACCCGAAGCTGCAGCTGAAAAGAAAAGTGCGCTTGAATCAGCCGTAAAACCGGTGGTTACAAAGAAAAGTGAAGGGGCGGAAGATAAGACAAAAGCTGAACCATCAAAGAAAGAAACTTCCAGGAAAGAGTCCAGCAGGAATGATAATGCCGACACGGAACAGTTATTTCAGAGTCTGATGGACGAACTCAAAAGACTTAAGGAAGAACCTGCAACACCGCAAAAAGCCGGAGGGGGGAAAAAGAAATCTGCAGGCAGGTAAATTACCGGGCGAATTATTTGAAGTAATCTTCTGGGTGTTTGAGAATGCCGGTATATACCAGTAGTGCAAGTATGCCGGAGTAAACGAACGACAGAATAACATCAAGAAAAACTCTTCTCCGTAATTGTCCAACAGTTTGTTCTTCCTTTACCACAACGGTAATTCCCTTATGAAGAAGCAGGAGACCGGCAAGATTGGACATCCAGTAGAAGAACACCATTGCGACTCCAAAAATCTTCTTATCAAAGAAACTCACCAGCCAGGCCAAAGCGTAAGCAATGGGCACATTGATATACAAGTCATTCCACCATGACAGGGGCGACAACAGATAGCCGACTGTTGCCATCAAACTTCCTTTGATTTTTACTCTAAGGTCCTTGATCATAATTTTTCTTCGGAAGAGGATGCATAAAGAACCCATTGTATACGAGATCAAACTGCTTTTCCCTGTTGCCGCGTAATGGTACGAAGCTTATTAAAATTGCGGTAGTGTATCAGTTTGAATAAAGGATTATGTATGAGGTTTATAGCTAGGGCAAATCTTGTGGTGTGGGTCCCACCATAATATCTTTAATAGTCTTCCCTCTCTGATTCCCCATACTCTTTGCAAGCCATCGCTTCGTAATCTCCAGAGAGAATCAACATCGTCTTGACTCAATTCTTGGAGGCGTTTCTGTGCTTCGGGGATCATTTTGTATACTGCAACCGAATGATCACGCCAAGAATTTGATTCAATTTCCCCCCACGTTCTTTTTCCTATTTCACTTAGCCGCACGGCCACATCCCTGAAGATTTCTTCGGCTTCGGCTTTGGTTGGATCGCGCCAATCTTTAGGGTCGAAAATCGAAAAACACCAATGCGGTGTTTGTTGTGATGGCTTAAGGGATGAGTCTGTTTTGGGTTGTTTGGTAGTAGTTGCCGACTCTCGTTGTTGAGGAAGCTTTTTCCAAGGGTCAGACATGATATTTTCTAAATTACAATAGTGAATTGTAGTATTCACTCAATGCTGCGTGTGTAATTTCTACTGTTCCTCTTTGATCTGGAGTCATACCTTTTCGCGCATCTTTCCAAGGCTTCTCTTTGTGTGTAAGTTCACTGAGGTATTGGGATGTCCGACGCCCATAGAATTTTACAACAGCAGATATAGTCTTTTTTTCTTCCGGGGTAAAATTATTAGGATCACCATGGAATGTTCCACTCTTCACGCTAAACATACCTTTATGGGCTTGATATAATCGCGGTATTACGGGGCCATTAGCCCATGCTTCAATGCGACTCTTGAACAAAGGTTTTTCATCCCAAACCAATGACCACGCTTGGCAATAATAGACAAGCTTTTGCAACTTCATTACAGTTATGAGTCCGGTTTTTGAAAGAATGGATTCCGCCACATCAAAGACAGTGCTCATATAACAACACTCCCTTCTTTTCTTTCTAAAGAGAGTAGTATAATTCATCTATTGGAACAAGCGTTATTTGATAAGCGCAATCACATCCTCTATTTCCCACACGTGATCTGTAACCCCTGCCGCCATTGCTGGAGTTATCCGTAAACTCTGATGAATCCGACAGAAATTATAATACATGAAATGTAGAGATACGGCGTGAACGTGATTCTCCAACTTCTTTGAGAAAGCATTAGTCAGTCGCGTAAATCGTCTCATGTTCATTCGCATTGTAAGGTTATTACGTTCAACAAAACTTGTTGAGATATGTTTGTATTCAGGATTGCCAGTAACAGAATACATTCTTGAACCCGTACACATACCAGGACTGTATTTGCCTGAGTCTTTGCTGTCCTGAACATTGCCATACATCTTTATTAGAAGTGCGTAGTCAATGTCACTACCAAAGGCATTCTCAATGGCATTGAGATATACCTTGAGTCCATCTGTGGTTAGTTGAACGCGACTACGCAATCTTCCTTTCAAATTATGGATAAATTCATAAGCCATTCGTGCATCACGCGGCCCCACTTCCCAGCATATTGCCAGTTTGGAATCTGCACATATCGCAGTCCATGTCCACACATCCCCCGCTTTTCCTTGACGCACCATTTTCGGGGAAGCGTTCTTATCTTTGGCATAGATGAATGACCATATTTCATCACACTGAACACGCTTACATGAAAGATCATTAAGTTTCTTGTTTTGATAATCAGCACAAGCACGACCAGCATCACAGAGGAGTTTAACTACCGTATTGATCGCTACATCACAAATACGAGCTGTAGCGCGGATGGAATTACCATCAACAAGACAACGAAGAATTTGAACACGCTTTTCTATGTTTGTTTTATTCATGACACTACTATCTCATATTATGCTTGAGCGGTCAAGCATAATATAATCTATTTCTTCGAGGTCCTATTTGTTTGATATTTAGCCGTTCTCTAAACATCGCGTTGATGCAAGTCGTTGTAATTCAACGCTAAGAGCGGTTGCCCGTATGGGTCCCGAAATGATGGAAATCTTTTGTCTATTTCATGCAAAGCGTGCATCCAATCTAAGTCTGCGTGTCTCTCCATTATCGCCTCAATATGTCCCATGTGTTTCACTAAGTGGACGTACCCAGTGTTAGGAGTAAGATGCTGGAAGAGTCTATGCTTACGATTGCCCTTGCCGTCTTTCGGTGATAATTCGCGCAACTTTTCTGGAACACCTGGTGGCAGTTTTTCGTATACAATGCGATTTGTTATGACTGCCGCTTGCCACGGATGATTCTTTCCATCATCAACGTGTCTGCCCCAATCCCATCCTTTTAGTCTATAAATCTGATAATAGAAGTTTTCTCCAAACGTCTTGACCCACGGTTGCAACTCTTGGGCAATATATTTAGTGAGAAGTTGCTGGTATTCCTCTGCGCTCTTGCGGAAGCCCGTAGCTTCATCAATCGCTGCTATTATTCCAACTTTAGCAAAAGCCCTCGTTATTATTTCCGACTGCAACGCCAAGGGTTCTTGAGAATCAAGCAACTTACCATCTGCACGGCACTTTAGATACATGTCACATAGTTCTATTAGATCGGTTCCCTCAAATCCCTGAGCCAGCTTGCCGTTATACGGAAAAACATAGACAACATCTTCGATCGCTCTGCCTCTGAATTTCTCTGGAACATAGGGCCGTAGGTTTGTTGCTTGTAAGTAACGCGAAAGACCGCCCTTTTTGTTTCCGGTCAGAAGCCCCACCACCTCGCGTTGAAAAACAACTCTAGCGCGATTGCTGAGCACGGCGACAGGAATCTTAATCCCCCCTATATCTAACATGCCAGGGCGCAATACGCGGAGATTGTTGTTTAAGTTATTCTGATTCTTTATTATCTCTGGTGATAAAATCACTTGTGGCGTTTCCAAAAAGTCTGCCGCAGATAGATTTACCCCTCTAAATCGAGCAAGCTCAATGATCTTGGCATGCCATTGCGAAGGAATGTGTCCGACTTTTGCCCAATACGATACATTCGACTGTCTTATGCCGAGTGCCGTAGCAAGCGTTTTTTGAGTCCCGAACTTTGTAATAATTTCTTCTGATGTATTCATAATGAAGAACATAATATCAAATAATTTGATATATGCAACAATTATCTTGATATTTATTTAGTATGCGTCCATCTATTTCTTGCCGCTTTTTGGGCTATTTCTTTGCGACGGTCTGCCGTGAGTATCTTTGCTCTAGCTTTTCCACCCTTTAAACCGCCTCTACGCCCCATTTCACGCATAACGGCCTTTATTGCGTCCTCAGTGGGGTTCTTGCCCTGTGTGGCGGCATCTACGATGGACTTGGCTAATACGTTTATATCTGATATATCTTTGCCTGATTTCTTTTTCATGCCGTAACTATACCACGACATGCTTGAGCGGTCAAGAGGGCTTAGGATTCAAACTGATACACTACCAAAATTGCCCTTTTATTGATTAAGTTTTAACATATAATAAATTGATACGTATGTTTATGCTTATACGTTTATTATGTATATGGGAATTATTATGCAAAAATTTGCCGGATTCTTAGTGGTGCAGTATGTCCTTATTTCTGTAGTGCTGGCAGCTGAACCGCAGGTCACAGTCAAGGGACTCAAGGGACGGATTGAAGGCGGAAAAGCTATGGCAACATTTTCCTTGTCTGTCTCGTCAGGTTATCTTGCAGAATTTATGAAGCAGGAAAGCGGAGTCAGCAGGTTTGTTGATGATACCGGAACAGACCTTGGTTCAAAACCTGTTGGAAAGAAGTCGGACTATATCACTATGCCTTACTTTTCGGGTTTTTCTACATCCTTTGGCGATGACATGGAAAGAAGGGTACACACGGTTGATTTTACGTCGATAGTCAAGCCTTCGCCAAATGCAAAGTCTTTTGAACTTACCGGAGAATTGAGATTGAAGCATGCCGATCAAGAACAGACGAACGAGGTAAAAAATGTGGCAATCAGTGAAGGTGCAACATTTTCCATTGGCCAGCAACAGGGAAAGATTGTCAAGGTGATGAAGAAGACAAACGGTCTTGAGTTCGATGTTCAATTTGAGAATACCCCCGAGGATTTTGAGTTTCGCGATATTGAAATGTTTGATGCTTCCGGCAACGAAATACGGATGAGTAGTACTAGGACGAAAAGTAATTTCGGCGATGGTCCTGCGTTTTGTAAGTGGATTTTCTATGGCATTGACGGTAATCCGGCATCCGTTACTCTTAAATGTAAAAGATGGATCGGACTGAAGGAAATCCGAGCTCCTTATTCCATCAAGGTTCCTGTTGGCAGTGGCTCCGGCGAGGGACCTCAAAATATCGTGGCATCGGTTGTCAATGTTCAGCCTGAAAAACCTGAGAAACCCATGATACAGCCGGTTCCCGAGACTAAAATTCCTGTTATCGCACCTCAAGTAGAGGCTGCCGGCTGGCCCTTACTGAAAGTTTCGGGTATTGTGGGCAAAGGGCAGGACGGATCAGTATTTATCAATGGGAAAATATTGAGTGTCGGAGAATCCATCGATGAAGTAAAAATTGAATCGATTTCAAATGGTTCTGTTATCTTGAAATACCAGGGCACGACGAAAAAACTGCGATCCGGTCAATCAACACAATAACCATCCTTGTCCATTGCACAGTTTTGCCGGTTTGTGTATTATCCGGCGCATTAGTTTGTAAACAATTCTAACGGCACGGAGGACAAGATCATGACGCAATCAGTAAGTCAATTCACGCGACGCGATATTCTCAAGCTTTCCGCACTGGCAATGGCAGGTACATGTGTGGGCAGGGGCAGACCGGTATTTGCGGCTGAAAGCGGAAAGAAAATACCGATAGCGCTCCAGCTTTATTCTGTCAGGACCGATTGTACAAAGGATTTTGAAGGTACCGTCAAGGCAGTGGCAAAAATGGGATACGAAGGCGTCGAATTTGCCGGTTATTACAATAAACAGGCGGCAGATATCCGTAAAGTTCTGGATGATTGCGGATTGAAATGTTGCGGTACACATACCGGCCTGGGTTCGCTAGAAGGTGATAACCTCAAGAAGACAATCGAGTTCAACAAAACAATAGGGAATAAATTTCTTGTCGTTCCAGGCGGACTTCCCGGGAAACGCACGTGGGTGGAATGCGGGAAATATTTCCGTGTACTGGCCGAAAAGGTAAAAGGGGAAGGGATGCGGGTTGGTTATCATAATCACAGCCATGAATTCAAGGTTGAGGGTGGGATAACGCATTGGGAGGAATTTCTCGATAATGCCGGTCCTGATGTCATTATGCAGATGGACATGGGAAACTGCATGAATGGAAGTGGTGATCCTGTGGCTTATCTGAAAAAATATCCCGGCAGAGCGGTAACCGTACACATGAAAGAACATTTCCCGGCCGGTGTAAAGGGTGCCATCGGGGAAGGCGACGTTAAGTGGAGAGAAGTGATAGAACTCTGCCGTACCACTGCAGGTACGGAATGGTACATCATTGAAGTGGAAAGTTATCCCGTGTCGCCGCTGGATTCCGCCGAAAAATGTCTGGCCGGACTGAAAAAATTACTGGCATGTTGAAAGTTTAAAACCTGGAATTGGGAAAAGGCCGGGGAATTTTTATCTGTCGGCAGGTTGCGGTTTCTCTGAGAGCAGGAAACAATCCCAACTCATTTTCCAAGGCGTGCTTTTACGTCCTTGGCTTCCTTGGATTTTGGCCACTTTTTGGCCACGTGTCTGAGAATATCTTCTCCGAATGACCTTTCTTCTCCAGTTGCCTCGCTGAAATGAAAGCCCACATAATAAAGATCGGATGCGTCCAGGGCCTTGTCTTTCTTGATATTGCCGAGGAGTTCTTTTTTATTCTGGCGATACAGCGAGGTAAAGCCGTGCAGGGCATGGTCCTCGGCCCTGTACTGTGCCGAAAGTTCTTTTTTCGATACTTTCAAATCGCAAATGCTGAGTGCATAAGACACTTTTTCGTTGAATGTTTGCGTGTGGAGCAGGCGGCGCAGACAATCGACAGCATTGGCCCAACGTCTGGCTTTTTTGTGTGCCATACCAGTGTCCAGCAGGATTGATTCGGCGGACTTTGGATCGGTATTCCGGACGAAATAAAGCAGTGGTTCATATCGCGGTCTGCCGGCAAGCATTTCTCTTGCAGCAAGTCCCGCAAATTTCTTGATCGTTTTCTTATCTATGGCTTCACTGTGCGGTTTTAATATCCGGGCAAGTGACCATGCGATGTTTATATTATTTTCAGAAGCCAATTGCCTGAGGAGAAGAGTTGTTGCCTTTTTGTGCCCTGCCAGAGCGTTGGCGGCAATTTCGCGCAGTTCATTATCCTCATGACCAAGAAGGTCAATCAAAAGTGCATTGTTTTCGGTCGTATCGGTTCCGCTCAACATCCTGGCTGCAAAGGCTCTTGCATAACCATGTTTACTTTGGAGCAGTTTGCGCCACTGTGCAGGCGAGATGCCCGGGGATGGTATGCGCTGAATGATTTCAATCGTATGCCGTACGATGTCTTCTTCGTTTTCGTTAAGGTAAGGGAATATCTTCTTCAGTATTGTTGAGGTCATCTTGCCTGTAAATTCCACGTTTTTGAGGGCAAGAAGAGCATGACGACGAACATAAATAGTTGTTTTGGGTGTGGAATATTTGAGTAATATGGCGGCAGCTTCCGGCCGGCCTATGTGACCGAGAAGAAGAAGAGATGATGTAAGAACACGCTCCTGGTGCTTCACGCGTGTGCTGTTCATGAATTTGACAACCTGCTTGTGGAGCTTGCGACGCTCCGGCGGCTGTGCGCCTGCCGCATGACGCTTGACTGCATCGCATGTTTCCTTGATCAATCCGAAATCAGGCTCAAAAAGAAGATCCAGTAGCATCTGTAAGGTTTCACTGGTGTGGATCCTTGCAAGCAGGTCAATAAATACCAGTTTTTGTTGCCGGGGTACTTCCTTGAACTGACGCTTGATTTCCGGGACAACGGCGCTGCCGCCGGATGCGACGATTGCAGATGCACGCATTCTGATCGCCATGTCCTGGGAATTAAGCAATGGCATGACGTATGGCACTGCTGCAGGTGATCCTATTGCCTGGAGCGCTTCAAGAACATGTCCCGAGAACTGTTGACCTGCATCCGGGAGAACTTCGCCGAGTGCCTTTACAACATCTTTGCTGTTTGGTGCAAGTTCGGCCAGGACCAGCGCGGCACCGGAACGGCGCATAGGGTCCTGGTGTTTCAAAAGTCCCATAATCTTCTTCAGTGTTTTATCCATAATGCGCGGCACATTAGCAGAAGAACAGGCCATAGGCAATAAAGAGTATTAAAGTGATGTCTATCGCATTCTGCGGGCCAAAAGGCTGTAAAACCTGCGATCCGGCTGTACGAATTGCCGGAGTATGAATCGTCTTTTCATCAACAGGATCAAGGTTTTATCGGTTGCTGTTTTTCGAATTATCTTTAATATTCAGTAATTTGTGTTAAAAGATCAGTGATAACTGCTATGCCAAAACAGCTTTATCTTGTGGTATGTTCGAAAAAGAAAGAATCAGAAATTAACAATCAGGAGGATATGGAATGAGTAACCGTTTTAGTCGCCGTGAATTCATGAAAGCCAGTTCTGCCGGTTTGGCCCTCGGTCTTCTTGGGCCTTCGATGATAAATGCCGCGCCAACTTTTAAAACTAAACTGCAAAAGGCTCTTATAACAGGCAAGCCTACAGAAGCTGTCTTGAAACCGATGAAGGAAGCGGGATTTGAGGGTGTAGAAGCGGGTATTGTCAAACCGGCGGAGGCTGTTGAGTGCAGAAAGATCGCGGAACAGCTTGGAATGCGAATTCATTCGGTCTTGCGCGGCTGGGCCGAGTTCAATAACAGTGACAAGAGTAAAGTTGAAAGCAGTGCGGCAATGACAATCGACGCCCTCAAGGCGGCGCAGGGTTATGGCGCAGATGCGGTCCTGCTGGTTCCGTGCCGGATCGGCGGCATGCCGATGCCTGAGCCGTGGGACTTCAAGATACAGTTCGATGACAAGACCGGGCATTTGACCTCGGTTGCCGAAAAGGACAATGATAAATACAAGGCGTATATCGATGCTCATAACCATGCGTATGACACTTCGCGGGTTGAAATTGAGAAACTTATTCCGGTTGCGGAAGAAACCAAAGTGGTAATTGCCGTTGAGAATGTCTGGAACAACCTTTTTTCCGATCCGCGGCACCTGGCGCATTTTGTCGATTCATTCAAGAGTCCGTGGGTTAAAATTTATTTTGACCTTGGTAATCATGTGAAATATTCCCCGACAGAACAATGGGTTCGTGTGCTGGGTAACAGGATCGTAAAATGTCATGTAAAGGACTTCAAACTTAATGCAGACGGACATGGCGGCAAGTTTGTTGATATTCGGGATGGAAGCGTCAACTGGCCTGTTGTCCGTAAGGCATTGGATGAGATCGGTTACAATGGCTGGATGACCATCGAGGGAAGCGGCGGATTATCCAAGCAGGAGCAGAACAAACGGCTGGACATGATTATTGCCGGAGAGTGACCAACTTTATTAAATTATAAAAGGAAGAATAATACCGGCAGAGGTTCCGTACTGTTCTCATGGAGGCGGTGCGTCGGGTGCCAGGGTTTGATATTGTTTAAGTTTTTCCTGGAAGTCTGCATATTTGATCCTGGAGGTTTGTAAAGCCGCGGTATCGGTGGTATTGCGCAGATATGTATTATAGGCGGTTCTATAAGCATCTCGGGCTGTCCTGCAAAGCTGCTTGGCCCTCTCAACATAACAGCTTTTCGGAATTTCTTCGACAACCATTTGTTCAAGATTGTCGTTTGATAAAGCCTGAAAAACTATTTTTTTATTACCGTCAAAAACATAGAGAATTAAACCGGAAAACAGGGAAGCTGCTGACGAGAGTACCGGTGTACAATCAATATAGACTATTTTGTTGAAATCAATTGTCGGAAGAGGAATAAGTTCGGTTTGTAATTCTCTTTTTGTTTTTGGAGATGAATCCTTTGCGAAAAATTGGACAACCATGATATGATTTGTCAGAATTGCATCTGCAGAGGTCGTTTTCAGTGACACTCTCAACATTACATTCTGCATGGGATCATTTCTTCTTCTTGCCGTAATTGGTCCCGAACGGGGAAGGGGAGATGCTGGTTCAGCATTTTTCTTCGCAATCAGGAGAATTGTGCTGATTTTCCTACCGTCTTCTGATTTAGCCCTTACAGATACAGGGAGGGATTTGTAATACGAACCCGAGTCGGCAGGCTTCTGTCCTTGATAAATCTTTACGGTTTCGGGTACCTCAAATTCCTTGTCTTTTCCGGCCTGGATATTGTTACCCGGTTGTACAGCTTGTTCAGGTTGTGCGGCGGGATTCTGATCCGGCGTCTGATTTTCCTGTGCTGCCAAAGCAAATTCAGCCGCGGTAAATTGGGGAAGGACTTTTACCCGTTTCAGTTCTTCATTAACTTTCAATGCTTCTTCCATCCGTCCGTCGATTGTCAGGCTTTTTTGCATGCTTAAAAGACGGTCGAGATACTTGCGGGTAAGCGAAACAACATTTTCGTTTCTCAGCCGATCCTGTTTTGGTCCGATGTCCTTGAATTCTTTCTGGATGGAGAGGAGGTCTGCCGGGCTTGAGACCAGATCTTGACTGTTAATTACAGCAGTTTCTCTGAACCGTGAAAGTTCATTTGTGACCGCCTGCCATGCTTCGAAATTTCCCGCTTTGCGTTTGTTTTGTAAAAGTGCTTCAAGTTTTTCACTGTATTGAGAAGGCCAGTTTCGCGAAATCTCGGTATAATCAGTATTAATCTTGAAGATGGCTTCTTCGTACACGGTTCGTAACTGGTCCAGTTCGGCAACCACGTTGGTTATTTCCGCAGTTGTCCGGGAACTGTTTAATACTAGAAAAGCAAACACAGCCATACTGGCGTTAAGTATGGTTCTGCTGGATAAACCTAAATGACAAAATTTGGCGAAGATCAAACATTCTCTCCTTCTAATTACTATTGGACTATAAACTATAATAAAATTATGCACAAATCATGCCAGAAAAACGAAAAAACCATATTTCCCCGTGGAATACTCAAATGTTCGGGTTTTTTGGGGTCTAACGGTTTATTTATAAATACTGCCAGAGAGGAAAAACTGCCTACAACAGTATTCAGTTTTGTTTCTTGTATACTCAATATTCTTAAAACTTAAAAGCAACGCCTGTAATCATTAACAAGTCGTTCTTTTCTTTCTCTTCAGGCGGTTCACTGTTGTATTTATCCTGAGCAACGACGCGTAATGACATGCTGGTGTTTATTGCGGCTTCAAGTCCCATTTCGGCATTCATAAGAAAACGGTTGAAATCGTTCAGGGCCGGCATGTATTCAATACTCTGCCAGAGTTTCGACGTCTGACTGATTTTCAGGTCGTACCTTTCGCTGACACGCAAAGCGGCTATATTTTCAGTATCCTGGTTGGGTACTTCCCTTATGTAAGAAATACCAATGTCGGTACCAAGGGACTCTTTATCATTTTTTATGAGATAAAAGCCGAAACCGGGACCGATAATGAGACGGTAATCAATGCCGGCAATCCGGTCGGTGAGTGCATCTGCTTTTGAATAGAAATATGTCCTGTGGCTGAGAGTCTTCCTGAGTTCTGTGAATATCCTGGCATCGTTGACATTATTTTCGGTTACGCTGGTCCCGTTGGTTTCAGTTAATTCGGCCTCACCATAATTTGCCTCAAGGCCAAGGCGTACCTCTATGTCTCCGCCTTTTCGTTCGGCAATGATACTGCCGCTGGACAGAAATGTTTTGCTGTTTCCGCGTGTCATGGTTATGCCTACGTTTGCACTGCGCGACCAGCCGGATTGCTGTGTTTCGTTTGGTTTAATTCCCTGACCGAAAACGTCAGTTATAATCAATAATCCTAATGAGAACACTGGTACCAAATATCGAAATACAGTTGTGTTTATTATAATCCTCATTGTTTGATATACCTCCGGGTATTGGAATTACATTTTGATCCAGCAGTTATTTACCCTGGTGTCTTCTTGAAATCTGGACTCTTTTGCCGCCTTTTCTAAAAGGATACGAACGCTGTACGGCAAGATTTGGATTTACTGAAGGATTCTTCATTGCCCGTATTCTTTGTACCGTTGTTTGTCTGTTATTTAAGCCTCTCATGCTTCTAATTCCATTTCGTTAATTCCCAATGTTTCCGTGGCATTTCTCAGTACCGGAACCTTTGATCAATACCTTCGTAGGCGTCGATACGTCTATCACGCAGAAATGGCCAGCTGTGTCTTACTGTTTCGTTGCGGTGCATGTTCAGTTCGATAATCAGCGTTTCCTCCCTGTCTGCAGCTGCCCGTGCGAGCAGTTCCCCCTGGCATCCTGAAACAAAACTGTTACCCCAGAAATCGATTTTACCTTTACCATCAGATGCTTTTTCCAGACCGGTACGATTGACGCTGATTACGTGCATTCCATTTGCAATTGCATGTCCGCGTTGAACTGTTATCCAGGCATCCAGTTGGCGGTTCTTTTCATCTGCATTGTCGCGCAGGTTCCACCCGATGGCGGTCGGATAAATCAGTATATCGGCACCGGCAAGTGACATGAGACGCGCAGCTTCGGGATACCACTGGTCCCAGCAAACCATTACACCCAGCATGCCTGCAGAAGTTTCTATCGGTTTGAATCCGAGATCGCCGGGCGTGAAGTAGAATTTCTCGTAGTAACCGGGATCATCAGGAATATGCATTTTGCGGTAACGGCCGGCGATGGAACCATCCTTGTCAAAGACAATGACTGTGTTGTGGTAAAGTCCTGATGAACGTTTTTCGAAAAGTGAGGTCACGAGAACAATCTTCAGCCTGGCTGCAAGCGATCCATAGAAATCAGTTGACGGACCGGGAATTTTTTCGGCGAGATCGAAGCAATCAGTGTTCTCAGTCTGACAGAAATACAATGTGTTATGTAATTCGGGTAGAACTATGAGTCTGGCGCCGTGTTTTGCCGCGTTGCGGACCGAAGCGGCATTGGCAGTCATATTAGCCCTCTTGTCTGCCGAATATTTCTTCTGAATTAATCCGACCTTTAACCTGTGCATGGGCCATGCTCGATAATCGTGTATTTACTGAAAAACTATTGCCGGTATCTGCATTGTTGTACAGTGTAGTGATCCGTGTTGCAGTATCAGGGGCAGGCAATCAATTCCCTCTACTTGATATCCGGGAAATGCTTTGCGGATTGCATTGATCGCCCTGCCATCGTTTCTGTCCCTGTACATTGGCACAAGAACTGCCTTGTTGAGGATCAGGAAATTGGCGTATGTGGCCGGTAGGCGATTGCCGTCACTGTCGAATTTTGCAGAAGGCCATGGGAGCGGAAACATTTTATAAGGCCTGCCGGAAAGGGTCCGCATGGCCTTGAGTTCAGCTTCCATTTTTTTTAATTCCATAAAATGCGGATCCCGCTCATCATCACACGCGACGTAAACAATGGCGTTACCTGGCGCGAACCTGGCCAGTGTATCTACATGACCATCGGTATCATCACCTTCGAGTTGACCATGTTCAAGCCATAGAATTCTTTTTGCGCCGAATGTTTTTTTCAGGCGGTTTTCGATTGATATCCTGGAAAGAGAAGGGTTCCTGTTGGGATTCAGGAGGCAGGCAGATGTCGTAAGGATTGTCCCTGCGCCGTCACTGTCGATGCTGCCTCCTTCAAGTATCAGCGGTATCTTCCAGATTGCAGTTCTGCCGAAAATTCCTGCGGAATGGAAACGGGATACGGCCAGGTTGTCCTTATCAGCCGGATATTTTCTCCCCCATCCATTGAATGCAAATTTCAACAGAACAGGTGAACCGGATTTTATGATCGTGATCGGCCCATAGTCACGGATCCATGTGTCGTCGATTTCGATTTTGGCAAGAATTACGCGGCCGGTATCAGCGCCTGATTTCCTGAGTTGTTTCCAGACATGGCGGAAATCGTGAACGGCTATTATCAGGTTTGCGCGTTTACTGATGGCGGCGGCAATCTTCTTAAAAACCGGTTCAACCAGTTTGGCTATTGGTCCCCAGCTGGTTTTTCCATGTGGCCAGGCAAGGAGTACCGCGCCCTGTTTTTCCCATTCTGCCGGGAAGCGGTGATGTGCCTGAAATTTCATTTTTCCATGGGTTCGGTATTTCATGTCGGTAACAAAGTCATCACGAAATAAGCATACAGTCAATAAAGAAACGGATATTGGCGGATTTTTAGGCCCGGTCTGGTTGTTAAACCGGCGGGTTAAAATAACCGAAGCGGATTACCGGGAATTTTTTGCGAATTTCTTTCATCAGGGCTGGAATGCCGATATGATTCGGGTATTTTGACGGCACAGCTCGCTCTACTGTCTGCATATACCAGTCAGGATCGATGTTAAGGTTTCGCCACTGGATCATTTTGGGTTTGAAAGTTCGAAGCAGTTTTTCAAAAGCAGCCAGCTCAGCTTTGTCATCGGTGACTCCGGGAAATGTGAGGTAGTTTACGGAAACCCAGAGTCCGGCTTTTCCGGCAATGCGGAATGATTCCATTACATCATCAAATGAATATTTACGGCATCTATAATATGCTGAGTATAATTCCGGTCTGGCGCTGTTTAATGAAATACGGATGCTGTCGAGTCCCGCGGCGGCAAGCCGTTCAACGACGTCCGGCATGCTTCCATTCGTATTGATATGAATTGTCCCGCGTTTTGTTCTTCTGCGAATCTCTCGTATGGCAGATTCGATGAGGTTGCCCTGGAGCAGTGGTTCACCTTCACAGCCCTGCCCGAAGCTTATCATCGCCCCTGGCGCTTTTCCCAGGTGTGGTACTGCAATTTCAACTATTTCTTTAACGGTTGGAACAAAGCTAATCCGTACTTGAGGCGACTGGATCATTTTTAAATTTTGTCTGGATATACAACCCTGGCATGATGCGTTGCAACCGCCTGAAACAGCGATGGGAGCTTCCCAGCGTCCCAGGAAGAGGTTTGCCGCATTCGGACATCCGTATTCCCTGACGCAAACCATGCCATGATGCCTTACCAGGCGGTTGCCGGGATACTTGCGGAGCCAGCAGTTGATCGCGCGGTAGACCTTCTTCATGTCGAAGCATGATGGATCATGTTTGATATCGTGGTCTACGCGTATGGCTGGTACGTGAAACCCGCCTTTGTACCAGCATACGGCACAGTAACAGTAAAGAGGCAGAAGGGGCGCCTTTCCCTCCCGGTTGAAGGCGGCAAGCGAAAGTGCAACATAACCCGGCGGCAGAAATGCCGCCACGGCTGTGTAACCGGTTCCGGGCAGCTCCAATTTCCCACTTTTGTTGAAACCCACAGCCGGCCTGCCTGGAAGAAAGTAAAGCCTGCTGCCTTCCGGCAGAGGAATGAGCAGCCTGTCGTCAAGCGAATGAATTTCGCACCCACTCCGTCCGGCTGCGACAAGGCCATGCCAGTCGCAAATCTCTCCTCCGGGACCGCATACGACTGCAGAGGGATTATTTCTCATAGTTTGTACAAGAATAGGAAAAGTTAAGGGATATAATCAATGTCGAATTCCCTGCCGCGACGGTTACTACCAGATCTGTACTCCGCTTTTATGAAGAGCCCATAGATTGGAGGAGATGTTCGGGTTTGTTTTTACTTTGCGGAGGATTGCCGGAAAACTTTCAGGATTGGTTATGATCACGCCATTGATCGGTTCCGTCACGTCAACTGTAGCATTAACGAAAATGACTACGGATGTTATCGTGGCGTCAAGCTTTGTGGACTTCAAGACGTGCTCCCTGAGCCATAAGGAATTCCAGAGGATTTTTACAAAGAAATCCTGTTCGGGCGTCAGGTTATTGATGGCAAGAAGGGAGTCAACGGATGTGACCTTTCCCGAAAGCTGCTTGGTTTCGATGATGAAAAGCCCGTGTTCCTTGCTGAGGAGTATATATTCAATGTATCCGTAGCCGGTGTTAATATTGTGAAATACCGTGCAATCTTGCGGTAGATTGTGAAACACCCGATCCGCGCCGTCTGTTTCCGGTCGTACGGAAGAATCGAATTTACTGGATGTGGCAGTTGACTTTCCGCTCATTGCTTCCGTAATTATCCAGAAAGCAAAAACAAGTCCGGTCAATCCGATTATTTCGATGGGTATTTGTACGTGAAGGAGGGTCGCGATTACAGCCATTATTCCCACGAATATCAGAAGTCCCTTAAGAAAGGGACGTGTTCCAGTGTCGTGAAGTTTTCTTCCTTGAACTGTTTGTTCTTCTGTCACGAATATTGTCTTCCTGTATAATTCTAACCCCGTATCTTTTCTGTCGGTTCCATGGAAGTATCCAGGTCAAGTGCGGGAATATAAACCGTGAATTTACTTCCTTTTCCTACAGTTGATTCAACTGTTATGTGGCCTAAAAGCTCTTTTACAATCAGTTTAACAAGTGCAAGACCAAGTCCTGTGCCGTCATGCTTTGTTGTGAAAAATGGTTCGAAAATTCGCTCGACATGTTCAGAAGGTATTCCGTGACCTTTATCCTGGACGCTAATGCTGATATATTTGCCGGGTTTGAGTCTCAGCGCATGGACCTCGTTTTCCGGCATATTATCTGCCATTACGACAATTTGCCCCTTTTCGCTGGCTTTCATCGAATGCCGGGCATTGATTACAAGGTTACTTATCAGTTGGAAAACTTGTTCTGCATTTGTCCGTATTGGCCAGAGGTCATCAGTAATGTTAACAGTAGCATCTACATGAGAACCAAGCAAAGAGAAGGAAGTCGCTTCCCTGATAATTTCACCAATCGCTGTTGGCTCTTTCCCCGGTTGCTGTCCTTTGCTTAATTTAAGCAGTTGACGGGTCAGTCCATGCCCTTTGGCTATTGTTGAAAGAACTGAAGAGATATGTTTGCCCGTACTGCTGTTATTGGCAATGGTCAGTTCTTTAAGTTGTTCTTTAACGATATTAATTTCTGCATCCACACACATCAGAATATTGTTCAGGTCATGGACAATACCGCCTGCAGTTTGTGCCACTGTTTCGAGTTTCTGCAGTCTTATCAGGTCTGGAGTGATTGATGAATGTCCCGAACCATTTGTGAAAGAAAGTATTATGGCGGAAACTTTGCCGGAATCATCGAAAACAGGTTCGGCTGTTTCTTTGATGGTACAATGATCGGACTGGATGGCGATGGAATAAGTATCAGGCCTGGATTTTATACTCTCCAACGGGCACAGGCTGATATCATTTCGAGAGCATTGAAATATCTCTCTGCAGGTTCGACCTGTAATTTTTCCATGATTTTTCTGGAGAAATCCCGCCATGGAATTGTTGCATGCATAGATGTCGCCTTTTGGCCCAAGTATACAAACAGGAGTGTCATATGCCCCTGCTGAACTCAGCGACTGTTTTATTTCGTACATTTATGAGGTTCCCGCACAGACGGGCAAGATTATGTGAAAAACTATCCGGTTACACAGCCCAGATTAAATACGCACATAATACGTATGGTAATATACGTATTGGGCGTCAGGCCAGATTTTGAAGGTGACTTGATAGATTGACATTACGGGTTGTCAGGTGAAATTTTTTCCGTATACGATTCCGGTGGGTGTCAACCGTTCTCAGAGATATATGCAGCATGTCGGCGATTTCCTTGCTGGAGAGGCCATTCTTGATCATGTTGCATACTTCCGTTTCCTTGGGTGAGAGGCTGGTGGATTTGTTGGTCAATTCAATTCCAAATTTCGAAACAAGTTGTTTAATGTTTGTTTCCAGCAAATCAATATATTTTCTATCCACGGAATTACTTCTGGTTCTCAGGTTTCTCAAGGTTGGCAACAGCAATTTTTCTGCATTGATGCTGACTTGTTTCTTGATTTGTATTTTTTCTATTTCAATCTGGGCGAGAATTTCCTTGAGGGCGGTATTTTTCTGCTGGAGCGCTTTCTTCTGCTCGCGTAGAACAACAGAATTCCTGTTGAGGTTGTTCTCAACTTTTTTCAACTCGGAAATATCGGTGACTATGCCCAGTATCGCCGGTTTCCCCCTGTACTTAATCAACTTGGTGGCGATGAAGGCTGGTATGCGCTCGCCTTTCTTGGTAACGATTTCGTATTCATAAGAAGGGGCTTCCTCGCCCTTCATGTGTTTGATCCATGCTTTTTCGATGATCAGATGAAATTCCGGGGCTATCAGGCACATAAAATTGAAGTCCGGGGAATAATACTCTTTCCGTGAGTAACCCATCATTGTTTCGCAAAGATGGTTTACGTAGACAATCCTCCGGTCCTGATTAATGAAGATCATGTTCGGAGACTGGTCGGCGAGATTACGGAACATTTCTTCGGATTCCACAAGGGCTGTCTCTGCCTTTTTACGGTCCGTGATATCGTGCATTATTGCCTGTAGCATTTTCTTGTCTGCAATTTCTATGGCTGTTGTACTGGCATATACATAACGTATTTCCCCGTTTTTACAGCAGAGCGAGGTCTCAAAGCTATCGTAGCCATGTTTTAAGATGTCGGAAATGTGATCTCTTACCTGTCGCTTGGTTTCGGAGGCTTCGATATCAGCTATGCTTAGTTGTGAATATTCCTCGCGGGTATAACCAAGCATTTTAAATGCTTTTTCATTGAATTCAATGATCTTGCTGGATTTGGCATCGGCGAGAATTATTGCATCAGGCGCTTTTTCGAAAATAGCCCGGTATTGAAGTTCGAGGAGTTTTCGATCGGTAATGTCATGTACATGAACCAGTAGGAAACCATTGCTGATACGGGAGAGTTGAAACCTGTACCAGCGTTTCTCTCCATTCTTTGTCATCATTGGGAATTCACGGGATGGGGGATTGTCGAGGGCAACGTCATGTTTCCATTCTTCGATATTCTTCCTGCGTTCCTCGGGATCCGGAAACAGGACTTCAGAGGTTTTTTCCTGGGTTACAGTTTCTTCAGGATCAAAACCATGCATTCTCTTCAGCGCTGGATTCGCATAGATTGCCTGATTTTTGTCGCTAATAACGAGGAATCCATCACTGGATTTATCAATAATTTCGGCAGCCAGGCTGGTCAATATTTCGTTAGTTTTGTTAGACATTCAGTTTCCCGCAAATAAAAAATCGAGTATTGTCTAACACATCATTAAGCGGGTCATCAAGAGAGAAAACAAGTTTTATACGGTGTTTATTTATTTCCGACTGGCGGTTCAATGTGTTTTTTCAGTTTTTCCAGCTTCGGCTTTATCACGGCCTGACAGTATGGAAGTTCGGGATTGTTGCGGAAATAATCCTGATGGTAATCTTCCGCCTTGTAGAATTCTTCCGCCGGAACTATTTCCGTAACAATTTTTTTGACCATTTTATTTTGCAAAGCGTCACGCGATTTTTCCGCGGCTGTTTTCTGTTCCGGCGAGTGATAGAAGATTGCAGAACGGTACTGGGTTCCTGTGTCGTTTCCCTGCCGATTCAAAGAAGTCGGATCATGAACTTTCCAGAATATTTCCAATATCTTTTCGTATGAAACTTTCGCCGGATCGAATTTTACCTGTGACACTTCAGCATGGCCGGTGTTCCCGGTGCACACTTCCTTGTAGGTAGGGTTCTTGTTTTTACCGCCCATATAACCGACTTCCACTGACTTCACCCCGTCAAGCATCCGGAAAGCTGCGTCTGAACACCAGAAACAACCGGAACCGAAGGTCCCTGTTTCAATTTTGCCGGTTGTGTTTGAGGGAGAAGGTCTATCCGGTTTAAAAACCAGCGCTGCTGAATTTATACAATAACGCAAACCAGTAGGTTGGGGGCCATCTTCAAATACGTGACCGAGATGACCGTCACACCGGCTGCAGAGTACTTCAGTACGGGTCATTCCATGACTTGTGTCTGTTTTTTCAGTAATGTTGTTTTTATCGACAGGTTCAAAGAAACTTGGCCAGCCGGTACCGGACTCGAATTTCTTTGCCGAATGGAATAATTCCTGGCCACATCCCGGGCAGGCAAAAACACCTTTGCCTTTATATTTGTAATATTCCCCTGTGAATGCACATTCGGTACCGCCTGTCCGTAATACGCGGTACTGTTCCGGCGTCAGTATTTTTTTCCATTCTGCATCCGATTTTATAACCTTGTTTTTCATGGAAGAAGATCCTTCCCCGGGCTTAGTGATCTGTCCTGTTGTATTTATGCAGGAAACGGCAAAAAACAGACCCAGCGCGGCTGTCGTAATTGATAATGCTGATAAGGCAGTCTGATGTCGTTGTTTGTTTCTTGTTAAATTCATTTTTATTTCGTGCTTAATTACCTGTATAAGTCATGTCGTGGATTTGTCTGATGAATCTGCCGGAAAGTAAGGTAAAAGCTTTTTGTCGGGATGTCCATCTGAATGTGTGAAAAATGAAAAACGGATCCATTATTAAAGTGCAGGATTTACGCAAGGTGTATGGAGACACCACGGCGGTGGATGGTATTTCGTTTAAAGTCAACCGTGGCGAAATATTTGGCATATTAGGTCCGAATGGTGCGGGAAAGACCACCACGATCAGGATGTTATATGGTTTCTCGCCAATGACCTCGGGCAGTCTAAGGGTTTTTGACCTGGATATCGAGACTGACTGGCGGGCCATTCGTACACGCACGGGCGTATGTCATCAGGACAACAACCTGGACCCTGACCTTACAGTCCGGGAGAACATGCATGTGTTCGCCCGCTATTTTGCAATGCCGCAGAAAATGGCGGCCGAGCGTACTGAACATCTGTTGAAATTCATAGGCCTGGAACAGCGAAAAGAATCAAAACCGCCGGAACTTTCCGGTGGCATGATGAGAAGACTCATCCTGGCCCGGGCTCTTTTAAATAATCCGGAATTAATAATACTTGATGAACCTACCACCGGCCTGGACCCGCAGTCGCGGCATCTTGTGTGGGAGAGAATAGGTGAACTGAAGAAGACAGGGATCACGGTGTTGCTTACCACTCATTACATGGAAGAAGCGGCGCGATTGTGTGACAGGCTGATAATCATAGATTACGGCCGGATAATAACAGAAGGTAATCCTGCTGAACTTGTGAAAAGACATGTTGGCCATGAGGTCATCGAGAGCAGTCCGGTAAGCGAAGAACTGTGTGCGTTTGTCAAACAGCGCGGACTGGAATACGAAGTTTCCGGTGACCGTTTGTTGATTTACTGCAGGGAAGAAGATGAGGACCTTTTCCATGAGATCAGTCATCAATATTGTCGTGATAACTGTGCCCTGCGTACGGCAACACTTGAAGATGTATTCCTGCGGCTTACAGGAAGGCAGTTGAGGGAATGAATATTTTTGGATCAAATAACATCACAACGCGATTCCTGTCCGTGTGGTGCAGGAATTGGATTGTGTATTTGCGGACGTGGAAGATTAATTTTATTCCTCCTCTCCTGGAGCCGATTCTTTATGTCGCGGCTTTTGGGGTGGGATTCCGTCTGCTTGTTCCCAGTGTTCAGTTTCATGGCCAGGAAATGTCGTATGTCCAGTTCATTGCACCTGCCCTTGTGGCGGTATCCATAATGAACAGCTCGTTCTTCGAGACCACCTATGCTTCTTTCGTGAGAATGTATTACCAGAAGACATTTGATGCAATGATGTCGGCGCCTGTATCTGTTCAGGAAGTGATTACCGGGGAGATTGTCTGGGGTGCAACGCGTTCGTTGATGACCGCGGCGGTAACGCTTGCCGTACTGAGCTGTTTCGGACTCTTTCCGTGGCCTGAAGCGTTCTGGATTCTCCCTGTGGCGGTCCTTGGCGGTTTCGCTTTCGCCGCGATAGGTATGATGTTCACCGGTCTGATTCCAAACATTGAGCTGTTCAACCTGCCTGTGTTCCTTTTCATAACGCCGATGTTCCTGTTCAGCGGAACTTTTTTCTCCATTGATACTTTACCCGAATGGGCGCAGTGGTTTGCGTTGATTCTTCCACTGACACACCTTGTGAACCTGTGTCGTGAAATATGCTGTGGTTCTGTATTATCAATCGGCGCGATTACCGCAGGAATATATCTTGTAGTTTTCAGTGCAATCTTCTATCCGCTGGCATTGAGGACGATGCGGAAAAGACTGATTAAATAGTGCTTATTTTTTAGCCATAAAAATGAGAAACTGCACGCGTATGGTAACGGAATGGAAAGAATCAAATCTTCGAGTTGCAGTTTGTGTTCTTGTTGTGTCGTTATTCTTTTGTCTTCCGGCAGTTTCAAAACAGGATAAACCATCAACTGCGAAAAAACCCCAGGTTCGTTCTTCTGAGCTGCAAATCGACGAGGCAATCAGTTCCGGCGTGGATTACATCAAGAAGAAACAAAAAAAGTATGGTGGATGGACAATTGTAGAACCGAAAAAAGAGTTGGGAGTGGGATCGGTCCAGAGACAGCATACCACGCGGTACGAACCGGGTGTTACTGCCTTTGCTGTTTATACCCTGCTCAAATCTGAATGTCCTCTGGATGACCTGAGCGTTGTGCCGGGAATCAACTATCTTCTCAGTATTGGAATATTCACAAATACTCCTCATTCGGTGGCTGCTGATCTGACCACGTATGATGTGGCGATGATTTCCGTGGCGCTTTCGTATGCCATTGAAAAAGTAAGTGAGAATAAGGCAACTCCCTCACTTGTTGATTTATCCGCATGCCGACGGCAGGTTGTGCAGGCAGTCCAGTGGCTGGTTAAAGCCCAGCATCATGATGACCAGAAAAGGAACAGGAAAAAGTCCGGTGATGAAATCCAGCTGGTGTCATCCGAAGAAAGGGGCTTTGAACTGAGTATTCTCCGTGACGCAAATTCCGGGGCCTGGGGTTACAAGATGGATGGCTCGGGACCTTACGATAATTCAAATACCCAGTTTGCTCTTCTCGGTTTGCGTGCTGCCCAGAATATCAAGAATGACCAGACGTGTACTGATGTTGATATTCCCAGAGACGTCTGGCAGAGAGCACTTGCTCATCTGGTCAGTTCCCAGATCAATGGTGGATGGGGATACAGAAACGAACCGTCTGTAGTGGAAACGATGACCGTTGCAGGCATCGGCGGAATGATCATCTGTATCTCATCCCTTGCCGACAATCCGCCAACATCCCGTATCATGAAAACTTCTGAGATTGCCCAGGCGCTGGCATTAGTGGAACAAATGTATCCGAAGCAGACCGCAAACAGGTTCCTTGATGGTTACATGTTATTCAGCCTGGAACGGACCTGCATGCTGGGCGGTATTACGACCATAGGGTCGCATGACTGGTATCGCGATGGTGTTGCCATGCTTCTCCGTCGCCGGAACTCAGATGGATATTTCTGTGGCCGCGGTTCCTGCAGTGACAATACCGTTCAAACCTGTTTTGCCCTGCTTTTCCTGAAGAAAGTCTACGTTCCGATCAGGTGAGTTTATTATTCGCCTTGCACGGTAACAATAATCTCCCGGCGGTGGGGTTTTATATCGCACTCGAGATGAAAAATCTGCTGCCATGTGCCGAGTGGCAGTTTGCCGTCAGTAACGGGAACGGTTAACGATGGCCCCATCAAAGTGGCCTGTAAGTGAGAATGACCATTACCATCGTGCCATGCTTCTTCATGTCCGTATTCGCGACTTGGCGGAATAAGACGGTCGAACAGTGCAGGAAGATCAGCTTCAAGTCCTTCTTCATACTCGATGGTTCCTACACAGGCCGTACTGCCAACATTAAAAATGTGAACTGTACCGGCCTTTATACGTGATTTTGTCACAACGTTTGCCACCTGACTGGTGATATTATGCATATCTTTGTGACCTGCTGTAGAAACTTGGATCGTTTCTTGGTAAGTCATTATTCTATAATCCCAATTGATTGCTGATTCCCTGCATGGCTTTAAGGGAGAGCTCCGCAAACTCATCAAGCGGGATTCCGATCTTTTCACATTCGCGGATTATATCGCGGTTGACGGAGCGGGCGAAAGCTGTTTCCTTCATTCGCTTGGTAATTGATTTGGGTTTTACGCTTGCGAGTTTTTTGTCCGGATAAACAAGGGCCGTTGCGATGATCAGTCCTGTTATTGTTTCGCCTGCGGCCAGCGCGTAATGAAGCATTTTACTTCGTTTCTCGCCGTGCGCCACTTCGTTGTGCATGCGGATGGCATCAATGATTTCAGGATCAATACCCAGTTCGGAGAGAATCCTGACCGTCTCGTTTCCATGAACATTTAGGTCGGCATTACACATCTCGACATCGAGATCATGAAGTAATCCTGCAAGTGCCCATTTCTCACGGTCCTGTCCGAGTTTATCCGCCAGAGCTGTCATTACTGCCTCGGATGCAAGGCAGTGTTTGATCATATTCTCGTTCTTGATATGCTTCCGGAGTAATTCCATTGCCTGTTCGTGTGTCATAAAATATCCTGTTATTTGATGATTAAAGAATGAAGATTGATGATTTAAATTGCGAAGAAAAGCAATAAGTAATTAAGATCAGAAATCAACAGTCAGAATCAGGTTGTTCAGGCCGGAGAAAGGGAATTTTGATATGAGAATAACAAGGGGAATAATTGCCGGAATAGTTCTTATGCTATGCGCAGGTTGCACAGGTATTGCGGGCATGTCCGGAGGCCTGAAGTCTGTTACAGGAAAAATTCCGTTGTTGAGGAATAGCATGGGTGTGAACATCCACTTTACGGATCCGAAGCCGGGCGAAATGAAAATGCTGGCTGAAGGCGGCTTTAAATGGGTACGTATGGATTTAACATGGAGTGGAACAGAACGTAAAAAGGGTGAATACGATTTCAGCGCTTATGACAGATTACTGGCAAGTCTTGATCAATACAGCATTAAAGCGCTTTTGATCCTGGATTACCGTAATCGTTTTTATGACAATGACATGTCGCCCTGTTCCGACGAGGGACGAAAGGCATTTGCCAAATGGGCTGCGGCTGCGGTACAGCGATACAAGGGGCGTGGGATACTGTGGGAGATGTACAACGAGCCGAACATCTTCTTCTGGAAACCCAAACCGGACGTTAACCAGTACGTTGCCTTGGCATTGGAAGTTGGAAAGGAAATACGAAAAGTTGCGCCGGACGAACAGTATATCGGTCCGGCAGTTTCGCAGATTGATTTGAAGTTTCTCGAAGAGTGTTTCAAAGGCGGACTTCTGGAATACTGGTCGCTGGTTTCCGTTCATCCGTACCGGAGCAAAAAAATGCCTGAGACTGCGGTTCCTGAATATGTCAAATTGCGGGAATTGATTGACAAATATGCCCCGAAGGGAAAAAAAATTCCTATTATTTCCGGTGAATGGGGATACACAACAACGGATATTTCTCCCGATCTTGATGGCAAATTTCTGTCGCGGTTGTTTCTGTGCAATCTGATGAGTGGTCTGCCGCTTTCAATCTGGTACGACTGGCATGATGACGGCACAAACCCGGCGGATCGTGAACATAATTTCGGGACTGTAAAGAACCAGTTTTTTGAGGGACGTGATCCTGTCTATGATCCTAAACCCGCTTACCTGGCCGCAAAAACCCTGGCTACTGAACTTGGCAACTACAGGTTTGTAAAACGAATGGATGTCGGCGATTCGAATGATTACGTTCTGCAATTTGAGCGCGGCAGGGAAATCGGGATGGCATTCTGGACGACTTCGACAAACGCCCATTCGGTGACTGTTCCGCTCAGGGCTGGAAATTATAAAGTTATCTCAAATACAGGCGATACTGTGGAATCTTTTACGCCGGGCAGGGAAGGTATCAACCTGAGACTTACTGATTCGCCACAGTATTTGAGAAGAGAAAAAGAATAAGATGTTTTTAACATGGGCAAAAGGGAAATATAATAAATGAATGAAAAACACATTGAACTCGTATCGAAGGAATTGAAAATTACACCGCGGCAGGTGTTGGCAACTGCCGCATTGATTGAGGGCGGGGCAACCGTGCCGTTTATCGCCAGGTATCGTAAGGAATGGACCGGCGAACTGGATGAGGTCGCCATTACCGGTATCAGGGACCGGCTTGTAAAACTTCAGGCACTGGATGAACGGCGAATTGCGATAATCAAGTCCCTTGAGGAGCGCGAACTTCTAACAGACGAGTTGAAGAAAGCCATGACTGGCGCCGAAACAATGGCGGTCCTTGAAGATATTTACCTGCCATACAGGCCGAAGCGGCGTACACGCGCTACCATTGCCAGGGAAAAGGGGCTCGAACCGTTGGCTAAACTTCTTTTTGATCAAAATTCTTCAATCGATCCTGCCAAAGAAGCCAGTACTTATGTAAGTAAAGAAAAGAAAGTAGAGAATGTTGCAGAAGCGTTGGCTGGAGCGCGAGACATCATCAGCGAGTGGATCAATGAAGATGCCAATATTCGTAAAGAGATGCGTTCGTTCTTTGAGAAGAAAGGCAAAATAGAGTGTACCGTGGTGAAGGGCAAGGAGACCGATGGCGCCAAATTCCGCGACTACTTTAACTGGAGCGAACCGGTTGTTGATGCCCCGAGCCACCGCTTGCTGGCAATGTTCCGCGGCGAAAAAGAAGGTTTCCTTTCTTTCAGTATCCTGCCGCCTGAAGAGGAGGCAATTGCAATACTTTCGTCCCGTGTTGTTAAGGGAAGCAATCCGGCGGCTAAACAAGTTCGCGAAGCTGTGGAAGACTGCTACAAGCGTTTGTTGTCTCCCTCAATGGAAGTCGAGACGCGGATGAGCGCGAGGGATCGCGCTGATGCCGAGGCCATACGCGTGTTCGCCGAGAACTTGCGTGAGCTCCTGATGTCTTCCCCTCTTGGACAGAAGGCGGTACTGGCCCTCGACCCCGGTTTCCGGACTGGATGTAAGACTGTTTGCCTCGATCCGCAGGGCAAACTGCTATTTAACACCGTGATGCATTTAACCAGTTCGTCTTCGGAGGCACAGGAAGCCGAGAAGATAATTCCCAAATTATGTGAACATTTCAAAATTGAGGCAATAGCCATTGGTAATGGTACCGCAAGCAGGGAGACCGAGGCCTTTGTCAGGTCCATCAAGTTCAGCAAGCCGATACCGATAGTTATGGTGAATGAAAGCGGTGCGTCAATTTATTCGGCATCCGATGTGGCACGGAAGGAGTTTCCTGACCATGATGTTACGGTACGTGGCGCTGTTTCCATAGGCCGGAGATTGATGGATCCTCTCGCGGAGCTGGTGAAAATTGATCCGAAGTCGATTGGAGTTGGCCAATATCAGCATGATGTCGACCAGGCAAAGCTCAAGGCGCGGCTGGACGACACGGTTATGAGTTGTGTGAATAATGTTGGAGTTGAAGTTAATACAGCCAGTGAGCAACTGTTGACTTATGTTTCCGGCTTGGGCCCGGTAATGGCTAAAAACATAGTGAAGCACAGGGATGAGAACGGACCTTTCAAGAGCAGATCAGAGATCAAAAAAGTCCCGCGGCTTGGCGCAAAAGCGTTTGAACAATGTGCCGGATTCTTGCGTGTGAGGGTGTCGAAAAATCCGCTGGATGCAAGCGCGGTACATCCTGAAAGTTATGAAATTGTTGACCATATGGCAAAGGACATTGGTTGTGAGGTTGGCGACTTGATTAAAGATGCTTCACTGCGCACGAAAATTGATTTGAAGAAATATGTTACAGACAAAGTTGGCTTGCCGACGCTGAATGACATCATGGCGGAATTGGCGAAACCCGGTCGCGATCCACGTCAGCAGTTCGAGGTGTTCTCATTTGCTGAGGGTGTACACGAGATGAAAGACCTGGTACCCGGAATGAAGTTACCAGGAATTGTAACAAACGTGACCAATTTCGGCGCTTTTGTGGATGTCGGCGTTCACCAGGACGGTTTAGTTCATATCAGTGAGCTTGCCGATCAGTTCGTGAAGAACCCGATGGATGTAGTAAAAGTCGGCCAGAAGGTAAATGTCACTGTCATGGAAGTTGATGCAGAACGGAAAAGAATTTCACTTTCCATGAAGCAGAACCCGGGCCAGGCAAAAGTGAGAGGTGTCGGACAAACTGGGCCGAAGGCGCGGACTGAAGGTAAAAAACCGGCTCAGTCAGGCAGTTTCAGCAACCCGTTTGCTGATGCATTTTCGAAGTTGTAGCGGCGAGTTTGGTAGGGTGGGGCCACCGGACCCGCCGCTTATTTATCAAGAACGGCGCGCCCGGCAGTCGCGCCCTACCTTTTAAGACATAGATTTGGGGTAGCGAAATGCAGGGATTGAAAACAACTCTAAAGACGAATGAGAGGCCGATGACTCAAGCCCCGGATCTACCTGGCGGAATCCGAGTAGAAAACACAATGGATGGGGTCCATTATATTCTGCCCGGCCGTGATCTGGGTGAAGCGAGAAAAATTGGTATTGGTTTTATTATCGCTGGATTGTTTGTCACAGGTTTCATGATTTTCTGGATGGGCGGGGTATTGAACTTTGGTTCAGGAGGGAAAGGAAACGGCATCCCGGGATTATTTTCCATTGGGATGGGTCTGATGGGAGTGCCTGGTTTGATTGCTGGCGTTGGGATAGTATCGCTTGGTATTGCAATTTTCAGAAACATGGGTCATTCGGAAATCCTGGTTTCCCACGATAGAATGTGGTCCATTGAATGTATTGGTCCGTTCAAACTTCGTTTCAAGCGTGATATCAGCATGATAGACAGGTTTGTTGTTGATGATGTGACACCTAAAACCAGAACTAATGATGGGTCATGGAAGGTAATGGTAAAAAGCCAATTGTCGGTGATCAAGGTTGAAGGAAAATCCGGTAAACCAATGCTTGTTGCCATAGCTTATCCAAATGAAATGGTAAAAACACTGGCAGACAGTCTGACTGCGTCGGTTGCCGGCCTGTCGCATCGTCCAGGGGCATTCACGGTTTCGGAAGAGAAGAATATTCCTGTTGTGGATGAATCTCAAGGAGCTGTACCCGTGGATGCTCCTGTGGCTAAACCGGTTGACAGTAAGGCGATTGTGCGGGAAATGGAGAATGGTTTTGCCATTGTTATGCCACCTGCCGGATTGTTCAAGGGTAGTAAAGGCCTGTTCTTGTTCAGCCTGTTGTGGAATGGCTTCATGGTGATGATGACTTCTATAATGTTTTTTGCTGATAAGACCGAAAAAACTCCAGTTCCAGCGTATCTGTTTATTGCAGCTTTCTGGGCTGTGGGGATAGGAATACTGCTCGGTGCGATAAATATGGGGAAACGGCAGACAATAATTGCAGTTGTTGCCGGTACATTTGGCGTGAAAACAACAGGTTTGTTCGGTACAAAGGAGATCAAACTTAAGATTGATGAGATTGGTTCTGTGCGCATGGGAGCCAGCGGCGGAGAGGTTAACGATAAAGCGATCATGGAACTGCAGGTTCTTGATAAAGACGGAAATAAAAAAATAAGAGTGTTGTCCGAAAGGAAGGAAGATGAACTTCTCTGGATTGCCTGGTTGATAAGAAAAAAGCTGGCACTTCCAGGGGAATTAAAGAAGACAGCGTTTTGGAAGAATGTATAAATGGAGGAAGGAATGAAGAACATGTTACTCGAGAAAATCATAAAAGAGTTTGATGTTCCCGTAAAAAGGATGCGGCAGATTAAAAAGGCTGTTGGCAGTGAGATGGATGCAGGATTGGCCGGCCGGAAAAGTTCGCTCGCGATGTTTCAAGCCTACTGCGATGCCGCCAGCGGCAGGGAAAAAGGTTTCTATCCGGCACTCGATTTGGGAGGGACCAATTTTCGCGTGATGATGGTGCGTCTTCAGGGCGGAAAAAAACCAAAAGTTCTTGCCGAAGCAAAATACCGGTTAACCGGGGAACAGATAAGCGGTACTGGCGACGTACTCTTCAACGCAATTGCCGGATATCTCGGGAAGTTCATGAAGGAGAACAAGTTCAATTCTGAATATGGGCTGGGATATACCTTCAGTTTTCCCGTGAAACTTCTTGGTATTGATGAAGGTATTCTTATGAAGTGGACCAAGGACTTTTCAGCCACGGGTGTTGTCGGCAAAAAAATTGTAGAACTCCAGAGGCATGCATTGACAAGCCAGGGATTGAATAACGTCAAGATTGTTGCGCTTGCCAATGACACAGTCGGTACACTTCAGACCCAGGCCGTGGAAGATCCAAACTGTATAATGGGAGTGATCCTTGGCACTGGTTTTAATATTTGTGTGCGAGTGTCTTCAAGGAGGATTAAAAAAGGTGTTGGTGATTATTCCGGCAAATGCATGATCATCAACATGGAAGCCGGCGGTTTTGCAAAGGCCCTGCCGTTTACAGGTTATGACCGTCAATTGGACAGGGAGTCTGGAAACAAGGGGCATCAGTTTGCCGAGAAAATGATTTCAGGGAAATACCTGCCGCAGCTGGCCAGGCTTCTTATTGTGGATCTGGTAAAAAAAGAAGGATTGTTTGGCGGGCGTGTTCCCCCGGTTTTCCTGAACAAGGATACTTTCCAGGCCTGGTATATGGACGTGTTTGAAACCGGAACAGAGAAAGAAATAACAAAACTTGGCAGAAAAGTATTCGGGAAAGTGCTGACAACTGAAGAACGAATTGTGCTGGCGCTGGTCTGTCATGCGGTTGCGAGGCGTTCGGCCAGAATAGCCGCTTCAATAATTACAGGAGCATTGACGCGGGTTGAACGCAGATCAGCAAGGAAAGTAACGGTTGCGATAGATGGTTCGCTGTTTGAAAAATATCCCGGTTACAGCCGGATGCTGAATGAAGCGATCCGTGAACTGGAAGGTTCTGCGGGAAAAAGTATCAGCACAAAACTGACAAAGGACGGGTCTGGTATCGGCGCGGCGGTCATTGCTGCTGTTGTGAGCGCGAATCGTTGAAGTTTTACAATTTGAGTAGTTGGTGAAGAGTGTCTCGCATTTCATGAGGAAATCTCTTGTGTGATATTGTCTCATCGACGGGATATCAGAGATGACGGGGGAAGCGCGTATGCAAAGTGAGTTCTTGAAATGCAGTGTTCTGACAATATGTATTATTATATATAATATGTTGTCTTCACTTGCGGCGGAGGAACAGAAAAGTAATGGTAAACTGGAAGCAGGACAGGAGACCGAAGTCAAAATGCCGGACAACGGCAGGGAAATGAAGGTTTATCTGCCTTCCAACTATTCACCCGATAAAAAGTGGCCAGTAATATTTTTCTTCCATGGGATGAATGGCAAACCCACCACATCTCCTATCAAGGGATATACCGATGGAAATGATTTTATAATTATCGGAATGCCGTATGCCGCGGAACATGAAGTTCCCAAGACGCAACAGGAGGCCGAGGGAATTCTCCAGAAAGAACTGGCAAATTTCCGTTCGGCGCGTTTATGGGCAGGAAAACACCTGAAGATTGACGAGAGAAGGGTATTCATGGGCGGCATAAGTCTTGGTGGCTGGGAAACCAGCACACTTGGCGAATATGAAATGCCGCGTCTTGCCGGGATGTTTATTCTCCTCGCTGGCCGCCAGCGCTCGAAGACGATACCAAAAGAGGCAGCGGCACTCCAGTTGAAGCCTGTTTATATCGGTTCAGGGGAGGCCGATCCGAATCTTATTCCTGCTTTCAAGGCCACGGCAACTTACAGGAAATATGGTGCGGCAGTAACTTATGAAATTTTCATGGGAATAGGTCATGCCACACCTGCTGAAGTTCCGCCCCGGTTTAAAGCCTGGTTGAATGCCATGGGAAAATGGCGTGCTGAAAATATGACCGAGGAATTACGCAAAGAACTTGATATCAGGTTAAAAAATCAACTTGAGGGTGCAATGGCGAAGGATAATCCGTTAGCCAAATACAACGCGCTTCTTGATCTGGAAGCGGACCCAAGTGTTTTTTTGTGCAGTCCCGTACTTGCAGAAGAAATCCGCAGGCAGGTCAGGGCGGTTAAAATGGCTTCGCCGGGTAGAGAAGAAGGACTTGCAGAAAAGATATTTTTCGACCTTTCGTGGCAGGATGTGAATATGAAGACGATTCATGATCTGAAAATGGTAAGAGATGGATTTAAAAAAC
Organism: Kiritimatiellia bacterium; assembly: GCA_028716365.1. GTDB lineage: Bacteria > Verrucomicrobiota > Kiritimatiellia > UBA8416 > YA12-FULL-48-11 > YA12-FULL-48-11. Next base: position 85,842 of record JAQUPZ010000006.1, read on the forward strand.
TGGGCAATGAATATCCAGAAACCGTTTTTGGGAAATATGCATTACAATATCATGAATGCCTGGCGCAGATGTACCAGAAATCGCTTGAATCGGTGCCTGGCAACCGCCCGACCGGCAAGTCCGGTACGGTTAACTTTCCGACAGGTGATGGTCGCGTTCGTCCTCCGGTGATCAAGTTCAAGAAGCCATGATGCAGAAGCTGCAAAGCAACAAAGACAGAGGGGCGCAAAGCGGCGAAAATGCCGGAGAACATGGCTCGTTTCACGTACAAACAGTGGTTCTTGACTGGATTGATGTCCTGCGGAACAGGGAAGTACCAGCAAAGATTTATTTTCCAAAGACCAGCGAAGGAAAATTTCCGTTGATTATTTTTTCACATGGGCTTGGAGGAACAAGACAGGGGTATGAATATGTCGGCCGACACTGGGCGAATCATGGTTATATTTGCGTCCATATTCAACACCGTGGAAGCGACAATCAGACGGGAAGGAATTCGGAAAAACTTTCTGAAGAGATAATCCAGGCAGTAAAATCCATGGATAATTTTATTAACAGACCGAAGGATGTTTCATTTGCAATTGATCAGATGGAAAGACTCAATACCGATAAGAATTCGGAGTTTTATAACCGGATAGACATGGAAAAAATAGGCGTGGCTGGTCATTCATTCGGTGGTTATACGGCACATACCAGTTCAGGCAGGAAAATCCAGGGACAGGACGGCATGCTTGATTTAAGTGATAAACGGATAAAAGCCTGCATTGCCATGAGTGCTCCGGCCAGTGATACGGAGGAATTCAGGAAATCATTCGGCAGTTTCAAGAAACCATGTCTTCATATAACAGGATTACATGATGTAAGTCCCATCAAAGGAACAAGGGCAGAGGAACGCCGCCTGCCGTTTGATTCAATCAAGAGTAAAGATCAATATCTGGTAATTTTTCATGACGCAGACCACATGGTTTTCACCGGCAAGGTATGGCCCGGTCGTGATGCAGCAATTGACCGGGAAATTCACAGGCTGGTCAGGACAAGTACAACGATGTTCTGGGATGTATATCTCAAGGAAGATAAAGACGCAAAAAATCTGTTTATGAACGGTGGTTTGGATTTCATTTTGAGTGCAAGTGCCAGGGTTGAAAGGAAATGAAAAAGTCAGTTTGAGGGGAAACCGAGAGCCCTGTACCAGTTTTGTTCACTCGCTATAGAAGTAGGAAGGGCGGAGTTCGTGAAACTTGCCGGTTTCTGAGAGATGTTCCCTGACGTGGAGGCAAAGGGCGCATTTGCTCACGTAACCTTCGTGTCGCGGTTTGAATCCATGCTCTTTTCCTGAGGTCTCCATCAATCCAAAAGGTCCTTCTGTACAAAGCATGGAGAAAACCGGGTGAGTATCGGATAAAACTGAAGGATGCAGGTCTGGCACTGTTGCCTGGGCTATTCCTGCACAGCATCCTGTGAAGAGATTACCCTCGTGATCGATGTGAAAATGGGTTGTGGAAAGCAGGTCATTCCGGCACGACTGTCCGCTGAATGTAGCAACGGATCTTTTCTGATAACAATGCCGCAGGGCGCTCACGGCCCGACCGGATGGCACAACGTCGTAAAGTTTCAACAGTGAAAGCGATCCAGGCCTGATCCCGTGATGGTCGCAAAAATCTTCAAGGCTGTGTTTTCCGTCGCCCGGCATTTCGGCAATCAAGTGGTACATGTGCGGCAGGTATAAAATAACATTTTCATTACCGAAAACTTCCCGTGCAATTTCCACACAATTGCGCGTATGTGAAAAAGCCACAAATTCGTTGTGGAACATTGAAACACTGACAAGCAGGGAAGTGAGCCCGGCTTCCTTGAGTTCGTGCATTTTTTTCTGAGTAGTTGTTCTGCTTTTACACCATGAGGCGTTTGTCTCCATGTATTCAACGGGAATGTGCATCTTGCGGGATAGCCGGATTACATCAAGTAGCAACGGCCACTTGAGAGTTGGTTCGCCACCAGCAATATGAATGGATTGGAGATAGGATTCTTTCTTCAGGACGGTGAATATTGTTTCGGCCATATCCAGGGTCATCCACTCATCGGGTCGATCAGGAGAGCAGCGGTAAAGGCAGTGCCGACAGGTGCTGGTACACCTGTACGAAAGCATGATGCCGCCCGAAATAAGAGGCGGAATTGACAGTGGTGTTGTATTCATAATTTAACAGGTGGGAGAATATAACGGGTCGTAAATAGAAGAGCAAAGAAGAAAAAATGATTTCTGTGCGGTTTTTGCTTTTCAAGTCCGGTATTGTGCTTTTTGCTGTTATTGTGCTTTAATATCCACATGATAAACATACTGAAAGGGGTTGTATGATGGAGCAGAAAGAAATTCTTGGTATTCTAAAAGAATCAGGAGCTTTACTGGATGGACATTTTGAGCTCAGGTCGGGTTTGCACAGTGACCGTTATTTCCAATGTGCCAATGTGTTGCGATATCCCCGTCTCGCGGCGAAGTTGTGTGATGAACTTGTCGAAATAATGAAATCGGGAAAGAACCAGTGCAAGGTTGACGGTGTGATTTCTCCTGCGATGGGTGGAATAATTGTCGGACACGAAATCGCCCGTTCTCTTGGTGTGAAACATATTTTTGCAGAGAAACAGGATGGTGAGCTTGTAATGCACCGTTTTCAAATTATGAAAGGCGAGAAATATATCGTTGCCGAGGATGTAATTACCCGCGGTGGTCGTGTGCTGGAAACAATTGATATTGTTGAAGAGGCAGGTGCAAAAGTAGAAGCAGTAGCAGTGCTTGTGGACAGGAGTGGAGGAAAAGCCAGATTTACTTATCCAACATACAGCCTTCTTCAGATTGAACCTGTAACTTATGAGCCGGCCAAGTGTCCTCTTTGTGCAAAGGGAGTGAAATTTGTTCATCCGGGATCATGATGGGATGACACGGGGAAGCGGAGACTGGGGGACGGGGCGAATGGGAGAAACAGGGGATAGGCGAGACGGAGACAAAGAGAAGTAGAGACATGGCGAGGGGGAGACATGTAAGCAGTGTATGTTGATGAAAAATTGCGAGTACGATTAAGATCAGGACTATGACCGCGAAGATAATGATATGGATTATAAATAGAGAAAAAGAAATATGAACCGGAAAGTAATGATATGGTTGTGGACTCTTACCATCACGGTATACGTGGTGCTCGGAGCCATGAACCTGTATTTCGGTGAACTGAACCAGGATGAGGGCTGGTATCTTTATGCGGCGCGAATGGTTTCGCAGGGCAAACTCCCTTATATTGATTTTGCCAGTACACAAGGGCCGGTGATGCCGTTTGTTTATGTTCTGGCCCAGCCGCTAGTCCGTCTTTCCGGTGTTGCAGGAGGACGTTTATTTACGGCACTGCTTGGATTAATCGGAGTGGTGATTACTTCTCTCCTGGCGGCACGACTTGTGCCGCCTCAGAAAAAGAACCTTGCTGCATTGCTTGCCTTCAGTCTTGCAGGAATAAACGTTTACCAGAGTTATTTTTCAACCATTGTAAAAACCTATTCTCTCTGCGGTCTGTTTATTGTTTCAGGTTTTCTCGTGCTTACTTTTGCTAATGGGAAAAGAGCGTGGATTATGGCAGGTGTGTCGGGTGTTCTTCTGGCACTGGCGGCCGGTACCAGAATCTCGGCCGGTGTTGTCCTGCCGGTAGTATTTGTTGTGTTGTTCTTTGCGGTTATACAGGTGCGAAGATGGCAGGATGCAATTGATTCCAATGGCACCAGGGCAATTATAGGTGATGCTGCGGCGGCAACGATAAGTCCGTTTATATGGTTCTGGTTTGCGGTTGGTGCTGTGTTAACCGTTCTTATTATTTTTCCCCCTTTTGCGTTCAAGGCTCCGGCGGCTCTCTGGTTTGCGCTGGTGGAGTATCATGCAGGACGGTATCCCGGCAGTTTTGTTGCGCTTCTGGCATATAAAGCCGGTTTCATATCACGACTGGTACAGGCTTACTTTGTTCCAGTTATGTTGATGGTTTCCGCTGTATTGTATATGTTGTTTAATCGTAACCTGAGGAATATACGTTCCTTATTCAGCGTAGTAGGGGAAGCGCCGTTCTCACGCACTATTGTCATTTCGATATGGTGCAGTGTTGCAGCGGTTACTCTTGTACATTTTTCCGCACCTTTCCCATACGAAGATTATCAGGTGATAATTTTCCCTTTATTTGCCGTGGCGCTTGCGGTGATGCTTTCTGAAATTTCCGGGGATGAAAAAGAATCAGTTCCTCAGGTTTCTACAGGAAAAACAGAAACATGGATTTCTGTGGCAGTATTACTGTTGTGCATTGCATCTTCATTTGCTTCGCCGGTCAATCAGGGCTGGTTTACGGGTCAGCGGGACCGGATATGGTGGCCGCTGAGGAAAGAAACACCGTTAAATACCCTTCAACGTGCTGCCGGAATTGTTCAATCCATGACCAAGTCCGATGATATTCTTTTAACCCAGGATTTGTATCTGGCCGTTGAAGCCGGGTTGAATGTACCGAAAGGTCTGGAACTTGGACCATTCAGTTATTTTCCTTTCTGGAGCACAAAGAAGGCGAAAGCATGTCATGTATTGAATCGCGAGATGATGCTCGATCTGTTGAATACTGTCGATGCCCCGGTTGCGGCGTTCAGCGGGTATGGGTTATCGATAGGCGCTCCGGCCGTAGTTGAACTGTCGAAAACCGAGAAAGAACTGCTTTGGAAGATTGTCGCCAGACGTTACACTCCATCCATGGAAATCTCCGATTTTGGTCAAGCTGATACAACTTTACGGATTCTTAAACTAAAAAGCGGAGATGCAGGAACGGAAAGATAAAAGAATAATGGGCGGAAATACGAAACATGGTTGTAGTCGACTGGTACAATTGTTTTGCCTGCTGGTGTGTGTTTTTTTATCGTCAACTGTAACAGCTCAGACGTTAAGATTTTCAAATCACCGTGAAGTCAGCGTCCCGGAGTATGCGGTTCTCCGTATAGGACCTTTTTATTCCAGTGTTACGTTTTCCCAGTCGGCCGGGTACAGGTACACAAAGGGCGACGGGAATGGAATTGATTATCTGTTTGAGAACCAGCGCGGTGTGTTTCTCAAGGATGGATCGGATTTTCCTCTTGTTTCAACCCTGGACGTGAGAAATTATCTTGTTATTTCCCGTACAACCGATCTGGATATTTCCCTGCGTGCAAGTTATGCGCATTACCCCCAGGAAACACAGGAAGATGAATTTATTTTTGATTTTGCCGAAGAAGGCCTGGTAGGTAATATCTCAATGGAGTTCAATCTTACTCCTTACGTCAAAGGAACTGCTTTTAACAACTTAAATTATCGTACTGATTACATTGATACGCGCGGCTTGATTGACAGGTATGGCGGTGAGGCATATGAACATCTTCAGAATAATATCGGTCTGAACCTTGACTGGCTCATGGCGAAGGACCAGAACCTGGGATTGTCTCTAAGCAGAATGGACGTACTGCCGAGGGGTGACAAGTTCAATGACCAGGAGAGTATTTCGTATTCGGAGACGCTTACATACCAGCAGATGATCAACCCCCTGGTAATGGCCGGAGCAAGTGCGGCATTTGGCCAGTATTCTTACACAGCGGCTACCAACAGGCCGGATACATCGTTCCAGACTTATTCGGTGTTTGCCACCGCAAAATTGACTGAACGTACTACAGGTTCGGCATCGATTGGATATTCAAAAGCATCATTCACGTCAACAGATCCATCGGAAGGCAATGGAGTTGATGATGGCGGGGTTATTGGTTCGATTTCGATAAAGACTAAAATGGATCGAAACCTGGAGCATGAAATTGGTTATGCCCGGAGTCAGCCGGCAGGATTTAATTCCCCGTTTGAGATTAATGATAAGTACCGCTATCAGTTAAACTGGAAGAATCAAGATATGTTATCTGCCAGTCTTTTTTCTGAATACAACATGAGCAGTCCAAGCTCAGAATGGATGGGTGAATATACCGACTGGATCAGCGGTATCAATGCTTCTTATCCTGTTACCAGCATCATTGCCCTGAATTTCAGCACTGTTTATTCGATAAGGGAAAACAATGATTCTGCTGAAGAAGAATCTACTGATATTGAATGGAAGAATAATTATACTACATGGTCAAGCCAGATTGGTACTTCCTTTGCAGTCACAAAAGAACTTGGTTTCTCTACATACATTCAGCATATTGAAAGAAGCAGTGATTCAGTTACGCTTGAGTACAGCCGTGATATCTTCGTCGCGACATTTACCTATACTCATCAATTCTGATATTATTTCTGATGATATTTTGAATAGATATAAAAGGAGTTGAATGAGAGGTTTGCAGAAGACAGTCCTTTATCTTGCTACAGTAGTTTTCCTTGTCTGGGTGGTCTTTCATTTTGGGATGATCTCAGGGGATGAAAACGGCAAAATACGTTTTTCCCTGGGTATCTTGTTTGCATTAATGATACTGGTCCGGCGCAAGGAAAAGACCCTGACTTTTTTCCTTTCACAGTGGATTACTCCTTTTGCTACACTGACCGGAACGGTGCTCTCGTTGACAGGTATTATCTTCAATGTCGGTCAGTTTGAGTGGCTGGGGCTGATACTGCTTGTTTTCTCAGCGCTTCACTGGGCACTTTCAGCAAAATATTCGAGGGATGTTCTGCTGGCTATGTTTGTCCTGTACTGGATACATCCTTTACCGGGTCAATTGTCCTCTCATTTACAACTTGCGATGCAGATGCTTACCGTACAAGCGGCGGAATGGGTTCTGCATTGTTTCAACGTCCGGGTATGGGCGGATGGCATCATGCTTAATACCGGATTTCAGACTTTTCTGGTGCCTCAATCATGCAGCGGTATGGCAACAGCAGTTACAGTTCTGCTGATTGCCCTGGGTGTTGGTATTTTCATCAGATTAAAGTGGTTTGAGACGGCTATTCTCCTGGTAGTGGGCACAGTGCAGGTTTTTGTACTCAACATTCTGTGTATTTGTTTCATGATTGTATGGCCGGGACGTATGCCGCATGAGTGGGCAGGAACATTCCTGCATGACACGCGAGGATTTCTTCTCTTGGCCGCCATATTCCTTGTCCTGATTGAAGCCGTATTCTTGAAAATATGGAAAGTAAATCGAACCATACAGAACAAGGGCATTGAAACAGGTGAAGTGGAGCGGCCGGACAAGGCCACTGTTTTGCCTGAATTCTGGCGAATACTGAATCGCTGGGTATGGGTGGGGTTGACTGTCCTTGTTTTGGCAACTGTTGTAACTTTCGCTGTTTACAAAAGACGCCCCTATCACCGGGCAATGATGATAAGTGATGTTGTTGACAGTCTTATGGAACATAATCTGGCCAAAGCGGCTAGGGCTGTCAACGAGGCTCTTAAACTCAAACCGGGAGACAGGGCTCTGGTCTCAAAACGTATTTATGTGATGGTTCTTCGCGGCAGATTCAGAGAAGCATTAACCGAGCTGGATACTCTCAGCGGTTCGCTCAGTACGATGGAAACAGTAATGAAGAGCTGTTCGCTGATGTCTTTGAACAGATCGGATGAGGCTATTGCTCTTATAGAATCACTTCCTGAAGCTGAAAAACATGTGCCTGGTGTGGCGATGATCAGGGCTGAATGTGCGGCGGGGAAAGACAAGCCTGCTGTTGTTGCTTCAAATGTTCTCATTGCTTCAACATCTCCGCTGCTGATTAACAGGGTGCGCGGTTTGTTCCCATATCTTGGAGCACATAAGCAATGGCGAACGATCATGGATTCTGACAGGGAGAATATGCCTTACAGGGAATGTACTCATGTCCTGGTAGCTGTTTATGCAAGTCTTGAACTCAATGATATTTTCCGTGCCTCAAAAGCACTTAAGGCCGGATTAACGACCTGGCCCAATGAACCCAGGTTTATTGACAGTCTTTTCATGCTTGCTGCAAGACGGCCTGGCAGCGAATGGGAAAATTTATTTGCAGAGAATATAGAGACAAATGTCAAGAATCTGGATGCGGATCAACTGGCTTCTTACATGGAATATTGTTTCAAGCTGAGCAGACCTGATCTTGCATGGCTTTTGTATCTTAAGCTCCGGAAAACGGATCCGCGTGATCCTGCGCTTTATTTCGTTCCTGCACAATTTGGTGACGATTGGTTCTCGTTCCGATGTCATGAACTTGGCATCGAGGCCGGAAGCAAACGACTGAGAATTGATCTCAAGCCTTTCTGTCTGTATACGAAAAATATCGAACCTTTCAAATCATTCTGGAAAAAGGTGCCGCTTAACGAAGAACTATCGGCGGATTCTGCAGAAAAAAAACGTACTGAGTATTTGAATTTATGTATAACAGAAATGGAAAAAAGACAAAAGAACGGAAAAATCAACAGACGAATACAAATGGCGTATCCAACGGCATTATTCATGGCAGGCAGATACAAGGAGGCTGAGGCAGTTCTGGATGAACTGGAACAGAAATATCCGGATGCAGGCAGGGAACTTCTTTTTCAACGTGCGGTTTTTTATAATCAGCAGGAACGATGGCAGGATTCCTACGAAGCATTGATGAGATATCAGGAACTACTGTCGGGGAGTGGGGATAACCTTAATGCCGACATCATGCTGATAAACGCCATGATCAATATGAATATGGGAATATGTGCAATGGAAGTGGCGGAGCGCGCCCGTGAAGCTTTTCCTGATTCGAACCAGGCCTTAATGGTCATTGCCTCCATATGGAATATTTTTGGTTTCAAAGATCAGGCCCTTTTTCTGTTAAGTAGAAATGGTGAACAGGACTGGAATTCCAGCGCAATTGCCAGATTATTTTATGAAACAGGTTGTTTCCGGGAGGCAGAGAGGCTCGGCAGGTCTATTGGTGTTGATTTCTCGAACAGTCCGGCCGAAAAGCAGGGACTATTTCTATCGCCTGCAGAGTGGTCCATTTCAAGAAGATGGCCGGAACCTCTTTCTCCAGTGGATATGGATCAAGAGGCTAAACGGATGGAAAAGGAATCCAATAATGCGACAAGTCCATTTATCCGCAAATTAAAACATCTTGTTGCTGAATGGCACAACGCGCAGGGGCGAGGACATGTTTCCGATCCGGAAAAATGGTCGGCAATAGGGCGCAACAATATGGAAAAGGCCGGCGCTTTATATCATCTCACAATGTTGTTGGCCCGGCAGAAAGAGTATGCACAGGCAGTGAGTTGTGTGGAAGAAGCCATTACCATGATGCCTCGGTCTGCAATGCTTTGGCGGATACTTGTTTCATTAACAGAAGGGAAGAAAGAAATTGTTCACAGGGCGCGGGTGGCTTGTCCTCTGGACCCGGATATATGGCTTGCTTCGCTGGTGACAAGGTTGAAAAGCGGAGATAACGGCAAATGGGTAATGGACGAAATCGGGGAAGTGGTTTCCAGCAAAGAATTTTCCCCGGGAACAATAGTAAGGGCCGGAGACTTTCTCCTCAGGAAAGGACTTGTGGAACCGGCCAGTATTGCAGCCCGTTATGCGATGGAAAAATGGCATGGTTCCATTCCTGCATATATACTGGGGTTACAATGTGCCCTGACGTCAAAGGACATGAAATGGGCGTTGTCGTGTACTTTGAAGGGCATTGAATATTCCCGCGATCCCAGTCCGTTTTACAGGATTCTGGTGGGGATAAAAACCATCGACAGAGTTACAGATGCCGACATGATGGTGGCACTTGAATATCTTCAGGAACATTTTCCGAAAGAAAAACAGTGGATGGAGAGACTCGGTGACGCATATTTCCAGAAGGGTAATATAAAACGGGCTATAAGTGTTTTTGATGAAGTAATGACAGGGAGTCTTAAGGGTGTCAAAGTCAGGTCACTGCTTCTGGCTGCAGAAGCTGCGCGTTTCGAAGGTGAATATGAAAAAGCCATAAAAATTCTGGAAAGTGCGTGTGTGATGTATCCTGATGTTCCGAGCGTATTGAATAATCTTGTTTACAACCTGGTACGGAACGACGACAACCCCGAAAATGTGGCAAGGGCAAAAGAACTTTTGCCCAGACTTATTGATATTGGCGGTAAATCTGCTGCTGTGCTGGATACGGCAGCAATGGTTTACATGAAAACCGGGGATATGGCTCAGGCAAGGAAATATTCCGGGAAGGCGCGTGAACTTGTTGAAAGGAGCGACTACGCCGCCCTTGAAATTGATTTAAATGCCGCCGAGATAATGTTCCGGCTCGGCGAAGTCAGAGATGCGAAAGAGATGCTGGAGAAAATACGGCATGAACCGGAGAAATCCCAGTTTGTTGATCACGGAATAAAAGAATTGTTGAAGAGGATAGAAGAAAATACAGGTCGCAGGTGATTGAATGTCCCGTGATAATCAAGGGTTCGAGGCATTGGTGTTGACATTTCAGTTGATACGCAAATACAATATCTTTCAATAATGCGGTTTTTAGGTGAAAAGTTGACTGTTTAAGGATCAAAAGATGTACCGGATTGTGGTAATACCAAAGATATTACATGCGGGATTGGCTGTTATGGCCGTGGTATTCTGTTTTCTGGTCGGATGTGCCACGCATGAGGATATCGATTTGTCTAAACTGTTGAAGGACTTGGATGATGAGAAATCTATAGACACTGGTAAATATACGGGACCTGATGCGCCTGAACCGCCTAGCTCTGGTTTACCTCCACCACCGTCCGATGCCACCGGGACAGTATACGGTGATCGTATAACCATCCAGCAGGACTGTCTTGTGCAGGTGAGCGTCAAGGAAGACAGGCAACTTGAGGGCAGTTACAATGTTAATGAAATAGGAGCAATTGAACTTGGTTATGTTGGCCCTGTAATTTTGTATAATATGACCGAGAAGGAGGCTGAGCAAAAAATCAGGGAGGTCCTCGAGAGCAGGTATTTCCGGACTGCGACGGTAAGACTGAAGATACTCAAGGCCTCGTATGACAAGATGATGGTGCTTGGCGCTGTGAATAAACCTGGTATAATAAAAATAGGTGCAGGGGATTTTATATCACTGAATGATGCACTTTTGAGGGCCGGCGGACTCAGACCTGCCATAAAAGGCGCCAGGGTCAAGATTGTAAAAGGCGGACTTGCAAAGGCCGTAGCTTTTGACGGAGATGAGCATGTGCTGGTTGCAGAAGACGGTAAGCCCAGTATCCCGGATATCAAGCTGAGGAACAACGATGTTGTCTATGTGTTTTCCAGCGATGCCAGCACTCCTGCTGAAGTTGGCGAAAAGGAAGTATATGTGCTTGGTGAAATACAGAAACCGGGTGTTTATCGTTTTTCCATGGCAGAACCATGCTCCATGATGCATCTTCTTTTTAAAATAGGAGGCCTTCCGCCATATGCTAATGCAAAAAGCATTAAAATAATGCGACGTAATAAGAATGGAGAAGAACAGGAAATCAGGGTTAATGCCGAAAGGATTCTAAAAGAGGGAAAACCGGAAGAGGATATTGCGCTTGAAAATGGCGACAGGGTCGTGGTCCCGGCCAGGCGCATCAGTTTGTTCTGATAAAAGTTCTTAATTGGGGTGATTATGCCTGTAATGCCAGAACAGCAGAAAATAGATTTTCGTATTTATATCGGGATGCTTTTTTTCCGTTGGCAGATAATTGTCATTTGTTTTTTGTACTGTCTTCTTGGAGGTGTTGCGTATATCAATCTTGCTCCCAAACAATACCTTGCTGCCGCCAAAGTGATGATTTACAGGGATCCGCTTCTTGATGTTCCGGGCAGTCTGGCCGGTGCAGAACGGACATCGTTCGCGATGCACACTTTTCTGCTTCAAAATGAAAAATTCCGTGAACGTGCGGCCAAGCAGTTAACAGACAAATGGGGTGAACGAATGGGCAGTTTTCAGAAGATGATACTTCCTGTGTCTGTTGACAGGGAGCGCGGGTTTGGATCGATGCTTAATATCAGCGTGACGAGCGGTGATAGTGGTTATGGCGTTGATTTTCTCACTTCGCTCCTGAACGTACATTCAAATGAGTGGCGTGCCATTCAACTGGAAGCTTCTGAATCTGCCTCAAGGAAATTGACTGAAGAACTGGCTCGCCTTGAGGATAAGATAAAAGCCGCAGAAGATGATGTCATCGAGTACAAAAGACTTAATGATGTCGCGAGAGTGGAGGGTAGGGCCAGCACGGAATTGAGGTATCTCCAGGCGCTTATGGAACGCAGGAGCATGCTCAGTACCGAGTTGATGCTTCTTGAGGCGGAGAGTCCTGCGCTCAAAGGCATGAATCCCGCAGTTATAAGTGATGTTGCAAGTCTTACCCGCGAAACTGGCGCGATTGAGCCAATCAGGGAAACCACCGATGAAAACCGGAGAGGTGTCGTTGAAGATAAAAACAGCGAATTAATAATTCCACAGAAAGCAGAACTTCCTTCAGCTTTAAAAGGTGACAAGACAAAAGATCAAAAGGCAGATGATGGTCGTGGATGGCGGGATCTCAGGGTCAAGCTTTTGATGCTTCAACAAAAAGAAAAGGAACTTGCGGCCAACTTGAAGCCTGAACATCCCGAATTGAAACGTGTTCGTGATGAGATTGCAGATTTGAAAAGCCAGCTCGATGTGGCATCGGAGATTGAGCTTGGCAGAATGAAGGACAGATATGAAGCGCTTAAAATACATCTGAATACTGTGGAGGCGGCTGAGTATAAATGGAAGGCGCAGAATCTTCTTGCCAGCACAAGACAATCCGAGTTGAAAAGAATCAGCGATGTGGTTGAACGTTTTGAGGCGAATTACAGAGTGCTCTATACCCGTCTTCAGGATATGAAGGTTCAGGAAGAACTAAAGGCAGAACATTTTTATCTTGTCGAACCTCCGGTTAATCAGCCTGGTTTTGTATGGCCTAATCCTCTCAAGGTTCTTTTTATTGCAGTTGTTCTGGGACTTGGCTCTGGCCTGGGGCTGGCACTGATGGCCCAGGCTTTCGATAACAAGGTACAATCCATAAGTGATGTTGAAAAGGACTTGGGTATCAAGTTCCTTGGCGGTGTACCGTTCTGGGTTCATAGCGGTTTGGAAAAGACAATAAGACCGATTGTCACAGAAGAACATTCAACCGGCGCTATTGAGGCATATCGTGCTTTGCGGACGACTATTCTGGCGGCCGTGGTCAAGGAAAATGAAAAAATTGTCATGATAACAAGCGCGGATTCCAGAGAGGGGAAAACCCTTACTGCGCTGAACCTGGCGATCATGATTGCGCAGATGGACAAAAAGGTTCTTCTGGTGGACATGGACTTGCGGCGCGGCAGACTGCATCGTTCGCTCGGGCTGGAAAGAGAACCTGGCGTAACCGATGTGTTGAAGGAGGGCGGATCTTTAAAGGACGTCGTAAGAAAGACCAGGATAGCAAATCTATATCTGGCGCCCACAGGCAGTACAATTGAAGATTCCGCGGAATTGCTGCAGTCTGTAAATATTGCCGGGTTGTTCGCTGGGGTACGGGATGATTACGATTATATTCTTGTCGATACTTCTCCGATTCTGCGGGTGACGGATACGGTTATTCTTGCCACGCAAGGAATAGGTATTGTTTTGTATGTGGCACGTGTGAACCACACGCCCAAACCAATGATCAAGTATTCGCTGGATATGCTTAAAGATGCCCGCGTGCTTGGCCTGATAATGAACAGTATTGAAATGCACAAGATCAGCAGTCTTTACTATGCTTACCAGTATCCTAATTATGCTTATTACAGCAATGCCTATGCTTATGGATACGATTACTACTACTATGGTGATCGTCATTCAACCGGCAGGAAACAGATTCACCGCCGGAGCGAGTGGCAACGCAGGAAAAATGATTTTGGTCAGTGGATACGCCGTACTTTTCTGCCGATGGAATAGGGTGTCTTCTGTTCGTTATCTCAATTGTTCAATCATATTGATGTATGGGCGGGAAACTTGTACCATTTAGCATAAATAGGAGTGGTACAATAGATGTTTTCGCGTTCTCATCTACAGGGTTTTGCGATCTGGATTCCGTTGATCGATCTGATTGCACTGATTATCAGCAGTGTAATAGCGGTTATTATACGTATTGGCCGTCAGGATATGCCGGACTATGTCTATGCGCATATTGACGGATGGCTGATTTTTCTGATCAGTATAATTCTCGCCAATTACCTCGCAGGAAGTTACAGGATTCAGTATTCCTTTTCACGTTTTAACCTTGTAGTAACGTGGATTTTTTCCCTGATCTTTTCGATACTCGTACTGAGCGTTTTTTCCTACGCATGGTTGTTCAAGGTTCTCCTGGGCCGCGGTATATTACTTCTTTCGATTGCCTGTTACAGCATTCTTTCCCTTGCGTTAAAGATGCTTGCTTACCGCACATTATTTACCAAGAATTTTCTTTTGTGCAGGACTGTTATAATGGGGGTCGGGCCAAGGGCGCAGGAAGTAAGAAATATAATCGAGAACGAGTTTGTTCTGCCTGTCCACAAAGTAATTACTTTTGTAAACATTACTGGTGGTGAAAGACAGTTTGATTTCGATAATCCGGGGGTAATTGATGGTGTGGCTGTCCTTAACTGTACTCTTGAGACGTTTGAGGAGATTGTGCGTAATATGCGCGCTGATCTTGTTGTGACAGCTTTTCAGGATCGGGATAAAAACAGAACTCTTTATTCTTTTTTGCGACACTTGCGTTTTGAAGGGGTGGAGGTCCTCGACGCGTTTGGAGTGAACGAAACATATCTTGGTAAAACGCCGCTTGATCTTGTGGATGAAGAGGCAATGACGCGTGTTGCCGTAGAGTCTAGACTACCGGTGATCAGAAGGTATAAACGTATAAGTGATATGTTTATTTCGATTTTATTCGGGTTGATATGGGTACCTTTCGGGCTGGTTATCGCCTGTTTAATCAAACTGATTGAACCACATAGTCCGGTTTTCTATGTCCAGTCAAGGATTGGGCAGTTTGGTCATATATTCAAAATGTGTAAGTTCAGAACAATGCATGAAGGGGCGGAAAATCATACTGGACCTGTGTGGTCGATAAAAGATGATCCCAGGATTACACGGTTCGGAAGAGTGCTGAGGAAATTCAGGCTGGACGAGATACCGCAGTTTATAAATGTGTTACGAGGAGAAATGAGTATTGTCGGTCCCAGGCCTGAACGGCCGGAACTGCATGCCGAGCTCGAGAAAAGGATCCCGTTTTTTGGAGAAAGATTGGACGTAATGCCGGGCCTCACCGGCTGGGCTCAAGTCAGGTATCCATACGGAAATACTGTGGAAGATGCGATACGAAAGCTGGAATATGACATTTATTATATAAAGTATCTTTCGTTCAGTCTTGATCTCCAGATTATTCTTCGAACCATTGGCATTGTCTTCTTTGGTATGGAGGGGAAGAAAGGGATATAGACATTTGGTTTTAAAGTGTGTTGCCGGGAACTGTCTTGTTTGTGCGGACTCTTTCATGTTTTGATCTCACAATATGACATTTTTTTTTACATTGGTGTTTGTTTTTCTTGTCTTCTGGCGGCCTCAGGAATGGCTGTTTCCCTGGCTTTTCGGCTGGCCGCTTCTGGATGCAGTTATGTTTATGGCATTACTGGGTTTTCTTATGGAGTCAAATCAGGGATTAATTCGTATTCCCAGGAACCAGCCCCAGATTTATTTGCTTTTCGGGCTTTGGATAGCGACAATTCTGTCACACATTGCTCATACCTATTTTGCCGGAATGATGGAGACAATTCCCGAGGTATTTAAAATATGTTTTTTTACTATTGTATTTTTTTGTGTCCTTGATCGTCCGGGCCGTCTGCGTATTGTTGCAACAGTGTTTGTCATGATGTCGTGCATAATGGCTGTTCATGCAATCATGCAGCAGAAACTTGGTTATGGTTTTGTTGGACAAATGCCTATGCTGGACGTAAGGCCCGGTCTTGCAGAACCTGTTTTTCGCAGTTACTTCTTCGGAATATTTGAAGATCCAAATGATCTCGCCCAGATTTTTGCGACATCCATTCCTCTCGCCTTCATAATAACCCGGCGGCGTTCCTTTTTCGGGTTTATTCTCGGATGCGCTATAATGTATCTGCTCATAACAGGAATTATAGCTACTTATTCACGCAGCGGATTTGTCTCTCTTGCCGGTGTTGTAGGTGTAATGCTGATCCTGGTTCTTCCTTCTCGATGGATGCCGCTGCTCATGGCCGGTATGCTTGCAGGGGCCCTTGCCTTGTGCCCTTTTTCGGCAGGACAACTTGACATGTCGGCTCATGAGCGCGTGGTCTTCTGGGGAATGGCGAATCAGGTATTTATTGCTAATCCTGTCAATCTTATTTTCGGAGTAGGTTATGGCATGTTCTGGCAGGTTGCCAGTTCACGTGCTGCACATAATGCATTTGTATCCTGCTATACTGAGGTTGGTATTCTCGGGTATTGGTTTTGGTTTATTATTATTTTCCTTGGGGTTATGGGTGCGTGGCGGGTAAGAATAACTCTTAAGAACGAAATGGGTGTCGAACAAGCATGGATAAGGCGATTTGCCGGAATGTGTATAGCGGCAATGATTGGTTTTCTGGCCTCCGGATATTTTCTGAGTCGTACTTTCATATATCCTCTTTTCTTTCTTTCTGCCATGCTGGGGTCTCTTCCGGGTATTGCGGAGCAATATTTACCTCAAAATCATCCTCCTTTGATGAATCCTGTTCGTGATGTCTGGAGTTATGGTTCGGTGGCTACTTTAATTAGTATTATATATATTTACATTTCCATCATCCTGCTGAATAAAGCCTTTTACGCATAAGTTTGGGATATTGGTCATGAATGAAACCGGGGAAAACATATCAGCAGGCAAGCAAAGAGAATTGGGTGTCCCGTTGGTACTTATTACCTGTCTGTTAGTCGTGGGATTTTGGGAAATAATGTCCAACCGCAGTCAGCGGCCATTTCGGCCTTTTGACCTGACGGCAGAAAACTTCAAAGGTTTCTTTCCGGCCGTTGAAGGTTGGTCTTTTCGGTCTGTTCCTGTAACTTCAGATCCGATAGAACCCAATATTTTTGCTATAAATGTTGTTCCAGTTTCTTCTTTACCTCCACGTTCTCATGCTTCAGTCACGGTTCGTCTTGTTCATGGATATAACATGCCTGATTGTATGCGAATCAAGGGATATAAAGTGGAATTGATTGAAGATAGAAGAGAAACCAGCGAAAAAGAATTGAAACAATCGATAAACATAGATAGACACAGATGGAATACTTCGGATTCAACAACGCAACAACTCAATAACTCTTTCCATCAGTATCAGGCATCTGTTAGCAGTCAGCGTTTCTCTTGCCAGGTTTGGCGTCTTACTTCTGGTTCTGATGATGTTTCGATTTGGGTAACGAGTATGTTGAAAGCTGGAGATTTCAGTGTGACAGATATAGATGTTCGTTCCATGCCATTTCCAAGAATAGGGGTACCGGATGATCCGGGATGGTTCCCCAGAGGTTTAACTATGTCTGGTCTGCGACACCCGATTGATGGTTTCAGGTTGTTTCTGAGGGCAAAATGGAATTCTTCCCGCTGTGATCTTCTAACTTTTCTTAAACTTAAAATGCCGACATGGGCTGATAACGCACTTTTAACATTAGTTTCCACTTCAGAAGGAATCCTTGTCAAATCAGGGCAAGAAGAGATAATAATAGATCAAGTTGTTGTGGCGCATAAGCTTATACAATCACAGCTTGGTTTGTTAAAGAGTGATCGCTAGGCTGTTTTACCTTCATTTTTTACTATTTTCTCCATTGACAGAATACCCCTTTCTCTGTTACATTTAGTACATACTGAACGTACTGTCTTGCATAATCCATGGGCACGGAGTGTGCACTGAAATGGGTGGATTCTAATGGTTATTTCTGAGTAAACAGTTCCTACCCATACTTCAATTACTAGTGTTTGACACATCTTTGGCATACAAGCCGTAGTATGGCAATTACACACCCTCAATAGTTGTTCCCAAAAAAAGAATATCCTTTTCAGTTAAATTTTTATTCCTCGTTGTCGATAAAATTGTACATGGCCCTTGAAAACCGATTATGACTAGTCCGGAATCAATCAATCCAATAATTCAGCACTTCATTGAAGATGCTGGAAATATGACGCAGTCTTTTGGTTTTGGCCGGGTTGTTGGACAACTTTTTGCATATATGTATTTCAGTTCTATACCCCGCAATCTGGCAGACATGAGGGATGCTCTTGGGATAAGCAAAGGTTGTGCCAGTACTGCAGTTCGTCAACTTGAGCAATGGGGTGCGGTGAAAAAGGTCTGGGTAAAGGGTGACCGAAAGGATTATTATGAAGCCTGTGACTGGTTTGGCAGAATACTGAAGAATGCAATCGTTGATACTTTTGGCAAGAGGATGTCATCTTATACTTCTCTTCTTGATGAGATCGAAGATGACCTTGTCACTCTTGAAGGTCATGGAGATGGTGATGGTGCATTTATCCGTCAGCGAATTGATAACCTTAAGCAGTTTCAGCAAAAAACCAGGGGAATTCTTGAGAATCCGATAATCAGGGAGATAATAAAATAAGCCGCTTTACCTGATCTAGGTTAACTCTATGTCTAATCAAATAGAATACATCATTGAACCTTCGCGTGGTTGGGGCAGAATCCCGTGGCGGGAACTGGTTCATTACAGTGACCTCTTGTTCCTGCTGGTACGGCGTGATTTTATTTCGAGGTATAAGCAAACAATGCTTGGTCCATTATGGTTTGTCATTCAGCCATTATTGACTACTGTTGTATTTACTATAATTTTTGGCAGAGTCGCAAAAATCTCCACAGACGAACTGCCGCCGGTTTTGTTTTATATGTGTGGTCTGCTGGCATGGGGTTATTTTGCCCAGTGCATGGGTGGAACCTCGACCATTTTTGTCAGTAATGCCGGTTTATTTGGTAAAGTTTATTTCCCCAGGCTTATTATACCCCTGTCTGTGGTCATTTCCAACTTCATGTCATTTGCAATTCAACTGGTTACGTTCCTTGTATTCTGGGTGTGGTTCAAATTTTTCACCAGTGCCGGCGATTTGTTTCATTTTACCGCTTATCTTTTTGCGCTTCCAGTTTTGCTTCTTCTTACCGCAGGGATTGGTCTTGGTGTTGGACTCTGGATGTCGGCGTTAACGGCAAAGTACAGGGATTTCTCTCATCTTGCTGGATTTCTTACGCAACTCTGGATGTTTGCAACGCCTATTGTTTATCCGTTATCGGAGGTGCCTGCGCGATGGCAGTGGGTCAGCGCGTTAAATCCCATGACCGGTGTAGTGGAGGCATACCGTTATGCTTTTTTGGGCGCGGGGACCATTCAACCTTTGTTTCTTTCGATTTCGGTAGCGACAACGACATTTGTACTAATAACTGGCATCATACTTTTCACAAAAACCGAGAAGACGTTTATTGATACGGTGTAAAATGTCTTTTCCGCGAATACTGCTTTTGACGCCCGCACCGCCAGACTGTCCATACAGTGGCGGTGTATTGCGGAAAATTGTCAATGCATTGCCTGAAAATAAAATATCATGGGCATATCTCAGTAAAGGAACGAGTAGTGGTGTAAAGGGCCTGGTGCAGGAAGGGTGTTTCCCTCATCTTCAGATTCATTGGCGTTTGAATCGCAGTTTTATTTATGGTCTTTTACACCAGGAAGTGTTCGCACGGCTTCTGGCGAAGAGGATTACTGTTTGGTCCAGTGAGTTTAAGCCGGAAGTACTTTGGGTTCATGCAGGGGGAGGCACAGTGCATGTAGCCAATTTTCTTCAGAAGCGGTTGAATATTCCAATGCACCTTACTTTCTTTGATGCGCCTGAGGTTTGCATGGGGCACTTCTGTCAGTTTTCGCGGTGGTATATTCCTTTATACGTGAATAAAGTTGCGCAATTGACAAGGAGAGCAAAGGGCTTGGATGCAGTTTCACTGGAACTTGTAAAACACGTGGAAAAGTTATCTGGGATTACTGATTCAACTAGCTCCATGGTGTTTTCATCTTCAATTTCCGGCAAAGTTGTAACATCTCTACCGGTCAGTCGAAGTTTTGACGAGAAGGCATCCGTACGCAGGATAGGATTTTGCGGTTCCTTGAGAATTGCCGGGGTACAATGGCGGGATTTCATTGAACTGCTGGGACAACTTCCCTTTAAATTCGAAATACTTTTGTTTGCCGACAAGGGTTTTATGTTCAATATTTCTCCTCCGCATAATGTGACTATTATTCCCCAGAAGTACGTTGATACTGAAGAGAATCTGATTCGCCGCATGGTGGATATGCAAATCCATGCAGGTTATCTTGGATTATGGAAAGCAGACGAAATGAGTCTTTTTTGCAGGACATCCCTCAGCAGCAAACTGACGACCTATGCTGCGGCTGGCCTACCTGTTATTGTTGATGGTCCGGAAGATTCGGTCGCGTGGCGGCTAGTGAAGGAATATGGGGCGGGGGTTCTTTGTGGAAGTTCTGGCATATCAGCATTGAAAGAATTGTTTGGTAATTCAAAGCAATGGGAAAGAAAGTCGTTTGCATCAAGGGCGATGTGGGACCATGAATTTAACCTTGAGAAGAATGTAGAAAAATTTCGGAATCATTTTTACGATATCTTGTCCACTGAAGGTATGAATTATGAATAACAAGCCTGGGCTATTTGCGAAGGAATTGCTGGCGCGTGTTCTTGCGTGCTGTTACCGGTATGAAGGACGGGTTCTTAATATTCTGGAGTTAAAGACATCTACCCCTCACAGGCCTGCTTCGGCGCTTGAATGGTTAAAGAACAAGTTGAAGGAGGTTGGGGGACGACGCGGTTGGGTGGCGAGACATTTCAACTTGGAAGATGCTGCGAGTCGGCTGAGTCTGGTTCTCTCCCGTGCAGAGGCGTACGAGACTGTTTGGAACAGGTTCGGGGACGACTATTCCCGCCGTATTTTTCTGGACATATTGACGTTCCGGATTCTTGGTCCGAGGCATGTGCGACTGCCCGTAAGTACCCCACAATACTGGTCCATGTATGACCGGGAACTTCGCAGGGCGATTCATCTACCATCAATTACAACAGCGACTGGGTGGCATTTGTGTCAATACACCATTAACGGTACGAGCGGAACGGTGACGTTTTATTCGACGCCGACATGTCCCAATTACTTTTTTGAACTGGGTGCATATGAGTATAGAAAGACGCCGGTTCCGATCAGGGCAAAGGAAGGTGATGTTGTAGTGGATGCAGGAGCATGCTGGGGAGAAACAACGCTATACTTTGCTGATGCGGTTGGCGATACGGGCCGAGTTTACGCGTTTGAAGTCGATCCGGACAATTTAACAATCCTGTCCCGCAATCTTGCTTTGAATTTCACGCTGTCGCAAAGGGCTGAAATTGTTGAAAGAGCCGTAAGTGCTGCAAGCGGTAAACAGTTGCAGTTCACTTCCAATGGGCCGAGCACATCAAGCGTGCTTTCAGGTGAGGGAACGACATTTGATGGTATCACGGTTAGTCTTGATGATTTTGTAGCCCAGAAACAACTCAAGCGTTTAGATTTTATCAAGATGGATATCGAAGGCGCCGAGGAATCTGCTTTGCGTGGCGCGGAATGCACTATCCGGAAATGGAGACCATCACTTGCTATTGCCGCATATCACAAAGCCGAAGACATCCTCAAGATTCCCGAGTTCCTGTGGAATTTGGACGTCGGGTATTCTGTCTACCTTGATCATTTTACCACCGGCTACTGCGAGACTGTTGTATTTGCCCGCTGTGAGGGAACTGGGAATACGCAGGTGTGATGATGATCAGGAGCAAAAGATGCATTAAGTTATTTCTTTTGCCAAATGTAATATGAGAAGACACCAATGACTGTATCAGGTTCCACGTTGCTCGTGAACTTGCCGATCACAGTGGTTTCAACGACACCATTTTTTGTGATGCCTCCAGGGCTTCTTGCGCTGGCCGCTTACCTTCGTAAACATGACGAGTCTGTTGCCATTCTGGATCTATGTGTTGTGCGACCCTGGAAGGCTGATCCGAACAATCCTGATGGTGCTGCTTTGCGGGCGTTTGAAGAACGACTTCGATCCGAACGTTCGGTATTTGTCGGCGTGAGCGTTATGGTGGCCGGTCAATTCAGACTCGCTCGAGAGGTTTGTAAACTTACGAAAAAATTAATGCCCGGTACGATTACGGCCGTGGGAGGGGCACATGTTTCCCAGTTTCCTCACGAGATTCTTGAGAA
The DNA here is from genome assembly GCA_028716365.1 of Kiritimatiellia bacterium. Lineage (GTDB taxonomy): Bacteria > Verrucomicrobiota > Kiritimatiellia > UBA8416 > YA12-FULL-48-11 > YA12-FULL-48-11. Next base: position 108,096 of record JAQUPZ010000006.1, read on the forward strand.
CTGTATGGAGGTTGATTTTGTTGCGATGGGCGAGGGTGAACCGCAAGTTCTCGCGCTTGCCCGTTATTCCAAAACAGGTACTGTTCCGTCCAGTTGGCCGGATGGTCTTGCATATCGCAAAGCCGATGGCGAGATTGTTTTATCCGCCAAGCGCTCATACATTCAGGATATAAATACATTGCCTTGGCCAGCCTACGATCTGTTGCGGTTTGAGGATTATCGTCATGATACATCGACATGGCATAATCCCTACAAAATGGATTTTGGGATTCGTGTGCCGATGATTACCAGCCGAGGCTGTCCCTTTGGGTGTAATTTCTGTTCTGTCTCCACGTGCATGGGCCTGCGGCATCGAGCGCGACGTGCGGATCGTGTAGCAGATGAGCTACAGATGCTACATGAGAAGTATGGAGTTCGGTATATTGCATTTTTTGACGCAAATTTTGCCGAAGACGCTTTACGGGTGATTTCTCTCTGTGACGAGATCCGGAGACGAAACCTAAAGATACTCCTCGATTTGCCAACCGGGTTACCTGTCAGAGTGGCAGCCGATGATATGATTGATGCCCTTGCTTCCGCCGGCTTAATCCGTACTTGTATTTCCGTGGAAAGTGGCGACACGCGTATTCGTAATGACGTAATGGGTAAGAATATTACGGAAGATGACATATTTCGCATGGTAGCTGCCGTAAGGCGACATCCCCAAATCTTTCTTTTGACCGATTTTGTTTTAGGAATGCCTGAGGACACGACTGAGAGTTTGGAGGCCTCCTGCCATCTTATAGATCGTTTGGAGACTGATGATATTGCCCTTTCCATTGCCACACCTTACCCTGGTACAAAACTGTACCAGCAGTGCGTCAGGGACAATCTGTTCCTGCCGGATATTGATCAGAGCCGATTATGGGAAGCGGACTGGTATACTCATGCCAATGTTAACCGTTTTACAATTAAGCCTTACAAGCTTGATGTGGATACGTTGACCACATACCGGGACCGAATTTTGGCACTTCGTGTTCAGAAATTCAGTTTATATAGGAACCGCATGAAAGACCAGTTCGGCGTAAGTTTCTGACAATCCCAGAATAGGAGGGAATTGATATGGATACAACTATTAAGAAGAAGTCATCGACCGGAACTGACGAGAAGATGTTTCTCGATAACCTTGTGCCTGGTTACATTACTTCTGACCAGTCAAGCCAGATACGTCTTATGCGTGAACTGATGATTCGGACCTTTGCTCCATATGTCCGTGGTGGGCGAGGTCTGGAGCTCGGATGTGAAATCGGTTATATGTCGGAACGACTCGCCCGTTTGGTGGATCATCTCGATATTGTCGATGGTACCGAGGAATTTCTGAAGCAAACGCAAGCTCGTGCCATTCCTAATGTTCGATGTATAACAGGTCTATTTGAAGAATTTCATCCTGATGAGCCCTATGACTATGTGTTCGCCACACATGTCCTGGAACATGTGGCAGATGTGAGTATCGTACTGCGAATGGTACGTTTGGCGCTAAAGCCAGGCGGTTTGTTGCTTGTGGCTGTGCCGAATGCAAGAGCCATATCTCGACAACTTGCGCGTCACATGGGCCTGCTTGATGACTTGTACGCCCTTACTCCAAATGACATTCGAGGAGGACATAGACGGGTATACGACAGGGTACTTCTTAATCGCGATCTTGAAACTGCAGGCTTTGAAATAGTGGCGCAGGGCGGGATATTGTTCAAGCCTTTTGCAGATTTCCAAATGGACAAATTGATTGATATGGAAGTGATTGGGCCTCAACAACAGGAAGGACTGTTTCGTCTAGGACACGAGTATCCCGATCAATGTGCCGACATCTATGCAATTGTAAGGCCTGTTGCTGAAGGGATTAATCATGGATGAGGCAGAGGGTTATGCGACGGCGGCGTACGCCGAATCGCTGTCGGAATTCGGGATGCCGCGCGTGTTACCGGAGTGTGGCGGATGGTTGCTTGATCGTCCGACTCCGGACGGCAGTGCACGTGATGGGATGGGATGTTACCCGTTGTTTTGTTGCAGGGATTGGCGAGGTCTCAAGGAGGACCTGAATGGATTGAAGGAGTCCGGCCTTGTGAGTTTTTCTGCCGTACTGGACCCGTTTGGAGAACACGATGCAGTTTTAAGAAAACGTTGTTTCCCGGATCGGCTGATTGCCTTCAAGGAGCATTGTGTCACAGATCTTACGGCGGGTTCGATTAAATCCATTGTTTCAGCTCACCACAGTCGTGATGCACGATCTGCATTGAGGCATTTACGTGCAGAGTTGTACACGAACCCGTCTACAATGCTGGATGAGTGGTGGAAATTGTATCAACAGTTATGCCAGCGCCATGGTATTTCAGGAATCGCTGCGTTTTCAAAGGGATCATTTGCCAAGCAAATGATCGTTCCGGGAATGGTTGCTTTCGCGGCTTGGGATGGTTCGGAGTTGGCTGGTATGTCCTTGTGGTATCGGGCTGGGGATGTGGCATACTATCACTTGAATGCATGTAACCACAAGGGGTACCGCAGCGGGGCCTCGTACGCTCTCATGTGGGTGGCTCTTGAACACTGGCAAGCTGAGGGAATACGGTGGGCGGCTTTGGGTGCCGGGTCAGGATTGAAAGAAGGCTCGAGCGGGTTGGAATTCTTTAAAAAGGGCTGGTCTACCGGAATTAAGACAGCATGGTTTGGCGGTGTGATTTTCAGACAGGACGTTTATGCACGTTTAAGTGAGGAAATGGCGGGAACCTCGTTCTTTCCTGCATATCGAGGCATATAGTGGCTGAGTAGCCGGCAAAGGAGGAAATGCTATGGCACGAATCGTAATTTTCGGAGTGAAGGAGGCAGCGCGACTAGCCTGTGCTTATCTTCGTCTTGACACCACTTATGAACCAGTGGCTTATACTGTTACAAAAGACTATCTTCCACAGGAGCGGGTGCTGGATGACCTGCCTATTGTGCCGTTCGAAATGATTGCATCCAGTTATTCCCCGGCGGAACATTCCTTTCTTGTTCCTATGTCATATCGCGATCATAACCGGCACAGAGCGCGTATCTTTGGACAAGTCAAGGCTCTTGGCTATACAATGGGTACTTATGTAAGTCCACGGGCAGTTGTTTGTCCAGGATTACAAATAGGAGAGAATTCGATGATCTTGGAAGGCTGTATTGTCTCGCCTGGTTGTGTCATAGGCAACAACGTAATGATTCAGGCCGGTTGTGTGATTTCCCACGGTGTACGAATAGGCGACCATGCATTTCTTGGGCCTGGTACTGTACTTTCGGGGTTGGTGGATGTCGGGCCATATGCATTCATTGGATCGGGTGGGAGGGTACGTGACAGGGTTCGATTGGGTGAAGGGTCATTCATTGCGATGGGTAGTGTAGTACGGTCTGATACAGAGCCTTGGGTTCACTATGATGGTATGCCGGCTCGGTTGTGGGATGCAACATGCACTTCTATAGATAGAACTTAATCATGAGGGTTCTGCTTGTACAACCTCCGAATAAGAATGAAATAACCATAGGGTACCCTTCTGGGTATTCGAGCAAAGCCCGTTTGCCTGCGACCAAATATCTTGGTTCGACTTGAACATAATTGATAATGGTTGGTATATGATTTGAGCTTGGGCTGCATCCCACCGTAGTAAAAGGTCAGGGAAAATGAAAAAGAGACAAAAGAATCCAGCAATTTCCGAGAATCCCATTGTGTTTAAAGAAAGCCTGCATGTTGGAAAGCCGAATGTCGGGAATAGAGCACGTTTTCTCTCGCACATTGATGATATTTTGAAGAGCCGTTGGTTTACAAATAACGGGCGGTTTGTGCAGGAATTTGAATGGCGTATCGCCGAGAAGTTGAACGTGGATCACTGTGTAGTTGTTTGCAATGCTACTGTCGGCTTGGAAATAGTGTTGCGGGCTCTGGATATCACAGGCGAGGTTATTATCCCTTCGTTCACGTTTGTTGCAACCGCTCACGCCCTGCAGTGGCTTGGAATAACCCCCGTTTTTTGTGATGTAAATCCCGCTACGCACAACATCGATCCCTCAAAGGTCGAGGCTCTCATTACTTCCAGGACAACTGGTATTATTGGAGTTCACATTTGGGGGCGACCATGCGACGTGATTGCCTTGGACGAAATTGCTCGTCGGAGAGGGCTGAAGCTTCTGTTTGACGCGGCACATGCGTTCGGATGTTCGCACAATGGCAGAATGATCGGGAACTTTGGGCATGCAGAAGTATTCAGTTTCCATGCCACAAAGTTCGTGAATACATTCGAAGGTGGCGCCATTGTGACTAACGATGACGAACTGGCGAAGAGAGTACGGTCCATGAAAAACTTTGGTTTTGATGGAGATGTAATTTCTATTGGCACCAATGGGAAGATGAGCGAAATTTCTGCGGCAATGGGATTGGCCAACTTGGGTGATATGGAGAAATTAATCAAGACAAACATTCGTAATTATCATTGTTACGAGAAAGAATTAAAAAATATTCATGGTGTAACGCTAATATCTTACGACAGGAACGAAAGATCCAACTATCAGTATGTTATTCTTGAAATCGATCAAGATAAGACCGGAGTTACTCGGGATCAACTACTGAAAACGTTGCATTCATGTAATATTCTTGCCAGGCGGTATTTCCATCCAGGATGCCATCGCATGGAGCCCTATAAATCGTTATTTCCCTACGCCGGATTACTGCTGCCGGAAACCGAGAGATTATGTGAGAAGGTGTTATGCCTCCCGACAGGTACATCAGTGAGCGAAAACGATATCCAGCAGATATGCGAGATCATTCGCGGTGTTCTTGGCAAAAGTCGGAAATGAAGAAATCGGAGATGCAGAGTCAAAATATCAACGTTGACAAATCGTTTCTCAGAGACGATGAATACCGCATTTTCGAAGCTAAGGGTCCGTTACCGGTAGTATGTATCTCAATGGCGGCCTACAACCAGCAGGACTTCATATCACAGGCAATAGACGGTGTGCTCGTTCAGCAGGCGGATTTTCCCGTTCGGCTTTTTATTTCTGATGACGGTTCCACGGATAAGACTGCTGAAATATGCCGGTCATATCAACAAAAGTACCCCGACCAGATTACGCTGATTATTGCGCATAAGAACACTGATTTCCGTATTTGTGTACTTCTTCTCAAGAAATGCTTTTCAAGTGGAGCCAAGTATATCGCAATGTGTGATGGTGATGACTACTGGACTGATCCGCTGAAGTTGCAGAAGCAGGTAGCGTGTCTTGAGGCTGATTCCGACCTTGCCATATGTTTTCATAACGTCGATGTTGTTTATGATGATGGACGAGAAAGTCAGCCTTTCGTAAAAACAAAGATCAAGGAAATATCGACAATAGAGGACTTGATTCCAAGAGATTTTATTCCTACTTGTTCTACGGTCTTTCGGAATAGACTCTTCAAAGAATTCCCGTCCTGGTATACGGAATACACTTTTGGCGATTGGGCGTTGCATTTCCTGAATGCAGAACACGGTAAAATCGCCTATTTAGATGAAATCATGGCCGTTTATCGAATACATCTCGGGGGCGTTTCGTCCAAAGGTGATCTGCCGGATGATAGAAGGAGAAACCTGATTAAATCATATGAAGAGGTGTTGAAGTTTTATCGACAGATTGACGAATATTTCTCGTATAAATACAACAGACAAATATTTCACGAGATGTCGAATTACAGTTGGTACCTTGCGCAGCTGTATGACGAAATCGGCGACAGGCGGAAAGTGTGGCAATACCTGGCTAAAAGTATTTTCTTGGATCCCTGGAATTCCGAGATCAGTAGGAGACATTTTGCCAGAACCGTTCTGAATAATTGTGTGCCTGCGGGTTTTCGGCTTGGTGCAGGAAGGAAACCCTTGCAATGAGTACCTCGCTTCTCCGTATGGACCCTTTGGTGGTTCCCCTCGTCCGGGGCGAGACAATTCTCGATCTGGGATGTGGGTTCGGTCATTGGGGGCATGTACTCAGAACACATTACAGGCCTGATGACTGTTCGCCAGAGAAATGTCCCAGGGTTGTAGGGGTGGAGATTCACAAGGGAAATGTAGCCTTTTGCCGTTCGACAGGAGTCTATGAACAGGTTATTGAGTGCGATGTCATTGATTTCCTGAAAACCCAGGCCAGCGCAGCTTATGATACTATCCTTGCGCTGGACATTATCGAGCATCTTGAGAAGGACCGGGGCCGGGTTCTGTTGGATGAGCTGTATCGCGTGGCAAGTCGTGTTGTTGTTGTCAGTACGCCGAACTCAACAGAGCTTAGGGGCGGCCTGACTGGTTTTACTGGATACAACGAGTGGGAGCATCATTTGTCCTGTTGGTCTATTGAGGAATTAGTTGCGCGTGGCTATCGTGTTGAAGGAGTTGGTCACGATCTGTATTCGCGGCTATATCGCATACGAGGGATGTGGCGGCTGTTTAAGACGTTTCCCATTCTTCATGATTTTTTTGATGTTTTGGCACGGCGGTATCCCCGAATTTCACATACTCTGCTGGCACATAAGATCAAGGGGTGAAACCTGAAGGGGAGAATCAGAAGAAAAAATAACCGCAGATGAACGCAGATAGAGAATTAAGAATACCTAGTGTCTAGTTTCATTCAATGATCAGTCGGTCACGTCCAGTTGTCTGGTATGTTGCAGCGGGGTACAAGTTGTCTGCTGGTATCGAAGCATATCTGTGTCATTATGCGACGGAAATGCGTAATCAAGGTTTTGATACAAGAATTATTGTCTTCTATCCATTGCCGTTGGAGAAGCACCGCTTTCTTAAATTGCTCGAAGAACGCGGCATACCAATAACGTCGCTTTATGACGAGACCGCTATTCCTGCTATTTTTCTTTCTGTTTTGTTTGTTCTTCCCTGGTTTCTGTACATGTTGGTGTTGAAGAGAAAACTCCCTGGCTTTGGAGCGTTCCATTGTTGGATGCAGAATCGTTATGCGGTGAATCACCTGGCAACTATGATTCGGGAAGAATCTCCGGATATTATTCATGTGAAGGGCCGGCTACCGACAAACGCATGGGTGATTTTTCCATCGGAGTGTACCATTTACCATCATGCTTTGATGGGTACAATTGATCCGTCTTGGACGGAAAAGGAAGTTCAGGATTTCAGGGTTTTTGCCAATCGTGTAGCACGTATTTTCACGCCAGGGAAAAGCGTTGCAGAGACACTTGCCCGAGAGTACAGGATCGAACGCCCGATTGATCCTTTATTCACTATGGTGCCGGATGCCACCGAAGGCGGGTTATCGGTTAACAGTATACGGTTGTCAAAAGCAGTGTTGGAAACATTCACCGACAACAAAGAGCGAATAACAAATGACAACGTAAGTGGCAAACGTCTCTTACGTTTCGGGATTCTCTGCCGTTTCGCTGAGCAGAAAGGTATTTCTTATATCCTGGAGGCGTTAAAAATTTATAAGGAGAAACATGGCAATGTTGATTTTACGTTTGCCGGGCATGGTGAGCTTGAAGTGATGATTAGAGAATTTGTTGCTTCGAACGATTTGATGAATGTAAAAGTTGTTCCTGTTCCGTCAGCTGTGGAGGTTTTGAAGGCAATGGATGTGTTTGTTCACCCCGGGCTGGATGATGCAATGCCTGTTTCCATTGTTGAAGCGTTGATGTGTGGTCTTCCGTGTATTTCCTCGAAGGTGGGAGGAACACCTGATCTGGTTCGGGATGGCATTGAAGGATTTCTGATTGAGCCACGGAACTCTACCCAAATTCTTGAATGTATGGAACGATTTGCACAGATGCCGATAGATGAATTTTCGGGCTTCCGCAGGCGGGCTAGGGCAAGATATGAAGAAGTTTGCCTGCCTGCAATAGTAGGGAGGCAGGTGGCGGAGCATTACCGTGACATTCTTGCCGTGATTAAATAGCAATGAAACAATGATTTTATGCGGAAATACTTGAATCCCTGGATTACGGACGATGCCTACAAGGTCCTTTGTGGAGAGAAAGGGACTATTCTTGATGTTGGCGGGGGGAGTTCTCCCTATGTTGGCGCATCACATATCCTTGATATAGGCGAGTTCTCCGAACAACGCTTGGCTGATAATTCCTGGGGTATACCCGCAGCTATGACGGACAATGTGACGATCATCAGTGGAGCGTCCCGGAAATGGTCTGAGAGACAATATACACAGTTTGATTTGTGTGGCGGCAAGCCGTGGCCGTTTAAGGATAAACAATTTGATCTCGGTTTGTGCAGTCATACCCTGGAGGATCTTCGCGACCCTCTGCCTGCCGCAAGGGAACTGTTTCGTGTATGCAAAAGAACATTGATTATTTGTCCCTCTCGTCTTTTTGAACAGACAAAAGGGGTAGATCATCCCCGCTACTGCGGTTTTCCTCATCATATTTGGATGGTTTATACTAATAATGAAAACCTCATTTTCAGAAGAAAGTCGGGAGTGTTGTATACCAAGGGTTGTCATCTGGTATGTCCACTTGGCAAAACTCTGAATCGTGAAGCAGGTTCGATGTTTGTGGTGGGAAGTCATCTGCAGGTGAAAGAACAGGTTTTTCATGAAATGTCCCAGGAAGCTGAAGAATACCGGAGTTTTCTCGACCAATACAGATCGCTGGACAACCTCTTTGTCAGTGATGGATACAGGCATAATCTGAAGTATTGGGTCTGGCGTTTTCGTCAGAAATATTTTGGGAACTTATAATGAGTGTGATGTTTTCGATTATTGTTGCGACCTGTGACAGGCCGGAAAGACTTATTCGGACTCTTGGTGCAATAAGAGCAGCGATGGACGAGACCGGGCTTGGGCATCAGGTAATCGTTGCCGATAATGGCGGGGTGGCCTATGCGAAGGAGGTGGTTGCTTTGTTCCGGAGGGAGTCAGGGTTGGATGTGCAATACGTCGAGTCGGTACCCCAAAATAAAAGCAAGGCTTTAAATACTGGGATTGCACGTGCTACGGCTGAATGGCTTGCCTTTACTGATGACGATTGTTTGCCGGACCATGAATGGCTTGTGAATGCTTCAAAATGTGTGGAAAATTCAGGTTGGAAGGTTTTTGGGGGACGTGTTCTTCCTGGTGAATATGAAGGGAATCTACCGTTGTGGTTGAGACCGGGCCGTTCAGGACGTATTCCAAAAGGAGGAGTATTTGTTCGATATTGTCCGTTTTCATCAAGTGGAGTATTGGAAAGTTCAAGTCCCGTTCCATTTGGCGCGAATTTTTTTGTAATGCGACAGGTAATGGAAAAATATGGCGGTTATGATGAGAAATTATGGGATATTTGCGGAAAAGCGGCATTGGGTGTTGAGGATGCGGAATTAGGCATACGTTTACGGAATAGCAAAGAGACAATTGGTTATTGCCACGAAGCGTTGGTGATTCATCCTGTTAATATTGAACGATATAGTATTCGCAGTCATCTTCGATTTTCTTATTATTACGGCTGGCGTGATCCAATAGTATTTTTCCAATCTGGTAGACCCTTCCTTGAGTTGTACAGGTTAAAAGCTATAGCAGTTCTGGGCTTTGGTTCGCTTGCTGATGCCGTTCTCGGAGATTTTGCCGGTATGGTCGATCGTTGGACTGGGATTACCCGACATTGGGGGGCCATGACTTGCCGATGGTCTGCAGCATATCGCCGAATGATCCAATATACCTAATGACCTGTATAATTATATTGCATTAGATGAAACAATTCCGGCTCTTAAGAAGATGGTTCCCTCCAAAGTGTAAGAAGAGAGATATCGAAATACGATTGGAGAGGTTTTATAAAAATAATATTAACTACCACGAAATGACTTCTTCGGGTGATAAAATAAAGCACCCGCAGGCAGAGTTTTTGCAATGTCTTGTGAAATCCGATGGCACCTATGCTGAAATTGGATGCGGTGGTGGAGCAATAACCAGACTTATCAGCAAAACAGCAAGCGTCGTTGGAATTGATTTTGCGCTACATGCTCTTACTGAAGCCGAAAAAGTAACACAAGATACATCTGTTTCATATGTAAACGCAAAAGGAGAAAACATCCCGTTTTCGGATAATAGTTTTGATGGTTGTTATGCTTTTGAAGTTCTTGAACATGTATGGGACCCTTTATGTGTCTGCCGTGAAATGGTTAGAATAGTAAAAGAGGGTGGTTTTATTTTGATATCAGTTCCGCTGGTATTCAGTCTGGATCTTCATCTTTTCAAACGACCTGTGGCAAGAATAGCTGACTATAGCTTGGCGTTAGTCCGCTTTTTTGGAGATATTGTTACTGGTAAAGTTTATCGCAATGTAGAACCTGATTTAGACCATGGTGTTTATCCTGATTGTGACATGATTACTGCAATCAGTCCGGCGAATCTTGCATCTGCGCTGGAGGAAATAGGTTGTAATATAATTTTTTGGGACACGACTTATATGTGCGCACATCGGATTGGCTCTGGAACAAATTTAAATTTTCAGAGAAATACAGCACGTAAGATAATCCGTAATTTTGGTGATCATTTACTTCTTCTTGCCAGAAAAAAATGAAAATAGCGATTGTAAGTTCCGGATTATGGCATGTCCGCAGAGGAATTGAGACTTGGGCTTCAACATTGGCAGAAGCGCTGGCCAGGCGCGGACTGAACATAACACTTTTTACCGGGTCAAAAGTTACAAGTGACAATGGACAGGTTCCATATAAAATACAGGTTATGCCGTGCTGGTATCGAGGAACAAGGAAAAACACTTGGATGACGAATATCCTGTCCCGGATTGGTGGGTGGCGATATGGATTCGGTTCTGAATATCAGACGGAACAAACCACAATGGCGCCAAAGTTGATCAAGGCATTAAGGAGAGATGGTTTTGATATTGTACATTTACAGGATCCATGGTTAGCCATGCTGCTTGAAAAAGTACATCGGAAGCAGCAACACGCTGCAGAAGTCATCCTTGCTCATGGAACAGAAGAACCTCTGGATTTCTTAAGAAAATTTCAGCACGTTCAGGAATTATCACCACATTATCTGGCTAATCATGGTGTCATGTCCATGTCAGGATGGACTCGGCACAGTGTTCCTAATTTTGTTAATACAGATGTATTCAGACCAGCTGATAAGTTTTTGTGCCGAAAATCATTGGGTCTGCCTCACGATACTTTTATTGTTCTTTCTGTCGGAGCGATTGATCACAAACATAAAAGAATGCAATGGCTTGTCGATGAGTTTACCTCGATGAATAATAAGAATTCAGTACTTGTAGTTGCAGGTCCATGCAATTCTCCTGAAATATCGCAATTCATCACTAATGCAAAGAATATACTTGGTGAAAGATTTACTTATTTTGCCAATATGAATCATTTGAAAATGCCAGATCTTTATTCAGCAGCGGATGTTTTTGTTCTTTGTTCAACTTCTGAAATTTTTGGAATCGTTTTTCTCGAAGCAATGGCATGCGGCATTCCCTGCGTTGGTCATACTTATCCGGTGACTGAGTGGATAATTGGCGATTGCGGAACTTGCATTGATATGAAAAGCAATAAATCGCTTTCAAGTTTCCTGTCTAATATCACACCGGATTGGATTGTAACGCATGGGAAACAGGCAAGAGACAGAACAGTTAAAATGTTTTCTGCCAAAGTTGTGGTTGAGCAGATCGTTGAAATGTACCAAGAAGTTTTACGGAAATAGCGCTTTATTATTATGGCAGAAATCAGTGTTATTATCCCGGCATACAACTCGGCTTCTACTATTCGTGAGGCGATCGAATCGGTATGGGCTCAGAACTTTTCTGGCCATGAGATAATTGTCGTGGATGATACTTCAACGGATGATACGGTTAGAATTGCTGAATCTGTAGCTGCTAATGTTGATCGGCGATTAACAATTTTAGGTCTTGATAAGAATTCCGGTCCTGCTGCTGCCCGCAATCGCGGGATGGCAGTGGCGGAAGGGAAGTGGATTGCTTTTCTTGATGCTGATGATGCGTGGTTATCCGGCAAATTGGCGATACAGATGGAGTATGTGAAACAGAATCCCGATATCACAATGGTTTGCGGACGGACATTGCCTCTGGGAGATGAATCGGAGAAAAGGAGAATCGGAGAGACGGAGTTATTATTGGCGGAACAGAGATTAGGGAAAGGAGCCATGTGGCAAGAATCGATTTGTTCTTCACGCTTGTCACTTGATGATTTTGTCACCGGTAATCCAGTAGCTACTTCAACGGTTCTGGTGCGAAGAGATGTTGTGTTATCTGTTGGTGGGTTTGATGAGCAGTTCAGCGGGCCGGAAGATTATGACTTATGGATGAGAATTGTTGCAAAATATCCGGTGGCAAAAATAGATGAGCCTCTGTCCAGATACCGGTTAGTGAAGAACAGCCTTAGTATGGATGATCGTAAATTTCTACCGATGGTTTTGAAGGTGCTTGAGAAAGAGTTCGGGCAAAGCGGTGTATTTGCAGATCGGCGTAATCTGTATTCATCAGCCCTTTCTAATCAGTATTGGAATGCTTCTTGGATGGCTTTTAACCGGGGATCCAGATTAGCAGCAATAAGGTATTGGTTAATTTCATATTTAGAAAATATAAATGCCGAAAAAAAAGTTGAACGACAATGGTTTCCTTTGCTTGCCAGATATGTTTGTGGAACGACGATAACCAGGTGAATGAAAAATATTAAGCTGGAGATGAAAATGCTTAAAAAGATGTTCAAGAGTTTATTATACAGCGGATTTCCGATTCCACGGATAATAAAACCTGTAATACGGGGATTATACAAAACAGGTGTTGTTACTGTTGAGGCACTTATATTTCTTTGTAAAGTCATTTGGGTTGAGCCTGTATTACGTTCGGTAGCAGAACATGTTGGAAAGAGACTCCGTGCTGATAATCTGCCCTATATCCGGGGAAACGGTCGTTTACTGATAGGCGACAATGTCAATCTTTCCGGGAGGAGTTGTTTTTATTTCATGAATAACATGCCCGAGAAACCAGTCATAGAGATCGGAAATGATGTTTTTGTCGGTAATGGTTGCACTTTTTCCGCGGCAAGAAAAATTACTATTGGAAATCATGTCTTAATTTCTGCAGGTGTACGTATCCATGATAATGATGGACATCCATTGGATGTAACCAGACGTCTTGAAGGCAAGGGTATTGATCCTGATGAAACGAAGGCTGTGAATATCAAGGATGGAGCCTGGATTGGTGCTCAGGCAATAGTGCTGAAGGGTGTTACTATTGGAACTAATGCAGTTATCGGGGCCGGTGCTGTTGTTGTGTCTGATGTTTCTGCAGATTCTATTACTGCCGGTAATCCTGCGACAGTTGTCAGAAAAATTGAATAATAATCATTCCAAAGTTATATACTTCTAGAGACAGAGAAACGTGAAAACAAAGAAGGTGTACACCGATAAGAAGATGTCGTGTTTTCTCTGATTGCCCTGCAGACCGTCATTACATGAATGGTAATGGCGACAAACTGTTTTGTGTTATGGATTTTGTTCCGAACAAGAAAGGTTCATTATGCAAGTTTCTTGTTCGGCTGGTTCAATCTGTCACGGAGAAAGATCCACAAATATATTTCTTTTTTTCCGGCGCTTCCGTTGAATGGTTTGTTGAGGAAATGAAACGGTATCGGGTTGAGTTCAAGGTTGTGGAGGGTTCTTCCGTGAGTTTGAAGAATTTTATTCGTGTTATTTAGATGGTGTGGAAGATCAGGCAGTCGGTTCTTATCTTCTGGTTTCTTCCACTATTTTCCCTGAAAACTGTTCTCATGGCTATGATAATACCTTGTCGAAGGAAAATCTTCGTAGACAGGACGTCAATAGATGTTCATGAGAAAAAAGGAGTCATGCATTTTCTGGTAAAAATCAGGGAAAAATTGTTTCATGTTTATATAACGCTATTCTTTCAGTCTCCGAGTTCAATATGAAAAGAAATGTTGAACGAAGTTTTATTAGTTCCCCAAGCCGTGGATGGGAAATTTTCCTCGGCATGAGCAGGCTTATTGGTATTGGTTGAAGTATGGTTTACCTCAGGCGCGAATATCATCGTTATTGTTTTCTGCTTTTTGGATCGGCTTGAATTCTCCGAAGCGATGGGGTGGTCGAGTTTTTCGTCGTTTATTATCCTAATTGTCTTCTGAATGTGGATGGTTCGATAACAATGAAAGTGCTCTTTTTCTGTAATCTATTGGCCCAGAAGATGGGATCTTTTGAAGTACTCATCGAAGAAATGGGAAAGGTTTTAAAAAATGCGGGCGACGAATTGGTTATTGTTTTACCTTTAGATCCTCTTCCTGATGTAGGGTACAGATGGAGTAATGCCGGAATACGATTAAGACTAATTCAAGGTTGGAGTGATGAGCATGGAGTTGAATGTCCTTGGAAGTTTTGCCGTCCTGCATGGCGGATTCTATCGGACGAGAGGCCTGATGTTGCCGTTGTTCATTTTGGGAATGAATTGCCCAGTTTTCTTGTTTCGTGTTTTGCCTGTAAAAGAGTGAAGTGGGTATGGCAACAGGATCAGCAGATAAGGAATCCAACTGTTATTACGGTTTTAATATCAAAAATCAGATTACTTTCGTTACGCTTTAAACATTTTGTCGCCGTTTATGAGGGTGCTAAATACTCTTTGCTTGCCAGAGGTATCCCGGAACAAAAGATAATGGTAATAAACAATGCTGTAAGTGAGTATAATTGTCTTAAACCTAGTGGCTGGTTGAGAGATGAACTGAAGTTTCAAAAAAACACAATTATTATATCAACGATTGGTAGTTTGATTCCCCGGAAACGGGTGGATATGGCTATACGTGCTTTTCACAAGGCAATAACTCTACAATCAAAAGATGCTTGTTTAGTGCTTGTTGGTGAAGGTCCTGAACGATTTAAGTTACAGCGATTAGTAAAAGATCTTGGAATTATTGAAAAGGTATTTTTCCTCGGATTGAGAAATGATGTACGCGAAATTCTTTCTGAATCTAGCATACTTTTGCATTCTTCCATGGCCGAAGCGTGTACTTATGCTGTAACAGAATCCATGGCTGCGGGAATTCCTGCCGTGGTTACCGAAGCTGGCGCTGCCCGTGAACAGATTGTTTCCGGCCAAACGGGATATGTGGTCGGAAAAGATGACTTAGATGGCTTGGTATCATGTTTGTCCCGGCTTATAGAAGATGGCGCAGGCCGAACAAGAATGGGGGCAGCAGCCAAAGAGAGATGGAAATCCATGTACAAGGTGGAGGTCTCAGCCAAAAAATATTACGATTTGTATCACAGTCTTATAAATCAGAATAAATATTGATCAACATAGCACGAGGAAAATGTTCAGACTTAAACAATATTGATCAATACTCATATTATGGAACCGTATGTCATGCATCTTGTCACGTCGCTGAATTATGGTGGTTTGGAGACTATTGTTGTTGATCTTGCGGAAATGCTAAACAGAAAAAATCTTGGCGGTTGTACCATTTATTGTCTCGATGTGCCGAAAGAACTTGCTAAGGAAGTCAACATTTGTCCAGTTGAATATTTAAGCGCTGATCGATCAAAATTTCCATGGGATGTTGACGCAGTCAGGAAACTCAGACAGCAATTATTGGTTAGTAATTCAAAATTACCGGATAAGCAAAAAACAGAAGGAAAAAATCAGACAAGCAATATATCAAAGTCTGTCATACTCCACGCCCACAATATGGCGGCATGGCAGTATGCAGTGCTGGCCTCCTTTGGTACCGGTGTGAAAGTGGTTTACACACAACATGGCGCAAATATTCATAACCGCGGATTAAAGAACAGATTAAGGAGTATTGTTTTGTCATGGTTTACAGACAGGATTGTTGCAGTCTCCACGGATACCGCAGGAGCCATGGTAAAAGAACAGGGCATTCCACGACGTAGAATTAAAATCATTAAAAATGGAATTGATATCGAAAGATTCAGTGAACGGGAACCACGGATAAACACAGATAAACACGGATGGAAGAAAAATCTCGGTATTCCGGAAGATTCATTGATCATAGGTTCTGTCGGGCGGCTTGATCATGTAAAAGGGTATGATGTGTTAATTTCAGCGTTTGCAACGTTGGTAAAAAGGCGTGATGCGGGTTACAGGTCGCAAGTTACAGGAGATGAATCTGACGCTCCTTCCATACCACCGACTAACCGACCCACCGACTCTCCGTTTCTTCTTCTGGTCGGCGATGGGCCTGAATATGATAACTTAAAGCGACAGGCAAAGGAGTTGAACATTGACAAACAAGTAATCTTTGCGGGTTGTCAGAAAAGTGTACGAGAATATCTTCGGCTTATGGATGTTTTTGTGCTTCCCTCAAGAAGCGAGGGGATTTCGATTGCATTACTGGAAGCATGTGCATGTGGTCTGCCTGTCGTGGTTACTGATGTCGGTGGAAATACTGAAGTGATTGAAGATGACAAGACAGGTGTTGTTGTTGCTTCTGATGATATAAATGCACTTGGTGCAGCTATAAGTCGGTTATACACGGATGAGTCTTTGCGACGGAGAATGGGGGAAGCAGCGTGTAAGCATATCGGCGACAGATTCTCGTTGGATGCGACATTGGCTGAATACAAAACTATTTACTCAGGTATATGACACTGATTACCATTTCTAATCTCTTTCCACGGCCTGATCAGCCGCAGAGAGGGCTGTTCAATGCTGAGTTGTTTGAGGCGATGGCAGATGTATTGAGAATTCAGGATTCAGGATCCTGTGTACAGAATGTATGCCTGGTACCTGAGTGGCGGATATGGAAATGGCCGAAGATCATGAGATGGAATAAACAGTATTCAGAATCCGGTATTCAGATTTCAGAATTCAATATCCAAACAATCTATTGTCCGGTTTTTTATCTGCCGCTGATAGGGCGTAATTTGAGTTGGTGGTTTTATGGATTGTCACTCGCCAAACTGGTAAACAAAACGGAAGGTTATAATGCCGTGTTTTCAACCTGGCTCTATCCGGACGGAGTTACGGCAACGAGATTTGCGGTGGAAGTCGGTTTGCCAGCATGGATTATGGTACAGGGGAGTGATACTTTCCATTTAGAGAATCCAATACGCAGGAAGATGATACTGAAAGCGTGTTCGAAAGCGAAGGGTATAATCTGTGTATGTAAAGCGCTTGCTGATCGAATAATCGATGCGGGTGTTGATGTCGTAAAAGTGCATGTTGTGCCAAATGGACTGGATAGCAAATTGTTCAAATACAGGGGAAAGGAAGAAGTTTACAAAGAGTTACAGGCAGTAGTTCAGCATTCAGCATTCAGCATTCAACATTCAAAAATCATTCTCTTTGTCAGTAACCTTGTCCCGGTCAAAGGTCCGGATATCATGTTGAAAATATGGGCAACTTTGGTGACCAGAAGTCGGAAATCAGAAGTCAGCAATCAGAACTTACAATTAATGATAATCGGAGACGGAAATCTGCGTAAGAAATTAGAGAAACAGGTAATAGAATTGGGAGTGTCGAACTCTGTTATCTTCCTTGGAAACAGACCACATGAAGAAGTGGCACTATGGATGAATGCAGTTGATTGCCTGTGTTTACCAAGCAGGACCGAAGGGATGCCAAATGTGGTGATTGAGGCGTTGGCATCCGGCTTGCCGGTTGTGGCGACGGATGTCGGAGGGGTATCGGAGCTTTTGAAGAATGAACCTGGTGCGCGAATTGTTCCTATCGCAGAAATCAGAAATCAGAAATCAGAGGTCGGCGGTCCGTCTTCAGGGTCCAATAATGGTGATGTAATCGCACGATTTGCAAAGTATATTTCTGAGATTTTTCGTGAAGATGTCGATCGAAAGGCGATGGCGGAGAGAAACAAAGGCAGATTTTCGTGGAAGAAACAGGCTGAGACCATTCTTGGCCTGATGAATGGTGTCAAGGTTGTAGAAAAAACATCGGAGTAAACTGCCATGTCTGTTAGCGTGGTAATCTGCACAAAGAACGAGGGTGAAGGAATACGACGAATAATTGAATCTGTAAAACCTTATGCTGGGGAGGTGATTGTCATTGACGGTCACTCGACGGATAATACAGCTGACATTGTGCGCTCGGCCGGAGTGAGTGTCTGGCTGGATAATGGGAAAGGTAAAGGTGATGCTTACAAGGTTGGAATTGAAAAGACCACTGGTGATGTGATTGTTTTTATTGATGCTGACGGATCGCATGAGCCGGCTGATATACCTTGTCTTGTTGCGCCTATAGAAAAAAATGAAGCAGATCTTGTAGTGGCTTCGCGTCATAGGGGTGGGAGTGATGAATGGGGGGGGGACTTTGATACCTACATTCGGGCCGTCGGTGGAGGGATTCTGACTCTCATTGTCAACTATCGATGGAATATACGGCTGACGGACATCCTTAACGGATTCAGGGCAGTTCGCCGCGACGTAGCCGTGAAAGTTCCTCTGCGGGCCGTAGACTTTGATGTCGAACAACATATGATCGTGCAGTATGTCAAACACGGCTACCGCGTGAAGGAAATCCGAAGTCATGAATACTGTCGGAAGTGGGGAAAATCGAAACTGCCAACTTATAGGAAAGCTTACCTTTTCTTTTGGCGACTGTTTCTGGATTTGGTTGGTTGGTAAGCAATCATTTTCATGAGTTCTTGAAAATAAAATAATAATGTTTAAAAAAATCATTTTCGTAATTGGTATTGTCCTTGTTCTGGCAGGAGCCTTTCTACCAGTTGACAGTATTATAAGCTGGGCGAATCTTTGTGACATTTCAAAGAACTTGGAGGCTGCCGGGAAATACACCAGAATTACATATCTGAAAAATCAATTAGTACAGGGACTGTTATTTACACGTATTGCTCTACTGGCGCTTGGTATATGGCTCACATGGTTGTCTGTTTGCTGGAAACGACTGGCCATGTTTACCGATAAATGTCCTGAAAACGAGGAGAATAATTTACCGGTCAGACAGGAATGGTGGATGCCTTTGGCGTGGTTTTTATTTGTGGTATTAATCTCTATACCACTTTTGTCAAAAGGCTTTGAGCATGCAGAATTCGTAAACTATACCATGTTGGCCCAGAGAGGGCCACTGGTTACGATGGCTTGTCAGAATCTACCACCAAGAGCTGCTCAGGTTGCGTTTACTGTTGTCGAGAGTTTGTTTGTTAAGGTGTTCGGTGGAGGTGAGACTATTGCCCGGTTACCGGCAGTTTTCTTTGGCGGATTAGTTATGTTTCCTCTTTTTTTTCTGGCCAGAAGATTTGGAACAGTCATTTTTTCTAACCTCGTTTGTGCAGGAGTGAGTTTGACGGGTTTTTTCCTCTTTTATATTTCCTATGCCAAGGGATATGCACTTGTAATGACCTCTTATGTTTCTTGTGTCCTTCTGGCTGTTATGTTGCGCAGGGATTCGGGATGGGGCATGTGGAGCGTATTCGGCGGGTTTTTGGTTCTGACCTGCTATGCGCATATGTCATCGTTTATTTTTCTTACAGTACTTGGAATTTTCATCGTTGTTGACCGAATGGTAAATGCATGGAATTTACTGCACAGTATTACTGGTACAGTAAAAGCGGCGGTAAAACCTGTTGTCATATCTTTGACAGCAGGATTCATTTTGTTCCTTCTATATTCACCCGGTATTCCGGCTGAGCTGCGGTACATGCAGAAATTCGATCTTACGAATTATTATATGGCGTATCATATAAATCCCCGGTTTCTTAACGTGATGATTGAGTCATGGGCATGGGTTAGAGATTGTTGGCCGTGGGCTTTATTACAGGCGGCGATGTTTGCCATAGGAGTTGTTTTTGCGTTTGGTAAATGTCGATGGATAACTTTGTATATTATTTTTCCAGCTGTAATATCTGTAGCATTATTCTGGTCAAAAAATCTGTTTGTCTATCCGCGTTTCTTTATAAATTTCCTGCCATTCTATGTTTTGTTTTGCGTATTAGGAATTAGGGAGTTAGGCCTGAGATTAAAACTCGACGAGAAAAAAATTTTTGCAATTTTTGCTTTGTGCCTGTGCGTTTCAGCTTCATTCACGCTTTTGAGGCTATATGGCATGGAACGGTGCGGCGCGAAAACAGTGGTTGATGATGTACGCGCGATGGCGTCAAAGGACGATCGTGTAATGGCCGTGTTGGATGGGTATATCACAGTCCGGTATTACTATCCTGGGGTTGTGAGCGGATACAAAGATGTTGATTTCTGGTATGAAGTTAAATCTGAAAAGCCGCCAGAGTATGTGATAAGTGTCCCATACATTGATTGTGACATACCGGGAGGACGCCAGGTTCTGGAGGAGAAATACAAGCTTGTGAAAAAATATCCCAGTTGGCTTGATGTCGATGACGACCAGGATTCAGTCTATCTTTATCAAAGAAAATCAGTAACGAAAAATCAGAAGGACCAAACATGAGTCTCGATACCAATACAACGGACAATATGTCGGTAATTGAAACGGTTGTATGGGGTGTCGGTGGGTTGATTGTACGAGCGGGTTATGTTGTCTGGGTTGTTGGGCGATATGGCAAGGAACAGTTCAGTGATTTTCTCTATTTACATCAATTGGCAGAGTCCGTTGCTTCAGGTAAAGGTTTTACGATAGAAGGGGTAAGAATTTTCAATCAATCAGTTGGCTATCCGGCTTTCCTGGGATTGTTCTATAAACTTTTTGGTTCTGATATCTGGACTGCCCTGGTTGTGAATATTGTGTTGGGTGGGATCAGTGTGGCGCTTGTATACATTTTAAGTATGAAGCTGTTTACGTATATGGGGCAAAGACGATCAAAATTTGCTGCAAGAGTGACGGCTTTGTTGGCTGCTTTGTATCCTGACAGTCTCCTGTATTGCGCGTTTGTCAGTGCCGAAAACCTGTTCATTCCTCTGCTATTGGGGATGTTGCTTGTTGTTTCGGCTCTATGGCGTCGTACCTTGATACAGGGTACGGTAGTGGGTTTGTTGGCGGGTATGATGGTGACGACCAAAGCGCATGGGGTGGTCCTCTGCCTCTTCCTGCCTTGGATTTGGTGGATCCAACGGAAAGATGTGTTCCGCATAACCCTCGCAGCTACACTGGCAGGTACGCTATTCCTGGTGCCGGTAACGTGTCAGAACTACCGCGACTCGGGCGGTAAGTTCATTCCCCTTTCGTCTGTTTCCGGGGAAGTACTGCTTGCGGGCACGAACCCAACGGCAAACGGCGGTCCCACGGCCGCCTACCACCTTCCTGAAGAAGTGGAAAAGGGGTGTCATCCTGTCGATCTTGATCGAATGCGCGCCAGGCAAGCTATGCAGTATATGAGGGAACGGCCCAGCTGGTTTATGGGGTTGACTATGCGCAAGGCGCTACTTTCGTTGTCGCCGGCTCGTGATTTCATGTTCGAGTGGAACGGTCAAGGGCGGCTCTTTACGTCTTGGATTAGTCGCTGGCTGCCGACCGCCTTCAACTTCTTACTCCTCGTCGGGGTATTTCTGGGGTTGGTTGTTGCCCGGAGAAATCGGGAAGCCATGGGGGTCGAAGTTGCAGTGGTGGCTACGGCCACGCTGCTGCAGCTGATCTTCTGCGCCTATTCCCGCTACCGCTTCCCGTTCCTATTCTGCTTAATACCGCTGGTGTCGTGGGGATGGCTGGACCTTGTGAGGCGTCGGTTTGTCTGGTTGAATCGGAAGCCTACCGATTCGGACGGAGGACCGACGTGAACAAGGGACACAGAGAGGTAGGGGTAGGGCGGGACATGGCTGTCGCCGCGATCGTGGAGCGGATCGATCTCTGCCCTGCATGTCACGGGTCGGAAAGCACCCTGAAGCCCTGGGCGGTGAAGCACGGCCGTGCGATTGTGAAATGTCGTCGGTGCGGACTCGTTGCCGTAAATCCGCAGCCTTCGGAAGAGGAGACAAGACGTATCTATAACTCGGAGGACTACTTCCAGGGAAGCGGATTCACGCGCTTCGGATATCGAGATTACGAAGGCATAGCGGAGATGAAACGACTGACATTCAACCGATGGCTGAAGATTCTCGAGCGGTATGTCCACCCCGATAACTTGTTGGACGTCGGATGTGGAACCGGCATCCTAATGCAGGTGGCCCAGACTCGCGGTTGGCGGGTTACTGGTTTGGACATTTCTGCGTATGCGGTTGAACGGACGGCTGCGCGGGGATATGAAGTGCGACAAGGGGATGTGGTGACGGCCGATTTCCAGGAAGCGAGTTTTCGGGTAGTCACCATGCTGGATGTCGTTGAGCACCTCCGTGATCCGGTTCGGCATCTCGGAATCGTTTCGCGCCTGCTGTCTGCCGGTGGTATCGTCATGATCGTAACGCCCGATGCGGGATCCCTTTCGGCACGATTATTGGGACGGGACTGGCCGCACGTGAAGCCCATGGAGCATCTTTGGCTGTTCACACAGCGGGCGTTGATCTCACTGCTCGAAAGGGCTGGCTTCGAGATGCTCTGGATTGGTCGCGTAACGAAAGTTGTAACATTACGGGGGTTGGGGACGGACTTACGAGAGAGCCATCCCTGGATATGTGCCGTTCTACGTGTTATACAGGGAATTGCGCCGATACTGACGAATAAGGCGCTTCCTTTACCTCTCGGGGAGATGATGGCGTTGGCCCGAACACGGACAGGGACGTAAGACGAAGAGTGATGCTGCAGATGGGAGAGTTATATCGTTTGCGGTTGATTCAGACGTTGATTTGAAGGAGTATTATGAGGAAGTTGATGATGCCGATGCGAATAGGGGTGTTTTTTCTCCTGTTAGCTCTTATTGTTCGTTTCTGGTGGATGGTTCATTCCGGTGATTGGGTTAACCCCCTTCAGCACTGGATGATGGAAGAAGTTGCGATTGCTCAACATATTGCCGCTGGCAGGGGGTTCCTATGTCCTTATGTTGAATACGATGCTAACAAGCCACCAGTTGTCTCGACGTTTTTTGCCCCTGCTTATCCGTACATGCTTGCCGGACTTCTTCGTCTGTTTGGAAACAACTCGGAATTATCTGCATATCGGGTGAGCATGGTAATAAACGGATTGATTGGTGCAGGAGCAATAGGTCTGTTGGCTGGGCTTGCGTTTGCAAGGTTTGGGCTGGTGGCAGGTTTTTTTACCGGACTTCTTGGATCGGTTCTTCCGCCTCTTGTTTACCGGAGTGCAACCCTTTGGGATTCTCCATTTGTCATGATCTGCGTAGCAGCTGTTCTTTTTATAACAGGATCATCCGGAATCGTGCAGATTTCCTTGGGCAAAACTGTAGCATGGGGGGCTGTTTTAGGATTGGCGTCTCTTTTTAACCCCGTAGTGTTGCCTCTTATCTTTGCTACAGCGGTTATTATTGGATTCAAGGGGACAACGCGAATGATGGGGGTGTGGCGCACGGCGATTTTTTGTCTGGTATGTGCCATTGTTCTACTTCCATGGACGTTAAGAAATTATAAATTATGTGGTCATATAATCCCTATTCGAAACGCCATGGGGATACAGTTGATGTCAGGGTTACAGTCATATTGTGATGGTACAACCGATACATCAACTTTCTTTAATGAATCTTCCGAGGGAAATCGGCTTCTGGAGGAACTTGGAGAAGATGTCTATTTCAGACAAAAAAAAATAGAAGCATTACATCTTATTAAACGGGATTTTTCCGGTTTTCTGTTGAAATCACTGCATCGTGTTTCGTTATTTTGGATTGGTAATCTCGATAAAAATCCATTCTCTGTCTCGAAAAGCAAAATTCTTGCGGTGATCAAGGCGGGTACTCTTGCTTTTTTGTTGATGCTTACCCTGATAGGAATTCGATCCGATCCGGACAAGTACATGCAATGGTTAGCTCTGTTTTCACTCTTTACTTTACCATTGCCGTATTACATAACCCTTGTCTGTCCTCAGTACCGAATTCCCGTGCTTCTTATCGAGGTCTACTGGGGTGGTGCAGGATTGCAGTTTTTAGTACAAGCTATCAAACAGCGAATAGAGATGAAGATGATTTGCTAATAGACTTTGACCGGAATACTGCCTGTACGAAGGGAATACATTTTAAAAGAGATAAAATGAAACTATCAGTCTTAATGCCGGTATATAACGAACAGCTAACACTGGATGATATCATTGATCGGGTGTTAGCCGCTTCATTACCAGCGGAAATGGACCTTGAGATTGTTGCGGTTGACGACTCTTCCTCTGATCGTTCGCGTGAAATACTGATTAGGCGGGCGGCGGAAGATCCCCGTATCAAGATTGTATGGCACGAGAAAAATCTTGGTAAGGGTGCGGCTATACGTAGTGCCGTACAGAAAGCGACAGGCGACATTGCTATTATTCAGGATGCAGACCTGGAATATGATCCGAATGATTATGGTCGAATGATAAGGCCCATACTGGAAAACGAGGCGGATGTTGTTTATGGTTCGAGATTTGCATCACCAGAGTATCGTCGCGTCCTGTTCTTCTGGCACAGTGTAGCCAACCGGATGTTGACCACCATATCCAACATGTTTACAGACTTAAACCTGACCGACATGGAAACCGGGTACAAGGCATTCAGAATGTCGGTGTTAAAA
Organism: Kiritimatiellia bacterium; assembly: GCA_028716365.1. Classification (GTDB taxonomy): domain Bacteria; phylum Verrucomicrobiota; class Kiritimatiellia; order UBA8416; family YA12-FULL-48-11; genus YA12-FULL-48-11. The sequence goes on from JAQUPZ010000006.1 coordinate 132,639, forward strand.
ACCATACCGATTCGTTCCAACAGGTTTGGGATTGAACCGGAGATTACCGCGAAGATTGCAAAGCGCCGACTGAGGATTTTTGAAACATCTGTTCGATACAGTGGGCGAACCTATTTCGAGGGGAAAAAGATCGGGTTCATGGATGCAGTAGCAGCTTTGTGGACCATACTGAAGTTTTATATCGTGGACGATCTTTATGATGAATGTTATGGCGCGGCAATTCTTCGTAATATGGAGATGGCGGAAAATTTCACGGATTGGTTGATGAAACGGATACGGCCATACTTGTCTGGCACAGTGTTGGAGGTTGGAGCAGGAATAGGAAACAATGTACGTGCCATGCTGGATCAAGAACGTGTAATAGCAACAGAACAGGATACCGAATATGTTGCCCTTCTTCAAAATGCCTTCAGGGGACGCCGTCGTGTTGAAATAATACAGTGGGATATTACAGTCAGTCCTCCGCCAACTTTGACAAATGTAAACACCGTGCTTTGTTCAAATGTACTTGAGCATATTTCCGACGAGAAAACTGCGTTTGTCAATATTTGTTCAGTACTCCGAAGTGGTGGAAAAGCTGTTTTTATTGTGCCGGCCTGGGAGGCTCTGTTTGGTTCTCTGGATACGGCTCTTGGGCATTTCCGTCGCTACAATTTGTCGTCTTTTGTCCCACGTCTTCGGGAAGCCGGATTTCAGGTCGAGACATCATTCACCATGAATAAGATGGGTGTATTGGGATGGTTGTTTAATGGAAAGATTCTTTGTCGGAAGACGCTGGGAAGATTTCAACTTAAGATTTTTAATGTACTTATTCCAGTACTGAAGATAATTGATCCTTTATTGCCATGGAATGGCCTATCTCTTGTTGTTGTAGCAAAGAAGAAATGACACTGATGGTGGAGATACATAGAGCTTGTCACTAGCTTAGCCTTTCTAGCGAGTCTGAATTTCGTACCTTGCAAAGGAAATATGGATTTCGTAATCATAGCCAATGCTTGGGATGCGGCAATTGATAACCCAACCAGCAAACACCAGATTGCGCTGGAACTTGTGAAACAGGGCCATCGCGTCCTCTGGGTTGAAGGTGCAGGAATGCGCAAACCAAGTTTGGAATCCCCTGCAGACCGCGGCAGGATGGCGGAAAGAATCAGAAAAACCTTGCGCGGTTCCGAAGAGGTGATGAGAAATATCTGGAGGATAGCTCCCCTGATTATTTCTTTGCCAAAATGGGATTTAATCAGAAATATCAACGATATTATTTACAACTCGGCCATATGCTCGGCGATCAGAGATGATAACTTCAATAATCCCATTCTTATCAATTTCATGCCAACCATTCCAGGTGTCATGACAGCATTTGAAGGTTTTTCTGTTTATTACTGCGTTGACAGATGGGATGCATTCGGCATGTATGATTCGGCATTGATGGCAAGACTGGATAAAGATTGCTGCCGTAATGCCGATATGGTTATAGCTTCTTCGAAGGACCTTTTTGAACGATGTATAAAATTGAATCCCAAAACGTATCTGGTAACCCACGGCGTTGATTATAAACATTTTGCAGCAAGCCTGAACAGTCAATTACATTTCAGACCTGCCGATCTTCCGGACGGCAAAGTTATTGGTTTTATTGGACTGATTTCTGAATGGGTGAATCAGGATCTTATAGTCAAACTAGCACAAGCATTAGCGGACAGTCACATAGTTCTGATAGGGAAGGCCGATGTCCAGGTGGACAGACTCAAGCGGGAACCGAATATTCATATTCTAGGTCCCAGGCTTTTCAGAGAACTGCCGGCTTACGTTGCCGCCTTTGATGTAGGAATAATTCCTTTTGTCGTCAACAATCTGACCCGGGCTGTCAATCCAATCAAGTTGAAAGAAATGCTTTCTGCCGGTTGTCCGGTGGTATCAACAGATTTACCGGAAGTGGCTGAACTATCGTTTAATAGTGAGGGAAAATACCGTAATAAATGTTCTTATGTTGCAATCGGAAAAAGTGAAGATGAATTTATTAAACTTGTGAAAGAACGAGTGGATTATCCACTTACGATTGACCAGAAGCAGTTAATAAGTATGAATATGAAGAATGAGACCTGGGAAGAAAAAGTTAAGCAGATTCTGGGATTAATAGAAACGGCTAAACAACAGCAAAGTTGATTAAAGAGACCACGTTCCGACGGAAATCCTCGGTTAATTGTTTGTTTTCTGAAATGAGAAGATGGCGATGGTTATGTTGCCTGATGATTACTGGTGTCATAATTGTTTTGGCATGGCCAATAGGGTCATGGTTGGAATACCGGGAAAAACAGGTTAGGGGAATCAAGGAACCGGATGCAATTTATCTTGTGGCTGGATCAATAGACCAGGACCGGCGTATTGATGCGCTGGTTGATTTTTATTCCAAAAGCGAGACGAATGCAAAGGTGGTAATACTTATAGGTAATGATAGATTGAAGAGCCGTTGGTCACAGGAAGAGCAGGCTAATCTTACAAGGGCGGAATGGGGTTTCAAGAATGTCAAGAAAAGGCTTTCTTCCCCGGTAATACAGATTGAAATTGTGCCCGGAAGATTTGGTGGTACTGATGGCGAAATGGAAGCGCTGGGTAAGTATCTGGAAAATCACCATAACATAAAACGACTCGTTATTGTAACATCCCCATTTCATGTTAGACGTGCTTTGCGAAGACTGTTTGTATATTTCCCGCATGAAAAAGATGTATCGGTTGTAACAGCCAGAGGGAAGTGGTCTGACCGTGCGCCGTGGATCGTGCTGGGTGAATTATTTAAAATTGGGCGCGATTCACTGGGGCTTTCTCGTATGCCTTTTCTGTCCAGAAAATGCAGGGATTGATTACAACTATGATAAAAAATACCGACATGGGTTTATCCAGGTTACTGGGGTCCGATATCAAGGCCAAGGCAGAATGGCTTTATGGCTCAGTTACAGCCAGAAACATTCTAAAAACCATTTTTACCGATGGAACTTTTGCCATGATAATGTATCGCCTTATGCAGTCGTCGCAGAGAATGAGACTTGTCCCAATGGCAATGATATTCAATAAACTGAATGCATTTTTTGGCCGTTGTATTATTGGACGTGGCGCCCAGTTCGGTCCGGCTTTTGTGATGATTCATAGTTACGGCGTTGTGATCAACAGTTCTGTAAAAGGTGGTTCAAATATAAAACTGGAGCATGCGGTAACAATTGGCGCCGAAAAAAGCGAATCACCGGTGCTGGGCGACAATATCTTTATTGGCGCTGGCGCAAAAATCATTGGCGGAATTAAAATAGGGAATAATGTGAAAATCGGCGCCAATGCCGTTGTGGTCGATGATGTGCCGGATGGTGCCACAGCGGTAGGAATTCCGGCGAAAGCAAAATAAGCGTGTAGCGAATATCGGAACCTGCTCGTTCGTTTGTCTGTAGCCGCATAATTATTCATGCAGACTGTCATAATAATTCTTCTGGCTCTCTTGATTTACGCCTGGATCCTGTACCCGTTTTTGCTGGCCATCCTGAGCCGGGGAAAAGTATGGCGGAAGGGGAATGTTATTAGTAATGAAATTCCCGCATCGGTAACAATCCTTTTATCTGCTTATAATGAAGAGAAGATGATTCGCCGGCGTCTTGAGAATCTTACAGTAATCAATATCCCGCATGCCGTATCCCGTATCATGATTTTTGTCGGTATTGACGGCTCAACTGACAAAACTGCCGAAATCGCCCGTGATTTCGCTTCTACACATGACAATATCCATGTCGTTGAGTTCAAGGAGCGCAGGGGTAAGGTTGCCGTTTTGAAGGAGTTGGTAAGAAAAAGTCAGGAAGAAAATAACCGCACATTAATACATCCGCCTGCCTTGGTGTCGGGGCAGACAGGGATTAACGCCGATGAAAGCAGTAATTCCTTGCTGATATTCACTGATGCCAACACGATGTTCAGGCCTGATACCATAGACAAGTTATTGTCTCATTTCTCCAATCCGGAAGTTGGCGGTGTATGCGGGCAGTTGGAATTCAGGGAAAATGTTGTTCCATCTCCCGGTCTTCCTGTCTCCTCTTTTCCATGTTGGCCTTCACCATCCGAGGGTTTTTACTGGCGCTGGGAGACACAACTTAAAACGATGGAAAGCAGTATTGATTCCTGTCTTGGTGCTAATGGTGCAATTTATGCGATAAGAAGTGATCTCTTCTGGAAGGATATTCCCGATAATACGGTTGTGGATGATTTTGTGATTGGCATGAAAGTCAGAGAACAAGGTTTCAGGATGATCTATGAACCGTGTGCTCTTGCAGAAGAAGAATTTCCAGCGGCAGGGGCTGAATGGCAGAGGAGGATACGCATAGGAGCAGGCGACTATCAGGCTCTGATATTGTGCCGGAAATGCCTCATGCCTCGGTATGGAGAGTTTGCATATATGTTTTGGTCACACAAAGTTTTGCGCTGGTTCACGCCACACATAATGATGATATTGTTTTCCGTTTCATTGTTGGCGATTATAAAGTATGGATGGTTTTACGGGAAATGCCTGCCGCTTGTTTTGTTGATTGGCATGGCCGGATTAATTTTCTCTTCTTTGTTTGTACGCATGTTAAGTCCGTCTGCCAGCCCGATCAGTTATTTCTTCCGCCTGTGTAATTATTTTCTTGTTATGAATATTGCGCTTATTGCCGGGTCATTTCGTTTCTTTCGCGGTGACCTTAAGGGATACTGGGAACGAACAGTAAGATAGTGACGAAAGAGATGTTCAGATCTATTGATAAATGGCTGATGGGGTACCTTAAATCCCTTGTCCGGCGACCGGGGAATGTCCATGGGCCGAAGCATTTGATGTTTTGTGTTACGGATCATTTTGAGCCATTCAGGGACAATGTCCCGAAACAGACAGCCATGAAAAGTGTTGACCGGTGGTACGCTGAATTTCCCTCTGTGGCTGAAGGTTTTCGTGATGCTGACAGTAAGAATCCATGCCATTCATTTTTCTATCCCCAGGAAGAATATGATACGGATTGTGTAGAAGGAATTGCACATTTGTGCGCCAGCGGGTTTGGAGAAATCGAGATTCATCTTCATCATCGGAACGATACACGGGAACAATTGCGATCAAAGCTGTCGGGTTTTCGTGATATTCTAAGAGAGAAACATGGTCTACTGGGATCGGACAAAGAAGGAAATATTCGATATGGTTTCATTCACGGCAACTGGGCGCTTTGTAATTCACGTCCGGACGGTGACTGGTGCGGAGTTAACGAAGAGCTGGGTATTCTTCGACAAACCGGGTGTTATGCCGATTTCACATTTCCGTCAGCACCTTCACCGACACAGCCTCGGATGGTTAACGCCATTTATTACGCATCCGATACCGGTTATTCGCGGGCATGCGATACTGGCCGACGAGTATCCAGTGTTCAGCATTCAGTATCCGGCGTTTCCAATAAATCGCTGATGCTGATAACCGGTCCATTGGCACTGAACTGGCATAGGAGAAAATGGGGGCTTTTGCCGCGACTGGAGAATGGGGCAATTACTTTTTTGAATCCTCCGATACCTGAAAGAATCGATTTATGGACGAAACAGCATATTCATGTTGAAGGGCGACCGGATTGGATATTTGTTAAGGTGTATACTCATGGCTGCCAGCAGGGGAACATGGATGTTCTGCTTGGAAAACCAATGCGTGAAGCTTATGAACATTTACAGACAGAATATAATGACGGTAAGAAATGGAACCTGCATTTTGTCACAGCCAGGGAAATGTACAATGTTATCAGGGCGGCAGAGGATGGAAAAACCGATAATCCCGGTAATTATCGGGATTATGAGATTTCAAAACCGCCAGTATGCTGAAAAATGCGGTAATTCAGTCTTACCGTTAGGTAAAAATAGGTTCAAAATGGAATACCAGATCAATCCGGCCAGAGAGTAAAAACCCCCTAATTATAAGGGATTTCTGCTTAAAAAGCATAAACAAAGGGAAATATCCGCTGTTTAACCGCGGAATGATCAATATTCAACAGAGTTATACCGGAAATTGGCGTTCTTTTGTCATAATATCTTTGAAAGTCTAACAATAATATGGTAAGAAAATGGTACAGGAGGGTATCGCGATTAGAGTAATTAAATCAGCGATTAAATTGGTATTTAAGGCAATATGGCATGTAATGAATACTACAGCTTGTGTACCGATGCGTGTCTCAACCACTATATATTGAAGTTTTTTGGCGCAATTCTATGTCCAGTGTTACGAAATAAATGATGTTTGTAGAGCGACTTAATGGAGGAATTAGAAATCTCTTTGGAAGAAAAAAATTTAAAAGTGGTAACAGATAAGCCTGCTCCAATGCTGACACAGGTCGATCATTCTTCTTCAGTTGCTGAACAAAGGCCGCTTTTGTCTGGTGGTCCTGTGGTTCCTCCACTTTCAGAAGTATTGGAATCAATTATAAATCCAGGTTCTAAACCTGTTGTAACAGCACATGTTCCGGTTTCGTCTGTTTCTTCAGTTCCAGCGCCCACAGTACCAAAGCCTGCTGCTAAAGTACCCGTTGAAACTTCGGTTATACCAGTTTCGGTTCAAGCCCAGTCAAAACCCGTTGCGGTGGCGCCTTCACCAGCCACTTCGATACCAAAGCCGGTTGTTCCACCTCCAAAATCGGCTGAGCCGGCGCCTAAACCTGTTACGCCTCCGGCCAAAGTTGCAGAAATTCCGAAACCTCAGCCGGCAATGCCGGCATCCAAACCTGCTGTACTTGTGGCCTCACCGCCAAAAGCGGATACCAAACCTGCACCGAAAGATTCTCCTGTGCCGGCTAAAACACCTGTGGCATCAGCAACGCCGGTACCCGTTGTTCCTTCAAAAACTCAGTCCGTACCAAAATCCTCTTCGACGGTTCCAGTGCAGACAGCACCAAAGCCTGCTGCTAAAGTACCCGTTACGCCAGTCCCGGTCCAGGCCCCGCCAAAACCCGTTGCGGTGACACCTTCCCCAGCCACTTCGATACCAGAGCCAGTTGTTCCATTTAGTCATTTGGCGGTTCCTAATCCAGTATGGCGTCCTCCACCAACCGCTTCGATGCCAAAGCCAGTTGTTCCACCTCCAAAATCGGTTGGACCAGCGTCTAAACCTGTTATGCCTCCGGCCAAGGTTGCAGAAGCTCCGAAACCTCAGCCGGCAATGCCGGTATCCAAACCTGCCGTACCTGCGGCCGTACCGCCCAAAACGGAGGTCAAGCCTGCACCGAAAGTTGCGCCGGAAACTTCTCCCGGGGAAAAATTGAAACTTAAAGTTGCAAAAGCAGAGGCACCAACCGGGCAAACCACTAAAGCGGAATTACCGTCATTTGTTAAAAATCCGGCCGATAAAAAAATCGCAAGTGACAAGATGAAGAAAGAAACAATTTTGGCCGAAGATTCCGATGATATCGGACACCAGCCACTGGTTCTTATTGCCAAAAAAACCGTTGAAAAACAAAAGTTTGGCATACGTAACGTCAACTTTGGTCTTGCTGCAGCTGTGCTTATATTACTCGCTTTTTCTGCACGGGAGATATTTGCAAAGATACGTACAGATGATCTTCTACGTCAGCCTTTCAATGGTATGAGGCAGAGCACAACTGGCCAGGGGGTACAAGGGGCTGGGGTTGGATTCCAATTGCCGCCCCTTGAAATGATAATTCAGGAGCTCAGTGGCCGCCCGATATTGTCAATGCCCGGGCAGAGAGTAAAAGAAAACAGCCCCGGCGGGAATGAACAGACACCTCAGGCAGTGGATTGGATGAAATATGTTCAGGATAATATTAAGCTGATGGGTTTTTCCGGCAGTTCTGTTGAGGCATGGCAGGAGGCTATTTTACAGGAAGGCAAGGACAAAGACAGTAAACTGCATTTTGTTAAAGCCGGTCAGAAGCTTCCGATTCGTGGCCAGGAGATTCTGGTAGAAAATATTAAAAACGATCAGGTTTATCTGACTGACGGCAAACAAAAGATGATGATCAAATGATAAGAAATTTGAAGTTTGGAATAACATGCGAACAAAATCCCAGCTTGCTTTGGTATGTTACACATAGTAAAGGACTGACCCAATTAAGACTGAGGGATGACTGTCTTCGCGTAAAACTGCAATGTGGCAAAATCATAGTTCTTTTTGAACAATGGTTTTTGGGATGCATGAATAAGGTTTTCATTATTTGGCTCAGTATATTCTTTAGTTTATTGGGTTATTTTGCGCCAATCACTTGTGCGCAGGAATCTGTTGTTGAACAGCCGGCGGTCCCGTCAACCGTGCCGGTTTCTTCTCAACCTGCAGCTATAGAGGCTGTTCAGCCGGCTGAAGTTCAGAAACCATTATCATCTGATTCACTGAGGGTTATGCCGAAACGGCTCAAAGATTATGATCTGCCAGGCCTTCAGCAAAAGGTTTACCTGAAGTCGGTTACGTCATGGGACATTGCTCAGTTGATCGACATCCTTGCCCGTGAGGGAAAGTTAAGCAATATTGTTGTTGGGCCGAATGTCAAGGGAACAACGAAACTGCAGTTTGAGGGAGTTACAGTAGGTGATGCGCTGGAAGTTATTCTTGCGGTCAACAACCTGGCTTATGAAATCAAAGGTGGAATCATCAAGATCATTACAGATGATGATTATAAGTTACTTAATGGAGCAAGTTTTTATGACACCAAGCAGATAAAAGTCGTCGAATTAAAACATTCGTCTGCCGAGCGGGTGGGAAAGATGCTTGATAAGGTCAAAAGCACCACTGGTACCATTGTTTTCGATCAGGTCAGTAATACTCTCATCCTGATAGACATGCCGGACAAGTTAATGGAGATGGTGGCGATAATTGAAAAGGCCGATATTTCATCGAATACTGAAACAAAGACATTTATTCTCCAGTACGCAAACGTGGAAGATGTTCAAAAAGAACTCACCACCTTGCTCACGAAAGAGGTGGGTTTTGTCAGGATCGATAAGCGTACAAAGACCCTGATGGTAACTGATTTACCGCAAAATATTCAGAAGGTAGAACAAGTTGTAAAAGCTTTCGACATGCGTTCGAAGCAGGTCTTTATCGAAGCCAAGGTTGTCGAAGTTACGCTCAATGACAATTTTGCGCTGGGTATTAACTGGCAGCATATGTTCCAGGGATTGGACCCAAGGTTCTCTCTTCAGTCTGTTTCACTTCCGGGCGCACCTACAACACCGGTTGGTACACTCACTTATAACACCATCGTTTCGGGCGGTGACCTCCAGGTTGTTGTTGATGCTCTAAAGCAGGTTGGTGAAACAAAGATTCTTTCGAGTCCGCATATCGCTGTTACAGATGGCCAAGAAGCCACGATCAAGGTCATAGAAAATCAGCCTTACAAAGAAACTAAACTGGAAAGCGGAACCACCAACATAACAGGTGTGACTTACCAGTTCATTCCGGTGGGTGTCACACTTTCGGTAACGCCAAAGATTAATGATGAGAATATGATCACCGTAATGGTTAAGCCGGATATAAGCTCGATTTCTCAATGGTATGACGGAGATGCACAACAGGGTACACCTGTAGTAAAGAGTGCTACTGCTACGACAAGTGTAATGGTTAAGGACGGTGTCACGGTAATCATTGGAGGAATGATCAAAGACCGGAAGGATACCAGTGTGAACAGTATTCCGTTTTTAGGTGGCATTCCGTTGCTCGGACGGCTATTCAGGTACGACAGTGTATCGGTGGTAAATACCGAGACAATAGTATTCATGACTCCACGTATTATAACGGGAGAAGAACCATATCTTCGTACCAAGGACATGAAGAAATCTCCAAAGCCACTCCGCCCTGTAGGTCCGGCTGGAGAGAAAACACTGAAACCGGTCAGGTGAACAGGAATAAAAAGCGGATGGTCATTCCAGTATTTTCGAATTTCCGGGAAAAGAATTATCGGTGTATAAATAAATGAAACAGACGATTACCGTATTGTTTCTTTTACTGGTATTTTCTCTAAAGGCCGAAGAATTCAATTGGTCGTGGGAGAAAACACAGGGGGGCGAAAAGGCGACAGAAATAAAAGGCCGGAAGACAGTGGGTAATGGTCTGAATCCGGTGTCGAATACTACTGCATCGATAACCGGTAATCGACAGTCATCAATCATCAGTCGTGAATCTTCCGGTTCCTCTCCTTATTCCATCGACAAGCTGCCGATAGCTGATGGTCAGGCGACAACCTCTGCGCCTAACGGGAATTTCACCTGGCTGTGGGAGAAAAAATCCACAACGAAGGAAGAAGAAAATAGTGGAGGAAAGAAAGCTGGAGAAAAGGCAAGTGTAGCAATAACGGCAAATGCGGCTACAGGATCTAATGAACAGGTAAAGGATTCAGTTCAAGGTGTTCCGGTTCCGTTGGTCCGGCCTTCCGTAACTCCGGCGCCTTTTCCGGAAAAGACTGTTTCTGCGAATAAACAAGAATTATCAAGATTGCCTCCTGAGGTGGAAGATTTGTCCGGAGCAATTCCGCGATCGACAAATAAAATGTCATTACAGCATGTGAATGCTCCATCTTTGCCTGTACCGGCCCCGGTATCGGAGGTCCGGAAATTTGAAATTGCAGATGCCAAACCGGCAACCGGAGGAAGTATCGATTCCAAAGCTTACGATGAATTGATCAGGGAAAATCTTGATCTTCGTAGTAAGATTACGGAAATAAAACAGGGTAAGGATTTTATTAAACTGGAGAACGAAAAACTTATAAGGGAAATCAAGGATTTGGAACAACGAATATCGGACTTGGTGGTCAAGATAAAGGATCTTGGTAAACAGAAGGAACTTTCCGCCGATAGTCCGGTAAAAGTGAAAGAACTGGAAAGTCGTTTGATCAAGGCTGAACAGGAGGAAATACTGTTGAGTAATCAGCTTACTGACTTGCAAAAGAAAATTTCTGATCAGGACGGGACTTCGGCTGTTGACACGCCTGAAACCAGTGCCAATCCGTTGATTGCCAGAAACAAACCGGCGGAACCGGTTCAGGTAGGTTCTGATCTCTACAAAAGGCTTGAAAGTGAGAACCTGTTTTTAAGGCAGAAACTAAGCGAACTTGATATTGAACGGCAGAGAGCGGTGAAGGCAAGAGAGGAGATGGAGAAAAAAGAAAAAACGGCAGGGGAGGAAGCCAGGCGCGCCATTGAAGCCCAGAAACAAATCAAGGAAAAACTCGATGAGGCAAAAGCAGCGGAGAAGAAACAGAAAAAAATCGTTGGTGATCTCGCCGAGCGGATACCGGATATGGAGAAAGAGATGGGAACGCTGAAAAAGAAACTCTCCGAAAAAGATGTGGTGTTGAGGGAGAAAGACAAGAACCTTGAGATTCTTGCCAATGAGATTCAGCAGCGTGAGAATCGGATTCGTAAGGCGGAGAAGATGGTTGAGTTGATGGATCAGGCTCAAAATGATGTCAACAAGGTAAGTGACAGTGAGAGGCGGGATATGCATTACAACATGGCTGCTGTCTATTCACAGGTTGGCAGATTCAGGGATGCGGAACGGGAGTACCTTCACGCATTACGGATTGATCCGACCGATGCTGATGTCCATTACAATCTGGGAATCCTCTATGATGAAAATCTCAACGATAAACCGAGGGCCGCGATGCATTACCGGAGATATCTGAAGCTCCGTCCAAACGGTTCTGATGTGGATACCGTCAAGAACTGGCTCATTAATATCGATATGAAACAGTAATGACAACCATCTATTACTGGTTGAATTGGAGTGTCGAATGATTGGAATAACGTGCCGGATTGACATTACTTTCCCTTTAAATTTCTGATGAAGCCAAAATTAATACTGATTGTTCTGGCGCTGGTGATTCTGCCAACGTCGATTCTCAGTTTTCTTGCAAACCGGGCGCTGAGAAGCAGGGAGGAACTTCTTCAATATCGTTTGAAAATGGACGCGGCCAGCGCAATACAGATTGTATCGAAACGTATTCAGGCCCGCTTTGAAGACGACATGGAACATGTGCGGTCTGTGGTGTCCGAATGTCTGGCGCGTGGCGGGAAAAATGCAGATATAGAGGCCGCTGCTTTTCGTTTACGTAACTCGCGCGGGACTGTAAATCAGATTTATCTTTTCATGAATCCCTGGGGCTTTATCTATCCGGAACCTGGAAAGCAGGATGAAGTGATGAAGCAACCACTGGAAAAAGCACAGCCGGCATCTGCCATCCAGCGCAGGGTATCAGGTACAGAGCGACAGCTTGATCCTCTTGTTTCAGCATTACGACGGGAAATTGTATCGTCAGGTACGGGAACTAACGCAATATCTCTTACCGTGGAAGATTCTTCCTACTGGTTTTCTGCCCTGCCGAACAAAAAGAGCATGTATGCCGGTTTTGAGATAAACCAAGCTGAATTCCTTGAAGAACTTTCAAGCGCACTTACTGCTGCATCAGGAGAAACGTTTATGCTGATTGCCGAAGGGCCGGGAATAACCAGAGCAAAAGAAGTTATTGTAAGTGATGTTTTTGGTGAAAAAGGAGAAATCAGGAGCCAGGGTCCTGATTTGTCTGAAGAACCTGTTGCAAGCAGGCGGTTATTGAAGCCGTTTGACTATGTAAACATAAAGGCTTTTATTGTGGATTCCGGCAGGATCAAAAAAGCGGCGGAACTTCAGTATCGTCTTTATGCATGGGGAATTGTGCTCATGGCTGCGGGGGTATGTATTGGTCTGTTGCTTGTATTGAGAGAAGCTGCCGCTGAAATCAGACGCGCAAGGGCAAGAAGCGATTTTGTCATTGGAGTGTCCCATGATCTGCGTACACCTGTTGCTTCGATGAGAATGCTCGCAGAGAGTCTGTATCTGGATCATGTCGAAAGTCATGATCAGCAGAAGAAATTCCTGCGGGTAATTGTAAGGGAATCTGAACGCCTGGGCCAGTTGATCGAACGGGTATTATTTTTTGTGCGTATGGATCAGAAATCGCTGATATATCGTTTTACTGAAGTCGATATCGGTAAGCTTGTCGCGGTGACTGTTGAAGCATTCAAGGCCAGGGCCGAAATCAGGGACCAGAAGGCGGAAATCCGGGCATATCATTTATCGATCGGCACCGCCATAGAGCCGGGACTACCACATGTCAAGGCCGACGAAAGCGCCATCACGCAGGTGATTTTGAACCTGCTAGATAATGCTGCAAAATACCTGAAGAAGGATACGGAAGACAAAAATCAAGCAGTTTCATCACAGTCTGTTCCATCCTTTATTGAACCAAAAAAAACATTGGTCAACAATCAGCAATCTGCTGTGCAGGGTATAATTGTGGAGAAATCTGCAAGTGGTATTCCTTTATCACACCCGTCCTCCGGTGTTCCAATACCCGTCACATCAAAGGTCGTATCCCGTGTTCCTCTCCCCGAATCAATTAAACAGGGAGTTACGGTCTCCAGGCCCGAAATCAGCAACTCACCTGATGCTACAACAATAAATCCCAAGGCGGTATCCAGTGTCGGCGGTGATGTTGTCAGATATCCGATTGCAGAGCAGCGAGGTGGTATTACACAGCCGTCAATCAGTATAGAAGTCTCTTCTGTGGCCGATTCTTTTCGCCATCACAGGTTTATGCCACGGAGGCGCTGGGTGAAGATTTCATTCAAGGATCGTGGCATTGGTATTGAAAAGAAAGAATTGCGCAGGATATTCAAAAGGTTCTATCGTGTTCGCGCAACGGCTGACAGTAATGTTTCCGGCGTGGGGCTTGGCTTGGCATTGTGCAGACATGTTACAGAAGCGCATGGAGGATGGATCGAAGTTGACAGCGAACTGGGAAAAGGAAGTACCTTTTCGGTTTACTTGCTTGTAAGCGGAAAAGGGACAATAATATAGGACATTCAGGTAAAAACAAATATCTGATAATAAAAAGCCGGATTTAACAGACGAGGTTGTAATGAAAGAACGGAAGCAAACAATACTTGTTGTTGAGGATGATGAGGCGTTGGTGCTTGGTCTTGAAGAGAACCTTAAGTTTGCAGGTTATGATGTGGTGACGGCACGGGAAGGAAATAGCGGATTAAAGGCGGCAATGGACACGAAGCCCGACTTGATTCTCCTCGATATCATGCTGCCCGGGATGTCTGGTTACGACATCTGCCGGAAACTTCGCGATAACGGCATGCAGATGCCTGTCGTGATGCTCACTGCACGACAGGATGAATTTGACAAAGTGCATGGCTTTGAGATGGGCGCTGACGATTATGTTACCAAACCTTTCAGCCTTAACGAGCTTCTTGCAAGGATTAAAGCCATACTGCTCAGGGGCAGCAGGCGCGTGAAGGGACCTATGAAATATGATTGTGGCGATTTTGTACTGGACCTGGAGTCAAGGGTTTTGAAGAGACGCAAGGCAATAAGCGGCAAACGAGGGAGCGGTGGTGAAGGTGAGATGGAAGAAATGGAGCTTACCAGGACGGAGTTTGATCTTCTCGCATATTTCTGTGCAAATGAGGGCAAGGCGTTGACCAGGGAACATGTGATGAATGATGTCTGGGGCATGGAATATTACGGTACCCAGCGTTCATTGGACAGTTTTGTTGCCAGTCTTCGTTCCAAGATCGAAAAAAAACCGTCCGAACCCAAACACATTCTGACGGTACACGGTGTGGGGTATAAATACGTCAAATAATTCAGGAAATATAAATTCTATCACGGTTTTAAAACAGGTCGGCACTCCTTGACGCAGAAGATATTTAAGTGATAAGAATAACCTGGAGTTTTATAAAATGAGGTGGCGATTATGAAGAAAGTTGTATTTCTCTGTTTTATACTGGTTTTGCCTGTGGTTCTCCTGCTTGGTATGTCGTTGCTAACCGGCTGTGAGAGTGCGGAGGGTACTGAAGGGTTGCAGGTGGAACCATCCAGTATAACATTGACGCCATCAAGTAACACAGTAACGTTTACAGCCATCCTGAATGTCACAAATGCACTTTCCCTGCCGATCACCTGGAGTTTAAAAGATTCATCGCTTGGTTCAATTATCGGCAGTTCGGGCAGCACCGCAATATACCAGCGTAGCAGCCGGAATGGAGATAATGTCATAACAGCCCGGGATCAGTACGGAAATGAAGGTTTTGCTGCCATAAACCAGATCTCGGAAACGTATGTGTTGACGGTAACTGCTTCTGCGACTGTTTTAAGCTCCGGAACTAATGCCTGTACCGTGACGGCTTCGGGCGGTATCGCGCCTTATAGATGGTCGGTTGGGAATCCTTCCCTTGGGAGTGTCAGCGGTACTGGTAGTTCTGTAATGTACCAGAGCAGTCAGGCCGGATCAAATGTCATTACGGTTCGCGATGGCAACGGTGTTTCTGCTTCAATTGCCATTACCCGGACGGCATCCTAGAGCAGTGGCAAATACTTTAGTCAACAAGAGATGATCGTGAACGTTCCCTGGTCATCGACAAATGTGTTGTTATTTTATTCTGCAGGTGATGGTACTGTGACGTGTCTTTTCTTACGGATCCCCAGGATTTCTACACGATTCGGGTACGGATTGCACCGTAGGGGAATGACATGGTGATAAGAGGAAACGGTGAGGCGGGGACAGGAAACTTGAAAATCAGAGTTAATCCTTGGCCGCGCTCGGGCAGGCTATATTTATCTGTGGTTGCATCGCTATCTTATGAATTCTGATATTATTATATCTGTCGAGAAACTCTCCAAGAAATACAAGCTTGGAGAGATCGGCGTTAATTCGCTCCGCGAAACAGCTGAGTGGTTCTGGCATCGTCTTCGTGGCCGTGATCCTGCTGAGCATATGGGAATTGTCGGTAAAACACCGATTGAGAGACGCGGGGATACAGCGATAAGGAGAAACGGAGACAGGGAGACAGGGAGACAAGGAGACAAAAAGAACGGGGGACACGGAGATGGGGAATCAGAAATAAGCGGTGACACGGTGACCAGGAGACGGGGTGACCAAGAGACAGAATTATTAGAAAAATCAAACAACGCAACACCCGATAACAAACAACTGATAACCAATAACGACAGAACCTGCAACAGCGATTTATGGGCTTTGCGTGATATTTCGTTCGAAGTAAAGCGTGGAGAGGTTCTCGGTATAATTGGGCGGAATGGAGCAGGAAAGAGTACATTGCTCAAGATTCTGTCACGTATTACTGAACCAACAAGTGGCCGCGCGGTGATGAGGGGACGGGTTGGCAGTCTACTTGAGGTTGGAACCGGATTTCATCCTGAATTAACTGGACGGGAAAATATTTTCCTGAATGGTGCAATTCTTGGGATGCGAAAAAAGGAAATTGAGTCAAAGTTTGACGAAATAGTTGCATTTGCCGAGGTTGAGAAATTCATCGATACGCCGGTGAAACGCTATTCTTCCGGCATGTATGTTCGTCTGGCCTTTGCTGTTGCCGCCCATCTTGATCCGGAGATTCTGATTGTCGATGAAGTCCTTGCCGTCGGCGATGCCGCCTTCCAGAAAAAATGCCTTGGCAAGATGAGAGACGTCTCTTCTAAAGATGGCCGTACGGTCCTCTTTGTTAGTCATAATATGTCAGTTATCAGCAAATTGTGTGGTTTGAGTTTGTGGATAGACAATGGGTCAATGTTACGTCATGGCAATACAAGAGAGATAGTTTCTGAATACCTATTGCGTGATGTCAGCGAGACTGGCAGTATGGTGTGGGAGGACGGTACTGCAAATCCAGGGGTTACCGAGATAAAGATCAATTCGCTTCGAGTTTTTCAAAAAAGCGATCATAATTGCTCAGCTCTGGACGCAAAAGATCCTTTTTATGTCGAGATTGGCTACCGGATTTTCGAGCCGTTGCCATACGCACGTATAGGTTTTCTGATCAGCAATGTAGATGGTCTTGTGGTATTTGCAACGTATGATTCTGATGAAGAACAGTTCGCAGGCAGGCGTACACCGGGAGAGTATATTATTACTTGTGAGGTTCCGAGTAACTTGTTAAGCCCGAATCAATACATAATATCTTTGACAGCGGGTATCCCTCAAGTGAAACCCTTAATTATGCTCGAGAATGTGATGGTCCTTACTGTTGAGAATACGGAAGGTGTAGGGGGCCATATGCCTGGTCATAGGGAAGGTATAATAAGTCCCAAGTTGAAGTGGTCGGGTGTAAAAATAAAGCATTGAATTGAATAAGTAAAATATGGAATAACATACTCGGTGCTGCTTGTGAAAAACATTAGAAGTTGTTTTGGGAAAATGCTTTAATGACCAGTTGTTTCCAAACTTTACGAATGTTCCGATTAGCATATCTCAACAAAACTATTACAAAATACACTGGTCTATCCCCTATTAATCAAACCGAGAAAGATGATGTGTTTGTTGTGGGATACCCAAAGTCGGGTAACACTTGGATGCAGTATCTTATCGCAAGAATGTTCTATGGTGTTATTTGTGAGGAGGCGCCGGATGTTGTGGTTCAGGAACTGGTTCCTGATGTACATTACAATAAATATTATAAACGGTTTTCTTCGCCAACGTTTTTTAAGTCGCATTTTCTCCCCAGTCCTGACTATCAGAGAGTCGTATATCTTGTACGTGACGGCCGCGATGTGATGGTCTCGTATATGCATTATTTGTCGGCTACACGAGGAAAATCGATAGATATGCTGAACCTTCTGAGAACAGAAGAAGGTTTGTTTCCCTGCAAGTGGCACGAGCACGTAGAGGCTTGGCTTGAAAATCCTTGGAAGGCTAGACTTTTAGTAATTAAGTACGAGGATTTACATCGAGATGCGGTTGGCGAATTGCGGAAATTGTGTGAGTTCTCCGGTCATAATAAATCGCTACAAGTACTTGAAGCTGCCATTAAGGGCGCCTCAATTGATGTCATGAAACGAAGAGAAGCCAGTCAGGGTTGGGCAAACCCTGTATGGCCTCGTGACAAGTCTTTTGTCAGGACTGGGTTGGTTGGTGGATACAAAAATGAAATGGGAGAAGAAGAGCAAGAAATATTTATGAGTTATTCCGGTGTCGTTATGAAAAAGATGGGATATGTCTAGCAAGATCTTGTAATTATAAGTCTTTCGTTCGTTTGTATCGCTAGTTGTTGTCGCTGTATGCTCGAAGCGACGAGGAGGGTACTTGCTAAATTCTGGTGCAGAAAGTCGTCAGAGGTTATAAGTGCTGTTTGTGTGGATTCGAATTGCTTTTTTCTGACGATGTGTGCGTTGGTGGGGTTTGATGTTGAGCGGGCTTTCTCTCGATAGGTGTAGCGGTTATAGCGTTGCCTGTGCCGATTCTAAAGGTCGTTTCTGACATTTTGACTAAGGAAAGTGTATATTTCTATCGGCGATGGCATGATACAATAAAGATTAACGGGTGTTATATTGTATGCGGATAATATTATGTGCATATCACTGGATTGGATGTGAGGCCATTAGATTGTTGTTGGAAAAGGGGCACGATCTGTACATCTTCACGCATGAATCGCCTTTTTATGTTCCAAGTGTCATTGATTATTGCCGGCGCGTTGGTGTCAAATACAGTATTGCAAATATCTCAGAATGTGCATTTAAGCTGACCTGACTCCCTTAAACGAGTCCAGCTGATGTGGTAGAATACAGCTGGATATAAAGGGAGGTCAAGAGATGAAGAAGCGGCTGAACATAGAGAAGGCGATTCGGGTATTGCGAGAGATGGAAGTGCTACAAAGCCAGGGGGATTCCGTGCCGGAAGCTTGGAATCCAGGATAACACGTGTTACCGGTGGAAGAAGGAATTAGGAGGGCTGGACATAAGTCAGACGAGGCGGCTGAAGGTCTTGGAGACTGAGAATGCCAGGATGAAGAAACTGGTGGCGGACCTTTCTCTGGATAATGCGATTTTGAAAGAGGTAGCCTCGGGAAACTCCTGAGCCCGGCGAAACGCAGGTACATGGTAGAACATGTAAGCAAAGAGTTGCACGTTTCAGAACGCGGGACATGCAGGGTCTTGGGGCAGGCATGAAGTACCCAGCGATGCCGTGCTGAGGTTTGAGATGACGAGGATGCGTTGACGGGCAGGATGTTGCAGTTAGCCAGCTGCTATGGGCGATATGGATGCAGACGGGTAACAGCTTTGCTGTGACGTGAAGGATGGAATGTAAATCACAAACGGGTGGAACGGATATGGAGGACAGAAGGACTGAAAGTGCCGCAGAAACAGCCGAAGAAAGGACGTTTATGGCTGAATGATGGATCCTGTGTGAGGCTTCGGCCAGCGTATAAGGACCATGAATGGAGTTATGATTTTATTCACGACATGACAAGAGATGGTCGAGGAATCAGGATAATGACGGTGATAGATGAATATACGAGGGAGTGCTTAGCACTTGAAGTTGAAAGGAGTCTGAAATCGGAGGATGTATTGGCTGTACTGGATGATCTGTTCATACTTCGTGGGATTCAGGAACATATTCGTAGCGACAACGGCTCGGAGTTCACGGCTGAAGTGATGCGCAACTGACTGGGAACTCTGGAGATAAAGCCGTTGTACATCGAACCAGGCAGTCCTTGGGAAAGCGGATACGTTGAGAGTTTTCATGGCAGACTGCGGGACGAACTGCTTAATGCGAAACTGTTCGATACGTTATGGGAGGCGCAAATACTGATAGAACAATGGAGGAGAGATTATAACACAATAAGGCCACATAGTTCTCTGGGGTATCGGCCATCGACACCCGTGGCATATGTGGGATCACCGGGAATACCGTTGCTACAGTCAGAAAACCACACTACAGCGGCTTTTGCAAAACTTGCATTATGAATGGTATCAATACCTGGGGCAGGTCAGAGCCTTTTCAGCCGGGCGTGATTGCCAGTGTATACTATCGGTACTTGATAGATGCCAGAGTGATTCAAGCGGTCAGCAGAAAAATATTTAACCTACATCCAAGTTTGTTTCCAAAATATCAAGGGTGTTCGTCCTTGACATGGGTAATGATTGAAGGAGACGATTTTTGTGGTTACACGTATCACTTGATTGATGAGGGTTGTGATACTGGAAATGTACTAATTCAGAAGAAAATAGCTATATACGACTTTGATACTCAACTTAGTCTTTACTATAGAGTCATGTTCGAGGCTGTTGCTGATTTTATGAATGCTTTTGATATGTGTGCGAGAGGAAGTGTGTCTTATAAGAGAAAATATCCATGGGGTAATATGTTCTATGAGTTTTAAGAAGAAAAACGTGCTTTTGCTGAATTTTGGAAAAGGAAGATTATATCTGTGTAACAGGAATTCATTGGGGATTACCGGTGTTCCGTGATAAAGAAATTTCTTTTGAGAATTAAAGTCGGAGTTTCTTGGAGATTCAGACATTTTTTGCCTAGGGCGATTTTCTTTTCTGCATTTTTGGCAGGGCTTTTTAGAGGTCTTCCGGGAGGAAAATTTGTATGGTTTGGATTACGTTGCGCGCGGAAACTGCGCAAGGCCGGAATGAATGAGGTAGCGTGGTTTTTGTCTGTCAATCCGGTAAGTTCGATCCGGTATTTTGAATTTCCATTTATTGAACGATATATGCCTCATATCTCAGGCGGGAGATATCTTGACGTTTCCTCGCCTATGCTTTTCGGTTGTTGGTGGCTGGCAAAGCACAGTGATGTCGAAATCGATTTTATCAATCCTGACAAGAATGATCTGTATACAAATAACATGATTCTAAAGGGGTTGGGTTTTCAGGGAAGAGCCCGTTTCTGTCCACAGGATGCCAGTAAACTGCCTTGGCCTGACGGAACGTTTGATGGCATATGGATGATCAGTGTTATTGAGCACATTGCGGAGCCAGATGATATTCAGGCACTTCTTGAGCTTCAGCGCGTCTTAGGAAAAGGTGCAAAGTTGGTTCTTACGACTATTGTGTCATCGGAGTTTCGCAAAGAATATAGAAGTTACAGTACGTATAAAATTGCGAACATCAAACCTGATGCCCAAGGTAATTACTTCTTCCAGCGACGTTATGATGCTCAAACGCTGAAGTCTAGGATCATCGATGTTTTAGATAGAATGACTTTAAGGGAATCGGAAATATGGACAGAGAAAAAAGATGGATTATTTGATGAATATGTTCAAGGTTGGCTCAAGAATGGGATCAAAACCACGAATAAGGATCCCTTGCTGATGTCCAAGTACTTTGAAAAACGTGATTTTCATGACTTGAAAGGGTTTGGCATTGGTTGTTATTTGTTCGAAAAAAATTCATAGAACAGCACTGATATAAGCGAGAAAATAAATAGCATGCACTACTTCACTGGTTCATACAACAAACGGTAAGCAGTATGTTCTATGTAATAGAAGAAGGAATTGTTGAGGAAGATTGATTTTGAAATTGATAATTGATGGTGATGTGTTTGCTTGGCAAAAAAAAGGGGGTATCTCCAGATTTTTCGATGAGATTTTTGCTAGGCTTATTCGTCTGGATCCGGAGATCAAGATTGATATAGCTATCTCAAGGACGCCCGTTTCAGATTTTTTAAAAAATAGTCCGTTAAACATAAGAAGAATACCACAGGTTTCAGGTTCTTTCAGACCATGGCGTTTCTGGAATCCTTTTTGCAGGGTCGTAAATCATGTAATAGCAAATTCATGGTGGCGACATGTGCGAGCGGATGTATTTATGTCGACATACTACACAACACCTCCTGTTGGTTTGCCATCTGTGTGTGTTGTTTATGATATGATAATGGAACGTTATCCGGAATTGTTCACAGATGACGGAGCAAAGAAACTTGTTTGGCAAAAAAGGCAAGCGATTAAACAGGCCGAACGTGTTTTGTGTATCTCGGAGAATACCCAGAAGGATGTTATTGAGTTGACTGGAGTATCAAGGGCGAAGTGTCTTGTTGTCTATCCTGCTCCATTTGTGACTTCGCAGTCTCGTGTTGACGCGGAGTCAGTCGCCGAAACAAACAGAGAACCATTTTTGTTATATGTAGGAGACTATCATACGCCGCATAAGAATTTTTCTTTCCTCTTAAAGAGTCTCGGTAGTGTTTTAACCAATGAACTTCCTTTCAAGCGGCTGATAGTTGTGTCTCCGGTGGAGCCCACTTCTTCAGACCTGAAATCCTTTGCTGGATTAATCCGGCCAGAACGCCTGGAGTTTATAACTGATTGTGATGATAGGAAACTTATGTTTTTTTACAAGACCTGTACGGCATTTGTCTATCCTTCATTGTATGAGGGATTTGGTATTCCGGTGGTTGAAGCTTTATCCTGTGGCGCACCGGTTGTTTGTTCCAATACCTCATCGTTGCCAGAAGTTGGAGGAGATGCAGTATATTATTTTAATCCTACCTCAGTGGATGATTTTGCTGTGGCATTGAAGAAAGCTCTTTCTGATGGCCGCACTCCTGAAAAACTCTTGCAACGGATTGGACAAACGGAGAAATTCTCTTGGGACAAGACAGCGTTAGTATTTCTTGAAGTATTGGAGAATGTGACAACAATGCATACTGAAAATCTAAATAGGAAGATATGAGAAACTATATACTGCTCCCCTTCAAAGAAAGGGTCTGACTTGATATAAGTTAGACCTTTAAAGGAGGGGTGGAAATGGACCGCAAGAAATGGAGCTCGGAGGACAAGTTCAAGATTGTTACGGAAGGTATCAGCAATAAAGTTCCCCTAGGGGAACTTTGTGGTTGAATAATCTGTTTGTCTTGTCGAAAAATCCCGTGTTTTCTTTAAATTGCCTATTTTTTACAAATTCCTGACAACGTATTGCTGGGAGTATTATGTGATGAATGGTAGACTTTCGTATGTGTAGAAGGTGCATATCCTGAGGTTAATAGTATGAATAATTTTCGACAGAATTAACAGGATGTTCCGAATAATGTGTAGGTGAATTACCGATTAACATGGGTGACACGGGGACAGGGAGACTGGGAGAAACTGTGAAAGGTTACGGAGTGAGGAATGTTAAAGGATAATAAACATATATCGGTTTTTAGTAATTGGTGGTCTATTGAAAAATTACTGATAACTGTTAACCTGCTTTTGCAAATAATTACGGCAAATTTTGCCACCGCCGATGTTACCAATACATGGCATTTCACGAATTATATATACAATCTTTCAAATCCCCTTGTAATGGAGATCAATACTAATATGCCAGGTTATGTTCAGTTGGTTCTGCAAACCCAAAATAAATATTACACTACTCTTGCTGATTATACAAATGCGTTTTATAGGAACCGCTTGGCCCTGGGATATGACTCTTGTATCCGACTTAGTGGCTCTCCGGGTACTTATTCGCAATCAGGTTCGTTTATCTCGAGAATTCTGGATGGTGGTGGAGGTGGAAATATCTGGCAAAGTATTAAAGCTAGAGTTGAGAATGATTATCATGTTACGGATCCGACACTTGTTGCGTATTATAGAATGGATAATGACAACTGGTTGGATGGCGCAACCGCTGGTTATGCTCTGCCAAGTACCAATTCAATAGGATTTAGTGCAGATGCGGCTGTAGGAACGTATTCGAGTTTATTTGATGGGCATCAGTATGTCTATCGGGATTCGTCCTTACCTATCACGTCGGCTTTTACTGTTTCGTTTTGGGTTAAAGCTCTTGTATTAGATGAACAGGTTATATATTTCCCAATATCCGTTGGTTATGGTGCTTCAGAGGCTATCTCCATAAGGGTTGGAGGGCCATGGGCATCGGTGGGTTATACGGCCGAGTCTATTGCGTTAGTTTTGAATGGACAACCCAGAATATCTTCGTCGGAATCCAATACATTCTCTATTGCCAATGACTTGGGCATTTGGCGTCACATTGTGGTGATATATGACGACGCTGCTTCGCCTCGTACGCGTATTTTCAAAGATGGTATTGAGATTCCTACCGTATCGCAAAATGCTTCGGGGAACGTAATGATAAATAATAAGTTAAATATTGGTCGACGAGTTGATGCTTTCTGGTATTGGAATGGATATATTGATGGAGTTGTAATCTGGAATAAAGCTTTGACAACGAATGATGTCGCACGTCTTTATACTTACCGTTATCGAGATCTTCAACCCTTTAAAATGCAGGTTCGATCGGGGACAAGCCCTGCTGATGTATTGGTAAAGGCTTTTGTAGGGATTGATGGCACCACTAATTCGTTTTATTACAACGAAAGTATTACAAATAATTCGATTAATTATAATCCTGCGGATCGTTATGTTCAGTATATGGCATATTTCGACGCCAGCACAAACAGAACTCAGACTCCGCTTTTGAGTTCAGTTGGGATATTCGGCGACCAGACTGTTGCTTTTGATAATAATAATTACGATTTTATTCAGGGTTCATATACTTCGATTACGAATGAACCGGCAGCAAGCCCAACGCCTTCGCTCGGATTGGCGAAAGATGTCAATGGTGGTTACTTTACCAATGGAACATATACTTCAAGGACTATTGATGCCGGTGGTCCCGGAACGTGGAACACTATATTTTGGAAAGTACCGTCTGAACTTTCATCAACTCTTTCCGGACTGGTCGGATTATGGCACATGAACTGGAGTTGGGGATCGGATAAAGGTGGTTTTGTTGCCACACCACAGGGTGGAGCCACGTTTACCGGTACTGCAAAGTTTGGTAATGGATCTGGTTTGTTCAACGGGTCGGGAGCGAGGGTTGATATCAACATTGGTGTAAATAATCAGTCTTTGGAGTTTTGGATTAAGGATGCAAATATCAATGATGGTATAATGGAAATTGCTACTGCAGGTGGAACGGCATATCTGTCCATCTCCAATCATACAGTGACAGTAACAGGCAATTACGGTACCAGCAGTAAGTTGTATGTGAATGGTGATTCGGCTTGCCTGAAGTTGTTAAACGGATGGAATCATGTTGCGATTGTTTTTGGCAGTTCTCTCTTAATCAACAGTATCAGTTTGGGTATTGCCAATGGCGATTTCGCGGAGGGGGCTATGGATGAAATGGCCACTTATAATTATGGACTGACTTTAGCTGAAGTAAATGCGCATTTTACATCAGGCCGTCGTTTTGCCGCAGGAACTGTACAGGCACAGGTGAGATATGGCGATGCCTTGCCGCTGACAAATAGTTTTACGGGACCCGGAGGATTTCCGACAGCTTATTATGGAAATGGGAATCCTCTTTCATTTGATGCCCAGTATCTTCAGTACAAGATGTTTTTTGCAGGTGATGGAGATGCGACACCAATTGTTGATTCAGTAACCTTGAATTACGAGGCGACTACATTTATTGATGATACCCAAACGGAATTTACGCAAGGGTCTTTTGATAACTCTCAAACTGTCTGGTATGGCGATGATATCAAGCTTCTTTACCCTGCAAGTGTTGGTCCTGCAAACCTGAATCTTTCGGCTGATCCGTTCGGTATGAACCTGTGGCATTTGGATGAAGCTTCGTGGTTGGGAGGTGGTAGCATCGTAATAGATTCAAGAGGTGGCATGAATGGAAATCCGTACGGGAATGCCAATACAGTGCCAAGTACGGCTGTTGGATCATATTGTGGCAGTTTTGGCGGCAGTGGCGCTTATCTCGATTTGACAACAATCAATCTATCAGGAGAGTTCTCAATCAACCTTTGGTTCAATACCATTAATATTAGTAATAGAATGGTATTGCTTTCCTCGGATAATGGTGGTGGTACTTATTTTACAATTGAAGTGAATGGCAATGGTTCTGCCACGACCATTGGCAAGGCGGCCCTGACTGTTTTCAATGGAAGTACTGTATATACTGCTCTTGCCAACAGAGAGGCACTTAATGATGGTAAATGGCACAATCTGGTGGCTGTCCGGGCTGGTAGCCAGATTCATATATATATAGATGGAGAGAGGGAAGGGACCGCGAATATTGGCGCAGGCTATGGATCGCTGGGAAACAAAACCGTTTATGCCGGGGCCAGACCCAGGGGCTCTCCAGACTTGTTCTATAATGGCTTGATTGATGAAGTTGCTGTCTGGAGCAGATCCCTGACGGAGGCAGAAATCGGCAATAATTATGCCGGTGGATTCAGAACGCAGGGAACAGGCGAATACATTTCTGAAACAGTTGATGCGAGTGACCAGGCAATCTGGCAAACACTTTCATGGGTTACTGATGGACCGTATAGTAAGCCGTTATCGGGCGGTGATCTGACATTAGTTGGTTTGTGGCACATGGAAGAGGCCGGTAGTCCGATTACAAATTCCGTGGGAATAAATGACGGGACATTTGCCGGGGGTGTAACTGCGGGAACAAGTGGCAGATTCGGTAAATGTCTTGATTTCAATGGTACATTAGGATTTGTTTCAATTGCCGGTCCGGCTGTGAACCTTGAACCGCCGAATATTACAGTTGAAGCATGGATAAATGCGGATGATGCGGTGAATCGTCCGATTTTTGATAAGAGTGATGGTGGTGCCAATGGATATGTTATTGGTCTTGATGTTTCAGGAAAACCATACTTCAAGGTGGGCGCGACCGTTTGTACTGGTTACCTGCCCGTTCGCGTTGGCAAGTGGACTCACATTGCCGGTTGTTTTGACTCGGTCAGCTCACGGTTAAGACTTTATATTGACGGTGAACTTGCCGGAATTACCGATCCGGTTGCGGTGAGTCCGGTGTCCGGTCAGCCTGCAATAATTGGACGCGATGCTTTGGCTACCGGATATTTTGATGGAAAGATTGACGAGGTTGCCGTTCATAATCGCGTTTTACTGGGAGAGGAAATCCTCGATCACTATAGATCAGGTGCAGTTACATTAAAATTCCAGGCGCGATCTTCAACTACTGATCCCACTTTTACGGGGCTCAATTTCCTGGGACCGGATAAGACAACAAATACATTTTTTGTTGATTCTAGCGGATCTTCTTTGATCGGCAGTATGGATCTTGGCCGGTATCTGCAGTACAAGGCCTACTTCGCCAGTGATAATTATAGACTGACTCCGAAGTTGAGTGGTGTGAGAGTGTATGTTGCAAATTATCCGACCGCAAACCCGATGGTTGAACCTGATGTCAGTCACGCTATATATTTCCCTGGGAGATTACGTGGATTTACTGATTTAATTATTCAGGGTGGTCCTTCGGCAAATGTAAGGTACCAAATATCGGGTGATAGCAGTTCATGGTACTGGTGGAATGGGGTGGCATGGGCAAGTAATTCACCTTCTGATTATAATTTTGCAAATCCAGTAAACATAATTAATGCCAACATAACCAACTTCTTTGAGCTATTCTATCCTAAAACAGGCGGCGACATGAGATTCAGGGCGTTCCTCCATTCTGAGGGTGATTATCAAATACAGGTTGACAAGATAAACTTCGTTGCTTCCGCAGGTCGTATCGTTGTTACGGTACCGGATGGCCTTGAAGTTGGAAGCAGGGCCTGGGTTGTTGGCACACCACAGACAATCAGGTGGACAACGGATGGAATTGTAAGCGCCAACCTTGTGATTGAACTTTATAACAACAGCGGATCGAACTTTGTTACCACACTGGCGTCAGGTATCCCGAATACCAGCAATTATACCGTCAAGATATCGGATAATATCGGGACAACATACCGCATAAAAATCAGGGATGCGAATGATTCGACAATCCATGACATGTCGGACAATGATTTCTGGCTGATCCAGGATTTCCATATAACAGTTCCTGACGGCGGTGAACACTGGTACATTGGCCAGACCAACGTGGTCAGGTGGGATTCGCCCGGTCCGACGATATATGATCTCGGTTCACCTGCGGCATTGTGGTTCAGTAATGATGGCGGGACCAACTGGATTGAGATTGTGCGGCCTGTAAACGCAATAGGCAACAACCAATATGCATGGAACACACCTTCCAACGATGCGCGGTTGGTTTCTGAAATTGCCAAGATGGGTGTGTCAATTCCGGATGTTTCTGACCCCGTAACCGCCCTGTTTGGTGATGATTCTGACGGTACATTTGTGATGGCGGGTATTGTCGTGACGTATCCGTCGGCTGGTATTGGAATCAAGATGGGCAATCCGGTTGATATTTCATGGAATGCTGCCGGGGCAGGTACTAACGGTGTGCAAATCGATCTTTTCAACGGTGTAGAATGGACCAATCTCACCATGAACGCTCCATGTATAGCCGGTTCAAACAGTTTCAATACTGTGCTTACTGCTCCAAATCCCGCGTCTGGTGCGAAGATCAAAATCACGGCGAATGAATTTCCTGCCGTGTGGGGTGTATCGGGAGATTTCACGCTGGCCGATATTAATATCATTACTCCCAGGGGTGGAACTCCGGCGGATCGTGATCACTGGCCGATTGGAACCACAAATTATATCACATGGACGTCAGGTGGAGCCGGGGATATTGTGGACGTAGAGTATTCACCGACAGGAACGAACTGGCTGCCTATTGCCATGGGATATTCTAATGTCAACAGCAGTGCTGGAAATATTGTCACCAACTGGTCGCCTCAATGGATAATACCCGGACCGCCGTCATCTAATTCCTATATCAGAATCAGATCAGTCACTTCGCCATCTCTTTATGCCATTACTCAGCCGTTTGACATGGCTGGCGTACAGATTGTGTCTCCGAATGGCGGAGAAGTATGGGAATTTACGGCGACCAATGATGTAACATGGTTGTATCAGGGTGCTGGCGCAAATCTGGATGTGCAATTAGCCTATGTGGATAATCCAACTACTAACGATTATGAACTTATTGATGCGAATATCAATATTCTCAGCGGGCGTCGGTCAATCGCTCCAAGCAAGGTTCGCCGGCCCACGAATTTTGGGCGTGTCCGCATCAAGTCGACCACTTTGCCCATGTTTGATACATCGGATAACGCATTTACGATCAGGGGATTGTCCATGACTTTCCCGCAGAGTAATGCAGTGTATACGATGGGCATGAATGTAGTTACCGGCCTGCAGTGGTTTTCGGCGGCGACTGAAGATACCAGCGCGGAGGTTTATTACTCAATCGATGGCACGAATTTCACGGACCTTGTCCTGACGCCTCTTAATATTGATGCTGGCGCTGGAGACAACAAGCAGAACTGGCTGGTACCAAGGAATGTACTTCCTTCCGATACGGCTGAACTGAAGGTTGTTGCCGGTTCGTATTTTGCGATGTCGCCACGGTTTATACTGCGCGGCATAAGAATAACCCAACCGACCACTGGCGTAATGTATGATATAGGCACAAACAGGTTTGTGACCTGGAGGGCGGCGGGACTCCAGTTCTCTGCCAGGATTGCGGGTGCGCTTTCTACAACCGGGTTGGGTGGTCCTTACAGCATTGCGGGGCTTACGACCAATGTACCTGCCGCAAATGGAAGTACATCATGGAGCATAGACCCGGAACTCGTTGAGCCGACCACCAATGCTATTATAAGGTTCGCATGTTGGACTCCTACGAATGATACAGATATAATCATGTATTCCGATCCGTTTACTCTCCGCGGCCTGAAGTTTGTTTCGCCTTCACAGGGTACGAACTGGGCGTTGGGAAGTTCGGTTAATGTATCGTTCCTGTCTGCCGGAATGGGAAATGGTGCAAGGGCAACAATCTACTATTCACCTGATGGCATAACGTTTGATACGGCCAAACCGGTGACAAACAACTTACTTATAACTGATGGACTTAATAATATGACATGGACCATCGAAAATTCATCAGCTCTGACACGAATGCCTTCTACCAATGCTGTCTTGAGAATTGTGAGCGGGTCATGGTCAACGGATTCAAAACCGTTCAGGTTGTCGGGTATCAAGATTACATCGCCCGCCCTTTCGGATATCTGGGCGGTAACGGACCTTACAAATACCATCAGGTGGGTTGCCATCGATACCATTAATTCCTATACGCTGAGCTTTACGGTCTGGCTGGGAACTTTTCCTGTGACTACCCAGCAGATTGCAACGGGAGTAACGGGTAATTCGTATGACTGGACAATGGTACCGGCTGCTATTGGCAGTAATGTTACTATAACCATCACCGACGGTACGGCAACAGGTCAATCAGAGAGGTTCGAGGTTGTGGCCGCGCCTTCTATCAGGATAATCAATCCTGCGGCAGGTGATTTCTGGAAGGTGACCGAATCCAACTTGATTCGATGGATCCAGGGCGGAAAGATGAGTAATGCCTTTGTACTGACATATTCCACATATCCTTACGGTATAACCAATCTCCTGAGAGTTGGTTCATTCCCTGTAACCAATAACGTATTCAGTTATACCTGGGACCCGATACCCAACGCGTTGGGGCAGACGAGGATCATTGTCACCAACATAGTAAATGCCAGTATCGGAGATCAGTTTGACAATTTCAGTATTGCTGCTAAGTTTGATATAGTCCCGTTCTCGGGGGATATGTATGCTCTCTCTCCGGTAGGTGTAAACTGGGTGACGCGTGGCGATGTGTCGTCAGTGGACCTCTATTATTCAACAGATCCGCTTCGATCAACAGCCAGCTGGCAGAGGATTAATACCGAAGGACCTTACAGTGCGAACATAGGCCACAATCTGCCTGCAACCCCGTATCCATGGACAGTGGCAAATTACAAGACCAACACCATGTGGCTGAGAGTACAGGATCATACATATTCAAACCAGGTGTTTGATGCATCCAAACCGGGTCCGTATGACGATACTGGTCCATTTGAAGTCAAGTATTACAGGATAACATGGCGTGTATTTGATGTGTCGAACACCCAGCAACTGGACAATATCAGCATGCAGGACAATTTGGGCTGGTCGGCTTCGGATCTGTTATCCCCGATTGTTCGAGAATATCCCTTTGGTACCTGGACCGTTGTATTCTACCGGGAATTTTTCCACGATTTGCCTTTTATAAACTGGGAAGCCAAGCCCTCCCGTACAAATGACATCTTCATGAGTCGGGCCGAAATTGAGCCTGAACCGCACGTATTGGCGAATTTTGCGTACGATATTGCCAGCAGGAAATTTACAATTCATTCCTGGCTTGAGAGAAATGGACAGATCATGAAGACGCCTTCTCAAGGTATTGTCAGTATTTTTAAATCTGACGGTACTCAAATAGAAACAATCACCAGCGTGACTCCCGATCAAAATGGTGTTTTCTGGTCGCAATGGGATATCGCCGCGACAGAAACACGGCGCGGGGAATCATATGTGAGTACGGATATTTTCTTCGCAAGAGTTGAAATCAAGTATTCCGGTACAACTTATTCTGCAGGTTTGACCCTGCAGTTGCGTCTTGCCGCCGGTGAAGACACTGTAGCTGCAATACAGTCAATTGTCAATCAGGCGACTTCGAATATCATGGTAGGAGTCAATATGGTAGGTTCCAATGTAACAGCATTCCGCGGTGATACCGGCACAACATTGTCAAATCTTATGGCAGTTGCACAAGCAACACGTGCAGACGTTAGCGGCACCGGCGCGACATTGTCCAATCTTACGGCAATTGCACAAGCGACGCGTTCTGACATTTCGGGGATGAGCAATGTGATTTCTTCGGTGACCAACGCGATTTTACCTGCGATTTCTTCGATGACCAATGAAATGATTGGAGTATTGGGACCGACTATTACAAATATCAATGCCCAGATGACCAATATGGCCCCGGACATGGTCAGTGATCTGGCACGGATACTTGAACGGTCTACAACGGTAACTTACGGTTCGACGAACAGGATCCTCTACAAGTCGAGAAAAGGATATGATTCGAGCGTTGTGTTTATTTCCGTTTCCAGCCCGGCCCAGGGTGTAACCTACAGTGGTAATATGGCTGAGATAGTGCCTGGCATTTATGAAAACGAGCTGATCGCAAACTGGGGTGTTGACAGCTATACGGTGACATGTTCCGACCCGCTGGCCAGGGACAGTATTGTGCTGACAGTGACGGCCATCGGAGGCACTATGGAAGATGTACCTCCGATGATTTCCGCCATGACCAACCGGTTGAACACGATTGAAACCCATCTTATCAACGTACAGACGCTGGTAAGCGGCATACAGGGTACCGATTTGTCGGGTGTGATGTCTTCAATTGATGATGTCAGGACTGCCGTCCAGGATATGAATGGCGCCCAGATTGATTCGAGTTTGCGGACACTTGCCAGCCAGATAGGCAGTATCAATGATTCATCATCGGCAAATAGTTTCTTCGGGCAGATTGCAAGAGTAAACGAGCAGCTCGGCGGTATTGGGTATAATGCATCCGAGGCTTTTAAAAAGGCAAGAGCCGCACAGAATGAGGCAGGCAGTGCTGCCGGTGCGATCGGAAGGCTCGAGATGCTTCTTAAAAAGGATGTTAAAGAGGATATTAAAGTGGATATAAAGGACAATAAGAATAAGGGTACCATTCTGGCGACGCTGGAGGATATTCTTGCAGATATGGAAGCGGCCAAGAAGGACATGAAGGATATTCCTGCACTGGTAAGGATTGGCGGGCTGTATGATGCGCTCAGTGAAATGTCCGGTCAAATGAAGAAACTTGCAGAAAGTAAACAATTCAAGATATGGACAAAACCTCCTGTTGAGAAACCGGAACCTGGTATCGCAGTCCCTGAAACACCCGAGGAGTCCTTGATAAAACTGACGAAGGGTGTTGAGGAGATGAAAGGTTCTATATTGTTCATGCAGAAACTAATAGACGAGAAGCGCTATGAACCTGTGGTAACCGACGAATTGCAGGGAGTGGTGGAATAACAGAGGGAGCGGAATATCCCCTCCGGTTACAGTTAAGCATTATCGGTGTTTGATTTTGCTATGATGATGGTTGGTCGTGCTGTTATGATTTTTGCTATGTCAAGAGTCTGTCAAAGAAGAGGCGGGGGTCTTGCATGTTTATCGGCCCTGGCCATACTTTTGCTTTCTGCATCCACCGTACTTGCCGATAAGGTTGTTCTTAAAATACGGGTTGGGAATCCCATAGAGAAGGCCCAGCCGAAGGAGATTAAGATCAACCTGCCGCCCGGTATCGGTACAAATGAAATTATCAACATGGATGGATTGGACCTTGGCTATGACGTTAAAAACGACGTTTATTATGTTTACAAAAAGCTGGATCTTGAGCCGAAACAGATCCTGACCTACAACGTCGAATTCAAGGATATCTGGGTGATTCCCGAAGAAAAACTGAATGAACTTCAGAAGCATGTGGATGGTATGGTTGAAAAACTCAAAGGCAAGGAACAGGAAAAGACTGCCCAGGACCTCAAAACGGAAATAAGCCAACTGCTTTTGGCTGTAAAAGCCGCACAAGAACAGAATTCAATCAGGTCCGGAATAAAAACCATCCAGCACATAAGGGCTTATGAAGCCAACCTTGTTGAAATGGAAACAGCAGGCAAATTTATCGGTCGGATGGAAAATCTGGTTCTTGGTACGGGTCAGGATCCCGGCAGACTTGAAGGAGATCCAAAGGGTTCACCTTTGCCGAAACGTGACATAGAAATGAAGCCGCAGGATTACAAAACGGCGGTCATAAAAATAACTCTGCGTAATGTATCGCCCAGCGAGAAGCGTGAGATTGAAGTCCGCCGCGATCTACCGCCGGAAATCAAGGCAAATGATATTCTGGATCCCGGTGGACTGGAAGTTCGTGCTGATCTGAAGGCCGGTGTATGCTATGTCTTCAGTAATAAGGTGGAACTTGCGGCAGGGGAAACGAAAGCATTTGATGTCAAAATCAGGGACAAATGGAATGTAAACTTTCCGCGTTTCCCTTATCTCCGGACAAGCGCAAGTAATATTCTCGCGAGGGCAACGGCAAAAGAGAAATTTAAATCAATTGAAAATATGCTGCAAAAACTTATTGTCGATATCAATGAGGTGGAGAAAGAATCGGCTCCTGCCGAACTGAACGACAAATATGTGGCTTTCTATCGTCACCAGGCGACAAGACTGGACGTGATTGAACGGAAGATAAACCGTGTGGAAGCGGCATTGAAACCATTCGAAACAAAAGTTGGATTTAATGCACCTCCGCCAAACCCTAAAACCACCTGGATGATCATATGGATTATACTTGGCTTCCTTGGCTTCCTGAGTTTAGTATTCTTCTTCCGCTGGTATAGTAAAACCAAGGCGGAAAAACTGACTGACGAGAATACTTGAAACTGCAGATCGGGAAGCAGATGGCAGCACTGAAAATCAACCTTCTTCAACTAAAAGAGCACGGCAAAGTCGCCGAAATCAGGCAGGATGTTGTTCATGTGACCGGGTTGACCAACTGTATGAACGGTCAGCTCGTTAATATTGGCGAATCAGCCCAGGGAGTAATACTCGGATTTGATCCGGAGTATGTACTTGCACTCCTTGTAAACGAAGGTGCGCCAATTAAGCCGGGTGATGACGTTGTTACCACGCTTGATGAATTCAGGGTTCCTGTAGGGGAAAATTTTATCGGCAGACGTGTCAACGCACTTGGTAAACCGATTGACGGCGGTGCGATGGTAAAAGAGTCGGCGCGTTTTCCGATATTTGGTTTCGCGCCGGGAGTTCTCCAGAGAATTCCTCTTGTCAAGGTCATGCAGACCGGCACAAAGATCATCGACATGATGAGGCCGGTCGGCAAAGGACAAAGGATGCTAATTATTGGCGACCGGATGACCGGTAAGACAACGGTTTGTGTGGATGCCATACTCAATCAGCGGGGTAAAAATGTCTTCTGTATATACTGTATGATCGGTAAATCAGAAGCCGCGCTGAACAAGGTAATTGACGCATTTAATGAAGGGCATGTCTGGGAATACGGCATGATCTTGGCGTCAACTGCGTCTGATCCCATGGGCCAGCAGTACCTGACGCCGTATGTTGCCGCGAGTATGGGCGAGTATTTCATGAAAAAAGGGCAGGATGTGCTGGTGGTGTTTGATGACTTCACGAAGCATGCATGGGCGTACAGACAGATTTCCCTCCTGCTTGAGCGTGCGCCGGGCAGGGATGCCTATCCTGGAGATATTTTCTATATTCATTCACAACTTGTGGAACGGGCGGGTAAATTGAATGCCGAGATGGGCGGCGGTTCAATGACGCATTTGCCGGTTGTGGAAACCCAGCAGGGCGATGTTGCCGGTTATATTCCTTCGAATATTATTTCGATGACGGACGGGCAGATATACATGAGTACAGCGCTGTTCAGCGAGGGGTTCAAGCCGGCAATTGATATGGGGTTGTCGGTTTCACGTATTGGTAACAGGGTCCAGTGGCCTGCCATGAAGAAACTGACTGGAATGCTTCAGCTTGAATTCGTCAGGTTCAAGGAATTGGAAAGACTTACCCGGATAAAGGCCGGTGTTTCCGCCGATGTTGAGAAGCGTCTAAAGAGAGGAAAAGTACTTGAAGAAGTTCTAAAACAGGATCCGAACAATCCTATTCCCATGGAAGAGCAGGTGATAATACTTTTCGGCCTGCAAAACGGATTCCTTGCTGAAACGGAACCTATGGAGGTTAAAGGAAGACTTGCGCGTCTTATCAAGCAGATACGTGCCAGCAAACCTGATCTTATCGATGACCTTATCAAGAACAACCAGCTAACGGACAAAATCAAGGAGGGCTTCCATGAAGAGCTCGCCAGGTTCTCAGATTCCTCTGTTTAAGATGAAGGTCCAGGAAAAGGGCCGGATCAAGGACATAAAGGAAATTATTGTCCGGCTCGAAGGTCTCACTTCATGTCTCAACGGCCAGATAGTGGATATGGGCGACGGCGTCAAAGGTATCGTCATGGGTTTTGATGAAACTGATGTCCTTGCACTTGTTCTGGGAGATCCCGGAAAACTCAGAATGGGTAAGGAGGTTACCGGAGTCAGTGAACCATTTAAGATTCCTGTTGGCGATGGTTTTATCGGCAGAATGGTTACAGCGATGGGAGAACCCTGCGATCAGCGTGATCCCATACCGCCGGAGAACCACTATCCTGTTTTCAGGGCTTCCCCTCCGATCATAGCACGTGCTCCTGTGAATAAGTTTCTTTCCACCGGCACCAAAATTGTCGACGTGATGGTGCCACTGGCAAAGGGGCAGCGGCAGTTGATACTTGGTGACCGCATGACGGGTAAAACGATTATTACTATTGATGCGATTCTCAATCAGAAGGGGCGGGACGTGGTCTGCATCTATTGTTGTGTGGGCAAGTCGGTGTCGGCCATGGAAAAAGTGGTCTCCGTTCTGCACGATGCCGGGGCTCTGGAATATACGGTTCTGGTGGTTGCCACTGATAATTCGCCGGTAGGCGAACAATATATTGTACCGTTCTCGGCCGCATCCCTTGGGGACCATTTTGTTTCAAAGGGCAAGGACGTGCTTGTGGTGTTCGATGATTTGACGAAACATGCATGGGCTTATCGCCAGCTTTCATTGCTTCTTGATAGACCACCCGGTAGAGAGGCCTATCCCGGTGATATTTTTTATGTACAAACCCAGCTGATGGAACGTGCGGGAAATTTTAATGAAAACTTCGGCGGTGGTTCCATGACGTTTTTGGGCATAGCAGAAACTCAACAGGGAGACCTTACTGGATATATACCATCCAACCTTGCATCCATGTGCGATGGCCAGATATATCTGAGCAGTTCTATTTTTGCCGAGGGATTCAGACCGGCCATTGATTTTACGTTGTCACTTTCAATCATCGGAGGCCGCTGTCAGCCCCCGATTTTGAAAGATCTCTGCCGAACCCTGCGTACGGAATATGCACAGTACCTGGAAGTTATGAAATTGAGTAAACTGCAGTCGGGTCTGACTGGAGAAGCGGAGAGGGTTGTTAAGAAAGGAGAGGCAATAATATCGATCCTTCAGCAGGGCCAGTATACACCGGTTTCACTTGCAGAAGAGGTCCTGCTCTTGTATGCCCTTCAGAAGAATATGCTCCAGGTTCTGCATGATGACGAAAAGAAGAAATTCAGGACTGAAATTTATGCTTTTGCGAAGGAAATGAATTCTTCTTTATTGAGCGAGATAGAAAACAACGGGACCATGACGACCGAGGTTGGAAGAGGCCTCAACGAGATTATGCAGGCGTATTTTGGCAGTGGGAAATAAAGCGGGTTTATGTTTGTGTCGTAATCATAGTTTTAATCATTTTTGTAATTCGGTGATGAGGGAGGGGATTAAAAGCGAGAAAAATGTAACGGCATGAAGGTATTGATCTTAAATCCAAAACATGTGGTTTTTGAAGGGGAGGCAAAGAATGTTTTCCTTCCGGGTGACATGGCTGAGTTCGAGTTGATGGATTACCATGTGCCGATTGTCAGCCTTCTTAGGCCTGGAAAGGTGATTGTTGACTGGGACAAGGTGATTCCCATAAAAAAAGGGATGATTAAATTCGATAATAACGAATGTGTTATCCTGGTTGAGGAATAATATTGCAGAGTTTTATTATATTTCTGGTAATGTTTGTGACGATCATCGGTCCTTCAGCGGTGATAGCAGCCATAGGATATGCGAGTATCAAGGCGCTGGGCAGGAACCCTTCTGCAGCTCCGAAGATACTGCAGGCGATGATCATTGCATTGGTTTTTGCCGAGTCGATAGCAGTAATTGCGTTGTTGATTCTGTTCCAGCTTTTTGGCAGGGGCTGATAGAAAATAATGATTGGGTGCATGGATGTCGAATGTTTTGAAATATAAAGACTGTAAGTAACAGGGAAGTTGGGGCATGGATATACTGAAAATACTCTTGCCGGTAGTTGTGTCGCATGCGGTTATCCTGGTTATAATAATTTTTGTGATCAGAAGACTGCTTTTAAGCGATACCATGGGTGCAGTGGAACGGATAAGACAGGTTGAGGCCGAGGTGAGGAAGAAGGAAGAAGGCATCAGGCGTGAGATCGAAGAGCATGAGAAAGATTTTGCCAAGAAGAAAACAGAGGCTGAACAGGAACTGCAGAAACAAAGGGAGGCCTCCGAAAAAGAAGTCGGTAAAATGCGGGAACAGGTGTTGGCTGATGCAAAAAAAGAAGGTGAACGGGTAATCGACCAGGCCAAAAGGAACGAAGAGAAAATCAGGCAACAGATTGTCCAGGACATGGAGGAGAAGGCCGTCAATTACGGCGGTGAGGTTTTCAAGCTTGTCTTCAGCGAAGAGCTGGGCGAGGCAATCGACAGGAAATTCATCGATGAACTGCTTGATGCCCTGGAGCAGGTTGATTCTTCAAGTATTACCGTGGATACCAGTTCCGCTGATTTCAGGACCAGCCGTCCGCTTGCCGCGGATCAGAAAGCAAGGTTGGAGAAGCTCCTGAACGAGAAATTTAGCGCTAATGTTAAAGTACAGGAAAAGATTGATGAGAAGTTGCTTGCGGGTTTGATCCTGAAGCTCGGGAGTCTTGAAATCGACGGGAGTCTTCTTAATCGTTTTAACGAGGCGGCTGTTGAAGTTAAGAAGAATATCAAGCTGTAAACGTCCGGACTGTGGATTATAGATATGCAGCTTAATGAACTTAGAAAAGAACTCAAATTCAACAAGGAATTGTTGAATTTGGTTGAGACGTTGAAAGACGTTGCGGGTTCCCAGTATCATCTCATGGAGAAGGAGAAGGAACGTTTCGGTCCATTTATGGAGGCGTTTTCCGGTTTTTTCCGTGTTGTCAACCTGGTTGATGTTGACGATCCGTTTGTACGCGTCATGTCAGACATTCTTGGTATAGTGATAATAACTTCAGACTCAGGATTTATGGGCGGTCTTAACCAGGGAGTCATAAGGGCGGCCTTTGGGGCACAAGGTGACCTTCCAAATGACAAGGTCTCGTTGATAGTGATCGGTGAGAAAGGTGGAAATTTAATTGGTGACATGAAACGGTCTTTCAAGTACTTCGGCGGTATCAATCAGACAACGATTTACGAACAGGCGCTGGAAGTCAAAGATTACCTGGTAACTGAAGTGCTTGCCAAACGCATGGGTAAAGTGATTATTGCATATCCGAAACCAATTTCATTCACCGCGCAGACAATTGAAGTAATCAATATACTTCCCTGTGCCGAGCTCTTTGACAGGAATTCCGGGAACGAAATTTCAGGGAAAATTAATGAAAAAGGCCTGATAGCTGAGGCAGGCAAGGTTGTCGTAGAATCGTCGTTCTCCGATATGACTGAGTACCTCTCTAGTGTATGGGTTGCGACAAAACTTTATGAGGTTTTTGAGGATAGCAAGCTTGCGGAGTTTTCTGCCCGTGCGATGCATCTTGAGGGAAGCCATCAGAAGGTCTCGAAGGAATATAAGAAGATAAAGCAACAGTGCTCAAAGGCAGGCCATGAATTGATTGACAAGGGAATGCGTGAATCCTTTGCGGCAAAAGGTGGAAAAGCCAAGAAAAAACGTAGAAAGGCAATACACGACGCGGCACAAAACGCGGCATAGCAAGTTTGCGGTGGAAACTGATAGCCATTTGATAATTGATGGCTGGATTTGTTATCACGGAAGGGGAATTTATGACTGAAGAAGCCGTACAGCCAAGAGAAAGAAAAGGCAGAGTTGTTGCGGTGCAAGGGCCGGTTGTTGATGTGAAATTTGATCGCGTCGAGGATATGCCTGACATGCATGAAACGATTTATGCCAAGACGTTTGATAAAAGGGATGTAGTTTTGCTTGTTGCAGAGCACCTGGAGGGAAACATAGGCAGGTGTGTTTCATTAACATCGACCCTTAATTTGCAGAGAAATGCAATAGCAACAGCAACGGGCACTCCTTTGACTATTCCAATAGGTGAAGAACTTTTCGGTAGAATTATCAATGTGATGGGCGAACCAATCGACGGTAAAGGTCCGATTAACGCCACACAGAGATCACCTATTCACAAGGATGTCACAAGAATGGCTATGAATGTCGGTGAAATCGCCGGTAGCAAGTCCGACATAGTCGAAACAGGTATCAAAATTATTGATTTGTTGTTTCCCGTTGTAAGAGGAAGCAAAACGGGCGTTGTAGGGGGTGCTGGCTGTGGCAAGACGGTTCTTATTTCCGAGTTGATACACAACATTGTCGAGGAACATGATGGCGCCTGTGTATTTACTGGTATAGGTGAACGTATCCGTGAAGGTAATGAGTTGTACTTCGAATTCGAACAGGTGGGTATATTGAACAAAATCATGATGGCGTTCGGCCAGATGGATGAACCGCCCGGGGCCCGTTTTAATGTAATTCTTACCGGTATCACTCTTGCCGAATACCTGCAGTCAACGGGCAGGGAAGTGCTTTTGTTCATGGACAATGTATTCAGGTTTGTACAGGCAGGTTCTGAAATATCAACACTGCTTGGGAGGACACCTTCCGAAACCGGGTATCAGCCGACATTAAGCTCAGAAGTTGGTGATGTTCATGAAAGAATAAAAGGTTCAGTTTCGGCGTTTGAGGCGGTGTATGTTCCCGCTGACGATGTCACCGACCCGGCGGTGGTGGCAATATTCAGTTATCTGGATGCTGTTATGGTGCTTTCACGTGAGAGAACACAGCTGGGTCTCTACCCGGCAATAGATCCTCTGGCCTCGTCCTGCTCAAACCTGGATCCGGCCGTGGTAGGGCAGAGGCATTTCAGCCTTGCGCAGGAACTCCTGAGAATACTTACGAAATACGAGGAACTTAGACGTATTGTTGCCGTTATAGGTATTGACGAATTGTCGAAGGCAGATCGTACTCTCTATGAAAGAGCGCGTAAATTACAGTCCTTTATGACGCAACCGATGTTTGTTGCCGAGTCATATATCGGTAAAAAAGGTCAGTTCGTAACGACGAAAGAGACATTGGATTGTGTGGAGAAAATTATTGATGGCAAAACGGATGATCGTCCCGAAGAAGAGTTTTACATGATCGGCAAGTTTGAGTAGAGTTGTTAGCAGGGCAGTACTTTAACGAGGATATTTTATGCAAAAGCTGGAAAAAGTGCTTTTGGAA
This sequence comes from Kiritimatiellia bacterium, assembly GCA_028716365.1. Taxonomy (GTDB): domain Bacteria; phylum Verrucomicrobiota; class Kiritimatiellia; order UBA8416; family YA12-FULL-48-11; genus YA12-FULL-48-11. The sequence continues at coordinate 173,487 of JAQUPZ010000006.1, forward strand.
AGAAATCTGCTCGGTAAAGATCGACTTTCGGAAGCGCTTGAGATTTCAAAAAAGACTTTCAAACCTCTTCAGGATGTTCTCGTGGAACGCGGCTTTGTCAATGAACGTGAACTGCTGAAAGTATTGGCAGAACTTCATGGTCTTGAGTTTATGGATTTGAAGAAAACTGTCATCGATATGACGGCGGTCAAAAGTGTTTCTGCAAAGCTGGCGTCTCATTACCGTATTATGCCCGTCAAATTGTCTTCCGGTGTTCTGACCATTGCTGTGTCCAGCTCGCTTAACATGTCTGCTGTAGAAGATATTCAGGCAAATCTCGGCTTTCATGTCGACAGGGTTCTGGCATGCCAGAACGATATAGTTGATGCGTTGAGAAAATATTATGGTGTTGGTGCGGACACGGTGGAAAGGATACTTACCGAATCTCCCGACCGTGAAGAAACAGAGGTTCTGGACGTATCGCACGACCTGGAAAAAATGGCGGAAGATGCATCGGTTGTGAAACTGGTAAATCAAATCTTCCAGGAGGCAATCAACGACCGGGCAACTGATATTCATTTTGAAGTACAAAGGGAGGATATTGTTGTCAGACGTAGAATTGACGGCATCCTCTATGATACGTATTTGCCGAAGAATATCAGATTTCTGTATCCGGCAATGGTTTCCCGTATCAAACTGATGTCAGGACTTGATATCGTTGAGAGAAGACTCCCCCAGGATGGTCGTTGCAGGGTTAATATCGGGCGCCAGGAGTATGATCTCCGTATTTCTATAGTTCCGGCAATACATGGTGAAGATATTGTTGTCCGGATCCTGCCAACATCTATGTTGTTCGATTTAAGCGACCTTGGTCTTTCATCGGATCATCGTGATGCGCTGGAAAAGCTGATTGCACGGCCGCATGGGATTATTTTTGTTACAGGGCCGACGGGCAGCGGTAAAAGTACAACTCTTTATGCATGCCTGAACAAGCTGAACACTCGTGATCGCAAAATTATTACGATTGAAGATCCGGTGGAATATGAATTGAAAGGTATCACCCAAACGCAGATTAATCATAAAATCGGGCTTAATTTTGCGCGTGCCCTCAGGAGTATGTTAAGGCATGATCCTGATGTTATGATGGTGGGTGAGGTTCGTGACAGGGAAACTGCCGAGATTGCCGTTCAGACGGCAATGACCGGACATCTTGTACTCAGTACTCTTCACACTAACGATGCGGCCGGAGGCGCTGTACGATTGATCGATATGGGAATTGATCCTTACCTCATTGCATCGACCGTGCTTGCATTCACGGCACAGAGACTGGTTCGGGTAATCTGTACTGATTGCAGGGAAAGTTATGAAGCTGAAGGCCGGCAGATGTACAGGGGACGGGGCTGTGCAAACTGCAGAAACAGTGGTTACCACGGCCGGGTGGCAATAAGCGAAATAATGCCGCTGGAATCTGAAATCCAGGCCATGATTCTTGCCAAATCTTCGGCGAAACTGATTCGTGATAAAGCCGATATGTTGGGTATGAGAACCCTTTACCATGATGGTTGGGATAAGGTTGCTCAGGGTGTGACCACCGCGGAAGAAGTTTTGCGGGTGACGAGCCTGTAAGTAATTGTTCTTGTTTGTAATCTTAATTCTGACCTTTTTTCCCAAGTTATAGGAACATGATTACGAAGACGAATACGATCAGAAATAAGATCAGTAAAAATGAGCAGATTCATCTATAAAGCCAAGGATGGACCGGAGAAAACCGTTGAAGGTGAGCTTGAAGCAGGTTCACGCTCCGAGGTTGTTGCCCGGCTGGATGCGATGGGTTACAGTCCAGTGTGGGTTCGTGAGAAAAATTCGGCTGGCGACCGGACCAGTTTATGGGGACAAAGGATTGGCCTGCGTGAGATAACAGTTTTCACACGTCAACTGGCAAGTCTTACGAAGTCTGGTGTTCCAATTCTTAAAGCATTATCCACAATAGCTGATCAAACTGAGAACAAGGCTTTTTCAAGGATAGTTAAGGATATGGAGAGTACCATCAGGGACGGTAGTATGTTATCTGAAGCTCTTTCAAAGTATCCGGCTTTGTTTCCTGAACTATATGTCAATATGGTACGTTCAGGCGAATCTGGCGGTGTCCTTGATACCATCCTCATACGTCTAGCCGAAAGTCGGGAAAAGGAAGAGGAAGTCAGAAGGAAAGTACAGTCGGCTGTTGCTTACCCGATACTGGTAGTGGTCGTGGGAGTTATCACGGTATTTGTTCTTTTGATTTTCTTTCTGCCACGCGTTGCGAGTATTTTCAAGGATTACGGTTATGACAAGTTACCGCTGCCTACAAAGATGATCATCGGACTGAGTGATTTCTTTTCGGAATCCTGGTACTGGCTTGTTCTGGGCATAGGACTTTTTCTGGCAGTATTCAAAAGGATAGCGACCCTGGAGAAGGGGCGTACAATGATTGACAGGATGAAGCTTGGCGTGCCGTTGATGGGGAAATTTATAAAACAGTCTGAGATTGCGAGGTTTGCCAGAACGCTTGCGCTGTTGATACAGTCGGGTATTTCCATTGAAAGAGCATTGGGTCTGAGCGGGAGTGTCTTGAACAATTCGATTCTCAGGGAAGAAGTTGAAGAGATACGCAAAAGAACGGTCAACCAGGGAATATCCGTTTCGGCAGGTTTGAAAAAAACGAAGTATTTTCCGCCTTTTGTAGCGAATATGGCTGCAGTTGGCGAAGAGGGCGGCAAGTTGGATGAATCCATGATGGAAATAGCTTTGTTTTACGAAAATGAAGTTGAACAACAAAGCAGGTTGGCCACCAGTCTTCTGGAACCGTTACTTATACTTATTGTCGGTCTTGTCGTAGGTTTCATAGTGGCTGCAATGCTTCTCCCTATTTTCGAACTCAGTACTATTGTCCGCTGACACCATGTCACATCACCGTTTTTCCGGCTTGGTTTTCTGTATTGTCAGTCTTTTCGTGACGTTACCTTTATGTGTCAGTGCTATTCCTGAATGGCAGGTGATCAAGGGGAAACATTTTCTGGTTCATTACGTGAAGGATCCCGTCATGGCGGAAAGGGTTGCAGGCAAAGCGGAGGAATATTACAGCAGTATTACGACCGATCTGGGCTTTGCGCGGTATGATAATTTCTGGCTGTGGGAGAACCGGGTTAAGATATTCATATATTCATCGAAGACGGAATTTACACAAAAAACCGGAGCTCCTGAATGGGCCATTGGAAAGACGGTTTGCGACAAAAAAGAAATATCCACATTTCCGGGAAATGATTCTTTTATGGATTCAGTCCTTCCGCACGAGTTGACGCACCTTGTTTTACGGGATTTCATGGGTTTCAAGGGTGAGATACCGCTATGGCTGAATGAGGGGGTATCACAGTGGGAAGAGCCAGCCAAGAGAACGCAAATGGTTAAGATTGCTGGAAGATTGGCTGCAGGTAATAAGTATATTCCCTTAGATAAGCTCATGCTTGTAAATGTACGGCAATTGGTTGCAGACGTTAAGGTTGGTGAATTTTATGCACAGTCGGTCAGTCTGGTGGGTTTTTTGATAGAAAAGCATGGTTCCGAAAGATTCAGGATTTTTTGTGGACAACTTCGTAATGGCAGGGGTTTGGAAGATGCTTTAAGATTTGCTTATCCTGACTCCCTGCGTAATATTGATGATCTGGAGAGAGCTTGGAAGAAATATGTGATGGAACAGAAGGAGGTAAATCGATGATTATGAAACGTGTTAATACAGGTTTTACACTGATTGAACTTATGGTGGTGGTCATTATCATTGCGGCATTGGCCGGTATGGTGCTTCCGCGACTTTTGCCGCGCGCCGAGGAAGCAAAGAAAGATATTGCCCGCGGTGGTATCGCCGGCATTACTACGGGGCTGAAACTTTACAAGCTCGACAATGACCGTTATCCAACGACGGAAGAAGGCTTGGAGGCGCTGATGACCAAACCGGCTTCCGCCAGGAACTGGAAAGGTCCGTATCTTGAGAATCAGCCTTTTGACCCCTGGAAACGCAAATACGAGTATAAATGTCCCGGAGCCCATAATACGGCCGATTTCGATATCTGGTCACGCGGATCTGATGAACAGAATACAACTGATGACATCACCAACTGGGAACAACAGAAATAAACAGCAGGTGAAAAGAAAAGAGTACAGTTTTACGTTTGGGAAATCTTTACAAGATGGTTTTACCCTTCCGGAGGTCCTCATTGCCGTTGCGATTCTTTCCACGGGAATAGTGGTTGTGTTGGAGTCTTTCAATGTTTCCCTTTCTGTGCTTGGCGAGGCTCGGAATGTTCTCAGAGCAAACATGCTTATTATGGAAAAAATGGCCGACATTGAGTTATCAGCGCTGGCAAAGAGCGGGTTTGATGCGGAGTTGTCAAATGGTTTGTTTGGAGATGAAAATAATAATTACCACTGGGAAAGCAAGGTGACAGGGATGTCCGTTTTGTCCGGTATCGGCATTGATTCTGCAACATTGAACCAGGTTGACCTGACTGTCTGGCGTGATGGATCCTCAAGACGATATTCAGCCTCAACATTTTTAAGAGTAGAAAAACAGCAATAACCGCTTGTCCTGTTTACGGCAATGAATTGGTTGGAAAAATGAACCTGATGTTAAACATGTATGAACGGTGTTCTGGTCGACAGTCTTCGATAAAAGCCTTTACCCTTGTTGAATTGCTGGTTGTTGCAGCTATCTTTGGCGTGGTCATAATAGCCATTGCGTCATGTCTTATGGCTGGTGTCAGGACATGGGATTACGCAAGAAAATACAGCGGCGTTGAGGCGGATGCAATGATAAGACTGGAAGCTGTACACAGGGACATAGCGAATACCTTTCGTTTTTATGCGATTACTTTCAGCGGAGGGGCGAAAGAATTCGCTTTTCCGGGATTGATTGATGTAACGACTTATGGCGGCGAAGAATCCAGGATTGGAACAATTAAATATTATTTCGATCCGGAGAAAAGAGTGATTTTCAGGAAGACGTGGGTGTTTCCGGAAAGTGAACCGTTAAACGATAAGGCGGAAAAGATCATAACCGGTGTCAATGACATGGTGGTGAATTACTATTCATTACCATCTACAAATGACGGGAGCGGTATGTGGCAGGAGGCATGGAGTAACGCTACAAATATTCCCGGATCATTGGCGCTGGAATTGTCGTTTGAAGGTGATAATAAACAGTTCATCAAAATCAAGAGAACGGTAATGATTCCGGCTGCTGCTGCGCCAATGCCTGAACAGCCGCAGCAACAGCCAACGGCCGCGGGACCCGGCAGGTAGATTTGTCATGTGCGACGTGAACAACATGCATATAAACAACAGAGGCAGTATCCTCGTATTGACGTTATGGGTGTTGTTCTTTCTTGCGGCACTTGCTGTTGCTGTGGGCGGACACGTGGCATCAAACTTGAGGGTTGCAAGCAAGATAAAAGGCCGGGTCACGGCCTACTATCTGGCAAGAGCTGGTGCGGAAAAGGCTGTTTCTGAAGCCAGGGGCGATTCAAATGCATGGGACGGCTTGAACGAGTTATGGAGTTCCGGTGAAGAACTTTTTCGCGATGTCGCACTGGGACAAGGAAGTTATTCCGTCTATTACACGTATATTTCACCATTTGGTGGAGTTGCAACCAATTACGGTATGTATGATGAGGAAAGAAAAATTAATATTAACAAGGCAAGTGAACCGTTGTTAAAAGCAATGCTGCAAAATATAGGCCAGCTTGACACGATGACTGCTTCGGATGTAACGGCGGCAATCATTGATTGGCGTGATCAAAATGACGTGACGTTGACAGGCGGAGCGGAGAACAGCCACTATGCGGCATTAAGTAACCCCTATCAGTGTCACAACGGGGATTTTCAATCGTTACACGAGTTGTTGCTCGTGAAAAAAGTGAGTTCAGATCTGTTTCTCAAGCTCAAACCCTATATAACAATATACGGGACCGGTAAAGTGAACATCAATACAGCCGATCCTATTGTTCTGGTTTGTATGGGAGAGGCTGGCGGAGGTGGCGACCGGGCAACCTGCAGATTATTAGCAGATAAAATTGCCAGGTTCAGGGCGGGCGGAAATACTTTTACCGATCCGTCCATAACAACGCAGTTGAATGCTTTTGTAAAGATTGAGCCTGTGGAAAAGACCGTTCTTAGCCGTATGATGGGTGGATTAGCTATAAAGTCCTCATGTTTTGGGGGAATCGCCGGTGGAAAAACGCTTGGCAGTAGTATGGAAGACAGACAGATTGAATTTGTTTTTGACAGGCAACGGGGAGTAAAACTGTATTGGCATGAGTTCTAATAATCCCAGGAAACGTTCAAACGGGCCGTCGGTTATTATTGAGATAGGAAACGACTGGCTTAAGATGATGCAGGCTGAGTCTGCCCGTGGAGGTCTTTCTGTTACCAGGTTGTATCTACAGAAATTCAGTTCTTCCGGTGGTGCCGGACTGCCCCAGTCGATATCGCAGGCCATCAAGAAATTCAAGTTTTCAAGAATACCTATGATTGCCTGCCTGCCAAGACAGGTTGTGAACGTCAGGATGCTTGAGCTTCCTTCTTCAGATCCCAATGAGATAGCCGATATGGTTGATCTTCAGGTCGGTAAACAAACCCCTTATTCCAAGGATGAAATTGTTTCGGATTACAAAATACTGGGTTCAGAGAGGGAAGGATACAGCAAGGTCATGCTGGTTATTGTCCAGCGCGGAGTTCTTCGTCAGCGTTTCAGCGTTCTGGAAGAAGCCGGAGTGGATGTGCAGAGAATGTCGGTTTCTTCAGAAGGCCTGTTAAACTGGTGCCGTCAATCCCTTGGCGGCGCTGACAAAGTAACGGCTGTTCTTGATGTCGATTCATTTTATTCCGACTTTGCTGTTATGACAAAGGGTAGCATGGTATTCACCCGGAGTATCCTTGTGGGCGCCAACCAGTTAATTGAAGATTATGAGAACTGGAAAGATAAACTTGCCAGGGAAGTGAAACAATCCATCGAAATGTGTCAGAGTGAGTCGCATGGTATGGCACCGGTCAGGTTGGTTATCTCCGGTGCTGGTGCGAATATTCCGGATCTTAACGAGTATCTTGGCGGGCAGCTTAAATTATCTTCGAATATTAAGGATTCTGTCGGGACGGTCACGAAAGTGCCGGCTGAACCGTCGCTTAGTGATCCGAAATATCAAGCGGTTTCTCTTACGGCCTTGATCGGAACTGCAATGGCGCCGGAAAACATGGAGTTAAATCTGGTTCCTGATTCCATTTTATTGAGGAGAAGCCTTATTCAAAAGGCGAAAACACTGACGGCTTTTGGCATTCTTGTCGTGACGTTTCTTATTGTCACTTCATTCTATGGGACTCTAAAGTTCTATTTCAAGAGGGATACACTCCAAAAGATCGAAAAAGAGATCAAGGACAATGAACCGACAGTCCGTAATGTAAAAAAGATGCTGGAAATCATCATGGTTGACCGTGATCGAAAAGATGTCAGGTTCACCATGGTTAATCTGATTTCCGAGATCCATAAACTTGTTCCTGCCAGTATTACTCTTGATTTGATCGGACTCGACCTTGAAAAGGAAAAAGGACAGGTGACCATCAATGGCGAAGGTGGTTCTGTTGAGGATGTACAGACATTTGTAAATAGTCTTGAAAGAGCTTTATTGTTCAAGGATGTCAAAGACACCACGAAGAAAGGTGAAGGAGGGGCCGTATTCAAATTTCAGATTGAGTGTGCCCTGGAAAAATGAAGACAATTCTTGATAAACTGGATAAACTTGCGCCGCGCGAGAAGCTGGCTCTTGTATTTGCGCTGGTATTTGCAATCTGTTATCTCATGGATCAGTTTGTTATACGGTCCTTTGTACGCCGGCTGAAGGAAATAGATGGGCGTATTGAACAGGCAAAAATTATTCGGAATGATAATTTGTTTTTACTGGCGAGGGAAAAGGAACTGAAGGCCGAATATGATAGGATCAGTAATGCCATAGCCAGGGCTGCTTCTTCATCGGAAGCTATGGCTGTGATGAAGGGAGAGGTGTACGATATTGCAAAAAAGACCGGATTGATGATTAATGCCATGGATCAAAAAGAACCCAAGGATTCCAAGTCCTCCGCCAGATCTTACGAGGAATACATTGTTGAAATCAGCAAATTTGATGCGGAGACAAAGAATTTAATAAGTTTTCTTTATAGAATGGACATGTCTCCTGGAATGACAAGGGTGTTAAAGTTGAATACTAATCCCGGTAAGACCAAAGACTCAGTAACAGGTTCACTCTTGCTCTCGAAGGTGATGATAGTTGAGAACGCAGGCCGGCCCAAGGCAGCAGCTCCGACCGGGAATCTGCCTGCATCTGCCGTACCGAAACGCTGATGAATCTCAATTTGACAATCGCCGGGTAACAAGTATTGTTGAGAAAGATGAATGAAGATAATGATAGATTTGGCGATATCCATTCTGACAATGGGGAGTTTGCCAGGCCGACTGTACAACATTTGCCCAAGGTGCTTGATCCGATCATTACCATGGGCGTGGTGCAGAAGTACATTGAAACAGAGCAGAAGCGCAGCCGTCGTGTTCTGATCTGGATAAGTACTGTATTCATATTAGCAACACTTCTGATACTGGTGTTGTTCATTTCTGTCGGAATGTTCCTCTATCAGAATTCCAGGAAGGCTGTTGATATAAGTGACAGTATCAGGGCTCAAGTAGCTTATTACGGAACAGAGGTAATAGGAATATCCAACAAGATAAGCGTCCTCGAGGACAGAAATAATCAACTCAAAGAATTCGTAAAAAGTATTGAAGCTGATCGTAGCGAAGAAAGTAAGGTGCTTAAAATAGATCTTCAGCGGTTCAGCAGATGGGTGGAATCCCTAAATGCGAGAGATGCTAAAACTTTATCGGAACTCGAGACGAAACTTTGGGAAATACAATGGATGTTGGCGGCAAAAGACAAGGAATTGGAAGACATCAAAAAACAATATTCAGCCTTGGTTACGTCGACAGGTCCAACACGGAGTTATGTCGGCGAAACGATTCAAAGTGTAAATAAGGGGATATCAGTGCCTGAAAAGGCCGATATCCCTGAAACGGATATCAGTTCAATTTCAACGGCAGGACTTTTTGATGCAGCCATTGCGTTAAAAACGACAAATATCTTTGAAAAAATTGAACTGAAAGGGGAAATATCTGTTGTTACATTTCCGGGCGGTGACAGGTATGAAGGTGAATTTAAGGGTGGCTTATTGAACGGGAAAGGAACTTACTATTACCGTAATAACGACAAATATGAGGGTGAGTTCAAAAACGATATGAAAAGCGGGCTAGGGATATACTATTATAATAATGGCGACAGATATACCGGTGAGTTCAGGAATGATATGAAAGAAGGTAAAGGCAGTTTCGTGTTCCGTAATGGCGAAAAATACGTAGGTGATTTTAAAAATGATACCATAACAGGTAAAGGTACTATGATTTACATTAATGGCAATAAATACGCCGGTGATTTCAAAAATGGTTTAAAAAATGGGAATGGGATCCTTTCTTTTCGTAATAATGATATCTATAAGGGCGAATTCAGGGATGATTTAAGGACCGGGAAAGGTATTTATTTCTTTGCGGATGGTACCAAATACATAGGTGAGTTTAAGAATGATAAAAGAGAGGGACAGGGACGTTATATTTATCCAGGCGGTGAAGAGTATGTTGGCGAATTTAAAGAAGGCAGAAAAAACGGCGAAGGCATCTGTATATATCCCAATGGTCGTCAATTCAAGGGATTATGGAAGGATGACAGGCTAGTTGAGGAGCTTCGCGGCCAAGGCCGATAAGATATGTCATGATTGTTTTAGTGTCTTGATTGGGATATAATAATGCAAACGTTTGTTTTATGAGATCTATTACAACCGGTATTTTGGTGTTATCTATTTGCTTTTTTGCAGAGCTGATGCCTGTTTCTGGGGCTCCTACGCTGGGTTCTGAGTCTTGGGATTTTCCTGTAAACAAAGATGGAGGAATATTCGCAGGTATCGATTTATCCGGCAGTATATTTACCGGGAATCAGAATTATGCCGGATTCAATTACTTTGTGAGTTTCAGATTCTATGCTGATAATTTTGTTACTGTATCCAATACTCTGGCGCTTTTCTTTTATAATGAAACAAGTGATCGAACATGGAGGTACAAGTTGGATGGTCCGTCGGTTATTGACGCTTGGTCTTATTATAACTTGCCTGTGTCATGGTCGACAAACTGGTCTTCACCCGGATTCGGCCGGGCAGAATTTAATACAGATATCGCGGATGTTGATCAACTTGGCATTTGGGTATTCCGGGAACTAAAACGCAGATAGGATTTGAATAGAAAATATGTGCTGTTACGGCCCTGCGGATGTTAAAACAGGGCCATTTTAGTAATTCAAAGGACATTTCTATGAAAGTTGCGCTTCTGGGACTTCCTCAGGCAGGAAAACGTACACTGTTTACACTTCTTACAGGACGGAAAATCCCTGATAACCGCAAGGAGGACGAGAGTATAGAAGGTCGAGCTCCGGTTCGTGATCCGCGTGTTGATGTGATTTCTGAACTGGTCAAGCCGCAGCGAACCAAATATGCGGAAACGATTTTTCTTTTGTGTCCGGACATGAGCGAAGGGAGCAATGAACGGTTCTGGCTGGAAACAGCGCGTCGTTGTGAACTGTTGTGCATGGTGGTACGAGCCTTCAGCTCGGACATGGTTTATCATCCAAGAGGTGTGGTTGATCCAAAACGCGACAGGGCCAACCTTGAAACTGAACTTATGCTTGCAGATCTCGAACTGGTAGACAAGCGGCTCGAAAGAATCGGAAAAGAAAAAAGAGCAGGGCAGAATCACTTACAGGTCGTGGAAGAAAGAACCCTTTTAAAATGTAAACAGGCAATTGAGTCTGAGCAGAAACCTGGAACACTTAAGCTTGATATTGAAGAAAGTGCCTCCTTGAAAAGTCTCGGGCTCCTCACATTGAAACCGATCATATGGACATACAATGTAGACGAAAAAGATGTTAAGAATGACGGTGTCGATCCGGTTACAATATCGTGCAAAATAGAAGAGGAAATAATGGCTATAGCGGATTCAGAAGAACGCAAACAATATCTTGCGGAACTGGGTCTCACGTCTCCTGGTGTCGACAGAATGAATAGTGCTGCCTACGACACGCTTGGTTTGATGTCATTTTATACAATGGGTGAAGACGAGGTCAGGGCTTGGACCATACGAAAAGGATCCACAGCTCCGGTGGCTGCCGGTAAAATACACACCGATATGGAACGCGGATTTATTCGTGTTGAAATAGTGAAATACAATGACCTTGTTGCGGCTGGTAGTGAATCTGCAGTCAAGGCCCAGGGTAAAACCCAGTTAAAGGGCAAAGACTACATCATCGAAGATGGCGATATCTGCAACTTCAGATTTAACGTTTAGGCGCCGGTGCAGGTGCTGGACCGCTTCCGGCCGGCATACCCATGCCCATTCCCGGCGGTGGTTGCATCATCTGCTGCGGTCTGTTGTCTTTTATATTTGCTTTCTGGGACAGGGAAGCAATGTACTTCCGCAGAGCTTCATCACACTTCTGCCCCATTAATCCGCTTGATACTTCTTCCTTAGATGCCGTACCGGCAGGCAGGTGTTCCATGACCTGTATAATGTGATAGCCGAATTCGGTTTCAACAACCGGGCCAATAACGTTTGTTGCTTGCGCAAAGGCGGCATCTTCAAATGGCTTTGCCATCTGTCCCCTCCTGAATTTTCCCAGATCGCCACCCATTTGTTTGCTTGGACAATCCGAATTTTCCTTGGCAACAGCTGCAAAATCCGCACCATTAACAATTTGTTCTCTGAGTTTCCCAATTTTGGCTTTCTTCTCTGTTTTTACCTTTTCATCATCTGTTTTTGCAACGTTTACAAGTATATGACGGGCATGAACGCTCTCGGGGAAAGCCAGGGCTTCTTTGTTCTTTTCCATATATTCTGATATGTCGGCATCTGTTACTTTTATTCCATTCGTTATCGGGCCAAACAATTTGCTGATTTTGAGATCTGATGCGATGTCTTCACGAACTCTTTCTTCAGTTATTCCGTTTTTCTTGAGAAGGTCTTCAAACTTCATTTCCTTTGGAAGTGTAGATTTGAATTTATTCAAACGTTGATCGACCTCTTCGGGTTTTACGGTGATGTTTTCTTTTTTTACTTCAGCCATCAACACTGTTTTTATGACGAAACGTTCGACCAGCTGGTTGATCATACGTGATTTAATTTCCGGAATTCGTTCGGGCGGTATTTGTCCCTGCGCTCCAGCCAACCTTTGGCCTATTTCGGCGTTTGCCATATCGCGGGTGAATTTTTCGCCATTAACTTCAATTATTGTTTCTGGTAGCTCCGCTGCAGGTGCAACATTTACTGTTGCCGGCGGAGTGGTGTTACCCGGCTCTTTCTTGGGCGTGGTAGATGATGTCTTTTCTGAACAACCCGACATTATAAGCATTGCGACGCATATCGACAATACTCCTGGACAAACAATACTTTTCGAATTCATCTATTCTCTCCTGTGGTCTTTTTGTATTTTTGTTTTGCCCGGAGCTCGGTTGCCCTGGCTCGGAGCGGTTTCTTGGATTAAGTCCATCACAATGCTTCGGCTAAGAGGTACAAAGTCCAAGTGATAATCAAGAAATGTATCAAGTATCCTTCGCAAAGCAATCAATTGTTTTTTTGTAATTCTTGTATTACCTGCGGAAATGGCCTTGTCGCTTGCCTGCCAGTTTCGCAGCATCGCAAGTATATCCGGTGTAACAGTTATTGCCTGTGCTTTGTGTCTGCTGGAACAGGCAGGACAGAGAATACTTCCGCGTGCCGGAGAAAATAAAACAGACAGGGATTTCTGCGAGGATAAATTTGTCTGGCATGACTGACATATCAAAAGCTGCGGAGCCATTCCAAGCAGTTCCATCAATTTAAGTTCAAACCACACGAGGAATTGAGGTTTGGTGTTTCCTGTGGAGAGATGATCCAGGGATGACTCAACCAGTTCAAAAAGTTCCGGCTGGCTGTGATGTTCCGGACTTACACGTGCGACAAGATCGCACACATATGATGCGCATATCATGGCTTTCCAATTAGCTCTGAATATGCTTCTGGTTTGAACAGGTGAGCACTCTCTTAATATGTGCACGGCATTCCGTTCGCGCCGGTAGAAGAGAATCTCACAGGTATAGAAAAGATCGTACTGGCCGAGAAATGAACTTTTTGGACGGCAGGCGCCCTTTACAAGAGTGACAAGTCTACCGTAATTTCTGGTGATCCATGTCACTACCTGGGATGTTTTGGAATATGGACTGATCCTCAGGACTATTGCATCTGTTTTTTCAATCATGGAATTGAAGCTAGGTTGCTTGTTGATTCGTCTGAACAGTCTTAAAAAGATTTTTTGTCAATACGGCAATACTTCTTTGCTTAAGCCATCCCAGTTCCCTGCGACGCATTCGCCTGTATCCGGTTTCATCATGGTCTGATGAGTTCATCAGGTGGTCGCATCCATGTGCCAGATATAGAGCCAGTTCATTGGAGGCGTTCCAGCGGGAACTTGTTTTTTGCGGATACTTGATGGCACGTTGAATATTTACAAAAATCTCCCCTGTCAAACATGCCTTATCGCCTGGAATCGGATTGTAACGCAGGCTGATCACGTCTGTAATTTCCTGCCTCTCAAAGAAATGTGTCTTTAAGGCTTTGATGCAGTTGTCATCAACAAGAGCAACTGATATTTCTCCCCATTTGGTATCTGGACTGAGTTCATTTGCCCTGCGCATCAGTTCTTTAATCAGTTTCTTGATTTTTGTAATATTGGGATTACAGATTTTCTGACGGTTGTTTATCTCAATCTTCATCTTTGGGATAGGGAACCCGGCCGTGGAACATATTCAGAAGCGTAAAGACAAAAGATCGCCTGACTTCGGCAAGTTCCGACAATGTGAGGTTACATTCGTCAAGCTGACCGTCTTCAAGCCGCATATTGATTATCTCATTAACCAGGTCTTCGATGTTTGCAGGTATTTTCTTTTCCATGGTTCTTGATGCCGCTTCCACGGCGTCGGCAAGGCAAAGAATAGCTGATTCACGGGATGTTGGTTTTGGCCCCTGGTATCTGAAACCACTTTCGTCAACTTCCTCGCGTTCTCCCTTGTGATTATTTTCTTCAGAGTGGCTGATCTTGGATTCAAGTTGGGATTTCGCCTTGTAATGGAAGTAAGAAAGAAGGCTTGTTCCATGATGTTCCTGAATGGCTTTGATTATGGGTGGCGGCAGTTTATGCAGCATGCCCAGACTTACACCTTCTTTTACATGAGAGATGATTACAAGAGTGCTCATGCTGGGAGGCAGATCATCGTGAGGGTTGTTCTGTAACTGCATATTTTCTGCGAAGAACTCGGGTTTCACAAGTTTCCCGACATCATGAAAATATGCTGATATTCTTGCAAGCAGAGAATTTGCGCCAATTTCGTCAGCCGCAGCCTGTGCAAGATTGGCTACCAGCAAACTGTGATGATAAGTGCCTGGAGCCTCCACGGAAAGGCGCTGAAGCAATGGATGGGCCGGATCGGAAAGTTCAAGAAGCGTTATATCCGTTGTGATATCGAAAAGCATTTCGAAAAGGGGCAGGATTATAAGTGCGATTGATGCAGAGAAAAATCCACTGGCCAAACAGGCTGTCGATTGTTTGATAACGAGCGTAATGTCAGGACACTGCCAGTTAAGAGCGGTTAATCCGGAGACACATGTTATTTCCGCCAGACCTACTACAAGACCCGCTCGGAATGCCCTGCGGCGAGTACGGATGTTAGTGGCTGTTGAAGCGGTTACGACCGTGGCAATCATGCCGGTTACCAGTACGGAGAAGCTGTTATCTGTCATTATGGCCATTACAAGACTGGTCCATACTCCTACCGCCATGCCGATCGTACCGTCCATCAGAATGGTTGCCAACAGTGGTGCTAATGCCAGGGGTAACAGAAAATCTGCTACCGGCGGGGAAATCATGGAGGTATCTTTTGCCATGGATAACAGAGCTCTTGTCGGAATAAGGGCCAGGAGAGAAACAAGAGATAAAAGGAGAATTATAGAATTGTTTCGCAATATTCCGGGCCTGACTATTTCGAGAAATAGTCCTGTGGCAAACAAGCTGATTAAAATGAAAATACTATTGCCCGCTAACGGAAGAAATGAATCCGGCCTGGATAAACATTCCGAAATCTCTTCTGAGCCAAGCAATAATATGGAAGTTATCCACAACGCAACAGCGATTAGAATGCCAAGCAATCGGTTGTCGTTAAGAGATATCTTCCCGGAGGGTGTTTTTCCAGAGTGCTTCTCGCGTTCCCTGGTTTTCTTTTCCCTGATTTTAGAAATGGAAGGTTCTTTCATCTGCTTATCTGATTGATTTCTATAGAAAATACTCCGGTTTTACCCTGTTGTCACTTCAAATTGCATCGGGTACAGTCACTCCAAAAAACGGCTTGTAGGATGCCAAAACAAGGACTATTTTGAGCATATGGCAGCAAAAGTATATTTGATTTATGGTGATGAATACCTTGTTTCTTCCAGCGCGAAGGAGAAGGTTGAATCACTTGTTCCCCGTGAGAATCAGGTGTTCGGCCTCGAGATTATTGATGGAAATGCCGATAGTGTGGATGCTGCGGTGAATGCTGTGGATAAATGCCGGGAGGCTCTTCAGACTGTTGGTTTCATGGGAGGTAATAAAGTCGTCTGGTTCCGTGATGTCAATTTTCTTTACGATAGTGTCACTGGCCGGAGCCAGTTTGTAAAGGAACGTGTAGAAGGTCTTGCGGCTTTCATTAAAGATGGATTACCTGACGGGCAGAAACTTGTTGTCACATCTCCCAAGGTTGACAAAAGATATGCCTTTTACAAGGCCTGCAAAGAGGCTGGAGATGTGCATGAGTTTGCCGTTCCTGATAAAGCCTACATGGCGGAAAAACAGGCAATGCAAACTGTGTTCGATTGTTTTAAAAAAGCAGGCTTGAGAATTGATGAAGATGTTGCTCATGTGTTTCTTGTAAAGGTTGGAACTGACACGCGGCAGATTGTCAACGAAATTGAGAAACTTGCTGTATATCTTGGCAACAGGAAAGAAGTCAGTGCCAATGATATTCAGGCTGTGGTTTCTTCATCTCGTGAGGCATTGGCGTGGGATCTTGCCGATGCTTTTGGGAAGCGTGATCTCAAACTTGCAATTTCCGTTTTACGTCAGCTTCTTTTCCAGAAAGAAAGTGCGATTGGACTTATTATCGCCCTCGAGAACCGGGTTCGGGATTTAATGATATACCGGGAAGCAATTGATAACGGCTGGCTTGTGGTTAGAAGCGGTTCACGGGGATCCACTGCGGAATGGGGTGATGTTCCTCCTGATATTGAAGAAAATTTTTCTCAAGATTTCAAAACGGATCCTCGTAGTATTCATCCTTTCCGGGTTGGTATAATTGCTGATCAGGCGCGACGTTTTTCGCAGAGAGAACTGCAGAAATGCCGGAAGGCTGTTTTGGATGCCCACGAAAAACTTGTAAGCAGGAACATCCCCGAACTGACGATTCTTGAACCGCTTCTTGTCCGGATGCTTTCTTGACTTCATCGTGTAGCGATATAGAGTACACCTGTTTTTCCACATGCCAACGTAGCTCAGCTGGTAGAGCAGCTCATTCGTAATGAGCAGGTCGTCGGTTCGATCCCGACCGTTGGCTCCATGGTTAGATTGTGACGGCAAGACATGATACAGATTTACGGGTAGGGCGGGGCCGCCGGACCCGCCGTTTATAAAAAAAGGCGCGCCCGGCGGTCGCGCCGCCCTACCTTTGGTTGCTGCCTGAGGCCACTTTAGATAATTGAAAGGAAAATGGTGACTGGTTTAAGACATACTTTCAGTCGTCGTCAATTCCTCAGTACAGCTGCAGGAACTGTTGCAGCGTTTGGATGTTTACCTCAAGTTTTGGCTGGCGATCCCAATAAATCGCGAAAACGTAAAACAATTCTATCGTTTTACTGCGATGACACAGGGCCTTATGTGGCTGGAGCCAAAGCATTTCAAATCTTCCTCGATTACTGTGCTGAGCAGGGGATAAAAGGTGAATCGAGTGTCATTCTGGGTGCGAGTGGCCATTGCATGTCTCGTCAGCCGACTGAAGAGGAACAGGCATATCTGAAACAAGTAAAGCGGGCTTGGGAATGCGGTATCGATACGCATATGGAGCTTATGACACACCGTGGCTTATTTGATTTCGATTTGAACCATCCGCCGGAAAATGCAGGACATGAGGGGCTTTGGTTATACGAGCCGGCAATTACAGTAGAACAGTACGAAAAATATTTCCAGCATATCATCGCCGAGGGTGAACGGGCCGGAATAAAATTTACCGGTTTGACCTGGCCTGGTTGTGGATGCGAAGTTTGTAAGCAGCGCTACAAGAAACTGCGCGGGGACGGTCATGCCAAACCGAATACTGCCATGTGGAAGGCCCTGCTCAACCTGGCTAGGCAAGGGAAGTTCCGCGGTAATACCGTACCTTGTTTTTTCGACGCCAGCGAAAAGGATTTCGGTATACATCAAAAGGATAGTGATGGGAAATATGCCGTCTATGATTTGATGCCGAATGCCAGGGATAATTTTGGAATCTGGGAGAACAATACGGCTCGTGTGAATCCTGATTACTATATAACGGAGGATGGAAAGTCTGGTATTATTGTGCGTCATGTTGAAGCTGGTGCGCCGTACTGTATTTGGTATGCCCACTGGCAGGGATTGAATCCTGGAAAGGGTGTCGGCTGGCAGGCATTTACTACTGTTGTGGAACGAATTAAAAAACATCTCAGTGAACGTGTTGTTTGGATGCGGCCAAGTGATATTACAGATTGTTATCATAAAGCGGGTGGATGGAATTTTCTGGACGAAGAAAAGAAATAGTCATGCTTTGCTATAGTTCTTGAAAACAAAAGGAGTAATAACAAATGAAGAGTAAAACACGCCCTGTTTTAAACATTATCAGCAGTCTTATTGCAATTGTATTTGTTGTATTGTCATGTACAAACCTATCTGCTCAGATAACAACGCAGACACAAGCCACCGTGCAAATTCCCGCGCACTTCCCAGGTTCTATTCGACTCCTTCTCCCACCGCGTATTTATGCCGTTCCCGGTATCGAAATGAATGTGTATTTTGATAACGTCTGTCTTGTTGTTAATCCCGCAAATTATGTGTTCGATGTAACATGTACCAAGGGAAAACAACAGTCTGAGCGATGGACATTAGTGGCAACGAACAATGACATGGGGCAATTCCCATTTGTTTTGGAAGTACGTGACGACGCTAACAAAATCATAGCCCGCGATGAATCAATCCTGCAGGTTGTTCCAAGAAATGCCGGCGCCGGTCTGCCAGTCACTGTTCTTACCATTGGGGACAGTCTCACGCATGCCGCCGTATATCCGGCGTATCTGCTGGATTTGTGTAAAACCAATGACAACCCCCGCATTACACTGATTGGTCATGTCCCGAACGAGAATAATCCAGATGTTCGGATTGAAGGATATGGCGGTTGGACGGCACTGCGATTCATGACTTATTTTAACGCAACAAATCGAACAGAAGGGCTGATCGACTGGAAAAAGTGGAATTCGAGCAGTAGTCCTTTCCTTTATCCCGATGGCCAGGGAAAGTTCAAGGCGGATTTTGCCCGGTACTGCCAGGAGTTTAACGATGGTAAGGGTCCTGATTTTGTCACTATTCTTCTGGGTTGTAATGACAACTTTGCTGCCAAGGATGAGACCATTGAAACGAGTATTGACACCATGTTCAAGTATTACGACATGCTGATAGATATGATTCATCAGGTTAGAAAAGAGACGAAGATAGGAGCGTTATTACTGGTTCCCGGGGCGGCAACACAGGACGCATTTGGTGCCAACTACAAGTGTGGTCAAACCCGGTGGCAGTATAAACGTAACCAGCAGCGGGTGGTCGAGCGAATGATGGAAAAGTACGGCAATCGTGAGAAGGAGTTTATCTACATTATCCCCTCCAACATCAACCTTGATTGTATGAATAATTATCCAATACTCAAAGCCCCGTGGAATTCTGAAACAAAAATGGAAGGGGCCCGTCTCAATAATGGGGTCCACCCATCCGCTGAAGGTTATCGTCAGATCGGCGATACAATCTTTTGCTGGATCAAGTCGCAACTGGCTACAGTGTCTGTGTCTGGAAAATAAATGGGTTAACGAACGATGGGAAATTCACGGAGCAGAGCATTGAGTGCTTCAGTCATGGCCGTGACATGTTGACTGCCTGGTGTCCGTTGAAATATCTGAATATTGGATGATCCCGTGATTTTTGACCATGTTGGCTGACCATCGTCTGAAATTGAAAAAGTGATCGGTAGCATGGTCATCTCTTCAACTTGGGCATCAGGTTTGATTTTGCTTTTCGGTTGAAAACGCCAGCCCGCATCTGTTTTGGCTAATACCCGGCCGCTTGTCAGTACAAATGATTGTGTGGACCATAAGTTACGTGTGCCATGGTTTAATCGCAGATCGACTTCCTTGGCCGGAAAATCCGATAAAGCACGCAAGATGTCACCGCGACAGCTTCGTGACAGGGCAAACGTGAACCAGCTTCTAAGGGGAACCGGCAGATTCGCAAAAAGCTGCAAATGGGGTGCCCTGTAAAAGGTATTGTTCGGACCCATGGCGTCCTTAGAATCCCAATTGGTTGTGTCGCCAGCACAGGGGAACCAGAGAATCGGTAATCCGCTTCGCATGACAACAATGTAAGAATAAAGATCCACTGCAACATTGTGTTCGAGCGTTCCTTTCCCGCTGGAGCCTGCGTTAATAACGAGCGCCCTGACCTTTTCTCTGAAAAGTTTCGGTTCCCTTAAATAGGCCGCTGCTATAATCCGGCATGTGCCCACCGTGTTGACCATTACCTTCTCTTTGCTTTCACGAAGAATTTTGATCAGAAGTTTAATGGCCGGCTGTTCTGATTCAGGCCGGTCAATGGCCGAATCGCTGGTTGACCGCAGGGGCAGGGAAGGTCCTATGGCCACCGGGAACGATTTTCCTGTGAGATAACACATCTGGCTTATTGGAACAAATCCGGGTTCATACGGATTCGCATCCGGTTTGTGGGGTGGACGTACATCGATCAAGATCGCCCGTATGTCAAATTCAGGGAGAGCCAAAAGAGTTGCCATGTCGATGTGGTCATCCGGATCGCCGGGGCTGTGATAAAAGTCTGTTATATAGACAAGCGGAATTGTCTCTCCGGTTGATTGAGGACATGCGACCCCGCACCAACAGAGAAAGCATAAGAGAGACAAGCAGGCATATCGCTTGTCAAAACCTGTCATTGTGTAGTGCTGTTTTAAGTTCATTCGAATATGTCTCTTTTAAAGGCGGCCTGATGCCGCAATCAAAGGTAGGGCGCGACCGTTGGGCGCGCCGTTCTCTATAAGCGTCGGGTCCGGCGGCCCCGCCCTACCAATAACTTCTCTACGAAGTGTTCTAAATCCAAAGGTACCGTGACCATTGTGATTTCTTCAAGAAACAAAAATGATTATATTAAGTGAAGAACAGGCAAGGGAGACCCAAAAGTGCAAAACATTACATCAATAGTGGGTTGACAGGAATTGGGTGAAGTGATTGAGTGATCTCCAGTATCCAGGCTGTTCCAAAAGTAAATTCTTATCAGAGAGGTAAATCATGAAACGTCGCGATTTCTTGAAAATAGCAGGTACAGGTGCCGCGTCGCTTCTAGCAGGGCAGACGTTTGTGTCAGAAGCGAAGCCAGTTACCACGAAAATGAAAATTATCCTCTGGTGTTGGGATTCGCGTATGACATGGGACGATGAGCCCAAGGTCATTAGGAAAGATATGGCAGCCGCGGATCGGCCATTCCCATACGTGAAGAAATCCGAAGCCTATACCATCGGTTTCCGCCGACTTATTGATTACTGCTCAACGAACGGTATTTACGGCGTTATTATCTGGGGATTTCTTCGCGACTGCCACGGTGGTGTTGGGGCCGCGCAAGACCTTTGTAAATATGCGGTTGACAAGGGTGTTTCCATTTTGCCCGGTGTCGGCCTGTGTTCGTACGGAGGTTACTATTTTGAAGGCAACCATCAATTCAATCTCAATACTTATTTGCGCAAATATCCCGAACGCATCAGCTCAGCTAATGATACTGGTAAAAAGCCCGTGACGCCAGTGCTGGACCCGTCGTTAAAAGCGAATCAGGGTTGGTGGCGCGATGGACTCGAGTGGATGCTGGAGAATTTCAAGGTCGGCGGTGTGGATTTTGAGATGGGTGATTTTATTGTCAATCCATCACCCGAGGCCACCAAAGCTCGCGCGGCTCTTGGTTTCGAAGCCGATAACAATATTCTCGACATGGTTGTTGCTACGAAAGATCTCATGGAACGTGCCGTGAAATTACAGCCTGGTGGACTGTTCATTAACAGCACATATCGCGGGTACCACCAGATTACCGGTTTTCCAAGGATGGATTATCTCAAACCTTTCCCAAAACAAGTCGCATGGGAATACACTCTCATGAATATGGTAAAACGTCCCGGGTTTCCACAGGAATTCATGGGTGCCCCAGACCATCGAAAATACGGTTATCTTCACTGGGTCAGTGCCGCCACCAATGATACTTCCAAGGACTACGTTGCTGGTATTGCCAGTGTATTTCCAGGCCTGCATAAACTCGATTTTGAGTTCGTCGGCACTTATGGTGAACTCACTGCCCGTAACAATCCAGTGATTGATCGTAACTACCGCGCACAGGTGGCCTGGGCAAAAAATGCTGAACTGCAACTTAGAGATTTCAGTTAACAAAGAAGTTTTTAAGAGGAGAATTACATGCAAAAAAAGACATTTTCCATATCCAGTTCAAATCTATATCGGCATTTGCGCAAGCTGGCGGTTGATATAGGAATACGTCTGGCCGGTTCGAATAATGAAAAAAAAGCGGCTGATTATATTGCAGATGAATTTGAAAAGAATGGTGCCGAAGTTTCCATTGAAACATTCCCTGTGCAGCAGCGTTGGGTAAAAAAGCAAAAGCTATGGGTCAATTTGGGTAAAAATAAATGGATTTCTTTTCCCTGTTCGCTCATCAGTTCGACGCCCGGGACAGATAATAAAATTCTGGAAGCTCCTCTTGTTTTCTTTGAGGCGCCTGCCGAGTATCAATGCCGTGATCTCTCGTTTTTGAAAGGCAAAGCGGTTGTACATTTGGGTACGCATATAGAATCCCGTGAAGCATACCGCCGGTTAATCAAGGCTGGTCCGTTGTTTATCCTGATAGTTGATGTCCGTTTCCCTGGCAAACAGCCACTGGCTGATGGCATGTTACCGTCGTATACAAAAGATATTGGTTCTGTTCCTATGGTTAATGTCGCTTTTATGGATGCTTGGCGCTGGAAAGCTGATGGCGCCAGCAGGGCGCGATTACAAGTTGATGGCGGAATGCGACCATCAACTTCGCAAAATGTCATTGCAACTTTACCGGGTAGTGATCCTTCGGCTGGAACCATTTATTTTGGCGCTCATCACGACACTCAGGCTGATTCCGTTGGCGCAGATGATAACGCCAGCGGGTCAACAGGGCTGATAGAACTCACGCGAGTTTTGGCGTGCCGGCCCAGAAAACAAACCATACGATTAATCAGTTTTGGCGCGGAGGAACAATTGTCGGTTGGCAGTGCTGTTTATGTCAGAAAACATCGGCAACAGTTAAGTAAAGAGACCGGTATGATGATCAATCTTGACAGCTATGGTTCTTTAATGGGATGGAACGAGCTTATCTGTAATGGACACCCAAAACTTCTTCAAACAGTATTGCCGTATTTTGAAAAGAGGGGATTATTTACCGAAGTGATATCCGACATTTTGCCTTATTATGATCTGTTCCCATTTGTCGTGGCAGGTATTCCGGGAGTCAGCCTCGGACGGAAAAATTGCATTTGCGGCAGGTTTTTCCATCACAGGCCCGATGATGATATGACGCGATTGTCCGTTCCTTTGATGGCTGAGTTGCTTCAGGTTGTGGCTGATATCGGTGGTGATTTGGCCAGCGTAAGAAAGTTGCCATTTCCTCCCGGGATCTCATCAGAACAGTCAGAAAAGGTTCAAAGGTTCTGGCGTGACCTTTACGGTGGTTGGAATGGTTGATCTGAAGTGCCGTTTGACGTTGACACCTGATACAAAGCGATGTCACAATTCTACAGAAAACAATTTCCTGAGGTTAATCGTAAGGAGATAAACACATGCCTAAGAACATTAATAGACGTAGTTTTATGAAACATTCGCTGGTGGCTGGTGGAACAGCATTGGCATTGCACAGCTTTGAAGAGAAAGTCCTTAGTGCGGAAATTGATTCGGCAAAGAAAGCAGGAACGGCCGCTCCATCTGTTAGTTCGGTGAATATCCCAAAGGGAAAGATCAAGGACCTCGAAATCAGTCGTGTGATTTGTGGCGGTAACCTTATTGGCGGTTGGGCACACAGCCGTGACCTGATGTATGTTTCACCTCTTATCAAGGCGTATCATACCGATGAAAAAGTTCTCGAAACCTTTAAGCTGGCGGAGCAACGTGGTATTAATACCTTTCTGACAAATCCTATAACTAGTCAGGTAATCAGCAAATATCGGAAAGAAGGAGGCAAGCTCCTGTGGATTTCCGATGGAGGCAGCAGTAAGGAAGCAGTCAAAAGATCCCTCGATGGCGGGGCGGATGCGGTTTATTTCCACGGCGGGGTATGTGACAGTTTGGTGCAAAAAGGTCAGATGAAGGTGATCGAAGAAACCTTAAGTTTCATGAAGGACCAGATGATTCCCTGTGGTATTGGCGCACATTGCCTGGAATCGGTACGCAAGTGTGTTGAAGCCGGTTTTGATCCAGACTTCTGGGTGAAAACACTGCACAAAGATACTTATTGGTCGGCAACGCCGGAACAAAATCGTAAACCTTTTGATGAGATCAACGGTGCCAAGAAAGAGCATGATGGGCCGCATGACAACATGTTCTGTATAAATGCAAAAGAGACCATTGAGTTTATGGCCACACTTAAAAAGCCGTGGATTGCATTCAAAACGCTTGCTGCTGGTGCGATCCATCCGCGCGATTCCTTCCAGTGGTGTTTCGAAAATGGGGCAGACTTCATCTGTGTCGGTATGTTTGACTTCCAGGTTGTTGAGGACACTGACATCGCAGAAAAAGCGCTAAAGACTGTAGTCCAAAAAGGCCGTGCGCGGCCATGGATGGCATAGGCACATTACCTGTTGTTTTTGGAATGCGGAGTTTTTGTGCAATTTAACTCCAAATCTTTGATCATCCTGATGTTTCTCTTTTCACAAGGGGATGACATAACTGCAAAGTCTGATCAAATCGAGATTCTCTATCCGGTCCAATATGTTGTGTTTCAGCGGGAAACACCCAGTGACGGAATTATTCGAATACGGGGTCGTTATCCGAAAGATGGGAAAGTAGAGAAAATCGAGGCCCGGTTCTGTGGCAGGGAATGGAAGGTTCTTGACCCGAATCCAAAAGATGGCACTTTTGCCGGATCGATTCATGAGAAGGTTGGGCAGGGGAAGCTGGAAGTCCGGACAACCGGAGGCGCAGGACTTACTGCAATGGTGACGTGTATCGGTATTGGTGACTTATTCGTAATTACTGGCCAATCGAATGCGGATGGCAGGGGTGATGCACATATAGCCATGGAACAGCAGAATCCGTTCATTGGAACAAAATACCGGAAGAACATCTGGTCCAAAGGCGACGATCCCTCTGCAAATGACGGTGATCATGGATCTCCGTGGCCCATGGTACTGAATGAATTGATCCCAGATCAAAAGGTACCGATCAGCTATATCCAGGCGGCTGTCGGCAGCACTGTGGTCAAGCAGTGGTGTAAAGGTGGCAGCATGTATACAAGAATGCTGGGGATTGTGAAGGCAGCTACCGATGAGGGTATGAAGGTTAGGGCGGTTCTCTACTATCAGGGTGAAAATGATATCACACATTACAATAAGCTTTCAGTTTTAGGAAACTACGATGAATATGTACAAAACCTGATGAATGCGGCTACGGCTTTTTATAATGATTTCCAGTGCCCCATGCTCATCGGACAAATCACTAACCTCGGGTCGGAACGGAATAGGAATGACAATATCCGCCGGGGGCAGCAATATGTCTGGGCAAATCATCCCCATGTTCTGCCTGGTGCTATTGCCTATGATATCCTGCCAACAGACGGGGTTCATTATCGCGATGAGGTGAACATGCGCGCTTTTGCACGACGCTGGACAATGGCCATTCTCGCCTCGGTTTACGGACAGAAAGATTTCGCGAACCCGAAACTTGATAGAGCTGAGCTCATAGATACGAATACTGTTCAACTTGTGTTTGATCGTAACCTGAAAATCGAAGCTTGGAATGGTAAAGCCGGTGACAAGGCGTTTGGATTCAGTTTCAAAGATGATACAATCACTTTAACTGATCAGGATGTAGTATCCACCGTCATAAGTGGCAAAGAAGTAACGATGAAACTTGGCAAACCGGTAAAATCTGGTGTTTTTATGTCTTATGGCAGCGGTAAAGACGGGCAGGGACAGCCAATACTCAGAGACATAACTACAAGCCAACCGGTATGTATGGTTTTCAAAGTGCCTCTGATCAAGCCGTAACCGGATTCCAAGATGCCAGCATTTTTCTGGACAAATGATAGGAAGGACATAAATTAACAGCGAGGTAAAATTATGTTAAACTTTTCTGTAGATGATGAACTTTGTACGCGATGTGGATGGTGTGCCTTGGATTGTCCTGCACAGATTATCGAGCAGACGGACAAGAATTTACCAAGTATCAAACCTGATAAGGAAGTGAATTGTATCCAGTGTCAACACTGTCTTGCGATCTGCCCAACGGCAGCGCTTTCGATTCATGGGAAAAATCCTCACGACAGCATGTTGTTATCGGCTGAAAGAATTCCGCGGCTCGAACAAATGATCCGGTTGATTCGAGGAAGGCGTAGTATACGGCATTACAAGGACGAGAATGTCGATCAGGATCTTATTCGCAGACTACTGGCTACCCTGGCGAATGCTCCTTCAGGGTGTAATTGTCGCAAATTGACGTTCAGGGTTATCGACGACAAGGTTGTAATGTATCGCTTAAGAGAAAAAGTTATGGCTGAACTCAAAACAGCCAGCACATCCAACCGGATCCCGGAGAGTTTTGCATTTTTAACCAATGCTATCCCGGCTTATTACGAACACGGAACGGACATGATCTTTCGTGCCGCACCACATGCTCTGATTATTTCAGCGCCTTCCGATATACCTTGTCCCAATGAAGATGTCATCCTGGCCCTGGCTTACTTTGAACTTCTTGCACAGAGTGCGGGTCTGGGTACGGTATGGTGGGGGATGTTGAAAATGACCTTGGAGACATTGCCGGAATTGAAACCGCTGTTGGGTTTACCAGCTGATCATGTTTATTATGGCATGCTTTTCGGGGTTCCTGATGTTCATTTTACCCGTACTGTCCAGCACGATGATACTGCGAAAATAGTCAAGATAAAGGTGACTGATTAAACGACCGTTAATTGGAATCCGGTTGTAAACTACTGTTTCAATTATCCTGAATTCCGAATTTTCAAGTGGAACTGTTTTGTCTTCTTTGAGGACAGCTATTCATATCTTTTTGCGCTTTCTTTGCTTGCGATAATCATACGATGTATGTAAAGTTACCGCGTCGTTTTTTTGGGAAGAACGCAATTGTGTGGTGAGTTTTGTAAAAAACAAAGGAGATACGGCAATGGCTGAAGAGAAGAAAAAGGCAATATCAACAGATTCACTGATGACAGAAGAAAGGACATTTCCGCCTTCAAAAGAGGTGGTTGCGCATGCGCATATTAATTCCAGTAAATATCAGGAAATGTATGAAATGTCTGTGAAAAACCCTGACAAATTCTGGCTTGAACAGGCTGGAACACTTTCCTGGTTCAAGAAGCCGACAGTGTCCCGTAGACATACATGGGATGTTGACAAAAAGGTTATAAAGCATACATGGTTTGAAGACGGGGAATTAAACGTTTCCGTCAACTGTCTTGACCGCCATCTTGGCACACCGACAGCGAAAAAGACGGCAATATTGTGGCAGGGTGAGCCGGAAAACGATGTTAGAAAAGTTTCCTACGAAGATCTCCACCGTGAGGTGTGCAAGTTCGCCAATGTACTTAAATCTTATGGAGTTAAAAAGGGTGACCGGGTATGCGTATACCTGCCGATGATTGTTGAGCTTCCGATTGTCATGCTTGGTTGTGCGCGTATCGGAGCGATCCATTCAGTGGTGTTCGGTGGATTCAGTGCAGATTCGCTGGCCGACAGGATCAATGATTCCAAATGTAAGATATTGATTACTTCGAATGTGTCGCTTCGCGCAGGTAAGCACATCGGGCTGAAGAAGATTTCCGATGAAGCCCTTAAGAAATCGCCTTCCATTGAGAAGGTGATTGTAGTCAAACGCAATGAAGAACCCTGTGATATGCAGACCGGTCGAGATGTCTGGTATCATGATGAGATGAAGAAGGCCAGTACAGACTGTAAGCCGGAGAACGTTAAAGCGGAAGATCCGCTGTTCATTCTTTATACCTCCGGTTCCACGGGTAAACCCAAAGGCGTGGTTCATACTACGGCTGGTTACCTGCTGCATGTTTCAATTTCACACAAATACATATTTGATATTCACAATGATGACATGTTCTGGTGCACGGCCGACATAGGCTGGGTAACGGGACACAGTTACATTGTATATGGGCCGCTGGCCAATGGCGCCACCAGTATCATGTTCGAAGGAGTTCCGACATATCCTGATGCAGGCCGGTTCTGGCAGATAGTGGACAAGTTCAAAGTTACCGTGTTCTACACTGCTCCGACAGCCATCAGAGCATTGATAAGGCTGGGTGATGAGTGGCCTAAAAAATATAATCTTGGCTCTTTGAGAGTTTTGGGCAGTGTCGGTGAGCCGATTAATCCTGAAGCATGGATATGGTATTATGAAATGATCGGCAAAAAGAGATGTCCCATTGTTGATACATGGTGGCAGACTGAAAACGGAGGTATTCTGATTACGCCGCTCCCCGGTGCGCATGTTCTCAAACCCGGCAGCGCCAGCCGTCCGTTCTTTGGTGTTGAGCCGGTTGTCCTTCGTGATGACGGTACTGAGTGCAACAGGAACGAAGGCGGCAAGCTTTGTATAAAGAAGCCATGGCCTGGCATGATGCGTACAATGTGGGGAGATCACCAGAGGTTTATTGAAACATATTTCATGATGTTCAAGAACCTGTATTTTACCGGCGACGGATGTCGCGTTGATAAAGACGGTGATTACTGGCTGATGGGTCGTATTGATGATGTGGTCAATGTCTCCGGTCATCGTATCGGAACGGCCGAGGTTGAAAGTGCGCTGGTAAGCCATGAAAAGGTGGCTGAAGCCGCCGTTGCGCCGATGCCGCACGATATCAAGGGTCAGGCTCTATATGCGTTTGTTACGGTGGTTGATGGAGTAAATCCAAGTGACGAGCTGAAAAAAGAACTTATGAATCATGTTCGTAAGGAAATCGGGGCCATTGCGGTACCGGATAAAATCCAGTTTGCGCATGCTCTGCCCAAAACACGGTCAGGCAAAATCATGCGCCGTATTCTGCGTAAGATCGCAGAGAACCAGGTTGACCAGATTGGTGATACTACGACACTGGCCGATCCTCACGTTGTTGAGGACCTGATTAAAGGAAAGCAGTAACAGGCTGTGCAAAGTCTGAATAGATAGCTTGATACGCACGCTGGCCCGTGGTCAGCGTGCGTATCTGTTTAGGTGGAAAATAAACTAAGGAGGTAGTTTTAAAATGTCAGAAGGAAAAGTAATGAACCGGTGGCTGGTCGTTGTCGGTGGGATTATTATCCAACTTTGTCTGGGTGCTATGTATGCCTGGTCCGCTTTCACAGGTAAGCTTACAGCTGATCCTTTCAAATTTTCAAAGACCGAGACGCAGATAATTTTCTCTGTAGGACTTCTTACGTTTGCGGTTGTTATGGCATTGGTTGCCGGCAAATGGCAGAAGAAAGTTGGACCCAGGATTGTTGCTCTTGCTGGTGGAATAGTGCTAGGTATCGGTTATGTCCTTGCAGGTCTTGTCGGAAGTAATTTCTGGGGCATTCTGATTGGCGTGGGAGTGCTTGGTGGCGCGGGTATTGGGCTTGGTTATGTATGTCCAATTGCAGCGCTCGTTAAATGGTTTCCCGACAAAAAGGGACTAATTACCGGTCTCGCTGTTGCCGGATTTGGATTTGGTGCGTTGATATGGATCAAGCTGACCAGTGGATTCAAGTTTGGCCCTGTCGATCTTTCACCAGGGTGGAAAGGTCTTTATGGCATGGGATGGACGGTTAGTAACGTATTCATTCTTTATGGAATTCTTTTTGCGATTCTTGTTACCCTTGGTTCAATGGTCATGATCAATCCTCCGGATGGCTGGAAACCGGAAGGCTGGAATCCGCCTGCGGGATCGATTGCTGCAAGTACTGGTGGAATTGATTTTACCGTCAATCAAATGGTTCGTACTTCCCAGTTCTGGATACTGTTCCTTACATTCTTTGTCGGTGCAACAGCAGGCTTGATGGTTATCGGTGTTATTCAACTATTCGGTAAGGATGCTCTAACGGCCGCTGGCATGACGCCCGATAAAGCGAATATCATTGCCGGTACAGCTATGGGTCTTTTCTATGCATTGATGAATGGTTTCGGCCGTATTATATGGGGAACAGTGTCAGACAAGATTGGGCGCAAGACATCTATTGTGCTTATGTCGGCCTTACAGGGAATTATCATGATTGTTTTTTATTTTATTTGTCAACGCGAGTTTTGCCTGTATTTGAGTGCGGCTATTATAGGATTTAATTTCGGCGGGAATTTTGCTTTGTTTCCTGCTGCAACCGCGGATTATTTCGGCAATAAAAATGTGGGGACAAATTACCCTTGGGTCTTTATGGCATATGGTGTAGGTGGTGTTGTCGGGCCGGTCCTCGGTGGTGTAATGGGTGATGCAAAGGCATGGATGTGGGCATTCGTACCTGCTGGTATTGCCTGCTTGATCATGGCCGTAGCAGCATTGAAGCTTTCAATTCCAAAAGCGCCCGAAGCAGTTTAATAGTCTGTCTGCAGTCTTTACAGTGACCTCATCAGCAGTTATGCTGATGAGGTCATTCTTTTTTGGAGGGTGATATTAATGTCAGGTAAAGCTGTATTTCTCTATTCATCCGAATTGGAACAAAATAGCTACCCGGCTGAGTGTCCTTTCAACTCGAAACGTGCAGGGTTGACGCGTAAAACAATCATTTCAATGGGGCTGTTAAGTGGGTCGGAAAGATCTGAGCATCCGCCTATTAGTGCCACGCGGCAGGAATTGGAGAAATTCCATGTGCCTGCGTATCTTAATGCATTGGAAAATGCAGGAAAGGGAGAACTTGATGCCAATGGATTTGCTATGGGCTTGGGGACTCCAGACTGTCCTGTTTTCCGCGGAATGTATGATTATGCCTCATTAGCGTCTGGAGCTTCGATAACTGCGGCAAATTTGATAATTTCGGGGAAGACTGACATTGCCTTTAATCCTTCCGGTGGATATCACCATGCGGGGCCGAATTATGCCGCCGGTTTTTGTTACATCAATGATATCGTTCTTGCAGCATTAACTTTTACCAGGGTGGGGAAACGGGTTCTCTTCCTTGATCTGGATGTACATCATTGCGATGGTGTACAGGCGGCTTTTTACAGGCGCAGGGATGTGATGACAATTTCTCTTCATGAAAGCGGCAAAACACTGTTTCCGGGTACGGGTTTTGAGAATGAGATAGGAGAGGGTGACGGAAAAGGATACAGTGTGAATGTGCCGCTGCCGGTGGGCACGTATGACAGCGCGTACCTCAAGGCTTTCAGCGAAGTGGCCTTGCCTTTAATAAATAGTTATAATCCTGATGTTTTTATTATCGAGTTGGGCATGGATACACTGGCCGGTGATCCGCTGGCCCACCTGAACTTGACCAATAACGTTTATGCCGAAATCGTCAGTATGGTAATGAAATTTAAAAAGCCCATTCTGGCGACTGGTGGCGGCGGTTACAATATAGAAAATACTGTCAGAGGATGGGCGCTTGCATGGAGTGTTCTGTGCGGTGACCAGACCGACGACATGAGTATTGGCATGGGTGGCATGATGCTTGCGAACACAGAATGGGCGGGAGGCTTGAGAGACCGTGTACTTCTTTCAGATGCAGGACGTCGTTGCGTGGTAGATGCTGAAGTACAGACCGTTATCGAGCGTATACGTTCAACAGTATTTCCGATCCACGGGATCAATACTTGAGATTTTTGTTAATCCCAGTAGCCGGTAAAGTAAATTGCCGCCACTACACCATCCTGGAGTTCATATCCGCCGGAATCGATGGCCTCGCCATGGAGGTAGGAAGCTTCAAAAACAATCGATAGATCGTCGGTAAGCAGGAATTCGCAGCCCAGTCCTACAGTAGCGACTATTTCTGAGTCGTTTTCGCCACTGCCTGTGTCGATTGAGCGAAAGATTCCACTTGCCGTCAAGAATGGTGATACACCTTCTGAAACTTCGACGAAACGATGTTTCCCGACAAGGGAAGCGGAAGTGATGTCATTATTCGCGTCCGTATCATAAGCCATATAACTTCCGATCAGGGCAAGACTTGTGAGGTCGTTAAAATAATATTTTATACCGGCCAGACCATTCCAGATATCAATATCATCTGAGTTGTCAGGAGAGTCGGTGCCAATCCCGCCACCAACAATCAGTGCCCATTCTTTACTGCTATTTTTTCCACCCAGGGCGGTTTCCCCCCACAGTTGAAAATCGAGTAATTGACCATCGCCATAAGACATACCAATCACACCAATTGAATCGATAAATTTCGCGTTCTTATCTGTGGCGTAGGAACTTACGGAAAATACGAGGAAAAGAACCGCAACTATCAAAACGTTTTTTGCCTTCATGTGATACTCCTCAGTTTAATATTTAGTGGCCTTTAATCACTACCTAATAAGAAATCAGGCAGTAGTTGTCAATCCGGAAAAGGGCAAAAGTGCAAGAAACAAAGACAAATGAAGGTGTTTTTAAGGATATTATTCCCATTCAATGGTAGCGGGTGGTTTGGAACTTATGTCATAAACGACCCTGTTTACACCGCGTACTTCGTTTATAATCCTGTTTGAAATCCTTGCAAGTACGTCGTATGACAGACGGACCCAGTCGGCAGTCATACCGTCTTTACTTTCCACTATACGCAGAGCGACCACGTTTTCGTATGTCCGGCTGTCGCCCATGACACCTACGCTCTGGATTGGTAAAAGAATGGCGAACGACTGCCAGATATTGTTTTTGTCTGGAAGTCCGGCAATTTCTTCCTGTACCCTGAGGTCGGCTTTTTGGAGCAGCGAAACGTTTTCGGCTGTGACCTCTCCAAGAATCCGAACTGCCAGGCCTGGCCCCGGAAATGGCTGACGATTGATAATATGATCAGGTATACCGAGTTCACGTCCGAGCGTCCTGACTTCATCTTTGAAAAGTTCTCGGACAGGTTCTATAAGTTTAAAGTGTAGATCTTCAGGAAGTCCACCGACATTATGGTGACTTTTAATTGTGGCAGAAGGTCCGCCTATAGGTGAAAAACTTTCTATTACGTCGGGATACAAAGTTCCCTGGGCGAGATACTTGATGTCACCCAGTCTGCTTGCTTCCTCAGAGAAAACGTCGATGAAAGTCTTGCCTATTATTTTTCTTTTATCTTCGGGATCTGTTATTCCCTTAAGTTTGTTGAGAAAAAGATTTTGTGCATGACAAACGTGTAGATCTATTTTGAATGCCTTGCCGAAAGTCTCTTCGACTTGTCTGGATTCGTCATGACGAAGTAGACCGTTATCAACAAAAATACAGTGAAGCTGGTTACCTATTGCCTTGTGAAGCAATACTGCAACTACGGATGAATCAACTCCGCCGCTGAGTCCGCAAACAACATGGTCTTTGCCGACGGTTTTTCTGATGAAATCTACACTTTCCTTGATAAACTGGGCCATTTCCCAATCGCCTGCACAATTGCATACGTCAAAAAGGAAGTGTTTGAGTACATCTGTACCCCTGGGTGTATGGACCACTTCCGGATGAAACTGAAGGCCATAGATTCGCCTTTTGTCGTCGCCCATTGCTGCGTTCGGACAGGTATCTGTCTTTGCCATGGCATGAAATCCCTGGGGTAATATTTCCACCTGATCACCATGGCTCATCCAAACATCAAGTTTGGTAGACAAGCCCTTGAAAAGAGGATCCTGCACGGTAACGGTGATTTTCGCGTTACCATATTCCCGGGCTTTGCCAGGCTTGACCACACCGCCCAAAAGCATGCCGGTCATCTGCATTCCATAACATATTCCGAGTATGGGAATATTCATCTTGTAGATTTCCGGATCACAAAGCGGTACGGCTTTTTCAAAAACGCTTGAAGGTCCCCCGGAAAGAATGATTCCCGCTGGTGCTCGTTTGGCAAGTTCAGAGGCGGTGGTGTTGTAACGCATGAGTTCAGAATAAACATGCTGTTCGCGAACCCGCCGGGCAATTAGCTGGCTATACTGCGAACCGTAATCAAGAATTGCTATCCAATTGTTCTTTTTCATCACTGAGTATTATGAAAGAGAAAATCTATCAGTTAATACAACCACGCAACAAGTTAAATCATTTTTGTTATGAGACTCACCATTTGACGTTGACTTTTGGCCTGTACTGTTGCCAGAATTCTTTCAAAAGGTCATAATATAACACTTGCTGATAAGTCGTTAAAAAACAATTCCGTGTAGTACTTCGCTTTTAATATTTTCGTGCTTTGATATCTGGGTTGTAAAGTACAGAAAGGGATTATGAATCAAAAAAGAATTCGACAGTTAAATCGGATCATGTGGGTGGCTGTTTGCGTGCTTTTCCTCGTGTATGATTTCGTGAACGGAGCATCTTCTACAGTGGTTTATACTGACCCGGCACAGGCGGATGCGGATTTTAAGTTCCAGGGAGAATATGCCGGTGAAATCACTCAGCCTGATGGAACCAGGACCAAGCTGGGGGCGCAAGTCCGTGCTTTGAGTGATGGAGCTTTTCGCACAATGTTTTTCGTTGGCGGTTTACCGGGCGACGGTTGGGACGGCAAGACAATCATCCAAAAAGCGTCAAGTACCGATGCAATGGTACCTGCGGATGCGAAGAGGGATGGGGATAAAGTTGTAGTCGAACAGGTTTACAAGGCTGTTGTTGATGGGCAGGCTGTCAAAGGCCAGACCGATACTGGTATTAAGTTTGAATTGAAAAGGGTTGAGCGCCGTAGTCCGACTCTTGGAGCGAATCCGCCGGCCGGGGCAATCATGTTGTTCGATGGGACGAACACGGACCAGTGGCAGAAAGGCGCCACCATGACGCCGCAGAAATTACTGAAAAGCGGTGCAACTACCGTACGGAAATTCCAGGACTTCACTCTTCATCTTGAGTTCATGATATCGTATGCCCCCCAGACGCAAAAGATCGGGCAAAGACCGAACAGTGGAGTTTATCTTCAACAACGGTATGAGATTCAGATCCTTGATTCATTTGGCGTGATAATGGGTGCACACGACTGCGGTGTGCTATATGCGCAAATCACGCCGGCAATTAACATGTGCTATGCGCCATTGTCCTGGCAAACCTATGATATCGATTTTACAGCAGCCCGTTATGATGCGGAAGGCAAGAAAACGAAACTTGCCAGGTGTACGTTGAAATTCAATGGGGTGACTATTCTGGATGACGTTGAAATCAAGAAATCTACACCGGCTGGAATTGCCGAGAGCCCTGAGGCTGGCGGTATTCATTTACAGGCACACGGATTGCCTGTGTTTTTCAGGAATGTATGGGTCGTGGAGAGGAAGTAGTCCGTACGGTATCGAATCAGGAATTGTGTTATGACATTTGTTGACAGGTTAATTATGAAAGCAATTTCTTTTAGATTTGTTCCAAACAATCTACTGCTACTGGTATTTGCCGTGGTTCTTTTTTTGGCCACGGTCTCTTCCATCTTTGGCCAGGACGAATCAGTGGCGGGGAAGAATGTTAATCCGAGTATAAACAAAGATTTTATTAATCCAGATCTGAAAGTCGATAAATTCATAGAGAGATTTGAGAAAGAAGGAAGGGAAATTTACGATCATCGTCAGAAGATTCTTGAGGCAGTGAAAATCAAACCAGGAACCAGCGTGGCCGATATTGGTGCTGGTACAGGATTGTTCACAATGTTATTTGCCAATGCAGTTGGGCCGGAGGGTAAGGTATACGCGGTGGAGATTACGAAAAAATTCACTGATTATATTGACAAACGCGCAAACAAGGCTGGTTTGAAACAAGTTCAGGCTGTGCTTTGTACAGAACGTTCAGTAGAACTGCCTTCCAATTCCATCGACCTTGCCTTTCTCTGCGATGTTTATCATCACTTCGAATATCCGCAGAGTTCCATGGAGTCAATTTATCGTGCTCTTAAAGCGGGCGGTGAACTGGTACTGGTAGAGTTCAAACGTATTCCGGGAGAAACGCCGGAAAGGCTGTTGAAACACGTTCGTGCCGGCCAGGAGATATTCACCGCAGAAATAGAAGCTGTTGGTTTCAAGAAAGTGGAAGAACAAAAGTTTTTGAAACAAAACTACTTTGTGCGTTTTCGTAAGATCGAACGTAAATGATTGATGCTGGTACGATTTCTGCATACAGGTCAATTTAAGGATTTTAAACTCAGGAAAAAGGATTCAAAACCATGAAATTGAATAATTGCCGTTTGGCCAGTCTTTTCTGTTTGATCGCTATTACTGCCACGACCATAGCCGACAACGGAAAACCAGTACAAATCCCATGGGACATTAGTGTTCTTTCTAAAACACCACAGACTTATCCTGTTTCCGGTATTGAAACAAATGGTGTGAAGTCGTTGTTCTTTGAAGGACTGCCATGGAAGGGTAAGCCAACCCGTGTATTTGCCTGGGTCGGGATGCCCGATCATAAACCAGGTGAAAAAGTTCCCGCCATGGTTCTTGTTCACGGTGGCGGTGGAACCGCTTTTGCAACTTGGGTGAAACTATGGAACAGTCGTGGTTATGCCGCCATCGCGATGGATACCTGCGGCTGTGTACCTGTTGGTAAGTATGGCGCCTGGCAACGCCATGAAAACGGTGGTCCGGCCGGATGGGGTGGTTTTAAACAAATCGATGACCCAATTGAAGACCAATGGACTTATCATGCCGTTGCCGATGCAATTCTTGCCCATTCGTTACTGCGCTCAATGCCGGATGTGGATGCGGATCGCATCGGTCTTACCGGTATTTCGTGGGGCGGTTATCTGACATGTATCATAGCTGGAGTGGATGAACGGTTCCGGTTTGCTGCACCGGTTTATGGCTGTGGTTTCCTTGGCGACAACTCGGCGTGGCTCGGTGAATTCAAGAAAATGGGCGAAGAAAAAGCAGCCAAGTGGCTTCGTTACTGGGATCCCTCGCAATATTTACCGTTGGCTAAAATGTTTTTCCTGTGGCTTAACGGAACGAATGACTTTGCATACCCGCTTGATTCATACCAGAAATCCTATCGATGTTTCGCTGGCAAACGAACACTTTGTATCCGTGTTCGAATGCCTCATGGGCATGGGGCTGCAGGCGAAAATCCCGAAGAAATCCATGTCTTTGCGGATAATATCTTAAAGAGCGATGTACCGCTGGCGTGCATCACCAAGCAGGGATTTGACGATGGAAAGGCCTGGGTGACATTCGATTCGAAAAGACCAATTATGAAATCGGAACTGAACTTCACCAAAGACACCGGCATATGGCAAAAGCGTAAATGGGAAACAATCCCGGCGGACCTTGATCTCGCACAACACAAGGTAAGTATCACCGTTCCAGCCGGTACTACGGTCTTTTATCTCAATCTTATAGATGAAAACAAGCTGGCGGTAAGCAGTGAACATGTTGAAATCAAGTAGTGACGTGAAATCGGTCTAAATACCGGTTATGTGTTGAAGGAATCTTGATGAAGTGGAACTGCCAGACATTGACATTAGTCCTTTCAGGTTTTTGTGTCTTTGCCTGTGCCGATGAACCGGTGGTGAACCACCAAAACCCGTTAAAGCAATTTCTGTTCGACACGCGTATCATTGCCGAAACCAACAACGTGCGGCTTGTCCTCGGTCGGGTCGAGAAGGATTCGCATAACCCGTTGATCAAGGCAGATAAACCCTGGGAAAATGCGCTCAACAACCTTTATCCGAATATTATTTACGATGGACAGTTCAAACTCTGGTACAAGTGTGTACTTGCTGATTCCAATATTATAGCGCGGATGATGCCGCCGCGTACGATCAACAACGTGGGCTGGTTTTTATGCTATGCAACTTCTGCGGATGGAATTATGTGGGAAAAACCGGTGCTGAATCTGCATGGGTTCGACGGTTCAAAGAAAAACAATGTTGTTGCGCGCGATGTGGCCAATGTCGGTGTGTTCAGGGATCCGCACGATTCGAATCCCGCGCGTCGTTACAAAATGATCTATGACATTGGCGTTCGCTTGCCTGATAACATGAGGGAACAATTTTCACCTGATGGCATTAATTGGTCGGAGCCGTTACATCCTGAAGGTCTTGGTACATCAGGCGATACGCACAGTATGATGTTCTGGGACGAGCAATATGGCCGGTATGTTCTTATATCACGTATCTATCTTGGTGAGCGGCTCGTGGCGCGTGCCGAAAGCCTTGATGCCGTACACTGGACTAAACCGGAAGTGGTGTTACGTTCCCTGCCGAATGAAGGTAAAAATCGTCAGACCTACTGCATGCCGGTTTTTCCCTATGCGAATATTTATCTGGGTTTTGTGATGATGTATAATATCGGTTCCGACAAAAGTGTGGATTGCGAACTGGTATGGAGCCCTGATTCGGTGAAGTGGGAACGCGTATTGGCCGGTACGCCGTTCATTCCGCGCGGACCTTCCGGCAGTTACGATGCAGGTTGTATTTATGCTCAGGCCGGACCGCCGATCTTGAAGGATGGTTACCTTTGGATCTACTACGGCGGCAGTACTGCCGTGCATCGTGGTTGGAAGCGCAACTGCCTGCCGTGTCTCGTACGGTTACGGCCTGATGGTTTTGCCGGTTACGAATCGCAACAACCCCATCGGGAAGGTTCTATTATTACAAAACCTCTGTACTTTATGGCTGACCAGTTACGGGTTAGTGCCGATGCCAGCGGCGGATCATTGCGAGTGGAAATCGTCGATATCAATGGGTTCAGTTTGGATGACTGTGAACCAATCACCTCTGATGTGACCGATTGTATCGTGAAATGGAAAAGCGGTAAAACACCCGGCATGCTGAAAGGCAAACTTGCCCGGATCAAGTTTGTTCTGTGCAATGCCAGGATATACACCTTCAGCGGAATGGAACCTGGCGAGAACCGCCAGTAGAAACATGGGGAAGTGTTAAATCCTGTTGGTGGCCATAACCTTGGGAAATACATGCAAAAAAGGCTTAATATAAGGCATATTAATGAGTTTTAAAGAATGAGCAATTTCTTCGGAATTAATGTATAATAAACGCATAGTTAATTGCGTTATTTAAGGTAAGTGCGGGATAATATCAGCAGTTTATCACTGAAAGCGGTTTCCTATGATTATTATGCAAATATCAAGCTGTAATAAAAAGACGTCGTGGATTCTTGAATTGATTGTGTGGTTGGTTGTAGTCGTGTCCGTAGTGTCTTCTGCCGCGCCGGAATTGAGGTCCGATATCAATCATAATCCTTACGAGATTAAAATTGAACTAACGCCACTCAACGAAATTGACCGCCTGGTTTTCGCCCAGCTGCAGAAACTTGGAATTGAGCCGGCAAATATTTGTTCAGACGCCGTGTTTATCCGGCGTGCATATCTCGATGTACTCGGTACCCTGCCTACCGGGAAAGAGGCCATAGCATTCCTGAAAGATACGAGTTCCGGCAAAAGGGAGGCGTTAATAGATCAGCTGCTGAAACGGAACGAGTTCACGGATTACTGGACAATGAAGTGGTGTGACGTGTTACGGGTCAAGGCGGAGTTTCCGATTAATCTCTGGCCAAACGCGACTCAAGCATATCACCGGTGGATTCATACTGCCATAGGCAATAACATGCCTTACGACCAGTTTGTCCGGGAATTACTCACTGCGAACGGCAGTAATTTTCGGGTCGGATCGGTCAATTTTTATCGTGCAATGCAGAGCAAGGAACCATTGGGCATTGCACAGATTGTGGCGCTGACTTTTATGGGGGAACGGGCCGAAAAGTGGCCAAAAGAAAGACTAACAGGTATGGCTGGGTTCTTCTCGCAACTCAACTACAAAGCCACGCAGGAGTGGAAAGAGGAAATTGTATATTTTGATTCAAGTATGACCAATAAAGAAGGGGTTGTAACGCGCTCCGCAGTTTTTCCTGATGGTACAGTCGTTCAGTTTTTACCCAACAAAGATCCGCGTGAATTATTTTCTGACTGGCTGATTTCACCGAAGAATCCATGGTTTGCACGTAATGTTGTCAACCGCGTCTGGGCGTGGTTGCTTGGACGTGGTATAATTCATGAGCCGGATGACATCCGGACAGATAATCCACCGAGCAATCCCGCGCTGTTGGCTTATCTCGAAAAAGAGCTGATCAACGCCAAATGGGATCTTAAACACATTTACCGGTTGATTCTGACATCACGTACCTACCAGCTTTCCTCGGTACCAAAGAGTAATAATCCTGCGGCTGAGGCAAATTTCGCGCGGTATCCGTTGCGTCGGGTGGAAGCTGAGGTATTAATTGATGCATTGAACCAGATAACCGGAACTACGGAGAAATATACCAGCGCCGTTCCGGAGCCATTTACATTTATCCCCGACGACCAGCGCTCAATCGCATTGCCCGATGGCAGTATCACAAGTTCTTTCCTCGAGCAGTTTGGACGGCCGTCGCGCGATACGGGGCTGGAATCCGAACGTAATAATCGTGTTACAGCCGACCAGCGGTTACATATGTTAAATTCGAGTCACATCCAGCGCAAACTCGAACAAGGTCCTAAAATGCAGTATCTCTTGAAAAAAACATCTTCACCCCGCGAAGTGATAGGTGGACTTTATCTGATGATTCTCTCGCGGCCTCCGACAGAAAAGGAACTGCAGGCTGTCCAGAAATACTCGCAAAGCAGTGGATTAAAAGGACGCGAGGCGGCAATAGATCTGGCTTGGGCATTAATCAACAGTTCGGAATTTTTATATAGACATTAAAATGGAAAAGAAAGAGCAGGTGGAACAATGAGTTTAAATCAAGATAATCGGACAATGATAGGTATAAATGACTTACCTGTCACGCGCCGCGAAGCAATCCGCCGTACATTACTCGGTATGACAGGACTGATGTTGGCTGATCACCTGGTGCCATCAGTACAGGCCGTCACGCGGCCAGCT
This sequence comes from Kiritimatiellia bacterium, assembly GCA_028716365.1. Classification (GTDB taxonomy): domain Bacteria; phylum Verrucomicrobiota; class Kiritimatiellia; order UBA8416; family YA12-FULL-48-11; genus YA12-FULL-48-11. Next base: position 214,233 of record JAQUPZ010000006.1, read on the forward strand.
ACCGCAAAGTCGGTCATTCAAATATGGATGTGGGGCGGACCACCTAATTTGGACACATTTGATCCCAAACCGGAAGCGGGCAACGATTACTGTGGGCCGCTTACTAAACCGATTGAGACCAATGTATCCGGCATCAGGATTTGCGAGTTGCTGCCCGAACTGGCAAAACAGGCCGACAAGTACTCCATTCTGCGTGGCATGACGCATGGAATAAACGGACACGAGACAGCGGCCTATCAGGTCCAGACCGGTCGAAAACCCGGAGACGGACAGGTTTATCCGGGTACTGGCGCGGTGGTCTCGTTTTTTAAGGGTTATGAGGCTGGTTACAAGGGACTGATTCCACCTTACATCGTGTTGACAGAATTACAGGGCCGTTTTTCCGAGGCAGGTTTCCTCGGTTCGCGCGCCAAACCTTTCGCCACAGGCGGTGATCCATCACAGAATCCGTTTGTTGTCGAGGGTGTCGTGGCCAAAGGCATTACGGAAAAGCGGCAACGTGACCGGCGTGAATTACTCGATAACCTTAATACGCTGGCACAGGTTCAAAAAGAAGATCCGTCCTTGCAGGCCGCGGAAAAGTGTAAACAGCAGGCATACGACCTGATTCTGGGAGACGCCGGCAAGGTGTTCGATCTTTCACAGGAAAAGGATGCGATGCGTGATCAATATGGCCGTACCACGTTTGGACAAGCCTGCCTGATGGCGAGGCGGCTGGTGGAAAAAGGTGTTCCATACGTCACAATCAACTATAAAGGTTGGGACACGCACAAACAGCACTTCCAGGCTATGCGCCGTAATCTTCCGATCTTGGACAAAGGTATGGCAATGCTGTTGAAGGATTTGTCAGATCGAGGTTTGCTTGGCAGTACCATCGTATGGTGGGGTGGAGAATTCGGGCGGACGCCCAAGGTACAGTGGGAACCGCCATGGAACGGGGGACGTGGCCATTATGGCAAGGCATTCTGTCATGTAGTCGCCGGCGGCGGTTTCAAGGGTGGTCGCGTTGTTGGTGCTACTAATGCGACTGGCGAAGAAGTAAAGGAACGCCCCATATATCCTCCTGATCTGATCAGCAGTATGTACGAACTGCTTGGTATTGATACTAATGCGAAACTGCCGCATCCCCAGGGTTTGGATGTGCGGGTGATGGCTGCAAAGGCGGAAGGTATGGAAACGGCTGGACGATTGACCGAAATCATGTGAGCAGGGAGTGTGTTATGAAGTTATTCCGATGGCATACAGTGATCGGTTTGATGACGATACTGACAGTCCTTCCGGTTACGCGAGCACAGCAAAAGCAAAATCAAAATGGCCCGCATATCGGTTACGTTTATCCTGCAGGCGGTAAAGCAGGCACGACGTTTGAGGTTGTCATCGGTGGACAGTTTCTGACTGGTCTTACAAATGTTTTTATTTCCGGCGGTGGTATTCAAGCCACTATTACCGACCTTATCCGGCCAATTACAGGTAAGGAACTCAATGATTTGCGTATTAAAATGGACGAATTACTGGCAAGAAAAGCCGTGGTAAAAAACGATTTTAAAGCCTTGGAAAACTTCAGAAGTTTCAAAAATGCTAAAAGTATCAAAGATGACAAGAGCGACAATAAGAAGAACGATGCAACCGATGACAAGGAGATAGAAGAACTTAAAAAGAAATATGCCAATGCAACCTGGACAGCTGAAGACGACAGATTGATAAACGAAGTTCGTAGAAAAATTTCCACCAATGTCAGACGGCCGGATAATCCTGCCATTTCCGAGATCGCCACTGTTCAAGTTACGGTTGATCCGGACGCCAAATCGGGTGACCGCGAAGTAAGGTTGGGTACGCCGCAGGGTTTGACGAATCCAATGCTTTTTAAGGTTGGTCAAATGCCGGAGTTTTCTAAACCGGCTGTAAAGAATCTTAGATCGAAAATAACATTCAAGGAAGTACAGATGGGTCTGCAGTCCAAAATTGCCAAGGAGAAAGCAGAAGCAAAAATTACTTTACCAGTTGTAGTAAATGGCCAGATTATGCCTGGTGCGGTGGACCGTTTTCGTTTTACCGCGCGTAAGGGTATGCGTCTTGTACTTGCATCCAGCGCTCGTGAGCTTATTCCTTATCTTGCCGACGCCGTACCCGGCTGGTTCCAGGCCACTCTCACACTCTATGATTCTTCCGGCAAGGAAGTGGCTTATGACGATGATTTTCGCTTCAATCCCGACCCGGTGCTCTATTATGAAATCCCGGATGACGGTGACTACGTTCTTGAAATCAAAGATTCCATTTACCGCGGCCGTGAAGATTTTGTTTATCGTATAGTAATCAGCGAAATGCCTTTTATAACAAGTATTTTCCCGCTTGGTGGTCCGGCCAACGCTTCGACTATGATAGAATTAAAAGGCTGGAATCTTCCAGTTACCAGGATGACCGTCGATAATCATGATAAAACAGCAGGAATTTATCCGGTTTCTGTCCGCAAGGATGACTTGGTTTCCAACTTTGCTCCATTTGCTGTGGATAATCTCCCGGAGTGTGTCGAAAAAGAACCCAACAGTCAGCATCGAACTGCACAAACCCTGAATTTGCCGGTTATCGTGAACGGGAATATTGACCATCCGGACGACCGGGACTTCTTTAAATTTGAGGGTAAAGCTGGCGACGAGATTATCGCTGAAGTAAATGCGCGCCGTTTGAATTCGCCGCTCGATTCCAAGCTCGTTTTGAGTGACTCTCAAGGAAAAGAAATAGTATTCAATGATGATTGTGAAGACAAAGGCTCTGGTCTTGAGACTCATCATGCCGATTCCTGTTTACGTGCCAAACTGCCCGCGGATGGCACTTATTTTGTGGAAATTGTGGATACTCAGCATCAGGGTAGTCCGGAATATGCCTATCGTCTGCGTATCAGCGCGCCGCGTCCTGATTTTGTATTACGTGTTGTTCCCTCAAGTATCAATCTTCGAGCTGGCGGTACTGTACCTGTTACGTTGTATGCCCTGCGTTATGACGGGTTTACCAATTCAATAACTGTCGCACTGAAAGACGCACCCAGCGGTTTCAGGTTAAGTGGTACTTCCATATCGGCCACTCAGGACCAGGTGCGGATCACTCTGACAGCTCCACCGATGCCTCAGAAACAGCCGGTACAATTGAATATTGAAGGACGTGCAACAATCGATGGCAACGTTGTGGTTCGTCCCGCCGTACCAGCAGAGGACATGATGCAGGCATTTGCCTATCGTCATCTTGTGCCTTCCAAGGAATTGCGCGTGGGTATTGGCGGTCGTTTCCAGCAAAGGGGTGTTGTGAAAATTCTAAGTGAATTGCCGGTCAAACTGCCGGCTGGCGGTACAGTCGGCGTGAAGCTGAACATCCCCGAGAAAATACTGGTTGATAGAAAAGTTGCATTTGAACTGAGTGAACCACCTGCTGGTATTACCATCCAGAAGATTTTACCATCTGCCGCCAGTACGGAAATTATACTGGCCAGCGAATCTGAGAAGGTCAAAACAGGCCAGAAAGGCAACCTGATCATTAAGGCTTCTGCAAAACGCAGTGGTACCCCGACAAAAAGCAAATCGAAAACGAACAAACAGGATTCTCAGATGAGTACCCTGCCGGCAGTACCCTTTGAAATTGTTTCAAAATAACCTGCGGGACAGGTCGAATCACTTTGTTGGTTGTATTATTTCGTGGCGTCTATAATACCACGAAAGTAACCGATTGATTCGGCAATACCGGCGAGCGGGTTGTCCATGTCCTTTTCATACTCCAGACTGCACATACCGCTGTACTTGACCTTGCGGAGCATACGCACGAAGGAGGTTAAATCAATGATACCACGTGGCAGTTCGATGCCGCAGCCTTTCTTGTCGGGTGAAGTTATATTTTTAATGTGAATATCGTAGACACGATGGGCGTATTTCTCCATGTCCGCGATGGGATCTGCTCCGGTGCGCAGGTTATGACCGATATCGAGGCACATGCCAATACGTGAATCCAGATTCTTGATATAACTCATTATACACTCTGCATTGGCATAAGGTAGACCATCCGGGCCGTGATTGTGAATGGCATACTTGAAATCGTATTCCTTGACTTTACCTTCTATGTATTTAAGGAGTTCGGGCGACTCGGTCTTTTTCTTGTTAACTTCCTTATGCGGTACACCGACGATTAATTTTACGCCAGCGCGTTTGGCGTAGGCAAATGCCTCGTCGACAGCCTGTTCGGAACCCATATAGATAGGTCCCACGGCATAACCGGTGACACCGGAGGCTTTACACTGTTCGTGGAATGCGACAATTTCTTCGTCCGTACTTTTCATGGGTAAATGGAAGTCTTTAATACACAGGTAATGCACATCCACTTTCTTCAACATTTCAAGAGTTTGGTCGAGTTTGAATTTATAGAACGAGTAACCTGCGATACCGAGACGGAAGGTGTCTTGCGGGTTACCCGCTACGGCGGGTTGTTGGGCGTAGGATGTGCTTCCAAACAGTTTTGGCATACTGGCGGCAATCAGTCCGATACATGTTTTTTTGAAAAAAGAACGCCGTGTGGTCATGATTAATCTCCTTGTTATGGGGGAAAATTGTTAAACCTGTTATACTGTGAAGTCAACCTGATTGTTGCCGCTTTCGCAGAAGGTCATGCGTAACTATGGAGAGCGCTTGCGAGTTTCGGCAGAAGGTTTACCAGCAGGAATGTGGTTATCAGCGCCGCAAAGGCCAATATCTGGATTGTGACTGTATAAGGTTTTAACCTTGAATCGTTCCGGGAGTGAAAATAAGCCAGATATAATGTCCATGTTATCAGTGACCATGTTTCCTTGGAATCCCATGACCAGTAAACTCCCCATGCGGCTTCAGCCCAGAGCGCTCCTGAAAGCAGGCCAAAAGTCATAAATGGAAACGCAAGCCTCAGTATCTGGTAACCGGCGGAATAATACCGTGATGTTTCGGCCTGTTTGAGGAGTCTGGCGCGAATCAGTTGAACGATGGTCAGTACAAATGCCACTGTTGCCAGCGCATACGACAACATGTATGCGGTAACGTGCGGAATGAACCAGGGCGATTGGAGTGCAGGGACACGACGCCATGCAACTTCCTTTTCCATAAATAATGAACCAACCAGAGGAATTCCCGAAGCGAAAACAAAATATACTGTCAGCCAGCCGAGATTGTACCAGCCTCGCAGGAGCAGGTAAACTGGCAGAAAGCATAACGACAAAACAACCATTACATGGCCCATACTGCCGAAAGGTGGATGCCCGCAGGCAATCCAGTTGGTTGCCATTACGCCAGCTGATATGAGCCATCCAAGAAAGGCCAACATGGCGCCGGCGGTGTTTTTCTTTGCCAGAAGAGCAACGAAGGCTGCCACGTAAATAGTAACGGCGGCAATCAGGAGGTATGTGACCAGCAAGCTAAACTGTGACATTATTATCCTCGTTTTTACGGAAACACATTATTGTGGTACCAATCATCAGCATGGCAATTCCTGCAAAGACAATATTTCTGCCCGGATCCTGTCTGGCGCTCAACACAACGTAGCGACGCGATTCAGTATCATACGACATAAGGTAAAATCGCCATCCGGCATGTTCAACTGGATGGTTCACTGCAAGTTCATGGCTCAATGTTGAACTGTTCGCAGTGTTTATCCTTAATGAAGCCTGGAAATGTTTGGGTGTTGGGCTGGATTGTTTATCGGTTTGTTCGTAGAAATCGACTTGGAAGTTTGTAACAGCAATACCGAAATTCAGATCATAGGAAGAATTACCGTCACCGGTGGGTATCTGTTTGATTTCGTGGCTGCCACTGATGGGAAGGGCAAATTCACTTTTTTTTGCAGTAAGGAAACCGGTAAAAGCCCCGGCCAGAATCACAACTATTCCCAGGTGTGTCAGCTGGAAGCCGATCTTGCGCAAAGTGAGACCTCGTTTTTTCCAGCAGCACAGCAGAGATGAAACAACAAGACTTGCCATCAGAAGAATGAAGAACGGTGTGTGAAATATGACAACTTGCATACCACCCTGAACCGGAAATACCCCTGACAGCATGAAAAACACCAGGAGAACGAATATTATAAATCCTGTAATCATAAATCCTGTTCTGATGCAATAGCAGCTATACCGTCAACTATTGCCTGTTGGACTGCGGGAAATTCGCCTATTGCTTGACTTGTAATGATGTCTATTCCTGGAAACATTTTTTTTGACTTTTCTACAAGTGCCGGAACATCCTTGGCCACATGGCCGCGAGTGGATATGAATACTGGTATCACGACAAACTTTCGTATTCCTTCTGCAAAAAGGGTGCGAATTGCCTCGTCCAGGGTGGGGGATCCAAATTGAAGGCAGGCTGAAGCGATACGGACATGTGGATTGCGGGCCATTACTTGTGCTTTCAATGTAAGGAAAGGTTCCATCCAGGAAGGATCTTTACTTCCATGAAGCAGTAAGATTGTGGCCTTGTTGTTTATTGTCATTTTTTTGGCTTTATTTCTATCAGGACAGATCCTGCTTTTTCGATAAAGTCGATAATATCAGAATCTGTATGGGTGGCGGAAATGAATCCAACCTCAAACTGTGAAGGCGGAAGATAAATTCCATTATCAAGCATTCCATGGAAGAAAGCCGCATACGTTTTGGTATCTGCCTTTTTTGCATCGGCAAGACTGGTCACCGGGCCATCGCAGAAGAAAGGTGTGAACATTCCGCCGATACAGGGACAAAACATTTTGATACCGGCTTTTCTGGCAGCCTGGGTGATTCCTTCTGCCAGTTTTTTGCCATGTTGAGCGATCGTCGGATATGGTTTCTCCTTCTTCAGGAGTTTCAGGGTTGCCAGGCCTGCGGCCACGGCGACAGGATTACCGCTAAGCGTTCCGGCCTGGTATACTGAACCAAGCGGCGCAAGTATTCTCATGATGTCTGCTTTGCCGCCTATTGCACCGATAGGCATTCCTCCGCCAATTATTTTTCCAAGGCATGTAAGATCGGGTGTTATACCGATAACTCTTCCATATGTTGTAGGCGCGAGCCTGAATCCGGTTATCACTTCGTCGAAAATCAGCAATGATTTATTCCTGGCGGTTATGTCCCTGAGCCCCTGTAGAAATCCTGGAACAGTTTGAACAAGTCCCATATTGCCTGCAACTGGTTCAATTATTACAGCGGCAATATCATTACCATGGCGTTTGAATACTTCTAAGACGGCATTCAAATCGTTGTAAGGGACAACGAAAGTTTCAGCCGCTGTTTCTTTTGAAACTCCTGCGGAAGATGAGATCCCGCCGGTAAGGAGTCCACTGCCGGCCGAAACGAGCATGCTGTCCGTGTGCCCGTGATAACATCCCTCGAACTTTATGATTTTACGTCTGTTGGTAAATCCGCGGGCAATTCGAAGGGCTGTCATCACGGCTTCTGTACCGGAATTAACAAGTCTGATCATGTCAAGGCCAGGGACGAGATCACACAGCAATTCTGCCATTTCAACTTCCCGGGGTGTATTTATTCCGAAACTGGTACCTTTTGAAGCAGTTTCCTGAATGGCTTCAACGACCTCTTTACGTGCGTGGCCCAGTATCAGCGGTCCCCATGAACCGCAATAGTCAACCAGTTCAGTACCCTCGGCAGTCTTGATCCTTGGTCCAGATCCGCTTACGATATAAACAGGTGTTCCACCTACAGAGTTGAATGCCCTGACCGGACTGTTAACTCCGCCAGGAATGACCTTCTTTGCCCGTTCAAATAGCTTTTTGGATTTCATTTCAGTTTAGTCAGTAAGTTACATCAGGACAAATTTACGTTCTGAATATTTCTTTGTACCTGTTGGCCCAGTAGGAAATAATAATGTCTGCACCGGCGCGGGACAGAGCTATGGTTGATTCTCTGACCATTTGTTTCAGATCACCCCAGCCGCGCTCTGCGGCAGCAATAAGCATTGAGTACTCACCACTGACATTGTATGCAGCAACAGGCAGATTAGTCCGTTTTCGCAGTTCCGCCAGAATATCCAGATAAAATAGCGAAGGTTTTACCATTAGTATGTCAGCGCCTTCCTGTTCGTCGAGTTGTGATTCCATGAGCGCCAGTTTTGAGTTTCCGTAAGAAGCCTGATAACCTTTTCTATCACCTTTTCCAGGCGCTGAATTCTCTGCATCGCGAAATGGTCCATACATCGCGGAAGCAAATTTTGATGAGTAACTCATGATAAGAGTCTGTTGAAATCCTGCCTTATCAAGAGCATTTCGTATTGATAGAACCTGACCGTCCATCATGGCGCTGGGCGCAACGCAGTCTGCGCCGGCTGCGGCATGGGACACGGCTGTTCTGCTCAGGATTTGATTGGTCTTGTCGTTATCCACTTCACCGTTTCGATCAAGCGGTCCGCAGTGACCATGGTTTGTATAAGCACAAAGACAAACATCGGTATAAACAATAAGATCAGGAAATTCACTTTTGATTGATCGAATGGCTTTCTGGACCGTACCCTTTTCGTTGAAAGCCATAGTGCCGAGATTATCTTTTTTCCCTTTGCCGGCCACCCCGAAAATCAGGATACCGCCGATTCCTGCACTGACAACGCCTGGCAATTCTTTCAAAAGACGGTCTATGCTGAACCTGTATTGTCCCGGCATTGAACTTATTGGTTCACGCCGGTTATTGCCATCAACAATAAAAACTGGCCAAATGAATTTCTCGGGACCGGGCAGTGGGATGTCGAACATCCTTCGTAATGTTTCGGTTCTTCTTAATCTTCTTAGCCTTATTTGCGGAAACCCTCTCATTTTTATTTCTCCAGCGATTCTCTTACATATCGTTCTGCAAGTGCCTCAAGGCTGGATGCAACGGTCGCTTCCCGGCCAACTGTATCGACCTTAAGATTATGTCTGATCAGGCTTTCCTGAGTCGGTCGTCCTATTGCTACAATGGTCTTGCCCTGTAAAATCTTCGCACCCCATTGGGAGAGAAACGCCTCCACGGCCGATGAGCTTGCAAAGAACACAGCATCAAATTGAGGAAGCGTATCATACCTGATGGGGTCGTTCCTGTACAGCACGCAGTCAGTCACCTTTGTATTTAAGGTCATGAAGAAATCGGCGAGATCAGATCCTGCTTTATCGGATCTTAACCTGAGTATTTTCTGGCCGGGTTTAATAAATTTTCCAGCAATTTCCGTAAGACCACCAGTACCAAAATCTGAAGCGGGTGCCACTTCCGGCAAAGTCCGGTATTTCTTAAGTTCACGTGCTGTTCCAGGTCCACAGACAATAATTTTGGGCAGTGCTTTCATGTCGGCGCCGATACTATCCAGTAAATAAAAGAAACAGCGGACAGAAGAAGGGGATGTAAGTACAAGCCAGTCATATTGGCCGATGGTCTTCAATTGAGCAATTACATCAGGTTCGGGTACCAGTTTTATTAAGGGCCGTTTAACGGGGATGCCACCCAAATCGGACACGATATTTGAGGCTTTATCCTGGATATCTTCACTGCATGTAAGCAGAATTCTGCGACCTTCCATGGCACCCCATGTTCTGGTAAATCCGAATTTGGTCACCTCGCCGACTATCAATATTCCGGGCATGTCAGGTGTCAGTTCTGCGTATGATTCAGCATTGCCTTTGATTTTTTTGCCGATATCGTCCAGCGTACCGCGAACAATGGTTTCGGAATCATTTCCTGCATTGAATACCATTGCTACAGGGGTATTTCCCGGAATATCTTCAGCTTTCAGTTGTCTGACCACTTCTTCGGTCACACTAACAGCCATGAAAAAAGCAATTGGAAGTTTTGACCGTACATCTTTCTGTATGGAACCGATCCCGCCATTCTGCTGTCTGGGCGTTATGGCACAGAATCCGCGCGAAATACCGCGTCGCGTCAGGAGAATACCTGTTCCGGTTGTAGCCGTGTTAAGACTGCTTACTCCCGGAATTACCTTGTAGGGAAGATGCAAATTATCAAGTGCCTCAATTTCCTCCGCAAGTCTTCCAAAAATTCCAGGATCACCGCCTTTCAGCCTCACAACCCTCATGCCCCTGCGTGCATACATCGTGATCTGCCCTGAAATGCTTGTCTGGAGCATTGAGTGACTTCCACATCGTTTGCCGGTATCAACACACAGGGAAGTGTTGGGTACATAATCCAGAAGCGCGGGATCCATCAGTGAATCGTACAGACAGACATCGCATCTCTGCAGGGCCTTTATTCCAGCCAGTGTACATGTGTCGGCTGATCCGGCTCCTGCACCTGCAAAAACTACAGATTTTACGAATAAACTGCGTAATCGAAGGAATTTTTTGTTACCCGTCTTGAACGTAAGGGCAAGAATACCCTGACCGTCCGGAACCTGAAGTTCCTCGACTGGAATCCATTCAGATATTCTATCTTCAAGTCCAAGTCGCGTCAAAGCTGCCGCAGCCATGATGATCATGTCATAATTGTTTTTGTCCAGTTGATCCAGGCGTTCTTCAATTGTCCCGCGTATTGAACAAAGTTGTGCATCGGGAAAATTTTTCCGGCACCATGTCTCGCGGCGTTCACTGCTGACGCCAATCCTGGCAACCTTTGGAAAACTGGCCATGTTTCTGCCTTTAGGAAGGACAATTGCATCTCGAGAGTCTTCGCGCCATGGCAGCCAGAACCAATCCAGTCCTTCAGGCATTGGATCAGGCATGTCTTTGGCGCTGTGAATGGCACAATCAATTTTACCGGATATTACAGCATCATCGATGTCACGGGTGAAAAAATCAGGAGGGCTTGTCTTTAAGTCGGCTGACCGGTCACGATCACCTGGCGTTGACATCGGAACTTCTTCGAAAGTGATATTGGAAAATATCTCTTTCAATTGACCCAGGGCACTTCGGGTCTGGGTAAGGGCAAGTTTACTCGCTCTTGTTCCCACTCTTAAAACTGCTGATGATCTTTTCATAATACTCTTTGTGTTCACGGAGTGTGATATTGGTGAGCTCCATGATTTTTTTCATATCTATAAGTTCTTTGAGGTGCCACTGCTTGAGTTCGTCGAGACCTACGAGAGTGATATTTCCAGATGTTCCCAGTTCCGGGTCAACATTTCGCGGAACGGCCAGGTCAATAACAAGGGTCTTTTTCCGGTTGAAAAATCCGGCATGTTCATGTTTCAGGACATGATCGTGGGTGGAAGCGGCACAGATAACTATGTCGGCTTCTTTGAGTTTTTCGTGGATGTCTGTCAATGGGTGGATGATGACACGTTTTTTCCATGTGTCGTGAAGATCGGGTTTATTATGGTGATAACACCAGGTACATTCAGTTTTGGGATCCAAGCCGAGGATACCCCTGATAAGGCCTGCACCTACGGTTCCTGTACCTACAACCATCACCTTGCTGTCTTCCGGCTTCTTTATACATGAACGCAGGTATTCTATGCACAGGCCTTCGATTTCAAGATGCCGAAGCAGAGGGCCGGTTTTTTGCCGGACACTCTTTGAAACGTGCAGTGCGGAGGATATCCATTGCTGTATCATTCCTCCGGCCCAACCTTCCTTTACTGCATGGTCGAGTGAATCTTTCACCTGGCCGACGATATTGTTTTCGCCGGGAGTCTGGGAAAGAAGCCCTGCAACAACGACGGCAACATGGTCGAATGCCTCAGAACCACGTTTGATATAATAATCCTTCGGTTTCAAACGATCGAAACCCATGATACGGAGGAGCAGAGAATTGATCGCCTTGCTGTGTGAAACTACTCCTATCAATTCCACTCGATTACAGGTGTTCAGGATCATGAATTCATGAATTCCCCAAACCTGAGTTATCATCTGTCCGGTATGGTCGAGATTATCTCCAACAAGGTGGTAAGGTTCACGTTCTTCTACGGAAAGGTGGTGATGGCTGGTTCCCATTACCATAAGGTCAGTACTTTCCACCAGTTCCACATGTCGTGCAAGGTTTTCCTTGATGAGTCGCGATTTTCTGCAGGAACGGCCGCCAGTGGAAACGGAGACCGTGAGTTCATCTTTCCTGTAGGTTGCCGGCGTCACGAAATCACCGTGGATCCAGTTGCCATCCGACGAACAGCATAGGATTTTTTTCTGCTGGCTGGATTTCAATACCTGTTTGTTAACGGCTCTCTCGTCTGTTGCAGCAAAAACAAGGAACCGGCCTTCAACATCAGCATCGATGAACTGGCGCGGGATATATTTGATCTTTTTATGATCTGCCAGTCGTCTGATATCTGTCGTAGCTTCGGGACTGACAACCGTAACGTCGGCTTTCGCGTCAATGAGCAGCCCGACCTTGCGTGTGGCAACCTTGCCGCCGCCTATAACAAGGCAGTCGCGTCCTTCCGCCATCAGGGCGAGTGGAAACACTTTCTTTGAATGTATTTCTTTTCTCATCTGTCAATCTTGAGGACATTATCACAAAAGGCGGAAGGTGATAAATGTAAAGATTTATGTTTTTCCGATGACAATGAAGCTCTGCGGGCTGAAGCCAGCAGTTTCTTAGCAGAATCCGCCGTAGCAGAACCGTCATTCATCCCTCGGACTCCAAGTCCGGGGTCTTCTGCGAAGGAGGATAAACCCGGTTGTTAAACGTTTTATCGAATGGCGATTGTTTTTGTCCTTAGTGAAACTGGGGAGGGGAAGCGGTGGTCAGTCCCGTCTGCTGGGAGATGGAAAACCGGAGCCAACTGTTGCAGACAAAATCTATCTCGCGACCCGATTTGTCAGCCCATTAGAAGAGATTACCACTGTCGTGCTTGAATCGCAGCATATCCAGCACGAGGTGTTCCCATAGAAGCCCGCGGTCATCCTCGCGGATTGTATCCCAGCCCTTTACAAAAGTCACAAATCCAGTATCGAAGGCATATGCCTTGGGCTGGTGTGTGATTTCCCGGCGTCCACCGCCGTGGAAAGGCGGGAGCAGGAAAAGGGCGTGAGCAATACTCATGGCTTCAACATGAGACTTTACGGTATGCCGACTTAACTCGCTTAATTTCGCCAGGCTCGAGTACTCAACTTTTCCTCCGCTCTGTCGCAGGAGTAGTTGTAGCAGTTTGATAAATCCCGTTCGGTCCCGTATCCCGAAGAGATCGGAAATATCCCGTGCATAGAAACTGTCAATCCATTCGGAGAAAAAGGCTGGATCTTTTTCCGGAGCAAGCAGCGGTTCCGGGAGTCCTCCATGCAGGAAACGTCGATCCAAGTCGGTTATTCCGAAGTTTTCGCGACATTCATTCCACAATGCCGGGGTAAGGTTTATCATGACTTTACGTCCGGTCAGGCTGTCGCGAAATTTCCTTGTTGCCGACAGAGTTGATGATCCGGTTGCTAGGACTCTGACATGGGGATAAGATGTTGTAAGGAAGGTGCATGGAAGGATGAATAAACATGGCCAGGCATCTGAGACTTAAATACGAAGGGGTAATCTACCACGTTACTTCATTGAAGTTGTTTTTACCGAATGAATATCGCGGTACGGGGGATGTCTGTCCTATGGTCACCTGGATTCCTGTAATAACCTGTCTTTCCAACAGCCAATCCGTCAACCGACGGACATTTCTCAGGATCCGCTCTTGACGTTCGCTCAAGATAGTGTTTCCATCCCAGTCGTAGTTTCAAAACCGTCAGATGACGGACAAAATAAAGCAGAAATGGTTATGGTTTGTGGCCATGTCACAAAAGCAATTTCTTATAACAATAACATTGCCATGCCTGATGTAATGCTGGTATCCATGCCGTATGCCGTGATTGAACACCCGTCACTGGCCATCGGTCTTTTGAAAGTGCAGCTCGAAAGGAAAGGGATTTCCGTATCGGCTTTTAACGCATTCATTTACTTCGCGCGAGAGATCGGGCTCAACGGGTATTACTTTTTCAGCAACTGCAGCAATACAGACCTCCTTGGCGAATGGACATTTGCCGAGGCTGCCTTCCCTGAATTCAAGCCTGACAGCGCGGCTTACCTGAAAACGCTGAACTTCCCGATCGAAGAGGCAAAGATATGGGAGGCACGCAGGAAGGCAACCCTGTTCATCGACCAGATCCTGGGCAGGGTACTGGACAGCCACCCGAAGATCATTGGATGCAGTTCCACTTTCCAGCAACAATGTTCCTCCCTGGCACTTATGCGACGCATCCGCGAAGAAGCTCCGGAAATCATCACGGTAATGGGCGGTGCCAACTGCGAAGGCTCCATGGGGCGGGTAACGCACGAGTCTTTCGATTGGGTCGACTACGTGGTTGCAGGGGAGGCAGATGAAACGTTTCCCGCGCTGTGCAGCCAGCTTCTTGAAAAGGGCCGCGATATCGATCGCAAGGACCTGCCGCCCGGCGTGCTAGGCCCGTGTGATCGCAAATCCGGTTCACCGCGAAACCCTGAACGTCCGCTTCTGCCGGACATGAACTCATCGGTGATCCCGGACTTCAGCGAATACTTTGCAGACCTCCGCGCCTCGGGCATGGACCGCTACGTGCGCCCGGGGTTGCTGATCGAGACCTCGCGCGGCTGCTGGTGGGGCCAGAAACAACACTGCACGTTCTGCGGATTGAACGGCGAAGGCATGCGTTTCCGCGTCAAAACGCCAGAACGCGCAAGGTCCGAAATGGCCCTGCTTTCAAAGCAGTACGGCATCAACCGCATCATGGCGGTAGACAGCATCCTGGACATGAAGTACTTCGATACACTGCTACCGATGATGGCGGCAGACAGTAACAACAGGTACCTGCTGGCATTCGAAACAAAGGCAAACCTGAAGCGAAAGCAGGTACGCATGCTCGCGGCTGCAGGTATCCGCTGGATCCAGCCCGGCATCGAAAGCCTTCATCCGGACGTCCTGAAGCTCCTGAAAAAGGGCACAACCGTGTGCCTGAACATTGAGCTCATGAAGTGGGCAAGAGAATTCGGCGTTTACGTCATCTGGAACTTCCTCGTCAAAATGCCGGGTGACCGCGACGAGTGGTATGCGGAAATAGCAGGGTGGTTGCCGCTCATAAGCCATCTCGGCCCTCCTTCAGGTGCATCACTGACGGCGCTGCGTTATGACCGCTTCAGCTCGTATTTCCAGAACCCACATGAATACGGCATCGAACTCAAACCGCTCAGGCAGTACTCATCCGTTTTCCCGCTGCCGCCGGAAAAGATGGCCGATTTCGTGTACTACTTCGAGGATGCAACCGGGAAATCAGGCCGGACGCGCAGTGACGCCCGGATGCCTGGGCTGGACAAGATCAACGAGGTGCTGACAAAATGGCGGGACCTCTTTTACAAGAAGGCAAGCGACACCCTCTGGGCCAGCTTCCAGACAAACCTGGTGGTGCTGAACATGCGGGAAGAAGCCGGCGCTGTCTTCATCCACGATACACGCCCGATCGGAATGCCGACCGACACGGTACTGAAGGACCTGGCTGCCGTGGTCTACCAGGCATGCGACACATCCAAGACACCGGACATTCTGGTCAGGCATCTCCAGTCAAACGGTTACCCAGCAATTGAATGGAAAACAGTCAAGCCGGTATTGGACGACCTGGTGGAACGGAAGCTCATGTTGTCGATTGACGGTCGGTACCTGGGCCTAGCGGTACACGAAAACAAGAACACGTACCTGCCGTTCGATGAGTTCCCGGGCGGCTACCTGCTGCTTGCCAAAACAAAGACGGACCAGGAGACACCTGATCCTGATGACCAGACGCTGGAAGACGCTTACGGAATCATCCTCGGAGAAACGAATGGCTGATATTGTCCTTGCGGCCATGCCCTACGCGGTCATCGAGCACCCGTCGCTTGCGTTGGGACTGCTGAAGGCAGAACTGACCCGCGAGGGGCTTGACGCAGTTACCTGCAATGAATGGCTTTACTTCGTCGAAAAGATCGGTTTCAACGCCTACATCTTGGTAAGCAACTGCTCAACGACGGACCAGCTTGGGGAATGGACCTTCGCGGGCGCCGCTTTTCCAGACTTCAAGCCAAACCATGACGATTACATCCGCAACCTGGATTTCCCTGTCGAGCATGAGAAGTGGTTCGAGATCAGGCGCCGCGCCAAACTCTTTGTTGACGAAGCGGCAGGCCGCATACTGGAACACAATCCAAGGATAGTTGGATGCAGCTCTGTATTCCAACAACACTGCGCCTCGCTTGCGCTGCTGCGGCGCATCCGCGAACTTGCGCCAGAAGTGGCGACCGTGATGGGCGGTGCCAACTGCGAAGGATCGATGGGACGGGTCACCCACGAGGCATTCACATGGGTGGATTTCGTGGTTTCCGGGGAAGCGGACGAAACGTTCCCGTTGCTTTGCAGGCAGGTACTGGAGAATGGACGGCAGGCAGATCCTGCTTTGCTGCCGACAGGCGTACTGGGCCCGCGCGATCGCTCCGTCCGTCCGTCCCGGGACCCAGGGCGTTCCGTAATCAATGACATGAACACCCTGCCCGAACCGGACTACAGCGACTATTTCGCCGATCTCAGGCGAACCAGGCTGGAAGTGTACACCCGGCCGGGTTTGATGATGGAAACTTCGCGAGGCTGCTGGTGGGGCCAGAAACGGCAATGCACATTCTGCGGCTTGAACGGTCACGGCATGCAGTTCCGCATTAAAAAGCCTGACCGGGCATTGTCTGAAATAAGTAACCTTTCAAAGCGGTACGGAATAAACCGTATCACCATGGCGGACAACATACTCAGCATGGACTATGTCCGTTCGTTACTGCCGGTACTTGCCGCTGACAGTTGCAAGTACCTTTTTGCATACGAAACCAAGGCGAACATGCGCCGGGAACACATGAGAACCATGGCCGCGGCCGGTATACACTGGATCCAGCCCGGAATCGAGAGCATGCACCCTGAAGTCTTGTCGCTCCTTAGAAAGGGAACCACGGTTTGTACCAACATCGAACTGCTGAAATGGGCGCGGGAATTCGGCATTTTCGTACTGTGGAATTTCCTCGCGTTTGTTCCGGGTGAGAAGGATGAATGGTATGACGAGATGGCAGAATGGCTGCCGTTGCTCTCACACCTCAACCCGCCAACACGCCCGGCCGTGACAACCCTTCGGTTCGACAGATTCAGCGCCTATTTCCAGGATCCAGGCAGTTTCAACCTGAAACTGGAACCGTACGCGGACTACAGCCAGGTATACCCGCTTTCGCCGCAACAGATCCTCGACCTGGCATACTTTTTCCGGAGCGAGAATGTCCCGAATAGCGACAATAATCACACCGAACGAAACGGCACAAATCGGCTCAACCGGGTCCTCGCGGAGTGGCGCGAGGTCTTCTGGGGAAAGTTGAACGCTGTAACCGGTTCTGATTTCCAGAATACCTGTCCGGTCCTGACCATGCGTGATGACAACAGAAGAATCCGGATCAGGGATACCCGCCCGGTTGCCGTTCAGGCAGACATCGAACTTCAGGGAACGGCTGCGGTTGTCTACCGCGCCTGCGACCGGGCACAGAAGCCAGAATCTCTCCAGAGAATAGTCGATGAAAATTCTCCCGTGCCGGCACCACCCGATGCCCTGCAACAGGTGATAAACTCCCTTATTGAAATGAAGATCATGCTCCAGGTTGACGGTCGGCTGCTGAGCCTTGCGGTCAGGGAACCGGCATGCCTGTACCCGCCCTACGAAGACTATCCGGGGGGATCGATGGCGCCGTACCTCAGTATGCTGCAGGCTGATACAGAGCCGGATAACATTTCCGTCTTCCAGGCCTACGGGTTACGAATTGACGATGATACTGACCCTGGCTGCGACGGACAGGCTGCCGGAATACAGGGCTGAACCTGGAACAGTTGCCATGCCGAAATTGTTATGGTAATGTTGAGGAAACAATTACAGCAAGAATGCTGCAAGCAAGGAGGAATTTATGGCCGAACAGAAAAAACCAACGGGACGCAGGGAGTTCGAAGCCCAGATCGTCAAGAAGGCATGGAAAGATGCCAAGTTCAAAAAAGAACTGCTGACCAATCCAAAGTCTGTGCTCGAGAAAGAACTGAAGGTAATAAACAAGGATGTAAAACTGCCTGCCTCAGTGAAGGTCAAGGTTGTCGAAGAAACCGCCGACACGATTTACCTCGTGCTGCCGCGCAATCCAAAGGAAGTGGTCGGCAAGGATCTCTCCGATAAGGACCTTGAAGCAGTTGCAGGGGGAACCCTTTACGGGGTGGTCAGATCTACCGGGATCCAGTTGGGACAGATAAATCGGGCAAACATGCTCCTGGTAATATAAATGTTAACCTGAATATCAATACAGCCCTGGTTT
This sequence comes from Kiritimatiellia bacterium, assembly GCA_028716365.1. Classification (GTDB taxonomy): domain Bacteria; phylum Verrucomicrobiota; class Kiritimatiellia; order UBA8416; family YA12-FULL-48-11; genus YA12-FULL-48-11. Next base: position 232,480 of record JAQUPZ010000006.1, read on the forward strand.
CAGGATAATCACCGTCCTGCCAGCGTTGTTCCGAATATGGATGAAAAGGCTTGTCGCCGCCACGCATATCCGTTATACACTACCTATTCATCTAGATACTCTCGAGTTTAAACAACAAGGAGGATGTATGGCTGAACAGAAAAAGGCAGCGGGGAGAAAAGAGTTTGAAGCTAAGATCGTAAAGAAGGCTTGGAAGGACGCCGCTTTCAAAAAAGAATTGCTGGCCAATCCAAAGTCCGTTCTTGAAAAAGAGCTGCAGTCGATACAAAAGGGCGTGAAGCTGCCTGCTTCCATCAAGGTCAAGGTTGTTGAAGAAACGGCTGATACGATCTACCTCGTATTGCCGCGGAATCCTAAAGAAGTCAGTGGCAAGGAGCTTTCGGACAACGAACTGGAAGCGGTTGCCGGCGGAACGATCACGGTTGTGGGCGTGGGTATCGCCGCAGTTACCGTAAACACGGGCGCGAATGTGAACCAGACCGCAAACGGCAATATCAATGTCAATGCCAACGTGAACGTCCAGGTCAACATGAGTGTTCAGACCACTACCACCTCGACCAATTAACAGCGGATGGCGTGCTGGTAAAGTTGACATGGATTAATGATAACGGATTACACTGTTTTCATGTGAAATGGCGCGGGTTTCGCCCGCGCCATTTTCTTTGCCCAACCCGTTCAGTCCCGCTGGCGCCGTAACGCTGAACAAGGAAATATTTGCCCATGGATGTCAGCCTGGTATTCATGCCGTATGGCGCCGTAGAGCGCCCCGCGATCAGCCTGGGAATCCTGAAGGCCGCCCTGCGGGATACCGGGATCCCGTCGTCGGTCAGCTACGCCAACATCTGGTTTGCGGAAACGCTCGGCATGCATGCCTATTGGTTTACCAGCGTGTTCTCACAGGCAGACCTTCTGGGCGAATGGACATTCTCTCGCGCTGCCTTTCCGGACTTTACCACGGATGACGACACCTTCATGGAAACGGCCGAGCTTACCATCCGGAAAATCCATGATGAGCGAAAGCTGAAATATTTCCTGTGCGGGCGCGACATGAAAGATGTATTCCGTGAAATACGCGACAAGGCCGGCTTATTCGTAGACCAGGCTGCCCGCCGCTTGCTGTCAGGTAACCCTCGCGTGGTAGGCTGCGGCTCCATGTTCCAACAGCACTGCGCATCCCTCGCCCTGCTGCGGCGTATCCGCGAGCTGGCACCAGACGTGGTAACGGTGATGGGCGGTGCCAACTGTGAAGGAGAAATGGGCTTGGCAACACACCAGCTGTTCGACTGGGTCGACTTTGTTGTGTCAGGTGACGCAGAGGAAGCCCTTCCGCAGTTGTGCCGCCTCGTGCTTGAGAGAGGCCGGGCAGTAGAGCCGGGGGATATACCACAAGGGATATGGGCTCCTCACCACCGCGGACAACCCGGCATGCCGTCCAATTACCGTATCCTGCTGAAGGATTTGAACACTTCGCCAATCCCGGATTACAGCGATTACTTTGAGACAATCAGGGTATCGGAAGTGGCCCGTTACGTGAATCCCGGCCAGCTGGTTGAAACATCGCGCGGATGTTGGTGGGGCCAGAAACACCCGTGCTCTTTCTGCGGACTCATCGGCGAAGGCGCACAGTACCGGCCCAAGACACCGGCACGGGCACTGCAGGAGTATGAGTCCCTGACGCGGCTAAACGGCGTCAACTGTTTCATGGCCGTGGATAACATCATGGACATGGAATATTTCAAGACTGTCCTGCCCGCCTTGAAGGAAGCCGGGCGTCCTTACACCCTGATGTACGAGATCAAGGCCAACCTGTCGCGGGACCAGGTCCGCCTGCTCTCGGAGGCCGGCGTGCGCTGGGTCCAGCCAGGACTCGAGAGCCTCAGTGACCACGTGCTGAAACTTCTCAACAAGGGCACAACTATACTGATGAACATCCAGCTCCTGAAATGGGCTAGGGAGTTTGGCATCTACGTAACCTGGAATATCCTACAGGGAATCCCGGGCGACGCGGATGAAGATTACGGCGACATGGCCACCATGATTCCATCACTGGTCCACCTCCAGCCGCCCATGGGGCTGGCCTGGATCGAGTTTGAACGCTTCAGCGTGTACCATTCCCATCCGGAACGGTTCGGACTGAAACTTGTGCCGCGGACAACGTATTCACACATTTATCCCCTTTCCCGGGAACAGATTTCACGGCTGGCATACTACTTCGAGGACTCCGGCGGCTGTGCATCCGGCAGCAACCGGGGCGGCCCCGGAATCACCCAGCTGCAGAGGAGTCAGATTGACTGGCTTTTCCTGTGGATCCGCTGGTGGCGGAACGGAGATGACTACCGGGTCGTATTGACCATGGATGAGAGCGAGTCCGGCCTTCACATCACCGACACGCGCCCATGCGCCATGCAGCATGACACCACGCTGACCGGGCTCGAGGCTCTCGTCTACTCGCTCTGCGACAAGGGTCCGTCTGTCCAAGGTTTGCTGGACTCCTGCCGGCAGAGCGGATATTCTGACGCCTCTCTGGAACAGGTACAGGCGATCCTGAAGGATTTCAAGACCAGGCGCCTAGTTCTTGAATTGAACGACAGGGTATTGAGCCTCGCTACGCGAAAAGCGGACGTACCGCCCGTAATGGCGTTCCCTGGCGGCGATATCCGCTTGGAAGAGATGTTTGGAGCAACACCATTGAACATCAACTATGTTCAAGGTGAAGATCCCCGGGATCAGACTTTGGGATCATGGTTGTCGATGGGAGACCTGTAACATGAAGAAGAACAAAGACAGAGAAACACAGTCAGCTGCAGAAACCGGCCGCTGCGCTCCAGTCGGCATGGTCAAGCGTTTCCTTGAACTGTGGACATCCGGACCGGCATTCAAGGCGGAGGTGCTGAAAGATCCGCAAGGAACAATGCATCATTACGGGCTTGATGTCGATCCGGAGGATATCCGCGCGCTGTGGGACTGGGATTACGCGGCCAAGGCTGTTGCCGAGAACCTGCCCGTAACTCCCACCGTGAAGCAATACCGGGAGTTCATTAACGAAAAACTCCGCTGGCGCGAACTCGTCCGCGAAGAGTGCAGCCCCGCCGAGCACCGCTTCAAGACCTGGCGGGACAGGCAGATCAAACGCAACATGCTGGAAATCGGAGTGGACCAGGACAGCAAGATGATACACACCCCGGTTGCCTTCGAGCTGGCCTATGGCTGCTCCATGAAATGCTGGTTCTGTGCGCTTAATGCACCGCCCCTTCAGGCGGTGTACGAGTACACGCCCGAAAACCGCAACCTCTTCCGCGCGATCCTGGCCATCCTGAAGGATGTCGCCGGGCCCTCCGCCAAGTGGGGATGCAGCTATTGGGCCACTGAACCGCTCGACAATCCCAACTACGAGAAGTTCTGCATGGATTTCTACGACATATTGGGCATATACCCGCAGACAACCACCGCCGACCCGATGAGAGACCCCGCCCGGTTACGCAAGATCCTGGCGGATTCAAGGGCAAGGGGCTGCCTAGTCAACCGGTTCTCCATAATGACGTTGCAGATCCTGGAACGCGTGCACAGGGAATTCACGCCGGACGAACTGCAATGGGTTGAGCTGATCCTGCAAAATGCCGAGGCCGATCCGGTAAAGGCAGTATCAGGCCGCTTCACGGAACGGAACCGGACAAACCCCAAGCTGGCAGAGCGGGAGAAGGCGAAAGTGCTGGCTGCAATAAAAGAACAGAACAAGAACTTCAAAGGTGACCTTTCAACAATCAACGTCAACCTGCCCGGCACAACATCATGCATGACCGGATTCAGGATCAACATGGTCAAGAAGACTGTCGAGCTTGCCAGTCCGTGTAACGCGTGCGAAAAGTGGCCAAACGGGTACATCGTTTTCGAAAGCGGCACTTTTAACACTGCCGAAGATTTCAAGAGCCTGGTCGATGGCATGGTGGAACGCGTAATGCTTACAACCGTGCCGGCAGACCGGCGGCTGCGGTTAGGACGCGTGCTCAAGTACAGTCACGTGCCCAACGGCTTCCAGGTGGCATCGATTTCGAGGGGCGTACAGGTTGCAAACGAGGCATCCGCCGACATGATCAGGATGATCGGAGACCTCATCAGGGACGGACAGAATACCGCCTGCGAGATCGCGCTGTTGTGCTTCTACCAGCTGGGTGTTCCAACAGAGGTGACGATGGGCGCGATCAACCACCTGTTCGAGAACGGAATGCTGGACGAGGAACCCGACAACCAGCACACAGAAAAAGCTGGGCAGGCAGGACGGTGAAAGACATGGATATAAAGGGATTTGAACCCGCATTACGTGAACTGCGAAACTGGCTGGACATCACCGGTTTTCACGATGCCTACAAGTACATTGTCGGTGCAAACGGCTATGCGGTATCGCCGTCCCATTTCCAGGACCGGTACTATTATTTCCTGGACGGTTTCAGCATGCAGGTTCGCGGTGACACTGACGGAATGAACCTTCTCAGCTGCCTGACCGCATGCCAGGAAGTCGAGCTTGCATCACTTTCCGCGACCGAGCGGCGGCTGGCCGACATGCTCGTGGAATGCGGCCTGCTGGCACAGCGCGGCAACCTGCTGGTTAACGAACGGTACCAGCTGATCTCGATCTGCAACATGTACCTGCTGGTGGATATCCGCATTCATTTCCACCAGCTTGGCGTCCACGAGGTTTACATTGGTCCCGACAGCACGTTCCTACTGTATTACATTCCCATGGAGAAAATACGGCCCGGCCACCGTATCCTTGACATGTGTACTGGCACCGGCGTCATCGGAGTATGCTTGTCGCGGTTTTCCGACCATGTGCTCTCCACGGACATCGGCGACGCGCCGCTCCGGCTGGCACCGCTGAACCGCATACTGAACGGCAAGGAAAACAGCATCGAGATCCGCAGGGAAGACCTGCGCGAGACAATGACGCGCGATGACAAGTTCGATCTCATCACCTGTAATCCGCCATTCGTGGCAACTCCACCGGAATTTGTGTCGCCATTATACGCGCTTGGAACAGGCTCTGACGGGCTGGACTACCTCCGCCTGCTCGTCGAACGCTCGGTCCCAAAGCTGAATCCGGGCGGCGAAGCCTGCTACGTCGCCGACCTGGTAGGCGATGGCGACCAGCCCTACTTTGTACATGAGCTGGAACACTACGCTCAAAAGCTTGGCGCAGCTATCGACGTCTTCATCGACCACAGGATCAACCGCCAGGATCAAATCCAGCCGATCTCATCTTTCCTCCACTGCCTCAACCCGGATGTTCCGAGGGAGAAAATCGTTATGAGGGTAACGGATTACCTCGAAAAGGATCTTAAGGCGGATTTCTATTACCTCTCGACACTGCGCATCCGTCCGATGCTCGTCGGGTACGGAGTCCGCGTATTCAATCGGTACAGGAAACATGAGCTCGCATGGATACACTGATTGGGATCCGGAAAGGATTGCGGCGGCAGCCTCAACTCTGGATGAGCGCCTTTCGGGATTGTACCAGCCTGCCACTGGAGAGAATATTGATGCCGGAACAGCCCTGCATATTCAACGCTGGCGCCAAGTGCTCCGCAACGAGTCCGGTGATTTTCTTGAAAAGCGGCTTCGCTGGAACGGACATAGTGTCGAGTCGGCCGCCAATCTGATCGGCCCAGTCACAGCATCAAGAGGCACAAAACTTCCGCGCTGGACATTACGACTTGCAGATGCAATCGCGCGCCTGTCGGATGTCCGCAATGCCTGCAACCATGCCAACGGCAAGCCCGCCTTCTCATGTATCAACATACGGGAACCCCTGCCTTTCCAGGAGCTCTTCATGCCGTTTGTATTGTCATACGCCGATGATGTTCACAAGCAGGTCACCACGGAAGATCCCTCTTTCAGTCGCATATCGGGTGCCGCATGGACAATGCTGGAGCGCTCGCTGCTGCAGCAGCTCGCCGCAACAGCAAATACATTACTCATGGTAGAATGGCGGAGCCACGCGGGCGACTCGTCCCCCACAGGCGCGGACAGTTCGCACTACCAACTGTTTGTCGATCGCATGCTGGCAGGAGAGCTGGTATCGGTATTCGTGAAATTTCCCGTGCTTGCCAGGATTCTCGCAACTGTAACCGAGAATCACCTCGAGGCATGTATGGAGTTTGCGCAGCGACTTTCCAAAGACTGGAACAGGCTGAGCAGCGTTTTCAATCACGGGCATGACCATGGAATGGTGGAATCCATCCGCGCCGGCCTTTCCGATTACCACTGCGGCGGACGGTCTGTTATGCGGCTTAGGTTCACTTCGGGCGTTGAGTTGATTTACAAACCACGCAGCCTCGGGATTGAACATGCGTTCCAGGGACTACTGGACTGGATCAACAGTAAGACTCCAGCGTCACCCGTTTTTCGCACCATTACGGTTTTTGACTGTGGTACCCACGGCTGGATGGAATACGTCACCGCCGCACCTCCGGGAAATGCAGGCGAAACACAACTCTACTACCGACGCATGGGCAGGCTCCTTTGCCTTTTCCACGGGCTGGCCGGCACCGACCTGCACTGCGAGAACATCGTGGCTGCCGGGGAACACCCGGTAATAGTGGACCTCGAAACGCTGTTCCAACCCGATGCCGCCGATAAAGAAGATCGGGCAACGCTGCAACGTACCGATTTCCTGCCTCAAAAACTGGCGGGAGCCGCCGGAGGCAACCGTATTGTCAGCGGCCTTGGCCAATGGGACGGCCGGTACGGTTCGGCTGTGGACACAGCCCACGTCGAATGGATGGCAGGCGGTTTCGAGGAGATGTACCGGTTCCTCGTGAACGTCCGGCAGGAACTGTTGAGAGAAAGCGGACCGCTATCGGCTTTCCGTAACCATGCCGGCCGCTTCATATTCCGCGCCACGCATGTTTACGCGTACCTGCTACGGCAATCGCTCGAACCGGACCACCTGGAGAGCGGTACCGCGTGGAGCATTGAGCTGGAATTCCTGTTGCGCAAGGCTCTCCTACGGTTTGAAGACGCTCCAAAATGGTGGGGTTTCCTGAAGGCCGAGGTTGCGGCCCTGCAACTTCTTGATATCCCGCGCTTCACGGCGCGGATCACATCTGACGGAGTCCAGGTTCAATCCGGCCAGCGATTGGACGGTTACCTGGCCGGTTCGGGGTGGGATCGCGCCATGACTGCATTATGGGCACTTGATGAGCAAGACCTGGCCGTACAGCTGAACTTGCTGCGAACTTCGTTTCACCCGCCTGCCCTGCGCACGGATTCCTAAATTGACAAACGGGTACCGGAGGAATATACGTAGGAAAAACACATCCGGTCCATCCGGATGAGGAGGAGGAACCATGAGTCCTGAAGCTGGAATCGTTTTCCGGGAAGTACAGCAGTTTCGACAGCCCCTGCTCTGGCTCTTGCTCGGGGGCATGACGATGTTCATGCTTGTAATCTTTGGGCTGGGATTTCTCAAATTGAACGCGGCCAACAACAAGCTGGCCTGGCTGCTTTTCATACCGCCGCTGATCATGATCGGCGTCTCCCTTATGATGTACACATCAAGGATGGTCACTGAAGTCGGCCAGGACGGACTCACAGTGAAGTTTACTCCCTTCCACAGGTCCGTTCAGAAAATACCTCTGGAAAATCTGGCTTCGCACGAGGTGGTGAAAATTCAGGCGCTGCGCGAATACGGCGGCTGGGGCATCCGCTACGGCAAGAACAGCAAGGCATACCTCGTCAGCGGCGAAGAAGGCGTACGACTGACATATGCCGCCGGCAACAACCTGTTCATTGGCTCGCAAAAACCGGCGGAACTCGACTGTGCCATTGCAATGCTGAAAGGCGGCGAACAGCCGGCGGGCAATCCGCGGCAATAACGGTCCGGCGGCAGAGTCTTCCGGCTGCTTCCCGGCTTAAACAGCATATCTGCGATAAGCAGCAAGGAGTCGCTCTCCCCCCGCAGAGTCAGCGAGTTCCTCCACGGTAAGGCTTGCAAGGGCAAACAGCCGGGCACACTTCCCGTGCAGGTCCGGGCCGGAACAACCTATATGCCCGTCGAAATACTCGATATTCCCGGCTGCATTCCGAACCAGTCTGCAAAGAATACGGAAAGCTTCGTCCGAAAGCGGGGGGTTGCCCCTGTAATTCTCAAGCCTGCCGTCCGGCCGGTATGCGGGAAAATTTTCAAGGCCCAGGAAACGCACGAGCCAGGCCTTGTTGAATTGCCCTGCAGCTTCGACAATGCCAGCGTAATCGGCTATCAATTCGTCGTGAAGGGCGTTCTTCATCGACCCGAAAACCCGCTCGGTAAAGTAGTGAGCACACTCATGGGCCAACCGTATACCCAGGGAGGCCTTCCTCCAGTCTTCTTCAGAAAAGCCAAGCTCTGAGGCAGGCACGTTGCTATACGGGCCGTCACTCAGTATTATGAATCTATCCTGGTAAAGCTCTTTCTTTTCCGCAAGGCGGTCGAATTCTTCCGGCCAATCCTGGTCAGCCTGGCTGCCCGCGCCGGCCGCCCATTTACGCCGATATTCCGCTATCCTGTCCCAGTTGTTGTACCCGCGCACGGTACAGGCGCCCATCGAATCTGGCACGGGTACCGGCTCGTTCCGAGCTGTCAGCGCCCTGACAAGCACCACGAAATCATTTCTATTCCGTGCAACCAGGACCGGTATCTCACCGGCAAGGCTCGTTTGGATATCCAGCCTGAGCTGCTCTGGCTGCTGGAGCACTAGGCCGCCGGCGGACTTGCGCGGCAATATGCCGCGCCTGGTGGCCGCGCGATATGCATCGGAGGAACTTATGCCTTTTTCAATAGGAAACTGCAACTGGACAAGTCTATCCCGCAGAACGCGGTACAGCCCCCTGTCCGACGTTTCGTCAAGATAGCGTTTCCATGTTTTGATATGCGCTTCGGAAGGAAGAGGTAAGGCGGCCGGGAACCTGTCGGCCGATGTATCAAATGTAGTACTGTTGTACAGGAGCAGATCCTGCTCTGCCTGAGCGGAAGCGCCAAGCTTTTGAAGGACTTGCCGTCTGGTATCCATTGCTGATGGTGATTGCATACCGACCCCCTTCCCGGCTGACACTCTCAGGAATCCGTTCCGGAACCACGCAGGAAAATAGGTATTGCCCCTAATCCCTCCTTAACTATAATATTATGGCGTTAGATATTCACGATATATTAACAGCGCAAACAGAGAACGGGCAGCTTTATGCAGTGCGGCAAAGACCGGCGATTTGTAAGGAATACCAACCCCAAGCATTCCATATTCAACTTCATAATGGTTGCGGCACTTCTCTTCACGGCGCCGCTTGCGAATGCGGAGGAATATACGCTTCTGGATGCCGTGAGAATCACACTGAAAAATCAACCTTCCATCCTTATCCAGGAACAGCAAAAGGAGGCGGTCGGCGGCCAGCTTCAGCAGGCTGCGGGGGTATTTGACCCCACGGTGGGGGCCAACATCTCCCGGATAAGCGAGAACACCCCGCTTGCGGCAGTCCAGAGAGATACTTACAAAACGGATGAACTCAAGACAACGAAGACATCCTACAGCGTTGAGGGGGCAAAACAGTTCCGGTCGGGAATCTCCATCAAGCCGTCCATTACGGCGACAAGAAACGATGATTCCTCCATTTCCACAGATCCGATCGGTAACGGAAGCGTGAGTTTTTCCGTTTCCATCCCCTTGCTCCAGGGCTTGGGTCTTAATACAGCCGCGGCAACCGAGCTTGCAACCATGGCCGAACTGAAAGCCGCAAGACTTGACGTATATGACCGTGTCGCGAGGGATGTTCTCGATACAGGAACGGCCTACTGGACGCTGTTAGCAACACAGCAGCAACTGGAAATAATGAGGGAAAGCGAAACTACCGCCGAAAAAACCGTTGCCGATTATACCAGGCTCGCGGAAGGTGATAAGTTCCCCTCATCGGATGTTGATCTCTTCAGGGCCAACCTCGCATACATTACCTCGGCCCGGCTTTCGGCGGAACAACAGGCCGTGGCAGCCAGGTACAACCTGGCCCTGGCAATGGGCATATTGTCCGCGAACGAAGCATTGGGTTCCGTTTCCGCCAGGAGCACGTTCCCCTTGCCGCAGACCAACGAACCCCATGCGAGCATGGAGCGTGATCTCTTTAAACTGGCATCAAGGAACCGCTCAGACCTGCAGGCTTCCAGGTACCGCGAGACTTCAGGTGAATTTCTAATTCAGGGCGCAAGGAACTCGATGAAGCCCAAGCTGGATTTCCTCCTGAGCGGGGGCTACAACGGCCTGTCCGAAGAAAATGACGCCTCCGACTATTACCGTCCGCTTTACGACAATCTCGGAGGGTTTAATTCCACCCTGTCGCTCCGTTACCAGTTCCCGGTCGGCAACAACAGTGCAAAGGGTGACCTACGTATAAAGACGGCCCAGTACAACATTGCCGTCCTGCGGTCAAAAGACCTTGAGAAGAATATCTTTGCGGCGGTCCGGATCGCGGAGAGCGACCTCGAGAAAAGCCGTAAGGACGTAGCCGTTATGGAGAAGACGGTGAACCTGTTCCAGAAAGTATACGACAATGAGAAAAGGAAGCTGCTCGCTGGAATATCGACCGTTCTTGACGTTATCCAGACCGAGGAAAGGCAGCGCGACGCACGAATCAGGCTGATTCTCGCGCGGCAGAAATACGCCGCTGCAATCCTCAGGATACGGTTTGAGACCGGCACGCTGATCACCTTTGACAAAGGTTCTGAAAGAATCGATATTGAGCAGCTGGTCAGCGCGCCGGGCTATTAGACGGACATAACAACTGCTGTTGTCGACAACAGCCGGAAACGAAAAGGTGTAACCATGGCAGAGGGCTTGTTCAGAGAGAAAGCATTAAAAAACCTTTCTGTGGTTGATGACGTCAACATCCTCGTACAGATCACATCCCCGAAAGGATGGATCGCGCTTGCCGCAGTAGGCGGCCTCCTTGTGTGTGCCCTGGCATGGGGCATATGGGGAAGGATTCCAGTAAGGGTCAACGGCCAGGGAATACTGATGAAAGCAGACGGCCTTTTCCGGATAATCACCCAGAATCCCGGCAAGGTGCAGAATATTTTCTTCCGCGAGGGTGAATCTGTTCACAATGGTCAGGTTGTCGCCTTGCTCGAACAGCCCGACCTCGCCGAGAAAGTCAAGAATGCCCGCCTTGCCGTTCTCGATCTCGAAACCAAGTACAACCAGACAAAGTTTTTCGAAACGGAAAATCTCCGCCTGGGAAAAGAATCCCTGACCCAGCAGCGCTCGATCCAGGAACGATCCATCGTAATACAGCAGAATCTTCAGAACATGCTGGCCAAGCGCCTGGCAGACGAGAAAAAGCTTGCGGATGAAGGGCTGATCACCCGCCAGCAGTGCATCAATACGCAGCAGGAACTGGACAACGCCGGCCAGGAGATAAGCAACATCAAGAACAAACTCCACCAGCTGGAAATCCAGCAACTCCAGCTGACCAACCAGCAGAAGCAGGAGCTCACCGACCTGGAGAACAGGATCAACGAATCAAAACGTGCGCTCTCCGAACTGGAACGTGCGTTCCGGGACGCTTCCCAGGTGATCAGCACTCGCTCCGGAGTCGTCACGGAAGTGACAGCCAGCGAAGGGGGCTCGATCGAACGAGGATCACCTCTTATGACAATCGCGCAGACGGGTCGGAATATGGACAACATGAAGGCAGTACTGTATTTCTCGGCAGCAGACGGCAAAAGAATAAAAACCACGATGAAAATGAAAGTGGCGCCTGCCAGCATCAAACCTGAAGACTACGGGTACATGCTGGGCCTGGTAACCCATGTATCCATGTTCCCAGCTTCGCGCCAGGGGATGATGCAGATCTTCGCAAACGACGACATGGTTGCGGCCATGTTTGCCAACGGCCCCCCCATCGAGGTTCACGCCGAGCTGGTAATGGCCGCAAATACGCCAAGCGGCTTCATGTGGTCGTCAGGGAAAGGCCCGAACACGAAAATTCTTGTGGGAACGATATGCTCAGGATCCGCAATCGTTGAAGAAAAGAGACCTATAGAACTTGTCATTCCTTATATAAAGAGAAAAGTACTTGGAGTTGGCGAGTCTTGAGCGGGGAAGTTTCATGGATAGACTTTGCCCGGTCAGTTCATCCCGGAACCGCAGTAGCACTGGCAAATGGATAAAAAACAGCACAGGAAATACCAGCGGGTAAGAACGCCTACGGTGCTCCAAATGGAGGCCGTGGAATGCGGGGCAGCCGCTCTGGGAATCATTCTCGCCCACTACGGACGCTTTGCACCTCTCGAGGAACTTCGCGCAGAATGCGGCGTGTCCCGCGACGGGAGCAAGGCCCCGAACATGCTGAAGGCGGCTCGCCGGTACGGCCTGGAAGCCAAAGGCTTCCGGCTAGAGATTGAAGAACTGGACAGCATCTCCCTGCCGGTGATCATCTTCTGGAATTTCAATCACTTCCTCGTACTGGAGGGTTTCGGGAGCGGTAACCGGGTGTTCCTGAACGACCCGGCTATGGGCCCCAGGGTGGTAACCATGGAGGAATTCGACAATTCCTACACGGGAGTCGTCCTCTCATTCAAGCCCGGCCCCGAATTCAAGAAAGGCGGGCAGAAACGCAATGTGCTCCGCTCGCTCCTGCAGAGAATCGACGGTTGCCGGAAGGCGCTGGCATACATAGTCCTTGCCGGGCTTTTTCTCGTCATTCCGGGTCTTGTCATACCCACGTTCTCGCGGATTTTCATAGACAACATCCTGATTCACGGAATGAGAAGCTGGCTCAAGCCGTTGATAGTGGGCATGGTCATCACCGCCATTCTGCGCGGCATCCTGGTCTGGCTCCAACAGTATTACATGCTCCGGATGGAGACCAGCATGGCGCTTTCTGGTTCCAGGAATTTCTTCCGGCATGTCTTTCGCCTGCCTATCGTCTTCTTCTCGCAACGCTTCGCGGGTGACATCGCATCCCGCGTCATGCTGAACGACAAAATAGCATCCCTGTTTTCCGGCCAGATCGCGGGAACGCTGATCAGCCTGCCTATGATCCCTTTCTATGCCCTGATAATGTTCCAGTATGACATCAGGCTCACCCTTCTTGGCATTTCCATTGCCTTGCTGAACATCGTGGCATTCCAGTACGTTGCGCGGAAACGAACCGACCTTAACCAGAGCCTGCAGCAGGAACAGGGAAAGATGCTGGGCGTTTCCATGAACGGCCTGCAGATGATAGAGACCCTGAAAGCTTCAGGATCCGAATCGGACTTCTTCGCCCAGTGGTCGGGACAGCAGGCAAAGGTTGTCAACACCAGCCAGGAACTCGGGTTTTCATCCCAATGGCTTTCAGCAATTCCGCCGCTGCTTCAGATGGCCAACACCGTTGCAATACTGGCGGCTGGAGGATTCCTGGTGATGGACGGAGATCTGACCGTAGGCATGCTGGTGGCTTTCCAAAGCCTCATGGCCAGCTTCCTGCAGCCGGTGAACGATCTTGTCGGGCTCGGCAGCACTCTCCAGGAAACAATGGCGGACATCAACAGGCTTGACGACGTGATACGTTATCCCCAGGACCAGAGAATCATTGAAAGTGAAAATGCCGACCGGCAGCCCGACAACCTCGAAACTGCCAAGCTGGCCGGCTACCTGGAGCTGAAGAATATCTCGTTCGGTTACAGCCGACTGGAAGCTCCTCTCATAGAGAACTTTTCCATCAAACTTACGCCGGGCTCAAGGGTCGCGCTGGTCGGAGCCTCTGGCTCGGGCAAATCCACCATCGCGAAACTTGTTTCCGGACTGTACGAACCGTGGGAAGGCGAAATTCTCTTTGATAACAAACCCATACACGAAATACCAAGGCACGTCATCAACAACTCGATATCACTTGTCGACCAGGACATCTGCCTGTTTGAAGGCACCGTCCGTGACAATATCACGATGTGGGATTCCTCGATCCCGGAGTCAGACATGGTCACTGCAGCTGAGGATGCCTGCATACATGACGATATTACCGAGAGGAATGGGTATTTCAGCGGCCTGGAACAGAACGGACAGAATTTCAGCGGCGGCCAGCGGCAGAGAATGGAGATTGCCCGCGCACTCTCAATAAACCCGACCATTCTTGTCATGGACGAGGCCACGAGCTCCCTCGATGCCGAGACCGAGCGCCTCGTGGATGACAACCTGAGGTGCAGAGGCTGCACCTGCCTGATCATCGCCCACCGCCTCAGCACCATCCGCGACTGCGACGAAATAATAGTAATGGATCACGGCAAGGTCATGGAACGCGGGACACACGAACAGTTGTTGAATGCCGGCGGTTTGTACGCCGACCTGATCAAGATAAACTGAAAGACAGCATGGAAGAACTGGCAACAATCATAAAAAGGAAAGGCCGCACGGTTGAATTAAGCGGTAACCAGCGCTTTTACCTTAAAGGCCGCGACAAAGGCTGGCTAATTGAGGCCGGGAGCCCGGATATTTTTGGTGTTAGGATGAAGGACGGCGAGCCGGTTGGAATGTGGACACATATATTCCGCGGGAAAGAAGGAAATCTTCTCCTTGGAAACGACGGCAAAGACAATACAGGCATAATGCTATTTGCCGTGGGGAAACAGGGATCAAGACTCAGAGAATTCGATTTAAGCCTTATCAAAACCAAGCCTGTTTCCGATTCTCATACCTCAGAGATTGACAACCTCGTCAATTCATGGATCGCAGACTTGTATGAAGGAATAGGAAAGGGAACCCTCTCTCCCCGCTTCTTCCAGGAGCTCAAGCCCGGCACCGACCTCACACTGCCTGCCTCATCATATCACATTGTTCAAAACGAGAACCTGTGGATAAAACACACGAATGGAAAATCACTGTTAATGGACAGGCAGGATTGGCCAAGGATTGCAGAGGGTTCGTGGATCCCTGTCCCGAAGGGCACCTGGTTGAAAACGGAAACGGACATCTGTCTCACCGCCTTGTCATCAACTGTCTTCGCCGGGGAAGCGGTCTTCTGGCCTTCTGTTGAGGCATTCAACAACCTCGCATTGTCATGTATTCAGGCAAACATGATACGCAATGAGCAGGAAAACCTGGCCCGGATGAACCAGAGGATAAAACAGGACCAGCATAACCTCTCTGCAGCCCTGGCGAAGTTTGCACGCATCCTGATGCCCGGACAGTCGAAATACACGGCAACCGGGGAACCCACCCCTCTTTACGCGGCTTGCCGGATTGTCGGGGAGGCACAACACATGTCAATCTGTGCCCCGAAACATAAAGCAGGAAGCCCGGCATTTGTTGCATCCGTTGACGAAATAGCGCGAAATTCAAAATGCCGCATGAGGAGAATAACACTCACCGGACGATGGTGGAATGCTGATATCGGGCCGATGCTTGTATTTCGAGAATCGGACCAGGCCCCGCTGGCCATGATCCCGAGATCACCCACCAGCTACGACGTGATCGATCCTTCAACGGGTACAAGGTCCCTGCTTACCAGGGAACTCTCGAAGACGATACTGCCGTACGCTGTAACTTTCTACAGGCCATTCCCTGAAAAGGCACTCCAGGGCGGAGACCTGGCCAGGTTCGGTCTGGCTGGCTGTTTCAACGAAGTTTGGACTATCCTGTTGCTGGGCATTGCAGGCGCGTTCCTTGGACTCCTAACGCCTATTCTTACCGGATATATAATCGACGTGATAATTCCTGAAGCAGCTCGGAACGAAATGTTCCAGATCGCCGGCATCCTGTTCTTCTGCGGCCTGGCAATATCAGTGTTCAATTTCACGCGAAGCATTGCGCTTCTGCGCATACAGGGAAAACTCGACATTTCCGTCATGTCGGCACTGTGGGACCGGCTGCTGGCACTGCCCGTGCCGTTCTTCCGCAGGTTCACAGCCGGCGACTTGGCAACCCGTGCGATGGGGCTGCAGGGCATTTACCAGATGCTTTCCGGACAGGCAATCAGCGTTATCCTGTCATTGATTTTCTCTGTTTTCAACCTCGCGCTACTGTTCTACTACAGCATGAAGATGGCTTTTCTTGCCGTCGGCCTGACTTTCCTGGGCGTGCTGATATCATGGATCGCCAGCGCATTCATCATCCGCTACCAGCGCATCCAGATGGAGTTGCAGGGGAAAAATGCCGGCACCATCCTCCAGCTACTTCTCGGCATTTCAAAAATCAGGGTTTCCGGAGTTGAAGATCGCGCTTTTGGTGTATGGGCAGACCTCTTTTCGCGCCAGCGACAGGCAGAATTCAAAGCGTCCATTGTCTCGAAGTCGTTAATCACTTTCTATTCCGTTTACCCCATCATAACGAGCATGCTGATCTACATGTGGTTTGTCTGGAAAACATCGAGCACTCAGCTGAGCACAGGACAGTTTCTCGCATTTAATGCCGCATTTGCCGGTTTTCAGGCGGCGATCCAGCAGGCAGCGGATGTTGTTTCCTCGCTGCTGCAGGCTATCCCGATTTACGAAAGGTCCAAACCCATCCTTGAGGAATTCCCTGAAACAGACGAATCCAAAAGCCCGCCCGGCGAACTGAGCGGCAACATACAGGTCCATCATGTTTTCTTCCGCTATGACAGCAGCGGACCTCTTATCCTAAAGGACCTGTCGATCAGAATCAACCCTGGCGAATTTGTAGGCATCGTCGGCGATTCCGGTTCGGGCAAATCGACCCTGTTCCGGCTTCTGCTTGGATTTGAAACACCCGAATCAGGTACAGTCTTCTACGATGGGCAGGATCTCCGATCCCTCGACATCAGGGAAGTCCGCCAGCAGATGGGTGTCGTTCTTCAAAACGACAAACTGATGCCATCGTCCATTTTCAAGAACATCACAGGCGCATACAACCTTACCATTGATGACGCATGGGAAGCCGCACGCATGGTCGGCATATCCGACGACATAGAAGAGATGCCCATGGGAATGCAAACATTCATAGCGGAGGGAGGAACCACGTTCTCGGGTGGGCAACGCCAGAGGCTGCTTATTGCGAGAGCGCTGGTGCGGAGGCCCCGCATATTGTTCATGGACGAGGCAACAAGCGCGCTGGATAACCGCACTCAGCAGATCGTGAGCCAAAGCCTGGAACAGCTCCGCGTGACAAGGGTTGTGATTGCTCACAGGCTGAGCACCATCATAAACGCGGACCGCATCTACGTGATTCACAAGGGAGAAATGACAGAAATGGGGACCTACGGGGAACTGATGGCTGCAAACAGTTTCTTTGCGCGCCTGGCGAAGCGACAGCTGGCTTGATTATTACTGCCGGCAGAAGGAGATAATGCCATGAATTGCAAATGGACGCTGATGGGATTGACGCTGATTTTAACGTCATGCTCGATGTCGGATGATCCCGTTCATCAAAGAGCAAGACATATCCAGAAAATGAAGGGAGATATCGTCATCGGCATCGCCGCATCAAAGGACCCGCTGGAGCTTCCTTTGTGGATGGGCATGGAACTGGCAGTCAAGGAGATCAACGCCGCCGGGGGCATAATGGGCAGAAGAATCAACGCCATCAGTCAAAATGACAAGGACAGCGTGGCAGAAGCCCTGGACATCGCATCCTCCCTTGGAGCCAACCTCGACGTATCGGCTGTCATCGGTCATACAACTTCTTATATCAGCGTCCCGGCATCTGTTGTTTATGAGTATTTTGGAATTGTCATGGTTTCCCCGTCCGCCAGTACGCCGGTACTGACAAAACGCGGATTGAAACATGTGTTCAGGATCGTCCCCAGTGACGAAGAAACCGGCAAGTGCATGGCGGACTTCTGCCTGAAACAAGGGTACAGGAAAGTCATGATATATCACGTCAACAACAACTATGGAATTGGCCTCGCAAATTCATTCCAAACAAGCGCACACAGGGTGGGTGTCCAGACAATCGATCGTCGATGGTATCCTGACAATTCTTCAGACACCGAGGCTTTTATCTCGGACCTCAAATACTGGAATACTCTCTTCAGCTTCGATGCAATCTTTCTCGCCGGAGAATTGCCGCACGCGGGCGTGGTCATAGCCGAAGCGCGAAAGCTGGGCATAAATGTGCCTGTACTTGGCGGTGATGGCCTGTGCGACGATTCAATCACAGATATTGTCGGCGTATCGGCAAAAGACATTTTTGCTGCTTTTGTCTTCGACCTTGAATCGGCAAACCCGGTCTCTAGGTCTTTTGTCGAGAGATTCACGAAAGAGTATAATCACCCTCCCACCGATAGTGCCGCAAAGGGATATGACGCCGTCATGGTGCTTGCAGAAGCTGTCAAAAAAGGGAATTCCGCCGTGCCGAAGAAAATAGTCGAAGCGCTTCACTCATTAACAAATTATGTCGGGGTCACCGGACCTAACATCTTTGACGAAAAAGGTGACGTGATGGGCAAGCCCATTATCATCATGTCCCTGGAGGACGGCCGTTTCAAGAAAGTCACAGACTCGCAGAAACTGCGCGAATCCCGCCAGCCCCGCAAGAGTCCGCAATAACTATATTATCAGTATTATCAGGTATTATCAGGGGTCAGGTATTATCAGGGGTCACGTCCCGACATACGACATTTGTGGTTGTATTGTGCGGGTTGATAGGGTAAGTGTTATGGTATGTCAAGGCCGTTAAGAGTGGATGTTGAAGGCGGGTGGTATCACGTAAGTGCACGCGGGATCGAACGGCGGCGTATATTCCATGAGCAGAAATACTACGCGCACTTTCTTGAACTGATGGGTTTGATGAGCGAACGGTACGGGGTGGAAGTGCATGCATATTGCCTGATGAGCAACCACTACCACCTGATAATCAGGACACCGCATGCAAACGCCAGCAGATCGATACAGTGGCTGAATGTGAGCTATTCGGCGTGGTACAATGCGAAGAGACAGCGTGTAGGTCATGTGTTTCAGGGCAGATTCAACAGTGTTCTGATAGACTGCGAGGGAGCGTGGCTTCTTACTGCCAGTGAATATCTGCATTTGAATCCGGTAAGAACAGCAGGGATGGGGCTTGTCAAGAAGGAGACCCTTGCAGAAAGCAGGGGCTTCAGGGAACCAACAGATGAAGAGGTCAGGAAGAGGCTGGAGAAATTACGCCAGTACAGGTGGAGTTCATATGGAGCGTATACTGGATATACCAGCAAGCCGGGATGGCTGCATACGGAGGTGATTCTCGGACGATGCGGAGGGAAGAATCGGTACAGGAAGTATGTGCAGGAGCATATAACACGGGGAGCGGATCCGGAGGTATTTGAATGTTTGAAGGGGCGGTTGGCGATAGGGTCCAGGGGGTTTGTGGAAGGGGCGAAGAAACTTGTAAAGAAGGTAACGAAAGAACAGCCGGACCGGAAGGCTATGAGGGATTTGGTAGAATTTGGGATGATAATGGAGATTGTGGAAAAGGAGAAGAACGAGAAGTGGGAGGAATTCAGGGACAGGCATGCTGACTGTGGCAGGGACTTGGTATTATATCTGGCGAGGCAGCGTAGCGGGTTGACGATGCCTGAAATTGGCGAGAAAGCTGGAGGACTGCATTACAAGGTTGTTGAGAAGGCGGTAGGACGGTTTGCGGAAAAGATTAAAGGAGATAGGCGTTTGCGCTTGCTCGCACAACGATGCCTGGATCATTTGTCGTATGTCGGGACGTGACCCCTAAAACCTGTGACCCCTCAAACCTTGCGTGTGGCAACCTTGCCGCCGCCTATAACAAGGCAGTCGCGTCCTTCCGCGATCAGACCGAGCGGAAATACCGTTTTTGAATATTTCTCTTTTCGCATAATGATTTTGTTCAGTATTTGAAAACCGCTGAAACCTTAAACTATATCTTCGCAGAAAAACCGGGGACTTGTTTTTTTATATTCACGCACTGATACAAGAATAAGTCCGTCGGTTAATCCGGTTTCAGCAGAAACTTCCTGAAAAAAACTGCGAATTGTTTCTTCATCACCTGCGTGAACCATTGCGTATAGATTATATGGAAATGATTCTGTAAACAAGCGTTCATAACAATGTGTAATACTGTCAATATCGGCAAGGTGTCTGCCTGCCTGTTCCACTTTGGCCTCAGGTACTTTCCATACACACATTGCATTAGCCTTGAATCCAATTTTCTGGTGATAGAGGATCAGGCCAATACGTCTTAGTACCCCGGTCTCTTTCCATTTTATAAGCAACCTTACGATTTCCATCGGATTAAGACCTGTTTTTCTGGCAATTGCCTTGATGGGGTCCGTGGCTGGGGACAAGTTGTCCTGGAGTTGGCGTACAACTTCCTTTTCCGTCTCATTGAGAACAAGGGCGGGAGTGTCGATGCGAAGAGCATTTGAATTAAATGAATGATGCAAAGAAGCCAGCGCTTTCTGGTGACTGAGCCGGGGATCCAAAATGACCTGGATTTTGAAGCGTCGCTTGGCAGGTAGAACCAGCAGTGTTTTCTTGGACAAAGTCTGTTTTATTGACGCCAGTTCCTTTTCGTAGAGATCGCCCCTGGCGGTCACCGTAAACCAGAGGTTTGGCAGGGATATGTCGGTGGATACTTTTACCGGAAGGCATTCTCTCCGGTAACAGTGTGTAATACTTTTGTAAGGTGTGAGGGATGCGGCAATCTTATCGATGTTTTCCGGTTCAAGCCTAACCCCGCACAATGTACTTTTATATCCGAGTTGTTGAGAATTAAAAACAGCACCAAAACGACGTGCTTTACCAGACTCGAAGAAATATTGTATTTTTTTTATAACATCTTCTTCACTTAATCCAAGTTTTGCACCTATGGCAGCGAGGGGGTGCGGGACAAAGGGGATACCTTCCTGGAGTGTCAGAAGAAGTAAATTATCAATATTATCATCCTTTTCAGTTATCAATTTTTCTGCTCCTTAATCTTTAAGCCCGGCCTTGGGAACGTAAGTGCAGGAAGGCTCCTCTGCGAGGTAATCGCCGCTCTGCACATAGCCACGGGCACGGCAACCACCGCAAACATACCTATATTCACAGTATCCACATTTGCCTCCATAGTTGTCAATATTACGGAGTTTTCTGAAAATCTCCGATTCTTCGTATATCTTTCTAAAATTAAAATTTTCTTTTCGGAGATCACCACATGCCAAATCAAGAAAACCGCATGGTTGTATTATGCCGCGATGAGAAACAAATACAAAACCGCGTCCACCCATACAGCCGCTGGCGTGACCACGTCTGCCGGACAAACTTGTTTGAATACGTGCGAAATGAGGAGCGCAGGTGGTTTTTACCTTGATCGGTACGTGTTTTGAAGTTTCAGCAATCCATTGCAAGGCGCGTTCATATTGCTCCGGGGAGATTTCCATCTGTTTAAGGGCGGTACCCCGGCCTGTCGGGACCAGGAAAAAAATATCTAAAGCGAAAGCACCCAATTCAATTGCCAGTTGTAGTATGTCCGGAAGTTCGGCGACATTATGACGTGTAACCGTTGTATTGATCTGGAACTCGATCCCGGCTTCCTTTGCATGTTTTATACCTCTAATGGCTGATTCGAATGCCCCTTTAACACCCCGGAATGCATCGTGAGTTTCTGTAGTTGCACCGTCCAAGCTGATGCTTATTCGCTGAATACCTGACTGCTTTATCAGTTGGACAGTGTTTGCGTTGATTAACGGACCGCATGGGGCCATTACTACCCTGAGTCCGCAGCTGGTTGCGTGGCTGGCAAGATCATAGATATCGGGCCGCGTCATGGGTTCCCCGCCGGTAAGAATAAGGATCGGCTTGGAGAAGGCGGCAATGCCATCAATCAGACGAAAACCCTCCTCTGTTGAGAGTTCACCGGGATAATCCTGATTACGGGCAGAACCACGACAATGGAGGCATTGGAGTTCACACCGCCGGGTAGTTTCCCATGCAACAACCCGCAAAATCTGTTCATGTTTTGGTGAATTCATAGGCCGGAAGAAGATACCATGACAATTCATTCAGTACACATATTTTTCGAATAGGCTGAATGGAGGGTCTAAAACATGGTCACTATATGCCGATTTCCTCGTCTGTAAGATAACATGCAGGGTCACATCCCCAGATATTTCCGGTTACGGCTTCTGCACGTGCCCTGAAATTACCCCCGCAGACATCCAGAAACCTGCAGGCCGCGCAACGCCCGGTAACGTGTTTTTTCTTATCCTTTAGTTGGGCCATTAATGAATTTGTTAAATCATGCCATATTCTGCTGAAGGCCTGTTTTCTTACATTTCCAAGAGGGTGATTGCGCCAGAACTGGTCTGGATAGACTGTACCATCCCAGCTGACACATCCGATGCCCACGGCGGTACTGTTTCCTCCATTCATTATGAGAAGTTTCATAACGTCTTCTGCATGTGGATTATTTTCCTTGAGCATTCTCAGGTACAGATAAGGGCCGTCACAATGATTGTCCACTGTCAGCACTTCGATTTTTTTTCCTTTCCGGTACAGATCGGAAGTCCGGTCAATAATAAGATCAACAACACGCCGTGTTTCTATATGATCAAGGTCTTCTGCCTGAAGCTTGCTTCCACGTCCTGAATAAACAAGATGATAAAAACAAACCCGTGGAATGTTTTCTTTCTCTATAAGGTCGAAAATACCCGGAATATCTGCTGCATTGTGGCGGGTGATGGTAAAACGCAGACCTGTTTTTATTCCCGCCCCGCGGCTGTTTCGTATTCCACGCAGAGCGCCGTCAAACGCCCCTTTTTGTCTTCGGAACAGGTCATGGGCTTCTTTCAGTCCATCAAGGCTGATACCTACATATGAAAGGCCGACAGCCTTGAGCCTTGAGGCAAGTTGTTCAGTGATAAGGGTACCGTTGGTTGATATTACTGCTCTCATTTTTTTGGAAACTGCATATTCCGCAAGTTCAGGTAAATCCGGTCGTACAAGCGGTTCACCGCCGGAAAAAAGGATTACAGGAGAACCGAAAGCGGAAAGATCGTCTATCAGGATCATTCCTTCGGGAGTTGAGAGGTCAGGACTGGAAGCCGGTGTTTCTGAAAAGGCGTAACAGTGCTGACAGGCCAGATTACACCTTGCAGTTACATTCCAGACAACAACAGGTTTTTTATCCTGTGAAAACTGTAGAAGGTGGCCCGGCAGTTTTTCTGACTGCCTGCCATAACGCAAGGGATCAGAAGACTCCACCTGACCCAGATAGAGTTTTGATATACCGATCATGGATACGAATTAGCTGCGCTTGATCGCATCCATCTCAACCTCAAAGAGCAGATCATCACGACAAATGTCGGCATGAGCAACTGCGACAGGCAGTAAAGGAAGGTTGTTTTCATTACAATATTTATGGAACAGCGGCGCCTCTTTGATGTCTTTAAAATATGCTGCAGCCCGGCTTACATCGCCCCAGTCCATTCCTCTTGATTTAAGGATAGCATAAACAACCTCCATGGTAAGAGCTATCTGTTTCTCAAGATTTCCAACATAGGCTGTAGCGCCGCCCATTTCTATACTGGCCGTTCCGGAGATAAAAAGAATTGTATGACTGGATAGTCTAAGCTCGACTGCCCGGCTGAATGAACTTTTGTAATCGAGAGCCGGACATTGAAGAGGAGATGCAATTTTTTCGGTTTTGACATTTTTCGACTTTGGCTGGACGGCAAAGAGATCAGCTACAACAGCTGAACCTGAAGGATTAAGCTGACCAATGCCCGTACTTGCCGGTACCAGATTGTTGAAAACATTGCGTTCAGTAAAAAACTTATCGCGCGCTTTGTTCAGATCACCATACCATTCAAGAATTCTGGAAGTATAGAGCCATGTCCGCAGTACGTTTGAGAAATCCATTCCGACCCCATTAAGTACTTTTTCCATTTTTTCAAAGGTTTCGTAAGCTTGATCAAAACGTGGAGCTGACAAATTGGCGGATCGAATGTCACCTAAGAGACAATATTTGGCTTCTAAATCTTCAAATACTCCTCCGATGGGTCTATCGTCCATAAAGACCGGTTCAACTTTTGCTCCTGAAATCGCATAAACCTGGGTACTTGTAATTGAATCAGCAACGTAACCGTCACCTTCCATCCACGAGACAGGCCAGTTAACTTCGCCTGAATAAGTTTCCATGGCCATCAAGGCCGCCTTATGAAACTTACAAGGACCAAAAACATCCTGTATGACAATCGTAGCGCCTGTTTCTTTTATGAAACGTGCAACAGATTCAAACATTGAAAATTGAGATTTACCCCTCACGGGGTAAGCAGTGATGTAATATTCAACCAGACTTGGTCGAGATAAAGTGACTACATCAAGCCCAGCAGATTGTGTTCGTGTTATGACAGCTGCAGCAAGGGTTGTTCCCATATTTGTTTTCCTAGTATTGTTTGTAAATATATTCATGCCAACATTATAAGGCAAAAACCATGCCAAGGTGTTAATATCCGCATAATATTGTATAAGTCGTTAGAAGAGAAGGAGAAAAGACTGGAGAAGGATACCTGTTCATGCCTGGTTATTAATAAAATGACTACAATCGTATGCACCAGATGTTTACAAGTGAACGCAATGTCGATAATTTTTTGTCTTGAAAATCTAGCTTTATATCATTGCGAGAGAACGTATTCAGCCAGGTCTTTTTTCTGTTCTGGACTCAAATCGGAAGTCTTTCCGTGTTTGTCGCCCTGGTTGAACTTGGTAAGAACCTCTTCCATGGTGACTGCGCGACCATCATAAAGATAAGGAGCAGTCCTCCATATTTCAACCAATGTGGGGGTGTCGAATTCGCGGTCTTTTTCCGAGCCGATTCCGATACCCACATTATATCTGTTCAGGTCGGTGAATAACGGGGCAGGGTGACATTCAGCACACTTGGCCTTTTTGTATATTTTTGCACCACGCTTTGCCGCAGCACTCAATCTTCCTTTGACTAGATATGGACTATCAACAGGTTTGAGAGTTTTTAAATATTCATCTATTGCAACTGCGTCTTCCTCCGGACGCATCACGAATTGAATGAACTGCATTCCCTTGCGCACGGCAATCTCGGCATTCTCCCGTACTCCTAATATCATTGTTGGCGGTGTTTTGTGAGAAAACAGCATGCTCTTGCTCTGTTTCGGGTTGCCTATTCCATCATTGAGCAGGTCCCAGTTCAGTCCATCAACACGTGCATCAGGATGGCATGTAGCACAACTCTGCCAGTGTTGGAAACAGAGATCTGCATCGTTGAAATACATTTCACCTTTTCTTACAACTGTCATGGACTGCTTTGCCCCGAGGGGAATGGACTGTGGTTCAGGTCTTACCTCCGGGTTGATATCAATCATGCCGATTGTATCCGTGAAGTATTCTGCTGCGTAGACTTTTGTTCCTGTGATTACAATACCACGTGGACCATTGCCCGACAATTTAATGCGTTTTCTTAGTCCAACCAGGAAACTTAGATCATTTGGCACATCGGCGGCAGTAGAGGAAGCATCGGAGACTTTTTCTCCTTTGGCAACCTTGTCAAGCTTGGTGTGCAGCTCTTCCCTGTTGATAACACTTATTTCGTGCGTTCCTGCATGGGCAATGCAGATTGTTTTACCATCAGCTGTACATACAATACCCCATGGATTGGCCGCTCCCAGATCAACATCATCAAGGAGTACGCTGTTAACGAGTTTTTTCTCTGCAACGTCAATAATGCTGAGAGCGCTGGTGTTCATCCAGCCGCGCTCAAGTTGAGTCGTGGGCAATTGATACCGTGAAAGCATATGAGTTACATAGACATGCTTACCATCCGGAGAAATACAAATTCCGTGCAAGCTGCCACTGCCGTTAGGAAGTTTGATGATTGTGGCTACGTTTCTGGCTTCGGTATCAATCACGGAAACCGCGGCAGCGGCATATTCGCCATCAGCTGCTCCTGCAGGCAGAAGGTTTGCCACGAACAGGAATTTTCCGTCGGTTGTAATAGTCATGGCGAACGGTTCGCGTGAGACCGGAATCTTCGCAATTTCCTTATTTGATGTGAGGTCGATAACTGAAACATTGTTATTGAACCGGTTACAGACGTATAACAGTTTGCCGTCAGGACTAAGTACGGGGGCAATGGCGGTATGACCAACCTCAATACGGTCTGTTACTTTCCCTTTTGATAATTTTACAATATCAACAAGACCTTCTGGCGCAGCTATGGAAACGTACAAAACCGAACCATCAGGCGCAATTGCGATACCACTGGGTTCGTCTGAAACACGCACGTTTTTTGTAACCTTTCCGGAAACAAGATCTACAATAGCTACCTGTTTCGCTGTAACTTCAGCTACATAAAGAGTTTTACCTTCTTTATCAATTGCCAGTGCTGTTGGGGACAAGTATACCGTTCTGGCATTTGCAGTTATGGTGACAACAATTGCCGAAAAAGCCATTATCAGAACTTTTTTGATTATTCTGCTTGTCATCTTGGTCTCCTTTGCTCGGACTGATTTTGTCGTATTTTCCGCTTATCAGGTATTGGTTGTGTATAAGATATATTACTACTTCAAATATGTCACATGAAAATCTTCATTAAAACAAAACTATTTTATGGTTTTGGTCCGGCGGTTGTATTCCTGTTATGTGCCGTCCGGTCGGTTCGATTTATTATCAGTTTTTTGGGCCAATCCAGGTCGATCAAGGCGATTAATATAATCCGGCCACAATGGGCAGTTCATATCGATCCAGCATTTAACCTTATGAACTTCCTCGGGCGTCAACTTTACGTCGTTGTGACCGGCATTAAGCACTTGCCATAAGCGGCTCTTGAGTGTACCGAAAGTCAAAGGCGGCGCCATAGAGTGCCGTACACCATATTGAGTATTGAAATAGTGAATCCAACCACCGGCAATCAGTGTGCGGTAAGAAGCCGGGACCCGTTCATTATCAAGTTCGCCGGTGAGATTGATGCCGCGTTTATGCTTGGCGTTGTGACAACGCACACACTTGGCATCCAGTACAGGCTGTACAACGCGTTCATAAGAGAATGGTTTCGTACCCCAGGGTGGAGTCTGGAGGTTACTGGGTGACCGGCGACCGGCCATAGTCAACTGTACCGGAGGGGTGGACCGCCGGTTTTCATGGCAACCGATACAACTGCGTTTCTCGCCTGGTTGTAACTGGATAACACTTCGCATACGTTGAATCTCATTGTAATTTTCGTCCAACGCCTGGAAGTAGAGCACTTGACCGGCAGGCGCATAGAAACTTGCCGAGCCATCGGCTTCTACAGGTGCGAGACCAAACGACGACTTGGCTACATAACTGGGCCAGCCGTAAGGACCATTGACCTTATGGATCGGTGTGGCGTAGAAATCCGTGAATGGGTTATGATCCTTTCGGAATTCGCCGTTGGGTAATTGTTCCAGTTCCGGCCTCACTTCCTGGCAAACACGGATGTATTTTACTTTTCCTCTTGTTACCAGAGGCTCCAAGCCCTGATATACGTCCGCCACGGTAAATTGGCCAAGATCAGTGTTTGCGGAGGATTGAGAAGAAGCGCTGAGCGGCAGGGGTGCAGACATGGAACATAATACCGACGGACTCATGCTGCCGATGGCAGGATCGAAATACAGTAATTCGCGGTTTCCATAACGATCAATCAGGTACAGACCGAACCGGTCTGCAGGAGCATGGCTGACCACGAAATAATCCCGCGAAACCGGCGTTGGATCGCGAAAACATTCCTGCCGTAACCAGCTCATGTCGTATTGCGGTTTGACGTCAGGAGTAATGCTGGTAAGCGCAGTCGGATCATAAGGCCCTTTGGTTGGATCGATCAGTCCGATAGGGCCGTTATGATCGCCACCGTGCGAGATGATTGTACAGCAAATCTCCTGTGAACCAGGTACTTCACGGGCATTGATATAACAGTTAATCGTGTTATTGCCATAGACCAGTTCCGGAACTGTTCCATCGGGATGGATGGCCCAGAGCGTATGACCGAAGTTGGCACCTTTGTCGAGATATTCAGAACGGGTCCAGAGAATTCGTCCGTCACGCATCACGACAGGTGTCCATTCACTTAAATTCGCATATGAGAGCGGCCGGATATTCTCGCCGTTCATATCCATACGGAAGAGCACAAACGCCTGTGGACGCCAGCAGAGGAAACGTCCACGGCATCGGGTGGAAATAAAAGTCAAACCGCCATCGGGCAGGGGACATGGGTAATAGTCATGGAATGGTCCGTCACTCAGCTGTTGCACCTGACTTCCATCTGCATTCACTACCATCAGATGCCAGTAGGGATCCATATCTTTGACAGGACTTTTGTCCGGACGATAGGCAAAATAAATCTTTTTTGCCGAATAATCGGCCATTGGATCCCTGGCGATACCGGTTGTGGCATCGAAGGCTGTTGCAAGTTTGGCGTTACCGGGATCCAGTCGACCGTCACTCTTTGGTATCTCCAGTACACAGATCCCACCACCGGGTTTGAACTGTGAGTCGAGTATATCGCTGTAATTGTGTGAGGAAAGGTAAGGATGCCGTTTTACGAACAGGATCTTCTGCAGTGGTGCCAGGTCAGGATCACGAAACATCAACTGTCGTTTGGCATGTCGAGCTTCCAGGTATAAAGCCTCCTCTGCCGCCTTGTCCTTGTTTGCGTCCCGTTCCAGTGCATTTTGTTTCTCATATAACTGTGCCAGCTGTTCCTTTTCGGCAGTGAGTTTGATGCCTTTTTCCTCGATCCGCCCGATCATTTCTTCCATTTGCAGGAGGGTACGTGCCATTGGTCCAAGACTGGCTATCCGGCCCCAATACATTGTACCGCCGGGAAGTGCCGGACGGTCATTTTTCAGCGGTGAAAGATGATCATCGGTATTCATTTTCTGCCACGTTGCCTTTTCACATAGAAACGCATATCGAAGTAATCCATCCCATGTTATTGGATCCGGCAATGACGCAGGCGGAACATATGTGGGCGTCTTGCGTGCTTTTGCCTGTGCAGATGCCTTTACCTCACTGACCTTTTTCCATTCTTTTCCATCCATCGAAAGCTGGATCTCAAATGCAATTGGTACTCGATCAGCGTACCTGCCTTTGCGGTCGCGTGAAAAAATAATTTTCCCGACTTGTATTGGTTCCGGGAATTCAACCTGTACCCACTCATCCTGCGCGGAGGCGGCTATCCAGCTGTGATCGTTCCCATATAAGCCGTCATTCAGGTGTGCCGCCTGATGGATACTGTATCCGGCCAGGGTTGAAGAGACTGCCGCCCGCGCGCCGTTGGATTTCAGCGCCAGATTACGTTTCTCATCCGATCCATAAACCTCCAGTTCGTCGATACAGGGTTGCCCCGATGAACTCTCGTGAATCAGAAACCTTACATATTTAGCAGATTGCAGTTTAAAACTTACAGTGTTCGGTGCGGAAGGATTGATTACAGGATCAGCTGCCAGACAGGAACAAACGGGGATCAGCAACACAGTAAGTATCAGACTTCCCCGGTTGTATACGTCAAATAGATGTTGTGTTTTCTTCATGTTTACTAATCCTTTCATGCTTACATGTTATTAATGTTTGCAGACACTATTCATTCAACTATCACCCGGAAACCGACATCGTATACCTTCTGCCAAGGTTCATAGGCACGGCGTACCGATGAACCGGCATCCGCAGGGCGATCCGCCCACGAGCCACCGCGGGCAACTTTACGACCCTGATCAGTTTCAGCATTACGACCATCTTCATCGATATAAGGATAAGGACGATAACTTGAACGGGTCCATTCACTGACATTGCCGACCATGTCTTTCAAACCCCAGGCATTTGGCTCGGTCTGACCGACATAATCCACCACGTGGTACTTGTCACGAAAACGTTCGTCTCGCAAAGGGAAATTGTTATCAGGTGGATACGGCGCACGTGTCTGCAAATTGCCGGGGCCGGGATAGCTCATCTTGAACCAGCGCAGGGACTGGTCGGCTAGGTTCGCAAACCGTCCGAAATCAGCGTCTATCGTGCCGTAATAGAATTGCGTACCAGTACCAGCACGGGCCGCCCACTCCCACTGCGCTTCGGTCGGCAATTTCACCTTCAGGCCCGTTTTCTTGTTCATCCATTCACAGAATCGCATCGTTTCAGCCCAGGAGATTCGTGCGACCGGCTGGTCAGGATGATTGGCGATATAGCCGGGAGTCACTCTGTCCATGTAGTGCATGTCGATATAACGCGTGTCATGTTCCGGATCGAACAGCGCATATTGAGCGTTGCTGATCTCGGTCTCTGCCATCCAGAACGGTTGCGCGATCTTAACCTTGTTGCGCGGATGTTCATCGCAAGCACCATCGCAACTTCCCATCACAAATTCACCGGATGGAATCCAGCGCAGGACCAGTTTGACGCCCCGACCAAGGTCAACAGTCTTAACACCGCCTTCAGATGCCCGGCGTAGATGTTCAACTGCAGCAGTTGCATCTAATGGGAAACCGTCCACGCGGAGTGTGTCGGGTGGTTCGTCCACCGGTTTTGGAGGCGGCTCGTAAACAACCGGTGGCGCATTTTTTCTGGCCTCGGTCACCTGTCGAATCTCTTCTTCCGGATCAACCTCGATACCTGCCAACGCCTTGTTCAGTTCACATCGGCGCTGGGCGATATGCCGTTTGTTCTCAGGCAATTCAAACGAGCCGCGCAGGGGCACGTTCAGGTCAATCCAGCAGTAAAGGCGTTCACGGGACTCACGCGAGAGATTATCAAGCCGCACACCGTGGTGCCCTTTCTCCAACATCTGGATCAGCCTGCTACTGGAAGCGTGATACTCCATCGGGTTGAGCAACGCCATATCGGCTTCAACGCCGGGCCTATGAATATATGGGTGCAGCGTATCGTAGGCGATATCGGGCTGGCTGAAAGATGGTTTGCTTCGAGGACCTATCTTTGCCTTATCGTTGTGGCAGCCTATGCAATGTTTCTGCAGGACAGGAAACACCTCGTTTGCGAAGGAGAATGGCCGTACTGGTCCGTACCATGGGATCAGCGGTTTGGGCATACGCTGGCTGGCTAGTGTCCGTTTGGGTGACAACGTTTCAGCTCGGTTCTCATGACAACCCGCGCAGGAAACGCGCTCACCTGGCATACCTACGAGCCAGCTCCTCATCAGTTGTACTGCACGCCCCTCGGTGTCCAGTGGTTGGATCGAGATCGGAGTGTTCGCCGGGACGATGAATTCGGCTGAACCATCAGTTTCCACCTTTGCGATGCCGAGAACGCGTTTCACGTCCCAGCCGGCCTGTGTACCGATGATCTCGAAGCTGGCCTTACCCAGATACCCGAAATGATAGGAGAAAACGCGCAACGATTTAACTATGCCACGTGGTATGCCCTTCAATCCCGGCCCGGCATAAATATCACCGATATGTACCGTTGCTGTATTCTTGTTCAAATTAGCCCGATCGGGAATTACGGGCGGTCGTTTCCGCGGTTGTAACGGAACCGGCTCGAACAATGCTTCGCCTTTTGATTCGGCGATCAATGTCATGTTATCGAACACATCCACCAGGTAGATGCCCCATAGACTCTTCAATGTAGGTTTCATAGAGACGAGGAAATATTTACTGCTGAGCGGATGAGGATGTGTCATTAATTCCGGACGTTCCTTAAGATAAACGCCATTGACGATGTTATCGCAGACGGTACCTGGCACCGTTTTGCCGCGGCCGGGAACCAGTTGGACAAACCCGCTCTTCTCCGGTGGCAGGATGTCCGGCGTCAGGGCGACGTGCTTGCCTTCGACTCCCCACTCTTTTGAAGTTGGCCGGAAACGGAAGGGATAACCGCTGGCCAGCCCAGGGTCTAGTAACGCCAGTCGGCCGCAGTCACCGTAGTCATGGTGGCCGCTGATGATGCCCGCCAAAAGTGTCGGATGATCCGGAACCGGCTGGGCGAAACGAAAAGCTGTTGGAAACCATGAGTTACTGCCGTACAACGCTAGCTGACCGGTGCCGTCCGGGTTCATACTCATGCGCCGACGCGCAAAATAATGAGGTATGTCGCTATACTCCCAGCGCTGATAAAGAACACGCCCGTCATTCAAGACGGTCGGGTCGTTGCTGTGATCCTGGTCGAACGTCAGCTGCCGCAGTTTCCCTGTCGCGGGGTCCAACAGATAGAGCGTTGCAACCGGCTGGCCGCCGTTGAGGCATGGTACACCGTGATAATTCGCTGTCGAGGCCACGATAATCCTACCGTCCGGCAGATAACAGGCATCGAAGAAATCCAAGTCCGGATATGTCGACGGTGTTAGCTGATGCGCCTCGCCACCGCCGGACGGAATCTCATAGACAGCCCATCTACCCTTTTCGTCAATGCTGGAGAACAACAGCTTCTGCGCATCGAAGTCCAGCCGTATATCGCGTAGGATGCGTGTTCCGTTTGATTTGTAGAGTGTTTGCAACCTGGGCTTACCGCGCAGGTCCATAAGTATCGATATTTCATTGTCCCAACCGGTCCGTTGGGTCATGCTGGCATGTGATAAATAGTTGGCTGGGACAAATCCGGTACTTCCAGCTGGGCTACGGCGAACCACCAGCAGCTTGTCGAAATCAAGCAGTGGATTGGCAAGTAGTACGGTCCTCACACCGGCCAGTAAATCCTCAACCGAAGAAACGGTCGCAGGAAGCTTACCCTCATCGAGTTCCGCCGTGATTGAATCGTAAACGCGCTCAAATTCGACAAGTGCTTTCCGGTGCTTTGTCCCATCGTACTTCCCCGGGAAACTCCGCTCCATGTCTTCGATGGCCAGCCGCACAGCTTCTCGATTGACGCTTTGCAACGCGGCAATCTGCGCTTTGACCTCAGCCTGATGCTCGTTGAAGCGCGCCCGCTCAGCGCGCTGTTCCGGACTGAGCCGTTTCAGTTTCCAACCGTCGGGAAGTGGCACCGAAGATTTAAGCCGCAACGCACAGATGTGGGGCAGTGGCCCCTCACGCTGGAGCGTGATCGTATGTATGCCACTCTCGATACGCATCGTACATTGCTGTTCCCACTTCGCCGACTTCGTCTGCCAACTACCAGTCAAACCTGCGAACCCGGTATGTACTATTTGTCCGTCGATGGTGATCTCGACCGGTCGCGACTGCGCCGCCGCATATAACGCGAAAAGTGTGTAATCACCCGAAACGGGGAATTCGATCACATATTCTGCCCGGTCCGGCGACCCGCTGCCGTGCCAGATACAGGAGGGCCCGTCAGCATACGGTTGTCCAGTCAAGCTGACGCGGACATTTCCATCATCGAAATCGCGTGCCTCGATGGTAAATTCATCCGACGCGAATGTCTGCGGGGCCAAAATAACAAGTAACAGGCTGGCCAGGATAAATCGTATTACATTTTTCATTTCTATTTTTCTTTTGCATACGGAGGTGATTAACACCGGACCACCTCATCGCTTTGCTTCATAACCCAATGCCGATGAAATCCGACGGCCGGCTTCGCGGACCAGTTCTTCGAATTCGTGCCTGTTGTGGCTGTCTATACGGGCCACCAGACCGGTAATACCCACGCCGGCAACAACATGTCCATGGATGTTGAAAACCGGCGCGGCTACACAATAGATACCGGAGACATATTCCTCTCTGTCATAACCCAAACCGGATTCTTTTACTGTCTCCAGATGTTTCATCAACTCTGCCCTTGTGCGGAGCCCCTTCGGGGTATGTACGGACAACTGTGCTGGAATAATTTTGTTGATTTCTTCTTTTTCCATAAAGGCAAGAATACACTTGCCCATGGCGTTGCAGTGATAAAGAAGTTTTGTGCCGATGTTCAGGTGAAAATAATAATCTGATGGAGGATAAACCACATCCATGACCATGAGTTTGTCACCATCCGGTGCCTGAATGTTGGCCGTTTCGCCGGTTTGCTGGCTCAACCAGCATAAATGGGTATGCGATCGCTCGGTTAATTGATAACGACCAGCCATCTTTACGCCGATTCGATAGAAACCCTTTCCGAGCTGATACCTGCCCGTATCATCAGATTCAAGATAACCCTGTTGTTCCAGGTATTTGACAACACGGAAGACCATGTTTTTGGAGATCGCTAGTCGTTTTGCCAATTCCGAAATTGTGAATGAAAGGGATTCGTTCGATAAAAGCTCAATAATGGCCAGCATCTTTTCGACAGCAGGAATTTTATACTTTCTTGTTTGATTATCCATGTAATGTTATTCCTTTTCAGCGTAAGATGTATTACTGATAGAACAAGCAGATTTAGAATTTAATGATACAAATATATGATATGGGCATATAATACAAGTATTATATGTTAATTATTTGGATTAATCACGAGCAGGCGTAAATCTGTAATTGTATTATTAGTAAACTCAATGTTCTACTAATATACTATTATTAGTTTTTCCCTATAAATAAGATACTACTTATAATTGTTTTTCCTGTTGCTAGGGGAACATAAGAAAACTGTTTGGTTGTTTATTCTTCACAAACTAACCTTAACCCTACGTTGTAGACTTTCTGGTATGGTTCGTAAGCAAGCCGGTAAGCTGATGATGCCCTGTATGGACGGTCAAACCATGAACCACCGCGAACCACGCGTTTACCCTGTGCGGAAATATCGTTTCTTCCATCGTCTTCATTATATGGATAGGCTTTGAAAAGTGACCTTGTCCATTCTGCTGCGTTACCGTGTATATCATGTAATCCCCACGTGTTTGGTTGGTAACGTCCGACATCGCTGGTAACCATTGCTCCATCGTTGAATCGATCATCTTTCGGATGCCATGGCGGTGAATTGGCCCTTGCAAGCTTTGCAATTGTCTGGTCGGCCAGGTTTGCAAACTTTGAGAAATCAGAATTATAATCACCATAATAGAATGGTGTGGCTGTACCGGCGCGACATGCCCATTCCCATTGTGCTTCGGTAGGCAGTTTGAATTTACGGCCTGTTTTTACCGACAACCATTTACAGAATTCATTAGCCTCCTGCCACGATACGCGAGACACCGGCTGTTTTGGCCCATTAATTGGATGACCACGGTTGGACTGGTCCTTGTTGACAGCGCTTATATATGCGGTATCGTGATTCGGGTCGAAAATACCGAATATTTCATTACTGACCTCAAATTTGGTCATCAGGAACGGCTTTGTGATTTTGACACATGCCCGTGGATATTCATCCGGCGACGCGTTCGAGTCACCGATTATAAATTCACCAGATGGTATCGCGACGAGTTCCATGACAATGCCGCCACCAAGGTCGATCCTCAGATCTTCCGGCTTTTTGGGAAAAGCTTCCTGGCGTTTTTTTGCCTCGGTGGCATCGAAAGGCCAGCCGGCGCATTCGATCTTTTCCTGTTTTCTTTCAGGTTCCGGATCAGGTTTTATAAAGGTCACATGGTTTGTTGATGTTGATGGTATTGTTTCCGGGTCCTCGGGACGATTGGCATATTTTGTCCTCATCTCCAGGCGCCTCTCGTGATAATTAGCGGCAATCTGGCGTTGTTCGCCCCACGTACCGTGATCAGGAACATTCAAATCAATCCATGTAATAAGCCTGTCCCATGATTCCGGATCGAGTTTGACGTTGTGATGTCCCTTCCTGAGCATTTGAACAAGTTCACTTGTATCAGCATGAAATTCCATGGGTACCTGGATATGATAGTCGTTTTCAGGGCCCGGACGTCGAAGGTATGGATGAAGAGCAACATACGATGCGACAAAATTTTTGAACCGCTGTTTGATTTTTTTTGCAGGGTTTGGTTTTCCGATAGCCACTTCATTCACCTGGTCAGATCTGAAATTCGGAATTTCCCTGCCATCGGCTGATCTCTTGTTGTCGCCAATGGTTTCGGTTTCGGAGTTATGACAGCCTGCGCAATACCTGTCCAGTACGGGTTGAACTTCACGCTTGAAACTGAAACCGCGATCCGGACCAAACCACGGTGTAATATTTTTCGGCTGCGAAACATAAGCTATTGTGGCTTTCGATGGGGCTGTAACATTTTGTCTTTCATGACATCCAACGCAAGACAGGACTTCGCCGGGCATGGCTGTAAACCAGCTTCTCATGATCTGTAACGCCTTGCCTTCAGCATCGAGAGGCTGGACTGCGAAGGGAATATTGGCAGGAACTATGAAGACTGCCGATCCGTCTTCGTTGACTGGCACTGTACCGTAAATTCTGTGAACATCCCACGGGCCGTCAATACCGATGTCAATATGGCCACCCATTCGGGGATAGGCATAATGCGGTTCAAAAATACGCAGACTTTTGACTTTGCCGCGCGGAATGTTTACAAGTCCCTGACCGCGATAAATATCGGACAAATACACCGTGGCTTCGCGGCTGCTCATGTTGATTCGAGGCGGAATAACTGGCGGAATTGGTGTTTTTCGAAATGGCAGGGGTTCGAGCAGTGCATATTCCGGCAGTTCCTTGATCAACGTCATATTATCAAAGATATCCACCAGGTAAATACCCCAGAGTGATTCGGGCGTAAGTTGCGCCGATACAATCAAATATTTTTCGCTGAGAGGATATGGGTGCAGAAACTTCGGCCATGAATTCTGAACAAGAGCATCTGCTATGACTGGTTGAACTTCCTTGCCATAACCCGGAATACGCTGGACAACTCCATCAGATTCATGTCTGCCTCTTGCAGGATCAAAAAGAATAAGTTCACCCATTCTGGGCACACCGTGATGACCGGAAATAACAGCAACGACCATTGTTGGGTGGTTTGGTATCGGTCGTGCATAGAAGATGGAATTGGGCCAGTAGGAATTACTGGCGTAATATTCCATCTGGCCTGTTCCATCTGGATTCATACGGAAAAGTAATCGTGTGAAATAATGCGGTGTATCCATGTATTCCCAGCGTGAATACAACACGCGGCCATCATTCATGACTGTCGGACACCAGTTGTGTTCCTGGTCGAAACAGAGCATTCGTACGTTTGATCCATCAGCATCCATAATGCAGAGATTGGCCACGTTATTACCGCCGCCAACGCATGGAACACCTGCGAAACAGCGGGTCGAATCAAAGATGATTTTTCCATTTGGCAGATAACACGGATCATAGTTTTCAACATCAGGTTCTTCGCCTGTGGTGACTTGTCGCAGGCCTTTCCCGTCGGCCTGTATTTCCCATATCTGCCACAGGTTACTGGTACCCGGCATCGAGAACAGCATCTTATCGGCATCGAAATGGAGATCAACATCTCCCACAAAAACATCTTTCTCAGGTTTAAAGAAGGTGGAAAGTGTCCCTTCGGGTGAAACAGGCGAAAGAATGGCAATTTCGTTGCTGTAACCGGTTTTGGAAATCGCGCAGTTACCCTGCCAGTTTTGAGGAAGGCCCAGACGTTTTTTGGTTCGTTTTATTAATAGAAGTTTGTCGAAATTAAGTAACGGGTTGGAAAGCGTTGCTTCGCTTTTCAGTTTTTCAAAATCGATCAGAATCTCTTTTTTCTTTTCCGGGCTGGCAGTTTTCGCCTGGTTCTCGAGATCATCAACTCGTTTGAGAAATTCTTTTCCTTTCGGATAACTGCCTTGGAAGGTATCCGATAAATCCTTGATGGCGAGGCGAAGTGATGTTGTACCCTGAAGAACCTCCGGGTTTGGTGCCGGGTCAGCAGCTGAAGCGAATATATAAAATATAAGGAAGGAAATAAGTATCAAAATTACAGGCGATTTTGTTTTCATGATTTACCTTTAGTTAGGAAAGTAACTGCAACTGTTGTTTGCAATGTTGAACGTTTTGTGATGCTGGTTGATACCGACATGCTGTGTTACCTTCCAAGCCTTTAATATTAAGAAGATGGGCTGTCTGACAATGATTGATCACGTTCTACATATCAATCCAGGGTCTATGTATAAGATGTAAGAAAGCAGTGCAAGTTTTTTGTACATTATTTCACGAAAAAATGAGGATATTTTTTACTTGAATCGTTCTAATGGTGGTACAGCATTTGAAATAATGTTTGATATATAGATCATCAGAAAAGGAATCACTATTCTGCGGATATTTTCGGGAGTGTGCTGGAGCTAATATATTTGCCTGTTTTTAATGAATTCTTTTATGCTGCCTTGTTCCATTCTTGCCATCTGCTTACGTTTTTCCGCATAGCGGTTATACTTTTTGCATTCTTCCTCCGACCAGGAGTTGGCTTCTGTGTAGTCCCCACAGTATGGTACATAGAGATCGATCCAGCAGGTGATTTTTTCCAGCTCTTCACTGGAGAGCTTTACCTTATTATGGCCTTTCTCGAGCATGGAAATCAGACTGCTTTTTGCCGCACCGGCAAAGTAAGGAGGAATCATTTCAGGAACTGATTGGGCGCCTATCCAGTTAACAACACTATTGGTTTCGCCCCTGTAAGGTCCATTTTGATGAGGCCGGCCTTTCCGTTTGGCATTGGTAAGGGCGAGGTAAGAATCACTCCACTTTCTTTTCGCGGTTTCGTCATAATTTTCCCGGTTTGTGAGGCTGAACGCCGAGTCAGGAGCTGTTCCATTGTGACATGCAACGCACTTACGATCGAGGATGGGCTGGATTTCTTTCGGGAAACTGAATCCGCGCGGAGGCCCATAGAATGGTTCCAGTTCCCTGGCTCCTTCGCGTATTGCCATTGTCGTGTTTCCTTCCGAAATCGGTGCGGAATTTTTTGATTCATGACAGCCGATACACGAAAATGATTCACCAGGCTG
This sequence comes from Kiritimatiellia bacterium, assembly GCA_028716365.1. Lineage (GTDB taxonomy): Bacteria > Verrucomicrobiota > Kiritimatiellia > UBA8416 > YA12-FULL-48-11 > YA12-FULL-48-11. The sequence continues at coordinate 271,120 of JAQUPZ010000006.1, forward strand.
GAGAGTGGACCAGCTTCGCATTGTCTGGATGGCACAGCCTTTTTCATCGAGTACTTGGAAGTAAACCGGCGTGCGTGCGGGGACGATGAAGAACGCTGAACCGTCTTCATAAACTTTTGTATCACCAAGTACTATTTTGACATCCCAGCTTCCGTTACCGATGGATATGGGCGTACTGCTCATGGCGCCGCCTGCAGGACCGCTACTGCCATTACTTCCGATCCCCGCGGCCCTGTAATCAAGGGCGACAACCCGAAGTTTTTTTGCGGTTCCGCGGGAAATACCTTTAAGTCCCGGGCCGGAGTAAATATCCTTGAGATAATATATGCCGGTTGTTTTCTTGTAGTCCATTACACTGGGCCGAAAGGGCGGGACTTTTCTGGCCGTAAGCGGGACTGGTTGAGTGCAGGGTAAAAGTGGGTCAGAGACCAGAAGTTCGCGTTGCCCGTCAATATTCATGTAGTAAATGTTGAAATCGGTTCTCCATGATCTTCTACCTTGGCCTGTCCGGTCCCATCCGTATGGTGAATATGTCACGATAAATTCTGTTTCGTTAAGTGGATACGGATATTGAAAGAGCTCACCATCCTGGCCATAACCGTCGATTCGTACGGCCGGTGTTTCGCGAACGGGTGCAATCAATTGTACCCCGGAATTCTCCTGTCGACCCTTGGATGTATCGATGATGGCGAGTTTCCCTGTCTGTGGAGAATGATGACCGCAGAGCGTGGCAATTACTTTACCGGTACCAGGGATACCGCGGGCATGTGTGATTGTTGTGGGGAACCATGAGTTGTTCCCGTAAAATTCAGTCTGTCCTGTTCCATCATAATTCATCTGGAAAAGAGGCTGGGGGAATATCTGTCCCCTGTCGTTGTAATCCCAGCGGGTATAAATAATTCTTCCATCATCCATTACTGTCGGGAAAACGGTATGCACCTGGTCGAATCCCAGCCGTCTCATGAATTTACAGTCCTTGTCGCAGGTGTAAAGGTTACTGACCTCAGTCCACCAGCAGTCAACAGTCTGGACACAGCGGGTTGATGAGAAGATTATGTCGCCATTCGGAAGATATGCGCCTTCATAGTCTGCAAAACCAAGTCCTGATGTGAGTTGACGGATATTACCGGAAGGCATTTCCATTTCATAAAGGTGGTAGTCATCTTCATTCAGTGATTTTTTCCATGAAAACATAATATGTTTTCCGTCGTAAGAAACAGCTGGATCGCGAATTCGTCCGCTTGGATCAACAACAAGATTACGAACATTTCCATAGAGGCCATTCATTTCAAGTAAACAAAGGGTTGAGTTTGTAGGGAAATGCCTTTCCGCCTGGGCGTCAGACTGGCCCTCCGTATATGCGAAAAAAGATGGCATGATCGTATGGTGTTTAACGAAGACTATTTTAGGAGCTTTCTTAAGCAGCGTTGTCAACCGGTGTTCGCGTCGTTTTTCGCAGGCTTTGACATAAATATCCAGCCAGCGCCGGTCACCCGGAACAACCTTTTCTGATATAAGTTTTTCGAGTTCAGATTTTAAAACTTGTCCGTCAGAACCAAGCTCGCCGATGACCCGTGTGATTATATTTGCTTCTATGTCACTGTTCTGTGCCGACAGAAACCATTTTTGGAAATGAAGTCCGTGATCTTGGATGGCCCAGTCGGTTTGAACGGGGAAATCGGACATCATTTTGTCCCGTAATTCATACGCAATCTTTTCCTTTTCAGCAACATTTGAAGCAGTTAAAGCAGCCCGCGACGCCAGCATGGTTTCCTGCCAGGAACCCTTTTTTATGAAAAAAGTTTCTGCGGAAAAGCATAAAGGCACAAAAGTATAGAGTGATAGAATCGAAAGTGACAAAGGTATAAAGGTGCCGAATCTTGATAAACAAGAAACAGTATTTTGCCTTTTATCCGTAAACTTTATACCTCTGTGTATCTGTGTCTCTATCACATTGTACCTTGTTGCCGTTGTTTTGCTTTCTGTGGCTGGCACCACAGTGATTCCCAGTATTTTTTCTCAACCTTATAAACGTTTATCATGTCGTTACTGCCAGTGGTCTTTGACAGGATCCCGTAACGTTTCATTTCTCTTATCCATTCCGGCCTGGGTTTGAAGTCCGGCATATCAAAACGTTTGATTTGTTCCAAATGTTCCTTACCGGCCACGCACATTGCAAGAAGTTTCTGATAATCGGGATCATTTTTATCTGCGAAAATTTCCCGGTATTCATTTGTATTTGAAGTATGGCAGAGACCCCAGCCGCCAGCTTTTCTGGAAAGTGGTGCCAGCAAAAGAATCGATTTGTCGGGTCGTGACAGATTGAAAACTATATGACGACTGGTGTTCAATCTTGGATCACCGATATTGGGCTGCCAGAATGATATGCCGCGTTCGTCAGAGATACTTTTCGGCAACAACCGTCCGGGTTCGTTATGACAGGAAACACAGCGCTTATCAATTACCTGTGCTCCATCCCTGGTGGTTGGCCATTCTAGGTCGGTATTAACCTGCCTGTTTTGAGAATATCCGCCTATCATACCACTACCCAGTGCTGCGTAGGTACCTGGATAGGCCGCGCCTGACTCGATCCACAACCGGAGAATTTTTTTCTGTACAGGAGAGGCCTTTACATCGTGATGTGAACCGTCAAGCCGGGTAAGTATCTTGCTGGCAGACGAACCCAGTGTGCGCGGTTCATAGTTACTCCTGGCCTGGTTACGGCCGTCAGAGAAGAGGCGGGCAATGGTCATCATGTAATAGCTGTGACTGAACATAGGGCCACGGTCTCCGCTGAGAATGAGCTTTCCTGAACGGGGACCACCTTTATCGGTCTTTTCGTAATCGTGGCATTTCACGCAAAGGTCATTGAGAATCGGTTGGATATCACGGGGGAAATCTATTATGTCCGGTACGTCTTTTATTGGTTCAATGTGGCTGGGTTGACGGGTCATGGCCATTTTCCGGTTTGTACCGGCCGCCAGAGGCGTCTTCACACGTTGTTCGTGACAGCCGACACAACCGGTGGTTTCACCCTGCATCACTGTTGTAAAACTCTGCATACGTTTGACGGCGAGATCGTTTTCGTCAAGCGCCACAAAAAAAATACTGCGAAGAGCAGGTGCTTCAAAGTATGCAGACCCGTCTTCCTCGACCGGCACTGTACCGAGAATACGCTCTAGCGTGAAAGTACCGCCATAACTGAGAGGGTCCATGCCGCCGGTGTAGTTGATGGGTTTGGGCAGGGTTTCAAGGATCAATATTTTTTTTATTTCGCCGCGTTTCACGCCGGTCATGTTACGGCCTTCATAAATATCGCTGAGAAAAAGCTGGCCTGTTTCTTTTGTAAGATTGACCCGTGATGGCATTATTGTTTCCCTGTTACGTGTCATCAGGGGTCTTGGTTCGTGCAGCCAGAAGCCGGCTTTTACATCTTCTTCCGGAAGCTTGACGATTTCAACGAATTCGCCTTTTCCGTCAACGAGCATCAATGAAGCATTTCGTGCGGCGATTATGCAGTCTTCCGAGAATGCCCAGGGATCTCGAAAATCTTTTTCTTTGGTCAACTCCCTGGCGAAGGACATATTGTCCGGCCCGGCCTTTGGATCAATAATTGTAACTGAACCCATGTGTTCCGTCTGACCATGACCCGGTGAAAAAGAGGCAATTACTTTGTCACTACCGGCAATGGGCTTGGCATCCAGCATTGCAATACCAGGATGCAGATTGCCGAAAAAAGTCATGTGACCTGTTCCGTCAGGGTTGACAACCCATAGATGATGATAATGAACCTGGCTGCGATCAACATATTCCCAGCGAGTATAGATGATACGGCCGTCAGCCAGGGGCCACGGCGTGTTGTCATGTTCATTGTTGCTGGAAATTGGACGTATGTTTTTTCCATCTGCGTCACAGCGATAAAGAATGGCCACAGGGGTGAGCCAGCAGTTTACCCAGCGTTTACCCCTGCTGGAAACGAAGACTATATTGCCGTCGGGAAGATAGCTCGGTTCGATATCATCCCATGGGCCAGTTGTAAGTTCTCTCAATTCACTGAGAGATGGCGGAGCATCAGATTTCCTGTTTAGGGTTGCTTCGTAAAGATGATAATATTCGCTTCCATCTTTTCGATACGAGAACAGGATTTTTGTTCCATCATAGCTGAGTTGGGGATCCCGGATTCCACCTTTCGAATCTTCCAGTAGGACTGAGAATTTCTTGCCCGGAATATCGAGGTGATAAAGTTTGGTTCCATCCCGGTATAATTTATCGGGCCTTTCTGCATAATAGCCGAAATTTGCATACCAGTGTTCGCCGACGATGGGCCGTGCGGCGAGAATGATTTCTTTTGCGCCATATTTTACGAGCCTGTTGGCTGCATCGTTTTGCATTTCACGGCGCTCTGTATTCCGCTTCTCGATAGCTTCTTTTATTATTCCAGCGAGATTGCTTTCTGGAAACTCAATTTCCCATATTGAGAACAAGGAGTGGGGGCCCGGTTTAAGGCAGGAGATGCGGAGATAACGACCTTTCGCAGAAAGTTTTTCAATTATTTCGCGACCGCCTTTTCCGCCTTTTATGTGCCGGACAGTTTTCCACTTTTCGCGATCATCCGATACCTGGATATTATAATCCAATGCAAAGGCGTTTTCCCAGTTGATGGCGAGTTTGTCGATGGATACGTTTTTCTTGAAGTCGACCTGTAGCCATTCCGGATGTTGTTTAAATGCGCCGCTCGCCCAGCGCGTTTTTGGGTTACCGTCTAAGACGTTTTCCGGTTGATATTGGTTTGGGAGGGAAGAAGAAGCAGTAACGGGATTATCGAATGCGATACAGGGAATTAATGTAAGTGACCATAAACAGATAAAATAAAACAAATTTGTTCTATTAAACACCATGCGTTCAATTATTTCCCTGCGAATTGATTTAATAGTGATGTAATTCTTGTCATACCAGTCTAATTGTCCATCAAAAAAAGCGGCGACAGGGACGCGCAGAGCAAACGTCGCGCTGAGGCGGGGTGATGGTCACTGTTGTTGCGACCCGAGAGGACCCCAGGTTCAAACAGAAGTTGGAACCCGCCTCTTTTCCTAGCGCGGTTCGCCCTTGCTATGCCTTGAATCGGCCAGCAGACGCGACCCTGTCGCCACCCCCTATAGATCATGAAACGTGCCAAACTGCCATACTGGATAAAATTAGATGAATTGGCCTGCATTCTTGATAATTTCAAAAATCGCTGGCTTGTCAGGTCTGCAGAAAAAAGCGGCAAAATTGAGTACAAGAGTACACATTTTTTTTATCTCTGTGCCCAAATGTATTCACTTAGCTGTCTCAATTTGATATCTTTTTGAAGATATGAAAAAATATTCGATGCATCCTGTCCTCTTCATGTTCTTTATTTTTTTTACAGTACAGTTTTCACTTCGCGCCGCTGAAACTGCGGATATCCATCCAGCGCGGGGTGATACCTCATGGTTCCGCAATGCTAAATGGGGTATTTTCTTTCATTATCTTGCCTCACCTGCATCGAGCACGGAAAAAATAGCGATGACCATTGATGAATGGAACCGCCGGATAAATGCCTTTGATGTTGAGGGACTGGCAAAACAACTGGAAGAGGTAAAGGCCGGATATTTCTTTATCACTCTCGGCCAGAACAGCGGTTTTTATCTTTCGCCCAATGCCACTTATGACCGACTCGTGGGTTATGAAATCAGTCACTGTTCGCATCGTGACCTTGTGGCGGATCTTGCAGCGGCCCTCAAGCCGCGTGGTATCCGGATGATGGTATATTTCACTGCCAGTGCACCGTGTCAGGACCGGCAGGCCATAGAGAAACTGCGCTGTACACCGCCGTGGGACGCCAAACGTCTGGGGTTCAATCCGGATATCTACACCGTACAACCAGGTGTTGATGCACGCATGACCGATTTCCAGCGGAACTGGGAATCCATTATCAACGAGTGGTCACTGCGATGGGGGAAGAATGTGCATGGCTGGTGGATCGACGGAGCCTACCAGGCAGACATTATGTACCGTAACCCAAATCCACCCAATTTTGAAAGTTTTGCCGCCGCAATGAAGGCTGGAAATCCGGATTCGATGGTATGCTTCAATCCGGGTGTCAAAGTACCGGTGATCAAACATGCCGAATGCGAAGATTATACTGCGGGTGAAATCGCGGATGCATTCCCGATGGGCTACGATGCGGGTAAGTGGTCGAGGACAGTAGGAGGCAGGGTGAACGGCGCCCAGTATCACGTCCTTACATTTCTTGGTGATTTCTGGGGTCGGGGGAAACCGCGCATGAGCGAGGAGATGTTCACTGCGTACACGAAATACATCAACGACCGTGGCGGTGTCATCACCTGGGACATACCGCCGATGGAGAATGGCCATATTCCCGAAGAATTTCTTGCAATGCTACGCGCCTTGAAAAAGGTGACACGTCAATAAAAAGGCTGAAAGCGAATTAAAGATATTTGTTTCTGTATGTTGTCGGGGAAACTCCCATGACTTTGCAGAATGTCTTTACCATGTGGCTTTGGTCGTAGAAGCCAATATCCTGGGCAATTGCTGCAATTTTATCGCTGGAATTTCGTAGACGTTCACATACTGCCTCGACGCGGACTTTTGCAATATATGCGGCCGGCGATGTTTTGAAAGCCAGATGGAATCTTCTTTCAAATTGCCTGACTGAGAGATTCACAAGTGAAGCGAGGTGTTTAACATTCAATGGTTTTTCAAAGTTTTCCCGGATATATTGCACAGCCTTGGTTATTTCGAAGTATGGCAGAAAAACAGCCTTGGTCTTCTGGCCATCTCTTGCAATAGCGGCAAGCCCCACTATCTTTCCCTTCGCCGAATAGAGGGGGATTTTAGTCGTAATGAACCAGTTAAGCGACCCGTCGCGGTCGGGTGCCAGTTCAACGCGGTTTACCACCTCGTTGCCCGTTTCCATTACATACCGGTCGTCCTTGAGATAATTCTCGACCCGGTCTTCCGGAAAAAGTTCGTAATCCGTTTTTCCGACAAGTTCCATCTCGTTCTTGAGCCCACATCGCATCACGAAGAGTCTGTTTCCCATCATTAGCTGGCTCTTCCTGTTTTTCACAAAGAAGTAAACATCCGGAAGGTACTCCATCAGGCATCTAAACCTGTCAAAATTGCTGATTTGTCGGATAAACTTTCGCTGTATCTCTCTTGCTTTCATTTGAGTTCCGGGCTACAGAAACAACAATGTCGTTTTTTTACAATAGATGTCTGCCAATTACAAGACCAGGTTTGTCGTAAGTAATATTATCAGGAAAATAGTCTTAATCGGATCCGTCAAAGGAGGGACTGATGCATAAAAAGAATTCAATCACGAGAAGAGGATTTCTTGCGAAAGTAACTTCTGGAATTACTGCGGCAGTGGTCCTGCCGAATATAATCACATCCCCGGCATTGGGGAATAAAGGCAGTTTGCCGACAAACGACCGCATTACGATGGGATTCATCGGTCTTGGCGGTCAGGGGTCGGGACACCTGCTTGGTGGCGCGTGGACATATGTGCCAGGTGGTTACATCGCACGCGAAGATGTTCAAGTACTGGCTGTCTGTGATGTGCGCAAGGAAAGACGTGATCGCGCTCATCAACGGTGTAACCAGATTTATGCCGAAAAATCCGGACAAACTGCTTATAACGGAGTTCGGGCATACAACGACTTTCGTGAGGTCCTGGCCCGGCCTGATATCGACGCCGTCCTGTTGGCCCTTCCTTATCACTGGGCTGCTCCAATGGCCACAATGGCTGTACGTTCAGGCAAAGATGTTTATTGTGAAAAACCAATTGCCATTACAGTACACGAGGCGCGTAACCTCGTAGAAGTCTGTAAGCGTTATGGCCGGATTTACCAGGCAGGCACCCAACAACGTTCTGAATATGGCGGTAAGTTTCGCCTGGCTTGTGAACTGGTACGAAATGAACGTATCGGCAAGCTTAAGGAGGTTTATGCGTATCGCCAGCCCGGTGCGTTTTTCCCTCCCGCTTGGACTTCGGACCAATCCCAGCCTTTGCCTGATGGATTTGACTGGGACCTTTGGCTGGGTCCATTGCCTTGGCGGCCTTATAGCGGTTCGGCTGGTCATGCCCTCCCGGGTTTCTTTGTAGGCGATGTCAATTGGAGTCCCCATCATTACGATATTATTATGTGGACCATAAATCCTGATCCCTGCGCGCCTGTGGAAATACAGTATGATGGCGAGGTTCATTATCATTTTTCGAACGGGGTTGTTCTCCATTCTACCGCCTATCCTGGCGAACGGGTTGGTGGTGAAGGTGGTGCCTGCTTTGTCGGTACAGAAGGCCGAATCGCAGTAGATCGCAGTAATATCGTTTCCTGTCCAGCGGGCATTCTCAACGAACCTGTACGCCACGACGATACACGTGTTTACTATACAAACAGCCATTCGGGCAATTTTCTCGACTGCATTCGTACGCGGCAGCCGACGATCTGTGAACCTGGAACTGCTTTGCGTACCATAAACACCATTCTTACAGGTGGCATTGCCATAGCGTTGAAGCGGACACTCAAATGGGATCCACTGAAGATGGAATTTCCAGGAGAGCAGGAGGCAAATCGTCTTCTTTCTTACACACCACGTCCCCAGTGGCGTTTTTGATGAAGTGAATGACAGAAAGGAACCAAATGAAAATACAAGGTTTAAACCGATTATTAATTCTACTCTTTACTACATTTGTAATTTCCTGTGTTTGTGCAGATGAAGAACAAGATCTAATCACAGTTATACAATCGTCGACCGGAATAGTTCAAAAGTGTAATGCATGTCAACGATTGGGAATTGTTGGAACCGTCAGGTCAGCACCTGCGCTTGCAGCTCTTCTAGCAGGCGAAGAGAGGACATCTCATGCTGCCCGTTATGCTCTGGAATCCATGCCTTGTCCGGAAGCCGATACTGTCTTGATCGAGGCACTCGCAAAGACCTCTGGACTGGTCAAAGCCGGCATTATCAACTCACTTGGAACACGTCGTGATCGTACTGCCGTACCAACGTTGATAAAACTTCTGTCTGATCCTGATATACAGGTGGTGGCGTCTGCTATTACCGCGCTGGGCAGGATAGCCGGACCGGAAGTACTTGCTGTATTGAATATGGTAAAAATCGATTCTTCTCTGGTTCTGCAGACACCATTAAACGAAGCCTTTCTGATGTGTGCCGAAGCGCTGGTATCGTCCGGTGATAAAAAGACTGCATATGAAATATACGAAAAAATATATGAATCGAAAGCGCCGCAGTATTTCCGGGTTGCTGCTTATCGCGGATTGATACTGACGTCAGACGAGAAAAAGGCATTAAAGCTAGTCGAAAAAGGCTTAAAGGGTAAAGAGCGATCCAGTCTCACCGCAAGTTTGCAGATGGCAGGTGAACTTAAGGGCGAAAATGCGACAAAAGCGCTTTCAAAGCTGCTACCAAAGCTTTCACCTGAGATTCAATGCAGATTTATTGATGCACTGGTACAGCATGATGGGTCCTCTGTTCTCGAGGCTTTACTTTCTATTGCCGATAGTCGGAATCCTGATGTGCGAATAGCCGTGTTGAAGGCAATGAGCAGGGTAGGTAATGATTCGGCAGTTCCTTTACTTTTGAAGTCACTTGCCAGTTCGAAGAATGTCGAACAGGAATCAGCCAGGGAGGCTCTGATTCGGCTTCAGGATAAAAACTCTACTAAACTTATTGCTGAAAACCTGTCGAAAATAGAAGGACTGACGAAACTTGAAGTTATACGCATATTGGGTCTGAGGCGTGATGTTTCTGCCATTCCGATTCTTTTGAAATTGGCGGAAGATACTGACGAGTCTATCAGAATTACCTCAATACAATCATTGGCAATGTTGGCGAATGAGGCATCATCAGGAGATCTGGTAACACTCTTACTCCGGGCCAAAACTGAAAGTCAACGTTCAGAAATAGAGAAAGCATTGGCTTTGGCGGGTACGCGTAGTACGAACAAGGATCAGTGTGCTGCGCCGGTTGTTGCCGCATTGGCGGGAACAGATGTTACCGGTAAATGTGCCTTGTTGCGGGTTTGTGGAAACCTGACAGGTTCAACAGCCTTAAATGCTCTACGGGAAGGAATAAAAAACAATGACGCAGAAGTACAGGGTACGGCAATTAGAAGCTTGGCATCTTCTCATAATCCGGAAGCAATACCAGACCAGCTGGCTTATGCAAAGAACACCGCAAATCAGACTTACCGGGTTCTGTTGCTTCGTGGCTGTATGAAGATGATTGATGAGGATGTAAACATACCAGCCGGCAGAAAAATCGAAATATGTAAGGATGTGATGAGTGTATCTGACCGTTTTGAAGAGAAAATGCTTGTGGTATCGTGTTTGTCGAAATTGAATACGATTGAATCATTGAAAGTACTGGAAACATTCCTGTCCGATAATTCTTTGAAAAAAGACGCGGCAACCGCGATCCTCAAGATCGGAAAATCTTTCGACGCTTCTCAAACGGATGCGGTCAAATCTGTCCTGCAGAAAGCGAATGAAGTAATGAATGCGTCCCGGAATAAAACGGGGAATTGAATAGTAAGTGTGAACAACAAATCAAAGTAAGGGAATTTGTTGCTTAAATCAAAGAGAGATTCTTCTCCGTCAGCTGACGGATCAGAATGACACTATTTCCGTTGTATTATTAAACGCAATATAACTGTCATGCTGAGTTTTTCGAAGCATCTCGGTTTGGGCAACACACCCAAGGAGGATCAGTATGGCTAAAGTAGCAATCATTGGTGCGGGCAGTCTTATTTTCTGTAAAACTCTCATGAACGATTTCCTGTCCACGCCGGCGCTTGAAGGAAGCGAATACTGCCTCATGGCATTGACACATAAACGGCTGGACAAGATGCATGATTTCGTTCAGCGCATGATCAAGGACAATGGCGTCAATGCCACTGTCACAAAAACAACAGACCGGCGTAAGGCGCTTAAGGGTGCCGACTATGTTTTGATCATGATTCAGGTGGGTGGAGTGGATGTCTTCAGGATGGATTATGAAATTCCGCTCAAATATGGCGTTGATCAGTGTATTGCCGATACCGTAGGTCCGGGCGGAGTGTTCCGGGCGTCGCGGCATATCTGGGCGCTCATGGATATAACCAGGGACATGCAGGAACTTTGTCCCAATGCTTTGCTTCTGAACTATGCCAATCCTATGGCTATGTGCTGCTGGGCGCTGGGTACGGTGAAAGGTCTGCAGTTTGTTGGTCTCTGCCACGGTGTCCAGACGACAATGGACTTAATTGCGTCATATACCGGCTGTAAAAAGAAAGAGATCGATTTTGTCGCGGCGGGTATCAATCACATGGCCTGGTTCCTGAGACTGGAAAAGGACGGTAGGGACCTTTATCCAATCCTGCGCAGGAACTTTGAAAAACCGGAGTACTATGTGAATGAAAAGGTCCGCGCCGAAGTAATGCGCCATTTCGGTTACTTCATGACAGAAAGCACAGGGCATTTGTCGGAATATCTGCCATATTTCCGAAAGAACAAAAAAGCGCTGGATCTATATTGCGATGAACCATCATTCGGCGGAGAGACTGGCGCCTATTACAAATACTGTCAGGGCCTTGCCGATAAATTCGCAAAGATCGACCCTCTATCAATTGAAACAACGGCGCTCCAGCCGCGAAGCGCTGAATATGCTTCGCACATCCTGGAAGCCCGCGAAACAGGTGTTCCTTTCCGCCTGAATGGGAATGTACGCAATGATGGTTACATCACCAACCTGCCACAAGGTTGTTGCGTGGAAGTGCCATGTTATGTTGACCGGCTCGGACTGCATCCTGTTGTCGTAGGTGATCTGCCGCCACAGTGCGCCGCGCTCAATATGACGAATGTTAATGTTCAGGGATTGGCCGTTCAAGCCGGGTTGACTGGTGACACTGAACTGCTTGTGCAGGCTGTCGCGCTCGATCCGCTTACATCCGCGGTCCTTACCCTTAAGGATATCCGTGAAATGGCCAGTGAAATGCTTGAAAAACAGAGGAAATGGCTGCCGCAGTATAAAGGCAGATCGATCCGCGGGACACCTGCGCTTAAAATTCCGAAGAATGTCAAACGTGCACAGGTGCCGCTTGATCCTGCGCTTGCAATTGCAAATCGCTTTGGAAGACTGGCCAGTACAAAAGTCGGGAAATAAGGCAGTGAACATCAGGATGCGCAGGAGTTGACTCAATAGCAGTTTCCGCTTGTTGTAAAACTGAGCGGAAATACATGTGGGAGTGCTTGACACTAATTGATACTACTGCTTATCTGTCTTCAGATTTGGAAGGCGTTTGTGCTGACAGAACATTAAAGACAGAACTACACTCGCTACCCATAACATCTTCCAGTTACCGGGCGTAGAGAGGTAATTCTTGGAGGTATTATGACTCAACTCACCAGAATCTTCAGCTTGACAGTGCTGGTACTTGGATTGTTTGCTGTGTCCGTTGACCACCTTTGTTTTGCTGTCGATAATGATACTGCTGAACCGTTGAAACTCATTTCGCCATGGACACCGGTCGTGACCAGAACCAACGCATCAGGTGTTGAGGTTGGCGTCTGGGGCAGGATGTATAAATTCGCCGGTGGGGTGTTGCCAAATTCCATTGTTACAGCGGGTGAGGAAGTCCTTGCGGCACCCATACGGCTTATCTGTCAAGTTTCAGGCAAACCAGTTGAATGGGAACGTGGCGGCAGTTTTGTTTTCAACGCGGATAAAGATCGGGCCATTGTATCCAGCTGGCAGACGTGTGATGAATTGATCGTCGACACAACAACGCGTGTCGAATTCGACGGAATGATGCGCGTGGATCTGGTTGTCATGCCGCAGAGGAAAAAGTCGCCTAAAATTGAAAAGTTGTGGCTTGAAGTACCTTTGAAACGGGCATATGCCGGCCTTTACCAGTTTTGGCCGGGGACGTGGGGTACGGCAAAAAACAGCGGCTTGGTTCCGGAGACCGGGATGATGCTGCCGTTCAAGCCGTCCGTCTGGCTCGGTTGGGAAAACGGCGGCCTGGGTTGGTTTATGGAATCTGACAAAAACTGGTTGCCGAAGGACCCAAAACAATCGATTGAAATTGTCGCAAGTGGCGATCAGACGGTGTTGCGGTTACATCTGCTGGATTCACCGCCGCTGCAATTACCGGTTACCTTTACAATGGGTTTTCAGGCAAGCCCGGTGAAACCAATGCCAGAAGATTTTCATGAGTGGCGGATCTGCCACGCTCCGCAGCTTGGCGTCGGCGCGACTTTGCCTGTTCCTGAAAACTGGTGGTTTTGTCATCGCGCATTTCCCGATGGTAACGCAGAGGGTCTTCTCGATCGCGGGGAGAAGTTGGGTGTCAAGACACTGGTGTTCCACGAAGACTGGACGCCCGTTCAGAATTACCCCGCAGTGCCGCAGGAGGCTGAACTGAAATGGCTGATAAAGGCGTGTCACAAACGTGGTATGAAAATCTTGTTCTACTTTGGTTACGAACTATCCTCACTGGCGCCGGAGTGGGGAGCGGTTTCTGATGAAGTTTTGGTGAAGAACGTCAAGGGCAATGTGACCGGTGGATGGTATCGGCCGCCCAAACAGCGCGATTACGTTGTTTGTTATAACAGCCGTTGGGGGAACATGCTGACTGACAAGATCATTCAGTTTATAGAACGCTATGGTGCTGACGGGGTTTATCTCGACGGTACCATTGAGCCGTGGGCGTGTGCTAACGAGAAACATGGTTGCGGCTATCGGGCAGATGACGGCAGTATACATTCTACTTATCCCATCTTTGCGGTACGCCGTTTCATGCAGAGGCTGTATGCGGTGATCCAGCCGCGCGGCGGATTGATCAATGTCCACCAGAGCGGCTGCTGTGTTATGCCTACTCTGGCATTTGCACATTCTTACTGGGATGGTGAACAATTCGCTGGTGGAGAGTTGATGGGTGATCCTTTGAAGGGGTTACCCCTCGAGGCTTTTCGTGCCGAGTTCATGGGCAGGAATTTCGGTGTGCCATGTGAATTTCTGGCGTACGAACGTCCGCCGACCTGGACTTTCGGGCATGCGTTGGCATTTACCATGTTGCACAATGTTCGTGTTCGTCCCTGCGGACTCGGGCACAGTAATCTGGATCTTATGTCGTCTATATGGAGTGTCATGAGCAAGTTCAAGATTGCCGAGGCTGAATGGCATCCTTACTGGAATAATGGTAAGCTTTTAACATTACAACCGGAGTCTGCAAAGGTCAGTCTTTACCTGCGGCGCGGGAAGTCCGCTGGTTCCGGCAAGGTGTTGTTGGTTGTATCAAATCTTTCGGCAGAACAACAGACAACAGCCCGCCTCAATTTGAATGTTTCCGCCCTGGGTTTGCGCTCCGGGCGAGTCGCAAAGGATGCGTTGAACGGAGAACGGTTGTCGTCCGATGGCGATAGTCTTCTGGTTCCTCTACAGCCCATGCGGATGAGGTTAATCTGGATCGAGTAACGTTGCATGACTGTACAAAAACCAATATGTCCAGATTAAATATTTGGCCGGAACTTTATTCCCACTTTGGGTCATTTTTGTAGTTCGACATTTGAGTTTGTCTGAAGTTCCGCTTTTTGTTAGAGCCTTATTTGAGATGTGTGGTTAGGAAGAAAATGTGGTGTATAAAATCCAACTAAAACGATTAGCGCGTCGCTTGTTCTGGCCAAGACCTGCACTTTATCGGCCTTTGGGAATACTCAGGAAAAAGGGCGATGTGTTTCAGAATGACTATGATCTTTATATAAGTGGTTATCCCCGTTCTGGAAACACCTTTTCAGTCAAAGCTTTTTTACTGGCCAATTCAGATGCACGACTGCGTTCTCACAAACACATCCCCGCTTTTATCATACAATCTGCAAAATGGAATTTACCTGGAATGGTCTTGATCAGAAAGCCGATTGATGCTGCTGTCTCTTGGGCCATTTACACAAATACACCGTTATATGAAACGCTTGTATATTATACCGACTTCTACAACACATTGCGATCTTGCCGGCAACGGCTTTTCTTTGTCACTTTTGAAGAAGTAACCAATGATTTTGGAAAGGTCATCACGGATTTCAATGCAAGGTGGAATACAAATTATGTTCCATTCCGGCATGTTCCGGAGAATGTGGCCCAATGTATATCAACTATCGAGGACGAGTATACTGATTCTAATGGAGCAATAATAGAGTCAAGAGTTGCGCGGCCTTCTGTCCATCGGGAACCAATGAAAGAAGTTTTATTACAGGAGTTTAATAGTTCGCAAATCCTGCAAAAAGAATTGTTCCGGGCAAATGAGATTTATCAATTTCTTGTTTCCGGGAGAATAAATAGTTTGTAAGAATTAAACTCTATATTTCTTGCGTTTAATGATTAATGGGTTGGTTCTTTCCGGAAAGGGGGGATGATCATGAGTATATTGAAAGAAATTTGTGGCATTTCGCGTCGTTCCTTCCTGCAGACAGTTGCCGGGACCGGTGTGCTTGCGTCGATGGAGCTGTTTTCTTCACGATCGGTTTTTGCAGCGGAAAACAAGAAACCAAATGTTGTTTTTATTCTTGCCGATGATGTCGGCTATGGTGATTTTAGTTGCTATGGCGCTGTTAAAATCAAAACGCCGCATATTGACAAACTTGCCGCTGAAGGCCGGCGTTTTACGGACGCACACTCACCATCGGCAGTTTGTACTCCCACGCGCTATGCACTGATGACCGGGGAGTATGCCTGGCGTAAACAGGGCACTGGCATTCTTCCAGGTATTGCCGCGATCATTATTGAGCCGGGACGAATGACACTCCCCGCCATGTTCAAACAGGCCGGTTATACTACTGCAGTTGTCGGTAAGTGGCACCTTGGGTTGGGGGCCCAGACACCAACTGATTACAATGGCGAAATAAAACCCGGTCCTCTTGAGGTTGGCTTTGACCAGTGTTTTATTATTCCGGCGACCGGTGACCGTACGCCGTGCGTTTATGTGGAAAACCACCGTGTTGCAGGCCTTGATCCGAAAGATCCGATCAAACTTGACTATACGGTAAAGCGCGGCGAACCTCGGTCTTTTGTAAACGATATCCCGCGTATTGGCGAACAAACTGGCGGTAGATCTGCATTGTGGAAAGATGACGACATTGCCGATACGTTAACAGGGAAGGCCATAAAATTCATTGAGCAGAATAAAGACAAACCTTTCTTCCTGTATTTTGCCACTCATGACATACATGTGCCGCGTGTTCCGCATCCACGTTTCAAGGGTTCGAGTCAGGCGGGAGTGCGTGGTGATGTTGTACAGGAATTCGACTGGTCGGTTGGAAAGGTGATTGAGACGATCGACAAGCTGGGACTTGCGGAGAATACGATAATTATTGTTACCAGTGATAATGGTGGCGTTCTGGATCAGAATGGGCCGGATGCTGTTCATGGCGGAACAGAGGAAACAAACAATGGACATGCATTTAATGGGCCGTTACGCGCCGGCAAAGGCAGTGCATATGAAGGTGGAACACGCATACCGTTTATTGCGCGCTGGCCCGGAAAAATCAAACCCGGCGTTTCCAGCGAACTTATCTGTCACGTTGACATGCTTGCCACGGTTGCAGAACTCACGGGCCAGAAGCTTTCAACTGATGTCGGTCCGGACAGTTTTAATATTCTGCCTGCATTACTTGGTGAGAAGCTCAACAAACCGTGCCGTGATCACTTGATTGAGCATGGTCATGTGCTTGCAATCCGGGAGGGAACGTGGAAATACCTTCCTGCCAGGCAAGGCAGAAAGAAAGCCGGTAAAAAAGACAACGCCGGCCCGGCCAGTACCGGAAAAGCCGTTGGTGAACTTTACAATCTTGCAGAAGATATCGGTGAACAAAATAACGTGGCCGACAAGAATCCTGACATTGTTAAACGTCTTTCCGGGATGCTTGAGAAATATAAAACTGCCGGCCGTTCAAGGTATATGTAAAAAGAGATTGTTGGGTAAGGTGCTCGAAATTATTCTTAAGAGGAGGTGCTTAATGTATCGTTACTTGTTGAGGTTGGTGATTGCTGTCTGTCTGATTCCTTTTATCACACTTGCGGAGAATCCTTCGACACGTTCACTTGGCCGGGTATTTGAAAAGTTGAAAGGTGGTCAGGAAACTACCATTGCCTATTTCGGCGGCAGTATTACCGCGGCCGCGGGTTATCGCGTGAAAACATTTAAATGGTTCCAGGACACTTTTCCAAATGCGAAATTACGCGAAATCAATGCGGCCATTGGGGGAACAGGCAGTGACCTCGGGGCGTTCCGTTGCGGAATGGATGTGATTGCGCAGAAACCCGACTTGGTGTTTGTGGAATTTAATATCAATGACGGCAGTCCTACGAATGAGTTTCGAAAGGCGACGATGGAAGGGATTGTCCGCCAGCTCTGGTCGTCGGAAACCAGACCGGAAATTGTTTTCCTGTACACCACAAGTCGTGATTTGAAGTGTGCGCGGGGCAGTCATCCCGCAGTGGCCAAACACTATGGTATTCCTGAGATCGATCTTCAACCACCCCTGATCGAGGCGCTCAAGCGGCCTGACCTGCCAAAACCGACAGAGGAACAATTGAAGAATCCGAAACTCAACTGGAAATCAATCGGCCAGGTTTTCATGGGTGATTCCGTACATCCGAATAATCTCGGTCATACAATTTACACCGACACAATTGTGACCTATCTCAAGACACAGATTGACGCGAAGCCATTACCGGCGCCCGTGCTCAGCGCGCCGCTGGTAAATGATGAATTTCAATATACAAAACTTGTTCCACCGGGTAAGGCGAGGCTGTCGGGTGACTGGGAAGTTCTACCGGCAGATGAAAAGAGCGGGTTGTTGAAACGTTACAAGGAAGGAACGATCAACGCACGCAAGCCTGGCGATTCGCTGGAGTTCGAGTTTACAGGAACAGCGCTTGGACTTTTTGAGAACGTCCAGAAAGACGGCGGAAAATATGAGTGGACGATTGACGATGGTGAGGATGGAGAAAAAGACAAAAATTTCGGCGGACCAAAAGGCGTAAAACATGGCATCGTTGATACCGCGCCGGGACCGTATTTCGCACGTAATCATTATGCGATGCTTTGCTGTGGCCTGCCGCAGGGCAAGCATACACTGAAGATCAAGGTGCTGGAAGAACATGACAAGACCAGCACGGGTAACCGTCTTTTGATAGGTTATTTCATGGTTGGCGGTGCCAGGTAAATTTCGTGGTATGATACCATTGTATTTGCCATATCTTTTAAATAGAAGATAATAATGGAGATCAGATAATGAATAAGAAATGTGTATGGTTTGGTGTTGCTTGTATATTGTTTCTTGCGTCGTTTATTGATGTCGTAGCGCAGACTAATACTCCGGGTGATGTTAAGAAACCAGCCAGTGAACGCAAGGGTCCTGCTTTCGCAGAAGTTGTTGATGATCCCGGTTTGCCGCGGGTCTTACTCATCGGGGATTCAATCTCCATAGGATACACGCCGATAGTCAGGGAGTTACTTAAAGGTAAGGTGAATGTCCACAGGCCGCCCACGAATTGCGCGGCAACAATTCACGGTTTGAAGCAGCTTGACGCATGGCTGGGGAACGGGAAATGGGATGTTATACATTTCAACTGGGGATTGCATGATCTCAAGTATATGGACGAGAAGGGCACCATTACTGATGTGTCAAAAGGAAAACAACAGGTGCCTGTGGCAGAATATGAAAATAACCTGAGGGAACTGGTACAGCGGTTAAAAAAAACTGGTGCGAAATTAATATGGTGTGCAACGACGCCGGTCCCTGAAGGTGCCGGGGGACGTATTACAGGTGATGTAGTTAAATATAACGAAACCGCATTGAAAGTAATGAAAGAGGGAAATGTCGCGGTGGATGACCTGTATGCTGTAGCGTTTCCCAGACTGGCAGAACTTCAAAAACCCCGGAATGTTCACTTCAAGCCTGAAGGTTCAAAGGTCTTGGCGGAGAATGTGGTAAAGTCGATTATGCAACAACTAGGTCAGTAAAAGCCTTAATTTCTATCGAAAAACGCGCCAGTTAGATAAGGATAGAAAAAGTTATACAGTAGAATTCTTGACAATATAACAACTACTACCGATAATATTAATAATCGGGGTAGCCTATAGGGAGTTGGCGGTTATTATTAAAAGAAGGTAACTATGTCTAACCCTGGAAACAAGGTGAGTTCTTATGAAACCCGGGAGTGTTCTGTCTTTCTTTTTGCCTTCAGCAGTATTCATTCTGCTACAGGACTTGTTTGTCGTTTCCGTCTTATGTGACGGCGAGGTGAAGTCGATACCGGATAACCTTTTTTTCTAAATGCCCAAACAATTAGTGAGAAGGCATGGTACTTCTCAGCCTAGGTCTGAGGTGATTCGTAATGAAGACAAAAACGATTGTACTTGTTGTGTGTATGCTGGCATCGTCAGGCTTGTTTTCGGTCGCAGCAGAGGCGGATGCTGAGGCCAAGGCGAAGGCCGAATACGAAGCGGCCGAGAAGGCAGCCCAGGCGGCGGAAGCTGCAGTCGCCCCCTTAAGGGATGCCATGCAAAAGGCTGACAAGGCATACGCCGACGCAAGTAAAGCGGCCGACACGAAGCGACAACAGGCCACTGATGCGAAGAATTTATCGGGTGAGTCGGGCGTAAAAGAGTTGAAGCAGGCCGAGGAAAACGTACCTGTTGCTATCAAGGCCCTGACCGACGCGACCAACGCCAAGCCCCCCTTGGACAAAGCGTTGGACGACGCCAAGGCCGCCACGCTCCCGCTGAAGGAAGCTTACGATGCGGCCGAGAAGGCAGCCAAGGAAGCTGAAGCCATGGCGAAGGTTGCCGCCGACGCGGCCAACAAACTTGACGACGAAGCCAAGAAGGCCACAGCCGACGCGGCCAACAAGCGCAGAGCGGCTGACGCTGCCAAGTCTGCCTTGGCCCGGGCACAGAAAAGCGAACAGAATTTCCAGAACCAGCTCAACATCGTGCCCAAGAAGCTGGCCGAAGCCGAGATACAGAAGAAGGCAACTGACGATGCCTTGGTCAGCCCCAAGAACCAGGTTGTGGCTGCCACGACTGCTTATCAGGCAGCCGAGCAGGTCGCGTTGGCTGCAGAGGCAAACGCCAAGTTGGTTTCTGAGGAGGAGAAGAAAAAGGCAGCCGATGAAGCGGTCGCCAAGCGTAAGGCCGCCGACGCGGCGAAAACGGCTTTAACCCAGGCACAGCAAAACGAACAGCAAGCTACCGCGGCTGTCCAAAATCTGGCTAACGCCCCGGCGCAGAAGAAAGCAGCCGACGATGCCCTGGCAAATGCCAAGAAGCAGGTGACCGCTGCCAGCGCTGCTCATCAGGCAGCCGAGCAAGCGGCCCAGGCGGCGCAGGCCACGGCCAAGACGATTTCCGAGAATGCTGCAAAATCCCCTGAGGAAAAGAAGAAGGTTGCAGACGAAGCTGCCGCCAAGCGAAAGGCAGCCGACGTTGCCAAGACCGCCTTGACTCAGGCACAGCAAAACGAACAGCAAGCACAGGTTCAGGTCAACACCGCCGCCAAAAAATTGGCCGACGCCCCGGCGCAGAAGAAAGCAGCCGACGATGCCTTGGCCAACGCCAAGAAGCAGGTACCCTCTGCCACGACTGCTTACCAGGCAGCCGAGCAGGCCGCCCAAGGGGCGGAAGCCGTGGCCAAGGTCATGGCCGAGCGTGCCGGCAGGTCTGAGGCACAGAAGCAGCAGGCCGCATCCGATGCTGCCGCCAAGCGCAAGACAGCCGACGCAGCCAAGGCGACCTTGGCCCAAGCACAGGCAGCCCTGAAAAATTTGCAGAAGCTGGCCGACACCGCGGCGCAGAAACTGGCCCGGGCGACGGTGCAGAAAAACCTGGCCGACGCTGGCTTGGCTAACGCCAAGAAACAGATAGCCGCTGCCGCTCCGGCTTCTCAGGCCGCCGAGCAAGCCGCTCAGGCCGCGGCGAAATTGGCCGAGGAGAAGAATCTGGCGGCAACCCAAGCGGCTGCCAAACGTAAAGCGGCCATGGATGCCGCTGCCGCACTGGCCCAGGCACAGCAAGGCGAGCAGAAAGCGCAGGCTCAAGCCACGGCTGCCGCAAAAGTACTGACCGATGCGACGGCGCAGAAGAACCTGACCGACGCTGCCTTGGCGAACGTCAAGAACCAGGTAGCCGCCGCCACCATGACTTCGGCGGCAGCCGAGAAGGTGGCTCTGGAGGCGGAGGCCGCGGTCAAGGCGATTTCCGGAAATGTTGCCAAATCCCCGGAGGAGAAGAAGAAGGCCGCAGCCGAAGCTCCCGCCAAGCGAAAAGCGGCCGACGCAGCCAAGACTGTCCTTACTCAGGCGCAGCAGAGCGAGCAGGCAGCGCAGGCTCAAGCTGCGGCCGCCGCGAAGAAGCTGGCGGAAGCGGAGACGCAGAAGAAGACCGCTGACGTGGTACTGACGAACGCCAGGAACCAAATAACCACCGCCACGGCCGCGAACCAGGCGGCCCAGGAAGCGGCCAAGGAACTCATCCAACTCAATGCGGCAAGCAAGCAGGTCACCGCCGATACCAGTAATCCACATTCAGATTTGGCTTTGAAAGCTCGTCGTTCACGTAAACGTAAAGCGGCTATGGATGCCGCGGCCGCATTGACCCAGGCACAGCAGGGCGAGCAACAAGCGCAGGCACAGGCTAACGCCGCCGCAAAAGCGCTGACCGATGCGACGGCGCAGAAGAAGACAGCCGATGATGCCTTAGTGAACGTCAAAAATCAGGTAGCCGCCGCCACCACGACTTCGGCGGCAGCCGAGAAGGTGGCCCTGGAGGCGGAGGCCGCCGCCAAGCGCATAGCGGCCGACGCGGCCAAGACTGTCCTTACTCAGGCGCAGCAGAGCGAGCAAGCGGCGCAGGCTCAAGCTGCGGCCGCCGCGAAGAAGCTGGCGGAAGCGGAGACGCAGAAGAAGGCCGCCGACGTGGCCCTGACGAACGCTAAGAATCCAGTGGCCACCGCCACGGCCGCGAACCAAGCGGCCCAGGAAGCGGCCAAGGAAGTCATCCAGCTCGATGCGGTAAGTAAGCAGGCCAGCGCCGATGCCGCTGCCAAGCGCAAAGCGGCCAATGCGGCCAAGGCAGTTCTGGTTCCAGCGCAACAGAAGCAGGAGCAGGCGGCGGTTAAAGCCAACGCCGCCGGACAGGAGTTGGCTAGAGCCGAAACACGGAAGAAGTCGGCCGAAGAGGGTTTGGAGAATCTCAAGAAACGGATTGCCGCTGCCAAACAGACACACCTGGCGGACGAAGAAGCAGCCAAGGCGGCGGAAGCCGTGGCCGTTCCGTTGAAGGGGGAAGCAGAGAAAACCCGGGCGGCGTATACAGCTGCCTTGAAGGTCGCTGACGACAAGCGCGCCCTGGTCGAGCAGGCCAAGGCTGTGCTATACCGGCTGATCGCCGCCAGGCAGGTGGCAAACCTTATGGAGAGTCCTGATCCGCCAAAGCCGGCGAACCGGATTGATGAAATCGTGTTTGCAAAATTGAATGCATTGGGTATCAAACCGATTCTCTGTTCCGACGCGGTATTTGTCCGTCGCACCTATTTGGACGTGACGGGCAGGCTTCCGACTGCGGAAGAGGCCAAGGCGTTCATCCAGGATCCGGACAAGAACAAACGTGTCGCCCTGATCGACCGTCTGCTTGACCAGTCCGCGCATGTCGATTACTGGGCGATGAAATGGAGTGATGTCCTGCGAATTAAGGCGGAGTTTCCCGTCAAGCTTTGGCCCAACGCGGCGCAGGCCTATTACCGCTGGGTGTGGGAATCGATTAACCAGAATAAGCGCTACGACCAGTTCGCCCGGGAACTGCTCACCTCCAGTGG
This sequence comes from Kiritimatiellia bacterium, assembly GCA_028716365.1. GTDB lineage: Bacteria > Verrucomicrobiota > Kiritimatiellia > UBA8416 > YA12-FULL-48-11 > YA12-FULL-48-11. The sequence continues at coordinate 294,039 of JAQUPZ010000006.1, forward strand.
GAGCAATTTCCGCGCTGGCCCGGTCAACTTCTACCGCGCCATCCAGAACAAGACTCCGGAGGGCATCGCCGCGGCCGTGGCATTGACGTTGATGGGCACGCGGGTCCACTTATGGCCTGAAGACCGCCGGGCCGGCATGGCGGCCTTTTTCACGCAGGTCGGCTACAAGCCCACCAGCGAGTGGAAGGAGGAAATTGTTTTCTGGGATCCCCTCCACTCGACCACCGTGCCCGGTAGCATTGCGCCGGGAATGGACGCCGTGGCCAAGTTCGTGGCGATGACCAACCAGATTCCTCAGCCGTTGGCCGCACCTTTGAGCGAGAACGGACCGCTGGCGGCCGTCTTTCCGGACGGCACCAAGACAACGATTCCACCGAACCGCGATCCGCGGGAGGTGTTTGCCGATTGGCTGATTCGGCCGGAAAACCCCTGGCTTGCGAGAGCCATCGTCAATCGTACCTGGGCGTGGGTGATGGGACGCGGCATTATCCAGGAACCGGACGACATTCGGGAGAACAACCCACCGAGCAATCCTGAAGTCCTGGCCTACCTGGAAAAGGAGCTGGTCTCAAGCGGCTACAACATGAAGCATCTGAAACGACTGATCTTCACCTCGACCGCGTACCAGTTCTCTTCGATACTAAGGTCCAAAGGGCCGGAAGCGAGCGCCAACTTCGCCAACTACCAGTTGCGGCGCGTGGAGGCCGAGGTATTGATCGATGCGGTGAACCGAATCACGGGCAGTTCGGACCTGTACACCAGCGCTGTTCCTGAACCTTTCACGTATATTCCAAAGGAGATGTCTGCGGTGGAGCTGGCCGACGGCAGCATCAGCAGTTCCTTCCTGACGTTGTTCGGACGTTCCGCGCGGGCCACAGGGATGGAAAACGAACGAGTCAACGAACTTGCCTCGGTCCAGTGGCTGTACATGCTGAATTCGGCCGCAATACAGAGCAAGCTTCAGAGCGGCCCGAAGCTCGCGGCGATAATTTCCTCGGGCGGCAAACCGAATGAAATTGCCGAGAGACTTTACCTGACAATCCTCTCGCGGTTTCCGACGGATGCCGATGTAAAAGCTGCAGAGGAATATGCCAAGGGTGGAGTGGCGAAAGGGAACAACGTCTGGATCGATCTTGCCTGGGCGTTAATCAATAACCCCGAGTTTCTTATGCGGCATTGATTATTACTTACGCGGTGAGACATAACGCAAAAATTAAAGTGGAAGTGAAAGGAGAATAGAAATCATGAGTACAAACCACAATCAAGAGCAGGTGTCCCGGCGCGAGGCTATGCGACGCTGCGCTTTGGGTGCGGCGGGTATGATAGCGTCCGGCGGTTTCAGTTCCCACGTCTTTGCGGCCGCGGCCGAGAAAACGCCCCAGCAGAAAGCCGCCGAAGAGAAAGCTGCCAGAGACCAGGCGGCCAAAGCCAAGGCCAAGAAAGGCCAGACCAAGTCGGTCATCCAGATTTTCTTGTGGGGTGGCATGTCGCACAACGATGCCTGGGACCCGAAGCCGGGTACGGGCTACGACTACTTGGGCGAGTTTGACAACAGATTCATCCCCACCAACGTGAAAGAAATCCAACTCGGCTCGCTGTTCCCAAAACTGGCCCAGCAGGCCGACAAGTACTCCTTGATACGCAGCATGACCCATGGCAATAACGGCCATGAGACGGCCGCCTATCTTATGCAAACCGGTCACCTGCCTGGCGGACGGCTGGCCTACCCCAGTGTGGGCGCTATATTCACCTTCTTCAAGAAAGATCAGTACAAAGGGCTGATTCCGCCCTATGTCGTCATGCTCCAGGCAGCAGGACGGTTTTCCGAGGAGGGCTTCCTTGGTCCCGCATATAAACCCTTCGCAACGGGCGGCGATCCAAACGCGGCCCGCTTCGAAGTGGAGGGGATCGTCAACAGGGGAATCGACGACGGGCGGCAAAAGGCCCGCCGTGAATTGGTCGACAAGGTCAATCTCCTGGGCTACGGCCTTGCGAACGTCCCGGAGGTTGCTGCCGCCGAGACGGCCAGGCAAAAAGCCTACGGGTTAATCCTGGGTAGCGGGAAAGAAGTATTCAATCTCGACAACGAACCTACGGCACTCAGGGATCGCTATGGCCGGAACACGTTCGGGCAGGAATGCCTGGCCGCGCGGCGCATGGTCGAGGCAGGTGTTCCCTACATCACGATCAGCTTCCCCGGTGGTTGGGACACACACGGGAACCACTTTGCGACCATGAGGGCGCAGTGTCCCTCGTTGGACCAAGGACTGGCAACGCTGCTTGCAGATCTGAGCGAGAAGCGCCTGCTGGATAGCACCCTAGTTTGGTGTACCGGTGAGTTCGGCAGAACGCCGAAGGTCTCCTGGGAGCCGCCTTGGAACGGCGGTCGCCATCATCATGGGGCTGTCTTCACCGTGCTGGTCGCCGGCGGCGGATTCAAGGGCGGCCGCGTAGTCGGCTCGTCCGATGAAAAAGGTGAACAAGTCAAGGAAAGACCTGTCTATCCGGCGGACTTGCTGGGAAGCATGTATCTGTTGGCTGGCATCGACGCCACAGCCAAGCTGCCCCATCCATGGGGGCTGGATGCCTACGTGTTAGACACCGAAAACGAAGGCATGAAGTCGGCCGGTATGCTGGAAGAAATCTTGTAGCCAATGGCAGGAAATGGAGAGGCTCATGAGTAGATTCAATAGGCTTCCGATATTGGGGTTGGTCATACTTGTGGCCGTTGCATCTTCAGTCAGGGCACAGAGCCAGTATATTGGTTTTGTCTATCCCGCCGGCGGCCAGCAGGACACCACCTTTCCGATCAGGTTGGGTGGACAGGGGCTCGTCTATGCTTCTGATGTGGTTGTGAGCGGGGAAGGGGTTTCTGCCCGGCTCGTCGAATACTACCGGATATTGGGCAATCAGGAGCTCGGGTTGCTCGCCCAGCAACTGGGCGAGTTGCGGAAGAAGGAAACAACGGTAAGCGATGATGTGGTCGCCAAGATGGCCTCGTATGAGTTTCCTGCAACCATTGGCCCGGATACCGGACCAAACGCGGTTCCTTCCATTATTTGCCCGTCATGCGGTACTGCCAACTCGATTGACGCTAGCTTCTGTAGTAAATGCAATACGAAGCTGGAGAAACCAAAAGATCCGAAACCGGGCGAAAAGGACGCGAAAAACGCACCTCCAAAGTCCGAGAAAGAGGTGGCCAAGCAAAAAATGATCGAGCTGATCCAAAGGAGGTTCGCTGAAGACGAGCGTACCCCGGCCGTTCGTTCCCAGACCGAGCTGGTCTTTGCCGAGATCACGGTGGCGCCCGACGCAAAACCGGGCCGGCGAGAGATCAGGGTGATTACCAAACGTGGCATATCCAACCCGCTGCCTTTCTACGTGGGCCAAGTGCCCGAAGTCGCCCGCAAGCCGATGAAGACCATGCAGCTCCCGGTGCTCGGCAAGGAGTATCTAGCCCAGCGCAAGAGACCGCCGGCAGAAGAGGAGTTACTCGTCACAGTGCCGTGCACGATGAACGGCCAGATCGCAGCGGGCGAGGTGAACCGGTATCGTTTTCAAGCGAACAAAGGACAGCGTCTGATCATTTCCGCCAAGGCTCGGGCGTTGGGCCCCTACGTCCCTGACGGCGTTCCCGGTTGGTTCCAGGCCGTGCTGAAACTTCGCGACGCCAACGGCAAGGAGATGGCGTATAACGACGATTTCCGTTCCGACCCCGACCCGCTAATTTATTTCGAGGTCCCCGAGGACGGCGAGTATCTGCTGACCATCAACGAGGCGCTTTTCCGCGGCCGCGAGAGCTTTGTGTATCGCATTACCGTCGGTGAGCTGCCCTTCGTGACCAGCATCTTCCCGTTGGGCGGCCGTGTGGGCGAACCGGTCAAGATCGAGATGAACGGCTGGAATCTGGAAAAGACCACGCTGGCGCCGCCCCCAAAAGACGCAAAACCGGGACACCATCTGATTGCCGCCACCAATGGGAAGCTCGTTTCCAACTACGTGCCGTTCGCACTGGACACGTTGCCCGAGTGCATGGACCAGGAATCCAACGACGAGCCGTCCAAGGCGCAGAAAGTAAATCTTCCAATTATCATCAACGGGCGAGCAGATCGCCCGGGTGACTGGGACATCTTCGAAGTGGCAGGAAAAGCCGGTGAGACAATAGTCGCGGAAGTGTACGCGCGCCGCCTCGGCTCCCCGTTCGATTCCTTCCTCAAAGTCACCGGCGCGGATGGCAAGATCCTCGCGTTGAACGACGATCATTACGACGCAGCATCGGGGTTGAACACCGACCACGCCGATTCCTACATCATGGTGAAATTGCCCGCCGACGGAAAATATTTCATTCACCTCGGCGACACGCCTCGACGCGCAGGAAAGGAATATGCCTACCGGCTCCGGATCAGCCAGCCGCAGCCCGATTTCGCGTTGCGTCTCATCCCTTCCCGAATCAGTATGCCCAGTAAGGGTTCCGCCGCAGTGACCGTTTTTGCCATACGCAGGGACGGATTCGACGGGCCGATCAAGTTGGGTTTTAAAGACTTGCCGCAGGGGTTCGAATCGTCCGGCGCCACGCTGGCGGCCAAACAAGATGCCGTGGGACTGGCGGTGAAAACCAGCCTTACGGAGATAGAAAAACCGGTCAACCTCACCGTCGTGGGTAGTGCGAAAATTGGGGACCGGGAAGTCGTCCAGGAGGCCGCGCCGTCCGAAGACAGAATGCAGGCCTTCCTCTGGCGCCATCTGTTACCCGCGGAAACCCTGCCGGCCCTGGTCTACGATCCATCCTACCAAGAACCCGCCGATCGCATTCGCCCGCCGATCCGTGATGCGGACAGGCCGAAGGATTCAAAACGCACGTTGCGAAAGGCAGAGGTGGACGGATATATGAGGCAGATAGAAAGCCTCTATCAATTGTGGTTCCTCACAGACGAGTTCGCCAACCGCGAGATCGCGGCCATAGAAGCCCGTCTGATCCAATAAGAGCCATCGAAGGATTCCAATCAAGATTGTCGCTTCAAAATAATATTCCGCGCAGTCCTCCTGTTACTAAAAAGACAATTTTAATTTAAAAAGCTCTTGAATCTTCGTGACTGTCATAATCCTGGTGGTTAAAATGCTTACAGAAACTGGGGCGGCTATTATTTCGTAAATGTGTCGCCGGAGATTTTGCAAAGGTGCATAATCCACGGGCGCGGAGCGTTCCTGAAGCAGAATATTGATACATAAAATATGACTGTTAAGCGGTTAACGTGTTCGCACAACAAGAGGATTTTCTCTTATGTAATATAGTAAAAAATTTATACATATGATTGCACAGCAAATGTAAACTCATCATATACTAAAAATTACTGAAAGGAGCGGGTATGAATCGAACACTTGAATTGACGGATACGGAACTGCAGGAACTGGATTTTCTGGTCAAGAGGGAATGGCGGAGCAGCGAAGTCGAGCTGAACCACACACGGGCTTTCGCATACAAGGACGTACTTAAGGAACGTATAAAACTACTTGAAGAGCTTTCCTCCAAGCTTAGCTGTTTCAAGCCGGTGGCAGCACAGATAATGCCGGAGACACGTTCATCATCATCATCGGACGGGGTTCGGCGTCATTAGATTTTTTTATTGTCCGCCAAGTCCAGGCAATCATGGACAAACCAGCGGCATGAGCCATTTGAGCTCGCACTGCTTGTCCCATGTCCATATATCGAGGATGGTAAATCGTTTGCCGTTCCAACGGGTAATTGATATTTGTTCACAAAAATGAAGGCGTTTTGTTTATTTGAGGATTTGCTTCATGCCAACAGGAGCAGGCTATCGGTTGTAGCGCTCGTACTGGCAAATCTTGTACCGGTGTTCGGCGTGCTTGTGCTCGGATGGGAGCTTTTCCCGATCATGTTCTTATTCTGGTCCGAGAACCTGATTGTCGGGATGTTCAATGTCCTGAAAATGTTTCTTGCCAGTCCCGGGTCTGTTCTGAGCTGGGCAAGTAAGTTCTTCATCATCCCGTTCTTCTGTGTTCACTACGGAATCTTCACGTTTGTCCATGGATTTTTTATCATTTGGATGTTTGGCGGCGGGATGAAAGGGGATGGCGTGTTTTCCGGCCCGGCGGACTTATGGCGGTTCGCGCAGGACCATTATTGTGGTTGGGCTGTTCTTGGACTTGCCCTCAGCCATGCCATTTCTTTTGTAACCAATTACATTGGCAGTGGTGAATATAAACGTGCCGTGGTAACGCAGCTAATGGCGCAGCCCTATGGACGAATCATCGTCATGCACATCACGATCCTTGCCGGCGGGTTTGCCATGATGGCTCTGCACTCACCTCCGGTCGGATTACTCGTGCTGGTGGCGTTGAAAATAATACTGGACCTGACGGGCCATTTGCGCGAGAGAAAGAAATTCGCGGATGAATTCATTCCGTCCGGGCAGGCTCAAGCGTAGCATTGGATTGATAAAGAAAATGACAAAGACCGGAATAACAGGGATTATCATTGGAGGTTTGGTGATACTCTCGGCATGGGTATCGCCGGCCGGTGTTTTGGCACCACTCGATCTGCAGCAAGTAAAAGTTGGCGGCGAAATCGGACGTCGCATTGATGTTACCGTCAACAACAACCTGCTCGTATTGGATGTTGATAAGGATTTTCTCCTGCCTTTCCAGAAAAAGAACAACCACAGCGGTTATGTAGGGCTGGGCAAGACCATTGAGGCTGCCGTCCGTTTTGCCGCCTATACAAAGAACGATAAGGTCTTTGCTCTGAAGAAACATCTCGTGGAAGAGACCATCAAAACCCAGGAATCCGACGGATACATCGGTATCATGGCGAAAGACGCCCGCATGTGGCGTATGTGGGATATTCACGAGATGGGTTATATCCTTCTTGGGTTGACGAGCGATTACCGTTATTTCCGCGAAAAACGTTCCTTGGATGCGGCCTGTAAGCTGGCAGATTACATTATCCAACGATGGTCGACGATGCCCTCCGATTGGTCCAGGCAGACACACTATTGTACCGATTCTGCAGTAATGGGACTGGACCGCGCCATGGTAGCGCTCTACCGTGAAACGGGAGAACAGCGGTTTCTGACTTTTTGTGTTAAAGAGCGGTCTTTATTAACTTGGAACCTTGGCATTGTCATAGGGCGTCGCGAATTGATGGAAGGGGACGCCTCCGCCTATTTCTCCAAATGCGTGTCGCAGCTCGAATTGAACCATCTTCAGCCGCAGTCTAAACTATTATTGCAGTCACAGCGGCTGGTTCGTTTTATGACAGCCGCCGATGGAATGTGCATTACCGGTGCCATTGGTCAATGGGAAGTATTTACCGACGATCAGGATGTTCGCGGCGGTTTGGGTGAAACGTGTGCAACGGTTTATCAGCTTCGCGTCTTTGACAACATGTTGCAGATCGAGGGCAAGCCAGTATACGGTGATCTTTTGGAGCGGACAATCTACAACACGTTGTTCGCCGCTCAGTCATCCGACGGACGAAAGCTCCGGTACTATACGCCGCTGGAAGGTAATCGCGAGTATTTCCAGAATGACACCTATTGCTGTCCGTGTAATTATCGCCGGGCCATCTCCGAACTGCCTGCAATGATCTATTATCAATCCAGGAACGGATTGGCCGTCAATTTGTACACGCCGTCAGAAGCAAGTATCGAGTTAGGCGGGAACGTATCGGTCAAGATCCGGCAGGAAACGGATTATCCGACCTCAGGCCGTGTTACTGTCCGTCTTGATCCGGCAAAGCCGGTCAAATTTCCGCTCCAACTTCGAATTCCGAAATGGTGTGACAAGGCCGCGGCGACAGTCAACGGCCAGCCTGTCCGCGAGCAGATCATTCCCGGCACGTTCCTCTCGATCAAACGGGAATGGAAAGCTGGCGATCAGGTGATACTCGACATGCCCATGACGTGGCGATTGGTACTCGGCCGTAAGCGTCAGTCGGGCCGGGCTGCGGTGATGCGGGGGCCTGTTGTCTTTTGTTTGAACCCGGCACAAGACGAATCGCTTCGTAATCGGGACGGCGCCGACCTGGGCTGTATCGTACTCGATTCGACCTCGCTGACGGATTCGCCCGGCGGTGATGCGTTTCGTCCCCGTAGCATGGTCTGCCAGGTGAAGGCGGGACGAGGTGGAACTGGCGTTGCATTTTGCAGCGGTCTGTCACTTCGGTTGACCGAGTTCGTTGACCCAGATGGCAAGTGCGTTTACTTTCGCCTGCCAGATCTCAGTGTAGCCGTGCCAGACGAGCTTTTAACGGGCAACGGAAAGTGAGAGTCCATTCCATTTTCAACGTGATGTGAGGGTTTTCGATATAATGTTATAATAAGGAATATGCTGGATATTAACCAAAGCGTATTTTAAAAACCTTTTTACCCGGCAAATGTAAAATTGTCATATAATAGTTAGGTTAAAGGGAGTGTAGAATCATGGGATTACTGGGCAAGATTTTCGGATGGCACGCTCGGGCAAACATAGAGAAGGCATTTCATGCAATCGCCCAAATATTGTTTGTGCATCTCCAGCGACAATACTCGCACGAAACGAATGAAACGAAGGCGATGGAACTGGCAACAGCGGTTACGCTTGAGTTACTCGGCCCACCGCCTGATAACGTAACATCCCTCCTGTCTCTACCTGTGGACACCCATCAGCTCGAAATAAAGTTGAATCAGATAAAGAATGATCCCGAGGTTTGCCGGATTATCAGCACTTTTCGTCACAGGAGGAACAATATTGCCGGCGCCGTCACACCTGACATGGTCACATCGGATGCCAAATTGCAGAAGATGGGGATTCTTCTTCCCGTAAGCCAAATTCAGTTGCCATCATCACACGAAGACCTGATGCGACAGGTTCGGGAGTTTGAGATCTGGACAAAGAGGGTCTGAGAATCAAAAATGCTGAACAACGCTTCGTACCATAGCGCGAATCTGACGGGTTCATATCCGGTGAATGCTTTACGTTGGGCCTGTGGAAAATAAAATCATGTTGGTGGAGACAAAATTTACTCAGCAGATTAGTGGAGAACCATTCCGAAGGTGGTTTAGTGATTCCAGTCTGGATCTAATCGTCTGGTACGATGTGCATAAAATAATCATAGGCTTTCAGTTGTGTTACAAATATGAAGGAGAAGAAAAGGCTCTCACGTGGACTGCTGATCAGGGTTTCTCACACAGACGAATTGATGACGGAGAGAACCGGCCGGCCAGGCACAAGATGACGCCGATACTCGTTCCGGACGGTGTTTTTCATAAAAATATCATCGTACCTATCTTTGAATCGACGTCACAGGAATTAGATGCCGACATAAGAACGTTTGTGTGCAAAAAACTTGCCGAGTTTCCGGAAAAGAAATAAAGGTACAACCGGTTTTTTAGCGTGGTTCTTCAATTTGTCAAAGGAGTAAGAATACATGAAAACTCTGTTTCCTGCACTGCTTGCGATCATTTCTTTGCTTGTCACTGGATGCACCACAACTATATCCAACAACAAACAATCATCGACGGTTTGTACGGAAAGCCGCGTCGCAACTACCGAACAGGAAATCATGTCATTGTTTGACAGGTGGAACCAATCGCTGCAATCAGGTGATCCGGAGAAAGTCGTTGCCAACTATGCTGAGCGGTCGATTCTTTTGCCCACAGTCTCAAACAAACCCCGGCTCACGCCGGCGGAGAAGGCAGACTATTTCCATCACTTTCTTGAGAACCAACCCTCAGGGGAAATCAACATGCGACAGATACAGATTTGCGGCAATATGGCAGTAGACACCGGTCTTTATACCTTTAACTTTGCCAAAACGGGAAATAAGGTCAGGGCACGATACAGTTTCACTTATTGCTGGGATGGTAAACAATGGCTTATTATCAGCCATCATTCGTCTGCAATGCCGGAGAAATAACACCGGAAATAACAATACCATGTACACGGAAATTCAAGGAAGTGTTGTTTGTCATTCGGAGATCAATGAAAAAATTATGTGAGAAAGGCGGGAGGCGGACCCGGAAACGTCATGCAAAGATTGCCGCTGGAACCGGAAGCCATGCCGGCCGTCCGGATCCGGTGGCGTATGCGAAGTCACTCGGTTATTCGGAGAAAGAACTCAAGACCGTGCCTGTTGATGCGGTGATGAGCCATGGCTGCGGGAATCCGGTGGCGCTATTGGAACTCCGTCCGGGGGAGATTGTTCTGGACTTGGGTTGCGGCGGTGGCCTTGATGCGTTTTTGGCGGCACAACGGGTTGGCCCTGCGGGCCGGGTCATCGGTGTAGATATGACGCGTGAGATGGTGAAGAAAGCCAATGAGAATGCAGAGAAAGCCGGGCTTGAGAATATCGAGTTCAAGCATGCACCGATTGAACGACTACCGCTTGACAACAATTCGGTCGATGTGGCTATCAGCAATTGCGTTATGAACCACTGCTTCGACAAAGTACGTGCTTTCAAGGAAGTATATCGCGTTCTGAAGCCGCGCGGCAGAATGTGTATCTCTGATCTTGTCACTGCCGGCAAGTTCTCCGAAGATGTTCTGAAAGATAAAGTCTGGGGTGAGTGGTTGACAGTTGCTCAGTCAAAAAACGATTATCTGCGGGCCATCGAAGGGGCCGGCTTTCAGGAGATCACGGTGGAAGGAGAAGCCACTTTTCCCATGGCGGAAAATGATGACAGGCTCAAGGGGAGGATTGTAAGCATCCACGTAACCGCCCGGAAGCAGTGAAAATATGCGACGTCGTACTGCCCGACAACACTTGGAGGTGTATTAAAATGGCCATGTATTTTGTCCAACACGGTTTGGCCCTGGCAAAAGAAGTAGACCCGAATCGTCCATTGTCCGCAAAGGGACGAAAAGAAGTGGAATGTATTTCGGCTTATCTGCGAAAGATGGGAGTTGCAGTCAAGAAAATCTACCACAGCGGCAAAACAAGGGCGGAAGAAACCGCTCAAATATTCGCTGATAAGATCGGGAAAGGCAGCATATGCAAACTGTCCGGAATGAAACCTGATGACAATGTTATAAAATTTGCAAAGGCTTTGAAAAAAGACGACATAATGTACGTCGGACATTTGCCGCACATGGAAAAACTTGTTTCATATTTGATTACTGGCAATGAAGACGCAGGCGTGGTCAGATTCACTTATGGCGGGGTTGTCTGTGTTGAGAAAGACAGCACTGGTTTTTATATTGAATGGTACTTGAAGCCATCCATGTGTAAAATATAACGAGAAGGAACACGTTAGGCGGACAACTTATGAAAAAATACCGGATATATGACAGGATCGGTTTGGCAGCAGTGATCTTGGGGTTGTTCTTTATTCAGCGTATCAACGCCGAGCAGCAATTGGATGTAATGATTAATCGTGAACTCCCGTCGCTTGTTGAGACATACAAGATGCTGCATGCCGCACCTGAATTGCCGCACTACGAGGAGAAGACGTCCGAATTCGTCGCACGTCAGCTCCGCTCGCTCGGCTTCGTTGTTACTGAGGGCATAGGGAAGTACTCTAACCCCAGGTGGAAGGGCCACGGTGTGGTCGCGGTCCTCAAGAACGGTGTCGGACCGACCGTATTACTCAGGACTGATCTGGATGCCCTGCCTGTTAAAGAGAAGACTAAACTTGCGTACGCAAGCACGGTTAAAACCAAGGATGATATGGGGCAGGATGTTGACGTGATGCATGCCTGCGGCCACGATTTACACATCACTTCATTCCTGGGCACGGCGAAACTGCTTGCGAATGTCAAAGACCTGTGGCACGGGACCCTCATGATGGTGGGGCAGCCCAGCGAAGAGACCGTTGACGGAGCAAAAGCGATGCTCGATGATGGGTTGTACAATCGGTTCGGCAAGCCTGATTACCTCCTGGCCTTACACGTAAATGCCGATCTCGAGGCGGGGCAAGTCGGGTACACACCGGGATTTTTTCTCGCGAGCATAAACACTGTCACGATCACTATCCGCGGCGTTGGCGGCCATGGCTCGAGGCCGGAGGCCACGAAGGATCCAATCGTCATCGCTGCCCAGGTCGTCCTCGCACTGCAAACCATTGTAAGCCGTGAAAATTCGCCGCTCGATCCCGCAGTTGTGTCCGTGGGATCGATTCATGGTGGTACGAAGGCGAACATCATTCCAGACGAAGTCCGGTTGCAGCTTACTGTCAGGGCTTACAAAGAAGAAGTACGACAGAAGATCCTCGCCTCGATTGAGAGGATTACCAAAGGTGTAGCCTCAGCGGCGGGCGTTCCATCCGATCGTATGCCGGTTGTTGAAGTCAGCCCGACGGAGTGCGCACCTGCGACATGTAACGACCCCAAACTGACCACGCGCCTTGCAAACGTATTCAAAAAAACGCTCGGTGCCAGGAGCGTTGTGTTGTGGCCGTCAATCATGGGGAGTGAGGACTTCGGGCGATATTCGCTGGAAGGTAACCAGATTCCCGGTTTCATGTTCTGGATCGGCGCGACTGATCCCGTGGTGCTTGATGAGAATAAGCGCCGGGGTGTACCGCCGCCTGGACTTCATTCCGGCCTGTTCGCGCCGCTGCCGGAACCGGCCATAAAGACCGGCATAAGAGCCATGACTGCTGCAGTATTGGACCTCATGGCAAAACAGCACTAGGCTGGCAGTGCCGCCGATGAATGGAGTGTATTTTTTAAATCACAGCGGTTTAAAAACTCTCATTCTGATCGTTGAGTAAATGAAGAAGATAATTATAGCGATAGTACTGTTGCTCCTCATTGCCGTGTATGTCAGTATCGTACAAAGTTGCCACATCGACGGTTCGATACAACGTGAATTACGAATCACTGTTATCGACGACTCATCGCGACCTGTTGCAGGGGCTAGTGTAATATACCTAGATCATGCGTATCAGATATACCGGGACAATCCAGATTTTATGAAGATAAAAGATGATGTGAGAGAATGGGCGAAGATGCACACTTCAAGTACTGTCACCGGTTCGGATGGTAGTGCAAAGCTTCACGTGTGGCTTCCCGCTGCGTTTCGTAGATACCTTTTTTGGGAGACTGGAGAATTTAGAACCATAGGAAATATCGAAGTCAACGCGGAAGGCTTTACGCCGTATAAAGGTTCCTTGTCAAGTGTTGTTGGATCGGAGAAATTCTCCATCAACAGGAAAAATATGAAAGGACAGGTCACATTGAGGAGGAAAGTTTCGCACAACAACCGTCTGATAAGAATCGTTGTTAAAACGTCGGATGCACAGTCGTTACGTTGGTTGTGAGAGGAATAAAAAATAGGAAATAGAAAAATGTCGTTTACTGGAGAAACGATAATCGATTTATTTTTGTGGTTCATCTGGTGGATGTTACTCTTGCCGCTCTTCATGGTCGTATCGACACCAGTGATTTTGATAGTCGCTCTCAAGGGAGAAACAACGTACATAGTAAGAGTCAGAAGGAAATATGCTGGTGTGTTTGAATTTTGGAGAGATCATGCATGGGCATTGTCACCTTAAGAGAAAGAAATTCAGTTAACCAATTTTTGAACGCAATTCTTCAACCCGCGCAGACTCGGGTGGTAAAACTGCAGGAAAATAGTATTAGCTAAAGGAAAGATGCGATGGGTAAAATAGACGAGAAACTCACTGGTATTGCGAGACAGAGATGCGCAATTCTCCCGACCCCTGTACATGAATTGCTGGCTCTTTCGAAGATGTCGAAGTGTCGGGTATTCTGTAAAAGGGATGACTTAACCGGATTTGGATTCGGAGGGAATAAGGCACGGAAACTGGATTTTCTTATCTCGGATGCAATTCAGTCTGGATGCAATACCCTTCTGGCGGTTGGTGCCAGTCAATCTAACTTCTGTCGAATGGTCGCGGCGTATGGAAGTGCATATGGCATGGATGTGCATCTTCTTCTGGGAGGGCGGAAACCTGATATTTCTACAGGGAACCTTCTGCTCGACCACATGCTGGGAACCGAATGCCATCATGTTGATTCCGGGGACTGGAATGAGTGGGAGGCAAAAGCGGCGGAGCTCGAAGTCAGTTTGAGGAAGGAAGGCCGGACCGTTTATCGAATGCCGATAGGGGGTTCAACGGCGATTGGCGCCCTGGGCTATGTTGAAGCAATGTCAGAGATTCTGAATGACGAAAAGCGTCTAGGCTTGCACTTCGATGCTGTAGTCTTTGCTTCATCGTCGGCAGGGACACAGGCGGGGCTGGTTGTCGGCAAGTCGATCGCGAACTGGCCGGGACAGGTAATCGGATTCAGTGTTGCCAAGGAACAGGAACGACAGCAGCAGGATGTATTCAACCTGGCCCGGGAAACAGCGATCAGGTTTGGAGTGTCGATTGACAAGAAAACTATATGTGTCGACGATTCCTGCCTGGGAGCTGGTTATGCGAAACATACAAAAGCCTGCGAAGACGCCGTGCAGTTATTCGCGCGCAAATACGGCATTTTTCTTGATTATGTCTATACCGGAAAGGCGGCGGCTGGACTTTTAGATTATCTAAAAGCAGATCGCTTTGTCCCCGGAAGTGCGATCCTGTTCCTGCACACTGGCGGAAATGTCGAACTGTTTGCATGATCCCGGCGAGTTTTCGAACGTGTATAAATGAGCGATGGATCTAAAGGAAATACGATGGAAATTTTAAGCGATATTCCATTTTCGCTGGATGTGAATTCATTGATGAAGCAGGCGCATATTGAATCCGGAACAGACGATGTGGAGGAATTGCGCACCCTGATTGATGTAGCAATGAAAGTCGGCAAGCCAAAAGCTGTCTATGCCGTGTCGTTTGTGGAGGATAGAAACGGTGACACTTTGAAAATCGGCGGGATCTCATTTACAAGTCGAACACTGAGCAGAAACCTGGCATCCAGCGAACGCGTCTTTCCATTGATTGCGACTTGCGGACATGAAATGGATGAAGCGAAACCTGCGATTGGGGACATGCTTAAGGAGTTTTGGTGGGACTTGATTAAGGCCCACTTGCTTAGTGCCGCAGACAGACATCTCAACGACTATTTGCACCGCACGTTTCGTCTTGGCAAGACAGCAATAATGCGGCCGGGGTCCGGCGATGCGTCAGTGTGGCCCATCGAACAGCAACAAGGATTATTTGCTCTTCTCGGTGATGTTGAACAGGCAATTGGAGTTAAGTTGACCAATTCATTCCTGATGGTCCCGAATAAAACAACTTCGGGTATACTATTCCCAACGGAAGTAGACTTTCGAAGTTGCGAGGTTTGTCACAGGGAGAATTGCCCGTCACGGCATGTAGCTTTCAATAAACAACTCTGGGAAGAGATCCGGCATGACTGACCGGCACAACCAACTTCAGCAGACGATGCTGAAACCAGCGCGGTTGAATTATTAGTCGGGAGAGTAGTATGAAAAAAGTTTTAATCACCACCGGGTTCGTAAATATGCTGGCACTTTGGCAACCGGTCTTGCATGTCTTAAGAACTATTTGCCTGACTTTCTTTTTTGCTTGGGCCTGTACGAGAGTTATAAGGGCAAATCCAGATATTGTACTCGGTGATTATGACGCGGAACCGCGTATCGGCGGTCATGTCGATACCGATCGCCTCATACGGCGACTGGGAGACCTCGGCGCCAATACCTACATGTGGCTTGTCTGGCATAGCACCAACGACTGGGAGGACCTGAAGATTTTTCTGCCCAAGGCCAAACAGGTTGGTATCACTGTCTGGGTCTATCTCGTGCCACACTCCGAAACTGCGTTACAGGATAAACGATGGCCATATTCGGAGCCGTTCCGGCTTGATTACATTCGCTGGGCTGAAGAGATAGCCAGGTTATCACTCCGGAATCCCAACCTTACGGGTTATGTGATCGATGATTTCTGGAGCAATGTCCGTACTAACCGGTTCTCGCCGGACTATATTCGCAGTATGACGACCGCTGGTAAGGCCATCAATCCGAGGCTCAAGTTCTACCCGTTGATGTACTATCATGAGATTGCTGAGCGGTCTGTTGAGATACTGGCTCCCCTGATCGATGGAGTGGTTGCGGCATATCCGCCTGACCGCGCGGCAGTGGAGCGGGCCTTAACGTTTCTTGAAGATCGATATCGACTGCCAAGCGAGGCGACAATTGTGTTTCCATGGAACATATCGTCAAGACCCGGTCACCACGGACTGCTGATTCAGGAGGCGCAGGTAACCGACGGCAAGATCGCCCAGTTGGGTTTCCACTATCGCGATGACTACGATGGTCCTACTACGGGATACCATCGGCTTCAGGTAAGTGTGGATGATCAAGTTGTCTGGGATGAAGATACCGCCGGTCATGACAATAGCGATGTGACGGTTGATCTGGCAAAGGTTGTGAACGGCAAACGGACTGTCAAATTGAAATTGGGAGTACTCGATGCGAAAGGTGTGGGCAACTTTGGAATCGAGGCGTCGTTCGCACATCTGACTGTGCGTGGCCTGGAATTGAAGGATACGGAACTGGGACATGGAACTGCATGGTCCCAGGATATTGCAGGCCCCTTTGCTGTACAGTTCAGGGACGAGCGTGTCGGGACAAAACGTTTTCGCCTGCCGTTGATTGTAATGCCTGCTGGTCAGGCCGGTGAGTATAAGATGCGATACCATGAAGAAGGGACGCCTGAAAACATTGCCGGTCGCATCAAGATGGTGATGGACCTGGTACAAAACAGGCAGGTTCAAGGTATTGTGACCTACTGTCTGGACAAGAACGATGGAAGCGCCAGCTTCGAAGCCGTACGGAAGGTCTTTGATTCAGTCAGAAAGCTTGCACGGTGACACTTACGAATTGTTCGTACTCTGTAAACCAACATTTCTCATTCTCCTATCACACCGAGCCAGCCAGATCTCATTTGGATCATTTTCTGTAATGTGCTGACCGGCTCCTCTAATCACTCTCTACAGCTTTCCTGCAAATCAAGGGGAGGGTGTTGCCCAGTTTCGGGAACGTGCGACGGCCTGTTGCCAGCGCGCATAGAGCCTGTTGCTTTCAGAAGATTCCATTTGGGGTTCGTAGCGCCGTGCCCTCTGCCATTTTGAATCAATTTCTTCCCTGTTTTTCCAGAAGCCTGTTGCCAATCCTGCAAGGTATGCGGCACCCAGGGCCGTGGTTTCCACGATGGAGGGCACTTCGACAGGTACGCCAAGCAGATCGGATTGAAACTGCATCAGGAATTTATTGCCAACGGCGCCACCATCTACCCGCAGTTCCGTGAGCCGGATGTTTGATTCGCGCCGCATTGCTTCGACTACGTCGCGGGTCTGGTAGCAGATGCTCTCCAGGGCGGCCCGTGCTATGTGTCCGCGTGTCGTGCCGCGGGTCAGGCCCACCATTGTGCCGCGCGCATAGGCATCCCAGTATGGAGCGCCGAGCCCGGTTAGAGCAGGCACGAAATAAACATCGTCGTTTCCTTTCACTGATGTTGCAAGCGTTTCACTCTCGGCTGCGTTGGAGATGATGCCGAGGCCGTCCCTCAACCATTGAATGGCGGCGCCGGTGACGAAAATGGCACCTTCAAGAGCATATTGAACCGGTTCATTTTCAACCCCGCAGGCAATTGTTGTGAGCAGGCGTTCGCGGCTGGTTACGGGTTTACTACCGGTGTTCATGAGTAGGAATGAACCCGTGCCATAGGTGTTCTTTGCCAGACCTTCACGGTAACAGGCCTGACCGAACAGCGCCGACTGCTGATCCCCTGCAACGCCGCCAATCGGGACACGTTGTCCGAAGAAAACTTCCGGGTCGGTTTCACCGAATATGCATGATGACGACTTGACTTCGGGAAGGATATTCATCGGTATGTCGAGGCGAGCCAGGATCTCGTTGTCCCATTCGAGTTTACGGATGTTGTAGAGGAGGGTACGGGAGGCATTGGAGTGGTCGGTAAGGTGGCATGCGCCGCCGGTAAGTTTCCATATCAGCCAGGTATCGATGGTGCCGAATGCAATTTCCCCGTTGGCGGCCTGTTTGCGGAGACCGTCGATATGGTCGAGCAACCACCGGATTTTTGTACCCGAGAAGTATGGGTCCAGGAGGAGCCCCGTTTTCTTCTGCCATGATGGTTCCAATCCTTCGCGGCGCAGTTCGTCGCAGAGTACGGAAGTCCTGCGATCCTGCCAGACAATGGCCCTGGCAACCGGCCGGCTGTCCTTCCTGTGCCACAACAACGATGTCTCCCGCTGGTTGGTGATTCCGATACCGCGAATGCTTTCGGGAGAAACCTGTGCATTTTCCAGGGCCGACTTGATGACCTTCATGGTTATGGACCATAGTTCATCCGCATCGTGTTCAACCCAGCCGGGCTGGGGATAATGCTGTGTAAATTCCGAATAGGCGCGTCCGCGGATCGAGGCGTTGTGGTCAAAAACGAGGACCGTGGATCCTGTTGTCCCCTGATCGATGGAAAGAATGTATTCTTTCGGCATGATTTATGTTCTCCGCTTTTCAGGCCTATTCTTCCATCACTTCTTTCATGTTTGCAAGCATCGAAATGCCACCTGCGGTTTCCATTCCGCGCGGGCGCGGAAAAAGAATAAGAAAATCTATTCGCATTAAGGATCAGTCCCTCTGACCAATCTTACTACTGCCGCGGCGTATGCTCGTGCTCCCGAATTTCCGGCGGATGGCATCAACGGTTTGACTTACACGTTCATGTTTCTTTGTCGAGTTCCGGGTATCCTCAAATAGTGACAACTGTTGCCCGGCATGATCGGTCAAACCGTATATACCGAAGCCAATAAGGCGTACGGGCTTGATGAGCTTCTCTTTTGCAAAAAGTTCCCGCGCACCGGCCAGCAGGGAAAAATCATCTTTGACAGGACTGGCTAACTTTTTCTGACGGGTCAGGGTTTCGAATCCCTGCCAGCGAAGTTTAATCTGTACGCCTGTGGTATATCTGCCAAGAGCACGTAACTGCCGGCCAACATCTTCCACCAGTTCGATCAACACACGTTCAACTTCCGCGCGGTCAGTCACGTCTGTATCAAACGTGTGTTCACGTGATAGACTTTTCTCCTGCCTGGATGTCTCCACCTCGCGATCATCCACACCTTCAGCCAGCTCCTTAAAGAATGAAGCAGTTTCTTTGCCCACCAGTCGCGCCAGATCCGCCTGCGACATGGCCTGTACATTGCCGACCGTCCGGATACCGGCCTTTTCAAGGCGGGCATGCATGACTTTACCTACTCCCCATAAACGACCAACAGGTAACGGCGTCAGGAAGGCCTTTATGCCGGCTGGGTCGTCAGGTACAACAGTAAGGCCGTCCGGTTTGTTTAAATCGCTGGCAACCTTGGCGAGGAATTTGTTCGGTGCCACGCCGACTGAAGCTGTTAAACCGATCTCGGTCTTGATTACTGTGCGGATTTTGCGGGCAATTGCCGGGCCGTCACCGAATATACGCTGAGCACCGGTTACGTCGAGAAATGCTTCGTCCAGCGAAAGCGGTTCGAGCAGGGGTGTAAAGCGTTCGAAGATGGAGAAAATCCGGGCGGAGACTTCTTCGTAGCGGCGCATGTTGGGAGGCAGGAATACAGCATGCGGACATCGTCGTCCTGCTTCCCTCGAAGGCATGGCGGAATGAATACCGTACGGGCGGGCCTCGTACGAAACAGCGGAAACAACGCCCCGCTTGTCCGGCGGTGCCCCGACGATCACCGGTTTGCCGCGCAGTTCCGGATGATCAAGCTGTTCCACCGCCGCATAAAATGCGTCCATATCCACATGCAGTATTACCCGTTGCATACAGCAACAATACCTGAAAGAAAACGTCTTGAAAAGTAAAGCTCTCCGCCGCGTATGCAGGCCACCCGGGATGTCATAGTACCCGGGTATTTCCCGGAAAATTCTTGTTGACCCTTTCTATCTATTAATGCAATACTATTGCAATAGTAGAAACACATGGACATACAATGAGCATTTCCATGATCAAGCCGCACAAAATGACGAACCAGAAGGTGCGTGACAGCGGCTGCAGCACACCTGCGCTGGACCGCGCCCTTGCTTTGCTGGAACTGATGAGCACACGCCCCGATGGCGTCACCCAGTCTGAAATTCGCTCAATACTTGGTTTCTCGGCGAACCTGGTATTCCGGCTGACAAAATCACTCGTCAGGCATGGTTACCTGGAATGCAACGCGAATACCCGGCGCTTTATTCTGACCGGCAAATTACTTTCTCTTGCTCAACCCCGGTCCGAGGACCGCAGTCTGGTGGAGATGGCACAGGAGCCGATGAGGTGGCTTCGTGACGCAACGGGAGAGTCCGCGCATGTCGGTGTGCGTTCCGGATTTGAATGTATTGTGCTGGACCGCGTAGTGGGGCCGCATCCGTTCAAGTGTTATGTTGAGGCAGGTGCGCATGGACCTCTTCATTCAGGTGCTCCCGGCAAGGTGTTGCTGGCATGGCTACCGGAAAAGGAAATAAATGCAACACTTCGGCAGATGCCTCTTGACGCGGTGACGCCAAACACCATTACATCCCGTGTTGCTTTTGCCAGGCACTTGAAACTGGTTCGCCGGTGTGGTTACGCCACTGATTTTGGTGAGACTCTTCTGGGGCACCATTGCCTGGGCGCGCCAGTGTTTGATTCAGAAAACCGACCGATAGCTTCCCTCTGGATCACCGCTCCGGCGGCACGTTTGAGTGAAGACGATGTTCTCAGGCAGGCGCCGGCAGTTGTAAAAGCAGCAGACAAATTGACAAGTTTGATTGCCGGAAAGATACATGCCAATGGAGGTTCTTCATGATTTCAAGGTCGGTTTTAACCATTTCAAAATCGGGTTCCATTGTGATGCTTATGCTTACAGTGTGGTTGTCCTCATTGGCCGCTGAAAAACCCGTACAACCTGTACAATATTCACCGCTGACATATCGCGATGCCGAATGGTACGGCTCAACGTTCTGGACCGGACCGGATTGGACACGTGTTGGCAAGGATTGGCACCACCCCGGACACAATACACCAAGTGTTCGACGGTTCGAGGCACCACGCGACGGGCGGCTGAATATTGAGGGACGTGTGTTCAAGCTTCATCTGAGCGGCGACGGCATCCGCGCATGTATTCGGCACAATGACCGTGAAATCTGGAAAGTAGAGATTGAAGGCAAGGATGAAAAGGGTATAGAGCCAAAGCTGATACTTGATGTAAAAAAAGGTGATTCGCTGAGATTCGTCGTAGAAAAACGCGGCAACATTGGTTGCGATACAACCGGCTGGGATCCTGTAATCACTTACGCAGACGGCAAGCGGTTTCAGGCGTCGGAAAGTTTTGCGAAGAAGAAACAGGGTACGGGCAACTGGTTTTACGAGATGGAAGGAACAGGTCCGATTGCACCTCCGATTGTAGCTTCAACGAAACCGGTTGAGACTGTCACCATAAGCCCGGTACTTCAGGCAAAGCTTGCAAAACTTGCCCCGACTTTTGCGCCGAAAACCGGACCGGCTTTGCTGGCGATGGTGCTGGAGGCATGGTGGCGTGAGGACAAACTTGAAGACACCGCCAAGTCTTACGAGTGTGCCTTTACAAATCATCTTGTCCGAGCAATTGCCTTGGCAAAAGACCTGGGTGTTGTACCGCCATCGGCATTGTCTGTGCTTGGAAACGGTGTATCAAGTGACACACTGGATGCGTGGCGTTCTCATTATCTTAAGGTTCGTTTGCTCAAAAGAGAATTGGCGCTCGGGAATCCATTACTGCATTTCGATGAATTATTGATATGTAAACGTGCCATGCCGTCATGGAGTCACCTTGTTGCCCAGTACTTCGGTTGGCGACAGCGCGGAGGTGGAGGACTTTATGCTCTACGCAAGCCGGGCTATTCCCTGGAAACGCGGAATATCGTTGGCAGTCAGCTTCCGACCGGGAGTTACCTCGAACCGCGATTGAGTTACGATGGGAAGCGGATTTTGTTCTCCTTTGTAGCATGCGATTCCAAGACTCCTTCGCCCGCATCCTTGACTGTGAACGAGGCTGGACAGGACGAAAGATATTTTCACTTGTATGAGATTGGGATAGATGGCACTGGTCTGCGTAACCTTACGTCTGGAACATATGACGACATGATGGCTGAGTATCTGCCCGATGGCGGTATTGTTTTTGTTTCAACTCGGCGTAGGGGATACTCCCGTTGTTTTGGTCCTGAATATAGCCAGCGCTGGCATACCTATACTTTGCATCGTGCGGATGGCGATGGAAGTAACATCAGGATACTTTCCTGGAATGATGTCAGTGAATGGTTCCCGGCAGTTTCAAGTGCCGGGCAGATTCTTTTTGCACGTTGGGATTATATTGATCGTGATGCTGTTACTCACCAGAACCTCTGGTCATGCCGACCGGATGGTTCGAATCCGATGGCGGTTTGGGGTAATGCTCTTCCAAGTCCGCATTGTACATTTCAGGCAAAACCCATTCCAGATTCGCAGAAACTGGTGTTTATTGCGTCGGCCCATCATGCTGTCACAGCGGGACCTGTCTGCCTGCTCGATCCCACAATAGGTTTAAACGCACCAGAAGCGGTTGAAAGGGTCACGCCCTTGAAGTTTCCCGAGGCCGAAGGCCCGTTGACAGAATGGTACGAGTCACCCTGGCCGTTGTCAGAGAATTATTTCCTGGTGGCTTACAGTCCTTTCCATTTGCACATGCAGGGTGAACATGCTAGTGATCCAAATCCCGATCATGCATTGGGGGTTTATCTGCTTGACCGACATGGTAATCGCGAGTTGCTTTATCGCGATCCGGTGATTGGTGCGACAACTCCCATACCCATTGCAGTACGACCTGCACCACCAGTTTTGGCCAGCCACCTTCCCAAGAAAGCACCGTTGCGCGGCGAAATGATGGTTTACGATATTTACAAGGGATTAAGTGGTGTTCCTCGCGGGGCTATCACCGCAATTCGGATTGTACAGATCTTTCCCAAGACGACGTATGTTGCCAACACGCCGCGAATAGGACTTGCAGGCGAGGAAAACGGCCGGGCCATTCTTGGTACGGTTCCGGTTGAACCTGATGGCTCGGCACGATTTCTTCTTCCGGCCGGGAAAAAAGTCCTGTTTCAGGCTATTGACCAGGACGGTTTTGCCCGGCGTATTATGCGTTCCTCGACCTACGTCCAACCTGGCGAGGTGACCTCCTGTACCGGTTGTCACGAGTATGGCGCAACAACGCGGCCAATACAGAGCAACTCGCCGATGGCCATGCAACGTCAAGCCTCCGCCATAGAACCCGGACCGTTCGGCGGTCGCCCTTTTTCCTTTGTTGAGGTCGTTCAGCCGGTACTGGATCGTCACTGTATGAGCTGTCATGGCGGCGATAAACCGAAGGGTAAACGCGATTTAACGCGGACACCTCATAATGGATTCACACGTTCCTATTGGTCGCTGTGTAATGAGAAAGGGAGCATGGGGAAAGATCGCCAGCAGAAGATTGAAGCCGGTGCGGAATATCTGGTGCCGCGTTATTTTCAGCGTAACCAGATCCAGATTACGCCTGCGGATGATATTCGTACTGCCCGTCGCAGCCGCCTGATGCGCATGTTTCTGGATCCGCCGGGTCATAATAATGTCAAACTCAGCGGTGATGATGTCCGTCGCCTTGCGTTGTGGATTGACCTTAATGCGATATTCTATGGTGTTTATGATTCTGAATCACAGGCACTTCAGCTTGCAGGGCAAGCCGTTGCCATGCCGGAAATTCAATGAGATTTCTTTTTGAGGACATGAAAACAAGGATAGTAATATTTCTGGTAATGCTGATATTGACGACTATTTCGTTAATAGCGGGGCAATATGAACTTTCGCAGGCAGACGCTAGAGTTGCCGATCGAGCCTGTGGAGATGGCAATCTTAAGAGCCTGTATGCTGCGGTCAAATCGTTAAAGGAATCCTTTCCGGGAAGATACCAGGGGGATGTTTTCCAAAAGCGACTGGATGAATTAACCAGGCAAAACGAACCATTGTCTGCAGATGGGTTGAAAAAGCTTCAGAGAGAAATGCTTGTCGACGCCAATCCACTTCTGGTTCCCGGTAAACTATTGTTTGTGAAACGTTATACCTACACGCCGGGCTGGTATTACGCGGAATTCATGAAAGCCAGCCGCTTTGGCGGCGGATTGTTTGTACTCTCACTGCCTGACGGCCAATTGACAGAATTGGTACCTGAACTTAAAGGCGGTATTTTTGACCGTTACGATCTGTCTTTTGATGGTCGGAGAATCGTCTTCGGTTACAAGCGTACAACAGATCAGGGCTTTCGTATCTACGAGGTTGGAGTGGATGGCAGTGGCTTGCGACAGCTCACTTTCGATTCACCTGATGAAGCCCGGCGATTAGCCGGATACTCCGGCCATCGGCGGCACAGTGATGATTTTCATCCATGTTACCTGCCCGATGGCGGCATCTGTTTTGCATCGTCACGATGTGAGCGCGGTGTACTTTGCGATCAGGGTGACAGTCTTTCCGTAAATCTGCTTTACCGGATGAACGGCGACGGCAGTGAGATAAGAATGCTTTCGCGAGGTGCACTGAGCGAATCCACCCCGAGTGTGATGAACGATGGACGTATCCTTTATACGCGCTGGGAATATGTGGACAAGGGTGTTATTGCCGTACAGGCGCTTTGGGCGATGCGACCTGATGGTACAGGAAGCTGTGAGATTTATGGCGATGACATCGAGGACCCGATGGTGCTGATCCATGGCCGGGCGATTCCGGGTCAACCAAACATGTTCGTGAGTACGTCAACGTTTCATCATCCATTTGCTGTTGGACCAATCCTGCTTCTGGATATCAATCAGCCGATCAATACTTTGCGTCCAATCCGTTCTTTGACACCTGATACGCTGGCCAGTTCCGGCCTTATCAAGCAGCAGACAGGAGCTTATGGCGAGAAATTTGCACATTTCCGAAATGGAAAGTGGGTGGCCGACAACATCGGACCGCTGTTTTCGGAACCGTATCCTCTGGCCGACCCGGAGACCAATGCAGGTGCCGGGAAATTCTTTCTGGTTAACTGCAATCCAGATCAACCTTGGGGTCATGCCTCGGCTTATGGGCTATGGCTGATAGATGTGTTCGGTAATCGTGTGCAAATTTACAGCGATCCACAGATTTCCTGTTGGCAGCCAATGCCGTTGCAGGCACGTAAAACTCCGCCGGTGTTGCCGCCGTATGTGGCGCAGTCACCGGTTGTAGCTGAAGAAGCGACGGTTGTGTTGCGAGACATTTATCGCGGTTTGCCTGGTGTTGCACGCGGAACGGTAAAATATCTGCGTGTTCTTGAACAAGTGGCTCGTCCGTGGACGGCGCATCGTTTCTGGCCTGACGACAGTTGGGGTGGCCAGCATGTACCGATCAGTATGTACGCCCATATTTTCGTCAAAATACATCATGGAATTGTACCTGTTCATGAAGATGGATCGGCACATTTCACTGTACCGGTAAACGCAAATATTTTCTTCCAGGCGCTGGATGAGAATTACATGGAAATTCAGCGGATGAGAAGTTTTGTCAACTACAAGGCAGGTGAAACACGTTCATGTGTAGGCTGTCACGAAGGACGGCCCGTGGCACCGCCGATGGAAAGTCCTCCACTGGCGTTGAGATTACCTGCCGTGCGGCCTTTGCCCCAACCGGGAGAAACAATTCCTCGTCCGATTCATTATGTAACCGATGTACAGCCTGTACTTGATCGGCATTGCGTTGGTTGTCACAGTGGTCCAAAGGCAAAAGCCGGTCTGGATTATTCCGCTGAACTGACAACCTTTTTCAATAAATCGTACGAAACTATTATGCGCAATAAACTTGTTGGTTATATCACCGAGTTTGTTGGACCGAGGGGAAACCAGGACCAGTTCACGAACGTTATGCCGTTGCCGCCGAAAGCGCTGGGTTCACATGCCAGTAAATTGATTGCGATTATTCGAAGCGGGCATAACAAAGTCAAACTTTCACCAGAGGAATTGCTAAAGCTGATCACATGGGCTGATGCGAATGGGCCTTATTATGGCAGTTATTTTGGACGACGTAATTTACGTTACAAGGATCTGCCGGATTTCCGGCCGGTACCAACGCTTGATTCTGCGCGGGGTATTCCACCGCCCGGCACAGTAACGGCATCTGTTGGACCGGCGGTAAAAGAGAAATACTGACATGCGAATAAATCTGATAATTGTTTTCCTGATGTCTGGTTTGTTGTCTGCCATGTCGCAGGAGAGTCAACAATCCGGGCAACCGGCAGGAAAGTTACGCGACGATGGCACTTATCAGAACGGCGGCTATTGGGCCACGCCGTTACCGTGGCTGATGGTGACACTGATGCGGGTAGATCCGGCACGCGCGGCCTGTGCGTTCTGTGATGCAGTTGAGGATTTCCGGGCGCGCGGTGACGTCAATGAGTGGATTAACGAGAATGCAAAAAAGCCGGCAGGTGTAAAAAACTACTGCGCCAGCGCAGCTTTACCACTGGCTGGTGTAAAGCGGTTACGCGCGTTTCTCGCCAAGAATGGCAAGCAACTTCCTGCTGATCTTGCGAAACGACTGGATACGGGAGAAGCATGGCTGAAACCGGAAGCAAAACGTATTCTGCGGGGGAGTTCACGTATCGGAAAGGGTAACGTGCGTATTTTTACTCCGGATGCCACCGGTGGTTATGGCGCTTTCTGGGTACGCGACTGGTCGTATCAGATCGAAGGCTGTCCGGAAGCATTTACCCGTGAAGAAATTCGCGATGGATACCTGTTTCTTGCGGCAGCACAACGCGAGGATGGCTGCATGCCGGACCGTGTACGCGCCGATGGTAAAGGCGTTTATTCACCAGGCGGAGAAGCAAAACCGTTTTCAAAAAATGGATCGGTTGACCAGTCCCCGTTCATGGTCATTCTGTGCCACCAGTATTGGAAACTTTTCAATGACCTTGATCCTTTCCGCAAGACCGCTGATGCACTGGAAAAGGCGATGCGTTTTACCCGGCGAAATCCTGTAAATGGCCTGGTGACAATCGCGGACTCTACGGTGTTCAGACCTTACAGTTTTCTTGATACCGTTCCGCTGGTGGGTGACCAGCAGTTCGATTCAATACTGTTCTGGGATGCCAGTTTAAAACTTGCTGAGATGTTTGATGCGGCCGGCCAACCGGAACGTGCCTTACCGTGGCGACGCGACGCAGAAGTGGTGAAGAAATCTCTGGTAAGTTTATGGGATGACAAAATCGGAATGTTCGTTGCCGCGAGCGAAAAATGGCGCCAACCGTCAATATGGGGATCAATCTTCGCCGTTTATTCCGGAATTGCCACGTCAGAACAGAGTGACCGGATTGCGCGCTACTGTATCGCGAACTACGATTTAATTGTGAAACGTGGACAGGTCCGCCATCTGCCAAAAGGAACTTTCTGGGGCAGCCCGGAACCGGAATTTGCGAAACCGTAATAATAAGGAGAATTATGACTGCATGTTCCTCCAGAATTTCCCGTCGTGATTTCGTGAGAGGTGTTTCAGCAGGTGCGCTTGCAGTGGCTGGAAATCTGGCAATCGGGGCAGAAGAGTCGAAACCAGCTGTTGTTGCCTCGAAACCGGCTTTACACGTATACAACAATTACGGCTGGCTTCGCGGCTTCAGTATCATTCCATCGTGGGCGGCCCGTATTGAAGATGCCTGGTGGTTTTATGATGGCGCAAAGATGCGCGAAGAAGTTGCATTGGCAAAGCAGGTACACGCAAACTGTATCCGCCTGTGGATCGAATGGACCGCGTGGTTCCGCGATCCCGACAAAATCACCGCCAACTTCATGGATGCTGTTGCTGTCATTGCTGAAAACGGTATCAAGGTCATGCCGTGTCTTTTCAACCGCTGGCATGATTCAAAATTTGACTACGGCGGTACTTACGTGGAAAACCTGCGGCCCGGCTGGAAAAAGCCATTGGAGTATGTGAAAGCGCTCGTGACGCCGCTCGCCAGAGACAACAGGATTTTAATCTGGGACCTCTGCAACGAACCGCAGGCACATGATTTAAACAGTGATGCGAATAAGAAAGAGTTTGCATGGCTCAGTGAAATTGCAGCCACAGTACGTTCCTGTGGTGCCCAACAACCAGTCACGATCGGAACAATGAGCGGTGGTAATGTCGAGACTTATGCTCCAATTATGGACGTACTCTGTGGCCATCCTTATGACCGTGATCGGTCAGCTCTGGAGAAAAAGATTACAACCTATCAGGCAATAAAGCAGAAATACGGCAAACCATTTCTTGTCAACGAATGTATTCCCGGCTGTCTCGATGATATGACTCGTGCCGAGGTGGCAAAGTATTATACCACCTTGCTCAGTGATGCAGGATTCGGCTGGATGGGCTGGGCCTTGCGCGAAGGTAAAGCCATCTCCACGCGCCGTGACCATTACGATGGTAATGGTATCAACGGCGAAGGCTTCCATCCATTCTTCACCAGGGAAGGCAAACTGCGTGGCGGCTTGGAGTTTCTGACCGAAAAACCGAAACTCCGTGCGCCATGGGAAAGAGTATAGTTGTGAAAATACAGACGCCAATGGGTATCGTTTTAACGATGATAATGATTGGGTTGATCGGAGAAAATCCCAGATTGATTGCATCTGAAGAAGAGCGTCTTGCGGATGAGATTCTCCATCGTACAGGAGCATTCGAGTCGCGTATAAGCGGAAAGTTGGACTCAGGTCGGAAGGTCGAGTCCAGTGTGGTCAAGTTCCGGTCGCTTGTGCGAGCAGGGAATTGGATTGAGAACTGGCCCAATGATAAAGGTGAAATCCAAAAACGCGAGGTGACCGGAGAAATATGGAATGGTGCCATTCAAGCAGCCCTGCGCGAAACCGGCTGTGCAGTACTACCCAGATGCGATAAACCTTATTATCTTAATGCCCCAATAATATTACGTTCGGGACAAATGCTTATAGCTGACCGTGATGCTGAAATCCGGCTTAGACCAGGTGTCAATACATGCATGATTCGCAACGAAAACATCGTCGGTGGACAAAATGGTCCGGTACCGAAAGGGTCTCGTCCGGACATCGACATTGCTATAGAGGGCGGTATCTGGACGACACTGGCAGTGGCACGACGGGAAAACAACGGCAACAACTATGGCCGATCCGATGGCAGCAATACTGTCCCATGTTGTCACGGTGTTATATTGCTGAACAATACCAGCAATACGGTTGTCAGGAATGTTGTCATACGCCAATCACGTCCGTTTGGCATCCATTTGAGTAATTGTACGGACTTCCTCGTTGACGGCATTAAGTTCGAAGATCATGGCCGGGATGGTGTCCACGTCAATGGCCCGGCATGTTTTGGCGTAATCCGCAATATCACCGGGGGCACGCATGATGATTTTATTGCATTAAATGCCTGGGACTGGCGCAACTGCACCCCATCTTTCGGTCCGATTCATCATGTGCTTGTTGAAAATGTAATTGGCTGTAAATCCAAATCGCCGGATTTCACAACTCCTTATCCGGACGGTACTGCAGAAATCCGGCTTTTGCCCGGCACAGAGAATTTTGTAAATGGGACCAAGCTGGCTTGTGATATCAGTGACTGCGTCTTTCGTAAACTAACGGATATCCGGACTTTTAAAGTCTATGACCAGCCGAATCTTGAGCTGGGACGTGATAAAGATTTTGCCGATCCGATTGGCGAGGTTCGTAACATTTATTTCCGTCAACTTGTTTTCAACCGGCCAGGCCGGTTTCAGCTTGATGTTAATGTAAATGGGCTGGCGATTAACGATGTACAATTGTGTTTTGCTCTGCCGGATGCTTTCAAACTTGTTGAGATCGGACCAATGTCGGCAACTTACAAACGCAAGCCTGATGATCCGTCAACATGGTTTGACATTTTTTCGCCGGATCTCGATATAATTGTCCGGAATTTTAAACTCACCAACGTTACTGTTTTGCAGAACGGCCAGGTCACGCCTTTTCCCGAAGCCGGGAAGAAACTGGTAAAAGTCGCCGACCAGACTCTTAATCCGGATTACCCTAAGACAACTCCGCGAGGTGGTACGGGCAAGGTAAAGTTTATTCAATAAAAGAGGTTGATATGAGAAAAAAAGCCATGAATTTATTAATCCTGTTTTGTTTACAGGCTGTGTTTGTCTATGCGGCAAACGCAGCAGATGCGGCTGGAAACGGGGAATCAGAACTGTTTGTTAAAAAAGCAACACTGTTGGATACAATGCTGGTTACAAAAGAAAGATACACAAACTGGCTGGCAGATCAGAAATCAGCTTCTGCCGAGGTGACCTGCGGGCCGTGGTTTCTGTCGAAGGCGGGTTTGATACCGGAGAAGAGCATTGACCTGACTGCGAAAGATAAGGAAGGCAAACCGCTCTGGATGCAACAATCAAAGTGGAAAGACGGAAATATTGTTGTTGTCAGCCAGGATGATTCCTCTGCCGCGTCGTTCCTGATCTGCCGTACGATCACTGCGCGCAAGCCGGTGACGCTGACTGCCGGTTTGGGCGGAGGTGACCAGCTCGACGTCTGGTTAAACGGAAAGAGTTTGCTTTCGAAGAATACAACCCTGACCTATGACCGTTACGGAACCGGAGAAATCACCGACGGGACACGTCGCGACCAGGTGTTGTTGGATTTGCCGCTGGTTGCCGGCGAGAATCAACTGACCGTCAAGTTGCGGCAGGCCGGTGTAAGTCTAAGGCGCCGGCTGGAATTCTATTTTTCGATCGCACCTGATCCAGTGTCCAGGCTGTGGGCAAAGATCCGTAAAGATTTTCCACCTGCCACAAACCGCCTGCTGGAACTTGCGAAACATGACTGGTTCGAGACGGGTGGATGGTTGAGTGCTGCGGGTAAAAAGTTAGAGCAAAGAATGATCATGAATTGCAGCAGGGGAATTGCTGATTATGACGATGACGGAAAAATGCCTGTGGTTGATTCGTCCGCACCTTCACTGGGATTATGTATAACAGCGACTGAGTTGTTTGCGGTGCGGCAGGATTTACAGAAACTCCGCTCTGCTGTGGCAGAACTGGCAGGATTGTTTCCCCGCGATTATCCGGGTAATGATTTCCTGCGCCGACTTGATGATCTGGAAAAGCGGCTGATCTTGAAGGCGGTGAGTTATCTTGCGCCGGACGATGAGACGATTACCGAGCTGGCCAGGCTCAAGCGTGAAATGCTTGTGAGTGCAAATCCGTTGCTGCGTAATACGGAATTACTCTTCATAAAACGTTATACTTACAACAGCAAACACTACTATGACGATTTCCAGCATGTCAGTCGATGGGGCGGCAACCTTTATGTGCTCTCGTTATCAGATGGACGTATACGCCAAATGGCTCCGCAACTTGATGGCGGTGTCTTCGACAGCTATGACCTCTCGTTCGATGCCCGGCGGATTGTCTTCGGCTATCGCCGTCCAAAACCTGAAGGTTTCCGCATCTACGAGATTGGCATCGACGGAAGTGGCCTGCGGCAGGTGATCCAGCCTCCGGCCGATGAGGACCGCCAGATTGCCGCGTACGGCAAAACAAGTTTTGGTGATGGTTTTTACGGATTGATGGGATACCGGTTCTGGACCGACGACGTTCATCCCTGTTACCTGCCGGATGGCGGTTTTTGTTTTGCATCCACGCGTTGTCAGCATGGAGTGCTGTGTACGCCTAATCATTACCTGGCCTGTACCACTCTTTTCCGTTGTGATGCTGATGGCAGTGAAGTCAGGCCTATTTCCCAGGGAATGCTCAGCGAATTTACACCGACAATGATGGAGGACGGTCGGATTCTCTACAACCGCTGGGAATATGTGTACAAAGGTATTGCGGCAGTTCAACCTTTATGGGTGATGCGTCCCGATGGATCGGGGAGTGAAGAATTTTATGGCGATAACGTCGCGAATCCAGGTGTGTTCTGGCAAGCCCGTCAAATTCCCGGCAATCCACGTCTTGCGGTGTGTATCGGTTGTGGACATGAGCCTATGGGTGTGGGGCAGGTACTGTTACTCGATATGAACAAGAACAAGCGCACGATCGAGCCCATGACCAGTCTTACTCCGGACACAAGGACCCAGGGACTGCGCGGCCTGTATCAGCGGCGTAACGGACGCTGGAAGGAAGACGTCTATGGCCCGCTCTACCGGGATCCTTATCCGCTTTCGGATCCTGCAGGCCGCGGGGCAGGGAAGTTCTTCCTTGTGTCGTGTAATCCGGACAAGCGCTACAACGACCAGAGTGCTTACGGCATTTACCTGCTTGATGTGTTCGGTAACCGTGTACCCGTTTACAGTGATCCTGAAATCTCCTGCTGGCAACCGATGTCATTGCGTCCCCGTAAGAGACCACCCGTTCTGCCGCCACTTGCGAAAAACGTGACCGGTTCAGAAAATAATACGACACCTATTTCACAGTCTTCCGGCAAGGCTGTGGCAACGATGTTTGTTAATGATGTTTATCGCGGTCTGGATGGGGTTAAACCCGGAACGGTCAAATATCTGCGTGTGATGGAACAGGTCCCGAAGCCGTGGGCCGCTGAGCTGGATCAAAGCCGCGGTGAAGATCGTACCGCCGACGGGTTTGGCGGGCAACTGGTCATCAGCTATTGTGCACATATCTGGGTTGCAGTGCTCCATGGTATTGTTCAAGTTGAGAAAGATGGATCAGCCTGCTTCGAAGTGCCAGCACGACGGAATTTATTCTTTCAGGCGTTGGACGAAAACTTCATGGAAGTGCAGAGAATGCGGACTTTTATTAACGTCGAGTCGGGAGAGCAGCGTTCTTGCATCGGATGTCACGAACAACGCATACAGGCGCCTGTATCACGCAAGGCTGTGGCATTGGTACGAAAACCCGTAATCCTTGCGGCGCAACCGGGCGAAGTTGCCCCACGCCCCTTGTACTATCCAACAGATATTCAGCCAATGCTTAACAGGAACTGTATCCGATGTCACAGCGGCTCAGAACCGAAAGCCAAGCTGGACCTCTCCGGGGAGCTTACCACACTCTTCAATCGTTCTTATGAAAACCTCCTTGCAAGGAATATGGCGAACTATATCTGTGAGTGGGGTTTGCCGCCCTACAAAGCAGGTGCGCCGGAGCGCGGTTCCATGGCAAACGTGGAGGCTACTCCTCCTTACACATACGGTTCACACAAGAGCAAGCTGATAGAAATGTTACGCACAGGTCACCACGATGTGAAATTGTCACGCGAAGAGTTCATCAAACTTGTTACCTGGATAGACAGTGGTGTTCCATTTTACGGATCATATTATGGCCGGCGGAACATTAAGTACCAGGGCGCGCCGGATTTCCGGCCGGTCCCGACAGTGGAATCGGCCCAGGGTATTCCGCCGCCACCCTGTGTATTGTCCAGCGCAGTCTTGAGTCCACAGATAAAATAAAATTACGACAAGTGGTTGCGCATTTCGGCGTAAATCTTTTACGTGATATGGCCTTCCCGGCTTTGTTGTTCCATGTGTCACGTATACGTATACAGTGACGCATGAAACGCCTTGCCGGACGGAGTTCAGAGAACTCCTTAAGGCCATCTGACACAAAATATTTACGCTGATCGAAATGCGCAACCAGATTTACACCGTCATGTCAGACGACATGACGGAAAAAGAAGAACAAGTAACGGTTTGAGTTGTTATATTTGGGCTGATTACAGTCATGATGTCGGGCGCAACGGTAGCAAAATAAAACAACTTAAATAAGAAATTTTTATTCGTGATTATTTTTTGGCGGCCTGCCACTCTTTGAACGTATCGAGAATCGCTTCCTCCCAGCAGTCGGGATAGATCAGGTTGGCCAGCTCGTGGTACGTGCTGCCGTCGCTGGTCGGGTTGTCCAGCATGCTGCGAAACTGCTGCTGCATCAATTTCAGGCAGCGGTCGTAGGTCTCGCCGTGGATGCCGGCCCAGGTGGTCAGGCGGATATTACCGTCGGCCAGAAGCCGCCAATGATTGAGATTGGCCGCGGCACTTCCCATCACGCACAGCTCGTCGACGATCCGCTCACGGGCCGCAGTGTCGGCATCAATGTACGTCCAGTTGACCGCCACGGCATCGGCCATGTTCCTGTCGATGGTCAGGGTCAGCTTCTTGCCGGCGGCCGCCGTGACTTCTTTCACTTCACGGAGGAATTGCGTGAGGAAATCGCCCTTGAGTTGCACAAAGCGAAGTTCGTCAAGGCTGTCCGTCTTGGCTTCACGGGGGTCCTTGCCGTAGCGGCGGACATACTCCTTGACGACCGGATCGTTGAACCCATATCCCCGTGAACCTTCGTTTCCCCCGCCTGCTTTGCGCCCCGGCCACGGCGAGTGAGACCGCGGGCAGAGCCTGATTCCGTCAATGCCGTAACCGCAAAGTTCCTTCATCTGATCGACGCGGTATTTGCGGACCTCGGGATAGGCATAGCACGGCACACCTGGAATATGTTTCTTCCCGTCCCGGCTCACCCAGGTGTACTCCGGATGTTTCTGGAAAAATTCGGTCGGAGGCGCGTAGTAGAGGCTGTCGAAAATGGTCACCTCTGTGTAGACCTTCATCCCGTGTTTGTGAGCGTGTTTCACACATGATGCCAGGGGATCGATGGCCCGCATCACCGCGGCCATGCGGCCGTGCAGCGAGGGGATGTTGGCGCAGCAGGTATCGAGGCCCTCCTTGGTGTACTCTTTGAAGACTTCTTCAAAGGCAGGCGTCATGACCTTGGTATGGTAGCACTCGGTTCCGCAGACCGAGACCCGGAAGTATATCCTGTCAAACCCGAAATGGGCGCACAGCGCCATCAGGCGGTCCATCTCCTCGTCGCAGTGGCGGAGATCCCAACAATCGGTCCCGATGCAGATGTCGAAGAAGTCGAGGTTGATGGCCAGATCCTTGCCGGTGAGTTGGCCCACGCTCTTTCCCAGTACGGGCCTGGCGGGCGGTAGCGGCGCAGACGGCTTTGCCAGGGCAGGGGCAAGCGGGGTATCATTCAGGCGGGCAACGGGCTCGATCACCAACTCGTCGATGGCCCCGCGCATCCAGGAGTGACCCTGTTCCGTACCTACCCAGAAGACCTTGCCGAGCTTGGCCGGGAACTGGGTTCCGCGTGCTTCGGCCACTTTCTGGTCGTCGATGAAGAATTGGGCGAGGCCACGAGACTTATCAGCCGTGCAGACCACGTGATGCCAGGAGCCAGCCGCCCATGCCTGGGGAACGGTCGCCATTGCGAACCAATTGTCGGCGAAGTTTACACCCTTGGCTTTTCCCTGGTCGTCGCTGAAGAAGAAAACAAAGCCGTTTGTGCCCGAACGCTTGAGGATGCCGATGCGGTTCTTCATGTCTGGCGTTTCATGATAGAAATAAACGAGTTGCTGGAAAAAATAATCTTCTAGCGCCTTTTCGTGCCGGACCCAGAACGAGATGGTAAACTGGTTAAGATTGAAATTCGTGGTGGGATAAGTGAGTACGGCAGGGCGTTGGACCAGGGCCGCACGGCCCTGATGCCCCTCGACGAATTTGACTTCGCGGGCCTCCACCGGCGCGATGCCCGACACATCCTTGAGCTCGCCGTCAAACGGACAACTCAATACCGGTGCTTCGGCCATGGCCGGAACAGTCGAGATCGCCAGGAGCGTTATTACAGCCGTGACTTGGAGAACAACTCTTGTATTCCTCATTTTGATGGCTCCTTCTGCAGATAAACGCGAAAGACCCAGTTATGTTTTGTATAGTCGTACTTACTGCTCCAGGCGTGGCCACGCGGGCCAGCGCCGTTCTTGACGATACGCCAGACATAGTTTCCGTCCGGATGCGACTGGTTGCTGAGATAGATCCAGTAGGTTTGATTCTTCTTCAGCGGAACCGGGGGATTCAATTGCGCGCTGCCCCAGCGAAAGGCAGGCTCAAGTCCGAACTCGGCGGCCGGGATTTCCGTTTTCGTCAGAATGCTGGTTCCCGGCTTGCCGTTCTCGTCGCCGCGAATCTCCAACTGGATCGGTGGCGGTAACGGTCCTTGGGATCCGCGGATGGCGGCATAGACTTGTACCAGCGGGCACAACCCGTCGCGCGACGGCACAAAGCTCTGGGCCACGCCGTGCAGGCTCGCCTGGTCGTTGCAGTCCTTTTCCGAGACCTCTTGATCGAGAACCAACTCGCCTGTGGCCAGAGTGGCTTCGAGAGCCGTCCGTCGTTTCTGCGACTGTTTGTGTCCTTCGATGGTCACAGGTACAATTTGACCAACCATCTCGATTGGAAAATATCTAAGCCACAACCACTGACAGGTATTATTCTGGACGACTTCGAGGACGGTCCGGCTGAGGAGTCCGGCGCGGCGTTTCTCGTCGGTCAACTTAGCATCGAGGAAGCTGCCTGCCAGAAGCGGCGCGTCCCGCAGGAGCCGCAGTGTATGAAAATTCATCCGTTCGGCTTCACTGAGCGTGACGACGTCGATGGTTCCATCGCGGACCAGGTTGCCGACGGGCACGTATTGGTCCCGCGCCGTTTCGGGGGTGATTTCGGACAATGCCGTGCAAAGGGCCAGTTTCTGCTTCGATCCAAGCTGGCGTTTGACATCGCGGATACTTTCGCCCAGTTTGTCGCCCTGCTTCTTGATCTCCAGCAGCGCCGCCAGTTTGCCCGGATCGGTCGGTTTGCCATGCGGCGGATCGAAGAAGAGGGCGAGTCCCTCGATTGACAGCGGGGCCAACGTACGGGCTATATCCAGCGCGCTCTCGTTGGGCAGTTGTACGGCGATCCAGAGCTTCGTCCCGTGTTTCTTTGCCTGGTTCGACAGGTCACCAATCAACGCCACTGTTTTACCGGTCACCTCCCGGACGACCAGCGTCATACCGTCGGCTCCGAAGGACGCGCACTGGGCAATTTGAGCCCCGGCGGCCTGATGAATCTGTTCGGGAGTTGCTTCTGCCGGGAGTTGGAGGGTGACGACGAGTTCCCGACCATCGATTCCGCCCAATGCCGAATGGCTGGCAGTCATCACCACGATGAATAGCACAACGGCGAGGAGACGCATTGCGCTCGAATGAGTTGTTGGGTTGTCCTTTATTTCTCTCATGCTTCAGTATCGTTCAAAGGAGGAACTCCCAAGACTTCAACTCCTTTGAATCTTGATGGAATTTCGTCTATCCAATGTTCGGAATCCTTCATGGGACCTCTAACTAAAACCATGCTGTCGGTTCCTCGCACTGAAATGATTGGATATCCATCTTTGTTTAATTTAACTGGGTCATCGGCTGCATTCCTGTAGACTTCAAGGTTTCCAATTAATCTTCCTGATGGGATATATGTATCATTATACTCCAGGCCGGAGATTTCACTTCCACTGGCGTATATGGAATGCACTATGTTTTCAGGTATGCCACGCAACCAGCGGGGGACTGCGTCTCCTTTGAGTTGAACTGGACGCCATTCTCGTTTCATTACCTGTTCAAATTGTTTGCGAGGCATGCTTCGAATTCTCATGTTTCCTCAACCCAACGCCTGCGCTCAGAGTCGGCGCGGCTTCCGCGACGTACTCTGCTGCGCGATGTTGGATCATTATTTCTTTAAAACAGCTAAACCAGAAATTATGTACATTGGTACAGCACAAAGAATTGCAATGATGACAATGACAGTTTTTTCCAGAATTGTGTTTTCCTCGTCTTGCAAAATAGAACGTAAGTCGTACGGAGTGCTTGCCATTTCCCAACCCATCGCCACCGCATAGAAGACCATGGGGATCCATCCAAGATGACTATGCAAGTTGTGAAACCAAAATCCAAGTCCTAGAAAAATAAACAGAACACCGGTTATAACATCAGTGGTAATATACCATATTGGTTCTTTGTCGTTATATGAACAATAGGCACCAAAAATCATAATGAACATAAAAAGTATGAAGTATATTATAGCCCATATTGGCATTTGTTTTCTCTATGATCCAACATGATTTAGGCGAATGTTCGCCTAAATCATTAGGTCGACATATTTGCCTAAATAGTTATATCTGTATGTCGCCGTGATATGAACTTGGGGGGATCATGTCAATTGGAAAGACAGGGGAATTTGTGGTTTTTGCTTTATGAAAAGATTTTTTGTAGCCACAGCGTTACCAGCTTGCCCCAAGCCCCGTTGGCTGGCAGGTATCGCCGTGCAAGAGTCTTTCAGTGTCAGGCACTTTTTTTCAGTGCCTGACACTAGTTTCTTTGGAAATAAAAAAAGACTCAGCAAATACCCTCACCTTCATCCTCTCCCCTCGAGGGAGAGGAAACAGACTATAATATTATTACTTTGAAATCGGATAATAGTAATTAATAGGCCTTAACGGTTGAGTTTGGCTATATCCGGACTTGATATTTCACTCATATCGAGGCGCGGATTTTTTTCCAATTCTGCCTTGAGGGGTTCGAATGATCGCAAAAGTTTCTGGTAATCCGGATCGCTGGTATCGGCAAAAACAGCTTTTCCGCAGGCTTCGGTCCCGCCCGCGCTTTTTGACAGTGGCGCTTTCAGGAAAAGATTTCGTTCCGGATTGTCTATGCGGACTGCAAAACTTTTCGGATAGGAGAAGATCGATGAATTGTTTTTCTGTTTATGACAGGAAATGCAGCGGCGTTCGCTGGTTTCCTTGAAAGCAGCATTCAGTTCATTTGGAAGTATCTGGCGACACCCGCGGTTCTCACGATAGGTTGAATCACTGCTGGAATAGTAGGGACAGTTCAAATCCATCCATGTATAAACGGCCTTTTTTTCAAGGTTCGACAGTTCAAACCGGTTTTTGCCGTCCTTCTCCCTGTGTTCTCCGTTTATAATTTTAGCCAGCAATGATGCTTTTGCGCCCCAGTGTCCGGGCGTAATTTCAAGGATGTTCGCTTCCTGTCCGTTGTACGTTGGAATCCAGCTTGTGTACTTGCTGTAATTGAAGGTTCCGCCGGCCCCGCCAATTGTGAAATCTTCCGACGGGGTTCCCTTGCGGACAAGGTTTTCATAAGAGATATTGAAAAAGTCAGTTTTGTCTCCTGTGAGTTCCAAACCGGCGGAAGGATTATCACGGCCGTGACAGCGAATACAGTGTTTGTCCCAGACAGGTTGAACAATACGACTGTAACTGAATCCGCGCAGGCCCCAGGGAGGAAGCGTCAGTTCTTCCGCCACGCGTTTCATTGCGATTGAACGGAGGCTTTCGGTTTTGAGCGCGGCTGAATTTCGATCGGCATGACAACCGATACAGCCCTGGAACTCACCCGGCATGAGATGCGTGAATGTACGCATACGCTGTACGGCACGTCCCTCCGCATCAAGAGGGAGAAAATAAATCGGTTCCTGGGCCGGGACCTTGAAATATGCTGAACCATCCGCCTCGACCGTGGCATAACCCCATATTTTCTTCGGGGCATAGGTGGCGCCGGCACTGACAACAGGGAACTGGAAACCGAATGCGCGGAGGCCGGGATCAATCCCGATAGGTTTTTCGATTTCCTGGACGATTGCCAGTTGCTTGACAGTTCCGGGAGGAACAAGTTTTGGATCAAGGCCGGCATATACATTCTGCATGAAAATGGTGGCCCAGGGATGGCTGTTGCCATTGTTCTTCGGTAATGTGGATGTGACAAGTCTTTCCTGCGGCCGCGTACGAATTGGCTGTGGATTGTAAAATCCCAGGCCTGTTGGCAGGACGATTGTGGCATTTAAACTTCCCTGGTAGTCGCGTAATTCTATGATGCCGGCTTTTGATACCAGGTAGTACTTGTCATCAAGTGGGAAGGGGTTGAGATATGGGCCGCGGATGTGATTGCCATTTCCTTTGTCGACAAGACCGATGTCGATTTCTGGAGTAAGGTTGGTTATGGCTTCCTGAGCATTTGAACCGAATTTTGGATCAATAATTCCGATAGCCCCGCGGCAGGGACCGTTGTGGGAAGTCAACACACAGAGTACTTTGCCTTTACTGTCTGGTATTTCACGCGCATCCATGAAGGTGGCCGGGCTCAGGACGCGGTTGCCGAAAAAGCCGGTGAGATGAGTTCCATCAGGGTTTATCGTCCACAGGCTCTGGATTGGTATGGCGGGCCGGTCAACATATTCCCAGCGGCTGTAAATAATCCGTCCATCCTGCATGACGGCCGGGGTAAAGTCGTTAAGATAATTGGCGCTGATACGTATGGGCTTACTGCCATCGGCCTGACAACGGTAGAGAATTGGTGTTGTTGTCTTCCAGCAGTATGCAAAGGCGGGTTTGCGATCAGACAGAAAAACAATGCCGCCATCCGGCAGCCATGAGGCATTAAAGTTGTTTGAAATGTGGTCGGTAAGTTGCCGGAGATTTTTTCCGTCCGTCTTCGCCTCGACTTCTCGGAGAGTCGAAGCTACGCCGGATTCCGCACTGTGGACTTTGGTCCGCAGTGCTTCATCAATGTCGATTGTATATAACTGGAAGTGATCCTGCATTGTGCGTTTCCAGCTGAAAAGGATTGTTCGTCCATCATAATGCAAGTTGGCATCAAGAATTACACCGTCAGTACTGTCCAGGATTTTATCGAATTTTGGTTCTGTACCGCTGAAATCGTAGATCCAGAGTCCACCACCGGGCCTGAGATCTTCCTGGTGATAGGTATAGACGTGCGTTGGATTCAGTAATTGACGTTGGACAAGAAGCAATCGCGTAAAACCCATTTTGCCTGCCCGGATTTCAGCAATGGTTTCAGGAGAAAGTCTGGCGTGATACATACCGTCGGGCAGGGGGATGTCGGCTTCGGCCGGACGTGTTTCGTAGACAGCTATTTCTGATGCGCCGGGGTTCGAGCCGCCGTAATGGGCCGGAAAACGTAAAGTGATTTTTTTAGCGGTGAGCG
This sequence comes from Kiritimatiellia bacterium, assembly GCA_028716365.1. Taxonomy (GTDB): domain Bacteria; phylum Verrucomicrobiota; class Kiritimatiellia; order UBA8416; family YA12-FULL-48-11; genus YA12-FULL-48-11. Next base: position 334,858 of record JAQUPZ010000006.1, read on the forward strand.
GTTTGTCCAGTGAAATCCGCTGGGGCTGGGGCCCTCTTTCAAGTTTGGCCCTTGCAATAGGTTTTGCAGGATCATCAGCATATACTTCGCAGGCTGAGAAGTTCTCGCCGTCTTCGAAAGCGGTTCGTCCCCAGTAAACCACTTCAGCAATTTTTACGGGGTTCGGCCATTCAATCGTAAGTGTAGCTCCATTGGCCTGTGTCCGTGGCAAACACCATGCCTGCCGGACGTCATTGTGACAGTTCTGCCGGGGAATCTTTCCATCAACCAGGTATTTTGGATCATAATCCTGGCTGTACTTTCCGGAAGCAGTGATCTTTGCCCTGGACATCAGGTTGGCAGGAACAGCCAATACGTTTAAAGCTGGAATAATCAGAAGCAGGACAAAGAGAAAAATCTGTTTAATTATCCAGTTACCGTTACCAAGGTTCACAATGTTATCCTCATTCAATACAAAAAGTTTAATCCTTTGGGCATGTTGCCCAAGTCTAGATCCCTCGACTGTGCTCGGGATGACAATCCTTTTGAATGTAAAAAGCCCCAAAACGCTGTCATTCTGATCCGTCAACTGACGGAGAAGAATCTTTCTTTCCGATTTGGGCAACCACTTCTTCAATAATAGAATGATCCCTAAATTATAGAATGTCTATGGATCATTTGGCAATTCGATATGTGTTTTTTGGCATTATACAGTCTTAATGTGAACTTGTGGAATACTGTCAATTGGAATCATAGAGGCTTTGTAAGAAAAGATTTCTTGTAGCCACGGCGTTATATCGCCGTGCAAAGACGCCTCGACATAGCGAGGCGGCTACAATTTGATTATCTATCATAGGCGTGAGTGGTCATGTAGTACGGCTATGAATTGTAACCGGATCAGTTTGCCGTAAACGAGTAGGAACCGGAGCCTACAGCATAGACTGCCGCACCATTGTCCATCCGGAGGAATTGGACACCCTTGGACTTTGCAGCAGAGACACCTGATTCCTTGACCGCCCCAGCGTCTTTGACAGGAACGTGAACTGCGGCCGTGGTGTTCGGCGGAATTACCACGTCGAGACTAAACGTATTGCCATTAGTTTTCCATGAAGTTGCAATCTTTCCGTTGATGGAATCATAGCTGGCTTTTGCCCACGTTATTCCGTTGCCCGGAGTCGGTCGTATCACGAGTTTTTTGAAACCCGGCCCATCTGTGTCGATACCAGCCAGAGTTGAGAACATCCATTCGCCGCATGAACCGAGTGAATAATGATTGAAAGAATTCATGCCGGGGTCCTGGAATCCTTTTTCGGGTGTCCAGCCATCCCAGCGCTCCCAGATTGTAGTCGCGCCATGCTTTACCGAGAACAGCCATGACGGGAAGGTGTCCTGCAGGAAAAGCTTGAATACTGTGTCGAGTTTACCGGCCTGTGTCAGCACCGGCAGGAGGTAACTTACGCCTACGAAGCCGGTTGAAAGATGATCGTTTTTGCCGGTGATGTCTTCGATGAGATATTGAACTGCTTTTGTCCGCATGTCATCTGACAACAGATCGAATTTCAGCGCCATGATGTAGCAACACTGGGTATTACCCTTGATACGTCCATCGACGGCGACATATTTCTTATTAAATGCCGCCTTGATGTTCTGGAAAAGCTGTTCATATTTCGCAGCATCATCTGTTTTACCGAGTGCTTTTGCGGCTTTTGCAACAAGACGCGTGGAATAGGCAAAGTACGCGGTACCGATCAGGTCTTTCGGCGTATCTGCTCCGATGGACAACCAGTCGCCATAATCACCGCCGCGATCTTTCTTTTCCTCGCGGATAAGATCCTTGCTGTGCGTACGGCACCATTCAATCCACTTGACCATTGAAGGGTAATGTTTTTCTAGCAGGCGCGCATCGCCATAAACATGGTAAATGGTCCATGGACAGATCACACCCGCATCCGCCCAGGCAGGTGTTCCGTGACCGCTTCCGGCCCGCGGGCTTACGTCGGTGAAGGCGCCGTCGGGTGTCTGGGCGTCATCAACATCAACAAGCCACTTGGTAAAGAATGCTGCAACATCTGCATTGTAAGTTGCCGTCCGGACAAAAACCTGTGCATCGCCCATCCATCCGAGCCGTTCATCACGCTGTGGACAGTCAGTGGGAATGCTCAGATAATTGCCGCGCTGACCCCAGATAATATTTGAATAGAGCTGGTTGATTCGCGAATCGGAACAGGCAAATTCACTGGTACGTGGTGCGTCCGAAGCAACAACCACACCGGTAATTGTGTCGAGGGTTGGTTTTCCTGGAAGTCCCGTGATTTCAACATAACGGAAACCGTGAAATGTGAAATAAGGCTGGTATATTTCGACACCTGCGCCTTTGCAAGTATATGTGTCGATCGACGTAGCGGCGCGCAGATTTATCGTATAAATTGTACCGTCAGGATTCAACATTTCAGCATGACGGATTGTCAGTTTAGTCCCTGCCGGTGCCGACACTTTCAGACGTAGATAACCGACCATGTTCTGGCCCAGATCAAATGTCCAGCACCCGGGTTTTGGTTCCGTAATTGTTCTTGGCTTGATCTCGCAAATCCTGCGTACAGGTTCCATGACCTGACTTTCGAAAGGTACAGGCGTCTCTTCACGGACCATTGCGTTTTTCCATGAACTATCATCAAGACCGGGTTCGTCCCAGCCGTTGATTTTCCTGCGTGCATCATAATTTTCACCGAGCATGAAGTCGGAGGCAAGTATCGGACTGGCATTGATTTTCCATGTATCATCGGTCACGACGCGTTCCACGGTGTCATCAGCGTATGTAACTTCGAGCTGGGCAAACAAGGCAGGGATCTTTCCGTAATGACGGTAGTTTCCGTTACCGATATGACCGCTGTACCACCCGTGACCGATCAGTCCGGCAAGCACGTTATCGCCTTTCTTCAACATCGAGGTCACGTCATAGGTCTGGTAACGTATGCGTTTGTGGTAGTCAGTCCATTCCGGGGCAAAGAGAATATCGCCGACACGCTGGCCGTTAATATTCATCTGGTAAAGACCAAGGGCCGTGGCATAAAGCCGGGCCCGGGCAATTGGCTTATCCGCCAGCTTCACCGTCTTACGCAGGATCGGGACGGCTGATGATGCCGATGCCAGTTCAATTTCGCCCCAAACACCTTTGCCCACGGGTACAATCTCGGCCGCATTTTTCCATGCCTTGTCGTCGAATCCTGCGGAATTCCAGCCGTTTACAGTCTGGTTACCGGCTTTCCATTGCTTGTCGCTAACTATTGTAATTTGTTCCTTGTCCGGGAACTGAAGTATCAATTTGGCGCACACACCGGCGGCGTTCTCAATATTTTTTGTTGCCAATGCCAGAATGTTGTCACCTTCCACAAGCATTGATGTAACGTCATATCGTTTCGGCCTGCGCCAACCGTCTTTTTCTTCCATCTTGCCTGCTTCCTTGCCGTTGATAAAAAGAGTGTACTGGTCATCGACCGTGATAATGAGTGTGGCCGATTTTGGCTTTGATCCGGAAGGAACTGTTACATGCCTGCGGAAGAAGCGTTCACCGGTCGGCGCGGTTTTTCTGAGATTTACACCGGGCTCGGGATGCCAGATCCATTTGGCATCCACCAATGAATCATTATCTGCCGTTTTACTGCATACCGCCTCGATCCACCTGGCTTTCCAATCTTTAGCCTTGAGCAGTCCCATTTCCCAGCTTGCAGAATTGCTCCACTCAGAGGCCCTGGATTTGGGATTTTGGATTGAAGAAGTCCACACTTTTATTTTCCAGTAGCATTGCTGGCGGCTTTGAAGAAGTTTGCCTGCATACTCGATTTGGGAGGTCTTATCCGATTCCACTTTCCCGCTGTCCCAGAGGTCTCCGCTGTTTTTTGCGAGCAGGTCAAGTGATGACGCAACAAGGATCTGGTATGCCGTCTGGCGAATATCACGCGGCATCTTCGATTTCAGATTTATGATTTCAGATTTCAAATCAGCATTCGGCAATCTGCAATCATCGATAATCCACGACAGTCTGGGCTTTTCGACGTCAATTCCAAGCGGATTTTCCAGGTATTCGCAACGAAGACGCTGGGGTGGCACTGATGTTGATGAAAACAGACCGGCATTTGCAGAGATTACAGAACCTGCAAGCAAAATGGTAAACACGAGTGACGGTAATTTTTCCTTTAACATGATTTTATTTCCTTTATCAAGGGTAGGGCGGGGCCGCCGGACCCGCCGAATTTCAAGAGCGGCGCGCCCGACGGTCGCGCCCTACCTTTAAGAGTTACAATAATTAAAAACTTTATATCTGTGAATACGCGGTTGGTACCAGCTTGATGCTGGTGATTTTAGAAACCGTGTCCTTGTATTTCGGCAGATCTTTCATTTTCAGCCATTCAGGGTGTACGCGGAATGTATCAAAGTGTTTCTTGTGTTCTTCGATACTGGAGGCCGACAGCATGTAATTCAAGTGAGGGACATCGTTTCCTATCAGGGATTCACCGTAATATACCGGGGCCATGCCTATATCGCGCATGAGTTGAATTTCGCCGGTGTTGAACATGTCCCGTTTCATGGCGGCCCGTTCCTCGTTATGGCTTTCGTAAATACGCATCTCGAACATACGGGGTTCTTTCTTCGCCGTTTGGGCCGGCATCTCGATCACCGGCATTCCGGTAAACGCCTTGTAAAACCTGCTTTCGATTCGCGTGTATGCGGGATCTGTCTTGGGCTGGTTTAACATTTCTTCAGATGCTTTCTGGTATTCGGAGTCGGAAAGAAGTTTTGGACTGAGGTTTGCGAACGTATCCATGGTCGGGAAGGGGATCAGTACGTAAATGGAAAAGTCATCGGGTTTATCCATGACCGTGAATACTCCGACGCGATCGATACCCATCCTGTTCAGTGCAGGCAACAGGGCTTTCTCCAGATATGTACTGACGACCTTCTGTTTCTCTGCGTTGTTAATACGATAGACGCGTACTTCGTAATGTTCCTGTTTCTTCTGTCCGGCTTCAGCGGCAATTGAACTTGTTGCGCCGGTAACGGCAGCGAGTGCAATAGAACTTTTCAGAAAATCCCTGCGTTTGATTGAAGTGCTCATGTAACATTCTCCCTGTTATTCAGTCTGTGAAATAAAGCAATAGCTTCCTGAACCTGTCTCGTAAACTGCAAAAATACTTTTTCTATTTGAATTGTCCATTCGCAGGAACTTGATTCCCTGCGCTTTTTCTGCTGGTTTGCCGGATTCCAAAACAGAAGAGGCATCCCTGGCCGGAACAAAAACAGTTGCTGTGGTATTTGGCGGAATCGTCACATTAAGAGTTAATTTATTACCTTCGAGTTTCCAGTTACTTGCAATTCTGCCGTAAACTGAATTGTGACTTGCCTTGACCCATGTCAGGTCATCGACAACGCCGGGCTTGATGATTATTTTTTTAAAGCCGGGTACGGATGGGTCAGGTTGAATTCCTGCCAGCGTTTCATAGAACCAGGCGGAAACATCACCAAACATGATATGATTGTGTGTGCCGCTTCCGTTCCAGCCTTCCCAGAGTGTTGTAGCGCCCTGCTTGACCCAGTTACCCCAGCTTGGCTCGGTTGTCTGTGCAACAATCCTGTATGCAACGTCCGACCGATCGTTGTCGGTAAGCGCGTGGAGCAGGTATTTGGTGCCAAGAATTCCACAGTCGAGGTGATCGTTTTTAGCAGTGACATTTTCAACCAGGTTTTTTACCACGGCGTCAAGGTTCGACGGTTCAACCAGGCCCTGATACAGCGCACAGGCAAGCGCAGTTTGTGTTCCACCTGCGTACTGCCTGGTCCGTTGATCAAGAAACTCCCGGTTAAATGCTCTTTTGATATCAGCGGCAAGCCGGCTATATTTTGCCGCATCATCCTTCTTACCGAGGATGTCTGCGATCTTTGAGACAATTACGACGTCGCAATAATAGTAGCCTGTGGATGTGACTTTTTCCGGTGTCTTGGTTTTGGCAGGACACCAGTCGCCGAGTCCTATAGTGACGATGCCGTCCTTTGCCTTGCTTGTAAGGTAGTCAACATAGCGTTTCAGGTTCTCGTAATGTTCGGCAAGAATGCGAATATCGCCGCAGTATTTGTACATGTACCATGGAATCAGGACATAGGCGGAATCCCATGCCGGTCCGTTGCCCCATTTATAGCCCCAGCCGCCGGTCGGAACGATACCGGGTAGTTCGCCGCTTTCACGCTGTTCGTCCTTGAAATCCCGCATCCACTGGGTATAGGCGGCCAAGGGGTCAAAATTATAAAGACCGGTTTCGGCCGCAAGATGGGCGTCGCCGGTCCAGCCATTCTTTTCCCGGTTGGGACAATCGGTTGGGTGCCCATGAAAATTGTTAAGGTATGACCAGCGGGTACAGTGCTGAATCCTGTTCAGCAGTTCATTTGAACATTCAAAAGTACCGGCGTTTTCAAGATCGGTGTGCATCACGAGCGCTTTGAGATTTTCCAATTTTGGTTCGCCGGGGAATCCGGTGACTTGAACATATTGAAAACCATGGTACATGAATCGTGACTGCCAGATTTCTGTCCCTTTACCCTTGAGGATATAACGTTCCGTCTGGAACTCGGCAGATTTGCAGAATGACTTGATGTTGTCGGGATTCAGTGTGCCGTCCTCACGCAGTAGTTCGGCGTACTGGATCTTTATATCGGTTCCGGCAGGACCTTTCACGGTCAACTGTGCCGTGCCTGCAATATTCTGCCCTAGATCATAAAGGTAAACACCGGGTTTTGGCTGGGTGATTTTTACCGGCCTGATGGTTTCCGTGATACGGATGGGCTGGACCATCTGGGCGGTTAGTTTTCCTTTGGGTGCGTCAACAATCCTGGCGGTAATCCACTGTGAATCGTCATAATTGGCTGTGTCCCATCCGTTTTTTTCCAGCCGCGCATCATAGACTTCGCCGCTGAGCATGCCGTCGAATTGGATGGGACCGGTGGAATATTTCCATGACTCATCACTAATGACTGTCTGTCTGGATCCATCATAGAGCTCAATTTCGAGCTGAAGAATCATCTTTGGCTGACCGCGCCAGGGTGCAGTGTCAAAATCCCAGGCATTCTTCACGTGATAGTTGTACCAGCCGTTACCGAGCATTACACCGGCGGCGTTTTTCCCTTTCTTCAATTGTCTGGTGACGTCGTAAGTCACGTATAATACGCGTCGGTCATAACGTGTAAACTTTGGATCAAGAACATGATCTCCGACCTTCTCCCCGTTAAGAGTAAGTTCATAATAACCCAGGCCGCTGATGTATGCAGTTGCCCTTTTGATTTTCCTGTTGATGGAGAAAGTTTTTCTGAGAAGCGGTGCAGGCTCAAACTCTGCAGAATTTGGAGAACCTATCCATTTGGCGGACCAACCTGCCGCGCCGGAACTTGTTAGTGAAGGCGGGTCACTTTGCCTGAGCAGTCCCATGGACCACATCGCGGGTTTGCTTTCGGAAGAGTTGCCCTGGGAACGGTCGTTACAACTGGACCATGTCTTAACTTTCCAGAAGCACAGCTGGCGGCTCTGGAGGGGAATTCCAGCATATTCTATATATAGAGAGTTGTCCGACTGCACTTTTCCGCTGTCCCAGAGGTCTCCGGTGTCTTTTGCAAGCAGTTCCGGTGTCGATGCGACCAGAATCCGGTAAGCGGTTTGGCGGACACCACGGGGCATCTTCGATTTCAGATTTATGATTTCAGATTTCAAATCGGCATTCGGCAATCTGCAATCATCGATAACCCATGACAGTCTCGGTTTCTCTATGTCAATTCCCAGTGGATTATCGAGGTGCTCGCATCTCAGGCGTTGGGGTGCAAGTGATTGTCTGGAAGAGAACCATCCGGCTGAAGTTGAATTTGAAAAATAGAACAGGAAGCCGGAAAACAACAGAATCAACAGCTGGAATTTCTTTCCCTTCATAATATTATTTCCTCTTATTATTTTCTTTCCTTATAAACTCCAGCCCTGACGGTATTCTGTACGGACATATTTGTTTGCTGCCGGGATGTTGGTTATTTTCATATTTGCGGCGTCCCATTCAATTTTGGCATCCGCCTGGATTGCCATCCGGCCGACAATGCAAGTCTCGGTGAGCGGTCCAGAATATTCAAAATTCGCCCCGGCTTTCCTGTTATTCCTTATGGCATCCACCCAATCCTGCTCATGAGTGCCCTTGACCCTCGGAAGTGTCTTTTCAGGGCGTTTATAATCTTTCATTTTACTTTCGGGAATCAGGCGCGGGCTTTCACCGTAGACTCCAGCCATTATCTTTCCTTTACTGCCCTTGAAGACCAGTCCGCCTTCCTTGGGCATTTTTCTGTCAGGTTCCAGTTCTTCAGGTCTTGGCGGGCGGGTACCTTCGTACCACATCAATTTAACCGGCGGCATGTTTTCACGGGCCGCAAACTGGTAGGTCACAATTGCTGAGAGAGGATGCGTTTCCTGATTGAGTCCGCAGGAAGTGGCCTCGGCACTGACAGGTGGACCAAGTTTCAGGGCTGATACAGCAGAGTCGAGCGTGTGGGCGCCGCGATCACCCATCATGCCGCTGCCGAAATCGCGCCAGCAGCGCCAAACTGCCGGATGATAGGCCGGATGATACGGGCGTTCCGGTGCCGGGCCAAGCCACAGATCCCATTTCAAACCATCTGGAACCGGAGGTTTGTCGGTTGGACGGCCCGCTCCAAATTTGGAACTCCAGCCGGCATGTCCCCAGGGATAATATGACAGACTGCACCACGTATCGACTTCACGGACTTCTCCAATGGCGCCGTCCCAGATCCATTCGCATATCAGCCGGAAATCTTCTTTTGAATGGCCCTGTATTCCCATCTGCGTACACACGCCGGTTTCCCTTGTAGCTTTGGCAAGCATTCGTGCTTCGTAGATGTCGCGTGTCAGCGGTTTCTGGCAGTAGACGTGTTTACCCGCCTTCATTGCGGCCATTGAAATAACAGCATGGGTATGGTCTGGTGTTGCAATTACCACTGCATCAATGTCTTTCTGTTTGTCCAGCATCTCGCGGTAATCCTGGTAGACCTTTGCTTTCGGATATTTTTGAATTGTCTTTGCGGCATAATTGAGATCAACATCGCAAAGGGCAACGATGTTTTCGGAATCGAGATTACCGATATTCGATTTTCCCATACCACCTATTCCGATTCCGGCGATATTCACCTTCTCGTTTGGCGCGATCCGGCGCGGTACACCGAGTACATATCGTGGAACAATGTTAAAAGCGGTTATTGCTGTGACGGCTTTCAGGAAATTCCGGCGGGTTGTCCTGTTTTGCATGGTTTTTCTCCTTTTATCGGGAATACCCATTAGGTTTTATTACTAATAGTACCAGAGTAATGACTATAACTACATTCGCCAACCACTTTCCTGCGGGTATTATTACTGCTTTGGGACAGGAATAATCTCTACCTGGTGTGGCTGCATGATCAGCGTTTTCTTTATTGCATCAAACAGTTCCGGCATCCTGGCCATACGTATTTTGAGAGCGGCCGCACGTTTGGCTTCAATGTTGTCGATCTTAACATCCAGGAAATCCGGTATTTTCACCTCGGCCAGGACAACCCCGCGAAAGATCTGTTGATGATAATAATCGTTCTTGGCTTTCACCGCCGCCCATACGGCCTTTACATGGTCGGCTATCGGACCGTCAGATAAAACGGCAGGGGCCAGATTTACACTGTCATTCAGCGCCACTGCGGAATACTCGGCAATTTTCTTTCCTCCAAGACGGATTTCATACTGGCCTGCCTTGAGGCCGGTTACCTTCAAGCGGTAGTCATTCAACTCTTCCATTATTGGTGCCCACTGCAGGATACTCTTGGCCTCTTCCGGGAAAAATGGCAGGGCGGCATCCTGCTGTTTGAACTCTATTTTTCCATCGGCATTTACCTTCAGGTTCTCGATTTTACAGTTCTGGCTCTTTGTAACTTTATCACCGGCAGCGTCAATTTCGACTGAGGCAACAAGTGGCGGGAAATTCATTCCTTTGAGAATGGACCATGCCATTATGGCCTGGCCGGGAGGACCGGGATGAACGGCATCACCGCCGCCGATGCGGTTTTTGGGATCTGCCGCACGTCCTTTGTCTATAATTGCAATAAATGGGTGGAACTGGTCGATGAATATACCATTGTTTGCTGCAGCGATTTGTTTGACGCCCTCTGAATATTTTTCCAGTGTTTCATTATAACCCTGGATTGCCGGACCAAGTTCATTTTTTTCAACCGGGCTGGGCGTGCACCATGCCACGCGGATATTCGCGGCTTTGGCCTGGTCGGCAATTCCCTGCAAACCGCCCATATAGGTCTTGAAACCTGTTTCATCAAAAGGCCTGTATCCGCCGTCATTCATTCCGAAGTCAACGGTCATGGCTGTTGGGGTGTGGGGCAGGACATCGCGCTTGAAACGGTTATTGCCCCCGGTTGAACGGTCGCCACCGATACCGACGTTAATAAAGGTGATATTCCAGGCTGGAAATCTGGCAAGCGTCCATGCTTCAACATAACTGCTGTAAAGGTATTGCTCGGTGATGCTGTCACCCATCAGCATGACCTTGTCGCCGTCCTTGAAGAAGAAATCTGCGGCATTAACTGTGAGTGTTACTGTCAGAATGAATAATGAAATGATTATCGATTTAAGACGGCTGATCATGAAATGTTCACTCCTTATGATGGTTTCCTGTTGCTACACACATAATCAAAGAATGCCGACGTTTGCTGATGGTTTCAAGGCATTTTTTGGGGAGAATAGAATCAATAATGAATATCCAATTCTTAAGGACGTGTTACTCAAATCGAGATTCCTCGACTTCACTCGGAATGACACTCTTGATACAGTCAAGTTCCTCTAAGGAACTGTCATGCTGAGTTTGTCGAAGCATCTTTCCGAAGGTGTTCTTCGATTATTTATCCATGAAGTTTCTTCAACAGCCAGGCCATGTTTTTACCGAGCGTATTCATGGTCTGCATGCCTTCATCATCTTTTTCCACGTCACCGATCTCGCGCCCGACACCGATGTTCCAGTATGACGAGCCAACAATGATCATCTGGCCGATTGTGAAGAAGTGGTTGATTGAGTCAAAAACATGCATCGCACCTCCGCGCCTTACGGCGACAACTGCAGCGCCGATTTTGCGTTTGAACATGTCGTTATTGGCCCTGGATGCCATGCCCGTCCGTTCGATCAGCGCTTTCATCTGGGCCGAGCAGTCAGCGAAATAAGTAGGTGAGGCGAGGATGATGCCATCAGCCTCGATCATTTTTTCTATACATTTGTTTATTATATCATCATCAACAGCACAGCGTTTGTTCTTGTTCTGAAAACATTTATAACAGGCGACACATCCATTGATCTTTTCGCCGGCCAACTGGACAAGTTCGGTTTTGATCCCTTCCTTTTCCAGTTCCGTGAAAACTTCTTTTATCATGATGGCCGTATTACCATCCTTACGGGCACTTCCATTAAATGCGACTACTTTCATGAGTAATTTCTCCTTTTTCACATCTTTTTAATCCTATCTGTATTATAGTGTCAATACTCGTCAATTGTATGAACAAAAGATTATACTCTATCGGTGAAAAACCGGTCTGGACTTTGAAAAGTATGGAGAAATGTGCAATAATTTGCGATTTCGGGAGGAACCATGATTACAAATTCCGGCAGCGGTGGAACAACTGACAGTGGGGTGAAGCCCGTTTATAACATGGCGTATGTATGGACAATTTCACTGGTTGCGGCCATGGGCGGCCTGCTCTTCGGTTACGATTGGGTTGTGATTGGCGGTGCAAAACCGTTTTTTGAAAAGTTCTTTGAGTTGTCCGGCGGTAAACTCAGCGGTTGGGCCAACAGTTGTGCCCTCCTTGGATGCCTTGTGGGTTCGATTATTACCGGAACTTTGAGCGACAGATTCGGCCGCAAAAAACTTCTTGTCCTTTCGGCTGTTCTTTTTGCCGTTTCATCGGTGTTTACCGGTTGGGCAAGTACTTTCAATACTTTTGTGGTCTGGCGGATCATCGGTGGTATCGCGATAGGTATGGCTTCCAATCTTTCACCGATATATATCGCAGAGGTTGCACCTGCGCATATGCGCGGCAGGCTTGTTGCAATCAATCAGTTGACGATTGTGATAGGAATCCTGGCCGCGCAGATTGTCAACTGGTGGCTGGCGGTAAAACTGCCGCATTCCGGTGTGGATGCGGCGGCAATAGAAACAGTACGTCAGACGTGGAACAATACGTATGGCTGGCGCTGGATGTTTACGGCCGTTACGGTGCCTTCGCTGATGTTCTTTGTAGGCGCGTTGCTGGTACCGGAGAGTCCGCGCTGGCTTGTGAAGAATGGCGTGGCCGAAGAGGCAGGGCGGATACTCTCCAGGATCGGAGGACAGGCATATGCTGATGCGGAAGTGAAGGAAATCCAGAATACAATCGTCGCGGAAGAAACCCAGCATGTTCGCTTTGCCGACCTGCTTGAACCGAAGCTTCTCAAGATTGTCCTTATCGGGTGTGCCCTTGCGGTTCTCCAGCAGTGGAGTGGAATCAATTCCATATTCAACTATGCCGAGGAAATTTATAAGTCGGCCGGGTACGGAATCAGTGACATCATGTTTAACATAGTCATCACCGGCGCGATCAATCTGGTGTTTACGCTGGTGGCGATCGGGACTGTTGACCGGCTGGGACGGCGCATCCTGATGCTGATCGGTTGTGCGGGTATCGGAATATCGCACGTTCTGCTGGGTACGGCTTATGCGATGGGCATGAAAGGAATGGCAGTACTTGTGTTTACGCTCTGCTCGCTGGGGTGTTATGGATTATCACTGGCTCCGATTGTGTGGGTTCTGATCTCGGAACTGTTCCCGAACCGTATCCGCGGGGCGGCAGTTTCAGTAGCCGTGTCGGCGCTGTGGGTTGCATGTTTCATCCTGACTTTTGTTTTCCCGATTCTGAAGGATACGGTTGGAATGGCGGGGACATTCTGGATTTATGCCGGTATCTGCTTTGCGGGTTTTGTGTTTGTATGGATGAAGGTACCGGAGACAAAGGGCAAGTCACTGGAGCAGATTGAAAAGGAATTGGTTGATTGATGGTTTGGTTTTGTCGGGAGGGCAGTATGCTGTGTATTTTGAGAGAAACGCTTTTGCGTGATGCATCCGCGCCGGCTATGTTGCCGCAGGCTGTGCGGATACGTATCCAGCCCAGCCTGAGGACGCCTTGCAGGCGCGGCGCCTGACGCAAAAGCGTTTCTCGAAGAAACAAAATGCACAACATGTCTCCATCACCATCCCGAAACGGTATGGTGAATTTGAAGAAAGAAAACGAAATGCGTAATACATTTACCTCATTGCAAAAAACGATGACTGGGATAATCATGCACAGCAATAGGAGGAATATGAATAAGCGAGTGATATGGATTATATTTTGTTTGAGTCTTTTCTGCATCGGCGGTGTATTTGCCACGGATACAATTGATCTGGCAGGAAAGTGGCGGTTTGCGCTGGATAAAAATGATAATGGAATCAATGAAAAATGGTTCGAAAAGACACTGGATGGGAAACTTGTTCTACCGGGTTCGCTTCCGGCGCAGGGGATTGGGGATGATGTAACTGTTGAAACGAAATGGACCGGCAGCATTATAGACCGCTCATGGTTTACATCCCCGGAGTATGAAAAATACCGCCAGCCGGGAAACGTGAAAATACCATTCTGGCTCCAGCCTGAGAAATATTATGTCGGCGCCGCCTGGTACCAGCGGAACATTAAAATACCGGAGAAATGGAAAAACCGGCGCGTGGTTCTTTTTCTTGAACGACCACATTGGGAAACACGCGTCTGGATGGATGGGAATTTTGTCGGCTTCAATAATACACTTGCAACTCCACATGAACATGATCTTGGCATAATGACTCCCGGAGAGCACCGGCTTGCTATCCGCGTGGATAACCGCATGGTTGTTGACGTTGGCGAGAACTCTCACAGCGTCAGCGATCACACGCAGGGTAACTGGAATGGGATTGCAGGTCGCATGGAACTGCAGTCGACGCCGCCGGTATGGCTTGACGATGTGCAGATTTATTACGAGGCAGATAAAAAAACAGCCAGAGTAAAGGTAAATATCCGCAATATAACCGGTAAGGCTGGACATGGTAAGCTTAGCGCAAGTGAAGTCCAGGATAAAAAATCACGGCGACAGAGCGCCGTGGCTACAATTCGAGACGTTAGCTGGGATGAGCAAGGAGGACGCGGTGAAGTCGAAGTTGACATGAGCGGTGCAAAGTTGTGGGACGAGTTCACGCCGAATCTTCAGTCTTTGGTTGTCACCCTGAGAGATCGGAATGACATTCTGGACGAACGCACCATTCAGTTTGGCATGCGGGAATTTGCGGCAAAAGGGACGCAGTTCATGATTAACAGGAGGCCGGTCTTTTTTCGTGGCACGCTGGAATGCTGCATTTTCCCGAAGACTGGTCATCCTCCCACAGAGGTTTCAGAGTGGAAACGCATCATTGGTGTTGTCAAGGCACATGGGTTGAACAATATGAGGTTTCATTCATGGTGTCCGCCTGAGGCCGCGTTTGTCGCAGCGGATGAACTTGGTTTTTACCTGCAGGTGGAATGTTCATCATGGGCGAATACAACCACTGGTCTTGGAATTGGTAAACCGATTGACACCTGGATTTACGAGGAAGCGGATCGCATCCTGAAATACTACGGCAATCATCCGTCGTTTATGCTCATGCTTTACGGTAATGAGCCGGGTGGAAAACATGCGGACTTCCTTAAAAAATGGGTGATGCATTACAGGGAGAAAGACCCGCGCCGGCTTTATTCGAGTGGATCAGGCTGGCCGCTTATTCCCGAAAGCCAGTTTCATGTAACACCTGCTCCGCGTATCCAGGCCTGGGGCGGGGGACTGAAATCGCGTATCAATGCGCGTCCTCCCGAAACGTGTACCGATTATCGGGATTATATCCAAAAATGGACAGTGCCATGCATCAGTCACGAAATTGGCGAGTGGTGTGTGTATCCAAATTTCGATGAGATCTCGAAGTATACCGGCTATTTGAAACCAAAGAATTTTGAAATATTCCGTGAATTGCTGACTGCGAATCACATGGGTAAACAGGCACGTTCTTTCCTGCTTGCTTCCGGAAAATTACAGGCACTCTGTTACAAGGAAGATATCGAGTCGGCGTTACGTACACCGGGGATGGGTGGTTTTCAATTACTCGATCTGCATGATTTTCCGGGACAGGGTACGGCACTTGTTGGTGTGTTAGATCCTTTCTGGGAGTCGAAAGGTTATATAACGGCAAAAGAGTACAGCCGTTTTTGCAACAGCACCGTTCCGCTGGCACGTCTGGTAAAACGTGTCTTCACAACCGATGAAAAATTTGAGGCGGATATTGAAGTGACTCATTTCGGTCCTGTTCCAATGGAGAATGCGATTGCTGATTGGAAACTTATTGCTGATAACGGAGCGACTGTATCTTGTGGCAAATTACCAGCATGTACCATTCCGGTAGGTAATAGTATTACACTGGGTCGTGTGGGTATTGATTTGAAATCCGCGCCGGCACCTGTCCAATGCAAATTGGTGGTTGAGTTGGAAAAGACAACTTTTGAAAATGATTGGGATGTGTGGATATATCCGGCTAAAGCGAACACGGAGGTCCCGCAGGGAATAACAGTCGTCGACGATTGGAATCAGAATGCGCTTTTGACTCTTGAAGCAGGCGGCAAAGTTCTTTTGATGATTCCGCCGGACAGGGTGAAAGGTGACGACAAGCGCGGCAAAGTTATGCTCGGGTTTTCCAGTATTTTCTGGAACACCGCATGGACAAGGCGGCAGCCCCCTGAGACACTCGGTATTCTCTGCGATCCCAAAAATCCGGCACTCAACGGATTTCCAACAGATTATCACAGCAACTGGCAGTGGTGGTATCTGGTCACCCGCGCTGGCGCTATGATCCTCAACGATATGCCGGCGAACTTGCGTCCAACCGTACAGATTGTTGATGACTGGTTTGCGAACCGCAAGCTGGGTCTTGTTTTTGAAGGAAGGGTCGGCAAAGGCAAACTGCTTGTCTGCAGTATCGATCTCAAAAATGATCTGGACAACAATCCTGTAGCACGGCAGATGCTTTCCAGCCTTCTCAACTATATGGCCGGAAAAAAATTTGATCCCAAAGTTCAGATCAGTAACAAGCAAATAACCGACCTGCTCGTGAGTTCGAAATAAATACTACCCGCGCGGAACGTTATCGGATACATAGGTCTACCGTTGTTTTTTTTTGACAGGGATCTCTTTTCTTAGTGAAAAAAGTCTTTTCCGTGACGGTTAAGAGTCTATGATATCCACTTGCTCATTTTTTAAGATCGTTGAGAAAAAGGAGAATCATATGAAAAACAGCGATATGTATCGTCATGGTTTGATTGCAATGTTTACGGTTTGTGTGGTTGTGTTGTCAGGATTGGGTGCGCAGGCGCAGGACGACAAGAAATTTGGATTCAAGGATGAGGCTGGCAAGTATCTTGATGTATTATGTGACGGCAAAATCGTCGGCCGTTACATGTATGCCTATGACAAGTCCACACCGGAGAAACTCAATGAAACCTACAAGCCGTACCTTCATGTGTTTGATGCCGAAGGAAAAGCTCCCATAACAAATGGCGCAGGGGGCGGGGAACATCCGCATCATCGCGGAATCATGATCGGATGGAAGAGTATATTATTCAATGGCAAGAAACATAATTTCTGGGGTATGAATGATGGTGATCAGGTTCACCAGAAATTCCTCGTTCAGGAAGCTGATGCTTCTCATGCCACATTCATATCGCTGGTGAACTGGATTGACAAGGCCGGTGGTACGATAATTGAAGAAGAACGGACAACAACTTTTCGCAGGGCATCTGCGCCAGCTTATGTCATGATTGATTTCAGTTCAAAGATCAAGGCGCCTAACGGCGAGATTGTCCTTGATGGTGATCCTGAACATGCCGGTATCCAGTTCCGGCCCGCCAACGAAATTGACCGTGCAAAGACGATATACACTTTCCCCGGGGAGAATGTTGATCCCAGGAAAGACCTGGACCTTACGTGGGTGGGAGAGAGTTTCACGCTGAATGGAAAGCAATACAGTGCCGTTCAAATGAATTATCCGGGCAATCCATCAGGAGCAAAAACTTCTGCTTATCGTGATTACGGCCGGTTTGGAATGTTTTCTAAAGCCAGTATTAAGTCAGGAGAATCATTGACGTTCAAACATCGCTTCATTGTTGCAGAAGGGGAAATGCCGTCAGTCGAAGTGATCCAGAAATCATGCAATGAATTCACCGGAAAATCTGATCCAGTTCCGAAGACAACAGTAAAACCGGCGGATAAACCTGCACCACCAAAGCCGAAAGTTGCCAAACCTGTAAAAAAAGATGCAAAAAAACCGGCAGCCAAATAAGCAATAACATATACTTCTTTAATCCTGGGGATAAATTATGAAAAACACAATGTCAGCATCGTTGATTGTATGTACTGCATTTGTATTAAGCGGATTTGTGTATGCGGCCGACCAGTTTCTGCTTGAAGCAGAAAGCTTTTCGGACAAAGGTGGGTGGAAAGTTGATCAGCAATTTGTTGATATCATGGGTTCTCCTTACCTCCTTGCGCATGGCATGGGTATCCCTGTCGCAAATGCAAAGACAACAGTAGAATTTCCTTCCACCGGCAAGTACAAATTATGGGTCAGAACAAAAAACTGGGTTCCCGGTAACTGGGAAGCACCTGGCAGATTTCAGGTAATTGTTGATGGAAAGACCGTGGATAAAGTGTTTGGTACTGAACCCGGCTGGAACTGGTGGAACGGTGGCACAATTGAAGTAGCGAACAAAAAATGTTCCATTGAACTCAAGGATCTTACAGGATTTGAGGGACGTTGTGATGCAGTTTATTTTACCGCTGATGAAAACTTTATTCCGCCGAATGATCTGAAGAAAATGAAAAAATGGCGGGCTGGTTTGCTCGGATTGTCAGATGTACCGAAATCGTCAGAGACATTTGATTTGGTTGTTGTCGGCGGGGGTATTGCCGGTTGTGGTGCGTGCCTGGCTGCAGAGAAGCAGGGGCTCAAGGTTGCACTGATCCATGACCGTCCGGTCCTGGGCGGAAATGCCAGCAGTGAAGTACGTGTACATACAGAAGGTATTCACGGGAAGAGCGCGGAAATTCTGAAGGGGCTCGACACGAAACACTGGCCAAATGGTTCAGCGGAGGCAATTTTCGATACGGAAAAACGGCAGAAGACAATGAATGCTGCAAAGGGTGTGAAACAGTTTCTCTGCTGGCGCGCTTATGCGGTGAACACCGATGGGAACAGGATCAAGAGCGTTGATGCAAAGCACATTGAAACCAGCGAGACCAGGCGGTTTACGGCGCCCATTTTTATTGATTGTAGTGGTGATGGCTGGATCGGAGTCTGGGCCGGAGCTGAATACAACTATGGCAGGGAATCAAGCGATAAATATGGAGAGACATGGGACAAGCATGGCGAACTGTGGTCCCCAAAACTGCCGGATAACCGTGTGATGGGGGCGTCGGTGTTGTGGAATTCAAAGAAGATAGATCAACCGTCAACTTTTCCCGCAGTACCATGGGCGATAGAGGTGGCAAAGGACAAAGCTGCAATTACAGGGGAATGGTTCTGGGAATTTTCGTCGAACGATAAACACCAGATCAATGATGCGGAAGAAATCAGGGACCACATGTTCAGGGCGATTTACGGGTCTTTCGCGAATGCAAAGAAGAAACCTGAGAATGCGAATGTTCAGCTTGAGTGGGTGTCGTACATAGGCGGCAAAAGGGAGTCGATCCGGCTTGTCGGTGACCATATCTATACCCAGAAGGATGCCGTATCGAACACTTATTTTCCAGATACTGTAGTCGAAGAGAAACGCGCCATAGATGTACATTACCAGCAGAATCTGTCGAGAAAGAAAGAATGCAAGTATGATTTTCTTTCCACGGCGCTGTTTATGGAAATAGGAATATATTACATTCCGTTCAGGTGTCTGTACTCGAAGAATATATCCAACCTGATGATGGCCGGGCGCTGTTTCAGCTGTTCGCATGTCGGGCTTGGCGGGCCGAGGGTCATGAATACAACCGGCCAGATGGGTATAGCCACCGGTTACGCAGCGGCATTGTGCAAGAAATACAACACCGATCCCCGTGGTGTGTACAAGGATCATATCGAAGAACTCCGTAGATTAATCGGCTACAAGAACAGCAAGTGAGTTTGGTCTGCGAAGTTGAGACTTTTCAGCGGTTTTTCTCCGGAACCTTTGATTTGTTTCGACCACGGTTTTTTGTAGACCACATGTTGGCGGCCCGGTATTCGGACGGCGTCATGTGCATCTGCGAACTGAAGACTCGCGTGAAGTAGAGAGGATTGTCATAACCGACTGTCTCGGCAACTTCCTTTATGCTCAATGTTGAACTGGCCAGCAGGTGGCGGGCCTTGTTCAACCGTTGGGCAAGCATGTAATTGAAAGGTGTTACTCCGAACAGTTCCTTGAATTTCCGGTGAAAATAATTCGGTGCCATTCCGACCTTACCCGCAATCTCATTGAGAGAGGGATTCGCTGTATAATTGCTGTTAATGAAGTTCAGGGCTGGCTTGATGTGATAATATTCCGGATGAAAACTTTGTACTGCGGTTTTATCCAGTTTCTCCAGCAGGCGCGAAACAAGGCTCAAAAGCAGACCCTGAATACGGCATTCTGCCACCGGCGAGCTGTCGATACGCGGCCTGTTTTCTTCGTTGTTGGGGTACTCGAATATCTGGCAGATTTCCTCGTAACTGCGCATTGACCATCCACTCTTTTTTCTGGCCCAGGTACATATCGGCGGTAATTGGTCGAGCAGGTAACGTAAATAAAGGGATTCAGGGATAAAATGCAGCCAGTAGACGTCCATTCTGGAATCGCAAATCTGGCGCAACAGTCTGAATCCGGAAATAAAATAGATCTTCCCCGGTTCAATATCGAATTTTCCGGTATCCATTTCCAGAACAGCCATGCCTGAAACCGGAAAATAGACCTTGTAACACTGGTCTATGCCCGTCGCTTTTTTATTCCACGAAGGATCGCAGCTATAGTAACCACCGGATAACAGGGTAAGGTTATAGTCTTCAATCATATGCAGTAACTCCAGTGATATAACTTAATCGTTTGAAAAGACGGCGGGCATTTCGCGAGGAACCCTTTCACGCCATGTTTCCTTGCCGGCTGTGTTGTCCCATGCGCCGCGTATACACATACAGCGGCGCATGGAAACGCCTTGCCGGGCAAGGCACCTGACGCGAAATCTTTCCTCGAAGAAATCGAAATGCCCGTCGCGTTTACATCAACACGCTCCGGAGCGTGTTGAATCGGAAGCGGGATGAGGGTGTGAGGGATGTTCATCTCGATGTCTTTCTTTGCAGGAAAATCTACCTCATGGCTCCCTTCTTGGAAATCGTCAGGTTAAGATCGTGCATGTCAAAGGCAAGATCATTCATGGACAGAAATATAGACTGGGAAATACACTATGTGCAATTGAAAGTTAAAGAAATCTGTTTCGAAATAAGGAATTCCGTAATTTTTGTAACGAAATTCTTTTGGCTGTGTGCGAGAGATTACATTAACTGAAAAGGGGTGGACCATGCTTCATGATCCAAGTCATTATGCGCCACCACCGGTGGCTGAAGAGATAAAGCTGAGACAGAAAGACAAGGACATCCTGCGCAGTTTGGCTTCCGAGCTTGCACAGATTGCCACGCTGCCTGTCCATAAGGAAAAGGCGAAGCTCTGGCGGAAACTAAACGACCTCGAATCCGAACGACCGATGGTCTGGATCAACGAAATCTGCTGGAACGAGATGAATGTAGATGATGAACTTACCCTGCAATGTGAACATTCATGGGCACGTGACCAGGAACGAGACCTGCGGCGGACACTTTACCAGTGGCGGCATTTACCGGGAGATATGATCGTCAACGATTTTCTTGCCAGTCCGCTGGCAATTCACAGTACAGACTTTGGAATAATTGAGGACGTCGATGTAGTCAAGACAGACGACACAAACGACATTGTTTCGCGTCACTTCAAGATACAGATCAAGGATTTCAAGGATCTGGACAAGATCAAAATGCCGGTGATTACGCATAATGAAAAGGCCACGGAATTTTTCTACCAGGCGATGTGCGATGTGTATAAAGGAATAATGCCGGTAAAAAAAATGGGACAAACACATATCTGGTTCACTCCGTGGGATTATCTTATTCGCTGGTGGGGAATCGAAGAGGCGATGATTGATATGATCGAAAGACCCGAGCTTGTGCATGCCGGGGTTGAGCGGATGGTTGATGCCTGGATGACTGAGCTGGATCAGTTTGTAAAGCTGAACGTGCTTTCGCTGGATAACGATAACACACGCATAGGTTCCGGTGGATACGGTTATACAAAGACATTACCCGGTACGAAATATAATCCGAAATATGTCCAGCCGCACAACATGTGGGGTTGTTCGAACGCACAGATATTTTCCGAAGTATCACCCGACATGCACTGGGAGTTTGCAATGAAACATGACATGCGCTGGCTCAGCCGCTGGGGCATGACTTATTACGGGTGCTGTGAACCACTGGACAGAAAGGTTGAGATCCTGAAGAAGATTCCGAATCTCCGCAAGGTATCGGCCAGTCCCTGGTGTAACGCGGAGAAAATAATTGTGGGTCTTGGTAACAAGTATGTACTCAGTCACAAGCCCAGCCCGGCCATCCTTGCCGAGGACGACTGGCATCCAGATAGAGCACGACAGGCCATTCGTGACTTCCTCGACAAAACCGACGGTAAGTGTCATGTCGAGCTGATCATGAAGGACATTTCAACAGTTCGTTACAAACCGCAACGGCTCTGGGAGTGGGAAAAGATTGCGATGGAAGAAGTGGAAGAATCTTTTAAGTGAAATGGTGGAAAAATGAAATTGAAATACTGGGTAATCATAAGGGCATTGGTTATGGCAATTGCCGTGACCGGTATGGTTTTTGCGCAGGAAGCCGACAGCAGCGGCACCGGAGAATTCGGTTCCTATGCCGCAAGCAAGGATTACACGCCACCCAGGGATGAAACAGTCCTGAAAAATCTGCAGAAATGGCAGGGGCAGAAACTCGGACTTCTCATCAGTTGGGGCGCCAACAGTCAATGGGGTATTGACTCCTGGCCGCTTTGCCCCGAACGATACAAGTGGAATCAGCGGCATGACTGGGTCAAGAACCTGCCAAGTTCGTTCACCAATGATGATCGTGCATATAAAAAAGCATACGAAGACCTGTTATTTACTTTCAAGCCGACGAAGTTCAACCCGGATAAGTGGGCTGCAGCTTTCAAGGATGGCGGCGTGAGATATGTGCTGGTCATGGCCAAGCATCATGATGGTTTCAGCATGTTCGATACTGCCACCACCGACTACAAAACCACTTCGAAACATTGTCCATTCCATACTGATCCCAGGGCCAACGCCGTAAGAGAAATCAATTCCTCTCTGAACCGGCAGGGGATCAGTGTAGGAATTTATTTCTCAAAACCGGACTGGGGTTGTCCGTACTTCTGGAACCCGGATTTCCCATTGAATAAAGGCCGGAATGCCAACTACAAACCCGGCGAACATCCGGATTTGTGGAAAAAATTCAAAGATTTCACCTGGAAACAAATCGAGGAACTCATGACCGGCTATGGCCCCATTGATATTCTCTGGCTTGATGGCGGCTGGGTTAATCCTTCGAGTAACCATCAGGACATTGATGTGACCGGGATGGCGGCAATGGCAAGAAAACACCAGCCAGGACTTATAGTCGTGGACCGTTGCGTGAAGGGTGAAAATGAAAATTATATTACCCCGGAACAGGCAATTCCCTCCCGGTTATTACCGTACCCGTGGGAAACATGCATGACCATGGGTACACATTGGAGTTTCTTTCCCAACGAACAGTATAAAAGCACTGCCACTCTGATCCGCAATTTATGCCGTATCGTTGCCCGCGGCGGTAATTATGTGCTTGGTATTGGCGCCAATCCTGACGGTGAATTTGATCCCACCGTCTATGATCGTCTCAGGGAGATGGGAACGTGGCTCAAACTCAACGGTGAAGCCATTTACGACACCTGTCCCGTGGCGCCTTACGAACAGAGTGACTGTGTTTTTACCAGGAGACGTGACGGCACGGTGTATGCCATTATGCTTTCCAAAAATGAAAACAGCAAACCGCCTGCCACAATATCCCTGCCGGCCATTCTCACGGAAAAAACCACGGGGATGACACTGCTTGGTTACGGTACGCTCCAGCCCGGCGAGACAAAAGACGGTCAGACAACCATCTCTATTCCGGAAAAGGCAAGGGTTGCACCACCGTGTGAGTATGCGTGGACTATTAAACTAATTCGATAGTCATTGTTCAGTCACTAACAGACGAGCCCGTACAAAATTGATGATCAGGCGAGAGTTTGGGCGTCAAACTTGTGAGAAATCGACTCGTTTTGTCAAATCTGAGATAGTCGATAAAAGAACAACTAGGTGTTGTTAACTATATCTAGTAATCGGAACATCTACATCAGTCATGTATTTTTTTTAACATGATAACACATTCTGTTTCAATACCGTCCGATTTGGCACAACCAATGCTTGAAAAAAAGCAGATAAGATGCTGAAATCCAAAAAGGCAGGGGATTAATTGGCAAGAAGGAAGAAACTAATGAAAAATTTCGAATGTCCTTTATGTAAAAAAGCAAATCTGCTCTTAGAAGACAACCTCAGGCTGGTAACGGACAATGACCAGAATATTCATCGGCCCAAACACATTTTATTCCATCAATATATTTGTCCTAGTTGTGGTTTTGTGGCCCTTATCAAACCACCGGAAGAAGGTGAACAACCGGAATCAACCGTAAGTTGGCCTGGGTAATGTCATGAAAGTGCTGATCCTGAGCGACAACATGAGTATTGGCAAAATGTGTCGCTCTTGACTTACTCGCCGTTGTTTGGAGTATTCTATTCGAATGAAGGAAATTGCCTTTGAAATACTTGTTATAGTAATGCTCATCATGGTGAATGGCTTTCTTGCCATGGCGGAGATAGCGGTTGTCTCGGCAAAAAAGGCCATCCTGCGCCGCAAGGCAGAGCAGGGCAATTTGAAGGCAAAGGCTGCCCTTGAAATGGCTGAATCTCCCACTCGCTTCCTGAGTACTGTCCAGATAGGGATCACGCTCGTTGGGATACTGGCCGGGGCATATGGAGGCGCCACGCTGGCGGAAAAGCTTGCCGACTTCCTGTCGATGACGCCTGTAATAGGCCGGTTTGCAGAAGCCATGGCGGTGGCAATTGTTGTTACCGTAATAACATACCTGTCGCTGGTTTTCGGGGAACTGGTTCCTAAGCGTATTGGGCTCAGCTACCCGGAAAAAATAGCAGCGCTAGCCGCCAGACCGATGCTGTGGCTTTCAGAAATGGCAGGACCGGTGGTCCGTTTCCTCAGTATTTCAACAGATGCCGTCCTGAAAGTCATGAACTTGCGATCTGCTAAAAAAGATATTGTAACAGAGGATGAAATCAAGGGTCTGATGCAGGAAGGAGTAAGGGCCGGAGCTTTTGCGAAAGCCGAGGGGCAAATGGTGTCAAATGTTCTCGATCTCGACCAGATGACCGTACGCGATATCATGACCCCGCGGCCGAAAATAACATGGCTTAACCAGGATGACAATCATCAGCAGATATGGCACAAGATAGTGATCAGTAAGTTTTCCAGTTTCCCGGTATATGAAAAGAACCATGACCGTGTCGCAGGAGTTGTTTCCGTAAAGGCGATCTACGCCAACCTTGCGGCCGGTGTAGAGATCAATTTGAAGGATCTCATGGTAAAGCCAATGATAGTTCCGGAATCACAGGATGTTCCGAGGTTACTTGAATCCCTCAAGAACGGACAAAGCAATATTGCACTGGTTGCAGATGAGTTCGGGAACATAACAGGAATGGTAACTCCGCATGATGTAGTGGAGGCAATTATAGGAGACCTGCCGAGTCTGGAACAGCGGCTCAACCCTGAAATAAAATTGAGAAATGATGGCACATGGCTTATCGACGGGATGGTTGATATTGAACGTGTTGAACGTGTATTGCCGGGATTCCGGGAGGGAGGGGAGGGCAACCGGGATTACCAGACCATGGCAGGTTATCTCGTAAAGCGTATGGGTCATCTGCCTTCCGAAGGAGAGACACTTGACAGCATGGGATATATCTTTGAGGTACTGGACATGGATGGACCGCGGATTGACAAGGTGATCGTTGTACCGACGTCTACCGTAAAACAAGTTACCAAGGGCCTTTAATGGCGAATTAAGTGAATTTGATTTACTAATATATACGTGAATTTTCTTGAAAAGCTTTTTTCGGTTCAAAAAAATCTCAAAACTATTCCACATCTTCCCAGCCTCGGAGCTAAGAATTTCCTGAAATATATCGGACCCGGTCTTCTGGTCACCGTTGGATTCATTGATCCCGGCAACTGGGCTTCCAATATTGCGGCAGGTGCCAGTTACGGCTATACCCTGCTCTGGGTGGTGACCCTTTCCACCATCATGCTTGTTCTGCTCCAGCACAACGTGGCACACCTGGGTATTGCCACCGGTCTCTGTCTGTCCGAGGCAGCTACGATTCACACAAAAAGATGGGTTTCCCGTTCTATCCTGTCCACCGCCATGATGGCTTCGGTTTCCACCAGTCTTGCGGAGATCCTGGGAGGTGCAATTGCCTTGAATATGCTGTTCAATATTCCTCTTAAGATATGTGCCATGATGACTGCGGGCCTGGCTGCATTCATGCTTTTCTCTAATTCATACAGACGGCTCGAAAAATGGATTATAGGTTTTGTTTCCCTGATCGGATTATCCTTCCTGTATGAACTGACCCTGGTGAATGTGGAATGGGGGAAGGCGGCCTCAGGATGGATCAAGCCGGAAATTCCGGCGAATGCCATGCTGATTGTCATGAGCATCCTGGGATCCGTGGTCATGCCCCATAACCTCTTTCTGCATTCGGAAATCATCCAGAGCCGTGAGTGGAATCTGAAGGATGACACCATTATTAAGAAACAACTGGACTATGAGTTCATGGATACCCTTTTCTCCATGTTCGTTGGTTGGGCCATTAACAGTGCCATGATTATCCTGGCTGCGGCCGCTTTTTTCGCGCACCGGATGCCGGTGAGCGAGCTGTCCCAGGCGGAAAGGTTACTCGCCCCGTTGTTGGGCAGTCACGCTTCCTGGATATTCGCGCTGGCCCTTCTGTTTTCCGGACTTTCATCCAGTGTAACCTCCGGCATGGCCGGCGGCACGATCATGGCGGGTTGTTTCGGGGAATCCTACGATATTCGCGACAGCCATTCACGGCTCGGGGTTGGCCTTTCTTTTATCGGCGCGCTGGTCATCATATTCCTTATAAACGATCCATTCAAGGGATTGCTTTACTCCCAGATGGCATTAAGCATCCAGCTCCCCTTCACGATTTTCTTACAGATATATCTGACCTCCTCTAAGAAGGTCATGGGAAAATTCGCAAATACCAGGACCACTACCGCGCTGCTCGTTCTGGTCGGCGTAGTGGTGTCGGGACTGAACATCCGGCTTTTGTACGGATTTCTCAGGTAGGCAAAAAATTATTTCTGGAATAGACAGTTAATAGCCAATAAGTAAATTTAACTTATCAATCTCTGCTTATGTCTTTTGTACCTATTGGACTTTGGTTAATTTCAGGCAACGAAGATCAATGGCGCACCACTTTCCGACATGCGGATGAACGCTAATCATCAAATTTTACTGGTTTGAGGTTTTTGCCGGTGATCCTGAGTGCGCAGGTATATTCAGATATTTTCTGTGCAGGAACTTTCACGATGAGCCCCTCAACTGTCTGTGTCCATTCGATTTTACCGTCATAACCGAGCAGGTTCACGCTCCTGATTTTGTTTATATCTTCACCCGCAGGTTTGGCCAGCGACTTTATGACAAGTTGACCATCTGCCGGCCAGCCGAGTGCTATGGCGTATAGTGTTTTACCCTTGGTGGTGAAACGGATATCTTTGCTGGTATATTCAAAGTCTTCTTTGAAATGGCCGCCTTTTGCCCTTACCGGTCCTTCGCCGTAAACCAGCCATGGACGCGTACCAAAAATAGCTTCGCCATAAATCTTTACCCACACGGCCATTTCTTCAAGTATCTGTTCAGCGTCGGTATCCAGCGAACCATCGGGTCTCTGTACTACATTCAGGAGAAGGTTCCCGTTTTTACTCGTGATGTCTACAAGTGAGTGGACTACCCATTTCGCCGAGCGGTACATCTTGCCGGTGTCCTTGGCCTTCCAGTTCCTGTTATAATACCAGTCCCCGATAGAGGTATCGGTCTGCCATGGATAAGGATTGATCCCGGGCATAACTCCGCGTTCGAGGTCCTGGATCCATTTTCCTTCTGAGTCCTGTTTGCAGTTATAAACAACTTCAAGGCATCCGCGGGTTTCAATGTCCTTGTTGTACAGATGGGCTATCATCCTGCGTCCGACATCATTCGTGAACGGCAGTCCGCCGTCGGTATAGAGCAGGTCGAGCTGATAATTGTCGATCAGGTCGGTTATGCGTTTGTACCATTCTTCATGCCATTCCGGATTATTACTATACCAGCTTTTGTCATTTGTATCGGCGGGCTTGTGATAGAGGTCCCAGTACTTTTCATTCGCGCCGTCATAGGGTACACCGGCTTTAGGGCCGGTCTTGTCGGAACGATGTGCGCTCTGGAACCAGGTAAAACTGGCCCCCATGTGTTCAGAAACACCGAAACGTAAACCGTATTTCTGTGCAGCCTTTTTCCAGTCACCAACCACATCGCGTTCTGGTCCCATGTTGACGGCGTTCCACTTGTGGTGTTTTGAGTTCCAGAGGTCGAAATTGTCGTGATGACAGCCCATACTGACGAAATATTTTGCACCGGCTTTTTTATACAGAGACATTAACCGGTCAGGGTCCCATTTCTCAGCTTTCCACAGGGGGATAATATCCTTGTATCCGAATTCTGACGGGTGACCGTAATTCTCCAGATGATACTTGTAATGGCGGTTTTTTTCCTCGTACATGCCGCGGGCATACCAGTCGCCGTCCATCGGAACAGCCTGTGGTCCCCAGTGTGCCCAGATGCCGAACTTTGCATCACGGAACCAGTCTGGATATTTATACTGCTTGAGTGACTCATCTGTCGGCTGGAAGAAGTTTTTAGAGAAGTGCCCCTTGTTGCAAAGAACACATCCGGTGAATGTCAGCACGGTTGCAAGCACGCATACTAT
This sequence comes from Kiritimatiellia bacterium, assembly GCA_028716365.1. GTDB lineage: Bacteria > Verrucomicrobiota > Kiritimatiellia > UBA8416 > YA12-FULL-48-11 > YA12-FULL-48-11. The sequence continues at coordinate 363,303 of JAQUPZ010000006.1, forward strand.
GGCAATCGAGGCAATGATTGTGAATGTCATCTTTCGCATGGGTTTTCCCCTTTCTTTTGAAATACATTTTCCAGATTTATGCAGAATAAAAAATGTCCTGGAAATGAGTAAAACTTAAGGCATTGGCTGTAACAATCTTTTTTATGAAGAAAAGAATGGATAATAATGACCGGGGATGGATAATAATGACTTTGCCGATATCGGATAGCATGGTTTGGCAGGTTGGAGAAAAGAACATGCCGCAAATAATTATACCAAATGTCTGGGTTGTGATTGTTTCGGGTGCCGTGATCTGGTTCATCGGTGATACGATGAAACGGCATCTAAACCGTCAAGGTCGTCCATCACTGCTCGGCCGTACATTGGCACTGTTTGGATTCAGTGCAGTCTGTCTGGGTATTTATGCAGGGTTCTGGGGACCTGTTAAAGTGGGGAATACTACTCTTGAACTTTTCTCGTTTTCACATTTCCTTCAACAGTCCCATAATAAGGCGGATTCCTATGTTCGTGCTAACCTGGTACTCAGCAGTGAGCCTGCAACCGGCTGGCATGGCGGATCCAAATCGTCATTGCAGTACACCGTGAAGAATAATGGCGACCGCAATGTTTCATGTCTCATACTTCGATTTACGACTGGAGCTGGTACGGGGAAAACAATTGATCTTCCTTTGCATGGTCCATTTCCCGCAAGAGAAACGGTCAAGGCATATATCAGTGTTCCGCCGACTGTCGATCGTTCCTACTTCAAAAACATTCCCTGGGTTAATGCCAGCCACATTGTTGGTGCTCGTTTTTAATTAAAAAGAGAAACCTGTCAGCATAAAACTCTTAAAAATGGAGTGAATATATTTTCATGAACATGGATCTCCGAATAACGGTAAAAAATGAGTATATTGTTGTCGTAGTGACTGGTGCCTACGAACGTAATGAAGCTGTTAATAGAATTGATCAGATCCTCAATGCATGCGTGGAGCATAAAAAAACAAGACTGCTTGTTGATGTTCGATCCGTTGAGGGCAAGATGTCTGTTGAGGAAACATTTTTCTATGCCGAGGAATTCTCGAAGAAATATATTAACCTGGTCAGTGAAGGAAAGCTCTCGCATGTTAAAGTCGCTTATGTTGGAAACTATCCTCTGTTGGATAAAGGGAACCTGGGTGAAACTGTTGCGGTGAACCGGGGTATTGACGGAAAGGTGACCGATAATATCGACGAAGCCATTTCGTGGCTTGAAGTGAAGCCGGAACGTAAAGAGTAGCAATGGTACGGGATGTGCAGTGCTGCTGAAATCCAACTTGTTTTTAAAATTTACCCATGGTTTGGATATTCATAGGAATTGTTTTTGTTCTCACCGCGATCGGCTTCATGCAGTTAGTGGCTGTGCGGGTAAGCCGTTACGTTGCGGGACGTCCTCGATTATCAGAAGATGCGTTTGCAGAGAAATTCTTCCCGGAAGAACAAAGGACAAAAGCCATAAGAATACGTCAGTTGCTTGCACCATATCTGCCGGTAAATGTAAGTTATGTTCATCCATCAGACCGTCTTGTTGATGATCTTGGCCTTTCAGCCCGTCTGACCCGTGGTCTGGATCTGGTCTCATTTGTGCAGGATCTTGAAGATGAATTCAAAGTGGAATTTGGTGAAGATGATTACCTGCAAATACAGACTTTCCATAATGTGGTTGAGATAGTTATTGAAAAAACAGGCGGTCGTGGTCCTGATGTTGGTAGTGAGACAACGTCATAATTGTCGAGTAATTAGTCGTGAAACGGCTGTCAACATCTGAACTGCTTCACATACCGATAATGCCCGGTAGTTCGAACAGCGGCATGAGTACTGCAATAACAATTCCACCAACGATAATACCGAGGAAAACAATCAGAATCGGCTGAATCAGTGAGTTCAAGGCATCAACCGTCATGTTTACCTCCTCGTCGAAGTAATCGGCGGTCTTATCCATCATTTCATCGACCTTTCCTGTTTTTTCACCACCCTGCAGCATTTGCATCAGCGTATCGGGAAATATCTTTTGTGTTCCCAGTGCGGCAGACAGGGGAGTACCACCCGCGACACGTACACGCGCATTCAGAACAACCTGTTCCGAGATACTATTGCCTGTGGCAGCGCCGGCAAGTTCAATGGCATTGATAATGGGTATTCCGCTACGTAATAGTTGACCGTATGCTCTCGCAAAACGTGCAGAAACAGTTTTCCGTGTTAAGTTGCCGAATACCGGCCAGTGGAGATTCAGCCAGTCGGAAATGACTTTGCCCGTTAAAGTTGCTTTCCAGGCATTGCTCAACACCATGAATAAACCAATACCGGCAAGAATCCATAAACCATGGTGCTTTATGGCTTTGCTTGCCTTAAGAAGAAAAAGTGTTGGACCGGGAAGTTCATGGTGCAGGTCCTGGTACATGCTTTGAAATACAGGAAGAATAAACAGGAGGAAGAGAAGTATGACGATACCGGCTATACTCAGGACAACGGCAGGATAAATCATGGCAGATTGCACTTTTTTCCTGAGTCGTACGTTCGCATCGATGTACTTTGCAATCTCTTCCAGCATTTCGGCAAGCCGGCCGGAAGTTTCTGCTGCTTTAATCATGCTTGTACAAAGAGGCGGGAAGATTGACGGAAATTTCATGAATGAAGCAGAGAGTTGAGAACCATCTGCAATATCCATTCGAACAGTATTAATTACGCGTTTAAAATTTGAATTCGATGTTTGTCCTTCAACGCTGATCAAGGCTGCTTCAATTGATAATCCGGATGACAACATGGCTGCCATTTTGTGAAGAAATACCGGCACATCTCTTGATGCTATTTTTCTGGAACCTGCAACAGTATGTTTTTTAACAGGCGATGACCGGATGGCTTCTTGCTGGTGTGCATGCATATTGCTTGAAGAGATGTTGCGCGTACACACGGCAATGTCAACCACGAATTCCTGTTGCATTATCCAGCGATAGGTACTTATTTAGTTCAGCCCGCCGCGTACGAGTCGGACGTAATTATAAATGCGGATGACATCACCCTGTGGTCCGCGACCGTGCGGAAAAGCGGTCGGATCGCCGGTTTTCTGATCGCTGCGCTGTGCGCCGGCACCGTGCACGTCCAGTAACCGGTACGCGTCCGAACCACCACGTTTCATCCAACCGGTTGCGCGACCGAAGGCGAGGTAAACTGCGGCACCACCTTGTTGGTTGTGTGGGCCGCCCTGGTGCGTTGTGCTGGTCCAGAAGAACGGAAATTCACCATCATCAAGTTTCGTTGTCTGAAACATCGGGTTAATCGCCGGCGAATGCGTCGCCGCCGGCGCGCGCGTGTAATCCACGATGCTTTGCAGTTCCTTTGCGTTCGGTAATCGCCAATCGATATGGCCGAGAAACCTCTTGTTATTCATCGTCTGCACCCACGCCAGTGCGGCTTCCCAGTTCATTCCTTTGCCGCTGTCGGCTTTTGCCCACATTAGACCGGTGGCGTGGTCAGTGATCGTGCCATCATCGTTGTTGTGAAAATCATTTTTGCCATACTGCGGATTACCGCGAACACAGATCACAAAAAACGTCTTGTTTGGCCGGCCGGGCATTGTCGTAGGATACCCCTTGATGCGACCATCGGCAAAGTTCACGCCGAACATCTGGTTCGAGTTGGCGGCATACAAAGTGCTCGACGCCCATTGTGAATCAATAATGCGTTCGCCGGCACGCTGGTCACCATAGGCGAACTTGAAGTATTTCGTGTCAATGAACGGCGTCAGTTGCGAAGTGTCAGAGCCTGGTCTTGGATCAATCCCGCTGAACACGGTCAGCGAATACAGTTCCTTAATCGTCGGCAACCGCCAGTCGCTGAAACCGCCGAACTTGGCGGCGTTGAGTTTGGCCGGCAACTCTTGAGCTTGTGCCAATGTCTTCTTGTCGTTACTATCCAGCGTACTGTCTCTGTTAATGTCTGGGTTACGCTGCCAGGTCAGGTCAGTAATGTTGTCATGAACGGTCAAACCATCGGCACTGAGTTTGTATGAAGGTTGTTTGCCCTTATGCTGGGCGTCCTGTCCGTAGAATGGTTGGCCGGGAAGAGGGGCAGTAATCTCACCTGTAGTGTCGTAGCATTTATCCTGGCCGGTATCGACAATTGTATATGGCAGGAAGGATTCTATAGCTGGAGAGGAATTGATAATCAGAAACAGCATTATCATAGAAATAATGGCTTTTTTCGACTTCATTTTTCTTCCAGTTTTCATGATTACATGCAGGCCCATATAAGATAGGGCCTGCATGTGTCAATGATTTCATCCGTCTTCGCAGGAGACCCCGGACTTGGAGTCCGTGGGATGAATGCCCCGACCTCTTGGAGAGTCGGGGCTACGCCGGATTCCGCGAAGAAACTGCGGGCTTCCGCCATCGCTTGAGAAGTTATGGCGGACACGTTAGCCCGCATAGCTTCATTTCTGCCGAGCCATGAAAATTATTATATGTCCCGATTTTCCGGAGGCGGGCCCCTGCGATCTCCACCTCGGCCCTGTCCTTCGCCACCACCTCTATTGCCACGGCCTTCCGGGCCCTGTTCGCCTTCCATGCGAGGAGGCCTGGGAAGCAGTTCATCAATCGTGAGTTTGCCATCGCCGTTCTTGTCCAGTTTCTTTATTGCAGACGGGATGTTGGCGATTTCATCGGCATCGATGACTTTATCGCTATTCGCATCCAGTGCTGTAATGAATGGAGGAACTGGCGGGCGCATTCTGCCTTCTCTGCCGGGACCACCTTGCTGCCCCCGACCTTCATCACCGCGTCCCATCTGACGTTCACCACCACGACCTTGCCTGTTACCCATTCCTTCCTGGTCGCCCTGATTCTGTCCACGGCCACGTCTCATCTGGTCACCTTGTCCTTGACCTCGACCTTCACGGTTACCTTGACCCTGTTCCATGTCGGGGCGCTGTGGACGTGGCATAATCTCGTCAGGTGTTAATTTACCATCATCATTTTTATCCAGTTCTTTCAATGCTGCCGAGGCGTTCGCAATTTCCCTGGTGTCGATGACCTTGTCGCCGTTCTTATCAAGCGCTTTGAGAATGGCCATGCCCGGTGCCGGCCTCCCGCCTTGTCTATCTTGATTCATTCCCGGTCTGCGCATCGATGGGCCCTGCGTTTCATTGTCCTGTGCGATCGAGTTGAATGTCCATGCTGTTACTACTATTGTTGCGATAATCAGTGACCTTTTCATTGTATGCTCCTCTTTATTGTTTTGTTGCTTTATATTCTGATCTGCGGTAAGGCGCGCCGGAAGTTATCATAATACGACGGGTCCATCGGCCCCGCCCTACCCACATATTTATAACCTCTTCTTTCCTCCTTTCGTCATTAAATTTCAAGTTCATCCTGTTTCTCTCTTTCTTCTGCCAGTATTAAACGAAATCACTATTACAGATTATCTATTATGAAGATTACAGAACTGTAATAATTGTTACGTTGGCTGGGGATGGGTGTCGTGTTAGTATTATGTTAATGAAGATACTTGTTGTAGAAGATGAGAAGAAGATCGCCAGTTTCATACGTAAAGGGCTGGAAGAGCAGGGTTTCTCAGTAACTGTCAGTAATAATGGCGATGATGGTTACCTGCTGGCCAAAACACAGGCCTTTGATGTGATAATCCTCGATATAATGCTCCCCGGCCGGGATGGGCTGAGTATCCTCAAGAACCTGCGCGAACAGAAGAATGTCGTCCCGGTCATTATGCTGACTGCCCGCTCGGAAATTAACGAGAAAGTCGATGGGCTCAACCTTGGTGCTGATGACTACATAACCAAGCCTTTCTATATGGAAGAGCTCATTGCCCGGATCCAGGCGATTGCCCGGCGCGGTGGCGAAGACAAACTCAATATACTGCAGTCGGGTGATTTGACGGTGAATCTTGTTTCGAGGGATGTAAAACGCGGCGGAAAGAAGATTGAGTTGACCCCGCGCGAGTTCAGTCTGTTGGAGTACATCATGCGGTCGCCCGGGCGGGTATTCACACGGACGCAGATACTGGAGCATGTTTGGGGTTATGATTTTGATCCGCAGACGAACATTGTGGATGTCTGTATCCAGCGGGTCCGTAAAAAGATATTTGATGAAAATAATAAGCTTATCGAAACTGTCCGCGGGGTTGGTTACAGGTTTTATAAAAAGGGATAACTTTTGAGTTACTCAAAATGGGTAATCTTGGCGCCAAGGGCGCCAATCGTGAAAGGATTGTCAATCCTGTTATCCTGTCAAAAAGGGTTTTAAATAAATGAAACTGGATTCGTTCAGATATAAGATCAGTTTGTTGAGCCTTGTCCTATCGGGTATTGTGCTTGTTGTGTTTGGCCTGTTTTTCATGTCGGTCATCAACCGAATTGGTTGTGAACGGATTGATCGCGAACTCAGGATACTTGCGGATGCACAGGTAAGAAGGGGCCAGCCGCCCGAACACTGGCAGCGTTTCGAAGATTCGCTGAGGTCGGTGTACGGTGAAAACGAAGCCAGGCAGTTTGTGGTTAAAATTGTTCCAGTACGAGGTCGGGGTAGATACATATCATCTCATTGGCCAGCTGAGTTGAAAGACAGCAGTCTTCCTGTTCTCGCACCTCCGTCGTTTGAAAGAGACGATGCCATGTCTGAACGTCCTCCCATGCCGCCCCGTCGCATGAGGCCTCCTGATGCAGGTCCACCGGAAGGGATCAGACCATTTGACGAAGACCCGATTAGACGTGGTGGACCGCCGCCTCGAATGATTGTAAGGGGCCCGGTATTTGCCAACATTAGCTTGGGTAAGAAAAGCTGGCGGATTGTGGCCATTGGTAATGCGGAAATTAATTTATATATAGGAATGGACCTGGAAGTCTTTCATGCGGAAATAAACCGTTTCAGAAATGCGTTTCTCGTGGGTATGCCGGTTGCGCTTGTCCTTCTCGCATTTGGAGGATGGCTGATAGCACACAGGGCCTTGCGGCCGGTAAATGTGATAGCCGCGACCACTGCGAATGTAACGACAAAGGGACTGAACCTCCGTATTCCGCGAACGGGTGCAGACAGAGAGTTTGCAGGGCTGATAGACGTGATCAACGGAATGCTTGACCGGTTGGAAAAGAGTTTCCAACAGGCCACACGTTTCAGCGGCGATGCCGCGCATGAACTGAAGACGCCGCTCACGATACTGCAGGGCCAACTTGAGGAGGCTTTGCAGGAAGCGCCTGCCGGTTCCGAGGTCCAGCAGCGTTACAGCGGCCTGCTGGAGGAAGTCAGGCGACTTGCCGCCATCACGAGGAAACTGCTTCTGCTTTCACAGGCAGATTCAGGACAAATGAAACTCAGCCTTGTACCTTTTAATTTGAGTTCCGCGCTGGAATCGATGGCCGAAGATGTGGTAATCCTTGCGTCTAACCTGAAGCTGAGGAAAAATATCAGACCCGGCGTCAATGTCATGGCGGACAAGGACCTTATTACCCAGGCGCTTCAAAATCTTGTTACCAATGCTATCAAGTATAACGAGAAAGGCGGCTGGATAAAATTTGAATTGGACGTTCAAGATAAGACGGCCATATTTGGAATATCCAATAGTGGTGAAGAAATTCCCTGGGCGGATCGCGGGAGGATTTTTGATCGTTTTTATCGCGTTAGTAAATCACGTAACAGGGATATTGACGGTATCGGGCTTGGCCTGAGTCTTGCGAGGGAGATTGTTATTGCCCACAAGGGCGAACTGTTCCTCGTAAATTCCTCCAACGATGCGACAACTTTTGCCATGAAGCTGGCCGTAATCCTGTCGTAATTTTTTTGGGATAATATTGGTTTGCATTGTCTTGTTTTTTTCAAAGCGGACTGTTAACTTCCAGCCAGTCAAATCTACAGGAGGTATATTCATGCAAAGCAAAGTTATTCCCGGTCTTTTATGTATTGGCATGTTGTCTGTGCGGATGGTTCTTGGTGTGCCGGCAGAGGCGGTTGTACAGGGGTTGTACGAGGGAACCTGCAAGGATGCCAGGGGTGAATTGAAGATTGAAGCCCGCGTTGTTGCCCAGGGCAATGGTACGTACAAGGTACTTGTCAGAAAGATTGCCGGAGATGGAAATATTACAAGGGTGGAGTTGAGAGGCAATACAGAGGGTGAAGTGGTCAATTTCACCGGTAAAGATGGCAATGTCGAGTGGAAGTGTTCTTATGCTTCCGGCACGATTACAGGAACATGCGGCGAAGGCTGCAAGCTTGATATAAGACGCGTTGAACATGTTTCACCTACAATGGGTAAAAAACCGCCGCAGGGTGCTGTTCTGCTTTTTGAAGGAAAGATCTCGATGGATGAAATGATCAGGGCAAACGGTTCCCCGTGGTATGTCAGCGACAAGAGCAGGGACGGATGGGCGGTATGGGAAGTGCCGATTCGAACAATTGTTGCAAATGATCCAAGCGAATGGCCCAGCAAAGATAACATCATTCCAAAAGACTGGGTTCTGGGCGGAGAGCGTCGTCGTGTTGATACCGTACGCGGGATTGGTGATGACGGATCAATGCAGGTTCCGATGGGTGGCATGAACTCCAAACGCCAGTTTGAAGGCAGTTTCGATTATCATGTTGAATTCATGTGTCCGCTTGTTCCTGCCGCCCACAGCCAGGGCCGCGGTAACAGCGGTGTTTATCTTCCAAATGGTGACGAGATACAGGTCCTCGATTCTTTCGGCGAAACAACTTATGAAGGCGGCGGCTGCGGCGGTTTTTACAAATACAAAAATCCAGACACGATGGATGTGATTGAAAGCATCAAGAACAATGAAAACAAATACACGCTGGCTTCGGCTCCGCCGCTTCAATGGCAGACTTATGATATTGAATATCGCGTCAAGAAGCAGAACGGTAAGTATACAGGCAAGCCGTGTGTGACTGTGTATCATAACGGCATCAAAATCCATGATAATGTTCAGATCCAGAAGGAAGCCAAGAAAGGCCACTTCCATTTTCAGGACCACAGCAATCCTGTCCGCTATCGCAACATCTGGGTCTTGCCGTTGGAAGAAAAATAAAGAAAAGGATAGATCGGTTTAATATAATTTTCCAGGGAACGGGAAAATGAAGTACAGTCGTGAATTAATACGTTTTACAGGCATTGTATTGTTCGCTTGGATGAGTATTTGTCCGGTTTTTGGAGAATCTTTCCTCGTTAAAGACGGTCAACCCATGGCCGATATCATAATTGCCGAACAACCGCCTCGCATGGTCAAACTTGCCGCAAGTGAGTTGCAGACCTACATTGAGAAAATTTCTGGCGCCAAACTGTCGATCACGAACCGACCGGGTCAGGATATTCCGGTACATATCTACGTGGGAAAGAGTGTGTACACCGACCACTTGAAAATTACTGACGAGGGGTTGGCTCATGACGCGTTTCGGATGGTGTCTGGAACAAATTGGCTGGTGCTACTCGGTCAAGATCGTGATTTCACGCCACCCGAACCGTTTGCTCGCAATCATACGGACATTCCACGGATGCTGGCGCAATGGGACGCCCTGACAGGAGACAAATGGGGGAATCCTCATACAGCTGTTTATCGAAGATATAATCCCGTGCTCAAGATATGGGATTATGACGCACGTGGTTCGTTAATGGCTGTGTATGAATTTCTTCGTGGCCTCGGTGTCCGGTGGTATATGCCCGGTGATCTGGGTGAAGTTGTACCAGCCCAAAAAAACATTGAATTTGGCCGCTTTGACAAACTTGTCCGACCGGATTTTCCATATCGGAATCTCGGCGACTATACGCCCCACTTTGACGGCGGTACTAAAGATGCCGTACTCTGGCGCTTACGACTTGGATTGGCATATGGCCAGGAATTCTGGGGCATTGGCTGGACAGCGCATGGATTAAATTATGTACATAGTCGGGATGAAGTGAAAAAAGCGCATCCGGAGTACTATGCGCTTTATGGCGGTAAACGGATGAACGGCAGTCCGTATCCATGGTGGAGGGATGGAGTACCGTGCCTTTCGTCGCCGGGTTTGTTCCAGGCGACTGTAAAGTATGCCCGTGATTTTTTCAGGATCTATCCCGATGATCCGCTGGTTTCCATCATGCCGGCTGATGCTTACGTCAGTTTATGCGAATGCGAATTATGCCGTGGCAAAGGTACGCCGGAGCGTGGATATAACGGTCAGCTCTCGGATTATGTCTGGGATTTCGTCAACCGCGTGGCTATGGACCTCTACAAGACAAATCCTGACAAAAAAGTTCTTTGTGGCGCTTATGGGTCCTATGTCCTTCCGCCAACCAGGATAACGAAGCTTAGTCCCAATGTGGCGCTTGGCATTGTTGAGCCGCGTTACACTTTTCAAGAAGAAGAAACATATAAACGGTTTCGTGAAATCCGGAAAGGGTGGCTGGAAAAGTTGACTTCAGGTGAAATGTATATATATGCCCATTATCTCTACAGTCGCCCGGGTGGTGCTTATGAAGGTATCCCTGTCTACTTTCCTCATATTATTGCCGAAGACATGCGTGCTTTGAAGGGAATATCGAAAGGAGACTTCATCGAATTATCACAAGGTCAACAGTGTAACATGCATGTCCCCGGCTTTAATCATTTGAATGTTTATGTAACCGCCCAGATGTACTGGAATGCCGGGCAGGACATTAACGCCCTGCTGGATGAATATTACGAAAAGTTTTATGGCCCCGCTCAAAAGGAGATGAAGGCGTTTATCGAGTTTTCAGAAAAGAATTGGGCACTCATGCTGAAACAGGCGAAACCCGTTGATGAAGCTTTGAAATTGTTGTCCGCCGCCCGCGAAGCTGCCGGTGATACGGTTTACGGTAAACGTATTGATCTGCTTGTCGAATATTGCAAGCCGTTGAAACAGTTACGTGACCGGTTGATCAGGGGCCGTGAAAACGTGCCGAAAGCGGCGGCTTTTGAACGGAACAAAAACGATATCAAACTTGACGGAAAACTCGACGATAAATTCTGGGAAGGGACATGGGTTTGCGGTCTCAGTGAATTGGAAACGGGCAGACCACCGGCATTACAGACGTCTTTTCATGTTGGCTGGTCAGAAGAGGCCATGTATTTCGGGATAAAATGCCAGGAACGTGACACAAAGAACCTGAAAATTACCGCAAAGAAAGATGGTGATACAAATATCTGGAATGGTGACTGTATTGAACTGTTGATTGAAACACAGGTACATTCCTATTACCAGATCGCTGTCAGTCCGTCAGGTGCCGTGGTTAATGCCGATAGAAAAGAAGGCATCAATACCAGTTGGGCGTCACAGGCGCAGGCCGCCACATTTGTCGGGGATGATCACTGGAGTGCGGAAATACGTATTCCTGTGGCAGGTGTGGATGCAGAAACACTTGACCGGCTGAATGGCGTTGCCGGCCGGCGTCCGACCGGTACATATCCATGGCACATCAACGTTTGTCGTCAGCGTGTCAGGGACAACGGTAACGAGGTTTCAGCATGGTCGCCAACCGGAAAGGCGACCTTCCATGATTTGATGAAATTTGGCGAATTGGTTGTCAGATGAATTTTTTACAGGAGTAGTTCTCATGCTGAAGAAGATATTTCTCGCCGGCTTGCTGTCAGTATGTACTGCTCATGTGATGGCAGATTACGTAGCCGACCGAAAGGCAGCGGTGGCGCTGGCTGCCGCAGGCAAACAGCAGGAGGCCATTACTGCATTTGTCAAGATGGCTGAAGGGCCAGCCAGTGATTTTCAGAAATCCGATGCGCACGAACAGGCCTCTCAATGTGCCATTAACCTGAAACAATACGATCAGGCCATGGAGATGACGAAAAAGATCCCGCTTCAACCAGTGTCCAAAACATGTCAGATGAGAATCATGATGGCAGAACGTAAATGGCAGGAGGTTGTTGACAGGTTCAAGGATGAGGTTATTGACAGTTGGCCCGAAGAAGTGGCCGCTAATGCCTTTCATTACAGGGGTGGAGCTTACTACAATCTTAAGGATGGGATCAGAGCGGAAAAAGATTTGAAAAAAGCGGCGGAACTCCTGACCGAGGAAAATGCAAAGGGGCTTGCTTTGATTGCCCTTGGAGATACATACCGGCACCTCTTGAAAAATGATGATCTTGCCATAGAAACTTATCGCCGGGTGTACAAAACAGCATTTTATAAACAATGTCAGGCAGTCATCTCCACTGCCGGCATTTTTCAGCGCCAGAACAAATTGAATGAAGCTGTAATGGAGATGAATAAAATTGACATGAAGAAGGTTCAATCTGGTTATTGGCGTATCGCAATGTTACAGGCGTGGGGTGGTGTTCTTGGCGGACAGGGAAAGAAGTCGGAAGCCATTGCAAAATACAACGAAGCATTGAGTGTCGATGGAATTTCATCATGGCAGAAAACCTCATGCGAGAAGTCCGTCAAAGATCTTCAGACCAACGGTAAATAGTCAGGCCATAAAGGATTCTATAACAAATCCGAATAGGGGATTACTATTAGAAAGAAAAATACGTTGATTGATTGTATCTTGAGTTCAGGAGTAAAACGTACAGTTTATTGGTTTTCTTTATTTACCCTTGTTGGCATCCTGCGTGCTGAACCGGTTGTACTGGAGGAATGTGATGATGCGGCACTCTGGAAAACCAACCGTGCACTAGCTGCGGTGGCAGTTGTGCCCGATGTGAAATACGGTTCGGGTACCATTTCCTCGAGGTGGTTTTATTACTTGAGGTATTACCTGATTTAAAATGAACACGATAAAATCCCTGGAAATTATGGCTGCGCTGATTATCTGTATTCTGATAACAGGCTGTCAGATAAACGCAGAGAAAACCTTCCAGCCGGTCCATGAGGAACAGGTAACACCCAATTGGTATGTGGCTCCCTGCGGTAACGATACGTGGTCGGGCACACTAGCGAAACCAAATGACCAGAACACCGATGGACCGTTCGCCACTATTGAACGTGCCCGCGACGAGATACGCAAAGTGAAGAAGCAGGGTGGACTATTAAAAGGCGGCGCAGTTGTGGAGATTCTTGGCGGGAGATATGAACTGACCAAACCGGTTGAATTGACGGCTGAGGACACTGGAACTGCAGAGTCACCCATCGTCTATCGAGCCAGACAGGGTGATGATGTCCACATCACAGGAGGACGGATCGTAGCCGGTTGGAAACCCGTGACCGATCCCTTAGTCCTCAATCGTCTGAATCCTTCCGCGCGCGGCAAGGTCTTTCAATGCGACCTCAAGTTCCAGGGTATTACGGAATACGGTGACTTGGGTCTGGATGCGGCCTGGGAACTGCAGGTATGGTTGGCCAAGATCGATGGTCAAGGCGAAGACGCGATGGGCAGTGCCTATGCCAGCGTCGGCAAAAATGTTCGTCCGCGGATGGAAGTCTTCTTTAACGATAAACCCATGGAAATTTCCCGCTGGCCAAATGAGGATTTCATAAAAATTGAAGAAGTGCTGGGCAAGACCGAGATCAATGTCCGCGGTGTAAAAGGCTGCAAGGAGGGGATCTTTGTCTACGAAGGTGATCGGCCCAAACGCTGGGTGGATGAAAAGGACGCGTGGGTCCAGGGTTACTGGTTTCGCGACTGGGCCGAACAACGTCACAAGATCGAATCAATAGATTTGAATAAACACATTATTTCCGTGATTCCACCGTACCACAACTACGGCTATCGCAAGGGCCAATGGTTTCGCGGCTTCAACCTCCTGTCCGAGATCGACATGCCTGGTGAGTGGTATGTAGATCGGCAGGCTGGAATACTTTACTTCTGGCCGCCCGGCGAATTGGACAAAGGACGGGTGGAGGTCTCGATGGCTCCCGCACTGTTCACCATGACCGATACGTCGCATGTCACGATTCGTGGATTGTTGCTGGAGGCGGCGCGGGGTACGGCGGTCGCCATCAACCGGGGACAACATTGTCGCGTCATCGGCTGCACATTCCGTAATCTGGGAAATCACGCAGTTACAATTGTCGACGGGAAAGAGAATGATGTTATCGGATGTGACATGCATGGTATGGGGGGTGGCGGAATCTACCTCATCGGTGGTGACCGGAAGGCGCTCATACCGGCGGGCCATTTCGCCGGGAACAACCATATCCATCACTTCGGGCGTTGGGACCGCATGTATCGACCGGGTCTTTTTTTGAGTGGCGTGGGCCTTCGTGCGTCACACAATCTTATCCACGACGCGCCGCATGCTGCGATCCTCTTCGGTGGTAACGATCATCTGATCGAGTTTAACGAAATCCACAACGTCTGTAACGAATCGCATGACTGCGGAGCAATCTACGCAGGCCGCAGTTGGACCCTGCGCGGCCATGTGATTCAATACAACTATCTGCATCATTTGTACGGTAAGGACGGCGGCCCGTGCAACGGCATCTATCTGGATGACTTGTTTTCGTCTGCCATGGTGCAGGGAAATGTGTTCTACCAGGTTCTGCGGCCCGTATTCCTCGGAGGTGGACGGGACAACATCGTTCAAAATAACGTGTTTGTCGATTGTCCCAAGGCGATGCACATTGATGCCCGGGCCCTCGGCTGGTGTGGTCCTCATGCCGACGGCCGGATCAAGGAAGCACTGGAGAAAGGCACGATCGCCGGGGTTCGTTATAAGGAACCCCCGTTCAGCACGCGTTATCCGCAACTGATCAACTTGCTGGACGACGAACCGAAAAAGCCCAAGGGTAATATCGTTCGCCGGAACATCTTCTGGCAGGGCCAGGGTGAAAACCTGCGCCGTGTGGCCGGTGCCGAAGGCATAAAGGAAACATGGTGGGATGACATCGCTCCCGTGATTCGGTCACTGGTCAAAATCGAGGATAACCTTATCAACGAGGACCCGAAATTTGTAGACATACAGGCCGGTAATTTCCAGCTTTGTGAGGAATCGCCGGCATGGAAACTTGGCTTCCAGCGGATCCCTGTGGAGAAGATTGGACTTTACCAGGACGAATGCCGGGCGAGCTGGCCCGTGAAACACCAGGTCCGTTCGGTGAATACCTTGAAAATCCATAAGATCTTGTTTCTGGGGAACAGCATCACCCGGCACGCGCCTTCGCCGGCCATTGGCTGGTTGGGCGACTGGGGTATGGCGGCCAGCGCGGAGGAAAAAGATTTCGTACATCTCATAACGGGCTCCCTTTCCAAAACCGCGGGAACTGCTCCCGAAATCATGGTCAAAAACATCGCGGAATTTGAGCGACAATATGCCACCTACGATGTGGACGGAAAGATGAAAGAAATTTTCGAATTCGATGCTGATCTTATCATCGTGGCCATTGGAGAGAACGTGCCGAATTTGGATTCCGATGACGCCAAGGTTCAGTTCAAGAACAGTCTGATGAAATTGTTGAACGGCTTGAAGACGGATCATCATCCCGTCATTATCGTACGTAGTTGTTTCTGGCCGAACCAGGCCAAAGATCTGATCCTTAAACAGGCCTGTCAGGAAGTGGGCGGCATGTTCGTGGATATCGGGCACCTCGGTAAAGATGAATCCAACTATGCCCGTTCGGAACGTAAATTTACGCACAGCGGTGTTGCCGCACATCCGGGCGACAAAGGGATGCAGGCCATTGCCAGCGCGATTCTTGATACAATTAACAAACAACAGGGAAGGGGAATGGGCAAATGAGGAGAGTGAAGGTATGTGCGAAGGCGGTTCTGTCGGTCGGGTTGCTGGTCCTGGCGGGATGGGTGTGGGACGCCGAGGCTCAAGAGGCGAAGCCCAGCATGAAGCTCGGCGCGTACTATTTCGCTGGATGGGCGGGAAAAAGCCAGTTCGATGACGGTAAGCCGGAGAATGCCTGGGCCAAGGGAATGCCGACACATTTCACCCGGAAGCTGGCTACAGAATTCGCGGACCGTACGCCGGTTTGGGGATGGCGTGACGACACACCGGAATTGATGGAGCGGCAGATTAATCTAGCAGCCGATCATGGCATTGCGTTTTTCTCATTCTGCTGGTACTGGCATGACAACAAGGGACCGATCAACGTTAAGGCCATCGATGACGACTCGAAGCATCTGCCGATGCGTCTGTTCATGCAGGCGAAAAATAACGCGCGTATGGAGTTTTGCCTGCTGGTGGCGAATCACGGCGGGTTTGAAATAGTTGGGCCAGAGGCGTGGAAACAGGCGGCCGACTATTGGATGACTCTGTTCAAACATCCGCGCTATCTGCGAGTGGAGGGTAAACCACTGCTGGTGATCTTTTCGCCTCGAGGCGCCAACAAAGAGGGGCTGGCCTGCCTGCAGGAAGCGGCACGCAAGGCGGGGTTCCCAGGTGTGGCGGTCGCATGTTGCGGCAATAGCAAGCTGGAGGACGGCTATTTGTTACGTACTCGCTACAATGCCGTGCCGGGATGGGGAAAATCGGAAAAGCACCAGTATAAGGAGTTAGTCGAGGCGCATGTGCGGACGTGGAGCGGCACGCCCGAGCAGCGGTGCATCCCCGTGGCGACAGTAGGTTGGGACCGGCGTCCTTGGGAAGGACCCGGCGGGCTGGGGCCGAAGGGGTCGCAGGTTTCGTGGTATTTCGAGGGAAAGACTCCCCAGACGTTCGGTGATTTCCTGCAACACATGGTGCAATGGATGGATGCTAATCCGGAACAGTTGACCAAGGATCGGCTGGCGCTGATCTACGCTTGGAACGAGATAGGCGAGGGTGGCTGGCTCGTGCCGTGCCGGGCCGACCCGGACGGGGCTTACCTGAAGACTATCCGGCGCGTTGTTCTGGGTAAGTAAGGAGAACGGATAGGGGCATTTTCAAAAACTGTGACGATGGCGAGAGATTTGCGATGAGAGCCAAATATACATTGATATCGATTTGCGGGATGGTTGCGATGGGTATGTTTGCGCTTTGCGCTGGAGGGGAACACAGCAGGAGTCGACCGCTGGTCGGGGCAATTCGATGGGATGCCTGGTATGGGAGTCTACCGGCATCGGTGCGTCTTCCTGATCCGGCTCTTCGTCCGGGATTCGATACAGGACGCAAAATCCCGAGCGCGGATCCGGGGAAAGAGGCCCAGCGCGCACTTTCGCCGGAAACATGGCGTTACCGCTGGCCGTTTTTTACGGTTCTCAATACGGATGGAAGCGCAAAAGAAATCAATGGAAATCTTACGGGAGTCGTCGAGCAGGAAATCGAATACGCTGTCCATGCCGGGTTGGACTACTGGGCCTTTGATGCGTATCCGGAAGACTGTCCCTTGAGTTACACGCTGAAGACATTCCTGTCCTGCAGGAACCGCGACAAAATCAAATTCTGTCTATTTCTTGTGATGAGTTCGGCTTACGGTGGTTTTGCAGAAGACAATGTGTTCCAGGCATATGCGCTGAGGATGATAACGCAGCCGAACTATTTGAAAGTTCAGGGAAATCGCCCGGTGATTTATATGGGATTTTTGAACGACCGCCTTGTCGAATTACTCAGTGACGGACGGTGGAAAATTTTTTGCAGTGAACTGGAAAAGCGCGGACTGGGAAAACCATACCTCGTGATGTGTCACGGTTCCCCGACATCAGCCAAACGGTATTATGACATATTGCAGGGCGACGCAGTGAGCCAGTATAATGTAGTAGATGGCAAGATGAAAGGTGGATCATTTTCTGAACTGGCAACATACGTGGAAACATTCTGGGATAAATGGGCTGCAACTGGTGTGCCTGTTATTCCCATTTGCGTTACCGGCTGGGACCGCCGCACGCGTGTGACGAACCCGGTGTCATGGGAAACATTTCATTTGAAAAAGGATGCTTTCGATCTTTATTACAAATCAGGTACTCCAGAAGAAATTGCGGCTCACATAGGAAAAGGCGTATCCTGGTTCAATAAGCACCCGGGTGTGAACGGTAATGAATTGGTGCTTATTTATGCCTGGAACGAGATCGACGAAGGAGGCTGGCTTGTTCCCGTACTGCCTCCGCCTCACGGAGAAGGAACGGCACGGATTGATGCACTCCGCAAAGTCCTCGTGACACCTTAGCTTAAAACGCGATCTGAAAGAGAAAGATGATTCGGTGTACGAGCGCATGAGGTGTGGCAATATCTCATAAAATTTTCCTTGGCCGTTGACATACGTTGCATTTCTGATACAGAATTCTCCAACAAAACGAGAATATGAAATTCATTCATGAACTTTCAGGAAAAGAAGTTTCTTGTAACCCCGCTTGTTGATCAATAAGGAGTATACCATGAAATCTCGACCTGGTGTCCGGATTGCTTTGATTGTCGGCTTGTTGCCCCTGTTGATTTTTGTGACGGAATCCGGGTGCGCATCAAAGCATTCCACTTCCCCGGTCAATACGACACAAGGAGAGCAGAAAATGACAACCTTAGCCGGAGCAAAGGCCATGACCCTTCCGGCACTTCGTGAGGCACGCAAAAAGCTGGCTTCGCGGCCGCGGCGCATTATCTTCAATAATGACGGCAACGAACCAGTTTACTACTGTGACGTCGCGACACCCGAGACGTTACTGGCCTGCCGTACTACACCGCTGCTGGGCTCAATGGTCGACTCCATTTTTTACTGTACTTGGAGTTCCGGGTTCGGCGTGTTCACACATAACACGAAAATCGGCGAGATATTCACGTCCACCGCGAACCCCACCCATCCGGACAATAAAACAGGCGGACTTTCGAAAAACAAGACCGCCGAATTTATCAGGCAGGGTACGGACCCGCTCAGGATCATGGTCGATTTCTGCAAGGCAAATCGGATCGAGGCCTTCTGGTCTTTCCGTATGAACGACACCCACGACGCCTGGGGCAGTTGGTACGGCAATCTACTGTTTCCGCAACTGAAGAAGAATCATCCCGAGTGGCTTGTGTCACCTTTGAAAACTGGTGCTGCGCCCGCTAGTACCAATGTGAAGGACTATGACCGGTCCAAGCACGGTGGCTGGACCGCCATGGACTTCAACCACCCGGAAGTACGGGACCTGGCGGTCCGGTTCATCGCGGAGGTGTGTGAAAATTACGACGTTGACGGCATTGAAATGGACTTCCTCCGTCACGCGGTTTATTTCAAGGGGCCGGCATGGGGCACGGACGCCACGGCGGAAGAACTCGCCAGGCTCACCGATATGGTCCGTCAAGTTCGCAACGCTACCGAACGGATCGGGCTTCAACGCGGCCGGCCAATCCTGGTTGCGATACGCGTACCCGATTCGGTCGAATATAGCAAGGCGATGGGTATCGACATTGAGCGCTGGCTGGCCGATGGGCTGGTCGATACCATGGCCGTGTCTGACTACTTCCGGTTGAATCCCTGGTCGGCGAGTGTCGAGCTTGGACACAAGTACGGAGTTCCGGTTTACGCCTGCCTGAGCGAAACGCGGTTAAGAGACACCGAGGCGGCGAAAATTCGTTCGGCACCGGCTTGTTACCGGGGCCGTGCGGCTGTGGCCTGGTCCGAGGGTGTTGATGGCATATACATGTTCAACGCTTTCAACCCGCAAAGTCCGTTATGGCGTGAACTCGGCAACGCTGATGGATTACGCGGACTGGACAAGACCTTCGTTGTCGCGGCGCGCGGCGCACAAGTCATAAACTTCTGGATGGCCGATGGCGAGAAACGCTTCCTGCGCCGGGCCTATCTCTCGCCCGAACGGCCGCTCCCGCTCGAACCTGGCAAGCCGGCATCAATTGAACTTAGAGTGGCTGGAATGCCCGTAGCAAATGCCGATCTGGCCCGGCCGGCGATCGCAACGCTGCGTCTGCGGATCGCTGGTGACCCGGGTGCGAATGCCCTGGTTGTCGCGCTGAACGGCACGCCGCTCACGGGTGCCATCGTGTCCAGTCCCTGGTTGGACTACCCGGTGGCGCTGGAACTTGTAAAAAACGGCCCGAACCGGATCGAGGTTACCCTCAACCCCGGTAATGTCCCGAAAGCTAAATGGCTCGACGTTGCGTTGCAGGTCAAGGTTTTGCCATCCGTCCGATCCGGTCCATAATGAAGGTTGGCTTTTCAGTTCCCATATGGTCTTGTGCCTCGTGTGAACAAGGACAATAGGCTGGACTTATGGAATGCACCATAAGAACCCGTTTGCTGTTGACTGTTGCTGAATTCCTGTGACAGAATTTTCACACAAGGTGAAAATATGCGGATTACTCATGAACCATAACCTAACCATGAGAACGTTGACAATATTGTCTCTATTGAGTGCGATGTGCTGTTACTTTGGGGATCAAACCCTGGCGATGGATTATCCGGGACCGTTGCCGGGACCTGCCGAAAGCAAATCCACTGCCACCAATGTGATACTGCAAAACAGCGCCATTGCCATGCAGTGGAGCTGGGCCGATAGACATCTCAAGCCTGATGGCATCTGGGACAAGCATTCTTCCACAAGTCTCTCTGACGAAAATGCCGAGTGCTTCTATTTTGTTCTGGGGCAGACACCGAGTCCGCAAACACGTACGCTGACAGCATCGGAACTGAAACTTGTCACCCCACCGAAACTCACGCCGCTGAAGGCAAATCCAGAGTCGGCAAAGGTCGGTGATCATTTCGCTGGTTGGGAATTATCGGCGCGGATGATCTCAACTGCCGCGGATATCGAAGTGGTTTGGCGGGCGATCTTGCGTGATAATGCCAATTATATACGGCAGGAGGTGACACTCCACCCGCTGCGGGAACCCATCGAAGTCGTGGACGTTGTATTGATCGATATGGGTGTGCCGCGTGCGGAGGTTGCGGGTCAAGTGGACGGTTCGCCCGTTGTTACCAGCAATATGTTTTTTGGCGTGGAACACCCGGCCTCTAAGAGCCAGGTTATTGCGACCGACGATGTCGTACGATGCAGTTATCCATGCGACATTAGCGTGACACCGGATGAATCTCTGACATTGAGTTCGGTTATCGGTGTGTATCCATCCGGACAACAGCGGCGCGGGTTCTTGTGTTATCTGGAGCGTGAACGCGCGTATCCCTTCCATCCGTTCCTGCATCACAATAACGGCGAACAGATAGGCCTGACTTACTGGGCGATGGTGAAGAATAAACCTGTCGAGGCTGAGGAGTATCGGGCTGGACAGGAACAAAAGTGGCGCGAAATCATAGACAACGTGGGACGTGAACTGGTGGAACAGCGCGGCGCGAAGATCGATGCGTTTGTCCATGATTATGAATGGGACGACGAGAACCTTGTCTGGCAGTTCCATAATGGATTTCCAAACGGATTCGTTCCGTTGATTGAAACTGCCGCGAAATATCAATCCGGCCTCGGTATATGGTTTTCCCCGTGGGGAGGCTATCCCTGCAAGCCCGCTCGCGTGAAGTTCGGACGGCAGCGAGGGATGGAAACCAACCAGGGCGGTTTATCGCTCTCCGGGCCGCGTTATTATGCGCGGTTCCGTGCTGCGTGCATAAACCTGATGCGAAACCATGGTGTAAAGTATTACAAGTTTGATGGTTTCGCGGGATCGAACAGTCCCTCTGATGTGGGGGAATACCGGAGTGATGTTGAAGCTCTGTGGCGGTTACTGCGCGAATTGAGAGAGTCCATGCCGGACGTCTTTATCAATTGTTCTTCCGGCACTTGGCCCTCACCGTTCTGGTTGCTTCGCAGTGATGCTATCTGGCGGGGCGGTGGCGATACCGGTATCAGCGGGGCGAAAGGTTCCGAACGGCAGCAGTGGATCACCTACCGGGATTTTGAAGTACATAACCGCGTTCTTGTCCGCGGTCCATTGTATCCGATCAGCTCTTTGATGATCCACGGCATCATGATCAATAACGGCGGCAGGGTAAAAACCTTTGATGAAAGAGACATCCTCGATGAAATACGGTCGTTCTTTGCCTCGGGGGTCAATGTACAAGAGCTTTATATCGCGCCTGAACTGATGAAAGCCACCGCATGGGATGTCCTCGCCGAAGGTGCAAAATGGTCGCGCGCGAATGCCGATGTGATTGCCGATACGCATTGGGTGGGTGGTGACCCGGCCAAAGGTCAGGTTTATGGCTGGGCGTCATGGGCAAAACGGAAGGGGATACTGTCCTTGCGCAACCCGTCGGATCAACCGGCAAAATTTTCTATTGACGTGGGCCAGGTGTTCGAGTTGCCTGCCGGAGCCGTGCAAAGCTATTCACTCAAGAGTCCGTGGAAAAAAGACGCGACTGCCGCGCCGATCGAAGTGACAGCCGGTCAGCAATGCACACTCGATTTGAAACCGTTTGAAATACTGACGTTTGACGCGATACCCCATATCAGGTGATCTGCAGGTATTCATCTGAGAATCGCAGGCAGGAAATTGGTTTATAATTGGAAATTATGTCAGCTCTACCCGAAATTTATAAGTTTATTCATTGATTAAAAGCCTGCCCTTTTAACAGTGTTAGATTGAACGTGATATTTATCTTGAACGGAATGAGAAACTGAAACAAGGGGTTACTATGAAAGATGCGTTGATTGATTGTGTTTTGAATTCAGGAACAAAATGGTCAATTTCTTTTGTTTTTATGTTTGTACTAAGCGGTATTTTATACGCGGAGCCGTTTGTGCTGGAGGAATGTGATAATGCGACACTCTGGAAAACCAACCGTGCGCCGGCCACGGTGGTAGTTGCGCCGGATACGAAATACGGTTCAGGCGCCATCAAGGTTACAATGCCGGGTGAGGTCACGCGTACCCTGTCCAAAAGCTGGGTCACGAATTCTGCGGCGTGGGACCGCTACGAGGGTGTTTCTTTCTGGGTAAAAGGCGACGGGTCCGACCTGTTTGGTTGTCTGGCACTTACTGGAGTTTATCCTTATGTGGTGTATTTTCCGCTCAAGAATACTGAGTGGCAAAAATTTACTTTTGCCTGGGTCGAGTTTGCGCCGGAGATGCAAACCAGTCCGCTCGGTATCTCGGCGGGTATGCCGGTAAGCGGTATAAATGCCATACGTCTTGGAAGCCGCTGGAATATTTATCATAACAACCGGAACATCCCGGCACACAGTTTCTGTCTTGATCATATCCAGTTTGAAGAGCGGGTACCATCACCCGTTACCGCTCCTCTGCCGCGTCCATTTAAAGAGATCTTGGATTTATTGCGGGCGAACAAACCAGTGAACATACAATGCATGGGTGATTCGATCACGGCCGGTACCGGGCTTCCCGACAAGGATAACCAGCGTTATGCCGTACTCGCCCAGGACCTGCTTAGGCGCTGGCTCAATCAACCTGCCATCACATGTGTCAGCAAGGCTGTTGGGGGAGCACGCACTACCGATCTGCGCGCCTGGATACCCCGCGATTTCAATGATACTGCGCCTGACCTCGTTACGCTATGGATTGGCTATAACGACAAAAGCGGCGCAACAACATGTGAATATTTCAAACAGTCGGTTAACGATTATATTGATCGCGTGTGCCGGGTCACAAAGGGACGCAGTGCCATCCTGCTTTTAGCAACCGGGCCGGGCTGTGGACCGCGCTTTGTGATGATGGACGACTATGCAGAAGCCGTCCGCGAACTTGCAGGTGAACGCAAGTTGCCCCTGCTCGATATCCACCGCCTGTTGACTGCCCTGGGGCGGGAAAAGATCGAGGAGTACTTTGGCGACATGGCCCACCCAAATGAAAAGGGCCACCGTTTTATAGCTGATGCGCTTTGTGAATTTCTGGTGAAACAGGCTGGCGTCAATACGCCGAAGCCCATCATCCCACCTGTGGAAAAATCGAAAAAATAAACCCGTGTTTTGATTCAAGGAGGTCTGTAATGAAAATGTTGCCCCTGTGTTTCCCTGTGCTCTTTGTCCTGATGACGCATTTGCCTGTTACTGTTTTTGCCGACGATTCTCCTGAGAAAGCGGGAGAAAAGATTCTGCAGGAATGGACTTTTGAAAAAAACGGCGACTCGCAGGGTTGGAATGCCAATGTTCATCTTAAAGGGGTAACGGTTTCCAATGGGGTGTGGTCCGGCCGTACCACAGGTGCTGACCCTATACTGGATTTTCGTCCAAAACTCGAAATACCCGCATCACCGTGGCAGGTCATAGAAGTTCGTCTCAAGGCAGACCATGAGGGGACTGCAGAATTTTTCTGGAGTAATACGACGCAAGGCCGTTACGGCGGATTTGAACCGGTAAAGACCACGCGGTTCCACGTAAATGGCGACAACCAGTGGCATACATACCGGCTTCTGCCTTTCTGGCATCCCGAAAAGAAGATTGTACGTCTGCGCTTTGATCTTTACGACGGGACACAGTTTGAACTCGACTCGATTCGTATCCTGGAACTTGGCGTGCCACCGGCGGCTGAACAAGTGGGTTTTGATTTTACAGGCGCCGATGGTATAAATCTGCGCTGGCAGGGATTCCATGGAGCAGTTGTTGATCGCGACGCAAACGGACTGGTAATCTCAACTATAGACTCAACCGGTTTTGCGCTTGGACCGCCGTTACGGGTGGATGCTGCGCAGGATTCTTTTGTATCGATTCGGATGGCGGTGACATCACCATCAGGTAAAGATGTTCTACCTGGTTCCCGGAAGCGCCATGCCACACTTTATTTTGCCACGGAACAGGCACGTGGACTGAATAAATTCAGTTTTCCAGTCGAAGCCGATGGCCGTGAAAGGACCTATAACCTCGATCTTCTGGCGGCAAAAGACTGGAACGGCCGGATTGTTGCGTTGGGGTTACGACCGGCTGACGCGAATGAAGCAAGGGCATGTGTTCGCTGGTTGCGTGTGAGCGATACGCCTCAAGGTGAGCCCCAGTTACAGGTTGTTTCATGTGCTCTGGAAGACGCGTTACCCCGCACCGGCAATCCCGCCACGCTATCCCTGCTTGTCTGCAATACCGGTGGCCAGTCTGCAAGGAATCTGGAAGCGGAACTGAAATTGCCAAAGGGTGTAACTGTTTTGAGTAAATCACCTGCTGATGGGCGGGTGGCTTCGGTTGGGTTCGGGGAAGAGACGGCTTTCACATGGAAAGTCCAGGCGGCCGAACCGCTGACAGGTGAAGCGGAATTACATATAAAAGCCGCCAACGCTGGGGAGGTTGTCGCCCGCGCCAAACTTGCATTTACGCAGCCGGTATCTATAAAGCGTACCGGTTATGTACCAGAACCAAAGCCGGTACGCGGGACGAATGAAGTAGGTGTGTATTATTTTCCCGGATGGAAGAGTGCCAGTCAATGGCAGCCGATCCAGCGTTTCCCGGAGCGCAAGCCGGTGCTGGGCTGGTATCGCGAGGGCGACCCGGAAGTGGCGGACTGGCACATCAAGTGGGCCGTTGAACATGGCATCACTTTCTTTGCCTACGACTGGTATTGGAGCCAGGGTTCGCGGCATCTGGAACACGGGTTGCATGACGGTTACTTCAAGGCCCGTTACAGGAACTTGCTCAAGTTCTGCCTTCTCTGGGCAAACCACAACGGCCCGCATACTTCATCACACGACGACTGCATTGCCGTGACACGTTACTGGATTGAAAATTATTTCCGCCGTCCGGAACATCTTACCATCGGCGGAAAACCGGTGATGATCATCTTCAGTCCTCACCGGCTTACGGAAGATCTTGGCAGTGCAGGGGTAAAAAAAGCGTTTGATGCAATGCGGGCCGAGTGCCGGCAGGCCGGTTTGAAAGGGCTTCATTTTGTCGCCTGTGTGGGTAACGCGGATGGTGCGTGCCGCGCCGCGGCGGAGGGATATGACTCTGTCACTGCATATAACTGGCCGGGTCTTAATATGAGTGGTACAGGCTACTACGCGCCTTTTGAGACGCTTCTCGAAGGTTATCGGAAACATTGGGCACACATAGGTGAGAAAAGTCCGATACCGCTCCTTCCTGTACCTGTTTGCGGCGGCTGGGACAGTCGTCCATGGCATGGCGATAACAACCTGGTAAGGTACGGGCGGACACCTGAATTATTCCGTCAGCATCTGCAGGATGCGAAGTTGCTGATTGAAAGCGGACAACGGAAAGTAGAGAACGGGAACATGATATTGGTTGAAGCGTGGAATGAGTGGGGGGAAGGTTCCTACATTGAGCCGCACAACGAATTCGGCTTCGGTTACCTCGATGCCATTCGCGATGTTTTTACAGACGCGCCGAAGGAACACGTTGACGTGACACCTGTTGATGCGGGGGTTGGTCCGTATGATGTGCCACCTGCGCCGGCCGCGCAAACGGCATGGAGTTTCGACAGTGGGGACGAAGGCTGGACCCACGTGATGGGGTTGACTGACATGCGCGTACAAAACGGTGTACTTGGGGCCCGTTCCACCGGGCGTGATCCGGCGTTTTTCAGTCCACCCATGAAAACTTCTGCACGTGATTTCAACACAGTACGGATACGAATGAAACTCCAGAAGAAGGAAGGCCAGGAGATCAAGGACCGGGCCCAGCTTTTCTGGCGCACAAACCGCATGCCGGAAAGCGAAGCCAGCAGTGAACGCTTCGATGTGTCGGGAGACGGCCAGTGGCATGACTACGTGATTCCTGTTGCAAAGAACCCGCGCTGGAGGGGTTTCATTACCCGCCTGCGGCTGGATCCATGTAATCAGGCCGATGTATTTGTAGAAATAGATTCCGTCAGTCTGGCGGCAGGACAGTAACAAGGAGGGTTTTAATGAGAATTCTTTCCAGATTATCTTTGTTTCTACTGATTGCCATCGTTGTTGTTCTCCCGCAAAACAGGATACAAGCGCAACTTGCCGGGACCACACCGCTCCAGCCGGTTGTAGGTGATGCGCGATCTAAGGAAATGATTGCAGGTGTTGACCGCTTTCTCATGCGGGCAATCAATGAGTCCGTTACCCTGCGTACAACTTTGTGGAAACGCGATCTCAATTCCGCGGCCGCTTATAACAGTTCAGTGGAACCAAACCGCGAACATCTGCGCCATATCCTCGGCGTGGTGAAGGAAGACAAACGTGAGTCATTTGTCGCCCTGGAACTGGTGAGTACCACCGAACATGATTCGAAGCTCGCGGAAACCAGGGACTACACAATTCACGCCGTGCGCTGGCCAGTGCTCGCAGGTGTACATGGCGAAGGTTTGCTGCTTGAACCCAAAGGAAAAATAAAAGCCCGTATCATCGTATTGCCGGATGCCGATCAAACACCTGAGATGCTCGCGGGTCTGGCCGAAGGTGTTGCGCCTGTTTCGCAGGCAGCCTTGCGTTTTGTCCAGCTCGGTTGTGAAGTCGTTGTGCCTGTGCTTATCGATCGTGGTATTGAATTTTCCGGTAATCCTGTCCTGAATATCCGGACCAACGAACCGCATCGTGAATGGCTTTATCGCATGTCCTTTGAAATGGGGCGGCATGTGATCGGCTACGAACTTCAAAAGGTTTTTGCGCTTGTTGATTGGATGGACCTGAAGAATAAAGCTGAAAGTGCACCCATTGCCGTTGCCGGTTATGGTGAAGGCGGTTTGATTGCGATGAATGCCGCTGCTCTTGATACACGGATCCAGGCGGTACTGGTCAGCGGCTATATGCGCAATCGCAATTGCATTTGGGAAGAGCCGATTTACCGGAATGTTTTCGGACTATTACGTGAGTTTGGTGATGCTGAGATCGCCACGCTGATTGCGCCGCGAATGCTTGTGGTGGAATACAGCCAGTATCCGCAACTACCCGGAACAAAGTCATCGCAACCGGGTGTGCGTGCCGTTACTGCGCCGGGTAAACTTACGCAACCCGATGTAAAGGAAGTTTCTGCCGAAATTCAGCGTGCCAGAACACTCAATGATGGTAAATTCACCGATGCACAGCGTCTTATTGTTGGTGCTCAGGATACCACGATGCCTGTATTTTCCGTCGAGGCTGTACAAGCTTTGCTCACAGGCCTGAATATTTCTGTGTCCGACGTAAAAACGCCGGAGGCTCCTCTTCGCACAAAAACGCCACTGCCCGATATCGCGCAAAGGCAACAGCGCCAGGTAAAAGAGATGCAGGACTACACGCAGAGATTATTACATGTGTGTGAGGTTGAACGCAATGCGCGTTTCTGGAAGAAGGTGCCGGTAGATGCCGTGGAAAAATTCGCCACGGCAACAAAAGGTTTCCGTGATGAATTCGTCAACGAGGTCATAGGCCGTTTTCCTGATCCGTCTATGCCCTTGAATGCGCGCAGTTGCCTGCTCTCGGAAAACGAGGTGTTCTCGGTCTATGACGTAACACTTGATATGTGGCCCGATGTTTTTGCATGGGGCTGTCTGATTGTGCCGAAAAATATAAAAAGCGGCGAAAAACGTCCCGTTGTTGTCTGTCAACATGGGCTCGAGGGTCTGCCGGAAGACTGTGTCAACGAAGACGAGAAGAGTAATGCATACAAATATTACAAGGGATTTGCTTCCAAACTTGCCCGTCAGGGTTTTGTTACTTTTTCGCCGCACAATCTGTACCGCGGGTATGATAATTTCCGCGTGTTGCAGCGCAAATTGAATCCGCTTGGAAAAACTCTTTTCTCCGTCATCAACGCTCAGCATCAGCGTATTCTCGAATGGCTTGGTGCGCAGCCCTTCGTGGATAAATCACGTATTGCTTTTTACGGCCTCTCTTATGGCGGCAAGTCAGCCATGCGCATACCAGCCGCGCTCGAAGGATATTGCATGAGTATTTGTTCCGGTGACTTCAACGACTGGATTCGCAAGATAATCAGTGTGGATTTCCCTGCCAGTTACATGTTTACCGGGGAATGGGAGATTGACGAGTGGAATCTAGGTCGCACGTATAATTACGCGGAAATGGCCGCTTTGATTGCACCGAGACCGTTCATGGTTGAGCGAGGTCATGATGATGGGTGTGGTATCGATGAATGGATTGCATGGGAATATGCAAAGGTTCATCGCCTTTACGACAGACTTGGGCTGAACAATATGGATACAATAGAATACTTTAATGGACCGCACACGATCAACGGCAAGGGGACATATGAGTTTCTACACAAGCATCTTGACCGGGCCCCGGCCTCGCCTTGAAGACGAAAAGGATAATCATATAATATAATGAAAATCACTCTGATATCTTTGCTTGTATCAGCGGCAATACCCGTTATGGCTGCTGACTGGCCGCAGTTTCATGGTCCGCGTCGCGACAATATTTCTACCGAGACCAATCTTCTGAAAAAGTGGCCGGAAGGTGGTCCGAAATTGCTCTGGCAGGCAGACGGCATTGGTGGAGGCTATGCCACCGTTGCAATCAGCGGGGGCATGATTTACACGGCCGGTAATATTGGATCGAATACCGTCATCACCGCGCTGGATATGAACGGCAGAAAATTATGGCAGGTGAATAATGGAAAGGCATATAACCGTGCTTCTCCCGGAGCCCGTGCAACACCGACCATAGACAGGGGCAAGCTGTATCATTTAAATGGTGATGGTGATGTCATCTGCCTTGATGCCGGAACCGGCAAAATCATCTGGACACTGAATATGCTGACTGAATTTCAGGGTCGCAACATAACCTGGGGCTTGAGTGAATCCATAATGGTTGATGGTAATAATGTAATCTGCTGTCCGGGTGGCTCTAACGTTATGATGGCTGCGCTCAACAGGAATACAGGAAAAACCGTGTGGACGTCGGCTGGAACCGGTGACAAGCCAGGATATGCAACACCCATTATCGTTGATGTTAAGGGCCTGCGGCAGGTTATCACTATGACTTCCGGCTCTGCAATTGGTGTGGCCGCGGAAACAGGGAAAATGCTCTGGCGTTACGATCAGCCGGCACGATATGAAGTCATTGCAACCCAGCCTGTCTACTACGCCGGTCGCGTGGCAGTGTTTGGTACGTGGGGCAGGGGCTCAACATTACTGAAACTTAATGTTAACGGTGACAAGTGTACTGCCGAAGAAATCTGGCGGACCACGGAACTGGACAACGAACATGGTGGTGTCGTTCTGCTTGATGGGTACCTGTACGGGCATGCTGATGGTAATCACCAGAAACGGCACTGGGCATGTATCGAGTGGAAAACCGGCAAGACAATGTGGACCAGTAACGAATTACAGGGGCCGCGGTCCGGATGCCTTACCACTGCGGATGGAATGCTCTACGTGATGAGTGAAAAATGCGAAGTCGGACTTGTACCGGTTAATCCTGAAAAGTTTGAGATTGTGAGTCAGTTTCGATTACCAAAGCAGGAGCTTGGGCCGAGTTGGGCGCATCCGGTGGTGTGCGGAGGCCGCCTGTATATCCGTTACAGTCAGTACCTGTTTGCCTACAATGTTGCGAAATGAAACAGCATTTTGTTGCGGAAGAATAATAATTTTCCTGCCTTATCTTTAAAATGGAAAACATTGACTTTCGCCTCATTGCGGACATAATCACGAAAGAAATATAGGATGGGAGTATCGCATGTGGTGTTGCAGAATTACTCCCGAAAAACAATTTTCATCAACCAATTAAAAAGAAAGAGGCCGGTATGCAGAAGAACACATTGATTGCCGCTGTTATCATGGGAATGCTGTTGACTCAAGGGCTGGTCCGGAGCGAACCGGAATTTACTTTCACTGCCGCCAAATGCGACAACGCCGCCGAGATCAACGGTGTGGCGAAAAAGGGAGAATATCCATCGCAGGCGATGGCCATGAAACAAACCCCGGAACGTTCGGCGATCCAGGGCCAGGCCGCCCGCGCCCGCGCATTCCATGATTGTAAAACACTGTATGTGACCATCACTGTACCGTTCAAGGCCGGCACAGCGTTGTCCAAAGGTGAGGGATGGGGACAGAATGATGGGGCCGAGGTATGCCTTCGCGATGCCTCCGGCGCAAAGCCTGGTTCCACCTTCATTATTCACGGTTATGCTTCGGGCAAACATGAGTGTACAACGGAGGGCGGTGCAGCGAGTGATAAGGTCGAGAAACTGGATAAGGCTGTCAAGTTTGCTGCCAGGGCTGGTAAGCAGTCATGGACCGGTGAATGGGCGATCCCGCTGGACGCCATTGATATCAGTTACAAGCCCGGGCTGAGCCTCGGTTTCAATGTTGGTGCCTGGCGTTCCGAGAGCGGGGAATGGATCGTCTGGCGCGGTGCACAGGGTCCGACCTATGATCTGGATAATGGCGGCAAGCTGATACTGGAGTGATTGGGAGATAAGAAGACGGGGGGACGGAGAGACAAGGGGACAGGGAGAATGGGGGACTCTGCTTCCGCTGGTTTCCTATGGTTTAAACCTTTATGAATGTTTTTTTACGGTACATCCAATACATGATCAGCCAGATAACCGTCATGGCGGCAATTGCTTCAACAAAAGCTTGAACTTTTACCGCAAGAAATCTGCTTAGTCCGCCGACGAATATATTACCAATCAACTTGAAGTCAAACATGTGGGTCATCATATACACGGCTATCGAGTTGACTCCGAAAACGACAAGAAAAAATGCCCATTTTGAATGTCCGCGAACATCAATAATGAAATAAAAAAGTGCCAGTAACAGCGCCGATATTCCGCAGGTCACAAGTACGTATGAACTTGTCCACAGGTGCCGTATTATCGGGAAGAACTGGCCCCAGATGAAACCTGCCGACAGCATGATCAGGCCGGAGGCAAACAGCAGGATTGTTTTGTCTTTTTTGTCACGGTTGCTGTTAAGTAATTGCCCCAGAAGAACGCCCAGAAGCATGTTCGAAATAAAATTAATTGTCCTTAATAGCTGGCATGAACCAGCCCTGTGGAATGGGCCCATGACCATATTATCAATGTAAATAGCCAGGTTCATCTGTTTTGAGAAATGATCGCCATGCCAGCCGGGAACCGGTATGAATAAAAAGAGCATCCAGTACAGCGACAGTAATACCACCACCAGAACAAACTGTGTACGGACAGAAGTGTTTATCACCAGTATTGTACAGACGAGATAGCCTATTCCTATGTACTGCAGGACATTATTGTAAATTTGCATGTGCGCAAATTCCAGGCTGAACAGGTGTCCGCCCGCTATCAGACCAAGAAGATATAAAACCAGAACGCGTTTGATGACATGGATATAAAACTTTGCATCCCTTTGACCCTGGCCAAGTCTCTTGCTCAGGGAAATCGGGATTGTCAGCCCTGATACAAAAAGGAAAAGCGGGCTTGCAATGTAAACAATGTTTAATCCCTCCCACAGGGCGTAATTAAACTGCGAGGCGGCGGCTCTGGTAAAGTTACAGAGTTTGAAAAATGCCGGCAGAATGTGCGCCCCACCGATATCGCCCTGGGCTATCAGCAGAAACATCGCAAAGCCGCGCAATGTATCGATACTGACGAGCCTGTCTTTAAGCTTTACGGGGGGAGCATCCGCTGGAATTTGTTTTTCCGGCACATCAGGAATAGACGTCATATTTCAACCTTGCGCGGGAATTCTGGCATTGCGGTACAATGGGTGTCAATGTCAAAGGACACAGCTAAGGCAGATGTATGCCGCTTTTCCAGATAAACGTACTCCGCGGATTTTTGAGAAATAAGTTGCGTTGAAGGTATGGCGGTTGTAAATTTACAGTAAGAATTTACTGAGGGGGGTAACCCTTGGAGAACTGTCAATCCAATCGAAAGGACACACCATGAACATGAACCGTCGCAGTTTCCTCAAAACCACGGCCGCTGCCAGCGCGGGAATTTGTCACACTTTGTCGAGAGTAATGCCGGTATTGGGTATTGGAGCGGTTCCAGCGCTTGCCCGCGCGGCCGATGAAAAACCTGCCCTGCTTGGAGGCACGCCTATACATAAAGGCAGTTGGCCCAAGTGGCCGGAATGGCGCGAGTCATGGGAACCGGATGTCATCAAAGTATTACGCAGCGGACGATGGTTCCGCGGTGCCGGTGAACACGTGGTAGAGTTCGAAAATGCCTATGCGAAACTTCTCGGTGCGAAGCGCTGTCTGGCCACTGCAAGCGGCACTACTTCGTTGATGGTCGCGCTGCACGTCATGGGCGTGGATGCCGGCGATGAAGTGATTACTTCTCCGTATACATTTATTGCAACATATAACGCGATCCTGAACTGCAAGGCCCTGCCGGTATTTGCCGATACGGACCCGGCTTCGCTCACCATGGATCCTGCGACTATCGAGAGCCGGATTACGGAACGGACCCGGGCCATACTGCCGGTGCATATTTACGGAATGCCTTGTGACATGGACGCAATCAACGCAATTGCCAAAAAGCATAAACTTGCCGTAGTAGAAGATGCCTGTCAGGCATGGCTGGGTGAATATAAAGGTAATAAGTGCGGTACACTGGGTGACCTGGGCTGTTTCAGTTTCCAGAATTCCAAGCATCTGCCGTCCGGCGAAGGCGGCGCCGTTACCGGCAACAGCGATGAACTGATAGACCGTTGTGTCTCCTTCCACAACTGTGGTCGTGCCTTCGGGACCAACAAGGGCAACGGTAGTTTCACGCGTGGTATGAATTACAGGATGACTCAGATGCAGGCCGTGATACTTCTTCAACAGATGGACAAGCTGGTGAAAGAAACCGCCATCCGGCGTGAGAACGCCGATCATCTGACTGCGGGTCTCAAGCAGATCCCCGGCATCCAGCCCGCGCGGTTACCGGAAAACAGCCGGGCGGTCTGGCATCTCTATCCGTTCAGATACGATGCCCAGCAGTTCAACGGCCTTCCCAAGGCCAAGTTCATCAGGGCAATGAACGCAGAGGGTATCCCTTGTGGCGGTGTTTATTCAGAACAGTATTTTGACGGCTTGTTCGACGAAACAATTGCTTCGCGCGGATTCAAACGTCTCTTCAGTGAAGAACGGTTGAAAGCTTATCGTGACAGCTTTCAGGAACTGAAAGGGAACAAGCTGGTCTGCGAGACGACGATCGGGATGGGTCAGAACATGCTCCTGGCCGAACGCGGATGTATGGACCACATCATAGGGGCGGCTAAGAAGATTCAGGCCCATAGCGCAGAACTTGCAAAAACCTGATTACGCAAGAAAGCATATGTAACGGCTGCTCTCAGCGGCGACGTGGTTTCGCGACGTACGCTGAAGAGCTTTGTCGGGTCTTTGATTTCAAGCGTTTTCGAATCTGTTCGAATTGTTCGCGCATGCCTTCGCCGACAGACCATCTTTCAATTTCTTTTAGATCTATTCGATTATTCATGGCCACAGCAACGGCTTGGGCGAGACACTGCTGATCGTTATCGTGATAGAACCATGTGAGCCTGTCTTTAACGCAATCGGTTGGCGATATAATCCTGAGCATTCCCGTGGTCGTTTTTAGTTC
>JAQUPZ010000007.1 GCA_028716365.1 Kiritimatiellia bacterium
CGCTCTTCCGATCTGTTTGGACCGACGACGCGATGAATAAGACGTGTGAGTGCCCCCTTTGCCGCGACACGCGGTTGAGCGACCTCTATGTCGAAATCCTTAACGCTATCGATGCGGAACTCACCCGGCGCGGCATTGTCACCAAGATCGTGTTCTTAATCTACCAGGACCTCATCTGGCCACCGGAAAAACAGCGATTTAGTAACCCTGGTCGCTTTGTACAGATGTTTGCGCCGATCTCGCGGCATTACGACAAACCATACGATCTTACGGCGACCGGCGAAGGCCTGCCTCCGTATCAGCTCAATCAAAACAAAGCACCGGCTGATGAACACGCCAGTATGAATGTCCTGCGAAGCTGGCAGAAAGTTTTCTCAGGCGAAGCGTTTGTCTTCGATTACCACATGATATGGCACCACTATTATGATCCGGGCTATTTTGGTTTTACCAAGGTAATGGCCGAAGATATCCGCCGGTTGCCGCAAATGGGAATGGAAGGGTTTGTGAGTTGTCAGATGCTCCGTGCCTGTTTCCCGCACGGATATCCAATATACCTTCATGCCAGGTTGCTCTGGAATCCGAAGGCCGACACCGATGAACTGGCTCGCGGATATTTCACCGCCGCTTTTGGCGACGGCGCCGAACAGGCAAAACAATATGTAGTTAAGCTTTCGGACTTGTTTGAGCCGCTTTTCCTGGACCGTGATGCGCTATTTAAAAAAGACGGGGACAAAACGGCGGCATTGACAAAGCTGGCAGAAGTCTCGCGGGTGGTAGAAAATTTCCGTCCGATTATCGAGAGTCACACGTCTATCGGCAGTCCGGTGCATCAGCAGTCGTGGAAGTACCTGTTGCTGCATTCGGGATTGGCAGTGAAAATTGCTGAGGCGGTGCAGGCCAAGGCCAAAGGCAAACAAAAAGAGGCCAATGCAATCTGGACGCAATTAATTCAGCAGGTTGCAGAGGATGAATCGCAAACCGATCCGGTTTTCGACATTGACTGGTTTGACAGCAGTTATCGGCGCTTTTTCGTTCCTGCCGCACCGACCCGCGATAAGTCGAAGTAAATCGTGGGAAAACGTGATTATAGAATCAAACGCGGAATTAGGAAGGAACTATGCATCTACATCTAATTGATTGGATCATTGTATTGGGTACATTGCTTATCTGTTTTATTCCGGCCTTGTTCTTTGGCAAGCGTGCGGGGAAAAATACATCCGAGTTCTTTGTTTCGGGGCGATCTGTTCCGTGGTGGCTGGCTGGTTTGTCAATGGTGGCCACCACTTTCAGCAGTGATACGCCAAACCTGGTAACAGACATTGTGCGCCGCCAGGGTGTAGCGGGCAACTGGTGCTGGTGGGCATTTACACTCACGGGCGTGGCAACGGTGTTCTTCTATGCCCGTCTATGGCGCCGTTCAGGAGTAATGACTGACCTTGAGTTCTATGAGATCCGCTACTCTGGTAAGGCGGCGAGTATTGTGCGAGGGTTTCGCTCGATATATCTGGGACTGTTCTTTAACTGCATAATCATGGCGTCGGTAAACCTGGCTGCATGCAAAATTGCCGGAATACTCTTTGGCCTGGAGCGCTGGCAAACCCTTTTATTTTGCGGTCTGCTGAACGTGGTGTTCGCGGCGCATTCCGGCCTGTGGGGAGTACTGGTCATTGATATGATCCAGTTCTTCATCAAGATGACGGCAGTCATTGCTGCGGCATTCTTTGCTGTAAAACATGTTGGCGGAATGGAAACACTCATATCCACACTCTCAGCCAAGGCCGGTCCTCAAGGTTTAAACTACCTGAATATCCTTCCCGATTTTACCAATAACTGGGACATGGCAATTGCTGTGTTTATCATGCCGATAGCTGTGCAATGGTGGGCTGTGTGGTATCCGGGTTCAGAACCAGGCGGAGGGAGTTTCATTGCCCAGAGGATGCTTGCTTCCAAGTCGGAAAAGGATTCTCTCGGGTCGGTACTTTTTTTCAATATCGCTCATTACGTCTTGCGTCCCTGGCCATGGATACTGGTGGCTCTCTGTTCTATCATTGTGTATCCTGAAATAGCAGATATTCAGAAGGCATTTCCAAATCTGGATCCAAAATTACTGGGTCACGACATTGCATATCCTGCCATGCTCATATTCATGCCCGTGGGTTTCATAGGTCTCATGGTTGGTGGACTGATCGCGGCCAATTCATCGACCATCCTGACACTTCTCAACTGGGGCGCCTCTTACCTGGTCCACGATTTTTACCAGCGGTTCATCCGGAAAAATGCCGACGAGAAACACTACGTACTTGTCGGACGGTTGGCAACAATTGGACTTTTCATTTGCGCTTCTGCGCTCACGTTTGTTCTCGATTCAGCCAAAGATAATTTCGACATCATGCTTCAGGTTGGTGCCGGTACAGGCCTGCTTTACCTGGTGAGGTGGTTCTGGTGGCGGGTCAATGCCTGGTGTGAAGTTGTGGCGATGATCAGTTCCTTTGCCGCGTCAGTAGGAATCCTGATTTATCACAAGACCGGACATACTATGGGTACTCACGTCGGACTTCTGGTTACCATTGCCATTACAACCGTATGCTGGGTATTGACGGCTTATCTGGGTCCGCAAACTGATCGCAAGACCCTGGTTGATTTCTATCGTAAAGTCAGACCGTTCGGGCCGGGCTGGACGCGAATCCGCAAAGAAGCCGGTATCTCAGACGAAGAAGCCAGGGCAACACACGAGAACATCCCGCTGGCACTGCTCGGATGGGTAGCTGGTTGTACTGTGATCTGGTCATCTTTGTTTGCGGTGGGTAACTATCTTTACGGGCAGACAGGTAACGCGCTTATGTTGGCTGGAGTTTTCGTCGTAAGTGGAATTGCCTTGATAGGTGTGGTCAACCGTCTCTGGTCAGGATGCATTCCCGAGACAACAAAAGAATCATCGAATGGAGGGTCTCAAAATGAATGAGCAAGAGTCGTTGGAGTGCCGGCGATTGGCACACAGAGCAAGGCTACATTGCCTGCGGATGGTACACAAGGGGCAAAGCGGCCATATCGGAAGCATGCTGTCCTGCGCCGAAATCCTGTCGGTGATGTACCTGCGGATCATGCGGAACATCAAGCCTGACGATGCTGATAATCCGGAACGTGACCGGCTGATTTTCAGCAAAGGTCACGGCGGTGGAGCGTTATTTGC
Organism: Kiritimatiellia bacterium; assembly: GCA_028716365.1. Lineage (GTDB taxonomy): Bacteria > Verrucomicrobiota > Kiritimatiellia > UBA8416 > YA12-FULL-48-11 > YA12-FULL-48-11. The sequence goes on from JAQUPZ010000007.1 coordinate 3,191, forward strand.
CACGCTGGCCGAACTCGGTTATTTCCCGAAAGAATGGCTTGATACCTATTACCAGGACGCAGGCAAACTCTCCGGGCACATTTCCCATCATATCAATGGGGTCGAGTTTTCCACCGGCTCATTGGGGCACGGTATGCCGGTGGCGGCTGGGATGGCCATGGTGGGATATCGCGCCCATAAAAAGCACAGAATATTCTGCGTTGTCAGTGATGGCGACTGCAACGCAGGCAGCACATGGGAAGCGATTATGCTGGCCGGACAACACGGCTGGGACAATCTGACGATGATTGTTGACTATAACCGTCTCCAGGCCCTGGGACGCTCGGAGGACGTGATCGATCTTGAACCGTTGGATGTCAAACTGCGCGATTTCGGATGGGCGGCAAAGGTCGTGGAAGACGGTCATGACGTGCAACAACTGGAAGAGGTCTTGAGTTCAGTGCCGCTGGAATCCGGCAAACCGTCCGCGGTCATATGCCGTACTATCAAAGGGAAAGGCGTGAGCTTCATGGAGGACAATTTCAACTGGCATTACGGTCCGGTGACAGCCAAGCAATATGAACAGGCGGTAGCGGAACTCAATGCGAAAGGACTATAACAATGAGAGCGGCGTTCAATAAGGAATTACTTGCGATTGCAAAAAAAGATCCGCGTGTTCACATGATCCTGGCCGATATCGGTTATGGTGAGATAGAGGGGTTCGCCAACGCCTTCCCGGAGCGGTTCATTAATTGTGGTGTTGCCGAACAGAATATGACAGGCGTGGCCTGTGGTGTGGCGATGGAAGGGAATATCGCCATCACCTATTCTATTGCCAATTTTCCGACACTACGTTGTCTGGAACAGATCCGTAATGACGTCTGTTATCACAATGCGAACGTCAAAATTGTGATCATCGGCGGCGGCATGGCCTACGGGCCCCTCGGCATTTCGCACCATTCCACCGAGGATCTGGCGATAATGCGTGCTTTGCCAAATATGGTGGTGATCGCTCCCTGTGACATTCCGGAGGCGATCGAGGCCACCAGGGCAATGATGGCTTACAAAGGGCCGGTCTATTATCGTTGCGGTTACAAGAAAGAGCCCAATATCTACGACAGCCCGGTAAAATTCAAGATTGGGAGGGCAAACATAATCAGCGACGGTTCCGACGCCACCATGATCTTCGCCGGGACCATCGGGTACAATTGTAAATTGGCGGTCGAGCAGCTCGCCAGGGATGGCGTTAAATGCCGCCTCGTCAGTATGCACACAGTTAAACCACTTGATGTTGAGACGGTGAAAAGAGCGGCCACTGAGACCGGGGCCATCCTGACAGTCGAGGAGCACAATATCTGCGGCGGGCTCGGTTCGGCTGTTGCTGAGGCATTGATGGATTCAGGCGCCGGCAATATCCCGTTCAAGCGTCTGGCCTTGCCTGATGTGAACGTCACCAAAATCGGCTCGCAGAAATGGCTGTGCGACGAGTACGGACTGGGCGTCAAACACATCGTTGCGGCGGTGAAAGAGATTCTCAAATAAATTGGTGGGAACTGATTTTTACTTTACTCAATGAAATTTGGAGGAACTTGAAATGAGACTTAAAAACAAGATCTGCGCGATCACCGGAGCTGGCAAAGGCATCGGGCGCTCTGCCGCCGAGCTGTTCGCCGCAGAGGGTGCGAAGGTTTTTATCCTGGAACTTGACGAGAGGAATGGTAACGAGGCGGAACATGCCATCAGGCGCGCCGGGCACCAGGCGGTGTTTATCAAATGTGACGTGTCAGACAACTCTTCCGTTCAGGCTGCGTTCGAGCGCGTTGCCGCAGATGTAGGCACACTGCATGTCCTCTATAACAACGCTTCTGTTTATTTAAATGGCAAAGACGGTCTGATCACCGACATCAAGCCGGATATCTGGAACAGGGTCATCTCAATCAATTTGACCAGTATCTATCATTGCTGTCATTTCGCCATCCCGATGATGATAAAATCCGGCGGCGGTTCAATCATCAACACTGCCTCCAGTGCCGGTGTTATCGGTATTCCCGGGTGTGACGCCTATACCGCTACCAAAGGAGCAACAGTTGCACTCACCCGATCGCTGGCCTCTGAATATGGTCGTTTCGGGATCCGTGTCAATTGTATCGCGCCGGCGGCCATCGCCACCGATATGGTCAAGCAATCCAATCCGGACGGCGATGATTTCGATGCAGCGTCTTTCATTAATTTGCGCACTCCCGTACGCCGTTGGGGAAAGCCGGAGGAAGTGGCCGCCCTGGCTCTTTTCCTCGCTTCCGATGAATCATCATATATCAATGGAACCATTATCGCCGCTGACGGCGGTATCACCATCAACGGTGATCTCGCCAAAGTCAAGACTGCCCCAAAAACTGATCGAGTCATGAAAGGAAATTAAATGAATTGCATCGAACGTTTCAGACTGGACGGAAAGAAGGCGCTTGTAACGGGTGGGGGACAGGGGCTTGGCAAGGCATTTGCCGAGGCTTTGGCAGAAGCCGGTGCTGATGTGGCCATCAGCGATATTCGCGATGAGACCGCGAAAAAAGTAGCGGAGGATATCCGCACATTGGGCCGTCAGTCACTGGCTATCCATGCGGATACCAGTCGGATAGATGATGTGACACGAATGGTAGGGAAAGTCATTGAAACGTGGGGTCGGCTCGATATCGCGGTTAATAATGTCGGTATTGCCATTCCGATAAAAGAGGCCATTCAGGTGACTGAGGCGGAATGGGACAAAGTGATGGATACAAACCTGCGTGGAACATTTTTCTGCGCTCAGGTGGAGGCACGCGCGATGTTGCCGAAGAAGCAAGGAAAGATAATCAACATCGCGTCAATTTGTGGGCACATTGTCTGGCCGGAACCACAGGCGATATACAGTATTTCCAAGGCAGGTGTCTGTCATTTAACGCGTTGTCTTGCGGCCGAATGGATCAAGCACGGCATTCGGGTCAACAGCATAAGTCCAGGTGTTACAAGGACTCCGGACCTGTTTCCGGAAGTCATTCCCGTGTTTTTAAAAACGGCGCCAATTGATCATGTGGCCGAGGTCAAAGACCTGCAAAGCGCCGTACTGTATCTTGCCTCGGAAACATCCGATTTCATGGTTGGACACGATCTTGTACTGGATGGCGGATATACAATCATGTAATGAGACACTATCATGAATGACCTGACGCGGAACCAGAAATGCGAGATGTTTCGGCGGATGGTGACCATTCGTCGGTTCGAGGAAGAGGTCAAGCGCCTCTACCGGGCTGGCGAAATCACCGGGGCGATCCACCTGTACATCGGGCAGGAGGCGGTGGCGGTCGGTACCTGTGCGGTGCTACGTGATGACGACTACGTGACCAGCACACATCGGCCTCATGGGCATTGTATTGCCAAGGTTTTCGACCTGAAACGCACCATGGCCGAGATGATGGGAAAGGCTACCGGCCTGTCCGGCGGCTTTGGTGGTTCGATGCACCAGTTTTGCAAAGACAAGGGGTTCCTGGGTGGTAATGGTATTGTTGGCGGCGGTATTGGTATCGCACTTGGGGCGGCCTTTTCCGCTCAGTACCGTGGTACGGACCAGGTGACTGTCTGTTTCTTCAGTGACGGTGCTGCCAACCAGGGTGTTCTTTATGAATGTCTGAACCTGGCTGCCCTGTGGAAATTTCCGGTGATCTTTATGTGCGAGAACAACCGTTATGCTGCCACTACGCCGGTCGAGAAGAGCGCTTGTACGAAAGACATTGCGCCGCGTGCCGCGCCGTATGGTATTCCATGGGCCATCTGTGACGGTAATGACGTACTGGATGTGTACCGCTGCGTGTCCGAGGCCGTCTCACGTGCACGCGCCGGTCAGGGTGCCACGTTCATCGAGGCAAAGACCTATCGCGTCGAACCGCATTGCGGAATCATCGCCGACGAACGTAACAAGGATGAACTGACTACATGGATGTCTGCCGCGCAAGATCCCATTCTTCGTTTTGAGGCTCGCTTGTTGCAGGAAAAAACGCTTTCTGCGGATGACATAAAGGCTATACGTGAAGAAGTGGAAAAGGAACTTGAAGACGCGGTAGAGTTTGCCCGTCAAAGTCCGTCGCCGACGCTGGAGTCTTTTGCCACGAGAAGGAGTCAGAGTTATGCGTAAACTGACCTATGCCGACGCGATCTGCGAGGCGCAGCTCGAAGAGATGGCAGTGAATGAAGGTGTCTTTGTTGTTGGTGAAGACGTCGATATCGCGGGTGGCGTCTATAAACTGACCCGAGGTATCATGGAGCGCTTCGGGCCGAAACGTCTCATCGGCACGCCGGTCAGCGAAGAGGCGTTCTGTGGCCTGGCCGTGGGAGCGGCCATGACCGGTCTGCGTCCCGTAGTCGAGATAATGTATATGGACTTTATTCTTATGGCCATGGATCCGCTGGTCAACCAGATGGCAAAGATTCCTTTCATGTCCGGCGGACAGTTTAGCATGCCGGTGACAATCCGGGCCCAGGCGGGAGTGGGTACAGTTGAGGCGGCACAACACTCCCAGAGCTTTGAGGCATGGTTCGCCCACACGCCCGGCCTCAAGGTCTGCATGCCGGCGACGGTATATGACGCCAAGGGCCTGCTCAAGTCCGCGATTCGTGACGACGGACCAGTGCTTGTCATAGAGAACCGTGTGCTTTTCTACGAGGAAGAAGAAGTCCCGGATGGGGAATGGACTGTGCCGTTGGGCAAGGCTGAAGTGGCGCGGGTGGGAACGGATGTGACTGTGGTGTCACTGGGTTACACGCGACGTAAGGCATTGGCGGCAGCTGCCAAACTCGATGGAGAGATCTCCGTTGAAGTCATCGATCCGCGCTCACTGGTGCCACTTGACATGGCCACTATTGCTGCATCCATTCGCAAAACCGGTCGGCTTCTGGTGGTACACGAGGCACCTACACGTAACGGGTTTGGTGCAGAAATTGTCCGGCACGTTATCGACGAGTGTTTCGACTACTTGGATTCGCCACCCAGGGTTTTGGGTGGCGCTGATTTACCCATTCCCTTTAGTCCAAGTCTCGAGAAAGCTTGTATCCCTCAAGAGACAACTATTGCCAATGCCATCCGGGAGGTATGCCATTAGTAATATCAATCCCGGTGTAATAGTGGAAATAACGAACAGATAGATAATGGGACGTGAATGGTGGAGCAGGGCATGGGAAAAACAAATTATAAACATAACCAAACAAAAAAGGAGATGTAGTATGAACTGTAAGAAAATGACTCGTCGAAATTTTATGAGGGTAACAGCCGGCGGATTGGCGGCATCGGTACTGGTATCGCCGCTCCGGGCACAATTGGCACCGACCAAGGATGGCACTGTGCGGGACCGCCTGTGGCTCTTCGGCAGTCCTACCGGATCCACTGCCCCCCATACAAGACGCCGGTCGGTCATGAGCCCTGTTGAGGGGGCGCTCTATCTGGGCGTGCCCAACATCTACATGAATCAAGCCAACTCTGGGTTGGAAGCGCAGATCGGCCGCTTCGAGCCGCCCTTCGGGCAATACGCCATTGCCCTGCGGCCCTTCAAGCGGATTCTGTGGGGACTGGTCGGTTCGGGAGGATTCACCTCAACCGAGGAACGCAAGGAGGGGGTGGATTTAATCCTCAAAACGCCCAACTTTGTAGGGGCACACATGGACGACTTTTTTACCAGCAAGCCGACCGGCAAACGTGCCGTCCTTACGGTCGACGAACTCCACGATATCCGGAAAACATTTAAGGCCGCGAATCGTCCCTTGGAAATCTACTCCACGTACTATACAAGTCTGCTGGATCTGCCTTTATCCGATTACCTGGAACTGCTCGACGGCGTCACCTTCTGGACATGGAATGCCAAGGACCTCGTGCATCTGGAATCGAATCTGGCGAAAGTGAAGGAGAAGGCTCCGCACCTGAAGATCATATTGGGCTGCTATCTGGTGGATTTTCCTAACAAGGAGTCTCAAGTGATTCCCATCCCCGTAATGCAACGGCAGTGCGAATTCGGCTTGGAAGCGCTCAAACAGAAACACATCGAGGGAATGATGTTTCTCAGTAACGGAGTGATGGATGTCGGCTTTCCTGCAGTGGAATGGACACGCGAGTGGATTCAGCGGGTAGGCGAAATGGCTTTGTCAAAATAAGTTTTCTTGTGACGGCAGTGATTTGATTAAGAAGTTGGAAATATTACTTGAGGAGGGGAGAAGGAAAGGAATAAAGTTCTGAGCGAACTGAGACAGAGAAAATTGTACAAATAGTTTAGAACTGGTATACTATCCGGATCAAACCCTGAAGAAGGAGCCGTCATGAAGAAATCCAACAATCATATGTCAGGACTTTCTACCAACAGACGTAAGTTCCTGAAAGCGACTGTAACTCTGGCCGGAATGACCATGCTTGGTCATTTTAATTCGAACATGGCAGGTGCTGAGGATAATAAAAAAACAATTACCATCCGGGGACACCATCTTTTCGATATGCTCGACGCGCTTGGGACTGGTAAGTCGAGTCATAAGACCCTGGGACCAGTTGCACAGAAAATCCGGGCCAACCCCAAAGTTCCGCTTAAAATTGTCGTTGGCATGGACGATATCTGTTCACCCTGTGAGTGGTGGGATCATGAGAAAATGCAATGCAAGAGGGGTGTAGATAAATATCCTAAAGATAATGAGAACTCTTCTACGTCGGATAAAAATGCCATCCGGGTCCTTGGCATGAAAGAAGGTGACGTAATGAATGCCGATGATATTTATCGACTAATAAAAACAAAGGTGACCAAGAAGGTTTTTGCCGAGGAAGTCTGCGTTGCTTGCAGATTAGTTGATAATTGTGCGAAAACCTACGAAACGAAAATAGAAACGGCGATTAAGGCGCTTTCTGAATCTGGCTGTGTTTCCAGTTGAAAACTGTTCTCCAGGTAGGATTCGGTAATCTGAGCTACTTCAATCATGTTTTCCGCCAGACAACAGGTCTCCTGCCGACTAGAACGGTTTAAGAAATGCTGTAGCCGAGTATATTGCCGTGCAGTAATAAAGTGACGCCCCGATATAACGGGGCGGCTACATAAGGATGTTTCAGGATGTGAATGTAGCCACGGCGTTACATCGCCGTGCAGTAGTATAGTGACACCCCGACACCTGTCAGCCAACGGGACTTGGGGCAGGCTGGGAGCGAGGTAGCTATAACGATAACATGGCTATGACTTTTGTTAATACGCTCTAAATAATGTCAGCAGCATACCAGCACAAGAATATAGCTTCCTGACAATAGCTTTTTTAAACATCTGATTAATAATGGTTAATTGAAATCGAATTTCATACAATAATAAGCGAGGAACTCCATATGACTTCTAAATATGTAAACAATTCGTCGGTACCATGTCGTGATTTTCCTGCTCGCGCTATTGCCATCGTCGCCATAGCTGTGACAGGCGCGCTCCTGCTTGTCGGCTGGCCGACAAACTCGCTGGCGGTATCGCCGACCGGGGCAACCGACAAAGAATTTGCCCGGGAAGTAGAGCAATCGATTCCTCTGGAGAAACCTCGCGACTATCACAAGCGACTGACGGAGTCCGTCGTGCACGTGGCCAGGCGGGACCCCGAGGCCCGCGCAAAAGCCGGGGAACTGACGCTGCCCGAGCAGGGTTGGAAGCTGGTATGGAACCGGCGCAGTTCGCAGGTTCTCACAAACGCAGTCAGCGATTTCCAGAACTATCTTGAAAAGTCGATGCAGGTTCGGGTTGAGATAGACGGCCGGGATTCGCTGGAACAATGGCGAGAGATGGACCAGTGTATCGTGGTCGGGACGCGCGACCAGTTGCCCGGTTGCGGAACGGCATTAAAGGGACCGAAGGATTATGAGATCGTGGCAACACCGAAGCGGCTGACGGTGTGCGGTTACGATGAGCGTGGCGCGATGTTCGGGCTGTACAATCTGGAAGCCAGGATGAATCTGCGCGAAGGACCTTTTCTGCCTGTGGACCTGAAGACGGTACGGCATAGTCTCTACGACGCGCGCATGGTCATTTCCTGGCTGGGTTATTGGGTATGGCCGGACTCGATGCTCTCACACGTGGTCCACGATGGTTTTGACGGTATCTTTGCCTCGGTTTATGCCAACCCCAACGGAGACGCCAGCCTGGGCACGACTTCTACCGATCCCTGGGCGAGATATTTTAAACGCTCTCAGGATCCGGTCAAGATGCGGGACTTGATCGACAGAGCCACACGTCGGGGGCTCAAGGTATACGCGTCGATACTTTATCAATACATGGGAACCCCGGAGAGCGAGGCGGGGCTGCGCAGTCTGGTACGTGACATCCTGGAAAAATTTCCCGATATCCAGGGCTATATCCTTCTGACAGAAGGTTTCTGGTACAAGCGAATGGGAGGTTGGGGAAGCGGCGAGACGGCCAAGGAATGGATACGGGGCTGGAACAAGGCGGTAGGGTTCGTAGCCGAAGAATGTCATAAACGGAATCCCGCCATCGAAATTCTCGCCTGGGATTACAGCATTGGCTTCACTGCGGGAAATACCAATATGAAACGTTACGCAATTCAACAACTTCCAGCCGACGCGATTCCCATGCCTACGTGGGAAAACGGCAAGAGTTTCGAGTTCGAAGGCATACGAGGTTCTTTGCGTGACTATTCGCTGAACCAGATCGGACCCGCGGAAACGACTGATGTCCAGATTGAAGAGGCACGGAAACGAGGGATGAAAGTCTATACCAAGGCCGATACCTTTGCCTGTTGGCAATATGGCAGTACACCTTATCTGCCATTCCCATATCAGTGGTACGATCGGTACAAGGCACTGGAGAAATACGGAATAAACGGGACGTTGGAAAGCTGGAGCTCCGGGTATACCCCGAACTTTATGACCGAACTGAGGGCATGGTACTGCTGGGACGATGCTCCTCCGCTTGAAGAATTGCTAGGTGCGATTGCTGCCCGCGATTTTGGAACCGGCGGGAAAGAAATGGTTCTGAAGGCGTGGAATCATTTCAGCCAGGCAATTCGTCTGGTGCCCGACACTGGTCCGAGCAAGGGTACTTGTACTGCCATTGGGAATCCAATTTTCTTCCAAGAGCCTCCCTTGAAAACCGAGAAAAAGACAGCAAGTCACAACCCACGCTGGCCTTATACCGCTGCATGGTTACTCTTCTATCCTGATTTTAACAACAAGACGAACATGGCTGAGCGTCACGCGATTGACTCATCTGGTGCTTGGGGCCAGAAGAATGTATTGCCGGCCTTTCTGAAATCCCTGAAGCAGGCGTCCGATCAGATGGGAGAGGGGTTAAAGCTCTACCGGGCCGCAGCCCTGAATAGTCCACAGTCGAAGCGGCAACGGGCTGTCCGTGAAGTGATGGTGGCCGAGCATCTGCACCGGATGATGCAGAGTGAATGTGCATATCTTGAGTTTGAAGACCTCCGTTTTCAGCTTGTTGCGGAGAAGGACAATCAGAAAGCTGGCGCGCTGCTCGACCGGATGGAGGCAATTGTGCGTAAGGAGACCGATAATACCGAACTTTCGTTGCTTGCCGCCTCGCGTGATTCGCGCCTTGGCTACCAGCCTGAGGGAGGATATCACTACACTGCTCAATCTTTAAAGGAAAAGCTGGGAAGTCTGCGGGAAACGATCCAGCAGTTGGCCCAGTATCGTAAAAAAGACGCTCGCTAGTCTGTCGTCGGCCGTTGGATCCATACGAAAGGGAGGGCAGAATCATGCAGGCAAGTAGATGCGTGGCTGGAATAAGTTCAGCGGTTCTTGCTATTACAATTGCCGCAGTATTCACGGCGCCACTTGGGATTTTTGCGGCCAATTCGATCACGCTGGAAGCTGAAACAGCGCTGATCAATTCCAACCGGGCGGAAGTCGTCGAACAGAATTCTTTTCCAAGTAAGCATGGCGTTTCGCTAAAGGAAGGTTTGACCACCAATACAGATTCTCCTGACATAAAACCCGACTTGGTATTTAAAGTAAAAGCTTCACAGGCCGGGCGTTACAGAATTCGTACGCATGCCGCCACGGATGCCAAAGGCACCGAAATGATGCGTCAGGCCAAGAGTAAAAATGCGTCATTACGCATGATGATACTGGTTGGTGACAGTCGTCCGGTCAAACGGGTAGTCTTTGTACCATGGAGCCGGCCGGAATCTTGTACTCAGACAACAGGTAAGTTCGATCTCAGTGATCAGGAACAGGAAATCCGGGTTTGGCTTCCGGAAGGGGTACGCCTTGATTACCTGCAGATTACCCCGTATTCTCCGCCGAAAGTTCCGGCCGCTGCAACTGAATATAAACCAGCAGTCGTTCCGCCTAAATCCAGACCGCGCATCTGGGTGAACGAGCAGTCATTACCAAAAGTTCGAGCCAATCTTGACAAAGGCGAAAACGCCCAGCTATGGAAGCGGATCAAGGAGCATGCGGCCAAGCCCTTTGAATTCAAGGTTAAACCGAACACGGGGGTAACTTACAACGCTGCATTGGAAAAGGCAGTCGTGGCCAAAGCTTTTGTTTGTCTGATGACTGGTGATAAGAAACGCGGTGGTGAAGCGGTGGGACTGGTCCGCGACTACCTTTCTGCTGTTGAGTTTGACAATCTCCTCGATATTACCCGGGAAATCGGACGCGCTATCTACTCAGGTGCATTGGTTTACGACTGGTGCTACGACATCATGACGCCGGAGGACCGGGAGAGCATCCGGAAGAGCCTCATGCGACTGGCCGATGACATGGAAATGGGCTGGCCGCCTTTTCTCCAGATGATAATCAATGGTCATGGCAACGAAGCGCAGATAAACCGTGACCTTCTCTGCATGGCCATCGCCATATATGACGAGGACCCGGAGCCGTATCGTTACTGTTCATACCGGATACTAGAGGAGCTTGTACAGATGCGCAAATTCGAATACCAGTCACCGCGTCATAACCAGGGAGTCAGTTATGGCCCGTACCGCTTCAGTTGGGACATGCATTCCGCCTGGCTCTTCTATCGCATGATCGGAAAAAAGGTCTTCGACGACAATATTGCAGATGTCTACAAATTCTGGTTGTATATGCGTCTGCCGAATGGACACATGCTTCGTGATGGTGATGGTTTTTCCGATGGCAGGTATGCGAACCTTGGTGTTGTGCCTTTGCTTTGCTATGCCTACAATAATGATACTGTTATTAAGGGCGACTTCGAGCGTCAGGGCGGTCTGTCCGCTGACCCGATGTTAGGTTTGTTGTTGAATGATCCGGATTTGCGGGCGGAAAAGAGCTTCTATTCTCTACCCCTGACTATCGACTTCGGCCCGATACTGGGTTCGATGATTGCCCGTACCGGTTGGAACCTGGGCACCAATATTGCCGATGTAGTGATTGAGATGAAAGGCGGTGGCTATCATTTCGGCAACCATCAGCATTCCGACGCGGGCAGTTTCCAAATCTACTACCGGGGACTGCAGGCTGTTGATCTCGGTCAGTATCATTTCTATGGCACACCATACGACTCCAATTTCAACAAGCGTTCTATCGCGCACAGCATGATGCTTGCGGTCGATCCGGAGGAGAAATTCAACATTCCTTCCAATGATGGCGGGACTCGCTATGTCCGGTCCTGTCCTTTGACCCCGGAGCTCGCGGTCAAGAACCCGCTGTTTGCCAACGGCAAGGTAGTGTCGGCGGACTTTGGTCCGGTGAAGCAGCGTCCATTTTTCAGCTATTTCTCTGTGGATTTGAAGTCGGCCTATAGCAATAAAATTCAGGATTATTTGCGGACATTTTGTTTCGTTAATCTCGACAACGAGCAGACACCGGCAGTATTGATTGTACTCGACAACATGACCACCGCCAAATCGGAGTTTAAAAAATACTGGCAGGTCAACACATTGAACCTGCCAGAAAAGATCGATGACGGCGTGGTCCTTAGAAACAGCGATCTCGGGTTGACAGGTAAAGTCAGTGTCCGGATGCTGCGACCAAAATCTGATGAACGTGAATTGCAGATTCTGAGCGGCGAGGCGGCCTACAGTGTATTTGGTCAACAGTTCACGTCGCCCGACACTTCAAAGCCGGAAGGCAAAGGCTACCGGGTGATGTTCTCGCCCAGGAAGATGCAGGCCAACGATATCTTCCTGACGGTCATGCCGATGACCGACGAAAAGGTACCGGAACTGCCGGTTAATTTGGTGGAAACCGGGGCAATATTCGCGCTTACTTTTGCCGACCGGGTGGTGGTCTTAAGCAAGACCGGTAAACTGCTTGAACAGTCATTCAGGGTAAATGTTCCTGCGGATCGGAACTATCAACTGTTGCTTACCGGGTTGATTCCTGGTGCCTGGAGCGTTCGGAACAAAGATGGCAAGGTTCAGTTCAATACCAGGGTTGAGGCTGGAAGAAATGTCGCGTTCTTCGTGATACCTGGCGGTGATTATTCGATTCAGCCTGAATCGATTCCGGCGGCCGTCGAATTTAAAACCGCGCCGGACTTCATGCCGGCGCTGGCTGATAGGAAGAATTAATGAGAAACTTTGATTTCAAGCACACTCTTGTGTGCATCATCTAAAGATTTTCTGAAATACTTGACTCTGACGTTTTAAAATATCAATCTTCTTTAACAAGGTTAGAACGGGAATTTAGTTTAGTGAAGTAATTTTACATGGAATAGGAGGAAAATACCCATGATCCCACAAAGTTCGAAACAGTTTGGTGTATGCAGTTGGTCTCTTTGCTCGAAGGATGCCGCTGACATGGCGGCGAAAGCCAAGGCGGTTGGAGTAAAGAACGTACAGCTTGGGCTGGTGGCGCACAGGGAGGATGCCGGGTTGGTTCACGGCGTTGTCGAGGCGCTCGGGAAGGAGAACATCAAGGTTGTTACCGGTATGTTCTGCACTGCAGGTGAGGACTACTCAACGCTCGATGCGATCCGTCGCACCGGCGGCGTGGTCCCGGATGAATTTTGGGATGAGAACTGGCAGCGGGCACAGGTGGCGGCTGGTACGGCCAAAGAGTTGGGCTTGAAACTGGTAACCACGCATGCGGGTTTTCTGCCGCACGACAAGAAAGATCCCACTTTCAACAAGCTTATTGACCGCGTGGTTAAAATTGCCAAAGTATTTGCCGACAATGGCGTGACACTGGCATTTGAAACCGGCCAGGAAACAGCTGAAACATTGCAGATGTTCCTTGCGGAGTTGGACAAGCGTGGAGCAACTAACACCGGGGTGAATTTTGATCCAGCCAACATGATTCTTTACAATATGGACGAGCCGGTTGGAGCTCTGCGGCAGGTTATTTCGCGGGTCAAACATATTCATATCAAGGATGCGATCCGCACCAAGGTTACAGGGGAATGGGGGCAGGAGGTTATTGTCGGTACCGGCCAGGTGGACTGGAAGGCGTTCCTGAAAGTTCTCGCAGACGGCGATTATAAAGGATACCTGATGATCGAGCGTGAGGCTGGAGAAGATCGCGTCGGTGACATGCGCGCCGGTAAGACTTATCTCGAGAATCTCATGAAAGGTGCGGGTAAGTAACAGACTTTATAATCCCTGACCATATAGCCGTACTTCGTGCAGGAAAAAGTTTCTGCCCGAACGGGCGGGGATTATACATCTGATAATTGTATTAATTATCAAAAAAGGGGGGGATATAAGGTACATATTTGTCGTTTTCGATAATATCTGGTACCATCTTGACATGTTATCTGGAAATGTTACTTTCCCCCTCTTTATGAACCAATTGTAAGGAGGATAAGAATTTGGACTTGGAACGAATGCGCCACAGTTCGGCGCATGTTATGGCAGCGGCCGTCTGCAGGCTGTTCAACGATGTCAAACTGGACATTGGCCCTGCAACCGATGATGGCTTTTACTACGATTTCGACCTTCCAAAGCGTCTGGCCCCTGAAGATTTTCCGGCGATAGAACAGGAAATTAACAGGATCATTTCCGAGAACCTGCCGTTTGAACGTTTCATAGTTTCCCGCGAGGAAGCGGTAAAGATGCTCGAGGAGAAAAACCAAACTTACAAGCTTGAGCGTTTAAAAGACATTCCAGAGGGCGAAGAGATAAGTTTTTATCGTTGTGGAGATTTCCTTGATTTGTGTCGCGGGCCGCATGTCGACAAGACAGGCGATATCAAGGCTGTAAAACTTGTGTCGGTTGCCGGTTCGTATTTCAGAGGCATTGAAACAAACCCGATGCTTCAGCGCCTTTACGGCATTGCGGCACAGTCGAAGCAGGAAATGGATGAAATACTCAAGCGGATAGAGGAAGCCGCGAAACGTGATCATCGCAAACTGGGCAAGGAACTTGATTTGTTCAGTATCGAGGAGGATGTCGGACCGGGACTGGTGCACTGGCATCCCAAAGGTGCGCGAATCCGTTCTCTCATTGAAGATTTCTGGCGCCGGGAACATTTCCGGGCGGGTTACGAAATCATGTACACTCCACACATCGGGCGGGCGCACTTGTGGGAAACCTCGGGCCATCTCGAGTTCTATAAAGAGAATATGTACTCGCCGATGGATATTGACGGGAACGATTATTACGTCAAACCGATGAACTGTCCGTTTCATATCCAGATTTACAAATCACACTTGAGGTCGTACCGCGATCTGCCGCTCCGCTGGGCAGAGCTGGGTACTGTTTACCGCTACGAGAAGAGCGGTGTTCTGCATGGCTTGTTGAGGGTACGTGGTTTTACTCAGGATGATGCGCATATCTTCTGTACCCCTGAAAAGATCCAGGATGAAGTCAAAGAGACCGTCCGGTTTGGACTGAAAATACTGCGGGCATTTGGTTTTACCGATGTGAATGCATACCTGGCAACCAAGCCAGCGAAGGCAGTGGGAGAGGATTCACGCTGGGAACAGGCAACTTTGTCGCTGGAAGAGGCTCTGAAGGCCGAAAACATCTCCTATACTATAGATAAAGGCGGCGGCGCTTTTTATGGGCCCAAGATTGACCTAAAGATCAAGGATGCAATAGGTCGCGAATGGCAATTGGGTACGATTCAGTTTGATTTCAACCTGCCTGAAGGATTTAACCTGACATACATCGGTGAAGACGGCAAGGAACACAGGCCTTATATGGTTCATCGTGCGCTGCTGGGCAGCCTGGAAAGATTTTTCGGAATATTGATTGAGCACTATGGCGGTGCGTTCCCGCTCTGGCTTGCGCCGGAGCAGGTGAGAATTCTTCCGATCACCGAGCATCAAATGTCATACGGCGAGTCCGTGATGAAAACGCTTGCAGAACGTGATTTCAGAGTGACGCTTGACCGGAAGTCTGAGAAAGTTGGCGCAAAGATACGCCGGACTCGTGCGGAGAAGGTTCCATACATGTTGATTGTCGGCGGTAAAGAGGCGGAAGCCGGCACGGTTTCTGTAAGAACACGGACTGATACTGATATGGGTGTTATGACTGTGGATGCTTTCGTCGGAATGTTGGAAAAGGAAAATATGTCCAGGGGTTAACAGGAGTTTCGGGACAGGGACTCCACAACAAAGGAGGCGAGTATTCGTTCGTTTGTAAGAGTAAATCAGAAGATCAGGGTTCCGAAAATTCGATGTGTCGGTCCTGATGGGAACATGATGGGTGTCATGTCCACGAGAGATGCGCTTATACAGGCGCAGCATGAGGGGTTGGATTTGGTGGAGATATCTCCCAACGCTGATCCGCCTGTTTGCCGAATAATGGATTTTGGCAAATACAGGTATGAAGAGGCACGGAAAGAAAAACTGGCCAGAAAACATCAGCACGTTCATGCGGTTAAAGAAATGAAATTCCATGCAAACACCGCTGAACATGACTATCAGACAAAAGTACAGCATATCAGGGAATTCCTTGAAAAGGGACACAAGGTGAAAATCACGCTGACTTTTCGTGGCCGAGAAAATGCCCACAAGCAGCTTGGTTTTGAGGTCATGAATCGTGTCGTCAAGGACTGTGAATCCTTAAGTATGGTTGATATGACTCCCAGGATGCTTGGTCGCAGTATTATTGCCATGATTGGTCCTCGTTCCGGTGCGGCGTCAAAACCCAAACCTGCAGTGGTATCAGGATCTCCGCATGTTCCGGTGGCGAAATCGCCGGTGGTGAATGTGCCAGTGTCTGAATTACCGCAGGATCAGCCGGCCGATATTCAGCCGCAAAGCTGAACGGATGTAATCAGGAATAATGGTTTTAATAGAATGGATCATCCGGCGGTGTGGATCTTTTTTCCTGCCTGAATAGTATTTCTTCGTAAAAATGCTGGACGGCGCTTGGGGTTTCGTATAGCTTTCCCGCGTTCAAACGTAAATCCAATTGATTTTCCGAAGTGGAAGGATGAGGTGTTATGCCTAAACAGAAGACAAAAAAATCGGCGGCCAAGCGTTTTTGGAAGACCGCTCGTGGAAAGATAAAGTATAAAAGAGCTGGCTCCGGACATCTTTTGACCGGTAAGACCAGTAAACATAAACGTGCAATGCGCGGTACATCGGTTTTGAGTGTAGTTGAAACCAAGCGAATCATGCCTTTGCTTGCGCGATAATATTGAATTCCCAGGAGGTTTAAAATGCCTAGAGCAACTAATGCACCGGCCTCGCGCCGGCGAAGAAAACGTCGTCTTGAGTTGGCAAAAGGTTTCAAAGGGGCGCGTAGTAAGCGTTTCCGGCAGGCAACCGAAGCGGTTGATCGTGCAATGAAGCTTTCCACGATTCATAGAAAGCTGAAAAAGCGTGAATACAGGACGCTGTGGATTGCCAGAATTTCGGCCGCATGCCGTATAAACGGGATGACATACAGCCGTTTTATTGAAGGATTGCACAAGGCAAAGGTTGCCTTGAACAGAAAAATGCTTTCAGAGATTGCTATTCACGACCCGGCTGGCTTTACGTCGATTATTAAAATTGCCCAGTCCGCAATTGCATGATTGTTTGTTTTCTTAAAGAGGCCGTTCTTTATCGAGCGGCCTCTTTTTTTTGTTCCGGAGCAGTAACATTCCTGTCAAGGGGATTAGAATAGATGCAGTGAAGGCTAGCAGAAAGGAATTGCTGGAAGCTGAACATTCACCGACTGCTGTATATACAGCCGAGATGGCTGCGTTGGACAACATTGTCATGATGATGAACCTTGGGAAGGGCATTGAGCCTATGCCTGCGAAGATCACAGCTGCTTCTGCGAGTACAGGAACAGCTCTTGTTGTTATGATAAACCAGTCGCCGAACCTGCGGTTAAGATTTTCCAGTTTTTTTATTTCCTCATCTCCAAGCAGGTGATTTGAAAGGCTTTGCCTTGATTTTGATCCAAGTCCATAGCCGATAATACAGGCTGTTGTCATGCCCAGCCATGAAGCAGCAAATCCACCGGGGAAACCGAGAATAAAACCTGCACCAGTGCTGACAACGCTGGACGGGATGGGTAGAAGTATGTCAGAGGCGAGAAGGATAAATATAATAAATGCTGTTGTAAAAGAATGACTTAATGCTGTCTTAATGAACATATCTGTCCATTCGTCAATCCTGACGCTAAAGAGAAAGAATGGAATCAGGATTATCATCAGTATAATAATACCCAGAAACAGCCAGCGGAGTGATCGGTGTTTAATCATGTCAGGTTAACGTTTGGCAGACAGAGGAGCGGTATTTGTTTTCAAGTTCTGATCTGTTTTTTCGCTCTTAATATACAATCTTATTTCTTCCGGTTTCCAGCGAAACTCCAGTTTTGTAAAATCCACCGTTATTATTTTGTAACCGAACATAAACGCCGTTGTGCAGTTTTTCTTGTCGAGATAGATCAGTTCCACGGGGCGAAAAGCGTATGTGAGGTTATTGTATTCCGAAGGGGTTAGTGCAGGCTTTATGACCGTCATAGTCATTTGCAGTGGCAACATGCTGAACATGGCTGGAAGAGGTTCTAAATCCCCTTTCCACTCGTCGGTTGCGGGCCACTTTCTGACAGGTTTCATCTGATAGACCTGTGTTGATGTAGCTTTTGAAATCGGAGTATTTGATAAAATGCTGCTGCTATAACTCCAGACATCGTTCTTATGGGATGTAAATTCTTCTGTAATTATCCGTTCAAGTTTACTGTTTGTTATTTCATAAGCCTGTCTGCTGATACTGCCTGTTTTGTATTGCCTGCTAAGTATTACAACGTCACTGAGGGCAGAATAGAGATTAGCCAGGGGGCCAGTTGAACCTTCAGGTTTTTTCTTTGCACAACCGGTTCCAGTTGTGAATAAAACTGTTAAAAAACAAAAAGACAAAGTAATGCGCAAAAAACGATTAATGTTCACGATGTTTAGCCGGCCGTTCAATAGGTAACCTTACAGTAAGTGTTTGAAAAAACGATTAAGGCGGGGAAGATAAAGATTTTCCCGGTTGAAAGAGGCAACAACTGATGAAGCTTTTCCGATAATCCTTTTCCTTTCAACGAAACCAAAGTATCGGGAATCCGCACTGTTGTCTCTGTTGTCACCCAGCATCAGGTATTGATTTTCAGGGACTTGTACAGGTCCGAATGATTGGATGGCGGAACGGGATGGCGTGATTATTACGGGATGTTCTTTTCCTTCTGCTTGTTCCAGCGAGAAAATATAAGCCGAACGTTCGGAGGGAGGGATTGCATCAACAACGTCATTGTTGAGTACAAGATATTTTGCGGGTTGACCATTGATATAAAGTATATTGTTGCGCATTGCCACAACGTCGCCGGGAATTCCGATTACGCGTTTGACGAGTCGCATTTCATCGGCTGGAGAAAAAAATACTACTATATCGTTTCTTTGCGGATCACTCCACTTGGCGAGATGAAATGTCGTTAGTGGTATTTTTAGATCATATGCAAGTTTGTTTACAAAGACCCTGTCTCCTTCGATTATGCTGGGTTTCATTGATCCCGTGGGAACATGATTCCAATCTGCTATTGCCGACCGGAAGGGGATCATGATGGCCATAATAATGATGAAGTCTTTCATCCATGATTTCCAAAACCAGATTAAATTTTTTGTTATTTCTTTGGTAATTGTTTTCATTTTTCTGTTTTTCAGTTACGACTTTGCAGCCGAGTTGATTTTTGCCTGTCTTAGTACTTGGTTCAGTAAAATGTTATAATGAGTTTTCAGCTGAATTCCAGCGTAATCGTGCGGGAATTGACTAATGGGAACAGGTAATCTCTGTTTCGATCTTTCGCTGCTCCATATCCAGTGGTGAATGGTAAAGAAAGGGGTTTGTGCTTGTAAGTAATGACTGAGTTTAAGTAAAGTCACGCCGTTTCTCGAGGAAATCGTTATGAAAGAGATAGGAATAGGACTGTTGGGTTTTGGAACCGTTGGGGCCGGAGTTGTTGAAGAGCTCCAGAAAAATGGTGAAATCATCGCAAACCGGCTCGGCGTGAAACCCGTTCTGCGCAAAATCGCAGATATAGAGCTGGATCGTGATCGTGGTGTGAATGTAGACCGTTCCATTCTTACCAAAGATGCGGATTTGGTGATCAATGATCCATCTGTATCCGTTATTGTTGAATTGATCGGCGGGACTGGCATTGCCCGGAAGCTGATGATGCAGGCCCTGAAGCTGGGTAAACCGGTTATTACCGCCAACAAGGCGCTCCTTGCCGAACATGGTGCGGAAATTTTCAAGCAGGCGGCAGAGAAAAAAACCGATGTATGGTTCGAAGCCAGTGTGGGCGGCGGGATTCCGATTATCCGTTCATTGAGAGAAGGTTTGATAGCAAACAAAATTGACCGTATGTATGGAATTCTAAATGGTACCTGTAATTATATTCTTTCAAGCATGGATCGTGAGCAGGTTACTTTTGAACATGCGTTAAAGAATGCCCAGATGGCTGGTTATGCTGAGTCTGATCCGGCGCTGGATATAGACGGAATTGATACCGCGCACAAGGCTGTGATCCTTGCGTCACTGGCCTATGGCTTTCCTGTCCCTATGAGTGCGGTGTATGTTGAAGGGATACGTGGAGTATCAAAGACCGACATTGAGAACGCCCGTGGAATGGGTTACCGGCTGAAACTCCTCGCTGTAATCAAAAATGAAGGCGGTGAGGTTGAAGTGCATGTGCATCCGACCCTTATTCCCGCCGAGCAGATGCTTTCATCGGTGAGTGGTGTTTTTAACGCAGTTGTTGTTGAAGGTGATGTTGCAGGCCAGACTCTTTATTATGGCCGCGGGGCAGGGAGGTATCCTACTGCCAGTGCGGTGATAAGTGATATTGCCGATGTTTGCCGGGAACTGGCGTTTGGAGATATCAAGCGTCGTCATTCGTTCGGCTGGCAGAAGGAGGAAGTGAAACTGAAAGAAATGGGCAGGATTGAAACGCGTTATTACCTGCGGGTTTCACTGCTGGACAAACCGGGGATGCTTGGGCGGCTGGCAACCATATTGGGTCAACATCAGATCAGCATTGCATCGGTTCTGCAGAAGGAAAGACATGCCGGCAAACAGGTACCCATAGTGATCGTCACTGACCGGGCCAGGGAAAGTGATTTTGAAGCCGCGGTTAAAAATATTGATGCCATGGATGTCGTAGGGGCAAAGACGGTGCGGATACGGATAGAGGATCTCGTGTAGGTTGAACCGGTGAGGTTGGGAATATGAAGAAGGCGGTGGGTAAGAAAAAGAACGACAGTAGGTTGAAGGTTGCGAAATTTGGCGGAACTTCCCTCGCGGATGCAAAACAGCTTCTAAAGGTATACAGTATTGTCAAGGCTGATCCGGCGCGCCGGATAATTGTGGTGTCTGCTCCGGGGAAGCGAAGTTCCGATGATGTTAAAGTAACCGATATGCTCATCAAGTGTGCCGAACAGAAACTTGCCGGTAAAACTGCTGAACCTGAGCTTCTTGCTATTGTTGATAGATTTGCCGGTATACAAAAAGACGCAGGGGTACCTGTCGAGCTGATAGAAGAGATAGAAAAAGACCTGCGCCAACGACTTAATTCAAACAAGGCCAACCGTGACCGGTTCATTGATCTGGTGAAAGCCGCTGGCGAGGATAACAATGCCAAACTGGTAGCTGCTGTGTTCAGAAAACACGGTTTGGATGCGGTGTATATGAGTCCGAAGAATGCGGGTTTGTTATTGACCGCGGAGCACGGAAATGCGCTTGTTCTTGAGGAATCTTATAAGAACCTCAGTGAATCTTTAAAGGGACAGAAGGGTGTTGTAGTGTTTCCGGGTTTCTTCGGATGTACGAATGCCGGCGAGATTGTAACTTTTCCGCGTGGCGGATCGGATATTACCGGTGCGGTACTCGCTGTAGCAGTCAAAGCTGACGTCTACGAGAATTTCACTGATGTTGACTCTGTGTTTGCTGCTGATCCGACTATTGTTAAGGATGCCCAGCCGATTTCATTATTGACCTACAGGGAAATGCGTGAACTTTCATATGCAGGGTTTCATGTATTTCACGACGAGGCGATTATTCCTGCGGTTCATGCAAAAATCCCGATAAACATCCGCAATACCAACAAGCCTGAGGCACCTGGTACCATGATTGTACCTGAGAGAACTTACACGTCCGGCGATGTTGTGGGGATTGCCAGTTCGGATGGTTTTTGCGCTGTCAACGTGGACAAATACCTGATGAACAGGGAGATTGGCTTCGGCAGGAGACTGCTGCAGATAATGGAAGAAGAAAAACTTTCGTATGAACATGCGCCTTCAGGAATAGACAACATGTCTGTTATTCTAAGGGAGAAGGATTTTACATCTGAAACTGAAGTCAGGATCATCAAACGTCTTACTTCTGAATTAAAGGCTGATAATGTCGATATTGATCGTGGATTAGCGCTGGTGATGATTGTGGGAGAGGGCATGCATTATACGGTAGGTATGGCAGCGCGTGCTACTGCGGCGTTGGCAAATGCCGGCGTGAATATCGAGATGCTTAATCAGGGTTCTTCGGAAATCAGCATGATGTACGGAGTCAAGGCCGTCGACCGGAAGAAAGCTGTAAAAGCGCTCTATGAAGCATTCTTCTGAGGTTTTTCGCATTTTCCCCTTTGTTTTGTGGTTTTCACGCTCCTCTTGCTAGGTGGAGACTAATCTGTTATGGTTCCCGCCCATGAAAAATTCAGGAAATAAAATATTTATATATGACACCACCCTTCGCGATGGTGCGCAGGGTGAAGGTATTTCTTTTTCCAGTGCCGGTAAAATGGCCCTTGCCAGACGTTTGGATCAATTCGGGGTGGATTATATTGAGGGTGGATATGCCGGTTCCAACCAGAAAGACATGGATTTCTTCAGGGATATCAAGAAAGAACATCTTTCCCATGCCAGGATTGTAGCATTTGGGGCAACCCGCAGGGCTAATACAAGGGTCAATGATGATCCGATGGTTCATAGCCTGATAAAGGCGGAAACTACCGTGGTTACCGTTGTGGGTAAGGCTTGGGAACTTCACGTTAGCGATGTTCTTCGTGCCACCGTCAAGGAAAACTTTGCCATGATCGCTGACACGATTGGCTATCTAAAAGATCGCGGCAGGGAAGTATTCTTTGATGCCGAGCATTTTTTCGATGGTTACAAGGATAATCCGGAATTTGCAATGTCAACTTTGGAAGCGGCAGTTCATGCAGGGGTTGATAGTGTGGTTCTTTGCGATACCAATGGTGGATGTCTGCCCCACGAGATTTTCAGTATCACAAGCAATGTCGTTCAGGCACTTTTGATTCCGGTAGGAATACATGTTCATAATGACATGGGACTGGCGGTGGCCGGCTCGCTGGAAGCTGTTCGCGCAGGTGCCAAGCAGGTACAGGGCACGGTTAATGGCTTCGGTGAGCGTTGCGGTAATGCGAATCTCTGTTCGATTATTCCGACCCTTCAGATCAAAATGGGTAAAGAATGCGTAAATAAAGAGGCTTTGAAAGGATTGAAGGAACTATCTTTATTCGTCAATGATCTGGTGAACATGAGGCATGATGCCAGGGCGCCTTATGTGGGACACAGTGCATTTGTTCATAAGGCCGGACCGCATGTCAATGCCGTCCAGAAAAACCCGCGAACATTTGAACACGTGAAGCCGGAATCTGTGGGGAACAAACGGCGCATACTTGTTTCTGAACTTTCAGGAAGCAGTAGCGTGCTTCTCAAGGCAATAGAGTTGGGCGTGGGCCGCGAAAAGTCAGCCAAGGGGGCAAGGGAAGTCTTAAGCGCTCTTAAACATCTTGAATCCAAAGGTTATGCTTTTGAAGCGGCGGATGCCTCGTTCAGAATGCTTGTCCAGAAGGTATTGAAGGAACACAGATCTTTCTTTGAGCTGGAGGGTTTCAGAGTGATCGTTGAAAAACGCGGAAAGAACGAACCCTGCCTGTCGGAGGCGACGATCAAAGTGCGTGTTAACGATCAGGTTGAGCAGACGGCGGCTGAAGGCGATGGTCCTGTTAACGCGCTGGATACGGCGTTGAGGAAGGCGCTTGTGAGGTTTTATCCCCAGATCGCAAAGGTGTTCCTGACCGATTTCAGCGTTCGCATACTTGATCCTGAGGAAGCGACGGCTGCCAAAACCCGTGTGTTGATAGAGTCAAGCGACGGTGAGGATTCCTGGGGTACCGTTGGCGTTTCAGGCAATATTATAGAGGCTTCATGGGAAGCTCTTGTGGACAGCGTGGAATACAAACTCTTCAGAGAAGAAGAGAAGAAAAAGAAACGACGAACCGGGAGAACGGGGAAACGGAGAAAAAAGAGCAAGAAAGTATCTTGATCCGTTGACTAACACGGATTCACATGGTGTTATCCAAATAACCAAGAACTGATAACCGGTGACTTATTGTCATGGAAAAGAATTACGATCCAAAACAAATTGAAGCGAAATGGTATCGCCTGTGGCAGGAACGAAAACTGTTTCATGGTGATTCATCTCGCGGCGGTGAACCATACTGCATTGTCATTCCGCCGCCCAATGTTACGGGTATTCTCCACATGGGTCATGCGCTCAACAACACCATCCAGGATATTCTTGTCCGTTGGCGTCGCATGCAGGGTAGGAACGTGGTATGGATGCCTGGAACGGACCATGCGGGTATAGCAACCCAGAATGTTGTTGAAAAGGCCCTTCGAAAAGAAGGTAAATCGCGCGAGGACCTGGGACGTCAGGCATTTGTCAAACGCGTTTGGGAATGGCGGGAACAGTACGGCAACACCATCATCAATCAATTGAAAAGGATTGGTGCATCGTGTGATTGGGAGCGGGAACGGTTCACGATGGATGAGGGACTCAGTAGCGCGGTCGCCGAGGTGTTTGTCCGTCTTTACCAGAAGGGTCTCATATACAGGGCCAATTACATAATCAACTGGTGTCCCCGTTGTCATACTGCGCTTTCCGACGAGGAGAGTGTGCATGTGGATACCAACGGAAAACTTTATTACATAAAGTATGAAGTCAGGAGTCAGGAGACAGAATCCAAAAGCCAGGATCCAAGGGCCAAGAAGAAAAAGACAAAAGAATTGAAATATATCGTTGTGGCGACGACAAGGCCGGAAACCCTTTTAGGTGATGTGGCGTTGGCTGTAAATCCCAAAGACAAGCGATATAAAGGACTCGAAAAAAAGAAAATCGTTCTGCCGGTGCTTGGAAGAGAACTTGTCGTTATCAAAGATGACATTATTGATCCGGCATTTGGTACCGGTGTGGTGAAAGTAACGCCTGCGCATGATCCGAACGATTTTGATATGGCCCGCCGGCATAATCTTACGCCGATCAATATAATGAACGGCGATGGTACGATGAATGAAGAAACCGGTCCTTACAAGGGAATGGACAGGTTCGAGTGCCGCAAGAAAATTATGGCCGATCTTGAAGCCGCAGGGTTGGTCGAGAAAATTGAGGACCACAAACATGCGGTCGGTCACTGTTACCGCTGTGATACGGTGGTTGAACCGCGGTTATCACCACAGTGGTTTGTGAAGATGAAACCTCTGGCAAAGCCTGCATTAGAGGCTGTAAAGAGCGGGAAGATTCAGTTTATACCGGGAAGATGGACGAAAGTTTATCTTGAATGGATGGAAAATATCAGGGATTGGTGTATTTCGCGGCAGATATGGTGGGGGCACCGCATTCCGGTTTTCTACTGTGATTCCTGCGGTAATGAGTGGGCACAAAAAGGCACACCTTCGGCGTGTCCAAAATGCGGTAAAACACAAATCCGTCAGGATGAAGATGTCCTTGATACGTGGTTTTCTTCGTGGCTATGGCCGTTCAGTACTTTTGGTTGGCCTGAAACAAACAAGGACTTGAAGTTCTATTATCCCACTCACGATCTCGTAACTGCTTCCGAGATTATTTTCTTCTGGGTCGCCCGGATGATCATGGCCGGATTTGAGTTCATGGGCGATATTCCATTCAGCCGCGTTTATATCCACGGTACGGTACGTGATGATATCGGACGCAAGATGAGCAAGAGTCTGGGTAATTCCATCGATCCGCTTACGATCATCGATGAGTTCAGCGCCGATGCTCTGCGCTTCAGCCTTATGATGATAACGGCGACTGGGCAGGATATTTTCCTTTCCAACGACAAGTTCGAGATAGGCAGGAATTTTGGAACGAAGCTTTGGAATGCGGCGCGGTTCATGAAATTACATATGGACGGGGGGCAAGGGGACAAGGAGACGCAGAGACAAGGCGAAATGGAGATGCGGAGAGACGGAAAAAAGAACCCGGAACCCGGAACCCCGAACCCGGAACTCCGAACCCGGAACCCCGAACCGGGGTGTTGGGGCATGGATCCCTGTTTTGATGCGAAGATGTTAAGTCCGGATGACAAACACATCCTCGCACGGTTGAGTGAAGCAATCGCGGCGTGTAAAGACAATCTCGAGAAATACCGTTTCAACGATGCAGCACATGTTTTATATGAGTTTGTATGGCACCAGTATTGTGACTGGTATGTGGAATGTTCCAAGGACACTCTTTATGGCGCTGATGCGGCTAGAAAAGAAAATGTTCTAAAGGTAATGAACTATGTCTTCTCTAATGCGCTTAGACTATTACATCCGATGATGCCATTTGTGACTGAAGAATTATGGCATGAAATGGGTTACGGCGCTGAGTCCGATTCGATAATGACATCAAAATGGCCGGAAGCACCTGATAGCAAAACTATTGCAGACTGGGGAATTGATACTGGTATCGTAGAATATGTTGACGACAAGCATGATCTGATAAGGGTTGGCCGTACACTGAAATCCGATTACGAGATATCACCTTCGAAAAAGGTAGATTATCTTGTTAAACCTAATTCAGATAAACTGGCTCAAATGCTCAAGGCAGACCTGCAGTCGGTAAAGTCGCTGTTGAGGTCCGAGAATATAACAGTGGATGTTTCTCTTGAACCGGGTAAAGCGATGCCCAGCGGGATAAGTAAACTGGGTACCATTTACATGCCAATCAAAGGTTTGGTTGATATTGATGCTGAGAAGAAACGCTTATCTGCGCAGCTGAATAAAATTGACCAGGATCTTTCGCGGATATCTGCAAAACTGCAAAACATGAATTTCGTGAGTAAGGCTCCGGCGGAAGTTGTTGAACTGCAGAAAGCCCGTAAACATGAACTTCTTGAAACGACAGAGAAGTTAAAACGGCTTTTTGAAACTCTTTCGATGGCAGAATAATAGTTCTTCTCTTTCCTTCTTCTGTATACTTTCACACGCAGAAAGTGTGTACTTGAGTGCACATTTTTCCTGTATTTCGACTTTTGTGGTCTATAACCGGGTATCACAGACTCCTTTGTTTATGGGCATCTGGGGAAAATCATTGGTGGAATTTCTATTTGGCATGTCTCTTGCGCCTATCCTGTTAGGTATGATTTTTTATGCCCTGATTCAGTCAGGATTTGGTCTGCGATTAGAATAAGGGGGGCTTTCCCGGCGGTTCTCTTTCAGTTGGGTTCTTAACCTTCTCCCCGACGGAAGAGAAGCCGCCTGGCCCCTGTTTTTTTTCAGTCGTTTGGGCTGGTCAGAGAAGGGAAACAGAAGGTAATGTGATGGTCCTGATGAGGAATCTTGCAAGAAACGCACCGTTGAATTCTATCAAGAAACCAAAACGCGCGTCGGTAGATATTGTTTGCGTCAAAACATTGCGCTATACAAATTATGAATCAGACAAGGAAAAATAAACAATGATTAAAAAACCTGATATATCCAGAAGAAGTTTTTTAAGAGGCAGTTTGCTTGCGGCCGGAGCAACTGCGTTTCCGGCAATCATTTCATCGTCTGCGCTTGGCGCTGACGGCGTTGTTGCGCCAAGCAACAGGATTGTCATGGGTGCAATCGGTCTCGGCGGTATGGGTAATGGCAACCTTGGCGGGTTTCTGGGTATGAAGGATGTTGTTGTGGTGGGAGTTTGTGATGTTGACAAAAGCCATCTCGATGCGGCGAAAAAGAGGGTGGATGATCGGTACAAGAACCAGGACTGCAGGGCATACAGGGATTTTCGTGAACTGATTGCGCGTGGTGACCTTGATGCTGTAAGTATGGCTACTCCGGACCATTGGCATGCGCTTACGGCAATAGCATGTGCAAAAGCCGGGATAGATGTTTACGGTGAAAAACCGATAACTCATGATCTCAAGGAAGGCCGTGCGCTGTGCAATGCTTTCAAGCGTCATGGCCGTGTATGGCAGACCGGAAGCTGGCAGAGGTCCGTTGATAACTTCCACCGTGCATGTGAACTGGTTCGGAATGGCCGGATCGGGAAGGTACATACATGTGAGGTTGGCCTTCCAACCGGTAGTCCCGTTCAACCGAAACCTGTTGAAAAAGTGCCGGAGGAATTGGACTGGGATTTCTGGGTTGGGCCTTCACCTTTACAACCTTATTGTGGTATCAGCCACTGGAACTGGCGCTGGATGCTTGATTTTGGAGGAGGCCAGATGATGGACTGGATAGGACATCATGCCGATATAGCGCATTGGGGGCTCGACTTTGATTATACAGGTCCAGTTGAAATTGAAGGGACGGGTGATTTCCCCCTGGATGGACCATACAATGCTCCGACTTCTTATAAATTCACCTGCAAATATGTCGGTGGCGTGAACGTAATTGTTGCCAATGACAAGCAGCAGCCCATGGGTATGGGTACCAGATGGATAGGTGATAAGGGATGGATCCATGTAGACCGTGGCAGAACTTCTTCAGAACCCTCGGAATTATTGAAGGAGACTATCGGGCCAAACGAGACAAAGCTGTATTACAGCAGGAATCATCACGCCAACTTTATTGAGTGTGTCAAGAGCCGTAAACTTACGATTACACCGTGTGAAGTTTCCCACAGGTCAGCCAGCGTGGGACATCTCGGACAGATAGCAATGGTTACAGGCCGTAAGATCAAATGGAATCCTGAAAAAGAAATGATTATTGGCGATGCGGGTGCGGCTGGATTGCTGGGCCGTGCATACAGGGCCCCGTGGTTGCTTGATTAGCAGGCATGAAGGGGTTGATCGGAAACCGGAAAAGGAGAAGAAGGCATGCGAAACATAGTAATAAGTTCGATTGTCGTGTTGTTTTTTTTGATGGTGAATATTGGATGTGCCGCGGATCAAAAGAAAGCACCTCCGCCACCATCAGAAGCCGACATTAAGAAAGTTGAAGAGGCCATGCCTGCAAAAGCAACTGCAACACCGGCCAGAGCACGCAAGATATTGATGTTCAACAAGTGTCAGGGGTACAGGCACGGCGTGATTCCCCTGGCAGCAAAAGCATTTGAAATAATGGGTAAAAAGACCGGTACTTTTGAGGTGGTTGAGTCAGAGGATATTGCGGTATTCAATACCGAAAAGCTTAAAGAATTTGATGCCATTCTTCTTAACAATACCACGCAATTGAAGTTGAGTGACGACCAGAAGAAAGCAATGCTGGCTTTTGTAAAGGAAGACGGCAAGGGTTTGATTGCGACACATGCGGCGGCCGACAATTTTGGCGACTGGCCCGAAGGTGCAGCAATGATCGGCGGCCTGTTTGATGGTCATCCTTGGGGTGGTGGCGGAACGTGGGCTGTCAAGATTGATGATCCAGATCACCCGATTAATAAGGGTTTTGCCGGAAAAGGTTTTAAAGTTAAAGATGAAATATACCAGATAAAGGGAGCCTATTCCCGTGACACTCATCGCGTACTGTTAAGTCTTAATATGAGTGATCCGGCAACTTTGGAACCCAAGGGACAGAAACGAGCGGACAAGGACAATGCAATTGCATGGATTTACGATTACGGGAAAGGGCGTGTTTTCTATTGTTCACTGGGGCACAATAATGAGATTTTCTGGAATCCAGCGATTCTCCAGCACTATCTTGACGGTATTCAGTTTGCGCTTGGTGACCTTAAGGTCGATACAACGCCGAGTGCAAAGGAAAAGAAATAAGACATTCGGGGATGATTTTAGAAGGCAATGTATGAATAGATGTTTCTGTAATTATACTGAATTGTCACTGGGCTTTTTTGTTGCTTGTTTTTTTATCGGTACTGTATCCGGGGCTGAAGAAATGAAATCTGGAAAACCTGTTGCAAGGGTGACTGTTGATGCCGGTAAAATTGAGAGAATTGACACTCCAGTCATGGTCGAATTACCGGCAGGTATTTCGGGTTCAGATGTTCGGCTTGTAGAAGTCAAGGACGGGGATCGTATTCCGGTTCCGTCACAGGTGTTTAAAGATGGAAATGGTGAGAACCTTTGCTGGATACTTTCCGATAAGACCTCTGCGGATACAAAGCGGGTTTATGAGCTGGAAAAAGGCAAGTCAACAGGGAAGCAGAAAGTTGAAGTTAAAGATAACGAATCTGCTTTTGAAGTATTATGCGCAGACAGGCCTGTTTTGCGTTATAAATATGGAATAGAGCCGTCACCTGAGCGAATGAGTAAAAATTATGAAAGAAGCGGATTTATTCATCCTGTCTGGTCACCTGCCGGTCAGGTTTTGACGCAAATTCATCTTCCCGATCATATCCACCACATGGGATTATGGAATGCCTGGACTTCAGCTGAATTCGAAAACCGGAAAATTGATTTCTGGAATATCAAAGAGGGTAAGGCTACGGTGCGGTTTGCAAAGTGTTTGGAAACGA
This sequence comes from Kiritimatiellia bacterium, assembly GCA_028716365.1. GTDB lineage: Bacteria > Verrucomicrobiota > Kiritimatiellia > UBA8416 > YA12-FULL-48-11 > YA12-FULL-48-11. Next base: position 33,256 of record JAQUPZ010000007.1, read on the forward strand.
AGAGTGGACCTGTTTTTGGTGGTTTCAAGGTGCTTCAGGAACACATAGATCTTTCAAATCCCGGCGGTGCCAAGGTTGCGCTGAACGAAGACCTTGAAGTGCGGGTGTGGAATCCCGGCGGAACGGAAAAAGGTTACTGGTTGTTTGACTGGATTTCAGTTCAGCGGTGCGCTTCTTCCAGTCCGCTGGTTCTGCATCAATACCGTTATGGCGGGATTGGTTTTCGTGCAACGGCGGAATGGGGCAGGGACAACAGTGACTATTTGACATCGGAAGGCAAGACGCGCAAAGACGGGCATGGTACCAGGGCGCGCTGGTGCAGTATAACCGGGAAAACGGCAAAGGGTGAGGCTGGTTTACTTATGATGACACATCCTCAGAACCGTGAATATCCTGAACCCATACGCATATGGTCGGAAAAGGACAATAAAGAAGGAAAGGTTTTCTTTAATTTCTGTCCAATTCAGCAAAAAGCCTGGGTTATGGAGCCTGGCAGGGATTATATGTTCCGGTATCGTGTATGCACATATGACGGTGTAATGAGCAGGGAGATGGCTGAAAGATTGTGGTCTGATTTGAGCAGCCCTCCTGAAATGAATCTCAAAATACTGGCGGATTGATTAAAAAAGTGTTAGAGATGAAAAAGAAATAACACCGGCAAGGGTTTGAGGCTTATCGGCCCCAGAAGCTTCCGGGAAGGGGGAATTAATATGAGTAATATGATAGACAGAAAAATCCTAATGGTTTTTGCCGGTGCGATGATGGTTCTGTTTGTTGCAGGCAGTTTTGCGACGGCAGCGGATCAGACTGGTGACTTGTGGGCAAGCATTGCCAAATATGAATTTGGGGCGAGCCGTACGAACGTGGCTGTAGTTGAAGAGGAAATCAGGACTGCACCTGTAAAGAAATACAGTCAATATGAGGACAAGTTGCTGGTTCTCATCAAGGATTCATCTGCTACATATGATTCAAAGGATTTCGCATGCCGGATGCTCAGGATTGTAGGTTCAGAGAAATGCGTGCCGGTTATGGGTGAACTTTTGGTGGATGAAAAACTTTCTCACATGGCCCGTTATGCGGTACAGGGTTTGCCTTTTCCCAGTGTTGATGAAGTACTGCGAAGTGTTCTTGGGAAAGTCCAGGGAAGCCGGAAGATTGGTGTCATAGCGTCTATTGCCGCCAGGGCCGACAAAAAGGCGATACCGTTTCTGCAACCTTTGGTGACTGATGCTGATGCCGGTGTGGCCGGTGCCGCTATTGCTGCACTTGGACGTATCGGTGGTCCTGATGCTTTGAAAATTCTGACGGACACAAAAGTAGCCGACAATCTTAAGACTGTCGTTATGGAATCCCGTTTGATGTGTGCTGATGCGATGCTGGCAAAAGGAGATTCGGGAAAAGCGGCAGCTATCTATAAGGAAATGATGGCAGATACAAATCCTCGCGGAATTCGTTCCGCGGCCATTACAGGACTTGCGAAGGCGGACAAAGAGAATGCGCTTCCAGTCGTAATATCCATGCTGAAAAGCAAGGATGCGAGTTGTCAGCGTGCTGCCGGTAAGGCCTTGATTGAACTTAAGGGAGAAAAAACAGCGAAAGCGTTACTGACCGAGTTATGTTCTCTTTCTCCGGACGCTCAGGTTATTGCAATTAACGCTCTTGTGGCCAGCAGAGCGAAATCCGCGGCAGCTGACGTTGCAAAGATGACAGCCAGCAGTGATGATTGTGTCAAGATTGCAGCCATACAGGCTCTTGTTGAACTTGGTGATGCATCGAATGTTGAACTGCTGGCCGGTCTTGTCAAGACAGGCGGCGATGTAGGCAAGGCAGCTATTGACAGTCTTGCGCGACTGAAAGGAAAAGGCGTGAGCGAGGCAATAATGAAAAGTCTTGTCAATGTCGATGCAGGATCGAAAGCGACATTGATAAGCAGTCTTGGTGAAAGACAGAACCCTGAAATTGTCGCTGATCTGATGAAATACGTCGATGATCCTGATGAGTCGGTCAGGGTGGAGGCGTTGAAATCGCTTGGCGCCCTGGTCAGAGAAAAGGAAATACCTGTTTTAATCGGGATGATGTTGAAAACAAACCCGGGCCGCGTTCAGACGGCCGGCGAGCAGGCAGTTCAGGTTGCATGTGCAAAGTTGAGGAGTGAGAAGAAGAGGGTTGAACCGCTGGTAAATGCGCTCAAGGGCGCTGGTGTCGAACAACGCGCCGTATTGTTGCATTGTCTGGGCAGACTCGGTGGTGACAGGGCACTGGAGATTGTCAGGACTGCTTCAAAAGATAGTGATGAGAAAGTCCAGGAATCTGCGGTTCGCGCGCTGTCTGACTGGACAGACGAAGGTGCAATACCTGATCTCGTTGAGTTGTCCAGGAATGCGCCAAAAGACAATCTGAAGATACTTGCATTCCGTGGTTACATCAGGCTTGTATCTCTTGGTGCAAAGAAGTCACCAGGTAAAACAGCCAAAACACTTGCAGATGCCATGAAATTGACCTTTCGTCCGGATGAAAAGAAGCTGGTGCTTGGCGCCCTTGGCGGTGTTGCCGATATGGCAGCCATGAATGCGGCTCAACAGTGCATGCAGGATCCGGCATTTTCAAATGAAGCTGAGCTTGCCTGTATAAAAATAGCCCAGCAGTTCAGGCCTGGACCAGCTCGCGACAAGGCCATGGAAGTGGTTAAGAAGATTGCCGAAACAACCAAGAACCCGAACATCCGCAAGCAGGCTACATCGGTAATGAGCAGAAAATAGTTTAAGTGTGATTTGTCTGGCCATGGAAAGTTGGTGGTTGTTGCCGGGCAGGTCTGTAAATATATTAATTTATTGTTTGAAACAATGCGTTTAGTTTGAGAAAAACCAAAAACCAGTTTTTCTGATCAGGAGGAAGATACACATGGAAATTAGCAGACGGCGGTTTATGCAATCTGTTGCGGCTACCGGAACAAGTCTTTTACTTGCTAACGGGAGCCTTGCTCAGAACAAGCGGACAAAAAGTGGTACGGATGATTTGAATATCGCGTTGATCGGCGCGGGCGCTGAAGGGCGTGTGCTTACAGAAGCAATACTGCGCATACCAGGCATCAGGTTCAAAGCTATATGTGATATTTGGGATTACAGTCTCAACTATACGGTCAATTACCTCAAGAAATTCAAGCATGATGTCAAAGGGTACGAAGATTACAAGGAATTGCTGGCACAGGAAAAGAGCCTTGATGCTGTGGTTATTGCCACACCTGACTGGATGCATGCAGAACATGCCAATGCCTGTTTGAATGCCGGCCTTCACGTCTATTGCGAAAAAGAAATGTCAAATTCGCTCGAAAAAGCAAGGACCATGGTTCAAACCGCGCGTACCACGGGCAAATTGCTCCAGATCGGACATCAGCGTCGCAGTAACCCGCGTTATATCCATGCGTTCAACAAGCTGATCAAGGAAGTAAATCTTATTGGCCGTGTTACACATGGTTACGGACAATGGAACAGGTCGAAGTCGGAAGACCTCGGCTGGCCTGCAAAATATGTCATTCCTCAGGACAAGCTTGACAAGTACGGGTATGCCAGTATGACTCAGTTCAGGAACTGGCGCTGGTATAAAAAGTATGGTGGAGGTCCAATCGTTGATCTCGGTTCACATCAGATTGACCTTTTTAGCTGGGTGTGGGGTACGAATCCCAGGTCGGTAATGGCTTCCGGCGGTATTGACTTCTACAAGTCTCATGAATGGTATGACAATGTTCTGACTGTATATGAATACGAAAATCCGAAGGGTGTCATAGCCAGGGCATTCTACCAGGTGTTGACCACGACCAAGCATGGCGGTTTCTATGAAACCTTCTTGGGTGAAGATGGCGCTATTGTGATCTCCGAGGTGGCTGCGCGAGGCAATGTTGCCGAACGGGAGGCCCATGCAGCTGAATGGGATCAGTGGGTTAAGAAAGGATATCTCAATGCAGTCACCGAGTCAGTTTCATCATCTGCGACCAAGAATGTTGCCGTTGATGTCCGCGTGACGGCGGAAGCAGGGAAGTGGCCTCTTCCAATCGAGTTGGCAAAGCCGGCACATCAGCCTCATTTGGAGAATTTCTTTGATGCGATTCGCTCCAACGTGCCCCTTAACTGCCCTGCAGAAGTGGCTTACGAAACGGCTGTAGCGGTTCTTGCTGCAAACGAATCTGTTGCAACCGGCAAGAGAGTGGATTTCAAGCCTGAGGAGTTCAGGGTATAGTATGAAGCAAGTAACATTTATTGCAGCTTTTCTTATCGTTGCCGCCCGGATGTCCGCCGGTATTGACGAGGCCCCGAAAAAGTTTCATGAGTGGAGCGGTAGCCGGACCATTCCGGTTCACCGTATTGCTCTTTCGGATGAAAACGGTGAAAACATTGTTCCCCAATATAAACTCAGCATGCCTTATTCTTCACGGAAGACCTGTGGCGCGTGTCACGATTACAACAAGATCAGCCGTGGCTGGCATTTCAATTATGCTGAAAAAGACGCTCTTAAGGGACGTCCCGGACAGCCATGGATCTGGTATGATGAAATAACCGGTATGCAATTGCCGATTGCCGGCAGGGGGTGGAAAAATACATGGAAGCCGGAAGAACTAGGACTCACGCCATGGAATTTTGTAAAAACTTTCGGAAGAAACCTGCCGGGAGGCGGTCTCGGTGATGTTGAGGATGGACCGGATGATCCGACAGCCAGATGGAACCTGTCCGGTAAGCTCGAGATTGACTGTCTGACATGTCACAGTGCATCACCTTCACAGAACCATTCTGAATGGGTAAAGCAGGTTGCTCGTGAGAATTTTCGATGGGCGGCGACTGCTGCAGCCGGTCTGGGGGAAGTTGGCGGAATGGCTTCGCGTATGCCATCCTCGTGGGCAGTGATCCAGGGACCGAATCTTGATGATACGCAATATGCAATTGCTCCGTTTGTTACGTACGATACACGACTTTTTGACCGTAAGAAACGTACGTTAATAGATATTGCCAGCAAACCTCAGGATCGTCATTGTCTGTTCTGCCATTCCGTCGCTGCGGATGGGAAACAGAGAAAAGACCTTGATGTTGATGTTCATACCAGGTCAGGAATAAATTGCGCAGATTGTCATCGTAACGGGGTTGATCATATGGTCAACCGTGGTTATGAGGTTGAAGCCGTGCACAGGGGAGATCTATCTGTTGCATCATCTTCGTGCCGTGGCTGTCATCTTGGTGTAAAAGGTGCAAAAGGTGTTATGGCGATTGGCGGACGGCTGGGTGCTCCGGCGCCTGAACACAAGGGATTGCCTCCCGTTCATTTTGACAAGCTCGCATGCACAACCTGTCATTCAGGGCCTTGGCCTTCGGATAAGCTTGTCCGGGTGCGTACTGCGCGTGCCAACCGGCTTGGTATTACCGGTGTGGCCAACTGGGTCACAGATTTACCGTATATTGTGGAGCCTGTATTTATCAAGGGTGAAGATGGAAAGATTGCCCCGCACAGAATGACGTGGCCGTCTTTCTGGGGAAAAATTGAAGGCGATAAAGTTAAGCCGCTTCCCCCCCAGGAGATTGCGCTGGCCGGCACAAATATTTTCGATGCGCCCAGGGTTGTCGCCGACATACTGAATGCGATGAATATTGGTGACCCAACAAATGGCAAGCCGGCCCTGGTAAGTGGTAAAAAAGTATTTTATTCAAACGTTGATAACGGACTCAGTCTTGATAACAGCAAAACGTCAGCTGAACAGACTGGAATAGTCATTGTTAAAGATGGTGCTTTGGTGCCGCTTGTACCTGCCTTTAATCCTGCGGCGGAGCAGATGGATCCGAATATCCAGGTTCGTATAACGGACCTTCTAAAGGCGCTGAATGCCTGCAATGGGAAACCCGATGGCGTTCCGGTAATGACTGTTGGAGACAAACTGTACCAGCTTGACGAAACTGCTTCGATGAAAACCGGCAATCTCAAAGATGAAGTTGATTTGGCGACAGTTAAGTCTGATTTCATCAAGCTCCCGTCAAAATCGGTTGCCTGGGGATGGTTGAAAGATAAAAAGTTCTCTCCGTTGGCACCGGATTTTGTACTGCGTTCTGTTGTTGCGACGGTTGGGACCAGTTTCACATTTACGGAAGAACAGGTTGAGATGGTATTGAAGGCGCTTGCTTCCGGAGATAAGAGCGGCAAGATGAAATTTGCATACATCTGCAGCGGCAAGATGTTTACCCTCGATCAGGCAGGAAAGCTAAAGGTATCTGATAATGCCGCAGCTGAGCCGGCTGCATGGCCGTTGGCACATGAGGTCCGGTCGGCAAAGCAGGCACTTGGCGCCAAGAAATGTACTGACTGTCATTCTGTCAAAGCTCCGTTTTTCTTTGGTAAAGTTAAAGCCCGTGGGCCAATGAAGACTGCCAGTGTGCAGGTAAAGCAGATGTTCGAATTACAGGGACAGGATGCGTCATTCCATCGCTTGTTTGGACTGTCGTTCCTTGTCCGTTCAATGTTCAAGGCGGTTATTTTTGGAGCGGCGTGTTTAATTGCTGCAATACTTGCGCTTTACGCATTGCTGGCGTTAAACAGGGTTACGAAGTTTCTTGGCTCACGTGAAAATAAATAATTAAGGGGAGACGCAGATGTTTCGAGCCTTAACGATTGTTTCGGTTATTGTGGTTATAGCTGTGGTTGTCAAGTTTGGAAGGCGGTTGGCAGGTCAGCCTGTGAAAAATGCTGCTGTCCCCAAACTCGGACGTTATCCATTGCTGGAGGCGCTTATTGCTTTTGCCATGTGGGCCAGTCTGATTCTTCTGATCGGTACAGGTTTTCTGGGCGCGACACTATGGGGACATGCTCTTTGTGGTTTTACTACATTGATTCATGTGGGTTGTGGAGCGTTGTTTGGGGTAAGTCTTGCTTTACTGGCGGTTTTCAGGGCCGAGGCATATAACCTGGCAGGTCCTGACACATGCGGTCGGTTTTCAACGGCACAAAAAGTTTGTTTCTGGGTTATTGCCATATGCGGTCTTGGATTGATTTTCAGCATGCTGATTTCAATGTTCCGGATACTTGGAACTGATGGTCAACATTTGGCGACACAGGTTCACAAATTGAGCGCTCTTATCGCTCTTCTTGCAACAATTATTTATGCCGGAACTGCAAGCAAACGGGACTGACGGATTTGCGGAAAGGAATGTCCGGGAAATATGTCCGCCCCGACTATTTTGAATCGGTTTTCCCATGAGGCAATGACCACTTTCTTTGAGGTCATTATTCCCGGTGATAATGCTGTATATGCCGGACAGGCCGCAAATGCCGCCTTCAGGGAAATTGACCGACTGGAAGGACTCCTGAGCAGGTTTGATCCATGCAGCGACATATCCCAGGTTAATCGTCTGAAACCCGGTCAATCTGTCCGAGTTGCTCCGGATGTCTTTGAATGTCTTTCTGTTGCTGCCTGGGCTTATGCAGAAACAGGCGGCGCATTTGACGTTACAGTAGCGCCTGTACTTTGTTTCCAGAAAGATGTGAAAAAAAGCGCGACGATCGGTGGATCCGAATTTGAATCTGCCAGACGACGGATCGGGATGCGACGGCTGCAACTTGATGATTCGGATTTCTCCGTCGGTATTCGAGCTGATGCGGAAGGTGGTGTGGAAATTGATCTTGGCGGTGTAGGGAAAGGTTATGCATTGGATAAAATGGCGGATATCCTTGAGGAGTGGGAGCTCGCGAACTATCTATTGAACGGAGGATTCAGTACTGCATTGGCGTCGGGCGATGGCGATGGAGATGGCGGTTGGCTGGTTGGCGTCGGTGGGCAGTGGGGTAAGGCGGCGGGGATTGAAAATATCAGGTTATTCAATGAAGCACTGAATGGATCAGGTACGGAAGTAAAAGGCGCCCATATCGTTGATCCGGCCACTGGACTGTCGGCCAAAGCACATCTGGCCGCATGGTCGATTTGTCCCTCGGCGACGGCAGGTGATGCTCTCTCCACGGCATTCATGATAATGCCGACAGAGAAGATAAAAATCCTGTGTTCAGCTACAGAAGGAACCGGTGCATTTGTTGTAGAACCTGATGGATCTCTGGTGACTGTTGAAAAAAGAAAAGAACAATGAAATGAGTGGTGATGCGATAACTGGAGTAGTGACAGGGAGAAAACCGAAGTGGCTGTTGTTACTGGCGGAACTTCGTGCTCCTTTCCTTGTTTCAACCCATCTTCCTGTTTTGCTGGGTACGGCCATGGCATTTGCCCAGACAGGTGAATGGAATTGGCTTTTCTACATATTGGCGGCTGTTTGTGTGGCGCTTATCAATGCCGCTGCGAATGTTGCGAATGATTATTTTGATCACTTGAGCGGGAATGATGTTATCAATGTCGATTTTGTCAGGCCGTTTACAGGCGGCAGCCGTATGATTCAGAATGGACTTTTATCATCGGCAGAAGTGCTGGGCCTGGCGGTCGTTCTTTCGTTGTTGTGCGTTACGATCGGCTTCTGGCTGGTTTGGAAGGTTGGTGTGGTTGTGCTTGTCCTTGGGATTATCGGGCTGACAGGCGGACTTCTTTACACGACACCGCCGGTAAACCTGGCTTCGCGTGGACTTGGAGAACTGATTGTTGGTCTGAACACGGGTATGTTACCGCTCATCGGTTCGTATTATATCCAGACAAAAACTCTTACATGGGGCGTTGTTCTGTTTTCATTACCGTTGTCAATATTGATTATAGCAATCCTGTTTATAAACCAGTTTCAGGATTACAAAGCGGATATGGCTGTCGGAAAGAATAACTGGGTTGTGCGCCTTGGGCGTAAACGTTCAGTGCCTGTTTATATTTTACTGATGATCGCGTGGATCTTGCCGGTTATCTCCGGTGTTTCGATGAATTATTGTAATAAATGGTGTCTTCTTTCTCTTTTCGCGCTGGTTCCGGCATTTTTAGCAATTAGACATGTTATGAAGTATTATGATGAGCCCCAGAAACTTACACCGGCAAATGGATTGACAATTGTTACGCATTTTGTTGTCGGTATTGTTCTTTCTTTTGTGATGATTGTTCTTGGCAGGCATTCATAGTATAGTCGTCAGAACTTTTTTATGCGAATGAACGAAAAAAATATTAAAGAGACCATAAGCAGGGTACGGGATGTCATGGCTGACTGTCTGCGAAAGACAAGTCTGGGCTCAATTGCCGACGAACTTGTCGGAATTGCCGGTGGTGGAAAGATGCTTAGAGTAAGGATGATGTTCCGTATTGGTGCAGTGACCGGTATATCCAGGGATAATTTACTGCGATCTGCTGCGACAATTGAAATGCTGCATGCTGCCAGTCTTCTGCATGATGATGTTATTGACGGCGCGGTATTGCGGCGCGGTTTACCTGCTTTCTGGATCACAAAAGGTACATCGGGCTCAATTCTCCTTGGAGACCTGCTTGTATGTCAGGCTTTCAAGCTTGTGAGCGGGGTGGAATCGGGGAAATTGCTGCCGATGTTAATTACTCTGGCCAATGAAGTGTGTGATGCAGAAGCTCAGCAGGAATTATTACTGAAAGGGGAAATGCCGGACTGGTCTACTTGTGTGAGTATTGCCAGGCGCAAGACAGGCGCTCTTTTTGCTTTTACAGGATATGCTTCCGGAGGCAATAACACTGAACTTTGTAATGCTCTGAAAAACGCCGGATATGCTGTCGGGACAGCGTATCAACTTGCTGATGATTTCTTTGATGCCTATGGAGATCCGGATCTGGCAGGCAAAACTCTTGGAAGTGATGCGAAATCAGGCAAGATAACAGCAGCTTCTGCATGGCGTTCGTCAAATATTGATCCGCAGGTTTATATTTCTGATTTACTCGCGGATTCAGAAAAAATGCTTGTTGCATGGCCGGATGTTGCTGATGCGTGGCGTGATTATTTAAAGAATGATTTGCAGCCAGTGATCGATTCTTTTCTTTCATCTTTTCCAGTCCAGACGGTGTAGATACAAGAACGACTTTTGTTGTTATGTCGAAAAATGGTGGCAATTGACGTTGACATGCAAAAGGGCGGCGGATATGCTTTCTTACACTATCAAATTGACGGAAATGGATCGAAAAACGGTCTGGCCATTGAAAGTCCGGCGATGGTTCATCGAATAATAAAAATATCCGGATAAAACCAATAAGAAAAGGACACCTGTTACAGTTTAGGAGTGGTAAATATCTGGTAAATTACCAGGAAGTATTAATGGTGTACTTCAGTCAGGAGGAAAATTATGAGTAACGGAACGTTGCCAAGTTATCTAAGTATGGCCAAACCAAATCCCTCCACTAATCGGGCGCCATGGTACAAAAATACGGCACCCACCTATGCTGGAATTTTTCTGTGGTTCGTATTCTGGAGTCAGGCGCCAAGCGGCGGATCGGGTGTTCCTGGCGGTGTATTGTCTCAGGGAGTAGGGGTTGCCCTTCTTGGTCTTGTTGTTGCGGCTTTGCTTTGTCATTTCTTGTTCTATTATGTCCCGGGCTTGCTTGGTCTGAAGACAGGTCTACCGTTGTACGTTGTCGGTACCTCAACCTATGGGACTCAGGGTGGTTTTCTCATGCCTGGATTTCTGATGGGTGTCCTGCAGTTTGGCTGGCTTGGTGTCAATGCATTCTTTTCCGCGCAGGCGTTGTCACCGCTGGTTGGCGGCAATCCCATGGCCGTAAAGGTTCTGATGGTTCTCTGGGCGGCGTTGGCGGCATTTGTAGGGCTTAAGGGTATTCAATACGTTGCGAAGGTGGCCACGTACCTTCCTCTGATACCGGTGGCCATACTTGTTATCCTGCTGGCCAAGACTTTAGGTGGCATAGGCTCTTTTGATGCCCAGAAGTTTGTTGGGGCGGCCGCTGCAGGTGGCCAGGGCGGCGGGCTGAGTTTTCTTGGTGTAATGGCGTTGAGCATGACGTTTGTGATCGGGTTTTTTGCCACAGCCGGTGCTGCCGGCGTGGATTTTGGCACAAACAGCAAGGATGAGAAGGACGTTCAGATGGGCGGCCTTATGGGTATAGCCCTTGCCGCAATCGTTTCGGCGGGTGCTGCCATTCTGATTGCCGCGGGCGCATTTGGCAAGACGGGTACTTATGCTATGAACCCGGCCGATACCGCTTTCATGGGTAATATCATGGGATCAGCAGGTGCCGGTAAGACCATGGGCCTATTGCTGGCGATCGCAGCTTTCCCTTCGGCCTGTTTCTCCTCATTTATTGCGGCCAACAGTTTCAAGACCACCATGCCGAAAATAAATCCCTTCATTACAGTCGGCCTTGGTGCTATTGTAAGTATTATTCTTGCTGTGACGGGCCTGGCTGGCAAGGCTGGTGCGGTGTTCACTGTAATCGGAGCTTCGTTCGGGCCGATCTGTGGTGCCATGATGGTGGACTACCTGCTTTCAGGCGGCAAGTGGTCTGGTCCCCGCAAGGGCTGGAACATGGCTGGATGGATTTCATGGGCGGTTGGTTTTGTTGTAGGTATTGCCCCATTGGTTAATATCGCCAATATTCCGGCGGCCCCCCTAGTGGCGTTCATTGTTGGTGCTGTCCTTTACTTTGTATTGGCAAAGGCAGGATTACAGCCGGAAGTTGTTCCACTGCCATCGGGTGATAAGGTATAGGAAAACTGATTTTGTAGTGACCGGGCTTGAGAACTAAAAACCAGTGAAATAATGTTTGTTTTTTGTACGTGGTCTTTAGTACTTTTTGCAGGTTATTTTGTTCAGGGTGAATGGGTAAGGCGCCGGCCTGGGTAGTTGCAAATAAGTATTTTATGCAACGGGTTCGGCGACCCAGTCCTGTCGTGTATGTAGTTAGGTTTACCAAAAAGCAGGAAAGGATAAGTTAATGAGTAAAAGGGTAACGGTAGCTGTAATGAGTTTCTTGTTGATCGCTGTGTTCATGGTTTTTGTCTGTGGTGCGCAGGAAGAGAAAAAAGTGGAATTGAAGGTTAAGCTTCCAAAACCGCTTTTCATTGGGACACCTACGGCCATGAGGGGTGTGAATCTTGATCCAATTAATAAGGACAAGAAACGTGGTGCTTTTATGGTTCCAGAAGGAACTGTGTTGTTGTCAGCAAAGAAAACGGTAACGTCGAGTGATTCCGCTCCGGTTGTAGGCTCGCTGGATCAGATTACTGATGCTGACAAGGAAGGTTCTGACGGCAGTTTCGTGGAGCTTGGCCCCGGCAAGCAGTGGGTCCAGATTGATCTTGGTTCCGCGAATAATATTTATGCGATTATAATCTGGCATTATCACAGTATGGCCAGAGTGTATCGCGATGTGATAGTCCAAGTTGCTGATGATCCGGATTTCATCACCAACGTCAGGACAATATTCAATAATGACAACGACAATACTGCCGGTATGGGTGTTGGTAAAGAGTATGAATATGTGGAAACATCAGATGGAGTGTTGATAGACGGGAAAGGTCAGAAAGCCCGTTATGTTCGACTTTACAGTAATGGCAGTACTGCCAGCGAGATGAACCATTATATTGAAGTGGAAATCTTCGGCAAGGCGGCGAAATAGGTTGTATTGTTTGGCTGTCCCGATGTTGAGGGCAGCGTGTAAAGTTGTTTTAATGTACGCCCGGTCACACGTGGCTCGCTGGAGTTTCCGGCGTAGACGGTTGGCCGGGCGTATTGTTGTCTGGTATAACGATATTATTCTTTAATGAAATCGAGCCTGATATCGGTAGTTCTAATTGTGTTTGTTCTTTTGGCGGCGCTTGCCTTCCGGTTGCCCAATCTTAGCCTGCGGCCTATGCACCATGACGAAGCCAACCAGGCGTTAAAATGCGGCATTCTTATCGAAACTGGTGTTTATAAGTATGATTCGAGCGACCACCACGGGCCAAGCATGTATTATATTACGCTTCCATTTGCGTGGCTTACTTCCGGAAAAGATTTTGCAGGAACTTCGGAGTCTACGTTTCGCATGGTACAGGTAATTTTTGGGGTTGGGACCATTCTTTTGCTTTTGTTCCTGCAGGATGGATTGGGGCGGACTGCAGTGTTTGTCAGTGGACTGCTTATGGCGATTTCTCCTGCCATGGTTTATTACAGTCGTTTTTATATTCAGGAAATACTTCTCGTCTTCTTTACTTTGGGACTGATTATATCTGGCTGGCGATATTTCAAAATGCGAACAACAGGTTGGGCAATTTCTGCAGGTTTTTTTGCAGGAATGATGTTCGCAACAAAGGAAACGTCTGTAATTGCCTATGCCGCGATTATTGGAGCTTCTTTTCTGACTTTTGTATGGGAACGATTCAAAAATCATACCCAGACAAGTGTAAGCGGAAGTATTTCATTGCCCATAAAGAAGTTTTGTTCATGGCATGTCCTGGCATTTTTGGTCGTTGCCGGTTTTATATCGGTGATGTTCTTTACCTCTTTCTTTACGAATTGGCGGGGAGCCCTTGACTCGATTCTTGCCTATAAAACATATGCTGGTAAATCCACCGACAGTCCCCATATCCATCCATGGTATTATTACCTGCAGATTCTTGCGTATTGGAAAAACGCTCCTGGCCCGGTATGGAGCGAGGGATTGATTCTTGTTCTTGCCTTTGCAGGATTGGTTGCTGTTCTTACTGATCGGGTTAAGGTTCTCGATGTCGACCGGGTTTTTGTGCGTTTCCTGGTGTTTTACACGGTATTGATGACTGTGGTCTATTCGGTCATTCCGTACAAGACACCGTGGTGTCTTCTTTCATTCCTGAGCGGTATGATTCTTCTTGCGGGTGTTGGCGTGGTGTTTCTGTTGAATTTGGTACGTGGGCATCTTGTACGTGGAATAGTTTGTGTTCTCCTGATTGCTGCTTGTTATAACCTTGCGAAACAGGCGCATGTTACGAATTTCAAATATTATACAGATCCCCGGAATCCTTATGTATATGCGCATACAACCCGTGATTTTCTGAATCTTGTTAAAAGAGTTGAAACCTTATCGTTGATTCATCCACAGGGTAAAAAGATGCTGATAGCAGTTGTAGCTTCTCCTTATCAAACGTGGCCTTTGCCGTGGTATTTGCGCAGTTTTCCGGAGAAAGGCTTCTGGCAGATCGCACGGGAACTGCCTGAAGGGCTCAAGCCGGCGGTTGTTGTGGTGTCTGCTGATCAACATGAGGCGGTTCTTTCACGGCTGGGTTCCGGTTACCATGCAGAATATTATGGTCTGCGACCGGATGTCCTGCTGACGATGCTTATCAGTAATGAATTGTGGGATGCCTTTATCAAGGGCGGCGGTGCCGCAGGCATCGAGAATAAGCATGGTTCATCCACGACTAGGGAAAAGTAGCCCTCAGGTTCATCTCTTATTGTCCAATTTCCACAGCAAAATAGTTGCCAGATTAGGACTATACGGCATAACGCTTGACGCAAAATCTCAAGAGAAAAGCGTGAAACCTCAATGACGTTGATTGTAATATTTGTTAAAGTATTTTCCCGTACGATTGGAGAAAATAAATCTAGCTTCACTTCGAATATGGTCGTTTCAATTATATCTACGAAAGGATGAATATGAAAATCAACTCTGTTGCGATAGTATGTTTCCTTGTCTGTTCATTGCTTTATGGTGAGGAACAGAAACTCTCATACGTAGATCTTGTTAAGCGGCTTACGGATCTTGAAAGACTGGCCGAGTTGCCAATGCCCGGGGAAAAATGTTCGCAGTGTTCGAGCTATGATCGTGCAAGCAAATACGATGCGACTACCGATTCTTACATTGGCTGGTCGGCCAACGGAGATGGCAAGGGAATCATTCGCATGGAAGGCGATGTACAGGTGTTGGCCGAGATGGAAGGGCCCGGCTGCATATGGCGTATATGGTCGGCGGCAGTCGGCAAGGGGCATGTAAAAATCTATCTCGATGGAGCAAGCGAACCGGCGGTTGATCTGCCATTCTCGGCATATTTTGACGGCAGCAGTACTCCTTTTACCCGTTCTAACCTGGTACATACCGTAGCGAGAGGATGGAACAATTATGTTCCGATTCCATATCAGAAATCCTGCAAGATTGTGGCCGATAAGGACTGGGGGAATTACTATCACTTTGTCTACAGCACATTTCCGACTGGTACGCAGGTACCCACCTTCAAGCGCGAACTCACAGCGGAGGAATCATCTGCTCTTGATAGAGCCGACAAAATCCTTGGCAGCTGTGGTAATGATCCGGCCGGGAAGCGGACAAGCGAAAGAACCGCCAGGGAAAAGATTGTAATCAAAGGCGGGAAAACCACCAAAGTACTCAAACTAAGAGGGACGCGGGCAATAACGGCAATTCGGATGAAGCTTGATACCCCGCCTTACCCTGATGATAGGAATGTTCTTCGCGAACTTGCCCTGCGGATTACCTGGGATAAACAGAATGAACCAGCCGTGTGGACCCCGTTGGGCGATTTCTTTGGTACAGCCCCGGGTGTAAACAAATATACTTCTCTGCCGTTAGGACTGACCGCAGACGATACTTGGTACAGTTTCTGGTATATGCCGTTCAAAAAAGGAGCGCTGGTCGAACTGGTAAATGATGGGAAAACCAATCGCGAGGTTAGTATTGAGATCACCTATGCGCCATTAACCAAACCAATAGAGAAACTCGGACGTTTTCATGCCAAGTGGCACCGTGATGCCTTACTGCCGGAAAGAAAAGATCGCGAAATCGACTGGACAATGCTCAAGACCGAAGGAACAGGACGATTCTGCGGCGTAATGCTTCATGTTTGGAATCCGCGCGGGGGCTGGTGGGGTGAGGGTGACGAAAAATTCTTTGTGGACGGTGAGAAGTTCCCGTCCACGATCGGTACTGGCAGTGAAGATTACTTTGGCTATGCCTGGTGTTGTCCACAATTGTTTCAGAACGCATATCATAATCAGACAATCTCAATGGGAAACAAAGGACATGTTTCAGTCAATCGCTGGCACATTAGTGATAATGTTCCGTTCCAGAAGTCATTCGAGGGTGATATCGAGAAATATTTCCCTAATAAAAAGCCAACTCTTTATGCCTGTACAACTTATTGGTATCTCTCGACAGACGGGAAAGATCCATACTCTTCTCTGCCGGTGGATCAAAGGGTGGGATATTGCATTGGACCGGATGTTCATCAAGTCAAGGGTGCCATTGAGGGTGAGACTATGAAAGTGCTGTGTAAAACCGGAGGGAAAACTCATCAGCAGGATGTCAGTAATTATAAGGGTGAATGGAGTGATGGATGCCATCTCTGGTGGACAGAGGGCAAACCCGGTGACAAGCTGGACTTGGCCCTTAGGATTAACAAGGCTGGTAAATACAAAATGGCGATGCAACTTACCAAGGCGCGTGATTATGGTATTGTCCAGTTGTATCTGGATGGTCAGAAACTTGGTGATAAAATTGATCTTTATAATCAAGAGGTGGTTCCTTCGGGTCAGATGGATATGGGTATTCATGATCTGCCGGCAGGTGAGCATAAGTTAACAGTCGAAATTGTTGGAGCCAACGAAAAAGCAGTGAGAGCACATATGTTCGGCTTGGATTATGTCGTATTGCAGGAGTAGTAATTAGCATGGGAGGTAAGTATGTCGACTAATGGATGTTGCTGCGCTGGTCGGTGTCGTCCCGATGTGCCATTTTCTGTCAGCCGTCGTGAATTCTTGCATTCAGTTGCCATGGGATCTGCTGGTCTCGTAATGTTGTCAGCAAATACAACTTCTGCTATGGGAATGTCGCGTCTTGCTCCGTTAAAATTGCCTGATACGTGGCGTTATCCGGTTACACCACCGCGTGTTTATAAGGGACCAAATCTCGAAGCAGTTGCAATGCCCATTGGCGGGATCGGTACAGGCACAGTGTGGCTGGATGGCCAGGGGCGTTTGAGTATCTGGCAGATTTTCAACAATTTCGGCGAGAATCGCATTCCAGACAGTTTCTTTGCAGTTAAAGCGAAAATTGGCGGTAAATCACCGGTTGTTCGCGTTATTCAAACAGTTCCCGAAGAACCTTTACAGCCTGTACAATCGCTCGATTACGAGGGTGGATATCCTATTGCACGTCTTGATTTCAAGGATTCAGAACTCCCAGTATCACTACGAATGGAGGCGTTTAACCCTTTTATTCCAACCGATGCCGCCAACTCTTCAATTCCATGTGCCATGTTTCGTTTTACTATAAAGAATACTACAGCAACAGCAGCGGAAATTTCGCTCATCAGTACGTGTCAGAACGCCATAGGCAGTTCCGGTAATCCGGGTATCAATGGCGTAAAGTTTGCGGGTTATGGGCGTAATCGTAACCGTGTTGTACGTGAGCGTAACTTTGTGGCTTTGGCTATGGAAAAAGCGATTGAACCTGTTGAAACCTGCCCTGTCAAAGTACGTGCCCGTTCAGGAGAAACAGTTCCGGGTCCTGAAATGCAATGGTACAGCAGAATGGATGGTTTCTCGTCGCCTGTCGTCGAAACACTGACGCGAATTACAAAGGGAGGTGGCATTGCAATGGCCGCTTCTGTCCAGCATGCATTCTTCACTGAAATAAATACCATGCGTAAATCTCCCGATGAGTTATCCTGGAAAAGAACCATTTTCGAAGATTTCGAGAAAAACAGTTATGATGGTTGGACTGTAACTGGTGATGCCTTCGGCAAGGCTCCATCTGCCGGAACAAATCCCGGTCAACAGAAAGTCAGCGGTTTCGCCGGTAAACAGCTGGTTAATACTTTTTTACCCAATGACAAGTCGCAAGGCATCTTAACATCGAAGCCGTTCCGGATAGAGAAACGCTATATAGGTTTTCTCGTCGGCGGTGGTCGCCATGACAAACAAACTTGTGTCAATTTAAAGGTCGGTGACAAAATCGTGCGTACTGTTACCGGCAAGAACAATGAAGCGCTCGAAGTGACAAGTTGGGATGTCTTGAACCTGAAAGGACAGGAAGCGATAATCGAGATTGTTGATAGGAATTCCGAGGGGTGGGGACATGTAAATGTGGACCAGATAGTGTTTTCGGATATTCCGGCTGAACTTTTTCTCCAAAAAGACGGTTCGTATCGCGAACTTGCGAAAACTATAGCATTGTCATTCTCTTCTGCTGAGATTGGTACTCTGGATGCAGGAGCAAAGCCGGTATTGACGGCTGATGCACCCACCTCTCTGAAGCATATAGCCGATTCATGGCAAGTTACTACTTATACCCGGCTCGTTGGTTTCCGAAATAACGAAGGGGGCTATCGTGTTCTTGTTACCGCACCAAACGGTGATCCTCTGATTATAGAAGGGCCTATGGGTAAAGGACACGTTGTGTTGGTACTTGCGAAGGACCTGCCGTGGAGTTGGGCAACATCACTGTTTGTATCTGCAGGAAATCTGTCGCTGAAAAAAGGTGAAAAAATTGTTCCCGCTTTGCCCGGCTGGGGGACGATGGCACTTGTGGCACTTGACGACAAAGCGGTCGGATATCCGCGATGGACAAAGCGCGAAGAAATTATCGAAGGTCTGGCAGCTGGTGAGGATTCAGGCGAAAGTCCTGCAGGTGAAACATTTAACGGCGCACTTGCCGTACCATTCACGCTTAAGGCAGGACAGGAACGTACTGTGACGTTCATGTTGACATGGCATTTTCCCAATGTTACGCGTTTCAAGCATGAGGGGAACTTCTATTCCCGCCGTTGGCCCGATGCAATGGAAGTCGCGCGTCATGTTGCCGATAATACTGAAGCATTATGGCAGCGGACACGCCTTTATCATGAAACGCTTTATCAGTCCAATCTGCCGGAAGAGTTTCTTGATGCCATAACTTCGCAGTCGGTTATTTTCCGGGGACCGACATGTTTCTGGACGGAAAAGGGCTATTTTGCCGGTTATGAAGGCTGTTACGGTTGTTGTCCTCTTAATTGTACTCATGTCTGGAACTATGCCCAGTCGCATGCGCAGTTGTTTCCCGAGATAGGCCGTAATATGCGTATTTCGGATATTATTACTTATCTGCATGAAGACGGTGAAACATCGCATCGACAGCATGATTCACATGGCGCATTCATAGATGGTCATTGTGCAACCATAGAAGCAGCCTATCGCGAATATAAACTCAGCACCGATACGAAATTTCTTAAACAGATATGGCCCAATTTAAAGAAAGCAGTAGACTGGATGATTCAGAAATTCGACGATGATCTTGATGGAGTGCCTCTGGGTAAGCAGTTGAATACCTATGATACGGCCGTATCAGGTGCAAATACATTCATTGGTTCACAGTACCTGTCTGCCTTGGCGGCTGCAGAGCGAATGGCTGAAATAATGAATGATACCGAAAGTAAAAACCGCTGGAATAAGATACGTGAAGCGGGTATGAAAAATCAGAATGAAAAACTATGGGATGGCGAATACTATATCCAGATTCCGGATACACAAAAACCGGACCGGGACTACAACAATGGTTGTCACAGTGATCAATTGCTTGGTCAATGGTGGGCGCACATGCTTAACCTTGGTTATCTCTATCCTAAAGAACGTGTACAGAAGGCCATGGAATCTGTCATGCGTTACAATTTTCTCGAGAAATTCACTGATTTTAAACAAATACCGCGACGATACATTCCGGACGATGAGGGTGGTTTGCTTATCTGTTCCTGGCCGAAGAAGGATCGACCCAATCCGTTCATCCTTTATGCTGATGAAGTCTGGACCGGCATTGAGTATGCAGCAGCGGGTCTCATGGTTTTCGAGGGGCAGATTGATTCTGCCCGCCGCATTGTGAAAATGGCACGCAGCCGTTATGATGGCCGCCGCCGCGATGGCCTCAACTCAGGTCCTGGCGGTAATCCATTCAATGAACTGGAATGCGGCAAGTTTTACGCGCGGGCCATGAGTTCCTGGTCACTGTTACTTGCCAGTCAGGGAATAATTCTGGAAGGTCCGAAAGGAATTATCGGTTTCAAACCGCGCTGGCAACCGGAAGACCATCGCTCATTTTTCACAGCTCCGGAAAGTTGGGGCCTTTTCGTTCAAAAAAGAGATGGTAATACCCAGCAGGAACGAATCGAAATCAGGCATGGTCAATTATACCTGCGTGAACTGGTTTTTGAGATTCCCGGTAATGCAATGAATCCTTCAGCCAGGGTTCATGTAGGTAAACGGGCAAGAAAAATCCTGTTGAAACGTGATGGTACTGAAGTTCGTCTGATCTTGCCGAGGTTGCTCCGTGTTACCGAGGGACAAGCAGTCGAAGTCGAACTTCACTGGTAATGTATTGCGGAATCATGTAATGGCGCATAAGGAGGCATTTCCCTGTAATTTGACCGAATGTCGTTTTTTGTCTAAGATTTGTCGTAACTTGCCAAGACATTCAGCCTCTTACCATTTAAATATAAACCGGTAATTGCATGGGACATTTATTTATCTGTAATTTGTGACAAATAGCGTAAATTAGTCATGCGGTGAGGTGATCAGGATTGATGAATATATTTGCCATGGGTTGGAGTAATGAAAAAGATGGTCCCGGCTGGCGTCTGATGTTTTATCTTAAGGGATGCAACTTCCATTGCCGGTGGTGTGCCAATCCCGAGGGACTTTCACGTGAACCGCAAATGATGTTTTATGCTCATCGCAGTCAGTTTGCCGAACAAGCTTGTCCATATGATGCTATTTATTTAAGCGCAGGTATTCACAATATCAGGCGTGAAAAGTGCAACCAATGTTCAGACCGACCATGTTTAAGGGTATGGCATCATCCGGCATTCGATTACGTGGGGCAGAATCTACCTGTTGAACGAATCATCGATCAGGCCCGACATTATAAGGATATATTCGGTGACAAAGGTGGTGTAACCTTTGGGGGTGGTGAAGCTACCTTTCAGATGGATGAATTACTAGAGGCATTGAAAGGTTTAAAAGATTCCGGAATTCATACAACTATTGAAACCAATGCCAGTTCCCCGAAATTTGACAGTTTATTTGGTTTGACGGACTTATTGATATGCGACTTGAAATGCATTTCTGCACACTCGCATAAAGAGTTTACCGGGTCGGACAATAAACTTGTGCTGGATAATTTACGGCAAGCAGCCCAAAAACAGTTAAAGCTAATTATCCGCATTGCACTGATTCATGGGTTCAACAACAATGACCAGGAAATGGCGGCAATGACTGATTTTCTGGCAGAATTGCGTCGATATCGGAGAGATCTACAGGTGGATATATTACGGCAACACCATCTTGGCGAACCCAAATACATTGCATTGGGGATACCTTATCCTTTGGCAAATACTCCGCTTCCGACGCAAGGGGACGTGCAGAACCTGATAGACAGATTAAAGGTTGTGGGTATTGATGCCAATAGAGCTTCGTAGTAGTATTGAGGAAAAGTTTTTATGAACGAAAAAATACAATCCAAGACAGAACTTTTTCGATCGGGTGTGGAAAAAGTCAGGACTGCCAAGCGCGCCCAGGAATGTATGGATGAATGGTTCGAAGTTCAGGCCATCAAGATGGAACAGCGTGAGGCGATGCTCGCTGAAGGTCTCTCTCCGGATTCTGCTGAGGGGCAGGCTGAATTACTGTGTAGAATAGTGCGGCTTATGCCTTTGTCGATTTTTGGCGGCAGTGTTCTGGCTGGAACACAGGACGGGGCATTCTCGGCCTCTTACGCTTTGATCAACCCATCTTTTAAAGTTGAAGAATTTGCCGGTTACTGTGATCCAACGGCCATTTATAACGACATAAAGCCGGATCCCGGAAAGGGAATTACAAGTGAAAGAATAGCAACTGTTCGACAATACTGGGCAGGCACCAGATATGTTCAACAACTGCAGAAAATATACGCAAGTACTGAAGACGAGACTAAGGAGGTCATCTATTTCGCGGAACCTGTTACCGGTCATACGATCCCAGGCATGCGCCCGTATTTGAAATGCGGTGTCAAAGCCATGCAGAAAAAGGCAAGGGAATTAAAGACTGGATATGGCAACGCAATGGCCATCGCCCTGGAAGCGGTAATTATTTTGGCGCAGCGTTATATGGATCTGGCAAAAGTCATGGCGGAAAAAACCGTGGATGATGACGAGAAACAAAGGCTTTTGTTGATTGCCGGTAATCTTGAAAATGTTCCTGAACAGGGCGCTTGTACCTTGCATGAAGCTGTTCAATCTTTTGTACTTCTGTGGCAGGTTATGGCACTGGAACAAGCGCCCAATCCTTATGCGTTTTCAGCGGGGAATCTCGATCGCATTTTTTCGCCATATTACGATCCCAAAAAGATTTCCAGACAGGAAGCGGTTGAACTGATCCGGCATCTTCTTTGTTTTTTTCAGGTGGGCAGTCGTTGTTGGGCCATTTCCCAGAACATTATTGTCGGAGGGAAGAATGAGTGCGATGAAGACATGGTTGACGAGATGAGTTACATTGTCCTCGATGCTTTCTTTGCCACCAACGACCCTCAACCTGCGCTGTCGGTAAAAGTACATAAAGGCACGGACGAAACATTTTACAAGGCGATGGGACGGTTCTTCTTTACCTCCGGCCATTCCACTCCTTCACTTTTTAATGATGATGTAATGTTTGAGATGTTGAAGGCTAATGGAATTGCACTGCAAGACTTACCGGATTATTCAATCGCCGGTTGCCAGGAACCTTTGGTTATGGGTAAGTCATCCCTCAATACCACCAATACTTGGTTGAATCTCGGAAAAATTATGGAGCTGGTCTGTAATGACGGCATATCCATGATCACGAACAGGAAAATTGCTCCTTCATGGCGTGAGCTGGGTTATTCTGGCGATGAAAAAACAATCTATGCAGATTTGGAAGATGTATTTTTCAAATTGCTTGATTATGTATTACGGAAAATGCAGACGGCAGGTAATGCATTGACCGAGTTGCTTGGACAGGAAAAGCCAGTGCCTTTCACTTCTGCATTGATGGATAGCCTTTATACGGGATGCGATATGCGCGATCCCAAAAAAGCGGGAACGCGTTATAACGCCAGCGGTTGCCTGATTCATGGGCTTGCAGTGGTTACTGATTCTTTGTACGCCATGAAATGTGCACTGGATTCCGGGAAATGGCAGGCGGGGCAGATTCGTCAGGCACTACAGGGGAATTTCCAGGGCTATGAATCGTTACAACAGTTTTTGGTTTATCAGGACAAATTCGGCAGTAACCACGATGAAGTTGATGCGATCGCTGTACGTATTGCCGAAAAAGTCAGCCAACGGGTCAGTCAGCTAGCCAACCCGGTGGGAAGTCCTTACCTTGCAGATTTTTCAACTCCCAGCACTCATCTTTTATACGGCTATTGGGTTGGAGCTACTCCGGATGGACGAAAAGCAAGAACAATGCTGAACTATGGTGTTGATCCACGTGCGGCGACCACTTCTGCGCATTTACCTGATCGATTCCTTTCAAACTGGAAACTACCTTTTATGAAAATGACAGGTGGCTATGCTTCACACATTGGGATTTCTCCTGATCTGGCCAGGAATGTTTCAGGGCTTGAAGCCAAAGGACTCTGGATGCGGGATAATATCATCAAGCCGCTGTTTCGCCTTGGAGACAAGATACGGCAGGCGCCTTATTATGTATATTTCAACATTGATTCGGCCATCCATCTGCGCAAAGTTTTGAAAGATCCAAAGAAATATGCTCCTAGCGGAATTTACATCATGCGTATTCATGGCACTTTCGTGAACTTCCTCGATCTTTCACCGGCGATTCAAGAAGATATTATAACCCGCCTCGAAGCAGGTATCGCACTGGCGTCGTAACGGTAATGTCAAAAGAAAGACCGTGGAGGATTTATTGAAGAGTCGCTTTTAAAAACGTGAAAATTATACATGGAGAAAAATGAGTAATATGGAAAACAGAACAAGGTATCTTGCTTCAGATATCCCGGCCCGATTTAAAAGGCCTGTTGTTAAACTTCAGCCTGTCATGTCCAAGGAGGGAGAACCAAATATTGATCTCGGCAAACTGAGCAAACTTCTTAATGGAATTGGCGAGATTGCAGAACCTGTTATTGTCAAAACATCTGCCTCATGGAGCAGGGCAATCAAGGGAATCGGCAGGGACGTTGATGCCATACTTCCTGTGAGTATAACTGCATATCCGACAGACTTGTGGAATGCTTATCCAATGCCTCTGAGAAACAGGGGGCTTCCTCTGGTTTTCTGGCCTATTATCAAGTATGATGAACCCGACTTCTGGCGGTGGGCAACAACTGATTTTCTCCGTGCAGTAGGTGTGGATGTGCATCTTGTACAAAGTAACAGGCATGGACTTGCCCTCGTTAGGGCACTCGGAATGAAGCGTTTCCTGAAGGGATCAAAAATCGTTGTGTTTGGTGAACAGAATTTCCCGTGGAATGCTCCGGCGGCGGGTCATCTTGTTACGAAGACACTGGGAACGAAAATAGTCGTAAGGCCTCTATCCGATATCAAGAACGGATATAAAAAAATAAATGACAAAGAAATTGATAAAATATGGAATGAACGGCGGAAGAGGTATCTAGTTACAAAAGATATTGATCCCGACGCTTTAAAACAAGCTGTACGAACATATTTGGTCATCAAGAAAATTCTTGAGGACGAAGAAGCGCTCGGCTTCGGGGTTAATTGTTTTGGCGATCTTATTATTAAAGGCGGCAGAGATGTTCCCTGTCTTGCGCAGACGCTTTTGCGTGAGGATGGTTACATTGCATCGTGTGATGGCGATTACCTTGCGATGATGTCAATGGTACTTACGACGTTTTTCCTCGATAAGACGTGTATGATGTCAAACATGTATCCAGTTTTGTATAAGGGGGCATTGAGCGATCATTTTGGCGATCCATTGTCGCCGGATGGAAAATACCCGGGAGAAACTTGGAATAATCTGGCAAGGCTCGCTCATTGTGGATTTGCCGGTATTGTGTCGCCGGAAATGACTCCAGAAGGTAAAACAGCGCTTCACGACTGGGGCGGAACATATGAGATCAAGAGAGATGGGCGTGGATGCGGATTGGATGGTAATCTTGCCGCCGGTGAAAAAGCGACAATGCTTGAGTTAAAATTTGATGGTAAGACTTTTCTTGTCGGCTCAGCGGAAGTGTGTGAAACCACGCGACACAAAGGCATGCCGCATTGCGAATCGTCGGTACTCATTGAATTCAAGGATCTTAAAGGTTATGTGAAGGATATATCACGTGAGCATACAGTTCTTGTGTATGGCGATCATGTTATTGAGTTTGAGGTACTAGCGCGTGTTCTGGGACTTGAATGCAAGGTGTTTGCATGAAAAAACCGCTTGTCCTTGGTATAGACATTGGTACTGGTAAGACTGCTGTTGCAGTACTGAAAGCGCATGGCGACTTTCAAGTATTGTACACGGGTTCGTGTAAACATAATGCCGATATCAAATGTCGATCAGGAAGGTCCGAACAGGATGTTAATCAATTGAGGAAAACTGCAGTTGCTCTTGTCCGAAGAGTCCCTAAAGACCTGCGTAATGATATTGTCGCGATTGGTCTGACCGGGCAGATGCATGGTGTGCTCCTTCTTGACAGTGATGGATATCCCGTTTCTCCTCTTGTAACGTGGCAGGACCGCAGGTGCCTCGAGAACGCCGGGTTTCTCCCTCAACTTGAAGCAAAAACCGGCCGTAAACTCTATAGTGGGTATGGGTGCGCAACCCTGGCTTGGCTTGCGTTACATGACGGAATTCCACACAGAGCTTCAAGTGCTGCAACCATTCATGATTATATTGGTGCGTGGCTATGCGGAATCATAACTCCTGTAACAGATCCAACTGATGCGGCAAGCTGGGGATTGTTTGATATAAAGTTGTCCGCATGGAATACAAAAAGTCTGAAGAGGACGGGGATTCCAATCAAGCTTTTACCTCAAATTGTTCCTTCTAGCAGTGAAATAGGCCTTGTCTCTTCGGAAGTTGGTCGTATGCTTGGAATACACGCTGGTATTCCTGTTACGGTCGCAATAGGAGACAATCAGGCTTCTCTTGTTGCCACTCTTACCGACCCTGAGTCGGAGCTTGCCCTTACTCTCGGGACAGGTGGCCAACTTACGGCGGTAATCGAGAAAGGCCGTTCAGCAGATCCCGGTGTTACGTCAGAAATCAGACCTTTTACCGGCGGGAGAGTCATGATCGTCGCTGCATCACTCGCAGGGGGCTCGGCATGGGCATGGCTTGCGCAAACTGCTGCTTCGTGGGCAGAAAATGTGACAGGGAAGGAAGTTTCTCTCGAATCAGTGTACAACATGATGAACAAACTTGGTGCCAAGGCTGAAAATTCAGGACTTGTTATAAAGCCGTCGTTTTTGGGTGAACGTTTTGATGAATCGCTCAGAGGTACAATAAGCGGCATAAGCATGGATAATTTTTCCCTCGGAGCAGCGGCGAACAGTCTTGCACAGGGAATGATACAGAACCTTGTTTCAATGCTTCCCGTAACAGTGTTAAAGGGCCGGAGACGGGTGGTTGGTAGTGGTAACGCATTACGGCATAACCCTCTTCTCGGGCGAATGGTTCGGGAAGTTTTGGGGTTGCCGCTTGTTCTGCCGGATATGAGTGAAGAAGCCGCCTGCGGCGCAGCTTTAAATACAATATCTATTCTTTGACGTTCGCTCCAGATTGTTTTTCAAGTTGTGAAAAAAGACCAAATATCCTTGTCTTGACATGATTCATACGGTGTGATAATTCCGCGCGCCATGTCCCAAAATGGCGCCAACAGTCTTGTCGTAAGGACGCCGGCCAAAATCAACCTGTACCTTGGTGTACTTGGCAGGCGGGACAACGGTTATCATGATATTGAAAGTGTTCTGGTACCGGTTTCTCTTTTTGACACGATTGTAATGGAGAAGGCTAGTGATTCGATTGAAATGGTTCTTGAAGAAACGTCCAGTGTTTCGACTGATACCATAAGAGGTACTCACTTTGCCGATAATTTGGCGGTAAAGGCTGCCCGTATGCTTAAGGCTGAAACAGGGTATCTTGGCGGAGTACGTATCAGGCTGGAAAAAAACATTCCAATCGGGGGCGGACTTGGTGGCGGTAGTGCGGATGCGGCAGGTGTTTTGATAGGGCTGAATGAGCTTTGGAACACGGGGCTTTCGAGGGATAAACTCATTGAAATGGGCGGCAGGCTGGGGTGTGACATACCGGCATTGGTTTATGGTGGACCGGTTTTGATGCAGGGGCTCGGCGAAAAAGTGTCAGGACTTTCCATGTCCAACGGAGAGAAGGGATTAAGGTGGCTGGTACTTGTGAACCCTGGTTTTGGGGTGTCTACCGGAGATATCTATTCGAGATACAGCTTATCCTTGACTTCTGTCCAAATTCCTATTACACACACAATTTCTGCGCTGAAAGAAGGAGATGTGAACCTGGCTGTAAAGGGCCTGTTCAATGCTCTGCAGGATACGGTATTCATCAAGTATCCGTTGATTGAAATTATTGCAGAGAATCTCAGAAAGGCTAAAGCTTCAGGGGTTTTATTGTCGGGTAGCGGGGCATCTGTATTTGGGGTGGCGCATGATGAGAAACATGCCAACGAGATAAGTGAACGTGTCCGGCAGTTAATGGACTGTCCTGTTTGGAGTAGAGTTGTGAAAATATTGCCCGATGGTGTAATGGTAGCACACGGCCCTTTGGAGGCCAGAGTCTAGGTTCAAGTCCTAGTCGGGCAACCAGTGCCGACAGGACTTATAAGGTTTTTTGTATTCGAAAGTAATAAAATGAGGATATTTACAGGCAGTGCGAATCCGGAGCTTGCTGGCAAGATCGCGGTTTTTTTAAAGATGTCACTAGGACAGGTTGACATTACCCGTTTTCCTGACGGCGAGGTTCACGTCAAGTATCTCGAGAATGTCCGCGGCAAGGATATTTTTATTGTTCAGCCGATTTGCTATCCGCCGAATGAGACGTTGATGGAGCTCCTCATAATGATTGATGCTGCGAAGCGGGCGTCGGCGGCAAGGATTACTGCCGTACTGCCGTTTTACGGTTATGCACGTCAGGACAGGAAAGACCAGCCGCGTGTTCCGATAACGGCCAAGCTCGTCGCCAATCTGCTGGTGGCCGCAGGGGCGAACAGGATACTGGGAATGGATTTCCATGCCCAGCAGATACAAGGTTTTTTTGATATTCCGGTGGATCATCTGTATGCGATGCCTGTCATGGTGAAATATCTGCAGGGGAAGAAATTGAAAAACCCCGTGGTAGTATCACCGGATTCCGGCGGGGTTAAGATGGCAATTGCATATGCACAAATGTTAAATGCCGGGATTGCGCTGGGCGCGAAATATCGCAAGGGGGCGCACGATGTCGAGGCAATGAATGTTGTAGGTGAAGTAGAGGGTTGCACAGCCATAATGGTTGACGACTTGACGTCTACAGCAAGGACGTTGTGTGAAGCTTCCAAGCTTATTAAGAAGCACGGTGCTGGAGAGATATATGCAGCGGTATCTCACGTGATGCTCGGCCCGGATGCCATAAAGCGTCTTGAAGATTCATCTATAAAGGAGTTGATTGTTACGGACAGTATACCGCTGAAATATGAAGGAAAGTTTCCAATAACCGTTCTCACTGTGGCAGAGTTGCTCGGTGAGGCAATAATCAGGATTCACGAGAACCGGTCGGTTACCTCGTTGTTTAAGCTATAAGTAGTCGGGAGAAGACATGGCTAAGGAAATGAAAATAAAGGCGCAGAAACGCGAAGTATCGGGAAGCGGTTCGGTTCAGCGCCTTAGAAAACAGGGATTGCTTCCCGGTGTGATTAATAATGACAAGGGCGAGTCGCGCCTGATTCAGATGAATCGTCATGAATTCGATATGTTTATTCGGCATCACACGAGTGAAAGCTTGATTCTTGATGTGGAGCTTGAGGGCGATAAGACCAGGAAGCTTCTTTTGAAGGAAGTTCAACATCATCCTGTTTCGGATGAGGTCCTTCACGTGGATTTCCTCGAGATCTCGATGACGAAGAAAATGCGCGTCAATATTCCGATACGGCTTGTTGGCGATCCAGTCGGTGTTATATCGGAGGGAGGAGTGCTTGATCAACTTATCAGGGCAGTTGAAGTGGAATGCCTGCCTACCGATCTGGTAGAAGGAATTGAAGTGGACGTTTCAGGCTTAAAGGTCGGAGACGCGATCCTGGTGAACCAGATAAAAGTTGATCCTAAACTTGTGATTTTGACCAACGGTTCTGTGGCCGTGGCCCTGGTATCCATACCCAAGGTCATTGAAGAGACTCCTGCAGAAGCGGAGGCAACACCTACCGAGCCTGAAGTTATCGGTGCCAAGAAGGAAGGTGAGGAAGGGGAAGGTGAGGAAGGCGCTGGCGAAGAGGGTGCAGAGAAAGGCGCAGAAAAGGGCAAGGAGAAGGGTGATAAGGCTGGAAAGGATGCTGGCAAGGAGAAGGCTCCGACGGCGGACAAGAAGACGCCTGCTACCGATAAGAAGGCTCCAGCAGCCGACAAGAAAGCTCCGGCAAAGGAAAAGAAGGGCAAGGAATAAAATTACGGGAAAAGGTGTGAAAGTCATTGTTGGACTGGGTAATCCGGGAAAGCAATACGAGAACACGCCGCATAATGCGGGCTTTTCCGTTGTAGATGAGTTAGCTGTCAGGCTCGAATGCAGTTTCAGAAGAAGTTTCCGGTTTGACGCACGTATAGCAAAAACGCTGTACGAGGAAGAAGATGTATTGCTGGTCAAGCCAGAAACGTATATGAATAGGAGTGGATTAGCTGTAGCTTCTATCCTGAAATACAGAAGGGCTGAAATCGGGAACATGATAGTGGTTCTTGATGATGCTGACCTTGAGCAGGGACAACTGCGTATAAGGAGCAATGGCAGCAGTGGCGGACATAAAGGATTAGGGTCGATCATCGAGGCCGTTGGCGGTGAGGAGTTCACCAGGGTTCGGATCGGGATCGGCAGAGAGGCCGATAATGACCTTGTGGAACATGTGTTGAAGCCTTATTCGGGTATAGACCGGCGGAAGATGAAAGAAGTCTTCAGTCTGGCGGCAGATGCTGTGATGTGTATACTTGTGTCCGACGTGTCTGAGGCTATGAATAAATTTAACGGAATAAAAATAAAGTTCGAAAACAGAGATTAATGCGGGGGAGAGAGTAGTTGAAAACTTACGAAGTAATATTTATTTTTTCGAATTCAATCAAGGAAGATGCCCTTCAAAAGGTTATCGAACAAATTCAGGGCGAGATAACAAAGCAGAAGGGAATTGTTAAAGAGTCACGGGTATTGGGCAGGAGGCAGTTTGCCAGACCGATGAAGAAAGAGGATTCCGGTCAATATGTAAGGATTGATTTCCAGATGGAACCAGGGAATGTTTCAGCGCTTCTTGCAAAATTGAAACTGAATGAATCAATTTTTCGTCTGCAGATGGTTGCTGCAGACGAAGTGGAACGTAATTTCAGCAGGCGAGCTCCGCTACAGGAGGATGGAATAGATGGCATCGCTTAATAAAGTTTTTCTCATAGGAAATCTGACGAAAGATCCCGAAATCCGGTATACTCCTTCCGGAAAAGCGGTGGGAGACCTGCGAATGGCGATTAACAGGAAGTTCAAAACTGCTGACGGTCAGGATCGTGATGAGACTTGTTTTGTTGCCGTTGTTGTATGGGGCAGGCAGGCTGAAACTTGCGGAGAATACCTGCACAAAGGTTCTCCTGTCATGGTTGAAGGACGTTTGCGGTATGAAGAATGGGAAAAGGATGGCAAGAAAAACAATCGTTTACGTGTTGTAGCCGAACGTGTCCAGTTCATGGGTGGGCCAAAGTCAGGAGGGTCCCGTGATACCCATGGTTCTGAACCGGCCAAAAAGGGAGAGGATGCCGGCGGGCCGGAAGAAGTTGTGGCCGACAGCGGGCCTGTGGATGAAGATAATCTGCCTTTCTAGGCAGAAGGTGTGTTTGTTAGCAGGAGGTTTTTAAAGATCATGGCAGGCAGAAGAAGAAATGAAGAATATGGTGAAAGAAATGAAGCTCCGTTGATCAGGAAAAAATCAAGACACCTTGAGGGTGTAAGTGATATTGATCCTTATGATTATGAACTTCTCAGGAAGTTTGTTACTGAGCACGGCAAAATCATATCGTCGCGATTGAGCGGGGCATCGGCGAAACAGCAGAGACAGATCAAGGGAGCGGTGCGTCGTGCGCGGGTTCTGGGGTTGATCCCCTGATGTTTCGGTGGGTATGTTGTCAGAATCGTTTTGAAGTTTTCAAATGGGGGTTTGTATATGGATAGGGAAGTTCTCCTGATGGCGGATGTGGCCGACCTTGGGTCCGAGGGTGATGTTGTCAAGGTTTCGGAAGGATATGCACGCAATTATCTTCTTCCCAGGAAGCTTGTTGCACCGGTTACTGCTGCGACCAGAAAGCGTCTTGAAAAAATTCAGAAAGAGCGGGAAGTTGCCCGCAAGGCTGAACTTGAAGCAGCCAAAGAAATGGCGACAAAACTTGAAAAAGTTTCGTGTACTATACCGGTAAAAGCCAAAGATGAAAAACTTTATGGTTCTGTAACGGTGAATGACATTGCAGATGCGCTGAAAGCTAATGGCGTCCAGATGGACAAGCAGAAAATACTCCTTGCTGAACCAATCAAGGAACTGGGCGTTTTTGATGTTAAGGTCAAACTGCATGCTGATGTGGAAGCTACGATCAAGGTGTGGGTCGTTGAGGAATAGCCGAAATGGCCATGGAATCCGTCTCTTCTCAGCCTGTTACAAGAACGGGCCGGGTGCCGCCTCACAGCGAAGAAGCTGAGCGCGGCGTGCTGGGGTCGATACTGCTAGACTCTGCACGTGTGGTGGATATATGTGTCGAACGCCAGATTGTTCCCGAATCCTTTTATGTTCCGGTTCACAGGATTGTTTATGAGGCCATGCTCGACCTCGCAAAGCAGGCGGCGGCGATCGATATACTGACTGTAACGGAAAGATTGAAGGCTGTTGGCGGACTTGAGGCCATCGGTGGTACGGTTTTTCTGGATCGCCTGATTGATTCGACACCAACTGCTGCGCATGCTGAATATTATGCCGAGATAGTCCGCCAGAAGTATCTTTTACGTTCCATTATTTCCTGCGCCAGAGAAGCTGAGAACACTTGTTACGAGGCTGACGACAGCGCAGACCACACTCTCGGCAAAGTTGAACAGGCTTTTCTCGATATCACCGAGCGCCAGCATGGATATGTGATGCAATGGCCCACTGCAATCAAGCAGACAATGGAACACATAGAGAATATTTTGATTGCGCGCAAGGGCCTCAGCGGGGTTTCCACCGGTTTTGCCAATCTTGACAAGAAGCTTCAAGGGTTGCGGTCGAGTGAAATGATCATTCTTGCGGCACGTCCTTCAATGGGCAAGACATCCCTGGCAATGAATATCGCGGCAAATGTGGCCCTTGGGAAAGGCAGTGATCATGCTGCGAAAGCTGTTGGTATATTCAGTCTTGAAATGTCGCATGAAGCGCTTGTCATGAGAATGCTTTGTTCTTACGCCGAGGTTTCGGCGTTCAAACTGGCCGGCGGTTATGTGGCTTCGAGTGCGCATGGGAAGCTTACACAGGCGGCTTCAATATTGACAAAGGCCCCAATATATCTGGATGACACAGGCGGATTGGATATTCTGGAGCTCAGGGCAAGGGCGCGCCGCATGAAAAAGAAACAAAACATCGAGTTAATTGTTATTGATTACCTTCAGTTGCTCCATTCTTCCGAGTATGCACGCCAGGGTAAACAGGTTGAAACAGCCCATATTTCCGGGAACCTGAAGGCCATGGCGAAAGAGTTGAAGTTGCCGGTGTTGGTGCTCAGCCAGCTGAGCCGTGCACCGGAACAGAGAGACAAGTTGGGTAAACCCAAGTTATCAGATCTCAGGGATTCCGGTGCGATCGAGCAGGATGCGGACGTTGTCTGTATGCTAAGGCGTCCGTGCAAATACCCGGAAGATGAGGAACAGAATGATTTAACTCTTGCTGTTGTGGATGTCGCGAAACATCGTAACGGGCCTACAGGCGAGGTAAGGCTCAATTTCGATGAAGAATTCACAAGGTTCAGGGACAGAGAACATGGTGTTGACGAGGACCTTGATACAGCTGCTGGAGCGCCGGATGCGGATGCGGAAGTGGAAGTTCAATGATAAGTTCAAAAATTAAAATTGGAATTTATACAGGGTTACTGTTTGCCTTGCTTTCTTCAGTCCATGCGGCGCAGACCATAAAGGGTGTTTTAATAAAGAATATTGGTGCCGGTCAGGTTGATGAAGGTTTTGTATATGCCCATATTGCGCTTAAACCGGGCGCAGAACTTGATGGTGCCACTCTTTCCAAAGATGTAAAAGCACTGCTTGCCTCAGGACGGTTCTCATGGGTGGGTACTGATGTTGAGGCTGTTGCCGGCGGTGTAAGGCTTACGTTTTCAATTCGTAATAAATTACTCTTGGACAGACCGATAACAGTCACGGGCTGTGATTATTTCCGTGAAGGCAAGATTCTGGACCTTATTGGTCTTCAACCCGGCGATTTGGTGGACGATCAGGTGATGGGTGTTCGTACTCAGCAGGTCATCGAGAAGTACCGAAAGGATTATTTTCCTGATATCAGTGTAACATGGAAGATAGCAGAGATTGATCATACGAGGGGAACGGCAAAGGTGGCCGTTCAGATTAAGGAAGGAAATCGTGCCAAGGTCAAGCGGACCGATTTCATCGGTAACAAGGTTTTTTCCGCTGGTGATCTTAGAAAAAGCATGAAACAGCCTGCCTGGTGGAATCCTTGCTGGTGGTTAAAGAAAAAAAGATATGATCAAGGCGAATTTGAATCGGCAAGAGCTGAAATAACTAATCTTTACCTGGGGAAAGGATATGTTGACGCCAAAGTTGATATATCCGAAGCAAGGTATGATGAAAAAGGCAATCTCAAGGTGGTTGTCAAGATAGACGAAGGACCGCTTTATAAATTCGGGAAAGTAACTCTTAGCGGCGCCAAGTTGTTTCCTGAAACCGAATTAAAACGTTTCATCCGGGCGAAGGCTGGGATGCCGGCTTCTTCCGATATTCTTAGGGCATCAGTGCAGGGATTGCAGGATTTTTATGGCAGCCGTGGATATGTTGATTCTGCGATCAGGCCTGTAATGGACACCGATGATGCCAAGCGTATTGTCAATATTGATTTGGCTATCACAGAGGGAATACAGTCGAAAATAAGGAATATAAAGATCGAGGGTAATACACGGACAAAGGACAAGGTTATCCGGCGCGAACTGCTTGTTTATCCGGGAGAGATATTTGATGAAGTTAAAGTACGCCGTAGCGAGAGGATTGTAAACAATCTCGGCTATTTCAAGACCGTTCGTAGTTATCCTACGAAGACGCTTGTTCCTGACGAAAAAGATCTTGTTCTTGAGGTGGAGGAAAAGAGAACTGGACAGTTCATGATCAGCGCAGGTTTTTCGAGTATAGACAGAATGATTGGAATGCTTGAACTCTCGCAGGGTAATTTTGATTTGTTCGGCTGGCCATATTTCACCGGTGGCGGACAGAAGATCAAATTTACTTCGCAGTTTGGATCCAGGAGAAAGTTTTACGAAATTTCATTTGTTGAACCGTGGTTTCTTGACCGAAAGCTTTCTCTGGGGGTGGACCTTTATTTAAGTGATGTCAATTACACCGATTATGACATTGAACGAAAAGGTGTTGCCGTGACTCTCGGCAAGCCGATAACGCGTGCTGACAGGATTGAACTTCAGTACAGCATAGAAAAAGAGAGACTGAGAGACATTGCAGATACAAATGCATACGTCACTATTGACACAGGGGAAGAGTATTTTTTCAGCGATGAGCCTGAAACCTTTAAAAGCAGCGTACAGTTAACGCTCCTTCATGACACGCGTGATAATCCTTTCCTACCTACAAGAGGTAACAGGCTGAGTATTTTTGGAAGCATATCCGGTGGTGTTCTCGGGCTGGATACGGACATCTACCAGTTGGGTGCAAGGGTAAATCAATACGTACCTTTATGGTTTGGACATGTATTCAGTCTTCGTGGAAGATGCGAGGTTGTGGATTCATATTCCGATACGGAAACGGTACCTATTACAGACAGACTGTTTCTTGGCGGAGGAAGGACCCTGCGAGGATTTGATTACCGGGATGTCGGTCCTAAAGCTATCAGAAAGAGTGATTATGACAGCGGGACAAGTACAGGACATTACAGACCGGTAGGTGGTAGAAGTATGGCTATGGCCAGCGCTGAATATACGATCCCCGTAGTTTCCATCGTGCGGATCGCGCTGTTTTTTGATATAGGAAATGTGTGGTCAGATACATATGATTTCCATCCCAATGATCTTGCAATGAGTACGGGAATGGGTTTACGACTTGATTTACCGGGTTTCCCGATTAAAATCGATTACGGGTGGGTCGTTAGAAAGGATGATGATCTGACTGATGAGGAGCCATGGATTGTATGGATAGGGCCTGATTATTGATTAATAGTAGATAATTAATGGAGTAAAGAGTGACATGAAAATGAAAAATGTATTGTTTGTTATTATTGCTGTTTCGATTGCGATGGTTATTTCACAGGCATGGTGTGCTGAGATCAAAATCGCGGTTGTTGACATGGCCAAGGTAATGAAGGCTTTCAACGAAACCAAATCTGCAGAAGCCCTCCTCGAGAAGCAGATTGAGGAATTTGAAGCTGAGCAGAAAGACATGATGGCAGAGAGGGATAAAGTCCGTAAGGAGTTCGAGTCTGCCCGTGAAAGCGCAAGAGATAAGGCGTTGAGCGAAAAAGAGCGCGAAAACAAAATGGATATTGCGGAAGGAAGGCTTAATGCGCTCAGGGATTGTGAAATGAAAATCCGGGAAAGGATGAACCAGCGTCAAAAGGAAATAGCCGATCAGAAAATGCGGATGCAGAGACGCATTGTAGGAAGACTTCGCGAAATCATAAGTAAATATTCTTCTGAAAAAGGTTATACCCTTGTGATGGATTCTTCTTCGATGGGGATTAGCGGTGTCGAGTCCGTTGTTTACAGTAAGGACGGTATCGAAGTAACTGAAGAAGTCCTGAAAATAATAAATATTGGAGTACCGGAAAAGGCTGAGAAGACTGAGTTGCCGGAGAAAAGAAAATAAATTTAAAGCAGGTGACGTCATGCCGTTAACTGTGACGGAAATTGCGAAAAAAATGGAAGGCCGTGTCGAAGGTGATGGAGATGTTGTCATTTCGGGTATGGCCGGTCTTGAAGACGGAAAGACAGGAGATATCAGCTTTCTTTCAAATCCGCGTTATTCGTCATATTTAGCAACTACTAAAGTCTCGGCTGTAGTAGTTAATGAGGATTGGAGTGGTGTATCGCCATGCTCTATTATTAGAGTCAAAAACGCCGATGCAGCTTTTGCGGTTGTTGCATCAATGTTGTGTCCACCGTCAGTTGTTCCTGGACCCGGTATTCATCCTTCTGCGGTTATCGCTTCTGATGTGAAGCTTGGGACGGATGTAAGTATTGGGCCATACTGTATGATTGAAAAAGGTGTACGGGTCGGGGACCGTACGATTTTATTTACAGGATGTTATCTTGGCCAGGGAACAATAGTTGGTAAGGACTGCAGATTGTATCCACGTGTTTCAACTCGTGAATATACCAAGATTGGTGATCGTGTGATAATCCATAATGGTGCGGTTATAGGCAGTGATGGATTCGGTTATTCTAAAGATGGTAAAGTTTGGAAGAAAATTCCGCAGGTCGGTATTGTTGAGATTGGCAATGATGTCGAGATCGGCGCAAATGTTACGATTGATCGGGCCAGGTTTGGAAAGACCGTTGTCGGTAATGGTGTCAAAATAGATAACCTGGTTCAAATAGCGCACAATGTTAAAATTGGCGAAAATACGGCGATGGCCGCACAGGTTGGTGTTTCCGGAAGCACAATAATTGGTTCGAATGTCCAATTTGGCGGGCAAGCAGGGATCTCTGGCCATCTGCATATTGGGGACAACTCTGTGGTGGGTGCTCAAGCTGGGGTGACCAAGGATGTGAAATCATGTACTTTCGTGTCAGGTTATCCAGCCATGGAACACGACAAGGCCATAAAGCTTCATGCGCATATGGCTCGTTTGCCGGTTCTGAAGAAGAAGATCGAAGAAATGGAGAAAAGGTTGAGTGAATTGGAAGAAAGAATAGGAAAGGGTTTGAAATAATGAAGGTTCTTGTTGCTGGTGGCGCCGGGTATATCGGAAGCGTCACGACAGAGATGCTGCTTGATGATGACCATGAAGTAGTCGTGTTTGATAATCTGGAGCGCGGACATCGTAAAGCTATAGATAAAAGAGCTGCATTTCGTAAAGGTGACTTGAGGGACAAGGACAGGGTTTTCAAGGTAATGGCTGATTTTAAACCTGATGCTGTGATGCATTTTGCCGCATACGCACTGGTTCCTGAGTCGATGGAAAAACCCGAAATTTATTTTCGAAACAACGTGGTTGGTGGTGTTAACCTGGTTGAGGCAATGTTTAAAGCGGATGTTGGTAAAATTGTTTTCTCGTCAACTTGCGCCACATACGGTCAGCCGGAGAAGGTGCCTATTACAGAGGATGTTGCCCAGAAACCGACGAATCCATATGGCGAATCGAAACTGGCGTTCGAAAAGGTTTTAAACTGGTATCATGAATTACATGGGATGCAGACGGTATTTTTGAGGTATTTTAATGCGTGTGGCGCCACGGAGAAATTTGGCGAGGATCACGATCCTGAGACGCACATCATACCAATTATCATGCAGGTAGCACTCGGACAGAGAAAAGGCGTCAAAATTTTCGGCGATGATTATAAGACCCCTGATGGGACATGTTTGCGGGATTACATTCACATCGTTGATCTCGCGCAGGCACATATCCTTGCGCTGAAAGGGAATTATTCAGGTCCATTTAATCTTGGGACTGGTACTGGTTATTCTGTTAAAGAGGTTGTGGAAACAGCAAGAGAAATCACCGGACACCCCATTCCTGCAAAAATGGCGCCGAGACGGCCGGGAGATCCGCCGTGCCTTGTTGCGGGCGCAGATAAAGCCAGAAAGATTTTGAAATGGAAACCGCGGTATGGTGACTTGAAAACCATTATCCAGAGTGCATGGAACTGGCATAGGGAACATCCCCGTGGTTATGGGAAGTAACGTCTTCCTCCTGCCGTTTTATGGCTAAACGACTCAAAATCGAAAATAAAGTTGGGCAACTGCTTCTAGATCAAGGATTGACGCTGGCTGTTGCTGAGTCTTGCACAGGCGGTTTGGTGGGACACAGGATTACGTCGGTGGCCGGCAGTTCGAAATATTTTACGGGTGGTGTCATTGCTTATTCAAACGAAGTCAAAATTCGTGAGTTGGGTGTACAGCGGGATGTGCTGAGTAGATATGGCGCGGTAAGCC
Organism: Kiritimatiellia bacterium; assembly: GCA_028716365.1. GTDB lineage: Bacteria > Verrucomicrobiota > Kiritimatiellia > UBA8416 > YA12-FULL-48-11 > YA12-FULL-48-11. The sequence continues at coordinate 71,674 of JAQUPZ010000007.1, forward strand.
GACCTGTGGCGCGTCAGATGGCACTTGGATTAAGGCGTCGTTTCGGCGTTGATATTGCGGTTGCAGTTACAGGTATTGCGGGACCGGGTGGTGGAAGTGCCGCGAAACCTGTGGGATTGGTATTCATTGCTGTAGCGGGTGGAGGAGGTAAGAATCTGGTCAGACGTTTTGAATTTAAAGGCAGAAGGATTGCAATTAAAAATACAAGCAGTCAGGCTGCGTTGGAGTTGTTGAGAGACTTTTTGAAATAATAAAGGAGAAGTTGGTTATGAAAAAAGCTGAAAAAGCTGATAAAACTGAAACCAAGCAGAATTCGACACAATTAGAAGCTGTTCTCGAGCAGATACGCAAAGAATTCGGCGAGGGGGCCATCATGCGCCTTGGGGATGGGGAATCCAGGAAAGAAGTGGCCTGTATTTCCACTGGTTCATTCTCGCTGGATGTTGCAATGGGGATTGGCGGTCTGCCGCGTGGGAGAGTTGTTGAGATATTTGGTCCAGAATCGTCAGGTAAGACAACCTTAGCGCTTCATGTCATAGCAAATGCCCAGAAAGCCGGTGGATTGGCTGCCTTTATTGATGCTGAACACGCCATGGATCCTGGTTATGCAAAAAAAATAGGTGTGAATCTGGATGATCTTCTTGTTTCTCAGCCGGCTTCAGGTGAGGAAGCTCTCCAGATTGTTGAAACGTTGATTAAAAGCAATTCGCTCGATGTTGTTGTGATTGATTCAGTTGCGGCATTGGCCCCGCGGGCGGAACTTGAAGGGGCGATGGGTGATTCGCACGTTGGACTACAGGCGCGTTTGATGTCACAGGCTATGAGGAAATTAACAGCGGCTATTTCCACATCCAAGACGCTGTGTATTTTCACCAACCAGATAAGAGAAAAAATAGGTGTAATGTTCGGGAATCCGGAAACTACTCCTGGCGGTCGCGCCCTCAAATTCTATTCATCGGTGCGACTGGATATTCGCAGGATTGCGTCGATCAAAGATCCGACAGGTAAAGTTCTCGGGAACAGGACAAAGGTAAAGGTGGTAAAGAACAAGGTTGCTCCGCCCTTTACCGAAGCTGAATTTGATATTCTTTATGCGCGTGGAATTTCATGGGAAGGTTCTGTATTGGATTCTGCCGTGGCACACGGAGTGGTGACAAAACGCGGTTCATGGTTATTCCTTGATAACGAACAGATCGGGCAGGGGCATGAGGGAACGAGGGATCAGATGGAAAAAGATCCTGAGTTGACGAAGAAAATAATCGAAAAGATCAAGGCCAAGATAGAAGCAGAAAAGGCAAAGTAGGAAGAACCCCGAAGGACTTTTTACCGGGAAGAATAGTTTTATAACCATCGATTAAGACGGATTAGGAAAAGAAGAACTGATGAGAGCAGATGAATTAAGAGAAAGGTATCTAAAATTTTTTGAGGGACATGGACACAAGATTATTTCGGGCAGTTCGCTTATTCCTCAGAATGATCCAACGGTATTGTTTACTACTGCTGGTATGCATCCGCTCGTTCCGTATCTTCTTGGCGAACCTCATCCGTCAGGAAAACGGCTCTGTGATTGCCAGAAGTGTATCAGGACCGGTGATATCGATGATGTCGGAGATTCCTCGCATCTGACTTTCTTTGAGATGCTTGGCAATTGGTCGCTCGGTGATTATTTCAAAGAAGAAGCTATTGCAATGTCTTTTGAATTCCTGACCAAATATCTGGGGTTCAGTGCTGACAAGTTTTCTGTCACTGTTTTTGAGGGAAATGAATCGGCGCCGGCAGACAAGGAGTCCGTTAAGATATGGAAGAAATTTGGAATACCTGATTCCAGGATTTTTGCCCTGCCGATGAAAGATAACTGGTGGGGGCCCGCCGGGGCAACAGGTCCATGTGGTCCGGACACGGAGATGTTTGTTGACACGGGCAAGCCGACGTGCAGTCCTGATTGCAGGCCGGGTTGTTCCTGTGGAAAGTTTTTTGAGATATGGAACGATGTTTTTATGCAGTACGAAAAAACGAAAGAAGGAACCTATGTTCCGTTGAAACAGCATAATGTCGACACAGGTATGGGTGTGGAACGGACGATTGCCATGTTGCAGGGACGTGCAACGATTTATGAGACGGAACTGTTTGCTCCGGTTATCAAGCTTATTGAAGAAACCAGCGGAAAGAAAATGTCGGCTGACATTGGAACTACCCGGGCCTTTCGTGTTATTTCCGATCACCTGCGCAGTTCGGTTTTTATTCTTGGCGATCAGCATGGAATAAGTCCAAGTAACCTGGGGCAAGGTTATGTACTCAGGAGGCTGATCAGGCGATCGGTCCGATATGCCAAGAAATTGGGATTGGGAATGGGATTTACAAAACCTGTCGCCGAATGCATTGTCGATAACTATAAGCATGTCTATCCGGAACTCAATATCAACAGGGACCGGATTGTCATGGAACTGGTTGCCGAAGAAGAGAAATTTGAGAATACGCTGGATCGCGGGATGGGCGAACTTGACAAGGTTCTGACACAGATTACGGAGCACAATCAAAAAGTCCTTTCAGGAAGGGTTGCATTCAGGCTTTACGATACCTGTGGGTTTCCTTTGGAGTTTACCGAGGAGATATGCAGGGAGCGGGGTATTTCAGTTGACAAAAAAGGTTTTGATGAGGCCTTTGAAAAACACAAGGAAATTTCAAAACAGGGTGCGGATAAGATTTTTAAAGGGGGATTGGCTGATCATTCGGAAACAACCACGCGTCTCCATACAGCTACTCATCTTCTGCATAAGAGCTTGCAAATCGTATTGGGCGATCACGTGAAACAGAAGGGGTCTAATATTACAGTCGAAAGGCTTCGTTTCGACTTCTCGCATCCTGCAAAAATGACGGAAGAAGAGATCAGGAAAGTGGAAACCCTGGTCAATGATGCCATTAAACGCAGTCTGCCTGTCACGATGGAAACAATGACTCTTGAGGAAGCGCAAAAGGCAGGATCGATGGCACTGTTTGCCGGTAAATACGGTGAACAGGTGAAGGTCTATACAATAGGTGATTATTCCAAGGAAGTCTGTGGCGGACCTCACGTCAAAAACACGAGCGAACTTGGCCGGTTTAAGATCAAGAAAGAAGAAGCCTCAAGTGCCGGTGTTCGTCGTATTCGAGCCGTTCTGGAAAGTTGATAAGACCTTAACGTTGAGTTTCCTGTTTCTGAATCCTGTAATGTCACATGCATTCAACTTTTTTGATGAAAGATGAACATGCAACTTTAATCTAGAGCAGACGGAAAGTCCGAAGGCAGGAAAGGAAATCGGGAGGTGGTTGCGCATTGACATGAATGTGCCTGCTGGTGACCGGATGAATAAACTGGAGAGAAGTGGCGTGTAGCATCTGACGGGTAATTGAAATGGTATGTGCCGAGGCAGGCAGTCTTGTGCCATAATTCTTGTCGCCCAGTACCGGATGATCAATGGAAAGCAGGTGTTTTCTTATCTGGTGGGTGCGACCGGTTTCGATTGAAAGCTGAAGGTGGCTGGCGTAGCGGTTTCCAAGAATGACTCGCAAATGCGTAATTGCAGGCTGATTGTCTATAGGAGTATTGATTGTCTGGATGCGTGGTTCAACCTGCCCCGCCACTATGGCTTCATATATCTTTATTACAGCACGCTGTTGAAACAACGGTATTATTCTTTCCAAGGCCGCCTGATTCTTTGCAAGAAGAAAACTTCCTGAAGTATCTTTGTCCAGCCTGTGTACCGCCCTCAGAGATGGCAGGTTGAGTTGTTTCCTCAATCGTTCTTCAAAGCTTTTCTGGCCGTTTGACAGTATTCCTGCCGGTTTATTGACTACCATATAATCATCGTCCTCATAAAGAATAGTAGCCTTTACAGCGGCTGATGGTGTGTAAGAGGTATCTTTGTCGGGGAGTTCAATACGGTCACCTGAACGGAGCGAATGACGTGCCATCCAAATGCGTTTACGATTCACAAATACGGTTCGGCTGTCGATAATTTGTTTGGCCTTGTTACGGGAAAGGTCAAGCCGGCCAGCCAGAAAATCCTGAAGGAACATCCCGTTCTCACCATTACCTACTACCAGTTTTGTTGTCATCCATTCTTCCTTAATTGGAGAATATTACCGCGTTTGCGTAAAACTACTAACAAAAACTTATCTTTTCTTGTTATACTGCTCTTGATTGTAAAGAACTCCTCATGTTGTTCCGTCATAATGATATGAGGCTTCGCAAGAACCTCTTTCCCTGTCACATGGTTTGTGCTAGAAGGTCAGGGTTTTTAGATTCGAATAAAAGAATAATGATATAAATAATATTCAAGCTAAAAGAAGAAAAGGATGCCGAAAGAAATTAAAGACAGGAATGATTCGGAATTGGAAGCGTGGTTTCTTGATGCGCTGGCTGCTGAGAAGCTTCCGCTGGATCATATGCTTGTCTTGCTGGCACAATTTGGCGCAAACGAAAAAACCGGGATGGCCAATAGCTGGGTAGGACTTCTTCAGGACACATTGATGGAACGTGGCGACAAGTTCGGTATGTTCCGGTTGATGAAAACTGTGTACACATGGCGCAAACAGGAATCTGTTTTTTTTAAAACATGCAAAGATGCGCTTGCGTCTGTTTTCAAGGACAGGCTGGGAACAGGTTTCCTTGGGGCGGCCGGGTTCGATCAAAACCTTCCTGTGAGTGAATGCCTCAGACGTTTTGAAGTTCTTATTGAACTTAAATCGGGTCAGTTCTGTTATGATAAGACCTGGGGATTCGGTATAGTCCAACGGCTCGACGATTTTTATCAGAAGATCGTTATCAACTTTGACAAGAAAAAAGGCCACCAGATGTCGTTTGTCTATGCAGGTGAGGCGCTGGAAATTATCGGTAACGACCATATTTTGACAGTACAACACAATGATCCTGTAAAACTTGCTGAACTTGTGAAAAACAATCCGGCTGAGGTTGTGAAAATGGCGATCCGCAGTTATGGACCAGCAAGTGCACCGCGGTTAAGGGAGTTACTTGTACCCGATCCCGTTAAACCGGATGAGTGGAAAATTTTCTGGGATGAAGCAAGAAAGATGCTGAAAGATGATCTACTGATTGATTTACCGACAAAAAGAAATGACCCGATCCATCTGAGAGAAAAACACAGAGAATATGACGAGGAATGGTTTGCGGCATTCAGGTCTGAAAGGGATGTCGATCGAGTACTTGAACTTGTTGCCGAGCTTGAAGCGTCGACTGATGATGTTGTCAAGACAGGTCGGCAATGGAAGGAATTCCTGACGGACCGGTTTGCATTCGTGGTGAAAGGTTGTTTTGGGAAACGTCCGGATATTATTGTTCGCGTTGTTATGTTTGCAAAGCGGTTTGGACTGGATCGTGTCGAGGATGGGGGCATTGATGGTATTGCCATAACAAGATCACTATTTGCACCTGAGCAGTTTCTACTGGCAATTTCCAAAATTCCTGCCCGTGATTTAAACGGATTTGTACAGTATATGTCCGCATGCGATGCCAAACTAACGGCAGATGTGATCTTATCCTTGATTCCACAAATGGCGATTAATGTTTTAAATGAAGGTATTACTTTTCTTTTGCAGACCATGAAGGAGGATGATTGTGCGGAACTTTTCAGGTCCAGGCTCATGACGAGGACAGCAAGTCCAAGTATGCTGTTGTGGGTCTGTCGCAATCTGGATCGTGCCGCAACATGGGAGCTGGTTAATATATCTGAACTTCTGGCACAGGTCATTGATGATCTGAAGGAAACCAAGAGTGGCGATGATCTGAAGTCTCAAAACCAACTAAAACTGCTTTTAACCCAGAAAGCATGGCTCGAGAAGGTTCTGGCCAGAATGAGTGCTGATCAACGTGCTGACTTTATAATCAGGCTCAATATATCACGGGTTCTGGATGACGCTGCAAAGCGATCTGCACTGGCATTGATGATTAAGATTTATCCCGAACTGAAAGATATCCTTTCGAGTAAGGATGAGCAACCTGATGAGACAATTGTCAGGCGTGGCCGTTTCACTTCGTGGCGTTCTTACCGGGAACGACAGGAACAGTATAAGATATTGATTGAAAAAACCATTCCCGCGAATAGCCGTGATATTGCTATTGCGCGGAGTTATGGTGACCTTAGGGAAAATCACGAATACAAAACGGCGAAGGAAATGCAGGGAATATTTCTTAAAAGGCAGGGAGAAATAGAACGGGATCTTCAGGTTGTAAAGGGGACGGATTTTGCCGGAATACCGGTCAACCGGGTTGGGATGGGAACCTTTGTGACTATCAGGCGGCCAAATGGCAGTGAACAGACATTCGCAGTGCTTGGGGAATGGGATCGAGATGAGAAGCTTGGCATAATTTCAAGTGAAAGTAAGCTTGCGAAGCTTATGGAAGGACGGCAAGAGGGTGACGAAGTAACACTGCCGGCAAGTGGTTCAGGGGATGGCGAGGAGAGGTGTGAAATTGTTAAAGTCATGAATCTGCCGGACGAGATAAAGCAGTGGGTTGCCGGGACCGCAGAACAGGAAAAATAAGTGTCCATGATTGTTGACACATTTGATGGCGTTATGTTAATTTCCGCCCTCTTTATTTGCGTTCTAATAAAATGATGGCGGGAACACGAACTCGAAGTAGAGGTGTAAAATGGCGAAAAAAAAGAAGACCAGAAAGTCATCGAAAATAAAAAGTCGGCGCACAGTTTCGAAGCGTATAAAGAAAGCGGCTGTGTCCCGTAAATTGGTGATACGTGGGTTAGGGAAGAAAAAACATGTGGAAGAACCGGAAGAGTCGATCCCTATTCCTGTTGTCAAATTGCCAGTGGCAAAGAAAAAAGAATTCCGTGACATGTTGCTCGGGTTGAGGGAACGACTCGCAGGTCAAATCACCACTCTTAAAGGCGATTCCCTTCAGAGATTTGATGCCGCCAACACGGAAGAAGATGGAACTGATGCGTTTGAACGCCAGTTTGCGCTTAACCTTGTGAGTTCTGAGCAGGATGCGCTTTTTGAAATAGACGAGGCATTGAGGCGCCTTGACGAAGGAATATACGGCGTTTGTCTTCAATGCAGGAAGTTGATCGAGTTTTCGCGCCTGAAGGCGCTGCCTTTCGTAAAAATGTGCGTGAAATGCCAGTCTAAGAATGAAAAAGGAAAACCAGGCTTTCGTTTTGATGAAACGGTGGCATATCACACTGAGACCCCTGAACAGGAAGAACCTGCTGACGGTTCGGATTCACTCTGATTCCGGAAGTGATTGATGCTGATTTTATGCTTGAGCTTTTTTATCGCTCTGCTGGATCAGGTCACAAAATATCTGATCAGGCAAAAACTTCTTGTCGGTCATATTACCGTTATTCCTGATTTCTTCGATATTTGCTATGTTCAGAACACTGGGGCGGCATGGGGCATCATGCAGGGGTTGAACAGCTGGCTCGTAATTCTTTCAATTGTAATGCTTGGTTTGATTATCATTTTTCGCAAATCTATTCTTCAGGATACGCTTATTCATCGTATAGCCATTGGTTTGATGATAGGAGGAATAGTCGGAAATTTAGTGGATAGAGTAAGGTTGGGATACGTTGTGGATTTTCTGCATTTCTTCTGGCGTAATCACCATTTTCCATCATTCAATGTTGCCGATTCAGCGATCTGTGTCGGTGTTGCGTTATATGTCATCTCGCAATTTTTTGAGAAACCATCTTCGTCCCTGTCTTCTCAAGGTTCGGCCGAACCGGCGAAAATTGAAACAGAGTCGAAATAGTGATATTGCGAAATTGACGGCAGAGGTCGGCTTTTGGCCTCTGGATAAAATTTAAATATCAGGTTGCCAATATCCAGGTCTCAAGTTTTGAAAGTTTATGAGCGGACTAAGTGGATATTTTCTGGTTGGGCCAACGGCGGTTGGGAAAAGCGCTGTTGCGCAATGGATAGCCGAGAAATATGGATATGACATCCTTGCCGCAGATTCCATGCAGGTTTATAAAGGGATGGATATCGGTACAGCCAAACCTGATACCGCAGCAAGGGCAAGGGTACGTCATCATGGAATTGACCTTGTAGATCCCAGCGAATTCTTCAATGTATGGTCTTACCGTAGGCATGCAATATCAATACTTGCGGAAAATGCATCGGCAAACCGAAAAACAATTGTGGTTGGCGGTACAGGTCTTTATGTTAAAAGTCTTACCGATGGGCTCATGTCTATACCTGCCAGGGATCCTTCGATCAGGCAGTACTGGGTAAGGTTTTTTGAGGAGAAAGGAATCACTGCATTACAGGAGGCGTTACGTTCCAGAAATATGGAAGTTTATAACAAGCTGGCAGACAAAAAGAATGCTCGACGGCTTATTCGTGCACTTGAGATTGTTGAGTCTGGAGAAAAACCGGCAAATAAGACATGGAAAACGGGGAAAAAGTGTGTTCCAGTAGCCGGGTTAATGCTTCCCCCTGAAGAATTGAAGGCGCGTATAGCATTACGGGTAGATGAAATGTACAGTACCGGTCTTGTTAAGGAAGTAAAAGACATACTGGAGTGCGGTGTGGCGCTCTCAGGGACTGCGCAACAGGCGATTGGTTATGCTGAGGTTATTGATTTGTTGAGCGGGCGGTGTTCGCGGGAAGACGCTATTGCCCGGACCGTGGTGAGAACACGACAACTGGCGAAAAGGCAGGGAACATGGTTCAGGCACCAGTTAAACGTGAAATGGATTGAAATCACCATGGCGATGGAAACAGGAGAAATAGCGCAAAAGGTTCTCGAACACTGGAGGAGATATGGCCCGACACAGATTGCAGAATGATATAAATCCGGCGAACATTGCTGTCAGCAAATCCGTAACGACATCAGAATATGTTATTGAAGGTGGATCGTATCGTGTTTGTGACCTGCCGGTGCGGATGAGGCCACGGGAGGAAATAGACCGGCTCGGGGTGGAACATGTTTCGGATGATGTGCTCTTGGCTGTTATTCTTCGCAGTGGGGTTCGTGGTGCCAATGTTGTAGATGTCGCAAGGCACTTGTTGAAACAATACGGCTCACTCACGGGAATAGCTTCGACATCAAGAGAGGAATTGGCGCAGGTGCGAGGAATGGGAAAAGTGAAAGCGCAGGTTCTTCTTTCTGCGCTGGAACTTGCACGAAGACTTTCAGAGGAGTGTATGCCCCGGCGGTGTCGAATCAGGACACCTGAGGATGCCGTGATGCTTTTACGGGATAAGGCTAAAACATTGAGTAATGAGGTTTTCTGGGTTATTCTTCTTGATTCCAAGAACTATATTAAGGGGAATGCAATTGAAATAACCAGGGGATTACTGGATGCCAGCCTTGTACATCCCCGGGAAGTATTTCGAGAGGCCATACGAAGGGCGACTGCGGCAGTTGTTCTGGTGCATAATCATCCTTCGGGTGACCCATCCCCTTCTGTGGAGGATATTCGGATAACAAAACAACTTGTTGAAGCTGGTAGAATTGTTGATATTAAGGTCCTTGATCACATTATTCTGGGAAAACGGGGAGAATGTGACGTAAGTGACTTTATAAGTATGAGAGAATCCGGGGTAGTGGAATTTACGTGAAGCCGGAGAAAAAAATCAATTATCGATGGTTGTAAAGCTTCGAGTTGAAGCGTTGATTAAAAATGGAGTGAGAAAAGATGATACACAAAACGGCAATTATTGAGCCGGGAGCTGAAATCGGTAAGGATGTTACGGTTGGTCCGTTTTCGTATATTGAAGGTGGTGCAAAGGTTGGTGATGAATGTGTCATTGGTCCGCATGTAAGTGTCATGCGTTACACGACGCTGGGAACTGGTTGCCGAGTTCACGCTGGTGCGGTGCTTGGTGATTTGCCTCAAGATCTTAGTTTTAAGGAATGTGAGTCTTATGTGAAGATAGGGTCGAATTGTGTAGTCCGCGAAGGTGTAACAGTTCATAGAGGTACAAAACCTGGAACAACAACAGAAATAGGAGATAGTTGTTTCCTTATGGCAAATTCACATTTTGCGCATAATGTTAAACTGGGTAATAATGTAATTGTTGCGAATGGTGCACTAATGGGTGGTTATGTTGAAGTCGGAGACAGAGCGTTCATAAGTGCTAACGTCGGGATTCACCAGTTCGTGCATGTCGGCAGGTTGGTAATGGTGGGTGGGAACAGCGGGCTTTCGAAAGATCTTCCTCCATTTTGTATAGTCAGATCTCTTACTTTTAATTTGGTTGCCGGAATGAATGTTATTGGCATGCGACGGGCAGGTATTACCCCTGAAGAACGTGCACAGATAAAACGGGCTTTTAAAATGTTTTATTGTTCGGGATTGAATGTGAAACAGGCACTTGAGAAAATGAAATCCGATTTTACGTCAGGACCGGCACAGGAATTCTGGCAGTTTGTTGAACAGTCGAAGCGCGGGGTTTGTGCCATGAAGAATATGGAAAAGGAAGTGGAAGAGGCATGAACCAGGTAATTGAAAAAGTATGGTAACGAAAAGGATATTTGACTTGAAAGGTCCGTTAGACTCGTGACAGTCTAATCAAGGAAATGAGAGAAACAGGTTTTTGGGGAATAGAATGATAAGGTCATTTGTATTCAGTCAAACCCAGGGTAAATTGATAAGCCAGGATATTTCGCTGGACCTTCTGAACGTTGTGCTAAGGGATGAAGGGGTCCAGTTCTGGGTGGATGTCGGAGAAGTTTCTGATGATGAGGCAAAGCAGATTCTGGATGGTATATTCCATTTCCATCCATTGGCCGTGGAAGACTGTCTGGCCCCCACTGACCGTTCCAAGGTTGATGAATATGATAATTATGTTTTCATGGTTATTCATGCGGTTGACTATTCCAAGGAGACGGGTTCTTTTGCCACACACGAGTTGAATGTTTTCATAGGTAAGGAATATCTTGTGACTTTTCACAGGGAGCCGCTTCGATGTGTCAATGCAACTATTGACAGGATAATGAAAAATGCTCCTACAGTGGCCAGAGCTCCTGACCGGCTTAGCTATACTCTCCTTGACTTTCTCCTTGAAGGATATGATCCGGCGCTGGAAGAGTTGTCTTCTGATATAGCCGAACTTGAGGGTAAAGTGCTTGATCATCCATCATCCGATATTCTTGGGGCAGTTCGCAGACTGAAAAAGGAAGTGCAGAAGCTTCACCAGATCGTGCGTCCCCAACGAGATGTAATTGCACGTTTTGCCCATGGAGAGTTCAAGATCGTACGTGCCCATATGCTTCCTTACTATCGTGACCTGAACGACCAGCTTGTAAGAATAAGCAGTCTGGCGGAAAACTACAGAGATTCAATAACCAACGTTTTGCAGATGCATCTTAATTTTCAGCAGATGCAGGTTAATAAAGTGATAAAGGTTCTCACTGTACTTGCAACGTTGTCTGTGCCGATACTTGCTGTTACCAGTTATTATGGCATGAATATCCAGCATTGGCCCACGTTAAATCATTCCATGACTTTCTCTTATACTTGGATATGGGGCATAACCGTTGTTATGACAGCCTTCCTTTACTGGCTCCTCAAGCGTAAGGGCTGGTGGTAAAGTTTACGTTAGTTTACGTGTGAGCGTTCAGGTCAAGTTTAATTCCCAGCTTTGCGGCAAGATCAACCTTGTCGACAGCCTTGCTCATTGCTTCTTCAACAGCAACAATATTTTCTTTTACCAGCCTCAGGAGTTCCTCGTTCAGGACCCTGTTTCCTCTGGACTTGCCTGTCTGCATGGCGCTGAGAACCTGGTGTGTCTTGCCCTCGCGTATCAGGTTTGCGATGCCGGTATCTGATACGAGTATTTCAAGGGCGGCTACACGTCCGCCGCCGATTTTCCGGCAGAGTGTCTGGGCAACAACTCCTTTCAGGTTATCCGCAAGTACGGCACGGACCTGGTTCTGCTGTTCGGCGGGAAACATGTCTATGATACGCGCAACGGTACTGATGGCTGTATTCGTGTGCAATGTCCCAAAAACCAGGTGACCGGTATTTGCTGTTTCCAGCGCAAGAGCTACAGTTTCCAGATCGCGCATTTCACCAACCAGTACAATGTCCGGGTCTTCACGCAGGACGGCTCTTAGTGCCCTGGCGAAAGATGTTGAATGTGGACCTATCTCGCGCTGGTTAACCAGACATTTCTGACTTTGATGGACGAATTCTATCGGATCCTCCAGCGTTATAATATGATCAAGTCTTGTTTTATTGACATGGTCTATCATGGCAGCCAGCGTTGTAGATTTACCGCTTCCGGTAGGACCCGTAACGAGAATGAGCCCTTTGGGGTTTTCGCAGAGCTGTCTAGCAACGGGCGGCAGACCCAGTTGTTCAATGGTAAGTATTTTGTCGGGAATCTGGCGGAACACTGCGCCAACACCTTTGTTATCCCGGAATACATTTACACGAAAACGTGAAACACCGGGTATGGCATGTGCGAAGTCTGTATCGTTATCACTCTGGAACTGATTGCGATTACGTTCCGGCATGACAGGTTTTACCAGTTCAAGGACATCACTAGGTCCTAATATCGAAGTATCAGACATTTCGCTGATATTACCATCAATACGCCAGCGCGGTTTATAACCCGCCGAAAGATGTATATCGGATGCACGTTCGGCCACCATGCGTCGCAGTAGCTGATTAAGTTTTCCAACTTCAGTTATTTCGGGCTGGGGTTGTTGTATTTCAGCCGAAGGGGTGGCTGACAATTCTGCAACACCGGAAGTTGATTGCATGGCAGAATTGAAGGTTGCTGCATCGATGGCAACCGGACGTAGTTCCATTCCGGGAAGCTGTTCCCGTACCAGCGCGATGATCTTTGGGGTTGGATCTTCTACAAATCCAAGGGACAACACATTTCCATCCAATTTCAAGGGAAGAACGCGATGACGTTGAATAAAATCAACATGAAGCAGATTTTGAATGCCTGGATCAGGTTTGAGACATGTTTTGTCGGCTTGTGGTATTGACATGTTTCGGGACGCACCCTGCAGCCTTTTCGCTAGGACACGGCAGGCAACCAGAGCAAAGGAAGGAATACGCTTGAACATTTCCGAAAAGAATTTTTTGTCAAATGTCAGAAGGATTGCATCATTGCCTGCTATGATGGTTGCGGAACGTGGTTCATTAAGAAGAAGGCCAAGTTCGCCGATCGTGTCATAAGGTTTAACGCGTGCCACTTCAACCAATTCATCTCTTGTGTCATGTTTGACCTTGATTATTACTTCTCCAGAAGCGATTACTGAAAAACTGTCCGATGGTTCGCCCTGCCGCATGATTACTTCGTTGGGATCATGCTGGATCATCTTGGAACTGGCTGCAATTTCCCGAAGTTCTTTTTCGGAAAGATCCTGGAAGAACTTGCTCTGTCCCAGTTCAGTTACAATTGCATCGATCATTTCTTTTTCCACAGGCATTACTTTCATAAGTTCCTCCTGTTCCGTGTAGTTATCTGTTCAAATGCAATATTTATTTTGTTCTTAAAGCTTCTTCAACGGTTTTTAAAAGAGTTTCGGGTTCGAATGGTTTGGAAATACATTTGAAAGCTCCGAGCTCCATAACTTGTGTAAATAATTCATTAGAGCCGAAACCGGTTATTAGTATAACGGGCATGGCAGGTCTTGTTTCCTTGGCCAGTTTCAGGAGTTCTATGCCGTTGACTGGCATCATGCGTATATCCGAGACAAGTATGTCAAATTTGTCTTCCGATTTTAGAATCTCGGCTGCTTGTCCACTGTCGGATATGGCAAGAACATCCCAGCCTCCGGTTGTAAAATAATGATCCAGGATGTTAAGAATCATTGTTTCGTCATCAACCAGCAAAACTTTCTTCATCGTACAAAATTCCTCTTAATCATTCTGCAAACATAATACCCTTGGAAGGGTTATGTTTCCCTGGCAGTTGATGTACTGTATATGTCGTTGTATGAATGTGTCAATTGTCAAAACTTTTGAGATTTGGAATTGAATTTCAGGGTTAGAGTTCTACCTGAAGGCCCAGTTCGATGACCCGGTTTGGGGGCAGGTGAAAGAATCCTGTTGCATCGAATGCATTGTGTGACAAATAAGCAAAGAGTTTTTTGCGCCATTTTGCCATTTTTGATCGTCCGCTTATTAAAAGCGTTTCGCGGCCCAGGAAATAAGTTGTACGCATTGGCTCAAATCTTAGATCTCCGGTATCGATTTTCTGCAAAGCTTCAGGGATATCAGGATCCTCGCTGAATCCGTATTTCAGCTGGATTCGATACATGCCGGCACCAATCGATTCAAATTCAATACGTTCATCAGGCCGTACATAGGGTATTTCCTCGGTTTTCACCGTAAGAAGAACCGTATGTTCATGAATGATCTTGTTGTGTTTGAAATTGTGAAGCAGTGTTCTGGGGGTACCGGTGGCGTTTCCTGTGAGAAATACAGCAACACCCGGGACTCTTGTGGGCTTGCGTTCTTTGAGGTCATGAACAAACAGTTGAATATCCAGTGCCTGTGCTTCAAAATTCTTTCGGAGTATATCGCGACCCTGCTTCCAGGTTTTGATTAAGACAAATACTATACCGGAAAGTGCCAATGGTACCCAGGCACCAGAAGTAAGTTTCGTAACGTTGGAACTAAAGAAGGATAAATCAATCAGCAGAAAAAGTCCCGCAACAATAATAACTACAGACTTCTTTATGGACCAGAGCTTTTGTGCAACAAAAGCAGTAAAAATTGTTGTTATTACCATATCTGCTGATACGGCGACGCCGTAAGCCGAGGCTAAATTAGATGACTCACGGAATCCGATAATGAGACTTATCGTGCCGACAAACAAAATCCAATTAACGATAGGTATGTAGACTTGTCCGATCTTTTCGTCAGAGGTATGAATCACGGCCATTCTGGGAAGGAATCCCAGCTGGACGGCTTGTCTTGAGACTGAGAATGCTCCTGAAATGATTGCCTGTGAAGCGATAATTGTCGCCGTTGTTGCCAGCACAACCATAGGATAGAGGGCCCATGAAGGTGCAAGCTGAAAGAATAGATTATCAACAACATCT
The DNA here is from genome assembly GCA_028716365.1 of Kiritimatiellia bacterium. GTDB lineage: Bacteria > Verrucomicrobiota > Kiritimatiellia > UBA8416 > YA12-FULL-48-11 > YA12-FULL-48-11. The sequence continues at coordinate 86,705 of JAQUPZ010000007.1, forward strand.
GGTCTTCGAAGAAGGTGAGCACCCTGGCCAAAATAATTGAGAAGAAGTGATGGAAGAACTACTGTAAACCAACCAAACCTGATAGGGGTCTTGCCGAAATGGCCCATATCTGCATAAAGTGCTTCGCCTCCAGTAAGAGCCAGGAAGACGATTCCCAGTACCGAGAAACCCTGCCACTTATTTTCTGCAAAGAAATTCACCGCGTAATATGGATTGACCGCGGCAAGAATTTCAGGGGCCTTGATTATGGAAATAATTCCAAGAACGGATAACACGAAAAACCATACTAGTAAAATAGGTCCGAATACATAACCTATTCTGGCTGTTCCGCGATGTTGAAAAAAGAAAAGGAGGGTCAAAATTACAATAGATATGGGAACAATACTTGACTGAAATACCGATGTTGCCACGTTAAGTCCTTCAACGGCACTCAATACCGAGATGGCTGGTGTTACAATTCCATCGCCGAAAAGCAGGGATGCGCCGAATATCCCAAGGGCGATAAATACCATCTGGAGTAAAGAATTTTCTTTCTTGTCACGGGTAAGAAGGGTCATTAAGGCCAAAACGCCTCCTTCTCCGCGATTGTCTGCATTTAGAACAAACGCTAGGTATTTTACAGAAATAATCAGTATGAGGGACCAAAAAACAAGAGATATAATTCCAAGAACATTATGTGGTGTAACGTTAATGGCCTGTAAACCTTGAAAACATCCCCTGATGGCATAAAGTGGGCTGGTCCCGATATCTCCGAAAACGACACCAATGGCAGTTAATGTCAAAGCGGCGATTTGAGTCCCATTTGTACGGGGAAGATGGTTGTTATTTATGGTTTGATTCATAAGTTTCAGGCTTGGTTTTACACCGGTTATTACCTGGAAACCTGCACGAAACCGGGCTTCTCAGGCAGAGCAAATGCCTGAAATCCGGCATGCGGTTGAAATAAGAAAACGTTGTATGAACATATTTTGATGTGTGTAATATATATGCAGATTCGGGGAATTTCCAGAGAATAATGGTTTGTTTTGAACGACATTAAGTAGAATAATGTTGTTCTATACGAAGTGAGGTGGTATTTAATAGAAGTAGTTGAATTGCAGGTATTAAGGATGATAAATGTCGTTTGTATTGTTTGTCTGAACAGAATGAATGGTTAGGATAGTATCGGATTTGCTGTCCTTTGAATGGAGAGTGGTGTTTTGACTATAGCTCGTGCCATGGCATTATTGGTTTTATCTAATGTTTTTATGACTTTTGCCTGGTATGCTCATTTGAAGAACCTATCTGACAGTAAATGGTACATTGCCGCTGTTGCAAGTTGGTGTATTGCCCTGTTTGAGTATCTTATTCAAGTGCCGGCAAACAGAATTGGTTATACAGCGCTAAACCTGTCCCAATTGAAGATATTACAGGAAGTAATAGCCCTGGCGGTGTTTGTGCCATTCTGTGTTCTCTATATGCATCAGCCTCTCAGGCTTAATTATCTTTGGGCTGGTTTATGCCTGATGGGAGCTGTCTTTTTTATATTCAAAGGTTGAGTAGTTTCGTACAATATCTTTGTTAGGTAGTGGTTGTTGTCAATTTCATCCGGAGGTTTGTTATGAGAAAAACCGTTTTATTTGTATGTATGATGATTTCATCGGTTTGTTATGCAGCACCATTTAAAGTTGCACTCCTTGACTGTAAGGATGAGACAGGATTGAAACCAGATGCGGTATTAGGCGGTGAGATAGCTGCTGGTGCTGTTGCCCAAAAAGGAATTTATTCATTCAGCAAACAGCTTTTGAAGGGGGATGCATTTGTTCTTATAGACAGGAGAGATTTTATTACTGAAATGGAAAAACTGGCGGTAAAAGACAAGGAAGTTAATGGCAAGACCGCAGCAACACCACCTTTCCTTAATGCCGTTCCAGGTTTGGGGACAGGTAAGGAAGTTAATGGTAAGACCGCAACGCCATCTTTTCTTCATGCCGCACAAGTGCTGGGCGCAGACGCGGTGTTGAGAAGCAGTCTGCTTGGTTTCTCGACCGGTAAACGAAAGGTGGATCAAGGCGGTTACAAGACGGAGCTTTCCACTCTTTCTATTCGCGTGGTACTTGAAGCGCTGGATGCTGTAGATGGCACGGTGATTGGAATGGCAGAAGGAGTTGCCGAGTCGCAGTTTCGTCAAACCCAGAATGTTCAGACATCTTTAAGCGAGAATGACGTGTTGCAGCTTCTTGATCAGGCTTTTGAGAAGGCTGTTCCAGATCTTGCAAAAGCGCTTGAGACCAGGAAGGCCAAGCAAGCTGGCCGTAAGGTATTGAAGCTTTCGATTGCTTCAACCGCTGATCCGGCAATGGTTGAGATAGACGGAGTACTTGTGGGTACCACGCCCCTCAAGAATCATGAGATCTACGAGGGTGATCACGTTATCACTGTCGGTAAACCAGGTTACCAGGACATAAATAAACGCATTGCTTTCAAGAAGGACACAGAGATCCAGGTTCCTATGCTAAGAACACAGCTTACCATGGAAGAACTCAAGGAAGTTCTTGAGAAGATGCGGTTCCATTCAATAGCTGTTATTGAGCCGCCGGTAATGATAAGGACCATGGAGTAGTGCAAGACCGGCCTATCTGAAATCCTGAAGGTGTCCGAGCAGAGATCGGGCTCCACGCCAGTAGAATTTCAGGTCATCAATTGGATGACGTGTGTTGAGAATCCGGTTCCAGATGGCAAGCGGATGTAAAAATCCCCGATATACTCTGCGGATGGCGTTTTTAATATCTTCTTCACTGGCTTGACCTTTCATTACATTCATTCGCATATCAAACTGGTCCCAGTTTCGTGTGGCCAGGATACCTTTTACATCACATTCCTTGAACAGAGGTGTGCCTGGATAGGGAATCACAAGCGTAACCTGCAGAGTATATGCAAATCCTTTGATGAGAAGATTGCGCGCAAGTTCGATAGTCCGTTCTATGTCTTCGGGTCCTTCCCATGGATATCCAAACATAACGGTGACATGAACATCCAGGCCTGCTTTCGCAGCGGATTGGGCACCTTCAGTGATGTCGTCTACTTTGATTCCTTTGATCAAGCGGTCTAACGTTGTCTGATTTGCTGATTCGAGGCCAAACAGGATAAATCGGAAACCAGCTTCTTTCATTAGTTTGTAATCTTCAAAGGTCAGTTTGCCGAAGCGCATATTGCAGTCAATGTTCACTTTTTTGTTATAGCCGCGCTCGATCATTGCGTGACAAAACTTTTGAAGCCACTCACCGACAGGGAATGTACCGGTGTCGTCCATTATTTCCCTTACGTTATAATGTTCAACGAGATAGCCGATTTCGTTAACAACATCAATAGGGTCACGAACGCGGTAATTTGGATAGAGTGTTGTCCACGAGCAGAAAGTACACTTGCCATGCCAGCAGTCGCGGCCTGACATGATGTAAGTACCGGGTATCCGCCGGTAGTTCCCATTCATTTCGCTGTAAAGCCGCCAGCGAGTCAAGTCACGGTCGATCCATGGAAGTGTTTTCAGGTCATGATCACAGATAAAATTTCCAGTGTTTCTGATTTGCTTATTTTCACGGTACCAGATACCCGGTTCAAGTTTTTCTTTTTTTGTCAAATGAGAGAGCAAATTAAGAAACAGGAAATCATAATCTCCGCCAGTGAAAACAAAATCCACCCTGCTTTTTTCAAAGCTTTCGGCGGGCATGGCTGTTACGTGGTCACCGACAAGGGCCAGTTTTATTTCAGGAAAATTTTCCTTTAGGCGGTTAATCCAACCCCAGACTGCGGTAATGACTGGGGTTTTTGCCTCGATCATCATAATTTCCGGACGGATTGTTCGCACGTGTTCGATAAACTGGGTTTCTGTCCACTGTTCTGCGATCCCATCAAGCCAGAAAACTTCATAGCCGGCTTTTTTAGCCATGGTTGCGGCACAGGCAGGAACAACAGGATAAATAAAAGTTGGACTGTTAAACCACTGGAATTGGCGGTTTTGCGAGAGAAGGGGAACTCCCTTTTCGGAGATTATCGGAGGATATGCAATTGCTACTTTCATTTTGCCTTCTCGATTTCCGATGGATGATCAAAACGCTGTATTTCACCGGGCAGTTTTGATGCAAATATTCCGACAATAAATCTTACTCCGTAAACAATATGGGTTGTAACGACACCCAGCCAGATCAAAAGCCAGCTTAACGGGTTTGGCCGGAAAGACGACAGCAAAGAAGTAAGAACGTATGCAATCAGCGCTGAGAAATATATGGGTCTCAGGGAAGGTAACAAGGCCGATACGAGAGCCCCGATCAGTACGCCGAGAACAAATATGGAAGGCAGCATGTATGACAGCTTGCGGGATGTTTCAGGGAATTTTTTTGCAAAGTAACCACGATGCATTGCATAGCGACCAATCTGACGCAAATGGGGGAGAAAAAGTTTTCTTCGATGATGATGAACCTCAACGCGCGGATCATAAATGATTCTCATCTTGAGTTTCTTGATGATATCAAGGCACAGGTAAGTATCTTCACCGGGCCAGAAGTCGGTACGGAAGCCGCCGAGTTTTTGCATAACATCTGAGCGAACAATGAGGTTGCAACTTGGATAATCCTCGATGTTCTGGACTATGCCGGGTTCATAACGATAACGATAAGGTCCGGATACGAGACGATTGGCGTAGACTTTACCACTGAGCCAGGCCATGTAGGGATCGGTTGGAGGGGTTGATGCCGGTCCTCCGACAGCGGCAATTTTATTGTCTGAAAAATAAACCACTGCCTGCATGAGCCAATTTTCCAGAGGGAATACATCGTCGTCAATAAGTGCGATAATCTGTCCTTTCGCGTGTTTTATGCCGATATTACGCTTTTCGGCCGGGCGGATCCGGCCGGTTGGGATTTCGCGTGCATAAGACGGCCATTTCCTATCCGATGGTTCGTCAGGGAGAAGGATGACTTCGTAATTGCTGTAAGATTGGTGAGCGATTCCGGCCAAACATTCATCCAGATAACTGGTTGATGAAGGATAAGCGACGATAATTGAAACGAGGGGTGGGGGAACAGGCATATTATGGTCCTGAATTGTTTGATAGTAATGAAGAATTTTTGTCCTGTAAAAGACGGCAAGAGTATCGAGGAAAACAACCAGGGTAGTAGCAATATTAATTAATGGCCATTTTCCGTGGGTATTAAGAATTACAGGGGAGTCAGCAAAACGATAATTTTTCAAGTGTGCTATTGCCAGTAGTTCAATATCAAAAGCAAATGTCTTTACGAGCATCCTGGGGAATGTGAAATCCAATACTTCACGTTTGAAGAGTTTAATGCCGGTTTGTGTGTCCAGGACGGGGAAACCCATTAACATTTTTACTAACCAGTAATATACGATACTCACCAGTTTTCTGTGCCACGGATAAGAAACTACAATGGAATCGTGGTGATGTTTTGATCCAATAATTATATCAACGTGTTTTTCTTTCATCCGTTCAAAGAGCTTCCATGTCTGGTCGGCGGGCAAATCCAGGTCCGCATCTAGAAAAAGCACGTAGTTACCCTTAGAGACTTCAAATCCGTGTTTTAGTGCTGCCCCTTTACCCATATTTCGTTTGAGAGGAACTGCTTTGATGTTTGTATGTATTGCAGCCGCTTTTTCGATTTCAGTGAGGGTATTGTCACTACTGCCATCATCCACAACGATGATTTCAAAAGGAATCTTTCCGGAAAATGTGGAATATACGACCAGAATGTTCTCGGTGATTGATGTGCCCAGGTTGAAAGCCGGCATAATGATACTCAATAGTCCGTCACTTACCATGCGGCGGGCACTATCCCACTTATCGTCTTGAGAGCTGGTAATCTTTTCCATTAGTGATTTAGTGTAGAGAAAATAACCAGCGTCTCAAGTTTATTGTCAGGTTTTCGAGGCTTTTTCGGCTTCTTCTACCAGCATCACAGGGATACCATTCCGGATTGGATAAACAAGACCACAATTTGTGTTTGTACATTTCAGGGTGTTTCCGTCAAGTACTACTGATGTTTTACATTTCGGGCATGCCAGAATCTTAAGGAGCTCTTGGTTGATCTGTTCCACGGGTTTTTGCTCCTTCCTTTACAAAGTTTTAATAAAAGCTTTTTGGTGATATTGATGTGTTGCGGTTTGACAGGCAAGTATATTTTTTGAGAGTATCGAAACAAGATTTTGAGAGGGTTCCTTGTGTTATTGATAAAAAGATTTTTTATTCTATCCGTGTTTGTTCCGTTGCAACTTTTTTTGATTTGCAGTTGCTCGGAAAGCGTTACCGTGCTTGATCGCAAAGACAGGAGTAATGCAATGATCCGCGAGGCAGCGGTGCGTAAAAACAATGGCAATATTGACGGGGCGTTACAGCTTTATGCTGACGTGCTTGATAGAAGCCCCAAGCTGGCCGTAACGCACCTGGAAATGGCTCTTATTTTCCATGATTATAAAAAAGATTACCTGCGTGCAATTTACCATTACGAACGTTATCTGGAGCTTCGTCCCAGTACCGAAAAAAAGAAGATAATTACGGACAGAATCAGACTCGCAGGTCAGTCCTATGCCGCCAAATTGGCGGAGGATGGTTCGGCAGTTGCCGAGCTTGGGAAGATATCGGAGGCGTTGACGGATCTGAAAAAGGAAAATGATGCCTTGAAAAATAATGTTAAACAGCTTAATTTGCAACTTGAGCAGGCAAAAAATAAGCCGGTCGAAGTACCTGTTGCGGCGCCGATAAAATTAACAGTGCCTATACAGGATGATTTACCGGCAAAACTTTCGGATGTATCTTCGAGAGTTAGCAGTTCCAGGACAGCGGTTGTTGGGCAGCCGGCTCTTCGTTCGTATACTGTAAAACGCGGCGATACGTTGCGGAATATTGCGCTTGAGTTGTACAGGAATGTGGAAAAAGCCGACGAAATTTTCAAGGTGAACCGCGACAAGATGAGAAGTCCAGGGGATCTGAAAGCAGGACAGGTACTGGTACTCCCGTGATTGTGCGGTTCGTAATTGGTCGGGATGATATGTTTGTGATTTGGAGGTTAAATTATGAGTACAGATTTCTTTGATGATGATTTGCGAAGGGCCGGTGACTCGAGACAGGAAGATTCTGATGATACTGATATTATACCTGTACAGCCAATACTTGGTGCCACACTGGGTAAAATGGCAAAGAAGAAAGAAGAAATGTCCCACCATGCGGCCAATGCGGCTCAGGAGATTGAGCGTCTCAAGCTGAAGCAGGAAGAGTTGGAGAGGGAGAAAAATGCCCTGGAGGAGCTTACAAGGAAACAGGACCAATATGACCATGACAAGCAGGAAATTATAGAGAAGCTTGAAAGAAGTATTGTTGCAATGGAAAGGGAGGAGTCACAGGCGACAAGAATGGTCGAGCTTCTTTCCGAGTCGCGTACCAGGTTCAAGAATACGTTGACAGAGATAAGATCGATTAATGAAGAGATGTGGGGAGACCATAACTTTAATGACGAGTTGAACAGGTCTGCGGCTTTGATTGAAACCGCCAGGATGGAGTACAAGAAAGCACTCGCCAAGATCGAGGCGACAAACTTACACATTGGTACAGGTGAGTCCGGACAGAAAACTGTACTGGACGATATGGGATTTGAATCAAGCGACGAGAAGGGGTTTGGGTATTGGTTGAAGATCGGGTTTGCAGTTACTTTGCCCCTTATGGCGGCCATACTGCTATTGTTTGGTTTGTTGTACTTTTTCATGCATAAGGGGTAAGCCTGATTCTCGTTGTGATAAATTATTTTCTGAAGTGAGAAGGTAAAAATGTGTGCACGAGCGCGAAATAATTCTGCTTTAACACGGCGGATAAAAGAACTGGAAAAAGAACTGTCCACTGTTAATGGTGATATCAAGGTTCTTTCCAAGGTTGTTAAACAGGCTGAGCATGCTGGTGTTTCCACGGTCCTGCCGGTGCCGGCTGTACACAGGACTGTTGAGCCTGAACAACAGGTACCCGTCCGGCAGGAGCCGCGCATCCCGGTATCTGTCCTTAAGCAACCTTCGGTGGAATATTCACAGCCACGCATGTCAATGGAGTCTGCCGCAAGAAAGTCTGTTGTTGCCGAAAGGGATCAAATGCCGCGTGATGGCCGGCTTGCCACTTATTTGATGAGCCGTGATTTTCACAATGTTCGTCCTTTGCGACATGAAAGACACATTCAACGCAACAAGGCCATATTTATGATTGTTATTGCGGTTATCATCCTTCTATATCTCGTGATGCGTTTCCTCCCTTGAATAGGAAGCAGGATGTTTGGCCAAAATACGGATCAGAGATCCCGGCAAAAAGATACGAATATATTTCCACGGCGTGAGACCGGTTTCGATACCAGTTTTTCCGTTAATACTCTTCCATTATTGTCTTTAAACACCACTCTGAATTCCTTGAGGTCTGCCGGACATGGCACACGCGCAACTTGAAGCGAGAGAGGAAGTGTCTCCCATCTGCGCAGATCAGGCGCTTCAATTGAAAAAAGAAGTATCCTGGTCAATTCCCCCAGCAATTCGTTTTTTCTGGAAATAGCCTCGGCAATGGCCTCCTTTACGACTATACGTGTTACTTCCTTTGTGATTTTCAACGCTGCAAGACGTCTTTCCGTATCGACCAGCAGTATACCGGTGTTTGCAAATGTGTAACTTCGTCCGAGATATTTATTACCGGTATAAATTTCCGAGTATGGATCAGTTATCCATATCCTGTTAGGGTCGAAACCTGATTGTTCAGATGGAACCCGGCCTGAAAAAATGAAACATACAAGTTCCGGCTGTTTTGCCTGAGATTTCTTGGCGGATTGTTCTTCTGTTTTTAGTGGTACCGACATGGATATGTTTCCGTTTTGTTCATCAACAGTGATTCCATTCTTTAAAATGCCGGCAAGGCGTTTGTATTCGAACCTCGCCGCTTCTGAATCGCCATCTATTTCAAAACAGAATGCGGCGACATAACGGCTGAACGGATCATCGGGGAATCCGTTTAAATCCTGCAGCCTTTTGACTATGTTCCTGGCTTCGACGGCGGCATCGTCCCATTTCGACATGGCCAGATAGTTGTAGGCATTGAAGGTATGGAGCAGGGTGCGTTCATAGGGCGCACCGTAAAAGGTCATGACATTATCATTTGCCAGGTAACTCGCGGAGCCTTTTGACAAGCTGTAATAATCAAGTTGCTTGGCAATGTTAATCGCTTTTTCCCAGTCCATGGCTGAGGCCGTATAATCGCCACGGGCTTGCCGGATCATCCCCCGTTCCATTAGCATAAGTACTTTGTTGTTTGCCTCATCTGGTGGAAGGTTCGTCAGGCAGGCATCAGCACGTTCAAGGTTACCCATGTAGAAATTTCGCCTTGCAGCCATAACTCCCGCAGGAGTTGAACAACCGGAAACCGTGGCGAGAAGAATGATTATGATGCCGATGTGGACAACAATACGAACCTCAAGGCGGGAAATAACAAAATTCCACACGCTTGAGCTCCTTCGATCCGACAGGCAAAAGGTACGTTCCGTCATTTGTCCTATGCCATCAGTAACAGGCAAACTTTACCATCCAATAAGGGGCTTGCTGGCTCTGCGCATCCGGTCAATCTGCTTACTGACTTTAACAAGGCCCGTTTCAAGGTCCGTGATCTTAATGGTCAGCTGGAAATATACATCCTGTTGTTTCGATACCCTGACCTGGCGGCCTGATTTTGTTTCGATCTCGGTGATTGATCCGGTAAGCATGTATTTGGCGCCAAGTTGTTTACCGATCTTTACCTGTGTTTCGGGTGTACAGTTGGCGAGTTGATAACCCTGTTCCTTGAGTAGATCATCCCTTCTTGCGGCATCGACAAGCTGGATTTTTCCGGTATCCAGAAGTTTTGTTGTCAATGTATCTGCGAGTGCCTTAACATCCAGGTGTTCCTGGGTTCTGTTCTGAATCCCAAGCTCTATCAGGATGGGATTTTTGTCTTCTGCCGGTGGAAAAGGATTGGCAATGATTGCTTCTGACATGGTCTTGGCCAGAGAGAGTAGATCCTGTTGATCATATTCTGCAGTCAAACCTGCTTTTTTCGCCGGGTCTCTGTCATCTACGGAAATTCTAAAAGCAGCACACCCGCTCATAAGTGAAATTATAACAATTGAAAACATTATTTGAACCGGCAACAACATTGGTTTGTTCATGAATATAAACCTCCTGAATTATTTGAAGCATGATACTGGAATCCATTTACAGATGCAATTATTTCTTGGGTATGGTTAGGCTGAGAGTTGGAAATACAGGACACTGCCTGGTGCTTTTTGCTAATATTCCTTTTTTGTCAGGTATTGTAAAATGGCATGTGCGAGGTCGTGTCCCAGTGTCCGGGCTGTGGCTGCGGTCACTTCCGCTCCGCGCGCATTCGCATAGGGGATTTCGATTCCAGTGGCGCATCCGATACCGGGTAATTCACGTGCCCAGGAAGCGCAACTTTTCCCCTGACTGTAATTGGCCTTTGTGTTCCATGATTTTCCAAACGGTAAATTGTCTACCATGCGATATGGTAGCGGACCGGTCATTCCGGCTTCCAATAGTCGTGAAAAATTCATGACCTTTTCCCAAATGGCAAGATTCTCCCCGCCGACAAAATAAATATGTTCGTTGTCAGCGCCGCGGATATGCGGACAATGTATGTCCATTGCGAAAGCCAGATTTTCCTTCGACCATACCGGAACCTGTTTTCGTAATGCTACGACTTCAGGGTAAATGCTGTTTTCGCCATAGTCACGGTTATGGTCATGAGGAATACGGTTTTTGCCCTGGTCACCGTCCTCTACGCCGTCTTTATCCATGAACGGGATGACCATTACCTCAACTTGTTGTCGCCATATCCGTCCTTCCTCAGAGTCCGAGAGTACTGTTTCCATGATTCCTTCCAGCGTATAATCGGCCATGGATTCACAGGCGTGGTGACGCGCCGTCAGGAGGATGCGATATTTCGGTTCGCCGGTTACCTTGCCCAGTCGAATGCGTTCCACGCGGCGTCCTTTTTTTGTTCGGCACAGTTCGTCGACCATGATGGAAGGATTTCCGCGGTAGTGTTCAAGAAAGTGTTGCAGATTGGTTTCCAAATACGGAATCGCAAAACAGAATCGTATTTCTCCATCTTTATTTCCGAACTTGTAACTGAATTCCCATGCCTTTTGGCCATTGATCTGTTGTACCACGTTAGAACCCATCCACTGCCAATTAAGTCCACAGTCACGGCTGATGGCTGGACCACGTACGCCGATAGGATTCTGTCCTATGAAACGAAAACGGAGAGTGCGCCCCGTGGCACCGGTCACGCGAAAGTTCCAGTAGAACCACCACCCACGGCTATCGCGCAGATCGGGCTTAATGAAATAGGTGTCGCCTTCTGCCTTTTCGACAATAATATTGCCGCCCGGGTAATTGGCATCCAACTTGACCTGATCGGCAACAGTCGGGAAAGGGGGCAATGATCCAACCATAATAAGCAGCAGGGTTGAGTACACACGCGAGAAATAAACTTCCGTGAAGATGTAGTGACTATGGTTCAAAAGGTAGTCTCCTCTTTTGTCGTGATTTCTCTTCTGACTTCTTTCTTATACTTGACTTGTATTTCTACGTCAACAGAGGGAATAAAATCAAATTGTTGATCAAGATTTCTCAAGACTTTTCCATGGGACTTTCGTATATTCAAACATCAATCGCTTTGTTTTTACGGGAAAAGGGCATATGGCTGATTTAAAAATGACAAGTGTTGATAAAATTGACGTGGCATACGTTGCACATCTGGCGAGGTTATTTCTCACCGACGAGGAGATCAGGACATTCCAGGGACAGCTTGACCATGTTGTTGCTTATGTGAAGAAGATTAATGAGCTGGATCTGAAAAATGTCGAGCCGACATCGCATGCTGTAATGGTTCAAAATGTATTCAGGGAGGATGTCGTAAAACCGGGCCTTTCTGTCGAACAGGTGATGTCCAATGCTCCGGCAACAATAAGCGATCAGTTCCAGGTTCCCAAGATTGTTGAATAGGTTTTTATGTCTTTTAACGTCAGAAACATGACAGTTCATGAAGCTCTTTCTCTAATGGAACGCAGGGAATGTACTTCGGAACAGATTATAAGAGGTCTTCTTGATGAAATTCGCGCTGTGGACGGCAGAATAGACGCGTACTTGATGGTTAATGAAGATGATGCCATTAATCAGGCGAAAGCGGCGGACCGTGCGAGAGCAGAGGGGAAGAAAGGTAAGCTTCTTGGTGTCCCGATTGCTGTAAAAGATATTTTGAATGTTCGTGGTCAACAGTGTACCTGTGCTTCCCGGATACTCTCAGGCTATGTCTCTCCCTACGATGCAACTGCTGTGGCAAGACTTCGATCTGAGGGTGCGGTATTCGTCGGCCGGACCAACCTGGATGAATTTGCGATGGGTTCCACGACGGAGAATTCCGGGTTCAAAGTCACGAAGAATCCACGAAATACCGATTATGTACCGGGCGGTTCAAGCGGTGGTTCTGCTGCAGCTGTTGCGGGCGGGGAGGCAATTGCGGCGCTGGGTACCGATACGGGCGGATCTGTACGTTTGCCGGCAGCTTTCTGTGGATGTGTGGGTCTGAAACCATCTTATGGACGTATTTCCAGATATGGACTTACGGCTTACGCGTCATCACTCGATCAGATTGGTCCGATCACTAAGGATGTAACAGACGCGGCCGTATTGCTCGGCACAATGGCAGGCTGGGATGAAATGGATTCAACTTCGGTCAAAATTCCTGTTCCTGATTACATGGCCGGACTTTCCGGTGATTTAAAGAATATGAAACTAGGCCTGCCGCGGGAATATTTTGTGAAAGGAATGGATCCGGAAGTAGAAAAGATTGTCAGGGCTGCTGTTGCGAAATGCAGAGCGCTTGGCGCCGAAATAGTGGATGTGAGTTTACCCCACACTGAATATGCCGTATCGACCTATTATATTATTGCCACAGCAGAAGCATCGGCGAATTTGGCGCGGTTTGACGGGGTGAGATATGGCTTCAGGATTAAGGGGGCCTCGGATCCGATTGATATGTATGGCAAGACAAGGGCGGCCGGATTTGGCCCAGAGGTGAAGCGCAGGATAATTCTTGGGACATATGTTCTCAGTAGTGGTTATTATGATGCCTACTATCTCTCGGCTCAGAAAGTACGTACTCTTATCCGTCGTGATTTCGAGAATGTTTTCAAGCAATGCGATGCTCTTCTGGCGCCGGTTTCACCGACAGTTGCATACAGGATCGGTGAAAAAACCGGCGATCCTCTGCAAATGTATCTTGGCGATATTTTTACCGTTACGGCGAACCTTGCGGGTATTTGCGGGCTTTCTGTGCCGTGCGGGGTTAATAAAGAAGGTTTGCCTGTGGGATTACAGGTGTTGGGACCGGCATTTGGTGAAGAAAAGATTCTACGGATTGGTCATGCGTATGAATCTGCATCAACTTGAAGTTTGAAAAAAGAAATGAAGTATTTAACAACAATCGGGCTTGAAGTACATGTTCAACTCAGGACGCAGTCCAAAATGTTTTGTGGCTGTAGTTCAGAATTTGGAGCGGAACCGAATACGCATGTCTGTCCTGTTTGCCTTGGTTATCCTGGTGCAATGCCAGTTATGAACAGGGAAGCTGTACGTAAAACGATAATCACCGGCCTGATGATCGGTTCAAAGATCAATGAATTCAGTAAATTTGACAGAAAGAGTTATTTTTATCCTGATATGCCGAAGAACTATCAGATATCGCAGTATGACAAACCGCTTTGTGTAGGTGGTTCTGTGGATATTGATGTTGATGGCGGTATCAAACGTGTGGCCGTCACCCGTATTCATCTTGAAGAAGATGTGGGTAAAAATATGCATTTCCAGAATACAAGTGGAGTTGATTTCAACAGAGCGGGTATACCTTTAATGGAAATAGTCTCCGAACCCGAAATCAGCTCGCCTGAAGAGGCTTTTGCTTATCTGCTGGCTTTGAAACAGATCCTGCTTTATGCAGGTGTCAGCGACTGTAATCTTGAAGAAGGGAATGTGCGTTGTGATGTTAATTGCAGCGTGAGACAGGAAGGACAGAACGAGTTTGGTACCAAGACGGAGATAAAAAACCTGAATACATTTAAAGGTGTTCTTAACGCCTTGAAATATGAAGTTGTACGTCAGGTCGAAACTCTGGAGTCCGGTGGGAATATTTGCCAGGAGACAAGGCGATGGGATGTTGATACCGGTGTGACAATAGCGATGCGTTCAAAAGAGTATGCCCATGATTACAGGTATTTCCCCGAACCCGATCTTGTGCCTGTGGTCACCACACGTGAACAGATTGAAGAATTGCAGAGTAATCTGCCGGAGTTGCCGCGTTACAGGCGGGAGCGGTTTGTCAAGGAATACGGTATTCCGGAATATGATGCTGCGGTATTAACGGCTGATATGTCTGTTGCCGGTTATTTTGAGCAGGCAGCGAAACTTTCGTCCAATCCAAAGGCAATTTCAAATTGGATAATGACCGAAATGTTGAGGTTGCTTTCGGAAAAGGAACTAGACATACGGACTGTTATGATAACACCATCGGCGCTTGCCGGATTGGTGAAACTTACGGATGACAAGGTTATCAATTCAAATAGCGCAAAGGAAGTTTTTGCTGTATTGTTTGATAAAGGCGGGGATCCCAATCAGATAGTTAAAGAAAAGGGATTGATCCAGGTAAGCGATTCCGGTGCGATAGAAAAGTTTATTGAACAGGCAATCGCGGATAATCCCAAGTCGGTGGCTGATTATCTGAGTGGTAAAGAGGTTGCTGCTAAGCATATTTTGGGACAAGTCATGAAATTGAGTCGCGGCAAGGCCAATCCACAGCTTGTTGGGGCTATCCTTGAAGAGAAGTTGAAGGTTGAAAAGCAAAAAAAGAATGGTTAGAATCCGTTCAATTTGACAAAAACTCGTTTTCTGTAAATCGGAGGTTCACTTGACGTCGAACGACCAGTATGTGCTTCAGATTTTGCGGGAACATGCTGTGGTTTCCGAAGAGCAGATTCAGAAAGCGATGGAGGCCCCTGGCAACCCTGATGCAAGCGTGGTTGATAAACTTCTGGAATCCGGAGTACTGACTGAGTCCGAAGTCCTTGCGACTCTTGCAGGCCAGTTCGGTATGGAGCTCATGAGCCTGAAGGGGGTTGATATCACTCCTGAGATCCGTGATATGGTTCCGGTTGATATTGCCCGTCGCTATAAGGTTGTACCTGTATTTAAGACCGGTGATACACTTACCGTTGCGCTCAGCGATCCTCTCGATTTTGATACTCTGGATACACTCAGATACGTCCTGAAGTGTAATATTGAGGGTGTTATTGCACCGCGGGAAGAAATCAGGGTGATACTTGATAGATTTTATGCGGCAGAATCGTCCGTGGAATCGATGATTGATCAGATAGGCGACAGTACTGTGGATGTTGCCATGACAGCCAAGGAGGACCTGATACAGGAGGCCGACACAACGGAATCGGATGCTCCAATCATCAAGCTTGTGAGTCTGGTTATTCTTGAAGCTTTCAGGAATCGGGCTTCGGATATTCATCTTGAACCTATGGAGAAACGTTTCAGAGTGCGGTATCGAATAGATGGTGTTCTCCACGAGGTTGACAGTCCGCCGAAACGTCTTCAGCCGGCAATTCTCAGCCGTGTAAAGATCATGGCCGGGATGAAGATATCCGAAAAACGTATTCCGCAGGACGGTAGAATCCAGGTTAATATCATGGGCAGGGAACTGGATCTTCGTGTTTCCAGTATACCGGCTAATCATGGCGAAAGTATAGTGATGCGTATTCTCGACAAGCAGAACCTGGCGTTGGGTTTGCCCAAGCTTGGTTTCTTTTCTGACGATCAACAGACGTTTGAACACCTGATCGGTTTGTCTGATGGAATTTTACTTGTAACCGGCCCGACGGGATCTGGAAAAACGACCACTCTGTATGCATGTTTGAGCCATATCAACCGGTCTGATCGCAAGATTATCACGGTGGAAGACCCGGTAGAATATCAGCTGTCGGGTATCAATCAAGTCCAGGTTCGTGAGGATATAGGAATGACTTTTGCGGCGGCATTGCGGTCCATTTTGCGCCAGGCGCCGAATATCGTGATGATCGGTGAAATTCGAGACCGGGAAACAGCAAATATTGCCACGGAAGCTTCTCTTACCGGTCATTTGGTATTCAGCACACTTCATACCAACGATGCGCCCAGTGCCGTGACCCGTCTGCTTGATATTGGTGTAAAGCCATTCCTGGTGGCTTCGTCGGTAAGGGCTGTAATGGCCCAGCGTCTTGTTAGAAATATATGTGAAAACTGTAAAGAGCCGTATGAACCCACTGATGCTGATTTGAGATTATTGGGCGCGGCTGGCAAGCAGTCCTCGGAAGTGCATCTTTCCAGGGGACGAGGGTGTAATAAGTGCGCTCTCACGGGTTATCACGGCCGGAAAGGCATTTTTGAGATATTTCTTATCACTGATGAAATACAAAGAATGATTTTTCAGAAGGTCACTTCTTTTGAATTAAGGGCCCGCGCCAGGGAAATGGGAATGCGTACTCTTAGAGAAGATGGACAGCGCAAGGCGGCGGCGGGTATAACAACATTAGATGAAGTTATGAGAGTAACAATGGGAGATCAGGACTAATGCATGCCAACGTTGAAATGAATGAATTACTTGATCTGACTTATGAAGAAGGTGCTTCGGACCTTCATTTGACAGTAGGTATTCCACCTATATTACGTATTCACGGAGGTCTTCATCCGTTGGATATTCCGCCATTGAAGCCGGAGGATACCGAGCGTTTGATGAAATCCATTACCTCCCCCGAGCATCAGCAGAAAGTGAGGGAAGGTGGCGGTACGGACTTTGGATTCGGTTTTGGCGACAAAGCGCGTTTCCGTGTAAGCGTGTTAAAGGCCAAAGGAAATGTCGGAATTGTTCTAAGGCAGATTCCGAATACTCTTTTGAGTCTTGAAGATATTGGCCTTCCTCCCCAGGTCAAGGAACTTCTTTTCAGACCGCGTGGTTTGATTCTTGTGACGGGGCCAACAGGTTCCGGAAAATCAACTACTTTGGCGAGCATGATCAACGTGATTAACATTGAGCGTGACTGCCATATTATCACTATTGAAGACCCTATTGAATATTATCATACCCACAAGAAATCAATTGTTACCCAGAGGGAGATAGGCGTTGACGTTCCATCTTTCAAGGAAGCGTTGAGAAGGGCTCTACGCCAGGACCCTGATGTGATACTCGTGGGTGAAATGCGTGATCTTGAAACCATGGAAGCTGCAATCACGGCGGCGGAAACAGGTCACTTAGTCTTTGCAACACTGCACACTACTGGTGCTGCAAGGACGGTTGACCGTATTGTGGATGCCTTCCCGACGGATCAGCAGTCTCAGATACGAACGCAACTTGCATCCGGTATTGTCGGTGTGGTGTCGCAGTTGTTACTTGTAAGGGGCGACAAGCCTGGACGTGTTGCCGCTTTTGAAATAATGATTTCTACTCCGGCTATTCAATCATTGATACGTGACAACAAGACGTATCGAATAACATCGGACATACAGACTGGTGCCAAACATGGCATGATTACGCTGGATGCGCACCTGCTGGCCTTGTTCCAGGCAGGACAAATCCAGTATCAGGATCTGATTACAAAGTCGCAGGATCCTGAATCGGTAGTACAGAAGTTGCAGGAATCGGCTGGCGGAAAGAAGAGATAACATTCTATTAACAGAAGAGAAGTGAACTATGGCAGAGCAGACTGAATCGTCTCCTTTACTTCATCTCCTGATTGACCAGGGGCTTATTACTCCTGAGCAGTCTGCAGAAATCGAGCAGGAAAGCAAAGACGGCGGAAAATCAATACGGGATCTTGTGGTCAGCAAGGGGATCATCAAGGAAGAGCAATTGCTTGAATCGATAGCCGGTTACCTTGGGACGCATGTTATAAATCTACCTGCTGCCGATATACCGCCTGAGGTTGTGCGGAGTCTTCCTGCAAGTGTGGCAAGAATGTACAATACGGTTCCTGTGGAGATGGGTCCCAATACTATCCAGCTCGCTGTTTTTGACCTTATCTCACCTGAGATAATGGACGAAATTATGTTTGTTCTCACAAGGGATGTTTCCTTTGTTCTGGCCCGCGAGGAAGATGTTAAGGCCAGGATCAACCAGTTCTATGGCGACGAGAGCGATACTGTAAATGAAATGCTTTCAAATCTTGAATCGGAGATGGACGGGGTTGGTGATGCCCTTGCCCTTGCAGATAAAAATGACGAGAAAGGAATTGAGGAGGCGGCTGGATCTACACCGGTTATTCGTTTTGTAAACCTGGTTTTGTATCAGGCTGTCAATGACCGTGCATCCGATATACATTTCGAGCCGTTCGAGAAGGAATTCAAGATCAGATATCGTGTTGACGGTGCGTTGTACGAAATGGCCCCGCCGCCAAAACGACTGGCAATGCCGATTATTTCCAGAATAAAGGTTATGTCAGCCTTGAATATTGCCGAGCGCAGATTGCCGCAGGATGGCCGTATACAGATTCATGTTGGCGGCAGACAGATCGACCTGCGTGTATCCACTTTGCCTACACAATTCGGGGAAAGCGTGGTGCTTCGTATTCTTGACAGGAGCGTGGTATCGCTTGATCTTGAGAACCTTGGAATGCCTGAGGATGTTTATCAGCTTATCACTCGTGATGTTGAGAAACCAAATGGAATTATTATCGTAACCGGCCCCACCGGTTCGGGGAAAACCACGACGTTATATTCGGCACTGAGGCGCATAAATACCGTTGAGATGAAGATTCTAACTGCAGAAGAGCCTGTGGAATATGATATTGAAGGTATTGTTCAGGTTCCAATTCATGAGGCTGTAGGTAATACTTTCGCAAACATATTAAGGGCATTTTTGCGCCAGGACCCGGATGCCATGATGATTGGTGAAATTCGTGATCTTGAAACGGCACAGATTGCCATTCAATCTTCGCTTACGGGTCACTTGGTGTTCAGTACGCTTCATACCAATGATGCTGCGGGTGCTGTCACACGTCTGATCGATATGGACGTTGAGCCGTTTCTGATTTCTTCCACTCTCGAGGCTGTGCTCGGACAACGCCTTGTCCGTGTTGTCTGTGAACAGTGCAAGACACCTTACAAACCCGATGAGATGGTCATGAAAACGCTGGGAGTCACAGAGAAAGACGTTGAGGGGCGTAGTTTCTATTATGGAACTGGCTGCGCAAGATGCAACGAGACGGGCTATAAGGGCCGCAGAGGTATTTACGAATATCTATGCGTCAGCGAGCCTATCAGGCAATTGATCAATGAAAGAAAACCCACTCTTATTATCAGAGATAAGGCGGTGGAGATGGGTATGCGTACACTGAGAGAAGATGGTGTGCGTAATGTTTTGGATGGCTACACCACGGTTGAGGAAGTCGTCAAGTATACATAATCTGATGGTAAGGCCGTTTCCGGAAAGAAAACTATGGAAAAGGTAGTGATTATAGGAACCGGACCTGCCGGACTGACTGCTGCTCTCTATTCTGCCCGTGCCAGTCTCAGCCCGCTTGTAATTGAGGGAATGCAGCCGGGTGGTCAGTTGATAACCACTTCGGATATAGAGAACTTTCCCGGTTTTCCATCGGCTGTGACCGGGCCTGAGTTGATGGATAAGATGCGGGAACAGGCAGCCCGTTTTGGGGCCAGATATGTGGCAGATGAAGTTGTATCAGTCGATTTTACAGGAAAACCACATAAGATTACATTATCAGACGGCCGAATTATTGAGGCGTTGACTGTGATCATTGCAACAGGCGCTAGTGCAAGATATCTGGGGCTGGAATCGGAAAAGAAGCTGATGGGACGGGGTGTATCTGCGTGCGCAACATGTGATGGATCGTTTTATAGAAATGTACCGGTTGCTGTTGTTGGCGGCGGTGATACCGCTATGGAGGAAGCCATGTATCTTTCCAGACTGGCATCGAGGGTAACGCTTATACACAGGCGCCAGGGGTTCAGGGCTTCAAAGATCATGGCGGAACGGGTACGAACTAATTCAAAGATTGAACTTATACTGGATACTGTGATTGAAGAAATTCTCGATGTGAGTAAAAACGAGGTGACTGGTCTTCGCCTGAAGAATGTAAAGACAGGAGTTGTTTCTGAATTGAATGTTACCGGGGTGTTCATGGCTATCGGTCATCAGCCGAATACTGGACCTTTCAAAGGGCAGATTGAAATGGATGAGAATGGATATATCATTGCCGGTAACACGCGAACAAATGTAACTGGTGTTTTTGCTGCAGGTGATTGTCAGGATCATATCTACAGACAGGCGGTTACAGCAGCCGGAACAGGTTGTATGGCCGCTATTGAAGCTACGCGATATCTGGAGTCAATGGGACAATGAATGAGGACGGCAGTAAAAGTACATTTTCCGCGTATCAACGTCTAGTCGCCTACATTCGGCCATATTGGAGCCGTGTGTTGATCGGTATTTTTGCTGGTTTTTTTTGTGGTAGTGCAAGTTTTGGATTATTGAGCGCCATTCCTCAAGTTATAAAACCAATAGAGAATGCAACTGCAATCGTTTCGTCCAGCCCTCTTCCTGAGAAAAGTTCCGAGCATAAATCGAGTAAACTTGAGAACCGGCTTATAGATAAAGCCAGAAAATGGGGACTTATTTCCAGTGAAAAGAATCAGGTTACCAGGCAGGGGCTGATTGTTATTCTATTGATTGCGCCACCTTTAATATTATTGAGATCGCTGGCCATGTATTTGAATAAGTACTGGATCCGATGGGTAGGGGCCCGAGTGGTCAGGGACTTGCGTGACGAGTTATTTAACCGTTTGCAGACGCAATCTTTGAAATTTTTCGGCAAGAGCGACGTTGGTCAATTGATTAGCAAATGTACAAATGATACAACTTCTGTTGAGCAGGTGTTGTCTGTGACGGTTGCAGATTTGACGAGAGCACCTTTCGAGATAGGGGCCGCCCTGATATTTGTGATGCTGTTTACGTTCAAGAATGACATGCTCGGATTGCTGGTATTGTGTCTCCTGGTGTTCCCAATATGTGTCATGCCGATTGTCATGCTTGGGAAACGATTGAAAAGATACAGTCATACGGCGTTAGGTCGTATATCTGAACTTGTGTCCAGGATGCACGAGAATTTTACAGGTATCCGTGTTGTTAAGGCATTCCACATGGAGAAGAAGGAATTCGAAAGATTCCAGATTATGAACAGTAACTATTTCAGGGCGGTCATTAAAGCTCTTAGGGCAGAATTATTAATGAGCCCGGCAATGGAAGCTGTTGCCGGACTACTGTCGCTTGTTTTCCTGGTGGTTTGCTATGTCAAAGGGATTACTATCGGGCAAATCATTGCTGTTGGTATGGCCGGGGTAATGGCGTACCGGCCTGTAAAAGGATTGGTTCAAATCAATGCCAATCTTCAGAGAGGCGCGGCGGCGCTGGATCGCATTTTTGTGGTCCTGGATACTAATACGGCAATTCGTGAGGCAACTCACCCGGTGAGTGTTAATAAATTCACAGAGAAGATGGTCTTTGAGAAAGTTAATTTTACCTATTCTGAAAGTGGACCGATGATTGTTCATGATATTTCATTCAATATTCTGAAAGGCAGTGTCGTAGCCCTGGTGGGTGAAACTGGTTCCGGTAAGACTACCCTTGCCAACCTGCTTGCGCGTTTTTACGATCCAACAGATGGCAGAATTACGTTGGATGGTGTTGACTTGAAGGATATAGAAATAGCTTCATTGAGAAAACTGATTGGCGTTGTGACACAGGAAACGATTATTTTCAATGATACAATAGCGAGTAATATTGCATATGGGACCGAAGAGGTTTCGCGTGAACAGATCATCGAAGCGGCAAAGAAAGCCAATGCGCATGATTTTATTATGGGTGATCCGAAAGGGTATGAAAGGATTGCCGGGGAAAAGGGATTTGTCTTGAGTGGTGGGGAACGGCAACGTATAGCAATTGCCCGTGCTATTCTGCGGAATCCGCCTATCCTTATTCTGGATGAAGCAACCAGTGCGTTAGATACTGTAACTGAGCGGTTGGTTCAGGAAGCCATTGCCCGGGTCATGCAGGATCGCACAGTTTTTGCCATAGCTCACCGACTGAGCACTGTTAAAAATGCAGACCTGATTTTGGTGCTGGATCATGGCAGGATTATCGAACGTGGCACTCATGATCAACTTATGGCTGTCGGTGGCATCTATCGTAAACTCTGCGACATGCAGTTTGGTTTGACTTGATGATAGCTCCTCTGTAGAAGGTAATAAATATTGTTTCTTTAATTTGGATTTTAGAAAAAGTTCGACCGTCTCGGAATCAAAGTTTTCAAAATAATCCGCAGCTCGTAGGTTCTATTGAATGGAGGTAATTATGAAACATCTTATCAACCGCAGGCAAATGCTCTGGGGAACGGCTGCTGTGGTTACCACAGCTATGCTGGGCGATAGCCGGCGTGCAACGGCTGCCCCAAAAGCTACTATCCGTGAAATCAAGATTATCAGTCATGATGTTAAACGCTACAATGGCTGGCCTACGATTGTCCGTTGTCGCAGTGGTGAGCTATTGGTGTCTTGTTCCGGCAGTCGTGAAGGACATGTCTGTCCGTTTGGAAAAGTGGAGTTGATGCGTTCTACTGATGATGGGAAAACCTGGAGCTGGCCGCGAATGCTTATGGACGCTGGAATCGACAATCGCGACGCGGGTGTACTGGAAACTGCCAAGGGATCAATTCTGGTAACCACGTTTACTTCATTGGCATACGAATCAATGTTGCTGAAAGCCGAAAAAATCAAGACTGGTGAAAAAGGTGCCTGGGCAGTAGAAAAGCTCCAGCGTTGGCAGGCTGCCCATAACCGGCTTACGCCTGAACAACGTCGCGAAAGTCTCGGTGTATGGATGCTTCGTTCCGCCGATGGCGGCCGCAGTTGGAGTGCGCCATACGACGCTCTTGTCAGCAGTCCACACGGACCGATTCAGCTTTCCGCTGGTCGTTTGATTTACGCTGGTGTCGATCTTTGGCGTAAACCGCGACGCGTAGGTGTTTGTGAATCAATCGATGATGGCTGTACCTGGAAATGGCTGGCAGATATTCCGGAACGTACCGATGATAAAAGTGACCAATATCATGAGTTACATGCCGTGGAAGCGGCCGATGGCCGTTTGATTGTACAGATTCGCAACCATAATAAAAACAACTCCGGTGAAACACTCCAATGTGAATCAACGGATGGTGGCAAAACGTGGTCAGTACCTCGCTCGATTGGTGTATGGGGATTGCCATCGCATTTGTTGCGGCTTAAGGATAATCGGCTGCTGATGACATATGGTTACCGTCGTTCACCATATGGTAATCAGGCCAGGCTGAGCGAGGACAATGGCCGTAGTTGGTCGGAACCGATGATTATTTCTGATGATGGTGCGGGTGGAGACCTTGGTTATCCTTCGACTGTACAATTGGGTGATGGTTCCATGCTGACCGTATGGTACGAATTCATGGCGGGTATTCAAGGTGCCGTATTAAGGCAAGCACGTTGGTCGTGTTAGTAAAAAAATAATAACCATGAAATTTTTACATACATATTATGTGATTAAGAAATATAATATTCACCACGGGAGAGGACTATATGATAACTGTTGATAAAACTGTTAATAAAAATCTTCCAAGATTTCCAGCCCGGCAATTAAAAACATGGCTGAAAGGCCGAAAAGGGTGGAACCACGATGACTGGTTGGCGCTACTTACCGATTTGCGTCGAAAAGGGTATGGCGCACTGACCGATAACCAGGAAGGTCGTGAAAATATCGGCAAGTTTCTTGAAGCCAACAGAAATAAATAATTTTTGCGTTGGATTTTCGACAAACAATTATTCTTTGGAATTTAATCGTTAGTGCCATTTGTCCGTTTTCTTAGATCTTTAGCGGAGTAGAAGGTTATAATAGGAAAAACGTGCTAACATCGGCAAAAATTAAAAAGCTTGCTAAGAGTTGCGGAGCTGATCTTGTCGGGATTGGTTCCATGGACAGGTTCGAAGGCGCGCCAAAGCAGATGGACCTCCGGAATCTTTTTCCGGACGCCAAGTCGATAATTGCCATGGGCTTCCGTCATTTCCGGGGGCTTTTTCGCGGTATTGAAGAAGGTACCTTCTGGACTGCCTATCCGGCCATGGGTTATGCCGGCATAAACTACATATATCAGCCGTTGGTCTTGTGGAATGTCGCCAAGATGATAGAAGACGAGGGGTATGAAGCCATAGGACTTCCAAATAATGGGTTAAGACCCAATGCTTACGGTAAATGGAATCCACGCG
The DNA here is from genome assembly GCA_028716365.1 of Kiritimatiellia bacterium. Lineage (GTDB taxonomy): Bacteria > Verrucomicrobiota > Kiritimatiellia > UBA8416 > YA12-FULL-48-11 > YA12-FULL-48-11. The sequence goes on from JAQUPZ010000007.1 coordinate 111,164, forward strand.
TATCAAACCCCGTTTCTCCGGAAAAACCTGCGCCTGATGTCTGTTGGCATATGAGGATTGCTGCCTTCTGCGCCGGCCTGGGAGAAATAGGTTACAGCAAGATGTTTTTATCTCCTGAATTTGGTCCAAGACAAAGAATCGCTGTTATGCTAACTGACGCGCCTCTGAAACCGGATCCTTTATTTTCAGGGAAACTCTGCGATAAATGTATGAATTGTGTCAACGAGTGCACAGTCCAGGCACTACCCAGAGACAAAGTGGTTAAAGTTACGATAGCCGGTCGGAAAATCGAGTGGGCGGATATTGATATAGCAAAATGCGCTAAAGGTTTTTGCGGCGGAAGTCCACAGGCTAATCCATTTATCGTTACGGAAGATGATAAAAAGAGGGGAGTTTGGGGTAACAGGAAGATGGAAATGATGTACTGGTATTCATGTGCTCTTGAAGGGGCCAGTGGTTGTATCCGCGCCTGTATGATCCACCTGGAAGAACAAGGCAAACTGAAAAACAAATTTAAAAATCCTTTCAGAAAACGAAAACCCTGGGTATTAACATAATCACGACCACTTCACTGATGGTTGCCAGGACGATAAGGAAAAGTTTCCCAGGTAGAGATTCTTCTTGCGTTACTCGCGTGGAAATCTTACCGTCGTTTTACGAATTTTATCTAAGAACCACTTTGTGTAATATATAAATTTTACGCAAACTCATAATTCAAGGAGATTCGCTATGTCACGATTATCCCGCCGGGAATTTCTTGCAAGTTCGATGTTAACAGCTACAGCTTTATCGTCGTGCCAGGCAAACAGGAAGGTGCTTTCGACAAAGAAAGTAAAAGAATACGCCATAAAATGCGGTGCGGACATAGTTGGAATTACCTCGATGGACAGGTTTGAAGGATTGCCCAGGCAATTGGACCCCCGGCAGATTTTTCCTGAGGCGAAATCGATGATTGTTCTGGGTTTTCGTCTTTTCAGGGGTAATTTCCGGGGTATAGAGGAAGGAACGTTTTTTACGGCATACAACATTATGGGACATGAAGGGCTTCGTTGGGTGTTCCAGCCGGTGATGCTGTGGAATTTTACCAAGATAATCGAAGATGAAGGGTATGAAGCGATACCGATACCGGACAATTTTCCCTGGAGTAATATTGACAAATTAAATCCTGATGAAATTGGGACGGACTTTATTAATGTAAACCCGGCGAGGATCGGGAAGATAGACGGGAATTTTTCCAGGACTGTATCGCCTGAAAAGCCCTATCCTGATATTTTCATTCAGTTGAAAGTGGCCGCATTCTGTGCCGGACTGGGGGAGATAGGATACAGTGGTACTTTCCTGACCCCTGAATATGGGCCGAGGCAGATGTTTGCGGCGGTCATTACAGATGCGGTACTGGAGCCGGATCCTTTATTTGCAGGAAAGCTCTGCGAGAAGGATAAATGCAAGATGGCCTGTGTCAAAGATTGTCCGTCCCATGCGATATCGGAGAATGAAACGGTTAAAATTAAAGTTGCAGGGAAGGAGCTGGAATGGGCGAAGCTGGACTTCAACAAGTGCAGCGTTTCTTTCCACGGTGGGGACAAGGAATACAATCCTTTTATGGTTACGACCGAGGACGAGAAGGGATTTACGGCGCAACCGTACACCACATCGAGGAAATATAAAATGGCCCCGCTTTACTGGTACGGCCGGGCCATTGAGGGGATGCGTGGTTGCCAGATTGCCTGCATGATTCATCTTGAGCAGGAGAAGAAGCTTAAAAATGTCTTCAAGAATCCTTTCCGCCGGAAAGCGCCCTGGAAGATGAAAGGTGAATTGATATCGAAAGCTGAATTGGACTCGAAAATAAAACAGCAGGAAGAAAAAGAAAAACAGCAGGAAGAAAAAAAGACTAAAAAAGTAAAAGTCGATGAACAATAACTTCCAGATGCCTGCGTAGAAGAAGGTTTTAGGAGAGAGAACATGTTAACATCGGCAAAAATAAAAAAATACGCCAAGAGTTGCGGCGCTGATCTTGTTGGGATTGGTTCCATGGACAGGTTTGAAGGTGCGCCGAAGCAGATGGACCTGCGGTATATTTTTCCGGACGCCAAGTCGATAATCGCCATGGGTTTTCGTCATTTCCGTGGGCTTTTCCGCGGCATTGAAGAAGGCACCTTCTGGACTGCCTATCCGGCCATGGGTTATGCCGGTATAAACTACATATATCAGCCGCTGGTCTTGTGGAATGTCGCCAAGATGATAGAAGACGAGGGGTATGAAGCCGTAGGGCTTCCGAATAATTGGATAAGGGTCAATTCTGATTTTGGAGGCCAAGATAAAACACGTATTGGTAAATGGAATCCACGCGTTTCCAACCCCGTTTCCCCTGATAAACCTGCTCCTGATATAGCTCATCAATTAAGAATTGCCGCCTTCTGCTGTGGTCTGGGAGAAATAGGTTTTAGCAAGATGTTTTTGTCCCCTGAATTTGGTCCAAGACAAAGACTGGCTGTTATGCTTACCGACGCGCCTCTGAAACCGGACCCTTTATTTTCAGGGAAACTCTGCGATAAATGTAAAAATTGTCTCAATGAGTGCACAGTCAAGGCAATACCCAAAGACGAAGTGATTAAAGTTAAAATCGCCGGCCGGAAAATAGAGTGGGCTGATGTTGATATGGCAAAATGCGCTAAAGGTTTTTGCGGTGGAAGTCCACAGGCGAATCCATTTGTTGTTACTGAAGACGATAAAAAGAAGGGGGTTTGGGGCAGCAAGAAGATGGAAATGATGTACTGGTATTCATGCGCTCTTGAAGGTGCCAGTGGTTGTATTCGCGCCTGTATGATCCACCTGGAGGAACAAGGCAAACTGAAGAACAAATTTAAAAATCCTTTCAGAAAGCGAAAGCCCTGGATATTACCGTAAGACATGAAATTTACAGTGGGTTATTACCTTCCCGAAGAAGACAAAGAACCTTTTATTGAGATTGTAAAAGAGTTTAGGAACCATATAGAGGAGGTATATTTCCCCTGGCTTGATATGCCCAGCGGACGTTCGCCTCTGACTGTCGTTGATGGCTTTGTTGATTGGGAAGGGCAGAAGAAGTTAGAATCAGATTTAAAAGCGTTAAAGAAGATGGGAATCAAGCTGGATCTTCTTTTGAACGCCAATTGCTACGGACGGGAAAGTCTATCGCAGCATTTTGCAAATAATATCTGTTCGGTTGTTTCCCATCTGCATGACAACATCGGGCTGGATGTGGTCACCACTACTTCGTTGATGGTCGCCAGGACAATAAGGGAGAATTTCCCGGGTATAGATGTCCGTGCTTCAGTTAACATGAGAATCGGAACAGTCAAAGGCATGGAATATGTCTCAGACTATTTCGACAGTTTCTACATCCAGAGGGAATACAACCGGAATTTGCGAAAGATTACTGATCTTGGGGATTGGGCGAAAAAGCATAATAAGAGGTTATATTTCCTTGCAAACAGTGGTTGCATGAATTTCTGCTCCGGCCAGATCTTCCACGATAACCTGGCGGCCCATGAAAAAGAGATAAGCGAGACAGTCCGTGTTCAAGACTGGAACCCCATTCTCTGCTGGACTTACTACGGCAAGAAGGAAAACTGGGTTTCCATACTGCAGAACTCCTGGGTACGTCCAGAAGATATCCATAATTACAAAAAATATTTTTCCATGGCAAAGCTGGCCACTCGCATGCATGACAATCCCAGAAAAGTTATCCAGGCCTATGTCGAAGAAAGATTCATCGGTAATCTACTGGACCTGTTTGAACCGGGTCACGGGCACATCTTTGTGCCTTATGTCATTGACAACACCAGATTCCCGAAGAATTGGTTTAAGAAAACAACAACTTGCGACAAGAAATGCCATAAGTGCGGTTTTTGTTCGCAAGTTTTGAAAAAAGTTCTGGTTAAAATCGGTGACATATAAAATTTCTTTTGTCCAAATCCATTTTTTTGTGGAACTTCTACTGGGATTATTAGAATCCAATAAGAATACTGAGACTATATGCTAGTATCAATCCAACGATAAACATGGCGACTGCCCCGTGACGGTTTTCGGTTTGCAGTGCGTCTGGAAGAAGTTCCAGAAGGATTACACAAAACATTGCTCCTCCGGAAAAACCAAGGGCAAACGGTGTTGTTGTCGTTGCAAATTTAAGAAAAAGAAAGCCGACGATTGCCCCAATAAATTCCACTAGGCCGGAAAACGCTCCCCAGAGAAAAGCTCTTTTCCTTGTAGCACCGTAACAAGCTACTGGTGCCGAAACTATCATGCCTTCAGGAATATCCTGAAGAGCAATGGAAATGGCCACAAGCCAGCCCAGGGCAGAAGAATCAGCGAACGCGGAAGCAATCGCAAATCCCTCGGGAATGTTGTGAATTGTTATTGTACCCACCAGAAGGGCAGCTTTTCTTTTTGTGTCAGGCATTTCACTGCCAAGCAGTAACTGGTGTGTATGCGGTAATAGTTTGTCCAGAACAGCAAAAGTGATAATTCCAATAAGTACTCCGGCGACAGCCATGCGATGTCCTACTGCCGCATGTGACTCCATGATCATCTCAAAGGCGGAGAAGGCCATCATTCCGGCGCTGAACGCAATGATTCGTGAATATAAATGGTCATTTACCTTTTTGAAAGCCAGTACTCCGGCGGCACCAACCGATGTGGCCAGCATGGCAAGACTGGCGCCCAGAATAAGTCCGACGGTATCCATACTCTTAATCTCCAAAGAATCGGGATTGGACAGGAATACAACCGTACTGGTCAAGAGAATAAAATAGGAGAACTAATTAACTTGATATCCGGACATTATGAACATATGAGCATGAAGATACTGTCTGTACCGCACATTTAAATTGACATACGTGTCATTGAAAACGATAAGGCAATAAGAGGAGGTAAAGAATGTCTGGAATCAATCGTAGGAAATTTATTGCGGGAGTTGTTGCGGCAGGATCAGGAACCTGCGTTTGCGGCTTAAGCGGTTGCGCAACTTTCACCAAGATCGGCAGCACATCTTCAATCCCTTCCGGAGCTTATGTTGTTGAAAATAACAAAATGAGGATTGATCTCGCGAAAGTGCCAGAGTTGGGAAAAATTGGAGGTTCGGTTAAAATAATCGATCCCAAGTTACCCCAGCCAATCATTATCGGACGAAGCGGAGACGCCGAGTACGCCGCGGTTTCTATCAAGTGCCCGCATCGTGGAGTAGAGGTCGAATACAAATACGCCGATAAACAATTCCGTTGTGCCAGCATCGGGCATTCCACCTTTGCCACGGATGGAACCTATAGGAAAGGTTTGGCAAAGAAATCGTTGAGCAAATTCGACGCAAAGCTGGATCAATCAGACAGGAACACTTTAATCATCAGTCTCTAATGCCTGACCATTATGCGACATATAAAATGAGAACTGAACATGATATTATGACAAACGTGATGGCATTTATTTGCAGGATCTGTCCATTCTGTGTTTGTGCGCGCTGGTGGCCGAATAGCAGGTATGCGCATGCCCTCAGGAAAATCGAAATGTCCTGTCCTGCATGCCAGGCTTATGCGAAACAGAGGCAGATGAACGCCAAAGAAAATTCTGCAAGTCAATGAACTTCCTCGATGAATAAATTTCGTTGCCACTTCAAATAAGTGGAACTGATGATAACGAAAAGTCATAAAATCGGGAAATATTTGCCAACATACGAAAATATGTTATTTTCCTGCTCGTGGTAAAAAGCCCAGTGATAACAAAAATGAACCAGCTGATAATTCGATCACAAAGGAGATGCTAAACATGAGTCAAGATCCCTTAACTCCCTATGGAAATCGCCCGATGGTGACGCCAATTGTCAACGCGGTGAATTACGAATACCGCGATTTCGAAGTCCTGCGCAAAATCACGGATGGAGAAATAGATGGTTATACGTATCACAGGGATGACAATCCTACTGTAAGGGCGGTTGAGAAACAGATTGCCGCCATGGAAGGATCCGAAGACTGCGTTGTCTGTACGACTGGCATGGCCGCATGTACAATGGTTTACCTCAGTTACTTGAAGACTGGTGATAATGTCATCTTCTTCCATGACATTTACGGGGGAAATTACAAGGTATCATTGATTCTTGAGAAAATGGGAATTGACATCACTTGGATCGATGCCGATGAAAGCTCCAAGCTTGAGAAATACCTCAAGCCCAACACTACAATGATATTCCTGGAAACGCCGACTAACCCGCTTTGCAAGATTATTGACATCGCTGCGGCGCGTCGCGCGGCCGATAAGGTTGGAGCACGGCTCGTGGTCGACAATACTTTTGCCACCCCGTACCATCAGTTGCCGTTGAAGCTTGGCGCGCATATGGTGATACACAGCGCGACTAAAGCGTTAGGGGGTCACAATGACCTTATGGCTGGAGCCATCGCGGTTTCGAAAGAAGACTACGAAACGCTGTGGTTCACCCGTCAGGCTATAGGAACAACTTTGGATGCATATTCCGCGTCGCTGCTGGAGAGAGGACTCAAGACTTTTGAACTGCGCGCCGCGAAGATGGCGGAAAACGGACAAGCTGTTGCTGAATACCTCGCGACCAATCCACGTGTCAGCAGGCTTTTCTATCCGGGTTTGAAAAGCGACCCCGGTCATGCCATCGCCTCTAAACAAATGCATGCTGGATTCGGTGGTATGATGTCGTTTGATGTCGGCAGGAGCCAGGACGATGCCAAGCGATTTATATGCGGGCTGAAGGTCATCTACCATGCGGTTAGTCTTGGTGCTACGGAGAGCCTGATCTGTATTCCACATCTTACAACCATGTTGTACCTGCCGCCGGAACGCCGGGCATTGTTTGGTGTCAAAGAAAACTCGGTACGTTTATCCGTGGGAATTGAACCAGCAGATCGACTTGTTGAGGATCTTAAACAGGCATTGGGAAAATTGTGAAGTCATGAGAATTGAATCAAAGATGTTCAACATCAGTGTTTTTTTGATGTTGTTCGCTTTGACTCTGATAACTATACAGGCCGATAATACCAATGTGTCCACTGGTAGTGTAAAAGGTCCGGATAAGGTTGGACTCGAACACTATGTCCTGAAGATGGGTCCTGCCAGGATTGATGGTGCTGTCAATTGTTCAGGAATTACGTTTAACCCGCAGACAAAAACTATATTTATGGTTGCGAACAGTCCGGCAGAGATATACGAACTCGGATTGGATGGAAAAACCAGAAGAACGATTGCGTTACACGGATTTGATGATACAGAGGATGTGGTATTTGTAGAAGGAAATGTTTTTGCAGTGGTCGAAGAAAAGAGACGAACTCTTTGTCTTGTTGATATCACTTTGAACGCCGCTTCAGTAGAGTATTCAAATGTAGTAAAATTTCTCGTGGATACAGATGAGGCGGGTAATAGCGGGCTGGAAGGTGTTGCATATGATGCGGTCCACGAACGTTTTTTTGTGGTCAAGGAAAAGCATCCCCGCCGGATATACAGTTTCCTGTGTGCCGATGTATATTCACAAAGGAGGGTGGTCAATAATCTTTGGGATATTGACCGTAAAAATCTCGGTTGTAAGGATTTGTCAGGAGTCCATTATCATGCTGGAACAGGGCATCTTCTGATCTTGAGTGATAAATCCAAATGTGTTGTTGAAACTACTCTGGATGGAAAAGAAATCTCGCGCCTTCTACTTGTAGCTGGTTCGGCAGGAATGACCGAGGATGCACCCCAGCCTGAAGGTATTACAATGGATGATACAGGAAATATCTACATTTGCAGTGAACCAAACCTTGTTTACATTTTTTCCAAGTTGCCACGTTAATCTGTGAGGTGTTTATCATACGGAAAACAATAATTATTCCCAGGGTTGGTTTAATGAAAAAGAGAGGTTGTGTATGAAGCATTATAGAAAAGAGCTATGGTTTGATATCAAGAAAAGACGGGAATTCGTCAATATCACATCTGAGGTTCAGAAATGTCTTCAAGAGAGCGGAATCAAAAATGGCCTTCTGCTCTGCAACGCCATGCACATTACAGCCAGTGTGTTTATCAATGATGATGAGAGTGGACTGCATTCTGATTTCGAAAAATGGCTGGAGAAACTTGCTCCGGAGAAACCTTATTCTCAATATGCGCATAATGGGTTTGAGGACAATGGGGATGCGCATCTCAAACGAACCATAATGGGGCGGGAAGTGGTCGTTGCCGTGACGGATGGAAAACTGGACTTTGGTCCATGGGAACAGATTTTTTACGGTGAATTTGACGGGAAAAGACGGAAAAGAGTATTGGTAAAAATTGTTGGAGAATAACATATTTTTATGGGTATCCTGTGGTGATTAATTTTCTAAAGATAAAGTATGTACGTATAGTTGTGATGCTTATATCGATTTGCGTGACGGAAAATATTTTTCCATCAGGAGTTGATGGTCACAACGATGCCGCCCGCCTTGGTGCAACATTGGCCCCGGAGCCGTTCAAATCAAACCCCGATTTTTGTTGGGCCGGTACATATCCCGATGACATCGCAGACTGGTGCGTGGGGCACGATAGTGATGGTTATCTGAGGAAACTGTTGACCTTCGAGGCGATCAATGCCTTGCGTGCGCAAGACGTGCCGAAAGCCCTGTTCCTTGCTTCGGTGGCGACTCATTACCTTGTCGACAGGGCATGCATTCCTCATTCAGGTTGGGCATGGCACTATTCAAAAGGCTGGCAGCAATTCCTGCCTGTCAAGTACCGTGATGTGAAATTACCATTCATCAAGGAAGGCAACGAGTATATCCTGCAGGTATTGCCGCCTGAATATTGTTCTGAAGCCTGGACTCGAGCTAAGGGTAGTTCAGAATCTTATCTTGAATTTCTCCCCAGTATCAGACCGTTAGTTAAACCTGAAATGCTTCGTAAATTTGATCAGTGGACTTTTACCGATGCATTCCTGTATGGACGCTGGTATTCGGGATTCATTGCGTTGGATTTGCTGGATGGTGAAAACATTAAACATCCGCCATTTCGTTTTAAAGATACTCGCGGCATGCAGGCAGTACTGGCAGATGAGTTGATCAATACAGCGGCTGTCTGTGGCAGTTATTATGGTTATCTTGTGACGGCGGCGGGGAGCGATGTGCCAGACGAGTGGTCGTGTGTTTTGCCTCCCCGTGATCGCTTTCTGGAACTCGTTCGAAATGGGACTATAGTTGTGATTGGAGAAAAAGCACCGTGGCCGGTGGAAAGGGCAGCCTTGGTGTTAGCAATGGAATTGGTCCGCGCCGAACAGCGCTTTGCGGTTATTGATGGCCGTAAACTTCTGGTTACATCGCCTGAATCACTGATTGTCCGATACAATTCTGCTCGACCCGACCAACGTTTGGCACAAAGCAACCTGATTGTTTTGAGTACACCCGAGGACATTGATTTGCAGAAATCTTTTAATATAAACAAAGTTGTTTCCGGGAAACGCGGACGAATTACCGTGCGAAAGGCAGTGCCGAGTAGAGGTAGGAATACCATTATACTGATGGGTGCAACCATGCAGGACAGTTTGTATCTGGTAGATTATCTCCTGGATGTTTCGTGGGACCCTTTTCATGGTCGCTGGCCGGCGGACAAGATCGTGAATGCCCTACAGAAAACCTGGGCGGGATGGAAGCTTATTGAAGACCTGCGATCACGTAGCGGAATTGAGGCTGTTGAATATGCGAAAAAATATCCGCGTAACCATAAATCGACGCGGGTGGCTGACGCAGAACTTTATAAAGAGCTGCTTGGATCTGACCTTAAACGTGGCGCGTCAGATCTTGAATGGTCACGGTTCTTTCTGCTTGAAGTTCGTCTTGCAGATGGTCGACAGGTTCCCGACGTTATTGCGGGTGGATGCGGAAAATGAATGGTCGTAAATTTGGTTAAGTTTATTTTAAAATTATCCATTAACGTTGACGTTGGTTGTATTCCGGTGGCATATTTCAAGCGTAAGGTTGTAAAACAAGTTTAAGATTTGTTTGAAACAAATCAAATTTTAATAATAAGGAATCCCATGTTGTCCAAACATTTATGGAAGACGTTATCCAGTAAGATGATTCTTGATCACAGCAAGTACCTTATGGTGGAGAATCGGACCATACAGTTACCAGACGGGCGTGTGATCGAAAACTGGCCATGGGTTGTTACCCCTGATTTTGTCAATGTTGTGGCTGTTGCTGTAGATGGCCGGTTTCTTTGTTTCCGCCAGACCAAATATGCACTGAGTGGATTGTCGCTTGCACTGGTGGGCGGATTCATTGACAAGGGTGAAAGTCCCATACAGGCAGTCAAACGGGAACTTCTTGAAGAGACCGGCTACGAAGCTCCTGAGTGGGTGGATCTCGGAAGTTTTCGGGTTGATCCGAACCGGGGTATGGCCATTGGAAACCTTTTTCTTGCGCGTGGCGCGGTACAAGTTGCAAAGCCGACATCCGATGATCTCGAAGAACAGGAACTGCTTATGCTTAGCCGCAACGATATTGAAACTGCACTTGACCGGGGTGAATTCAAGGTGCTTGCCTGGGCAACAGCAGTGGCGCTGGCGCTCAGGCATATGCAGGCTAAATGTCCGTAAGAAATATATTTTAATACGATTGTCACCTTGTCATTACCGCGTACGTCACTGCTGTCGCTTTTATTCAAATCTTTGACGTTCCTGTTCTATACTTCCAAGTTACGACGGTATAATGTGCAGTGTAAAAGGATAATATTTTGCGGATTTCAATTTGCCTGCCGTTAGTGTTTCGTACAGTAACGCAGGCTGGAAAATAGATGGGGAAACAAGATTATCCATGGGAACAGGAGATAAAATGAAAAGACGTGATTTTCTAAAACTGGCGGGTGCTTCCATGGTTGTCACCGGATATGAAAAATCTTTTGCCGAAAATAAATCTGCAAATAACACTGTAAACATATTTGCGCATGAGAACCTGGTCGCATGGTGTATTGTTCCGTTTGATTCGAAAAAACGTGGACCGGAAGAACGGGCGGCAATGCTGGAAAAACTCGGAATTAAACGGCTCGCATATGACTGGCGTGCCGAACATGTGCCGACGTTCGAAGCCGAGATCGAAGCAACCAGAAAGCATGGTATAGAGTTTTTTGCCTTTTGGGGCACACATGAGGAAGCCTTCAAGTTGTTCGAGAAACACAACCTGAAACCTCAGATTTGGGTCATGATCCCGGTTGCTCCCGGCGGTGTTACTGATCCTAAAGAACAGGTGAAGTTTTCTATCCAAAGAATCCTACCGATGGTGGAACGTACCGGCAAGCTGGGCTGTCCGCTGGCCTTTTACAATCACGGTGGATGGGGTGGCGAGCCGGAGAACATGATTGCAGTTACAAAACGGTTGCGTGAAGAACATGGGGCCCCCCACGTCGGCATTTGCTATAACCTCCATCACGGGCATGGTCATCTTGATCGATTCGCGACTGTATTGAAGGCAATGAAGCCATACCTGTTCTGTCTCAATCTCAATGGTATGACAAAGAATGGAGACAAGATTGGAAAGAAGATCCTGCCGCTTGGGCAGGGTGATCTCGATCTTCAGGTGTTGAAAATCATATGTGACAGTGGTTATGCCGGTCGTATCGGCATTCTTAACCACACCAGCGAGGATGCCGAGGCAAGGTTGCGTGATAATCTTGAGGGTTTGGATTGGCTGGTGGCACAGCTGGAAGGAAAGCCGGCAGGTTCGAAGCCTCAACCGCGATCGTGGCGGTTGTAATTCAGATATTTTACCACTTATTATCAGTTTATTGAAAAAGGCAAAAACTCCTTAATTCTCGCACGGTCATAGTCATAACCACAATATGACTCTTAGAATGTACATCACAACCGTAGGATATGGTAAAAAGAGCGAAAAGAAACAGCGTTCTCTTGATCCCGTCACCAGCTTTTGGTAGATCAATTTCGAAAGGTCATAAAAGTATCAGAACTGGTGACAAAACGTGTAGTATAATATTTAAGCTTATGGTCTATTACTCGAGAAGCAAGCGGAGATTACAAGGGTAACCTCGAAAACAACCAACAAAGGAGTTCCAAACTATGAACACAGCTTGTAACCGCAGAAATTTTCTGAAGACCGCCGCCGTTGGTGTAACGGCAATGTCTTTTTCCGCACACAGTTATGCACGCATCATGGGTGCAAACGAGCGGATTCGTATCGCTCAGATCGGTTGTGGCGGTCGCGGTCGGCTGGCCCACATGACGAGCGTACATAAGCATGATAAGGTCGAAAATGTTGAGTTTGTTGCAGTCAGTGATCCGTGGCGGCTCGCGCGCGAGGAGGCTGCCGGGATGTGTAAAGAATGGTATGGCACCGATGTTAAAAAGTTTGTCAGCTATCGTGATGTACTAGCTTGTAAGGATATTGATGCCGTGATGATTGCCTCGATTGACCACCATCACTCAACACAGCTTGAAGCCGCTGCTAAGGCTAAAAAGCATGTTTATGTCGAGAAACCACTGGCTAGAAACATGAAGGAACTTATTCGCGCGGTGGATGCGGTCAAGGAGGCGAACATTGTGGCACAGATGGGCACACAGACTCGCAGTCTGCCAACCAGTACCGCCTGCCACGAACTGTGGAAGTCCGGCTTGCTTGGTAAAGCTTCGCGTATCGAGCAATGCCGCAACGGTGAGAGACCTTATTGGTATGGTTACGTAAAAGCCCACCTTCCGCAGCAGTCCAAGGAAGTTAAAAAAGAGGACGTGGACTGGGATGAATTCCTGGGCAATGCTCCGAAGAGGCCATTCGACCCCGGTGTTTTCGTAGGATGGTATGGATATCTTGACTATACCGATGGTCCAGTGACCAATCTCGGCTGTCATTTCATTGATCTGTATAACTACATTACGGATGCACAATTCCCGACAAGTTGTGTTTGTAATGGTGGTATATTTACGTGGAAGGATGAGAATAATTTCAGCTGTCCTGACCATGTCGAAGCATTGTGGGTCTATCCGGAAGGATTCATGGTGGCTTACTCCAGTAACTTAGGTAACGGAAGTGGCAGCCGTCACCGTTACTTCTGCGAAAAAGGGCAACTGAACCTCGATAACTGGGGCTCGCCGAACTATACCGCGGAGGGTGGTCCGAAACGTGACGGTACCATCCGCGGCGTTAACGAAATCAAGCCGATCGAAACCCCGGATCATTTCCAGGACTGGCTGCAGTGCATGCGTAACGGTAAAACTACTCGTGCGCCCATCGAGTCCGGTTACTTGCACTCCGTAGCGGGCCTTATGGCGGTGGAATCATACAACACCGGACATCGCACGACCTATGATCATAAACATCGTGCTATCCGGAAGGCATAACGGTCGCAAAGTAAGTTGTTACTACTGAATTTGGCTTGTTCAGTATAGTTCTATATGATGTCAAAATGACTTTTAGAAATCCTGCAGGAAAGGATTCGGGAAAAATATAACCAACAAAGGAGTTCCAGACTATGAATACAGCATGTAACCGCCGAGATTTTCTCAAGACCGCCACCATTGGCGTAACGGCAATGTCGTTCACCGCACGCAGTTATGCGCGCATCATGGGTGCAAACGACCGGATTCGTATTGGTCAGATCGGTTGTGGCGGTAGAGGACGGGGTGCACATATGGCCGGAGTACATAAGCATGACAAGGTCGAAAACGTTGAATTCGTAGCGGTAAGTGATCCGTGGCGACTTGCACGTGAACAGGGTGCAGCAATGTGCAAAGATTGGTATGGTACCGACGTGAAACAATTTGTCAGCTATCGTGATATACTGGCTTGTAAGGATATTGATGCCGTGATGATTGCCTCGCCTGACCACCATCACTCAACACAGCTCGAAGCTGCGGCGAAGGCGAAAAAGCATGTTTATGTTGAAAAACCTATGGCGAGAAACATGAAGGAACTTATTCGCGCGGTGGATGCGGTCAAGGAGGCGAACATCGTTGTTCAGGTTGGTACACAGATTCGCAGCCTATCCACCAGTACCGCCTGCCACGAACTGTGGAAGTCCGGCTTGCTTGGTAAAGCTTCACGTATCGAGCAATGTCGTAATGGCGAAAAACCTTATTGGTATCACTACGTCAAGGATATCAAGAAGGAAGACGTAGAATGGAGTGAATTCCTGGGTAATGCGCCGAAACATCCATTTGACGTAAGTCGTTATTCCGGTTGGTATGGATATCTTGACTATACTGATGGTCCGGTGACGAATCTCGGTGTTCATTTCATTGATTTATACAACTACATCACCGATGCACAGTTCCCGACAAGTTGTGTTTGTAACGGCGGTGTCTTTACGTGGAAGGATGAGCATAATTTCACCTGCCCTGACCATGTCGAAGCGTTGTGGGTCTATCCGGAAGGTTTCATGGTGGCTTACTCCAGTAACTTTGGCAACGGAAGTGGTAACCGCCATCGTTACTTCTGCGAAAAAGGCCAGTTGGTTCTCGACAACTGGAGCGCTCCAAACTACACCGCTGAGGGTGGCCCAAAGCGTGATGGTACGATTCGCGGTGTCAATGAAGTCAAGCCGATCGAAACCCCGGATCATTTCCAGGATTGGTTGCAGTGTATGCGTTCCGGTAAGCCAACTCGTGCACCAATTGATGCCGGTTATCTACACTCCGTTGCCGGCCTTATGGCAGTGGAATCATACAACACTGGACATCGCATGATATACGATCATAAGAGTCGAGCGATTAAGAAGGGATAATGGTAGCATATCTGCGATTATAACATTCTGCGGATAATTTGAAAAAGCCGGCATTTGTAAATATGGAACTTGTTTCATTCCGGGCAGGATTCATTTAAGTATTTCATCCTTCGGAAGGGTCAGGAAATGGCGGAACTGGCCGGGGGTCATATTGGCGGCTTTTTTAAATGCTTTTGTGAAATGGCTCTGATCATAAAAACCACACCTTATGCCAATTTCTGTAATTTCGAGTGACGTGGTAGCAAGCAGTTTTTTTGCCTCTGTTATCCTGATTTCGCCAAGTATTTCCTTGTATGTCTTGCCAAGATTACGGCTGATGTGATGTACAATTGAAGAGACGCTTGCGCCAATGCCGCGTGCAATTGTGTTCAGGTTGACGTTTTCATGGTAATGCAGTTGGAGCCAGTTGATAGTGCGATTGGTAATTGTTTCTTTTGCGTTGTCATCATCTTTGGTCTTACTGAAATATTCCATTGCGATTTCCGCAATTTCATAACAACAGTTTTCCGTCGTTTCAGCCTTTTCCAGCTTGGTTATATAACGCAGTTCGCGACTAATGGCAGTAGTCCATTCGGTGCCCCTGAGTATTTCCTGACTTGTGATTATTGACAGAATTACTCTCAAGTGTGCTTTTAATTTAATAAGGTTCCAGTTGCAGGCCAGGAGAATCTTGGCCA
This sequence comes from Kiritimatiellia bacterium, assembly GCA_028716365.1. Taxonomy (GTDB): domain Bacteria; phylum Verrucomicrobiota; class Kiritimatiellia; order UBA8416; family YA12-FULL-48-11; genus YA12-FULL-48-11. Next base: position 126,571 of record JAQUPZ010000007.1, read on the forward strand.
TGTATGTTGATATAAACTGCATCGCGGCTTCCCTGTCATTATGTTCCAGGACAGAGACAAGCTGCTGTATATCGCCAGTGACGTCATTTGATTGGGACGTATTGGCGCGGAGCTCAGCGAATGCTTCGGCAATTTTTCGTTGTTGAAGATATTTTTGATTCTGTCGTTTGAAGAACAAATCTGAATTTATTCCGCATGAGAATGTTGATTCGAGAGCAAAAGTCCCAAGTCCTCGGAGCTCGCTTGGCGAAATTTCGGTAAGGGAAGGAAGCTGAAGAATGAACCTGCTTAGAATCTGTTCCGGCAAATGTGACAATCGTTGTTTGAGAATATCTTCCAGGTCCTGGTTTTCTCCTTCAAAATAAAATCCCCCAAGGGACAAACCTCCGCGACATGTTTTTCCCGGTGCAAGTGCGATGGTCATGCATATCAGGCCAGCCCAACATCGCTGAAAATATGGTTCGCCGGATGATATTGAGTGCATGGTTGCACTGCACGTTGTCGAACGGCAGAGAGATGCCGTTGCCAGTTGATCGAGGCACATCGTACAAAAGGCACAAACGCGGCCATTCTTCAGGCATATATTATCGTAAAGATCGTGATAAAAAGCCCCTTTTCCAGCGAATTTCTCTATATTTCTAAGAATAGCCTGTACTTCAGCATGGAACTCATCCTGTTTCATTTATACCTGAATATACCACAGACCTGCCAGAATGTACAAGAAACGATTTGTGGAATAAGAGATAATTGCAGCATGAAAACATTGAATATTGCACAACTGGATAGGCCGAAAACGGACTTTGTTGTAATCAAAAATACTCACAAACCGGAATTCCCAAAACGAAAACTTGATCCATTGACAATGCCGGACTGGCAGATTGCCGAATATGCTGAGCAAGGCATGAAGTCATTACAGCGGTTGGGTGCTGAGTTGGGACTGGAGACTGAAGAAATAATTCCAATGGGCAGAACGCTGGGCAAAGTCGATTATGCCCGTGTCATGAACCGTATAGGAGATTGTGCGCCGGGAAAATATGTGGATGTCACGGCCATCACACCGACGCCGCTTGGCGAAGGAAAGACAACCACGACTCTTGGGTTGATTGAAGGACTCGGTAGACTGGGTAAGAAAGTTATCGGTGCAATACGTCAACCCAGCGGCGGTCCGACTTTCAATATCAAGGGTTCAGCTGCAGGTGGTGGCCTTGCACAGTGTATTCCTCTGACGCCATTTTCCATAAGACTTACCGGCGATATTGATTGCATCACAAACGCCCATAACCTGGCGATGGTTGCTCTTACAGCGCGAATGCAGCATGAGCGGAATTATGACGATGAAAGTCTTCGTAAGCGTAATCTCGAACGACTTGATATTGATCCGGAAAAAGTCCGGATAAAATGGGCAATAGATTTCTGCGCCCAATCTCTGCGAAATATTGAAATTGGTCGCGGTGGAAAAATGGACGGGTTCAGGATGGACTCGGGGTTCCAGATTTCAGTTTCCAGCGAAGTAATGGCGATACTTGCAGTTGCACGTGACTTGAAAGACCTGCGTGAGCGGATGGCAAAGATAGTTATTGCCGAAAGCAGGAATGGTAAAGAAATCACAACAGCGGACCTTGATGTAGATGGGGCAATGACTGCATGGCTGCTTGAAGCGATCAATCCCAATCTGCTGCAGACCATAGAGGGGAATCCTGTTTTTGTGCATGCAGGACCATTTGCCAATATTGCGATAGGCCAAAGCTCAATTATTGCGGACCAGCTTGGTACCCGGCTTGGAGAATATCATGTTACAGAAAGCGGATTTGCTGCAGATATTGGTTTTGAAAAATTCTGGAACCTTAAGTGCAGGTTTTCAGGTCTTATTCCCAGTGCTGTGGTACTTGTCGCAACAATCAGGGCCTTGAAAATGCATGGCGGTGGCCCGGTGGTGAAGCCTGGCGCCAAACTGGACGAGGCTTATACAAAGGAAAATCTTGGCTTGCTTGAGAAGGGTTGTGAAAATCTTATTGCTCACATAGAAATTGTAAAAAAGAGCGGTATCCGGCCTATTGTATGCATCAATAGTTTTCATACGGACACAAAAGCTGAATTTGCGCTTGTGAAGAAAATCGCAGAACAACACGGTGCAATTGCGGTGGTTTCGGAACACTGGTTGAAGGGCGGCGAGGGGGCAATCGAACTGGCGGAAGCGGTAGTTGAATCTTCGAAAAGACCATGGAATTTCAAGTTTCTCTACGATTTAGATATGCCTTTACGCGGAAGAATTAATCTGATTGCTAAGGAGTTATACGGTGCGCAAGATGTCAGTTATTCTGATATTGCGATGGATAAGATTAAAAAAATAGAAGCCGATCCGGAGACGTCAAGACTTGGTACCTGCATGGTCAAGACACATCTCAGTCTATCGCACGATGCAAATCTCAAAGGCAGACCCCGAAACTGGACATTGCCTGTTCATGATGTTCTGATTTATCGCGGTGCTGGTTTTGTTGCGCCTGTGGCAGGCGATATCAAGTTAATGCCCGGTACGGCGTCAAAGCCGGCATTCATGAATATAGATGTGGATGTAAAAACCGGGAGGGTCAAAGGATTGTTTTAAAAGAAACATGAAATAGATTTTGCAGGACTGGTATATCGACTTGGACTGCCAACCGTAATATGGCAGGAAACCAAAGGGTATTCGCTCCATATAATTTTTAAAAGGCATTCATCCTCAAAAGTTCTTTCATTATTCCCGTTGTTATGGATATTTATCTAAACAATGAAGACTTCTGATTTTCATTTTGAGCTGCCACGGGAACTGATCGCGCAGGAACCTTTACCGGAGCGTTCCCATGCAAGGATGATGGTTGTTCATCGAAACAGTGGAGAGCTTGAGCACAAACATGTCACAGATTTGCCTGCATATTTAAAAGCCGGCGATCTACTTGTTGTGAATGATACTCGCGTAATTCCTGCCAGGGTATTCGGCAAAAGGAATGATACTGGAGGAAGAGTGGAACTGTTGTTAGTTGAGAAGCAAACCGGGAACGAACATAAAATAACCAATAACCAGTTATCAATTTCCAAGTACACGGAGGTATGGGATGTCTTTTATCGGGCATCAGGAAGGCCGCGGATTGGGATGGTTATTTCGTTTGCCGGTGGCAGATTGACCGGCGAAGTACTTTCGCTGGAAAATGACGGAAGGGTTTGTCTGAAACTGACAGGTGATAAGCCCGTTTTGGAGATTTTAGAAAAAGAAGGTTTCGCGCCCGTACCGCCATATATTCACAGACCTGAAGAACATACTCCTTTAACGGAACGGGACAGGCAGAATTACCAGACGATATATGCCCATCATCCTGGCGCTGTTGCGGCGCCAACTGCAGGATTGCATTTTACTCCTGAACTGCTGGAAATGCTGACGGAAAATGGGGTCAAAAGGACTGCGATAACTCTGCATGTTGGACCGGGAACCTTCAAACCGGTAAAAACTGCTGTTGTTGAAGACCATAAAATGGAATCAGAGAGATATGAAATTAATGACGAGACTGCAGAACTTATTAATTCAACCAGGAGGAACGGCGGTAAGGTGGTGGCCGTTGGCAGTACGACAGTTAGAACGCTTGAGACAATTATTAGTAACAATAATTTAATGGTTCCCTGTTCAGGACGTACTTCGTTATTTATTTATCCGCCTTATCGTTTCGGGATAGTAGACATGATGTTGACAAACTTCCATTTGCCGGAATCGAGCTTGTTGATGATGGTGAGCGCATTTGCCGGCAGAGAATTGATAATGAAGGTTTATACAGAGGCTGTGGCAAGTAAGTACAGATTTTACAGTTACGGTGATTGTATGCTGATAGTTTGATCGAAATAGATTTTGTAGAGTTGGTACACCCTTAAAAACATCAAGAATTCTCCCGAAAACGCTTGACGATTGAAAGGGATAGATTTATCTTAATATGAGAGAGTGATGGGTGAATGGTATTGTTTTTAAACTGCAAAGGAGATGCTGATATGAGAAGAGTATGGCGTCGTCTGAAACTCAGGTCTTTTACTTTGATTGAGCTGCTCGTGGTTATAGCAATCATTGGTATTCTGGCAGGTATGCTTCTGCCGGTTATTGCCTCTGCCCGTGAAAAAGCCCGTCGAACAAACTGTATGAGCAATTTGTCTCAGATAGGTAAAGGGCTGGCAATGTATTCGATGGATTACAATGAGAACTATCCCCAGTTCTTTACTGGTTTGTCTTCAGTGGTATCTCAGCCAAAACTGTTTATTTGTCCCAGTGACAAAGTGCATTGGTATACAAACAGTATTAATCAAATGACTGAATTTAACTGTAGTTATTTGCTGGCAATCCAGGATTCTCTCAATAATCGTGTAAAAGCTTCTTCAAGTGCCAACATGTTGATTGCAATGGATAAAAACAGTCAATCACAAGGTACTTACTGGCCAGCTTCATCGGGAGAGAATGCTTTTGGGGCAAATCATGATAAAAAGGGTGGAAATATTCTGTATAATGATGGATCTGTTATTTGGATCAATACGGCCGAGTGGATAGATACTGCAACACATACGAACATATTAGGCGGTGCAGCTGATAGCTGGAATACCACGTATTATTCAGTATATTGATTCGTTTGGTAACGGTGAAATTTATTAAAAGACCGGAAGTGATTTTACTTCCGGTCTTTTTGTTTAATCCTTCTTCATCCCGATGTAATTCTGACATGTAGAAAATCGAGATCAGGGCTATGGCTGATTCCTCTAAGAAACTGCGGGCAGTCCCTCAGTCCGAAGAGCTTCGTTGGAAGTAATAATGACATTCCTGGCTTCACCTGATCCGTTCTTTCGGTTAATGTTGATTTACATTTTTGTAGGGCGGGTATGACCTATAAGACTACCCACCGGAAGATTTAAAGTATGAACAAAAAAATTGCGAGAGTTGTTGTAGATGTCGCTCTTGATCGAGAGTTTGACTATCTGGTACCGGATAGTATTGGAAATCACATACATGTTGGTACAAGAGTCAATATTCCGTTTGGAAGGACAAATACTGCCGGATATGTGGTTGGATTCCTAGAACAGTCTGAACACGCAAAACTGAAAGAAATAATATCTGTCATAGGTAATAAGTCGTTTATTGATGAGCAGATGCTGGAGCTTGCCAAGTGGATGGGACGTTATTACTGCGTTTCAATCGAACAGGCGATAAAAACCGTTTTGCCCGGTCCGGTCCGACGTAAAGGGGCGGGATTTAGACGGCAAATGTTTATTTCGCTGAAGAATCAAGAGGTGCAAAGTACAGAATGCCCCGAAAGTGGAGAACGGAAAGCGGAAGGAAAAGGTTATGGACATGAATTGTCCGCGAAACAGAAAAAAGTCCTGGAGATTCTGAAGCGGAGTAATACGGGAATGTTCCTGAATGATTTAGTTAAAGAGGTGGGGATTACAGCGGCCCCTGTTAAAAGTCTTGAGAAAAAAGGCTTTATCACAATTATTCAAGCAAATATCAGGCGGGATCCATTTACAAACCTTACCATACTTCCTTCGCAGCCCTTGCAGTTGATGGCCGAACAGGAAGAGGCTCTGAGAATGATAAAAGAATGTGTCGATAGAACGGACTGTAGAGATCCGATATCGGATGTCAGAAATCATCAGGTGGTTGATACTGGCAGTCCGACAATCAGTAATCAACAATCAGCGGTCGGTAATGGTAGTTCTAATGTTGTTTTACTGTATGGTGTTACTGGGAGCGGTAAAACAGAAGTGTACTTGCAGGCCATAGATTATGTTCTAAAAAAAGGTAAAGGTGCGATTGTTCTTGTCCCGGAGATCTCGTTAACGCCTCAGACTGTTGAGAGGTTTGTGAGCAGGTTTGGCAACCGAATAGCAGTACTTCATAGCCATCTTTCAGATGGTGAACGACACGACGAATGGCACAGGATAAATGATGGTAAGGCCAATATTGTGGTTGGTGCGCGTTCCGCCGTTTTTGCTCCTGTAAAGGATCTGGGTCTTATTGTGGTAGATGAGGAGCATGAGCCCAGCTATAAGCAGGAAGAGGCTCCACGTTACAACGCGCGAGATGTAGCGGTGATGAGGGGGATGATCGAAAATTGCCCCGTTGTTCTGGGCTCAGCAACTCCATCTCTCGAATCGTGGTTTAATGCGCGTAAAAATAAGTACAAACTTGCAAAGCTGCCGATTCGCGCTGATGGCAGGAAAATGCCCATGATGCGTGTAATCGATATGAGAATAGAGACAGAGCGATCAGGACATGCAAGTGTTTTCTCAAAGGACCTTCTTGAGGCCATACGGCTTAGACTGGAAAGGACTGAACAGACCATCCTTTTCCTGAATAGGCGAGGATATGCAACATCTATAATCTGTCCCAAGTGCGGCTATGTTGCCAAGTGTGATCAGTGCAGTCTTGCTTATACATATCACAGAAACAGTGATGAACTTCGCTGTCATATTTGTGGTGCGCGCAGGCAGGTTCCGGCCAGGTGTCCGGAGTGCAAGGATCCGGCCTTCAAATTTACCGGTATCGGAACGCAACGTGTGGAGAATATACTATTGAAATTTTTCCCGCATGCCAGGATACAGAGGATTGATTCGGATATAACAACAAGCAAGGATTCATATGATCGCATCTTCGGTGATTTTCGGGGTGGCAAGATAAATATATTAATTGGCACACAGATGATAGCCAAGGGACTGCATTTTCCGAATGTAACGCTTGTGGGTGTGATTTATGCTGACTTAAGCCTTCATATACCGGATTTCCGTGCCGGAGAGCGCACCTTTCAATTGCTTGCACAAGTTGCAGGACGTGCCGGACGAGGGGAAGTGTCCGGTGAGGTAATTGTTCAAACCTACACGCCGTTTCATACGGCAATACAAGCTGCAAGACGGGTGGATTTTGAAGGATTCTGTGACCAGGAGATTGAGTTCAGGCGTGAGTTGAACTATCCACCATTTTCACACCTTGTTTGCCTGACATTCAAAGGCCGATCTGAAAGTAGTGTGTCTTTTTGTGCTGTGACATTATTAAGAAAAATAAAACCAAAATTACAAGCGAGAGTCATTGTATCAGATGTTATACCCGCGCCTTTGGCAAGGGCAAAAGGGTTTTACCGATATCAAATAATGTTGAGATGTTCCTCTGCGCGGCTGATAACAGTACCGGTAAGTGAAATATTGAAAACTTTCAAATTTCCTGAAGGAGTGAGTTGTTCTGTTGATGTTGATGCCATCAATCTTATTTGAAACGAAAGGTAGAGATTCTAATCAAGTATTTGTCCGGAGATGACGGACTACATTTTTTTCTGGTCATGCGGAATATCGTATAGTACAGGTCAGATATCGATTTTGTATAAGGATGTAAAGAATGCAAAGATCAAAATTTTACGTTACGACACCGATTTATTATGTGAATGACAAGCCGCATATCGGGCATGCATATACTACCATCCTTGCCGATGTGCTGGCGCGATATCACAGGCTCATGGGTGTTCCAAGTTTCTTTCTCACGGGTACTGATGAACACGGGCAGAAAGTCTGTCGTGCGGCGGAGAAATCGGGAATGAGTCCGCAGGAACAGGCGGACAGTACCGTCGTCCGTTTCCTGGATGTCTGGAAGAAACTCGAGATAACAAATGATGATTTCATACGTACGACTGAAAACAGACACAGAATTGTTGTGCAGAAGGTCCTTCAAGATCTTCATGACAGGGATGAAATATACAGGGCTGACTATGATGGCTGGTATTGCGTAACCTGTGAACGCTTCTTTACCGAAAAGGACCTCATTAATGGCAAATGTCCTGAACCTGGATGCGGGAGGGATGTGGAGAAGATCAAAGAGTCGAACTATTTTTTCCGAATGAGCAAGTACCAGGACTGGCTCATCAAGTATATTGAAGACAACCCTAGATTTATTCAGCCGGATTTTCGCCGTAATGAGACGCTTGGGTTTTTGAAAAAACAGCTGAACGATTTGTGTATTTCGCGTCCCAAGAGCAGGATGAGTTGGGGAATAGAACTGCCATTTGACAAAGGATTCGTAACTTATGTCTGGTTTGATGCTCTTTTAAATTACGTCACCAGCATCGGATATCTTTCGGATGATGCCAGGTTCAAAAAGTGGTGGCCGGCGTCGTGTCAATTGATAGGGAAGGATATTTTGACGACGCACACTGTTTACTGGCCGACCATGTTGAAGGCTATGAACTTGCCGTTACCTGAGACTGTTTTTGCGCATGGCTGGTGGCTTTCCGGCCGGGATAAAATGAGTAAAACGGCGGGTAATGTTGTAAATCCTATGGATTTTGTGGATAAATACGGAGTTGATGCGTTTAGATATTTCCTGATGGCTGAAATGTCTCTGGGTCAGGATGCCAGTTTTACGGAGGACGCTTTTCTGCGTCGTTATAATGCAGATCTTGCCAATGATCTTGGAAATCTGTTGAGTCGCGTGGTGAAACTGATAGGCAGTTATTGCGATGGTAATATTCCTCCGCCAGGCACCATGGGATCCGATGAAGAGAATCTTAAGAAAGTTACGCTGATTGCGGTGGAAAAGATGATCGATGCGGTGGATGGAATGCGCATAGATCTTGGTTTGGCAGAAGTGATCGGCGTGGTTAGAGAAACTAACCGGTATCTTGAAAAGACACAACCATGGACGCTTGGTAAGAAGGGTGAAAAAGCTCAGCTGGGAACTGTACTGTTTTGTGCTGTAGAGGCGTTGAGGATTATGAGTGGATTGTTGTACCCTGTCATGCCAACACAAACAATTATTTTGAGGAAAACACTGGGACTTTCCAGTTCGGTGCCTGATTTTCGTGACCTGAAGGAATGGGGGAAGACGAAGACGGGTACAAAAATAGGGGCGATGATAAATCTTTTTCCACGGATTACTCCGGTGACTAAAGATGTAGTGATGAAAAAAGGAGTGAATATGACAGAGACGACAACGGCTGAAAAATCTCCAGGTGTGACAGAACAAAAACAACCCGTTACGGTACCTGCAGGTGTTGTACAGATTGAATACATGGATTTTGCAAAGGTCCAGCTTCGAACGGCTGTTGTTTTGAGCGCGGAGAAAGTTGAAGGTGCGGACAAGCTTTTACGTTTACAGATAAGGGTTGGTGATGAGAATCGTCAGATTGTTGCAGGAATAGCCTTACACTATAAACCTGAAGAATTACCTGGCAAAAACATTGTGGTTGTGACGAATCTCAAACCTGCAAAAATCAGGGGTGTTGAATCAAATGGAATGCTTCTGGCCGCATCGAACGAAGGGGTAATGAAGTTGATTACAATTGATGGTGAATTACCAGCCGGTTCCGTTGTGAAATAACCGTTATCAGGTTTCTTGGGTGGGTTGATAGTCAAGTCAGTGTGGTAATGTGGGTGTCAGTAATAAACCGGTTATTCTTTTTTATGATATAGTGTGAGAATAGTTTAATTTACAATTATTCTCGACGAATTAATCAATGCGGTTGTATCACCTAACCTCTTCTAGTTTAATATCTTCCAGATAGATAGTCTCATCTCTTTTGTGTTGGATTATCTATTCCCTGTGGTTCTCGGATAAGTCAAAAAAATCGAGAAACTTGTTGACAATAGGTGGGTCAAAGTGTTGAATTATGTCATAAAAGGTCAAGATATGGACGAAAATAACGCCATTTTGGAGAAAGAGACAAAAGGATATGGAATTTTCGTAGGAGAATTCACCCATTCCCTTGATCCTAAGAAGCGTCTGACGATCCCATCTGAATGGCGTGTACAGGTGGGAACGCCGAAAAGCCTCTATGTTCTTCGTGATGTGACGGATAAATGCCTATGTGTTTTTTCAGCGAGTGAATTACAGCGGCGCATAGAAAGTATCAGGCATCATTCGATAGCAGACACAAAGGCGAGGCAGTTTTCCCGGATACTTGGAGCGAAATCAGATTTAGTAGCTTGGGATTCACAGGGGCGCATCAGGATCAAGGATGAATTATTAGATTTTGCGGGCCTGATAGATCAGGTTGTGATGGTTGGTACGTTTCACAGTTTTGAACTGTGGAATCCGGATAACTGGAACAAGGTAAGCGGTTCTGACACGGGAACGATTCGAGAGGCCGCGCAATATGTTGGATTCTAAACCTTGTCCGGGTTTTCGGAAACCTGATGGAAACATCGTGTCACAGAATGCATGAATCGGTGCTGATCAAAGAGGTGGTAGACCTGCTGGTAGTGAAACAGGGGGGCATCTACATAGATGGCACTGTTGGAAACGGCGGACATACAAAGGCGATAATTGAAAAGGGTGGTCCTGGTACATTTGTTCTTGGGATCGATCGTGATGTATCGGCTCTTCAGAGAGCGGGAAAAGCGCTGGGCGATTACAGTGGGCAAGTTAACCTTGCGCATGGAAATTATGCCGACATGGTCGAGATTGCCGGAAAGAAAGGGATCAAGTCGGTTGATGGCGTTTTGCTTGATCTTGGAGTTTCTTCGGATCAACTCGAAGATGCCGGGCGCGGCTTTAGTTTTATGAAGGATGGCCCTTTGGATATGCGGATGAATGCATCGGGGAATGAGGAGACGGCAGCAGATCTGGTGAATGAGCTTCCCGGGGAGGAACTTTGCAAAATCCTTAAGGAATTTGGCGAAGAACGGATGGCGGGTCAAATAGCCCGGGCCATTGTAAGGGACAGGGAGAAGGAAATAATTAGTACAACGGGGAGGTTGGCAGAGATTGTGGAGAGAGTTGCAGGAGGACGTCATGGGCGAATACATCCTGCGACAAGGACATTCCAGGCTCTTAGAATCAGGGTGAATAACGAGATTGGTTCGTTGGAAAAAGGATTGGAAAATGGATTAAGTTTGCTGGCACCCAAAGGAAGAATGGCTGTTATTTCTTTTCACAGTCTTGAAGACAGAATAGTGAAGAAATTTTTTGCCCGTCATGCGGGTAAATGGGAGTCACTTCAGGCAGGGGGATGCAGGTGGATCGGTGATAAACCTGTCATGAATATTTTAACGCGCAGACCTATTGGGCCATCGGATGAGGAAAGAGATGTGAATTCCCGTTCGAGATCGGCAAAGCTCAGGGTTGCTGAACGAAACGGAAAAGATTGAAGGTGTTGAAGCCCGGTTTTGTTGTTGGCAGGAGAAATATGATCCGTAGAAACAGAAAGAAGAGGATGCATGGATTTGTGCTTCCTGCGCCTTTTACAGGTGTGGTGGTGGCGGGTTCACTTTTTGCGTTATCGTATATTTGGCTGGGGTGCCGTTGTGATTCCCTGGGACGGGATATAAAAGCGCTGGAGATTGAGAAGTCACAACTTAAAAAAGAGATTTTAAACGAGGAATCAAGGTGGACGAAAATGAAGTCACCTTCCAATATCGAAATGATCCTGGCAAAACATAATATAGTTATGACCTGGCCTCGACAGGATCAAATTATCAGATTATCTGAAGCGGGACCGTATTTAAGTGCTCCTTATAAAAAAACAGACCACTCTTTGACTTATGTAAAACGTGAGAAGGTTGTTATTCATGACTGATCAACGAACTAAATGGCGATTTGTGATTAGCATGATCGCTTTGATACTGGCCATGGCATGTCTGGGTACGCGTCTGGCCTTTCTGCATCTTGGACTGAAGGAAAAGATGCGGGAGGGATTTGAAAAATCCCGTAGTCTTGAGAAGAACATCCATCCGGGACGTGGAATTATCTGCGATTGTAAGGGTGAGGGTAATATTCTTGCGATTAACCTATTTGTAAAAGATGTTTGCGCGGATCCTTCTGTTGTTTTGAAGAGTAATATGCTTGTCAGGGTGGCGTCGCTTTTGTCTGAGAAACTTGATTTACCGGTTGATGAGGTGGCGGTACGCCTGAATCAACCGGACAAGAGATTTGCGTACATAAAGCGTCTTGTGAAACAGGAAACTGTTACAGAACTAGAGAAGCACAAGCTGGCAGGAATCTTTTTGCAAGACACAACTGCACGGTACTACCCCCACGGCTCATTCATGTGTCATATTCTGGGATTTGTCAATTATGATGGAGTGGGAAGTGCCGGAGTAGAACAGGGTATGGACAAATATCTTAAAGGAAGTCCCGGCAGTCTCGAAACACTTGTGGATGCTCGGCGTCAGGAACTTTATGATCAACGCTTTCGATATATTCCTCCCCTGGAAGGTGCAAATGTTGTTCTTACTGTTGACCAAAATCTTCAGTACATAGTTGAAAAGGCACTTGACGAGGCGATGGTTGAACACCATGCAAAAGGTGCATGGGTAATTGTTGAACGGGTGAGAACTGGTGAAATACTTGCAATGGCGAGCCGGCCCGCCTATGACTTGAATGAATTTACATCTGCCGATGATAACGTCAAGCTCAACCGGGCAATAGGGATGGTCTATGAGCCTGGATCCACCTTCAAGCCGGTAACCATATCTGCGGCTTTAAATGAAGGTACTGTCAGTCCAGAGAATGTGTTTGACTGTGAGAACGGTGCATGGATGTATAAAAATCGTGTGCTTAAAGATTATCATCCATATGGCAATCTTACCGTTGCTGATGGAGTAAAAAAATCAAGTAATATTCTTACTGCAAAAGTGGCCCTAACACTTGGCGAAAAACGTATGCGCCAGTATCTGTGTGCATTTGGTATTGGCAGCAAGACCGGTCTTGATATGCCGGGAGAAGAGACTGGTATTTTAAGGCCCTTAAGTGGATGGTCCGGGATAAGTGCGACACGGATTGCGATCGGGCAGGGTGTTGCAGTGACAGCCCTTCAGATGGTCAACATGATTAGTGCTATTGCGAATGATGGCTATCTGATGAGACCATATATTGTCAGTCAGGTTTTGAGAAGTAATGGTACTGTTCTTATCAATACAAAGCCTGAGGTGTTATCACGCCCGATATCATCTGAGACGGCTGCAATCATGCGAAAACTCCTGTTACGTGTGACTGAGGATGGAGGAACAGGACGTAAAGCCCGGGTTGAAGGTTATGAAGTTGCCGGAAAAACCGGTACTGCCCAGAAACCGGTTGATGGCGGGTATTCCAGCACGGCTTATACGGCATCTTTTCTGGGCTTTCTGCCTGCAGATGATCCGGAAATAGCAATGGTGATTGTAATAGATGAACCGCAGCCGATTCATCTGGGTGGAACTGTGGCTGCGCCGATATTCAGTAAAATCGCCAACCAGGCCGTACGTTGTCTTGATATTCCTCCGGTGAGAAATAACAGGCTGACAGACAGAAAGGCCGTTATAGCGGTGTCTCAGAATTCTGTACCAACTCGTAAATGGCACACAGACGAAGAAGGAATCAAAGGCGGTTTCTAAAATGAAACTGGATACTTTGTTAAAAGATGTTGACTGCTTGTCTGTTAACGGGCGCAGAGATCGAGATATATCCGGAATTGTCTGTGATTCACGCCAGGTTCGGCCCGGTTATATTTTTGTCGCAATTCCAGGTGTGGAGAAAGATGGTTGGATATTTATCAAAGATGCGATTGAACGTGGAGCCGTTGCAATCGTATCGGAACATGATGAGCTGATTGGTCGCGACGTATGTCATGTATGTGTTAGGGATGCCAGGAAGGTAATAGCCGATTTATCCTGTATTTTCCATAATAGGCCGTCCGATCATCTGCAGGTGATCGGCATCACAGGAACAAATGGTAAAACAACTACTGCTTACATGATCAATAATGTTCTTCATGTCGCTGGTCATATACCCGGCTTACTTACTACTGTGGAATATCGTATTGGAGAACGCACCATTCCTGCCAGCCGTACTACTCCAGATGCTCCGTTACTTCAATCCATGCTGGCACAGATAGCCGGAGCGGGCTGTAAGAGTGTGGTTATGGAAGTTTCGTCACATGCATTGATTCAGAAACGGTCCGAGGGAATTGACTATGATATTGCGGTTTTTACGAATCTAACGAGAGATCATTTGGACTATCATCGTACAATGGAACAGTACTTTGAAGCCAAGATGCTTTTGTTCGCGGGACTTGGAAGAGGGAGAAAACATGCCAAGGCCGTGATTAATATTGATGATACATGGGGACAGAAGATATCCGTTATGGATGATATCCGTGCTGAGATTGTGACTTTTGGAATGAAAGCTGAAGCCATGGTCCGGGCGGAAAATATTGAGCTTACAGGATCAGGCAGTTCTTTTCATGTTGTTACACCGTGGGGTACCAAGACAGTACAACTTAAACTTTTGGGCAGGTTTAATATCAGTAATGCACTTGCGGCAATAGCTTCTTGCGGTTCATTGGGGATAAATCTTGATGTTATTACCGATGCCATCTGCCGGGTCACGAGTGTTCCTGGCCGCCTTGAAGAAATATCCACCCGGAAAGGTTTCCAGGTTTTTGTTGATTATGCACACACTGATGACGCTCTTGAAAATGTTTTAAAGACTCTCCGGGAGATTGTGAAGGGACGGTTGATCGTGGTATTCGGATGCGGCGGAAACAGGGACAAAACAAAACGACCGGTGATGGGAAACGTGGCCGCCAAGCTTGCGGACTACTCGGTACTGACTTCCGATAATCCCAGAAAAGAAAATGCTTCCGAAATCATAGCTCAGATTCAGGTGGGGTTTGGCGAATCAAAGAATTTCGAGGTCATCGAGGATCGCACAGAGGCGATAAAACGCGCCCTCACTCTTGCCGTCAAGGGGGATATTGTACTTATAGCCGGGAAGGGACATGAAAATTTTCAAGAGTTCGCGAACACGCTGATTTCGTTTGATGATAGGCAAATTGTAAAAAGGTATTTGTAATGCCAACTTTTTCTCCCGTACAGCTGGCGGAATGGAGTGGTGGGATATGGAATCCTGTAAATCCGGAACATATCGAAGGAATTTCGCATGATACACGCACCATAGCCAGAGGGAACTTGTATTTTGCTCTTAAAGGAAAGAATTTTGACGGACACGATTTTATCAAAACAGCTTTTGATAAAGGTGCTTGTGGCGCCGTGGTTAAGAAAACCAAAAAGATTAACTCGAAAAATCAGTGGCCATTATTACAGGTAGATGATCCGGAGAAAGCGCTGCGTGACATTGCGTCTGCTTATCGCAGGGAGGTAGGGGCCGAGATAATTGCTGTAACCGGCAGTGCAGGGAAATCGACAGTCAAGGAAATGACGGCACATATACTTTCTGCAAGTACTCCTTCGGCGAGTACACGAGGTAACTGGAATAATGCCATCGGTCTTCCTTTAAGCCTTCTCTCGATGGAAAGGTCTTCCAAGGTTGGTGTTTTTGAGTTGGGAATGAATCATCCGGGAGAAGTTTCCAACTTGTGCGATATTCTTCAGCCGGACTGGGGCATCATAACGAATGTGGGCCCGGTGCATATAGAGTTTTTTGATTCCATAGAGGCAATAGCAAATGAGAAAGCGAGCCTGTTGAAGAGTCTTCCAAAGGATGGAGTTGCCATACTTTGCGCCGATGGAGGTTTCTTTGAATTCTTTAAATCACTTTCACCTTCGAGCGTGATAACTGTTTCTGCAGGTCGTAACGCCGATTACACTTGTATTCAAAGGGATCAGTTAAAAAAGGAAGTTGTAGTCAACGAAAAACATACGGGTGATAATTTTATTTTCCGGACAGTATTGCCAGGTGCCCATAATGTTATGAATGCCATGTTTGCCATTGCGGCAGCTAGAACGTACGGAATGAACTGGAATCAGATCAAGACAGGTCTGGAAACCTATACGCCTCTTCCGATGCGCTGGGAAGAGAAAGATATCCGCGGTATAAAGGTGATAAATGACGCATACAATGCAAACCCGTTGAGTATGCGCGTGGCAATCCAGACATTCGGGGAGGAAAAGGTTAAAGGAAATAAATGGCTTGTCTTGTCCGCTATGCTGGAACTTGGGGATCAGGAGATGGCGGAACATATCTCCTTGGGTGAATTTATTGGAGGTAAAAATTGGACAGGGCTTATCGTCGTGGGGAAAATTGCTGAACATATCGCAAATGGTGCAGAAGACGGAGGATTTGAGAAAAAACGTGTGTTTCGCTGCAAAAATAATACGGAAGCTGCTTCTCTGCTTGCGGATAAAATTAAAGCCGGTGATGCGGTTTTTCTAAAGGCTTCACGCGGGATGCACCTTGAAGAAATAGTTGAAGAATTTCAAAGGCAATAAGGAGGACTGGTAATGCTCCAATCTGCTGATAATTCTGAAAAGAAGGTTGTCGGAAATGCCACGTTGTCGCAGGACTGCCGAATAACTGCAGGAAGGCAGAATCTGTTGTCTGCAATATGGGGTGGACGTAATACGAAAGTTGTTAACGCGATGCCAAACGGCGATCCACCATCGTTTATGTTGTGGGGCGTGGAAGATGAAGTGCCTGACAAGCGTTTTAATTGGCATAAAGGAAAAATCTGAATTCCAGAAAATAGTTATTAATTTCGTTTTACAAAAATATAAAAGAAACAATCTGTCATGTTTTATTATTTGCATTTACTTTCTGACTGGTGGTCTGTACTCAGGGTTTTCCGTTATATAACAGTCAGGGCTGTTGCCGGGGCTGGGACCGCTTTTCTGCTTATCCTTATTCTTGGACCATGGGTTATTAATAAATTGCGCAAACTCAACATTGGTCAGTATGAAAGAAAGGAAGAAGCACCTCCTCTGTACGTTTTGCACGGGAAAAAAGAGGGGACACCAACGATGGGTGGATTGTTGATCATTGCGGCTATTCTTATTTCGACCTTTCTTTGGGTCGTACCTACAAATCATTTTATCTGGCTTGTCCTCGCAACAATGTGCTGGATGGGGTTTGTCGGCTTTTTTGACGATTATACAAAGGTTTGCAGAAAGCGTTCAAAAGGATTAAAAGCAAAAACCAAATTTCTGTTGGAATTAATCTGGGTCGCCATTGTTATGATTGTATTGGTGATGTTGCCAGAGACAAAAGGGAAGGTATGCCAGTTAATGGTTCCGTTCATGAAGGAACCGTTTGTTGCCGATATGGGATTTGTTTTGGCTTTTCTCTTCATGGCATTGGTAATTATCGGTGCCTGTAATGCAGTGAACCTCACTGATGGACTCGACGGGCTGGCAATAGGATGTAGTGCTTCAGTCGGATTTTCTTATTTTGTAATGGCATATGTGGCGGGACATTCGACTTTTGCCGAGTATCTGAAAATTCCGTATATAAGAGGAAGTGGTGAACTTGCAGTGTTCTGCGGATGTCTTCTTGGTGCCTGCCTGGGTTTCCTCTGGTATAATTGTCATCCGGCAAAGGTGTTCATGGGAGATACCGGCAGTCTGGCCATCGGAGGGGCAATAGGAATGGTTGCTGTTTTGATAAAACAGGAAATTACGCTGGTCATTGTTGGGGGAGTATTCGTGATGGAAGCAATGAGTGTTATTCTGCAGGTGATATCATTCAGGTTTCGCGGAAAACGTATTTTTGCCATGGCACCGATACATCATCATTTTGAGATGAAACAATGGAGCGAGACTCAGGTGACTGTAAGGTTTTGGGTTTTGTCCATTATTTTTGCTCTTCTTGGTATTTTAACGTTGAAGATTCGCTGAGTAATCTTCCGGAAACAGGCAATATTCCAAGGACAGAATATGTATAAAAAAGCTTTGGTTATGGGAATGGGTGCAAGCGGTATGGCTGCCGCTAAACTTCTTCTGAGCGAAAAAACAGAAGTTACAATTATCGACGCAATCGATAATGTAAATTTACGGCGTAATGCAGCTTTATTGCGGCGGAAAGGTGCGCGTGTTGTTTTAGGTTCTGATTCTGTTCCAGATGAAAAATTCGATGTCTGTATAGTAAGTCCCGGTATAAGTTCCTGTTCAAAATGGATAAGCACTGTAGAGTCCCGGGGGATTGAAGTGTTATCAGAACTGGAGCTTGGGGCAAGCAGATGTAAATGTCCGATGCTTGCGGTTACCGGATCGAAAGGGAAAAGTACAATGGTAAAATTCTGTACTGATGCTTTGTCGCTTGCGAAGCAACATGTAGCGATAGCTGGTAACTATGGTCCGCCGCTGTGTGGTGTTGTCACAGGGAAAAAGAGCAAAGAATTGAATTGGGTTATTGTAGAGGTAAGTTCGTTTCAACTGGAGAAAGTTAAAACATTCAAGCCTCATGTTGGGGTCCTGTTAAATATTCAACCTGATCATCTCGACAGGCATGGAACCATGCAATCTTATGCAACTATCAAATCCAGTCTGTTTCGCCGGATGGGAAGACGAGACTTTGGTATAGTTTTTGAACAAGACCTTTCGGCTATCAGGAAGTTGAGTAGAACTCCTAACCGATGGATATCTTTTGGTCTCTCGGGAAGGTCTGATTATCGCTATGCCGATGGAATGGTTAGTTATACGGAGCAGGGAGCTGGCAAAAAGATATTGGATTTCAGGGGAACGATTTTTGCCAATGAGGTTCTGGGGTTAACAGCGGCAGCTACAGTTGCTGCTGTTAAAGCCTGTGGCGTAAAACCGGAAATGGTACAGCAGGCTGCACAAAAGTTTAGATCTTTGCCTCACCGGATGCAAACGGTAGCGGAAATACGAGGGGTGAAATTCATTAATGATTCAAAAGCAACGAACCTGACGGCTCTTGCTGCTGCTGTGAAAATGTGTGATAGACCAATAAAACTCATTGCTGGAGGGCTTTTAAAGGAAAAACAGCTGAATTTTGTCAAAAAAATACTGGTAAAACAGGTAGATGCCGTTTATCTTATTGGAAAAGCAGCAAGAAAGATGCAAGAAGCCTGGGGGGATGCTGTAAGATGTTTGACATGTGGTACCCTCCAAAGGGCGGTTAAGTTTGCTTGGAATGAGGCAAATAAGGGGGATGTTGTTCTGTTGTCACCCGGATGTGCCAGTTTTGATCAATTTGAAGATTTTGAGGATAGAGGTACGCAGTTTATAAAAATCGTAGAATTATTAAAATCAGAAGGAGTAGTGAAATGAGAACACCGTTGCTGGTTGGGATTGTTGTAGCAGTTCATTGTGTAGCCGTAGGTTCTGCTGTGTTGATTCAAGGGTGTCGAACAACCCATACGCCGAAGGCTGAGCCGGTTGTGACAACTGAAACAACGGAAATAGCGAAGCCGGAAGCAGTACCACAGGTAGTTCCACCGGTAGTTGAAACATCTAAACCGGCTCAAACTTTACCGGTAGATACAACAAAGTATGTCGTTGCCAGCGGTGACAGTCTTTCCGTCATAGCTTACAAGTACGGGTTGAAGGTTCCTGAAATCATGGCGCTGAACAATATGACCAATCCGAACAAGCTTCGCATAGGTCAGAAACTACTTCTGCCTGGTAATATCAATCTTGCCGCGCCTAAGCGTCATGTAGTCAAGAAAGCCAAAGTCGCAGAAGCGAAACAGGCAGAAGGTACTGAAGGTGCGGGTGAATATACTGTCGAGCCTGGTGATTCCCTTTCGGCAATTGCGGTAAAACATGGAACAACAATTGCAGCTATAAAGAAAGCTAATGGTCTTACCTCAAGCGCTTTGCAGGCGGGGCAGAAACTCATGATTCCTGGTGCTGTACAAAAAGAGGAAAAGGCAGCGGATGTTAAGAAAACTGAAACTCTTAGTACAGAGACTACTACCCCTGAATCAATGACTGGTGCACCGGCACCGGCAGCCGTGCCTGCTGCAGCCATACCTGCTGCGGTAGATGTTCCGGCGAAGGCTCATGTTGTTGCCCCTGCTCCAGCAATAGCCCCTGCGACTGCTCCGGCAGGCAAACCTGCGGCAGCGGCGCCTGTTGGTAAGGCTACGGTAACCCAGACTTATACGGTTGAACCCAACGACGATCTTGTTAAAGTTTCAAAAATGTGGGGGGTCAGCGTGGATGAGCTCAAAAAATTGAATGGTCTTGCAGATACCACGTTGAAACCCGGTCAAGTACTCAAGATTCCCATAGTGGAGTAGGAATGCGAAAAACGTCCAGCACGATGGTAGCCATCGTGCTGGCTCTGCTCTCGGTCGGAATTGTAATGCTTGCGAGTACGAGCACCGTCAAAGGCTCGGCGAGTTTTGGTGACCCTCATTATTTCCTGAAGCGACAGCTTGTCTGGCTTTTTATTTCTCTTGTTGCTGCTGTGATTTTTGTGCGT
Organism: Kiritimatiellia bacterium; assembly: GCA_028716365.1. Taxonomy (GTDB): domain Bacteria; phylum Verrucomicrobiota; class Kiritimatiellia; order UBA8416; family YA12-FULL-48-11; genus YA12-FULL-48-11. Next base: position 146,717 of record JAQUPZ010000007.1, read on the forward strand.
TTTGATTATCACTGGTGGCAGAAAATGGCCGTTCCCCTTACAATTGTTACGGCAGTCCTGCTGGTGATGGTGTTTATTCCAAAGATGGGACTGAAGGTTGGAGGAAGTCATCGCTGGTTGCGCCTTGGTTTCCTGAGTTTTCAACCTTCTGAATTTGCCAAGTTTGCAAGTATAATTGCAATGTCCTCATGGATGGTACAGGCTGGTCGTAAGGTCATGAATGTCAAAGAAGGGTTTATTTATCCACTGTGTGGACTGGGTGTGATTCTATGTCTGATTATGCTTGAACCGGATTTCGGGACAACGCTGCTGATAGGTGCGGTTAGTATGTTGATAATGTTTGCGGGAGGAACAAGACTTAGTTACCTCTTTGCGGGAGGATTACTTGGGTTGTGCGGGTTTATCCTTGCTGTTATGCGGGACCCGATAAGATTGAAACGAATACTTTCTTTTCTCTGGCCTGACCAGTTTTCTGCAGGTGCCTATCATTTGATGCAATCAAAAATAGCTTTTGAACTTGGGGGTTTGTTCGGGAAAGGGTTGGGGAACAGTCTTCAAAAGCATCTTTATCTTCCGGAGGCACACACGGACTTCATACTGGCCATTATAGGCGAAGAGCTTGGATTTATTGCTACTCTAATTGTAGTTCTATTGTTCACAGGTTTCCTCATATGCGGGATGATTATCACATTCAAGGCCCCAGATCCATTCGGAAGGCTTGTGGCGTTTGGCATAACAATGATGATATCTCTTCAGGCGGCGATAAATATAGGAGTTGTAACAGGTTGTTTGCCGACAAAAGGTCTTCCTCTGCCATTCATCAGTTATGGCGGCTCAAGTTTACTGATGGCTGCGATAGGGGTATGTGTTTTACTTAACATAGCGCAACATGCCGGTGAAGATCATGCAGACGATCACACCCGTATTATTAAAGATAATGCCCATGTTTTCTAAGAACTTTGATATTAGAAACGTATCTCCTGTATAATAACAACAATATTGACGTAGCCTGTTTTCCGGATAATATTTACTTCAAAGAATATTTTTATGAATCACCGTGGAAATTTAATATTTTCTTTTTTTATCTCTCTTGCCATGCACGGCATTATTATACTTTCTGTTTCAAGTTTTATAATGATGGGTAATTCCCAGCTTGTACCAGTGTTCAGACAGGGTTCTTCCAGCGTAACGGTTACTTTGATGGGATCCGAACGACCTGAACCTGCTCCGATCATCAAGCATGAGATACGGAAAGAGGTTTCTAGGCCTGTGGTTGTAAAAAGAGAAGAAAAAACTATAACGCCAAAACCTGTGATACCGGTGAAGTCTCCCGTTGTAAAACAGGAAATTCCTAAGCCTGTCATTGCAGTTAAACCCGAAAATTCCGAGTTGATCACAGAAGAATATTCTTCAGTTCCTGAAACTGCCATTGAAGAAAGTTTGAATAACTATAACTCTGATAGCAGTCAGGAACCGGTAGAAAATAAAAACGTTAGTCAGCCAATGGATGGAGATGAACTAGATAAAGGTATTTCGACATTTGCTGATACAGAGAGTTTTGTCGATATTCATCCAACTTATCCTCTTGGCGCGCGGTTAAGAGGAGAAGAAGGTGTTGTGGTTGTGAGAGTCACAGTTAGCCCGGAGGGACATGCTGTGAATGTTGAGGTAATGAAATCAAGCGGGTATGCTGCTTTGGACGAATCTGCTATTGATGCTCTGAAAAGGGCACGATTTGTGGCCAGGAACGGTGGTACAATCAGGGGTGGTGAAGTTACCCTTCCTTTTCGTTTCAAATTGGTCAATTGAAAATTTAACTTTTTTCCTTCTTGTCTCCTTCCAACTTCCTGTCAGGGAAAACCTTACAATAAAATTAAGGGGCAACCCCTACATACAAGTCTCAATCAAAATGATATGTTTTTGTGAAACAAGGGAAATAATTAAGGGAGAAAGCAGGAAATGCTTGCGCAGGTGTATTCGGGAGCGGTTTACGGGGTTGATGCCTATTCTGTCGAAATAGAGGTCAATGCAGGTTATGGTGATCCGAGTGTAGTCATTGTCGGATTGCCTGACACAGCTGTAAAAGAGAGCAAGGACCGTGTTCATACTGCAATTGTGAATTCGGGTTTCAAGCCGCATGTTGGCCGTACAACCGTAAATCTTGCGCCTGCTAATGTCAAAAAAGAAGGACCAGTTTTTGATCTGCCAATAGCAATAGGAATGCTTGCTACGCAAGATGAAATCAGTGCTGAGGCTTTAAACCATTTTTCTATTGTTGGGGAGCTTGCTTTAAGCGGGGAGGTACGGCGTGTCAAAGGAGTTCTTCCCATTGCAATTCAGGCAAAAAAGGAAGGCAGGCATGGTATCATTGTTCCGTTTGACAATGCAGAGGAGGCTGCGGTTGTTGATGGATTGGATGTATATCCTGTAAGAACTCTCAGGCAAACGGCTGATTTTATGGCAGGTAGGCTGGCGCAGAGTCCCTGTAAAATTGATTTGTGTAATGTTTGTGATTCCCTGAACGATTATGAAGAAGATTATGCTGATGTTAAAGGGCAGGAACAGGCTAAACGTGCAATCGAAGTGGCTGTAACTGGCGGTCACAATATCCTTATGATTGGACCACCGGGAACCGGGAAGACCATGTTGGCCAAGCGCATACCATCGATTCTTCCTGAAATGCTTTTGGAGGAAGCGCTTGAAACAACAAAAATCCATAGTATTGCCGGCACCCTGAAACCGCACCATGCTCTTATAACAAGACGTACATTCAGATCACCTCATCATACGATTTCGGATGCCGGCCTATTGGGAGGAGGAGCCCATCCTGTGCCGGGAGAAGTGAGCCTGGCACACCGTGGTGTCCTTTTCCTTGATGAATTCCCCGAGTTCCATCGAAATGTCCTCGAAGTGCTAAGACAACCTTTGGAGGATGGCGTAGTAACAATATCGAGGGCAGCTGGAAGCATGACGTTTCCGTGTCAGTTCATGCTGGTTGCTGCGATGAATCCATGTCCCTGCGGATATTTTGGAGATTCAAAAAGAGAATGCAGGTGTACATCAAATCAGGTGCGGAATTACCGAAACAGGATATCAGGACCTTTATTAGACAGAATAGATATTCATATTGAAGTTCCGGCTATTCGATATCAGGACCTTGCGTCTTTGGAAAAAGGAGAGTCTTCAGAATTAATTCGAGCGCGTATTATATCAGGTAGAAAAATACAGCAGGAACGATTTAAAGAAATGAGAAAGATTCATTGTAATGCCAGTATGGGTGCAAGGCAGGTACAAAAGTATTGCCGACTGTGTTCTGAAACTCATGATTATCTCAAGATGGTAATTACAGAGCTTAATTTCAGCGCCAGAGCATACGATCGGATTCTTAAAGTGTCGCGAACTATTGCAGATCTGGATAATTCCGAGGAAATTCAGACACAACATGTATCAGAAGCAATCCAATACAGGATGATGGATCGTCAATCGTGGATTTAGTTTGTTTAATAGCCATTGGTATATTCAGGGATCCAATTTTACAATAATAAATTTAAGTGATTTTGTGAATAATGTCATATTAATCTGCTGGTATGCCAACATATAAAATATTTCATAAAAAATGAAAAAAACGTTGACATGGCCTTACTTTGTGTGTCATTGTTTCCCGTTTATTTTTGGGGAATAAGGGTTAAATATTAGTGTCGGTTGGAAGACAACAGAGTCACTCTCCAGTTGTTAAGTCTTTGTTGTAGTTTTTGGGAGAGTTGTTCTCTGTTGTTTTCTGCCGTTTTGGAATGGGTGATGGGAATCGAGCCCATGTAGCTCAGTTGGTAGAGCACATCCTTGGTAAGGATGAGGTCAGCGGTTCGATTCCGCTCGTGGGCTCCATGAGTTGGAAAAAGTAAAATAGAAAGTAAGTATCAAATTAAGCGGAGGATACAGTCATGGCAAAGGAGAAGTTTGAACGTACGAAACCTCATGTAAACGTTGGAACCATTGGACATGTAGACCATGGCAAGACAACTTTAACAGCAGCAATTACGAAGGTACAGTCGTTGAGAGGTTTGAGCACTTTCGTTTCTTATGATGATGTTGCAAAAGCTTCTGCTTCGCAGGGCCGTCGTGACGCCACAAAAATTCTGACAATAGCAACATCACACGTTGAGTACAGTTCTGATAAACGGCATTATGCTCACGTTGACTGTCCGGGTCATGCTGACTACGTAAAGAACATGATTACCGGCGCGGCTCAGATGGATGGTGCTATTCTGGTGGTCAGTGCTGCCGATGGTCCGATGCCCCAGACCAGGGAACATATTCTGTTGGCTCGTCAGGTTGGTGTGCCGGCAATTGTTGTATACCTGAATAAAGTTGACTTGGTTGACGATCCGGAGTTGTTGGATCTCGTTGAGATGGAAATCAGGGAATTGCTTTCAAAGTATGAATATCCAGGGGACAAGATCCCGATAGTTCGTGGTGATTCGTTAACGGCTACTAAGGTGACAAGTGCTGATGATCCGGCCTGCAAATCGATCATCGAACTCATGGTAGCGCTGGATGCGCACATTCCGGAACCTGTTCGGATAATTGACAAACCTTATCTTATGCCGATTGAAGACGTGTTCTCAATTGAAGGTCGCGGCACGGTTGTCACGGGCAGGGTTGAGCGCGGGATTGTGAAGGTTGGCGATGAAATTGAAATAGTCGGATTGAAGCCCACGCAGAAGACGACGGCTACAGGTGTTGAAATGTTCCGCAAGCTGCTTGATGAAGGACGTGCGGGCGACAACATTGGTGTGTTACTCCGTGGTACGAAGAAAGAGGAAGTAGAGCGTGGTCAGGTTCTTGCAAAGCCAGGCTCGATTACGCCTCATACGCGTTTCAATGCGGAAGTCTATATCCTCAGTAAAGATGAGGGTGGACGTCATACGGCATTTTTCAAAGGTTACCGGCCGCAGTTTTATTTCCGTACAACTGATGTTACCGGCGATATCACCCTGCCTGAGGGCGTGGAGATGGTGATGCCTGGTGATAATACCAGTATGGAAGTGAAATTGATTGTGCCTATTGCAATGGAAGAGAAGATGAGGTTTGCCATCCGTGAAGGTGGCCGTACGGTTGGTGCTGGTACGGTGGCCAAGATTCTTGAGTAGTCGGATTGCAGTTTAACCAGGTGCTATTTTCTTGAAATAGATAAAGAACGGAGTTTGTCCCGGAATGCCGAGAGAGCTTGTTATATTGGCCTGCACTGAGTGTAAGCGTCGGAATTATACGACGACCAAAAATAAAAGGAGTACGCCTAACCGACTCGAAAAAACGAAGTTCTGTCGGTTTGACAAGAAGCGAACTCTGCACAAGGAGACCAAGTAAGAATCTTGGCGAGTGTTACAGGCCAGTAGCTCAACTGGCAGAGCACCGGTCTCCAAAACCGGTTGTTGGGGGTTCAAGTCCCTCCTGGCCTGCCAATGGCTATGGATTGGGAATGTGCGTGTAATTATGAGAGGTTATATTACCTCCTGATCGGTTAGTGATGGTGTGTTTCTGATGGAAAGATTGAAGAGAGTTGTAGAAGCGGTGAAAATTTTCTTCGATGAAGTAATCGGAGAGATGAAGAAATCGTCGTGGCCGGAAAGGCAGGAATTATTTGAATCGACTGTGGTGGTTATCTTTTCACTCTTGCTGCTTAGTACATTTGTAGGAGTGAGCGATAAGATACTTGTAACGTTATTCACGTGGTTATTGAAGATGTCTTCTGGTGGTTGATTGATATGCAAAAGGAATGGTTTGTTATACATACTCTTACTGGTCAGGAAATGAAGGTGAGAGAGAGCATCATGAAGCGTCTCAAGCAGGAGGAGATGCAGGATTACGTTGATGAGGTAATAATTCCGACCGAGAAGGTTTCTGAGGTGAAGAAGGGTGTTCGTTCAACCACCACGAGAAAGTTCTTTCCGGGATATGTGCTGGTACATTTGGCGCTTTACGGAGACGATAAAAAGTTAGAGGAGAAGTCCTGGCATTTTATACGTGAGACTCCTGGTATAATCGGTTTTATCGGTGGTGAAAAACCTGTTTCGCTCAGACCGGAAGAAGTGGATATGGTTCTCCATCAGGCCGAGGAGAAAAAAGAAAAGGTAAAACCCAAAGTAGTTTTTGAGCCTGGCGAGACGGTAAAGATCACGGACGGACCTTTCCTGAACTTCAGCGGTGTTGTTGAGGAAGTTGATCCTGAGCGTGGTAAACTAAAGGTTTCGGTTGCAATTTTTGGTCGTTCAGCACCTGTTGAGCTTGAATATTGGCAGGTTGAAAGATCGTAAGCGGGATGGGGATAAGACCCGGAAGTTTGTTAAATTTGAGAGGTTGAGATGGCAAAGAAAGTAACGGGAAAAGTAAAGTTACAGATACCTGCAGGGCAGGCAAATCCTGCGCCACCGGTTGGCCCGGCTCTCGGACAGCAGGGAATCAACATCATGGCTTTCTGCAAGGAGTTTAACGCTGCAACGCAGGATCACGCTGGATTAGTGATCCCAGTCGTTATAACAGTTTATCAGGATAAGTCTTTTACATTTATAACAAAAAGCCCGCCAGCTTCGTCGCTTTTGAAGCGTGCTGCCGGACTTGCCAAAGGATCTGGCGTTCCAAACCGGGACAAGGTTGGCAGTGTGACGCACGCACAGATCAAGGAAATTGTAAAGCTCAAGTCGAAAGACATGAATGCGCGAAATGAAGAAAAGGGAATGCGCATTATTGAAGGAACTGCTCGCAGTATGGGAATCGAAATAAAGGATTAACGCCGGAACGTACAGGGTGATTTCATGGCTAAGTACGGAAAAAAATATCGCGAAGTCAAAACGAAGGTTCCTGAAGGAATTGTGGAACTAACAGAGGCTGTCAAGTTTGTGAAAGAACATCCAATTGCCAAATTTGATGAAACTGCCGAGATTGCTTTTAGACTCGGAGTTGACCCCAAGAAGACTGAACAGACTGTACGCGGGACTGTTGCACTTCCCCATGGCACGGGTAAAAAGGTGAAGATATTGGTGTTTGCTGCCGGCGCTGCAGCTGATGCGGCGAAGACGGCGGGAGCTGATTATGTCGGCAACGAGGATCTTATAGAGAAAGTAAAGGGCGGATGGACGGATTTTGATATTGCAATTGCAACACCTGAGGCCATGAAAGAAGTGAGAAAATTGGGAAAAGTTCTAGGACCTCGTGGTTTGATGCCTAACCCCAAGACCGGTACCGTGACCGATGATACCGCTACGGCAGTGGCCCAGAGCAAGGCTGGTAAGGTTGAGTTCCGTATGGATCGTCACGGAAATGCGAGTGTTCCTTTTGGTAAGCTGTCATTTGCAGTGGAAAAACTTGTGGAAAATGCAAACAGTATTATTTCAGGTATTAAAGGTGCCAAGCCGGCAGGTTTTAAAGGTGTTTATATCAAAACCTGCACGGTCAGCTCCACGATGGGAGTGGGCCTTCGTGTAAATGTCAAGGATTGAACGATTTAGGGGGAAGAGATGAGACTTGAAAAGAAAGCCATAGTCAAAGAAATACGCGATACTATTGAAGGAAAAAACTATGCATTTCTTATGAATTTCAAGGGATTAAAAGTTGAACAGATCAACTCTCTGCGCGTTCAGCTTGCGCAGATAAAGGCGCGGTTGCTTGTTGTTAAAAATACATTTTTTAAACGTGTAGCCGAAGAACTGGGTTGGGGAGATGTATCGAAATTTATGGATGGTCCTTCTGCGGTTGTTGCCGGAACCGGAGATGTGTCAAAAATAGCCAAGTTGCTCAAAAGCTTTAAAAAAGAAAACGGACTGCTGGTGGTTAAGGGCGGCAGGTTTGGCGACAGATTAATATCTGCCTCTGATATTGAAGCAATTGCCAATATCCCGCCGATTGAAATTATGCGTGCAAAACTGGTGGGTACAATTGCCGCACCTATGACACAGCTGGTTGGTGTGATGCAGCAGAAGGTGTGTAGTCTGCTCTATGTATTGAAAGCAGTTGAGGAAAAGAAAGCTAAAGGTCAGTAAGAAGAATAAGGAGTCATGTCATGACCGAAGTTAATGCTGAGAACAAAGTTGAAGTAAGCGGAAAAATGGCGGAGTTTGTTTCTTGGATAGAAAGTATTACAGTTCTTGAACTTTCGCAGCTTGTGAAGGCTCTTGAGCAAAAGCTTGGTGTAAGCGCTGCTGCGCCTGTAGCGGTTGCTGCAGCTGGCGGGGCTGGTGGGGCTGGCGGCGAAGCAAAGGCTGAAGAGAAAACGGAATTTACCGTTGTCTTGGCCAGTACGGGAGCCAACAAGATCAATGTTATTAAGGAAATTCGTGCAATTACGGGTTTGGGCCTTAAGGATTCCAAGGACATGGTTGAAGGTGCTCCAAAAACAGTCAAGGAAGGTGTAACAAAGGAACAGGCTGCCGAGATGAAAAAGAAACTGGAAGCTGCGGGAGCCACAGTCGAGATTAAATAAATAGTTTAGAAACAGTACGTATTTTATTGCTTGTTGTAACAAGAGGTGTCGGATGGTAGAGAGAATAGATTTCGGTAAGCTCAAAGCCGTCATAGATCCACCTGATCTGATAGAAGTTCAGACGAAATCATATAATGATTTCCTTCAGATGGATGTGAATTCGCTTCGGCGTAAAAGGCAGGGATTACAGGGTATTTTCAGGGAAGTTTTTCCTATCGAAAGCTATGATGGGAGATATGTCCTTGACTTTGTAAAATATGAGTTGTCTCTGCCCAAGATGGGACCCATCGATACTCTGCTTGAAGGTCAGACTTACGCGGGACCGCTTCATGTAACTTTCCGTCTCAAGGAAGGTGATGAGGTACGCGAGGAAGACGTTTACATGGGGGAGATTCCCCTGATGACAGAGCATGGTTCGTTCGTTGTTAACGGAGCGGAACGTGTTGTTGTCAGTCAGTTGCACCGTTCGCCAGGTATTTGCTCAGAACAGGCAGTTCACTCCAATGGCTCGATGTTATATTCGATGCGGGTGATTCCCGACAGGGGCAGTTGGATCGAGATCCAATTCGATACTTCTGACCTCATTTGGATTTACATGGACAGGAAGCGCCGGAGGAGAAAGTTTCTTGCTACAACATTTCTCAGGGCGCTTGGTTATGGTACTGATGAAGAATTACTCGGGTTGTTTTATAAGTTTGAAAAGATGAGGCTCAGCAGGGAGATTTCTGCAGAACAGATTGAATACAGATTTTTCAAAGAAGATATTGTTGATATTGACTCGAAAACAGTTTTGGCGCGCAAATATGAGCTCGTGACTGAAACTGCGCTGAAACAGATGGTGGATGCCGGTTTCAAGACGGTTGAGCTTGTTGATGCTACTTGGGACCAGGGGATATTCATTGAGAGTGTCAGGTCGGATCAGACTCATTCTGCTGATGATGCGCTCAAGGACATTTATCACAGGCTCAGGCCCGGAGATCCTGCCACACCTTCAAATGCGCGGCAGCTTTTGAAAAGACTTTTCTTTGATCCCAGAAGATATGACTTGGGCAGGGTTGGGCGTTACAAGATTAATCAGAAACTTGGTTTGCAAGGTAAAGTGGATGACGATCTTCGTGTTCTTGATAAGCAGGATGTTATCGAAGCCGTTCGGCACTTGATCAATATCCGCAAGGGACAGGAAAGTGTCGATGATATCGACCACCTTGGAAGTCGTCGTGTACGTACAGTTGGAGAACTGCTTGAGAACCAGTGCCGTGTTGGTCTGGCAAGGACCGAGCGATTGATCCGGGAACGCATGACACTGTTTGATCCGGCTACCGGTACATTGACTCCGCAGAGACTGGTGAATTCGAAGTCTCTTTCGGCGGTTGTGCAGGATTTTTTTGGCCGTAGTCAGTTAAGCCAGTTTATGGATCAAACCAATCCTCTTTCCGAGCTTGCGCACCGGAGGCGTTTGAGTGCCTTGGGTCCTGGCGGATTAAGTCGCGAACGCGCCGGATTTGAAGTACGTGATGTGCATAGCAGTCATTATGGAAGAATCTGTCCGATTGAGACGCCTGAAGGGCCAAACATCGGATTGATTTCGTCTCTCAGTATTTACGCGAGAGTGAATGATTTTGGATTTATAGAGAGTCCATACCGTAAGGTTGTTAATGGTTGCGTGACTGATCAGGTCGATTTCCTCACAGCGGATCAGGAAGAGAAGTTTATCATTGCCCAGGCAAACGCTCCTTTGGATAACAAGGGGCGATTCGCTAAAGACTTGGTATCGGTCAGATGTAAGGGTGAGTTTTTGGAAGTGGCAAGGGAACATGTCGATTACATGGATGTATCGCCCAAAGAAGTGGTCAGTATAGCCGCTGGATTGATTCCTTTCCTGGAACATGATGACGCGAACCGTGCGCTCATGGGTGCTAATATGATGCGGCAGGCCGTTCCACTCTTGAAGACGGAATGTCCTTATGTTGCCACAGGTCTTGAAAAGCGTGTTGCAAGAGATTCAAGAGTTACACAAGTTGCCGTGGATTCCGGCAAGGTAGCGTATGTTTCAGCCCAGAAGATTGTTGTGTCTGAAAACGGCGAAATGCCGACGAAGAAAACATCCAAAGATTCCTACCAGGAATATGCGCTCCAGAAGTTCAGGCGTTCAAATGCAGGAACTTGTTTCAACCAGAAACCGATGGTTTCTCTGGGACAGAAAATCAAGAAGGGTGATATTATTGCCGATGGTCCGGCGACGTGTGATGGAGAGCTTGCTCTTGGCAAGAACCTTCTGGTGGCCTTCATGCCGTGGTCTGGCTACAACTTTGAAGACGCCATCCTGATTAGCGAACGGGTTTTGCGTGACGACGTATTTACATCAATTCATGTGCAGGAATTTGAGGTAGGTGCGCGCGATACAAAGCTTGGACCCGAAGAAATCACCCGTGATATTCCGAATGTTGGTGAAGAAGCTTTGAAGAATCTGGGTGCTGATGGCGTTATCAGAATTGGCGCAGAAGTGCGTCCGGGCGATATTTTAGTCGGGAAAATCACTCCAAAAAGTGAAACGGAACTTGCTCCTGAAGAAAGGTTGTTACGTGCTATTTTTGGTGAGAAGGCTGCAGAAGTCAGGGATACCTCGTTGACGGTTCCAAGCGGTAATCGCGGGATAGTCATGGATGTTAAGGTTACGGCTCACAAGGAAGTGAAGCGTACGGAGTCAACGCCCGGTGAAAGGCGCCGTCAGATCAAGACGATTAACGAAGAACGCAAGCAGAAGCAACAGGCGCTGACTGATGAGTTAACGGAAGCGCTCAGCAATATTCTTCTCGGCGAGAAAATTCCTCTCGATGTTGTTGATGCAGAAGCGGGTGAGACGATTATTCCGGCCAACAGGAAAATTACCAAGACGCTTTTGCGCAAATTGGCTGCTGCAAGTGATCATATCCAGATAGAGAGCAGTCCGATACAGATCAAGATCGATGAAATAATTGGAGAATTCAAACCGAAATTTGCCGAACTCGATGTCGAGCATGACCGCGCTTTGGACCGGGTTGAAAGTGGCGACGATATTGATCAGGGTATTATCAAGCAGGTGCGTGTTTATGTTGCGGCAAAGCAGAGACTTGCGGTAGGTGATAAACTTGCGGGTCGTCACGGAAACAAGGGTGTTGTGGCCCGCATTATGCCTGACTGTGAGATGCCTTTTCTGCCTGATGGTACCCCGGTGGATATTGTTTTGAACCCGCTGGGTGTGCCTTCCCGTATGAATCTTGGGCAGGTATTTGAAACTCACCTGGGTGCAGCGTGTAAAATTCTCGGAATGTATGCCGATACGCCCGTGTTTGACGGTATATCGGAAAAGGACATAGAAGCTCTCTTGGTGAAAGCCCAGTTGATGAAAGACGGCAAAACGGTTCTTTTTGACGGTAGGAGCGGTGAGGCCTTTGATCAGCGCGTTGTGGTTGGCGAGATATATATGATGAAGTTGCATCATCTTGTCAGCGATAAGATCCATGCGCGTGCGGTCGGACCTTATTCGCTGGTTACACAGCAACCACTTGGCGGAAAAGCCCAGTATGGTGGTCAAAGATTCGGCGAAATGGAAGTGTGGGCTCTTGAGGCATATGGAGTTGCTTACGCACTACAGGAATTGATGACGGTCAAGAGTGATGATGTGGCCGGCCGAACAAGAATTTATGAATCGATAGTTAAAGGCGAGAATACTCTTGAGGCAGGTGTGCCGGAGTCATTCAGCGTGCTGGTTAACGAGCTGAGGGGGTTGTGTCTCAATGTGCAGATCAGCGGCACAAAATCAGAGCCAAAATTGTAACGAGGCAAGCACTAGGAGGCGGAAAATTTGAATCAATACACAGCCAGAGAAATTATAGGATTGTCGAGCTTTGAGAGTTTCGATTCTGTTGGAATAACTCTGGCATCTCCAGAAACTATCCGTTCCTGGAGCCGGGGAGAAGTGAAGAATCCGGAAACGATCAATTATCGTACCTACAAGCCGGAACGTGGCGGATTGTTCTGCGAACGGATATTTGGGCCAACCCGCGACTGGGAATGCAGTTGCGGAAAATACAAGCGCATAAAGCACAAAGGCGTGATTTGTGACAGATGCGGCGTGGAAGTTACTGTAGCCCGTGTCAGGCGCGAAAGAATGGGACATATCGAACTGGCTGTTCCTGTTTCGCATATCTGGTTTTTCAAGTGTACTCCCAGCAGACTTGGTTTGGTACTGGATATGACAAGTACCAACCTGGAACGTGTCCTTTATTATGAAGATTATCTGGTTGTTGATCCGGGCGATACACCGCTTAAAGTAAAGCAGCTGCTTGGCGAGATGGAATACCGTGAATCCCAGGAGAAATACGGTGACAGTTTTGTAGCCAAAATGGGCGCTGAAGCTATTCGGGATCTTCTCCAGAAGGTGGACATGGGTGAGTTAATGGTCGAACTGGAAGTGCAGATGGAGAATACGCGCAGTAAGCAAACGCGCAAGAAGTTGTCAAAACGGATGAAAGTTGTTGAGGGTTTCAGAAGCAGTAACAGCAGGCCGGAATGGATGATACTTGATGTTCTGCCTGTTATTCCTCCGGATCTTCGGCCTCTTGTCCCGCTAGAGGGCGGGCGTTTTGCAACGTCTGATCTTAATGATTTATACAGGCGTGTCATCAATCGCAACAACCGTCTAAAGAATCTCCAGCAATTGAAAACACCGGATGTCATTATTCGTAACGAAAAGCGTATGCTGCAGGAAGCGGTGGATGCAGTGTTTGACAATGGCCGTCACGGCAGAGCTGTAACTGGCGCCGGTAATCGTCCTTTGAAGTCACTGAGCGACATGCTTAAGGGTAAGAGCGGCCGTTTCCGTCAGAATCTGCTTGGGAAGCGCGTCGACTATTCCGGAAGATCGGTAATTGTTGTTGGTCCGGAATTGAAACTGAATCAGTGTGGTCTTCCCAAAAAGATGGCGCTTGTTCTGTTTGAACCTTTCATAATCAGACGCCTCAAGGAGATGGGGGTTGTCCATACGGTTCGAAGTGCCAAAAAACTTATTGAGAAAGAATCGGACGAGGTGTGGGACATTCTCGATGAAGTAACAAAGGGTAAGACGGTCATGTTGAACCGTGCCCCCACGCTTCACAGGCTGAGTATTCAGTCTTTCGAACCCATACTTGTTGAAGGCGAAGCCATCCAGATTCATCCATTGGTGTGTACAGCGTTCAATGCTGACTTTGATGGTGACCAGATGGCGGTTCACGTTCCTCTTTCCGTAGAGGCGCAGTTGGAGTCAAGGCTTTTGATGATGTCGACAAACAGTATTTTCTCGCCTTCGAGCGGAAGATCCATCATGACGCCGACGCAGGATATTGCTTTGGGTATTTATTACCTTACATCGTTGAGCCAGAAGGACAAGCAGAAGAGTTTCAAGAAGAAGGAAGCCAAGGACATGGAACATCTTCCGCTCTTTAATGATGTTAATGAAGTCAAGCTTGCCTATCATGATGGAGCTGTAAAAACGCATGACTGTATTTATTTCAGGAATCCGGACTATCAGCGTGATACGGTTTTTGGAGATAAAAACAAAAGAGTTCTTGCAACAACGGTCGGCCGCGTGTTCTTTAACGAAATTTGGCCTGAGATGATAGGCTTTGTGAATATGCTGGTTAACAAGGAAAAACTTGGGAACCTGATATGGCATTGTCATCGTCGTGCAGGCCATGCCCGAACGGTAAATGTACTTGATGATCTGAAGAGCTTGGGTTTCGAACAGGCAACACTGGCTGGTATTTCTATCGGTATGGTTGATCTTATTGTTCCTCCTGAGAAGGACAAGCTTATTGAATCAGCGAGGGGACAGGTCAGGGAAGTGGACAAACAATACAAACATGGTGTTATTACTGATGGTGAGCGCTACAACAAGATCGTTGATGTATGGACGCAAGCCACGGATGCGATTTCCAATGCCATGTATCGGGCCATAGAAGAAAATGTCGGCAGTGATGAGGCCAATCCTGTTTTCATGATGGTGGATTCCAAGGCCAGAGGCAGTCGTCAACAGATTCGTCAGCTTGCCGGTATGCGTGGTTTAATGGCAAAGCCGTCCGGTGAGATCATTGAACGTCCCATTATTTCAAATTTCCGTGAGGGGTTGAGCGTTCTTGAGTACTTCATCAGTACGCACGGTGCCCGCAAGGGATTGGCAGACACAGCTCTTAAGACAGCGGATGCCGGTTATCTTACACGTAAGCTGGTTGATGTTTCGCAGGATGTCATAGTTTCGAAGCAGGACTGTAATACTGTTAATGGCATTGAAGTCGGCGCCATAGTGGAAGGTGATGAGGACCTTGTGTCTTTAAGGACCCGTATATTGGGCCGCACTGTTTTAAATGATCTTGTTGATCCGGTCAGGAAAGAGATTGTCGTACGGGCTGGAGACGAAATTGACGAAGATGCCTGTGACAGGATCCTTGCTGCAGGTATTGAACGTGTCAGGATCAGAAGTGTACTTACTTGTGAGTCAAGAATTGGAATTTGCGCAAAATGTTATGGGCGTGACCTTGCAACAGGAAAAACTGTTGAGGTTGGCGTTGCGACAGGAATTATAGCAGCGCAGTCAATCGGCGAACCTGGTACGCAGTTAACGATGAGAACTTTCCATATTGGTGGTACTGCCAGTTCCGTGTTTAAACAGCCGGAAATCATATGCAAGAACAATGGTATTGTCCGGTATCACGAATTAAGAGTTGTGAAGAACAAGGAAGGCGATCATGTCGTACTGAATAAAAATGGTATTATAACCATTCATGATGATCTTGGCGGCGAATTGGAAAGATATACTCCGGCAATGGGCGCAATTGTTCTTGTTGAAGAAGGCGGAGCAATAAAGAAAGGACAGTGCCTTGCCAAGTGGGATCCATATAGTGTTCCGGTTCTTGCCGAGCAGGAAGGTGTTGTAAGTTTCCATGACTTCATGGAAAATGTTTCGGTAAAGAAGGAAATTGATGAGGCTACCGGTTTGAGGGGTACGGTTGTTCTGGACAACAAAGAAAATCTGCATCCCCAGATTATCATACGTAATGCTGAAACGGGTGATGTTCTTGGATTTTACAGTATTCCCGCCGGCGCTCATGTGATTGTTAAGGAAAAGCAAAAAGTCTTGCCCGGTGAATTACTTGCGAAGACTCCGCGTAAAGAATCAAAAACAAGGGATATTACCGGTGGTCTGCCGAGAGTTGCAGAACTCTTTGAGGCGCGACAGCCGAAAGATGCGGCGGAAATCGCCAAGATTGAAGGTATTGTTGACTTTGGCCCGAATCAGCGTGGTAAACGGTGTCTTATAATCCGGGATGAAACGACGGGTGATACCGAGGAACATTTGATTCCAATGGGTAAACACATAGTTGTCTTTAAAGGTGATCGTGTGAAAAAGGGTCAGCAGCTTACTGAAGGTCCGATTGTGCCGCAGGAAATTCTGGATGTGTGTGGCCCGCAGGAATTACAGGAATATCTGGTAAATGAAGTCCAGGAAGTTTATCGACTGCAAGGTGTTGAAATCAATGACAAGCACATAGAGATCATTGTCCGGCAGATGCTCAGGAAAGTCAGGATCACGAATCCTGGCGACACAGAATTCCTCTGGGGTGAACAGGTCTCGAAACAGCGTTTCATTGAAATCAATGAAACAGCGATTGCGGAAGGCAAGCGTCCTGCTGAAGCAACTCCTGCACTGCTTGGTATTACGAAAGCGTCGCTTGAAACTGACAGTTTCATATCTGCCGCTTCTTTCCAGGATACTACTCGAGTTCTTACCGATGCAGCGACACTTGGCCGTATAGATCATTTGAAAGGATTCAAAGAAAACGTGATCATGGGACATCTGGTGCCTGGAGGTACTGGTTTCCATATGCACAGGAATATCAAGCTTGTGCCGCTGGCTGAACCGGTTCCTGTGGAAGAAATCCCTGTAGAGGAATCGGCCGGTAAGAAACTACAGGATTTGTTAGGTTGATGCTTGCGGTGTATCATGATCATGTGGTAACGTGCGCGACTCGTTTTTGTGTGATAAAGGACATATTAAATGCCAACAATAAATCAGCTTGTTAGGAAGGGCAGGGCGAAATTAAAGCGGAAGAGTAAATCACCCGCTTTGGCTGGATGTGCGCAAAGGCGTGGTGTTTGTCTTGCGGTGAAAACACAAACACCAAAAAAACCCAACTCTGCGTTACGTAAAGTGGCAAGAGTGAGGCTCACAACCGGTTATGAAGTAACGGCGTATATTCCGGGTGAAGGTCACAATCTTCAGGAACACAGTATAGTGCTTGTTCGTGGCGGACGTGTAAAAGATCTTCCTGGTGTACGGTATCATATTGTCCGTGGAACACTTGATTCTCTTGGGGCTGCCGGTCCGAGTAATACAAACAAGTTGAACAGGATGGTCAGCCGTTCTAAGTATGGCGTAAAGAGAGAGCAGAAAGACCAGAAGGCCTGAGTGGAGTAAAAGATGGCAAGAAGACATAGAGTGACTAAGAGCAGCATGTCGACGGATCCGAAGTTCAACAGCGAACTTGTCGCTCGAATCATTAATTGCATCATGAGACGTGGAAAGAAAACCGTTGCAGAAGGAATTGTTTATGGAGCGCTTGACGAGATCAAGGAAAAGATGGGGGAAGATCCTCTCGAGGTGCTCATTAAAGCTGTTGATAATGTTAAACCAAAAGTCGAGGTAAAATCCCGACGAGTTGGTGGCGCAACTTACCAGGTGCCGGTTGAAGTGAACAGGTTGCGTGGAATGGCTTTGGCGATCAGATGGATGGTTGAGCATTCCAGCGGTCGAAAAGGTGTCCCGATGAAAAAAGCACTGGCGACAGAGATAATGGAAGCTTTTAAAGGACAGGGTGAGGCTATAAAAAAGCGTGATGATACCCACAAGATGGCGCAGGCGAACAGGGCGTTTGCGCATTATGCATGGTAACGATAATCCCCTTTTTTAGCGGTCCGGAAAACCGGATTGCGGGTTAATAACGAAAAAATGGAAGCAGTTTTGGAACAGCGTAAAGACAATAAAACATCCGGGAAAGCCGGAGTCCGCGAGGCTCCGGAAAGGACTTGTAGTCTCCGGATGGTCCGCAATATTGGTATTATTGCCCATATTGATGCGGGAAAAACCACTACTACGGAGCGGATGTTGTACTATGCTGGTAGAGTTTACAAAATGGGCGAAGTCCATGATGGGACGACTGTTATGGACTATATGATTCAGGAGAAAGAGCGCGGCATCACAATAACGAGTGCGGCCACGACTTGTTTCTGGCGCGATCACCAGGTGAACATAATAGATACACCGGGTCATGTTGATTTTACGGTTGAAGTTGAACGTTCGCTGAGGGTTCTCGACGGGGCGATTGGAATCTTCTGTGGCGTTGGTGGTGTTCAGCCACAGTCGGAGACCGTATGGCATCAGGCTGAATCGTATGGTGTTCCGAGAATTGCCTTTGTGAATAAGATGGACAGAATGGGCGCAGATTTTGACAGAGTTGTGGCCGAAATGAGGAAACGGTTGGGTTCGAATGCAGTGCCTGTTCAGATTCCCTGGGGTAGCGAAGATAATTTCAAGGGTGTGATAGATTTAATTGATATGAGAGTGGTTTGTTTTGATGACGAAAGTCTTGGTATGAAGCTCAAGTACCTGCCAATACCATCGGAATTTGCGATTGCCGCAGAAAAAGCGCGTGCGGAACTGATCGAGAAAATTGCGGAAATTGATGAACAAGTTTTGAAAGTATACATGGACAACCCTGATGTTCCGGCAGATGTATTGAAGGCTGGAATCAGAAGGAAAGTGGTGTCCAACGAAATGATTCCGGTTTTCTGTGGATCGTCGCTCAGGAATAAGGGTGTGCAACCTCTTCTTGATGCGGTGGTTGATTATATGCCATCGCCATTAGATGTTCCCATGATCAAGGGGCATCATCCCTCTACCGGCGCTGAGGCCAGCAGGGAAGCTGATGATTTTGGATCTACAAGTGCGCTTGCTTTCAAGATTGTGAATGATGCATATGTCGGAAGACTTGTTTTTGTACGGGTATATTCCGGACGCCTGAAAAAGGGCCAGAATGTCTACAATCCCCGGACCAGGAAGAGAGAGAGAATCGGGCGTTTGCTGCAACTGCATGCGGAAAACAGGACTGACGTTGAAACATTGTATTCCGGTGAAATTGGGGCGATTGCAGGACTAAAACAGACTACGACAGGTGATACATTGTGTGTCGAGAATGCACCAATCGAGCTGGAAAGGATTCATTTCCCGGAACCGGTAATGTTCATGGCAATTGAGCCTAAGACAAGGGCAGACAAGGACAAGCTGAAGGAAGCGATGGATGCTCTTGCAGCTGAAGATCCAACCTGTGTCATAAGGACGGATCCGGAAACTGGACAGACAATAATGAGCGGAATGGGTGAGCTTCATCTTGAGATACTAAGGGATCGGATGCACCGCGAATTCAAGGTGGATGCCAATGCCGGTAAACCAATGGTTGCATATTATGAAACCCTGACCCGGGCCGGACGCGGCGAATATGTTTTTGACAGAGATATCGGCGGGCACAGGCAATTTGCCCAGCTTGCCGTTGAGGTGACACCAGCCAAGAGAGGTGCTGGAAACACAATAGAGATAAAACTGTCACGCAACGTAGTTCCGGAAGAGTTCTGGAAATATATTGAAGAAGGTCTGAATGACGGTATTATGACGGGCGTTTTGGGACGGTGTCCTGTAACGGATGTTGTGGTTCGTGTCACGGAAGGAAAGTTTGTTCCCGAAATTTCAACTGAAGTTGCATTCAGGACTGCGGCAGTAATGGCGTTTCACGAAGCGGTTATGAGTGGTGTGCCGGAGTTTCTGGAACCCATCATGGAATTGGAGATAATTACTCCTGGTGAGTACATGGGTGATGTGATCGGTGATCTAAACGGACGCCGCGGAAAGGTGCGCGAGATGGAAGCGCGAGGGACAAACCAGATTATTCGCGCCGGGGTACCGTTGGCGGAACTGTTCGGATACTCGACGGCCATACGGTCTGTTACACGTGGACGTGCAAGTTATACAATGGAGCCCGAACAGTTTGAAATAGTGCCAGAGGCAATTAAACAGGAATTGTTGAACAGGTGAGATTATAATGGAAGGTCAACGAATACGGATAAAGTTGCAGGCTTACGATCACAGCGTTCTTGATCAAGCGGTTAAGGATATAATCGAAACTGCCAAGGGAACGGGCGCTGAAGTCGTGGGACCCACACCGTTACCTACAAGGATGGAACGTTTTACGGTGAACCGGAGTCCCCATGCGGATAAGAAGTCCATGGATCAGTTTGAGATGCGGACACACAAGCGTCTGCTGGATATTGTGGGACCTACAGCGAAGACAGTTGATGAATTAAAGAAATTGAATCTTCCTGCTGGTGTTGACATAACAATTAAGATTTAGGCGGGCGAAATATGCAGGGATTGATTGGAAAAAAAGTTGGTATGACCCAGGTTTTTGACAAAGAAGGCCGCAGGGTTGCGGTGACTGTTGTCGAAGTCGGACCGTGTGTTGTTGTGCAGAAAAAAACCATGGAAAAGGACGGTTACGAAGCTGTCCAGCTGGGATTTGGCGAACACAAGGAGAAGGGGATGCCAAAGGCCGCTCTGAACCGGTTTAAGAAAGTCGGATCAACACCAAGGATATGTATCCGTGAATTTGCGCTCGAAAAAGGAGAGGAAGTTAAAGAAGGCGATGCAGTTACTGCGGCAATTTTTGATGGTGTTCCGTATGTTGACATAACAGGCACAACTAAAGGCCGTGGTTTCCAGGGTGTCATGAGACGCCATAATATGAGGGGTGGTCCCATGACTCACGGTGGCCATTCAAAGCGGCGTATTGGATCGAATGGTCAGAATGCATTTCCGGCGCGAGTTTTGAGAGGCAAGCGCATGCCGGGTCATCTTGGTAATGTTCGTGTGACCCAGCAGAACTTGAAGGTTGTGCAATTGCGTGCAGCAGAGAATCTGATTCTGGTTCACGGTGCAATTCCAGGGCCGAACGGCAGAATTATCGAAGTGAAGAAGGCTCTAAAGAAGACGACGGTTAAGACGAAAAAATGAAGACTTTGCATATTTTAAATACCAAGGGTGAATCAGTCGGTGATTTTAAGATTGCTGATACCCTGCTGGTCTTGGACAAGGGCGTCCAGGCGATACATGATGTTGTAGTTGCATACCAGAATAAACAGAGATCGGGTACGGCTTCGACTTTGAGAAAAGGTGAAGTTTCGGGAAGTAACAAGAAGCCATGGCGGCAAAAAGGTACAGGACGTGCACGTGCAGGTTTAAGACAATCTCCCGTATGGCGTGGTGGTGGCGTGGCGTTTGGGCCACATCCGCGCAGTTATGAATCTAAAATCAATAAAAAAGTTGCCAAATTGGCTTTCCGAAGAGCTTTCAGTGATAAAATAGCTTCCGGACAGGTCAAGATACTTGATGAACTGGTGCTTGCAGAGCCCAAAACAAAGCTTTTTGCAGGATTGATGAAGTCTCTGGCAGTGAAAGCGCCGGCGCTTTTTGTAATGGAGAAGATTGATAATAAGGTTTCTACTGCAGCAAGGAACATTCCTCTGGTTGAATTGGTCGAAGCTGGTTCGGTGAATGTATATCAGTTGCTGAGATATCCGGTTTTGGTCGCAGACAAGGCTGGAATGGAGAAACTCAAGGCGCGACTCAAGGACGGGAAGGAGAAGGGCGAATGAAGGATTCCCGTTTGATTGTGAAGAAAATCCAGATAACAGAGAAGAGTACGCGTCTGGCAGAGGCGGAAAACAAGTATTTCTTTCTCGTTACAGCATCTGCAAATAAATTGGAAATAAAACGCGCAGTTGAAGAACTTTATAAGGTATCGGTCAGCAAGGTTAACACCGTTAATTACAGCGGGAAGCTGAAACGTGAGAGAACAATGACTTATGGCCGTACAGCCGGCTGGAAGCGAGCTGTTGTGACGCTGGCGAAAGGAAGCAAGATAGAGCTGACATAATTTGTCAGCCGTGATTTCCGGAGAAAATAATGGGAATTAAGAAATATAAGCCGACGACTCCAAGCATGAGGTTTATTACGGTTCCGACCTTTGAAGAAATAACAAAGGACAGACCTGAGCGATCCTTGGTGGAGATAAGGAAGAAACATGGCGGCCGAAACTTTCAGGGTCGTATAACAACACGGCACCGTGGCGGTGGTAATAAGAAACAATACCGTATCATTGATTTTAAACGGGATAAGATTGGTATTCCTGCCAGGGTTGCTTCGATTGAATATGATCCTAATCGTTCGGCGAATATTGCGCTTTTAAACTATGCAGATGGAGAAAAGCGTTACATATTATCCCCCTTGGGTCTGAAAGTGGGAATGCCGATAGTGTCCGGGACTGATATTGAGCCGCTTGTTGGGAATGCTCTTCCTCTTTTAAAAATACCGTTGGGTTCGTTTATTCATAATATTGAATTGCAACCGGGAAAGGGTGGTCAACTGGTCAGGGGTGCAGGCGGAAGCGCACAGTTGATGTCCCGCGAAGGTGAGTTTGCGCATGTCAGGTTGCCTTCGGGTGAAATCAGAATGATTAGTGTGAGGTGTATGGCCACAATCGGTCAGGTTGGAAATCTGGATTACAGTAGTACCAGTTTGGGCAAGGCTGGTAAAACAAGGCATCTTGGAATCAGGCCTACGGTTCGTGGTGTGGCAATGAATCCTGTTGACCATCCGATGGGCGGTGGCGAAGGCCGGGCTTCCGGTGGTGGACATCCTGTATCACCATGGGGCAAACTGGCTAAAGCCGGTAAGACCAGGAACAGGAGAAAGACAACCAGCAGGCTCATTTTGAGTCGGAGAAGGTAATTATGTCGCGTTCTCTAAAAAAAGGTCCTTTTGTTGACGAGAAACTCTTGAAGAAGATTGAGGCGATGAATCGGTCCGGTGATAAACGTCCTGTCAAGACATGGGCGAGGCGTTCGATGATTGTACCTGAATTTATCGGACATACGATAGCCATACATAATGGCAAACAGCATATATCGATGTTTATAACGGAGAATATGGTGGGGCATCGCCTGGGCGAGTTTGCGCCAACACGTATCTTCCGTAAACATGGAGTACACACGGACAAGGTCGTAGCATTGAAATAAAAATGCGGGGATAGTGATAATGGATGTGATCGCAAAAGCAAAATATGTAAAAATGCCCGCGAGCAAAGTACGGGATCTGGCAGAGCGTATGCGCGGTTTGTCGGTGAGCGAAGCTTTGAAGGTGACAGATTTCAGCGAAAGAAAAGGTGCATTTCATCTCGGTAAGGTCTTAAAGTCTGCGATTGCCAATGCGGAGAAAAACGCGAAATTGACGGCGGCTGATCTGAAAGTGAAGGATGCCATAGTTGATGAAGGTCCGGCAATTAAAAGGTTTTGGCCAAGGCCCAGGGGTACGGTAAGTCCAATCCTGAGAAGAACGTGCCATATAAAGATAATTTTAACAGACGGTAAGAGCTAAAAAGTAGTTGTAATTTAAATAAGGAGTCTGCATTTGGGACAAAAGGTAAATCCTGTTGGTTTTAGACTCGCTGTTGACAAGAATTGGCGTTCGCGCTGGTTCAGCAGCAAGAAGATGTTCGGTGATCTTCTTATTGAAGACATGGCGATTCGTACGCTGGTGAGGAATCGTCTGGATAACGCAGCTGTATCCGACATTATCATTGAGCGTTATGCAAACCGCGTAAGAGTTAATATTCACACTGCGCGGCCGGGGATTGTGATAGGCCGGAAAGGGCAGGATATTGAGAAGATCCGTGCTGAGATAACGAAAATGACCGGCAAAGAAGTGTATGTTGAAATCAAAGAAGTCAGAGATCCGGACATAAATGCACAACTTGTTGCCGAGAATATTGCGTTACAGGTGTCGAGAAGGGTTTCCTTCAGGCGTGCGATGAAAAGAGCCATCAAGATAGCGATGGATTTACGCGTTGAGGGGATCAAAATAAGGGCCAGTGGCCGGCTTGGTGGCGCCGAATTGTCGCGTGTGGAATGGTTCAAGGAAGGGAAGATTCCTCTTCATACCTTGAGAGCCAATATTGAGTATGGCTTTGCTGAAGCAGCAACTACGGCCGGCCGGATCGGTGTAAAAGTATGGATTTGCAAGAAGACAGAGGACCCGACGCAGGGAGAAAGGAAACGCAAGACCAATGCCGCTGATGCCCAAGAGAGTTAAGCATCGGAAGATGCAAAGGGGCAGCCGTAAAGGAATTGCCTCGGTAGGAACAAAGCTGGCGTTCGGGGAGTACGGCCTGAAGGCTTTGGACAGGGGTTGGGTGAAGAATATTCAGCTGGAAGCCTGCCGCGTATCGATTAACCGTTTCATGAAGCAGAAGGGTAAGATGTGGATCAGGGTGTTCCCTGACAAGCCAATAACCAAAAAGCCCATTGAAACGAGAATGGGCAAAGGCAAGGGTGATCCGGAGTCCTGGGTTTGTGTGGTAAGGCCGGGAGCGATTCTTTTTGAAATTGGTGGCATGTCGAAACATGCGGCTTGTGAAGCCATGCGTATTGCCGCGGCAAAGCTGGGTGTGCCGACGAAATTTGTTTCGAGACACTAGTGGTGATTTATGAAGGCAGCAAAGATTAGAGAACATACTGATGAAGAACTGCAGCAGCTGATGAACGATACAGTTCAGCAGGTTTTTGATTTGCGCGCAAAAAAAGGGACTGGTGATTCGGGGGAGCATCCTTTACGCGTGCGCCTGGTACGAAGAGAGCTGGCCCGGATAAAGACGATAATCAGAGAACGGGAGCGTAAACGCAATGGTTGATGTAAAGTCAGATAATCGTGGTGTACGCAAGGAGCGTAAAGGTGTGGTTGTCAGCAAGAGCGGTGACAAGAGTATTGTTGTACTTGTTGAGACCAGGAAACCCCATGAAGTTTATAGAAAGGTCATGACGCATACGAAGAAATTATACGTGCATGACGAAAAGAATGAGGCAGCTGTGGGTGACAAGGTGCTGGTTGTTGAGACACGGCCGATGAGTCGCATGAAAAGATGGCGTCTGGTCGAGGTGCTTGAGAAAGCTGCCAGGAAAGATTTGCAGGGGATAGAATGATAACTGAAAGTACATATCTTACAGTAGCGGATAATACAGGAGCCAGAACGGCGATGTGTTTTCGCGTAATAGGACAAAACAGACATGTTGCATATGTCGGGGATATTATCAGGGTTGCCATCAAGGAAGCTCAGCCCAGGGGTTTGGTTAAGAAGGGGCAGGTTTGCAGGGCTGTTGTTGTGAGGACCAGCCATCCGATCAGCCGGTCCGATGGAACTTATCTCAGGTTTGATGATAATGCCGCCGTTATTGTTGATGATACGTTGAATCCGATTGGATCAAGAATTTTTGGCCCGGTGGCCCGTGAGCTGAGGGATAAAAATTTTATGAAGATCATATCCCTTGCGCCGGAAGTTATATAGCAAATGGGATATTTTCAGGGGAAGAAAAATTGAGTATTCAGAGAATAAAGAAGAATGACATTGTGATTGCCGTATCGGGGGCCATTGTCGGCAAGTCCGGGAAAGTAATGCAAATATTACCGGGCCGTAACCGGTTAATAGTTGAAGGCGTGAACATGGTAAAAAAATGTTTACGTAAGTCGCAAGACCATCCGCAGGGTGGGATCAGTGAGAAGGAAGCATCAATCCCGATATCAAAGGTTATGCTTCTCTGTCCGACCTGCAAGAAAGGTGTCAGAACTGTAAGGGTGAAGCAGAATGATCAAATGGTTCGAAAATGCAAACGGTGCGGGAACTTATTTGAGGGTTCAGTAAAATGATACCGCGATTGAAGCAGAAATATATCAATGAAGTGATACCAAAGATGAAGGACACGCTTGGGATGACGAATCGTCTCAGGATGCCTCGTCTTGTTAAGATCGTTGTGAATATGGGTATTGCGGCCAGTAAGCAGGATGCCATAAGCAAGTTGATGGGTGATTTAACCAAGATTACCGGGCAGAAACCTGTATCAAACAAGGCCCGGAAGAGCATTTCGAATTTTAAGGTTCGTGAAGGCATGATTGTAGGCGCAAAGGTGACACTGCGAGGTGACAGGATGTATGAATTCCTGGATCGTCTTTTAAGTGTGGCTTTACCGAGAATCAGGGATTTTCGAGGAGTATCTCCGACGGCTTTTGACGGGCGTGGCAGTTACACGCTTGGGGTTAAGGAACAGACGGTATTCCCTGAAATTGATCCCAACACTGTTACCGTGACTCAGGGAATGGATATTACAATTGTAACTACCGCGCGTAACAATGATGAAGCGCGTGAGATGTTGAAGCTGCTTGGGATGCCTTTCTCAGGCAAATAGCAGGAGGCTGTGGAATTGGCTAAGAAATCACAGATTGCGGAAGCGAAGCGTAAGCCGAAATTCGGGACTCGTAAATATAACCGTTGTAATCGTTGCGGCAGGCGGCATTCGTTCATGGGAAAATTCAAGTTATGCCGTCTGTGTTTCAGGGAACTGGCCGTTTCCGGCCAGATTCCGGGTATTGTGAAGGCTAGCTGGTAGTATCGGAGAGTATATGAATTTGACGGATCCAATTGCTGATATGTTGACACGAGTTCGGAATGCGCACCAGGCTGGACTTGAGACTGTAGAGATGGGGCATTCAAAAATGAAGGGTGAGGTAGCCCGTGTACTGAAGAAGGAAGGTTATATCAAAGATTATGTGGTTGAGGGTGGAAGCAAGAAAAAGATCCTGCGCATATACCTGAAGTATACCGAAGACCATGAACCAGTTATACGCGGATTGAAAAGAAAGAGCAAACCAGGTTTGCGTTTATATAGTGGAGCAAAACAAATACCTAAGGTCCTGGGAGGCATGGGTGTGGTGGTTGTAAGTACTCCTCTTGGTATTATGTCGGGCAAAGAAGCAATCAAACGTGGTGTAGGTGGAGAAATTGTCTGTCTAGTTTGGTAAAATTTAACATGAGGCCGTTAATGGCCAAATTGATTCTGGAGTGAAGAATGTCAAGAGTAGGACAAAAACCAGTAGAGATACCGTCAGGTGTTACTGTTACGGTCAACGGTTCGGATGTTCGCGTGAAGGGGGCCAAGGCAGAATTAACCATGGCCATGCCGTCCGGAGTTTCCGCAACTGTTGAAGGCGCAAAAGTAATTGTAAAAATTGACGATATTGAAAAGGGTAATTTGCACGGACTTACAAGAACGCTCATCGCGAACATGATCGAGGGTGTTACGAAGGGATACAGCAAGGAGCTTGAGATTCAGGGGGTAGGTTTCAAGGCCGCTCTGCAGGGGCAAAAGCTCCAAATGTCGCTTGGTTTCCCGAAGCCTGTTGAATATACAGTCCCTGATGGAATAAAGATTGTGGTGACGGAAGGTACTGCCATTGTTGTCAGCGGGGCTGATAAACAGCAGGTGGGGGACGTGTCTGCGAGAATACGTTCTTATTTCCCGGCAGAACCTTACAAGGGCAAAGGAATACGTTTCAAGGGTGAATACGTAAGGCGAAAAGTCGGCAAGACGGTTGCCTGATGATGTTCAGGAATTATCATGAAATATGACAGTAGAAAAGAACGCAGGGTGCTCAGGCATCTGCGTATCAGAGCAAAAGTAAATGGAACGGCTGAGCGTCCCAGGATGGCGATAATGGTTTCGAACAAGCACATTCACGTTCAGTTCATAGATGATGAGAAGGGTGTCACAATCGCATCTCTTTCCACTGAAGGACATGAGAAAAAGAAGAATCTGGCATCGGCCAGTCTGCTGGGAAATAGAGCCGTGGAAGTGGCACGTGAAAAAGGAATTAAACAGGTTATTGTAGACCGTGGCGGATATAAATTCCATGGCCGTGTGAAAGCGGTGGTGGATGCGGTGGTTAAGGCCGGCCTGGTGGCCGGTGCTACTACGGAGGAAAAGTGAGTTCAATAGTTGAAGATACAATTCTCCAATTGGATCCCGAAGGGCAGGGACAATCAGAACTGGAAGAACGCGTGGTATTTGTAAACCGCTGTGCCAAGGTGGTTAAAGGCGGGCGACGTTTCAGTTTCAGTGCTGTTGTTGTGGTTGGTGACCATCATGGCCGGGTAGGATATGGGTTCGGGAAAGCCAATGAGGTTGCTGATGCCATCCGTAAAGGCGGCGAATCGGCGAAGAAAATGATGTTTAACGTTAAAATGAAGGGTAAGACTATTCCTCATGAAGTCACAGGAGAATGTGATGGCGGGGTGGTTCTTCTTCGTCCCGCTGCTCCTGGCACAGGTGTTATTGCCGGGGGTGGGGTACGTGCGGTCCTGGATTTGGCAGGTATCAGGGATGTTCTTGCGAAGTCTCTGGGAAGTTCGAACAGGTTGAATGTAGTCAAAGCAACAGTTGATGCGCTTAAGAAACTGCGTTCGAGGGAAGAAATTGCCAGTGCGCGCCATGTTGAATTGTAAAGGGTGTTAACAATGGATCTTACTTCGTTAAAAAATACGCCGGGTGCCAGGCATCGCAGAATGCGTGTAGGTCGCGGCGGCGGGTCAGGCAAGGGGAAAACCTGCGGCAGGGGACACAAGGGACAGATGGCCAGAAAGGGCCATAAGCACAAAAGCGGTTTTGAAGGTGGTCAGATGAAACTCATTCGCCGCATACCCAAGCGGGGATTCAAGAGCATGGAGTTGCTCGGATATCTTGCAGTTAATCTGGCTGATCTCGAAAAATTTGATGAAGGTACGGAAATCACCGAGTCGGTTCTCAAGGCCAGCGGGCTGGCAAAAGGAATCCACAAAGGTGTAAAAATCCTTGGAAATGGCGAAATAAACAAGAAGCTTACCGTCAAGGTTCATGCATTCAGCGCCAGTGCCAAGGCCAAGATTGAAAAAGCCGGCGGTGTTTGTGAGGTCGTAACAGCCTGATGCTATCTGCGTTTTCAAATTCTCTCAAAATTCCGGAACTCAGACAGAGAATTTTCTTCACACTGGGTATGGTTTTTGTCTGTCGGCTTATCGAAGCAGTGCCAACCCCTGGTATTGATCCGGGCGCGCTTCAGCGTGTTATTGCCGAAATTGACCGGCAGGTTGGCGGTGGTTTCCTGAGTTTTATCGACCTGTTCAGTGGAGGCGCCCTCAGCAGATGTGCCGTTGGTGCTTTAGGTATCATGCCGTATATCAGTGCATCTATTATTCTCCAGATGATGACGGCTATCATTCCGACCCTGGAACGTTTGGCGCGTGAAGGTGACACCGGTCGTCAGAAGCTCTCCCAGTATACGCGTTATCTCACGATTGTAATATGCGCGATCCAGGGATTTGTTCTTGCGCTGACACTCGAAAGACCGGGTTCGCTGGGAATCAATGAAATTCTTGTTCCCAGTCCGGGTTGGGAATTCCGGATAATGACTGTGATTGCGCAGATCGCCGGCACCATGTTGATGATGTGGATAGGAGAGCAGATAACCGAACGCGGCATTGGAAATGGAATTTCCCTGGTTATAACTGTCAACATTGTAAGTCGTCTTCCCAGCGCTGTATTTGCGGCGATTAAGATGTTCACGCCTGTCGAAGGTGTTGCGCAGTTCACAATATTCCATCTCATAGGTCTTGTAGTGATGTTCTTCCTCGTCGTGGCGGCGACGATTTCGTTGACGCAGGCGCAGAGGAAAATCCCGATAAACACAACAAAAAGAGTTATCGGGCGGAAAGTTTATGGCGGTCAAAATACATATATGCCTTTGCGGGTTAATTATTCCGGTGTCATGCCGATCATCTTTTCTTCCGTAATGCTGGCGTTCCCTGCGGCGATCTTGAGACAGATGCCATGGGATTTTGCCAAGACGCTGGGCGTGGCATTCAACATAGGTGAACCGCTTTATGTGACGACGGATGCCCTGTTGATACTTTTCTTTTCCTATTTCTGGGTTGCAACACAGTTCAACCCGTTACAGATAGCGGATGATTTAAAGAGGAATGGCGGCTATGTGCCCGGTATCAGGCCCGGTCGTCCAACAGGGGAATATCTGGACAAGACAATGACGCGCATTACCCTGATAGGCGCAATTTTTCTAACGGCAATTGCAATAATGCCTTCAATAATGGCAAGACAGTTTGCAGTGCCGTGGCTGGTTGCATCTTTCTTTGGCGGAACGAGTTTGCTGATCATTGTTGGTGTGATTCTTGATACCATGCGCCAGGTTGAGTCTCACCTTCTCATGAGGAACTATGACGGTTTCCTGAGAAAAGGCAAGTTGCGCTCGCGCAGATAATTTAATCGAAAGGTTTTATTATGAAAGCAATTATATTATTCGGGGCTCCAGGTTCGGGCAAAGGAACCGTAGCTGAAAGAATAAAGGCAGTGACTGGCTACATCCATATTTCTACGGGTGATATGCTGCGTGCAGCAGTGAAGAATGGTACAGCCGTTGGCCGTGAAGCCGAAGCGTACATGAAGCGCGGAGAACTTGTGCCGGACGAGGTTATCATAAAACTTGTCGAGGAAAGACTGGATAAAGGCGGGCCTGAAGATCTGTATATGTTCGATGGTTTCCCCAGAACCGTACCTCAGTCTGAATTGCTGGAGAAAAGCCTGGGCCGACGGGGCGGTAAGGTCACCCATGTTCTTTTTCTTGATACACCCAGGGATGTGTTGTTACAGCGCCTTACCGGTCGACGTACCTGCCGGAAGTGCGGATGGAACTGCCATATTGTGAATCTTCCGCCGAAGAAATCCGGAATATGCAATTTGTGCGGTGGCGAACTTTATCAGCGGCCTGATGATCAGGAGGCAACGATTGTAAACAGGCTTGAAGTTTACAACAAGCAGACTGAGAGTCTTATTGCGCGATACGACAGGCAAAAAGTTCTTGTAAAAGTAAATTCAAACCAGAAGGTTGATAAGCTTGTAGAGGATATACGGCAAATCCTCAAATGAGGGCAGCCTGCGGCACATCCCCAGGTGGTGATGCCGGGTATGTGGCTGAAGAGAAATGATTGTTATAAAAAGTGCTGCCGAAATCGAGCGGATGAGGACAAGCGGGCATTTGGCTGCTGTAGTTCGTGATGATGTTGCAGCTAAAGTGAGTCCCGGTATTACGACCATGGAGTTGTCGGAGTATGCCGGAGAGTTGATGAAAAAGCTTGGTGCTGAGAGTGCCTTCAAGGGGTACAGGGGATATCCCGGGAATATCTGTATATCGGTGAATGATGCAGTTGTACATGGTATTCCGGATCAGAGGCATATCCAGCTTGGCGATATTGTAAGTATAGATGTTGGGGTCAAGTATGAGGGATTTATAGGGGATACGGCTTTGACTGTGATGGTTGGAGTTACTGATCCTGAAGTTTTGAGATTGGTAAAGACAACTGAGAAATCGCTTGAAGCAGGCATTGCAGCAGCGCTTTCGGGCAAAAGGGTGTCGGATATATCGAATGCTGTCGAAAAGACTGTTACAGGTGCCGGTTTTTCGGTGGTACGGGATTTTGTCGGGCATGGGGTCGGCAGGCAAATGCATGAAGATCCTCAAATTCCGAATTTCGGACCTCCGGGACGGGGTGCTGTTTTGAAGCCTGGTATGACTTTTGCAATTGAACCGATGGTGAATCAGGGGGGTGCGGAAGTAGAGGTACAGGCCGACGGTTGGACAGTTTTGACGCGTGACAGAAAGTTGTCAGCTCATTTTGAACATACTGTTGCCATTACGGAGGGTTTAGCGCAGATTTTAACTATTTAAGCGGAAAGTTGATTTTCTTCTGGACTTTATATTTTGGGGATACTACAGTTCGACTTTTTTGTATGCCAATGGGGATAAACGGTGAAAGTAAGAAGTTCTGTAAGGCGAATATGTGAGAGGTGCAAGATTGTGCGCCGCAAGGGGATTGTACGGGTAATTTGTACAAATCCGCGTCATAAACAGAGTCAAGGTTAGATCCTGATTTCTGCAGGGAGAAGTAATTATGCCGAGGTTGGTGGGTGTTGATATTCCGGGAAAAAAGCGAATAAATATCGCATTACGTTACATTTATGGGATCGGGCCTGCCAAGGCGGATCAGATTGTTGCGGAATCTAAAATTGATCCGGCAAAGAAAGCAGATGACCTTACACCTGATGAGTTAAGAGTCCTGATCGGGATAATACAATCGGGGTACCGTGTTGAAGGGGATCTCAGGCGTGAAGTAACCCAGAATATCAGGCGGCTCATCAGCATAGGCAGTTATCGCGGGCTACGCCATCGCAAAGGACTGCCGGTACGTGGACAGCGAACAAGTACAAATGCCAGAACACGAAAAGGTCCGCGCCGTACAGTTGGTGCGGTTCGCAGCAAGGAAGTGCGTACGGCTTTAAAATCCGATAAAGAAGACTAAGTAATTTCAAGAGAGGCTCCGGACAGATATGGCAGAAGAAGAAAAAAAAGAAACAGCAGGGGCAAAACCTGAAAAGGCAGAGACAGTTCCGGCCGCGGAAGGAGCGGCTGCCGGCGGTGAGGGGACGCTGTCTCCGGATGAACAGCGCGCGGCCAGGCATCACAAGGCCCGTGGTTTGCGGAGTGTGCCGGTTGGGATAGCCCATGTCAAAGCCACATTCAATAATACCATTGTATCAATAACTGATCCGCATGGTGCAGTAATCGCATGGAGCAGTGCGGGCAGGGCAGGCTTTAAAGGTTCGAGGAAGAGTACGGCGTTTGCTGCGACAATGGTTGGGCAGGAAACCGCAAGATTGGCAGTGGGGCGGGGAATGCGTGAGGTCGAGGTGCGTATACAAGGTGCAGGTGCGGGAAGAGAATCAGCTGTAAGAGCCCTTCAGTCTGGCGGGCTGAATATAGCAGTTATCAAGGATGTAACACCAATACCGCACAATGGCTGCAGGCCAAGAAAGAGAAGGAGAGTATAAATGGGCAGATACACTGGTCCATTATGCCGCCGTTGTCGCGCTGAGGGCATGAAGCTTTTCCTGAAGGGAATACGATGCAGCATGGCAAAATGCCCTATCGAGACTGAACGTCCTGCTCCGGGCGTGCATGGTCAGCAGCGCAGGAAGAAGCTGTCGGATTATGGGAGGCAGCTGAGAGAAAAACAACGGTTGCGCAACCAGTTTGGAATGCGCGAAAACCAGTTTCGCCTTTTTTTCCAACGTGCATTACGCGGAAGAACCGTTACGGGTGATGTGCTTCTCCAGTTGCTGGAGACACGCCTTGATAACCTGGTATATCGGCTTGGATTTGCAGTTTCCCGGGCTGCGGCTCGACAATTTGTTACACATAGTCATGTGACGGTTAATGGCCGCAGGGCGGCGGTTCCGTCGATGACCCTGAAGGCCGGGTCGGTAATAGAGGTGAGAAACAGACCTAAAAGCAGGGAACAGGCCAAGAAGGCGCTGGAGGCCGTTACCGGAAAAGAAATGCCTTCATGGCTCAAGCTGGATGCAAATAATTTCTCCGGTGAGTTGGTGCGGATTCCGACGCGTGATGAGATCTCGCCGGTTGTAAACGAACAGCTTATCGTGGAGCTTTATTCGAAATAGTGGGTGGTTTGTTGCCGTCATTGTGCGGCTTTTTTTTCCAGCTCAGGAAAGGACAGAGAAGATGCCAATAAGACTTAGTAGATTCGAAATGCCCAAAAGGGCGGTTAAGGACGAGATTAAGGCTACGGAAACTTATGCAAAGTTTGTTGCCGAGCCGTTCGAGGTCGGATATGGCAGGACGATAGGGAATTCGCTGAGACGTGTCCTTCTTTCTTCCATAGAAGGCGCTGCGATTACTTCCGTTAGAATTACAGGTGCTGAACATGAGTTCTGCTCTGTTTCGGGAATTGTTGAAGACGTGACCGACATTATTCTAAATCTGAAGAAGGTCCTGCTTAAGACATACGTCAGGGAACCCAGGATCCTGACGGTCAATGTAAAGGGGCCCGGCGAAGTAACTGCCGGCGATATTCAGACGGATGGAACGGTTGAGATACTGAATCCCGATGCCCATATTGCCACTTTATCCGATGATGGCAGGCTGGAGATGAAACTGGAAGCCCGTATTGGACGTGGTTTCTGTCCGGCCGAATGGAATAAAAAGCCCGACCAGGAAATTGGAAGAATCCCGATAGATTCTATTTTTTCACCTGTGAGAAGAGTCAATTTCTACACGGAGAACACAAGAGTCGGACAGAAGACTGATTATGACAAGCTTGTCATAGAGATCTGGACGGACGGACGAGTTACTCCTGATGATGCCCTTACAATGTCTGCCGCCATTTTACGTCATCACCTTGATGTCTTTGTGAATTATGACAAGGATATTGTTGAGTTCGAGGAGAGCGAAAAACAGATTGATGCAGAGCGCGAAGAGTTAAGGCGCAAGCTTAATATGAGCGTCAACGAGATAGAGTTGAGCGTGCGAGCCGCCAATTGCCTTAATAATGCGAACATAACAACCGTGGGCCAGTTGGCGCAGAAGACGGAAGCAGACATGCTGAAATACCGTAATTTCGGCAAGAAGTCGTTGAACGAGATCAAGGGCAAGCTGGTTGAACTTGGCCTTGCGCTGGGTATGACATTCGAACCGGGTCTTTTGGAAGAAAAAAGGGAAATAAAGTAACAGGTTTTCAATGCGCCACAGGTTACAAAGTTCGAAACTTGGAAGAAGTCCGGAGCATCGTGTTGCGACGATAGCTTCTATTGTTTGTGCGCTTATTGAGCGGAAGAGGATAGAGACTACACTTGCAAAGGCAAAACAGGCCAGGAGCCTTGCGGAGAAACTTGTTACCACCGGCAAGCAGGGAACGCTGGCCGCAAGACGAAAAGCAATATCCGAGTTGTTCCGCGAGGAATATGTTGAAAAACTTTTAAAAGAGATCGTCCCGCAATTCAGCGGCAGAAACGGTGGTTATACCAGGATTGTCAAGCTTGGTAAACGCAGAAGCGACAGTTCCGAAATGGTTATTCTTGAGTGGGTGGATATCGCCCCGCCGGAGAGAAAGAAAAAGCCCGAGAAAAAACCGGAGACAAAGTAACAAAAGGTCTGATCCTGCGTTTTTGTCTTTACCTTTCGACCAGGTGCCCGTCGTATTTCCACGTAAACGATGTTGATTTTCAGTCTTATCTTCCCCTGTTCCTGTACTCTTTCCGGTATCGCATAGAGTCGGGATTGGGACTTAATCACGGTGGATTCCCGGAAAAAATTGCGGGTTTCCGCCGTCGCTAAAGAAGCTATGGCGGACACGTCTGCCAGCAGAACATCATTTCGACGCAGGGCCATCTGGAAGAATGTTGTTAACAAAGCATGGATGACTTCTTAAAAAAAATCTTGGATTACCTTGTATCTCCCTTTGTGAAATGATAATTTTTTCAGGCAGCAAACGGAGGTTCTATGCCTAAATTCAAGTATATTGCGATGGATGCTAAAGGGAAGGAGACAGAAGGGGTACTTGATGCAGAGAATCAATCTCAGGCCGTTTCCCTTATCAGGTCAAAAGGTTTTTTCCCCACACGTGTTCTTGATGTCAGTGGCGGCGGGAGTGATAAGAAAAAAGGAGTAGTAACTGCGGCAGTCAATACACAAGCGCAGGCAAAAGGGTTAAGAAAGTCGCTGAGCAGTTTCAACCTCTTTGGAGGTACGATTAAGCCCAAGCATCTTATGGTGTTTACCCGTCAGCTTGCGACTCTTGTTGGTGCCGGAATGCCTTTGTTGAGGGGCTTGCGAATCCTGTTGAAACAGGAGAAACTGCCGGCGTTGAGGGATGCGTTGAACGGCATGGGTGAGGCTGTTGAAAGCGGAAGCACTTTTTCTGAGGCGCTTGCCCAGTACCCGAAGATTTTTGATAAATTATTTATAAACATGGTCAAGGCCGGCGAGGCCGGTGGTGTACTTGAAGTTGTTCTTGAACGATTGGCGGAGTTCATGGAGAAGTCTGAAAAAATCAAGAATAAAGTCAAGGGCGCCATGATTTATCCCATTGTGGTTTTAGTTGCTGCACTTGGAATTGTCGGATTTCTCATGACGAATGTAATACCCAAGTTTCAAGAAATATTCAAAGACCTGTTGCAAGGTAAGCCATTACCGGCGCTGACTCAGTTTGTAATTACAATCAGCAATGCGGTGAAAACCCAGGGGTTGGTTATAATTGGAGTTATAGCCGTGATTGTTGTGGCCATAAAGTTGTGGGGCAAAACCTCGGCTGGGCGTGTTATGCTGGACAAAATGAAGTTAAAAATACCGATGTTTGGCACATTGCTGGTCAAGTCGGCTGTTGCCAGGTTTACACGAACACTGGGTACTCTCATGAGTTCCGGCGTGCCGGTCCTTCAGGCCTTGAATATTGTCAGGGAGACAGCCGGCAATGAGGCCGTGGCTAAAGCTATTCTACAGGTCCATGATGCGGTTAAAGAAGGTGAAAGCATGTCGATGCCCCTTGAGGCATCAGGCGTGTTTCCCGGGATGGTTGTAAGCATGGTGGATGTTGGAGAGGAAACAGGCGCTTTGCCTGAAATGTTAACAAGAATCGCCGATAATTATGATGATGAAGTAGATTCGGCCGTAGAAGGCCTTACGTCCATTATAGAACCTATTATGATAGTTTTCCTTGCCGTAGTCGTGGGTACGATTGTTATAGCGATGTTCGTACCGTTAATATCGATCATTTCTGAAATGGGAAAATAATTACCGGGATAAAAGACAAGGCAAAAAAACTCCGGTTATCGATTGATTTGCGGCAATTTAGAATGCGTGATTGGTTATGGATGGTCATTTTCAGCCTGTTGGGAGCCGATTCCGGTGCCATTCGGTCCTTAGAATTAACGTAATCTTTACGATTTCATGACAACACTTTTCCCGGGTTTTGTTAGATTTAATTGCAGAAAAGCCGGGATTTTGTTATAGTGCAGAGGAAGAGAGAGAGGGAGGAGTATTGAATGAAGAAAAAGGAAAATGCCTGTTCTTTTACACTGATTGAAATGCTTATTGTAATAGCAATCATCTGTGTCATGGCCGGCATGATCCTCAAGTTGATGTCACTCGCGAAGAGACAGCAGGAGAAAGCCGCCTGTGTGGCACTGCTGGAGAGGGTGTCACATGCGTTGAATGAATACCGCGCAGAATACGGTGAATATCCTCCTGTGGAGACAGGAGCCTGTATCCGTTGGTCGTGGGGCTGTCATCCGGAGGATTGCCGTACCTGTTATACATTCGGCGACGCGGGTTCCGAATCGGGACCTGCAGGTGATTATTTCAGGACTACTCCCGGTGATGCCGGCAGGATGTATAAATACGGGCTTACTTCATACCTCGTCACACGAGTTACAAATAACCAGTATGAAACTACGCTTGCCTATCGTAACAATATTGATCAGCCCCGGGATGTTGCGCTGAAGCAAAAATGGGCTCCTTTCCTTGAAGGTTTGATTGACGGGCGGGACAACTGGGCCGGTCATGGAATAGAAGTTACAAATAATTATGTAGGTACACTCCAGTACAATATCTATGTTTTCACTATAACTGATCCCTGGGGGAATGTAATCCGTTACAGGTCGGATCCTCCTTATACGACTTATGATCTCTGGTCAGCAGGTCCTGATGGAAAGGATGGTTATAACGAACGACGAGGCGGCACGTTAATAGGGCCCCCGTACGACAGGGACAACATTCACAAGAGCGGGAAGTGGGATGAATAATTTACAATGAGAAATAACACAGAAAAAACGTGTGATGTTATGAGAAAAAAGAGTTTTACGCTTGTTGAGATGCTCGTTGTTCTGGCCATCATCGCTGCACTGTTGGGTATGCTTCTGCCTGTTCTTGGCAGGGTAAGGGAACATGCAAAACGCGCCAAGGCCCGCGATGCCGTAAATCAGCTTGCCACGGCCTGGCAGGGTTATCTTACTGACTATCGCATGTTTCCTTCGACAGGCGATGATCCTGCGAATCCTGTTATTATCAGAGAAATGAATACCAACATGATGAATATACTGGCTGGAAGATCATATTATAACACCCGTGGCAGTAACGAATTCATGGAATTTACCACAAATGAATTTGTAATCGGCTTTCTGGACCCGTGGGGATCGCTTTACCAGGTACGGCTGGACAATGGCAGGCTTTCAGATTCTACCCCTTACGATGGCAGGGTTAACGTTCCGCAAGAATCCGCTGAACTGAACAGAAGTGTCGCGGTCTGGTCAAGAGGGCCGGACAGGATGGACGACGCTGTTAACCGTAAGGGGGATGATATAAAGAGTTGGGAATAATAATGCCTGGAAATTATACAGAAAGTAAGGGACGGAAAAACATGAAGAGGAGCGCTTTTACACTGATTGAATTGTTAATGGTTGTTGTTGTTATCGGCATTTTACTGGGATTAATGAGTGCTGCCATCAAGAAGTCCGTACGCTATGCAAATGAAAAGCGCGCAAAAAGCGATGCCAGGACGCTTGCCGGAGCATGCCAAGCGTATCGTACTGAATACGGTAGGTGGCCGATCCCGGACCCCCTGAGTTCACTAGCTACCAACTGGTATTCAAATCCAAGTGAAAATGCTTCGGTCATCGAAGTTTTTACCGGGACCGGTACTGAACAAAATCCCAGGCAAATCAAATTCCTGAATCTGGGCGATTACGTGCGTGATATTAGTGGAAATGTTCTGAATCCGATAACCATGCAACCGTATCGTTTCTTTGTTAACTTGGATGTAAATACTAATTCGGTATACTAGTTTTTGACTGCTGGCAGGAAAGTAATTTTATTTGTCATGAGAAAAGCGATGAGAAAAGGTTTCACACTGCTGGAATTGCTGACCGTGATGGCGATAATGGCAATTGTATCGTCCATAGCCATCATGGGATATTTCGCGGCAGTCCGGGGGTCCGGCACCAGGAGCGCCATAGAGCATATGACCCAGATGATTTCACTTGCGCGCCAGACGGCGATCATGCAGGGAAAGAAAGTAATTGTGGTTTTTGGCCAGGACAGAACGAATGGCTGGTACTCCCTGTGCAGGGCGGAAGGCGCGATAACAAGCGTAAGCAGTGGATACATAACGGATGAATACGCCGATTGGAGCGATCTGGAAACTGTTACGAATATGGCGATATACAACCTGACGAATTGCGAAGAAAATAGAGACCCTAAGGAGGGAATCGTTACGTATGTCAGCTCCACTCTTGACGCAAATGGTGATGTGGTCTGGCATATGCAGGTGGAGCCCCAGAACCTTTTTTCAAGTGACGGACAGTTGTACGGATGGCCACTCTACCAGAGGACAACGCTGGCGCGAGGACTTCAATTAGAAGATTCATATTTAACAGTTCCTGCTCCGATAACATTCTTACCTACCGGTCAGGCGCGAGAGGAGCGTACGATAAGGATATATGAAAAAATCAATGTCGGCGGGACGCCTGTGGCCACAATTCGAGTTAGACGGGAGACGGGATTTGTCGAGTCAGAATAAGGAATATGAATGAAATTGTTGCGCAATAATAGTAAAGGGTTCAGCCTGGTTGAGGTTAACCTTGCGATTTTCCTGGTGGCGGCCGGATTGCTTATTCTCTTTTCCCTTTTTCCTCTTGGACTTCGCGAGAGTGAAATGGGGATTGCCGATACACAGGAATCAATGTTTGCGGATTTCGTTCTCAATGCCATGGAAGGAAGCTCAATGACTAAAACGAACTGGTCTGAGTGGCAATCTGCGTGGCCTGCCGGATCCAGGGTGCTTGATACTCCCGAGGTTTATGTGGCTTTATTAAATGAAGAACCGAGACGTGTGGAGGATTTTCCTTCCGGAAGCGGTAATACCATTAAATATACATTAACAGTTGATAGCTATCCGCTTAATTCCAATGGTTACCGGAAAAGGGCGGTGTTGCTGGTGAGAAGCGGAAAATACGGCAAATTCAGCCAGACAACGAGGTGTTACATGACCGAGTTTGTTTATATGGGCATGTAATAAAGCGGAACCCGGAGCAGCCTACGCAAAAGGCTTTCTCCGTCGCTCAAGGAGCTATGGTGGACAAGTCGGGTTGGCAGGCAGAATGAACATAATTGACAGAATAATTCAAAAATCCGGAATATCAGATAACCGGGGATTTTCACTGATCGAGATCCTGGTTTCAACGGTTATCCTTATTGTGATCGTTCTGATGATGAGCACAATTTTTCACCAGAGCAGTATTTCCTGGGATACGGGGATGCGGAAGGCGAGTGGAAATATGATGGGCAGGGGAGTGCTGGGCATGATGGCCCGGGAACTGGCGGGGGCGGTAGATAATACTAATAGTGGTTTTAGAGTTTTCCAGGTATCAGGGAGTACTATTCGCTTCGTAACACTCGGTAATACAACCAATAATGCAGGACAACGTGTTTCTGAGGAGGTTACGTATGAGATGAGTGGATCTGAGATTGCGAGGAATGGCGTTGCTGTCGCTGGAAATGTTGAAGGACTGCTTTTCCAGGTGCCTCCGCCTTCTTCTATTCCTAACTGGACCGCTAATTTGCCTCCATGGATAAACATTACGTTGGCAATAAGAAGAAATGCAGATGTCTCGGGCGTTGGCGCAAGATCATACGGTCCCAACGGTGTACCTAACACTGAAGGCACAGCCGCTGATGATGATATCAGGAGCTATTAAAGCCATGAAAAAAACGGGTTTTACGATCATTGAACTGTTGGCGGTTATTGCAATCATCGGGATCCTGGCCAGTTTAGTGATCGTTGGAATGAAAACTGCGAGGGATAAGGCGCGAATTACGAAGGCAGAGGCCGAGGTCAAACAGCTGGCGATGGCATGGAAGTCATACTGGTTGGTTTTTGGCCAATGGCCCGGATCGTTGTCAGGGGAAAGAGATATGGATTGGTCTGTCATGAGATACTTGATGGGTGATAACGACAGGAGCCTCAGATTCATGGAACCCAATAAAAGAATCCAGACGGAGGGGTTCAGAGATCCATGGGGCAACCTGTATAAGGTTACTTTCAGCCAGAATCCGATTTCTGAAAGCGAATATTACCAGACGACGGTATTTTTCCCAAATGCAAAGAGATATGCCTATGATTTCTAAGGTTTTCAACCGGTGGCGGTGTTTGGTCCGGAAGTATTGCCGTCATATGCTCATGACCGGGAAAAGAGGCGTGGCGCTGGTGCTTGTTCTTGGACTCTTATCCATGCTCATGCTGTCAGCGGTTGCGTTTTCGATTTCCATGAGGATTGAGAGGAATGGCGCTTCCAATTACAGGAATGGTGTCATAGCGAAACATATGCTGTGGGCCGCCCTTGCCGAGGCCATAACAAACATAAATGCGAACATGGATAATGGGGTAAGTTTTGATATCTATCCCAAATGGGACATCATGGTTTCGACCAATATAATATATATGGGTTCAGGTTTACCGAAGGCGCGTGTTTTGGGTCCTTCTGGATCTAATTATGTTTCCGTCAGCACGTGGAATCTGGCAAAAAGCACGAATGCTTACTGGTATGGTCTTTATGACACAAACAACTGGCAGGTGGGGCGTTATGCGTTTATCGCAGTGAACCAGTCCGGTCTTCTGGATGTAAACCGGGTAGGCGGTATGACTCGAGGTTCTGGAACTAATGTCCATGAAATTCAGATTTCGCAATTACCGGAGATAGGTTCGGTTCCCTTTGCTGAAGTCTTTACCAATCAACGTGCGGTCCATGTCAAATATGAAACTCTTGGCGAAGCGTATGCTCTTAATGAAGGTTTTCAACAATGGCCTAACAATATGTGCGCATTTTCACTATCTCGCGAAGGGGAATTTGTTGTGAATGGTATTGGAATACAAAAAGTTGATATCAGTGGTGATGAAACTGTGCTGAGCCAACCGGCCGTGAAGGCTAATATCATACAGGGGCTTAGAAACAGTGGTATTGATGCTTCTGAAGCAGCATTTGTTTTTACCAATCTTCTTGATTATATTGATACGGACTGTATGCCGAAGAGCCTAGTATCTCCATGTACTGAAGCCGTTCCGATGATTAATGAGTTTTATATCACGAATCAATGTACTTTCTTAGATCCGAATGTGCGAGTCAGGTCTACCCTTGAGATTGAAACATGGTATCCATTTTTAAAAACCCAGACAAATAACTTTGATTTTCATGTGGAATGGACAGTGACATTGTCCAACATGACTGTATCTGCAATTGCCACGCGTACGGAGAGTAGGGCCATCCCAAGTTATTACGTGGGTAATCCCGGTTCGCCATTCAGAGTGTTGACTGCGCCGCTAGAAACACCTCCAATTGATGTATCAATGGTTGCGGTGACGGGTAATATTATAAATATCAGTTATGAAGCGAAGGCGTGGATTACAGCCCAGCCGGGGGGGGGTACAGTTGATATCGTGCCCTATACAAATTATCTTCCAATAGGATCTTTTACATATGTTGTTACAAATACAATGGTTACCCATCCAATGGGCATGGAATGTGTCGATCCAAGATTCAACTGGCAGACAGGACCTCAATTCTGGAGAGCTTATTCCACCCCGGGTGTGCATACAAAGGGAACCACAAATCAATGGACGTTAGTTTGGCGTAACCAGAACTCGGGGTTTCCCTATGACCAGGGCACTTCCATGTATGTATCAGACAGGGGCAGGCTCAATTCGGTTGGGGAATTGGGAAATCTTCTGTTGGGTGCAGCCAATGCATACAAATGGAAAACAATAAGGCTGTTTAACCGTGATCCAAGTTTTTATGTCCGGCAAACCGTTTTTGAGAACTTTACCCTTACAAATGGCTTGGTCAATGGGCGTGTAAATTTAAACACCAGAAACTCCGATGTACTGGCAGCTGTTTTTACCAATTGTCCCGCAGGATATGATACAAATTCAGTAATTCCACTCTCTGGTCAAGTCGCCAGTATTACAAATCTACTGATCGGACTGAATTCCAATGTATATAATGATGTTGGTGAGATGGGAGTGGTTTCTAATTGGACTGCATGTCTGCCCGGTATGAGTGATTGTGAACGGGAAGCTGTTCTCAGTAATACGGCAGGTTTGTTAACCACACGAGGCAATTTTTTCACGATCTATCTTGCGGCAGATGCGTATGCTGAAGGTGCGGGAGGAAGGACGCGAGGCAAGGTGCTTGCCTCGGCTCGTGCCGTTGCGGAGATATGGCGCGATCCTTGCAGGGATCCAAGTGTTCCTGGAAGTGAACGTGTACATAAGTGTTTTATCAGGCAGTTCAAGCTTCTCGATGATTAAGTTTTTCAGTGCCTGACACTGCTTTCTGCAGTGTAACGGGGCGGCTACATTACTCGCCTTCGCCAAAATGCCCCGTGCCTTGGCACGCGGGATGAATGGCACGGCAAACACGGTATAGCATGGGTGAAGACGGGGCAAGGCTACGGCGGAGTTCCGGAAGCTTCACTTCCTGCTTTTTTCTTCGTCGCATTGTTTTTTTGCGTGGAATGCCGCGAAATCATTCCGAAAACAGACAATCCGCGACTCTGTATCGAGCTGTGTATTTTGGAAACCGACTGTTACATTCACGTTACTTGAAGCCGAGCGAATCTCAAGATTTGATTCCGACAGGCCGGCAAGTATTCCGGCGAACGTTTTGCCTCCATTGATCCGGATGGAAATATGTTCTTCAAGTTTCGGGGTGACAAATTTGCCGGAATATTCCCGGTAGAGATCATCGTATCTTTTCGCCCAATCGACCGGTTCCACCGGCGGTTTTGTTTCAACCGGTAAATCGGCAGGGAAATCATCGGAAGAAGGGGATTCTGCCCCCGGCTGAGCACTTTTGGTCATTTTCTGGACGAATATCCCGATATCAACGATTTTTTCCAAGGCCAGCTTGAGTACAGAATATAAATAAACCCGTTTGACCAAACTGGAATAATGATCGTCAAGTTTCGCCCTGGAAAAAATCCATCCCCTGCCTCCGCATTTTGAACACGCCGTTATGGTTTTCCCTGTACCTTTACAAAGGGCACACCTGCCGGTGCCGTTACAGGATGTACATACCTGCTGGAGTGTTTTTCCGGGTGAAGCGTCACCTAATGAATGTCCATGTCCTGCATCCGCT
Organism: Kiritimatiellia bacterium; assembly: GCA_028716365.1. Taxonomy (GTDB): domain Bacteria; phylum Verrucomicrobiota; class Kiritimatiellia; order UBA8416; family YA12-FULL-48-11; genus YA12-FULL-48-11. The sequence goes on from JAQUPZ010000007.1 coordinate 190,281, forward strand.
TCGCCCATTTTGCGATATTTACGCTTGGTTGTGCTTCCCAGTGTTTTTGCACCTCTAATTGGACTGTTTACAGAAAAGATTTTCTTGCCTTTTCCATCACAGGCGGGACAGGTGACATTACCATTACATTTCGGACATTGCGTCTGCTGGTTCCGGCATTCACAGTCCTGGGTGAAATTTACATAGGCGACAGAGGCGGTAAAACGCGTGCCGGAATAATTATTCTCAATCCACCTGCATATTGTAAGTCCTTTTTCGGTATTACCAAGTTTGAGTTGCCCAAGGGCCCAGACAGCCATCAGTCCTGTTTTTGGGGTACGCCCTGTCATGCCATTCCCGACGTCCGGAATGACTTTTTTAATTGTATCAAGCGCAGTTGCATCAAGGGGTTCGTTCTTGAGAATGCCAAGCGATTGGACGGCAACTTTCCAGTTTTTGCTTTCGGATTTACCCAGATCAACGAAATACAAGCTTCCCGCAATTAAACCCATTATGACCAATAATATGGCAATCTTCTTTAATAAAGGCATTAATTTCTGCCATATGCTGAACACCGGCAGTTTGAAACGTTCCATTGCAGGGTTGGAGGATGGAATTTCCGATAGAGGGGTTTTTAGTTTGAGTCTTGATTCCTTTTTTTCTCCGTCGGACAAGCCGGCGGGGAAAATGCGGGGTTCTGCTGTGAAACTACGGGCTTCTGTTGGCAGAGCCGCGCTTTTTTCCTGGATTGTAACTGGAGTTAGCGAAGGAGGCGGTGAAGCCATCGGGAAAAACGAAGAAGATTGCGCCGGTGGAAGTGGCGGAAGTTTAATTGATCCGTTGCATACCGGGCAATTCACTTCCTGTCCTGCCCACTCTCGCAGCGTGCTGTAATCAACTTCCAGTTCGGACGAACAGGACGGGCAGGTTATTTTTTCCGGCCTGGCCTTTAGTGGAGGAGCATATTTTGCGCCGGATGCAGGGGTAGTGAACTCTTTTCCACACAATGGGCATTGAAAATTCTCGCTTGACATGCTTGCGGGAACAGCAAGTTTGCCGTCACAGGAGGGGCAGTTGAAAATGAAATCCGGTTCCGGCAGGATAACCATGCCCTGGCAGGCGGGACAATTAAAAGACCGGCCTATTGCTGTCTCACCGGCGCAGAGGCTTTTATGACAACCCGGGCATTTAAAAAGGATTTCAGTCATTTATAACCTCGACCAGCATTCCGGGAGAAATAATCTCAGAAGCTGCTATGCGTATCAAGGGGAAACTATCCGTCAGAACCAGTGGCAGTACTGATTTATGAATAAGCAGAAAAGAGAAATACAGGCATTGCGCGTTTCCGGAGAAAATCTTTTGCGTGATATTGCCTGTTTTGCTTTGTTGCCTCCGGACGACGCGTATATTTATACAGCGCCGCCGTCGGCGCCTTGCAAACCAAGTCAATCTGCCGCAAAATCTTTCTCCGAAAATAGAAACGCGCAATGCGGTTTACATTCGCATCGGCTTAACAGCTGTTTTGATAATAGTTGCCACAATGCCGATGCGAAACTTCAGAAATGTCTGGACATATCAGAATGTAGCCACGGTGTTACATCGCCGTGCAGTAATAAAGCAACGCCCCGATGCCTGCCAGCCAACGGGGCTTGGGGCAGGCTGGTAACGGGGCGGCTACAGAGAGCAGGCAGCATGGTGATCATCCGTCTTCGCAAGAGACCCCGGACTTGGAGTCCGTGGGATGAATGCCCCGACCTCTTGGAGAGTCGGGGCTACGCCGGATTCCGCGAAGAAACTGCGGGCTAACGCGTCCGCCATAGCTTCTCAAGTGACGGCGGAAGCCCGCAGAGCTTCATTGAGCGTTGGTTGAAACTATCTTGTAATAAACCGGGCTATTAGTTATTCGAACAAACCACTGAGTATAGATACCGGTTGGCTGGTAGTAGCTGGTACTTACAGGAGAAACAGCATACCAGACGGGAGCGGGGATGAGGTTGGTCGAATACCATGGTGAAGGTCGGATGTCATTACTTGCGGTTGAGGAAAATGAAATATACACATTATTTGAAACTATCCAGAAATTGGAAATTGTAATCGTTATCAAAGGTGGTATTGGATTGCCACCCTCAACAATAATCTGGCCAAAATTCTCGCGATGTGGACTTGGTGTTGCGTATCCCCATGTGAAATCGGAATAATTGGTTCCTGTTCCAATCAGCGATAACGAAGCTTCAGGAGGCTGCGCCCACCAGTCATCAAATCCGATATAAACAAAACGTTGAGAAACGTTGGTAACCATGTCTTTTCCTGCATTGGCAGTAGATGGATCACCCCAGCAGACTCCTCTTTCAATGGCACCCATGCTTCTGCGCAACCGCGCACCGGCTTCTGCTGGTAATGTATTTGTGAGATTCATATCGGCTGCAGCTACACCATTGGATGCAAGAAGCCAGAACCCGTGCATGTTTGTATCGTTTTGAAGGATTGAGTTGTTCTTAATTACATATACAGCACTTGTTGTGTATCCAGGAATCATTACTTCAAGCCACCAATTGCTTATTATTGCGTCGGTCTTTCCGCATAATTCGACAAACTGGTTTGTTGCAGAACCATCACCATCGACAATGTTTACTTCGTTGATCCAAACGGAGTCTGTAGGGCAGGAGTAGACAAAGTAGTATGGATTGGTGACGGACTTACCTGCATTGAGGTCAACAGGATAATACCAGGAAGGATTTGAAAATCGACGGGATACCTTTGGCGCGGTGTTAGTGGCAAACCAGCCGTCGAAATTACACCAGAGATAATACTGAACTACTGTATCAGTCGGTTTTGCCGGAATGTTGGACGCCGACACGAAGGTCAGGGAGTAGGGGGTGGCGCCTGTTCCAGTGTAAACCATCGGGATGCAATTGGTTGTCGGCCAGTTGGTGGCCCAGGCATTTGTGCCGACGTAGTAATAGGCCTTGAGATCGATGTTGGACGGGGAATATATAAAGTTCCCCAGCTCTACGTAAATACTGACGGGATTTATGTACAGGGGCTGGACCGGATCAAGCGTGATACTGTTTATTTCGAGATTTGCAGCGAGCGGCTCGACGATAGTTATATTATCGATGCAAAATCTTAAAGTCGGTTTGTTTGTCTCACAGGAAATACGCAGGTAGTAGTTTGTGGGGATATACAGATTTGTGGAGAAATAACGGTATTCCGAGTTGGATATGCCGGGAAGCGTAAAGAGCTGTGAGCATTCGCTGTCGATTGTATTGTAATTGGTTGATGCACGCACATAAATTGTTGCCGTATTTGTTCCGGTACTGTCCCATCGCCTGTACCAGAAGCCGATTTCACCAATGCCATACTGCATGTAAGGTGTCTGAACGCACGGCAGGAAGGAAGAGTATGAAACGGTCGGCCTGGCGCCGGAACTGGGGTCATTGTTCAGGTAACAGGTTTTCCCTTCGAATTCACGGGCGTCTTCCGAGGCAGTAATCTTTGCATTATATGCCCACCACATCCTGTTGTCCCTGGGCCTGTAGTCGGACACCTGGACGTTGTCGATATACATGATCGGTCCGCCGCCCTGGAAAATCAGATAACTATCTGGAATTCTTTGTCTTGCTGTACTAGGTCCTTCAAACTGCGGGTAGGTGTGTGGGTAGACGCCTGGGAAGCCACCCCCACCAGCACCATTATAAGCTGTTACTATTATGTCATGCCAGCCGGCGGAAGTAATATTGACTGTGCCGGTTCCTGTGACATTCCAGCCATTGTTGTATGCAACCAGAATGCCATCTATATACAACTTCGAGTAGTCATCACACCCTGCAACGAATGTCCACAATCCTTCTTCGGGGATATTTATTTTTCCGGTAAATTTGAATACATGATATGACCCTCTAAACCCCGGTAAGTTGGTCATATTAAATGTGAAATTCGTACACATTCCCGACATAACCGGGGTCATTGCGTTGAAGTCGGAGAGAAGCGTTGGGAGAGAAAAACTCGTAGGCACCTCGTAGTAATCATATGACATGTAGGAGGCCGCGGGATTTGTGCTTGAGTGAACTATCCGGACGTACTGTGCGTGAGATTCATTTATTGGAAGCGAGTATGTGTTCCAGGTTGAATTGTAAACCGTAGTTATGGAATTAGTGAGTGTTGACCACAAATTGGTAAAACCAGGTATTGTGTGCTGAATTTCAAAGTTCACAGGCGGGTTTGCCGCCTTGTAGTCGAAAGATATTGTGCCGACACCGGTGGTCATCGGCGGTGACCTGAGGCCCTGGAAGATGTTCTGGTTCGTCCTTGCCAAGGCGGCCGGATCCGCCCTTGATGACCAGAATTCCAGGGCACGGCTGTTGGTTTCGCCCGGGTTCTTGTGGGCAACCCAGCATTCTGCTGCCGCCCAGTTATTCGAGTCTACATAGTTGGTGCCGCGCCATGAACTCATGGTCAGGTTGTCTATGATAAGATTGCCGTTACCTGTCGTGTGACGCACCCGCACGTATATGTTGTCCCAGAAATAGATTGGAGTGCTCCTTGAGCGATATTGGAGATTGCTCGATGAACCTGAAGCCACTGTGCCCCATGGTCCCGGTGGATAATCGACAATATCGGTGCAATAATTTGTCTCAATGACAAAGCCAACAGGACCGATGGGATATGCGCGCCTGTTGTAAGTTTGCGCGCCGGTATCGACATACCATTTTGTGTCAGGATCCGACCATCCGGATGCCGTCGCGCCCTGGAATTGCTCGTAATAGATGTATGGCGATTGTATGTAAATATCCTTGATTATCAGATCGAGATTGGTCGATGGATTCTCTATCCGGTAATAGTGATAACCTGCAAGATTGGGTGACTGGTATATCCAGGGGTATGTCAAGGTACTTACAGGGGCTGAGAAAGGACCGGCAATTGTTGTCCAGCTTTGTCCATCCGGGGAAGCAAGCACTTTTACCTGCGAGAAGTTGGTGGTATCAGACTGTATTACATAGCTAAACTGGAGTTGTGCAGGAGAGTAGGGAATATAGGGGGATGTAATATTTGGCGCTGGCGTAAAGGCTGCGGCGCTGTCAACTCCGAGCCACTGACCGGCGGATGTCGCCTGGCTCTTGAATATCCGCAAATACCTGGCTGATGTCAGCGGGCCAATCTGGTATGCGTTCCAGTTTGTCAAAGCACCGCTGGCAGTGACGACGTTGGTAAATTCATAGAAAGTGCTGTTTGATGATGTATTGTACCAGGCGGCCCATATCCAGTTTGAGGAGCGCTCGACGGAAGAAATGGACATTTCATCCATATAACCCTGGTAATAGTCGTCGGCCCAGTTTGATTTGCCGATATAGTTATTCCTCCTCAAAAAGGAGAGCGGCTTCTGCATGACGCGGGATGCTATTTGTATGCCATTCTTATAAAGAATGCCATATCCATTTGTGCTGACTGTCGCAGTGAATTGCTGCCACTGTCCATTTGCTATCGCACTGCCTGCCTCAAGATTTGAAGAAGAGCCTCCGACATATATCTGCCAGCTAAGATTGTTGCCGGTACCGTTTCGGGCCAGTAAAATATTGTTATTGGCTGAGCCATTACCAAAGTCTATGAACCGTGCCCAGCTTCTGGTTGCAGTCGGGTTGGCCCAGACAGAAACCGTCATGCCCTTGAAGCTGGCCATGCCGTCCGCCACATCAAGATATGTTCCAGAGATACCGGTGAATCCCTGGGCGCTTTGTCCGACAAAACTGTCGCCCAGCATGGTCCCATAGGATATGCAATCGTAACCTTTCCTGCTGGAGTCGGTTGCGTCGGCCTGGTTCATGTGCCAGACAGCTTCGTAATTTTCTGACCAGGTTGAACCATTGGTTGTGTATGGGGGCGGATTGGTAATGCCGGCTCCGCCCCAGTATGCCCATATATAACTGTTGGTGCTTGAAATGGACGGAACCTTGACCCAGACATAAGAATTGCCGCTTTGCTGGTAGGCGGGCGCGGTTATGTTGTATTTCTTCGCAAGATAAGCGCCGATCCTTTTCTGCTGGGCAGTCGTCAAATCATCCTTGTAGATGATCAATTCCGCCAGCTCGCTATTCATGTACGAACCCTCGCCGTATCCAAGCTCAAATAACCTGCCGCTCGCATCGTTGACCGTTACGGCGGTTGTGTCGTAGACCCGCAAGACACCGTCCTGCCATATCTGCTGACGTCTGTTCAGGGAGTTGTTGCAGGAGACCAGCTGCCAGACGCTGAAAGTGGTGGTTGTAAGGCCGCCTTGATATATTCGCGGTTCACCGGACCAGCCGCCGCAGTCCCAGTAAACAGTACCGTCACCCCACGGTATACGTGAGCTGACATAAGCAGGGCTGCGGGAATCAATTCTGAAAATAAAGCTGTTTTGAACATTGCGTGTTCTCTGCACAATAAAGATGTGCCAGTTATTGGATGGGAAATTGATCGTACTGCTCCGTATCAAACGGTCATTGCCGTCAAAGTATACGGCAGGCATGCCGTTTGTCCATGATGGAATGTAGGTGGGGGAACCGTTGGCAAGCGTTACATCATTGCCGTTCCCCGATTGATCAGCCCAGGCTGTAACACCGTTGACCCCGTCGGTCGTTACCCCCACGTCAGCCCTTAGCCACATTACACAGCCGCCGATATTTACGGGAGGTGAATCATCCAGCGGGTCCCAGGAATCAATTTCGTAGCTGAGTTCGGTCATTTCGTTGGAATCAGCGAAACGGAGGTCATAGCCGTTTGTGGAAGTGAAATCGCTGTACGAAAAACCGGCAATGTTTGTGCTCAAGGTAACCAGGACGGGGAAATTCGTAAGCGTTTCATCCTTGTTATATCCCTTGAACCGTATTTTTGCCTTGCGGTTATACTGGAAGGAATTGTCGATGTTGGTAAGAGTTGACTGGACCTGCCAATCGCTGCCGTTGGTCGATGTCAACACCTGGAACTGGATGCTGGTGGTGCCGACATTCTTGCAGTAGAAAGAAATATTTTCGATTGTATTGGTGAAGGGGGGCGTCTGCAACCAGGAGTTAGTGAATGAACCGTCGTTCCTCAACCATGCAAAATTTGTCGGGGAATATGCCCCGATGGAAGAAGTAATAGAGCCATCGCTGATTATCCAGTCATTGTTTGTATACGTGCCCCAGCTGGAAACCGGCCATGAGTCAAAATTCTGCGAGCCGGTTTGTGCGTCCAGTTTCGTTGGAAGGACACAACGGTCAGGACTGTTGCTGGGATAGCCATCTTTGATCACCCATCCGGCGTTTGAATAAGTGCCTGGAGCGTTTTTGGACCAATAACCAAAACGCTGGATGTCCATGTATCTTGTTCCAACACGATCTACTGAAATGTCGGCTTCGCGGGTGAGGAATCCAATAGTTCCCGGGTCTTTATTCGCAGAAGCGGTTGTGTCATATGCGGTGCATCTGAGCTCACCATTATAATAAGCTTCCAGGTAAACGTACCCGCTATTGTTTGTGACTACCACAAGTTTGGCCAAATGAACTTGATTCGTTATGTAATTAGGGCCACTTAATATGTTGCTCGCCAGGCAACTCCATGTGAAAGCATTCCTTCTGTGGATTTCCACTTGGAGGGCAGACATGGAGATTCTTGCGAGGCGATATTCATAATAATTGCCCATGTCTTTCAACCTGGCGAACATTGAAAGGTACGAGTAGCCGGGCGACGTATTTGTGGAATATAAATATGCCTCGACACAGTAATTGGACCATGAGTTCCCTCCGGGGGAATAGACCGTATGGTAATGGTCCGTCGACATTACCCTGAAGTCGAAGTTGAAGGTCCGGAGCCCCTCAGTGAGCGCGATACGCCACGGGAATGCCATTCCAATGTTCGCCGTCTCCCTGAGAATTCCCATAAGGTTTAAATTTGCATCCCGCCCGACCTGCATATTGTCAATATACCATTCGTTGGAGCTCGGGTTAACCTGTTGGCCGGGAATGGCAGTATCAGTGTATTGTACCCATCCATTGGTCCAGGGGAAAGCGAATGACTGGAAGTCTTCAAGGCCATGAAGAGGAATTGTGATGTAAGTGTTGTTGGTGGGCCAGCTGTCAAGGTCAATCGGGGTTGTGGAAATACTGAAGAGATCAAGGCTCTCTTCAAAGTAATCGGGTGATGCCGCCCAATCATTGAAGTCCTGGTACGCGCCGCGTCTGATGACATAATAGTTGTTGGTGGTGTTCAGATTGAAAATGATCGAGCCGTAGAACTGCGTGTTCATGTTTATCATGATATTTGAACTGCTTGAATCGCCGGAACCCGTCAGGGGAAGGGTGAATGTAACCTGATCGGAATCGCCCCATGTATTTGTGGCCGATGAGTACCCGCCGTTCGTGTATTGCTGGTAGCCGGCGAAACTGAATGAGGCCACGCTTATTGAGCCGTTTGTATACTTCCAGACGCCCTGCCACTCGTTTTCACCTGACACGTTCATGCTTACTGATCCGAAGTTTCCGGTGACAACAACACTGCCGAATGGCGAAATGAAGCGGCGCACAGTGTACCCGCAGTTTGTGGAGAGAGTCGGGCTCTTGTTTTCAGAAATAACGCCGTTTGTATAATAATAGCCGTCAAATTCACAGCGGATGTAATAGGACAATGGGCCTATCGGACAGGCAGGAATAATGCCTGAGTACATGTTTGCACCAATGGATGTCATGTCGTTTGTCTGCCAGGCGCCTCCATTGCTCAAGTAGCAAATCCTGGGGACGATGCTGAATGCGGGGAAATTGGTGTGATCCGATGTGATGGTTGCAGTAACTGTGACGTCCTCACTGGCGGCGGGGTAGCCCGGGGCATGGAAAATATTTGTTATAGTGACGCTGGCTGGAGGCGGAGAAGCAACAATATTATCAATTCCCATTAATTGTCCATCGACCATGAAGTCGTTTGTCTTTGTGAGGCGGAGATACAAGTTGGTATAGGCATTTACAACGACGGCGTTGGTTATCCATGCTCCCGTGGTGGAATTAGTGACGTAGGCGATTGTAGTAAAATTCCCGTCGTAGGTGGCGCAAACCTCCACGGCGAAGATGTTTGTTCCCTCGAGGTAACTCATGCTTGCAATATAAACCGTGCCTATACCGTTTGTGAAGAGGGGCGATTGGAGTCCCGGACGCCATCCATCGTACATGTCGGCAAACCAGGCGGAACATGGTTCAGATATCTGCCACGGGAAAGCCCCGCTGTGGTTGAATATCCCCGACTCCCAAATCTCCCATCCATTATATGCCAGATACCATTGCCAATCGAAGTCAGTATATGGCGCGCCATCCCAGGTATCAAAGTTCTGGAAGCGATAGGCCATGGGACTGGGCGAATTGGTGTAATACAGGTAGCTTAACGGTGCAGCTGCAGGGTAAGTAACCGGGCCGGCCCTGAAACCCTCGTAAGTGCACTCAAAGTAGTAATCAATCTGGCCGGGTTGTACCGGCGGTATTGTACCCGCGAAAGTATCGGCGTCCGATAATGTCATGGGACTTGAATCGAAGACGGTTGACGAATGGGCGCGGTAATAAAGCCTGCCTGTCACGTTCGATGCCCCGTTGGTTGCCACGAAGTCGATTGAAACACTTACCGAAGCTTCGCACGAGGGACTGGAAGGGGTAATCTGGGGATTTGACAGTTTAACAACCGCCTTGGGCTCTGTAACAGCAATCTCGTCAAGGCAAAGCTGTGACATTGCGCCTACGCCGTTTGTGTTGTTAAGAATCCGGACATAACGGTAATCGGGATTTCCAATGTTGTTTGTGAAATAAAAGTAATCAATGGAAATAATATTCGTAACTTCGGCAACGGTGATCCAGTTGGTTTTGTCGACTGATTTCTGCAGGGTCAACCCTGCGGGTGGCGCCGCGGTGGTCGAATAGTTTCGATACCAGAAACTGACCAGGCCGATACCATTGGTAAGTTCAGGGCTCTGTACCGCCTGAATTCCTGCAATACTATTGGTAGTAAGAAAACAAAAATTACTGACAAAAGAGCGGTTCATTTCAGCAGGTTTGTTTATTCTGCCATTGATGATTACCCAGTTCTCCTTGTTTGTATATGTTCCGATGAGATTTGTGACACTTGCATTAGTCCAGACTGAGTTTGTGATGAAGTTGGCAAAGGCACAATTTTCCACACTGTATTCCATGTTTGTTTCGTTGAAAAGGAAGCTCAGGTGATTGGTTGTTGAACCGTTAATATGGATGTTTGTGTTGCCCGCTATGACCTTACCGTAAACAGAGAGATTGGAAATGGACTGACTGGCATCGCCCCAGTTGGTTGTGCCTGCATTGAAGTAGAAATTCGGGTTGGTAAGATTGTTGGTTGAGGTGACGGCCTGCCACTGGTTGTTGGCGGTAAGAATCATATTTGTCTGCAGAGAGCCTTTTACCGTCATGTTCGAGTACCAGGATGTAAACGGAAATTTATGCACAACATAGGAGGCTCTGTTGGCAGGTGCGCCCGCCGGCCAGTAATTGGTCGAATAACTGCCAGCCACGCCCTCAAATGCGGCCTTGATATAATACAGAACTGTGTTTCCGGGGACTGACGGGTTGGTAAGGTATTCTGTATCCGTATAGAAATAATTGGCGCCTGTAGTAACCATGGAAACAGGCGAGAAAGAAGCGCCATTATCTGTACTGTAATACACTGTGGCAGATATGTTACTTGCAAATGCCTCTGGAGTTATTGTGGCGGAAACGTATGTCGGGCTGTCTACTATCGGCTGTTGGGGAGCAAGAGAAACGTTTGTTATGATTACGTAAGAAGGAGGAAGTGAAATATTTATATTGTCTATTCCGAGGAATTGTTCCGAGTTATTGAAATCATTGGTTTTTACTATGAGGATGTACAGATTGGTGGAGTAGTCATTAATGACAACAGAATTGGTTACCCATGTCCGGTAAGTTGAATTGGTGATCAGGCCTTTTATGGTCCAGGGGCCGTTTTCATTGGTGGAGGCTCCAATGGCGAATATGTTTGTTCCAGAAACATATGAACAGCATGCCAATGAAATTGTACCTGCGCCATTTGTCAGGGTGGGGGACGACAACCAGGGATGATAGTTATTCCCGTCGGAAAGACTGGCGAACCAGGCGGCATTTGCGGTAGATGCCCCGGCAGGGAATCCGCCGGAGTTGTCATAGATTCCTACGTTATGACCTGTCCACCACGGGTCCCCATTATCCCACGGATCTTCAGTCCACACTTTTTCCGTATTCAGGTTCCATGTCTCAAAATTCACGGAATATGGCTCTGCCATGGTAATAAGAGGTGATATTGCCAACAACCAGAGGATCATCCAAAATCTATTTACCCTGTTCTTCATCGGAGTACAGCTTTCTACACCTGACCATTAAGCACCTACTGTACCAGCTCGTGGCTGTATTATCAATAGCAGCAACCATCTGCCTTTATCTTCACTTATATTCTATGTAAGTGGGTGCGGGATAACCATCTATTATTTGTCAATATTTTGCAAAAGTTCCATGAAATAACGCAGATAATGAATGCCTGGCCATTGGCGGTCACGATTGGCCCAATTCAGGACGGCAAGTGACCGATTTTGCTGACGGCAAGAGGGGGGTAATCCTATATGCTGTTAGTGGCAACAATACGATAAAGAGACGGAACAGTATTTGTGGGAGGATCAGTTTCTCGCCATGTATTGGTGATGGTCCTGGTAACGTTCCCATCTACAAGGTCCCACACGCCGCTAACGAGATTGGTCGTTCTTCTGACACCGAAAGGCGGCAGGCTGTAGTCAATACATGAACTGACCCATTGTATGTATGTCGTACCACCGGCCAGGTAATGTCGTGATATCCTGAAGACACTGTTGGCATTAGTCGGATCGGTCGATGCCAGATGCTCCATCCAGTTGGTTATGCCGTCACCGTCGGTATCTTCCAAGGCTCCGGCATCATTTGTCTTTGTTACGTCAACATATTGTGCGAGCCACCAGAGTGGCGTGTAGTTTGTGGCCATAACGGGGGTGAAACTGGCTACGTAAGTGTGAGGCGGGAGATCATTGGTTACGTTAACAAATGTGACTTCATTTGAAGGCGCATTGGAAACCCCGTCTATATAGATCGAATCAAAACTCCAGAAAGCCGCGGTAGCATTCGTGAATGTAATGTTCTGACCGTTGGCAACTTCAACTATGCCGGAAGGGGAAAGTACTCCCGCGTTTGACGGAGCATTTGATGCAATGACTACCCATCCATATCGTGTCAATTCATTGGTGACGAGGAAATCATCAATCGATCCGGAGCCGGCAAAAGCAACTGAAGACATGTATGGTTTGCACGCTGTAGCGTAGGCGCATAAGAACCACAAACCATTTGTCGATACATCGTTCGGGGAAACATAGGCTGTTGAATCAGTGAATGGAGGTCCTCCATCGAGCTGAACCTTGAAAAACTTTCTGCTTGCCAAGCTTGTCTTGTAATCCATGGTGATTGTCAGCCGGTGCCATTCATCTTCCGCGATGGGAACATTTGTAAGAGTCGTAAACTTGTTGGAATAGGTGGAAAAATCAGGTGTTACCGCATGGAAGATTACAAGGTGACCGTTTGTATCAACATAAAAAATGGATTGTATGGATGATTCGTTAGTCGCAGGTAGTTCTGTATCGCTCCACATCCGGGGCTGAAACATGATATCAAGCCACACATTTGTAAAGACATTAGTCGGTGCGATATAGTTTGTAATGGTATAATCCTCGGTATTCAGCACCATGCAATTCGTGTGTGTTTCATATCTAAGGGGAGGCAGTACTGTTGTATAGGTGAATGCAGCATTGGTTGCGACTGCGCATGAATTCGTCGGCGCATCCCACCCGTTGATACCGATGATGGTAGTGCCGTTGGTATATTGTTCGAATGAATCCGAGAAGGGTATTAAGTTGGTGACAACCTGCGCAAATGAGGCAGGAATTGTCAGCATGCAGAAAAACAAAACCACCAGTTCTTTGTTACACACTAATTTTCGCCTCGCTTGTCGACCGGTCATCATATTTCCGTCTCCTATGCGCGAATTATTGTCCGTCAGGTTCCGGAACAACAACTCGAACACTATTCTCAATGAATAATGTAAACATTATGGGCGCTCGCGTCAATTGTTTTCTTTAAAGAAATTTTTAAAACAGGACATCATTTTACTTTTTGCTTCTGCTTATTACCCTGCAGAGTCAGTTTCATGCAATGAGCGTTTCCGTGGCGTTTCATAATGGCGGTATGATATGCCACGAAAGACCCGGCGACATGCCGTTTGGCACCCTCAAGCAGGGCCATTATTCTGTAACCACGTTGTCATGCGCCAGAGGGAGCCTCGCTCGCCGGCTCCTGGTCGACTGGTATACAGGGGGGGTGGGACTCGTACGGCACGTTCCCGTGGACGGATATTGACCGGGTACTTGTGTAATATCCCGGGTTAGAGAATATAAATTTTCTTGTTCCGGAAGTTTAAAGGGATTACTATATAAAAGTGGTGGGAAGGAAATATTTTTATGAAAAGAAATAAAATTTGTTTCACGTTGATAGAAATGCTGGTTGTTGTGAGCATCATTGGCATTTTGCTGGCGATGATTATACCTGCAATTTCAGCAGCCCGGGAAAAGGCGAGAGATGTCAAGTGCAGGGGGAATTTAAAGGAGTTGCATACTGCAGCAATCAATTTTGCATTTGTAAGAGGAGATGAGTACCTGGCTATAAAGCTGCTTCCAGCCAGCAGGAGCTGGGAGGAGCCGGATGAAGCAAACCGATGGTGGCACTGGCGTATTGGCTGGGTCGACTGGACGGAGCGTGGCGCCGTTCACACCATGCAGAGAGGTTATACCAGATGGTGGGGTAGCAGAGCTTATGAATCGATCACAAGTACCAATAGGGGGGAAGATGGCAAGTCCACCACATTGTGGGAGTATACAGGAAAAAACATTAAAGTGTATTCGTGCCCGACATTTGCAAGATCGGCAATTGCCGGTACAACATTTCCCGACAATCCCGCCACGCCACTGACGTTTGACTATGATAAGAATACCGGGGTTTTGAGAAGTTACGCAATGAATTCCCAGGTGAGCTGGTATAATATAGGTTCCGGCAAAGCAGGCAGCAGGAAGATATTGTTTGCGGACATGTCCCATACGAATCGTCTCGGAGCGGTTCAGATATGCGAGCGCGGGATGAGAGATGCTGCAGCCGTTGACGTTAACATGAGGGGATGGAATTGGGATGGTGAATTGTCCGGGGAAGCCAGGTCCGCCGCTTTTCCTAGAGAATGCATAGGTACTTATCATAGTGGGCGCGGAAATGCTGTTTTTGTGGATGGCCATATTGAAAGTCTTTTATGGTCCGACACCACGAATGCCTGTTCGGGGTCCTGGTAGCGGCGCAGATTTGTTCCGCGTGTAATCGTAAAAAAAGATGGTTCGGGCAGCTTGCGAAACAGAAATTGGCGAATTTTTGTTTTGATTTGTCCCTGCAGTGTGTTTAACTTGTCTGATTATATTTTTAGGAGGAGATTTGTCATGAAGATTCAGAAAGTACATATCCCCGTAATTCTCTCTATATTGTCGTTCTTTATCCTGTCGGGTGGACAGGTGTTTGCTCAAAGGACCACGAAGGGACCAACTTCAAGTAAAAAAAATTCAACATTACCTGTGGGTCCCAAAATGACAGGCGATCAGGTCATCAAGCTGCGCAAGTTGACGGGATTGGGGCGGCGCGGTTTTGTCAAGAACCCGGAATACAGGACAAGTTTGGGCGGCACGGTCGGCATAGACAAGGACTGGTGCCAGATTACACTTGAATACATGACGGCGCCTGAGTTTATCGATGATCTCACCTTCCAGTTTTATGCGGTTTCCGAGGGAGTCGTTGAAGGGAAAAAAGTGTTCAGTTTTTACAAGTCTGCGGTCAAGTATGGTGACATCGAAAGAAGTAATAATCATGTTTGCACGATGTTTCTGCGACCGAGTGCGATCAAGCGTTTTGGCGAACTGATGGCCATTGCGGTTGAAGTGCTTTATCAAGGTAAGGTTGTTGAAGAAATGAGCGAAGAAGGTACAAAGATGCCGGAAAAGTGGTGGAAGAATCCCCTGGTAGTTGAAAATCCCAGTACAGTCATGAGGGATGGATACCTTCTTAACAGGTCACAATCGCCGTTTGCCTTGATCAGCATAGAGGGATATGAGTTTATAAAGTAAGTGACAAATACGTTTCTCGGGAAGAAGGCAGTGGAAGTTCTTAACATGGTGGGTTAAGTTGGCATGTTTCAATCTGATCGAGTTTTAGCATTGGATGTCGGGGCCAGCAAAGTGGTGGTGGCTGAGTTCGCGGTGTCCAAAAGTTCCCCGATTGAATTGCTTAACTATGGTATCGGCTACCTTGATATTACTCCTGAGGGTGAAACAGACGCATCGGCCTATATTGTCTCCACTATAAGGGATATCCTGCGTGAACATTCCATAAAAGCTGCCCCTCTTCTAATGAGTCTTTCCGGACAGGCTGTTTTTCCGCGTTTTGTCAAACTCCCTCCCGTAACTCCCGACAAGATATTTCAGATTGTTCAGTATGAGGCTGAACAGAATGTGCCGTTTCCCATTGAGGAGGTCGTCTGGGATTATCAGTTAATTGCGGGAGAAGACGGTGAAATGAGCGTCATGCTTGTTGCCGTCAAGATCGAAAACGTTCAGAAGTTGACTGAGTGTGTGCTTGCGGCTGGTATAGAGCCGGAGGTGGTGGATGTGGCCCCCATGGCACTCTACAATACTGTTCGATACAACTATCCCGACATCGAAGGATGCGCGATGATTCTTGATATCGGTGCGCGGTCTTCAAACCTTGTTTTCATTGAGGGGAGCCGGATTTTCAGCAGAAGTATTCCCGTGGCCGGTAATGCAATTACCCAGGAACTTGCCAAGGAATTTAATGTTTCGTTTGCAGAAGCCGAAGAATTAAAAATCAAGCATGCTTTTGTATCCTTCGGCGGAGTTACTGCCGGTCCTGAAAATGAAACTGCCGACAGGGTGTCGAAAATTGTTCGTAACGTGGTCACCCGTCTTCATGCCGAGGTCAATCGTTCGATTAACTTTTACAGGAGTCAGCAGGGAGGCGGGGTACCGTCCCTGGTTCTTCTTGCCGGAGGCACATCCGTCATACCTCATATGGATACGTTTTTCCGCGAGAAGTTGAAAGTAACTGTTGAGCATCTGAATCCGTTCATCAATGTGGCCGTGGGCGGAAACCTTGATTCGGAAAAGGTAGCCGGCGATATGCACCTTCTGGGTGAGGTTGTCGGATTGGGATTGAGGCGTTCGCTTACCTGTCCTGTTGAAATTAATTTGATGCCACCGGCTCTTGTGGCGAAGAAAGTTTTCAGGAAGAGGCAGCCTTATTTTGGCCTGATTGCCCTGGGTGTTGCTCTTATTATGTTATGCTGGTGGGTATATCTTAGTCACATGCAGGGGATCATGAAAATCCAGTTTGGAATAGTTGAGAAGAAAACCCAGGATTTGGACACAGTATTGACGCACCTTCAGAAAGTACTTGCCGGTAAAAAGAAGGCACAGATGAAAGCGGATGAAATTCTCAGCGTCATCCGTCTGCGAACTAAGTGGATAGAAATCATGGAAGATGTTTATTCTCGGATGCCGGAAGGAATGTGGTTGAATTCATTAAAGCCTGTCCCTCCAAGTGCGGGAGGGACCAATCAGATAATGTATATCGAGCTTAAAGGTAGTGGTTTTGCAGACAAATTGGTGGACAAGCCGGAGAAGTCGGCAATAGAAGATTTTCGAGATAAGCTGAGGAGTTCGCCGTATTTTACCAAAAATACCGAGATAAAAAGGCAACCGGCGGGTGAATCATACGTGAAACAGTTCGAAATTTGGGTGGCACTAAAGGAGCCTTTGATTATCAGGTAAACTATTTATGAAGGTTCAAAAGAAAAGTGCATTGATTATTTCGTCCGTGGTTATCGTTGGGCTTCTCCTGGTTGCAGCCGCTTTTCTGCTGGTTCGCGGAATAATACAGTTCAGCGATTCAGGGGTTAAGCTTGAGCTTGCCAAAAAGAAATTGAAGGAAATCTACGATAAAAAACCATTTCCTTCCCATGCAAATGTAACCCGTGAAAAAGAAAATGTGAATCTCCTCAATGAATGGTTCCTGAAGCTTACAACTGTTCTCCGGAAAGGACAGATCGAGCCGGTCCAGACGAGCCCTTCTAAATTCATGAGTCTTCTGCAGGGCAAAAAACCGGAATTGATACGCATGGCAAATGTCAACGGGAAAGTCGTCGGCGATGATTTTAGCGCAGGGTTTGAGCGATATTTTACGACAAGCAGTGTCCTTCCGGAACCAACTGATGTTCCTCGCCTGACTCAACAGTTTATGATAGTTGAACAACTTTGCACAATTTTATTTGCTGAGAAGATTGACCGTTTGTCGGCAATGACGCGTGAAATACTGGAAGAGGGTGCGGGGATGAAAGGCGGACCCGGAGACGTTTCGCAAATGCCTACTGCCGGAGGTGGCAGACAGGCGGGCAGAGGTGGTAGATCTGCCGCCCCTGACACAGTTGTAAGGCTTGTGAATAAAAATGCCGGTGTATTGGGCGAAGACGATCTATATGCTAAATTTCATTTTATTATTGAATTCAAGGCAAGGGAACAAGTGCTCTGTAATATTCTCAACAAGCTTTCAAGCTGCGAGATGTTTGTTGTTGTCACAAGTGTTGAAGCTGTTAAGGAAGGTTCCGATTTGGCGGATATAAAGACCAGGTCTGTTGCACCTGTTGTTCCTGCTGCTGTTGCTGCTCAGGTTGAGGATAAGAAAAAGGTAGATATCTTTGACACCCCCACGGGAGTGACAGTGGCCAAACCCGTGAAGGATGCCGGAACTAATGCTGTACCTGATAAAACTGAACAGCTGAAAGAGAAACCTTCAAGAGCGGAAAGAGTCGTGTGCGGGCCCGATTTGGAAAAACCTATTAACGTAAAGATGGAACTTGATGTTTACAGATTCAGGGGGGAATAACCGGTGGCCATGTCTTTTAAAAACATCTTTTCCTGGTTGAAGTCACATTACGACAAGATTCTTTCATTCTTAGTGCTGGTTTTTCTGATCGCTTCCCTCCTGTACCTTGCGTTTAGAATCGGGACCATGCGCAGTGACAGGGAGAAATTTGAGCAGGAGATCAAAGGGTATAAACCCAAATATGCCGATGCAGTACAGATTGACACAAAGGTGTTCAATGATGCCATGGCCAGTATTGAACACCCATTACAGTTGAGTAGTGAACAGTGGACGAATAAAACAATGTTTGTTGTCGAGAAGCGTGTATGGTGTGTTGATTGCAGAAGGCCAATTCCTTTCGAGGCTGTGAAGTGTCCTTTCTGTGATACAGAACAACCAAAGGATCTGGTGGAACGTGAAGATTACGACGGTGATAAGGATGGCATACCGGATAAATGGGAAAGACAATATGCGTTGAATCCGAGCGACCCGGCTGATGCTGATAAAGATAGCGATAATGACGGATTTAGCAACATTGAAGAATACAATGGAAAAACCAATCCAACTGATCCGAACAGTTCTCCTTCGATCACTCATAAGTTGCGAGTTCTAAAAGTGGAACCCGATCCTTTCATGCTGAGATTCAAGAGTGTCATGAAATCTCCTGATGGATCATTGCGGTTCGGCTTGAATTTGAAAGGTAACGTCAGAACATATTTCGCAAAACTTGATCAAGTAGTCGAAGGGTTTAAACTCTTAAAGTATGAGCCGAAAACCGAAGAAAAGGTTGTGCCCGGTATAGGGAAAAGGCAGGTGGATGTATCTGTGCTTACTCTTCAACGCGGCGACAAATTGATTATTCTGGTGAAAGATATGGATGTACAGTGGAATGAGTTTACCGCGCATTTGTTGTTTACCCTCGATAATACAAAATATGCCGCGAAAATTGAAAATGTTATCGAGTTGAAAAACAAGAAGTTCAAGATAATTAATATTGACAGTAAGAAGGAGAGTGTATTATTAGAGTCACTACAAGATGGTGAAAAAACCACTATTGAAAAGTTCCCGGAAGGAAAGAAGGATATACCAGGGGAACCTGTAAAAGACAGTAGTGCCAAGCCGGCCTAGAATCGGGGAGAAAAAGCCGCTATGACATTTAAGATTTTTTGCTTTTGGATGGTTTTATCATTTTCTTTATGTTTGATGACAGGGCGGGTATTTGCTCAAAAGCTTGATGAGGCTGGTGCTGTTGCTGCGGAAAGTACAAAGATCGAAGATATTATAGATGGTAATCGGGCGGTAACAAAAAGACCTTTGATGCAATTTGCACAGGCGGCACCTGCAATATCTACTAAAGCTCAAAATGAGTTATTCCCCCTGGCGTCGGCCGATACTAAAAATGGTGGAAAAACAAAAACAGTAGAAGCGCTGGCTGCTGAAGCACTCGGATCTCCTGCAACAGTAAAACCAATGCTGGCGGCGGTAGCCCCGGCGGAACCAGCGGCGGAAATAGCACCTGCACTACCAGCAGCGCCTGCGGCGGCGGCACCGGCGGAACCAGCTCCGGCAATGCCTGCGGCGGCAGCCCCGGCAGCACCAGCGGCGGAAGTAGCACCTGCAGTACCAGCAGCGCCTGCGGCGGCGGCACCGGCGGAACCAGCTCCGGCAATGCCTGCGGCGGCAGCCCCGGCAGCACCAGTGGCGGAAGTCGCACCTGCAGTACCAGCAGCGCCTGCGGCGGCAGCACCTGCGGAACCAGCTCCGGCGGCAGCGCCTGTAGCAGCTCCTGCAATGCCTGCGGCGGTAGCCCCAGCAGAAGATCTTGATAAATTAATTAATGAAGCAACAAAAGAAGCTGTATCAACCAAAGCAGAAAAACCATCAGCGCCGGTGCAGGTAAAAGCAGTTGATAAAAAAGAAGGGGAAGTTTCTGAACCCGTAAAGGTGTTTAAGACATTGGAAGGTACTCTTGCTAATATGATGGGTGAGGAAGAGTTGCGGCGCAAGGCCATGGAGGCTCATGCAAGGGATTCCATGGATGAGGCCAAACGTGCTTTAAGTGAAAGACAGTACGAAAAAGCAATTTTCCTTTATGAAGAAGCATATAATAATTTCCGGCGTCCCGAGTCTATGCAGAGCAAGAGAGTAGCACAAAGAGGTGTTGCGGATAGTTTTTATCAATGGTCTTTGTCATTACAGCGACAGGGAAATTCTACTAATGCACACGAAAAGGCTGTAGAAGCAGCCAAGGCAGGGCATCCCCGGGGTGATACACTTGCTGCGGAGTTGAAGAAGGAAATGACAGAAGGTCCGAAGGTAACCATGGAACGCGTTAAAAGAACTTCGGTTTTCAAGCAGCCTGAACTTAAAATGAAAGAAAAGAGCGTATCGGAGTTGTTGAGAGACGGCAGGGAATATATGCAGGCTCGTGATTATGACAATGCACAGGCAAGATTTGAAGCTGTTTTGAAGCAGGATCCGTATAACACTGAAGCCATAAGGTTGATGCAAAAGAATGGGATAAAGAAATATGATACCGCCACAATGGAGCTCACTGCTACCCGTAATGATATCATAGCGGATGTACGTAAAACGTGGAATCCCCGTGATTATAGTCTCATTACAGAAACCGCAAAGACTCTCAGTAGCAGGGGCGAAATAAAGAAGACAGAGGACAGACGCCAGAAAATTCTGGACAAAATGGCTAATATCATCATACCCGAAATTGATTTCCGGCAGGCAAATATTTATGACGTTGTTGATCTTCTCCGGAAGGAAAGTGAAGAGTTTGACAAGCCGGTAAATCCTGATGAGCGTAAGGGCGTAAATATAATTTTAAATCTTGGTACAGTCGGTAAACCTGCTGCTGATGCCGGACTTCCAGCTGCGGCGGCGCCGGCTGCTCCTGCTGCTGATCCGTTTGCTGCTGTGGCTCCGGCGGCTGGTGGTGCAGCAGCTCCTGGCGGAGGACTTGGAGGAGGGGGCGACATACCGCTTGTTACGTTCAGTGCCAGAGGTATATCCCTGCTTGAAGCACTTAAAATCGTTACCAATGTTACCAGGCTTAAGTACAGAATAGAGGGGAATGTGGTAATGATTGTTCCTCAAAATGCTGCTGATGCTGAGATTATTACGCGAATGTACGATGTTATGAATATTGAAGGTGTTATGGAAAAGGCGCCCGAACTAGGTGCCGGCCTTGCGGGTGGGGCTTTTGCTAAGGCTGAGGGAGCGGCCGCTCCGGCTGCAGGTGCAGAAGGCGGCGGCGGGGGATTGGACTTACAGGAGTTCTTTAAGGGATTAGGTGTACAATGGCCCGAAGGTTCTTCTGTAAAATATGTAAAATCTATCGGCAAATTGATTGTGGCAAATACCGATGAGAATCTTATTCAAATCGAGAAAGCGCTTGAAGTATTAAATGTGGTTCCCAGCCAGATAGAGATCGAAGCGAGATTCGTCGAAGTTGGTCAGAATGATTTATCATCGGCAGGACTCGAGTGGTTGCTTACTGATGACTGGGAAATTGCCAAAAAGAAAACTGCCGGTACTGTACCCTGGACATCCACACAGGCGATAGTGGCGAAGGCGGGGAAGTTCACTGCGGGTAATCGCTATGGCGCAGATCCTGCGGCAGCAGGTACTGCCTTGGCAGACACGGTTCTTACCATCGGTGGCGTTTTGACGAATCCCGAGTTGTCTGTGGTATTGCATCTTCTTGAACAAAAAGGTTTTGCTGATCTTCTGTCGGCTCCGAAAGTCACGGCAAAGGCAGGACAGGAGGCCACGATCAAAGTTGTTACGGAATACATTTATCCGACACAATTTACCGTAACACCGATTACCGGTGTTGGACTGAACGGGCAGGCTACAATCGTTGGTGGTGTCGTCGAACCGGGAAATTTTGAAACACGTGAAGTTGGCGTGCTGCTTACGGTTACTCCTCAAGTTTCTCCAGAAGGCCAGATGATCGAACTGACAATGGCGCCGGAAGTTGTGACTGATCCGATATGGCATGAGTACGGATCAACTTATACAGCGCCTGACGGCAGTACCATGCAGTTAACCATGCCACAGCCTTTCTTCCATTCCAGGAAGTTGACAACCAGTATATCAATATATAATGGTTCTACCGTGGTGATGGGGGGTATGATTACCGAGGCAAGGAGTACGGTGGATGACAAGATTCCATTCTTTGGTGAAATACCTCTCATAGGCCGGCTTTTCAGAAGCAAGTATGATCAAAGTCAAAAGAAAAATCTGCTTATCTTTGTCACTGGTCGTCTCGTTGATCCCGGTGGCAGGCCGGTTAAATCCAGTACAGACCTTGCTCAAAAAATGGCAGAAGGGACTACTGCAAAACCGGCGGCTGATGCTGGCAAATAAAATGCCGGTATGTTGTTTCCAAAGACTTAATTAATCGCCGGATTTTTTCATATTCATGAATCCCAGAAAATTTATCCTGATTGATGGAACAGCGGTTATTTATCGATCTTTTTATGCCATACGGGATCTTTCGACCGGTGACGGGAAACCGACGAATGCAGTTTTCGGGTTTATCAGAATGCTTAAGCAAACTAGGGATTCCTGGATGCCGACTCACTGGGCTGTAGTATTTGATGGAGGATTACCCAAGGAACGGCGGGAACTGCTGGAGACATATAAGGCTCAGCGTCCTGCGATGCCTGATGCATTACGTGAACAAATTCCTTTTGTAGAGGATTACTTGAACCGGGCTGAGATTCCATGGTTCAGGATGCAGGGCGAAGAGGCGGACGATGTAATTGCCACTCTTGCTGAGAAGGCCCGGCATGAGTGTGAGACAATACTTATAGCCACGAGTGATAAAGATATTTTTCAACTAATAGATGATAAGATCAAGATCATACCTGTTGCCGGTAAAGGGGGTCTTCTTGATGTTGAAGGGGTAAGGGGTAAAACCGGCGTTGTTCCTTCGCAGATAATTGACTGGCTTGCGATGGTCGGGGACAGCTCGGACAATATTCCGGGGGTACCGGGAATTGGCGCCAAAACGGCTGCAAAACTGCTGGCGCAATTTGGTAAACTGGATGAAGTATTGGCTAATGTTGAGCAGATAACAAGTGACAAGATTCGAATAGCATTGCAGCAAAGCAGGGATCTGTTGGCTCGTAACAGGGCAATGGTGCGCCTGAGAAGGGATCTTGCGTGTACGCCGGTATGGGGGGAATTGGAAGTGGTGCATACACCGTCCGCCAACAGGCTTTTACCATTTTTTGAGGCGATGGAGTTCCATTCGATGGCAAAAGAGGTGAAGGAAAAAGATCTATTTATTCTTTAAATAGATTTGACATCAGGGATTGGAATAGATTATGTTTAACTAAGTTTGAGTGGAGTTGGGTGGTTTTCTGTTTCTCATTAACATTTCCGATAACTCATAATTTGGTTCATTTTCATTTCCAATCTTCATGTTAAAAATAGCTATCACAGGTGGTATTGCTTGCGGGAAGAGCCTTGTTGGATCGTATTTTGCTGAAAAAGGGTTTGCGGTTTGTGATGCAGATGATTTGGCTCACGGTTTGATGGTTTCGGGAAGTGACGTTTTTGGAAGACTGGTCGGATTGTTTGGCCAGAAAATTCTAGGAAATGATGGTGAAATTGACCGGCAACGGTTGGGGGCGATGGTTTTTTCGAACCAGGAGAAACTTTCGTTATTGAATGCAGCTGTTCATCCAGATGTTAAAGGCTTATGGAATGATTGGTTGAGACAGAAATTTGAAGCCAATTGCAAAGCTGCCGTGGTTATTGTTCCACTGCTTTATGAGACAGGAGAGGGGAGAGGGTGGGATGCTGTTGTTTGCGTTGGTGCTTCTGACGCGACTCAGGCGCAGAGGTTGAGGGGGCGTGGATTATCTGACTCGGATATCAGCCGGCGAATTCATGTGCTGTTGCCTGTGGCGGAGAAAATGAGATTAGCAGATTATGTAATATTGAATGATGGAAGAAAGAGTTTATTGAAACAACAGACGGAGATTGTGATTAAGCACGTTATAGAGAAGGGGAAAAGGCAATGAACAATCAGGGTATGGGAAGGAGGCCAAGGCACCCCCGAATGATGCAGGGGCGAGGAATGGCAGGGGCATCAAATGGCCCCAGGAGGGATTATCAAGTGAAGGAAATTGATCGTAGTAATAATATCAGCAACGGAAATGCGGGTAGTGCTGTGAGTGTTGTTAACGCCGGGAATGGCGGTAACGGTGGTAACGGCGTAAGCGAAAGTGGAGCCCCGCAGGTTGAGAAGCGGACAGGTGTAAATGGTGGAAAAGTATTGAGTCTTTACGAGTTACAGGAGAGATCCGTCCCTGAACTTCATAAGATTGCCGATGGTTTCGGCTTAACTGATTTGGGCGCTCTGCGTAAACATGAATTAATTTTTGAAATATTGAAAGCCAGCGCCAGAGAAACAGGCTCGATGTGCAGTAAGGGTATTCTTGAGATTCTGCCGGATGGTTTCGGCTTCTTGCGTTCGCCTTATAATAATTACCTGCCTTGTCCGGAAGATGTGTATGTATCTCCTTCTCAAATCCGGCGGTTTGCTATGAGAACCGGGGACCTGGTGGAAGGTGATATCAGGGAACCTAAGGATAAAGAACGTTTTTTTGCGTTGTTAAGGGTTGATAAGGTCAATGGTTCAGATCCTGAGAAATCGAGGTTAAAGATTCCTTTTGAGAATCTGACGCCGCTTTTCCCGGATAAGCGACTTCACCTCGAAACTGCGCCGGAAGAAATTCCGATGCGTGTTATGGATATATTTACGCCGATCGGAATGGGGCAGAGAGGCCTGATTGTTGCTGCTCCTCGTACAGGGAAGACGGTTTTACTTCAGAAGATCGCCAACAGTATTTCAAAGAACCATCCTGATGTTTATCTTATCATACTACTGATAGATGAACGCCCGGAAGAGGTAACGGACATGATCCGGAATACTCGCGCACATGTTTTGAGTTCAACCTTTGACGAGGCGCCCGAGCGTCATGTTCAGGTTGCTGAACTTGTCATGGAGATGTCAAAACGCATGGTGGAGTGCGGGCAGGATGTGGTAATTCTTCTCGACAGTATCACCCGCCTCGCGCGTGCGTACAATACGCTTCAACCACATAGCGGCAAGATCCTTTCAGGCGGCGTTGATGCCAATGCTTTGCATAAACCGAAACGATTTTTCGGTGCGGCAAGGAATATTGAGAATGGCGGCAGTCTCACGATCATTGCCACAGCACTTGTGGATACCGGAAGCAGGATGGATGAGGTTATATTTGAGGAATTCAAAGGTACAGGTAATATGGAATTGTGCCTGGATCGTAATCTTGTTGATAAGAGGGTATTTCCTGCCATTAATATAGAGAAGTCCGGTACTCGTAAGGAAGAACTGCTTGTTCATCCGGATGAACTTGGCCGTATCTGGATATTAAGAAGGGCGGTCAATGGAGTCCCTCCAGTTGAAGCCATGGAAATGATTGTAAATCGCCTGAAGAAAACAAAAAGTAACGCGGAATTCCTCATATCCATGAAGGAATAGTCTGTTTATGTAATCACTGTAATTTCAGCGGCGATTTTCCGTGATAATATCTACTTGTGAAAGGCAGAAAATCTGATGAAGGTTAAAGTTGAAGATGTTGGTGCATGCAGGAAAATTATACAAGTTGAAGTACCTGCCGATACTGTGGCTTCAGAATATTCTGAAATATTAAAAGCTTATACAAAGGTAGCCAGAATTCCGGGTTTCAGGACAGGGAGGGCGCCTTTAGCGATTGTTGAGAACCGTTTTGCGAAAGATATTGTTGAAGAAGCCAAGGAACGACTTGTCCCTCAGTATTATTGGAAGGCCGTAGAGGAAGAAAAGATCACCCCTGTAGCAATAGTCGAGATCAGCGAAGTGATTTTCGGAAAAGAGCAGGGACTTGCTTTCAAAGCGACGATTGATGTCGCTCCGGATTTTAAACTGCCTAAATACAGGAAAATTTCCCTTAGTAAGCGTGAAGTTGAAATTGGTGACAAAGATATTGATTCCACTGTTGAACGAATTAAGGCAAATTTCTCCAGGTTTGAAGATGCCAATGACCGCGAGGTGCGACGCGGCGATCTGGTGCGAATTGATTTTACCGGGACCTGTGACGGGGTATCGATCGGTAGTTTATCTCCGGATAGCGCTCCAATTGGAGAGGGCAAAGATTTCTGGGTATTCATGGGGGAGCCGGAATTCCTTCCTGGTTTTTCTGATAATCTTGTCGGTCTTAAAATAAACGATAAGAAGGTCGTAAACATTCATTTTCCTGCTGATTTCAGGGTGAAGTCAGTTTCTGGAAAAGATGTTATTTATGATGTTACGGTTAAGGGTGTCCGCGTGAAAATCATGCCAGAGATGAATGCGGAATTCTTCAAGAAACTGGAAGTGGATTCCATGGAGGCTTTGCGTTCAAAGATTCGAAACGAATTACTTGAGAATGCAAAACATAATGAGGATTTACGGTTGAAGGAGGAGATTGCAAAATCTCTTCTGGAAAAGGCTGATTTTGATCTGCCCAAATCGGTGGTTGACCATGAAACAGCAGCCTCAGCCCGCAGTATTGTTGAGCGTATTGCGACGCAGGGGGCAACGAGAGAACAGATAGAGCACAGGAAAGACGATATCCTCAGCGAGGCGACCAAAACCTCGACAGACCGAGTACGACTGTCATATATTCTCAGTCGAATTGCTGATGAGGAGAAGATTGAAGTGCAGGATGCGGAACTTGAAAGTCGAATTGAAATTCTGGCTTCACGATATGGCATGTCAGTTGCAAGGTTCAGGGCGGAAATAGAGAAGAGAGATGGAATAAATAAGTTAAAAGGTGACATGCGCGCAGAAAAGACTTTGGATTTCCTTCTGCAGAATTCGAAGATCAAATAAACAGGAGTATTGAGTATGAAAGAAATGAATCAGGTCCTGGTCCCGATGGTGGTTGAACAGACAGGAAGGGGGGAGCGGGCTTATGATATATTCTCCCGTCTTTTAAAGGACAGGATAGTGTTTATAGGTACTGGAGTTAACGACGAAATCAGTAACTTGATAATTGCCCAGTTACTTTTTTTGCAGGCGGAGGATGCGGAAAAAGATATATCAATCTATATTAACTCGCCTGGCGGCTCGGTAACGGCCGGCATGGCCATATATGATACAATACAGTTCCTGAAATGTAATGTTGCAACTTATTGCGTTGGCCAGGCATCCAGCATGGGTGCTGTCCTCCTGGCTGCAGGCACTCGTGGAAAGCGTTTTGCCTTGCCGAATGCCAGGATAATGATTCATCAACCCTGGGGTGGTGTTCAGGGGCAGGCATCTGATATCAGTATACAGGCAAAGGAAATACTGAGGCTGAGGGACAGGATCAACCAGATTTTGTCAGAGCATACAGGTAAACCTATCGCAGTAATAGAAAAAGATACGGATAGGGATTTCTTTATGTCTGCTGCCGAGGCAAAAGAGTACGGTTTGGTCGATGAGGTTGTTCGCAGCAGGAAACTGGGAAAAACAGCAAAAAAGGACAAGTAAATAATGTCAGGCCCAAAGGACACTGCATGTTCTTTTTGCGGTAAACGCCAGAGCGAGGTGAAAAGACTCGTGATGGGACCTTCTGTTAACATTTGTGATGAGTGTATTTCGCGGTGTAATTTAATCATCAGGGACGATCAAAAAGAGAACAAGGAAACGCTTATATCCAAGTTAAATGTTCCAAAACCTCATGAAATCAAAGAGCTTCTTGATCAGTTTGTAGTCGGGCAGGACCATGCCAAGAAGGTGCTGGCTGTAGCAGTTCATAATCATTATAAGCGGCTTAAACAGGAGAATCATTTTCCCAAGGATGATCCATATACCAGTGTTGAAATAGAGAAGAGTAATATACTTCTGATCGGCCCGACAGGAAGCGGTAAGACGCTTCTTGCAAAAACTCTTGCCAGACTTCTTGATGTGCCTTTTGCGATAGCTGATGCGACTACATTGACTGAGGCTGGATATGTAGGCGAGGACGTGGAAAATATTCTGTTGAGTCTTATCCAGAATGCAGACTTTAATATTGCCCGTGCGGAGATGGGGATAGTTTATATAGATGAAATAGATAAAATTGGGCGGAAAACAGAGAATGTTTCCATAACTCGTGATGTATCAGGTGAAGGTGTGCAACAGGCGCTCCTGAAAATTCTTGAAGGTAAGATATCTAATGTGCCTCCGCAGGGTGGGCGCAAGCATCCGCAACAGGAATACATAAAGATAAATACCCAGCACATTCTGTTTATATGCGGAGGAGCATTTATCGGCTTGGACAACATCGTCAAAAGGCGGATTGGTGCTCACACGATGGGCTTTATTGAAACTGAAAAAGATAAAATGCAGGAAAAGGGGATTGTTTCTTCGGCGTTGTCGGTTGAACCAGAAGACCTTATTCGTTATGGTATAATTCCCGAGCTGGCTGGACGTCTTCCTGTAATTACATGCCTTGATGATCTCACAGAAGACGATCTTGTCAGGATTCTGGTGGAGCCCAAGAATTGCATGGTGCGCCAGTATCAAAAACTTCTGGCGATGGAAGGGGTCATGTTGTCTTTTACGAACAGTGCACTTCGTGAACTTGCTTCAATTGCCATCAAGAAAAAAACAGGTGCGAGAGGATTGCGCGCTATTGTGGAAAAACTGATGCTTGATGTCATGTTCGAGGTGCCGAAAACCGCAAAAAAAGGTTCTTCAATCAAAATTACACGGGAAATGGTGAAACGACAGCGAGTCATCCTGGACGACGTTGGCAGCGAATTAAAGATCGCATAGTTCTTCTTGCCCAGTATATCAATCATTTTAGGGAGTCGGATTGCGGCGGATTATGCAAGGAGACCGAGGCCTTCAGCCCGCAGAACTTCATAATTGTTTCAGAGGACCGGTGGGTTTGTTCTTCTCGTCGAGAACGAGAATGAGCGGGCGATGGTAAGCGGCCTCTTCCTCGGAGACGGTGCAGAACGAAAAGATAATTATCCGGTCGCCAACTGATCCGAGAAAGCATGTTGCCCCATTCAGGCAGATTGTTCCTGAGCCACGTTCTGCCGGAATTGCATAAGTTTCAAATCTATTCCCATTGGCAAGATTGGCAATGAGGATTTTCTCGTAAGGACGTAACTTCACGGAGTCCATTAACTGGCTGTCAATTTTTAGACTTCCTTCATATTCCGGCTCGACGCCGGTCACAATTGCATTATGAAGTTTTGATTTCAGCATTATCAGGGAAGACACGTTAATTGACCTCCGTTTGATCAGCGTGAAAAGGTAGGAAATCAGGCATTCAGACGCAAGGAAAGAATTGTGGAATTACCTGTTTTTGCTGATTTGGCTTTTGAGCCATTCAAGCAGTTCCTTGCGTTCTTTGAATTTTCCTTCAAGTTGTGCATTATAGGCCAGTGTGCGAAGGGTTCCGATACGCGGTGATTCTGGAATGCCCATCGCGATTATGTCGTTTCCTGTAATCAATGGTTTAGGGAGAATAGGTTCTTCTGCAAGCTGTTTCCGGAAATCTTTAAGGAATAACCAATTGGAAAGATCGCCATGACTTGCGATGCAATCCAGGCGGTGCAGTTCAATTTCAATTTGAAATGTGGGGGCGCCGACAAGTCTTCGCAATGTTGAACGTTTCATTTTTTGCACGTCCATAAATCGCATATGATTCTTTACGCAATAAATAATCGTTTCCATTTCTTCCGATGAGAATCTAAGCCTGCGCATTATTTCTTCCGCCAGATGTGCGCCTTCTGAAGCATGGCCATTAAACCTTACCCTGCCTGAATCAATCTTGGCAGTCGCAGGTTTACCGATATCATGAAAGAGAATGGCATAGGCAAGATGAGGCGAACGTTGTTCCATTATATTGAGCATGGCAGTAGTATGCGTAAAGACATCACCTTCGGGGTGAAATTCAGGCGGCTGGTTTTGCCCTTTCATGGTGGCGATTTCTGGAAGGATGACTTCCAGCAGTCCAAGTTTATCCATGAGGATTATTGAATCCCCGCTTTTTTTTGATTCCATGAGAATCCTTGTCAACTCATCATGAATACGTTCCGGGCTGATTCGCGCAAGCATCCGGGAGTTATTCCGGATTGCATCAGCAGTGATTGGATGCAGGCTGAAATCAAGGACTCCGGCAAAACGAACAGCCCGCATCATCCTGAGGTGATCTTCGGCGAATCTTTTTTCCGGATCGCCGACGCATCGTACAATACCTGCTTTAAGATCATCAATTCCGCCCGCAAAGTCATGGAATTCGTTCTTAACAGGATCCATGAAAATGGCGTTAATTGTAAAATCGCGACGTGTTGCATCGGTTTCAGGGTCGGTAAAGGAAACTTTTTCCGGCCGTCTTCCATCGTTATAAGCGTGGTCCATGCGGAACGTGGCGATTTCAAAAAAGACTCCTTCTACCGGCGAACGTGTGACAGCAAAAGATTTTCCTGATGTTATTGAATCCGGGAAAAGATGCTCAACCTCGGAGGGCGATGCGCTTGTTGCAATGTCGTAATCCTTGGGCTTTGTTTTCAGTAGAATATCTCTAACACATCCTCCTGCCAGGTATGCAGTAAAACCGGCGGATTGAAGGCGGCGAATTGCTGTGACTGCGAGGCTGAAGAGTTTGTCATCAGGTATGATTTTGGATGTGGAAGACATTGGTTACCACTTCTTTCAGGAATTCAGCGAGCAGTACCCTGATTGCAGGCTGGGCATTTGCAGCGATATCAATGACCTTCTTGTGAGAGAACGCACCGGAACCTGTATGTGAGGCTGTGTTTGTGATACAGGAGATTCCTGCAACCCGCATTCCTGCGGCATTTCCCAGAATTGCTTCAGGAACAGTTGACATCCCAACGGCATCGGCGCCAATAAGACGCAATGCATTATATTCTGCAGGTGTTTCGTATGTTGGCCCGCTAGTGGCAGCATAAACACCATGTGTTAATGGGGTGCCGGTTTTATTTCCGGCCTGGTCGAGCATCTTTCTGAGTGCAGGATCGTAGACATGAGTCTGGTCTGCAAACCTGGGGCCCCATATGGAATCATTATTACCGATCAGTGGATTACTGCCCATGGCATTGATATGATCATCAATAATCATCAGGTTACCGGGTCTGATTTTTTTGTTAATCCCGCCGGCTGCATTAGTCAGGATCAGCATGGAGACTCCAAATTTCTGTGAAATGTAAACCGGAATAGCGATTGGCTCCCAGCCTGAGCCTTCAAACCAGTGGCGACGGCCTTGAAACACAAGTATCTGTAAACCGGCAGATTCTGAGATGAAAAGCCGGCCGCTATGTCCTTCCACGGTAGGCATTCCCAGACCGGGGATATCATGATAATTCAGAGTTTGTCTGCTGTTGACAACATCCATGACGTTACCCCAGCCGGAACCCAGGATGATCGTGCAGGATGGTTTTGCAACAGGGAAAACGGTCTTGGTTTTCTGAAAGGCTTTTTCAAGGATATCAATATTCATGCTTCGTCTGCCGTAATATTCAAGCTGGCCAGCCGTCGGCGAAACTTGCCGCGAGAGAGGCCAAGCAGACGAGCTGCCGCTGAGACATTGTTATTAGTTCGATTCAGAGCTTCGAGATAAAGACGACGTTCTACATCCTCCAGCCGTAATGTTTCCATTGGCCATGCATTTTTGGCTGATTCGCCGTTATTTTTTATGACAGATGGCTGTTCACTTAAATCCTCTTTACGCAGGAGGCCAGTATGTCTGCAGCGGATGACGCTGCTTTCTACAATATTCCGCAGTTCACGTATATTACCCGGATAATCCCGTGAGATGAGGATACGCATGGCTTCAGGGTCAATCCCTTCTATGGATTTTCCCATTTCACTTGCAAATTGCAGAACAAAGAACAAAGCGAGCAGAGGTATGTCCTCTTTCCTGTCTCTCAACGGCGGCAGGTTTATATTGCAGACAGTGAGGCGATAATACAGGTCTTCACGGAACTTCTTTTCTTTGACCAGGCAGTCAAGGGCCTGGTTTGTTGCGGCGATAATTCTTACATCGGCTGTACGTTCTTTGTGTTCACCGATGGGAAGATAAGATTTCTGTTCCAGGAGCCTTAAAATTTTTGACTGTGCAGGAAGAGGGAGGTCTCCGATTTCGTCAAGGAAAAGTGTTCCGCCTGATGCAGCCTCGATATAACCACCTCTTGTTTCAACTGCACCTGTGAATGATCCGCGGCGGTGACCAAACATTTCTGATTCAAAAAGGTCTTCGGGAATAGAGGCGCAGTTGATGGTCAGGAATGGTTGCTTGCTGCGGGGACTGGATTGATGTACGGCATGTGCAACAAGTTCCTTGCCGGTTCCACTTTCCCCGATTATCAGGACGGTTGCATTGGAATTGGCGATATCAACGATCTCCTTTGCTATATTTTTCATTCCGGCAGACTGGCCAAGCATGATGTAGTGGCTGCTGTTTCTGTACAGGAGTTCGTTATTCAGCAAATTGAGCTGATCAGCCAGTACTTTCTTCTGTTGGCTGAGCATTCTGAATCGCCGTGTTCGTTCGATGGCGGCACGCAATACGAATGTTGTAAATGGTTTTTCAAAAAAATCTGTTGCACCTTCGCGCAGAGCGCGGATGGCTGTTTCCATCTGGCCATGTGCTGTGATGAAAATCAAATCACACTGGGGGTCGATTTCCTTCAATCGTTTCAGGACTTCGAAACCATCGCAGGAAGGCATGCGTATATCACTTATAACGATATCGGCGCCGTTTTCCTCTATCCACTCCAAACCCTTTAACGGTTCTTCAAAAGTAGAAACTGTAAATCCGAAATCGGTCAGAGCTGTTTTGAGACTACGCAGAACCATGGCATCATCATCAATCAATACCAGGTTCATCTTGGTGACATCAGAATCGGCGACTGAATTTTCCATATTTTGCCTGTTTAACAAATTTTAACGGGGATAGTCGAGTAAATTCAGAAATGATGAAAAAACGTGTAAAATCTCAACTAATGTGTTATATATGATAATTATGAGTGATAATTTTAATGGTATTTGCATATCGCGAAGGAATTTTCTGGTTGCTTCTGCAGGGGCAACAACTGCTGCTCTGACAGGTTGTGCCACAAATCCGGTGACTGGCCGAAGCCAGTTAATGCTGATGTCGGAGGCCAGTGAACTTAATATGGATCAAAGATGGGCGCCGCATCAGTTCTCGTCGGACTATGGGGCGACGCAGGACAGAGAATTGAATGACTATATAAGCAAGGTTGGCAATGACATTGCCAGGTATTCCCATAGAATCCAGATGCCTTATAATTTCAGGGTGCTTAATACCACTGTGGTTAATGGTTATACATTTCCTGCCGGCAGTGTCGGCCTTGCGCGCGGGCTGATGATCATGATGGAAGATGAATCCCAGCTTGCCGGGGTGCTTGGTCATGAAATCGGGCATGTTAATTACAGGCATGCCGGTGAGCGCATGACAAAGCAGCTGGCGTGGATGGGTACTGTGGCTTTGGTGGGTGCATATCTGGAATATGAGAAAAAGAAATATGCGGCATTGGCTGCCGGATTGGGTGCAATAGGCGCAAATATGCTTTTGTGCCGGTACAGCAGGGAGAACGAAAGGGAAGCCGACGAGATAGGGATGGAATACATGGTGAGGGCAGGGCATAACCCCAAAGGCATGGTCGGATTGATGGATGGATTCCGGAAACTGAGTAAGTCCAAGCCGAATGTTGTTGAATTATTGTTTGCCTCCCATCCCATGAGTGATGAGCGTTACAATACGGCGGTGGCAAGGATCAAACAAAAATATTCTGATAAAGACGGTCTTCCCCTGAACAAAGAGAGGTACATGGATAATACTGCCAGGCTCAGGGCCATACGCGGAGCGATTGAGAAAATGCAGGAAGGCGAGACGTGTTTGATGAAAAACAAACCGGCCGAGGCTGAAGGAAAATATCGTGAAGCCCTGCGGTTGGCTCCCAATGACTATGCCGGATTGCTGATGATGTCCAAATGTCTGCTGGTCCAGAAAAAATATCGCGATGCGGAAAATTTTGCAGAAGCAGCAAAATCCGTTTATCCTGAAGAACCACAGGCAAAACATGTAAGCGGTATGGCAAAAGTTGCAAACCGCGAATTTGATGCGGCACTGAATGATTTCAATTCGTATGAACAGGTGTTACCTGGTAATACAAACACTATCTATTTAAAGGGTCTGTGTTATGACCGGATGGGTAATAAAAGGCAGGCTGCAGGTGAGTACCAGAAATATCTAAATCAGGATCCCAATGGCGAACATGCCGATGAGGTTAAGACGCGTCTGATTACATGGGGATATCTTGCGGAACAAAAGAAGGCATCGTAACGGTCAGGGGTTAGTGAATTCCTGTCTAAGTGTAGCACAATTGAAAAAACTCAAGATAACTGATTTTCAGAAGAGGGTTTATAACGCTGCCAGGCGTGTTCCAAGGGGATTTATTACGACCTATGGGATTCTGGCGCGTGAGATTAATTGCAGGTCAAGCCTGGCGGTAGGGCAGGCTCTGAAAAAAAATCCTTTTGCACCGCGTGTGCCATGCCATCGTGTTATTTCTTCTGACCTGTCTCCGGGTGGTTTTCGAGGAAAAAGGGAGGGTGTTGAAATACGCAGAAAAAAAAGACTTCTGGGCAAAGAGGGTGTCATTTTCTGCGATGGGAAACTTGTTGATCCTCGAAGAATTTACCATTTCTGAAAGGGAAATACTTATTGCAAACAGAAGATCCTTTGCCTACCATCCGTCGGTTTTTGAATGTACCTGTAGCTCAATTGGACAGAGCATCTGACTACGGATCAGAAGGTTGCTGGTTCAACTCCAGCCAGGTACGCCACTTCGTAAAAATCGATTCTAACGGTAATACATGCGCTTTTGTTAACCGTTGACACCTGCTGAGTTTCTGGTGCAGAATTCTCCAATACGATAATAATATAAGGCTCATCCATGAACTCTCAGAAAAAGCAATTTCTTATAACCATAACCCAACCTTTAACCATTGCGGTGTTCATGGGACTTCTTCCGGCTATGACCCTGGCTGAAGTTGCTCTTCCGCCGCCCTCGGATATTCCGCACGGGCCGGAGGGCATCAGCGCACCTGGGGGAGCGAAACTCCCGGAGATGACCGGCCAGCCGGCCGACGATGGACCTGCGATCTCAGCGATCAGCGAGGTTACTCTACCTGACGAAACTCTCGTCATCACCGGGGACAGACTGAATGATGCCAGTCTGCGGGTGTGGATGGAAGGGCACGTTGAGGACCTCTTGCCGTTGCGGACCGCCAAAAATCGCATGCAGGCGGTTGTGCCCAAAGACTGGCCGCTTTCCACGATGCTGGTCTGGCCAGTTCATGGCGAGAGTATCGGCACGCCGATTCGCGTCAATGGTGCGACGCTGTGGTGGGCTTGGCCGGCAAGGCTTTCGGCAGACGCGAAGGGTAAACGGGCGTACGTCCGACTGATGGGAAAGAACCTCAAGCTCGGCAGGAAGGGACCACAGGTGTGGTTGAAAGGCACCGGCACGAGCCAACGGCTTTCTGTGGTTTCCGCCCATGAATATCAAGTTGTCGTCGCGATGCCGCGACTTCCTGCAGGTAACTACGAACTGTTCGTGCACAACGGCACTGGCGGGCCATACGGCTGGAGTGAATCCGCCCGTGTTGAGATCGCGGCATCGCCCGTGTCGCAGGATCTGCCGGAGTTTGAAGTCGATCACTTTGGTGCAAAGCGAAACGATGGTCTCGACGACGCGACAGCCATTCAACAAGCTGTGGACGCTGCTGTCAAAGCTGGTGGTGGACGGGTCAAATTCGGCACGGGTACGTATCACCTCAGCCGGACGATCACGTTACCGAACGTGGCTGGATGTGCCATTCATCTCGTTGGGACTGGAATGGGAAGATTTGATGCTGTAACTCTGACTACAAAAGGCCGTTGTACGGTGCTCACGTCCCTTTCCGGAACACCCTCACCGAAGTGTCTGATCCAGATTGACAACCGGTTCAGCAGTATTTGTAATCTGACGCTCATCTGTGGTCATGAGGGAATTCTGCGCGCGATTCACGACCGTGCTGCCGCATCGCAGGTACTCGTCCGCATCACGCAGCATGACGTGACGGTCGAGCGTGTACGCTTCGTGATGCCGGATGTTCGCCCAGACCTTCCGCCAGATAAACGCCAGGATCTGCAAATTTATGATGCGGCCCTGCACATAAACGCGCCCGGCCAGGCGGACATATGGGTCAATGATTGTGAGTTCTATTCCGCCGGATCCGGGATCGAAATCGGAACGTTACAACGCGGTCACACTGACGACGGTATGCCTGACCCCAGCACCGACTATGTATGTGTCGGCCATAGTATCTTTCGCGGTTACTCCCGCGGCTTTTACAAGGAACCAGCTCATCCGGGGTCCTACGGGCACATGGGAATCTTCAACGAGGGGATTCAAGTTCCCAACGGTAAGAATGTGATCATCCAAGGCTGTGATTTTGCCGGAGCCGATCGACGGGGTGGAAAGATGATGAATCGTTCGATCTGCGTCTACAACACTTCTACCCGGTGCTTTTACATAGCCGATAATCACTCCTATGACGTGGGGATGACATGCCCGCGTCAGGACCGGGTGGTGAACCAGAGCGAGCAGATCCTGTTTCATTTCCGGTATCCCCATGGCGGTTATTTCGATGTCCTCGATGCGGGAACAGATCGGGTGGCGGTGAACCCGGCCGACCTGCGCAACGCCGGAAAAGTCAAGTCGCCACACCACGGCTTCGATCGCGCGGGCAGTCGCGTACTGGAAGAGGTTGGCATGAACGATCATTGGCTGGTTTTCGTCTCGGCAGGCAAGGGCATCGGCCAGTGGCGCGTGGTGACAGGCACCGAGCGGACACCGCAGCGCGTGGTACTCAAACTGGATCGTCCTTGGCGCGTCGTACCAGACACTTCCAGTCGAATCACGCTCAACGCTGCGTTTCGGCAGAACATCATGTTTCGTAACAGCATTGACGCCGGCTTCATCGATCCACGCGCGAAGGTTGCGGGAATCCTGTTCTGGTATAACGCGTTCGACAATATCATCGCCGGTTCGAAGCTGAAAAATCTCGGCTATGGTATTGGTTTCAACGCCAGTTTCCGCAATCCGTGTTGTTGGAATCTTGTTCGCGACAACAGCGTTGAGAATGTGGGCGGAATGTCCGTGGAATGTCGGGAGCCGACGTTCTATTTCGACACGGCTGGGACGGCGGGCGGAGTGACGGGACCTCTGTACCGAGCTGGTTCTGACCTCGCCGGCTGGTATGCCGTGGGGAACGTGGCGCGTTCAAACCGTGGACAGGATGGCCCTGCGGCGGCCTTCATTCATGCGGTGGCTGACGATGCCTCATCGAAAAAACTGCCCGCTCAGGAAGACGCTGGAGTGATCATGCCGGTGGTCGAAAACAGCCGGTTCATCGGCGTGAAGCGCGGGATCGTTATCAACCGGGGGACGATCTGGCCGGTGCTTCGCGGAAACGAAATCCAGACTGTCGATCCGGCAACACCGGAGATCCTGGACCAGAGCCAGCCCGCAAAGTGAAAACAAAACGAAGACCGATTTTGTGTAGACAAGCTCATTCGGGTCAGCCGGTCGTATACGTACCGGCATAGAGGTGGTCAGCTTATATTAACCGGTTAGTCGTTGACACCTGTCGTGTTTCTGTTACAGAATCATCCATAAATAATATGAGATCAACTCATGAACCTTCCCGGGAAAGCAATTTCTTATCAACTAGAGTCGCAATGTTCGCATGGTGCGGAAGTTTCGTTATCTGATGAAATTCAATAGATTATTACTGACAAACAGAGGAGGAAATAATGAGCCAATATGTCAATCGTCGTGAATTTCTCAAAGGTTCCGCTTTGGCCGCAACAGGCGTCTTCGTAGCCAGAGGAAGCGCCTTGGCCCAGACACGTTCGCCCAACGAAAAACTGAACATCGGCATCATTGGGGTACACAGCCGTGGTGCGGCCAACATGGCGTCCGTGGCAACCGAAAACATTGTTGCGTTGTGCGACGTGAACGAGACTTTTCTGGCCGAGGCCGCCACGAAGTATCCTAAGGCCAAGACTTACCTCGACTGGCGCAAGATGGTCGACCAGAAAGACATCGACGCGGTCGTCGTCAGCACAACCGAACATACCCATGCCTTGGCCAGCGTCTGGGCCATGAAACGCGGCAAGCATGTGTTTTGCGAGAAGCCGCTGGCCCACAGCGTTTACGAAGCTCGCGTGATGCGAGATACCGCCAAGCAAGCCAAGGTGGCAACCCAGATGGGTACGCAGATTCACGCCAGTGAGAACTACCGTCGCGTGGTCGAACTAATTCAATCGGGCGCGATTGGGCCGGTTCGTGAAGCGCACGCCTGGGTCGAGCAGGGCATCGTTGGTCCGCGTAGCCGGCCGGCAGAAACAGAACCTGTTCCCAAAGATCTGAACTGGGACCTCTGGCTGGGCCCCGCGCCTGAGCGACCGTATCATTCGTGTTACTTTGAAAAGCGATCAATGTCCTGGCAGAACTGGTGGGATTTTGGCAACGGAGCGTTGGGCGATATGGGTAGCCACATCATTGATCTGCCGTTCTGGGCACTGGATTTGAAATACCCCGCGACAGTCGAGGCCGAAGGTCCATTACCGGTGCGTGCTGAGACGTATCCCGATTGTCTGACCGTGCGATGGGAACATCCGGCCCGTGGCAAGTATCCACCGGTCAAGCTCACTTGGTATGACGGCAAGCAGTGGCCCAAGTCGCCGGAGGGCGTTGACCTGACGAAATGGCATTTGGGCGTCATGTTTATGGGCGACAAAGGAATCCTGGTTGCCAACTACAGCAAGTGGATCTTGTTGCCCGAAGCCAAGTTCAAGGACTTCAAGCCGCCGGAACCCTCGATCCCGAAGTCGCTTGGCCACCACCAGGAATGGATCAACGCGTGCAAAACGGGCACACCGACACTCTGTAATTTTGACTATTCAGGTGCGCTGGTTGAGCACAACCTGCTGGGCACAGTCGCCTTCCGTGCCGGCAAAAAGCTCGAGTGGGATGCCGAGAACCTGAAGGCCCGTAATTGCCCCGAAGCCGATCAGTTTATCCGGCAGTCTTACCGTAAAGGTTGGACGTTGTAGAACCCCGGAAGATCAGGGAGGTTCATTCATGAACTGTCAGAAAAAGCAATTTCTTCTAACCAACCTAACTATAACCACTTTTTGTGGAAGAATTCCGATAATTAGTTTCCTGACGATGGTAAGCCTCTGTGTCACGTTGGCTGGCCCCGCTGCGGACGAGGGCCGCTGGGTACATCCTCTGTGTCAGTCGTTGGCAATCGATAGGAGTGGGCCGTTCCTGACCATGTCCGATGGCGGCCTGATGGGGCTCAGCACCAAGGGCTTGCGGATCAGCAAAGATGACGGGAAAACCTGGTCTGAACCGCAACCCGTCTGTCAGGACATCCATCCCACGGAACCTGCTTCGTTCTATCTGTTACAAACCACCAGAGGCGCCTTGGTTGTTGTCTACCTCAATGCCGCCACCCAAAAGTTCGCTTGGGACGACAAGGCTGGCGAGCCGAAGGAAGGTTGCTGCCTGGAGATTTGGGCTATTCGCAGCCTCGATGGTGGTAAGACCTGGATCGATCGACAGCGGATCCTTGACGGCTACAACGCCAATTTCTTCGGATTCATCCAGACCCGGTCGGGTAAACTTGTTGCCACCGTGGAACACCTGGCCACCAATCCCGGTCGCCACGTCGTCTGCTCGCTTCTTTCCGAGGATGACGGGAAAACCTGGCGGCGTAGCAATTTGATCGACTTGGGCGGGCGTGGCCATCATGACGGCGCGACAGAGCCGACGGTTGCCCAACTCAGTGACGGCCGACTGCTGATGCTCATTCGTACCAATCTGGACCGTTTCTGGCAGGCGTTCTCAGAGGACGATGGGCGGTACTGGCGTAGCTTCGGTCCCAGCACAATCGATGCAAGCAGTTCGCCAGGCCATCTGTTGCGCCTGCAGAGCGGGCGATTGGTCCTGCTTTGGAACCGTTTGAGTCCCGAGGGCCAGCCTGTACCCCGGTCCAAGCCCAACGTTGCACACGAGGTCAGTCCTTCCTGGCATCGCGAGGAACTCTCGCTGGCCTTCTCCGAGGATGATGCCAGGACCTGGACAAAGCCCTTTGTCATTGCCCGTCAAAAGAAAGGCCAACTCAGTTATCCGTATCTTTTCGAGCGTCGTCCCGGTGAGTTGTGGCTGATGGCGGGTTTTGCCTTCAAACAGGGCTGGAAGGAGCCCTTTCCGCTCAGGCTCTGTGCCAGGGAGGAAGAACTTCTGCGCGAAGCCAAGAAGACCCAGGCACTATCTGCCCCTTGAAATTAAGGAAGCACACCGCACACTACTTGAGTTGGTGTTTCACTTTGATTGTAATTGATAAACGGTAAAAAATGATTATGGTTTATAACCATGTCACAAAAGTAATTTCTTTTAACCTGATGTTTTAAACGTTGGAGATTTACGAATTCGTATGACCAAGAAGGAGCAGAAATCATGAAAAAAGGAATCAATCAATGGGCGTTCGGTGCTAAAAAGCTCAAGGATGTTTTCGCCATGGCAAAGCAGGCCGGTTATGACGGAGTGGAGGTGGTCATCGATGAAAAGGATGGCGAGATCAATTTAAATTCGACCAGGAAGGACATTGAAAAAATCGTGACTACGGCCCAAAACGCTGGTGTGGAAATCAGCAGTCTGGCCACCGGCCTTTTCTGGTCATACTCTCTCACCAGCGACGACGACCAGGTGCGCACCAAGGCCCGCGACATCGTCAAGAAGATGATTGATATCGCCTCCTGGCTGAAGGTGGACACCATCCTGGTGGTAGCCGGTGCGGTGGACGTGTTTTTTATGCCTGATTTTAAAGTGGTGCCGTATGACAAAGTGTATGACCGGTCGTTGGCGGCGCTGCAGGAACTGGCGCCGGTGGCGGAAAAGGCCAGAGTGGCCATCGGGGTTGAGAACGTATGGAACAAGTTCCTCATGTCACCTTTGGAAATGAAAGGCTTTGTTGACGCTGTGGGCAGCCCATATGTGGGGGTCTATTTCGACGTGGGTAATGTGATCCCCTTCGGTTTCCCGGAACAGTGGATCCACATCCTGGATAAACGGATAAAAAAGGTGCATTTTAAAGATTACCGCCGGGCCGTGGGCACACTGGACGGGTTTGTCAATATTCTCTACGGCGATGTGGACTGGGCTGCGGTGATGCAGGCATTCACAGCGATTGGTTATACCAACTATGTGACTGCCGAGCTGTTTCCATCCAAGCAGCATCCAGAAAGTCTGATCTTTGAAACATCGACGGCTATGGATCAGATACTGGGACGGAGGTAAACAACATCATTACAATGGATGTTTCCAGACCAATCTTAATATGAAACATAATATCAGTTTCTTTTATCTTTGCGTCATACTCGCCGCAACGAATGTTTCCGCGCAAAATTATGATTTACTCATCCGTGGCGGCCGTGTCGTGGATGGCGCAGGTAATCCGGCCTTTTTTGCCGATGTTGCGGTGAAGAACGGCCGGATCGTTGCCATTGGCAAGCTGACCGGCGACGCGAAGACGCTGGTGGATGCACGTGGCCTTGTGGTTACGCCGGGTTTTATTGATGTCCACACGCACGCCGAGGACGTTCTCAAACAGCCGCTGGCTGAAAACTATGTACGCATGGGTGTGACGACAGTCGTGGTGGGTAATTGCGGTGGCTCCAAACGCGATGTCGCCGAGTTTTTACGCCAGATACAGCAAACAAATATAGCCATCAACGTTGCCACCCTCATCGGTCACAACACCGTCCGCATAAAGGCGATGGGTGGTTCATTTGATCGGGCACCAACCGACGAGCAACTGGCGCAGATGAAATTGCTCGTCGAACAAGCGATGAAGGACGGCGCGGTTGGGTTGTCCACGGGACTGATCTATCTGCCTGGTACATTCGCTAAAACCGACGAGATCATCACACTCGCCAAGGTGGTCGCGGCCTACGATGGTATTTATGTCAGCCACATCCGCAATGAAAGCACCAGAATCTACGAGGCGCTGGACGAACTGTTCCGTATCGCGCGCGAGGCCGGCATACGCGCCCATATTTCGCACATCAAGCTCACGGGCAAGAGTATGTGGGGTCAGACAGCCAAAGTACTTGGCGCCATTGAACGTGCGCGGGCCGATGGACTCGACATCACACAGGATCAATATGTCTATCCCGCATCAAGCACCGGTATCAGCCGGTTGATTCCCGAATCCGCGCGTGAAGGTGACTCCAGGAAGTTTGCTGATCGTCTCGCGGATCCACAGCAAAAGGCGCAGATCGTTGCTGAGATGAAGAAGTCTTTAAAAAGGCAGGGCTTCAAGAATTACGCTTACGTGATGATCGCTTCCTATGCTCATGCCCCGTCGTTGAACGGTTTGAATCTAATTGAGGCGACGCGTAAGACGCGCGGCAAGGATTCGCTCGGTGAACAGATTGAAATGATCCTCGATATTCATAAAAACGGCGGTGCCTCGGCTGTGTTCCATGGCATGAACGAGGACGACCTGCAGAAGTACCTCGTGCATCCGAACACGATGGTGGCGAGCGATAGCAGTGTAGCGGACTTTCAAAAAGGCGTACCTCATCCGCGTGGTTACGGCAACAACGCGCGTGTACTGGGCCGCTATGTCCGTGAACTGAAATTACTGCGACTTGAGGACGCAATTCGCCGCATGACGACGCTGCCGGCGGCAACGTTCATGATGAAGGACCGCGGCCAGCTTCGTGAAGGCGCATATGCTGACCTCGTTGTGTTTGATCCT
The DNA here is from genome assembly GCA_028716365.1 of Kiritimatiellia bacterium. Classification (GTDB taxonomy): domain Bacteria; phylum Verrucomicrobiota; class Kiritimatiellia; order UBA8416; family YA12-FULL-48-11; genus YA12-FULL-48-11. Next base: position 233,250 of record JAQUPZ010000007.1, read on the forward strand.
GCGACGGTACAGGACAACGCAACGTTTCCCGACCCGCATCATTACGCCACCGGATTCAAACGCGTCTTTGTCAATGGCGTCGCCGTAATCGAAGACGACAAGCATACCGGTGCGCGTCCCGGCCAGCCCGTTAGGCCGGTAACCAATTCATTTTGACATCATGTTGAGTTGGTGTTTCACTTCGACTGTAGTTGTTAAATGGTAATAAAAGTTCTTGTGGTTTCTGCCCATGTCCAAAAGTAATTTCTTATAACGTTAACAGGAGATGCGTAATGAATATTATACAACAAAACCCGATCACACGGCGTGAACTTCTCAAGGGCGCGGCCGGCATGTCGGCGTTGACGGTTTTCGGTACGCGACTTCTGACTGTACCGGCCGCATCGCCCGTGTTTCGGGCTGGAGCTGCGACCAGCAACATCACCCCGGACCTGGGCGGTGCTGTTATTGGCGGATTTGTGCCTTTTCCGGCGACCAATGTGCACGATGAACTACACGCGCGGTGTCTTGTTCTGGACGACGGAAAGACCAGGCTGGCTATCGTCGTTTGCGATTTACTGGGACTCAGCCGTTCGCTCAGCACCGATGCCCGTAAGCTCGTGGAAGAGGCGACTGGTATTCCACCTCAGCAGGTGTTGATTTGCGGCGTGCATACCCATTCGGCCTGTAGTGTCTTGGAAGATCGTCCTCCCAAGAGCGATGAACCGTTGAAAGGTTATCAGGCCTTCGTGGCCCGGCGGATTGCCGATGGCGTGAAGTGCGCGGCGAATTTACTACGCCCGGCCGAACTGGCTTTTGTCACGGCCGAGGCCCCGGAGCATCTTTTCAACCGCCGCTGGTACATGAAGCCGGGGACCGTTCCGGTGAACCCATTCGGAATAATTGATAAGGTGAAGATGAATCCACCCGGCGGTAGTCCAGACCTGGTGGAGCCGGCTGGACCCACCGATCCGACCATCTCAATCCTTTCCTTACGCGAACCGCAGGGGCGACCGATTGCGGTCTTGGCAACTTATTCGCTGCACTACGTGGGCGGCGTGAAACACGGCGATATTTCGGCTGACTACTACGGCATGTTCTGTCGTAACCTGGAGCGGCTCTTGAAGGCAGAGAACCAGGATCCGGCCTTCGTTGCCATGCTCGCCAATGGGACCAGCGGCGATATCAATAACGTCAACTTTCTCCATCCTCGTCCCAAGCGCGAACCTTACGAGCAGATGCGCTTCGTGGCCCAGGATGTGGCCGACAAGGTATTCAAGGCGCTGGGCAAGGCCCAATACCGTGATCGTCTGACGCTGGCAGCCCGTTACCGGGAACTGCCTGTTGCCTACCGTCGTCCTATGCCCGAGCAGATGACTTGGGCGAAAGAGAAGCTGGCCAGCCCGGAAGAGAAGTCCGGCAAGACCGATCTTCCGCGGATTTACGCTTCCCGCATGCAGCGTTTGGCAAAGCAACCGGACATAACCCCGATCCCGTTACAAATCCTGCGGATCGGCGACGTGTGCATTGGAACCATGCCCAACGAGATCTTTTGCGAGATTGGTCTGGAGTTTCGTAAGCAAAGTCCGGTCAAGCCGGCATTTCTTATTTCGCTGGCCCACGGATACATTGGTTACTTACCGACACCACGACATTTTGAACTGGGTGGCTACGAGACATGGATCGGCACCAACCAACTTGAGCCACAGGCCTCGGAGAAGATGATGGCCGCGCTGCTGGAGATGGCAGCCGAGACAAAAAGCCAGCCATAGGGTCTGCCGGCAAACTGTCAACTTGTACATCTGCTGACGACGATGTCAAAGGTATGATGACGGCGACCGTAAAGAACTTCATAACCAGCCCTTTATTGTTGTGAGTGTCATGATGCAGTTGGGGCTTTTTTTAGGCAAAAATTCCACACTAACGAACTTTAGTCAGCAAAACTTCAATTTTATCTTTAATAACTAAACGTTTTGCTATAGTATAAATCAATAGTGGGACAGTGGTTTTTCTTGGGAAACTGAGATTTCCTGTAGTTTAAATGTTTTACAGCAGGAAATCTGTGTATTTGTTGTTATCTGGTAATGGGGCCGGAATGAGAGAGATAAGCAAGCGAATACTTTTGTTTGTTATCATGGTTGTGTTTTTGCCGTTGTCCGGCTGGGCCACGAATGGCGTATGGAATTCCAACGGTAGTTACAATTGGACCGATAGTGCCCGCTGGGTAAACGGTCAGATTGCCTATGGTACTGACGAGACAGCGGATTTTTCCCAGGTTGATATTGGTGCTACCAGGACTGTGACCCTGAACGGAAACCGTACGATTGGGACCGTCCATTTTGGCGATTTCATGTGGCCAGATCAAAATTGGGTTCTTCAACGTGCTGGCACCTTGACGCTTGATGTAACCAGCGGATTGCCGGTCATTAACATAGTGAACCGTACTACGACCATCACTGCTGTGATTGACGGTACAAAAGGGTTTGAGAAACAAGGTAACGGCACACTGGTTCTTGCTGCTACAAATCTTTTCACAGGTCCGGTGGTTTTACAGCGTGGTCAGACAACTCTTGATTTCAGTAACACCTTATCTCCCGTCAGTGACATTATTAACGCCGGCTCAACGTTGACCATGAACGGCTCCATTCTCAGGCTGCAGGGTGCTGGTACCGCTAATAATAGTCAGACTTTCAACGGCCTGGAGCTGAGCGATGGCCATAATGTGATAAGTCTCACCAATGGTTCCGGAGGAACAGTTACCCTCAATCTTGGAACAATCACTCGAAACACCGGCTTTGTGGATTTCTGTCCGCCGGCGCCGACTAAAGGATGTATAACCACGGTGACGCCGAATATGGAAGGGATACTCGGCTGTTATGCGACAATATATACAAATGACTGGGCGGCCAACAACGGTGCCAATACTATTGTCGTCTATACGGCATATGTGACCAATACTTTTATGCAGGGGTTTAATACGATAATAGCTACCAACTGTGCAATGACGAATGCGATAGTCAACAGCGTGCGGTTTAACAATAACGCAGCTTTAACGCTCACGCTCAGTGGAACAAATACCATAGCTGCCGGTGGCATCATGTTTACGACCAATTCACCCCTTGCCTCGAGGATAGCAGGCGGCTGGTTGACATCGGGCACGAACGAACTGATAATCATCGACAACCATAAATTTGATCGAAGAACCACCTCAGGCAACAACACCAACTTGGATACAATAATTACCGACAGGGGAACAACGTCAGTTGCGGTGAGGGTGGTGTCCTATACCAGCGCTCTTGGTTTGCAGAATGGGAGTGTGACCGCATTTGTGAGAACGAACAACACCTATTCCGGCGGTACTTACCTGTATGGCGGCGGCGTGTATTTCTATGGTGATGGCGCGCTGGGTAAAGTGCCTGTTTCACCGCAGACGAACATTACGGCAGTGAGCGGGATCAACTGGCTGAAGTCGGGAACGGCCAATAATACGTTGAGTGAAAATCGCATAATAAACATCAATACGAATGCATATCTTGTTATTCAAGATGCGAACAACAACAACTTTATAATCAATGGTGAAATTACAGGGAGTGGTGTTCTCCTGGGTGCTTCATGGGTCAGCGGCACGTTAATATTGAATGGTTCGAATACCATGACTGGTACCATTGAGGCCAGCAATTATGGTCTGCGGCTTACGAATACGGCCAGCCTGCCTCCAACTGCGAATTTGCGATTGTCCGGAGCTGATGGGTCTATGGACATGGGGCTGGTGGAGATGAACGGAACATTCACGCGTGATCTCGGGTTCGGTTCCAACCAGGTGGCTTGGATAAGTACTTATTGGAGTAGTTCTTACCGTAGCGGCGGTTTTGCGGCTGTAGGTGGGCCATTGACGGTCAACATAGGAGGCCAGGGTTCAAATCTTGTCTGGGGTCAGAATTACTTCAATCCAGCTAACTATCTTACTCTTGGTAGTGTTAACAGCACTCATCCTGTTACCTGGATCAATCCCATAAACTTAAATGCTATTAATGGTAGCAGGCGTATTAGTGTACGTGGTACTGCCATTATGCAGGGACCTATTTCAGGGATTGATTGTCTATTGCTCAAGAATAATGTGGGTACGCTATTTCTGGCAGCCACAAATACTTACGGAGGCAATGCACGCGGTACCCAGATTGAACAGGGTACATTGAATGTCAGTTTTGATGCTGCACTTGGCACAGCGCCGTCGGCGCCGGCAAATAACATTATTTTCCATTGGGGTTTTGGAGTCCTGCAGGCAGGTGCGGATTTTGTTCTTGGCAGTACACGCAACATTTATATGGGCGATTATCAGGGGACTATCTATTCCGGTACACTTGACTCGAGCAACTATGTGATGTCCATTGCAGGAGTTATTAACGGACAGGGTGGCTTGAGAAAGGCCGGCAGCGGGCAGGTTGTGTTATTGAATGATAATACGTATGCCGGGCCTACATTTGTCAGTAATGGAACATTGGTGGTCAATGGTTCTCTGGCTGACAGCTATGTGACTGCGACCAACACGGGTTTCCTCGGCGGGACCGGCGTGGTGAACGGGCCGGTGATTGTCTATTCAGGTTCTGGCCTGTTGCCGGGTGGTACCAACAGCGGCGGGACGCTGACACTGAACAATACCCTGGGCATGAATTCCGGGGCCGTTTACGGTTGGCGATATGATTCGACTACTCCCGGCAGTGTTGCGGTTTTAAACCAGGTGACGTTTACCCCAGGCGGAACGTATACGCTGAGACTTTACAATCCTAGTGGGTTGGCTGAGCCGGTTGGTCAGCAGTTTGTGATCATGACTTGGCCTGCGAGTGTTGCTGATCCTGATACGAGTATTACCTGGAATATAGAGAAACCTGCCGGGGGTGGAGCAGAAGGCTGGTCCGTGCCGCAGGTTACCATGGACACGGTGACTGACCGGATACTTATTACCTTCCCAGCGGCTGGATTTCCGGCGGTGAATAATGGTGCTGGCGCGAGCAGTGTTCTCACCAATACGGCGGTATTGAACGGTAACTATACGGCCACGGGAGCGACGGCTGAGGTTTGCATATACTGGGGTACATCTGATGGGGGTACAAACAAGGCTAACTGGCAGTGGGTTTATACAAATGGTGTAACCGGCTGTGGCGCATTTTCAAATGCTGTTTCGGATCTGTATTATGGCCTGCGTTACTATTACCGCTGTTATGCCTCTAATGTTGTGGGTGAATGCTGGAGTCCAGTCACCAGCAGTTTTATAACGCTTGGACGATTTGTCGATGGTATTCGAGGTTCGATTTTCCTGCATAGTAGTCAGCCGTGGATGAGTGATCAACCTCTGGTTTTGGATGGTGCCGTGTATAACATATCTTCAAACAGGGTATTTACGGGATTCCAGGCGGGGACTGTTCTTGCAATGGCTGAAGCGTCTCAGTGGAATGTGTTAGCCACCGGTACGATCAATGGAACGTCATATGCTGTACCCAATGGCTGGTCCAATTTCCCGGCATTTCCATCGTACAACTATTTTGTCACTGCTTTCAGTGGTCAGTTTATTCCTCGGATGACCGGGATACACAATTTCAGGTGGAGCAATGACGATAAAGGAATGATGTACATAGATGTCAACGGTGATGGTGTTTTCCAGGTCAGTGAAGGAAGTGTGGCTGGTTATCCGTCCGGGGGTGGGGTAAACATTCAAAATCTGACGGCCGGTCAGCCGTACAATTTCATTTTCATGGCCCAGGAATGGGAAGGATCCGAGACATATAATTTTTATATTACTGAGCCGGGACAGCCTGAAGTACGTTTTGATACCACTCTGCAGGCGGGGATGTGGAGGTGCTGGCTTGACAGTGCCGGGATAAGTAACGATGTTCCTTCGAGTATTGGGACAACTTCTGCCGTGTTTAATGCGGTGTTGTCTTCTTCAGAGGCAGTGTCTGAAGTATGGGTGTACTGGGGACCGGCCGACTGTACGAATTACGTTTCTGTGTGGGCGAATTCGGCATATCTAGGTTCATTTACAAACGTTATCACCAATCTAAATTACACGGCGACGGGGCTCATGCCTGATACTCCGTATTATGTTCGATTCAGCGCCACGAATGTTTTGTCCACGATGTGGAGTGATGTGAGGCCATTCAGGACGGTTTATGTGCCCTCGGTTGATGCTGGTCTGGCAAGTCCCTGCCGGACGAAGATAACATTCAGCGGGTATAACAAGGGCGAGACGTTGACGAATTTCCCTGCGCTGGTTGTGTTGAGTGAAAGTATCACCAATTTCCTGTACAGTCAGTTTGCTTCCGGTTCGGGTGCCGATCTGCGATTTACGGATGAAGCGCAGACGAACGAATTGAGTTACGAGATTGAGCAGTGGAATCCGGGCTGTTTTACCGGTTTACCGTCCGGTCTGGCGCTGTGGCTAAAGGCTGATGTTGGAGTTTTTTCAAATACCACCCAGGTAACCAATTGGCAGGACCAGTCAGGGTGGGGGCGTGATGCGAATGGTTCCCTGGGTGATCCGGTCGCTATTGCTAATGTGCTTGGCGGCAAGCCTGTAATCAGGTTTGACGGTAATGACGCTCTTTATACGACGTATAATTTTGACAGTCTGCAGCAGTATACTGTTTTTTCTGTTGCCCGGTATACCGGTCCGGACACTTATGGACGTATCATAGCCTCTTATTCCGGCCGGAACTGGTTTATGGGTTACTATGGAGGTGGAGATGAATGTTTTTATGCACAAGGTTGGATGCATCGGGGAGGTACTGCGAATACCAACTGGCATATTCATGCCGGTACAATGAACAACGATGCTAATCCAAAGGGTGATTTCTGGAAAGACGGCAGTTATATTATGATGGGTAGCAGGACCGGCTCTTCCGACAACGATTACAAGCCGGGCCGTCTTGAACTTGGTGGTTATAATGGCAGCAGCTTGAACGAAATGGCGAAAGGTGACGTTGCCGAAGTGATCATTTATGATCGTGTTCTGACATCAAATGAGATTAACCAGGTTGGCGGTTATCTGTCGCAGAAGTACAGGTTGAACACGGCTTATTCGGCTACCACTGGGCAATCTTATGTCTGGGTGAAGGTGCCTGAATTTACGAACAACTGTGCCATCTGGGTGTGCTGGGGTAATAAGAACGCAACGGTTGCGCCTGCTTACACCATGAACGGATCTGTATGGTCAGAAGGATACCTGGGCGTATGGCATATGAACGGGACGAATCTGATGGATTCGTCATCAAATCATTATAATGCCGTGGAATGGAATTGCCCTGTTATTTCAACTGGATTTGTTGGGTTGGCTCAGAATTTTTATTCGATTACCAATACCTATGTAGGTTTAGGAACCATAAGGGTTGCGTCGGACATAAGTGTAGAAGCGTGGGCATATTCGACCAATTTCACCCAGAACGGCTTTATTCTTGGTAAGAATCCCGTGAATACGCGGTGGCAGTTGTTCTTTGAGGGGTCATTGTTGAAATGGAGAGCGACTGGCGGTGATGTGACTGTCGCGGTGCCTTCCAGCAACAAATGGCATTACCTTGCTGCGGTGCAGAGCGGGAATGAGGCGTCATTATATACTAATGGTGTACTGGGATCATCGGGCACGATTGGGGCGATAGCTGACGGAATCTCTTCTGTGGATATAGGGCGTTATAACAGCGGGTATTACTTTAACGGCATGCTTGACGAAATAAGGCTGTCCAGTGTTGTGCGTTCATCGAACTGGCTGTGGGCGAGCTGGATGAACGTGGCATCAAACAATATCTTCAGTATCTGCCAGCCTGCTGTTGGGATAGTGAATTCCGAAGCGACTAACATTACGTCCACATCTGCGGTGTTGAACGCGACGCTTTATACCACGGGCCTGGTAACTGATGTCGTGGTGTACTGGGGTACGAGTGACGGCGGGACCAATCCGGCAGCGTGGGCGAGCAGTAATCTTGTGGGTTCATTCACCAATATTCTTTCCACGAACATCAGCTGTACGGTGACAAGCCTGTTGTCCGGAGTTGATTATTACTTCACGTTCCGGGCGGTAAGCGCGGAGGCCAGTCCCTGGGCATCAGGTTCGGAGAGTTTCGGAACGCTGGCCGGGTTATCGGGGTTCCCGTACAAGATGAAAGTCACGTTCAGCGGATACGACAAAGCTGAGACACTGACGAACTTCCCGGCACTGGTGACATTCAGTGAAAATCTGCCCGGTTTTCTGTACAGTCAGTTCCAGGCTGGAGCGACCGACTTACGGTTCGTGGATGAAGGGGAGACCAGCGAACTGAACTACGAGATAGATTCGTGGGATACCAATGGCAGTTCGTATGTCTGGGTACAGGTACCGGAACTCGCGATTAATACCTCAATCTGGGCCTATTGGGGTAATCCGGGTGCTACGGTTGCGCCTGCCTGTACGACCAATGGCTCCACCTGGGACTCCAACTACCGTGGTGTCTGGCACATGAAGGAAACGAACGCGCTAGATTCCACGTGGCTGAAGAACAATGGTACCAGCTATGGGAATACGAATGTTACGTATGGTGTGATAGGAACTGCACAGGGTTTTAATAACAATTATGTACAGATAGCGAACGAGAATAATTTTGATATTAACGACAAACTGACGGTTTCGGCGTGGGTGAGAGTGGATAATGACTGGCGTACCACCTGGCAGGCTTTTGTCAGTAAGAATGCTGAAGGTGCAGGATGGGCGTTTCGGAGGAATAACAACCTTAATTCTGCTACCTTTACAATGCGCAATACCACTGCTACCGACCATCCTATCGGTGTGGCGAGCCTGAATGATGGTCAATGGCACTATCTTTTTGGTGTATATGACGGGGTAGGTAGATATTTCTACGTGGATGGTGTTGGTGACTTCAACATTGCTGATACGGGGTATATCAACCTTGACAATGATCCTGTAAGAATAGGATCAGAGAATGCTACATGGGCTTCCCATAGAGGACTTATAGATGAGGTGCGTATAGAGAATACGGCCCGTTCGAGTAACTGGATGTGGGCATGCTGGATGACCCAGGTATCCAACAGCTTCTTCGCGACCTGTTCGTCCATGGGTGGTATCAGGAATGTTTCCGCTTCAGATATTACGTCCACCTCGGCGGTGTTGAATGCAACGCTGTATGCTTCGAACACAACGTTAGGTGCGTCTGTATACTGGGACACGAACAATTGGGGTACGAATATTACATTGTGGGCCAATACCAACCACATCGGATCATGGACGAACGTTGGTTCCACCAATATCAACTGCATGGTTACAGGACTTGTTTCCGATGCACGGTACTATTTTGAATTTGGTGCCACGAATGAGGTGAATAGTTACCAGGCTCCGGATGTCCTTGATTTCAGGACGCTGTTGTCGCCGGATACGATGGGAGCATATCCGTACAGGATGCAGATTACGTTCAGCGGGTATACCGAGCCTGTTGAGGTTCTTACGAATTTCCCGGCCTTGGTGGTTCTGAATGAGGGTACGAACGGGTTCCTGTACAACCAGTTGAAATCTGACGGAACAGATCTTCGTTTTACCGATGAGGCGACAAACGAGTTGAACTACGAGGTCGAGTCATGGGATACCAACGGTAATTCCTATGTCTGGGTAAATATTCCGCAGTTGACGACTAACCGTTTTATCTGGGCGTACTGGGGGAATGCTAATGCGCCGGTTCCTGCATATTTGACGAATGGTGCGGCATGGAACGCTAATTTCAAGGGTGTATGGCACCTGCATACTAATGCGCAGGATTCCACGGCCAACCGTTATGATGGAATAGTATATGGCGGAATAAATTCCGTGCCGACGAACGGATTGATCGGGCGCGCGTGGAATTTTGACGGTGTGGACAATGGGATCCGTGTTGAGCGTATGATCAATGAAGATTTCACGATTGCATTCTGGATGAATGCGAATGTTAACAGTTACAGCGGAGCGAATTGGACGAATGGCACCGGGCTGATTGATGCGGAAGTTCCGGGAGTGTTGAATGATTTTGGTGTGTCGTATGATTACAATCAGGCGGCCTTTGGGAATGACGGTCCAGACCATACGATTTACTCCGGGACACAGGTCAATGACAAGCAGTGGCATCATATTGTGGCCACGAGGGTGAGGTGTGACGGGGTAATCAGTAATAAGAATTTATATGTTGATGGGATTCTGTGCAGTAAATCCGTGACAGCAAACACCAACTTTTGGAATACATCGAGTATGATGGCGTTCGGTCATCTTTTGAAACTGCAAAATTATCTTAACGGCCGGCTTGACGAGATTGAGATATCGAATGTGTCCCGTTCCTCGAACTGGATCTGGGCGTGTTACATGAACCAGGTTTCGAACGGCATGTTCAATCCTGCGGGTGGTGTGGAAGGAATATCCCTGCCGTCTGTCAACAATCATGATGGCGCTTCATGTGTAATGCTTAACTCGGCTAACCTTAATGGCTATCTTGTATCAACTGCTGGTGTACCGACAGCAGTTTTGGTTTACTGGGATACGACGGATAGTGGTACGAACAAGGGGAACTGGGCGAACATGCATGAGTTTGGGGTGACAGGGGCCGGGCCTCTGATGACGAATGTTACCGGACTTGTAAGCGGATCGAAATATTACTACCGGTTTTATGCAAGTAATGCTCTGGGTGAATGCTGGGCGCCATCGACGACGAATTTCTCGTTACCGCGCTACAGGATGAAGGTGCAGTTCGGCGGGTATGACAGGGCGGAGACGCTGACGAACTTCCCTGCGCTGGTGACGTTTGCGGATGGATCGAACGGGTTCACTTATGGCCAGTGTACTACAACCAACGGTAGTGACCTGCGATTTGCGAATTCAAACGAGACTGTGGTATTAAACCACGAGATCGAGAAATGGGACTTAAATGGCAGTTCGTATATCTGGGTGCAGGTACCGGAACTGGTGAGTAACGGGTGGGTATGGGCGTACTGGGGCGGGTCTGATGCCACGGCGCCGGAATATACGACCAATGGTTCGACATGGTCTCAGAGTTACATGGCTGTCTGGCATTTTAATTCGACGAATACTTCTTCCAGGTATCCCGATTCCACGGCATCCCGGTTTGACGGTGTAAATTACGGGTGTGATACCATTCAGGGGCAGATTGCCGGGGCAGTGAATATTGGCCTTGCACCGAAGTATATTGATGTTGCCGGTATAGGAAGTTCTTCAACTAACTACACGTTCCATTACTGGCTCAAGACGACTACGCTGAGCAGCGATGGTCGTATGATAGATATTGGTAGTGGCCGTTGGATTAATACAATGGCAAATGGAACATTGGCCTACTATGATGGAATTAATTGGTATGGCTATAAGGGTGCGGCTGTAAATAACGGCCAGTGGCGGCATGTGGCATTTGTGTTTAACGGAGATGTGCCGACCAATATTGCAGGCTCGATATATCTGGACGGAGTTTGTATCGGTAATAATTTAATATGTGTCCCTAAAAAGATTGGTGGAACCGCCAAGATTGGATGTGATCAGGGGAACCCGTCCGGTGTCCATTTTGATGGTATGCTGGATGAGTTCCAGATATCGACTGTAGTGCGTTCTTCGAACTGGATCTGGGCTTGTTACATGAACCAGGCTTCAAATGGTCTGTTTAGTGCGGGTACTCCTGTCGAGAGCGCAAGCTTGCCGGTAATCGACAATTCCGGCAGTACGAATAGTGTTACAATGAGTTCAGCGTATATTGACGGATATCTCTCATCAACCGGCGGCGCGCCGACTGCTGTTTCTGTTTACTGGGGCACAACGGACGGCGGAACGAACATACCGGGCTGGGCTAATGTGATAAACTTTGGTGTATCAAGCACCGGTCCGTTGAGCACGAATGTGACAGGACTTTCGTATGGCACCACATACTACTACCGTTACTATGCGACCAATTCATTTGGCGAGAGCTGGGCGCCGTCCTCTACGGCATTTTCGCCGCACAAATACCAGATGCAGATAAGATTCAGCGGATACGACAGGGATGAGACGCTTACCAATTTCCCGTCGCTGGTTGTCTTCAGTGAGGGTACGAATGGTTTCTCATACAGTCAGATGTCGTCACCCGTCGGTGGTGATCTGCGGTTCATGAATTCCAATGAGACTGTTGCGCTGAACTACGAGATTGAACAATGGGATCTGAATTACGATCTGAATCCAAGCCCGACAAATATTGCCGGCCTGATGTTATGGCTCAAGGCTGATGCAGGTATTCAGACCAACGTCGATGGGTATGTCACCAGTTGGGCAGATCAATCGGGTTCTAATGTGATTGCTTCGCAGGGTACAGCGGACAACCAGCCGCTTTACGTGGAAGGCGCGATCAACGGTCAACCGGCGATCCGGTTTGACGGTACAAACGATCAGATGACATGGTCTGCGGTGCCTGCGCAGACGATTTTCGTGGTCAACCGTGTGGCTGTTGGTACGAAAGCCTATGCGGGCTTGATTGGCTTGAAAAACTATGATGTCGGGATACGGCGCCTAAATTCCATGACCTGGTATCATCCTGGAGTCTGGAATTATGGAAACTCTGGCGATTTCTCTTATCCGGGAGAAAGTGTATTCCGGATTAACGGTTTTGGTGCGACGACAATTGCGGAGGACACATGGCATATTGTTGCGGCGATCAGGGGCGGCGGAACATATAATGTAGATTCGATCGGTAGTTACTATGGCGGGCGTGAATTTGGCGGTGATTATGCCGAGGTGATTGTTTACAACCGGGTATTGACCCAATCTGAACAGAATCGTGTGGGCTGGTATCTTGCGCAGAAGTACGGTTTGAACACATATTATATTCAGCCTGGCCAGTCGTATGTGTGGGTACAGGTTCCTGAACTCATAGCCAATGGTTACATCTGGGCATACTGGGGTGGATTGGACACCAATCCACCTGCCTGCACGATAAATGGATCCACTTGGGATTCCAGTTACAAGGGCGTGTGGCATATGAATCAGCCCAATGCAAAAGATTCTACAGCTAATGCCAATCACGGCTCCGCGAATAATATTAATATTGTGGATACGCCAGGTGCGATTGGCGGCGCGCAGTATGTTAATGGTACTTATATCAACTGCGGCACTGGGGCTTGTATGAACGTGCCGAACTACTTGACGTTGGAAGCGTGGCACAACCCGAGTGGGCTTTCAAGCCAAAGAGCCTTTCTGCAAAAGGGTGCTGCTTATACTTTCTCGACGTATACTGGTGGGGAACTCAGGTTTACTACGCCTGGTATTCTGGACCATACTTCGACCGATGCAGATATGGTTACGAATACATGGTATCACATGGCCTGTACATTTGAAGAGAGTACGACTGCCGGTTGCTTATTGTATAGGAACGGCAATCGGGTCGGCGCCATCAATTCATCGGTTTTGCCTGTGAGTAATGCTGCGCCATTCCTGATAGGGGGGACTATTGGCATCATCGATGAAGTAAGGATGTCTGATGTCATTCGTTCGTCCAACTGGCTGTGGGCATGTTATATGAACCATGCCTCCAATGCTGCGTTCATGTCGCCTTCTTTCTTTATTTCCAATGAAGGGGCCACGAACGTAACGGCAAATTCGGCTGATCTGATGGGGTATCTGCACGAAGACGATGGTATTGATACATATGTCTGGATGTATTATGGTCTGACCGATGGCGGATCGGTTGCGACCAACTGGCAGTTCACGAATTCTATGGGTTCGTTAACGGAGGGGTTGCTTTCATCTCCTGTAAGTTCCCTGCAGGAGGATACGACTTATTACTACCGGTATTATGCCTCCAATGCGGTCAGGTCTGCCTGGGCGACGCCATCTGTCCGGTTCTTTACTGGTCAGGTGACTATTCAGGCCACTGATCCCAGTGCATCGGAGATAGGACCGGATACAGGAATGTTCACAGTATACCGGCTGACTTCCGTTACCAATGAACCTTTGACTGTTAATTATGTCATTAGCGGGACTGCGGATAATGGTGTAGATTACACGGCTTTGAATGGGAGCGTGATTATTCCTGCAGGTGAGACAAACGCCACATTCACGGTTACGCCCATTGAAGATGTGCTGGTGGAATCTGATGAAACTGTATCTGCGACTTTGGTGTTTGGCAGTTATGCGATTGGGACTCCCAGCAATGCCGTTGTCACTATCCATGATGCAGTGATCGGTTTGTGGCCTTACAGGATGAAGATAATGTTCCCGGGTTACGTCAATCCTGAAGCGGAGATTTTGACTAACTTCCCGGCATTGGTAACGTTCGGCACGAATATACCATCTTTCTCCTATTCTACCTTTGCGTTGCCGGAAAGCGGCGGCGATCTGCGGTTTGGAAACTCGAGCGAAACAAAGATGCTGAACTACGAGATTGAGAAATGGGATTCCAGCAGTAATTCCTATGTATGGGTACAGGTGCCGGAACTTGTCAATACCAACACATATATCTGGGCGTACTGGGGTAACAAGAGTGTGACAAACGTACCGGCCTACACTACCAATGGATCAACATGGACCACTAACTTTAATGCGGTCTGGCACATGAAAGACATTACTACGAATACTGTGGCGGACAGTACATTGAATAGAAATACAGGGACAAAAAGAGCTGCTGGACAGCCAATAGAATCAGCTGGAGTAATCGGGGATGGACAAAGTTTTGACGGGGCTGATGATTATGTCGGTGTGCTTTATACTCCTATCCTTGCTCCGACGAATCAAATAAGTCAAAGTGCATGGGCTTACAGTGAGAATTGGAACGCAGGAGGTAACACTACATCCCTGGTATCTAAAACAGAAGGTGGAGGATATAACTTCCAAATGGCGGGTGGGAATTTTGAATGGCTGGTATATCGCAATGGTGGGTATTTATACACTAGGTGTCCAGTGGCTAGCCTGAGTGATGGTTGGCATTATTTTGTTGGAACTTACGATGGTCAATATGCAAATTTGTATGTTGATGGTATGTTGGTAAGTAACAGTGTTCCGGGGGGTACCTATCCCATAGCTTATGCGAATTTGAATAGTCTAATCATGGGAGGTGAGGCATCGGTGGGGATGACTCCGGCTGGTGGGGCAACATATTTCAATGGGAAAATTGACGAGGTCCGTAACTGCAATGTTGCCAATTCCTCCAACTGGATTTGGGCGTGTTACTTGAATCAGGCTTCAAACAATGACTTCAATGCTTTTGGTCTTATTCGCAAAATTGGCAAAGGTACTGTGATTATAGTCAGGTAGTAACGTCTATCTTGGAAATAATAAAATATCCAATTTACCTCTCTGCCAAATAGCGATAAAAATGTAGTTTAATGACAGAGCCATCTCTCTTAGCCCATATTCCGCGGTGACTTTGGCAGAGGGTGGGTTTTTTTGTATGAAAATTAGTGAAAAATATCTCCGGCAGACTAGCCGATCCAGATTTATCTGAAAAAGAAGGGAAGAATAGTCAGTGCTGAAACTGTTGAGGAACATCTGGCTGGGTGTATCCCTGATCTTATTGGCTTCCGGACTCCTGCTGTTGTCTGACCTTGACCGCAGGCGGGGTGCAAAGAAATCTTCCAAGGCTCTTCCTCGCCTGGCCGTGATGCAGTGGGCTTCGACGGATCTGCTCGATCAAATCGTAAAGGGGTTTATTGAAGGATTGCGTCAGCAGGGCTTCGAGCACGGTCGTACTGCCGATATCCGTTTTCTGAATGCGTCTGGCGACAATTCCACCGGCAATGTAATGGCGCGCGATCTGGTCGGTGGGTCATATGACTTGGTACTGACTGCCAGCACACTCGCATTGCAGGCGGTAGCCAAGGCAAATACTCCCGGACGAGTTATTCATGTCTTCGGCGGAGTGACAGATCCATACGGCGCTGGAGTTGGTATTACCGGCCCCAAACCAGATCAGCACCCTGGCCACCTGGTCGGCGTTGGGACGTTTCAGCCGGTCGATCGAGCCATACGGATCGCCCGCAAGATGAATCCCAAACTGCGCAAAATCGGAGTGGCGTGGAGTCCGGGTGAAAGTAACTCCGAGGCCTGTGTCCTCAAAGCACGGTCCACATGCAAGGATCTCGGCATTGAACTGATCGAGGCTAATGTCGGTAACACCTCGGAAGTACCCGAAGCCATTCGTTCAATACTGGCTCGAGGTTCGGAAGCTGTCTGGGTAGGCGGTGACACTGTGGCTATTTCCGCAATCAGCGCCATTGTTTCCTCCGCCCGCGCCTTGAAGGTTCCCGTGTTCACAAATGATCCAAACGATACCGCTGATAAGGGTGTAATCTTCGGCGTGGGTGCTTCATATCATAAAGTGGGTGTCGCGGTTGGCGAGATCGCGGGAAAGATCCTGAACGGAACCTCGCCAAAATCCTTTGGAGTTGAAAACCTGGTACCTGAGGTGCTGACGGTTAATGAAACGCTTGTAAAGGAATTTGAAGGGTGGTCAATACCTGAGGAGATTCACGCTCAAGCCATGGCATCGACAAATGTTACCGGGACTGCCGCAGTGCCATCCAGCCAGGTTCCTGCACGGTGCTGGGAAATAAGGATTGCCCGTTACAACGATGCACAATTCTCGGCAGATACATGGCGGGGCATTATGGACGGATTCAAAAAACAGGGCCTACAGGAAGGGCGCGACTTCAATGTGCGTTGTTTGAATGCACAGGGAGATATTACGACAATGACAAGCATCATGACAGCGATCCGCGCCGAGCGACCCGATCTTGTCATGACCATCTCCACGCCCGCATTACAGGCGGCGCTGAGGCAGATAGGCGATCTTCCCATTGTCTTTGCGTGTGTGGCCGATGCTGTTCGCGCCGGTGCAGGCAAGTCTGATTCTGATCATTTGCCGAATGTGACTGGAATCACCACTCTTTCCCCCTTCGCGTCAATGGCCCAGTTGATCAGGAAGTCCGTCCCGAATGTCCGCGCCGTTGGCACATTATTTTCACCCGGTGAGGTTAACGCGGCACTGAACCGCCAGTGGTTTGCCGAAGCACTTGAAAGGGAAGGGCTGAAACTGGTTTCCGTTCCTGTCAACAATAGTGCGGAAACTGCAGAGGCGACAAGCGTGATGCTCCGTTCTGATATACAGATCGTATGCCAGATCATGGACAATACCGCCCGGCCCGGATTTGCCCAAATTGCAAAACGGGCGAAAGATGCCTGCCTGCCTTTTTTCTGTTTCGACAGCTCTGGGATCCGCGAAGGGGCGACTCTGGGACTGGGTCGGGATTACTACTATTCCGGCGCGGAAGCCTCCGAAGTCGCCGTACAGGTGCTCCGTGGCGCCAAACCCGCGCAAATCCCCATCACCAATACCCGCACCGAAATTATAGTGGTCAATCAGGACCTGATCAGGAAATACGGTATTGTCCTGTCTCCGGAATATCTTAAGAAGGCGCAGATAGTAAAGAGAGAGGAATGACATGCAGTTTGAAACAACGATAAAGGGAAATTGCGCAGTCCTCAAGGTCACCGGACGTTTGGATGCCGCCTGGGCGGATCATTTCCATGGCGCAGTTCAGGAAACCATTCGCGACGGACACCACCACGTACAAATCGACGCCTCAGGACTGGAATATCTCAGCTCGGCCGGTATCCGTTCATTACTTCGCATCCAGCGGGAACTTGCCGCTGTGAAAGGTTCGTTCGGGATTATTCATGCCTCCACCTTTGTGGCGGACACGCTGCGTCTTTCCGGATTGCAGCAGCTAATGTTGTCAGAACCAGAACATTCAGAAAAAGAAACAATGCGATGTGAGGCTGTGGCGCCTTGTGTCGAGGTTCAGCCCGTACCAGGCATTTGCTTCGAAAAACATCCTATTGCGACGAAGGGGCGGATAACGGTACGGAGGAACTGCCGCTGGAAACCCTGGCAGCCGGTACACAATGACGATGCAGTGGAAATCAGTTTTACCCGCAATGTTTTTGGACTTGGGATAGGGGCTCCAGGGAAAGATGTTGATGACGCACGTACCCGCTTCGGTGAATTCATTGCCGCATCCGGTCATCTTGTCTGGTTACCAGGTGACGGTGAGGATACGCCCGATTACCTTGAACAGGCCGAACGCTTCGTACCCAGGCTGCAGGTCATTCAGTCGCTTACGGGGGATGGAGACTTCTCACATCTGCTGCGATTCTCTCCTGAGAAGAAGGGTAATTTCCTGAATCTTTCCGACCTCTTCCTGCAGATTCTTCAAACTACCCAGTCCAATGCCGCGGCAATGATCGGTCTTGTCGAGGTCGAAGGACTTGTTGGCGCAGCAATATCCCGTTCTCCTGGCCTTATTCAGGCGACCGACCGACCTGCTGACTTTCCGGAAATACGCAACTGGTTGAGATTCTGCGGAGAACGGATCCACCGTCAGGCCCAGGCTCTTGTCGTCGCATTCCTTAGCCGGGATCCAGCCCACGTTTCGGTTTCAGATCTGTCTCCTTTGCCGTCAAGGCCGGGAATCCGTGCCCATGCACATGCGGTCATTCTGCCATACCGTCCGCTCCAACAGGGAATCCTGGAACTTGAACCGTCGGTACGTGCAGTTTTCGAGGACAACGAACCCATCGGTCTTCTTCATCTGATCGAAGATGACCGGCCTGCCATTGGTCTCGGACAGAGCGCGTTCATCCGTGGAGCATGCTGGTGTGCACCATTTCAATTTTCAAAGGAGCCATTGCAATGACCCTCGTAATAGGCGCTTTTACCATAGGACTTATCCTGTCACTGCTTTCAATGGGGGTGTGGATAAGTTTCCGCATACTGCGCTATTGCGACATCACCGTTGACGGATCCATCACCCTGGGTGCATCGGTTGCAGCCGTGATGCTGATAAACGGATGGTCGCCATGGACCGCCACCATTGCCGCGACGCTGGCCGGTGGCGTAGCTGGTTTCACGACCGGCGTACTCCATACTAAATTCCGCATCCATGAACTTCTCGCGGGTATCCTGGTTATGACCGCCCTTTATTCGGTCAACCTCCGTGTCATGGGCCGGAGTAACGTGCCGCTGATTAACGTGGAGAACATCGCCTCTCCGGTCGCTGGGATACTGACCCGCAGTACTGGCGGAGCCGATTCGATCAGTCTGCTTGGCTGGTCGGTTCCCGTACTGGATGCCGCCATGCTCATCACAGTCTTGATCATAACAGCGATAGTTGCCTTGCTTATCCACCGGTTTCTCCTGACCCACCTGGGCACGGCCATGCGCGCTGCCGGCGAAAACCCGCAGATGGTCCGGGCACAGGGAGTAAATAATCAGGTGATGGTCGTATTTGGATTGGTTTGCTCTAATGCCCTGGTTGGAATGTCAGGCGCACTGCTCGCGCAATACCAGGGCTTTACCGATGTGCAGATGGGCATTGGTATGATTGTGTGGGGGTTGGCCAGTATCATTATCGGTGAAGCGTTGGTTGCACGGAGTACTCCTGGGCTTGCCCTGTGCGGTGCAATAATGGGCACGATCCTCTTTCGCCTGCTCGTGGCAATCGCCCTGCGATGGGGGCTCAACCCAAACGACCTGAAACTGGTCACTGCAGTCTTTGTCTTTTCGGCGCTGGTACTCCCTGGTTGGGTGAAGTATTTCCTCCGAAAACGTTCCAAGGAGAAATTACATGATTAGTATCCGCAGTCTGGAAAAAACTTTTTTCCCTAATACCCCGAATGAGGTTCGGGCCCTTTGCGGGATCGATCTGGATATTCCCGAGGGTTGTTTTGCCGGAATCATCGGCACCAACGGTTCCGGGAAAAGTACGTTACTCAATGCCATAGCGGGAGCATTTGAGCCAGACCAGGGCGAGATTTTCATCGACCAGCAGAATATTACGCATTGGGCGGAGCACCGGCGTGCCCGCCTCATCGGAAGGGTATTTCAAAACCCGTTCGCAGGTACGGCTGCTGACATGACGATCGCGGAAAACGTGGTAATGGCCATGCGCCGAGGGTGTAAGCGCGGTCTGGGCCTGGCGCTTCGCCATTCCGTCCGCGACGAAATTGCCGACCGGATCCGCTCGCTCAAGATGGGATTGGAAAACCGGCTGGACAACCCCATGGGAACACTCTCAGGCGGCCAGCGTCAGGCACTCACGCTTCTCATGGCCACATGGCTGCGCCCACATCTCCTCCTGCTCGACGAACATACCGCCGCTCTCGATCCCAAGAGCGCCGCACAGGTGGCCGAACTCACACTAGAAATCGTCCGCCGCGAAAAACTGACCGCACTGATGGTCACCCATTCAATGCAACAGGCCGTACAACTTCCGGAACACATCATTATGATGCACAGGGGACAGATCGTCCGACAGTTTGGTGGCCAGGAAAAAGCCCGTGTCCGCGTTCCCGATCTTCTCGCTGCCTTTGATCACGTCCGCAGACGGGAACAACTTGATCCGGCCGTGGCTGAAATTCTCGCAAAGCAATATGTCTGAACAAGGTATTTCCCGTCCCAGAATCAAAATAAAAACATCCTCAAAATAATGTTATGACTTTTGTTACGTTGACCACTGTTGTTGGCTTTTGATACAGACTAAAAACCCTGATAAATTGAATATAATTTATGTTTTTTATGGACTACGAATCGGAAAGTTACTGGTTCAGCTCCAATCAGGTGTATGATATAGATGTTGTTTTACCTTGAATGATCTTTAAACAGCGGATAATCTATTTTTAGATCTGATTGAAATTTATTAATTGCGGGGTGGAGCAGCCCGGTAGCTCGTCAGGCTCATAACCTGAAGGTCGTTGGTTCAAATCCAACCCCCGCTACCAGCCTTCGCGTAACGGCCAGCCGGAAACGGCTGGCCGTTCTTGCTTCGGTTGGCACAGCCAGTGGAAGGGCGAAAACCTTAATACCCGGTCTTTTTTGTTGCTTGGTTTTCGGGTAGGATGTTGTGCTATACTTGCAAAGTTATGAAAGAAATCGTTCAGGAAATAAATGATATACGCAGACAATGGGGTAAAAAACTTCTGATTCTTGGACACCACTATCAGCGGCCATCTGTCCTGTGTCATGCCGATGAACTTGGTGACTCACTTGAACTTTCCAGAAAGGCGGCCAGTCATTCTGAAGCGGAACGCATTGTCTTTTGCGGAGTAAAGTTCATGGCAGAGTCTGCTGATATTCTTACAAACCGTAATCAAACAGTTTACATGCCGGATATATCCGCGGGTTGTCCAATGGCAAATATGGCCGATGCAGATGAAATGACGGAATCCTGGAAGATGCTTGAATCTCATGGCGGAGAATGGCTGCCGGTTGTGTACGTTAACAGTTCTGCGGAAATCAAGGCCTGTTGTGGTAAATGGGGCGGTAGTACGTGTACTTCCAGTAATGCATCAAAAGTATTCAAGTGGGTATTTGCCCAGGGTAAAAAGGTTTTTTTCCTTCCGGATGAGCATTTGGGTATAAATACGGCATATGACATGGGAATCCCGGATAATGAGGTGCTTTTATACGATCCAGGAAAACAGAATGGCGGTATAAGAACAGAGGAACTCGCCAGGGCAAAAGTTATTGTCTGGAAAGGTTTTTGTCTCGTTCATGTTGCTTTCAAACCTGAACATGTTATTGAGGCCCGGAAAAAGTTTCCTGATGCAAAGATCATTGTTCATCCTGAAACGCCCCGGGAAGTTGTGCGAATGTGTGATGCGCACGGCTCAACATCACAGATAATCAAATATGTGGAGGCGGCTGCCGCTGGATCTACGATTATTGTAGGAACGGAACTCAATCTGGTTGATCGTCTTGCCGCCGAGCAGAAGTGCCGGGTAACGGTCAAAGCCCTGTCGTCTTCTGTGTGTGCCAACATGGCTAAAACAAATGCAAATAACCTGCTGGCTTTGTTGAAAGAATGGCCTGCACGGAATGAAGTGCATGTGCCTGAATCTGTTGCTGTTGATGCACGCAAATCGCTCACAACCATGTTGAACCTGTGAACTCCTCATTCAAACTGAAGGCTTCTTTTAAACCAACCGGTGACCAGCCGGGTGCGATAGAAGCATTGTACGCGGGATTGGCTGGAGGTCAGCGTTTCCAGGTGCTCGAAGGTGTTACCGGATCCGGTAAGACTTTCACGATGGCTAATGTAATTGAACGTCTTGGCCGGCCAACGCTAGTAATTTCTCATAACAAGACACTGGCGGCACAATTGTATGGTGAATTCAAGAGTTTTTTCCCCGACAATGCCGTTGAATATTTTGTAAGCTACTATGATTATTATCAGCCTGAGGCTTACATTCCGCAGACCGATACTTATATCGAGAAGGATGCGTCGATAAACAAGGAAATCGAACGGCTGAGATTGTCGGCCACGAACTCACTGCTCTGCCGTAAGGATGTAATTATAGTCGCTTCAGTTTCGTGTATATACGGTTTGGGTTCGCCGGAAGATTATATCGGCATGCTTGTCCAGGTGGAAAAAGGCAGGGAATACGAGCGGGATTCCATACTTAGCAGGCTGGTTGATATTCAATATACAAGAAATGATTATGAACCTGAGCCCGGTACTTTCAGGGTTCGAGGAGATACTGTTGATGTTTTTCCGTCGTATTCAAAAAAAGGAATAAGGATGGATTTCTTCGGGGATGAAATTGGAAGCATAAAACAAATCGATGTGCTTACAGGACAAACTGAAGCAACGCTTGAGAAGGCAGTTATTTCTCCTGCCAAACACTTTGTAATGCCGAAGGACAAAATTCAGCCGGCGATCGCACGTATTCTTCTTGAATTGAAAGATCGTGTTGCCTGGTTTGAAAAGGAAAATAAATTACTGGAAGCACAACGAATACAACAAAGGACAATGTACGACATAGAGATGTTAAAAGAGCTGGGATACTGTTCCGGCATTGAGAATTATTCACGTCATCTGAGCGGCAGGGCGGAAGGTGAGCCTCCGGCAACTCTTATCAGCTATTTTGAAGACGAATTCCTTACGATAGTGGACGAATCACATGTTACAATTCCTCAGTTGCGTGGAATGTACAATGGAGACAGATCGCGAAAGGTGACGTTGGTTGAACATGGTTTTCGTCTGCCTTCGGCGTTGGATAACCGGCCTTTGAATTTTGATGAATTTCTCAAGTCTGTTGGACAGGTAGTATTCACAACGGCAACACCAGGGCCGTTCGAATTAGAGGTCGGTAAGAAATCTGTGCCGCAATTGATCCGGCCAACCGGGCTGATTGATCCACCTGTGGAGGTCAGGCCCCTGAAGGGCCAGATTGACGACCTGATGGAAGAGGTCAAGGCACATGCGGAACGCGGAGAAAGGGTGCTTGTCACTACATTGACAAAGCGTACGGCAGAGGACCTGTCGGCGTACATGAGGAATGCCGGTCTTAAGGTTGAGTATTTGCATTCGGATATTGATGCCATTGAGCGTGTGGAAGTTTTGCGTGGACTGCGAATGGCGAAATTTGACTGTGTGGTTGGTATTAACCTGCTGAGAGAAGGACTGGATTTGCCGGAAGTTGCTCTTGTGGCCGTATTGGATGCGGACAAAGAAGGTTTCCTCAGGTCGGCAACTTCCCTGATTCAGGTGGCAGGACGCACTGCGAGGCATATAAACGGCAAAGTGATTTTGTACGCTGACACAATAACGGATTCAATGCGCAGAATGATGGATGTTACCATACGGCGCCGTAATGTTCAGATGGAATATAATAAACTTCACAATATAACTCCCAAAAGTGTTGCCAGAAGTATGGATGCTGAACTTGTCGTGCGGAGAGAATCAGAAGAAATTGAAAAAAACGTTGTCAGGGAAA
The DNA here is from genome assembly GCA_028716365.1 of Kiritimatiellia bacterium. Lineage (GTDB taxonomy): Bacteria > Verrucomicrobiota > Kiritimatiellia > UBA8416 > YA12-FULL-48-11 > YA12-FULL-48-11. The sequence continues at coordinate 257,026 of JAQUPZ010000007.1, forward strand.
CTGGCTTGGAATACGACGTTTTCAAGACTATCCGGGAAATTGAGAAAGAGATGCTTGAAGCTGCGGAGGCACTGGAATTTGAACGTGCGGCGATATTGAGGGATGAATTAAGGGAACTGAAGACGATGACCAACGAGGTTAATTCTAGGGATCGGTCTTTGCCGAAAAGTACACATCAAGATTCTACACGAAAAAAAAGAGGGCTTCATAACATCCGATAAATGGATGAATAACGGTATGTTGAATCAAATATTTTATGGCAATGGAGTGAGCTGTTTTTTCCTGTGGCTAAACCGTACATACTGGGTGTAGCCGGCTTCTCTGGCAAGTTGTAGTGCCTCATCAAATGCGTAACCTACCTCGCCGGGTTGGTGAGCATCAGATCCAAAACAGATGGGGATTTTTCTTTCATGTGCCATCTGGAGAATCAATAAAGAAGGGTATATTTCGCCGATTGTTTTCCGGAGACCCGCTGTGTTGAGTTCGATGGCCATATTGGCGGAAGCAATACGATCAAGGGCAGGTTTGGCAAGTTCCTTGAGAATTTTGTCGGTGGGTTTGTGACCGAATTTTTTCGGAATATCCAGATGGCCAATAACGTCATAAAGACGCGTATTTGCAAGTTTACCAAGTAATTCCAGGTATTCCCGCCAGGTATTAGGGATATCAACAGAATCCCATATGCTGCGTTCTTCAGGATTGTCGAATCCCCAGTCTCTGATGTAGTGAATTGAACCTATAACAAGATCGAAGTCCTGTTCGGAGAGCCACGGGTAAAGGATTTTCTCGCAATCCTGGTAGTAGTCGGCTTCCACCCCAAAAAGGACGTATGGATTCCTGCTGTTCTTTCGAAGTTCTTTGATAGTGTCATGGTAAAATGGATATTTGTCCATATCCATGCGATGTTTTGAATCGTAACCGTCCGGGGCAGGGACATGGTCGGTGAAACATATTTCGGTTATACCATTCTTATTCGCTGCTTCTATGTATTCAGCGATTTCACCTGTGGCATGTTTACATAAAAATGTATGTATGTGTGAATCTGTAAGCATCATTTCCGTTCATTTGAAAAGTGTCACATTACATTAGGTATTTCTTGATCGCAAGCGGTAATTATCTTCCCCGTGTTGAAGAATATATTTTTTTACCGTTCTTCTGTCCAAACCTGAACGTCGCGCCACTTCTTCGTAAGTTCCGAAGCGATCGTAAAGTAATTTTGCATAATCAATCAACAAATCCTCTGCAGTATAAGACCCGTTTTCTATTCTACTGGTGATGTTCGTCTGTAGATCATGAGAGATGGTCTTTATGTCGCCAGCATAGTTATGTGTCAGGAGGATTCGTCTGACGCACTGCTCTAATTCTCTCACATTTCCGGGCCATGTGTAATTCCGGCCAGGGTTCGTATCCATTGTTTTTCTTATCATGGCGGTCAATTCTGGGTCACTTTGTCGCGTAATTTTTTGTATAGTTATCGAAAGCAGTTCATCAAGTTCGCTTGAATCTTCACTGATTCTTTGTCTCAAGGGAGGCACGATAATTATATCTGAACACAAGCGATAGAAGAAATCGTTACGGAAAAGTTCCTTGCGGCGGAGTTCATCAATTGGCTTGTTGCTCGCTGCTATGACCCTGCCATGAAAACGTTTTTTCTCGTGACTTCCGACGGGTGAAAACATGCGGTCCTGGAGTACATGCAGTAGTTTGATCTGAACTGGAATCGATACATCGCCAATTTCATCCAGAAAGATGGCACCGTGGGGACTGCAACGGGAAAATATTCCTTCATGTGCCTCAACGGCACCGGTAAATGCGCCCTTCCTGTGCCCGAATAGTTCTGATTCAATAAGTGATTCAGGAAACTGTGACAGATTTATCGCTGTAAAGGAGCGCATAAAACTTTCAGAAAAACAGTTTTTCTTATCGTCAAATGGTATAAACCCTGAACGACCAATGGCAGTTGCCGCTGTACCTTTCCCTGTGCCGGTTTCACCAAGAAGAAAAGTTGAGAAATCCTCCATGCGGTTCCACAGGTATTTCTCGTACATCTGCATATCGTGGGTGAAGACATTATTCCACAGTGACATACGCAGCTGTTTCATTGATGGGCTTTGCCCTATAAGAAGAGTATTGATGAAGTAGAAAGCCCTCCTTAATTGGTAAAACATGGCGAAATACCACATTGCATCCATTTGTGTGAAACCACGGTTACAAAGGGTATCCAGTGTATCTTTTGCGAAGGCTGCAGGGCACGATACTTCACCGGCTTTGATCTGGGTCTGGATCAGTTCGTCGAATTTGTCAGCAAATGAATGAAAGATGTCAAAGAGGTGGGCATATCTAATAATTCGCTGATCTTCGGAAGAGATACCTCTTGATCCCTTTTTTTCTGGTCTGATCTTTTCAAGAAAGTTGTGAACGCGCGCAAGAACAGTATCCAGCGGATTACCTGTTCCGTTTTTATCGGACAGCCCTGCAATTTTCAGGTCAAGCTGGGTTCTTTCCTCGCTGAAGGGGTTTGCAAAAGCTGCGCGTGTTACGAGGGTTAGGAATTCGCGTTGTTCTGCCTCAAAGGATAATGTCTTCATGTACAAATAATGTACGTCATATAGACATTTTATGTCTATAACAAATAATACCCGTCAGACCTAATATTTACGTTTTACTGATTTTATTAGGGAATCATGAAATCCCCGACATTGGAATTTATTGGCACGGAGAGTGCGATAATGGAGGTCCATGCAAACAGAACAAGATTCAATAATCAGGAATTTAAAGGTGATACATGATTAACGAGCTTTATTTCTATGGTAAAATTATTGCCTTCCTGCTGAAGGGCAACGTCGTTCGACCTGAAATAATACAACGTGATTACGACAAACTTAGCCGTACATATGACGACTACTTTTCTCGCTACGTTGGCAAATATTCCAGGGAATTGGTCAGGAGGCTGGAATTGGCGCCGGGGAGCAAGGTGGTTGATCTTGCTTGTGGAACCGGGACCTTGAGCCTTGCGATTGCAGAATCCGTTGGTGAGAAGGGCAAGGTTACGGGCGTTGACCGTTCGCAGGGCATGCTGGCTGTTGCCGAGAAGAAGTGCAGGGCTAGGGGCTTCAGCAACACGACGTTCGTTGAGGCCGACATAAGAGATGTCTTCACAGGATTTGAAGACAATTCGCTTGATGCCGTTACGTGCGGTTGGGCGATAGGATATGTAAATCCACAAGACTTGGTCAGTGCAGCTGCGAGAAAAATCAGAAATGGCGGCAAGATTGGTCTTATTGAAAACGTGAGGGATACGCTTGCCCCGATCCGAAAGACTGCCGTCAAGGTGGCTCAGGAGCTACCCAGGCATTTCAACCAGCTGATGGATCTTCACTTCCGACTTCCGAAGGATTCCGGGGATATCAAGAGCCTCTTCATGGGTGCCGACCTTCAAGTTCTGGATTCGTGGGAAGGAGATGAGAAGTTTGAGTTTCGGAGCGGCGAAGAGGTCCTGAACTGGGTTTTACATACAGGAGCCAGCGCCGGGTTTGACACGGTAATGGACAGGGCGGCGAAGAAGGAATGTGACGAATTGTTTGTAAGGTTGATCGAAAAGGATTTTCTAAGAGATGGCCGAATTGTTGTTACGCACAAGTTTGCTGCAGGAATAGCGCAGAAGGAGGAATAACACCATGTACCTTTCCAAAATTGAGAAAGAAATTGCTTTGTTGGAAACATTGAAGATGAAAGAATCAGGCGCTTGCCGCTGCCGGTTTTGTGGAAGATAAGGAGTCTTCTGAACGAGGAGAAATTCACGAGGCTTAACGGCAAAGTAGTAATCAATTCATTTCTGCCGCCTTTTCCAAGTGAGGCATTTAACAGATTGGGACGAAGTATCCACTCGCTAATGGAGCACAAGGCAATACCCTTATCGGCATATATCTCTGTAACCAGTAAATGCAGATATAACTGCTGGCATTGCAGCAAGACTCGAAGAACCGGCGAGGACATGTCGCGCGAAACGATCCTGTCACTTGTCAAGGATCTCCAGGAAATGGGAGTCTGTATTGTAGGGTTTACAGGTGGCGAACCGATGTTGCGTGAAGATATGGGGGAAATCATTGGCTCGCTTGATGACAGGTCGGTTTCCATTCTGTTCACGTCCGGAGACGGTGTTACTAAGCAGAGAGGAAGAAAATTGAAGGAAATGGGGCTTTTTGGCGCCGCAGTGAGTTTGGATCATTACGAGCCGGCTATTCATGATGAACGCCGAGGTAAGAAAGGGGCATTTGAGACGGCGCTCAATGCGATCCGTATTTTCAGGGATAACGGTATGTACACCATGATCCAGCTTGTGGCAACAAAGGAGATGGCAGGGGATCAGGCGTTTGAACGTTACCTTGAGCTTGCCGGCAAACTAGGGGTACATGAAATCCGGCTGTTGGAACCTATGCCGACCGGCAACCTGATCGGTTGTGCGGGGAAGTGTATGTTGAACGATAGTGAAAGAGCTACATTGAGACAATTGCATATCAAAACCAACAATCAGAAGGATATTACGAAGGTCTGCGCGTTTGCACATATTGAACACAAGGAATTGTATGGCTGCGGGGCAGGGTTTCAACATCTCTATATTGATGCACAGGGGAATGTATGCCCCTGTGATTTCACGCCGGTTTCTTTCGGAAATATCAACAAAGAGAAGGTAAGTCTAATCTGGTCCCATTTGAACAAGGCGTTTGGCCGGCCTGGCTGTAAATGTTTCCTTCTGGAGAATGCCGATAAGCTGAATCAGGCGTTTACTGGGACACTGCCGATAGAGTATACTAAAATCCGGAATTTGTGCCGCTTTCCGAAAGAGGGAGAACTGCCGGAATATTACAGAGTGCTGGGCTGGAAGAGTGAGTGTAATTGTTCTACAGGATTATCCTGGCAAGGGGAGGGAGTGAGCCGTGCTTTCGTATGCTCAAAAGCTTAGTCGGTCGTTTGCTTGGTTGAACGTCACGCAGTTTCTCGGCGCGTTGAACGACAATGTGTTCAAGCTTATGCTGATTTATCTGCTGGTAAATGTCATGGGCGAGGAGCACCGTACGGGGATAGTGGCGCTTGCTTTCGGACTTTTCGTAGTGCCGTTCCTTCTCTTCTCTCACGCCGCTGGCGTACTTGCCGACAGGATCAGTAAGAGGACGATCATAGTAACCGTCAAGTTTATCGAGGTGGCCATAATGCTGATGGGCTGTGTTGCGGTCTTGACGCAGAACTCTATAGGATTGTTCAGTATTCTTTTCCTGCTGGGCTGCCATAGCACGTTGTTCAGCCCATCAAAATTCGGGATTATTCCGGAGCTTGTTCCCATCGAAAAACTGTCAATCGCCAACAGCTTCATTGAAGGTTTGACTTACATTGCGATCATCATAGGTACTTTCCTTCCGTCTTTCTTTTTGAAAGCCCTCGGTGGAACTTCCTTCGGACTCGTCTGCCTGTGCTTCTGTCTTGCCTGCGTAGGTGTTGTGACGAGCTTTGGAGTTGAGAAGACACCTGCGGCGGGGTCCTCAAAGAAATTTTCCCCCTGGTTCCTGCTGGAGATATTCAAGACGTTGAAAGAAACATCAAAAGACCGCCATCTTTTCCTGGCGATTACCGGTGCGGCGTATTTCCTTTTCCTCGGGGCCTTTATCCAACAGGACGTCCTGCTTTATGGGCAGGATTGCCTGGGCATGGACATCGAGGAAAGCGGATACCTTTTTCCGGTGGCAGCTCTTGGAATTGGAGCCGGCGCACTGCTTGCCGGGAAGCTGTCGGGAAGGAACATAGAGTTTGGGATTGTTCCGATAGGGGCCCTCGGTTTGACAATGGCGTGTGTCACCCTCGGATTAATGCCGCCATCGCTTAAGGGAACGCTAGTGCTTATTACTTTTATAGGAGTCTGTTGCGGTCTTTTCATTGTTCCTCTCAACGCTTTCATACAATATCGCAGCCCTGCTGACCGGCGCGGAGAGATACTGGCGTGTACAAACTTCCTGAGTTTTCTCGGCGTTGCATTGTCTGCAGGTATTTTCATGCTGTTAAATGGTGTTCTCGGGCTGACAGCAGGCCAGTGTTTTGTCACTGTTGGCGTGATGACCGGCATCCTCGCGGCGATTGCGATTGTTGTGCTGCCTGATTTTCTGATTCGTTGCGTAACAGTAATAATTACCAAGTGTTTCTATAGGATAAACACAATCGGGTTGGAGAATCTGCCGATAGATGGTGGTGCTCTTCTGGTTTCGAATCATGTCACTTGGGTTGATGCCCTGCTTATTTCGGCGACTGGCCAGAGGCGTATTCGCTTCATGATGGATCGTCATATTTACCAGAACAGATGGCTGAATCCGTTATTCAGGCTGATGGGTGTTATTCCTATATCCGTTGCGGATGGTCCAAGAGCCGTGCTGGGATCCCTTAAGAAGGCACGCGAGGAACTTGATGCCGGGTATATGGTCTGTATCTTTGCTGAAGGCGCCTTAACCCGTAATGGCAATACACGTGATTTTAAACCAGGCCTTGAGCGTATCGTAAAAGGATCCAGCCATCCGATTATCCCTGTATATATTGGTGGTGCGTGGGGCAGTATTTTCAGCTATTTCCATGCTCGGTTACTTGGCGGTTTACCCAGAGTGCTCCCGTATCCAGTTTCGGTGATCTTTGGAGCACCTATGCTCGCGACTTCCACATCGACACAGGTAAGAGAGGCGGTGATAGAACTTTCTACAAGGTTGTTTGATTTTAAGAAAGACAGAAATAGATCCCTGGCCGGATTGTTTGTGTCCAGGGCAAGGCGCAGGTGGTTTGCGACGGCGCTTGGCGATACTACGGGGAAGCGTCTTACTTTTGGGAAGACTCTGATTTCCGCCATTGCCTTGTCACGGGAAATTAACGCTATTTCTTCCGGTCAGGACAAGATAGGCATAATCATGCCGGCGTCAGTTGGCGGGGCGTTGGTTAATGTCGCGGTTACCCTGCTGGGTAAAGTGCCGGTGAATCTCAACTTCACCAGTTCAGCCGAATCGGTTTCATCAGCCATCCGGCAGTGCGGAATGAAAACGATCATTTCTTCGCGGGCCTTTGCGGCGAAACTTGAAGGCTTTGTTATGCCCGAAGGGACTGTTTTTCTTGAAGATATTGCAGCGCGAATCACTCCTGCCTCAAAGATAATTGCAACGATACAAGCCATGATTGTCCCGGTGAGGTTACTGATGCGCCACAGGAAGGTGGGACCGGATGACATTGCTACAATTATTTTCTCGTCTGGCAGCACGGGAGATCCCAAAGGCATCATGCTGAGCAATCACAACATTATTTCGAACGTGGAATCTTTCCTGATGATAATGCATTTCGGGCGCATGGACGGAATGTGCGGCGTTTTGCCTTTTTTTCACTCTTTTGGCTTCACGACTACGCTGTGGTGCCCGCTGCTTAAGGGGTTCCGCGTGTTCTATCACCCGAACCCGGTTGAAGGAACCAAGATTGCTGAACTTGTACGCGAGAACAAGCTGACCGTGTTGCTTTCCACACCTACTTTTCTAATGTCATATATCCGGCGCGCAACCAGGAAGGATTTTGCCAGCCTGCATATTGTTGTTACGGGTGCTGAGAAGTTAAAGAAGAAGGTAGCGGATCACTTTGAGCAGCAGTTTGGAGTGAGACCACTGCAAGGTTACGGGACAACTGAGCTGTCGCCGGTTGCGGCATTGAATGTTCCTGATGTCAAGATTGACGGAGTCAAACAGGTTGGGACCAAGGAGGGAAGCATAGGACAGCCGATACCAGGCGTTGCGATGACGATCGTTGATCCGGATTCGGGCGCTGTCGTTCCTGAAGGCGGCCAGGGACTGTTACTTGTTAAAGGGCCCAATGTGATGCTGGGCTACCTGAATAGCCCGGAGAAGACCGCTGAAGTTATCAAGGATGGCTGGTACAACACTGGAGACATAGCGAAGATTGACAACGACGGTTTTGTATTTCTGCATGATCGCCTGTCGCGGTACAGTAAGATCGGCGGCGAGATGGTGCCCCACATGGCGGTGGAGGATAAAATATTTCACCAGCTTGGAGCCGTGGGCCATGTTATCTACGTGACCGCAATACCCGACGAGAGGAAAGGGGAACAGCTGATCCTGTTCCATACCGATGAGGCTGGGGATTCGGATAGTCTTTACAGGATCATTGCGGAGAGTGATCTCCCGAACCTGTGGAAACCGCGCCGCGAAAATATTATAAGGATTGAAACAATGCCTACATTGGGGTCCGGCAAACTGGATCAGAAGAAACTGAAACAAAAAGCACAGGAGTTTGCAGCCAGGCAGCAAACGTGCTCGGGGAATTATGAATAAAATTTTTTTAAGGATTGTTAATGTTATTCTTTTCCTGTTTCTGGTTTTCATTCTCGCGGGTTGCACGAGCATGGAAATGAAAGGGACACCTTTCTATACAGGCGAATACGAATTGCGGAAAGGACCAGCGGAAGACCGGGTAAATGTATGGCCGTTAATGTATTACCGTGACCCCGCCTTGTCGGTCCTTTGGCCAACAGTTGAGCTTACGGACGATCATTTTGCCATAAGGCCACTGATGTCTGTCTACGGTTTGGGCGGGAAGGATAAGGAATACAATGTTCTTTGGCCTCTGGGGCAGTTTGACTTCAAAGCCGGGAACAGCCGGATATTTCCGTTTTTCTGGGGGAAAGATTACTTTACGGCTTTTCCTCTTTACTGGCATTTTGATCATCCTTTTGCCAGTGATGGATATGATGGACTGATTCCGTTATGGTCCTATTATGCCGACAAGCATGGTTACAGCCTTTATATGCCGTGGCCGATAATACGCATCAAGCAGACAGACGGCGGGAGCGGCTGGCATCTCTGGCCACTGGCAGGAAATTACAGTCATGATGATGGTTATTACCGATTCCTCTTCTGGCCACTGGGACATCAATGGTCCGATCATGATGGTGTCGAATCCGGTAATTCTCTTATTCCACTCTACCTCAGGAGCAAGGACAAGGAAGGCTCTGCGTTTTTCTCGTTACCGTGGTCATCCGGGAATGACGCCGACGGCTCAAGCTGGCAGCTGACTCCGCCTTTGTTCTACCATTCGTCCGATGAGAAGGATGGTTCGATGTTTCTGTCACCCCTGTACTGTCAGGGAAGTGATGTTTCGGGAAGTGATAAGTGGAGTCTGTTGTTGCCACTTTACTACCATTCAAAGGACGCAAACGGCAGCATGTTTGTTTCCCTGCCGTGGTTGTCAGGCGAAGATGCCGGAGGGAACGGCTGGCATCTGGTTCCGCCTCTTTTTTTCCGGGAGAAAGGGAAGTTTCATGATTTGCTTCTGACCCCACTGTATTCGCACGGTCAGTCCGGTGAAGGGAAGAAGAGGTGGAGCATGATGCTGCCATTATATTATGAGAGTGAATTGGATAATGAGCGGCTTTTTACAACGATCCTTGGCGGATACAGCAGTGATTTCAGCGGAAGAAAATGGATGATTTATCCGCTACTATCAGGTGGTAAACGGGGAGAAGATAGCGGCGATTTATGGCTGGCGGCTCCTTTTGTCCACGCGCGATGGAACAAGGATCATGTTTCCAGTCACATCATGCCGCTGTATTACTGGGACGGCGAGGACAGGACGTTTGTTTCGCCGGTTTATGCACGTTGGCGGACGGAAACTGGCCGAATAACGGGGCTTGTTCCGCCTGCCTTGTCGTGGTTTACGGGCGGTGACAGGCGAAATGATTTGTGGATTGCAGGTCCGCTGGCGCATTTCAGCTGGGGTGAAGATGCTGGATCCAGTCACGTGTTTCCGTTGTTCTATAATGACGGCAAGGAAGAGACTATTGTTTCTCTGCCAATCGCCAGATGGAAGTCAGAAGGCAGGTCAAATATTGTCTACCCGTTGCTGTTGTCAGGTTATTCTACGGATGGAACGGACATGGATATAATCGCTCTTCTCGGGTTGTTCCATAACAAGTGGAATCCCGACGTTACGAAGAGGAGCGGACATCTCTTGCCGCTGTACTATTACGAAGATAAGACATTTTATACCCCGCTGTTCGGATGGAAGAACGAGAAGTGTGATGGTTTCTATTATCCCCTTACGCCGATTCTTGGCGTGAAGACCGGCGATTTCTGGGGTGGATGGTTGTTCCCTCTATGCTCATACGGCAGGGAGCGCCAGACGGGGGAAATTGACGGGACTTTCCTGTGGGGCATGTACTGGCGTGACAAACAGGAATCAGGGTCTGTCTTTTTTCCTGTTTACGGCTACTGGAACGATGGCTCGCTTGAAAGCGTGACCCATACGAACAGGACTGGCAGCTACGGTACGACTTTTGTCTCTTTTCCTGCATGCTGGTACAAGAACAGGGTGCAGGTTCGGACAGATAAGGCTGGCAGGGAGAGGATCACCAACCGCATGGAAAACGGATTCTTTCCATTGTGGAACTATTCGGATGTTGAGAGCCCTGCCGACGGGAAGGCAGACGTCAACGCCAGCGTATTTCTCCTTCTTTGCGATTACAAACGCGAGGTCAGGCCTGTGAAGAATGATGCACAGGCAAAAGACGAATATACCAGGGCGAGGATTTTATGGCGACTCTGGCACTATGAACGTTCTAACGACGATGTAAGCGTTGATGTGTTTCCGGCGATAACATACGACAGGAAGAGCGGTAAATTCAGGAAGGTGTCTTTCCTGTGGCGGTTCTTCAGGTACGAAAGGGACGAGAAAGGGAAAAAGGCGGATATCATATTCATCCCCGTGATACGGACGGGAGTGAAATGATGGGTGGAATCGGATGACTGAGATACAGCAAATACCTTTGGCTTTACTGGTCGTGCTTACAGGCGCATTGAGTTACCTGGCTGGCTGCTTCTGTACAGGTTACTATTTTGTCCGTTTCAAAACAGGCAAGGACTTGAGAACGATTGGTTCCGGTACGGTCGGGGCCAGAAATGCAGGCCGGGAACTGGGTAAGACCGGCTTCGCCGTAACATTTCTTGGAGATCTGTTCAAGGGAGTTTTGGCAGTCTCCGCAACAAGGATGTTGGTATCATTGCCGTTGATGACAGCGTTGTCACTGGTTGCGGTTGTCTTGGGGCATGTGTTCCCAGCTCAGCTCCATTTCCGGGGTGGTAAGGGATATGCAACGTTGACGGGTGGTGTGCTTGCGTTAAGTCCTAAACTTGTACTGATACTGTTTCTTTGTGTCGTTTTGTGCGGGGTCGTCACACGGCTGTACAAGCCATGCGGCCTGATGGCGCTTGCCCTTTTGCCATTTGCCTCAATACCTGTGATTAGGGAATTGGAATGTCTTGTCGGAATATCAATTGCGGTCGTGATTGTTCTCGCGGCCCACAGGAAGAATATTGCCGCCGGACTCAATTTGCTGTTTTGCCGTCGCGTGGAGAAGGATATTTCCTTAAAGAGGTGACAGGATATGCAATCGCTTGTTTTCAGGATAGCCTCTGAACAGTGGGAGTTTGAAGAAATTCACAAGCTCAATTATGAGACTTTCGTGGATGAGATTCCTCAGCATGGACGTAACCCGGACCGGAAGCTGGTTGATAAATTTCACGATCAGAATACCTATGCCATTTGCCTGTTGAACGGGCAATTGACGGGGATGCTCGCCCTTCGAGGACAAAGGCCATTTTCTCTTGATTTTAAACTGGAAAATCTCGATTCATATCTTCCGTGTGGACGATCAGTCTGTGAGATTCGTCTGCTTGCTGTGAGGAAGAACATGAGGAATGGCGGTATTTTCCATGGTCTGATTAAAATGGCGATGAAGTATTTCGAAGAGCACGGGTATGACCTTGCAGTGATTTCCGGGACGACAAGGCAGCAGAAACTATATCGCCACATGGGCTTCATTCCTTTTGGCCCGCTTGTGGGTAAGCAAGGAGCTCTCTATCAGCCTATGTATCTGTCGATTGAATCTTTTCGCGAAAAGGTTGAGAGTGTTTCGGACAATGGCAATGATCCCGGAGTAAAAGATGCTACATGCGGCAAAGCCAACAGTGCGGGGAAAAAGCCATTTGTGAATCTCATGCCCGGGCCTGTTCAGGTCCACCAGAATGTGCTTGATGCATTTCGGGTGGAGCCGTTTTCCCATCGTTCCGACCATTTCATCGCGGAGTTCAAAGAAACCAAGCGCATGCTGTGTGAGCTGGTTGGGACGCTCCATGCGGAGATTTTCCAGGGGAGCGGAACACTCGCTAACGATGTCATCGCGGCAGAGCTGTCTCTTGGACATTTTCGCGGGTTGATTCTTGTCAACGGCGAGTTTGGTGAAAGGCTGGTGGATCATGCCGAACGGCAGGAATTGGAATTTGATGTTATCCGATCGGGGTGGGGCGATCCTTTCGACTACAGCTTGGTGGAACAACATCTAGAGAAACACGATAGCGTCGAATGGATTTGGTTTGTTCATTGCGAGACATCCACAGGAGTTCTTAATGATTTACCGGGAATTCTTGGCATTTGCAGGAAGCGCGGAATAAAAGTCTGTGTTGATGCCATCAGCTCGATCGGTACATTGCCTGTTGCGCTTGGTGATGTGTATCTTGCTTCCTGTGTCAGCGGCAAGGGGCTCGCATCGCTCCCTGGCCTGGCGGTTGTATTCCATAACCATGAAATCGCTTCAGGTGGCAGAAAGGTACCGCGTTATTATGACCTGGGTTATTATGCTGCTGCCAAAGGTGTCCCATTCACATTTTCATCGAATATGCTTCATGCCTTCAGGGCGGCGTTAAAACGGTTTAGGTCGGATTCCCGGTTCAAAATGATAAGACAGATGTCGGAGTGGCTCAGGGGTGAGATGCGAAAACGCGGTCACAGGATTCTTGCATCGGATAATTGTGCATCTCCAGCAGTGACCACCATTGTTTTGCCGCCATCCGTCAGTTCCCGCCAGATAGGGCTGCGACTGGAGGAAAGAGGATGCCTTCTGAGCTGTAACAGCGAGTATCTGTTGAAGCGGAACTGGTTGCAGATTTGCCTGATGGGTGAGTGCTCGCTTGAGAATCTTGCATGGGCAGTTGACCAGTTGTCTGATGTAGGCGAGGAGAATATTGCATGACCAGTACGTTTATGCTGGGGAAAAAGATTATGGAGACAGGTTGCCCACAGCGGACAGAAAATGTCCTTTACTCTACGCCGGAACTCCTGGCTGTCATTGTCTGCGGGGCCGGGCATGTTCTGATTGAAGTGTTTTCGGATGGTATAAGCAGCGGGACCGGTTCGATAACCAGGCCTCAGCATTATTACAATATTACTGCATTTGTTCTATGGGGTATCTACCTGTTATGGCAGCTTGCCAGGGTACATGGTATCGCTCAGGAATGGGGCTTCAGGAAGGAAGGATTCGTCAGAACAATCAAGGCCTGCTTGATATTTGCTTTGTTTGCCATGATCCCATTGCTGATATACAGCTGGAGATATTCAAGATTTCCTTTGCCGGTTACCTTCTGGCTGGTCATGGCCCTCTACCCGGTATGGGGACTGGGCCAGCAGTTTGCCCTGCAGGCGTTGATCACTAGGAATCTCAGAACATTTGTGCCGGGCCTTTGGTCCAGGATACTGACAGCATCAGTGATTTTCAGTGTGGCGCATTTCCCGAATTACTGGCTGATGGTTCTGACGCTGATTGCCGGCGTAGCTTTCAGCTGGATTTATGAGAAATACCGTAACCTGTGGGCCATAGGAATTGTTCATGGTTTTCTGGGCGCATTGGCGTATTATCTGGTGTTGGGAGATGATCCGGGAGCGGAGATCCTGGGGTTGTTCCGGTGAGTGGGTGTGACAAAAAGGCGAGGTCTTCAGTAATGGAAATAATTTGGATGATTGTACGGATCAGCATAGGAGTGTATGTCGGGCTTTGCCTCTTCGTTTTCCTTGGGCAGTCACGCTATGTCTATTATCCGGACCGGACCGTCGACAACACACCGGACAGCGCTGGCCTTGAATTTGACAACGTGAGTGTCCCGACGCAGGATGGCGAAACAATTACCGGCTGGTTTGTTCCTGTCGGTAAAGGCGGCGGCGAAGCTGGAAAATCATTGTCGGTGTTGTTGTGCCACGGTAATGGCGGCAATATTGGTGACAGGGTGGATCAGGTAAAAATATTCCATAACATGGGGTTCAACGTGTTGATTTTTGATTACCGCGGTTATGGAACCAGCACCGGCAAGCCCACGGAGAAGGGTACGTATTACGATGCCTTGGCGGCATGGAACTACCTGAAGGTCCCAAAAGGGATTGAGTCGAAACATATCGTGGTGTTCGGACAATCGCTTGGCGGTGCTGTCGCAAGCTGGCTGGCGGAGCAGGTCAATCCAGGCGCTCTTATCCTTGAGTCGACGTTAACATCGGCGCTGGATATGGGTGCGAGAATGTTTCCTTACCTGCCAGTGTGGCTGTTCTGCACGTTTAAGTATGACAGCCTGTCGAAGATGGGAAATATCCATTGCCCCGTGATCGTGGCGCACAGCCGTGACGATGAGACCATTCCTTTTGAGCACGGCCAGAAACTATTCAAGGCGGCAAATGAACCGAAGTTGTTTATTGAAATAGGGGGCGAGCACAATTCCAGTGGGATTGAATTTGATTCTTCATACAGAACTGTTGCCGTAGAATTTTTAAAGAAGAACATGGTTAATGATTCGGCGCATAAAACGGGAGAAAAGCAATGAGCGTATGGCTTTTTATTCTATTATTGGTCAACACCATCATCCTGATCCTCGTTAAACGGAATGTGAAAAAGCTGGAAGAGAAGGGACAGATGCTGTCTTCGCGGGTTGAATACTTGAACCAGGAGGTCAGGGACTTTTTGAACAATCTCCGCCCTGGCGGACCAAAAGCACAGGATCTTACAACAACAAAACAGCAGCAACCGGTTATACAGGAATTCACGGACAAAGAAAAACCACGGCAGGCCGCGGCGCCAGTTACAGCCGTACCTGGTACAAAGCCCGTTCAACCGCCCCCAATGCATGTATTCACAGAGGAGCCTGCAATTGTGCCAAGACCTGTGACTGTGGGTGCCGGACAACAGTCCGGGTTTGCGGAATCGGCAAGGGAAGTGCTTGGAAAGATATGGCGCTGGATTGTTTATGGCGATGAGAACAGGCATGAGGGTGTGAGTACAGAGGTGGCAGTTGCGACTACCTGGCTGATAAGGGTCGGGGTGATTGTTGTGGTTGTTGGGGTGATCTATTTCCTGAAATGGTCGCTCGAGCGTGACCTGATTTCCCCGGCAGCGCGGGTTGGCGTAAGCATGATAGCGGGTATTTCCCTGTTGGTATTCGGATTGAAGCTCTTGGGCAAGAAGTATCATCTCATGGGGCAGGGTCTCCTTGGTGGCGGTTTGCTGATCCTTTATGCAAGTTCCTTTTCAGCGGGACCGGTTTATCACCTGTTTGGATCATCATCAATGATAGCGGCATTTGCGCTTATGATTCTTGTGACAGCGGCTGCGGGGATTGTGGCGGTGAGAACCGATTCTCTGCTGGTTGCCGTGATCGGTATCGCTGGCGGTTATATGACGCCGGTGATGCTTCGGACCAGCACACCGAATTTGCCGGGTTTCTATTCCTATATCCTGCTGTTGAGCCTCGGAATAATGGCCATAGCTTACTATAAACAGTGGCGGCTTCTTAACTACCTTGGTTTCATCGGTACGTATGTTCTGTTCTTTGCCTCGCTGGATAAGGTGTATAAGCCTGATGATTTTATGCTGGCAATGTCGTTTGTCACGGCCTTCCTGGTGGTTCATTCGTCGATTGTTTACCTGCACAACATTGCCAGGGGTAATAAGAGCACGACGCTTGAAATAATCCATCTTGTCGCCAATGCCCTGCTTTTTGCCTGGGCGGCGTACTGGCTGATTCACGGGAAATACGGCAGGCCGTATCCGGCGATAATGTCGCTGGGTCTCGCCATCTTTTACATTACCCATGTCCTGGTATTCCTGAAAAAGAAACTGGCCGACCGGGTTCTGCTTGTAGCCTTGATTGCGCTGGCCGGAACATTCACAACGTGGACGCTCCCACTGATATTCGAGAAGGAGACACTCACCATCAGCCTTTCGCTTCTTGCACTGATGTTTTTGTGGCTTGGCAGGAAGCTGAACAGCAACTTTCTCGAAAACCTGGGACATGTTGTATATTGCGTTGTATTCTTCCGTCTCATCTACTGGGATATCCCGCGCAATTTTGCACTTATGCCCAAGGTAGACGAACCGATATCCGAATACTGGAAGCACATGGTCGGGCGGTTGTGGATATTCGGCATTTCCATCGGTTCTGTCATTGCCGGTTTCTTTATCCAACGAAAGAGGATAGAACCTGGTGCCGAATTAGCGGTTTCTGTGGCGAACAATACGCCGCAGATCATTGGCCGCGAGGTGGCGGGCGGTGCTTTCTACTGGTTCGCGATCCTGTTCGTGTTTCTTTTTGCCCATCTCGAGCTCAATACCATGTTCATGTATTTCAGCGAGTTCAGACTACCGGTCCTGACCGTGCTGTGGTGCGCGATGGGTTTCTACTTCTTCAACAGATACCTTGCGGGTGATGCACAGGACAAGATTGCACTTTATGCCATGTGTATTTTTCTGATGCTGGCTGTGTTGAAAATCTTTGTCTTTGACCTCACATCGTGGCATTTCTGTGACCGGCTTGTCTATGACATGGAATATAATTTCCTTTATGCCGGGACCAGGCTGTTGGATTTCGGTGTGTTGATAGCGATGTTCCTGACTGTATGGCAGCTTGTCGGCGTAAAGCGAGGTGACTGGGTGATAACATCGGCATTCGGGTACGGCGCATTATTCCTTCTGTTTGTCTATGCGACACTGGAGTTGAATAGCCTCCTGTTCTGTAAAATGGCTAAATTTCAGAAGGGCGGAATATCGATACTATGGGCTTTATTCGCGATAGGATTCATCTCGGGTGGCATCTGGAAGAATATCACGGCACTGCGATACCTTGGCCTGGCCCTATTTGCGGTTGTTGCGGGGAAGGTGTTCCTTGTCGACCTGTCGGGCATGGAAATGATTTACCGCGTGGTAGCATTTGTTGCCGTCGGGATTATCCTGCTGCTAGGGGCTTTTGCATATCTGTATTCCGGAAAGAAATTCATGAAAGGCGGACGAACGTGAAAACGAAGCGGAAATCTATTCAAAAAAATATTATTCGGATGCACACGGCGGCAGCAGCGCTGACAGTCGCGTTTATTACGTCATTGTTCTGGTACAGCATGGCACCAGGCGCAACAGACACTAGGCTTTTCCCTTTCACCAAGGACGTGACCTTGCCCACCGGGGCGGCAAAGAAGGTTGCAGTCTTCAGTTTGGACGAGGAAATATTTGCGTCAACGGATGACAGGTATTCAAACATGCGGCTATTCGACGACAAGGATAACGAAAAACCTTTTCTTGTCCGGACAGCAAGAACGACGAAGACCGAGACGACTGAACACATGGTCGAAATGGAGACTGTAGGTTTCCAGAAACTTCCTGACAACAGGGTTGAGATGATTTATTCAAAGAGAGAAAAAGACAGGAAGAGGCTGCCGTCGGTGATTGTATTTGTGTCGGCGTTAAAGAATTACGAGAAACAGGTGACGATATGGGGAAGCAATGACCGGGATTCATGGCAAATCCTGGTCGAGAACCAGCCGATATTTGATTATTCTAAATTCATTGCTTTGCGAAACTGCAGAATTGAGATCAACGCAGGAAACTTTACCTACTACAAAATCAATGTTTCTAATATTACGGAGAATCAACAGTCACCGCTTGTAAGTATTGCCCGTGAAACCAGGAATGGCAGTTTAATCAGCGAGGTTGAAAAGAGCAGTTTCAGGCGTGAAGATTTCCGGATAGACAGGGTGGATTTTTTCGAGAAAAAAGAGACGGCTGTCCGCGATCAGACTCTCAAGCGTTTATATTCAGTGAGTGCTTTGAACGTAACGAATAACGTCAAAGAAAAAACGACGGTCATTACTTTTGAAACCTGCAGAACACCAATTATGGCATTGAAAATATTAACTGGTTCCTCAAATTTCAGCCGTTCAATCAAGATTGAATGTCCTGAAGACAGGGCAGGGGCGGATGGAGCCTCGCGGTATATTGTGTCTTCCAGTATCAGCAGGATTGATGTCGGCGGATTTAAACAGGAGAATACACAAGTTGCTTTGGGCAGTGTGATCCGGAATAAAAGGTATCGTATTACGATAAGCAATCAGGACAGCCCTCCGTTGGATATTTCCGGAATTGAGGCAGAAGGAGAAATTTGCGAGGCTGTATTCTTTCCTGAACAGTCAGTTGTGTTACGGACTATGTATGGTGCGAAAAGTGTCGACATTCCAAGCTACGATATTGCACAGGTTCTTGCGAAGGTTGAAAGCGCAGATGCTGATGTTTGTTCCGTTACCATGCAAAAAACAAATCCTGCCTATGTCCAGATTGCCAGGCGATACATCGAAGGACGGAAATTGCTTCTTGTGGCAGTTCTGTTAGTGGTTGTTGGACTTGTTTGGGTAATAGCCAGAGCATCAAGAAGCGTCGATTCGACGAAATTATAGTTAAAATATCTTCATAATTTTTTAAACAATTGGAAGGAGCAAAATATGTTTCAGAGGATTATTTTCAGAACCGTTCTTGGTTGTGTGTTAGTAATCTTTTGCGTGGCCGCCGTCAGCACCAATCAGCCACCCCAGTTGAAACCGATATTAAAAGACCCGGCACACGCCAATTTGTCTGACTGGGCTCAGCAACGTAAAGAGATCATCAATCAATGGCTGGCGGCGCTGGGGACACCTGACCGCTATGATTATACACCAGAACAGAAAATGGCTGAGGAATTTGAGACTCCTGATTTCAAGGGGATCATATATCTGCAGCGTACTGGTCCTGAATCCAGTCAGAAAGTGCTGTTGATGATTCCGCTTAATCTGAAAAAACCGGCACCCGGTGTAATTATCCCGTTTTATCATCCGGATGGAATGTGCGGTTATGATCTGGCAAATAAAACAAGAACGACAGCTGAGAAAAATGTAACGTACTTCGGTTTGCATCTGGTAAAGCAGGGATATGTTGTGGCAAGTTGTGAGGCTTATCCTTTCAATCTGATTCCACTGCCGGCCGAATGCAAGAACCGCGATGACTTCAAAGTGTGGCGGTTTGCGGCGGATTATTTGAACAAGCGTTATCCATCATGGACTGGAGTAGGCAAACTTACTTATGATACCCGTAAGGCAATCGATCTGCTGGTTTCTTCCGGGCTGGTTGATACAAACAAACTGGCGATAATGGGACATTCATTGGGTGGGAAAATGGCATTTTATACCGGATGTCTTGATGAGCGAATAAATGTAATTGTCGGAAATGATTTTGGAATCGGTTGGGATTTCACTAATTGGTCTGATCCCTGGTATTTTGGCGAGAAACTTAAGAAGATGCGTGCAGACGGACTTGAGCATCATCAACTTCTGGCCTGTAAAGCTCCGGCACCATTTCTACTAATAGCTGGTCAAACTGATCATGATGGCAGCCGGGCATATCTCAATGAGGCGAGAAAAGTTTATGATCTTTATAATGCCGGGAACAATATTGAGTTCATTAATCATAAGTCCGGGCACCGTCCATCTTGGGACGCTCTTAGACGTACCTATGTATGGATGGCGGAAAAACTGGGAATTCCGCAACCGGATCTAAAGTTTCTCGACGAGTTGGAACAGCAGGAGTCACAGGCAAAGAAAAAATGAAACTCTACAGACTGAAGCTTCTTTGCCGTTGACACTTTATGGGTTGGTGTGCAGAATTCTTTCAACAAAACGAATCCTTGTGATCTTCCGCGAAAGGAGCAAAACATGTTCCGTCGAATTCGAATCTATTTCAAAAGCTGGTTTCTTTGTTTATGGTTAATTTTCTGTGTTGTGACCGTCAGTAGTACAGTGGCTGCGCAATCTTCGGGGCTCTCAGCATCAACTGACTTGATCCTGCAAAAAGGCAAGATTAATGGCGGTTTATGCGTTCAAATTGGTTGTGATGATATCGCAATACCTCTTGAACTTGCGCGTACCGGTCGTTTCCTTGCACAGATACTCGATACGGATGCTACCCGTGTGGGTCGAGCCCGGGACCAAATACATTCCCAGGGGGCTTACGGCCTTGTTTCGGTGGATACGATCAAATCTCCTGCGAAATTACCATATACTGAAAACCTCGTTGATTTATTGATTATCCGGTCCGGCCCGGCGTTAAATAATGTTTTGTTTGCCGAAGTGACCCGTGTGTTGAGACCGGGTGGAATTGTTGTTCTGATAAACACAGAGGGAAAGGAATCCGTATTAAAAGAAGCAGGGTTTCAAGATGTAGGTACATTGCAAGCGGATAAGCCATGTTTGGCAGGTTGTAAACCGCGGCCAGTGACAATGGGTGATTGGACACATCCCCGACACAGTGCCGATGGTAATACGGTTTCCAGTGATACGCTGGTGGGTCCGCCCCGCCGTGTTCGATGGGTGACTGGCCCTGAACGTGAGAACAGCCGTTTAATCACGTCTGCCGGGATGAATTTTTATGCCGACATTCTTGCGCGGGATTCATTCAATGGCCTTCGAATCTGGCAGCGTCCGCTAAAGGCCAGTGGACCGGCGATTCCAGTGGCGGAAGGCGGGTTGTTATTTGTAGTTACTGAGAAGAAACTTCTGGCCCTTGATGGTATCACTGGTACAACCGTTCGAGAATATCCTGAAGCCGGCACGCCAAGGGATTTAATGGTGACCAATGGTGTGTTGGTTGCTGTTGATGCCATGTCAATCAAGGCACTGGATGTTGCAACGGGTAAATTACGATGGAAATTCGATGTATCGGATCCACGTTCTGTGATTGCCGGTGATAATGCGGTTTATTTCTTGAAGGGTTCCCTGCTGAGTTTTGTAAGACCCGAGGTGGTCAGTCTTGATTTGAATAACGGTCAGGTTCGTTGGCAGAAAAAAGATTATCCTTGGAATCCTCTGGGCCCGGGTATCCGCCGGATGGTTTATCACCGTGGATTGCTGGTTTATGAAGTATCCACGCTGAATAATGACAAGCCGGGTAATTCGATTCATGTCGTATCCGCTGATGATGGTCATCTGCTCTGGAGTCGTGAATTTATTCCAAGCATGAACCATGTGAAACAGGCAAGAGCGATGTTTATTGACGATATGTTGTGGGTGTTGGATCACCTTACCGCCATGGCATTGGATCCGAAAACAGGGGAAGTGAAGAAAAAGTTTCCAGCCGGCCTTTGCCATTGTTTTCCTCCGGTAGCAACCCCGCGATACATGTTTTCCGGCGAAATGGAATTGACGGATCTGAACAGCGGCCTGCTTGATGCCAATCGGATCACCAAGGCGAATTGCAGTCCGGATTACGGATGGATACCAGCCGACGGATTGATTTATGTCTGTCCAAAGCACTGTGTTTGCTGGCCTATGCTGCGCGGGTTCCTGGCCATGGCGCCTGCTTTGCCAGGCAGCAGTATTAAGAAAGATGTCAGACCGGCCGATTTTGTATTCGAAAAAGGAGTTAATACGTCGATCTCGAACATTTCAGCACCTGCCGATGAATGGCCATGTTATCGTCGGGATTCATGGCGAAGTGGCAGTATTTCCACGCCGGTTCCGGCGCAACTGAAACCTTTATGGACAGCAAAAATGGGTGACTGGCCGGAAGGAACTATTGTTGAAGACTGGCGCGATAACCCGTTTATACGTGGTCCGGTTACTGCTCCGGTAGTTGCATGTGGTAAAGTGTTTGTGGCCCGACCTGATGCGCATCAAATTGTGGCCTTGGATATGCAGTCAGGGGAAGTCAAGTGGCGCTTTACGGCCAACGGTCGCATTGATACGGCGCCGACGATCCATCGCGGGTTATGTCTGTTTGGTACAAAAAGTGGTTGGGTCTATTGCCTGAATGCCGGAGACGGGCAGCAGATATGGCGGTTACGTACGGCACCAAACGATGAACGAATTATTGCCTATGGTCAGATTGAATCACCGTGGCCGGTACCGGGCAGTGTACTGGTCGTGGATAACGTGGCATATTTTGCGGCCGGACGTCATCCGCTTGCCGATGGAGGTATTCTTGTGTTTGCTGTGGAGCCTTCCAGCGGCAAAATCCGCTGGGTAAAACGACTCGATTCGCTGACGAACAAGCATTTTTATGGTACTGTCGGCAAACATTTCTATGCTTCCAACAGCCTTGAATTCGATAATTTCAATCTTCTTCAGCAGGAAGATGATTCAGTCTCCATGTCGCGCTGGTTGTTCAATCGTGAGAATGGCCAGATGAACTCTAAGTTAAAGGATGCGTTCCTTCTGGCCAAAACGGGCGGATCCGGTGTGATGGTCCAGCGTGCATGCTGGGGTTATGCACCCCGTCACATGCCACGTCATAGACGCGAAACACCTACACGCGGGCTGTCGGTTTTCCGTGACAACACGCTCCTTGGCAGTCTGGATGACGGACGTACTGTTTATCGCAGGGATTTTCATCTCGACCGTGCTGAGAAATTTGATCCGACATGGTTGACCGGTTGGGCTGCCGGCGAAAATGCCAACAAAGGAATCGGAGAATTCTGGTTGAGTCACCGTCTATTTAAAAAGGCAACTTGGTCAGTTCCCATTTTTACCGAGGATGAACCGAAACAGAAAGTGGCGGCAATGGTACTGGCGGGCGACCGCCTGTTTACTGTGGGCATAGAAGGTGGCCTGACGGTCATGTCGACAACTGATGGTGGGGTCATTACTCGCATGCCTTTGGAAAAACCTGTTTGGGATGGCATGGCCGCAGCTGGTGGAAAGTTGTTTGTGTCCACACAGAATGGAGA
Organism: Kiritimatiellia bacterium; assembly: GCA_028716365.1. Taxonomy (GTDB): domain Bacteria; phylum Verrucomicrobiota; class Kiritimatiellia; order UBA8416; family YA12-FULL-48-11; genus YA12-FULL-48-11. The sequence continues at coordinate 279,933 of JAQUPZ010000007.1, forward strand.
TGTGATCTGCCTGGGTGGAGAATAGGACGTACATGAAATACATATCCATTCTGTTATGCGGTTGTGTGTTCATATCTGTTTCATGTCTTAATAACTTTGCCACAGAGAAAATGCCGGCAGGCTGCATAGTCACAAATATTTCCTATTATGACGAGAACGACCTTGCAAGCGCTGATGATTACCAGAAAGAACAGTGCAGACTGGATCTTTGTTATCCGACAAACAAAACCGGGTTTGCCACAGTAGTGTGGTTTCACGGCGGTGGACTTACCAAAGGACGTCGTCACTTTCCTGCACTGAAAGCGCCGGAAATTGCAATTGCAGCTGTAGGCTACCGTCTTTCACCAAAGGGCAAGTTGCCTTCATTTATAGAAGATGCTGCAGCAGCCACAGCCTGGGTGATAAGGAATATCGGGCAATACGGCGGAGACTCCAACAAGGTGTTCATTTCAGGCCATTCGGCAGGTGGTTACCTTACGGCAATGATCGGTATGGATCCAAAGTGGTTGGCAGCCTGCGGCATTTCAAACCAACAACTTGCGGGTTTGATCCCCGTCAGTGCACAGGTGACAACCCATTTCCATGTGAAAAAACTCCGTGGCGACAAAGGCCCCGAATACCGTCCTATAATTGATGAATACGCTCCACTCTATCACAGCGCCAGTAATCTGCCTCCTATCTGCCTGATTCTTGGCGACAGGAAGATCGAATATAAGAACCGTGTCGAGGAGAACGAACTACTTGCTGCAAGTCTGCGTAATCTTGGCCATCCGTGTGTCGAATTCTACGAGATGGGTGGACTCGATCACGGCACGGTGGGAGAAGGCGGAATGGTTGTCATGCGCCAGTTCATCAGGAAAATCCTCAAAACAATGAATTCCCGGACAAGGTAAAGTGAAATACAACAAAAGGAGAACCAGCAATGAATCGACGTGAATTTATTAAAACCGGTGTGGGTGCTACAACCGGAGCGGCGCTTGTTTCCGGATGTGCGAACATATCTATTCATTCCAATATTTCACCAATAAATACAGGGACACCGGCCATTCTCAGTTCGTATACAGCGCAGGATCAACGACGGAGGCTGGAAAACATTGGCATGGCTCACCGCGCCATCCGTAACTGCATGCGTCAACATCTGATTACGGATTATCTACCGGGCCATTGTGTCTATAATCTCGGTGAGTATCCGGCCCGTAAACCGTGGGATCCGGACGATTGGGACGAACGGGAGTTGGATAAGCTGCGTGACGATGGTATCCGTCTAATCCAGTTGCACGAGGAATGGAATGATTCGCAGCGGCTCAATGGTGCCGACAAATATTCGCCGGTGAATCCCGCCGGGTTCCGGCGGTTTGTGGACATGGTTCACAGGAGAGGGATGAAGCTCATAGTGTATGTTTCCACCGGTTTTTTCCAGCGGACTGATCCTGATTTCCGCGAAGAATGGGCGCGCAAGCAGGACCTCGTTGAGATTTACTTCCGCTATGCGCGGTGTTCGCCGGCCAGTCCGGCTTGGCGCGCGTATTTGTTGCCGCGGCTGATGCGCATTCTCGACGATTATGGTGTAGACGGTTTGTACAACGATGCGGGTTACATCAAGCTCTGGAACAACCGCCAGCCGCCGACGCAGGACGAGGTGATGGCGTTCGACGAGAGCCTGACGAACGACGGCGCAGAGTGTGACCTGCTGGCGCTCATCTATGCCGAGGTTAAACGTCGCGGCGGGCTGGTCAAGCTCCACATTAGTGGAACCAACCGGCCGCAGACCGATCTGAAGGTTTATGATTATCTCTGGGTCGGCGAAGGTGGCCGAGATGGCGACAAGTTGCGCGAGATCGTCAAGAACCATCCGCCATACGTCGCGCCGTGTCTCGACATGAGCCGCGCGAAAATTGACAGCGAAGACGAATTATATCTGCACACGATTCCTTACATGCAGTTCCCCGTGTTACTGGCGGGTCGGCCATTCACGGGCGAGCGCGCAATGGTGCCCGGTATCAACTATCCGCCGGAGGAGAAATGCTTCTGGACGCGCCACCTGCGCGCAATGGCTAAACATTACAAAGAGCACCCGGATGGCCCGCACAGTTACGGTTGGTGGGACTCATGCCCCGGCCGCCCCGAGGCACGCCTGACGCACGCGCGCTGGCTCAAACAGTATCTGCCAATGGTTGAGGAGGGTACATATGCCTGGCTGGAGATTGCCGACTCCGACCTGTTTACAGGGGCATTGCCCAAGGGGCTGTGTGCATCGGTTTTTGCTAATCGGGAATTATATCTGGTGCTCGCAAATTATGAGCAGACCGCAGTAAGTGTCGCAACGAGGGATGCCTATATACAGGTTACTGGTTCTTCTGCTGAACCCAAAAAGGAATGGAATATTCCGGGACGTTCGCTCCGGATCCTAAGGCATTCGTAACTTCGCAAACAGTTTTTGCCGTTGACACTTGGGATATGTCGGTGCCAGAATTCAGTTAAAAGGTAGTAATATAAGGTATATTACTCCGATTTCAGCGTTACATAATCCATAGTGGTACAATTATAAACCATTAAGAAAGGATCAGGATATGATCAACGTAGGTATTGTAGGTCTTGGCTTCATGGGCGTAACACATATCAAAGCGTATCGAAAAATCCAGGGAGTTCGTATTGCCGGGATCTGTGATGCAGTACGCCTGCCGGTTGACGGCGATTTCTCGAAAATCAGTGGTAATATCGGTGATTCCGATCCTGTCAAACTCGATATGAGTCAGGTAAAGGCCACAAAGAATATGGATGATCTGCTGAAAGATCCGTCCATCGATCTGATCGATCTTTGTGTTCCAACGCTAGCACATGCGAAGCTGGCGGTTACCGCACTCAAAGCTGGGAAACATGTTATGTGTGAAAAGCCGATGGCGCGGAATGCGACCCAAGCCCGTGAAATTGCAGATGCAGCGGCATCGGCAAAAGGTTTCTTTATGCCAGGCATGTGTCTTCGTTTCTGGCCGGAGTGGGCGTGGGTGAAGAAGGCGATGGATAATAAAGCGTATGGACGCGTACTTGCCGCGCGTTTCCGTCGTGTTGGTACTGTGCCGACATGGGGGAAGGAACATTTCCTGGACGGTACTAAATCCGGCGGTGCGTTACTGGATTTGCATATTCACGATACGGATTTTGTGCAATTCTGTTTCGGCCGGCCAAAAGCAGTGTTTTCCACTGGGTTCACTCTTCTCAGCGGTGCAATTGACCATGTTGTTACGCAATACCAGGTGGAAAGTGGAGCATGTGTTTCGGCAGAGGGCGGCTGGGTGATGACCGATGGCTTTAGCTTCAATATGGCTTATACATTTATTTTTGAGAATGCCACGGTGGACTATGATCTTACGCGAGGTGCGGATGCATTGCGCCTGTTTGAAAAGGGACAGAGCCCGCGTACCATTAAATGTGAAGGCGGTGACGGATATATCGGTGAGCTCAGTCACATGGTCGAATGTATCAACACAAAACGTCCGCCAAGTATTGTAACAGCACGCGACGGTCAGAGCGCGGTGGAAATCTGCGAAGCTGAAGAGAAGTCGATTAAAACCGGAAAGTTAGTCCGGTTATAAGAAAATTTTATGGGCCAAATCCCGTAAAATTTCTCGTCAGTCCGCCGTGTTTATGGATTATAATTTTCATCTGCGTCGGTATTTTGCCCGATGGCAGATGATGTATGAGTTCTGAAGTGAAAAAAAAGGTCCTTTTTTCCACCCACATTGAAACCAGTGTAAAAAATGGTCATTTGATTGCGGCCAGGTTTGAACAAGCAGGAATACAGCTTGTCGAAACCCAGTTAGTGGATTCCGGTCGTATAACTTTTGATGACTATTTCTTTTCGCGAAATGAAGCAGAAAAAAGATTGACCGAACTGTTTCCGCTGTTAATGCAATGGATCGGTGCAAAAAGATTCACCATACGAGTTCGACGGATAATCGAACGTGACTGGAGTGAGTCATGGAAAAAGTCATTTCATACTGCAAGGGTTTCTCGTCGGATAGTGATTAAACCATCCTGGGAGAAATACAAACCTGTTCCTGGTGACTGTGTTGTCAAACTTGATCCCGGAATGAGTTTTGGTACGGGTTTGCATCCCACGACACGGGCATGTCTTTGTTTTATTGACAAATTGGCGGAGAAGGGTATGGCGGGTAAATCTTTTCTGGATGCCGGTTGTGGATCTGGCGTGTTGGCGATTGCAGCGGCGAAACTTGGATTCGCAAGAGTTGTTGCAGTGGACAATGACCCTTTGGCAGTAAAAGCGGCACAGGAGAATTGCCGGATAAATGGTGTTTCTGAAATCGTAAGTTGTCTGCATGCAGATTTGTCGACCGTAAGGTTGAAGGAAACATTCAGTATTGTAGCTGCTAATATGTTTGAATCGGAACACGAACGATTCATGAAAACCATTTCAAATGCTGTTTCTGATAAACAACAGGGATATCTTCTCATTGCAGGGATACTGAAAAAGCAATATTCCGGAGTTTTAAGAATGTATATGAAGCAAGGATTTGTTGAAATCAAGTCTTCGCAACAGAAAGAATGGAAAAACGGAATGCTCCGGAAACTGCCCGGTTTGGGATGTCGTTTGTACAGCGTTCAATAAAGCGGGTGTAAAACGGCATGTCGTCTGGATTAAAGTAAAGGATCTTTTCAGAGTTACAGGCATAAGATTCCTCCATTTAAACCACCTTACCTTTAAATTTGGATTGGGAAAAAGAAAGTGACTATAGGGTAACGCCGTGGTAAGAAGCAAAACTCAATAACTTTTTATTAGCAGTCGGAGGAAGAAGGTAATGAAGATAAAATTCAGTGTGATATTTATGGTAATCTGTGCCGTAGTGGTTGCGGCGAATGGACAGAACAACGACTGGGAGAATCAAAAGCTTACGGCTTTGAACACAGAGAAACCGCATTCAACAATGGTGCTCTGCCCTGATGCTACAACGGCCCGGTCGATTGGTGTTTCTGTTAATTCTGATCGTACAAAATCACCGTGGTACCGGTCGCTTAATGGTGATTGGAAATATCACTATTCGAAGAACCCGCAGGAACGAGTTGCAGATTTCTTCAAGCCGGACTTCGATGATTCCACGTGGCCGATGATCCCGGTGCCTTCGAATGTTGAAATGGAAGGTTATGGTATACCCATCTATGTTAACATTAAATATCCATGGCAGCCTGTAAAGCCGCCTTTTATTCCGCAGGATTACCAGTTCAATACCGTTAATTCCTATCGCCGGACGTTTGATGTCCCTGGAAACTGGTCAGGCAGACAGATTTTCATCACATTTGACGGCGTCAACTCGTTTTTCTACCTGTGGATTAACGGCCAATCGGTCGGATTGAGCAAGGATAGTCGTACTCCGGCTGAATTTGATATCACAAAGTATGTTAAGTCCGGCCGGAATATTTTGGCAGTTGAAAACTTTCGCTGGTGTGACGGTTCCTACCTTGAAGACCAGGATTTCTGGCGCATGAGCGGGATCTACCGGGATGTTTATCTCTGGTCTACGCCATTACAGCACATCCGTGACTTCGAAGTAAAAACAGAACTTGATCCGGGATATCGTGATGCGGATCTGAAAATTGTTGCCCAGGTAAGAAATGTCGGCAGGGATTCATTTCCGGTAACACTTGAAGCTGTTCTATCTGATCTAAAAGGTGAAAATATTTCCACACTGAAATCACAGTCAACCGAAGTGGTCGCAAATCAGGAGAAAACGGTAGAGATCTCTTCGCATATAAATCAGCCTTATAAATGGTCGGCAGAAACTCCAGTTTTATACACATTACTTCTTTCGTTAAAAGATGGACAGGGGCATGTATTGGAGGTTATTCCGGTTAAAATTGGATTTCGTAAAGTTGAACTCAAGAAGGGTGATTTGCTTGTAAATGGCAAGCGTATCCTGATCAAAGGTGTAAATCGTCACGAACATCAGCCGGATCGCGGACAGGCGATTACAGTGGAGTCCATGATCAAGGACATTATTGTGATGAAACAAAACAACATTAATACAGTTCGTACTTGCCATTATCCCGACCATCCAGCGTGGTACGATCTTTGCAACCATTATGGTCTTTATCTGATAGATGAAGCAAATATTGAGTGTCACGGAGCCCAACAGTTGACGAAAGATCCGGAATGGCTGGCGGCTTACATGGATCGGACTATACGGATGGTTGAACGGGATAAAAACCACCCGGCAATCATTGTCTGGTCGGTTGGCAATGAGAATGGTGAAGGAAAGAACCTTGAGATCACATCTGCCTGGATGAAACAGAGAGATCCATCACGGCTGGTTCATTCGTGTGAGGCTGGTAATGCGCCGTGGACGGACATTGTGGCCCCAATGTATCCGCACCCTTCATCGTTGGGGAATTATGCCTCCAAATCGCAGGACCGCCCTTACATCATGTGCGAATACGCGCATGCAATGGGCAACAGTTCGGGTGACATGTGGTCGTATTGGAAACAGATATACAACATGCCGCACCTGCAGGGCGCATCAGTGTGGGATTGGGTGGAGCAGGGTATTGCCCAGCCGGCTGATCGTAACCGGGAAAGACGTGTTGTTAAAGTGAAACCCGGAGAGAAAACATTCTGGGCATTCGGTGGTGATTTTGGTCCGGGTGATGTTCCGAGTGACCAGAATTTCTGTTGTAACGGGCTGGTGTCCGCAGATCGTACACCGCATCCGGGGCTTTCGGAGGTAAAGAAGATTTATCAATATATCCATATGAAACCGCTTGATCTTACCAAGGGTGAAATCGAAGTAAAAAACTGGTACGACTTTACTAATCTGAAGGATCTTGTAGAGGGACGCTGGGCATTGAAGGCCGATGGTAAAATCTTGCAGAAGGGTGATCTGCCCGATATTGATCTGGCTCCCGGAATGGCGACGAAGATAACAGTTCCGTTTAAATCGATTGATCCTGAACCTGGAACTGAATACTGGCTTGATGTAAATTTTGTGTTAAAAACAAGTCAATCTTGGGCAAAAGCGGATCATGAGGTTGCATGGGAGCAATTTAAAATCCCTGCTTCAAAACCAGCACCAATTGTTGATCTTTCGAGTGGCAAGCTGGACATCAAAGACGACCCTGGTTTTCTGCGTGTTGATGGCAGGAACTTTTCCGTTACAGTCGATAAGCAATCAGGGCTACTCACTTCGCTTCAGTTTAAAGGGACTGAAATGATCGAGCAACCTCTTCGTCCGCATTTCTGGCGTGCGCCAACAGACAATGATCGCGGTTATAATATGGCAAAGCGTTATGGTATCTGGCGCAGGGTTGGTGAGGATTGGAAACCTGAGTCAGTGACAGTCGACCGGAAAGACTCCAATATAGTTGCCGTTTCGGCGCGTGGCCCGCTTCCTTCCGTTTCTGCATCCTATACACTGACTTATCGTATTTTCCAGAGTGGCGACATAATTGTTACGGTTTCATATGTTCCGGGTAATACAGGAGGGAAAGTGTCCGAGATGCCGCGGTTCGGTATGCAGATGGCAGTAAAACCTGGATTTGAAAACCTGCGCTGGTATGGACGTGGTCCGCATGAGACTTACAGTGATCGTTGTGATGCACGAATGGACGTTTATAAAGGAACCGTAAGTGGACAATACTTCGAATATACGGAACCAGGTGAGACAGGAAACAAGGTTGATGTACGCTGGATGACGCTTACGAACGGCAGGAATATCGGCCTGCTTGTCATCGGCCAGCCTGTCTTGAGTGTTAACGCTTTACATTACACGACCGAGGATTTGATGAGTGCATCGCATGGATGGGAGATGACAAGGCATGACTATGTAACTCTCAATCTCGATCTTGTGCAAATGGGCGTCGGTGGTGACAACAGCTGGGGCGCCACACCTCATGACGAATTCCGCATATTTCCAAACAAGCCGTATTCGTACACCTTCTGCATACGACCATTCAGATTGAAAGATGCAGACCTTGTAAAATTAACTAAAAGAGTTTTTCCACAATAAATGCCGCTTTGCAATAGACTTATTAACCCTGCAAAACACCATATTTTTCTAATAAAATTGACACATTTGTGGAAATAGAAGAAAATAAGTTTTGAAAACTGATAGCATTGTCAATTTGGAGTCTTATGAGGTTATGTAGGGCAAGGCCTGTGAGGGAGATGACAGGTCGGATGTTGAGTTTTGTGTGGAAACTGTGTCCGGTTATAGGGGGTTTTTGTCTCTTATTTACCGTTTCAAGCGCTCTTGCGGTAGTTCGTATCTCTGAAATCGTCGCAAATCCGGCGACTCGTCTGTTACAACCGTCATCAAACAATCTCTTCCAGGTAGGGGGTGGTACACCATGGCTACAACCTTCTTTCGATGATATGGATTGGAGTACTGCCGTCGGCCCCTTTGGCTTTGGCACCAATTATAACACCGACCTCTCCCTTTGGCGTTCGGGGACGATATTCTCATTGTATATGCGTCGATCTTTCCTGGTTGATAGTGTAACTGCAACTAATGCTGATGCAGTCAGTTTTACAATTGATTTTGACAGTGGATTTGTTGCCTATTTAAACGGGCGCGAAATACTTCGCAAGAATCTTGGTGCGAAAAACAGTTTTGTTTACTTTGACGAGCCGGCCTTCAATTATCGCAAGGGCGGAAGCAACATGACTTGGGTGATAGGTGTGTCGTCGAACCTGTTTGTGTCCGGTACTAATGTTTTGGCTGTTCAGGTCCATAATTACTCGAACCAGACATTTACAGCATCGCCGGGAATCAGCGTAAATACCGTAACGGGCGATGTCACATTGGTTAGTCCTTCCAATCAGTGGCGCTATTTTGTTGGATCTCATGAGCCATCTGGTGGAATTGTCGAAGGAGTAAACCCACCGGCAGGTATCCGGGGGCTGGAATGGTCTCTTCTCTCGTTCGATGCTGGCGAGTGGCCGTCGGGACCCGGTGGTATTGGCTATGGTGATGGTGACGATGCTACTGATGTTTACAGCCAGATGTATAATGTGTGTGTATCGCTTTATATGCGTCAGGAATTCGTTGTTTCAGAAGTCGATGCCGCCCTTACCAACAAGCTTTCATTTATTGTTAACTTTGATGATGGTTATATTGCTTATCTCAATGGAAATGAAATTTCACGCACTAACATGGGTGCTGTCGGTTCATTTGTTCCATATAATACTGCGGCAACAGCCGGACATGAAGCAGGTGTATCGATCACGAATGTCCTCGCCGCGGCTAATGTGCTGCTGGTGCCCGGCACCAATGTGCTGGCAATTCAGGCGGCTAATCAGGCCCCCAGTAGTAGCGATCTCTCAATGATTCCTGATCTGCGTATAAATGGTGGGACATGGCTTGTAAACCATGCTAACATTTGGAAATATTTCGTCGGTACCAGTTCGCCCGTCGAAGAATCAGAAGAAGATCTGGTACCTTACGAACCTGTATTTGCCGACTGGGTGGAACTTTGGAACGACAGTACTTCGTCCGTAAGTCTGGCAGGCTGGAGTTTGACGGACAACAAGGATGATGTGGGTGACTGGCGGTTTCCGACAAATGCATTGTTGTTGCCTAATGGTCGGCTGGTAGTGTTGTGTACCGGGCTTGATATTACAAATTCATCGGCCTCAGTCTGGCATACAAGTTTTAAGCTTGATCCCGATGGCGAATATATCGGCCTCTATGATGCAGCCGATACGCTGGTAAGTGAAATTACGCCGAAGTATCCATCGCAGTCCCTGTTTCATAGTTATGGATTTAACGAAACAAATGGGACCTGGCGTTATTATTCTTCGCCAACGCCTGGTGCAATCAATTCCGGTCCGTCCTACGAAGGAATGTGTGCGACACCGGTTTTTCTCACGCCCGGCGGTTTTCACTTGTATGATATTCTGGTCGATATTACCTCGGCTACACCGAGTTCGGCCATCCGCCTTACATTTGATGGTTCGGAACCTACTCAAATGTCGATGCTTTACGGCGGGTGTGGGACGTTAGGAATATCAGCGGCCACTACTATCCGAGCCCGTGCATTTCGTGATGGATGGATTCCTTCGTCGACAGCAACCCGGACATTTCTTGTGAATCTACCGGTGTTACTTCGGGATGCACCGGCAATTGCGCTGACAGGAGACTGGAAGGAGTCGATCCATAAATCAAACGGTGTCACTTCCATCGTTGGCGGAACATGGACTAACGCAGGAATATGGGCAGCAACATCGATGGATGACTTTAACATTCCAGTTAAACATGGACGACCATATGAACGTCCGCTTTCTGTAGAGTATTTAGTGCCCAACGGTAAGGCGTACCAGATAGATGCAGGCATCCGGGCTGCCGGCAGTGCCTACACGCGGCCCCGCTATATACTTCAGAATATGTCGACCCAATGGTACAGTAATGCGTCCGTGAATAAACCAGCCTTAAACCTTTACTTCAGGTCGGAATACGGAAATGAGCCATACACTATTCCATTCGGAATAGACGGTGAAATGATTGATTTCGAAAGTATGCGTCTTCGCGGGGGACATAATGACTGGGATACGCCCTTTATCCGTGATGAGCTTTGCCGGCGATTGCTTACCGATACGGGACAAGCATCGTCCCGGGGTGGGATAGTGTCGCTGTTTGTAAACAGTGTCTTCAGGTGCTATTACAATCCCTGCCAGCGTTACGATACGGACTTTCTGCGAACTTATCATGGTGGAACGAACGAATGGGATATTAAGAATCATGCGGGTATTACTTCGGGCGATGCCATCGAATGGAGTAAGATATTGAGCTATGCGGCGACCAAAAACCTGACTATTCAAACTAATTACCAGACAATGGCATCGATGCTGGACATGGAGAACCTTTGTGATTACATGCTTGTTAATATTTATGCCGCAATGTCTGATTGGCCAGGCAATAATTACTACACTGCCCGGGAAAGAACTACAGAAGGCAAATGGCGCTTTTATGTGTGGGATGCCGAGGGAGGTTTCGGAGGATTCGGACGTACTCCCGGCTATATGATTATCACATCTAACTGGGTGTCATTCGTCAGCAGTAGCTACAACGCATCCGCATACTTGTTTGCCAAGTTACGTACAAATGGTGAATTTCGGTTATTATTTGCTGACCGGGCATACGAGCATTTGTTCAATGATGGTGCTCTGACATCTTCTAATATTCTATTTCACGTAGAGGATTTACGTGCTCAAGTTGACCCGCTGCGTAAATACGTTCGTAATGCAGGGATCAACACGTCGAGTTTTACAAACTGGGTGAATAACCGGTTGCCATATGTTATTGCCGATATGCAGAACTTTGGTCTTTGGCCGGCATTGGCCCCTCCGCTGATTTCCCCGTTTGGCGGGCCCGCAACAAATGGAACGCAGATTACTATCTCAAACACCAATGGAGTGGGAACGATTTATTATGCTCTTGATGGAATCGATCCCAGGGCAATGGGTGGAGCTGTTGTAGGTACACAGTATACGGTGCCTCTGGTACTCGATAAGTCTACAACCATAAAAGCGCGCGTTTTGAACGGCACCAACTGGAGTGCATTGGCACGTGAAGAGTACTTTACCGATCCGCCACCACTGGTGATCACTGAAATAATGTATAATCCGGCCTCTAATGGAGTGGAATTTATCGAATTGTTTAATGCCGGTGACAAGACCATTGATCTTTCCCCTGTCAGCTTTACCAATGGTATTGCGTTCAATTTCAGTGATGGAAATGTCCCTCGGATTGCGGCCGGTGAGTATGTTGTGGTTGTGCAGGATCTGGCGTTATTTGCAACCAACTACAATACAAATACGATTAATGTGGCGGGTGTGTATTATGACAAGCTGAGCAATGGCGGAGAAGAAATTGACCTAGCCCATAGCTTCTTCGGTGTGCTGCAGAAGTTTGATTATAGAGACGACTGGTATCCAAACACTGATGGTGGAGGCTTCTCCCTGACGCTCAGGGATACTGCAACTCCAACCAATCTCATGGGACTCAAGACTTCATGGAAGCCCAGTTCCATAATCGGCGGTTCTCCGGGCGCACCTGATCCGGGCGGGGTACCATTGCCCGGAACTGTGGTGATCAATGAACTGCTCTCCCATACAGATGCTTCACCTGTGGGCGACTGGGTGGAGTTATACAACACGACAAATGTGCCAATTGATATCGGCGGGTGGTATCTGAGCGACAATCATGATAATCCGTATCAATATCAAATTCCGTCGAATACATGGATCGGGGCCGGGGGGTTCCTCGTGTTCAATGCCACAAACCATTTCGATAATCCCACGAATGCGTCACCCTTTGCTTATAGTGAATACGGTGAAGAAGTCGTGCTTTCATCGGGATTTGATTCGAGTAACCGGCCTACTGGCTATATGGAAGTTGAGGATTTCGACGCCGCAGAACGCGAAATAACGTTCGGACGGTATATCCGCAGTGATGGTGACAAGGATTTTGTGGTGCAGGTTTCGTCGACACCTGGAGCGGTAAATTCCGGCCCAAGGATCGGGCCTCTGGTTATATCACAGATTCTCTATGAACCAGCGAGTAATGCCATCGAGTATATCGAATTCTACAACCTCTCCTCGTCAAATACCCTGTTATACGATCCATTGGCCCCGACCAACACGTGGCGGATCGAAGGTGCCGTAGATTATAGTTTTCCAACCGGAATGTTTGTTTATCCGTTCTCTAACATGATCGTATGCGCAACCAATGCGGCGGCTTTTCGCACGTATCATGGTTTGAGCACGAACCAGCCGGTCTTTGGCCCCTTCACTGGATCACTCGATAATGCCGGTGAAAACATACGGCTGATGAGACCGTTGGAGTTCGAATTTACAAACATGCCTTTTTCCATGGTTGACCGGGTCGCATATGATAATACGTCACCATGGCCCGTGCCGCCGCAGGCCGGCTATTCAATTGAAAGGATCCGTATGGCAGAATATGGCAACGATCCTGTGAACTGGCGACTGGGTTCGCTTAGCGGAACGCCGGGCCCCAGGATTGACGAGGACAGCGATGGTGATGGAATCCCCGATGTCTGGGAAGCGGCGTATGGCAAGGATTTTACGAATTCGGTCGACGGTATGCTTGACGGTGATTCCGATGGTCATGGTAACAACTATGAATATATAGCGGGGACAAATCCTACTAACCAGGATGATGTGTTCACAATAGCAATATCCATTTCGAACGAGCAGTTTGTTGTTTCCTTCCTTGCGCGCAGGAGCGAAGGTATCGGCTATGAGAAATATAATCGCCGGTATTCACTCGAATATCTGACGAACCTGATGTCGATCAACTGGGTCCGCTCCGTTATGTGTTCAAACCTGCTTGGCAGTAACCAGGTCTTCCAGTTGCTGGATACGCCAACTAACAATCCTCTATATTATCGTGGAAAAGTCTGGCTCGAACAGAAATAAAAATTCACGTTCCTGCCTGTTTAAGTATGGATTCAAGTTCGGTGGAATCATGTTCCCACTGACGGGTGGTCTCATCAATGTCATATTGGACCTGTTTTAACCTTTTACCCAGGCTCTCAAAATCTAGTCCGATTTTTGAATTGGCTGTGTCCTGAAGTGCGGCAGTAAGGAGGTACAGCTGGTTCTCGAGGCTCTCAATCTTTTTCTCCTGTTGGGCAATCTTCTTCTTGAGATCTTTTGTGAGATTGTAAAGTTCCTGACGCTGAAGAGCGCGTTCCTGCCTGAGTGCTTTCCGACTGTTCACGGCCGGTTTACTTTCTTTTTTTTCAGAAACAACAGCTATTGTTGCCATTTCTGCCTCTGTTTTTTCGCGGAAATAGTCATATCCGCCAGGAAAACGGCGGATATTCTGCGGAACCATGGCAATGATTCGGGTGGCAATCTTTCGAACAAATTCAATGTCATGACTAACAAGCAGAAGCGTACCTTTGTAAACGATGAGCGCCTGTTCCAATGCCTCACGGGAAGGAATATCAAGATGTGTTGTCGGCTCGTCGAGCAGCATGAAATTGGGCGCCCTTAGAAGCATGCAGGCCAGAGAAAGCCGCATCTTCTCGCCGCCACTGAGTACTTGGACCTGCTTTTCAATAGTGTCGCCCGGAAACAGGAAACTGCCGAGAACGGACCTTATATCCACTTCTCTCATGCCCGGCGCGGCGTTTCTAGTTGATTCAAAGACTGTTTTCCGAGGATCCATGGTTTCTGCAAGGTCTTGGGCCTGGTACCCGACCACAACCTTGTGCCCTGAAACACGTCGACCTTCTTTTAGAGGCAAACGCCCGGCCAGTGCACGCAAGAGTGTACTCTTACCCATGCCATTAAGTCCAACCAGCGCGGTTTTCTCGCCTTTTTCGATTCTCAGATCAACATGGCGTAATACCCATGTTTTATCGTCGTAACTGATGCCGGCATCATCGAACCTTGCCACTTCCTGTCCGCAGTGTTGTGGTTCCGGAAGTCTTATTTTCGGTGGCCTAACGGCAATTGAAGGTACAATAATTTCTTCCATTTTTTCCAACTTCTTAATCATGCTTTGTACCAGTGATGCCTTGGTGTTTTTTGCGCGGAACCGTTCGATAAATCTTTCAGCCTGTGCAATCTGGCGATCCTGATTTTTCTTTGCCGCAAGAAGCTGTTCATGACGGACAGTCCTCTGGCGGACATATTCATCATAGTTTCCCGAATATCGTGTTGCCTTGCCACCGGATACTTCGATGGTAACGTTGGTCAAAGTTTTCAGAAGATAACGATCGTGGGAAATCAAGAGAAGTGTTCCGGGATATTCGCGGAGAAATCGCTGAAGCCATTCAACGGCCGGGATATCGAGGAAGTTGGTTGGTTCATCGAGGAGAAAAAGATCAGGCTGAGATGCGAGTGCACGGCCCAGTTCTGCACGCATCTGCCAGCCGCCACTGAAAGAGCGAAACGGCTTATCGAGATCTTCAATAGAAAACCCGAGTCCCCCCAGTATGGTTTTAACCCGGGTAGTCAACTCGTATCCGCCTCGGTGTTCGAGTTCCGTCTGCAGCGTGCCCAGGCGTTCAAGCATCTGATTACGTTCATTACCCGTTGAAGAGGACAGGGCGGTCTCAATTGAATCGATTTCCCTGTGAATATCCCGGACGGTGAACATGGCATTTTCAGCGTAAGTCAGCAGTGAATGGTCGATGTTTTGCGGACGAAGCTGTTGATGCAGGTATCCGATAGAAAGATTTCTGGGTATGTTAATTTCACCTTTATCCGGCTGAAGTTCACTGGACAAAAGACTGAAAATTGTGCTTTTGCCGGCGCCGTTAGGTCCGACAATTCCAACACGTTCCCCGGCGCTGATCCGGAATGAGACCCTGTCCAGCACTGTCTGTGTACCAAAGGATATTGAAACATCAAGAAAATCAATCACGGTTGGTAATATTCCGAATCCAGTGAAAACAATCAAGGAAGATGACACGTTGATTTCTGGGTGCGTGTCGGCAAGCATGTATTGCGCGTTTCTGGAGAAATCTTTTGCGTGATCCAGCCTTCGTCTAGAGACTACGGCGGACAAGTATTACCCGCTTTGCTTTGTTGCCGATGGGCGGCGCGTATATTTATACAGCGCCGCCATCGGCGCCTTGCAAACCGGGCAATCTGCTGCAAAATCTTTCTTCGAAGATAGAAACGCGCAATACGGTCTACATTCCGCGAGGATGCGGAAAAAGAGCAGAAAAATGTGAGCCGTGTCAGTTATACCGGCCTTCGTCTTTGGCGGCTTCGATCATTGCCACGACATTTTCTCGCGGCGTCCCTTTTTCGAGGTAATCCGAGGTTGAGAAAATAAAACGTCCGCCGGGTTTACCAGTGCGGACGATTTGACGTGTTGCGGCATCCACTTCAGCAGGTGTTGCATGTTTCAGGAAATCAACCTGGTCGATATTACCAAGCAGGCAGATACGATTACCGATTGCCGCCTTGACTTCTGCCAGCCGGTTATCACCGCGGGGCGGTTCCGCAACCG
Organism: Kiritimatiellia bacterium; assembly: GCA_028716365.1. Classification (GTDB taxonomy): domain Bacteria; phylum Verrucomicrobiota; class Kiritimatiellia; order UBA8416; family YA12-FULL-48-11; genus YA12-FULL-48-11. The sequence goes on from JAQUPZ010000007.1 coordinate 295,934, forward strand.
TTTCCCAAACTGTCATGCCGAGCTCGCGGTAATTTTCGTACAATGTTTTGGCGTAACCACAGTTATGATATACGGTAAATTTACCTGTACCGTGGACGGCATTAATCACGCGTTTTTCGTACGGCTGGACAAAATTTCTGAAGAAATCCGAACTGGTAGTTGTGCTGTTGGCCATGTGTCCCTGGAACCCGATGCAATCGATCGCCGTTTCTGCCACGACAGTATTGTAGCTGCACATGGCATCAGCAACTTTGCCCATTAATTCGCGGTATAAAGTTTCGTTTTCATACGGCATTACATAAAAATTGTCCAGGCCGCACAAATCGGCACAGAAATTAAACGTTCCAGCCCATCCCCAGGGAGCAAGTACACCGCGAGTTCCGATAATCCGCTGCCAGGCGGAAGCGGTTTCGGATATCTCCCTGCGGTCCTGATCGCTCAGCGGTGGCATGTATTTAAGGAAACATTCCATGTCGTCACTGTCCTGTAACAGGTAGCGTACAACCATGAATCTGACTCCAGAGGTAGCTGCGCCGGACTCGGGACCGACTTCTTCCTGTGTCAGCGTCCGGCCGGGAGTGATAATTTCCGTTCGCCGACGAATCATGCCGTTTTCACGGGATTCGGAATTTCGAAGTTCCCAGCTGGTATAACTTCTTCGAAAGAAGTGGGGTGTTTCAAACGCGCGATGTTTGGCCATCAGGTCGAAATCCAGTTCGTTCGCGAGCTCAACTGCATCGATAACGCGGTCGAGTTTTGATTTTTGCGGATAGTACCATGAAAGGTATTCTTCCTGTACGAAAGGAGAAACCGGCACACGGTCCGGAATCTCACCACGCAAGGTTGCCAGCAATCGTTCCCTGGATGTCATACCTTTTCCGGTACAATAAATGGTGCGCGATATTGTCTTGTAAGCATCCGGTTTGCCTCCTCGTCGTGAGGGAAAGTCTGTGTTGCCGGATCAAACTCGAGGCTTCGGCCAAGCCGGTAAGAAATATTCCCGAGGTGAATAAGAGCGCAGGAATAAAAACCATTCTCAATGCTGACATTAAAGGTTGAAGGGTCACCTTCACGGATGCCTTTAATAAAATTGGCATAATGGTTAGCACTGCCGCTTCCCGATGGACCTGGTTCGCGCTTCTCACCCATGTAAGTTTGCCATTCGCTGACCGTTTTGGCCATGTAGCCTTTGGAGCCATAGAACAGGTTGCCAACCGAGTTGCCAGCGCTTGTGGCCATGTAACCACCAGCTCCGGTCTTTGTTTCGGTTTTCGTCATAATTTCGCTGTTTGAGATCCAGTGACGGACTTCGAACTGGAGAATTTTTTTCTTGTCCCCGCCGCCATCAGGATTTGGGAACTCGAAAATGGCCATCAATATGTTAGGTGTCTGCTGGTCATCGTTGAACATGACATGTCCTCCCATGGCACAGACCTTTGTCGGGAGTGTTACCCCAAGTCCCCAGCGAGCGACGTCCATTTCGTGAACGCCCTGGTTACCCATATCGCCATTACCGTAATCCCAGTTCCAGTGCCAGTTGTAATGGAACCGGTTGCGGTTGAAAGGTCTCTCCGGCGCGGGGCCCTGCCACAGGTCGTAATGAACGCCTTTCGGAACTGGTTCATCGTCGAAATGTTCGATTGTCTTGCGCCACTTATAACATGTTCCCTTTGCCATGTAGACTTCACCGAGTTCGCCGTTTTTCAGGAATTCAGCCATTGTTTGTGAGCATGGATTACTTCGTTGTTCCGCACCGTCCTGGACAATGACGCGATATTTCTTTGAAGCTTCAACAAGTTTGCGGCCTTCAAAGAAATTGTAGCAACAGGGCTTTTCGACAGTCACATGTTTTCCCGCCTGGATCGACCAGATTGCAGCAAGGGTATGCCAGTGGTTTGGTGTAACGACTGATACTGCATCAATATCCTTGTCTTCCAGAAGTTTCCGGATATCGGTATAGGTTTTTGGCCGCTTGAGTCCTTTTTTCGTGAAGTATTTTGCGATGACTTCTTCGAACAGGTTCTCGTCGATATCGCACAATGCAGCCACTTCTACATCGGGTAATTCATTAAAGGCTCTGATGTGGCTTTGTCCCATGCCGTGAATGCCGATAACGGCGAGACGTACACGGTTATTTGCTCCAGCCCAGGCGCGATGTGTACCCCACAACAGTGTTCCGGCAGCAAGTGCCCCACGACCGATAAAATCACGACGTGTCAACATAATGATACTCCTTTCGATTTCTTGGACAGTTACAATACTCCAAAACATGAAACGTATAAAATTTTAATAGCTAGCATTTCAAGCCATCTGTCGGTTCTGCTATTTCCGATTTTTCAGCCGTTTTTTCTTCGAGGACTTTTCGCTTCCGCCGGCTGGCAGACAATGGTGGGCAGTTGCTCCGAAGAACCGTTTGAATGCGCGACTGAAGTCATGCGGATGTCGATAACCAAGTTCGTAAGCAACCTGTTTGACCGAGGTATGTCCGGTTTCCAGTTTTGTCCGTGCCATTTGCATGCGCCATCTAAGCACAAACTGTTTCGGACTTTTGCCGGCATGTTTGTGGAAAAGGTCTTTTAAAGCTGTGGCCGAAATCTGCAGATACTCGCAAAGCCGTCGTATGGGATCGCGTTCCATGGGGTTGTTTCGCAGAAATTCGATGGCTAATTTCATGCGGTATGGTGCGTTTGGCGTTTGTCTGCAGCCCATGATCCGGGCAAGGCAAATGTCCAGGTCAAACCGTTCCTTCTGTAGAGACAGAAAGGCTATTTTGTCTGGGAAGGCAACTTCGCGAACACAGTTCGCATTAATTGTAACAAGATGACGAAGTGTAACCCGATCGGGTTTAAAGATCAGGTATTTAGCCGGCAGTGGCTGGAGTGCTGAATGCAACGGCGCTGTTCGCCAGACCCATGTGAGAATCTTACATCGTTTGAGGGGTTTGTCCGTCCAGCCATACGCACAATCGGGGTGTATTATCATGACACTACCGGTCGGTATCCTTTGTGAACCGTTTTTGGTCGTCAATTGTGGAGTTCCTTCGAGGACGGCCATGTATACCCACCCGTCGTGCATTGCGATAGGGATGGGGTTTTCCGCAAACCAGCGATGTCCCCACGAGAGGTATAGCAGGTCCCAGCCTTCCGGGTTTTCGGGAAGCCATCGTGGCCGTCCTACCGGCGGCAGATAAATAAGACGCGGATATACCTTTTCGGCCATATTGACTTCCGGTCATCACTGCGATTCGCAAATTACAAACGTAAGATTAGTACATCATCTCTCTGCAAAATTATTTTATAATTCTGGCACTGCAATACCGCAGGTGTCAACGGCCAAAAAAAGATCATTTCTTCTGTTGACGTTACAGTCGAGTTGCAGTAATGTTACTCGTATCACTAATGGTACTAATAAAAGGAGACCTCTATGAGTCACAACTGTTGTACATGTCTGTCGCGCCGTCAGTGTCTTGGTCTGCTGTCGTCTGCCGCTATTGGTCTGACACTTGGGAAGGAGTCTCAAGCCTCGCTGTGGGGTTCCCGAAAACCAGCACCTGATTATGTTGATATAGACAAGATTCGTCCGCATCCCAAAGTATGTGTTGCGTATGCAGTTCTTGAAGAGAAACGGCCATACTGGCTCGGCTGGCCGGGAACATCGTATGATCTGGATGCCCGCCAGAAAGAATATAAGGCAAAATTTGATGATTCATGCAAACGTCTCGGCATTGATGCAGAATGTGAACCACAACCTATTAATAATGACGACGGTGTTACAGCTTTCATTAATAAATTAAAGGATAAGAAGCCTGATGGGGTATTCATAACACTTCAAAGTATTTTTGACTGGCCGAGAATCAAGAAAATTCACGGTGAAGCCGGGGTACCGGTAATTGTTTTTGCGCCTGTTGGAGTCTGTTTTACAGGGCATGTTCGCGATATCTCGCATCAGATAGGTGCTTATGTTGTTTCATCTCTTGATTGGTCTGCAGCTGAGGACGGCCTGCGGATGATCCGCGCGAAAAGGATGTACGAGGAAACGCGTGTTTTGTGGATACGTTCCGACAAGCGCGCAGATACCGTAATGGACAAGCTGGGCATGAAGATAAGGGCGATTCCACGAAATACGTTCAACGAGCTGTTTGATAAAATGCCTGAAAATGAGGAAGTAAAAGATGTATCCGCGGACATGCGGCATGCTGCAAAAAGAATTGTGGAACCGACGAAGCAGGACTGTCTTAATGCCGCACGTGTCTATACGACGGCGAAACGCCTGATGGCGGATGAACAGGCAAATGCACTGTCGATGGATTGCCTGGGAATGGTCAGTTCCAAGGTCATGCCAACGCCGCCTTGCGGAGCGTGGGCAAGATTCCAGGATGAAGGTATTACCGCTGGTTGTGAAGCGGACATGCACGGGGCAATTTCGCTGATGTTGTCCAGCTACCTGCTGGGAAGGCCTGGTTATATGAACGATCCGGTACCCGAGACCGCTAAAAATCTGCTAATTGCCTCGCACTGTGTGTCTGGCACCAGGATCCGTGGTTTTGACAAGCCGTCGGTCACGCATATTCTGCGGAGCCATTCTGAATCGAACCTGGGTGTGTCGATTCAGGTGATATGGCCTGTTGGTGAACCGGTTACTTTGTTGAATTTGTCCAGTCCACCAAATGAAATAATAGTTGATACAGGAACCGTTGTTGGTAACGTGGATACGCCCCCGGCAGGTGGATGCCGTACCTCGGTTGAGATCCGGATGGATAACGTGGAAGATGCAAGAGACGTGAAAGGTTTCCACCAGGTGGTTGTGCTGGGGAACCATAAGCGTATTGTTGAAGGTTTCTGTCAGCTTTATGGCATAAATGTTGTTCGCTCACCGGAGCATTCTGATTATCAGAAAAAAGAACCGGCCAAGCCGAAAGCCTGAGATTAACAACGACTGGTTTTGCTTGTTTTTAACTGGAACAAAGTACTGGGGCCGGGAGGAATTGTTTGTATGGGACTTCAGTTTCTGGTCATAGCTACAAGGGGAAAAGACATAAAAAGAAAAAGGAGATTACCATGCAGAAAAGTGGTGTTGGTTTTGGATGTAGGGCTTGTGGATTGAGTCGGCGTCAATTTTTGTCCGGATGTGCGGCCTGCATCGGCAGCGCTGGACTTGTACTGCCAGTCCGGAATCTGATTGCAGCAGATGATGCCGGAAAAATCCGCATTCATATTGTGTATTCACTTCATGGGCCGAAACAGGAAAGACCTGACTGGCCGAACAAGGGATTTGATTTTGTCCCCGTCATGGATCGAATCAAAAGTGAACTGACGAAAAGTTGTCCCGGCTTTGAGTTTGTTTCTTCGATGGCCACCGGGGAAGCCGAAGCCAAAAAGATTCTGGAAGATGATAAATCAAAGAACTTTGATGGTTATCTTGTTTATCAAATGAACTGCTGGAATAAAGTGGTTCAGACAATAGCGACCTCGGGCAAACCGGTACTTTATGCCGACTTCCAGTTTGGCGGAAGTGGCGGTTTCCTGGTTTACACGGCTGGATTCATCCGTAAAAATGCCTCGAACGTTGGTTTTGTTGCTTCGTCGCGGATTGAGGACCTCGTTGAAGCGGTAAAGTGTTTTGAACTCGTGAAAAAAGGCGGCTCGATCTCCGATTTTACAGCGGCCACCGCCAAGGTACGAATGAACAAAACTCCAAAGCCAGGTGATCTAACCTGCAAACCGGACAAACTGAAGTGCCTTTCAACCGATGAGTGTCTCAAGAAGATGAAGGAATCAAAGATACTTGCCGTCCGCAGTAATACGCCGGGACCGTCCAGCACTGTACTGGGTATACCGCTCGTTAATCTGGCATTCTCGGAAATTAACGAGGCATGGAAAGCGGCGGACAAAAATGAATCCCGTGCTGTTGCCGATCGCTGGCAGAAGACTGCAGCGACTGTTGTTGATGTCAGCAGGGAAACCCTTGAGACCTCTGCGGCAATGTATCTCGGGATGAAATCGGTATTGAAGAAACACGGAGCAAATGCCATAACGATTAACTGCCTGGGCGGTTTTTATGGAGGGCATATCCATGCCTATCCGTGTCTTGGGTTCTACGAATTATTGAATGAAGGGCTGGTAGGGGCATGCGAATGCGATGTTCGCTCCACAGCCACGATGGTTGCGATGACAGCGTTAACCCAGGGGCGCCCTGGTTATATTTCTGATCCTATAATTGATACCGCAAAGGGGCATATTGTTTATGCGCACTGCGTGGCTTCGAATAAGGCTTTTGGACCGCAGGGGGAAACAAATCCGTTCCAGATTCTTACGCACTCTGAAGATCGGCAAGGTGCGTCGGTACGTTCGGTATTGCCGGTAGGTTATCTTACTTCAACCCTTGAAGCCGACCAGGGACGTAAGGAAATTCTCTTTCACCGGAGCCGGGCGGTGGCAAATGATCCAGATGATCGTGCCTGCCGTACGAAGCTGGCCGGGGAACCTCTTGGTGATATAGAAAAACTTTTCACTTCGTGGGACCAATGGGGCTGGCACCGGGTCACATATTATGGTGATCTCAAGGACCCCGTCTACGCTCTGGCAGATGCGATGGGTTTCAAAGTTGTTGAAGAGGCATAAATATTCTGTTTATGACAAATAGAAAACATCGATCAGGACGACCAGTGCCGGTTGGTACAGATAGTGAAAAGAATGGTTGTGTTACACCGGCGCTGGATCGCGGGCTTGCAGTACTGGAATTGCTGGTTAATTGTAATACTCCGTTACGTGCCATTGATATGGCCCAGGAGTTGAAAATACCAAAGGGTAGTCTTGGCCGTATTCTCAAGAACCTGGTGGATCGTGGTTACCTGGAACGTGATGACCGGACCATGACTTTTACCCTTACGTCGAAGTTGCTGACCATGGGCAGTTTGACGGTGTGCGAGAGCCATCTGATTGAAAAATCGCTGGATGTCATGAGGGACCTTCGTGACCAGACACTGGAAATGGTCATGATCCAGGTTCCATTGAATGATCTGGAAGGCGTTGTGCTGAACACCATACCTTCCCGTCACCAGGTCCGGCTGATGGTTGATCCGGGTACTCATTTTGAATTTCACAACACTGCCCCGGGAAAATCTATTCTGGCTTTTCTACCGGAAAAAGATTTTGAACGGATCATTGCGGGTATCAAACTTACTCGAACTACGGATAGAACGATTACGAGCAAGGAAGAGCTTCGCCGAGAGATAGAGGAAACACGCGAACGCGGATATGCCATGGATAAGGGGGAATGTGTTGAAGGTATTTTCTGCGTCAGTGCTCCAATCTATGACAGGAATAAGCACCTCGCGGCTACTTTGACGATGACGGGGCCATCGACCCGTTTATCGGTTACAAAATTGAAAGAAATGGCTCCACTGGTTATTGCACATGCCAACGAGATATCACGCCGTTTAGGATATGTGTAAGTCAATTTTGCGCCCTTAAAACCGAAAAATTGATTCCTCTGCACGTGATGTTAATACCTTGCAATTATATTCATTCGGTATTGCGAAATGAGGTTTAGGGTCAACGAGAGGGATCAATAAGACTGTTGACCTCATCCACTTCAAACTGTTAAAAACATACATAATTTGGTCAAATCAGCATTAGAAATTTTAACAACGAGTATATCTCAGAAATGGAGAAAACTGGTGAAAAATAAAACTGTTGGTTCAATGATATTTGTTTCGGTAACAGCGTTGTTGATGTTTGTATTGTGCAATAGTCCAGTTTATGCGGCACAAGGGGATTTGTCCACTTCTCCTCTTGCCAGTGAACGGGCTTCTGCTGTGACTTCGGCTGAAAAGGGTAAGTTACGTATCATTGCTTTTGGCGCACATCCTGATGATTGCGAAATCAGGGCAGGTGGCGTGGCGGCAATGTGGGCGGCCAAGGGGCATAAGGTCAAATTTGTTTCGACCACCAATGGAGATGTTGGCCACTGGAAAAGTGCAGGTGGTCCGCTTGCCGTCCGGCGTCTGGCAGAGGTTAGAGAAGCGGCCAAAATTCTTGGCATCGAAACTGAGGTACTTGATATTCACGATGGTGAACTTATGCCCACCCTGGAAAACAGGCGCACAATTACAAGGATGATCCGGGAATGGAAAGCAGATATTGTTCTCGCGCATCGTTCTAATGATTACCATCCGGATCATCGTTATACAGGTATCCTGGTGCAGGATGCGGCGTTTATGGTGACAGTTCCTTTCTTCTGTCCGGATGTGCCGCACCTTTCCGCAAACCCGATCTTTCTGTATTTTTCCGATAATTTTCAAAAACCTAATCCTTTCCAACCAGACATAGTAGTTTCACTCGACAGTATAATTGATAAAAAGTTGGACGCCCTTCTTACGCTCGAATCGCAATTTATAGAAGGTTGTGTTTCCGGACACGAGGGATTGATTCCCAAGAATGAACAGGAACGTGTTGTCCGTTTCAATACAGTTCGTAATAGTTTTCGAGGTCGGTTCGAATCCATAGCCAGTAAATACCGGTCTAAGCTGGTCGAGATGTACGGTGAAGAAGCAGGCGGGAAAGTTAAATGTGCTGAGGCGTTTGAGCTTTGTGAATACGGCCGTCGGCCATCAATTACCGATCTTAAAAAAGTTTTTGGGATCACAAATTAATCAAACCAATAATTTTTACTGCTGAATCAGAAGTATCGGGGCGAGAGAAAATCTGATCCGGTTTTCATGTAGATTGTGATGTTGACTGTTGAAGTTGTATTCAACATTTGAATGGGAGGGTATGATGTCATGAAGGAAGTGAAACCTTTGCGAATAGCATGTATTGGTTGTGGAGCAAGAGCACAGACCTATACGCAACTGATGGTCAAGCGACCGGATCGTTTCCAGGTTGTTGCGGGTGCCGATCTCGTACCGGAACGTGTAGAAAAAATGCGTAAAATATCGAATAATCCTGGATTCCAGGGTTTTTCAGATATTGACAAATTGTTTGCGGTAAAGAATCTTGCAGACGTGATTATTATCGCCACTCAGGATAATTATCACTACATCCCATGCGGTCGCGCACTGGAGCTTGGTTATAATGTTCTGCTGGAAAAGCCAATTGCAACGCAGGTTGACCAGGTGCTTGAAGTCGAACGTCTCGCCCTCAGGGCGAACCGGCGCGTGATGGTTTGTTTTGTTCTGCGTTTTGCGGCGTTCTACCGGAAGGTGAAGGAGATCATTGATTCCGGTGCGCTGGGTGAGATTGTTTCCATCCAGGCCAATGAGGGTGTGATGCCCTGGCACCAGGCGCATTCATTTGTCCGTGGCCACTGGTCTGTTGTTGGCAAAAGTTCGCCCATGATTCTTTCGAAGTGCTGCCATGACACCGATATTGTCTACTGGCTGGTGGGACGTCGTTGCAGGAAGATAGCCAGTTTTGGATCACTTGAATACTTCCGTTCTGAACGTGCACCGGCAGGAGCGCCAGCCCGGTGTACGGATGGCTGTCCTGTGGGCAAGGAATGTCCTTATAACGCTCTTCGTTATGCCGGTGATATGCGGGATCCATGGCTGGGTATGGTGTATGACCGTGCGCAGGAAGCCAGCCCCGAAGCAATTACTTCCTGGCTGAAGACAAGTCCATGGGGCCGTTGCGTATATCATTGTGATAATGATGCAGTAGACCGGCAGGTGCTTGCGATGGAATTTGAGGGCGGTGTGACAGGAACCTTCACGATGACAGCTTTTGCATATGGCCGCCATATAGAGGTCTACGGCACGCGTGGTGTTCTCAAGGGAGGAGAAACGTATCGTCAACATTTTGGTTCACACTTGGTATTGATTCCGCACGAAGGAGAGGTCAGCCGTTATACAGTTCAAGCTGAAGATGGCGGTTACGAATTACATGGCGGTGGAGATCCGGGCCTGGTCAACGCGCTCTATGAAGAAATGACAAAACCTGATGGCGCACCGCTGGAAGCGGCCATTTCTTCGACAGTTCACGGTCATATTATTGGTTTTGCTGCAGAAGAAGCGCGTCAAACTGGACAAACTGTTGATATTGAACAATTTCAGAAAATGCATCTGAAGAAAAAGTAGTACGTAATAAAAATCGCATAAAAATCTGTTACTTAACGTGTTGGAACATAGAAACTCTCTGGTGAATAAAATATGAATTTCATTACTATGGTTTGCAAAAAATCAATCTTGTATGTTTTTATCCCCATACTTTTGTTTGGGGCCGGATGTTTGATGTCGACCTGTAGTCTTGTGGACGAATTAAATTCTCCGGATCCAGCGCAACGGCGTAGTGCTGTGATCGAAGTCGCACGCAAGAAATCGGCGGATAGTGTTCTGAATTTGACTAAGGCATTGAACGATTCGAATGCTGTGGTACGTCATACGGCGGCACGAGAACTCCGGAAGATGGGTATGCTGGCGATCGGGTCTTTAACTAAGGCCTTACAGAATTCCGACCCGGAAATCCGTATGACAGCATTCCTTGCATTAAACGATCTGGGGATGTTGAAGATTGAGAATATCGCTTTTGCCATTAAGGATAATGACAGTGTGGCAATGCGTATGAGTGCCGTGGAGATATTGGCGAGAATGCCCCAATCAAAAGAAACAAGGGATTTACTTGGGATGGCGTCAAAGGACGAATCAAGGACGGTTAAGGAACTCGCATCAAAAGCGCTTAATTTCTTCCCGTTCTTTCGAGAAGCTGAGTCCATTCGGGACCATGCAGATCAGATAATCAATGTAATTCAGACAATTCCGCTACCTGCCGATGGCTGGAAACTGAAGTTTGACCCGCAGAGAAATGGACATACACAGAAATGGTTTGTCCCTAAATTGGATGAAACAGACTGGGCTCCAGTGAGTATCGACAGGTTCTGGGATGATTTCGGATTCAAAAACAACACGGGGATTGGCTGGTATCGCGGCCGGTTCGTATTGCCTGAGAAGCCGAAGATGAATGCCGTTGAATTGAGTTTTGGAGCAGTCGACGAGACGGCCTGGATATGGATTAACGGTACGTATGCCGGACAGCACGATATTGGACCGAATGGAAGGGATGTATCATTCCGGATTGATGTCACATCGTTTTTAAAATGGGGCACGGAAAATCAGATCACTATCCGTGTGCTTAACACGGCAATGACAGGCGGCATCTGGAAACCCGTAACGCTTGAAGTGATCAGGCTTGGGAACTAAAGATTGAGACAGGGAAGATTTCTCGCTGAATTCATTAGCGGTTTTAAATCATACTGGGTAACAGGTTTCAATATGGAGGCGAATATGTCGATGGATATTTTCTTCTGCGGCAGGAAGTTGTCATGTGTAATTCTGATATCTTGCATGGTGTTTTCCGGAGGACAAGCACAGGAACAAGAATTACAGCCATGGCAGAAACCATATAGTGGAGTTGAAGCAACTGGTGAATCAGTATTGGGATTATGGCAATTCTCGCCGGGTACTGAGACTGTGGATGCTTCGGGGAAAGGACATGACCTGAAACTGCGCGGTACGGGGATCTTCAATAAAGACGGTCATTTTGGTTCGTGTCTGGAGACTTTTGCATCTGTCAATGGTGACAAAGCTACGGGTGCAGAGGTGGCGAACAGTACCGGTATGACACCAGCTGGCGCATTTACCCTCGAGATGTGGATCAAACCGAAGCCGGAATTTGAGGAATATACAAAGGGTGTTTGGTTGCTTGATAAGATGTATGTCAACTACAAGCATACATCTCCAAACATGGAGTATATGCGTGACTATGCTTTACTCCTCAACCAGCCTGTCAAGGGTGAGCGTACGCTTCTTGTGTATCTTGGTTTCAAAGATGATATGGTTTCGTATACTTCGCGACCTGTCCGGTTTGCGCCTGATGTCTGGCATCATATTGCATTTACTTACGATGGGACCGGAGACGGCAGATTCTTCTGTGACGGCGAATCGATTGGAGGAGGTAATTATCCCGGCCGCAAGGCGGTTGTTCCTGGTACACGCTCCATTGTGATCGGTGATCGTATCGGCAGTAGTTATGGCGGGTTTCCGGGATTCATTTCGCAGGTACGTATCTGCAACCGTGCCTTAAAATTCTATTCCGGCATGATTGGTCTTTCTGCTTCCGGCCGGACTTCTTTTATTCGTATGGAGAAGAATGGCCGTGCTGAATGGACGGTTGCCAGCAATATGGGTTCACCACTGGTTGGTGCCACACTTGTCGTGGATATTGCCGGCGTTGGTGTACAACGATTACCCATTCACACGGTTGAGGCGGGTACTGAGCTAAAGCTAAATTCCATCATTGATACACGAGGCCGGCCCGGGCAGTACACGATGAATGGCAGGATTGAAGGAGCCGATGGCAAAGTGTTTGCATCCCAGGTTACTGTGCCTCTTACGATTGTACCCCGGCCATTACCGTTCCGGATGCCTGTGGTCATGTGGGGTGGACCGGACATCAGGGATGAAAAGGTGTTTCGAGTCGTAAAGCACATAGGATTTACACATAGTCTGAACAGTCCTCATGTGGATCAAGAGCGGATATGGAATACCGGTGAACCTAATGAAGCAGAATCAGACGCTTCTTACAAGCAGTTGCTTGACTATGCCTTGGCCAATGACTACGGGATTGCCGCAAATCCCGGGCCAGCGCGGTGGATTGGTCAGACAAAAAAGGAGTTTTTGCGAGTGGATCGCAGTGGCAAGCCATACACTGATAAACATGTTGAAGTAAATCCCTGTGGTCTCTATCCAGGTGCGATTGATTTCTGTTACAACGTTGGCGCTTCGATTGCACGGAATTATGGTGCATATCCCGGTCTGCAGGCCGCGTTAATTCATTCGGAAGTTCGTGACAGTAGCCAGCTTTGTTTTCACGAATGTGACCGGGCGGCTTTTCGAGCATATGCCGGATTTGATATCCCTGATCAGGTTAACAGCAAGCATGGTGTGAACTACAAGGGGATCAGTGATTTCCCGGCGGATCATATTATTCCGGACAATTATCCGTTACTTACTTATTACCGCTGGTTCTGGAAGCAGGGTGATGGGTGGAACCAGATTCATTCAGCAGTGCACCGAGGTCTGAAGTCCACGGGGAGAACAGACATATGGACCTGGTTTGATCCGGCTGTGCGGGTTCCGAGCGTGTATGGCAGTGGTGGTGAGGTCGACATGGTATCACAATGGACTTATTCATACCCGGACCCAATCAGGATCGGCCTTGCTACGGATGAATTATTTACCATGGCGGGCGGATCGAAGACACCACAGAAGGTGATGAAGATGACACAGATCATCTGGTACCGGACACAAACCGCGCCCAAACCCAAACCCGGCGAAGAAGGGAAAGCCCCCAAGTCGTCCTGGCAGGATACCGTTCCAGAAGCCGACTTCCTGACGATTGCTCCAGATCATTTGCGCGTAGCATTCTGGTCCATGATATCCCGACCCGTCAGGGGGATCATGTATCACGGCTGGCAGTCACTGGTGGATACCGGCGCAAAAAAGGGATATTGCTTCACGCATCCTGAAACGCAGGAAGTTCTGGCACAACTCACGCGTGATGTTGTGAAGCCGCTGGGACCAACACTGCTTCAAGTGCCGGATCGTAAAAGTGATATAGGCTATCTTGAAAGTTTTGCATCTCAGATGTTTGCCGGTAAAGGTTCTTGGGGTTGGAGCGGTGACGACATGTATCTCGTTATGCAGTATGCCCAGCTTCAGCCGCGGATTCTCTACGAAGAGACTGTTGTTGAGCGGGGATTGGACGGACTCAAAGTCCTCGTCATGCCCGATTGTGATGTACTGCCCAGGAGTGTGGCGGAAAAGGTGAAGAAGTTCCAGCAGAGCGGTGGTCTTGTTATTGCGGATGAATTTTTAACTCCAGCTATCGTTCCCGATATCCGTCTGGCCAAGTATAAACGTGTCGGTAAGGCAGATGTAGATAAAGCGGCTATTCAGGCTAAAGCTGCTGAGCTTCGAAAAGAACTTGACCCATTCTATCGACGCGCCTCGGATTCCTCGAACATCGATGTTATTACACGTGTCCGCCGTTATGATACGACGGATTACCTGTTTGCTGTTAATGACTTGCGCCAGTATGGAAATTATGTCGGGCAGTGGAGGTTGGTGATGGAGAAGGGTTTGTCGACCAGCTCATTGCTGTTGTTGGATCGCCCGGGTGGATATATATATGATCTGACTATAGGGAAAAACGTTCCGGCGGTTGTAAAAGACGGAAAATTGCAGATTGAACGTCACTTTGGACCAGGTGACGGTACGGTATTCATGATAACTGAGCGTGCAATTTCGGAAATCAAGTTGAAGATACCACGTAAAGTAAAACTCGGGAAATCGGCCGGTATCAGGATTACAGTGGTGGATAAGGATAATAAACCTATCGATGCAGTTATACCGGTACAGTTGGATGTATGTGATGCTGGAGGCAAGCCGGCTGAGTTCAGTGGTTTTTATGGCGCCAAAGACGGTCGTGTCGATGTGACGCTTGATTTGGCTGCTAACGATTCTCCGGGTGAATGGCGTATCAAGGTCAGGGAGCTTGCTTCGGGAAAGACAGCCGAACAAACTTTAAATGTAATGAAATAGGCTGTTTGCGATTACAGGAATTGATTTATGAATCCTGATCGAATGCAAAAGCAATTTTTCCGGAGGCTGGGTGATGCCGGGATGGTTTGTAGATTATTTGAGACTCTTCCGGATGTTTATTTTTTTGTCAAAAACAGCAAAGGACAGATAGTTGCTGCAAATGCAAACTTTGCGAAAAGAATGGGTGGTAAAGAGGAACGAGATATCATAGGGAAAACAGGTTTTGACCTTTGCCCGGAGGAACTTGCCAGGAAGTATGAAGCGGATGACCAGCAGGTCATGCAGACGGGCAAGGCTTTGATAAACCGTATAGAGTTGAACCAGGACAGCGATGGTTCTGTTGACTGGCTGGTTACGAATAAGATTCCTTTATACGGTAAGAACGGCAAGACTATTGGGATTGCCGGAGTGGCAAGGAATGTAAAAGAAGCTGATATTTTTTTTCAGCCTTATGACCGGTTGGCAAAGGTGATTCAACTAATTTCAAAAGAGTTCAACAGGAATATCAATGTTGCTGAACTGGCGGCTATGGTGCATATGTCGCTGAGTCAGTTTGAGCGGAAATTCCGAAAAGTATTCAGAATGTCACCTCGTCAATACATCATGAATACCAGAATAAATAATGCTTGCGTTAAAATGGGTGACAGTAGCAAGAGTCTCACTGAAATTGCCTTGGAGGTGGGTTTCTACGATCATAGTGCATTTACCAAGCAGTTTGTCGGATATATGGGCATGACACCCAAGGCTTACAGAAAGAAATTCATGCCGTCTTCGGAATGAGAATTTTGTTCATCGTTGATTTCCATGATTCGCCACTTCCTGGAAGAGTTTCAGGGTCTTATCGACGGTTGTTCTTATATTGAAAACTGTGGTGATTCTATTTCGCGCATTTTCTCCCATATCATGTAGTTTATCAGGATGATCTGCCAAATAAGATATTGCTTTGGCTAGAGCCTGCGGGTCGCCGGGCGGAATAACCAAGCCGCTTTCATTATTTATTACCAACTCCGGCATACCTCCAACGTCAGTTACGATCGCTGGTACTCCCTGGGCCATTGCTTCAATTACGGATCTTGGCAGACCCTCCCGGGCGACTGACGGCATGATAAAGACATTACAGGTTCCTGCGATTGCGGCTGCATCGTTGCGAATACCGGTGAAGTGAATCCGTTTGGAAATTGCCGGAGATGAGGCCAGCTGTGTTATCCTTGGATCTTTGACCTCTCCCACAAGAAGAAAATGGAAATCACGATTCGCAGGCAGGTGTTGAACTGATTTTAAAAGGACATCAACACCTTTAACCGGACGCATGCTACCGGTAAAGCAGATGGTAAAGGCATTCTGTGGAATCCCGAAATTCGAGAGAGCGGGCGGCTTCATGACTGAATACCATGCTGGGTCATGTCCCTTGTAAATAGTTATAAGCCGTGATGACGGGATATTCAGCGAGAGTAAATATTTTCGGACGGCTTCTGAGACACAGACTATTCTATTTATCCGTGGATTAAGATAAGTCAACCAGGATGCCGGATCCCATCGGCTCAAGTGACCCATAGTACCACGGTAGGAGACGTGTTTGACTTCAATTCCGATGGAGGCAATGAGCGACACGGACAGGCAACTGTTTAGTGTTGTGTAAATAACATCGTATTTGGTCTGCTTAAGCTTGCGTCGCAAGTTTCGGATAGCATTGATATCGAGGCGGTTTCGGATGGACATTTCCGTCACAGTAATACCGCCATCTTTCAGGATTTGCCTTTCGGCGGCTGACGGATCGCATATGACTTCCAGATTGATACCCGATTTCAGCAGGCCGAGATACATAGAAACCTCGGATCGATCATTAAAAGGGTTAAAGACCAGAACTCGCACGTTTTAACTCCCTTCCTGGTGATGTAAAAACTTCTTGAAATCTACTTCAGGCTGGGCTGGATGAAAAGATGTATTTAACCTTTGTAGCGGCAAGGGAAGGTGTTTCATAAGATGTACGGACGGAAAGGGATCTGTTATTAAGGCATCTTCTGCGGGATTGGAGCAGGGGAGTGCGTTTTTGGATGTAACGTAACTTCTGAGGTTGGCAGGGCATATACGATCAGACGGAAGTAATCGCATTTATAACCCTTATGGTCTGATTTCAGTACTAGAAATTTGTTTTTTGGAAATGATTCCAGCCATTTCGTCAGCTCCTTTGTTTTGACAATTACTCCTGCTGGTGTTGATTCAGAAAAAAGAAAATCCTGTAATGTTTTCGTGGAACTGATGATTGGAATTCTTGACTTAAGATAAAATGTAAATGCCCCAATATGCTGTTCCTCCTGGTTTGCCAAGGCGATTCTTATACCCAGTTCTTTTTCGAAACGAACGAGACGGACGAATGGTTTATAGGTTCTCTGGTAATCGTAAGCCGGAATGATAATTTCAGCGTTCAGGACCATCAGGACGGTTACGATTGCCGGAACCATCAGCCAGGCTTGGGCATAAGCGCCTAAGATATATCTGCGCCACAATTCCCTGGCTGACATGGTAAGCAAGGTCAGCGCCGCGATTGCCATTATTAATCCAGCGTAAGTTGATTGAGTTCCTGTGATACGAATGATGTCTATGCCGTCAAAATACCGGTCAAATACCGACTGCGGCATCGCAAGGAGCAGGATATATGCGAGCGGAATAAGCAGGTTAAGGAGAGTGACCAATATGGTTGTTATGCCTATTGCCCAGTTACTAATTCTGGAATTCTTGTCTGCAATCGCATCTTCGCTCCAAATTGCAGTCATGAGAAACAGAATCGGGAACATGGGCAGAGCATAACATGAAGCCTTGGCGCTGGAAACATGCAGAATGATCAACATGCTTATCAAGATGATGCGGATAAAGATGTGTAAAGGACTGTTTAATCCACGTTCCCTGCGGAACCAGTACAAGAGTGCAGGGGGCAGTAGAAGTGTCCAAGGCAGGAGGGTAATGGGTAGTGACTTCAGGTAATAGTATACAGGTTCTTTGTGAACAAAGTAGGGGTCTTTAGGCAGGTCTTGACCAGTGAAGGTGAAAAATCGTCCGAACTGATTTGCCCAGAAAACTGTTTTCAGGAAATCTGTGCCCCCGACCTTCCATAACGCCCAGATCCATGGAGCGAGAATTATCAGAAAGAACGGGACGAAAGCGAATCCCAAACCCAGGAACAATTTCCATTTCTTATTATAAAGCAGAAAAATGGTGATTGAGACCCAGATTAAACCCGGACCAAGCAGGCCTTTGGCGTAGAAGGACAGCGCGGAAACAATCAGGAAAGCAATATACTTTAAAAATCTGGCTCTTTGTGCCGTGTATGCCTCCCAGAAAAGATATAATGAAAAAAGTGTCATGAATGTGAGGGCCGTATCGGTGAGTACAACCTTGGAATACTCAAGGTAAAGAATAGATGTTCCACACATAAAAGCGCCAGCCATCCCCGCTTTTTCCCTGCCGAGTTTGCGCCCCCACAGATAAGCGATGAGAACCGCCCCGAACCCGAATATGGCCGCAGGCAGTCTTACAAGTCCCTCGTTGACCCTGCCGAAGATGTGGCAGAATGCCAAGGCTGTCCAGTGAAGGAGTGGGGGTTTTTCCAGGTAACTCTGGCCGTTAAGTAAGGGCGTGACCAATGTGCCACTTCTATACATATCTGCGATCATCGCACCTTCTCTGGTATCGTTTGACGACCAGAGTGAATGGTCAAATAGTCCGAATCCAAACAGGATAAATAATAGTACAAACAGACCGAAACGTTCCAATGACGATTGTCTGGGTTCTGAACTTTCCATAATTTGTTTGATTTCCTGCTCTACGTTCATAATTGCCCAATTATAGAGACGATGGTTGTGATGATCAAACCAGATTTTCGTTTGATTTCCGCTTGATTTGCGGTTTGATGGAAGTCTTAATGAACAGATTAGGAGAGGGAACAGTATTTATGACTGGCACAAACAAAATAATAAGCGCATCAGTTCTGGTGCCAACATATAATCATCCTGATTTTGTACGTCGTACTCTCATAGGACTTTCATTACAGACAAGGACTGATTTTGAGGTGATAATCTGTGATGATGGATCTGGTCCTGAAATCAGCAAAATCATTGATGATTGTCCTGTTGTGCTGCAAGGCAGGATATCCCATTGCTGGCAGGAGGATAAAGGCTTCAGAAAATGCCGGATACTGAACGAAGGAGTGCTGAGAAGCGCATCTGACTATCTGATATTTCTTGATGCTGACTGTATCCCTCATAGTCATTTTATTGAAGGTCATTTGTGCGCGAGAATGACGGGATTTTATCTGGTGGGACGCAGGGTCCAGCTTGGTGAAAAGGTCACGGGCAGACTTTCTGATGACAATATTATTTCTGGAAGACTTGAATGGATATGGTTGAACCATATTGGAGCGGTAATTCGTGGTGAGATACGTCATGTGGAGGCTGGTGTATATTTGCCATGGCTGGATGGCCTTGGCTTGGGAAGGTGCCCTAAGATAAAAGGATGTAATTTCTCCTCTTGGAAGGCCGATATCGAAAAAATAAACGGATTTAATGAAGATTTTATTACAGCTGGAGGTGGTGAAGACGATGATATTGAGCGCCGGTTGATTCTTTCTGGTATTTGCGGTAAGAGTGTCAAAAATACCGCTATCTGTTATCATCAGTATCATTCATTGGTAACTCGCCAATGCCAAAGCAGTGAACTGTGCAGACGGTTGACAGAACAGAAAAACATTGTCTGTGAACATGGCTTGAAACAACACGCTACGGATAAATGAGTGAATCACTACACATCGGTCATTTGTATACTAACCCGGGGTGGGGTGGTGGTGAGTACCAGATCATTAATTTTATGGATGGACTCAAATCAATGGGTGTTACTGCTGCCTGACTATGTTGTGGGTGCTGCGCGGTATGTTCTGGAGGCATTGACTGATCAAACTGCCAGGAAGAGGGTTCACATGGAAGCGCGGACATCAGCTGTTGAACGGTTTTCGTTCGATAACACAGTTAGCGGTACAATATCGATATACAAAGAAATTTTGGATGATAGGTGAAATTAGCATCTTGAGTGACAACATGTTTTATGGGAAAACTATTCGAAATGGATAATTGCTGTACAAAACGTGATCTGGAAGGATCAGCTTATATTTTTCTCCTGGGTGCTGCATTTGCTTCGGCCTTTTCCATGCCCACAGGCAGAAGTTTCCTGTCCATTAGTCTCTTCTTGCTTTTAGTCCATCTTTTCAAGGTACGCAAAACACTTTTATTACCTGTTTCATTCTGGTTTTGGCTCGTTTTTGTGATTGTGGCGGTTTTCTCAACGGCTTTTGGGCTGAATCCCGAAGAAGGATTCAAGAAGATGGAAAAGCTGATGTGGTTTGTCGGTATTCCGATATGTGCCACTCTTGTGACATCATTACAGCGGCTTTCGAGTGTTCTGGCGGCATATGCGATGGGGACTGGAGTGGAAGCTCTCAGGACCATAGTTATACATCCAATACAGGCCATAAAGGCTGTGAATACAGGTCGAATGCCGGATTTTATGTTTGCCCTGATTGACAGGGGCTCGATGACATATGCTCAGGTTTTGATGCTTGGTATCCTGGTAGTTTTGGGATTCATTTTTATCTGCAGGATGGAGAAGAGGTCATCGGTTAAATGGTGGATACTGCTTTTTATTCAGATTATAGCCATGGTTATGATGTTCAAGAGAGGGTCATGGGTTTGTACAAGTCTCATGGTGGCAATCTTCCTGGCTGTTAAAACCAACTGGAGGTATTTATTGGTTCTGGCAATTGTCGTAATGGCTTCATTTATTTTACCGCCTGTGAGGGCCAGGTTGATGAATCTCGAAAAAGAATTTAATGTTAATGGTGGCGGACGCATGACAATGTGGTTCAAAATTATGCCTGCATTAGTCAAGGAGCATCCATTTGGGATTGGATACAGGGCATTAACGCCGGAAATGATGAGGAAGATTTGTAAAAAAGTTGAAAGGAACCGTAATCATCTGCATTCAAATATTGCACAAATTCTTGTTGAGACCGGATGGCTTGGATTGGCTGTCTATTTGTTGTGGATGGGAAAAATCATGTTTGACGGAATAATGATGGCGAGATTTGCCAGGGGAAGGGCCCCAGATGAGCTAGTATATGCGATGATTCTTGTTCTCATGATAGCTGGTCTATTTGCAAACGGATTGGTCGAGTACAACTTTGGAGATGCCGAGATTGTCCTTGCTTATGGGCTTGTGATGGGGTGTATTGCAGCGTTTCCCCGTATCATATCCAAATCAGCAATCAGTCCTTGTTCTTCATAAAGCCCGATCTTTTAATGGGAATTCCCTTTTTTAGAAAAAGTGTTTCGAATTCGGTCCGTTCTATTTCCTGTGTTTCAAACGGAGGAACTCCGATAAATCGTTGATCTTTTGCGAACAATGTACAAATCCATTCGGAATATTCGATGTGGTCAGTTGCAATGTATATAAAGCCTCCTGGAATGAGCGTCGTATCCAGTGAGTTCATGAAAGTGGGAGAAAACAGCCTCCGTGCATGATGTCGTCTCTTGGGCCAGGGATCAGGGAAGAAGACATATAGAACAGAAACAGAAGAAGGTGGTAGAAGCTTCTCAAAAGCATAGGAAGCTTCGATGCGGAGTAATCTTACATTCTGAAGACCGGCTCGAGTGATCTTCCTGTCAGCCTTTCTCAGTCGGCTTAACATACGATCTATTCCGAGAAAATTGGACTGAGGATGCAAAGTTGCTCTTGATAGAATGAACCGGCCCTTTCCGCATCCAATTTCTACTTCAAGAGGAGCCTTGACGGCAAAGATATTGTCGAGAGACAGCTGGCAGGTCCACTTATCAGGTGTAAAAATAGCTGAACTGACCACCGGCATTAACTCCTGCCGAAAAGCCGCGCAAAGAAACCGACATTCTTGTCCAGATTGTCCATATTGGATTCAATGAAATCCAATGCAAATATCTGGAACTTTTCGGCCCCTATGTTTTCCTTGTATTTTCTAGCAGCTGTAAAAAGGCCTTCTTTCCCTGCATCAATAAGCTTGTTTTTCTGCGCATTATCAGTGGATCTCTTTTCGGCGAGAGAGATAAGCAAAGGCATGAATGTCCGGACCAGATTATTCTTTGCGTTCCAGTCACCTTTCTTTGTGGCAAGTATCTCGCGTTCAAGGCTTTTGAATTGGGCTGCCTTGCTGGATTGGTTTCCGTTGTTTCCCATGTTGAGGGGAATTTTCATGCTATCAAAACCTCCTTATATTTCATTCAAATCAAAATATTATTTATTGTCTGTTACCAAGCTTAACCGTGTCGATAAAAAGTTGGTTAAACTTCTATCACACGAAACGGGATCAATCAAGAGGTGATTGGCTATTTTCGTTGCTCGACAATGACCCGAAAACCACATAAATTAAAACCAATTATCAAGAGGATGGATATCAGCGGGGCAATGAACTTATTTGATTTTGGTGATGTGTCCAGATGCATGCAAACAAGTTTGAGAAAATAGAGAAATATATCACGACTCTTATTCAGAGTCCGGACGACTACAAGGGAACACGTGGTACGATGTTG
The DNA here is from genome assembly GCA_028716365.1 of Kiritimatiellia bacterium. GTDB lineage: Bacteria > Verrucomicrobiota > Kiritimatiellia > UBA8416 > YA12-FULL-48-11 > YA12-FULL-48-11. The sequence goes on from JAQUPZ010000007.1 coordinate 318,134, forward strand.
TTTCTCTGGATATTGAGACAGTTCTCCCGTGTTTATCGGGCAGTAATCCAATTTCGTCATCTTCTATATGCCAATGGAATCTTCAGGCATCATACACTGGGGTGTCAGGTTATAAGTGTTGGTAATCTGACTGTTGGTGGAACCGGTAAAACCCCGGTTGTGGAGATTTTTGCCAGGGAATTAGAAAAAGCGGGCAGGAAGGTGGCAATACTGAGCCGTGGTTACAAAAAAGAAGAGCCTTCATTCTGGATAAAAATACTGGACAAACTTCTGCTTCGGGAATTTAGCCAACCGCCAAGGGTGGTTTCGGATGGGAGTAAGCTCCTGTTGGATTCAGCGATGAGCGGGGATGAGCCGTATATGCTTGCTTCCAATCTTCCAAATGTATGCGTGCTGGTCGATAAAAACCGTGTTAAGAGCGGGCGGTATGCAATAAATAAACTCGGTTGTGACACACTTATCCTGGATGATGGGTTTCAATATCTTTCCCTAAAGCATCGTGTTGAAATTGTGCTGGTTGATAAAACAAATCCCTTTGGTAATGAAAAGGTTTTACCGCGAGGGATACTCAGGGAACCGGTCAAGAACATAAAACGTGCGGATTTTATTTTCATAACCAAATCTAATGGGCAGGGAACCGAGGCATTACGCGACCGCCTCAGGCAGCTGAACAAACGCGCAGATATAATTGAGTGCCAGCATTGTGCGCGGCACCTTCAGAATGTATTTACGGCCGAAAGAAAGCCTCTGGAGTATCTGGATGGATTGACAATATCGGTTGTTTCCGGAATTGCCGTTCCTGGCGGATTTGAAGATGAGCTTGAAAAAAGAGGTGCAAAAATAATTGCCAGAAACAGGTTTGCGGACCATCACCGGTACAGTGAGCAGGAAATAATTGATATCGTAAATAAGAGTAAAAAGTTGAAAGCCGATGCCATATTAACGACGGAAAAGGATGCTGTTCGCTTTCCGCGTCTTTCCAGGTGTGACGTTCCTGTTTATTTCCTTCGTGTCGATATAGAAATACTCAGTGGATCAGAGGACTTCCATCAATGTATATCCCGCATATGTTTCAAATAATGCTTATCTTTTGGATTTAAGGATTCCGTTGATGATCGAAAATGTATTAATTTGCGGAACAAACTGGCTGGGTGACAGTATCATGAGCATGCCTGCCATCCAGTGTTTCAAACAAAAGTACCCATCTTGCAGGATTACCATTCTCGTTAAACATAAGCTTGGCGGGTTATGGGCCATGCATCCATGCATGGATAGCGTAATAGAGTTACAGGATGGATTATCGGGCATTTTGCAGACTGTGGGGATGATTAAACAATATGCTTTTGATGAAGCTTTTGTATTCCCAAATTCATTCCGGTCGGCACTGGTTCCGTTTCTTGCCGGGATTCCTTCCCGCCATGGTCTGTCAGGCCATCAAAGAAAATGGATGCTTTCGAATGTTGTCCAAACTCTGGAACATCCCGGCAGAAAACATCAAGCATGGGAATATCTTCAAATAATGAATTTGTCTGGAGAATGTAAAGAAATCCCAATACCTGGTTTGTCAGTTCCGGAAGGGGCGGTGGTCAAAGCGCGTGAAATGCTGGGACAAGTACAACAAAAAAAATGGATAGGCCTTATGCCGGGAGCTGCTTACGGGCCGGCCAAGAGATGGCCTTCTGAATATTTTGTTGAAGTCGGCAAAACTTTATCAAAATCAGGTGATTATGGCATTTTGCTCATGGGGTCACAGCAAGAGTCGGATTTATGTTTGAATGCTAAAAATGGTATTGGTGAAAAAGCCGTTAGTCTCGCAGGCAGAACTTCTCTACCTGAACTCGCAGCCCTTCTTGGACTCTGCAGTGCGGTTGTGACCAACGACAGTGGCGGCATGCACCTTGCCTCGGCTGTCGGGACAAAGGTTGTTGCCATTTTTGGAATTACTGATCCATCGAAAACAGGTCCGCTTGGAAAGGATGTCAGGGTTATATTTGATAAAGGTATAAACCATTCCCGTGACATTAAACGTATTTCTGTCGAGGCGGAAGCCAGTCTTAGATCCATCAAACCGGAACGGGTATATGATACTGTCCTTAACTTGCTAGCCGCTGGCTCTGAGTGACAATGCAATACAGGAATGTAATTAAATCAGCTGTGGTTGTAGGTTCATTTGTCCTGCTAAGCCGGGTATTTGGTCTTATCAGGGATATAATATTTGCTTCATATTTCGGTACATCACTTGCAAAATCTGCATTTGATGTTGCTTTCAGGATTCCGAACCTGTTCCGGCGCCTTTTTGGGGAAGGCGCGCTTTCTGCTTCTTTCATTCCTGTTTTTACCGATACCCTTGAACATGAAGGGAAGGAAGAAGCGTGGGCGCTGGCCAGACGCGTGATAACTTTCCTCATAGTCATACTGTCGGAAATCACGATTATAGGGATTATTTGCATTACTGTTTTTCTTCATTTTGCCTGCCCATTTGACAAGATTTGTCTGGTACTCGGATTGCTCCGGATAATGTTTTCATATGCTTTATTCATATGTACGGCAGCCCTTTCAATGGCGATTTTGAATTCTTTTCACCACTTTGCAGTTCCTGCGGCAACGCCTGTATTACTTAATCTGGCCTTGATAGGGACCATGATATTAATTTGTCCGCACATGGGTTATACCAGTGAAGAACGCATTTATGGCGTTGCATGGGCGGTATTTGCCGCTGGAATTTTACAGTTGGTGGTTCAGGTACCGGTTCTTATGAAGTACGGATACAGGATTGGTATTTCATTCAGTTGGGAGGATTCGCGCATCAGGAAAGTCCTTATTCTCATGATGCCGGCGGCGCTGGGTGTCGGGGTCACGCAGATTAATGTGACCGTTGGACAGATACTGGCCTATAACGTTGCTGACTGGGCTCCAGCAGCCCTTAGTTATGCCGAACACATGGTTTATCTGCCGTTAGGTCTTTTTGCCACATCTCTTGGAACGGTGCTTCTCCCTGCATTTTCACAGCATTCGGCCCGGTCAGATTTCGGACAGATTACTTCCATGATAAATAAGGCCCTGAGACACCTGATGTTTGTGATGATCCCTGCTTCAATTGGGATGATAATCCTTGCAAATCCAATAATAAGTCTGATCCTTGAAAGTGGCAGTTTTTCTGCTGAGTCGACAAAATTGACGGCCAGAGCCTTACAATTCTATGCTCCCGGACTTTTTGCGTTCAGTCTTTGTAAAATCTTTGCTCCAGCCTTTTACTCACTCAAGGATACAGTAACTCCTGTAAAAGTGAGCGTTTGTGCAATAGCTCTTAATTTTTGTCTGAACGTTGCGGGAATTGTATTTCTGCCTTTATATTACAAACATACCAGCATTGCGCTGGGTTCAGTTATTGCTGAGACAGTGAATGGCGCAATACTGGCCTGGCTTTTGACGAAGCGTATCGGGTCGCCGGGATGGTCACAGATATCGAACAGTCTTGTAAGGATATTGATTTCTGCAGCGATTATGGGTGTGGGAGTATATATTGCATATGATAATCTGATGAGTCTGTTAGCGGCTATTGGATTGCATGGAAAAATGTTGATTGGCGCTGGAGTACTGGGAAGTATTGGTATTGGAATATTGATCTATGGAGTAGTTGCCCTAGCGCTTTGCCGTGACGAGTTCGGAGAAATAATGTCAGCCCTAAAGAACAGGAAACAGTCTATTTCACCGGATGATGCATGTGGTAATGGTAATTGACACGCCGGAAGTTTGTTATATAGTTTCCCACGCTTTTCGTGCGCAGATGGGAAGGTAACACCTGTCTGCCTGTCATTTGTGGGGGTATAGCTCAGTTGGTAGAGCGTCTGAATGGCATTCAGAAGGTCAGGGGTTCAACTCCCCTTACCTCCACCAGTCTTTGCCCCGTAATCCATAGCTACGGTTGGCAGCCCAAAATTTTAACTTTTCCTGTGTTTTCTTTTCAGGCAGGCTTTCCTTTTTATGCACATTCTACAGCGGGAATCACTGCACATTTGACAAACCAGGCAGTCTGGACAGTTATGTTTACGTCCGTTCGCCTGTTGCCCGCCGGCGTCGAAAACTAATCCTTTGATTCCCGGTATTTTGATCCAAGCCATGTTGAACTCTTATTTCTTTTAATAACCTATATGACTGATAAATGTTATTCAAAATGAAAAATTGATCGTAAAAGTGATAAATTATGAATGGTATTTTCCCCTCGTTGAGGAAACAGGATTGCACCGTAGATATTGATGGGATAGAGTTCTTGTGTGAGAGCACGGCTGATAATAATTATATTTTTTGCGGTATTTGCTGGTTCGGCGTATGCGCTGGGTCCACATGAAGTATTGGTATTGGTTAATGAGAAATCAGCAGATTCGATCGAAATTGCAAAGGAATATGTACGACTGCGTAATATTCCAGAAAAAAATGTTATAAGATTGAATCTACCCGGTACGAATTCTGTTCCTTCTCTTGTGGTAACATCCGAAGATTTCACCAATTTTATCTGGAACCCGGCTCTTAAGGAAATGGCGATTCGAGGTATAGATAACCATATTCTCGCCTGGATTTATTCCGTTGATTTTCCGACCACCATAAATTTTAATCCCGCATTTTCGATACAAGGTCTTACATTCCTTCGCAATAAACTCCCTGATTCTGACAGCGTAAAGAAAGGTACGTACATTTCACCGCTGTTTGCCGGACCGGATAACCCTGCGGCAAATGCTTTCTCGTCCCAAACTTTTGATGTTCTCAAAGAATGGCTTGATAGTGACATGCCATTGCCAAGCATGATGTTGGGTTACACGGGTGAAGGAGGGAATACAAAGAACACAATTTTGCAAAGGATTCAGACTGGTGTTATGGCGGATGGCATAACACCGGAGGGAAATGTATATTTTATAACAGGTGCTGATGTTAGAGCCAAATGTCGGGAATGGCAGTATCCAAAGGTTGTTAAAGAACTCCGGAATCTGAATGTTATGGCTTTTATTACAAATTCATTTCCAGTTGGGGGACAAAAGATCATTGGCTTGATGTGTGGCTCAGCTGTAGTTAATCCAATGCAGGGGGAAAATATTTACTTGCCCGGTAGTATGGCGGATCATTTGACCAGCGCCGCGGCAATTTTTGGAGGGAGTGATCAGACAAAACTGACTGCATGGATCGAGGCGGGGGCAACGGCTTCAGCTGGCACAGTTACGGAACCTTTCTCCATTTGGACAAAGTTTCCATGTGCCCGTTTTTTTACGCACTATGCGGTTGGTTGTACAATGATTGAAAGTTTTTACCAATCAATACGCTGTCCACTGCAAATTCTGCTGGTGGGTGATCCACTTGTTAAGCCATGGGCGCCGAAAGGTGAGGTTGTCCTGACAGGATTGGAAAAGGAAACGTTTTCCGGAGTTGTGAAAGTGAGAGCAGAAGTACAGGGAGAGCAGAGAAACAGTTACAGGAAGTTTATGTTCCTTCTGGACGGCAAGGTGGTGGGGCATGATAAGATTCTGGAGCTAAATACTGCAGGGTTGAGCGAAGGAGAACACATGGTGATGGCGGTGGCTTATAAGACTGGTTTTGTCAGGAATCAGGTGCTTGGGGAGAAAAAAATAATTATCCGCAAATAGCAAAAATGATTAAAAAGAAAAAAGCAGTAAGAATGAAGAAATGTGTTTTTTTTGACAGGGATGGAATTGTTAACAAGTCGCCTGGGGCCGGCTATGTTGAGCGATGGGCAGATTTCCATCTTTTGCCTGAATTTCCTGATATTCTTCGTGTTGTTCAGCAGAAGGGGTATGAAGCGGTGATTGTCACAAATCAGCGCGGTGTCGCCAGAGGGCTGATGACGGTAGAGACTCTTGAGGAAATACACGAAAATTTCAAAAAACTTATGGCTGAAAAGTATAATCTGGTTCCATTGGATATATTATATTGTGTGCATGACAAAGGGCAGTGTGAGTGTCGGAAACCAAAGCCAGGAATGTTGGTAGAAGCAGCCAAAAGACATAATTTGGATTTGAAAATGTCGTGGATGGTTGGCGATCATGAGACGGATATTGAGGCAGGGCGACGTGCTGGTTGTAAAACGATCCTGGTTTCGGGAAATAAACCTGAGATGCAGGCTGACTACGTGGTTCCTGATTTGAAGTCACTTGAATCTCTTCTGAAAAATGTGTTAGAAGATCATAAAGTCAAAATAGAAAAGAAAAGAACAAAAATAGAAAATAAATGAACATATTTGTACCGGGGCGAATTTGTCTTTTTGGGGAACACTCAGACTGGGCTGGCAGTTACCGGCGTATCAATGCTGATTTGGAAAAAGGTTTCACTATAATTTCAGGTACTAACCATGGCCTCTATGCCGAAATTAAACCCCATCCCGTAAAATTCATTCTCCGATCCAAAATTGGTGACGATGCCAATGTGAAGTCCCTGGAAATACCGATGGATCGTAGCGCCCTTCTGGAAGAAGCCGAGAAAGGAGGTTTCTTCAGTTATGCTGCTGGTGTGGCGTATCAGGTGATGACTCATTACCGTGTTCGTGGCCTGGAAATCAATAATTACGCTACCGATTTACCTATTAAGAAGGGACTTTCTTCCAGCGCGGCTGTATGTGTTCTTGTGGCGCGTGCTTTTAACAGGATTTATGACCTGAAAATGACAATTCGCGGAGAAATGGAATTTGCCTATATGGGTGAGATAACAACTCCCTCGCGGTGTGGAAGGATGGACCAGGGGTGTGCTTACGGGAATCGTCCAATCATGATGACTTTTGACGGTGATCGAATGGATGTTGCCGAATTAAGCGTTAAAAATGACTTGTTCTTTGTCATTGTTGATCTGGGTGCCAGCAAGGATACAAAGGAGATACTCAACAGGTTGAATCACTGTTATCCGTTTGCCGAGAATGAAATACAGAAAAATGTTCAGAAGTATCTTGGAAAAATCAGTGCCGAAATTACCACGGAAGCTTGTGAGGCCTTAAAGGCTGGCGATGCCAAAAAGCTCGGAATTTTGATGGTTAAGGCGCAGAAGGAATTTGATAAATATCTTCAGCCTGCATGTCCATCACAGTTGACTGCTCCTGTTTTACACAAAGTGCTCAGTTATGAACCTGTTCAAAAATATGTTTATGGTGGCAAAGGGGTAGGGTCACAGGGGGATGGCACCGCACAGTTTGTGGCAAAAGATGAAGAGAGTCAGCGGGCAGTGATGGAAATTATTGAGCGTGATCTTAAAATGTCATGCTTAAGTATGGTGCTCAGGTCGGGGTTGCGCGTTCGCAAGGCAGTGATTCCAGCAGCCGGATTTGGAACGCGGCTTTTCCCAGCCACAAAGGCCATAAAGAAAGAGTTGTTTCCTGTTATTGACAGAGAAGGTCGTATAAAACCTGTTATTCTTGCTATTGTAGAAGAAGCGATAAGTGCTGGAATCGAGGAAGTGTGCGTAATTGTCCAGAGTGCTGACAGAGAAATTTTTGAGGATTTTTTTGCATCTCCGCCCGCGATCGAAAATTACAACAAATTGTCTGCAGAGTCCAAGAAATACAATGAATATCTCATGGATATTGGCAGACGAGTGACGTTTGTTTCACAGGATGTTCAGGAAGGGTTTGGTCATGCGGTAAACTGTGCCAAAGATTGGGTTGGAAACGAACCTTTCCTTCTTCTTTTGGGCGATCATTTATATGCTTCAAAAACTGAAGTGTCATGCGCGCGACAGGTACTTGATGTTTATGAAAAACTTGGGCAGAGCGTGGTCGGTTTAAAGATAACCCCTGGAAGCGAAGTCCATAATTTTGGATGTGTTGGTGGAACATGGATTAAGAGGGATGAATTGCTTTCCGTGACGGAATTCAAAGAAAAGCCTGACAGAGAATATGCCGGGAAACATCTCCAGATCGAAGGGATGGAAAAAGATGTTTTTCTCTCGGTTTTTGGTTTGTATGTTCTGAAACCATCTATTTTTGACTATCTGCAGGAAAATATCCGGCATAATCTCAGAGAAGGCGGAGAATTTCAGCTTACGTCCTGTTTGGACCGGTTGCGACAGGAAGATGGATTTGCCGCTTGTGTTATTCAAGGAAGTAGATTTGATATCGGTTTGCCTGAGTCATACAGGCAGACTGTAATTGATTATCGTATGGCGTAATGTAAGAGGGAAAGGTTTTGGGATGAAAAAAACAAATAAGAAACCTGTATCTGTGGTAACTGGCGGCGCCGGCTTCCTTGGATCGCATTTATGTGATTTATTGCTGGCGAAAGGCCATGATGTTATTTGCCTTGATAATCTTATTACGGGTAATGTGGCTAATATTGAACATCTTTCCGGTAATCCGCGCTTCAGGTTTATCAAGCATGATGTCACTGAATACATTTATCTTCCGGGCGAAGTTAATTACATCTTTCATTTTGCCTCTCCTGCCAGTCCCATCGATTATCTCGAGCTTCCAATACAGACGCTGAAGGTTGGTGCACTTGGAACTCACAAAGTACTGGGACTGGCACGTGCAAAGAAAGCAGTGTTTCTGCTTGCTTCCACTTCTGAAGTTTATGGCGATCCTGTTGTGCATCCACAGAAGGAATCCTACTGGGGTAACGTTAATCCGGTAGGTCCTCGCGGGGTCTATGATGAGGCCAAGCGTTTTGCCGAGGCCATGACAATGGCGTATCACCGTTACCATGGCGTGGATACCAAGATAGTCCGTATATTTAACACATATGGACCGCGCATGAGGCCTAATGACGGCAGAGCTGTGCCGGAATTCATTTCCCAAGCGCTCAAGCGCAAGCCGATAACCGTGTTTGGTGATGGACGCCAGACCCGCAGTTTCTGTTATGTCTCCGACCTGATTGCAGGTATATATGCGCTGGCGATGAGCAAGGAAACAGGGCCGGTTAATATTGGTAATCCGGAAGAGATGACAGTACTTCAGCTTGCACAAAAAATTATTGCGCTTACTGGCAGCAAGTCAAAGGTTGTGTTCAGGCCCTTGCCTGTTGACGATCCAAGGATCCGTCAGCCTGATATCAGCCTGGCGAAGAAGGTTTTGCGATGGAAACCAAAGGTAAATATAAATAGAGGATTACCTCTGGTACTTGAGTATTTCAAAGGTTTAGCCTGAATTAATCACAAGTCCTGTTAACCTGCGTCAGGTTTCAGTAGGTTGATCCGGTATTTCTTTATCTTCGGGTTCAAAGGTTGTGGCAGAAACCAATTTGTCGCCTTCATCCAGGTTGATCAATCGAACGCCCTGCGTGGCTCGTCCGATGACCCTTACGTCGCTTACAGCCATACGGATCATCTTACCTTTTTCAGTGATTAACATAAGTGAATCCGCTTCCTGTACTGCGCGTGCACCCACAACCATGCCGTTACGGTCCGAAGTGCGTATGGCAATGACACCTTTGCCGCCTCTGCCTTGTGAACGGTACTCGTCAAAACTTGTCCGTTTGCCATATCCATTTTCCGTACAAACCAGAAAAGTGGATGTCAGATTAACGATTTCAAGGGTTTCAACGAGGTCATTTTCGCGTAGAGTGATACCCCTGACACCGCGGGTAGCGCGTCCCTGATCACGCAGTTTCTTTTCGCTGAAACGGATGCTCAGACCATTACGCGTGGCAAGGACAACTTCATCGTTACCATTGGTCATCTTTACCTGGATCAGGTAGTCGCCTTCGTCGATGTTGATGGCGATTATTCCTCCACTTCGCGGATTACTGAATTCGGCAAGGCTTGTTTTCTTGATGACACCTTTCTGCGTTGCCATTACCAGGAACTTTGATTCCGAGAATTCGCGCACGCGTATCATGGCGCTGACTCGTTCATCACTCTGGATATTGAGAAGGTTGACGATGGCTTTACCGCGGGATGTACGTCCTGCTTCCGGTATTTCGTATACTTTTTCCCAGTAAACCCGCCCTGCGGCTGTGAAGAAAAGAATGTAGTCGTGAGTACTGGCCACGAAAAGATTTTCAACAAAGTCCTCTTCTTTTACATCCATGCCGGAAACACCTTTGCCACCTCTGCGTTGGGCCTTGTAGGTGTCAATCGGCACACGCTTAATATAGCCGCTGTGACTGATGGTAATAATACAGCCTCTGTCTGCGACAAGATCCTGTATGTCGATTTCACCTTCATCCGGGGCAATATCGGTACGTCTCATATCCCCGTACAGTTTTTTGAGCTCAAGAAGTTCAGTCTTGATAACGCCATAGATCTTGCTGTCGAGAGAAAGGAGGTCCCTAAGATAAGAAATGTATTTGATTACCTCAAGATACTCCTCATCGATTTTTTTTCGCTCCAAACCTGTCAACTGGTAGAGCCTCATGTCCAGGATCGCATTGGCCTGAACTTCGGACAGCTTGAATTTATTCATCAGGTTGGTTCTGGCCTCATCACGGCTACCGGCTTGACGAATTGTTTTTACGATGGCCTCAAGGTTGTCGAGAGCTATTTTGAGTCCTTCAAGGATGTGTGCGCGTGCTTCTGCCTTTGCAAGTTCAAACTTGGTACGCTTGGTAATCACTTCGAAGCGGTGCTTGGTAAAACACTGCATGAGTTCCTTCAGGTTCATTACCTTCGGCTTACCATTATCAATGGCAAGCATTATGGCGCCAAAAGTGGTCTCGAGCTGAGTGTGCTTGTAAATGTTATTAAGGATGACTTTGGGTATGGTTCCGCGCTTTAATTCGATTACTATGCGGATGCCGTCCTTGTTTGATTCGTCACGCAGATCTGATATACCTTCGAGGGTCTTTTCCTGGATTAGATGTGCAATGTTCTCCACAAGGGATGTCTTGTTGACGGTGTAAGGTATCTCTGTGATGATTATTGTTTCTTTGCCCTGCTTGACTTCTTCTATAGTGGCCCGTCCCCTTACCTTGAGCTGCCCCCGTCCGGTCTTATACATGTTGCTGATGGGCACAGTACCGCAGATGATTCCTCCCGTGGGGAAGTCAGGCCCCTTGACATGTTTCATCAGTTCATCAACAGAAACCTCTGGATTGTCAATAAGGACTACCAACGCGTCGATAAGCTCGCATATGTTGTGCGGGGGTATGTTTGTTGCCATACCTACCGCTATGCCCGTGGAACCATTCAAAAGCAGGTTGGGAAACTTCGACGGTAGGACCAGCGGCTGCATAAGCTGGCCATCATAATTTGGGCCGAAATCGACGGTTTCTTTCTCAATATCCGCAAGCAATTCCTCTGCAAGTCTTGACATCCTCACCTCGGTGTATCTCATTGCGGCAGGCGGATCGCCGTCGATGGAACCGAAGTTACCCTGACCGTCGACCATCAGGTATCGGAGAGAAAAGTCCTGGGCCATACGGACGATGGTGTCGTATACGGCCTGATCTCCATGTGGATGGTATTTGCCGATGACATCTCCGACAATACGGGCTGATTTTTTGTAGGGCTTGTTATGGTAATTGCCCAATTCTCGCATAGCAAAAAGGACACGGCGATGAACGGGTTTCAGCCCGTCCCGTGCATCCGGAAGCGCGCGTCCAACGATTACGCTCATTGCGTAGTCGATATATGAAGACCGCATTTCTTCTTCGACGTTTATATTTCCGATCTTATTGTCCGGTTTTAATTCAGGTGTTGTTTCCATGATTTGTTAAATATCCAGATTCTTCACATTCAGGGCATTTTCTTCAATGAATTGTCTGCGCGGTTCAACTTCATCGCCCATCAAGATGTTGAATATTTCATCAGCCCTTGCCGCATCTTCCAAAATGACCTTCAGGAGTCTGCGTGATTCAGGAGCCATGGTCGTATTGTAGAGCTGATCGGGGTTCATTTCTCCAAGACCTTTGTAGCGTTGTATCTCAAGTCCTTTCTTGCCGAGGTCCCTGACCTTGTTAAGCAATTCAGAAAGGGAATATACAGGGGTCTTGTTGGCTTCTTCTTCAAAAAGAAAAACAATTGGTTTCTCAGATGCCTCGTATTGTTTGATAGAAAAACCTTTCTTGTCCAGATTTGTGGTCAGTGTGGCAAGTGATTGTGCCGAGAACAATTCGACCCACCTGAAAGCTGATTCTTTGGTGGTTTCCGAGGCATCATCCGAGAATATTTCAAGCTGGCGACCTATTCGAGTTTCCACTTCTTCGCGCAGAGTTTTCAGTTCTGCATCTGTGTATACATAGTACGGTTCGGTATTACCGTTGCCTTCAATTTTTACCTGGTATTTCGGGAAGTGGCCGGTTTGAGGGTTTTTCTTCTGGAGATATTGCGTGAAATTGACTCCTTTCCGGCTCAGGCTATGGCCGATCTGCTCGATGCGAGTCAGTATCTCAAGCACGGAGATAAGCTCTCGGTCCTTAAATGTCTTTTTATTCTCAGTACATTCAACTTGCATGTCTTCTGCGCCAAGTTCCAGTAATTTTCTGGTGAGCTGTTCATCGGAATCAATGTACTCTTCATGACTTTTTCGCATAAGTCTGTATAGCGGCGGTTGAGCCAGGTAGATAAGACCCCTGTCGATTAACATGGGCATTTGCCTGTAAAAAAATGTCAGCAGAAGTGTCCGTATGTGGGCACCATCCACATCTGCATCGGTCATTATGATTATCTTGTGGTATCGCACTTTGTTGATATCGAACTCGTCCTGACCGATGCCGGCCCCTATGGCAGTGATAAGAGTCCGGATTTCATTATTATTAAGGATTTTGTCCAGACGCGCTTTTTCAACATTCAACACTTTACCGCGTAACGGCAGAATTGCCTGGAATTCGCGGTTTCGTCCCTGTTTGGCCGAACCTCCAGCGCTGTCACCCTCAACTATAAACAATTCGCACAATTCCGGATTACGTTCCGAGCAGTCTGCAAGTTTTCCTGGAAGGGAGGCACTGTCCAGTGCTCCCTTGCGGCGGGTGAGGTCCCTGGCTTTTCTCGCCGCATCGCGCGCGCGGGCGGCAAGGAGGGATTTCTCAATGATCTGTTTTGCCACAGAGGGGTGCTCTTCAAGATAGATGCCCAATTCGTCATTCACGATCGACGCAACTATGCCCTCGACTTCCCCGTTACCAAGCTTGGTTTTGGTCTGGCCTTCAAATTGCGGTCTGGGCAATTTTATGCTGATAACAGCAGTCAATCCTTCGCGGACATCATCACCGCCCAGACTTTCCTTCTCTTCTTTGATAAGCTTGTTGTTCTTTGCGTAGGAATTAATGGTACGTGTGAGCGCCGAGCGGAAACCGCTAAGATGCGTACCGCCTTCAATGGTATTTATATTGTTTGCAAAACAGTACATGACTTCGTTGTAGGAGTCGGTGTACTGCATGGCGATTTCCACCTGGATATTATCTTTTTCCTTTTCGAAGTAAATTACCTTGGAATGGATCGGGTTCTTGCTGTGGTTGAGATGTTCCACGAACTCGATAATACCGCCGGTGAATTTAAATAATTCTTCCTTTGGCGGATCTTCTCTTGCGAGGCTTATTTCTATGCCCTTGTTCAGGAATGCAAGTTCGCGGAGCCGGCTGGCAAGGATTTCCCATTCAAAAGTAGTGCTTGCGGTGAAGATGGCCGGGTCTGGGGAAAAAGTGACTTTTGTTCCAGTACCCTTTGTGGTGCCGATGGTTTCAAGGGGTGAAACTGTATGGCCCTTTTCATATCTCTGGTGATACACCTTGCCATCGCGGCGGACTTCGCACTCGAGCCATTCGCTGAGGGCGTTGACGCAGGATACTCCGACACCGTGAAGACCGCCCGATACTTTATAACTATCGTTGTCAAATTTACCGCCCGCATGAAGAGTGGTGAGCACGACTTCTACGGCAGGTTTTTTCTCTGTGGCGTGAATGTCGACCGGTATTCCACGCCCGTTGTCATTCACGGAACATGAACCGTCCAGATTGAGTTTTACCTGGATACGAGTACAGTAGCCGGCAAGTGCTTCATCAATGCTGTTATCAACAACTTCAAACACACAGTGATGAAGACCGCGTTGTCCGGTATCGCCAATGTACATGGCGGGACGCATTCGGACGGCTGCAATTCCTTCCAAAACAGTGATGTTTGTAGCGTCGTATTTTGCTCCTTTTTTCTGCTCAGACATAGACCTTTCCTTATCCCCCTTAAATCCCCAATTATAAGCAAAAATTGCAGCAAAACGCAAGTGTTCAGGGGTGAAAATGTAAGCAGAAAATGCCCGAAAACAGGCCTAAAATCAGCATTTTTGAAATATTAGACGATTTGTTGACAAGCGTAGTGTTGCTCAATACTATATCGCCCGTTTCGTGCCCGAAAAAACGAGTGGAATAAGTGACGTGAAAACGTCAGAATTCAGATGAAATCTGTGATCAAAACGTGAAAAAGCGAAGAGGTTAAGATATGTATGCAGTTGGAGATTTGAGAAAAGGATTGAAGATCGAAATAGAGGGCGTTCCTTATCTGGTGACGGAATTTAGTTTTCTTAAGCCTGGAAAAGGTCAGGCTGTATACACCTGCCGCCTTAAAAATCTTCTTACTGGTTCGACTATGACCAAGTCATACCGGTCGAATGAATCATTTGGCGAGCCAAACATTGAGGAAAAAAAACTCCGGTACTCTTACAAGGAAGGAGAGGACTTCGTGTTTGTGGATGAAAACTACGAGCAGGTTTCCATCAGCGCGGAGGTGCTTGGTAACTCGAAATATTTCCTCTCCGAGGACATGCCTGTGGAGGTTCTTTTCTATAATGGACAACCAATAGAGGTGACATTACCTTTCTTTATCGAGAAAAAAATTATTCATACTGAACCGGGTGCACGGGGAAATACGGCAACAAATGTTTTTAAACCGGCCAAGATCGAAGGTGATTTCGAGATTCATGTGCCGCTTTTCATCAATCAGGGTGATATTGTCCGAATAGACACTCGTACAGGCGAATATGTTGACAGAGTCAGCAAGTGATGACATCAGACAGCCTTTCTAAAATGAAATCTGCTCTTGTGATGAGGAGCAAGTTGATTCATGCTGTCCGCAGTTTTTTTATTGACCGGGGATTTGTGGAGGTCGAAACACCTGTCAGGATTCCTGTCCCAGCGCTTGAGCTCCATATTGATGCCGAACCTTCGGGAAATTGTTACCTGCGTACTTCCCCGGAACTCCACATGAAACGTCTTTTATCGGCAGGTTACGAGCGAATATTCCAGATAGGGTCTTGCTTCAGGCGCGGAGAGCGCGGACGACTTCATAATCCTGAATTTACAATGTTGGAATGGTACAGATTGAATGCCGATTATGATGATATATTGCTGGACACAAAAGCGCTTGTATCTTTCCTGGCAGAAAAAATACTGAATGGGACATCGTTGGTTTACAATGGTAATAAGATAGAATTGATGCCGATATGGGATTGTATTTCCGTCGAGGAAGCTTTTCTGCTTTATGCAGGTTGGAACCCTGTAATGCATTTTGATACCGATCGGTTTAATATTGATTTGATAGAAAAGGTGGAGCCGAAACTGTCTCATGATCACCCGGTGGTTCTTAAAGATTATCCTGCTGAGGTGGCTGCTTTGGCGCGCCGGAAAACGGTGAGACCTGAGGTTGCTGAAAGATGGGAATTATATATTGGCGGAATGGAACTCGTAAATGCTTTCAGCGAACTTACTGACCCGATTGAACAGCGTAAAAGATTCGAAGAATGTTCTGAGGAACGGAGAAAGGCGGGCAGGGAAACTTACCAATTAGATGAAGAATTTCTTAGATCACTGGAACATGGGATACCTGCTGCCGGTGGTGCGGCTTTAGGAATTGACAGACTGGTCATGTTGATGGCAGGAGCGGAAGAAATAGACAAGGTGCGATTATTCTGCCAATAAATATTGTTTTGCTGTACTGTTGTTTGTATTTAGATTACTTTTCAATACCATGTTTAAATATAGTTCTTTGATGTCATCAGGCAGGAGGTGTTTAATCGTGAAAAGAACAATTACCATATTACTGGTTTGCCTTTTTGGAATTTCCGCATTTGCAGCGAAAGCGGCAAAAAGGGATAAAAATGATATCTGTCAGATTCTTGACGTTCCATTTGAACCTGTTGTCCAGTTAAGCGGAGGGTTCGTCCAATCCAGTCCAGTAGAGGATTATGGGGATATTTCATTAGTTGAAATTGACGCGCACTGGGCTTTTGCGCATCTCTGGGACATTCTTTTCGGTGATATTGATATGGCCTTAAGATTGAATTCCACGTTTTTCTCGGATTCAACAGATATTGACTTGCCTAGTCAGCTTTCCCGGATTGCCCTTGGAGCTGGTTGGACTGGACGTTTTGGGGACGGCATTTCCCTGCAAGCCCGGATTTTCCCGGGGATTTATTCTGATTTCAGGGAGTTTGGGCAAGAAGCGCTTTATATGCCTGTTTCTGTAGCCGTAATAAAAGCATTTGATTCCAAACTTTCCGGTATCGTCGGTGCTGAAGTCAGGCCGGGCTTTGAGCAGCAGATCATGCCTTTGATCGGAGTCGCCTGGATGATTAATGAGAGAACCAGGCTTGATGCGCGTCTGCCTGAGAGTAGATTTGTTTATTATCTGGGGCGGGGGTGGAGTACTCATGCGGGATTTAAATGGTCGAACATGTCATATGGAATACACGAGAATAATCTGGGCGCTGATCAGGTGACTATGGAGGACTTTCGATTGTTCTGGGGTACAACCTTCAGGTTATCTGATAATATACAATTCAGTGGGGAAATTGGCCGTGCATTTGAACGCGATATTGAATATGATAACACTGATACGGGCGCAGAATCTAAATTTGATGTCGATGCTGCAACATTTGTGCGATTTACTTTAGGCGGGCCTTTTTAGAACATTGTTTCACAGATATCTTTTGATCCTTGTTCTTGAACATTTTCAGCATTGCTTCGCGAAGTTCATCCAACCCTTCGCCTGTATAAGCAGATATGGGAATTGGTTTAGTCCCGGTTTTCTTCCTGAACATTTTCAGGTTTCCAGTAGCTTCGGGGATGTCCATTTTGTTGGCGGCAATGAGGAATGGTCTGCTTGTGAGGTCCTTCCTGTAAAAATTCAGTTCTTTCCTGAGTGTCTTATAATCATCTACCGGATTTCTTCCGTCGACCCCGGCCATATCCAGAACATAGATCAGGCAGGGTGCTCTTTCTATGTGTCTTAGAAAATCCTGGCCCAGGCCTGTTCCTTCATGAGCCCCTTTAATCAAGCCTGGAATATCTGCAATCTTAATTCTTGAATAATCCTCATAGATCAATGTGCCAATTATCGGATTCAGAGTGGTGAAAGGGTAGGATGCGATTTTCGGATGGGCATCGCTAATGCCAGTTAAAATTGATGATTTTCCTGCATTTGGGAAGCCAACAAGTCCGATGTCTGCGATGAGCTTGAGCTCAAGCCTGAGCGTCAATTCCTCTCCGGGTTCGCCTTCTGTATGTTCTGTTGGCGCCCGGTGTGTTGAAGATTTGAAATGAATATTGCCCAGTCCACCTTTCCCGCCGCGTGCAACAAGAAGTTCCTGCCCGTGTTCAAGGACTTCTCCGATCATTATTTCCGTATCCATATTCCAGATCTGGGTTCCGCAGGGTACTTTGATTATGAGTTCTTTTCCGTTACGGCCGTGCATTTGTTGTCCCAGTCCTTTTCCGGCGTGTCCGGCTTTCTGGTGTGGATTATAATAGAGCCTTATCAGGGAATCTTCTTCCCTGTCACCTTTTAGAATTACGTTTCCGCCATTGCCTCCATCGCCGCCATCAGGTCCGCCGTAAGGAATGAATTTTTCGCGTCGGAAACTGTAACTTCCGTTTCCGCCGTTTCCAGCTTTGACGAATACCTTTACTGAATCAATAAATGTTCTCTGTTTCATGACAATGTCCTATGAAAATCAGGAATAACCGGGTGATGCAAGGAAAATGGTCGGTTAATTAAATATAAAATCCGTTGGCTTGATCTAACCTTAAGATTAAAAACAAATGCGTACAGATGGTCCTTTTGAGGAAAAATTTAGGCAACTTCTGCTTCAACTATGCTGACACGCTTGCTGGCTTTTTCAAACTTGACCATGCCATCCTTGAGTGCGAACAGAGTGTCATCCTTGCCTCGTCCAACATTTTTCCCGGGGAACAGTCTGGTGCCGCGCTGGCGTACAATGATGGATCCGGCGGTAACAACCTGTCCGTCAGTTCGCTTTACACCGAGTCTTTTTGAATGACTGTCACGACCGTTTCTTGCTGATGCGCTGCTTCTTGCCTTTGACATTTTCTCGTTCCTTTCGCCCTGGGATATCAGGCCTTTATTGCTTCAATCTTAAGAAGGGTAAGTTCCTGACGATGCCCGACTTTCCGTTGGTAGTTTTTCCGGCGCTTGGTTCTGAATGCAACGATTTTATCATCGCGGAAATGTTTGACAACTGTGGCTGTTACTTTTGTACCCTTAATATCCGGTGTTCCGACTTTCAGATCTTTTCCGTCTGATACTGCCAATACCGGGGCGAGATCAATTTTCTTGCCCGGCTCGACAGGCAGGAGTTCAACATTAAGGACATCACCGGCCTTAACGCGGTATTGTTTGCTTCCAGTTTCAACTACAGCATATGGTTCCATGGCAGATTCTCTTTCCGGCGCCTTTAATACGCCTGTCCCGCTTCAAATGAAGTGCCGTAAATTAGGGAAGAACCGCAGAGGAGTCAAGCATTCTATGAGGAAAATTTCGTTTATGTATTGCGCAAAATAAGCCGGAAAATCATAGAAGAGATAGGCTTATGATATAAGATAAAACACTTTTTCGTCGCTAGTTATAAATGTGAATTTAATTTGTTATTCTTAGAGTATGGGTATATAATATCTAATAATATTATAAGAACGTTCGCTAGTTGTCGAAAGGCAGATAATTTAAACATGAAAAAACTGGTCGAGAGTGCCTTTTTTCTCTTTCTTTTTACCTTAATAACCTGTGGGCAATCTACCAATGGCCTTATTGCGTCCTATTCTTTTTCTGGTAATGCGAATGACGATTCCGGTAATGGACATACGGGTGTTGTATATAGTGCGACTTTAACGATGGATCGGTTCGATAATTCGAGCAGTGCATATTATTTTGACGGGACGAATGATTATATTCAAGTTGCGAATGCATCTGATCTGAACTTAACGACGGCATTGACGATTATGGCATGGGTCAGGGCTACGGCCCCGGGCGATGGTACTGGGTGGGATGGAATAGTATGCAAGGGCGATGCAGCGGCTCGTGTTG
>JAQUPZ010000008.1 GCA_028716365.1 Kiritimatiellia bacterium
TGTCCCCGTTTCTCCTTGTCCCCGTTTCTCCTTGTCCCCGTTTCTCCTTGTCCCCGTTTCTCCTTGTCCCCGTTTCTCCTTGTCCCCGTTTCTCCTTGTCCCCGTTTCTCCTTGTCCCCGTTTCTCCGGTGGATTGCCTTCCCTGTCGTCATCAGACGGACAGCCGGTATAAAATAATCAATCCGGCTTAAGGTCTACGGATACATGTCTCAACGCTTCGTAAAGAACAATCCCGACAGCCGTCGCAAGATTCAACGATCGCACATTTTTTGTTTTGATTGGTATGGCCAGCAGATTATCGGCATAAGTTTTCAGTATCTCATCAGGCAATCCCCTGCTCTCCCCTCCGAACACCAGGACATCGCCTGCCCGGTATTTGACACTGAGGTAATTTTTCCCGCCGCGCGCGCTGAAAAAGAAAAAACGCGCAGGCGACAACGCAGACATGAATGATTTGAAATCATCATGCCGGACCATGTCCACTGATTCCCAGTAGTCAAGCCCCGCCCGTTTCAATTCACGGTCCGTAAGCGCAAAACCCAGCTGTCCTACCAGGTGAAGTCTGGATCCTGTAGCCGCGCAGAGCCGCGCAATATTCCCCGTGTTCGGCGGAATTTCAGGTTCAACAAGGGCAATATGAAAGGGCTTCTTCGGCCACTTGAACTCGGCTGTATTCATTTGTTTCCGGCTTCCAGCCACGCGGCAACAACCTTGTCGCAAAAGTAATCAACTTTCGGATTATGATTCCTCGGGCCAGGATGCGCACGCATCCATTCCACCGACTCCCTTATGCCCTGGCGAATTGATTTCTTACATGCGAAATCCGGAACAAACTTTTTGATCTTTGAGTTATCAAAAATTGCGGGTTCTGCCTTGTCGCCCTTGAGTCCGCCGGTCAGTTCCGGAAATTTTTCACAGATAAAATCAGCCGGTATTTTGAAAATGACCGGGTCCTCCGCCCCGACAGCCGCCGCAACCTCTTCATAAATTTTGTACCACGGCAAAGCCTCATCGCTGGTAATGTGGAAAGTTTCACCAATTGCTTTTTCATTGCCGGCCAGTCCGGCAAGACCAACCGCAAAATCAGTTGTAGCTGTAAGGGTCCAGGGATTTTCACCATTGTTGTGCAGATAAACCGGCCGGCCTTCTTCAAGCCGCGCCGCAAAAGTATAACCGGCACTTGCGATGGGATTGGGAATCCATATCCTGGAGTAAGTATGTGATGGACGGATTATTGTTACGGGAAACCCTTCTTTGCGGAATTTTTCCATCAGCCATGCTTCGCACTTCTCCTTGTTCTGCGCATAGTCGGAATATGGATTGCCCAATGGTGTATTTTCCGTCATGGGCAATATGCGGTGCGGTATCCGGTAGACCGTTGCAGAACTTATAAAGATGTACTGCCTGATCCGGCCCTGGAACAATTTGAAATCAATTTCAACATCAGGCACAACATACCCGAGGAAATTTATAACCACGTCCACCTTGATATTTTCCAGTGCTTTTTTCATTGCCGCAGGATCTTTCCTGTCGGCAATAATGGAACGATACAGCGGCGGCACAGGATTATTACCGCGATTGACTACAATTATCTCATGCCCGCGTTTGTGCAGAAGTTCCGCACAATCCGTCGAAATATTTCCGGTCCCGCCTATGAACAGTATTTTCATGAAAACATCTTCCAGCCGGACCCTGCTGATAAATCCGGTCAGTACCCTTTATTTATTTTCGCGGCAAAAATCACGGAAATTATTAACTGCTGTAAAAAATTCCCGCATCATCGCAACCCAGTGATAGCGGCCACGCGGCGTCAGGTAATACCGGTCACTCTTATAATCGCAACTTATGGCCCCGGCAAGCTGGAATACAAACAGCATGTCTGCCAGGTACCAATCCAGTTTCCAGCCGTATTTTTTCTTCATTGCCCGCAAGTCGAAACAGCCGGCAAAGAGTTTCATAAGAAAATCATACCGGGCCTGGTCCCGCAAAGAAAAAGCACGGGACGCCATGACCGGGATTTCACCCTTGTTCACGCGATCGATATATTCGCGGATGCTGAAAGTATTGGCATAACAGGTACCGAAAAGATATCCAATGGAACCGCTTCCCAACCCGGCATAGTCTTCGTATCCGGCAATATATTCATCAACCATGGCTTCTTTCCTTGAGAAACACCAGACGGATGAATAACGGTAAGGAGGTACAAGGCGGTTCACTATTGTTCGATAAAATTTCTTCTCCCTCTCCTGCGAAACCGGCCCCAGGGTCGTTTGCATGAGCTGTCTGGTCATGGTGGATACCATGAGCGGGTAATAGGTGACCTGGTCGATATCAGTACCCAGGACAATATCGATGTCCCGATGGAGAGTTTCAGCCGTCTGGCCGGCAAAATTATAAATCATGTCAATATTGAGCGTATCGAATATTCCTCCGATCTCTTTCAACCTTGCCGCGATGGATGCCCCATCCCCGTACTTTTCATAACGATCCATGGCCTTGAGAAGATCGTTGTCAAAGCTCTGAACACCAACAGAAAGCCGGTTCACGCCCAGTTGTTTAAGAATTCTCAGGTTGGAATCTGTAAGATGGTTTGGATTCGTTTCCACGGAAATTTCCCGAATTGCAAAACAGTCTTTTGCCACGGTCAGCATTTCCGCCAGTTCGTGGATCATAACTGTAGGGGTACCACCGCCTACATAGATACCCCGGAAGTTGAAGCCCCTGTCCCTGTAGAGCTTGATCTCCTTCCTGAGCGCGATGAAATATTCCTTACAGAGCGCCTCATCGAAGATTATCCTGTTAAACGAACAGTACGGGCAGAGCTTTTCGCAGAAAGGAACATGAACGTATAACAGGCAAGCACGATCTTTTTGACCGACGGGAATGGCCGGCCTGTCTTCATCACGGAAGGCCATACCTTTCGTAAAATTCCTTCGCGCCATCCATGCAATCAACCCGACCACCGGGTCACTTCTTAATCTGGCATTCAGCATAATGTCGTTAAGATACATTATGTTGTAAAAAAGTCGATCAAAACACTGTGATAACACGATATGTTTCCCGCCCGGTCCAAAAATTCCATAAAACCCATTTTGACATCACACCGGGGTTGTGTTTTCATGCAATTGTAATTATCAAACGTTTAGAAAAACCCCAAAAGAGGATTCTATTAATGAAACTCTTCACATCTATCCTGGTTATTTCCGGTCTCACAATTGCAATGCGGCCTGATGCAGGAAGGGCGGAATCAAGTGACGATTGGCCGATGTGGCGTCATGACGCCGGTCGTACAGCCGCTACCGCAGGTGAGTTGCCTGCCGCGTTACGTCTTCAATGGAAACGCGAGTTTCAGAAACCGGCGCCGGCATTTCCCAATGATTCCCGCCTGTGTTTCGACAAGTCCTATGAGCCGGTGGCGGCGGAAGGACTAATATTTGTGCCTTCCATGGTTACCGACAGCGTCGCGGCACTCGATGCCGGGACCGGCGAGGAACAGTGGCGGTTCTTTGCCGACGGACCGGTACGATATGCGCCTTTGTTCTGGCAGAAAAAAGTCTATTTCGTTTCAGACGATGGTTTCCTGTACTGCGTGGATGCCGCCGACGGTCGCCTGCAGTGGAAATACTCGCCGCTGGACCCGGAACGTGCGGCCTGCAAACTGCTGGGCGATGAGCGGTTGATTTCGCGCTGGCCGGCACGGGGAGGACTGGTACTTGCGGGTGAAACAGTATATTTCGCGGTTGGTATCTGGCTGAACGAAGGTGTCGAAGTTTGCGCAGTAAACGCCAATACAGGCAAACCGCTCTGGAACAACAGGGATTGCACATTTGTAAAGGAAGGCCTGTTTGATCATGGCGGGCGATGGGATGGCGGTCTGGTCCCGCAGGGTTATCTGTCCGTGGTTGACCGGAAACTGGTTGTACCGGGGGGACGATCATTGCCTGGATTCTTCGACTGCGCCACGGGCCGGATGGACCCGTATACCAGCGGCTGGGGTGGACGCATTGCATTGGCCAAGGGGAGCTGGTATGTGAGCGGCATCGGCGACTTTTTATTTCAGAGCGGCGATCTTTACCGGAAAGCATCCAGTGTTTCCGCGCCAGGACCGAAGCCGGGTGAATTCGTCGAACTGGAAACATTTGCAAAACAAATGAAAGCGTCGCCGGCGACGGTGGAAAAATGGATCAAACAGTTCAAGCTGGACGTCGTGGATCGTGAAGGCAAACGCTGGTTTAAAGTACGTAACGGTGACGAGATCACCTATCTTTCGTGGTGGACGTCGTCAAAGTCTCAACCTCTGCGGGCGGGTGAAAAGAATGCATTGGAATCATATATCCGGCTGCAGATAGATCCTGCCAACGCGAAGGAGCTGGGCGTATTCCGCGAACCGGTCTTTTCAGACAACACAATGTATTATTCAATTCCGGTGGTCAACAAACAGAGGATCCTCCGGAACAGTAATGATGACCGGCTTCAGCCTCGAAAAGCCGATTATACCTATTCTGAGATCGTTGCATGCGATCTCGGCAGTCAGCCCCAATGGGAGCCGAAACTTCAGGGCGGCTGGGGCACGCCTAACCGGTTGGTGGCCTGGAACGTTGCACGTTTCAATCAGCTCTGGAGTCTGCCGTTGCCGTTGAAAGTCCATATCAAGGCGGGACGACAGCTCTATGCAGGCAGTCCGGGGATGATCGCGGCCATAGATATTCCGGCCCGGGGTCAACCTGCAAAAGTTTCGTGGCAGGCGTCGATCAGCGGGACACCGCACCGGATGCTTGCGGCCAATGGCAGGTTATTTATCGTTACACTCGAGGGTGAGCTCTATTGTTTCGGTGCAGAGAAGAAATCATCAAAGACCTACGCATCTGTACCTGAATGTCCGGCCAGTCCGGAAGATACATGGACGGTACGCGCCAGAGAGATTCTTCAGCAAACCGGTGTCCGCGAAGGTTACGGCATTGTGCTTGGGCTGGGGACTGGACGGCTGGTGGAAGAACTCGCATGCCAGTCCAGGTTGCGCCTGATTGTTCTTGAGCCGGACGCCGGGAAAATCGTAAAGGCCCGGCGTGAACTTTACGGAAAGGGTCTCTACGGCCCGCGTGTTCACGTGCTGCAGGGAGACCTGATGTCACTGAAGATGTCGCCGTACCTGGCCAGCGTTATTGTGGCGGAAGATTTTCCATCAGCCATACTTGCTGTAAACCAGGAGTATGCAAAACGGCTCTTCACACTGCTGCGACCGTATGGCGGAAAAGCATGTTTTGCATCAAGCGCAAATATTCATGAGGCATTTGCCCACCAGGTTCATTCAGCGGGATTGGTTTGTGCCGCAATAACCAGGAATGGAAAGTTATCAGTCCTCAGCCGGCAGGGTGCACTTCCAGATACCGCAGACTGGATGCATGAAAGCGGTGAAGCAGCCAACACATTTGCTTCGTCGGACCAGCAGGTGAAAGGACCGCTTGGCGTGCTCTGGTTCGGCGGCGAACTCGACAGGACGGTCCCATGGATTGAAGGTGATCCGCCATGTCTGCCCAGTGAACCGGCTCCATCGCCGTATGCAGGCGCCGGCCCCCGGCCGCGTGTTGCCGGTGGACGGATGTTTGTCCAGATCGGCGACGAACTCTATGCAACCGATATTTATACGGGGCGGCACCTGTGGAAGCAGACAGTAAAATCACTCAACGATATTGTAGCCACCGTGGAAAGTGTATATGCGATGTCCGGAAAAAAATGTTTGCGCCTGGATGCGGCGACCGGTGAGCGGTTGGATACATTCTCCGCACCGGGAGGAGCGGTTTGGGGACAAGTCCGTATCAGCGGCGATTCGCTCGTCGGTACGACAGGTAAATGGCTGGTATGTCTGGACCGTTTAACCGGCATACTACGCTGGAAAGTACCGGCACAGCGGGACGGTTTGAGCTTCGCATTGGGATCGGACAGGGTGTTCTGCGTTGACTACTGGAATTTTGCACACCGGAAAAAGGGAGACCCCGGGAGTGAAGAAGCAGAAATCACAGCGCTGAATCTTGCAAGTGGCGATTCCCTGTGGAGGGTTCAGGCAGTTGCTCCGGCCCTGGCCGCCGGAACGAAATGGAGTGACTTCGCTCCACCGCTGGTTCCTCAACTGGCATTTTCGGAGCGGGCTGATGTTCTGCTTTTCACGCGTAACACGGCCACGACAGAGGCATATCAGGGTTCAACAGGCCATTTGCTCTGGTCAAAGGAACTACCCTGCAAGGATCCACCCGATGCTTTTACATCCTATCATCCCCCGATTGTTCTGGCCGACAAACTTGTTACTCATGGCGGACAGGTGATTGATTTAAAAACCGGGGAACCGTGTGCGGAGCGATTATGGAAGAACAACAACATTAACCGCGGTTGTGGCCGTGCCCTGGGCTGTCCGAACCTGGTTTTGATACGTGATTCTTCCGTCTCGTATTTCGACCTGAAGACGGGTGCTCATACGTATTTCCGCGGCATTCGTTCAGGCTGCACCAATACCCTTATCCCGGCAGGTGGAGTTCTTAACGCGCCGAACTACGCGCATCATTGCAACTGTAACTATCCAATATATGTTTCGCTGGCGTTCGTTACGATGCCGGAAGCGGCGGGTTGGAATACGGTTCCGTCAAATATCAACTAAGAAATGTTTGAGAATACGGACCAGGCTTGTCTGGTTTTATTTGATTCCAAAATTCCAGCGCACGGGTTTGCCCTTTGCCTTGAGTTCAACCCAGCTTAGCTCCACTGGTTGCTGCTGGGCGGGCAGATAAAGACGCAGGATGCCGAGTGGTCCTTTGGCAGGCAGGTCCACATTAATGGTCTGCCAGTCACCGCCAGCCAGTTCGAACGGTACCGACTGTGGCTGAGCCGTCGCAACTGTTCTATTGGGCGGCAGCCATTCGATTTTACCTTTACCGCCCTGCGCACTGCGGGTACGAAATTTCATTACGGCAGGCCCGGTGAGTTTTCCGGTGCCAACGCCGAGGAACGGTGCGACGCCCCGGCCTGTGACAACAAGAGCACCATCCTTGACCAAGGCTTCGCAATTGCGCGCCTTCCAGCCTTGAAGCGGATCAGAAGCGGCAGCAGTTTTATTGTAGTTCGGGTTACGGACAGGAATCACGGCGCCGGTATCGCGCAGGAAATCAGTGATGAGTGCATTCAGCTCGCGAACGAGTTCCGGTTTTTCAGTGGCGAGATTTTTAGTTTCACCGACATCGTCCTTGAGATTGAACAGCTCCAGGCGATCGCTGCCATCGTCATTGTCGGCGAAGAAGCGGATGAGTTTCCAATCGCCGCGTCGAACGTAGGTACCGGGCTGGACACCGGGCATAACCTCGGCCTGCCGCGAACTGCCGTGCGGGAAATGGCAGAAGATCCGGTCACGCACTGCACCCTGACCAAGTAATGCGGGGACCTGGTTCATGCCATCGAACTTCAGTCCTTCACGCGGCGGAAGGCCGCACATTGCAAGGAATGTAAGATAGAAATCCGTGCTCTGGAACAGGATGTCGCTGGTTGCACCGGCCTTCATTTTCCCAGGCCAGACGATAAGGCACGGCTCGCGTGTGCCGCCTTCGTAGAGGGATGCCTTGCCGCTGCGCAGCGGCAGGTTGCTTGTCGCCGGCATGTTCTCAAAACCTTCCGGGTCGGTGGCCTTCGGCGGATAGGCAAAGCCGCCATTATCGGAAAAGAATACGATAATCGTGCGATCGGCAATGCCCGTTTCGTCCACCGCCGCGAGCAGCCGGCCAACGCCATCGTCAAGGCTCTTGACCATCGCGGCGTAGAGCGGATTGTGCTGCGGATTTTTTTCGTCGGTCAGCGCCTTGAAATGCTCAAT
The DNA here is from genome assembly GCA_028716365.1 of Kiritimatiellia bacterium. Taxonomy (GTDB): domain Bacteria; phylum Verrucomicrobiota; class Kiritimatiellia; order UBA8416; family YA12-FULL-48-11; genus YA12-FULL-48-11. The sequence continues at coordinate 7,853 of JAQUPZ010000008.1, forward strand.
GTAATCGTGCCGTGCGTTCCACGGCGAATGTACCGAGTAGGCGCAGTAGTTCATATAAAACGGCTGGTCCTTGTGCGTGCGGATGAACTGCGCCGCTTCCGTCGACATGCGGTCTTCGATGTGCTCACCCGGTTTCGCTTCCAACGGCGGATCCTTGATAAATTTCCACGGGGCGAGATAACCGCCGCCCGGCCCCGGCGCACCGGGCGTGTGCGGGAAATCAGAATCGAAGCCCTGGTCCTTCGGCTCATAATGGTCATCCGGATTTTGCGGCAGATTGTGGCCGAGGTGCCACTTGCCGAAATGTGCAGTTGCATAGCCCGCCCCGTGCAGCGCCTCCGCGAGCGTAAAGTAGTCCGGTTTCAAACGCGTCAGGCTCTCGGCGTTGAGTACTTTCTGGTTCGGATTGCCCGACGCGAGTTTCTTTTCGAGTTGTGCCTGCTGCAAGTGGCACGCCGGCGCTGTGATGCCGATGCGCGCGGGATAGAGGCCCGTCTGGATACTCGAACGTGTCGGCGAACACAACGGGCTGGCCGCATAGGCCTGTGTGAAACGCACGCCCCGTGCCGCGAGCCGGTCCAGGTTCGGTGTCTCGTAGAATGTACTGCCCTGACATTTCAGGTCCATCCATCCGAGATCGTCGGCAAGAATAAACAGGATATTCGGCCGCAGTTTTTCAGAAACAGTATCGACTGTTTTTCCAAGGTCCGGGAAACAAAGTGCTGCCGTGCCAAGGCCGGCCAGTTTCAGGAAGTTACGTCTTTTCATGTTCCTTTCATTTACTGCGTTTTTTGTCCGGCAATACAGAGTTCATGGTCTTGCGCCATTCCCACATCTGTTTCCATTGTTCCTCGCCTGCAGTGGCCGGATTGAACCGGCTTGCGTCCACATCACGATAAAGCGTCCGGAACTTATCAGGCGAAAAATCCGGATTGGGTACGTTGCCCTGCGCGTGGTTGTCTTTGCGCCATGCGGCAAGGGCGGAGCGCATCCTGGCAACCCGCTCCGGCTGTTGGGCGGCCATATCCTGTTTCTCGCTGATGTCGGTACGCAGGTTATATAGTTCGGCCTGTTCTTCATCATAGAACTCCACAAGCAACCAGTCACCTTCACGCATGGCGCCGCTGGGCCGGCTGCCCTGGTTGGTGTAGTGCGGGAAATGCCAGAAAAAACTCCTCTGCGGCATATGGCCATGACCGTTCAGACCCACGGCAAAACTGATTCCGTCCAGACCGGATGGCACAGGTTGTCCTGCCAGTTCCAGCATGGTGGGTATCCAGTCGGTATTGATAACCGGCTCATCCACGATTTTTCCGGCTGGAACATGTCCCGGCCAGCGTATGATCAGCGGGATGCGTAAACCTCCCTCGTAAACAAAACCCTTGCCGGCGCGATATGGCGTATTGTGCGTGACCCTGGGATGCGGCCCTTCGGGGACATGCAAGCCGCCGTTATCCGAGGTAAAAATGACAATTGTTTTCTCCGTTAATTTTAAAGAATCAAGCGTGGCCAGCAATCGACCGACGGTATCATCCAGCGTTTCAATCACACCGGCATAGACCGGTTCGAATGCGCCGGTATTCTTTGCGATGCGGGCCGGCTGCGCGTCATATGGGATGTGCGGTGTGTTATGGGCAAGATAGACAAAAAATGGCCGTTGCTGGTTGGCAGTTATAAACTGCCCGGCAGCGGCGGTCAAATCGTACTCGCCTTTACCGCCTTCTGTTTCCGAAGGTTTTGTGTTGGCCCGGCCGGGATGATAAAAATCAAAACCGTGTTCCAATGGACCGAAGCCTTTACCGCCCACGTGCCATTTGCCAACCGCACCGCATACATAGCCGGCCGCTTTAAAATAGCGCGGGAGCATTTTTTCTTCCAGCGGAACCTGCATCTGGATTTCCGGGTGCAGGACTTTTTGCGACACACAATTGGAACGGCCGGGCAGGTAGGTTGTCAGGTGCAAACGCGCCGGGTTCTTTCCGGTCAGAATTGCCGCTCTCGATGGCGAGCAAATGGGCTGGGCACAGTATGCGGACGTGAAACGCATGCCTTGAGTGGCCAGCTTGTCCAGGTTTGGCGTGTGATGGTCCTGACGTCCATAACAATGCAGGTCGTTGATGCCCAGATCATCACACAGTATGAAAACAATATTAGGCCGTTGTTCCACACTTTCTGCCAGTCCAGGGTTCTGTAAAAATGTGTAAACCAGGCCCAAGCCTGACAACTGTAAAAAATCCCGGCGGGTCATGGCGCTGGTCGTTCTCATCGCTTCATTCCTCCGCACAACAGGAAGTTCCGAGCGCGAAGTGCATCGGGACAAAGACCCGTAAACCTGCTCAAAACCACCGCAGTCGAAGCACCGGCCCGATTATACGTTTTCAGGAACCACAAACGGTTTGCGATAATTGCGCGAAACCATTTCGTTGGCTTTATCATTGTCCACGAAACGTTCTGTCTGAGGATTGAACTTCAGCGGCACACCAAGCTGCAGCTTGTCAGCAGCCAGGTCCACGCAATTGGCATCCAGATGCCCGGCCATGCGGTCAAAAGCCTCTGCCAGGTTCTTGTTGTCTGTCAGGGCTTCCTTTATTTCGCCCGGCTTTTTACCGGCACCGAGACGGTAGGAGATATTTCCAGTATGAACCAGGCCTGCGGAAAGATGACCTTCCAGGACTTCCGCTTTCAGGTCCTTGATATTGCGACTGCGGATTGCGGCAATCCAGTTATCATGATGACCACCAGATTCAGCAACCAAACCGAGCGGAGTTTTGACATTCGTATCTTTCTTTTTCTTTCCGTCAAAACGGGTGATTTCTTTGCCATCCTTGTCATAAACGATGGCTGTTGTATAACTTGGGACTACAACGTAACCGTTTTCACATTCTATAACGTTGCCTATGCTCGCGCCCCTGAAGTCATCCATCTTCCAGGCATCTTTTCCTTCTGCAGTCTGGGAAGCCTTGTCCTTTGGCAAACCGCGGACTTCGAAAAGTAATGGTATTTTGTAGCCATGATAAACAATTATCGTGTTTGGCGTTTCGGCGGAATCCTTGTAACCCAGGCGTCCGCCAATGGCCATGGAGAACGGAGCGATGGCATCTTCACCAAGGAACCAGCGGCAGATGTCCACCTGGTGGGGACCCTGGTTGCCGTAGTCGCCATTGCCGTATGCCCAGAACCAGTGCCAGTCATAGTGAACAGGACCATTTTTACTATTGCGGCGCGGAGGCTCTTTGGGAGCCGGACCACACCAGAGATCGTAATCAATAGAATCAGGAACCTGCTGTGGACCATCAACCAGGCCAATGGGTCTGCGACCCTTGTAGCAGAACCCGCGAGCTATGATAATTTTGCCCAGTTTTCCATCCTGGACATATTTTACCCCCTCCTGGATACCAACCGAAGAACGACACTGCGTACCACACTGGACAATGCGGTTGTACTTGCGGGCAGCCTCTACCATTTTACGGCCTTCAAAAATATTGTGACTGGCTGGTTTTTCGACGTAAACGTCTTTACCGGCCTGGCAGGCCCAGACCGTGGCCAGCGCATGCCAGTGATTGGGCACGGCAATGGAAACAGCATCTACATCCTTGTTCTCGAGGAGCTTGCGAATATCAGTATAAGTCTGGGGGGCATTCTCACCAAGCTCCTTGATCTTTTTACCAATTACTTCCTTATCAACATCACACAAGGCAACCAGGCGCACTCCTTTGATCTTGCGCAGGGAACTGATATGGCCACCACCCTGCCCGCGAAAGCCGATCTGTGCCACACGGATGTCGCTATTGGCGCCGGCAACCTGGGCCCACGAACTGGCACTCAAACTGAAAGCAGTTGCGCCGAGAACGGACGTTTTGAGAAAACTACGGCGGGAAATATTTTTCATGATACATCCTCTTTTTAGTTTTATTTTTTCCAAACTTTCGGGCGCGATTCTACGCTCTGCCCTGAAGCACCTCAAGCCAAATTTTCCCTCATTTCCCAACTCCGTAATCTTCATCGTAATCGTAATCCCAATCGTAATAGAAACTGCAGTGATCGTTGACTCAACAGCTTCTAAACTGATATTGTGCCCGCCAATTACATATGGGGATACGGTATGCTTGGATGGAAACTGCGACTGATAATTATTCTTCTTATTAATCTTTTTTGTCTGAATGTTTTTTCCCAATCTACAGCAACCACTTCCCGCAACCTGTCAACGGCGGAAATCCAGAAAAATCTATCTGTCATTCTCAAGGATGTTTCTGAAATTGACGGGCCGGGTGTGCCGGGTGGTTTGTGTGTCTTCGGCCCACAGGCCTTCGCCGTTGTAACAGGCACAACCGGCAGAAAAGGTAATGCCGTCCTGCCTGTTGTTGCGGCGGCCATCTTCGGACAGGGACGTATCGCCGGTCTTGGACACACCGGTTATTTCGGCAGTGAGAGTCTTGCGAAGGTCAACACCGGCAAACTGATAATCAACCTCATCCGCTGGACCAGCGGAAAGAACAGCCCCCGTATTGTAGTAATCCGTGAAAACCAGCTTGAAGCATACCTCAAAAGCCAGCAACTGACCGTCAGTCAAGGTACCGGTCAGGATTTGTCCTCAGAATTGAAAGACTGTGATGTGCTCTGTTGTAACAGTGACCGTTTTGGCAACGATAAATCCCGCGCTGTTGTTCTTGAATTTATCAAAAAGGGAGGCGGAGTAATTGCCACCATGACCGGATGGGGCTGGCAACAACTCAATCCAAAGAAATCATTGGATAACGATTCTGCGGGGAACAAGGTATTTGCCGAAGCGGGTATTGTCTGGTCGGGTTCGATGCCGGGACGCACAGGCCAGGCAGGATTTACAATCTCAGGCACACCTTCCAAATACTGTAATGCAATAACCGCACTCGATACGCTTCAGGCCCAGGCCGCGGGAAAAATTACTGTTTCAAAAGATGAAATCAGCCAGATAACGACCACCCTGTCTGATGCAGTACGATCAATCCCGAAAGAGAATTCGATTTTCTGGCCAGGATTTTCTACGATCGAGGCCCGTGTCGCCACCTCTGCCATCCCTACGGAAAAGAAACCCATTGCCAATACCGATGGCCTGGCCAAGGTAGTTCTTGCTTACCAGATTCACCGTGACCAATCTTTGCCGCCTGAACAGGTAAAGGCGCACCCTGCCGCAGCCGCATTTCCCGGTCCCGTTCCCAAAATTACGCCACGTGTTTCCGAGAGAATTATTGTCGAAACAATAATACCGCGATGGCACAGTACCGGTCTGTATGCTGCACCCGGAGAGTTGATCACGGTTACAGTTCCTGAATCCGCGGCAGACGGTAAACTTCTCATCAGAATCGGTTGCCATACCGATGGTTTGTGGAATAATGAAAAATGGAGCCGCGCGCCGGAAATCACCCGCAAATTCCTGATTACAAATGCCGTCACCAAAGCAGCTTGTGCATTTGGTGGCCTGATTTATATCGATGTTCCAAAAGACTGTATGATGGGTGACATCCCGGTACAGATATCAGGCGCTGTGCACGCGCCATATTACATCCTCGGCAAAACCAGTCTCCAGCAATGGCGTAATACCATTCGCAATTATCAGGCTCCCATCGCGGAACTTCAAACCGATAAGCTGATTATTTCCATTCCTTCCATTTATGTACGCGATCTCAACGATCCGGAACCCGTAATGAAATTCTGGGATGAAGTGCTGGATGCATGTGCGGATCTTGCCTGCCTCGACCGTAACCGTCCCAGCCCGGAACGTTTCGTTTCTGATGTTCAGATTTCAGCCGGATACATGCATTCAGGTTATCCGCTCATGTCGTTCCTGGATGCCGCACCGCGTTTTATCAAAGTTGATCATCTCCGCAACGATGGGGATTGGGGAATGTTCCATGAGATCGGGCACAATCACCAGAACGGGGACTGGACATTCAATGGTGCCGGCGAAGTCACCGTTAATCTCTTTTCCTTATATATACTTGATACCGTCTGTCCGAAAGCGCCAAAACACGGGGCAATTACATTGGAATCACGGACAAAAAACATGAAAAAATATTTTGCCGAGGACGCTCAATTCAGCAAATGGCAGAGTGATCCATTCCTTGCCCTGATTATGTATGTTCAGCTCCGCGAGGCATTCGGTTGGGATGCATTTAAAAAAGTCATCGGCGAATATCGCAAACTGGGTTCCAACGAACACCCGAAGAACGATGAAGAAAAACGAGATCAGTGGATGGTCCGTTTTTCACGCGCTATCGGAAAGAACCTCGGACCGTTTTTCCAGGCATGGAACGTTCCCACATCTGAATCGGCAAGGTCATCCATTGCAGACTTACCAAAATGGATGCCCGATAATTTCCCGCCAAGAAAATGAAAATATTTCAGGGAAATATTGAAATGACTGCACAATTGGCAATTTTCATATTGCTGATTATTAATCCGATTACCATTTTATCAGCAGATGAACCGGCCAGAACCGGTGATATACGCGATATGCTTGGCGTCACTCACGCCTGCGGGAAATACTGCCTGACCGAAAAAGATTTCCTGAATGAAGGAGCTGACCAGGTTCTCGCCGTTGGATCACGGGTCATTAAACTGTGGTTCAACGGAAAACCTGAAAACAATTATCCATTCCATTCTTCATGGCCCAGGGTAACCAGCCTCGCCGACCTTGCAAAAACAAAATACTCTCAGGATGTTTTCAGCAAACCATTCACAACTTATGTTCTCGAAACTTTTTCAGTCGGAATACCGGATAATTACTGGAAAAAACAACCAACCGAACAACAGTTCCAGGAAGATCAGCGGCAGTTTTATGAACTTACAAAATATCTTCTTGTGACTTACCGTAATACAGGAAAAACATTTGTCCTGCAGAACTGGGAAGGCGACTGGGCCGTAATGGGCTTTGACCCCAAGATATCCCCTGCTCCGGACGCACTGGCAGGAATGATCCGGTGGCTCAATGCGCGCCAGGCAGGAGTTGACCAAGCAAGGGCAGAAATTGGTCAGCAAGGCGTCCGCGTCCTGCATGCCGCCGAGGTGAATCGTGTATTTGATTCAATGGAGAAAAATCTGCCACGCGTAGTGGACAAGGTCCTGCCGTTCGTTAAAGTGGATCTTGTATCCTATTCATCTTACGACACGCAACAGAATCCCGAGAAATTTAAAGCCGCCATAAAATATATTGCCAGCCATATGCGCGAGGGTTTCCAGAAAACAAGTAATGTCTACATTGGTGAATTCGGCCTTCCGGAAAACAAGTCATCACAGGAAAAAGTCCACAAACTGATTACGGACGTTGTCAGGATAACGCAGGAACTCGGTTGTCCTTATGCAATATACTGGCAGGTTTACTGCAATGAACCAATAAACAAACCGGTGAAGAAGAATGAAGATACAAGAGGCTTCTGGCTTGTCCGGCCTGATGGAACAAAAAGCTGGGCATGGGAATCCCTCAAAGAAATCCTTACGAGATTCTGAATATTTTTTTATGGTTCCTAAAATAAAACATTCTCCGGAAACGTTATCGTGGATATAGTAGAGACAAAAGAAAGGTTTCTGGAGATGATTATCAATCGGGCAATTGTTTCATTGTGTGCAGTTCTGCTAATCTGTCCCTTTCTACTGCCGTTATTTGCCGCAGATGATGTCCCGGCAAATGCCGGATTTCTTCGGCTCAAAGCCACCTACGAAAAAGAATTGCAGAAGATTACCGATTCTGATCTGGGGCTGATAGTCACTGAACAGGACAAATATCTTGCTGCCTTGAAGAATATTCAGAAAAAGATGCAGGCGACTGGAAAACTTGATCCTGTACTTGCCATAGAAAAAGAAATAGACCGTTTCTCCGCGGCAAAAAAGATCAGCGTAGATAACATATCAAAAGACGTTCCCGAACTTGTTCCGCTTCAAAATGCCTATATCAAGGCCGTAGAAAAGTATTCCGTTGAACAGGCGCAAAAGATCATTGCCCTGGCCCAGAATTATGAGAAAGCTTTGGGGAATCTCCAGGAAGTGCTTACAAAGAATAACGACATTCGCGGCGCGATCGAGGTCAAATCCGAGAAAGAAAGTTTGACGAACCGCGCTGAACTGATGGCGGCACGCGCTTTGGTTATGGACGCTGAAACAAAAGTCAACCAGGAAAAACCGCCGGAGAAAGACACTGTAAAAACCCCTGGTCAGCCGAATGCCGGTGAAAAGGCAGTTGCCAAACCGGCGGCCGGAAACGATACACCCGCCAGGAAAAAATATACCGGGAGTCCGGAAAAAAGGATCCGACAGCGTTTTGATGATTTAATAAAATATATTTTGAAACAGGATTTTACACATGCATCGGAATTTGTTGATCCGGAATTTGTGAAGAACAGGGGAATGGAGGGCGTCCGCCGATGTTTCATGGATGTATTTCCATTTCTTCGTTTTTCCGATGATCCGCACAGAAAACTGAGTGTCGATTCCGTTAAAGTAGGTGACAAAGGAGACACAGCAACCCTGATCCCGAAATTATGGGCAGGAAATCAATGGCATGACCTGTCGGCCAATAAATGGATTGAAACACAAGACGACTGGTTCATTGATATTTCAGATGCGGAAAAGATGGAACCGCAAGGATTGAAACAACTTAAAAGGGCCGAACAAATCAAACCCGGAACTCGAAAGTGGTTTAAAAGAATGCCGGGCAGGAAATGATAAGTTATAATTTTTATGTGGAGCACGTATTATCAGGCAACTCATCTGAAGAAAGGTACGGCCTTTTCCTGGTTGAGCTCGGACTTCATCATCTTGATGATCTCATCGCTCAGATATGTAAACTCGAACAGGCAGTAACCGTGAATTCCCAGCCGGCGGACCATTTGGATTTGCTGTTTCACCAGCATCGGTGACCTGTCCTGGGCCTTGGCGCCGCTTCGTACATATAACGACAGCCCTGTAACCAGCTTGTTGTCATTGTCAAGCGCATCAAGAAACTCCTTCTCCGTGGCCCTCATCGCCAGCGTATCCATCTTGTAATCCATCGGCATGATGATATCGATCCATCCTTTTTTCGCCCAACCTGCCGGATCCTGTCCCTCCATCGCACCTCCACGCAGATTGGAAAACACGGCGGCAGACATCATCGCTTTGGGTTTCACCGTTTTGACACCTTCAGCCGTTCGGCGGACGATATCGCCGATTGCTTCCTGTTGCCATTTGATCCAGTCTTCGTCCGTGGCCTCAATCAGCGGCTTGCCAAACTGCCGTTGAAATTCCTCTTTACACTTTTCGCAATAACATTTTCCCATCGTCCGGATGTAATCGAGATGGATACCGTCCACGTTATAATCACGTGCCACGCCAACCATAAGTTTCACAATAAAGTCACGGTATTCTGGCCGATGGGCATCAGCGGGAAGTTCCTCCACCTTGCCGTTTTTGTTGATCACGTCGACACCTGGAAGTTTTTTGCGAAAATTTGCGTCCCGATAGGTAACACAGAACCACGGGTGTACCTCGATCCCCTTTTCATGCGCTTTCTCAATTAGGCAGGCCAATGGATCAAATCCCTCCTCCACTTTCGAATGCATCGGGAACAGCTCGCTTTTGGCAATAAGCATGGACCGGACAAAAATATCCGCGACAATCATGTTCAGCCTGGCTGCATCGGCGCGCTCAACAACCGTTTCAATGTCTTTTTTTGTCATGTAGGAATTTGGATTCATCCAGAGGGCACGCGTCTCATGAACAATACCATTGGCATTTCTTGGAAGCACAACCGGCCCTGCCTTGGCTCCCATTTCCGTTTCTGTTTTCTGTCCATCGCCTTTTGAAAAGGTCCGGGTCACCACCTGTGTCACCGGGCCCGTCGGCGTCATCGCATTCACAGTCATGTGGACAAGCATCTTGTCAGGAACCTCTTTCTCCGGCAGTTTCGTCACCATCCAGCCTGTCGGTATATTCATATCGTCCATCTCTGTCTCCAGCGTCGTTTTCCAATCACCCGCCTCGGCTGTTGTCTTTGCATTGACGACAGGAAACTTTGAGGCATCGGCATCCGTGAGGACAAGTTTGACGCGAACAAGGCTGTTAGGTCTCCACGTGGACTCGATGGCAGACAGCTCAAGGGAAAATTTCTCAAGGTTTGCCAGTGTAAACACCAGTTTCTGTATCAATTCCGGCCGGTTAAAGAATGCCGGCGGGTTGACCACATCGAGCCACTTCCCGTCCGGCTGGTCCACCAGAAAATAATAATGTCCGCGGATACCAACAAGGCCCTTGGCGAGCAACAGACCATATTGCGACACGGCCCTCGCGTCCTTTACCGTTGTTGTCGCCTCGCCGGCTTTCGACAGATCAATTTTTTCCCGCGTGTGCAAAGCGGACAAAGCATTTTTGTCGTATTGATAAAGATGCCAGTGTTCCGTACCCAGGCGTGAGTTGAGCAAAACCGGCGCGGTCTCAAGGACATTGTACCTGATGCTCAGGCGCAGGGGGATGTTTTCCGGTTTAGTAAAATGGACAATCTGATCGGCAATCGAGACTTCAAGAAACTCCACCTTCCCTCCCTGATAAGGTTTTTTCCCTTCCGACCCCATCCCCTTTATCTCAAGCATCCCATCCTGACCCAGAATCAACACAGCAGGAAATATTGTTACACCCAAAATCGAAAGAATGTTTTTCATTTCAACACACCTCCATATCAACAAAAACACTGTTACTTAGTTCGCCTTGATGAAGTCCCGTACCCATGTTGCCTGTTCAGGATGCATGTCTATCAGCTTTCCACTTATAATGGAATAACCCTGGATTGTTCCATCCATTACATATTTACAGACAAGGTTCCACTGGTGTTTCAACATATCCATTGGCACAGCATCCAACAGCGTGAAATCGCGCAGATAACAGCCAACATTGATGGGTTTACCTGGAAATATCTCACGACACTGTTCAACATAGCGGTCAAGATTAACCAGGTCTTTTGATGCCCATACCCAGAGAGTGATCACATCAAGCAGATCAGTAAATCCAGCCCAGTTCTCCTTTTTCAATTCATGCGAATAGACCACGCCCCAGTGTTTCATCTTCCGATTGGCACCTGTCACGGCACGATGGACAGTGGAATATTCAGACGGTGTAATGTTCCCGGATTTTATCTTACCGTAAAGATCATCATCGAATGCACCAGTAACGTTTGGAAATTTCAATGACAATTGACTGACTATTTCCGCTTCGCGGCATTTCCGTTCGATACGGCCGTCATGATTCATACGCATCGGTGCACCCAGTCCCTTGTATTGCGGATGTTCAACTTTCTGGTATTCCCACTTTGAAATATCACATGTGATTTCTTCCATATCCTGTAGTTTTTCCATTGCCATTGGCGTATTGGGATGAAACATGAAACAGCATTTCCGCAATCCAAACCATCTTGTGCCCTCGCCCGCACCAAAAATGGACAACCGCCACTGACCATTGAGTCCCTGCCCATCCCAGCACCAGCCCACATCAGCCATCTTGCGTGGTCGCGATGAAGCCTTCGTCTCAAGACCTGAAAGAACAGTCGCGGCAGATACCACAACCGAACCACCAATGAAATCTCGTCGTGTAATCAAATTACTCATGGGTTTCTGATCTCCATTATTTATTAAATTATTTTGAGATGGGTATATGAAAGCCCGGGTCACGCGATATCAAACCTTTTTCATTGTCAGCAACAGCCGGAAATAAAATCCCCGACCGCTTTTTATCTGCCAGTGTCACGCCGCGGGCAACAAGGAAACTGCCGTCAGAAAGTCCGACAATGCCCAGTGAACAGTCGAATGTGTATTTCCCAACCAGATTGAACTTCTCATCGGTCTTCAAAAGAACCTTGGGTTTTCCGTAACAGCCAAACCACCAGTGGCCATTGGAGCGGGCCACGGTCTGAATGCCAAGTAAAGTATAACCGCTTTTAATAACATGTTGTTTGACAAATTTGAAATCCGGGTCATATTCGTATGCATAGTTCTCTTCGACACCTGTCGGCAATCCACCCACAACCATGAAACTCTTTCCCTGGCAGGCTATACCACCCGCCCCGTAGATGGCTTCGGGTACTTTATGCCGGGAAATCTCCGAAAGATCGTCGGCGTTATAAACGTAAACCCACGAGTCAGCTGCAGTTCCACTTGGATTATTGAATTTCCGAAGATTAACGGCAACGTAGACTTTTCCATCTCTATAACAAAGATCGCCATGGTGACTGGCCACAGATATGTTTTTCATAATGTGTCCATCGTAATCGGTTTTCACAAGAACGTCAGTGAAGGACCAGTAAATCGAACCCTTGTCATCAACACAGATTCCCTGGAGATGTCTGGGATAACTCCCTCCGCAGGTAGCAGTTTTAAACATGCCCCCGGTGGCCGGCGTTTCGGAATTTGTTATGCGCAGATTTTCGGATTCTCCCGAAAAACAATAAACAGGCGCGTCGTTTTTCAACTGCCTGATGTTGTTAAACCACACATCTTTAACGCCCGCCTTGACCATGACAGCGTATTTTGCACCGCGCGATACCACATTGTTCACGACAATATTTCTTAAATTACCTTTCTTATATCCGGTACCGTAACCAGTGTAAATCTTAACGCATGCCTCCCGTGCAGAAGTGGTTTCTTCGCACACATCTTCTATTGCGATGTTGTAAACCGTGGGTGATGTCGCCAGGCATATCACCCCGTGACACTTTCCTGACGTACGTATGTTCCGTATGACGATATCGTGTATGTCGGCGTCGGCACCGGCATCTTTACAGGCATACCCCATTGACTGCATAGGCCAGATGTATTTTGAATTTACAGAAGCAACACTGGAGCTTAAAGCAGTGCATGCAACGGTATCGTCGCTGGTTGTTCCCGAAATATTTTCAACAAGGCAATAAGAACAGCCGTTTCTAAAATCTATACCGTCTCCGTTCTTTACATGGGTATCAAATACTATGTCGTGCAGATAACCATACTTGCAGCCCCAATCCTGGGAGATTGCCCAGCAATGTGTCTTTTGCATGGTAAAGCCTGAGATTTCATAATGCTGCGTCATAGATATTAATATTCCCACAGTGCGCCAGCCAAAGAAATCCCCCACCCACTTTTCCACAACCCCCGTTTTTGGATTTGCCGCAGTATAAGGATTATCAGCCCCCTCGATTATCGCACCGTTAAGTCCCGTAATTTTTATATTCTCAACAGGTTCAAGCGACAAGCATGAGCCGTTCGGGTCCTGAGGGTTCGGTTTGATTCCCGCAACTCTTATAATATTGTCGAATACCCCATCGGCGAGTTTCAACTTACATCCGCTTATCACAAGTTCCGTATTTGACGGAAGGAGTATGGCCCTGTCTATTATCCAGTCCTGGGAGTCCAGAACAATTACAGTAAAAGTTCCCGAAAGTTTTGAAGAGGCAATAGCGGCCTCTATTGCACCGGAATGTGTGCGCCCCTTGAGAAAATCGGCCGCCCTTATACGATTAACGGAGGTATTTTTTGGAATGTAGAGCCCAGCGAATTCTTCTTTTGAAATCTTTGCCAATATCCCGCATTCCACGTCTTTAAAAGATTCGGCACGAAGAATTGAGAAATTCCCAAAAGGCAGCAAAATCAGAATCAGTTCCAACACCACAGACAAAATTTCATGCGAAAATTTTTTCATAAAATACTCTCTATTACACAGCTGACATCTGACGGGTTTGATTTATATCCCGTCACCGTCTTTAGTAAGCTCGAACACAGCGTTTTTAGCCGTACCATCAGCATCAGTCCAAGTCACGCGGTAGCGACCCTTGAACCCGCGAAACGTTACAGGTTTGCCAACCCCGGCCTTTAGAGTCAGGCGTGTTCTCCACTCGCGATTAATGAGCGCATTCAACGCGTGGTAAACAGGCTTCGGATTGATCTCTTTGTCATACAATCCAGAATAAGAAGGTTCACCAGGGGCCGCGCCGCCGTCGGCCACGTTCCACCAGGTAATACCCATAACCTCAGGGTAACTGAACCAGAGTCGGTAAAGGTTGCGAGCTATCTCCGCCTGTATCGTCTTACCTGCCTCGGTGTCATCCGGCGCGCTTACCGTCACCTCGCTTATGTGGATCGGCCGGCCGGCAGCTTTCAAGCAATCGAGTACCGCCACGTTTTTCGCGGGCGTCAGGATATCCGCACCTTCCGCGATACGTTGCGATTCTTTTGGGTTGAAGATATGCATCTGTACTCCAACGGTGTCGATCCTTATGCCTCGGTCAATTAGATCACGAATGATTTCCACATAACGTTTGGATGGACCCCCATGCATATCACAGTCGTTGATGCCAAACCGTACGGCCGACGGGAAATATTTTGCGGCCCATGTGAAGGTCTTATACGTGTAGTCGTCCGGCATCAGGCCACGGTTGGCCTGATCGATGGACTCATTGACCACATCCCATCGTTGTACGCGCGTGCTGTATCGTTCCGCCAGTTCTTTCACGTGTTTCTCGAAGATCGGTTCCATTGCTTTACGGTCTTCCGGCATCCATACCGGGTGCCCCCATCGCCGCATGCCGTAGATGATTGCGTGGCCATTCATGTTCACACCGCGCGACTCGCAGAATGCCACCACAGGATCCGTTGGCGGACGACGGTATTCGTAAGAACTGTCTGCAGTAAAACGAGGTTTACCCTGTTCCGGTTCCAACGTCTTCCAGTAGAACGGTACCGTTGCGGCATTAAATAGCGTACCGAACGTCTCTTCGTATCGTTTGTTTTTCTCGGATGTTTTCAGATCTCCGAACAGAAAAATATTCCCGCCGAACAGAAACTGGTGACCAGTCTGTTCGATCGTTACATCCGAGTCAGGTTTGACAGAAGGCAGATTCAATCTGGCCTCGGCCATACGGTTCGATCTGATATCTTCTGTGATCCGCGTCTGAACCGCCGGTTCATCCCAAAATTTGAGGTATCCAGCACTAACCCCGCCCTCACGCGCCACCGTGGTAACGGCAAGAAAACCAACACCTAAAACCGTGACCCATATCCTTTTCATCAGTCACTCCTATTAACTGTATTTCTGAATTTTCTGTCTTATCGCTATTATAAGGAGGGAATCCTCATGTCAACTACTGCTTTTCCGGAATGCGGAAGAACGGCTGAACCTTTTGAAAAGATGAAATATCAACATTTTCCGGACCTGCGCAAACGGCGATACTGCTTCGGGGAACAATACTCCGTTCTCCTGAATACCCGGTTAAAGTCCGTCAAATTGTTGAATCCAACATCAAATGCAATATCCGTTATTCGCTCAGAAGTCAGGTTCAACAGTTGTTTTGCGGCATTGATGCGAATCGTCTGGAGATATTTCTTAACGGTCATTCCCGTCATCTCATGGAACAGGGATGAGAAATAGTGCGGGGAGAGAGATGCCGACCGGGCAACATCACGCAGTGTCATATGCTCCTGGAAATGGTTGTGGATAAACTTCTGCGCCTGCTGAACCGGGATAAAGTCCTTTTGACGGACCTGTTTCAGCCGCCAGCTTATTTCCCCGAAATACTCAATGAAAAAAGAAAATAAATTCATGATGATCTTTATTTTTTCGAGCGAACAGTACGGCGAGGCATAATAGGCCTTTCGCAGCGCCGATGACGAAAAGCCCATCGGGTTGAGCCTGCGCTGCAGCTGTCTGAATCTTTTTTCGGAATGGGGTTCGGGTAACACCTGTCCACAATTGATCGTGGCCACATGTTCGCCGTTGATCACCACAGGCATCATCATGTCAATCAGACCGGCATGGCAGAGATAATGTATGACCTGTTTGCTGGAGAATGCCTGCCTGAGACGCGAGGAATCGGTATCATGACAACCCTTACGGCCAAGCGGATGAGTACGGATGAGCCGGCAAAGCGGAGTCCAGGTATCCATCGTAAAAAGAAGCTTGGACCGTTTGCCATCAGGAGAAACCAACCCGACAGGAATACCGGTCAGCTCACGGACAATAATAAAGAACTGACGAAACTCTTTTGATTCCGCCAGATCATCAAATTCAATCATTCCGGTTTTGCTGATTTTAAACCCTCCGAAGAAACCGTTTCACCGGAAAAAATGTAAACTTTTTCGGAAAAAAGGTTAAGTAAAGAAATATCTGTATTTGATATAGCGTTGTTAAAAAATGTAATACAATACCTGCAATATCAGTGAAGCTCCCCGTGGCAGACTGCGGGGAACCCCGCCAATAGAACCGGGTAAAATTGCCGTGACGGAACAATACCGGTCACGGAAACAGGAAAAGGAGAAAAGCCATGTTCACACAAACCAATAAAACTCGAACACATAACACAAAGACGCCTTTAACGGTAACGCCCAACTCCACCACGCGTCGTTCGTTTCTACAGGCTGTTGGTTTCGGTACCGCTGTTATGGGATTGACAGGTTTGACACTGGGGGCGAATGAGAAACCGATCCAGGGTTTCGAGAAAACACAAACCGATCCGAATGCATCGAAAAACTGGAAACCAGTCTCCGACCGCAAGATTCGAGTGGGCATCGTCGGTTATGGTGTTTGCCATTTCGGAGCGGCATTCGGTTTCCAGAATCATCCGAATGTTGAGGTGGTGGCCGTAAGCGACCTCTTTCCGGATCGTTGTGCCGCTCTGGCAAAGGTGTGTCGCTGTAATAAGACATATCCCTCGCTCGAAGAGCTGGTCAAGGATGATACGATTGAGGCCGTGTTTGTGGCCACCAACGCTCCAAACCACGCCCAGCACTGCATCGAGGTCATGAAACACAACAAGCATGTGGCCACGGCTGTACCGGCCGTCTGGGGTTCACTCGAGGATGCCGACAAATTATTAGATACCGTTAAATCCACGGGACGAAAGTATATGATGTTCGAAACTTCGTACTTCCACGATGGGCTTTACGCAATGCGGCAAATCTACAATGCAGGCGGGTTTGGTAAACTCGTGTATTCTGAAGGGGAATACTATCATTACTGTCCGACACCTATTGCGTCATACCAGGGTTGGCGTGATGGCCTGCCGCCACAATGGTACCCGACACACTCGAACGCCTATTATGTGGGTGTGACCGGCGGCAGTTTTACCGAAGTTTCCTGTATGGGCATGCCCAGCCATCTCCAATGGTTGCAACCCGAAAATAACCGCTACAAAAATCCGTTTGGTACCGAGATCGCGCTATTCCGTACCATCGAGGGCGGGATGGCAAGGATGGGCGTCAGTTGGGATTCTCCCGGTTATGGGGGAGAGAGGGGACGAATTCGCGGTCAGAAAGGTTCGTTCAGTGAAGAGCGTAAACCAACAGCATTGGCAAATACAGCCTATGGCCGGTATGAAGGGCTTGAGAAGAACTTACCAGACCTCAGTCGTCCGCCGCTTCCTCCCTCTGTGGAAGCCGGTGGTCACGGTGGTTCGCATGGCCCTCTCATGAACGAGTTTGTTACGGCGATCCTTGAAGACCGTAAACCACTGGTGGATGTGGCCCAGGCGTTGAACATGACGGTCGCCGGCATCGTGGCACATCAGTCGGCTTTGAAAGACGGTGAACTGATGAAAATACCACAGTACAAATTGTAATGACTGGAAACGTATCGGAACTAATCTGAATAAAAGTCTATTACAAATGTGAAATAAAGAGTTGGTGATCTTTTAAATCCCTATTGCCGTTCAAGCTTCAACAAGACCGTCTCACTCCGTTTCATAGGGATACTGATCTCGCGGACTTTCCTGGCCAGACGCTTACCGGTGATCACATCGGTGATGTTAAACATTTCGGACAGACGCAGGATCTTCACACCGTCGGTGGCAGCGTGAAGGCCGGCGAACTGGCCGTCGGTGTAGAGCGCATCGTCGGTCTCCATCCAGACGTGGACTCCTGCCTGGCGGGCGATACGGCGCATGAGCGGCGGCGGAAGTGTCATCGCTGCGGAGTAGATACTCGTCCAACCGTCCATCTGCTTCACGACCAGCCCCGCGCGTTGACTGCCGACAAGATGACCGACAACCTGTACGTTGGGATCGTCGGCGTAAAATACCGGCGAAACGGTCTGCTTCTTCGCGCCAACCGGTTCGCTGGAATTCAACCCCTGAACCAGCGGCGTATTCGTATCAAGGACAATCTGCGGAGCACCTTCTACATCGTCCTTTGTAATACGGATACCCGTCAGTGCACGCATGTTATCGAGTGATGGACCGTCGGGACCAAAGTAGCCGGGTGCATACACAAAGAGCGCGGTGGCATTGTTACGTTTGAGTTTGCTAATGATGGCCTCACGGCGCGCATTGTCCACGCGGAAGGCGTTGAGAAAGACGTAAAGTTTGTAATCCGGCAGACGCGTATCAGAGATATCGGAGAGCAGGCAGAAGTCCCATGGCGCGCCCGATTGCGGCATAGTGACAATCTGGTTCAGAACGAGTGCGGAATTGGCCGTTGTCGAGCGCATCCAGTAAAAACTCTCCGGATCCACAAACACACCTATCTCCGGCGCAAACGGTTTGCGACGCGACAGGTCCTGTTTCATGACCACAGCGGCGCGGTCCATATCGGCAAGTATTCCCGGATGCGAGAACCATCCGCCTCCCATGTCGAACCAGCTCACGGCAGCACGCTTGGTGAGAACCTCGGCGAACTCGCGCCAGAACACACCGAGAGTTTCCTCCAATGTCGAGGCCCTGCCGTACCCCGAACCCAGGTCGGTCAAAAACGTTCGATGGTCCGACTCGTCAAGCCACAGTTTGCCGCGCATCCGCATGGAGTCAGTGGCTGACATGAACGTGCACGCCTCACCCGGCTTGCGATACCAATAGTTCGGCGGGCTCATCAGGAAATCAATGTCGGGCGAGTCGAATACACGCCGCGCTGCGAGATGTCCGGAGTCCTGCTGGTTGATGCCGTGTGCGGAAAGGTAGGCGTAATAGGTACCCACAAGCGCTTTACCATCGGTGGCTTCACGCGCTATGCGGGCAAAGTGGAGGATGGCATCGGCAGTCATGTTGCTTATAAACTCGTAAAAGTCCATTGCCTGACGTTCGGTCTTGGGATCGCGCAAGACTTGCGGCCCCGGCGGGCGGCGTTTCGACCAGCGTGGCATTTCAGCGGAATCCAATGTCACCTTGCCGTCCGCCCACGCTGCACGCAGCTTTGTATCTGTTTCGTAGCGACTCTTGAGGAATGCACGGAACGCCCGGAGCGCGGGCTGGCTGTAATCATCGCGTGATGGCTGCCATGTTCCCCACATCTGCCATTCGGCGGTATAACCACTGTAAATAATGTAGCCGATAATCCGGTCAGCATATGGTGCGTGACGCAGATGCGCGATCAGTTTGCGCAGGTCATCGCCCATGTCACGTTTCCAGAGTTCCGAGGCAAACGACGTCGGCTCACGTACACCATCCTCGCGAAGGCTCATTTCATCGGGATGTGCCTTCTGCCACCAGAGCGGCCCGCTCATACCGATGTGAGGCAGGAACCAGGCGTCCGGATCGATTTCGAGGATTGCACCAAAGTAACGGTCATATTCACCGTAATCATAGGTGTCAGGTGCGACATGACCCATATCGCCGTGGCGCGAGGTACCAAACCAGTCGCTGTAGAGATGTACACCGGCCTGTGCGGCTTCACGATGATAATCGGGATGTAGTGCGCCTGAAGCCAGATACATGAAACCCGGCATCGGCTTGCCGTTGACGAAGATGGCCGCGTCACCGCCGATGGGACGCAATTCGCAGACAGGCGGCTTCACCTTTCCAACGCGGCGGTTCGTAAAGTCAACCTCAGCCATTGCCGGCGCACTGTTACTTGTAAAATCCAACTCATAGCACCCGACTTCGACGGTCAACTTGCCGGGATTCCAAAAGCGTAATACTGGAAATTTCGCGGCAACAATAATCGTCTTGTCGTTGAACGTCACCTGCTGTTCTTCGAATCTCATTACAACCACGCCGTGCCGTAACCGCAGGAACGCCGTCCCTTTCACCAATCCATCGGGAACCGACACTTCAAATTCCGCCGACACTTTCAACTTGTCACCTGCTTCGACCGTTTTCGGCGTGCGCAGTGTCTTGAGTTTCGCGGTTCCCCGTGGCTCAACGGTGACACCTTCCACAAAGCCCGGCTGTACCGGTTCGATGCATACGCGATCAATCACTATCCAGCGGTCCGCCTGATTACCGGGGTCGAGACGAAGCGAGTTGACACGCTTGGCCGGTCCACCCCACTGCTTCGAGACGTCGCCAGCCGTTGTCTCGCGCCAGTTATTTTTACTCAGGTCGAGCCGATATGTTGCCCACCCTTTGCGGATTGGCAGTTTGCCGCCAAGACACCAGCGTCCGTCGGAACTACCGTAGTAAACATCAAGCAGGTCCGCATCAGCCGACGAATACATCCGCACCGTCAACCATGTTAATTGCTTTGCGTCGAATCCTTCCTTCGGACAGCGCAGCGAGAAATACGGGTCCCACGTGGTGGAGCCGGCAAGTACACCGTTCGCCATGCGGCCATATTCGATATTGGCCGTCCCGACAACTTCGGAAGGCCGATCGAAACACCACTCTATCGATTCAGCCGCTTGCGACACACCAAGGACACACATCATCAACGCAGTGAAGTATGCAACACTGTTAAATTGTTTTCTGATTTTCTGATTCATTGGTTTATAAAAATTATTTTTTGACATGGACAGAAGACATAACCATTTTTATCTGAATATCAAAGTATATTTTCAGAAGATTTAAAGACTTGACCGGATGCGGGTTCTTGACCAAATCCGGTCTGCGTTTGGAGTTGCATTTCGCTAATGATCGCGGTATTGAAATAACCCCATGAAAACAAAAATTACCTGCAGTTGTATGGCGATCTTGTGTGTTCTCTCAATCCCGGTTTTTGCTGCTGACGAAGCCAAAGCTCCGGCAGCGGGCCAGCGTGTCGCGCTGTTCGACGGTAAAACCCTCGACGGCTGGGACATTATCAAGTGTGAAGCTGTCGTTGAAGACGGCAGCATCCTGATCAAGGCTGGAAATGGCGTCGTCCAGACAAAAAAGAAATACAGTGATTTCATCATCGAATTCGAATGGAAAGCTCTGAAAGTTGACAAATGGGACAGCGGCGTTTATTTCCGTTATGAATCAATCCCGGAAAACAAGCCGTGGCCTAATCGTTACCAGGCAAACCTCAGAAAGGGTGACGAGGGTAATGTCGGCGGATTAAAAAATGCAAAGGGACAAGGACTTTTTAAGAATGGTGAATGGAATTCTTTTAAAATGACTGTACGTGGTACAACAGCCGAAATGGAAATGAATGGCAAGCCGTCATGGAAAGCTGATGGGCTTGAAGGTCCGAAGGAAGGATTCATCTGCCTGCAGGCGGAAGTTCCCGGCGGCGGACAATGTCTCTTCCGAAACATCTATATTACCGAATTAAAGTAATCCTATGAAAACAAAAATTACCTGCAGTTGTATGGCGATCTTGTTTGTTCTCTCAATCCCTGCTTTTGCTGCTGACAAAGTCAAAGTTCCGGCAGCGGGCCAGCGCGTCGCGCTGTTTGACGGTAAAACCCTTGACGGATGGGACATCTTGAAGTGTGAAGCTGTCGTTGAAGACGGCTGTATCCGGCTCAAGGCTGGAAATGGAGTTGTTCAGACCAAGAAGAAGTACAATAGCGACTTTGTCATCGAATTCGAGTGGAAAGCTCTGAGAGAAGACAGATGGGACAGTGGTGTTTTTTTCCGTTATGAATCGGCCCCTGAAAGCAGACCTTGGCCAAGCCGTTACGAGGTAAATGTGAGAAAGGGCGATGAGGGTAACGTCGCTGGATTGAACGGCGCAAAGTGCCAGGGACTTTTCAAAAAAGGCGAATGGAACACCTTCAAACTGACTGCCCGCGGCACAACTGCCGAGTTGGAAATCAACGGCAAGCCCGCATGGAAAGTCGATGGACTTGCGGGGCCGAAAGAGGGTTTCATAGGTCTTCAGGCTGAAGTACCAAGCGGCGGACAGTGCCTCTTCCGCAACATCTATATTACTGAACTGAAGTAATAGAAAAGACAGTGTATTGTCCAAAATAAAAAGAGAGATTCTTCCGGGCAAAAGCCCATCAGAATGACCTTTTCCTGATGGTTCTGATGTTGTCATTCCGAGCGAAGAGAGGAATCTCGGTTTGGGAAAAACGCCGAAGATATCTTTTATCGATTCGCTTTGTCTTCGTTTTTCCTTGTCATCTTTCCGAAACAAGAGGCCCCCAGATTTTCTGGAGAAGTTCGTATGTTTCAGGTTCTTCAGTCTTCAATTCTCCACGGTTGAAAGGAAAGAAATCATTCATTCCGAAATATGCCTCTGTCATCTCGGCAAAGAATTCTTTGTGATTGAGTAACGCATAATGTTTCTTCTTCCCACCTGCAATAAACAGAACCGAGTCCCCATGTCCACTTGCCTTGTAACGTTCATACGCCTGTTTGATATCGCCGTTCGCAAAACCCAGTACCTGGTCGTTATAGGCATGGGCAAGTTCATGCATCACACACCAGGGCTGTTCACTATTGTGCCGCGCATTGGCAAAATTTGAAGCCAGCGGAATGTGAACACACTTTTCAAGGTCACGTGCATAACCATGTCCCTCAAGCCAGCCGGCTGATGGATGATACTGTGCCGGTTTCAATTTCCCATGATCAAGATCGAGAACGATCACAACTTTCTGCAGTTTTTCCAGGCTATTGGATGAAACCACGGATCTGATATTGGCGAGCTGGGCCTCCAGCAACTGCAATGCCCTTTCTCCAACCTTATTATTGGATTGCAGCAGCCTGTCATCCACTTTTACCAGCCAGCCTTCGATACGCCGCTCTGTCCTTTTTCCCGGCTTGGGCAGAAGGTCCTTCTCATCAGCGGCATGGGAAAAAGAAATAAAAAGACACAAAAAAATAAAAATACGCATAAACATCATATTATATTACGCTCATTTCTACACGGCGCGCCCAGCGGTCGCGCCCTACCAGCCATACATGGTAGGGCGTGTCGCGCCGCGACCGCCGCTCTCCTCTGGCGGATCCAACACCCCACCTTACCAATTAAGAACTTTCATAAACATAATTCCAATTCTCAGGTTTCTCCACCAGATTCTTCCTGACAGGATTCATCCTGATATAGAAAGCCTTCTCTTCATAACTTTCGTCCGACCTTAACCGATGGTCGAAAAAATCACGCTGCCAGAAAACACCCATCTGTTTCGCGGTATATTCCTTCCATTTTGATATGGTCTGTTTCATTGCCTTATCCACAGGAAAAGAAAGCAATCCATGCAGATGATCAGGCATCAACAGAAAAAGGTATATAAACCAGTCACCCCTTTCCTGACGAAACCTGACCGATTCAAATATTTTCTCCGCCACATCAACATAACAAAGCTGATTTTTCCCCTTGTTCCTACAACAAATAGTAATGAAAAATATTGCCCGGTCGTTTATCCACGGCGGTCTTCCGTGCGGTAATTTCTTTCGAAATGGTAATGTTTTGTTCATTTCTACACGGCGCGCCCAGCGGTCGCGCCCTACCAATTTAATTCCGCGACTAGCCCTATTGATTCTCATTCAATATAATTTCTTATGGCAGAACGTGTCGCGCTCTTAAAAACTTCACAATATCCAGTGTTTGAGGTTTGTCAAGGTTTGGAGTGCGATATATCATGTTACGCAAATTCCAAAACGGGGGGGGCAGAAAGATGACAAAGAACTCTCACATGAAAAAATATTATCAGGGATTCGGCAGAATGGTTTTTCTCGGTTTAGTTGCTGTCTTAATCGCGATTCCGGGAATATTACGAAGCATGGCAGGAGAGCTTGTCAACCCATTCTCCACCGAGGGAAACTGGTACAAGGCGGCCCTCCATGTACATACCAAAACATCGGATGGCGATACCAATATTCTCGCAAGGATAAAACAATACCGGGATTTAGGTTTTCACGTCGTGGCAGTTACGGACCACTGGAAGACAAATAATATCGACGGAATGTCCGACAAGGACTTTCTTGTGATCAGGGCAATGGAAGCTCACCCGAAAAGCAATCACGAGATGACCAACCATTTTGTCTGCCTGAATCTTCCCGAAGGTTTTGAAATCACAAAAAGCACAAAGGCCCAGAAAATAATAAACATGGTAAACGAGGCCGGGGGCGGCGTGATATATGCACATCCTTACTGGCTGGCACATACAATTAACGATCTAACTTCAGTCAAGGGATACATGGGCATCGAGGTTTATAATGGTGTATGCGACATAATGATAGACAAGGGATATGGCAATGTTCACTGGGACCAGTTGCTTAACAAGGGGCTGATTGTTCCCGCCGTAGCAACGGATGATATACACAAAAGTAAAAATATTGGTCTTGGATGGACGATGATAAAAGCCAGGGAACTAAACACCAACGAGATTATTAATGCTTTAAAGACCGGATGTTATTACGCGTCGTGTGGACCGGTCATAGAAGACTTCAAGATTGAAAACGGCGTCGCGAGTATAAAATGTTCACCTGTGACTCAGATTTGCTTTGGAGCACAGACAGCCATCGGCCGGAAATTCTGTGCGGAAGACGGCAAATTGCTGACGACAGCAGAGTGGAAGATGACAAAGAAATGCAGATTTGTCCGGGCAGAAGTAGTTGATGAAAATGGAAAACATGCATGGACCAATCCAATTATTCCGAAATAAAAAGGCCCAAAGAAGAAATCATCATCTCCGGGCCTTTTTTAAAATAAGAATTATTCAACCTTACCGGGCTTTTTCAAGAATCTTACGGATGTGGGCAACATCCCTTTGTAAAACTGCAACACGTTCGGCTTCGGTTTTGCATTTACCGACAGATTCGTCTTCAATGCAGATACTGCCTTTGTACCCGGCCTTGGCAAGTATTCCGACGACCTTGGCTATATCGATATCACCCTCTTCAAGAGGACAATTATACTTCCCGTATTCCCATCCCGCCTCACGCATGATCTCGCGCTGTTCCACTGGATAATTTATGTTTTTGACATGCGTGTGTTTTGCGTAAGGGGCAAGAGTACGCAATATACCGTAAACTTCAGACAGCGGGTAACCGCGCCAGTAGAAATTGCCGGTATCAAGGGTTGAACCAAGCCGGTCTGAGCCAACCAACTGATATACATTCAACAGAAACGCAAGGTTGTTACCCTGGAAACCGTGATTTTCAATACCCAGAGTTATCCTGGAATTGGCAGTCTTTTTCAACGCTCCACCCAGTCCCTCGGCAAATATCTGGACACGTTCATCAAAATTAAGTTTTTTCTCCTTAGACATGGCAGAGTCGATACGCACGGCGCTTGACCCCAGCAGTCCGGCAATTTCAATTGAACGCGCGATAAAGTTTATGTTTGATTCCATATTACCACTGCTGAAATCACAGGCGGTCAACACGGCGTAAATTTTTATGCCCAGTTTTTCCGCATTCTGGCGAAAAGCTTTTGCGTCATCATCGGATTTAAGAATAATTCTTGTATCTGAATCAAGCGCACGAACGCCGTAATCGCGACCCAGATTCACTTCTACAGTATCAACACCCAAAGTACGCAATCCCTCGATTGAGGTCGGGAAATTATTTTTCCCCAGAAACACGTCACGAATACAGAGAAACATGCCGGACGGATATTTTGTTTTCGAATAAGAAACACACGATGACTTTGTCAGCGATGTACAAGACGAACCAATTACTGCAATGGAAAGAACAACCGCAAGAACCCTTGTGATTGTGAACAGTTTGTGTTTATACATTTTGACAATTCTCCTCTTGATTGTTTAGTGATTACTTACCTGCAATTAATTGACCTCCAGCAAGATGTCACAATCCTCATGAAACCGCAAACAGAATACAAAGATTCCATAGCTATTTGAGGAAATATTATTCTGCTGTCATGAACTTCACACAAACGGGAGTACCAACTTCGAACTCCTGTCCCGTGGGTGTGAGTTTTCCGGTCGTTGCATCGACCTTGAAGACAACTATGTTATTCGAATCTTGGTTGGCCGCAATAAGCCAGTTACCTGACGGATGGATGCCGAAATTCCGCGGTATTTTACCTTTTACAGATGTAGTTTCTATATACGTCAACTTGCCCGTGGCCTGATCAACACTGAACAAAGCAATACTGTCATGTCCACGATTGGAACCATAGACAAACTTGCCGGACGGATGAACCTGTACTTCAGCGGTGTGACTTGTGTTTGTGAAACCGGCGGGCAGCGTCGAAATGGTCTGCACCTCTTTGAATGCACCACAATCAGAATCAAAACTGAATGCAGTCACCGTATTACCCATTTCATTGATCACATAGGCAAACTTGCTGCTGGGATGAAAAGCAAAGTGACGCGGACCAGCGGCCGGAGGTGTGGCGGCAAAAGGCGGGTTGTTCGGGACAAGGGTACCTTTGTCCTGATCAAACTTATATATCATTACCTTATCAAGCCCGAGATCGGCAACAACTGCAAACCTGTTATCGGGCGAAAGATTGATTGAATGTGCGTGCGGCCCTTTCTGGCGACGCTGATCCGGGCCGCTTCCTTCATGTTGTACGAAACCGGTTGATTCTCCCAGGTTACCATCTTCCTTGATGGCAAATGCCGCCGCACTACCACCACCGTAATTGGCAACCAGAGCATATTTACCGGTCTTATCAACAAATACATGGCAAGGACCGGTACCTTTTGAAGCAACTTGATTCAATAACGTGAGTTTGCCTGTTGTCGGGTCAATTTTAAATGCACTGACTGCACCGGCCTTTTTGCCGTCAAATTGACTAATTTCTCCTATCGCATATAGATAACGGTGGGTCGGATGAACGGCGACAAAAGAGGGATTGGTGGTTTCGCCGGCAAGTTCCGGCTTGGTCAGTGTTCCGGTGGAAGAATCAAAACGGGCCACATAGATACCTTTGCTTAATCCTTTTCTCGTATAGGTTCCGAAATAAACAAAATCAGACTTTTCAGCAGCCTGAATAAACGGCGCAAAAACGAATACCAGCAACGCATAAACGGAAATGAAAGACAGAAAATAGTTTCTTAGAGACAAACCTGATGAAATTCTCATTGCAGACCTCCTAAATGTGAACTGGTTTAGAATTGATGTGACACTTTTTAACAGGTTGGGATGGATAATGTAAAGGCTGATCACTTTTTCTTTCAAGATCACGACAAAGAAAAAAAGAGTCGATTTTGGATCTGTTTGATGCAATATTCCAAATACTTAAAACAGTTAATTTGCTTTCACAATAACGGAGATAGACCGCTATGAATTCAAAACAAACCCGCAGAGAATTCCTGAAAAAAGCAACGATGTGTGCCGGGGCAGCAGCCGGTTCACGATTCTTCAGCGCACCTTATATCCTTGCAGATAAGGCGCCCAACTCCAAACTTGGTACGGTCATGATCGGATGCGGCGGACAGGGAACCAGCAGTCATGTTCCAGTTGCGGCACGGGAACGGCTGGTCGCTCTGGTTGATGCCGATGAAAAGAACCTGGCCAAGGCGCTTGACCGGGCAAAAAAAACAGCGCCACAAATCAAAACATCGAGCATAAAGACCTTCACGGATTACCGTAAAATGTTCGATAAGATGGCCAAGGAAATAGATGCGATATTCATTGCCACGCCGAATCACCACCATGCACTTCCCGCCCTGATGGCAATGAAGCTCGGCAAGCATGTTTACGTGGAAAAACCCATGGCGTACAACGTACATGAAGCACGCACCATGGCCGAGTATGCGCGCCAATACAAGGTTGCAACACAAATGGGCAACCAGGGTCACTCCGGCGAAGGTTACCGGCGGCTCTGTGAATATATCTGGGCTGGCGCAGTCGGGAAAGTCACCGAGGTTTACTGCTGGAGTAATCGCGCGAATGGAGGAATAGGTCCCAGGCCGCCAATTCTTCCTGTCCCCCAGGGATTGCATTGGGACGAATGGATTGGTCCCGCCCCATTTCGTGATTATCATAAAGATTTGCATCCTCACGAATGGCACGGCTGGCATGATTTCGGAAACGGATCACTCGGCAACATGGGATGCCATGCCATGGACGGTGCTTTCTGGGCATTGAAACTGGAATACCCGACATCCATCGAGGCAGAACAGATGATAGGCGGAAGTGACGAGAGGTTTCCTGTCGGCACACGTATCCGCTGGGACTTCCCGGCACGCGGCGAAATGCCGCCAGTAAAAGTCTACTGGTACGACGGTAAATGCGACCTGGCAGACCACGCAGACGCAGAAGACAAAACCACACCGGCAAGCGTTTCCAAATCGATTGCCAACCGTCCTCCAATTGTCGAAGAACTGGAGAAAAAATACAACCGCAATCTGGGATCCAATGGATCGCTCTTCGTTGGTGACAAAGGGTACATAGCCACCGGCAGTAGTGGTGACGGAACCAGGATCGTACCAGAAGAGAAACACCAGGAATTCCCAATGCCTGAAAAGATAATCCCCAGAATCAAGGGTAGTCATCAGGATAACTTCCTCAATGCATGCAGGGGCGGCGAACCGGCCTGTGCCAATTTCGACTATTCAGCGCGCCTTACTGAAGTTGTGCTTCTTGGCGCACTTGCCATGCTTGCTGGCGAGCGGAAAAAAATCGAATGGGATGGACCGAACATGAAATGTACAAATATCCCTGCGCTCAATAATCTGCTGAAACGTGAAAACCGTAAAGGCTGGGGAATTTAAACTTCTCAGAAAGATTTGATTAAGGAAGACGTGCTATTATGAATTCAAAACAAACCCGCAGAGAATTCCTGAAAAAAGCAACGATGTGTGCCGGGGCAGCAGCCGGTTCACAATTCTTCAGCGCACCTTATATCATGGCTGATAAGGCGCCCAACTCCAAACTCGGCATGGCAGTGATCGGATGCGGCGGACAGGGAATTGGTAACCATGTTCCTGTTGCCGCACGCGAACGGCTGGTTGCACTGGTTGATGTTGATGAACTGAATATCGCCAAAGCTGTAGACAAGGCAAAGAAAATAGCGCCGCAAATTAAAACATCGAGTATCAAAACCTTCACGGATTACCGTAAAATGTTCGATAAGATGGCCAGGGAAATAGATGCGATCTTCATTGCCACGCCTAACCACCATCATGCACTTCCCGCATTGACGGCAATGCGACTTGGCAAACATGTTTATGTGGAAAAACCCATGGCGTACAACGTGCACGAAGCCCGTACGATGGCCGAGTGCGCGCGCCAAAACAAGGTTGCAACGCAAATGGGCAATCAGGGTCATTCCGGTGAAGGTTACCGGCGGCTCTGTGAATATATCTGGGCTGGCGCAATCGGGAAAGTCACCGAGGTTTATTGCTGGAGCAACCGTGCAAACGGTGGAGTTGGGCCAAGGCCTCCGATTCTGCCTGTTCCGGAAAAACTGCATTGGGATGAATGGATCGGGCCCGCCCCATTTCGTGATTATCATAAAGATTTGCATCCTCACGAATGGCACGGCTGGCATGATTTCGGAAACGGCTCACTCGGTAATCTCGGATGCCATGTCATGGATGGCGCTTTCTGGGCTTTGAAACTTGAACATCCAACTTCGATAGAGGTTGAACTGATGTTAGGCGGAAGTGATGAAAGGTTTCCTGTAGGTACGCGCATCCGCTGGGACTTCCCTGCTCGTGGCGAGATGCCGCCTGTAAAAATCTACTGGTACGACGGCAAACGCGACCTGTCAGACCACGAGGGAGAGGAAAAATCTCCTGATATTTACAGTGTTTCAAAAGCAGTCGCCAGCCGCCCTCCCCTCGTCGAGGAACTGGAGAAAAAGTATAACCGCAATTTTGGAGGTAACGGTACCATCTATGTCGGTGACAAGGGATACATGTATACCGGATGTTACGGTGAGGGGACCAGGATCGTGCCTGAAGAAAAACACCAGGAATTCCCAATACCTGAAAAAATAATTCCAAGAATCAAGGGAAGTCATCAGGACAATTTCCTCAACGCATGCCGTGGCGGTGAACCGGCTTGTGCCAATTTTGATTATTCAGCGCGTTTCACTGAAGTCATACTTCTTGGCTCACTTGCCATGATTGCCGGTGAAAGAAAGAAAATCGAGTGGGATGGCCCAAACATGAAGTGTACAAACATCCCGGAGATAAACAACTTCCTGAAACGCGAAGGCCGTAAAGGCTGGGGAATCTAAGCCGCAACTTCAGGGCATGTCGGAAAATTAACTCAATTACCAGACTTTCCATTTTTTACGGAAGGGACGGGCAAGCATCTTAGCCGCTTTAGAATCACCGATGATCTTCTCTTTTTCCGGATCCCACTGAATCGCCCGTCCTGTCCGTACCGCAATATTTGCAATATGACATATCGTATCGCAACGGATAGCCATTTCCACCGGGCACATGGTCTCTTTGCGCGACTTGACGCAGTCGATGAAATTCCTGTTGTGTTCAGGGGAGACCGTCAATTGTTCATCACTCGGCTTGAAATTAACTTTCCACAACGTCTTGTCACTGGCACAGAATCCTTCCGCGTCACTTATCCATCCCTCGGTCCCGTGGAATATCGCACCGTCGCCATCATGCCAGCTGGGCAGACATTGTGAAGCCACCTGTTTGGCCGTCCTGAAATCCATGAAACGCAGTTTCACTCCGTTCTGGTAATCACACATCACGTCCCATCGCTCCAGCGTTCTGAATACTCCTTCCCTGGGCACACTCCCTGTCCCTTCATACCGTACCGGACTGGTATTATCTGTTTTGTTTGCCCATTGTGCGAGACCCAGTTCATGGATACCACAACCGGCAATAAAACCAAGCGAGGTTTCCGGACAATGATAGCCGCCCCAGCAGGTGGCGCGATCCACTGTGTATGGAACCATTGGGGAAGGACCCATCCAGGCATCAAAATCAAAATTCGGCGGGACCGGAACTTCCTCGGTCGAGCCATAAGGTTTTACATGATACTGGTCCACATTAAACGATACATCACGACACCAGAGATCAATCCGCTGAAGTTTCCCTATGTAACCGTTACGGACCAGTTGAATCATCTGCCGGTATCTTCCCATGGAACGATATTGTGTTCCGAATTGAAATATTCGATTCTTGTCGCGGACAGCTTTCCGGAGGATTTTGGTCAGACTAAAATCCAAAGCCAACGGCTTCTGGCAGTAAACATCCTTACCGGCATTGGCCGCCGCTATTGACATTGGCGTGTGCCAGTTATCATGGGCGCCAATGATGACGGCGTCCACGTCCGTACGGGCCAGAATTTCCCGGAAATCGGCGTACGCAGTGACCGCGTTCTTATCACCGTATTGCATATTCAGCTTGGTGGCAGCAGCATCACGTCGGCTCTTATAAGCGTCCGCAACGGCTATAATCCGCACGTCGGGCATCCTGCTCAAAGTTGGAATGTGATAATTGCTTCCGATGTTGCCACAACCGATTTGACCAACGTTGACACAGTTACTCGGCGCTTCGGCACCAAACAAAGGTTTGGTAAAAATGTTTGGCACGGCAAATATAGTGCTGGTAGCAACAATGCGCTTTAGAAATTCACGACGCGAAACAATGGATTTTGTATTCATGTTAATCCCCCATTAAAATAATTTCAACCAATGGTGTTTCAATGAACTTCATGTAATAATTCTGAACTATTGTCGGGTGTAATGATATATTATTTTTAAAGACAAATCGTCCAATCGGTTTCAGTGAAGGATTTTGAACATTATTATCCCGCCTTCCGGCACCCGGATTCATCACATGTTGTTGATTCCGTTCCAATTGCTATATTTCCATGTAATTGACTGACTTAATGATTACTGATGAATCATTTCTTCCAAAATATCCAATATTGCTGCTTGAAGAAAACAGGTTGTATTGCTAAGAGCACACTCCAAGGCAAAAAAATGAGAAACTCAATCAGCATAATATTCATGTTGTCTTTTCTGCTGCTCAACACCAGCATTATGATAGTAAAAGCATCTGGCGACACTGCCTGGACACGATTCCGCGGACCAAATGGCCAGGGAATAGCAGTAAAAGCCAAGCCGCCTCTCCATTGGAGCGAAACAAACAATATTGCCTGGAAGGTCGAGGTTCCCGGTCGTGGACGGTCGTCACCGGTTCTGATGGGCGACAAAATCTGGTTGACCATTTCAACACCAAAGAATGTTCAGCGGAAAAGAATCGGCTCGGATGACATGCAGACTGCCGATCACGCCACTCTCGGGGCAGCCTGCTTCAACAAGGCAGATGGCAAATGCCTTTGGCAGATCACGCTCTACGAAATAGATAATCCTGCGCCTGTTCACTTCTTCAACAGCTGGTCAACACCAACACCTGTTGTCGAACCCGGGCGGATCTATTGTGATTTTGGCACATTCGGTACGGCATGCCTTGAGGCAGATACCGGCAAGATCCTGTGGAAACAGCAGATTCCGCTGGATCACCAGGTGGGACCCGGAAGTTCGCCGATAATATACAGGGACCTTCTTATTCTTGTCCGCGACGGACGTGACGCACAGTTCGTGACGGCACTTGATAAGAACACCGGACAAACAGTCTGGAAGACCAATCGCCCACCCATCGACACCAAAAGCGGAAACACAAAGAAAGCATTCGCAACCCCAACAATAGTCAAGGCAGCTGGCAAGATCCAAATGATCGTACAAGGGGCACACTGGGTGGTTTCATATGATCCTGTTTCCGGAAAAGAAATCTGGCGGGTAAAACACGGCCAGGGTTTTTCCATGAGTTCAACACCTCTATTCAACCATGATGTTGTATACATAGGAACCGGTTGCATGACACCCGAATTACTGGCCATCCGTACCGATGGCGAAGGTGACGTGACAAATACCAACGTTATCTGGCGAATCAAGGGGCAAATTCCGGTCATGTCATCCCCAATTCTCGTTGATGACCTGATTTATTGCGTGGCAGATAACGGAACAGCATCGTGTATTGATTCACAGACCGGAAATATCTGCTGGCGGAAACAGATTACCGGAACATACATGGTATCACCGGTCTATGCTGACGGCAGGTTATACTTTTTCAATCAAAAGGGTAAATCAACAATACTTAAAACAGGCAGGGAATTTGAAATACTGGCGGAGAACCGGCTGGAAATAGAAGGCGATCTTGTTGCAACGCCCGCTTTTGTTGATCATGCCATTTTTCTTAGAACTGATACCCGCTTGTACCGGATAGAAAATCGTTAAATTCAGCCTGAATCAGCTGTTTCCAATAACTACATGATCGATTGACCTTGTTACAGGCTGATAGGTTCTGGTAATAATTTGCGAAATTTTGGAATAAATACCATATGAGCGTGATAAAAAACACATTGCGAAAACGTTTAAAACTGCTTTGCGGGACGCCGCGGCGTTTATTCCTGAGTATATTTCTGCCCGGCCACGTGCAAAAAAGCCTGTCTAAGCGCCGGGGTAAATGTCTTCGTTGTGGTGCATGTTGCCAACTGGTATGGAAGTGCCGGTATTTCCGGCATGAAAATGGTATCCCATCCTGTGCCCTTTATAATCGTTATCGACCGCCGAATTGTCGTCATTTTCCCATAAACAAACCGGATATTGCTGATCGTGATCTTGTTTCACCGCACACACGATGCGGCTTCTGGTGGACTCCGGAAGCCGGCGGAAAAAAATAAATCTAAAATACAAGTGCACACTTCGATTGATTATTCGCTCCTGATCCGACGCGCTTTACAAGAAAAGGAAGGAAAATGAAACTTAAGATATTTTCTGCATTTGGGATAATCGGCCTTGTAATAGCAATCGCTTCTGGCGCGGAAGAAACCGATAAACGGCTTCATTCAGGCGGGTCGGCATGGGGAGTACAGAAAGCGGATATCAAGGATCCGAAATTGCCGAGGATCCTGCTCATCGGTGATTCGATCCTAAATGGTTACCGTGGAACGGTTGCAAAGGAACTTGACGGCAAAGCAAATGTCGATGCCTGGGTCAACCCCTATCACCAGGCCTCGGGCGGATTACACGAGAAGTTGAAAGGTGTCCTGTCAGAAGGTCCCTATACACTTATTCATTTTAACATGGGTCTGCACGGATGGCAGA
The DNA here is from genome assembly GCA_028716365.1 of Kiritimatiellia bacterium. Classification (GTDB taxonomy): domain Bacteria; phylum Verrucomicrobiota; class Kiritimatiellia; order UBA8416; family YA12-FULL-48-11; genus YA12-FULL-48-11. The sequence continues at coordinate 41,956 of JAQUPZ010000008.1, forward strand.
AAGGACGCATACCGGAAGGACAGTTTGATCCATTAATGCGCAAATACATAAAAACTCTCCGTGACAACGCAAATGGCGCCATTCTGATCTGGGCAAGTTCAACACCGGTAACAGTAAAAGGGAAACCCGGGGAACTGAACCCTGAAATCAATCCGACAATTATCGAACATAACGCTCTTGCCGCAAAAATCATGCAGGACGAAAAAATCCCGATCAACGATCTTTACCAGCTCGTGGTGGACAAACGTCACCTCGCAGCCGGTGACCAATTCCACTGGAAAAAAGAAGCTTACATACTCATGGGTAAACAGATCGCAGAAATGATCAGGAAAGAGCTGGAGGCGAAATAATAAATGATCAGGGAGTACTACATGAAGAAAACAACAGCATGGTTTATTTCCTTAGCAATATTAATATCCGGCACCGCAACAGCACAACAGGCATGCAAACAGTTTCGTCCGCCGTCCGTACCGCTGGTAGCATGTGATCCCTATTTCAGCATCTGGTCACCGGGCAATAACCTGACCGATATCGACACCACTCACTGGACCGGCAAGCCGCATCGCATTGCCAGCGCAGTGTCCATTGACGGCAAAAAGTATCGCGTCATGGGCGGTGCACGCAGTATGGGCCCGGCGCTGGCCCAGAAAAGTCTTTCCGTCCTGCCCACGCGGACAATCTATATATTCGAGGATGCCGGCATATTGCTCACGCTTACATTCATGACCCCGGCGCTTCCTGAAGATATTGACATACTATCCCGGCCGGTCACCTATCTGACGTATGAATTCTGTTCAGCCGATGGCAAATCACACGATGTGCAGTTCTCGTTTGATGCTTCAGCCGAACTTACAGTCAACACATCAAAACAGGAAGTTACCTGGTCAACCGAAACAATCGGTAATCTCACCGCGTTGAAAATAGGTTCAAAGGAACAGAATGTTCTCGCAAAAAAAGGCGATGATATCCGAATCGACTGGGGTTATCTCTACGTCGCTGCACAAGCGTCGGAACTGGCTTCAGCCAAAATCATCGACATTGGATCATTGCATGATATTTCACCGGCTGTTGAATTGAGCACTCCTGCTCCCGCCGAAACGGTAACCGCCGCTCTTTGTTTCGACCTTGGTAAAATCGGAGAAAAATCAGTCTCCCGGATGTTGATGCTCGCCTATGATGATCTCTATTCCATCCAGTACATGAAACAGAACCTGCGGCCATACTGGCGCCGTAACGACTGGGAAGCAGCAGACCTTTTGAAAGCCTCTGCAAAGGACTACGAATCGCTTGCAAAACGCTGCGCTGCTTTCGATGAGGAACTTATGGCCGACTTGATTAAAGCCGGCGGCGAAAAGTACGCGAAGATCTGCGCTCTGTCTTACAGGCAGTGTTTTGCCGCGGGTAAATTCGTGGCCGACGCCAAGGGCAGGCCCATTTCTTTCTGCAAGGAAAATCACTCCAATGGCTGTATCGCCACCTCGGACGTTTTTTATCCGATGTCACCGCAGTTCCTGTTCTTCGGTCCGACACTGGCCAAATCGTTTATTGTTCCTTTTATGAACTATGCGGCATCCGACCGGTGGAAATTCCCCTTTGCGCCCCATGACCTTGGCACTTATCCGAAAGCCAACGGCCAGGTTTATGGCGGCGGTGAACGTACAGAAGAAAACCAGATGCCTGTAGAAGAAAGCGGCAATCTTCTCATTCTCTTTGCCGCTGTGGCTCAGATGGAAGGTAATGCCGGTTTTGCGAGCCTCTACTGGCCGCAACTGGAACGCTGGGCTGATTATCTGAAAGCCAAGGGTTTTGATCCCGAAAACCAGCTTTGTACCGATGATTTCGCCGGTCACCTCGCCCATAATGTCAACCTAAGCGCCAAGGCAATCTGTGGACTTGGTTCATTTGCCAAGTTATGTGAAATGAAGGGTGATAAAACAAAAGCCAGGGAATATTCCAGGCTGGCAAAAGAATTCGTCGCAAAATGGGTGAAAGAAGCAGATGACGGCGACCATTTCCGTCTTGCCTATGACAAGCCCGGAACGTGGAGCCAGAAATACAACCTCGTCTGGGACCGTGTGCTCGGTCTCAATCTTTTCCCGGCCGAAACGCTCCGCAAGGACATGGATTATTATAAAAAGATACAGAACATCTATGGCCTTCCTCTTGACAACCGCAAGGATTACACAAAGCTTGACTGGACGCTCTGGACCGCAACCTTGACACAGAATCGTACCGACTTTGAGACACTGGTTGATCCGGTTTATCTTTTCATCAACGAAACGCCTGATCGTTCGCCTCTTACCGACTGGTACCAGACAAAGACCGCAAAAAAAGTCGGTTTTACCGGCCGTCCCGTGATCGGCGGCGTATTCATGCAGATGCTTTACGAAAAAGCACTCTGGAAGAAATATGCAAGTCGTGATGTGACAAAAGCAGAAGGCTGGGCACCCATGCCCGTACCGCCTGTGACAAAAACCATTATTCCAACCGCAAAAGATGACGACAATATCCTGTGGCGTTATACAACAGAGAAACCTGTCGATGGCTGGTTCAAACCTGACTTCGATTCCGGATCATGGAAGGAAGGCAAAGCTGGTTTCGGCACACGTAGTACACCAGGTTCAGTTGTTCGTACAGAATGGAAAACGGAGAATATCTGGCTGCGCCGCGAACTGACAATGCCCGACGGCAAATTAAGCGAACTTCACCTGATTATTCATCATGACGAAGATGCGGAAGTTTATATCAATGGTGTACTCGCCGCATCGGTCAGCGGTTATACCAGTGATTACGAAATCGTCCCCGTGAACAGTAACGCCAGGAACGCGCTGAAGCCGGGCAGGAACCTGATTGCCATCCACTGTATGCAGGTAAAGGGCGGCCAGTATATCGACATTGGATTTGCAGACATCGTGCCGGCGAAGTGAAGCCGGGCGCACTGACATCATTTTGACTCAAAACATTTCTTCAAATACGGCCTGACTAATTCCACGCGTACTTTGTATCCCTCGGCGCTGTTATGAAGCTTGTCTTTGACAAAAAACTTTTCAACGGGCTTACCATCAGGACCAAGAAACACATCAAATGCATCAATGTAATCCATGTTAGCACTCTGTGTTATATACTGCCTGATAAGTTCATTTGTTTTCTTCTGTTTTTCAACCTGCGCCCATCTGGCGAGGCTTGGACCTATGGCCATGAATGCAATACGCACGTCCGGTAATTTCGCCCTGACTTTCTCCACGAACATTTTGAAGTCTTCGCAAACTTTCTCAGGCGTTTTACGCACATTCAAATCATTTGATCCAGAATACAATACGATCATTTTCGGCTTGTAAGGAATAACAATACGATCAGCATAATAAACCGCATCGGCCATCTGTGACCCGCCAAACCCGCGGTTTATCACCTTGTATTCCGGGAAATCCTGCTGAAGCGTCTTCCACAACTTGATGGTTGATGAACCAATGAAAAGAGCGGCTTCCAGGGGCGGAGGATTTGTCTTGTCGGCTTCTTCAAAAGCTAGAATGGTCTTCTCCCATTTCTCGCTCGGCGATTTTTCCGACGCATACAACGGAACTGTAATTGATACAGCTACAATACCTGCCAGAATATTTTGTTTCATATTCATATTTCCTTATACATATTTAAAATCACAACATATCAGTTGCGGACAACTGCCTCCATAGAAAAACCCCACGAAATTTATAACCGCGATGAAAAAACATATACTCCCGAATCAAGTTCATAAATCGCCCGGCCATTCTCATATTTCATAAACTTGATTCCGGGACTTTGTCCGACCAAAACCCCGCTTTCCTCAACCTGCTCAGCATCCTTTGCTGGAACATACGCCACCGCCGTTGTATTCGGTGGAATTACTATCTTCCATTCAAACCTGCCATCCGAACTTGTCCAGCCACTCCATATATGACCATACATTGAATTATGCCATGCTTTTGCCGATTTAAGTTGCAGGAAACCGTGCGGTTCGAGTTGAACACGCTTAAAACCCGGCACGTCATCCATCGGCCGTATCCCTCCAAGCCCTTCATGAAACCACGCCGCAAATCCACTCTGTACCGGATGACTAAATAAACCATCAGGCACAGACTTACCATCTGAGGCATGGCCCGGCATACTGGCGTTTGTCATGACAGTGTATGCCATATCATCAAATCCATAATTACATAACATCGTGTAAAGGAACCGCGACCCGTGAATTCCTGTCCAGAAATGACCCTGATGTTTGTCGACAACATCGCCTGCCAGGGCCCTGGCTATCTTTAATTCTTCTCCTTCCGGCACCAGCCCGAACCGCAATGCCAGCACGTTTGCCGTTCGACTTCCATAGCTCATTGATTTTTGATCAAGAAATTTTCTGTTAAATGCATCCTTTGTTTTCTGTCCTTCTTCCCAGAATTTTCCCGCATCATCTGTCTTGTTCAAGATGCCGGCAAATCGTTCCATAATGACCAGTGTTCGATAGTGATAAGCAGTTGACGAAAGTCCGACAGGACACTCAATGCCGGTATTCTCGCCAGGTGGACACCAGTCACCATAACCCTGGTAAACAATATGATCTCTGGCCAGGCCCCCGACATAATCAACAAACTGTTTCATACGCTCGTAATATCTGGCAATTATATCCGTGTCCTCGTAATACAGGTATAAATACCATGGGATCAGAACAACCGCAGCACTCCAGTCTGGCCTTGCTTCCTGGTAAAGCCTTCGGCCTACGGCAATATTACAGGGAGCGCCGGTAGTTATTTTCTGTTGTTTATTAGTTTCTCCCTCTCCCCCCAATATCGCTTCAATATCATCTATGAACTTGTTCCAGAACTGGGCCATATCAAAATTGAAAATTGATGTTTCCACAACACTATGCACATCACCAAGCCACGCACTTTTTTCGCGGTGCGGACAGTCCGCCGGTATACTGTGAAGGCTGTCTTCTATCGTTCCGAGTGATGCCTGATAGATGCGGTTTAACTGTTCATCTGAACATGAAAAACCTCCACGGGACTCAAACGATGTCCGGACATGAATTCCTTCCATGATATCCGTTGAAGGTTTACGAGCCAGCCCGCCGACTTCAACATAACGGAAACTGTGGTAGACAAATCGCGGTTCCCATGTTTCCCATCCACTGCCTTTACAGATGTATATGCAAGTCTGATCGACACCTGTAGCGTCAGTTCCAAGAGTTGAAACATCCAGCTCCTCGCCGTCCGGCGTCAGGCCCTCGGCAAAGCGAAGAGTTACCTGTGTACCAGGCGATTCATTGATTCTGATCTTCACCCAGCCGGCAATGTTCTGTTCAAAATCGAATATCCATTTCTCGTCATTTGCCGCGATAATCTGTCGGGGTTTTATCTTCTTTACCTGCTTGATGGGCGGAACTGTCTGCGCAGACAACCTTTCACAGGGTACTGTAACTTTGACTGCCCTCGGCCAGTTGAAGTCATCATAACCAGGAAAGTTCCAACGCGGGCGTTCACGACGCGCATCATAAGTTTCTCCGGCATAAACATTATCAAACACAACCGGACTTATATTGGCTTTCCATGACTCGTCGGTAACAATGGTCTTGCTGGTACCGTCATTATAATCTATCACAATCTTACAGATCACCGTCGGCGGTCCCCAGGCCAGCCCTTTGGCGGCAAATGCAACGTTCTGTCCGTAAAAACCGTTACCAAGCCAGACGCCAACCGCATTCTTCCCCGGATTAACATAAGCGGTCACGTCGTGGACGGCATAAAGTGCGCGCACATCATAAGTTGTCTGCCCCGGGTCAAGTACCTGTTTACCTATTCTATTTCCATTTATATAGAGTTCATAATAACCCAAACCGCAGATATACGCCCTTGCACTGGAAATTTTAATGGTAGTCTCAAACTCCTTGCGAAACAGTGGCGACGGAAACGACGTTTCGCCCTGTGGTCCTTTCATGCTGGAAGTCTTCACGTAGCGCATACTGAACGATGACTGGCGATTATCACCAGCCAGACCAATCCATTCGGCAGGTAACCAGTCACTTTGATCAAGAAGTCCCATTTCAAATGTTGCCGGTTTCGACCACTCTGAAGGTTTCCCGTCCTTATCAAATACCTGGACTTTCCAGAAACACAGCTGACACGACCGCAAGGGCTTTCCCTGGTAACGCACATGAATATTCTGCGACGATTCAATCTTACCGCTGTCCCACAAATCACCTTTCCCATTTCTCAACAGCAACTCGCTGGAAGCTGCCAGGATCCTGTACGCCGTCTGTTTCTGCCCCCTGCCTTCCAGCCTCGTTGTCCTCTCATCCATTCTCAGGACCCAGCTCAACCTTGGTGACTGCACATCTATGCCAACAGGAAACGAGAGATATTCGCACTTCAAGTCCTCAACAACCATGCCTGCCTGAGAAATTCCCAGCGACATAAAAACCCACACTGTCATCAACCTGAATATATTCTTCATAATAACGAGCCGTAATTCGTTACCGCCGATCAAACCTGCCTGACATGTTTTAAAAGCACGATCCTATTTTGTTTTATTCTTCCCGGCTTTCTTTTTATTTCCAGGATTCTTTGCAGAAGCTGTCGGATCATAATCAGGATTCGGGGTTGGCATCTGCGCGCCGACAGATTTGCGCCAATCATCGAGTTTCCTGCGTAGTTCTGCCGCTTTTTCGGGCATCTTTGCAGCAAGGTCGGTCGTCTCGCTCAAATCATTTTTCAAGTCGTACAATTCAAGTTTACCATCTTCGTAGTATTCTATCAGTTTAAAGTCACCACAGCGTATCGCACCACTGGGATTCGTGAGGTGATAATGCGGATAATGCCAGTAGAGCGCATCGCGTGAGATTTCACCATTCTGTTTCAAAAGCGGAACAATACTCAATCCATCCGGCGTTTTGGCAGCCTCTCCTGAAACTCCCGCCATTTCCATTATGGTAGAAAAGAAGTCCGTGCTTATCACCGGCACACTGCACCTACTGCCTGGCTTTACCACTTCGGGCCACTTGACAATCCAGGGTTCACGCACACCACCCTCGTAAAGCGTCCCCTTCCCGGCGCGTAACGGAGCATTTGAAGTAACCGTCTCCAGCCCGCCGTTGTCCGACATGAAAAACACGATCGTGTTGTCCGCAATTCCGAGTTCATCGAGCTTTCTCATGATTTTACCGACATTCTCATCAACACTCTGCACCATGGCTGCATAAGTGGCACCATTTTGACCCTTGGCAGGAAGATTTTTACCAAGATATTTTTCTGTAAGATCCTTCTTTGCCTGTAATGGTGTATGTACTGCATAATTCGGGAAATACAGGAAGAACGGCTTGTCCTTGTTGTTCTCCAGAAATTTTAACGCCTCGTCACCAAGGCGGTCAGTCAGATATTCCCCATGCGGCCCATCCTTCAGATTTAACTTGTACGGAACAAAATAACTTGGCGGATGACCATGATTGTCACCGGCTACATTCACATCGAATCCCTGTTTCTCAGGCTCGTATCCTTCCCCCAGATGCCACTTACCTATTGAAGCCGTTACATATCCCGCCTTCTTGAGAGCATCTGCTATTGTTATTTCTTCAAGCGGCAGATACTTTGTCCAATCAGGAATCTTCAGCTTGGCCTTCGGCTTTACATGCCCGGCAATCCAGTCGGTAAGATGAAGCCGGGCAGGATATTTTCCCGTCATTATACTCGCACGCGTCGGTGAGCAGACAGGACAGGCCGCGTAACCATCAGTAAAAAGCATGCCCTGGCTGGCAAGCTTGTCGATATTCGGCGTCTCATGAATTTTACTGCCGTAGCATCCGACATCACGTTGACCCATGTCATCTATCAGAATAAAAATAATATTTGGTTTTCGTTTTTCTTCTGCCGCTTTCAGCCTCATCCCCGGCAATGTCATCGCTGAAATCCCCAATCCGGCAATCTTTAAAAAATCCCTGCGCGAATATGAATTCATGTGATCCTCCTTCAAAAATTATACCAAAAAAATACCTTATTCGTCCCGAAACTTCGGGGCGATGCCACGTCGGCTTTTATGGCCAAGTGGTCACTTATCCCGCAGAGGAATGACGTGGTAAACATTTTTACATGTTGAATTGAAATGTATTATTTTGATCAAAAGAAAGACATTAATATTCTGCCGAGGATTTGTTCGCCATATTCGTTGGCATGTACAACATCGCGGTAAAAAATATGGGGATGCTTTTTTGACGCACGGATGTACTGGGCCCAGGATGTGGTCATGTCAAGATAGGCACATTTCTCCTCAAGAGCAAGAGCCTGCAGTTTCTTACCCCATTCACCAGTACCCGAATGCGGGGCTTTTGCCAGTGCAACCTCGTCGCGCGGGTCGGTCGTACCGAACGTGCCACTTGCCAGCAGAATCTCAACTTCCGGCAGGGCCGATCGAAGCTGTTTTATCACTTCCCGTATACTTTCAACATCTTTCTGGCTGATCCCGCCGATGAAAACCAGATCCGGTTTCAACGGGACAACATTCTTGTCGATCCTTCCTTCTTCCCTGTAGTGTTGACATCCTCCACCCCCGCGAACGTAAACTGTCCCGCGAATTTTCGCCTTGGGATAAGCCTCCTGTAACTTGGCAAGCCACGCGGATCGCATGGTATCATTCACAATACTGTCACCCAATCCCAGCACATGCAGGTCACCACCTCCGGTTAAAATCTTTTTTGTTTTTGAAAGATTGGTCCAATCGTTTTTTGGGGGCGTGAATTCACCACAAGGCATTTCCGCCAGGATTTTATTAACCTGTTCAAGTGATCTCTGCGGTGTACCAAACAGGAAGTAATCTTTCTCAGGAGTATTTCCCTTTGTTGATACATCCGGCGGATATTTTGCCGGCAGACATCCCTTCTCTGGAAACTTCACAGGTGAGTCATTGGTCATACTGGCCTGGACAGATGTCCACATTAAACCGGCGGAAAGAAACAGAATTAATATGATTGTGCGCATGATTTTCTACTCCTCCTGATTGGTAAACAAGAAATTCTTACTCCGTCAGACCCGCGATGTCAAACCAAGCAGAAAGGAGAGTACAACAAGACAATTTTCCAGAAGGAATTACTGGTGACAAGCAGCGAACGATTTGGCAACCTCATCGCATGCCCAAATCAAAAACAATTTACGGGCTGTTTCTGGTGTTGCTGTACGCCCTGCCCGCTTTTGCTTTCAATGGCGAGAAAATCACCGAAGGACCGCTGACCCTGGCGATCAGTCCCATATCTGACGTGACCAATCGCGAAGAGACAATAACGGCCACAGTGACGCTCAGTAATTCCAATGCTTCGGTACTGCCTGTCCATCTGGAACTGAAAGGCCTGGTTGATGGAAGTCATGTCACAGGACAAAATACAAAAAATCTTAATGTGCCTGCCAATAACAAAGCAGAAGTGCAGTTTCAATTTGTCATGGGACAAAACACTTATTCCGCACATTATCCGGCGCATGTGTATGCCGAGTTTCAGACCAGCAATATTCCCGTGACAGCACATGCCGTCCAAATCTTTCAATGCGATTTTCCGGAAACACCAGGGGTAGATTCCAAAACATTTTCAACTGTAACAGTACCAGCCATCGGAGCACTGACTCTTTATTCTGTAAAAACCCAGCGAGTCACCTGGAAATATTTTGACAAACCTGAAGTTCATATGCCTATCGGGTGGCAGGGAAGTGATACACAATCCGGCGCAAACTTTGGCAAGAGTTCCACTGCTCGCGGAGAAACCAAACCTGCGTTTACCATGCATCCACCTTATCGCGGAGGAGTTGGTACTGTCTTTGCAGATTACAGGCTGCAGTTACCCAAAACCACACCGCTCAAACTGATTTTCTTCAATGCCATCAGGGACAATTCAGCCAAAGAACCGAAAAGCGATGGCGTTACTTTCCGGGTCTGGGCAAATGACCAGGTGCTTTATGAAAAACATACAGATTCCAAGGTCTGGGTTCCGGGTGAAGCAGATCTCAATAAGTTTTCCGGACAGGAAATCCTCCTGCGCCTGGAAAGTCATCCCGGACCGAAAAAAAACACGGTGTGCGATTCCTGTTTCTGGGGTGAACCAACCATACTTGCCGGTCAGCCTCCCAAAGTACTCTTGGCCACAGAACGACAGCAACTGATCGAAACTGCAAGACAAACAGTCCTTAAAGGTAAGGCTTCCTCTCCCTCTTCACGATTGTTCAAATTAAAAGGCGGAGCAAAAGCGGCACTCGTACTCGGGCAAAACGGTCTCATGGATGGAGCTCTTGCCTTTGGTGCTGATGGCAAGGCTGTTGTCTACGATGGACTCAATGTCTCGCTTTTTGAACATCGTGTCGGAGCCTGGCCATCAGGTGTAATCGTCGAAAATGTTCGTTTGCAGGAAACTTCCGGTAAACTCCGCATCGTTCATCAACTGGTCATGGAGAACAAAAAATTCGAGCTGGTAGCGGAGGTTTGGACCCAGGATACAGGGTTGCGGCTCAAGATCAGTGTGCCGGAACGTATCACCGACATTTCGCTGAACCGCGCCGACCTCAAGGCACAACGTGTTTATTACGGACATGGTTATGCCATCGTTGATCCGGGTGCTTTCCGTGCCTCTGGCGGCGGTCACAACATGGCCACCAGTCATGTTGGAATGGATTTTGAGAACGGGCTTTCACTGCTTATGGCCTGCGATACTCCACCCGACAGTTTCAATGTGGATCCTGCAACATGTCATTATTCCCTGCATACGCATCCGGATACCATGCTTACATTTGTTCCGGGTACGAAAGGCATATTTGACTGCGCAATCAAATACAGGCCCCTTTATGACAAACAGGCATCAGGAGGAGTTGCAGTAAAAGCCGGCCGGTTTGTGCTTGATTATTGGGGCGGGAAATATGCTGACGACACCATCCTTGTCAAAGAACTCTGGCAATATGGCGTTACAAACACTTTGCTCCTCATGCATGCCTGGCAGCGGTGGGGATATGATTACCGGTTGCCGGACATTTATCCACCCATGCCATCACTGGGCACGCTGGAAGATATGCAGGGACTGAGCCGGTTCTGCAATGAACACGGGATCCGATGGGGATTGCACGACAATTATATTGATATATATCCAGATGCTACTGACTTCAGTTATGATCACGTCACTTTCACCGACAAGGGCCGTCCCCGCCGTGCCTGGCTTAATGAAGGACGCGACGCCCAGAGTTACCAGTTCCGTCCTGACCATATTATGCCATTCGTCAAAAGAAACCTGGCACTCATCAAGCCAAACCTGCAACCCACCGCTAATTTCGTGGATGTATTTACCTCCGCCAATAGTTTTGATTTTTATGACAGGGAGGGAAAATTTCATTCACGGCTGGAAACGCGTAAATACTGGGGTGAATGTTTTTCAACCATCCGCGACACACTGGGAAACAATGCACCCACCACGTCCGAAGCCGGCAGTGATCATTTGATTGGTTATCTTGATGGCGCCGATTGCCAGTTCCTCGAACTGAGCTCCAGGTCGAGACGATTCCATAACATGCTGACCTGCCAGGACTGGGAACGGGTACCGTGGTTTGACGCGGTGAATCATACCCGCTTCAGTCTGCACGGCGTCGGTTACTCCGGACGTTACCAGGGCGACCGTTCCCGTTTTCAGCACGGGATTGAAAGCGATGATTACTTAAGCGCAGAAATCCTGACCGGTCATGCACTGATGGTAGACCTGCCAAGCGGATTATCCGGTGCAGTACGCAAATACTGGCTGGCCCAGGAATTCATTGAAAGCATCGCTTTTGACGAAATCAGCGGCACGAAATTTGCAGATGGAAATGTTCATCACCTGATCGTGCGGTGGAAATCAGGCACAGTGGTGTATGTGAACCGTGGACAAGGCGACTGGATTATTGCAGGGCATACTTTGCCGCAGTACGGTTATTACGCCAGAAACGGAGTAGTAGAATCAACCATTGAACGTATTAACGGCGGTGTAGTGGAGTGGTCACATGGTCATAATGGAACTTATGTTAACGGGCGCGGATTCCACCAGGACCCGCCTCTCGATATTTGTCCAAGTGCGGAAAAAATTGAGTATCTTGGTGAACGCAGTTTCAAACTTTTCGCGAACTGGGAAATTCGTGAACCTTTATCCAAGAACCTAAATGTGTCCTACAGTTTCACTCGTCCGCGACCAGGCCGGTACACAGAATATACTTTTTCAGGCGGTGGCAAACCGGCAAAAGTAACTTCTCAATGGCAGGGACATGTCACTACTGGTGATTCCTGGAAGATAAATATTCCTCCGGACTTTCCTGTCGGAACGTACGAAATCAGTGTCGGGCTGTATGAACCTGGCAAAGGCCGATCGGGACGATATCGCATGCTTGGTGATGAGGATTCAGAAAAACGATACCGGATCGGCAATCTAATCGTGGAAGGTAACAATACAAACATTACCGGTATCAGCCTGGAAAAACTCCCATCGGTCAATACAGACCTGGCACTGAATGAATACAACAAAACAAAGACAGATTTCGGAACTGTAAGTACAAAAGGCGCATTTCGTTATCAGATCATGAACCGTAAATTATTACTCACCCCACTCCCGCATACAGAGGCTTTCCAGATAAATCTACAGTTGGAGAAAATCCTCGGACGACCGGCAAGAATCGACAGCGTGGAAGCGGTGGATCCCGAAGGCAGGAATCTGCGGCAAGTGGATTTCAAACTGGATGGGAAAGTTCTGGTCTTTACAACAGCAAAAGAAGAATTTGCGTACCGGATTAATTTCCAATACTTTTCTTTTATTCAACGCCTCTTGAACAAACTATCATTCTGAAAGAGATCCAAATTCATCCCACGGACTCCAAGCCCGGAGTCTCCTGCGAAGACGGATGAAGAGGGTATGACGGGGTCAAATCGATGGTTGGTACGTGTTGACTTATAAGTTAGAATGCAGGTCATGAAAAACAAAATTAAACTTTTCGCAGCCTTTGGGCTTGTCACAACAAGCATGATTTTTGCTGCGGAATCCGTCAGCAGGAATGGCAGGGAGGTAAAACCGGAGACATATTCTGTTGCCACCTTCGATTCCGGTTTCGGCGGTTTTTTTACTGCGAACGAAATTGCGAAACAGGCGCGCGCCTTGAGCGAAACAGGCTATGGTCCGTTTGCTGTCGTTCACTACGGCGATACGCTGAATATTCCGTATGGCGAAAAGACACCCGAACAGATCGCACAATTTGCCGCAGCAGGGATCATGACAGCGTTCCGTGACGGAGCTGAGGATGTTTTTATCGCGTGCAACACTGCTTCCACGCAAATTGAACGGATTAAGGAAATTCTTCGCGCGAAAAATCCGTCTTATCCAAACCATGTGTATTCCATCATCAATGTCTCGATAAAAGAAGCCATGAAAACGATCAGTCGTAAACTCAAAACACAGGATGTTGTTACCATGGTCGTGATGGCAACTCCTGCGGCGATCAGATCTGAAAACTACCCGGCATTTTTCGCAAAAGCACTCAAGGTTGAATTTAAACCGGGAGTGTTTACCAAACTTACACAGCCCCGGTGGTTGAAATCAAAGGGTGAAACTATTGACAGTTATACCTATGTGAATGAATTCCGGTTGGGGCTGGAAAAGAAGGTACTTATGTATCAAATGGCGCCTGCCAACTGGGTGGACATGATCGAGTATGGTGCACCTGATGCCGAGAAACTTGCCGCAGTCAAAAGTGATCTCGCCATGTTAACCTCCCAATTCAAGCCTGAAACGGTTTTTGACGTTGTTGGTGAATTTTGCACCCACTATCCGGTATTTGACGCGATGATTCAGGTTGAACTTCGCGGGCTCAGGAAAGTCGCCCCGGATACCCCATTTATCGTGCAGGGGCCGTTGATGGGAAAACTTTTTAAGGAACAATTTTTGCAAAAGAAACCATTCAAATCAGACAAGGCGGTGCCGCCGCCGTCTGCACCGTCCATTTATCTGAGCGGAGCCAATATTGACGCAACGAAGGTTCTGGTGAAGAAAATATTCCCAAATGATCCCGAACCGTCTGTCAAAAGAAAGGAATTTCTCCCGGTACAGTAAAAGCTGGTACGGCCGAAAGCCTTTGATTACATGTCTTAAGATTTTGTAAAGCGGTTCACAATGGTTGCGGTCACCAGATCGCCCGTCACATTCAATGTGGTTCGGCACATATCTAAAATTCGATCAACGCCCAGAATAATGGCACTGCCTTAAGGCAAGAGCAGCGCGGTGGTGGATCGAATGCCGGATTGTTAATCGTCATTCGACGCCGCCGAAAAAACCATCCTCGATCCAAATCGGCTTATAACCACGTTCGGTGATATAACGGAGTGCCGCTTCCCAACGATCAAAGATGTCTTTCTTATAGTTCTTGTAGAACGGCCACCAGTACTGTTCGTGTCCGGCGATGTTGATCAGGGTGTTCAGTTTCGGGTTATCGAGCTTGCGATGCATGAGAGGAATCGTCTGCTCGACCGGGACCCATTCGCAGGTCGAGGGCATGGCCCCATTATAAAAAATGACACCGGAATCGAAATCCATCCAGCCCTGGTTCTCGCGGATGTAGGCGGTGATCGAGTTAGGCAACATGAAGTCGCAGAATTTGTCGCCGGTCCCGGGATTCTTCCTGCCGCCTGTTGGGAGCATTTTTACTCCTCGCTGCGCCAACACTTTGTAGGAATCGGCCCGAACCATAGCCCAGTGGATCTGCAGGCCCGGGGTATAGGCCTTTCCGGCGATCCGCTTGAGTTCTTTGGCGACTAGATCGAAATCGGCCGCAAGCTTTTCCGGCGTCGCTTCACGGTACGGCTCGTTCGGAAATTCGTTTTCTGAATGGAACGCCAGCCGGAGCCAATCGGCGTTGTCCTCGAATTCCGACTTGTACTTGTCCGGAAACATCGAAAGGTTGAAATCCCGTTCCGGAGTCGAATTGAAACAGTTCAGGTTGAACTTCGTTTTATAACGCCGGTTCAGTTCCCGCAACTGGGCCAAATAAAAACAGTCAAAAAGACTTTTGTAATTCTTCTGGAGGATATCGCGGAAGAAGAAACTGTGGTCGTCGATGTAGCACCGGTAGCGTTTATAGACGTTTTTCGCCCAAACGACCCGGCAAACGGTCTCGACCTGTTTGCCATTACGCTTACCCCGTGCCTTGATCGGCGTGATGCGGTCCTTGAGCAAGACCGTACCCATGTACAGACCGGATACCATGGTTGTCGGAACGACCTGTCCGTCGGGCATGACCACTTCCAAATTCGATACGCCGGAAGCCCCGACAACGACATGGACCTTAAGGCGTTTGATGCCGTCGGTTCCCGTCTCGCTGCCCAGAACGGGATAGCCGTAGCCTTCCTGGAGAACGCCTCCGTCAAACGGATAGTCGAACCGGAAGGCCGGCGGTTCCTTATGATAAAAGGCGTCGAAATAATGTTGGCGCGGATCCTCGGCCGGAGCGGAATCGGCAGCCGACGCGAAACCAGCGCCCAAAAACGCGGCCGATGCCTGAAGAAAACAACGACGTGATGTGCTCATGAAAATCTCCTGGTTAGGTTATAAGACATTGCTTTTTCGTATCAGGCATAATCCACAACCATTTTTGCCTTGTCCTGCCCGCTCCAACTCCCTTCAGGCAGGTTCTAACGGTTTGGAAACTACCCGTGGGATTAAAACATTCGTTTCTGCAAAGTTAAAGAAAAGTTTTTCCAGAAATTATCCCGTCAATCTACGGATCGTAGATGAAATTAAGGGCATCAAGACAGCCCTCACCTCCCCTGCCCGCCTTCAGGGAGTTGGAGCGGGCAGGTTCCGTAAACACCATTTCACAGGTGCCATGATCCGGTATGGGATGGTAATTGTTCATATCTATGACCTGTATTTCGGCAGGCTGTTTTAATCAGAAAACATTGGAATATTCGTGACTATCATAACTCCGACAAATAGAATTCCATGATTTTGTGACTGGAGGTATCACGATGCGAGTTGCCATTTCCTGTAGAATTGCAGTCACCCTTCTTCTGGTAGGACTGATTTCCGAAGTGCATGCCGAGAATCTCCAGGCCGGGGGACTTACGCTGACGCTTGATGGCGGACTTCAAGTGACAGGATTGAGTATCGATGGCATCACCCTGAAGGTCACCCCACAATCACTCGTGAGTATTTGTGAAGTTGAAAAGCGTGAGTATGTCCCGGCTTCTGTAAAGGGTGGCAACTCAGCCAATGGTTTGAACCTTGACTTTCCGGGTATGCGTGTCACCGGCAATCTCAACTTCAGTTCAAAGGACGACGTACTGCATTTCGCGATTGATCTAAAGGGACAAGACCTTCCTGCGCGTGGATTACTTATGCGTTTCAGTATTCCTGTGGACGCTACCGGCTGGCAATGGCACATGGACATGCAGACCACCAATACAATCATGCCGGATAAGTTATACGAAAATGTGGTGCCATTGAGAGCTTATGCCGACCTCCCGGAATGGAAAGACAAACCAGCATTACGAATGGGAAGAATTAATCGTAATTTCTGCACCGTGATTACCGGACAGGCGGGGTTGGCACTGGCAGTGCCGTTGGATAAACCCTGCCATTTCCGTACGGCCTATGATGGTGTTAACAAACGGCTGGATATTATTTTCGACTTTGCTCTGTCGCCCGACACCCGTAAGCCAAATGAAGTCAGCTTTGCTTTCGACCTGTATCAATGCGATCCCAAATGGGGTCTTCGCAGTGCACTGGCAAAGTATTACCAGATATACCCAGACATGTTTAAAGTCTACGTTCCCGAACAGGGCCAATGGATGGCATTCAACCGGCTATCTGAAATTGACAATGCCAACGAGTTCATGTTTGCCCTGCAGGAGGGCGCACCGGAAACGGAATATGACGATAAGATCAACGTTCTCTCGACAATTTATTATACACACGCCGGCATGATGGGTAACCTGCCGCCGCCGTATAATCCCGAGAAGGACCCACTACCGCCGTATGAAGACCAGGTATCTGCGGTTGAAAAGTCGTTTAAAAATATTACTAAAATGGACGGCCTGTATGAAAAAGTCGGGACCCGCAAACCTGATGGCAAATTGGCCGTGGAGAAATGGTCGGTGTACGCGCATTTGCTTGCCCAATTCAACCTCGATCCGGACCTGCCATGGGGTGACTACCTTATCAAGAACACGATAACGAAAACAGACAACCTCAAGAAAGACCGCGGTGCCAATCTCGACGGATTCTATTATGACGGACTCAGTGCCGGGCTGGATTACGGGCAGGAACATTTCAAAACCGCCGACGCCCCACTGTTGTGGGACCCGATCAACAAGAAACCTTTTCTGAACAATTTCTTCTCCTCGGTGAAGTTCGCCCGCAGAACCGCCGAACTGTTGCGCCCGCGCGGACAGATTACCATGATGAACGGGGCTCTTGGTGACAGTTTCTATGTGATACCCTGGCTGGATATTCTCGGTGCAGAAACAGGTCTCATTATTACCCGCCCGAACTTCAACTACATCCGCACCGTTATTCACCACAAACCGTTCCTGACCCTTTTAAAGGGTAACTATGAAAAGAATATCGCACGCCCTGAAATGGAATTGTTCATGAAACGTTGTCTTGCATATGGCGTTTTCCCCGGTTTTTTCGACTGGCCGCCCAGCGGACTGGGACCAGGAGGACAATATTGGAACCACCCGCGTTATTATGAACGTGACCGTGATATTTTCCGCAAGTATGAACCGCTTTGCAGGACATTGGCACTGGCCGGGTGGGAACCTGTCACACACGCATACAGTTCAGATCCGGTAGTGTATGTCGAACGTTTCGGTCCCGACTCGCACGGTATCGTATGGCTGACAGTTCTCAACGAAGAAAAACGTGATCATAACTCCACTACTCTGACAATCGACGCCAAAGCCCTTGGTCTTGATGTAAAAACTGTCAAGGCATATGACATGGTGTCTGGCAAAGCGTTGGACCTGAAAAAGAATGGCGATACTATAACATTGGATTTGAACGTACCTGCTGATGGTGTCATGGCAATTCAACTCGCCAAACCGGAAAACGCGGCAGCGTGGCATATTACACAGAGTATTGAAACTCTCGACCGGGGTATGCTGATGCGTAAAGTGGACGCCGACAAGCCGCCTATCGCCGTACACTGGCGACCAGGCGGTACTACCTACGAACGCGAAATAACCGGCGACAAGACAAACATCGTCATACGTATCAACGACAAAAACAGCAGTACTCTGCACCAGTGGGCCATGCTCTTCCAGACAAATGCCCAGCCGTTAAAACTGAAAGTACGCGTTGCCGCGGATAATCTTGCGACCAGCGGTTGTGCATCTATCCAATGTAATCTTGCATGGGTTACACCAAGTTATACTCATTACGAACGGAAGGGGTTTGATCTGCCCGGCGGTACGTACGATTGGCGTGAAATCGAGTTTGATGTGAAGCATGAACAGGCGTTACGTTCCATTGACATCAAACCCACGACAAATCGAAAAAAGACCACTGGCACTTTGAAGATTGGGCGGATATCGTTGACAGATGATGGTGGCCACGAGTACGTCATTGATCCCGAATTCACACAGTGGTACGAGCCGTTCCCGGTACAGTTGCGTGAGCCAGTAGAAAATGGCATTCAAAGTATAAAAACATCGCTCATGGATATGGAGAAGCTGACGCCCCGGTTACAACGCCGGTCTTTTCGTAAAAAACTCGGCGTGATTTATCATGACCTGCATGAACTTGAATCCAGAATCATGGAAGCCAGGGCCGGGAACGGTTGCCGGCGTGTACTGAGGGATCTTGAGACGGTGAAGCAACACATGGGACGGGTCGCCATGATGACTTATAACATTTCTCCACCGGTCATCAACGGTCCGGCAGCAGTTACCGCGGGTGATACTGTTTTGTTTACACTCACAGCGCCAAAAGTTTCCGGAATATCCACGCGTACGGAACTTCAATCCAACTCCTTGCAGGTAATCCCGCAGAAAAACGGTGGATCGGTCGTCATCCCAGCGACTGCCAGTGCCGGGGACGAAATAATAATCCGTGGCAATCTCCTGCTGGGAAAAACCGGCGAAGAGATAGTGGTAACAACTAGCCACAAGATCACTATTCTTAAACCGCTGGAATTGACCATCAAGAGTGAAGGTTTTAATCCCGATAGAGGTGTTGTACGCCTGCGGTTGATTGTACGAAACAATCACGTGAAACCTGTGCCAGTCAATACCCAGGTAAATGCACCTGCCGGCTGGGAAGTGACAACTCCGGCCCCACTCAACGTACCAACAAGCAGTGACGCCAGCACCGAGGTCACTATCAGCCCCACCGGTAAAGCTGTTGGTGGATCGGTGGAAATAGGCGTCAGGGCCATTTCCGGCAACGATATGGTTCAGACCAATGAGATGCTGTTGTATATCCCGCGCGAAGCAAATAGAATTAAGAACGCCGGCTTCGAGGACGGGTTGACCGGCTGGGGTAGCATCAAGCAACCATCGCGGCTGGATACTGCTGTAACTCATAGCGGCAAGAGTTCTTTGCTCCTGGAAAATCCTGTTCGTACTGACAGTTGCGCAATACAAAGTGTAACGCTGAACCAGAAAACCCCCTGCCCGATCCTTGTACAGGCTTTTTCAAAGGCTTTGGATGTCGAAGGTCAAACAGGCAATGGCTATTCACTGTATGTGGACATTTATTATATGGATGGGACCCCACTCTACGGACAGACATTTCATTTCACAACCGGTACCACCGACTGGCAGCTCGGAAAGTTATATTTGAAACCAGCCAAGCCAATTCGTAACGTCAACATATACCTGCTCCTGCGCGGCAAAAGCGGGAAAGCATGGTTTGATAACATCTCCCTGATGGAAGAACCCAGGCCATAGAACAGCCCGGGGATTCCTTTCTTAATCCTTCGTCAATGTTTTATAGTATAAAATGATATTTTATATTGACATATTGTCGGCTTTAAGGCACATTGGGCGTCAATAATAAGGAGAGGTCTATGATCAAGGTTTTACACAAGGTTTTTGATATTTTTGAGTTGCTGGCTGAGACACCGGACAAGGCAAAATCCCTTAGCGATATTGCCGGTAAACTGAAAATGCATCCGGCCACCTGCGCAAATATTTTACAGACCATGGTGCGCCGCCATTATGTCGAGCAAATCGCACCAAGGAAAGGATACGTCCTCGGCCCCCTGGTATTCCATGTCACGCGGCAGGGTCCGTATCGCAAGGACCTGGTGACTGTTTCTGAGCAACCCATGGAGATACTGGCCAAAGATGTCAATGAAACAGTTCTGCTTGTAATCCTGCGCCAGGGCCGTCGTTTTATTTTGTCGCAAATCAACGGTCAGCAGCATATTCAGGTTGGCCCCCAGGCGCTGGGCCTGACCAATATATACGAAACTGCAACCGGAAGACTTCTTCTGGCTTACATGCCTGAACATGAAGTTGACAAGGTTGTGGCGGAACTTGGCCTGCCAGGAAAATTGTGGCGACAAGTTGACAACATCACGGCCCTGAGAAAAGCCCTGGCAAAAATCAGAAACGAAGGATGGGTTTGTCACTCGCCCGACGATGAGACAGTCGGCATTGCCTTCCCTATTCACAGTCCGGCAGGTCATGTTATTGCCGCCATCGGTTTATTCCTGCCAAAGTTCCGTTTCAAAGGACGTCACGAACAGAATGTCGTATCAGGCCTGCGTCGTGCAGCAAAAGCAATCACCCAGGCCCTGGAACAAAAATCTAAATACCCGTCAAAAACAATGGAATAAGGAAATACTCGCCATGTTAAAAGAACAGATAAAGAACTTCGCTTACGAGATAGGAGCTGACCTGATTGGTTTTGGGAATGTAGAGCGTTCCATAAACGCACCCCTGATGATGAGTCCACGCGGTCTTTTCCCTAAATGCCGTACGATTATCGTTATGGCAATACATCACCCGGACGCCTGTATCGAACTTGGCGGCGAAAAACATCCACAGGACATAGGTCCATATTCCATTCAGTATCTGATGAATGCCCGGTTGGACGAACTCTCGTATAGGATGGCTGTTTATCTGGAAAAAACGGGATTCAATGCCTTGCCAATCGCGGCAAGCAATATATGGCGGTACAATCAATACAAGGATTTGAAGGCAATTTTTGCACCGGATATAAGTCATATATACATGGCCATCGTGACTGGTCTGGCCGACATCGGTTTTAACGGTCTTGCACTTACACCGGAATACGGGGCCCGCAACAGATTCGTAACTGTACTCACAGATGCCGTGATTGAACCGGACCCGTTAATTATGCCTGGTTCCATCTGCGACAAGTGCATGTTGTGTAGAAAGAACTGTCCGACAAAAGCGCTGGTGAAAGAAATCCAAGGCGAAAACGTCCTGAAGATTGAAAATTATGAGTACAAATTCCCCAAGAAAAATCTGTGGCGCTGCGCCTGGGGTGAACATTTCGATCTCGACCTTGATCTTGAGATTCCCGACAAAGTTGATGAATCCGTAATCCTGGATATGGTCAAAAAACATGGCCTTCGCGGCGGTGAAATGGGCCAGTGTCTGAAATTCTGCGTGCCGAAAAAACTGAGAAGCTTCGATAAAGCCTATTCCAGGACTCCAATGCGAAAACCTTCCGTCAGCGTGGACGAAAGTCTCGAATCGAGAAAACTGACAGACAAACTTATCTCTGCCGCCTATGCAAAAGGCGCCGAGCACGTGTTCGTCCATACAGCAGAAGATCTGAAAGCGGCCGGTATTTCCATTGATTCTCAACTTCCCGGGGCCCAATCCGCCATCACGGTGATGATCAACCGCACCGCGGACAACAGTAACAAATGGCAGGAGGAATGCCGGGGTATTTTCGAATTCGGCGCACGTCAACTTGTAGATTCGGTCTGTTATGACCTTACGCGCGAGCTGGAGGATCTGGGTTTTCGATCAGTCATGAATATCGAGAAAAGCGGCTCGCACTACGCCGAGACAGGCGTCAAGAGCATGGCGTACCGGATTCTTCAAACAGTTGCCGGTTTTGATGACTCACGGGCCATGGCCAATACCGTCATAACACGGAAACGGTTATCTCCAAGGATTATGAATTTGAATGCCATTCCATCCGGTCCGGTTCTGAAAAAAGCGGATTTAACAGATATCCTTCGGGACAAAGTACTTTCACTCGGTGCCGATCTTGTCGGGATAGCCTCAAAGGAACGAATTGACTCCATTCACTCACAGATTCGGAATTATTTTGAGAACCGCGAAACACTCGTTGCCGTCGATAAAGCAAAGCCCTTCTCTCAGTGGGTACCTGAAATAAAACGCGAAAAGAGGCAGGTTGCAACGTGTTCGGACTACATGCCTGATGCCAGATCGGTTATCGTTATAGCGTTACGGTTTAATCAGGAAGTTCTGAAAAATGCAACAAAGCCGCCAGCCGAAGCCGTTGGTCCATATGCATTCCAAACCTACGTCACGAACTGGATGGGGAAAATACTGGGTATTCGAATCGTCAAGCTTCTTGAAAACTACGGTTACAAGGGCGTACTGGTTTCGGACCTGATGCACACGGAATCGTGGATTGCCAATCCGCGCAGTTGGCAGGAAGATGTATTGTCTAACCGTTTCGCCGCTGTTGCTGCAGGGCTGGGCGCTTTGACTGTAAATGGCAGAGTGGCAACATCGCAGTTTGGAATCAGGCAGAGGTTTCTTGCCATTGTAACCAATGCCGATCTTGTCCCTTCCCCAATGGTCTCCAGCAGTGACAACACGCTGTGCGAACGATGCGAGAAGTCATGTGTGCAGGCATGTCCGACCAAGGCGTTCAAGAAGGAATTCATTGAATTCACATGCGAAGGCAGGAAATTCCGGTGCCTGGACATTGAGCAGGTACTTTGCGACTGGAGCAAGCGTTACACCCTGGTTCCTGAAAGCGGATTCGGATACCTCGGGTCCACCGTCAATGAAAAGCCATCAAGAAATCCTTCGGAAGCTGAACTCGGCGAGGCTCTGAAGAAAATTGATCCGATCAAAAAGTACCGGCCGGTTGTTGCCGAACCCTGTGTATTGAAATGTCCTTATGCCCAGGAAAATTTGGCTCTGGTCAAGTGATCTTATAAGTTTGGAAAGATCATACGAAGACTTTGAAATGAGTTTTGAACCTCAAAAGGTTTCCGCCAGTGGTCGTCTGGAATCTCTCGATGCCCTGCGGGGCTTTGATATGTTTTGGATTATTGGCGGCAGCCAGATCATTTGCGCAATTCTTAAAATTACCGACAAACCATGGGCCTCAGAATTATGTAAACAGTTTCAGCATCCTCAGTGGGAAGGATTTCGTTTCTTCGA
This sequence comes from Kiritimatiellia bacterium, assembly GCA_028716365.1. GTDB lineage: Bacteria > Verrucomicrobiota > Kiritimatiellia > UBA8416 > YA12-FULL-48-11 > YA12-FULL-48-11. The sequence goes on from JAQUPZ010000008.1 coordinate 65,347, forward strand.
TCTTATTATGCCCCTGTTCCTTTTTATGATTGGCGTGGCAATGCCATTCTCGATCAGCAAGAGACTCGAACGCGGCGATAACAAGCTGCAAATCTTCCGGCATGTCCTTATTCGCGTTTTAGTGCTGTGTTTCCTCGGCATGCTGATCAACGGCAAACTGCTCACGTACGACATTCATAAGTTTCAGATCACGTACAGTGTGCTTCATGTCCTGGCCATGGGTTACCTGGTGGCAGCAATAATCATGTTAAACACAAAACCGCGCTGGCAGATTGTAATAACGGCAATCATGCTTCTGGCATATTGGATTATTCAAACCTATGTGCCGGCGCCCGATCACCGCATAGTCGGTACCTACGCGCCCGGCGCAAGTTTCGGAGACTGGTTAAACGAGTGGCTGCTGGGCAACTGGCAGGGAGAATGGCGGCGCCCCTGGATCGTGTCTATGACCACTTACGGTTCGACTGCCATGCTTGGAATATTTGCCGGTCAGTTACTCCGGTCTTCCAGAAATCCCACTTCAAAGATTTTGTGGCTTGTTTCTTTGGGTACCGGTTGCCTGGTAGTCGGCTGGGTATGGAGTTATCAGTTCCCGATTATCAAGAAGGTGTGGACCAGCACATACGTCCTTTATGCCGGTGGCTGGAGCTATCTGTTGTTAGCCATTTTTTATCTCGTAATCGATGTGTGGGGACTGTGCAAGTGGGCCTTCCCTTTCAAGGTGATCGGAATGAACGCTATAGTGGCTTATATGGCCTGGAATCTATTCAGCCCGGCATTTGGCCAGGTTGCCAGGGTATTCGTTGAAGGGCTTAAACAACATATCGCGACACCATATTACCTGCCAATCGAACGGACAGGAACATTCCTTGTTCTCTGGCTCATTCTGTACTTGATGTATCGCACACGGACCTTTGTGAAAATATAAACCGTGGCATATTGCCACCACTACCAAATGTAAAATATGAAGATGGATGGTAATTATCTAATCGGTAAAATCAAAAAAGGTCAAGAAAAGCATTCAGCAGGAATTGTGCTTACCCTACTTTGGAAGCAGTTTGAAAAGTTGAAATCAAAATGCCAGTAATAACGTAACACGACTTCGAAAGTCTTTTTGTGGTTATCTACAACGGCTCCAGTTAAGGGATTGCCTCTTCCAAAACCATTGATCTCTCCACTATTTCCCTATACCCTCTATTCCCAATGTCGTAGACGTTGCACAGGCAGAGTATCGTAAGATAATTGCCCAGGCAAAATAAGGAATTTTATATGACGAAATGTGTAGGTAAAGATGGTCTACGGGGTAGGTCAGGGGGCATGTCGGTTCACATGCCTGATAAACTCATTATAAATATAATCTTACTCGTCTGTTGGTGGTTAACGTTATGTTCACCTTTATCGGCGGATACCATCAAAATAGGACAATTCGCTGGAGCGACCTCGGTTAAAGCATGCCTGAACAGTCCAGAGTTTGAGGTTACGAACATTGTCTGGGATAAAAATAGCACTAATTGGAGTTACCAGCAGTGGATGGATTTGCTTGGTAATTATCAGGTCGTTGTTTTTCCCGGCGGTTCTGGCGGCGTTATGTACAATAAATTGGGGCGCGAAGGGCAGAGGGCTGTAAAAGATTATGTAAATAAGGGCGGTGGTTATTTGGGTGTTTGCGCTGGGGCATGGTTGGCCACAAAGCGTTATTTGGGAATTGCCAATATTGAAGGGGTCGAACCTTGGTACGTCGGGATGGGCGGTCTGGAAGTGATCATGGAACAGGAATCTAGAAATGTTTTCTCATCTGCCCAGTACCAAGCGCCTTCCATACGAACGATAGAAATGCATAATGGGCCAATGTGGAGTTTTACACCACCTGATAAATCGAGGCCGGCTTATCGCATACTGGCTTCGTACACCGAAGCGAGAGGGACTAATAAAAACGGCGGTAACGTTTTTAAAGGAAAACCAGCCATCGTTATAGATGTCTATGGTCAGGGAAAAATTATTTTATTCAGCCCTCATCCTGAACTGGTTTCAAGAAATGGAAACTACAACATGATTCCCGAGGCTGTTCGTTGGCTGATCAACCAGTATATCGGGCCTGACGCCGGAACTGGTAAAACAAACCTTTGTGATAAATCAGAAAAAGCCGCCGAGAATACTTCTGAACCTTACGTTATCTCCAGGGAAGGTTCTTTACCCATCATCATATCGGCTCCCCACGGGGGATCTCTTGCTTTTCCAGGCGTTGTCGCACGCACAGGGGGCAATGAGGTCAAGCAATTCGCCATCGCTCGTGACGTCAGTACCGATGTCCTGGCACTTGAATTGTCCGCCGCTTTGCTGCGCGACACCGGTAAAGCCCCGTTCCTGGTGGTGGCGAAGATCAGCCGGAAATATGTCGACCTCAACCGGGCGGAAAAAGATGCCTTTGAAAGTCCAAGCCTTCGCGAAGTCTACGAGGCATATCATTCCGCGCTTGAGAAATATTGCCGGCAGGTTGCCAGAAAATGGGGCGGCGGACTGCTGCTTGATATCCACGGACAGGGGGTACGCTCCGATTCCATTTTCCGCGGGACCCGTAATGGTGCCACCACCGCGTTACTTTTGAAGAAGTTTGGTGCCAAGGTATTGACCGGTACCCAGGGTTTTCAAGGTCTGCTCGAAGCTAAAGGCTTCAAAGTGATTCCCTCCAGTGACTCGGAAGATAAAGAGTCCAGGTTCAATGGGGGGTATATCGTGGGGAAATATGGCGAGAATGGGAACTATGGCATCGATGCCATACAGTTGGAATTTGGCGGTACTTATACCTCGAAAAAGGCGATCCTTGAAACAGCAAATATTTTGGCCGAAGCTCTGTCAAATTATATGGCCCTTTATATTTCGCCGTCCGGACAGTAAGGAAGTCTTTACTGCTGTAATTTAGCCACATCACAGATCTAATCTCCGGTATCTTTTCATGCGCTACCGGCCGTCCCTGAACGACCTCTTCCGCCTGGCCTGGTCCAGCACAAGGGACTATAACAGAAATCCTGTCCCTCAAAACCCCACCCTATCTCCTGTTAACAGGAAATCCCCTATTCCCTACAACATTGGGATTTTGTAAACTTAAAATCCCTAAAACCTGGGCAGAGACCAATTTGTCGGCGTCGAATTATGGAACAAGTCTTTACCGCGGAAACGTAATTGCGTGGCGCCGGCAGTAAAGGCACTTCGCACAGTACCGTTCTGCGAATCAAAGCGAATCGCCGCCACCTCACCGTCGCTTTCCAAGTCACAGCCACTCAACACGCCTTGAGTATCCTGTTTCCGAAACAGCACTACATGTACGTCACTGCCTGTAACGATATGGATACCGAAGGCATTAGTGGCTGACAAAGGTTCGATACGTCCCTCCGGTTCAACAACGGGCGCCAGCCGGCGGATCTGCATAACAGTTACAAAATCTTCTTTTATGGCGGGCATATCCGGTGTCACTGTCATCGTCCACTCGTGTGAGTATTTTTCCGGCGGTACAGGTCGCGTGCTATAACCATCCACGGGTTCGACAGGATAGCCTTTGGTGACGACCATGGCAAGTTTGGCTGGCATGAGGAACCGGCCACGCAAGGCCGCCTGACCCGAAGTGAGCTTAAACGACTGCGTGCTCGTATCAGTCTCAATCGACGCAACCGCGTGTAACAGCCAGTCATAGCGAGCAGGCATTTTGTTAGACTGCAACACGTCATGGACAACAACGAAACCCGGTTTGATGAACAGTGCGCGACGATCGAAACGCTTGAGCTGGCCGAAATAGACAGCAGGATTGGAAGCGTCGCCGACAACGTAGCCATAAGCGGGTGAATCGTAATAAGCAGCAACACGGCCATCAGCGCCTTTCTGCATATGGGCCTGATCTTTGCCATTGACGAGGACCGTATTGTGGGCGCGGGTGAGTGTGGAGTATCCCTTGAAGTGCGGGCTACCATACCAGTCATAATAACCAGAATCTATCGCAAGTTTTTCTCCGTAGGCGTGGATGACAAAACCGTTCTGGTCGTCGTGTTGGTGGCCAGCATAGAATGGCCCGCTACGCATGGCAAATGTTGAGCTCTCGCGACCATCCGCCAAAGAGGTGTTGAAGAGAACCCAACCGATGTGACGGTAGTGAATTGATTGTGGCAGGTCCGTCGGTACTTTCGGCTCAAGATCATCCACAACGTTGGTCGCGCCGCTATACCAAAGCGCATAGGAATCATGTGTCCGCAGAGCCAAGTCGTGTACTTGCCTTTGTTCGGCAGGGCCTTTGACGCCGTGGTTGGGTTTGGCAGTATCGGCAAATGAAACTGCCCAGGCCCCCGGCGGTGCGCAATACATAGGGAACCGCGCCGTCTGGCTCAGCCACGGATGTTTAAAAATGTCAATTTCACAAACATGTTTCATCATGTCGCAGTAATCAATCACGAAACCCAAGCCGTAACCCCAGTAGCCGATACCTTCGTTATTGTCGCCCTGGTAGCCGAGACAGCAGAGGAACCGGCCAAGATAAAGCTGGCGCGAGTACTCAGCCCAATCAGCCGCTTCATCATATTCACCGATTAGCACGATCCCCGCCTCACCGAGCGCAAGTGTCTGAAGCCACGGGTGGTTATTCGCTTCATTACCGCGAAATGGATTCAAACGATCCCAAAACTGAACTGCACGCGTGATGATCACCTCTCGTAATTTTGCCCGCTCGTCGACCGAAAGGTGGTCGTGTAATATGTCATAACACCAGCTCAATCCACGGAGCAAATGCTGCGCGCCAATATCGCCGACCTCCATCGCGCTGCCACCCTTTGGATCCCATTCGGCTGCCGCAAATGCCATCGTTTTGGTCCACTCGAGGACCTGTTTGTCACAGGTGAGCGCGGCAAGTTGCGCGATCTGCTGTAATCGCCGTCCCGTCCGGCCAGTAATGCCGCCGGCAACCTTTCCATACCAGTCAATCCATGTCGGCCAGTCAGGATTGCCAGGCGCATAACGCGGCGGATCCGCCGGTACCCCACCCCGCTGGAGTTTCTCCGCCACCTTTATCAATGCGGCCCGATCCTTGTTGCCTGATTCCTTTCGGGCAGCTTCCAAATCAATGACACGCGGACGCGGCGACGCAGTAATCTTTGCTACGGGTACCGGGTCGGTAATAAACCGATGTGCTTCCGGAACGATTTTGATTTTCCGGATATCGGACCATCCTTCGTTCAACTCGGAAGAAATCTTCACACGCCAGTACCATATACCCGGCGCAAGCGGTTGCGGCGGTGTGTGGAAGTTTTGTGAAAGACTGATGGTGGTACTTTTGGCCTCCGGGAAAGCGGGATCAGTTGAATATTGCAATTGAGTTGTTTTTGGGTGACGCGACCAGTTAAAGAGTGGCGGGTTACTCGTGGATATGCGCGCCTCGTCGCTCAGCCGGGACTCGCGAGTTTTCACGGCAAGCGTCACATTGTCCAACCAGACGGTCATGACTGCCTTTGTGTCGCCTTTAGCACGGCCATAGAGGTTAACACGTTCCAGCACCTTTCCGAGTGACAGTACGCCGCCGTTAGAACTGCGCATCTCGCCTAACACAATTTCTGTGTGTTTCCATTCAAGACCAAATGGATGGTCGTTAAACCACTGTTTGCCACTGCCATCGAAAAACAGCACTCCCAAGTACGCCGCCTGCTGACCGGCTCCAATCTCTTCGCGATGATCAAAGGAGAGCACAAGATTCTTCTCCAATGGGAATGGCCGCTTGATGGTGACTTGTGCGTAACGACCCGGCTTGAGATTTTGGAAACGCAGCGCGTGACCGGTCCCACCAGTACCAGCAGCAACAATAGCAGCTTCGACATCTTTAAACGACAGTATTGGATATTGATTGAGGTTCGTTCCGTCCTCAAAATCACAATGAAACACGACGCCGTCATCCGCCGACAAGGCAGAGACAACACATAAGACGAGCATTAACAAAGCTATCTGTAATGTCTTCATGAGCCCGACCTCTCATTCCGGACTTTGAAGGGTCACATTTTTGCTTTCACATTTAGTTTTTAAACTTTTTACCGACTATGTCACGATTTAAGAATTTTTCAAATCGTTTAATCATATGATTGTTGCTCGAGACATTCTCCACAGACACAAAGACAAATGGAAATCTGTGACGTTTACATGTGACACACTATGATAGGAATAAATGTCGTAGCGGCTTATATGGCGAAGTATTACACGCGGATCTTCGTGGGTGACCACGACAATCATTTTTTTATTTTCGTACGTTCAAAAACGCGTACTACTGACTCCTCGAATACCAGATCATTTTTGTCCGTAATAAACGTCGGCGCATCGTAAACCGGAATATCCTTGAACGTTACGATATCGCCATCAACAGTCACTTTTCCCGCTGGAATCTCGTACACATCACCTGTCAACGTATCCACCCAGACAGGATTTTTGAATACGCCGCCTTTAATCTTGAACGTCGCAGGAATCGTATCGTTTGTATTTCCAGATGCTCCCGACTTATCCCAGAACAGGAGAATCTGCTGACCAGTCTTTTTAAACTTATGTCCAAACGTAGCGACTGCCTTTGTGCATGTCACTTCGCAGGAATATTCCGGAATCAGCTCCACGGCATCGTTAAAGACCGATACTACGTTCTGCACCGCGTAGTAAGCCATTTTGACTTTGAGGACCTTGAATCCTTCTGCTGCACCGGCAGTTTTCAACAGTCCGTAACGTACCAACCCGTTGTGGAACGAAGTTGTGCGGTATTCGAGGTCCGCCGCTGTGAATACCGCGGAGTCGGCATCATGTCCAATATCTCCGAGCATCCGCCTTGTATCCCATTTCGCCTGGGTCAGCTCGGTCCATGGATACCTGGATAACGCGCCCGACTGGCACCACTCGGACTGTGCACCGGATTCCCCCTGCCACAACTTCATTGCCGGCGAATACTTCCGGATAATCTCCCTGGCTTTGATCACACCGGGGTATACATCGTCCGGGTTCCGTGTGTAGTTGTGATAGACCACCCAATGGAACAGCCCGAGCTTGTTGCCTTCGGCAAGTGTTTTCATAAAGTGCTCGATTATTTCGACACGAGGCCCACAGAGTACGAGGCCCCCGATGCGGGCATCAGGAATGACACGCTTGATAATCTCCGCGGTACGGATGTTGAAATCAGTGATGATCGCCGCTGTGTGTTTCTTGTTCCCGTCCGGCTCATTCCACATGCTCCAATCGCGGACCTTGTCCTTGTAACGTGTAGCCATCGTTTCGACCCACTTGTCCCAGGCCGCCAATGCCTCTTCCGAGACAGGAAAACCGCCCGACAACGTCCGGCCTCCACCGCCAGGATAGGCCGGGTTGCCGTAACTCGTTTCCAGCCAGATTTCCAGTCCGCGTGACCGTGCGTCGTTAATTATGTTATCCAACCATCCGAAATCGTAGATACCCGGATCTTTCTCCGTCCGCGCCCAGCCACCCTGTAAACGAATACGCTTGATTCCAAGGGCAGGCAGATATTCCTTGAACGCATTATAATCCGAATACTCGCGATCAATCGTTTCACACCCGAGTGTCCAGCGTGACGTGTTAATTTCATGAATATTTTTGGGAATTAATGTTCCAAGATGCGTCATGCCGGGATTTAATGTCGTCTGAACCCGCGTCGAGGTATTGTCTATCACCTGCGCGAACCCAGCTGTCACCAAAGTTATAATCGTCATACCGACTATCAGTTTTTTCATGTTTATGCCCTTTCGTTGGAATGACACAGTTTTCATACTCATACAATAGCGAGAAGTCCTGTGATGTTCTTGGACAATTTTCCGGCAAAAGTTGGTCTATTTACCGGTCCGATATTGGCGGATATCCGTGACAGAACATGATGCTGATCATATAGAAATCTCAGGTGGATTCCGGTGCAATTTCCCTGGTTTCGTCGTAGTAGTCTTTCTTAAATGACATTCTGGTGGCTATGAAAAGCAGTATTCCTCCACACAGGTATGCCAGCGAAAGAGAAGCCAGAGCGGCAGTCAACCCTATACTGGACTTTGCCCAGCCCAGTACTAGCGGCGCAAAAGCGCCAACCAGGAACGCCATCGCAAGCATGCTCCCGACCGCGGATGCCCTGTATCGCGGTTCGATAACATCGAACAATGTCGCGAAAAGATTCGAGTCATAAACCCCCCGGAACATGCCGAATCCGGCCAATCCCAGATAGCACAGCCAGAGACTGTCCGTCATCCCCATCAGGCAGATGAACGGTGCACCGAGGAACAGGCCGATATATTGGACTTCAATTCGAACACTCATTCGGCGTGAAGCCCATATATCTGACAGTTTGCCTCCAAGCAATACCCCTACCATGGCAAAGATGTGATGATAGAACATGGAAGAAAAACCGGCATTTGGTAATGACAACGCAAATTTTTCATGCAGGAACGTGGGCATCCATGTGAGGTAACCCAGGCCGGCGAAATTGAAGCAACTGAATGCCAGCCACAGGGCCCATACGGTGGGCTTGCGCACTATTGCCTTAATAACAACCAGCAAAGGCAGGTGTTCCACCTTCGCGGGAGGAGCGGTTTCTTCGACCGAATGTCCTACATCCTTCAGACGCATCATTACGACAGCCGCCAGGAGTATACCGAAGCCGCCGAAAATATAGAAAGCAGCGCGCCATCCAAACCTTTCGCCAATCCAGCCCGCTATGAACCCGCTGGCAATGATCCCGATATACAGCGACGTCTGGTGAATCGACATGGCAAGCGCGCGGGTCTTGTGATGATACTGGCCTATCAGCGAATTGGCAGAAGGATAATAGAATGCCTCGCCACCGCCTGTCGCCAAACCTCTATATATTATCAGATTGGCTATACTGGTTGACGTACCGGATAAGAGTGTGGCGGCGCTCCAGACCAGGAGACTCCAGAAGACAATCCATTTCCGGCGGAAAACGTCTCCAAGGTACCCGGCGACAGGCACGAGCGTGGCATATGTCCAGATGAAAATTGAAGCCACAAGACCGGCCTGAACACTGGTGAGGTGAAGGTCTTTTGACAACAAGGGTAGAACCACGTTATAAACCTGCCGGTCGGCCTGGTTAAAGAAGTAAACAACCCAAAGCAGGACTATCATTTCCCACTTATAGGGCAGAAGTTGTTTCATGATTATTTTTTCTCCTTACGCCACCTCATTTATGTACATCATTCCCACCGGAAAACCAGCAAGGAACATCATCCGGTAGATCGTTATTTTTTCCGTGGTACCTCTGCGGGCAAAAGCCAGCGTTCACGCTTGATGAACTCGCCATTATTGAATGTCTGTTCGATCGTTCCCCTTTTCTCAAGGTGATTGAAGCAACTGCGCATACACCCGCGCGAACCTTCCACGCCGAAACTCCCTGCCTCGCCCCAGTGTAATAGATAGTGGTGGCCTTCGATGATCCATCCGGAAGGATATTCTTTTGATCGGCGCCAGCCGGTCTGTGAAAGGGTCCATGTAAACTTGTATGCTGTTTCTTCGTCCATATCCTGCTTCGTAACGTCGATGTTCCAGCCCGGGAAGTCCTTGTGGATGAACGGCGAGTTCATTGAATCGCCGCCATGATAACTCAACGTACAGCGGCCCATGTGGACATCGCCCCATTCATAGACATTGTCCTCGATCTTTATCTTCACAGTCTTCTTCTCCTTCGAGAGCGGTATCGCGCAGGCGGTACAACCCTTAACGCACTGCATGCACTTGTCGCAGATGGAGCCAGGTTTAACGAGCGGATCCGGTTCGAGCGGCATATCCGTGATGATACAGGCCAATCTAACCCGCGGCCCAAATTTCTTTGTCAGGAACACTTTTGACCAGCCAATTTCACCTACACCGGCTGCTGTGCCGGCGATTCTGATATTGAGGTTAACGTCGGGAGCCACACCGCCTTTGCGCAGAGGTTCGGCGACCGGGTCATAGTCATTCGCGGTCACACCGGGATAATACGGTACTGCCTCAAAACCAAAGTTCTCGATAAAACACGCCGTTTCATACATCGGTTGATGAATGAAGTAACTGTTGAGGAGGCCGTGATAGCCGAAGTATGTATACGTTGGCCAGTACGTGCCTTCTTCAATACCGCGCCAGTTACCACGGAGGATCCGCCTGCCTACCACGATAACGGATTTCGCTTCCGGGAATATGGACGCGGGGTTCATGTTTTTCGGGGCATCCTTGAAACGCTCAATATTCGCCACTCCAAAGAGATCGAGTCCCTGGGAAATAGCGAATTCTTTTATCATCTGTTTGGTTAATGTTGCCATTGATAAACCTCCTTATAAACAGGGGTGTTATTCGATATCGCTTCCCTCTTCAATGATCGTCCGGTCGCCGCGTATTTCCCACGCAGGTCGCGTCCGGAATGGATTGGCAAACTTGTTTTTGATGCTGCCTTTCTTTTCGAGATGTACCATATATGTACGCATGCATACCGCCGCGAGCCGGTCTGGCCTGCCTGATGGATGTCTCCGGTTCGGTATTGCGCCATTCTTGCATTCCGCACATTTCTTGAAGTCAATTGTCGCAACCTTCATTTTCTTCCCCGCAATTTCGATGACTTCCTCCTTGTCGGTGTTGATAGCGCCAAGCGGACAATACTTTTTGAAGTCCTTTGAACGTTCGCAAATGTTCTCGGTGGATACAGGTGTTGCTGTAAGCGGAGCATCGGTCAGGATCACGAAAAACCTCTGACGCGCACCAAACTCGGGCGAAACAAAAGTACGCAGATATCCGATCTCACCCAATCCGGCGCGAACTGCCGCATCATCAAAATCAAGGAGCACATTCGGGGCCGGTGTGCCGGGACGCACCGGTATACCCATCGGGGCTATCTCAGAAGGAAGATTGAACATCGGCGCTGCTTCCCATTTGTTGTCCTCAAGAAACTCCGCAAGCCTTAGAGAAGTGATCGAGAGAAAACGGTCTTCGAGCCACGAATAACCGTAAAGTTGATAGGTATTGAACTGCGTACCTTCTTCCACGCCGCGCAAACTTCCCCGTGTAATTCGCTTACCCACCACAATCACCGATTTCACCTCGGGAAATATCGATGTAGGATGGCTTTCCGGTTTGAGACCGGCAAAGCGTTCAATGGGTGCTATTCCCAGAAGATCACAGCCGACACTCTTTGCATATTCGCTGAATTGTTTTGTGAATTTATCCATAACGGACCTCCTTATTTTTTCTTCTTACTTTCTGTTTTCTTACGTTGTTGAAGTTCCTGTTTCTTCCAATATTCCAGATCGGAAACCCGTTCCTTCCAGAATGACACGTACTCCTTGATACCCTTGAGCCCCTGTAACTCAGTCGAGATACGTGCAAGCTGCTGTTCGACTTTTGGCCGGGCTTCATCCATGGCCTGTTGCACCGCCTGTAAATTCCCATCCCCAATCAACTTAAACATGCGGTTGTCAAATCCGGCCAGTGAATTTTCCGGATAATCTAGAAGCGCCATCTTGCGGGCATATACAAGCGTGGCACGCATTGGTTCGAGATAAATATTTTCGAGCCGCACCGGATCGATGCCCGTTTCGGACGGAGCACGGGCAGAAAGCGTTTGTGACAATGACTGCAGTTCGTCGATCAGTGTTAATGCCGATTGCCGGTCATCCATCTTTTTCAACCGACATGGCCAGCCCTTGTTGGGGCCGAATTTGCGTATGGGCAGTTCGAACATGGATTTCAGTTTGACGATTGTGTCGTCGAACCGCCGCGCGGTTTCCGCCTGACCGGGTCCGTAAACATAGGAATAGATGGCCGTTCTCATGCGTTCCCAGTCATGAGTTTCAGGAGCCCAGGACCAGTTTCCGATCATCGTAACCAGATATTCTTCCGGCCATCCGCCACCGACGCACCAGAGCATGACGTTGTCCGTAAACTGGGCGGCATCTCTAATATTATCGTACTTGGGGGCACCCCAGCCCGCGGAAAGCGGCTGCAATTCAATATATGCCGGCAGTGGAACCTCGCACGGATAATCCGACCAGTTATATGGCGAGTTCTGATTGACATCCGTTTTGGGTAATTTGACATGTCCGTCGCGTAAAGTTACGGCGATATTCGCGTTATTCAGGAATCCGCCTCTCAATAAAATCAAGTTATGCCACCATGCGGGCCCCAGCCTCAATCCAAGTTGTTTACACATATCAGCGTCCTTCTTGCACGGGACGCGGGTAAAAAACCATTGAATTTCATTGAACCCGGGAATTTTCGCCGCCTCGTGATTGAACGGGGTATCGATCACGTTGTAATCCCCCGCCGGCGGGGTATAACCGAGTTGGCGACCGGACAAGTTATGTTTTTTCCCCAGCTTAAGGAAATTATCGATTGCAGCGGCGGAGTTTACCCCTTTGCCGATATCATCGAAAGACAGCCAGAGACCGTTGCAACCCAATTCGATGAGTTCCTCGAACGTTTTGTTCACGTTGTCATAGAAACTATTTTCGTTGAGTTTGTCGAACCCCTCGATGATCCCACCCGCGTGTTTGGTCGTCGCGGCTGCAACGCAGCCATAAACAAACAACCCGCGCCGTTGAGATGCCTTGATCATTTTGCCGATATTATCCCTGTCCAGCGGGATACCGGGTGGAAGACCCATCGGGGCAGCGCGGTCTGGGTAATAGATATTAACCTTGTACAAGGGATTGTCCCGCACATCAGTATAGTTCATTCGAGCACGCACGTAGGCATCCAGAACGCCCGGGACAAGGTTCTGCATGAGAATAAAATGTGGCCGTCCGCGCCAGGAAATGCTCGGCCAGTCACACACATCAATATTGCGAATCTGAATGCTTCCGTCTGTGCCGCGCAACATCATATCAAACAGAACATCCCCGCCATAAATTGTCCCATTGTCGTCGTTCCCACAAACACCTGCAACCTGTTGGCCGTTCTGACTGGTTTTGAACTGAATTGTAAACCCGTTAAACTTCCCATCCTTCGCCGGCGTGGTTTCCAACTGGAGGATAGTCTTGACAGAATCGGCTACCAGTCCCGCTGTAACAACCGACACGTTGACCTTGAACCGGTTCTTGATGTGCGTCTGCAGTCGTTCGGCGGCATACTTTTGTTGTTCCGTAGCAGACTTTGAAATCGCGATAACAGTTTGAGCCGGCACTATTGTCCAAGTTGTATTCCTGTCCGTCCATTGCTTGGGAACAGGAAACAGCGGACAGTCGGACGGTTCCGCTGCAAAGGTGAACGACCTGACAGCAACCGCGATCAATAACATAATCAGTGACCTGGTAATGAAGATAGAATTTTTCATCTTTAATCTCCCTCGTCGCCTCACTTCTTGGCTCATCGAGCAACGTTCCTTTTCCAACTGCCCGATAATGTGCTTTAAAGTTTTAATTATGTCAATATAAAATAATATTTTATATTATAAAATTATGACAGTCAGGGAGAGGTGCCGAACGATGACAGAGAAGTAACAGTCCCTGCTTGACATAACGTGCATTTCGCAGCAAAAGTAACAGGCATCAAGTTCTAATAAGTGATTTCCAGATTCTCGAGAGGAAAACATATAATGATATTTACCAGACGTGAATTTCTGAAAGGCAGTGCAATGGGTATTGCAGGTGTAATGACGATCCCAAGACTGCTGGCGCAGGAAGCCAGGGGCGTTGGCAAAAAGATCCGGATCTCGGCCCGGCATTTCTCAGGAAATTTCGAACAGGCAAAAGAAGCAGGATTGGAAGGTGTTGAAGTGGGCGTCGGCGGAGCGGCAGAGAAACTCCGCATCGCCGATCTGGAAGCCCGCCAGAAAATCAAGGACATGGTCAAGGCAACGGGCGTGGTAGTATCATCACTTTCAATGGATCTCATGAACGGTCATCCTTCCGGAACCGACCCGCAGGCACCGGCCTGGCTGGCGCAAACAGTAGAAGCTGCAGGAGAACTAGGTGCAGCCGGTATTCTTCTGCCGTTCTTCGGCAAGGCAGAACTGCTTGAAAACAACGAATTCAAAAAGGTTGAGGTGGATGGTCTGGTAGGCCGGCTGAAGGAAATTGCACCGGCGGCCAAAAAAGCCGGCGTAAGTATCGGTATTGAATCCACATTGTCCGCAAAGATGTTCCTTGAACTTCTCGACCGCGTGGGCAGTGACGCAGTTGGCGCTTATTACGATATCGGCAACTCGACAAATAAAGGGCTTGATGTTCCTGCAGACATCCGCGACCTCAAGGGACGTATTACCATGATTCATTTCAAGGACGGCCGTTCATTTCTTGGTGAAGGTAAAGTCAAAATGGAACCGGTTTGCGAAGCGATCAAGGCCATTGATTACAAGGGCTGGATTGTACTGGAGACCTCATGCCCCACCAAGGATGTTATTGCCGACTGCAAACGCAATGCTGATTTCAGCCGGAAACTGTTGGGATTGTGATCTGCCCTAAACAAGAGATCAAGGATTCGAAGAAAGCAAAGCATAAATCCGTGATTTAATTGAGTTTTGAATAGAGTTTTGTAAAGATATTGCAGAAGTTTTTTACTAAATAAGGATAGGAAATGACGACTCTTGAAAATAATTCCGAGGGTAAAGGCCCATCCACCCCGGTACATCTGGTATTATCCCGAAAAGCCATTTTTCTGCTGGCAGTTTTTCTGTTTGTACCATGGTTGTTAACAACTGTTGTTTTCTGGAAAACAGGTCTTTTGCCAAAAATTTCTCAAATCAGGCAGTCATTATTTCAGTCCGATGCAACTGGAAGAACGATTATGGGGCATCCCGGACCATGGGGTGAATTGGAATATACTCGGATTGTTACAGAAATGCCTAATGAACTCGCTTTTACAATCAGCGATGGTGCTGGGCCTGAACTGCAACGCTGGTTTTTCAAGGGTTATTCAAAAGAACAAGTGACTGACTTATTACAATCCTCCGGGTTGTCTCCTGAGCACTTATCTTCCCTTATGCAAACGAACCGGTGGGAAATAACCGCCGATGGCTGCTGGATCAAACCAAGTGAAGATGTCATTTTGGGAATGAATGAGAATGCCCGCAGAAAGATATACCTTACCCTCACCCGTTTTACAGAAAATGAGCCTCAACGGACAGCGTTTAATTTTCGCCCTCAACTGTTAAATGAACGTATAGCAAACAGCGGTCTTTCAAATAAGAGTGTAGAACTTTTTAAAAGTTTGCTGTACCACCAAGGTTCATTTCTACTGTTTGCCGATCTCGACTATGCTTTGCAAAAGTTGCCGAATGACGAGGAAAAAAGACGATTTATCAAAATGGTCTCCCGTAAATCAACATTGCTCGCAAAATTAAGGGTCTCTTCAGTAACAGATGTTGATCGTTTGACAGCGTACTGGGGTACTGGCGGCAGAGCTAAAGATTTAGGGCCGCTTTTCGATTCCCTGGCCCGTGTACCGGGCGGTTGTATGATTGATTTTGTACATCTTTTGCCTCCTTTTGCCCGCCGGCGCCTTTATACATACCCAATGGCACAAACTAATGCGCCCGTATCACTCCAGGATTGTAACTGGTCTACGATGAATTTCTTTAATTCCGAACCTGACGACCGGTTTGTAGATCGTGACTTTATCATCAATAAACTTCAAACGGATTACTATCCGATCAGCGGTCCAGAACATCTTGGCGATCTCATTTTTTTGACCCTGCCTACGGGTGAGAGCATACATTCGGCAGTTTTTATAGCAGATAACATAGTATTTACCAAAAATGGTAAAGCAATTTCCCAGCCCTGGATTTTTATGAAATTAGAGGATTTAATGGAACTTTATTCTGCTCCTTATCCACCGGAAGAACCTCTTAAAGTTTTCTGCTACCGGATGAAGACTTTTTAAATGCCGGATCGACCATGCCTGTTTGCTTAATATATTCCCAGGCAAATATTCTGTATCAATCACGGTGTTTCTTCGCTTCTCATTTCCCTGTAGTTACTCGGAGAAATACCGGTAATCCGCTTGAATGCTTTTGAAAAATGAAATGCGTCGCCAAATCCCAGTTGACCGGCAAGTATTTCAAGTTTCACGTCGGATTGTCTCAACACAAGCTGAGCCTGTTCAATACGCTTACGCATTATATATTTTGACGGCGGACTTCCAAATACGGCAGAGAACACCGTAGAAAAATGTGATTTCTCATAACTAACCATTTTCGCAAGTGTCTCAACCGGCATCTTTTCGCCAAGATGATCCTCGATATACCTCAAAACCGGCAGAAACCTGGCTTGTGCTTTCTGCGATTGTGAAAGATGGTCTGCATCCGGGTCTTTGAAGAACATGGAAAGGAACTGCAGAAGAATACCGCTGTATTCCATCTGGTCTTTTACAGCTTCATTCTTATGTATCTCGATAAGTCTTAGCAGCGGTTTTTCTATCTGACTGATTCCATGTGGGACGATGTCAACTTCATAAGGCAGATAATTGAAGAGATTAATACACGAGAATAACGTAGCCGTAAAATGCAACCACCATATCTGCAGATCCTCTATACATCCATATGCAAAATTCCCCCCCGGCGGTACAAGGTAAAGGTGTCCGGGCACAAGTTTATACTCACGACCATAAGTCCGAATAAATCCACACCCCTTCTTTATGTAATACAGGCGGGCACATGGCCTGTTGTCTAGGTCCTTATGCCAGTAAGATGGAGTAAGATTCGATATTCTTGACTCCAGTATTTCCAGTTCAACACCAGCAAGGGGCCTTTTCATAATCCAATAATAATACATGCACATCCATGATTTGGCCATTTCATAATTTGCTTATCTGGCTTATCATTTCATCAATAAGATTTAAGATAGTTTCTTGCGATCCTTTTTTTTAACATCTGCAGACAGGCGGGATCCATGACGGGAAAAGAACGAATCATTACCGCGTTGCAACTGGGAACTCCAGATCGTGTTCCAACATTTGAATGGTTCATTGATACAACAGTCGGCAAGGCCCTCACAGGCAATACTGATCCAATAGAAATCGTGGATGCTCTCGATATTGACGGTATAAACATCCGGCCCGATTACTCTCAAAATTTCATTGATGAGTCCACGTTTCTCGATGAATGGGGTATCAAACGTAAGTTGACCGGTGACTGTATTCCCTGCGTAATCGAAAGTCCCATCAAGGATATTACCACCCACGCCGATTATGAATTCCCCGACCCTAAAGCGCCTCACCGTTTTGCCAGTCTCGAAAAAACTCTTAATTATTTTGGCGACAAGCGCGCGGTGATTCTCAACCTGCGCGACGGTTTCTCTGACATGCGAGATCTGCTGGGTTACGAGGAGGCCCTTGTTCAGTTAATGCTGGAACCAGGCCATTATTCTAATCTGTTGAACCGTGTGATCGACTTCAATCTCGAACTGGCGCGTGCCGCCTGCAGTCGTTACGGGATAAAAATTATCGCTACAACCGACGATGTTGCCAATGCCGACGGTCTTTTGATCCCTCCGGAAAAATACTTCGAAATCATAGGACCGGCTTTCAAGCGGGTAATCAAGGGATACCGTGACCTTGGCTGTTATGTCATCAAACACTGTGATGGTGATGTATCCAAACTCATAGACTTCTGGATCAATTGCGGAATAAACTGCCTTGATCCGATTGATCCGTCAGCCGGATTGAAAATTGATGATTTTAAGATGCGGTTTGGTGAAAAGATATGCCTGAAAGGTAACATCAATTGCGCCGGTTCACTGCAATACGGTACCGAATCTGATGTTGAGAAAGAAGTGAAGGAGTGTATTATCAAGGGCGGAAAATCCGGCTTGATTCTTTCGTCCAGCAATACGATTCATCGCGGAGTTAAGCCCGGGAATTATCTGGCAATGTTAAGAACATTAAGATGTACGGGATAAGAAATATCACGGGAGGAGATCAAGATATGAGAAAACTTAATCATTATTCCCGCAGAGTTTGTCTGAACCTGATGACAACCTGGGTATTTTTCTTCACAAGCATTATCTCTGGTACAGGAAAAACAGATACGTCTGCTGTTTACATCAAAAAAGGGACGTGGGCGGAAACCATGGTTGCAACTCGAGCAAAGTATCTTCAGTCGTCATCAGGGAAAAAGACAGAACCTGCCGGTACGTTTTTTCGTCCGTATGACAGTGGACTGATGAAAGGCAACGGACCGGGACAATGTATCTCGGTGAATGTTTCAGGATTGAAGACCCTGCGCCTTGTTGCCAGTTGTGAAGAAGGAACCGCCAACTGTAATATATGGGGTGAACCAAAACTCATTACGAAAGATGGCGCTGAAACCCGCCTAACAGCCCTCAAACCTGCTTCTGTGAGAGTCGGCTGGGGCCAGATGCTTATAAACACCAACTGGCAGGGTCATCAGCTTCAGATCGGAGATAGAAAACTGGAGTACGGTATCTGGGTCCATGCAAACAGCGAAATAAAATACGACCTGGATGGCAAATACGAACGGTTTGAAGCATTCGCAGGAGAAGACAAAGATCGTGCCAATGGAGTTCTCCAGTTCAAAGTACTTTCCGGCGAAACAATTCAACCTCCATCCTTCTGGACTGACATAAGCCGTGACTATCCGGTACAGGCCGGCTGGTTCATGAAAGATACAGGTGAAGATGGTATGCTTGACTGGCTGTCCAGCCGAACCGATTCCAAAGTGGAACAAGATTTCATCAATCGTGTTCTGAAGCAAATAGCTCCCGGCGGGCGTGGTTATAAAGATGAACTCGATAACCTTGTTAAGGCAAATACTGTACCAGGCAATTCCCGCTGGCTCGACCTTTATGGCCGTACCTGCCGTTATCGCGAATGCGCAGTTGCTTTGAAACAGACCGGAACCGATGACAGAGCGAACCTCGAAAAAGAATTGGAGACCATGGCTTCTGACAGGATTCCGCCTGACGATTCCAAATGGCAGGATTTCCGCTGTCGAATTGTTCAATCCGTTGAGATCGAGGATCAGTACAAAACGCTACAGAATGACCTGAAACAGCAGGCTATTTTTGACAAAAATGCAAATGAGACATTCCGGCCGGAGTCTTTGATTCTGGCTTCAGACCGTGATCCTGTTGATGTAGTTTTGCGTCGAACAACAGCGCTGTTGACGGATCTAAAGAAAACCGGTGCTGTAGACAAACTTGCTATCTTTGAAAAACAACTTACCGACCTCCAGAAAAAGGGCGCTGATATTGCCGTTACAAACACTAATGACAGATGTTCATTGTTCAAGGATGTCTGCGCTCTTCGCAGACGGATTGCTTTTTCAAATCCCCTATTGAACTTCGATAAGATCCTCTTCATCAAGCGGCATCGCGCAATTTTCAATCATATGTGCGACCAGTTTTACGGTATTGCTGCCACGCCCGGTGGCGGTCTCTATACTCTGGATAATCCTTTCAGTGAGAAACCAAAGGTATGTGACATGCTGGCCAATTCAGTTGTTAAAAGCGGCAGGCTGAAAGGACAGAAACTGTCGGGAGGTCCCGTTCAACCTCCACAGATATCCTACAACGGCGTCGGGTTGCGTTCAGGCACTGAGTCGGGAGGAGGAACCTTCCTGTCGCCCAACCTGTCGTATGACGCAAAAACAATTCTTTTTGCCTATGTTGAAAACAGGGGCGATCCAAGTCACGTCTGGCATACTGATGCAAGCCGTGGACACTGGGACCCTGGCAGGTCATACCATATCTTTAAAGTAAACGTTAACGGCAGTGACCTTGTACAACTGACTGATGGAACGTGGAATGATTTTGATCCATGCTGGTTGCCCAATGGCCGGATTGCATTCATGACTGAACGGCGCGGCGGTTATCTTCGCTGCGGACGGGTCTGCCCTCTATATAATCTCTATGACATGGCTGCAGATGGAAGCAAAATCAATGCCCTGAGTTTTCACGAGAGCAATGAATGGAACCCCAGCGTGACCCATGATGGACGGATTGTTTATACTCGCTGGGACTATGTTGACCGTCATGGCTGTGTTGCCCATGCACCATGGATTACAACTCTGACCGGATCAGATTCACGAGGTCTTCATGGAAACTTTGCTCCACGACCCGTCCGGCCCGACATGGAACTTTGTGTGAGGGCAATACCAGCTTCCCATAAATACGTGGCAACTGCCACGCCTCATCATGGACAGGCTTATGGTTCCCTGATAGTTATTGATCCGCGCATTCCTGACGACGATGCCATGGGTCCGGTCAAGCGGTTTACCCCGGAAGTGGCATTTCCGGAAAGCCAGGGTGGCAGTCAGGTATATGGCACTCCTTGGCCTCTTTCTGAGAATTATCTTCTCTGTGTATATGATGCCAAATGCACAAGGTACGGAATTTATCTGGTCGACAGTTTTGGGAACAAGGAACTTATTTACCGTGATCCGGATATTGCATGTCTCAGCCCAATACCTTTGCGGCCAACACCTGTACCTCCCGTATGCAACCCGCCAATTCTGGCGAATGCTGCCAAATTAGAAGCTGTCAGCCCGGGACACCAGGGAGAGGCAACCATGGCTGTTGTCGATCTTTACAATAGTATCAAACCATGGCCGGAGAACATCACGATCAAGGAACTTCGGGTTCTACAGTTGCTTCCAATGTCCGTTCCCTCCGGCGGACCGCCGCATCAGACTGGAAAACGAATAGCTGAAGCCACTGATTCGGTGGTGCCGTGTCGCTGGGTACTGGGTACCGTCCCGGTTGAAAAAGACGGCAGCGCGCATTTTGTTGTGCCGGCCTATCGTGAGGTGTTCTTCCAGGCATTGGATGAAAAAGGAATGGCAGTACAGTCCATGAGATCGGCCACTTATGCGCGTAACGGCGAACGCCTGATGTGCCAGGGATGTCATGAGCCAAAGAACCGTACACCGAACCAGAACAAGGTAACGCCGCTGGCCATGAGACGTCCGCCTTCCGTACTGAAGCCCGATGTGAGCGGTTCCAATCCGTTCAGTTATCCGTTATTGGTCCAGCCCGTACTGGATCGTAACTGCGTTGCCTGTCATACAAAAAATCCAGGTAAGGCGCCCAATCTGGGCACTGAACCGATCCAGAACAAATGGTATGCATCATACAACAGCCTCATTAATTTTGGCTTCACCAGTTATGGGGCCATAGCAAAGAATCCAACTGTAAAAACCTCTTTTGGTTATGGAGCTTTGTCGATATGGATGGATCCTCGCTGGTACCGGACCTTACCCGGCCAGTTCGGCGCCTATGCCTCAAAACTTTATGAAATGCTCAGCAAGGGACACCACGATGTAAAACTGTCAGCAGAAGACATGCATCGAATCACTCTCTGGCTTGATTGTTCGTCCCTGTTTTACGGAGTTTTTGAAAAAGAAGGCGGCGAGGCACAGCTTCGCGGCGAAATAGTCAAGGCCACACTGGAGTAGGAAAGAAAAGCGATATTAACGGGAGGAAAGCATTGGAATCTAACGTTCTTTTTGGGTTTATACTGTTGTTGATCGGGGCCATATGTGGCGGATCGTTCGGCCTGCCGAGTAAGTTCATCAAAAAAGACACGCCGTGGGAAACTTTGTGGGGTCCTTTCTTTTTCTTTGTAACAATTCTTATTCCGGTAGTTCTGTTTCCACTAATAGCAAAAGGATTGTTTGCCACGTGCAGTGAAGCTGGTATGAAATCGGTCCTGTTCCCGGTTCTCTTTGGGTTCCTGTGGGGGTTGGGCTCAATGACGCTGGGTCTGAGTTTTGCTTTCATTGGTTTGTCGCTTGCCTATGCAATCAATTACGGGGCACAGATAGCGTGCGGCGGAATGGGCCCCTTTCTTATTCATAACCGTGACCAGCTTTTTACGGCACATGGTTTCGTGATCATGGCTGGAGTTGCAGTTTGTATAGTAGGTGTAGTTGTCTGCGGACGTGCTGCCATGTTGAAATCCAAAAGCCAGGAGAGCGTCGAAACCGGTCCTTCCGGAGGCAAAATGATCAAAGGACTGGCATTTGCTTTTCTTTCCGGTGTCCTGTGCGCCTGTTATTCGATAGCGTTCAGTTATGGCGGCGGCGTTATGGAAGTCTCCATGAAAAGTTTCGGCAACCCGGGCTGGCGGGCTGCGTTTGCCGTTTCAGCACTTATTCTCTGGGGCGGATCTGTATCGGCACTGGGTTATTGCATCTTCAAGTTCTTCAAGAACAAAAGCTGGAACACACTTTCTTCCGATGGAATTGGGCACACCCTGCTGATCGCGCTGGTCATGGCCCTCCTACACAATGGCGCCATCATATTTTTTGGGATAGGAGCCTCAAAACTGGGTGCACTTGGTGTGGCAATCGGTTACGCAGTGTTCATGTCGTTTGCGATCATAGTAGGAAATATAAATGGTTTTCTTACACATGAATGGAAAGGCGCCAGCTCAGGCAGTGTCCGCTGGATTGTGGCGGGAATATGTGTTCTTGTTCTCGGCGTCAGTATTCTTGCAACGGGCAATTACATGCAGGGCGAATACCAGAAAAAAGCGGTCACAAATGTGAAAGTAGAAAAGTGAGATGGACTATTTACTGGCCATAGACCTCGGTTCAACCAGTTTGAAAGTTATCGTTTATGATCTTGATGGTAACAGTATTTCTTCTGCCAGTCGCCCGACCGAAAAGAAACAGCAGGATCCCGGCAAACATCCTGAATGGATCATCTGGGACCCGGACCAGATCTGGTATGGCGTGGCTGACGCGGCCCGGGAAGCTGTTTCCCGGCTTGACGATTCTTCTTTGATCCGGGGTGTCGCCGTTACAGGCATGGGCATGGATGGCGTGCCGGTGGACCGGAACGGCAGGCATCTGTATCCGTTCATCAGTTGGCATGACCCTCGAACAGCACCACAGGCTGAATGGTGGGCAAAGAATATCGGCGCAGAAAGAACATTTGCCGTCACGGGATTCCCTGCCTGGGCAATGACTGGTGTGATGCGGATCATGTGGATGAAGGAACACGAACCATCGATCATGGCACAGGCTGATAAGTGGTTGTTAATCGAAGATTTTGTAAACAACAAACTTTGCGGCGCCGTGGCTACTGATTTTACCATGGCCTCATGCATGTTGCTATTCGACCAGAAGAAACTGGATTGGTCTGATGAGTTGATAAAGGCGTCAGGAGTTGACCGCAATCTTCTTCCCAAACCGCGCCAAAGCGGCACATCGCTCGGGAAAGTAACCCGCGAAGCTTCAACACTTACAGGAATTCCTGAAGGAACGCCGGTTGTTCTGGGTGGACAGGACCACATCTGCGGAACAATTCCCACCGGCGTATACAAGCCGGGAACAATGCTGGATGTGATGGGAACGTGGGAAAATGTAATTGCTTCCCTGAAAGAGCCGGTACTTACGCCGGAAATACTCAACGCAGGTATTTGCATGCAGGTACACGTGGTAAAAAACGTTTATGCCGCGTGGGGTGGTTCAGTTGCGGGAGAATCGCTTGAATGGTTCAGGAAACAATTTGCCCGTGATTCAAGTCAGAAAGATGGATGTATTCCCTGGGATGGTTTGATGAAAGAACTGGAAGAAACCCAGCCTGGTTCCTGTGGAGCAATGTTCCTCCCTCACATATCTTCGGCAGGCTGTCCGGTGAATGACAGCAGGGCTATGGCCGGTTTTACCGGATTGAGTAATTCCGCAACAAGAGCAAATCTACTGAGGGCAATCATGGAAGGTTTGAATTACCAGTTCCTCGATATGGTAAATGCCCTTGAAATAAGCTTGCATTGTAAATTTAACAGCATTACGGCAACTGGCGGCATGGCAAGAAATGAATTCTGGATCCAGAACAAGGCGGACATGATGGGAATACCGATAGAAATTTCCGAGGTTGTGGACGCATCTCCTCTTGGGGTAGCTGTCATGGCCGGCCTTGGGCTCGGTCTTTATAAAAATATGGACGTAGCTTACAACAAAGTTAAAAGACCCGGCAGGATTTATAATCCACGAATGGAGTTGACGGAGAAGTACCGGGAGTATTATCAGATATACAAACAACTGTATCCGTCTTTAAAGTCAATCAGTCACAGGTTGTTCGAAATAAAAGCTGGAGAAAGTCATAAATAGGAGGAAGTCAGTGTTATGAAAAAAGGAAAAGCAGTAGTCAGATTGTCCGGTATGCTGGTGTTGGCGGGAATAATGTTTGTTATCATGGGAACGCAACAGGGATGCAGATGTCCTTTTGCGGGTAAATCCGAGGCAGTATTGAAAAAAAGTCAGTTGCTGGCTGAACTTCCGGATTCCTGCAATACCCCTGACGGAATGTGCCTGATGGCAGATAACAGCGTCATTGTTTCTGCTCCGAATTTTAATGATGTCAAATGCCCGCCATTGCTGATCAGAATCACGCCAGATAATAAGGCAGAAGTTTTCTATAAGTTTCCTACACCCTACCCCGGTCTGGAAAAGGGCGTTGACAGGCTTGCCCCGATGGGCATTTCCCGCGATCCGGCATCGGGCGACCTGTATCTCGCCGACAACCAGTTCTCGCCCGACAAACCCAACAAGTCACGTCTGTGGAGGCTGGGAGTGAAAGATGGTCAGGTGGAAAAAATGTCGTTGGTAGCGAGCGGGTTCAATATTGCAAACGGTGTGGCAGTGCGTGGTGGATATGTTTATATTACCGAGTCAACACTGGAACAGGTGTACAAGCCGACAATGAAAAGCGCGGTCATGCGGTTCAGGCTTTTCGAGGAAAACGTTGTCCTCAAGACACCGCTGGAAAGCGACCCACATATTATCGCCACCTTTGAAAGCAAAAAGAAACAATGGCCTTTTGGTGCTGATGGTATAACGTTTGACAGCAAGGGAAACTTATACATTGGCGTATTCAGTGATGGTGTAATGTATAAGCTCACGTTTGATGAAAAAGGCAATGTGAAGTCAAAGAAAGTTTTTGCCAAGGCGCCCGGTAAAATGATCAGTTGTGACGGGATGTGCTATGATCCCCGCACTGACAAGATTTACATGGCTGATTGCGCCGGCAATGCTGTTCATATACTTCATATGGATGGTACGGTTGAAACTCTGGCCAGCAACGGGGACGTTCCTGATGCGGCGGGAAAACGTACCGGCATGCTGGATGAACCCAGCGAAGCGCTGGTACGGGGTGATGAAATTGTTGTTGCCAACATGGACTGGCCAATGGATTGTTTCGTCAATAAAAGGCCATGGCGGATGCCGGCCACGATTTCTGTTATCAAGCTGAAATAATCCAAAGGTATTTACGATACCGGAATATATCATGTTATTCTAATTCCGCCTGCGCGGAATTAGAATAACATTTGTCGGCAGATCATGGACGATCGCGGAATACTGATTCCCAATTTTTGAAGACTGGTTCCAATCCTTTTTTCCTCATGGCTGAACAAAAAGTCTTTACGTCTCGGGTATCATTAACATCAAACTGACCCTTTTCGGAGAGACCCGCTTCGTGATGATATCCTCCAACCGTGGTCCTGCTGGCCGCACTCATTCTTGAAATACCCACGCCTGCGATTCCATCGCGGAATTCGGCCCGTTCACGGGTTGAAAGAACCAGTGGCATGTCCGGGAAACAGATCCGGAAAGCAAATATCATCTGGGCCAATAACCTGTCATCAACCTCATACGCGGGTTCATAATCACCTGATTGGGCGCATATTCGAGGAAATGAAATTGATATACCGGCTTTCCAGAATTTCTTCTTCAGATGAAGTGCATGTTGAAACAGACAGATTACATCGGCCCTGGGCTCATTAAGTCCCAGGAGCGCACCTATACCGATAGTGCGCATTCCGGCTTCAAGCGCCCGTGAAGGTGCTTCCAGGCGAAAGAAAAAATCTTTTTTTTCACCCCACCGGTGCAGTTTTGAATAAAGTCCAGGATCGTATGTCTCCTGATAAACAGTCATCCCATTACAGCCGGCATGTACAAGTTTTTTATATTCATCTGAGGTCATCGCAAATGCTTCGATGGTGATATTATGGAAGACATCGGCAGCCATTTTCACGCTGTTCAGCAGGTATTTGAAATCCGCTGCAGGCGTTCTTTCACCGGTAAGAAGCAGAACATCCTCAAATCCTTTCTGCTTCAAAGCCTTCAACTCCGCCTTCAATTCACTTTCCCCAAGCTTACGACGTCGTTGTTTGCGATCCGATGCGAACCCGCAATATACACAACCACCACTGCAGAAGTTCGAAAGATAAAGGGGAACGTAGAGCGAGATTGTTCTGCCGAAATGACGTCGTGTAAGAATCTGGGCACGCTGTGCCATCTGCTCAAGAGAAGCTGATGCGGCAGATGACATAAGAACAGCAAATTCGCGGATTCCCGGTGATGATGAAGAAATAGCCGTCTTAACATCAGCATCAGTCGATTCACTGCAGACCTGTAACCACTTTTTCGGATCAAGCCAATCTGGATTGTTCGTTTTCATTTTTTTATCACGAAGAGAGAAAATACACATTTTCGTGTTCTTCGTGGTGAGATTTCTATTTTTTCCCTCTTCCGCTCAGGAACGATGTCAGTGGACTGGATGCCAAGGCTACGTCGCTTTTTGGCATAAGACCGGCAATTCGCGCCTGTCTTCCCGCTTTCACAGCCAGTGCAAAAGCGGAAGCCATCTTTTCTGGATTTTCTGCCGCCGCCAGCGCACTGTTGATGAGTACAGCATCGCATCCCATTTCCATTGCCGCTGCTGCTTCAGATGGAGAACGCAGACCCGCATCAACAATCACCGGAACATTGCTGTTTTCTATGATAAGCCTCAGCATTTCGCGCGTCGCAAGCCCATGTCCGCTGCCTATCGCCGAACCCAGCGGCATCACTGCGGCACAACCAACATCCTCGAGCCGCTTCGCCAGCACCGGGTCAGCCGGCATGTACGGCAAAACAATAAAGCCCTCTTTTGCCAGAACCCTGGCCGCTTCATAAGTTTCGATGGGATCAGGCATAAGATGATGCGGATTCGGATGGATCTCCAGTTTCACAAATGGACTGCCGCTGAGGTCCCTTCCCAGTCTTGCCGCACGAACAGCTTCCTTCGCATTCATCGCGCCCGATGTGTTAGGAATGAGCTTTATCTGTTTCAGTTTGGAGAGAGGCCCAAAGAGATCATCCGATTTTTGTTCACGGTTGAAACGACGCAATGCCACTGTTACAAGTTGCGTTCCCGATGATCTGACGGCTTTCAGCATTGTTCCAACGTCAGAAAATTTTCCTGTTCCGATCAACAGTCTTGATTTGAAATTAAATTTCCCAAGCTTCAATAAATCGTTCATAAAGCTATCATAGTCGGTTGTGAGATTGAGTAAACAATTAATTAAGATTGAGATAAACCCAATGAGGCCTTATCACTCCTATAACCATCACGAATCAGACAGAGAATATTGAATGTCTGATAACCAAAATCGGAATTAAGGAAAAGCTGAGAAACTCAAACCCATTTCAGCCTATTTCCCGTTCTCCGTGTCGCCGATTCCCCTTGTCATTCTTCTACCCTCCGCCGGCAAAAGTAAGAATTTCAACCTTGTTGCCGTTGATCAGTTTTTTCGAAGAAAACTTTTTACGGTTTACAACATCACCGTTAACCATTACAGCCACACGTCCGCAATCAATACGCATTGACTTGAGCAACCCCTTAACGGAGGCTTTTCCTTTGTGTTTATGCGGCTTTCCGTTGACGGTTAGAATCATAAACAAAGTTCCAAAGGCACAAAGTATGAGAATAAATTCCCCAATTCAACAGAAACTCAGTGCCTATGTGCCTTTCTTGCTTCGTACCTCGCTTTACTATTTACTTGCCGCCAATGCCTGATCAAAGTCGGCCTTGATGTCCTCGACATTTTCGAGTCCAACTGCCACCCTGACGAACTCAGGAGTTACGCCGGATGCAAGCTGTGCTTCATCGCTCATCTGCTGGTGACTCGTTGAAGCCGGATGCAGAACCAGCGTTTTTGCATCGCCGACATTGGCAAGGTGACTGGCAAGCTTTACCGAATTAATGAATTTCTTACCCGCCTCGAGTCCGCCTTTGATTCCGAAGCCCAGCACTGCCCCGAATCCGCCGTTCAGATATTTTTCTGCCGTTTTATGCCACTTGTGGTCCGGCAAGCCTGTGTAGTTCACCCATTCCACCCTTTTGTGGCTCTTAAGCCATTTTGCAAGCTCTAGAGTATTGGCGCTCTGCTGCCTGATTCTGAGGGGAAGTGTTTCCAGCCCCTGCAGGAACAGGAACGCATTGAACGGACTTGCGCACAAACCGATATTCCTCATGCCATCAACGCGGGCCTTGAGGATATAGGCAACATTCCCCATGCCGGGAACATTTTTCAATGCATCCCAGAAAACGATCCCGTGATAACTTTCATCCGGCGTTGTGAAACCGGGAAAACGACCTTTGGACCAGTCAAATTTGCCGCTGTCAACAATAACGCCGCCAATCGAGGTACCATGTCCGCCTATCCATTTCGTGCAGGAGTGGACAACAATATCCGTACCGTGTTCAATAGGACGGCAAAGCACAGGGGCAAATGTATTGTCAATAATCAGGGGCAAACCTGCCGCATGGGCAGCTTTAGAAATTCCGGCCAGATCAGGAATGTCACCTTTCGGATTACCGATGATTTCAGCATAAACAGCCTTTGTGTTCGGTTTTATTGCCTTTTTAATCTTTTCGGGGGTCAGTTCGTCAATGAACGTCACATCAATCCCGAGCTTCGGAAAAGTGTACCGGAACAGTGTGTCCGTACCGCCGTAAAGTGAGGCTGAACTGATGATATGATCACCAGTAGAAGCTATATTATGAATAGCGAGAAAGATTGCGGCCATTCCACTTGAAGTTAAAAGGGCGCCGGTGCCACCTTCAAGAGCGGCAATACGTTTTTCAACCACATCGTTCGTCGGGTTCATCAAGCGTGTATAGATATTGCCGAATTCTTTCAGGGCAAAAAGATTTGCGGCGTGTTCGGCACTTTTGAACACGTAACTGGTTGTCTGGTAGATGGGCACGGCACGCGCGCCTGTTGTTGGATCCGATTCCTGACCGGCATGTAATGCAATCGTTTCAGAGTTTTTTGTCTTTATTTTCATTATCTCATTCCTTTCCTAAGATTCTTTTCGATCAATACTCTTCAGGTAGGGCGGGGCCGCCGGACCCGCCTCTCATTCAGAACGGCGCGCCCGGCGGTCGCGCCCTACCGGCTGATTTAAATTTCAAACGTCCATGATTTCGGGGACCGTAACTTTCTTCCTTCATCTGCCAGTTCGCCAATCGTAGCTTTTGAAAAAATATTTACCAGCGCTTCATTCGCTTTCTCCCATACCGGCCGCGTTGGACAGAAAGGAATTCGATTGCACTTATCATTTATACATGGAGCAATTGCAATCTGGCCATCCACGGAATTGATCACATCGGCAACAGTTATTTTGTGCGGGTCGCGGGCCAGAACAAATCCGCCTTTTGTGCCACGATGACTTCGAACAAGACCGAGTGTCTTCAATTTAATCAATATCTGCTCAACGTAGTCAGCAGAAATATCTTCCGCTTCGGCGATCTCCTGTTTGCGCGCTGGGTGTTTCTCGTCACGCATCGCGAGATAAACAGCAATACGCGTTGCATATCTGACTTTTGTTGATAACTTAATCATTTTGTACTTTTTTAAAATACATGATTGACTTGATCATGTTGGTCGTATATTGTATGATCCCAATAATGAAAGCAATAAGAAAAATGAAAAATAATTCCAGGTTGATTGAAAGATACTCAAGGCATATTTCTCTCCCTGAAATCGGCTTGAAGGGACAAAGAAAGCTGATGTCTGCCAAAGTACTGGTAATCGGTGCCGGCGGATTGGGATCCCCTGCCTGTCTTTACCTTGCAGCGGCTGGTGTTGGCACGATTGGAATTGTTGATGATGACAGGGTAGATTTGAGCAACCTTCAAAGACAGATTGTCCACTCAACTTCTGATGTTGGTCACAACAAAACATATTCAGCATCCCGAAAACTTAAAGCGTTAAATCCGGGTGTTAATATAAGAAAGTATAATCAGCGGCTTAATGTTTCAAACTCCGTAAAGATCATCAGGGATTATGACTTTGTGATCGATGCCACCGACAACTTTGAATCAAAATTTCTCATTGCAGATATTTGTCATAAAACCGGAACTCCTTATTCGCATGGCGGAGTCTTCAGGTTCATTGGCCAGACGATAACTGTAATACCGGGCAAGACTGCTTGTTACCGCTGTATCTTCGAGCAACCACCAAAAGAAACAGACAGTTCTTTTCCCCAAGGTCCGCTCGGGACAGTGCCAGGCGTAATCGGAACTATCCAGGCAACCGAGGCGATAAAACATATTTTGGGAATAGGTAACCTGCTTACCAACCGTATGCTCGTATACGATGCGCTGGAAATGAGCTTCCGTATAATAAACACGAAACAAAATCAATTCTGCCCGCTGTGTGGTAAAAGAAAAAAGGAGAAGATAAAATGAGATATTTTGATGATAATTCATTATCAATCGGCAAAACCCCACTTGTTAAATTGAACAAAATCGTGGATGCGGACAAGTCCCTGGTACTGGCCAAAATCGAAGGACGTAATCCCGCCTATTCCATAAAGTGCAGAATCGGCGCTGCAATGGTATGGGATGCGGAGGAACGCGGAATCCTGAAACCGGGAATGGAAATCGTGGAACCAACCAGCGGAAACACCGGTATAGCACTGGCATATGTTGGAGCCAGTCGCGGTTATAAGGTAACACTGACAATGCCCGAAACCATGAGCATTGAGAGGCGTAAGATATTGAAGGCTTTCGGAGCATATCTTGTACTGACCGAAGGTCCGAAAGGAATGTCCGGCGCAATCAAGAAGGCTGAAGAGCTGCTTGCAGAATCACCTGAAAAATTCTTCATGCCTCAACAGTTCAAGAACCCTGCAAACCCGGCAATCCATGAAAAAACAACTGGCCCGGAAATCTGGGAAGACACCGACGGCAAAGTTGATGTTGTTATC
The DNA here is from genome assembly GCA_028716365.1 of Kiritimatiellia bacterium. Lineage (GTDB taxonomy): Bacteria > Verrucomicrobiota > Kiritimatiellia > UBA8416 > YA12-FULL-48-11 > YA12-FULL-48-11. The sequence continues at coordinate 96,326 of JAQUPZ010000008.1, forward strand.
GCGGGCGTCGGGACAGGCGGTACAATCACAGGCATTTCACGTTTTCTTAAAAAGACCTGCGGCAGAAAAATAATCAGTGTGGCTGTTGAGCCAGAAAAAAGTCCTGTTATTTCACAGAAACTGGCAGGACAGGAGTTGAAACCTTCACCGCATATGATCCAGGGAATTGGCGCCGGGTTTATTCCTGATGTTCTTGATCTTTCGCTGATTGACCGGGTTGAAAAAATCAGTAATGAAGAAGCACTTGATTTCGGACGCCGCCTGGCAACACAGGAAGGGATCATCTCAGGTATTTCATGCGGTGCCGCAGTCGCCGCGGCGGCACGGCTTGTCAAGGAACCCGAATTCCAGGGGAAAACAATTGTTGTCATTCTCCCTGATTCCGGCGAGAGATATCTTTCAACCGCCCTTTACGAGATTTGATGGATGTTATTTGTATTAATCTGTATAATATAACCTTAAAGATTTACTTGTAATAAATACAATGACGGCAAAAAAAAGGATAGCAGTGGGGCTAAGTGGCGGGATAGATTCTTCTGTCGCCGCTTATCTTCTGTTACAGCAGGGTTTTGATGTTATCGGCGTGACAATGCAGATATGGGACGGCTCCCTGCCGCTTAAGGACATTGGTATGTCTGCCTGCTATGGTCCCGGTGAAGGGCACGATATAGCCGCCGCCAAAGAACATGCCGAACGGCTTGGCATTCCCCATCATGTCATACCGTTGAGCAGTGAATTCAAAAAAGAAATCCTGGACTACTTCCGTCAGGAATATCTCGCAGGAAGAACGCCAAATCCCTGTGTAAGATGTAATGCAACGCTGAAATTCGGATTAATGCTTGAACGCGCGCTTAAGGCCGGAATCATGTTTGACAGGTTTGCCACAGGTCACTATGCCCGCACCCGCAAAGATAAAACAACACACCGTATTCTCCTTCTCAAAGGAGTCGATCAAGACAAGGACCAGTCGTATTTCCTCTCGCGCCTTAGCCAGGATCAACTGCAGAAGGTAATATTTCCACTTGGCGAAATGACCAAAGGAGAAGTCAGGGAACTGGCCGAAGAATGCGGATGGAAGCATCTTGTCGAAAAGCCCGAGAGCCAGAATTTTATTGAAGCCAAAGATTATTCCGTCTTGTTCAAAGAAACACCGGCAAATCCCGGTCCAATTCTTGATATGCAGGGCAACAAGCTTGGCGAACATCGTGGAATAATCCATTACACCGTCGGCCAGAGAAAGGGTGTCGGTATTGCCGGAAAAGAGAACCCGATGTATGTCGTTCGGATAGATACCTGCCGGAACGCAGTCATCGTTGGTCCGAAAAAAGAACTGATGAAAACTGAACTCAAGGCAGTGAACCTGAACTGGATCTCGCTCAATGGCCCATCTGAAAAGCCTCTAAAAGTCAAAGCGAGGATTCGACAACAGCACAAGGAAGCGCCCGCAGAAATCAGGCCTGACTTATCAAGTCAAGAACCTGCCGTCATGGTCAGATTTGAAGAGCCGCAGATGGCCATCACCCCTGGTCAGATCGTGGTCTTCTACGATGGCGACACCGTCCTCGGCAGTGGCGTAATTGAACTTCCGGCTTGATTGCCGGCTCTTGAAATAAACCACGAATTACTGTACATTTCAGGCATAGAGGAAAAGAATGGATAAAGATAAAAACAAGCCTCAGGAACCACAACAAGTTGAAGTATTGAAGAAAGGCGACACATCCCAGGAGAAAAGGCTTATCCTGGTCCGTGATGTATTCCCGCGTACTCTACCTATTGTTCCCCTTTATAATCGGCCTGTTTTTCCAAAAATGACCGTTCCAATGATCATCGATGATGAGAAGACAAAAAAGCTGCTTATTGATACAACAAAGTCCCAGTCAAAATTTGTCGGCATGGTACTAAACAAGGAACGGCCGGAGGGGCAGGATCAGGATCAAAAGCCTGAAATGCATAGTGTCGGCGTTATTGCGGAAATTCTTCAGATAGCACAACTGGCTCCAGAAGCGCCAATCCAGGTATTGATCGGAGCGATGGAACGTTTCTCCATTCAAGGCATTATCCACGAAGAGCCTTACATCCTTGCCAAGGTTGACTACATAATGGAAACGGAAATGGCGGGTAACGAGGAGCTCAAGGCATATTCACTTTCTGTAATAAAGAGCATCAAGGAATTGATCCAGCTCAACCCCCTCCATAAGGAAGAATTGAGTTTGTTCATGTCACGTTCGAGTCTTACAGAGCCGGGAAGACTGGCTGATTTTGCCGCAGCACTGACTACCGCGAGCGGAAAGGAACTGCAGGAGATCCTGGAAACCATCAGTATTCGTGCCCGTCTCAAGAAGGTCCTCCTGCTCCTGAAAAAGGAAATCGACATTTCAAAGATACAGGTCCAGATCAGCAAGCAGATCGATGAAAAAATATCCAAACAGCAGAGAGAATTCTTCCTGCGTGAACAGTTGCGGGCAATCAAGAAGGAACTGGGGTTGGAGAAGGAAGGTAAAGAGGCCGAAGTCGAACGTTTTGAAAAACGGTTGAAAGAATTAAAGTTAACAGATGAGGCATCCGAACGCATTCACGAGGAAATGGAGAAACTCCGGCTTATTGAACCTGCCTCACCCGAATTCAATGTTACCCGGAACTACCTCGACTGGCTTACTGTTCTTCCGTGGGGAGTTTTTACCAAGGACAGTTATGATATTAAAAAAGCTTTCAGAATCCTGAACCGAGACCATTACGGACTGGAAGATGTAAAAGAACGTATTCTTGAATTCCTTTCAGTGGGAATAATGAAGGGCAATATTGCCGGTTCCATTCTCTGTTTTGTAGGCCCGCCGGGTGTAGGCAAGACTTCCATAGGTCAATCTATTGCAAAAAGTATTGGCCGTAACTTCTATCGTTTCTCCGTTGGAGGGATCCGCGACGAGGCCGAAATCAAAGGCCATCGCCGGACATATATCGGCGCCCTGCCCGGCAAGTTTCTCCAGGCAATAAAAACCTGCAAAAGTGCCAATCCTGTAATAATGCTCGATGAGATCGATAAGATAGGCGCCAGTTATCAGGGTGATCCGGCATCTGCCCTGCTTGAAGTACTTGATCCTGAACAAAACAGAGACTTCCTCGATCATTACCTCGATGTCCGCTTCGACCTTTCAAACGTTTTCTTTATCTGTACGGCCAATCAGCTCGATACCATTCCCCGTCCCCTGCTGGATCGCATGGAAGTGATCAAACTTTCCGGTTATATCCTTCAGGAGAAATTGGAAATTGCCAGGAAATTTCTAATTCCAAAACAGCTTAAAGCCCACGGAGTGGAAAAAAAACAGATAACGATTACCAACGATGCCCTGAAAGAGATCATAGACGGATACGCCCGTGAAGCAGGTGTCCGCGGTCTGGAAAACCATATAAAGAAAATCATCCGTAAATCTGTAAAGAAGATGATTGAGAAAAAAGGACGTAAATTCACCATTGGGGCAAAAGAAGTCGACAGTCTTCTTGGCAAGCGGATTTTTACTGATGATAATTACTATAAAAAACCACAGGTCGGGGTTGTAATGGGTCTGGCCTGGACCAGCATGGGTGGTGATACTCTGTATATAGAAGCGACAAATGTTACAACCGGAAAGCAGGAATTCAAGCAGACAGGTCAGCTGGGCAGCGTAATGGTGGAATCGTCTGAGATTGCATATACCTATGTGCGATCGTTTCTGGACAAGGACAAGAAAGCACAGGAATTTTTTAATAAGAATTTCATTCATCTGCATGTACCTGCAGGTGCTACGCCAAAAGACGGACCCTCAGCCGGTGTAACCATGGCTATTGCTCTTTATTCGCTTGCAATCAATAAACCAGTGAAAAAAATGGTGGCTATGACCGGCGAATTGTCCCTTACCGGCAGGATCATGCCAATAGGCGGTGTAAAAGAAAAAACCATAGCAGCCAAACGGGCCAAAATTGTCGAATTAATTTTCCCCGAGGAGAACAAAAAAGACTTCGATGAGCTTCCGGCCCATATCCGCAAAGGTCTGAAACCCCAATTTGTTTCCACCTTCAAACAGGCTGTGAACTTGTGTTTCTGAATAGTCTTTACAACCGGATATATTACGGATTAGTCTAACACGTAATCTCAAGCTGATAATGGTTATTATTACATTATAAAGCCGGGAGAGTTATGGCGCGTATACTACTGGTGGATGACGAACAAGGCATTCTGAATACGCTGACAATTCTTCTCAAGGGGGAAGGGTATGAAACAACCGCTGCCCTCGGCGCCGAAAAAGCCCTCGAAATACTTCTTAAAAACGAATTTGCTCTTATGATTTCCGATATCCGCATGGCCCCTATGAACGGAATAGAATTATTACATATCGTCCACGATAAATACCCTTTAATGTCGGTCATAATGCTCACCGCTTACGGCCAGGTCGATACCGCTATAGAGGCAAATCAGCTCGGTGCTTTTGATTATGTAAAAAAACCTTTCAGGACAGAAGAACTCATGATGGCGATAGAAAAGGCCCTGGATTATCATAAAATCCTGGCCAATCCGTCAGATTCCTGATGAAAGCATTTAAACCAAATGCTGCTGTTTCTTCATCTACTACATCTGAAAATATCTTTTTAATCAATGACAAGGCCTGGTTACGACTCAAGGGGAGACTTTGTCGGTCCAAGTTCAGGTCCAGGTTCAAACTGGGAAAATCCGAAATTGAATATCTGCAAACAAGGGGGATGGATATAATCCAGACCCATGCTTTCGATTTTATCCGGCAGAGACTTGCTCCTTCCATGCCGCGCAATGACGGAAAGCAGACACCTATGAAAGGCCATCCGGTCTTTATCGCGCAACATGCCACCGGTACATGTTGCAGGACCTGTCTCCGGAAATGGCATGGCATACCCGAAGGTACGGAATTGACAGGCAATCAAATTCAATATGTAGTATCATTATTGATGCGATGGATATCAGAAAATGCTCAAATTACAGAAGGGGAGAAACCATGAGATCGAATAGATGTCTGGTTACAGCATTGATAACAAGTCTTGCGGTTTCGATAAGTTACGCAGAAACAGTCTGGATTTCATCTTTCGGTACGGAAAAGATACAGCAGAGTTTTGGGAAACCGCAGGCTGATAAAACAATAGAAAACAACAAGATCACTATTGGTGGCCAGGTTTTCGATCACGGAATTGGTACCCATGCCAACAGTATAATGATGATTGACCTGAAGGGTGGTTCTGAGAGATTTTCGGCAAATGTCGGAGTGGATGATGAGACCGGCCGCAAGGGTAGTGCAGAATTCAGTGTCATTGCCGACAAGAAGGTACTCTGGAAAAGCGGCGTGATGAAAGGTGGGCAGTCACCGCAAAAAGTTGATGTGGATGTCAAAGGTATTAAGATATTGATGCTTTGTGTCGGTGATGCCGGTGACGGGATCGATCATGATCATGCCGACTGGGCAGATGCAAAACTGGAAGTAACAGGAGAAAAACCTCAAATCATGAGTCCTCAAATGCCTCAGGAACAAGGCCAGATACTTACGCCAAAACCGGATTCAGCTCCGCGGATTACAGGGCCAAAAATATTCGGAGTCCGACCAGACGCTCCTTTTCTGTTCAGGGTTACATCAACCGGCATACGACCCATGAAATTTTCGGCGAAAGGACTGCCCCGTGGACTGGTAATTGACCGGATAACCGGACAGATCACTGGTTCTGTCAACAGGGCCGGAGAATACATTGTCACTCTCAGTGTGGAAAACGCGATCGGCAAAGCAAAACGTAGTCTCAAGATTATTGTCGGCGACAGGATAGCATTGACCCCGCCGATGGGTTGGAACAGCTGGAACTGCTGGGCCGCGGCAGTTGATGCCGACAAGGTCCTTCGTTCCGCAAAAACAGTAGTCTCATCAGGCCTTGCGGATCACGGCTGGACTTATATAAACATAGACGATACCTGGCAGGGCAAACGCGGTGGGGAATTCAAGGCGCTCCAGGGTAACCAGAAATTCCCCGACATGAAGGGACTGTGTGACACAATCCATGGCATGGGTCTTAAAATCGGAATTTATTCAACACCATGGATAACTTCATATGCCGGATTTGCAGGCAGTTCAAGCTACAACGAAAAAGGTGAATGGAACGAGCAGACAGACAGCGGCAAGTGGGTCCATGGCAAATTCCGTTTTCATGAAAATGATGCACGGCAGTGGGCGGCATGGGGTATTGATTACCTGAAATACGACTGGCATGTTCTTGATGTTCCCCATGTTAGCGATATGGCCACGGCGCTTCGGTGGTGTAGACGTGATATTTTATACAGTCTTTCCAACAGTGCGCCGTTTGAGCATGCTGACGACTGGGCAAGACTTGCGAACTGCTGGCGTACCACAGGTGATATTACAGACACATGGGAAAGTATGAGTGGTATAGGTTTTTCGCAGGATAAATGGAAGAATTTTGCAGGACCGGGTCACTGGAACGATCCGGACATGCTCGTTGTGGGACATGTTGGATGGGGCCCCAGACTTCATCCAACAAAGTTAACACCCAACGAACAGTACACCCATATAAGCCTGTGGTGCCTGCTCTCGGCTCCCCTTCTGCTCGGATGTGATCTGGAGAAACTGGATGATTTTACCTTAAACCTTCTTACCAACGACGAGGTTCTTGATGTCAACCAGGATCCGCTGGGTAAACAAGCCGGCAGAATCTCGGCTGCCGACAATCTTGAAGTCTGGGCAAAGGACCTGGAGGATGGATCAAAGGCTGTTGGTCTGTTCAACCGCGGTTATACTGAAGCAAGTGTAACAGCAAAATGGCAGGATCTCGGTATCAGCGGCAAGCAGACAGTACGTGATCTCTGGCGGCAGAAAGATGTCGGTGAGTTCAGCGATCAGTTTTCAAGTCCTGTTTCGCCGCATGGAGCGGTATTGATAAAGATAACACAGGTTAAATAACGGTCGTTGATCGATTTTTGATTTAAGGGCTGGATGCGCACGATGGATTTTTGTATAAGTCCTGCTTTTAAGACGACAATAATAGGGGGTTTGAATATGAAAGTTTTCTCGCGATATTCCTGCAGGATGATTGTTTTAACTGTGTTTACCTGCTTGTTGATTTCACCGATTGCATTTTCAGCAAATGCTCCTGCACCAGCCAAGCCAGTGACAAAACCCGCAGCAGCTGCTCCAGCCCCGGCAGCACCAGCTCCAGCCGCTCCTGCGCCGGCCAAGGCGGGAGCAGAAGATTCAAAAGCGCCTGCAACTGGAGCGCAATCAGGAGCAAACAACCCGAAGCTTGATCCGGTTCTGAAAAAAAGTATGGATGAACTGAAATATGTATATGATGTCAATCCTGAAGGAACCTGCCGGATGACCATGCGACTCGGCAAGGATCGTTCTCATCTGGTTTTTGTGACTTCAAAAAAGGAAACATATGGCGGTGTTGAGTTCCGCAGGGTCTGGGCGACAACCTTGAAATCAAAAGAGGTTCCTTCCAGTGATATTCTATCCAAACTGCTTTTGGATTCCGCCCAGAAAAAATTCGGCGCATGGGAAATGCAGCACTGGTCTGACGGATACCGTGTGATTCTTGCGGCAAAAGTCCCATCAGATTGTTCATCCCTGACTCTAAAAGCGGCAATAAGATTGGTGCTTTTTGGCGCCGACGAAATGGAAGAACAGCTGACCAGCAAAGATGATTTTTAGTCCTGACGCTGAAAGAGTCTCTTCTTTATCTGGCCCAACGATAGAAATAAGACGCGGGGGTTATTCCCCGTCGCCTTGTCTGACTTGTTGGCTTTTTTCCTTAAACCTCATGAAACATCACCAGTCGGCAATTCGGGCACCGATGGCAAGGGACATTTCCCCATGTCCTTTTGGCTAATCTTTCGCCTAAGCAGGCATCAATTATAGTCCAAGTTGTCTTTTTACTTTTCCACCACCTCAACCATGCTGGCGGGCCTATGTACCCATCGATCATCTCTGAACCGCACTCAGGACATTTCTTTATGTTTGTTTGCATAACATCCTTTTTGAAAGCCAATGGTGCGGATGAGCGGCGGGTTTCCACGATAACGGCTTTGGTTATCGCGGAAAGTCTAGCCGCTCCATTCACGCCGCGCTTCGCGGCGTGAACCATTAATTCGTTGGACTTTTTTCCGTGATATCACGATATCTGACAATCAAACACGGAAATAAAGCCGCGTTTAAATGCCCACTTTTCTGAAATGTTATGACCGATTCATACCAATTTCAAGGGAATAGAACCAAAACAAGAGATGCTTCTCCGTCAGTCGACGGATCAGCATGACAACGATTTGCTGGTGTTATTGTTGTTACAGAGGCTTGTCACATCGATCCAGCAGCCCTCTTAGCCCGTTACTATCCATTGTTCTTTTCCCCTGAGAAAAATCTTCTTATTCCGCCATGTCATCTCGTCATTCAACAGGACACGTCCGACATGGCGGGGCAAACGCGGCGCGAATTGGGCCTGCCCATAGTCTTGGTTTCAAGACGTCGGGCCAAAACGGGAGCGCGTCAACTTGTTATGTATCCAAGGCATCTGAAGTCCGAGGGATACTCATGGTATCCGAGGACTTCAGTAACACAGGAGACGGAGCAAGTTCACTCGCGATCTGTTTTGACCAATTCGCGACGCATTTCGGGTTGTAGGCTCAAAGACTGCGCTGGACAATATCCGGATTAACGCGGGGAGAGATTCTGGTTTTTTTCGCTGAGACAGAGAACTCGTGCCGATGAAATACCCGGAACCGAGAATGGCAGATAAATCTTGCCCTGGGCGAAAAGTTCTTTGGTAAAATCGGGGCTGAACTTTGCCGTTACTGCAATACTCCTGCCGTCATCAGCCTGTTTCACTTCACAGGTCACTCCCTTTTCTTCTGGAAGTTTAACCTGTTCAGGATCAAGCACTTTTGACTTCTCGCCAAGAACCTTGAGGTTGAATTTTCGAACAATGTCATTACTTGAAATTGACATACGAAAAGTACCCGGGAAGGCAATCATTTCAGTCCCGATCTTTCCCGAAATACCCATAACCACCGGCGGATTATCAGTCGGGTTTATCACGGGTATACTGATGGAACATTGGAAATCTCCTGATGCTGTAGAAGGCATGAGTTTCATCTCTAACTTATATTGGACCGGTTCTTTCGCGCTTAGTAAATTCATTACCGTTTCCACCGGATAATTACATTTTACGTTTGGTTCGCCCAGTTTTACACCGGGTTCGGTCGCACTGATATCGAACGACTGTAACCATTGTCTGTTTGTATCGATACGGCCCACATACAGAAAATCCTGCGGTTTTATCTCAACAAGAGGAACAGCTGTCCCCTTTACTGTCATGCTCAGGAATTGATTATTGATGTCGGTACTTTCGATATATGTCGGCTTGGAATAGGCGCCGAATATTGAATTCGGCAGGATCACAATTTCAACATTAGCTTTTTCGCCGGCTTTAAGCTCGGTCTTGTCACATACTGCCGTGGCGCATCCGCAGGTTTTGTAAATCTTACGAATTTTTACTGTTTCCCTGCCGGAATTCCGTATTTTGAAGTTGGCAACTTTCTTTTCACGGGCCGGATATTTTCCGAAATCAACGGTATCGGAACCGATGACTTCCATTCCTCCAGCCGTATTCAGGTCCTTTCTGAATCCTACAGCTAATGGTAGGGCGTGACCGCCGGGCGCGCCGTTCTTGATAAGCGGCGGATCCAGCGGTTCATCGCGAGAATTCACCACGAGCGGCCCCGCCCTACCTTGGATCGAAAACCAAAAGCATGTTATTATGACGATAAGATATGAGAAGCGTTTCACAACGGTTTCTCGCGCGCGCCCTCTGCTTCGACAATCGGCCAGCTTGCGCGCAGTTCATCTTTGTACGGGCCAATTGCCTTTACCGGTATAGATTTAAATCCGAGCTTAAAGGCAGGTGAATCGGATTTCAGGCGATAATCTTCTTTTTCCACATTGATAAACAGAGGATCTGCTACAACGGAATGCTGATCCATACCCCGCGCCTGCCATGACGTCCACTCATCGAGCATCTCAACTTCTGTTAATGAGATGTCATCTGCAAACAGTGAACCACTATCTTCCGGAAAATCCAGCCGTACGCGGAAAACCTTCATCCGCTCATTATAACCTTTTTCACCGGGACCCGGAACCTTGAAGGTAAACTGATAGTCTTTCCAATCCGGACCAACTTTCACTTCATTTGGCCAGTTTGCCCAGAAATAGACTTTTGCAATATAAGACTGGATCATAAGACCGGCCCTTGTTTCCGGCTTTGTGGCTTTTAGTTTGGCAGCAACTCGATACCAATGTCCCTGCTCAAGTTGTAGGTCTTTACTGACTATTATTGGGTAATTATCACGCTGTTTTTCTTTCACAAAAGCAGCATTAATACAGAGTGAATATTTACCGCTTGCCGGATTTCCTTCAACTAAAACGGCACTTGCCGTGTTGGTGGGTCTGATCTGCCATAACCAGTCTTTTGGCATTGCACCCGGGGTACCGTCTTCAAAGCCAGGGTTATAAAGAAGGTTTGTGGAAATGGTTTTTCCGACCTGTTTCTGCCCGGTCAACAAAGGCTGACCCGCGTGCCAGATGAGGTTTGAATCACACGAGTTATGATCAAAAGAAAGGTTGTGCGCCCTGACATATTTTGAACTGGAATTACTGTAATACATTATGTTCCTGGAAAACCGGTTGCCAGCCATGATTGTGCGGTCCGGTAGAACAGCGTTAGTGGGATGCAGATTCATATTACGCATGTGACTCCAGGCCAATTGGTTACATACCATTTCGTAACCCTTAATCATCGATGGCAGATGATTGGTCCAGTATTTATGCGTATCCGTCCAGCCGCTGAACTCAATCTGTTGCAGATTACCATCAATAAAAATATTATTCTCCACAACAGTATCGCGTCCATTGTGGAGGTGGATACATGCCCGTGAACAACGCGCCACGATATTACCGATGACATCGACACCCCCGCTGTTATCGTCGAGATAAACACCCCACGCAAAAAATGGTGAAACCCACTGCCCCTTTTCCTGGCCATAACCAAGCATGTCATGGAAATAGTTGTATCGGATCATTGTGCCGCGCGATGAGATCCAGTCGCGTCCACCGGTATAAACAGCTCCAGTGTCGGAAGTCTCCAGATTCATATGACGGATATGATTATATTCAATAACAAGGTTGTTTCCGCTGAACATGATACCCATGCGCGGACCATCATGGATCAGATTGTGTGAAGCACGGTTACCAACTCCGCTAAGGCTTATTCCAACTCCCTGTTTATAGAAAACGCCCATGTGGTGAATGTAATTATTGTCGGCATAATTCTCAGCAGGAGCCAGAGTCTTGCGGTCCCCACCGCTGATAGCCACGCCATGACTACCAACTTCATAAATGTCGCAACCAATCACTCCGTTCTTTCTTCCATCATTAATTGATATACCGGAACCATTATAGTCACCAACGTTTCGAATCGTGCAAGCTGTTATCAGGCAATTAGTTGTATCTTTGAGGGTGATAGCTGTACCCTCACAACATTCGAAGGTCAGGCCCCTGAATGTTATATGCTGTGTGCCCCGGCCGAGTTCGAGAATTGTACGCACAACCGGCGCATAGACAGAACGGCCTTCCAGTGGAGATGGCGGCCAGAAATACAGTGCCCATGTCTGCCGGTCGAGATACCATTCCCCCGGCGCATCGAGTTCTTCCAGTGCGTTACGAAAATAATAGCGGTCACCCGGCCGGATAGGATACGAGGCATCGTTTGCCAGCGTAACAAGGCGGGTACTACGGTCAATTGATTTGATACGGCAGATATTGTTCCACCAGTTATAACGGGCAAAGACAAAAACTTCGACTTCTTCGGGCCTGGCCCATTCATGCAGGTCTTCCTGTTTACAGGTAAAAGAATGCCTGTCTTCACCCGGAACATCCTTGTACATCTCCAAATATTTTCCATCCGCATAAGCCCATCCACCACCATAGGGATTTTGAGAATCATAGTTTGGATAACGGGCCAGATGCTGGCGTTTGCCGTCAAACACAAGCTGACGAAAATAGATGTTCTTGAATCCCTGCCCACCGACATCCGTCTTGACTATATTCCCTTTATATTGGGCAAATCCGGTAATCTGCTTTCCGCCTATCAGAAGGGGCTTCTCATCACCATAGGCACGATAAATAACAAGTGCTTCTGCTATACCGGAGTCTTCGGGGCCAAATTTCAGAGTTTGGGAAAGTGAATATATGCCTTCGCGAATAAAAACCGTAACCGGCCCTTTGATCACCCCTCTCGATTTCAATGAGCGGATTTCATTCCTTGCCCGTTCGAGAGTAGCAAATGGGCCATCCTTGCCATCTCCAGTCGGTTTTACATATTTACCTGACCAGTTGTCGTTACCCTGAGGGGCAACATAAAATTCCATGGGCTGACAACCTGTCAGAAAGATCGCTGCCGCAACACTTAACGAAAAAACAAACTGTTTATACCTTGTCATGTTTTTGGACTTTAGCCCATTATTCCCTCTGCGTCAATTCCACCTTGGAAACCTGTTTTCAATACAACCGGGTGTAATTCAAAAATGTGGGTTAATTCTCTATTTTTCCGCGTCCGCGCGGAATGGAAACCACAGGTGGCATTTCGTTGCCAGAAAGGCCGGAGAAACGATATATGGATTTTGTGATGCCGGTAAGGCGTCTGACACTTGAGGTATACCGATGTATCCGAAGGTGTCAGCAACAAAGCCGGCGCACAAAAGACATATGTCGGTTTATCCGCGAAATGCCACCTGCTTCCTCTTACACCCACAAATATGATCTACTCCCAATATAACCCATATCTCCATTTGCTTCTTGTAGAAATGTACCGATACTGTTAGCTTCATTCAAACATCAGGAAACTTTTATGGCAAGAATACTGTTAATCGACGATGAGCCCAACATTCTCTGCATATTGAGTAATCTTCTGCAGTCTGACGGTCACAGCATTGCCGGAACCCTGCGTGGCGATAAAGCAAAACAGTACCTGCGATCGGAAGAACATCTCGATCTGATGGTGACTGATCTGCGCATGTGGCCGGTAGACGGAATGAATCTCATAAAAGCGGCCCGGGAAATCAGGCCTTCAATGCCAGTCGTCATAATCTCTGCTCACATTACCCCTGAGGTCGAAGAAGAAGCCGCGAAACTGGGTGTCGAAGGAATTCTACGCAAACCCTGGTCGGTCGATGAATTTCTTACCAAGGTCAGAGAAGTTCTTCAACAGGCAACAACCAATGTAACTACTTAGGTCCGAATCCCGTTCCATCTGGTCGCAAGAGAAATTTATTATCGATACTCCACTGCGCTAAACGATTTCCCATGTGTAAGCATCACTGTCTACCCGCGTTTTATTATCCTGACACTGCCCATCGTGTGCCCTGGCGCAACGGTGTAAAGCCTTCTTACAGAAGGATTTCTATTCTCATGCACGGCGACCACTTTACCGACAACCAGCGGGCAATCGCCCGGTTTAAAGATGTCAACCAGTTTACATTCGAAGTTTGCAACTGCGTCGGCGACCAGCGGTGCACGAACTTTTGACGCCTTCTGAATTCTCATGCCGCATTCTTTTATCTTATCCCGGTTTTGACCATGATTCTTGCCGACATAAAGAACCTGCTTTGCCATTTTCTCGCCCGGATATGCTACAACAAACTCCTTTGTCTGCTGAATCAATTCATAGGTATAAGCGCCATTATCAATACCCAGAACAAACATCATCGGTTCCCCCGATGCAATGGCAACCCAGCCGACTGCCATTGCATTAGTTTTGCCTTTGTGATTCTTTGTTGTAACAAGGACAACCTGTTCCGGATATTTTCGTGCTGATGCTTTTTTCAGTATTGTTTTCTTTTGCATTATGCCCTCCGAATTCACTGAACAATCATAGTGACATTATCCAATATTACGCAAAGTGGAATCTTTATTCGGCAGAATTATCAAACAAACCTGCGTTAAAGATTGTAAGTACTGCATTGTTTAATAACTTATTGCGTTTGAACCAAACCAATGCTAATCGTTCTGCCTTTTCAAAACAATCATGGAAAATTGTTCAATATCAGCGCTTGTTTGGACGGCAATATCTGTTTTCCTTATCGGCGTCAGTAAAGGCGGAATTCCGGTGGGTCCGATTGCCTTGCCTCTTCTCATCCTGTTCTGGCCCGGAAAAACTGAACCGGCAAAAACTGCCGTGGCATTTATGCTGCCTCTTCTCTGCGTGATGGACATTATTGCTGTAGCCTTTTTCCGCAGGAATATTGACTGGAAACGGCTTGTACCACTGCTTCCCGGCTCTTTGGCCGGCATCATACTGGGAAGTATTCTTTTTGTTTCCCGGGATTCTGCGTGGCTTTCAGTCCCGGACAGAGGCATCAAATTCTGCATTGGAATCGTCGGCTTGGGATTCGTATTTTATCAGGCGTTAAATAAATGGATCATGAAAAGGGTCATGACCAATACTGCCGTTCCTGGTATGTTCAAAGGAACAGCCTTTGGGTTCAGCGGCGGATTGGTGTCAACGTTAGCCCACGCATCCGGTCCTATTATGCAGATGTATCTGTTGCCGCAAGGACTTGCTAAAATGGAATTCGCCGGTACTACTGCAGTATATTTCTTCTTGTTGAACATTTTTAAACTCATTCCGTTCACAATCCTTGGCCGTATTGAAACAGGGAATTTAATACTTGGGACATATATGCTGCCTCTGATCCCGGTGGGTGTTGCTGCCGGATATTTCCTGGTAAAAATTATGAAGCCGGAACATTATACCGGCATGATTTATCTCGTACTTTTCTTTACATCTATCACGCTGATTATCAAATCAATTACATGTTAGAAGAACAATCCGGCCTTAAGTCGGGGTTCAAATCAGTAATAAAGTAAATCTGATGTATATATTTGCTTTATAACTACTTACTGTCACGACAGGAAGCTCTTTTTCCCTTTTTTGATCATCAGGGATAGTATGGTTATATCTGCCGGAGTGATACCTGGGACTCGCGCAGCCTGACCAAGATTCTGCGGTTGTATACGTCCCAACTTTTCACGTGCTTCGATTTTCAGAGTTTTGATTTTAGAGTAGTCAATCCATACCGGTATCGGATCGTCATCCAGTTCTTTTGCTTTTACGGCATGACGTTCTTCCTGTTCGATGTAGCCTTCATATTTAATTCTGATCTCCACTTGTCGTGCAACCTCCGGGTGTAATGACGGATTGCTTTTTGGTATATCCCTGTAATGGACACCCGAGCGACAGAGTAACTGTGCAAGAGTATGAGGACCTTCATGACTGGTTTTTAATCGACCAATTTCCTTTTCTATTTCCACTGCAAAGACTTCTGTTTCCTGGATCTGTTCCCGGGATACGATGCCTATTTCTTTGGCAAACGGTAACAACCTGAATCTTGCATTGTCCTGTCGAAGAATCAGACGTCGCTCTGCCCGGGAGGTAAACATCCTGTATGGTTCGTTTGTTCCCTTAAGTACCAGATCATCTATCATCACTCCTACATAGCCATCATTTCGACTTAAGACAAATGGTGACTTTCCGCACAGTTTGTTAACAGCGTTTATACCAGCCATAACACCTTGCGCTGCAGCTTCTTCATATCCTGTTGTTCCATTTATCTGACCAGCAAGATACAAGTTCTCAACAAGTTTTGATTCCAGCGTGTGATAGAGCTGTGTTGGATCACAAAAATCATATTCAATGGCATAGGCCCACTGTAAAACTTTTGCATTTTTAAGTCCAGGTATTGAATGGATAAGTTCCAACTGAATATCTTCAGGGAGACTATTTGAGATTCCATTTGGATAGACCAAATTGGTATCCCTCCCCTCCGGTTCAATGAAAACATGATGGCGGTCGCGATCTGGGAATTTGACTATTTTATCTTCTACCGACGGACAATAGCGAACTCCGGTTCCGGTAATTGTACCACCATAAAGAGCGCTTTTATCCAAATTTGCTCGTATTATGCCATGCGTAGCTTCGGTGGTATGGGTTAAATAGCACGGTAATTGATTGGATCCCGGTTGCCATGGCTGTAGTGGATTTCTAGATTGTTCCACGTGGAACAATGGGTTTTCCCGACCGGCTTGCCATGAGAAAAACGGCGGTGGATATTCGCCGGTTTGAATTGACATCTCTCCATAGTCCAAACTGGTTTTATCCAGTCGAGCCGGTGTGCCGGTTTTTAGTCTTCCCATTTTGAAACCCAAGGATAATAGTACCTGGGCAAGTTTATCTGCTGATGCTTCATGAAGCCTGCCACCTGGAACTGCTTTCTTGCCGATATGGATTAAACCGTTTAAAAAAGTTCCAGGGGTCAGTACTATCGACCTGGTTTCGATTAAGCTTTCCTCGGCCATTTGGAGCCCCTCTACACGGCTCTTATTGACCACAAGTCCAATGACCGTTCCCTCGATGACTGTTAAATTTTCTGTCCCGGCAATTACTGCCTGCATCCGGTCGGCATATAATTGTTTGTCGCACTGTGCACGGGTTGCCTGAACTGCCGGACCTTTCCTGGTATTGAGTGTTTTAAATTGGATACCGGTGAAGTCTGTATTCTTAGCCATCTCTCCGCCGAGAGCATCAACTTCGAAAACCAAATGCGATTTTGCAATTCCACCGATGGATGGATTACACGACATCCTGGCGATGCCATTCTGACTTAATGTGACCAGCGCCGTCTTGGCACCCATTCTTGCAGAGGCTAGGGCAGCTTCGCAACCGGCATGACCACCACCGACGACAATGACATCAAAATGCTTTTTCATTTGCCGATACAGAATCTTCTGAAAATATTTTCAAGCAATAATTCATCATAGTTTTTTCCAGTGATAGTACCCAGCTGTTCAATAGCAGTTCGAAGCGTAGATATTGCAGGTACCAGCAGATCTTCATTGTCCGGGGAAAAGACTTTTAACGTATCGTTCAATTCAGCCAGAACGTTCTGTATGATATGTCGATGTCGCTCCGAGATGGTCGCGTGAGGCAAGTCGAACCCCTGAATACCCAGTTTCGCAATAATGGCGGCCCTGATTTCGGCTATACCTGTACCTTTCAAAAGACTGGATGAAATAACTGTAAAACCGGGAAAATCGGCTGAACTCGTTTTTTGGCCAAGGTCCGTTTTGTTAAGGACCACAATACATCGACAAGGGTCCATTTCCATCAACTGTTTCAATTCGTCCGTTCCCGGTTTGACAAACGCATCATACATCATGATATTCAGGTCTGCTTTGTTTATCAGCGCATGCGCCCGTTGGACCCCTTCACGCTCAACGACATTATCAGAGTCCCGTAGGCCGGCAGTATCAACCAATCGCAGTGACACTCCATCCAGTACAAACTCTTCTTCGATGGTATCACGGGTTGTGCCGGGCTCGTCTGTGACTATTGCACGATTAGTTCCCAGTAAAGAATTCAACAGGGTAGATTTTCCAACGTTAGGTTTGCCGGATATGACAACCAGCGCGCCTTCACGCAACAGATGACCTTCCTCCCAGGTTGCCAGCAATGTATCGAGTTGTTTTTTTGCCGATCGCAACCGCTCGACTGCACCTTGAATCAACGATGACGGCAAGTCTTCTTCAGGAAAATCCAGGCTTGCTTCCAGATCGGCCGCCGCATTTATCATGCAATCGTATATGCTTGAGAATGAAGAACTTAACGATCCCTCCAGTTGTTCGATGGCGGCCGACGCAGCCCGGTCTGAACGAGCCATAATCAGGTCGGCCACCGCCTCGGCTTGAAGAAGATCTATTCGACCGTTAAGAAAAGCCCGCTTGGTAAATTCACCGGGCTCAGCAGGTCTGGCGCCTGCCTCCAGTACAGCGCGCAAAATTCTTTTTGCACACGTGCGACCACCATGTCCCTGGATTTCTATCACATCTTCCCTGGTGTAACTATGAGGGGCACGATAGATAAGAAGTATCGTTTCGTCAGCATCAGCGTCATGTGGTGTGGACGACGAACGGATAAATCCATGAAGAAATGTTCCAGCCTGCCGCTTTGACGGCGGATCTCCGCTGCCTTTGAAAATACGGTCAGCAATGGACAGGCTCGCAGGTCCTGATATACGCACAATGGCAATACCAGCTTCACCCGGAGCTGTAGCAATTGCCGCTATGGTATCTGAAGAAATTTCCATAATTCTTTGAAGATAGAGGGCCTTCGTTGTATGGGCAAGGGTATTCTTAATCGGGTATATGCCGCTTACGGTATTTTAACGGGGAATCTCCCATCAGCCTGATAAAAGTCCGGGAGAAATGGCTCTGGTCGTAGAAGCCAACTTCGCCAGCTATCTCTGTTACACTATGATCGGTTTCGGTAAGGAGACGGCAGGCTGCGTTGATTCGCACGCGCATCAGGTACTGGCACATTGTAGTCCTGAAAAACCGGCGGAACCGCCGGTTGAACTGGCGGGAAGACATTCCCACCATGGTTGCGATTTGTCGCGTGTCTGTTGGTTCTGCATAATGCTGATGGATGTGCTGGATTGCACGGGAGAAGGGGCCATATGATTTAGGGGTAGCACGCATTCCGTCCACAGCGCGATGGATACCGGCCACACCTATAATATGGCCCTGTTGATTTTTCAATGGTACCTTGCAGCCAATAATCAATCTATCCGATCCTTCCTCTTCCGGTGCAGGGGCAATGACGTTGACGGTGGCAACTCCGGTCCGCATGATTTTCCTGTCGCGCGCTACATACAGGTCGGCGCGATCCCTGGGGAAAAAATCGTGATCAGTTTTGCCAATGGCTTCCAGCTCGGAAGCAACATGGCAGATTTCGCAGTGACGTCTGTTCATCATTACAAACCGGCTTTTCCGGTCTTTTACGTAAAAAGCCACGTCCGGAATGAGGTCAAGCAGCTGTTCGAACGGCTGGATGCTGCCAATGCTCTTCAGGAATTGATGTTTAAACTTACGCCTATCCATGGTCGAAAAATACATAAAAAAGTCTCCTGCTTACAAGCAAATTTCATTTGAATGGTATAGCGTAGCCGCGAACAATAAATTCGGGAAACACAAATCAACAAGCACAAGGAGATGTATACAATGAAAACCAAAAAATCTTTGATGCCCGCCGGGTTCTCAAGACGCGCATTCATGCGCGGTGGCGCCGCAATGGTTTCAACAATGATTGTTGCCCAAAACTTAGTAAGAGGTTCGGAGGCCAACAGCAGGATTTCACTTGGACTGATCGGGTGTGGTTCACGTGGTTCATGGATTGCCGGTCTTTTCAAAACACACGGCGGTTACGAAATCGCGGCCTGTGCCGACTATTTCCAGGACAAGGTGGATGCCTGTGGCCAGAAATTCGGCATCGATCCGTCAAAGCGGTATACAGGCCTGAATTGCTATAAAAGACTGCTTGAAGGCAAACTTGATGCCGTGGCCATTGAGTCGCCTCCGTATTTCCATCCCGAGCAGGCTGCTGCTGCGGTTGATGCCGGGAAGCATGT
Organism: Kiritimatiellia bacterium; assembly: GCA_028716365.1. Classification (GTDB taxonomy): domain Bacteria; phylum Verrucomicrobiota; class Kiritimatiellia; order UBA8416; family YA12-FULL-48-11; genus YA12-FULL-48-11. The sequence goes on from JAQUPZ010000008.1 coordinate 115,893, forward strand.
TTACCTGGCGAAACCTCTCGGGGTCGATGTGCCGGGATGCAGGACGGTTGGGGAGTCGGGCAGGAAAGCCACGGAGAAGAAACTGGCCTTCAGGGTTGATTTCCAGCATCGTGCCGACTGCTTTTACCAGGAAACGATCAAGCGTCTCCACCAGGGTGCAATAGGTACGTTCACATTTGGCGAGGCTTTTAACCATACTGGCCCGCTCGGCCATTTGCAGGCACAACCCGGTACACCGGAAGCACGTTTACGCAACTGGCTCTTCCATAACGCACTTTCAGGGGACTATCTGGTGGAAATTAACATTCACACATTGGACATCATGAACTGGATATTCCAGAAACCACCTCTTCATGTTGTTGGTTCGGGCGGGTGCAAGACGAAAATGGAAACGGGCGATTGTTCGGATTACTGCGGCCTGCTTTACCAGTATGATGACAATGTGCCGGTTGTGTTCACATCCAAGCGGTACAAGGACGGGGCCGGAGAACACGACAAGCATCTCATTGTTGAGGTGTATGGAACACAAGGCCGCGCGGAAACGAAATATGGCGGCAAGGTAATGATACTGGGCAAGAATTTCTATGCCGGGGGCGCTACGCCCAGCCTGTACAAGGATGGGGCCGTGAATAATATTACCGCATTCCATAAGCAGATAACCGGCGGTGATTTCAGCAACACAACTGTAGAGCCAAGCGTACAGAGCAATTTGATCGCCATCATGGGACGCATGGCTGTCTACCAGCATAGACTCATAACCTGGGATGAGGTCAGGAATTCAAACGAGAAGATGGACCCGCAGCTGGACGGTCTCAAGAGCTGAAACAGACAGTCAGGGAGGTAAAAACATGTCAACCGGGAAACTGAGAGTCGCTGTCGTCGGAGGCGGAATGATTGCCAATTCCGCGCATATTCCCGCCTGGCAGGCACAGCCGGGGGCGGAGGTCGTGGGCGTGGCTGATAGTGTGATGGAAAATGCCAATGCAACTGCCAAGCGTCACCACATCCCGCACGCTTTCGGCGATATGGAAAGAATGCTGGCGGAATTAAAGCCCGATGTTGTTTCGATCTGTACACCGGCCGGCTGTCATAAAACACAAACGATTGCGGCGTTGCAGACCGGCGCTCATGTTCTTTGCGAGAAGCCGTTGGCTATTACAAGTACCGATGCGGCAGAAATGTTCCAGGCTGCTGAGACGGCAAACCGGCACTTGATGGTCGGTCAATCAATGCGGTTTTATAACCAGGTTGCCGCGGCCAAGGAATTTGCTGTAACCGGTCAGTTGGGCGAAATCTACTGTGCAGATGCAGCCCGTCTCCGCAGGCGCGGTATACCGACCCATGGATCTTTTCATGTAAAAGCTCTTTCAGGCGGGGGTGTTCTTTATGACCTTGGAGTCCACATGCTGGATTTGGTCCTGTGGATCATGGGGAACCCGAAAGTTATTGCGGTTTCAGGCATGACTTATACCAAGCTTGCGAATCGCGATGAGGGACTTATCACTTCAGCGGTCGAGAGTGGAGCTTTCGCCGGCGGGGTTAGCGGCCGATCATATGATTACCGCAAGTTCGATGTGGAAGATTTCGCGACGGCATTTCTGCGGCTGGATAACGGCGGTACCATCAGTTTGCGGGTCTGCTGGGCGGCGAATGTGCCTGACAGTGCTGGCGGCGTCTTGATCATGGGTACGGAAGGGGGGCTATCATTCGATCCGCGGGTATTGGACCTCAAATTGGTCAAAAACATGGGTCGCTACCAGGTCGATGTCACTCCGAAACTGTTACCGCCCGAACCCAATCATCCTTTTTACGCCCATTGGAAAGAGGTCGCGCATTTCATGCGCGTAATTCGGGGCGAGGAAGAATTGTGCGTAAAAAAAGAGGAAGCTTTGAACGTCATACGGTCATTGGAAGCGATTTACCAGTCAGCGGCCGAGGGACGCGAAGTGCGTCTGGACACAGCGGCCGGAAAAAAAACAGGAGTCAGAAAATGAGCAGGAAATATCGCGTTGGAATCATTGGTTTTTCGCATCCCCATATCAATCACGTGGCTTCCATGTTTGCCGCGCATCCTCAGGTGTCGTTAGCGGCTTGTGCCGATACCAGGCCACTACGTCCGGAAAAGAGAGTTGTACCTTATACCAGGGAATGGAACCGGAAGAATGTCATGAAGCTGGCCAATATTCCGAAAGGTTACGAAGATTACCACCAAATGCTGAAGGAAGAGAAATTTGATATTGTTCTCATTAATTCTGAAAATGCCCAGCATCCGGATGTGGTAGAAGCCTGTGCCAAGGCTGGCGCTCACGTGTGTGTCGAAAAGCCAATGGCGATGTCGTTGGAAGACGCGTTGCGAATGGATCGGGCTTGCAGGAAAGCCGGAACGATGTTGATTGTCAATTGGCCGGCCACCTGGCTCCCGCATGCACGCAAAGCGAAAGAACTGGTCGATGCAGGTGCAATCGGGCAGGTGCTCGAAATCGATTACCGTGTTGGACATTCGGGGCCTTTTGGACCGGGTGCGGAACATAAGGGAGTCAGTGAAGCATCGACTCCTCTTACGGATGAGGAACGCGGAGCGATCTGGTTACATCAGGTGGCGGCGGGTGGCGGCGCGATGATAGACTTATGCTGCTATGGAGTAATGTACAGTCTCTGGTACACAGGCGAACGTGCTACTGCCGCCCAGGGCATGAAAGCCAATCTCAACAGCCCATGGTGTGATGCAGACGACAATGGCGTCATTGTCGTCAGGTTTCCCAAGGCCATTGCCGTAGCCCGGGGATCCTGGACCACGATGGGTAAAACATATCTAAGTGCCGGTCCTCTTATGCTGTTCGGCGCTACCGGAGCCCTGTCCTTCGAAATTTACGGGGAGAAACCGGTTGTAAGGGTAACGCATGGTGCAGGCAAGGATCCGGAGATTTTTGAGCCGGAACCACTGCCGAAAAACCACGGCAACCTGGCCGAGGAATTCCTCAATCATCTGGACACGGGAGAGCCGGTGCACCAGACCCTGACGGCGGGGTTCAATCTCGAAATGACCGCAATTCTGGATGCCGGTATACGTTCTGCCAGACATGGCAACTTGGAAAATGTCAACGACCCAGCGCGGTGTGCGGCTGGTCGCTAGGAGGGTATCATGTCAGGTACGTGGTTCATGTATTTGAGACTGTTGACGCTCATGTTCCTGGAGTTTTTCATATGGGGCGCATGGATTGTTCCGATCAGCAGTTACATGAATGCCACCCTCGGTTTCAGCGGCACACAGATCGGCTGGATTTGCGGGGCGTCCGCCCTGGGAGCACTGGTATCACCTGTTTTTGTCGGTTATTTTGCAGATCGTTTTTTCTCCACCGAGCGCATCCTTGGCGTACTGCATTTTGCCGGCGCGGTGTGCCTTTGTCTTGCTGCAAGGCAGACCACCTTTCCGGCATTGATGACCGTGATTGTGATTGATGCACTTTGTTTCATGCCTACGCTTCCGTTGGTCAATAATCTCGTGTTCCGCCATATCGGGAAGTCTGAGCGGTTCTCATGGGTTATGATTGGCGCCACCATGGGCTGGATTGTTGCCGGACTGGTGGTGGGATTCTTGTTTGGCGAAAAGAATGGAATGTTTTTTTACCTGGCGGCAGGAGTTGAAACATTCCAGGCATTGTATTGTTTTACCCTTCCGCATACCCCGCCAAAAGGCAGTGATGCCAAGGGGCAGGATGTGTTCGGACTCACAGCCGTCAAGCTCCTGAAAGATCCGGCCTTTCTGGTATTTGCCGCGGCCATTCCGCTGGTCACAATTTCCAAGACTTTCTACACCACTTGGACCAATGCATTTCTGACGGAAATAATGCTTCCAAAACCAACCGCCTTGATGACGCTGTGCCAGATATCGGAACTTTTGACGATGATCATTCTGCCGTGGTTCATTACCAAGATCGGATTAAAGCGAGTCCTGATGGTTGGAATGGCTGTCTGGGCAATTCGCTTCTTTGCATTTGGCACCATGAATGTGGTGGCTGTAATCGCAGGGCTTCTGCTGCATGGGTTCTCGTATGGTTTCGTGGTCACCGGCGCTTCCATCTACGCGGAGCGCCTGGTACCGCCGGGAATGAGTGCCCGCGCCCAGAGTTTCATTGCATTGCTGATTTTTGGGATCGGCATGTTCTTTGGCGCACAGGTGGCCGGTTTTACAGGCCAAGCATACAAGGCGAAAGGTATAACCACCATCAGGCAAGCTGCAAACGGCGCCGTGCAGCACGTCCAGGTGTCATTGCCGGCATGGAACAGTCCTTCTGCCGGAAAGGAAATCCTGCCACAGGTGCTGGGAGCGCCGGATGACCGGTTGACACTTGCACTGATTGAAAACCTTCCGGAAAGCGGTATCGCCATCTGGAATGCGGGTAACCTGCTCTACGCCAGGAAGGATCTGATTGCGGCATTCAAGGAGGCCGACCGGGATGGTAACGGAATCGTGGAAAAATCAGAATGGGAAAAAATCCGGATGCACGCCTGGCCACAGATATGGGGTTGGGGAGCTTCGCTGGCCATTCTGGCATGCCTGCTGTTCTGGATCGGAGGCAAGGATCCGCAGCCCGTAAATAAGGAGTGAGTCCATGATAACAGCAATAGCTGAAAATAAACTCTCTTATACCGACCGATTGATGGCTCTCTGCGCGGCAAAAAGTGCACAGACCAGGGAAAAACAACGTGTTCGAGGCTCAATGGATTCTGATGATCACGGCATCATACTGCCGCCGGAAGAACTCCGGAGAACTGTGCAGAGCGTGAACAGTTCGGGCGTGCCTTTCACCGACGTGGTTCTGGACAGTTTCAAGCCCCGTCCAAATCATCCTAACGGGAACTTTTACGGACCGCGTGCATGTGGCGAGAATTTCCGCGCTCTTCTTGACGTGCATCCGGTTTATATCGATCCGATGAGCTCGCTCGCAGGCGCCTACATGACCAATTTCCTATCTTACCGCACAGTTCATTGGAAGCCGGAGTTTGATCGCAGCGAGTTGCTTGTGCAACATGAGAAGTACCACATCATTGGCGCCACCGGCGCGGTACAGCATATGTGCCAGGACATGGCCATCGGTCTCAAGCTGGGATGGGGCGGATTACTCGATAAGATCCACCATTACTGCGAGGCGAACATCGAAGCAAAGGAATTCTATGACGGACTTGAGCAAATGGTTCTCGGGATTCAGGACTGGATCCACCGGCATGCGGAGACCGCCCGTCGCATGGCTGCGGATCATCCTGATATGTCGGAGAACCTGATGGAGATAGCTGAGATGAATGAGTACCTTGTTTCCAATCCTCCCCGCACGTTTCGCGAGGCATGCCAGTGGATTCTGTGGAATCTGCTTGTTACACGCATGTATAACGGTAGTGGGTCGCTTGGGAGGTTGGACTTGTTTCTCGAGCCTTACTATGAAGCTGATATACGTGCCGAAAGGCTGACCGATGAGGAGGCTGTCTTTCATATCGCCTGCATGCTGCTCCGGGACACTCCGTACCTCCAGCTTGGCGGACCGGACGCGACAGGCAAGGACATAATCAGCCGCGTTTCTTTCCTGGTGCTTGAAGCGGCCCACAAGCTTCGCACGCCTGTAAATGTCGGTATTTGTGTCGGGAAGGAAGTCGATCCGCAACTCCTGCGACGCGGCGTGGAGATATTACTGGAAGACCGCTGCGGCGTACCGAAGTTTCTGGGCGTGGATAATACTATTGCCGGTTTCACGCGCAGTGGATTTCCTGTCGAACTTGCGCGTGAGCGAGCCTATTCAGGTTGCCAGTGGTCTGCAATCCCCGGCCGGGAATATGCCATCCAGGACATTATCAAAATCAATTTCGTCAAGGTGTTCGATGTTGCCCTGAGGGAAATGATTCCGGACAGTGCCGTCCGACCTTGCACGGCTGAGTTGTGGGACCGCTTTGTGAAGCATCTGCGGCAGGCGGTTGCCATCACGGCCGCCGGAATTGATTTTCAATACAGGCACATGCACGAAGTGTTTCCCGAGCTGGCCATGGATCTGCTCTCGCACGGCCCGATTGAAAAAGGCCTCGATGCCAGTCATGGCGGCGTGGAGTATTATACTTTCGGTGTTGACGGTGCAGGCCTGGCGACTGTGGCCGACTCTTTTGCGGCGATTGAGGAGCGGGTCGAGAAACAGAGACGTCTCTCCTGGAAGCAACTGCTTGCCTGCCTCGATTCGAATTGGGCCGGTAATGACGGTGAACGCGCCCGGCTGATGATGAAAAACGTTCCCCGCTATGGCGCGGGTGGAACATCGGCAGATGCGTGGGCCAAGCGCATTGCAAGCACTTATACAGACCTGATAAAAGAGAAACGCACGCCGGACGGTCACATGATGATTCCCGGCCTGTTTTCCTGGGCGTTGTCCATATCAATGGGGAAAAAACTTTCTGCAACACCAGATGGACGACGTGCAGGTGAACCCATTTCACATGGCGCCAATCCCAATCCGGGCTTCAGGAAAGATGGCGCTCCAACAGCACTGGCCGTGGCGGTTGCATCGGTTCAGCCGGGTTACGGAAACACCGCGCCACTCCAGATGGACCTGGATCCGTGTGCTTCCGGTTCCACTCGGGACATTGAAAATATCGAAAGTCTCATACGCGGACATTTTGAGCTGGGCGGCACTCAGATCAACGCCAATATTCTGGATCGAAACCGCATCATTGAGGCCAATAAGAACCCGACCGGTTTTCCAGAACTTATCGTGCGTGTTACGGGGTTCAGTGCTTATTTTGCAAGCCTCTCGCCGGAGTTACGTCAAGTTGTCGTGGACCGGGTGATCCAGGAAAAAGGGGCGGCTGTATGACCGGTCGCATTTTCGATATCCAGCGTTTTTCGACTCACGACGGTCCTGGTATCCGCACCACCGTTTTTCTTAAAGGATGCCCGTTGAGTTGTGTCTGGTGTCACAATCCGGAGGGGATCAGCTGCCAGCCTCTTCTTTCATTTATTCCTTCAAAATGCACAGCTTGCGGTGAATGTGTCCGCATATGCCGGAAAAAGGCGCATACGCTGACAACAACGAATGGTACCATGGTCCATGCTCTGGATCGGCAACGATGTGTTGCCTGCGGTGAATGCGCCACGGTGTGTGATGCCGGCTGTCTGGAGATAGTGGGCCGTGACATGACGGTTGATGCGGTCATGAGCGAGATTCTCGCCGACCGTGCATTTTATCAAAATGGCGGAGGGATAACGCTTTCCGGCGGCGAACCACTCGCACAGATTGACTTTACCTTTGCACTTCTGCAGACAGCTAAAAAAGAAGGCCTGAACTGTTGTCTCGAAACCTGTGGCTTCGCGAGTTGGGATTGCTTCACTCGAGTTTTACCACTGGTCGACATGTTCCTTTATGACTATAAAGTCACCAATCCGGAAGACCATAAGAGATATACAGGTCAATCAAACGAAACCATCCTGCGGAATCTTCGAAATTTGTACGACCATCAGGCAAAAATTCGACTACAGTGTCCTGTTATTCCCGGCATGAATGATACTGAAGAACATCTTGCGGGAATCACGGCTCTGGCGAAGTCAATGCCTTTGCTGGAGGGGGTCAGTATTCTGCCTTATCATCCGCTTGGAACAAGCAAGCTCGAGCGGTTCGGGTGGTCGCCCCGTGTCGCTATTCCTGTCGAAAACAACATCCGGCAGACTGCAGAGAAATGGTCTGGCCAATTGCATCAACTCGGTATTCGAGTAGTGTCCCGCTGAAACTAAATCGACTAAAGGAGATATGCCGGTGAATAGATTTTGTCAGCAACTTAGCCGCCGTGAGATGATGGTCCGTGCCGCCAAAATGGTTGGGGGCTTGATGTTCAGTACTTCACTTGCCCCTTTGTTTGCTGCTTCTGAGAAGCGTTTCAAGATCGGAGCGGGAGACTGGTCGCTCGGTAAGATGGGCAATACTGCCGCACTGGAAGTGGCAAAGCAAATAGGCCTGGACGGAATCCAGGTCAGCCTCGGATCGCTGGCAAATAATATGCATCTTCGACAGGCCGATGTTCAGCAGCAGTATAAAGATGCCGCAAAACAAAACGGCGTCGAGATATCTTCATTGGCGATCGGCGAACTCAACAATGTTCCCTATAAGAGCGATCCACGCACGATCGAATGGGTCAGCGACTGTATTGATGTCATGCAGGCACTTCATGTGAAAGTCACGCTGTTGGCATTCTTTGGTAAAGGTAATTTGAAAGATGATAAAGGAGGCATGGACGAGGTTGTGCGGCGATTAAAAGTCGTGGCACCCAAAGCAGAAAAAGCCGGGGTTGTACTCGGTATTGAGAGTTATCTCAGCGCCGACGAACACATGGACATCATTCAGCGTGTCGGTTCGCCTGCAGTTCAGGTATACTACGACGTAAACAACTCTATAAGACAGGGTTACGATATCTACAAGGAAATCCGCCAGCTTGGCCGGCAACACATTTGTGAATTCCACATGAAGGAAAAGGGCGCTCTGCTCGGCCAGGGTCTTGTGGATTACAGTAAGGTACGCAAAGCGATTGACGACATTGGATATACCGGCTGGATACAAATCGAAGAAGCCGTACCAAAAGGTACAACGGTTCAAGAAAGTTACATCACTAATCTGAAATTTCTACGCAACCTGTTTCCCATAAATGTCTGAAACACATAGAATCATTCATGAACAGGTGATTGGTTTGTATGCTGTAAACTAGCTGATTAAAGCAGTTCTACTTGATTTCGAGTCAGGACTCGTGGCATGGTATATTCAGCATTTCGCCGTTTACATTGGCCGCCAATGCTATTAAAGAAGGGGAATTTCTTATATGAAACAAATCGAAAGATTCTCGTTGGGCATGGGCGACCGGTTCGCTCACGAAGGTAAAGCACAACTGCAGGCAATCGTTCAGGCAGGAAAAGCAGGTATTAATCTCGCGCCTGTCTGGAACAAGTCCAATCGTGAACACACCATTATAAAATCCAAGCCTGATGACGTGCGGCTGGAAGCAAATACGGCGGTAAAAGCGCTGGGATGGGGTGGGGCATATTATGTCGATGCAGATCATATCGGACTGGCAACAGTCGATAATTTCATTTCAGCCTGTGATTTTTTTACCCTTGATGTTGCTGATTTTACCGGTAAAGCCGCCCCAAAAAATGACATTGAACAGTTCGTAAAAGAGCAGGGGAAATATCGTGGTTCGCTTGTAATTCCAGGCATTTCTGCGCCTTTCGAAATTAACGATGATCTGCTTCGCCGGGCCGCTTCGAAGTTCCTTCTATCCATCAAGGAAGCAGGACGTATTTACCGGCATGTCCGTGAACGCAAAGGTGACGACTTTGTCACCGAGGTTTCTGTGGATGAAACGGACACACCCCAGACCCCGATAGAGCTGTTTCTTATCCTGGTCATGCTTGCCCGTGAAAAAGTCCCGGCACAGACAATCGCCCCGAAGTTTACCGGGCGTTTCAACAAAGGCGTGGATTATGTTGGCAATCTTGCGCAATTCGAGAAGGAGTTTGATGAAGATCTGGCCGTCATTTCGTTCGCAGTACGTGAACTTGGACTTCCGCCAATGCTTAAATTGAGCGTCCATTCCGGCAGTGATAAATTCTCTCTCTATCCGATAATCAACCGGCTGATCAAAAAACATAAGGCCGGTCTGCATGTTAAAACAGCCGGAACAACATGGCTGGAAGAAGTCATAGGACTTGCCGAAGCAGGAGGTGATGGATTACGTATCGCACAGGAAATATATGCCAAGGCCTATCCTCGTGCCGCCGAATTAATAGCGCCTTACGCTCCTGTGGTGGATATTGATGTCTCCCGGCTTCCTGCGCCGGACAAAGTTGCAAAATGGACATCGGGCGATTTCGTGATGACTTTAAGACATGATCAATCCTGCGCTGGATATAATCCACAGTTCCGGCAATTTATCCACGTATCATTCAAGGTTGCTGCAGAACTTGGGACCCGTTACACCGATGCTCTCAAGGAATATGCTGATATGACTTCCCGTAACGTCACCACCAACTTATTCAAGCGTCATATTATTCCGCTTTTTAAGTGAAACGTGTGGTAAGCATCCGTACTACTATGTCCGCGACATAGCGTCGCGGTGGAAACCGTGTCACGAATTTCTATTCTTCGATGGAGTATTTAGCGTCAGGCGCCTCGGCAGGCAGGCGTTGCGTGCGCCGCTATATACGCATATGCGGCGTTCGCAACAACGAACCTGCAGGGGATGTATCACGCTAAAGATTCCATCGGAAATTCGCGACACTCTTCATTACAGCAAAAAAACATGGAGGATATACTTGTTAAGAATAACCTTGTCGGACTGTGGCCACAAGTACCGGACTTATGCGGTAACCTTGAAAACCTTGTCGTGTTCGCGGGCCTTGCCGCCGGTCTTGATGCCTATGGAATCACCCTTTTTAGCAGTCTGTATCTTGTCCTGTTCGATCTGCATGGATTCCACGGTTACTGTCATGTCTGTCGAATGACCCTTGATATGAATGGTATCGCCAACCGATAAAGTACCGTCCGTCATACTGATTGCGGCAACACCGATCTTATCGAAGAAGTGGACAATCACGCCGATTTCTGTTTCTGTCATGACACCATCTCCTTTTTGAATGTTATATAGCAGGATATTCTCCGCTGATTGCTGTAGTCAAGCTATCAAAATATATTACTTTTTCCGTATTTTTATGGAAGTGAAAATATTGGACTGACGGTAAACTTTCATTCGCCTGGTCGGTACTTTTTTCCACTCATCGCCAGCCTGATTACACAGGATCAGAAACTTATAATCTTCCAACAAGGAGCCGTTGTACAAGCAATCCCAGGAATGCCAGAAAGTAGGCCCCCTCGATGGCCAGCGCGATGGGAAGATATCGCATTGATTTGCCTTTTCTAAGCCATTCCGCTGCAATCAGTACCAGCGCGATTATTATCAGGTCAACCCGGATACAACCTCCCCGTACCAGGGTGAGAAAAATCCCCACTCCGGCCATGATTGCAATACACGTAAACACCACAGTGTTTTTCCGGCTCATTGCCACGGGCAGAGGATTACGTGCCTGACTCCATAACAGCGATAATGACCCTCCAATGTACGAAAGGTAAAATATAATATGACTGAAAAACTCATCCCAGAAGTTCAGGGTCGGCACCAATTGCGGATAAGAATACGGCAGAGTATAAATGGGTTCATGTACACCCATGGAAATGCCCAGCAGACAAACGGATACCATGAATATCGTAATCGGCCGTTTTGCATCATCCCTGTGCCCCCGTTCCAGTATCCAGATGACATTGAATGTAATTACGACGGTGGCAGGCAGAACCACCAGCATGGCAAAGATTTCCCTCCAGTGGACAAAATCAAGAGAACCGACTGAATGTGCCGGGAATTTCAATGCAAGATTTAGTCCCGCAAGAACAACAACAACCGCCTGAGCTAACGTGGCCAAAAGCAGTTGCCGGACAATTTTTTCCGATTCTTCGTTCTCTGACAGCATCAGGTCTGACCTTTCTGAAAGATTGTGGATCAATCAAAAACAGTATAATAGGTTGGAAAAGATTCGCTATCTTTTTCCATGCTATTATCTTTCGGAATTTGGAAGACGGTTATTTTAATGAGTTCGAAACCAGCACCGCGTGGATTGAAGAATCGTGTTCAAAAACTGGTTGGGTGTTTTCCTTTCTGCCCATGCTTCTTCATCGCAGACTCATATACCTCTGATGATGTTGAACAATCCTTTATTCCTGTAACATGCCTTAGAACGGATTCATCGACAGGGCCAAAATCAAATGTTGATTCAGGGCATTCGTTGGACTTCAGATAGACGACTGCATTCCAATAGAGCCGTTCTTTTAGATATTCTTTGGTCTGAGGATTCAAGTTGGTCGCATTAAGTGTTAGGTTGAAATAGCTCATCTTGAATTCTTCCATCGCATGAATACGCACGCCACGAAAGGTGCCAAACATGTTACCACAGAGGAAAACGATTCCAAGAATGACAAATCCAGCAATAATTAAGATAATTCTTTTCATTCTATTACTTGTGCATCTAACTTATGGATGAGCGGCGACGCGTCCCAAAGAGCAGTCGTCCGTTCCATCCATAATGCCATCCATTTTAGATCAATTCCAAGGTCTGGCAAGAATCAAATAGTAGTCGGCCTACAAGGAGAAATTGTTCCGGTTGGCGCCTTTAGCGCCATGTAGACTAGGTTGCGCATTTCGATCAGCGCAAATATTTCGCGTCAGATAGTATTAAGGAGTTTTCTGTAAAACTCCGGCCGGCAAGGCGAAGCAATCGCTGGTATACTGATGTATCCGGCGATTGCTTCAACACCGCCGGGAAGGCTATATCGCGCGAAAGATTTGCGCCGAAATGCGTAACCATTTAGTTTCAACTACTGAATACAGTAATATCAGGATAATTGACTGACAAGCCTGCGCGCCTGTTCCGCGAGTAACTCAAATCCGCCACACTTTGGCCGTAGCTTGTTATAGAAGAACATTGACCATAAGACTTCGTAGGCGCCCTCCTGATAGGCCTGTGCAGTAGCCACATAACCAATCATTCCGTTCGCGCAACCAATCACATGCAGGGGATATTTGCAGCCTTTGCCGGCAAGTTCGCCGAACTTGGAGAAAATCTCGGCATTGACAGCCAGCAATACGACCGGGCCCAATCGTATAGCGAATAGTTCCACATTGGCATGGGGAGCCTTACCGGCCATGACCTGCTGGGTCATCGTACGACGCCATGTTTCAACGGCAAGTGCGTATTTTTGTCCGAACTCATGATGACCTAGTGGATTGGCAAGAGCATGGTCGGCATACTGGTTAATTTCTTCAGCAGTAGAAGGTTCAAGAGGCAAGGGCACAATCATTGTAACAACGCTCAGAAGATGTTTTTCGGAACGTTGAAATGACGGTGACGCTGAAAGCAATTCCGCCAGAATACTGTGTGCCACGTTTCCTCCCCACTGGCGCATCTGTTCGGGTGAAACGCCCACGGACGGTGGATCCACGTTGCCGCATGCCCCGGAACAAACCAACGCTATTGGATTACCCGGCAATGACTGTGATAATACTCTGGCTGTTTCGCCCGGCCAATCCGCGCTGATTTCCGTTCCGCATAAACATACGGCATGCATACCATAATTGATGAGTACCGCCTTGAATGTTCCATCCGGCCTCCGCCATCCAGCAGCTAATACACCCGTAGCGGTGTGCGCCGAAGAAAAACCACGCCGGTCAACGCCAAGATTGCAGGTTCCTTGTACGACGACGAGATTACATTGTTCGGGAACAGCCAGAGCTGATTTTGCCGCCTGGAAAAACTGTTCCTTTACCCAGTTTACATAGGCAGGATTATACTCGCCGCAGCCGGTCAGGTGAACAGTTGGCGGTCCGCTATGCGTATGCGTGGTTGAAATCAAGACGCGCGTTCCAGGGATGTTCAGCTCACGTTGAATATGGTTTCGAAGTTCGACAACAAAAGGTTCTTCAAGGGCCAGCAGATCGGCGTGTAACCATAAAAGACGCTCTGATTTGTCCTCCAAATACAGCGCTCGTACAGCCAGCGGATCCAATACACCGGTTGACGGTTGCGGTCGAACGGCGAAGCCAACCAGGTCAATTCCCGGTTGTGGTGTAATATCAACTTGAGCAGTTCCTACCAGCATTAGTCCCTCGGTATTACATGATCAGAGACAACCAACAACACAACTGTAATGCCTTTGTCATATTCTGTCATTCTTTCCTCTTGCTAAGAGCTTCTTTCAGCCATGTAATGTCGTCAGCAATCGTTTTCTTCGTCGCCGTAAACCGGTCGGGAAATTCCTTATCCAATTGGGCCGCAAGCTCTTCCATCCGATGAATATAGCTTTCCAATAGGGAATCAGGATACTTGAGTAACGTCAGCCACTTGAACTCTTCTCGAACCGGGTTTGCTCTGGTACCGCCGCCCCAGAGGAGAAATCCGGGATATGTTTCAACCAATTTCTTAAGAACATTTCTCTGCATATCCGTCTCGGTAAGATGGAGAATAGACTGACCAATGGACCGTGCCGGATCGTAGGCTTTCGGGTTATAGGCGTAATCAGCGCAGGTCAACAATGGAATCCTGTTGATCTGATTTTGCGGATAGAGCGCATTACCCATATAACCATCAATTACTTCGCATAAGTCGGTATCGCGCCCAATGACAGGACCAAGGTGCAGTGTCGGGTTATTGTCATTAACAGGATAATTGTCCCAGAGAAACAGCCGGTGTTTGACAATACCTTTGTAGCTTTCGGCCGCTTTACGTGTGATCGGACGCGTGACCACGCCATTACCCGTCCAGAAAACATAAACATCCGGATGCATTTCACTTGCGAGGGCCTCAAGGTATGCCCGATGATCAGGCTTTGTACCATCACCCCAATAGGGGACAGGACAGAAAATCATCTGAACTTCGGCGTCTTTTTTCCGCAGTCGGCTGAAAACTTCATTGACCAGTCTGGCGTGTTCGGTTGCGCCTGCAGCCGGTCCTTTTTTGCCCCAACTCACATCGTCAAGTGAGACACTAAACCATTTCACTCCCTGTTCCTGTGCCCACTGGAAGTGCTGATAATACTGGTTAATGTCCGCGGTATTGTTCGGGTCGAGGGGCCGCTTGGAGCCAAGTTGCGGGTGGACTGCGAAACAGAAGATAATACCGTTATCCCGGCAGGTACGGATGACTTTTGCATAAGCCTCCTTTTTCTCATCTGTCATGGGGTTCCACCACTCGTTTCTTCTACTCCTGTAATCGCCGCCGTTTGTTCCTCCAACAAACATCGACAAGTAACAATTCATCAGGAAGTTCATCTTGTATTTGGCCAGCACAGGAATCTCTTCCAGGTATTGTTCCGGCGTCCAGTTCCAACCCTTGGTTCCACGGAATTTGAATCCAGGCTCCGATGTTCCTGTTGGCAGGGGTTCCGGAAACGGCCGAACCTCTTTGGGTAGATCAATGTGTAATCCCCCTGTCGACTTCATCTGTGGTCTTTGAAATTCTTCTCCCACAATTACACACCGCGCCACCATAAACCAGGGAGGTTGTCCCATGTCGCCCCGGGGTTCGCGATTGATGATCGCCAAACTGTTATCACCCGTTTTCAAGGATTCAGGAGAAATGGGAAAACAGCAACATTGCCAGTCCTTGCTGGAAAATTTATTTCGTCCCTCAAAAAGCGTGCGGTCATTCAGCGTGATCTGAATATCGCATTGCCTTTTGGAATCGCTGTTTCTCGCTTCAACAAGCAGGAACACAGGCTTCTGCGGTAGCTTCTCTAGTTTAATCTTGGCAGTCATTTGTGCCGCGTCTTTGGTCGGTTGTGCATAAACACAATTGACCTGCTGGCGACCAAAAAACTCAGAACCGTATTTGGATCGGCCACCGCCTTGAAAATCGGCACCCTTGATTTCCAATAATGGCTCCACCGCCAGAGTCACACTCGAACATATAAACAGTCCTCCAAGCACACTTATCAACAATGCCCATCGATTCATGTTTTATCTCCTTTCCTTTTTTCTTTGCTACATGGTAGGGACGGCGCTCCGTCGCCGTCCGCGGTGGTCAACGGAGTGGCCGCTTTACCATTTAGTGGTTATCCGCGAGATAACATCAGCTCTAAACACTTCAGCCAGAACCGGTTGTAGTGTTCCCAGAATACAAAATTACATCCCCAATGGGGCGCTGGATCAGAAGTATATGCCAGAACTTTTCCGGCCCCGATTCGACGAATAGCCAATAACGGATCGCCGGTTTCTTTGACCTTCAGCAGGATTTCACCTTCCGGGATGGTTTGGGTTTGATTGTAACCAAGGATCGGAGGGCAGGAAGACCAGTCAATGTCGCCAAATAGTTTGGCTCCAGCCGCAGTCGGTATGGGAATAAAACCTTCGGTACTTTCGCACAGATCCTCGTTTTCAAGACACTTCACAGGCAAAATCTCCCGTAACCTGGTGCGTCCCCAACCGCCTTTACCCAGCTCGCCGGTATATGAATACCACCCGCCCAATACCATCAGTCCCTTGCCGCGCTGAACAGCCTCACTGGTCAGGCGCAGGCGGTCGGGAAATGTCAACGGCCTGGTTCCGAACTTCTCCCGGTCGAAAAAGCTTGGCGCCAACTGGAAGAGTTTGCCTTCGACATCGCTAAAAATAATTACATCATAGGATTCGAGAATCTCTTCATACTGGCCGGGGCCCAGTTTATAAAAATCCCAGCTTGGGACAGAAGTCACCTGGTGCTGACCGGTCGATTCCAGCGCGGATTTCAGCCATTTTCCGTAGTTGAAAATATCGAGTCCCTTCTGTGCGTTCTGGAATGGAGACTCGGCAAAACCCGGCCCCATCAATACCGCCCAATCGCCAATATAATATACTTTTGCCATGACTAATTTTCCTTTCCTTGTTCAATATCTGACCCAACGATGATGCCGGATGTGGAATTAGAAGCGGCCGTTACGGACTTCCGCACGCGCCACACCAACCACCCACCCAGCAGAAAAGTCGTAGCCAGCCCAATGATGGTTGTTTCCCAATCGCCGACAAACACCGCATTTGTTGCACGAACCAAACCCAGGCACGCCAGGACCCCGAGGATCGAGTTGAAGATCAGGGATCTGCCGGAAGGTGTAACAGTCGAAGTAAGGTTGGCATGTGCCCGCACCGGTCCCCAGAATCCCGGAGGCCGGCACCGCTTATAGAATTGTTCCAATGTCTCCATTGACTCGGCAGGCGTCAATAGAGAGACCACCACCAGGACCAGGAAACTCAATCCGAACAACAGCCCAAGTCCCTGCCACATGGGATGTACAGCCGTATTCTGGAAATCGAGCACGAACCATACAAAGATCGATAACGGTAACCCAAGTACAATCGCGGCCAGTTCGCCCCACACGTTAAATCGCCACCAGAAGAAACGGAAGAATGATAATGGCAAAAGGAAGATTACCATGGCTGAGTTGATAAACATGAACCATCCGACCATTTGTTTAACAAACAGGATTGCCACCACGCTTGCCGCCAGAAACAACACCAACGTTGCAAATCGACTCACCCAAATCTCGCGTTTCACAGAAGCATGGGGATCGAGCGGACGATAGATGTCGTTGATTACAAAACTGCCACCCCAATTAATCAGGGCACTTAACGTGGACGTATATGCTGCAACTTCCACCGAGATGAGAAGTCCCACTAAACCGGCTGGTAGAGTGCATCGTTTAATGAGTTCCGCCCAGGCATACACCGGATCCTGAATCACCGTCATTCCCTCAGGCGTCGGCATTACTTTTGCCAGACTCGCCGGCCAGAAAATTGATAATGCCACCAATCCCACGCCAATCAGAGGCAGAATACGAAGCGCCAATGCCAGAAAGCAGTTGAATAACTGCCCTGCAATGGCGTGTCCCTCATTTCGGGCGGCCATGAAACGCTGTGCCGTGGACCCCTCGCCGGCAGTAGGAGAACCGGCAAAGAAGACACCCTGCAGCAACAGGATTATAATGGTGAACATTTCTATGGAATTGTCAGGCGCAGCCGCGGACACTGGCGGTATCTGTGCCAATGCCTCGGGGCGAATGGCTGCTATTCGCTCCAGGATATGTGCCCATCCGCCATGCTGTGACACGGCGATGAACATGAAAATCGTGCAACCGATCATGAGAATGACGAAGTGCAGAATCTCGGTGACAACCACACCCATCAATCCCCCGAACATCGTGTACAAGATGGTTGTACCACCAAAGATCAAGAGGATTTGCAGCTCAGACATCCTTACTACCGGCGCAATCGTTTTGGCAAAGAATCCGGTGATATAACCAATCAACAAGACCGAGAATCCGAAACAGCACACCATGGCATACACTTTTCGAGCAATCGCCGCCGGTCGTCCGCCATAGCGCAAAGTAATCAATTCGGCCGTTGTCATGATCCGCATCCGTCGCCACATCGGCGCCCATACGATGGCCACCAGCGGCATCCAGATGATCCAGCTCGACCACCACAGCCAGTTGGCAGCCAACCCGTAAACGAGAATCAACATGACAAATGGACCATTTCCCGACTGGTAAGTGGCAGTGTTCGAAATTGCAATCGCCCACCACGGCAAGTTGCGGTCACCGGTAAAGTAACTTACGGCGCCATGCCGGGAAGAAATACGTACAACTGCCATCCCTGCCAGGATTGACGCCACAATCACCACTGCCACTACCATCCAGTCGATCCAGCCCATGTTATTTTCCTGTTATGCTTGTACTTCCATACACCCGCTTTTTCATGGTTAGTAATGTACCTCGATCGTCACGGGTGCATCCACCTTGGTCAAAGTTATCATATCGTTCGTGAATTCCTTGCTCGCAATGCCATTGATTGTCACACCTTGAATCGCCTTGTTCGCAGGATGTCGTAAACGAATGTTGATTACTTTAGGTAATTTTTTCTTTGGTGGATCAATACGTACGGTCATCTTCTGCGCGCCGTCGTGACTCTTGATCGAATAACCGACGTTACCAAACAACGTGGGGGCGTCTTCAACACAAACTTTCTTGCCATCTTCAAGCCAGGGACGCGGGATTGCCTGGCCCAATATCAGCGTGTCACCAGCCTCCCGTATCAGCATGTTCCGCAGCAACAGGAGCTGCTGCGTGGCGGAATAGAGGTGCGGCAGAGTTTTCTGGTTCGCTCCCGAACGGAGCCCTGTGACCTCAACGCTGGAATATGTGTCCCTCGACATGCCGTAGGCGAGTGATGCATAAAGTCCCAGAATCACCCGCTGTACTTCATCACGTTGAAGGCAATTCATCCAGTAGCCGTAACTGTAGGCATGATCGATACCCTCACCGAAGGCACAAACGCCCAGACACAATCCTTTTCTCTGTTGCAGGAGATCGGTGATCAGCCGGGCGCGATGATCATTAGCCGGAAGAACATCAGTCTCAAGCACCATGCATGAAATCAGACTGTAGTAGTCGGCGCCGCTGTAACCAACCCGTTCCAGCAGGGCGTGTGTTTCGGGAAACACGGGCAGCATCTTCATTCCAAATCGTTCCAGGACAGCCTTGTCCATGGAATTTAGAATATCCCTGCGATATGCTTCCGATTCGGTGGTGATGCGGGCAGCTTCATCAGTCATGCCTGCGTCACGCAATGCAGCGGCGGTTTCCTCGAGACCAAGCAAAAGGTAAGTGTCGGTGTGGTAACTGTAAGTTGGAGCCGGCTCGTCTGCGTAAGGGCGATACTTGATCAATCCATACCACGACGCATCTTTGGCTTGCTGGGCCATGCTCGATTTTCGTTCAGCAATAATCCAGTTACACATCTTGATCATCGTGGGCGCGACCTTGCGCAGCCACTCCGTATCGCCGGTCATCCGATAGTGTTTACCCATGGCCCAGAGTTGGGCGCCCGTGTCCGGCAATCCATAGTGCAATACAAGCAATCCATCCGGTTTCACAAAACTCAGGATCGAATCAAGATACTGCCTGGCCTCGGCATGATGGCCCCAGAGATCCAGCGCGTAACAATACCTTGACGCGGAATAACCATAAATCTCTTCGTAGAATCCGCCACCCCCGTCGTGTGGTTCATAAACGCCGTTACGCTTGTCGACATCAATGAAATTGTATGCCAGCCAGGCACGACAGGCATCATTGATTCTCTGCTCGGGTACGGTGACTTTCATGCCTTTGGCCAATAACTTTTTCCAGAATGCAGTTACTTCGCTAAATCGCTTTTCGAAGTCCGCCGCGTCGTTCTTGACTGCTTCCGCCGGCTTTGCGAATGGAATGTTCACATACACACTCTGCTCACCTTGTGCAGGTATCTCCAGGTTCCACGTCATGACCGGATTCTTGACCACAAACTGTACATCAACCTTTCGATTCTGTGTACCCGGATTGGAAATTCTCAATTGTACCAGCGCTGCTAATGGAGTAT
This sequence comes from Kiritimatiellia bacterium, assembly GCA_028716365.1. Lineage (GTDB taxonomy): Bacteria > Verrucomicrobiota > Kiritimatiellia > UBA8416 > YA12-FULL-48-11 > YA12-FULL-48-11. Next base: position 135,900 of record JAQUPZ010000008.1, read on the forward strand.
CGGAATTCATTTCAGGCGACCAGCCGGCAGCCTTTTGCTGATATTTCAATCCTTCCTTTTCCCATTCAGCCACCACAATTGGCAAATATCCTTCAAGCAGGTGTTTTGCGCATTCAGCCGATATCAATTGGGTTGAGGAATTACCAACTGCAAACCATGCCTTTACACCGGCAAAATCAAACGAGCCGTCCGGCATCACAACAAACTCCTGTGGACCGTCCTTCGCACCGACTGCCTCCCGTGGAGATTTCATGGGAGGAAAATAACTGCTGACCGAAGCAAAGCTTGGGTCTTTCCCGCCCGCCAGTTCCTGTTCACCCAGGGAATCTTTCCCCTGTTCAACGAATACTTTTTTTTCTGCTTCTGTTATTCGCGTGCGTTCCGGCGCAAGGCGTTTGATTGAAATCTCACGAACCAGTGACACTGTTGCTGGTCCACGGCTTGTATAGTCGTTATTCAGACTTACTGCCGAGAAATGTTGTTTGCCCTCAGATCGGCTGAATCCTTTGCCGATCACTAACAACGCCGGCGGTTTACCCATCCAAGAGCCAGACCGCGGGACAATAGGCAGATCCACCCAGTCCCCGCCATCTTTGCACCCTTGAAAACGAACGCATTCCTCGCCCAGTTCGATCGCCACACGATGCCAGTCTGCTGAACCGTTAAATGAGAAACGGCGATCCACCAGTTTCCCGTCAATCAGCCTGGCACTATAATAGCACGAATCCTTGTCCAACACCGTGATCTGGCACCAGTTCTGTGGATCCCAGTACAGGAACAGAGAGGTAGCCCAACTAATACCGCCGTTCGGTTTCAATACACACTCGGCGCGAAATAAATCCACTCCAAGCGACCGTTCAATATGTGCATAGGTGTTGGCTCCAGCCGAAATCCGAAGCGCATTATCGATCACCTCGATCTTGTTATCCTTGGAAACATCCGTTTTCCAGGAACCGTCCAATGGCTTGTCGAATCTCTGGTTAAACGGCAACGTCAACAACTCCGACGCGTTGACAGCCAGACAGAACAGACAAATAATTCCGGCCAATATCATCGCATGTTTTTTCATACCTTTCTTTTCCTTTCCTTTTGCTCTCGGCTTAATATGCTTCCTTGAGTTTCTTTTTCGCTATAATAAAGTTGCGAATAAAAATCTTCTACGACAAGTCGGTCAATCTTTGATACGATCCGGTCATGAAAGATCTCCATTTAGCGCCAAAGTTGTGCGGACTCCCGAAGGATGCAAAACAAGCCATCATAATAAACCACTATTCCGGTGAGCCGGATTTCCTCTTTCACTTTCATCCTGAATATGAACTGGTACTGACGCTCGGCAGCAGGGGCAGGCGGATAATAGGTGACACAATTACAGAGTACGCGTGGTACGATTTTGTCCTGTTGGGTCCAAACCTGCCTCACACATGGGCTTCAGAGTCGCAGCCAGACAGGAAACATCAAATGGACAATTGCGTGGTTCTTTTTACCCGTGAATCCATTGGTCCCGATTTCCTGGATAAACGGGAGATGAAGGGAATCAGTTCGTTTCTCGACCGTTCGGCACGTGGAATCAGTTTTCCACGATCGGCAGTGTCCACGGCGGTGAAACAGATGATTACGATTGATCAAACCAAAGGCGCACAGCGGATGATTTCTTTTCTTTCTATTCTCGAGAATCTTGCCGCTTGTACCAGCGCAACAGCAATTGTCTCGGAAAAATATGATCGTTTTGCCGTCGTTCGAAATCATGTATCACTCGGAAAAATGCTGGAATATATTCACCAGAACAGCGATCACATCATCACACTTGAAGAAGCCGCAGCCCAATTTCGGATGAGCCAGTCAACTTTCTGCCGTTTTTTCCGCCGGGCGACCGGGAAAAGTTTTATTGATTACGTGAACGATTGGCGTGTCAGTCGCGCATGCGGGCTTTTGAAAGAAAGCGATTACTCAATCCTGGAAATCAGCGGTTTGGTTGGTTTCAACAATCTTTCCCATTTCAATCGCCAGTTTCTACGCAGGCAGGGTTGGTCCCCGCGGGATTACCGCAGGAAATATGCAAAGATTACCGCTGGTAGATGGGCATGAAATGACAATTTACGGAGAGACTAAGGATGGCCAGCGCCGTGCTGTAAGTCTTTGACATGCCTTCCCCGCTATGACCCTGCCATGAACCGTCTTCCTTCTGTTCGGCGAGAAAAACATTCTCTACTTCTTTAAGCGCTTCCTTGCCCAATTCACCTCCGCGCTGATACATCCCCTGAGTGTAGTAATAAGTTCCATAGTAGAAAAACCGGTGCGACGTTTTAACCTTCTGTTCACGTAACCAGGCGACCGTTCCCTTTAATTCGGGTGCATCATATTCACCGCAGATTTGCAGGGCCAGCAATCCCATGGAAGCCGTCGAGTACGAAGGACCGCCACCCGGTTGATATGCAAACGCACTGTTGAGGTTCAAAGGCCGCCCATCCTGGTCACGATTTGAGTGATAACTTGCCTTGATATACCTGATGGCGGAATCGATCGTTTCTTTTGGCACAACCAGTCCTGCATTCTTGGCCGCGCGCAGGGCCATGACCTGCCAGACCGTGACAGACAGATCGGCATCATGCGCATCAGGCTGATATCTCCATCCGCCTTTGAATCTTTGATCGTGTTTGTCTATGTTCTGCGCCCGCACAATCAGGTCCACTGCCTTCTGGCACCGTTCCCTGATGAGAGAATCCTGCCTGGCATCGACACCCATACCCACCATCTCGGACAGCATCAGGGTCACAATACCATGGCCGTACATACGGGACCCGTCGGCTTTACCATAATACCCCGTCTCGTCCATACGGTCGTTCTTAAGAATGAAATCCAATGCCTTCGCAAGTGCCCGCCCTTCCGGTGTTTCATCCTTCGGCTGATGCCCCACGGCAATCATGGCCATGAGAGACAGACCCGTGAAAGCATTCGCATTGGACCGTTTGTCTTCTTTCGCACCGATTGCACCCTCGTCATTCTGCTGTGACAACAGGTAGGCAATCCCGCGCGCAATGGATTTCTCCACCGGTGTTAATTCACGTTTCGCTTTTTCCTCTGCACCCGGCAATGGCATCACAAGAAATCCGGTCAGCAGAATTATAATAAGAAAATTTTTCATTTCTGCTTCCCTTCTTTACCGCGGGCCTTGTTTGCAATGGCGCGGAAATACAGGTTCACCATCTCGCGATATTCGCCCGACACACCTTCCCTCTGCGAATCCAGCAGATCACGTGCAATTTTAGGCGGCAGTTTTCCCCAGTCCGCTCCGCGTGTCGAACCTTCAGGGATTTTTCCATACATCATACCCATCGTTTTAAATGCTGTCCCGCTGCCCTGGCTGATGCCCTGGCTCAATGGTTTTTCCCCGGGTAACAGATTATTCCCGCGCGCATCCATCATTGCAGAAGCCTGTGCCTCGGCGGCTGACTGTACGGTACGGGAAAGCTGCCGGTTCAAAGCTGAATTCTGTTCATTTTGTCCGGACTGGGATTGCCTGCCGCTCTGATCCGGCTTCTGCTGTTGTGCAGGTTGGGAAGGCGAAGCTTGTTGTCTGCTTGGTTGACCTGCCTGGCTATCAGTGACTGGCTTGGGAGGATTCATTGTTGAATCGAGACTGTCGAGTGCACGTGCCATCCACTTGGCTGTCTCTTCCGATGCCGAAGCAAACTGACTTGCGGTATCCTGTTGTGTTGTATTCGGTACCTGCGGTGGAATCTGTTTCAGGGTCGAAGCCAGTTGTTCCAGCGGTTTTTGAATTGCATCCTTTGCACCCTGGACTACGGGCTGGGCCTGGGCCGGAACATTTGAATGGTCGAGTGTCTGCGCGGCCTGCCTGACCTGACCTCCAGACTGTTCTTCCACCTGCTTGCCAAGCTGCTGTAAGCGTTGACCCATGTTTTCACGCCCAAGCCTTTCTTCATGCCGGCCAACACGTTCTATGTCATTACCCGCTTCACGTACAACCTGTTCTATTGCAGGCTGTTGCTCAGCCGCAGAATGCATTTGTGACAACGCACTGGCCAGTTGTCTCGCCTGTTTTGCCAGTTCTTCAGCTTGCTTACCGGCCTGTTGAACACGCCCCTTTGCAGATTTCTGGGCCTCTGAAGCTTCCTGTCCAACCTTACCCGCCGCATTGTTAAGCTCGCCGGCTGCCTGCTGTAATCTACCGGCTTGTGCAGCAATAGCCGGTGCAACCTCAGATGCTGACTTTGTAAAATCACGAGGCATGTCTCTGGCCGCTGAAGCAAGTGCTTCCCCTGCACGATCCAGTTCCGGTTTATTATTGATACCTGCCTTTTTTGACTGTTTGGCGATGGCGGGTACTTGTTCCCCGGCAAGTTTCTGTGCTCCATCGGCAATACGTTTTGCCTGTTCGACGGCAGAACCCTGTTGTTGCGGTTCTGCCTGCATCGTATTGCCGAGGTCCGATGCAATCTTCTGTTCCTTCTCCGCAGATTTCTGCATGTCTGCCGCGGCATCACCGAGTGCATCTCGTGCAATATCACCCAGTTCACGACGCATCGGTTCGTTGACCTGCAGTGCCTTTTCCAATTCCGCCAACTGGGCTTCCGGAGACTTTCCAGCCAGGTTTTCCAGTGCCTGCGCCTTCATGTATTCAGACTCAAGAGCTGACTTCAATCCGGTTTCTTTCTCGGCATCACGCAGTGCAGTACGTGTCGTTTCGGGGCGATCTGCATCGAGATTTTTATAATGTTCGGCGAGTTTTTTAAGATTGTCCGCAAGTTTTGCCTGTTGTTCAGCCGCGGCTTTGAGAGCATTCTTCTGTTTATCAGGTTGTGCAATATTGGCCGCCTGCTGCAGTAATTCTGTCGCATCCGGTGTTTGCTGGCGGAGCATGGCGGCTGCATCATCCGCATCACGTGCCCGTTCGCGACCTTTCTCCGTAGCGAGGTCCTGGACATTTGCATCGCGCCGCAAGGCCTCTTTCACATCGCCAATCTGATTATCCAGTTTCTGCTGTGCTTCACTTAGTTTGTCTGCCTCCCTGGTAACCTTCTCGGTATTTTCAGTCTTGCCAGCCTGTTCTGCCTGCGAACCAGTTGCCTGTTCCAGTTTTTTGGCAGTTTTGGCCAACCCGTCAAGTCGCTCGCTGAGTTTCGGCGCGACTTTTTCAATCTCGGCGCGTGCCTGTTCCATCAAAGGCTGTAACTGCTGTTTGACCTGCGCAACATCGCCAGCCATTTTGTACAAGGGCTCTTCAATATTATTTTTCTGTTCCGTATTTGACACTCGATCTTTCATTTCTTTACCGATCTGCCTGGCCTGAGGACTGGATGCTATCTCCCTGACTGCCTTTGTGACTTCCGATGGCAATCTGGCCTGGTCTATTTTCCGGGGAAGGTTCTTCATCTGGTCCTGTGACCATTCCCAGTCCCTGGCACGATTGGAAATTTCCGCGGTATCCGGTTTTTCCCATCGCTCCTGACCTGCAAGCCGGCGTAATGCCGGCGAAATTTCGGCCAGATTGTGTTCTGTCTCGAGCTTGCGATAGTTCTGTTCAATGGCTTTGACTGCCGCAAGTGTATTTGTCACTGGCTGGTTTGCCGCTTCTTCCAATGCCCTGAGCGCATCTGCGGCCCTGGCGGTATCGGCTGCAAACCGCGCATCGGAGTCAGGTTTTTTTTCTTCCAGTCCGGCCCGGTCCTTTAGTTGTTTTGCCACGGACTCCAAATGATCCTGTTTTGCAGGCGCCTGTTTATCTTTCTCCCGTTCAAGACGTCTTGCCAGATTTGCCAGGACATCGGCAGAACTGCCGACTTCATTCTGGAGCCATTCCCGCGCCTTGTCGGCCTGTTGCGCAAGATGCTGTTTAACGCCCTGCATGCTGTTTGCAGCATTTTCAACGCTTCTCTGCAGTTGTTCGGAAGGAGGCTTTAAAGCATCCATCGAGGGTATTGTTTCCGGGGCGCCCAGCGCCTTCTCAAGATTCTCGCGGTTTCTGGCAAGATCCTTTTCCATATTCCGTACTACATTTTCATGTCCACCGGAAGCATGTTGAGAAAGAGTATTCATCTGTTCTTCGATGGATTTTGTTTCATCAGCTGCAACGCTCTGGCGGCGTGCAATGCGTTCAGTCATATTGGTATCATTACCGGCAGCCTTGATCTGCTCACCCAATACGCGCTGTTCCTCCTTCAACTGCCGGAGATCGCGTGCCAGCAGATTGGCTTCTTCTGCTGCCAGCATCTGGCGGTTCGCATCATCGGCAACACGGGACAGGCTCAGTCCTCTCCAGAACTGTTCATTGACCTGATTAAGTTTTTCCTGCGCAGCCCTGTTGTCGTTTGTGCTGGTATGCTCGGTGGCCTGCTTGATTGCCTCCTTGATTTCGGGAAGGGATTCGCGACTGATCCGGCTTACAGCGTTTCCTACCAGGGCCATATCAGCCGATTCCCGCGGCGCTCTTGTCTGAGGCAGTGTCTCCTGTATCTTCTTAAGTGCCTCTGCGGCTTGCTTTTCCATGTTTTCAAGGGATACCGCCGCGCTGAGCAGTGCCTGTTTTTTCTGCACCTGGTCCGCGGAATTGTTACCGGTAATATTTTTTGCTTCATTCATCCTGTGCTCAAGTTCCTCTGCATTCTTGCGCAATTCATGAAGCGCTTTATTGACTTCCTGCTTTGCCTGGACCTCCTTCAACCGCTTGGGATCGAAACCCGGCGTCGCTATCCGGACACGCAAAGGTACGGATTCACCGCGCTGACCTTTCAAATCGGTGGCGACCAGTTTTGTAAGCACCTGATCACCGGGATGTACACCGAGCGAAAACAGGTCCCATGTCAGTGCCACCTTGACTTCATTACTGTTGCTTTGTGACAGCGGAGTGGTTTTCCACTGACCCCTGTTAACCTGGACTTCCTGTTCCACATTGGTGACCGAGAGATCATCTTTCGCGGTACCGCCGAGATTGACAACCGCATCCGATGTCAGAACTATTTGTTCCTGTTCAGGTGTATCGATTTTGACGGACGGCAGCAGATCATGCCGTACGCGGATTTCATATTTTGGACTGTACTTGTTCTCAAAAAAGGTCACCGAGGCAACCAGATTTACCTTGTAAACGCCCGAAACTGAAAGCGGTAATTTAGTCGTGATTCGATTGGAATTTGTGCATTTTATAATGACTTTGTTGGTCGTATTGTCGGTTTCTACCAACAGTGCGGCTTCCCTGACAGGCTGATTAACCTCTATATCCATTTCCACTTCCGTCCCTTCCAGGGCATCGAGATCACCGCTTACTTCGGTGACTGCCCGCGGCGATATTTTCGAGTAAGCGGGATAACGGTAGATCTTGTGGAATTTGACAACCTGCGGACTTGGCCGGGGTTCCAGTAAATACTTGCGTGTAATCGCGTCCCGTGCACGGATCCTGTACTCCACCGGTTCACGACCAAGCTGGATCGTGGAATTAAAACGGTTTTGGGCGCTGAGTGTCATTACCGCCCGTTCGCGCAGTGCGTTTTTTGGGAAAATCTCAAGGACCACCCGTTGCACTTCGCCGCCATCGATACTCACGGTGACCGGCACGTTTTCTCCTTCAGGCATAATACTGTCCGGCGGGGCAGGGGATACAACCTTAATCCTGATATCGGACGGTCGCTCCATGTTGGCTGCAGCCAGAACAGCCCGCAAAAAGAATTGAGGGAACCTCAGGCCCGGCAGACACATCAGCACCAGGAATACAAGAACAACGGCCAGCGCCGAATAAAGCCAGGAAGAAATCAGTTTCCTTGTCAGCAGTGTCTCAATACATATATCGCCTACGCGTAATGCCATAGTCTTCTGTATTGCGGTACGGAATTCCCTGGAATCCCATTGCTTTTCTGAATTGTCGCCGGCAAGTTCAACTGCGGAAAGAAGTTCCTCGCGTAACTGGGGAGCCGCAAGTTCTATGAGCCTGGCCAATTCTCTCGGACTGGGCCATTTTAAAAGGTATCCCCCGCAGGTAATCCAGAAAACAATCGCCGTCGCAAGATAACCTGTGATACTCAATCCAAGCCTCAGACTGTCCGCCATAACCATAAACCGGTCCACCATCGCCACAATCATCATTATGGCAAACCAGACTGCCATGGCGCCGCATATGCCGCGCCACAGGATCAGGCTTTTTCGCCTGTGGCTGAATCGCTCCAGCTTTTCCATTATGACAGGATCTATCGAGTATTCATTCATATTCGACTCCGGTTATATCCTGACCTTCATCGTATTCCTAATCCTAATCGTAATCCTGATCCCCACTCATGTTTTCTCTTCGTGTACGATTACGAACACGATTATGATTACGATTTCTTATATCAATCCTGAACGCTTACGCAGGATCCACTCCGCTGTCAGCAGGCAGATCAATGGTATAAACCACCACCAGCTTTGCCACAATATAGTTTCAGATTCTTCGACGCGTCCCTTGCTGAATGGCTCCAGCCGCCTGGCCAGCTTTGATGCATCTTCTTCGCGGCAATATTCACCGCCCGAAGCCTTGGCCATCTGCAGTAACAGGTCTTCATTACAATTCAATTCGCCAAGTTCGAAAGCCGCATCTGCAGCTTTTCCCTGAACATAAAATTCAGCGCGTACATCAGATTTCTCCGGTACTAGGTCCTTCGCATTTATTCTGACTTGGTAACGGCCCGGCGCGAGGGGGCCCGTCCTGCCGCGGAATGCGCCGCCGCTGTTTTCGTCCGCAAAAAGGGCAATCGTCGCTATCTTCTGGTCTTCACAGTAAAGCAGAGCCTGCGGATTCCCGTGCGATATTGCGCGGCCTTTTTCGTCGCGAAGACGAACACGTATCTCGACCGATTCACCGGCACGGTAATTGATCGACCCGGCGTCGAGTGCAACATACTTGTCACGGACCGCGTAAGGTTGTTCCATGATTGCATTCGCCAGCTGGTGCCAGTACGGCTCCTGATACTGGTCGGCAACATTATAGCGCCAACGCCATGTTTCATCCATACCCATGTACAACACTTTACCTGCGCCGAACTGCCTCAATACAACAACCGGAATTTTCCGGTTCCCGGCCACCGCTTCGACAAGAGTTTCAGTACCGGGAAATGCCTTGACGGATGCAACCCAGTGCGGAGGCGGCAGGTTCTGCCAGACTTTGGCATTTTCAGCAGTGTCTGCAGTAAGCCGCAGGGCCACATAGGAACTGCCACGGTCTGTCAGCCGTAACATCGAAGGAGGTTCCTTGACTCCTGCGGACTCTCTCTCAACAGGGAAGAGCGTGGCGATTGATCCCCACCCGTACTCGCGGTAAACTTCCCTGCGGCCGTCCACCAGGAAAAGACCGCCGCCGCGGATATCGACAAACTCTTTGATCCATTCGAATTCATTTTCGTTCAGCAGTTTCCTCGGTACTTCGCCAAAACAGATTAAATCATAAGCAAAGAGCAGTTCCTTCTTCGACGGGAACTGGCCCGGTCCTTCTCCGCGCCGCCAGGTATCTGTTGATTCTATTCCCGCCACCAGGGAATTGACTTCCCATTGCGGATCCCGTTCAAAAATGTTCCTGATGTAGCGGAATTCCCAGCGCGGACGTCCATCCAGCAGCAGTAATTTCCGGCGCTGGGTGACCGCACGAAAACGTAACAGGCTCTCGTTGTTTGTCCTGTCCTTTTCCCCATCAAGCGCCGGGATGCTGATCTTCATTGTCATTGGAAAGCTTGTATATTCCACATCTTCCGCTGTTTTCTTCCTGGCCTCGACCATTTCACGGATCGGAAAATCAAATTCTATTCTCCGGCGGTTGCTTCGTTCCGTCACGAGCGATTTCTCCCATAAAGTCCTGCCGCTTTCCTCTATTTTCACCATGAACTGCTGGCCTGCCTGCATATCATCTTTGACGACAATTTCACCCCTGACACGGTCCTCAAAAAATACGGCTTCCGGACCTTTGACCCCGATAACGGCGAGGTCACCGGGCCGTTCCATTGCACCCACTGCAACCGTGAATACAGGAATATTTCTTCCCCCTGCGACCTTTGCAATCTCTATCGGAGAATTACCCTGATTGTGCTGACCGTCGGACAGCATCAGGACAACGGCACGTTCGTCTTTCTTCTGGCCAATCCGTTTGCCAAGCGTATTACCAAGATCAGTTCCGTCGTCTTCCGGTTTCGCTGCAAAAGATTTCGGCATGGGACTGCCCTGTTCGGTGCTCCAGAGTCTTTGCGGTTCGGCGCCGGCAACTGCCCAGAGTTCAACATTGTGTTTCTCAGCCAGTTTCTGGACCAGGCCGTTTTTCTCGTTCAGCAGAAAATGTTCCATCCTCTGCCAGCGCGGCATTGCATCAAGTTTCTCTACGGCTGCTGCAACAGTGTCATTACTCAGTATCGCGCTGGTGATTGTGAAACCGGGTTGATTAGTCTTTACCGCACCCGGCGACAAAAGGTCATATGCCTGGGCAACCTGCAGTTTACGACCAAGATCCATAAACTCATCGGTAACACTCATGCTCCTTGATGAATCCACAAAAATCATCACGCGTGCCAGTTCGCCTATAACCCGCCGGTGATGAAGAACCGGCCCTGCCAGCATCATTACAATAAGAAATACCGCCGAAGACCGCAGGGCCGGCAGCAGCCACGGCAGGTTGCCGGACCGGTCACGTACCTCGCGGCGATAAAGTTTCCAGGCAATGGCCGCCAGGACCAGGGCAAGCGCTACGGCAACCCAAACGTTCCAATCGCCAAGGAATCGTAAATCGGTAACTGTCTTCACCGTTTGATCCCTCCAACACGTTGTTCAAGAAGGAGTTCCACAAAAATCAAACCAAGCAAAGCCCAAAGCAGGGGACGCCAGATTTCCCGTCCGTACCGCCGCCGTTGTTCCATCTGGCGATATTCGTCCATCGATTTGACAACTGTAGCTTCAAACGGTTTGGCCGCGGTCTTAATTTCATCAGCCGTCAACTGTGCCAGGTTGGACTCACTACGCGAGGTGTTGACTACAAAATGGATCAATGATTTGTCCGGCAGTTCCAGCAGGTAAAGGCCGGGGATCCTGGTATCGTCAAAATTCAAGAGTGCGCGGCCACCCTGGTTTTTTGCCGTAAGCTTGTGTTTTTTTCCTCCGGGATCTGTCAGCTCCATTGTCTTGCCGTCCAATGCCGCCGGTAATGCTGCAATCAACGGAAGCCCCACCTGAATATTGCGAGGAGGATCGAACTTGGCGGCAAGATAGGTCACCAACTGCTGCATCAAAGGAAGATAAAACGGCCTTAACGGAAGATTGGACCAGTCGGCAGAGCAGGGGGTACTGCAGATAATCACGCTTCCTTCGCCATATTTTTTTTCGATCATGAACGGATCACCGGTATTCAGGCGGGCCATCACAAACTCACCCGAATTGGTTTTTGCAGTTCCCTGTTTTTCCACAAGCTTGTACCACAACCTGATCGTGGCGGTGGATAGATCACCATTGCGCGGATCATTGAAAAGCTGGAAAGCCGGATGCTCCTGGTGCTGGCCAAGGATGGCGGCGTGCGGGTCATTGTCCTCCGGCCCGCCTTCAATTGTAGAGAACTTCCGCGGGAGCAGTCCTTTGCCGTCAGCGGAAAGTCTGGAATTATACCATGAGATATCGATGCGGTTGCCCGGGAATATCATCAGGCCGCCGCCGCCACGCACAAAATCTTCCAGTGCTTTTATCTGGTGGTCCTGAAGCTGTTGTACGTTGGCCAGTATAACTACCCGCACATCCTTGACTGTATGTGCGTCTACATGATGTTGATCAACAACACGGGTGGTGATGAGGTCGGCGAGACTGCCCTTTGTCGCATTGTAGGGCTGGAGCGCAATTTCCAGGAAATCGGTTTCGCCTTCAAGCGGCCCGCGGCCGGGATTGCCGTTGACCAGCAGAACCGGCAGTTTGTCCCACACCGGAACAGCCGCAAGCAGGACGTTGTCCGACTTCAATGCATCGGGAACATCGGTATCCACGGAAATGACATGCGAACCTGCCTTGTCAAACGTGTGGGTAAACAGGACTTGTCCGGATTCATTCGGACCAAGTTCAATCTGCGCAACGGATTTTTCCGTACCGTCCACCCGGAAGAAAACACGCATGCTGGAATAACGGGAACTGCCATGGTTCTTGAGATGGGCGCGGACCTGGAATGGCTGGTTCACACCGAGCAGGAACCGTGAGAAATCCAGCGATTGAACGCTTACGTTGTTTTTGTCCTCTTGTCCGGTGTGAATAAACATGACGAGCGGTTTAACGGGCATATTTTTTATCAGGTTCGCCACGCGGGCACGTTCGACATCTTCACTTTCCGCCCAGCTGATTTTCTGAAAGTCGCTGAGTACAATCATTTCACGGTGTGCCTCGTGCATTTTACCAAGTGTGCTGACGGCCATTTCCAGAGATGCAGGAACATCAGCGGCACCATAGCCGGTCTGCAGTTTACCCAGTTCGCGGGTTGCGCGCTCGGTGTTAAAGGTGGGTTCATCTAGCAGCGGACGCGGCAGTCCGCCCATTAAAATAACAGACAATTCCGAACCGCGTGCAAGATCATGGATGATTCTACCGGCAGAATCACGGGCCTGTACAAAAGTAGTGCGTTCCGCGGCACCGACTTCCATTGAATAACTGTTGTCCAGAACGACGACCACCGACGTTTTCGCGGCGCCAAGCAAGGTACGCATTCCCGTCAGAACGGGACGGGCCATGCAGAGTGCAAGGATGGCGGGTATCAAACAGCGGACAAGCAGGAGAAGCAGCTGTTCGAGTCTGAGCCTCCGTTTCTGGGTGCGTTGAAGTGATTCCAGAAGGTGCATTGCCCCCCACCTGATGATCTGGAAATGACTTTTGTGAAACAGGTGAATGATCAGGGGGATACTGGCTGCAACGATTCCACCAAGAAGAATGATATTAAGAAAGTTCATATCTGTTTCTTCCGTCTTGCCAGGTAGTAGGCAAGAGCCTCTGCGTAAGGTATGTCGGTTGTCATTGGCACCAGGTCAATCCGGTGCCGGTGACAGCCGGCTTTAAGGTCCGCACGGAATTTCTCCAGGCTCTCCATGTAAACCGACTTCAGATGCACGGGATCAATGAGCCTTTTATCTTCCTCCATTTCGAGCGAGTCAAATCGCGTCCATTGCCTGAAAGGAAAGTCCAGTTCATCCCTGTCCCAAATCTGGAAAATGATTATTTCGTGATGGGCGTGGCGGAAATGCGCAAGGGCCGACAGCAATTCAGGAACATTACCGAAACAGTCTGAGAGAATAATCAACAGTCCCCGGCGGTGAATTTTCGGAACAAGCTGGTGAAAGACTTTTGCCAGTTCCGTTTCGCCGCCTGTCTTTGTCTGCTGTAAAGCATCAAGCAGGACGCGAAGATGGCTTGGCCTGGAACGGGGCGGGATATACTGGCGTACCTTCTGGTCAAATGTCACCAACCCGACACTGTCCTGCTGGCGAAGCATTAGATAAGAAAGGCATGCCGCAAGATGAACGGCATAAGAATACTTGCTGATGTTCTTTCCGGCATAAGCCATGGAGCCGCTGACATCCACAAGCAGGGTTGCGCGCAGATTGGTTTCTTCTTCATACTCGCGGATATAAAGGCGGTCGGTTTTCCCGTAAACTTTCCAGTCAAGCCGGCGGATTTCATCACCAGTAACGTACTGGCGGTGCTCGCGAAATTCCACGCTGAAACCCTTGTGGGGCGAGGTATGCAGGCCTGAGCAGAACCCTTCGACAACAAGACGGGCAAGGACCTGCAGGTTTGAAATTTTCTGCAGATCGGCAGGAGTCAGGAAATCAGCTGCAATTGCCATTTCTGTTCCTACAGAATTTTCTCAGGCGTGCCCCTGGGTACTGCTTTGAGAATGCGGTCGATTATGTCATCCACGTTGATACCTTCGGCTTCGGCATTAAACGTGGGCACGATTCGATGCCGGAGCACAGGGTGCGTCAGGGCCTCAATATCGTCAATTGTCACATGGAAACGACCCTGTAGAACTGCGCGGACTTTTCCGGCCAGAATCAGGTACTGACTCGCACGCGGCCCGGCGCCCCACTCGATCAGTTCTTTGACAAATGCTGCTGCTTCCGGTTCGTCAGGACGGGTACAGCGCACCAGGTCAAGAACGAAATCCATGACATGGTCCGGCACCGGCACCTTGCGTACAAGTTCCTGGCAGGCGATAATTTCCGGGCCGCTAATTACCGGTCCCATGTTGGCCTCGAACGCGCTCGTTGTGCGCAGCACAATCTCGCGCTCCTGGTCACGCTCCGGATAAACAACTTTCACGTGAAACAGGAACCTGTCCCTCTGCGCTTCGGGCAGGGGATACGTGCCTTCCTGTTCTATCGGGTTCTGCGTGGCAAGGACAAAGAAAGGTTCTGTCAGCGGATAGGTGTTTCCCCCGACAGTTACGGAATGTTCCTGCATTGCCTCAAGCAGGGCAGACTGGGTTTTCGGCGGTGTCCGGTTGATTTCATCCGCAAGTATCATCTGTGCAAAGATCGGCCCCTGCAGAAAAGCCAGTGCGCGTTGCCCGGTGGTTGAGTCCTCCTGGATAACTTCCGTACCGGTGATGTCCGCCGGCATCAGGTCGGGCGTAAACTGGATGCGGCGGAAAGACAGGTTCATGACCTGTGACAGTCCGCGTACCATCATGGTTTTGGCCAGGCCGGGTACACCTTCCAGCAGGCAATGGCCGCGCGCAAGGATGGCAATCATCAACTGTTCAATGACTGCATTCTGCCCGACGATAAGTTTGCTTAATTCGGTTGTGACTTTCTGGTAGGCATTTACGAGGCTCTTTGCGCGTGATAAATCCTGCTGCCCGGAAGATTGCATGATATGACTCCTTTGCTGGCTGTACTTACTTGCGACTCAAGACGTGAAGTCGAGCAGTTTCCTTTGCTCAACTGGAAGGAAATTACCAGAAATACCAATGTTCAGGCAATGTCCAATTCTGCTGAATCGGTCCCGCAAACCTGATGAGACGAAAATACCGGCTTGATACCGCCTGATGAAAAGATTATGAATCAGTCAGTCAATTCAAAATTCCAATCATGAGGTACAATCATATGAACAGACGAAACTTTCTGAAATGTGCAGGCGCCTCCGCCACTGCCCTGAGTATTGTTCCCAGCCATGTGATGGGTGGACCCGGCAAAATTGCCCCCAGCGAAAAACTCACTGTTGCGTTGATTGGCTGTGGTACCCAGGGATTGAGGGAAATGGTGAATATGCTCCCCATGCCCGATGTACAAGTTGTGGCGGTGTGTGACCCGAACAAAGACAGTGACGATTACGTTGACTGGTCAAAAAATGGATTACGGAAAAGTATTGCTGCCGCCATAGGAAAACCGGAGTGGAGGGCGGACACGCAGGGTATTCCGGGCGGACGCGATGTTGGCGGCGAAATGGTGGATTTATATTATGCCAATAAGGCGGGTTCGGACAAATACAAGGGTTGTACCCGCTATGCGGATTTCCGGGAATTGCTGGAAAAGGAAAAGAGCCTGGATGCGGTCAAAATCATGACCCCGGACCATCTTCATGCGACAATAGCAATAGCGGCAATGAAAGCCGGAAAACATGTACTTATGCACAAGCCCCTGGCCAACCGGGTAAAGGAAGCCAGGCTGGTAATCGAAACCGCCCGGAAGACAAGGGTAGCCACTCATTTTATTCCTGCGGCCTCAGGTGAGCAGGTTTCGATAGCGGCACAGTTGATCAGGGAGGGCGCCATCGGTAATCTCACTGAAATCCATAACTGGTCAAACCGGCCGGTGTGGCCCCAGTATGCAACACTGCCCACAGACACGCCGCCCATAACCAAAGGATTTGACTGGGACCTGTGGCTGGGACCGTCGTTGGACCGTCCTTATCATCCGAATTATACGCATGCCGTATTTCGCGGCTGGTATGAGTTTGGCGGTGGAGCAATTGCGGACATGGGACACTACAGCCTCTGGCGGGTTTTCTCGGAATTCGACCTGGATGCTCCAGTCCTGGTGGAATCCACGCCAAGTCATGTTTGTACCCTCAAGGACAAGGTCAGTACCAAAATAAAAAACGATTATTCATTCCCAATGGCGTGTACAATCCGGTTAAAATTTGCGGCCAAGGGCAACCGGCCTGCAATTAACCTGTTCTGGTACGACGGAGGAATACGTCCTCCAACACCGGAAGAACTGGAAAAAGAAAATGCCGAATTGCCGATTGAAGGAATGATGTTTGTCGGCGACAAGGGAAAAATACTTGCCGGCTTCCTCTGTCAGAATCCGCGTGTTCTTTCTTCGCAAAAGAAAGATGTACTGCCTGAGGCCAAACAAAAGAACGTTGACTGGGTCAAGGCATTCAAGGGCGGTGAACCGACAAGCGGCAACTTCCTGCTTGCCGGCCCGATTTCCGAGGCATTTAATCTTGGCGCAGTTTCCCTGCGCATGGGGGGAAAACGTCTGCTTTGGGATTCCAGTAATATGAAAATCACAAACAATTCCGATGCCGAGAAATATCTGACACGTGAATACCGGAAGGGCTGGGAACTGACATCCGTTTAACTTAGTTTTATTAGGAAAATATCAATATGAAGACAATCACACGAAGAGATTTCATTCGCAAGAGTACGGTGACTGTTGGAGCGGCCTTATTGGCGTGCCAGAAAGCGATTCAAGCCCATGCTGGTCCACTGAAAATACCTGTTGGCGTGCAAACTTATGTTGTACGCGATATGATTGGAAAGGATTTTGAAGGGACTCTCCGCAAACTGGCCGCCATGGGATACAAGTCGATCGAGATGTGTTCACCGCCCGGTTATGTAAGCAGTGGGTTCGGTCCTCTGACCAAACTCAAAGCCTCAGAAATGCGCGAAATCATCCATTCCGCGGGACTGCGTTGCGAAAGTTCTCATTATTCTTTTGGCGAACTGCGGGAAAAACTGGATGAGCGGATAGCATACGCCAGGGAACTGGGTTTGACACAGATGATTGCCTCCGGGTTCTGGCTAAAGAAGGACGCATCTTTGACTGACTGGTTAAAAGCCGCAGAAGAACTGAACAAGATGGGGGAACGGACGAAAAAAGAAGGGATCCAGCTTGGTTTTCATAATCATCATTTTGAATTCACGAAGATCGACGGAACACTCGTCTATGATGCGTTGATGGACAAACTTGATCCTGAACTGATAAAAATGCAGTTCCAGGTGGCGGTGATCAGTATCGGTTATAAAGCCGTTACATATTTAAAGAAATATCCCGGTCGTTTTATTTCATTGCATCTGGCCGACTGGTCGGAGACGGAGAAAAAATCCGTCCCCATAGGGCAGGGAATAGTGGATTGGAAAGAGCTCTTCGCGGCGGCAAAAGCGGCAGGAGTAAAAAATTATTTTGTTGAGATGGGGCTGGACTTGCTTGAATCCAGCAGTGTGTATCTGAACAATCTAAAAGTTTAGGTGTTTTACAGGTACTTACTATAAAGCAATTTCTTATAACCATAACTGAACCGGCGATGTTGGTGTCGCCCGTTCCCATCAAGGAGGCAGGCTAAATGAACCCTGGGAAGATATTCACAATGGTGGTCGCGCTGGCGGGTGTTGCAGTTTCGTGTGTACCGTTGAGGCTGTCCACCGATGATTCGCTGGTCATTGCCCGTGACGGGAAAACTCAGTACACGATCGTGTATGCGGACCAGGCCACGGAGCCGGAAAAAAAAGCTCTTGATGAGTTGACCAACTTTCTCGGCCGGGTTACCGGTGCTTCATTCACGGTCACCGCGGAATCCGCGCTTTCGGGGAAAGTTCAGGGAATCTATGTAGGCTGGACCAGGTTTGCAGCTAAGAACGGAATCGAAACGGCGAAACTGGGCGATGAGGAATGGCTCATCCGCAGCGTGGGCAAGAATCTTATCATCAGCGGCGGGCGGCCGCGGGGTACGCTCTATGCCGTCTATGAGTTTCTGGAGCAGCAGGTCGGCTGTCATTGGCTGGCCCGCGACACGGAGGTCATCCCGTCCAGGCTCACGCTGGAAGTCCCCAAACTCAGTATTCAGGCAAAGCCGTTCATCTGGATGCGCGACATCTACACGACCTATAACACCATGATGCCAACAGGCGACATGGCCAAACGCCACACCGAATTCCTGACGCGGAACAAGCACAGTATCGGCAATTATCAGGTATATGGTTCACCGGGGGGCTGCCACACCTTTTTCCAGTATCTGAACGCCCGCGACTGGTTCGAAACGCACCCGGAATACTTCTCTCTGGTCGGCGGTAAGCGGCTTCCGGCCAAGGACGGCGGCGGCCCTGGACAACTGTGTTTGACGAATCCTGATGTACGCAGGATCGTGGTGGAAAAGCTGCGAGGATTCGTACATAAGGATCGCGAGAAGGCCGCAAAGGCGGGAGTTCCGCCACCGCGGATTTACGACATCAGCCAGAATGATGCGGGGGCGGCCGAATGCCAGTGCGAGAACTGCCAGACAATCGCGAAACGCGAAGGGTCGGAAAGCGGACCCATGATCGATTTCATCAACGCCATTGCCGACAGCATCAAGAATGAATACCCCGATATTCTGCTCCAGACTTTCGCGTATAACCGGACCGAGCCGCCGCCCAAGGCCCTGAAGCCGCGTGACAACGTGATTGTCAGGTGGTGCGACGTATACAGCGTGGTGGACCTGGTACGTCCCCTTAACCATCCTAAAAATTTCAAGAATTACGGGGAAATCCTGGCGTGGGGCAAGATCGCCCCGCACCTGGCCATTTGGGACTACTGGATCAGCTATGGGTATTACCATTTTCCCACGCCGTATTGCATGATCCAGTGTATCGGTCCGGACATGAAGCTGTTTGTCGACATGCACGCGGAAACCATGTTCTGCGAATCCGAGGAGGATCACGAACATGGCGAGAATTTCACGGCGCTCAAGTACTGGCTGGGCTACAAAATGATGGTGAATCCTTACCAGCCGGTTGAGCCGCTGATTCAGACTTTTATGAAAGGGTATTTCGGTGCCGCCGCGCCCCGAGTAGACGAATACATAAAATACCTCCAGGGACGCATAGACAAGGAAGCAGACTTCTGCATGGTGCGTAACTCCCCGCATAAGCTCAAATACCTGGATCTGGATTTTTTCCGCACCGCGGAGATGTTCTTTGAGTCAGCCGAGGCGCTGGTCAAGCCGGGTAGTCTGGAGAGCCTGCATGTTCAGAGGGAACGTCTCGTCGTGGACGGGGCCCTGCTTTACCTCTGGCCGTGGCTGGACCGTAAGCTGTCACCGGAAGAAAAAATGCCGTTTGACCATGAGGCCGTGATCAGCCGGTATGAGACAAACTGGCATGCGCAGTTCAAAGCATTCTTTTCCGAAAAAGCGCAAGCCCTGCGCGAAGTCAAAACTGCCAGGTTGGCCGCACTGTTCCGGGACCCCAAGTTACCCGAAGAATTCCGTAAACTGCCATCCCGCGAGGTGGCGGATTTCAACTGGCTCACGTTCTCGCCTTACTCACCGGGACGTCAGAATTTTGTTGAGGATACGGAGGCTGCCGGCGGAATGACTGCCGCGTTTGTGGAGAATAAGGAAAAAACAGATGATCATAAGAAGCCGCTGATGTTTGGGGTGGCGGGCGGAAAAACTGTCACTCTCAAACCAGAAGAAGTGCCGCAGGATGGAAAGTATCATGTCTTTAAGATTGGGCGGACCAATGTGAAGAAGGGAACGACCATCTGGGCCCATGCAAACAGGAGTATGGGCGTGAACGTTGACCGGTTAGTGGTGGCGGATGCCAAAGACCCGAAGGTCAATGTTTGGGACGCGTATATCTCCCTGAAGGTCAAAGGCCCGGACTACGTCAAGGCTTCGACGGCAAGCAATGGCTTATGGATGGACCGTGTCCTGCTGGTGAAGCCGCCGAAAGATTAGAGGACGGATGCCGCCGTAGATACGCGTTTTGTAAGTTCAGCCACGATGGTTTTGTACCAGAGAAATTCAGAACAAACACATCAGTAAAATGTCTATTTGGTTTTCTGGATTATATCGGCGAGATCCTTGAGGAGCTTCTCGTTGATGTATTCCGGAAATGTCTTTTTAAAGTCCTCCAGTTGTGAGCGGAGGGATTCGGTTTTCACGCCGCGTTCGGCTGCGCATCGCATGTTTTCTGCCAGGGCTGTCAGGGGGGATATGCCGGGATCCGGCCATATCACTGCAAACTTGTCGGCCTGCCGTGTTTCCGCGCCACGCGCGCCGGCGGTTGCCACGGGAAGCGTAACTTCGTATTTCGCGGGCTTTATACTTTTAGACTTCTCCATGATGTCTTTCAACATGGTGTTGAGCTTGGTTTTCTGGCTGCCGCCGGATCCTTCGCTGGCGGCGGGCAGTGTTGCGGTGTACAGGCATATGGCAGGAATCAAGGCTAACAAGATTACTGTTCTCATGATCGTCTCCTTATTCTAGCAGTTGTCCAAGTTCCGGATAATCACCCACAATTTTTGCGTCCAGTTTCTTTGCTTCCTGAAAAGCTTTGCGTGCCGGGATAAGTTGGCCTGCCTTGAGATGGGCAAGGGCAATGTTAATCTGTATGGTGGCGGTATGTTTTTCTGAGTCGGCTTTCTTGTAGAACTGAAGCGCCTTTGGATAATCATTCTGCATGAAGGCAATGTTGCCAAGCGCCTGGCTGACTGCCGGATCGTTCTGCCGTTCCTTCTGGGCCCGTAACGCATATTCCTCCGCCTGGTCAAAAACACCGACCTCGGCGTATGAACGGGCAAGCATCATCAGAAGGGACATGTTTTTTGGTTCACGGTCCAGCCACTGCCTGAATATTGCCAGGCGTTTTTCTACCTGTCGCAGGTTCAATGCATCAAGTTCCCTCTTGAGCAGTACGCCCAACACGCTTGTCTTTGGCATGGGCATCTCGCGCTCCATGGGTGGTAAGGATACCGTTTGATATGTCTTCCACGAATCCGCGATGTCAATAATACCTATTTGTTTCTCCTTGCTGTAACGCGCAAACAGGCCGGCCGCCACCCTCCATGCTGATATAAACGGACTGCCCAGCAGTGTTGTCTCGACTGGAACATAATAATCGCCCTTGTGCTGGAGCAGGAGATCCTCCGAGAGGCCGAGCGCATCTATGGCCTGTTTGCCTTTCTCCAGTTTGAATGCAGTAAAGATATGACCCGGCGATGTCACCATGATCGTATCAATGCCCGCACCTTCAAGCAGCGATGCGTAGAGAACGGAAAGATCATCACAATCACCGCTCATTCGCAAAAGGGTTTCACGCGGGAATTGGACGTAGTCGATTGTTTTATCCTTTGACATTTTGGAGAAATTGAATGGTTGAATGGGATCGGGCATATAATACATGCCCAGGCTCTGCATTGCATCAAACAGGGCGAGGGCCTTGAACAGGTTTGAATCCAGGTCGGACTGGATGGTCTGGTCGCTGGCTGTTTTAACTGCCTGTCTCGTGAACATTTGAACATCCTGATCCTTGGGTGTTACAAAGCATGCTATCATCTGTTCCTTTGCCCAGTTGATGCTGTTTCGCCCGAGCAGTTCAACGTTGAGGTTTTTCTCGATTGGCGGCTGTCCGTCGCCAAGCAGGATCTGAACTTGGGCGCCAAGCCGGGTGTTTTCTACAAAGGTGAGCACATTGCGGTTCAGTGTGGCTTTCAGTTTGTATTCGGCCGTGGAGAAAGGCTTCAACGGCGGAATATCGGTTTCCGTCGGGTTGTCCATGATGGCTTTTGCATAGAACAGCGCCTTGCAGGCAGGAGTTGCCTTTCCTCCATCATTCGAAAGTGTCAACTTGATCTCAGGATTGTCGTGGTAAGTCTGGTAGATGGCTCCCATGATCGGCGGAGCTTCACAGGAAATTATGGAGACCACGTATTTTACCATGCCGCTCTGGTCGAGGTGCCTGGCATAATCGGCCAATAATTCTCCGTAGCGCGGGTCAGGGTTATTCCTCTGGCCTGTCCTGAGGACGGCGATGGCATCTTCGATTTGTTTGTCCTGTTTGTAGCATGCCGCAAGTGTCAGGCATTCTTCTACTGAATCCTTCTTGTTCTGTATTATGCCACGGATGGCAGTTTTGGCCCTGTCCACCTGGACTTTTGACGGGAACTTGCCATCCGATTTCAAATACGCCATAAGCGCTAACCTCGTTGCCCTGATATCATCAGGTGTCCCGCTGAAATCCCGGGAAAGGAAAGGCTGTAGAACACGCATGGCCTCACCCCAATCGCTGTTTCCGACGGCCAGTTCAGCCTGGCTCAATACCCCTGCGGTACGTAAATGGTATGACATCAGTCTGGATGGCTTTCCCGCATCGACTATACGCAGTGTTCCGTCCGGATAGACCATGAAATCGACTGGAGATTTCCAATCCGGTTCCCTCATCCCGCGGCTTCCGAACTGAAAGGTGACTTTTCCTTCGTCATCAACTACCAATACCTTGGCATTTCTGCTGTCAAGCACCATGAGAAAACCGTTCGGGTCCGATTGGACAGCTGTAAGATTGACGCGGGAAGAGGGCGGTTTTATCTCTATGTTCCGTACAAAACTGCCATTTGTAGAAAAGAAATGAATTATGTTGCGACCACTGTCCAGCACGGCCAATTGTCCCTTGTGCCAGGTAATATCCCGCAGGTATCCTATTTCCTCCGGCAGGACGGTCCCTTTCTTGCCGAACTTTGTGCTCATTATGCCATCCTCGCTGAAAACCTTTATTTCGGTGTCGCCGCAGTCGGACATGACCAGCGCATTTCCCGGGGCTGCAAGAATTCTTGTGACATCATCGAGCTTGCCTTCGCCGCACACGAAATCGAACGAGCCATCCGAGAGCTTAAAGGCGAAAACCTCTGATTTCGAACGGTCAAAAACGTACAGCCTGGCGGCGTTGACATGGGCTGCGGATATATTTTTAATCTCCGGATGTTTGAATTCCTGTTTCTTGTCGCCTTGTGTAAGGATTACAGTCTTGGTGATCGTGTCAAAAAGAACCATGCCATTCGACAGCAGGCTGATCACTTTACTGTCTGCTGTTTCCGTTGTTGTCCTGCTTAACTGGTATTCCGGCGCCCGTGTCTGGGCAGGCAGGATGCGGGAAGGAGTGTCGAAAGAAAATATCTGAATATCCTTGTCGATTCTATCCAGGGCAATAATGTTTCCGTCAGAATCACAAGTGAGGTCAGACAGGTTTGTGAACTGTCCCCGCCCGTTTCCTTTTGATCCTAGACCTGCCATTTGTTTTCCCCGTGCAGTCCACTTGTAAATCTTCTGTGCGCTGTCGATGCCAAGTAGTTCCCCCGAATCAAGGGCCATAAGTTTCTTGACTATCTTGTAATCGCCTTCAAGAGGGCGTTCGATAATGAACCGGCCTTCACGCGAGAAAAAGACGATGTTGCGGGATTTTGAATCCACTGCGGCAAGAGTGCCATCGGCAAGGACAGTCATGGATGAAACGGAAAATCGCGGTTTTTTGCCGTTTACATCCAAAGGGAGGTGTATGGAAAACAGGTGCGTCCCATCCATTATAAAAGCCTTGATATCATTCTCTCCTTTGTCACCGATATACAGGATTCCCGTTGTGTCTATGGCCAGACATGTCGGGGAAGAGAGACGATCCGGTGCCTTCAACATAAGATTCATGGTCTTTTCAAGTTTCCCGTCTGGACTGAAGGAGAGAAGGATGCTTTTCGCTGCACTAAAAAAGCTCCTTCCTGCATCAAATACCAGAATACTGTTACGAGTCTGGTCGAACTGCAGGCCGATGATATCTTTGGGAATATAACCGGGAACCTGGGTGAGATTTATCCGGTTTGTTTCGGCTAATTCACTGTTCAAGAATACCAGGTTATTACTTTGGCAATCGTACATAACAAAACCCGGCTGTTTGCCCAGGGATGTCAGATAGGTCGGAACCTGGCAGGGAGTTGAACGCTGTGCAACGAACTTGAAGCCTTCCAGTGCTTTTGCCGCCCGGGTTGTGTAAATTAATGCCAAGCATATTAAACAAACAGATATTATCCTGGACCGGATAATCATACGTATTATTACAGACATAACCCCTCCCGTTGGTCGTTAATCTCTCATCCGAAAGAAATAGTTAGCACACACGACATCAAGTTTATAATATACGTCCAGCCGGATTTGATGTCAAGAAACGCCGGAATACCAATAGGAGTAACTTGTGGAATCAAGGATAACTTCGCTGTTTAAAGCGGTCATGACTACAGGTTTTGACTCCGGCCAGCCTCGACAGCCGGGATTCCGCGTATTTATTGTTTTTCTGGTAATATGCGTCAGCGTGGTGGTTGCGATCCTGTTTTCGCATATTGCGTTTTTAAAACAGCTTGAACTCAATATTCTTGACTTGCGATTTAAGCATAGACCTCCTCTTGTAATATCCGACAGGCTGGGGACTGTTGACATTGATTCTGCCGCAATAGACCGCGCCGGCGGATGGCCGCTCTCCCGGAAGGTGTACGCCGATATCATCCGCTGTCTGCGCAGGTATGATGTATCACTTGTGACTTTCGATATTTTTTTCCCGGATCCCGGTTCATTGACCATTTCGCCAACCCAGATGAAGAAAGCCGTCGATCTTGCCGGGGAGGGTGTGAAGGTTGATGAACTCAAGCGTGTTCTTACGAGTTTGCAGGAAAATCCTGATGAAGATTTTGCAGCGGCCCTGCGCGCGACCGGTTTTTCTGTTCTTGCCCAGACATTTAGATTTGTAAAACCGGACATTTTCCCTGATCTCGGAAAAATAGAACGTCTTACCAAAGCCGCCGTTGAGAATATAAACGAAAGGACAAAAGCGGCCATGGCAATGTCTGACAAATATTCCGTACCGTATGTTGTACGTGGCAGAAGGGAAATGGGATTGGCCCGGGCATTTTCTGTGGAACCTCCGGACCCGGCCCTGTTGAAGTGCGCCAACGGCCTTGGATTTGCACAGATTGTCCAGGATATTGATGGCTCGGCGCGCAAATATCCTCTTTTCATACTGTATAATGGAAGAATCTATCCTTCTATTGGTCTCATGGGGATATCTATTCTCACGAAGGTTCCTCTTTCTGAGATGACTGTTGTTCAAGGCAGTCATATTTTTCTGCCCGGCGCCAGAATAATTGACGGGCAGGGTCATGAGGAGCGCACTGATATCAGAATCCCGGTCGATTTTTATCTGAGGATGATGGTGAACTGGACGGGGGATTACCTTGATACATTTGACCATATTCCGGCCTCTGCAGTCATGAGTTTTCAGGCGGAAGCCCTGATCAGGGAATGTTTACACGCCTATGGCAATCGCAAATCCGATATTATTGAGAAAGGCCATAGTGAGGCTGTTCAGAAAGTCGTGAACCGCGGATTGCTGGGTGAGACAGAAGCAGGTGTGGTGGCGATGAAATTAATGATGGCCCAACTTGCGGAATCAGCCCAGTCTGAACATTCGGTGTCGAGAGATTCTTTTCTGCAGGATTTTGGTTCGGATGCCTCTGAAATGCGGAGCATGATTGCCGGAATCTGGGACCAGGTTTCCGATAATGCGAAAATACTGGAACTGCTCCGCAAGAACCAGGAGATCTCTGACCTGGACATCGCAAAGGCGTTGAATATAGCAGATGGAAGACGCGAAGAAATGCGTTATGCAGCAGATTACCTTCGTTTTATTGTCAAGCGCCGGAAAGATGTCGAACAATGGCGACCGTTATATTTCTTCAAGCCTGTTGAAGTTTCATACGAGGGATCCAGCCGCAAGACTGTCCTGTCGCCGCTTAATTTTGCGGACAAGGTTTTGTACCTTGGCCTGACGGCTTCCGGAACACATGACTATGGGCCGATGCCTTTCAATACCGGGTATCCCATGGTTGGGTTGCACGTGAATGCTGTTAACACCATTCTTACGCAACAGTTTATCCGTGAACTGCCCTTGTGGGGGATTATTCTGTTTGTCATGGCATGCGCTTTTCCCGTGGCCTATTTAACGCATCGCCTGCATCCTGTGGTTGGCGCCGGTTTCCTGGTAGTTGTATGCGCAGGATATTTCTGGCTGGGCGCACAGGTCTTCAACAAGGTTGGCGTCTGGTTGCCGACAATGGAGCCAGTTGTGTCTGTGACCGGGATTTTTCTTGCCATTGTGGTTCGTAATGTCCTGATTGAGCGCCGTGAGAAAAGAAAACTGCGTAATGCGTTTTCCACCTATGTTACTCCATCGATAGTGAAGAGGGTAATGGAAGATCCCAATATGCTCAGGCTGGGAGGTCAGCGCCGTACAATGACTGCTTTCTTCAGTGATATTGCGGATTTCACGGCCATCAGCGAACAATTAACGCCGGAAGCTCTCGTTACAATGCTTAATGACTATCTTGATGCCATGACCGGTATTATTTTCAAACACGAGGGAACTTTGGACAAGTACCAGGGCGATGGTATCATGGCTTTCTGGAATGCGCCTGTAGACCAGCCCGATCATGCTTACCGTGCCTGTTGTGCCGCCATTGATTCCATAAACTGCATTAGGAATGACCTGCATCCGAGGTGGAAGACAGAAGGAAAACCGCTTCTTTCGATAAGGATAGGGGTGAATACCGGTGCAATGATTGTCGGCAACATGGGATCAAGGACCAGAATGGATTACACGGTGACGGGAGATCCCGTCAATCTGGCCTCCAGGCTGGAAGCGGCAAATAAAGAATATGGAACACGGGTTATGATCAGCGAATTTGTGTTGGAGAATGTTCGTGACCGTATTGCTGTAAGGGAGCTGGATATTCTCAGGGTGAAAGGGAAGTTGAAGCCGGTCCGTGTTTACGAAGTTCTCGCAAGGGCCGGGGAAGTTGACAAAGGAATGCTGAGTCTTCTTGATACTTACAATGAAGGGTTGAAACTCTATCGTGCCGGTTACTGGAAGGATGCTGAAAGTGCTTTTGAGTCAGCTATTAAGTTCTGTAAGGATGATGGCCCCAGCAATATGTATATTCGGAGGTGCAGAGAGTTCATAAATTCTCCTCCGAAGCCGGGTTGGGATGGCGTTTGGATGTTGACCAGCAAGTAGTTATGACTGCAGCCGCTTACAAGGTACTCTTTGCTTGTTTACAATTTCGAGTTGTAGCAAAATCATGTCAGTTTAAATAATAACGGGAGGTCAATCTTGAAAACTTGGAATAGATCGCTATTCGGGTTCAGTGTAATAGTCGTGGTATCCGTGTTTTGCGGTTGCGCAACTCCACCGGAATGGAAACTTCCATGGAATAAGAAGCTCGACAACAGGTTGCCTGTAATGGGTAAGGACAACTGGATTATTGTTGCCGATTCCTCGTATCCATGTCGACGTGCCGCAGGTATCGAAACGATTGCAACTAAAAAAAATCTTCCGGCGGTTCTTAATCGTGTGCTTTCAGGTCTCGATGATTTAGGTCATGCCAGTGCTACTGCCTGGATATGCTCGGAGTTGGAAAAGATACCTGATCGTGATGCAATCGGCATTACCAAGGTTCATCATGAAATCAGGCGCCTGCTCAACGATGCCAAGATAACAATTAAGGTCGCAACGGAGCAGGAAATACTGAAAAAGATTGCAGCTGAAACCACTGATTATAATGTACTGGTCCTGAAATCGGGAACACCATTACCGTATACCAGCGTTTACCTGCACCTCGACTGCCGTTATTGGGATGAGGACAGGGAAAAACGTTTGCGAGACGCGCTCCGCAGTTCGGAATGAACTGTAAAGGATGTGCCCGGAATATACCTTAACCGTTTCTGAACATCTGTTGTATAACCAACATATGTTTGATCCGAATGACTGATGCTGCGGAGAATATATACAAAAAAACATTTTATTACTGTAAAATCTTTGCCTGTCTCTATCACCTCAGTCCGGCCTTCTTCAGTAACATTTCTGCCGGGCAGAAATGTGTAAATGCTGACTGGAACAGGTTCAACCCGACAAACGCTGTAAAAAAGAACCAGTAATGGTGTACCCATACACCAAGCCCGAGACTGATCAAAATAAATAATCCCGCAACTGCTCGTACGCCGTTATCAACGGTCATGACACACCTCGTGTTCTGTTATTATTTTAAATCACTGACTCTACTGGCAGGACGAATGCTTTCATTCCCTCGTCGGGATAAAGTTTAGTTGCGCAGTGTTTAAGCGCGGCAACAAGCGCCTGCTCCTTGTCTTCGGAAATAACCGTGAAAATCAATGACGATTTCTCCGGAAAGACATGTGTTCCCATTTTCTTTCCTGTTTTTCCTTCTCCAAGGATTTCCGGGATCTCTGAAAAAGCATGTACTCCCTGGCTCTCTATCAGCTTTGTAATCTCACCCTGCCGTGCCTTGGGGCATATGATCATAAGCATTTTCATGAATACTCCTTTCGCTCGTTTAAATTGCTTCAGATTTCTTTTTCTCGTAGATCATGTTGTACACGACAGGTATCACAAGCAATGTGAACGCCGTTGAAACAAACAATCCGAATATCAGCGACCAGGCCAGCCCGCTGAAAATCGGGTCCAGCGTAATCGGCCATGCACCGAGCATCGCAGCGCCTGCCGTCAGGAAGATGGGACGGAACCTGACTACTCCGGATTCTATTATTGCCTGCCTGAGTGGAACGCCACGATCAACGGAGTTCTGGATGAAATCGATGAGAATAATCCCGTTTCTAACAACAACACCGGCAAGGGCAATCATTCCGATCATGGCAGTGGCGGTAAAGAATACCGGATTATCAAAGCCGCCGACCTGCCTGTTCACCAGCATGTTCAATATCCAGAAACCGGGCATGATGCCGATCATCGTCAATGGAATAGAGAGCATGATTATTACCGGCAGCATGTAGGAAACCGTCTGGTAGACCAGCAGCACGTAGATGCCAACCAGCGCCGCGGCAAACGCGATGCCAAGATCACGGAATACGTCCACAGTGATTTTCCACTCGCCCTCGCCACGCCAGTCAATGCGGATTCCACCAGGCAAAGGATGCTTCTTGAACCATTTCTGGAGACCAAGAACGGCATACGCCGGTCCACGTCCTGCCGTATCAGCCGTTACATAGACAACCCGTTCCTGGTTCTTGTGGAAGATGGTTTTATCTGTAACCCGTTCTTCAAACGTCCCAAGTTCGCCGATTTGCACCGGGTTTCCCATTCCGCCCTTTACGGCAATCGTCTTTAACAATGCCGCGTCTGATCGTTTCTCCCGCGGTAGACGTAACATTATCGGCAATTCATTCTGTTCCGTCGAGACATGAACAATCCCCGCCGCCATGCCTCCGAGGGCCACACGCATTGTCTGAACTATATCCTCGTTTGATATCCCGTTGAGCGCGGCCTTTTCCCTGTCCACTTTGAAAAACAGCCGCACCTGATTCTCTTCCACCATGTCATCAATATCGACGACCCCTTTTTCCTTTGCCATCCCATCCTTGACCAACTTCGAAGCAGCTATCAACTCGTCATACTTGTGGTAAGGCTGGCCGTATATTTCGGCAACCAGGGTTGAAAGCACCGGCGGACCTGGCGGCACTTCGACTATCTTGACTTTCGCGCCCGACTTTCCGGCAATCGCCTCAATATCTCTCCTGATCCGCAGAGCGATAGCATGACTGGCCATCTTGCGTTGCTTTCTCGGAAGCAGGTTCACCCTGATGTCCGCCACATTAGGGCCCTGTCTCATATAGTAGTGGCGAACCAGGCCGTTGAAATCCATTGGAGAGGCTGATCCGACGGTCGAAATGAATTCAGTCACTTCCGGCTGTATTTTGAGATAACGTTCAAACTCATGCACCACGGCATCAGTGGCCTCCAGCGTGCTGGATTCGGGCATATCGATAACAAGCTGGAATTCGTTCTTATTGTCAAACGGAAGCATTTTCAAGGGAACCAGTCCCGTGCCGGCAAGGCCCAGCGACATGAGAAATAAAGCCGCCATAACGCCAAGGAGTTTCCATGCCTTCTTCCGTGACTCAATGAACGGTATGACAAGCCGTTTGTAAATCCTGTACGTCTTTGTTTCTTCGATATTTGCCGGCTCACTATGACCATGACCGTCCTTGAGCAGCTTGCTCGAAAGCCATGGCGTAATCGTCAGCGAGACGATCATCGAGCTCAACATTGCCAGCGGCACATTCACGGCCATGGGCCTCATGTATGGTCCCATCATCCCCGTTATGAAGAACATCGGTATGAACGCCACAACAATCGCCAGGGTTGCTACCACTATCGGAGGGAGAACTTCATTCATGGCAAAGGCTATTGCCTGCAGCCGCGGCAGTTTCTTCATCGATAGATGCCGGAAAATATTCTCCACACCGACAATCGGGTCATCAACAAGAAGACCCAGCGTTAGAATGAGCGCAAACAGGGTGACCCGGTTGATCGTGTAACCCAGCAGCATGTTGACAAGAAGGGTCAGCGCATAAGTTATCGGTACCGCGGCGGTAACAATCAAACCAACCCGCCAGTTCATGGCAATTGTGATCAGGACAATCACGGTAATAATGGCTTCAAACAATCCTTCTATAAGATTATTGACCTTCTCATCAGCCGTTTTCCCGTAGTTTCGGGTCACACGGAAGCTGACTTCATCCGGAATGATTTTACCCTTCAGGCTTTCAAACATTTTCTCAGCATCTTCAGCAAGATTGACGGCATTGCTTCCCTTTTTCTTTGCGAGAGAAATCGTTACAGCCTGGAATGAGTCGCCTTCTAAATGCCCGGATCCAGCTACGGCAGCAGCGGGTCCGAAGCCAATCCTCGTGTAAGTTGCGGGTTCTTCAGGGCCGTCACGGACCTCCGCCACATCCCTTAGATAAACAGGCCTTCCGGCATGAACACCCACCATCAGACTCTTTATTTCTTTTACATCACGAAGGAATGGGCCGGTTTCCACTGCTATCTCGGTGTTACCCTTGGAAAAAGAACCGCTCTCAGCCTGAACGTTTGACATTTTCAAGGCACCGGCAATTTCCAATGGTGACATGCGATATGCAGCCAGTCGTTCAGGATCAATATAAACATGCACGACTCTTTTTTCACCACCCGCGATTGTTATCTTGGCGCTGTTGTCGATATGCTGAATCTTGGAAACAACTTCCTCGGCAATCCTGTACAAGCCATGAGTATCGTACTTGTCGCTGTAAAGAGTGGCATTGAAGATTGGAACGTCATCAATCTCTATCGGTTTCACAACCCAACCGGTAATTCCAGGCGTCGTCTTGTCTATGTTCTGAAATATCTGGTTGTAGAGTTTAATAAGGCTCTGTGTTCGATCCTGGCCGACGTAGAACCTGACAGTCACAATAGCCATTCCCGGCCGTGACATGGAATAGACATATTCCACACCATCGATCTGGGACAGCATCCGCTCAAGGCGTGATGACACCAGCTTTTCCACTTCTTCCGCACTCCCGCCCGGATACATTACAATAACGTCTGCAAGCGGAACAACGATCTGCGGTTCTTCCTCACGGGGCGTAAGCACCAGCGATACAACGCCGGCCAGCAGGCTGATTATTATCAAAAGCACCGCCAGATTACCCTTAAGGAAACTTTCAACTACCCTGGTGAATATGGAATTTCTCTCGTCCATGGCGTTCAGTCTCCTTTCACGGGGTTGACAAGAATCTTCTCGCCGTTCTTGAGCCCGGCAAGAATCTCTACCTGGCCATCAAGAACAACACCTGTTTTCACCATCCGTTTGATAACTGAATTACCATCTACTGCCTGGACAATCTCCAGCTGTCCGGTCCTGTAAACAGCCGTGACCGGAATGAAAATACTCTCGACCGGATCATCCTCTATGTAAAGACGGCCAAAGCTGCCCGGAAGAACATCGCTTCCTGTCCCCTCAAGGCTTATCTTGATTTTCTGCGTTCTCGTTATCGCATCTACCTCGCCGACAATTTCCGAAACCTTTCCTTTGAATGTTTTTGCAGGACGATCAAGAACCACTTCCATTAACTTGCCGGGGGAAAGCTTGTCAACCAGCCGTACCGGTACGGGGCATTCCAGGCGCATGTGCGAAGGATCATAAATCGAGGCAAGCATCTGTCCGGGAGACGCAAGATCGCCTGCTTCAACCTTGCGTTCAGTCACTATACCGTCCATCGGAGAGGTTATGACCGTATAGCTCATCATTACCTTTGCGCGATCAAGCTGGGCTTTTGCAGCATTTACCATGGATTCAGCCATTTCCATCGCCTGCTGGGTCGTCGCCCTGGCATCCATGAGTTTCTTCGCGCGCTGGTATTCCGAATCAGCCTGTTTGAACTGTGCCTCTGCCGCAGAAACCTGTTCCCGGATCTCCCTGTCGTCTAATATCACGAGCGTTTCACCCCTGCTGACCTTTTTACCAGTCACAGCCAGTACCTTGCTGACAGTAGCTGGAATACGGGCGCTCAGGTTGACCGTCTCCTCGGACATCACGGTGCCAACAACAGGAACAATGGATGCCGCCGGCTTGCTCTGTACCTGGTGAATAACTGCATTTACCGGCAAAGTCATTTGCTCGATATGTGCTGCAGGTTGTTCCTGTTCAGGAGGTCCTTTCTTAAGAAACACAATGGCAATGACAACCATCACTGTTACCGTAATTAACACTTTCCAGTAATTTCTGATTATTTCAAAAAGTTTCATTTATTTTTTCCTTTCTACTTGTTGAACTTTGAAGAGAGTTTGCCCTCTGCCCTTTCAAGATTGGAAATTGCAGTAAGGTAATCAAATCTCGCCGCGGTATCCCTGGCTTTCATTGCGGTCAAAGCGGTCTGGGCGGTAATCAACTCTGCAACACCTGTCGCGCCATGCTGGTAACGATCACGCGTCACCTTGAGTGCCTGTTCCGCACTTACTGCTCCTTTGCCGGTAACCTCCACACGTTCCCGGGCTTCTTTCATCTCAATACAGGCTTGGATTGCATCAAGCTTCAAGTTGTTCAACACCTTTTCCTGGTCTGCCACAGCCGCCTGCGCCCGGGCTTTCGCCTCGCCGACCGCATTGCGGCTTCGAAATCCATCAAATATATTCAGGTCCACCATCACCCCGGCCATGTAACTCTGTTCAAATTCACTGGAGACATCACTGTCCCAGTCCGATGAAGCAAATATATTAACTGTCGGGAAATATTCCTTTTTTGCCTTTGCAAGCGCCTTCCCGCGTATTTCCGCGGCAATCTTCATGGCCTTGAATTCGGCACGATTTTCCGCGGCTGATGCCGGAATCAACGCACAAGCAGCTTCGGGGAGCGCCGCATGATATGTAAGAATATTCTCCGCAGTTGCAACATCCTTGCCAACGGCAGCATTCAAAGCCGCGATTGCCATTAGAAATCCGTTTCTGGCCCTGACAAGATCTTCTTTGGCCTGGGAAAGTTGGACTTCCAGGTTTAATACATCGGTTTCAAGCGCGGCTCCCGCCTTTTGACGCTCACGTGCAACCCGCAGGCTTTCCTCCACGCTTTTTACGGACTCTTCCTGGACATTTATAAATGTCCTGGCCTTTACTGATCCGTAATAAGTCTTTGTAATCATGTGGAGCAGTTCATTCCTGACAGCTTCCAGCCCTTCTCCGGCTGCTGATGCGCCCAGGTTGGCCATGCCACGGTCAAGACTGCGTCGTCCTCCATCAAGAAGCCGGTACTGCAGACCTAAACTTACGCGAAGGTTATCAGTATCGTCCGGGTTGTTTGGATCAAAGGCAGGATCTGCCATGTTCAAAATCTTCTGGTTGAGCGACATCATGAACGCCTGGGGCGGATTATCAGTCCGGGCCAGCATACTCGAAACCGTGACCCAGGGATAATACGCTGACTCAGCGGATTTTACTCCCGCCTTTGCCGCGACAAGTCTGCTGGAGGCAGCCTTGATGTCCGGACTACTGGCTAGTCCCGTTGTCAAGCAATCACCAAGAGTCAGTTCGGCCGCTTTTAACAAACCTCCATGCAATTGGAGGAACAGAGAAATAATGACAACTGCAGTACTATATCGACATATTCTGATACTTTTCATGAACAACCTCCGCTTTTTCTTATGCATCCGAGAATGGTAAGTGCCCTGGGATCTCCCACGGAATACCATACTTCCTTGCCTTTCCTCTCCGCATTGATCAATCCGACACGTTTCATCTGGTTCAGATGCTGTGATGTTGCCGCCTGCGGCAGATCCAGCTGTTCAGCTATTATATGTACCGGCGATGAGCCGTTCACGTCCAGGATCTCTACGATCTTCAGCCTCTGGGGGTGGGCCAGCAGTTTCAGTGTTTCCGCCGTCCGCGCCAGAAGCTCAACAGACAGCCCTGTACATTTCCTGCCTTTTTTTGTTTTCATGCTGTCAATATATCATAATATCATGATACGTCAATATATAATTTTGATTATTTCCATCCTTATGCAATCGATTTAAGTTTACCGGACAAAGAAGCTGATGGATTCACCACTGGAAGAAAAATCCGTTGAGGGGAAAAAGCAGGCTCTGTTTCGGCGTGGCCTGCCAGGCGAAGTTCGGAACGAATTACATTCATAAGCCCGGCTTCGTTAGAAAACTACGCCAAACATGCTTCGCCTCTTAATTTTTTGGTGTTAAGCCAATTTTTTATGGCTGTGCCACGCGGTATATCCTCCCACTGCAAGCTCTGTTTCGGCGTGGCCTGCCAGGCGAAGTTCGGAGCGAATTACATTCATAAGCCCGGCTTCGTTCAAGAAACTAAACTACGCCGGGCAGTCTTCGTTCATCGCTTCGCTCCGAACGAAGACTGGTGGAGCAGAGGAGATTCGAACTCCCGACCCCCACGTTGCGAACGTGATGCTCTACCAACTGAGCTACTGCCCCATGCTTCGTAAAACGCCGATACAATCGCAGATTTTCTAGGGATTTCAAGCATTTCCCTCAGCTTATCAAAATCCTCTTATTCCCTTAAAATCCTCTTATGGCGATGCAAAATATGCCACCGAAATGCCACCAAAAGTGTAAGGGATATTTCGGGTAGGTCTGAAACTTTGTAATCGAATAATACAATTTGTTAGTTTTAAGGGGGTTGCTATCCAAATATATCAAATATATTAAGTCCGTCCTGTTTCACCAACCCACGTGCAGGTCGATCTGTATGTGAGAACGTAACCTTATAGTAAAGTTTCCCCTGTTCAAGAAGCTCTGAATAGTTATCGTCATTAAAGGGGTGGTTATTCTTATCTGAGAAAAAATACTTACCTGTCCAAACTCCGCCGGGAACAAGCAAAAAAGGCAAATTCAAGCTGGGATCTGAAGCAGAAAGATTTCTAGTGCTACTAACCATTCTGAGTAGTCGAAGAAACGGGTTCTTTTGATACGTAACAAGCATAACCTCACGGATAGTTGTTACTTTTCCTCCCCGATTACAGATCTCGCAGCAAATACCTTTTCCATCAATACCATCAATACCCGCAACCTTGATCGAAAGACGTATGCCTTCCTTTTTCCACTTATAAATATCCCAAACAGCAACCAAGGAGGAAAGAATCGCTCCCCATAATGCTAAGAGTGTTGTCGTAGTCATTAGGCGTCCTGTGTTCGACCAAATCTAATGTTCAACCAATATCACAATCAGATTTAACTAATCAATTCATTAACCGAGCGATATAATAGTATCATAGTTGGCGATTTTAGAGGGGCAGAGAATAATTCAATCGATCTTTAAGCGATCAAGTAATTCCTGACAGTTTTGACAATAATAAGTTCCTCTTTCAGTCCTCATCTTTGCATTGTAAGTATTTTGTGCCATTGCCTTCTTATCAAATATACCTTGGAAATTCAGAGAGTTGAAGAACTGTGCATCCATATACAATTCTGAAGGGTTGTGAATATTATTTTTTATGGCATTTCTAACAGCCTCATCAATGGACAGGCAGTCAGCGAAAGGTATGCCAAGGCTATTGATGCAAACGTGATTCTTTGTTTCAGAGAAATGGAGTAGAGGGTCTTCGTAGTATTCGTTGCTCCCTTGGGTAAAGATTGCATACAAATTAAGTCCGAGAGTTCTTTTGTAAATTGATTGAAGCTCTTTGACCAATTTTATGAATATCTCTGGTTTATATGTGCATTTAACCCCACGCCTGAAATAACCAACATGCCAGTTACTTTTTAGGAGCAAGCTATCACCAAATGAAAGAAATGATACATTTGGATAGAGCTTGGACAGTTTGTCAATTTCGCCTCTCAGTAGAATAAGCTGGTCTCTAGAAAGAGTTCCGTTCCGAATAGAATCTTTTACTCCAATAGCGTCAATAAGCCCGAAAACGGAATATTGTCGTAGAAAAAGACTCTCCAGCCATTGGTGTTTTACGAATATGTGAGGTTTCTCGCCACCATCATAAGAACCTACGCAAGTGACAAACTTTTCTGCTGGAAGGACTATGGGAACTTCGTGATACCTATCGATACTATTTGGATACCAAGATAACTCTACCGAATTGGTGAATATTCTTTTTGCAACTATGTAAGAAATATACCCAACAGCCCTATATTCTTCACCGTTGCAGGATTCAATTAATGCCTTCTCGTATTCTTCAAGGTATATCTCATCTATCAAGAAACACTCTCTGCCAAGCGGGATATCCTCAAAACGGTAGACTTGAATCATCTCGTGTTCAAACAATAAACACCTCCATTGTCAAAGTGGTATCATAGCAAAAATGAACAAACTGAACAGGAGGAACACAACATGAAGAAAATGCACTTTGTCCGTAGACCCTTCTTTTGGTAGACTTATGTTCTATGGTATCAAACAGATTCATCCCGTTATTATCTCCATTCCTCCAAATCGGGTAAGTAGCAATTCTATTCGCTACGACATACCTTTGCCAGTTTACAATCAGATAATGGAACAGAAACAACGGCTTTGGCTTCTCTCATGGGACACAGCTCTGTAAGAACTTTGCAACGATATGTCACCAATACTTTTGAACACCATAAAAATGCAGTAGATAATCTTGAGAGAAATTTGCAGGCAGTAATTGGAACGGTTGAGCAAGTAAGAATTAAGAGGGATGAGGAAAAGATAGCAAAGAAGGCGGTTGAGATGATGAAGTAGGTTTGTCTTGTTTAATAAACCGGAGACGAGTTGTAATATTACCCTCATGTTGAGCAGTATGCATTTTTCTCTCATAAATATTGCTTTTTATTGCTAAATATTAACATATATTGCTTTTATATCTTTTCCCTTGAATTCATTGATAAAGAAGCAGATAATTCTGGTTACAAATGATTACGAGTAAGAATAGACTTAAACAAGTGATTGTTGCCGAAGGTATTACTCAGGCTGAATTATCAAGGAAATGTGGACTTTCTACTGGTACGATTAATAGAGCCTGTAATCAGGTGCTAATCTTATCTCCAACATCGAGAAGTAAAATACTAAAAGCGATTAATGACCTATCGGGGAAAAAGTATATTCATAAGAAACTTTTCGGTTGCAAATAGATAATACCGAGAGCAATGTATATTAGTTTAAATCTCCCGACAATTGTATTTGAAATAAGTAGGAATATAAAAATTAAACAAATTATGTGTTCCAGCAAGCGAACAAAGTTCAACAAGGAGGAAGTGTTATGATTCCAAATTCGCTAACAAAAACAGGAGCGTATGCTGGATTATGGAGTTATTTGAAATCCGTTGATTGTGCATTAGCTCGATCCCTCGACGAGAAAACATCTCCAAAGCTCACGGAATTCGATAAAGAACGAATTAACTCTTTTGCGGATTTTCTGGAAGATGGGATAAGTATTAACAAACAAGAGTCATTTACTCCTTCCCATCTATTACAGTATATGGAAAAACACGAACCAAATTATAGTTCATCCCTTAATCTGCGTTCTTTGATTTCCGAGGTAGAAGAATTTGATTCTTTTCAAAAAATGCAAAGAGTGGGTTTTGATAAAAAGCTTCAAAAGCTCATTGAGTCTATTCGGTCTTCTTTAAACCCTTCGGAAAAGGATTTATTTATTTATTCAACGTATCATGAGGAATTTACGTTGCTTAGGCTTATCGTTCAAAATTTATTGCGGCATGCAGAGGTTAGTTTGACCGAATAGAGAAGTCCATATGATTACGTCGTTGACCGAGCATTCGGCAATTCGATCAAAAGCACTTGCGATGATTGAAAGAGCCGTGTCACGAGTCAAGGAAATCGATAAATGGCACTTTCCCACTTTTTCGACAGAAGATGCAAGAAAACTAATACTTTCATCATTGGAAGCAATCAGAGCACCTACAAACCTAGTGCCGATGGATCCAGCGGTTCTGTATATGCGTTTCTTTTCCATCGAGCAAATGATACATCTTCTTGAATCTTCGTCAATAGACCATATTTCGTGGCCGATAGTTGGTTATTATGATGAAATATGGGATCTATTCTTTGGCAAAGATGGCCCCAAAGTTTTCTATTCAGTCACGGTAGACCATAATTACAAAATACGACGTTTCAGCAAAACGATGTCTTTTGCTTTACGTGATCTTTTACCACATGCAAAAGTTGAATCTTTGTTATCGGGCAAAGAATTATATTGTCTCGAGTTAGCATCGTCGGAAGATAATAACCTTCCAATGTATGCAAATATTGGGCATGAGTTTGGTCATGTCGTGCATGATCAGACGCAAAAAGAAATTTCTCCGTTATTCATTAATCATTTTTTACCAGTTTTTGAAAATATGTCTAAAGATATTATTGATGCTGGACCATCAAAGTCTACAAGTCACACAGCCTTTAAAATTGTAAATGCTATAGGGAGTCTTGCAGAGGAGTTATTTAGTGACATGGTTGGAGCGATTCTCTTAGGGCCTGCTTTTTATCTATCGCTTTCAGAAATGGGTTGGGGACTTGATCGTGACTCATGCAAAGTCCATTTATTACCAACGGATGATCGTGTTCGAGCACATCCAAGTTTTAATTTTCGACTTAAATGTATAAGACATATTGCTCAGATTGATAATTTCTGTGAACAAATTAAAGTAAAATCACAGAAAAATAAAGATATGGGCTTTATCAATATATCGGACTATTTTTTGAAAGAAATAAATGCAGAAAAGAGCGAGATAGTAGTATCTCCTTCTTCCGACAGTGATTCGGCTTTTATTGAACATATATTTAAAGTTCGACTCCCTGAGATGAATATAGCTTTTGAATCTTTTGTTAATGATTGCGAAAAGAAAATAAGGGGATTGTTCAAAATACCGCCCTCCTGCGATGTTTCAGATGTGATGGAATTGATTCTAAGATTACGTCAATGGATATTACCAAATATTGTGCCTAATGGAACGTTATTGGGAAAGGTCCCTTCGTTCAATTGTATTCTTACAGCCTCAGCACTTTGCCGCATAGAATCGCTTGCAAATGGTAATTTTGATAAACAGAAAGAGTTATCAAATAAAATTTATAAGATTGATCGCCTCACGGAGAAAGCTCTAGAAGTCTCGCTGATACAACGCATGTATAACGAAAGGCCTAAAAGGTAATATCAATGGCAGTTCTTAACAACAGTGATATCAAGAAACGTATTGAAGAAACAAATTATACAAAAAAACTTATTATCACGCCATTACTTTCCGAGGGACAAATTGGAACTGCATCTGTAGACATTCGGCTTGGCTCGTCTATTATTATTCCAAAAAAAGTCTATTTGGAAAAACAAGATGTAACAGATGAGGAAATGGTTTTGCAGGTTGAAAAAAGGCGTTATGATAAAGTAAAGTTACAATATCATTCACAATTCATGTTACACCCAAATCAACTTATTTTGAGCGGGACATTTGAATACATATGTTTGCCAGACGATTTGTTTTCAACAGTCATGAGTCGTTCTTCTTGGGGACGACTGGGGTTAGTAGTAGCAACGGCATCAGCTATTCAACCCGGATATAAAGGGTGTTTAACGTTAGAACTTGTTAACGTTAGTGAAAGTCCTATAGCCCTTTATCCGGGGTTATCTATCGGACAATTGGTGTTCCATGAAGTCATAGGAAAAGGAGCATTATCATCATATGAGGGAAGATATGATTGTCCTACGGAAGCAGAACTTCCGAAGTTCTTCCACAGCCAAGAAGATTATGAGCTTACCTTTTGGGGATCTAAAAAGCCCAGCCGAATTTAAGATTGCATACTTATTACCAAGAATAGACAATTTCTTAATCATTCTTTCCTCTTCCTCAATGCAAAAGCGATGCAAAAGATGCCACCGAACATGCCACCGAAAAATTTCAAAAGTTGTAAGTAATTGATGATTAGATTGATGTAAAAGATGAATCTAACGTTGCGAACGTGATGCTCTACCAACTGAGCTACTGCCCCATGCTTCGTAAAACGCCGATACAATCGCAGGTTTTCCAGCAATTTCAAGCATTTCCATCAGCTTGTTGAAATCGTCATTTTAGCTCATAATCGTCATATTGCGATACAAAATGTGCCCAAAATGTGCCACCGAAATGCCACGGATTTGCAAACAAGATGCCAACAAGAAAGGGGGTGGTATCATTGTTGTTTTGTAGGGTGGGGATGAGGTAGGATGAGACAGAAGCGGGAGGCGTTTAATGGAAAGAATTGTTGCAATGAAATATTCCTGTATTGTTCTGCTATGTCACTCCAAAGCAGGAATAAAACCATGGATCACTCAGTTGGAAAAATTTATCGTCGTCCCGGTCGAAAGAAAAGATGAAGTGGATGAAGACGACTGACCCAAAAAGTCCTGCATTGCCGTTGACGGTGATCCATCATCAGGCGATGAATTTACTGTGATCGTATGCTTGGAATTATCATCATCGGAATCCTCACAGCCCGCCATAATGAATAACGACAAAACCAGCCAGACAACCAGAATTTTCCTGATACAACCACGCATGATTTTCATAACATTCCGATCTATCAAGTCCAGGCCGATACTTTCACAGGTTCTCCAGGGATTTCAAGCATTTCTATCAGCTTGTTAAAATCATCGTATAAGCCGAATTCAGTTGTTTCAAAGACAAAATGTGCCACCGAAATGACATGGAAAGGATATACGTCATTTGATTCTTGCTAAAATCGATGCTTCGATATAAAATTCCTTTGTGATGGAAAAGAATCCAGACTATCAACTTTCGACTTCTGTGAATGAAGGCATCTTGGAAATTGTTATCACAGGCGAAGTGACGAAAAGCAATGTTAGCAAGATCCATGATGAAATGATCTCAATCATCAAGGCAAAAAACATCAGTAATATGTTGATTGATATCCGCACCCTGAAGGGTCGTCTCGGGATTGCAGACACCTATTTTAGTATCAGAAGTTATCCTTCCGATATACTGAAAGTGAACACTGCCATTGTTGATATTGAAGAGAATGCAGCATACGAAGCATTTCACGAAATAACCGCAACAAATGCAGGCAGATCATTGAAATGCTTCACCGATATTGGTGCAGCAAGGGCGTGGTTACGAACATTCGAAAAATGATTATTTAAATCAATCCTACCAGCATTAGATGGGCATTTATGTTTGACGGGAAATTTCTATCCCTGCATTCTTAACGGCTTATCCATTGGCTAATCTTGCTTACTTAGCCTGCTTATTTCATGAGCGTGAGAGTGCTCATTTCATAAACACTTCTGACTGCGATTGTTCGCAGTCAGAAGTTTCGACGCGGTGCTGGAGCACCTTGCTCCCCTCGGCCTGAGCTCGGGGCGAAGGCAAGGTTAACCCTGAGCGAAAGCGGCGTAAGCTGCTGGAGTTGAAGCCCGAAGGGCGAATATTTCACCACGGAGGTGAAATATTCGGGTTAGAAGGAAGTTTCCAATATCTCTTCGAACTGTGCTTTGTTAAATCTTTTCCTGTCAATTATGGTTGAAACCGTGCCATGCATTCTTTTTAATTCTTCTTCAGACAGAGAAAGTCCGGTCATAATTACAATAGAAGCATCTTTATTTACAGGATCGTTCTTAATAGCCGTCAATATGTCCCAGCTGCTTATGTTGGGAAAAAGAAAATCAAGGAATACGTAATCGAACTTTTTCCCGCTTTGTAATACCTTCCTTACATTTTCACTGCTCTTTACAATTGTTACCAGAACGTCTTTTTGTTGAGACAGTTTTTCGAACAACCGGCACACCTGTTTATCGTCATCTAATATCAGAATGTTTTTCATAATTTATTTGCCGGCAATTATTGCATGGAAGCACAAGAAGTGTCACCCCAGAGAAATAACTGACATACTACGTATACTGGTATAAGTAGTTATTCTTTGTAAAATGACCTTGAATTACTGATTATAAACTCGCATTAATCCATCCTTGTTTACGTCCCGGTTTTGTACTAACATTTATCAAAAAGGGGACAAGTCTGCCTGAAATATGCAGAGCAGGTTTTCATTTTCGTTCCTGACAGGCATGTATGAAAATACTGATTGCTGATGACGAAACAGTAATAGGATCTGTGTTTAAAATGGTTCTTAGCTGTGCATTCAAGGATAGCAGTATCGATGTGGTTGTTAACGGAGCAGAGGCTGTAGATGCTTTTCGAAATGGGAATTACGATGTTTTATTGATGGATATTCATATGCCGGTAAAAGACGGTTATCAGGCTTGTCTGGAAATTCAGGAAATATGCAGGCAGGAGAACCTGAAAATGCCGTTTGTTATATTCTGCACGG
Source organism: Kiritimatiellia bacterium (assembly GCA_028716365.1). Taxonomy (GTDB): domain Bacteria; phylum Verrucomicrobiota; class Kiritimatiellia; order UBA8416; family YA12-FULL-48-11; genus YA12-FULL-48-11. The sequence continues at coordinate 178,567 of JAQUPZ010000008.1, forward strand.
GATATGGAACATCAAAAGAGATCCAGGAAATAACAGCTGATAAAACTCATTTTGCCCTGTTACTGAAACCTGTGACTTGCGAAAAAATCATCGACGCATTCAAAGCCATAAAGTAGGCGGTTGTCCTCATTACCCATTTTCTCCACAATATCTTAATTGAGGACAGGTCTTTCTCGGAAAAAGGTTAGTCGTTGACACCCGTCATGTTTCTGTTACAGAATCCTCAATACGATTTATGAGTTGCCACAAACAAGCATGGCATTGGAACCCAATGACGGTTAACGACTTTGCGCCGAATGGAGTTACTCGCAGACAGTTTTTACAGGGCGCAGGCGGATTTTGCGTATCCTGTGGAGCTCTCAGTGGCTTTGCATTGGCTGCCGACGAAGGACCAAGACTCCGCAAGGGAAATGCACAGACCCCTGAGGAGGCCAGGAAAGAACTGGAAGAGTTCAAGGCATCCTACTCCGATTTGGCCGGATGGGAAAAACGAAAGGCGCGAATCCGTCAAGGTATCCTCGAGGGGGCAAGGCTGTCGCCGTTGCCGGAAAAAACGCCCCTTAAGCCCCAATTCTTCAAGAAGCGAATCTATAAAGGTTACACGGCTGAGAGTGTCGCCATTCAGAGCTGGCCCGGTTTCTACGTAACGGGAACTCTGTATAGTCCCCTGGACATGAAACCGCCGTATGCGGGCATTGTTTCTGCACACGGTCATGGAGGACGATTCTTACCCGGAAGACAGACACGGTGCGCGGTCCTGGCCCGCATGGGTGCGCGTGTGTTTCATTATGACATGGTCGGCTATGGAGATTCCCAGGACGCCGGCTGGGTGCATGGTAAAACCCCGGAGGTTCTTCGACTCACAACATGGAACAGCATGCGGGCTCTGGATTTTGTTGAATCACTGGAAGGTGTTGATCCTAAGCGGATCGGAATGACAGGTAATTCCGGTGGCGCTTCTCAGACATTTACGCTTTCGGCAATTGATGAGCGGATAGCGGTCTCAGTCCCGAGTTGTCAGGTCTCTGCCCACTTCTTTGGCGGCTGTGTCTGTGAAAGCGGCATGCCGATCCACTGGGGACCTAATCACAAGACCAATAATGCAGAGATCGCAGCATTGACCGCGCCGCGACCGCAATTGCTCCTTTCGAATGGTGCTGATTACACGAAGTTTACTCCGGAAGTGGAATTCCCCTACATCAAACACGTGTACAGCTTGTACGGTGCCGCCGACAAAGTCCAAAACGCTCACTTTCCACGGGAGAAACATGACTATGGCCCGTCCAAACGCATGGCTGCATACGCATTCTTCATAAGATATCTTAATTTAGACGGCGAACGTCCATGGGGCGGGCAGGACCGGATCGACGAATCATTCGTAACCGTTGAGACTCGGGAGGAAATGCTGGTGTTCGGACCGCAAAACCCATACCCCACGGATGCCGTGAAACCCAATACGCCATTGCCTTAGGTAATGACAGGAATTCATTTAACCATATAACCATTAAGCAAGGAGACTCGACCATGTTCTCTTCACACAAACTCCCTATGTTCTTACTCGCCCTTCTGACCGCCTGCTGTTTGAGTTCCATGGCCGCGGAGGTCAACCGGACGATCAGCGTTTATATCATGACCGATATGGAGGGCGTGGCTGGAGTACTCGACTTTGAGCAGTGGACCAGCCCGGAGTCGCGTTACTACGACCTTGGCAAGGAATTTCTTACCCTTGAGGTAAATGCGGCCATTGAAGGCTTTGCCCGGGCTGGGGCCACAGAGTTCCTCGTGGCCGATGGGCACGGCCACGGAGCGGTCAATCCTAAACTGCTCGATGCCCGTGCGCAGTTGGCCCGCAACTGGGCCCCACCGCCTTATCCGTTCAGCATGGAACGCGGTATGACATTCTGCGCTTATGTGGGCCAGCATGCCATGTCGCGAACGGAGTTTGCGCACCTGGCACATACCGGCAATTGTGGCGTGTTTGAGACCACAATCAACGGCCGCCCGGTCGGCGAATTCGGCGAAGGGACGCTGTGTGCCGCCCAGTTGGGTATCCGCACGATCTTCGCTTCCGGTGACCTGGCCCTGACCAAGGAGGCCCAGGCCCTGGTACCGGGCATCGAAACCGTGGCCGTCAAACGCGGTACGACACCGGGACGCGGCGATGAGTGCGACAAAGAGAAATACGCCAAACGTAATCTCGGTGCAATCCACTTCCAGCCCGAGCGAGCGCGGCAGATGATACTTGCCGGGGCCGAGAAAGCGCTCCGCCGCGCGCTGGCCGACCCGTCAATGGGTGCGGTCCCGCTGAAGCCGCCTTTTGAACGGGTGACAATCCTGCGCCCGCAGAAGGAACTGCCCAAGCGCATTGGCCGCTCCAGTCATCCGGATAACTTTATTTCGCTGATGAATGCGCCGATGAAGTACGAGACGATGAAATAGTCCTTAGCGAAGATCTTTGGGTCGTTCGCGCTCATCTGAGCTCAGGGTATTTGAAGAATCTGTAATACTACTTGTCATCGGCCATAACCGTGTTAGCATTTTATCAATTAACCGGGACGGGAGTGCTGAAACCGGTGTTCCAGAATTGCTCCCCGGGAAGGCAACTTCTTATCAATAACATGAACATGAAAAACAAAAAAGAAATAAGCCGTCGTAAATTCATAACCAACTCAACATTGGGAAGTATCGGGACTTTAGGTGCAATAGGATTTTTAACATCCTGCAAGGGACTGCATACAAAAACCGGCAAATTAACAGATGGCAAAGGAATTAAAGCCGGTATCACGCTGCGACCCTATAAACTGCTTTGCGCAGTGTGCGCAATCGGGGAGGGGAATACAGAAGAGGACGATGATAAGATCAAAGCCATCAGGAAAAATCCCGACATTCCGGTCACACTGCGATGTAATGCAGGTGACATATTCGCGTATCAGGATCCTGATCATGCTGATGACACTCATGGAAGCGCTGAATTCAACAGGAAAAGAGACCTGGAGATACTGCAGAGGATTGACCTGCCTCCGGGTGTTACATTGCCGGCGCGAATTATTTTACATCGCATTTGGGACAGGATAACGAGTACATCCGGAATCTGTAACTGCGAAGAGACAGCGAAGGATTCGTGCAAAGGTTGTCCCAGGGCAAAGGCCGGATTATACGAAAAAGGTCGTGAAATAAGCTTATTGTATGCAGTTCCGGGATGGAACACCCAGCTCACCTTTTCCGAATCCGACCTGCAAAAAGCAAAAAATGCTATTATCGTGCCTCGCACGAAGGAAGAGAGAGCTGCCGAAAAACGCAAATCACTTGAGGCCATGTATCATGCAGAAGCGATACCTGTCAGGCCGCATATCCTTCTATGTGCCATATGTCAATATGGAGATGGCTCAAGACCTCCATTTGAAACGGACAACCTGCCCGAGATGATACAGTTCATCTTAAAGAACCCAAAAGCCAGGATTAAGATGGCTGAAGCAGCTGACTGGATGATGTGCGCGCCCTGTCCCAGCTTGAATAAATACAATGCATGCGTGAATGTGAAAGGTCATGCCGGGTTGACGAGTCAACTTCGTGATGTGAGGGTGCTTCATGTACTCGACCTTCGTTATGGAGATGTGATCAATGCGCAGGAGTTATACAAAAAGATTCTGCAGCACATCCCGAGTTCGGCTCCAATCTGCGGTTCCATCTCAAAAGGGGTTCAGGAACCATCAGTATGGGATGACGAATGCGGACATCACTCTGAAAGTTTAAAATCATTCGTTAAAGGGCGGGAACTGCTGATAAAGGAGTTCGGATTCAACATATAGAATATTTTTAAAAGTAATTTTTTGTCAACAATCCGGACGTAATTACCGAACGGTCAAAACGAGGAGGAAATGGTTATGATTCCTGACAGCAATATTCATGTTCCAAGGCGGCAGTTCCTCAAACAAATGGCGACGGTTACCGGAGCCATTACTCTTCCACAAATCATCTCATCGTCGGTTCTGGGAAAGGATGAGAAGACAGCGCCGAGCAATAAAATCACCCTCGGGGTCATAGGTGTTGGTGGTCGGGGTAATGTGTTGATGAAGAATTATCTCAAATTCGATGATGTAACCGTATTGGCCGTATGCGATCCCCGTGGCGACCGGCTAAAGAAAGCCAAGGGAGACGTGGATCTTGAGTATAATAATAAAGATTGTACCATGTATGGGGATTACCGCGAACTGCTGGCCCGGAAAGATATTGATGCGGTGGTTATCGCCACGCAGGACCACTGGCATGCGCTGATTGCGACGGCGGCGGCGCAGGCGGGCAAGGATATGTACTGCGAAAAACCGCTGGGAGTGTCCGTCCAGGAATGTCAGATTATCCGTGATACCATTCGCAAACATAAACGAATCTTCCAGACGGGCACGCATTCACGTTCTTTTCAAAACTGCTGGCAGGCCTGTGAACTGGTCCGAAATGGTTACATCGGCAAAGTCCATACTGTGCAAGTGGCTGCCCAGGGACCGCACTTTAAACCAAGCTACAAGGGTTCCCTGGACCCACAACCTGTCCCTGAAGGTTTCGACTGGGATATGTGGCTGGGACCAGCGCCAAAGAAACCCTACAATCCGGGCCGCGTGGCTTACCCGGATTTTTACCTGATCTGGGACTACTGTGTCGGTTTCATCTGTAACTGGGGCGTACACTGTCTGGATATTGCTCTGTGGGGCTGCCCGGAACTCGCCGGCGGAACGTTTGACCTTGAATGCAAGGCTACCTATCGCAACGAAGGCTTTTCGGACAATGTGCTCGGTTGGAACAGTACGTTCACATATGCGAGCGGCTTGAAGATGATTTTCACGGATGAAGATCAACAGAAATTTGGCATCCGGTTCATTGGTGACAAGGGGTGGATTCATACTAGTTGGGGTGGGGGTGGTATCTGGGCAGAACCGGAATCTCTGCTAAAAATTAAAATCAAACCCGAGGAACAGAAACTACAGCTATCCAGGAACCATGGCGATAATTTCATTCAGAGTGTCCGCAGCCGTCGAGATCCGGTTGCGAACGTCGAGGCGGGGCACAGGGCTTCCTGCTTTGGCATGATCGCGGACATTTCTGCCCGTCTGCAACGGAAGTTGAAGTGGGATCCGAACAAGGAACAGTTCATTGGTGACGATGAAGCCAATGCCAGGCTGATCCGGCCCATGCGTGAACCGTGGAAGCTGTAAATGGTCGATTAATGGAAGGATTTATTAGCCGTTGACACCTTGTGAGTTTTCGATGCAGAATTCTTCAATAAAGGAGTAGTACAACACATCGTAGATGGGAATTCCTCCCGCCTGTTTGGCGTCGGGGCGGACAGGGACGGGCTGGGTCTGATGCTGCCGAGTGATAGCGAAGTAACCATTGCAGATTCATTAACCAATTTTAGTATATATGAACCGAAGAGATTTTATAAGAACATTGGCCATCAGTTCTGCTTCATTGATCTCAGCCGGTTTTACCGGATGTCAAAAGCTTGGAATCACGACTGAATCTAAAAAGTATATCAGCGGCAAATTCGAGTTTGATTTATTTAATAATCCTGATTCGTTCTATCGACCGGCATATTTCTGGTGCTGGAATTATTCCATAACCAGGGAAATAATTTCGAAACAGCTGGCGGATATGAACGTACATGGTGCCCGCAGCGTATGCCTTCATCCGTTGCCAAAAGCATTCCGGCCAAATACCATGTTTACGCTGATGGAGCCGGACTACATGACTCCAGCCTATCTTGACATGTATCGTTATGCAGTCGAGCAGTGCCAGAAGTTGAATATGAAGATGTATCTCTATGACGAAGGAGGATGGCCATCAGGAGCCTGTCTGGGGCAGGTGGTTGAGCAGAATCCAGAGCTTATCTACAAACAACTTGCCAGGCAACTTTTAACGCCAAAGAAGGGAAGCACCTTCAGCATTCCTGACAGTTGTCTGTCTGCGTTCCTTTACCAGGGAGATGCAAAAATCAGGCAGTTGGCTCCGGGAACAACAGGTACCATTAATATCGATAATGCACGCATAATGTTGTTTGATGTGAAGAAGGGAAACACATGGTGGCCATACCAGTACCCGGACCTGCTTAATCCTAAATCTACGCAGGAATTCCTGAGGCTTACACATGAAAAATATAAAAATACCGTTGGCGCTTACTTTGGAAATACAATCAAGATAACTTTCACTGACGAAGCACAGGCAGCCAATCCCGGATGGACAGACGATATCGTTACAGATTTCAGGGATAAGTATGGATACGACCTCCGGAATGAATTGCCGTCAATTTTTGAAGGTGACAGCGAACATGACAGGAAAGTACGCATTGATTACTTCAACTGGTGGTCGCAGAGAAATGCGGATGCCTACTATGGCCAGATACAGGAATGGTGTCACCGGAATAATCTGCTGTCCAGCGGGCATTTGAACGGTGAGGATGCTACGGTCTTTGCACGTAAATATGGTTATGGTCATCCATTACGTTGCCTGAGAAGAATGGACGTTCCCGGAGTGGATGTAATATGGCGTCAGCTATGGCCGGGAGGTAATAATCATCATTTCCCCAAGTATGCCTCAACAGTGGCACACCAGGGTGGAAAGCCATGGGTGCTAAGTGAATCATGTGCGGTTTATGGCAGTGGTTTGACTCCCGAGCAGATGAAATGGGTATCAGATTATCAATACGTCAGAGGTGTTAATTTGCTGGTGATAAGCAATTATCCCCAGTCAACAAGGGATTATTTCCTGGGAGGATGCAGGCCCCTGTTTGGTCCAGGTCATCCATTCTGGAGATATCTGGGCCATTACCACGATTACATAGGGAGGTTGAGTTACCTTCTAAGCCTTGGAAGTCCGTGCATTAAAACAGCTCTATATTATCCGATAAAGGACATTTGGGCGGGAGGTTCGGAATTGGACGCGGTGTGTTCTTCAAATGATGAACTGGCCAGGGTTCTTCTTGAGAACCAGTGTGATTTCGATTTCATAGACGATGATGTCCTGGAAAACAATTCCACGAAGATAGTTGAACAACACCTTGAAGTTGGCCCGATGCGCTATGACTTGGTTTGTGTGTCGCGTAACGCATATATGTCTGATAAATCGATCTCGAAATTGGAACAGTTTATTAATGCGGGTGGAAAGGTGTTATGGGTTGACAGTGCTGTCGGAGGACAAAAACCCAGGGGAATAACAAAGACTACTGTTTCTCAATTGCCTTCCCTCTTGACACCAACTGTCGCGCTTAAGTCTCCAAATACAAATATTCGGGTATGCAAAAGGGTTCTTGCCAATGGCGCTGTTTACTTTGTGACAAATGAAGATGCTCGTGAAACGTCCTGTACTATGCAGTTCAACGAATCACGCCCGATAGTACAGTTTGATCCAGAGACCGGTAAATGCTGGGTACCTTCACGGGCATTGAAAACTTCCAAAGGCTGGGAAATATCCATTGACCTTAAGTTTGCAGGATCGTGTGTATTCATCTTCACTGATGATTTTCTGTCACCCACGCCGGAACCGGCAATCCCCGCCAGGGTGCTTCAGACAATTTCTGATGGCTGGTCCTGCCGTAAAACCACCGGGTTCATGATAGGTGATCATGATATGGAAGTTCATGATCTTCCACGGGAACAATTGGTCAATATTACACTTGGCGACTGGAGACAGGTCATAGGAAATATTTACTCCGGTGATGTGGAGTATATTGTGAAATTCAACTGTACAACAGACGCAGCAAAGAATGCACGGGTACTTAATCTGGGAGATGTACGTTATGTTTGTCAGGCCTGGTTAAATGAAGAACCTTTAGGAAAAAAACTTTGGCAGCCATTTTTATATGATATAAGGGGGAAGATCAGAAATGGTAATAACATTCTTAAAGTTATTGTGACCAATACCCTTGCAAATCAATATACAAATACTAAAGCTCTTGAAAAATGGCCTGCTAAGAAGCTTGGCCCTTATCATAGTCGGACGCTTGGATTTGAAAAAGATACAGTTGCCAGTGGATTATTTGGACCCGTAACTATTGAATATTAATTTTCAAGTGATTTTAGATATTGCTTACAGAAAGGTCATATTATGCAACGAATACTGTTAACTCTGGTGATTTTGTTCTCCGCAGCGATTTGCACGGCGGCGGAAAATACTCCCGTGCCCTCACGGCAGGACGCCATTGCGGCGCTTGAGAAACTCAACTGGAAATTATCCGTCTCGGGGTACTCGTTCCGGAAATTCACTTTTTTCGAGACAGTGGATAAAGTGGCGGAACTGGGTGTGAAAAACATCGAAGGTTTTAATTTCCAGCAAATCAGCAAGGACATCAAAACCAAGCTCAATCCGGCAACCATGTCGGATGAGGAAATAAACACCGTCAAAGCGAAACTCGACTCGGCCGGGCTGAAACTCATCGCGTTGTACTACGGTTCGTTTCCCGCCGACGAAGCCGCCTGCCGCAGGGTTTTCGAACGTAGCAAGATGCTTGGTGTCAAGTATTTCGTCAGCGAACCGGACCCGGCAATTCTGCCAATGCTGGACAAATGCGCAAAGGAATACGACATGATTGTCGGACTGCATGGTCACAGCAAGAAAAGCTCTCCCAACACGTGGCATCCCGAACTGGTCCTCAAACGTATTGAAGCGCTTTCACCCGCCATCGGTGCATTCAGCGATACGGGTCACTGGATTCGCAGCGAACTGTATCCGTCCGAAGGGGCCGCCATCCTCAAAGACCGTAATGTCGGCGTCGAACTCCATGACCTGCACGAGTTTAATTCCGAGGGGCACGACGTTCCGCTTGGTACCGGCGTGGGCAAAATTGCCGATTACCTCAAGACCATGTCACAGGTGAAAAAAAGCCAGTTCCTGATCAGTGTCGATTACACTTCGAATCCGGACAATCCGTTGGATGACATTCGTAAGTGCATCGAATTCATCGACCGCACGGTCATCAACCTTTGCAAATAATACGTAACGGGTAATATTTGTTGTAGCCATGCCTGCCGGTCGCAATTACACGAAATAGGCAACACCCGTGCTCCCGAAGAATACGCCCAGACCTACCAGCACCAATCCGCAAAAAACAAACAACGCACGATAGACCCATGGCGGACATATTCGACGACCCGATGCGACGGCGGCCGAGACGATGCTATACCAGGCCAGATCGGAAAGAATGTGGCCCATATAGAAACTGACGATGCCGGCGGCGCCTAGTTTAAGCGCCGTTGCTGCAAGACCCAGACCGATCGTCGCCCACCACAACGTCCAGTATGGGTTTGAAATCGACGTGATGATGCCAGTCAGGACGGGCCCGCGAATGGCCATACGCGAATCCCCGTGATCACTCAGCGCTTTTTCAACAGCTGCCTTCGCTGTCAGGGCCATATGCGTCCCCATTACCAGGAGTAGAAAACCACCAACCACTCCCAGTGTGGCCATGACTTCCGGGAGCGTGATCCATCTGGCCAGGCCCGCGACAATCGCAATCAGCAGGCAAATTTCGAGTATTGCATGGCCGAGCATGATCAACGGGCCAGCCCAGAAACCGCGTTTCATAACCTCGCTGATCGTGGCCGTGAGCACCGGTCCCGGCGACAGTGCGCCGGACAATGTGATAACGAAAGCGCTGCAGAATAGAAAAAACAACTGACTCATATGGGAGAAGAAAATAACACACTTTTATTCTGACGTCAAAGTCTGGCACTCCCGCTCAACAACTCCTCTTCGACAGGTTTTCTAACAGACCCTGGTCAGTGTATCTTCTTGTTATTTTTATGCTTTCAGGGTCAGGTCGACAGGAACATTCGTTTTCCAGGCTCCGCGGGTAAAATCAGGAATATCGACCGGAGCAGAGCGATTTGCCACTGATTGTTCGCTTAAGGGAGCTATTGAACTCCATGAAGCAGCGTCATAAACATCCTGGTCAAGCGGCAGGCCGTTACGCAGGCAATAGATCAGCCTCCAGTCCATTATAAAGTCCATTCCTCCGTGGCCGCCAACCTTTTTGGCCATCTCCCCAACGCGTTTGACAATTTCAGGAGTATATTGTTCTTTAAGTTTGTTCATTTTGTCTTCTTTTAACCAGTCATGTCCCGTGGAGATACGTTCAGGTAACGGCCATTTTTGTGCTGTCCCTTTTGTGCCGCTGATAAGATAAGAACGTGAGTAAGGACGCGGACTGGCAACGTCATGCTGAGACATGATTGTCCGACCTTTGGAAGTACGCACGATAGTGGTATTTATGGTTCCGCGATATGATTTCCCGGCAAATTCTTTATAGAAAGGATCTTCTGAAGCCAGCTGGTTGATTTTGGCGGCCATTATGAAATCGGCCGATTGCATGGAAACCATGTACTCCATCTTATCGCCACGATTGATATTCATGACCTGACAGACAGGCCCCATCCCGTGGGTTGGATAAATGTTCCCGTTGCGGGTTTCCTCCTTCAATCGCCACATTTCTGCATAACCGTCTTTCTTAAAGTATCCGGGGCAATTGAAATGAATATAAGTTCCCTCTCCATGAATAATTTCACCAAAGAATCCCTGTTGCGCCATGTTCAGAACCTGCAGTTCGAAGAAATCATAACAGCAATTCTCCAGCATCATACAATATTTGCGGGTACGTTCCGATGTTTCGACCAGCTGCCAGCATTCGTCAATAGTCTTGGCTGCCGGAACTTCTGTTGCCGCATGCTTGCCGTATTCCATTGCACAAACAGCCATTTGTGCATGCCATGCCCACGGCGTGACGATATAGACAAGATCGATATCCGGGTTTTCGCAAAGAGATTTCCATATTTCCTTACTGCCGGAATAGCCTTTCGCACGGGAAAAGCCCTTTTCCTCAATTATTTTCTGGCTTCTTTCCACACGATCTTCGTATTGATCGCAAAGTGCAGTAATTTCGACGTTTTCAATACAGCTCAAGCGTTTAAGAGCTGCAGTACCACGTGCACCTAACCCGATTAAACCAATCCTGACTTTATCCATTTTGGGCGCTGCATAACCACACATGTTAAATTGCTGTTTGGAAAGTTTTTTCCCTAAGAATCCGGTTATCGTATTCAATTCAAAAGCACTGGCTGTTCCGGACATACCGGTTGCTAAAACACCCGTACTTAATAACGTAGTTTTCAAGAAATTTCTTCTATCTGATTGCATAATTCGGTTAACCCCCTTTTTATAGCTTTAGAATTGTCCAACCGAGATTTTCTAAATAAGGATAATTTCGCTATCATTCGGTAGCCTCAGACCCTGTCCGCCCCGACGCCAAACAGGCGAGCCGACTCCCGGAAGGCAGGAGGTATTACCAACTACAAGGTGTTGCCCCATATTCCTGTACATTAACGAGCGTATTGTGTTCCCTTCCTACAGATATATTGTATTGAAACAGGATTATGACACTAACATTTTTGCTTTCTTTGTAGAAGGATGAAAAGTTGAGTTTGCAGGTTCTTTGCAGTTGTTGTACCATTATGCTCAAAAATCAGATACGAGGTATATTTATGAAACATTTTTTGATGGGATTGATGTGTGCCGGATTGGTGTTGTCTTTGAATGTTCTGATGGCAAATGCCGCAAAAGAAAAAAGCAGCTCTTCTGAAAAAAAAACCGATAGATCAGCACTCACTGCCCAGCCCAGGGAACGCACCTTTGACGGTGTTGTAGCGATGAGCAATGACGGCAAAAGTTATACGATAAAGTTTGCAGCTGGATTTACTGCATCGACGTGGTTTCTTCCGCGCTCCAGGTACAGGTACGAAGAATTTGAAGGATTGATGGTCAAGGCGGTCTGCACGGTACGGGGCGGTGAAATTATTTCCGTGAAAACGCTGGAAGCCAAGGACAAAGAAGCATTCGAGGCCAAGCGGGCTGAACTGAGAGAAGCCAGGAAAAAAGCGGCTGAAGAAAAAAAGAAACCACCTCAGCAAAAAAAGTAAATCGTGTCATAAACTTGTCAACTTAAGTTTTTGCTTCTGTTGGCTTCAAGAAATTTACCGATACTTTCCCGGCCTTCCTGACTGTCGGTTAAATTACTGTAGCTTTCCGTGCGTAATTCTGTAAGGAGAGCCAACCATTCATTATGGTTCCAGCCAGCACGACCCTTTAACCATGCCTTCAGTTCTTTCGTCGGAAATTTTTGTTTCATAAATCCTCCTTTGCTGCCGGTATTTTACCTGTTTAAAGGAAAATGTACACGCAAATAATGATGATTATTTCTCTTGATTCTTCGTGAGAGAAATAAATTCCTGTTGAGATGGATAACGATAGATAAGAAACACCAGACAAACTATAAAAAAGCATACAGGCAGAATATTCTTCGTCACAAGAGTCACTACAGCAGATAACAGTGCGCCTCCTTCAATTATTGCCCATCTTGTCACACAGAATGCCTGATACTTCTGGAGGGCAGAGCGGACATCGGCAGGCGTGGTGATAATTTTGCGATAGATCATGTGCATGACAGATGACAGGACAAGAGCAACCATACAGAAAAAAACGTTTATCACAATGATCGGGTTGTTAAAAGACGGCGTTAGAGATATCTGTCTGGCGGAAAGGAACAACACAACTACTCCGAACATGACCACTCCGGCAATGAGTGCAAAATAAATCAGCCTTGTGACAAGAAGAAACTTTTTTACATCCTCTACCAGATTCTCCTGACTGTTCGACACGACTGGAGGTTGCATGATTATGGATGGTTCCCTTTATCGTTGTTCTTTCCGGCTCGTAATCCTGAATAAATCTGTGTGTTATTTTTTTAAAGATATTTTATGAATACGCGCCATGGTAAGACCGTAGGACTTTGCACGGGTCTCCTCGGAAACACCACAGGCATCGAGCATTTTGTTAAACCGTATTATATTTTCCTCAAAACCTTCAGGAGATTCGTCTGTTGCGAAAAGAAGTTTTTCAAATGCGGGAACCGCACTTTTGGGCATATGTGCTTTCCCGAGGTAGGGTGTCCACCAGAGGAACTGCTGCCAATATCCGGGATCGTTATCTTTTTTGATCAGTGAAGAACCGGAGATATCAAAATAGAGGTTCTGGTTCCGGCGCGTTGCTTCTCCGGCCTCCTCATACCATGGATTACCGAAGTGAGCGGCGTGGATGACCAGCTTGGGGTATTTTGCTGCAATGGTTGCGAGAAAGGAAGGCCGCATCCTGGCCATCATGCCATTGGCAAGAATTCCCGTGTGAGGCGCAATTGGCATACCCAGTTCCTGCGCAAGTTTCCAGAGCAGATCATACTTTGGATCGTCATAGTTCCATTCCTTCGTCGCAAATAATTCACCCAGTCCTTTAAATCCCATGTCATGAACTTTTTTGATATCCTCGAGGACGGTAGGACTGTCGATATTAATTTCTGCATACGGTATTACCCTGTCGGGATGAGCTTTTGCGAAAGCCATACCACGATCAAGACTTTTCATGTTGATAAGGAGGCAGGCCATGGCGTTATGTTTAGTATATACTTCGAGGAACGATTTTTCCCAGTCATCTGCGCCCCTGTAATGCGTGTGTGAATCTATGATAAAGTCCGGGGTTCTGATTTTGGTTTTGGATGGTAATTGCGCACATGCAAAACCGAACGCTGCCAGAATTATTATAACGTAAAGAAACCTGCTCTTCATGATCATACTCCTTCATTAGTAAGTTATTTGATGCTCTTTGAGAAACGCAAGGTATCTTCGTTCGCTATTTTAATTATAACGAATTCAACAGGTGTTATCTTAGATCAAAACGGAAAAGAAAAGTACCATATTATTTCCCATATTACTAATTCACCGTTTGCAACATACGTCTACAGGTTAGAGATATAACACTATTAAGGGAGGTAAACCATGATAAAACTACTAAAGAAAAAACGAGTTCAACCGTTTTTAGAATTGAATATGACGGCAATGTGCGACGTGGTGTTCCAGCTCCTGATTTACCTTATCCTTACAGCAAAACCTCTGATAGTAACTACCACGCTCGATGTGAATCGTCCGGCAGCCCCGAATATACCTCCTTCTGGCGAACCAATACCGATGGTGGAAATAATGGTTTTTCAGAAGGAGTATGTCATCTGCGGAAAACGCGTGAATATTGATGGACTTGACAAAGTGCTGCATCAACTGGCGAAGGCAGATCACAATCAGACGGTCACAATCAAATGCACACCCGATTCACCGCACGAGAGACTGATAGAAACGCTTAACCTCTGCAATAAAGTAAATATGAGAAATATTTCGGTAATGAGTATGTAATCGTTTCGGGAAAAGGAAAGGGAGGGTACAATGAAATATTTAATGGATCTTCTTGAGAATGTGACTTTGAGGGAACAATGGCGAAGAATCGTTACGGGACTTCGTGCGCCAAAGAATTCGGGTGAACGTTCGTATGCGATATATATGTTTATGTACATGGTCGGCCCTTCAAGTATAGCTCTTATCGGAAGTTTGCTTATAACCTGTGCGGCACTCTTTATTAAGATGGATAATCGTGAACGCAGTTACATCATACCAACTTTTCCGATAGAAATAATTATTCCGAACATACAAAAACCAGAAAAAACGAATTGGGAAACACCGGAACAACCAAAGGAAGACGATATTTTCAAACAAAATGATACGATAAAAGATAATCCGTGGACAGACAGTATCAGTTCAAGGGACAGGCAGACAAAGTCCTCTGATTCTTCATCAGACAATCCCATGCCAGTTGGATCCATGGACGGTATAATTGGATCTATTAGACAGACAGAAGTCGATCTTCGACCTGTTATGGCACCGAGTTTGGCAGTCATCAAAGGCCTTCAAGGCCGCACTGATGAGGAGAGAAAACTCGCCCTTGTTAAATACGGTAATAAGGAAGGAGGAGGCAGCGGTTCAAGTGGTGATATTACTGAAGGTGCCGTAATCAATGCTCTCAGATGGCTTAAAAAAGAACAACGTCCGGATGGAGCATGGAACAATACAAAACCCGCTATGACTGGTCTGGCGTTGCTTACTTATCTGGCACATGGAGATACATCCGCATCAAAAGAATTTGGGACAACGGTGGAGAATGGCATCAAATGGTTACTGAACAATCAGGAAGAAGATGGACGATTTAAAGGTCGTGATGCTCATGATTACAGTCATCCCATAGCAACATATGCACTTTGTGAAGCATACGGCATGCGGAAACTGCCTGAACTTGAGATTGCAGCCGGGAAAGCTGTTGATGTTATTATCAAAGGCCAGCATCCAAACGGGGGATGGGATTATAACTGCAAGCAAAGTAATCGTGACGACACATCATACATGGGCTGGTGCGTGCAGGCGTTGAAGGCTGCCCATATCGCCAAACTAGAAAATGAAGGTTTAAAACAGGCCTTGGGAAAGGCTTTAACAGGCATTAAGAAGAACGCTGATACCGCCGGTAGATTTGGATATACAAGTCCGACAGACGGTAACGGTGGACTTACCGGTGTCGGAGTATTGTGCATGCAAATGCTCGGTGCTTCCAGGGAAACAGAGGCCCGGAAAGGTATAATGTGGCTTCAGCAGGTAACCTTTGACTGGGAAAAGCCATGGCTTACTTCACCCATATACTACTGGTATTATATCACCCAAGCGAAATTCCAGGCCGGCGGAGAAATTTGGAATGCCTGGAACAGACAGTTTGCCGTTCAATTGGTAAAAAACCAGAAGGTTGAAAAAAATGCAATAAAAGGTCCCGATGGCAGAATGCATGATATTGGTTGGTGGGAACCGCCTGCGGAAATAAGGGGGCATACGGATGGATCCGTAATGGATACAACACTCTGTACACTTCAACTTGAAGTCTACTACAGATATCTGCCCACATTCCGAACTATGGAAGAAAATCAAATTGAGAAATCGGAACCAGATCACAATGACATCAGAATCAATTTGAGTTCCTTTTCTGCTATTACACGATAGTCATACCGATCAAAATATTATTTTTTTACTGCAGCCAGTCGCCGGGCATACCTGCGTACGAGCAGGCTGTTAGACTTACAATAAGTTCCAAGCCGCGATGACTCCTCAAAACATCCCATTGCCTGCAGTTCGCAAACCGCACATAACTCGACCATGAAATTCAGTGAGGTCTTGTATTGTGGTGATTGACCCCACAACGAATTTTCGTAATTGGGCATATGACTGAGGTGATCCCGTATGATCTGGACCGCTTTAGCATCACCAGTACAACCCAGTGCCTTGTATAAAAGCACGACATCCATGGCCAACAGGGAGGAATTTTTCAAAAATTCTGCTATTCGATCTGCAGTTCCCGGTATTTTTGCCGAAGCCAGCGCAAGCGCTGCCACAATGTACCGGGCAGGGGATTTGATTCCCAGTTTTGGTTCATCCAATCGTTCTTTGATGGCTGCCTCCAGAATTTGAACAACTGTTGAGGATTTATCTCCACGCATGATGGAAGCAACTGCCGCAGAAAATTTCTTATTTAAATCGCTTTCGTTTTTCAAAAATTCTTCCCAGTCCTGCTTATCACTTTCCCGCCGTTGTGCCAGTCGCCACATGGCAAGCCCATTCTTGTCACTACCCAGCGCCTTGAAAAGTTCACCCGAAGGCAGATCAAAAGCCGGTTTTGGCGGTTCCGGAGGCAAAACACCACGATCCTTGAGCAGTTCCTGTAACTTGCTCACTTTGATGGCAGAAGGCGCCTTATTGGTTTTGACAGCCAGCGCGGCTGCAAGTCCGCATATTTCACCGAGTTGTTGTATGTCCGGTATCATCCGTGCCAGCTGGTGCAGATCATGATCGATGGAGAAGGCACGACAAGCCATCAAAACTCCTTCAACATCGGCAGGATATAAACATCGATATGGTATTTCACCCTTGCACAGGTATCGCCACAGGCCAAACATTACCACATGCCGCCATGCCCATTTGCTTTCCTGTGCATAATCGATGGCATGATTATCGTAATGGGCATACATTGCACAAACGGTATCAGGATAGGTTTTTCCTTCCATGAAATCTGCAAAGGTGAGAGTGACTGGCCCTTTGATGAACCGGCTCTCCCTTAAACCCAGAAGGGAAGCCAGCGAACAATAATGGTTCTTATCGTTGAAAGGACCTTTTTCCCACAAACGTGCCCGGCCAATAAAATGGGCCCGGGAATAATCCAGCGTATCGGTTGGATCCACCCAGCCAGCATCAAAGTTATGATGGGCAAGTTTGCCGCCCCGGGTGAGTGTTGGAGTATAACTGTAAGGTTGAGGGAAACCGTCCCCCTCTCTTCCAAGCGCGAATTGCGCTCCGGCCGCTGTTGCAAGATCGCCATCTCCCGTGGCGTCTACAGCGACCTTGCAGGGGAATACGTGGTATCCATCTTCAGATGCTGCAAGAACTGCTTTAACAGTCTTTCCTGTCTTGAGAACTCCAAATACCCTGTATCCTACTTCTACCTGGATTCGATTGGTTTCCATCTCGCGCAGAAAAGTTTCGACCTTGGCAACATGATGAAAGCCACCGGCTTTCCCGCATATTGCTGTTGCAACGGATAGTTTTCTGTCGATTATTTTCTGCATCCCCGCCTGGACACCATGATAATACGAGTGAATCTTGCCGGCCGTTCCCATTCCACCGGGAATTCCTGCAGGATCCAGAACTGTAACACTCACTCCCTGTTCAGCCGCTGCCAGTGACGCGAAAACACCGCCGGTTCCATATCCTGCAACCACTACATCTACCTGGTCATGTAAAATGGCCCTGACACCGGGCAGTGTTGTTTCTTCGCAATCCTGTTCAACAGCAACATGTAATTCGTCGGTTGCCGCAGGCTGGTTGTCAGCAGACGGCATGTTTACGGATTTTTCCACTGGAAGAGGCTGTCGACTTGTAAGGGCACATGCATTGTTTATGAATTGAGATGCCCATTGTTTGTCACTGATGGCTTTCATTCTGTCCGTCAGCGGAACAAGTCCGGTATTTTCCAGTGCTTTCAAATCAGATTCAGCCGGGGTAAATTCCTTCTGCCAATTGTGAGCAACATCAACCAGTAATGCATTTGCAAAGGCCGGATGTTTTTTGCGCAGGTATTCCATGACAGACAATCCCTTGTGGTATGTTTCCATGGCAAAGGATGTGTCGGTTGTCATGGCAGGTGAGGGACGCATCGAATAGCCGAGAATGACCTCGTTTGTCCACAGGGCAGGTTGCACCTCAATACAATTTTGCAGGAGCCCAAAACGTTCCGGAATGTCAATCTGCTTATCCAACCCATTGGTAGATACTCCAGACAGATACATCCGGCGAGTTACCGAAACCGGGACTTGTGTGGCCAGACCACAGGCATGCCTGGAGAACTGCGATCCCAGGCTGGCATCCACAACAACCGGCGCCGCTACAAGCTGACGTCCGCTCTTACCCACAATCTCAACGCCTTTTAATAGACCATCATTGCCGCAAACCGGTCTGACCGGAGTTACACAGACCATGCATGATATCCCTGCAGAATCCGCCAACCGGTCCAGCGCAAGAGTAGTGACAAAGGGATCAAAAATTCCTCCACTGAAACCGCCTTGTGGACGGCCAATATCAGCAAGTTCACTGGCAAACCAGCCTTCTGGAATCCGTTCGTCCCATTGCGCAGATATTTCCGTTCCAAGCACTCCACCTGTTTCGATCACAAGCACCTTCTTGCCCGTTCGCGCCGCGATAACCGCCAGGGACATTCCACCAAGGGTCGCCCCGACAATTACAAGATCACCTTTCCATGCGATTGATGATGTTTTTTCCTTCAGTGACAAAATTTTCTTTGTATTCGCTTCAACACGTGAGGAAACATCCGCCCCAAAAACTTTTTTATGGGTTGCGATGGCGCTGATTCCGGCGAGTGTAGCCGTGCCGGCACAGCTTTTGAGAAAATTTCTTCGGCTGACTGGTGATTTCGGCTTGGACATGTAACAGGTTCCTTTCGATTATGGTAAGAACTCTTATTTCAAACAGTAAGGTACCCGGATATTTATGCAGATAATCCAATGTAGTGGCCGCCGTCAAGCGTGTTTTACCAAAACCTTGGAATTCAAAAGACATCCATTTTATTCTGTGGCAACTGTACGAAAAATAGTATGTTCCGGTCATGTCATTTACAAGCAGACAAAGTGTCGTGATAACCCTTTTTATTCTTGCCGTTTATCCGTGTTTTGCATCTCCAGACACCGAAAAGAACGCCTGGGTATCAAGCATTTCTCCGGTCATAATTGACTATTTTTATGAAGCCGGTTGTGTCGACTGCACCCGCGTTAAAAATCAAATCATGCCCGAACTGAAAGAACGTTTGGAAGGCTATTTCAAGATCAACAACTACGATGTGGGAATCAAAACCAATGTGATCCGTCTCGCCGCCTATCAGGAGAAATTGAACATTGTCAGCAACAAGCCGGTAATGATGGTCGTGGATTACAAGTACGTCTTTAATGGTTTTGATGCCATCAAGGCCGGATTGTTGAGACAAATGGACGAATGCATTGCGGCACAGCAGGAACCCGGCTGGAAACCGCCACAACCCATCGAAATCAAAGACAATGATATCGTTGTCGAACGGATGAAAAGGTTTACCGCATCTGTAGTTGTGACTGCCGGATTCCTCGATGGTCTTAATCCCTGTGCCATAGCCACCATGGTTTTTTTCATGAGCCTGCTGGTTGTAGCCAGAATCAGGGGCAGGGGACTTCTCTTAATGGGATTTTCCTTCTGCATGGCATCGTTCATTACTTATACAGCACTGGGTCTTGGACTACTGAGAACACTTCATTTGTTTTCCGGTTTTTCGTTGGTGAGACATATTGTTGATACAGGCATAATAATCATACTGACTATCTTTGCGTTTATATCCTTCAGGGACGCCTACCGTTACAAAATGACAGGTAATCCTGATGATGTTACGCTCCAGTTACCGGAAAGTATCAAGTTAAAGATTCACGGGATATTGAAGAAGGGCATAAGTAAAAAAAGCCTTATCGCCGGAGGTACGGTAACAGGTATTCTGGTAACTGCACTGGAGAGTGTTTGCACCGGCCAAATGTATGTTCCTACCCTGGTTATCATGGCAAAGAGCGGAATGTCAAAGGCGTGGGGTTATTTATTACTTTATAACCTGATGTTTATATTGCCGCTGGTTATCATCTTTGTCCTGACTTATTTCGGGCTCCAGACTCAAACCCTTCTTGACTGGAGCAAGAAGAATATCGTTATCAGTAAGGTCCTTATCGGCTTTACTTTTGTTCTTCTGGTATTTTTTGTGTGGATATTCTGAGTTTAGCCATTCCAGCGGAATCAGAGTTGTCAGACAGGGCAGATACGTATATAACACAGGTTTTCGAGGAGAAATAAATTATGTCGGTTAACAGACAAAAATTGACAGGAATGAAAGAATGGAAATCCCTTCAGAAACATTATGAGTCTATCAGGGCTTTTCATCTGAGAGATTTGTTTGTCAATGATTCGAACCGCGGCAGGCGCATGACGCTCGAAGCTGCAGGTCTCTATCTTGACTATTCAAAGAACAGGATCACAAATGAAACTCTTGAGAAACTCACGGCGCTGGCGACAGCCTGCGAAATCCGCCAGGCGATCGATGACATGTTTTCCGGCAAGGCGATAAATGAAACTGAAAAAAGACCGGTCCTTCATATTGCACTGCGTAACCGTTCCAATTTCCCCATACTTGTCGGCGGAAAAGATGTCATGCCTGATGTCAATGCCGTCCTGAAAAAAATGGCAGATTTCTCAGGCCGGATCCGTTCAGGGGAATGGAAGGGATACACAGGAAAGAGAATCCGCAATATCGTCAACATAGGCATTGGCGGTTCCGATCTGGGTCCGGCAATGGCTTTCGAAGCTTTAAAGGTTTTCAGTGACCGCAACCTGACTCTGCGGTTTGTCTCAAACGTGGACGGCACACATTTCGCCGAACAGACTTTCGGAATGGACCCTGCAGAGACTCTTTTCATTGTTGCGTCCAAAACTTTCACCACGCAGGAGACAATGACAAACGCCCATACGGCACGCGAATGGACACTCGCAAAGCTTAAGGATTCCGCCGCTGTTGCGAAACACTTTGTGGCTGTGTCAACCAATACCATGGAAGTTGAAAAATTCGGCATAGACAAGGCGAATATGTTTGAATTCTGGGACTGGGTGGGTGGACGTTATTCATTGTGTTCAGCAATCGGTCTGCCGTTGATGGTTGGTATCGGGCCGGACAATTTTTTCTCAATGCTGGATGGCTTCCACGCGATGGACCGTCATTTTGCCGAGGCACCTTTTGCTGCGAATATGCCTATTCTGCTCGGCCTGCTTGGCATATGGTACAACAATTTCTTCGGAGCGGAAACGCATGCTGTATTGCCCTACGACCAGTACCTGAGCCGGTTTGCCGCCTATCTTCAGCAGTTGGACATGGAGAGTAACGGCAAGAGCACAGACAAACAGGGTTCGAGGGTTTCTTATCAAACCGGACCGGTCATCTGGGGTGAACCGGGAACTAATGGTCAGCATGCCTTCTACCAGCTCATTCACCAGGGCACAAAAATAATACCGGCTGATTTCATTGGCTTCTGCAGGTCGCACAATCCGCTGGGTAATCATCACGACAAGCTGATGGCAAATTTCTTTGCCCAGACAGAAGCACTGGCTTTCGGGAAAACCGCAAAGGAGGTCATGACTGAAGGGGTAAAGGGTACCCTTGTTGCTCATAAGACTTTTGAGGGGAACAAGCCTACCAACACAATCATGGCGGATGAATTGAATCCCAGGACTCTCGGCGCATTAATTGCGCTCTATGAACACAAGGTATTTGTCCAGGGTATTATCTGGGATGTTTATTCCTTTGACCAGTGGGGTGTTCAGCTTGGTAAGGTTCTGGCCGGAAAAATCCTCGAAGAACTGGTATCAAAAGATGCTCCCCATCTCAGGCATGATATTTCAACCAACGAGCTGATAACGAGATACAGGGCACGGAAGAAATAGTTTTACAGGTTGGGGTCCGTAAAGTTTCATTTCTCAAAGTAGGTATAGCCGGACATGCCTATATTGAAAGCCTTGAGAATGCGTTGTTTCTGCTTGATGGTAATCTTTCCGGCCTTGACAGCCCGGGTGGCAATTTTACGCACATGCTTAAGCAGTTTTTTCGGATTGTATTCCACATATGAAAGCACTTCCTCCACGCTGTCACCAGGGACTTCCCTGACGTACTCAACCTTGCCTTTATTATTTACACGCACGTGGAGAACGTTGATGTTGCCGAGAAGGTTGTGCATATCGCCCAGGGTTTCCTGATAGGCCCCGACAAGGAAGGCAGCCAGGTAATACTCCTGGTTGTTGAGTTCATGCAAAGGAAGAGTATTTCGAACATCATGGAGGTCTGTGAATTTGTCAATTATTCCGTCCGAATCACACGTTATATCGGCGATTACAGCCTGGCGTGTCGGTACTTCGTTTAGCCGGTGAATTGGCATGACAGGAAACAGTTGGTCAACAGCCCATGAATCCGGCAATGACTGGAAAAGACTGAAATTACCGTAATAGACATCTGCTATGGCGGAATCAAGACCAGTCATTTCGTCCGGAACATATTTTCTTTTGAGTCCGAAGTTACAGATCTTGCGGATGATGTGCCAGAAGATATCTTCCGCCATGGCCCTCTGCCTGATGGAAATGTTGCCATGACGGAACATGGAGCGGATCTCATCACGATAATAAACTGCATCATGGTAGGCTTCCTGTGCATTTCTTGGTGTCAGGCCGTTTGCAACTTCCATCAGGTTATTCAGCATTTCGTTTGTACCGCGCGGAAGCTTCTTCGGCACATTGTGAGGTTCAAACCGCCGTACATGAAGAATATTAAAAACCAGTACAGAGTGATGGGCAACAGTTGCGCGACCGGATTCGCTCACAATCGTAGGATGTGGTATGCTGGCTTCGTTGGCCATATTCATGACGATTTCGACCACGTCGGCCGCATATTCCTGCATCGTGTAGTTTCTGCTGCAGGCAAAGTTAGTGTGGGAACCGTCGTAATCAACAGCGAGACCCCCGCCGACGTTGATGATTCCCATGGAAGCTCCTTCACGTACGAGATCAACGTAGAAGCGGCAGGCTTCCTGCAGAGCTGTCCTGATTTTCCGGATATCAGATACCTGGCTTCCAAGATGGTAATGCAGTAATTTCAGGCAATCGAGCATTTCCGCATGACGAAGTGAATCAACCATGTCAACAATCTGTGAAACATCCAGTCCGAACTTGCTGCGGTCACCTCCGGACGCGTCCCAGAGTCCACCTGCACGGCTGGACAGCTTGGCTCGTACGCCGAGGCGGGGCCGCACTCCCAGCCGTTTTGCCCGTTCGATCACGAGCGGCAGTTCACTTGGCATTTCCAAAACTATGAATGTCTGGAGTCCCATGCGAAGTCCATGAAGGGCCAGATCAATAAACTCCTCGTCCTTGTAACCGTTACAGATAATGGGGGCATCCGGGTCCTTGATGTTGCCGATGGCGGCTATGAGTTCGGCCTTGCTTCCTGCTTCCAGTCCATGGTGGAAAGCACGACCGAATTCCAGAATGTCCTGAATGACCAGCTGTTTCTGGTTGACCTTGATGGGATAAACAGCGCGGTAACTTCCCTTATAGTCGGCTTCTTTAATGGCTTTTGAAAAGCTGGTATTCAGCTGATAAATCTGGGATGAGAGAATATCCGCAAAACGTAACAAAACAGGCATGCTGAATTTCTTCCGTTGAAGATCATTGATTACGTCGAGAAGATCGATTTCAATTTCGTGATTGGTCTTGTGTGGATTGACGACGACTGTGCCTTTTTTGGAAATATCGAAATAGCCTGCACCCCAGTTCCATATCCCGTATAATTCCGCAGAATCTTCACTGGTCCACTGAGTAAGCACTTCGGCTTTCATATATTAGTTATTTGTCTCCTGATCCCTTTGTTATGTCATAAACAGTTGTTGCCCGTTGAACTGTCTGTTGTTCTGACTTTTTGTCTCCTGCCGGAACCCAGCTGCCGGAATCATTGTTCCAGTTTTCAAGAGCCGGGTAAACCTGCCTTACATTCTTGATCCTTTTGATTTCTGCAAACATTGCATCAACAATCGGCGCTGATAACTCTTCGTTCACTCCAGCTATTCTCAACAGCGCTCCGCGGATCCATACCTTTCCGTCTGAACTTCTCACAGACAGACGTCCAAGGTCAATCCAGTGTTTAACCAGGACTGTTCGTATACCGCGGTTAATGTCAAGATCAGCTTGACTCATTGTTTATCTCCGGCATCCTTTGCTTTCCCGATAAGCCCTTCGACTTTCTCATACAGCGTGGGCAGATCAAAAGGTTTGTAAATAATGTCAGTAGTTCCGTCGGCAAATTCGTTTTTCCACATGTTCACAACTTCATCTGATTTTGTCGTGAACGATTTGGGATATGCTGTCACAAACAGGACTGGAATTTTTTTGAACTGTCTGAGTTCTTTATAGATGTCAAAACCGTTTTTCCTGGGCATTTTGATGTCGAGCAGCGCCAGGCAGACATCCGGATCTTCTTTCATGACCTTAAGGCCCTCGTCAGGGTCGCTTGTCACAAACAATTTATAACCATGACCTTCAAGAACCCTTTCAAGGCACTTGAGCATCATTGGCTCATCATCAACAGAAACTATTTTCTTCATGGGTCACCTCAATTCCACGCTGCATTCTGAATAACATCTTAGCGCGGTGATTTTTATTGTCCAAATAAATCTGAAAAAGGATTTTTCTTTCGAAATGTCCGAAGATCAGCTTCGGAATCAGGACCGTCTTTGTATGGCGGCGGGCTGATTATGACCTTGTCTTCCGGTTCATCGGGAACATTTGAACTCCAGAATGTTCCGAACGGCGGCCAGCCGCCGCCACCGAAACCATATGTCTTCGCAGCTTCCTGCATTTGAACCATTCGATATTCGTTTCCCGCAGCCGTGTATATGAAAACGGCAATTACTATCAGAATAAAGTTCACAGGTCTGGAAAACAGGCCGAGAAGACCGAATAAAATCGCCATAATTTTGCCGAGCCTGGCAGCATAGAAAGTAGCTTTTAATCTGCCCAGTTTGGGCGTCAGCATGGCGCGCAGGATGCGTCCACCGTCCATAGGAAATGCAGGCAGAAGATTAAAGACAACCAGAACCAGGTTTATGATGCCGATATAATGAATAATGTTTATTTTAAAATTCCCTATCATCATCATGATCGGAAAATGAAAATAATTACCCCCGAAAAGACCTCCGGCACCAATCGCAAAACTGACGGCCGGTCCTGCGAGCGCCATCAGAAATTCATCAAGAGGTTTGGTGGGTATCTGGTCCATTTGCGCTGCACCACCCATGAACATGAGCGTGATTTCACGGACACGGCATCCTTTCTTAATAGCCACAATTGAATGACCAAGTTCGTGAAGCACGATACTGACAAGGAGTCCGAGCGCCACCAGCATTCCATAGACGATACCATAATCCTGTACCAGTAAAATAAGCAGGATAATCAGCGAAATGTGTACTTTAATGGGTATACCCCATATTCTTGTAATTCTATATGATGAATTGAACATCCAAAAATCCTTAACTTACTTAACTTTTTTCAAGCTTATATCATTATGCTTCAGAGATACCAGCCAATTGCGTGAAGAAACTTGCAGGCAGGGGTTCATTTTCGTAGTGTTTGTGCAACATGAAACTATCTGTTGTTATTCCTGTTTATAATGAAGTCGCAACGATTGCGGAACTTGTCCGCAAGGTTGTTGCCGTTGATGCGGGCGTTGACAAGGAAATAGTTGTTGTTGACGACTATTCAATTGATGGTGCGCGTGAGATTCTCAAAAAGATGTCAGGAGAGCACCCTGACTGGAAAATTGTTTTTCATGAGAAGAATCAGGGTAAAGGCGCGGCCCTTCGAAGCGGTTTTGCCGTTGCAACCGGTGATATTGTAGTGATACAGGATGCAGACTTGGAATATGACCCGGGCGATTACAGGTTACTCCTGGGTCCCATTCTCGGTGGTTACGCCGATGTGGTTTTCGGATCACGCTTTCTGGGCGGGGGACCCCATAGAGTGGCTTTTTACTGGCATTACCTTGGTAACAGGTTTCTCACGATGCTGTGCAATATGACAACAAACATTAACCTTACGGATATGGAGGTTTGCTATAAAATGTTCAGGAAAGAGGTCCTGGATAAAATCAGACTTACCGAAGACAGGTTTGGTTTTGAAGTTGAAATAACTGCCAAGGTAGCACGCGGCAACTGGCGGATTTATGAAGTGCCTGTTTCCTATTACGGCCGGAGTTATGCCGAGGGAAAGAAAATAACATGGCGGGATGGTTTCCGGGCGTTCTGGTGTATATTGAAATTCAGGTGCATGCCGAATTCAAGTTGTTTCAAAAACTGACGGAAGCAAATGTATAAAACAATGAACAGGGAAGAAGAAAATCCCGTGAAAAAGCTGGTAGTGTTTGTGGCAACAGGCCTTGGGCTGGGCTTGAGTCCCGTAGCTCCTGGAACGGTCGGTACACTGCTTGGTGTTGTTATTCTCTTTGCGATGGGTTCCCTGAGCCTTGGCTGGCAAATTATCCTGTCAGCGGGAATGGCCATCATCGCCATGCCGATCTGCGGGACGGCAGAGGATTATTACGGCAAGAAAGATGACGGAAGAATAGTTGCCGACGAATATTTCACCTTTCCCATTTGCATGCTTGGACTTCCGTGGGCGACTCATCCGTGGTTGCTGGTTGGCGGGTTTTTCATAAACCGCCTGTTGGATATTATCAAGCCGCCTCCGGCGTATCAGGCCCAGAACCTGGTTGGCGGGATAGGAATTGTAATGGATGATGTAATTTCCAGTCTGTATGCGCTGGGAATTAATCACGCGATCTGGTATTTATTCTCGAAATAGGAGATCCCTTCACGTGCAGAAACAGACTCCTGGCTGGAATCCGGCCGATCCCGCAGCATCGCTTAAGACCTACGCGAAATGGATCCGTGGCATGGCCGTGAATACTTTCCTGTCTGATAAGACACATGCCGAACTTTTCTTTTTCATCAAGGCCACAGGTCCATCGTCGGTTTTTCCCGTCCCTCCAAAGACAGACAGGAAAGAGGTAATTTCCGCGATCAGACAGGCCATTTTAAAGGATGACATCTACGGTATCATTCACATAGCGGAGGCCTGGACATATACGCCGTCTGGCATGAATGATCATACTGCCAGACAGATACTTGATGGCGAAATGTCTGTTTCCGCCCTTAACAAGACAGACAAACGGGAGGCGCTCCTGGTTTCTTTTGAATCACGGGAAGGCATCTGTGAAGTCTGGTCTGCATCCATCCTAAGGGATGATAAGAAAGGTGTCACCCTTGGCGGAGATATGCGCCGTATTAAAAACAGTTGGACAAACTGGGAACGATTATTTGGCTGAAACGGCACAACTTCGAGAAGTCAAAACCTCAAACATCAAACTCGCCGATCGACTTGATGGTTTCGATCGATGCCGTCAAATCATCAATATAGGCGTTAATATCACCTGACTGTGTGGCGCCGTGAAAAGTCTCGACCTCGAAGCTGAATGGCCCGTAAAAACCTGCATTATGCAGAATGTCGAACACCTTTCGAAAATCAACTTCTCCCTTACCCAGCTGCGGTAAGACATGTTTGCCCTGACCGCGAATGATGTCCTTCAGGTGAACATGAAACACATGCTTTGCCAGAGACTCAAGTTCACGGGCCGCATCTGCTGCGCTGAAAGTCTCATTGTAAAAGAAAATATTCGCGGTGTCAAAGTTGACTCCCAGGTTTGGACGATTTACTTCGTTCATTGTTCGAAGCGCTTCGCGTGCGTTGGCCATAATACCGCCATGAATCTCCAGGGCAATTTTTATGTTCTTTCCGGCGGCATAATCAGCCACGTCGCGGAGCATCGCATACATGAATGACCGCGCATCCTTTTGTTCCTGTGATTCATCACCGGAAGTTTTATGACCCAGGGCTTTGTGATGACAGCCAAGGACGAGTACCTGTGCGCCAATACGTTCTGCGAAGTCAATGCGCCGCTTGATGATTCTGTCAGAACCAGGGTAACCCGTATAACCAAATAAATCCACACTCTCGGCTTTAAAACCATTCCGTGCCAGCAAGTCCTGCAGATCGGGAAAGCTGTATTGCCATTGACCACCCAGGGGAGCATCAATCATCAGTTCCGGTATCAAACTTTTAGGACGAGCCTGTTCAGCGGGCAACTCCAAAAGACGAATCGGTGTTTTCTTGATCTGAGTGATACATTGTGCAATATCAAACTGTCCCCAGCCAAAACAGTTCATACTTACTGAAAATGCATTTCGTAATTTACCGGCCTTAGGCTTGTTCTTCTCCGTTTCCTGTTGCCCATGGATTTCAGTCACTCGTACCGCACCTGTCGCCGCCATAGCGGCTATGCCGGTCATAAATTGACGCCTGTTACATTTTGTTCCCATGGTGGATTTTCTCCTTATTCTTATTTCAAGTTTAATTGACAAGAAATGGTCTAAAGTTGACGGATTTCTTACAGATTGGGAGTACTGGAATCAAGGTCTATCGTAATTTCTACAATATACTTTACTACTGAAAAAATCACAAAAAAATGTTGACGTTAAAAATCCATCTGGCATAATTGCGCTAACGATTGAGCAAAGAGGATTCACTCAACTTCAAAGCGCTGGTCTGATAGGTCTGTCGTACATCAGAAGGAAAGGAATAATCATGAAAAGAAACGGTAGATTGATAATCAGCATTATCGGTTTGATGTTGTTCTTCTCGTTATGTGCGCCCGGCCAGACGGAATGCCGCAAAATTCCACTGAAGGACTATCTGGACAAAATGAAAGGCGGTTGGGTTGGCCAGATTGCCGGTGTCTCATGGGGAGCGCCCACCGAATTTAAATTTGTCGACAAGATCATGCCCGATGACGTCATGCCCAAATGGCAACCACGCATGATTAACGATGCCTTCGGACAGGATGATCTTTATGTCGAAATGACATTTCTTCGTTCAATGGAAGAACACGGTCTTGATGTTTCCATCCGACAGGCGGGAATTGATTTTGCCAACAGCGGCTATGCCCTCTGGTGCGCGAACAAGGCCGGACGTACAAATCTCCGCAAGGGCATCGCTCCGCCCGATTCCAGCCACCCAAAATTCAATAAATGTCCAAACGATATTGATTACCAGATTGAAGCCGATTTCTCCGGCCTCATAGCCCCCGGCATGCCCAATGTGGCTGTTTCCATGGGCGAAAAGTTTGGACGACTTATGAACTACGGCGATGGAATGTATGCCGGCCAGTTCATGGGCGGCATGTACGCCGAAGCTTTCTTCCAGAGCGATATCATCAAGGTCATCGAGGCTGGTCTCAAATGTATTCCTGCTGAATCACAATATGCCGAAATGGTTCGCGACATGCTGGCATGGTACAAAGCGGATCCTGATAACTGGGAAAAGACATGGCAGTTATGTTTGGAAAAGTATCGCAAGAACCCGGAATACCAGAAGGCATCCAATGGCGGGATCGACTGTAAAATAAATGGCGCCTGCGTCCTCATGGGGCTCCTATATGGTAAAGGTGATCTCGACAAAACTATTATTATTTCCTGCCGGAGCGGATATGACTCCGATTGTAATCCATCCAGTTCGGCCGGGGTTCTTTTTACGATCATTGGGTTTTCGAAACTACCGGATCGTTTTGCAAAAGAACTGAACGAAAAAACCTTTTTCAGTCATACTGCCTACAATTTCCCGGCGCTTCTCGACGTTTGCGCAAAACTTGCGCGCCAGGCGATTATCAAGGAGGGCGGAAGAATCGAGAAAAACGAAAATGGTGAGGAAATATTCGTTATTCCGGTGGTTTCACCGAAACCAAGCAAGCTTGAATTGAGCTGGGCACCGGGTCCCATTACAGACAGTAAATTCACCGAGACCGAGATGAAACAAATCACCAGGGCGCCGGATCAGGAAGAGAAGGAAAGGCTGAAACAGGGTGTCGCAAAGTTCGCTCCCGGCTGGCAAATTGCCAGTTGTGGCAGTGATATGAACCCTGGCCTGCACGCCAAAGAACTTGGCCGGAAGAATATTCTCGTCACGCATCCAAAAGACAAGGACACCGCCTGCGTCCTGAGCAAAACAATGGATATAGCTTCTGGAAAAAAGACAACACTCAAGCTTGTCGTCGGCCATCATCCCAAAGGAGATTGGGAACTGATAGTACGGACCGATGGTAAAGAAATATTTAAAAAGACTATAGGGAAAGATATAGCCACAGAAGGATGGCTGAACGCAGACGTGGATCTGACGCCTCTCGCCGGCAAGACTGTGAAGGTTGAATTGCTCAATCAGCCCACAGGCTGGAGTCACGAAGCTGGTTACTGGGCGAAAATTGAAATCGAAGTGCGGGACAACTGAAATATCCCTGTTGTAAAAATCAGAATATCGAGATCTTTCGTCGTTTCGCTCCCTGGAATGATAAATATTCTGTTATCAGGAATCTTCCGTTCTTCAAATTTCCCAGCTTTCATGTTGAATTGTCATGGGAAAATGGTTTGATGTCGCCGCTGATTATCCAAATTAACGGGAGAGAAGTGATTTATGGCCGGTGAATATGTTTTTAATCTTCAGGGCGTCACCAAGATGTATAACAAGAACGCGGTTCTTGAGGACATCACGCTCGCGTTCTTCTTTGGCGCAAAAATCGGTGTTATTGGCGGCAACGGGACCGGAAAATCGTCTTTGCTGAAAATCCTTGCCGGACTGGACAAGGAGATCCTGGGTGATGTACAGATTGCGAAAAACGTTCGTATTGGATATCTGCCACAGGAACCCCAGCTTACTCCGGGAAAGACCGTTGCCGAGGCGGTGGAGGAGGGTGTGGCATCCACACGCGCATTATTGAATCGATATGATGAAATCTGTAACAAGCTTGGCGAGGACTTGCCAGATGACGAAAAAGACCGTCTGAATAATGAACTCGGTAACCTGCAGGAACAAATCGACTCGAACGACCTGTGGGAGCTGGATCATCATGTTGAAGTGGCAATGGAAGCCCTACGCCTGCCGGCGGGTGAAACAACGGTGGATACCCTTTCAGGCGGCGAGAAACGGCGCGTGGCCCTGTGCCGTCTGCTGATTTCCAATCCGGACGTTATTCTGCTGGATGAACCTACCAATCATCTTGATGCGGAATCGGTGGCATGGATTGAAACCTACCTGAAGAAATTCAAAGGAACAGTGGTAGTTGTAACACATGATCGTTATTTCCTGAACAACGTAACCGAATGGATACTTGAGCTGGATGGGGGCCATGCTTTTCCATACAAGGGGAATTACGGCTCATGGCTGGAACAGAAACAGGCCCTGCTGGAACAGGAATCGAAACAGGCGCAATCGCGGCGCAAACTGCTGGAACAGGAACTCTCATGGGTCCGGTTGAATCCATCGGGCCGCCAGGCAAAGAGCAAGGCGCGTCTGAATCGTTATGAAGAACTGGCCCGTCAGCAGATTGATACCCGGGAAGACACACTCGAAATTCAGATCCCGCCGGGACAGAGACTGGGTAACGTGGTTGTACGGGCGGAGAATCTCAGTAAGAATTACGGTGATCGTGTAATCATGGAAGGTGTCAATTTTGACTTGCCGCGTGGTGGAATTGTCGGTGTCATCGGCGCCAACGGGGCGGGGAAGACGACACTCTTTCGAATGATCATCGGAGCTGAAAAACCGACATCCGGAATCCTTAAGATCGGGGAGACGGTAAAAATCTCGTATGTTGACCAGTCCCGTGAAGCCCTGAATCCAAAGAATACCGTATACAACGAAATTTCCGGTGGCGCTGAATTCCTTGATCTGGGTGGCAAGCAAATGAACAGTCGCGCATATTGCAGTCGATTCAACCTGCGAGGAAGTGATCAACAGAAGCTAGTCAGTCAGCTTTCCGGAGGGGAGCGCAATCGTGTACATCTAGCCAAACTTCTGCGCAGGGGTGGTAATTTGCTTCTGCTTGATGAACCGACCAATGATCTCGATGTTGGTACCCTGCGTGCCCTGGAAGAGGGGCTGATCAGTTTTGGCGGTTGTGCCGTTGTAATTTCGCATGATCGCTGGTTCCTCGATCGTGTTGCTACGCATATCCTGGCCTTCGAAGGTAACAGTCAGGCAACCTGGTTCGAGGGTAACTACGAAGCCTATCATGATTATCGCCGCAAACTGCTTGGCGATGCCGCCGACAGTCCGCAACGAATCCGTTTCCGTCCGATAGGTCATAAATAAAGCTAATCGAGCATGACTCTTAGTGGTTGCAAGAACTCTTGCGAGTCGCATTTCGTGGTGAAAAAGACGTGGTGATTTTACTGTCATCGGTTCGTTACCGCGAGGGATCGGTATGCGTATACACGCTCCCTCGCGGACGCCTGCCGCTGGCAGCAAACTGACCAAGTTTTTTCACCAGTCCTGACGGACATCGAAATGCGTCTCGCGGTCTATCATCCGCCGAAACGGCGGAAGTTCACTTATGAGACATATTTTCTGAAGTCATCCCGATCGGTTCCGCTGTATCGGGATGTGTAGATCGCATCGTGCATTTCATTTCTTCGGGGAAAGATTTTACGTCAGATTGCTTCAAGCGCATTGGCGCCGCGGGTTGGGTTGGATATGTATCCACGCAATCCGCGGCAACACTGCCCGAAGGGGCCTGAGTTTTGAAGGACGATTGAAGTAATACTTGTCCGCCGTAGTTTCTTAACGAAGGCTGGATCACGTAAAAGGTTTCCTCGTGAAATGCACGATGCTTTATTAATCACGCACTTTTAGGTCGATATACATGGCCTAATCTGAAACCGAAGAAGATATTCTGACAAGGGTAGATTACGTGAAAGACTTGCGTCGAAATAGGTAACCATTTATCCTGACAACGTTTTTATGTTCGGATTGGAAAGAAAGAGAGGTTGCAAATGAAATTTGTCAGCATGCTGGCTATTGTTCTTATCCCATTCTCCACGATCCTTGCCCAGACAAGCGAAATGCCGCTTCCGAACCCTGAACAGCTCGCCTGGCAGAAGATGGAAATGACCATGTTCCTGCATTTCGGCGTGAATACTTTCACCGACAGGGAATGGGGCGACGGCAAGGAAGACCCGAAACTGTTCAATCCCAGCGCGCTTGACTGCAGACAGTGGGTAAAAACGGCAAAGGATGCCGGTTTCAAACTCATGATTCTTACAGCCAAGCACCATGACGGCTTTTGCCTGTGGCCGAGTAAATACACGGAACATTCTGTGAAGAATTCTCCATGGAAAGATGGCAAAGGCGATGTTGTAAAAGAGTTCACAGAAACGTGCTTTGAGGAAGGAATGAAAGTAGGTCTTTACCTCTCGCCATGGGACAGGCACGAACCGAAATATGGCACCGATGAATACAATAATCATTTTATCAACCAGCTTACCGAACTCCTGACGCAATATGGAACCATTGATGAAGTGTGGTTTGATGGCGCCTGCGGTGAGGGGCCAAACGGAAAGAAACAGCAATACGACTGGAACCGGTTTTATGAAACAATACGAAAGCTGGCTCCAAAGGCCCTGATAGCCATCTGCGGTCCTGATATTAGATGGGTTGGTAATGAATCGGGCGTTGCCAGGATTGGTGAGTCCAGCGTCAAAAATGGAAAGTGGCATCCCGCGGAATGCGATGTGTCAATCCGGCCAGGCTGGTTTTATCATGCCGCACAGGACGAGAAGGTCAAGTCGCTCGAACATCTCATGGACATTTACATGAAATCAGTCGGACGAAACAGTGTGTTGCTGTTAAACGTACCGCCTGACAAACGCGGTCTTTTTGCAGATCCTGACATACAGAGATTGTCAGAATTCGGTTCCACAATTCGCGGATTATATAAGAACAATCTTGCGAAAAAAGGAAAATACAAGAAGGACAAGGATGGGATTGAGATCGAGTTTGAACAGCCGGTTTCTTTCAACTTCGTCAATATCCGCGAAGATATTTCTAAGGGTGAACGTGTTCAATCGTACAAGATACAGGTGATGAGCGGTAATCAATGGCAGACAGTGGCTTCGGGTTCAGTAATCGGCAACAGGAATCTGCATGGAATACCGGAAGTCGCGGCATCGAAGGTAAGACTCCTGATAAACAAAAGTATTTCTGAGCCTGTCATAACGGAATTCGAGATTTACAAGGTGACTCCATTTGGAAAGTGGGGTTCAGTGTCGATTGCTGCTCATAAACCGTGTACGGCATCAAATGTTCATCCCGGCGGGACGGAATTCGGCGGGAACAAGTCGCTCGATGATGATATGCAAACCCGGTGGGCAACATCCGATGATACCCGCGAGTGCTGGCTTGAGGTTGATCTGCTTTCGGAACAGGATATCGCCGGAATTAAAATAATGGAGTTTGAACCCAGGATACAGAAATTCCGTCTGGAGTACAGAAATGGTGACAAGGAAGACTGGAAAAATGCGTGTTCAGGCGGCAAAGCTGGACTTGAATTCCAGAAAGATTTTCCCGCTGTCAGGGCAAGGTATATAAGGCTCCATATTCTTGATGCTTCAAAAGCCCCTTCAATATGGGAATTCCATGTTTATCCATCTTCGAAAGGAAACTGAATAAAAGGATCATGATATGAAAAATCGATTAATGATAAGCACTTGGATAATGTTGACAGTTGCTACTGCATATTCTGCCGAACCCGTAGCCACAAAGAATTTCATACCACCTGCTCCACCATCAAACCTCGAGGAGCTCGGGGAAAACATCCAGCGTACGATGACACTGCTTGCCACCAGTACACCGCAAAAACGCAACCATGTTCACATCCTGTTTTACGGCCAATCGGTCACGGCCGGTCGCTGGACAAAGGCCGTTACTGAGAATCTTCGTAAAGCTTATCCCAATGCAGATATCGAAATTGAAAACCGTGCCATCGGTGGTTACAGTGCTCCTACCCTGCTCAAAACCGCCGAGTATGACCTTTATCCATTTTATCCCGATCTGATGATCTTTCACGTTTATGGTGGCGTTGAAAGCGGTGAACTGGAAAAGATCATCGCCCATACCCGCCAGCGCACAACGGCGGAGATATTGTTCCGAACCCCGCACTTCCGTTGGCCCAAGGACCTTGCGCGCGATGGTTCACCTGATGACCCCGCCGCAAAAGGACTCTGTGATGCAGATGAAAAACAGTCGAAACTGATCCGCGAACTGTCGGCAAAATATGGCTGTGAACTGGCAGAAGTACGCGAACAGCTCCGCTCATATTTCAAGGCCAACAATCTTTTTCCAAAAGACACACTTGGCGATAGTGTCCATCCCAATGATCTAGGTAATTTTCTGCTTGAGAAACTCGTCATGCAATATCTCCGCTATGATCCGAAATTCCCGAAAAACAAATGGCGGAACATGGTACGTGATGTGGCGGTTGATGATGCCAAAGTAAAGCGTGGCGCTGATGGAAGTATCGAATTGACTTTTGAAGGTAACCGTATCGACGTAATTGCCGATAATGCAAAACAGGAAAAGGCAGGTACAGCGAAGGTTCTTATCGACAATAAACCGCCTTCTGAATATCCGGAACTTTACTATCATTCCCGGCCTTCTGCGTCACCGCATGTCTGGTGGCCGGCAATTAACAAGATCGGGTTTGAAAAACAACTGGTTCTCGAATCATGGACTGCGAAAATCCTGGAATGCGATCCTGAGAAAAAGGTCCTTACCTATGAAGTTATCGGATCAAAGACCGGTCCTGACGGGAAGGGCGATCAGAATAAGAAGTTTGTATCTAATTCAGGCCGTGTGGTTATAGATTCCGGCATGTGGTCAGTCTGTGGCGCACTGAGTTACCGCAAGAAAGAACTGCCCAAGAACTACGAAGTCAAGTGGGAAGTCAAACCGCTGTTCGTGGATGTGTACTCGGCCCCGACGGTTACGGATCCTACGAAGGAAAATACCGTCACGCTGGCCCAGGGCCTGAGCAATACACAACACACGCTTAAACTCGTTCCAAACGGTGACGGGCCGTTGTCCATCAAGCTGCTACGGATATACCAGCCGCCACTGGCAGAAACAACACCTGAAAGCGCGAAATGAAGCTTGGCTTTAAACTACTCAGATAAATTAAGGAGAAAAAAGTTTGTTTAAGAGGATTATTGCTGTAAAATTTTAATAGTAAACAAGGTAAGCGTGAGTGCCATATAATAGATATATGACGCAGTACAAATGAAAGATTTGCCGTATTCAAAATTCGATCATGATGAACTGATATTGCGGGATGAACTTGCGATTGCCCGTACTTCCCTGGCAAATGAAAGAACCCTGTTGGCATATCTTCGTTCGTCAATCGCATTATTGATTGCGGGTGTCTCGATCATGCACTTTTCGAATCAAGGATGGTTCTGGACCGTGGGATTTTTGTGTATACCAACCGGAATAATCACAGGTATTATCGGCGTGGTAAGACACCGAAGAATGAATAAATCTATTTCTACTTGTACAAAAGCAGTCGTAAATCACATCAAAAAAGGAAACGATACAGGTTGAGTAACGTCACCGGGTATTGACAGGATCAACTTATCCCGTTGTGTGTAATCAGGAAAAGACAAGCGTATGATACGTTTCATTGCCGTAATGACCTCCTTCTTCCTGACATGCATGGTCAGGATTGATGATCGGTAGAGTTAGAAGATGTCCTGGTTATTTCCATATACCGGCGGCGGATTTCCAGGAAGAAAGAAGTATATTTGCCCGATTTGAAGTCGGGATAGGTCCAGGGAAAAAATACGCACCCGTTTTTTTTGAAATTCAGTGTCACTTCTGCATAGATACCTTCCCCTATACAAATCCTGTGAGAGAACTCCTTGGTAGTGGCCAGAATCAGATTTGACGCCGTAATATAACCAGGATCAAGATTAACCGTACGATGTACCTTGCCGTTGCTGGTAACGGTGAATTTATCCTCTATAGTATTTGTGACAAGCTTGATTTCTGCAAGTTTCCGAGGATCCATAAGCTCCTGGAATGAAACAAATTGACGAAAAAGGTCATTCCCCATTTCATCCGCATAATAATCAGTGAAGTTGAAAGGCATGAACTCACTTTCCTGATCAATTTTCCCCAGCAAGGCACCCAGTTCATTCACGGCGCGGAGAATGACTTCTTTGTTTATACCTATAATGCCACAAAAGAATTTCACCGGCTTTACTGGTTTGACACTGCCCATAAAATATTTTCCCTGTTAACCCGGATATTACATAAACACCCGGATTATTAACTCCACCCACAATGCTGATGACAACGTGCGGATTAAATCATTTCCGGTTTTGAGTGTCAGGCTTGATTTTACCGACACAGGTTTTGACACATACTCCGCAAATATGCTGACCAATGAATGGAAGTTTTGTGAATTCGGTAAGTTTTTCGTAGCAGGCTTGCAGGTTGAAATCTTCCTTTTTGTCTTTTATCGCTTTGGCCGGACAGGCAAAGATACAGGCTTTGCACGATCCGCAATCACCGTTATGCTGTAAACCGGCTTTCAGAGGCATATCTGTAAGAACTGATACATAGCGCATTTGCGCGCCATACTCGGGATGAACCAGTAAAGTACTTCTGCCGATAAAGCCTATTCCTGCAGACCATCCGAGCAACTTATGAGAAATATGACCACTCATGGGATTTTTTTTGATGATTTGGGAAGCAGGCACGGCCAGGGCATTAAAACCGGCATCTTGAATCCTGTCTGCAAGCATGAGCGCGAGAGCGTCAAGCTGGTAATTAACCTGGCGATAATTATGAAAGTAAAGCGGGGTGGGGCCGTTCTGGATATCTTTCAGTACAGCTTTCTGTAACCTGATGCCGGATACTATGGCGCGACTGTAATAACCGGGAAGCATCTTAAATAGATCAGGTGTTTTCGTTTTGAGCTTATTTAAATCGGCAATGCCAAATGCTTTCGCACCCATGTTACGTGCAATCTGTTCCAACTCCTTAAGAAATGCCGAAGAATCAAATTTCATGCCGGATAATATGCCTTTTGATACAAAATACTGCAAGCCGTCATCAGAATTTGCAGTAATTCATCGTTTCTTTCAAGTGCAGTATGATTATGTAAAGTGCTCCAATATCATTAGATATGAAATGTCTGCCTTATAGGTATATTTCGCTTAATGAAAACAAGGGAAACCGCCCCACCGATACATGTTTTCTGCTGTACCAACGACATTTCCAGCATCTTCTATTTCTGGAATTTATACTCGTAACTCATTGTAGCAACGTATGTTGCGACTTGTAATATGGCGCAGATTGCGGTCAGGTATCAGGAATTCCCATTTTTGCTGTAAAATTCAGGGATTTCTTTCGTACTGATTAATCTTTAACAGGCTTTTTAACAGTTGTGAACAACTTATTTACAGACTTAAAAAGGCCGGAAAACCGGCCTTTTCTTTCATAATAGCTAATTTATCGAAAATCTCGGACGCCTGTTTACAAGTGACCTGTTAAATTAGTTTTTTAAGATAATTGGTTTATTCCAGTTGTTTGATCTTCATGTTACGGAAGAAAATCGGCGCGCCACCATGTTTCCCCTGAAAACCGATGTGTCCTTTGGTTACAATTTCAGCCATCGGTTTGCTCAGCCACGGTGGAATATCACTACCGTCAGGATTTTTCTTGGCGTCCGTCCATTTCTTCATATCTGCTTCAACAGTCAGTTCACCGTTAAGTAATACATAAATCATGGAACCTTTGCAGGCAACCGTCATCCGGTTCCATTCGCCGGCTTTTTTGACGGCTTGCTTGGCGGGTGCAAGGCGACCGAAGATACCAGCACATTTCCATGTATTTGCAATTTTTGCCCATTTCTCATTGAAATCATCCAGAATCTGAATTTCCACGGAGTTTGGAATCCAGTTTTTAAGATCGCTGGTATAAACAATCACGCCACTGTTTGCGCCATCACCCATTTTGAATTCAAGATCAAGGATGAAATTCTCGTACTGGTTTTTCGTCCAGATACATTGATCCTGGGTTGCCGTAAGTTCACCGTCCTTGACCGACCATATATCTTTTGGGTAAATGGCATCTGACAAGTCGTTTGCGAAAAGGTTCTGCCATGTTTTCGAATCGGGGTGCGCTTTAAGGGGTAATTCATCACCTGCAGATGCAATGTTGATCAACCCGATACCGACCGTCAACAACATGATTATCTTCTTCATTATCGTATGCTCCTTTTTGATGTTTCGGAAATATTCAATCAACTTATCAAATCTGTTCCAAAAAATCAGGCCTTCTTTCTTACCTTTAACTGATACAAATTGCAATTTCTTCTCCAATGGATTTCTAAAAGATTTTCAAGGGTTATCCGGTTGCGACCATCATAAACCGTGCCGGTAATACACGTAATAGCTGTGCTGTAAAAGGTTGACATTGAACAGAAAGGAAAACTATCCTTAGTATGCATTGATTGCGCGGCAGATGCATTGTACAACGAGATGTTAAAACATGGAAAATGTTGAGCAATTGTTCTCGAAACTCAGCGATGCAGTCTGGGGACCGCCTCTTCTGATCCTCCTGATGGGCACACACATCTTTATGACCGTACGCCTCCGGTTTATTCAGCGATACCTGTGGGAAGCCATAAAGTTATCTTTCAAGCGCAGTACTGAAGGGGAAGGCGATGTCAGCCATTTCGGAGCGCTTACCACCGCCCTCGCGGCAACGATTGGTACCGGTAATATTGTTGGTGTTTCAACTGCAATTGCAGCGGGTGGACCTGGCGCCGTGCTCTGGATGTGGCTGACCGGCGTATTCGGAATTGCTACAAAATATGCCGAAGCTCTTCTTTCCGTGAAGTACAGAATCCGTAATGAAAAAGGACAGTTTTCTGGTGGGCCCATGTATGTGATAGAGAAGGGGATGAACTGCAAGTGGCTTGCGGTACTGTTCGCCGTTTTCACTGCTGTTTCTGCTTTCGGCATCGGAAACATGGTCCAGGCCAATTCAATATCAACATTACTGTTTCAGGTATCCGGGGCAAAACCCTGGATATCCGGGCTGGTCATGACGGTTATCACCGCCGTGGTCATTATCGGAGGCATAAAATCAATTGCCAGGGTTTGTGAAAAACTCGTTCCGTTCATGGCCATTTTCTATATAGCCGGTTGTTTGTTCCTTCTGATTTGGAAAGCGGACACACTGCCTGAGACTGTCATGCTGATCCTGCGCGATGCATTCAAACCGCAGGCTGCCGTCGGTGGATTTCTTGGAGCAGGTGTGGCGCAGGCAATGCGATATGGTATTGCTAGAGGGCTCTTTTCCAACGAATCGGGCCTCGGCAGTGCGCCTATAGTAGCTGCGGCCGCACAGACTTCAAATCCTGTAAGACAGGCGCTTGTCTCAAGCACCGGCACATTCTGGGACACGGTTGTTGTATGTGCACTCACAGGCCTGGTTGTCGTGAATTCCGGAATGTGGACCGGAGGACTTGACGGCACTCATCTGACAAAAGCGGCTTTTGGTGAATTTCACACAGTGGGTCAGGTTATTCTTTCTGTCGCCCTGCTGACTTTTGTTTTCTCCACGATTCTCGGCTGGTGTTATTATGGTGAAAAAGCGATGGAGTATCTATTCGGAATCTGGATCGTAAAATACTATCGCTGGCTGTGGGTTATAGCAGTGATGATCGGTTCAACAGTTTCTATCAAAATTGTC
Source organism: Kiritimatiellia bacterium (assembly GCA_028716365.1). GTDB lineage: Bacteria > Verrucomicrobiota > Kiritimatiellia > UBA8416 > YA12-FULL-48-11 > YA12-FULL-48-11. The sequence continues at coordinate 219,375 of JAQUPZ010000008.1, forward strand.
TGGTCATTCGCCGACATCACTAACGCTCTCATGGCAATTCCCAACCTGATATCACTAATCGTCCTTAACAAGGTACTGGTCGAAGAAACCAGGACCTACCTCTGGAACCGCCCCTAGCGGTATCGAAATGCGCGCCACCTCTTTGGTTGCGACCTCCAGGGTTGTACTGGGAGATAATATGAATACCAAAACTACTCTCAACGGTTGATTATACTACGATGACCACGGTTTACAAATTGAACGGGCGAGATATTGTGGACCGATTTGAACACACGCGAGAAATGATAAGGATCAGAAAAACCCAGTTTTTCCGCCAGTTCCTTTATAAGTAACCGGGAACTCATCAACAACTCTGCGGCACGGTTCATTTTCAGACGCAACAAATAACGATAAGGACTCTGGTGATCAAAGCGCCGGAACAGACGGCAAATATAAGCCTGATCCACGTGGCAGGTCTGGGCAATCTGCGCCAGTGAGTTGAAATCAACAAACCTCTGCTCAATCTGTTCCTTGCAACGCTGATAGGTTGCGAGTGCCCGTGCATCAGCTTCCTTGTCCGGTATGGCCAGAGCACCAATCTTTTGAATAAGCAACCGGACCAAAGTACTGCAGATTGCCGGAGTACCAGGAGCGTTACGTCCGCCCTGTCGCTGCAGGTCTTCAAAGATATCCAGTATCTCTCCTGGTGCTGAAAGTCTCACAACACCGCCGCGCAACGGGCTTTCCCTGCGCAAACGTGTCGCTTCCGTACCAACGAAATCAACAAAATATTTTACCATTGGGTTCTTCGGATCGTTTCGGATGGTATGAGGGATATTGGGTCCATACGAAAACACCGAACCGGCCTGTAAACGGAAAGTCTTATTGGCTATGGTCACTTCACCGCGACCCTGCGCAATACATTCTATCGAGTGGAAACGGAACCTTCTGTTGAGGATAACGTACTCCGGGTTACATCGTTCACGTCCGCCGCAGACAACCGTGATGCCGGAAGTGGATTTTGGCTGGAGATCAAGATAGTAGTAACGCACGTCAGACACCTGGGTCGACATGAACTTCGGCGTCGGTACTGGATTGGTTTTAAGGTCAAAATTATCCATCTAATAGTCATATATATCCATTTTCTAAAGCGATAATCAAGCTTATGCTGTTGCCGTTAAGTCAAAAAATAATTTCAGGAAGATAACAAGAAGAGAGGATAATAAGATGAAAAAAAGTGATTTGATCCTAGTGGGTGGTGCAGGTGGATTTATCGGCGGGTCCCTGGTTCGTTATTTCCACAATAAGGGCTTTACGAACATCAGAGCGGTTGACAAAAAACCCTTGCCTCTCTGGTACCAGAGGGTTCCGGATGTCGAGTGCCTGTGCCTGGACCTGAGCAATGAAAGTAATTGCAAACGTGCTGTTGAAAATGCAGCAGAGGTTTACAACCTGGCGGCCGACATGGGTGGGATGGGTTTCATCGAGCGTTTCCGCATTGAGTGCCTGCGCAGTATCCTTATCAATACCCATCTCATTGAAGCGGCCAACCGCGCCGGTGTTGAGCGTTATTTCTTTTCATCATCGGCCTGCGCCTATAACGTGAAACTGCAAGAAGACCCTCATTGCCGTGCGTTGAAAGAATCCGATGCTTACCCGGCTTATGCGGAACGCGGATACGGCTGGGAAAAACTACTTTCGGAAATGTTTTGCCAGGAATACTGGGCGGAACGAAAGATGAACACCCACATCGCCCGTTTCCACAATGTTTACGGTCCGTGGGGTACCTGGGACGGCGGCCGCGAAAAAGCGCCGGCTGCCATCTGCCGCAAGGTGATCGAGGCAAAGGACAGCGGTAAAAAAGAAATCATTATATGGGGCGATGGCACACAGACCCGCAGTTTCATGTACATCGATGATTGCGTAAAGGGTATTGACATGATCATGCACTGCGACAAACTGATTGCCACGCCGATCAACCTTGGTACCAGTGAACTTATTTCAGTAGATGACCTTGTCAGTATCGCGGAAAAAATCGGCGGCATCAAGTTGAAGAGAAAATATGACCTCAACGCACCACACGGTGTTGCCGGTCGTAACAGCGATAACACCTTCATCAAGAAAATACTGAAATGGGAACCGGATACACCATTCCGCAAGGGCCTGCAGAAGACCTACAAATGGATCGAACAACAATACTACGACCGCAAAGCCGGTAAACAAACGGTCAAAGATGTTCTCTAATCCTTAAAGAGGAAAAACATCGTGGGCTCCAAAAACACCGGTCAAATTACGCAAGTGATCGGAGAAATACCGTACCGTATTGCACTTGCCGGGGGATGGATTGATCAGCCGTTTGTTTCCAGTCACAATCCAACCCCACCGGGTTCGATGGTGGTCATTGGCCTTCATCCCACATTCTGCTGGATGGAACGCGCCGGCATGGCAACGGGTACACGCAATGTGGCTTTGAAACTCTGGCATGGCAAAATGCCCTCCGGAAATTATGCGAAATTGGTTGAGGAACTTTATGCAGAGGAAAATAAAGGCAAGACCGAACCATCCGGCAGCCAGGATATGATCGGTCTGCTTTATCCCGGCGTGAACCGGCTGGACTACGACTTCAATCATAAAGGCGGGGTTTTCCCGAAACATATTGAATCCTGTAATGATCAGAAAATCGCACGCTGGCTGGAAAAGGTTATCAATGTTCTTGCCGTCGCGCCGCGGCCTGACGGATACAATCCGCTTGGAATCAAAAATCTTGATACAGAATGGGTCCGCAGGCTGGGGCAATCGGGCAAGGATTGTTATAGCGCCATCATGGCCATGGATGTCAAAGCACTTGGCGCCTCGATGAACGAATGCATGAAGTGCTGGGAAGCTATTCTACCGCAAACCGTGGCTCACCCGGCAATCAAAACTGATCTGCTTGGAGTGATGCATTACTACCAGTCAAAATATCCGGGCGCCATGTACTCCGGTTGTGGCGGCGGTTATCTTTATATTGTCTCCAATGAACCGGTACCGGGTGCATTCAAGGTCAATGTTCGAACTTCATGATCTGTTCAGTACCATGAAAAAAGTAATTGTTTCCGCCAGTTTTGATGATTTGAAATCCAGTCATATAAGATTTCTCGAAGAGTCCTCCAGGCTGGGAGAGGTTTATGTCTTGCTCTGGTCGGATGAAGTCGTCCAGTCGATGGAAGGGAAGGGGCCAAAATTCTCTGAAGTTGAAAGAAATTACCTTTTACAGGCCATTCGTTATGTGCACGAAGTCAGGATTCTCAACGGGAAATTCAATCCCGATACTTTACCCGAACTTGATGTGAAACCGGATATCTGGGTTGTAGACGAGAAGAGCGATTCACCCGCCAAAAAGAAGTTCTGTAAGTCACACGGTATGGATTATCGCGTTCTGACAGGCAAAAATATTGCAGGATTTCCAAACCCGCAGGGACTTGATGTGGATACGACACCTGGTCATAAAAAAGTAATCGTTTCGGGATGTTTTGACTGGTTCCACTCCGGACACGTTCGTTTCTTCGAGGAAGTGTCCGAACTAGGCGATTTGTATGTAGTAGTTGGCCATGATGAAAACCTCAGGTTATTGAAGGGCGATGGTCATCCATTGTTCAAACAGGACGAACGGCGGTATGTTGCAGGATCCATACGCTATGTCAGGCAATCACTTGTTTCCACGGGTCATGGCTGGCTCGATGCCGAACCGGAAATCCGAAAGATCAAGCCCGACATTTATGCCGTCAACGAAGACGGTGATCAGCCTGAAAAGAGAGAATACTGCGAAAAGAACGGCATCCAGTATGTCGTGCTTAAACGGACTCCAAAGGAAGGGCTGATCAAGCGTACGAGCACTAACTTACGTGGGTTCTGATTGAAACGACATAAGTCCGTTGACATTGACCCTCACCTTTTTCCTCTCCCATCAAAAGAAAGGACTCTAGTTTGGCGCCTTTTAGCGCCACCTGTCATGTCGAATGATATGATGTAAACGCGGCTTGCATTTCGATTTCTTTGCGCAAATATTTCGGCGGCAAATGGCCTTCAGGAGTTTCTCCAGAAACTCCGACCGGCAACCTGCCCGCCCCGGCTTCCGGCAGGCGGGGGCAGCGTGCGCGCCGGTATACTTATGGTATCCGGTGCGTACGACAACACAGACGGGGAGGCCATTTCACGCGAAAGAGTTGTGCCGAAATGCACGACGCTTTCGGATACGGATTATAATATATCATACGAAGGGCTGCTACTATAGTTGTTCACTTCAGGTTAGTTGCTCAATAATCGATCGTCTGCCTGGACACAGACGTAAGAGCTTTTCCCTTTTCGCCATTTCAAAGTCGGCGAAATCAAAACCCGGCGCTACGGTACATCCGATTAGCGAAAAACTCTTCGGGTTGTCAATCGTTGCGCCGAGCCAGTGATTCTTTTTAATCACACACTGAAATATCTGTTGCTTCTCCGGATCAGAACCCAGTTTGATACTGGAATACTTTCCTTTCGGGCTGATGATATGAATAGTCAGCGAACTGCCGGTATAAAAATGCCACAGTTCATCCGACTTCAACCTGTGAAACTTTGATACATCCGTTTCGTTTAACATGAAGTATATCGAAGTCGAAAATGCCCGTTTACTGTTATATCGACGCGGCAAACCTGACTTGGCTATCACTTCAACCGAGCGATATACTTCCCTGAAATACCCGCCTTCAGGATGTTTCTTTAACACAAGCTTTTTAATCCAGTATTGAGCAGTCTTCATACTCTCCATTCGTCCAATATAATATGAAAAAACAGGCAGATCGTCATGCTTCTTCTTTACCAAATAACGGGAATTGACAGAGTTATAATTCCTGATATTGTTCCCAAGTTTGTGACATTTTCAGTTCCGGCGTAGCTCAATGGTAGAGCGCTTGGCTGTTAACCAGGATGTTACAGGTTCGCCATGTCATCCGACATGGCGCCCCGTCGAATGACAGGGCGAGCCTGATAAAAATTGGAGTTGCTGTTTGAGGGAAATGTTCAGTGTGTATATTCTGCTACTATGCAACGGGCAGTTATATACAGGATTTACAACAGATTTAAGTAGACGGTTATCTGAGCACGAGAGAGGGGAAGTCGAATCCACAGCAAAAAGACGTCCGGTGGAATTGATTCACTATGAGATGTATTACAGGGAGTCTGATGCGCGTCGTCGTGAGCGTTACTTAAAGACGACAGAAGGAAAACGCTTGCTCAGACAACAGATACGTGACATTTTGACAGAAAAGAAAGTTATTACTGTTCCGGCGTAGCTCAATGGTAGAGCGCTTGGCTGTTAACCAGGATGTTACAGGTTCGAGCCCTGTCGCCGGAGCCATACCGACTAAAATCCGAACTATCAGTTCCATTTTCATTTCTTCTTGATTATCAGCATGTCTTGCAAGGCTATCGTTCCAATTAACCATTGAAAAGTTCGTATTATTCAATCGATGGTACAGAGAGGGCTCGAACTTTTTGGAGCTCTCTTTCTCGCGAATGCCCAAGAATCAGGCCAGTGCTAGTACCACTGCCAGAACTATTGCCTGCCCAATAGTTTCCTGGCGATTGTTGCTACGTGTTTTCCCTGGAACCGTGCAATGGCCAGTTCATTGGCGCTCGGTTGACGAGAACCGTCCGGACCGGCAAGAGTGGATGCGCCGTACGGTGTGCCACCCGTTATCTCAGTCATGTTCATCAACCGTTGTTCAGAGTAGGGCACACCCACAACGACCATCCCCTGATGGAATAGTGTGGAATGGAAACTGGTTATGGTTGTTTCCTGCCCGCCGTGTTGTGTGGCTGTGCTCGTGAATACACTGCCTACTTTACCGACCAGAGCACCCTTCATCCACAATGAACCTGTCTGGTCCAGAAAGTTACGCATCTGTGCGCACATATTTCCAAAACGCGTCGGTGTCCCGAAAAGAATCGCATCTGCCTCTGCGAGTCGGTCCACTTCCATTACCGGGATGTGTGAGAATGCTTTCCGCGCGGCTTTTGCACCGCTCTTCTCCAGTACATCGTCCGGCATGAGTTCAGGAACCTGGTACAGTTCAACTTCGCACCCCTGTACCTCTCTTGCCCCGGCCGCCTCTTCTTCCGCAAGCTTATACACATGACCATACATACTGTAGAACACAACCTGTATCCTCGTCGTCATATTTTTTCTCCTTGTTATTGGTTTACTGCAGAAATTTTGAATTCATGGAATGACGCCTAGAGCCAGTAGGCCAGGATCTCCTTCAGAGGCAGTACGGGTTAACTGAGCAACCGGCTCACCATTGGGCGGCAGGCCGTGAACGAGAAGTACGGGTCGCTTTGTGTGCTGTATGACTTTTTGAGCTACTGAACCCTGCGCATAGTGACGCCAACCAGTCATGCCGTGGGTGGCGATCACAATCAAATCCACATTCTCGGATTCCACCAGGTCGCAAATCATTCTTGCAGGATCTCCACAACACAGCGTCTTCGATTGGACTTGTACCGCCTTCGAAATCATTTTTCGCGAAACATCGGCAAGCTTGTTTTCCATACCCTTGCGAAGTTGGTCTTCGTATAGTCGTATGTCAAATGAACGTACCATTTCGACATCGGGTAATGGTGTTACGGGCTGTACGACATGCACCAGTATAAGCTGGGCGGAGAAGTGTTCAGCGAGATCATTAGCCATCTTGACAGCCTGGTAGGATGCCTCACTGAAATCGGTTGGGCAGAGTATTTTCTTAAAATCTTTCATTTGCCGATTCCTTTCTCTTCTTGACACATACAATGCACTCTTATGCATCGTAAGGACAATAAGGGTTTCCCCGATTATGCCGGTCAAAAAGCCTGATCCCTTCTCCGGTTTTTTGTTTATGGCCGGCGGGAAAATGCTGGGCCATCATCCGGTCACGCTTACACCAGAAAACATGGATCGGAAGATAAGGAAAAGCGAAGGTCACAATCAGGTTTTGACCAATTGCCCGATGGAACCGCTTCGCCTTAGTATTATAACCGCGAAACACTGGATATGTATTGGCAGATTGCGATATGTAAAATGTTGAAGGAATTAAGGAGGACTAATTATGGGAACAAGAGCTAGAGAAATTATTGGAATGGATGTTGATAAATTGTTGAAGTTGCTGAGAGCGGCTTTCTCGGATGAGTGGCTGGCCTACTTCCAGTACTGGGTTGGCGCCAAGGTCGTTAAGGGCCCCATGAAGGATGCCGTAATTACCGAACTTATGCAACATGCCGCTGACGAACTCAGGCATGCCGACATGGTGGCACTCCGAATTGTCGAGCTTGGCGGAGTACCGGTGACAAAACCAGAAGACTGGTACAAGGAAACCAACTGCGGTTATGAGGCGCCTGACGATCCCTATGTTGAGGCTATTCTCAAACAGAATATCAAGGGGGAGCAATGTGCCATCAGCACGTATTCGAACCTTCTCAAGACAACCAGGGATGCTGATCCTGTGACTTACAATATGGTGGTTCAGATTCTGCAGGATGAGGTATCCCACGAGGAAGACCTGCAAAACCTCGAAGAAGACATTCAACTGATGATCAATCAGCGTCGGTGAAGTTGTTGTGGCAAAAAAACATACATAAAGGAGATAACGTATGAGAAAGATTGTTGAGATATTGGCAATTCTCGCACTGGGAACGATTATGTTTGGATGTGATCAATCCGCCGGCATGAAATCCAACATTCAGCCCGGAGTGCAGACAACATGCCCGGTTATGGATGGTAATAGTATCGACAAGAAGTATTTCGCTGATTATGACGGCAAGAGAATTTACTTCTGTTGCGGTTCTTGTCCGGCTGTCTTCAAGAAAGATCCCGCCAAGTACGTCAAAAAATTAGAAGACCAGGGAGTCATTCTGGAGAAGACACCTGTCGAAAAGGAAGAAAAGACGAAATAGAAAGTGGCGTATATTATCATGAAAGCAACAGAAATTCTGAAACACGAACATCAGGCCATTCTGCTCGTGATTGCCGCGGCAGAGAAGGAGGTTGAGTCCATTGAAAAGACGGGCACAATTCACACACAGACTGTACGCGAGATGGCGGACTTCTTTAAAAACTTTGTGGACCGGTGTCACCATGCCAAGGAGGAGAAGCATCTCTTTCCCATGATGCATAAACGCGGTATGTCCATGGATAATGGACCCCTGGCCGTCATGCTTAGCGAACACGAGCAAGGTCGTTCCTGTGTACGTGCCATAGTGAAAGCGGTCTCAGGCAAGGGGATATCTGATGCTACCGTGATCCGGAAGGCCATGGAGAACCTGGCTTCCTATGCTCAATTACTCCGGGTACACATCGACAAGGAAGACAATGTCCTCTACCCGATGGCAGACCGGCTTCTGAAGTCCTCTGACCAGAAGATTTTGGTGGACGCCTTTGATAAGGTTGAGTCGGAAGAACTGGGCAAAGGCGTGCACGAGAAATACCACGCCTGGATCGAAAAACTGGTTGGTAAGTAAAACCAGAACAAGTCACAAACTGTAAACATGTGAGAGATGCGAAAACAGAAAGGGAGTTAATGACGATGAAACCGGAAACGAGAATAAAAAAGGTGTTGATGGCAGTCACCGTGGTTGGCGTACTCGGTGTACTTGATGTCGGAATGGTACTTGCCCATTGCGACACGATGAATGGGCCGGTAATCCCAGAGGCAAAGGCGGCCCTGGAAAAGGGTGACGTGACCCCCATATTGAAGTGGGTCAAGAAGGATAACGAGATGGAGATCAAGGCTGCGTTCACGAAAGCGGTAGCGGTCCGCGCCAAGGGATCAGAGGCGAAGGAAATTGCTGATCAATACTTCCTCGAAACTCTTGTACGCCTGCATCGGGCCGGCGAAGGCGCACCTTACACCGGGATCAGGGATGAACCGGTTGAGCCGATCGTCGCCATGGCTGACAAGGCATTGGCCGACAGTTCTGCTGACACAATGATCAAAAGGATGAGCGGACATATGGAACATGCCATCAGAGAGAAGTTCGAGAAGGTATTGGAGGCAAGAAAACACAAGGACAAGAGCATAGAGACAGGCCGCGAGTTTGTGGAAGCGTATGTGATTTACATGCATTATGTTGAAGGCATCCACGCAGCCATCATGTCGGCAAGTTCTCATCATGTCGAAGCCGGCGAAGGTATTCAGAAACATAAACATTGATCGCAAACTTAAGACTACTTGAGAAATAGGATGGAAGAACATGCAGGCTCACGGACTACTCATGGCGGAATATCGCCCTGTCAGTCGGATGCTTTGGATAAGTGCGGGAAAAGTTGCCGGGATAGCCGGAATATTATTGTTCAGCGGATGTTTATGCGGTCACTCAATGAAAGGAAAGAATGCTATGGATCTTAATGAAACAAACAATCTTGTGACGATGCGCGGTAAACCCCTTGTATTGTTGGGAGATCAGGTTGCTGTCGGCGACACGGCTCCTGACTTCAAGACGGTTGACGGGAGTTTCAAACAGATCAAACTCTCCGACTTCAAGGGCAAAGCATGCCTGATCAGCGCAGTCCCCAGCCTGGATACGCAGGTATGTGCATTACAGACAAAGCGGTTCAATTCGGAGGTGGGAACTCTGCCCTCAAGTGTGGTTATGATGACGATCAGCATGGATCTGCCGTTTGCCCAGAAACGTTTCTGCGAGGCTGAAAAGATTGATCGTATTCTCGTTCTCTCCGACCACGTCTGGCATGACTTCGGCACACATTATGGCATTCTTATCAAGGACATGGGACTCCTTGCCAGATCTGTATTTATTGTCGGGCAAAACGGAAAGCTCATTTATAAACAAATCGTTCCCGATCTATCGCAACAGCCCAACTATGATGGTGCGCTGGAAGCAGTCCGTCAAGCTGCAGGATCAAAGTAGTGATTTTGCAGAAAACAATCAGATCCAGTTCTCAGGTTTTGTTGCTGTGGCTATCCGGCAGTCTGCTCACCGCTGTCCAGTTTCGAAAGTTTCTCTGCCAATGCCGTTATATGGCCTTTTTCTTCTTTGATAATGTTCTGAAGAATTTGCCCTTGCCGGCGGGACGGGAACAAATCCTGTAAGCCCAGGTAGAAAAGAACGGATTGTTTCTCCAGTTCGATTCCGGTCGTAAGAAGTGTTCCCAACGATTCGTCACCTGTGAGAGAATTAGTCGCTATGATTGACCCTTCAACATGGTAACCCGCGGTAATAGCCGACAAGAACAAACCGCCCTCCGGATCCAGTTCTTCCCTGGACTTCCCGGGTAGAACACTTGTCTTGCTGCGCAAGTTCATAAAGATTGCCCTGTGTCCATCCTCCATTATCGCCAGATTTTGGAGGAAGGCGACGACTTTCCTGTTCGCCTGCAGACTGGCCGCCTTTCGATAAAAGTCGATTGCATTGCTCTCCATTTGAATGGCGATAGAAAGGACCTCATCAATATTCAAAAGTATCTTCATAACAAGAGTCCATGCAGTATTATTTCAATTGCGATGCCGCAAAATCCCAGTTCATCAGGTGGTCCAGAAATGCCACAACGAAGTCCTTTCGACGATTCTGATAATCAAGATAGTAGGCATGTTCCCATACGTCGCAAACGAGAAGAACGTTCTTGCCATGGGCAATTGACGTATCGGCGTTTGATGTCTTCACGATTCTCAGCGAATCCTCCTCCTGCACAAGCCATACCCATCCGCTTCCAAACTGTGACACTGCGGCGTCCGTGAAATCACTTCTGAATTTCTCGTAACTTCCAAAAGACTTTTCGATCAACTGTAAAAGACGACCTGCGGGTTTGCCTCCGCCGTCTGGTTTCATACTGCGCCAGAAGAAAGAATGATTCCAGGCTTGGGCTGCATTGTTGAAAATGGCTATCTTGTCCGCCACGCCCGTAGTTTCTTTTGCAATCTTCTCGAGAGTCTGGTCGGCCATGGGGATACCGGCAACAAGTTTGTTCAGATTGTCGACATAGGCCTGATGATGTTTGCCATAATGGAAACTCATGGTCTTAGCAGATATGTATGGTTCCAGTGCGTTCTGTTCGTAAGGTAACGGCTGAAGCTGGAACGCACTTTTGGGCTGAACAGTCTGAGCAGACGAATTACCTGTTCCGTCCGAACCAAAGATGAAATCCGATAATGCGAAAACTACCAATACACGGAAAACTTTGATAATATATGACTTCATTTTGCTCTCCTTTGCTTTAATGTTCTAGATAACGGGGGCGTTGTTGATGATCTCATCGGGATTCATCATGATCTTGACATACTGAGTCCGGGTATATGCCCAGAGTTCAGCAACGTTTTGTTTGCTCAACTTTCCACGGAAATCGGCCAGAGTCGCATGGCTATTTGCTTCCATCCATTTCTCAATGCTACCCAACATAGTGGAAATGTGAGACACGCCATGCCGGTAAAGAGCACTCACAACTTGAACTGTGGTAGCTCCAGCAAGGATCATCTTGAGTACCTGCTCCCCATCCATAATACCAGTACTGCAACATATGTCGGCCCTTACAGCGCCTTCCAGCAGTGCCGCATAGCGTAACGGCATGCGAATGTCGGTTTCCGAGCTGAAACTGATCGGCGATGAAAGCGCGTTCTTTTGCAGGTCAATGTCAGGCGTGAACATTTTATTAAACAGCACAAAAGCATCTACCCCTGTATAATCCATGAGCGTTATCAAATTCAGAACATTAGTATAGGAACTGCTGAGTTTGACGCTGATGGGAATTGATACTGTTCTCTTTAGTTCCGTAACGAGCTCGATCTGTGACTTTTCAATGAGGTCGGATCTTGTTTGTAGATCTCCGGGTGGTGAGAAAAGATTAACTTCAAGTCCATCAACGCCCGTTTCTTCCAGAAGTTTAGCGTATTCAATCCAAGTATCCCTGTTTACAGCGTTGAGACTGGCGAAGACCGGTATCTTTACCGATTTCTTTGCCTCGCGAACCCACATCAGGTGTTCCTTCGGTCCCTCATAAGTAGTATTCGGAAAGATTTCCACCATTTCGGCGTTTCTATAGTTGTACTTTTCAAGATCCTCATCGAATTTGAAACGCTCAACCTGGACTTGTTCCTCAAACAGGGACTTTGTAACAATGGCGCCTGCGCCGGCATCCTCGAGCGCCTTGATTGAGGCAGCTTTTGAAGTCAACCCGCATGCTCCAACTATTATCGGGTTCGCCAGTTTCACACCCATGTACGTTGTGCTTAGATCTGTCATAGCATTGTTTCTCCCTCTCAACTGTTTTGCTGTATTATCCGGAGAATTCTGTTTCACTGTTTCGGATTTGCTCACCGCATGATGTATCCCATCCAGAACATCAGCCCCAGCGCAATGATATGCAGTACCCACCATCCAGGTTTCCATAATAAGAATCTGTGCATGACTCCCTCCTATTTCCAAAGAACATTTCCAAGAGTAAAAACCGCCGACAAAGCAAAAAGATGGACCCACCACCATCCCATATTCGGATAGCGCCAGAAACGGCCCTGCCGTACCGGTGCGTCAATTGCATTGAACGTGTCAAATTCGAATAATGATTTGCCGATTAAGAAAACGTTGAAACAAATGAATATATCGGCAAGTAACGTCCCTGTTAACAGCGCCGCAATTGACGGATTGACAGGTAAATGCTTTATCGAAAAGTATCCCATTGTGATTATCCCGATGATTGCAAGCATTCCATTGATGACATACGCGAATGCCTTTGTTGTATTCGCGAGAAACATTGCGGGAACTATCAGAATGCCGATAATCCCTGCTATAAAGGGAATCAGGTTGGCAGTTGTAGCGTTTGGCGGGTGAATCCGCAAATGTATCATGAATCCTCCAAGCGACACAAATACCAATGCGAAAAGCAATAACGCGCGAATATTTTGTTTTTGAGTCATGTGGTTTTTCCTTTCTCTTTTGTTCCGCGATTTTCACGCACTTATTACATCCAATAGTAACAGTGAGAGTTTGAACGAGAATACGATTTGTGCATATCGGGGAAACCCTTATTACTCTCCGCTGAAATCCTGAGTGATTTTCGGCATATATCGCATTACAGCTCACGCTTGGCCAAGGCAAGTAATGCAATGAACAGAATTATCGCTCCTGCATATGCTCATGCCATGTAGTGTATCAGCCGACAAATGAATCTTCCTGCACGAATGCCTGGAAGAATTCGGAACATCAGAGAAATCGAAGTGCCAATTCAGGGATCTCCCGATTACTCAACTTTTGGAATTGAGCTACTTTATGTGGCAGTTGATCGGGCATCTTCGTCTCAGGAGGATATATATGAGTGAAAAAAGAATCACGACAGCAGGTAACTCCATAATTATCGGTGAACTGCGGAAAGACATATTCTGCATTACCACCAGGGCAGGATTGGTACGCCAGGTAAGCATGCATACACCGGTTTCTCAAAGAGCCAGATTCATGGATGAGTTATTCTGTGACAATTCCCCTTATCTGTCATTTTCGTTGAGCGATGAGTTCAATCCGCAGTTAACATCGTATGCGTCCTGAATAAGCGCATGAGTAATGATCAATATATGGAACAAGGAGGTCGAACGAAGGTGAGGTTTTTCGCGATGGTTAATAAGGTTTACCCTGATTGCAGGTTCTGTGCTTTGCAGTCAGGATAACAGCAAATGCAAACAACAGGTCTTAAACTCCTGTGGTTCGCAAAATAACGTGGTTGAAAGAAACATAAACAGCCTGCACAAAAAGTCAGGCCAGAGGAGAATATCGAAATGAAAGCAAAAGTCGACAAAGAAACTTGTACGGGTTGCGGGTTGTGCGTGGATGCATGCCCGGATGTGTTTGAACTTGATGGAGGGCTGGCAATCGTAAAAGTCAACCCGGTCCCGTCAGCAAGCAAGGAAAGTTGTCGGGATGCGGCCAACAGCTGCCCCGTAAATGCTATCTCGATTGACGAGTAGGAAAGGAGGCTGTGATCGGGGAAGAAATGTAAATACGGATATTTAAAAACGTCGGGAAATAATAAACAAAGGAGAAACAAAATGTCTGCACTGCCAATAGTTCGAAGAACGCCGAAAAATTTGTCGCGCCTTGTAGAGGATATAGACCGATTAGCTGACTTGGATGCCTGGTACGGATTTCCGCCAAGTCTGACAATTCATGAGATGCTCTGGCATCCCACCATGGATATGTACAATCGTAGAGATAACATTGTCGTTGAACTGGAAATACCGGGTATCAAAGAAGAGGATATTGATATATCAATCGAACAGGATCATCTGATTGTCAAGGGAAGCCGCAAGCAATCAAGCGAACACAAGGAAGGCGATCAATTTTACACGGAACGTTCATACGGTGAGTTTCATCGGGTAATTCATCTTCCAACGAGTGTGGATGAGGACAAGGTCACGGCAAACCTTAAGGAAGGGCTGTTGACTGTAACAATGCCAAAAAAGAAAAAAGAGACAGGTAAGAAAGTCAAACTGGAGAGCAAGTAGTCAGCACAAGGAGAGCAACATGACACAACTTAGCGAAAGCATACAAAACGCCGATTGGAAAACGGAAAAACACGTGCCCGTTATTGAATGTCCCGATAGTGTAAACGCCAATCAGTTCTTTGAGGTCGCGGTGACGGTCGGGAAGACTGTGAGTCATCCCAACACGACTGAACATCATATACGATGGATAAAACTTCTTTTCATTGCTGAAGGAGAGAAGACCGTCTATGAGATGGGGAACATCGATTTTGCGGCGCATGGTGAATCCGCTAAGGGTGCCAACCAAGGCCCTGCGTACGCGAATCCCGCTGCAAAGATATTTATCAAGATATCCAAGTCAGGTACATTGCAGGCATTGTCATTCTGCAACATTCATGGCCTGTGGGAATCATCTAAAGTCATCAAGGTGACTTGATGAGACTTGCGGTTGATTTGTTGACCCCCGTGGATCACATTGTTATTGAATGCGAGGCTCTTTATCGTGACAAGTCATCAACGATGATTTCGCAACCCGTTTTGGGAAATCCATTATGTCTGACCAGCAAAGTTTAAATCGAAAGACACAGACAATAAATCTGATGGATGTGGAATGGCCTCAAATGCCTGTTCCGCGCCTTGTGCATACAGTGCACGTTCCTCATCCCGTCTCAGATTCCGCCATGACAATGGAGCAACTGAAACGAAACTACGAATCTATTCTCAAAAAGAGGAAAATTTTCTTTCCCGTGACATATCATATCTTGCGCGAAATAGGATCCGGAAGGCAGGGAACGGTTCTATACGCGATAAGGTACGGCGCCAGAGATTGCATAACGGAACATGCGATAAAGCTTTTCGATCCAAGAATCTATCGCAATGTCGAGGAATACTGGACAGACATGGGACGAATTGCACATCAGATCAGCCAGTTTCATCATTTGCAGAGCCCTAACCTGGTGTCGACCGACAATTATGAGGAGACGGATGGAATTGGTTACATCCAGATGGAGGTGATAGACGGACTTGATCTTAGACAGCTGATGACAATGGAAAATCTTGAAGCCGCCAGGAAAAGAAGTACATCCAAAGAATGGGAGAGATTCTCAACAACGATATTTCACTTTGAGGGAGGAAGAATCTGTTTGCAACCAGGCGTTGCCGTCCATATCCTGCGGGCTGTCCTGCGCGGACTGGAACGAGTGCACGCTTTGAATTTCCTTCATTCCGACATCAAGCCCACCAATATAATGATAGACAAACTAGGCGACGTGAAGCTGGTTGATTTTGGACGAGCCGTCACCATTGGCGAAAAAGTTACGTTCCTTCTCGGGTCGCCCATATATATGGCTCCGGAAATACACCGTCGTGAGCCTGGTACTGCTCAATCGGACTATTACAGTCTGGGGCTTGTAGCTATAGAAATACTAAGTGGCCGGCGAATCATCGAGAAAGAAACTTTTACTGAAGATGAATTGTTACGAATCAAGATAGATCTGCCGAATCGCCTGTCAGAAATACTTCCTCCATATGTTCAGGCAAACCGTACACTCATGTTCATATTACAAAAATTTCTGTCACCTGATCCTGCAATACGCTATTCCAGTGCAAGAGAGGCAGAAGCCGGTGAAGAAGGATTGAAAGTGATCTCTAAACAGCTTGTACAAGCCAATCTTGACGCCGAATATAACAGAGATCTTTCCGACTTTGTGTTGAAATTCGTTGATATCCATGAACAAAAGACAGACGCCTGCATGCCGACAGTTCCGACTTCAGTTCTTTCACGTGTAGGATGAATGACCGCCATGTTCATTCCACGTCCCGATATTACCGCGGCTAGGGTATTTGGTGGATCAATATCAGGGTTTTCCTGATCCCCCCCGCGGCCTTTCTTAACTTACTTTTCTTCAGGTAGTAATTCTGTGTGGGAATGAACGTCTGCAGCGCCAATATTGCATATGGGAAGTGGATCTGCTATATTTTCGGTATCTTACGACTAGCTATCGTGTTTAGGACGGCTTTTCCTTGTGCAGGTCACGTCAAAGTCATTGGGTGTTTATGACTCTCAATGCGTGAAGATGTGTAGACAAAAAAGTGAATGGTGCCGCAATTCACTGCTCGCTGCATAAGCTGAATGGGTAACACATGCGCACTGATAAACAGCGAAAGAAAGGTCCGGGAAAACAGGCTGATGACTCCGCGCGCGCTGAGAAGACGCTCAAGTATAATGCCAGGCGTGACAAACTGTTATCGGACACAGCGTCGCAATTACTGGTCACCGATAATCCGCAGGGCCTTGTCGAATCACTCTGTCGCAAAGTAATGAATTTCCTTGATTGTGATGTCTTCTTCAACTTTCTCGTGAATGAACAGGCTGGAAAACTGCGACTCAATGCCTGCGCGGGCATTCCCGATGACAAAGCGCGCAAGATTGAATGGCTGGATTATGGAGTCGCGGTGTGCGGGTGTGTGGCCAGGGACGGCAAACGTATCGTGGCTGAGAATATCGTCTCAACGCCCAATCCCCGAACCGACCTGGTTCGTTCATACGGCATCCAGGCGTATTGCTGTCATCCTTTGATGACGAAAGGGAAGGTGATCGGAACACTCTCTTTCGGCACACGTTCACGGCCGCGTTTCAGTGATGATGACATATCCATGATGAAATCCGTAACTAACTTGGTGGCCACGGCCATGACACGGGTGAAAAACGAGCAAGCCCTGCAGGAAAGCGAATTCCGTTATCGCACCGTTGCCGACAACACGTACGACTTTGAATTTTGGATCAACCCGGAGGGTCGTTTCCTATATGCTTCCCCTTCCAGCAAGCGGATCTACGGTCATGATCCGGCCGAATTCTTGGCCAATCCCGCATTGCGACGCAACACCGTCCATCCAGACGATCTGGTAACATTCGATCGGCATGTTGTCGATGAGAAAACCAGGCGGATCCCAGGTAAAACGGAATATCGTATTATATGTCCGGACGGTACACATCGTTGGATAGCTCACGCCTGCCTGCCGTTGTTCGATGAACAGGGCCAATATATGGGTATTCGTGGTAGTAACCGCGACATCACCGACCTCAAGCAAGTCGAAGAGACTTTGCGAAAACTCAACTTGGAGTTGGAACAACACGTGACCGAGCAGACGTCAGAAATCCGCCGGAAGAGCGCTTACAACCGAAGTCTGATAGAAGCCAGCATTGATCCCTTGGTGACCATTGGCACAGACGGTAAGATCACAGACGTGAATGTCGCCACCGAAACCGCGACAGGTTACCGGAGGGAGGAACTCATTGGAACCGATTTCTCAACCTATTTTACCGATCCCGGCAAGGCCCGGGCCGGATATGAGCAGGTCTTTCGCGAAGGTCTCGTACGCGATTATGCCCTGGAGATACGTGGTCGCGATGGGCACCTGACGCCGGTGCTGTATAACGCCACCGTGTACCGGGACGAAGACGGAAACGTTACTGGGGTTTTTGCGGCTGCCCGCGATATTACCGAGAGAAAGCGGGCCGAGGCTGTCGCCAAGGCCGAACGACAGCGGCTCTACGACGTACTGGTTACGCTGCCGGTTTACGTGGTATTGATGTCGAAGGATTACCACGTTCCATTCGCCAACAAGTTTTTCCGCGAACGGTTTGGCGAGTCTTACGGCCGGTGTTGCTTCGATTATCTATTCAAGCGCACTGAACCATGCGAGAACTGCGAAAGCTACAAGATCCTGAAGACCAACGCTCCACATCACTGGGAGTGGATCGGCCCGGACGGCCGCAACTATGACATTTACGATTATCCCTTTGTCGACTCTGACGGTTCGCCCATGATCATGGAAATGGGCATCGACATCACCGAAAGAAAGCAAGCAGAGGCGGCGGTACGAGCGGCGAGTGCTTACAACCGAAGTCTGATAGAAGCCAGCATTGATCCCTTGGTGACCATTGGCACAGATGGTAAGATCACAGACGTGAATACCGCCACGGAGACCGCGACAGGGTGCCGGCGCGGGGAACTCATTGGGACTGATTTCTCAACCTATTTTACCGATCCAGACAAGGCCCGTGTCGGATATGAACAGGTCTTTCGCGAAGGTCTTGTGCGCGATTACGCTCTGGAAATTCGCCATAAAGATGGACACACCATTCCAGTACTGTATAACGCTTCGGTGTATCGAGACGAAGCCGGAAATATAACTGGTGTCTTTGCTGCTGCCCGCGACATTACCGAAGTCAAGAAGGCAGAAAGACATGGCCAGATAGTGACGACACTCCTGAAATTGTTTGCAAAGAAGACAACCCGAAAGGAATATCTGGATGCCGTTATGCGGGTTATCCACCAATGGAGCAGATGCCGGTGTGTGGGCATAAGGATCAGGAACAACAATGGGGATGTTCCCTATGAATCATATATTGGTTTCTCCGATGAGTTTATGAAATCTGAGAATGCTTTAATTATTGGGCGGGATCAATGCATATGCACACGGGTCATTGCCGGATGTCCCGACCCGCAGGACCAGCCTTGTATGACCAGCGAAGGATCGTTCCGGTGCGAGAACACGTTCAAGTTCCTAGAGACCTTGTCCGAGAAGGAGAAAAAACGGTTTAGAGGAGTTTGTATCAAAACCGGGTTCGCGTCCCTGTCCATAGTCCCCATTCGATATCGTGACACTACCTTGGGCGCTGTGCATTTTGCCGACGAAAAGGAGCAGGTGATCTCCGAAGAAATGATTACTTTCGCAGAAACCAATCTCTCTCCGATAATTGGAGAGGCCATACACCGTTTTAATGTTGAACAATCACTGCGGCAGGCAAGCATCTATAATAGAAGTCTGATCGAAGCGAGTCCCGATCCCCTGGTTACCATTAATGAGCAGGGTAAGATTACTGATGTTAACACTGCAACAGAGAAGATCACTGGTTGTTCAAGAAGTGAACTTATCGGCACCGACTTCTCGGATTACTTCACTGATCCTGCCCTCGCGCGCGTAGGTTATCAACAAGTTTTCAAGGATGGTTTGGTACGGGATTACGCATTGGATGTCCGGAATCGGAATGGACATGTTACCCCGGTGTTGTACAACGCATCGATCTATCGCGATGAAGCAGGCCGTGTCGTCGGAGTCTTTGCCGCGGCACGTGATATTACCGAGCGAAAAAAAGCGCAAGAGGCTATTGATGTCTACCAGGCGGAATTGAGATCTCTTTCTTCTAGATTGACATTGGCCGAGGAACGCGCCCGCCGTCAACTGGCGATGGCCTTACACGATACTGTCGGGCAAACTCTTGCTTTAACCAAGATCAAGCTCGGGTCACTGGGGCAACTGGTGACAGCGAAAGAACCGAAAGAGGCGCTGGCAGAAATTAGAGAGATGTTCGACGAAGCAGTACGTCAGATTAGAACAATGAGTTTCGAGTTAAGTCCGCCGATTCTTTATGAGCTTGGACTTGGTGCAGCTATTGAATGGCTGGGTGAAGAATTTGAGAAACGGCAGGGCCTTCAGATTCACTACCATGGGCCTCAGGAGGAATGCAGTATTGCCGAGCCGATAAGCATCTTGTTCTTCCAGTCTGCACGTGAACTGCTTACCAATATTACTAAACATGCCGCAGCTACCGAGGTGCGCATATCGCTTAAGGCTGACAACGGTCAGGTTTTCATGAAAATCGTTGATAACGGCAAGGGAATGGAGGGGAATGAACCTTGGAATACCATTCGCGGAAAGAACAGCCTCGGTTTATTCAGTATACATGAACGAATGAAACATATTGGCGGTACGTTTGAGATTCAGTCCAGCCCGGGACGCGGCACAACAGCGATATTGATAGGTCCCATGCAGGAATCGGCGGCGCTGGAGCTGGGATAAATAATTGAAATAAAGAAAAGGAGAGAATGACATGGCAATTAGAATCATGCTTGCGGATGATCATAAAATGATACGTGATGGTTTGCGGGCCCTGATCGAAAAACATCACAACATGGAAGTGATTGGCGAAGCTGCCGATGGACAGGCCGCTGTACAGACCGCAAGGAAACTGTCTCCTGACGTCATTGTCATTGATATAGGAATGCCGGAATTGAACGGTATTGAGGCAACCAGACAGATAACAGCGCTCAAGTGCAAACCGAAAGTCATCGGTCTTTCCATGCATGCGGACCGGCGCTACGTGTCCCAGATGCTAAAGGCCGGCGCATCGGGTTATATACTTAAGGACAGCGCTTTTGAGGAACTCGTCCAAGCTATTGAAACTGTTGCAAAGGGGCGAACCTATTTGAGTCCCCAAATTGCCGGCACTGTTGTTACCGAATTCAAACGAACGGCCAAGGATGACGACGGGTCTGTGTTTTCGGTCCTGACCGAGAGAGAACGAGAAGTGCTTCAACAGATTTCGGAAGGTGTTTCAACCAAGGAGATCGCATCCTCTCTCGGCATAAGCGTAAAAACTATTGAAACCCATCGCCGGCAAATCATGGAGAAGCTTAATCTCCACAGTGTCGCCGAACTCACAAAATACGCAGTGAAGGAAGGTTTGACCGAGTTGGATAAATAGCTTCCACGCGGATATCAGATTCCATCATTCCGCTGTTCTTTCAGCCTTCAGGAATTTCGAAGTCATCTATCAGGTATTTCCCGATTACCTGACCCACCGTATCTTCCTACACTGATGGCAAGTTTCAGAAGGGGGGTATCATGGAGATTCTTGTGATTGATGACGACACAAGGTTACTTGAGGAAGTCAGACGCATCCTGACCAGTAACGGCCATTTAACGGATTGCGTTGACAATGCAGACGACGCTGTCACAATTCTTGGATCAAACCTCTACGATTTCGTACTCGTTGATTACCGGATGCCGAAACATGATGGGCTCTGGTTTATGAGAAATGCGCCGCTTCCCCGACATACGAAGACCCTTCTTGTTACGTCGTATGTGGACAGGAACGTTATCAAGCAGATGTTCAATGCGGGTATATCGGGCTATGTAGTGAAACCGTTTGATGAAAACGAACTGCTCCGACATATGGAGTTTCATTCGAACAATCACAAAAACCTGCAGAATATTAATCCAAAGGAGGTCTAACGATAAACGCGCATATTGATAAGGCGGCATGTACTGATTGTGAGTTATGTGTAACCTGTTCTGGCAGCCTTAATAGATTCATGATCTGAGTCACGCGAGCCCGCGAAATACCGGACAGGGGAAAGGATGAGTAATAAACGGTTGTGTTCCCCACCTGGAAAATGGGATGCCTATGATGGGGGGGGTAGTCTGAAGTCCGGGTTCCGTTCTGCGGAGCCATTCTCCTCATTTTGACCAGGCAACCCCTGTTAAAATCTAATTTTAAACATTACGCCCCAGGTGAGATCGTGGGAAATTCCGGTTTTCTCCTCAAAATCCTCGTCCAGCCAGCGCTGTTCAACAAAAGGAACTAAATAAGTATTATGTCCATTTCTACAACCGAGCACTTTTGAAAAATCGAATTCGGCCTGTAATCCGATATTTCCAAGTAAATTATCATTTTGCTGATCAATTAAGCATCTCCCCCAGAAAATTAATTGGCTGTAATCAGTGACCTTCGTTTCTATATCAGTTCCCACGGCAGGTCCTTTGATACACATATAATCTGCGCGGGTTATGGTATAATCAAACCCTCTTGTCTTGGCTAAATCATCGTCTACTTCATTAGCAATATAAAAGTAGGCCAGATATCCACGGGCAGTCGCCGCCTTATTTTTATATTTCAAACTAACACCGGTCAGAGCTTCATATCGGTGCTCTTCACAGGATGGTGTATTGCCCCTGATTTCCATTTTGATAATCAACCCCGTCAGAATTTTTTTAATTTCTTTATCATTTCCATTTATTACTTTTCTTAAAGGATAATATTCGCCTTCGATGTGGGCCATGAACCACTCCCTCCATCTGTCCCGGTCTGCAGCATTACCTGTCAAATCGTGATACAAATCACCACGAAAATAACCTGAAAATACATCCTCACAGTTAAACTTGAGTTCTCCTCCAACTGAAAATACTGGAGTGATAACGCCCCCGACATCAATTACAGTTATTCCTGAAATAATACTTTCATTGAAAATATCCGTATTTTGCGAATCATTTCCTTTGTTTATGACCGTTTTATTATGATTGTCCACTTTCGCGTTATCTCTGGCAGGTAGAACATTTATAGATGGCGGAATTGATTCTGTGACTGGAAATATTCCAGGTGCGTAGACAGAAGAAGGACAGATATCGTCTGCTGTTTCCTGTTTTTTTTCGCTCATTGCCATGTTCCACGCTGCGAGACTTGATGGTTTATTCTTTTTATCAGTGACGCCGATAGACTCTTTTTCGGTTGCCAGTGCTGGTTTGAGATTTTGGAGTGTATTTGACAAGAAGATCAAAAATAAAATTATAAAAAAACGCATACTATCATCCTTAACAAGAAATGATGCAATGAGGTGGATAGTCCCGCTCATTAAAAACGCTATAATATTACATGACCTAGTACAACATAAGCTTGAATTTTGTTCTATCAAAGATAAAGAGGTGAAGGAAGCGGCCTTCTGGAAATTACAAGGGATCGAATCATCCGGGCTGCTTGAACAGGTTCGAGCCCTGTCGCCAGAGCAAACCCAATTCACCTTCTTGACATCCTGTTGAGTCAGTGTTTCACTTAGACTGTAAAGTGGGATTTTATTTTTATGAATGCTTCCTATTCGTTCTCATCCTGATTCTTTCGACCTTTTCTGTCCTAGCATCCATGGCGTCCAACAAACCGTCGAGAACAATTGCAGTGGTAATTGTATAAGGTTGATTAGGCGCATTTGTTGTGCCGTCGGACCAAGCGTCCCAGGGTTGTGGTATACCTCAACCGGGCAGGCCGTCGCCATCCAAGTCCCGATTGTCTATCAGCCAGCGTACCGCTTTTTTGACCCTGCGCCGACTTTCATCATTGGGATCGCGCTGGAAATGGATCGCCTCGGCAGACAATACGAATCCATATGTCATCGGTTGATGGTCCACAGCCATCAGGAACCAGTCCTTACCGTAACCCTGACGATCTTCAGGAAAGACGGTCAATAGTTCTGTATAAAGTTTCTGTGATGTTTGTTTCAGTTCCGCGCCATGAATCACGGTTATACCGGTGAGTACAGCACAAACCATCATAATTACCACGCCGGATTTCTTCATTCTTCCATCACCAGTTCCACCAGATAGATGGCCGTGATTCCTTTTCCGGCTTCGTCGCGTTCATGGCTCGAGTAGTAGGAAACCAGCGCACGATCAGGGGTAAGCTCCACGAAACCAGGATAAGAGTTGTCACCGCCGCTGGGAAACTCCGCAAACTCATGCAACTGGTCACCGACCAGCCAGCAGAGTGATGTCTTCGGACCGCCTTCCTTTGTGGTCTTGCGACCGCCAACAAGGTAACGGTTACCCCATTTCGTTAGCAATGGACCGCCGACGTAGCGATCGAGATCTTTTCGTTCCCAATTCGTGTAGGGTGGTTTGGAGCGCAATAGTTGCGCCGGGGCGCTGCCACGACGGCCCACGGCCAGCACACTGCCATCCGGCTCGAACAGAAACGCTGTCTCGTCGCCGGCGATTTCCTGAAACACTGCACGCTTGTGCCATATGAGACCGTCGTCGCTCTCCAGCATAAGCGACTCGACTTTCTTACCTTCACCACGCGGCACGACCTCAAAACCCAGCTTGCGCCGACCACACAGATAAGCATTGCCTCCAAATGCGGCGGCCCGCCAGACGTAATGCCCAAAGGTACCTTCGAGCATTATTGGACTGTTCCACGTTGCGCCGTCCTCGGACCACACGGCGTAGCCCAGGTGCTTGTTAAGATCGTAATCCTCGCGTGCGAGCGTTGTCGGGCCACTATACCAGGTGCCGGTATAAACGAACAGTTTGTCCTTGAAGATGAGGAAATGCGGATCACGCGTGTCGCGGTGTTTAACTTGAAAACGATGTACCTGTTTCCACTCCTTCGTATCGTCGCTGGTAAGGATGATGATCGAGGCCGTGGGATGAACCATATGACCTTCAGGACAACTGCGAAAAGTCAGGTAGAACTTTCCTTTGAACCGGACCAAGTCGGTGAAGGCATTGTGTTCTCCGTTGTGAAATACCCGCCGTACCGAGGCCACCGTCACGCGAGGGAGTTTGTCATCTGCTGCAGGACTATTGGGAACCGTCATCACGATGGCGACCAGCAAGACGAGGCTGCTACGAAGAATAATATTCATGGCGTTGACCCTCCCGCTAATTTATTCGCCATTAAAAGCCTAGCATTTTAACCTTATTTATTCCGTCTTCTTTTTTTCCCAGAATACGCAGACGGTACTGTCCTCTTGTACATACCTTTTAAGTATGCTGCAGAAACCTTCTTTATTACGATGCAAACATGATTTACATTTTTTCATGGTTTTTTAACTATGTTTTACGGGAGTATGGCAAACTAAATGATGATTTTCAAGATAGCGTATTAGAAATTCGTCATTAAAGGTCTACCCCCTCATCCACGTTCATTAACGGGATTACTGACTTCATATGGAGTGGTATCTCAAATGCGCCTCCAGTTTCTCGACTTGCACAACAGAGCCAGGTATGGCATGTCCGCGGGCAGAGATACGAATCTCGACTTCGTTTTGACCATGGCGCCATCCTTTGTCAGGTACGGTACAATCGAGCCGTAACAGTCGTTGCCTGGGATTTACCTTGTAGTCGCCCTTTCCTCCGGACGCCGGCTGGGGTCTCGGAGAGAAAATCTGGGCGTCCTTCCATTCCGGATCGCGTGTCTTCGCCGATAACAACACGCCACCAAACCGGATTTCAAACGCGTCGTTTTCTCCAGCGTTAGACAATATGCATCTGAGTGTAAGGTTTGCGTTTCCGGCATCGGGGGCGTCGCTGACGTGCAGGATGAGTTTGACTGGCTGGCCGTCATAGGAAAGGGGCAAGGGCAGGGGTGCCGTGTCGTTACGATTGAAGAAACCATCGGCCCACGGATAACCGCCGCGTCGCTCGACGGCGAAAATTTTGTCCTTCATTGCCATAGTTTGCAGGGTACCGACTTCCTTGAACGCAACCTGGTGTGTGAGCGGCGCGATTTCTCCGCCAACCGGTCGGGCTATTTCGGGTATACCTATGGACCAGTTGAAGGTCATCACGCTGTCCGCGCCACGTTGGAAGTGGTTGGCAAAAACACCGCGCAAGAACTCGATCGGCGCATAGCGATAGCCGTCGGTGGCGTGATGATCGTCGAAACATGGCTGAAGCTGAACTGCGCCGCCGACCGCGGCGCGCAGGCCTTCCACATCCACATCCATCGAACGTGACCCGAGCGTCAGTACGTCCACCAGACGCTGCTCTGCCCACGTTTTTACGTCAAAACCATCTGCGCGGCAGCCATCGAGTGTTTGCGGTACTCTCGTCGCCAGCAGGAACGGACGTCCACGCTGCTGCTCAACTTCCAGCAACATCCGGCGTACCATACGCATGAACTGCGTAACGTGGTCACGAAGTTCCCACTGCCGGCCTACAGGCAGACATGGCACATGACGTGCGAAATCAATCTGAATACCGTCCAGATCAAAGCGGGTCGCAATCTCACGCAGAATCGCCACCTTGTGTTCGCGAAGGCCTTGTGCCGCGAGATTCCACATTCCATGTGGCCACCAGGAGGTCGGAACCACCCAATCGGGATGCTCTACCTTGAGCGGATGGGGCTGTTTCGAGTGGCCACCTTCGGGCAAGATGTCCACTTCACTGATACGGTGGTTCCAAAAGACCTCCAGTTTGCGGCGGCGCGTTTCGTTCACCAGTTGTTCGATCCAATCTATACCGTTGCGGTGCCATTGTTGCACAAGTAGTGGTGCCGGCGTGGGTGCCACTTTGCTCGGGTAAACGGAACCTGGTGCATTGCCGCCGATGTCCCACCAGATCGCATCAATCTGGCTGCCCGGTTCATCTACATATGAAAATGCCGCATCGCGGAAACGATCGAACGGGGCATTTCCTTCCGGGTGCAGTTTTGCGTAGTTGAGCATCACCCAATACACATCATGCTGAATCACAATACGCCGCTTTCGTCGCCGCACAGCAGCGTAATGGCCGGCGGACAGATCAACGGGTAACTCGGCAGCACGCACGTCCGGCAACGCGGCCACTACAAGGGCAGCCGCAGTGGACGATTCCAGAAATTGTCGACGATTCATGAGTCAGTTTACAAGCCAAGGTAAAAGGTTATTTTTTAAGATCAGGAAACCAGAGATCAACAAGTGATTTATGAACGCCCGGCGCGCCAAACTTTGGACAGTTGCGTTTTTTCATCACATTATCCAGATCACGTACCGCTTCGACTGTCAACTCTTTGAGCGGTAACCCCGCCGAGACGGCCTTAAGGATTGAACAGGCAGTCATTTCCAATAGTTCAACATTCATCATTGTCCAATCGATACCTTCCGAACTCATGGTCACCAGGCCGTGATTCTCCATCAGAAAACTGTTGTACCTCTGCAGGTAGGGACCAAAATTGTCGGCCAGTTTCTGTGTAATCGGCTCTGCATAAGGTACGAGGGGAACGGGCCCTACTTCGTGGCTTGTTTCCGGAAAAAATGGCTTCATGAGCAGATTCTCTCCACCTGAAATCGCGAAAGCCCCGACGTTGGGCGCATGACAGTGGATTACCGATTTAACGTCGGGACGTTCTGCAAAGAATTTCAGATACATGAATTTTTCACCGGTTGGTTTGCGCTTACCTTCAACCACATCACCTTTGAGGGTGATAAAGACTATATCGGACACCTGGATATCACCCTTATTGAGCATGGTTGGAGTAATCATGACGAGGTCGGGTTCGAGTCTCCATGCGCAATTACCGCCATAACCGGTCACATACATATTAGCTGCCAGTTTATGGCAAACCTTAAGGAAGAGTGCCGTTTCTTTTTTATATTTATCAATCAGTGCCATTATTTTTTCTCCTTATGCAAGTTTTAGTACTAAAGAAATACACACGGTACAACATATATCTAACTTCTAAATCGTCTGAAAGACAGAGGGGAACTTAACAAGAATTCAAAACAGGCTTACGTCTTTTCATCCTGGGAAATTTCGCCTGTTTCATCAGGAGCATCGGATTCTTCCGGAATAGTAAGAATTTGCTCGCAAGACGGACAACCTGCTTCTTCTCCAGCATACATCCTGGGTGAACAGAGATCATAGCCGCAATAAACGCATTTGTAGTTTAGAGACGGCTTTGGAATGACAAGCTGCTTGGCACAATCCGGACAGTAAATATTTTTGCCTTCAGCTTGATCTGAGATAGCGAGACACTTTGAACAATTCCAGCATTTGAACAAGATATCACTCATATACCTCCGGCATGGAAACAGAATGGCAGCAAATAATTAAATTCCCTATTTCTTCTTAAACGAACGGGTAAACCGGAGCTCCTTCGGCGCCTTTAAAGGTACTGCATTTTGTATTTCTGCATCCCGGGTAGCTGCTTCGTACTTTTTGGCAGTAATTTTACGTTTGGCGTTTAAATCATACAAACAGTTCCCGCATATGGTAACATACTTATCAACTGAAGCGCCACATTCGGGACATGTTCTGGCCTGGCCATCTGGCATGGGTATTTTGATAGACCCTTTACACGCAGGACATTCAATAACCTGTCCAAGCGTTTCTTCATCGATTTTCAACTTCTGTTTACAATAGGGACATCTGAATTTGATTTCACTCATGGCATATCCTGATATGTTTAATAAAACAGACAAACAAAGTTCAACTATATCAGCCAGTTTAATCATAATAATTTACAGACTCAAGTATGGAGTAAAAACATTTACAACAGCGAATAAAACGCAGAGAAGGTGTCGGAAAAGGCATCAAACGCGACGGAGCGCGTCTTTCTATAATAAGGGATTCTGGCTGTATTTATGGGAAAATACGGTCCTTTGATTCTTCTTGCCTTTCAATGTGACTTTATAACAGTTTCTTTAACTATCGGGAGAAGAAACGCTGGCATAATCCTCCGGCATTGCTCCCGGGAAAATTGCCATTACAGGCAGTCAACCAGTATTACAGGGAGGGACCATATGCTTAATCGACGCAGTTTTTTAAAAGGTGCTGTTTCCGGTGTTGGTGGATTCTGGAGTCTTGCGCTGTGCTCCAAGTCAACAGCCGACAATGCGCCGGTTAAGCCAAATGCCGCCGGACAGCAACGAATGAAATTATCGATCGACAGTACAATGTTCAGTCGATTCAAGACACCTGCCGTATGGACCATGATCCGCGAGGCTGGTTACCGTTTCATAGAACTGGGAATATGCCATTTCCGCTCTCATGAGATCGATTCAGGAGCGATACAACAGTTGAAAAAAGATGTTATGGATGCCGGCTTGAGTCCTGTTGCTGCATTTATTGTGCACAGGTTTTCCAGCCCCGACGAAACAATCCGCAAAAAAGCCGTTGAGAACTGGAAACGTTCGATTGATGCCGTTGGTCAATTGGGATTGAAACTTATTACCACGGAACTGACAGGAGAGCTTAAGCAACCTGCCCAGAGCGAAACGGCGTTTCGCAAATCGATGGAAGTATTGCTTCCCGTTTTGGAAAAGGTTGATATTCATCTGAGTGTAGAACCGCATCCTGGTGATTTTTTCGAAGCTGCCAAACCAACCATAAAGTTGTTGAGGAGCTACAACTCAAAATGTCTCGGATACCTGCACTGCATGCCGCATGATTTCTTCCTGGGTAATCCACGTGAGGTCATACTTGATGCAGGCAGGCTGCTCAGTCATGTCCATGTTGCCGATACTTTTCGCAGGGAGCGGCTTATTGCCAAGGCAGGGATCGGATTGCATATGCACCTGCGACCTCCGCTGGGTGAAGTCAATTTTCAGGAGACGTTTGACGCTCTTGAAAAGATCGGCTATCGGGGTTGTGCGAGTGTACAGTTGTTAAGTCATCTGGACGATCCGGGCGGAACAGCACGGCAGACCCGTGAGTACCTGCAAAAAACATATCCTGACTGTTTTGTGATATGAATACTGTTTTTACGCCACGCTTTATTTGGCATGAGTGAGTTTGTTCCTTATCAGTGTACAAAAAGAGAGTTAACGAATGCGTCGCTTTAACTGCATAACGATTCATTGTATTCTTGTACTTGTTCTAACGGGCTATTCTCCCGCCACGGCACAGAATGACCAGATCAATATCGGCGACATCTTGCAGAGTGGCGAACAGTGGGTGCAGGAGAATATCGATCCCGATGTCCTCCGTTTCCTAGGGGATATGGACCAGGCAAAGGTACAAAAGCTGATCCGCGATTTTCAACAATGGCTTCATGGCGATCAAGTGGCGAATATTGCTTCCATCAAGGAGACGGCTGCCGTCGTATTGCCCTTGATGGAAAAATACGAAGAGACCTGGCCCTACGCAGTATGGCTGAAGACCCGGCTGGACTACCTCGAAATGGCAGACCAATTCAAACACACACTGCCTCCACCAAAGGTTGAACCCGGCCAGCCGCTCAAACCGATTCCCAATCCGGAACCGGAAGTGGAACGAAAAGCATGGAAAAAACAGCTTGAAAAAAGGCCCTTGCCGAAAGGAGCCGAAAAATATGTAGCCCGTCTGAAACCTATCTTCGCCGCACAGAAGGTACCGGAAAAACTGGTCTGGCTCGCAGAAGTCGAATCATCTTTTACTCCATCTGCCCGCAGTCCGGCTGGAGCGGCTGGTATGTTTCAGTTGATGCCACGTACCGCCAAACTCTATGGTCTTTCCTCGTGGCCGCGTGATGAACGTTACCAGCCGGAAAAGAGCGCAAAGGCTGCAGCCAGATATCTGAAGTATCTCCACGGAGAGTTTGATAATTGGCCCCTGGCCCTGGCGGCCTATAATGCGGGAGAGGGCCGGGTTCGAAATCTCCTGAACCGCCACAAGGCGAAAAGTTTTGACAAGATCGCCACACATCTACCAGCCGAGACGCAGATGTATGTGCCGAAAATCGAAGCGACGCTCCTTCGTCGCGAAGGTATTACGCTCTCCCAGTTGTCCGGGCCTGAATCATAGAATTGCTTCTTTCTGTATTCTGTCGTTACAACCAAATGATTACGCATTTCGGCGCCAGCCTTGTCTCCCATTCACCCACTCGCCGTTTCCCCGATTCATGCCTTATCCCTCCATCACCGATTCACCGGTTCACATCAACGAAATTCCCCTGCATCGTACTTCTTCCAGAACTCGGCGGTCGGCCAGTGATTAACGTCAGGATTACTGGTTCCAATCTGCGTTAAAGTCTTCATCTCCCGGATCACCTCAATGCCGCTGGTGATGTCTTTGGGTGTAAAATAGATACTCGTTAACGGCATGCCTTTCAAAGGCGTCAGGTCGGTAACCTTCGTCACGTAGAAATACAATGATGTCAACGGCATGCCAGTTAGTGGAGTCATATCACTGACACTCGTATTACCGAATCTCAGTTTTGTCAGTAACATGCCCTTTAACGGTGCCAGATCCACAACTTGCCTGCAATTATACAGACTCAAAGACGTTAACGGCAGACCCTTTAATGGCGTCAAGTCTATGATCCTGGTGCTGTCAATAAACAATTCCTTTAGCGACATACCTGTCAGTGGTGTCAGGTCAGTTACCTTTGTACCGGTGATATTCAAATTTACCAGAGGCATACCCTTTAACGGTGTCAGATCACTAACCAATGTATTGAAAATGTTCAGGTCCGTCAGATGCATACCCTTCAATGGTGCCAAACTGGTTATCTTCGTGTTCCGGAGATCTAACGAACTGAGAGGCATGCCGCTCAACGAGGAGATGTCAGAAATGTCTGCACCACTCAAATCAAGTATATACATCCCCTTGCCGTCGCTGGAAAAACTGGCGCCTTTTGTCTTTGTCGCTTCAAGCAGGCCTTTCAAAAGAGATTCAACACCTTTTCCTTCGGTATTACTGTTTACTTTCTGAAGTGTAGCTATGGCGTCAGAAAACCGCCCTTGGCTCCTCAAGGCCAGGTACAGTTGAGAAATCGCCTGAAATCCCAATCCCTTTCCTGCCTTTGCCTCCTTCATGATCTTTTTGCAAAGTTCCTTGTTTTCCTTTGCATGCTTATTAACAGGATCGAGCTTTAAAGCCCGGTCATACTCCTCCGCAGCTTCGTCCAGTTTTAACAAGGTTTGTAGAATGTCACCCTTAAAACCATGATATCCAATATTCTCAGGTACCAATTCGCATGCATAACTAATGACTTCCAAAGCTTTTTCGACCTCTCGATTCTCAAAATAAATCCTGCTCTGGGCGGCAAGGGCAGGGGCGGTACCCTTGAGATCTTTTAATGCCTTTTGGGCCACCGCCTTTTCTTCCAATGCAATTTTCCTGGATTTCTCGGCCCTTATCCACTGGGTCGTGCTGATTACAGATCCAGCAACGATAAGTACGATTATTGAAACGACGAGGCCGGTCACGGTCTTGTGCCTTTTTACAAAGAGTCTTACCTGCCTCCATACACTTGCCTGTTCGGCGCCTGTGGCGAATCCTCCCTGGTAAGCATCAATGTCTTTCTGCAGTTCCTTGACCGTTTGATATCGCCTGTGTGCCTCGCCCGTCAATGCCTTCATCGCCACGGCAGAAAGAGAATCGGGAATCAATTTATCCGGACAATGGGGTAGGGACGACTCGCCGAGTCGTCCGCGGACGGCCGAGCCGGCCGTCCTTACCTTTTCTCCTCCGACACTCTGTGCCTTTGTGCCTTTGGAACTCTGCTTCTTCAGTCTTCCTGTTCGTTTCTGATTATATTCCGTCGGAGGTGGTATATCACAGGAAGTAATCTTTTTAATCAGTTCGTCCAGATCGTCTCCTGTGATAGGAACGTGCAGTGTAAGTATATTATACAGGATCGCGCCAAGTGAATAGATGTCCGTTCTCTCGTCAATCTCTTCCATGTTCCCCAACGCCTGCTCGGGCGACATGAATCCCGGCGTTCCCATGATTTCGCCATCCATGGTTTTCAAGATCTCCGATCCGGAATCCTTTCTCACTGAATCAATGATTTTCTGTGCCTTCTGACTCTGCAACTGTGTGCCCTTAGAACCTTGTAACTTTATTGTTTTCTTGGGCAACACCTTCGCTAGACCCCAGTCCATGACCAGCACTTCTCCATAATCTCCAACCATGATGTTCTCGGGTTTAAGGTCACGATGAATTACACGTTTGGAGTGTGCAAACGCTATGGCGTCACAAACCTTCTGGAAGATCGTAAGAAGATGCGCCAGCGGATAATCCCTGATGGTCTGTGTATCACCAGACTTAATACCATCAAGTATATCGTTCAGTGTTTTCCCCTTCACAAACTTCATCGTGTAGAAAACATTGCCATTGGCATCGAGACCAAGTTCATAAAGCGGAACAATTCCGGGATGTTCGAGCTGACCCGTTACCTGGGCTTCTTCCACAAAACGAAGAAGTTGTTCCGCGCTTGCTTTTTCCGGCTCCAGCAATACCTTCATTGCAACACTGCGTCGTAGGTTCACATCCTTTGTATTCAGTATTGCGCCCATCCCGCCCTGGGCCACAGTTTCACCAATTTCGTATTTACCATCCGGCACAGGAATTAAAGTCTTGGTGACAGACATTTTATCGTCAGTGGTGTCTGATGGGGCGGTGTCATCTGGTGGTGTAGATGTATCAGAAATCGATGAAGGAATAACTACGTTAGTACCGCATTGTGGACAAGTTATAGTCTGCCCGCTGTAGATGGATTGGATTTCCAGCCGTTGACCACAATTTGGACAGTCAAATTTCATACGACCATTTCGTGGATAGATATTTTGATAGATACCCCTATCCTGGTTTTGACTCAAGCTTTCTTTTTTATATTTCCTGTTTATCCCTGTCTGCCCGCCGTTATGTCCTTCGTAGCGCTTGGCGAAGTAGGAAGCTAGCGACGTCGCATGGATTTGGTTGTTGGAGCCGTTTCCGTGAACTTGTCGGCGTAAGCATCTAGAAGACGTCGAATCATTATCTGGTAGGGTGTGCCGTATCGTTTGGCTTCAGTTTTGAAGAACTCGATGCTTTTGCGGCTTAAACCTATTGTTATCTTTGTACTCTTCTCACGAAAAGCCAATTGATCGGGTTTCGGGAGGAAATCAGGAATGACCTTCAGTGGTCCCATGGGTTCATTTGTGTATGTTATGTTCTTCATATAATTTCTTTCCTTTCCGCCAGTATCCGGCTCCTATAATCCGGATCATATTATTTCGATATGTGAAACGGACGGTCATGATTCCTCCGCCTGTTTTGCCAAAACAATAGAATCGATTCTCTCTCTGGCTATGGGATAGATCCTGCGCAATAATACGCATTGGATCGGCAAAGGCATGTTGTGCTTCGGCAAACCCCACGCCATGCTTACTTCGGTTTTCGCGATCTTTCGCGTCATCCCACTCAAATGCGACCTTTGACATGTAAAAAGCCTATCAGTTACGCAAATATATAGCAATACACTTATATGTATATTTATATGGCTCAAACTTGCGAATGAGAAGCAACGTTTCCCAACGAATTGCCATGTTCCTTTTGCTTCAGTGTTTCAGCAAAGCAATCCAGCACCTGAATCCCCGCATTTGCATGCCGTTAAACGCGAATCCAAGAAACAATTGACACCTGCCGAGTTTCTGCTGCAGAATTCTACGAGTAGTTAATAATAAAGGTTCATTCATAAACTGTTAAAAGAATCAGTTTCTTATAACCACCATAACTTAAGTTTTCGAAGTCAAAGAAAAAACAGGTCATGAATTCTACCAGCCCTCACGGAAGACAAGTTTGTAGACGGACTTTCCTGCAAACAACGGCCGTCGCTTCGGTAGCCTGCATCACAGCACGTCCACTGTTTGCAGCGGATCAGCAACAAGACACAAATGCTTCGTACCACCGCGCCAACACGGACTGGTTGGCCAAGTGCCGCTTTGGCATCGGTGTCCATTGGACTGCCCAGACAGTTCCCCGCAACGATTCACCCAAACCGTTCCAGAAGGCGGTCGCTGACTTTGACCTTCACGGATTCATGGCCGCCGTCGAACACGCCGGGGCTGACTACGTATTATTCACGGTGACCCACGCCTTCCAAATGTTACCCGCTCCGCATGCTGTGCTCGACAAAATCCTGCCGGGTCGGACCGTCGAACGTGACCTGATCCGGGAACTTGCGGACGCCCTGACGGCCAAGCAGAAGCACCTGTTGGTCTACTATAACCACTCCTGTAACGGCAAACAGGATTCGGCATGGGAACAGGCAGTCGGCTACCACGCCCCCAACAAGGAACGGTTTGCCAAAAATCTGATAGAAATCATTTCCTGGATGGGCGAACGATACCGTGACAAGATCAAGGCATGGTGGTTCGATAGTCCTTACTCGGTCGATCCCCGTGGCCCGCACAACAGCGTCACCACGAACATGACTGGTTTCCAGTTTCCGTGGGAACGGTTCACTGTCGCCGCCAAGGCCGGGTATCCGGCACGGCTGGTAACCTATAACGCCGGTGTCAACCAGACGTTTCTGTACACGATGCATCAGGATTACTGGGCCGGAGAAATGGTTAACCTCGACACCCCGGCCAGGAATCGTTATCTGGACAACGGCCTCCAGTGGTTTGGCTGGACGTGTTTGGAGGACCGCCGTTGGGTTCACACGAAACTCGAGACGCCGATCCCGCCACCGCTATACACCAATGAACAGGTGATCCGTTATGTCCAATCCTGCAACCGACACACGGCACCAATGACATTCAACGTTGGTATCTACCAGGACGGTACGCTGGCTGAAACGTCGATTGAACAGTTGCATCAGCTGAACAGGACTCTGCATTCCTGACCTTGGAACAACCAGTCCCACGGGCGACCATGTTTCAAAGGTAATTTTGTATTCACGATTTCGTTGACTGGAATGGAACATTTCAGCATAGTCTTCGGATTTTCAGCTATAAAGATTGTTGGGCAATTAGAAAATGGAAACAATAAAACAGTTTATCGATTATTTTCTGCATCTGGACAAGTATCTGGGGCAGGTCATCAATGCATGCGGTTTGTGGACCTACGGTGTTCTTTTCACGATCATTTTCTGTGAAACCGGCCTGGTAATTATGCCGTTCCTGCCAGGCGATTCCCTTCTTTTTGCCTCCGGCGCGCTCACGGCAAGCTCTTCTCTTCAAATAGGCTGGTTGCTGGTTCTGCTTATCTCTGCGGCAGTGGCTGGTGATGCCGTCAACTATATGGTCGGTTACTATGCCGGTGAAAAAATTCTTCACAGCAAAACGCGGCTGATTAAAAAAGAACACCTTGACCGTACCCACGAATTTTTCGAAAAGCACGGCAAGATGACCATCATCCTCGCAAGGTTCGTTCCAATAGTCAGAACATTTGCGCCGTTTGTCGCCGGACTGGGAAAGATGCGATACCTTGAGTTTGCGGTTTACAATGTTACCGGTGGAGTTATGTGGGTGTCGCTGTTTGTTGTGAGCGGTCGGTTGTTCGGACAGAACCCGTTCGTGAAACAGCATTTTTCGCTGGTTATCCTGGCCATAATTATTCTTTCCGTGCTCCCTATTGCATACGAAGTATGGCGGCAATGGATGGAAGGAAAGAAAAGGGTCTCACAGGAATCTTCTCCGCAGTAACTCATCAACTTACTGGTTGCCATGTTCTGGCTGTTATTACTATTCTTTCAATCATGATTTCGTTTTCACCAAGCGGTCAAACACCTTCTGAATGCATCCAGCGGATCAATCAATGGCTTGGGCAACGCAGAAAGTTTGTTGTATTGCTGATTCTGCTGTCGGCCCTTTGTGTCCGGGGTTTGTACCTCTCTCAAATGTGAAACAGCCCCTGTGCATGGCAGCACCAGTGGTCTGAAACAGATATGTACTTCTTTGACATCTGGGCAAAGAAAATAGCGGCAGGCGACTGGTTGACGGCCCATTCACTACATGCCTATCCGGAATGGACAATGACAACAGCAGAGGACTATTTTCGTATTTACCCGGAACAACGACCGGTATTTCAGAAAATGGTACCACCCGGATCTGCAGACCGTGATGCCCGGCACGAACTTTGGGACAAATGGTATTGCGCTCCGTGTCTGCACCAGGAACCGGCATATCCATACATGGTTGCACTGACATACAGGCTTTTGGGACCTGATCCCCGTTATGTATTTATCTGGCAGAGCCTGCTGGGTGTAATATCCATTCTATTAATATACTTTATAACGTTGCGTCTCTTTGACAATTTCACGGCCTTTATCGCATCGTTACTGGCTGTTTTGAGTGGGCCTTTACTCATCTATGAAGGAATCCTGCTAAGAGATTCACTTATAACACCTTCGGCCCTTGGATTGGTGGCAATGATAATACTCTCCTTACCGGAACGAAAGCCAGCGTGGCATTTCCTAACCGGCATTGGATTCGGATTTACTCTGCTGGTAAAGGCAATTTTTATGCCAGTGGTTGTTATACAGGCGGCTTTTCTTCTTTTTCGTAATGGCAGGTTGTCACGGCAGTCAGTGTTCGGCATGGTATTTTTCATTGCCGGAGTTGCACTATGCCTGATGCCTGTTGTTGTACGTAATATTTATGTTGGCGCTCCACCGTTGAGTCTTTGTAGTGCGAATGCCTTTTCGTCAACATTCATAAATTCAAATGCGGCCGATTCAGCTCCAAATCATGGATATTGTATCAGCAGGCATTTCGCCCGTATCATGGGTATAACGAACGGCCGTTCTGTTCCGGCGGTGATGGAGACGCTGAAAACCCACGATTCGATTGCCAGTTTTTTAAGACTTATGTGGGGTAAATGGACGGCGTTATGGCACTGGTATGAACAACCGAACAACGCCAACTTCTACTATTACCGTCTGCATATCCCGGTGTTGGCCTGCCTGCCAATCACTTTTTTTATTCTCTCGCCCTTATCGATAGTGGGCATAATCATTGCAGTCCGGGATTTTCGCAGACGCTGGCCTCTTTATCTGGTTTGGGCGGATGTGTTTGGCATACTGATGGTGGGACTTGTTCTGGCACGATACAGGGTTCCTTTTCAGGCGCTTCTTATTCCCTTTGCCGCATGGACGATTGTTTCAGCAACTGACGCATTGTTAACAAAACAACGGGGATTTCTATCAGTCATATTAATTACGGTTTGCGCTGTTTCGTTGTGGACCATGCGTCCTCTGCCTGCTTCAAGACCACTTATCCGCTGTGCCGATTATTCAGCAGTTTATTCAGCTTACTATTCACGTTATGCACTTGCAGCTATCCAGAATGGAAACTGGAACATGGCGGCAAAAGTACTTTATTCCTCGCTGCAATATGAACCTGAAATTGTCAGGCAAATGGGTCCGGCCAGACCCGCAAAAAACAGGGAAGAAGCCTCCTTGGCAGAATTATATGCACAGGTGTACCAGCGAATCGCGGAGGCATTACAAAAAGCCGGCAATAAGCCGGAAGCCGAACACCACAATCTCAGGTCGAAAGAACTCCAAAGCGTAAAAGACCAGTTTAATCTTCAATCCACCAATAGTGCTAAGTCTATAAACTGACCGCCTGTTGACTGGTGTGTATGCACGGCAATCGTATTTACACCCTTTTTCAAGGCCTTCTTCAACTGGTCAGTTACAATATGCATCTGGTAATGACTGATGAATTTCGTAACGCCAAGAATCTTCTGGCCGTTGATGAAAACATCGGTGTCTTCGTCATGTGATATGACAACAGCGCCATGTTTCAAATCCCTGCCATCATATTCAAATGTTTTTCTCAGATAGATATCGCCGGTTTTCCATTCGGTCCGGGTACGCCGGCGTTCATCATGTCCAAAAGGCGCCAATCCCGTTTTCCACACGCTGTCATCAAATCCTTCCTTCATCCATTCATCCGCAGGTTTTTCCGTGCTGTAGCGGTAGGGAGTACATAATTTACCGTCCTGTACTGCGCCAATCAGTACTTTCCAGCCTGGTTCAGAGATCAAACCGGGTTGTGGAGCAACCGGTTCACCGCGTTCATATGCCGCCTGGCGTGAAGTAATTTCATGTAGTTTTTTTACATCGAACTTCGGCTTGCGGTCATAATAATAAAGTCCGTTTTTCTCCTGTTCGATATCGGTCAACTGCGTGTAGCAAAATCCGAACATGTTCGGATTGTCCAACAGCGCATCGCACGTACCCTTGTAGCGGATATAAAACTCGTCGAGGGTCTTTGGTCCCGAGCCGTAACCCCAGCCGCCTTCTGTTGCCCAGCCGATGCCGCCGATTTCACTGACCATGAATGGAACTCCGCAGTCTGCAGCAGCCACATGCCGGCCATAACGGGCTGGAACCACAGGATCTGTTTTTCCAGCAGTGAAATAATCCATCCAGCGTTTCCTGAATGTCTCGGGGTTCCCGTCGTAATCATGGGCATCTCTTACTTCCGGATGGGGCAGGGTATGTGTCCATCCACTCGTCTCCAGCGCGGGCCTGGTTGGATCAACTGCCTTCGTCACGTTCCAGATTATCTGCTGGACTTCACCCGCACCTGCTCCCGATTCGTTGAAAGGACACCAGCCCACGATTGATGGGTGATTGCGATCACGAATAAGGATTTCCGTCCATTCATTAACGTAAGCGGAATAACCTTCGGGCTTGTAGTTGTAACCCCAGTTGGGATATTCACCCCAGACAAGATAACCAAGTTTATCAGCCCAATAGAGGAACCGCGGCTCAAAAACTTTCTGGTGAAGGCGCGCTCCGTTGTAACCACAGGCCATGCACATTTCTATGTCTTTCTTCAGCGCCTCATCCGTTGGCGCGGTCCAGATACCTTCAGGATAAAAACCCTGGTCAAGAATAAGTCGCTGGAATATGGGTTTTCCATTGATCAGTATCCTGCGGCCATCGATTGTAACTTTTCGCAGACCGAAATAACTCTTCATCTCGTCGATTTTTTCCTTGCCGCGATAAAGTATGAATTGCAGGTCGTACAGGAACGGCGAGCCGGGGTCCCACAGTTTTTTCTTTTTGAGGTTCAATACCAGCCGCGGATTACGCCATGTGGCGGTGGTTGAATCAGAACCCATCTGTCTGCCATCGGCAAATGCTTTTGCTTCCAGCTTGAGGTTCGAATCAAGACCATTAATCGTCACTTCGATCAGCACACGGGAGTTATCAGGATCAGATACAACAGAAATGTTTTCAACGAAAGACGAACCAACTGCCTCCAGCCATACCGGCTGCCAGATTCCTGTTGTACGGGTATATACACAACCCTCGCTCTTGTTGAATGCCTGTTTGCCCGCGGGTTGAAGACCTGTCGTCATGTCATCCAGTACGCGAACGACAAGTTCATTACTACCGTCTTTGAGGAATTTTGTGATATCGAAATTGAACGCGACATTTTCGCCGATATGTGTACCGACCGGCTGACCGTTGATATAAACCCAGGCTTTGTAATCCACCGCACCGAAATGAAGACGGATTCTTTTTCCTTTCATTGATGCAGGTATATCAAACATGCGGCGGTACCAGACATCCTTCAAACGTTCCGTGTTGCCGAGGCCAATGCCTGACAGTTTACTTTCAGGACAAAAAGGCACAATAATTTTTGAATTCAGATCTTTGCCGGAAATCAAACCACGCGTTTCTCCATCGGCATTCCTGTCTATCTCAAACTGCCACTCACCATTGAGTGTCATCCAGTTCTCCCGGAAAAGATCCGGGCGTGGATGCTCTGGACGCGGAACCTCGCCAAAGGAGTTAATTGTCCCGACAATCAGGACCGCCATGATCGTTGATAGCTTCGCATACTTTTTTATTTCTATGATATTCATATTCCTCCTCATTGTTTTGGTTTCTGCCAAAGAGGTTTACCGTTCATCTTGAACCAGTCACACAGCAGTTTCTGCCTGTCTGTCGGCGTTGATGCCGGCTTGGTGTCCTTTCTGTCTGATCCATGTTCAACACTCCAGCCGTTCCACTCGCGGAAAGCATGATAACTCCAGTCCCAGCCGTAGGCCTCAAAAATATCAATAAGGTCTTTCAGATAACGATATGCACTGTTATCCGGGGCCCACCGGATGGCACTGAATTCTCCGATGTAAATATGAACATTATATTTTTTCTGGAAATCAACCACAGGCTGAAGCACCCTTTCAAGTTTTGCCTTATCCCACTGTTTACCGTTGATCAGACCGGGATAAGAGTATTCGTGTCCGCGGCTGTGTACGCCCTGGTGCGTGAATTCACCAGGCACATACATATGAACGCTGTAAACCACGTTTGGAACATCAATTGGCATGAAATCCTTTAAACCATCGGGACCACCCCAGGGAACAGGTTCCACAATTATTGCTCTTTGCGGATCAATCACACGGATTGCTTTTGCCGTTTTTTCGGCCAAGGCCTGCCAGTCGTCACAATCGTCCTCGACCAGGTCTTCCACCGGTTCAT
Organism: Kiritimatiellia bacterium; assembly: GCA_028716365.1. Classification (GTDB taxonomy): domain Bacteria; phylum Verrucomicrobiota; class Kiritimatiellia; order UBA8416; family YA12-FULL-48-11; genus YA12-FULL-48-11. The sequence continues at coordinate 260,337 of JAQUPZ010000008.1, forward strand.
TCACAATATCGTAACCCCACACAGCCTTCGAATTCTTATAACGGGCAGCCATCATCCTCCAGACATTGATGAATTTCTCCTGGCATACTTTACTGGTGAAGAGACGATCATCAGAACCGACGTAGCCGCTTCGGGTTGCCTTCCCACCCGGCGGTGAATGCAGATCAACTACCACAAGTATCCCGTATTTCTCACAGAGGGGAAGGGCGGTATCCAGTTTCTTGAGTTCGCTTTCCAGCCATTGGTCGTAATCTTCGATTGTCGCCGGCTGACCTGGACGGCCGTGGCGGGTTAACTGCCAGCGGATAAGATTTGCGTTCCAGTCTTTGCCCAGCACTTTGAGGCTTTCTTCATCAATTTTTGCACTGATCATTGTGCCGCGCAATCTAGGCAGATCATGTCCCTTGAACATGGGGCCTGTTATGGCTTTAAACTGGCTGGCGGATTGTGGCACCTTTGTTACAGAAATCTTAATATCATCGAACCAGACCCTGCCGGTGACTTTCTCCAACCCAAGGCATAATACAGCAGATTTTGCATCGCGAGGAACCCGCGCCGAAAATCCTACAGGTTTCCAGTCAAAAGAACCTGTCCCAATATCTGCCTGGGGCCATAATTTATTGTCCGGTGTTTCGATGACGGTCATCATCTTGATACCATTCCATGGATTGGGTCTATCGCTTACGTTCTCGGCCTTGACCATGGCGGAACCGCGAATCATGTACCCGCGCATTTGTTCGACAGGGAGAATGATTTGAACAACAGATGGGCGGTTGAAAGTTGCAGTATTCTTTTCTATAAGAAGTGATTTCCCGCTTTTGTAACCGTCCGCCATAACGACTGGACCATTGATGTTCTGCAATGAATTGGTGTCTTCGAAATCAGACTGGAAATAAACATGTCCTTTTGGAAGAGCGGCAAAGAGAGAGTTTGCTGCGAATGTCAAGAAGCAGAATAAAATTGTTGCACTTTTCATAATGACATCATTTTGAAATGAACACGCCGCCCCGAATCGTCGGGGCGGCGTGCATATCCTGCTTAGTTAAGTCTGACTTAATCAGGTTAGAGCGACCAGCCCTTGCGATATTCTCGGTTAACGAGCGCAAGTGCTTCCTTGGTCTTTACAACGCGCTTCACAGGATCGCACTCGATCTTGAAGCCGATCTGGCCGATTTTCTCGCATATACAGCCAAGGAGCATGACCTCTGTCAGTGGGCCGGAATATTCCGCGAAATTTGATTTCGGGAAATTCCAGGGTTTATCACCGCGTGCGCCTAGGATGAACTCATAATGATGAGCATCCATTTTGCCGTCAGGCACCGTTGGAGCCAGTTCGATCTTGTTGGGTGATTCCTTGCCCTTTACCGATTCAGAGTATTCTGTCATGAATTTCTCAGGAATCAGGCGCGGACTGTCGCCGTAGTCACCGGAAACCAGGAGCTTGCCCTTGGTCCCGATATAAAGATTGCCACTACCTGCAAGTGCGGCCTTTTTGCCGTCCTTTTGACGGGTAGGATCGTTGGCCAGTTCTTCAGGCGTTTCAGGTTTCATTCCGCCCGAATACCAGAAGGCCGTGAAGCCTTTTCGATTACCTTTTGCAGGGAATACCCACTTGAACTTCGTCTGTTTCGCGAATGTTTCCTTGCCCGGCTCCCGAATGTCAAGCAGTTCAATGGATTCCGGATAGTCAGGCTGGAGAGACCAGAAAACGTTGTCCCAGGTATGGCAACCCATATCGCCTATTGCACCGCAGCCATAATCGAGCCAACCACGCCACTTGAACCCGACGATAGGCGAATGCCATTTTTCCTTACCGTCTTTGCCTTTGTCGCAGATTTCGGTGTAGTCCTTGAACGGCGCCGGACCGAGCCAGGAATCCCAGTCAAGTCCTTCCGGTACCGGGCGAACCACGCCCCTGTCCAATTGTCCTTGCGGCCAGACTGGACGATTGGTCCAGGTGTGGACTTCCGTAACATCTCCGATGGCGCCATCACGGATCCATTCAACAATTCTGCGATTACCCTGGTTTGCGTGGCCCTGGTTGCCCATTTGTGTTGCTACTTTCTTTTCGGCCGCCATTTCTGCCATCGCACGCGATTCGCCTACACACCATGTCAGGGGCTTTTCTGTGTAACAGGCTTTACCCATCCTCAGTGCCAGCATAGATGCCGGAGCGTGGGTATGGTCAGGAGTGGCAACAAAAACGGCATCAACTTCCTTACCTACTTTATCGAACAGCTTACGGAAATCAGTGAACATTTGTACGTTAGGATGATCCTTCTTGACCTTGTCCATGGCGCCCTGCTGGACATCGCAGATCGCGATTAAATTCTCGCTTGCCGCCGGACCGATATGTCCTGCTCCACGGCCACCAACTCCAATACAGGCTATATTGATTTTTGAATTGGGTGACTTGGTTGACAGAACTGCAGGAGCTTCCGCAGCCCAGGTATTACATTTCGCTCCAGCTACCGTTGCGGCCAGAAGCGAACCTTTCAGGAACTGACGACGTGACAGATGTGACATGATGTGTCTCCTTAAAGTTTGGTCTGCATTTTTCTTGATAGCAGACACTTTGCAAACGTTCGAATAGTGCGGAATAATACTTCGGCGTAATGATCGTGTCTAGCAATTCCTCATAATATTCAAGGCATGGGGGGCTGATAATTTCCTCGGATCATTTCTCTTCTATCTTAACATTGTCGCAGTTGTTGATCTCAAACGGTTTGGCGTTCTGATTCTGTGCGGGATAGTCTATTGATTTTTCGATTTTGTTATTACGGAAGATCAGCCCGTCAACTGAGTATATATTGAGAAGGCGCGGATCAAAAATACGAAAAGTATTGTCATCGATCACTATACCGCGGTTGTAACGGCTGATGGCCTGGCAGGATTTCTCAATACCTGACCCGACCTGTATACAGGCGTTACCCCAGACACCAAAATTGCAGTTGTCGAAAAGATTACGACGGATAATACAGTCACGTACACCGGCCTGTTCATACCAGTAACGCGCATCGCCTTCAAACAAAATGGCCGCGCCGGGTGTATGAAAAGTGTTGTCCTCTATCACCATCTTTGCGCGCGAACCGAGCAGGATTCCGCGTGCGCGGTTGTTGCGTATGATGCAGTGGTTTATATTCACTTCCGGGTATCCTTCCAGACTGGCGACGGCATCTCCTTCAACCATTTCCTTCGGAAGATCGGCTTTGAATACAACGCGTGTGAATTCCTTGTTTAGCCGCAGGACTGATTTAACGACGGCTTCTCCATATGTGATAATACTGGGGCTGTGTACCAGTTCCAGCTTAATGCCTGGTTTTATGAAGTCGAAGCCGTGTTGCTGTGGATGGACAAGTTTTACTTCTATCTCGTTTGGCGCAAGTTGTTTGATAATCCTGGCATATATGCCATGAATGTTGGTGGCATCATCCTTCTGATTTTCGAACAGGCAGTTGCTCATAATAATTTTGCCGGTGCAGTTGACGAAATGGGTCGCATCAGCAGTGATACTGAGGATACGGCCACTATTCAGGGAAGGAGTGACCTTGACCTGGTCCAGCTCAATGTTGTTACTTCGCTGAACGATGACACCCATTCCGCCGCAGTGATAGATGTTAACGCCGGTGATTTTCGTATTAATGCTGTCGGAAATGGTAATTCCGGGACAGAGCCGGTGGCCCGCTCCGAAAACAAATACATTACCAACCGTGGCTTTGAGTTTTGGTCTCATCAGGCGGACCCGGCCTTTACTGATTTCCTGTGCCTGGATATTCTGTCTTGTCCCATAGTCCTGTGCCTGGTATGCGGTTTCCCTTTTCCTGGAGTCAAATTCCAGCCAGCTTCCGAACGGATATACAATTCTATCGCTATCGGTAAAAACCAAAGTGCCATTTTCTATCCTGTATGGGAATTGTTCAGAAAAGAAAACGTCCACGCTGTCATCTTTGACATCCAATATCACTCCCTCGCTGTGGAAAGTGCGTACCCAGTCCATAGAGAAATTTTTCAGCGTGATATTTTTTGCATGGTCCAGGACAAATGGAGCGATAAAACCATGAAAGATAAATTCAGAACCCTGACCGTCTATTTCAAGATTTTCGATACCGGAAAGCAGGAATGCTATGCGCTTCAGGCTTTCGTCGTTATTGCTGACATAAACATATTTTTCTGATGCACGGTCCGGCCTGAAATCATATCTGCCTTTTGGAAACACAAGTTTGCGGGCTCTTATCTTTTTGCACTGCTCCAGCGCCGCACATACCGCCGGGGCGGTATCGCTTCCGTCTCCGCTGTTAGCACCGAATGCGGTAATGTCCACCACCTTCTCTTTGGCCTCGGTTATTCCGATGAAGTTAAGACCAATTAACAACGAAAGGATGTAATTTATAACTCTTGTTTTTGTGTTCATAGCGTGAATTACAGTCTCTTTAAGGAATACAGACTTGGTCTACCTCTTCATGCCTCCTGATTATTCTGCCGTCATCCACTGTTGCAGCATACGCCGGCTGTTCTTCAGGACGTTGACCATGGCAGTACGGGTTTTGGGATTACCTTCAGCCCAGTCATATTCAATATGCATCGAAAACGGCGCCTGGTAATTCATTTTTTTAAGCTGTTTGAAAAAGTCAGTCTTTCCGAACTCACCATCGCCAAATTTACAGAAATTGCGAGGCCGATTCATATCCTTAATATATGCAATTTTAAAGTGCGGTTTAAGTTTTTCAAAATGAGAACGCCATTCATCACCGTGTGTAACTATGGCATGACCGAGATCAAATGCTGCAGCCAGCTGGTTTGGATCAAAATCCTTTAAAATGTCATACATCTCCGGCAGGTCACCGCCAACCATACGGGTCTCTCTCTTTTTTGAAGAGTGGTTCTGGAAGATGGCGCAAATTCCCACTTCCTTGTTAAGCGCCGCCAGGTCTTTGAGTTGCGCTTTTATTTCTATGATCAATTTTTCCGGCGGGGTAGAGGGATTATGCAGCCAGTAACCAATACGATAATATTGGACCCCAAGTTTCTTGGCCGTACGCAGGATGGTTTCAGCATGGGGTGACGAAACACCGGTTATAGCAGTCGTCAAAAAAAGCATTCGAACTTTCCGTTTGGTCAACTCTTCGGCATAACGGGGCATTTCGTCAGCGGCACATTCGGGAAGTATTTCTCCCTTGGGTCGCACGGCACAGTCAATACCATCAAGGCCGGCCTCGGCGGTAACTTCTGCAGACTCTGCAAAAGACAATTTGAGCTCCTGGTAGAGTTTGCTGAAAACAGCTACCGGTGGCATAGAGTATTCCGCTCCATGACTACAGAGAATACCGCTGTTCCAGGCACCTGCAGCGGCCGAAACAAAACCAGCAGTTTTTAGAAAATCCCGACGTGTAATATTGTCCTGAATGTTCATTATTCAATACCTCGCTGTCTTGATGTTATTTATACCAAATACCGGCTGTTATAATTTCCACGGGGCACGATAGACACGACCGAGCATACTGTTTGCCCCATCATCGCCAACAAACCGCTCTGCCACAGGGTCCCACTGTAATTTCCTTTTGAGCTGCATTGCTATGTTGGCAATATGGCATAACGATGCAGACCTGTGACCGACTTCCACCGGCGCCTCCGGTTCGCCACGCGTCTTGATACAGTCAATAAAATTACGGAAATGATTAATGCTGTAGCCGAGGTGAATTTCGTCACGACCGATGATTGATGTTTTCAAGGATTCAGGCTCGGTATAAAATCCGCCATAACCCGTTTCAACCCAGCCTTCTGTTCCCTCGAACCGGCAGGAAACGTTATCATGCCGGGTAATGCATTCCAGCTCCACGCCATTGGCATATCTGGCGCGGAAATTCACAATCTTGGCCACATCGAAAAGTCCATCGGTGGGCCATTCGCTGCCGGCATCTTCGATTTCAACTGGTCCGGAAAGTTCAGTATTATTACCCCACTGGGCAATGTCCAGCGAATGTGCACCATAATTGGTGACTTGGCCATCTGAATAATCGAGGATAAAACGGTAATTATAAAGACACCTGTCCTTGTGATATGGTTTCCATGGCGCCGGGCCCAGCCACATATCGTAATCGAAGCCGTCAGGTATCGGCATGGGTGTCCATGCGCCTTCAGGAGCTGTTTTATTCCATGGTCCGACGACAGTCATAATCCGCTTCAGCTTTCCAATACGGCCATTACGAACAAGTTCACATGCAAACTTTGTCCGGCGGTTTGACCGTTCGTGACTGCCCGTTTGAAGGACAACACCGCAACTGCGGACGGCCTCGACCATCGCGCGACCATCTTGCACCGTCAGACTCAGCGGCTTTTCACAGTAAATATCTTTTCCCGCGCGTGCCGCCATGATGGTCATTACGGCGTGCCATTGATCGGGAACAACAATTGTGACTGCATCAACGTCCGGCCGGGCAAGAACCTCGCGGAAATCGGTATATGCATCACAGCCACGAAAAATACCTGAACGTTTATGTTCAGTGTAGAATTTGTCCACGATCATACGGGCAGGCTCGCGCCCCAGGAACTGGTCTTCTGTTTTATAGCCGCCGCTTGCGCGGTTGACATCACAGACGGCAATAACCTGCACATCATTTTCCACCAGCAACGCGCGCATGTCCTGGACGCCCTGGTTTCCGGTGCCGATACACGCAACGTTGATACGATTACTCGGCGCCGGTTTGTCATCAAGTCCAAGCGCTGAAGAGGGGATCACGACCGGGGCCGCTCCGGCAGTAAGAATACCACCCAGGAAATGTCTCCGTGAAAACTTTACCGGTTGAACTCTTTTTTTCACAACAGTCACCTTTTTTCTGTTTATACTTCACTTGTATTTCCACGTCAACAGAACGAAATAGCGTATTTACTCAGTTATCGGGTCGTTGTAGCCACGGCGCTCTGTCGCCGTGCAAAGACGCCCCGACAGAGCGGGGCGGCTACAAATTAATTCTGTTGAGACACTACGGTATATCCTGATATCCATACCGCGAAATAAAAGTGTTATTTTCAACGTTTGTAAATTACAAGCTTCTGAATGGACAGATTCCGGTCTTCGGGTGGCCGGTATTCATCATTTGTGAATACGAGTTTGATTTCATGTTCACCCTTGGACACTTCTGTATCCAGTGTATATGGCCGCCAGCCGTCGGACTTCAATTCAATGGTGCCAATGGGTTTACTGTCAAGTTGCACATTCACAATCGGGTAAATGTTGTTTAATGACGTCCCGGATGCGACAAGTTCAAACGTGTATTTGCCGCTGGTAGCGAAAACGGCTTTTGTTGTGACGTAACCGGAACAGGCGAGACTCAAACGGTCGGACTGCCGGCCGAAACCAGACATGGTTTTATCTTCTATAAAAGCATCCGGACCGATGACGTCACCCCATGCATCCTCAAAATCCGTACCAAGTGCTGTAAAAAGTCCCTGCGCGTACTGGATTGCTTTCTGAGTATTACGCTCCTCTGAACTCCAGGTGATTTCATCCAGCACAGCACATCCTTTGCCCACGTCAAATCTCGCAACAAAGGCAGGCCGTGTAAGCCCGACAAACCCTTCAGCACCGGGCGGCATACGGACAATGTCCACCTGTTTTACGAACATGTTGCGATCTTCGCCGGGTTTACTGGCATCATTGATAAAGCTGATTTTAACCATGTGCCTGCCTTTTCGCAGCTCGCACGGCGCAGAAACAGTAATCCAGTCGCTACTAGGGACAGAGACAAGATTCACCACCTCATCGTCCAGAGCCACCTGCATCATGGGCCAGATGCCATCCAACGGTGTGCCTTTCGTGATAATAGTAATGCCATACCGACCATCTTCGGTAATATCGATCTCTTTTGAAACCGATCCTGTCGTACACATGATAATGTGGTCCCTGGCTTTACTGATTAAATAGCCCTCAGTGGTCATCTCGGTGGCCGGCAGGGACAGGATTGTCGGTCCAGTCTTATGAGATACGAGTGCGTAATCCGCAACTCCATCTGCGAGCGGCGTATGCGAATAACCCGGTCCCTCGTGCTTGCCAAGCCAGTATAGCGATTCGCGTGTCCAACCTGAAGTCATAGTGTCCGCCCAATTGATCTTTGCCACTCGCCCACGGTGCGGCTGAAGAGCGACATCCTTGGGGAAAATTTCATTAAGTTTTTCCATGTCCTGCGGGGTAAGTTTATGAAAGATCACACGTCCGCCTGTTTCCAGATACGATTTGATTTTCTTCTGTTGTATTGTGATTTCGTTCATGTCACCCGCGATGATAAGCAGTCCTCCCTGCGGAAGTTCGCTTTGTGCCAGTTTACCAGTGACATCCGTGAACCGGAGACGCATGGCCGTTAAAAGCCGTTTGAAATCCTGTGAATCGGAAACCACCAGTGTCGATCGCGTATCCGGCATAAAAGTGGCGAGATAGTTTATGGTATTCTGGAAGATCTGTTTCGCAACGGGTTCGGTATCGAACTTTTCCATCATTTTCAACTGGCACAGAATGAAAGTTCCCTTGCCACGCGGCAGTTCAAGAAGCGGGGAGTATGAAAGTCCTGAGGCACTGCCCGACACAACAATGGGCCGGCATCCGCCGCTCATCGGACGCATGATTTCATTTCCCGAAACAAGATTGTCTCCGCGCCAGAATTTCAAATCGTCCGCGGAAATATTCCTCAAGACAGGATGGTTAGAAGTTTGGGGAAATGTCATGGTCGATGCGTGGCTGGACAACTGAACGGGCATAAGGTTGTCCGGATATTCAGTTTGTATCAGGACGAATACTCGCCCACCACCACGTACAAATTCCATCAACCGGTCACGATCAGGATTGACTTTCCCAATTAAACGTCCCTGTTCAGGCGCCGATGCTTTCAGGGCATGTTCGCCGATAATAACTATATTTGCATCACCCGGTATCGTGGCGAGTGAGGAAATTTTCTGTAAAGCAAGACCTGTGTCGGAAAGCTGTTTTCCGGTTTTCCCTTCAGGATCATAAATGACCGTTTTACAACAATCTGGAACCGATAGCCCTGTCTTAGGGAAAACTCGATATGGTTTACTGTCTTCGAAACAGACCTTTTGTCCACCTGACAGTAATTTTATATTAAACGTGGCATCAGCAGGTACTGTCACAGAAGGTGTCTTAAATTTTACAGTCAACACTTTGTGTTCAGCGGGACCGAGCTTCACGGATTCTTTTCCATCTGCAACGGTCTTACCCTGGCAGACAAGGTTCCACGTCAGCGTGAATTTACCATTGGCGAAAGTATCATTGTAGATTACAAGAGTTCGCGTGATTTTGTCACCGGCGTAGAAACGAGAGTCATATTCTTTTATAAAAATTGCGTTTGGTTGGTAACTATCACGCACGGAAACCCATAAAGGATTTTTCTCACGGGCAAGCACACCGCCCGGACCTTCAAACATTGTCCAGGGGCAGATTCCATTCACACCATACCAGCGGTACGCCTCAATCTGCATTTTCCACGATACGGCCTTGGCTAATACGCGATATTTTGAAAAGTCGTTGTATGCCTCGTCACCAAAAAAGATGGTATCGGCCGATGCATCCGGCGCTGGTATCCACAGGAATTCGCCGATGTAAAGTGGCTTTGCGCGGTCCCATTTCCACATCTCGCGTGGACCATCAACAAGCGGAATTTTCATTTTGATTTCTTCATCCATCCAGTAACAGGCATTGGGATACTTGTTGACTTTTGGGTATTCCGGATCGGGATAATGAAGGCCAACAACATCAGTTACGCCACGAACGTCCATATCAGCTTCATATGTGATTGGCCGGGTCGGATCCCATCCTTTGACAAGACCGCCCATTTTTACCAGACCGATTTTTGAAGGCCATTCTTTGTTCTTCAACCATGTTGCACAATGAAGGATCTCATTCTCGAGGCTCCACATGATGATCGAAGGATGGTTCTTCAGATTATCAACGGTCCGGTGCAGGTGAGTGGCATAGTTTTCCCACCATTTATCATCTTCAAAGCGGTAGTTCTGATCGCACCATACTGCACCCTCGACAACAATCAAAACGCCCACTTCATCTGCGGCTTCATAAAAACATTTCTGCCATGGTTGGGTATGCAAGCGCATGGCAACGCAGTTTGCATCTTTGATCGCGCGGAACATCTGTGCAGCATCGCTCTTGTCCTCGATCTTATGCTGTGGCCAGGTTGATGTGGCGAGAAGATTGATGCGGGTCCCATTCAGATAAAAGTCATTTTTCTCTATCCAGAATTCGCGGAAACCAAAACGTGTCGAACAGATGTCATGATCGACGATTTCAATACGAAGGTTGTAAAGGTTGGGTGACAAATGGCTCCACAGTTTTGGGTCAGGCCAATTCTGCGAGATGGTCATGGTTTTGGACTCACCGGGCTTGAGCGTGATTTTCGATTCAGGCAAATCAAGTTCTTTTGTGTTATCCCTGTAATCCAAAACCTGTGCTTTAACCGTGATTTCCTTTTGCGAGGCATCCTCATTCGCAATGGTTACATCAGCGTTAATCTGTTTCTTACGTACTGATGTCTTTACAAACACATCGTCTACATGCACTGGTGGTAGAATACGCAGTGTAACGTCATCCCATATCCCGTAGAGTGAAAAAAGTCCGCCAATCGGAGACAGAAGGGCATTCTTCGGCTGACCACGAAGTTCATCCCAGCTTTTGGTTGAACCAAGCTCTTTCTTTTCACTGAAGATACCGGTCCAATCGTGGATACCGACCAGCAATTCGTTTGAAGTCCCCAATTTGATAGCGCCAGTTATGTCAATATCGAATGGTTCGTACCCACCGAAGTTTCCACCAACTTTCTGTCCATTCAACACTACGACGCTGTTGAATTTCACCCCGCCGAAATGAAGTTTGATGCGTTTACCAGCCCAGGCCGTACTTGCATCGAAAGTCCGTTTGAACCATGCGCGTTCATAATTCGTCCCGTAGATATAACCCGGTACACGAACTGGTTTCCAATCCCCCTTTGGTAGTGCAGAAAGGTCATCCACCTTTTGCATGAGCCACTCGCCATTTAGATTAATTTCAGACCTAGGCGCATTGGCGGCCATGAGCCGCAATGTCATCAACATAAAAACAATCGAAATGATCGTAATCGATTTCTTCATGTGGCTCTCCTTTTCCATTGGTCATTATGGTGCCAACGTGCGTACATCCCAGGGTCGTACCTGTAACATTACCCGGAGTTCTGAACCAACAGTCCTGATCTCGCATGAGGTATTGAATGCCAGATCGCGCAAACCCTTCTTTGCATAACGTGGTGGTAACACCAGAGTGATATTACGCGCTTCGCCGCAATCATTAACAATGCTGATACGGTCCCGGAACATGCGTACACAAAGGCGCGGGTCAGAGGCAGCTTCCGCCGGTTCAATGCGACCGGTGAATGGTTTTGGTTCGACCATCGGCAGGCCGCGATAAGCTCTGCAGAATTCACGCAGATCAACCTCATGCCCCATGGTCGCGCGGAACCAGTTATAAAAACAGATACTGCCGGGATTCTGGTATCTCAACGCGTGTGTCATAGGTTCATAGAATGCGCGGCCAACAGGGGAACCTGGTCCAACACGGAAACCCAACGGATGCGATGGAAGTTCCCAGTAGATGTAATACAACTCAACACCACTCGGTTCCTCGGACTTGAAATAGGTATTGATTGGCGGCTGGAAAAAGAAAAGTTTGTTCCATATCGGCATCCAATAGCGATCAGCATCAATACCAATCACACGGGAAAGAACTATATTTGAATCATTGATGTAAAGAGTTGGATCGTAACCGTGATATTTATGCAGAGTTAGAAAATCTACCGGCTCTTTTTCCCAGTCACGCTTTTCGCCTGGATCATTGGCTGGTATCTTCGTGAAGACAATAAGTTTTTTGCTATGATCTATTTTCCGAATGGCCTTTGTCAGGCGCCGCCAATGATCATGAATACGTTTACAGCGCCATTCGATCCATCGTTCCCATGCATTGTTTTTCAGCCAGTTGTACCTGCTCTGCGGGTCACCTGCAGTACCGCCGACTTTAAGATCACAGTCCTTTTCGAACTCACGAATGTCAAACTCGCTGTAACCCGATTTTTCAGGCACATTTGCACGTTTTGTGCCCACATAAAGACTTCCAAATTTGCCGTTTGCGCGGAATCCAACAGCCGGCACATTTGGCCATCCTTTTGTTTTCAGGGTCAGTTCACACAGCATTTTCTCCAGCAGTTCCTCCACCTGCGGATGAATCGGATCGGGGACCACCCCGAAAAATTTCATGGTCTGGTTTGAGGAGGTAAGCTGGTATGCCTCCTGATCGGCATAAAGATGCTTGCCTGCATCGTCTGAAAGATAAAACACCATTGAGTCAATACGAGGTACAATTTCGATTTGTTTGTCCTTCATGATTTCAAGTGTGTCCTCAAATACATCACCTTTGTTCCGGTTGGTGAATATGGCGGACTGGAATTCCGCGGCCCTTGAAAACTGGTACGGATGAAATTCAAGCCGATTGAAACCCATGAAGCGCAGGTAGTCGGCAAGTGTATCGACAGATGCACGGCGTGTACCTTCCGTACCGGCGGAAAAACCATACTCGTTATAAAGCGGACTTACCCAAGGATAGAACAGACTGACACTGCGTTCAGCGTCGGTCACGGTCGCGGGAATGTCAGAAAGGTCGGCCGTTATTTCATAGACTGCGAGACGGGCCACAGCCGCACCTGTTCCCTCGTCCGGCTTTAACTCGTGAATTGAATCGGTTATCGTGGCTGTCACCGCATCACTTTTTGGATAGAACAAGGTGACTTGCTGAAATGGCTTATTGTCGATGGGATATTCGCGTCCAGTATAAGTCACGTTGAGGTTTATGAGATCACGACTGCCCGCGCCGCTTGTTACCAGCGCAGAAGACAAAATACTGCCGGGGGCAACATCGATTGCGGTTTCGAGATAGCGTTCCCGATCATTGATTGTTTCAGCCACGAGAAGGTGCGGAACGGGCCGCAGTTCACAGGAGAGTCGAAACTGAAATCCCGGCAGTACACGGGATGAACGGCCATAAACTTTCTTTTCTTCTTTGACACTCCCGCGTGACCCTGTAATCCGGTATTTACGACCATCGGACAGGGTTGTTACATGGGAAACACCCCATTCACGGAAGTTGTGATTGGTTGTGGTGCAATCGACTTCATCTACAAGCCGACAGGGAACAACATCAACAATACGTCCTGAATTGACCAACGACTTGCACAGTTCCTGGCCGGCTACATCATAGGGCCTTACCGCACCATCGAACCAGAATGCTTTTCCACTGCCGGGTGCCAGGTAAACCTCGTTATTACGCAGGACCTTGCCGTCCAGGAACTGCCATCGCGACTGAGCATCAGTCACAAGGGGCTTGGAAACCACTTTGACATTCGATTGCCAAGCCTTTGTGTCCGTTGTAACAGTTCCGCCCAGGGTTGCTGTAAGTTCATGGGTTCCCGGCGGAATGTGACAGTAAGAAGGAAGCGTAAACTGAAAGGGACCATACACAGCCGAACCTTTTTGTAATTTTACTTCAGCGGTATCTGCCACACACGGCAACAGCAGACCATCCAGACTTATGACAAGTGCCAGGCTATCCGTAATCGCCTCGTTCGCCTCACAGGCAATTGAAACCGGAAATGGACTATCGGACACAATTTTCCTCGGTACCGAAAGCCGGGTAGGGGTGACAACCGGCAGAATTTTATTGGCGCTCACCCGCAGGATTTGTCCTGTATCCAGCGGTATATTGTAAATTTTTACGTCCTGAATCAGCGCCTGTGCCGGGGAAATACCGCTCCAATTGGCACCGATGAAAAATTTCGTTCCCTGTTTTGGTTCCCACGTCAGCGAAAGAGAACCGACAAGCTGTCCATCCACAAACAGCCAGGTACCCGTTTTACAGTCCCACGCCGCCGCGACATGGTGCCATTCGCCTGTTTTCCAGCCAGCTATTCCAAACGTGACATCACGCGGGTTTTCTGTTCGGATATCGAAACGCAGACGGTCGCCTGCGCTCCATTTCCACAGGTGGATGTTGTTTGCCGCGGCTTTTCCAAAATCAATATCATCGGAGAAAAAACTGTGGTTCTGTCCTTCGGCGCCGTCCCACAATGGACTGACCCACATCGCAATGGTACCGCGTGTTTTATCGAGATTACCTGCGACAGGATAGGAGAGGACACACTTGCCATCCGCCACAAATGCCCTGCCGTGGTGACCGGAAACGAAGGATGGAACACCTTTTGTTTCCACCTTTCCGGTACCGGTCTGCAGATCGACCGTACCATCCAGATCAGCCTGGAAAAGAAGTTTCGGTTCCTCGCCGAAAGCCAGCGCCGATGACAGGATGACGGGAACAAGGAAGAAGAAACTGCTTTTCAGAGATGACCAGAGCAAAGTTCTCATCGTAGACCTCGTTGTAGTGAATTGGAATAAAGTTGGTGAATTCTTAGCAGGTTACGGTGGGTAATGTAAAGACTGATCACCCCATTACGAATACAAATAGGAATATTTTCTTCTTATAAAATCTCAAGAACCGGAAGCTGGGGTTGTTTGTTTGATTTTGAAGACGAATGCGTGTTTGCAAGGAGGCTTTGCAGATACGCCAGAAGGAATACTTACCGTCGTTCCCTGCGGGCCTGGATGCCACTTCAGAGGTTCGGCAATACCCAGCAAATGAATTTCTGATCCGGCAACTGGTTGCGGACCGGGGATAGTAAGTTCTTCAGGAAGCGTCTCTTTATCTTCTTCAGGAAGATAGATGGCGTACACTGTATTCCCGCGGCTGGTGAACGCGATACGCCCTTCCTTGTATGGAGCGATGGTGCGCGTGCCGTGAATGGCCTCGGCATTAATGGCCATCCAGTTGCCGATTTCTTCCAATCGCTGTACTGCAACAGCCGGCAATTTTCCATCAGGCTGCGGTCCGATATTGAGCAGGAAGTTGCCACCCTTGGCAACAATGTCCACCAGCAGATGGATAAGCTGGCGTGTTGATTTATATTTATCGTCGGGTTTGAACGACCACTGATCTCCCATAGTCATGCAAGTTTCCCAGGTGTACGACAGCGGTTCCTTTGGTACCTGCTGTTCGGGAGTACGGTAATTCTCGTGCTTGGTACGGGCCGTTCGATCGACAATAATCAAATCGGGTTGGTGGCGGCGTGCCATCTCTGCAAGACGGTCCATCTGAACATCCTGTTTCGGCGGGCGAACCTGTCCACCATCGAGCCAGAGAATGTCAATCTTGCCATAGTTGGTCATTAACTCTTCGATCTGGCCATGGACGAAACTGACAAACTTTGCCCATCGTTCGGGTTCTTTGGCTGTATCGTAGTTGGGATTGCGGTCCTTTGCTGGGCGCTCCGGATCCCAGTAAGAAGGATGATGCCAGTCGGATTTGGAGAAATATGCTCCGATTCCAAATCCCTCGGCACGAAAAGCGGCAAACACTTCGGCGGCAATATCGGGATGCGCGGATTTGCTGTAAGGACAGTCAGGTGCGGTGACACGGTAATCCGTCTGTTTTGTATCGAACATGGAAAAGCCATCGTGGTGCTTGGTTGTGAACATTACGTATTTCATGCCAGCACGTTTGGCTACCTTGGCCCATTCCTTTGGCTCGAAACTGGTCGGGTTGAAGGTTTTGTTCTGCGCCCAGTATTTCTTGCGGAATTCAAGCATCTCTTCAAAAGTATTAATGGAGGGGTTGGACCATTTTTTGTCGGCAAAAACGAGCGGCCATGATTCAATACAGCCGAGCTGACTATACGCACCCCAGTGCATAAACAGACCAAATTTCTGATCGCGGAACCATTCCAGGCGCTTGGCAAGATGTTCATCCACAGGAGCAATAGTTTCGGCGGCAGTGGTAATACGAGGCAGACAGATAATTGAAAATATTATGGCGAGCAATATGCGATACATACCATCTCCTTTACAACGGCTCGTCAGTAGCCTCGCCCTCCCGACAGACAAATTTGTTTGCAAAATGGGAGGGCAAGCGTACTCGCGCGCCGTCTTTCGTTATTTTTTTAATGAGTTTTCCAATAGTCTCTATAAAATCTACCATTCAAACTTGCGTACCCTGATATTGCGGACAGCAGAACCGGTACACCACGTGGCAATACCAAGCGGTATGGATTCTTCCACTTCCCAGCGGACTGATAACCTGCGATTCGTTGTATCCAGATCAATTATCTGTTTATCGTCGATCCAGGCTTCAATCCTGGCTTTTGTGACTTTGACGCGAATGCGATACCAGCGGTCATTAGTATATGTTGCAGAAGTGGATGTCTCATTTTCAGAAGCATCAAAGCCATCGACACTGGACAATCCAGTTACACTGCCTCCCCAGCCACCAACGACAAGCGTACACGGATTTGTGCCTACAGGAAACGTGAGTCCGCAGAAGAAATCGTTTCCCTCGGTGCGCATTACTTCAAGCTGGATTTCATAATTCATGCGGGCCATCGGTTCGTTGCTCCATACAATCCCGGACATGGGTTTGCCGGAACCAATCATAATCTTTCCATCTTTGACTTCAATTTTGCCATTACCATGGAAATTCGATGGTTTCCATTTTCCAAGGGTCTTACCATCAAATAGGGACTGCCAGCCATCCTTGTCCACGGTGGAATCGGCGGCAATTGATAAACCAGCGGAAATGACAAGGAATAACAACCAGGTTAGATATCTGTATTTCATAAAAATCGGTCCTCCTGTAATGATTTCAATATAACAAACCCGGCAGTCTGATCAAGCCAAGTCTCAATTCGTATGTGAGTTTTGTTCTTGGAGTCAGGGCGGATATCTATTATGAGTTGAATGCATTAAAAAAGAAGGGATAAGGAAAATGAAAAGAGCAGTATCAGTATTAACAGTTGTATTACTGGCAATGGGAATGATTACGATGGATGTCTGCGCGGCCAAAGACAAAGGCAGTTCCGTCATGGGCACACTCGGTCTGATAAAGAATGATAAAGGTGAGGTTACCGGAATCACAATAACAACGAAAAGCGGAACTGTATATAATGTCAATATGACGGATTTCACCCAGAATGTATCAAAACGTGACGGGCAGGAAGTTGTAGCCAACGGCGAAGTGAAAGATGTTGAAGGGAAAATGATTATTACCGTGAAAGGTAAAATCAGGAAACCGGCTGAAAAGAAGGCCAAGTGATTTAGCCAGCATGAAGAAAAAATACCGTTATAACCGTTCCGATTTCAAACCCCTGCCTGTGCGGCTTGAACACATGAATATCTATCTCAACTTTCTGGAAGAGAAGGTTGAGGGGACCAACACGCTCTGGCTGACTGCCCGTGAACCCTTGGACAGCATAAAACTGGATGCCCGCGATATTAACATTCATTCGGTCAGGCTGGCGGGAAAAGAAGAACGCAATCTCAATTACGATTATCAGCCAGCAAAGCATTCACTGATAGTTAAACTGCCTGGAAAAATCGATGCCGGATGTACGATTGCTGTTACGATTCAGGCAACATGTGTTCCATTGGAAAATATTCTTGAGGGTATTTATAAAGACACTACTCCGCCTGGTTGTCCACAGCAATACATGTCGCAGTGTCAGCAATGGGGTTTCCAACGGATTCTCCCCGTACTGGATGACTGCACTGCGAAATGTACCATAGTCACAACCATCGAGGCCGATGCCCGCTATAGCCACCTGATCTCCAATGGAAACATCAGGAAATCAAGTAATCCGGATGGAAAACCTGTTCCAAAGACCGATGACAGTTCACGGCAGGTCATCACATATGAAAATCTTATTCCCATGGCGCCTTATCTTTTCATTGTCTGTGTCGGAACATGGGACACGCTTGAAGATGAGATCGTTTATCCTTCCGGAAGAAGAGTGAAACTTGAATACCTGGTTCCTCCCGGCAGAAAGAATGGCGCCAGACTCCCAATGAAGATTTTGAAAGAGTCCGTGCTGTGGCAGGGCGCAACACAGGATTATGAATACTGCCGCGACGTCTATCGCACAATATGCATGGAGAAATCAAACTTCGGCGGAATGGAAAATGTCGGCAATACAACAATCATTACAGATGCCGCATTGATAGATGAATTCACCAGCGACCAGCGTTTTAAATATGCGCATGGCGTTATTGTACATGAATTCGAACACAACCAGTGCGGAAGCGATGTCACGATGGAAACACCGTTTGACATGTGGCTGAACGAGGCTTTCACAGTGGATGTTGAACGGCAGTTTCTGATGAGTCAATTCGATCCGGACAGGATACGACTCGACGAGGTCGATTCCATGCGTGCGCCTATCAGTGGTCCACTGGCCATTGAAGATGGTGGACATCTTGGCAATATTGTCCGCCAGGGTTTCAATGATCCTGATGAACTTGTTGACGGGGTTACATATGTAAAGGCGGCAGAAGTTATTCGAATGCTCCGGCTCATTCTCGGTGAAAACACTTTCAGGAAAGCTGTGAAACTCTACTTTGAAACATATACAGGAAATAATGCAAATACAGACCAGTTTCTTAAATGTTTTGAGAAAACAAGCGGCAGGAATCTTTCCCAGTTCAAAAAAGAATGGCTGTTCACCATCGGTTATCCCGTCATTGAAGCTTCATGGAAATATAATAAGAAAAAACACAACCTGATAATCCGGCTGATGCAGAAACGCGCAGGGCATGGCGGACTTTTTCATGTACCCATGGAACTTGCAGCCGTAAACGCCAAAGGCAAAGATATTCCAACAACATGTCAGACAGTTGAGATCACAGGTAAGCAACTGGATCTTAAATTCAGGAACATACCGGAACCTTTTTTTATCTCATTTAATCGTGATTGTTCATTTTATGGAACATTCAATGACAAATCTGCTTCCCGTGAACAGCTCGTTCTGCAGGTACAAAAAGACCCGAACAAGTATAACCGCGTGGAAGCAATGCGCAGGCTGACCGATCTGGAACGGATCAAGTTAATTAATAATACTGATGCCTTAATCAGCAAAGACTGGATTTCTCTGTATGAAATGATTCTCAAGGACATGTCTTTGTCTCATGGTCTGAAGGCTTATCTGCTCCGGATCGATGAGCAGTCATTGGATCGTAAATACCTGCCGTTTTATCGCGAAAGATATGCAGCAAGAATTACGTTGCTTAAAACAATTACGGGCCGCTGTATGCCTGCGCTGATGAAAGCATTTAAAGCCGTTGATACTTATGCCAGGCCCCGAAATCCGAAGGATGGTATTGAAGAAAGGGTCCTGAAATCAATTCTGTTGAGAACCATCGTTGAAGCCAATAAGAGTGAGACACACGAACTGGCGGAGAAACATTTCCACAGGGCGTGGAACATTACCGATAAAAGCAGCACGCTGCACTGCATAAACGTGAGCGAACACCCGCGCCGAAGAGAACTAATGGAAGAGGGATATAATCTCTGGAAAGACCATCTCAGTGCGTATTCCAGCTACCTTGGTGTTGTCGGATCCGGTATACACGACGATGTTTTCGATATGATTGCTCTTGAAGAAAAACGGTCAACTTTTAAGATTCAGCATCCCACACACAGTCGCGGTCTGTACCTGCCGATGTCTTCCAATAACAAAATGCTCTGGACCGACAGGGGAATCGAATGGATGACCAATACTGCCATCAAGGTTGCAGAGATCAATGAGAATACTGTCATCAGGATGATTGCCGCATTTCAACAGGTCGACAAACTTGCAAATGATTTGAAGCAAAAAGTTTTGAAGGCTCTTAAAACCATGCGTGCCGGAATTGACCAGTCAGCCGCGCCATCTGTTGCCGGAAGAATCAGCGATTATCTTGAGTCAGCCGGAAAATAACAGTTATGGTGATATGTTGTTTCGCTTCAATGAGTCATGTCTTTATTTGAATTCCAAATGGTTGACAAAGCGGCAAAGATAAAAGTAGGATTTGGAAAATCTCACGGGACAATAAAAAGATGGAGCGTTTGAAAACACCGTATTATCTGATTGATGAAAGAAAACTTCTCAGAAACCTGAAGATCATCAAACGTGTGCGTAAAACTTCCGGCGCCAAATGTATTTTGGCGCTGAAGTGTTTCTCTACGTGGTCTGTGTTCGGGCTGATGAAAAAATACATGGATGGCACGACCAGCAGCGGTGTGTATGAGGCGCGGCTGGGATACGAGAAATTCGGCAAAGAGGTACATGCATACAGTGTGGGTTTTTCCCGGCAGGACATCCGTGAAGTATGTAAGTTTGCGGATAAGATTATTTTTAATTCGCCTTCACAACTCAAGGCTTTCTCAGACGAAGTCCGTGGTATGAATGTTGGAATTCGCGTGAACCCCGGGTTTAGCTATTCCCATTTTGACCTTGCCGATCCAGCCCGCAGGTATTCACGCCTTGGTGTACGTGATGTAAATATTCTCCATAGGATTTCAGGACTTATTAATGGCATGATGTTTCATTTTAACTGTGAGAACAATGATTTCAGGAACTTTTCAAAAAATCTGGATCGAATCGGGCGGGTATATGGTGATCTGCTGAAAAAGTTGGAATGGGTCAGTCTTGGTGGTGGATTATTCTTCACAAAACCCGAATACCCTGTGACCGCTTTTTGCCGAAAATTGAAAGATTTCAGCGGAAAATACGGGGTTCAGGTTTATCTTGAACCGGGCGAGTCGACCATTACCGATTCTGCTGAGCTGGTGACAACCGTACTCGATGTCGTGCATAACGAAACTGATATTGCGATTGTAGATGCCTCGACAGAAGCCCATATGCTGGACCATTTAATCTACAGGACAACCGCAAGAGTCGTATCTCCCGGCCCGGGTCAAGATAAATTCATTATTGCCGGACGATCCTGTCTTGCCGGTGATGTTTTTGGCCAGTATAGTTTGAAAACAAAGCTCAAACCCGGAAGTGTAATTCGTTTCGGTGATGCTGCAGGATATACCATGGTGAAGAAAAACTGGTTCAACGGTATGCCCATGCCGTCCATCTGTGTAAAAAGACTGGATGGAACTCTTGAAACAGTAAGAAGTTTTGGATACAAGGATTATATTGCGAGTCTGTCATAATAGGAGAAGTCAGTATTCAGAATCCAGAAGTCAGAAGGTTGGAGATGGAAATTTTATTTCCTAATAAAGGAGGAACAATGAAGAAAAACGTGTTGATCATCGGAGCTGGCGGCGTTGCTCACGTTGCGGCACACAAGGCAGCCATGAACAACGATGTATTGGGTGATATTTGTATCGCGTCACGCACGCAGTCCAAATGCAACGAGATCATAGAGAGCATCAAACGCAAGAAACACATCAAGGATAAATCCAGGAAACTATACTCCCGTCAGATCAATGCACTTGATATTCCTGCAACGATCAAACTTATCAAACAGACAAAATCAGAAATCGTCATCAATCTCGGTCAGGCTTTTGTTAATATGTCTGTTCTTGAGGCTTGCTTGAAGACCGGCGCAGTTTATATGGACACTGCAATCCATGAAGAACCGGATAAAGTCTGCGAAACCCCGCCCTGGTATGCAAATTATGAATGGAAGAGGAAAGGCCGCTGCAAAGCCAAGGGCCTCACGGCCATTCTTGGTGTTGGGTTTGACCCGGGCGTGGTCAACGCATATTGTGCACTGGCGGTAAAACGTTATTTTGACAGGATTGACACGATCGACATCATGGACGTCAACGCCGGAAGTCATGGGCGTTATTTCGCAACAAATTTTGATCCGGAAATAAATTTCCGTGAATTTGTCAAAGTCTGGACCTGGATTAACCGCAAGTGGAAACAATACCCGACTCACTCCGTGAAACGTAATTACGATTTTCCGGTCGTAGGAAAATGCCCGATTTACCTGAACGGGCATGACGAATTGCACTCGCTATCAAAGAACATTGATGCAAACAGCATCCGATTCTGGATGGGTTTTGGAAATCATTACATCAACATATTCACGGTACTCAGAACACTTGGATTCCTTTCACACCTGCCCGTAAAACTTGCAACAGGCCAGAATGTCGTACCGTTGAAAGTAGTAAAGGCGCTCCTGCCTGATCCAAAAACGCTTGCTCCAGGTTATACCGGCAAGACCTGTATTGGTAATTTCTGTAAAGGATGGAAGAACGGGAAGAAGAGGGAAGTACTCATCTACCAGGTTTCCGATCATCATAAGTGTTATCAGGAAGTTGAATCGCAGGGAATCAGCTATACTGCGGGGGTTCCGCCGGTTGCAGCGGCGATGCTCGTGGCGACTGGAATCTGGGATCCGAAAAAGATGGTGAATGTCGAGGAACTTGATCCGGAACCATTCATCGCTATTCTCGACAAGATAGGTCTACCGACAGATATCAAGGAGATCAAACCCGGCAGTAAGGCCTCGTTTAACGGAACAGTCAGGGATCTGAAAACCGAACTTGCGGAGTCAACCGCAACGGTCACGGTTTCCGCAGCCAATCCTATAATTGCCATCGATGCCAAGTTCCAGGCCAAGGCCCTGGCAAAACTGGCCGCTCGGTTACGCAGTGAAAAATAGGATAATTGGCACGATAAGGATTTAATAGATTGATCAAGATAGGGATTTTCTTCAATCTCCCTGTCTCCCATTCTCCGTTTCTCCGTGTCACTCTTCTCACTGGTTGACGTGAACAGTTTTCGCGGGAGGAAATCCGTTGAACGGTGTTGACGAAGCAATACTGTAGGCACCGATGTTTATACTGTAAAGCAGATCGCCGCGTTCAAGGTTACTGGGAAGTGCCTCTGCAAGCGAAACCACATCCAGTGCATCACAGGTTGGACCAAATACTGTACAGATTTCTGTCGGCCCTTTTTTGAATGCTTTCGGATGATAGTGACAATGGTCAAAAATACTGCCTGAAAAAGTATGATAAACACCGTCATCAATATAATAACACAGTTTGCCGTCACGCACGGCCTTGCCGATGATCTTTGAGACAGCAGTTCCGGCAGTTGCAACCATGAATCTTCCCGGCTCGGCGAGGATTTGTACGTCTCTGGGAAAGAGCCGATCAATCTCGGCATTGATCTTCTTTGCCAGTTCACGGAACGGTTTCACGGTTGGATCATATGGAGCAGGGAACCCTCCGCCAATATCCAGCAGATTCATCTTTGTATAGCCGCGGTCCTTTGCTTCCTTGTATACTTCTGCTGCAACATTAATGGCCTGTACGAAATTATCGAAGTTGGTGGTCTGACTGCCAACATGAAAACTCAATCCTTCGACAACAAGGCCTTCCTTCTCGGCTTCAAGGATGAGGTCAACCGCTTCTCCCGCCGACGCGCCAAACTTGGAAGACAATTCAACCATTGCCCCGGTATTGGAAACCCTGAGACGCAGACAGAGGCCCGAGTGGGGGGCGTACTGTTTGATCTTCTTGATTTCTTCGAGGTTATCATAAGTTACAAGTGCTTTATATTGATCAAGCTCACGTAGTGTTTTATTGGCCTTGATGGGATTAGCATAAATGATCTTGTCCCATATCCAATCCTGCCTCTGTTTTGCCGGCATGTCTTTGATATACTTGTGTACGATTCTGAATTCCGGCATCGAAGCTACATCAAAACTTGCCCCAGCATCGTAAAGTGTCTTTACAATGGCCGGATCCGGATTGGCTTTGACAGCATAATACGCCTGGACGCGTGGCAAATATTTTTTAAAGATGGCATAATTTTTTCGCAGTTCATCATGATCCATCACAAACAGTGGTGTCCCATGTTTCTTTGCCAGTTGCTGTAATGTCTTTAATGTGACCATAAATTTCTCCTTAAAAATTTGTGCAGACTAACATCGGTAAGCCTGCTTGTCTACTGGAGATATCCTGAATTTTCAATTGAAGAATGGTCAGTCCAATTCATACTTACTTTGGTTTTGCCCCAACACACATTAAATGTGTCAGCGTCCGAATATAAAGTCTGCCGTGCGCTACTGCAGAAGTAGCGAAAGAATCTTCTCCCAGTGGAGTACGTCCCAACAATTCAAATTTATCACCCGCCGAGATAACCAGCATCTCGCCGCGCTTGGAGACGTTGTAAATCCGGCCATTTATGTGTACCGGCGAACTGTAGTACGATGTATCTGCCAATCGATCCTGCCACAACACCTTTCCGTTTTTGGCTTCCAGGCATGAAACCGTTCCGACGTCGGTCCAGAGAAACAGTTTCTTACCCACTACCAGCGGCACAGGAACATATGGGGCATTGGTTTTTACCTGGTATACCATGCTTGCCGGTGTATCCTTATCTCCCGGACGAATTGCCACCATTACCAACCCTTTGCCTCCAGTACCACAGTTTGCCAGAACAAGGTCCCCAGCCACCACGGGCGATGCCACTACACGCAGGGGTAACACTTTTGACAACTCCCAAAGGAGTTGACCTGTTTTTGTGTCCAGCCCTGTCACACCCGCAGTACGACTGGACAGAATCACCTGGGCTGGTTTTCCTGCCGACTGATAAATACAGGGTGTGGAGGCCGCAGCACTGGTACTCTTTCGTGGTGTTTTCCACCGGGTCTGTCCCGTGGCCCGATCCACGGCGATAATGAAACTTTCCGGTCCTTCCTGATCAACCGGCAGAATTACCATATCCTCAAATACTATCGGCGAAGCGCCTCCACCGTGCGCACTCTGGAAAGAACCCAGCGCTTTTTTCCATATTTCTTTACCGTCATGATCCAGGGCCAACAGGTATGATTCGTCAGGAGCCATCCAGCAGTAGTACACACGCTCGGCATCGGTCGCTGCACTTGCCGCCGCATAATTATTGTCACGGTTTTTCTTGAATGACTTGCCTTCGTATTCTTTCTGCCACAGCGTAGCACCATCGCCGGCGTTGATACAAACCAACGTACGTTTGGCTGTCTGACTATCGGCACAACTCAGGAAAATACGATTACCCCACAGGATTGGTGATGAATGTCCTTTGTCGGGCAGGGTTACTTTCCAGATAAGATCTTTTTCGGTCCATTTTACTGGTATGTCTTTCCCCTCAGCCAGACCGCTTCCATTACTCCCGCGAAATCGCGTCCATTCCTGCCCATGGGCCACATTGAGGACCGACGACAGAATCAGACAAACATCGAAGATAAAATTACTAATCAATTTGAAGGAGTTTCGCACGTTTATAGAAAAATACACTTTGTTGATATCATGTTACTACGATGTTTCCGAAGGATTCTGGCATCGTGACACGACCAGTGTCAATATGAAAGGGCAGGGTATAAAAGATGGTTTCACGACAATTCCGGAACAGTATTTTCACGAAAACCTTACAATCTTCAAGTTGAATACGTCCGCCGTCTTTTCTTATATTATCCGCATATGAAAATACTAATTGCCGATGATGAAGAAAAACTGGCGATATTGTTCAAAACGATTCTTTCCGTCAAACTTCCTGGAAGCAGTATAATGATCAATAGAATAGAAGAAACGAAGAACACTGTCCGAAAAGAACAATATGATGTTTTATTAATGGATCTTAATATGCCGGAAAAAGACAGTTGCGAAGCGCTTTTTGAGATTGAAGAAATGTGTATAAAAGAAAATTTAAAAAAACCGTTCATTGTATTTTGTACGGGACTGGCAGTATCGGCAGAACTTGAAAATATAGCAGCCGACAGTTCCAATTATTGTATGCTGCGTAAACCTGTGACCGTTGATAAACTTTTGAGCCCGTTCAAAGCCCTTTTACCGCTGTCAAGACAACTTGAAAGTCCGCTTTTCGCCAGCTGAAAATTCCGTCCGGGCTACAACCCAATACAATTCTCCTTGTGGCTTGTATTCATTTCTCCGTCTTCTTATATTGCGACTCGACAGCGTAGCCGCGCTTATGTGAGATAGGCTTGAAGCTGAAGGTTATTAAATGACAAAGGTAAAAGTCGGTATTATCGGTCTCGGCTACAACGGCCGACAACATGCGGTCGCTCATACAGTATCAAACAAGTCTGAACTGGTCGCCCTTTGCGACAGGGATGAACACAAGTTACACATTGTTGGTAAAGAACTGGGTGTGCGTAACCTTTATCGAAATTATGATGAAATAATGGCCGATTCCAGAGTACAGGCAGTCAGCATCCACACGCCGGATGGGCACCATAAAGAGCCGTTCCTGAAAGCACTCAAGGCAAAAAAACACATACTTGTTGAGAAACCGCTCGCAAATACGGAAGAAGATCTCGTCGAAATGGTCAGGGCCGTTGAAAAGGAAGAATCGTCTCTAAAGATCGAAGTGGGTTATATCCTGCGGTTCAATCCTGTTTTTGAAAAAATCCGGGAGCTTGTACACTCCCAGGAACTTGGCCAGATCTTTTACATGGAATCCGATTATGTTCATAATCTTCTGCACAAAAAAAATGCGACTGATCCGATTACCGGGAACAACTGGCATCTCCAGGATCAAATCCCCATGGTAAGCGGTGGCAGTCATTGTCTGGATCTTCTACGCTGGATAAAAGGAAATAACCCGACAAGCGTTTTTTCATATAGTAATCATCTTGCATTTCCAGAGTTGTCAAGTGACGATTGCATGGCATCTATTTTCAAATTTCAGGACGAAACCGTGGCAAAAGTCATAACTCTCTGGGCACCGGAATGCCCGAGGGATCCTTTCTTCAACCTTCGCATATACGGCACAAACGGTACGATTGAACGGGACCAGTTTTGTATCGGGAAAAAAATGGCTGAACAGAGATCGGAATTTAAACCCATAGAAGCACAAAGAATCAAGGGGCATCCTTATGACCCTGAAATAGACGATTGGCTGACTGCGATTATTGAAGATACTAACGTTAGAACGAATCTGAAGGATGGTGCAAATTCGAATATGGCTACTTTATGTGCGG
Source organism: Kiritimatiellia bacterium (assembly GCA_028716365.1). Lineage (GTDB taxonomy): Bacteria > Verrucomicrobiota > Kiritimatiellia > UBA8416 > YA12-FULL-48-11 > YA12-FULL-48-11. The sequence continues at coordinate 287,238 of JAQUPZ010000008.1, forward strand.
TAAAAGCAGCAAGGGAGGGAAAAGAAGTAATCATCCCCGTTTTTAAATAAGAGTTCAGAAAGGAACAGAAAATGCCAAAACATATCGGTATAGTGGCGTGCAGTGCGGAAGGCGCTGCTCTTTGTTATAGAACAATCTGTGCGGAAGCCCCTGCATTAATGGGCGAACACATGCATCCGGAAGTGTCCATGCATACACATCCTCTTGGTAAATACATGGTCCACATTCGTACAAACAACTGGAAACAAGTTGCAAAACTAATGTTGTCTTCGGTTAGAAAGCTGGCGGATATTGGCGCTGACTTTGCAATCTGCCCCGACAATACCATTCATCAGGCATACGACCTGGTTGTCGCAAAATCGCCAATACCATGGCTTCATATTGCCGAGTCTGTTGCAGGGGAGGCCCAACGGCAGGACTTTCGTCACCTGGGAATCATGGGTACGAAATATTTGATGACTGGCCCAGTCTATCCAAAAACACTGGTAAAATTCGGTATTCCCTGTTTGATTCCAGATAGAAAAGCCCGTGAAAAAATCGATACCATCATATTTAAAGAACTAGTTAATGGCCTCTTTCGTGAGTCGTCACGCCGGTATTTCAATAAAGTCATTCAGAAACTCAAACAACGAGGATGTGACGCAGTTGTACTTGGATGCACCGAGATACCTTTACTGGTTAATCCGCAGGATTGTTCTTTACCAGTACTTGATTCTACGAGATTACTGGCAAGAACCGCCTTGAAACTGGCAATTTCAACATGAGTATACCATTTTTTACGATGAAAAAAAACGAACCTGATTAACTGCCATGGCGGGAGACAGCTCGTTATGCAATCCGATTTCCAATTTCTGTTTGATGGAAAACGTCCCTTGTTTTTTCATGATCTTAATTTACCGGCAACACTGCGTATAGCCGTTCTGGCTCCTCATCCCGACGACTTTGATGCCATCGGGGTTACGATGCGCATGTTGCGCGATAATGGCAACCAGATTGATGTAGCTGTTCTTACTTCAGGCGCCAGTGGAGTGGATGATGATTTCGGCGCTGATCTGACGATACAGGACAAAGCCGCCCTGCGGGAAAAAGAGCAATATGCAAGTTGTCAATTTTTCGGACTACCTGATGATAAATTGACTTTCTTGCGATTAGATGAAGATCAGGAAGGTCATCCTGAAGTTTCAGAACAGAATCTTTATCGACTGAGAACTTACTGGGTTGACAAACAATCAGACCTTGTTTTCCTTCCACATGGAAATGACACCAATCTGGGCCACCAACGAACATATATAATGTTTTGCCAACTCATAGCTGATGAACCAAAACCACTGATGGCATTACTCAATCGTGATCCCAAAACACTATCGATGCGCCAGGATTTATATACCCTATTTGGAACATCGGAAGCTGTCTGGAAAGGACAATTACTGCGATTTCATCAAACACAACATCAGAGGAATCTAAAAACACGCCATTATGGAATGGATGAGCGTATATTGCAGATTAACCGGAAAATCGCAGAGGAGTTGGGTAACGGGGCCGAGTATGCGGAAGTATTTGAAATTAAGCGATATACAGGAACAGGAGAAAAATAATGACGAAAACATTACAGGTATCATGCGTTCAAATACACTGGGCAAAATCGCTGAAATTCAATCTGGCGCGGACTCTTCATTATATCAAGGCGGCATCGGAAGCGGGCAGTCGTGTTGTTCTTTTTCCTGAATCAAATTTGACGGGTTACTATTTTCCATATGTTATTGGCATCAATGAACGAGATATCGCAGATGCGTTAAAGCAAACATCTTTGGCGGCCGCTGCCTGTAACATCTGGGCCATTGTCGGAACAATACGAAAGACTAAAGACCGGTTTCTGAATATTGCTCATGTCATCAACCCGAAAGGAAAAATCGTCCACGAGTACGCCAAGATAAACATGGCAGGAAAGGATGAAAAAAAATACTGTCGTGGTGGCGACAAACTCTCGCTGTTTGAAATTGACGGGATACTCTGTACCATCGTTATTTGCCGTGATGGCAGGCATCCTGAACTATACCGTATCCCTGCCATGGCGGGCGCACAGATTCTTTTTCACCCATCCTGCAGTTCTGACGAGATAGAAGCTGTTTCATGGAAGCGTATATCCGGTCGGGCACAACAGCCTGTTGGTCCCAATTCAAAAATTTTTCATTGTGTTGCAAACACAATTGGCGAATCACCCGATGGTAAACAAACGTCGAGTGGATGGTCCTTTATCCGGGAACCCAGCGGGATTCCGCTGGCTGAAGCAGGTTACTACCAGGAAGAGATGATAACTGCCGTCCTGGATCTTTCCCGCGCTGACCGTTCCTATATACTCGACAGCATGAAGAACCCTCCTTTCCTGGCCAAGTACTGGCGACAGATGGTCAAGGAAGTTAAGGCAAGGGCAATTGCCAAACTGCAATAAGGATTTTTATCAAAATAAGGCAAAAAAATATTGGCTTTTTCTACCGGTCAGAAGATATAATTTAGGATGTAACGAGTGGTGTGCGGCGTGGGACCGAACACACGCAATTACTATTTTTTCCGGTGGAACTCCGGTCACACCTCCTCCCAGTATCGTGGCGGATCCGACCAGTTCGTCACGAATCGTTACATCAGGGGGCCGGGATGCAATGTCCCGGCCCCAACCTTTTCCCAACCTCAAGGCTATGACGACTTGACTTTTATCCGGCACAAGCGCATAAGTTAACAAAGGCGGAAATCAAAACAGGTTCATTCTTTTTCTTTGTTATCGTCTGAGTTTTTTATTCTTACGACTGACATACAGGTTTAGAATTTTTTCCCGGAAACAAAATGAGAATTTTTCTCAATACAATTTTAGTGGGATTGCTTTTCCTGAGCCTGGAATTAGTTTCATATTCACAAATACCCCAATCTCTGGATTCCTTTGAACAGACAATTCTGGATTACAAAACAAAAATCGATAATTGTTTGAATGATATCTCCAGAAAAGATGCCACTAAAGAGGCAAAAGGTAACGCAGCTTTTTCGACATCTATTTTGCTTCAAGCTTACGAGCAGTTCGTCAAAGGTATCGGAAGTAATCAGTACCCGCGGTTAATGGCTGATTCCGAGCTTTTAAGCAAACTGTGTTCCCTGCATATTGCCTATGCAGAATATCAACTTGAAGATGCCGGTATAGAATCCAATCCTCCATCTGTTACGGCCCTGGAAAAAGCATTAAAAGAATACCAGACTGCATATACCTTCCTGGTTTTATTGAACAATAACGAAAAAATCATAAAAAACCGTAAAAAGATCGACGAAGGACTGGTAAAAACAATCCGCGGATTGAATAAATATGCAGACTGGTTCGCAAAAGATGTTTTCATGAACACTGAAGGTAAAAAATGGGAAGCCAACCCTGCGCCACAGGCGGAAAAATTACGGGAAGAACTGGCGCGCAGGGTTGGCCCACTTGACGAGATAACCATCTGCAGAAAAGCCCTTGAAAGAATTCTAAGAGACATAAAGGAAGCTACAGAAAGAAAAGATAGAATAACTGCATTGGAGAAAATGATTCTGGGAGCAAGGTGGCTTACAACAATTCTGCAAAAATCTCCTGAAGTATTTGTAACAGAATTCAAGACATATAATGCAATAACCAGGTCGGCAATGGAAGAAGTCAGGAAAGGCTATCCTCCCGAAAGAATGAAAGAATTCACCAGGTTTTACGAACCACTCAAGTCACATTATCTTATACTGACATCCGGGAAAAAGTGAAGTTTCCCGCGGGACATCCCTCGAAAATCAGAAAGTCATGCTGTAGGCCAGGCTGTAAACAAAGATATTGGCATCCTGTCCATTAGCATCCACAACGTCCTTGGTTATAGCATCAAGCAACATGATATACTTTAACGCAGGCGTAAGAATACCATTTTTTCCTATCGTTACGGGCAGTGAAATCATTGCTGTCATATCAACAAAAGATGGACTTTCTTGAAGAAATTCAGGCCTTGTTTCCACGTCCGGATATTTGAACAATGAATTGCTAAATTTTTTATCTGCACCATCAACCTGAAGCTTCAAATCCATAGCCATTTTGTCCTTGATAAGTGTAAAACTGTGAGCAACTGACATGGTCAGAAATAATCCATCTATTTCGCTTAAATCATAATACAGCGTCACCGACGGCAGAAGAAATGTGTCATAGGTATAATTAACAAAACATTCATAAGTGTCATCAGCTTTACCTTGAGGGTCAACATGATACATAAATGCAGTAAAACCGGGCCGGATAATGTGATTACCCAGCACATACCTGTAATCAACCGAAATATCTATACGACTGCTCTGCCAGGAATTACTGACTGATGTCACATTCCACGAACCCCACACATTGGCTGAAAAACCTCCGTAACCGACAGTAAAGGAAGGTTGAATACAGGGGTCCTCATTAAGGGTTCTTCCCCTCCAGACAAAAGCACTTACCGCTTTCAGTTCAGCATCCATATCAAAAGCCGTCTCTTCTGCATTTATATCATCGACAAGACCCATAAAAGTCAGACAGATCGTCGCTATAATAATACCTGATTTTCTCATTTTCTTTTTCTCCCGATTATGACCAATGTCTTTAGGCTAACCAATATACGATCAGTGTAAAGAAAGAAGATTCGCCGGGTAAATACCGGATTTAACAAGTTTCTTTATATTATCAACAACGATCTTTTTATCTTCCGGATATGTAATACCAAACCAGGTACTTTTTGTTTCCAATACCTGAACAGTGACACTATTTCGCTTCATAAGCCTGTTAACAACATCCGGAATAAAAAATTCCACCTTGGGATTTCCTCCCGCCGTTTTCAAGAAGTCGCCGAATTCCTGTCTCAGGTGACTGAAAATCGACGGCTTGAACCCCCACATATTCATAGAAACAATCTCATTACCCGATAGTTCTACACCAACGGTATCACATGAAACTCTGCCCGCTGTTTTCACGATTTTCGTACATTCAAGAACACTTTGAAGGTTCCCGTTCCCGTCCTCATAACATACTCCACGCGCAACTGAACCATGATCCGAAAGGGTATTACGAAGGATAAAACCTACCATTGCGTATTTCCTGTCATTGTTGGATGTATCGCGCAAAAAACGCGCCAAAACCTGATAAGATTTCCTGCCGTAAAAATCGTCTGCATTGATTACACAGAAAGGCCCCTGTACCATGTCTTCACACACAAGTACTGCGTGTCCTGTACCCCATGGTTTCTTCCGGTCAGAAGGAACTGAATAACCATCAGGCAGGATGTCAAGTTCCTGGAAAACATAATCGGTCCGGACCCTTTTTTCTGAACGTACGCCGATCGTGGTCTTGAAATCGCGCTCAATATCACGACGGATTATGAAAACAATTTTGTCAAATCCTGCAAGAAGAGCATCATGAATTGAATAATCAATGATGAATTCGCCGGAAGGTCCGACAGGATCCATCTGTTTAAGTCCGCCGTACCTGCTTCCAATTCCTGCAGCCAGAACTACCAGTGTGAGACTCATAAAATCATAATATCAGACCCGAAACGTTTTGCACACCAGGTTTTTAAAAACGTTTGAACGTTGTCTAGCTCGTAAATCATTGTTATTGTACGGATATGAATAAATCCAAAGTAGCCATACTCAAGACAACACCTGCAACGGTTCTAAGGGACTATCACCGCCTTATGAACCTTGCCGATTACCAGAGAATCCTGCCGAAAGACCATAACACTTCCTTGAAAATCAATATCAGCTGGCATTTCTTTTTCCCCGGTTCCTCAACCACGCCATGGCAACTGGATGGTGTTATCCGCGCCATGAAAAAAGACGGTTACGATCCGGCTCGTATCCAGGGATGCCATAACCGCACGGTTGTGATAGATGCACATCTCGGCGAACGTGAAAATAAGCAGATTAATGTAATCAATGCACACGGCTTGAAAAACTGCCATCTTTACGAAACAGGGGAGTGGATACACGTCCGTGAAGCAGTCGGGGATTTGGCAGATAAATTCATCTGCCTGAATCAGGTTTATCCCAATGGATTTATGATTCCAAAAAATTTTATAGGATCCAATATCATTCACTTGCCAACCATTAAGACTCACGTTTTTACGACCATGACAGGTGCAATGAAAAATGCCTTTGGTGGTTTGTTAAACGAGAAGAGGCACTGGACCCATCCTGTTATACACGAGGCTCTTGTCGATCTTCTTATGATTCAAAAGAAAATCCATAGTGGCCTTTTTGCCGTTATGGATGGCACCTTTGCCGGTGACGGACCGGGTCCACGTTGTATGTTGCCACACACCAAAAACGTGATCCTCGCGTCTTCTGACCAGGTGGCAATTGATGCGGTTGCGGCGAAACTAATGGGATTTGATCCTTTGAAGGATGTCAAATTCATCCGACTGGCCCATGAGAAAGGATTGGGTTGTGGTGACCCGCGTGAGATAGAAATTGTCGGTGATATCGAGGCAGCGAAGGAAAACTGGCATTTTGTGGGGCCCTTCAAAAAAATGACTTTTGCCAGTAGAATGCAACATAAGATTTACTGGGGTCCCCTGCGCAAGCCTGTGGAATGGTCGCTCAAGACCTTTCTTGCTCCATGGGCATATATTGCAAGTGTGTTGTATCATGATACTTTCTGGTATCCAACGCACCAGGAACTGATTCATGAAATATTACATAGTAACTGGGGCCGACTGTTTCACAACTGGGATAAAGTTGCCATTGATTCCAATGTACTGGATGCTCCCGGCTGGAACAATGTCGGAGAAGACCCTCTCAAGTTAAAGAAAGAAAGCTTCAAGCTGTTGATCAAATCGTTTGAAATACTGGGTACTTGTATAAAAGAAGCACCGGAATTTGCAGCACGGAAAAGAAGGATCTCCACAGGCCAGCAATAGACCATGGAGATCTTCCAGATCAATGTTATTTAGGCGACTACTTTTTCTCTTCGATCACAGTCAGGTTGATTTGCGTGTTACCATCTGCAGAAACTGTAATCACATTGGCCGTTTTATTATCCTTCTTGTACGAAATCATTACTTGTTGGGCCGTATTGTAGGAAGCTTCTTCCTTCCAGCCATTAGCACCCATCTTCGACTTGTAAGCTGCTATAACCTTTTCGCTGCTGTCTTTTGTCTGCAGTGACATATTACATCCTTCAGGAACAGTCACTACTGCAGCTACGGTTGCACCATCGTAGACATAAACATCCTTGGGAAAGTTATCCGGTATTTTTGCAGAACCGCCACCCGCAAATGTTGCAGTACCATCTGTACTGTTAACAGTGACTTTATCTCCTGAAATATTTATGTCGGACTTTTTCCCGTCCTTGTCTTTTGCGTTAATGGTCATTTTGCCGTCTGATATTTTAACATCAGCCTTCATTCCGTCTTTTTCCATACTCTTCTCGATCATCTTCTCCGTGATTTTCTCGGAGACTTTCTTTCCACAACCCGTACCGGCAATACATACAGCCAACAATACGATAAACAGTTTTTTCATTTTATGTTTCCTTCTTGTTAATTATTTATGAACCCAAAAACAGAGGATTCTTTCACAAAACATCATATTAAGTCCAAGCAAAAAATGTAAAATCAAAGGACATTGACACCAGCCCATGAAGTATTCAGAATCCTTTTCTCAGTGATACACCCGTAGCTCAATTGGACAGAGCATCTGACTTCGGATCAGAGGGTTGGGGGTTCAAATCCCTCCGGGTGTACCAGTCAGAAACATGAAAAGCAGGAGAAAACAAAAATGAAAATACATATGTTGCTGATTCTGTTTATAATGATTGTTACTGCAGGTTGTACTACCGTGGAAAGATCCGTTACGCCCGCAGACAGGGTAATGATCAGGATTCCCCCGAAACCAGCAATTGAATTAACAAAGATTCCAATTTCATCTCCAAATATTAAAAAAGGAGCCAAAGCAGGGTCTTTCGCGCTGGTGCGCATACCAGCTTATTCAATTGAACTAAAAGGATCAAATGAAGTACGTATCAATAACCCCAACAGTTTTCCCACCCTCGTTATGATAAGGTGTGAGGAAAAGGGCATCCATGTCGAGATGCCGGCCAAGAGCATGACTTCCGTTTACCTGCCCAATGGTGCATTCCAAATCTCATTTATATTTGCAAATGTTCCTAATGCAATCATGCGTGGCGATCATATCCACCTTCCGGCGCTGAATCGGCCCGAAATCGACATTCCAATTCCCCTGGATCACTGATGATTGCCTGTTTCTTTAATTGTAACTGAACGAGAAAATATTTTTATGATAGAATATTCAAACAAATGTTCGTTATTAATCGTTTTATATGTAAGATATGAGCATGATAAAGAAAGTTTTCCTTGTACTTATGCTATTCTGCACTGTTCGGTTTGTGTCAGGTTATGAGATTGACCCAGTAACCCGCTCAAATAATACGGCTGTTGTTAACAGGATTTTCAAAGAAAACCAGGAAAAGTATAAAAACAACCCCGATATGCTTCTTTTGCCTGGATTACTTGCCGACCGCAAAACCAAACGGATAATACTGCAGGCGGAAGCAACGGGTATGACAGAAGGTTCACCTATTGAATTCTTCCTCATAGGTGAAAAAAGCGGGCACGGTTATGAATCCCTCTCTGTTTCTTTTGCCCAGCCAAGTGACGTTCAAAAAGCCCTGGAGTTTCTTGAAATGCAGGCCGGGAGACCCACAGATGCCAGAAAATGCTATTTCTGGCCCAAGGGAGAACGGGTGATCATGACTTTCGCATCCATGGATGCAGAAAAATCGCTGCGCCCCATCAGAGCAGAAAAGTTGGTCTTGGATTCACGTACAAAAAAAACGCTTCCGGAATACGGTTTGGTTTTTACAGGTTCAATAATGCTTGAGTCCACCAACATACCCGGGAAGAAAATATACGCCGTTGACGCAAAGGAACCCAATTCCATTGCTTCAACTTATAATGCTCTGGAAACCGTTATGGATGTGCCATTCGCCTGGTCACAAAAATCCGCCTATGGCAATATCCTTATCAATCCTGCACACATATTGAAAGCCGGTTGCCTGCTGGAAATTACCATCGAGCCTGAATATAAAGACGGGAAAAAACGTGTTCTTGATCTTAAACTGGAAGTTACCACCAAGCCGGATACTGACATTAAAACACTTGATGATCTGGAATATCACCTTAAAGATTCAGACAACATGGAACTTAATAAAAAACTCTCTTTGAATTCTGTCCTGAAGGTTTTTGATTCAATTAATGACAAAGGACAGGATCCATTCGTGAGTCTCAATATATCAGATGACATAACTATTACAGCTGTAGCTAAACTTTGTGCCATTTGTTCTACCATAGATACCGAGAAAGGTATCCGGATAGAACCACCGGCCAGCGGACATCTCTATTACAGGGCTTTTATTCCCAATGAACAGCAACGTAACAGGGCAGAAAGATTTGCCCAGCCATGGGAATTCAGCCTGTCATTGATAAATTCCGGCATGGCAGGAGTGCTGACAAAAATAGATCAGTTATGGAAAAAAGATAAAATTGATCCTGATCTCAAAGCCACAGATTTTGTTGTCAACACGCCTCAGGATTTGCAGAAAGAACTGAAAGAAAAAGGGCCTGGTATACCTGTAATTTTTGTTTTCGCAGACCCGCTCATTACCTATGGACAACTTATGAGCTTTATTAGACCTGTTCTTGAATCATATCCCATGATTCATGTGTTCGTTAAATAGTCCGTTCCTGGCCGTAATGGTTTTCTGCAGTTTCCGTTATTCTCTTCCAAATTTGCGGTTAAGATCCCTGAATGAAGTGAAGATCAGGGTGGGGCGACCGTGAGGACATGTATACGGCATTTCTGTCTGTGCAAGATCTACAACAAGCTTTTCGATCTCTTCCAGATTCAGTTTATCCCGCATTTTTACTGCCGATTTACATGCCGCCTGGGCAATGGATTCTTCCCGCCATTTTTCATTACCACCACGTTTACCGGACTGTTCCAGACTGTGAGCAATCTCAATAAGAAGTATTCGTGCAGAGGCATAACTGAAATAAGAGGGCAGGGCATCTACAACAAAACTATCTCCACCGAACTCAGAAATACCGAACCCCATTTTTTTGAAAAGATCCAGGTTCTTTCTGACTCGCAAAGCGTCGTCGGGCATTAGTTCCACTGTTTCAGGAAGAAGAAGACTCTGGGTCTGGACTTTTCCTTTAAGAACATCCGACATGAAACGTTCAAAGAGTACCCGTTCGTGAGCCGCATGTGGATCCATGACAACAAAACCATCTTCGGTTTCAAGAACAACATACAAACTGCCGATTTGGCCCAACACCCGGCACCATGACCAAGGCGCATTCGCCAGAATCTTTTTCTCTTCTGTATTTTGTCCGGAAGACGCAACTTTCCCAGTCTGGGCTGATACTGTTTTTTCTGCATTTCCCATAACGGGCATGCGCGGATAACGGAATGTTCTGGTCGGAGGAAGATTGTCTATCTTGAGCTGAATATCTGCGACAGCGGGAGTTTCCTGTTTTTTTTCATATTTGGAAGCTGTGCCAGCTGTCACTCCTGTTGTTTCGGACTTCAAGGCCTCACGAACCCCTGTAATAATAACATCCCTTACATCGTCCGGATGTCGAAAACGTACTTCCTTTTTGGTCGGATGGACATTGACATCAACCAGACCCGGGTCCATTTCCAACAGCAGGAAAACCGAAGGATGTCTGTCTGCAGGCAACAGTGTTCGATATCCCTCTCTCAATGCATAACTGAAAAGTGGAGCTCCGGCAACACGTCCATTAATGAAAAAATACTGTTCGTTTCTGTCTGCCCGGCTTGCGGCAGGTAGAGTTACGTATCCACGAACTGTTGTTTCGGCTGAGTGATATTCTACTTTCCTCAGGCTCTTCTGGAATTCCGAACCGAACAAGTTCCGAAGTCTGTTCTCGAGATCTGCGCCGGGAGCCAGCCTGTAAGTTTCTCTTCCATCAACTTTAAGACTAATTCCGACCATCGGATGTGACAGCGCCTGCACGATAAATCCGGCCCGAATGTTGGAAAGTTCCGTCTGCTCGCCTCTCAGGAACTTACGCCGGGCCGGCACATTAAAGAAAATATCCCGTACTTCTATGGATGTACCGGGTGGACAGCCTATGTCACGAACATCCGCCAGTTTTCCACCAGTGACTATTATTTCTGTTCCCGTAGTTTCACCTGCACAACATGTTTTCATATGAAAACGGGATACAGATGCTATTGCAGCAAGCGCTTCGCCGCGAAATCCAAGCGTATGGATTTTTTCTATGTCATCAACATCGGAAATCTTGCTGGTGGCGTGGCGTTCAATGGAAAGGATGGCATCATCCCTGTTCATACCTGAACCGTTATCGCTCACGGCCACCAGTTTCCGGCCACCTGTTGAAATTTCCACGTGAATCTGGGAAGCGCCGGAATCTATTGAATTTTCGACCAGTTCCTTAAGAACAGATGCAGGACGATCAACTACTTCGCCGGCGGCAATCTTGTTGGCAACATGTACAGGCAAAATTCTGATGTGCGAATGGGAGCCCATTTCTTTGTAGGATAGATCGCCGTCTTTACCGAAGCAAGCCGGAATGCTACACGCTAAGGTAACTGTTACTTTGCCGGTGCGATCTTTATCTCGATGTCGCCGCTGTCCGCTTCCTTGTCTTCACCCTCCTGTACCGGCGGTTTGAAGGTAGGCAGATACCTGTAGTAAACCTCCAGCTGTAATGTACACAGACAAGTGTCCATCACCGGACCATCAGTAAAACCTTTGATTCCGGACGGCGGTTCCCAGTAGCCAATGTCATATTTCTTGCCTTTGGGACCGTCTATCGCCTCTTTTTCTATCTGCTGGTTCTTTACAAGTTGAATGGAAAATTGCTTGTTCCACTTGTTCCATATGTCCCCGCCGCAATGAAACTTCGTCTGCGTCACATAATACCAGTAATAAATAGGGCTGGTCAGCCACGGTGCATCCCAGTCAAATGTCGCTGATTTCTCGAGCCATAATACTGCATTTCTGCATTCAGGATCACGGGCCGCTCCCAGCAACTGCAGACACAAAACTCCAACACCAGTCAGACCGGTATATCCTGTAGTTGGACCGGTATATCCGAACGTGCCGTTCGCATGATAATTTTTCTTGAACCCGGCTATCGCTTTCTTCATTGCTTCGTTCAGGCCTTCATTCTCCAGGCCAGCCATCTTCGCCGCCTTCAACGCCTGCGCACACCAGCCCATGTAGGAAGTGTCGTCACGGTCTTCAGCATTACAGTTATAATTCCAGCCGCCGCTCGCATGTTGACCTTTTATTAAAATGTCCACTGCTTTTTCCGCCGCCGTCTTTAAAAGTGGTAATTTCATCATTCCATACGCTTCGCAAAGCGCATACGATGCTATCGGCTGAGTGTAATTATTTCCATCCCGGCCTTTGAAAAGACCACTTTGTTCCTGGTTGCTCACCATCCACTTGATTGCTTTCTCAACCGTAGGCCCAAATTCCTCAGACGCCGGCGTCTCTCCATGCGCCAGGTACGTCAGTATCGCCATCGCCGTCATCGCCGGTTTACAGTTCTTCCATGAACCATCAGCCTGCTGGTTCTTCTTGAGCCATCTCAACGCCCTCATCACCGCTCCTTCGGTCACCCCCAAACCTATACCTCCACCTCCACCCCCATATGCCCTTAACGCTACCTCGCGTCCTCCCTTCGTCCGGTTACCATACAATCCCTTCATGATCACCGGACTCCTCGTCATCACCACCGCAAACGGCACCACAGGCGTGTCCATGTCTCCGCCTACACCTACTCCCTGACCCGTATCCCCACTCGAAAACTCCTGCGGCGGCCCGGGCGTCGTTATCTCCGACGCAACACCAGGCGCCAGATTAGGATCCAGATTCTGCATGTCCTTCAAGTCCTGCGGCTCTGGCGGCTTGAATTCCTCCACCTTCGCTTCTTCTATCTTCAGATCATCCAGCTTCGTCGTCGTCGGCTCCACTATGTTAACTTCATAGGATATGGCAAATTCCCGCGCACCTCCTTCTACATCCACAAATAACGCACACAGCGCCACCAGCACACTGCTGAACATCGATATCGTCGTCGGACCAAACATGCATACCAGCGCATCCTTAGCATACCTGTATTCTCCCGTATCCTTCGGCGCCCGCAGTCCAACCCTTATCCTGCGCCATTGCTCCTTTAATGGCACATGCACCAGAAGATCCATCAGATTTCTCATATCTCTTCCCCACAAAATTACTACATGCTCATCACCGAAAGATTCGACAGCTTATTCTCACTGATTTCCAATGATACAACGCTTTTAAAAATGTGTTTCTTAGGAAAATATGTCACATATGTCTATCATTTTTTATAACATATATGTTGCGTAGGAATATCTGATCTGTATATAGAGACCGTTCGTTATGATATGAAGAACGTATTATTGGAAATGTGAACTACTTTACTGCCGCCGCAGGTGCGATCTTTATTTCAATGTCGCCGCTGTCCTCTTTCTTGTCTTCACCCTCCTGCACCGGCGGCTTGAACGTTGGCAGATACCTGTAGTAAACCTCAAGCTGTAACGCACACAGACAGGTGTCCATCACAGGACCATCAGAAGCACCTTTTACACCGGACGGTGGTTCCCACCAGCCAATGTCATATTTCTTGCCTTTGGGACCGTCTATTGCTTCCTTTTCTATCTTCTGGTTCTTTACAAGTTGAATGGAAAACTGCTTGTTCCACTTGTTCCATATGTCCCCGCCACAATGAAATTTCGTCTGCGTCACATAATACCAATAATAAATGGGACTAGCCAGCCACGGTGCATCCCAGTCAAACGTCGCTGATTTCTCGAGCCATAATACTGCATTTCTGCATTCAGGATCACGAGCCGCTCCCAGCAGCTGCAGACACAAAACTCCAACACCCGTAAGACCGCCTACTCCGGGACTTGTATATCCGAACCCGCCGGCCGGAGAATAATTCTTCTTGAACCCGGCTATCGCTCTCTTCATTGCTTCGTTCAGGCCTTCATTCTCCAGGCCAGCCATCTTTGCGGCCTTCAACGCCTGCGCACACCAGCCCATGTAGGAAGTGTCGTCACGATCTTCAGCATTACAATTATAGTTCCATCCTCCACTTGCATGCTGGCCTTTTATGACGACATCAATTGCCTTCTCCGCCGCCGTTTTCAAAATAGGCAGTTTCATCATTCCGTATGCCTCGCAAACTGCATACGCTGCTATCGGCTGACTGTAATTACTTCCATCCCGGCCCTTGAAGAGACCACTCTGTTCCTGATTGTCTACCAGCCACTTGATCCCTTTCTCAACCGTAGGCCCAAATTCCTCAGACGCCGGCGTCTCTCCATGCGCCAGGTACGTCAGTATCGCCATCGCCGTCATCGCCGGCTTGACGTTCTTCCACGAACCATCAGCCTGCTGGTTCTTCTTGAGCCATCTCAATGCCCTCATCACCGCTCCTTCGGTCACCCCCAAACCTATGCCTCCACCTCCACCTCCGTATGCTCGTAATGCTACCTCGCGGCCTCCCTTCGTCCGGTTACCATACAATCCCTTCATGATCACTGGACTCCTCGTCATCACCACCGCAAACGGCACCACCGGCGTGTCCATGTCTCCGCCTACACCTACTCCCTGACCCGTATCTCCGCTCGAAAACTCCTGCGGCGGCCCGGGCGTCGTTATCTCCGACGCAACACCAGGCGCCAGATTAGGATCCAGATTCTGCA
>JAQUPZ010000009.1 GCA_028716365.1 Kiritimatiellia bacterium
TATCACGGGCGTATGGTATATCCGGAGCACCATTACGAAAATACCTGACACCATTTGTTGTAGCGCTATCAATCTGTCCAATCATAAATGCCGCATTATTATCGTAATCGTTATTTGCCGAAGTTCTCTGCGAGAAATAACCCGGCGAACCGCTAGCCATAGGATTTGTTTTAACCTGTGATACAAAGAAATACGTCAGCTCGCCTGACAGGTTGAACCCGGGTGTCCAATTTGTATTTCGCAAATAATCTACTACACCATCAAATGACAAAACAGGTTGACCATTAAGCGCATTCGGTACATAGGCAGGTCCATATCCAGCCGACGCCCACGCATCGTTCTTCATCCCCGACTGGTCAAGCCAGGTGACAACATTACCAACAGAGTTCGTAACAACCCCGGCATCCGCCTTAAGCCATAACGCCAGCCCGTCACCAGGGTCCCACTTCTCTATTTCGTAACTCAACTCGTTTGTACCCGATTCGTCCGTAAACCTCAGGTCCGCACCAGAACCCGAAACAAACTGGCTGTAGTAGAAATTGGTAATACTCTCGCTCAACACAACCAGCGCCGGAAAGTTCGTCAGCGTCTCGTCCTTGTCATATCCGCTGAACGTGATCTTCGTCTTGTAGGGATATGCAGATGGAGCAAAGGTCGTGTTAAACACCTGCACATCGCTCCAGACATCCATCAACTGGTTTGTCAGCCTGAACCGCATGTAATACCTGGTATCAGGCGTAAGTCCCGTGGGCGTGTAGTTGACGACAGCGACAACATCGGTATAAGAACCTACATAGGCAGAATTTGCCCAGGAAGAAGCATTATTCGTGCAGTCCACAGTTCCCCAGTAAACCCAAGCATCAGATACCGCGCCGGAAGAAGACAGCGCTGCGTTAAACGTGGCGGAATCAGATCCAATGCCGGATGGCTGATTGTTTGTCAGACTTGCACCAAACGAATTCCGGCACCTGAACAGGGACATGCTCCCATCATCTTCAGGGTACCAGTTATCTGCCTCGGCGGTACTGTTCAGACCGTTTGTATTGTACTGGAAACCGGGATTAAGACTGACGTATCCCGCACCGCCAGAGCCATTGCCCATTCGAATTTCAATGCTGTACCAGCCTGGCGGTTTATTTATTAATCCTGATGTGAGAATGGTATTATAACTTCCATTGTTGATATACACAGTCCCGTCAATTTGCAGGTAGGTACTGTCATCTATACTTTTAACGAAGCAATAAGTACATCCGTTGAAATATATTTCTCCTGTATAAACATACGTAACGTTATCTATCCACGGCGGTTTCTGGTACTTCGCCATTTCCGGTCCAAGGGCCACACCCGTCCCGGGATTAGGAGTGGTTATGTTCCAGCTGGAAGCTAACTGGCCAGACAACAGGCCGGGAGCGAACGGGACCGGAATCTGGGTTGTGAAACTGCTTGTAAAAGGACTCCAGCAATCACCAACTGCATTAGTGGCATAGCAACGATAGTAGTAGCGTATGCCATAATAAAGACCTGTTGCTGTTGTTGAAAATGTTCCAAAGCTGGTCTCACCGTTAGCATAAACATTTGCCCAGTTGTCCTTGTTCGTACCTCCATCGGAAGTGCCCCAGTAAATGTAAACTTCCGCAGTCGCTCCCGTGGATGTGTAGTTCCCGTTCAAGACCGCCGTGTTCGTCATAATACTGCTCGGTCCTGTTCCGTTATCCACCGTCGGGAATCCCAGCGGCACAAATGTGAGACGCAGACGGTTAGTCGCCGTATCCATCGTAACCACCGGAGTCGACCAATTGTCAGCGCCACCGCCAACAGGTCTCTCTATGGTCCAGGTAATGTTTGTATCAGGATCGGCAACACTGTCCGGCCACGTCATGATGGTAAACGTCTGGTTCTCGGGTTCTGCCAGACTGTTCGGATTATAAATTCTAAGTGTGTTTGTTCCACCTGAAGTGAATGTCACCTGGTTCGAAACTGCGACAAAACCGGGACTTGAACCATACCTCCAGTTGTAAATCGAACCGGAATTCATCGTCAGGGTATTGTTAATCGTCAATGTGCCGCCATCGGTCGTTCCTCCTGGAACCAGCCCGCTCCCCGAAAAGACTGCCACCGGCCCGTTGATAACACCCGTCCCGCCAAGAAAACCGCCGTTTGTTGTTATGACACTGCTCTCCTGGGGAAGCGAACCGTTGACCACAAGATCACCATTGCTGATGATCGTCGTGCCCCAGTAACTGTTCTCACCCAGCAACACAACTTTTCCACTGCCGGTACCGGCCTTTCTGAAACCACCTGGCCCGACAATCTTTCCGGCAACAGTCATGATAAAGTTGCTGGGATCCAGGGTACAGTTGCAGTTATTTCCAACCAGGATGTTACGCGTACTACCGATAACAACGTCAGCACCAGCCTGTACAACTTGAACACCTCCAAAAGTATGAAAAATGTTATTTGTCGGAGCAAGAGGAGCCATACCAAGGCCTTCATCAAAACTGATGATTATCCTGCTGTTGTCCGTCTCAAAAATGAAACCACCCTTGTGAGTGTTTGTAGCTGCGAGAATCAAAGTACCCGGCTGAAATTTATCCACTACTCCATTACCCGAAATAGTACCCTGCATGATGGCAGTACCGCGTACACCAATATATCTTGAGCCTGTTGTATTAAGGTCGATGGGATTCATCCATGTAACAGGATGAGTACTGTTGACATTACCGAGGAGGAGATAGTCTCTCATGTTGAAGTAAGTCGATCCCCAGACCAGATTGGTGGCATTGCCTCCGATATTGACAGTCAACGGCCCACCCACGGCCGCAAAACCGCCGCGGCGGTAATTACTGTCATACACGGAACTACCCCAGGCCACCTGGTTGGGTCCATATCCAAGCGCGCGTGTAAATGTTCCTGTTGTTTCCAGAATACCCTGGTCAGCATTGTAGGCTGCCAGCCGCAGGTTCGAATTGGTAGGCAGGCCAACACCGTCAACCGCGCGCAAGCCCATGGCATTAATCTCAACAGTTCCGGCCAGGGTATTGGTCGCATTAAGTACAACAGCATAGCCGCCGTAATTAGGCGGCTGGAGAAGAGTACCGCTCCCCGTGATTTCACCATTGATCGTTAAAAAGGTGCCGCCATCCACAACCAGGTATGCATTCGGGTTGATATGAATTATACGATTCACATCAGTCGTTGCTGGATATCGCGGTCTCATCCAGTTAAATCCGCTTACCGCAACTATGTTTGTCTGCGGCGAGGCAGGAACACGGCCCAGCGACCCGTCAGCCTGGAAATATATGCCGCCTCCATACAGGTGCGTGCCGCCTGAATAAGTGTTGTTGGCCCTCATAAATGTCGTCATGCTTCCGTTAACTGTTCCTATTACGCTGGAAAAAGATACAACCCTTACAGCAACAGATGTCGAGCCCCGGTCGGTAACTACGGCATCAATATTCGTGTTGTAGGTTGCAGTGCTTCTTCGATCAAATTTGCGGTTGTCTATGATTACCAGCTCATTACTCCCGGAAGTCAGCCAGCCGCCGCTGTATATCCTTGAAGCCATCGCCGAATTGGTCGTGAACATGATGGCGCCGCCTGCTTCAATTGTATTTGTCCCGCTCAGCGTAAGAGCAAAACCCGGATTATTATTAAACCGCAGACTATGGACAGTCGCATTCGTCATCGTGCAGTTGGTGGTAACGATCGAATTGAAACCGGGATAGAACATGTTGGTGAAATAAGCCGTATAAGGGACAATAGTGTTAGTACCATTGTTTGCCGCCCAGTCGTTGGTGCGTATGGTTGCATAACCACCGAGTATCCCCTCATCGTTCGGCGAGGTTGTTATGATGCTCCCGTTGGTGGGCGGATTGAAATTAATGAAACCATCTCCCTGCCTGCTGATTGTTCCCACATTAAGAAAAACCTTACCCGCGGATCCGTTGGTAAGATTGATGAAATTATGACCGTTCACCACCGTCAAACTGCTGAACGTCTGGGTATTTACGGTACTTGGCTTGCCTGCAAGGAAAAGTGTGGATCCACCCCCCATAGCCAGCGCCACAGTGTTGGTAACAATATTGGTTACAGGTGAATAACCGCCATTAAAATCAAGTGTCGTCTGGCCGCCATTTAGAAATAATGTCCCGGTAAAATAATTGGTGGCGGCAAGAACCAGCGTGCCCAATCCCCTTTTCTCAAATCCCTTTGTGCCGGCAATCCACGTATTAATCGTCGTTGTCCGGTTTAATATGTTTATGACCGGCAACCCGCTGGTGACATCCAGTGTCAGTATCTGACCGGAACCGCTGCGCGTAAGCACCCAGTCACTCCCGGGAATCGGATCGGCAAAAATGATACTGCCTATCGTACGGTTGGCAGCCATTGTTATGGTCCTGGTACCGGTGATATCAAACTGCGAGAAATCTGCGATGCCATCAATGCCGCCTGCAACCGTCATATTCGTCCAACGGGCAGTGTCGGTCCAACTAGCATTCCCATTGTAAGTCCATATGCCATCCGCGGCCCGGCTGGACAACGGTACGAATGCAACCATTATTATCAGAAGGGCTCGTTTCATCATCTTTCCTGCTCCAACCGGTTCAGCAAAAAACCACAGTTTCCTTACTTAAACCCAAATCACCATTGTTAATTATGTTATAATAAAATATTTATTCATCAAAGGAGAAAATCCGATAATTTCCTTTAAAAATCCATTGTAGCCGGAATGCCCCGCAGCAAATCGCGGGAAACTTCATTTCCGGTGCTAAACGTACTCGAAAACAGGAAATGCGATGCCTCATTATCCATTACAACTCCACAGGACTGACGGAAAGAAACAATAGAGAATCAGATACATGTTATTCATAAAGTATTTATTATTTCACCATTACTTCCGCTGTCACAACCGGTCTGCCAGGCGGACTCATCCAACCTGCGCCTCTGATTCCAATATCTATTTCCGCAATGTAGCGTCCCGGTATGATCGGGGCAATGCCCGCAACAAACATTTCAGTAATTTCGCCGGCCGAAAGATTTGACGGAAGGTATCCGGCAATACCGAGAATCTCACCGCGCGGGCCTCTGGCGATTTCTCCAACTTCAGGATCAATCCGCCGCCACCGGCGTATCCCCGCAAAAACATCCCCCTTTTCTTCCTTTCCATATATGTAACTCGATGCCGCCCAGGTATTCTGTCCCGAATTCCTGACAAGTATCGGCATAACAAAACGGCTTCCTTTTCTTAATTCCATCCGGGCAGGTACTCGAAAATTCGCAGCATTAGCCTTCTGTCCTGAATGTGTTTCCATATATAAAGGGTCCGGCTCAAGCCGCTTTGCCAATTCCGTGGGGCCAGAAGGCAAAGACATCGGTGATTCAACCTCAAAAACACTGATACCTGACGGCGATGAATACGATTTATGGTAACCGGCCTTTTCGTATCGTTCTGTCGTTTCCGGATCCTTCGTTACAACATAACGAACACCCAACGCCCGCATCAGCCTCTTCGCTTCTCCATGCGCAGGATTTGCCGTATTGACGGCTATTGATTCATGCCACGGCATGTCCGCAGCCAGCGTTCCGTTGGGAGTACGCCTGCCATGCACCAGCGATGTAAACATGGTTTCAGCCTCGACAATGTGCTGTTCTCTCACTGCAACAAGCCCCATCGGCGCTTCAAAAACCGCAAAATCACCGGCCTGTTCTGCAAGCCAGCGGTAAGCCGGATCGCCGGCGCGTTCCGGCAGGATCCTGACACTGTGCATTCCTGCGCGCGCCTCAAAGAACGAAAGCATCATCAGAACCACCGCAAAGATTTTTCCATTACGCGATGACGCCAATTTTGCAATCATCAGCGCGCCCGCAAATGCAAGTGCAAGATGAGTCAACACCCCGAACCGTGCCGGTGCCCGTATTGCCTTGAACGGTAACAGCCAGTCATAAAGCAGTTCATAGGGTGTTCTTATTTCAGAATGAGGTAATCCCAGCTGCCAGAAAAGAAAACGCATGGTGCCGAACGACAGCAGGAACGCAAAAATTCCGATAACAATTATCTCCGGCGACTTCCGGTACAGCAAACAGAACCCCGCAAGCCCTGACAGCAAAAGGATGAACCCCGGAAATAACTGGGGATCAACAAAAATATGTTCAAATTCGCCGCCAAACGGCGGCAGAATCCGGCCAGTCGGACCAGTGATCCAGGCGAAAAGATCTGCACTGCAGGAGTCAACATGCATAATATGCCGCTTTACGCCGAATGCCTGGTGAAATGACACATACTTCAATGCCACCGGGGCAAGGATCAATGCAGCCAAGGCGCCTGCAAGCAATAGCGGCAGTATCCCCTGTTTCAATGGAATCTTCCGGCGCCATATTCCCCAGAGAAAAACCAATGGCAGGGTCATTCCAAGCGGAACCGCAATATATGAGTATTCTATTACAGCCGCAGCAAGAGCCAGCGCGAATCCGATCATGATCATTCTGGCAGGTGCTTCCAGGAAACGAACCATCATTGCAAATGCCAGCGCAAGGAACGGCACAAATAT
Source organism: Kiritimatiellia bacterium (assembly GCA_028716365.1). Classification (GTDB taxonomy): domain Bacteria; phylum Verrucomicrobiota; class Kiritimatiellia; order UBA8416; family YA12-FULL-48-11; genus YA12-FULL-48-11. Next base: position 6,549 of record JAQUPZ010000009.1, read on the forward strand.
TCCTTCCACATGACAGACATGATTTGCCCTGAACATTCCGAAGGAAAAAAGAACCGTCACCGCAGCACCGCCCCATCGCGAGCCGGTAAAAATTCTGCCGGCGTAATAACAACCGACAGCAGTAAACACAAGCGCCAGCCAGAGCGTTATTCCCCATGCAAGGACCGGCGGCAAAAAAAGGAAAAGAGGGATGGACCAGATTCCTTCCGTTAACCGCGGATCATTGGCCACCAGCGGATTTTTCACAGGCATAAGAACCGGCGCATCATAAAATTTATCCGGATGCTTTGCCCCCCAGGCAAGCATGTAAGTCCACATACTTGCATCCACCTTGGCAAAAAATTCCGCCTTGCCCTGGTAAACAGTCGGAATGCTTGTACTGTTGGGATGCCAGGGAAAGGTGAAGGCAACGGTCATAACCGTGCACACTCCGGTAACAGCAGCAAATTCAAGTAACCGAGAATTATTCAGTCGAATGTTCATTTTTTCCCTGGTTGAAATTCATAGTATTCGCCCATGGACACAAAGTCAAACCTCCACCCCCTGCCAGTTTTTTCTTTCACTCTGCTTCCCAAAACTGTTGCCAACACTCCCCGCTTCCACTTTAATAGCCAACTTATGTCGAAATTCTCTTATGCAATCATAGGAACCGGCGCGGTTGGCGGGCTCTACGGAGCCCGGCTCCAGCGGGCCGGTTATGATGTTCACTTCCTGCTCCACAGTGACTTCAAGCATGTAAAACGTCATGGACTCAGAATCGACTCTGTAAACGGCAATTTTAAACTTCCCATGGTAAAAGCCTACCGCCGCGCTTCCGATATGCCGCAATGCGATGTCGTCGTGGTCACTCTAAAGGCAACTGCAAACCATCTTCTGCCTGGAATTCTTCCACATGCTGCAAAAACCGGGGGAGTGGTAATCATCATCCAGAACGGACTAGGAGCAGAAAAACAGGTTGCACAGATTGTCCCGAAATCAATTGTTCTCGGTGGAATGAGTTTTCTATGTTCAAACAAAATCGGACCTGGCCACATTCATCATATTGACTATGGCCAATTGGCCCTTGCTCTTTATACTCGTAATGGAAAACCCGGCGGAATAATCCCTGTTATGGAGGAGATTGCCGCTGATTTTACCAGATCAGGTACACCGGTAAAACTGATCAGCGACCTGGTTCTCGCACGTTGGAAAAAACTTGTCTGGAATATCCCGTTCAATGGCCTGTCTGTTCTCCTTAACGCATCAACACTCGATCTTGTTCGCAATCCAAACATACGCGCGCTGGCTCAATTACTCATGGAAGAAACCGCTAAAGGTGCTGCCGCATTTGGACGGAAAATACCAAAAACTTTCTTAACAAAGATGATGAAAGACACGGAAAAAATGGCCCCCTACAACACAAGTATGAAATTGGATTTCCTTCGCGACAAACCGATGGAAATAGAAGCCATTTACGGGGAACCACTCCGTACAGCTGTAAAACACGGCGCCCGCCTTCCTCACATTGAAACACTCTACCATGCCCTCTCCTTCCTGAATTCCGTAAAACAGCGATATATTATAAAATGACAACCAAGCAGATAATCCTCCTCGTGACATTCATGGAAAGCATCGCCACCATTCTGGTCGAACGGGGAATATATTTCTATACCGAAAAATTCTATCATTTCGAAAAAATACACAACCTTCTGCTGGCGTTTCTGTTCGGGCTCTTTTATGCCGGCGCGGCGGTAACAACGGAGCGGATCTCATCACGTTTCGGCGAAAAACGTACTCTGCTCGCCATCATGCTTCTCCACATTCCCATGCTGGTTCTGTTTCAGGCAGGAAACTCATCAATGCTCATACTTGGAACAATTTTCTCCGCCATACTCTACGGATTCAAATGGCCGATTATCGAAAGTTTTATGATGTCCGGCGATACCCCGAACATTGCGATTAAATCCATCGGCAGGTTCAATGTTTCATGGTCCTGTTCCGTACCGATTGCGCTTCTGATTGCCGGACGTCTGATAGATATAAACCACTGGGCCCTTTTCGCAGTCTCCGGAATAATAACGCTCATTTCCATCGTGTTCGTTACACTGCTCCCGCCAAAACCGACTCATCTGTCCGAGGACCATCCGGAACGGCCTGTTGAAGAAACTCTTTCCAGCTACCGTTCTTTGCTTACAGCTTCCCGGTGGCTGATGTTCTGCAGTTACTGTTTCCTGTGGACTCTCGCGGCCATTCTTCCAATTATTTTCAACCGCATGCAAGTGTCCGTCACATATGCCTCCCCTCTTTCCTCGATAATCGACGTAATGCGCGCTACAATGTTTGTACTCTGCCAGTTCTGGACTGCGTGGCATGGACGGAAAATGCCTCTCGTGCTGATCATGGCCGGACTGCCTCTTGGTTTTGTTCTGGCCATGTTTGGCGCCAATATTCCGGTAATAATTCTGGGAGAGATTGTATTCGGGCTTTCCGCCGGAATGTGTTACTACGCCGCACTGTATTATGCAATGGTCATAAAGAACGCCTCCGTGGAGGCCGGTGGCGCACATGAAGGTGTAATCGGAATGGGATTTGCCGTGGGTCCCATGCTGACCGCAATCGGCTTCTGGCTTGGAACAGCATGGAAAAGTGAAATCCTCGGTATCATGGTTGGCGTCAGTCCGCTTATTATTCTCTGCACCTTTAAAACCACCAAAAACCTTATTAATAAAGTGAAAGAAAACAAATAAAGTTCTTTCTTTAGGACCTTTTGCCCAAATGACAATTCCCTGGAGAAACGATCGAATTCGCGTCGTCATTCCGAGCGAAGTCGAGGAATCTCAGGTTTGGGCAACACGGCCTTTACACAATACATTGTAACCTTTCCCTTGTTTCCTGCGTATAAGTAAGTTAATAACAAATAGCTGACTTTACCAACCGTGGACTACTGCATGGGTCTGGATATGAAAAGATTTTGCGTGATTTAACGAAAGGATCCGGTTCGTGAAAATAAATGTGCTCTGGGTTGTTGTAGCATTGGTGGCAGGACTCGCTCTTGGCGGCTGGGGATTGCGCACAGACCTCCGCAAAGTCAAGGAGGACTTAAAAAAACAGCAGGCAAAGGCCGATAAAAGTGCCAAACGTTCTGCCGAACTCGAAGGTATCCGTACCATGCTGAGACTTCCGGAAAACAAGGCAACCAATATCGGCGACCACCACGGAAAAAAATCAACCTCAAAATCCACCCTCTCAAAAAACAGTACCACAAACATCGTTCAACGCCCGTCTGTCAGGACCTCCTTGTCAACAACTAATGCGCCTGCTCTCAAACACAGATCAATGAGTGAAGAGATCAAGAAGGCATCGGAACTGTGGAAAACCCGGGTTGCACTCGCACGGAACAGTTTTACCTCCAATGTCAAACTGGACAAGGATCAGGAAGATAAATTCGATGTTTTACTGACCGCCATGAACCTGAGACTCGGCGACCGTATTGAACAATGGACGGATTATCTTAAAGTAAAAGGTGAACTTAATCCCGAAGACGGTATCCGCATGATGAATGATCTCAGTAGTGTCATGGTCCTTACCTATGATGAACTGGATGGCAGTATGCCGCAAAACTGGCGCGAAGAGGCCGGCGAAGGGTTCCAACTCTTTAATTTCATTGACCCTGAAGTTGCAATGCCCCTGGCCGAAGTCGAAGATATAATCAGTAACGCCAATCCGCCCAACCAGGGACAAATGGTTCCTGCACAGGAACGAACTCACAAACCGGGCGTGCATTTCAACTTCAATAAGCCTGGAAAATAGGATTGAAAAATGTGGAATCCTTTCCGCAGCACAATAAATGTCGCCAGTCATGAGCTGGCCGATTCCATACGCAGTCGCCGTGCTATAGTATTACTGATCCTTTACCTGGCCGGTTCGATTGTGGGTACACTCATATTCATAAAAGTACTTCACGAAGTCGAAACCCAGGTGGTAAAGGCCATGGGGCTGGATCCTGCGAAAAATCCCGGTGGTGTTACAGCCACCCTTTGGGAATCATCACATTTCCGGGAAATAGTCGTACATCTTTCCGGTGACAGGGAAATAGCCGAACAACTGCTTCGTGTTCCCCCTCTTGCTCTTTTTTACGCATGGTTGTCTTTCGCATTTGCGCCTCTCCTAGTTGTCCTGACAGCTGCTCCTCGAATCGCAGAAGAAGTCTGGAGCGGATCGGTGAGGTTTGCCCTCTTCCGCACGTCACGCGGCGCATGGTGTATGGGCAAATACATCGGCCAGGCCTGCCAGATTTTTCTGGCGCTGCTTCTAAGCGCGGCGGGTGCATGGCTGGTTGGATTCATAAGAATGGAGCATTTTGCCCCCGCCGATTCAATGATCACAATGTTTCTGTTCGCAGTTAAAGCATGGATCTACTCTCTTGCATTCCTGGGTCTCGCCACGGGAATTTCGCAGTTTTTCTCGAGCCCGAACATAGCTACTGCAATAAGTTTCGTCGCGCTGATGATCATGGGTATACTCGGCGCAATCTCGTCACATCTTGCCAATCCTAATACCATCTGTGGAAAAATATGGGACCTTGTAAACCTTCTGATACCTTCAGGTCACAAGATTGATCTTTGGCGGACTGACCCGGACCATGTCATCCCGGCGGTGGTCTTCCTGTTCGCTCTCAGTATCGCGTACATGCTCATCGGCCATTCATACTTCTCAAGGAGGGACCTGTGAACGCGCTGGAACTTCATGATGTAGTCAAGTATTATGGCCGCCATCAGGCTCTTGCCGGACTGGATCTTCAGGTTCCAGTAGGATCAATCTTCGGCCTTGTCGGGAGTAACGGCGCAGGGAAAACCACCGCCATGGCTGTCTCTGCCGGCCTTCTTCAGGCAACTTCGGGAAAAATCAATCTTCTCGGTCAGGGTCCATTCACCCCGGCCACACATACCGGCCGAATCTCTTTGCTTCCACAGGATTCACGCATGCCGCTCCATTCGCATGTGGATGAACTCCTGATGTTTTATGGCCGCCTGCAGGGACTGGCCGAAGGAGCATTACAGGAATCAGTCGATAACGTCCTCGATTGGGTCCACCTCCAGGACAGGCGGAATTCCGCCGTTCGAACATTATCACACGGCATGATGCGACGGCTCACCATTGCCCAGGCCTTTCTCGGTCATCCTGAACTTGTTCTGCTTGATGAACCTATGAGCGGGCTCGATCCGCGGGAAGCATCCCGAGTCCGTCACATACTTCTACGCCGGCGTGGAATGCAGACAATCGTCATAAGTTCCCACAACCTGCATGAGCTTGAAACACTCTGCGACCGTGCCGCCTTTATCGAACATGGCAAACTTGTACGGCAGGATACGATCGACAGCATTACAAGGCGTGGCCACAGTGTTACTTACAAACTCCTGCCCGGAAATATACCTATACCGGCCCTTCAGAAAGCCTTGCCGGATACAACCATTGAAGGTTCAACCGATGGAACAATTCTCACAATCAAGTTTCAGGGTGATCCCGATGAAATCACCCGGATTAATGCAAAAGTCCTGGAGATACTTCTTCACTCTGGTATCGGCGTCATTGAAATCCGCCGCGGTTCCGATCTCGAAAGTGAATACCTGGCCGCAACCTCCTGACCCCGGCATAAATCATTTTTGCCGGGATCACTCCTGCTCTGGCAGTTCAGAAAACTCAATCGGAATCCGGACCGGGCTTTTAATGATCCCCTCCGCCTTGGCGTGCGGACAACTGGAATACGTGTTCCGCTCGGACTTGGAATGAAATACCCTGCCGTCCGAAAAGACAACTAACATCGAGATATTGCGCATTTTGAAGAAGTCCTGCGATCCATCCGGCTCGATGACCAACTCGTTTTGCCGCCGCAGGATATCGGTGATATCAACCTTGATATTCTGGATGATCCCCACCCCTACATGCGGATGCCAGTGCCATGAGTTTACAGAACCAAGGGTCCCGATCTGTTTCCCGTTCAGATAGGCCTTGCGGTTTGGAACAGGCGGGAGGGGTGCTGTGGTCGTGAGGCCGTTCTCGATACTGTCGGTGTTGCCAGTGGGAGCCACTCCTTCGGAACTGATGACGGTACAGATCACCCGAAGCGGCTTCTTCTGCATCTGGATTATATCGCCTTTGGCATCCGGCATTTTGCTTCCTTTCGGTTTTTCGTGGGTTAGCCCGAGCAGACAGGCTGAGCCCAGCCAGGGAATCGTCACCTGCAGTTGTCCACCCTGACATTTGAACGGAACCCGGTAATGCCCGCCCGGCAGATTGACGGACCGTATGTAGGCGGCACGAATGCGGTCGGCGTCTGGCACACGGACCGATACAACAACATTCCGGGCGTAAACCCCCTTGGCAATATCATATCCTGGAACGATCAGGGGGACCAGGTACTCGCCGTTGCGACTCTCGAAAATATTCCCCTGAACTCCATCCGGAACATCCAGAGGATTTGGCCCCAGGAACCATGTCTTCCCGGGAAACTGTTCATATAAATGCATATAATTGCGATGCATACGTTCCAACTCTTCAGGAATGGGTTTTGAATAAGCGGATGAGTCACTCACCCGGAACCCACGCGCGTGGGTCAGGCTCGGGGCTGGAGGCCAGAGGCCATTGAGCAGGTTCCGCTGGTACTGGGCTTCCGTGTGTCCCAGGCCACAGCAGACTTTGTTGCCAACAGTCAGCCACTTGATCCGTTCACCTTGCAGAGGACCGAGCTCACCCAGCAGTCCAACAGTATTTTTCAGGAGATCCACCATGTAGGGACCATTCCAATAACATGTTTTCCCCGCTCTTGCCGCGATTTTACTCACAGCATCGGTAATCCGGTACACCCTGAAATCATCGGGATCACTTGCGGATTGGTCCATGAAAATGCCATCGGCCTCCGGATAAAGTTCAAGCATTCGCTGTACTTCATCGCAGAGATACTGGCCCCAACGCGACTCCGGCCGGCAATCCATCACGACATGGTCAAACCACGTCATGCGCGGCGATCCGTCCGGACGTCGCTGAATACAGTCCGGGAACTCCTGGGTGGCAAAAAACTCCCACGATTCGGTTGGATTGAAATACATGTACGTCTGCATACCGCGGGCCTTGAGTTTGCGGATGAAATCCCGGACATCGTCGCATCGGCCGGTTGGCTTCATGACCCGCGACACGTAACGCTTGATGTCCGCGTATGGCGCGTCTTCAGGAGGCGCCGCAGGGTCAGTGGTACGCTTCACGGTATTCCATTTATCATCGATCATCTTCACCCAGGGATCTTCTTCCGGAACGCTCTTGCCAAAGAACGGACAGGTCCAATGGATCTCGACGTTCTTCACCTTAAACCTGGCGAATTCGTCACACAGCTTTTCGTCGGCCGTATTCGAGTAGACAAAACAGCCGTGCGTCGCTTCGACAGTCGCGTCGGGTACCATGAAATAATCCGGATAGGCGTCACGAACCCAGCGAAGGCCGGGCCGCCAGCAACCCTCATGGCGGATAATGAATTGCCGAATCGTTACCGAGTTGCCCGGCCCAACAAGGATTTTCCTTCGGACAACAGCTTTATCCTCTCGAGTATCGCAGGAAAAGGCCGGTGTAGGCGCTTCTATGTGCCCGGCGATAGTAAAACCGATGTCCCGCGTCTGATCGTAGAAACAGACCATCGGGATGGAAAGCTGTCCACCGCGAAAACCCTTCGACATACGGGCTGCACCGCGATAGGCAAAGGCCACGCCGGACTGTTTCAGGTCATAGTTGGACTGAAGCGAGGGCGCAAAACACATTCCCTGAAGCGGTAGTCCAGTGATGTTCTGCTCGAGACACAAGGTAACGGCCACCTTCCCCTGATTACTGACACGAACGGAGAAATCCAGTTGCGATCCTGAATGACGCCACGCAGACTCAAAGAGTAACTGGGATGCATTTGACTGTTCCAGCCATGACAGACCGGGAAAAGGAAGACACAGGTCACGTATTTTCTCGGGACTTTCCGTGGTTATGGCTGATACTTTTCCCGTGGATTCCGTGGACCAGAGTTGGCGAACCTGCAAGCAGATATTGTCACTGTAGACAACGCGTAGCTGTTTATTCTCGCAGTCCAGCTTCAGAGAACCGACCGGGACTCCCTTTGCTGAACGTACAGGCTGCTGAACCGTCTTTATAGAATCCGCCCGGTTTTGCGAAGAAGCTGTTACAGTGATTGTCAGGAAAGAGCTGAGTACGATCATGGACATTATGCTGTGAATATTTTTCATTTTCCCTGTCTCCTCCGTTTAACGGATGTTCCCGTGAAAACATGATTCTCTAATTAATAAAGCAGTATAAAACAGGAAGCGCAAAATGAACATGCTCGATTGCGCACAAAATGATCCGGCATTTTACGCAATCTTTTTTACCAGGATTTGACAGAATATTATTTTTTCAATCTGATAGTTTCCCGGATTATTTTTTCACTTTACCACCGTCCACTGTGCCTTTCCTTGACTGAATCAGTTTCTCAATTAACGCTGACGATACGTATGCCGAGGCTGAGAGTGTATTGTCTTTCTGTTTGATCGTAATACTGTCAGCAAATCGCCTGAAGACTTTGAATTTCAAACCACGCCGTTGAGTACCTGCCCGTGCTTTTTTCAAAGCTGTCTCCAGGAATTCGTACCCCTGCTGTGCCAGCTTCGCATCATCCAGTTCCATCCGTACCTGCAGGAAAGCTTCCGAGTCATCCACAATCGAAGCAGAAATGGTCGCCAGGCGGACACTTTTTTCGAAGGGATTTTGTTTCACCTTCGGCAAGCTGGCAAACTGCAGTGTTGCAGCCCGCGCCACTGCGTTACTGTTGAGTAACATCAATGCCTGTTGGATTGTACCTGCAGGTTCCGTACCCCCTTTACTTGATTCACGATAATCAAGCATTTCCTTCACCGCATTTTCTGTTCCTCCGGCAATTTCATTCGGACCAAATACACAGAGACATTCGAAATGATTTTTTGGTTCCGGCATACGAAAAATACTCGCGCCAAGATAGTCTTCCGCTTCGATCCGCTCACTTTGACGAAGAACTGCCAGAATAATTGTAGTTTCGAAACTTCCGCGCCCGATAATCAGCAGGGATTCCGGATCAGTCGCATCACCGGCTATCAACAATTCATTCAGCTCGATCCGTAAATTCACGGTCGTAGCCTGCGCGAACTGTTCAACTCCTTTCGCGAGCTTGCCACCCCAGAACGCATCCAGCAGAGATGCTGCTACCCGCCCGGCATGTAACCGTTCCAGATCAAGCCAGAGCGCAGTCTTCACATCAGGCGGCAATAAGCGCATTACCGTTGCTTGCGCTTTAATTTCGGTGCCGGTCACGGCTTTTGGCGCAGGAACACTCTTCCGTCTTCTGCCGCTGATGACAATCAATCCCAATACTGCCGCCACAACAACTAGAATTACAATTGGTCGGCTTATTTTCATCATATTAAATTATTCATGAATAAAAAAGGTCACGCAAGAACCGGTGCTTCAGCAACTGCCGAGCTAAAAGGATCGTCCGCGCAGGATGATCTTGAATGGCTCGGCATATTTCACCCCGGCCACCTTACCCCAGTATTCATCCGTCGTCATGACGCGATCAAGGGGAATCCGCTGGCTCTTGTGCCGGCGAAGGGCCTCGAATTTGGCGTCATGATATTTCGTAGTGTCGATCAACACGTCTGGTGAGAGAAACAGGACATCTGACGGACTCTGGACCCGGCATGTGAACCAGAGTTCGCTGTCCGGGATTTTACTTTTTATTCTCAAGAAAGCGTTATGTACCAAGTGAGCGGCGGCGCAGTGTTCGGGATTACAGTTCGAGATGGAATGCGTCATGATGATTTCCGGCGAATGGTCAAGTATAACCTTGGCTACATCATTGATACAGTTATCGAGATACGGGGTTACTACCAATGCCTCTCGGCCACGGGCTTTATCCTCCTCGTATTCCTTCGTGCCGAAGAAGACGCGCTTCGTCCCGTTCCAGTAACTGTTCTCCTTGAAGTCCATGAAGATAATTTCGACACCGAGAACCTTAGCGGCATCGCGCGCCTCGCGGTGTCTGATCTCGGTTGTCTCCGCCGGACTCGTGGAAAAATATTGCTTCGTATTATCATCCACATAAGCACCGCAGATGTTATTCGTCAACATGACGGATATGGCCTTGTAGCCCCGATCCACGAACTTCTTCATCGTACCGCCCGCCCTGAGTTCCATGTCATCCGCATGAGCACCGAAAAACATAACCGTCTTGTTCGCTTTTGTTCCAACAGCCTCCCCGGATAAGCAATGACCCGATGTGGCCATGGCGACCACACCTATGGAAGATTCGAGAAAGTATCTCCGGCTGATTTCACTCATAGGTCACCTCATTTTTCAGTAGGATAAAAACACAAACTTAAATACACAACAACAATGAATATACAATACGCCACTCAGCCTACTTGTTTTCCGCCTTGCGAAAGACCAGTACACCCGTCCCCCATGGATCGAGAGGAAGGGTGAATTTCTTCGCGTCTATTGCGAGGTCACCAGGCTTGCCATGAAGGACTGCCTTCCATTCGCCTTCCAGACCTGTTTGCTCGACGGTCGTCTCGACCGGCTTGCCATTGAAGTTGAGAAGCATCAGCAATCGTTTCCCCTCATGTTCGATAGCCGCCCAGTGTTCCGGCTTGATTCCGTTGACGGTGAACGATGAATCGCAGCGTTTGCCCTTTCGAAAGATGTCTTCATAGGTTGCGATGATCTCAGCGGCCTCGCTGGTATGGTAAAACACCGCCCCGTCCATGACCGGTAGATACCAGATCAAGACACCATTGCATCCGCCGTCTACAAACTGCCGGAGAAGCCGGTTTCGCCATGGTTCCGGCTTTGGTGAATAATTCATGGAATTTTTGGCCCATCCGGTTGCGCCGGGCTGCGGGACCGGACCGAGATAATAGAGTTCCCCCCCTATAAATGGCACACCACCAAGTGCATCGAGCGTGTCGCGGATGGCCTGACGCGATCCTCCATAACCTGCGATGGCCATGTCTAAGTGCGGTGCAAGGAGTTTCCAATCCACGCCATACCATTCACGCGTCTTCTGGCCCTGGTATCCGCTGTAGACAGAGAAGGCGACCGGGCGTGAACACCTCTTGAGCGCATTCCTGGCATGACCAGCCAGTTCTGCGTTCTGCTTACACCGGAACATGACCCAGGCGTCCTTGTACTTTGCAAGGATGGCCTCTTTGTCGAGTTTATCGGCCTCAGAAATGCCTTGTTCCTTCCGGAATGCAGCCAGGCAACGAGGGCAGATGCAGAATCCGCGATCAGCTTTTTCCCCGTCAGCCCCGGTAATGACAGTCTGTTCGATGTCCCAGTTTACCGCGATATAACCATCACGATTGACCATCTCTACCAACGGGTCATCCATCATGCGCCGCGCCTGTTCGCCCTCCGGGGAAACCAGCCATGTGGGGCAAAAGAATCCGGCCTTTGGCTTGCCCGTGAAGTTGACGGCATTCAGATCAGGATGCGCTTTCAGGAAATCGGCCGCTGCCTCACCATGAGCATGGAACGGTTCTCCCGGCTTCGAGAGCCAGACGCGATGTCCCCTGGGGGCGAGAAGATTGACGACACCGTTCATGATACTACCGTAGGTCCAGGTGACACCCGACCGCCAGGCATTCTCGGCGTAGGCACGATTGACCTCCGGTTCACTGAACATCTCGCCGTACATGCACGGGGCAATCCGCGCCTCCTTGGGGCGAACGTTCTTCAGGGGCGGCAGGATGACCAGTTCCGTTGTTTGCTGGGAGTTGGTTTTACCGGCGGTAATTGCGTAGGTGAAGAGGGTGCTCTTGCCTTCTGGAACGTCAGCACCGACCGCAAAAAGGACCGCCGCAATCGGCTCGCCCGGCACAGTTACGTTCTCCGTCTTGAGGTCCAACTCAACCACGTACTTCTTGTTCGGATCAACCGGCGTGGCGTCAAGTTTCGGGTCCATCCAGAGCGCTTGCTGGTCCTTGGCCTTCTCTTCCGTACAAATGAACTTGGCACATTTGCCACCGCCTTTACCTTCCGGCTTGATCAAGTACGATTTCCATTCCGGTTCTTCGAATGTCCCCGCCTTGAGTAGATTTTGGGTGCTTCCCTCCTCGTGAAGGGTCACATTATCCACCCAGAAAGTCCCAGTGATGCCACGGTTCTGCCACTTGATGATGAGCGGCTTTGCGTAAGCTGCACCTTTAGGCGGACTGATCCTTTCGCTGAGATGCCGCCAATCAAACGTCCCGCCGCTCCGAATACCCGGTTGGTAGGAAATCGTGGCACGGCTGGCGTCGAGCCAGCAGATGGAAAGTTCGAATCCTGTGCTGGGATAAACGTCATACACGAACTGGTGTTTCACGTAGGGAATGCCGTCGCGGGTTTCGCCCGGTACACTCTTAACCTCCCTGGGAGGCGTACCCATCTGTTTCTCGAACGTCACATACTTCAGAAACTGCGGTCCTTCGATGACGAGGCGATAGTCGGCAGTATTACCCGTCGGCTTGGAGAGGTAAGGCTTTATAAGCTGTGACGTCCCGCGCGGGAAATAAACCTTTTTTGTTTTCGGGAAAAAGGCTTCCGTCCCCTCCTCCGCCCACACAACGCTGTTCACCACGACCAGCACTCCGAGAATCACTGCCAGAAAAAGCTTTGCAGTCCTCAACACCAATCTTTCCTGACGTCCAACGCTTTTACTCATTTTCAGGTCCTTTCTTTAAAATCCTCCGTTTCAACCCACTCGATGACGGAGAGGTCCATGATCCCTCGACAAGGCGCTCCACCTTTCGACCAAAATTCCTTATAGTCAGGACAAGCTCCTCCCGGCACAGATGGCGCAAAACGCAGAGTTATTCTGTTTCTTTCATACCGGAATCCACCCCAAGAAATACTTGAATCATGGTTACATGGATTTGCATACAGGGCAAGGCTGATATCAATGAAGCTCTGCGGGCTAACGTGCATGCCAGGCCATAGCCTCTTCTTGGCGAAGGCTGGAAGCCCGCAGTTTCTTCGCGGAATCCGGCGTCTTGTCCTGCGACGTGTCCGGCGAAGCTTTAGCGAAGACGGAAGCCTTGGCGAAGAAGGAAGCAAAACCCGCATTCATCCCACGGACTCCAAGTCCGGGGTCTCCTGCGAAGACGGATGAACCGGGTTCTCCGTTTATTTATACAGGAATGGAATTGTTACTTTACATTCTTTTGTGGTAAAATTGGGGTAAATTTGGGAGATCGAAGATGAAGAAATTAATAAAACATTTTGTCGGTATATTGTTACTTGTCGCGCTAGTCGGATGCATGACATCCTGTGGAACCATTATCTACCCGGAACGGCGTGGACAGAAAACCGGCCATCTGGATGGCGTAGTTGTCTTGCTGGACGGGATCGGCTGCCTGTTTTTCATATTGCCGGGTGTCGCCGCATTCATCGTTGATTTCCAGACAGGCGCCATTTATCTCCCACCGGGACACAGCCGTACATTGGACACCTCAGGTAACAATTTCGTGAAAGTGTCAGTAAACAGGCGCGACCTCAACCGGCGCGGAATCGAACGGGTGGTCTCGTCATACATGGGTAGACCGATCAACATTTCCGATGAACGAATGCAGGTGAACCAAGTAAAAAGTTCCGAAGATCTCCGTGTCGCAATAGCATCCGTTTCAGGATTTGGCGAATAGTACTAATCGTCAGAAAGTTTTGTCTGTTAAGAAGCAAACAGTTTTACATTTGTTTTTTTGAAGAATTTTCAAGAAGTACAATTGTAATAAAAAATCTACCGATTGACCAGGTGGAGATAACATTATGTCAATCAATTTCAACTTCAATGTGGACCGGAAAATAATAGTCAACGGAAAGAAGTATTCCAGCGTTGACCAGTTGCCTGAGGATATTCGTCGTGTCTACGAGGAGACGATGAAGCGTGGCGGCAAGATGCAGGTTGATGTAAAGCCGCCCAGTTTTAAAATTTCCTTCAATGGCAAAGATTATGGAAGCATAAACGAGATGCCCGAGGCTGAGAGAAGTATTTACGAGAAGGCGATGGCAATAGCCGGAGGCAGTGTTTTGGTGAATACCGAAACGACCGGTGATATCGGTAACCTGTTGCAGTCGGGCGACAGACGGCCCAGTTTTATGAAGTGGTTGTTTCCGCGACAGTACATGGAATGGGCTGAACCCCAGGAAATCAAGGACGTCAGATACGTAAACCAGAAGCGTATTTTTCAAAAGTTTCTGCCTGCCTTCATTATTTTATCCTTTGCCGGAATCTTTCTGCTGGGCAAGTTAAAGCCGGGGTTGCCAGTAAATAATCTCTATATTGCGGCCCTGGTTGTGGCCGGAATCATATTCATGATTATTTATATGAGCAAGGTCACAACCACAACAATATCTATTTCAGACAGATCTATTTCGATGAACTGCGGTGATAATGCAGATTTCTGGAATTTCAACGAGATAGACCATTGTGAAATTTCGAACATGAAAACCGGCGGCACGGCGCCTGCAGCCCTGGTGGTCCAGACAAAGGGCGGACACAGAAAAATTATCGGGATCGCCCCTTCTATCAAGCTTGAAGACCTGAAATTGCTTCTGGAAAGCAAAGGCGTGAAGGTTAGTTAACACTCAAACCCCGCAGCCAACCAACGGCACAACCAATTCGTCCGCAATCAAAGGGGTTTACCCTCGGCGGACACGGTAACCTGCATTCGTGTACTGACCTTATCAGCCGTTTGGGCGGAAAAGGACAACTCGTTTGCGCCGTCCTTGAGAACCGGTACGTTACCGGTCGGAACAACTTCCTGAATAACCTTGCCGGCCGGACTGTATAGTTTGCAATCCTGGGCTGACTTGAGTTCAAGAAACATGCCTGTTTCCATCGTGACAGGGAAGGTAATTTTCTGACCATTGATTGCAACTGACGGATTTTCAATTTTGACCGGCGCCATAGGAATAGCCTTGACTGGTCCAATGAGGCAACTGACCTTTTTATTCGCAGGAAGGTTATTGACCCAAATCTGAACTTCCGTCACTCCCGCATAATTTACAACACCGATATGGTTGTCATAGACATAATATTTCGCGAGAACAGGCCATTTATAATCGGTAATACGGGTCGATTCCGGTTCAATGAACGTGAAATATTTCCAGCCGGTGAAATCAACCTTGACGTAATGACTGCTCTGATGCAAAGCCATTCCAGCCCCGCCGCTGCAGAGTTTTAAATCGACGAGTTCGCCGTTGCCGTCTCCTTTGATCCAAACGCCCAATGCCGTTTTATTACCCAGGTTCAGAGCCGGTTCGCACACCTTCGTCAGGCATCCCCAGCTTGCCTTCTGCACCGATTCGCCGGTACTCGACGCAACGAGTTCCACCACAGCCTCGCTCGTCGCAGGCACCTTGGCGTCAGACTTTTTCAGTTCACAATCCACGCCGGGAGCCGTTCGAACTTTTTTAAACTGCGCGACCGTTGTGTGATCGAGCACGTCGGTCTGCTGCGGATTATCATAAGCAGCGGATGACATGAGCGTCTCAAGTCGTAGTTTAACCGGCTGGGTCGCAAATTCATTGTCAAGTTGCCATTGGGCACTCGGGTGATCAAGGCCAGCGACTTTATGCTGCTTATAAAAGACCGGTTTGAAATTCCATTTACCGTTGTCCGCTCTAAAGAGGGTGAATTCCTTGCCCGGAACGCGAAGCCGGGCACAGACCTCTTCACTGAAATAATTCTGGTGTCGCAGCTCTTCGTATTGATGAATCATCTTGATGAAGTCACGGTAGACAGGATGTGCTTCCTGGGTCTTCTCGTCGGTAACGCCTGTCATGGAGAGTCCGGCGTTATTGCCTATCATTTTACAGCAGACATATTCAATATCGTCGAGGAACATGGCATCCTGCTTTGGAGATTGCCAGGCTCTGAATCCCCACCAACCGAACTGAAGCGGCAGATAAAGTCCGCAATCCTTCATCGGCCCATACTTCTCGATCTCGGGCCAATAGCCGCCCCAACTTCCGTGTTGATACTCCTCGCCCGCCTTCATCGACGCGATACGAACATCCATAAAGCGTTTGTATCCCCGGGTAACCATATCCCAGGCCTGATAACGACTGCGGAAATGCCACCAGTGATGAATCATGCCGGCGTATTCAAGGCCGACCGGCTTTTTAAGATTCTTCATTAACTCAAAAACAAATTTATCGCCATAATACCAGTAGTTCTCTTTACCCCACATGTACTGCAGGCCTTCAATCGCGTCGAGATAGACACCATCAAATCCGCACTCGTTGACAATTTCCGCGGTCCGTCGGGCCACTTCGTCGAACAGAGGCGAATGCGGTTCCGGTATATACATGCCGTTCCAGAACGTTTTGAGAAGACCGACCTGGACTCCTGCCTGATGTGCGACAATTTTTGTTCCGTGAAAACCACGCTTACAGCCGGTAAATTTATACGGTGCTTCCCGGGTCACATCGGTGAACTGAATAATTTCGTCCCCGATGCGAATGGTCCTGCTGCTTGTTTCCATGTAACCGATTCTGGTCGAGACGTCTTTTGTCGATTCTTTAACAGCGATTTCCGCTGCCTTTTCGTCCAAAGGCGCGTCAAGCGTGAACCTGGTCAGAATGTCAAGATCCGGATGCGGGACTGGCGTTACATACTTCGAGTTCTGACTTATATAGCAGGTATACGTATGGAAGATGGAGGAAATTCCAGCCTTGTGCAGTTTATCAACGATCTTTTTATAAGTCTGCCAGCCCTCGGGAAATTTTTTCTTGTCGAGCTCGAAACTTCCAAACAGAAAAAAGTTCCCGGAGCCGTGATTGTCGATTTGATTAAATCCGAACTCATTACAGTTCTTAATCCACTGGTCGACGGTTTCCTCGGTGAGTGATCCGAAATTCATGAGATAGGAGCCGTAACCTTCTTTGGCGCCGAGCGCCCAGGCACCGCCCTGATCACAGAACGGAACGTCGGGCACGGCTTTCTTCATGACATCGCGGATAACGGGCAGGATTTTTTTCTGGGGAACACCGATAACCGCGGCCCGGGCATTTTTAAAACCGAACCGCTGATAGCAGCTTGCCCAAAGCTCCCTGTGCAAAGCGGGAAGCTCATAGACGTGCGTATGCAAATTGAGCGAAAGAGAACAGGCGGCAAACGGCTCAGCAGGAATGGCGTCGAGCGTCAACGGTATATTAACGAACGTAAACGAATCGGGCGAACCGGTTACATCGACCACCTCGAAAATCAGCCGCGTCTTTTTATTTGTCACCTTAACGGACGCGGTCACATCCGCCTCTGCAAATTTCAAACTCAGCACATTATTTTCGAACGATACGGAAGTTGGAACAAAAGTCTTTGTCCCTTTGGTCACAGACGCGCAATATGCCTTGTCCCCCTCGACAACCTTAAGATAATCTTTTTTCTGAGACAAATCGGTAAAAGCGATGTTCTTTCCCGTCGGGCTTATCTCGTAACAGAATGTTTTACACTTTAAGGCAATGTTATTCCCAGCTGCAAAAGTCAGACTGGTTAAAATGTGCCAAACAACTGCAAAAACAAATATTCCTGTCGCATGCTTCAGTTTGTTTAACTGCATAAAAATTCTCCTATCGAACTGCTTTTATTGAATAAATGCCACAATGTTACCGTTCACATGAACGAATAGCATATGAAAGATAAAATAAACAAGAAAAATCCCAGTCTTTTTATTTTTTTAGCAGCTATTGCTAAAAAGGCTGGCCGTGATATTACACTCTAAGATCTTTTAAGTGATGTTTCTATCAGCTGTTCGCAAACACGGCGCTGGTCCTTGAGCCCAGCTACGCGGTTTTCCGCTACCGGAGGTTTATCGAGTTCATTGGGAACCACCACCCGATCCATCCAGCGTCCATCAGCAGGTCGAATTGGAACTGGTACGGGAAACCCGGCGCGGTAAAGTCATGCGTGTCGCCAATCAATTTCCAGTTGCCAGACACGACCCTATCACCCTCAAATCATGCTCTGAAAATCCTATCGGCGGCGCGAACCGCCTAATATGCCACCCAGTAAACCGCGAAAAATCTGTCGACCGACCTGACTACCGATGGTACGCACGGCCTGCTTTGCCATGGTCTCCACCATACCCTGACGACGCTTGGTACCCCACAGAAGTTCGCCCAACCGCCCACCCCCTTCAGCAGATTTCGGCTCTGCCGGGGCCTGGGTCGTCAGTATTGGTCTTTGACCCGGTTGCGGCATCGGAACATCCGCGGACACGTTCCGCCGGCCCAGAATCTCGTAGGCTGACTCGCGGTTTACACGTGTGTCGTACTTGTTGCCAACCGGGCTACGCGACCGGACCGAGGCTCGCTCTTCAGGCGTGATCGCCCCAACGCGACAGCGCGGGGGACAAATCATGGTACGCTCCACAGGCATGGGCACACCTTTATCCTGCAGGGTAGACACCAAGGCCTCGCCCACGCCAAGCTGGGAAATGACATTGGCAACGTCGAGTTTCGGATTGGCAACGAAGGTTTCCGCGGCAGTACGTACTGCCTTTTGATCACGCGGCGTGAATGCACGCAAGGCGTGCTGGATCCGGTTCCCGAGCTGGCCGAGAATCTCATTTGGTATATCATCCGGGAACTGGGAGCAGAAATAAACGCCTACACCCTTTGAGCGAATCAGGCGCACAACCTGCTCAACGCGCTGTCGCAACACCGGCGGAGCGTCGTCGAACAGAAGGTGGGCCTCATCGAAGAAGAATACAAGCCTCGGCTTTTCAACATCGCCCACCTCGGGCAGGTTTTCAAACAACTCGGACAATAACCATAACAGAAAACTGGAATATAGCCGTGGTTTTAAGACAAGCTGGTCCGCACTAAGAATATTGATGACACCTCGACCGCTGAGGTCTGTGCGCAGAAGGTCATTGAGATCAAGTGCCGGTTCGCCGAATAAAGACGCTCCACCCTCCCTTTCCAACGACAAAAGGGAGCGTTGAACAGCAGACACGGACTGGGTACTGACAAGACCATATTTTGCGGAAATATCTTTATGATTGTCAGAAACAAAACCAAGCAGGGCGCGAAGATCATCGAGATCTAACAACAAAAGGCCCTGGTCATCCGCCAGTTTAAAAACGATCTCCAGTATCCCGGCCTGGGTATCGTTGAGCTCAAGAACCCGACCAAGCAGACTCGGTCCCATCTCGCTGACCGTTGTGCGTACAGGATGACCTGCCTTGCCGTGCAAATCCCAGAACATCACCGGACAGGCTTCGTTGGTATAGCCCTCGACACCGATTTGGCTAACACGCTGCTGGATTTTTTCGTTAGAGACACCTGCCAGCGACAACCCGGCGACATCACCTTTTACATCGGCCAGGAATACCGGTACGCCCAAGCGTGAAAAACCCTCTGCCAACACCATAAGAGAAATCGTTTTACCGGTACCGGTGGCACCTGCGATCAGGCCATGGCGGTTACCATACTTGGGAAGTAAATAGACAAGCTGATCACCCTTGCCAATAAGTATTTGATCCATATGCAAACTCCCGCTAAATCTACCCGTTCATTCGAACCACATTGACAACAAGAATTACATATTTATTTGCTTTCCATAAGTCTAAGTCAACTCTTCTTTAAGATCTTATGGGATCAGCCCTGAAGTGGCTGTTGAAAAACTCTTCTGAGGTTTTATCTTTCGTTATTCGTTATCTTCTTCGTATTCGCACTGGGAGTTCAAATGATAAATGCAAATGATAGGATCCTCAACATAAGGGAGGTACACTATGGCATCATCATCCAAGAAATACAAAAAACAGTTCCCAAAAGTGTCAGGCACTAGGGCTTCAACAGTGCCTGACACTATTAACAATTTAAGGTCTGACGCCGAACATGTTGAATTGCTTTGCCAGCGGATAGAAGGAGTAGTATATAATTACCAGTTGGCGAATCTTAGAGTAACGCCACAATTCTTGGCGAGAAAGGGTTAGTATTACATATCCATGAATATGGTTCAGCGTAATAAAGAATTATTCCAAAAGTGCTTTCCATCAGGAGAGATATTTGCCTTACGAAGTAATTTTGAGTGGGGGTATTTTGAAAAAGAGAAAGAGTTTGTCGAGCGGTATCTCCCAAAAACAACCAGCAACATTTTGATTATAGCTTCTGGAAATGGAAGAGAGGCGAGGCCTATTTCTCATATGAAGCACAAAATAGTATGCATGGATAATTGCCTTATGTATCTTTTATCCGCAAGGACTTTGTTTAAATCCGAAAAAACAAAAAGCGTGCATCTGGTACAGGCAGATGCTGAATCACTTCCTTTTGCCGACAGTAGTTTTGATTTTATTTTCTTTAGTATTTATTCGTTGTTAAAGGATAAACGTTTTATTGTTATGCGCCAGCTTTTGAGAATGTTACGCCCCGGAGGCATAATTCTTCTGACAACGTTTACTCCTCTTTATCATATTCAAGGGCCGCGTGATGATAGCTGGGCGTTTTTTAAAGATGGAGAAGAATTGCGTAACGATTTATCTCTTTGTGGTTGCGAGGTTATCGAAGAAGATGTCGACCCAAAGCGACCCGGATACCGCCTCGCGATATTACGAGATAAAAATAACATTCTTTAAAAGGGCTTCAACAGTGCCTGACACTATTAACAATTTAAGGTCTGACGCCGAACATGTTCATTGACAACAAGAATTACATATTTATTTGCTTTCCATAAGTCTAAATCAACTCTTCTTTAAGATCTTATGTTATCAGCCCTGAAGTTAGAAGTTAGCTTTGCTGCCGCAACGCGGTTTCGATGGCGTTTACCTGCCGTACGTGTTTTGAATTCTCGCCCAGCGCCTGCCGAATCCGTTCTCACTACTTTACCGGTCCCAATACCCAGTACTGCCGCAATCTCCCTTTGCGTGAGACCACCCCACCGTCCGCCACATCAAGCCTTATATTCTAAATCCAGGGCTGAGTGTGACCCCAATAACCCTTGGAAGGGCTGGACTATGTCGGATTCCGCTGAAAAACTGCGGGCGTTAACCCGCAGGGCATTATTTTACCACCATAGGCAGGGGTATCATTGTAACGACGAGATTGGCTTTGCCGTCTCGTTGTTTCTCACACAGGGAGGCAATGGCGAGGACGTCCCTGGTATGACCGTCTGGTGTTCTTAATTCCAGCTTACCGAGCCATATGCCGTGTGTTGATGGCGATTGCAACAGCGCGATGGCCGATTCGTACGAAGTGCAGATCTCGCCGACGAAATGTTTCAGTATGTCTTTTTCTTCCTGGATATGCAGGAGTTTCAGCATGGCCGGGTTTGCATATTCTATCATTCCCTGTGAATCACAAATAATGATGCCCGCGCCTGTCCAGCGTAAAGCTTCAATTTCCATCTCATGTCTTTGACGTGCTTTCTCGCGCCGTTCCAGGTTGCGGATGGAAAGAATCAGATCACCTTCATTGAGCAGGTTTATGCGGCTGATTGCTATTTCTGCCGGAAATGTTGATTTATCCTTGCGGGTACATGATGCATTTACAACTGTAAATCTGCCTGATTCAGCGTAGGTTTTGATTTTCATCAGAACCCTGATCCCAAGTGCCGGGATAAGCTGGTCACACGGCATGTTCCAGAGTTCCATCGCATTATATCCGAAAAACTGTTCAGCCCGCTTGTTGCTTCCGATGACAGATCCCTTGGCATCAAAAATTACTACTCCATCATATAAGCCGGTGAGAAGTGCTTCGTATAATTTTCTATCCTTGGAACGTTCTCTGTTCGCTTCAGTGATTGCCGGAGAAGTTTGGACTGGCCTTACAACAGAAGTCGGGCTTTTTAAGTCCATTGCCAGGGCTTCTCTTATCGCGGCCAGGGATTTCAGTGCCTCCTCGTTTGGAGTCATGGCTTTGGATGACGGAGATGGTGTTTCCGAAGTGGGGGAAGGCGTTTCCGGCTTCAGGGTATCCTGGTCTTTTTCTTTTTTATCCTGCCCGAACAAAAAACTCATTAAACTTTTATCTTTCATGAGTTCCTTAACCTAACAATATCTTCCTGATATACAGGATATCGTTTATTCCAGATCAGACAAGTCAATACGAATGGTCATGGAAGACATGTTTGCACTTGGTGCCTGCTGGATAGCTGGTTTTGCAACAGGTTCATTAGAAGCCTCTGCGGTGAATGAGGCCGGCACATGCAGGGAAGATGCACATGTCGGACAGCTTGCATCCATGCCCATCATGTCTATTGGTGCTTCAATTTCCTGTCCACATGTCTGACATACAAAAATGATGAAGTCTGTACCGGCTGTTTTGGATGGGATCTCCGGCTTCTTGCCGGTTCCTGCTTTAGCACTGGCTGCACTTTCTGAATCCTTCTTCCTGGAAGGAATAAGATTCCTTATCGAACAGAAAGGACATGTGCACATGCTGCCGGCGCTTGCCGGAGGCGCTGCGAGCATCGTTCCGCAGCTGATACAGTTAAACACAATCTGGCCGCCATCTCCTCCGAGAGATAGTGATGAGGAAGAGTCTGGTTGTGATGACGGGGTTTCTTTATGGTCGGGTTCTTCCTCGATGGAGAGGGATGAGAAAGAATCAGGTTGTGATGGAGGAATTTCCTTTTCTTCAGACGCAGCGGCAGCAGGCAGATCGGGGAAAGGAGGCGGTACCGATCCTTCCGGCATTTTATGAAAAACGAACTCTTCCTTGGGTTCTTCCCGTGCGTGTTTCATTTCTTCCAGAGGTTCGTTCTCAAACGGAGCTGGAATGCCGGCGATTTCTTCTACAGGTTTCTTTTCTTCCAGGGGTTTCTTTTCAAACGGGAGAGGAACGGCCGCTATTGTCTCTATAGATTTCTTTTCCTCCACCAGGGGGTTCTTTTCGAGCGGAGGTGAAATGTTAACTATCGGCTCCGTAAGCATCTTTTCCGGCGGAGGAGGAATGGCAGCCATTTCTCCTTCAGACTTCTTTTCTTCCTGTAGTTTCTTTTCAAACGGAGATGGTATGTTAACTGTTTCTTCTACAGGCTTCTTCTCCACCACGGGTCTTATTTCGACCGGAGGTGGAACATTAACTATCGGCGCCGTAAGTATCTTTTCCGGCGAAGGAGGAATGGCAGCCATTTCTCCTTCAGACTTCTTTTCTTCCTGTGGTTTCTTTTCAAACGGAGATGGTATGTTAGCTGTTTCTTCTACAGGCTTCTTCTCCACCACGGGTCTTATTTCGACCGGAGGTGGAACATTAACTATCGGCGCTATGGGTATCTTTTCAACCGGGGGGGCCGCATCAGCTATTACCTGTATGAGATTCTCGACCTTTGGGGTGATTATTTCCTTTGCCTTGCTGATGGGGATAACTTTCAGCACCTGCCGTTCTCCTATGAGCAATAATTTTCCTGTTGCAGGATTTCTTCGGCGGGAGGCTTTCTTCGTGATGACCTTGAGCTTGCAGATACCGGGGATAATGAAACCGTTTATGGCTTCACGGTAGGAGATTTCCGTCAGCTTGTTCAGGACATCCGCGACTTTGGTCTTATCCAGATTGGTGGCCGCCGCTATTTCGGCAATCAAGGCATTTTTTGACAGAGATTTATTCATTGAACCATCATCCTTCGCGACCAAAAAAAGAGCAGTCTCACCGCCAGGTAAAACTACCACGCGATTAAAAGCTAGAAACCATATGACATTTAGTCAAACAATTTCTTGCTGTAAGCTGTATTTACCGTCCAAGACGTGCCTTTATATCCTTGGCTTCCTTGATTTAGGCCATGTTTTGACTACATGCTTGAAAATCTCTTCTCCGAACAGCCTTTCGTCTCCAGCTGACTCATTGAAGTGGAAACCCACATAATAAAGGTCTGATGCATCCAGGGTCTTGTCTTTCTTGAGTTTGCCAAGAAGTTCTTCTTTGTTGTGACGGTACAACGAAATAAATCCGCGAAGGGCATGATCCTCGGCTCTGAAGGTCCTTGGAGTCAGCCCTGAAGTTAGAAGTTAACTCTGCCACCGCAGGTCGAGTTGCGAAACGAGCAGCCCTGTATCGGCCTCATTTCACCATGATCAGCGCGTACTGCGAAAACGCGGGGAGGGCACCGTCCAGCGCGAGGGGTTTCACGGCGGAATCGCCGCCGAAGGGTTCTTCGAATGTCGCCGTCGCACCGGGCGGCAAAACAAGCTTCGTCCCGGCGACCGGATGTGCGGGATCGTAGTTGACGAGGTGGACGGCGATCGCGCCGGAGGCGAGGCGGCGGTATTCCGCGAAGACGTGCGGCGGGAGCCGTTCGAGGCGGACGGGCGGGGTCCAGCCGACCCGCGCGAGATCGGCCATCAGCGCCTTTCCGCCATCCTTCGGTGGCGACACCGTGTAGCGCCAGGCGAGATCCGCGCCGGGGATGAGGTCCGCCTGCGCACGCACCACCGCATTCGGGAGTCCCTTCAGCCGCGGCAGGAAGGTGTTCTCGAAACGCTGCGCGTTCCAGTCGTCGTAACGGCCCGCGTCGCCGGTGACGACCAGTTTGCCGCCTTTTTCGGCGTAGCGGACGAGCGCCTCGATCTGCGCGTCGGAGAGCGAGACGAGGCCGGGCGTCACGATCACCTCCGTCCCTTCGGGCACCGTGAACGGATTTTCAGGCGTGGAGACGAGGTACCCGTACGGCACGCGGTTGCGGAGGAATATCTCCTCGGCGGCGGTGACGCCCTGATGCGTCGCCTCGGAAAGTAATACCTCCCGCTCGGGGTAGAAGATGCGCACGGAATGGACGGACGGGGACGAAAGCGCGTCGCGGTGCGATACGGCGAACGCGTTGAAGCGCGCGAGGAGCGGCTTGCGGCGGGCGAGGGTTTCGCGGTTTACGAAACCCGGTTCGGGACTCGGCGCGATGATCGTACGGTCCGTGGGGATGCCGCCGAAGACGAGGTCCTCCACGAGCGGGAGGAGGTAGTTTTTCTCCCGTTCGTGGATGATCTTCGTGTCCGTGTCGCAGAGGGCGACGATGCGCTGGCCGGCGTCCTGCGCGTACTTGAGGTCGCGCACGCGGTTCGCGATCACGCCGCCCGCGCGCACTTCGGGGAAGTTCGCGTTCTGCATGATGATGAAATCGAACGCGCGGCAGAGCTCGGCCATGTTCTGCGCGCAATGAAGGTAGCGCGAACGGCTGCGGTAGGGGGAGGGGTTGCCGGAGACGATGGCGTCCGGCTTCACGCTCTTGATATGGGCGCGGAGGCGCATCAGAAGCGCGGTCATCGTGTCGCAGCGCCAGCGGCACCACTCCTGCAGGACGGGGTCCTTCACGTCGAGATGCGGTAGCGTCTTCACGTCCACGCGCGGGAGGAGCATGTCGCCGAGATGGTCGAAACCGAAGCGTTCGGCTGAGTTCGGAATCTTGAGGAGATGTTCGCGGAAGGCCTTTTCGCAGCGCGGGCAATAGCAGGGCTCGTCAAAGACGTTGTCGAACATGATGCCGTCGAAGCCGCCTTCCGCGAGGGCGATGGTGCACATCCGCTTGATGTACTCCTCCCATTCGCGGCAGTTGAGGCAGGGGATCCAGCGGAAGTACTGTCCGTTGTATCCGCCGTAGAGGTTGTGGCGGCCGAGGTAGTCGTAGCCGGACCAGTCGGCGATCTGCGGGATCTCGCGCTTCATCGCCTCGGGGTAGAGCGTGGCAAACTGCACGTAGGCGAGAGCGGTGACGCCGTGGGCGTGGCAGTTCCGCACGAACTTCTTCACGTTCGGGAAGTCTTTCTTCTCCTCTTCCCAGCCCATACCCTTGTAGAAGCGGGAGTGGAGGAAGTTGAGCCCGAGCTCCTCCATCAGGGCGGGCGATTCGGCGTCGAACCAGTCGAGCCATGGCTTCACCCACCGCGCGTTGCCGTCGATGCCGCCCGTGCAGTTCTTCCCCACGCGGCGGTACATCGTGTACGGCTCGTGCGCGCCGAACGTCCAGCGCGTGGCGATCGGGTCGATCTCCGCCGCCGCCGCGGCCAGCGCGGCGCAGCACATCAGAATCGCATATGTTTTTTTCATGGTCTTGTCACACTTTCAGGAACGTGTTCTTGCGGTAGAGGTACCGGAGGACGAGCCATTCCACCACCTGGCCCATTGAGGATCGTGAAGCGTTCCCAGTTCGGATCGCCGCCTAATTCGGCCACGCCCGAGAAAAAGAACTTCGATATCCCCCGGAAATTCACCACGCGCATCATCAGGTAGATCGGGTTGGTTAGGTTATAAGAAATTACTTTTTTGTCATAGGCAGAAACCATAATTATTCTTGCCTTGCCCTACCCGCCCCGTCTAGCCCGAGCCCGGTCAGGGACTCCCGGCAGGAGGGTTTAGTAACGATGGGTGGATTAAAATTTAATTTTCAGTAAACTTCAAGGTATTCTTTCATTACAATTCCCAAATTCATCCGGCAATTGAAGGATATGCCAATGTGAAAGCGGGTTGTGGCCAAATTTAAAGGGTATCAAGACAAACCTCAACAGGACCGGGGGTCCTTGGGGATCCTTATAAACCCAGCAGTTTATTGTAGAAAATTCTGGATGGATATTGATCAGGAAGTTTTTGTCTGGTAAAAAGCAAACAACATTGCTTTTGTTTCATTAAACCCAACCATGGAGATTGCACATGTCTAATTCACGTGTATTTCAATTTGTCTCATGTATTGTTTTTACTCTATTGGTTATTCCCGTCTTTGCGGCGGAACTAATCATCGCCGAAAACGGGAAGAGCGATTACCAGATAGTGATCCCTGACAAAAGCAAGGAAGAGATCGTTGATAACTGGCTTCTCATGGCCGCGAAGCTGACGCAGGCGGCGTTTGAAAAGAACGGTTTCAAGATCGAAATCGTGAAGGAGTGCGCGAAGGCGCAGGACAAACCCGGTATCTACCTCGGCGCGACCGGATTCACAAAGCAGAACGGCATAAAGGTCGAACAGCACGATGACTGGACGTATTACATCAAGGCCATCGGCAAGGATCTTATCATCGCCGGAAACGACAAGCAGGATCCTTCCAAGACCATCCGGGGTACAAAAACGCCGCTCGCGCTGCTCGGAACGGTCAAAGGCGTCTGCGATTTTCTGCGCGAATACGCCGGAGTACGCTTCCTTTTCCTGAACATGGGCCAAAGCATGGGATTGAACGCATTCAACAAAGACGGCTCCCTCAAGATAGATACGAGGAGCATAGCTTTTACTCCGGTGGAAAAGATCGCGGTACCGGAAAAACTCACCCTTAAAAAGACACCGATGATGCGCGCCAACTATGATGTCGCGTATGAGACTTTCTATTACATCGCGATGAACTTTTTCCCGCCACTGAACGACATCGAGGGGGCTGACGTCGTCTGGTACAAAGCCGTTCCGCCGGCCGAGTATGCCAAAAGCCATCCGGAATATTTCGCGCTGACCAAGGACGGAAAACGCGCGTGCGACCTGAAACTGCCTTTTGATTCCGACATGCAGTATTGCGTGGTGAATAAAGGCGTACAGGACCTTATGTACAAAGAAGCCGAAAAACTGATCACGAACGGTGCAAAAACGATCGTGATCTCTACTCTGGACGCCTATCAGCTTTGCCGCTGTAACTGTGAAGAATGCAGCAGGTTTTTCGGGATAAAGGCGGAATCCTGGGAACAGATCCGCGCAAGGGGTGATTCCGGCAAACTTTGGCAGGCATATTTCAACATAACAGAACGGATACGAAAGAAATATCCGGATGTTAAAATCGTTTTACTTAACTATCAGGACACCCCGGTATCCGCAAAGGTGATAAAGAAATTTCCAAAGAATGTGATTGTAAAGATACAGTTTGCCTCGCAGTTGGATTTTGACAGGCTCAAAGGCGTTGAATTTCCTGCGGGGATCTGCGGCTTCGAAGAGACCTTCACCGGATTCGGGCAGGCCGGGCCATATCTGCCGGAACGGACGCCCGAACACATCGCGGAAGTCGTGCAGGCCATGGCGCGCAACAACGTGAAATGGTCCATGCGGGACGGATCGATGGGCTATGTGCGCGGGATGCAGGCCCCGGCATACTACGTCTACGGCCGCATGATGGATGATCCCTCGGCCGACTGGAAGGTCATATACAATGAGTTCTGCACAGCCGCATTCGGCAACACCGCATCGCAGATGACAAGGTTCTTCGACCTCCTGCACATGCAGATAGCGGTCTATTCCGACTTCTTCGGAGTCTTCATGCCCGCCTGGAACCGCAAGTATTCCCGTTCCACCTATCACGACAGCAAGTGGCACGTGATGAGTATGTATACGCCGGAATATTGCGCCGATGCGGAATCGCTCCTGAGCTCGGCGGAAAAGGCGGCGAAGGACCCGGACGTGAAGGCGAGGCTCCATCTCATCAGGATAGAGTTCGACTACATCAGCAAGATGTCGAGGATCTTCTATCTTCAGAACGCCTGGACAATGAATCCCTCCAGGGCGAACCTGGATCCGCTCGTCGACGCGATAGACGATTGGCACGCTGATCTTGAAAAACTCGCCGGCGGCACCGGCAGAAACGCCTTCAAACCATTGAGCGACTGGCCTGAAATGCGTCCTTTCAGCGGCCATTTCTACAGTCATGCGGCGCTTCAAAGCGAGGGTTACCAACAGCAGTGGAATAAAACGTGCCTTAACTGGGACACGCAGGCGATCCGCGCCGGCATCCTGACCGACAAGCACCAGCTCAAGGTCGCCGCGGTCGAAGAAGCACCCGGAATCACCTCGAAGGCATGGGAGAACGTGCCTGCGTCGTTCTTCAAGGACCGCGGCGGCATGTCGTTTGCCAATGTGAAGACGACCTTGAAAGCCCTCCGCGACAGGGACAATCTCTATATCCGCATTGAAAGCCTGTACCCGTCGCAACACCCGGAGGACATGTTCAAGAAAGAGCCCGACGGAAATATATTCAATCAGGAATACGTCGAGCTGGGGATAATGCCGCCTGGATCGGACGGAAAGGTCTACAGGTTGGCGGCCAGCCCTGTCGCAGACTCGCACTACGATTCAGTCTTTGCGCCTGGCAAAGGGAACCGCATGGCCGAGGACGTGAAGTGGAACGGCAAGTGGGAGTTCGCATTCAGGACCAACATGGAAAAAGGCCTTTGGAATCAACCTGAAAGAATCTGGACGGCGTGGTTCAGGATCCCGTTCTCCGACTTCGGCGCCAAGGCACCGGCAGCAGGAGAGGTCTGGGGTTTCAATGCGGCCAGGAACAGGATCGGCCGGTATATGCTCTGGAGCGATGCCCATGATGTAACGGACGTAAAGGCGTTCGGCGAGCTCATTTTCTGAGAGTTGCAAGCGGCCTCATGGGGACAAGCCTCCTATCCCTTTACAACGCGCTCATGCAAGTGAAAGGGAGCATATCCGAGAATCTTAGTGTATTCTGTCGCAGACGGATGTTTATAGGAAAGTTCTTGTCTGGTAAGAAGCAAACGGCCTTGTATTTGTTTCGTTAAACCTTTGGGTCTATCATTGTATTCGCTCCACATCAACATACAACGCCGTCAACGGCGGCGCATCGTGAACGTAAAGCAGGCGTCCGGGACGGACCTCGTGGAGCGTTGTGTAGTTGAAGCCGCTTCGGTCCGTTATCGTTTGGTGATATCCCCACGTCTTCCCCTGGTCCGTGCTGAACATCAGGTTACACCCAGGCCTGCCGTAACTGCATGCAAGCACTCCGTTGTTCATGCAGACCACGTCGGCATCTACGCTTCCCTCCTCCAGGACCGCCGGCGGACTCCACGTTTTGCCTCCATCGTGCGACCAAACCTGTAACAGCGGCGTGGTGCCCCCCTGCCGCAGTAGTGCCGTCCATTCTGTTTCCGAGATCCGCACCACGCCCGGCTCATGGCCCTTACCTATGGTGGAGAAATGGGTCCATGTTTTTCCCTGGTCGATTGTCTTCAACAGATAACTGTTCTTCCGTCCATCGTAGACTACCGCAAGGATCGAGCCATCCGGCATGGCAAAAATGTGGCGGTCAAAGACCATGATCTCGTGGGTATCCTTTGGCACGGTGATCTTGTTCTCGAACATAACGAAGGAATTTGCCATGCGATCAAAAAGGTAACTCATACCAATGTAATGAACCTTGCCGACATAGTCCTCGTATTTCATGTTCCACCGGGACACACCGAGGATTCTGCCGTCGGTCAGCCGGATCATCGGTTGTGGGGCAAAGGTCTTTTCCTGCAGCCCCTCGACTGGGGACCAAGTCTTGCCCTCGTCCGTGGATTTCAGGATTCCATATGGCTCATAGTGTTTGTCAGGTCCCTGTGCCACGCTCATGAGGAGGACACCCTCGCCCACGTTGTAGAGGTAGGGCCGGGTCTGTGAGATCTTCGCTGGCTTTGGGATTTGCCACGGTTCGCTCAACGTGATCTTGATCCCTTTCTTCGTGCCTGCCGTAGCAGGTCGCACACCCAGCCGCACCGACTCATAGAATGCCTCACCCAAAAATCCCTTCGAGTTGGAGCCGAACTGGATGAACGGCTTCCCCTCTGCAGGTTTCCAGAAGGCATTCTCCCCCCGAATCCGCAGTTCCCCGTCCACGCTGACACTCATATCGTTCCCGCGAATCACCAGGCGATAGTCATGGAACTTGTCCGTGGTGTTCATCTGGTAGAAGCGATCCACGAACGTCGCGATGTATTTCTCGCAAAGCAACAGCCCTTCCTGCCTCTGCCCGTTGCTGACGAGGATGCCGATTGGCGAACCTGACACCCATGGACAGTTAAGGCTGCTGATCCCCTTACCCTTGCCACCATGTTTGTAACCCGAGAGAGACTTGACGCGCACGCGCGCCTCAACCACGATCTCGGAATCGGGGGACGCTTCCCACGTTGCGCGGTAACAGCGCATGTCCTGATCGGACGCATCCGCGATGCACAGCGCACCATCCACAACCTCTACTTGAACGGAAGGGCCGCCTTCCTGGGTCCATTCCTTACCCGGCAATGCATCGCCACGGTAGGTGACCAGCCACTTCACGTCATCGGCACGAGCAACCGAGAGACAACACGCGCACAAGAGGATCAAGGTCCACAGAATGGTTCTCATTTCTATTCCCCCTACTTATGTTTGGTAAAACCCGTGTTTCTTCTCAGCCGGAGGCTGGTCGACCTTATTTATTATTCAAGGCCTGACGCCAAAAATATTTTATAGTCCCGCCCTTCAATCTCGGTAGTGAAATAATTCTCGTCAACAGTTATTTTCTCAAGAGTCGCTGCATCGGTTACTTGAGCGATTTTCGACGAGAGAAAAATTTGAGTAAATTTCCTTCCCATGAAAAACTCCGGATTCAATCTGATTTTGCATTTCTGTCCTTCCAACCCCAAATTAGACACATTGACGAGATACTTGTTCCCGTTTTTATAGGAACTGATGAATATGTTTTTCGCTTTTGTCTGTGCCGGATGCTTTTTGCCCCAATACGGAAAAAACTCAACCTTCTCATCTGCTATCCCGAAATCCTGCCTTATTTTTTGAAGTTCATGGGCAGGATTAGGATTACAAAATATCGGCCAGACTAAATTGTCGTGCAAAACCACCATGGCCAGGAAATCGCGCGTCGCCTTTTCGGAAGTTCTTATCTCCTTATTGAATGATTCATTTTTCCAGAGGTTGCTCATTACTAGGGCCGCAAACCCGAATTGTTTGCCGCATAGCACAACCCAACGGTCAAGCGGGGCCGCGTAGTAGTACCAATCCTTTCCACCGTTTTTAATGCATTCCAGGATCACATCCGCCCCTTTTGAATATTCATCGAAGAAAGTCTTTCTACATAAGTAGCCGACGTTTAAGTCCTCCCCGGTCAAAGTGCCGTCGCAGAAACTTATGATCGGAATGGGGAGAGTCGCCGCGCCATGGACTATCATGATCGGTGGCTTGCCCCTTTCCTTAAGAAAAATCGCGCAAATCCTTTTGATCAAATCTCTTTTCGCAAACCAGTCGTAGTCCGGATATCTTTTTCCGTCACCGGCGACATAACCGGCGTCGTGGCGCGGATTTATGTCCGCCATCGGCCCCCATTCGTCCAGATCGGAAATTCCATCGGCGCCGGCCTTCGCGTGTTGTTCAACCAGATAACAGAAAAAATCGCTGTAACTGCTCTTCATACTCACCAAAAATTGTTTCTCACCTTTTTCCTTGTTATAAGGCGTATAACCGGGAGGTTCTATCCGCCATTCTTGATAATATTTTATTTCCGGTGGCTGCCATTTAAAAATACCGGCCTTCTTCACAACATTGGTCTCAGCGTGATCGTTGGCAGGATTCCAATCCGGCGGGACCAATGTTTCGGGCGTTTCCAAAATCCCCATGGTCATCAAGCGCGGATCAAGATAAAGAGTGCCATAACGGCCTTCGGTATGTATTTTCTCAATATATTCCTTATAACTGCTCAAGTTCTGGATCCGCGGATAGAACCCGACCGGCATGGAATACTTACCACTGACGCCGTATTTGATCTTGATAAAAACATCTTTCTGTTTCTCGTTAGCGCTGTGTGTCCAGCCCCGCCAGCCTTTTGTTTCCGGGCGTACGGGCGTGGCGAACATTCCAAAGGTATAGGTGACTGGCATAGAGACACGCACCGGCTGACTGACGGGTGATATTTCCAGCACGACTTCATCCTGTTGCCGCACAATTTTCAAGGCGGCCGGGCGTTGGTCCGGTTCAATCGGCGACCAATATTGTTCGGAATGACAAAACCACAGAAAGCCCTTTTCGTAATCTCCCATCCAGACCAGTGTCTTAAAAGGCGACTTCCAGATGACGCCTTCGCCTTTTGGTAAATCCCGTGAATACGAATTCCTGGGAAGATTTAATGAGCCACCCGCTTTATCTTTCGCCCCGATGTAATGCATAAATAACGCGTGTTTCCCGGGATAATTAATCCTGTATTTGAAACTGTTAAGCTCAATGCTCCCTTTCGGAATTATTTTAAAATCAATTCTAATCATGCCATCGTATTCAACGCTTGTTCTTGTCTCTATGTCCGCGTCTTCTGATGTTGCCTTTGCAAGATATTCCGCCCTGCCTTTCGGATTTTTGAGCAGCGTTCTGGACTCCGGCTTGAATTCCGTTTTTTTCCCATTGATCTCAATTTCAAAACTCATCGGCTTGTCGAAAAACGACATTCCGCGAATTTCCGACTGGGACAAGAAGCCATAGTCATCAAGGGAATATTTCCTGCCCCAGACTTCAATCTTGCCTTTGGCATCGGCCTTCACCGGATCAAAGGGCGGGAGAACAAAATTATCATCTAAAGCCTCGATCCCGCGCCGGTTTACCAGCCAGTCTTCCTTGGACACATCTACTTCCGGCGGTACCGGTAAAACCAGAGGTTTCTTAACCGGTTCCTGCTGTTTTTTTTCACCTGGTTTAACGGGGGATTCTTTAATACTGACAGCCGATTGCGCGCCTTCGGCTTTATTTTCCTGCGCTTTTACCAACATATTTGTGTTCGCAAGACAGGCAAACAGCAAAATTACCGTGAAGTTGTAGTTATAAGAAATTGCTTTTGTGACATTGGCATAAACCATAACTGTTTTGCCTTGTTTTGGCTGTCCTACCTACCCCATCTCCCAAGCAGGCGGATGAGTAATTAATAATGAGATGGAAACATAAACGTAAATATACAGCAACAATGAAAACACAAAAAACCCAGATGGATATTGATCATGAAGTCTTCGTCTGGTAAGAAGCAAACAACTTGGCAATTAGTTCATTCAATAAATCCAATCCGGGAGATTGCACATGTCTATGTTCACAAAAAAATTCCACTTATCTTTATTTCTTTCCAACATGGTTTTGATTGTGTTTATTCTTCCTGCTTTCGCGCAACGGCTTGTCTTCGAGGCTGAGGACTGTTCCTCACCCGCCGACGCCTGGGCAAAAGACCATTCATCCTCCAATAAGTGGAATTTATGGACAACAGACAAGGACGCCATCAAAAAATGGTCCGGCGGCGGGAAAGTACTGCAATCTCCGGCAGTAATGGTTGATCGCGAAAAACCGGAAGATGGCGCGCCTGTCCTGCACACTGTCCTCACCGGCATCCCGAAAGATACCTGGATCATTTCAATCAAGTATGGTCGTGACCTCGGCGTATCGCTCGACGGCAAAGAATGGAAACGCCTTTCCGAACTCAATGGGCAACTGGGTCGATTCGATATTTCCAATGGCAAATTCGAATTCTGGGTGGATGACCGTTATGCAGTCAAAAAAGGCCCCGGTACTTCCTATTACGATTGTATCACCCTGACCCCCGTCATTCCGGAAAAGAATGGTATCGCGAATGGTAACTTCGAATTCAGCAAAGAACTGGCAGACAGTGGCTGGTCTTTCCAGTACCGCGAGGGAAATGGTTCTGCAGAATTAGTGAACGAAGGACATCCCGGTCGATGCGCCAGGATTCAGTATGATGGTACAAACGACTGGACGTTCAACAACATTGGCAAGTTGGATGTACAACCATACCAGACCTGGAAAGCCACCGCCTGGATCAAGTGTCAGGATGCAAAAAACGTTTCACTCTGCATTGCAGGATGGTCAAAAGGAAAACTTACCGACCGGGACCTGGCATATAGCAGTATTTCAGGAACCAAAGACTGGACGTGCATGGAAACCACTCTTATTGTCCCTCCAGCTTATGATCAAATAAGTGCATGTTTTCTGGTTAATGGAAAAGCAACCGTATGGGCGGATGAAGTAGCTCTCGAAGCCGGTCCTCCGGCAACAGTGCCCCAACTAAAAACCAAGGTCAAAGGCTGGGCAAAAAAACGAGCGGATGAAAAACTTGGCCGCGGCATGTTGGCTATTCCCACCGAAGGCGGCAAGGTTTATCTTGGCTGGCGATTACTAAAAGACGATCCTGCAGATATTGCCTTTAACGTCTATCGCGGTACAGGCAACGATCAGCCAGTTAAACTTAACGATAAACCCCTCAACTCCACTACTGATTTCACAGATGAAAAAGCAACTTTAAATATGGATACTGCTTACTGGGTAAGGGCTGTGGTCAATGAAAAGGAACAAAAGCCATCAGAAAAAGCACTCATCAAGGCCAGTCCCGAAATCAAACCTTATCTCTCATTTAAATTACAGGGAGATTACACCTTTCAGAAAGTTGGTATCGGTGACCTCGACGGTGATGGACGGCTGGATTATGTGATCAAGCAGCCGGTTGATAATATTGATCCTTATGTCTTTTACTGGAAACCCAGTCCGGACACTTACAAGCTGGAAGCATATCGCAGTGACGGTACCCTACTCTGGCGAAAAGACCTTGGCTGGGGTATCGAGCGCGGCATCTGGTACTCGCCTTACCTGGTCTATGACTTCGACGGCGACGGCAAAGCAGAAGTCGCGGTCAAGACAAGTGAAGGCGATCCGCGTGATCCCGACGGCCGTGTTACCAGCGGACCGGAATATCTCTCGATCCTTCATGGAGCAACAGGAAAGGAAAAGGTCCGAATTGACTGGCCCAGTCGCAGGGAATCCGGATGCAGTCAGTCTGCCTACAATCTTTCATCACGCAACCAACTGGGCATTGCTTATCTCGACGGCAAGACACCATGCCTGCTGGTTGCGCGCGGGACTTATACAATAATGAAAGTGATCGCCTATCAGTACCATAGAAATAAGCTTAAAGAATTATGGCGTTGGAATAATCGCGAGGAAATGACCAACCATCGCGGCCAGGGTGCCCACTGGATGCATTCGGGCGACCTTGACGACGATGGCCGCGATGAGGTGGTACTCGGCTCCAATGTGCTTGATGATGACGGGAAAGGGTTGTGGTGTACCGGCCTTGGACATCCGGATTGTTTCTTCTTCGGCGACCTCGATCCCAGTCGGCCCGGCCTGGAAATCTTTTACAACATCGAACCCGGTAAAAAGGAGAACGGCGCCTGCCTGGTGGATGCCAGAACCGGTGAAATCATCTGGGGACTCAAGGAACAGACTTATCATTGTGGTTCCGGGATGGCGTCCGACATCGACCCGACACTGCCGGGATGCGAGTGCTGGGCTGGCGAGTCTGGTAAGGGCGATCCAAAGAAAGAGAATTACAACGGCAATCCCCCTGAATGGCTGTTCTCAATCAAGGGCGAAATCCTGGCTCGCGACAAAAAAGTCCCGCCTTTCCGTGCCGTCTACTGGGACGCAGATTCACAGCGTGAGCTGATCCGCGGCGGACAGATCATGAAACATGACGGCAAAGTTCTCACCAAGGGTATTGAAGGCTCCCAGTCGTTCTGGGCTGATATTATCGGTGACTGGCGCGAGGAACTGGTTACTTCAGTCAAGGGTGAACTGCGAATTTATACAACAACCATTCCTGCAATTGACCGTCGTATCTGTCTTCTTCAGGATCCCATTTACCGTCATGATATTGCCCATCTTGCAATGGGATATGCCCAAATTCCCACGCACGGCAAATTCATTACGCAGACCAATCCTTCCGTATCAGCAAAATAATAAAGGGAGTTATTACAATATGAAATTATTGAATCCTTATACGAATGCCAGAGTTTGGATGGCAACATTTTTGATTATCTTTTCAGGAAGTCCAGTCACCACTGCCCACGCTGAGAAATTGATAATCCATGTTGCGCCAAATGGCAATGACGCTGCAAAAGGCACAAAGAGAGCTCCTTTTGCCACGCTTGGACGGGCACGTGACGAGATCCGCAAGATCAAGAAGGAAAAAGGCCCTGCACTCGAAAACATTGAAGTCAGACTTGCCTCCGGGATTTATCAACTGGAGAAACCTTTCGAGTTGACGCAGGACGATTCAGGCAATCCCGGCAATCGCATCATTTATCAAGCTGACAAGGGTGCTGTGGTACGACTTTGCGGCGGGAAAGAAATTTCAGGTTTCCAGCCGGTCACCGATCCGGCGATTCTCGCCCGGCTTGACAAGTCTGCACACGGCAAGGTTTGCCAGGTGAACCTGAAGGCGCTTGGAATTACCGACTACGGCAAGGCTGATGGCGGCGGCTTGGAATTGTTCTTCAACGATCAACCAATGACCGTTTCCCGCTGGCCCAATGACGGCTTTGTCCGCATTGTTGATGTTTTGCAGATCAATCCTGTGGATGTGCGCGGGACCAAGGGTGATAAGGCCGGAAAGTTCAACTATGACGGTGACCGCCCGAAAAACTGGGAAGGCGAGAAAGACCTCTGGCTGCACGGTTACTGGTTCTGGGACTGGTCGGATTCACGGCAAAAAGTAGAGAGTATTGACACTGTTCAACGGATCATCTCGCTCGCACCGCCACAGCATAGTTACGGCTATCGCAAGGGACAGTGGTATTATGCATTCAATGCCATCTCGGAAATAGACATGCCCGGCGAATGGTGCCTCGATCGCGAAACGGGAATTCTCTATTTCTGGCCACCGAAACCAATCAATCAGAGCGATACAGC
Source organism: Kiritimatiellia bacterium (assembly GCA_028716365.1). Taxonomy (GTDB): domain Bacteria; phylum Verrucomicrobiota; class Kiritimatiellia; order UBA8416; family YA12-FULL-48-11; genus YA12-FULL-48-11. The sequence continues at coordinate 44,019 of JAQUPZ010000009.1, forward strand.
CGTTTCCAAACCACGCTCGTTCTTCTGTTTCTGGCGTCCCAAGCCAGTGGCCCGGGACAATGTAGTAGTTTCGATACTGACATCGCTCATCAATATGAAGAACGCCTCCAACATCATAATCCGCGGAATGATCATGGAGGCCGCCCGCAACGTTGCGGTGAGCATGAACGGCGGAACGAGCAACGAGATTTCAAAATGCATTGTTCGCAATATCGGCGGCAATGCCATCACCATCAACGGAGGAACAGACAGTGGAGTGGACGGCTGTGACATCTATGACATGGCAAAAGCGGGCATCAGCATCAGTGGCGGTGACCGCACAACCCTGACGCCAGCCCGGCTTTACGCGAATAATAACCACATTCACCATATCGGTCGCTGGTGGCGGATGTACTGCGGCGGAATCAACATCAACGGTGTCGGCAACCGTGCCACCCATAACCTGATCGACAACCTCCCCCACACTGCCATTTTCTTCAGCGGTAACGATAACCTCATCGAGTTCAACGAAATTCACAGCGTCTGCTACGAGTCCAACGATGCCGGCGCCATTTATGCAGGTCGCAACTGGACCATGCGCGGGACAGTCGTCCGTTATAACTACCTGCACGACATCAGCGGTTTTGAAGGCCGGGGTTGTGTCGGCATTTACAATGATGACATGTACTGCGGTACGATCATGTACGGGAATGTTTTTTATGATGTAACAAGGGCGGCATTCATCGGCGGCGGGCGCGACTGCGTCATCGAAAACAATATTTTCGTAGACTGCAAGCCCGCGATACACATTGACAGTCGCGCGCTCGGCTGGGCACATGAATGTGCAGACAACTGGATCAAGGAAGGAACAGAGAAAGGAACGCTCTCCGGCATTGCCTATAATAAATCTCCCTACAACCTGCGTTACCCGCAACTGCCGAAAATTCTTGATGAAGATCCCAAGGCGCCGATGGGCAACCTCGTGGCGCGGAATATCTGCTTAGGCGGGAAATGGGACGATCTCAATGACAAACTCCGGGCAATGGTAACTTCAACCAATAACCTTCTTAATACAGACCCGCTTTTCGTGGATGCAAAGAATTTCAATTTCCAGCTCAAGGATGATTCGCCTGCCTACAAACTCGGCTTCCAGAAATTACCGGTTGAAAAGATCGGGCTTTATCAGAATAAATATCGTGCTTCATGGCCGGTAACGAGCATGGTAAGACCAAAGCAGATACCGCCGCCTCCTCCGCCAAAAACCGCTGGTTCTTCAGGAACAGGTCCCAGTGGCACAACAAAAAAGAAATAGCAGATCATTATATCTCCGTATTTGAGTATTGAGATCAACAGCGTTCCTGTTCTATGCTATCCCGCGTATGGATGAATCAGAAATAACAGCAAAGAATGACCGGAAAAACCGGGAATGCTGCCCGGTATGCCTTGGAAAGAATTTTGTTCCCGAACGAAAAATCCGTGATCACATTGATCATTCCCTTTTCTCGGTCGTCCACTGCCATGACTGTTCCGTGAGGTTTATTGTGGATCCACCATCACTCGGTACCATACAGAATTATTACACAAACGATGCCGGTATCCGGATGCATAAACAGGGAAGCGGAATACATCATAGACTTCGCAATCTGTTACTCAGGGATGAACTGAAACCTCTGACAAAAAAACTGGAACCCGGTTCGCAGATCGTTGATTACGGGGCCGGTGATGGATCTGTTTCGAAATTCCTTCATGACAGGGGATTCGAAATTTCTGCGTTTGACATGTATCCACAGGCGGAATGGCTTTATCCTGACATAGAATACCAGCAGATTGACCTCAACATCCCCATCCCCCTGTTCAGAATACCCGGCAATGAAAAGATTACGAGAGCTGTTGTACTGCGGCATACGCTCGAACACCTCTATGAACCGGCAAAGATTCTTTCCATCTTCCGGGACACAGGTGTAAATTATGTTCTCATTGTCGTGCCGAACTACAAATCCATAATGCGACCGCTTTTGGGAGGAAACTGGTACTACTGGGACCCCCCGCGACATCTTCATTACTTCACTGAACGAAGTCTTTACTGTCTTGCCGAACGTTGCGGTTATAAACTCCTGGAAACCACCACCTATGCCGTGGACGAAGTCGTCACCAGCCTTCACCGGCGCATGCTTTTGAAAAATGAAGAAACACAAACAAATCTGACCCGCGCAGTCACTCGTATCACAGATCCCAAATCCCCTCTTGCGGCAATATCTTCTGTCATTGCATCGTTTTTCGGGAATTGCATAATTCATGCCCTTCTTGAAAAATATAAGCAGACTTAAAGGAAAATCTTAACGTGAATAAAACACCCGGCAGTTCGCGATTCCGTATACGTTTGCTGAAGATTATTGATGCAACCGTTGGTTACTGGCTCTGCTGGATTCTGGGTTATATTGATTATCAACGTAACAGGGAGAAACCGCAGCCATACGCCACTACCCCGAAACGCATTCTTGTCGTCCGTCCCGGCGGAATGGGCGACATGATACTTCTTGTTCCAGTGCTTAAGCGCCTGCTCGAACAATTTCCGTCAGCAAAGATAGATATCATTTGCGAAAATAGAAATATCGAGGTGCTTCGGCTGGCCGGATTGGAGAAAAATGCAATTGCATATGATTCCGGTATTTTCCGTACCATCAGCCTGTTACGTAATCAATCATATGACATTGCAATAGATACCGAACAGTTTCACAATTTCTCTGCAATTATCACATTCCTCAGTGGTTCACCTGTACGTATCGGCTTCAAAATCAATCCTCATCGCAACCTTCTTTATACACACCTGGTCAACTATGATCTTGAGGGATACGAAGGCAACCAGTTTGCAAAACTGATGGAACCTGCCGGAGTAAAAAATTTCTCATATAAACTCGAAGGTTCCTTCGTACCGTCCGGAACAATGCTCCTGCCACCGGCGCAGGAGAAGTTGAATGGCCTTAAGAAAACCGGAAAAGTTGTGACAATACATCCGGGAAGTACTTCAAGATATAAACAATGGGACATCACAAAGTTCATCTCTCTTATCCGCGCCTTGATTTTAAAACACGGCTGTTCTGTCGCTTTGATTGGAAGTTGTTCCGATGCCGATCAAACAAGAACAATCCTTGAAAGTACTCTTGACCTGAAAGAGAAAATTGCCTCTTTTGTCGACAGTCTGACACTTCAGAAAACTGCAGAACTACTCCGTCAATCCAGCCTTTTTGTCAGTGGAGATTCCGGGCTTTCCCACCTGGCAACAGCAGTCGGAACGCCAACCGTGGTGATTTTCGGGCCAACCGATCCCGCGAAATGGGGACTGCGTGATGCGCGCCATGGAATAGCACGAAAAAATCTGGCTTGTTCGCCCTGCTTTATTTTTGGATACCACAAACTTTGCCGCTCAGTTGAATGCATGGCCGGAATTTCCGCGGAAGAAGTTCTCGCCCTTTGTGACGACTTACTAAAGTAGTTCAGGGAATTGGTTTCCTAATACGAACAGGCTCTTTTATCCTGAATCATCCCATTTTGCGTCATTGGGTTACAACTAAAGGTTACAACACCAAACCTTGACTTTTAGCTGTATGTTGCCTTTTTCTTCGTTTAAACTGTCACATATATAGTAGTTTAGGCGGCATGCCGCCTAAACCATGTTTGACCTATGAGGAATAAGAATGAATGAATTTACCAACAGTGTAGTAAGTGGACTTGTTACTGCAATCGTCTGGGCCATGCTTATTTGGCTAATCAATCTCGGGCGTAATTTGATAGTCACTCATAGCCTCCACAAGAACATGAGCCGCATCGGCGTATCATACGGAAATGACGGATTTGGAGTTAGCCTCAAAAATGAGACCAAAATACCAATTCTCATTCGCGACGTAACACTGCTGACCAACAAATCAGAAGAAGGAATCGCGCTCCCATACGTTGAACCAACCCACGAATTCATGCTCACAGAGAAGAGAACACGACAGTTTCAATCCTTCAAGTTCAGAACAATTGGATCTCCCGACATGAAAAAAGAAACGACTGCCCATGGATTTGTTGAGCTTCCTCCTTACACGGGTGGAATTTGGAAAATCGAACCAAGATTTTTCCTGAATAACATGGACATACGCCCTATTTCTGCTCGCGCCACAGTCGAATACAAAACTTTTCTCGGCAACCCAAAACTGATCATTGTGAGATCGGACGAGGGTAGCTCTCAACTAATCAAGGATATGTTCGCGGACTTTTTGAAATACATTGCACGATAAGCAAAAGGTCGAACCATTTTCTGGAAGGTATTCGACGAACCTCGGCGGCTCATCTCAGCCTTCAAAATGATGTTCGATCATGACAACGATGAAACACAATATCATTACAATGCTTTTAGTATGGGTCACAGTATCTCATGCGAACGCAGGGATACTGCTTCAGTATTTGGATGCCCATGAACCTGAATCAAACGGTTGGTCGTTGTTGGAGTCGAAGGAACAACTCTCAGATGGAACTCATGTTTATCATCAGGAATTATCGGACGAACAACGTGATGCAATGAACTCCAAAGGTTGGAAACTTCTCATTAACCTGAAAGTTCTAAAATATCCCTTTGATACATCATCTCCATACGACTGCATTTTTGTCAATTTCATAGGGGGAAAGGGAGGTAGAGATGTTTCCTTAAGGTTCGGTTCTGGAAAGAGTGATGACAAACCATCGACTTTTGTTTGGATTGATGGCCTTAGAATTGCGCAATGGGGAACAGATTATCGACTCATTGAGGTTTCCTTCACTCCCATAACCGCCAGGTATGGAAGGCTCAATATGTCAATAGATGGTATATCTCGGTACAATTTCAGCAACGCACCCTTCAACGGAAAGGGAACTGCATCAGTAACATGGGGTGTCAGAGGCGTCCGATCTTCTTCGCCTGCATATTGGAAATTTGTCGAATTAAACTCCGAGAAGACCATTTTAACTGTACCCAGACTGGAGTTACAGACAACTTCAGATGGAAAACTATTAGTCTCAACTGACAAAAGCTTCACAGACTGTAAGTACACTCTGGAGTATACCACGAACCTAGTCACTGGCGTATGGTTACCTTACTGTGTTGTGTCCGGAATTGGCGCAGCAATCACATGGGCTCCGACCAACATCATTCATCGGCAAATGTTCTTCAGGGTGAGATCCGAGACGATAGATGATCGAACCAAAGAATGAACCGTATTCCAAAATGCACGCATTTTAGGAACGGTTATTCTGATCGTTAGGAGTACTTGCTTAAATCAGTTTAACATACGGTTACGGCAAGAGATTTTCTTACTTGCTGAATGTTACACAGTCGTAGATGCCATCCTTGACAGTGGCGAACTGGCAGCGGCCCTGGACCGATTCAGTCATTGCTTGACCATTACAGGAGACGCGGAACGGCACGCTGGCAATAAGGCAACAGGGATTCCCGCAGAGCGACTTGATCCGGGCGTGTGTCATGACACCCTCCCGCCACTCGATATCCACCTCGAACCCGCCACGGGTGCGCAGGCCACGGACGTGGCCGGACCAGGTCGCCGGTACTGCAGGAAGAAGACGAAGCAGATAAGTTGTCGATTCGTTTGCAGTACCGGAGAGATTGCCCCCTGCCCCTGAAACCTTTTCATGACTCTGCACGAGCATTTCGGCAATACCGGCAGTCGCTCCAAGGTTACCATCGATCTGGAACAACTTCCCATTCAGATCAAACAGGTTTGGTGCGGTATTACGCTTGAGCAAATCCATAAGCGTCGTCAAAGCCCTATTGCCGTCCCGGAACCGTGCCCAGTGGTTCATGGACCAACCGCCGAACCAACTACCTGCGCCCCAATACGCCGCCGAACCGTGTGCCGCATGGTATTCGATTGTCTTGCGCATTGCTGCCGCCAGTTCCGGGGTACCATCAAGCGTGATCTGCTCGCCCGGGTAGTGGGCATACGAATGCCGCATGTGTAAACTGCCATCTGACTTGACCGGCTCAGTCCACTGATGAATCTGACCGTCGCTGTTGATCTGCGGTGGAGCCAGCCGGGCCCGTGCAGTTCGTAACTGTGCTGCGAATTCCGTGTTCGTGCCGAGGATCGAGGCCGCCGAGGAAGTGAAGCCGAACAGGTCCCAGACAATCTGCTGAGCCATGGCCGTCCCCATAGCCACGTGGATATGACGTCCGTCTGCCGTCTTGTAGCCGTGTTCCGGAATGACCGTCGGTCCGAATACAAGCCAGCCATGTTTCGGGTCCTCCGCCAGACAGTCGAGACAGAACTCGCTGGCCTCTTTTATTACGGGATATGCTTTTGCAAGAAATTTGCGATCACCCGAGAATTCGTAGTGTTCCCACAGGTGCCGGCAGAGCCACGCACCCGCCTCGGGAAACAAGCCCCATTGCAGTACTTCACCCATCGAGGTAAAACCCCAGATATTCCCAGCCCAGCTCATACACCAGCCGCGCGCGCCAAAGCACAGGCGTGCCGTACGCCGCCCCGGTTCGCGCATCGAGTCGATATAATCCATAAGTGGTTCATGGCACTCACGCAGGTTCGTGTTTTCCGCCAGCCAGTAGTTCATCTGCAGATTGACATTCATGTGGTAATCGCAGTTCCAGGGCGAATGATAGTTCTCGTTCCAGATACCCTGCAGATTTGCCGGCAGTCCGCCCGGTCGCGACGAGGAAATCAGCAGGTAACGGCCATACTGGAAATACAGCGCGAGAAGGGCCGGATCCACCGTCCCACTCCTGAGCGCGTCGAGGCGCTGGTCGATGGGCAGGGCGGGCGATTTAGTCCGGCCCAGGTCCAGTTCGACACGATTGAACAGTCGCTGGTAATCGGCAATATGCGCAGTCCGCAATTCCGCGTATGACTTCGTCGCCGCCGCTGTAAGTTGCTGCTCGCACAATACTGCCGGATCACCGCCACGGTAGTCCGTATTAGCGACAACCAGCAACAGGAGTTCGTCGGCCTCCTGAACCCATACCGCGTCATGTTCACGAACCAATTTTCCTCCGGTCGGCAACACAAGTACCTGGCATTCGAACCGCATTCCCTTTCCTGACCACAGTTGTCCACGCATGACCAGCCGGTTCGTGGCCGCGACCTCGACCGTCGCCTCACGCTCGCGCCGTAACCGTACAACGGCATCGATGCAGCGGGGACGGTCACCTTTCATGCGAACCACCATTACTTTTCCCGGGGCGCTGACAAATACCTCGCGTTCATACCGGACCTGCCCGGAAGCATAAGGTGACCGGTGCTGATATGCCGTGCGGCAGATGGCCGTACGCAGATCAAGTTCGCGACGATAATCGCGGTATTGCCAGGAGGTACCGCCAAGGAAAAGTGTCAGTTCGCCAAGAGGCTGGTAATCACCGAACGCGGAGTATGTACCGTCCCCGCTACCGGTCCCCCGCCCTTTACATCTCAGGTACTGTTTGGCCAGCGCCTCGGCCTCGGCATGCCGGCCAGTCAGGAGCAGCCGCCTGATTTCCGCCACATGCGCTGCGCCAGCCGGGTTGTCAGCATCGGTTTGAGGCCCGCCGCTCCAGAGACTGATCTCATTAAGTTGGATAACCTCCCGTTCCGTACCGCCGAAAACCATCCCACCAAGCCGCCCGTTCCCTACCGGCAACGCCTCAAGCCACTCATGTGCCGGTCGCGTGTACCAGAGCCGCAGGTCATAGACATCCTTCTGATCCGTCCCTGACATACAGACCTGTCCAAATGCCATTAACAGAAACCCGAATATCAAGATTACAGGAAATTGTTTTCGGGAATGGTTTTTTTTTATAGGCTTGGCAACCAACATCCTGGGATCCTTTCAGTCTTTTTTCTTCAGCAATATAATTCCCACTTCTGTAATTCGATGATATTTCCTTCAGGGTCGGTCAGATAAACAAGGTTGATTCTACCAACACCGGGAATTTCCGTGGTGACCATATCGCCCACGCATCCGCCGCCCGCGGCAATCACCGCATCTTTTGCTGTTTGTACGTTATCAACCTCGAATGCCAGATGCGCAAGGCCGGGACGATTGATTGCTGTTACCGGTCGTTCTTCTGCTATGTTGTACTGAAATATTTCAAGCGTGGGGCCATCCTCACCATAGCCCGGAAGGCGCAGATGGATGCCGCGGACGGCAGCGCCGGTCACTCCTGTACATCGTTCCACCCATTCGCCGGCATTAGATCGCTCTGGAGGAATTGGAACACAGCCGAAAAATTTTTCGTAAAACTCAGCGAGCTTTCGCCAATCCCGGGCAACGATATTGGTGTGCTTGTATTTTGCTCTCATAGATTCCTTTCAAAGTGAGTTAACGCCCACATCCAAAAGAAATCAACCACGGATTACATCGACTCGTACCAACGTAGCCATGCGAAACCGGATGACACGGATTAAAAGACAAAAATGTAGCCACGGCGTCCCGACATCCGGAGAGTCGGGACCGTGTCTTCAAGACGCCCCGGCACAGCGGGGCGGCTACAGTTTGGTTGTGGCCAGAGGTCGCGCTGTATAACCCGCCTGCCGGGGCGGGCAGGTTCGTGGTTAATTATTGGTTGTTGATTTGCGGATATATTGGCAAAATCGAACAAGTAATTGAATTAGAGAAGGTTATACGATAAGATAGCAAATGATAAAAGCTCCGGATATTTGATAAAACTGTAACAAACTGTCGCTAAAAAGACATTATACATATGGAAACACGGATCAGGAGTCATGGAAAACAACAATATTGATGATTTTGTAAAAAAGACTCTTGAAGGGGACCTGGAAAGTTACCGGAAGGTGATTGAATCTTTTGAACCCAGGGTCAGGGTGGTAATTGCAAGCATGGTTCCGGATTCAAGCCTGGTTGATGATCTGACGCAGGAGGTCTTTATCATAGCATATCAGAAATTATCAACTTACAAGCCGGACACCCAGATGGGTTCCTGGCTGGCGCAGATCGCCCGGAATGTTGCACAGAATGAACGGCGCCGGTGGTACCGCAAGAACGACATGAAAGAACGTTACCGGGCCGAGATAGAGAAGAGAATAGAAGTTGATATCGACAGGATGGCAGGTTCATTACGCGGTGACGTACTGGATGCATTACAGCAATGTATAAAACTACTGAATGAGACAGCGCACAAAATGATCGATGGATTTTATTTCAAAGAAATGGCTGTAAAAGAACTGGCAGACAACTTTTCCATGACGGCCGGGGCTGTGCGCGTCATACTCTGCCGTGCAAGGCAATCAATAGCTGAATGCCTGCAGCGAAAAGGAAGTTTAAGCAATGGCTGATGATTCTTTCATACATCTTGTGGATGGTTATCTTGACGGGAAACTTGACAAGGATGACCTCAAGCGGTTTCTCGCAATGATCGAGGAATCCCCGGAGAACAGGGAGATCCTCGCTCAAAATGCCATAATCAGCCGCCTGATCCTGACTGCAAAACGTAATCCTGTTTCCATTGAACAGATACTGATGGCCCTGCCCCGGCACGGCGACACTGCGAAACTGATTATTGACCAGATACGCAGCAACGAGGAAATGATTGTGCAGAACGGTAAAGCCAAAGCCGCGCAGATCAGGAAAAACGGCATGAACGGCCAGAAAAAGCCTACGAGCAAATTCCGGAAACCTTCACTAAAAATTGAATCAGAAACATCAGGCATTGTCTTCTTTTTCCGGACTGTTACTGCTCTTGCGGCATGCGCTCTCATTGCCTTTGGTATCTGGAAATATGTACACCAGTTATCCGTATCTCCCGGTCCGATTATCGCCACACTTGATGGCAGGGGCGATATCCTGATCAGACGGGGAAATATGCCTGTTCCGGGAAAAATCAATACGCCGATTTACAACGGGGACTCCATTCTCGTGGGACTTCAGGCCATGGCAGTGGTACGTTACAACAATGAAAATACGGTATTGAAAATCCAGGAAGGGACCCTGCTTAAGGTGGAAAACAAAAATGACGCAAAGGGTGTTTTCCTCAAACAGGGAACAATCGTTGCCAGTGTTGCGCCCCAGCCCAAAGACCTGCCGATGACCCTGACGACGCCAAAGGCCTGCGCTACTGTTATTGGAACCAGATTCAGTCTGCAGAGTTCGGAAGTGACAACATTCCTGGACGTTACTTCCGGTAAAGTGCGCGTTACGCGCAATGCCGACAATCTTTCCGCGGAAGTGTCGACGGGAAACAGGATAGAGGTTACCGACAATGTCCCACTCACCATTCAACCCGCGCAGACCATGGTACTGGGTCATCTTGGCGGAAAACAAGTGGAAGAAATGTTCCAAACCATGACCACGGCCCGGGCATTTGGCATAAATACGCTGACATTGAATGTCACATCCATGGATCACACTACCCTGCCGGAGTCGCTCAGACAGGCAATAGCCACAGCGCACCGGGCCAACATAAAGTTCTACGCAAAACTGGACATACCAAAAGACCTGGCCGGTAATTACGACAACTTCATGATTCCTCTGAAAAACAAGTTATCCCAGATTGTCCTGGACTATAATTTTGACGGGGTATACGTGGCACGACCGCATCAGATGATGGCCAACGGAGACCTGTTTAAACGAGTCATGAACGACATCTGCCTGGCCGTAAATAACACAGGTGTTCCCGTCGAAACTGGCATACAACGCGAAATAAGCACTAACGACACGTGGTTCATCGGATACTGACAGTCCCGGCAGATAGAATCCTTCGTGGTCTTCGTGACAGGATATTGAATTACGTTGTTTCGCTTGACTGCAAATATTTATCGGATATTCTGGATTGAGACAATATGGAGGAAAGAATAATCATGAAAAAAATAATTCTGCCGGTATTAACAATATTTTTTGCCACGATTCTCCCGGGAACAACATGGGCACTCCCGGTAGACAATGGTAACGACCTGGCGCTTGAATATGTGACCCAGAAGACACCGGCCCTGAAAAAAGCGCTGGTAGAACCGATCCTCGGGAAGCTTCATTATTTCAGATATCTCAGGATTACGGAAATGACTGAAGGTAAAACACCTGATGGTTTCAGAACTGTGGCCATCAAGGCTGTGGAACCCAGTTCCGACATGATTGTCAAGTTCACTGTACTTAAGAATGTGTCCCTTTCAATTCTGGATACTGATCCAAAAACAAAAGTGGGTGATGCTGTTGGAGTCCAGGGACGTCTTGAATCCATTGGAAAAGTAGCCACAAACATGATTGTTCTCAATCCCGTAATCGTCAAACACAAAGACAAGCTGGCCCCGGTCAGAGGCAAAGAGTTTCTATACGAACTTGATCCAAATGCCCGCATGGGTACGGACACCTCATCTGGAACAGCAAAAGTGATAAGGGTAGAGAAGAAAGAGAAGGAGTGAACCCAAGCATAAGAGGTTAACACCTCCCATTGTTTGATCACCTAGACAGATTCCTTTTGTCCTGATAATGTTGACTTCATGAAACAACGCCCATTGCGGATAGTTTTCCTCAATATGCCTTTTGCAAAAGTGACGGCACCATCATTAGCCCTTGCCCAGCTCGAATTGGTTTTAAAAGCAACATTCGAAAACGAGATACGCGTCGACATTCATTATCTGAATATGGATTTTGCCCTTCACGTCGGTGACTTGCATTTATATGACCACCCTTACACAAGTTATGGATCAATGACCAGGTCAAGCGACTGGTTCTTCCGGCAGCTGGCCTTCCCGAATGAACCCGACAACTCGAAGGAATATTTCGAAAGATACTATTTTGAAGACGACCCCGGGAAGCAGAGAGTCCGTGAATTCCTCCTGGAAAAACGCAAGGACATCGACAAGGTATTCAACAGCTACATCGACAAGTATCACCTGCTCGACGCCGACATCGTCGGGTTCACACTGCTCTTCTCCGAGACATGTTCGTCATTTGGCATGGCAAGGATGTTGAAAGAAAGAAAACCTGAAATCATCACCATGATCGGCGGGGCCTCCTGTGAAGGCGAGACAGCGCAGGTCTATGCCGAACGCATTCCACAGATCGACTACGTGTTCTCCGGTCCCGCGTTGTTCAGTTTGCCCCAGCTGATCAAACATCTGCTCGCCGGTGACAGGGAAAAGTGCGATCACATCAACGGCATTCTTACAAAGACAAATAAAAAGCTCTGGCATATGCCTGTTACATCCTGTAACCAGCCGCCAGTTCCAGTCCCTCCGGAAAAGATTTCCACCACAGGCGGTGAACTCGACATCAACGCAAACCTGATTCCCGATTACTCGGCATTTCTTGATGCATTTGAAAAGAATTTCCCGGACGGAAAAATCAAGCCCATGCTTATTTTCGAAACATCACGCGGCTGCGCATGGGGCGAACGCCGGCAATGCGCATTCTGCGGACTGAATGGCCTGACTTTGCGTTACCGCGTACTTACGCCCGAAAATGCGATCACCCAGATACATGCACTTTACAGATATATTCCGCGGGCACGTTTCTTTATCGCTGCCGACAACATGCTACCGGAGAATTACACCAGGGAAGTTTTACCTTTCCTCAAGCCACCACCCGAACAAATACAGATCAGGTATGAAGTACGGGCAACACTGACGGCAGAAGACATTGACATCATGTGCAAAGCAGGTTTCTCGAGGGTCCAACCGGGCATAGAAGCGCTGTCAACTCCAACTCTGCGGCTCCTGCGAAAAGGCACAACTGCTTTCAGCAATCTGCAATTCCTGAAAGACAGTTCAAAACACGCATTTACACTCGACTGGAACCTGCTCACCTACACGCCGGGAGAAAAGGAAGATGTGTACGAGAAATACATGCATTATATCCCGCTCCTGTATCACCTCCCCCCGCCAAATGCCGTCTTCCCGATTATGTATGTCAAATTCAGCCATTACTTTGAACACGCACAGGAATATGGCTTCAATCTTCAGCCGCAGGATTACTACAGCCTGATCTTCCCATTCAGTGATAAAGATATCCGACGCCTGGCATACCGTTTTGTCGACAGAAATGCCGACGCTGACCGAATGGACCAGTGGCTTGACCGGCTGAATGAAGCCTCCGCCAAATGGCGTATCCGGTGGATGAATGAAGATGACAAAGAACAATCACGGCTCTGTTTTGAAAATGTACCGGAACCGACAATATACGATTCACGCTCAGGGGAAATTTCAGAATACAAAGTCTCCAGCCTGACAAAAAGCGTTCTCGATCGCCTGGAAAAACCGGCAAGCCGTGATGACCTCATCAAAGAATTCGGAGATCACCCCGGCTTCGAAGTTGATCATGAAATCAAGTTCATGATGGAGCGCGGCCTGCTTTTCGAAGAAGATGGCAGCTACATGAGCCTTATCGCCGGGTGACACATCGCGGTGTTTGTGTTATGAAACAGCGACCTTTGCGGATAGCCTTGATCAATATGCCTTTCGCGAAATTTTCAGCGTCATCGCTCGCCCTAACCCAGCTTGAACTGGTCCTTAAGACAAGATTTGAAGACAGGATACATATCGACACTCATTACCTGAACATGGATTTTGCCCAATACATCGGAGATCTTTCCATTTACGACCATCCCTATGCGAGTTACGGGACAACCCGCGCCAGTGACTGGTTTTTCCGGCAACTTGCGTTTCCGGGCACCACGGATAATTCAAACGAATACCTCGACAGATATTACTCCGGAGATGCCCCTGAAACCCGGAAAATAAGAAAATTCCTTTTTGAAGGCCGGAAAGACCTGGGCCGGATACTAAACGGTTACATCGACAAGTACCACCTGCTTGATGTCGACATTGCAGGATTCACCATCTTCTTTTCTGAAGCCTGCGCCTCTTTCGCGATGGCCCGGCTCCTGAAGGAAAGGAAACCTGAGATCATAACCATGGTCGGCGGCGCCTCCTGTGAAGGCGAGACGGCACAGGTGTACGCCGAATGTGTCCAAGCCATGGACTACGTATTCTCCGGCCCGGCGCTTGTCAGCCTTCCCCAATTCATCGAGTATAGATTATCCGGTGACCTTGAGAAATGTGACCACATCAACGGGGTCCTTTCAAAAACAAACAAAGCCTTCTGGTATACGCCAAAAACCTGTGGCAAAGAATTCCCGGACGCAGGGACAGAAATGATATCAACTGCCGGTGACGAACTTGACATCAACACCAACCTTGTACTCGATTACAACGCCTTCCTTGACAAATTCGAGGAAAAATTTCCAGGAGGAAAGACAAACCCAATTCTTATCTTCGAAACATCTCGCGGATGCAAATGGGGAGAACGCAGGCAATGTGCATTCTGCGGAATGAGCGGCATGATGACACGCTACCGGGCACTGACGCCCGGAAATGCATTAACGCAGATCAAAAACCTTTACAAGTATGTACCAAGGGCCCGTTTTTTTGTTGCCAGCGACAACATGCTGCCCGAGAACTATGCAAAGGACGTTTTCCCGTTCCTCGAACCGCCGACTGATAAAATAGAGATTAAATACCAGTCGCGCCCGACAATTCCCTTAAAGGACATAGAAGTCCTCTGCTGCGCCGGTGTAACAAGAATTCAGCCTGGTATTGAGTCGCTTTCGACATCAACGCTCAAACTCATGCGAAAAGGCACTACAGCCTTCCGCAATATTCAGCTGCTTAAGGACAGTTCCAAACATCCATTCACCCTGGACTGGAACATATTAATTTATACGCCAGGCGAAACTGAGAAGGTATACGAAAAGTATCTTCATGATATCCCGCTCCTGTATCACCTCCCCCCGCCAAAAACATTTTTCCCTATCATGTTCGTTAAATTCAGCGATTACTTTGAACATGCAAAAGAATACGGGCTCGATCTACAGCCGCAGGATTGTTACGCAATGATCTTCCCGTTTGACAATGAAGATATCCGGCGACTTGCCTACCGTTTTGTCGACAATAACACCAATACAGTACGTATGAACGAATGGCTGGACCGGCTGAATGAAGCCGCCGCCAAATGGCGCACAAGATGGACCAATGCAGATGGAAAGGTACAATCACGGCTCTGCTTTATCCCGGACGTACCGGAACCGGTTATATATGATTCGCGGTCAGGTGATGTCGTCGAACATCCACTTTCTATTTTAACCAGAAACATAATCGATTATCTGGAAAAGCCGGCAAACAAAGACGACCTCGAAAAACAATTCCGTAATAACCCGGAGTTCAATGCTGACAGGGAAATCAGGTTTCTGCTTGAACGCGGCCTGCTTTTTGAGGAAGACGGTCGATATATGAGTCTTATCGCCGAATAATGCGGTTTTCCCGATTTTCCCAACGATTTATGGCCATATTTCCACAGGAAAACAGCCTGAAAACAGCATTTTAAAAAAAATGAGTTTTTATGTAACATTGCACTACACCAGGACATTAGGTCAGTGGAGGACAGAACAGAAGCCAAAAGGCTTGCAATTTCAAGTAATATGTAGTAAATAGAACATCAGCAAATAAAGTCAAATGGAGGCAATATGAAGAGTAATATTAAGTACATGGCATATCCTTTGTTAGCGGCAACGCTGTGCACAGAAACAGTATTGGCCGGTAATGGCGCAGATGAAGCTGGTTTTGTCCCGCCTCCAGCGGACAGGAAGCTTCCTCCTCCTCCTCCAAGAACTTCTTCATCGGCTGAAACTCTGGACTGTTGTTCCTGTTGCCCGGTAACACCGCAGACAAGAACAGAAGCGAAGAAACCGCCGAAGCCGCCAGTAGTTGTAGTCAAGCTGAGGCACTAATTCGCAAATCAAGAAGCAAGTCCGTGCGGGTTAGCGATCAAGAAAGCTTGAGAAGGATTGTGACCTGCGATTTTGCTTACACATCACCCGACGGTCTTATGGATCGTCGGGTGTTTTTTTGCGCTCAACCTTTGTATCCATTATAAGAGTAAATGAACAAGCCTGATTCCAATATCAAAGGAAAAAACACGCCTTCATCACCACCACACGAAGAACCAATCGATACTTTCCAGGCTTTGTATAAATGTCTTAAAGGTGTACCTCTTGCCCAATCGGGTCAAATGCAGGAAGCATTGGAAGCTTTTGACGGCGCTATCGAACTTGATCCCTCGCTTGCTTCCTCATGGTATAATAAAGGTTACGTGCTGACTGCCGGGGGACTATACAAAGAAGCCCTGGAAGCCTTCGAAAAAGCCATCGAAATCAATCCCACTTTTTTCCATGCATGGAATGGCAAAGGATATACGTTATACACCCTTGGAAGACATCAGGAAGCGCTGGATGCGTTCGAAAGAACCATTGAAATCAACCCGTCGTACGCATACCCATGGAATGGAATCGGCAATGCACACATGAGCATCGGGCACTACCTAGAGGCGCTTGAAACCTTTAACAGAGCAATAGAGATTGATCCCAAGTTCGCCCTGCCCTGGAACGGCAAGGCGATCTTATTAAAAATAAGACCGGAACTTGAAACACGGGCAGGGCATTCCGCACAGCAGAGTTTTTGCAGGGCAGTTTATCTGCGGCAGAAATATACGCAAAGATTTCCGCTCCTCACATCAACACTTGCTGACTCTGTCGGGCAATTCAATCTGCCGCTTCTTGCGCTCCAGATTCTTCTGGAAATGGCTGCAAAAAATAATCCGGAATACGTTTCGCTTTACGATCAAACCGCAAATGAATGCAAAGTACCCCTGGCGATACTTTCACACCTGGATTCCAGTCCCGGACTCAGCAATATGGACAGGTCACTCTGGAACGGAATTGTGAATTATTATCATGGAAATCCCCTGCGGGCATTTGAGCATTTTGACGCCGTGGATTCATCGGACGAAACCAACCTCACCGGGCAGTACTATCTTATCCTGTCACTCAGGTCATATCTGGAGTCTCCGGACAAAGAGATATCATTCTCTCTCAGGCAGGCAGAAGATGTTCTCAAGAATTCACGGCCGGATATTACTGTCGAGCAGATATATTATGCTGGGCAGATATTCTGTCTTGCACTCAACTGGGAACAGGCGATGTTGTGCTTCGCCCTGAATAGCAGACACCTGCCATCACTTTACATGCATCATCTATGCCTCCGGAAACAAAACAACCATCAGACAGCCGATTCCGTTCTAAACACAATTCTTGAAGAGGAAAGCCTCCTCGCAAAGCAAGGAAGCTGTGGTTACATGTCTTTTGCGTCCCTGCCGGAAATTGATCCGGCATTACCGGACTGGACCAAGAACATCCAATTTTATGCCCATTTTATGGAGATCGAACATGCGGTCATGGAAATCACAAAACAAGACAACCTCCAAAGGTTTCCGGCTTACCGGGAATTAATGCAATATACGAACGGTGAAATTCCAGTCCAGGGCAAAGCAACGACAAAGCAGGCAAGAACCTGGAAATTTTCAAAACGGGTTAACAACCAGTCTGCTGACCTGCTTCAACCTTGACATCCGCAGGTTTTTGTAACAAATATTTAACTTCCAGACATTAATTTAAAGAGAGAAACTTATGATGATTAAAAATTCTTTTATAAAGTCTGTTTTCCCGGTTACGATTATATCTTTTGTTTGTAGTTTTCTAACCCCTTTTTCAGCATGTTTTGGCGCCGATGCCAACTGGCATGTCAAAGAAGCGCCTATCAGGTTCAAAGTCGGTCTCACACAAAAACCTAACGAGAAAAGCGGGGGTTATTACATTTTGCTTCCGGACGGCGGCATTTTACCAACCCCCTTCCCTGCAACCCAGGTTGTAACCGAAGAAGGTAAACCGCTGGCAAGTTATGTGCTCTGGCAGAACCGCGGTTATGGTACTGGCGTGATATTTGAAGATCCAACTGTTGGAAGCAATGTGTACGTTTACGTAACAGCAGCTGATGCGCTCAAGCTTTGGAATCCCCAGACAGGTCTGAGGCCAAGCATGTTTCTGTGTGCCGAGGCAGGCACGGAGAGTCTGGCTGCCGCCAGCAATCTGGGTAAGCTGGGGGTAACCGGTCCGAATATGTACTTTCAGAAATACGGGACTTCAACCACTCCTTTCGGAATGCGGGAAGGCGATCCTCAGGGGCGACAAAGTCCTATCTGTTATTATCTGCTCGCGTATATAATTACCACGGACCCGGGCAGGACCCTGATTGCCGTCACAACAAAAAATGGACAATGCCAGGTACGTATTGACGGTTCGCTTATCAATCCCCAGAGGATAAGCAGCAAGTCCGGTGGACTGGGTCAGTGGATAGATTTGTCCAAGGGACTTCACAAGGTGGATGTTGTCTCGTCAGTTGGTTTAAAAGGGACAGGAGAGGCAAAAGAACAATGGAGTGTCTGGTGGCTTGGATGGAGAACACCTCACACAACACCCGAACAGCTCGGAGGAGTACGCCCAAAAGATCTTGCTTCTCCCGGCACCCCGATGTGGGAAAGTCATGTACTGCTTCCTGAAGAAATTGTAAGAACCGGAAGCTGTAAAATAAGGGAAATCAGTTCAAAGGACGGCGGGCCGGTTGCGGTAGTACAAATGGAAGCCACAGAGAATTTCTGGTTCGGTGATGAGCCGCCAATCATCACATACGACCTGAGCGCTGTAACGGCCGGTAATCCTGAAAAAACGCAATACACATGGAAATTCGGGGATGCCGCAAAAATCACAGAGCCGAAAATATCGTGGTTCTTCCGCGGTGGAAATCAAAATGTCACTTTGACAGCGGTTGCAGGCGGCAAACAATCCTCATGTACAGTTCCTTTTTATGCTTTCTCCGGCACCCGGTCCAGCATGGACAGTGCGTTCACAAAAGAAAATTTCAGGAAAGCATGTTATTTCACAATGAAAGCATATCCTGCAGAAGTCGATCCAACGGCACTGTGGAGCAAAACAATGTTTAATTTCTTCTACGACTCTCAGGAGTTCGGAAAGGGCAGCGAGCTGCTGGATGAGATCCTGACCAAACGCTGGAATTTCTTCGTGAAAAAGATCCCTATAGAAAAACAAGTAATGCTGGAAGATATTTTCTTCAATTGGATCGCCCAGAATGACGCAGACAAGGCCATTCGCTGGTTAAAGACCCAGGAGACCGCCTCGCCCAGCGCCGACAGACGTAACAGTCTCAAAATTATGCAGGCTGAGGTACTGATGTACCAGAAGGGAAATTTCAAAGAAGCGAGGAAAATACTGGAGCCCATTACAAAAGGCACGGACGATAGCGCCGCCGTCGCCAACATAAGACTCGGGGACATCGCTTTCCTGGAAAGAAACATGAACGATGCCAACAATTACTGGGGGCTTGTTCAAGGTACCGTCAGAATGACCAAAGGCGACATAAAAGGCGAAGGCACCGAAATTAAATGGGATGACGGCTCCGGTGGAAAAAAGAAAAGAGGAGCACCGGTAGATAATTCACAGGCATTTACATCTGCAGCCATCAAGAACGAAAAGGTTGACGCCTGGAAGAAAACCGCCGTTGTAGATACCAGCAAAGCCCTGGCAGTTCAGACACTTGTCACCCAGGGTTTTCTGATGGAAGCATTCCAGGAAATGCGCAGGTGGGAACGCACCATGCCCATGAGCAAAATTTCCAGTGATTACATAATACAGGAAGCAAACTTCTATCTGGCCATCGGCAATACAAAACGTGCGCGTAAAATGCTTGAAGCTTATTGCGAAAATGTTGATGTTGCCGGTTATGTCGCAGCCGCCACAGAAACGATTCTCAACTGCATGCTGAAGGACAAGGAACCAGACAAGGTGTTGAAACAATTCTGCGACGATACCAGAAAACGATTTCAATTCCACCCTCTTGCCGACCGCATGAACGAATTGATGAGAGTCATTTCTACTGACGGTATAAAGAGAGATGCAACCAGCGACAAGTTGTAAATCCAGTGTTGTCTTATGAAGAAGGTTGTTGCAGTAATACTGGCGATTATCACTTTCACATGTTCCTGCAGGCAAATACCGACAGTTGACACACCTACCGGCACAGACGGCATTAAAACTCTCGACGCAATACCTCTGGAGCAATTGCATGTTTTCCTCCGGGGTTACGCAGGAGACTGGCGTAAAGACACCGCTGAAAACCGGGGAGCTGAAGCTCCTCCCATCCAGAAACCCTATTCAAAAGATACGAAACTTATTAACCTCGTCAGACCGGAAAACATCAAGATCGGCAACGCTCCCCTGGCCAAGATCATTAATCAACGAAGAAGCCGGAGAGTTTATACAAATGAGTCTTTAAGCAACGAAGAACTGAGTTTCCTTCTCTGGAGCACACAGGGAATATCAAAAATGGAAAAAGATGCAGAAGGCAGGATTACGCATCATTTCAGAACAGTACCATCCGGCGGAGCAAGGCATCCGTTTGAAACTTACCTGATCGTAAACAGGGTTGAAGGCATCAAGCCCGGACTTTACAGGTTCCTGCCCATTGAACATAAACTGCTTGTCATTCGCGAGGCAGATGATCTGCCCCGGAAAATTACAGATGCATGCTATGGCCAGAAACATCCGGGAGAAGCCGCCGTCGTTTTCATCTGGTCTGTAATTCCATTCCGGACCGAATGGCATTATGGCCACATTGCACATAA
Source organism: Kiritimatiellia bacterium (assembly GCA_028716365.1). Classification (GTDB taxonomy): domain Bacteria; phylum Verrucomicrobiota; class Kiritimatiellia; order UBA8416; family YA12-FULL-48-11; genus YA12-FULL-48-11. Next base: position 64,560 of record JAQUPZ010000009.1, read on the forward strand.
ACTCATTACGATTGATGCCGGCCATTTATGCCAGAACCTGTATCTTTCGGCGGAATCCATCGGGGCCGGAACATGCGCAATGCTGGGATATAACCAGTCTAAGTTGGATAAACTTATAGAAGTTGACGGCAAAGAAGAATTCGCATTTTACCTTGCCCCGGTCGGTAAGATAAAACCAGATTAAAATCTTGCAGACCCAAAACAATAATCCTCCGGACAATTCGACTGAATTATATCGGGAAACTACTGTCCGCCAGTTTGATCTTCCACTTCACCCCTGATCACTGCCTCGCGACAAAGTGAAATCCGGGAAGTAAAATCAACCCCTTCATTTTTTAATTCAGGAAAATCTTCGCAGATTGAGCAAAAACGCAGGGAACCTGGTCCATATTCCATTTTCAGCGGGTTCATTCCAAAACGGCGGTAGTACTCAACAACAGGGACATCATCGGTAAGCGCAGGTACATTACCGGCAAACTCAACTAGAGCATCCCGCGTGGCAACAAATGTTCCAAAAAGTTGTTCAACATTGGTAATGCCAATACCGCCAAGATCATCCTGGATTTCCTTCACATTCATCATCTTGCGAATTCTGTTCGTATTGAGCTTTGGCGTACAATCCGAACCAAGAAGCAACAGGTTACCCATAGACGGCATCCATCCGCTCACATAAGGGAACTCATCAATAAATGCATGCACTTCACGCCGGATTTCTTCCCGCGACTGCTGGAATAAAGGTATCCATTGCACAACCATACCACCGGACTTCAGCCGGCGTTTGCACAATTGATAAAACTCTGAAGAATATAAATTGGAACTGCCTGAATCACGGGGATGCGGCGGTTCAAGAGTGATAAGGTCATAGGCTTGCCTTGTTGTAAGCAAATGCGTACGTCCATCCTCGAGTCGCATGATGAGTTCTGTTCCTGTCCGCGATCGCCCCCGCCAGAGCGAACCGGTACCAGGCTCAAGATTTGCCTGTTTCTTGATATCGAAATTGAATTCATGAAAACAGTCAACGGCATGAAGCACCGCACGGGAAAGCTCCACACATTCGGAACTTTTGAGTGGATATAAGGTTGTTGACCCGAATGTCATTCCACTACCCAAACAGATCACAAGACTGTTGCTGCAATTGTCATGCAGGAGCAGAGGCAAATGCGACATGAGTTTCATATACCTTCGCGCATGGAAACCAGTATTAGAGAGCGCCCGGCCGTTTACAAACATGTTCAGATTTACCGATCCTGCATCATAACTGCGCCAGATTCGCACCCACGCATCAGTATCTTCGCAGTCAAATATCCAGCCGGGCTGTTCTTTCGATTTGACTATGCCGCCATCGTGCTGGATAAAAAAATCCCGCGGCGCAAGCATTGTCCCCGTTACAGTAAAAACGCAAAAAATAACAGCTCCAAAGGCAAGTCGGCCAAACAACTTTCCGCCATATTGCATGCCGTCATTCCACACCCAAACTCCAATGCCAATAAACACGCTTATCGCTGAAAGCACCTGCAATCCGGCACAAACGCCAAATTTGCCAAGTAACACAAACGTGCCTATCAGTGATCCCGTTATGCCGCCAATCGTGTTCATGGAATAGAACAAACCAATGCTCTTATTACTTTCCTGTTTCATGTTTCCATACAAACAGGCAAGCAATGGAAAAGTTATCCCCATGATCATCGCCGGACACAGCAACACAAGCGCAGAACTTCCAAATAATCCACCAATTATTCTCCAGTCGCCATTTGATATACTCTCATCTACCCCCTTCCAGACATACCGCGCAATGTCCACATCACCTGCCCAGGTAACCAAGCGGGGCCCAAGTATTCCCATAATCCCCAGGGCCGACATAAGTACCGCGAAAAGTGTTAATGCTGTTCTTTCCTTGATCTTTACAACTAACAACGCGTAAATCATGCTGCCTGACATGATGCCGAACAAAAGGACCGTCAACATTGAAGCAAATGCATAGATCGACGAACCAAGGCATAAACTTGTCAGCAACCGGGTCCAAATCACCTCGTAACCGAGAGCTACAGCACCGGTAAAAAATGTCGCAACAAGCAATACATTTCGGCCGCAAGATGATCCTCGTCCCGGGGAATCATCATTTACAATGGACTGATTATTTTTACCGTTGTGTCCGGAATAAAAAAATTCCTCAGCAGAAGTTTCTGTTTTTTGAATGCACTGGAAGAAATTCTTAAATAACAACACACATGCCGCGGAAAGAAAATTCAGTCCGGCAGCAAAATACAAAGTATGCCGTATTCCAAAATTTTCAATCAGGTAAAAAGCCGAAAAGAAAGCGCCAGCCGCAGCCCCAAGCGTATTAAGTCCGTATAACCAGCCAATATTCCGATTTTGTCTCAGTTCTGTTCGCCGGAAATACCATGTCAGTACGGGCAAAGTAGTACCCATTAACACAGTTGGTATGATCATTACACCAACAGCAACTGCAGATTGAATCAGGTGAATGGAAAAACTGCCTGTTCCGTGATATCGGGCAAGCAAAACATAAACAGTTTCACCAGCCTGGAAAAGAAAGGGCGTTGCTGCGGCGCTTATTCCGATACTTATTTCAATAATACCGTAGAGTTTCAGCAAGTCTATTCTATCATCAGTTATTCTTTCTACGATTGCACTGCCCAGCGCCAGGCCCGCCATGAATACTCCAAGCACCACGGCAACAGCCCATGCCGTACTGCCGAAAATCAAACCGAACATTTTTGTCCATACGATCTCGCAAATCAATCCACCTGCACCCGAAGCCACGAGACAAATCATGATAAGGAATCGATGGTAATTCGTCATGATCGAGTATCTCGGAAATCTACGGCCTTAGGTTTGTCGATAATTAATCTCATAAACAATGGTCTTGTAAGAAGATTCTGACATTCCAGCCTGACAAACGTCAACGGGAAATGAGAATTTCAAACGTTCTTAAAAAAGAAACAACATATTCCAATGTGTTTTTTGTGGCAAGCAACAGGAATCGGGTTTAATCTATTGAAAGATATGGATTAAACAATGAAAACAGCAAAGCAGGTGTCATTTTGTTTCAAGAATGCAGCTGAACTGGGTTCAGAAATCAGACGGCTGAAGCTGGATATTCCTTTCGACAAAAATATTTCCCTGATAGGCCGGAAATTCAAACTCGGTAACAAAGTTGTACCAAACCGGCTGGCCGTTCAACCAATGGAAGGAGCCGACGCATTACCCTTCGACTCGGCTCAGGGTAAACCCGACGGTTCACCCGGCAAGCTGACATTTCGACGCTATACCAGGTTTGCGCAAGGCGGGTTCGGACTTATCTGTGTGGAAGCCACAGCAGTCATGGCAGAAGCACGTTCCAGTTCTTCTCAGCTTTATCTCCATAAGCAAAATGTGGAAAAATTTTCACAACTTGTAAAAGCTATACGCAAAGCAGCATTCGACAGTTGCAGACACAAAGTGACCATTATCATTCAACTTACTCATCCCGGCCGTTATTGCAGACCCGAAGGTACGCCGAGACCGTTCATTACCCATCATAACCCGGTCCTTGATCGCATCCACAACATCTCTGCAAAATATCCGGTTGTAACTGATGATGACCTCGACAGACTTCAGGACAGGTTTGTTACAGCTGCACAACTTGCCTTTGAAGCCGGATTCGATGGCATAGACATAAAAAGCTGTCACAGGAACTTGCTCGCCGAACTGCTGGGGTCGTTTACAAGAAAGGGTAAATACGGCGGATCATTTGAAAACAGAACCAGATTCCTCCGGGAAACAATAACCCGTATTAAAGAAAATGTTCCAGGGCTTATGCTAGCCACCCGAATGAGCGCTTATGATGCCATTCCCCACCCTTATGGATTCGGCGTGGACAGGAAAGATCCTCGAAAGTTTGATCTATCAGAACCAATCAAGTTGGCCAGAATGTTGAAAAAATGCGGGGTTTCGATTCTCAATGTCTCCATGGATAATCCCGTCGCAACATCATCTTCTGATAAATCCTCTGATGTCATGACTGACGACGCATCAATTCCAGGTGAACATCCACTCGTCAACCTGAACCGCACAATGAATATAACCAGAAAAATCCAGAAATCTGTTCCTGATCTTCCGGTAATTGGCCGGGGATTCAGCTGGTTCAGACAGTTCATGCCTTACGTTGCTGCTGGCGCAATAAAGAATGGTTCAGTCGCTATAGTCGGTATCGGGCGCGGGGCTTTGGCATATCCTGACATGGCAAAAGATATCATCAGGTCAGGAAGCCTTGATCCCGTTAGATGCTGTATTACCTGTTCAGCATGCATGCAGATTCTCCGGGATGGAGGTAATGCAGGATGTGTAATCAGAGACAGCGAAATATATGGACTGGAATACCGCCAGAGACGTCAGTTCGCCCCGGACAGTCTCAAAACAGAAGCACGCCGTTGTCATTATTGTGAATCTGCAACCTGTACCGCCGGCTGTCCGGCCCACATAGATGTTCCGGGATTCATCAAAGCTTATGCTGAAGATAATATTGATGAAGCGTTCAAGATTATTCGCCGTTCAAATGTTCTGCCGGAAGTGTGTTCACATCTTTGCCCCACCTGGTTGATGTGTGAAGGTGCATGTATTGAGTCAGCCATCAGCCAGAATCCCATTCGCATAAAGGATATTCAGTACGCTGTCTGCTGGATGGCGCGGGACCGTGGTCTCGTTGGCACCAAAATTCCAAAAAAATCTTCCGGTAAGACTGTGGCAATTATCGGCGCAGGTCCGGCGGGCGTATCCTGTGCAGTTAAATTACTTGAGGCCGGACACAATGTGACAATTTTTGAACGCGAGAATCAGGCTGGTGGAACACCTCAGACTGTTATCCGTTCGGGAAGAATTTCAGGAGTAAAGGAAGAAGTTGATGCAGTACTCAGACCGGGAATTCAAGCCGGCAGGCTGGTGATAAAATACGGATGGGAACTCGGCAAAAATATTACACTTCCAAACCTTAGAAAAGAATTCGATGCCGTACTGCTGGCATCCGGGCTCTGGAAAGAGCTGTCAATCGGGAAAGCCGATGGGGTCATTGATGCACTGACATTCCTCACGAAAGTTAAAAGGGGTGAAATCATATCTGTCCCGAAAAAAGTAGCCATACTGAGTGGTGGTGACAGCGCAATGGATGCGGCTGTTACCGCCAAAGAGCTGGGTGCCGTTGATTTATACGTTGTTTACAATGGTTCGCTGTCTGAAATGCATTGGCATATGGACGACGCTTGGTTCAGAACCAGCGGTGCCAATTTATTAAGCCTTACAAAACCTGTCAGGTACGAGGTCAGTAAAAAAGGCAAACTTACAGGTCTTAAAACCTGCAGGACAGAATATGGACTGCCTGACAGTAACGGAACAAGGAAATTGAAAATTGTTCCTGGCAGCGAAAGTGTATTGAAGGTTGACATGATCATTGAAGCCATGGGACTTGGAATTGCCAACGACTTGAAAAAAACACTTCAAGGCATTCGATTTAACGAACATAATTTGATCAAAACAACCGGCAATGATTCATTTGCCACAGGATTAAACAAGGTCTTCGCAGCAGGCGGTCTTATCAATGGCGGTGCTTCGGTGGTACATTGTATTGTTGACGGAATGAAAGCTGCGGCTCAGATTGACCACTTCCTGAAACACAGGAAATAACCAGTATAACTGAGCACACTAACCATCTACCCGTCAAATCCGGCAACAAATCAGCATAAGAGGTTCCAACTTAGACATTTCTCTTGGCTGAAAGACCTATTTTCTGTAACTTTTTCCCCGCCCAAAGACATTATCTGGTTAGCCAGCCGGGAAGCGCGAGAAACTGCAATTCTATGGGGCTAACTGATACTTAAGGGAATAAAATGAAGTTAACAAGCTGTAAGAAGATTGCCTTCGGAAAATGTGAAAAACCTGAAAAAACAGTCAAGCGACTGGAAAAAATAATCGGGGGATTACACAAATACAGGTACGTCGAGCGGAAAGTATCCGACCACCTTTACTGGTCCGCCCTGTTTATCGATAAACTGGGATTCCGATCGATGGGCAAAGGTATTAATCCTCTCCTCTGCCGTTGCGGTGCCCTGGCTGAGGCTGCCGAATGGCTCACCTCCAGCGACACGGGAGCGCTCCCCGGTTACGTTGCCGGATACCAGAAAGACATAAAGAATGCGATCAAGATAGAGGAGTTGATTTCTCATGTTTCCTCCGTCACACCAAAACTCATGGAACAACTCAAATATGCCGATGAATCCCTGCACTGGGTAGACGGCTATTCTCTGATCAGCAACAAGACGGTAAAAGTTCCGATCGAGTTTGTAAGGCGTATCAGCGGACCCAGTGGCGTTGCCGCAGGAAACAGGATAGAAGAAGCCATTGTCCACGGTACAAATGAAGTCTTCGAACGCAGAACTCTTATAGCAGTCCTCCGGAAAAAGCTGGTTATGCCAACCATCAACATCAAAACAATCAAACATCAAATAATCCGCGAACAAATTGATTTCCTTCAGAGCAAGGGTATTGAAGTCTATCTCAAGGATCTCTCGTTCGGCGGACAATTACCCTGCATCGGCGCCTATTTCTGGGACCCGTACATCCCCGTGAATTACCAATTCCATCATTTCTTCAAAGTCGGCACCTCTTTCAGCAGGGAAGATGCATTGATAAGAGCGTTAACTGAATACGTTCAGGGCCGAAGACTGAACGAATTTATAAAAGGACGCAAAAGGGAACAGGAACGAGTACTTAGACATGATTTCAGAGCGTTGAAATGCTGCAATGATGATGACGATAATTATCTCTCATCATTCATGTTTGGATTTGTTCCACAACGACAGGCCGAGTTCCTGAAACAGGGTGACCTGGTTCCATTTGACAAGGGTGACTGTTTTGACGATTGTCTGGACGATATCAAGAAGGCTAAAAGAATATTCAAAAAGCTTGGCAAGGATTACATCATCGTGGATTTTACCGATCCTAAAATTGGCTTTCCGGTAATTGAAGTAATAGTCCCCGGTTATTCCGATGTTCTTCCGTTTCATCCAAGTACAAGTCGTGTATTGTTTGAGAAAATTACCCGCGAGGACATTTTAAAAAGTTACGATAAAACCAGGGCTTTAAAATTCATAAAGAATTAACGCCGAAAATCCGGGTTATGATACTTCCGGTAATCGGGAATGATTGATTGTGAGGCATGAAAACAAGAAAATGGAGAAATTGAAATATGAAAATTATGAAATACATGTTGGTTGTAATGACTTGTTTAATTACCGGAATCAGTTCTGGTGCGCCGGAACAGGGTAAAGTCTCCGGAAACTTCGAGAATGAGCGCTGGAACGCCACGCCAAATGACATCAACAACCTGATGAAGAGCGCTCAAAACCTCATAAACGCCAACTATTCAATGGAGGTAAAAACCCTCGATGAATTGAGTCCCGATCCTGAGCAGAATCCTGTTCTTTACTACAGTGGTCATTACAATTTCTCATTTTCACCTGCAGAAAGGACCAAACTCAGAAAGTTCATGCTGGATGGCGGAATGATGATTTTTAATACCGGCCTTGGTTCGGCGCCGTTCTACCGGTCGGCATCAAAAGAACTCAGTTTGATTTTCCCTGAATCTCCTCTACAAAGACTGAGTGCAGACCATCCACTCTTCCATTCATACTACGATGTGGATCATGTAAAATACAGTCCCGGCGTATATAAAACCGGATTCAAAGGCGACGAACCATGGATTGACGGTGTCAATATAAACTGCCGGACCGTCGCAATTATTTCCAGGTTTTGTCTGGCTGTCGGCTGGGATGGCGGCGAAGTACGGAATGATTACGCGGCATATTACCCGGAATCGGCCCAGAAATTGGGGGTAAATATTTTCTCGTATGCAACCGCGACACGTGCCTGGGCAAAGTCATCGGCCGCCCGGATGAAGTTCGTGGACAAGGAAGAAACTGCAACCGATAAAATGTGCATGGCCCAGGTGGTTTATGATGGAGAATGGAAAACGCGTCATGCAGGTCTTTCACTTCTGATGAAAACATTCAACCAGAAGACCGAGATACCGGTTAAATTCGGGCTCAAAGACATGCGGTTATCCGACCCCAAGATTTTTGATGCTCCCCTGCTCTATATCACGGGACACGAAAATTTCCGCCTAAACAAGTCGGAAAAGGAACTTCTTCAGAAGTATCTGCTGAACGGCGGATTCCTTTTTGCAGAGGCATGCTGCGGTCGAAGGGGTTTCGACATGGCATTCAAGGAGGAAATGAGATCTATTCTGCCTCAAAACCCGTTAAAACCGATCCCGATAACCAGCAGCATATTTGAACAACCGAACAAGATTACGAGTTGTGGTGTAACACCGGCGCTGGCCAACCAACTTGGCGGCGTAACCGCAGCGAAGCCAAATCTTCAGGGCGTGGAGATAAACGGTCGTTACGTGGTCGTGTACAGTCCATTCGGCATGGCAGGAGGATGGGAAGTTTCTCAAAGTCCCTATGCATTCGGATACAACGATATAAGCGCACTTTCACTCGGGCAGAACATACTTCTTTATGCGGTTACCCAATAGCGTGTTTATCGATTCATTGTTGAGTTATCGATTTATTAAGGAGAGATAATATTATATGAGACTCAGACTTCTTTCAGGAATCATCGCCGTATTCATGACTTACGCCTTGTGTTTTGCGCAGACATCAAAACCTTCAACGACTGCTGGCGATGAAAAATCGATCTGGGAAATCTGGAAGATCCAGCAGGAAAAACCCGACGAACACGGCACTATAACTACAAACTGCCTGGAATATGCCAAAAAAGCTCCAACTGATCCTCTTTCTCTCGTTACTCTTACAATTGCTTCCTGGCACATGTTGGAAATTGACAACAAAGATGCGGCAGTAAAACTTTTAAAAACTGTTCTGTCCTCTTCAAAGACAGATGCGTTGAGCACAGCTGCTGCAAATATGGCAAAGGCGTGGATGACCAGGATCGAAATGGAACAGATGAAACAGGCCCTGCAGCTTTATTACAGGAAAAATATCGAATACCCAAAATCCATTGATCTGGTGAAACCGTTCCAGAAAAACGGTCAGCCTCCACTTACAGATCAATGGGGAAAACCATGGGTATACGGCCTTGCAGAATTTAAGAGTCTTAAAAAACTGGGCGCGATGTACGGTATGTACGGTCAGAAGTACACGATAAGATCCGTTTATCTGGGCACCAATTCCGAACTCAAGGTCGCCCTGAAAATTCCATATGCCAGTGGTATGCCTCTCAAACCGGTTAAAATGCTCAACGGAATGCCAGGTAAAGAAATGGTCCAGCTTGAATCAACTGACGGCAAACAGACCAAGGTCGTACTATCTATCGGAACAGAGAGCAGCGGAATCACACTAAACTATGCCGGTCCGAAATTGCTCATATTGTCGGACATGAATCATTGGCTTGTTGTTCCACGCCCGTATTAACCGGCGTGACGCCCATTATCTATTGCAACTGATGAGTCAAAAAGTGTAAAAAGTCTTTTTATTCGCGGCCGGAGTGGTCCGCCAGATCAGTACGAACGTAAGAGAAGAATATATGGCTGAAGGCGAAGGCATAACCTATTATCTGAAACCGGAGGAACGGCACAAACTTGGACGCCTCGTCCTCCTTTCGCGATATGTTGTCGAAGGTAATCTTGCCGGCGCACATCGCAGTCCTTTGAAGGGTGCAAGTTCCGAGTTTTCCGATCACAAGTCCTATGGCATAGGCGACGACACCAAGAAAATCGACTGGAAGGTCTTCGGCCGTACTGACCGCTATTACATCAAACGGTACGAAGACGAAACAAATCTGCGCGTCTACATTGTCCTGGACCGCAGCGGATCAATGGGATACGGAAACAGCGACGTCTCCAAATACCAATTCGCCTGCCACCTTGCTGCAGCCATAGGTTTTGTTGTTGTCAAGGCACGCGATTCCATTGGTCTTTATGTCCATTCGAATAAAATCGACTACCAGGTTAGCGCCAGTAATTCCATCAATCACCTTAACGATCTTCTCAAGGGCCTGCAGGTCATGAAACCTGCACAAACAACCCTGATTGCCGATACGCTTCATCAGATAGCCGAAAGTATTCGCAAACGCGCGCTGATAGTAATCATATCCGACCTTTTCGATGAACCTGAAAAAGTAAACCTCGCGCTGGCACATTTTCGCAAACAGCACCACGATGTAATAATCTTCCACACACTTGATCCGACAGAAATTGATCTGTCGTTCAAAAGAGGATGTGAATTTGAAGATATGGAAACCGGAGAAACCGTCATCTGCGATCCGCGTTCTCTGGCGACAGATTACCAGGCTGTCTTCCAGGAATTTATGGAGAAATACAGAAGCGCCTGTAAAGCCATGAATATTGACTACAGGCTTGTAAGAACCGATCAGGATATTGGGACGTTTGTGCGGGCCTATCTCGAGGAACGCAGAAGGATGTCGCGTTAATTTGTTTTTTAAGACTGATTTAAGGAAAGAGATCTTTTTGAGTCATGTTTGATTTTTTGAATCCTATGTTTTTGTGGGCGGGTGCTGCAGCCACGATCCCCCTCGTCCTTCACATGATCCAATCCTCCAAGAAGGTGCGCATGCCCTTCAGTACTGTCCGTTTCCTGAAAATGGCGGAAAAAAAATCATCCAGACGCGTCAAGATGGAAAATTTCATGCTATGGCTGCTCAGGACTGTCATCATGGCCGTGATCGCTTTTGCCTTCGCAATGCCGATGCTCCGCACAAAAAGTTTCGGGAAAGTACTCGGTAGAACCCAGCGTGACATAGCCATCGTCCTGGACGGATCATTCAGCATGGATTACAACATGGGAAAAGACACGGCATGGGGAAGAGCCGTAGAGGCCGCTGCTGCCTTGATTGAAGGACTTGAAGAAGGTGATCAGGTTTGCCTGTATGTGGCAGGTGATGACGTTACACCCGTTGTCGGCCAGCTTAACGTCCAGAGGGAATTCGTCCTGAGCCAGCTTAAAGGACTCAAGGTTGGCAACACAAGCTCACAGCTTGCTCCTGCCGTCGTGGCCGCATACGACGCTCTCAAGCTCGAAACAAGACGTCGCGAGCGTGAAATTCATATTTTCACAGACGGGCAGTCCCTCCCCTGGAACAGTTTCACTATAACGGACACCAACAATAACAGTACAGCCCTTGAAGTAATACCTGCAAAACCAACGGCAAAAAAAGACGAAAAAAAGAAGGAAGACAAATCAAAGAAAGCCAACGGCAAAAAACCTGGAAAAGATGACAAACCAGACGAAAGCACAACCGCCAAGAGTTCAAGCATTGATATTTGGCAACCTTCCAAAATCGACAAGAAAACGGCATTTTTTGTCACATTGGTCGGCGTGACCGCCCCGGAAAATACAGCACCCATTGATGTTGATCTCCAGCCACAACTCATAATGTCAGACACCATGGCAAAAGTTAAGGTCAAGCTGACCCACACCGGCCCGGCACAAAACAGCACGATTACCGCTTATGTTGACGATTTGGAAATCGGGACCCGCGCCATTATTTTCACCGATAATTCAGAGGCAGAAGAATTATTTGCCCTTCCGCAGTTACGACCCGGAAAGCATTCGGCCAGGATCCAGTCGCCATCCGACAATCTTCCTATTGACAATAATTTCTACTACACCATCAGGGTCAAAGAAAAACTCCCCACCCTTTGTGTCGGGACCCAAAATGACGCTTTCTTCGTGATGAAAGCCTTGAATCCTTCCGGCGACTCAAATGCGACAATAAATGTAAAACAGATCACGCCTGATCAACTGCCAAGCGAAACATTAGCTGCCTATTCGTGTATTTTCCTTTGTAACGCAATTCCTCTGGCCGGACAGGATCTGGTTGTGATCGAGCAGTATGTGCGCAGTGGAGGGCTTCTTGTAATAATGCCGGGTGATAAAGCTACAATCGAAGATTACAAGGCGTGGAGTGTCCTGCCCGGCAAGCCGGCGGCTACCATTGATCTCCCTCTCGAACTGAAAAAGAAAATGTTGAGATGGGAAAAACCTCAACATGCGCTTCTCAGAAATCTGCAATTGCTACCCGGCAGTGCTCCCGTTGTTACAATAACGCGGCAACTGAAATGGGCAAAGGATACATTGAATGAAGGCGAAGAATCCATCATTTCCGCCGGTGCGGAAGATCCATTCCTTATGCATCGGCCTGTCGGAAACGGCGCCACCCTTCTCTTCTCCGTGGCTGGAGACCGCTCGTGGAGCAGCTTCCCGCTTTCACCATTTTTCCTGCCGTTAATGCACCAGGTAGTACAATTCGGCGCCGGTATCAGGGGTGAAGCTCCATACATATTGGCGGGAAAGAACCTGTCCCTGACTGATATCCTGCCTGAGGCTAATCAGAACTCAACTATTCAGAACCCCAACAAGGAGAACGTTCCCATCCGTACTGCCATAGTTGAGAATAAAACGTCTCTCTATGTAGAAAGCATGCAAAGTCCCGGCATCTACATGCTGGCTCCTCAAAACGGCGACCCTGCGCCAGGCCTTGCGGTAAATATTGACCGTATAGAATCCAATCTTGCGGTAGTCAAACGCGAGGATATTCCGAAGAAAATCGGCACAAAGATGATTTACACCGCCGAAAACAAAGAGGAACTCGCGAAACAACTGAAAGATTACAGGGTTGGACAAACAATGGGTGAACAATTCCTGTGGTTGCTGCTGCTGCTTTCCATCGCAGAAGTTTTTTATGCAAACAGGTTGGCCAAAGCCACGCCAAAACTCTCGGAGCAACTAGGAATTGAAGCTTCAGGAAAGATAACGGAAGGCGCCTGATAGAATAAAATGATTATTCTGGAACATACGATACCGACAGCGCTGATATGCACGGGTATTGCAATAGCCGTTATTGTCGCCGCTTTCAGTGCATGGCGTTATCTTCAGATCAGCATCTACAATATTATTATAATGTCTGTCCGCCTTCTGTTCCTGGCGCTGTTGACATGGTGCATGTTGCAGCCCAGTTTCAAGCAGTCCGTAACCCACCTGCTCAAGCCGCGGTTCGTAGTGGCCATTGACTCATCAAAAAGCATGCTGCTGGGCCCTCCCGTTCCGGGTGCAACCAACAGGTGGACCGAAGCAAAAATGGCATTGGACCAGCCATGGAAGAGCGTGGTCGCCGCAGAGTGCGATATAGATGCGTATTACTTCGCCACCGATCTTGGATCACGAATTGATCTGGCCGCAGTAGACAGCGTGGAAGTTAACGGTCCGACGACACAACTGCGTGATTCGCTCAGAAAGCTGGGTGACCGTTACAAAGGACAGAATGTCACCGGTATCCTGCTTCTGTCCGATGGATTAGATACCCGCGAAGCCGATGACGGTTGGGCAAACGAAAAATGGCCTATTCCGTTTTATTCAGTCAGACTGGAACCCAAGGCCGCATGGGAAATCGAACCTGATATCCGCATCGATACCGTAAACACCCCTCGCCGTGTAACAGTCGGTTGGAACACTGAAGCAAAATGCGTTGTTTCCGGACAGGGCACAAAAGGTCAGGCAGTTAATGTTCAGCTTTATAAAAACGGGGTCCTGCAGAACGAAGCGCCGACACAGCTCCCCGAAGGAGGCGGCGCCAAAGAAGTTTCATTCCAGCTTCAGAACCCGGAAATAGGTATTTATACTTATAAAATAGTTCTTCCGCCTTTACAGGGGGAAACACACACAAACGATAACGAATATGTTGTTAACGTTCAGGTGATCGACACCAAGAACCGGCTTCTGTATGTGGAAGGCCCCCCGCGCTGGGAAGCAAAATATCTGACCCATGTACTCAAGGCCATCAAGCAAGTCACACCGTTATGTTTCGTTCGTGGTTTAAAAGGAAAATTCCTTGTTACTGCCGGTGTCCAGGGAAGCATGACAGCCGATATGACGGAATCACAGCTCTCCTTCTTTAAAATCCTGATACTCGGCAATCTCAACGGAGAAGAAATTGGCGAACAACGGGCAGCCAACCTGATTAAGTTCGTTGACGACGGCGGCAGCCTGGTGCTGCTCGGCGGCACCAGGGCATGGGGACCAGAAGGTATAGGCAAGACGCCTTTGAAAAAACTTCTCCCGGTAAAAAGCCACGGGGATATTATCGAAGGAAAGTTTCCGGTTGCGCTCACAACAGAAGGCAAAAGTCATCCTGCTTTTTCAGGCGACCAGAAATTCTGGGAAGATGTGCCGCCAGTTCTTTCAATTTTCCCTAATGCCACACTTTCGGCAGGAGCCGAATCACTTATAACTGCGACCACCGACCAAGGCCCCTCCCCATTGATAGTTGCCCAGAGATATGGCCAGGGTAAGGTTGTTGCCTTATACACTGATTCTCTCTGGCGGTGGCAACTTGATCCCAGGGCCAACGAAACACAACAGTATCAGAGATTCTGGGAACAACTCATGGTTTGGTTGTCTCCATCTGAAAAAGAAGGGGCATCGGAAAAACTTGATATATTCGCAGACAAAGAACAGATGTTCCTCGGTGAACAGGTTGAAATCAGCGCAAGATTCAGCGACAGCAAAGGAGACAGTTTACAGAACACTCCCGTAAACTGCGAAATCACAACTCCTGACAAGCGTACAATACCATTTGTCATGAACAAACAACAGGTGATTGCATCAGGTAAATCCTTCCCGGGTTTTGCAACAAAGTTTACGGCCGAAGCTTCCGGCCTGCATCAGGCCATCGCTAAGGTTGAGATTGACGGCAAGAAGACAACCTCAGAACCAATCTCCTTTTATGTTAAGGCTTTTACCCCCGAATCAGTACCAAGACCTGCCAAAACAGAAGTACTGGCCGCAATCGCCCAAAACAGCGGCGGAAAGTTCTTTGAAAACGTGAAAGATTTGAACGAAGCATTGTCTTCCCTCAATTTCACACAAAGGGAGGAAGAAACCGTAAAATACTCCTCTTTGTGGCAGAATTTCATAATAATCTCTTGTTTAATAGCGTTACTAACAATAGAATGGTCCATACGGAAATGGCGTAATATGCCTTAGTTTTTGCGGGGTTAATATCCTGCAGAAAACGGGTAGATTTTGTAACTTTTTATCTGTTTTTGGACATTTAATCTATTAGAGGAGGTATGTAGTGAAACATGTCATTCGCTCGTTGGTTTGTTTGCTGGCTGGAACTACTTTTGCGATGGCTGCCGACGCCCCAAATCTCATGATCAACGGCGGTTTTGACGATCCTGAAAATCCTGCGAAATACTGGACCTACGACTACACGCAATCGCAGAACTCAAACTACGCTGACAATCATACATTTGTTTCGATACTTCCCGAATTTGCCGGTCATAAAAATGTGATGAAAATGGATATAAACTGGATGAAAGGTTGCAGTGGTTTAGCTCCCGGAATACGGGCTGACAGCCCCCTGATCCCCTTTGAACAAGGATGCCGCTATGGTATCACATTATACATACAGTCCGCGTTCACAAACAATTCGTTCAAAGAGGGTCCTTATCATATTTATGTTCAAGGCTACCAGTGGAAGCCCGGAATAAAACCTTACGAACACCCGAGCTGGTTTGATATGCGAGTGAGATATAAAGGTCCATGGATGGGTCCCAGAGTCGGATGGGCAAAAACATGGACAAAGATAAGTGGTGATTTTCCGGACAAACAGTTGTCTGCATTTGCAATGCAGAATCTTAAAGCCGTTAAATTTATTTCGGTTCACATATGTGGAATTATGGGAGCGGGACAATTATACATAGACGATCTTTCCGTCGTTAAACTTTCCCAAGGTTATACCGGAGGTAAGATAACGGAAGATGACAGGCGAAAGATTAAACAAAAATAATATAAGGAGGGAAAGACATTGCCCCCTGGAATGCTTACGACAGAACTTGAGCGGATTGGCCGGCTGATATCCAGATGGCGAGCGGAAATTAAGTTTGTTTTCTGGGCAGTGATAACGCTGGGATGTCTGTGGATATCAGGTGTATTTGACATGCTGGTCCAGTTTGAGAGACTGGGCCGGATATTTTTCTGGCTGGTGGTGGTATCTTTCATGGGAACTGCATTCTGGCGAACGTGGAAAGTTTTATCTCAACGATATACCATACAGGCGGTGGCATCTATAGTTGAACGATATTTTCCGCAACTTGACAACCGGTTGATCAATTTTCTTCAGTTTTCGAACGACACTACGAAAGATCCGTTCAAGGAAGCTTATGTTAAGAGGGGAATTCCCGAATGGAACAGCATTGACGTAAGCAAGATGAGGAACAAGAAGGCGTTGAGGTGGTCGCTTATCGGTATGGGGGTAGCTGTAGTGCTGCTGGCTATACCATGTACTATCCAGGGACGGGCATGGACTGTGGCGCTGTGGCGGATATTGAATCCATTTTCAAATGTACAGCCTGTAAGCTTGACGAAAATAGTCAGTATAGAGCCTGGTAACGCCACGGTTTTGCAGGGTAACCCAATGGTAGTGCTGTGCAAGGTACAGGGCAAGAAAGGGCACTACGTGAGTCTGGACATCAAGCCATCGGACAATAACAAAACGACCTATGTGCTTGGCCGGGTGGATGGAGGCGGGATAAAGGACTATTCGTTTAGAGTTCCCAAGGTTACGACAGACCTTGAATACAGGTTCCGGGCCGGTGATTCGCCTTCGCCAAAATGGTTCAAAGTAAAGACGAGACCTCCTCTTGCATTTGTGAAGGTGGTGCTCAATGTGAAACCGCCTGAATATACCGGGGTTGCGCCACGAACCTTTGACGGCATGGGAGAACCAGTACAGATATTTCAGGGGTCGGACATAGACGTAACGGTCAAATGCAACACTTCAGCCACAGCGGTTTCACTTACGGTGAAAGGATATGAGCCTATCAATCTTATCCAGGGAGAAGATGACAAGACATGGATGGGCAAGTTGACTATCAAGGATGGAAACACGATCAAGGTGGCGGCAGTGGATACCTACAAGGAGAATGTTGATGCAACCATCAACTACGAGATGCTTCCGGACAAAATACCCGTGATACAGATAGCGCAGCCTAAAGGACGCGTGACACTTGGACCGAACGGTATTCCGAACATTGAATTTACGGTAATAGATGATTATGGGGTTTTGGATGTCACGCTTGAGAAGGTTCCAACGGGCACGGCGAAGCTGAAGGAAGCCATAGGGGTACCGGTAAAGAACTGGAAGGGTGTGAACGAGAAGTTTTTTGCACAGACGTGGAAGAGTGATGACATGAAGCCGACGAAGACTGAGCCATTGGCATTCAGGATAGTGGCCAAGGACAACTGTCTGATTGGAAACGGGCATATAGTACAGTCGCCATTGATATTTTTTGAAAGCGGCGGATCACTGGCTGACATGGCAAAGAAGAAGGATAATGAAGGTCCCGTAAAGATTGCGGATACGCTGAGCAAGATAATAGATCTTCAGAGATCGAACATGTCCAATACGAAGAAGCTGTATGACGGGATAGCATTATCGAAATCCGAACAGTGGCTGCAAATTCAGGGGGAGCAGAAGAAGATACGCCAGCTTTCCGGGGAAATATTGAGGAATCCATTAAAACCGCTGGGACCTATGACGCTTACGTTTCAGGATGTTTATGACAAGGAAATGCTTGAGGTGATATCAACGCTGGGTCGTGTGGCTGATACAAAAGAGACGGCAAACAGCAGGAACCTGTGCTGCCTGAAGAGTGTGGCAATGCAGGAGAAGATATTGAGGCAGCTTACAAACGCCGATGCGGTGGCAGACAAGACGAAACGATCGAAGAAGATTTCGGGATTGCTGATGATGATGGATGCTCTGATCAACGGGCAGACGAAGGTTCTTGTAGCTACAAAAGACTATGCGGCAAAGGCTATCGCGGTAGGAAAGACGCTTGTAGACCAACAGGACACGCTTGCAGCAGACATGGCAGAATTTTCAAAAGCATGTCAGAGGGAAGCAAGCACATTGATGGAAAACGATAAGAATTTTGCCGAATCGTTGGCGAAGGTTGCCGAGGAATGCGAAGCAAAAAAGATAAGGCCGGACATGCTCAAGGCAGCGGAAAAGCTTGATGACAACAATCCGAAGGAAGCGGAGCCGGTGGAAACGACAGCGCTGATCAAGTTAAAGGAGCTGCAGGCAATGCTTAAAGAAGGGCAGCTTGCAGAGGCGCAGGCGGATGCGGCGAAGGCAACGGAGGAGCTGCATCTTTTGAAGGAGAAGTTGAATAAGCTTGCGCAGCTTGAGGTGAAGATTATTGACTCGATGAAGGCCATGGAGGCGCAGAAGGACATGTCAGCGGAAGAGCGTGACGAGATGGAGGAAGACATCAAGGCGCTGAAGAAGAACATGCAGGAGGCGTTGTTGCAGGTTCCAACCGATCTGAACATATTCAAGGAGTTGCAGGTTGGCAACGAAGCGGTTGAGGATGTATTCCAGATCTTTGAAGAGGTTCGTGTATCCAAGGAACAGGAAGAGGAGCTGAAGGCACAGGGTATAACCGAGATAGCCAGCATGAAGGATGATGGTCTGCTCGAGGCTTTACAGAAAGCAGAAGGCAGAGTTGATGATATGGAAATGTGGCTTAAGCAGAGTAATATCGAAGAAAAGACCAAATTCGTAACAGAGAATTTTGACAAGGAAGAGATGAAATTTCAGGCGCTTGGAGCGTTGAGCACACAGGCGGAAGATATTATTGGAGACCTGGTGAAGCAGAGCGAGGAAGAAGCGAAGAAAGCAGAGGACAGCGCTACAAACCAGGTAATACCGGATTTCCCAATGGGCTGGGAGGTTGGTGAAGGCCGCAATTCATCATTCCTTGCCAAAGGCAAATCAGGCAACCAGGCACCCGATCACAAGGAACAGGATGGCCGGGGAAACGTCGGACGGCAGGGTATGTCTGATGGTGAAACGGGTTCATCGGGCGGTACAGTGGGAGAAGGAGATAAAAACATTGAAGCGCGCCGGACCCCGGAGCCGCTCCAGAGTGGCCAAGTCCAGCTTGATGGAGAAGCAGATGAAAGGGCAACTGGTGGTGGCAAACAGGCTTCCGGAAGTGCCGACAGTTTCGGGCAGGCGGGGAATGGGTCCAGCCGCAGGATGGATTCGACGGCACAGGGAACCATGGAAGGCCTCAAGTCTCTGATGGAAAAAACCGATGCCATGCACGTCAAGGCGTCACTCATGAATCTCAGGACCACCGAAATTGGTGCGGCGGCCCATCATATCCGGCAGGCAGACGATGCAATCAACAGGGGAATGCCGATCAGAGAAGTAAAGGAACTTTTAAAAAGGACAACTTCAGAATTGAAAAGAGCCTCAACGGATCTTAGCGCGGGAGTTTCTGACTCCGTGGATTCGGGTGCGGCGGTGTCAAAGCTTGAAGATGTTGTAGAAGGCGGGACTGATCAGGCACCCAAGGCCTACAAGGATTTGGTGTCTGAGTATTACAAGTCGTTAAGTGACAAGTATTGATCCGGGACAAAGATCTGTACCGGTTTTAGAAATCTGTTTTACTTGTACTCTTCTTGTATATCTCAATCTCCCGAAAACATTATTTTATAGGCGGATAAAAGGGGATATGATTTTGCCTTGAGTAAATTGAAGGGCGATTATATTGTAATAGCAATTTCACGATAAATTGCGTGTGGAAATTGTAAGATCCGTCACGAATACGGACAAATAAAGAGGACATGTTATGAAACGCATCTTTATCACGCTGATAGCAATAACAGCATTACTCTCTATCATGACCGGAAAGACGTATTCAGATAATCTGGTTGAAAGAGACACTGCCCAGTTCAACAAAATGTATACAGGCAAGTATCTTTATACCAATCCTGATCCTGCCGCCAAGGGTGGCCTAAAAGGTGAAATAGTGGGGCTGGAAAAGATGATTGTTTCCGATGTCTTCGCGTTGCCACCCCACGAACCCAGATTTGTTTACAGGGCAGTTCAGGGCGGTACAGAAAACCGCATCTTTGAATTCTATGGACTTCCTCCAGCCAAATATGACCTTTTTGTGGCTTTTGAACATGAGGTATACGAAGGACTGACCCTGAACCGCTACAAAAACACCCTGACTGAAACAGACCGTAAAGCAATTGAATACATCATCAAGAAATCCGATCCTTTTTTTGAACAAAAAATAATTCACAGGGTCTCCGGAGTGACTGGCAAGAAAAAAGGCAAGGCAAGAGCCATCGTCAGCGAGATACGCCTTGGTCCAGTCACAGACATGGCCAATAACGTATATGCCGGCGCACATAAGAGAAATTATAAAATCTTTTTTCTTGAGGATGTAGGACCCGGTTACCAGATAGCAAGATCAAGGGACATTTCATCCAAATTCGTGGCGCCAGGAAAAGACATACCCAAATGGAATTACAGACCTTATCTGTCCAGCATACGGGTAACAGACTCCATGAAGGATCTCGGGAAAATTGATCTCACTATTCCAGGAGAAGAAAGAGAGCTTCCCGATCCGGTGGATGAGATTGATCCCGGAGCAAGCATATCAGTAGATACTGAATCAACAGAAAAAAAGAAATAAAGACCCAACAAAGGAGTCATAAGGCAATGGCTGAAATAATATTTACCGCAGGTCCGTATACAGGTCATAAACTTGAAGTTCCCGAAACCGGAATGATTATTGGCAGGGCGGAAGAGGCCACACTGGTGCTTGATGACGGACAGGTCTCCAGCAAACATGCACAAATTGGAATACAGGAAGGAGCATGGTGCATTTATGACTTGCAAAGCTCAAATGGCACCATGGTCAACGGCCAACCGATTCAGGCTGTGGTTTTAAATAATGGAGACCTTATAGCCATTGGCGATACCCAATTCACTTTTAATATTACCGGCGCTACCATAGCACGGCAGACACTGCCACAAACACCCCCATCTGAACCTCCGCCTGGCACACTGCAACCCGAAGCTCCTGCTGCTCCTGCCGGCGTTAGCGCAACTCCTGCAGCACAACAACCGATGTCGGCCGCTGCTCTACTGGCCGGCTCCAAGTCAGCCGCAAAAGAAGTTTCTGCACCGAATGTTGTAACTTCAAGCAAATCTTCAAAGGAAGCATCAAGTCTTTCCACGGGTGCCAAAGCCTCAGAACAGGACGTAAAGCTCGTACAGCAGATGAGCGAAAGAACCGACAGGATCCGTAACGAAGTCGGCAAGGTCATTGTTGGACAACGCGCAGTACTCGATGAGGTGCTTATGTGCATGATAGCCGGAGGTCACGCCTTGTTGATCGGACTTCCCGGCATGGCCAAGACACTGACCGTGTTTACAATTGCCAAAGTACTGGATATGCAATTCAAACGTGTTCAGTTTACCCCTGACTTGATGCCTACAGACATCATAGGATCTGACGTACTCGAAACAAACAAGGAAACCAACGAAAAGGAATTCCGGTTCATCAAGGGCCCGATATTCTGTAACCTGTTGCTCGCTGACGAAATTAACCGAACTCCTCCGAAAACACAGGCCGCACTGCTGGAAGCCATGCAGGAGAAACGTGTCACCGCAGGTAATACTACTTATACCCTTGACAAACCTTTCTTCGTGCTTGCCACACAGAATCCGATTGAGCAGGAAGGTACATATCCTTTGCCAGAAGCCCAGCTTGACCGTTTCATGTTCAACATCTGGGTTGATTATCCTCTTCAGGATGAGGAAGAGAAGGTTATCGGTGCCACGACAACCGGCGGTCTTGCCGAACCGCAGCGCGTTCTCACGAAACAGGAAGTGATACAGCTTCAGGAGGTCGTGCGGAAGATTCCGGTTTCTGATCATGTCATCAAGTACATCATTCGCCTTGTCCGTGCCACAAGGCCGCAGTACGACGATGCGCCCAAAGTGACAAAAACATATATCTCATGTGGTGCCGGTCCCCGTGCAGGACAAAACCTTGTTCTCGCAGCGAAGGCCCGTGCGGTTCTGGAAGGCCGCATACATGTCAGCTGTAATGATATCCGTAAATCGGCAATGCCTGTTCTCCGGCATCGTATCATAACGAACTTCTCCGCAGATTCTGAAGGACTTACAACAGTAGACATCGTGAAAAAGATTCTCGACGAGGTCAAGGAACCCGGCGAGGAAACATATAATGCACCTCCAGGCGGAGCAAAGAAAGCCGCCGTTCCGGCAGCTGCTACTGTACCTGCCGCGGATGCCAAAAAGAAGAAATGAACATTCCATCGGTGCTTCGTGATTCGGCAGAATGCCTCGGAATCATCGAGTCTTCGGGTGTAGTACGCGAATCACTGACAGATCGTGATATCAGGCAGGCACTTTGCCGGCCGATCTGGCCAGATAAAGGAAATCTAACGGTCTTCAACCTGGTCAAACCAGGCGAATCAATCTCCATGGTAGTTTCTGATCATACCAGGAAAACAGCTGCCAAATCTATCCTCCCAATACTAATTGATGGTCTTGTCAGAAACGGATGTTCTGTTAAAGATATGTCTATTCTTATAGCATCAGGCATACACAGGCCCCCTACTCCTTCAGAATTAGCTGATATACTTGGGACGGATATTGTCAGACAGTTTGAGCACCGGATTTTCAGGCATGATGCAGATGACGATGCCAATATGATCGCAGTAGGTACAACAAAAAGCGGTCATTGTATAAGGGTAAATCGAAAGGCAATTGAAGCAGACCGTTTGATCCTTATTGGAGCGGCGACCTATCATTACCACGCCGGATTCGGAGGAGGCCGGAAATCTCTTGTGCCAGGACTGGCCTCCCGTGACACAATCGCACATAATCATAGTCTTACCCTTGATCAAATATCCGACCGTATCCATCCAATGGTCGACCTCGGTATTCTCGACAACAATCCCGTATCAGAGGAAATGCTGGAAGGTGCCAGGATGTGTAATCCTGATATAATAATTAATACAGTTCTCACACCTGCAGGAGAGCTGGTGGGCGTTTTCTCCGGAGACCTTGACCTGGCACACAGGGCCGCATGTAAACTGGTCGAAGAAGTTTCGCGTGTTGATATTTCAAAACCCGCTGACCTTGTCATGGCATCGGCAGGTTCAGCCATAAACTGGATCCAAAGTCACAAGGCCCTGGTTAACGCACATCGGGCAATCAAAAAAGGTGGACGAATAATTCTGGTCGCACCATGCCCGGAAGGACTGGGTGATGAACGATTTCGCTACTGGGTAAAAAAGAAAAATTTATCAGAAATTTATCTGGAACTCAGGAAGTCCGCAGAAGTACTGGGCCAGACAGCGTTTTCGTCCATAATACGCGGAACAGATGCAATACTGGTAACCGAAATGAATAAAAGTGATACCGCCGACCTTGGAATCAGAACGGCATCAGACACAAAATCAGCTGTTTGTTGTGTACTTGATGAAATGGCAAAAAAAGGAATTAACAAACCAACTTATTATGTCATGCCGGAAGCAAGGTATTGCGTGCCCTTTCTTCATGCAAAATGAAGTTATCTTTCCACCGCGATACCACGTCGCACAAAGGTAGGTATATCAAAATCCTCGCCATCCAATACAGTCGGCTCAACATCCTTGAACCTTCCCTTGCCCGTAGGTTCCAACTTCAATTTTGTCTGAAGGTCTTTGGCCCTGCTTCCACTCCTGCTGCGTTTGGGTTTTTCACCAGTTTCGCTGATTTCACCTACCTTGGTTTCAACAGGAACTACAACAGGATCTGAAGACCATTTCTCGGAAGCTATGACCGTTATCGACACCCTGTCATGCACTTCATTATCAACAACTGTACCCATGAAAAGCTTTGCGTCTTTCTGTTTCTTTGCCGAAATGGCCTTCATAATATCGTCTATTTCTTTTAATGTCAGATCATTCCCCCCGGCAATACTCACGAGAAGAGAACGTGCATTGCTGATTACATCGCCTTTTTCAAGGAGCGAACCTTCCATCAGTGATTTAAGAGCGGATTCAATCCGGTTTGTCCCGGAGCCAATTCCATATCCAAAAGTACAAATTCCACCGCCATTTCGCACAATAGTTTGAAGATGTGCAAAATCCAGACTAATAAAACCGGGACGCATTATAAGTTTCCAAACAGAGGATATTCCATCGCTTATAACTTCATCTGCTTTCTCAAAAGAATCGGCCACATTTGAAACACCTATGAATTCGAAAAGCCGTTCGTTTGGAACAACAATAAGGGCATCCGAAACATCTCTGAGGGCCAAAACACCTTGTTCTGCACATTCCTTTTTCTGCTGTCCCTCAAAATTAAAGGGAAGAATTGCAAAACAAAGAGTCAGCGCTCCGCTATCGCGGGCTGCACTCAATATCACGGGCGCTGCACCTGTTCCTGTACCCCCACCAAGTGCAACAACAAAAATAACCAGGTCTATAGATTCAAACAGACTCCTGATCATCTCAATGTCATCTTCAGCGGCCAACCGGCCAAGATTAACGTCACCTCCGGTTCCAAGGCCAGCAGTCCGGGTGGACCCGATCTGCAGTTTCGTTGTCGCATGGGAAGATGCAAGCACCTCGGTATCGGTGCTGATCGCAGTAACAGCAGGTCCCCAATGGCAGGTTCTGGCAATCCAATCCACCACCTTGCAGCCCCCACCGCCAAGACCAACTATACTTACTTTTCTCTCGTGCATGAATTATCTCTCTGCATTAAATAAATCATCTGTCAATCAGAACAATGATCATCCCCTGCCTATCAGCTTCTTGAACAACGTTCCAAGCCCGGAAGTCCTATGTCCCGCTGAATACTTGAACCCATACTGGACCATACCTATGCATGCAGCATATTCAGGCGCTTCGGTTGTAGTAACCAGCCCGCTTATGCCGCGAGGTCTTCCCACCATGCATGGCAGACCGAATATTTTCTCAGTAAGAGCAACAACGCCTTTCGTGTGGGCTCCGCCACCGGTAAGAACCACCCCGGCACTGATGTGATTAAGGATTTCTTCATTCATCAGACGCCGCTTAATTGTCCTCAGTATTTCATCCACACGGGCGCTCATGACCGTATGAAGAGCCCGCAGACTTATGGAACGTCCCGGAAAACCGACATCAGCCGGCACAGATATTTTCTGGCCAGTACTTGTTGAATCTATGATTGCATTTCCTGATTCACGTTTCAGGATTTCAGCCTGTGACAATGGAATATTAAAAGCGAGAGCAATATCATTTGCGACATGATCGCCGCCCACCCCAAGCGCACCGGCTGCAGCCACAACGTTATCGGCATACGCCAAATAATCAGTCGTTCCGCCGCCAAGATCAATTACGATGACTCCACCCGCCTTTTGTTCAGGCGTCAGCACCGCCAGTGCCGAACACAATCCGCTGAAAGCCACATCTTCGACCTGCATTTGTACACTGCGAACAACACGAACGGTATTGCGAAGACGATTACGAACGCCATGCAAAACAAGCATATCCAACGAAAGCTTGGCCCCCTCCATCCCTTCCGGCTGTATAACCATTTCCTGATCATCAATACAGAAATGCTGACATATTGTATGGAGAATATCCCGATCGGGAGGAAGATTTACCGCACGGGCAACTTCCATCACCTGATCAATATCCTCCTGCGTAATCTCGCCATCTTTGCTCTGGACCGGTACAGTTCCGCGATTAACAAGGCTTTGAATATGACCTCCTGATATTGCGAGGTGAACCTGTCGAATTGATACCTTCCCGGTTTCTTCAGCCTCAGCCAGGGCCGTGCGGACACAGACAGCGGCATTCTCAAGATCCGTGATCTCTCCCTTGCGGATACCGGTTGATGGATGCCTGCCCATGCCGGTTATCATCACATGTCCGCCTTCGCGCATTTCGCCGACAAGCGCGACAACTTTAGATGTGCCGATTTCCAGTGCAACAATTGGTGGTACTGCCATACAAATCCCTAACTTGTCGTTACTCCGTTATCGGCAAAAACTCTGCCGTCAAGGGTTGCGTTGAGTCTCAGAGAACGCCGCCCTTCTTCAGATTGCAAAGCTTTGATTACCCACGACAGTTTTTCCATAAGTTTCTTCCGGGACTCTGCGTTCCTTTTCCCCATACCCTGCCATGACAAATCAATTTGCTTAACTTTGTCTCCTTCAGGAACATACAGGACCAGATACTCAGGGTTATTAACTTCCACTTCATCGATATGCAGTCCAATCTTTTGATCATAACATGCTTCCAGAACTTCAAGTGCGGCAAGAGCCATACCGCATAAACGGCTTCCCGGCCTGAGTCCTGGATCGCGATAACCTGTAATAACAGGCAATTCATGATAACCAAGTCTCAAGCCGAAAACATAACCTTCACTATCTGCCACAAACGGACTTTTCCGGCCGATCCTTGCGACCGGGTTACGCTCAACAATGCTAATTTGAAGGGTATCGGGCAATTGGCGGATTATTTTCATGGATTTAACATTTGGACATTGTCTAAGGAAGTCTTTCCTGACCTTGGTGATATCGAAGGCAAATAAATTCATTCCCTCTTTTATCTGCGTATATTCCTTGATAAGATCACTGCTAATAACTGAACCTTCCTGAATGATTGCATTCCTGATTATAAACCTGTCGTTATCTGAAAATAATGCGCGAAATGCCAATCTGCATCCCAACCATGCAAGGACCGTAACACCGATGATAACCACTGCAAGGAGAACACTAATCCCGACCTTCTGCGAATTCTTCTTGTCAGCAAATCTGGTATTTACTCTCAGGATCGTATTGCGCCCCCCCACCCGTTTTCTTACACGGAATAGACGCCGATCATTAGCCTCTTCGTCATCAAACCACATCGAAATTATCTTCCCAAATAATAAAAAGGCGACTTATATAAATTAATTTACAAGCCGGTTCCTGTTTCTTCAATTAACCATGAATATTATAATACCACTTTACCAAAGCCAAGAGATTTGAGCCCCTCTATTTGTCGTCTGTACAAGCTGTCTTCATTATTCTGTCACAAAGACTGGCAAAATTGACCCCAGCCTGGGCTGCCGCCTTGGGAAGCAGACTTGTCTCTGTAAATCCAGGTATGTTGTTTAACTCAAGCACATACAATCGCCCTTCTTCTGAAAGGCGGAAATCAACACGCCCCAGGCTTCTACATCCCAGTTTTTCGAAAGTTTTTAAAGCAATCTGCCAGCAAAGTTTACTGGTATTATCATCAACTGGAGCGGGCACAAGATACCGGCTGGTACCTTTTATATACTTGGCCTTATAATCATACCAGTCATCCGGAGCAACTATTTCAATGATCGGCAATGCCTCGTTATTCACGACACCTACCGTCAATTCACGCCCTTTGATATAAGCCTCCACTACCATTTCAGAACCATACAGGAAAGCATCCGCCTGAGCTTTATCCCACTCTGATTCAACCAGCACTCGATGAATTCCTATACTTGATCCCTGACAAGCCGGCTTGATAACAACAGGAAGTTTTAACGATCTCTTTTGTCCTTTTTCCAAGACTTCATATTCCGGAGTGGGAATTCCATTTTTAACAAAAACTTTCTTGCTCAAAATCTTGTTGAAAGACCTTCTGCTCGCCTCAGGACCTGAACCCGTATATGGCAGTTTTTTCCGTTCGAGTAATTCCTGAATCTGCCCATCCTCGCCGAATTCCCCGTGTAAAGCTATAAATACCGCCTCAATACCGGCAGGAATAGAAAAATCCGGTCCTTTTACGTCCACCTCGACAACTTCATAACCGGATTCCCTAAGACCTTTTGCCACAGCCGCGCCTGAACGCAGGGAAACCTCGCGCTCGGAAGATGGACCTCCCATTAATACTGCAACTTTTTTAAACTGTTTATTCAAATAACACTACCTCCGTATCCAGATGAACTTTGAATTTTTGCATCACTTCGGCACGAATCTTTTCAATCAAAGCCATAATATCAGACCCGCGCGCCCCGGCATCAGTAACAATCACATTGGCATGGGCTTTTGACACAACAGCGCCGCCCACCCTCTGGCCCTTTAGGCCGACATTCTCTATCAATCGACCTGCATAATTATTCTCTGGATTCTTGAAAACCGATCCAGCGCAATGAAGCCCTTTCATCCACTCGCGGCGTTTTCTGAAATCCATCCGGCGTTTCCTTATCTCCGCAGAACTATCATTTAAAACGTTGAAAGCAGTTTCCAGCAATATTCTTTTATCAAGAAAAGAACACTTTCGATAGCCAAACTTAATCAATTTACCGCGTACTCTGCGTTTCGAACCATCCAGATTCAAACAGTGGATCCACGAAATCTTTTCGCCTATTTCATGTCCCCAGGCTCCTGCATTCATGCGGACAGCACCACCGACAGTCCCGGGTATGCCCTCAAGAAATTCAAGACCTGACAATCCCCGTTCTTCAAGCCAGGCCAGCAGTCTGGCCAGGGGAACGCCGGCGCCGGCCACAACCAATCCATGCTTCAGTTGAATTTTTCCAAAATCACCACCCGACAATTTCGCCGTCACTCCACGTACTCCAAGATCACTCACCACAACATTACTCCCACTTCCCAACAACCTGAATGGCATCTGGTTCCTGCCACACCACTTAGCCAATATTGTCAGATCACTTAACGATCCAGTATCAACAAAAACATCCGCCGTTCCCCCGACTTTCATAGTAGTCCGTCTTGCCATCGGTTCACTTAACCTAATTGCTGTGGCGGAACCGAACTTTTCAAAAGGAAATCCCTGCTTTCTGTAGAATCTTCTTAAATCGGAAATCGGAAATCGGAAATCAGAAATTCCCTCCCTTGTCCATCCAGCAATTTTCTCAACATCACCTGCTCCCACTATAAGGAATAAGTCACCCTTTCTTAACTGTGTCTTGAAATAGCTCCATGCCTGTTCCAAGGAACCGGCAACAGAAACTGCCATTTCTTTTTTCTCTCCGTTTCTTCTGGTCTCATTATTTTCGTGTCTAAATCGCTCATAAAGGTCCCATATTGTACCACCCTTTAATGGTGTTTCAGACGCTGCATACACGGGTACCAGCACCAATTCATCAACCCCGTCAAATGCTGCGGGAAATTCAGCGCCAAGCGTCAGGGTCCGGGTATATCGATGAGGTTGAAAAACGGCCAAAATACGTGAGTGTTTCAACTTTCGCGCCGTTCGTACCAATGCCTTGATTTCCGAAGGATGATGAGCATAGTCTGAAATTACCGTTAGACCGCGTTTCTCAACAATTCGCTCAAATCTTCGCCGCGGCAGACTAACCCCGGTCAATCCGCGTTGTATTTGTTTAAAGTTCAAACCAAACGTCAATCCCACAGCCGTTGCAGCAAGGGCATTAAGAACATTATGAATACCCGGTACAGGAAGATCTATTTTCCCCAGCCTTTTCTTATCGTAAGTTACTGTAAACTTCGTTCCGTCAACACGTTGCTTAATTTCAATGCCGCGAACATCAGCTTCTTTACAAAAACCATAAGATGTGCATTTGCCAAGTTTCCGGCACAAAGCTTTTGCACGGGGATCTTCAATACAATAAACCGCCTTCTGGCGGGCATTCCGGATGAATTTCAGGAAACATTCCTCAAATGCTTTAACACTCCCGAAATGTTCCATGTGATCAAACTCAATATTTGTAACAACAGCAATATCGGGCCTGTAAAGCGCCAGGGTACCGTCACTTTCATCAGCTTCAACTATAATAACATCTTCAGTAACAGACTTTCCACGCATTAGTTCCGGCTCTCCGCGAAAGCCTGCCACCCCGCCAAGCTGAACGGCTTCACCCCCTATACACCAGGATGGCTGTCTGTGGGCACTTTTCAGCAACTGGGTAATAAAAGTGGTTGTTGTAGTTTTACCATGTGTACCACCAACTGCCACAGATTTGAAATTCGTAATTACTTCCGGAAGAACAGAACCCCGCGAAAAAACAGGAATATGTAATTTTACCGCATGCACTATTTCAGGACAATCATCTCCTACGGCAGCACTCTTTATTATCCATTTTACATCTTTTCTGATGTGTGTGGCATCATGTCCTGTTTCAACCTTTACTCCACGATTACGAAGCCACTCCGCCATTTGGCCAGGAACCAGATCACAACCGCTTACCCTGAAACCACGTGCCTTCAGGAGAAAAGCCAACCCGGCCATTCCTACGCCACAAATACCGACAAGATGAACATGTCCCGTCTTTTTTGACAGGAAATCAGTAATTGCCTGGCTTATTATTTTTTGCATCCGAACCATGTAAATAAATCATTCAATCCATCAAGCAGAAAGACTTGCGGCTATCTGCTCATAGGTTGAACGGACTTTTCCTTTAAAAATACTCAGGCTATAACATGATTCCACCCGTTTTCTTGCTGTATTTGATAATGTTACAGCCACCTGCTTGTCATCAAAAGCCTTGAGAATACCATTTGCGAAACTTTCAGGTTCCGGCTCAGTTAATATTGCACAAGAATCATCAAGAACCTGAGTATGAGTGGATAGCCTGGTAGCAACAATTACCCGGCCGCTCTGCATATAAGGATATATTTTCAGGGGAGGATTGGTACCTTTGATCCTTGGAGACAACAGTACCGTTGCCAGTGTCATAAAAGTATTCATCTCTTGAGTAGGCCGTTTACCTGCAAAGATACATATTCTTTCTGCTCCAACC
Source organism: Kiritimatiellia bacterium (assembly GCA_028716365.1). Lineage (GTDB taxonomy): Bacteria > Verrucomicrobiota > Kiritimatiellia > UBA8416 > YA12-FULL-48-11 > YA12-FULL-48-11. The sequence goes on from JAQUPZ010000009.1 coordinate 95,220, forward strand.
TCCCCGGCCAGTTTTTTCATCTGTTCTATCTCGCGCGGTTCACCCCCTGCAATTACCACCCTGATGTCCGGTCGCTTGACTGCCACAAAACCTGCCGCACGAACAAGGAGAGGAACACCCTGATATCCGCTGAAATTACCGGTGTAAAGGGCAACAGGAGATTCTCCCAAACCCAATTCGCTACGAAGTTTTGTCATACCTTCGGGACTTTCCCTGAAGACTTCATCGAGTGGAGCATCCTCAAGCTGGAGAACTTTTACGCCGGGTGCTACGGAACGAACGTGTTCAGACAGGACTGATCCTACAGTGACCACGTATTCGGCATTCCGCATTGCGGATTTTTCCAGGGTTTCAGCAAACCAGAGAAGAGGTCCGGAAGTCAGGAAACCGGAGTATTTCAACTGGTCTGTTAAATGTGAATCCATGTTGTATATCAGGCGGCATCCAAACAACTTCTTAAACCATACCCCAAAAAAAGCGCCCTCTTCTACTGCCTGAATTACATCGTAACGAGTTTTTAAACACATCAAAAAAACTTTAAAAAACAACAATAGATCAAGAGGAAACTTTGCCAGCGAAGGACCCACCTTTATATCCTTGAGCCCGGGCCAGCAAATAACACGGTGTATCTTAACACCGGGAAGATCGACGTCCCGGCCCAAAGGATAACAGGCAATGTCCACACTGTGCCCCAGCCTGCTCAATTCCTCGATCTGCCTGAGCGCCCTTATCGGCGTTCCGCGATCCCGGAAAAACGGCTGTGGGGCAATAAAAAGAACTTTCATCAATTTCACCTTCTCCTGACACGGCTATTCAATAATAACCTATAAAACACAGTAAATGGATCACACCTCAATCCGGTTCTTGAAATTTGAACACTAGGGCTAAAAAACAATCGCCGGATTGCAGATAAAGGTTTGTTTGTATCAAAATCCATTTCACACACAATCCCGTATTTTCCCACCACCCTCTCTTCCCCGGCAAAAGGCAAAGGATCGGAACCGGCAATAACTTTGAATCCATGGCTCATGGCATACTTGACAAGTGACGGCTCAGGCCAACCCAAAGGTCTTAGTGATGTGTCTCCGATCAATAACTGACTTGGAGAAAATGAATGTAATACCTTTTCAACAATTCTGCCACGCCCGCCAAACCATTTCCCCGGCGACCATGGCAGAACAGGAATTCCGCCATCTAAAAGTACATTTTTGATTACATCATCAATATTCTGTCCATCAGGAAGCCCCAGATCAGCAGCCAATGACAATACTTCCAGACGTTCGCTGGTAATAATCTGTCTTCCTGCAAATACATACAGGCTGTTTCCCTGCACATCTCGAACCAAGATGACATTATCCTCCAGGCATTGTTCAATAGTGTAGTTATTCTTAGATAAAGGTAAATTCCCCTCCTTTAGCTGCTTAAAGAAACTGCAATCTCGCCTTTCGGTCAGGAAGATAGCCATGAAATGGCTGCCGATTCGTGCTGGCTCAGCTTCCTGTCCCCCAAAAACATTCAGATTCCTGAAGGCATTGCCGAATACCGCATCAAGATCATAGCACGGATAAATATGAACATGTGTATCTGCAAGAACTCGCATTTACCTGTCCCGAAAAAAGCTCTTTCTTTGTGTCTTTTCAAATATTATTGTCTTCTGATTAAACAATAACGGATACCAGTTCCATAATAAAGCTTCATCTTTTCAGGGTGTTGGCTGAACAAGGGGATCGGAAAAGTTGGCAAATAATAACAATATAAGTATTAAATCCGGAACCACGGTACTTGTTACAGGCGCTACAGGCTTCACGGGTTCCAATCTTGTGAAGAAATTATGCTCAGCAGGTCTCCATGTTAAGGCTATTGCGCGGTCTTCCTCAAAAGTTGAACACTTGAAAGATCTTGATATTCAATGGTATAGGGGTGATGTTTTTGACGAATATACCGTCAATCAAGCGATAAAGGATGCTGAGTATGTCTTTCACGTGGCAGCTGCATTTAGAGAAGCAAAATACGGGGATGATTTCTATCACAAGGTCCATGTAATCAGCACCCAGTTACTGGCAAAAGCGGCGCTAAACAATCCAGGATTTAAACGTTTTATTCATATTTCCACCATGGGAGTACATGGACATATCGAGAATCCACCGGCAAACGAGGAATCACCTTTCAGCCCAGGCGACATATATCAACATACAAAGGCTGAAGCCGAACTTTGGATCCGTGACTTTGCAGTAACCAATCATCTTCCTCTCACGGTTATCAGACCAACAGGTATTTATGGTCCGGGTGATCATCGCTTGTTTAAAATATTTAAAATGGCGGCTGGGCCGGTTTTCCCCATACTTGGCAGCGGCAAATGCCTGTATCATTTGATTCACGTGGATGACTTGACCAATATAATGTTATTAGCTGCGACTCATCCGGCGGCGGCAGGACAGGTCTTCCTCGCCGGTAATGATCAGCCAATACCTCTTGAACAAATGGTATCAATAATTGCAAAAACAATTGGCCGGAAACCGAAAGTTATCCGGCTTCCTGTGTGGCCTTTTTTCCTGATCGGCGATATTTGCGAAGCAGTTTGCAAACCGTTCGGTATTGAACCACCAATCTACCGACGCAGGGTCGCATTTTTCACCAAAGACCGGGCTTTCGATACCAGCAAAATGAGGTCAATGCTTGGATATAACTGTATTTATTCAAATGAGACAGGCCTGCAACAGACTGCACAGTGGTATCTTGAGAACAACTGGCTCAAGCAATAAGCGAAAATACCAACGTCAAACCGTGAAGTATCCTGACCAAGGCAAATGACTCCATTAGCTGCCAGAATTTTTAGATATTTCTGGTTTTGAGGAGAAGGCATTGATATATTCCACCCCCACAAATATCTGACCATTTAAATGACTGATTCTGTGCAAAACGGGAATAGTGATAAGTCTGTGTGGCCATGCAGTAAAGAGATGGCGACAGTCATCTCCCCTTCAGAACACTCACTCAAAAAGCGGGTGATGGTACAATTTACCGTCATGCTTGTTATTGCCTTACTTATTCTAATTATTTTTAAGAAACCTGTTGCTGGTGGAATAGTAATAGCATTGTCTTTCATCGTCCTGTTCAGTGGTTTTTTCGTTCCATCGTTCTTCATGTCCATGGAGCAATTCGGAAAGAAACTGGGTTTGTGGGTGGCTAACGGATTAACCTGGCTGCTTCTCGTGCCATTTTATTATCTGTGTTTTTTACCGGGGAAAATACTGCTTTTCGTTTCAGGGAAAGACCCACTTAACCTCAAGTTTCACTCCAAAGTAAACACCTATTGGATTCCGCATAAACCCGCCGAAGATTTGAAACAATACGAAAAGCAACATTGATGAATATTCTGGGTATAAGCGCTTTTTATCACGATTCCGCCGCCTCGCTCGTACGAGACGGAAAGATTATCGCCGCCGCACAGGAGGAAAGATTTACACGTAAGAAACACGACCAGAATTTCCCGTTTAACGCCATCAAATACTGCCTTGCAGAAGGAGGCATCGGGAAAGGCGAACTTGATGCTGTGGCTTTTTACGACAAGCCGATAACAAAATTCGCACGAATTCTTGAAACGTACTTCAGCGTAGCACCACGAGGATTAAACTCTTTCATGATGGCATTGCCTGTCTGGCTCAAGCAAAAGCTCTGGATTCCAATGGAAATCGAAATCGCCATGGAGAAATGCGGTCTGAACATGCCAAAGTTGTATTTCCCGGAGCATCATGAGTCGCATGCAGCCAGCGCTTTCTACCCTTCACCGTTTCAAAATGCTGCAATCCTTACGATCGATGGTGTCGGTGAATGGGCAACCAGCACGCTCGGACGTGGTAATGGCAACAAACTTGAAATCATCAGCGACCTTCGCTTTCCCCATTCGCTTGGACTGCTCTACTCTGCTTTCACATACTTTACCGGGTTCAGGGTCAATTCCGGCGAATATAAACTGATGGGGCTGGCGCCATACGGCGAACCCAAATACGTGGACCTCATTTACAATAATCTCCTTGATGTAAAAGAAGACGGATCACTCGCGCTGAACATGAAATATTTCGGATATCTTGACGGCCTGACCATGACCAATGAACGGTTTGCCAAGTTATTCGGCGGTCCTGCCCGTAAAGCAGAATCCGAAATCACACAGCGCGAAATGGACATTGCCCGATCGATCCAGGTGGTCACCGAAGAAATCGTCTTGAAGATGGCAAAACATCTTCACGCCATTACGGGAGAAAAGAACCTCTGCCTTGCCGGTGGTGTGGCGTTGAACTGCGTGGCAAACGGACGGCTCCTCCGTGAAGGTCCTTTCAAAAACATCTGGATCCAGCCTGCAGCGGGCGACGCAGGAGGCGCGTTGGGCGCGGCCATGCTTGTCTGGTACCTGATAAAGAACGGGGAAAGACATACTGATGGTATTCATGATTCCATGCAGGGCGCTTACCTCGGCCCCGAATTCAAGGACGATGACATAGAAGCTTATCTTAAAAACAAAGGATATCCGGCCAAGAAGCTTATTGGTAACGAATGGGCCAAAACCATAGCACAAATCATTGATGAACAGAATGTGATTGGACTTCTGCATGGTCGCATGGAATTCGGACCACGGGCGCTGGGTAACCGCTCGATCATCGGGGATGCACGCTCAACAAAGATGCAGTCAATAATGAATCTCAAAATAAAATACCGTGAATCATTCCGCCCTTTTGCACCATCCTGCCTCGTCGAGAAAAAGAGCGATTTCTTTGAACTGGATACGCCATCACCCTATATGCTTCTTGTTGCCCCGGTTAAAAAGGAACGATGCCTGGGCCGGGAAAATACGTCCACGGTTCCTATCCGCGAACGTATAAATCAGGCTCGTTCGGATGTACCGGCCATCACTCATGTTGATTATTCCGCCCGTATTCAAACTGTTGATCGCTCAACAAACCCTCGTTACTACGACCTTATTAAGGCATTTGAAGAAAAGACCGGCAAAGGAATTATAATCAACACCTCATTCAACGTCCGAGGCGAACCGATTGTCTGCACTCCGGAGGATGCTTATCGCTGTTTTATGCGGACAGAGATGGATTATCTTGTATTAGGCTCTTTCCTGCTGAGCAAAAAGGATCAACCACCGTGGCTTGAAAAGACCAACTGGCGCCAAGACTATGTACTGGACTGATATCAGCAGATATGAAAGCATTTCACTACATGTGACAGGAGAATGACATGCGTTTTCTACGACATCTTGGTAACTTACTTAAAGAGTTCTTTCAGTTTGCCTGGAAAAACAAGGCATGGTGGATCGTTCCTGTCGTGTTGACACTGCTTTTACTCGCCCTGCTTATCACTGTGGGACAATCAAGCGCCCCCTTTATCTACACTCTTTTCTAGAATACAAGATCCTATTATTTTGGTTGCCATCTGTTTATCATCATTGTTAATTTGTTTGTAAAGGGTGTGACGGGATAGTTCTGCCATAGGAAGTTATGGATGGTCGGGCCGTCATCTGATTAAACTTAATTCTTAAAGTTTTGGAAATGGAAACATTATTAAATAACCGGCCCGAAAACGCCCACTCTTCTGTCACACAGAACTCAGGTTGTCGTTACATATTTCTTATCCTCGACACACTTTTACTGTTGGCAATTCTTGCTGCAGCAGCAGCGTGGTCGATGACCCTTCTAAAGATTAGTTTTGGATCCCTCGATATTATGATTCCATGGCATAGGAAACTCCTGCTTATACCAGCAGGAATTTTCGGATTAAGAATCGGAATCATGCTTCTTCTGAAAGAAAGATCTAAAAATCTAAATGAATGGCAAATACCAACCTTGCCTGTAAAAAAAATCACCCTGGCAATTACTTCTACTTTCCTTGCATTTCTTCTCATTGAACAGATTTTTGAGTTCGCTGGGTACGAGGCCGAATTTGCGCCGGTTATAATAAAAGGAGCAAAAAAAAGAATAACCGGTACACGAGCCATCATACGCGATCCCCAATTACGATGGAAATTTCAGCCAGGCACTGAATTTAATGGACGTAGAATTAACAGTCTTGGTTTTCCGGAAAGGGAAGTGGATCCCATCAAAAAATCTGGAACAATAAGAGTTATTTGCATGGGTGATTCATGTACAGGTCAGGGTATGCCTCCATATTCAAGCATTATGCATGAAATGTTGACCAATTCGCCTTTAACTGAACATGTTTGGGAATCTTTTAATATGGCAGTTCACGGCTATTCAACTGCACAGGGATTACGGCTTTTTCAGAAGCAGGGAAAGGCATTAAAACCGGATGTAGTAACGTTATACTACGGGTGGAATGATCACTGGCTGGGAGGACGTTTACCTGACAGTAAACGAATGGTAACAATTGGAAGTCATTCATTCGAAGTGACCCTTTTCAATATCCTCAACAAGAAACGTTTCGGGCAGTTTTTACTTTCCACCTTTTCATCAAATAGACCGCTACCAAAAGACGATACCTCGGGATTCCGCGTTCCACCGGGCGAATATCATCAAACACTGGAAACGTTTATAGCGGAAATCCGCGCAATTAATGCAATCCCCATTCTTCTTACAGCACCACGCGCAGAAACATTGACCGGACTGCTCGTTACAAATGGCCAGGCACGGTCACTTGAAGAAACAATCAAGGCGCATGATTTATATATTGAAATCACACGTGAAATCGCACGCGAACACAATGTCGTACTTTTGGATCTGGCGGCAATATTTTCCGGCAAAGACTCAGCGGGATATTTTCAAGATGACGGTATTCACTTGAAAGGTTCTGGCAGAAAAAAAATTGCAGAGGAACTATACCGCACGCTGGAATCACTGGTTAAAGGGGATATGTGGAAACAACGGAAAAGCTAGACCGAACCAAAAGTAATCAAGTGCCCCCTTTATTTATACCTTGTTCTGATTCTGCTCCAAAATGCGTCTCTGGAGAAGTTGTTTTCAGCAAGGTGTGGCCATTCCAGTAAAGTTTTACATGCTCCAAGCATGCCTTCCCGGTTCCCTTGAAAATCAGAAGTGAATAGTGACCGGAATCAATGCGATCCCAGGCGACACTTGTTCCATAAACATCTCTAATCACTTTTTCACATTCTTCAGCATATTCAGTCGTAACGGCAATGGCTTTTCCTTTTCCCGGTACAATGACACGGCTGATATGCGTCTTTTTAAATACAGGATCGAAACATGGATAAACAGGTATTTCCTTGTTCTTACCGTCCAATAGTTTCAGCAGTTGCGCACTAAGCCAGCGATCGGCAACTGTAAAATTGATATCGTTTTTTCGTAAAACCGAAACAATGTTATCAACTTCCCCTGTTGGGACTAAGGATGCGACACCACCTGACTCTTCAAACACAAAGGCTTCACTTACGCGCCATTCCTTCACGTGCCGTTGACCCATGCGGAAAATAATACGGATATATCGCGCGAGAACAGGGTCAAACCTGCTTTCCATTATTCCGAAATATCCTTTAAAATAAACCTGATTACCGTTGACATATGAGGGTGAAACTCTGTGCTCGATATCACGAATAACATTATAGTTGGTTCCATCAGAAGAAACCGAAATAGAATATCCGCGAGGCAGGCCACTCTCAAGATAGCCAGGCGCAAAAAGTGCCATGCTGTTAATCTTTCGCTCTTTTCCCAGGTCCAGGATAAAACCGCTTTTCCCATCATAAGAACCGGATAGAAAAGTCTCCGTGATCCTGTCTGCAACTTCCCAGGCAATTCCTTTTGTTGAACCACAAACTCCACTGCGCATTTCACCGACCGGCACAACTCTCCGACTGACAGGTTTAATCCGTAGTTTATGTATCAGGACAATTCGTGATTCATCAATAACACTGTATGAAACACCAAGTTCAGCAAGCGCTGTTTTTACAAACGGCAAATCAGTCTTGAGACAACCAAATGCCTTGTCGGGGTCAGATTCCACAGCCTGGGCCGCAGGTTGATACCGCTCGTGATAATCGGAAACAAATCTTATTTTGTCCAAGGAGTCGAAACTAAGGAACTGACCTTCATAACCGAAAATAGAGCCTCCCACTAGCACTACTGATTTGATTCCGGCTTTTGTCACGCTCTTGATTACCTGCCTGCGGTTTGCCATGGAAGTAGTTTTTTCTTCCATCTTTGATCGTGCAACGAAAACATCACATACAGCGAAATATCCGATCCATATGATCAATAATCCAATGGCAATTCTGCGCAATACAATACTCGATATTGTAACTGAAGCCGCAAATAATGCCGGTACCACAATGGTCCACAATGGTATCGTATACCGCGAAGCCTTGGTTGAGGCCAGTGGGTGAGGCAGGTAAAGCGCGAGAAACACGCAGGCAAAGAGTACTGGCAGAAGAAGTTTATACCGCTCCTCCCTGCCATTTGCACTTTTCACCCGCCAGACATAGATTCCACCGACAAGAAACATGACCGCCAGCATCCCGCTCTTCAAGAAAAACGGCAAAGTTTTCGGATAGAACAAATGTTCCCTCAAGGGCCGATGAAACAATTCTCTCACGTGCTGAAGTATCAACGAACCGGAAATATGCAATTCACTGCTCCTGGTGTCCGTATAATGATTAAATGAAATTAAAATGGGAAGAACACAGATCACAAACAAAAAACCGCCAGCGATAAACGGCAGGACAAGCTTGAAAGAAAAACGATTACGAATGAAATAACCTGCCAGCAGAATGGCTCCCGTAAGAAGATATGCGGCTGTTATCAAATGTGTCCAAATTGCCAGACCGGCAATCGCTCCAAGACTTAAGACATGAACCCAGTATGCCCGCCGCGACAATTCCCTGCCGGAAATACGTAAAGCAAGCCACAAAGCCATAGTTCCCAAAAAGAATGCCGCAGGATATCCACCGTACGAACCTATGCTGTACCAGACGATCACCCAGCCCGGAACCGCCACACACAATGCCGCTACCAGCCCGGCTCTCACACCCATGAGTTCTTTAAACAACAAATATGTTGCGCCAATCCATCCGAGCGAAAAGAGGATCGGTGACATCGAAAGAACAAACTCGGATGGACCAAAAATCCAAAAGAGGAAAGCGGCCAGATATGCCTCCATCGAACCAAAGTAGTTCTGCCCATAGAAGAAAAGCGGCCGTTCACCCTTGAGAATGTGGAGCGCCATAAGTCCAACAGTACCGGTGTCGAAAGTGGTATAATAAGCAACTACTGATACATAAGCGCGCAGCAGGAAGCCGAATACAATTATAAAAAAAAGCACTATTCGTGTTTTCATCATACACTATTTAATAAATACAAACGAAATAAGTCGTCAGCCAGATATCCCCCTCTCCTATGTCCTCTCCCTCAAAGGGGAGAGGAAAAAGGTGAGGGTCAATGTCAAAGGATTTATATCGTTTGCATTAGAATTATTCATAATATTACAGCCATTTCCTGTACAATACTTTGAATTCAGCTTTGCCGTGCGGATTTACAACTATAAACCGGATATCTTTATCAACTTCCACCGGCTTTATCTCAACTGGCGCATCTGCAGAAAGACCGTCAACCCAGTTATATCGCAACACCGCCTCTTCAAAAGGATTATCCACCTTTACATGTAATTCGTTAATACCCGCCCTTACACTTCCACTACCCTTGAGGAACTGATTCGGTGTCCGTTTTACTTTAAAAACAGTTCTTTTTTTCTTTTCGCCAAATGACTTTATTTCCTCATATTCAACAGGATACTTACGAAAGAATTTCTTCCATGTGTCATGATACGTGAGGATATAACCAACATTATAGAGATTCATGAAATCCATTACATGCCTGTCATCAGAACGGAAAGCCTTTGGGGGATAATCGTATTCAACCTTTTTTGTCGAGAAATGGAAGTAATCACACGCCATCATTTCGCGACCAGTCAGCACGGGCAGATAAGCCACATGTCCGCGGCCGAAACTATGTACTGTCATACCGGCAAACAAAACCCTCTCATTTTGGGAAACATTGCTCTTCAACCATGTCGTAATCTCTTCCATTTCAGGACTCATTGTAACGTAAGGACCCATCCACTTATTTCCATAGAAACGCGCAGAATTAAGTCCTGACAATAATAAAAGAGCAATAACCACAGCGCGTACCGGAATCATTTTTACCGACACATTCTCAAGCCATTTGCCCATCAATATGGCAGCAGGCGTCACCGCGACAAACATTAATGGTATCCCGGTTCGAGACAACTGAAGCAAAGGCTTCCAAGTATCTCCCCAGCCGGCAAGTAATGCCAAACCGATAATGGAAACACCATAAAATACCTTCATTCCCTTCTGCGGCATAAACCAAAGCCCAAGAATCCCAAGGAAGACAAGGCATGGATTTCCCTGCCTGAAATGATCACAAAGCGTTCCCCATCCATGCCGAAAACAATGGGATACTTCCATTTTCTTTGTACCTGCCTGAACGAATCCCATTGGATCTGCATGACTCATAATTCCCACCACAGACGGGACAAGCAGAACAATCAGCACAATTCCACACACAACAAGGAACGCTATTTTCCTGACACTCCATTGACGCATACCTGCCATAACAGCCGGCAACATGAAAACAGCCATGATGGCTGATGGCGGCCAGGCAAGGAACATCAGCGACGACAGAACAAGCAACGACCCCGTCAAACCATCCAGATGTTCAAGCCAAAAAACACGATAAAGACAGGCACAAACCAGCATTATGAAAGGGAGTGCAAAACATGATCCCACTGTTCCAAAATGAAGCATCCACAGGAAGAAATACTGACTTATGCCAAGGGCCATAATCGAAGCACAACACGCGGCAATCCAGCTACCACCAATAAAACGGACAGAAAATCCAGCCAACAACGGTATTATCACGATGAAAGCCAGCGCCAGTGCCGGAGTATAGATTTGATCAACAGAAAACAGTTTCCAGAGTGGAAGCAGGATTGTACCCAGAGGAATAACACCTGTTGACACAAGATATGAGGCCTCTTTACCGCCATTCCATAAAGGATCATAATAGATCAACCCAGGAAAAGTCTGGGCATATACCCACAAGCGATACATGAGAGATGGATGATCATCATTATACAATGCCTGTCCGCCGGTTACGTTCCACAAATGGCTGAAACATGTCACCTGCGACCACAACAAAACACCAAGAGTAATAACCCAGATACTTACCTTTGTCCGGCAAAACAGAAGGACAGGCATTAACAGGGTTACAATTATTGAAAAGCGCACCACACCGGATTTAACCAGTGGATAAGACTCAGGTCCACCGGAGGGACCCCACCTCAGGAAGAAGAACCACATGTCGTTCGTTGCGCTGGAAATCACAAATATCATCAGCGAGGCGAGTAATCCGAACGCCACAAATGTCGAACGATCAATCGAGAAATTCACCCCGTCTTTCCGCAACTGTCTCCATCGCCAGAAGAATATAATACCCGCAACAGCAACTGGAACGGCAAGATATTGCAACCATGAGACATGTATCCAAAGCCCCCCGGGTTTTCGAAGAAGAACTACCAGAGATATTCCAGTGATAAAGGCAACAACCCCCGGAAACCATTCCCGCCATAAACCCCGGGGATTTCTTTGATTATTCCCAACATCAGACATGGTTATAACATAACAGATAAGCGGAAATGTTAAAGAACCAACTCTTACCTACAACGACACCCGCCTTTGCCGCATTGACGCCCATACAAGTAGTGTGGCACAGTACTCCCATGGAGGTTATTTTATAAAAAACAAATGACGCCTTCCCTTTCACAGCTTAAGCAAATAGTCGATCAGGGTTTATGTCACAGATGCGGGTCATGTGCCGGAATATGCCCCACCGAGGTTATCGAACCTGATAACGACTATTGGCCTTCCTGGAAGAAAAATGCTGATAAATGCACCAATTGCGGGTTTTGCGTGCGCGTTTGTCCCGGTCATGAATTCTCATTCCCCGAAACATCCAAAAGACTCTTCGGGAAAGAAACTACAGTTAAAGAAGAACATGGGTACGTCATAAAAACTTTCCTCGGGTACTCGACCGATAAAAACATACGTTCTAAATCCACATCCGGCGGAATTGCCACTCAATTACCGATTTTCCTTCTGAAAACCGGCCACATTACGGGAACATTCACCATCTGTTCCGACCGCAAACATAAATGGAAACCTAAAGCATTTATCGCCCGTACCGAAAATGAAATTCGCCAGGGTATGTTGTCAAAATATCCAGCCTGCTCAATGAACCACCTTGTTCAGACACTGAAAAAGGAGCCAGGTCCATTTCTTTTCACCGGTCTTCCCTGCCAGATACACGGTATTCGCAAGATGATGGCCTTGATCCCTGCGTTGGAAGAAAAGATACTGTTGACTGTCGGCCTGTTTTGTCATTCCTGCCTTGATCATCAGGCTTTGCGCGACATACTTGGATATTACCGGATTGACGAGAATTCGCTCTCACGGGTCATTTACAGGGCCGGCAAACTGCCAGGTTATATCCAGGCCCAAATGCAGGATGGAAACTTGGTTGGACTTCCATACCCCAACCTGCCTCTTTCAAGTTATCGTCCGAACGCAAAGGAATGTCTCACGATGTTCTTCAAACTCTATTCACCCCAGCGTTGCCGGATGTGCATAGATGCAACTTCAGAATTCGCGGATATTTCCGTCAGCGATCCGTGGATCAAAGGCTGGCAAGGTACAAGAAAATTGTTCGATGGTTACAATTTGATTATCGTAAGAACAAAAAAGGGACTGCATATTCTTGAAGAAGCCCGTAATGCTGGAAGTATTGTGCTGGAAAATTTTCCCGATGATTATTCGCCTCTTTCAAATTCTCCAATGGTACGTGGCAAAAGGGCCAGGGCGTTCTGGAACATCACAAAACGACGCCTGAAACAACAACCTGTTCCTGAATACGGGCTGGCCAGAGAATTCAGTGTCACAGAAAAACTGAAAGCAGGCATTCATGCGATAACTTATTTTGCGGCAGACAATCCGTCCCTCAGGCTAAGAATCGTGAGGTTTCTTCTCTCACCAGCAGGGAGAATAGTAGTATGGCTCGCCTTTTTCCGGCGACGCATATTGCAAGCCTTTCACGAAAGAATAAAGACCCTTCTCCGAAGACAGAGTGACGTGGATAAACTCGCCTGAACACGTAATAAAGCATGCTGATGCCCTGAGGGACCAGTTACAAAAGACGGAAGTTATTACGGATAGTAAAAGACAAAGGAAAGTCGGGTTCGATTTACTACGCTATCTATACCGCTGGACTTTCGCAGGAGCACCGAAGGCAATGGCCATCTCCGGAATGGAATCATTGACCATGGAAAAGGCACCAATGATCGCACCTTTGCCAATAGTAATTCCATCCAAGATTAATACGTGGGCCCCAATCCACACATCGTCCCCTATCTTACTCCCACCCTTTCTTATAAAACCCTGTTTGGTGATCGGCTTTGTCTTATCGTCATAACGATGTGTACCGCCAGCTGCAATATAAGTGTATGCGGATACAAGAACATCACGGCCAATTTCAAGACGGGCATCCGTGGCAACCAAGCAGTTACAACCGATATCCGTTTCATCACCGATTGTCAGACTTTCACCACGGCACCTGATAATGGTGTTGCGTCCGACAAACACTCCATTGCCGATGGTCACGAACGCCTGGGGACCGCGTGCGTCCACGACACAGTTATCGTCAATACACACATTGTCACCAAGCGAAATCCTGCCAGCACCCCTGAAGGTAACGTTTCGTCCTATTGTCGCACCATGTCCCATGGATTTGAAAAGCAACTTGTAGAACTTGCGGCGCAGAAAATAACCTGAGGCTCCCGGCCAGTTACCGAACAGGGCCATAATCAGTTCATAGCACATAAGCCGTCCCGGCGCCCACTCACCGATGACAAGTAATGTGTATTTCTTCAGCGGTGACAAGTTCGGGTTGTTCACCACGTTCTGTATCTCATGATCCAGAGTCTCGAAGTTGTTCGACATTGTTGATCTTATCCGTACCATGTGTCAGGTACAACGTCAAGCCGACAAGGCCTGCGAGTATCATTTTGAATCGTAAAAAAAGCCCCATAACCAGGGTCGCGGCCTTGTCTATACCAATTAATCCAAAATAAAACACATATGATCCTTCTGCAATGCCTAAACTACCCAAAGTTATGGGAATCATAGCTACCATCATGGAAGTGGGCAATATCACAACAATTCCCCAAAAAGGCGGTGTTACACCAAAAGTCCTGAATGCCAGGTACACGTTCACCCATGCCATGGCATAGTGAATTATCGTCAGGGCCACAACCCAGATCATTGTCTTCCAATCCTTCTTCAGACATATGGCAGCCGCCTGGAGTTTGTCATGAAAACCATCGGCCATCTTGTGAAGGGATTCACCGGACCGGATCAGCGCATCAAGAAAGCGGCAAATAATCCTATTCGTTCCGGCTATGTTTCTGCCGATGGTCAGTATTTTCAGCCAGATCGCAAAGAAAGCGGTAACAGGCCGTGTGTAGCGAAAAAGCCAGAAAAACACCACAACAAGGCACAGGGCAATAGATGCCGGCACAATTACCGCAGGATGCGAATATAAACTGCCTCCGAAGAGCGGAAGAACAATGACCAACAGCAGGAGAATCAGGAGCCCCGTGATTCGCTCCACAAATACACTCACCGCAGCATAGGACTGACTGTTTATCTGTCTTCCTGCATAGTACGAACGAATAATGTCCCCGCCGACATTGGAGGGAAGTATGTTGGAAAAGTAATAGCCGATAAAATAGATTTTCACAAGCCGCCAGAACCCGACCGGCGTACCCTGAAGATCAAGCACCACTTTCCACTTCAGACTACTGGTCATGATCATTACCGGAATAAGGAGGAGGGATAACACGAAAAAAAACGGGTTAAACTGATGAAACATGGCCAGAAAGTCGTTCTTGCGCACCAGCTTAAAGAGCAGCACAAGGAACGCGAGACTGACAATCAGCTTGATATATCTTGTTTTGATTCTCATCCTTTACATTTTTCTCCAGCACATCTACTATAAGCTCCTTACCTTTGAATTCAACCTTTTAACAGGCTCTTTTGAATATGAAAATACGAATTCTTATTGCCGCTTTTCTGTTCTTATGCGCAACAGCTCTCTACTACCGCCACCTGTACCGCAAGCATGTTGATACGCCAGACTGCTCACCAGAACAGATAAAAGCCATTCAGGACCTTTCTCAACGTCTAAAAGGTGTTGTTGTATTTCAGAGAGAAGATGAAAAGAAAATCAAAATCGATGGAATTTACAAAACATTTATCGGCGACCCCAGGACAATTATGTTGGTCAAGAACGGTCGTTATCCCAGGTGGTCTCCCGATGGACGTTATGTGGCATTTATCCGCGACAAGAAAATAATGCATATGACCTCAGGCGGCAGAAAGTTGGAAGTACTGGCAGAGACTTCTACTGCCAAACCGAGTCTCACATACAATCCGAACGGGAAGGAAGTACTCTATCCTGATGGAATGGACATAAAAGCAGTGGACATCCAGACAAGGCAAATACGCAAGGTGGCAAGCGGTTACCCGTTTGTCGCCCTTGATATTTCCATGGACAACCGCCACCTGGTAGCCACGATAGCCGGGCACCAAATGTACGGCTTTGACCTCGAATCAGGCGATCATTGGCTTATCGGAATAGGATGCTCGTCAAGTTTGTCACCTGATGGTACACTTCTATCCAGTAACACAGGAACACATAGAAGAATGAAGATTCTTAAATGGAAATCTAGTGAAGAAACGGGCCATTTTGATCCGCCAAAGTATTATGAAAGAATCGACAACGAGTTCTGGTCCAACAAGCACGATTGGCTTGTGGCCTGTACGGAATATCCTAGCCCCAAGGATATCTTTGTTTATGAACTCTTCACAAAGAACCCGAAAGTACAAGTCACGTTTTCAGGCGATTGTAACAGGCCGGACCTCTATGTTTCTGATTCCTCACCGGGAATCATTTCAAAGTTGATTAACTGGCTGAAAACATGGCTGTTCCTGTGAAACAATGAGTGCTTTACAGAAAACTGTACGTTATATTGCCGTTTTATGTTTGACTGTTGTTGCGGCTTTTTTTGTCCTTGAAATCTTTCTCCGCCTGCTCATTCCTGATGCCATGTCCTGTATACCCATGGATCGGACTTTCACGATCTACAGCCCTGAGCACAACCGCCAGCATCCTCACAGCAATACATCAACCAACCTGATACGTATTGCCATTATAGGAGATTCAATAACCGTTGGCGTGGGGAATCAACGCTATGACAGGTTTGCCGAACGCCTTGAATGGCTGATGAACCTGAATGACGGAGTCACCCCCTGCGAAGTGGAAGTTTTTGCCAAACCAACCGCAACCTATCAGCAGGCCCGCCTTCTGCAAAAGGCTTTCGAATACAAACCCTCCATTATTCTCTTCATTGTCCATTTAAATGACACAGAGAACTGGTCAGCCCCAAAAGATATACTCAAACTCCGGGAAAAAATGGGTATCAAGGCACCCCCGCTTCTTCTTCGTTATATCTTGAAACATTCAGCGCTTGTAAGTCTCTCGTATTACCGGATTAAAGAATACAGGCAGAAACATGCTTTCATTAAGTATTATCGCCATATTTATAAACCCACGTATCCGGGCATGTCTATGTTTACCAATACTATCCATGAGTTTCATCAACTTTGCTCCGGACAAAATGTATCCATGGCTGTCATCCTTTTTCCCCTTCTAAATCAAAACATGCAGAAAGGAAAATATCCTTTTGAAACAATGCACAACACAGTAAGAGACATCTGCGGGAAAGAGAACGTTCCTTTTCTTGATCTCCTGGATGCATATCGCTTTGCCAATAAGGCCCGTGATCAGAACATATTATTCCTCGACCAGCATCCCAACGAGATCGGCCACCGTATTGCTGCTGACGCCATTTTCCACTTCCTTCTGGGAAAATCAATCGTACCGGATTCATACCACCCCAATCGTATGGAAGATCAGGCTTTTATTAACAAATTAAAAAAGAAACTGAACGCGATGCAGATTGAATATTGACGGTATACCCATAGAATAATTTTGCATACACAGCCGATTTTATGCTAGATTTCCCGGTATTATGAACAAATCAAGCTTATGTGTGGTGAGTTTGACGTTGATTGCGCTGTTTGTCTTCTCAGGATGTGAGAATAATGATAATGATTTCGGAAATGCAGAATTAGACCTGGGCGGAGACTGGAGCGGAAGATACAGGGATCCGGATGGTAATGAGGTAACGCTTACCGCTTATATATCGCACAAAGGAAATTCAGTTATCCTCGACACATCAATGACCGGCGTTGGCCATCATATGGAAGGTAACATTGATGCCGATAATCACCTGGCTCTTTACGATCAGAACGACGGAGAAGAATGGACATCATATGACACGGTTTCCGAACACTATATCCGCCTCAGGGATTATATTTATGATGAAGAACTGCGCCGCGACTCGCCGGAACAGACGATCTACCTCAGCCGCTAATACCGGCTGCAGCCTGTTTTTTGCATCGTCGCAGGAAAAGAAGAGTTTGACATGATTAACGGGATTAATCCGTTTTCATTTGTTTCGGCCAGCGGTTGTTAAATTCATCAAAAGTAATCCTGACAGGAAAGCCTCCATTCAAATCCCTGACAAAAATCTGGTAATTTGAATCAAAATGGCCATGCTCACCAGGCTTGCATGCACCCCACAACAGGAAACGGTTGTCTTTTGTTACTGTGGGAAAATATTCATGTCCACGTGGAGCATCTGCATCCTGCAATTCCTTTGATTCGTGAGTCACCATGTCAAACTGATATATTCCCGTTCGTTCCCTGACTTTGTGCTTCAGAATCCATGCCAGCCTGCGGCTGTCACCGAACCATCCGGCTTCACAACCCGATGCAACATGAAAAGCTTTTCCGGAAGACAACTCGGCACACCATATATTCCAGCCTCTCTTCCGATCACAGATAAATACAACATATTTGCCATCCGGCGAGACGCGTGGTTTTACAATCTGGAAACGATCGAATTCACGATTTGTCCCCGGAAAGATTTCCCGTAAACCGGTTCCATCGGCATTTACAGCCATGGTCTTTTTTCTCTCACGTTCGAAGAAAACCGTTTTACCGTCCGAACTGAATGTTGGAAAAGTTCCATTATCAGCAAGCTTCCGCGCATCACTGCCATCACGACGGCATATCCAGATTTCTCCGGGTAGAGATTTGTTCAGAAATTCCTGTTTCGAAAAAACCAGCCACTGTCCATCAGGTGAAGGATCCGGATACATCTCTTGTGCAGGTGTATCAACTACTTTGGTTAAATCCGTGCCATCTGCCTTGATGGTATATATACCGAACGTCCCTGATCGGTTTGAATCGAAAAGAATACGTCCCTGGAAGGACTGTCCCATCTCATGGTATTTCGCTTCTTCAACAGCAGTTGGTTTGTCCGGTGGCAGGCGTTTTGCACGATCAGAGGCACTCAACGGTAACCGCAGGCACAAAAACAACAACAAAGCCGCTATTATTGTTGCAACGGAAATTTTTCCATAGAACTGCATAGAACTGTCCCTCCCTTCTTCCTTTACCGACGAATCCGCCGTCTTGAACCACGGTAGAAGAAGAACAACCAAAGCCGCGGCACCGAGAAGATAGCCATAAACCTGGGTGAACAGGTGATGAGAAATACCTGTCAGCTTGGCAATAGTGCCGGGGAAACCAAGCATTGCAAAGATTGCAGCCCATGTTCCTTCATAAGCCCCGAAACCGGCAATACCTGACATCGGCAGACTTGCTGCAAATTCGGCACCGCAAATACCAAGGAAAGCGCGTGAAGGATTCAACTGACTCCAACTGTATCCCATGGGTTCAAGCAGTGCATAAAGGAAAACATATAATGCCCCGTATTTCGCCAGGCGAACCATCACAGAAACAACAAAAAGTCTGAAATAAACGCCATGGGTCCGCGCCCTGGTTATTTCATTTTCAACTGACCGGAAAGCCTCAGCCCAGCGCTGACGTCTGTTTTCCGGGACAAATCTCATCGCATCAATCACATGCCAGAGCAGACGGAACATGAACGGCAAAGCAACAAGTACGACAACTGTTATTACTGCAAGAACCACCGCACCAGTGATAAGACCTCCCACAGACATCTTTCCGGTTGCTCCGGCACCCCATGCGGCAAGGAGTACCATCGGAACAAGCGCAATAATATCAAATATGAACGCCAGGGAAAAACTGGCCGTTGCCGCGCCAAAAGGCACTCCAAGACGCGAGTTGACGAGGTAGATATAAATGACTGTTCCCAGACGTGCTGGCAGAAGATCCGCGAAAAAATTCCGTACCAGTACCACAAGAAACATCGCAACTGAACCAGGAGAATAACCTGACAGTTGGAGCACAAGCTGGTACCGAAGCATCCTGAAAAAACTCATTGTGAGAGAAAGAACCAGAAACATCATGACAGCAGAATGATTTGCATCAAGGATCACACGCACTGCATCACGCATGGAAACCTTGGTAAGAAGGTAGGAAAATATTCCAATGGTAACCCCAAGGCTGAACAGTATGTACACTATCCGTTTAACTGGAGAGGTTCTGGCTGTCTCAGCCGGCATATTCAATTGTTTACTTTCATTATTCAAAATAATAGCCTATCGCAAAAATTGAGCTTTATTTAAGGACAAATCATATGTTTGGGTCTGCAACATTACTGGGTTCTTCTTCGGGACGCAATACCGGAGATGCCGCATTAATTTCATCCATTATGCAGGCTGTTAATACATCCTGCCAGAACAGTCTGTTATACGAAATTCCTACTATCCGGCCCGGGTACATTCGAGACAACTACAGGGAAAAGGCAAAACCCATTGGCATGTTGCCATGGAATTTTTCGATCAAAATGCTTGGTATTCCCACATACCGGTCGATCATGCGGACTGATCTCACTCTCATTTTCGACGCCATTCTTTTCGACCGCTCCCTTTACAATCCCCTGTTCAATTTCATGTCCACCCTTTATCTGCTCCTGCCTCTGGCGAAAAAAAAAGGCAAGAAGATGGGTTTTTACAATGTAGGTACCGGACCGGTGAGCACACCTACGGGTCGCAAGATGCTTAAAGAATTGGCTGAACTCATGGACTTTGTTTCGGTTAGAGACCAGGATTCCATGGACATATTGAAAGATATAGGTGTCCGGAACCAGCGGATGTTTATTGCCGCTGATGCGGCAATAAACGCGCCATCGTCCGATGATACCCGTGTCAGGGAGATATTCACAAAAACAGGTATAAACCCGGACAAGGAAATCCTGGCAGTCAATATTAACGTGTATCTGGACACATGGGCACAAACCGGCAAATCGTCCATCGGCGAGGGAAAGTTCCTTTCAACATACGCCGGCACATTGAACAAAGTCATGCGTTCGATTGATGCACAGCTTCTTTTTATAACTACCCAGCATGCCGATACGGACATCACGCGAAAGCTGATAGCCAGGCTTGATCCCGGAATTACAGCATCACTAATTCCAAATACTGAATATAATCATTACGACATGAAAGGCGTCCTGAGAAATGTCAACCTGTTGTTCGGCATGCGGCTCCATTCAATGATATTGGCCTCTTCCGAACTGACACCTGTCGTCGGCCTGGCATATCAACCCAAGGTACACCATTATTTTTCCACAATAGGCTTAAGAGAATATAGCCTCGGATTTGAAGATTTCTCGGAAGATTCGCTTGTTCGACATATACTTACCGGCTGGGAAAAGCGATCAATTATCAAGTCGCATCTGCAGCAAAGCATTCCGCCGTTGCGGGAAAAAGCCAACAAACCTGCAGAACTGGTTGCGGCGTTGAATAGCGGAGAAGACATGGATACTGCATTTGCACGGGTACAGAAATGAAACTGACAAAAATACTCCTGATTTCATTCCTGGTATCACTGACAATGTGGATGTTGTTTTCGTGGCCTCTCCCGCGTTACATTCGCCATGCAATCCCCTCTTCTTCTCAGAACATTGAAAAATACCAGATGCGGGCCATGATTCCTGGAGATCAGCTCCAGCTTTATTATCAATTCTGGCTTGTCAGCGAAATGATTACAGGCCGTACTCCATGGCTGCACAACGTTTATGAATTTAACACAGGTGATGACTCAGTACGTTATCGCCCCGGGGCCTATTATGCACCTTTCTCCCTTTTTGCCGCCATTTTTTCATGGATCGGCGGCAGGGAATTTGGATGGAATTCAACAGCTTTCATTTCAATATGGTTAATTTATCTTTGCACATGGCTGCTAGCCAGACGTTATACTGTAAACGAATACATTGCGGCTGGTTCAGCATTGATAAGCGTCGGCCTTCCCTTTTTATGGGTAAATCTCCTTGGCGGAAGTCCGGCAGGTTTTTCAATGGCATGGGTACCACTCATGTTTCTCGGGATTGATATGGCTGCAAGAGATAATCGTATTACTGGAGGAATTCTTGCCGGTATTGCCCTGTTATTCCTGAGATGGGGCGATGCTCACCTTTTCTTTTTCTCAGTTCTTGCCGCACCATGCTGGTTCTGCCTGGTAATGATGAACAACCCTGTATTTAAATGGAGTGACATCGCGCACTACAAGAAACTGTTCTTGGCGCTGCTTCCCATTGCCATCATGTTCGGGATAACCCTCGTATATCATTTTCACAAAAACCTGCATGTTGATCTCTCGAAGTCTGTAGGAACACGTCCCCTTTCTGAAATTGCTCTCTTCTCTCCTCCCGCAAATGGCCTCGTTGCCTGGCATGCCGGCGGAATTACAAGTCATATTTTCATCGGATTCACCATAATTATAATCATAGTCGCGGGGTTACTTTGTTTCTTCTTTTCTCAAAGCAAGATGTCATCGGAAACAAAAATCATCCGCCTGATGTTTGTATGCCTAATCCTTGGAATAACAGGCATCATTTTACTGGCCCTTGCCACGAGGGGTCCCTTTGATGGCCATATTTTCGGCGCGGTCAGAAAATTGATTCCTCAATACAAAATGATACGTCAACCTGCAAAAATCTTCTGCCTGATGCCATGTCTTCTGTCCATCACCTGCGCCATGGCCATGACACATATTTACATCCTGCTGCAAAATCGAAAGTTTCTGCGGATGATCATTTCTCTGGTTATTTTTGCAGCATTAATTATCGAACTGAAAGCTCAAGTTCGTCCAACACTTTGCCTGCTTCACGACAAACAGAACGCCTATCAAGCCATCAGCGAAGATGCCCGGAACACTCTGAAAAACAATGAAGAATACCGTCCTGCCGCACTTGTTTTACCGATATGGCCGGGAGATTCTCATTTTGCATCGATTTATGAACATTATGCTTCCCTGTACAGGATCAGGCTCATCAACGGTTATAGTCCTGTGGTGCCGGAAAAATACGTAAAAACCGTTTTTCGGGCACTGGAAAGCGCAAATCAGGGCATCTTGAACAATCTCCAGATGAACGATCTCCTATACCGCTTCAAGATCAAATACATCGTTCTGCATGAAGATCTCTTCCCGGAGAAGGTAAGCCCTTTCCCTGTAGGGCTGACTCTTCAGAACCTCCTGAATCACCCCCGGCTTAAGCTTATTGGCAAGGATGGCTCCGCATGGTCATTCAAGATCCTTGAAGAACCGTCACAACATGAAAAAAAGCTGGATTTCATGATATCGTTGTTTCCCACCCGGCGATGGGAACTCGAGTTGTGTACAAACCAGAACGTAATTGCTGAACAGAGCACAGACGCCTCCGGAAACACTTATCTTTCTCTTTCTGTCACAAATTCCTGGGTGGAAACAGCCCCGGTTAAACTCGGGCCGGTCACAAATCCGAAATGGCTGATCCGTACCCGCGGAACGGGTATATTAAAAGTCATTACTTCCACCAGTTTAAACGTATTGGATAATAATACTCTTTCAATTTCGGCAACCGACTGGACGTGGAAGGATATACCATTTCAATCATCGACCAATTTCGGTCCTGTCACGTTACGGCTCGTCCTGGAAAGCGGGGCCATAAATGCCGATATGGCCATTATTACAGGGGGTGAGAGGAAACAAGTTGCACCAGGTGAAAAAATGGAAATTCCGGCGGTCTGCTTCTTTCATGCCGGGTACACCAGTAAAGATCTTTCCAGTGTAAAACTCAGGAAAACTGACGAACCTGTGGCCGCGGCTTTTTATGGTCCCAAACTTCCACTTGAAAAAGGCCGGTACGAAGTGGAATTTATCTGTTCATCTTCGGCGCCGACCGGCATAGAACTCGGCAAGCTGAACATGAGGCGAACTGATGCTGAAGATAAAGACTGGACACCGGTCATCGCAGGTCAATCGGCCAAACTTTCTTATATTCAAAACCTGAATCTGCCGGTGAATATTCTTTTCCTGTTCTCAAGAAATGCAGACGTGGAAATCAGGAAAGTGATTATTACAAGAATGGAATAACCACCGGAATGTCAAAGGTTATTGTTTCCCGAACAAAGGCGACAACAGTTCCTTGAATTCATTATCCACCGATCGTGATGCAAGTCTTTCCATACGCTTCGCCTGCGACACCATTACTTCATTCCTTATCATCGGATTCGATACAACATCATGGATCAACTCTGCCAGTTCACATGGATTCATATCGTCAAAAAGCACCCCAGCCCCATCCATTGCTTCAGGCATTCCCCCAATCGCCCGTGCAATAACCGGCACGCTGCTGTGCATTGCCTCGATTAACGGCAGACAGTAACCTTCGTGGCGGCTTACGCTTACGAACACATCCGCCACCCGATAATAAGCCGCAACTCCCACAGGCGATGCAAAATCCTCGAAACACACATTCGCCAGATCAAGCTCCCCGGCAAGCATTCTCAGCATGGCATAGTAAGCAGGAACTGTCTGCTTGGATCCGACTATGATAAGACGGCTGAAAGGGTCAATTGATTTATTGTACCAGGCAAAGGCCAGAATAAGTTCTTCAATACATTTGTTAGGCGCAAGCCGTCCAACACAGAGAATGTTAGTCAGATCGGCTGAAAATTTACCAAGAATAGATGGATCAGGCGCAACAGTATATTGCGGTATGTTGAATATCAAAGGGAAAACCCGAACATCCTTGAACCCCAGAGCATCAAGCTCCAGAGCATCATAACGCGAAACAGCCCAGCGCGCATCTGCTGCGGCTGCAATCCTTTTGAGATCGTCTCTTGCAGTTCTTAATTGTGTCGCAACTTCAGAGTCAAATGGATTGAAAAATCCGGCAGGCGTTATATTGTGGTAAAGTAATACCTTCCGGCCTGAAGACGTGATATATGTATCTGTGGCTTCTGACAATATTGAATGATGATAAATGACAATATCATCAGGTCCTGCGGCAAAATCCTCCATCCGGCGTGCTACATGAACCATATCGGGTGAGATCCTGGTTGCGGGCGCATAAATGAAAGAGGTTATACCCATTCTTGTGCAAATATCCTTGATGGATAACGCTTCCGATGAGATCGCATCCCCCAGGGCAAATCCGGAAACAAGCTGATGAATAGTTAAGTTTTTCATTATTCGATTCGCTAAATCAGAGAAAGTCAGCGAAGGCGCTTCACCTCGGATTCAAGGGTTTCCAAACGCTTTGAAATTCCATCCATCTTACCTTGTATCGTCTTTTGCTGTATTTCGATACCGGTTATAAAAAGTTCATTAATAAGATTCTGTTGAAACGTTATCCGGTCATGTTGGTACCGCAACAACTTCCAAAGGACCCGCCTTAACACCGCCATTATCCTGCCGGACAAACCGGCGCGCGCAGGAATAGGAAATGGGGCCGTGCTGGCGCCATGCCGCATTTTCAGCAACCGGACAAACTGTTTCAGATATCCATCTGCAGTGATTTCATCCTTCAGACAAAGCGCGGAATGCTGAGGCGAAAGGAAAGGCACAGGACTGTTTTGTACGCGCTGTTTTGCCCTGTTTACTATCTGTTGCCCAATATCTGATGTCCGGTCTTTTCCAGCAATTATTAAGTTCATGGCTGTATTTCGCGTATTTCCGGGTCTTCTCTATCAAAGCCGATTATGAAGGTCAAACTGATAACCGGACGGCATAACAATTCACTTGCATCCTTATCAACCTATAAGTATGGTTCAAAAAAATTAAACTTAATAATTATGAAATTATTCATTTTCAGATTCGTTTGCAGTTTTATACTGGCGATAATGTCCACTTCGCTCCTTCCTGTGTTTTCTGCAGAACAACAGCCAACCTGTGCTGTCTTGACATTTGAAGCAAAAGAAGGAGTACAACAGGATCAGGCAGAACTTCTCTGTAATAGTTTCTCGGATTTTCTATCTGGAACAGGAAAATACCGTGTTATACCGAGACAATTGGTAAACAACACCCTTACCGGGCAGGCTTTTAATGTAGCGCAATTCGAAACAGAAGTTTTTGCCGCAGTTGCAGCCGGAAAACTCCTTAAAGTTGACTATGTAGTAATGGGGCGGGTAGAAAAGATTGCACAGGGATATGTTCTTGTAACATCCCTTTTCGACATAAAAAACAGTGTCGCTGTCAGAACATCAAGATCTTCTTTTCTTTCAGACAGCGGGTGTTTTGTAGAAACTGCAGCCGAAGACAATGCAAAAGCACTGGCAGGCGTAAAGCAACTGGTACCCCGAGAAATACCGGTACATGAACCTCAGGACAATGCCGCCGGAATCGAATGGATTACTGAAGAGTTTATATGGGGGGATATTAAAATAGGTACGAGATTGACTTATTTCCGGTTACTGAAGAATAGCAGTGATTCTTTCATTGGGACCATCAACCAGCTTGACGAGGATCAGAATTATATGCCGATCAAGCTTTTTGCCGACTGGTTCTTCACTCCAACATGGGGTATAGAAATAACATGGGATACAATCAAAGCCCGTACGGGAACAGAGGAAGGGGATTGTGACGGTACCTTTGTCCTTAAAGGACCAATGGTTTCATTGATCGGCAGGTACCTTAATGATTCGCCATGGACACCTTATGGAGGTATAGGGCTGGCCTATTTTAATGCAGATTTCGACTCTGCCACTGCATGGCGTTTGGGATATTCGCCCAACCAGGAATGGATTGATGCAGGTCGTCCTTCAGAACCGTATTTGGGAAGGATTCGAACAATGAACCTGAACAATCCGATCGGCATTGTCCTGAATGCAGGCTGCGAATACAAGATTTCGGATAGATGGTCGGCAGATCTTTACCTGCGCTGGACCAAAGTTGATGTTAAAGCCGAAGTTCTAATCCATGAGAACGGAGAACTATGGTGGGATATTCCACAAGAGAAGATTCCAATGGATAACATTGCCCTAGGGCTGGGAATTCGTTACTCGTTGTAAATTAATTCTGGCGTTATGATTGACCGGTAAGTTTCTTTTCGTTGTCATTTCCGCCAGCTATTGTCTCTTCAAGTTTCTTGAGGCGTGCCTCCAGAATTGCAACACGCTGTGCAACCTTTGTATGATCCGTTTGCATCGCAGATAAAGAAATTGAAAAATGAAAAGCAACCATCACAAGAAAAGTGAAGGATACTGTCGCAATTGCTGTGGCATATTCCATGCCGGTTACAGCCCTGAACAAAGATACTGCATCTGGGAAAAGAACAGAAATCAAAATGATCAGGGCAGTTACCACCCACAACAGGGCATACTTCTCCTGCAGATGCGTCCGCCTGATTGATTCAAACGTAATATAAAGCACCAGGATACTGACCAAACCCATAATGACCCTTATACGATTCAGATATTCGGTGGAAATAACAAATTCAATCACCTTTTGAGGAATTGCAGAGAACGTCACAAGTATGCCACCTGCTATCAGCCATAAAATCCCGGTAAGAATACTGCAATCCCTTTTCCATGTGACCCTGCCGGCAAGCATTAAGACCAGAAGCCCGACCAGTCCAATACAGACACGCTGGAATATGGCACCTTCCCATCCCATTGCATACCGTCTTGTCACATTATCTACCAAAGCAAAGATCATACTTTACCTGCAATATTCTCTCTGGAATAGCGTAAATCAACCGGCCTGGCCCGGTCCACCAATAATGCCAGGAAAACCTTTACCACATAATAGAACGTACCCCATCTTCCTATGGTTGAGGATCCTGCCGTACGCTCCCTGAATGTCGTTGGCACTTCACAGAAATCGTATCCTTCCCGCCTCATCAGCGCCAATGCTTCAGGCTCGGGATAATCCATTGGATAAACACAGGAAAAGAAATACAAAAGAGGACGATTTAACATCTGAAATCCCGATGTTGGATCGGTAACTTTTCTTCTGCAAATAGCAGAAAGAAACGCTGCCAAACCATAAATACCACAATTCCGAATCCAAGTACTTTTATAGCCGCCTTCTTCAAGAAATCTGGAGCCAATAACAAGATCCGTCTTTCTGGTTTTCATAGTTTCAACCAGATTCTTCATTTCCGATGGAGGATGTTGCCCATCCCCATCGCATCGAATGGCATACTCGTATCCATTCTCGTAGGCATACCTGAAACCGACCTGGACTGCCCCACCTACGCCAAGGTTACACGGCAGATCAAGTACTTCAGCCCCATTTTCCCCTGCAACAACAGCAGTACGATCTGCCGAGCCATCATTTATGACCACAATATCAGTATCTGGAACACAATTATGAATTTCATTAAGAAGCGAGGCTATGCTCGCTTCCTCATTAAAAGCTGGAATCAGAATTACAGTGTTTGACCTTCGATTTTTCATATCTTTTTGATTATTGCTCAAGAAAATAGCAGATCTATCGAAAGGTTACAAGGAGGAGATACAGATGGATCTCGACCACAAAATCCAGTTCTCTTACGCCATCTGTACTGTAGCCCGCCTGCAGGAGTCGGGGCGGGCGCGAAATGTGGCTATAATTAACCAGTGGGCTTTACGCTATCAGCTTTAACCGCTTCAATCCTGATCAGATGAATTTTGGCACCCAAGTCGTTTTCATATCCCTTTACTCCAGTTTTTGCGGGGTCATAAGGTTTGTCTGCATAAATTCTGTATATTCCGGTTCGTTTGCCATCATCCTTCTGATCGCCACCCCTCGAAAGAGTTCCCGAGACACTGCTGAAGTCATTACTCACAACCAGAGACAATGCAGTACCATTCCATGGCGGCTTAATCCGAAGTACCTGTCCATCAACTCCATCATCACGATCTGCTGCACCATCTATACTGATTCTCACAGCTTGTCCCGGCAATGGAACCGGACCTACCACGCCGCTCTCTTCCCTGCTCCACCTAGCCGGTAGCATTTTCCCATCCACCTTTATCGGCATTTCTCTTCCCCAAGCACCTCTAATAGCAAGCGGGCCTTCATCAAATACTTTATTCAAAACAGGCAAAGAAGTTCCGCCAGTAACAGGCTTAATCGAGAGAAATCTGATGTCCACAGACTGCACTCGCTTTTCTGCAGGCAAGGCCCCCTTGCTCGCCACTTTTCCCAACTTGAAAGATTTAGAAAATACCTCGTTGAGAAGGATCTCTTCTTCCATACCTGGATTCTGATATGCCGTTGCGATCAGCACCTCTTCTTTGTAAGCTTTATCTGCCAACCAACGTATTATCTCAGCTACTCCTTTATGCGCTCTTTCACACAATCCAAGCACCCTTGTCCGGCCCGTAACCGCAAATGGAACGCTATACGGATAATAATCGAAGAAAACCAACCGGTTTTCAATACGGGCCCTTACATTCTCCACCCAATCCCATGCACCTCTGTCACACCTTACGGTATAAGGCGCAGGCCACCTGAAAAGATTTGATCCGCCTGCAATGAGTAAAAATAAAACCGCAATACCTCCGGTCACCAGATGCAAGGGTTTGGGAGCCTTCTGAATTATCGTTTGCAGCCATGAGGCAACTGACGGCAGAATTCCGACAACCGCAATGAGATATACAGGCAACAAACGGCGTTGGCTCCAAAGCCCCATTTGCTCAGCTCCTTTGAGATAAGCAAACACCGGGAAAGCCAGCAATACCACCATCAACGCCATCCTCGCACGGACATTCCGCCGGGAAACAAGGATATATCCAACCGCCAGGATAAGCAAACTCCCCAGACAGAGACGTACTCCTGAACCCGCTTCAATAAGTCCGCGACACACAAAGGTCTTTTGTGACCACAACATTGCGGAGAATGTTATTGGAATAACACTCAACATTAAGGGGAGACAGGTGACAAAATGCCTGTTTCTCTCGGAAAGTTTCTGATACCAGCCAGACCAAACCGGCTTTGTCAATACGGCAACTGCTGTAACAATGATCATCAATCCGGCACATGCAAGTGTTATCCGATGCGAAGCACTGACAATAAAGTTGTGTTTTATCCCGAACCAGTCCAGGTGACCATATGGTGAACAGGCATACATCGCCATCCCAATCATTACTACAAACCCTATACCGAAAGAAACTACCCCGGCTGATATATCTTTGAGCCGTTCATTCAAATCCAGCACAAACAGCATTAGGAGGGGTAACGAGACGACAATCATTGCAGGATGAAAACTTATGGCCAACCCGAGGGCGAGATAAGAAAACCGCGAAATCCGTTTACCCTCAGGACAGGTCAACCAGTTTAGCAGAGCAAGGGTAAGAAGCACCGACGCCACGGACTCCACGTAGAAACCTCTCAATAACCATGCAGGCAATGGCGATCCGACAAGTAATGCGGCAGCAAGTATAAGGCCCAGCCAGCTTCCATATGCCATCCCGACAAGAAGAACAACTGCAGAAAACAGCAACCCGATAACTGGAACCAGATAATCAAGTGCATCTCCCGGAACAATGGCATCAAATCCCACTGCACAAAGCGGGAGAAGAGGATAAAAGAAAGGTTCAGTTTCACATTTATCAAGCGATTTGACCAGGAAAGACCTGTCGCGGGTATTACGTTCTTTCATTGAGGGAAGAAGCATGAACTTGTTGCGAATGTCACGCGGAGCTTCCATTAGGACCCGGTCGGTTTCATGCATAGTCCGTCCGGCTTGGAATGCCCTGGCCATCAGACGGTATCCCGAATTATCCAGGCCGGCAAACGTATCCTCATGCGGCCTTAAAAGGAAAATCGCAGAAAACACCATCGCTACTATCGCTATAACACGAACTTTTGTACTGCAATCTGCAAGTCGTTCCCGCAGGTTACGAACAATTCCGAACGTAACCCCGAAGATACTGATCAGCAGAAACAAAAGCAGAGATATGGCAAGAATATTCATATTAACCAAACAAATGGATCATCTATCAGGCCAGAAAACACCTTTCATTATTTTGTATTTTTCTTTACCGGACGATCCGGGTTCGGCACTGTGTAGATTGCAACATCCTTGTTATCAAGTACTTTCTTGAATCTTGGATCCATATCAATATCCCTCAGAAAGTAATCCGGATATATTCACAAAAAAGGTTAATAATAATTAACGGAAAAGCCTATATCGTCAGTCAGTTTCGCGTTAAGCATTTTACTCGCCATCCATATCACATGTTCTTTCTGCGACCATATACATGATGTCAAAAGTATTGATCGGCACGCACAAGTGTTTTGGAATCCATAAATGCAGTTTCCCGAGAGTAATGTTATCTTTTTTATTGAGAATGAATAGAGAGTAGAATATTTGTCGTACACTTCTCCAGACAGGTGGATAGGATATGGACTTTACCCTGAACCCGTGTTTCCGCAAAAACATGGTAAGCGTCTTGGCCGAGAAATAGCTCAAGTGAGTCGGGGGGTGAATTAGCCGCCATCGGGCTTTTTGGAATCTTGCGACTAACGAATCAATGTCTCCTGTTGTAATGTGTATTCGGCCCCCCAATGCTATTTCTCTCGATATCTTTTCGATAACACCGGACGGATTCGGCAAGTGTTCAATGACATCCCACAAGAAGACATCGGAGTAAGGAGTCTGCGGTGGTGGTAGAATTAGATAGTCCGTGTTTTCACAATTCTGTTGTAAGTTCATCTTGGCATACGTCACGGCCTCTTTCGCAATATCAATCCCATAATATCGAGCGCGTTTAAACGTCGCTGTGAATTGACGAGCGAAGAATCCATACGCACAACCTATCTCCAAGGCTCTGGCAATAGCGTGTTCGCCGAACATTTTTCTGATTTCTCTGATTCGCCCCAGGAAGTTTCTTTCAATAACCGAACTGTCATTCTTGTAGTCCATATACTCATCACCATTGAAATATGCGTCTGTGTATATTAATCTTAAATCAACGGTTTCATCCAACGGCGCGAAAACAAATCCACAATTCACACATTTCAATAAATCAGATCGGTGATAGCTCACATGGCTGTACTCGCCGCAAACAATACATGGCATCCGATTTGTCTTTGGACGGGCTAATACCGAATCGCCCGCAACACACAATTCCCCTTGCGCGGATAATTCAGTCCTCTTCAAAGGTCGTTCCATAACAAACCATATCGGCCAATACCTCGACAATCAAGATTGGAAGGACATTGGAGGTACGACAAACTTCTTCAATCCCAGTTGAACAGCAGCCGACAACACTCACGCAACGATCCATAGTCAATAATAATCTTGTTTCTATTGTGCAGGCTTTGCCGCGTCATCGCGCGGTTTTTGAGGGGTGAACGCTTGAGCAGGCTTTGGTCTAATTCGATAAATTGGATATTTTCGCACATCTTCATAGATGCGGCTGACATATTCCGACATAATTGCCAATACGCCAAAAATGGCGCTAAAGAAAAAAGCCATGAGCGCTATGAGAGAAGTCCATCCCGGCACTACCTTATGCTGCACGTAGGCGATCAAAACGAACACGGTATATGCCATGCCCAGGATGGCCGATCCAGACATTAAGAAAAGACTTATTCGCAATGGCGATGATGAAAACGCAAACCAACCATCCATAGCCAAAGAAAGCATTCTCCCAAATCTATACTTGGATACTCCACTTATGCGCGGCATGACCTCATAAGGCAAAAAGAACGTGGGCAACGATAATGAGGCAAGTAGTACGCGCAGATTACGATAGCGATCCGGATACTGCCGTAGAACATCAACCGCGCATCTTTGAAGTACCCTGAAATCAGATGCACCTTTCTGAAGCTTTGCTTCCGGGATTAACATATTGATACTCCGGTAAAAACAAATACTCAGCAGGTTCTTAATCAAACCCTGCTGGCGACCTGTTCGTATTGCCTGAATCACGGCTATATCAGGATTCACCCGTGCGAACTCGACCATCTTTACGGCAGTTTCCACCGGATGCTGACCATCACCGTCCATCATCAGCACCAGATCCGCATCACTCTGATCCAAACCCGCAATAATTGCCTTCTGATGCCCGTGATTACCCCACAAATGTATCACATGAATACGAGAATCTGTTCGGGCCAGTCCTTCAAGCATATCACCTGTACTATCTGACGAACCATCATCTACCAGCACATACCTACTCAACAGTCCTGGAATGCGGGACAATTCCTTCGTCAATTGCGCAAGAAAAACCGGAATACATTCAGATTCATTATAAAATGGTATTATTACGTCCAATTTCATTTATATCTCTATTTCTTTGTAATATAAGGAGTCTTTACAATCGTATTGGCACGAATCGGCCCACCACACCAATGCAATCTTATAGCAGAGTGACCAGCTTTATTGAAATGCTCGATTCGCAAGACATGTTTACCAGCCTTTAAAGTCTTCCTGCCATGAGAACCGAGCACCCAGTTGTGCTGGTTCCACCGATCTATCACCTTTTCCTCGTCAATATACAATCGCGCCCCATCATCTGACTGCAAATAAAATTCATATTCTCCTCCCGCCGGAATATGAAGAAACCCTTCCCAGCGCGCAGAAAACATCTTGCGGGGCACCCGCCAGGCCGCATACCTGCCATCGTATGTTCTTGCTACTTCTCTCTCGGTCCGGCGGCAGATAAATTCTTCAAAATCTTTTCCCTTGTAATAACTCACGACCAATCCACCGGGAAAAAACCGCGACACGACCCGCTTGCCCACGACTAAAATCGCATGTCCTCTAAAGAGGATTAATAGCGCCAGCCCCACAAAGATACAAGCGATAATTTGCCGGTTCATAATTTTCGTTTTGTATACCTGGCCACCCGAATACCGGGATTACCAACACTACGTTCCATACAAAACTGGTAACCACAAGATTCCATCTGATTCGCCTCATTTTGAGCAACATCACCCACCAGATATACATCGTTGGCATCTAAAACCTTTGGCAGCCCCTCACTCAACGTGACTTCAACAGCCGGCCGGCCGGGGTAACGCCGGAAATAGTTTTTCTCACAGGCCTTTATCCGGGAAACAATCGTTCCTTTCTGTGCGATATTGATGTCATGAAAACGGTTGAGTTGTCGACAGAACGGGAGAACTCCTTCTTGAAAAAGTCGCCCCGCCACAATATGCACACGGCCAGGTTTATTCGTCCTCATACTGGAGTCCCTGATATCCTGTGCGACGACAGGTACTGTCTTGCGATATTCATAATTGTCGCGGTAAAAGGACCTGGTTTTTTTATACTGTCCACCGATGTCACTGGTCATGAATACAATTGAACCCACGGCCCATAACATACATGCCGCATAAAGTCGCTGTTGCCACAGCATTTGTATCACAAGAACCTGGATCAACAGCACGGCAGTGGATGCAAAAACAAACACAGGTAGATAATATTTCACAAGCATGCCGGACCATGGAAGATTGATGACCCAGAACCCTGCAAATATACCGGCAAATACAATAATACCAATCGTCGAAGCGGTCATGGAACGGACTACGCCGGTTGCATACTGAATACGGCTCCGAACCGCCAGAATGCTAACAATGACAGCCAACCCACTCCCGACGACAAACATAGGAAGAAGAGGTATAGCTGAACACATAATTTCCAGTGACAGACCGATACGATCCAGCGGGATTTCCTGCAACTTGTAGTTCTGAGAGACATAATTGCCTGAACGATACACGTATACTGCTATAAGAAGCAGACATGTCAGCAATCCGATAATCATGGCATGTCTTACCGCAAAACGCCTGAACTCGCGGTTCTCGCGCGCAGAACGAAAAAAGCCCCAGGCAAGCAGGACCATAACTACCGGTACAAGCACAATCGTTGTTTCCTTCATTGCAAAGGCCATGAGAAGAAAACAGATCCCGGAAACTTCAACCCATGGCCTGGGCACCTTACCCTCAAGGGCTTTTGCCATGGAAGCCAAGTAAAGGCTGATGAACAACAGCTGCCCTATCTCCCCACTGTCACAGTAATTCACAAGAAAGTTCTCACATACCGCAGTATTGGACACCGCATATATCGGCAATATAAGCGCGCTCCACCATGCGCCAGTCAAACACCATGTAAGCCATGAAAGGGTCGACACAGCAATTACAAGAGACACAAACAAATATATCACATGGGTCTGCAAATCACCATTTATTCGATCTTTTATCGGCACCTCAGGGTCATGATAAAAAATATCTCCATTAAGAACCATTGTAAGAATAAAAGGAACACAATAATATAACTGGTGCAGTGGACGTATCCGTCCCCCTTGATATGCATCTCCACGCAGGTTCGCGATATAACCATGTATTCCGTCACTCCATATCGAATAGACTCCTTTACTAATATTCCCTTCCGCAACCCTGGTATAACGTAACTCGGGTGCAAAAGCGCGATGGTGGAAAATGAATACCAAAAGAGCAGACCACAACAACAAGGCCGCTGATTTTACGACTGTTTTGCCTATTTTAATATTACTCAATTGATATCACCGGGACGATAGTACTAGACTCTTTTCACCACAATCCCATCATTCCACTTGGATTCCATATTTATTGGCAATAAACAAGATCCGATCCTCGTGGCCAGGGCCATACGGATTCCACCTGGCACTGGGGTCGTAACCGACGCCTTTCACGCTTCGGAATCGTATTGCCTGCGATAGAAAACTATGCGCAGAATGAGTCCACGGGAATATCCATGCTTTGGCTATAGACGTCGAAGGGGGCTGGGCGGTGTAAATCGAACCCCCGGCCACACGCGAAACATCCCCTGCCCATGCCTGATACTCCCGCCAACCCGCCGTCATCCAGGTTTCGTTGACCAACAGCCACATCGTCAACAGCACCAGCAATCCCCGTCCGCCCGGCAGAACAGGCGTGGCACTGCCTTCCCGCGTTACCAGAACCAGCCAAACGCAATATATCAGCGGCAAAATCAGATTGAGCGTTCTGAATGGATAGCTGTAGCGGACCATCGTCGCGTGCTGAATAGCGCACAGAACCGTCAGGAGCGCAAAAAAAATGCCCAGAATCCAGAGCCTCGATCGCCCTGACAATAAAATACGCGGTAATGGACGCCCTTTAAATTTCATCTCTAGCCAGAAGTGTCCGCAGACTCCCACGAACCAGGAAGTGATGAGGACAAGATAGACGGGATATGTAGTCCAACTCAGCATCGAGAGCAAACTGGCTTGATTGGGATTGTCGGAGGAATGCAGCAGCCTCCACGTATTGATCGCCACGCTTGCCGCAAAAATCAACATCGTTCCAAGGCCAATCACCCGGGAGCTGATGGACATACCCGACCAGCGCGGCCAAATCCGCCAGGTCAGCAACATCAGCAGAACGCAAGAATAGAAAGCCCAGAACTCATACAAAGCAAAAGAAAGTGCCCCGATGACTGTTAACGCCAACCAAGAACCTATTTTTTCCGGTACGAAAGTGGTCACCAGAACCACTGCCAGCATGAAAATCGCCGTTGGTGTGTGTAAGTCCGTAATCATAAACAATTCGCTATAGCCCATCATAAGCCACAACATCACGATATACACTAATGCCTGCAAATGCATTCCTCGCCGCAACAGAATAAATATGAAAAGCCCATGCAGCAAGGCCAACGGGAGTATATAACCTGCGCCAAAGCACCACGCCAGCCAACGGATGTCCAAACAGCCCGCCGAGAGTGCCAACACCGTTGGCCACTGGGTCAGGAGATATGTAGCTGCCCGCCCTTCCGCCGCAAAATTCACGGAATGATGCTCCAGGATATACATAAAGAAATAAGCGCCATCCGCATAGAAAAACCTAAAGAAGAACAGCGCAGGCAACAGTCCGATGATAATCCATGCTGCCCAACAGGTGATCATCAACCAGGAACCCCTCAACCAATACGGTTCGCGGCTATTTGTGTCCTTCATTCCATTCGTCATGACTTACAACCGCTCTTTTGCGTCAGACGCATGTATGCATCGTACAATGCCTTTCTGATGGTGTCGCTGTCGAGATGTCTGGAATAATATGCCCTGGCTGCATCGGATAGGCTTATCTTTGCTTTTTCATCTGTTTTCAATACCCGCACCATTTCAACCATGTCACCCGGTTTCTCAACCTCAATCCAAGCGCCATCACCCGACGGGAGACCACGCATTGCCCCTTTACGAGCCACAATGGCGCGACCTGCAGCAAGTGCTTCTATTGTCTTAATCTGCACGCCCATCCCTTCGGCAGTTGGAGCCAGTATTATGCCACACTCTCGATATGGCTGCATTGAATCCACGTAGCCACCTACTTTTACGAAGTTCAAACATGTAACATGATCAGCCAGGCCTCCATACACCCTTACCTTTATTTCGTTTTTATCCCACACTTCTTCAATCCATTTAAGTCCGTCGATATTAAACCGACTCGAAGAACCTATAAGGCCGACAGAATCAGTTAATGGCAGAAGTTCCGATTGAATAGAAGGAGGGCTCCAAATCGTCTTGCTTACCCCTAATTCATTCAGCCTTTTTTCTTCTTCTTTGGATATTACAACAACAAGATCCGCAGATCTTAAATCCTCTACCTCTTTACGTGCCCCCTCCCACATGTAATCAGACCACAGGTCCAGCAGTACAACAACTTTCGGACATGCGCACGGTAACCAGGACCAGTAACTATAATTAATCAAAACCAGATCAGTATCTTCCGTATATTTTCTCCACCATTCTGCAGGAAACGCATAACGGTGATACGGATTACTGTGACCAAAGGCTTTCTCCAAACCCAGCGCTTTACAAATCGCCGCATAACCAATACCCAACAACTGGGCTGCCGACATATTGCAGGATTCCTCCCTCAGAGTTACAGAATAACCCATTTTCTCGATTTCAGAACGCGATTCCGGCGTCCATCCTGCACCGACCGGTTTTGTGGCTGCTGAGATAATCCTGCATTCGCCAAGTGCCTTCAGAATCTCCAGATGTTTCCACATCTCACGCTTCCCGCCAGTGTCAGCAGGCAGAGGACAATAAGGAATCAACACTACAGATTTCATCGGCTTATCTCAATGCTTACAAAGGCGGGTAATCTCATTCGAAAAGGATTCACAAAACATTGTTTCGTTTCGGTTGTTCAGGATGTAGTTCGAAAGCCGGTCAAGAGTCGCAGGTGTCAAGCATTTTGGAAGTGCAACAAGGCTTTTTACCAAATCAGCCGCGTCTCCCTCCCGAAACAAACATTCGTCAGGGAGGAGATCCATCATGCCGTCAACGTTGGATGCAAGAACAGGAATTCGCCTGAACATAGCCTCCATCATTACAAGCGGAACACCCTCATAGCGCGAGGGTATCAGTAAAATATCCAAGGCGGGATAGATTTCTGACATACTTCTCTGCCATGGTAAAAACTGAACAAGATTTTCAACGTCAAACTGCTTAACCAGCCTTACGGCAGAATCCAAGTCCGGCCCATCCCCAATAATGACGAAATTGTACCCTTTGAGGACAGAACGATAGGCCGCAATTGTATGGATCAGAAAATCTTGCCGCTTCTGAAGAAACTCCACTCTACCGACAACCCCAACGTACCGCTTACCGGTCCACCCCAAAGCTGTACGGGCTGAATCCCTGGCACCGGATGGAACTGTTGAAACATCTGGACCACATTCCACGACGGCCACTTTATCAGCGGATACTCCATGGTTGTTCACAAGAATCTCCTTCA
Organism: Kiritimatiellia bacterium; assembly: GCA_028716365.1. GTDB lineage: Bacteria > Verrucomicrobiota > Kiritimatiellia > UBA8416 > YA12-FULL-48-11 > YA12-FULL-48-11. The sequence goes on from JAQUPZ010000009.1 coordinate 133,373, forward strand.
TCCGCCTACTGATTGTGATATAAGCCGATGGCACCGAATACCAGAACCGATTCATCAAATCCTGCAGCAGCGATACAATAGATGGTCGAATTGTCCAGATCCTGTGAGTCATAGGCAGATATGATACAACCGGAATGGCCAATGATCGACAAGCCGCCAGGATACAAAGACCCAACGTAATAAATCCCTGGATATTAACCACAAAACGCGGTTGCCAATGATGTATATATTTTTCAATGGCACGCGTGCGCCGCCAACGAAATATACCGTCAACGGATTCTGAAGGCGTGGTCGGAACAACAGCGGAAAGCACCTCAAGGCGTCCGAGTCGCGAGGAGAGTCGGTTCAATTCATTTGCTAAAGATTTATTGCGACCGGTATGTAAAACACCAATAATCAGGTCTGGCTCATTGGCCAATCGCTCAATTGCTTTAAAAGCAGTCAGATCGTGCCCGCCGAAAGCCTCAGCGTCCCATGCAAACAAGATCCGGGTCACGGACATGAAAAACCTGTCCTCTCGGAGTTAATTTGGATAAGTTGTTTGTAGGTTTGAACGAACCGCCTTGCAACAAGTCCAATTTCGTAACATGCGATCATTTTCTTGCGTGCTTCTCGCCCCAGCCGAACGCGTAGCTCAGGGTCAACGATCAGTTTCAGGATCGCAGCAGCCAAGGCCCGGGCATCACCAGTCGGAACAACTAGTCCATTCACATTGTTTTCAACAAGTGCCAGATTCCCGGGGATATCTGAAACCACACATGCAAGTCCCCAGCTTTGTGCTTCCAATAAGGCGTTTGACAGACCTTCCATGCGTGAGGGCAGAACGAATATGCCAGATACGCGGAAAAGCGAATCCGTATCAGGTACCCATCCGGTAAATGTCATAGACTCCAGACAACCAGCCGCCTGAGCCTGTTTTTTCCATCTGACCGCTTCCCCACTGCCAGCCAACGTAATCCGCGCATCCTTTACTTTACAATGAATCAGGGCCCATGCATCCACCAGAATGTCAAATGCTTTATGCATCATACCTTGCGAAAAGTTGCCAAGATAAAGGACGCTCCGGTGAACCGCGACATCTGCATACTCGTTGGGCACCCGAACACCATTCGGCAGAATAATGATCTGTTCATCTGGAATCCCGTGCCGCTGTAAATCAGCGCTAATGTAGCCATCCATTGCAACAAAACGTGCCTGGCGACGAAGATGAGTCCAGATCCTGCGAAACGGCACATCATAGCCAATCGGCATCAGGGAAGGAAAAAGCGGCTCCTTGGCTATTACCTGAAACCCCCTGTATCTACCGAGCCAGACGCCCAGACCAGCCAGCCAACCGGACTCGTGGACATGGAGCAGATCAATACTGCCACCATCATGAAGGAAATAATTTCGCGCCGCCAGAATGAATGATAACCGCGCAAGCCACATGACCGGTAACATCAACCAGAAAGCTACGGCACGATATCCGGTATCGGACGGGAATAGTCGACAAAAAGAATTAACGAAATGTTGCATCGGGGTAATGAAAGAACATAGCAGGCCTAGACGCACAACACGACAATCACCGTCCATTATAACTCGTTCCATGCGGCGATCCAACAGAGCGGCAACGATCTCACACTTGACCCCTTGCTCGGCAAGACTATGCACGAGCTTTCGGCACTGCCGCTCAGCTCCGCCTTCATGATCGGGCCAATAACTCCACACCAGCATGCAGACTCTTATATTATCCGCCATATACCTGTTGCCTAAAATACCGGAAAACATCTCAGGCGTGTCAACGCTGTTTTAAACTTCATGGTTATTCATGGCGCTGGTTGCCAACACACCTAATTGCGTAGCTATGGTTTCTTTTACTCTCATGCGTGAGATAGGCCATTTCGTAGTCATGTGTATTACAGAATTCATTCACAGCCTCTATAACACCCCACCTAGATAAACTATCCCCCCACAAGGTATAGTCATGACCTGCAATAAAACCTGAAGATTTCACCTTTTCCCTCACCGTACAGAGATCCTGTTTCACGCTCTCATAGGCGTGCGATGCATCAATATAAACCCAGTCAAAGTAATTCTCCGAAAAAGTTCGTAGAACATCCCAGGACAATCCCCGATGAAGAACAACTCGCCCGGAATCGATCTCCCGGGAGAACCGATCTTTTACCTTAGCGTACGCGCATTCGTTATAGCTCGTTTGCTCCAAATCGGATGACCACAAGTCGATCAGGTGTAAGACCTTTGGCTGACATATCTGGATAATTGACGCGGAGAAGTTCCCCTCAGCAACACCCACTTCGGCAATCACGGCATTCTTAGGCATCATTTCAAGCAAAGCGAGTCGGTTGGGAAGAACGCGGAGGCATTCGATAAGTTCAGGTCGAACATCCTGAGAAATATTACAAAGTATACCATGTGTTCGGTTGACATCCAAGTGTTGCCTATAGATTGCAACCGGGTCCACGACAGCTTTTGGAAGCACTTTTAACAGCCAGTCTCGTATCTTAGACATCATAACTCTCCCAACTCAGAAATCAAGTCATTAGTCTGACACAAATATCATCATCCCGTCATACCGACGAACAGAACCTTACTCAAATTCACCCTTGCATCCTGGTGCATACCATATAACCGCACAGATTCTTGATCTTCCTATCCGCTCTGAAATCAGTGTTAGCCGGCAGCTAAACCGAATTTCTCAAAGGTTTTGTGAACGTATGATAAACCCCTTGATTCAAATCTCGACAACAACTTCACGGTTGTGCGGCACCGGCGCTGTTGTTTGCTCCAACTTGCCCTGGAAACGGCACACTGTATATCGTGATATCTGGGTTTTCGTAGATCATGATGAATCTCCGATCCCGTGCAATGTCTTTCACAAAGAAGTCCGGATACACGCCGAGATTGTTCATGTCTTTGTCTATGGGCGCAACAAGCCATTTCTTTACAACAATTGCCCCCACTTCCATTTCCTGGAGTATGGCCAATCTCTGATCACGGCCGGCTTTCCAGAAATCGCGCAACCTGTCGTGCCCCATGTACCATTCGTGGGGACAGGGAAACAACCGGTAGTTCCCTTCCGGATACATGAAGACCCTGTTAGGTGTTGGCGGATGTTGTTTTAGAAATTCGATGGCACTGATGACTCCCGGCTTAACATGTCTGAGTTGATATGTTTTTCCCAACACAATGACTGATTGTATAACCGCCAGAGATATCAATATTGGCAACCATATACGTTTGCGCGGCAGCCATGAATCCAGCTCCGCCATTGAAATCAGCAGGAGGGGAACGCCGGGGAGAAAGAACCTCACATCCGGCGCCGTACGCATGAACCAGGCTGTAAAACTGATATACCATATTCCGCAACCGGCCCAAACCCAGCTCCAGCCCAAGATTGTTTCGCGTTGCGACAATCGGGGCAACACCATTACCACCCCCAAACCAGCTGTAAGCCAGAACAAGCCACCTCCATAGATCAGCAGATTCACGGGATTCCTCACATCACCAGGATTATTTGCAACCTGCTGCTTATGTATTTTCTTCCTGGTATACACTGGTACTGTTGTCCCAGGCGGCTGTTTTTCGTGACCAAGGCATTCCTCAATTTGCCTGACATTAACTCCCATTTTCTGTATGTAAGGCAGCACTTTAGCATAAGGATAATATTTCTGCCCAAGGTGTATAAACAGACCCACGGCCATGACAAAATAAGCAAAAAACACGACGGCCACTATACCCATCCTGGTAACAGTCTTCCACCTGTATTCTTTCCAAGGATAAGCATATAACATGACACCAAAGTAAGCAGGAACCATGACAACTATGGTTTCTTTGATGCTTAGAGCAAATAGTATAAAAATAACAGAGAAAGCCAAACGGCGTTTTCGAAGATAATAAAATGATGCAATCAACTGGGCAATAGCAGGAACATCCTGATAGAAGGCTACACTGAAAATAAGACACGCCGGCAACGATGCAAGTACTACCAGATATACCAGAACTCCGACACTTCCTCGATCATCCGACTTAAATAGCAACCATGAATACACAAGTGCCTGGAGCCAGAACAGCGATTGCATGATCTGCACCGCAAAAAAACTGCCTCCGGTAATCCTAAACACAACCGCCGCCAGATAATGCCAGAGAAAAACATGAGGGTAATTTCTGACTTCCTGCCCCCCATGATTCACAGGTATTTCAGCTGAGATTGTCGGCGTCGAAAGATCATGGGACTGCGTAACAGCCAAGTAGTAATGAGTAACTTCATCACCTATCATCGGCTCCCTGGTCAACAGCCCAACAAAAAGAACTCCTATCCATGAAAGCAGGATGATAGAGACCGGCGCCCATCTTTCCAGAAACATTTTTGACCTAACACTGTCCATACACAACATTCTCAATATTGACTAGGCAGATGACCGCTTCCACGCGAAGATATCGCCACTTATTTGAATAATTGCCGTTCCGCCCCACCTTCGCGATCAGACCAATAGCTCCACACAAGCATACAGACCCGAATATTGTCCGTCTTAAGCCTGGAGGATAATACGTCAGGTAAAGGAAGTCGGGCCGCTGATCTGGCTTCGGCGAATGGTTTCGAGTTCCTGGAAAATTCCCAGAGGACTATCGCCACCAAAGACGTCGATAAGGTAATTGACAAACATCAGTCTTACGCCGTCGATAGGCTTCTTCCGGTTCAGATTCGAATTTCGAGCATCGACCAGCGGCCGATCCACAAATGTCACCAAGCGATTGAACTCGGACTGCTCCTCCATTAGTCGCTCATAGTTCAACAGTAGTATAGGAACGGTTGTACAAGGAAAAAGCTTTAGGAGCTGGCGGTTATGGAGAGACCAAGAGCGGAGTACCCGCCATAGAATCAGCATCCCCGACTGATCCCGGTAGTGTGCAGAAACCGACGAGGGATGACGGTAGACGACAATCAGGCGATGTACCAGCAGGGATGGCTTCCAAGCCTGGTACGTCAGACAGGTGCGCGGATCCTTGAAGCCCCAGTCCTCTCCCGTCGCGTTCGCCGCCCGAACAATTTCATTCATTTCATGGCGCTGGACGACACTCACTGACAAGGGATTTGGAAGGGCGATCTCGTAGCTTTCGATATTATGGCACTTCAGAATGTCCTTATTTAGCCTTTGCGTGGCGGAACGTTCGTACTTATTTCCCGCGTCGTAATCCAGCCCGCTCACACCCTCCTCGACCATCCGGATCCCGGACCGGTGAAGGATCTCGGCGACCAGCGTGGTCCCAGATTTGTGCATTCCCAGAACAATATATAACATGTCTTACTCTTCCTGCCCGTTCCAAATCATTACTTAACCCAACAATACGCAATGCGCCGCCCGCCTTTGCTGGCCGAAGACCCCCACTCCACCTTCTTGAAGAGTTCCAAGTGTGTGACAAAAAGATTGATAAAAGCCGCCTCCGAGAAATACCAGGCACGATGATAGGCTCTCGATCCGATGTAGGCCAGCGGCAGGCGGGAACAGAATGCCCGGAGTATCAGGCGCGAAAACCAACCATAAGGCAGATGCTCAGCCAGCACGGTTGGGAACTCGACAACCGCCAGTTCGTTCGTGATGGCCGCCACCTTCTTCATGGCTTCCACCGGCGAAAGTACGTGATGCAGAACATTGAGAAAGAGGACTATATCGTACCGTTCCTGAGTGCCAATCTCGAAGAGATCGCGTCGCTCAATCGATACGTTACTCCAGCCCCACAGCCCCACTATTTCCTGCGCGATGGATACGTACGTTGGGTCAATATCAATTCCGTCCGCGCTGCTCGCTCCCCGTCGAACGGCCTCATGACAAAAGAATCCATATCGACACCCCACGTCCAAAACGGTCTTCTCCCGGACTGGATGCCGGAAGACAACCTCCACCCGTGTCCGGCTGTCCGCCCCAGGGATACGGAGCCCGTGGGGTAGATCAATACTCTGGTATCCATCAAACGTGTGCTTATTCAGAAATTCTTGAACCGATTCCTTCGATGCCATGTTTTTATTACCCTGACTCTCCACAGTACCACCTCCTTTTTATTGAAAGCTTAAGTCCATCCCCACATCACATGGTACTGACAGGTTGTTCGAACCATAACCTGGGATCTTTCTCCACCCACCGATCCCTGATCGCCTTCACCCATTTCAAGACAGAATTCCATTCCGCTTGCCCGGATTTCTCAAAGGCGTGGCGAAACTGATCCACATCATCATCCGACAAAATACCCAACTGCCTGTAAGCCGTCGTCTGGTCAACCGGTTTGAGGGCGAACAGGTGACGGACTTCAAAACAGTCTGTTGGGATATCAAAACTCTTTCTTCCCCAGGCAAGACAGGCAAATCGGTGACAACCGTCCCCGATAAAATAGCCGGCGGACACCCGCCAGCCGACGAGGAACGGCTTCTTGAGAATGATTCGTTGCTTCAGTTCTGGGCGACGTTTAATATCTTCGTGGAGCGAAAGAAATGAAGCTATCCCATCAGCATAGATGTTTTCCGCTTCTTTCCAAGTCATGTCACAGCCTCGAAACCGGGCCTTAAACCGAGTGTATTGAGGAAAATACGGATGCTGCTTCGCCATGGCAAAGAATTCACCGCTGGCAAGTACGTCACGGCCGGTCAGGATCATACCCGTCCCAGATAACAAATGCTTTCCGACCGTTTCCAGCCATTCCAGAAAATCGATTCGTACCAGAAGATCAAATCGGTATGGCCAAATGAGCCCACCGCCATCGAATGTTCCGGCTTGCGGCAAGTTCATGCTGTCACCTTGTGGAGCATATTCTCGTACTGCGAGCAGATTCGGTCCACTATTATGGGCACGCTGAAGTTGTGACGAATTCGTTCGCGGGCCGCCTTCCCCATCCGGCTACGACGCACGGGGTCACCAAGAAGGTCGAGAATGGCCTGCGCAAAACCTGCGGGGTCGTCCACCGGAACTACAAGTCCCGTCGTTCCATCTACCACAACTTCGCAGTTACCCGGAATATCAGACACAACGGCTGGAACACCGTGTGCCTGGGCTTCGAGCAGGGCATTGGAAATCCCCTCCCCCCGTGACGGTAGCACGAACAGGGCCGCCCGGTGATAAAGGGCAGGCATGTCGGATACATGACCAGCGAATTCGATACTATTGCGACAATGACATGTCTCGGCCAGAACCTGCCAGGTTGAGGAATCTCCTGCCCCAGCCACGACCAGATGCGCCTCAGGCAATGCTTCGACCACACGCGCCCAAGCACGGATTAGTACATCGAAAGCCTTGTGCGATACTCTCTGGGTAAAATTCCCGACGTATAACACGAACTGATTGCGATCCACGGGAGCAGCCTGGTCCGGAATATCGACTCCGTTGGGAATAATGCAAACACGGTCCGCCGAAACACCTTCGCGGACAATGTCCTCAGCCATCGCAGACGTCAGCGCAATGTAGGATATCCGCTGGCGCCACCTTCTCCACAGTGGCGCCAGCGGAACATCACCGCCGATGTGCGGAAAAGCAGGAAGAAAGGCCGCCTTGCAAATCACCGGGATACCCAAGAAATGCCCGATCCAACCGGCAAACCCGGCGTGCCATCCTGCGATGTGAACATGTATCAAATCCAGGGATTGACGACGACGCCACAGGGTGCTGGCCGCGCCTATCATGAACAACCCGGTATTAATCCACCGCACGACGGTTGCCGCCATGCGCGACAAAGCCGATGGCTTCCACATCTCCGCGACTTTTCGAATCTCCATCGTCGGTGAACCCACCTGTTGGTGGCGTCTCAAAACGCTGTCCAGAATAGCCTCAAGAACAGGAACACGAACCACCTCGCACCCGTTGTCCATTTCCTGTGCGGGCAAGGCACCGCTCGTCCGCGCAGCTACGATCAAACACGAATGCCCGCGGCGGGCCAGTTCATGTGCCTGCAACCGACACTGTTTCTCCGCCCCGCCAGCAATGTCGGGCCAATAATTATATATGAGCATGCATGTCGCAATACTCTTATGAGGAGGAGTCATTTGCTTTCGCCAGACCTATTTAGCCTTTTCATTACCTGGAGTGCTAACAGATGGAGGATTACGTAATCCTCGTAAGTGTTCCAGGGAAACAGATGACAAGACACTGCCACCGCGGTACTGCCAAATCAATTCCTCCACGAGCAAGTTCATATAAGACGGGTCAACATGGAACCCATCATCTATATGTTACGCATCAGTGAGACCACCAGTCACTCTCACGGCCATTTTCACGCCGTCATTCTCAAGTGATTTGTGATCATGTTCTCGCAACTTATTAACGACGACAAAAATATGCATTAAGAATATTGCACAATGACGAAATCCGTCGAGAGAAAACTTGTTTTAATAAAAAAGAAAGAGGGCTTCTCCCTTTATAAACATGATAAGGAAACCAATCATATTGTTTCTGGATCTCCTTCCTTGAAAATCCGGGCAAGTCTAAAGTAGCGATCTTTCGTTCACTTCTCGCAGTCCTGTCATGAGTTAATAAGCCTTTTTCCTGGCATAACCTATATAATTGAGTTCCGGGATAAGGATAAAAAATTCCAAGACCTACCCCCTTCTGAGGTTGACACGCTCTGATACATTGGATTGTTTCTTGAAAATCCGACAGGGTTTCCCCTGGAATCCCAACCATGACATACATCCCAACCTTTAGATCGTATTGCTGCGCCGATTTAACTGCCTTCAGAATATCGGCATTAGAATAGTATCGATTAAGGATATCCTTTCTCACCCGGTCACTTCCCGATTCTAATCCGATTTTGACGTACCTGAAATTCGCTCGTCGAAACTCTTGAAAAAGAGGATCATAGTCCATGTTCGGGGTAATCCGTAAATTGACACCAAATGTTAAAGGCTTACTAAGCTTCGCATTGAAGGCACTAAGTTGGGTACATAAGTCTGTCGCGAAATGCATGTTTACCCCGATCGTCTCGACTTCAAAATAAATTTCTTCTGTCTTTGGAAATCTCTGCATGATGGCATCTAATTCCTTGATCACATTATCAGGAGACCGAAACCTGACGTATTTCCCCGGAGCGAGTTTCACCAGCGCATGATTACAACAGTAGGTACATTGGAAGGGACACCCTCTTCCCAGGAGAATCATATGTTTCGTGTTTGAGCCCTTCACCCATTTCTGCCAGATATCTCTATCGGGAAACGGCAAACTATCCAAATCTTGCAAAAATGTTCGCGCCGGATTCTTCTCAATCGTTTCTCCATGTTTAATCCATAGATTCGCGATCCCCGTCACTTTATTATCCTTTTCTAATTGCTGTACTAATTCCAAAACAGGGTATTCACCTTCCCCAATACAGATTGCGTCAAAACCATCTCGAATAACCTCTTCCGCGTTTAGGGAGACATGCACACCACCTGCTACCAAATAAATATGAGGATATTTCGCTTTGATATAATGAGCACATTCTCGAATAAATTCATATTCACTTGCCACCGCCGTAAAACAAATTACCTCTGGCGCAAATTTCCCAATTGTCTCATCAATGAACGACTTTGGAGTGTTGTACGTGAGGACTAGCAATTCTGTCTGATGCTTATGAACTTTGAGCACAGAAGAGATATACGAAATCCCAAAATGGATTGCTGTCTGGTTCTTGAGAGGCTTAATTGAATCGCGCGCATCTTTGACACTACAAACAAACAATATGTTCATGAGAATAATCCTTAAAAGCCAATAGATTATTTTACGGCATACCACATGCTGGACGAACGACGCGTTGAATACAAGTTTGGTGATGGGCTGGCAGATGGAAAGCGGGCCAGTCCCAGTATTACTTCCACCAGCGATACCGCCCCGGGTTGTCCTCCAGCAGGCGTACGATCGATGGTTGAGAAGATCCTCTTACTTTCTACCTCGAAGTAATTCCATCGATAGATCCGCCCTCGGATCAGGCGGAGTCCCAGCCAATTCAATAGCCAAGAGACTGCTTCTGTGACCTTCATAATCCTCCTTTCGAAGCAGAAAGCGTTGTTAGCTGAGAAATGTATGAATCCAGTTTACCGTTATGGTTGAACCAACCGTCATGTTCCATGACACACTCCCGGAAGATCTCATTCAAGCGTTCTTCCAGAGCACGGCCAATATCATCCATTTGCTCTGACCGCTTGATGAACGGCCAGAGGACTTCAGGGAACTTAACGTACAAGGTGAACCGCTTCCACATGGCAATTAGCTCAGATTCGGACAAGTCCTTGAAGTGAAGCGCCGGCCTGGCAGGATCGCAGATTCTGTTGTCATCAGCCGAGAAGAATCCATGTTTGATGGCAATTTCCCTCAACTTGGTTCCTTTGAAGGGGAAAAAGAAGAACGCCTGGGGAATCTGGACATCCGCTTCCCTGTTCAACAATATGGTGGCCATGTAGGTATTCCTGGTTTCGAAAGGTATCCCAAGCATGTTGTAGGAGTTCGTGCGAATATGCGCTCCTTTCAATAACTTGAAGGCACGGATGATGTCATCCCGGCTATCCCGTCGCTGGAGAATTTTTTTTCGCAGCTCCATGTCACCGGTTTCTATACCCAGGGAGGCGCTGACACAGCCCATCTTCTTTAGCAGCGCGACCTTAGGTGCGGTGACGGATTTCGGATTCGTCATGCAACAGAACGGGACACCGACTTCGGCGGAATACAGCTCCGCCAGTTCTTCAAAATATGGAGTCGGCTTCATGAGAAAATCCTCATCATGAAACTTGTAGAATCCCAGGTTGTATGTGCGGGTCAATTCCTTGATCTCCTTCACGAACCGTGCCGGACTGTAGCGCTTCATGTCGGAATTCCCGTATAAATCATGATAGAAATCGTTTATGCAGTAGGTACAGTTATTGGGGCATCCGCAGGAAATCATGTGATCTCCGCCGCGAAGTACCTTGCCATCATAGGGTCGACAGAACGATCTCTCATCGAAAAGACTCCAATCAATAAACGGCAGGCTGTCATAGTCGTCATAACGGGGGTACAGATCGTTCATCACAAAGGTTGAACCCTGCCGATAGCAGAGATTCCCTATATCGTACGGCGACGTACCACTCTGTATGGCGTTTACGAACAACGGGAATGCAACGATTCCCTCCCCTCGGCAGACATAGTCCACGGTAGGGAACGATAGTATCCGTTCCACTTCCAACGTGGCGCCCTTCCCTCCCCAAATGACCGTCACCCGTTTGTCCCAGGCCTTGGCAATATCCGATAGCTGTCGCCCAATCTCGATGACATCCGAAACCACGGAAACCGCGATAATGTCCGGTTTAAAGGAGTTCAGTTTCTCAGTGAATACCTTCTGTACGTCCACCTTCCTTTTCTTGGTATCAAAGGCAGACATGTCAACCGGCTTGAATATGCTGGCCGACGTCTGTGAGTCGGACGGTGTGGAAAACCCGAAGTCTATAAAACAGGTGTCGAAGCAGGCCGTCTTGTGTCCATCCCGCTTCAACAGCGCAGACAGGAGAGAAATGCTCAACGACAGATGGAATCCATCATCCTTGTTTGGCCAGACAAAAAGCACATTCATTGGATCTTACCTTCCTTATACATTATTACACATTACTGTTCAGTCGAAGCGACGCTTCCCTTGACGCCCGCCAAAGATACCAGAGATTCCGTAACGGCGAATAGAATCGTACAAAGTTGGACAGACGGAATACCCCGGTCTGAAGATTCCGAAACATCAGCGCATTAAACACTTCTTTGAGAATATATTGCTTTGTCGTCCACCCGGGAAAGTGTTTCTTGTGGAGATATATCTTGGACAGCAATCGTACCCACTCCAAATCCGGCTGTGTCTTCCGCGTACCGCCCATCGGGGCGCGCATATGCCGCGAGAACGGTTTCTCGCTGTAGAACATCTTCGCGCCATGCCGGAACAGGCGGTAGCCCAAATCAATATCCTCCATGCGCAGAAGGTTTAAGTCGTAGCCGCCGACCGCCAGGAATAGATCCCTTTTCATCGAAGTGTTGGCCCCGGATGTGATCAGTACCATCCCGTTCCACTGGCAGTTGGGCCCCTTGAGAAACACGCTTATCGGGTCCAAAGTCCGTGCATTCCGATTACACGTCACCGGCATGGTCTCCTCAGTCGAAATGGCACCCACAACCACATCGACCTTCTCCTCGGTCATTACCTTCAGGTGCTGTTCCAGGAGCCGCGGGCCAAATTCCATGTCGTCATCTATAAAGACCAGCACGTCACAATGGCTGGCACGGACGGCCGCGTTCCGGGATGCGGAAAGCGATGGTTCGGCCATATCTATGACGGTCAGGGGCAACGAGGGAAAACGCGCATAAAAACCCTCTGGTCGGTCGGCTGGCGGCGTCTGATCGACAACGATGATTTCGTCAGGCACACGGGTTTGCCGGGAGAGAAGGCCGAACACCGTGTCGAGGCTCGGGTACCGATAGTAGGTCGGAATTATAACGCTGAGTCGCATTGCGCTCCTGATTTCCATGTTCATATAACACTCCCATCCTACGTGGCATTACTGTTTGATGGCTGTTATACAATGACAGTTTTTCGCCACTTGTCTAACCGTACAGCCGCATGGCTGACCAGTCGCAAGGGCCAGTCGTTCCAGAACAGCCATGATCTCCGCGGCGGCGAGCCCGGGCATCTTGTGTTTGACGTAGTTATCGTCAAGGGGTGTGACCACAAGGCGGCGGCACGCACGCCACGCTCGTTTGGCAACCGCCAGAACCCGTTCCGGCAGTGGTCGTTGTCGCCGGATACCGGAAGCAACGACCTGGAGTTCCTGGACCATTCGCTCTGCCGAACTCGAGCCCTCCAGTCCGGAAATATAGCGCCGCACAAGGTGTTCCCGTTCCTCGGTCCACAGCCATACATCCGGGTGGTGTGGATCAGCCAAACACAACGCGACCCGTTCCATAAGCACCATGGGGTCAAAAACATTAATACTAAGCGCATTGGGAAGGGGGTTCTCGTAAACCTCCGAACGAACGGGCAGGTATGAGATGGCTGGAACTCCAAGCAGATAGGATTCAACGGCCGTCGTACAGTTGAAATGGATGACCGCCTCAGAGGCCATGATCCATTCATGCACATTCCCATCGCCATTCACTTCCACCCCGCGCAGTCCATGAGTGAAGTCGCGCCAGACCTGATGATTCTCCGACGGGTGAGGTCGAATAACAATGGTGTGGTGCGGAAACCGTTCAGTCAGAAGTGGCAACATCTTCTGAAACCCTTCGAATGCCTTCCGTTGCAGATCGACCCACCCTTCGATGTAACCAGGCTCGTTCGAAAGTGGAAATACCTTCAGAGTCGCCTGTACCTCATCAGCTTTTCTGAAGTGGTTACAGAATGCGAAATTCGTATTGATAAGAAGCATGCGTCCGTACCGGGCTTTCAGCGCATCGGACTCCTTCTTGTAGAATCCCCGAAGATCTTGACGTAACAGGTCGAAGCGAGGATTACCACAGAGTACGATACGGTCTTCCGCCTGCGGCAGGGCTTTAACGATCACGTCTTTCTGAACCTGCCCCCACGCAAAAAACCGGTCTGTCTGCATCAGCACGTCCGGGGCAATGCGGAGTTTGCGGTAAATCCTTTCATCGGAAAACACAAGTCCCTCTTCGTCCCATGAAACCATATGGTTCCCCCTGCGGCGGCAGAAAGTCGACCATTCCCTGTGAGTTATTGCCACGCTCTTGTCTACGTAGATACCATGACCCTCCAAATCCATCTGTTCCCAAAGCGCCGTCTTGGCTCCCATCAGCACATCAAACCCGTTTCGGGCAGCGATCCAAGCAAAGTAGGATTTCGCGTGGAGCTCCCGCACTTTCGTCTCGACAACGAGGAACAGCAGGGGACGGGAACTCATGTGGAACAAACTCCTGGTATATGATTCTCGGCGCCGTCTATTGATCTGAAGGATTCCATTATTGCCTGGCCGCCGGTCCTTGCTAAGGGGATTTCGTGAGCTTATAGACGATGTTGGCACCGGAATACTCGTGCGTCGGCTGGTAGGGCAGCGTTCTGGCCAGCCATGCCATCAGGTGATCCACACCTGAGGCATCCATGCCCGCATCACGTAACGCGTTAGGAAGCCTCTTGCGAAAATCGACGAGTAAGCGTTCGCCCCCACCCCAGTCCTGATCGCAGGATTTCATCACAAGGTCATAGCCATGCGCCTTTGCAAACTCCTCGAAATCGGCCGGGCATAGAAAATGAAGATCACTCAGGGACATTGGTACCTTGAACAGTAACTGCAGCGTCATCCAGACATAACCACGGGGATTGATGAATGATGGACTCGATGTAATCACGATGCCGTTTTCCCTGGTGCAGGCATTCAGGATATGGGCCAGTTCATCAAATGGCTTGTCTAGATGTTCAAGGACACCCTGCAGAACAACGACATCATACATTTCCTTCAGCGTCTTGTAGTCGGCACACTTGAATGTGACCGTTTCCAAGTTGAAACGCCGCGTTGCTATCTTTATGGCCTCCGCGCTGTAGTCCAAGGCATCCACATGCTGTGCACCGGCAAAACTCATCATGGCCGCCAGCCGCCCTTCTCCGCAGCCAATTTCCAGCACGTTCAATCCCTGCCAAGCCGGTATCATATCGAGGATGAGCCTTGATTCCTGAAAATTATTAAACGTGTAGAATGTGGATGATCCTTTCTTGTAGATGGAGTCGTATCGTGAAATGAGTTCAGCATTGTTCATCGTATCTCCCTTTGTGCTTGCGTCGATGACTGGCAACATACCGTTAGAGACCGACGCGACGCAGTTTCTTCATGATCGGCATTTCGCTGTCGTAGACCCGCTTCCGGCCGTCTCCCAGGCCAACCTCGACCGAGCGAAGATCGCGGACGAGCCTGGCAAAGCCGTGCGGCTCCACCGACGCCGCCTGGTCGCTTCCCCACATCGCCCTATCCAACGTGATATGCCGTTCCACGGCACAGGCGCCCAAGGCAACAGCCGCCACTGATGTTGCCAATCCGACCTCGTGTCCAGAATAGCCGACGGGAATCCCATAGCGTTTCTTGAGTTCCGGGATTGCCGAGAGGTTCAACTCTTCTGGCTTCGAAGGGTATGTACTCGTACAGTGCAGGAGAATCAGATCCTCCTTACCCAGTATGTCGACAGCGTGGTCGATTTGTTTCAGCGTACTCATACCCGTAGACAGGATGATGGGCCGCTTGAACTTGCGATGATAACGCAGGAGATTATCATCCGTAAGGCTGGCCGATGCGATCTTGTAGCAACACGGCTTGAACTGCTCGATCACATCCACCGATCCCTCGTCCCAGCAGGAGGCAAACCAGAGAATATCGTGTTCGCGGCAATATCGATCGATCTCTTGATACTGCTGGGTACTAAATTCCAGTCCGCGCTTGAGATCCCCGTTAGTCGTACCGAATGGGTTTTCCCGCGGCTTGGCAAGCTCGTCCTTCGTATACACCACATCGATGGTCCGCTTCTGGAACTTGATGGCATTGCAACCCGACAAGACCGCCGCCTGAATCAGCTTGCGGGCAATGTTAGGATCCCCATTATGGTTGATCCCGGCATCCGCCACAACAAAACAGGACTCTCCATCTCCCACGAAAAACTTCCCGATCTGTATCTTCTTTGCCATTTCAGCCTTCCTTTCTTAGCTGTTACATAACCATCTTAGACTCTTTTTCCCTGGCCGCGAGAAGCCAGTCCACCACATCCCGCACTGCCCCATGCCCACCTGGCCGCCGGGTGATCAGTCGGCAGACATCCCGTACCGCTGGCTCAATGTCTGCCACACCGATGGGTACACCCACCCACCGAAGACACCCCAAGTCATTTATATCGTTCCCAACGTATGCAATCTCCTCAGCAGGCAATCTCCGTTCCAGTGCGATTGCCTGCAGGCGGGCAAGTTTGTCTCCAACCCCCTGAACACACTCCACCTTTAGCTTCCGGCACCGTTCAGCCACAACAACATTCGTTTCCGTCGACAATACAACGACAGGAATACCTGCCTTCCGAAGCAGGTCCAACCCGAGGCTGTCACCACGGTGACATTTTACAGTCTCACGGCCATTCTGATCTACAACTACGTGATTATCAGTGAGCACACCATCGAAATCAAGTACCAGCAACCGGACAGATTGCAGCTTCTCATCGGGAATTGTGGCAGGGAGGCGGGAGATCAGCCATTCCAGCCACTCGATATCCGCCACCTCATCCAGCTGGAACGAACGCCATGCCGGCATGGAGTACACGGCAATCTTGCCGCCCAGACGGCAACCCGTGTCCCGGAGTATCGTGGGGCGAAACACGTAGATACTCCCATTCTCAAGGTACTCCAGAGGATATTCCTGCCGCATCGGGCGCTTGCTGAGCTTGAAGTTAACGGGATTCACGCTCCCGTCAGTCTCACGGCGCCACCGACCCGTGAAGTGCTCCGCGCAGGCGGAAAAGGCGCTGTCAGCTCCCGCCTCTCGAAGTGCGGTTACAGTACCGTCAATGTCCTCCGGAAGCCGGACCGGAGACGTTGCCTGGAGAAATACAACCAGATCCGGTTCGTATGACTCTCTCTCCCTCAGTATATCCAGAACGTGAAGTAAAGCCGCCTCAGAAGTCGCCAGATCCCCGCTGATTTCGGACGGACGCTGAACCACTTCTGCTCCATATTTTCGCGCCACATCTGTGATGCCAAGATCATCAGTAGAAACAACGACCCGGTTAACCGTTCGGGCCTTAAGGGCCGTCTGGATTGAATAAGACAACAGCGGTTGTCCGGCAATCGCAAGAATATTTTTCCCTGGAATACCCTTGGATCCCCCCCTGGCCGGTATGATGGCGAGAATTTTCATATGAGACATTATCACCCTTTCAATGCAACTATAGCAGATCGGCAGGCTACCAAACTATCGTTGAACAAACGCCGGATGCGATAGATTAACGGATATCGTTTGCGTATCCGCCTTAATTCGATCATCATGTCTTTCTCACCCTTCAGCCGGGCCGTCATCCCGGTCATATCATATTCCACCACCAGTTGCGGAACGCATCGGAACATAACGCCACCCAGGACGGCTCGAGCAAAAAAATCATAATCCGACGACAACCGAAAGGAAACGTCATAAGGTCCGAAACGGTCGAAAACCTGACGGCCGATGAAGGCAGACTGGTGGTTGATGGTTGTGCGGTAGAAATGATGCAAATCCAACTTTGCTCCATGCGACATGCGTCGGGGCTGACGCCCATCCGGCCAAGTACACAGGCATTCACCAACCAAAACATCCTCCCCCCTCTCGCCCAAAAGTGGCAATATGCCCTCCAGAACGTCTACGCCAGCCAGCAAATCGCCCCCGTTAAGGAACAGTAACCATTCCCCGCGGGCCAGCCGGGCACCCTTGTTCATCGCGTAATAAACTCCACTGTCTGGTTCCGAAATAATATGCGCCATCCGGTTGCGGTATTCGTTCAAAATCTCCATCGTCCCGTCGGTAGACCCACCGTCGATAACTATCCATTCAAAATCCGTACAGGTCTGTCCCACAACAGACTCCGCAGTCTTCCGGATACGAGCCGTTTCGTTCCGGCAAACCGTGATGATTGAGAGTCGGGGCAATTCCATTGATGTCTCAAGAATATAACAAGGCGATGTCATCGCCGAAATCGCAGTATAAACTATTCAAACTTTTGGCTCATGCGCTTTCCGGCTATATTCATGTCTGTTCAGTCACTCGCCTTACAGCTTGCGCCAAGGTTGGTTGCTGACGTTCGTACCACCGCTTATAGTTCTCCGATGATGCCTCTTCCTTTATATTCTGCATGACTTCAATCCAACTATCCCAAGCATCCTGGACGACATGAACGCCAGGTGGTAAATCCAAGGCATACAAAACATATCGGGGAACAATAACTGGAATACCTGCACATGCTAGTTCCGGCAGCTTCGTTAGCGCCCCAAACCCCCTGCGCTGCGGACAAAGCACGGCATCTGCTTGAACAAGCAAATCATCAAGATCTGCCTGCTCAACACATCCATGAATCTTGATTCCTGAGATATTCTCGCCTGCAGACAAGAGCTTGTCAGTTTTAGAACCGCACACGTCTATCTTCACACCATCGGGTAACCCCGATATTTTGCATTGATTAAGAAACCATAGCATTCCTTCGCGTGTTGTTTTGTGCCCGGCAGTTCCAAGAAGCAGCAATAGTCCAGACTGGCCTTTTCTCAGACATCGCCGTTTTCTGAGCTCCTCATGCCGTCGTGTAATAGCACCAACTGGACGATAAGGGTAATACTGTGATGCGTATCCCAATCCTTCACAAAAGCCTGACTCGACTCTTGATATCATGAACCGTTCTTCACAAGAAGATAGCACCGCGACTTCATTAGCAAAGTCATACATAGCAGACCGGAGCGCCCACCGACTATTTTCAAACGAACAGCCATCCAACGCTTCGATGTTCTGCGGGCACGCGAAAGTTCTGACCCCATGCCTTCGATTAATTGCTATCACACCGGCAAGCCCGATATGTTCTATGATACACACAGCAGGCAATTCGTCCTCGCAAAGGGTTGCTTCATAGTACCGAAGGAAGTTCGGGTCAGAAAAAGACATGATAGAAAAACCTGTATCGTGTATCAGTCGAACTGGATTCTCCCTCTTACGCCTGATATATTTCCGAACGTTCTGAAAAAAAGAGCTTATCAACCCGGAATGACGATTTTCGACCTTATGTGCAGCTTTCCATTCCAAGAAACTTACCAATGTAACACTTCCCCCGCCTATCGCTTCCTGTATGTCATACTTCAGCTGGTAAGTCCTGTGGTTCCCACCATGCCCCATGTCAGTAGCAGGAAATAACGTAACCAATATGGCTCTCATTGCAATTCACCTTCGGAGTTGCCATTGACAGCTAAATCCACGCGTCGACGGCTGGCATACAGCATGAAAGGACGGGGAGGCCCAAAAGCCTCTTTTATGAATATTCCCCTGAATCGGACCTTATATTCCGCCTGGTTTTCAAGAATCAGAGAACGTAAAGCTTCGGCATTTAAATAGTCGTGGTACACCGCGATAACCAGCTTGGGCATCCCATCCCGCAACAACTGTTTGGCACCACTCATGGCTGACAGCTCACTATTCTCAACGTCCATCTTCAGAAAATCGATACGTGGTACCAGCTTCTGTTCAAGTAAACGATCAATCGTGTACGAGGTGGTATCCTGGCGCATAGCCCCTGCAAACCACCCTGTTTCATGACCCCACGCCTGGTCTGTCGTTGCCGCGAAGAATGCATCCCTGGGGATAACCAGCGTTGTCGTCTCGTCATGGTTACCCAGCACACCTTGCAGGACTTGTACCCGGCCAACCTTAATTTCGGCGGCAAACGTCCGGGTCAATCCCTCCGCCAGTGCCGGTACAGGTTCCACCGCCAGCACATTGGCTCCCTTCCGAAGAGCAAAGTGCGTAAAGAAACCCTCACATGCGCCAGCATCGACCACCCACTCCCCTGGGACAATTCGCACATCTCCGTATTCAAAAGCATGAGGATTGTCTTCGGCCGGCGTGAAGGTATCCCTGTAGATGGACCGAAGCGACGTGTTATCCAGGGCATTCGGCCAGAAGAACCGGAAATCATTAATCTGGAGAACGTCCCACCCTCCCTCGCGCGAGATGGTCTCCATTTTGGCAAGAGGATATCCTGACAATCTGGTATTCAAGCCGTCATCGGCAATGAGAGACCAATACCGGGTCTGCATGATGCGGATAGCGCGCAGGAAACGCCGGTGTATCTTCTGGAATTGACTCCTTTTCTTTTTAACCTCTTTCACTTTTGCAAATTCCTCGCCGTATCACGCTGAAGTGCACTTTCTTCTGGCAAGGAGGCTCTCATCCATTTGGCAGTAAATACATCAATTTCTTTCTGTGAATAAAACTGCCGCGCAAACCGGCTCGTGTATATCTTGTCGCATACTCCCTTGGTAAGCGTGACACTATTTATAACATCCTGATATATCGAACCCTCAGTCGATTTAGACCTAACATTCTTCTCGCATAGAACTAGAGGGGAATGCAAATCAAGGAACCCGGCAATAGCGTCTGGACCTGTCCTGGACAAATCCTCAAGTCGAATAACTAATGCGTCTGCCCTAGATCCGCTGTAAACTGAATATCCATTAACCTTATCAAAGTCTTTCGAGAATACATCTATACCAAAAACCTCTTTTACTTCACGGTCAAACCAAGTAAACACATATTCGAACGTCTTAATATCTGCCAAACTCTCGTCAACGTGTTTTGTAACTTTCTCGCGATTGAATGTACCATCCAGATTAAGACAACTGCTCTTCACAAATTCAGGCACTTGAAAGATCCCGGACACAACAACAGCAATCGGGTCGCGCACAAGGGAAATAACCTTACACCTGCAATCCGGCCTTTCATGCAGCATTGTTCGCAGTGCAAGACCCAGCCTGAAATGGTAAGGTATCGACGACAGACCGGCCTCCTTACAAAAATGGATATGCTTCTCAATGTCGTCTGAAAGAAAATGAACATGAAGCACCCGGCCCGACGCCTCAGTAGTCTTAAGCGAATGATATAGTGTCGTCGACCCGACTTTCCCCATCTGGTAAATCAGCACAGGCTCCTGGGCAGGATTGCTAAACGCCACCCGAACATCCCTCTCTGCGCGCCTGTCTGTAATCCAGGATTTGCAGGACACCAACATTCGCGATACCATGGACATGGAGCCATGCCGTCGGCAACCTGCTATTGCTTGTTCTTTTTCTTTTAATGTCGTCATGTACAGTCCCCTGTACAAGAATCATGTTTCGTGGCAAACAGTCTGGAGGCATGCAAACACCCGGAACACCTCGTCATACAAAAAGTCTAGAGCGGTTTAGATATTCGGAGGCACACTACAGCCCTTGCTGCAGCCGCTCCGTCCAGTGCATTCTGGTCGACCTCACATCGTTTCTCTTTCGGCAGCATGCTCCAGGAGAAATACTCACAATCGCAGCACTCATTCGCATTGGAAAGTTGCCACCCCTGCTTTTCATACCTGTAAAATCCTTTCTCGACATCTATGCCATCCACGGCATGTTCCAACCTGTTCAACAGGACATCATCAAACTGCTGAAAGGTTCCGAAATTCTGGTACTTTCCGAACGGAACGGTGACAAAGAACTGCCCACCAGGCTTCAGCACACGCCAGAGTTCATGTACGGCGGGTAGAAAGGCATCGGAACCGTCAGATCCAGGGAAAGAAGGAGTACCGAACAGCGAATTATCGAACCCGATATGTTCCATTGTCGAAACAGACATAACACAATCATAGTAACAGTCCTTCATGGGCAGTGAGCGAAGATCTTCATACAGGTACGAAATGCCTCTCGCCCAGAAACTATGGCCCTCAGGGGATAATGTTACAATATACAGTTTTTTTTTCGCAATCGCCGGGTGATTGAGAACATGCAGATGATTAAATGCTGAGCCTGCATCAAGATAAAGGCCGGGCTCAGGAGAAAGACGGCTTATAATCCATGGATATTCGATGCAACGCTCGTCTACACGCATCCCATATCCAGATGGCAAGGCTTGCTGCCGCCTGAATGTCTGCATGAGATCATCGTCTGCAAGCGCGGTCTCAATAAACCTGGCTCTATACTCGGTGTAACCCATGGACCATGGAAGACGGCCATTACGCAAGTATTTTCGAATACGCTGTTCTTGCTGAGATCCAGGAAGAAGCCGCGCCAGAGAACGTCTGATTTTCTCCCTGACTTTATCCGTTCCGCCGGCGACGTTCATCTATAGCCACCAGTGGGGTTGTTAGGCGCCTTTACCGCCCCGAGACTGGGCCTGGGCTGTACAGATTGCTTGCAGGCCATATTGAAGCTACGGTGAAAGAAGAACGAAGTGGTCCACGTCAGCACCGCTCCGGGACCAATCCCGCTCATATCCACCTCCAGAAGGCCTCTGCTCCGCAGAACACTCGCCGTCTCCGGTAACCAGTCCGAATTATCAAGGATGATCAAGCCTCCATCTTCAAGGTGATTGGAAGCTACAACCGCACATTCGTAACGATAGGAGCCGTCAATCACTATAATGTCATATTTTACGCCGCTTGTGGATATGGCCTCCACATAGGCTTTCGCATCAGTCACGAGTCGCAAGACCTGATTATTACGAGTAGCACGAGTAACGATACCATGCCATTCGGTATTATCTTCAACACTGGTAAGCGATTTAGCCACGCGAGCCCAGTACAAAGAGGAATTCCCTGAACCCCACTCAAAAACAGTCTTTGTACTGAAATCAAATTGATCGAGATATTCAAGCGCCGGATAGGTATACCATGGGGTGGGCTCACCTTGAGCATTGATCGCCCTGCCAGCAAGAACGCTCCTGGAATAGCCATACTTCCCGTCAAGTAGGTTCCCCAGTTTCATTGAAGGACCGGGTTTTGGGGTTGGTAGAAATAGCCGCAAGGTGTCTCGCAGTGTCCCGAGAATACGGGTTTTCACATCCGCAACTGACGAATTTCCAGATTCGCTGCTCACAATGTTATTACCCCCTGTATGTAGTTCGGTATGATTGACGTGTCTTCTTGCTTACAATCAGTATCTCGGGTACGTTAACAACATCAACGGCTACCCCTTCTGACAAGAAACTGTTTCCATTGATCGGCCGTCGCATAGCCAATATCTTTCCTGAACATCCCATGTTCTTTTACAAATGCCACATCGCACTGCGCCAAGGCACCGTCAATAGGCCGCAGGGCGGCCCCAAAAAGGTCATACACCACAAAACCCTGATTTTTCATATATAAAACCACATCGAAGAACTGGGGGCATCCTTTCAAAAACTCGAAGAAAGATACTTCAAGAAGAACCATCTCGGCATTTGTCAGGGCCTGTCTTGCCCCGTTCAACACTTCAATTTCGGCACCCTGAACATCTACCTTGATAAGATATGGTCCATTGAGCTGTTTCTCGCCCAGGATTTTGTCAATCGTAACCGTTTTGACCCTGCGAGTAACTCGGTCAAAGCCGACGGTCACTTGTTCCTGTAGGAAGGAGGACCCGAAAAGGTACTCTGGATGAACTTGCATATCGATTTCTCCCTCGACTGAAGAAGCAGCCACCGAGACGAGATCACCCTTGTATTTACGCAATAATGAACGAAGAGTCTCTTCAAACTCTTTGACAGGCTCGATCATCAGGTGAAAAGCATCTGGGTAGGATTCATAGAGCGCACGCGTTCCTGATGCCGCCCCTACATCAATTACAGTTACCGGACTAAAGCCCATCCCGGAAGCATGCGCAAGGACATCTGCCATACCCTTGCTGAAAGTCTTCTGCTCAAGCCTAGCCAATTTATAACCGCACCGTTTTATAATACTATTTATGATTTTTATCATCACAATCTAGCTCCACATTCCCACGTTTCTTGCGTTGCTCCAAACTCAAACAATATCGCCTGTCAGTATTATGGAATCAACTGTTCGCTTACCCAGGAATGATCAACTATGAAATCCCCCTGGCTCCGATGTGTTAACCTTCCGGTGCCATAATAATCACCATCTTCTACATCCAGAACGAATGCATTTTCAACCCAGTCGACAACCTCCTGATTCACGGAACAGAACACAGTACAGTCATAAAGTCCCGATCTGAGCTGCAACCTCGGCCAAGTACATTCAAAATAACCCCGCGAGTGTATATCCAGAACACTTTGACCTGAATCTATTGAGTTTAGATTCGCGAGAATATAACCTTGGGATGTCTTGACATTAAACGCAACCTGTGTCGGCACGTTCGGCTTTTCCTTTTCCGACTGATAGTATAACCGGACGCGCACGGTCTGCCCACTGATCACTTTCTTCACCTTATGCCCCGTTGAGTCACAGACCTCTACTTTGTTAATCTTCAGCCACTGGCTCCCTTTTTTCCGCATGCGAAGGCCCAGGTCAATTTGCTGTTCCGGCGCAGCAATTGTCTGAATATAATAACTTACAGCTTCCTTGGCAGCTCCGATATTGCTCGCACGACCTTCAGACAACACCACTCCGCGCTGACACAATTGCTGCACTGCAACCATGTTATGGCTCACGAAAAGGATTGTCCGTCCCGATCTTGCGACATCGCCCATCTTCCCAAGGCATTTTTTCTGGAACTCAGCATCTCCAACGGCTAACACCTCGTCCACCAGCAGAATTTCCGGCTCCAGGTGCGCCGCAACTGCAAACGCAAGTCGCACATACATCCCGCTCGAATATCTTTTTACTGGGGTATCGATAAACTTCTCCAGTTCCGAAAAAGCTACAATTTCATCAAATTTGAAATCGATCTCCCGCCGTTTCATTCCCAGAATCGTCCCATTCATATAAATGTTCTCGCGCCCTGTCAACTCCGGATGAAATCCGGTCCCGACCTCCAGCAGTGAAGCCACCCGCCCCTCTATAATCGCTTCACCGGACGTGGGCTCTGTAATGCGAGTGAGGATCTTCAGAAGTGTAGACTTACCCGCCCCGTTACGGCCGATAATTCCCATCACTTCGCCTGGCCGTACCTCGAAAGATATATCTTTGAGTGCCCAGAACTCCTGCTCTCCTTTCGTCTCTGCTTCTACTTTACGCGCTTCCGTGGCCGAATGACCGATTTTGGTCATATGGTGGCGAGGATCTCGCCCGCAAAATTTATGCCACCAGTATTGGGCCTCGTCCACCAGAGTATGGCGACCGATGGTACCAAGCTTGTAACATTTTGACAGGCTTTTGACAGAAATAGCGGGTTCAGTCATATATTAAATCGTATCCACAAAATTCCGCTGGACTTTGTTGAACAAAAATAACCCGGAAATCAGAACCAGCAGGGTGACGGCCCAGCTCAAACCCAAGCCAAAAAGATCTGCGGTACCCTGGCTGGTAAATCCATAGCGGCTGAATTCCACCACAGCAGTCATTGGATTAAGCCAGAGGATCAACTTCAAGGATGGCTTCACAACCAATGAAGCGGGATATACGATAGGCGTGGCATACATCCATAGTTGCGTAAGAAACGGTAAGGCAAACCGCAGGTCACGGTATTTGATGGTCATCGCCGAAACCCACAATCCGAAGCCCAACCCCATCAACCCACATTGCAGAATCAACACTGGCAGAAGAAATAGCCAGACGTTCGGAGCTATTTCGCTTCCTCGAAACAAAAACCAAAAATAAATCCCAAGGAACAAAACAAAGTTGAGAGCGAGATGAGCAAAGTTCACAAAAATACCGGACAGAGGAATAATCAGGCGGGGAAAATACACTTTGGACAACACGCCGGTGTTCGACACCAGCGATCCTGCTCCTTGGTTGAGTACACCTTGGAAATAGTTCCAAAAGATGGTACCGCTCATGTAAAAAACGAAATGCGGAATGCCGTTGGTAGAAATTTTTGCTACAGTACCAAAGATGATCGTAAAGACCACGGTTGTCAACAGCGGTTGAATCACAAACCAAAGCGGACCGAGGATACTCTGTTTGTACACTGCCGTCAGATCACGGGCAACGAGATTCCAAAGTAAATCCCGATATTCCCATATCTCCCGCCAGTCGATAAACCACCAAGATTGATTGGCTTTTATGTGTGTTCTAATACTCATTCAGTTACTAATACTGCAATATCATATAAACTCTGCGTAAATCGGCATCCATCCGCGATTGCGGTTGACATTCGTCACCTATCATTCAACACTCATAATTTGTAATTTCTTCCCTAAGCACACTCCGTGCCCGTCAATTATGCAGGCACTTTTTTAAAGCACGCAAAATCAATAACTTACGACTTAACAAAAAATTTTAATATCGGATTGTCAAGCAGGCCAGCAGCTCTATCCCTCAATACTTTTGCACGCTTGACCCGGCTGTATACAAATTGCGCTTCAGGACTGGCATCCTGATTCTTCACGGCTTCTTCCAGTTTGCCATTCACATAGTCCAACTCTCCGGCAACCGTCTGAATCTTCTGGTTAAGAAATGTAAAAAGTCCCTGTTGCAAAGCAGTCGCCATATCCTCGGTGGTTCGGTAATAGGTTTTCCTTTCGCCCTTTTTCCATGCTCGCCGCAGCAAGCCAAGGCTCTCCAGCTGACGTGCAGCTATACTTATTGCAGCTTTACTAAGCCCTAAATCCTGGCCAATCTGATCAAGCGAACATTCGCCATCTCGGAGGTAGAGATAGACAAGAATCTGGCCTACAATACGGCCAAGACCAAGGTCCTGCGAAGTTCTGCCGCCAACTTCAATAAGTCTGGCCCTTACATCGTCAACAACGTTACATGATATCATTTTCAACTTTTACACTTTTGTAAACTTTCAATATGTTAACATAGCAAGAAACCAAATCAACATAAAACCCGAAAATTCTTTGAGAAAAGAAGAAGAGCACTTGTCGACAATGGGTAGAGCTATCTGCCGTTTAACTTTTTCTATTCCAAGGCTTTATACAGAACATCCAATGATCGCAGGGCAGTCCATTTCCAGTAATAACCCTTGGCTATCTCCTTGGCCCTGACGATCAGCGCAGATTTTTCCTGCTGAGGCAAATTAAGGGTTTCCAGAATTTTAGCGCTTAGATCGTTACCATCGCCTGGATTGAAATACCGTACGCCATCTCCTCCAACCTCTGGTATGGATCCCTTTTTGGTCGTTAGAACAGGCACTCCAGCCATCATGGCTTCAAGAACAGGCAAGCCAAATCCCTCGTATAACGATGGAAATACAAAAATATCACACCCCTGATACAGTGATACCAATCGCTCCATTGAGAGTTTCTGTAACCTGAATATCCGGCTCTTATCGGATATTGAACTGAGCGCCTTCTGTACTTCCCCTTCCCCCTGTCGCGGACGGCCGACCAACACAAGGTTATGGGGAATCTTTCCCATAATCTCGCCAAACGCTTTAACCAATGCATGAATATTTTTGTGAGAATAAGTATTTGATACAGAAAGAATATAAGGCTTATCAACCGGAATCAACACCGACAGTAATTGTTTCCGTTTTTCAAGCGGAACAACTTCACCAAACGCCGGATTCGCCGCTTCATAAACCACATCAACCTTGTCAGGACTGACCCCGGTATATTTCACAATCTCATCTTTTGAGAAATGAGATACAGCAATCACCCTGTCGCAGCGTTTTGTTGCGATCTTTACCAGTAAATCGATAAGAATCCGCGCGCGAAGAGACGGATCCTGTGGATAGGTTTTGTACTGCATATCATGAATCGTAACGACCTGAGGACAAGGAGAGAAGAAAGGAGCCGTGTACCCAAGCGACCAGAGGACATCCACACCGGCACTTCTCACTTTTCCCGGCAACTCAACCTGTTCTCTCAGAATACGGGTATAATTCTTCGTCGCTCCAAAATCGAGCATAACGAATGTTACCTGGCTGAACTGACCCAAGTCTTCCTTGAGTACTGAATCATTCTCACGGTTCGTAAATAAAACCAGGGGAACATCAGAAAAATACTCCGCCATCGCCAAGAGAGTCTGTCTCAGATATGTTTCCGTCCCTCCGACTTCGCCCGGGATCAGAAAAAGCGTATTTATTCCAATTTTCATGCTATTTCAGTTTTATACCTGACATAATGATTACTTGCGATAATAATAATTAAATATTGTGCCTATGTCATTTAAAAAGATACTCCCATAAACATTGAGGTTCAAGAGGTGCGTAACAATAATAAAATCCATTATGGACATTATTGTACAGTCCGAAATGATCGAAGCATACCATCTGCCGTTGCTTTCCATGAGAAAGACATGGCACGAGAAACTGCCTTCTCACACCACTGCCGTTTTTCCTCCAAGGTCATATTCAGGACTTTACGTATAACAACGCCAAATTCCCTGACATCATGACAATCAGCATAAAAGACACAGTCTCCGCCGACTTCAGGAATTGAGGCCAATTTCGTTGTAACAACCGGAACTCCAGCCAGCATAGCCTCAAGGACAGGCAGGCCGAAACCTTCATACAGGGAAGGAAAAGCAAACAGGTCGCATCCCTGATACAAAGAAACCAACTGCTGAATGGAAAGTTTCTGTAATCTGATTACTCGGCTTTTATCACTGATGGAATCCAGAGCATTCCGGTATTCTGCTTCACCAAGCCTGGGGTTACCCACAACCACCAGATTATGAGGAATATCTTTCATGATCGTTCCAAACACACGCATCAACATATGCATATTCTTGTGCGGGTAAGTATTGGCAACCGATAAAATATACGGTTTATCCATTGGCATGAACGAAGACAACTGTGATCTTCTTTCTTCAAATGGGATAGGTTTTCCAAACACGGGATCTGCGGCCAGATACGTAACATCAATTTTTGCTTCATCAACGCCCGTATACTTCGATATCTCCCCTTTCGCAAAATTTGAGATCGCAAATATCCTTCGACATCTTCTCACGGCCATATTTACAAGTACATTGGTAACAAAACGGGCCAGAAAAGTCAGGTCCTGCGGGAAAGTTTTATACTGCATATCCGGAATAGTCACAATCTGCGGACACGAAGAAAAGAAAGGAGCTGTATAGCCGGGAGACCACAGAACATCCGCACCCGACCACTTAACCCTGCCGGGCAATTCCATCTGTTCCCTGATGATTCGTGTATATCTGTTTGATGCCGCAAAATTCAATAAATCGAAACTGACCTGTTTGAATCGAGCCAAATCATTTTTAAGAACTGAATCATTTTCACAATTCGTGAATAATACCAGGTGAACCTCCGGAAAATACTCCGCCATCGCCAGCAAGGTTTGCCGCAAATATGTTTCTGTCCCGCCAACTTCGCCGGGAACAAGGAAAAGTGTGTTTACGCCAACTTTCATGTCTTTTTATCTTAATCGTAAACTCTCTTGCCGGCATTAATCAGTAACTACGGCAAGGAAAGACACCTTTATCTCGAAGCATATTAAGGATCACGGTAACCGCTTCATCACATGAGATTTTTTCGATCGGCAGGACTATATCCGGATTTTTAGGCGCATCATACGAGGCATTCACTCCGGCAAGATTCTTCAAATCACCGCTCTTCGCTTTTGCATAAAGACCTGATTTGTCCCTCTTTTCACACCATTCGGCAGATGCTTCAACATAAACTTCAACGAACCTGTCTTTTCCGATTATCTCTGCAACCTGCTTCCGGAGCGAAGCCTCAGGAGAAACAAAGGCACACACAACTATCAAGCCTGCTCCATTTGTAAGCCTCGCAATTTCTGCAACTCGCCTGAGATGTTCAGCCATTCCTGCGGAACTGAAATCGAGTCCCTTGTTAACACCAAGACGAATGTTTTCACCGTCAAGAACTACACAGACGGCTCCAAGGTCAAAAAGTCTCTTCTCCAACGCATATGCAATATCAGTCTTACCGGCACCAACCAGGCCAGTCAGCCATACTGTTGCCGGTCGCTGGTTCCATCGCTTTAGTCGCTCGTCCGGCAACACCCTGCTGTCACGACGTGTCATAGGCGCATCAGCCGGTTCATTACCAGTGATCCTTGAAGGAAGCTTATCAACGGGTTCCCTGTCTATAATCATCCCAGCCGCAACCGTATTATTACTTATCGGGTCAATGAGAATAAAACCACCGGTTGCACGGTTTTTGTCATATGAATCATAGAACAACGGCGTCGTCGCAGTAAAAACGATCCTGCCAATCTCGTTGAGACCGAGAAGCCCTGATTCCATGCGTTTGAGTGAATCGACATCCACCTTATACCGCAACTCGTCAATCCTGAGTCTCGTCAACTTTGTCGTATGCTTTATAAAATAGGATTTGTTCAGATCCAGGCCAGCCTCGTTCATCCACACAACCATAGCCTCGAAATGACGATCGACAATCGGAACATTATGCAAATGTACGAGCATATCGCCCCTGCTGATATCGATCTCGTTTTCCAGCGTAATGGTCACAGACATCGGAGGAAACGCACAGTCAACCTCGCCATCAAAAGTCACTATTGATTTAACTCTGCTGACTTTCCTCGACGGCAGGACCATTATTTCGTCACCTTTGCGAATCATTCCGGATGCAACCTGGCCGCAGTATCCCCTGAAGCTCATGTCGGGCCGCAGGACATACTGAACAGGAAAACGCATATCTATAAAGTTATGGTCACTTGCAATATAGACATTCTCCAGGATCTCCAGCAGCGACTCACCTTTATACCACGGCATGCGCTCCGAACGCTCAACAACATTGTCACCAACCAGCGCGCTCATTGGTATAAATCTGATATCAGGAATCCTGAGCTTGCCTGCAAAACCCGTGAAATCCTGCTTTATACGGTTGAAAACCTCCTCTGAATAACCCATTACATCCATTTTGTTTACAGCAACTACCAAATGCGGAACACCGAGAAGAGAGGTGATAAAAGCGTGCCGTCTTGTTTGTTTGAGAATACCATTTCGAGCGTCTATGAGCACAATAGACAGATTAGCTGTTGACGCTCCTGTGGCCATATTGCGCGTGTATTGCTCATGCCCAGGCGTATCGGCGATGATGAACTTCCGTCTTGGAGTCGAAAAATACCTGTAGGCGACATCAATGGTTATTCCCTGCTCCCTCTCGGCTTTCAGGCCGTCGGTCAACAGGGCAAAATCTATCTTTTCAACAGAAGTTTTTTCTTTGGATACTTTCTTTACGGCCAGCAACTGGTCCTCGTAGACATTCTTCGAATCGTGAAGGAGCCGCCCGATAAGCGTCGACTTGCCGTCATCAATACTCCCGGCGGTGGAGAAACGAAGCAGCTCCTTTCGCTCATTCTCTTCTATGAATTTTTCTATACTCATTCGCCATTCACCATTAAATCATCAATCGGAAATCGCAGATCACCATTCCTCAGAAGTATCCTTCCTTCTTCTTCGTTTCCATCGATCCTTCGACATCATGATCAATAACTCTCGTCGATCTTTCCGAGATCCTTACCGTCATCATCTCTTCGATAATTTCGGGCACTGTCTTTGCCACAGAATGAACAGCACCGGTACACGGATAACAACCCAACGTTCGGAACCTGCACATGACACGCTCAGGTTTTTCTCCCTTTTTCAACGGGACCGGACCATCCAATGGAATAAGCTGCTCATCCCGGACAACCATATCCTGTTCTTTTGCAAAATACATGGGCACAACAGGTATTTTCTCGACGTGGATATAGAGCCAGACATCAAGCTCGGTCCAGTTGGATAATGGAAATACCCGGATGGATTCACCCTTGTTCACCCTGGCATTATAAAGATTCCACAGTTCCGGTCTCTGGTTCCTGGGATCCCACTGTCCAAATTCATCCCTGAAAGAAAATATCCTTTCCTTAGCGCGCGATTTCTCCTCCTCGCGTCTTGCACCGCCAAATGCAGCATCATATTTCCCTGCTTTTATGGCTTCCAAGAGTGCCTGCGTCTTCAGGATCGCACAGCACTTCTGCGTACCATAGTCGAAAGGATTCACCTTCCCTGATTGTTCATGTTTGTAGACAATCAAGTCCGCTCCTATAGATTTAACAAACTTATCCCTGAATTTATACATTTCGCTAAACTTGTAGCCGGTATCAACATGAAGAAGCGGAAAAGGAATTTTACCGGGATGAAATGCCTTCCTGGCCAGATGAACCATAACCGATGAATCTTTACCCACCGAATACAGCATCACCGGCCTCTCAAATTCGGCCAAGACCTCACGCATTACGAAGATGCTTTCAGCTTCGAGCTGTCTCAAATGAGTAATTGAATAGCCGCGGTTATCCATTATCAATGCCTCAAAAGGTAATTGATCACAATCCTTGTTGCTTCATTCACGGTAATACAAGTGGTATCTATGGTAATTTCCGAATGCCGTGGAGCTTCATAAGGATCACTGATACCCGTAAAATTCTTAATCTGCCCTTTCCTGGCCTTTTTATACAATCCCTTCACATCCCGACGCTCACATTCTTTTAGAGGCGTTGATATATATACTTCTATAAAGCGTTTACATAGTTTCCGGATAAAATGCCGTGATTTCTTATACGGTGAGACAAAGGATGCAATGACCGTAACACCATGTTTTTCCAGAAGAGCTGCGAGGTAGCCTATACGCCTAAGATGTTCCTCGCGCTGATCCCTGGAGAAACCGGTTCCTGGAAACATTTGGCGGACTTGATCGCCATCAAGTTGTTCAATTTCAATCCCCATTCTTGAGAGTCGCGAAGCAACCCTGTCGGCAATTGTACTCTTGCCGGAACCGGACAACCCGGTGAACCATAATACGCATGGCCGAGCAAATCCCTTTCTAATGCCTGTTTTCCTGTGTGTTTTCATCAACTAATCCGCCACACAATTCCCTTTAAACAACTCCAAAGACTACACACGAAAAAGAATTGCGTCTATAACAAATGATTGGTTATACAAGATACTGAAGGGAGGAGACCAGCTCTGTAAAATCACGTTTACGAGACAAAGAGTCGTCAAGCAGCCAATTTATGCATAACCTGCAAGTTTAAGAGCGGGCATTGCTTCGCGTTCGAATTCAAGCAGGTCGAAATCAGTCAGCATTTTCTTCTGGGTATCAGAAATATCTACTACAAGAAACGAGCGAATTGTGTCGCGATCCAACCAGTATTTTACACTACGATCACCGTACGGGACTTCCTGAGTGCCTTTTTTAGTCAGGACTGTCTTGGCTTTCAACCGGATCTTTTCAACAGATTTCGGTTCGAGTTCGGCAAAACAAAACATCTCGGATATTTTTTCAAAGGGCTGGCTTAGGACATCTTCGAACTTCACTATCATATAATGAGGGTACTGCTGCGAATATTTATACATGGCTTCCACATATTTGCGGTAGAAATGGCCTGTTTTTTCAGGATGAACGCCTCGGCGCTTCCAGCTCTCGCAAATACCGTACCCGTTGCGAATAATGCCGATAAAATACGCATTTTCACCATAAATTCGACGGAACAACTCGGTTGCGAATATTGTCTCGTTCATCGCTCTAAGACAAACAGCCGAACCAGCAATTTCTTCGCGCGTATACGCAACACCGTCAGCTTTAAAACGGTCATAATCATCTTCGAAATTACGCATCTTATAAGCATACAGCCGTTTATCTATTAGATAGCCGGCCAGTTTAGTGAAAGGCTGTTTCAGAAGGAGCGGATGCGTGAGCACGTTGTCAGTTATGAAACGAAGCCGGCCTATCAGGAATGGAGAGAAAAGTCTTGAAGCTTCGTGCCTGGCACTACAGACTGCCGGGTGAGATTGTATCATGTTTGACAGGATATTCGTCCCACCCCGGGACATTCCGTTAATTACAAGAACTTTCTTGTTTCTCACAAGCGCAATCCATTAGAGCTTTTAATTCTGTTGCCACCATGTAACATTTCATCTATCGTTCATAATGTTGGAATAACGTAACGGCTGTCAATGTCAAATAGGCATGCTTTTTATATAATGGTCATTTTTGACGCTGGATTTCGATTCCGCAATTAATACATGCCACGCGGGAAACAGGACTCAACAACGTGTCCCGCTGATTTGCGCAAGAAGACAATAAATGAAACTGACAAACATGATTGAACAGTTTGTGAGATCAACTCTCGCCTGCTGTGAGTTTAGACTGATCAATAAGCGACTGTATTCTGCGCGTTTTTTCCAGAATGAAAGCCGTAGGCTCTTCTCGTCAACTGATCGCAGACGATACGATCAGCTCGTTGATCAATACCCGCTTGAAGGAGAAATTAAAAAGGCACGACGAAATGAAATCCTTTTCCTCGAAATGGCTTACTGGCTGAACCTACCATTTTCGCAGTCAATTCGTATTCTTGATCTTGGCTCAAAGGCGGGCCAATTCCCGTTTATCTGCCAGTGTTATGGTCATAAAGCCATTGCCACAGATCTCGAGGAAGTACAAAAAAAATCTCCCACGCGCGAGATCCTAGAGTTGCTTGGAGTAGATCATCGGCCTCTCAAGATAAAGGCATTGTGTCGATTACCCGACATCGGTACCAAGTTCGACCTGATAACGGGTTTCAGGACAAGATTTCATTACACTCTTCCTCATGAAACGGGCAAAGACCATGAAGAACACTGGGGTATTCAAGAGTGGGATTTCTTTCTGAAGGACCTAGTCGAACACCAGCTCTCCGAGAAAGGAAAGATTTTCTTCATGTTGAATCGTCTCCAAGAAAAGGGCAAAGGACTAATGCCGGACGAGCTGAGACAATATTTCCTAGAACAGGGCGCCAGTTTGGATGGTGGGTTTCTTATTCTGAATTCTCGACAAACACGGCATCGTTAACAGATTTTATCACTACCGTCGTTAGGGTAACTCATTTATACGGGTATGTGTCAGATTTAATCGGAGCTAATGTATGTAATCCGATCACCCAATACCTACATCAATAGCCAGTTGTACCTCAAAGGGAAGTCCCCGCGGGACTGTAGAGACTTCTTTCGGCCACATGAATTCTCTTAGAAAGAATACATAAGATCCACCTGTGAACGCGTGTAATCCTTCGCCTTGGCTGCATCCGACATATTCTTTTCATCCACAAAAAATGTTATGCCATCAGTGAAGTTCTTCGCGAAGGCATATTTACCGTAAACTTGGAACCTGTACCGCCGCCCCACCTTTCGCTCTTTGTCAAGCAGCCCAGCACGGCATCTTTCTCAAGTTTTGTACAGCTCTACCCTACCTCAAACGTTTTCGGAATCTTGGCCCTACCCAATACCATACCTCGCCAGATCTTCTCAACCCTGTCGGCAATTGTACTCTTGCCGGAACCGGAAAGTCCCGTGAACCATATTACTGCCGGACGTATCAATTTTCTTTTTTGACCTGTCATCTGTCCTGTTTTCACAATCAAATTAAGGGCATGATTATTACACAGGACTAAAGACTATACACGGAAAAAATACGTCCACCGTAAAAATCAACAAGACATCAGAATGTCACTTCAAATTTCACGCTGATAACATTTATATCCAGCCATTCCCTGTCCTTATAAGATGACTGCCAGATATAGAAAACATCACTTTTAAGCCAATCAGCCAATTTGCACTCAGCGCCGGCATAGACTCGATTACGGTCAAGGTTGTTGCCACTCAAGTCCTCATAAATTTCGTCGGCAATATACGGTTTAATATTTCCGCCAAACAACTTCACAGGCGGATATATTGTAAGCCTGTTACGGTAACGCCACTTGTCCTCAGAGCTTTGCAAATCCCTGAACTCCAACCTGTTTCTATCGGAAAAAGACCAGTTACCCAGCTTCCACTTCAATGTACCATTTACATGAGGTCTGTATTCTGTCTCCCATACACCCTTCTTTTTCTCATGAACCTGCCGGAAGTTCGCTCCCAAATCCAGCCATTTTGTAACAGTCCGGCTTATACCAATATCAATATGATTGTAATAGACATTATGCAGATAATTACCGGTACGAATTTCTTCATCCGCTTTCAGTTTCCATTCCCCTGATTTCATGGAAGTTCCTGCTATATACCATCCCTGCCAATCTCCTTCTTCATTCAGACCACCCGCATATACATTCACTGCAATTCCGACTGCTGCTATCCCGACCATTAACTTACCAACCGATCTCATTCTAGTACTCCTTTCCTTTTTCTGTTTGTTTAACTGATTATTCCTTTTATATATTCTTTCGTTATCTGTTCCTTCGGATTCTCAAAAATCTCTTTCGATGGACCATGCTCTATAAGTTCACCGAGATAAACAAACACTACATAATCGGCCAGGCGTTTTGCCTGCCTCAAAATGTGCGTAACCATTACTATTGTGTAACGATTCTTCAGTTCCATGAAACGTTCTTCGATGTTCCTGCTGGATACAGGGTCAAGCGCAGATGTCGGCTCATCTGCAAGTATGATTTCCGGCTCAACTGCCAACCCCCTTGCCAGGCACAATCTCTGCTGCTGACCAATCGAGAGGCTGGAGGCAGGTTCATGCAGACGGTCCTTAACCTCATCCCATATGTTGGCCATTTTCAGGTATTTCTCGACAATAACATCGAGTTCATTCTTCTTCCTCGTCCCATGGATCCTTGGCCCATACGCAACATTTTCATATATGGACATTGGAAGCGGAAATGGCCTTTGCGAGAGAAGGCCCATTTTTTTCCTGATAGCCGTGACATCCTGCTGCGGGTCAAATATGTCATCACCGTCGACAAGTACCTTGCCGGTCACTTTTATGCCGTCGACTGTGTCAATCAGGCGGTTAAAACACCTGAGCAAGGTCGTTTTGCCGCAACCGGAAGGGCCGATGATTGCGGTTATCGTTTTGTCTGGTATGGCGATCGTCACGTTTTTTAAAACCTGATTATCACCATAATAAACATTCAGATTTTCGACGCTTATATGCGTTCTGTTTTTCATCTGAATTCTCCTATTTGACCATATGTCGCCCGTATCTTGAAACCAGAAACCTGGCTGATAAACTTAACACAAGAATAATGACCGTAAGTATAAAAGCGCTTGCATAAGCCCGTTGTTGCACCTCCGGAAGCGGCGTACCAAGCTGGAAAAAGATGGCAAGAGGTAATGTTGCCACCGGCTCAAGAAGCGAGAAAGAAATCCTGTCCGTAAAACCGGTAGTAAAAAGCACCGACGCCGCATCCCCGATCCCGCGACCAAAACCCAATAGCACGGCGCTTATTATCCCCGGCAGGGTCTGCCTCACCACAACTTTGAATACTGTTTCAAACCTGTTTGCGCCAACTGAATATGAAGCTTCTATAAGCTCGTGAGGTACAAGGCGAACAACCTCGTCTATGGCCCTTATCATTACGGGCATTATCAACAACGACACGGCAATGATTCCACCCAGGAGAGAAGCCCTTACGCCAAGGTAAAGCATTATCGCGAAACCAAAGGCGCCATAAACAATGGAAGGAACACCGCACATGACATCAAGCGCTACACGGATGACCTCCGCGAGTTTTGATTTACGTGTCAAATAAATGTTCAGATACAAAGCAACCGGTATCCCGAAAATCATCGACACGACCGATGCGCCGGCAGCAAGTAAAAGAGAACCTACGATCGCATTCAAAATACCTCCACCACCTCCCAGGTAATAACCGCTTTCCGGCGCCTTGGTGATCATATCAAGGCTGAGCGCCGGTAATCCCTTAACCACTATTGTCCCGAGGATGAGAAGCAGGCTGAACATGACAATCGCCGTTGACAACAGCATCAAAACTCCGAATATCTGCTCTTCCAGCCTTTTCATTGCTTTTACCTTATCCCCTTTTCGATCCTCACCAACACTGCGCGAGAAACAAGATTGAAGAAAAATACAACAGCGAACAAAAGCAACGCCGCAAAAAACAAAGCAGAATCATAAAGCGGTATTGAAAGCATCTCGCCATAATTGTTGGCAATTAGAGCAGGCAGCGGATATGCGGGATCCATTAATGATTTCGGTATCATTGCAACATTGCCGGCCACCATCAGTACAGCCATTGTCTCGCCGAAAGCCCTCGCTATTCCAAGAACATTGGCCGCAATAACACCCGGCATGGCCCGGCGAAGTACAACTTTTTTCACTGTCTGCCATTTTGTTGCGCCGAGAGACAATGATGCCTCCCGAACCTCTCGCGGCACCATATTGAGGACCTCCACGGATACATTTATGATAACCGGAAAGATCATCACGGCCAGAACAATACCCGCAGTCAGAACGCAATATCCTGAAGAGAAAGTACCGTACAACGGGGCTATGTAGTTCTTTACAAACGGAACAATCATAAGCACGCCCCAGACGCCATAAACGACCGAAGGAATACCGGCAAGCAGGTCGATAAAGGGATTAACTATCCCCTTTATTTTCCTGCCGGCATATTCCGAAAGATATATGGCCGTAAGCAGGGAGACCGGCACCGCAATGACCGTGGCTACTCCGACCACCCAGATCGTACCTGCAATAAAAGGAAAGAAACCGAACTCACCCCTCAGGGGGTTCCAGTTCCCGGAGAACAAAAGAGTATCCAGCGGCTTGAGAGAGAGAATGGCTGAAGATTTGGCAACCAGACCCCACGCCATCAGGAGAAGTAGAACACCTGACAATACAGTCAAGACAAGCATCAGTTTTCCACCAATGTTATCTACTAATCTCCTGCCATTCACTGGATGCTCCTCCTTGCTCCGCTTAAAATACGACAATATTATTTACCAGATTCAAACTTCTTAAGTTCCTCGCTCAGCCTGTCCTTCGGCAGGTTTATATAACCGGCTTCAGGCACGTATTTCTGGCCATCGGCAAGTACCCATTTCAGGAATTCAATAACTGCCTTGTTCTTTGGCTGACCAAACGACACAAGATGCAGCGCCCTGGCAGGAGGAGACGGATATCTTCCATCTCCAATGGCCGCGATAAGTTCGTCCAGCGTGGAATAGAACTCCTCTTCCTTGTCGATCTTGCCATTGTTATTTACATCAATAGGAATGATGCGGAGTCCGGTAACAGGAACCTTGGTTTTGGCATCATAAACAAAATTGATGTTGTTAAAACCGATTCCAAGCTTGTCTTTTCTGACAGCTTCTGCGAGTCCTGGATCACCATATACTGCTATAGCCTTGAGATCCTGCTGGTTACCTCCGAGGTACTTCGCCCATGTCTCTGCGGCGCCGCATGCATCAGACCTCGTATATACATGGATAGGCACCTCGCCGGAAGTTCCCTGTACCAGCGAATCCCAGCGTGTCGTTTTCCCGGTCACCCATACCGCGGTAAATTCATTGCTTGTCATGCCCCTTTTCAGCACGGCATTAACAACCGGATTTTCCGCATTGATCGTGGGAACAACGGCATCTTTTACAACCGAAACCCACCAGGCACCCTTTGAGACCTCCACAGGGTTGATTTCGCGCGAAATCATACCAAGGTCAACTGCCTGGGACAAAGCATCCGCCATACCTTTTCCGGCGCCACCCGCAGAAATGTCAATAACAACACCAGGATGTACCTTTTTGAATTCCTCTGCCCATTTAACAACCATGGGATAAAGCGCCCATGCGCCAGAAATTGTTATTTTTCCACCAGTTCCTGCCTGCGGTGTTACTCCCTGTTTTTTGGAATTCCTAGAACAACCCGACACAACCAGCATTCCTGCAGCCATAACCAGTCCAATAACCCTGCACGTTCTTCTCATTCTCTTCATTATTATACTATCTCCTTTGTATTGTTTTTCCTTTAATATTCCCTACCAACATAGTAGGGAATTATGTCACAAATAAAATCATTGCTTGCCGACCAGACTTCCAAAAGTCATTTTTTCCATCTTTTCCGACACGAGATCACGAACCTCCTTCATGAGCTTCAGCATAACCGGACTTTTCTCTATGGGACTTTTTTTATAAAAATATTTGCTTGCCGATTTAACCGGGGCAATCGGCCCGTCCATGAGTCTCACTATTTCCGCAACAGATATCCTGTCTGGCGAACGTGCAAGCTGACACCCCCCGCCCACTCCCCTGCGACTCATGACATAACCAGCTTTTCGCAACATCAGAAGAATATGTTCCAAATATTTTTTGGGAATTTTGTACTTCTTTACAATATCCCCGATCCTGACCAGTCCCTCTCCATACCTTTCAGAGAGCTCCACAAGCGCAAGACACGCATATTCGCTTCTGGTTGACAATTTCATTCAGGAAGATTGTCTATCAGAGCGATAGACAATATGCAACAAAAAAATAAAAATAATTAACAACCCAGGAAATGCTGATTTTCCGGATAAAAACGGAATAAATAATCCGGCTATTTTGTCTGTTTTACTGCTCTTCTGGCAGCCATAAGAGTGTATGAACATACTATACCCCATCGTACCCCCAGATGTATCAGTGCCTGCAGGCTGAACCGTCCGGCATCAGATACTGCGGCATTCCATTCTTCTTCGAATTGTTCCCGGAAATACTGGCTGCTAAGAGACCCCTCGTGCCACCTGAAAATCGACAAAGGCGGATTCTTTACCCATACAGCACCTCCCTGCCTCCACAGCCTGAGGATAAAATCATAATCCCATGCGCACTTCCAATCTTCCCGTAACAGTCCGGCCTTCTCAAAAGCCGTCCTCCTGAAAAACATCGCCGGCTGTGAAATATAATTAATGCACTGGATTGTAAAACGCGATGACAGCGGAAAGAACAACTCCTTGAAACGGGTGATTCCAATCCGGATCTCATCACCGGTTTCGTTGACTATCGGACAATGACCGAAACACAATGCCTTATGTGGGTTAACCGTCATTACATCCACAACACGTTTCAAGGCGCCCGGATAATATTGATCATCAGCATTCAACCAGCCAACGATATCACCTGTTGCTTTTTCCATTCCTTTATTTATGGCATTAGCCGCTCCCGTATCTTTCTCAGATATTACCAGGGAAATATCATCAGCATATTTTTTGATTATTTCAGGCGAACTGTCTGTACTTTTGCCGTCTACTACAATGTATTCCAGCTCCACCTCGTCACTTTTCTGGGAAACAACACTCCGGATGGTTTCTTCGAGAAACCTTTCGCCATTGTAGTTCGGAGTAATAACACTGATTTTCATTAC
This sequence comes from Kiritimatiellia bacterium, assembly GCA_028716365.1. Lineage (GTDB taxonomy): Bacteria > Verrucomicrobiota > Kiritimatiellia > UBA8416 > YA12-FULL-48-11 > YA12-FULL-48-11. The sequence goes on from JAQUPZ010000009.1 coordinate 174,002, forward strand.
CAAAAACTGATAGCTATCTTTCGCACATTCAGCAAGGGAAAAAAACTATAATGTCTCTACAGAATATTCTTGCCAGAAGCCGCTCAATATTCAACTTTCTACAAGTGTAGCAATAATCCGGAGGGTTGGGCATGCAATTAAAGTGTTCTTTCCTGTCAGACAGCGAGAAACAGCGAATTCATGAAGATACTCTCAAGATTCTCTCCATGGTCGGCGTCAAGTTTATGAGTCATAAAGCCCTCAAAATTCTTGCAGACAATGGCGCCATTGTGGACAAGGAAACCATGATCGCCAGAATACCTCCAGAAATGGCAGATCAAGCCCTTAAAACGGTACCAAAATCTTTCGTTCTTGGAGCTCGAAATCCTGCGTTCAATTTCAATATGCCGTCAACTTATACCGGATATACACTCGACGGCGCAGCAACTTTTGCAGTTGATTTCGAAACCGGCGAAAGACGGCCCGCCATAACAAAAGATCTTGTCGCAAGCCTGCGGATTTTCGAGGAAATGCCGCTTGGAACGGTTGTATGGCCAAATGTCGTGCTTGATGATATTCAACTGAGCTCAGATGACATCAGAACAACATTCATCTCAATGCTGAATTCATCAAAACATATTCAGCATGAGCTCCACCGCCAGAACGAGATTCCTTATCTTATTGAAGGACTTGCCGCCATTCTCGGGAGTGAGGATGAAATCAAAAAACGCAAAATCTTTTCCGTTTGTTACTGTACCATCCCTCCGCTGACACATGATGCCGAAATGTGCGAAACTTACCTCGAACTGGTGAAATATCACATACCCATACTGCCTTATCCCATGCCGGCATGCGGTTCAACGGGACCGGCCAGTCTTTATTCCGACATAGCTGTGGCAAACGCAGAAAGCATGTCCGCGCTTGTTTTGTTTCAAATGGCAGAGCCCGGTACTCCCATTATATACGGTCATGCTGCCGGAATAATGAATTTCAATTCCGGTCTGTTTCTGGAAGGAGCGCCCGAATCGACATTGATAAACGGCTCTCTTGGCGAAATGGCGCGGTTTTACAATCTGCCCAATACCCAGGCAGGCTGCCTGACCGAGGCCAAGGCCCCCGGTCCACAGGCCATCATGGAAAAAATGACAAGCGCCCTCCCTCTCGTACTTTCGGGAGTGGATGTCATAAACGGAATCGGCGAGATTGAAACAAGCCAGCTTCTCATACTCGAACAGATAGTTGTCGATCATGAAATAGCCAGAATCTGCAAACGAATGAAAGACGGTATAGACGTCTGCGATGCAAAGAACTATTTTGAGGATATTGCCAATGTCAAACCAGGCGGCCATTTTCTGATGGAACCAAGCACACTGGAAGCCTGTCGAAGCGATGAATTCGTAATGCCGGACCTGATTGACCGAAATACCTATGATCAATGGCTGGACATCGGCAAGCCGGACATCTATTCTAAAGCCAGAAAGAAGGTTGAGGATATTCTTGCATCGCCGCAGAAAAACTCTTTGCCTGATAAAATAAAAGGCAGGCTGGAAGATATAATGCTTCGAGCCGACAAGGAACTCGCTTAATTACAACTTCGCAGAGGAGAAATTATGGATACAACCACGAATATAATAGCATCAAGGACAACCGTCTTTCTTTTTTCATCATTACTTGTAATATCAGCTTTACATTCACATTCAATCGCAGCCGACGACACAACTTCATATAAACCTGCGCCTCTGCCATACGCCGAAAATGCTCTTGAACCTGTTATATCCGCGAAAACCGTAAACTTTCATTACGAAAAACATCATAAAACATATGCCGACAAGCTCTCCGACCTTTTGAAAGGAACCGATCTTGCTGGAAAGAAGGTGGAAGAACTCATTAAACTTTCGGCCGGTCAGGCCGACAAGACCGCATTGTTCAACAACGCGGCCCAACTCTGGAATCACGATTTTTTCTGGACAAGTATGAAACCAAACGGTGGAGGTGTCCCAACAGGCAAGCTGGCAAACATGATCAAGGAATCATTCGGCAGTTTTGATGAATGTAAAAAACAGTTTGCCGATACTGCCGTGTCCCAGTTCGGAAGCGGCTGGGCATGGCTCGTTCTTGAAGGAAAGAGCCTGAAGATAATCAAGACAAGCAATGCCGATACTCCGATTGCCCATGGCCAGAAACCACTACTTTGTATTGATGTCTGGGAACATGCTTACTATCTCGACCATCAGAACCGGCGCAAGGATTTTGTTTCTGCCTTCCTCGACAAATTAGTAAATTGGGATTTTGCGTCGTCCCAACTGGGAAACAAATAGTCTTTTGTCTCCTTATAAAGCTTTCATGACTAACAGACTTTGGCTTATTTAGAAAAAACCCGGCAGAATTGTCTTTTACGCCGGATTCCCATGAGGTAAACTTAAATAATACAGGGTAGGTATTATTGATGGTTTGTGGTTACTTCTGGCATGAATATCAAATCACAGATCCTTTTATTGATGAGTTTTTTAATAATCATCACCGCCAGCACTTTTTCCTGGATAGGTTATCAATCATCGAAAAAGGCCCTTCTGGAAGGTATAGATAATAAACTGCTTACGGCCGCTTGTTTTGCCAAAACTATACTTTCTGACAATTACCACGATACTCTTATCGACAAAAACTCCATCTCACCTGAAGAATTCGACAGGATGGTAGATAGAAACAACAAGCTCTGCCTGTCTCTGGACCTCCAGTACATCTGGAGTGTAATGATTGTCAGCAATCAGATCGTTTTTACATCTGCAACTTCACCAGAAAAAGACATAAAAAAAGGTGACCATGCCAGATTTTTTGATGTTCATCGAAATCCATCCGCCTTCGACAATGTATTTGGAACCATGAAGACTGATTACAGTTCCTTCACGAATGAATGGGGAACCGGCCGAATGGTTCTTGTTCCCGGAACAGATAAAACCGGGCGAAAATACTGTTTCGGCGCCAGCATGGACACTGGCAACATTAATAAAATACTTACAAATACGATGAGAGAATCGTTTCTTCTTTTCCTGATCATCCTGACAGTTGGTATCTGTACAAGTTATTATCTTGCCGGGGTTCTATCGAGACCAGTTATTAAATTAACCTCCATAGCAAAGAAAATAACCAGCGGTGATTACAATCAGAAAATTGATATCGGTGGAGGGAAAGAAGTCAAATCGCTTTCAGAGAGTATTGCGACTATGAGTCTAGCTATCAGGGAGAAACTGGCCACAATCTGCGAGAGCGTGGAACTGTTCAGACGCGTATTTGATGAGGGATTAATAGGCGTGGTCATCATTGGACGTGATTTAAAATTTCTCAAGGTCAATCCAACCTTCTGCAGAATAACCGGTTACTCTCAGGAAGAACTGACTTCAATGACTTTTCCTGAAATTACTCACCCTGATCATATTGAAAAGGATTCGGAAAACATAAAAAAGTTAGCGAACGGAGAGATTCCATATTACAGGACTGAGAAAAGATACTACAGAAAAGACGGTGCAGTTATATGGGTCAGTTTGGTCGCATCGGCTATTCGGGATAATACAGGGAACTTGCTTTACTTCCTCACCATGACCGAGGATATAACCGATAAAAAACAATTGAATGAAGAGCTTCGCTGTAACGAAGAAAAGTTCCGATCTCTTTTTGAGAACATGACAGAGGGTATGACCCTAAACGAAGTAATTTATGATGCAAAGGGGAAGGCCGTTAATTACAGGATTGTAGATGTTAATCCTGCATTCGAGAAACACACAGGTATTTCTCCTGTAACGGCAAAAGGGAAACTCGCAACCGAATTATACGGTACAGAATCTGCGCCATATCTCCCTCTATGGGCAAACGTTGCAGAAACAGGAAAACCACATCATACAGAAATATACTTTGGATCAGTCAAACGGCACCTTGATGTCGCATGCTTCTCACCAAGAAAAGGATGGTTTGCAACAGTGTTTACGGACATTACGGAAAGAGTACAGATTGCAGATCAACTTCGTCAGAGCGAGGAGAAATTCCGATCATTGGTCGAAACAAGCAATGAATGGATATGGGAACTAAACGAAAAAGGTATAGGTACATATTCCAGTCCGAGCGTTAAAACTCTTCTTGGATATGGACCCGAGGATGTCATCGGCAAGACCCCACTGGATTTTATCCTTCCTGAAGACAGAAAGGAATTTGCAACAATTCACAATAAGATTTTCAAAAGCAGAAAACCATTTGTACACGTTCTATATAGATGTCTCCATAAGAACGGCAGCATCATAATTCTTGAGGGATCAGGTGTGCCATTCTTTGACTCAAACGGCCGATTTAAGGGATATCGCGGAATCAATCGCAACATAACCGAGCGTAAGCGGATGGAAGAACAGATCACGAAATTAAGTTTCCTCAAGGAACGTCTAATTGGCACACAGAGCCTCAACGAGATACTTAAAATCGTCACGGATGGAATTGTGGAGTTTCTAGGCGCCGATTTTGCCAGAATATGGCTGATAGAAGAAGGCGACCTGTGTGAAAAAGGTTGCTTTAATGGTGAATTTAGCGAGGGTCCGAATGTCTGCCGTGATAGAACCCGTTGCCTTCACCTTGTGGCCAGTTCAGGTCGTTATACCCATATTGACGGCAACCACCGCAGAGTTCCCGTTGGGTGTTACAAAATAGGACGTGTCGCATCAGAAGAGGATCCCTGGTTTGTCACGAACGATGTCACTAATGATCCCCGAGTTCATGACCACGTGTGGGCTCAGTCCCTCGGATTGGTTTCATTTGCGGGATTTAAACTCACCTCCGAAGAAGGTAGACCAATCGGTGTCTTGGCCCTGTTCAACAAACAGCCAATTTCCTCATTCGGAGAAGGTTTGCTGAAAGATCTTACCAATTATTTATCTCAGGTGATCATGTCAAAAAAGTCTCTGGAGGCACTGCAGAAAAGCGAAACAAAATTCAGAACCATTTTCGAGAATGCAAACGACGCCATATTCCTCATGAAAGACGATATATTTGTCGATTGCAATACCAAGACATTACAGATGTTTCAATGCGCAAGAGACCAAATCATCGGACAGTCCCCATATAGATTCTCACCACCGCTCCAGCCTGATGGACGCGACTCGAAGGAAAAAGCTCTTGAGAAGATAAACGCAGCACTTGCGGGTAATCACCAATATTTTGACTGGAAACACTGTCTATATGACGGGACCCTTTTTGATGCCGAGGTAAGCCTCAACCCTATAGTATTAGGGGGTAATTTATTCATCCAGGCAATCGTCCGCGACGTCACCGAACACAAAAAGGCCGAACAAGCCATCCTGGAACTGAACAGGGATCTGGAACAAAGGGTAAAAGACCGTACGTTGCGGTTGGAACTGGCAAACAAGGAATTGAATGCTTTTGCTTACTCCGTGTCTCATGATCTCAGGGCACCTCTAAGAAGTATAGATGGCTTCAGCAAGGCTGTACTGGAAGATTTTTCAGATAAACTGAACGATGAGGGCCGCGATTATCTTCAAAGACTTAGACGCGCCAGTCAACATATGGCAGCACTAATCGATGACCTGTTGAAACTGTTCAGAGTTACGAGTAGCGAACTGAATATCTCGGACGTCAATTTGAGTCTTATAGCTGAAACTGCAATTACAGGTCTGCGCAAAACAGACCATCAAAGAAATGTTGAAATAATCATACCACCAGAGATCAAAATAAAGGCTGATCCACATTTGATGTTAGTCGTCATGGAAAATCTTCTTGGAAATGCATGGAAATTTACATCAAAAAAACAAAAAGCAAGAATCGAACTCGGGGTATTCGAAAAGAATAAACAGGTTATCTATTATGTACGCGACAATGGAGCGGGATTTGACATGGCTTTTGTACATAAATTATTCGGCGCTTTCCAGAGACTGCACAGCGTTGAAGATTATCCCGGCGATGGCATCGGCCTGGCAAGTGTCCAGAGGATAATTCACAGGCATGGTGGCTGGATCTGGGCAGAAGGTAAACCTGACGAGGGTGCAACATTTTATTTCACACTGGATTCTGGGACCACCGTCACGAAGGAGGTATAATCATGGAAAATAAAATTATTCTGCTTGTTGAAGACAACCCTGACGATGTAGATCTTACCCTTCGCGCTTTTAAAAAGAATAATATTGCAAATAGTGTTGTAATTAAACGGGATGGAGCAGAAGCACTTGAATATCTGTTCGGAACCGAGAATCAATCGCCGCAAGAATGCAATCCTTTGCCGGCAATAATCCTGCTCGATATCAAACTTCCTAAAATAGATGGCATCGAGGTTCTTAAACGTTTACGGGCCAACCCGCGTACCAAAATCCTTCCTGTCATCATCCTTACATCTTCAACCCAGGAACAGGATATCATCGACAGTTACAGTTTCGGTGCCAACAGTTATGTTCGAAAGCCGGTGGATTTCGACCAGTTTATCGAAGCTGTGAGACAACTTGGTTTATATTGGCTGCTTCTAAATGAATTACCTCCGGCAGGAAAGTAATACATGAACAGAAAAATCAGGGTTTTAATAGTTGAAGACTCCGAAGATGATACCATTTTGCTCGTCAGGATACTTCGCAAGGGCGGATATGATCCTGAATATTTGAGGGTTGATAATGCCCCATCCATGACTGAAGCGTTAAAATCGCGTTCGTGGGATATAATTATCTCGGATTATTCCATGCCCGATTTTGATGGACTCAAGGCGTTGAAACTTGTGCAAAAAAACGGCCTCGACATACCATTTATTATTGTGTCGGGAGTAATCGGCGAGAATGTTGCCGTGGCCGCGATGAAAGCCGGGGCACACGATTATCTGCTCAAGGACAATCTAAAGCGACTGCTCCCGGCCATTGCCCGGGAACTCAAGGAGGTAGCGGATCGTAAAAAACGAAGAGAAGCGGAAAAAGCGCTTTCATCCTCAATACTTGAACAAAAAAAACAGGAAAGTGTCCTTAAAGAGAAAAATATAGCACTCAAGGAAATTCTCTCGCAGATAGAATCAGAAAAGGAAGAAATCAAACAACATATGACCGCGAACGTCGAAAAACTTCTCCTCCCGACACTTCGTGAACTCAAACGCAAGGGAAGTTCTATTGACAAACACTATATTGAACTGCTTGAAAAGAATCTCTCCAATATGACATCTGGCTTCACGAAAACCATGCGCGACAGAATATCACGACTAAGTCCGCGACAATTGGAAATATGCAACATGATAAAGAGCGGTATGAAGAACAAGGAAATTGCCAGTTTAATGGGCATATCCCTTAGAACCGTCGAAACCCACAGGAACGCCATCAGGAAAAAACTTGGAATCTCCGGAAATGACACCAATCTCACCACTTTTCTTAATAGTCCTGCACAATAGCTTTATATCCTCGCCAAAGTCCGGCAAACAGGCTACTTATATCCATATACGTAGTATATCCGTTACTAATGTGGGGTGACAGTTCTCCTGTCCCCGTGTGATAATTCTAGCGAACAAATAACAGGAGAAGGTATGTTTATGGTAACAGAAGTAAAAAAACAACAGACCACAACGAAACCTCTTCCAAAGTCCCTATCTATTCTTCTTGCCGAAGACTCGGAAGACGATGCTCTTCTGTTGATCCGACATCTTCGTGAGAACGGAATTATACCTGAATACACCCGGGTCTATACAAGACCCGACTGTGCCGCCGCCCTTGAAAAACAAAACTACGATCTTATTATCGCCGATTATACAATGCCCCAGTTCACCGCTCTCAACATCATTGAAATGGTAAAGGAACGCCAGATTGACACACCAATTATCGTTGTATCCGGTACTATCGGAGAAGATGCGGCTGTTAATACCATGAGAGCAGGCGCCTGTGATTATATAATGAAAGGTAGTATGCGGCGACTTATTCCTGCAATTGAACGAGAACTGGAAGAAGCAAAAATAAGAAAGGCACACAAGCGCGCAAAGAAAGTCAACCAACTGTTAAGTACGGCAATTGAACAGGCTGCCGAAACAGTAGTTATTACTGATACAAAGGGTGTAATCGAATACGCAAATCCAGCTTTCCAGAACATAACGGGATACTCCCGCGATGAAGCGTTGGGAAAATCAATTAGCATAATGAAAAGTGGAAAACACAACGATGTTTTCTATAAAGAACTCTGGACAACCATCAGCTCCGGCAGGGTCTGGCAAGGACTGTTCAAGAACAAACGCAAGAATGGAACACTGTACGAAGAAGAAGTTACCATTTCACCCGTCCGTGATGGTTCGGGAAATATTACAAACTATGTCGCAGTCAAAAGGGACATAACCCACGAAATGGAACTCGAACAGCAATTAAGCCAGGCACAGAAACTGAAGGCCATAGGACAGTTCGCCCACAAGGTTGCTCATGATTTCACAAATGTGTTGATGATGATTTTAGGCAATGCTGAATTGGCAAAGAAGGAATTACCCCCATCATCCGGCGCACTGCATTACATCAGCGAAATTACAAATGCCGCCAACAGGATTACTTCATTTGTTGCTGAACTCATGGCATTCGCGCATATGTCCCCTCCAAAAACAACAACCATCCGTATAGATCGGATAATAACCGGCATAGAGGAAATCATTAAAAAAGCTACATCACCAGCTATTACGTTTAACATCAACATCAAAGATCCCTGCGTTAAAGCAAAAGTGGATGTTTCGCGGATAGAGCAGGTAATTGTCCATATGGTGGACAATTCCGTGGATGCCATGCCTCAAGGCGGAACACTGACAATAGAAGTATCGTCAACTGCCACATCAGCAGAAGATGCAATGCTCCTGCCGGCCAGCTTGCGTAACGAAGACGAACCAGCAGACAAGTACGCAATACTAACAATCAAAGATACCGGATGCGGAATCGCGGAAGATATACAGTCCAGAATATTTGAACCTTTCTTTACCACAAAGAAAACCAAACATAACGTGGGATTAGGACTTGCAATGGTTTATAAAATTGTCGAACAACATGATGGTCAGATCACAGTTCATAGCGCTCCCGGACAGGGTGCAACATTCAGGATATTCCTGCCCATGCCAGCCTGAACAATATTGTTAAGCCGGTTTCTTTTTGAAATCTGTTTCACGCACTAGATCTTCAGGAATATTTTCTTCCTGTACAAAATATACAGGAATGTCCATGCAACTGCCACATACGCAATAGAATCCAGTAAGCTCGTCCAGTTGGCCGGATATAATTCAATCAAACCACCGAACAGAAACTTTGCAGCCTGAGAGAAACTGATGATCCGCGGCGCCAGATAGATGGTGATGGAATTCATGCCAATGACCACAAAAAAAGTAGTCCACCTTTTACAGTTCCAGACATCGATTACCAGATAAAACAGGGTGAACAGAAGAAGACTCAGTCCGCCTACAAAGCAGACAAAAGAGCTTGACCACAGGTTCTTATTAATTGGAAAAGTGAAATCCCATAACTTTCCGAGAAGGATAAATCCAATAGCAGCCAGCGCCATATAACACACTTTTTTAAGCGGTTTGTCGCCCAGGTAATTCGACATTACAAATTGACCGGTAAGCATGCCCAACAGCGCGGTAGAGATGGCAGGCAGCGTGCTCAGAATTCCTTCGGGATCGTGTACCTTCCTGTATAACCTGCCAGGCAGCAATAATCTGTCAATATAACCCGTCAGACTTCCTTCCATTGAATAAGGATCTGTTGCCCCGAGATCGTGCGCAGGAAAGGATAATAGTAACAGCCAGTAACCAACCAGTATTCCCCAGAACCAGGTAATGCGGAATTTCAATCCGCTGTTCATAAATATCAGAGCACCAAACATCCACGCCAGACCAATGCGTCCAAGGACGCTTCCATATCGCATGTTGGCAAAATTATTAAAATGTATGCCATTGTTACAAATGATCCCAAGGAGCACCAGAATCAGTCCACGTTTAATTACATGTACGTACAGTGCTCTTCTGTTCTCAGGACCGTGGTAACGTTTGGCCATGGAAAATGGGAAAGATATTCCCGCAATAAAAAGAAAGAGCGGAAATATCATGTCTTCAAATTTAAACCCATGCCATGGTACATGCTTTAGCTGACTGGCCCACCACTGCAAGACAGGCCAACCGGTAAGAGCAGCCAAGGCTGTAAATATCCCGCCGCCGCCCATGATCCAGAACATATCGAAACCGCGCAATGCATCCAGAGAAAGCAGTCGTTTAATCTCAGGTTTATTCTCTTTTTCCATATTCTGATCCTGTATTTTACTTCGCAAGTACTTTGATTACCGGTTCTGCCATCAAACCCAGAGGTTTAAGCTGATAGTCATAGGACCACCCTGCACCTGACGTATACCATGAACCTGATCCTGCCCAGTAACCTTTCGGCGTTTTTGTACTGTGTACCGGTCCGAACTCATTGATACGGTTGCCAAATACCGTAATATCCAGCTTGTGTACGCCTTTTCCGACCCTGCCAAGTTCAAGTCGCCATGGCGCAAATGCAATCCGGCCAACAGGCTTCCCATCCAACGCCAGTGAAGTCAACGGACCCTTGAAGTTTGCCACTTCAACTGCCATCTCCTGATCCTGACCCTCAAAAGTAAAATGATAGGTCAAATTACCGGAGTAAAATGCCAAACCCTGTTTTGCCCAGTCACCAATTGATAGTTGTTTCGGGACAGCAACAAGCTTTGCTTCACGGCCGTTTAACTCCACACCAAAGTCACCAAGCAGATAACTCCACTCAATATTATTTTTCTTTGTCATTCCTATCGACATCATAAGTTCATGCGTACCGGAGTTCAGCGATGGTAACTGGATAGTCTTGATGGCCTCATCTACCCACCAGCCGATTACCTTGTTATCAACCGGCTTTCCATCCAGAGTGATATACATGTTATCCGGCTCTTCTACGGCAAGCCGGGGAGATTCCACTTTCACATCTATTTTGATGGTATACTTGATCTCAAGACGGCCGAGTTCAGTTACCTTTTCATTCACTGTCCACGGCTGGGCCATACCACCACCGCGTACCGGAATATTCAATTTCTTGCGCACGGCCCTGTCTATACGTAGGATTTCTTCCACCGGCTGCCACGGTTCATCGTTAAGCCGCCATGCCGCCTGGTCAAGAAGCAGAACATTCGACTGGGCAAGCGTTAAACCAACCGGTCCGGCAAGTTTTACGTCACCACCCCAGACCTTCGACTCCGACTTCATTCCGCCCGCGCGCCAGCCAGGTTCCAGGGAAACAAGCAAATGCCCATGTGCAAAAAAAGGCCAGTCAAGCACTGTGCAATCACCGTCACGTCGACTGGCCAGCTGTGCCATCTTGCCGGTGAATGTATCAAGCAGTGTCATTGACCAGTCACCTTTAATGCGCACACTGGCATCATGCTGGTTTTCACGGTCCAGGTTACACACAAAGACATGTCTTCGCGTACCATCATTCCTGATCTGATACAGAAAACAATCTGCGCGTTTCCCAGCTTCAACAACTTCAATCTCACGGAACGGCGCAAATGCTTCCACAATGCGGTCCTTATCCCAATCGACACGTATACATTTTTCGGCAAGTTTGACGGCCCGGTCAGACGGAACCGCATCAACAAGTTTCGGGATTTGTCCGGCAAATATGATCTTGCCACCTGCCACCGCAAATTTCTCAAGACGATCAAGCGTTGTGGAACGAATTGTTGTCAACCACGGCACCAGCACGGCATCGTATGCCATTGCGCCAACTTTCAATTCTTTAGTTCCAGCATGTGGACATTGTTTCGGCAAAAGCGCTTCGCTGATGTAGTCGAAATCAAGCATTCCTCGTAACATCCATTCGGTAACGTCGAGAAACGCCTTGTCCTGTCGCCCTTTTTCCTCGCCTGTCTTGTCTCCCGGTCCCATGAACAACCAATATGATTCTATGGGATGTATTACTCCGATTCTGACAAGAGGCTTGCCTCGGGTAATAACAGTATTGATACGGCTGAAATGATTCTCGATTAGAGGATACTCTTTATACCACGGGGACTGCCAGCCAATCGCCGCAGGATAGTCGCGTTTGGCTTCACCCGCCATGGATACCCACGCAAGATGCGGTACGCGCACGGTAATTCCAAGTGCTGCCTGCCAGTCGCCCTGCGCTTTGTGTCCGACAAAATCAAAATCCCATGCTGTAACGCCGTAAAGCTCGCTGAGCACACCGGGTCGGCCATACTGGTGAGCAATTGTTTGCGCCTGCTTGGCGGTAGTGAATTCCATGTGGTCGCAAAGCATGTCGATACCCGGCAATTGAAATCCACGCAGGCCGCGTAACGCATCTCCAACTTTGCCGGTTTGCGATCCAAGCGTCTGTTCAGCCATCAGATGTCCGGTAAGTGCTATACGATGTTTGTCGCACCATTTACCAATTAAATCACCAAACGTTGACGCAAAACGTTCGCTTGCATGATCGTAAAATTGATATCGTGTTACAGAGATTCTACCGTCAGGAAGTTCCCAGAAAAGTTCCGGCAATTTGTCTTCCAGTTTTTCTCCATAAGCCTTCTTATATGTTGAAGTATAATCATCCGTAAACGGCAGTGATCTGTCCCCTTTTTCGTCCGATTTTTTGGGAAGACGTACAGCACCATACTCCGGCTCATCCGTGAATATGGCCGGTACAACCGTACCCATACGGTCCCCTATGACAGATGCATACCGTTCATGTGTGACTTTTATGAACCGCTTGATTGCCTTTGGATTCATACTGTCAACGTATGTCTGGTTATTAAACCACGGCGAAGGATCATTCTTTCCGACATAGGCACACCAAACCTGCGCATTTTTTACGGCTTCTTCATCCTTCTTCAAGCGCCGGTATGACAACAGGCATCCTTTATCAAGCACAACTTCATATCGCCCAACAAACGGACCACATGCCGGGTTTTCTTTCATCGTCAGGACAAGTTTTCTCTGTCGCAGGGATTCATCCCTTGTGACAATTCCCCCTGCCGAACCGGACGGCCAGCGGTCCTCATCATAAAGCCAGGCCAGCATGGATTCTTTCTGCGCCTTGTCAACGCAGGCCTTTATACATGACATATACTCATCGCCCATATATTCCGTATCGAGTCCAACACGAACATGCATGTGCGCACCGCCAAAACCCATTTCTTTCAGGGAATCAAGCTGACGCAACAGTTGTTCCTTATCCAACTTGCAGTTCCACGACCAGAATGGCGTTCCGCGGTATTCACTGGTCGGATCTTCGAATAGTTTTGGATCAAGCATTTCTGATTTATTTTTCGGATAAAGCTGATATTCACTTCTGGCAAACACCATAGTTCCAACAAACATCATCAAAACCGTTACAGTAGAAAATACCAGCCCTTGATAAATACGAATATTTCCAACATGCATAACTTTTTCTCCCTTCATTAATTATTTTCTTAAACTTTAATTATAAATCCGTTAATTCCGCAAAACTACTTACCGGTAAAATCCAGACATGTACCTTCCTTGGCACTCCGCACATAAACACGCCCATCACTGAAAGCAGGCGTGGACCAGCTCTTACCGGTAACTGCCTGTACCCTGGCTATTTCCTTATAGGCTGTTGGTACGGCTTCAATCAGCACGAGTTGTCCATCATCGGCGAGGGCGAGAAGCTTATTATTGACAAGAATAACATTGCCGGGCCCGAAACCGGGTTGTTCCCACATGACTTTGCCTGTAGCCAGTTCCACGCATTTCATCGGACCAGTCTTGAATTGTTTAAAGCTGAACATCCCATAGAGATAACCATCCTTGCAGACCGGTGTGCTCCAGTGGTTGGCAATCGGTTTGTTACCGGGAATTTTCCACATTTCCGTTGCCTTTAAACCACTGCCTTCCCTGGAAATTTTACAGGCACCACTGCCTACATCATAACCCGCGGAACAATACACGATGTCACCGGAAACCACAGGCGAGATCGCGGTGGATACCTTGAAATTGAACGGAAATTTCCACAGCAATTTACCATCCCCTGGAGCCACCGAAACCAGACCGCTTTTGACAAAAAAAATCACCTGCCGCACGTCAAGAATTGTGGCCACCACCGGCGTTGAATGGGTAATGATTTCATCTTCAACCTTCCACACTATTTCACCGGTCTTCTTGTTAGAAGCCAGGAAAGACTGGCCAGGACCGCCGCCAGCCACAAAAACAAGGTTGCCATCCACTACCGGCGAAGCTGCACTCTTCCAGCCAATATTGCGTCCCGCATGATCTTTCATCAGGTCCTTGCTCCAGACCAGCTTGCCAGTTGCCGCATCGAGACAAAAAAGTACGAGGTGTTGATTGAAGGTATATACCATACCGTCATTGACCGTGGGAGTTGAACGTGGACCATCACCCGGACCTGCACCACCATCATATTTACCGATACCCATATCGGTGAACCAAAGCTCCTTGCCTGTCGCAGCATCCATCGCCACACAAATCTCTCTCAAGGCGCCGTTTATTTCACGATTGACCTGGATAAAAACTTTATTGCCGACAACCGCGAAGGAACTGAATCCGTTCTGCGTCGGGACTTTCCAGATGACTTTCGGCCCGCCAGTTGGCCAATTCAAATTCACCTTCTCGGGATAAATTCCATCTTGATTCGGTCCGCGGTATTGCGGCCAGTCCGCGGCATTCAAAACCACCGACAACTTCACCAATAGAACAACCACGACAACAGTAACTGTCAACTTCTTCATATTCAGTCTCCTCGTAAATATATTGAAGGTTTTCCCCGCTCAAGCATCAAACAATTTCTTTAACGCCGTAAGATATGTTATCATTCAGAGCACGGTGAGGAACCTCATCTTTTCATTATGTCGTTTTTATCCTGCGGCTTGTTCTGCAGATTTTCAATTGCATTTAAATCATCAAACTCAAGTTTAACAACAAGAACTGTATTTGACATTTCATTTACCGGTAATTTACGAAGACGCAGATATTTTTTCTGCTCTGTATGTTCACTGGGCGCCATATTTACGGCAAATTCAACCGGCTTGCCATTATTCAACAATGTTGCCTTGCGTGGCGCCACATTTATGGGTTTTAGCTTTACCACCTCAGACACCGGCTCTCTATGCAAATGTAAATACATCGTATTCCCCCGTCGCGTAATCAAAATGTTACGATTAGCCGTCAAATGCGACGCCGGCACAACGTCTTCAAATGATTCCCTGACCACGTTGTACCATTCGCCAATTCGACCGAGTATCGCCACAGCTTCCGGCGGAATGAGCCCTTCGCTAGTGGGGCCAACATTCAGAAGATAATTTGCATCGCGGGCTAAATACTTGTCGATACTACGGATCAGGTGTCGATCTGTATAATAATCCTCATCACTTTTATAACCCCAGCTTTCCGTGCCAACCGACTGACAGGCTTCAGTAGGACGTTCAAAACACATCGCATCCTCCCCGCCTTTTTCGTAATCACGTTCCGGTGTCCCAAAATCACCTTCATCATAACCGCGGTTATTAATGACCGCCTTTGGCTGGAGTTTGCGAATCATGTCATTGATTGTCCTGTCAACATGCTTGTCCACGTTCATATCCCACCAGAAACCATGAATCTCGCCGTAATTTGTACAGAGTTCTGTAACTTGTCTCTTGAGAAACTCAATGTACTTCATCAGGTCAGGTTGATCACCCGGCTGGGGCGGTAATTCGTGATGTCGTCCCTGGTTCGGATAGTTCGGCTGGTTCCAGTCGGCAATCGAATAATAAAGACATAGAGGTACGCCGCGTTTGTGGCAAGCATCTGCGAGCATTTTTATAATATCTTTGCCATATGGCGTGTTCATCGTATTGTAAGCAGTCTGTTTTGTGTCCCACATACAAAAACCATCATGATGTTTCGTTGTCAGGCAGATGTATTTCATGCCGGTCTTTTCCATTATATCCAACCACTCGTCAGGATTGAACTTGACTGGATTCCATCTCTTCTGAAGTTTCATGTATTCCTCGCGGGGAACACGGGCACGCCACTGGTGTTGTTCGTGCCAACCCAGAATTGAATAAATTCCCCAGTGAACGAACATGCCGAAACGTTTCTGGAAAAACCAGTCCCTGCCGCCGCCAAATCGTTTAACAAGTTTCGGAACCGCTTTCACCGCTTTTACTTCCGAAGCTGCTGCCATTACCATTCCAGATACCGGCGGCAATGCCGACAATGTTACAACCCCACCGACTGTCTGTAGAAAAGAACGTCTATCCATGTTATTTCCTCCCAACAATCATTAAATCATTAATTTATTATTCAAATTCACTGATTAACTTGCGGGTGCAAGTTTGCCATTTTTCTGTTCAATTTCCATCATAAAACCACAATAGGTTTGAACTCAAAAGTATGGTGAATAAATTTTTTCTTACTTGAAGATCCGGCGTTGTATTGGTAATTAACAAAACCATTGTAGAACAATCCGTTATTAATCAATTCAAGGAGGTCCCGCCATGTCACGCATATCACGCCGTCAGTTCATAAAGGGCTCCGTCCTGACCGTAGCCGCCCTCTCAGGGTGTCAAATCACTGGTCCGGCGATACTGAAAACCCGTTCTCCAAATTCCAAGATCAACACGGCTTGCGTTGCGGTCGGTGGCCGCGGCGGCGCACATGTCGGTCCGGCGGCAACTGAAAATCTCGTCGCCATCTGCGACGTTGATAGAAACACTCTTGCAAAAGTCCTCAAGGATCATCCCAATGCAAAGTCTTTCACGGATTACAGGAAAATGTTTGACGTAATGGGTAAGGAAATTGACGCCGTTTTTGTTGCCACTCCAGACCATACCCACACTGCGGCTACAATGCTGGCCATTATGTCCGGAAAAGCATGTTACACGGAAAAGCCACTCACATGGGATATTGAGGAAGCCAAGGCGCTGGCCAAGGCAACTGCAAAAATGAAAGTTGCCACGCAAATGGGCAATGGTGGTCATGCTAACCAGGGCAATCGTCTAATCGTGGAATGGATCCGTGACGGCGCTGTCGGAGAAGTACAGGAAGTCCACACATGGACAAACCGTCCGATCTGGCCGCAGGGAATTACAGAACGTCCACCAAGCAAGCCGGTTCCGGAATCCCTTGACTGGGATTGCTGGATAGGTCCCGCGCCATACCGTGACTACCATGAAGGACTGCATGGTTTTAAATGGCGCGGCTGGCAGGACTTCGGGTGTGGTGCAATCGGTGACATGGGTTGTCACACATGGGACAACGTGTTCTGGTCAATGCAACCGGATTACCCTGAATATGTTGAACTGCTGGAGATCAACGGGCCCGGCGGGAGGGAAACCTTTCCTCAGCAATCCAAGTTTAAATGGGTGTTTCCAGCCAAGGGAAAACGTCCCGGTTTTGTTGCCTATTGGTATTCCGGCGGCTTCAAACCCCAGGCACCTGAAGAATTGTTAAATGACCCGACCCGGAAACAGGGTGACAAAAAACCGGAAATGCCGGGCAGCGGCAACCTTTACATCGGCACCAAGGGCAAACTCCTTGTCACTGGAGATGCCGGTAACAGTCCGCGGCTGATTCCCGAGAAGTCAATGCAGGACTTTCTGGAAGGACGTAAGGATAAGATTTCGAAGAACTTTATCGAACCGGCACCAGTTCCCCCGGAAGGCAAAATGAGTGGCCAGCATTATGAGTTCTTGCTTGCAGCCAGAGGGGAAAAACCGTGGAACTTCCCGAAAACAAACTTTGCCGAATATGCCGGAGCACTGACCGAAATCATGCATATCGGTGCAATCGCGGAAAAAATCGGCAAAGTCGGATTTAAAATCGAGTGCGATCCCAAAAAACGCATTGTCAAAACCAGGGAAGCGCTTCCTTACGTCAGTCGCGAGTATCGCAAAGGCTGGAAGCTGTAAAAGAGGAAAGTCACGGCTTCCATACCAAACGGTCAAACTTGGAGAAGTAGGCTTCGTCCATCGGGGTGGTATCGCCAGTGGTCCGGCGTTTGACCATTTCCAGAAAAGGCCGGATAACGATGAATTTCTCCTGGAGTTTGGGATTTTCTTTCATGGCTGTGAAAAGTACTACCGGTTGAAGATAGAGCTTGGAACAGAATTCTGCAAAATCTTCGGCCACATTGCTCATGGCATAATCACTCACATAGCCAAGCTGCCAGAGCTCCTTGTAATACACGCTTTTTCGTTCCTCAAATCCCCTGTAGCCACCGGAAACGGCAGTTATTTCCTTGGAAGGGAAAAGGTCATAAAACAGGAAATGAAGTTCATGGGCATATTCATGATGCAGGTGATACGTATGCTCGAGAACAATACCTTCAGTATAAAATGCAAGCGCGGCCGGGTTCATTTTTTTCCCATCTCCACGAATATCCCTGATCATATAGATGCACCGCAGTGTCTGTTCCAGCATTTCATCCGGATATTTCTTCAATTCATACGGAAGTGTCTGATAAGTCGTAGCACGCTGCCCTGTTTCGACCGGAATTTCTACAGATACATCGTATGCCTGCCGCATGGCCGGCGGCCATTTCGAAAGTTCAAATACGATCGGAATGTTATTATAATACTGAACATTCTCATATACAGGCCGAATGAACGGCCTGACATAACGTGCCGTTATTGTTTCCAGTGACGGCGCAGAATGTGGTTCCGGCTTTCCTGCAATTACCGGCTGGTTAGTACTGCGGGCAGCTTCCGCCAGCCGTTTGGCCTCGGCCAGGTGCGCACGTCTGGCCTGCTCTTTGATATACGCATCGTCAGACATCCAGTTAACGCGAATGACCCGGTCATTTTCGAATTCGACAGTACCTTTTTGATACAACCAGATTGTTCGCTTACCATTGCGCATTTTACCTGCAGGTTCCCCAAGCTCGTTAATAACATCTTCCTGAAGTTTTCCCGGAACAATGGCAGGGGGCGCGGCATCCGCAGCAACGCTATTCGCGGCAAAAAGGAGTAAAACAGCAACAAATATTGCTATCATGATGCAAATTTATACCCGACTTTCTCCAGTTACGAGTTAAAAACGAATGAAGCTCTGTGGGCTAACGTGTCCGCCATAGCTTCTCAAGCGACGGCGGAAGCCCGCAGTTTCTTCGTGGAATCCGGCGTAGCAAAACCCACATTCATCCCACGGACTCCAAGTCCGGGGTCTCCTGCGAAGACGGATGAAAGACTTGTCACAAAGGATGTTTTGTATCCCGAAGGCAAATCGCAGCAGGTTAGAACATGGCTTATTAAACGGCGCCAAGGCCTGGCTGATTCAAAACCGCTGTTTTCATCATGCCGTTTGTGATGATAAAAATTCCGGGAAACTTCTTTTCCCACGGTTTATTTGCCGCAGGCAGAAATTGCCTTGCATTGGCCTCGATTGCCGTAACGCCCGGAACATGTGCCGCAAGTCCCGCTGAATGAATCAACGACGCACCGGGGCATGTCAGGTCCTGTACGCATAAAAACATTTTGTATTTCTGCGCGACCGCAGCCATCAGCAATGCCTGACTCTGTCCCTTACATGCTTTAAGAGCTGTGCCGGTATAACCAATTTCGCGCGCAAGCATCAGGTTCTCCTGGTCGGTAAGCGATTCATCAATGACAATCGGACGCAATTTTGATGCTTCATGCATTACATTCAACCTGTTCGCCTTTAAATCCCGCGCCGTGGGCTGCTCAATGTACTGTATTCGATCAAAACCGGCGGAAGTTTTTTCCTTCACCTGCTTAAGAAAATCAAGCAGGTATGTGACGTTGGGACATTTCTCATTGAAGTCCAGCGAGTAGAACCACGTTGACATGCCGCGTTTTTTCTGGGTCTCAGTGGTAACACGATCAATCCTCACAACGCGCTCGACATCCCACGCAAGGTCATTTCCATTCAGCTTGATCTTGATATGAGTCAAGCCATTGTAATTGATCCATTCAGAAAGTGTTTCGGGCAGACCGTCATCGATCCTTTTTTTAATATCGGATTCTTCAAGCGGATCAACCGCGCCAACAAGATGGTACAATGGCATTGCAGGTTTCGGCTCAGGTTGAACATATTTTTCCAGGTATTCACCTTTAAACTCGGAACCCAGGTAAGTTGAAAGGTCATGCCCCATCATGTCGGGACCGTATGTCTGATAAGAACTTCTCCCGTGTACCTTCCCGAAAGCATCATGTATTGCCGCATCAAACGGACTCGCCACAACAAGTGTACAGAGTTTAGGCATTGGTTCTGCCAGCTCAAGTTCCCTGGTCACTGCCGTCGCGGCCTTTAAATATTCAGGTTCAAGCACCCAGTTTATATCAACCGGATGACCGTTTTCCCCGTATTCACTGGTGATCTTCGAGATCCGCTCCGCAAGCTTTTTCATGGCTGTCAGGGTCTGACTGTAAGTCATTGCCTTTGAAGGAAATGACCATGTATTCCCCAGCGGCATTGACCCAAATCCCCTGGCAACTTTTCCGCCTTTTGTTTCAACCGTACATTCAGCATTAAGTAAAGTCAGACTGTTTATTACTGTTCCGCCAAATTTGAGCGGAGTCCGCATGGAATACTCTTCAAAATTAAAAGACACCTGCTTTATTGCAATATCGGTTTGCCTTGAAGAAGTGATGATGGCTCCTTGAGCAGTTAGACGCCCGGTAATACCTGCCATAGATACAGCACATGCGTTTCCGAGAAAAGACCGCCGTGTAATTTTGTTCATTTTCATCTCAAATATACTCAGTATTGAATTTCCACCAGATCCAATTCCATTTGATCATTCCATAAAACTTTAAGATAACGCTGGTCCGGTGACGGAACTGATTCATATTCCACCATTGTACGTTTTTGTCCGCGAGCGGCACCGCCCGGTGGTGAAGGAAAACACCGTTCCCGCTTCTGGTGATCAAGATTCTTAAATGCCTTTTTATCCGGTGAACATTGCAGTGCAAGGTCCTTTCCTCCATTTCCAGCAAAAAAAGCCACCACCTTGATAGATTTAATCGGCGCTGGAACCTCATAAACCACCCAGTCATTTGTAGTACCCTTAGCCCGGAAAAGATACTCGGCATACAGAGCATTGTATTCGTTATTCAGTTTTAGTCCATCTGACTTAGACTGTATGCGCGAGAAGTCCTGTAATTCGTCAAGAAGACATACCCGCTTAACTGTGACCGGACCGACAATATTGGAGGGCTTTGACATACCCGATGTATTACGGGCAATGATTCGATAAAAATATGCCTGACCGGACTTGGCAGTAGTGTCACTGAAAATCGGACGATAGGCCACATCGGCATCCGAGACATTCTGTGCGAGTTTCGTCCACGGCCCATCGGACTTCGACGCCCGTTCGACATCATATCCGCTGGCACCTGCGGAACCGCGCCAGGAAAGTAGCGGAACATCACTCACTGGCAGTAACTCGGGTGAATCCGGCACTGGTACGGGTGAAACCGGCATGTCCTGAATCTTGAATGCCGCATCGCGCATCACAGACATGAGTTCGATTTCACGCTGCATACCGGCGCTGGGAAAACCCGGCCAATGATACGACCAGACAGCAGGATATGTCATGATCTGATGCCAATAGAACCCACCGTTCTGGTGATGGAAGTACATGCTCCAGAGCATGGCGCCGGAAACACCCGGTGTAGCACAGACAAAATCAAGAAACTCGCGCATTTTTGAAACAACATTCCCGTGTGTCAGGTCTTTGTTGTTAATATACGGGCCGAATTCCCCGACAAAAAACGGCCTTTGCCCTTTCAGTGCTGCGGTTTCCTTTTGTGTCGTAGGCGCCCACTTTTCTACGGAAAAATAATAATGCCGCGTGTAGAGATCGATGTTCGCATCAATGACCTGCGGTTTACCGGGAGAGCTCCGTGTTTCGGCAACAAGATGGTTGGCATCAATACTCTTGATATATGCCGCCATTTCAGAAAGCCACGCGTCAGGCGCATTGACCATTTCGTTCCCGAATTGCCAGGCCAGAACAGCCTTGTCGTTGCGGTACTGCATACCTGTGACTGTGTTCGTGCGGTTAAGTACGTAACGAATTGTTGCTTTGAAATCTTCTTTGAGTTGTGGATCTGTCCAGAACTCTTCCCGCTTTTTTCCGCGATGCCCCGCGTAGGTTCCAATTCCGCCGAGATAATCACCCCACTCAGCCGTCAGGTCAAAGATAACGCGCACGCCGTAGCGATTTGCCAGCGCAAACAGACTGTCCGCGCACTTGAATGCGTCATCGTTAAACTGTCCGGGACTGAGAACATAGTGCCAGGGTTTCGCCTCTTCCTTCGGACCGCGTATCGGCAGATTCCAGAGCCGGACGACACGGAGATTCATCTGATCCAATGTTTTAAAACCATCTTCCTGTTCCCATGGCGTAGGCAGTGTCATCCGCTCTGGCAGATAAAGTGTCCAGTCATACGGCAGAATCAGTCCTGGCATGTTTGCTCCGATGAATCGGAACTCCTTGTTGCCATCCATTAATTTATCGCCGGAACGGGTAATAAAGTTTCTGAACGGAGCATCGCCATACAGCAAGGTATTACCTGTCAACAAATTGAAAACCAGAAAGAACACAATTGAACTAACATGTTTTCTCATAAGCAAGTTCCCTTTAAATCGAAGTCGGTTTTATACCAGAATACATATGGGATTTCACTATAGAATACATTTACAAAGAATATCATTTCCTGCGTCCAAAAACCTTATCCGCAAAATCCATGTACCAGTTCCAGTCAACGAGTGTGAGGTTATGCTTCCCCTCCCTGATGTGGTAGGCAGTACCATCGCCGTGGATAGGTTCGCCGATGGCTGGCATCTCCGTCGTGCCCAACCCCTTTTTCCTAAACAGTTGATATACAGGCGCCGCGTGAACGACTGATAAAAACTCACCGCGCGGATCGGCCCACAGATCCTTGTCTGCACTAGCGACATAAACCGCCCTGGGAGCTATGAGCGATATGAGCATATGCTGATCCACAGGTAATGTATTTTCTCTATCACTGTAAGTTTTAAATGTTTCACAGAACCAGTACGATATAGACTTGATTATCTTTGCCACTGTTTCTTTGTCTTTGTTCCAGCGTCTGCTGAGCGCAGCTCCTCCACAACCGGAATCGTTGGAGCAGGTAATGGCGAACCGCTCATCCTCGGCACCCGCCCATAATGCCGTTTTACCGCCACGCGAGTGACCAATCACGGCAACTTTATCACGCGCAATGCCCTTGTCTGTTTCAAAATAGTCCATACATCGGCTTGCCCCCCATGCCCACGCCGCAATCGTCCCCCACGCATCGGGCGGCCTTTCCCCGCCGTCGAGCATTCCATGAATGCCATCCTTGAACCCGTCATTCTTATCCGGATCCACATTGGCGTTATGAAAAGCGGCGATTGCATAACCGCGCGCTACCGCCTCCTCTGCGGGCCAGAACTCGCTTTTCTTTTTACGTGTCGGATCAATATTATCAGGGCTACGGTTGCAGATAAGAAGGAATACCGGAACTGGCTTTGGGACCTTGTTGGGAACAAAGAGTAAAAGATGAATAACAAGTGAATTGGTATCCCTGGTGATTGTAATATCCACTTGCCGCAGAGTCGCCACACCATCCATCGCCTTCGGGTCTTCATTAACAACCTTGAAGGTCTTCTGATATTGTGTCGCAGGAACACGGCCATAGACATGTTTGCGGAAAAGCTCAAGAACTTCCGGCCGACGAACCTTTTTCCAATCGCCAGAGGTGGCAATTTTCCGTCCGTCATTAGTTATCAGCGGATCCGGGAGCGTGTATGCAGGGGCATCAGGAGCATCGGGTGGAAAATACTTCTTTCCGGCCGCTCCCTCAACAGCAGTAGATTCATTTATTATTGCCAAACCAATACCGACAACTGTTAGCAATAAAACCACGGACACTTTCCTCATCACCCACCTCATTATTACATCTCTATTTACCGGACGGTATCGTCACAACATCAACAAGTATTCCGCTTTTAATAAGTTTGACACACACCGGCTCCACCTTGCTGTCTGTAATTTCTGCAAGATTAAATCTATTAGTACCGGCAGTTTGCGAAAGAAGCGGCGCACCATCCCGGTCACAAATTACAAGTTGAGAACCCTTTCCTTCGTCACTCACTGATACATCCACGGTCGCGCCATCCCGTTTTACTTTTATCATTACCGGTAATTGTGCCAGACAAAGCACATTATCTCTTGGTATAAATGTACCGGCCTCGCCATTCCTGACTTCAGTTTCACGATTATTCAAAAGATCAAACAGGTGTTCATTGTCACGAAGTTTTACAGCCAGCGCCGTCCCTTCGAAGGAATGGCCCGTAGCGTTATAAAGCATATAAATCGTTTTGCCTTTGGCATTAAAACGATTGGCATAAACATATTTCGCAAGTGTCGGTATCAGCGGTTCGCAGTTACGTCCCTCGAAAGCGTCACTATTCTCCTTGAGAATGTTATACATGTTCTTCGGATAGTATGCCCCGAATGATGCCACCGCATTCCAGAACCGCTTACGATGCATTGTGTCAGCCTTACCGTGATCGAGTTCATAGCATTTGCATTCCGGAAAATAAAAGCGCTGAAGGTTGCATTCAAAAGGCCTGAGTTGGGTGGCCTGGACCGTCAGGTCGTAAGTTATACAACCATCGATGTATTGCATGAGGTAATCATATCCCGGATGTTCGGTGGTCAGAACGGAACCGGGCTTAGCTTCATCCATCCCCTTTCTCACCATTTTTGTGGCCTCCGCAACACATCTCTGCCATTCGGTACAACCCCATTCGGCATAAGTATGTTTATGCTCCTTGCTGAAACACGCCCACCCGCGATGTCCATATTCATCCAACCGGATACCGTCGGCTCCTGTCTCGCGCATGACACGTTTCATGGCATCGGCCACCCATTTGCGGACTTCCGGCAAATCATGACAGGGGTTCCAGACCTCATATGCCTTTGAATGTTTTCCATCCGCCAATACCACCCCCCATTCCTTGCCATGCTTGCGCCCGATCTTGCTGGCATCATCCATCCGGAATGGATCGGTATAAAGTGTGGTTAAAGACCCCATTTTCTGGTAAGTCTGGATCGCATTCCTGAATGCAGGCAACCCGCCGAAACACGCATTGTAACCATCGTAATCACCCGGCTGGTTGTTCCACATCTTCTGGCCTGTTACCGGGTTCTTTACAAAGTATCCTTCCCATCTTTTGATTTCTGATTCCTTCATCACCTCACTTAGCCTGTCAAAAGGAGTACTCCATGGACCAAGCGGCGACCAGTCCCACCACGACATCAACTCAATACAATCGCACATAGGTTTAATGAAATTCGTACGATACTGGTTTTCCTTGAACAGAAAATCCCCGCCCCAGCCTGTGGCGATCATGTTCTCCACAGGCATCAGTCGTGAAGGATACGGACGGAACTTCCAGACCTGATGACACCAATCGGCATAATCTTTCACGGCCACATGCCAGTCACCGGCGTGAGCCTTAATGGCCACATCTTTTACCTGGAAGGACTTGCCCGACCCGCGCGTGCGTCGAAGATATTCGTAGGTAAGACCAATACCTGGAACTTCCGGCAGTGATTTGCTCCACATGAATTCCGCCGTTGTCGGGGTATGTCCCACCTCGCCCTGTATTTCCTGTTGATGCGGTACACACTTGCGCAATGCCAGAAGTTTATGGCGACCATCTTTATCGGTGCATTGAACAGAAAGACCTGCGCCGCGTTTTGGACTGAAAATATCCATCACCTGGTAAAATGCCTCATGGTCACCGTAACCGCGCCGAATAACAGCAGGCGCGTCGGAAAAGATTCCACCGCCCCATGGGAAGAAATAGTAATCATCGGCGGGGTTTTCCGAAAGTACCAGGCCGGAAAAGTGCGGGAAGGCCACTTTGAAATCAACCGGGTTATCCGAACTATTAACAATCTCCAAACCCATTCGCAGTACATCATCAATCCAAACCGATATTTTTGCCTCAAGTCCTGTCTCCCTGGAAAATAATTTCGCACGAAAACCTTTCTTCAGGAACATGGATGAAACAGACCGGCACTCGAAATCCCGTGAACCGGCATAACGTTTATCACCAATTTCGATCAGAAACAGGGAACAATCATCGTCCTTGCTGATCATCTCCGCCGCACCGATCTCATTGTAAAGAGAAACAAGCCGGAGTTTGCCGTCTGTTTTGAATTCGCAACGCAAATTGTTATTGGCAAGTGATATTTTCTTTTTCTCAACTTTACACGAAACAGAGCGATCAACAGGTGCACCCTTCGGTGATTCAATTCGAGGAACCATATCCACGCGATGCGGAAGCGGATGATAATCGAGCGACGCTTTCAAAGTCGCGCTCTTGATGACAACATTCTTGTCGAGTTGAATTCCGCTTGGACGAAATCGCATTGGCGGCACAAGAACTTCCTCGGAATGCGGACCACGGCACTTGAGCGGCGGTTTCACAACATTACCTGTTTCATCCAGCCAGTTCAGCGCAAATTCTTTTGCCTCTGCCGTTTCAATAACCACAGTCACTGGCGAAAGTCTATCCAGACGAAGAGAATTCCACTCCATCCTCGTGGCATCACCGTGCGATCCGGCATAGTCCAGGATTTTCAGATTATCTTTCTTCCGGTCTTCGGCAGGCAACCAGGCGGCCTCAAAGTTTGTCATACCTTTAACGACATAAAGCCGTACCATGTATTCACCTTTGCCGCCGGGAATAGTGAGTTTGTCCTGCTGCCATGGACTTTTTTTGCCAAACTGTACCCAACTGTTCCCGCTAGCAACAGTCTGGTCAATGGCAAGGTAAAGATAATCATCAGACGCTTTCTTTCCTTCTGTAACGGCCTTCTTGAAGATAATCTCATTCGATCCACGGACAAACACTTCCTTTGGAAAATCGAAGTCATACCAGCCCATACAACTGGACATGGACTTTTTCTTTAACAACTCCGGAAATCCGCTGTTGGTGGGATAACGGTGTGCTTTACCATTGATCACGATTTCGATCGCTTCATCAAGACCATTGGCTTTTGACTTGTCATGATCCGAATAGTCCAGCACACAGAAAAAGGCAGAAATCCGGAACATGGTCGCCTGTTTCCAGACATCTTCCGGCAGATTACTCAGATCCAGGATCTTTTTTGCACAATAATCGGGACCATTTTGATGCGTGTTGCCCATACTGCCATTGGACCATTGGCCTACGTCGTCGTGAACAACCCACACATTTTCCGAAATACGGTCAACGATTGACGGCGTCGCAAAAGTTGTAAGAGAAAAAGCAAAACACAGAAAAACTACTATCGATTGAATTCTCATGGGTAGGTCCTTTCGGTTTCTCTGCTCAATACGCCTGCGATAAAGATTTTCGGTAAAGCCACCATTCTTTTCAAAAGCTTCGGCTTGTGCTTCAATCTGACGATCGAGCAGGTAGATGCAGAGGTTCAGGAGAGAAAGCGCGCCATTGGCGGCAACCACCGACACACACTGACCTGCACAGACATTGCCAGATGCGCCATTCCCCGTCCGTGTCAGTCCGTGTTTGTCCGTGTTCTTTACTTCCTCTGCAACCCAGGCACGAAATTCTTCCAGTGTCGCACACCGTATCTCCTTGAAACGCCGCAAAATCGGATCGTTCGGTTCCAGTTGAGGCAGGTTGCGCTGCCGCAGGAAATCCTCATAATCGAGTCGAAGCTCTTCAAAGCTCCCTTTGGCCACACCGGTCAATTTAAGTTCGATCTTTTTCGAGGTGCCGGAATCCACACTTCCCTCTGCAATGTTCTGACGTCCGCTTCGCGCCGCCTGCACCATCTGATCATGCGTTCGACTGCGCCTGTCAATGAACTTGTCACAGAACAGTACCGTTACATCGTAAATGAGTGTTGCCAGTTGAAAAGTCTTAAGGTTACGAAACCCGCCATGTTTCGGAATTATCCCGTCTCTTTCTTCGTCCGTGTTTGTCCATTTCTGTCCGTGTTCTTTTCTTCCATTCTTCATTCTCAAAGCTCCCTCAATGTTGGGAAATTCACAATGTTTGTAACAGGCGACAAACGAAGAAACAAGGGGAAAGCCGATAGCCTTATGGTCCGAAATGTACCGTTCACCTTTTGCGAAACACGTTTGCCGGCAGAGAAGAAGAATTACAGTTTTATTCTATTTCGCCCTTTTCCCAGTCGCCTGATTGATCAATACGCGCTGGCGGGCTTTTGAAGAGGTCCACTGCCCCTTGATGACATCGTCCTCGGTAAACACAGCCATGAAAATCTGTTTCTCTCCGGTCCGCGAGAAGTCATATATGACATAAATTGTACCGTCAGGACTCTGGACGCCGTCGGGATACGAAACACCGGTACGTTCATCGAGCATCAGGCCGCCCTGCCATGTTTTACCATCGTCATCCGATAATCTCGCCGTCATATGTGAACGGGTCTTTTTATTCGGCGGGTTATGTGTAACAAGCAATAATTTGCCGGAAACGAGACGACGGATAAAGAAACGTGAATTTACATGAGGAATATTGGACTCCTGGCCTGTACTCCAGGTTTTCCCATGGTCGGTTGATACACTTTCACCAATGCCATACGCGGCACGCACGAGCATCCACAAACTACCGTCGCGTTTCTCTACAATCATGTGTTCGTCGAACACACGCTTCGGCACAATCACCTGGCCAAGCATTGACCAGGTTTCGCCTTTATCCTTTGACATAATCACATTTGCACCGCGTTCAACGCCAAGATCATGACTGTATGCAGGATTGGAAGATGCTTTACCCGCCCAGACAGCCGCCGGCAACAGCCATTCGCCGGTACTCAACACCGTCGGCTTGTTCATCATGATGCCGTTACAGAGCCGTCGTGGCGAAGACCACTTTGGATTTTCATCCCCGGAATTTTCCGTTATGATTGTCCACACACCGCTTCGACCGTCCCACCACTGGTAGGATTGCGCCCAGAACAGCCAGAGCTTTCCCTGCGGATCGTGCCATAGCGTGGGATCATAAGCACGTACCGGTCCCGGCGGGTCAATTACAAGTTTGGGAGATGACCATGTTTTACCGTCATCGGCGCTGGTAACGAGTACAACATAATTACCCGGTCCCTCGCCCGGTTCATCTTTCCCGCCGGCATACCATAAGGCCCAGAGCCGCCCATTGGCCGCACGTTCAATACCGGGAATACCCTGGAAAATTCTGGTGTTGTCTGTATATTCCGGGCCGGGCGCGGTGTTGACCGGCGGTGGTTGAAGCGCCGGGTTATCTCCGGATTTTTCGGCACCTGTCACTGTGATAGTACCAGAAAAAACAACAACTGCCGAAAAGATCGAATATATTATCTTTTGAATCATCGTTTGTATCTTCATACATACCTCCTGCCTTTGTATTCCATATACACCGACAATCAACCACTTCTTTGAAGTCATGGCAACAGAACAGTTGTTTTACAGTAAAATATTATGTATTCGTGAAAATTATTTTAAAACCATTCATAGTGATATTCTATTTTACATCAACCATATCTGATGATAGGGATATGGAAATAATACTACAGGAGATTGAATCATGAAATCACCCATGTGCTTTATTAAGAAACTTGCATCATTCATTTTCATAGCCGGGTTGTTTTGTATCGTATCATGTGTTTCGGTCCAAACATCGGAATTTGAGATAAAACCAGCCGATCCTTTCTTTGAGAAATTCACCCCAACAAAAGCGCCTGAAACCAAGGGCCTGATTCTTAAGACCGGCGACAGGTTGGCAATCTGTGGAGATTCCATTACCGAACAAAAGAAATATTCCCGCATTATGGAGACGTATCTGACGGTTTGCGTGCCGCAATTGAAAATCACTGCGCGACAATACGGCTGGAGCGGGGAGACGGCAGAAGGATTCCTCGCCCGTATGACGAACGATTGCCTGCGTTTCCATCCAACCATTGCAACCACCTGCTACGGCATGAATGATTACAAATATCGCCCCTATGACGAGGCGAACGGTCAATGGTACCACGAAAAGTACACCGCAGTTGTCCGTTCTTTTAAGGATGCCGGGGCGCGCGTTGTACTCGGCTCGCCGGGATGTGTCGGTAAGGTGGCCAGTTGGGTCAAGACAGCATCAGGTACACTCGAAGAGCACAATCTGCATCTCTGTAAACTGCGCAATATTGACATCGAAATAGCGGCAAAAGAACATGTACGTTTTGCAGATATTTTCTGGCCGATGTTCACCGCCGGATATGTCGCTCAACAGAAATACGGACCGGATTATGCTGTCGCTGGAAAAGACGGTGTGCATCCTGGCATGGCCGGACAACTCATCATGGCATACGCCTACCTTAAAGCGATGGGATTGGACGGCGACATCGGGACATTTATGGTTAACCTGAAAAACAACAGGGCCAAAGCAACTGCGGGCCACAAGATAAATGGTTTCAAAAACGGTACACTCACAATCACCAGCAGTAAATATCCATTCTGCGCCACCGGTGAAGCAAACCAGGACACTTCAATCCGATCAGGAATGGCGCTGGTTCCTTTTAATGAGCAATTGAACCGCCTGCGGCTCGTGGTAAAGGGCGGTACAGCGGCAAAATACAAGGTGACCTGGGGTGAAGAGTCGCGAACTTATTCCGCAGAACAGTTGGCCACAGGCATCAACCTGGCCGAAGACTTTGCCGTAAATCCATTTCTGGAAGCATTTAATAAAGTGGATGAGGCTGTCGCGGCTAAACAAGCTTACGAAACAACTCAGATCAAGAGAATCTTTCATGGCACTGAAGGTAAGGCCGACATGGAAACTGCAGTCAAAAAGACCGAGGCCGAGCGCGCCCTGCTGGCCGCCGCCATCCAGGCCGCATTAGTTCCTGTGACGCATACGATTCGTATTGAAGCTCAATAGAAGTTTTTCTACAACAGAACAATTACACTCGCGTCGGGTTGAAAAAACCTTTCACAGCTGTTTATTTTTGATAGTCTATAGGTTGTCCAATTCAGGAGACCGCAATGATTCGACAGATTACCATTTTCTCCAGTGTATTTGTGGCGGTCAGCGTAATCGCAGCAACGCCAGCCAAACCGCCTGCACCTCAACTGCTAAAGGAAGCCCTGGCCGGTCCGCTGAAGGATGTTGAGGATATCATCTTCTGTACACGTTCACGTTACGACGATGGGCACTGGTATGCAAATATCGGCTACTATTGTGACGACGAAAACCACAAGGCCTATGCAGGTAACGGTAAGCCTGATGACGGCAAACTCTACAAACTCAATCTGCGAACCAAGGCGTTGAGTATACTACTGGACGCACAGGGCGGTTCTGTCCGTGATCCACAACTATACTATGATGGAAAAAAGATTCTCTTTTCTTATAGAAAGGCCAATACCGACTTCTATCACCTGTACGAGATCAACGTTGACGGCTCCTGCCTGCGACAGCTTACCTCCGACGAGTTTGATGATTACGAGCCGATATACCTGCCTGACGGTGATATCTTATTTATTTCTACGCGCTGTAAACGCTGGGTCAACTGCTGGTATACACAGGTTGGAACAATGTACCGCTGCAACTCTGACGGTAAAAACATTCACTCCATTTCTGCAAACACCGAGCATGACAACACGCCATGGGTCCTGCCCGACGGCCGTATTATTTATATGCGATGGGAGTATGTGGACCGGAGCCAGGTGGAATATCATCATCTCTGGACCATGAACCCTGATGGAACCGGACAAAGCGTCTACTATGGCAATATGCATTCATGGCTCGTCATGCTCGATGCCAAGCCCATTCCCGGTACACAGAAAACTATTGTATCCTTCTCGCCCGGCCATGGCATCAATGAACACGCAGGCGTTGCAACAATTCTTTCACAAAAGTTTGGGCCTGACGATCTTTCGGCCGCTAAAGCCCTGCATAAAGGTCCAAAGACCAAGGACCCTTATGCTCTTTCCGAGAATTGTTTTCTCATGGCAAAAGGCAAGGAAATCATACTGATGGATAGTAATGGTAATGAAGAAGTCATTTACACTCATAATGGTGACGGCGGCGTACACGAGCCCCGCCCTGTTATGCCGCGTCCACGCGAAGTCGTCATACCCATACACACTAATCCAAAAGAATCAGTTGGACGAATGATCCTTACCGATGTTTACCGGGGACGTAATCTGCCGGACGTTAAAAAAGGTGATGTCCGGAAACTGCTAATTCTTGAATCACTACCAAAGCCGGTCAACTTCAGCGGCGGACCAGACATGCTGACATGGCTTGGAACATTCACTCTTGAAAGGGTCCTCGGTACAGTTCCGGTTGAAGAAGACGGTTCAGCATATTTCGAAGTACCGGCGAACCGGCAGGTATTCTTCGTTGCGCTTGATGGAAAAGATCTTTCGGTAAAACGAATGCAGAGCTGGTGCAGCGCCATGCCCGGCGAAACGATCAGCTGTGTTGGCTGTCATGAACAACGTGTACAGGCTCCGCGTAATCAGTCACAGGGAACAACACTTCTCGCGGTCCGGCGGCCTGCCAGCAGGATTGAACCATTTACCGGCTTTCCGGATGTCATAGATTTTAACCGTGACGTTCAGCCGATTTTCGACCGGAACTGCGTCAAGTGCCACGACCATACAAAGCGCGAAGGCAGGATGATTCTTTCCAGCGACCGTGGGCAGGAATGGTCACATAGTTATTTCAATCTTTTTGCGCACCGGCAGGTGGCGGACGGCCGGAACGGGCTGGGTAATCAACCGCCCCGTACAATAGGCAGTTCCGCGAGCGCACTGTTGAGAAAAGTGGACGGCAGTCATCATGACGTAAAAATAACGCCGAAGGAATGGCGGACCTTATGGTTGTGGATTGAAAGTGGAGCGACTTATGCCGGTTCATATGCCGTACTGAGAAATACCAAGCAGCAGGGAGCCGCGGGTTCGGCAGTCTGGAGTACACTGGGTGGCAAACACGAAATCCTTCAGCGGCGCTGTATCAAATGTCATGGCAAAGATAGTACTAATGCTCTGCCTTACAACCACGAACTGACCAAAAAAAATAAAAAAGCATTGCAGAGGCCGACAGGGGCACATGAACGGATTGTCATCGAAAATGACCCGATAGGACGGTTTAGTCCGATGATTCTGTTGAGTCTCTCGCGACCGGAACTTTCACCGTTACTGCAGGGTCCGTTGGCCAAGTCTGCGGGTGGTTATGGAAGTTGTGGTGATGTCTTCAAGGACAAGAACGATCCCGATTATCAACAACTCCTTAAAGCGATCCGGGAAAGTAAGGCCATGTTCGAGGCAGATCCTCCGTTCGGTACGCCGGGCTTCAAACCCAACTGGCAATATATCCGGGAAATGAAGAAATACGGTGTACTCCCCGCATCCTTCGACCTGGCAAAAGATCCTATTGACATTTTTCAGACCGATCAGAAATACTGGAAATCGTTCTGGCATATGCCAAAAGAATGAATCGGGGAAACGGTGTGTTGGAGAATCGGAGAGATTATCAACGCCAACTTGTTGCTTGAAAAGGAATAATGAAAATGAAAAAGAATCCATCAATTGCATGGTTTATCGGATTTTTATGTTTATTACTCTCACAACTGGCATTAGTCCAGTCAGCAACAACAACCAATACGGCTGTTATTCCTGTCCCAAAACTGGAAAATGATTCGTATGACTGGTACAAACGGCATGAAGAAATCCTGGTAATCCAGAAACAGATAAATCCACAGATCGTAATGATAGGAGACTCCATTACCCACTTCTGGGGTGGAGAACCAAAGTCAAACCATCGGAGAGGCACCAATGCATGGAGTGAAACATTCGGTAATATCCCTGTACTCAACATGGGTTTCGGCTGGGACCGTACGCAGAACGTTTTGTGGCGACTGGACCATGGCGAGTTTGACGGACTTCACCCGAAAAAACTGGTATTGAATATCGGGACCAATAATTTCAGTCCGACGAAAAACGCCCGTGCCAATTCCCCTGAAGAAATCTGTGAGGGTATTATCGCAATTTGCGAAAAGATAAAAACAAAGTCGCCGAACACGAAAATTATTGTAATGGGAGTCTTGCCTCGTGGTAACAAACCTGATGCGCATTGGCGCCCAAAAATAAAGGCATTGAACCAGCTTCTCCCCGGTAAACTTAAAGGGATGACCAACGTTACTTTCCTTGATATAGGAGAAAAAATGCTTGAACCGGATGGTACACTTTCAAAAGGGATCATGCCGGATGGTACCCATCCAAACGAAAAAGGTTACTCAATCTGGGGCAATGCATTAGTCGCTGCTGGAGTTAGAGATTAAGTCAAAATACTGCTTATGATTACTTAGCGCAATATCAACCTAGGTTATTGAGCTTGGTACTGCATTTCGGGCATTTCTTGTCGCAAAACGAAATCCTGCGCCTGCAATTCGGACATGTCCACCTGGCCTTCTCATCCGCCAGCCACTTGTCCAACCCCTTTTCCTTGATAAGGACAAGGTTCTTCTTCATCTCCTCATTTCTTCGCCCTGATATCATAGCAGAAAAAAGTGTCATGGTGGCGGAGATAAAGACGGCCATCGAGAATCACAGGATGTGTCCAGACATCGCTTGCGCTTTCGGCAATAAGTCGGAAACGGCCCGTATATTCAAAAGCCGTTGGAGTCGGTTTGATCAAGGCCATTTCGCCCCGCTGACTCAGGCAATACAGGCGACCGTCGGCATAAATCAATGATCCCATTGCCAGGTCTTTGATCTGGTAACGAACTTCGCCAGTCTTGGCATCGATACATCCCCATAACCTTGGTGGACTATACCACGGGCCGTAAATGGAACCGCTCCAATAGATCACGCCTCCCTGACAGGTGTCTATGGACACATCCCACAGTTTCTCAACGCGTATGGAACGGTTTTCGGTACAAATGCGGTATAAACCGCCCCCATCGTCCAACCGGAACGGCGCAGTACAGAACACCGCATCGCCGACCAGTACCGGCGTAACAGCAATGACCCGGTAGTGCGTGGCCATCGGTCTCGTCCAAAGAAGTTCACCTGAATCCGCATCTACACCGAAAATATGACGGGACGAACAACTCACAAGATGCCGCCGACCACCGAGCGAGAACAATATGGGCGACACGTAACCGGCGCTGTCAACCTCACCAGCTGGTGTCGGTACACGTTCATGCGCCGAAAGATCAGACTTACCCAGCCGTAACGCATCGCTGTTCCATACGGTAGTACCGGTTTTCTTATCCAGCGCGACCATAAGCCCCTTGACACCACCCGGAGTCACGATGACATTGTTCCCATCCACGAGTAAATTCTCGCTGATTCCCCAGGTGATATTTTTACCTTCGAAACGTTCCAGTACATTGACAGTCCAGACTTCATTTCCGGTGGCCGCCTCCAGACACACCACGCGACCATGTGCATTCATGTGATAGATTTTTCCAGCACTGAAAGTACAGCTTGCCCTCGACCCGGGACTCTGCCCTTTCCAGGATTTTCCGTTTTTTGCCTGCCATATACGTTTACCATCAAGGTCAAAGGCAAAGATGCGCAACTCATCACCAACATCTCCGGCGACATAGATTCTTCCTCCCGTTACGATGGGAGCAGAATATCCTCGACCGACGCCGGAGATTTTCCAGACCAGTTTTGGACCTTCTTCCGGCCACTGCTGGAGTAAACCGGTTTCGTCACAGATGCCATCGCGACGCGGTCCGCGCCACTGCGGCCACCCCGGTTCAGGCGAAGCAATAAGAGTGGCTTTAGATGCTGGTTGTGATTCTGCAGGAAATCCAATCATGATCGGCAGGAAAAGGAAAAACCCTAGCGCTATAATTGTGTCGCATCTGTTATCTTTCATAGTCGAATAGTATAAGCATAACCGTCATTATCAATCGAACAACCGCCACACCCTCCTGTTGTGCCAGTATGTTAGTCCTGCGAGTAAAGAGAGTCAAAAACAAATCGGTTCCAGAATGCCAGATTCTCTTTTTGATTACGGGCTACAGAAAAATAACAGAAAACCACTGCTATACCAGTACCCCACGCAGAAACTTCGAAGTCTTGATCGCGTCACCTGTCTTTAGAAGCTGGTCGATCTTTGTCTTGTTCTTTTTCTGGATGGCGTCAAACTTCAGAAGCCACTGGATGCTTTCCCCAATGGCGCCTGCGGCGTCTTCCCGGTAGGGATATTGATCCATTGAGAGCCAACCACGGTAGTTACAGCGGTCGAGCCAGTACAGCATTTCGATATAGCAGACACTATGCACCGAGCCGACGATCATATCGTCGTCCCACGATGCAAAGTTGTCATTGAAATGCATGTGGAAAAGAAGATTGCCGGCGCGTTTTGCGAGAACAATCGATTCGGCAATAACCTCACCTGCAACAAAAGCGTGGCCTGTGTCAATGCACACGCCGACATTGGAACAGCCACTTTCCTGGGCCAGCAAAAGTGTATCGGCCATCCGGGCCAGGTACGAATGAGTACGCGGCTCCTTCGGTTTATATTCCAGCGCAAACTTTAGACCGCGATATTCTTTCGCCAGTTGACAGATAGCAGCACATTCCCATTCCCGCTCGCGCTCATAATCGGCTGTCAGCAGGTAATCATAACCATCCTGGCCGGGCCAGATATTGATCAATTTGCAACCCAGCTCCCCGGCGATGTCGCACATTTGCCTCGTGTAATCAACCGCCTTTCTACGCACCTTTGCTTCCTTGCTGGAAAAACTGCCCTTCCAGTATATCTTGTTCGCGAAGAGGTCCGGGATGATCGAGACACACGTCAGACCGAGATCATTCAGGGCTTTTTTCATCTCCACGGCATTATCAGGTCGTATATCCCATGTTCCGACCAGTTCGATACCCTTTACAGCAGGAATACCGGCGGCCTGCTTCAACATTTTCATAGTGGATGGATTGGTCTTGTAACCGCTACAGAACCGATCGCATGTGTTTCCAAGATTTCCAAGTATCACCGAATATCTGCGGCTCATTTCTGATCTCCTTTCACATTTACAACAACCGGCCCCAACAGTCCGGTAGACCGAAGCGCTGAATTTTTAGCAGGCCCTGCTATCGTCCACGTCTTACGTTCCTTCTCGGGCAGTCCAGCATCGTAGACCAGTCGGTTGTGCCATGTACTGGTCACATCCACGGTCAAACGGTTCACACCCGGCTTCACCGCGTGCGTGATATCAACCTGGAAAGGCGGCGCCCACAGGACTCCAGCTGGCTTGCCATTAATGTTTACTTTCGCGATTACTTCAACACTTCCCAGGTCAAGCTCGATACACGCGTTGCTCGCGAAAGGTTGCATCATAAACTCGGTGGTATATACGGCCGTTCCAGAAAAGGCCCGTGCTGCCGCCGAAAGATCAAGTTCCGTCCACGATTTTAATCCGTCTATCCTAACCGTCTCAGGAGCGTCCCACCCTGCAGGGAATGACAATGTCCAAGGTCCATTGACTGCCACCTGTTGCACAGGCACCACGGCAGCGACGGCAGGCTGAACATCCTGTTTATTTTTTTTGCGAAACACTACAAAGAGCGATCCTGCCGGCGGCAATTCCAACGTGACCAAGCTGTGTGCACCCTCGCTTCGTACTGCACCAACGGGCGTCACCTGTCCAATTAGTGGATCCCAAAGTTCGACGAAACCGGTTGCACGAAAACCAAGCATACCCTTGAAACCCTGTTGCGAGGATGTAGCCACAAAGTACCAGTCGGCGCCTTCGATCTGCCGATGTAACCACATCACGCCTTCCCCCTTCATGTCGCGCTCCAGCCCGATCTTCAACAATACTTCTTCCAACGGCAGGCCGGACACCACGCGTCCTCTGCCGATACGCCGTTCACCCCGCTCGCCTGGCGTGCTCCACAGCGTGTTTACAGCCTTTTGAAAACGCTCCTCCGATTCTGCTCCACCACTCAGCGTGGCTAAACACTGCGGCCTCTCCCCAACCACCGTTGCACCGCTTTTTACAAGTTTCACAATCCGCTCCAACGTTTCCGGCAACATCCTCGGACAGTTGCGCAGCCAGAGCACACGGTATGAGATACCTTCCGGCGTAAAAAGCCTGCCATCGCGTACCGATAATCGGTTGAGCAGAATGTCAGGATTACAGTAATCGTAATGATAACCGGTTGGGAACGGTGCGTCCTGATGCGGCTTATGATCCAGCTCATCGCCCAGATACCAGAGTACATCGGAGACCGGCCGTCCACGCTCAAGCAGATAACTGCACCGCGACAGGTAGGCCACAAACTCCGGCATGTATTTCCACCACGTTTGACCACGCAGGAACGGCGTACCGATGGCCGATCCGAACGAGGTACCCGGCGGCAGGAAGTCAGTACGCGGGTTGTGTGTATACGCTTGCAACACGAAATGTGTCACGCCTTCGGCAAAATGAATGTTCGCATAGTCCTTGAGCATACCCGGATGCTCAGTCCATGTCATAGGGTGCGACGTGAACGCCTCGACTGCCACGCGCGGCTTGCCATACAGCCGCGCAGCCGATGCACACGGTTTAACAGGTTTGAAGTCGAGACTGCCGACAAAAGCTTCCGTTCTCGGATGCCAGAATTCACACATCGGCACGTCGGCGTGTTTGAAGTATTCAAGAATATCGGCAGGAAAAACATCTCCGCAAGCTGTCTCATAGGAAATCGACAATCTACGTTTATGGGCCAACTCGGCCATGCGTCCAAAGAAGTCTTTTACCAGCAAATCATTAATCGTAGACCGCCAGTCACACAAAAACCGTGTAGTCGTCTCGGGATCATCCACCACATACCCTGCAAGCGCTGGGAACCATGGCAGTAATACATAGCCATGAAGTTCGGCAAACTTGGCATCCAAGCCAGGAGTCCAGGTCTGTGTTTCACATTCCCAGCTGTCAATCAACATACCCTTCAGCAGACCTTTGCCTACGGGGCCCTTCCGCGATGAAAGCCGTTCGATGTAGCCAGCGAAATGTTTCTCCGCGCCTATGGGCGATAACTTATCACACTCCCATCCTGTTGCTTCCGGAGGCGCAGGTGCGTTCTTCTTACCGGTGTTGACGTTGCCCCAGCGTAACACCGTCCACAAACCAACCGGCGCATCCCAAACCAGTTTCCCCTGTGAATCCATTTTCCCTGTCAAATCCATGATTCGAGAGGGATCAATCCATGCTTTTCCTGACTGGACCGGATGCGGTTCACGCATCAGGCTACGCAAAACCCAACCAGCCTCTCCCTCCCAGTTGTTTTTCCGGGCACCAGTGAAAAGCTGGATCGACGGGATAGCCATAGTATGCTTGTTATCAATCGTGATACGGTACGTGTCAGATGCAACTTCCGAACAGGCCAGTGAAATCGGTTTGTTATCCTGCCAATTACTCTGGGGCATTTCATAACGGGCCACATTGCGCATTCCACCCGGCAGAACAGCATGAACGGCAATCGTCACGCCCGGTTGGTAACACCAGCCATGATTGAAACCCTGAACCGAAGGAAATTGTACTGTGCGAAGGGTAACCGCTTCCTTGAAGGTAACCTCCACCCACGTCTTTTCCGTTCCCGGTTCCAGAGTGATCTTCCCGCCTTTTTCATTTTTTATGCACTTTTCCCAAGGCAGATTTTCCCGGTTACTTTTAACCGATACCGGCACCAATGCGCTTCCCGTATCGTTCTCGGGTACGGGAAACACCACCACCGCCACCTCACGGTAGTTGCGCCACTCTTCTTTGCTCGGTTCCGGCATCGGCAATGAGACCGTCACATTTGAGCCGCCCATGATGTCCGTACGGCTCCACACAAGATGACGCATCGCATTGCTCGGCGCAATCCACGGGCCACCCGACATCGCCCAGCCCGGACAGTTCTGCATGGTGAAACGCAATCCCAGCCGGCGGCACTCTTCGCCGACGTGCCGAATCACGCCATCCCACAGCTCGGTGAGGCACTTTATCTGCGGCTCAACACCGGGCCACGCTCCACCAAGCTGTTCATGGAATAGCTGAATACCGGAAATACCAGCGCCCTTGATGGCCTCCAGGTCCGCCGTGATACCCTGTGTCGCCACGTTTCCGCCGATGAAGTGAACCCACGTCTCCGGACGAAATACCTGTGGCGGATTGCGAAAAGCAGTTTCATCGACCTCTCCGAATGACTGTCTGAGCATTTTAGCTGACGGTACAGCATCTGGTACGTTTGAATCGGCCAAAAGAATCGTTACGAAAGAAAATACAGCTATTCCGCAAATGAAATGCTTCATAATCTTTTCAACAGTTATTTTTCAACTTGCAAACACGTCAAGACATTCGCCAGCCTTTATTGTCACAGCGTCAGCAAGAGTTATAATTATTTTCTTGTCCTTCACTTCAAAACTGCTGTCAATCGATTTGCTGTTGATTGCGATCTTAACCGTGCCAGGTCTTGCACCATCTGCAATAGCAAGCGAAATGGTCTTTACTCGCAGTTTGCCGTACTTTACAGCAATCTTACTTCTGAATTCTGAATTCTGAATTCTCTGCTCAAAAGTTCCCCATCCTTCCGCACTGGTAAATGGCGCCTTGAAGTTTTCAGGTGTCAGTCTCGGTGCAAATGCGATGTAACCTTTTGGACCGTGATACTCGAATCCACAGGCCGCTATGAACACACCATATACTGCCATAGATCGGGCGTAGTGATCACCGCATTCCACCTCGTTGTATGGATTACGCCGCGAGGCATGGTAGCGATCGTGAACTGCGCGCGTGACAGCCAATCCTTCCTGCAGCATACCTTCCCAGACCATGTGGCTTGCGGCCTGATATTCGAATCCATTCATGCATTCGTTGAAATAGCCGGCGGCCCATTCCGGCCCTTTGCCCTTCGCCTTGTCATAGTCCCAGTCGTTTCTCGGGAAACTGCACATAAGCAACCCGGCCTCGCCGGCCATTGCATACCACCGGCCCGGTTTGTAGCGTTCACGGTACGGCCCCACATCAGGCGAGAAGTTGTATTTCCACAGTGACTGTAACGCGGTCTTTGTTTCCTTCTCGGGGAACACGCGCGGCAGGCCCACCTGAAACGCCCAACTCTGCCCCATTACCTGATCTATCTCGCAACCCGTGCCGGAGTTAATCGCGTCGAGATGTTTTTCTTCGACCTTGTTGATAAAATATTCGCCGTCAAAAAGCTGATCGACGATGTTTTTCTGTCCCTTCGTAACAATTGCACGACACTTCGAGGCATATTCCGCATCGCCCATTTCTTCGGCCATCGCGGCAGTAGCAAGCAACGCACCAAGATAGAGGCCACTCAGCCACGCGACGGGGCCGAACCAATCCGTATCTAAAGTGTTGTGCTGGTTACTGACGATTATACCGTCACCATCGGCATCTTTTGCGATAAGCCAGTCAGTTGCCTTCTTCACACCTGGCCAGATTCGCTTGAGGAATGAATCATCTGCTGACATCTGGTGTTCGCGCAGTACGCGCAGGATTGTTCCTGCCTGAGCGTCGATTGCGGGAATATTGTTATTTTCACCGCGAAAATGGATTGCACCGTCTTCCTTCAACGCCAGGCCAAAATCCGTTCCTTCGCGCAGTATTCGCTCAAGATCAGGGAACAACCGCGCCATCGCGTGGGCGTATTGCCAGACATGACCGCACGTTCCGGCACAACAGCCGACACCTTCCCAGGCCCAGAACCGCCCATCTACGAAACGGAAACATGTGGATGTGGCAAGAATGGATGTATTGAGGTGTACCCGGTCAAGTAACCAGTACGGCAGAGTCGAGTCGTACCATGTATCGCGCCACAGCCGCGTCTGCGTGGCAAGGCGGTCAAAATTCCCAGCCACGTAATTAACTACTTCACCAGCCGACGTGAATTTTGATGTGTAATATCTCCCTTTATTTGCAACTCCCTTTATTTCTAAGTTCGGGAAATACCAGGAGACCATAAATGTTACAATTGCTGATTTTCCAGGTGCCAGCGAAAGCTTGCGCGAAAGCGCACCGATAAGTTTTTCACCAAAAGGTTTTGTTGTACCCTTGGTCTCGTCCGCGCGTGTCGGAAACAACTGAGCGGCGATGTTTGCTCCAGGCAACGCGGGATTGCATATATCATCCTTTTGCGCATCCAGCAAGGCAAGCGACATCAATCCGTAGTCGTGCCGTTTCTCAAGTGGTTCCGATGATCCCGGTATATCGGTAAAAACAATGAAATCAACGCCGATATTTCCCCATCCACCCTTCTTCGCATCAACGATTTCCAGGCGTGCCGTCTTACCTTCGTATTTTCGGACATCAAAAAAGTCACGCCGCATTTTATTATCGTTCTTGCCCGTCGCCGATGCGGCAACTTTGCCACCTATCATCAAGTTCAGACAGGTTTTACCCGGATTGTCTCCGCCGCCGATGAAGAAACCGATGAACTTGCGTTCAATCTTGAACTCGCGGCTGATGAGTTTACCTGTTCCATCATCGCGTGAGCCGGCGTTGTTGCCCGGTCCGGTTGAATGTGAATTGACTGTCCGTTTACCCTCATTGCCAAGTTCACCCTGGTAACTGGGAACCTTCGACTTCTCGACCGGCCCGGAACTAAACGTATCACCCTCAACCGTCCAGCCCTCGTAGGTTTCCTTCTCGAAATTATCAAACACGATATCAGCACGTTTTGACGGTTCTTCATTGGCACTTTTCTCAGCGGTGCATTCCAGCGCTAACAACCCGTCATAACGCTTAACCCTATTTCGACGCATAACCGAATTCATTTCACCTGTGTGAAGGCAAATCGCATTCTCCAGCCATCCGCCGATCTCCACATCAACAGCTGCATTGCCCGTATTCTTCACAATGAAGTTCATCACGGTTGCCGGCAAGCTCGAGTCGTCAGTATTCAATGGGACGTACGGCGAGAAGGCCTCCAGAGAAACATCCACCGGTAACTTCCCATCCCGGTAGTTCACCAGTCCGATCGGATATTCGCCACGAAAGCTGATGTCTGAAAAGCCCCTGCAATCCAGCGAGCGGACCTCGTCACCAACGCGGATCGCAAAGCCCTGCTCGAACGGAAAATCCGGTGCCGGCGGATTTGCGTAATGGCCAGCACCAGTACCAACATGCTTATTGAATATGTCCCAATGCCACAGTCGGCCGTCACCGCCAAAATAGACCTGTCCCGTGCAAATTCCACCAATCGGCATCCCGATATACTTCAGGTTATCGCCCGTCAGAACTTCCGGCTTGCCGCGTTCAAAGAGCGATTTTACCCATGTCGGATCCAGCTTCTTGTCTGCCGGAACCAGCTTGTCAAAATCAGCACGGGGAAAAGGTCCGGCCATCACCGGCAACTGCGATGCAAGTAAAGCAACGGAACCTGCCCCGGCAATTTTAAGAAAGTCACGTCGGGCTATTTCCCCGTGACAAGAACATTTGCTCGAACATCCATTCCCCTGTTTCTGATTTTTATTCATAGTTATTCTCTCTCTTTCCCCGGCGCGTTGTCCCAAAACAAGATGTAACCGGAGGGCATTAAGAATCTGACGCTGATTATAGTCAATCTGTTTTTTGAGGGCGAAGGGGTTAATGTTGTATCAGATCTCAGTTATATGTATTTTCTACATCTCGTTGATTTTCGGGGCAAATCGCAATCGATAATAGACCAGTTTATTGATTGATTTTTAAATATTTCTTTCGTAAAATTCTTTTTAAAAGGAACGAATATTTAGCGAAATGAAGGTTTTGATTGCTGAAGTTAAAAATTCTAACAGAGGTATGAACAAATGAAAAAATTATCTCAAGTTCTTGCAGTATTGGGAATTCTGCTGGCACTCGTTGCCGTGGTTGGAAGATTTACGTATGACACTACAGTGTTTGGTTACTTCCTGAAACCAGGAATGGCTGCCCAGTCGGTTCTTATAGCGGCAAACACACTTCTCCTGCTTGCCCTTCTTGCTAATTCATATAACAAGAATCCTTGAGCCATTTAAAATGGCGGAAAAAGTCAATAGTGAACCCCTGGTTCCGTAAAACCTGAATCGCTGTCAATCATGCCGATCGGCGTAAAATTTTAAGTGACCGCGCAGGAATACTCCATCGTTTCATTGCCCCAGCCGATGATTGATCGGCTGGAATATAGCTGGCTGTCGTCTCAAGCTCAACGGGAACCTGACTGTAGTTGGCCAAAACCAGGTAGAGTTCTCTATTTGCGAATGCCGAG
Source organism: Kiritimatiellia bacterium (assembly GCA_028716365.1). Lineage (GTDB taxonomy): Bacteria > Verrucomicrobiota > Kiritimatiellia > UBA8416 > YA12-FULL-48-11 > YA12-FULL-48-11. The sequence goes on from JAQUPZ010000009.1 coordinate 218,180, forward strand.
ACTACGACCCCTTTCGGCAAAGGCGCATTAAAAAGGTTTGAATCGCCGATTTCCAGCCATGCCCAAGTGCCCTCCTCCACCAGTGACATATACTGCTTCAACCAACGGGCATACGTAGGTCGAGTCTCCGCCCGACCCGGGAAAAAGTCCCACCAGGTGTAGGTATACGGACCGTTGGGATTTGCCTGATAGTGCTCCCATATCTTGCTGCATCGTTTCAGATACCCATCCTTGGCAGCATCGTACTTTGCGCAAGGTATCGTGGCTCTTTCACCCGTGAACGGTCTGCCGGCGTGGAACAAGGGGAATTGCATGTAGGGGATGGAATGTAAGTACTGCTCATCTCCGTCTCCGACCTTCGCCTTACTCATGTCAATGCAGGGAACGACATACGGCGTGTGATTCTTGACTGCTTCCCGAAGACCATCGGCATTGCCCAATCCCTCTCCGACCCAAAGATAGTCGTAGACCTTGACTCCACCCGTCTGAGGCTGGTTCGCAGAGTCTGCATGGACTTTATAGATGCCTCCGCGTCGCGTCACTTCGGCATAGATCAGTTGCAACAGATCCGACATGGCGCCGTCATACTGAGCAGTCTCTTCAAAGGCAGGCACTTCATCTTTAGCCAAAGTCTGCTGTTTTTTCCGGGCGTTTGGGACATATCCCCAGTCGTTGTAAAGCCCATCGAGCTCGAACTCGTCGATGATACGCATCATGCGCGGCAGGAGATAGGCCCGCCAACTGGGACTGGCCGGGGAACATCGCGTCAAGTCCCAGTATCCGCCGTAAAACCCATCCCCGGGCCGCGACCATTCCTCGCGGAAATCCGGATCACTGTGGCCGAAGTATCCGCTCGATGCATAAGCCAGTATCTTCATCCCACGTTTGTGAACCATTTTCACGAAACGGCGGAATCCGCTCGGGTTCAACGCGGTAAGCTTATGACCTCCGTAAAGGCGCAACCGGTCATTCCACTCATCCATGACCTGGATCAATTGGATCCCCTCTTCCTTAAGCCGGTCCAATTCCCGCTCGTCATATTCATCCGCATCCCAGGGCTTACGGCAAGGATACTCGCCAAGATTGTAGCAGCACTGCCCCGGGAGATAGTTGGTAACAAGATGCTTGCGCATGCAATTGTGGATTTCGCGCGTACAGCTGGCGATGTTCTGCAATCGCCGCCGGTGGTCTTCCGCCGTATAGCTCTTCAGAATTGTCGGGATCCGGGAAGTATCGACAGGCCGGGCGCTTCCCATCGCGAGAGCTTTGGGGGCCGAAAGGGCGACACCCATTGCCGCAGCTTGAACGCCTGTCTTTAGAAAATCACGTCGGTGCATCCTGCTTTTGTTACGAAGGTCTGAGTTCATGTTTTTACTCCTTAAGAATAAATATGCCGTTTTCCGGATTTCATAATTCTACATTACCGACTTCGGATATCCATTTGCGTGTCCACTCAACTGCTTCAATATCGAGATCGCAAATGCAGGACGCCAGGAAGATCATTCCTTCTATCCGGCCTTCTTTTAACCAGCGCAAACCTGTTTCACACTGGTACTTCATCAGGTCCAGTGGCATCGGCTTTTTACCGCCATAGTCCCACATATAACATCCCAGCACCTTGCCGCATTTTTGCGGTACCAGTTTTTCCATTTTGGCAAAGGTACTTTCCAGATTCTTCAGATTGTCAGCCTTCCATGTCCAGTAAGTTACTTTATTGCAAAGTTCAAGATGTTCTTTAACCGGCCAATCGAGTTGGCCGTCATAGAGAACGACCCAGAGTTTTAATCCACGTCCTGAACCTGACAAACGTTTGCAGAGTGTTGTCAGTTCAGCAGTGGAAAGCGCGCCGGCATCCTGTACGCTCTTTGCACTCCTGAAAAAGTCATCCATCATTACGCCTGTCATGTTGGGCAGGTTGCCAGGGAGCTGTAACACCCGCGTGGTTTCATCACTGTCTTTACTCCCCCCAGCCCCCACGACCGACCAGACAACTTCGCGAAGACCTCGGAACGGCAGAACATACTGTTTGTCCAGTGACAATGCGTTCTTTCCATACCGGACCATTATCATATTCGGAATTCCCATATAAAAAGCCGCCTCAACGGGCGTTACGCGCGATTGCAAAGGAATATTAAAGCCGGTGTTATGACTTCCGGTTTCGTGCCCCCACAACCAGAAGCGGTCACGCACTATGGACTTCTTCTGCCTGCTGTCGGGTTTTTCGTCGCCAAGAACATTTTTCGAGTTAAGCCATGCAAGACCAACACCAGCACCAAGCGCTTTTGTCATTCCTCTGATAAATTTCCGCCTGTTTACATTAAAAAGGTTTGAGTTCATGTTTTTTACTCCTTAAACGTATTTCAGTTTTTATCTTGTGATATTATCCACACATAACTCAATAGTTTCAACGTTTATACATGGTACTCTGCTGCTGATTCTTTGTATTGTTTGTATTTGGTGGGAGTCACGGTTCGTCACTGAGAGTCACGCGTAGTCAAAAAAACAAAATGGCGGAGAATTCGAACCTCCGCACAAACACAATCCACCATTGGTTAAAGTCATCCCTGACACACAAGGAGACTCACAACAATCTGTCTTATCATTAAATCTCAAGGAAATAGTCGATGTCTGGCCTGATCTTCCGAAACCATTACAAACTGCAATACTCGCAATAATCCGAACATGGCGGCAGGAGGGAGGGCATAAATGAGCCCATACGAATGCCAACCATGTGATGTACTGGTTGATACTGTTGACACGGTTACAAGGCCGGATGCGCCCGCGCAAGCGGGCGCGCCGGCCTTTCCTTGTCTAAAGAGTAATAACTGCAACGAAGAAAAGAAAATATTGAGTGGATATGAATTGAAAGTTATCTATTCAATCCAACTGAACGTTGAATATCTGATAAAGCGCTATGGGTTGGAATATTGCGGATTCCTTACTTTAACCTTTGGTGATCATGTAACAGATTGGCGAGAAGGGCAAAGGCGTCTGCATAGTTTCATGTCCGGATGGGCAAGAAAGAGATTGTTAGAATATATGTGTGTTCTGGAATTTATGAAAATAGGAAGAATTCACTATCACCTATTACCTGTATTGGAAGCCGATATTCGAACAGGAGTTAATTTTGAGGAAATCAAGAACGGGAATTACAAGTCTGCAGGAAAATATCTTCGGGGGTTATGGAAGGAATTACGAGAAGTTCTGCCAAAATATGGTTTTGGTCGTCATGAATTGATGCCGATCAAAAGTAATGCAGAAGGTATGGCAAAATATGCATCCAAGTATATAAGTAAGAGTGTTGGAAATCGTGAACACTGCAAAGGTGCGCGTTTTGTGCGATACAGCCAGGAATGGAAAGCAGCCTCTGTTCAATTTGCATGGAATAATGATAATGCAAAACTATGGAGAACAAGATTGTCTCAGGTGGCTAAAGAATTGGATTTTCACGCCATGTCAGATTTCAAAATACGATTTGGTCCACATTGGGCATACTTTCTAGCTCCTGCAATTATGACGAAGAAAGCGAGCTGAGTGTAGGTGATAACGTCAACGCTCTGGCTGAGGCACGGCTTCGCGCTGATAGCCAGCAGCGTGTGGTTGGAGTTTCTATTCTCGTGGCAACGGCAGTGCCGCCCCATCTGCGAATGCCACACCATCACGTGTTTCAATTCGGGAGATTCTGTTAGTCCTTCGCGGGTCTGCGACATAACTGAAACTGTATTCATGCCCTTCCCATTCGGATTGTTTGCCAACCAATACAGTTGTGGCCACGTTGCCAAAAGCGATGATACCAGGTTTGAGGGGTAGGTTATCAAAGTAGCCTTGGATGCTATTGGCAATGGGCACATCCTTCAACAAGAATACACCAAATACTGCATTACTCCCACGTACCGCATAGCATACTCTATTGCTGTCGGTTCCTCGCATCACATCGATACGTGTTCGAGTATAGATGTTGTCGACAAGAGTTTCAACGGAATTGAGTCGTCGCTGTTGGTCGGAAATATCAGTTGCCGTTTGGGCGACAGCCTTGCCAGCAGTAGAAAGGATTTCCTGTTGACGGTTTAGGGTTGACTGTTGTTTAGAGATCGAACGTTGTTGTTGTAGAAGTCGATATACCAAACCGGTCGCCACCCCTTGCTGTCGCTCAATATCCGTTTGGTGTTCATCGAGTCTTGTCTGATGTTTGCGGACGGTATCTTCGATCTTTCCAACAGTTTCATGAAATTTGTTTAGTTGTTCTCCATACTCGTATCCAAGTGTTAGGATGTGTGTCTTGATGAATCCCTGGACCCAACCCTGAGTTCCCAGGATTGCGATAACACCGAGAAGGGCGCATATCCATGTTGGCGCTTTCCATCCTCTGCGATACATCTTGTAGGTGAGAAAGAGCAAAAAAGAACCTCCGAAGAGCAATGCGATTTGGCATATTGTATTCATGCTCTTTCCTTACTCCAACAATGATTCAACCGCATGGTTATGTGGCTTAGCAATAATTATTGAAACAATTAAGATTAGGTCAAAATATCTTTTTTGCCAGAGAAAATGTTTTATCGTAACGTTCATTCATTCAGTTGGGTACGGTTAATCGGTACTGGTGCCACTATGATTGACTCCACCTTGAAAATTATAGGTGTAATAAGGGTACTGGCAAACACAGTTAGTTTTTTTCCCCAATGGAACACGTGAGCTGGGATTTGTGTCCCAGCAATAGTCGTCCTTCGTTCGCTTCCAGGGCCTGTGTAAATGAATAATATCATGCCAGGATCAACTATGTGCTCCGTAAAGTTGAAGCAATTGTCCCAGATAGGACGGGCCGCCGTACTATTCAGATCAGAGATCGAAAGCAGGACGCCATATTGAGCAGTGTTAAGACGTTCTTGTACTTTAAGAACGATGCGCTCTTGATTGGGAATACCACGGTCATAGACCCCGAGAAGCAAAAGCTCAATAATGTCCGGGAAAATCATTTGGCATCCCTCCGTGGTGCCGAGAGTACAGTTCCGATTCCTAAAACGACGGCCATAACTATGAAGGATAAACCATATCCGATCATGTTGTTACGAAAGAAGTCAATGGCAAAACCGAAAAGAACTGTGGAAAACGAAGCCATCGCCAGTCGTGAGTACTTACCGCGAGAGAGAGAGACAATTTGCTCTTTTTGAACTGCGATAGTGACGTCTTTTACAGCCGATTCAGTTTTAAGCCGATCTATTGTGAGATTCGCATTGTCTATCCGGCACGACATATCCCGAAGTTGATTGTGAACGTGCTGAGTTGCCGCCGCTAGTATGCGCGCTGCAAGTCCACCTCCGAGGGCTCTTGGATTCTCCAACGACCATTCTTTAATTACATCTTCAATGGGTGCAGTGGCGATGACGGAACCACGTTGATCGACTCGAACAATCTCAGGATTGATGGTTTCTTCTTTTACTTGAGTACCATCGGATGCACTTTCTATTGGTACATGTTCATCCATATTTCATCCTCCACCAGCCACGCTTTGTTAACGTTAATATCGTTAACAAAAATCAGCCCAGTGTCTATTTTGCATAATACAGAGGAATAGGCCAATATAAAGCTAAAAGTGAAGCGTAGTCGGGAAAAAAATAATATTATTGTTGACACCGTGATTATATGTGATATATTCAATAGCGTATATTCAATTACTTTACATGGGGAGGTGGGTATGAAAACGATAATTACAGATGAAAGTAAGATTGATAACCCGCAAAAGGGTTGCTTGTTTTTATGGTGTTTGCATTGCGAAAGAACATATAGACGTGGAGAATGCCGAGTGATTAATGGACTTCAAATGTGTCCTTATGATGGTTGCAATGGCGATACTGTTATGGACGCATGGCCTTGGGGATCACTTCGAGAAGGTCATTCAGATTATCCGGTGATTCCAGAAGAAGGCAAGAGATATCCTATGTATACTTGAGGATGTTATGAGTGACAAAAAAGATCGAGGGTGGTGCAATAATTGCGGGGTGGCAACTTCTGGAGATAAAAAAAATATTCACAATTGGTTGGTGAATGAAGACAAAAACGAAATCAAATATTACGTTGAAGCGATAGTGGAAGAAGGGATCGCTGAAAGCAAAGAATTTAAATTCAAAGGCAAGAAGCTAATCGATGCACCTCAAAAGA
>JAQUPZ010000010.1 GCA_028716365.1 Kiritimatiellia bacterium
AATCACAATGCCCCCAACCCAACTTGTACAGCCAGCCACCACAGTTTGGATTCTGCTCCGAAAGGATTTCATCGGTGATATGCCGCATGGCTTTCAGGCAGCGATCTGAGGGATTGATTTTGTAATCGCCGGCAAGGGCAAGCATGGTCCAGCCGCACACCCTTCCGACATGGTTGTGCCCCTTGAACTGGAACTTGCCATCTTCGGAAAGCCTCATGAGGTTATCTCCGATACGTTCAACTGTCTCCTTTATCCATGGGTCACCGGTAAGCAGATAATAATGGGACATACCCAGGGTAACGATATGCCCAAGATTGAAGGGATCCAGGCAGAGATAGGGATTTTTAGTTTTCCCGATACCTAAACTGACATAGAGTTCTTTAATTTTTTCAACTGGGTGAAATCCTCCGACATGGCCGATACTATGTTCGTGAACCATCCCGGGCCTTGACGGGTAAGCTGCTGACTCCCATTTGGAAAAATATTTCTTCAGCTCCGCGTTGACAAAATGCACCACATCGACCTCACTATAATGACGGGCGGTCTGCTCCCCAACATAAAAATATTTCGGGTCACCGGTCCGGGCAAATTGAGTCAGGATATGCAGCGGTGTATCGTACTCATGATTACCCCAATTGCACCCGCGTTCACCCCACCAGTCACCCCAATTCATTGCCCCGTAATCGCGCTGTTCGCGGATTGAGCGGCAGTAACCCTCAAACAGGTTATCGGCCCAGTTGTCATATTCAGCCATTCCCTTACTGCCTGCGGCGGCAACGAACCCCCACTCACCAGTGGCGATTGCCTGAACAGGATCAACCGCCGGTACCAGGCGTGCATTGGCAGATTTACTCAATGCCTCACCGTTACCCGAAAGATCGACCCACACTTGCCAGCGACGAGACTGTCCCTCCCTTAAACGGTATGAATTACCTTCAAACAGATAATCATGCTTGTACCATGGTTTCATGTGAGCAAAGGTATCCGCTTCGAACCGCGGGAAAAACCCCAGCTTAACCACCCGCGAATCAACTTCCAGGCTTTTGGGCCATTGTTGCCAGAAATCACGAAGTGTTAAAGCGATTATTCCCTTGCCGTCATCCACTTCCATCCAGCCCGGCGCTTTACCACCTGTTCCAGCGGCTCCATCAATACGGTATTTTTCATCATCAACCTGGAACAATCTGACCGTTGAACCCGCGGTTGGAGCACCTTTCCAACCGGGCGAACCACCGATAACCGCCGACTGGATCTGGCCAAGAGGAACCAATTCCAGGCTCAGGTCATTGATGTACTGGATCAAACTATTCTCTGAATTTATAAGAATCTGCGGTTCAAGGTAAACTTGGGACAAGCCTGCATAAATCGAAGCCCGAAGTCTGAAATCAACCACTCGCTGTCCCTCGGGAGTGCGGAATGAACCGGCGAGTACCAGCGTTGACCGTAACTTTCCTTCCGTTTCAACTTTCCCCGATTCCACAAGTCCCTCGCAGCGTTTTCCATCCCGGTCAGTCAATACCAGTTTAACATCCACCCGCTTTGAAATTCGCAGAAGAGCCCCGGTCACAGTTGAGAGATGAACAGCGCCTGACTCCGCGGATATTATTTCACCCCTGTCCACTTTCACCGGTTGCGATGGCTGCGGTTCTTCGGCTTTGGCGGCCCATTCCAACCGGTAATGATCCGTTCCGTTCGGTTGAGGTTTTGCCTGGAAATCGATCAGGACCCAGCGAATGCTCCCATCCTGCCAGCGGGCCAGTACTTCACTCTGGCAAGGCACCACATTGTTATTCTTGTCGAGCAATACAAACTGACTGCCGCCTGGCGCAATTCCTTTGGCCAGTGGAACGCCGCCGCTAACTGGACGCAAAAGATCCAACCCGCAAGTTTCTTTCACATTTATGTCCATGTGTTGACGGGCGGAATCTGCCGGCAGGACCGAAGCCGGAACCATTCCAAGAAGAATTACCGGGAGAATCAGAATATTAATAATTGATAATTTTGAGGTCATAATGAATCTCTCCCATTGATAAGAAAATACTTTCCCGGGGAGCATTTCTGAAGCACCGACTCCAGTACTCTTGTCCCTTTTTGACTGAAGAAACTCTAGCACAGGCTTGATTGACAGCAAGGATTGTTTATCGAAATATAAAATCGCTGATTCACAAACATGTGGATATACTATTTTTTTTGCTTAAGGAGAATGAACTATGGCTTTCCATGGTTGGGATAAAGAGAAGATAACATTGGCCGATGGAACCAAAGCCAACGCCATCTGTCCCGTCATTATCTCAGCAAGCCGTGCCACCGATATTCCGGCATTCTTCGCAAAGTGGTTTCGCAACCGTTTACATGCCGGGTACGTTCGCCGGATCAACCCGTTCAACGCTAATCAGACCCAGTACGTTTCCTTCAGTAAAACCCGCATTATTGTTTTCTGGAGTAAGAACCCAAAACCGCTGATTCAATACCTGCCTGAAATCAACGAAAAAGGCATCAACTACTACTTCCAGTTCACCCTGAACAACTATGACGAAGAAGGATTGGAACCGAACGTACCACCTCTTGCCCAACGCGTCGAAACATTCAAGATGTTGTCTGAAAAACTCGGCCGGAAACGTGTTATTTGGCGATTCGACCCGCTGATTCTTACAGATACCATCAGCGTCGATTGTCTCATAGACCGTATATCAACAGTTGCGACACTCGTCCATCAGTATACCGAACAGCTCGTTATCAGTTTCGCGGACATCAAGATCTACAAGAAAGTACAGACCAACCTGGCCCGTCAACACATTGACTATCATGATTTCACCCCGGAACTCATGCTCGAAGTCGTCCGGCGTCTGCAGTTTATGAACCTCAAATGGGGCCTGAAGATCTCCACCTGCGCGGAGGGTATTGACCTCGGAACCTGCGGTATCGAACATAACCGGTGTATAGACGACCGTCTCATGATCGAGACATTTCCTGAAGATCAGAACCTCATGGATTTTCTGAAATACCAACCGGATATTTTCCAGTCTTCTGGCAGGCCGTACCTGAAGGATAAAGGCCAGCGCAAGGCCTGTGGTTGTATCGTAAGCAAAGATATCGGCATGTACGATACCTGTCATCACCTTTGCGCGTACTGTTACGCCAACACATCCCGTGAAGCCGTGGAGAACAATCTACAAAAACATTATGATGACTCCGATATCATCGTATACTGAAAACCATGGGATGACTATATCGAACCAGAAGCACCGTTTACCACCCTGCCGCCTTGCCGGATACACGCGGATCATGAGCACCGCTGAATCGGCGGGTAACAGGATCAAAAGCAACGGCCTGACTGATGCCGATCGAATTGACCTCGGTCAGTTTGTGACTGCGCCGCCGCAACTCGTCACGCACGGCAGGATCAACGGTACGCTCGATCTTCACTTCATCCGGACTCCATTGATGATGAAAACGCGGGCTGGCCAGTGCGGCGTCCACGCCCAGGCCAAAATCGAGGACACCGATCAGGCCAAGTAATGTTTGACTGATGATCGTCGGTCCGCCGGCTGCACCTATGGCAAGGACAGGCTGGCCATTCTTGAGTACGATGGTCGGACTCATACTGGAGAGCGGCCGTTTGCCAGGCGCGATGGCGTTGGCTTCGGCACCGATCAGTTTCGCCGCATTGGGTACGCCGGGCTGAGCCGAAAAATCATCCATCTGATCATTCAACACAACACCAGTACCGGGAACGACAACTTTCGAGCCAAAAGTGTTGTTGATGGTCGTCGTACACGCAACCCAGTTCCCATCGGCGTCGGCGGCCGACAGATGGGTGGTGTGTTTGCCGAACACGTCGTCAGCCGCCCGCTCCGGTGTCCCGTGGCCGGCAACGATCGATGCGCGGTCCATGCGAATACGTGCAGTCAGCGTCTTTGCATAAGAAGGAGTAACGAGGCCACGGGGTACGTTCGTGAAATCCGGATCGCCGAGCCAGTAGGCGCGATCAGCGAAAGCAAGCTTCATAGCTTCGATAACGACATGGATCATGTCTGGCGAGTTGTGACCCAACGACTTGAGGTCAAATGACTGTAGAATGTTAAGCATTTGCGCCACGTGCACACCACCAGAACTCGGCGGTGGAAACGTGATAACCGTGAAACCGCGGTAATTCATTGTAATCGGATCGCGAAACTTGAAGCGGTAGTTTCGAAAATCGTCCGAAGTCAGAATTCCGCCGTTCTTCTTCATCCAGTCGCCGACCGCCTTTGCAAAAGGACCGCCGTAGAACCAGCCGATACCATGTTCTGCAATGGCGCGATAAGTTCGCGCCAAATCGGGTTGCCTGAACGTCTCACCCTCTACCCACGGTTTACCATCGGATTTCAAAAACATGGCGCGTGATCCATCGAATCGTGCGAAGACAGGTGCAAAACTATTTAGCCGCCCCGCAAATTTACTGTCAATCGTGAACCCGCGCTCCGCAATCTCCGCTGCGGCGAGCAAATGTTCTTGCATTGTCAACCGTCCGTAGCGTTCAGTCACTGCGGCATAAACGGCAAGAGCGCCGGGCGTGGCAATTGCCAGCGGTCCGGTATTACTTAGTTTGATATCGGCCTTGCCATCGCGCACGAACATATCGCGCGTAGCCGCGGCGGGTGCCATTTCGCGACCATCAATTGCCACAAATTTTCCGTCAGCCAGCCGGATGAGCATGAAACAACCACCTCCGATACCGGAGTTATGGCCGTCCACCACGCCGAGCGTCAGCGCAGCGACCACGGCGGCATCAATCGCATTACCGCCGCGCTTGAACGCATTGATTGCAGCGTCGGTCGCGAGCGGATGAACCGTCGCCACGATCCCACGCTCACCCCACACTGGTTCGGCGTATACCGGCAGGAGTACAACCGTAATAAAGATTAGAATCCAAAAGAAACAAACAAACTTCGACTTCAAAATCGTCTCCTCATTTTCAGCGTTTTATGTACCCCTTCAAATTCACCCCTTACCTCGCTTCCAATGCCACACGACCAACAGTGTCGATGGGACCGGGGAATCCTGGACCGCCGCCAGCGACATAACCATAACTGGCACCGGATGCATCCGGACTGACCCAAAAGGCATAGAGTGAGCCACTGCGCAGATAGAAACGAAACTTGACCGGTTTGCCTTTCAAAGCCGTAAGATCCGCCGCACCGATCCAGTTCACCAGTACCAGCGTGTTATTCCCACTCACCACAGTGCAGTTCAACCTGGTGAATGGCTGGATGGTCTGGTCCTTCTCGTCCAGCACCTCCGCCTGTAACTGGCCCTGTGGTGCGTCCAGATTCACAAAGAGCAGTTTGCCACCAAACCGTACGGAACGCGTAGTCAGTACGCCCTCCTCGGCTCCTGCATCCATAGAGGCAAACCCATCGCGCCGTAAAATAGCCAGACCGGTACTGCCGCCACCGTCGATAATATTGCAGGGGAAGCTCTTCCCGGCGCGTCCGCTCACATAAAAGTAAAGCTTGTCTCCAATGACAAGACAGCAGTCTGACGCCGATTGCATGTTACCCCAGTTCCATTCGCCCATCTTTTCGGAGATCGGGCAGAAGGGCCTACGGTCGGGCCGGTCCCAGTGGAATCCGTCTCGGCTGAAGCCGATGCAGATGGCATTCTGTTTGGGACGACCGAGCTGAAACAATTCTTTCGCTTTTTCAGTTGGTGGTTTGCCGCGATAATCCCCACGCCAGATACTGAACAGTCCGATCATAAGGCTCTCGTAGGCGACACAATCAAGGTTATAGAGCTGTGGACGAGTGTTCAAATCTTCGCGCTTCGGGTCAGCGCTGTCGGCCGTCACCCAGATAGCCGGCTCGTTCTTCTGCCAGACCTGATCGCTGAAGCTGAAGAAATCCGTGCTCTCCCAGTAGTGGCGGCTGCGCCCAAATTTTGATCCGCTGCGCAGGCTGTACACCCAGCGCTGACGAAACGGATTGTAGAAGAACGTGGTACGGTCGCCCTTGGTAATACCTTCCGTCACCTTGGTCCAGTGAATCCCTTCCGGGGAACGGAAGAGCAATAGTTTCCCACCGGTATAGAGCATCATCTTGAACCGCTGTGCCGGATCCTTCGTATTGTGGTCGAGCCAGACAGTACCGGAGTCCCGGCCACCTTTGTACACGATATTGGAGTCCGGCACGACGTCGAGCTTCGATTTGTCCCAGTGGATACCGTCCTTTGACGTGGCGTAGCATGTGGCGCTACCCCCATGCCCGGCGTAGTACCACATCTTAAAGAGATGGTCTATAGGATCGTACCAGACGCCATCGCTGAAGGGCATGGCCATCGGGCCCTTCCCGGCCATCTCCCACGGCTGATCAGGCTTCATGATGGGGTTTTCCCTATAGTACTCCGCAAGGTGAAATGTCCGCTTCAGCGTAGTCTTCTCGATTAGAAAGTCATCAACGAACAACTGGCGTCCGGTGTCAATTGGAATCAACTTGGGCGGAGCGAGCAGGTACGGCGGTGTCACTGGATCGGCAGAAAAATCGGCCAGACGCGGCGGCCATGGGCTCGGCAACTGGATGCCATTGTAAAGCACCTGACCTCCCTCTTCTGCCACCACCACGACATAACTTGCGAAGATCGTGAATGCCGTCATTGTGAAGAAAAGCATGGAGTTATAAGAAATGACCTTTCTGATTTGTGTAGAAATCATAACCGTTTCCTCCTGGTTACTGTCGTCTGACAATTACAATTAAAGTGAAACACCGACCTGACGGTATGTCAAAATTAATTGGACAAATTTGCGTTCATCAGATCATTTCATGGGGAAAATATTCGCGTCAGGCGGCATGTCCCAGTAATCGGGTATCGGCGTGGCATGAGCCCTCGCTTTCTCGAACGCTGCCTGCCTGCGTTCTTTCGACTGCGCAATTTTCTTCGCCATGCGCTCGCCATCCCAGCCTTCACGAACACGATTAAGAAGTCTTTCGCGGATTGCGGTGCACGAGGGATCGTCGCGACGGTCATTCATCTCGTCAGGATCTTCGGCAAGATTAAACAACTGCGGCTTGTCGCAGCCATGATGAAGAATGATCTTCCAGGGTCCTTCGCGCAGCATACGGCTGGGACGACCGGCAGGGGTCCCACAGCACTCGGCAAACGTCTCATCCAGCCAGCCTTTCACATCACCATTACCGGAGAAAAAACCTGTCAATGACCGGCCCGCAACTTTCTTTATCGGTGGTGCACCAGCGAGATCAAGCAGTGTCGGACCAATATCAAGCAAGCTGGTCACCCGGCGTACAGTGGTTCCCGCACGAAACCGGCCCGGCCACGACCAGATCATCGGTACCCCGGCTGAGGCTTCGTAGAACAAGCTCTTTGTCCAGAGACGGTGTTCCCCGGCCATGTCACCGTGATCAGTCGTATATACCACCACCGTGTTGTCGGCGATTCGCGTCCGCTTCAATGCATCCAACACCCGCCCGCAGAGCCGGTCGTGGTATTCCACCAATCCATAATAAGCCGCACGGGCAATATGCACCTGCTCGTCGTTCAATTCGTCGAAACCGCGCCGCTGCCGGTCCTCACGTTCGGCCGGGTGCAGTTTGTCGAGATAACCCGCCGGTAATTGCGGCACGTTCACACGCGAATAGTAGTAGTTGAACAATTCCGGCGGGCAAATATACGGGCAGTGCGGAAGAACGTACCCCACCACAAGCGCGAATGGTTTATCTGTAGATTGCTGATCACGTTCCGCGAGAAACTTGCATGCTGATTCCGTCACCGCGTCGTCGTAAGCCATGTACGATGTGCGGCCCGGTCCGGCTGTCTCAACCGCACCTTTGGACTGACCGGTGGTCTGGCGTGGAATCGAACCCAGCAATGGATGTTTCCCTTTGGCGGGAAAGTGCGGTTGAGTTACGTCGCCAATTGTGCGTCGCGTAAAACCGTGACGTTGATCCGGTCCGTCGAAATGCATCCGACCCGCCAGCACTGTTTCGTAGCCCGCCGCAGCAAGAGCACCAGGGAACGTCGATGTCTCAGAGTCAAGGACACACGAGTTGGTCCAGACCTCGATCTTCGAGCAATTCTGTGCCGTTAGAAACGTCATTCGCGACGGCACACATAACGGCGAACCGCAGTAGGTGGCGGTAAACCGGACACCGCCGGCCGCAAGCCGGTCAAGATTCGGCGTGCGCACAACGCGGTCACCTGCGTGACCCAGTACGTGCGGGCTTTGCTGGTCTGACATGATGATGAGAAAATTGGGCTTGCGTTCACCTGCAAAGGCACCACGCGACTGCCGTTCGGGCAGAAAGACCAGCGGTACCCCGATCGCAGCAGTAATCGTACCCCGGGCAAACTGGCGACGAGTTAGGTTGGCGTTACTGGAAAATGCTTTTTTGTCATGGATAGAATCCATCTTAGTACTCTCGGCCAAGTTAATTAAAAAACGGTAACACATGCATAACTATCGTCAATCGAAAATAGATATTGAGAGGCTATCCTTTCGCGGGATCTGCGACTCCGTACGTCTGTGCGATGTTGCCGGGCCAATCGTTACAACCAAGCCACATGCGCGTCAGCGGACGCTGTGTCTTGAAACCGTAACGGGCAACCATAGCGTACGCAGGATGGTTCACCGGTACATCGATGAATACACGTTGGCCCGCAAGCTTGTCCAGACACGCGCATAGCAGCAACTCTGCCGTTTCCACCGAACGCGCGACCCAGGGACCAATGGAATAGGCATTCGCTCCGGAACGGGCCAGAAGGTAGCCTTCGGGATTCTGGATTTCCGGTTTGGTCGCCTGCCAGGACATACCGGGAAACTCATTTACCAGCCGCCGCAGGACAGGTTCACGCGTCACGCCGAATGTTTCGCGGTCCATGTTGAGTATTTTGTCCACATCCAGATTTACAATTCGAGATTCATGATTTGTGTTCCCTCCAACAGCCACCGCTTCCACTCGTTCCAGCTCGTACTCATCCTGAAATCCCAACGGTATGTAAACCATCTTACCAGCCGGCGTTGCATCAAGCTTGATAGACGGCACGCCGCGCCGCTGTAAATAGGCAATCGCGTGTTTCAGTAACGCCGTACCGATACCTTGGCCGCGAACATCCGGATGCACCAGCACCATACCGATCCACCCCACCTTGTCGTCATAAACGGTAGTGGTAATCGTACCCACCGGTTTGCCGTTCCATTCCGCAACGAAGCAGCCCCCAGGGTTGTAATTGAACAACGCACGCCAGTCGGCCTCCTTCTGGTTCCAATGAGCGATGTCTTTCAGCATCATCCCGAGTGTGATGTCGGCCATAGTCATCTGGCGGATAACAAGTGAAGTCAGATTATTCATTCAGTATGTGGACAAACTTTAAACCGGATATCATATAATGGACAAGAAATATCCAAAGTAGATTTGACAAGTTTGTCCCTGCACGCCTCCAACGTTGACTATCGCATAACTTCTGGACTATAAATTCAACTGAAGGTTATCGGGAAACACGCGCATGTAGCAGGAATTTGGAACTACTAGCCATGATATTCGAATGTTCAGATTGCGGCCAATCACTGGAAATGCAGACCCTTTACGCCGGGCAGGTAGTTACCTGCCCGGTATGCAGTGCCCATATCATGGTCCCGCATACCCTTCCCGAAGGAACATCATCGGACTCCGGTGATGTTGAAATAAATCTGCAATCGGTAAAGGAATCTTTCCAGGCCGGAACAAGCAACGGCAGCGGGGCAATTTCAACTTTGAAGGCAAACCAGCAACTGCAGGACACGGTTGAACCGGGGACCGCATCCGTGGAAACAGACAATACCAGTATTTCTAATGTTCTAACGGCTCAACCGGAAACGAAGTATCTCATAGGTGACATCATCGCCAGTACTGCAACCGTAGCGGCAATTAACGCAAAGGATGTAAATCTTCGCAGGAATGTTGCCATGAAAGTGATGCTCGATCCAGAGGATGCCACCAATGCACGTATTCTGAGGTTCATAAAAGAGGCACAGATCACGGGCCAGCTTGAGCATCCCGGAATTGTACCCCTGCATGAACTTGGCATTTATGGCGGGAATAACATCTTCTATACCATGAAGAACATCAAAGGCAAAACGCTCAGCGATGTGCTTCAGAAACTTCGAGACGGCGATAAGCAGACGATCGCCAAATACCCGCTGTCCCACCTCTTAACCATCTTTCAAAAGGTGTGCGATGCCATAGCTTTCGCCCATTCCAAAAGGGTCATCCATCTGGATCTGGAACCCGAAAATATAATGTTCGGCGACTACGGGGAGGTCATCGTCAAGCACTGGGGACTGGCAAAAGTCCTGCCAAAAAAACAGAGCAAAGAGTCGCCGGACGAGGAGCTTCTCAAGGCCATGGACGAAGCTATTGCAGGATCCCCGGAATTCATGGCGCCGGAACAGGCAATGGGAAAGAGTAACAAACTGGACAGGCGAACCGACATCTATTCACTCGGGGCAATTCTCTATAATATTCTGACACTGAATCCCCCGCCAGCAGAGACCAATCCTGACGGTTCCGTGAAAATGAACGCCCAAGATTACTCAAAAATACATAATCCCGGAAAAGTGGCACTCAAACATCTCCCCGATGCACATATTCCCTCATCATTGGCAGCAATATGCACGAAAGCACTGCAAGCTGATCACGAAAAAAGATACCAGACAGTAAAAGAACTTCAAAAGGATGTTGAGGCATACCAGAACGGATATGCAACAAGAGCGGAACATGCAGGTATAAGGCGGCAGATCCAACTATTCGTCAGAAGACACAAGACAATCACCACCCTCGCTGTTTTGATTGTTCTTTTCGCCTCCATGGCCGGAATAGCCAGCACCACACTATGGATGTGGGCGAAAAAAGCAACATCAAACGCTATTGCAGAAAAACAGCTTGCTGCAAAGGCCATCACCACCCTGAAAGACTGCGCGCCCGACATGCTCGAACTCTCCATGATGTTCATGGAAAAAATGCAGATTGATGAAGCATTGAAAAGAATATCCTATGCCGTGGAACTGATGCCGGAAAACGCACAATACCGTTACCTGAAAGGCAACGCACTGGAAACCATGCTGAGGATCGAAGACGCCGAACAGGCATATGACGAAGCCCTGAAACTTGATCCCAACCACAAAATGGCAGCAGAGAACAAACAGTTCTGCCGGAAAATCCTGGAGAGCACCATGGGATTAAAGTCCTTTGCCAGTACAACAATTGGCGAGCTTTATACAGCGATACGGTCCCAGGAAAGATTTTATGAAGCTATCGCAATCGCCCAGTGGATGATTACGAATTCGGGCGGAACAATCGTTGAAAATATCATCAGGGAGACACTTGATACGACCGGCGTAAAATACGCGTTTACCGGGATAGATACCCAGGGCATATGTCGGGTCGGTCTCAGTGAAACATCGATTTCAGACCTGTCACCACTCAGGGGCCTGCCTATTACCCATTTGAGCCTTTTGCGTACGCATATCAAAGATCTGTCAGCACTCAAAGGCATGCCGCTGACATGGCTCGATATCAGCCAGACAGGTATTACAGACCTGTCGCCATTGAATGGCATGCATTTGACATACCTGAGGGTGGATTATAACGGTGTAACCGACCTGTCACCACTTGCAGAATCCCAACTGAAGAAACTGTTTCTTTATGGTAATACGATTGAAGATCTCGCCATATTAAAAGGAATGCCTGTGGATGAACTAGACCTCCGTAACACGGGTTTCCAGGACTTTCAATCACTCAAACAATTCCCATTAACCAGACTATACATCAACGGCATCAACGATCTGGCTGTCCTTAAAGGACTGCAACTTACCTACCTGAATCTGCTGGGAAGTAAGTGTACTGATTTGTCGCCTTTAACAAATATGCCGCTGGTGTCATTGGTCCTGGATTTAACTCCTGTCCGTGACCTCTCTCCGTTGAAGGGAATGATGCTCAAGGAACTGAGCATTTCAAACGCACCTGTAAGTGACCTGAGCCCGCTCAACAATCTACCCCTGAAAACGCTGACACTTGACAGACCCAAAATCCGTTTACTCCCTCAAATCGAAGCTATTAAATCCCTGGTTAATGTTTATGGATTTGATCATTATTCACTTCTCGCACCTTGCAGGCAATCCGTTAAAAAGAAAAACTTCACGCACGCCAAAAAACTGGCAACGGACATAATCGACGAATGGAGTGATGTGCCGGCAGTGTCCAATCTCTGCAGAACTGCAAAATGGATGCTGGATGTTTACATACCCCTTTTCGAAAAACCCGGCGAATTTCCACCCGGCACCATATCCGCAGGGGGACACCATTACTGCATGGTACAGATACCAATGAAATGGGAAGATGCAAAAGCATTTTGCGAAACCACCGGTGGACACCTTATTACACCCGTCAATAAGAAAAAATGGATCTGGCTCCTGAATACTTTCCCGGAACGCGATGACCTCTGGCTTGGTGGCTTTAAAGATCCGGTGTCCGGTCAATGGAAATGGGTAACGGGCGAGAATTTGGAATATTCCGACTGGGCGCCCGGACAACCGGACAACTACCTCGGCAAAGACAATGTTCTTAAAATCTTCAGAGGTGGATTTTATGATGCAAACAAGGAGCAGCCACTCAGATTCATCATCGAATGGGACAAATAAGGTAGAGACGATTAATCATGATAATTGAATGTACAGATTGCAGGACAAAACTGGAAATCCAGACGATGTACGCCGGGCAAGCGCACCTCTGCCCCATATGTAACGCCAGATTAACGGCTCCAATGCCGGCATCCGGACAAACAACCGGACAACCCAGATCAGAAGTTGTCATTGATTCAATAAAGCAATCAATCCAGGCCGGTATAAACGAAGCTGGGATCACCACCCTGCCCAGGTACATGGCAGACAGAAATATCACTGGTGGTATCGAACTCATAACCAGCCATGTTGAAAAAGATAACCAGTCCGGCAGCGATCTGGCGGCCCAACAGGACGGAAGATATCGAATTGGAAAAGTTATAGAACAGGGAGGCATGGGCATCATCTTCAATACCAGGGACATCAATATCCGCCGGGACATTGCCATGAAGGTTATCGGTGATCCAAAAGCCATTGGCAGAAATGGAATCCTGCGATTCATTGAAGAAGCCCAGATAACCGGTCAACTGGAACATCCTGGAATTATTCCCCTGCACGAACTTTGCTCTGATGCCAGCGGAAACTTTTTCTACACGATGAAATTAATCAAGGGGAGGACCCTCTTCAACATCCTCGACAGCATTCGAACCGGAGACGTGAAAACAATAAGGGAATATCCGCTGAGCAACCTGCTGATCATCTTTCAAAAGATCTGCGATGCCATGGCCTTTTCCCATTCAAAAATGGTCATTCACCGCGACCTTAAACCCGAGAATATAATGATCGGTGAATATGGCGAAGTTCAGGTTATGGATTGGGGCCTGGCGAAAATTCTGCCACGGAATAAAATGAAGCAGGTACCGGAAAAAACAAGGGAACCACAATCTTCAGCGGATGACACAATCATAGACTCCGTAAGAAAGGATGCCAATGTCGACATCATGAAAACCATGGCCGGGACAATCATGGGTACCCTGGGATTCATGGCACCCGAACAGGCACGCGGAGAAACTGTGAATCTGGATGAACGCACTGACATCTACGGACTGGGTTCCATCCTTTACGAGATTCTGACTCTGCATCCACCGATTAAAACCGGCAACCTGCGCGAAGTAGTCAGGAAAATAACGACAGGCGACATCCCCCACCCGACCGAGTACAACCCCGACAAGTTTGGCAAAACTCCAGCAGCAAAGGACATAGAAATATCCGATAACGCCAAAGACAAGTACGTCAGGCTTTTGCATTTACCCAGGGAAAGAGTCCCCGACGTACTCGCTGCTGTTGCAATGAAGGCCATGGCGGTGGATCCATTGAAAAGATACCAGCACGTCAAGGAGCTGCAGGGGGATATCGAAGCTTTCCAGAATGGATATGCAACAAGCGCGGAACATGCAGGCATAAGAAGACAGATCGGCCTGTTCGTCCAGCGTCACAAAACCGTTATCGCCATGGTCGCCTCAATTCTGACGCTCATATTCGCAGGGACTGCAATCAGCATCACCCAATGGGTCAAGGCGGAAAAGGCCAGGACAATTGCCGAAACCGAAAGGGCAATGGCAAAGGAAGCACTCGCCGACCTGAGAGAAACATCACCTGACCTGGTGTTGTTGTCTCAACGTTACATGGCAATGAAGCAGCCTTCAGAAGCATTGAAGAGAATATCATTTGCAGTTGAAATGCGACCGGACAATCCGGAATTCCGTTACCTGCAGGGAAATATTCTGCAAACACTGCTGAGACTTGAAGAAGCTGAAAATGCATATGCACAAGTCCTGAAAATAAATCCGGGACACAAAATGGCGAAAGAAAACCTGGAACTGTGCAGAAAGATCAGGGAAAGAAACGGACAACAAACCGAGTTATCCCCCTCCTCAATCTATGCCTTGTACCTGGGAATTCACGCCCAGGACAGATTTGACGAAGCAACCGCAACAATTACCAGTTCAGGACCAGAGGGGAAGACGCTTGAATCCTTCATGCAGAACATGATCGACAAGGCTGGTATCAAGAACCGGAAAGTCATCGTTGACAAGACCGGTCTCTGTGGCCTGGACCTCAGCGGAACCGGACTCGTAAATCTGCCACGTTTGAAGGATATCCCGCTGGGATGGCTGAATCTCGGAAACAGCCTGGCATCCGATCTATCACCTCTCAAAGGAATGCCCCTCAGTTATCTGAACCTGCAGTCAACCCCGGTTTCCGATCTCTCGCCGCTGAATGGAATGTCTCTCACCTCGCTTAATCTTGACAAGACACCAGTCAGCAATCTGTCCGTATTGCGCGGAATGCCTCTGACAAACCTTAATCTTGCTTCAACCATGATTACTGATCTCTCACAACTTAAAGGCATGCCACTATGTACACTGAGCATAGCAAACACAGAGGTAGACGATTTATCACTTCTCAGGAACATGCCCCTGACCCGGCTGGACATTACGCAGACCATGGTCATCGATCTTTCTCCTTTGAAAGGAATGCCCCTGTCCTCTCTGTATATAAACAATTGCCCCGTCTGGGATTTATCACCGTTGAAGAATTTGCCTCTGTACGACTTGAACATGCGCGATATCGAGGCCACCGACTTCTCCCCCCTGAAAGATATGCAATTGAGTTATTTGAACATTGCGGGTACCAGGTTCACCGACCTGACACCGTTGAAAACAATGCCGCTGATCAGGATAATTTGTGACGAGTGTTCAATAACCAACCTGAACATTTTCCAGGGAATGAAGACCCTGGCCTTGATCTGTGGCCGCGACGGTTTTGCCGACACAAACCTGACCTTTAAACTCCTGGTACCTGCCATAAACGCACTGAAAAACAAGAACACAGTCCTGGCCCGAAAAGAAATACAGGAAACAATATCAACCTGGGAGGACGTCCCGGCCATGTCAAATATCTGCAGTTCTGCCAGGCTGATGCTCGATGTAACCATCCCTCTCATCGATAAACCTCATGCCATTCCGCCGGGTGCTCGTAATTACCAAGGACATCATTATGCAATATCACCCATAAAACTGACCTGGGATGAGGCAAAAAAATACTGCGAGTCCGTCGGAGGATATCTGGCGACATTAACAAGCATTGAAGAACAGAACTGGTTGCTGAATGCTTTCCCGTACCACGACAAATCATGGCTTGGCGGTTTCAAGAATATTTTCAAAGATGAATGGCAATGGGTTACTGGTGAAAAGTGGGTCTATGTCGACTGGTACCCGGGAGAACCGTCCGACACGGAAGGAATCGAAACAGTACTGGAAATTTCAAGAGAACACATGGGTGATGCCAGCAAAACGATTCCAAAATCCTTCATCATAGAATGGAACCGCTGACTACATGAGAACAAACAGTAACAGAATAAAACGAAATTTCACCGTACAATTAAATTGATAAGAAATTGCTTTTCTGGCAGTTCATGGATGAATTTATATCGTTTCTTATTTCGGATTGAACTTGCGATTCCAGAGATCAGTGTAACTGATCAGGCGGATACCGCGTGCGTGGATGATGTCCTTCACATCCTGCGAGCAGAGCACGGCCACCGATTGTGCCTGGCGGCGAGCATAGAGTCCCGGATGGCAAATAGTATACCACGTACCCGGCTGCAGCTTTTGCAGTGATTCGAGGAATTTCAGACGGGTTGCCTCGGGCAGGTCCGGCCCACACCAGTAGACGAGATGGCCGTCAGGGAGCCGCTGGCTCCCCCACGCTTCGAGGCTGGCTGAAAAAAACTTCGCACCGGAATACCGGCCGTCAACATCCTGTGTATCGTGGGTATAGAGCAGCTTGTATTCGCGCGACAGGCGCTGGAACAACTCAACGATATCAGGACGATCCTTTCCACCGCTGGAGGCCATATGCCAGTCAAGATAGATGAACCTCAACCCGGTATCGATACACTTCTGGATCTGCGCCCTAACCTCTTTCTCCACCTCCGCTATCTTCGGCTTGGCCTTTAAGAAGTCCTCCAGCCCATGGTAGAAAAAACCGTCCGGTGCGATGAGGCTCGAAACCTGATCAGGGGGCGACACGGGCCGCATGGGAACGGTAGCCATCAATGTGACATGTACTCCCGGGGCCAGCCTGGGATGATCCTTACAGCGCTTTACAGCATCGTCAAAGTAAGCGGAGGGCGGCATAAGGCTGGCCGAAGTTACAATCCCTTCGGTATGTGCCTTGATAAAACCCAGATTCACATCCAGCGTGTGCCCCATATCGTCGCCCCGTACAAGGAGCTCGACAGGCTGCTGATCCTCAGCCGCAACCACGGCCATCGCCAGCGCTATTATGAGCAACATGATTGCAAGAGATTGTTTTTTGGCACGGGCAGAAGCCATAATCATTTTTACCTCGCTATTACCGTTCAGGAATTATAGTTCATCAATTTTTACCAGGACTTTTCCCAATACCTGCGAACAAAAACCGCACTTCTGGCACTTCTTGTCGCAAGTCGTTGTTTTTTTAAACCAATTTTTCGGGAATCTGGTGTTGTCAATTACATAGGGCAGAAAAATGGGACCATGGCCCGGTTCAAACAGGTCCAGAAGGTTACCAACGAAGCTTTCTTCAACATACGCCTGGATGACTTTCCTTGGATTGTCATGCATGCGGGTAGCCAGCTTTGCCATGGGAAAATACTGCTTGTAATGATGGATGTCCTCGGGACGGATCCATGAATTCTGCAGGATCGAAACCCAGTTATCTCTCTTGGCATAGTAATTCCAGCAAACACTCTGGTTCCAGCCCTGAATGTTGGCTGTCTCGCATATCTCTTTTTCATGCGCAACCAGGTTATCGTGAAAGACCTGGCCGGAGCAGAAATTCATACAGCCACTGTTTACGAGGAAATACAACCTCTTCTTATGTTTTTTCGCCCAGTCTCCAAGCTCAGCAAGCTTTTGTAAATTCCTGTTGTATTCCCTCTGAACATAATAACTGTCGAAATAATCAACGACATATTCCATGCCCTTGACTGTACCGATTCTCATATTGACTGAAGCGCGGACGTCTATACCCGGAAAATTTTCCTTTATTGTCCTGGCGACCATCAGCGAAGTGGTGGTGACCACATCCAGCCCGATGTTGTCACACAGATGGGAAACAACCGAACAGATATTATTTGCAAAATGCTGCGATAGACTTTCCCGTCCGTAACAATTGGCGTTCAAAAGAAGATCCAGCTTGACCCCCATTCTTTTCAACGCTTTTAAATCTGATTCTAACTTCTTCTGCCCTTCCCAATCAACAAAGCCATCAATAACGGTCAATGGTAATCGTCCGCTGGCCATATCCATCCAGGGAAAATATACTTCCGCGATATGGTTCTTGAAATCCCTTACCACTTCAATAAATGGTTTTTCATCTTCTTCAGGGAGTTGATAACCCACTGTATATTTCATTTTTTACTTTAACACCCAGGGTTTACGTTTTCTAAACGGTCCTTTAAATTTATTCTTCAGCTTGCCTTGTTCTTCGAGGTGGATCATACAGGCGCGAATACAGCCGCTGGCGCCTTCCAGCGCCCTGGCGTAAAAATACATCGATGGGCACTTGTAATTATAACCAAAATCCTCCTTCTCTTTATCCGTAACCATAAATGGATTCGCCTTTGGACTTCCACCGCAAAAACCTTTAGCGCATTTCGCCATATCAATATCAGCCCACTCTATTTTCCGGCCGGCTACCGTGATTTTGATCGTTTTGTCGGCGGGTATTGCATTGACGGTACACTCATTGACACAACTTTTACACTTATCACATAGTTTTCCGGCAAACAAAGGATCCGGCTTCAAAGGCGCATCGGTCAGTAAGATAGCTATTCTTTGCCTTGGACCAAATTCAGGGGACAAAAACATCTTGCTGTAACCTATCTCGCCCAAGCCGGCACAGAAGGCGGCCAGCCTCATGTGCCAGGCTACATTAGGAGCAGGCTTATCAGGAGAAACCGGGCTGGAAATACGCGGATTCATTTTACTTGTGCGCGTTTTATCCTGGCCCGAGAGGTTACAATTGGACATTGAAAAGTTATTCGGAAGCCCGATGGCTTCATACCCTTCATCTTCTATCATCTTGCCGACTTTCCATAAGACCAGCGGCTGGTATATGTAGTTTATCCCTGCATAACCCATGGCCGAATAGGCAGTCCAGAAGGTGCCTTCTTCAATGCCGCGGAAAAGCCCCCGGAAATGACGAAAACCCATGGCGATTATCGACTTGGCGTCCGGAAAAACATACCGCAGGTCCATCTGCTTCGGCGCACCTTCAAACCTGTCCATGGAACCAATCCCGACAAGATCAGCGCCGCAACTCCTGGCGTATTTTTTTATTTTTGCCGATGTTAACATGGTTTCTCTCCTAAAACCTTCTTCTACGCAGGCATCTGGAAGTTATTGTTCATCGACTTTTACTTTTTTAGTCTTTTTTTCTTCCTGCTGCTTTTCTTTTTCTTCCTGCTGTTTTATTTTCGAGTCCAATTCAGCTTTCGATATCAATTCACCTTTCATCTTCCAGGGCGCTTTCCGGCGGAAAGGATTCTTGAAGACATTCTTAAGCTTCTTCTCCTGCTCAAGATGAATCATGCAGGCAATCTGGCAACCGCGCATCCCCTCAATGGCACGGCCGTACCAGTAAAGCGGGGCCATCTTATATTTCCTCGATGTGGTGTACGGTTGTGCGGTAAATCCTTTCTCGTCCTCGGTCGTAACCATAAAAGGATTGTATTCCTTGTCTCCACCATGGAAAGAAACACTACACTTGTTAAAGTCCAGCTTCGCCCATTCCAGCTCCTTCCCTGCAACTTTAATTTTCACCGTTTCATTCTCCGATATCGCATGGGACGGGCAATCTTTGACACAGGCCATCTTGCATTTATCCTTCTCGCAGAGTTTTCCTGTAAATAAAGGATCCGGCTCCAGTACCGCATCTGTAATGACCGCCGCAAACATCTGTCTTGGCCCATATTCAGGGGTCAGGAACGTACCACTGTATCCTATCTCCCCCAGTCCGGCACAGAATGCGGCAACTTTCAACTGAATGAAAATATCGGGATAGGGTTTTTCAGGCGATACAGTCCTGGAAAAATTACCGTCTATCTTCCCGATCCTCGCAGGATTCACATTTATAAAGTCCGTCCCAATTTCATCAGGATTTAATTTGTCAATATTACTCCAGGGAAAATTGTCCGGTATCGGTATCGCTTCGTATCCCTCGTCTTCAATTAACTTGGTAAAATTCCACAGCATCACCGGCTGGAACACCCAACGGAGCCCTTCATGTCCCATAATGTTGTATGCCGTAAAAAACGTTCCTTCCTCTATACCCCGGAAATTACCCCTGAAAAGACGAAAACCCAGAACAATCATCGATTTCGCCTCAGGAAATATCTGCCTGGGGTCCAATTGCCTGGGCAATCCTTCAAACCTGTCCATCGAGGTAATTCCAACTATGTCCGCACCGCATTTTATGGCGTATTCTTTTACTTTCTTTGTCGAAAGCACCTTCCTGTTTGCCTGGCACGACGATAAAGCTGTAGCTGTTAACATCGAACTTGCAAGAAATTCCCGGCGGGATAATCGTGACATGTCGAATCTCCTTGAATTATGAGTTACAACTTACTTGCGTATTTAACCACTGGAACCAAAAGACATTGTACAGGCCGACCCAACTCTCAACGTCCCATGAAAAACAGTTATATGCCAGGTTACGGCATGCGGGTCAGTTCATATTTCCGCATGACCGGTTTGTTGGCCGCGTAAATCTGGTCTTCGTATTGTTTTATTTGTGCGAGTTTCTCGGCAACACCGGGCTTGAACTCCGGCAACCATTTCTCAAATTCGGCACGTTTGGCGGCCGCCGCGTCCTTATCGGTACCACTCTCCAGCTTCTGTATTTCACGGCGCATCATCTTCAGTTTGAGCCAGTGGCCGCGTAACGCTTTTACTGCCTTTTCGTTCCGCTCTTTATTTAACATTGCTACTTTAAGCGCCTGCTGATACTGCGGGGTCTTTTCGTTCCCTTCCAGTTCGACGCCAAATGCAAGCTGGCCTTCGGTAAATGCCCCTACAAGTTCGCCGTCAATGCGCAGTTCATACTTGCCGGGTTTGAGGTTGCCGACGGTGATCTTCTCGTTACTGTAACGATGGCCCAAGTGGGTCAGTTTACAGCCATCAGCTGCGTCAGGCGGCAGTACCCACGGCAACGCGTTGGCTTTGAACGTAAAGCTGATTTTATCATCTCCGGCCTGCAGGTCGGCGGCCTTGCCGTTGATTCCGGTGACAGTGAACTTGCCGGTCTTCGGCTGCTGGCGAACGATGATTTGCGAGACGGTACTGCGCGGGATCATGTCGTTGATAATCGCTGTTGCCATGACGACCTGGCCGGTCGGGCTGGGATGTACAGCATCCGGTATCAGTGTAAAATTCGGATCCTTCTTACGCTGTGTCATTGTCAAATCATTGAGCGGTGTCCACATGTTCACAAAGCCCAGGCCGCGCTGGCTGGCGATTTCGCGTAACCAGGTGCCATAGAAAGCGAGCACACTGTTATAATAGGTATCGCGTGGCTCGGCAGGTTTACGCATCCGTGCGGCGCGCGAATCGTGCATTGTCGGCGTCATCGGTATAGCAAGCGCCCCAATGGCGGCAATTTTGTCCAACAACTCGATCATACCCTTTTCGTAAGTCTCGAAAATCTGCGGTACGAAGTTTGTGTAACTGCCATCGTTCATGCCGAGCAGGATCGTCACGTATTTCGGCTTGAATGCTGCTACATCGTCATCGAAACGTGCCAGTGCGTCGGCGGCACGGTCACCGCCAATTCCGCTATTATGGAAACAGATGCGCCGATCCGGGTAACGCGTGTAATAATAGTCCTCGATATACTGTGTATAGAGACACTGATGCGTAATACTGTCGCCAAGAAAAACCATCGTGTCACCATCTTTCAGTTCGATACCGGAAAGTATCGGCTTAAACTCCGGCACCGCCACAGGCGTATTGGTTTGCTGCGCAAAGAGCGGTACAATAGCAGTAAAGAGAACGACGATGAGAGTACGTAATGTTTTCATGATGTTATTGTTGTTACGGGGTTATAAGTTATTGTTTGTTTTGACATGGGCTTAAACCACTATCGTTTTTCAGCCTTTTCCGTCGTTGATCAGTGACATCCATAGAAATGAAAACATCGATAAATGTCAAGATGGGTTTTGACAAATCGAGAGAACGACAGCAAATAGATTCCTAATTGTTTAGTACGTGGCCTAAAAAGCACCGTCTCAGCGGGAGACTGATTCAAACTGAAGCCGGAATTTCCGGACCAGCGTTTTCTTTGCCTGACCGTTAACAGCCTCCACCGTGATAGTCCCTTCCCTGGATGGCGGTCTCTGCACAAGGAATAGTCCATCTTCTGCCACATGCGTCTTGCCGCCATTCACAGTAAGTGTCGTTCCCGGTTCCACCCAGCCGTGAATATCGATAGAACAATTATTTCCAACGACTGAATGTTCAAAAGGATTAGTCTGGAGAATCATGCGGGGCGATGCATCCATTCCGACGGCCTCTTCAATTGCCTGCTGTCGGGCAGCGTACAGCACTTCCGGATCACGTGTATAATCACTGCACGTCCGGACCACCGGTAAAGCAATTTCTACCCCGCGCCGCGTTGGTTCGATCATTTCGGCCACGCGCGGACTGAGCGTTGCCTTGATTGCGGCAATTTTCTTCTCAAGAAGCCAGAGGCACTCGTAGTCCTGAAGTCCATTCCGCATCTGTTCCCAGCGGAGCGAATTCAGCAGGCCGCCCTTTTTGGGGTAAACATGCCAGCCGTCACCACGGTGCTGGCCCGGAGCATCAACAGGATCATCCGTCCACGCATTCAACCCCCAGTGCAGGTAACCTTTCATGCCATAACGGTAGTTGAGCCAATGCATGATCCTTGATTCAATCAGTGGAACGTCAACCGTCTTGTTCGGCGTCGATCCCTGCTGGTAAATACCCACGGTATAAAACCACAACTCGTTACCACGACGCTGGGCCGCCAGATATGTTTCCAGCCATGTCGACAGATGGTCAAGTTTTGGGACCCATACCTCAAGGCGATCGAGGCAATGTGTCGTTTCGATGGCATCGATTCTGCGAAGTTCCGGTGCATACTGATGGACAACGTCGGACGCTTCGCGCCAGTCCATGACATTGGAATTGGAAGGTTCATCGCTGATGTGAAATACGGTCTTATCCAGCCACTTTTTCTCGCGGAGATGTGTCACAAAGGCCGGAAGAAATTTGGATAGAAATTCCTTACCGTCAATCCTGACCGTCTTGCCGGTAGACTCATCTTTCACGCTGAAGTTGTTTAACTTGACCTCATGGCTTGACCAGCCACCTTCGCCAAAATGGGCGACAAACCCTGTTTCGAGCAGATTCATACGTCCGGTACTCCAGAAAATGTCCGCCCAATGGTCGAAAGCGGAAAAATCGAAATTGAATTTTCCATCAGCCGCCCGTGTTGTCTTGATTAAACCCATACTTGCACGAAAAACATTCTGCCGGTGGTCGGCCATATTTTCGGCATATACAGCAAGCATCTTCTCAAACGCATTCGTATCGGACGGATCTATTCCGTGATGTTTTTTGAACTGGTGCGTAGAGAACCATTCTGCAACCATCACATGACGATCATCAGGAAGCATAAGCGGATAGACTGTCACAACCAGGGGGATTGCCACACTGGTGTCACCCGAACGAACCGTAACATCACCCCGGTATTCGCCAGGTTTGGCGTCCTTTGGGATACGAATTGTCAGGTAAATGGCCTTGAGCGAACCCTTTGCCGGTGAACACTGCTGTTGATCGCTCAGCAGGTCGGGGAACCTGGCCGGGGCCGGTCTTATCAGGTCACTCTTTACAAGCTTTGGTGTGTTCGTCTTGATAAGGATGTTCTCAACATAATTCCACTTGACGGTATTTGCATCCAGGGTTGCGGAACCATCGGTAAGCTTGAGCGGACCGGTGACAACAGTCATGTCTTTGATATCTTCGTTGGCCCGAACAACACATTGGGCCGAGATAATTTCGTTGCATATGCCAAATACACGAACTTCTTTGGTCTGGTTACTGGACAAACCATAGCCATCTTCAAAGACACGAACTGCGTCGCTGACCCCAAAGACTTCAAAAGGTGCAACAACAGCGCACTCGGAAACACTGCCTGACAATATCATTACAACCGACAAAACCAATACCCGGGTGATAGTGCGGAAAAATAGCTTTTTATGAGAATTCATAAATGGTTCCTTTCGTTTCCTGTCAATGGTAGGGCCCGGCGACCCCGCCCTACCCAAAATTATTTATACTCCATTTCGATAACACGCCCTTGGTAACTTACACAGAAAGCCTACTTAAAAAACGGGAATAGCTTCTTTAATTCATCCTTGCCTGGCCGGCGGCCGTATTCACAGATCTCAAAGGCCTCGGCGCATTTGATGTTCGCACCTTTCTCAGGACCGTACCATTCGACAAGAAGATCGCGATACTGCTTTGCAATCCCTTCCTGCCCCTTCCCGCGCCGGTCGCGAAGCCACTGTAATCGCTCTTCCTTTTCCTTCGGGTTCTTGTCAGCATATTCCTGCGATCCGCCGCAACCTCCCTCATATACCTGCGACACCAGCGCATCCATTCCGAGTAATTTCTTTTCCATTACATCGTCGATCGAGACAATAATGTCGGGCTTGAAAGGATTTGGCTTTTGAAACCCGTCGCGGAAATACATGAAGATGGGATTCTTTTTCAGGTGCGGTACATCCGGGCAGAAATACGGAACGGTAACCATGAACGCCGCATCCTGTACGAGGATGCCGGTATAACGGTGGTCGGGATGATAGTCATTGGGCCGGTGGCAGAAAACTATGTCCGCTTTCCATTCGCGGATAAGACGAACGAAAGTCCGCCGGTTTTCCAGAGTCGGCATTAATTCGCCATCATGAATATCAAGGACCTCGGCCGTCGTACCAAGGATCTCGGCACAGCGCTTTACTTCGGCCGTGCGCCGTTGTGCCAGAGGTCCGCCGGCAATCTTCCAGTGACCGATATCGCCGTTGGTGGTGGACACCAGTTTCACACGATGCCCCTGCGCCGCCCATTTTGCGGCTGTCCCGCCAATCTGGAACTCACAATCATCCGGGTGCGCCCCAAACGCAATGATCCTCAGCTTACCATCATCACCCTGTGCATTTACCTGCCCCACCATGCCCCATCCAAAGCCCAGACACACGCATACGACGAGACACATACTCGACACGCTTCTTTTTCCTTTCATCTTGTCTGCTCCTTTGCTTATTTGCGTAACTTACGCGTACATTTATTTATCAGACTGAAAAACCGTCTTGCCATTCACCATCGTGCGCAACACTTTGATCTGGCGCAGTTCATCTTCCGGGCAGGCAAGGTAGTCACGGTCAATCACAACGAGATCGGCAAGTTTACCCGGTTCAAGTGAGCCGAGCTTGTCTTCGTCGAAACTCAGCCGCGCGGCCCATAGCGTTACGGCCCGCAATGCGTCGAGCCTCGAGAGCTTCTGGTACGCGCCATAGACGTTGCCGCAATCGGTCTTACGGGCAACGGCAATCCAGAGCATCAGTGCCGGGTTGAACGAGTTCATTGCGTGATCGGGATCAAAGCCGATCATGTGGTCGCTGTTTACTGCTACGGACACGCCACCGCGCATCCACTCGCCAAGGCCGATGAATCGCTCTGCCCACGGCTTGCCGTAAATATCTGCCAGCACCTCGGCATCCCGGTAGTAGAGATAGCCCTGCGTGTCCACACAGACGCCGAGTTCCTTTGTGCGACGCGCAATTGCCGGCGTCGGGAAATAAGTGTGCAGCAGGTTGAAACGTCGCTGTTTAATGCTTGGATCTTCGGCAGCAACCGCGGCGATTGCATCGAGTATGGCCTCCGTGCCGCCATCGCCGGTAACGTGACAGCTCATTGACCACCCGAGGCGGTTGACCGTTGCAAAGACCGTCTTCAACTCATCGGGTTTGTAGTAAAGTTCGCCCTGATAGTTCGGGTCAGTCAGTCGATAGAACCGGATGCGCCGTTCGCCGTAAGGTTCGCTCAACCGCGTCGTGCCCCAGTGGATGCCACCATCCAGGGTTATCTTCATCTGACTGGCCTTTACCCAGTCGTCACCTTCGCCCGGCTTCAGACCGATCGACTTCACATATTTTTCGACTCCTTCGGCCGTCCGCGCGGAAAACCTGAATGTCGCCCGCATCCGCGTGGTGAGTTGGCCGTTATCACGAAGTTCGCTGAACATTTTGACTCCTTCACGATCAGTTGCGCGCTCGAAGATGGTCGTGATACCAACCTCGTTATAGCGGTGAAGAAGGCTGATCAATGCCGCCATCGTCTGCTCGCGCGTAACCGTTGGTCGCGGGAAAAACTTGCGAAGCGTCTGGTTACCGCCCCGGATGAGAACAGGCCGGCCCTGGTCATCGCGTATGATTTCACCATCGGGCAGCTTACTGCCGGCGTCCACAATACCAAGCGCACGAAAGCCGGCAGTGTTCAATACGTGCTTCATCACCGATGTGTAGACCACAGGATTGTTAGTCGTAGCCGCGTCCAGTTCGGCTGGCGTCGGATGCCGGCGCTCCTTCAGACGAGTAATCTCGTTGCGCGGCACTTCGATCCACTGTCCCGCAGGCAATTCGCACGCAAGTCGACGAATCCAGTTCTGCATCTCCCCTATACTCGACAGTTCGACATAAGTATCAGTCACCGATGCACGCGCTGCGCCGATGGAATGGACGTGCGACTCGATAAAACCCGGTAGGACAGTCTTACCGTCGAGACGAATGACCTCAGCACAATTACCCGCAAGCTTGAGGATCTCTGCGCTCGTGCCCACTGCGACGATGCGCCCGTCTCGAATTGCCAGCGCTTCCGCGATCTGATCATGCGCGTCAAGGGTGATTAGTTTTCCTCCGATGAGTATGGTGTCCGCCTTTTTCTCGGCAGACAGTGTTGTTGGAATCACAATGAACAGACAAAACATCACCGCAACAGGCAGTGTTAACGCGTTTGATTTCATCGCATTTTCCTCCGGGTCACAGTAATTTATCTCAGCTTCTCCAACACCACGTCCTCAACCCAGGCAGACTTGTAACCATGCTCCCAGGCGAATCGCACCGCCGTCTCGACTCGCTCACGGTAGTCAGACATATACGCGCGGTAGAACGGGTAGAAGTACTGCTCGTGGATCATCATGTAAAGGAAGCCGTTGAGCTTCGGGTCTTTCATCACTTTTTCAAGATGGGGTACTATGTCGGCCAGCTTCACCCGGTTGCAGCAGATGTCACTGGACGGCATGATTATATCTTCATCATTGTCATACCAGAAGTCGCGTTCCTTCACATGTGCATCCAGCCCGCGTTTCACATACTGTGCACTGCGCGACAATCCGGGTATTATCTTTATTCCCCTCGCCCGGAATGCCCGCGCCGCGCCTACCGACATTTCGTTAAAGTGCGGTACCGTTGCCGGAGACAGCAACTCCTCTCCGGCGAACCGCACTATCTCGCTGTGTACCTGATCAAGACATTTCAACGTGTACTCATAAGTGGAATTCCGATGCGGGAAGGATGGCGCGTTGGCATACGCGTGGAACGTGAGCCGCAGCCACTCCGCCGCCTGCCGGAACTCCGGCTTGTATTTGTCCGGCATCTTGTAAAGCGTGAAGCCATCCACATCATCGTAATAATATATATGCATATGGATCAGCGCACCGTACTTTTTGTAGAGGCTATGGAAGAAGTTGATGAACGGATTCTCGTAAATTGACTTGTAATTACTGCGCGCGATGTCCTTCAACCACCAAATGTTGTCATCAATGTAATACTGGAACTTCCCGACCGCTTTGGGTAACCAATACACCACGATCTTCTCGCATTCACCCGCCTTTGCAGACGCCGTCAGCGTGTTGCGATATCCGTCCAGACGAAGCCTGGCCTCAAACTCGTTTTCTCCGGTGCGCGTCGCCAATATACCGTTCACGCGCAGTCCTTCCGCAGGGCAACCCTCCACGCTCAACTTCGCCGTAAAGTACAACGATCCATCTTTCTGCTCGCCATCGTTGGCGTTCAGCATGTCACCGTCCATGGGAAACAAAAATTTGATTGTTCCTTTTTTCTCCTCCGCACACACAACACGATGCGGGCTGAGGAGGGACATTCCGGCAAGAGCGGCAGTTGATTTCAGGAAATTACGCCGGTTGGTGGACAATCTCAGCAAATTGGACTGGCTTATATTCATCAAACCTCTCTTGGACCAGTTAAAGTTGCGACCTTTCAGTTGAAAGAGGTACTGCCCTTCATGCCGCAGCTTTTTCTTATTTTATTAAATTCTGATTTATATTCTTCCAATTTTTCTCCGCGTATGGACTGACCCGACATTGTTACAGGATTGACGAAAGTCAGATCTTTACCACTGAGCGCTGCGGCAAGTGAGATATCACCCCATTTAAGAATACCGGGAAGATGAACACCCATGCTGAAAAAGTCAATAGTCTCCCTGTTATCAAAAAGATAGCTTACAGGAGCATCGCGGAGTACTAGCTTATCGACTTTCCCTCCCAATGTCACAAGGAACAATCCGGCAAGTCCTGATTCCCTTGTTCCATCAATACTTATTTTCCTGGCTTTATATTCTGAAGAAAGAAATTGTATCACCACATTCAACTCCTTGACCCATTCACCAATGACCGTTTTTCCCAACCAGAGATTGGCGCGGGCTAATGTATGAAGTTTTGCAAGTTTGTCATTGGACGCAGATAAAAACGAGGCAGCTTCACCAGTTCCGGAAAGATCGACAATAACGAGACCCGTGCCTTTTTCCCTTAATTCAACAAGTAATGACGGAAGAATACCTTTCGCCCCGTCAGGACTTGATATTATAGTGTAACCAAGAGACTTCTTTCCGGGTGCGTTATGCCAAAGAGGAATAAGTTTGCCATCGGAAGTCTCCAGGGTGAACTTGTCCCATCCTGATACCGACGAATATTTATTTATTTTCTTCAGGACCGGTTCGTCATGTATCCTTAAAATCTCTTTTAAATCCTGCTTCTTCTGATTCTTATCAAAAGATCTGGCATCAAGATACGCCAGCCGCAGTTCATTACCCCGTTTTCTGCAGAATTCAGCAGTACTGACAATCCGTGTATCACGTTTCCCTTCCGGGTAAACCATAAGTTTTTCCTGTGGCTGACGGTCGGTTTCAGGTATCTCTTTTCTGGCCGCACCCGGAGGTATCCCTTTAAGATTCACATTAAACAAATCAATCATCCCTTCCCTTGTTGCGGGAGGATAGGAATGGGGACCATCAAAAACAAGATGACTGAACTTATTACTTGCTCCGTACATTGCAAATATTGGCAATGCATTACTGTAACTTCTCAACATTTCAGAGGGATAAAAAGCAGGATTACCGTCTTTAAGTCCGTTGGATATCATCAATGCCCTTGGAGCAGCCAGGGCAAGCACCCCGGATTCCTCAGTAAAAGTCAACCCGTCAATCAGAACTTCGCATATACAATTATGACCCATTACATACGATTCGAATGTACCGACGCTGACAACCGGAACTGCGGCTTTAACACGCTCATCCATTGCTGTCAGCCACATGGTCTGGTTCCCTCCTCCACTGGCACCTGTCGCTCCTATCTTTTCAGGATCAACACATGGTAACGAACGTAGAAGATCCACACCTCTCATGTTATCAGTTATCTGGAGGCCCATTAACGATTCCCCGATATTCATAAGCGATGCGCCCAGATTGGCGCCATGATATTCAAAGGTACCATGGTGCGTGGTACGTTCTCCTGCACCCCACGGGTCTATTGTCATACTCACATAACCGTTAAGGGCCAGGGTATAACCCAGGTCCTGCGCCCCCAGTCTTCCGTTTTTGTGGTGGCCTGCCAGGACTATTGCAGCAGGGAATGGTCCTTTTCCGTCAGGAATATAAAGATTTGCAGTGGCATAAATCCCCGGCCGGGTTTGAAATGAGATATTTTTAACTGTATATCCTTTCATGTCAAACACGCAGGTCTCTTCCATATTTAATGGCAAATCCTGACTTGTCAGGGCGCCTGTTCTTTTGCTGATTTTATCTTTCAGTTGGACCCTGTAAATTTCCCAATCTTTCAGATTATCAGGCAACCGGTGTTCACCAAATCTGACAGCAGCTTCAAACCTTGCTCTGCCTGCTATCAGGTCAGCGTGATTTTCAGGAAGAATAAAAGGCAAACCATTTGTTCCTTCCGTCCTGGAAGTCGATTGATTATTCGGTGATGAATAACAATTCAGGGAAATTACACAAATAAGATTTAAACAAAGTAATATAGTATGTTTCATTGTTCAGTTCTTCGTTGTCGCCAATGGCGCCATGCATACCGTGTTACGTATTTATTTCTTTTATAAGAGATTTTATGTCTAAAATACTGTCTTCGGCCAGTTGTAAACACACCTCTGGTTCGCCATGTTTCATGGCGATGTAAACGTGTTGCGTATTTTATTTCCCAGCTGAATAATTTGCGTCAAATGGGTTCGAATGCACGGCGCCTGAAGTCCGAGGTATACTCATGGTATCCGAGGACTTCAGCAACACAGCAGACGAACACAGATCACACAAATTCATGCAGCGTAAAATACGCAATACAATCCCCTGCAAACAGAAAACCCGATATTAACCCAATAACTTGCTAAACCATGATGTCTTTATATCTTTAAGTTCCCATCCCTTGCGAAAATATGGTTTAACGTACTCGTTGGCTTTCTCATTATTGGTGAAACGCAGCTTCTTGCCATCCCACAGTAGTTTCTCGTTCGGAAAACGCCAGGATATGGCTGCAAGCAGCATCCATTCCGTGTAAGGGCCGGCAATACTGAAGTTGGAGCATGCCGGCTCTCCGCCCTTGCAGGCTTCTATCCAGTTCTTGTAATGTCCCAGTGAACGTTTAATTACTTCCGGCGGTTTCTGGAAGTCTTTCATCTTCGACTCCGGCAACAGGCGGACACTTTCGCCACGTCCGTTCGTACCCATGTAACCTTTTGTACCGATGAACAATTCGTTATATGCGAATGGTTTGACATCCTTTGGTTCGGCAATCTCTTTTGGCGGTTTGAAGTTGGCGGTCATTTTACCCTCATACCAATAGAGTGTCACTGGAGGCATTTTCCCTGACGGAACGTTTTTATTCGGGCGCTCCGGGAACTCAAACTTGCATGAATAATGAGGATATGTGACAGGATTCACCTCATCCACTGCTGTACATTCAACGCTCGTGGGATTGCCAAGTTGCAGCCCCCAGTTGGCGGGTCCCAGCATGTGGATACCCCAGTCACCGATCATCTGTGTGCCATAATCCAAGAATCCGCGCCAGTGCCACGGATGGATCTTCGAGCTGTATGTATGTTCCCGGGTACGGCCAGTCCAGAGGTCCCACATCATTGTCCTGGGTACTTCCTCAACAGGCGGCCATTCCTTTATACCGCGCGCAAAGCCGCCTCCACACATCGAATGCACTTCGGTTATGTCACCAAGCTGGCCGCTCCACATGATTTCACATGCCACGCGCGTAGCTACCGAAGAGTACCCCTGGTTTCCCATCTGGGTGGGCACTTTGTATTTCTCTGCAGCCTTCGTCAACAGGCGGGCTTCCCAGACGCTCTGTGTAAGCGGCTTCTGGCAGTGAACACCGAGTCCTCTTTCCATTGCCCACAACGCCACCGAGGCATGCATGTGGTCGGGTATCGTAATAGTCACCCCGTCGAGGTTTTTGTATTCCTTGTCCAGCATCTCGCGAAAGTCCCTGTACTTTTTGGCATTTGGATATTTCTCGGCCGCTTTATTAAGGAAATTCTCGTCCACATCACAAAGAGCATAAATATTTTCACTGCTTACACCATTAACATCACCCAGTCCCTGCATGCCTCCCACGCCGACAGAACCAATGTTAATCTTGTCGCTCGGCGCCAGTTTACCCGAGCGCGCCACCACATGCCGTGGCACTAATGAAAAAGCAGCAACCGCTGCTGTTGTTGCTCCAATGAACTTACGCCTGGTGATATTATTTTCCCCTTTACGTTCGCTTTTCATGATCATTCCTTTCAATAGAATACTGCTACTCCAACACCCCTGTTTCCGCTACCAGTTTTCCTTCACATACTAAAACGCAATCAATGGCGTATGGCCGGCTATGCTCCAAACTTAAAGGAGTAGATATCGGCGTCTTTCATGGTTATCTCCATCCTGACCGGCTTCCCCGCGAGCGATGCCAAATCACCGTTCTCAAAGACAACCCTTCTGTCAAGGCTGTCACCGAACAATTCACAGGAGTCAAGCGTAGAACCTTCACTGATGAGCCTGATCCTGACATGGCCAACCGCGGAAGTCGCAAAGTTTATCGACAGGGAACTACCGTCAAATATGAACGGCCTGGTCACCACTTTACAGGGCTTGTATGTGGCATGGTAGGATACAAAACCATCTATTCTTATCGTATAGCGTCGCAGTTTGGATGGTATCCCGGACCAATGATTGTCAAAAGCGTACATTGAAAGCTCCCTGGGCGCGCACGGCAGATCACTTTCGGTTTCAATCATGCCGAGCGCCGGGTAGCAGTCGCCATAGACCCAGTTATACTCGCGCTCCGGTCCCGGTGTCATAAATGCTTCTTCCCAGCGCTTCCACTTCCTGCCGTCACGCGAAGACATGAACACGCAGTCGGTAATGGTGAGGCCATAACGCGGATGCGATTTCATGCGCGCCTTGCGTCTGTCCGCGCCCGCAAGTTGATCAAAGTTCGGGGTCCATTTCTTCTTTTCCACATACCGTGACGGGAACCCGACAAACACATGATCCGCGCGATAGTAAGGCTGAACAACATTGGTATAGAGCGGATAGTCGTCGGCACCGCCGAAATCGAGCAAGACAGGGTCCGTCCAATTCTTGAAGTCCTTTGATACGATCCAGCGGATATCCCTGACGCCGGCATTCAAATCCTTGCCCGGCACATTATGGAAGTCTCGGATATAACATATGTACTGCTTCGCATGCTTGTCCCAGAAAGCGATATTGAGCGTGTCGAATTTACCCTTATCTGTTATGTGCCATGCTTTCCGGAAATGGATACCGTCTTCACTCGTATAACACCACAAAAAGTGGTCCTTGCTATCGACGGCAACCCCTTTGTAAAGCTCGCTCTTGGGACAATCGGGATTCGTATCCTTGAACACCGAGAAATTATCGAATCTATTGGTGTTGTGGTCCAGGATGATATTGTTTGCCTTTGAGCCCTTGAACTCGCAGATATTGAGATCGGGTTTGGTCCACGTCTTGCCATCCTTGCTCTCGGCGTAACAGACGACGATCGGCCCATGCCGTGATGCAGCGGGACCCAGCATCTCCCAGCCGAGGTAATAGAGCCGGTAGAGCCCGTCGTCCTTCAGGATACAGTGGTAATCACAGCCGTCGCCTTCCCACGGTGCATTGTGGTCGATAACAACCTCTTTTGCCTGCGGCCTGTGCAACATCAGTTCAGCCGTGGTCTGTCTGGTGTCGATAAGATATTCATCCCAGAACACTTCACGGCGGCTTCCGATGTTGACGGAATTTGACATCTTCATTTTTTTATTGGCCCGCAGCCACGATGGTAAAGCCACCGCCGCTATTTCCAACCCCGTCACCTTCAGAAAATTCCGCCTGTTATATAAAGTATTCATGGTATTGTAATGACTTTCCTGTTTTCAATTTGTTCAGGGATTCTGCATTAGAAACTCTGAAGGTGTCAACGGCTAACCTCTGCTTATTGATCATGTTATTGTGTCTTGAGGGAAATCCTGGCCCTCATCTTGCCATTATATTCACCGGTCAACACGCCATTGGTGTAAGCAAGCTGGATTTTGGGTTTCGAAAAACAAAGTCCATTTGTTCCGTCAATCCCCGCCATGTCCCATGAATTGGTCACTTTTCCATGATCAACGGAAAGACGCAGATGCGACTTGCCGTCATCAGTTTTGGATATGACAGCCCGGGCATGACAAGTCCCGCACTTGGGCTGTGGTTTCATGACAAGTTTGTCCTTGATCTTATTGTCATAACTCTCAAACGGCTTGAAATCGCCTTCGAGCTTAACTGATCCGGAACGATTGCTCTCGTCTGAAATCGCAATGGTTCGAAAGACCGCCATGACAATTACAGTAATGCCTATATATCCAATCCGCGTAAGTCTGCCGGTTTTCATGAATGAACCTCTTGTTCTCAACTTGCCGGATAATTCTGCATCAGAAACTCGGCAGGTGTCAACCCTCGATCATTTGACGGGCAAAGCGTCAGCAGTAGTTTCTTCCGGGAACCTGTACCCGTCTTTCCGGAGCTGCAGGAACTCCTTCAGTGTGATGCCTGGTATTTCCCGATACACTCTGACAGAAACCGGCGTTCCATCGCTTTTTGAGTAATTATGGGTACCGGCTTCAATAACATTTGTGATGAAAAATTTTTCTCCCTTGGAAAGCGGCTGAGGCTTTTCCAGCTGGACGAGTACCAGGGCCGGGGAAGTGCTGGTTGCCGTATCTGTTTTCCGGGCTGGTATATAGACGAGTATACGTTTCTCATCGAGGATATCATGAACTTGTCCGGTTATTGTTACAAACGGTACCGGTTTGCCGCCCTTCATCCCGTAACGCCCCATTATCCTGGCATTATATAATTGCGCCGGATGCCTCTGTAGACGATCATCGAGATAGACCTTCCTTACTGCTTCCTGCTGCTTTAACTTTTTCTCCTGCTCAGCTTCCCTCAGTTTCTGGATCTCCAGCCTGTCCTTATCCCTGTGTTGCTCTTCCATTTCTTTGTCACGCTCTTTATCGTGACTGCTTTTTCTGACAGCACTATGTGCCGTTGCCTGAAGGAAAAAGAGTATGACGATCCATGATACTGCTGTTTTACAAGGCACTTTCATGTCGTTTTCCGGTGTTCCCGTCACAAATTATAACGTAAAGATACTTCTGTTTATTATGAGTATTTTCCAGAAATCCAGTGTTAAGAGCAATCCCGGAAAGTTTAGAACGGTTTAAGAAATGCTGTAGCCGAGTATATCGCCGTGCAGTAGTAAAGTGACGCCCCGACTCCCGGCAGGTGGGGGTATCTGAAATCCTGGCCCTTGGCCAGGTGTAAATGCGGCTCGAATTTCATTTCTTCGATGGAAGAAGTCTACAGACTCCGGATTGGCGCCAAAGGCGCCATGTAAACGCGTTGCGCATTTTACTTCCCAGCTGAATTATTTGCGTCAGATGAGTTCGGATGCAAGGCGCCTGAAGTCCAAGGTATACTCATGGTATCCGAGGACTTCAGCAACACAGCAGACGAACACAGATCACGCAAATTCATTCAGCTTAAAATGCGCAACGCATCGGATCCCAACACGATCTAACCTCGACAACTCTATGCCAACCACGGCCGCTCGCGTTTCAACTTACCCGCGAGCAGATTCCTGACAATCGTTGCATCCTCTTCCATCTCGTAATCAAACATCCCCGCCACACACACATCCGCCCCGCCTTCAAAGGCATACTTGAAACCTTCACCCGGACGCACGATCCCCGCCCCCAGAACCTTGTACGCAATCCATGGCTTCTTCACACCCTTCATAAACTCAATTACCTTCTCCGGAGTATCACAGTGAAAATCAGCCTTATTTAACGTTTTGAAATAAAAATCGACGGGCACCTTTTCTTTCTCGCATGTCATCGGTACCTCGAGCATATGCCCACCGGTACCCGCTATCAACCCGTTCAACTTGACGAATTCGACCACCTTGGCGATAAGGTCTACTTTGCCTTCTTTAATCCATTTGTCAGCAAGACCGCCCTGAACGAATATACCTGTGGCACCCTGGTCTATGGCGAATTTCAAATTAGTTGTAAGGTCTTCCGGCTTTGGATT
This sequence comes from Kiritimatiellia bacterium, assembly GCA_028716365.1. Lineage (GTDB taxonomy): Bacteria > Verrucomicrobiota > Kiritimatiellia > UBA8416 > YA12-FULL-48-11 > YA12-FULL-48-11. The sequence goes on from JAQUPZ010000010.1 coordinate 35,647, forward strand.
GCACTGCGCGAGCCACTGGATCTTCCCGCCTCTTTCCTTCCAGTATTTATTGAGCAGTCTGATTCCCCTGCTCTCAGCATCGCGGACTGAATTATTCATGATAATCGTATTGATGCCGTTTTTCTCCGCAGTTTCAAAAATCTCCAGGATCTTCTCATCCGTAAGATAATGTTTCATCAGGCCGGGCACAAAAAGAAGGTTCCTGCCGTAGGCATATCCGTTGATCTGGTTGCCGCCTGCTATCAGCCGGCTCATCTCAACGTTGCCGATCTTCGCCATCGGTAGTTTTGCTCCACCCTGTGCCGGTTTCGCTGCTGCCGCCTGATCACCCTCCTTCGCCAGTACAGTTTTCTTGTCAAGACCCAGCCCCGCTGCCACTGAAGCCGACACCGCCATTGATCGTTTTAAAAACCCGCGCCGATTAATATCATTCTTCATGGTTTGTTCTCCTTGTTAATAAACTCCCGTTTTCCAAAACCTCGACAGCCAGCTTTCAAAGCCTGACGCTGACGAATAATTTTGTTTTATCTTTTTGGCGCAAATACGCGATTACAGTCTTTGCACCGGTAAATCGCCATGATTTTCGTCATAGTCTTTTCGTAATCGATGTCTTTTATATACTCGACATGAGGAGAGTTACATGTCGGACAACGTCGCGATGTCCGACGTTCATCTTCGGCTAACATTTCGGCATCCCAGATCTCTGTCGCTTTGCAAGCGGACTCGTAAATATCATCTTGCACAAGGACTTCAGCAGCATCAATTCCATTTTCATCGGTGGTATTACGTGTCTCACACGCAATACCCTGTTCTACCAGGAAAGCTGCGAGCAATTGTGCGTATTCCGGGGTCAATGTTGCTATCGTTTTCATATGCATCCAAAAAAAATATTAAACTGACCGAAGTCCCCTCGCTTCACTTTCTTAATTTTTAAGGGCGGCCCCCACCCCCCGTCAATACCTATATACGAGGACTGCCCCTAATTATCTGACCCTAATTATTATTTAAACTCCTTGCTTTTCATGTATTCGACAAAGTGTTGTTTCATTTCATCTGCACTGGGATAACCATATGTTTTGATTAACGTCGGCAACAAATTCTCATTTGCCTTTGTTTCTTTCAGGAAAGCCGTGAGCATTTTGCGGGATTCGTCGTCTTTTGTCAGAAACGCCATAAACCCGAATAAATAGCCGGTCATTTCCGCCGACGCAGTCCCCACATCCATCTGCATCAGCTTACTGATGTCAGGGATCTTTGCATTTCGCTTACCGATAAGCTGCTTGACCGTCTTTGCCCAGGCCTTTTTATCATCGAAAGTTTTGCTGATCTGAATGCTGTCCTTGTCAACACCCCGTCCCTGTGTCTCAGCATACCGGTAAACATCTTTGTAATACGTCTGGCTTTCGCCTGTCAATGCAAGCTCCGTCACATATCCCAATCCCGCGCTTAGCCAGAACAAGTATGGTATTTCCCGCATATCGGAATAGAACCAGAACGCCAGTGTTGCCACCTTATGGATCAATAATGACGACACTTCCCCCTTTGCCAATGACATGGGTATGATAACACTGTGAATGTAATCTGTCCCCATCGCCTTCTGTTCGTCATTTGGCAAATAGAAAGTATACCATCCCGACCCTGCGTAAAATGCATTGTAATGAGCCAGCGCCGTCTCATTGCTTTTTATTATCGTATCATGAAACCACTTTCCGAACTGCTTGTATTTGCGCTCATTCTCCACCGCGATCAGTAACATTTTCCCGGTTGCGACCCGGAGGCTGCCAGGATCTGCTTTTTTCTGAGCGCTCCTGCTCTTTTTTTCTGTAATCTTCACTGTCGCATTCATGCTGTTCACCTGCGCATCCGGTTTTGCCAGCACCTCGTCCAAATCCAAGACCAACAGACACAAATGTGCATACGCTTCTTCCGCATTAGCCAGGAAAGTCGCCGGATCCGGTCCTCCGTCCGCAAGCAGGACGAAATGATCTGACTCCACCCGTTTAAACTTCATCCCGGCAAAATCCAGTGGCTGCAACTTTGAAGTATTCCGCGCATCTCTGATTCGTTTCGCAGTGTCTGCCGCAATTTTCTTACCGTCAGATTTCCCGGTATCTGCAGCATGGACGATACAGGTAAATGCAAATGTAATGACCATGGCCAGTCCAACACCCCAGCTTCTCATTCTCTCCTCCTTCAGATTCTCCAGCCTAATGTCACTTCCCCATCATCAACTCAATACTTTTCTCAAATTTTAAGTAACCCCACCTCCCCCATATGAATCTTCGTAGTGCAGTTTTCTGTCCTTAGCAAGTGTCATTTGTATAGACGCTTACGAACTTATGTCTGGAAAATCCAAGTCCACTTTAAACCTCCTGTTTTTCTGCGGGAATGGCCTGTCTCCTTGTCTCCCATTCTCCGCTTCCCCTTGTCTCCCAGTCCCCTTGTCTCTCAGTCTTTTTGTCTCTCAGTCTTTTTTCTTCTCACGGTCCGCCCCCGTAGAAGCTTTTTTCAAAGAAGCAGGAACACTTCCCACGTTATCTTTAACAACAACATTATCCTCATTATTGCCAAGATCTACAATGAGTTGCTCTAAAGCCCCATTGTTCATCACATTGTCCTTGATAATACTGTTCTTCAGGCCACCATAAACTATGGCGTATAAAGGTGCCTTTTCATCCAGCTTGTAGTACCCCTTTCTCAAGGTATTGCCACTGAAAACCATGCCATGGACTTTTTCCAGTCTTGCGTGCGAATTCTCGAAAACATCACGATGTGCCGGGGTGGTGTCATTTGGAAAATACCTGTCAAATTTATGATGAGTATTAAACCTTGTCTGGCGCGCACCGTTGGACTGAAACAGGTTCCCGATTATCGAAAAAGTGTTCGAGGGTTTATTATCCCTCGGCAAAATGCTGAGACCCGGCCCCCCGTTGAAATCAAAATAGTTATCATTGATGGTATAACAGGAACCTCCCCGGATAATAATTCCTTCTTCCTGATTGCCTTCAATACGATTGGCGGTCAGTGTCATCGCTGCGGTACTCTCACATGCGCTGAACCCGGCTTTACCGTTGGCAGAGAACCAATTGTCCAGGATAAACCCGTCACATCCCCGTAGGGTCAAACCATTTTCTTTATTGTAGGCGATCATGCAGTGCCTGATAGTAAAACACCAGATATGGCTTAACCTTATTCCATCACCGCTGAAATGAGCAATTCTACAACGTTCAATGCGGGGTGTATCTTCTTCCGATCCTTCGAAATCCTGTTTCGGCTTATTAAGCAACACCCCATGGATTTCTTTTCCCAGTTTTGCTCCATCAAGACAAAGACCGTTAAGCGTTACGCCGTGCGTACCGGTAAGGTCCAGGAGACAATTCGCTTTTTCATCCTTCAGACGGATGATTGAACCACCAAAATCCCGGAAACTCCATGAAGGGTTGCCCATCATTCCGACATGCGAATGAAGTTTCAAAGTAGAACTTGCAAATACTCCTTCCGGAACAAACACGGTAGCCTGATTTTTAACTGCAGCATCAATGGCTTTCTGAATAGCGGCAGTATCATCTGAAACGCCGTCACCCACCGCGCCAAAGTCACGAATATTAATTGTACAGGCAGGAGGCACGCCCTGGCCCGGTACACAACCTTCCTTCGCGATCAGCGATCGTGGTGCCGCAGCCCCGGACAGGAGAATCACAACGATCATCGTAATAGACGTGTATTTACACTTGGACATCAGGCAGCCTCCTAATCTTAATCTTGAATCTTAATCGTAATCTTAATCATAATCTTAATCCCATTCTCCTTGTCTCCCAGTCCCCATTTTATTCTTTGAAACTCTGTGCCTTTGTGCCTCTCTTCACTCTGTGCCTCTCTTCACTCTGTGCCTCTCTTCACTTCCCCTTCTTCCCCTGCCTGAACATTTCCCAGAACAGGATCCACGGGTCGAGCCAATATTCGCCGCCCTGATCGAGTACACGGAACATGAAATGGGTATGATCATGGGAACCAACATAGACGCCGGCAGTGGTCGCGTATGGCGTGCCGGCTTTCAAGGGAGTGCGCTCGGGAACGAGCATACGGATCAGATGATGGCTTTGTAACCACCATTCCGAGCCGTCCGGCCAGCGACGTGTACCACGCCAGCGGTTGTTTTCGAAATTCGCCTCGGTGGAATGAAAAAGATAATGGTTATCAAACGACATCGGCGCAAACAACGTGGTCCCTGCCTTCATATTGACGTCCAGACCGCAATGGGCGGCCTTACCGCCATAGGGTCCCATCCAACAATCTTCGCCGTTATAACAATCGTGAATGTCCAGCCGTCCGGCGTCATTCGGATACCATAATTTGAGCGGCTCCGGACAGACAGGCATATCTGCTTCCTGTACCGCAAAACGGGCCTTTTGATTTGGTTTGCAGACAAATCCCAGTGCCCAGTCTTTTTCCAGCATGAAGCCTCCACCCTCTTTGAAGGCACAGGAGGCGGCATCGAACCAGATGTGTACCCCGTCAATTTTCCATGGTTCGTAAAAGCTGGCCTGGGTACCGACCTCGCGGCGCAAATGGTGTGGCTTACCGTTGATTTGCAAATCACAGTCAAAAGCATACGCCGTAATGCCTTTATTATTGCGCTGAGTGATTTCCGCGGAAGTTTTCAAAAGTGTCATTTCCCATGTCTGGCCATTACGCAGGATAAATCGCAAAGTGTCATTATGGTTCAGACAAAATGGTGTAAGCGTCGCCTTGGATTTCCTTTCAAAAGTTTTACCTTTCTTCCCATCTACCCCACTCCCTGTAAGAGGCTGGACCGATAACGTCAGAACGGTCAGGGAGGTGAGCGTTTTAAGGAAGCGGCGGCGATCTACGATTTTGTGACTCATATAATTACCTCGTTAATGTATGATTCTGACAGGTACAAACACTAAACATCAAAATGGAAGCCACCGGCCAAAGAGGCTGAACCAGGCCCGGCCAACCATGGTCATGCCGGGATCGCCGTATTTTGCATGACCTTTCTCAGGTTCCACGCCGAGAAACATGTCTTCCCATGTATGCGGCTCCTGCCCCTTCGGATATAACAGAATAAAATAAATCCTGACCCTTTTCTCCGGCTCCAGTTTCCCGAGATCAATGGTCGTGGAAGACTGGTCATTCGAAACCGCTATCGGTCTGGGCGTAACACCAAAATTACTCGCTGACGGTTTAAGAATTGCACGATCCATGGCCTGCCGGACAAAACGCAACCTGACATTCTCCTGCACTTTTGTCCCGGTATTGCCTACTTCAATACTGTAAGTAACCATTTTCGCGCCTTTTTCATCCTCTTTATATGCCATCCTTGTTTTGGAGTACATTACCTCGCCGGACGGCGTATGGAACACCGAAACACCGGTAAAAGCCAATACAAGCATTGCCAGGATAACAGCAGTCCACCCGACCGGCCCCCAGCCGGGAAGAACTTCACGGATTTTCTGGAACAAGGAATTCATAACCATGTTGTTTTACATCTCAACATATTCCTGCTGATTGTGAAAGTCAAAAGGGAATAGGTGCAAAGCACCAAAGTGACAAAGGCACAGAGTTAAGAATGAAACGGAGAATGGGTGAATCGGCGATGAGGTGAGAAGATGACGGAGTGAATCGGAGAAATGGAAAATTCTATCTCCTTGTCTCCGCTTCTCCTTGTCCCCGTGTCTCCGTGTCTCCTTGTCACTTCTGCAATCGGAACCGCTTACCATCCTGTTTGCACAATGATTTCACCAGCCGCTCGCCGGACATGACACCCGATGGAAGCCCCCCACCCGGCTGGACCCATTGACCGCACATATAAAAATCGCTCAGACCGGGTAAAGTCTGGCTCATGGGTCGCATGATAGTTGACGCATTCTCCGGAGTAATCAGCCAGCCTTCAAAATTTCCTTTCCAGTTTCCAGTAAAGCGTTCAAAAGTAAGTGGTGTCGCCACATCCATCATCTCGACCTGACCGGAAATGCCCGGAAAACGTTGTTCGAGCATTTCTAAAATAATACGCGCCACTTTATCTTTCTTTTCCCCGTAAACCGCCTGATCCCGTGCAAGTTCTTTCCAATAATCATAGTTAGTCGGCAACAATACCTCCACGACGGTTTTTCCGGCCGGGGCAAGGGTCGAGTCGTGATTGTAGACATGAACCCACAGGCGCTTCTGCGTGGAGTCGGCAATTTCCACCGGCTCGCGCAACGGAAAACTGATGCCAAAAACAGTTTTGGGTTCATCGTTGAACAACCGGTTCACCCCGAACGCCACCAACAGAATGGATGGGAAAGTTGGCCATTTCTCATAGGGCTCGCGCGTTTTGGCATCCGCATACCGCCCATCGAGCATTGAGAAAATGGTGGTATGTCCATCGGCAGCGGAGACGATCCGTTCAGCGCGATGTTCACTCCCGTCCGCCAGGCGGACACCAACCGCCCGATCACCTTCCACGATGATTTTCTCAACACGTTTCCCGTAGTCAATCGTTCCGCCGAGCTCAAGATAACGTCTGGCCATGGCCTGTGACATGGGCAACGAACCTCCAATGGGATAAGCCGCGTTTTTATTGTGCAACCAGGCGAAGGTAAAGAGTATAAAAAACATGGAGAATTCCGGGACCCACATTTCGCGCAGGGCCTCGCGTATCATCGGGTCCTTGAATTTCAAAACGAAATCGGCGGTAGTTGTTTTCAAGAATTTCTGCAATGAACGATATTTCAATGCAAACACCAGCGCGAATTTCAGGCCCTTAAGAATGCGATGGAATAACGGCGCCGAGGCAGAAGGCATGTCGAAAGCCATACACAGACGGACACCTCCGACAAATTCCCGGATCGCTTCGGCATCCTGCGGGGAGAATTCAAGCAGGTGTTGTTCAAGTTTGTCGACGTTCGAATAAAGCGTCAAAATGCGTCCATCTTTTCCTTCATGGCGCATATACTCATCAAAATAAACAAACTCACGGCCCGGAACGATGCCAACCTGTTCCCAATACCGGTGCATCCAGCTCTGTGGAGAAGAACCCACAAGCCAGTGAATACAGCCATCGATTGTGTATCCCTTGCGTTTCCATGAGGTACATAGACCACCCGGCAAATTGTGCATCTCAAAGATCCGGGTATTGTACCCGTTCATCTGCGCATATATCCCGGCTGAGAGCCCGCCAAAACCCGCTCCCACTATTATGATGGATTGATCTTTCATGGATATGTATCTTTTTATCCCAGTCTATGGTTGTGACAAAGTGAAGTTACGACTTTTTCCAGAACATATTCCGGTTTATTGATAATGTCAAAGATGGATTCAGGGAATACCTGACAGGAAAGAAGGAATGGTTGCGCATTTTTGCGCCGGATACTTTCCGGTGAGATTACCACAATAGCTTTGTTGTCGCATGCGGTGCGTATACATATACAGCCCCGCATGCGAACGCCGCGTTCTTGAAGTAATCTGACCATAAATCCCCGGCACAAGAAAAAAATGCGCAACCAGTTTCCACAATCCGCCTGAGATGTCGGATTGATCCGGCAAAAGGATAACAACTTAATTCGCCATGCTTCATGGTCGACCTGTCATGTTGAATGACATTAGTCTTTCAGTGTCAGGCACTTTTTTTCAGTGCCTGACACTAGTGAACTTCAGATTTGACAACGTGTTTAGGCGTAGGCTAAGCGATGACCTTTTGGTTGCGGGACTGGATCCTTAAATTCCTTTGCGGTTTTGATCCAAAGAGTAATAGCGTCCCTCGCGTTAGACAGGGCGGATTCGTAAGTGCTTCCGTGAGCCATACACCCTGGCAATTCAGGAACATCCGCTACAAACGACTTGTCTTCCTCGCTCCAGAAAATAATGATTTCATACCTGTCCATTGATTTCTCCTCCGAGTTTATACTTTAAGATAACATTTCTAACCTGCTTGACTTGGTATGGTTTTGCTTTGTTCCCATCTTTCTGCAAATTAATCTTTTCCTCAACTCCAAGCATCCTGAAGATATGATGACTTCCACTGACTCTCATCTCAAACCCGAGGCGAGACAAAATGTGACACAAGTTGCTAAAACGGATGTTCGCATCCGATGTCCCCATCAGAATTTGAGTCAGTAGTTTCTGTGCACTTCCCATAAAAACATACTAGGATATTAACATTGAGGAATGCAATCATTCTTCTATGGTTGTGACGAATTGAGGGGAAACAGTGTCAGGCACTTCTCTTCAGTGCCTGACACTGGTGAACTTTAGTGAACTCACGGATAATTTAGGGTACAGCGGCCTCGGCATTCCAAACCTTGATATCGTCAAACCAACCGTCTTTGCCGGCAACGCCCAGTTCGATCTTGGATTTTGTGGCGTGGGCGATGCCGGATGACTTGAGCCAGGCCGCGGGTTTACCGTCGAGCGTAACGCGCATCTGATCCCCGACAGTCTCAACCACAAGGCTATACCACTTACCCGCTTCAAGCTTAGCGGGATACGTAACACTGCGACCGGCGAGCAGTTTTGCGACTTCAGCCTTCTTCGTCGGGTCGTTACGCATTTCACGGATGGCGTTGTTCATGCCGCCGTCGCGCTCGTCGATGATGGTTACACCGCTGAGACGTACCTGCGCGCGGCAAAGATGTCCGTAGTGAGAGTTGGTATACGCACGATCGTCGAACTCGACGTCGATCATTGTGGCCCCATCGAAACGAATACGCGTCTCGACGATACTGTCCTTTGTGGGAATTTGCAGACCGTGTACAGCGGCATGCGCCTTGTTGGTGGTACCATTGGCGAGGATAACATTCTTATCGCGTGTCTGCGTTCCCTTCAAAGCGCCGTTTTCGGCAACGAAAGTCGGGACAACCTTGTGCCAGACCGCGGCAGGCTGCGCTCCTCCGAAATCGTCTGAGAAAAGCAGCTCCTTTTTCTTCGCAATGGACTGTTCCGGGACCGTGGGCAAATCAACGGCAAAGGCGGCTGTGGTTACAACGATGGTGAGATTTAAAATAAGGCGTATGTTCATAGACTTTCGACTCCTGTTTAGAATTTTGGAATGGCTGCTTTTTTCCTTCGCGCCTGTTCGTCTTTCCATGCCTGTTCAAATGCTATCGCCAGTGGAGTTTCTACTGTCACGAAAGATAAACTGATGGGTACAAATGCCGTATTACCGTTACTATTTTTCCATTGTCGCGATTTCACAAACATACCGGTGATTGTAGAATTAATATCTTTACCTGCAAGTATTGTCTGACGCCAGGAACCATTCCCTTGCTCTCCATTGAGAATCGCCTGCTGTTCATCAGCGTTGATTATGCTGCCCTTGGAATAAATTATCCGTACGGTTTTGTTACTCACGAATGCCGCCCTGATTGTCCATCCTTGATAATTGTAGACATGGTTGGTGACACCTTCCAAGGCAGGGCCAAGGCTTGATTTAACAGGTTTACCGTATCGGGATTCACTCTGCTGTTCTGATTCATCCAGTCGAGCATCACAATTCAATGCACCCGCCAGAAAGAACATTAAAATACCGAAATAGGTTTTGACCATGAAGTTCATTCCTTAAATTTATACTGGATAACACGACATGAGGCTAGGAGAAATGACTTCTACAAATGCGATCTTAACCCAAAAGCTTAATTCTCATCGCAAATATCATCAGTGAAACGCATTAATTCAGATCGAATCTGTGCAGTGGTATAGCGTTGGATGTTCGGCCAATTTGCTTCGATCCGAGTAATAAGATTTAACTGACCGTCAGATTTTCCATCCAGATATAACTGCCGTTCAGGATTTGAGTTTGTCGAATCTTGTGTCTTTTTTTGTTTCTGCAAATCGGTAATAAGGCGTTTATAATGGTCTGCAATAGATTCGGCTTCATATTCGCTTTTACATTCCTCGCAAACAAATGTGTCATCTGGAATATAACCATCACGTAAGTAAATGGCTGTATTTCGCCAGGATTTCTCCCGGAGACACAAGCCATCGATTAATTGACCGAGATCCATTCTGGACAAACGAATAAAATAGTTCTCTTGCATAATTTGGCCCCAAATTGTCCTGATCATTACGGTTATTGATAGATTACGCTAACCTGGAATAATACCGATAGCAAGGATGTTCTAAACTAGAACACCACTTTCCAGCAAAAGTGCTATCCTGGCCGCCATGAATGTTCCAGATAAGAACATCGTCGGCAAACGGGTTCAGCAGGCACGGCTAAAAAAGAAAATGACCCAAGACCAACTTGCCGCCAAACTCGCCCGTAATAACGTCCAAATCGACCGTGCCGGTATTTCCAAAATAGAAAACGGTTCTCGCTGCGTCTACGACTACGAACTCAAAGCCCTAGCAAGCATATTAGACCACTCCCCAAACTCGTTGTTGAGCGAAGGATAACCTATGCCAGCTTATTATCGTTCAACATTCGAGGATTTTCTAATCACCTCGGAAGAAGTTGTTATTGGCAAGCTGACTAATGGCATCGAAGCAGACAGATTCTACGAACTAAAGACAGAAGCAATTCACGCATGGCAATTGCAACTGCCAATCCTAAAAAGGTTAGCTACTGAACTTATGTCAGCAGAGAAATCTTCAGCGAGATGGAACATTCTTCTAGAATATCCCATACCACGCCGCGGAAAGAGGACTGACATAATCATCATCGCCTGCGACGTTCTAATAGTCGGTGAATTTAAAATGGGATCGGACATCTACACTGCTGCAGACAAAAGACAGACTATCGATTATTGTTTAGATCTTCGAGACTTCCACCTCGCCACTGCAGGACTTTCCCCTATTCCTCTTCTGATATCTACGGAAGCTTCTGCTGAGAATATAGATAACAGTGATGCTCTCTCTCTTAACAGCCCTTACTTAGCGAACTGTTTGAATTTGCCTAATGTTATTCTGCAAATATATCAAGCCAACCATAGCGAAACAACGCGCCCTATTAATGTTAGCAACTGGGATAATAGCCCTTATCATCCAACACCTACGATTATAGAAGCCGCACAAGTATTATACGCTCATCAAGACGTCCGAGAAATATCTCATTCGCACGCCGGTGCAGACAATCTAAGAGACACATCGCAAGCCGTCACAAATATCATTGATTACGCGCGATCCAATAACAAAAAAGTCATATGTTTTATAACGGGCGTTCCAGGATCGGGAAAAACGCTTGCAGGTCTCAATATTGTACATAACCCATTGCTTCAGGAACAGGAAGGTACTATCGCAAGTTTTATGTCAGGTAATATGCCATTAATAAGTGTTCTTCATGAAGCACTAGCTCGTGATCTTAGCTCAAGACAGGACATGAGCAAAGAAGAGGCAAAAAGAGAAGTCTCCACGTTCATCCACAATATCCACTTATACATTAAAGAATACCTAGAGGTTCAAACTCAGAATGCACCACCTGATAATGTAATTATCTTCGATGAAGCACAACGCGCATGGAATAAAGAACAAAATTTACGTAAGTGGCACCGTGATGCTTCTGAGCCAAACATAATACTTTCAACCATGAATCGCCATTCAAATTGGGCCGTTGTCATCGCCTTAATCGGTAATGGCCAAGAAATTCATGACGGGGAAGCAGGCTTACCTGAATGGGGACGTACTATAACTGAAGAACATAGTAACTGGGAAGTTTTCATATCCGATAAACTTGCAACAGCTGGAGATGAATTAAACAATTTGACCTTATTTAAATCATTACCAGAGAACGTCGTCATCAAAACAGATCCCAGACTACATCTAAATGTTGCGTTAAGAGCTTACAAGGCAGAGAAATTATCTGAATGGGTAAAACACGTCCTAGACGGCAATATGGAAAAAGCTCTCGCATGTATAACAGAAATGAACGAGTACCCCATAACACTGACAAGATCGCTTGAAACAGCAAAACAATGGCTTAAATCCAAAGCACAAGGCAACCGAAGACCTGGGCTTGTTGCAAGTTCTGGAGCGAGACGTCTTCGCCCCTACGGGATTGATGTAACTATAGAAGTCCCTGTCGAGCATTGGTTTCTTAATCCCATGGATGATGTGAGATCATCATCATTTCTTGAACTGGCTGCCACGGAGTTTGATATACAGGGGCTTGAATTGGACTGGGTGGGCGTTTGCTGGGATGCAGATCTTCGCCGATATAACAATTCTTGGTCATTCAACAGCTTTAAAGGTACAAAATGGCAAAGCGTAACCGACGCAAACGAAACCAGAAAACAGTTTATCCTCAATAAATATAGAGTACTTCTCACACGTGCAAGAGAAGGCATGATAATTTGGATTCCAGAAGGCTCGATCGACGATTCTACAAGGCCCGCTAGTCTTTACGACGAAACCGCGTCTTACTTAGAACAATGCGGCGCAAAATCAATTGATAGCGAGAATGGCTTTATCGTATAATTTCAACGCATCCGAATGCTGGGAGATATTCATGATTCTGAAGGAACGTAACGCCGCAGAACATCCGGAAACTGATAAATGGTCGAAAGCTGGTGCCACTGCCGAAGAACAAATGGCTTTTTACCTGCGCCGAATGTTTGTGAATGATAAAGACATCTACGTCTTCAACGACCTTCGGTATAAGAATGCTACCGGTGATTCAGCCCAGATCGATCATCTTATCCTTCATCACCACGGGTTTATCATCGTTGAATCAAAGAGTGTGTCGTCCGGTGTTGCTGTAAACAAACATGGCGAGTGGGTTCGGTTCTGGAATGGGAAACCTCACGGTATGCCGTCCCCAATACAACAGGCAAAGCTGCAGGCTGAATTTCTGCGGCGGGAGCTGACGGAAAGTTGCAAACAACTGGTAGGAAAAGTATTGCTTGGGTTGATCCAAGTGCGTTTTAATAACTGTCCCTTTGAAATCCTCGTTGCCATTTCAGATCACGGGTCAATCAAGCGTGAGGGGAAGATGCCTGAAGTCATGAAAGCGGACCAAGTACCCGATAAGATCGTAGAGATTTTCAATCGTCACAAGAAAGCCTCTAGTATATTTAATATTGAAAAGCCGAAAAATGAAAATGATGGCTTATACAATTTCACTGATGAGGAAATGAATAAAATAACCTCCTTCCTTCTGAAATATCATCGTACAGGGTTATCAGAAAAGCAGGTGTCTGAACCACAGACTACGAAGGTTGCAGAAGCAGATCCTGACTGGAAATATAAACCGAAGCCAACGACTCCTCCTCCTCTTCCAAAATCTGATAATCGAATGGGAATATGCGACAAGTGTGGCGAGCAGTGCATAATCAAATGGGGCAAATTCAGTTATTACTGGAAATGTCTTAAATGTGGTAACAATATGGCGCTCAAGGAATATTGTCCTTCCTGTAAGAAGAAACTGATGCTACGTAAGCGGAAGAATGAGTATTTTATTTTCTGTGAGACGTGTGGCGGAGAGCGCCCTTACTACAGTGAATGAAATAGTTTAGTAGGGTTTTGGGCCTACAAATAAACTTCCATTCCTTCCTCATTTCAACCAGCGAATCTTGATTTCTTTCTCAATACATTTAAATTCCGGATCGCGTGTGATGGATTCGATAAACTCACCACAGGCAAGTTCGGCTTTCTTCTCCTTTGCCAGCGCGGCGATAGACAGATCGGCAATCCAAGATCAATCCTAACTAATTAACATTCAACGTCTTACCCGCTAATACACTTAATACTACATCTATTAAGAGTTACTACACTCATTCATCAATCCGCTTCCATCTGGCGGCTTTCCCCTTTCCAGAACAAGTAACCTTTCCTTCCTTCTTCAACTGAAAAAGGATAGCACGTATCCAGTCCCGGCCAACTCCGGGACAAACTTTCTCGATTTCTGCTAAGGCAAAAGGATTTGTTTTTCTTTGTATCGCATCAATGACGATTTCCGACTTCTCGCCTCTTGGTGCCGCCATATCGCCAACGCGCCGCTCAAATTCAGTGTAAAGCTCCTTCAATGTATAAAGCAGATAGTTCACATAAGGCCACAAATTATGCTTTCCGTCGTGCCACCCCTGCGAACTATCCTGCAGGGTTTCATAGTAACGGTCTTTACTCTGCTCGATAATACGCTCAATGCTGATATACCGGCCTGCGGTGAAGCCAAGATGGTAAAGCGAAAGCAGGAGCAGGAGTCGCGACACCCGGCCATTCCCGTCCCGGAAGGGATGTATGCACAGGAAGTCGAGGTTCTGCGCGGCCCAAACAACAAGCGGGGGCACCTGCTTCTCGCGAATTGCCCGGGCCGAGAGGCTGCAAAGCTGCCCCATGGCTTCCGGCGTCTCCCTGGCCGAAAGCGGGCGGAACCGGACGGTGACACGACCATCAGGGTGTTTCTCAATGATCTCACCGTCTTCTTTCTTAAACTGTCCGCTATCCCAAATCTCCGGACGCGTCAGCGCATGGAGTTTCAAAATGGTCTCTGGTGACACAAGGATGGTGTTATGCTGCTCGTGAATAAGGGACAACGCCGCTTGGTATCCACGAACCTCCTGTTCGTTACGGTCTTGCAGATTCTTCTTACCGAAAATGACCGTTCCGACGCGTTTCTGGTCGATCTCAACACCTTCAATCCGGTTGGATGCCACTGCGCTTTCAATCAAGGCATGCTCCCTGAGCTTCTTAAGCCTTTGTGGCGCCTGCTTTGTAAAGAGTTCCTGTTTTCCCCGATATTCAGACAGATCGTTCAGAAGCCAGACCGTGGAGGTCGGCACTTGTAAAGATTGCCGGCAAATAAGTTCTAATGTTTTCATTTAATCACTAACCATAGCCTGCTTTTATCATTTCAACCACCGGATCTTAATCTCTTTCTCAACACTCTTGAATTCAGGATCGCGTGTGATGGATTCGACCCATTCGACTCCTCGACAAACTCAGGGCAGGCAAACTCACCACAGGCGGATTCGGCAAGCTCACCACAGGCAAGTTCTGCTTTGTCAGCATCACAAATTCTCCCGGTTATTTTCTCCTGCTATATTTGGCAGTCAGCGATTCCAGCGAATGATATTCAATACGAAGATCACCGGATTCTTTGGTATAACTCCGGTCAATATCATGGGCCACAACCACGTTATCGCCTTTGGCATAACAACGCCGGAAAGCCGTAAGCGAATCCGGCTCAAAGCGCTTGGCGTTCCATTTACACTCGATTGCAACCGGCGCCATGCCGCGCCGATCCAGAATAAAATCAACTTCATGACCACGTTTATCCCGCCAATATTTGATCTGCCGGCAACCAAGTTGTGCCTGCAATTCATTCAGGACAAAGTGTTCCCATAAACCTCCGAAATCATCTTCACGCAACCTGTCCCATCCGCGAAAGGCACACACAAATGCCGTATCGAAGGCATATACCTTCGGAGCCGAAATAATTTCCGACACCCGGCGCGAACTGAATGGCCGGATAATATGGGCGACATAAGTGGACTCAAGCACATTGAGATAATTCGAAATTGTGGGACGGCTCACCTCGCAAGGCGCTGAATAACGTGTCGCCTCAAAAATACCACCGCTATTCACAAGCATGAGCTCCAGAAACTTTTGAAAAGAGTTCCTTTTCTCGAGCCTGAAGAGTTCCTGAATATCTTTTGCCCAAAAGGCATCCATCCACTCTTGAAAATCCGTTTCTGGCGCTGAATCAGCCAGGAAAAACGGCGGCAGTCCGCCGTGCAATAACCGATATGGGATGTTTGTATTCCGGAAATCCTTTAGGTCGGCGAGAATCATTGGCGTCAGCCAGATATCATTCTTTCTGCCGGTTAGTGTATCACCGAACTTGGTTGAAGCGCCGAGACTTGACGATCCTGTGGCTATAATCCGGATGTCGCGGAAATGATCGGCGGCAATTTTGAGTAATTCGGACGGGTTCGACAGTCGATGAATTTCATCCAGAACAATTCGCTTGCCGCGAAGGTTTTCAAGAAATCCCTCAGGATCATCCATCATTTGCCGGATCCGCGGTCTTTCACAGTCAAAATATTCTGTATCCGTCAACGACTGACAGAGCATCGTCTTACCGACCCGGCGTACACCGGCCAGCCAGACGATCGTTCTGGTTTTCCATGCTTTTTCAATCAGGCTGATCCAGTATGTTCTCTTAACCATACGCAGTTATACTTTCATATAGTGACACCAAAAGCAAGTTCGGTTTTGATCAGGCCGGGTCTGCCCTTAAAAATTAAGTTTCTATTCCTTCATTATTTCAACCACCTGATTTTCACTTCTTTTTCAACACTCTTGAATTCAGGATCGCCAGTCACCAGTTCTGCTTTCTTCTCCTTTGACAAAGCGGCTGCAAAGGCATCGGCATATGACATTTTGTACTGTGCCTTATATGAAGCCGCCTGCCGCACGAGTTCAAGATCTGCGTTAACAGGAAATATTTCTATCGGCATCCGGCTGATATCACTCGCCGCAGATTCCGCAGCTTCACGACCGCCTGCCTTCATAAAACTGTAATAAACCTCACCCCAATTAATCACACACATGAGAAGCCGGTCACGCCCCTGCGCCGCTGATTTCAGAAGGCCACCAACTTCTTCCGCGGAAGGTTCGCCTTTGAGAAAGGCAAGAAGAGCCCATGAATCCAATACTCGTACACTCACCGGCCCTTCTCCTCCTTCTTCAATTCAGCCAGCTTTTCCATAAGCGGCAAGTGCTTGTATTTTCCATATAGAGTTTTAATGGTTTTCTCCGTAACCGGTTTCATCATGATTCCTTCAGGTGTTTCATAAACAATCGCCCTGGTCCCCTCCTCTATCCCGAATTCCTTGCGGATATGACGGGGAATCACAACCTGCCCGCGGGTTGAAAACATAACCGTCGATTCTTTTACTTTCATATTCATAACACATATTCTTACTTATTTTCAAAAGTAAGTCAACTGTTAATTTGTAAGAATTTGTGTGAAATAGTTTCAAAGACACGAAGTGTCGGAGGGAAACGGAGACTTTGTGACCAGGAGACAAGAGATGTACTGATATTTCCAGACATCACAAATTTTCGCGGTTTATAAGGTTAACCGTAACCTTGCAGATAATGTCTTTTTCCGCAGGTTTACTCTCGGCAATAAGCAACGTCAGCGCAAAGAGAGTTTTTTACCACTAAGGACACGAAGTACTCCAAGAGTTCGCCATGCTTCATGGTCGACCTGTCATGTCGAATGACATGATGTAAACACGGCTCGAATTTCCATTCTTCGATGGAAGATTTTGTGTCAGATGCAACGACAGGCAGGCGTCGTGGGCGCCGCTGTATACGCATACGCGGCGTCCCGCGACAACGAACCTGTCGGTAGCAAATCACACAAAAGACTCCATCGCGAAATTCGAGCCGCCATGCTACTACTTATCGCATGTTTAAGTTATCAGGACTTCTTCGCCATGCGGAGCGCGACTTCAGCGACGCGTTTACCAAGCCCCTTCGCCGTGGCACACCCGAACTCATCCTTCGTGATGTTGTCCTTCACGGCCTCGTCCTTGCCGTTATTCCACAATGTCGCGCCGCTGTGACCCGTGGGACGGCCGTCGCCGACCATGATCATCTCCACACCAAGCAGGGCCGCCGTGATTGACTGGGCGACGCCTTCCTGCCCGCCGTTACGCGCGCCAGCGACCGTCAACACGCCTGCGACTTTGTTGGAGAGAGCACCACTCTTCTTGTATGGCCCGAAGTGCTCGATGAACATCTTCATCATGGAAGTCATGTTGCTGAAGTAGACAGGCGATCCAAAGATGATGCCGCCCACGGCCGGATCGGCAATCTTCGGACCAATCTTGTCATACTCGTCCACAGCGTTACCGCCCGGTACGGCCGGCTCGAGTTTGTAGTCCATCAGTTCAATCAATTCGGTTTCGATATCCGGGCTGACAGTCTTGGCGGAATCGAGAGCTATCTGCAGCGCTGTCGAGGTTGTTTTGCCTTTACGGTGACTGCCGCAAACGGCGATGATCTTTACCTTCTTGTTTCCTTCAGCGGCCTGAACTGATTTCGCGCCGGCAATGATTCCCGCGGCAGCAGCAACTCCGGCAGTCCCAAGAAAATGGCGGCGGTTGAGGTTTTTGTCTGTCATGGTGTGTCTCGTCCTTTCGTGTTGTTGTTTTTGAGCATGAATTATTTACAATGCAGCCTTGCAGGCCGCAATCAAGAAGGCGTCGCGAATTGGTCAAAACAGATCGCGAGTGAACTTGCCCTGTCTCCTGTGTTACTGAAGTCCTCGGATACCATGAGTATCCCTTGAACTTCAGATGCCGTGGATCCATGTCAAGTTGACGCGCTCCCGTTTTGGCCCGACGTCCCGAAACCGGGACTATGGGCAAACCCAATTCGCGTCGCGTTTACCCCGCCATGTCATCCGACATGGTGGAAAAAAACTTCAGCTGAATTATGTACACAGTTTGACCACATAGTCAAATAGTGATAGCTACCCTGCTTATTGCCCAGTACAGCGTGGAAGCCGAAACCAAAGCAGGTGTTGCGAATTAAGCAAAACGGGCCGTTGTTGCTTTTTACTGTGTCCTTGCCTTCCGGGGAACAAAGCCTCTTTGCATGGGTTTCGGTCTTTCGCCTGACAAACCTTGAGGGCCCTCTTTTGGACCAGGGCCAAGATTCATATACCATTCACCATCAATTAACCGCCAATGCGAGGGTTTGCCTTCCCGCCATATCCCTTCGGGATTCTCGGGATTTTTAACAAATATATCGACATTTACATCCGCCACATTTTTATCATCCCCGAATTCAACACTTTTTATTCTGATGTTATCTTTCGGCATAAAACCGGCCTTCATCATCAGTCCTCCGTACATCCGGAGTTTCATCTCCACATTTTTTCGTCCGATTTCATTGACCTGCCCGGGATTCACAAAAGCAGTAGCGTCTCCCCACATCTCTTTTTGCACTGCTTCAAAGAAAGCACTGCACCTGGCCTTTAATTTATTTTCCAAAGCAAGCGGATCGAGCTTCTCAGTACTATTGTTAATTTCCGCCTGCAAACGTGCTTCCTTTAACCGTGCCGGACGTGCATTGAGATCGGATAGTGTCTTATCCGACTTTTTTGGTTTTACAGTATCAGCCGTACGAGCCGGAATATCGCTGGATACACGCTGCGCATTCCTCTGAAGCGCACGCCTTTTCATGGCACCTGCCGCAAGCAGTAAAAGCACTACCACGACGATTATTCCGGCAACTGTAAACTTTTTCCTGCGCGACCAGCCGGCTTTACGCCTCACTGTTTTCTGTGTATCCGACGCTCTGCGGTGTGTACCGTCGGACACAGCGTCAATGAGTATTTTGTAGATATCCATCTGCCGGCTGATGTTCTTCAATTCCTTGGCCCCGATATGAACCGCCTGCATCTCCATCTTGTTGCCGACAATATCAAGCATATCCTGGGATATGCATATCCCGCCAGGCTCGGCAAACGGCTCAATTCTGGAAGCTACGTTAACTCCGTCGCCCAGGATGTCATCTCCGGCAACAACAACATCCCCGAGATGTATGCCTATCCTGATGAATATCCGTTCTTCTTCGGGAACATTCCTGTTGTAATCGCTTATTGCTTCCTGCACGGCCACGGCAGCTTTTACGGCATTTACTGCACTGGAGAATTCAGACAGAAGACCGTCCCCCATGGTCTTGATTATTCTTCCGCCATATTGGTCCGCGCCGGACTGTACAACACTATTATGAAGGTTAATGAGCTTTAGGGCACGTTTCTCATCCGTCTCCATTGCCTTGCTGTACCCGCAAATGTCGGAAAACATTATCGCGGCAAGCCTTCGTTCTTCAGCGACCATATATCTACCTCCAGGCTGAATAATGTACTACGTTTCGCCGCATAGTCAAAGAGAGAAACGGAGGTGGGAATGACAGGGAGATACGGAGACAAGGGGAATCGGAGACAAGGAGAAAGAGTGACGTGGGTGAATCGGGGACAGGGGGAAACGGCGATAAAGGGAGACGGGGAGAAGCGGTGAAACGGAGAACCGGGGATGCGGAGACGAAGAGAAAGAGAGACAGGGCGAAAGGGAGACGAGGAGAAAGAGTGACGTGGGTGAATCGGTGACAGGGGAAACGGCGATAAAGAGAGACGGGTAAAAGCGGTGAAACGGAGAACCGGCAATAGCTTATAGTCCTTTTTTTGCAGCTGGCATACAAATCCACAGGATGATGTAAGCAATTATACCAATCCCGCCCACGAATAACGAGGTAAGAAATATGACCCGCCACAGCCACGAAGGAAGAGGAGTGTATTCCCCGAATCCCCCGCATATCCCGGCTATTTTTTTATCCTTGGATGATTTCCGCATTTCTCTCAGGTTCCTGAGTATTTCATATCTTCCTTCCTGTTTGAGTTCGTCTACCATTTCGTCTCTCCTTTTTTACCGCTTTATCCTCGCTCTCCGTACATCTGAAACAAGTATCGTATTATATGAACAATGTTTCCATTATAATTAATGATGGTGTTTGTAACGAGGTTTCCGGTCAGACTTCCGGGATCTGCTCTTAACGGCGTGTTGCCCAAACCGAGATTCCTCATCCGTCAGCCGACGGACTCGGAATGACACCCTTGACACAGTCGAATTCGTTAAGGAACTGTCATGCTGATCCGTCAGCCGACGGAGAAGCATCTCGCCGAAGGCGCTCTTTCGATTTGAGCAACACGCCGTTAAGAATTAAGTTTCTATTCTTTTATCATTTCGACTTTTCCTCGTACCATATCTCGCACGACTTTCCTTTACGTGGAACCCGATCTGTTTGCGCGACGTCTCAGACGGCATCATCAATTCGCGGATTGCTTCAAAAAGTGTCCTTATACTCTCATCATGACTGGATATTTTATCTTCAAGTTCTTTCAACTTCAGAGCAAGAGTCTTGCTGGTATTCAAGACCTCACGCAATTGTACAAATGCCCGCATAATGGCAATGTTAACATGAATAGCCCGGTTACTCCGTAAAACGCTGGATAACATTGCCACACCCTGCTCGGTGAAGGCATAAGGCAAATGACGCCTGCCTCCATGCCTTTCACTTGAGGTGCCAATTTGGCACCTCAAGTTTGTAAACTCTTGCGGCGTAAGTACAAACATGAAATCTGAAGGAAACCTGTCCCGATTCCTGTTGACGGCTCGTTTAAGCGCCTTGGTTTCAACACCATATAGAACTGCCAGATCGGCATCCAGCATTACCCTTTGTCCACGCAGAAGAAAAATGGTGCTTTGTACTTGTTCTATCGGAATAACATAAGTTGACTCATCTGATTCTTTGATCATTTTTCCTGCCATTTTATTCTTACTTCTTTCTCCACACATTTAAATTCCGGATTACCGGCTATAGATTCGACAAGTTCATCATTCTCGATCAGGATCGCGCACCCAGGAAGACAGGATATCGAGAACGCATGATAAGCGCAATCCTTGTCTCCTCATCTCATCCTCACTCCGCCTTTGACATTGGCAATAAACAGGCATATGTTTTGGAGCATTATGAAATCATACAATTCTATTTTAATATTTTCCATCTGTCTGACCGTATCGATATTTATCAGCCTTGATGTTTGCGCCGGAGATGCCGGATCTTTCCGCGCCGGCGCAGCTGCTGTTGACATCACGCCCAAGGACTTCCCTGTCAATATGCCGGGAGGTTTCACAGCAAACATGGCAGAAACCGTACACGATCCACTCCACTCCCGCGCGCTTGTACTCAGCAATGGTGTCACCACGCTTGCCATGGTAGTGGTGGACAGTCTAGGAATCGGGCGCGAAACGACTGCCGAAGCAAAATCCATCGCATCGACGCGTTGCGGTATTGCGCCGGAGAAAATCCTTATATCCGCAACCCATACCCATTCTGCTCCGACATCAGGCTCCACCAATGGTCCTCCGCAGGCCGTTGCCTACCGCAAGATTCTGGTAGAAGGAATCGCCGAATCAATTGTCCGCGCCCATCGTGCACTGCGTCCGGCCGCGGTTGGCGTCGCCACTCACCCGATGCCCGAAGAAGTATTCAATCGCCGCTGGTTCCTCAAGCCGGGGAAAATGACCCCGAACCCATTCGGCAAGATGGACCAGGTAAAAACAAATCCCGGCACGAGCCCTGATGTCATCGAGCGCCCCGCCGGGCCGACAGACCCGGACATTACGGTCATTTCGTTGCAGGACGCAAAGCGCAAACCATTGGCGCTCTACGCAAACTATTCCCTGCATTATGTCGGCGGTGTACCCAGGGCCGTCGTATCGGCTGATTACTATGGTGAGTTTGCCCGGATCATGCCTTTCCGCATGAGAGCGGGCGACGACTTCGTGGCCATGATGTCCAACGGAACATCCGGCGATATCAATAATATCCCGTTCCTCGTTACCCGCCCGCCGCGTGAGCCGTTTGAACAGATCTGCATAATAGCGCGAAAGGCCGCCGATGCCGCGTGGCATGCCCAGGCCAGGATCACCTCTTATGATGCAAAGGCACAACTCGGCATGATCCAGCGTGAAGTGACCCTGCGCCTGCGATGTCCAACGGCTGAACAGGTAGCGGAAGCCAGGGCCGTGCTCGCGGTGAAAGATGAAGCTGAGCGCGCCAAACTGCCGCGCCTTTCGGACCATTACGCACGAAACATTGTCGCGGCCTTTGAACGCCCGGACAAAACACTGACCATAATATTACAGGCCATTCGCATTGGCGACCTTGGCGTGTGCGGCATTCCATTCGAGACGTTTGTAGAAATCGGGCTTGAACTGAAGAAACGCAGTCCATTCCCCCGTACTATGGTTATAGGCCTTGCCAACGCCCGGCACGACTATCTGCCGACTCCGGAACAGCACAAGCTCGGGGGATACGAGACCTTTCTTGGTACATGCAAGGTACAGGAAGATGCCTCGGTCATCATTATCAACAACCTGCTCGAAATGCTTGCCGAACTCAGGAAATAAGAAGCACCCATGTACAAAACCGCTGCTTTACACGGACATGTAACTCTCACACGCCGCCAATTCATTCGAGGTATGATTGCCGGCCTTGTACCTGTTGCGCTGGCAAGGCATGCCCGCGCAGCTGATAAATCAACAGAGATAAACAAGGATGTTGCTTATGGTGGAACCACTCTCCCGGCTGGAATACGGTCACGGTTCATAAAAGATATCAACGGTCTGACCATGCACATACTGGAAGCTGGCTTCGAAGGTAATGACCGGCCCTGTGTTTTGCTGATCCACGGTTTCCCGGAACTTGCGTACAGCTGGAGGAAGGTGATGCTGCCGCTTGCCCGGGCGGGATTCCATGTAGTCGCACCAGATCAGCGGGGTTATGGACGCACCACTGGCTGGGACGGTAACTACGACGGCGATGTCGGTTCTTTCCGTATGCTCAACATCGTCAGGGACACACTTGGACTGGTCTCCTCGCTGGGTTATCGTTCGGTAGCGGCTGTGGTGGGACACGACTTTGGTTCGCCTGTCGCAGCCTGGTGTTCACTGGTACGACCGGATGTGTTTCGTTCTGTAGTGATGATGAGCGCCCCGTTTGGAGGTCCGCCGCCTTTACCTTTCAATACTGCCAATGATTCATCGCAAAGCGGCAAGCCATCCGGTCCCAACATTCATGATGAACTTGCCGCACTCCCCCGCCCTCGCAAACATTACCAGTGGTATTACTCAACACGTGAGGCCAACGACAACATGCGCAATTGTCCGCAGGGCGTTCATGATTTTCTCCGGGCTTATTATCACTTCAAAAGCGCGGACTGGAAAGAGAACAAGCCTTTTCCTCTCAAGGCATGGAGCGCAGGCGAACTGGCAAAAATGCCCACTTATTACATCATGGACCTGAAAAAGGGAATGGCGGAAACAGTGGCTGGTGAAATGCCGTCAGCATCGGCAATCGCAGCATGCAAATGGCTGTCTGACGAAGAATTGCGTGTGTACAGTACAGAATTCAGCAGGCATGGATTTCAGGGCGGACTCCAATGGTACCGTTGTTCGACCGATCCCAGGTACAAGGCCGAGCTTCAGACCTTCTCCGGTCGCACGATTGATGTACCGTCATGCTTTATCTCAGGAGCGAGTGACTGGGGAGTCTACCAGAGCGCCGGCACCCTGGAAAAAATGCAGAAGACTATCTGTACGCAAATGCGGGGAGTTCATCTGGTCGACGGGGCCGGACACTGGGTCCAACAGGAAAAGCCGGAGGAAGTTGCTAAATTGCTCATACAGTTCCTACACCAAGTCCCAACCAAGTACTGACAGTTTCTGTCTATTCGTCACGCCTCCAATCAAAAGGAATAATCAGAGTCCGATCCGTCCGACATAATTTGCTTCTGGTCTTACGCCTTCCCCATCTCTGTCAGCATCTTCTTGAGTCCGGCCAGGGATAGTTCCGTGCATTCCATGGGAGGCTTGCCGTCCGGATAAGCTTCCTGCTCGATCACAAACCATTCCGTCCCGCCAACCGCGTAGCAAGCCTCGATGACTGCCTTCCAGTTGACCGAATCCTCGCCCAGGATCGCTTTCTTTCCTGCCTCACCCTTGACAACTGTAGGTTTGAAATGCGGAATTCTGGTACGACCCGGGTGTTTCTTGACCATCTCGACCGGATCCAGCCCGGCTGCGGCGGTCCAGCCACAGTCCTGCTGTAAAATGACGTCAGGCGTGGTTCGCTCGGCGAAAAGTTCCCAATATGTCTTATTTGTCGCGGGATCAATCTTGGCGATTTCAGTGTGGTTGTGGTAGCCACAAGCCATACCGAGCGGTTTCAAAGTCTCCATTGCCTTGTTGAACGTTTCGGCGAACTCCTTGCTCTTCTCCGCATCGCTGAAAGCTTTGTCACCGGGGACAACCAGATACTTGCAGCCGATTGTTTGATGAAACTCAATTGTGCCCTTGAGTGCATCACCCTTCAAGGTAGCGGTGCCGATATGTGTTCCAGTGGCCTTCATGTTCAGGTCATCGAGCTTCTTTTTCAACTCACCGGCTTTTCCGCTGTAACTGTGGTAACCCGCAAACTCGACCCCGGCAAAACCCATTTTTGCAATTCGTGCAAGTGCCGCGTCAAAATCCTTGCTGCAGTCACCGCGCACCGAGTAAAGCTGGACTGATATCCCGATCTTTTTTCCAGTTGCCGCAAAAATATTTTTCGGGAACGCACAGGTCAGCGCACTGGCTGCAGCCGTCTTGAGTACATCCCGTCGTGTCCATCCTGTTCCACTGATCAAATGATTCTCTGACATGTGTTTCTCTCCTGAATATAGAGGTTAAGTATACAAGTAATCACTTTTCCGGCGTTACAGGTACACACCCGCGGTGTCAGCCTGAAAAACCAGTTACATGCGGGAACAGTACAGGATCAGGGCATCGAAAACAAGCAGGTAGAATCGCTATTTTCTCACAATCGCCGCGCTCCAGCCGTTGGTCAGGCTCAGTTCGGTCAGTGTCGCTCCGTTTCGCCTGGTTGTTTCGATTTTGAAGTCCGGCACTTCGCGACCGGTGTTATCGAACACATGAACCTCGTGCTTCGAGCGGTCGCCCCAGCCAAACGTGCCGCTGCGCGCGGTGAGGATGCGCTCCTTGCCGATGAGTACGCCGGGATGCAGTTCAATGGGCGTGAATGGATACATCCGGCTTGTCAGTTGCGGGTAGATCGTCTTGATATGACCACCATAATAATAGTAGAGACAGCCGAACCGCAGATGCGCGCGAATCTGGCGCGCGATGTCCTTCTCGTTTCTTTCTGTCAGATGGTCGCCAAGACCGACAGGCGTGTAAAGCTGTGCGTTAATCAGATGATTGATATCGCCGGTTTCTACAAACCGTACGAAATGGACGCGCATCATGGAGTCAGTTTGCGGCTGGCCGTTGGCAATGAGTGATCCCCAGCGCAGGATTGCCTTCGCCTGCTTGATGCGCCACTCCTGGCTCAACAACGTGATCATCGCGGGCTTATGTAGAATTTTCAGTGTTTTCGGGTCCATTACAACGGTGTGGCCGTCCCAGCGGCCGTCATACGTATAAGTTTCGCTGCTGCCATCCATCTCATCCCAGTAAATCCCCTGCACACCAACGGCCCGACGCGCCCAGTCGAAGAAGCCAGGCAGTGTGCGGCCGTAACTGTTATCGAGGGTTGGGCAGAACATAGGCAGAGGATAGTGATACGGATAATTCCCCTGCGTGCCGTCGCTGCGTATTACACGGGCATCGCGGTATTTTTCGGGTGAATCGGTTTCCGTAGAGATAAATTCGTGGAAATAAGTGACCGGTATCAGTCCAGGTCGTAACTGCGCGAGCCGTTGCAATAACTCTTTCGTCCGTTCTGCCCAACTGCCGGCCTCGAGATAGCCAGAGCCGTGCAGATAGCGGTATTTCGGCTTCTCCGTATAGGGAATACCCCCGCTGACGTAGCGAAGACTGCGGTTGTCGGCAAAAGCCTTCAGTTCCACGTCCGTCAATACCGGAGCCGACGCGCGCGGAGTGCCGATAAACCCCATCGGACCGTCGAGAGTAAAATTAACGTCAAGAGTACGCCGGGCCGCGTTGATGAAATCCCAATACTCGCGCGACGGCACAGGGAAAATATTCCAGCGCATCGTATAGCTGGCGTGTGGTGCGAGACCGAAGCGTTCGTCGTTGATACTTGCCACACCGCCCTCCAGTGCGCTGCGGCAATGCACGCGGAATACATCGTCACGCGCGAGCAACGCGAAACTGCCGGCATCCCCCGTCACGAAGACCGACGGATGCATTGCCTGGTGCTGTGATCCTTCCTTCATCGTCTTCGGCCAACCACAGAGATGGAGTGAATCGATTTTCCTGTCCGCCAGCGGCACGCGATGATGGATCATCAGCCCGATGTCATTGTCGGTAAGGTTCTCGATCGTGTCCGTCACCTCCACGCACTCAGCCAGCGACCTCACTTTTCGTTTAACGCAGAATGCCTTTGGATCCGCACAGCGAAACTCACTCTCAACGTCGATGTAGTCCTGGCTTTCGTTCTTTGAGTTGGCAGAAAACCCATACGACACCCGCAACGCGCGGTCACCACGCTCCGTGACGCAATATTTCACGCGACGCTTTTCTGCGGGCACGAACAGTGAGGATCCAGTCCAGACTGGCTCCTCCTCATCTTCCCATTTCACGCGCTTCACGAACTCGGACGGTTTAAAAACCAACTCGACCTGTTCCACCGCCAACGGGCTGGTCAACGGCAGGTTAGGAGCAGCAATGACGACAAGACGATTACTTGACGATCGTAACAGCCGCGTCACGTCGAACGTCCAACGATGCGGCTCCGGGTCCGTGATGCTGATGGGCGATTTGGACTTCTCGTTCGTGGTGAAATCAGGCGCATACGGCACGCGCCAGCCGGTAATGGCGAACCAGCCGAGTTTTCGGCCATCACGCATGGTAAGCTTTGCGGGTTTGTTGATGATATGTTCCGTTTCCAAAGGCTGTCCGTTGATCTGGAGCCGCATCGCATAGGTTGAGCCGCCAAGACGCGGCGATTCCAGCCGCGCGAGTAATGTCAGCAGTGCCACCTCCGCTGTTGCCGGTTCACGCGATGGAAACGTCAGCGTCGCGGAGGTTCCTGATTTAATAACAAGGTTGGTCGCGATAAGATCAGCCGACGCCGTGGCAACAAAGCCAGCCAGTATTACCGTGGCAAATAATGTCTTCATAATTTTCCTCCCTGTTTTGGCGGCATCCTAATTTAAATTATCCAAGCTTGTGTTTGGTTTGGCTTTATGGTTTAATATAGTGGTGCCGTGGATGGATACAGGGGACCCAGTTCCCCGCAGCACACACGAATGCATAGTCCAGCGTTCCACTACGGCACCACCTTTTTAGCGACTATTCCCCGATAATCCAAACGATTTGCTAATTCAAATTCTTCATCATCTGCAGAACATGTTCTGCAAGCTCGATGCGGGCCTTAGCCACCTTTGCATTTTCACCGGTACGGTTCGTGAGTACCACCACGTAGTACTGTTTTACCGGATCGATCCATATCGAGTTTCCCGCCCAGCCTGTATGGCTCATTGTCGCCGCCGAGAGCGAAGGTGGATTGTATTGCGGATCCACGCGCCAGCCAAAGGCCGCAGGTGAACGCGTGTCGGGACGTACTTCGAGCACCTTCACAACCTGTCCGGAAAAGAACTGATTCTTCCCCAATTTTCCTCCTGCCAGCATCATACGGCAGAATATGCCAAGATCGTCCACTGTGGAGAACAGTCCGGCGTTGCCGATGGGATGGTTCGCGTGACGTGCAGGCGGGTCGCTCGCCATGCCCAGCGTCTGCGTAACAGGCTGCATGACCACGCGACGCGCATCCAGACCTGGCAATGGAGCCCACCGCGTATCCCTCATCCCCAATGGCTCGAAAATATTCTCGCGGCAGAATTCACCAAGATCCTTCCCGGAAACCCTTTCAACAATCAGCCCCAGCAGGATAAAGTTGGCACATGAGTAGAGATATTGCTCTCCTGCCTGACGTGAGGGGCTGAATGAAAGGATCAGGTTGGTCACCTGCCCCTCAATGTCGTAAAATTTACTGTTATCAAAGCCGGAAATATGGCGGGCAAGATCACGGACCGTAACAGGTCCCTTCAGTTCACCCCTGTAGCCGGGCAGGTAGTTGGTGAAAACCATGTCCGGATCTATCAGATGACGATCCATGCAGATGGCCAGCGCGGTTGCCGTGCCCACAACCTTGGTCACACTCGCCAGATCGAAAATACCATCCACCGGCATCGGGACCGTCTTCGCCCGGTCCATCCAGCCCCATGACTGCCGGAATAACACCCTGGCAGGCGTGCCTGCCAGCACGGCTGCACCGGTCCAGAAACCGTTTGAAATACAAGCGTCATTGAACGACGCAACCGAATCGCAGCTGTCCGGTGTATCATCCTGCGCTTCCACACCCCACACCAGAGCCATCACCGAACATGCGATCAGAATATTTTTATTCAGCGTCATACATCAGGTTAGAAACTATAACAATTCCTGCCTTGTTTGGGCCATTCAGGAATTACAACCGGATGAGAACATAAGTATGCCCGATCGTCAAGACGGGGCCCGGAAGGATTTAAAAGAATCAAGCCGCTTGAATAAATCCTGATAGTGATGAACAGGCATTACAGTTCATCAACTGTCGAGTATTTTCACAGCTTCTTCCTTGTCGACATCCATGATGTACTGTATGCCGCTGATATCCGAAGCCTCCCTCGTGAGGGCGGCTATATCGGTACGGTCCATGTATTTCACGGCAAACTTGCGGCTTCCGGCCATCAGCTGGCGCAAACCCTGGGCCAGTCTCTCGTAGTAAGTGTACAGTCCAATGGCGCCGGTCGGCAGTTTTTCGAATTCCTTGTCGCCAAGTTCGTTGCGCAGAGTGGCGGAAGTGACGAAGATTTCATCCTTCGTCTTCCCGAACCGTTCAATATATACCGGCACTTCGTTCTTATCAATTGTACGTCCAATGGTCTTGCCTACCATTGCCGCGGCGATTGGTCCGCGTGCCATGCCGATCAACTTGACAAAAGGTGAACCGAGGGCAAGCCCCTTGTAAATCTGGTCTTCAAATGTAAAGCCGCCTCCTACTGCAAGAGTCGGGAGGTACTTCTTCTTATCGGCCAGGCGCTGTGCATATTGATGCAACAGCGAGTGCAGATAGACCGGCGGCATGCCCCATTCATTCATCATGTGCCATGGGCTCATACCTGTTCCACCACCTGCTCCATCCACGGTGAGAAGATCCAGTTTGTACTTGGAAGAATACATCACCGCGCGGGCGAGATCCGACGGACGATAGGCGCCTGTTTTGAGGAAAATGTACCTGGCGCCGGCTTTCCGCAGTTCCTCCACGCGTTTGGCGAACGATTCTTCGCTGACCATTCCCACGCGTGAGTGGCGTTCGAATTCCTTGAACTCCCCGTGTTCGTATGCCTTGATGACGTCCGGATTGCTGGGATCCGGCAGAACAAGGTAGCCGCGCTTTTGAAGCAGTTGGGCCTTCTTCAGTTCCTTGATCTTTACTTCGCCGCCTATATCCTTGGCGCCCTGGCCCCATTTCATCTCAACGCATTCCACTCCAAGCTTCTCGATGGCGTATTCCTGCGCACCGAGCCGGGTATCTTCGAGGTTTGCCTGGACAATTATGGCGCCGTAACCATCGCGCTGGTGATCTTTGTAAAGTTTTACACGGCGCTTAAGGTCGGCTGTATCCACGACCCTGCCCTTTTCGAGGACTGTCGAAGGATCCATACCGGCAACGTTTTCGCCAATGGTCAGGCCGGTACCGGCAAGCGCAGATCCAATTGCCAGTCCTTCCCAGTTATTCTTGGCGATGTCTGTTGAGCCAATTCCGGCAATATGCCACGGATAGCGATACTTCAGTTTTTTATCGTGGCCGAAAACTGTTTCCAGGTCAACAGCCGGAAAGATGGCCTTATCGCTGTCGGCTTCTATCCCGTATGCCCCGACGGCTGTTCCCATGATATTAAAATGAGAATAATCGACGGGATACGTTTTTTCGCTTGCGGTGGTTATCACGCCGAACGGCTGTGGATAAATAACCTCGTGGCCGCGATAGGCCGATTTGCCTATTTCGCACATGCCGATGCATCCATCCACGCACGTTACGCACATACCCGAGGCGGGTACCACCGATCCTATGGTCCGGTTTTTTGTAAGAGTCGCCGCTGAAGCATTTACTCTGGAGAGTGTACTAGACATAACTGTATCCTTTCGTTCAACTATTCTTTTGGTATTTCACAAGCAACACACGGATTCATATAGCACATCATATCATCGAAATTATCTTTCTCCACGCATGGCGCAAACAGGTTCGCGCATCCGCCGCAAATAGCTTTTTCCGGCTGGTTGTATGTGCACCGCAGTTCGCACACGGGACACACGTACATACATCCGCCGCATAACCGGCAGACATCGGACTTGGTATCAAATGGCGTACCGATACTTCGCTTCTCTCCACGGTTCTGGAAGCCAATGGCCTTGGCCATCATCTGCTCCTCGCACATCCGGACACAGCGCCCGCAGAGGATGCAATCGTCGTATTCCTGTTTGAAACGCTGGGTACGCACCCCGTATGTCGAGGCAATATCCTGGATGGTCTTTGACTGGGGACACGATGCCAGCAGGAGTTCGATGACCATTCTTCGCGCACGTACAACGCGCTTTGAAGATGTGCGGACCTTCAATCCTTCTTCCACCGGATAAGTACAGGATGAGACAAGTTTGGCCTTCTTACCTTCGCCGATCTCAACGACACACAACCGGCAGGCACCGTAAGGCGTGAGACCATCCATATGGCACAAAGTCGGTATCGGAAACCCGATGAACTCTGCCGCTTCGAGAATCGTTGTTCCCTTTTCCACAGAAACGTCCAGTCCGTTGATTTTGAGCGTGATCATACTGCTTTCTCCGTCGTCTTGACCGTTTCTTTTTTCCGGGTGAATTCCAGATCGCATCTCAGGCACCTGCGGGCTTCGCGCAGTGCATCCCCGACCGATACAACCTTTTCAACTTCCGTGAAGTTCTTTTTCCTGGACCCTGCAGATATTACGGGTGGAACCAGCCGCGTCACATCCCCGGTTTCCTCGCCGATACCGGGACGGGGTTCCACGAAGACTCTGGGCAAATTAAATTTCGGCGTTTCCTTGAGTTCCTTACCGCGGAAATGGCGGTCAATGACTCCCGCTGCCTTCTTCCCGGCCGCTATGGCGTCAACCACCGTGTTTGGACCGGTTACCAGATCACCAGCGGCAAATACATCCGGACGGCTTGTGACGAAGGTCTCGGTGTCAATCAGCGGTCTTCCTGACTTGTCCAGCTCAATTCCCATTGGAAGGAGATGCTCGCTGTCAGGGCGTTCACCGATGGCCACGATCAATGTATCCAGGGGAAGTGTAAACTCTGTACCGGGAATGGGCTCAGGTTTACGGCGCCCGCTGGAATCTACTTCACCGGGTTTATTCCTGATACATTCGATACCGGCAAAGTGCCCTCCCTTGGAACGTATTTTTATCGGCGACACGAAAGTTTCGACTTTCACGCCTTCCGCCATGGCCTCCGCGACATGAAGAATTCTTACCGGCGAAACCAGTGTCTCCAGTTTTATACCTTCTTCAACGGCCGCATCGACTTCTTCGGCGTAAGCAGGCATTTCCTGTGATGTCCGGCGGTAAAGAAGGGTGACACTCTTGACGTGTTTCTGGCGGATCGCTACCCTGGCCGCATCGACGGCCGAATTGCCGCCGCCAATGATACCAACACGACCATTTGCCAGCTCTTCTCCCCTGAGATTGAATGCTTTGAGGAACTGCATGGAAGGATAGATGCCTTCCATGTTTTCTCCCTTGAGGTTCAACTTCCAGCTCTTGTGGGCACCTGTCGAGAGGAATACGGCCTTGAAACCTTTCTTGAACAGATCATCTATTGTCATGTCCCTGCCCAGCATGGTGCTGCATTCGACATGTATATTGCTGTTCATGAGCGACTTGATTTCCCTGCGTACCACTTCGTGAGGCAGACGATATGCCGGAATACAGCTGACCAGCATGCCCCCTATCTCTTTTTCGGCCTCGAACAGTGTGACTTTATAACCAGACAGTGAAAGGTAGTGAGCCGCAGAAATGCCGGCCGGCCCGGCCCCAATTACGGCAACAGCCGGCATGGCCTTCTTCTTCCCGGCGGATTTTGCCGGTTTATAGACAGACGGAGCAACACGATCTGTAATGAATCTTTTCAGCGTGCGTATGGCCACGGGTTCGCCCCCGCTGACACCGAGCTGGCACCTCTGTTCGCACTTGCGGTCGCAGACCCTTGCGCAGATTGACGGGAATGGATTTGCCTCCCTGATGACCTGGTATGCTTCCCTGTATTTCTTTTTCTCAATGAGAGCGACATATCGCCAAACCTCGGTATCAAGCGGACAGGCAAACTGGCATGAAGCCCCGACAAGGCTTTTGCATACGAAAGCGTCGCACTTTTTATCCATCACATGCCGCTCGTATTCGTGCTTGAAGTATCGGAGAGTGCTCAGGACAGGGTTCGACGCAGTCTGTCCGAGGCCACACATGGTCGTATCCTTGACTGCCTCGGCAAGTTCCTTGAGGAGTTCCACCTGTTCAAGTGTAGCCATACCCCTGGAAATATCGTCGAGGATTTCATACATCCGCTGTGTTCCCTTGCGGCATGTAAAGCATTTGCCGCACGATTCATCCTTCAGAAATTTCATAAAATACCTGGCAACATCAACCATGCAGGTGTTTCCATCCATCACAATCATGCCGCCGGACCCCATGATGGAACCGGCTTCGGAGAGGCTGTCATAATCGATGGGCAGGTCGAATTTTTCAGCCGGGATACAGCCGCCTGACGGACCGCCGGTCTGAACGGCCTTTATCCTGGCCTTACCGGCCGGACCTCCGCCTATATCGTACACAATCTCCTTGATGGAAATACCCATGGGAACTTCAACAAGTCCGGTGTTTTTGATCTTACCAACAAGGCTGAATATCTTGGTACCGGGACTGTTTTTTGTTCCGATTGAAGCGAATGTTTCCGCACCGTCTCTGATGATGATCGGGATATTGGCCCATGTTTCCACATTGTTGATAGCGGTTGGTTTACCGTTAACACCCTTTTCTACGGGAAATGGCGGACGCTGCCTCGGTTCGCCGGTTTTTCCTTCGATTGACCGGATCAGCGATGTTTCTTCGCCGCAGACGAATGCGCCTGCCCCTTTGACGATTTCGATATCGAAAGAAAAACCGGTTCCCAGGATATTTTTCCCCAGCAACCCGCATTCACGGGCCTGTTTGAGTGCTATGACAAGGTGTTTGATGGCAAGTGGATATTCTTTCCTTACGTAAATCACGCCTTCTGTAGCACCGGTTCCACGGGCCCCGATGAGCATTCCCTCAATAATACTGTGCGGATTACCTTCCAGCACGCTACGATCCATGTACGCGCCAGGATCACCCTCATCAGCATTGCAGACCAGCACCTTGCCATTAATCGCCGGCCTGGAAGCCAGGAATTGCCATTTCAAACCGGTTGGAAATCCGCCGCCTCCCCTTCCTCGCAGACCCGATTGCTTGACTTCGTTTACTATCCATTCCGGTTTGTCGCGGGCTAATGCTTTTGCCAGTGTTGCGTATCCACCTGCCTCGATAAAAGTTTCGAGCTTCGTGGGATCCACTTTTTCGTTCGATGAAAGTACCCGCCTGATCTGCTTGCTGAAAAATGGAATATCATCCTGTTTTTCCACCGGCGCCCCTGTTCCCGGAAGTTTGAATAGAAGATCCTGACAGATTTTCCCCTGGGCCACGGCGTTAACAATACGCACCATTTCTTTTGCTCCGACTTCGGGATAGAATGTCCGGTACGGCTCAACAAGCACCGACGGTTCCATCTGACAGAATCCATGGCAACCTGTGATGCGAAGAGCAACCCTGCCGGCAAGGTTTTTCGCGAGGATTTCGCGCTGGGCAGCATGTATGATCTTCTCTGCACCGCTCGTTAACGCACAGGTACCGGCAGGAATTATGATCGTTGGAACCTTTGGACTCCGCTGCTTCTTCAGGTGTCCCTGAAAGTTGTGAAACTCATCTATTGACTTAAATCTGATCATAAACAAAACCGCTATTCCTGTTCGGCAGTTCTTTCCTTTATACCTGCGATTTTACGGCATCCAGTTCCAGCCTGCATCCATCGCATCCCCGTCTTTCACATATCTGAAGGAGGGCTCCTTCCCCAATGCGTATTCCAGCCATGGTTGCTTCGCACTCAGTGCACAGGGTGGTACCGGCAATTCGTGCTTTGCAATGTGGACAGAAAAAAGCAACCGATTCACCCACCGGCAACTCATGTTCACTTTCAAAACCCCGACTGCCATACAGGGAAACCAGCCGAAGCCAGCCCGACTTCTCGCCAGCAGAAATATCAACCCGGATTGATGGATATCCTTCAATGATATTACCCGCATCCATGAGGCTGTGATGACACTGGGGACAGCTTGCCTCAACAGGAAATGCAAATTCGCGCTCGAGCATCTTTTCATCGGGAAACCCGTTTCTGGCTTCTTCAATCAACTTCTTTATTCCTGCTGTCTTGACTTTCGAGAAATAGTGTCCATCGATCACTACAACAGGTCCCAGCGCGCAGGCCCCAAGACAATTCACAGTTTCCAGTGTAAAATTCCTATCTGGAGTTGTTTCCGAAGCCTTGATTCCCAGTTGTTGTTCAAGTTCCTCGACAATTCTTGGTGCGGCCCGGACATGACATGCTGTGCCGAGGCAGGCTGTGACAAGATGTTTGCCCCGTGGATGCAGTGTGAACGAACGGTAGAATGTCGCTACTCCGTAGATATCCACCAGGGAACGGCCTGTTGCATTACTCAGAATCCTGAGGGCGTTTTCCGGAAGATAACCGTACTTCTGCTGGATCCCCTCGAGCATGGCAATAAGACCACCGCGGGCACCATCATGTTTCCGCACTATGGCCAGTATATCGGCCTCTTTAACATCTTCCTCTGTGCAATTATCGGGCTCATCTGAAATAACGGTTCTTTTTTTCTTCTTACCGGTACTCTTCACAATGCCATACTCCTCCTTCCATCTTTGGAAGGTCACATACTGAACGGACTGCGCAGTTGGAGCAAAGTCCGCCGATATCTTTTCCCCTGGTTGTCGCTTTTCGTGCAGTCTGCCGCATGTGTTTTATCTTCATCTTTCCCATGTCAAATTCTTCGCAGTCGAGTACGGGTTTTGA
Source organism: Kiritimatiellia bacterium (assembly GCA_028716365.1). Taxonomy (GTDB): domain Bacteria; phylum Verrucomicrobiota; class Kiritimatiellia; order UBA8416; family YA12-FULL-48-11; genus YA12-FULL-48-11. The sequence goes on from JAQUPZ010000010.1 coordinate 71,427, forward strand.
TCTATCTCCCGGATACCGGCATGTTTCTGCACGACAGCAATTCCGGCATAATCCGTGGAGCCGGGATTCTTCTTTTGTATACTTATTCCGACTTGCCTTCAATGATCGGGCAATGCCTGACGAAGCAATCCTTCTGTGTTTCATTTCTCCCTCCCTGACTGGCGGGGACACTCCTACGGCCATGACCGGCAGCATTTCGCACGATATAAGAAAAGCAATTGCCATACCACTGGTCGGACATCCCTGTAGATGCAAGAGATATTGCAAAGTATTGGGTCGGTTTCCCATTTTGCTGCAGGAACTTACAGTCCCAGGCAAAAAAACGAAATACGAAAAACGGGCAGACGGGACTGCCTATACACGGGTGTAATTGATGGGGAATTTAGAACCGGTGGGGAGAATTGCCCCGCTTCTATTTTGCCGGTATAGCCTTCAATTTCTCCCTGAGGGTCTTTCTGTCGATCCCGAGGATTCGTGCTGCCTTCGCTTTATTTCCACCGGTACTTGAAAGAACGTTAGATATATACTCTGCTTCCACCTCTGTAAGCGTTCGTGTTAAAGATTCTTTATGTGGAACTGTAAAACGCATAAACGAAGGCAGGTCGGAGACATCTACAGTGTCGCTGTCCGACATGACGACAATGCGCTGGATGATATTCTCGAGTTCCCTGACATTTCCGGGCCAGGCATAATTGGTGAGTGATGCCAGGGCCCTGTCTGTGAATCGTATTTCGCGTTTTCCGAATTCGCTGGCGAATTTCGATTTAAAATAATTCACGAGAAGGAGTACGTCATCTTCCCTTTTTCTCAGGGGCGGGACTTCAATGGAAATGACATTCAGCCGGAAAAAGAGATCTTCACGGAATATACCTCTCCTGGTGAGCCCGGTGAGGTCCTTGTTTGTCGCGGCAATAATTCGCACGTCCACCTTCTGAGTACGCGTTGCGCCAACCATGCAGATTGCCTTGTCCTGAAGCGCGCGAAGGAGCTTTACCTGCATTGCCGGGCTGGTTTCTGAAATTTCGTCCAGAAAAATAGTCCCGCCTTCGGCTGTCTGAAAAAATCCCGCCCGAGACTCCGTTGCACCTGTGAAGGCACCCCTGACATGGCCGAACAGTTCGCTTTCGAGCAGACCTTCCGGGATGCCGCCGCAATTGACCGGCACGAAAGGAGCCGGCGCCCGCCTGCTCGAATAATGAATGGCACGGGCCACGAGTTCCTTGCCTGTGCCGCTCTCACCGGTAATCAGAACTGTTGCCAGGGTGGAGGCCGCCTTGTCCACGGCGATTGCCACCTTCTTCATGACCTCCGAGTTGCCGATTAGACCGTGTTTTGAAGGCAGGCTTTCGCCCGGCCGGTACTGTCCTGTGCGACGCATGTGCAGTTTGTCGAGCGCACGCTGCACGGCGGCGGACAACTCGCCGTCTGTAAAAGGCTTCGCAAGATACTCTTCCGCGCCGGTCTTCACCGCTTCGACCGCGCCTTCCACGGAGGCGTAACCGGTAATCATCATCACCTCCGTGTTCCTGTGGTTCTCGCGGATATGCCGTATCAGGTCGAGCCCCGAAGTACCGGGCATCTTGAGATCGGTAACAACAAGGTCCACAGCCGCCGAATCGAGAATTTTCAGGGCCTCAGTTACGGACCGTGCAGTGGTCACCTGGATTTTCTTCGAACTCAGATTCCTGCGGATTATCTCCAGGGTATCGGGACAGTCATCCACAGCGAGTATATGATCTTTCTTACTCTGCGGCATTTTGCCTTTTCTCCTTTTCGGATTTATTTTTCACGACGAGGGGAAACACTACTTCAAAACGAGTTCCAATTCCAAGCTTGCTATCCACTTTTATTTTGCCGCTGTGCGCAGAGACAATGCGATTGACTATTGCCAGGCCCAATCCCGTACCTTCTTCCGGATTTTTCAGGGTGAAAAAAGGGTCGAATATGTGTTTCAGGTTCTGACTTTCAATTCCAGTCCCTGTGTCTTTAACTATCAGGGAAACAGTGTTACGGCTGCGTATTGTAGTAATGGTGATTTTCCCGCCATGCGGCATTGCCTGTTCTGCATTGACAATCAGGTTAACGAGCACCTGGTTCATTTGTGTCGAATCTGCAATTATATCAGGCAGGTTCCGGGCAAGATTTCTTACAATCTTAACGCCTAACCTCTTACATCTGTTTTCAAGGAAATCAAGGCCTTCATCAATCAGCCGGTTCAGGTTTGTCAGGGACTTCTGGAGCGGGGTTTGACGGGAAAGCATACGCATCTTTCGAACAATCTCCCTGGCATTAAGGGATGCGGTAATTATCTTATCGAGGTCCCTTGCAGCCGAATCCGGAAGTTGCGGATTTTTCCTGATAAGCTGCGCGAATCCAAGAATGCCTTCCAGTGGTTCGTTCATTTCATGCGCAATACCAGCGGCAAGCAGACCCATTGTGGCCAGACGGTCAGCCCGTCTCAATTGATCGGAGAACTCCTCTTTTTCGTGTTCAAGGTTCTTGCGTTCCACGACGAGAGAAAGTTCGCGAGCTACCGCATCTATCAGGTTCCGTTCCTCCCTGAGAAAGGGCCCTTCATCAAGATTGGGTTTCTGTTTTGAATAAGCCACCTCGACTGTTCCGCGTTTCCCGCCCTTGATGATTATTCCCGCAGTCTGCCGGAAACGTGCCTTCGTAAATCCGGGGGTGGAGAACAGGTGTCCGTCGATGGATATTCCTGCCGAAGCGATGTCCGGATAAAGCCAGCTTGGCGGCAGAACTTCGACAACTTCCTGAAGAATATTTTTGAGGGATTTTCCCGGTTCCGCAACTATACGCGCTATTCCATAGAGACACGAGAGTTCCTTTACACGTTCCCGCAGTTCTACCTGCGTTTGCTTTTGAGCTGCCGTGTTTCTGCCGGTTTTGCGCGGGGATTTCCTTCTAACAGTCATAATGTGGGCCCTATATAACGAAAGCGGTCCTGAAAATGCAATATGTCTCGTATCCTGGTAAAGTGGATAATTGGCCGCTGGTGACCAGCAATGTGTCCATTTCAGCAATACAGGCGAGACACATGATACAGAAACTTCGGTATCCCAATAATGGAATTCTCAAAAAACACTGATATTCCGCAGTAATTCCGCGAAAGGAGAACTTCAGGCGATCTTGGCACATTCAATGCTTTATACAAGTCGGCCCCTGGCTGGATCGAAAATAGAGGACCACGACCTAAAAGGCGGAATAAAGATTTTATATCTTAAAGAGTCCATCGAAAACTTTCTGGCCAACGGGCTTCTTTTTTTACCTGATTAACCTGCAAGTTGGATAATTCTGGTGTGAAAAATAATTATGGTTATGATTCTCACCTGCTTGGGAAAGGAGATAAAATCGAATGAAGAAAGTTACTCGTATTGTCATGATAGGCCTGCTGTTTGCAGGTATTGCAGTTGTTGGTAATCTGTCAGCCGCAGATGTGGCAAAAAAGAAAATTGTTTTCGTGCACGGACCGGAGAGTCATGGCTACGGCGGACACGCATATGGCCCGGCATTCAGGATGCTGGCTCGAATGCTGAACGAGGGTGTACCGGAAGCGGAATGTGTCGTTATCCAGGGCAATAAGGACCTGGCCGTACTTGATACCGCGGATGCAATTGTGATCGGCAGTGATGGCGGTGGTCTTGTAAGGTCGCTGGGTAACAGGCTTGAACCTCTCATGCAGAAGGGCGTGGGCCTGGCGTGTATCCATTATACACTTGACCCAAGTGACCCGAAGGCGATCAACCGGTTGATCGATTGGATCGGTGGATCTTATGTCCAGCATTGGTCTGTCAACCCGTACTGGGAGGCTGATTTCAAGTCGTTTCCGGATCACCCAGTTTCGCGGGGCCTGAAACCATTCAAGGTACAGGACGAATGGTATTATCACATGAAATTTGTCAGCGATATGAAAGGCGTTACTCCCATTCTGGCTGCAGTTCCACCCGAGCGTACCAGGCAGGGTAAAGACGGACCGCACAGCGGTAATCCTGAAGTACGAAAGAGAACGGGAATGGCCGAAGTGATCGGATGGACCTATGAGCGTCCGAACGGCGGGCGCGGTTGGGGTTTCACAGGGATGCACGAGCACTGGAACTGGGCGCAGGACAGTTACCGTAAGGCCGTGCTCAATGCCATCGTCTGGATAGCCAGGATCGAGGTCCCCAGGGACGGCGTGCCATCAACGACACCGACATTGAAAGAAATGGAAGCCGATATCGCGAAGCCGTGTCCATCAACTTTCAACGCCAAATCTATCCAGGAGCGGATATCCAAGATGAACCAATGATGATAATCGATGGATTTGGATTATGACTGGGGATCAGGATGCACTCGCGGCAGTTTAGCTGTGGGTGGATATGGATTTGGAATTTTGACTGTCTTTTTACATGCGGGACATTCGATCTTCTGTCCTGCATTATCCGGCGTACATTTCAGTTTCTGTCCACACTTCGTACAAACAAATCTGATGTCTTCCATATATTCCCTATCCTTTAACAATTACGGCATCTACATACACTTGTTATTCTTCGTTCCAGCGCACGAAAATACTCGCGGCCACACCACTGAGGTCGGAATCTTCGAAACTCTCGATGTCCGACCCATTCATGAACCGGTAACTCACACCGATACCCAGCTCGACACCCTTGGTCACGTTGACCATCAGGTTGACACAGGGCTCGAACATAAACAGGTTCGCGCTGTCGTCGTCCGCGATACCGCCGACATTCACCTCGCCGCAGCCGATCAGAAACCCGGCAGACCCGTGCACTACTTCCCTGGCGAACATCGTGTAATCGACCACAAAACCACCGTACCAGAAGTCAAACGAGTCCAGCTTGCCGGCACCTTCAGTATCAACGTCATTAACCAGTCCATAAGCGCAGACCCCGAGATAGAGCCCCCGATTCATGGACGGCCCGGCTTGAATGCCGACCAGCTCAGCCGTCTCGTCGGCGATCTGGGTGATCTTGAACTCGGGCTTGACCGAACCTCTCCAATAGCCCGTATCACCACCCAGCGTCTTGATTTCATCTGCCCCGGCGGCAACGGACGCCATCATAATCATAACGGCAATGACTTTTCTCATAATTCCTCCTGTATCCTTTGACGTATCTTATGATTTAAACAATTTGGAGTATGAACAATCAAGCCCGATAACTGTTTTTCATCGCGATACAGTTTGTTTTTCAAGACGTTGCGGCAACATGAAAAACCAGTAGATGAAATAATCACCAATATTGTTCCGCTTTTCTATTTACCTGGTCTATTTTTCCTTATTTGTTCCGGAGGAAACTGATGCCTATCAACATTATAAGCGGGAATCCTTGGCTTGTTTGTTACTGTCGCGGCCATGTCCATGTCCCAGGGACACAATTTCCATGGGCTCATTTCATCGCTCAATAGTGTCTGATATTTCTCCCGGAGAGGATCACCAGTCCGGTCGGTCTCGTGTTCTGACCAAAATTCCCGTCCAATCAAATAATTCTTTCCGAGATCTTCCCATGAATTGAATGTCTTCTGCAACAACTTGGCAACAGGCATGATATTTGCCCAAGCCTCCTCCTCGCTCAGGTAACCGACCAGATAACCCCACCGGCACAGAGAAATGTATCTGGCAAAGTCCCATCCAAGTATGCTCTTTTTGCCAAGTTCATTTTTGTACTTCATTACCACCGCGAAATTCCGGTCAGTGGCCGTCGCCGCATTCATCTGGGCCGGTGTAAGTTTTTCGGAATATGTTACAATATTATTAAAATTCACCCGATGGCCCTTCTCATAAATCCAGCGCAATGAATCGAGAAACGATTCACGGCTTGTCACACTCCACCACCTGTAAAGGAGCCATAACTGGTGTCTGATATTCTCTTCGGTCGGCATTTCTGTTCCCAGAAGATCATGTCGTCCATGATTTAGTTCAGTCAACAAAGCACTTGATGCCAGAGCCCGGTATTTTGGACTATTCGGCTGGAGAAAAGGAGGCGCCTCCAAATCATATAACTTTCCTGATGCGCTGATTTTCTTTTTTCCTGCATCGGTAGTCCGGTTTACATTGGCTTCTACAACCTTTCCATTCTTAAAAGAAATTCTCCCGAAACTATAATCCCAATCATCAATCCATTCGACATTACCATCCTTAGGGATACCGCTCCGCCCTTTTAATCCCGGTGGTCCCAACAACGACAAAACTTTATTACTGGTATCACCGATGTTAACAATAAAAATGTCATCACCAGCAATCTCTTTCATGAATCTGCATTGGATCATGGACAGAGGCCAATTGTATATAAAATCATTTAAAACTCTTGATTCCTGTAAAATATTCAATCCATGCCTGTTACCTGCAAGCGCAGATTTAAACAACCAGTATTTACCTTCCGGATAATTCCTCGGAATGATTTTACCATTGTAATAGGCGCAACCAAGATCACACATTGCACGATCATCACCAGTATTTGCGGCTGCCTTTATCCATCTTATTGCCTGCTCAGCATTTTGCGGAACCCCGATTCCGTTTTCGTAATAATGTCCAAGTGCCAACATTGCAGAAACCACACCCTGCGTAGCCGCAGAGGTCATCCATTTGACGGCCTGTTCGGGATTTTTTGCGACACCTTCACCATTTTTACAACGGCGCCCCATTTCAGCTTGTGCTTCGGGATACCCCTTGAGAGCCGACATCATGTACAATTTAATACTTTGATTATCAGAACCTTCCAGGTCATAAATATATGCCAGTCGATACATGGCCTCAGGATCACCCTGTTCCGCCGCAATCATGTAATACTGAAGGGCCAGTTCCAGGTCCTTTTTGACACCCTCGCCCATTTCGTACTTACAGGCTTTCTTCCTGTTTTCTTCTGCAGTATTCTCTCCAAGCAGCGTTTCCCGGTTGACATATATTGCACTCTTCACCATCGCGAGGGTTCTTGAGCCAATGATCTCCTGGCCATCATTATTAAGGACTGAAAAAGCAAGGAGTGATCTCCCCACTTTTATCATTCCATGGGTAATATATTTATACGCTCCGGATTTCGGCATGGAATCCGTCGCACTAAAATAATAACCGTTTCCCGATGTTCCCTTCAGTTCTTTTACTTCTATTGTTTTCTCAACTGCATTTGATTTAACTTGATCTACAAACCGTTGTACATTTTCCCGTATCTGTTCGTTACTTGGCACAGGAATCTTCTGACTATCCAATCCTATGATTGTAACCCCCACCATAAAGGACGGTCCGCCTTTCCCTTCCATTTCTATTATCAAGGGCCCATCTTCCAATTGTCCCTTCAGTTTATATTTCCATGACGGGTAAATGCTCAATTGCACACCCGATTTATCGGGTAAAAGGAAAAAACGGATATTACATTCTTCCGCCGCTACGTTTGATTCCAGGAAACCGGCCAGAACAAATCCGACAACGAACGACCAACGTATTGCAGTACGCATATTCTCCCCCTCAAATAGATACGTGATTTGCAAACAATTCCCCGCAATCAACCAGGATTTTTTAAATATTTACAAGTTACCTGTTCCTCAGACTTTTAAGAATATTTTTTTCTTATATAAGAAATATAACAAGAGCCATTTGACGGTCAGTATACAGAGTGCCAGAAAAACCGGCTTAAAGGAACCCATGTAATTTACGAATCCATGCACGAAAAAGTTTACAATCTTGTTAAAATCTATCAATAAGGGCGCCATATAGATAGTTATGGCATTCATTCCGACAACAACGAAAGGGAATGCCCATTTCCGGTATCCCTTGACATCAATGATCCAGTAAAACAATCCGAGTAATATGGCGCTGATACCAATTACAAGCATTGCATAAGAGCTTGACCATAACCGGAAAATTATGGGGAAGGAAAAATCCCATAACAGCGCAATGAGTATACTTGTTGATCCGGCCGCAAGAAGGCCAAGGACCTTTTTATTCTGTGTAAATGATGATCGTAGCCAGTGTCCGGCAAGTACCCCTGCCATGCATACAGCGATGGATGATATCTGCTGAAGGATACCGTCTTCATCAAAGGGCTGGTTATTATAAAACTTTCCCGGGAGAAGAAGCTGATCAATATAAGAATGAAGATTGCCTTCTGGGGTAATAACTCCCGGACCGTAATCAGGAACCGGCACCAGTATCATTAAAAGCCAGTATATAACGAGCAATGATCCGGCAATGATAGCCTGCATTTTAATACCGGAATTCAATACAATCAGGGCTGAGAAGAAATAGGCAATGGCAATCCTCTGCAGAACACCGGTGTAATGCATATTTTGAAAATCGAATCCGAGAATTCCGGCCATAAGAAGTCCAAAAAAGAAAAGCATACTGGAACGTTTGATAATATGAATATAAAGCTTTGTGCGACTGTATCCCTCCTGCAATCTTTTGCTTATGGCAAAAGGCATACTCACTCCGCCAATAAAAATAAACAGCGGAAATATCAAATCCAGCGCGTGAAACCCGTGCCATTTCGTATGCTGGCACTGGTTTGCGATGACATCAAAAAATATATTGTCGTATGACTTGCCGATTGCCACAAGCACACCGCAAATGCCGGTAAGAAAAAGCATATCAAGCCCGCGGAGAGCATCCAGCGACATCAGGCGGCCCTGCCCCGCGGAAGATTCATCCGTCTTCGCCCCGACTCTGCAAGAGGTCGGGGCTACACCGGATTCCGCGAAGAAACTGCGGGCTTTAGTCCGTAGAGCTTCATTATTGCTCATGGTTATTCAATCCGGAGTTTATTTGTTACGAGCGTTTCCAAACTCCTCTTTCCAGATATCATGATAGCTGACAAGCTGAATATTCTTTCTTTTGATGATTTCCTTTGTACGGGGTGAACAGAGCAGTTCTGTAACGCTCAGCCGCTGCGGTTCGCCGGTTCCTGGATGAGATATGCCTATCCATTTACCCGGCTTCAGATGATCCAATCTTTCAAAAAATATTTCTGCCTGTTCGTTGCTGAATGCCGGTGCAGCGTAGTGAATGGTTTGACCATCAGGAGCTTTTTGAGTCGGCCAGCTTTCGGGCATGAACGGAATTCTTTTATAACCGTAGGTTGCCCCATCCTTCTCCTGTCCGAACAATACTTTTTGCTCGTCACAAATCCTGTTAATTATTTCTATCGCAGCCGGGGGCACGGATCTGTGCCAGTCAAGATAGACAAATTTCAATCCGGAGTCCCTGACCCTGTTGACCTGTGCCCGGATTTCTTTCTCTAATTCTTCTGCTTTCGGATTCGCCTTATTTAACTGGTCAAGTGTTTCATGAAAAAAGCCTTCCGGTGTCACCAAACCTGGAACAATATCAGGAGACAATACAGGCCGGGTTCTTGTACCCAGCAGGGTCAGGTGAATACCTATAACCAGCCTGGGATTTTCCTTGCACAGGCGAACTGACTCTTCAAAGAACTGGGAAGCAGGCATTATACTTGTTGAGGTTATGATCCCTTCTTTATGGGCTTTTATTATACCCAGCGTTCTGCCGTAACTGTTACCCATATCATCGGCACGTGTTAAAAGAAAGATCGCATCCTTGTTCCCTGGTTGATCAGGATTGTTCTGGGCAATCACAACCTCGCCGGCAGTAAAAAATACTCCTGCAATGAATAACAAAACTGAAATAAGTCTCTTGCCCTTCATATTGTTTTTTCTGATCAGTTGATTCATTATTATTATCCCTCTTTATTTACGATCCGCTTAAGACAATGGTTGGGCAGAGTCCTATTTCTGGTCCATGGCGCGCAGACGCTGGCCTTCGATTCTGGCAATCTCGCTCAAGAGCACATAACCCAGTCGGGGATGCTTATTCATAAGTCCAGTGAGCACGGCATTATTCAACTCGATCAGACGGGTTTCTTTGGTAATAACCACGTCCGCACTGGCCGGAAGCATGTCAAGGAACTCGACCTCGCCTACAAGGGATTGTCCGGAAAGGGTGGCCACGAGTTTTCCGCTTATCCTGACCTCGGCCTGGCCCTCGAGAACGATGAACATCCTATCCAAGGGCTTCCCCTGCGCGATAATGCGCTCACCTTCTTTGCAGTACCGCAAAATTGCCGCCGATTTCAGCACGGTTCTCTCTTTGACAGTCAGTCCGGCAAACAGTTTGGCCTGATCCAACGCCTTGGATAGTTCCTTTGCCTTTGCCTTGTCTTCAGCAAACGAATTGACCGCAAAATTCCCGAGCACCAGAACTGTCAAAAACAAACGTGTTGCCTGTCCAAAAACCATACATTCATCTCCTTTCATTCAACAATAGTTGCCGTTTCCCATATGCCTAACGATTCAAAATCATCTCAAAACAAGATTCCAGTATTTTCTGTCTGTTTCATAAGAGTCGAGGGTGGTTCGTGAGATGTCAAAATCAGGAGGAAGGATTCCATATCTCTTCATTTCGCGGACATAATGTTCGTTTGGCTGAAAACCAGGCATTTCAAAGCGTTTATTTTCCGACAGCGCTTCTTTGGCTTTCTGTATACCCTGCAGAATTGTCTGATAACCGGCATCATCGCGGCTGGCGAAAACCTCCTTGTGTTTTGTCTTGTCTGACCCGGCATATCCGCCAGCCTTTACCGCCAGCGGCACCATCAATAGAGACGATTTTTCAGGATAAGAAAGATTATAGGCGACATGGCCGGATATACTTCGCTGTTCTTCCGTTTCATTTGTTTTATATGTTCCGCCTATCAATCCCCAGTCTGTTGGCGATACCGGCAGAATCATTCCCTTCTTGTTCTTGTCATGACATGAGAGGCAGCGCTTCTCAAGAACTTTGGAAGCACTTTCAAATCCCGGCCAGACAGTTACCCCGGCCCATGGCCGCAATTTCATGCAAATTGAACCTGTACCCAGACTGGCATAAGTGCCGGCGTACACTGCTGCTGAATCTATCCATAATTTGATCATCAATTCCTCGCGCGGTGACACGATGACGTCATGATGCGAGCCGTTAATCTTTTTAAGCAGAGGGCTGGCGGAACTGCCAATTGTGTAAGGGGCCCTGTTCCCTGTACGGTTTCTTGCATCACTTACCTGGTTTCTCAATACCAGTGTTGAATACGATATGGAAAATGTTTCACTTAGATCGCCTTCCAGAATCACATGCCCTGCCCTTTCCTTGCTGTTATGACAACGATCACAATACTTATTCAGGATCGGTTGAATATCCCGCGGGAAATCGAAAACGTCAGGCATGTCCGCAAATTGTTTAATTTGCCGTGGCTGAGATTTCAACGCTTTAAGGCGGGTGGAAACCACCACTTCCGGCGGCTTCGTCCGCTGTTCGTGACAACCCACGCAACTTAATATCTCACCCGGCATGACCGTGAAGAAACTCTGCATCCGTTTGACCGATGTATTCTTATCATCCAGCGATACAAAGAACAGAGAAACGCCGGCCGGAACATCAAAATATGCAGAACCGTCTTCTTCAACCGGAACAGTCCCGAGAATACGTTCAAGCGTGAATGTTCCACCCAGCGATATCGGTTCCGTCCATCCATTGAACAGGCCGGGAAAATTTACCGGCTTGGGCATGACTTCAAGCACGAGGAGTTTTGCAATACCGCCTTTTTTTACACCCTCCATATTCCGTCCGAGATAGGCATTGGACAAAATAACCGTCCCCTTCTTCTTGTCTTCCGCAAGCGATGATTTCAGAACCGGTTCCACATTCCTTTTTATAATCGGCCTGGGTTCCTGACATTCCATGCCGTTCTGTGCAAGATTTTCCGGGAACTTCAAAAGAGTGGCGGTCTCGCCTTTTCCATTCATAATCTCAATTTGTGTACCGCTCGCAATCATGATGCAATTCTCAGAGAAAGCATAAGGGTCGCGGTAGATTTCTTTGCTGGAAATATGGGTCAATGCCGTCAGATCATCCGGTCCATGTGTGGGATCCAGGATTGAAACAAAACCCTGATGCTCTCTTCGGCCATGTCCCGGCGAATCGATCAACACTATCTTGTGCGAGTTAGGAATTGGTTTGGCATCGATGTAAACACTGCCGGGATTCATGTTGCCGAAATAGACCATCTGGGCGGTACCATCAGCCTTCATCGTCCACAGGTGATGGAACTGGAGCTGGCTCCGGTCAACATATTCCCAGCGTGTATGAAGAATACGACCATCCGGCAAAGGCCACGGCGTGTTATCGTGTTCAATATTGGATGAAATCCTTTGAATATTTTTTCCATCAGCATCACAGCGATAAAGAATGGCCACAGGAGTAAACCAGCAGTTGACCCAGCGCTGACACCGGGTGGAACAAAAAAATATGCCGCCGTCCGGAAGATAGGTTGGCTCTACATCATCATAAGGACCGTCGGTGATCTGCCTTAAATTCGATCCATCAACATTGATTTCATACAAATGATAATTACGGGATTCATCTTTTCGATATGAGAAGAGAATTTTCTCTGCATTATAATGTACCTGCGGATCTCTTATTCCGCCTTTCAAATCTTCCAGCAGGATAGAGAGTTTTTTGTTCTTAATATTATATTTGCACAGCCGCCCCATGGCCCCATAAATGTAACTTTCGGAATTGGTAGAGTAATATCCGAAATTGGCATAGTAATGACCGTCTTTGCCGGGCTGGCGACAGGAAAACACAATTTCATCAACATCATGCATAGGACCGGCGAGAAATCCCGCCAGTCTATCTGTAGAATTTCTGCTGGTATTTTCGACCGCCTGGGAGGTACAGAAACCAAAAGCCAGAATCAGAATTATAAAAGAGATAAAGAAATGCAGAATTCGACCCTGATATTTCATTAGTATCTTTCCCGCATTTTGTTGGCCGAATTATAACAAAGCTCAATTGCCAGTGGGACGTTTTTCCGGTAGAGCCTGACTACCTACCCGCGCGATCCACTCCCGGGCAAATTCGGCGCTTTCAAGCCCCACATCGAGAACAGTATTAGCAAGGAAGATCATTTCGTGGATCCGGCCTTCCTTGAGCCATTTCAGTCCTGATTCACATTGATGTTTCATCAGATCCACCGGCACAGGTTTACTGTTGTGGTAATCCCATATGTACATTCCGAGGGCAATCCTCGCTTTTTTCGGCGCAATTTTTTCCAATTCGGCGAGGTTTTCGTCCAAAGCCACTAACTCATCCGAATTCCACGTCCATAGTGTGAGTACATCAAACATATCCAGGAAATCCGCCAGCGGAGGTTCACAGCCGCGATAACCCGGACTGGTTGTTTTCTTTGGAGGATTAATCTCATGAGTATAGAGAGTAACCCAGACGTCCATGGGCCTGCCTGTTGATTTCATCTGTTCGCGCGCTTTACTGAGTTCCACCGGTTGTAACGCCGGTTTACCAACCAATTGTCCATTGGGCTGTTTCTTGGCGTCGATGATGAAGTCATCCAGATAAATACCGGAAATATTCGGAAATTTCTTTGCCAATGCGAGAACAGGATACAATTCGCTCATGCCACCTTTACCGCCACTACCAACCACGGACCAGATAACGCGATCCAGCGAGCGAAAAGAATATGCATACTGATCAAACTCTGTTTTGGTGCGCCAGGACTGACTACCCGGCAGTTTGGGATGTTCGTGTGACCGGATCAACAGCAGGTTTGGTACATTAAGGTAAAACGCGCCTTCTGCCGGCGTCATTCTCGATCCACCGCGGATTCCCCCTCTTTCGAGATAATCATTGTCCCCACCGGCAAAAACGGTGAAAATCCAGAAACGATCACGAACCGTGGAACGCGATGGACCCTTCGATACAGATTCCGCGGAATGTCCGGAACCGGGAATTAAAGAAAGTGCCGCGCCACCGGCAATAGAACCCAGGAATAACCGACGCGATAATGAATGTTGTTTTGTTTTGCTTGTCATATGGACCTCCTTTAAACTTTTCGTAATTGTAAAATACAAACCTCAACATTACTTGGTCACAGGACCACGAATAACCAGCGGTTCAGCCGCATTTGCAGGCGCATCTGGAACCTTTTCTGGTTTTGGCAAAGTAGCTTCAATCGTCTGCCCTTTTTTGAGTTTTATTTCGTAATTACTGCCGACTTGAGCGACATCCTGGCTCCATTTAATCGATCTGCCACTAAAATTATTTCTTATCCTGATAACACCAGTTCTGCCTGCCTTCATCTGGAACCAGGTAGTGGCATTGTTTTCACGCTTTGCGCTCACAAGATGACCACCTTCCGCACGCAAGTCGGTGAACAAGGCATCGTGAATCCGCCATGGCATTGACGGAAATATTCTTATTATCCCGCTGTCAGGAATTCCGGGTGACGGGCTCCAACTCTGTAGAAGCATTTCGTGGACAGCCTGCATCGCAAGAAAATTACCCTCGAGGGTGAAAGGTCGATAAGTAAAACTGGAAAAACCAGTTTTAGTCTGATCACCGTTTGCATGGAATCCATTTTGCAAAATAAAAGCCTTCACAAAAATATCGAGGTTCTTCAGGGCTGACTCAGGATCGCCTACCCTCGCCCTCAGGCAGGACATCCAGGAGAAACTGTATCCGCACCAGGCTTTTGTTCCGAGTTTATCCCAGGACCCAAGCGTCGCGCTGATGACATTCCGTTCATTTTGTTCTTTATCAATCGTCATAAGGTTGAACGGGAACAGTCCAATGATATTTGAAAGATGCCTGTGACTGCCTGGAAGATCCGCGTCACGATTGAGCCTTAAAACATTTTTGTCATTTACATAGAAATTACCCAGCCCGTCAGCCACTTTTTTCCATTTGGATGATTCGTCGTTTTTACCCAGAACTTGTGACATTTCAGAAAGAGCAAGGAAGAGTATCTTTATACAGGCAATGTCATAATTACTGTTTGGTGTGAGCCAGGCCTTTGCAGTGTTATCGAATATTTCAGGCGAGCTTGAAAGAGGGAGAACAAGTCTTCCATCCGCATCTGATTTTAACAGGGAAAGGATACACTCTCCGATCTCCCTGCAAAACGGATAAGCCCTTTTCTTCAGGTATTTTTCATCCGCGGTATAAAGCCAGTGCAAATAAAGACCATGCGCATTCCACGCACCCATTGTCGGGGACAAAGAATACATGCCCCAGCCGCCAAGCGGTTTGCCGGCAAGTGTCATTACACCGGGTATTGCGGCACCACCAGTACCATAAAAATCCTTTGCAAACTTTTTCCACTGCGGCAGAAGTTTCCACAGGTAGTCATAAAAACTCAATCCCTCATCGAAATTACCGGCGCCGTAATATCCGATATAAGTCATCTGCGTGTTCAAATCATTATGGTAATCACCTTTCCATGGCGGTAATCCGCCATTATCAGCAGTCCATACACCCTGCAAAGGCATTGGCGGAGCATCAAGCCGTGACGCCGCACCGTAAAAATACCTGACAAGATAATAGTGACGGAGAATATCCAGTTCTTCTTTCGGAAGGGATACGGACGATCTGGCCCAGAAATCAGCCCACCACTTTCTGTGAGGCACTGACATTTTTTCATAGCCGGTACGCAATGCCTCACAGACCCTTTTGCGGGCCAATTCCACAAAGTCATCGCCATCCGTCGTTGCGGTCATCGACACCGCAATTAATGAAGTATCCTTTTCCTTTTTCTCGGCAATACAGACACAATATTTGAATCCTAGAGCGGCTTCCTGGACATACCAGCGAAGATTATCTTTTTTGGAATGTTCGGCAGTTTTATAACCAAGCGCTTTGGCCGCATGACTACTGGGTCCGGCATTTCCTGATTCGCCACCACCGAAAGGAGTGGTCAATTTCATCTCCTTCGCTACACATGGCAACCTGATCAATGCAACAGGTTTGACAGCACTGCAGAAAACTTCAATTTTGTTTCCGCTTTCAAGCCACGCATATCCTTCCGCTGTCGCCAGACTCAACTCGAAAGACTTGATCATCTGTACCGGATCCAGCGTTATTTCAAGCCTGCCGCCCGGTAATTTTGTCGGATGTGCCTGCTTGTAAGGTAAATCAAGGACAGAACTCGCCTCAGGCGCTTTTCCTTCCGATATAAGCCGTTTTATGGTTGCCCAATTGAAGTCGTTTGACCTGATCCCGACAGCCGGTCGTTCATCCCAGAGGTCACCCCGATCAAGTGAAAGCTTTACCGTGTTGTCCTTCCCCCAGAGCAATCCGCCCATAAAACCGTTACCAAGAGGAACAGCTTCATCCCATGAATTAACCGGCGCTTTCAGCTGTAAGTTTAACTGGCGATTCGGGAGATAATCTTTTTCCGGCAATATACATTCAGACGCCTGTACACCAAGCGCAATCAACACAACAAGGACACTCAGGATATTTTTCATAAAACAACAGACATTACTTTCCAGGGACATCTCAGCGACAGACGTCATATTACATCTTTTTGGAAGTATCCACGACTTATCCAGACTGCAGTCTCAGTTTACGATCGGCAATCGCCGCCGCCTGTGCATCGTGCGTAACGACAAGAACGGCCCCGCCCTCTTTCGCAAAAGCGCCCAGTGATTTCATGACAATGCCGGAATTTTCGGGATCGAGATTTCCTGTCGGTTCATCAGCAAGAAGTATTTTCGGTTTGTTCAGGAGCGCCCTGGCAAGGGCCGTACGCTGCTGTTCTCCAATACTCAGCTGGGCCGGCACATGATTGAGCCGATGATCCAATCCCAGCCCTTTAATCAATTCCCGGGCACGCCCCTGATGGTCTGGTTTATAACGCCCGACCGATGCCAGCAAAACATTCTCGAGGACATTAAGATAAGAAATAAGATGAAACTGCTGAAACACAAAACCTATTCTATCACCCCGTAAATCGCACCTGAGGTTGGAGTCAAGTCTGTACGGGTTCACACCACTAAACAAAACTTCTCCTCTGTCGGGCTGGAGCAGGGATCCGGCAACAAGCAGTAATGTGGTTTTGCCACAACCACTGGGACCGCTAACAGAAACAAGCTCGCCCATGGACACCGATATCGAGAGGTTATTCAATACATCGACCTTTCCGTCAGGACCATCGAAGGATTTGCTTACCGAATTCAACTCCAA
Organism: Kiritimatiellia bacterium; assembly: GCA_028716365.1. Classification (GTDB taxonomy): domain Bacteria; phylum Verrucomicrobiota; class Kiritimatiellia; order UBA8416; family YA12-FULL-48-11; genus YA12-FULL-48-11. The sequence continues at coordinate 88,465 of JAQUPZ010000010.1, forward strand.
GATAACATCGTTCATCATTTATTCCTCACGCAGAATAACCGCCGGATCCTGACGCATGGCCAGTACTGCCGGGATCCACCCGGCAAGAACGCTCAAGGCTATGGCAACAAACAAGGCAAATGACATGAATTCAATATCCAGAAGCCTGAATAATCCAATGGAATCCATGCCAATTGCTGAATTAGAAACGAGGAACACCTTACCAGCCATTATTCCGGCCCACAGTCCCAGAACACCGCCGATCAATCCTGTCAAAAAAGACTTGGAAAGGAAAAGAACCAGTACCTGGATGGACTTGAATCCTACAGCCCGTAAAATGCCAATTTCATCACGTCGATCCCTCACATTCCTGAATCCCAACCCGGCAATCGAAACAACGACAGCAATGACAACAATGGAAATCAAAATAACCGCAGACTGTTCCCTCTGTGACTGTAACCGGGCACGATTATTTTTTTCATGTTTAATGGCTTCTTCAGCCTCTTTAGCCACACGTGTCCGGGCCTCCCATCTTACCAGCGCTTCTGACCGTTTTTCCACAACCTGAGTGTCCGGCAGAATTCTACCTATCTCTGCCCGAATTCCAGCCACTGGATCGGGACCGGCACACATGCACTCGAGCGCCATGATGGCATTGATCAATCCCTTCTTGTTGAGCAACTCCTGGGCTTCACGAAGATTTATCCATGCAGTAATGTCATCTTTGTCACCCCGCTCGGCATTGCACTTGAGCAAGGTAAATTCTTTTCCCATAAAACGGACCTTGTCTCCTGTTTTCAGTTTAAGATTGTGATGGAGTTCATATCCCAGTACAATTCCCCGAGCCGGTACCGGCTGAATCAGCGGTTTTTCCTGGCTCTTCTGCGATACTGAAACTTCACCGCTTGTCCCGATGAGAATAATCGTCCGTTTTTCTTCAGGCCAGGTGATCTTCTGCTGCAAACTGGGAAGAAAATGGCGAATTGTCAGTATTCCTGAACGAGCCAGTTTCTGGACCGATTCTTCAGGCATGTATTTTGATGCAAAATCTTCAGCAAAAAAGTCTCCAAGATTCAGACCTTTGGGAATGATCGCAATATTAAACCCGAGATTCAGCATGGTCTTTCGAACTTCATCGTCGAGCACAGCCAATCTGGCCTTTAATTCAGATTCCTTCTGTTCAAGAATTTTCCGGGTATTAACGTCATATGTTTTCAATACCAACAATGAACAGGCAAGCGATCCTATGGCGATGGCAACATTAAGAACCACAAGAATGGAGTTAAGTCTCCGATGCAACATTTCCTTTATAATCAACCGCCAGATATTCATGGCACCGATCCTGTCCTCATTTCCTCTGACCACGAAATACACTTATCGAAATAAGCACAATAACTGCCGCCGCCATGCCCAGGATAATCATAACATGTTTCACTATTCGCCGGTTTCCGTCATTCGTACCGTCAACCTTTGCCCCGCTAACCGGTAATTGTGTCCGGGAATCATCCGGTTTATGCAACTGCCTGCCGGATGACGGCAAATCCTTCTGTTTCGTATCATCCTGTGCCGGCATTACACTGGTTAAAGACGGCAGAGCAACTTCAGTGTATCCCTGTCCAGCAGCCTGCCAATTGGCCAGCAATAACAGATCTATCCCGGGATTCTGATCTTTTATTTCACAGGAGCAGGAACCTGTCAGAAATTCACAAGCCATCCGCAGAATATTCGAATTAATGCCCTCTCCTTCCAGCGGAGGGAGCACCCGTCCCCTGCCATAAACCGGAAATGCCATTGGTTGTTTCGAATTAAGCAACTCCGGCGACATATTCAACAGATTGGATATGAAAAAAGCCTCTTCCGGGTTATTACGGGACAAACGAACCGGGGAAAAAGAGAAACGAATCGGTGGACCAACACTGGCAAATCCGGGACCAGCTTCCAGATCATTTCCCTGAAACTTCAGCACGGCCTGTAATGTTTTCAATTCCTTCTCAAGAAATTCGTAAATTTTGTCATCTTTTTCTTTTTCACCACTCTCGAGGAAAACCCACACAATGGAAGTGCCTTCGATAATACTTTTAACAATACCGTGTCTGAAGGAAGAGTTGATGATTTTTTCCACATTTTCCTTTGTGAATTTGCCGGTCCACAGAGGTGCATTGATGCCCAGGCTCGGCGGATAGTACACAGTCATTACCGGTTCAAACGATGCAGATCCTGAAATATTTGTATGAACAAAACTGACATCGATATTAGCACGCGTTTCATCACCGACGTATCGTGAAAGCAGATCGGAAACCTCTTTGAATGCATTGGTCTGAGATTCCCGACAAGTAACCTGGACCTGGTAAAGGTCAGGCTCCCATCTTTCCAGCGCATATTGAAATACAGGCGTTAAACACGCTGATAAATTTGACGGCGAAAAGGACAAAAACCAAATCGAAATTATTCCCATTATACCGACAGTAATCCGTATGACAGTTTTTGTTTTCATTTACGTAAATACCAGCACCATTATTACTACCTGAATTGACGAAAACTAACGATGAATTACAAGGCCCATAACCAGGCAAATACGTAATGATGCTATATCACGCGATACCGCGCTTGCAAGCCATATCCAAAATAGAGTTGAAATTTTAAAATCAAAGACTGTTGATTGACAAAGACAATGCAGTGTGGAAATATCTTTCACATCAAATCAAAAACTGCGACTGCTTAATCATTAAATGGGATACCTCCCATTAGAAAGGTGAATATGAATACAACCCGCAGAAATTTCCTTAAAACCACTTCTGTTGTCGCCGTGGCGCCTTTTATTCTCCCATCACAAATCTGGGCGGCAGAAACCAAACCAAATAGTAAATTCGGCATGGGTTTCGTCGGCATGGGCAAGCAGTCAAGGGGTTTGCTCAACAACTTCCTCCACCAAGACGTACAAGTACTGGCTGTCTGTGACGTTGATAAAACGCGACGTGCCGATGCGAAGAAAAAGGTGGATGATTTCTATGCAAAAAACCCGGGCAAGGGTGTACAGGGATGCAAGGAATACAACGATTTCAGGGAATTGATGGCCCGCAAGGACATTGACCTTGTTTGTATAGCAACACCTGATCACTGGCATGCACTGATTATACTAGCCGCCCTGCGCTCCGGCAAAGATGTTTATTGTGAGAAACCTTTGACCTACAATATTCACGAGGCCGTTGAGGTGATAAAAGCGGTGGATGTCAACAAACGTGTTTTACAGACCGGTTCGATGCAACGTTCATCGAAAGAATTCAGGGTTGCCTGTGAACTGGTACGTAATGGGGCTATCGGCAAGGTACAACGTGTCGAGTGCAGTTTTGGTGGTCCTGCCGTTCCGTGTAATCTCCCGGAGGAACCCATGGAACCGGGTTTAGACTGGAACTTATGGCTTGGTCCGGCACCGCAACGCCCTTATAATTCAGTTCTAAGCCCCCGTGGCATGCATGATCATTATCCCAACTGGCGTGGTTTTCGTGAATATGGCGGTGGTGGGGTTACCGACTGGGGCGCGCATCATCTCGATATAGCACAATGGGGACTGGGTATGGACGACAGCGGCCCGGTCTCAGTTCTTCCACCGGAAAAGGCTGATGCAACGAGTGGCGCAACGCTGGTCTACGCGAATGGCGTCACTGTGACACACAAAGGCGGTTTTGGAATAGACTTCTTCGGCAGCGAAGGTGAAATTCAAGTCAATCGCGGGAAATTCACATTTTCACGCGACGGAAAAATGATCGCCAAGTTCGCAAAACGGGAAGATGGATCGTCCTGTTCGGCAGAGGTACAAAAGGCCGAAAAAGGTTACTTGCAGGATGCGAAGATCAAATTATATGTCAGTAATTCGCACACTGACGACTTCATGGCGAGAGTAAAGGATCGTGGCAAACCAGTTACCAGCGAGCAGGTTGGCGGTCGTTCGGCGATCTGTTGCCATCTGATGAATCTTGCCTACTATCACAGGCAAAAGATGCAGTGGGATCCGGCGCAGTTCACCTTTACCGGCGGTACAGGCGATCCGAAGTGGTTGACCCGTGATTACCGTTCGCCCTGGGCAATGTAGAGGCCAATACCTGGCGCCCCCTAGGAGAGTCGAACTCCTCTTCCCAGGATGAGAACCTGGTGTCCTGTCCGATAGACGAAGGGGGCGAAAAATGCTGGTAAAGCTAACGGCAAATCAAACCCAAGTCAACCGTCAAAAAAACTTCAAATCTTGCATGATTCCCTTAAGTTATGTAATTTATTATCCATGGATAATGCCATAGAGATAAGAACGTTGTCTGTTGTATTTTCGTCAAATGGTAGACCCATAACAGCGCTGGACAGTCTGAATCTCTGCGTACCATCTGGACAGGTATTCGGATTTATAGGTCCGAATGGCGCGGGAAAAACGACAACAATGCATGTTTTGCTGGGGTTTATTGCTGCAACGGCAGGTGAGGCGCGTATATTTAATACCGATGTAAATAAGTCGATTGCCAGACAAAGGATCGGTTATCTGCCGGAACATCCTGATACATACAAATTTCTAACCGGTCGCGAACTGCTTGTCATGGCAGGAAGACTTTTCCTGATCAGAGGCAAACAACTATCCGACCGTATCGACGAAGTTTTATCTCTTGTCAACATGCAGAACGTTTCAAATCGAAAAATTGCGACATATTCCCGCGGAATGATGCAGAGAATATGTCTGGCACAGGCCCTGATCAACGATCCCGACCTCGTCATTCTGGATGAACCGACCGGCGGACTGGACCCAATCGGGCGCATGGAAGTCAGAAGGATCATTACCGATCTCAGAGCCCGCGGCAAGACCGTCTTTTTTTCTTCCCATGAACTTTCGGAAGTTGAACTGGTCTGCGATCACCTGGCCATTCTTTCAAAGGGCCGTCTCATTGTACAAGGTCCAACTTCTAAAGTCGTTCCACAGGGAGAAAGTCTCGAGAAATACTTTATGAAAGCAGTGAGTAATCAATGACAAGAATCCTGACAATAGCCCATACTGTCTGGCTTGGAACTATACGCAAAAAAGACATCTACGTCCTTTTGATATTACTTGGTGCACTTTTACTGGCAATGGTTTCACTGGACGTATTCGGCCTTGGAGGAGCAGTCAGATATGTAAAAGACCTGGGTCTGCTAACAGCGTGGTTTTTCTCATGGATACTTGCAGTTAATATCAGTGCCCGTGAACTTCCCACAGAAGAAACCAATGGAACCGTCTTTCCGTTACTGGCCAAACCGATAACCAGGGCAGAATTAATCGCGGGTAAATGGCTTGGCACATGGAGCGTGGCCGTAATATCCACGATGTTTTTTTATTTACTCATTATTGCAGTTGTTAAATACAAAGGCGGATCGTTTGAATTCATTCCGCTTGCCCAGGCGATAATACTTCACTCTTCAGCATTAAGCGTTATATGCGCCATTGCACTTGCATTTTCGACACGGATGAATCATGACGCTGCTACATCAATAACATATATTTTGACAGGTGCCGCATTTTTCATAGTGCCACGCGTTCCTGAGTTCATGGCGCGCGAAACAGGTTTTGCCGCCAACATGCTGATGCTGATATACAATTTACTGCCTCACTTCGAAGTATTTGACATGCGAAAAAGACTGGTTCATGACTTCGGACCCGCAACATGGAAAATATTTTTTATTGTCCTTTGTTACGGGGCTTTAATTTCTTTCACATTTATTCTGATATCATGGCTGGCATACCGAAACAAACGATTCTCCAGGGGCAACCTGATATGACAACAGAAATTGCAAATGAAAGAATCAAAAGAAAATCTAAAATGGCTGTTTTATCCGGCACATGGCCATGGGGTTTGCTGGCATTGGCGTGGGGCACGTCATTCTGTTGTTCATGCTGGATCTCTCATGCAACAGCAAATAACGCGATAAAAGATAAAAGTAATTCCACCGCAGTGATGCTCCTCGGAGAAGGCAAGACAGCATTGAGTGACTATTTCTACGAACAGGCTGACACCTATTTCCACGGTGGATGGGAACACCAAAAAAAAGAGGCCTTCCATGGCGGTTTGCTTCAAAAAATGGCCGCTGATGTTTCGCCGCGGTATCACATTCATCTCAGCGGCCATGATGTAAAAGAAATAATGCCATGGTTGAGACTGGCAACACTTATGAATCCTTCCGATGTCAGGAAATACCTTGATTCCGCTTTCTGGCTGGCGCATGACGCCGCCCGTCCGGATCTGGCAGAACAAGTTCTGGCAGAGGCCCAGATCAACAACCCTTTAAATTATCAGATCCAGATTGAACGTGGCCGGGTATTTCTCATGGAGAAAAAACTGCAAGAGGCAAAAAATGCCTTTGCTGCAGGGCTGGCATTCTGGCCCGGGAAAGAGAAAACTGATGCTTTCGAAACACTGGACGGAAAGGCACGACTTTTACTGTATACTGCACTTCTTTCCGAAGCGGATGGTAACAAGCAGGATGCCATCTTATTCCTAAAGGAGATTTTGAAGATATTTCCTGAAAGAGCGGCCATTCGGGACCGCATCAAAGATCTCGAAGATGGCAAAGAGCCTTCTCTCTTGGCATCACGGATATGGACTGATATGATTCGACATGATGCAGATATGAAGTCTGAAGGCCAATGCAAGCACCCCGGAGAAAAATAGAAAGTATATATGTATCTGGAATTCTACAACCTTAGGGAATACCCTTTCAACATAACTCCAGATCCTCGCTTTCTTTATTTCGCCAGGCATCATAAAGAAGCCTACGATCATTTAATGTATGGTATTAAAAACCGGCGGGGATTCATCGAGCTTACAGGCGAGGTTGGTTCCGGCAAGACAACTCTCTGCCGGGCAGTTCTTGCCAATCTTGGTAAAGATGTCGAAACAGCCCTGATCCTCAATCCATCCCTCACCGAAACACAGCTTCTACGGGCAATGTTAAACGATTTCGGGTTGGAGGTCAAAGGACGCGACCGGCTTGCTTACATAGAAAAACTGAATGATTTCCTGCTGGAAAGGAGCATGGAAGGGACAAATGTGGCATTGGTAATTGACGAAGCACAGGATTTATCCCCCGAAGTCATGGAACAGGTAAGGCTTCTTTCAAATCTTGAAACCGACCAGCAAAAACTTATACAAATAGTCATGTGCGGCCAACCGGAACTTCAGAAACGCCTTGCCAGACCTGATCTTCGCCAATTACGGCAAAGGATCACAGTCCGTTATCACATCCCCCCCTTGACACAGGAAGATACAATGATGTACATAAGACACCGTTTATGGGTAGCGGGATCTGACGGAAGAATAGTATTTGATTCCGGGGCTATTCGCGAGGTATACAAATTTTCCAAAGGTGGCCCGCGGGTTATCAACGCTATTTGTGATAACAGCCTCTTGGCTGGATATGTCGCACGGAGCAATATAATTGATGCCCGCTGTGTGAAGAAAGCAATTAAACAACTTGAGGGGTCGAAATGAGTCTTATTCAGGACGCTCTTAAAAGACAACAACAAGAAACAGGACAGGCTGCACCAGAAGAAACAAAGCCACCAGTTCAACAACCGGCAAATACACCTCTTTCTCTACGAAAGAGTCCGGCACAGAATGTACCGCCAGCGACACCTCCCCCTATCCCTGCAGAAGCAGCACAAAATCCACCTGAAGCAGAGGCTGAATCACCACAACAAGAATCAACCGATTCCAGCAAGAAACGATTAAAACTGATAATTGCCGCTGTTGTACTGATAATTGTCCTCGCGGGAGGCGGCACATGGGCTTTTCTCCAATTTATGAGTCCAAAGCCAGCAACACCATCTCCTCCAGTCGAGGTGAAACAACAACCTTCAGATAAAGTTCCTGCCGCTGCTTCTGTCACTGTTCCTGCTGTTGTTCCTACCGCTACTAATGAAGTCCCAAAACAACCGCTAACGGCAACACCTGACGCATTACCCCCCCAACAGACGCAGACAGTCGCAACAACCACATCACCGACTCCACAGCAAGCGGAAGCCGCAAAAATGCCAGAGCCGCCCACAGAACCACCTGTCGTAACCGCACCACCGGCTGAAGAACCTCCTGTATCATGGCCCTCTCTGGTACTTACAGGCGTGGTCGGAAAAGGAGCCAATGGTTCTGCAATTATAAACAAGCAAATAGTTGCCGTTGGCGAAACCATCGACGGTGTAAAAATTGTAGCCATCAAGGACAAAAGCGTCGAACTTGAATTCAAGGGTAAAACGCAAATCCTCAAAGTCGGTGGAACAACAAATTAATGCTTTTCTGAAAGTATCTGAGGAATCTTGGCAATTGCCTGATCAAACTCTGATGAAAGAGTTATAAAGAAGTGGCATTTTTTTTCCGTTGCAGCCTCAGCATCCTGCCGCAATTGCTTACTATAGGGGTTCATAACCACCACCAGGGCATTATTCCCCAATAATTCAAATACAAGCGCCCCCCGGTGCACCATAAATTCCATTGGCAACATAGTCACTACGGAAGGTTGCAACTCAAAACTGGAGATGGAAATAATCGGACTCGAGCATTCCCTGGAAATAAATCCCATTATTTTCTCCAGGTTTTTAAACGCACGTGCTTCCAATACATGGAGAACAGATATTGTTGCATTACTGTCGCCGGCAGACATTTCCGTCAGATCTTGAACGATACTTGCATATTCTTCCTGCGTAAGTTCACCTGCCTCGAGAAGACTCCACGCAAAAGAAAGTTCATCCGCCATATTAAAACTCATCCGGATATCAGACGATCCGGCTTTAGCCAGCTTTGCAGAAGATTCAGCCTTTGGAGCTGAAACGGCAGCTTTCCGAGCCGACAAGAACTCTTCCATGCGTCCCAATAGCTGATCAGCCTTTTCATCTTTTTCCGCATACTGCTTGATTTTCGGGAGTATCTCCTGTCCACCCTTCAAATCATTTTCTTCAATAATTACATTACCCAGGCGAATCAGAAAATCTTTAGCTCTAGTATGGTCCCCGACTTGTTCATATGCGTTAGCCAAAGCATCCAATGATGCATGGTCATTTGGCATCGCCTCAAGGATCTGCTCAAAAGCCGAAATGGCACTCCATACTTTTTCTTCCAATTCGGAATTTGATTCTTTATCCGGCTTTTTTACCATATTTTTATCACCCTGTCGCTTTACAAGCGCTTGTTATTAAAATAAATCCCAATTTACCTGATGATTTCCCAACAGTTTTAATATTTTATATCATTTATCAAAAAAACAAGTCAATCATGAATGATTTACTTCTAATTGATATTTGCATATCAAAGAAAAAATGACATAATATTTTTTACGAAATGGTTGAAGGTATTTGAGGTAAATAAAAATGGCTAAAAAGCCCTCCAAACAGAAGATTTCGGATATTCTGCTAAAAAACAAGATGATCGAGGAAGAAATCTTGCGAACAGCAGAACAAGAAGCACAGTCTGCGGGGACTCGCCTGGAAAAATACCTTATTGAAAAGAAACTTGTGAAGGGCGACGACATGACGCTTGCACTGTCTGAATACCTCAAAATGTCTCCTATTTCTCTAACCCACTTTACACCAAACCAGTTACTGCTTGATTTAATCCCCAAAGAGATAATGCAAAAACACCTGATTATCCCTGTCGCACGAGCAGGAAAAAGCCTGACTGTGGCAGTCGGAGATCCATTCGATGTTGTAGCTATTGATGAAATCGAAATATCAACAGGGCTAAGGATCACACCCCTGGTAGTATCCGAAAAAGAGATCAAGGAGACACTTGATCGAGTTACTTCAGATCAGTCAGAAACCATGGATATGTCAGATGTGTTTAAGGATGCAGACGCCGAGCTGGATGTCGGAACGGAAAAAGTTGAAGGCGAGGAAGAAGATAACCTGGAATTATCCATTCAGGACGCACAGGGAGCGCCTGTAATAAGAATGGTTAACATGATGCTCCTTGAAGCTCTTAGAACCGGGGCAAGTGACATTCATGTAGAACCACAGGAGAAGGGGCTTTCTCTCCGCTACAGAATCGACGGCGATCTTTCCGAAAGTCCTGCCCCCCCAAGGAATCTTATGGGGGCTGTAATCTCCAGATTAAAACTCATGTCAGGCATGGATATCGCCCAACGCCGGATACCTCAGGATGGCCGTATAAAAATCCGGGCTCTTGGAAAGGAAGTAGATCTGCGTGTAAATACTCTTCCCACTATTCATGGAGAAAAGATTTGCTTGCGTATTCTTGACAAGAGTGCCTTATTCCCAAACCTTGCCGCCCTTGGACTCGATCCCGAAGCCTACCAGGGATTCAAACATGCAATCGAACAGCCAAATGGTATTCTTCTGGTCACTGGACCTACCGGAAGCGGTAAAACCACAACACTTTATTCATGTTTACAGGAACTTAACACCCCGGATGTAGCCATTATCACGTGTGAAGACCCGGTGGAATATCAACTTGCCGGTATGAATCAGGTTCAAATCAACTCGTTTGTAGGGCTCACATTCGCGGCAGCTCTTCGATCAATATTAAGACAAGCTCCGGATATTATTCTGGTTGGAGAAACACGCGATAGTGAAACAGCAGAGATAGCAGTCAAAGCCGCTCTTACCGGACATCTTGTCCTAAGCACATTGCACACCAATGACGCATGCGGCGCCATTACCCGTATGATTGACATGGGCATAGAACCGTCCCTGCTCGCTTCTGCGCTTATTTTGTCTCAGGCACAACGTCTGCTTCGCAGGCTTTGTTCTGCATGCAAAAAACCTGCATCTATAGACAAGTTGCCAGAGGTAATGCTCCGTGAATATGGTATTGATCCGGCTATTTTCAAAGGAACAAATGTTCATGTCCCGAAAGGTTGTCCAAAATGTCATAATTCAGGATATAAGGGACGTGCGGCAATCATGGAAGTTCTAACCATTGATAGAGAGCTCAGAACCGATATTGTGAAGGGTATCCCCATCAAGGAAATCGCAGTTAAGGCCGCAAATAAAGGTATGATGACTCTAAAAGAGGTGGGCATGAACAAGGCAAAAGAAGGAATCACAAGCATAGAGGAAGCCCTGTCCGTCACCGGTGGAGAATAAAGACCATGGATAATAAACCTTTTGGCGGAAAATTGCTGGACATACTACAGAGAAATAAATCGATAGATCCAGAAGTTCTTATAAAAGCTGACGAAGAAACAAGAGCCAGCGGGGTAAGGCTGGAAAGTTACCTTGTAGAAAAAAACCTCGTCCCGAGCACCGAGATGATCCTAGCGCTTTCGGAATATCTCAACATGGCACCCATCAACCTTGCACATTTCACGCCGGATACTCACCTGGTTGAATTAATCCCGCGGGAAACACTCAATCACTGCCAACTTGTTCCCATAGCAAAAACGGGAAAAAACCTGACGGTAGCTCTGTCTGACCCGTTTGACATCATGGCAATAGATAAAATCCATACTCTGACCGGACTGGACATCATACCGCTAATTGCATCAGAAAAAGATGTAAAAGACATACTAGCACGTTCATTCGCTGTCGAGGCCAATACGCTCGACATGAAGGACATCATGAAGGAATCGGAAAACGATGTTGAAGTTGGAGCTCAGGGACAACAAGACGATGGTGACAAGCAAACCCTGGAAGAAATGATGGAAACTGCCCAGGATGCCCCTGTTATTCGCATGGTAAATATGATCCTCATTGAAGCCATAAAAATGAAGACAGCGGATATTTGTATTGAACCCCAGGAAGACTGTGTTCGCCTTAGATATAAAATCGACGGATCAATGGTTGAACGTCCAAATCTGCAGAAAAACCTTCAATCAGCAATTATCTCTCGAATCAAGATAATGTCCGATATCGATATAGGAGAACAGCGAATACCACAGGACGGTAGATTCAGGATACAGGCGCTGGGCAAAAAACTGGATATGCGCGTCAGCGTTTTACCAACCATTTTTGGCGGCAGGGTCGTCATGCGTATCTTGGACAAAGGTGCACTTTTCCCGAATTTGTCCGGTCTAGGACTTGAAGAACATGCTGATAAAGCCATGAGTTACGCAATTTCGCAACCTCATGGAATCATCCTTGTTACGGGACCCACGGGAAGCGGCAAGACCACAACCCTCTATTCCTGCCTTCAGGAACTTAACAAACCTGATGTTAACATTGTTACCTGCGAAGATCCTGTGGAATATCAATTACCAAGGGTCAACCAAGTCAGGATTCACACGGAAGTAGGTCTTACGTTCTCATCTGCACTCCGGGCCATTCTCAGACAGGATCCGGACATTATTCTTATAGGTGAAATACGTGACAGCGAGACATGTGAAATTGCTGTAAAAGCCGCGCTCACCGGACATCTTGTATTAAGCACCTTGCACGCCAATGAGTCTGCCGGTGCGATAACACGACTTTTGGACATGGGAGTTGAACCTTTCCTTATGGCATCATCACTTATTCTAGCCCAGGCTCAACGTCTCTGCAAGAAGCTTTGTCCTGCCTGTAAGAAGGAAACAAGCCTGAATTTGAAACTCTGTGAAGAACATAAAATTGACCCTGCTTTATTTAAAGAAGTTAAGATTTATGGCCCCGGGGGTTGTCCAAAATGTCACGGAATAGGGTACAAAGGCCGCACAGCCATAATGGAAGTCCTTCCTGTTGATGAAAACATCAGACTTTTGATCCTAAAACAAGCTATAACAGATGAATTAAGACAAAAAGCACAGGAACAGGGAATGATTACGCTGAGGGATTCTGCTCTTCTGAAGGTGAAAGAAGGAACAACCAGTCTGGATGCCGCTGTCAAAATCACAACTGTAGACTAATAAAGGATAAAAAGATGTATCATATGATTTTCATATTGACTTCAATCATGCCGCCATCGTTTACTATTCGAACAAGGAGATAGAATAATGAGTCCTGTCGTTCGTTCAAGTTCTGCCGCTCCAACCGCTACAAGATCCACGACTGCTGCAAAACCCAAGGCGGAAGATCGGCCACAGGCAAAAGGTCAGAAGAAAATACCTGGTGCAAGAAAAATAGTTCAGGAAAGTCTTCCAAACTTCTCGCGTCAGTTAGCCGCCATGCTTGCAGCAGGCATGCCGATAGTCGCATCCCTCGATGCTTTGTACGAACAAACTGATAACCCTAATTTTAAGAATGTTATTGGTCAGATCAAGAGGAGTATTGAAAACGGTGCAGCATTTTCTGAAGCCTTGCGACAATTTCCATCAGTCTTTGATGACCTTTATGCAAATATGGTCAAAGGTGGTGAAACAGGCGGACAACTTGCCGAAACGATAGCCAGATTGGCTGGTTTTCTTGAATCGAGCGCCAAACTCAGGCGTAAAGTCAAATCCGCCATGATGTACCCTGTCATTGTCCTCTGCATTGCCCTTGCCATTGCTACTGGTATGATTATGTTTGTTGTGCCTGTCTTTGGTGAGATGTTCTCCGGTTTCGGGAAGGAGTTACCTGCACCTACTCAGTTTCTGCTCGATATGAGCGTATTTCTGAAAAGTTATGGTATTTTTGTGCTTGCAGGCATTATTGCCGGAGTTGTCACGTTCAATAAGTGGAAAGCCACTCCTGCTGGTGCCTATAAACTGGATCAATTTGCACTTAAAGCCCCTGTCTTTGGTGACTTGAACAAGAAAGTGGCAGCATCCCGCTTCAGTAGAACATTTGGCCAACTGATACGCAGTGGCGTTCCAATCCTTAATGCGCTCGAAATTGTCGCAGGGGCTACCGGAAATAAAGTAGCTGGGAATGTTATACTTGGCGCCAGAACGGCAGTTGAAAAAGGAGAACCCCTGTCTTCTGCCATGATAAATCAAACTGTTTTTCCAGTAATGCTGGTTCGAATGCTTCAAGCCGGTGAAAAAACCGGGAAAATAGACGAAATGATGGATAGCATCGCCGATTTCTACGATGATGAAGTGGAAACCATGCTTGGTGGCCTAACCTCTCTTTTGGAACCGTTATTGATGGTTTTCCTGGGTGTTATTGTCGGCGGTATCGTTCTTTGCATGTTCCTCCCCATTTTCAAGATGGGCGAAGTCGTATCAGGCGGTTAAACGCATTTCTTAATATTTGAAAATAATAGAATTTGAGAAAAATTCTATTTACATTTGCTATCCGAGCCAGTATTTTACCTCCGTATATTATCTCCAATACAGGGAACTGGCTTATGGAACGAATTCTACTTGTCGATGATGAGCCTAGTATTCTAAGTGTACTAAGTGCGCTCCTTAAGGCAGAAGGTTATGAGGTTATGCCGGTACTGGGAGGTGATAAGGCAAAAGTTGTTCTGGCCTCGGAAGAATTCGACCTCATGCTTTCTGATATTCGCATGAGTCCAGTGAACGGCATGGAACTTCTGAAAATTGCTCACAATGACCGTCCGACCATGTCCGTTATTATGCTCACCGCTTATGGTTCAGTTGAAACCGCAATTGAAGCCCTCAAACTCGGGGCATTTGACTACGTCACAAAGCCTTTCAAAGTTGACGAACTTCTGATCACTGTTCAAAGGGCTCTTGAATACAACAAGGCTTTGTCTGAAAATGCTGATTTAAAAGCGCAACTCGGCACAAAATATCATTTAGAAAACATTATTGCGGAAAGTCCTTCAATGCAAAACGTCTGCGACATGATTAAGCGTGTCGCTCCGACAGATACAACAATCTTGATTTACGGCGAAAGCGGAACCGGGAAAGAACTTGTAGCGAAAGCTATTCATGCGCAAAGCCGGCGCAAAGACAAGAAATTCCTTGCAGTAAATTGTGCTGCTTTGCCTGAACCATTACTCGAATCTGAAATGTTCGGCCATATTAAAGGGGCATTTACCGGCGCTACCGCCAATAAAGAAGGACTTTTCGAAGCCGCCACTGGAGGGACAATTTTCCTGGATGAAATTGGCGCCATGCCAATGAGTATTCAAAGTAAGTTACTGCGAGTTCTTCAGGAAAAGGAAGTCCGTAGGGTTGGAAGTAATGAAAATATTTCAATTGATGCAAGAGTTCTGGCAGCCACAAATACACGTTTAGAACAATTGATGAAGGAAGGAAAGTTTCGCGAAGATCTTTATTACCGTCTGAGTGTCATTCCGATAGAAATCAAATCTCTGCGGGAACGCATTGAAGATATTATGCCCTTGGTTTATCACATTTTGCGAAAAGAAACTCCGGGGGGACAGACGCCCCCTGCCCTGGATCCTGAAGTGTGCGCTATTCTGGAATCATATAACTGGCCAGGAAATGTAAGAGAGCTTGAAAACGCAATTAAACATGCAATAACTTTTGTAAAAGACAATAAAATCACAAAAGACGTTTTGCCACCAAAGATTGCCTCTACACCGATACGAACTGCGACACGTTCGCCTATTTCAGATATCGACGCCTCAAAGTGTAAATCGCTAAAGGCCTTTATCCGTGCTAAAGAGAAAGATTACCTGCAACAGGTACTTTCACACACCGGTGGTGACAAAGAAGAAGCGGCGAAAGCCCTTAAAATAAGTCTTGCAACGCTTTATCGAAAACTCCCAGAAACTCAGGAATAATTGATGTTTTTTGGGTGAAATGTCTTAGTTTTGGTGTTTTCCCCAATGTTTTTTGCTGAATTTGCAATAATAATAATCATTTCACAGTTTTGCAATATTGATACTACATTGGCTGTTCAAAATTGATTTAAAA
This sequence comes from Kiritimatiellia bacterium, assembly GCA_028716365.1. Taxonomy (GTDB): domain Bacteria; phylum Verrucomicrobiota; class Kiritimatiellia; order UBA8416; family YA12-FULL-48-11; genus YA12-FULL-48-11. Next base: position 104,146 of record JAQUPZ010000010.1, read on the forward strand.
TTGGCAATACAATATTTCCTATACCAGATTTTTTCTAAATAAGTCAATGTTTTGCTATTTTCCTTCAATGATTGGTATTGGCACAACTAATGCTTTTTACTGTAGTCACAATTAGTAAAAAAAGGGCACGGTCGCAGCCCAAATACGAAAGGAGAAATGCGAATGAACAAAAAGTTAGGTTTTACGCTGGTAGAAATCATGATTGTGGTTGCAATCATTGGTTTGCTGGCAGCAATTGCGATTCCTTCGTTTGTGAAGGCTCGTAACACAGCTCAGCAAAACGCATGTATTAACAACCTGAGAATGATTGACTCCGGCAAAGAGCAGGCGGCATTGGCATTTAGATGGGCTGATGGCTCTACACCAACCACCTCGCTTGTTAATACATACATCAAGGGAACCACTACACCTGAATGTCCCGCTGGTGGTGCTTACACCTACAGTGTGATTGGGACAAACCCTCTGTGTAGTATTGTGTCACCGACATCACATAGAATGCCAGTTGGTCTATAATTGTATTGTAGTTTTATTATAGCGTGAACAACCCCGTAAATTTACGGGGTTGTTCTTTTATGAAATAATTTCTCTTCTTCCTTTTGTCTACTTTGCGCCAATTCCAAGTTTCGTTGCGAATCAGGCGAAAAGCCCATTTCTAAAGCTCTTGTGAAGTATTTTACAGCATCACTGTATTTACCTTCCCGAAAACGGATTACCCCGAGGTTATTGCATGCCATTGAAAATTCTGTTGTATATTTGGAACATGAACTTTTATAAGTAAGCCGCTCATCTTCCAGTATTCTGATGAAATAAGCCTCTGCCTGTTTGTTCCTCCCGTCACGAAGGAGACAACTTCCCAAACCCAGATAACCACGCAAATTATCGGGACGTAATGAAACCACTTGCCGCCAAATCAATTCTTCTGACTGAAATAATCTATTCCGATTGATTGTTGTAACTCCCAGGCCAATTATCAAAGCTGTTGCCAACATAATTACGATTACAGCCCAAACTCTAGGTAATATAGATATTTTACACAATTTTCCTATTATCCATACACCTGTCATAACAAACAATATAACGATAGGAATCAGAGGCAAATACATCCTGTGTTCCGCGGCACAATCAGAGAGTGGAATGATACTTGAACTGGGCATAAGTAAAATAAAGAATGACAGGCCAACGAACCCGATTGCATTTCGCTTTAAAGCGAACAATAAAGTGAATAGCACAAGAATGCCGAGTATTACCGCCTGCAGTAATGTTTTTAAAGAAAAAGCTGCAGGAGGCCAGTCGTAGTCAAGACAAAGATCAACGGGCCAGAACGCCAGCCGGATATAATGAAGGATCACCCCTGCCTGAGTCATTAAATAACAAACAGGACTAGTTGTTATTGCTCCAAACCCCGCAGATGACGAGGATTCATTGGGTACTGACAATAAAGCAATAAGTATTAACCACGTTGCCGCAAGCCCTATATACACTCCCCTGTGTTTTCGGAGGGCTTCGACAAACGATCCAGAGATGAAAGTCCGGTCATAAAACAAAACAATCAAAGGGGCTGTCACCATTACCGGTTTACATGTCATACCTAATGCACACGAGATAATGGCACCTGTGAACCAGTGGTGTGCAGTAACATCTGCCGTGACACCTTTAATAAAACAGTAAAGGGTCAACAGGTAAAACATTCCCATAAGTGATTCGGACCGCTGAACAATATACGTGACACTTTCTACCTGCAATGGATGAACAATCCATATTAAGGCAACGATTAAAGAGAATAATGTAGAATTTGCCTGATTTTGAACTTCAAACTTCACCAATCTGAGAGTATTCCGGAGTATTCCGAAGAGTAATAATCCTGCAAAAAGATGAATTGTTAAGTTAAAAAAATGATAATCTGCCACCTTCAAACCACTAACAAGATAATTGAGATAAAATGTAAATCCAACCAATGGACGCGAGGAACCCAAGAATGATGTCCACAGGCTCTTGATGTCGTTGTTATTAACAATCCAGACATAATCATCAAATACAAACACACCGGAAAAACTACTTGTATACACCATGACGCCTGCAAAAATAATAACCAACGGAGCCATCTTGACAATCACATTCATAGGAAAGAAATAATACAAATATTAACGGCTGATTCGGTAGGGTTTACGTTGCTCATACAATTTGATTCTATTCTCAATTCCCTGTACTACTACTTCAATTTTATCTTCCTTTTGGAATAATCCAACACTCATCTTATTATCTTTCTCCGATAACATTTTTTGCATGGCAATCGCTTTGGCTTTTTCCGCTGTTCTTTTTGCATCTTCAAACCTTCCATTATCTGCATATGCAGCCGCAAGAACATCCAAGGCATGATAGCTCGCATGAAGCGTTGAATCACAAATTTCACGAGCCAACTTTAAAGCCTCAATACCATTCCTGTTTTTATCATCAGGACTAGTCGCTAGAATCCATGCCAACTCACATCTTGCAGACAGGGAAGAAGGATCTATTTCTAAAACTTTCCGATAAGATTGTACGGCATCAGCAAATTTACCCTGTTTAGTGAATATTAAAGCTTTGAGGGCATGAGTTCGTTCTTGTCCCTCGTCACCTACTTGAACCTGCTCCAATTCGAACAAAGCCTGATTAGTCTTCCCTGATATGAGCAAAGCGAGGCCAAGGTTATGACGTGCAAACCCGTCATTTCGCCTAACTTCCAGTGCTTTTTTAAAATGAAGTACCGCTTCCCCTGTTTTACCTGAACACAAAAGAGCAATACCAAGTCTATCATGCGCGGAAGACAGATAATGCATCAGAATACTGGGTGCTATTACATAAGCAGACGTTCCTCCAGTGCGATCAGTAATATCCAGTTTTCGTAATAATGCTCGTAAAACTTGTTCCGCCTCTGAATTTCTTTCTGTATGTAACAACTCCCTTGCTAAATTAGTTGCTGCTCTAATGCTTTGTGGTCTTTTCTTCACTATGTCCCGCCACATGATTTCTGATGATTGATATACTGTGTTACGACGAATGGTAAGTATTCCAAAAAAAATAATAACCATAGAAACTGTTATTAGGCTGGCAATAGTTAAGAAATGTCTTTTATTGTATAATTGTATTTTTTGTAACCCATAGTAACAGGAAACAACCATAAAAACGACAATTCCGGCAAGAGGAAGATACATCCTATGTTCAAAAGCCATGTCCCCCAAGGGCATGAAACTAGATGTAGGTGCTAATATCACAAAAAACCAAGCAAACGGAAATCCTAATGCCTTACGTTGTAATATCGCCCAAATCGTCAATACAAGTAATCCGAGAATCAATCCCCCTTGGGGAATGACATTTAGCACACTCTCAACAGGAGGCCATGAATAGTCAAAACAAAGAGAATAAGGGATAAAAACCAACCATAAATAGTGGACAATCACTTCAGCCTCAGTAAGCAGGTATGTCCATGACGACATTCTTGTAAACATTATTGATCCCCCAACGGTAAAATCTAAATATGTCCTAAAAATCGTCATAAACAAAACACCTAAAGAACAAAACATTGCCAAATGAAAACGCCATCTTAAATGAATTATTTCCTTAACTGAACCTGCGACATAAAAATAATCATAAAGTAAAACGATAACTGGCGCGGTAACCATTACCTCCTTGGTACCCATTCCTAAAATACAAGCCGCAAGAGACAGATCATGCCATAAACGTTTATAACGCGAATCAGATTCAATACCCCTTATAAAACAGTAAAGTGTAAGAAGAAGGAAAAAACCCATCATCGACTCGTAACGTTGGCAGAGATATGTTACACTTTCTGTTTGTAACGGATGGACAACCCATATGACTGCTGTAAAAAAGGCAAGCCAAGGCGCAGCATGCTCACATTTTTGAAAAAATGCCGGCATAAGAAGTGTACGCCTTACAATCCCATACAGAACCAAAGAAGCAAGAATATGGATTAAGATATTTCCAGCATGATAATACGCAACATTCCAACCTCCAATAGCATATGTTAATTTAAAGGTCAGATCGGTAATACATCGCCATGTTAGTGCCCACGGAAAGACATGCCGTATACTACTGACACCTATAATTGTCTTATAATCATCAAACAGAAATACACCGGAAAAACTGTTTGAATATACTATTATTCCCGCAGTAACCACTAATAACGGTAACAACCATTTCCAAACAGGTGTGACTAATTGTTGTCTAATGTTCATTGCAAAAATTATTTTAAATACTGCTTTTTCGCACTCGTTAACAGGCAATGGATTTCGTAATCCAATCGTGACTCTGGAATGTTTTTACGGCGAAGTATGCTTTTCAGTCTCTCAATGACATTTGCGTTAAATGGCGCAACCTTTAATGCATCTGTGTATAACCTTATGGCCTCATTATCGCCGTTATTCTGATTCGTCATCAATACCGCCTTATTAACATTCGCCCGGAAATATTGATATTCAAAAGAATTTGTAATAAAAATGTCCATAATTACCACAGCCCCCTCCCTTAATCGTTTAAGGACATCTCCAGGAATGGAGGCAAGTACTTTATTATATTCTTCAATAGCCTCCTCAACTTTTCCTGCCTCCGACAATGCAACGGCGAGATCATTTCTCGCCCTCAGATTATGTGGCCGTTTTCTTACTACATCACGCCAAACTGCTTCCTCGGAATAATAATCAGTATTTCGAATCAATGTAAGAAAAAGAAATATGATCAAAAGACCACAATAAATACACAACCAAACACCTCTGATGATAATTTTGAATCTTGAGGCCAGATACTCTGTTAAATTATACGATCCGACCACAAAAAATACAATTAACGCGATTAACGGTAAATACATACGGTGCTCAACGGCAAGATCAGCCACCGGGATCACACTGGACGTTGGAGACAATATTGCAAAAAAAGAAAGACCTAAAAAACCCGCAGGTAATTTCCCAAAAGCGGATATAATGGACCCGACGAATAAAACACCAATCAATAAAATCCATGGCAGCAGAACGAATACTTCCGTTGATGGCTGCCATGAATAATCCAGGCATAATGGATATGGGAAAACAGATAAACGTAAATAATAAGCCACAACTTCACACTGATTCGCCAGATAGAGAAATGGGGAAATATGGATAAATCTGGACGTCATTCCGATCTCTTTTGCCAATGCAAATAGAAGCAAGGGAATCAGAAGTCCAATTGTACTCCATAAGGCTAAATGAACTTTCCATCTCGAAAATAAATGTTTCTTTCCGGAACCAGAAAGAAAAACGTAATCATACATCAGAACAACAACCGGCGCCGCCACCATTACTTCCTTGGTTCCCATTCCGATAGCACATGAAATAATTGATAAATCATACCAAATACGTTTTTTCCCGGATACATGTCCCCTGATAAAGCAATATAAGCTTAATAGGAAAAAAAGTCCCATCATGGATTCATAACGTTGACAAATATATGTCACGCTTTGCGTCTGAAGGGGATGAACAACCCATAAGATAGAAGCAAGGCAAGCCAATAGATCAGATACAGCTATGTATTTACAAGCAAAACAATCAAGTACCAGCGTCCGGCGAATAATACCATAAAGGACCAAACCTGCCAGTAGATGGATAACGACATTGGTCAGATGATAATCTGCCGGCTTCAATTCACCCGTCAGGTAATTAATTTTGAAAGTTTGATCAACAATAAATCGTGGCGATAACGACACAGAGCAGAAATGCCGTATGTCTGGATTGCCCGTAATGACCACATGATCATCAAATACAAACACGCCGGAGAAACTATTCACATAGGCCAATACACCCGCAGCAACCACGGCAAGCGGCAGGAACTTTTTCCATTGCACAACGTTTCTCCTGTAACCCTGTTTAACTTTTGCACCTTTTTACATCTTGATTCAGAACCTTTTTTCTTTTCGTTCCCTGTGCAGCGCTAAATACATACGGGCAAAATCAACAAAAACAGCCCAAGCGTTGAAACGCATAAACATTCCACATAAATAGGATTTTCGCATGAAAAAGCGCGAGACAGCCATCCTTCGCAGATCCATAAGCTGTCGTGCATTGAGAGAATCATTCAGAGGTATCGGCGGACTGTTAACACTTCCAAATTTTCCCCATGCGGGTAACGTGATTCCTCTTTCAAGACAATACTTGTAAATATCTGTCCCGGGGAAAGGTATCGCGATTGCAAATGACACATAATCCTGTTGAAGTTCACAAGCAAGATTGATGGTGTCCATTGCCGTATTCCATGTTTCTTCGAGATGTCCAACCATGAAATTACCGGCAATAAATAGTCCCGCCTCTCTGGAAAGTCTGAATGCATTTCTGATCTGTTCAATCGTTATATTCTTCTGCATTCTGTCGAGAATATGCTGATTACCGCTTTCCACACCAAAACATATCCAGCGAACACCTGCTTCCCGCATTCGTTTCAATGTCGGGGCATGGATGGTATCAACTCTGGAAGAAACCATAATTTCAAGTTTTTTGTGGTAACCCCGTTCGATCAGAAAATCACAAATTTCGTTTACTAATTTCCTGTTTACCGTGAATGTGTCATCCTGAAAGTAAAGAACTCTTATTCCAAACTTTTTCACCAGAAGATCAATCTCATCCTTTATTCTTTCCAAAGGATAGAATCTCAAACCATGGCCGAACACACAATGTGAAGCACAGAAATTACACCGCCCACAACATCCTCTTCCCGTAAAAACAACCCCCAGCGGTTCCCGATGTCCTGAAACCCATTTATTCCAACCATACGATCGATACATCGAAAAATCGACAAGATGCCATGAGATCGGCGGGAGCTTTGCAAGATTCTTGATTGGTTGACGTATACATGTCTCTATTATCGCGCCGTTTTTCCTGAAAACAATTCCCGGGATAATGTCAAGTTCGCCCCCCTTTTCCATAAGTTGCATCAGCTCTACAACCGTTTCGTCCCCTTCCCCAATGACCCCAATATCAATATCAGGATATTCTTCAAGCGTTCCTTTCGGAAGCGCCGAGACATGAGGGCCTCCAAGTAACGTGGTAACTTCCGGAAAACGCCGTTTAAGCTTTGAAAAGAAACTCCCGACCAGATCCATTGTTGCAGTCATACCCGTTACACCAACGTAATCAGGTCCCATTGCGGCAACATGATCGACAGTATCGTCAATACTCATCCTTATTGCATCTGCATCGAGGACAACCACATTTATATCTTCCTGCTCAAGAACCGACGCTATACTTAACAGTCCTAGAGGAGGGAAAACCGCCACAAAATCAATAAGGTTATGATAAGCATTTTCGGAAGAAGGAACATTTACCAGTACAACCTTTTTTCTCATTCTCTGTGCCTCATTAACATCATGCATGACAATCTATCAAAACGACATTATGCCACATGTCAGGACCGAGCAACAGCAAAGTCGATCTAAATAAAACACAATTTTGGATCCCCGGTATGGTGTTTACATCCTGCAATAGTTTTGGTATTTAAGCATATATAACTTAAGACACAAACAAGCAATATTATGAGCCCTCAAATCAATGTCACAGGCAACGGAAAAATCCTTGTTCTGATTCCCTGCCATAACGAACAAGGGAGAATCGAAAAAGTCATCAGCCAGGTAAAAAATATCATGCCCAGCACCGATATTGTTGTAGTCGATGATTGTTCATCCGATAACTCTGTCGCAGAAGCTTTCCAGGCAGGTGCAAAAGTACTTTCTCTCTGTACTAACCTCGGCTATGGTGCCGCTCTTGAAACAGGGTACCTTTTTGCGATAAAGAACAACTATGAAACGGTTCTTCAAATGGATGGTGATGGACAACACCAGGCTGATCAATTGCCCTGCCTGCTTGAACCACTTGCCGGTGGCCTCGCAGATATCGTAATTGGATCACGGTACATGTCGAATACTGGAACGACTGCCACGACACTCACCAGGAGATTTGGTCACAGGATCTTCTCCGGAATAATATTTCTCCTAAGCGGTATGAAGATTTCCGATCCAACATCAGGATTTCAGGGACTGAACAAGAATGCTCTGGCACTTTTTGCCAGCGGTATTTTCCCCTGTGATTTTCCCGACTCCGATGTCATATTGATGGCAAAATTATGCGGTCTGAGAATCACGGAGATTCCTGCCAGGATGCAGGAACGTATCAGCGGAGAATCCATGCATTCAGGACTCAAACCGATTTACTATGGTTTGAAAATGTTATTATCCATACTCATAGTTTTATTGAATTTTAACGTTTGGAAAACATGGCGGCAAAAACACCTTTGATATTACCGTCCGTAAACCTAAAAACAGGAGTATAAAATGCTTCCGAGACAATTAATTGCTTCGATAGTGATGAGCATACTTCTTCTGATCCTCATAATAAGGCTTATTCAGAAACAGCGACTGGATATTGCATATTGCTGGCTTTGGCTTGCAATTGGATTGGCAACTCTTGTGGTAGTTATTAAATATGAATGGCTTACAAAACTATCAGAAACAATCGGCGCACTCACTAACACAACGACATTGTTCCTCCTGGGTTTTTTTGTCGTTCTTCTCATGTGCCTGCAGTTCTCTCTCGCTATCTCAGCACATCGCAGACAACTTAAAAAGCTCTGTCAGCAGGTCGCTATTCTTGAAGGTACAAATAAAAACGATCCTTTAAAAAACGAATCTGGAGGGAAGGATAAGCACGGATGAATGTACGGCTTGCCCTGACATCTCCACCTCTCTCTCTTAACGAAAGATACGGCGCCTTTGTCGGTGCCGCCAATACCCAGTCGGCTTTTGGTTTGGTCTGTCTTGCCGCCATCGCCTGTCAGGCCGGGGCCACAGTCGGAATCGTGGATGCTTCAGCCGAAAATCTGACAATTGAGCATACCCTGAATCGGATTTTTGCCCTTAACCCAGATGTAGTTGGCATTACTTCAACCACTGTCGGCATCACAGTCGCAGGTCTTCTTGCGGAACGAATAAAGGCATCTAAACCTGAAACAATAATAGTAGTAGGCGGTTGTCATGCAAGCGCCATACCCATTGAGACTTTGAATGAATTTAAAGCATTTGACATTCTAGTTCTCGGCGAGGGAGAAAATACTCTTCTGGATATATTAAAATCCGTCGAGGAACAAAAGAGCGTACCACATAACATCTGCGGGACAGCACATAGAACCGGTTCAACAATGGCAATAAATCCATCCCGTCCGCTGATACAGAATTTAGACGATTTACCACTCCCCGCCTGGTCACTACTGTACGGTTTTCCAAAGATGTTCCGCCCATCTCCGGCGAGAATCAGGCAATGGCCATGCGCATCCGTAGTCCTCACACGCGGATGTCCGAACAGCTGTACTTTCTGCGATCGCTCTGTTTTCGGTAATCGCTGCCGTTCATACAGTCCATCATATGCAGTAAATCTTTTAAAAGATCTCAGGAATAATTTCGGAGTTAAAGAAATTCTTATTGAAGATGATACTTTTATTATGTCGCCAAAATGGGTAAACGAATTTTGCAGTCGACTTATTACAGACAAACTCAACATCAGCTGGTCATGCCTTGGCCGTGCTGACAGAATGACCAGTGATATGGCAAAAATCATGCATAAAGCAGGATGCTGGCACATTTCTTTCGGAATAGAAAGCGGCGACGAAAAACTTCTTAAAACGACAAACAAAAAGCTTGATATCAAGCAAATCAGAAGTGCCGTAGATTTTTGTAAAGCAGCAGGACTGAAGACAAAGGGGTTCTTTATGATAGGATTCCCCGGAGAAACGGAACAATCCATCAGTTTAACCAGGAACCTTGCAATATCTCTACCGCTCGATGATATCAGCATCATGCAACTCACACCTTTCCCTGGAACAGAGATGTATTCAACGGCCCATCTGCATGGACAATTTGAACGTGACTGGCGGAAAATGAATACCCTTAATACTGTCTTTATTCCTGATGGATTTTCCAGGTACGATATGGAACAGGCAAGATCAACCATTTTACAGGACTTTTATTTCCGCCCGCGTATAATCCTTTCTCACATTGTCAACATGTTACGCCATCCACATCTTATTTTCCCCATGTTACGCAGCCTCTTTACTTTATTCAGGGTTCTTTTCAGGAAAAACAATGCTTGATACGCAAACAACAAATAGCCTCCCTTTGGTCTCTATAGTCACTGTTTCGTTTAACTGTGGCGGATTCCTGCGGAAATGTCTGTCCAGCCTGATGCAACAAACATATCCTAATATCGAAATTATCCTGGTTGATAATGGTTCGACCGAAAACATTGCCGCCATGAAAAATGAATTCCCCGCAATAAAATACATACGCCTTGAAAAGAATTCCGGCTTTGCCGCCGGCAATAACGCTGGAATTTGCGAAGCCAAGGGCAAATATGTTGCATTGATTAACAATGATGCACAGGCAGATCCCGAATGGCTTAACCGGCTTGTTTCTGTGGCCGAACTTGATAAAAATACTGGAGCCGTTGCGTCTTTAATCCTTGACGGTAACAACCCTGAGATTCTTGATTCATGCGGTGTCGTAATAGCACTCGACGGCATGTCACATCAGGCAATGCACGGAATCAAAAGCTCGATCCCGCTTACACGACAGAAAGTTCTTGCTTTCAGTGGATGCGCATGTCTTTTACGCATGCAGGCTCTGAAACAAACCGGGCTGTTTGATGAGCGTTTTTTCGCATATTGTGAAGATACTGACCTTAGCTTTAGATTGCTCAGGGCCGGATGGGATATCATAACTGAACCTGAAGCCAAGGTCTTACATTTCTATTCAAAAACAGCGGGTGCCTTTTCCCTGCAGAAAATATTCTGGATCGAAAGAAATCACTACTGGGTTGCTATCAAGAATTTCCCAATCACCATTCTCCTTTTCCTCCCCATAATTTCGCTTTGGCGATACATATTCCAACTCTATGCCGTTCTTAAAGGATATGGGAAACTGAACCTGTTTATTGCCAATGGCAGTCTGATGGGCATAATAAAGACACTTTTATCCGCCAATCTGGCGGTAATTACCGGCATAATACCAGCAATACGTTCTCGTCTTTCTTTTCAGACGGAAATGATCAGAACAAGTTCCGAAATGCGGCAATTAATTTTAAGTATGCATGTATCCATTAAGGAAATAATTACAGGCACATCGTAAAAAACCATTTGAACGGCACAGCAACAAACAAGAAACGGAGAAAATCAGAATGCCGGTAACAGCAGGAACAAATCAGACAGACATTAATCAACGTCTTCAATACGAAAAGGGCGGACTGGGAAGGAAATACTGGGATATACGCGACAGTCATGCCATAAAATGGCTCCAAGGCCCGAAAGTATTAGACGTCGGTTGTGGAGAGGGAATAACGCTTGGGAAAATAATCCGTTTACATCCAGACTGGAAAGTTGAAGGAATAGACGTCGATCCTGTAAATGTAACTATTTGCAGAGAATTTGATCTTCCTGCGAAACGCGGAAGTGTCTATGAACTGCCATACGAGAATAACTTTTTCGATTCCTGCCTCCTCATGGAGGTAATCGAACATCTCGAATACCCGGAAAAAGCGTTAAATGAAATCTCTCGTGTAACAAAACAAAATGGCAAAATTATAATTGTTTTTCCAATCGACTGGGCAATGTTTGCCGCCAGAATTATATGTTTGCGTTTCCAGGAAGCAACTTTTGATCCCGGACACTTACGACAGTGGAACAATAGATATCTTGTGATGATGTTAAAGACTACTGGTTTTGAGTTATTCAAGGCGATATCACTGCCCTTACCGAGCCCGCTGGCATTGCACAAACTTGTAGTGGCCCAAAAGGCATGAGTTACTGATCACCAAAAAATGAAAGATATACCGGATGGACAAAATTGTCAGAATAATGGCTGTAACCGCATTAATAGCATTCAGCATCCAATCCTTCTCCGATAACAAGGCTGATGTCGATCTTTGGGGTAATGTTGGGTTTGTCAAAGCCTTGCCATGGTCTCAGGAATTTCATCGCACAAACACCTTCTCCTTCACAGAACCAGATCATCCATGGATAAACCATGAATGGCTTGCTGAATATATATTTAATAAAATCCATTTAATCTGCGGCAATACGGGACTTCTGTTACTGAAGATTTTTCTTGGGCTCCTTATCGTAACACTCTTATATCTCTCCATAAGGAATCAATGCAAGTCGGGAATATTACGTTTTCTGTTCCTTTTTCTCGTAATTTCAACTATCGGATATGGTTTTTCCACTCGTCCCCATTTATTTACATATCTCATATTAGCGCTTTTCCTTTATATCTTAAGATACTTGCACAAAAACAATCTTCGTGCATTACTCGTTTTCCCAATTCTCGGCTTAGTATGGACGAACATGCATGGGGCTTTCTTTATTGGTATAGTTCTCATGATTATTTTTGCCTGCTTCGAATCATTCAAGTTATTAGCCAGCGGTAAAATAAAAAATGAATACCGTTATATTGCATGCCTCATCTTGACTTCTTTCCTTCTTGTTGCAGTATCCTTTGTCAATCCGTACGGCGTTGACCTTTGGAAATTTATTTTCGATTCCGCTACCACCACCCGCCCATACCTGAGCGAATGGGCTCCATTCAATCTGATTTCAAACTTTACCGATCACACAGATTTCATTGCACTTTCTCTTGTTTCCATATCCGTAATATTTTTCTCCGGCAAACAACGAGATGCAACATGGATGTGTATCCTTTTTGTGGCCTTTCTCGGTGCACTATTACTTCGCAGAAATATTCCTATATTCGCCATTATCACCTGTTTCGTGATTCCTGAACACCTGGAAAATGTCATCGATGAATCTCTCGGAAATATACAGAATAAAATACCGCAACACCTTCCTCTTTTTTTGCTATGTTTGCTAATTCCTCTTTCGACATGGTTTACACTTGCAGCTAACAAAATAAATCCCATGCAAATTGAGGTTCCTCAAGACCGTTTTCCCATTGGCGTTATATCCTTTATTAAAGAAAACAACATAAAGGGTAACATGCTCGTTTTCTTCGACTGGACGGAATATTGTATCTGGAAACTTTATCCGGATTGCAGAGTATTCCTCGACGGAAGGTTTACAGACGCATACAGTCATGAAACTGTGACTGATTATTTTGCATTCCTTTATTCAGAGAAGAACTGGGAAAATATACTCAAAAAATATCCTGTTGATATACTTCTTTTGCCGAAGGGAAATTCCACCTACAATATGATGGTTACAAACAAAGATAGTCCTTTATATAAAAAATCGCTTGTTCTGGAACAGTGGAAACTTGTCTGTGAGGATAAAATTGCCGGACTCTTCCTGAAAACAGACAATCATTCAAATACGATCGCAAATCTCAATTTATCTCAGCCAATCGTCACAAATAGTTGTCATGCCATTTACTTTCCATGAAATCCGTATTCTTCCGTACAACATTTCTTGTTATTCTTATCACCGCAGCATCCACGGCAGCATTTTCAGTCAATCCTTACCGTGCATCGAACCTTGACGTTATCCCTGATTCCGTCGAATACGCGATTGTCGCAAATCATTTTACAGTTGAAGGCACGCTCGATATTAAAATTGACGGTAAATCGTACCCATCACGATATCCTCCATGGTTTTCTATCCTTTTCCTGTCTCCATCTTTTTTTATTTTTGGGAACGATATCGGAAATGCCATTTATCCTATAACGTTTTGGGGAATCGCAGGAGTTCTGATTGCTTTTCTCATTGGTCGTCTGATATCCGGGAATTTCGGGGGAATACTTTCATCTCTGGCTCTGATAGCACTTCCTCTTTATCGTGAGCATACCAAGGTAATAATGACAAAGATACCTTGTACGGCTTTGACGCTGATTGCTTGTTATCTTTATCTACGCTTGAGAACAAATCATTTTTCAAAAACGGTTATTTTGGGGCTAGCAGGCATCATTGGTGCGTTGACAGTGGCAATCAGGCCCGTTTCAGTGGGCGTTCTACTCTCTTTCCTTTTAGGATGTTATTTATCACGGCAAAACATCAATAGATTTGCAAAATATATCCTGTTTCTATTCCCGTCTGTTGTCATTCTTTCTCTAAATTTAATCTACAATAACATTACATTTGGAGCACCTTTCAGGAATGGATACAATTTCTGGTGCTCCGTACCTTTTGATTACAGTTCTCTTTGTTTTTCGACCAACTATCTTTAGCCAAATTTAAAAACCATCTTATTAAGTCCAATGCCGGCGCTTTTCTTAACTGGAATTGTCCTTTTCCTCCTGAGAAACAGATTCGCTGATAAATTCCATCTGTCAACCGAGTCTGAACTTTTGGTGAAATATCTTGTTGAATTCGCAATCGGGGTATCCATCCCAATTCTTTTTATACACTTATTATACTTCTACCAGGCCGTACGATTCTACCTGCCAGTAATAACTCTTTTGGCTGTAATTTCAACGTCATTAGCAGGTAAATGGCTGCAAACAGTATCGGATACTGTTATTTTACCAGGACAGGGTTTACTTACAGTAGGATTAATTATTCTGCGGCTTTCACATCCGCAATCTCAGCCATTTACCCGCATGCTTGCTGATCAAATGGCATCAAATACTCCCGAAAATTCCATCATCATTTCTTCAATTGATCCCGCTTATCTTGATTTTTTTGTTGTCAAATCAACAAAACGAAGAATCATACCTCTCACCCGTAATGTCGAATATGCATCAAAATTTATTTGCCCGGAAAAAGTTAAAAATCCAACGCCTCCTCCTTTATCACCCACTGATCACCGTTGCAAAGGTCTGCTTAAGGGCAAAGTTCACGACGTTATCCCTTTTACCGCCAGTGAAGGAATTCCATTTCTAATAGAAGAGGCAAAAAAAGGTACTCCTATCTTCCTTGAAACAAGTCTTATTTTTGCCAGTGATGCTCAGGTAATCGCGAACCTGCAGGCTAACTTCGATGTTATTTCACGCTCTGATTATGTTTATCAATTGGTATCAAAATAATCCCGATAATTAGATGTACAACGGCGAGAAAATCAGCGCCGAATCAATAGTCATTTCTTTATCTTCTCCTTAATGAGCTTCTCAACGGCGTTTAGATATTCCCTCAGATCAGCATTATCTGGAAATCTTTGCAGGGCCTCGCGCCAAATCTTTGTCGCTGATAGGATATCCCCCTTTTCTGTGTATAATCGCCCCAGGTTAATCGCAGCACCAAGATAAAAAGGATCAATGGCAAGCGCATTTGAGTAGGCGGTTATTGCTTTGTCCGGATTTTTCACTATCTGATCCAGAATATAAGCCGTATCGAACCACGCCTGACTCATATGATGAGGATGGAGTTCGTTATTTTGCAGAAGTAATTGATAAGATAACAAGGCTTCATCATATCGTCGCTGCATAAACAACGACTTGCTGAGTTGCAATCGGGCAAGCCCCAAATTGCTGTCGATAGACAGCGCATTGCGGGACAGTTTTTCAGCTTCAATATATTTACCCTTGTGATTGGCTTCGATTGCCAGCTCAGCCATTGCACGGGAGTTTTCAGGGTTGAGCCTGAGCTCATGAGCCCAGAGAGTGTAATTATCGTACCAGTCTTTTTCACGGGTAACGGTCTTTCCGGTCCAAAACATCAACAGAATGAATACGGCAACAGATATAAAACGAGAGAAGACAACAGATTGAGCGGAAATAAATTCGAACAGAGTTCCAACAGCCAGTAAGAAACCGATCGATGGCAGGTATAAATAACGATCGGCTTCGGGGTTAAAAATCGGTACGATATTGGAAACAGGTGCAATTGCAAAGTAGAACCAGCAAATACCCAGCATAAACAGTGGAATGCGTTTCCGGAATATCATTGCAATAACAACAAACAGCAAATGAATTACTGCCGACAACAGAAAAATCCAATTATCAGGCCCTATCACTTGCGTTACATGATTTACAGAAAGATTGACGGGATAAATCAACCTGCCCAGATAGGAAAACAATATGCGGGAAGACGTCGCCAAAACAACAGTGAGTTTTTGACTTAAAGGAATGGCAGGAACAACCGTGCCGGTCATAACCATAAAACGTATCCATAGATAAAATATTGCGATCGGCACCAAAACAGCAAGGCTGAAACAAATCCACTTGCGCGGTATATTGAAGGATGGAGCAAGCCATGCCAAAAATACAAGAATGGGAATCAATGCTATCGCTGACTCCTTCGAAAACAACGCGAGAACGAAAGAAACCATTGAACCAAATATGCTGAATAATGACACAAAAGATTTGGGATGGTTTGCATAAGATATTACACATAAAATTGACGTTACCAGGAATAAAGTAGAAAGAATATCTTCGCAAAATCCAATGCCGCAGACTGCCTCGCTCAAAAGAGGGTGAACGGCAAAAGCAACACCCGTCCATAATGACCATGTCTTCAAATCAAGCTTTTGCGCAAGACGTGTTACGGCGATTGTTGTTGCGGTATGAAACAGAATGCTGACCACATGGAACCCTAAAGGATTCCGTCCGAAAAATAATGTACACAACCAGCAAAGAAATGTTACGACAGGTCGATAACTCGCCTCGCCGGAAACTTCGAAATAACGCTGCGAGAAAAGTGAAAAGAAAAAACCTTTCTGGCTGATAAATGGATTTTTTACGATGACAAGATAATCATCATATGTAAAACCATTGACCAAGCTGACCGAATAAACCACCAACGCAACGAGCGCTGTAATTTCCATCTGAAAGAAAGGGACTTGGAGACATGTCTTGATACTTTTTAGTTGTGCTGAAATCTGCCCCTGGTTTGATGTATCTGCTATCACCGAATCTTCCTTTTTTATTCTTTACGCAAATTAATACTGATGAATTTTGCCTTTTTCGCAAATATAGATCAAGGCTGGTGTATATATCTTACAATAACGGGAAATAGTTGATTATGTATGTGTTTACTCTATATTCGCAAGATGTCCGGCGATTGGAGATGTATTCATGGTTAACGTCAATCTATTGAGATTTATCGACAGGTTTGCCGGGGTCCCTTTATGCCTGCTTTTGACACTGGTACGTTATCTTGCATATCCTTTCTGGCGTAATTCGACTTTGCCATCTCCAAAAAACATATTAATAATCAAGCTTTCCGAGATGGGAAGCACTGTTTTGGCATATCCTGCAGTCGAGGAAATCAGGGAACAAGTCCCCAAGGCTCAAATTTTCTCCCTCGTATTCAGGAATAACAGAGCCATCATTGATGCCCTGAAACTTACAAGGAGTGATAACATAATAACCGTTGATGCCGGTTCCATTACGAATCTGATTTCAAGCGGTTGGAACGCATTCTGGCGATTGAAGCGGGAGAATATCGATACAACGATAGACATGGATTTTTTCAGCCGGTTTTCTGCGATTTTTGCCTTTCTTGTATGCCGTGGTAACCGGGTTGGTTTTCATAGATTCACAAACGAGGGATTAAACCGAGGAAAATTGCTTACTCATGAGGTGATTTATTCGGCACATGTTCACACCAGTGTGGCCTTTATGGTGCTTGTAAGAGCGCTTTTTTATCCGGATGCCACGGATATAAAAGGAAGGGAAATGATTAACGAACATGAGTTTCGGGTTCCTGAATATTTTCCAGATCCGTACGACATGGAGAAATTGCGAAACAAACTCAAGGAAACCGGACTTGATATTGGCAGAAAGAATATGTGTATAGTTCTGGTAAATCCAAATTCATCCGACCTGTTCCCTTTACGCCGATGGCCATTAGGAAATTTCATCAGTCTGAGTTCCAAACTCCTTTCTTCACGAAATGACATCTACATAGCCATCACAGGAGTGGAATCAGAAAGACAGGATGCGGAGGTTATCATGAATACGGTACAATCTCCGCGTTGTATCAATCTCGTTGGGAAAACAACGTTCCAGGAGTTGTTGGCCTTATATTCCATTTCCAGCCTGATGGTCACAAATGACAGTGGTCCGGCACATTTTGCTGTTCTTACCAGACTGCCTACAGTTGTCCTTTTCGGACCTGAAACACCAGCGCTGTATGCGCCACTTGGTGGAAAAGCAAAGAATCTTTATGCCGGGTTTGTATGTTCACCCTGTGTATCTGTGAACAATGCCAAGGCATCACCCTGCGACAGGAGCTACTGTCTTGAAGCAATCAGCGTTGACCAGGTGCTTCAATGTTCCATGAAAATACTCGATGATACAGCGGTGATAAACAAATCAATTGATTAATAAATATACAGGTTTTTCATTTTGGCAAATCACCGGCAAGCGCAGCTTCGCGATCAGAAGCTTTCATGAGTTCCGGAGAATTCAACGTCCATCCTGCATGACAAAGCAGTCGCCACCTGTAAGCATGAATTATTTTTTCCGGTGTTGTCACGGTGAAGGTCAGCATGCATACAATTACCAGAAGCCATAAATATATGACAAACCGTGGAAACTCACGGGTATGTTCCAATACCTGCTCTTCCACAGCTTTAATCTTCCGGAACGCCACTAACATTATCACGGCAACAACAACCATGATCGGAATTATTGACAACAGCCCGGGAAGTTTGAAAAACATCCCTGCATTTCGGGCCAGATACCCCTGCCCCATGCATGGGATAATGATTTCAACGAGCGGATTACGTATGTCTTCCGGTGTATGCGGCATGCCTGCTATTGCCGGAAAAACCTGGAATACAGACAGCAGGAAGAGAATCATAAACGAAAAAGAACTCCATCCGCCAAATGCCATTGTAAATACAAGAAATGGGAGCATTGGCACCAGATATCTGGGCCCAAATGTCCAACCTCCATGCCAACCGCAATAGCCGGAATTAAAAAAGATGTAGGTGAAACAAATTGCAACGATCAGGAAAGCTTCTTTACGGTACTTTTCATTCATATACATGCGTCCAAGTCCCATAAATGACAAAAGCAAAACCGGCATAATAACTAAGAGCCCTCTTGAAAGAGAAAAAAGAATGGCTGTCATTATTTTAAATTCGGGCAAATTAATTCCAAATAAACCAATATTAGCTTCTTCGCGGAATTTCTCGAAAGCAAGATTCGAATACGACATCGAGATCGGATTGTCGAAGCAGTGCATATTGTAAGCGGCAACAAGCGTTGCGCAGATTAATCCTCCAAGAATATATAAAAACAAGTTGCGTGCAAGCGGTCTTAAGGAAAATACATAAATGGTCAGGAAAAAGGTAACAATTACAGCGGGATAATCGCTGATTGCGGCAAGGCCTGCAAACAAGCCCGCCATAAAATATTTAATCGATTGAACAGAATTATTCTGGTTCATATTGTTTCCCGACTGCTGGAATACCAATGCAAATGCAAAGAATGCGAAAGATGCAGCTACCTGGTGCCCGCTGAATAAAGTTGCATGAATCAAGGCAATGGTTCCGAACCCATATGCAATGACCATAAAAAATGCTTTTCGGGGTGATGCTCCTGCTTTACAGGCCAAACAGAACATTACGACGCCCAGCAAAGCAAATGGCAGGGTTGTCGTAAATATACGAACAATATATTTGGAGAATGGTGCAAGGGGTACGGATTCTTTCAGAAACGGCAAACGGCGCAGACACCAGTATATCGGAACACCGAGAAGCGGCGCACCGATGGCCTTATTGGAATAATAGTGGCCGTTAAAAAATGATTTATCGATAGTTTCTTTCTCATTTGCATCAATAGAAAAAGTTCCGTGATCAACGATTGCACTTACAAGGAAGTAACGGCTTGAGGTATTGTCATAATCAACTGGCTGATGGAAAGACGCCGCGATTATAAACAGAGCACAGAAGATCAGAATACAAACCATTCGTTGCTCACGTTGCAGAATAGTTTTTTCGTTGTATTCCATCATCTCCAGAGATACTCCAATCTAATACATTATTGAAGCAAGCTTTAATAAAAGTTTACATTAAAAATACGTGAAATAGCGCCATATTTACCGTTACGGGTTTGCGCGCGAAACCTTCGAAGATGACTCAATAGTCCTGGCGAGCAGTCGATCCAGCGGTGGAAAGAATCTTGCTTCAACAAATATCTGATATGAAAACATTGCAGGCCATAACCAGGCAAGGAAACTGGCAATAACCATCATGGATCTACTTAATACGTTATCGCCCAACGCTTTCGGTATAGGAGGGGGTATACCCTTTATGCATAAAATCTTATACCCTTCTTGTTTAAGTAAACGCTTTAGAGCACTGAACGTAAACAAACGCTTGTGCGTCAAATCCAGAATTCCGAGAACCCCATAATTGAACTGTCCGAAAAGCAGGCCCATTCTTGTCACCACAAAACCAATATTTGGAGTTGTGATTATCAACTTTGTTGTTTCCGAATAACACTTCTGCCTTAAATCAGCCAACAATCTCTCTGGTGAATTAAGGTGTTCCAGACAATCAAGCGAGAGAATGTAATCATAAGAACCAATATCCAATGGCAATTCCGGAGAATCAAGATCATGAATAATGATTCTCTTGAAACAATCAGTTTTTACAGGGTACATGTCCAAACCGGTAACACGACAGCCTTTTTTCACCAGTTCAATCGCTATATTCCCCTGCCCACACCCCAGATCAAGCACATTGGTACCGGCAGACACTGAATCAATTGCGAGGGAATGGGATGATATATATCCAAGTTTCAAATCGTAATGCACATTTCCGTGAGAAACATCATATTTCCTCTGAAAAAGTAATCCCATTCTATGTATTCTGCTTGCCATCGTTGACTTGAAGACATTCCAGGCATAAGCCAGACCATTTACGTAACAGATTTCATCACCGTAATATGTCGGGATAGGAATTTCCTTGATTCGCAATCCTGCCATCAGGAATTGAATGATAATTTCAGTATCGAAGTGAAAATCATTTGTATTATATTTAAAAGGTACATTTCTCAGGGCATTCACGGCATATACACGATATCCGGAATGAAATTCCGTCAGTTTGGAGTCAAGCATGGCATTTTGGAAACCGGTCAGTATTTTATTGCCGATATATTTATATAATGGCATACCGCATCGCAAAGCTGCACCTTTCTCCATCATCCGAGAACCAAAACAAGCATCAGCCTCCCCATCAAGAACCGGCCTGATTAATTCCGGCAGTTTCTCCGGAGCATATTGGCCATCGCCATGTAGAAGAGCCACAATGTCAAAACCTTTTTCAATGGCATATTGATATCCAATCTTCTGATTGCCACCATACCCCTGGTTAACGGGATTACGAAGAACTGTTATTTTCGAAACCGGACAGTCCGAAATATTCGCCTGTGCTCTTGAAAAAGTTGCATCAGACGAAGAATCGTCAATTACCAGTACTTCTGTCCGGCCGGGAAGCATTTCAACTGGAATTCGATTAAGAACCGAAGAAATAGTTTTTTCAGCATTATAGGCGACAATAAGAATCAATATTTTTTTATCAGATGTAATATTCGTATCCAATTATCACCCAAATACTTACGACTTACGCCTGGTCATCATGGGATAATCTTCATGGCCGAAAGAAGATCATAACTGACAGGATCATATACATCCTGTACACAAAATATTTCAGAAAAAGTAACATAGTTGACAAAGAATATGATTACAGCAGAAATCAAAACCAAACGCATCTGATATTCCGTTTTACTTTGCCGGAACAATTCCAGCAGGTACATCGCAGAAAACAGTACAATAACCATATCAAGGTTTATCAGAAACCTCACATCCTTAAAATACAGCACACCGGTGAAAATAAATAACATCGTAACAAAATAACCCGCAAAATATACTGTCCGCCATTCACAATCTCTTGAAATCAACTTATGACCAACGAAACCAAGAAATAACAGGAATGTCCACGGTGACAATACTATAAAGTCGATTAAATATCTGAACCATGGCCCGGAACTATATGACAACGCATACTGACTTGTCGTCGCTGCCACGTTACCATGAATTATGAACACTGCAGAAACAATATTCCAGGCGCCATGGACCCCGCCAAAAAAAAGAACATAAACCAGACCGACAACAACAACAGGTATTAATATAATTCCCGCTAAATACGACAGTGGCAACTCATTCTTATAAACATACTTACTGACAAGAAACATAATCACCAGGAACGGATATAATGTCATCAACGATTCCCTGCTGAGAATGGAAAATGAATATGCGAACAACAGCAGGTAAAAACTAAACCTTTTTTTATACCGGAGGAAATCCAGGAACAGCCATATCACTAATCCACACCATAGGTTCCCATGCATATCCGACAAAGCCCTCCTGCCCATTGCCATCATTAAGGGTGAAACCGAAAGCAGCATCGTAAATATATATGCGACATCTTCGCCAAAATGTCTGCGGGAGAAATAGAAGGAACAAAGCAGGAAAAGGACAAAACAGAAAAATGAAAACCGGGCCAAAGAAACATAGGTAGTCGGAAAGATTTTAAGCCAAAAGGTTATTGCCAGGATATGCCCCACCCGCAATGGACTGGGCTGCAGCTTCGCCTTGTCGGATCGTACGTACGCCCGGCCGATATCTGCAATCATGCTTGGTCCATATTTACCGACCGATGATGCGTAGAAATAGTACGATCCCTCATCAGCAGCAATCCGGTAACGTCCTTCAGAAGGTATGGTTAAAAAAACCGATAACACTGAGAACAGTGTCAACACTGACATGATAATCTTATACAACATGGACATTAGCTTCAAAATATACTATCAATTGCCATTCATCAAGATATCTCTCCCGTCATCACGACAAGAATCAATTCCAGTTCCACTCCTGCAAAACGCGATGTACCTTATTTCGACAAATAATCTTATAGGTCACATCCATGCAAAATCCATTCCATCTTGACCGGATACGGTGCGGATTCCTTTGTGGACAGTTGTTAACAAAATTGATATTTCCATTTGTATGGGTAATTTTACGCAAAAAATGGCCGGTAACACCGTCTTAACTCTTTTTTTCTGTATCCTTATTGCTATTACTGTTGTCTTCACTCCTCCACGCTGGGCATCAAATCTACCGATCTGCACCGATTCTGTCGAATATGCCATTGGGGCTGAAAACATTGTTGAAACCGGACGTTTCTTTATTTGTGTCCGGGGTGAAGAACTACCTTCCAGATATCCACCATGGTTTTCTCTGATTGCCATTGCGCCAGGTTATGTGATTTTTGGGCGAGAGCCTGGTAATGCAATTATTCCGATAACATGTTTCAGCATCATAGGGGTAATTGCCTCCTTTCTTATTGGTTACCGCATCTCCGGCAAATGGGGTGGATTCGTTTCCTCGCTGGTTCTTCTGTTATTACCGGCATACCGGGCCTATAGCCACCATGTAATGACGGAAATCCCCTGTTCTTCCATTGCCCTTGTTCTCAGTTTCCTGTATCTCGAGATGCGTTCAATTCAAACGGCAAGTGTACGATTCTATGCAATTTCCGGAATCATCGCTGGCCTTGCTTCCGCTTTTCGGCCCGCTTGTTCAGTTTTCGTCCTGCCATTTCTTCTTCTGACTTTAAAAATAAAAATATTTTCTTCTCTTTCCCTGCGCATTTTACTTCTTATCGTTCCCCAACTCATCGTGGCCGGTGCAACCATGCTTTACAATTTAAAAACATTCGGCTCCATCTCGAAAACCGGCTACAATTTCTGGTGCTCCGGCACATTCTCCAATCTGCACCTGGTTTTTTCGCCATCATTCCTGAAGGCAAACCTCGCAGAACTATTTATAAGTGGTCTGCCCGCTTTAGCACTTACTACCTGCTGCCTCTGGGTCGGGTATAATTACAGCAGAAACGGTTTTCCTCGTGATAAACGCGAAACGGCAAAATCGTTAATTTATTACCTCGCACTCGGGACAGGACCAATTGTATTACTTCATCTTTTCTACTTCTGGGATGACCAGCGTTTCTTTCTTCCAACCCTGACTGTACTGGCAGCACTGACAGGAGGATTGTTTGGAATAGTTATTGAAAACATGTCCAACAGGCTGCTCCTGGGAATTCAAATCATTTTGATGGTTGCGGCATTTACCTTTCGCCTCGTCCACACACCGACAGATCTTATGAGGCGGGCGACTGCAGATAGAATTATAAAGATGACACCACCGAATGCACTTGTAGTCTCAGCTATTGACCCTGTCTATCTTGAATATTTCATTTGCAGGGGATCACAACGGCGCGTTTTACCGTTGTCGCGAAACGTGGATTACACCTCAACGACTGTTGTATGGCAGACATCCATAACAATGAACACGAAGTCAGGCTCAAACGTTACCTCTGATATAACTCCAGCAGGACTCTATCCCTATGTCGCCGTGGAACGGCCTGATTTACTGGTAAATGAAATTCGAAAAGGCATCCCGGTCTTTATGGACACAAGTCAAATACCCGAATCAGATGGTGGAACCGTCGAATTCATATCACGTCATTTCAATCTTGTCCAAAGGGCACAATATCTCTATGAGCTCAGAGTAAAATAGATAAATAAAGCGTATATGTATTGTTAATGAAAACATTGACCTACAATGCTATTAATAAGTCCGTAATATTTGTGACGGCCTGTATTGCCGCATATATCACGGTTTTATCCATCACATGCTGTATCAAGTATAAAAATTTTGAATATGGAGATTTCGATCTTGCGGTCCATGCCCAAAGTGTCTGGAATATTACTCACGGCTCATTTGATTGTTCTATTCTCGGCATCCCTTTTCTCGGCAACCATATGGTACTGATCCTGTTTCTGATTGTTCCGTTTTATGCCATTTTCCCCAGCCCTCTTCTTCTGCTGCATATGCAAACTGCCGCCATTGCTCTTGGTGCTCTGGGCATTTATTTTTTAGCCAAAAAAGAATTATCAGAAAAATGGGCAACCGGCATTTCCATCGTCTATCTTGTCTATCCACCGCTCATTTACATGAACCTCTATGAATTCCATCCAGTGGCATTTGCAACGTGTTTCCTGATCTTCATGATTTATTTTTATAAAATGGAAAATTTTGCGGGTTTTCTGACTTTCATGACACTTGCCATTTTATGTCAGGAGAACATGTCTCTTATTGTCATAATGTTCGCATTCTACGCCATGACAGATAAAAGAAGAGGCCGCTGGGTGTGGATGCCTTTTATCATCGGTATCTGTTACTTCGTTTTCTGTACCCTGTTTCTCATGCCCCGCCTAAACAATAACATCATTCAATTCCGGCAGTTATACGCACATCTCGGCGATTCATCTGCCCGGATAGTCATGAATATTATTTTCCATCCCCTGCAGACACTTGGAATCATTACAACTCCCGAAAAGGTGACATTTCTTAATGCGCTGTTCGGCCCGCTTGGATATCTCAGCTTCCTGAACCCGGCAACGCTCATACCGGCAATTCCTGTTTTTCTGCAGCGCTTGCTTTCAAATCGACTTACCGAAACCAGAATCCTATTCCACTACCAGGCGGAATTTATCCCCTTCATATTTGTATCGGCGATTTACGGAATAAAACGATTACTTGCCTGTAAATATCGACTGCTTCATTTAATGCCAGCAATTCTACTGCCGATATTTTCCATATCAGCTCTGTTGTTCGGCGGAATAACCGGCAAAATATATCTATTATATCCGCCTGATGCTGGTCAAACACACATGAATAAGGCGAAAGACATGGCTCTCAAACAGATTCCTTCTGACGCACCAGTTGTTGCTACATTCGGTTTCCTTCCAAAACTGGCAAATCGACCCGTGCTTTATTCACTCCATCATATATATACCGGCAAATATACGCTGTCATCCACCAGTTACCCTATCCCAAAGGACATCCGATATCTGGTAATTGATACCATGGACCAGCTTACTTTTTCAAAAAATGGATTCCATGGGTCTGATAATTATAAAAATCTACAGACACTCCTAGCTGAAGGAACATGGGAAGTTATTGAGGACATTGACTCCATTCTTGTCCTCGAAAAAACAGCCCACACACCGAATATACCACCGGAAATGATCACGTTTGTTACGCCTGAAACAACAATAAATACAAATGTCGTTCAATCATGCAAAGATCCCGTCAAATTGTGTGGATTCAGTATCATCGGACAGGAAGACAACAAAGTTATCGCCCTGACCCTGTACTGGAAAAAAGAAAATTCTGACACAAAAGAATACGACCTGAAATTAACGTTAAGTGATGACAAAACATTGTTTTCCGGGGTCATTTCTCCCGGACATCGAATATGGCCGACACAAAGCTGGCCTGTTTCGCTGGATACAAACAAACTAATCGCAGACAGACATTTTATCCGTCTCGATCAACATATAACGGCTCCCTTAAAACTTCATGTTAATGCTGTTTTATCATCCGTAGACTAAATTGATCCATTTACTGTGTGTTCCAATTCTTGGACAGTACGGTAATATTCAGTTATAATGTTTGAATGAGAAAAGCTGGATTAACAATTACCCTGCTGTTATTTCAGATTGAATTAATATTTGGAGAACCGGTTAATAACCTGCCTGGACTTGATTTGTCAGGAATTACACGTACAACCAACAACGTTTATCTAGTCGAAAACCACAGTACCGTTTTTAACATCTGGCACTCCCGTAACATCAGAGGTGCCACGCTGGTACACATCGATGCACATGAAGATTGCCGTTATGTTCCGCCAGAAAAACTTGAAATCCTCAACAAGCTGGCAGCATCCCGGGACTACGCCGGGATATTCAGACAAAGCGATATAGAATATTCCTTCCGCTACCAGCTGAAACCGGACAAGGCCCTGTTTGACCTTGGTAATTACATATACCCCTGCATTATGGATGGTACTGTGAGCAACTACTACTGGGTGGTACCGGAGAAGACCATTGATCAGAACAAGCTGATCGGCCTGCAGCAACATCTAAAGGCGGCTTATCGAATCCCTTCCCTGCTTTTATCCGGGGCCACAAACAATACTTTTTCCTTCATCCTCTCAAATTGTACCGTTACCGTAACAACCCTCGATTCCCTGCCCCAGATCGATAAGGGAGCCCTCCTTGATATTGATACTGATTTCTTTGTCTTCCCCTGCTCACTTACCGAAAGTCATATCCACGGGGAATTAATCTGGGATCCTCCGAAGGTCTGTTCTCTGCTGTCAAGCCGTGTTCCGGATCCGGCACTGATCACAATTGCATCATCCATTTCCGGCGGATATCTGCCCGTGGCATTCCGTTTCATTTCCGACGGGTTGTTCGGGTATTATACATCAGGTTCCTATCCTGACGACGCTGTCAACCTGCTCAAGGTCATCACCGCAATGTTGTCATATCCGTCCGTTGACTTGCCGCCCCGGAAACCGCGGGATCCGGTATTCCTTCCAGCGTACGAGCATATCACCGGACTGTCGCTGATGGTACAGGGCGACGAGAAGACAGCGATCGCATGTATAGAACGTGCAGTCCACCTCAATCCCGTCTACTCCAAGGCTATCCTGGATATGGCCGATGCTTACATAAGCATGGGAAAACCCAAACGCGCACATGCAATGATTGACAACTTCGAAAAATTCATGGCCTGTGAGACTTCCCATTCAGCGGCGGCCAGAGTCCGTGTATACCTGGCCGAAAAGACACTGGACAAGGCCGACATTCTCAGCCGAAAACTTATCGAATGGGACAGGGCTCCATTTTTCCTCATGTTGCGCGGCGGTGTACTGGCTGAACAGGGACTCCTTAGTGAAGCCATTGATATCTACAAGGAAATCATAAACCTGCACAATGACAACGGAACCGCCTACTACAATCTCGGCTACGCCCTTGCCAGGCAGGGCAAAATTACGGAAGCCGTGGAGAATTACAGGCTGGCCTTGCGGCTCAAACCCGACCTTGCAATGGCCCACGAAAATCTGGGTTACATCCTGTCGAATGAAGGAAAATATGCGGAAGCAACGTCACACTTGAAGGCAGCCGTGGCGTTGAACCCATTCAACGTGACAACGCTCAATAACCTGGGTCTTGCGCTTGCAAGGCAGAACCAATTTCCTGACGCGATTAACTGCTACACCACCGCGATCAAACTCGATCCTGAACGTCCCGCGATCCATGCAAACCTGGCGCTGGCTCTGATCAGCTCCGGAAAGTTTCCCGAGGGAATTGACAGGTGCAGGAGGGCGCTGGAACTGAAGCCCGACTGGCCGGAAGTCATCAACCTCATGAACGAAGCAAAGAAAAAGGAAAAGAGTTTTTGACCAGCCTTCGCCAAGGCTTCGGCTTGGCAGGCAGAATGAACAGGATTATGAAAATATAATAACGACGGAAGTCAGGATTCAGGAAGCACGGGAAAGCAGACAAAGCCACTTTTACAACATCGCACAAGATTCCATCGAAGAATCTCGATACTACTTGATTCTCACAAAGGACCTTGAGTATGGCAATGTTTACGAGTTAATCCAATTACTTGAAGAAATCAGCAAATTGTTAGAGGTATATTCGCATATCATTCTGAATCCTGACTCCTGAATTCTGCCTTCTCTCGCCCATCCTAGATTTCAAGAATCCTGTTGCCATCTGAATCGGGCCCTTCACGTCCTTCGAGGTAACGGGTGGTCTTGTATTCGTTTACGGTATTAAGCTTATGCAGAATATCCCCCAGGGTTTCCGCAGCATCAATACTCGTACTGACAAGTTCCTTAATTATGAGATCATCCTTGTCACCCAATTTCTTCTGCATGATACCAAGATTGGCCAGCAAAACAGTCGCTGGCTGACCGAGATGGTGACATGCCGCCCCAAGGCTCTCCAGCATCACGCGCTGGCGTTCCGCCTCGCGCAAAGCCTCCTCCACCTTCTTATGGTCACTGATATCTACAAAAGAAAATACAAGGCCGACCACCTCGCCATCCGAATTGCGATTACACGCCGCAGACACCTGTACATCAAACTCGCCTCCGTCGTTACGGTGCGCTTTTACTTCACCAACCCAGGTCTGCTGCTCACTCATGACTACATTCATCATCTGTTTGGCCACATCCTTGTCGCTCATAAGGTCCCGTGCATCCATTCCATGCAACATTTCGGCACTTCCATATCCCCACATGGCTGCCATTGCCGGATTTGCATATTCAAGCTTCGCATCAAGGTCCGCCACGGCGATTCCGTTTCCGGAGTTTTGTATTGCATTGTGTTCAGTTCGAAGCATTTCCTCGGCCTGTTTCCGGAGAGTTATATCACGCACGAAGAAGCACAACCGCATTTCGCCAAGATTCAGAACATTTACGGCGATCTCTGCAGGAAAATATGTTCCATCACTGCGAATGCAATAGGCCTGAATTAATGTGAATCTCTCGTTTTCCAGGTTTTCACGAAGCGTTTTCAAAAGTGATTCATCAGAGCCTGAAACAATATCAAACACCTTCAAACGGGCAAAATCATCCATTGAATAGGAAAAGAACTCCACGGCCCTGAGGTTTACATCAATGATCTGCCCCGTGAAATCGGATATTATTGCAGCGTCATAGACACTCTGAAGAAGCGCATGATATTTTACATCTTCACCCGACTTATCCTGCCTTGATACAGGCTTCATGAATTTACGAGTGGGTGACGACGAAACTACAACACGTTTCTGCCCGGTAACCGGTTCTGCCGGAATGTCCGGGATCAGGTCTATTCGCATTGTCTGGGATAGTTTACTTTTCCCTTCGGCCATCGGAATCTCATTTCCCTGTCATTTGTATGGCTATTCAGAACCTGGAAACGTATGATCTATTGCACCCATCCCCCGATAACAACCGCCGGGTAACCCGAGGCTGTGTTTGTCGCAGGGTTCACAGTAGCTGAGTTCTCAACATAAATACTGCCAAGGGCAACAAGTTTACCGGTAACTGATGTGCTATTCTGTATGTTAATTTGCAAACCGGCAAACATCATCC
The DNA here is from genome assembly GCA_028716365.1 of Kiritimatiellia bacterium. Taxonomy (GTDB): domain Bacteria; phylum Verrucomicrobiota; class Kiritimatiellia; order UBA8416; family YA12-FULL-48-11; genus YA12-FULL-48-11. The sequence continues at coordinate 134,108 of JAQUPZ010000010.1, forward strand.
CAGGGAAAGCATTCCTGTTATTGCAGGTAATATTCTCACCGGCTATCAATGACACAGTCCAGGTCGGATCGTACGCCGGCGGATTATACTTATCATAAAAATTGTTACCTATCGTTATGCTCTTAGTGGCGACAAGTATTCCTTTCAGGCTACTATGCCCTGATATCGTAGCATTGCCGGAAACAAAAATAATACCGTTCGTTGGTTCGAGATCTTCCCCGTTCCAGGTCTTATCACCGACAACGCGATAGTCAGAGGCATTCGAATAAGCTGCAAACCAGTTGTGGTACTGTATGGCATACGGCTTCTCATTGGTCATCGTCGACATAATATCACTAACAGAAGCTGGGGGGTAAACTCCCGTGGTTTCTGTGCCAGTGGCGTCGATATCTATAGTAGCCCCGGCACAGGAAGCGTCTCCAATAACCGTAGGCTCAGACGCGCCGCTGTCTTTATAGATACAACCATTGGCGTAAATATCACCATAAATCGTTGGTGCCGCACCTTTAAAGGTAATATTGCCGCCAGCAATTAAGGCACCGTAGAAATCAGGCTTCTTCATAAGTTCAACAACCGTGGTACGTGATTCGCCAGCAACGGTTCCGATACTTGTAACAACAAGATTGGGCGTGGTTGATGTGCTAGTGACGGTCACTACGTATGTACCCCCATCAATGTTTCCGACATTTGCAACACCGGATGAAGCCCAGTAATTATAGTATGCGCCGTCGTTGATTGACATGTGCATAAGCTGGTCTGAAATCCCAGCCTCGGCAATGGCGAGTGCCCTTGCACCAGTATGCAGCTTACGCGACGTGAAACTGGCATTACTGGTCAGGAATGTTATCGAAAGCCCGGCTATCATCAGCACCGCCGATAAGATCATTACAGTTATTAATGCCGACCCGTCCCGATTTATATATGATCGAGAGGAATCATATTGGCATGTTTTCATAGTTTCTCCTCACTTTTTGGTATTCAGCGGCCATACCTCCATTGTTCCGTTGGCATAATTTGTGCCGGTCCGCCCGGTCTTGTATATCATCATGTTTGCCTTAATGCTGTTTACCGGTGACTTGCCATCAACCGTAATGTTCACGATTCCATAATTAGACCCAACGCTAAGGCCTGTCCATATATCGCAGAGGCTCCCTTTGTCCGTGGCTGTGTCCCAATGCCAGTCAATGGTGACATCACGAAGCTCTGGAGGAAAGTCGTTTGTATGTGCCTCGGGATGCATTCCATCTTTGTTTACCAAAAACATAGCCTCGTACTGGACATACCGGTTCGCCGTACCAGTCAAGAAGCTGTTGAGTGCAAGATTATCCGTGAAGTAATTTGTCCCGCCACCTGCACCAACCCACTGGGGTTCAGGGAAATCGGACATATCGGGAGTGTCGCCGAATCTAGCCCTCAAATATACATCACAACCATTACCAACACCTTCCGTCCAGGCTATCCTATCGAATGTGACGGACTTCTGGGTGTCAAAAATGCCGGACCTGAACCTCGCAAAACGAGGGTACCCGACCTCCACGGAACTGAGTCCTATTGAATACGTGTTGGTAATCCCATTAGTCATCGATAATGTAACTGGAACACTGTTGGTATTTTGCCAGCGTGCCGGCCCATTTCCCCAAGCTCCCACATGCCCGTCAATATTCGCAAAAGCCGGGTAAGCATAACCTCCCGCAAACGTAAGATTTGTAATCGGAAGCTCCCATGTTGCAGCAGTCTTTGACCCTGTATTCTTATAAAATAAAAGATCACCATCGGGCGCCACCCCCCCCTGCCCTGCGCCAAGGAATAGATCCAAATCGCCATCTTTGTCGATATCCACAAACCTGGGTACCGCACGGACACTGGGATGCGGATTTGCCAGATAGGCAACAGTCACAAGAGAAAAAGAAGGCGATGTCTTTGTCCCTGTATTCCTCCAGTAGTATATATTCCCGTCCGTAACAGTACCGGAAAACAAATCATACAAACCATCGCCGTCTATATCCGCAAGTTCCGGGGTAAGACAAGCGACTCCAACGTTGGCAAGAACGCTTGCCAAGACAAAGTTATTGCTTTTGGAATTACCGTCATTCCTCAGCCAATATATGTAGGTGGAACCACCATGGTAAAAGGCGCAATCCAGATCGCCATCGCTGTCAATATCCGCAAAGGCTCCGTTTGCGTCAGTATGATAACAGCCAGTATACAACTTATTCGTATACGCCATAACTGCCGCCCGGCTATTGTTTGTATTTACATACAAATTAAGACCAGCGGTTCCCCCAACCTGTCCTCCTACGACACAATCATAATCACCATCACCATCTATATCAGCAAAGTATGGAATCGGGGCCACACCGCCTGCCGGATTTAACCAGGTTCCTTCAGAAACAAATACAGGAGCGGCCGGAAATATTTGAGGAGTCAAGTCATTACGATATTTATTTATGACGCTTCCAGCGGCAACGTTTCCGTCACACATGTCAATATCACGATCGCCGACAATCTCGGCAGTCTCAAACCTTACTATATAATTCGTGCTTTTGGAAATTTCCCACATCGGCACCCAGTCACTGTTTGTTATCGAAGGGCCTTCCGGACACATCATCACGTAGTTGGTACCACCATTAAAAGTAATATTTGAGATAACCGCTCCATCGAAAGTTTGGACCGTCGCATTGGTAATCAACAGTGAATGGCTGGTGGTTTTTGTTTCTCTTTCAAAACCGAATCTTGCCCAACAACCATCGATCTGTAATCTCGGAAGAGGACTGCTTGTTGAGCCATACAAATAATCGGCTATTATTGTCGACGACTCTAAACGCGCAGGCTCCGTATTGGTTACAGGATCCCCGGAATTCAAGGCGCTCCAGGTCTCCCCCTTTTTCGGGGAAATTACAATATCCATATTCGCATAATTATTGGTACTGCTTTTCTGTTCGCAATTATCCACAACTATCCAGGAGGGATTATTAAAGTTATTGTCGCACCAGAGGTCGTTGGTAACCCATAATGTGACCGAACCGGTGACTGTATGACCACCGTCAAAAATCAGAGCCGCCTGCCCAGACGAATCATTATTCATTGTTGCCCCATGAATAATATTAGTTCCCAATGTGGAAGAGTACGTATAAAAGGGCGGAGCCGGGTGGTCACCAGAGGGCGTAAAGAGTTCTCCATCCCGCCAACTTCCCGAAATACTGCACCGGACATAGTCAATGGCAATCTTGTTTTGGGCAGAAGCAGCAGGATTATGATTCGTAACAGTAAAGGTGATCTGATGCATGCCGCCGGAAAGGACGAGACTGCCCCAAAAGTAATCGACATGACTTTCCGCAGTAGAGCGGTAACAGTCAAACCCGGGATTGGAATCGGAGCCCTGCTCAGCCGCATCAAAAGTCAAAGACACAAGGTTTTCAAATACGCACTTAGTAGTGCCGATTTCGCTTGAACCAGGTATTTTATGTTCCACAATATCCGCATCGGAAGTGGCGCCAACTACACTTGCCAATTGGGCAGCTATATGGGTCTCATCGGCGTTTGTATACCTCGGGGCATACACCGTCCGCATCAGCTTGTCTGGCGTCCCGGGCTTCACATGGTAGATAATGGTCTGGTTCCATACTATGCCATTAGTAGTCATTTCAAGGAGGTTGTCGCCATTCGTGTCGACGGCAACCGGTATGCTTATCGCAGAGTAGGTGCCGGTAGATGCAGGATTAGTTGAAGGATAGAACGCCATCAGGCCCAGGTTATATGCCGTAAGGCTTGAGAGACGCAAATCCTGCCTGATCTTTTCCATCGCCTCTTCAAGATTGAAATCGAGCTCATTCTTTATCTCTTCCTGCTGCCATATCTTCATCGCATGGATAAACACGGCCATGAAGCCTGCCATGATTATGACCGTAATAGCCGAAGCCACCATGACTTCCATCAAAGTAAAGCCTCTACGGCGAATGTACGATTTTTTCAGCACAGCTTCCTCCTCCTACTACTGTAATAGCATATGTTTTTCAATCATTGTCTGTATTGTCACAGGTGACGCGCTCTTTACTCCGGGCTTTACCGAATACCAGACATCCACCGTTACCAACATGACACTATTTGCCACGACATCTGATACTGAAGTTGCCCTCCAGAAGTCGAGAGGGGGAGGGTCCTTGTCACCGTCCTGGTTAACTTGAACAATAGCCTCACTGAGGCCATTCGTCATACTGGCGAAGGCCAGCACCTTCGCATGCTGTATACGATTCCTGGCAATACAGGTTGCACGGTAGTAGTCTGCCGCATTTGCCTGGACCTTGAGCGCTGCAATAATCCCGCCCATGATTCCAAAGGAAACAATCAACAGTATCAAAGACGCGATCATTACTTCTGTAAGTGTAAATCCGCTTTTTAATATACTTCTGTTCAAAACAACCTCTCTCCTCCCATGCTATCAGAATACAATATACCTTATCATTTTTATAGCAGTTTTTGTACCAGTAAGGGAAACTACAACTTCAAGCAATGGAATCAAGCCAAAACCTCTCAATCATGCGAAAACTACATCATCACTGACAGTATTCTGGCCGATTTTGTGTACAGGTGGTCATCAGCAGCCAATTGTAGAAAAACAGGTATAATATGACCTGGAACCTATTCCAAAGATTTTACTCAAGGAGGACCTTACCGCTCTCAACCAGGCGAATAGTGTTGACGAGATTACTGCGTTCCTGCGCAGAAAGATCAGTTTTTGTCTCCAATTCGTTCCTAAGATATTTGGCCTGTTCTTCCCCAACTTTCAACGGATCCTTCGCAATAACATTGTTTTTTTCCGCAAGGACAGCACGTTCGGCCTCCGTCATCTGCTGACCTGCAGGATGCACATTCTGTGGCGGTATCACTCCTATTGTTCCTTTATTGCTCTGCGTGATATTGACAGGACTTGAAGAAGGCCCCCTCACCTCCGAATTTCTGAACACACATACAAGAACAACAAAAGATACGATGGAAAGGAATATCCACAACATCATCAAATTATTATCCGTTGTTTTGGGTGTTTCTTCCCGAGATTTTGGCTTTATTATCATCGTTGCCTCCAGGTTCCAAAAACCAGCTGGTCATTCAATGCTGGATAGTCCGGCGGTGGATCGGTTTCAAACCGGGTATCATAAGTATAATCCTTGTAAAACCCTGACGTAGTCTCTCCCGTCCAGGAATTAAATGTACCGACCGCACCACGGTTATGCTGGACTATACCACCATGAACCATGAGCTTACCGCTTGGAGAACGGGTGTCGTGGTTAATAACTTTAAATGTCCCCTCTGTAGAAGAATTCGTGTCTATAAGACCTGTGGCCATCATGTGGGAATAGATATTAAGATTACTGGGCGCATAGGTGGGAATAAAAATATCACTATATGCAATCATTCCCAGCGCATCATCGGAAAGCATATTGGTTTTGGAATCCACGGCATAATAAATGTGGTTCGTGATATAAATATCACGCTCGGATACAACGGTAAGCCGTCCATCCAGGGTCCCTGCCACATAGATATCACCCGGTCTGTTTGTAGTGGTTCCCGTAGTGGCTGTTTTGACATATATGACGGTATTGGAGGAACATCCCACAGCCTCGTTGTTCCACCCCATACGACTGTTCGTTATCAACATATTGGTGCCGGAAAACGTGAGACATGTTTGACCTTCAAGTTTGAGCGAGGCCTTACTCTCTAGATTTGAGAAACTGACCTTCTGCATGGTCTGGTTGGAAACGCCCAACAGGTATCCTGCGTGAAAAATACACGCATTTGTACTGCCGCCATATGTTGTTGCGGCGCTGGTACACTCGCCGTAAAATTCCGGATCGCCACTGAAACTCAATTGTTCAGTTGAATAAATAGAACCATAGAATTTCTCTCCCGCCTTGAAGTATATCCCATTGTTTGACTCCATCCATAATGCATACTTGGCCCAGGTCTTCTGCTTGACAGTTTCACGCAGAATCACAACTGGCCGGCCTCGTACCGCTCCAACAGAAAGCATGGAATACTGGGCTCTTGCCTGACCAATATTGCCACTTCCGCTTCCCGTCCCATTGGTAGCAATAGTAGATTCAGCGGCCGCCAATGATATCCACCATTGGCCCACCGCCTTTCCGTTTGTATTAATATTGTCATTATAGATACTGACGCTCATATAATCGGAAATGATGTCATAAGAATTCTGGTTCTCGAGTTCCACAGTTTCACCGTCTATGGTGAAACCATTCTGATTTCCGTTCCCCTTGGGTTTGACATGGACCAGGGTGGCCTGGCCAATAAAGCCGGGATAATCCTGAACCAGCATATCACGGTTGATCGTGCTTCCATCCTGAAGTGTCACTGAGAATTCGTTATCAGCGCTGTTGTTGGGGTTAATGTTAATCTGGCCTCCCGCCGCGTGCCATGCGTCGGTTATGCTTGCCCCTGAAATAATGGTGGCAACATATGAACCTTCCCCTTCAAATCCGCATATCGACCCCGGCACGGTTCCGCCGTTGGCAATATACTGGGCTGCGCGTTCCACACCTGCCTCGGCCACATAAAATGCCTTCTCGTTATCCAGTCGAAGCCTTGCCTGCTTGCTGTGTGAACCCGAAACCATAATCATGACACTCAGCAGGCAACTGAGGATAAACGTAAGACAAATCACAGTTACCAGGGCCACACCTTGACGTTTGTCTTGTCGACCAATTGGAACATGATTATACATTGTCTCTCCTCAATTCCGATAACGTACATACGTTGTTAATGTATTTGTTGCAACAAAACGACCATCTTCCAGACCCACCCTAACCATGATGTTCAATCCATTCGTAACCATGGTTACACTGCTTGTCCGAACATTTTCACCTATGGTCAAAGGAACGGCATTGCTCACCGACATGTCTGTAAAGCGAATAACCTGGTCCGCTGGCTTATAAGTAAAATTACCGTCATAACCATCCGGTGTGCTGTAAGTAACAGACCACAGCGCGCCGGTAACAGCAAAAACGACATTTGTATAAATTGCAGATCGAAGCCCGTTTGACCCATGGATACCATAAACCATTTTCTGGAGAATCATATCAGCTTCACGCATGCACCGCATCTGGACATCAGATGAATACCATGACCGGTTTGAAGCAAAATATACAGCCATGGTCCCGGCCATAACCATGGCAAAAACACTGGTAGCAAGCATGACCTCCGTTAATGAAAATCCGTTCCTTTTCATTTTTATTTTCCTACTGGTGAACAGCATTCGCAATCGAAGTCGTTAACGTAACCGTCGACGAAACAGATCGCGACGGATCAACCCACGAAATAGTGAAATCAACAGTCTTAACGCCCGAATTTTCCGTGATTACATAATAACCGTTTGTCTGATTATGCTTTCCAACACTGAGCGCCGAGTCACTGTACTTATAAGTAGTCAGGTTCTCCATCATCCGCCTGGCATCATGCATCGCCACGAGATTGTTATTAGCATAGGCAACAGTTTTCTGACACATCACAAAACCTGTAAGCACTCCGGAAAGAGTAAGACCAAGAATCAGAGAGGCAATCATCACTTCAGGCATAGTTAGACCATTTTTATTTCCAGTTCTCATCGTGGATTCCCCCCATGTAATTATCCAAATTAATCTTACCCCCCCTTTTCGTAATATTAAAGCATTAATTGATCCAATAAATTGTGCATTTTTGTGACATTATGTGAAAGAACTGATTAATATGCCATAACAAGACAACTTAAGTCGTTAATCTGCAAGTAAATACAAAAATTATCAAAATACCCCAAGTTCTTCTTAAAAAAATTTACCGATAACCGTTCATTCTCAATGATTAGGGAAAATCTCTGCTACATTAAATAAATCAATGAAAAACTGCAAAGCCCAACTTGCTTGACAGCCTGATGCCTCAATCCTATAGTGCCCTGCTTTTTGACCAATAAATAAAGGCAAATATCATGAGTACTGAGAAACAGACTGCGCCCCTCAAGACCGGAAAAGGTGGATGGGTATGTTACAGACCTGACATCAAACTCCTTGATTGCACCATCCGTGACGGCGGACTCATCAATGATCATAAATTCGACGATAAACTGATAAAGTCTGTTTACGAAACCTGTGTTGCTGCCGGTATCGATTACATTGAGTTCGGTTATAAAGGCTCAAAGAAGATCTTTGCGCCTGCAAAATTCGGTGCCTGGAAATTCTGTGATGAAGATGATATCCGCAGAATAATCGGCAAAAAATCATCAAAAATAAAAATTTCTGTTATGGCAGATGCCGACCGGACAGATTATCACGAAGATATCCTGCCAAAGGACAAAAGCGTAATCGATTGTGTCCGGGTGGCCTGTTACATCAACCAGATTCCTCTTGCCATGGACATGATAAAGGACGCTCACGACAAGGGTTACGAGACCATGTTGCAGTTGATGGCTGTGTCAACGATAAATGAGCATGACCTGACTGAAGCCCTTGATATTGTGGCAAAGAGTCCGGCAGCCGGCGTATACATTGTTGACAGTTTCGGTTCCCTGTACTCGGAACAGGTCAGGGACCTTACAAAGATTTATCTCCATGCTTTGGCCGGAACCGGGAAAGATGTTGGTTTCCATGCCCATAATAACCAGCAACTGGCTTTCTCAAATACGCTGGAAGCGCTCATTACAGGTGCAAACAGGCTCGATGCAACAATCCACGGTTTGGGAAGAGGTGCTGGAAACTGTCCGACGGAACTCCTTATCGGATTCCTCCATAATCCAAAGTTCCGTATAAGACCAGTCCTGGAATGCTGCCAGAACATTTTTGCCCCGCTCGCCAAACAGTTGGACTGGGGTTACAGTATCCCCTACGCTCTCACAGGTCAGCTTAATCAGCACCCTCGTACAGCCATCAAAATGCGGGCAAGCGACAAACCTGACGACTACGTCGGCTTCTATGACCAGCTCATGGAAGAAGAGTCTTAAGAGGAATCATGCCCAACCCAAAGGTAGTTCGGCCACGGGCGGGCTTGTTCTGTAAATGATACCGTTACAATCCAAGGAACTGGATCGCAAGTCCTGACGCAAAAATCGCTGCCCCTGCAAGCGCATGAGCGTATCGTTCTGTCTTGCCAAGACTGACCAGGTTTATTCCCCACGAACCGGCAAGAACAACCCCAAGCATGGTCATAATCGTAACTGAACCGAACACCCCGGTAACGAGCAGAAGGCCCAACAGGCTGTGTTTTGCTGCAGGATACATCACAATCGGAATTAATGGTTCACAGGGACCGAAAACAAAAATCGTGAACAAAACCCAGGGCGTAATATTTTTTCCTTCTTCTTCATGCACATGACTATGGTCATGTGTATGCGAATGATCGTGTACATGGAGAGTCGCATTGTCGTGTAGATGAATATGCCTGTGCGGCCTGTTTTTATAAGCCCTGTGCATACCCCAGACAAAATATGTAAATCCGAACCCGACAAGAAGCCAGCCTGCGATGTTCCCCCTCATTCCTTCAAACGCCTCAAGTTTCATAACACTTATACCAAAGGCTACACCCAACAGCCCGAGGACAACAGAACTGAGTATATGTCCTAATCCGCAAAGAAATGTAATTAAAGCTGTCCTGGACAATGACCATTTTCTGGCCTTACTCATAACTACAAAAGGCAGATAATGATCTGGGCCAAATATCGTATGGATGAATCCAAGAGAAGCCGCAGTAACACCTAAGACAACCAATTCTGTATTCATTTATACTATCCTTTTGTAGGTTTAAATTTATGACACCATCATCCATCAGTCAAACGAAAGATATCTTTATTTTTACCCCGTCGGCCGTCTAATATACATCCCCATGAGAAGAAGATCATATATTACTCTTACTTTGTGTTTTGCAGTAATAGCAATAACCGGCTGCTCAAAAAAACAACAAGATGTATCTTCCGGTGACAGGATTGTGTCACTTGCCCCGAACATGACGGAGATTGTCTGCGCAATCGGCGCCGGAGATGTTCTTGTTGGAAGAACAACCGCGTGTAACTACCCGCCTGAAATTGTTTCAAAAGTGCCGGCGGTTGGAGATTTCGGAGTTCCATCGTTTGAGTCAGTGGTAGCGGCCCACCCCACCTTGATTCTTGAAGCTGATCTCAAGAATGAAATTATCGGACGTAGACTTGACGAAATGGGACTGCGTCGCCTCAGGGTCCCGTGTAACAGCCTGTCCGATATCCCTGTTGCCATCAGAAGTATCGGCGTGGTACTGCACAAGGAGGCCAACGCCAATATACTGGCAGATAATCTCGTCGCAAACATTGAAGAGTTCAAAAGGGCCGTTCCGAAAAATAACAGGCCGAAAGTATTCATGGAAATATCCAGCGATCCTCTGATAACAGCAGGAAGTAAATCATTCATCTCGGAACTGGTTGCTCTTGCCGGGGGCGAGAACATTGGTGACAAAATAACACGCCAGTATTTTGAAATATCTTCTGAATGGGTAGTTTCCCGCAATCCCGATATAATTCTCTGTTTGAACAAACCATCAAAGGGTGCGATACGGAATCTTGTAATGAAACGATCCGGATGGCAGGGAATCGCGGCCATCCGTCAGGGCCGGGTATATGACAACTTTAACCTGGACGTTATATCCCGCCCCGGTCCGCGGGTTCTCCAGGGAATCGAGGAATTACGCGATTGCATCGCAGGAAAAAAGAAATCCGAATGAGAAAGATTTTTGGAGAAGAATCTTTGACAGAATTAACAAAATGTAAATTTTGTCATGTTGTTTATTCTGTTGATTCTGTCTAAATATTTAAAACGACACGAAAATGAAACATGTTTAAGCGTAACCATATAGTAATCTACTTTCTCGTTGCAGTGCCCATTATTCTGCTTCTTTGCATTATGACGGGTTCCACTGGTTTTGGAATTCCAGACACGGGCACAGAAACAGGCAGAAGCATCTTATACCTCCGCCTGTACCGTGTATTTACCGGTTTTGTTGTCGGCGCAGCCCTTTCCTGCGCAGGAGCAGTTCTCCAGGCACTGCTCAGAAATCCACTTGCCGAGCCATACGTTATCGGTGTCAGCAGCGGCGCAGGTCTTGGTGCAACGCTTGCCATAGCGTCAGGTCTTTCCGCCATCAGCAGCGCAACACTTCCATTCAGTGCTTTTGTTTTTGCCATCGCAACCTTGGTCATCGTATATGGGCTGGCAAACACAGCAGGCAGAATCTCAATTTATGGTCTCGTGTTGAGCGGTGTAATTGTCAGCTCAATCTGTTCCAGCCTTCTGATGTCCATCGTCGCACTGTCCCAATCCCATGAGATTCAAAGCATCATGTGGTGGCTGCTTGGAAATCTTGAAGTTTCATCACGACCGCTGTTTATCGTCTCATCAGTTCTCATCTTAGTTGGTTCATGCGGAATATGGCTTATGGCGCCCGAATTGAATGCATTGTCTCTGGGACGTGAAATGGCGCACCATGTTGGAGTGCGTACAAAATTATCGATTGCAATCGGACTGATCCTGGCGACATTGATTACAGCAGCGGCAGTTTCCATATCCGGACTTATCGGCTTTGTAGGGTTGGTTGTTCCTCATACCGTAAGAACCATTACCGGGCCTGACCATCGCAGGCTCATTCCTGTAACTGCAATAACCGGCGGATTGTTTCTGGCGTTATGTGATGCCGTTGCACGGATTGCTCTGGCGCCGCGGGAACTCCCCGTAGGAGTTGTAACCGCGCTCATAGGCGGACCGTTTTTCATTACAATACTTCGAGGCCGTCGCAAACAAGGGTGGATTGAATAGAAACGTAATGACATGAAGACTGTACTTGAATTCAGGAATGTATCGGCTGGGTATCATAGTGTTCCCGTCATAAGGAACCTTGATCTTACCGTTACCGAAGGGCAAATGGTTGGAATACTTGGCCCAAATGGTGCAGGCAAAACCACATTTCTCCGCTGTATTACCGGCCTGTGTTCCCCAATGACCGGAATAGTCAGCATTTTTGGCTCCGATGTTACCCGACTGCCTGCAGCAGAACGTGCCCGGTTGATCGCAGTGGTACCCCAGGAACTTGAAATACCCGCATCATTCACCGTTCAGGAGATTGTAATGATAGGACGTACAGCATCGCTCAACCGGTGGAGTCAACCTTCCCTATGTGACGTCAAAATTGTGGAAAGGGCCATGGTATACACCGATGTAGCCGACATCAAGCATAGGCCAGTAACAGAATTAAGCGGGGGTGAGAAACAAAGAGTCATTGTCGCCATGGCACTTGCGCAGGAACCACGCATGATACTCATGGATGAGGCTACTTCACATCTGGACATGAACCATCGTCTGGAAATCATGCAAATTATCGAACGGCTTAATATCGAAAAAGGCGTATCCGTAATAATGGTCAGCCACGACCTCAATTTAACCGCTGAATTCTGCCAGCGTATTATTCTCATGGATCGCGGTAAAATAGCAGCAGATGGTAAGCCGTCTGAAGTACTCACGGAGAATATCCTCAGCACCATATACAATTGCAACGTACGGGTGCAGAAAAACCAGGCCAACGGTTCTGTCTGCGTCCTTCCCGCACCGCGGCTCACCTCGGCACATTCCGGCAGAGGCATCACCGTTCATGTTGTAGCCGGAGGCGGTTGTGGCGAAGAAATCCTACGCCGGCTCAATCTGGCTGACTATACAATCACCTCCGGTGTTTTAAACAAAGGTGATAGCGATGCAGAAGTGGCTGGAGTTCTGGGGATTCCAACAGTACTTGAGAAACCATTCTCCCCCGTAAGCAGGGATATTCTTGATAAAGCACTAGTCATGGCAGAGTCAGCCGATATAATTGTGGTATGCGCCGTTCCTTTCGGACCGGGCAACGCAGGTAATCTCGAACTGGCGGAACAGGCTCTTGCCAAAGGAAAACAAGTCTTTCTTATAGATGGCATAAGCCAGCGTGATTATACTTATAACCGTGAAGCCACCACAAGGGCACAAAAGCTTCTGCAAAACGGGGCTCGAGTATTTCAAAACATCCCAGAATTATTGAAAGCCCTACCCACAAGCGCATAGTGTGACACCTCCTACAATGTTCGCTAAAATGTGTCACTCACAGGTCCTATTCTCCGGCATTCTCACATACGCAACCAATAAGCCCCCCTTCCCCCAGACACCTGAATTTCTTCATTTTCCTTAAATTTTACACCATGTTTATCACCTTTGAGAAGTGAATACATTTCTTATTCTTGAATCATTTTTTATCAAATTGGCATTTTCATCAATGAAATCAATTATTCCTGATAACTTGCCTTTTTCGGGCCTGAAACTTTTTTGCATTTTACTGTTGTTTTGCACAGGGTATGCTTGTACTATGTATTGGTTGTTATCCACTTATGAAGAACTTTAAAGATATTTATGAAGAACTTTAAAGAAATGATGGGTAAAATTAAGCACGGTCCAATCGACGTGGTCGGGATTGACATTGGCACTACGGCTACTAAAGTAGCAAGGCTCCGTAAGGGCAATAACGCCATCTCTTTGATTGGGGTCGATGTTCTTCCAAAAGTCGATTTTCCCGAACAATCCAGTCAAACTCCTGTGGAACTACCTGCACTTCAAATACCTCCGAAGCTTAAGGGGCGTTATGCCTCGTTGGTTGTTTCAGGTCAGGCTGCCGTTATCAAATTATTGAGCTTCCCCGGCGCTTTTGATGCGGCCAGCGAGGCAAAAGTTGTTGGAAGCATTGGTCTTGACAATCCGGATAATTACCGAATCGGATATAAACTTATAGTTGAAGGCCATGGAAAGTCAGAATCAAGGATTTTAGCCGTCGCACTGCCGGAAGCAGAAGCCGGCATTATTGCTGCATTACTTCCAACAGGTCTTCCGGCGCCGTTTTCCCTGGAGGTATCGGGCCTGGCAACAATGTCAACGTTCCTTCATAGTGTAGGAAAGTACATTATGGAAAACGCCGTGGGAGTAATCGACTTCGGTGCAAGAATAAGTACCTTCGCCTTGTTCAATAAAGGGTTGCTTGCGTTGATCAGAAGATTCAATTTCGGCACCAATACATTACTGGATAATGTTCAGCAGGCGCTTGGCGTCGACCGGGAAACTGCGCAGGGAATCGTCTCGGATGGTTCGTTTGATATCTCACAGTCCGTAAGTGAAGTCATCGAGCCAATAGTGAAACAGCTGACTGTCTCCCGCGATTTTGTTGAACGCCGGGAGAACTGCCATATTTCAAAGATATATGTGTCCGGCGGTATAACAGTTTCACGGGACTCACTTGAAGAGATAAGGTCATCAATGGGGCTTGAAGTAGTTCTTTGGAATCCCCTTGAGGGCCTTATAGTTACACAAGGAGCAATCCCTGAAAATATGACCGGCAAAGAATCACGTTTTTCGGCGGCAATAGGCGCGGCTTTAGCAACTTTTGAGGAAACATGAACCTTCGTGTAGATTTAATTTTAGAAACGGAACAACGCAGTGCCAGCGTGATAAACATAAAAGGCTTGATCCGTATTGTGTCCATCGTTGTCCCGCTGGTTATCGTCGCGATTATCGCTGTAATGATATCAAACATGATGAGTATCAACAACAGCCTCAAAGCGTTCGAAACAGAGCTTGCAGACAAGAACCCGAAGAAAGATGCCGCAATAAAATACAGGGAAGAACTTGGCAAGAACAGGCAGGCGCAGGAAGAACTCGAAGGCTGGCGTAAATCACGCATCGACTGGGCTGACCAGCTCGTAAACATCAGGACTGTTATCCCCGACGAAATGCAGCTCACATCACTCAAGATCATGTACTCATGTGAACCATTTGAGAGTATTCCATCCAGAATTTTTTCGGTAATCATGAGAGGAAAAGCTTTTGGTGAACAGGCCAGGGTTCATGTCGAAAGACTTGGCAAAATCGAAAAGCATCCGGCTTTCACAAATGTACTTAAAGAGGCAAAAGTTATCGATTACAAGAAAAATGAAGAGCCTGGCGCAAAAGAAGATGAAATGTTGTTCCAGGTTGATGCCTCTTATCAGCCGAGAAAGTTTAAATGAAATTACCTGAGGATAAAAAAGAACGTACTAAGATACTGGTTCTGATAGGAATCGGGGTAGTAGTTGTTCTCTACCTGATAGTCCAATTCGGCATACTTCCGTATTTCAAGGCGAAGAGGGACAAACTGGCAAAAATTGAACAGGTAAAAATAGATATTGGAAACGCCAACAGGGAAATCGCTCAACATGAAAAAGATAAAGTTGAGAACCTTGATATACTTCGAAAAATAACCGATGTTTCAGACAAGTACGTCATCAAGCCGGTTTTGGGAAATTACAAAATCAGCGCCAGCGAGGTTATCGAACCCATAACCAAGAAATTGAACTTGAAAATTGACCAATTCCGCCCGGTCGGACTTCTCTCCGAAGCGTCCCAGACCTCATTCCGGGCCTTTTCCGCACGTCTCACAACAGTTTGCAGTTACGAGGAACTTATCTGTTTTATCAGGGAAATAGAAAACAATAATCCTCTTATATCTGTATTAAACATTTCAATTACGGGACAAGGGCAGGAAAACAAAGAAAAACACAAGGTGGTGTTTGAGGTGCAATGGCCGGCCTGGGCTGATCCGGAAATACCGGTACAATTGGCCAAACAATTGAACGATTTATCAAAAACACCGGAATCAGGCACAAAATGAAAATCAGGATGATATTAACACTTTGTTTTGTTCTGACACTGGCACATCAGTCAGTTTTCAGCCAGGAAGCTGCCCCATCCTCCCCTGCGCCTGTAGTAGCATCGACTGCACCACCGCAAGTACAGAGGGACCCGTTCTGGCCTGTAGGTTACAGGCCAGGTCAGGAAACATTTGAGCACGCCGTCTCGAACAGGGTTGATGGCTCAAAGGGTCCCGGCAATACGGGTACTGCTGTAACACCCGCAACTCCCCGGGTAATTGTAATCACCTGGCCGAACCTCAAAATCAAGGGGCTGATCAAACAATCCGATGGCTCGCATCTTGCAATCATTGACGGGGTAGGCATTGTCGAACCGGGCCAGACAATTTCCATTCTGAAAGACAACATGGTTTTCAAAATAAAGATCAAGGACGTAACCGAAAAAGGAGTATACCAGCAGAAACTGGATTATAAACCTTACGTAAAAAAACCGTAAGGGTTTTATTAATGGAGGAAGAAAGCTATGAAACAAACGAAATTGATATTATCAACTGTAGTTGTGGCAACCATATCTGTTCTTATGGCATTGATTTCCGGTTGCGAAAAGGATAACGACACCGGATCCGATCTGGATGCATACTTCGCCGCTAATCCTTACCTTTCTGATCCAAGAGGCGATTATGACAACACAGGAATGGAAATCGACCCTGCTCAGGCAACAGCGTCTGCCGTAGGTCAAAAAATTAATTTCTTCGTAAGTGGCGGCCATGCACCGTACTCATGGGGTGTTTCCACGCCTTCTGCCGGATCCGTCGCCGCGCAGGCCAAGACCCAATACGGTATTTACACAGTCGCCGCAATCGCAAATAATAGCGTTGTAGTATCAGATTCCCGAGGCAAATCTGTAATTGCAGACATATCAACTGGAGCAGGCGGCCTGACCATTACACCAGCAGGATACTCATTTACCTCTTCTTTCACAAATGGTGAAACCACCGTAGCCCTGGCATTTGCAGCTGCCGCAGGCGATACAATTCAATTCACAGCTTCGGGAGGTAACCCTCCTTATTCATGGACAGTCAGTATTAGTTCTCTAGGCACAATTAATAACGGCTTATACACTTTCCCGAATCCCACAACTGACGTTGGCGACAACACGATCATTGTTAAAGACAGTGCGGGAGATATAGCATCGGTAACGGTTACAACAGCATATAAACCATAATTAATATGGTAATAACGGAGGAATACAATGAGAAATAGATTATACATCGTAGCGATGACCATCGTAGTAGGTCTGGTTTATTTGATCAATGCGCAGGAAAAGCCTGCCGCACCGCCAGCGGGTGGAGAGGCGGCAAAACCTGCCGCACAGGTCCAGACGGCTCCGGCCGTTGAACTGGTACCGGTACCGGCAGTAGAGCCGGCATCACCCCCAGCCAAGGTTGTATCCACTTCAATTGTCGAGACACCTCCTTCCATGGTAGTTATAGAATCCACGGCACCTAAGACGACGGAGGTTGCCAAGGTAACAGAACCTGCGACAACCCCGGCGACGAAACCACCGGCCGCACCAAAGGTTGAGACATCTCCAGCCCCTGCAGGAAAGGCGCCTGCACCTGTTGTTGTCGTCACCAACCAGCCGGCAAAGCCACCTGAAACTGAATTCGTGGCCCTGCCCGAACAAAAGGAAAAAGAAATCAAGGGTGCCATTGCCCAGATGAGTACCAACGAGACGCTGAGCATTGCCCTTGATGATGTCGACATGGCGGATGTGATACGCATGTTCACCCGCCTCTCAAAGGCAAACATCATAGTCAATCCTTCAAATCTTGTCGGCAAAGTAACGGTAAATCTCGCTGATGTTGAATGGAAAACGGCCCTTACTTCGATTCTCGATATGCATAACCTTCAGATTATTGAGAAGACGCCCAATTCAAATGTATTCAGTATCGTTCCGAAGACACCAGGCGCGCCTGAACCATTGGTAGTCGAGACCATGTTCCTGAAGTATGCATCGGTGTCCAACGTTGAATCGGTAGTGAAATCCATGGCCCCGGCGCCGGGTTCCGTCTCAACTTTTGCATCGCGAAATGCCCTTGTTGTCCGGGCCACATCCGCGCAAATGAGCGAAATCAAGGAGACTCTCAAGGGAATTGACACAATGCGCGAACAGGTTTTCATCGAAGCAAAGTTCATGGAGCTTAACGACGAAGCCATAAAGGACCTTGGTATCAACTGGCAGGTACTACAGGGTTATAATGTCAGCGCCGGAAATCTTAAATTGGATTACAACGAGAGCAGGAAATGGGATCAAAGTCAAAAGGATGCTGTTAGCCAGTGGGACAAGAGGTCGAACATTGACACCCTTCAGAAGCTTTATGGCCTCGATGGCCTGCAGTATGAAGATAGAGTTGATACCATATCTTTTCTCCAGAATCCAGGAGGAGATGCAATTCAACAAGTTACAACTGTGCGAAAACCTGTAAGGCAAGTCGATGATATAATAAACAAAGGGAAAGACATAACTTCAGATGTTGCTGATTCCTTTACAAAAGGCGTATCGGACGTTCGTACTGCAGTACTTGGTGCACAGGATTTTCAACTTATGCTTAGCGCTCTGAAACAGATGAACGGCGTTAGCGTGGTTTCCAATCCTAAAATCATGGTGGCTAACGAAGAACCTGCCATCATACACATCGGACAGGAGGAAAGACCCTTTGTTTCAAGCGTTACCCCCGGCCAGCAGGGTATCGCACCTGTTGTCACCTACAATCCAGGCACACCGGTTCAAATTGGCGTCAAGCTGACCGTAACCCCAACAGTAAACACTGAAAGTAATATTACTGTTAAGATTGAGCCGGAACTTACGCGAGTCCTCAAAGATGCAGTGGCTCCTAACGGGCAGACATATCCGATTGTAGCCAAGAAAACCATCAAAACGGTTTTCTGCCTTGAAAGCGGTAAAACAGTCGCAATTGGAGGTTTGACAGAAACCGACGATCGGGATAACACGATGAAGATCCCGCTCTTGGGAGACATTCCTTTAATTGGAAAATACTTATTCTCCTGGACGCATCAGGTAAAAGGTCAGACAGAGACTATTATATTCGTAACGGTTGGACTGGCAATTCCCGAAGCCGTTGAGGCAGACACCGGCCTTCCGGAAGATGCAGAACTGGTACAGCGGAAAATGCTGGAATCCAAGCTAAAGAGGCATAAAAATCGTCAGGATCTGGAAAAGAGAAGTACCGAGGTCGACGAGGTATTAAACACGAATTCCGATAAAGCGAAATCACGCCTCCTGAAAATGTCCAAATAGAGTTGTTATTGAAATTCGCCTTGTATGTTACGAGGTGGCCCGCACACTCCGTTGCGCGGGCAGTAGGCTGCGTTCAAAGCGTCAAGCTTGTCCCTCCTATATAACACAATACGTCATAATATTTATTAATCGCGTATGGATGAATGTTTGTGTATATTTATTCTCGGGTTCTTATATATTATTAATTAGTGAGGCAGAATGAAATCGTTCAGACGAGAAGTGTGGAGTTATGCCATCCTGCTGATAATCCTGTTTTGTATTGCATCTATTGCCGTATGGCAAACCATAACATATTTTCAGGAGTTCACCTTTTCACCTGAAGATATGACTTTTCCGATAGTCATGTGGAGCCTGACTCTTGGCTTTATGCTCATCGCAGGGGCATACGGGCTTTGGGCTATAAAGTTTTCCGCCCAGGCAGAGAGCCGTCGCAGGATAGGGCGATTTGTGGATGCAATGGATTACTTCAGCGACGGCCTGCTGGTAGTGGACAGAAACGGACAAATCACCGGGTCAAATCCGGCTGCTGAAAAGATCACCTGCACAACGGTTGAAAAAGAGAAATCCCTTCTATCTGTCTGCCCTTCCCTGTCGGACCAGGATGTAAACATACTCTTGCACAGTAATGAGCCGATCGAAGTGGAACGAACGGCCATGATGTCAGGATCACCGAAAACGCTTCGTTATCGTTCACAGCCATCTGAAGACTTGACGTTAATAGAAATAAGCGATGTTACAACCCTCAACACAGAACGTCTGCATAACAGGCAAAAAGCACGGCTTCAACTTGTCGGCCACCTTGCGCGCGGAATGGCCCATGACTTCAACCGGCTTTTGTGCGAGATTTCAGCTCATGCATCACTTGTGAAACGTGTTCCACCCGGCTCACCGGAAATGAATCACTCTCTGGAAGAACTGGGAAAAAATGTTGAAAAAGGCATGACACTTGCAGGACATCTTCTTGGACTCGCCCAGCCTGACCTTGCGGCCCAATTTACCGATTCGCTTGGGTTTTATGTCAACAGGACTGCTGAGCTTCTTCGCGGCAGTCTGCCTCATGGATGGCAGGTTGACATATCCATCCATGAGGAGTTTCCAACCGTCGGACTCACAGGGATACAGATAGAACAGGTGGTATTCAATCTGGGTATCCTTGCTGCAGATGCTTCGAAAACACCGGGAATCATGAAGATTGCCGTAATGAAACCACACCAGAACTATCTGGATGGCGTGAAAAAAGAACTTGCCGCAATTATCATGGTCACTGCCTCCGGTTCTGATATGTCTGCAATTGCAAGTCAATCAGCAACAGAGAGAACTTACGGGGACTCAGGCATAATCCTCTCTATTGTCCGTTCCATCATCGAAGAAGCCGATGGTTCCCTGGAATGTCTTACAGCTGTTGACGGTTCCACTGTTTACCGTGTCGGCATTCCATTCGGTAATCTTCCTGTAACCTCAAAGGATAGTTCTGCTGAACTGGCCGATGAGTTGAAAACCTATATTGCTCAATGGTCAATCCTCATTGCTGGATCCACGAAAGAAACAGGCATGCTACAACAGCATTTGCATTCCATTAACGCCAAAATCGAAACTGTTGACAATGTCATGTCGTTACTTTCCCGTATTGAAGAGGATCGGGACCTGGATGTTATGGTTATAAGCAAACAAATTCTTGGCCAGGAAACCAAGGGCCTGCTGAAAGCCATCCTTAAACTTCGCCCTTCAGCCGGTATTGTCGTGCTCTGCGAAAACCCGAACATCGAATCTGAAGGCATTTCAAATGAGGTTGTATTTGAATCTGTCCGGTCCAACCCCAACAAGATTCTTTCAGCGCTTCTTGAAGCAAGAAGCCTAACCGCATCACGCGCACACAGGTAATAGTTCTTTCCTTATCGTTACATCAGGACGTGTCATGGGATCAGTATATTATCGATAAGTCTTGTTCGTCCGACCTTCACTGCCACGGCTACCAGTGTAATATTCTGAACAATTGTCACAGGCTGTAATGTAGTGTAATCAACTGCCTCGATATATTCTATTTCAGAAGGCTGTACATCTGTTTCAATGATCTCCCGTATTTTCCCTCTTAATACCGAGGTGTTTCTGACACCTTGTTCATATAATCGCCGGGCATGACATAAAGAAACATAAATGTTCACAGCGCGCTTACGCTCATCCTGGGACAGATAAGTGTTGCGGGAACTCATCGCCAAACCGTCAGGTTCCCTTATAATTGGCCCAATAATAATCTCCACGGGAAAATTAAGATCCCGCACCATCTGCTCGATCACCCTGGCCTGCTGGGCATCCTTGCCACCGAAAACCGCCACATGTGGCTGAACAATATTAAACAGTTTCGCCACAATAGTTAAAACACCCTGGAAATGACCGGGCCGGAATTTCCCGCACAGACCGGTGGACAGTTTCTCTTCTTCCACGTACACGCTGTGATCGTTCGTATAAATATCGTCTGCGGAAGGGCGGAACACAATATCCACGCCTTCCCGCTCACAAAGCATATCGTCTTTAGTCTCGTCCCTGGGATATTTATCGAAATCCTCGTTCGGGCCGAACTGTACAGGGTTTACAAATGAACTTAAAACTACGATATCCGATTTATTTCTGGCGATTCTGACAAGCGACATATGGCCTTCGTGAAGGAATCCCATTGTAGGTACAAACCCTATGCACCGGCATTTTTGACGGGTCTGAATGGCAAGAGACTGCATCGCACTTACCATCGAAATGATTTTCATTTTGCAAACCGGCTCTTGACCGCCTCCACGATGGTGTCTCCACGCACCGGTTTTTGAAGCAAACAGTGTTTAGAACCAGATTCAACAACACCCCTGATTGAATCAGGAGGGGCAAAACCCGTACAAAAAACGACTGCTGGGATTTCCCAGTTATTCTCTTTGCACAGGCTCTCTATTTTAAAGAACGCTGCCTGTCCATCCATTACCGGCATATGAAGGTCCATAATTATGACTGCATGATGTTTTTCCGAGAAAGCACTGACAGCTTCTTCTCCATTACTTGCAACATCAATTGTATATCCTTTCATGGCAGCAGAAAGAATCATCTGGAATAATCGCAATATTGTCTTCTCATCATCAACAATCATAATCCGGTCATTATTACACTTTAGGAGTTCTTTTGGCGGGTCAGCAGTCATGTCATCAGTTTTGTTACTTTTATTCAAAGGGCGCCCTGTTTCTGCAGGAAAATACACACTAAAATCAGACCCTTGCCCCGGGTTACTTGCAAAATCAATAAAACCACCATGTTCTTTGACTATCTTGTAGGCAATACTCAAACCAAGTCCAGCGCCCCGTCTGCTACCGCTTTTCTTCGTGGTGAAAAACGGGTTGAATATCTGGCTCCTGATATTCTCTGCAACCCCCGGTCCACTGTCAGTTACGGTTATTCGCACATACTCGCCTGACACATGGGGCATACCAGCAACGCTTGTTCCATTATTAACATGCGTATTCCCTGTTTGTAACCCAAGTTGGCCTTTTTCTCCGATAGCATCTAATGCGTTACTGCAAATATTATACAATACCCTCATCAGCAGATCCATAACACCAGCCACTGGTTTGATATCCGGCGCAAGTGTTGTCTTAACCACTACACCGGGAAGCAATAAAGCATTACCTTCCAACTCCGAAAGAACACTTGAGACCATTCCATTGACATCAATAGGCTGCCTCTCTGCCCCATCCTTTGCAGAAAATTCCAGCAATTGCCGGGTAACATGCAACATGTCTTTCGCCGTCTTTTCCATTACATCAAGAAGGGCTCTTGCATTTGCACCTTCAGGCAAATCGCCTTTTATCAGCTGTGGATATACAAGGAATGGGGTCAGAAGATTGTTGAAATCGTGCGCAATGGCACCGACAATATTACTCACGGTTACCATGCGATCACCATCCATGTCAATGGATTCGGAACCTCTGTCAACCATTTTAGAGCCTTTCCCACACATTCAAAATTACTGGATTCTATAATACATCAATTTATCCTTCAAACATAAACGCGAGGTAAATGCCAACACAAAATGGCAAATTCGTCAATTTTGTCGATTTGTACACAGGTTCGTTGTAGCATATATATAAAACATATGTACAGGAAGCGAATATCGGCAAATTTCATATATTGTATCATCGCAGTTACATCCTTTATTGCGATAAACCTTACATCTCTGGCCGTCACGAATTATTATGTATCAACCAATGGCATCGATTTCGGTAATAATGGCATGTCACTTACTTCTTCATGGAGAACCATTGAGTATGCTGTTCAAAACGTGGCTTCCGGTGATGTAATCAACGTTGACGCAGGCGAATATGTTGAATCTGTTATTTACATTAGGAATTCAATTACCATAACAGGCACAAATCTTTATATTCCCTCAAATCCGCCTTTCTCAAAACATGTTTCACGCACAATCATTAAGCCATATTATATCAATAACCCTGATTACCCAATTTTAATGTATGTACTTACAAATGCCGTTACCATACAAAATCTTACCATTGAAGGAGACGGAGATTCAAATGGTACTCCTGATATCGCATTCGGTATCTATTCCACTAATAAACCACTCAATGTTAATCACTGTGTTATCGGCAACATAAAAGGGTACGGTATCTCTTGTTACGGTCGGGTTCCCGTTCCGAGCACAAATGATGACGATACTATTCGAAGTTACTTCGGATATAACCTTATAACCAACATAACTGCAACCAATGAAGGAACTGCCACCGCTATTTACCTGAACAATGCTCCTTCATCCTGTGAATTCAATGAGATTGGCATTGTCAGCGGGAATACGGCCAATGCCGGTATTTACGTAATAAGAGGCAAATACACATCCAAAACCGAAAATTGGCTACAAATCAAAAACAACTGTTTTGATCAGTGCACAACGGCAATATGGGCAAATGAACATGGCGGAACCGGCGAGAAAATCATTCTTGCAAGTAACACCATTAATAATGGCCTGATTGGTATACGTATTACGGCGGCAAAAGGTCAGGCACTGGTATTCAGCAATGACATCTCAGTATCAGGAATTTCACCATCAACAAATGCCACTCCGGCATGCGGTATCTGGATTCAAGCCGATATGGACCCCTGGGGTATGGTAACTCCACTCATGCAAACTGATCATCTGGTATCAGGCAACAGGATCACGGGCTCAAGTACCAACGCCGATGGAACAATCGGCATGCTCTTTGCATACGACACGACCACAACAAATTTTATTAATAATGGGGTAAGGGCAACTGTTCTCAACAATACTATCGCAGGATTTGATTATGGCGCATATATACGTTCTGGAACAAACGAGGTCGGCACGACCAATGATCCGCTGGTACGGATTGTTCTCCATACAAACGATTTCGATGGTAATATCAGCTATGGATTATTTGCCACCGGTGTGACTGAAATGGTAAACGCCTCCAATAACTGGTGGGGATACTACTTCGGGCCAACAGGGACATATGGCAACGCTGTAACAACAAATGTACTCTTTTCATGGCCACTTGGCGGATATTGGCGTGATATAAACAATAATGGCACAAACGATTGGCTCGACACTGACGACGATGGAGATACCCTCCTCGACACCAATGAAATGGCAATAGGAACATCACCGGCCCTATGGGACACTGACGGTGACCATATGGGAGACTACGATGAGATCATTGCAGGAACCGATCCGCTTGACCGGCTTTCCGTATTATTAAGAGTTTACGAAACTTACCTGGCCCCCAACAGCAACTGGTTTGTATTTTCATGGCAAAGCGCAACCGGCAAAAAATACAGGATATATCGCACAACCAATCTGATCACCGGATTTTCAACACCGATAGCTACCAATATTCTACCCAACTACCCTCTGATGAACACCTATACTGATAAAAACATTTCAGGATCTGGTTCCTATTTCTATCGAATTACTGAAACAAACTAGGAGGGATCAAGGCCTGAAACATATTTCAGTGATGGAACTTAATTCTGGGCAATAATTCTTTCAGACAAGACAACCGATTGGCGCAATCCCTGGACCCAGTACTCCTTGCCATTAACAACGACAGATTTGTCCTGCATCAATGCCAGTTGTCTCTCATCGCCCATCACGTGGCAGACCGTCGCGGCTACTCCATTATGGTCGTGAGTAACCAGGCGATATTTACTGGGCTGACGCCATACAAAAAAGCCTGAACGACGTAGTACACCGGCATACTGGACCATTCGTCCCTGTTCCCTTGATGATACCAAATTGTTCCTTATTGCCAATTCAGGCCTGGAAGGGCCACGTCGCTCAGCAGAAATCTGCTTATCATGGGTTGATATTGATGATTTTACATTCGGAACAGTTCCAACACCTGAATTAAGCACCCGTGGAACGGGAGGTACAGCAACTGGCGAAGGAAAAACCGTGGTCTTGTCTCCAGATATCGCAGGTTTTTCAGGAACAGGAAATTTTCCCGCCAGCACATTCTTGTTTTCATCAGACACTGCCTTATCGACAGGGTCCACAGATTTTCGATTTATCCACAATCTGCAGGATAGCGGCGACGCTATCTTCAGCCACTCTCGATATTCACCCCGCACAGAAACCTTTTCGTCTTTTGCAATCTCTCCGACACTTCGATAA
This sequence comes from Kiritimatiellia bacterium, assembly GCA_028716365.1. GTDB lineage: Bacteria > Verrucomicrobiota > Kiritimatiellia > UBA8416 > YA12-FULL-48-11 > YA12-FULL-48-11. Next base: position 159,791 of record JAQUPZ010000010.1, read on the forward strand.
TTAATACCCGGTCCCACCCTGACCTTAACTTTCGAGGCAGCAACTATTCCATCCTTGAGGAGTTCTCCATACACCCAGAAACTGACATTAGCCGGAGGAATAACTTCTATCCACTCGCCATCGACATTTTTCTCAGTTATCAGGATATCGCCCTCGGAAAGTTGTGCAACGATTTCTGCTGTTTCACTTGGAGCAGATCTAAGGTTGACACTATTCTTGTTGACCCGGAGATCTGTTGCAAGAATTGTGCAGGCCGGGTTTCCGGTGAAAATAGTTATAAACAACAGCAGGCCAGACAGATATCTAATGCATAACTCCCGCAATGTTGTACCTCCCTTTCTGGCGATACGCCCGTCTGAATAGAAAAAATCAAAACAGCGCAGGAACAGACTTGCTTGTTTTTCCCGCTTTCAAGGCACCAGAAGGCAGGTTGAACTAGGACTTCGTTTTAGGAAGACCAACCCCACGGTCACCTTCCTTCCACTTCCCACGGGCAACAAGAAGGTCTATACGTTCAAAACGTTTCAAGACATTTCGTTTGCTTGCAATTTTACTCGCGGATCTAAGACTCGGATGCTGAGACATATACCTGATCTCCATTCTCTGCAATGGTACTTATTTACCAATCAAATAACACTAATATAAATACAATACTCCAGTGAAATTAGACAATAATATGTTCAAGATGTCAAATCGTATCTTAGGCACCATTTTACGTTGCACTGCCGGCTTTTCAGCAATAACATGACTTCTATGTGTTCTAGAAAAAACACAATGTTCAAATGGAAACTGCGACAACCCCTGGCGATAATCGATATTGAGGCAACGGGAATTAATCCCCGAATCGATCGGATAATTGATCTGGCCATTGTTAAAGTCATGCCCGACGGGAATCGTTCTGTTCACACATTTCGCATTAATCCGGGAATCCCCATTCCCCCGGAAACCACTCAAATTCACGGCATCAGGGATGCGGACGTCGCTGACAGTCCATCGTTTGGAGCAGTTGCTTCCGAGATAATTGATTTACTCAAAGGATGTGACCTTGGCGGCTACAATCTTATCCGATTCGATATTCCTATGTTAGTTGAAGAATTTCTTAGAAACAATATCAACTTCGATATCGAAGGACGAAGGGTAATTGATGCTCAGCGTATTTTTCACAAACGAGAACCCCGTGACCTCTCTGCTGCAGTTGCATATTACTGCGGTGAAATGCATTTTGATGCACATGGTGCAGAATCTGACGCTTTGGCAACATTACGCGTTTTAGAAGGACAATTTGTAAAATATCCGGATCTTCCGCAAGATATTGACACACTCGACCAGTACTGTAACCCCAGAGAACCTGACTGGGTAGACAGAACAGGTAAATTAAAATGGCAGAATGGCGAAATAGTCCTGAATTTCAGCAGGAAAAAGGGTGAATCGCTCCGGAACCTTATACAAAGTGATCCCGGTTTTATAAAATGGATTATGAAAGGTGATTTTCCCCGTGACATGCAGGAGATAGTTCAAAATGCATTACAGAATAAGTGGCCTCAACCTCAAAGTTGACAAGCCCTTCGATGGAGAATAATTGTTGTACTACTGGTAGGCTTTTTCGATTTTCTGGGAAATATCCTTGTACCCAATATCAACCTGATAAACCTGCTTGTAACAGGCCATGGCATCTTCCTTCTTGCCCATCTCTTCAAGAATACAACCCAGTTCGTAAAGAACATCTTTCTTGGTATCATCCATGGCTGACATTTCCGAAACCGCTTTTCTCAATTGTTCGGTCGCCATATCCAGCTGTTTCTTCTGCTTAAAACACAACGCAAGATAATAAAGAGTTCTGGAACGGTATTTGGGATTTCTTTGGGACAATTGGAATTGCTGTATGGCTTCATTCACATAATCATTTTCATACAGCTTTATACCCCATTCAAATCTGAGTTTCAAATCATTAGGATATCTCTGTACACGTTCCTGCAGATTTTCAAATACAAACGATTCCCGCTCATAACGTTTTGCAGCAATTGTATCAGCGTCAGATTCCGCAGCTTCAAGCATTTCTATTTCATTATCAAATTTTGCAATCCTGATACCGCTCATCATTGAATCAAGCTCAGGGTCGCCGGGACTCATGGAAATAGCCTTCTCAAGAGTGGCCACAGCATCATCATATGCTTTTGTATCAGCGTAAAGCCTGGCGAGCGCCCTGTAATAATTAATATTCTGCGGTTCTCCTTTAATCTTTTCCAATGTATCGGCAATCAAAGCCACGACGTCCTTCTCGCTTTTGACAGCCTTGGATTCCTTCTCGAGAATTTCGGCTCCCTTTTTGTCCTTAATCATATCCTGATAGGTGCCGCCTTTTTCAGCCACTTCCTCCCATTTGCCTGTATTCATGGCATCAACAGCGATCGCATCTTTAAATGCCTTGATAACCATAGGATCATTTGGACATAATTCACAAAGTTTTTCAAAACACTCCCTGGCAGCACGAGTCCTGCCAACTTTTTGATAAAGTTCTCCAAGCCAACCTATCAGAAAAGGATCTTCATCGTAGTTGTCTCTCGCAACTTCGAGCGTCTGGATGGCAACTTCCTGCATATTCGCTGCAAGCGCCGCTTTTGCATGAATTTCAATAAACTTTTTGTTCAGTGGGTCCTTTCGAAGCAGTTTTTCAGCCTCAGCCAGTGCCTCAATACCTTTACCAGCCTTGATCATCCCGCTGATTTTGGCATGCGCCGGAAAGCTCGTTGCGCTGGACAACATATGAGAAAAAGAAGAGGTTTTCTTCTCCTGCTTTGCTTTTTGAATCTCCGCAGCTCTCAGGAATTTTCGAGCCTGTAGAAGACCAGGTTCAAGCGCAATACAGGATGACAGTAAATCTATGGCATAATCAATATTTCCACGCTCAAAAGCGGTAAATCCCTTGTTGAACGTATCACGGACCTTCTGCGAAGCCTTATCTAGAGCAACTTCCGTCATAAATCATACGCCTCTTTCGCATTAATTATCGAATTAACTTAATCAAATCACATTGCATCGTCAAGTGTTGATAATTCAATTCATTTGTGACATAAAGACAAACGAAATTTTATTATTTATATGTTTATGTTGTAAAAAAACGGCAACTTTTGGTATTTCGTAAAAATTGTTTTTAAGACTTTCGATGAATAAATTGGAAACTTTTGTTATTGCGATACGGCATGCATGTGAAGTTTCCGCATCCATAATACTCCTAAGTTCCTGTGTCGTAATGGCCACTTCTTCGATCGACTTAATAGCTATCCGGAATATTGGCGCCCGATATGATTTTCCACCGCCAAAACAAACCTCTTCAAATGTCACTTTTACTGGGAAATTTACAACAATGACTTTTGAATCAGACAGCCGTAAACTCATTTTCAATAAAATCCTCGTCTGGCTCAATGAGCCGGTGACGAAGAATACACAGGACTTTCTCCTGGCGCAATATGACGCCAATAAGATAATCGATCCGCTCATACGTCTCAATCAACGGCGGGGGATAACAAACAATCTTGTAGTTATAATAGATCCCGGACATGGTGGTAAAGATAATGGCGCGATCGGTCCTCGCAAAGCCTGTGAGAAAAAAATAGTACTAGATATCGCGAACTCGGTAAAAAGAAAACTGGAATGCCCAAAAATTTCAGTCAAGTTGACACGCAAATGGGATTCTGCGTTGAGCAGGACCGAAAGGACTAACGTAGCCAGAAATTATAAAGCTGATATTTTTGTAAGTATTCATATAAACTCTGCCCGTAACACCGAGGCATCAGGTGTAGAGTCATATATCATGCCAGGACCTGGATTCCCTTCAACTGTTGGTAATACTACTGACAATAAAAATTCTCCTGCAAACAAGTTCGATAGCGCTAGTATTCAGCTCGCATATTGTGTACATCGACAGATTCTCGAATCAACAGGGGCAATCGACAGGGGAATACGTCACGCGCGATTTGACGTGCTCCAAGATGCACCTTGCCCTGCGATACTTGTGGAATGCGGATTCGTTTCAAATTCCGCAGAAGAATCCAATCTTACAAAAAAGAAATACAGGGAAACTATCGCCGACGCAATCACCAAGGGAATACAGACTCTCGTCACACCGGCGCCAGGTGTGGCAATTATTTCTACGCCTTCAACCGTGATAAATTCTTCACTGGCTGCTCAACCTGCCAAATGATGACAGGACGTCTGTAAATTTTATATATTGGTTGTTTAATCTCAATACCCGATTATGTACATTTATCGGAAGTTAAAAGTTCATAATTGTTATTTTCTTGATGGTAAATACATAATTTTATTAACTTAATTCATATATTACTGACATGTATCGTATCCATTATCACAAACTAGCCGTCTTCTCCAAGATACGTACCATTCATATCCTTTTGCTACTGTGCCTGCTTCTTTTCGTGATACTTCGCGCAAGATGGGTTGGACATCTTCTGGTTTGGGATGAAGCAATGAGCCTGTGTACCATCCGTGCATTCTTATCGCATAGTACTGATGATTTCTCCAACTGGTTCTGGCGTCATCCCCCACTCTTCTCTGTTCTTATGATGCCGCTTCATCCTTTCAAGTCGGGTTTTGCCGAGCGAGTCGAAATAATGGCAATCGTTATAGGGTTGTTTAATTTATTACTCCTTTTTCAACTCAACCGTAAAATTTTCGGGACTGCAACGGCTATATGGTCAGTCTTTTTTCTTGCTGTCCAACCAGGAAGTGTTTTCTTCGATGTATGGATTAAAACCGACCACACTGTGGTCACATTCGGATTACTGGCAATACTTCTATTGTCATATCGTCAACCACTGTATTCCGGCCTATGCCTCGGGTTGGCAATGTTGTCGAAAGAAACCGGCATTTTCTATGTGATTGCCGTTTTCCTGCTGTGGTTATCAGGTGTATCAGGCAAGTGTACGCTAAAGAATTTTTTTGCTCTGACAGTTATTCCTTTTTTGGCCTGTGGATGGTGGTATTTTATCATAAAACCAACGGCTGATCTCATAACAATGGCCGAAGCAGGAACATATACTGCTGACCCTTGGTATATAAAACTTTTTGGCGGATTTGCTGATTATGTCATATTTTCATTTGGTACACAGACAGGCTGGAACAAACCTTGGAACTTCTATTTATCAAGCACTCCAATGATTATCGGGGTTCCCGGCATAATTCTATCGTTTGTTGGCACCTTATTTCTCGGATATTTATTTACGAATAAATTTAAAGTCGAAAAATCCGAAAATCAGGAAACTAATAATAACATATTATGGCCTGTACTTCTTTTGGTGCCATCTTACATATTACTATCGATATTGAAAAGTAAAGTACCATGGATTGTAATTTCACTTCTCCCGGCATGGGCAACACTCCAGGGCTTAGCCATCTCAAGGTTTTTATCGTTACTAAAAATGATAAAAGCAAACGATGGACCAAAATTAACCGGCATTTTACATGTCTTCATATTGGTTATCGTAATTATTACATTTGTAATGTCAGCTTGCCGGCAAGATTATGAGTGTATGTTGCAGCAAATAGATGCAGGACAATGGCGTGGAGCCTTTTATTCCCGTGAAGCCGCGCGACAAATGAATCAGCTGGTTCAACCCGGGGAACGTGTACTCATAACGTCTTTTCACTATTGGAAAGGTCTTGGCATTGGACACGCATGTCCGGTTTTTGCTTACTACTTTTCAAATAATATCGAGGTGCTATTACGTCCACATGAACGTCTTTTCCCTGAACTGGAAAAAGATATACGAAAATACCGTATTGACTGGGCACTTCTATCCCCCGAACCAGGCAGAATGGAACAAGAAATATATTCCGGATTTGCAGGAAAATATAAACTGATGCCCCGTATACAGGAAAAGTTCATGATTTTCAAAACGACCAGTATTTATCAGCAGAAGACCGACCACTGAAAAAGTCAGGCGTTCCTGATGCATTCTCTGAAACGCGAAATCACCCATATAGTTCAATATCCAGTTGACAAACGGGCGCGTCAGTCCTGCTGACGCGCCCGTATACTGTTTTCTTTATTTGTATAATGTCTTTTAATACATGAACATCATTTCAGCATATGATGGAAGCGGCCACATTTCATCAGGCAGTAACGTCTCGAGCGTGTCGGCATATTTCCTTACCTCCAGCATGCCGAATAGTTCTGCGCCAGCATCTTCTTTGTCCAGGGCTGATTCCAACCTCCGGATTGCCTTCTGAAGTTTCTCTGTCTCTGACACAACTTCTGCCAGCAGTTTTCTTGTCTCAGCAGTTTTGCCGCCCGCCGACTTTACCGACCTGATAATATCACCAAGTTTACCTGCATAATTAAGTGCAGCAGGTAGAATCAACGTCCTTGCCATTGTCAGTGCCACACCCGCCTCTATTTCAACAGTCTTATCATATGCATGCTGATAAACTTCATAGCGCGATCTCAGTTCGCGTTCCGTAAATACACCATATTTTACAAACATTGCTATGATCTTGGGATCAACCAGGGCTTTCAGTGCCTCAGGAGTCGTTTTCAAATTGGGAAGGCCTCGCCTTTTCGCTTCTTTATGCCATCCCTCGGTATAGTTATCGCCATCAAAAAGGATCTTTTTATGTTTCTTTATAATACCCTGCAGAACCGCCTGTAATGCAACATTGAAGTCTTTCCCGGCAGCAATATCCGATTCCAATTCTGTACATATCTCATCGAGCGCCTCGGCTACAATGGTATTCAAGGCAACATTCGGGCCCGCACAGCTCTGGTTTGAACCAACAGCACGGAATTCAAACTTGTTCCCCGTAAATGCAAATGGAGATGTTCTATTCCTGTCTGTTGCATCCCTTGGCAAGGAAGGCAGGCTCGATACACCTATCTCTATCCGTCCACCTTTCTTTGAACTTTTCGCTCCACCTCTTTCCAGCTGATTAATGACATCGACCAGCTGTTCGCCAAGAAATATTGACATAATGGCCGGAGGCGCTTCATTCGCACCCAAACGGTGATCATTCCCGGCAGTTGCAACAGTCATCCGAAGAATTGCAGCATGGCTGTCAACTGCCTTAATCAATGCACAAATCATTGTCAGGAACTTGGCATTTTCATGCGGATTATCACCGGGAATCAACCAATTCTTACCATCAGGCCCGCAAACCGCCCAATTATTGTGTTTCCCTGAACCATTCACTCCAGCAAATGGTTTTTCGTGAAGCAGACAGACCAAACCATGCCGTTCGGCTGTTTCGCGCAATACATCCATTATCATCATGTTATGATCTACTGCCAGATTGAGATCCTCGAATACAGGTGCAATCTCAAATTGCGCAGGACATACTTCATTGTGCCGT
>JAQUPZ010000011.1 GCA_028716365.1 Kiritimatiellia bacterium
ATAAGGCTGTCGAGTGTTGTACGTTCATCGAACTGGCTGTGGGCGAGTTTCATGAACCAGGCGTCGAACAGCATATTTACCGGATTTGATTCTGCGGCGATAACGATAACAATAAACAGTTCTCCGGTATCCGGCATGACTACGACATCAGCGGTGTTGAATGCAACCCTTGCGGCCCCGGGTTCCTTCGGTGATGTGTGGGCATTCTGGGGCGTGAGTGATGGAGGGACCAATGTGGCCGGGTGGGTGAGTAGTAATTTTGTTGGCACCTATACGGATGTGAGTTCCACGAACATCAGTTGTACGGTGACAGGGCTTTTACCTGATGTAACCTATTACTTTACATTCCTGGCCACCAATACACAGGATAGGGCCTGGGCGAAGCCGTCGAGGATGTTTAAGGCGTCGTTCTCGCCTTCTGTATATTCATACAAGATGAAGGTAACATTCAGCGGATACGACAAGGCTGAGACGCTGACAAACTTCCCTGCGCTGGTGACATTCAGTGAAAGTCTGCCTGGCGTGCTTTACCGGCAATTCCAGCCGGGTGCAACGGATTTGCGATTTGCAGATGAGTCCGAGACAACCGAATTAAATTACGAGATTGATTCATGGAATACAAATGGCAGTTCGCATGTGTGGGTACAGGTGCCGGAGCTTTCGAGCAGCAGTTCCATCTGGGCGTATTGGGGTTACACAAATGCCGTGGTTGCGCCATCTTATACCACCAACGGGGCGACATGGTCTCAGGGCTATGCGGGAGTGTGGCATATGGGTCAAACCAATGCGCTGGATTCGACGGTGTATGCCAGCCATGGGACTGCCATCAATAATACGAACACCATTGGCGCCATTGGACCTGCCCAGGGTTTTGATGGAAACAGTGCCTATATTCGTGTGCCAGTGACCCCCTCGTCGTCCCTTTACGTGATTGGAAGCAATATGTCTCAATCCGCGTGGGTCAATCCGGTCACTGATGTGGCTAACGGTACCATTGCCTCAAAGCCTGGCGCCTATTATTTCCAGCGCCATAGTGATCGGAAGTTGGCAGCTTATACATATGGTACCACACCTGAAGGATATCACTATTCCACGGAGCCGGTGCCGTTTAATGCGTGGACATATGTCGCGATTTCGTATGATGGTGTTAATCAGAAATTCTATATCAACGGAGTAGAGTCAGGCAGCATTCCCAAGATAAAAGTCTTAAAGCCTACTAATACTACACTCCCATTCCAAATAGGCTGGGATACTGCGGGTGGCGCGCGATACTGGAATGGGGTATTGGATGAAATACATGTCTGTAACACGTCCCGTACTCCCAACTGGGTCTGGGCCGAATGGCTGAACCAGGCATCTAACAGCTTTTTCAGTACTTATGCAGTCATGGGCGGGATCAGGAATGTTTCTGCTTCAGATATCACGTCCACGTCGGCAGTGTTGAATGCCACGCTGTATGTGACGAACACAACATTGGGTGTGTCCGTATATTGGGACACGAACAACTGGGGAACGAATGTTACGTTGTGGGCCAATACCAACCATTTGGGATCGTGGACGAATGTTGCTTACACAAATGTCAGTTGTCTTGTGACCGGGCTTGCTTCCGATGTCCGGTATTATTTTGAATTCAGCGCCACGAACGAGGTGAGCAGTTTCCAGGCGCCGGATGTCCTGGATTTCAGGGCACTGTTTTCTTCAAGTTTATTGTCGACATATCCATACAGGATGCAGATTACGTTCAGCGGATATACTGTAACTGATGAGATATTAACGAACTTCCCTGCGCTGGTGGTGCTGAATCAGGGAGCGAACGGATTCCTGTATAACCAGTTAAAGCCCACGGGGACAGACCTGCGGTTTATGGATGAAGCGACTAACGAGCTTAGTTACGAGATCGAGTCGTGGAACACCAACGGTAATTCCTATGTCTGGGTACAGGTGCCGCAGTTGACGAACAACTGTTCGATTTGGGCGTACTGGGGTAATACCAATGCGCCGGTTCCTGTATATCTGACCAACGGCGCGGCATGGAATGCGAATTTCATGGGAGTGTGGCATCTGCATGCCAACGCGCAGGATTCCACGGCCAATCGTCATGACGGATCGGTTTATGGCGGATCTGACTCTATACCCTGTGCGGGTTTGATAGGAAATGCCTGGAAGTTTGATGGTATTAATAATGCGATTCGCGTTGACCGTATGATCCAGGATGACTTTACGATTGCATTCTGGATGAAGGCAGGCGGGAGCAGCATCGGAAACGCAGTGCAATCTAAATGGTACAGCGGGACGGGATTGATAGATGCGTTTGGTGGCAACGTCAATAGCAATCAGTTTGGTGTTGCATATAGAAACAACCTCGCAGAATTTGGTACGGGTAATGTTGATACGAACCTGAATTCAGGGACAACATATGTCAGCGACATGAACTGGCGTTATGTTGTTGCCACGAGGGTGAAATCGACCGGCTTGAAGAAGATATACGTGGATGGGGTGGATTGCGGGACGCAGACGGGATCAGTGGTTACTTTGAACTGGTCGGGGGTCCTGGCGTTCGGTCAGATTCAGACGTGGTCCAACTATTTTAACGGCTATCTTGATGAAGTGGAGATATCGAATATTGACCGTTCGTCGAACTGGGTCTGGGCGAGTTACCTGAACCAGTTCTCGAACAGTATGTTTAATCCGGCAGGCAGCGTGGAGGGCGGTTTCCTGCCTTCCATCAATAATCACAACGGCGCTTCGCTGGTGCTGATGAACTCTGCAAACCTCAACGGATACCTTGTTTCTACGGGAGGCGCTGCTACCGCTGTTTCGGTTTACTGGGGTACGACAGACGGCGGTACGAATAAGGGAGATTGGGTCAATAGAGAAGACTTTGTGGTCACAGGCGCCGGACTTCTGACGACGAACGTTACCGGGCTTGTATGCGCCGAGAATTATTACTACCGGTTCTATGCCAGTAATACGTTTGGAGACTGCTGGGCGCCATCCAGTGAAAGTTTCTCGCCTTCACGGTATAAACTGAAGGTGCAATTCGGCGGGTATGACAAGGATGAGACGCTGACGAACTTCCCTGCGCTGGTGGTATTTGCTGAAGGTTCGAATAGTTTCTCTTACAGCCAGTGTTCTTCAATCAATGGCGGTGATCTGCGTTTTGTGAATTCAAACGAGACTGTAGCTTTGAACCATGAGATAGAGAAATGGGATACGAACGGCAATTCGTACGTCTGGGTACAGGTGCCTGAGCTGATAAGTAATGGTTGGGTATGGGCATACTGGGGTGGATCGGATACGAATGCGCCGGCGTATTCTACCAACGGCGCAACATGGTCGCAAAATTACCTTGCTGTCTGGCACTTTAATTCTACGAACACTTCTTCCAAATATCCTGACTCAACATCATACCGGTTTGACGGTTTGAATGCAGGATGCAGTTCGACACAGGGGCAGATTGGAGGTGCAGTTGATCTTGGTGTTGTGCCCCAGTATGTTGATATTGCCGGAATAGCTTCTTCTGCCGGCAGTTACACTTTCCATTACTGGCTGAATACCATGACGCAGAGCGGCAGTGCCCGCATTACGGATATCAACGGGGGTACCGGTACGCGAATAATTATCGAAATGGTAAGTGGAGGAGTGCATTATTACGATTATCCTACATGGCGTGGTAATGTTGGCGCTTATATTAATAACGGTGCCTGGCGGCACGTGGTTTTTGCATTTGATGGTCGTCCCGGTGTGACCAATGGTCATGTATATGTGGATGGAGTCCGTGTAACTGTAACTAACGGTCTTCAATACCTGGCCCAGAGTCTTGCCGGTAGCAATGCGAAGATCGGGTGTGAGCAGGGAACTCCCTCGGCAAACCATTTTGATGGGGCCATGGATGAGTTCCAGATATCGACTGTACCGAGATCGTCGAACTGGATCTGGGCATGCTTCATGAACCAGGGATCGAACAGCGTGTTCAATACGACCAATCTTGTCGAGAGCACGACCCTTCCGCTGGTAAACAACGCCGGCGGCGCTACGAATGTCCTGCTGAACTCGGCATGGCTTAATGGTTACCTTGTATCCACGGGCGGTGCGTCGACTGCTGTTTCGCTTTACTGGGGCGGGACTGACGGCGGAACGAATCTGCTGGCGTGGGCCAATGTGATAAACTTCGGGACGACCGATACAGGTCCTCTGAGCACTAATGTGACAGGGCTCTTATCAGGTTCTACGTACTACTATCGTTACTATGCGACCAATTCGCTTGGTGAAAGCTGGGCACCGTATTCAACGGCCTTTTCGCCGGTCAATTTGTACCAGATGAAGATTGTTTTCAGCGGATACGACAGGCCCGAAACGCTGACGAACTTCCCTGCGCTGGTGGTATTAAGCGAGGGAGTGAATGGGTTCTCTTACAGCCAGTGTTCTTCAGCCAACGGCGGCGATCTGCGGTTTACGGCTTCGAACGGGGTGACTCTGCTGAACCATGAGATTGAGAAATGGGACGTGAATGGCAGCTCTTATGTGTGGGTACAGGTGCCGGAGCTTGTGGATGCAAACACCTATATCTGGGCATATTGGGGCGGGACGGATACGAATCCTCCGGCTTATACCATGGACGGGTCTACATGGGATTCGAATTACAGAGGTGTCTTCCATCTGCATGAATCCGACAGCATGCACTATGATTCCACTTCTTATAATAATATCGGGAAAACAAATGGGATCATTGCACATGATGTACAGGGCCAGATAGATGGAGCTGATTATTTCTATGGTCCCGACGGGGATGATTACGTTGAAATATACAATTCGGCTTCGCTGGAGAATGTCCAGGAAAATGATTACACCCTCGAAGCGTGGTTCAAGCCAATGTCAGCACCATCAGGAGTTGATTATAACACGTTATCTTACGGTATCCTCGAGAAATACGGGAATCATGCAGGGATACGTTACAATTATAATAGAAATATTCAATTCGAACATTGGTCAGCCGGTTCCACGACTACGAGCAAATCCTTTACTGCAACCAGTACTTATGAGCCGGGAGTTTTTTACCATGCTGTCGGAGTTTTGGATCGTGTAGCTGGAGTATTGACACTTTATATTAACGGACAGCGAATGGGGACAACCACTTTCACGCCGGGCATGGCGGCGCGCGAGTATGGAACTACAACATGGAAGATAGGGATAGCCGGGCCGGGTTGGGCATCTTACCGTTATGCGTCTGATGCTGTTATTGACGAAGTGCGCATTTCGGGTTCAACGCGTTCTTCCAACTGGATATGGGCGTGTTACATGAACATGGCATCCAATTCGTCGTTCATGACCTCTTCTTCGTTTATTTCCAATGAAGGCGGCGCCACGAATATAACGGCAAATTCGGCCGAGATGAGAGGATATCTGTACCGCGACGATGGTGTTACGACATATGTCTGGGTCTACTACGGACAGACCGACGGAGGGTCCATTGCGACCAACTGGCAGTTTGTCGACTATCGCGATGTCCAGACTCCGGGACCGCTCGCGGCCTCCATAGGTTCGCTGACGGCGGACACGACTTACTACTACCGGTATTTTGCTTCCAACTCGGTAAGGTCTGTCTGGGCGGCGCCATCGGCCTCATTCTTTACCGGCCAGGCGACCATCCAGGCCACGGATGACAGTGCATCGGAAATGGGACCGGACACAGGTACGTTTACAGTGTACCGGCCTGCAGCGGCAACTAACGCGGCATGGATTGTCAATTACCTGGTTGAAGGAACGGCCAGCAATGGAGTGGATTACACCGCTTTGAACGGGAGCGTGACAATTCCAGCGGGTCAAACCAATGCTACGATTACGGTAACACCCATCGAAGATTCGTCGCTTGAATCTGATGAGACGGTAGTCGTGACCCTGACATCCGGCAGTTATATTATCGGTCCTCAGAGTAATGCCGTTGTCACGATTCATGATACTCTGTTTAATTCATGGCCGTACAGGCTGAAGATAAATTTCCCCGGTTACACCGGTTACCAGGGTTTTGACGGCGAAATCCTGACGAATTTCCCGGCCCTGGTGGTGCTCGGTACAAATATAACTGATTTTTCCTATTCCACATTTACAGCGCCGGAAAGCGGCGGTGATCTGCGGTTCGGAAACTCTAATGGAACGATAATGTTGAACTACGAAATTGAGCAATGGAATACAGGCGGCAATTCGTATGTCTGGGTGCAGATACCTGAAATTGTGGATACGAATACCTGGATCTGGGCATACTGGGGTAACAAGAATGAGACGTCTGCTCCGGCATACACAACAAATGGATCAACGTGGTCAGAGGGATATGCCGGCGTGTGGCACATGAATAATGCCGCCGCAGATTCCACGATAAATCGAAATAACGGAACACTGATCGGTTACGCTGCGAACTCAACCGGCATCATCGCAAATGGCCAGGAATTTTTTGGCGATGACCGTTATGAGGTGATGGGTAACCAGCCCACCCTGCGCATCACCGGGAACCAGACGATCGAGATGTGGTTGAAGCCTACCGCCTTTGTGACCAGACAATGTCCATTCGCCAAGGCGTATGGAGGCGAATGGTGCATACTCCTCGAGTATCCATCCCGTCAACTTGGATACTTATGGGGCACGACGGGTATCAATAATACTCCTCATCAAACTGTTTGGATGAACCCCGGTGTTTTGCAATCCAACGTATGGGACCATGCAGTCATTGTCCGGAATCTTGATGCCATGAACCTGCAATGGTTCAGGAATGGCGAAACAAACTATAGTGTAGCTGCCAATTATGCAGCCGCTACGGCTTCGACGCTGCACACTTTATTTGGCCTTGGGTATGCGGGATATTACCGTGGCGTGCTTGACGAAGTACGGATATCCAATGTGGCACGTTCGACAAACTGGGTCTGGGCAACCTACATGAACCAGGCTTCAAACGACGTGTTCAATACCTACGGCGATGTCACGAAACTCCTCAAGGGCACCGTGATTATCGTCAGGTAAATGTCGGTATTTATCTTAATCGTAATCTTACTCGTCCTCATTCCGGGCGCTTCAAATGTAGCCCCGCCTGCCGGGAGTCGTGGCGGGCAGGCACGGCGTTACCAGCCTGCAGTAATAAAGTGACGCCCCGATATAACGGGGCGGCTACATCAGGACGTTTCAGGGTGTGAACGTAGCCACGGCGCTCTGTCGCCGCGTCAGTTCTCGTCCCGATACCTGCCCGCCCCGACGCCCTAGCCCGAGCCCGGCCAGGGAGCGACCAGGCCACTTTGGAATACGTTGCCGGATTTTCTTCTTTGATAAATAAGCGGTTTATTGTAGGATAATTTTGTCGTGGTGTTCCTTCTTTAATTGTGGAAGTCAAGGTTGCTGTTTGAGAAATCCACCGGAGTGGAAGAGATGATAAAGCGATTTTTCCTGATCTTGATGGTTGTATTCGTGCCGTTGTTCGGCCATGCAACAGATGGTATATGGACGTACAATGGGGATGCTGGTTGGACCGAAAATGCCCGCTGGTCGAATACGGTGATTGCAAGTGGTATTGATGGTGTTGCGGATTTTTCGCAGGTCAACATCGGCGGTACCAGGACCATAACATTGGCTCTCAACCGGACTATAGGCAGTATCATTTTTGCCGATTCGATCACGCCAGATAATAACTGGGTACTTACGCGTAACGGTATACTGACGCTGGATGTCACCAGCGGATTGCCGGTTATAACCGTATTGAACCGGACAACGACGATTAATACGTGGATTGCAGGCACAAAGGGATTTGAGAAAAGGGGATTGGGTACGCTGGTTCTTGCCGCTACCAATTATTTTACCGGACCGGTATTTCTCAATGGCGGCCAGACGACGCTGGATTTTAATGGTGGTTACTCACCGACAAACAATATTATTACCAATACTGTGCCGCTGTCTATTGGAGGCGGTTCCACGCTTTTTCTTCAGGGGAAGGAAAGGTGTACGAACAACCAGGCGTTCAGCAGCCTGACGGTAGTTGACGGTCATAATTTTATTAATCTTGTTAATGGTCGTACCGGCCAGGTTAATCTTGCTGTAGGAGCAATCAGCAGGCAGGGCACTGGTTTCTTGAATTTCAATCCGCCCACCAACGGGAGTATTACAACAACCACTCCGAATTTCGATGGGATGATACTTGACTGTTATGCGACTATACGTACCAACGACTGGGCGGCGAACAATGGTACTAACACTATTGTCCCTTATACGGCTTATTTCAGCAACATGTTCTATTCCGGTTTCAATACGATAGTTACCACCAACTGTACGATGACGAATGCGACTGTCCACAGTGTGCGGTTTAACAATAATCCGGGTTTTACTCTCTCGCTGACCGGGACAAATGTCATTGAAGCAGGCGGCGCCATCATGTTTACGGCCAGTGGGGCGATGGGTTCAAAGATATCGAGCGGTACTGGCTGGCTGACTTCCGGGACCAATGAGTTGATAATCATAGATAACCATAAATTTGATCGAAGAAGTAATGCAACCCAAAACACCAATATCGATGCTGTAGTTACCGACAGGGGATCGACATCTGTTGCCGTCAGGGTGGTATCTTTTTCCAGCGCAATGGGTACAGCCAACGGTAGCCTGACGACATTTATGAGGGCCAACAACACTTATTCAGGCGGCACATACCTGTATGGAGGCGGCTTGTATTTTCAGGCTGACGGGTCGCTGGGTCGTGTTCCTGCCTCGCCGCAAACAAACATAGTTGCGGTAAGCGGATTTAACTGGATGAGACCGCGATATCCCGCAACGACTGATGTAAATCGTATAATCCACATCAATACGAATGCATGCCTGGTTGTGGATGGCACTACCTTTTTGACGATCAATGGTGAAATCACAGGCAGTGGTACTCTTCTTCAACCGCCGAATGTTGGTTGGGGGTTTGGGCAGACTGTTATACTTAATGCTTCCAATACCCTGGCCGGAACTGTTGAAGCTAATGCTTTTTTGCGCGCGATTGATGGCATCGGACTGCCTACCAATGCGAATCTGCGGTTAGGAGGTTATGACACTGACCGGGGCATTTTGGAGACGACCGGGACATTTACGCGCGCACTTGGATATGGACCCAACCAGGTGGGCTGGGGCAGTTCCATGTATGACACTCTTTATAATTACAGCCGCGGTGGTTTTGCGGCGGTAGGCGGGCCGTTGACGGTCAATATCGGAGGCAATGGTTCCAATCTTGTCTGGGGACAAGCTTACTTCAACATGAAAGACTTTTTGGCCCTTGGTACTGTCAACAGTACTCATCCTGTTACCTGGGTGAATTCCATCGATCTTAATACGACAGGCTGGAGATATTTTCTAGTACGCGGTACGGCCATCATGCAGGGTGTTATTTCGGGGGTGAATGCCGGGTTGATTAAATGGGGGCCGGGCACATTGATTCTCACAACCACAAATACATACAGGGAAACCAGATTTGAATATACAGACAGCAGGTTGAATATAAGTTTTGATGCTGCTCTCGGTACAGCTCCTCTTGCTCCGACCAATAATATTTCTTTTAACGCCAATGGAATTCTCCAGGCGGAAGCTGACCTTACTCTTGGTTACACGCGTAATATTTTTGTTTTAAATAACCTTTACTGTACACTTGACCCGAGCAATTATACCATGACGGTTGCCGGAAAGATTTTAGGACAGGGTGGTTTCAGAAAAGCCGGTACCGGCAGCGGAAAGGTTGTGTTGCTGGGCGAGAATGGTTATTGGGGCACGACGACCATCAGCAATGGTGATCTTGTGGTCAACGGTTCACTTCCTCCTGAGAGCAGTGTCATAGTAACAAATGGTGGTTTCCTTGGCGGAACAGGCATTGTTGGCGGGCCGGTAACGATCTTTTCGGGTAGCGGACTGGTGCCTGGTGGGACGACCAATGGCGGAACATTGACGATTAACAATACCCTGACCATGAATCCCGGTTCGATTTACAGCTGGAGGTATGGTTCAAGTCCCGGTTTTGTTGTGGTTTCAAACCAGATGACATTAACTTCCGGTGAAACCTACACACTTCGACTTTACGATCCTGATGGGTTGGGTGAACCTGCAAATCAGTCGTTTACTATTCTGACCTGGCCGGACGGCGTTACCGATCCTGAAACAAACGTTACCTGGAATATTGAAAAACCTGCGGGCGGTGGGGCGGAAGGATGGACCATGCCTCAGGTTGCCGTTGACGCGGCTAATAACCGGATACTGATCACATTCCAGCCGGTTGGATTTCCTGCGATTGACAACGGAATTGGTCCTAGCAGTATTACAACTAACACGGCGGTTTTGAACGGGAATTATACAGCTACTGGAGCGACAGCCGAGGTTTATCTTTACTGGGGTACATCGGACGGAGGCACGAATAAGGACAATTGGGCTAATGCCTTTACGAATGGTGAAACCAGCTTCGGATCGTTTTCAAATGCTGTTACGAATCTTTACTATGGGTTGTGTTACTATTATCGCTGTTATGCCACAAATGGAGTTGGTGATTGCTGGAGTCCCGTCACAAGCAGTTTCACAACGCTTCCGCCTGCGAATCCTGCAGATGGCCTTCGCGGTTCGCTTTTCATTGGCAATCTTCTGGGAAACGAGGGTTCTGTCATCCTGGCAGATTCTGCGTATTTCATGTCTTATTCCAGGGTCTTTACCGGTAACAGGGTGAACAGCATTCTGGCTCTGGCAGAAGCTTTTCAGTATAATGTAGTTGCCCCGGGAGATATTTCCAATTTCAGTATGTTCCCGGGATACCAGTCGGTAGACAATTTTGCCACGGTGTTCAGCGGTCAAATGGTTCCACGGTTCTCGGGTATTCACAAGTTCCGGTGGGTATGTGATGACTGGGGCATGATTTATATTGATTTCAATAATGACGGTATTTTCCAGGCCAGTGACGGCGTAGCAGCCGCCCCGGTAAACTCATTTACCAGCAGCAATATAACCCTGACAGCCGGGCAAACATACAATATCATCTTTCTAAGCAAGGACAATGGCGGCGGAGAAGCGTATTCTTTCTGGATTACTGAACCAGGTCAGGCGGAAACACTCGTCGGTGTCACCCGCCAACCCGGGATGTGGAAATACCTCAGTGGTGCGGGATTGACTAACATTGCTCCCTCCGGGATTGGTCCTGATTCTGCCACAGTGAATGTGGCGTTGTCCTCGTCCGGGACGGTATCCGAAGTGTGGGCGTACTGGGGACTGGTTGACTGCACAAATATTGCTTCAGCATGGGCAAATTCCGCGTATGTGGGTTCCTATACCGATGTTGTAACTGCTGTTAACTATACCCCGACGGGACTTACTCCTGATGCCTGTTATTACGTGAGATTCAGGATCACTAATCAGTTGATGGATGTCTGGAGCGGCGTTCAGGTGTTTAATACAACTTTTTCTCCATCTGTATATCCCTATAAAGCGAAGATCACGTTCAGCGGGTATGATAAAGGAGAGACACTGACTAACTTCCCTGCGCTTGTTGTGCTGAATGAGAGCATAACCAATTTCTATTACAGTCAGTTTGTGTCTGGTTCTGGAACCGACTTGAGGTTTACGGACGAATCGGGAGTGAACGAGCTGAGCTACGAGATGGAACAGTGGGATCCTGGTGACGGACTGGCATTGTGGCTCAAGGCGGATGCGGGGGTTGTCACGGGCAGCGGCGGGAATGTAGTTACCTGGCTTGACCAGTCGGGGTGTAAGAACGATGCGTGGGCTCTGGGAGGAAGCGGGCCTGCCTATGTACCGAATACGCTTAATGGTCTACCGGTATTGTCATTCAACGGCTCGTGGAATTATTTACGAAATACCAATTGGGTGCCAGGGTTCAATTTATCCGGCGAGATGACATATTTCTTTGTTTCGAAGATCCTGACAAATGGCAATTCGGCAGGTTACTTTTCGCAAAAAGCTTCAACAGATGCTAATGATTATGGCTATAATATGTCATTCGATATTGAGCAGCGAGCTGTTGGCGGAGGAATAGGCGGAATTAAATATTATCATTATAATGGTAATCCTAATATAGATATAGTGACTAATACTACAATTTTCAGGATCGATGCCCTGAGAGTCAATACGAATGGAACCCAGGCTTATCTTGATGGCTATTTGCGGGGCTCCAGTACGTTATCGTTTGCGAGCGCGTTAAATCCCATAGAATATTCGATAGGGGCGCGATTGGCTCCTGGTATCCAAAGTTTTGGCAAGGTGGATTTTGCTGAAATTATTATTTACAAGACCGGGTTGACAGACGCGCAGATGAACCAGGTGGGCTATTATCTTAAAACGAAGTATAATCTGACAGCACCGAACTATGCATCTGCGGGATATTCACCGACAACTGGACAATCGTATGCGTGGGTCAAGGTACCTGAATTTACGAATAACTGTGCGATCTGGGCATACTGGGGCAATCCCAATGCCACATTTACGCCTGCTTATACTACGAACGGGTCGACGTGGTCGGAAGGATATCTTGGCGTATGGCACATGAAGAACACCAACGTGACGGATTCTACATCCAACCGATACAACATAACGGGCTGGACGTATGCCACCAATGCGAAGAATAGCGCGATAGGCATAGGGCAGGGATTCAACGGGAGCAATGCTTATGTGGGAGTGGGTAATATAAGGGTTGCGTCAGACATAAGTGTGGAAGCGTGGGCGTATTCGACGAATACCAGCCAGAACGGTATTATTCTGGGTAAGAATCCCGTGAACTCGCAGTGGCAGTTATTCTCGGAAGGTCCTTCGTTGAAGTGGAGGGCTACGGCCGGGGATGTGGTTGTGCCGGCACCGGTTGCGAGTAACTGGCATTATGTGGTGGGAATGCAGAGCGGGTCTGAAGCGAGTCTGTATGTCGACGGGGTATTCGAGGTGTCGGGCACGATAGGGGCGATAGACAACGGGAGCGGTAATGTGGAGATGGGCCGTTATACTCCCGGTTATTACTTTAACGGGGCATTGGATGAGATAAGGTTGTCGAGTGTGATGCGTTCGTCGAACTGGCTGTGGGCGAGTTTCATGAACCAGGCGTCGAACAATATATTTGCCGGTTTTGGTACACCCATAATGATAAGTAGTTCAGTTGCAACGAATATAACGACGACATCGGCGGTGTTGAATGCCACCCTTTCGGCCCCGGGTTCCTTCGGTGATGTGTGGGCATTCTGGGGCGTGAGTGATGGCGGAACGAATGCGGCCGGGTGGGTAAGCAGTAATTTTGTCGGCACCTATACAGATGTACTTTCTACGAACATCAGTTGTACAGTGACAGGGCTTTTACCTGATGTAACCTGTTATTTTACATTCCTGGCCACCAATACACAGGATGCGGTATGGGCGAAGCCGTCGAGGACGTTTAAGACGTCATTCTCGCCTTCTGTGTATTCATACAAGATGAAGATCAAGTTCAGCGGGTATGACAAAGATGAGACATTGACGAATTTCCCTGCGCTGGTGACATTCAGTGAAAGTCTGCCCGGGTTCATGTACCGTCAGTTTAAATCCGGAGCTACGGATTTGAGGTTTGCAGATGAAACCGAAACAACCGAACTGAATTACGAGATCGAATATTGGAACACCAATGGCAGTTCGCATGCCTGGGTACAGGTGCCGGAATTCACGAGTAACTGTTCAATCTGGGCGTACTGGGGTTATAGCAATGCCATGGTTGCGCCTGTATATACCACCAATGGGACGACATGGGATTTCAATTATGCGAGTGTGTGGCATCTGACAAACGGTACGACGCTGTCAGGGAATGAATCGACTGTGAACATGTGCAATGGCAGTGTCATGGGTGCAACAGCCACTAATGGTGTGATCGATGGAGCAGCGTCATTCAATGGGGCAGATGGTTATATCACGGATCTGGACTATTCCCTTGCGGCCTATAACAAGATAACGGTGTCGTTTTG
This sequence comes from Kiritimatiellia bacterium, assembly GCA_028716365.1. Taxonomy (GTDB): domain Bacteria; phylum Verrucomicrobiota; class Kiritimatiellia; order UBA8416; family YA12-FULL-48-11; genus YA12-FULL-48-11. The sequence goes on from JAQUPZ010000011.1 coordinate 13,971, forward strand.
GCTTAATTGGCCGAATTATATCAACAACGATGGCTTGGCTCTTGAGTACACGCCCAACTTCAACTCGAGTCCTAGAAACGCCTTCGTTATTGGTCCCAATGCTGCTTCTGGCGGGTCGTCCGGTTATGTTGCAGTCACAATGAGTCGCAGTGGAGCATACAACGGTGGCTATTTTGCCCGTCCTTCCGCGGGTGTGTGGCATCACTATGCGGTAACTCTGAACCGTACAACAGGGACAGCGCTGGGTACGGGAGTCTATATCGATGGTTCCCCGGTCAGAATAACCCAGGTCCTTTCCTCGGACATGCAGTCAACATTTTTCAACGACAAAGGCCTCTATGTAATGAGCCGTAACGGAACATCTTTGTTCGGTCAGGGTGGAATGGATGAATTGCGGATTGAGGGTGGAATACGCTCTTCCAACTGGAACTGGGCATGCTGGCTGAATCAGGCATCGAACAGTTTCTTTAATACATATTATTCTGTTGCCGGCGTCAAAAATGTTTCAGCTTCCGAAATCACGGCCACGTCGGCGGTGTTGAATGCCACGCTGTATGCATCGAATGCCACGTTTGATGTGTCTGTCTGCTGGGACACGAACAACTGGGGCACGAATATTACATTGTGGGCCAACACCAACTATATCGGATCATGGACCAATATTGATCTCACCAATATCAGTTGTGTGGTGACAGGTCTTCTTTCGGATACCCTGTATTACTACAAATTCAGTGCCACGAACGCGGTGGACAGTTTACAGGCCTCGGATGTACTGGATTTCAGGACGATATTCTCGCCAAGCTTGTTGGTAACGTATCCATACAGGATGCAGATCACATTCAGCGGGTATACCGCGCTTGAGGTTCTTACAAACTTCCCTGCACTGGTAGTATTGAATCAGGGGACGAATGGATTCTTGTACAACCAGTTAAAGTCCACGGGGACAGACCTGCGGTTTGCGGATGAAGCGACGAATGAATTGAATTACGAGATTGAACAGTGGAACACCAACGGTAATTCCTATGTCTGGGTACAGGTGCCGCAGCTGACGAACAACTGTTCGATCTGGGCATACTGGGGGAATACTAATGCGCCGGTTCCGTCATATCTGACCAACGGGGCGGCATGGAATTCGAATTTCATGGGTGTGTGGCATCTTCACTCGAATGCCAGGGATTCGACGGCCAACCGTTATGATGGAACGGTATATGGCGGAGCCAACTCCATACCTTATGCGGGTTTGATAGGAAATGCGTGGAACTTTGACGGGCTGGACAATGCGATTCGTGTTGCCCGTATGATCCAGGATGATTTTACAATTGCGTTCTGGATGAAGGCTAATGTGAACAGTACAGGAGGATCACAGTGGACCAACGGTCTGGGGCTGGTGGATGCAAACGTCCTTCCAGTGACGAATGATTTTGGCGTTTCGTACAACAATCAACAAGTAACGTTCGGGAGTGGAAGCCCCAATACGAATGTGTCATCGGGAGTATATGTCAATGACATGAACTGGCGTTATGTTGTTGTCACGAGGGTGAAATCGACCGGTTTGAAAAAGATATACGTGGATGGAATAGATTGTGCCACCCATACAGGTTCCGTTGCTTCGCTGGACCTGTCAGACAGCATTGCGTTTGGCCAACTTCAGACATGGGGTTACTATTTCAACGGATATCTGGATGAGATAGAGATATCCGATGTTGACCATTCCTCCAACTGGATCTGGGCGTGTTACATGAACCAGGTGTCGAACAGCGTGTTCAATCCTGGAGGCAGTGTGGAGGGTGGTTTTCTGCCTTCCATCAATAATCACAACGGCGCTTCGCTGGTACTGATGAACTCTGCAAACCTCAACGGATATCTTGTGTCTACTGGAGGCGCTGCTACAGCTGTATCTGTTTACTGGGGTACGACGGACGGCGGTACGAACAAGGGGAACTGGTTGAGCAGGGAAGATTTTGTTGTGACCGGGACAGGGCTTCTGACGACAAACGTTACCGGGCTTGTGTGTACGGAGAAGTATTACTACCGGTTCTACGCGAGTAATTCATTTGGTGACTGCTGGGCGCCATCGAGTGAAAGTTTTTCGCCTTCACGGTACAGAATGAAGGTACAGTTTGGCGGATATGACAAGGATGAGACGCTGACGAACTTCCCTGCGCTGATGGTATTTGCTGAAGGTTCGAATGGTTTCTCTTACAGCCAGTGCACGACGACCAACGGCAGTGACCTGCGGTTTGCGAATTCGAACGAGACTGCAGTTTTGAACCATGAGGTTGAAAAATGGGACACGAACGGCAGTTCGTACGTCTGGGTACAGGTGCCGGAGCTGGTGAGTAACGGATGGGTATGGGCGTACTGGGGCGGGTCGGACACGAATGCGCCGTCATATTCGACCAATGGAGCGACGTGGTCGCAGAATTACCTCGGAGTCTGGCACTTTAATTCTACAAACGCTTATAAATACCCTGACTCCACGTCGCACCGGTTCGATGGTTTGAATTACGGGTGTGGGTCTATTCAGGGACAAATTGGCGGTGCGGTGGATTTTGACGTTGCGCCCAAATATATAGATCTTACGGGTATAGGTTCTTCTTCCGGCAGTTATACTTTCCACTATTGGGTGAAGACAGTCACGCCAAGTGGCGATACCCGTGTAATAGATGTACAGTCTGGTCGTTTGATTACGTCTGTGTTAAGTGGACAATTAAGGTATTATCAGTTTAATAACTGGAATCCTACAGGTGGTCTTGGATATGTCAATAACGGGGTATGGCATCATGTAGTTTACGTATTCGACGGTGGTGCTCCTGCATCCGATAACGCCCGGGTTTACCTGGATGGTATTCTCGTCCACACCAGCGGCTATTATACGAACCGGGCTATCGGTGGAACAGTGAAGCTTGGTACTGATTATGGATCGGCAGGAACAGGTGCCCATTTTGACGGGGCCATGGATGAGTTACAGTTATCGACTGTAATGCGATCTTCGAACTGGATCTGGGCATGCTTCATGAACCAGGGATCGAACAGCGTGTTCAATACGACCAATCTTGCTGAGAGCACGACCCTTCCGCTGGTCAACAATGCCGGCGGCGCTACGAATGTCACAATGAACTCGGCAAGTCTTAACGGTTACCTTGTGTCCACCGGCGGTGCGGCAACTGCTGTTTCGATATTCTGGGGAGAGACGGACGGCGGAACAAACAGGTTGGCGTGGGCCAATGAAATAAACTTCGGGCTGACCGATCCAGGCCCGTTGAGTACTAATGTGACAGGGCTCTCATTAGGTTCCACGTACTACTATCGTTACTATGCGACCAATTCATTAGGTGAGAGCTGGGCTCCGTATTCAACGGTCTTTTCGCCGGTCAGTATGTGCCAGATGAGGATTTTCTTCAGCGGATACGACAAGCCAGAGACGCTGACGAACTTCCCCGCTCTGGTGGTATTCAGTGAAGGAGTCAACGGTTTTTCATACAGTCAATGCCGTTCGGCAAATGGCGGCGATCTTCGCTTCATGAATTCGAGCGAGGCGGTAGTACTGAACCATGAAATTGAGAAATGGGATACGAACGGCAGTTCGTATGTGTGGGTACAGGTGCCGGAGCTTGTGGATTCGAGTACTTATATATGGGCATACTGGGGCGGGGCAGACACCAATCCTCCAGCTTATACAATGAACGGGTCTACGTGGGAGTCGGGCTACAGGAGCGTATTCCATCTGCACGAATCCAGCGGCATGCACTATGACTCTACTTCTTATAAGAATGTCGGTAAAACCAATGGAATTACCATGCAGAATGTAGACGGGAAAATAGATGGAGCCGTTTACTTCTATTGTTCGGATGGGGATGATAACGTAGATATTTACAATTCATCTTCGCTGGAAAACGTTCAGGAGGATAATTTTACCCTGGAGGGATGGCTTAAACCGGCGGATGCACCAGTCAATAACGGTTACTGTATTATTGAGAAACAGGGGAATCATCTCGGTTTACGTTACTCGAATATGAGAAAATTCTTTGCAGAGCATTGGACGATTGGGAATACGAACTATAATTATACTTCAGCCAATATTTCTGAACCTGGAACATTTTATCATGTTGCCGAGGTTTTTGATCGTACGGCAGGAAACATGAAGCTTTATGTGGATGGACAGTATCAGGGGCAATATAATTTCACGCCGGGCTTGGTGGCGCGCGAGTACGGCACAACCACATGGAGGATTGGATCCGCAGGAAACGCTACTTATGGGGCAAACGGGACGATTGATGAAGTACGTATTTCGGCTATAACACGTTCCTCCAACTGGATATGGGCATGTTACATGAACCAGGCATCCAATTCGTCGTTCATGACTTCTTCCCTGCTTGTCTCCAATGAAGGTGGCGCCACAAATGTAACAGCAGATCAGGCTCTTCTGCTGGGAAGATTGTGTTTTGACGATGGTGTTACGACATACGTCGTGGCTTACTATGGCACGAACGACGGTGGATCAATTGCAACCAACTGGCAGAACGTATTTGATCTCGAGGATGAAGTTGTAGGACCACTCGTTGCAAATGTCGGTTCTCTGGTTGCAGATACGACTTATTACTACCGGTATTACGCATCCAACTCGGTGAGGTCTGCGTGGGCATCGCCGTCTGCTTCATTCTTTACCGGCCAGGCGGGCATTCAGGCGACGGATGCCACTGCATCGGAAGTGGGTCCGGATACAGGTACGTTTACAGTGTACCGGCCTGCAGCGGCAACCAATACGGCATGGATTGTCAATTACCTGCTTGAAGGAACGGCCAGCAATGGAGTCGATTACCAGACTTTGAACGGGAGCGTGATAATTCCAGTGGGTCAGACCAATGCGACGATTACGGTAATACCTGTAGAAGATCTGTTAATGGAGTCTGATGAAACTGTAAATGTGACTCTGACATCTGGTGGTTATGTTATTGGTCCTCAGAGTAACGCCGTTGTTACGATTCGTGATTCTCTGTTTAATTCATGGCCATACAGGATGAAGATAACTTTCCCGGCTTATACTAATTCTCAAGCTGAAATTCTGACGAATTTCCCTGCGCTGGTGGTGTTCAGTACGAATATAACTAATTTTTCCTATTCCACTTTTGCATCGCCGGCAGATGGCGGCGATCTGCGGTTTGGGAACTCTAATGGAACAACAATGTTGAACTATGAAATTGAGCAGTGGAATACAGGTAGTAACTCTTATGTGTGGGTACAGGTGCCTGAGCTTGTGGATACGAACACCAGTATCTGGGCATACTGGGGTAATAAGAATGACACGACTGCCCCGGCGTACACGACCAACGGATCAACGTGGTCACAGGGGTATGCCAGTGTGTGGCATTTGAATAATGCTGCCGCAGAATCGACGTCGAACCGGTGTGTCGGGACCAAGAGTGGTAACGCAACCAACGCGACAGGTATAATTGCGGATGGGCAGGAATTTTTCGGCGATACCAGTTACCAGGTGATGAGCAATCCGCCCGCCCTGTGGACCATCACCAACCAGACGGTAGAGATATGGTTGAAGCCTACCGTCCTTGGGATCAGACAATCCCCGTGGAACAAGGCCTATGGAGGCGAAGGAGCTCTTGTCCTCTGGGCGGATACTGGCCAACTTATCTACTTATACGGCACAACGGGTAGCGACAGCGGGACGCCGGGCTCGACGTATTGGTCTGGCGGAGTGAGCGGTGGTACAATGAAATCCAATGTATGGGAACATATGGTCGTGGTCCGGGATCTTGAGAGCGCGAGTAAAACTGTGCAGTGGTACAGGAACGGCTTGGCGGCCGGTACTTCAGGTGTCACCTTGGCACCCGCCAGGGCTGGGACGTTAAACACTTTAATTGGCGATGGGTATGCGTATCCTTTTAATGGCGTGCTCGACGAATTACGGGTGTCTAACGTGACGCGTTCTTCGAACTGGGTCTGGGCATGTTATATTAACCAGGTTTCAAACAACGTGTTCAATTATTATGGCGATGTCACGAAACTCCTCAAGGGCACCGTGATTATCGTCAGGTAAATGTCGGTATTTATCTTAATCGTAATCTTACTCGTACTCGTTCCGGGCGCTCCAAATGTAGCCCCGCCTGCCCCGATCCGATCGGGGCTGGCAGGTATCGCCGTGCAGTAATAAAGTGACGCCCCGATATAACGGGGCGGCTACATCAGGACGTTTCAGGGTGTGAATGTAGCCGCGTCAGTTCTTGCCCCGATACCTGCCTGTACGACGGAGCGCCTGACCACTTTGGGATACACTACCGGATTTTCTCCTTTGATGAATAAACATTTTATTATAATATAAATAACTCATGGTAATTTGGCTTTTTAATAATAAGACTGTGGTCGCTTACTGAACTGGTCGGAGCAGGAAAGATGATAAAACGAGCCATTTTAATGATAATGGTCGCATTCGTGCCGTTGTCCGGCTTGGCCACGGATGGCGTATGGACTTACAACGGGAGTGACAACTGGACAACCGCCAGCCGTTGGATGAACAGCCAGATTGCAGATGGAGTTGACGGCATAGCTGATTTCTCGACTGTTAATATCACCGCTGCCAGGACTGTGACCCTGGTTACCTCGCGCACGATAGGTACCATTCTTTTCGCCGATGCGGTGACCGCTAATTTTGACTGGACCCTTGTGCGGGGTACAAATATACCTTCTGGAATCCTGACCTTGGATGTCATAAGCGGTATGCCGGTTATTAATGTATCGAACAGGACAGCGACGATCACTGCTGTAATTGACGGTACAAAAGGTTTTGAGAAAAAAGGGTTCGGTACGCTGGTTCTTGCCGCCACAAATGTTTTTACCGGACCGGTATTTCTCAATGGTGGCCAAATAACGTTGGATTTCACCAATTCGTTGGCTCCAGCGAATAACATTATCGATAGTAGTGTACCTTTGATCATGGGAGGTGGTTCCACGCTTCTTGTGTCAGGCAGGACAAATACCGTAAACAATCAGGCGTTCAGTAGTCTGACTGTAGCCGATGGTCACAATCTTATCAATCTTGTCAACGGTTCCACCGGGCAGGTTAATCTTGCGGTAGGGATGATCAGCAGACAGGGCAATGGTTTCATTAATTTCAATCCACCCACCAACGGAAGTATCACAACAACTACGCCGAATGTGGATGGGATGCTCGGCTGTTATGCGACTATACGCACCAACGACTGGGCGGCGAACAACGGGACCAATACCATAGTTCCATATACGGCTTATGCAACCAACATGTTCTTTTCCGGTTTCGATACGGTTATTGCTGGTACCAACGTTACGATGACGAATGCGACTGTCCGCAGTTTGCGGTTTAATAATAACCCGGGTTTTGCTCTCTCGCTGGTCAGGACAAATATCATTGAAACAGGCGCTATCATGTTTACGACCAATGCGGCGATGGCTTCGAGGATAACGGGCGGCTGGCTGACTTCGGGTACCAACGAACTGATAATCATCGATAACCGCAGGGTTGACCGGAGAGCTACTGCAGCTAATACCAACCTGGATACTACAATTATCGACAGAGGTTCGACATCTGTTGCCGTGAGGGTGGTGTCTTATTCCAGCGCCATTGGATTGGTCAATGGGAGTCTGACCACGTTTTCGAGGGTCAACAACACTTATTCAGGCGGCACGTATCTGTATGGAGGAGGGTTGTATATCTATGGTGACGGGTCACTGGGTGCTGTGCCTGCATCCCCGCGTACGAACATTACGGCAGTGAGCGGGTTTAACTGGCTGAAATCATCGACTGCCGTGACTATCCACAGCAATCGTACTATACACATCAACACAAATGCATACCTGGTTCTGGATGGAGCAAACACTCTCACAGTCAATGGAACGATCACTGGCAGCGGTGTTCTGCTTGGCCCTACGAACTTTGGCGGTACGGTTATTCTGAACGGTTCCAATACCATGACCGGAACTATTGAAGTTGGTAATACAGGTCTTCGGGCAATAGATGGAATCGGTCTGCCTGCAACTGCGAATCTGAGGCTGGCCACTGCAGGCTGGAGTGATGGTATCTTTGAGTCGACAGGGACTTTTACCCGTGCACTTGGACCCGGCCCCGGCCAGGTGGCCTGGGGCAGTACCATCTATCCTTATAATAAGGGTGGGTTCGCGGCTGTGGGTGGACCATTGACGGTCAATATCGGCGGCAATGCCACCAATCTTGTCTGGGGGCAGGCCTATTTCAATATAGGGAATCCTGCCAATCATCTGCTTCTTGGGAATTCACATAGTACCCATCCCGTTACCTGGATGAACCCCATCGATTTTGGTGGTGCCGGCAGATGTATTGGTGTCACAGGTACAGCGATTATGCAGGGGGTTATTTCGGGATACAATAGTCTGCTGGTCAAATTCAACGCGGGCACGCTGGTTCTTGCGGCCACGAACACTTATGGCGGCGGCTCCAGCGGATCCAGTGGTACAGAAATTGAGCAGGGTACGGTGAATGTCAGTTTTGATGAGGCGCTTGGTACGCCTCCTTCTGCTCCGACTAATAATATTCGAATTATTTACGGCAACGGAGTTCTACAGGCGGGCGCCGACCTTGTCCTGTCTCCTACACGTAACATCTGGGTTGAGAATGGCTATATCGGCATACTCGACTCAAGCAACCATACCATGACGGTGTCAGGAAAAGTTGTTGGACGGGGTGGCATGTCGAAGGTCGGCAGCGGCAAGGTTGTGTTACTGGGCGAGAATGGTTATTGGGGGGTAACGACCATAACCAATGGTGATCTTGTGGTTAACGGTTCGCTTCCGATGGATAGCAGTGTCATGGTTACCAACGCCGGTTTTCTCGGGGGAACAGGTATTGTTGGCGGCCCGGTGATGATCTTTTCGGGTAGTGGACTGGTTCCTGGCGGAACGACCAACGGCGGTACATTGACGATCAACAACACCCTGGCGATGAATTCCGGTTCGGTTTACAACTGGCGATATGATGCAACAACTCCCGGTCTTGTTGCAGTTTTGAACCAGGTTACATTAACTTCCGGCGGAACATATACACTTCGGATTTACGATCCTAATGGGTCGGGTGAACCTGCGAACCAGTCATTTACTGTTATGACATGGCCGGACAGCGTTGCCGATCCTGAGACAAATGTTACATGGAACATCGAAAAACCTGTTGGCGGCGGGACGGAAGGGTGGGCCATACCGCAGGTTACAATGGATGCAGTAAATAACCGGATACTTGTCACGTTCCAGCCGGCCGGATTTCCTGCTGTTGATAACGGAATTGGCCCGAGCAGCATTATGACGAACACGGCAGTTTTGAACGGGAATTACACATCCACGGGAGCGACAGCCGAAGTGTACATTTACTGGGGTACTTCCGATGGAGGCACAAACAAGGACAACTGGGCCAATGTCTATGCTAATGGAGAGACCAGCTTTGGGTCGTTTTCAAATACTGTTACGAACCTTTACTATGGTTTGCGTTACTACTATCGCTGTTATGCCACAAATGCAGTTGGTGATTGCTGGAGTCCCGTCACAAGCAGTTTCACAATGCTCATGCCGGGGGTTCCTGTTGACGGTTTTCGCGGTTCGGCTTTTCTCAGCGTTCCTTCCGGTCCTTCAGCTCTCAATCTGAATGAGACTTCGTATAATTTATCTTATTCCAGGGTATTTACCGGTTCCAAGGCAGGAACTATTCCTGCGATGACTGAAGCACTGCAGTGGAACGTTGTTGTCACCGGTCAGATGTATTGCCCGGCGACTCCGACAGGTTTTTACATGTTTCCCGGATACGATAACACTACGCTGTGGCCCTCGGTTGTGGCGTTCAGCGGTCAATTCATTCCCAGGACTTCTGGTACTCACAATTTCCGTTGGACCTGTGATGATTTGGGAATGATGTATATTGACGTTAACGGCGATGGTGTTTTCCAGACCAGTGAAGGAAGTCTGGCAACCGCACCGGCATGGAATGGGGCCAATAGTCAATCTCTGGTTGCCGACCAACCGTACAATTTCATGTTCATGGCCTGGAATGGTGCTGCAGGAGGAACAGTTAATTTATGGATGACTGAACCTGGCCAGGCGGAGGTGTACGTCAATCCCACCCTTCAGCCGGGGATGTGGAAATACATTGCTGGTGCAGGGATAGCCAATAATTCACCATCAGGCATTGGGACAGATTCCGCTATATTAAATGCGGCGTTGTCTTCATCAGGGACGGTGTCCGAAGTATGGGTATACTGGGGACTGGCTGACTGCACGAATGTTGCTTCAGCCTGGGCGAATTCTGCGTATGTTGGTTCCTATACCGATGTTGTTACCGCTGTTAATTATACTCCAACAGGTCTCACACCTGATGCCCGGTACTATGTGAGGTTCAGGATAACAAACCAGTTGATGAATATCTGGGGTGATTGTCAGGTGTTTAACACGACATTTTCTCCATCTGTATATCCCTGCAAGACGAAGATCATGTTCAGCGGATATGACAAGGGAGAGACGTTGACGAACTTCCCTGCGCTTGTTGTATTAAGCGAGAGCATAACCAATTTCTACTACAGCCAGTTTATGTCTGGTTCTGGAACGGACCTCAGGTTTACGGACGAATCGGGAGTGAACGAGCTGAGTTACGAGATGGAACTGTGGGACCCGGGCGACGGACTGGCATTATGGCTGAAGGCTGATGCGGGAGTTATTACAAACAACAATGGTAACGTTGTCACCTGGCTTGACCAGTCCGGGTTGAAGAATGATGCATGGGCCCTGGCCGGGAACGGGCCCTTATACGTGACGAATGCGCTTAATGGTCTGCCCATATTAAGTTTCAACGGAATGATGAATTATCTGAGAAATACCAACTGGGCGCCCGGGTTCAACCTTTCGGGAGAGATGACATATTTCTTTGTTTCAAAGCAGATGACAACGAACATTGGCAGTGCTGCAGGTTACTTTTCTCAGAGGGCATCGACTGGAAATGATTGGGACAACAATGCGGCATTGGATATCGAATATCGGGTTCCCAATGCCGGGACGAACGGCCTCAGGTATTATCGGAATAATAATCCCAGCCTGGACATAGTGACAAACAGCATGGTGTTCAAGATAGATGTGATCAGGGTCAATACGAATGGTGCCCGTACATATATTAACGGTGATGCGAAGCTAACCAGCGCGGTATCATTTGCCAGCGCGCTGAATCCCATCGAATATGCGATAGGGGCGCGACTGTCTCCTTCCGGGGTTGGCAGTTACGGCAAGACGGATTTTGCGGAGATAATTCTGTACCGGAAGGCATTGACAGACGCGCAGATGAACGAGGTCGGCTACTATCTTAAGACGAAATACAATCTGACAGCGCCGAACTATGCATCAGCGGGATATTCGCCGACAACTGGACAATCGTACGTGTGGGTCAAGGTGCCTGAATTTACAAACAACTGTTCGATCTGGGCATACTGGGGTAATCCGAATGCGACATTTACAAATGCATATACCACGAACGGATCGGTATGGTCGGAAGGGTATCTTGGCGTATGGCACATGCAATCTACGAATGTTACGGATTCCACGTCAAATCGATACAACATAACTGGCTGGACATATACTACCAATGCGGGTGGAGCGATAGGCATGGGACAGGGCTTCAACGGGAGCAATGCTTATGTGGGAGTAGGTAACATAAGGGTTGCGTCAGATATAAGTGTAGAGGCGTGGGCATATTCGACGAATGTGAATCAGAACGGGATTATTCTTGGTAAGAACCCTGTGAGTTCGCAGTGGCAGCTGTTTACAGAGGGAGGATCCCTCAAATGGAGGGCAACGCTGGGTGATGTGACTCTGGCAGCGCCGTCGGGGAGCAACTGGCATTATGTGGCGGGAGTGCAGAGCATATCAGATGCAAGTTTATATGTTGATGGAGAGTTGGGTGCATCGGGTACAATAGGAGTGATAGCCGATGGTGCCGGTTATGTGGATATAGGTCGTTATAACAGTGGCTATTATTTTAACGGGGCTTTGGACGAGATAAGGCTGTCGAGTGTGATGCGTTCGTCGAACTGGCTGTGGGCCAGTTTCATGAACCAGGCGTCGAACAGTGTATTTGCCGGATTTGGTACACCCATAACGATAAGCAGTTCGGTTGCAACGAATATAACAACGACATCGGCGGTGTTGAATGCCACCTTTACGGTTCTTGGTTCGTCCGGTGATGTGTGGGCGTTCTGGGGATTGAGTGATGGCGGGACGAATGCGGCCGGATGGGTGAGCAGTAATTTTGTTGGCACCTATACTGATGTGTTTTCAACGAACATCAGTTGTACGGTGACAGGGCTTTTGCCGGATACGACCTATTACTTTACATTCCTGGCCACCAATACACAGGATAAAGTCTGGGCGAAGCCGTCGAAGACGTTAGAGACGTTATTCTCGCCGTCAGTATATCCTCACAAGATGAAGATTACGTTTAGCGGATACGACAAGCCTGAGACGTTGACGAACTTTCCTTTCCTGGTAACGTTCAGTGAAGATCTGCCTGGCTTTGCGTACGGGCAATTCAAGCCGGGAGCAACAGATTTAAGGTTTGCAGATGAGTCCGGGACAAACGAACTGAATTACGAAATTGAGTGCTGGAATACCAATGGCAGTTCGTATGTGTGGGTACAGGTACCGCAATTAACCAGCAACTCTTCCATCTGGGCTTATTGGGGTAACGCGAATGCAGTTGTCGCGCCTGCCTGTGTCACCAATGGTACGACATGGGGTTCCGATTTCAGGAGCGTCTGGCATTTGAATGAGCAGGTAATGGATGAATTGACTACAGGCGCTCATTCCAATTCCAGCCCCAATATTATTACAGCGATACAGGGTAAGAACTCTTATACCAACGGGCAGATTGGTGGAGGCCAGTATTTTGATGGAGATGATTATATTAATTGCGGCAATAATGCAATTTTGCGGCCTACCAATCAGATCAGTATTTCTGCATGGGTCAAACCGTCTGCGAATCTGGAAGTTGCGAGATACCGGGAAATATACAGAAAAGAGGATGGTGAACGGCACCTGTTTTCATTCCAGGAATATGCCACGATTCTTTCCTTTGGCCTGGCTACGGGTGGTTCTTATACGGAATTGGATGTGCCGATATATCCCGGCGATTTCATGAATGGATGGCATTTGCTGACAGCCACGTATAATGGATCAGTTAAAAAAGTATACCGGGATGGAGTTGAAATTGGTTCCGAAAACAGGAGTGGGGCGCTGTCGATGTCGGGGACTGCAAATGGATATATGGCATGCATGGCGGGCAGTAGTGAATTTCTGGACGGTGGTCTGGATGAAATGCGTATTGAAAGTGCAGGGCGTTCGTCCAACTGGGTGTGGGCATGCTGGCTGAATCAGTCATCTAGTGGTTCCTTTGTTACCTATGTTCCGGAGACTGGAATAAAGAATGTTTCTGCTTCCGCCATAACAGCAACATCTGCCGTACTGAATGCAACGCTTTATGCCTCAAATACGACCTTTGATGTTTCTGTGTATTGGGGCACGAACAACTGTGGAACGAATATTACGTTGTGGGCCAATACCAACTATGTCGGGTCATGGACGAATGTCGATTCCACCAACATCAGTTGCCTGGTGACAGGGCTTGTTTCAGAAGTCATGTATTACTACAGGTTCAGTGCCACGAATGCGGCAAACAGCTTCCAGGCCCCGGACGTTCTTGATTTCAGGACACTGTTCTCATCGGAATCGCTGGCGGCATATCCGTACAGGATGCCGATCACGTTCAGCGGATATACCGCGCTTGAGACGTTGACGAACTTCCCTGTGCTGGTGGTGTTGAATGAGGGGACAAATGGTTTCTTCTATAACCAGTTGCAGCCGGCAGGTATTGACTTGAGGTTTGTGGATGAAGCTACGAACGAGCTTAATTACGAGATAGAGTCATGGAATACAAATGGCAGTTCGTATATCTGGGTACAGGTACCGCAGTTGACGAACAACTGTTCGATCTGGGCGTACTGGGGTGATCCGGATGCATCTGCTCCGGCGTACCTGACGAATGGGGCGGCATGGAATACGAATTTCATGGGGGTATGGCATCTGCATGCGAACGCCCAGGATTCTACAATTAACCGTTATCATGGGATGGCATATGGAGGATTGAATTCTGCGCCTGTTGCCGGGTTGGTGGGAAATGCATGGAACTTTGACGGGCTGGACAATGCGATACGGGTAAGCCGGATGATCCAGGAGGATTTTACGATTGCATTCTGGATGAAGGCAGGCGCGAACAGCGCGGGCGGAGCACAATGGTATAATGGCACAGGGCTGATTGATGCATATGTTGCCGCCAATAGTAATGATTTTGGCGTGTCATATAACAATCAACTGGCGACGTTTGGTACGGGTGGTACCGACGCGAGCCTGTCGTCTGGAACCACATATATCAACGACAAGAACTGGCATTATATTGTTGCCACGAGGGTAAGATCGACTGGTTTGAAGAAGATCTATGTTGATGGCGTGGATTGCGGGACACAGACAGGCACTACCAATGTTTTGAACAAACCGCTGAGGATAGCTTTTGGTCAGCTTCAGACATTGGCCAATTATTTCATCGGCTCCCTTGATGAGATAGAGATATCGAATATGGATCATTCGTCGAACTGGATCTGGGCATGTTACATGAACCAGGCATCGAACAGCGTGTTCAATCCTGCAGGCGGTGTGGAGGGCGGGTTCCAGCCTTCCATCAATAATCACACGGGTGCTTCAGGAGTAACGCTTAATTCTGCAAACCTCAATGGTTATCTTGTTTCCACCGGTGGCTCTCAGACTGCCGTCTCGGTATACTGGGGTACGACAGACGGCGGTACGAACAAGGAAGTTTGGGCGAACACTAATGATTTTGTTGTGACAGGCGTCGGGCTTCTGGCAACGAACGTTACCGGGCTTACCTGTACGGAAAAATATTACTACCGGTTCTACGCGAGCAATTCGTATGGAGACTGCTGGGCGCCATCGAGCGCGGGTTTTTCACCGCCGCGGTACAAGATGAAGGTACAGTTTGGCGGGTATGACAAGGATGAAACGCTGACGAATTTCCCCGCTTTGGTGATGTTTGCCGAAGGTTCGAAGAGTTTTTCTTATGGTCAGTGTACGACGACAAATGGCAGTGACCTGCGGTTTGCGAATTCGAACGAGACTGTAATTTTGAACCATGAGATTGAGAAATGGGATGTAAACGGCAATTCGTATGTGTGGGTACAGGTGCCGGAACTGGTGAGTAACGGGTGGGTATGGGCGTACTGGGGCGGCTCGGACACGAATGCGCCGTCGTATTCGACCAACGGTGCAACATGGTCGCAGAATTACCTGGGAGTCTGGCATTTTAATTCGATGAACACTTCCTATAAGTATCCTGATTCCACATCGCACCGGTTTGACGGTTTGAATTTCGGGTGTGATACCATCCAGGGGCAGATCGGCGGCGCTGTAGATATTGGTGTTGCGCCAAAGTACATTGATGCTACAGGAATAGCTTCTGCGTCCGGCAGTTATACTTTCCACTACTGGATGAAAACAACCACAACAAGCGGTGATACCCGCGTAATAGATGTACAATCTGGTCGTTTGATTACGACTATACTAGGTGGACAATTAAGGTATTATCAGGGAGGTTCATGGAATACTACAGGTTATGGATATGTCAACAATGGGGCATGGCGTCATGTAGCTTACGTATTCAATGGTAATCCTGCAGTCAATACCGCCTGGGTTTACCTTGACGGAGTTCTTGTCGGTACCAGCGGGTATACGAACCGGCCTATTAATGGAAATGCAAGGATTGGATGTGATTATAGTTCGCAGGGAACAGCTGCCCATTATGACGGAGCCATGGATGAATTCCAGTTATCGACTGTAACGCGTTCATCAAACTGGGTCTGGGCATGTTACATGAACCAGGGATCGAACAGCGTATTCAACACACCTGTTCCAGTTGAGAGTGCGACTCTGCCGGTGATCAACAATAATGGCGGTGTAACGAATGTTACAATGAGCTCGGCATGTATTAACGGTTATCTTGCATCTACCGGAAGTACGCCGACCGTTGTTTCGGTTTGCTGGGGAGAGACAGACGGCGGAACAAATAAGCTGGCGTGGGCCAATGTAATAGACTTCGGGATAACCGGCATCGGCCCTCTAACTACCAACGTAACGGGACTGTCAGTGGCTTCCACATACTACTATCGTTACTATGCCAGCAATTCATCTGGGGAATGCTGGGCGCCTTGTTCAACGGTCTTCTCTCCGGTCAGGTGCCAGATGAAAATTACTTTTACCGGATATGACAGGCCTGAAATATTAACGAACTTCCCTGCGCTGGTGGTGTTCAGCGAAGGAGTCAACGGGTTCTCTTACAGTCAATGTACATCGACCAATGGCGCTGAACTGCGGTTTGTGAACTCGAATGAGACAATGATGCTGAACTATGAGATTGAGAAATGGAATACCAATGGCAGTTCCTATGTCTGGGTACAGGTGCCTGAGCTTGTGGATTCGAATACCTTTGTCTGGGCATACTGGGGTGGGGCCGATACTAATCCGCCAGCTTGCACAATGAACGGGACGACCTGGTCCCAGAATTTTGGAGGGGTCTGGCATATGTCCGAGTCTGTAACAAATGCCGGAGTACAGCGTGATTCCACGGCAAATCAAAATAATGGTGCTTTCGTTGATATCAATAGAACCAGTTCGGCAGGAATTGACGGCCTGATTGACGGTGCAAACCATTTCAGCGGTGATGCCGATTATATTAATGTCGCGAACTCTGCCAGCATACAGCCAACCAATTCGATTACGGTGGAGGTTTGGGCAAAGAGCGATAATCCCACTTGGAACAACTTTGGCTATCTGATGAGTAAACGCAGTTCGTACGTTCTTCATCCTAACCAGGGTAGTACTTCGTTCCGGCTGATAGTTTTTGACGGCACGGGAGTCAATCACGAGATATCCTACACGCCTGCGGAGATAATGGGCTGGCACCATTATGCGGGAAGTTATGATGGCAGTACTGAACGTCTGTATTTTGACGGAGTGCAAGTCAGTAGTACTGCCTGGACTGGCAGTATTACTAATGATATGGGATATTTGACGATAGGCTTGGATGATGGCCTGAATCGGTACCTCGCAGGTTGGCTTGACGAGGCGCGTGTTTCGTCTGTTGCCCGTTCTTCCAACTGGATATGGGCATGTTACATGAACCAGGCATCCAATTCATCGTTCATGACTTCTTCCCTGCTGGTCTCCAATGATGGCGGCGCCACAAACATTACAGCGAATACGGCTGATCTGAGGGGGCGGTTATATTTTGATGATGGTGTTACGACATACGCCTGGGTTTGCTATGGTAAGACCGACGGCGGATACATCGTAACCAACTGGCAGTTCGTCGAATATCTCGATGCTCAGCCTCCGGGACTGCTTACAGCCTATATAGGTTCGCTGGATGCAGACACGACTTACTACTACCGGTATTTTGCTTCCAACTCGGTAAGGTCTGCGTGGGCATCGCCGTCTGTTTCATTCTTTACCGGTCAGGCGAACATTCAGGCGACGGATGCCAGTGCATCGGAAATGGGTCCGGATGCAGGCATGTTCACGGTATACAGACCGGAAGCGGCGACTAATACATCATGGATTGTCAATTATATGCTTGGCGGGACGGCGGTCAATGGTGTGGATTACACCGCTTTGAGTGGTAGTGTGATAATTCCGGCCGGTCAGACCAATGCAACGATTACGGTAACACCTGTAGAAGATTTGTTGATTGAATCTGATGAGACAGTAACTGCAACTCTGATGTCCGGTTGTTATGTTATTGGTCCTCAGAGTAATGCGGTTGTCACGATTCACGACACACTGTTTAATTCCTGGCCTTACAGATTCAAAATAACTTTCCCCGGTTACATCAATCCCGAGGCTGAGATTCTGACTAATTTCCCTGCGCTGGTGATGTTTGGCACGAATATAACAAATTTTGCTTATTCCACTTTTACCTTACCTGCAAATGGCGACGATCTGCGGTTCGGGAACTCGAACGAAACAATGATGTTGAATTATGAAATTGAGCGATGGAATACAGGCGGTAATTCTTATGTCTGGGTACAGGTGCCTGAGCTTGTGGATACGAATACCTGTATCTGGGCGTACTGGGGTAACAGGAACGTGACTACTGCTCCGGCATACACGACCAACGGATCAACGTGGTCACAGGGGTATGCCGGTGTGTGGCATTTGAATAATGCTGCCGTAGATTCGACGTCGAACCGGTGTGTCGGGACCAAGAGTGGTTCCGTAACCAACGCGACCGGTCTCATCGCGGACGGGCAGGAATTTAACGGTAGCGGCAGTTACTCTCTTGGGAATCCGTCCGCCCTGTGTATCACCAGTAACCAGACGATAGAAATGTGGTTGAAACCCAATGATTTTGGAACCAGGCGAAATCCGTACAACAAGGCCTATGGAGGCGAGGGAACAATTACCATCGAGATGAGTGGTGCAGCCAATTACTACTACGGTCAAGTGGGCGCCGACGGTGGCCCGTGGCAAGAGTTAAGCATTTCCTCTGTCCTGCAAGCTGGTGCGTGGGACCATCTGGCCATCGTCCGGGATTTTGGGAGTACGAACCTGCAGTGGTACAAGAACGGCTTACAAATCAATCGGGCAACTACCACCTACACATACGCTAAAGCATCGAGTCAAAACGCGGTGATCGGTGATGGATATGTCGATCCCTATATCGGCCTGCTTGACGAGATCCGGGTGTCGAACATGGCCCGTTCGTCAAATTGGATGTGGGCTTGTTATATGAACCAGGCTTCAAACGACGTGTTCAATTATTATGGCGATGTCAGCAAACTCCTCAAAGGTACCGTGATTATCGTCAGGTAAACGTCGGTATTTATCTTACTCTTAACCCTCCTCTTAATCGTCCCTCTCTTCCCTCCCTCCGTTAAATTGTAGTTTTTTGTCTTTGATGACTTAGCGTTTTATTGTATTATAAATCAGCGGTGGTTTATTGGTTTTTTATAGGAAACTGAGGCTTTCCTGCTGTTTAGATGGCTTGCTGCAGGAAATTGCTGTATTTTTTGTCTGGTAACGGGACCGGAGTGAGAGAGATGAACAGACGAACACTTTTGTGTGTTATCATGGTTGCGCTTTTGCCGTTGTCCGGCTTTGCCACGAACGGTGTATGGAATTCCAATGCGGATGATAACTGGACAACTGCCAGCCGCTGGGTGAATAACCAGATTGCTGGTGGTATTGACGGTGTAGCTGATTTTTCCCAGGTAGATATCAGTCCTTCCAGGTTTGTGACCCTGAACGGAGACCGTACGATAGGAACCATCATTGTTGGCGACTTCATGTGGCCGGATCGCGAAAGGACGTTTCGACGTCCTGGTACATTGACGCTGGAGGTAACCAGCGGCATACCGGTTATTAACGTAGTGAATCGTTCAATGACGAACACGGCGGTGATAGCCGGTACTCAAGGGTTTGAGAAACAAGGGAACGGCATCCTGCTTCTTGCCGCTGCGAATATTTTCACGGGTCCGGTGGTTTTACAGCGTGGTCAGGTAACTCTTGATTTCAGTGGGACCTTGTCTCCGGTCGATAACATCATAGACGCCGGCTCAACGTTGACCATGGACGGCGCCATCCTCAGGCTGCAGGGTGCTAATACCATTGCTAATAGTCAGACTTTCAACGGTCTGGAGCTGCGCGATGGCAATAATGTGATAAGTCTCACCAATGGTTCCGGAGGAACAGTTACCCTTAATCTTGGAGCAATCACTCGAAACACAGGCTTTGTGGATTTCTGTCCGCCGGCGCCGGGTAAAGGCGGAATAATTACGGTGACGCCGAATATGGACGGGATACTCGGCTGTTATGCGACAATATATACAAATGACTGGGCAGCCAACAACGGCGCCAATACCATTGTCGTCTATACGGCATATGCCTCCAACATATTCCTGCCGGGTTTCAACACGATGGTGACCACCAATTGCACCATGACGAATGCGACGGTGAACAGCCTGCGGTTTAATAATAACCCTGGATTTACTCTGACTCTCAACGGGACGAACACCATATCCGCCGGCGGCATCATGTTTACGACCAATTCTGCGATGGCTTCAAGGATATATAGCGGCGGCTGGCTGACTTCCGGGACCAATGAGCTGATAATCATCGATAACCATAAATTTGATCGGAGAAGTACTGCAACCTACAACACCAATATCGATGCGGTGGTTACAGACAGGGGTACAACGTCTGTTGCGGTGAGGGTGGCGTCTTATACCAGTGTCTTTGGCACTCAGAATGGAAGTCTGACCACATTGGCGAGGACGAACAATACTTATAGCGGCGGTACGTATCTGTATGGCGGGGGCTTGTACGTTTATGGCGATGGATCGTTTGGCAAGGTGCCCGCCACGCCGCAGACGAACATCATTGCCGCTAGTGGATTTAATTGGATTAAGCCCAGGTATGCCATGACGACTGATGTTAATCGCATTATTTCCATAAGTACCAACGCGTTTCTGGTTCTGGATGGAGGTAGTTACGCCCTTACAATCAACGGAGAGATTACCGGGTCAGGTGTTCTTCTGGGGCCGCCATATGTTACCGGACAGCCTGTTATTCTGAATGGTTCCAACACAATGACCGGGACTATTGAGGCCAATAATAATGCTTTACGGATGACGAATACTTTCAGTCTGCCGCCAACCGCGAATTTACGGCTGGCAGGTGATGACTGGGGCTGGGACCAGGGTATTGTGGAAATGAACGGTACATTCACGCGTGATCTTGGATTTGGTCCCAACCAGGTGGCCTGGCTTAGCACTATTTACGGTACTGCTGAGCGCAGCGGCGGTTTTGCGGCCGTGGGCGGGCCATTGACGGTCAATATCGGTGGTCAGGGTTCAAACCTTGTCTGGGGCCAGAACTATTTCAACGTTAGCGCCTTTTTTAATTTTGGCAGTTATTACAGTACTCATCCTGTCACATGGATAAATCCCATATACCTTAATTCAACAGGTGACAGGCGGATTAATGTGCGAGGTACGGCCATCATGCAGGGGGCCCTTTTGGGAATAGATTGCATGTTGATCAAGAGCGCGCCGGGCACTTTAGTTTTGGCGGCTACAAATACTTACGAAATGACCCGGATAGAGCAGGGCACAATAATGGCCTACTGTGATGCTAACCTGGGCACCGCTCCATTGACGCCAACCAATAACATCCTGGTTTCAGGTTATGGGGTGCTTCAGGCCGGTGCCGACCTTGTGGTTGGGAATACGCGTAACATCTGGATTTACAGTACCTTCGGAATACTCGACTCGAGCAATTATGTCATGACGGTTCTGGGGGCAGTTCACGGGTTGGGCGGCCTGGGCAAGGCCGGCAGTGGCCAGGTTGTGTTGTCGAGTGAGAATACATATGCCGGGCCGACGATGATCAGTAATGGAACACTGGTTGTGAATGGTTCTTTGTATGTCGACAGCGTTGTGGCTGCGACCAACACGGGTTTCCTTGGCGGGACCGGCGTGGTGAACGGGCCGGTAATTGTCTTTTCCGGGTCTGGCCTGATGCCGGGCGGGACAAATAGCGGTGGGACGCTGACTCTGAAGAATAAATTGACCATGGATTCCGGGTCAATTTATGGGTGGCGGTATGATTCGAATTCAGGCCTTGTTGCGGTTTCGAACCAGATAACGCTTACTTCCGGTGGAACGTATACGCTGAGGTTGTATAATCCGAACGGGTTGGCAGA
This sequence comes from Kiritimatiellia bacterium, assembly GCA_028716365.1. Lineage (GTDB taxonomy): Bacteria > Verrucomicrobiota > Kiritimatiellia > UBA8416 > YA12-FULL-48-11 > YA12-FULL-48-11. Next base: position 35,839 of record JAQUPZ010000011.1, read on the forward strand.
ACCTGTAAACCAGCAGTTTACCATAATGACTTGGCCGGACAGTGTTACTGATCCTGACACAAACATAACCTGGATCATTGAGAAACCTGCAGGTGGTGGGGCGGAAGGCTGGGCTGTACCGCAGATTACCATGGACACGGTGTTAAACCGGATCCTTATTACCTTCCCAGCGGCTGGATTTCCGGCAGTGGATAATGGCGCTGGTGCGAGCAGTATTCTTACCAATACAGCGGTTTTGAACGGGAATTATACCTCTACAGGAGCAACTGCAAGTGCATGGATATACTGGGGCACATCGGATGGAGGTACGAACAAAGCTAACTGGCAGTGGGTTTGTACAAATGGGTTAACCAGCTATGGCGCTTTTTCAAATGCTGTATCGGATCTTTACTATGGCTTCCGATACTACTATCGCTGCTATGCATCGAATGCTGTGGGTGAATGCTGGAATCCTGTTTCCAGCAGTTTTGTTACACTTCCGCCTGGCAATTATGCCGATGGTCTGCGCGGTTCGCTTTTCCTGAATGATTACCAAAGCGATTTTCCTCTTCGTTTGGATAATGCCGCGTATAACATATCTGCTACCAGGGTATTTACCGGTTACAAGTCAGGTACTATCCTTGCGATGGCAGAAGCTCCGCAGTGGAATGTAATCGCAACCGGGGAAATTTCCGCATTTAGAATGTTTGTTGGATTTCCTTCGTCGGAATACTTTATATCGGCGATCTGCGGTCAGTTTATCCCCAGGTTTACGGGTGTTCACAATTTCCGGTGGGATTGTGATGACTGGGGAATGATGTATCTTGACCTGAACGGTAATGGTACTTTCGAGTACAGTGAAGGCAGTGTAGCTGGTCTACCGGCATGGTATGGGAACCTTATCGTAACCCTGACAGCAGGTCAGCCGTATAATTTCATCTTTATGACGAAGGAGAATGCCGGCGGTGAAACGCAAAATTTCTTTATTACTGAACCAGGTCAGGCAGAAGCGCGCGTCAATGTTGCTCTCCAGGCGGGGATGTGGCGGTATTGCCTGGGCGGGGCGGGAATAAGTAACGATGTGCCTTCCGATGTTGGGACAACTTCAGCCGTATTTAATGCGGTATTGTCCTCTTCCAATGCGGTATCAGAAGTATGGGCATACTGGGGGCCGGTTGATTGTACGAATTTTGCTTCTGTTTGGGCGAATTCTGCCTATATGGGTTCCTTCACCAATGTTGCCACCAATTTGAGTTACCTGGCGACGGGGCTCATGCCTGATACTCCGTATTATGTTCGATTCAGCGCCACGAATGTTTTGTCCACTACGTGGAGTGATGTCAGGAGTTTCAGGACGGTGTATCAGCCCTCGGTTGAAGCTGGCCTGGCAAGTCCCTGCCGGACGAGGATAACATTCAGCGGGTATAACAAGGGCGAGACGCTGACGAACTTCCCTGTGCTTGTTGTGTTGAGCGAAAGCATGACCAATTTCCTGTACAGCCAGTTTGCTTCAGGTTCGGGTGCTGATCTGCGGTTTACGGATGAGGCGCAGACGAATGAACTTTGTTACGAGATTGAACAGTGGAACCCCGGCTGTTTTACCGGTCTTCCGTCCGGCGTGGCATTGTGGCTCAAGGCGGATGTGGGTGTATTGACCAATACCAGCGGGAATGTAACCAACTGGTTGGACCAGTCGGGCTGGGGTCGTGACGCGAATAATTACTTGGGTGATCCGGCTGTTGTTACCAACAAGCTTGGTGGCAAGCCTGTGGTAAACTTTGACGGCAATGATGCGGTTTATACCTCGTTTAATTTTGACTATCTGCAGCAGTACACGGTTTTCTCGGTTGCCCGGTATACGGGACCAGATACTTATGGACGTGTCATAGCCTGTGCTTCCGGCCGTAACTGGATTTTTGGTTTCTACAGTAATGGTGACGAAAGGTGGCATTTCGATGGCTGGATCTATAACGCAGGTACCGCCAATACCAACTGGCACCTGCATGCCGGTACGATGAACAATGATTCTGATCCGAAGGCCAATTTATGGAAAGACGGCAACCAGCTGGGATTTAACCTTACCGGTTCATCCGATAACTATTTCAAGCCGGGGCGCGTAGAGCTTGGTGGCTATAATGCCCCCGGCCAGAACGAAATGTCGAAAAGTGAAGTTGCCGAAGTGATTATCTTTGATCACGTACTGACATCTAATGAACTTAACCAGGTGGGTGGTTACCTGTCGCAGAAGTACGGATTAACCTCGCCTTATACGGCGACAACAGGAGAATCCTATGTATGGGTCAAGGTGCCGGAATTTACGAACAACTGTACCATCTGGGCGTACTGGGGCAATACCAACGCCGCTGTTGCGCCTGCTTATACCACGAATGGATCGGTGTGGTCGGAAGGATACCTGGGCGTATGGCACATGAACCGGACGAACTTGCTGGATTCCTCATCCAATCATTACAATGCGACGTTGTGGAATTCCGATGTTGTTTCAACTGGATTATTTGGCATGGCGCAGAATTTTTATTCGATTACCAATTCCTATGTGGGATTGGGAACCATAAGAATTGCGTCGGACATAAGTGTTGAGGCATGGGCATATTCGACGAATTTCAATCAGAACGGGGTTATCCTCGGGAAAAATCCTGTGAACTCGCGATGGCAGTTGTTCTTTGAGGGTTCATCGTTGAAATGGAGGGCGTCGGGCGGTGATGTGACTGTATCGGTGCCTTCCAGTAACAACTGGCATTACCTTGCTGCGGTGCAGAGCGGGACGGATGCCAGCCTGTATACCAATGGTGTACTGGGATCATCGGGTACGATTGGGGCGATAGCCGATGGAAGCGGTTCTGTGGATATCGGGCGTTATAACAGCGGCTATTACTTTAACGGTATGATTGATGAGATCAGGCTGTCCAGTGTTGTGCGTTCATCGAACTGGTTGTGGGCCTGTTGGATGAACTTGGCATCTAATAACATGTTCAGTGCCTGCCAGCCTGCGGTTGGGATACAGAATCTGGCAGCGACGAACATAACGTCTACCTCTGCGGTATTGAACGCGACGCTTTACACCACCGGCCTGGTAACTGATGTTGTGGCGTACTGGGGTGCGAGTGACGGCGGGACCAATCCGGCGGCATGGGCGAGCAGTAATCTTGTGGGTTCATTCACCAATATTCTTTCCACGAACATCAGCTGTACGGTGACAAGCCTGTTGTCCGGAGTTGATTATTACTTCACGTTCCGGGCGGTAAGCGCGGAGGCCAGTCCCTGGGCATCGAGTTCGGAGAGTTTCAGAACGCTGGCCGGGTTATCGGGGTTCCCGTACAAGATGAAGATCACGTTCAGCGGATACGACCGGGCTGAGACGCTGACGAACTTCCCGGCGCTGGTGACCTTCAACGAAGGTTTACCAAGTTTCCTGTACAGTCAGTTCCAGGCGGGAGCGACCGACTTGCGGTTCGTCGATGAAGGCGAGACCAGAGAATTGAACTACGAGATAGATACATGGAACACGAACGGCAGTTCGTATGTCTGGGTGCAGGTACCGGAGCTTGCAAATGGTAGTTCGATCTGGGCGTACTGGGGCAATCCCGGCATGACGGTTGCACCTGCTTATACAGCCAATGGCGCCACATGGTCCTCGAATTATTACCGAGGCGTCTGGCACATGAAGGAACCGAACGCGGTGGATTCCACGTGGTTGAAGAACAACGGGACAGGCGTCGGGAACACTAATACTGACGGCAGGATTGGTGGCGCACAGGGCTTCGACAATAGCTACATTCAGATAGCGAACGAGAATAATTTCGATATTAACGACAAGCTGACAGTTTCAGCCTGGGTGCGGGTGGACGGTGACTGGCGTACCGGCTGGCAGGCTTTTATGAGCAAGGATGGGGAGGGTGAGGGATGGCAGATCCGCAGGTATTCAGGCAATGATACTCTATCTTTTTGTATGAGAGGCACCACGGCTAACGATGATTGTGCGAATGGTATTTCGACTGCGGTCAAGGATGGCCAATGGCATTATCTGTTTGGCGTGTATGATTATACGCAGAGGTGCCTGTATGTTGACGGGGTTGTAGACAGTAATTTTACCGATACGGGATATCTCGCTCTTGATAATGAGCCCGTCAGGATAGGCGCCAACAACAGTGCCGGTAACCGGCACAGGGGACCTATCGACGAGGTACGCATAGAGAATGCGGCCCGTTCGTCCAACTGGATGTGGGCATGCTGGTTGAACCAGGCGTCGAACAGCTTCTTCAACACCTGTTCTGCAGCGAACGGGATCAGGAACCTTTCTGCTTCGGACATCACGTCCACGTCGGCGGTCATGAATGCCACGCTGTATGCATCGAACGCGACGTTTGATGTTTCGGTATACTGGGGTACGAACAACTGTGGTACGAATATTACGTTATGGGCCAATACCAACTATGTCGGATCATGGACGAATGTCGATTCCACCAACATCAGTTGCCTGGTGACAGGGCTTGTTTCCGATGTCCTGTATTACTACAGATTCAGCGCCACGAATGCGGCAAATAGTTACCAGGCCCCGGATACCCTTGATTTCAGGACACTGTTCTCATCGGAGTCACTGGCAGCATATCCGTACAGGATGCCGATCACGTTCAGCGGATATACCGCGCTTGAGACGTTGACGAACTTTCCTGCGCTGGTGGTGTTGAATGAGGGTACAAATGGATTTTTCTATAATCAGTTAAGGTCCACAGGGACAGACCTGAGATTTACGGATGAGGCGACAAACGAGTTGAGTTATGAGATTGAGCAGTGGAACCCAGGCGGCAATTCGTACGTATGGGTGAAGGTGCCCGAGTTTACGAACAATTGTTTGATCTGGGCGTACTGGGGAAATGCCGATGCAGCAGTTCCTGAGTATCTGACCAATGGTGCAGTGTGGAACACGAATTTCAAGGGTGTATGGCATCTGCATGCTAACGCGCAGGATTCCACGGCCAACCGTTATGACGGGATAGTATATGGCGGCGGGAACTCCGCGCCCACGGATGGTATTATAGGGAACTCGTGGAATTTTGACGGATTGGACAATGCGGTGCGTGTGAGCCGCATGATCCAGGATGATTTCACGATAGCCTGCTGGATGAAGGCCGGTGCGAGCAGTCCTATAGGGCCGCAGTGGACCAACGGCTGGGGGCTTGTTGATGCGAACGTCAGCGGAGTGCAGAATGATTTTGGTCTTGCGTATAATACCAACCAGGCGTCTTTTGGAACTGGTAATCCTGACCAGACGATTTCGGCTGGACCGCAGATCAATGACCTGCAGTGGCACTATGTGGTGGCCACCAGGGTGAGATCGACCGGAGTGAAGAACCTCTATGTGGACGGCATGTATTGCGGCACGCAGACAAGCACCACCAACCGGTTGACCACACCGGGTGTGATAGCGTTCGGGCAGATGCAGATGTGGCTCAATTATTATAACGGCAGGATTGACGAGGTTGAGATATCGGATGTCGAGCGTTCGGCGAACTGGATATGGGCGAGCTACATGAACCAGGCGTCAAACAGTGTGTTTAGTTCCGAAGGTTTTGTGGAGGGCGGGACTGTACCTTATATCAACAACCATAATGGCGCGTCAGATGTAATGATGAATTCAGCGAGCCTGAATGGTTACCTTGTATCCACCGGAGGCGCTTCTACGGCTGTTTCGGTATACTGGGGGACGACGGATGGAGGTACGAATAAAGGGAGCTGGGTAAGCAGGGAAGATTTTATTGTAACAGGTACAGATCTTCTGACGACGAATGTTACCGGGCTGGTAAGCGGGGCCAAGTATTACTACCGGTTCTACGCCAGTAATTCATTTGGAGACTGCTGGGCGCCTTCGAGCGCGAGTTTTTCGCCGTCGCGGTACAGGATGAAGGTGCAGTTCGGCGGGTATGACAAGCCGGAGACACTGACGAACTTCCCGGCGCTGGTGATGTTTGCCGATGGCTCGAACGGGTTCTCCTACAGTCAATGTACAACAACCAACGGCATTGAACTGCGTTTTGCCAATTCGAACGAAACACAGATACTGAACCATGAAATTGAGAAATGGGACACGAACGGCAGTTCGTATGTCTGGGTACAGGTACCGGAACTAGTGGATACGAATACTTGTGTCTGGGCGTACTGGGGCGGATCGGACACAAATGTGCCGGTGTGTTTGACGAACGGCGCCGCATGGTCACAGGATTACCTTGCGGTCTGGCATTTTAACGCAACAAACACTATTTCCAAGTATCCTGATTCCACGGCATACCGGTTTGATGGTATAAATATGGGGTGTGAATCCATTCAGGGGCAGATTGCCGGCGCAACGGACATCAAAATTGCCCCGAAGTATATTGATATAGCCGGGATCGGTTGTCCTTCTACAAATTATACATTCCACTACTGGCTCAAAACTACCACGCTGAGCGGCGATGCCCGTATGGTGGATATAGCTAATGGCCGCTTGATTACCAGGGTAACAGGCGGGGCGGTGAATTATTATGATGCGTCGAACAACTGGCGTTCAAATGCCGGTTCGGGGGTAAACAACGGGCAGTGGCGTCATGTAGTATTTGTATTTAAAGGGGATTCGCCGGCCTCCGGTTCAATGTACATAGACGGAGTGCTTGTGGGCAGCGGTATTACATATGTGCCGGCGAAGCTTGGCGGATATGCCAGGATTGGATGCGATGCGTGGACCCCGGGTGGCGCCCATTTTGACGGCGCCCTTGATGAGTTCCAGATAGCGACTGTAACCCGTTCTTCGAACTGGATCTGGGCATGTTACATGAATCAGGGATGGAATGGCCTGTTCAATACGGCCAGCCCTGTCGAGAGTACAAGCTTGCCGGTAATCGACAATTCGGGCAGTACGAACAGTGTTACGATGAGTTCAGCGTATATTGACGGATATCTCTCGTCAACCGGTGGCGCGTCGACTTCTGTTTCTGTTTACTGGGGTACAACGGACGGCGGGACGAACATAGGGGCCTGGGGTAATGTGATAAACTTTGGTTTATCAAGCGCCGGTCCGCTGAGTACCAATGTGACAGGACTTTCGTATGGCACCACCTATTACTACCGCTACTATGCTACCAATTCATTTGGCGAGAGCTGGGCGGCATCCTCTACGGCATTTTCGCCGCACAAATACCAGATGCAGATACGGTTCAGCGGATACAACAAGGATGAGACGCTTACCAATTTCCCTGCACTGGTTGTTTTCAGCGAGGGGACGAATGGTTTCTCGTACAGCCAGATGTCGTCGCCCGTCGGCGGTGACCTGCGGTTCATGAATTCCAATGAGACCGTTGCGTTGAACTACGAGATTGAACAATGGGACCCGAATTATGATCCTAATCCAAGTCCGACAAATATTTCCGGCCTGATGTTATGGCTCAAGGCTGATGCAGGTATACAGACCAATGAGAGTGGATATGTCACGAGCTGGACAGACCAGTCGGGTAGCAACGTGATTGCTTCGCAGGGGATAACGAACAACCAGCCGCTTTATGTGGAAGGCGCGATCAATGGCCAGCCGGCAGTAAGATTTGACGGCGCAAACGACCAGATGACATGGTCTGCGGTGCCTGCGCAGACGATTTTCGTGGTCAACCGTGTGGCTGTTGGTGCGAAAGTCTACGCGGGCTTGATTGGTCTGAATAATAATGATGTCGGGATAAGGCGCGAAAATTCCACCACTTGGAGACATCAGGGAAGCTGGTCTTATAACGTGGGTGATTTTACTTACCAGGGAGGAAGCGCATTCAGAATTAATGGATATGGTACGACTACAATTGGAGAGGATGCCTGGCATATTGTTACGGCGGTGAAGGGTGATAGTACGTATAATATCGATTCGATCGGCAGTTATTATGGCGGGCGCGAGTTTGGCGGTGATTATGCGGAAGTCATTATTTACAACAGGATTTTGTCATTCTCGGAGCAGAATCGGGTGGGCTGGTATCTTGCGCAGAAGTACGGGTTAACTACATACTATATTCAGCCTGCCGGCCAGTCGTATGTCTGGGTACAGGTGCCTGAGTTCATGGCCAATGGTTATATCTGGGCATACTGGGGCGGACTGGACACCAATCCTCCTGCCTGTACATGGAACGGATCGACGTGGGACGCAAATTACAAGGGCGTGTGGCATATGAATCAGCCCAATGTAAAAGATTCGACAGCCAATGCCAATAATGGAGCGGCAAGCAGTGTTTATGTCGTGGATGTAGCAGGCACCATAGGCGGCGCGCAGGTATTTAACGGAGGCAGTTATATTAACTGTGGTGTTGGAGCCAGTTTAAATCTGCCGACCAGATTGACTGTGGAAGCGTGGCACAAACCCGCTGCGCCTTCTTTTACAAGCCAGAGAGCCTTCGTGAATAAGGACAGTGCTTTTTCTTTCTCGACGTATACTGGTGGTCAGCTCAGGTTCACTACACCTGGTATTCTGGACCATACTTCCACCGGTGCTGCTCTGGTTACGAATACCTGGTATCATTTTGCCTGTACATTTGAAGAGAGCACAACCGCCGGCTGTTTATTCTACAAGAACGGCAATCAGATCGCCGCAATCAATTCATCGGCCATGAACGGGAATAATAATATTTTCCAGATTGGCGCTTCAGCTGCCATTGGCATCATTGATGAGGTCAGGATTTCTGATGTCATTCGGTCGTCCAACTGGATGTGGGCGTGTTATATGAACCAGGCGTCCAATGCCGCGTTAATGACTCCGACTTTCTTTATTTCGAATGAAGGGGCCACGAATGTGGCTGCAGGTTCAGCTGATCTGCTTGGATACCTGCACGAGGATGATGATATTCCCACATATGTCTGGATGTATTATGGCCTGACCGATGGCGGATCGGTTGTAACCAACTGGCAGTACACAAACTACCTGGGTTCGTTAACAGAAGGATTACTCCTGTCCACTGCAGATTCTCTACAGGCGGACAAGACTTATTATTACCGGTATTATGCGTCCAACGCGGTCAGGTTCGCATGGGCGGCGCCATCAGCCCAGTTCTTTACCGGGGAAGTGGTCATTTATGCTACTGATCCCAGTGCATCAGAGATAGGTCCGGACACCGGAATGTTTACTGTGTACAGGCTGACCTCATTAACGAACGAGGCATTGACAGTCAACTATGTCATGGACGGGACTGCGGTCAATGGCGTGGATTATCAGACTTTGGGCGGGAGCGTTGTTATTCCTGCAGGAGAGACCAATGCTACATTTACAGTAACGCCAATTGAGGATGTGCATATTGAAGGTAATGAAACGGTTAATGCAATCCTGACATTTGGCAGTTATGCGATTGGTACTCCGAGTAATGCCGTTGTTACGATTCATGACGCTGTAAGCAGCGAATGGCCTTACAGGATGAAGATAATGTTCCCGGGTTTCAGCACTCTTGATGGCGAGATTCTGACGAACTTCCCCGTCTCGGTGAGATTCGGTACGCATATACCGGCTTTTTCCTATTCCACCTTTGCGTTGCCGGAAAGTGGTGGTGACCTGCGGTTTGGAAACTCGAGTGAAACGAAGATGTTGAACTACGAGATTGAGAAATGGGACTCCAGCAGTAATTCCTATGTGTGGGTACAGGTACCGGAACTTGTCAATACCAACACCTATATTTGGGCTTACTGGGGTCACAAGAGTGTAACAAACGCGCCGGCATATACGACCAATGGATCAACCTGGTCAGAGGGATTTGCCGGTGTGTGGCATATGAAGGAGTCGGGATTGCCGTATGCTGACAGTTCGTCAAACCGGTGTAATGCAACTTCAGGAACTGCTCCTTCTCAAAGTCTGAACGGTGTTATCGGTAATGGCCAGACTTTTAATGGAAGTACGATGGAAGTAATTGTCCCGTATAACGCCGCGCTCAATACAACCCAGTTCACTGTCGGCTGCTGGGCAAAAGTAACGGGTGGTGCAGGTGCGTGGCGGACACCCATCATGTCACGTGGTTCTTCTACGGGTTACAACTTATATGCAGGTATGGACGAGCAATGGCAGGCATGGATAGGTACGGGTGGCACTTGGGATACTATGCCTGGTGGTGCCATAGTGACGGGCGAATGGACTTATGTTAATCAGACCATTGACAGCGGATCGAATCGACAATTTTATATTAATGGAATTATGGTTAGTAATAAAGTGGCAGCATCATTTGCGGTCAACCCATCGAGTTCTTTGTCAATTGGGAGTGCGAATACCTGGGGTTGGTTTAATGGTGACCTTGATGAGGTACGGGTTGAAAATGTGCCGCGCTCTTCCAACTGGGTCTGGAATTGCTGGATGAACCAGGCATCAAACGACATGTTTAATGCCTACGGGAACATCAGGAAATTCGGCAAGGGGACTGTGATTATCGTCAGGTAAACGTCGATCGTCCTCCCTCTTTTAATCTTTCTCTTAATCGTCATCGTAATCATTCCAAGTGGGCCTGGCATTCCGCATGTAGCCACGGCGTTACATCGCCGTGCAGTAATAAAGTGACGTCTCGATATAACGTGGCGGCTACATCAGGATGTTTCAGGATGTGAATGTAGCCGCGGCGCTCTGTCGCCGCGTCAGTTCTCGCCCCGATACCTGCCAGCCAACGGGTTTGGGGCAGGCTGGTAGCTGGGCGGCTACAACGATAACATGGCAATAACTTTTGTTAATCCGCTCTAGAACCATGCCGTTTTCTTGTAAAATCGGCTGTTTACCCGCCGAAATTATCGATTTTTTTTGTCTTTTATGTGTTAACTTTCAATTGTATAATAATCAGTTAATAGCACAAAAGTATTATTCTGGAAACTGCGATTGCCTGTCTGCTGGAAAGCGGAGAGGTATTTTTTGCTTGTTAATGAAACGAATTCTTACATCTATTATCATTTTAATGATGCCCATTTGCGGCAGGGCCACGGATGGTGTGTGGACCTACAATGGGAGTGACAACTGGACAACAGCCAGCCGCTGGATGAACAGCCAGATTGCGGACGGGGTTGACGGCATAGCTGATTTCTCAACTGTTAATATCACCGCTGCCAGGACTGTGACACTGGGTGCCGACCGCACGATCGGCACCATTCTTTTTGCTGATGCGGTGGCCACCAATTTCGACTGGACTCTTGTGCGGGGTACTTCCGCCATATTAACGCTGGATGTTGCAAGCGGTATGCCGGTTATCAATGTGTCGAACCGGACGGCAACGATCACTACTGTGATTGATGGTACAAAGGGTTTTGAGAAAAAAGGGTTCGGTACGCTGGTCCTTGCCGCTACAAATATTTTTACCGGACCGGTATTTCTCAGAGGTGGCCAGACGACGCTGGATTTCAATAATTCTTTATCTCCGACGAACAATATTATCCCCGCCACTTCGCCGCTGATCATTGGCGGCGGTTCCACGCTTTTTGTGTCAGGCAGGACAAATACCGTGAATAGTCAGGTATTCAGTGGTTTGACGGTAGGCGATGGTCACAATCTTATCAATCTTGTTAATGGGTCCACCGGTCAGGTTAACCTTGCTGTTGGAGCGATAAGCAGGCAGGGATATGGTTTCATTAATTTCAATCCGCCGACCAACGGGAACATCACAACAACCACGCCGAACGAGGAAGGGATACTTGGTGGTTATGCTACTGTACGTACCAATGACTGGGCGATAAATAACGGGATGAATGCCATTGTCCCTTATACGGCTTATGTAACCAACATGTTCTATCAGGGATTCAATACGATAGTTAACACCAACTGTACGATGACGAATGCAATAGTCAACAGCTTGAGGTTTAACAATAATCCGGGTTTTACTCTCACGCTTGCTGGAACGAATACCATTACGTCCGGTGGTATTATGTTCACGACCAATGCGGCTTTTGCTTCAAAGATAGCGGGTGGCTGGCTGACTTCGGGCACCAACGAGTTGGTAATCATAGACAACCGCAAATTTGATAGAAAAACAACTATTGCCTCTAATACCAACCTCATCGATTCGGTAATTACCGACAGGGGATCAACATCTGTTGCGGTGAGGGTTGTGTCTTATTCCAGCGCCATAGGTATGGATAACGGGAGTTTGATCGTATTTACGAGAACGAACAATACTTATACCGGCGGTACACACCTGTATGGTGGCGGCTTGTATTTCCAGGGCGATGGATCGTTGGGTCCTGTGCCTGCTTCGCCGCAGACGAACATTGTTGCGGTAAGCGGATATAACTGGCTGAAACCGCGTACGGCCCTGACCCTGAACGGCAATCGCACGATTCATGTCAACAGCAATGCATACCTGGTTCTGGATGGGGGCAACGAGTTCACGATCAACGGCGAGATCACCGGCAGTGGAGTCTTGCTTGGTCCGACGAATTACGGTGGCCGGGCGGTTATCCTGAATGGTTCCAACACGATGACCGGAACGATTGAAGCCAACAATGCAGGATTACGGGTGACGGATGGTGTCGGTTTGCCTGCATCTGCGAATTTGCGAATAGCGGGTCGTACGCTGGACCAGGGTATCGTGGAAACATCAGGTACATTTACTCGCGAACTTGGATATGGCCCGGGACAGGTAGCCTGGGGGAGCACCTTGTATAGTGGTTACAACTACGGCGGGTTTGCAGCTGTAGGCGGGCCGTTAACGGTTAATATCGGAGGTAACGGTTCAAATCTTGTCTGGGGACAGACTGGCTTTAATGTATACACATATTTACAGCTTGGAAGCAGTATAAGCAGTAACGACGTTCTGACATGGGTTAATCCCGTAAATCTTAATATATGGAATAACAGCAGATATATTGCCGTGCGTGGTACTGCCATTATGCAGGGTGTTATTTCCGGGTATGGCAGTGAATTAATCAAGTGTAATCCGGGCACGTTGATTCTTGCAGCCACGAATACTTATGGTGGTGGTGTAACTCCCTCGGTCGACGGTACCAGGATTGAAAATGGGATAGTGAATGTCAGCTTTGATGAGGCCCTGGGTGCGGCTCCTTTGTCTCCAACCAACAATATTCGTTTTATTTGGGGTAACGCAACCCTGCAGGCAGGTGCCGACCTTGTCCTGGCCCCTACACGCAACATCTGGATGGGAAATTATTTGGCCACTATCTACACCGGTACACTCGACTCGAGTAATTATACCATGACGGTTTCTGGGGCCATTAACGGTCAGGGCGGCATGACAAAGGCCGGTAGTGGCAAAGTGGTATTGCTGGGAGCAAATTCATATTGGGGCCTGACAACCATCAACAATGGCGATCTTGTAGTTAACGGCTCACTTGCGCCGGACAGCAGTGTGATAGTTACCAATACCGGTTTCCTTGGTGGAACAGGCGTTGTCGGCGGACCGGTGACTGTTCATTCAGGAAGCGGTTTGGTTCCTGGCGGAACAACCAGCGGAGGATCGCTGACGATCAACAATACCCTTACGATGAATTCTGGGTCTATTTATAACTGGAGGTACGGTTCGAGTCCCGGTCTTATTACAGTTTCGAATCAGGTTGCATTCACTTCTGGCGGCTCATATACATTGAGGGTTTACAATCCGGACGAACTGGCGGAACCCGCGGGCCAATCTTTTACCATAATAACCTGGCCGGATAGTGTAGCTGATCCTGATACCAATGTTTCCTGGGCCGTTGAGAGGCCTGTGGGGGGCGGGTCAGACACCTGGTCGACGCCGGTAGTGACAATAGATACGGTGAGTAACCGGATATTTCTTGCTTTTGTACCGGCTGGGTTCCCGACAATAGACAACGGGATAGGCCCGAGCAGTATTATGACTAACACGGCGGTTTTGAACGGGAGTTATACATCCACGGGAGCGACAGCTGAGGTTTATATTTACTGGGGTACTTCCGACGGAGGAACGAACAAGGGAAGCTGGGCGAATGTCTTTACGAATGGTGAACTCAGTTTTGGAACATTCTCAAATGCTGTTACGAACCTTTACTATGGTCTGCGTTACTACTATCGCTGTTATGCCACTAATGCCACAGGCGAAAGCTGGAGTCCGGTAACCAGCAGTTTCACAACGCTTATGCCGGGAGTTTATGCAGATGGTCTTCGCGGTTCGATTTTCCTGAATGATCGACAAAACGATATTGCTCTTCGTTTGGATAATGCCGCGTATTACATATCATCAACCAGGGTATTTACCGGATTCAAGGCTGGGAGTGTTCTTGCGCTGGCTGAAGCTCCGCAGTGGAATGTAATAGCCACTGGAGAAATTTCGGCTTTTAGAATGTTTGTTGGATTCCCGTCGTCGGATTATTTTATCTCGGCGATCAGTGGTCAGTTTATCCCCAGATTTACGGGTATTCACAATTTCCGATGGGATTGTGATGACTGGGGAATGATGTATCTCGATCTAAATGACGATGGTATTTTCCAGACCAGTGAAGGCTTGGTTGCTTTGCCCATTTGGCCGGGTAATGGCAATGTGATGTTGACAGCCGACCATCCGTACAATTTCATTTTTATGACCAAGGAGAATGGAGGAGGTGAATCTCAGAATTTCTATTTTACTGAACCCAGTCAGGCGGAAGTGCGTGTTAATACCATTCTTCAGCCTGGGATGTGGAGGTACTGCCTGGGCGGCGCCGGAATAAGTGGTGAGCAGTTCACCGGTATTGGTTCTGATTCAGCCACGTTTAATGCAACGTTGTCCTCGTCAGGGACAGTATCCGAAGTGTGGGCGTACTGGGGGACGGTTGACTGCACAAATGTTGCTTCTGCATGGGCAAATTCTGCGTATGTGGGTTCCTATACCGATGCTGTAACTGCTGTTAACTATACCCCAACTGGACTTACTCCCGATACCTGTTATTACGTGAGATTCAGGATAACGAATCAGTTGACAGATGTCTGGAGTGATTGCCAGGTATTTAATACAACCTTCTCGCCATCGGCATATCCTTACAAGACGAAGATCACATTCAGCGGATACGATAAAGGCGAAACACTGACAAACTTTCCTGCGCTTGTTGTGCTGAGCGAGAGTATTACCAATTTCCACTACAGCCAGTTTGCTTCGAGTTCGGGTACTGACCTCAGGTTTACGGACGAATCGGGAGTGAACGAGCTGAGCTACGAGATGGAGCAGTGGGACCCGGGTGACGGGCTGGCGTTGTGGCTCAAGGCGGATGCAGGGGTTGTTACGAATTTTTCTGGTAATGTTGTCACCTGGCTTGACCAGTCCGGCTTAAAGAATGATGCGTGGGCCCTGTTGGGGAATGGACCCTTGTATGTGACGAATGCGCTAAATGGCAAGCCTGTACTGAGTTTTGACGGTACAGCGAATTATCTGAGAAATACCAATTGGGCGCCCGGGTTCAATCTTTCGGGAGAGATGACATATTTCTTTGTTTCAAAGCAGATGACAACGAACATTGGCAGTGCTGCAGGTTACTTTTCTCAGAGATATTCAACGGGAAATGATTACGATAACAATGCGGCATTGGATATCGAATATCGGGTTCCCAATGCCGGGACGAACGGCCTCAGGTATTATCGGAATAATAATCCCAGCCTGGACATAGTGACAAACAACATGGTGTTCAAGATAGATGTGATCAGGGTCAATACGAATGGTGCCCGTACATATATTAACGGTGATGCGAAGCTAACCAGCGCGGTATCATTTGCGAGTGCATTAAATCCGATTGAATATGCGATAGGGGCACGGTTGGCTCCTGGTGTTGTCAATTGCGGCAAGACGGATTTTGCAGAGATCATTCTATACCGGAAAGCATTGACAGACGCACAGATGAACGAGGTCGGCTACTATCTTAAGACGAAATACAATCTGACAGCGCCGAGCTATGCATCAGCGGGATATTCGCCGACAACCGGACAATCGTATGCGTGGGTCAAGGTACCCGAATTTACGAACAACTGTTCTATCTGGGCGTACTGGGGCAATCCCAATGCCACATTTACGAATGCATATACCACGAACGGATCGGTGTGGTCTGAAGGATATCTTGGCGTATGGCACATGAAGAATACGAACGTCGTGGATTCTACGTCGAACCGTTACAACACTGCGGGCTGGACATATACTACCAATGCGGGTGGAGCGATAGGGATGGGACAGGGCTTCAACGGGAGTAATGCTTATGTTGGAGTGGGCAATATCAAGGTGGTGTCGAATATAAGCGTTGAGGCTTGGGCATATTCGACGAATGTGAATCAGAACGGGATTATTCTTGGTAAGAATCCTGTGAGTTCGCAGTGGCAGCTGTTTACTGAGGGAGGATCCCTAAAATGGAGGGCAACGCTGGGTGATGTGACTCTGGCGGCGCCGTCGGGGAGCAACTGGCATTATGTGGCGGGAGTGCAGAGCGTGTCAGATGCAAGTTTATATGTTGATGGAGAATTGGGTGCATCGGGAACGATAGGAGTGATAGCCAATGGTGCTGGTTATGTGGATATAGGTCGTTATAACAGTGGCTATTATTTTAACGGGGCATTGGACGAGATAAGGCTGTCGAGTGTCATGCGTTCGTCGAACTGGCTGTGGGCCAGTTTCATGAACCAGGCGTCGAACAGTATATTTGCCGGTTTTGGCACACCCATAACGATAAGCAGTTCGGTTGCAACAAATATAACAACGACATCGGCGGTGTTGAATGCCACCCTTGCGGCCCCGGGATCGTCAGGTGACGTGTGGGCGTTCTGGGGATTGAGTGATGGCGGGACGAATGCGGCCGGATGGGCGAGCAGTAATTTTGTTGGCACCTATACGGATGTGCTTTCAACGAACATCAGTTGTACGGTGACGGGGCTTTTACCGGACACTTCTTATTACTTCACGTTCCTGGCTACGAATATACAGGATGCAGTCTGGGCGAAGCCGTCGAAGATGTTAGAGACGTTGTTCGCGCCGCCGGTATATCCATACAGGATGAAGATAACATTCAGCGGGTATGATAAGGATGAGACATTGACTAACTTCCCTGCGCTGGTGACATTTGGAGAGAATTTGCTCGGGTTTCTGTACAGTCAGTTCAAGTCCGGGGCTACGGATTTGCGGTTTGCAGATGAATCTGAGACAACCGAATTGAACTATGAGATCGAACAGTGGAATACCAATGGTAGTTCGTATGTGTGGGTACAGGTTCCGATGTTTACGAGCAACTGTTCAGTCTGGGTGTACTGGGGTAATGCTAACGCGACGGTTGCGCCTGTTTATACCACCAACGGGACGACGTGGAATTCAGATTACAAGAGTGTCTTGCATTTGCATGAGTCCAGCGGCCTGCTCTACGATTCCTCTTTGAACCGTAATATTGGCAACCCTAATGGAGTTATTACGCGGAATGTAGAGGGGGAAATAGATGGAGCTGATGGCTTTCATGTCCAGGATGGAGAGGATTACTTTGCGCTGTACAATTCACCTTCGTTGGAAAACGTTCAGGAGAATAATTATACTCTCGAGGCGTGGTTCAAGCCGGTGTCCGTACCAAATCCCCAACATGGTATCATCTGTAAGGCCGGGTGGTTCCTGGGGATGCGGTACACAAGCGGCAGGCAATTCCTGGCCGAGCATTTTTCGGGTGGTACTACGTCTACGAACATTGGCTGGACTACTACGAGTACTTTTGACCCGGGAACTTTCTGGCATGTTGTTGAAACTGTGGATCGTACAAACGGTACGGGGACACTTTATGTAAACGGGCAAATCCGGGGGACAAGAGGTTTCACTCCTGGTATGACGGCTCGCGAGTATGGAACTACACCGTGGAACATAGGAATTGTCCAGCCGGGATATTATGGAGCGGACGGGGTGATTGATGAAGCGCGAATTTCAGGCATAACGCGTTCTTCGAATTGGCTGTGGGCATGCTGGCTGAATCAGTTCTCAAACAGTTTATTCAATACGTATTATCCTGCTGCAGGTATTAAGAATGTATCAGCTTCCGGCATAACTGCCACGTCGGCGGTGGCGAATGCAACGCTGTATGCGATGAATGCGGCATTTGATGTGTTTGTATGCTGGGACACGAACAACTGGGGAACAAACATAACATACTGGGCCTACACCAACTATGTCGGGTCTTGGACAAATATTGATTTTACGAACATATCATGCACGGTAACCGGACTTCTTTCAGATACGCGGTATTACTATAAATTCAGTGCCACGAATGCGGCTGATACTTTACAGGCGTCCGATGTGCTGGACTTCAGGACGCTGTTTTCGACGGATTCACTGGCAACGTATCCATACCGGATGCAGATTACGTTCAGCGGATATACTGTAACTGATGAGATATTAACGAACTTCCCTGCATTGGTGGTATTGAATCAGGGGACGAATGGTTTCTTCTATAACCAGTTGAAACCTGCGGGGACAGACCTGCGGTTTGTGGATGAAGCAACGAACGAGTTGAATTACGAGATTGAGGCATGGAACACCAATGGCAGTTCGTATGTCTGGGTGCAGGTGCCGCAGTTGACGAACAACTGTTCCATCTGGGCGTACTGGGGGAATGACAATGCACCGGTTTCTGCATATCTGACCAACGGTGCGGTGTGGAACGCTAATTTCATGGGGACATGGCATCTGCATGCGAACGCCCAGGATTCCACGGCCAACCGTTATAATGGAACAGTATGGGGTGGAGCCAACTCTATACCTGTTGCCGGCTTGATAGGAAATGCCTGGAATTTTGACGGTGTTGATAATGCGATTCGCGTCAACCGGATGATCCAGGATGATTTCACGATTGCGTTTTGGATGAAGGCAAATGCAAACAGTGCAGGTGGAGCGCAATGGTATAACGGTACGGGGCTGGTTGATGCAGACGTTTCGGGTGTGACAAATGATTTTGGTGTTGCATATAACAATCAGCTGGCGACGTTTGGAACAGGTAATTCCGACGCGAGCCTGTCAGGAACAGTATATATCAATGATAAAAACTGGCATTATATTGTGGCCACGAGAGTCAGGTCCACGGGAGAGAAGAAGATCTATGTGGATGGTATAGCTTGCGGTACACAGGCGGGGAATACCAATTGCCTCGATATGCCGACCAGAATGGCATTCGGTCAGATTCAGACGTTGGCCAATTATTTTAACGGTTATCTTGACGAGATAGAAATATCGAACATTGACCGTTCTTCGAACTGGATCTGGGCGTGTTACATGAACCAGGTCTCGAACAGCGTGTTCAATCCTGCGGGCAGTGTTGAAGGCGGATTCCAGCCTTCTATTAATAATCATAACGGTGCTTCAGGTGTAATGCTTAACTCGGCGAACCTTAATGGTTATCTCATGTCGACGGGCGGTGCTTTGACTGCTGTCTCGGTATACTGGGGGACAACGGACGGAGGCACGAACAAAGGGAGCTGGATAAGCAGGGAAGATTTTGTTGTGACAGGTGCAGGTCTTATTACAACAAATGTTACCGGGCTGGTATGTGCGGCGAAATATTACTACCGGTTCTATGCGAGCAATTCATATGGAGACTGCTGGGCACCTTCGACTGCTAGTTTTTCGCCGTCGCGGTACAGGATGAAGGTGCAGTTTGGCGGGTATGACAAGCCTGAGACGCTGACGAACTTCCCGGCATTGGTGGTGTTTGTCGAAGGTTCTAATGGCTTCTCTTATGGCCAGTGTATGACGACAAATGGCAGTGACCTGCGGTTTGCGAATTCAAACGAAACATTGATACTGAACCATGAGATAGAAAAGTGGGACACGAACGGCAGTTCGTATGTGTGGGTACAGGTACCGGAACTTGTGGATACAAATACTTGTGTCTGGGCATACTGGGGCGGATCGGACACTAATGCGCCGTCCTATTCGACAAATGGTGCGACATGGTCACAGAACTACCTGGGAGTCTGGCACTTTAATTCGACGAACACTTATAAATACCCCGACTCTACGACGTATCATTTTGATGGTTGGAATTTTGGGTGCGGTCCTGTTCAGGGGCAGGTTGCTGGTGCGGTGGATATTGGTGTTGCGCCAAAGTATATAGAACTTACAGGTATGGCTTCTGCCTCCAGTGGCTACACTTTCCACTACTGGCTGAAAACCACCACAACAAGCGGTGATACCCGCGTAATAGATATACAATCTGGTCGTTTGATTACGGCTGTGTTAGGAGGGGGACTAAGGTATTATCAGGGAGCTTCGTGGAATACTACAGGTTATGGACCTGTCAACAATGGAGCATGGCGTCATGTGGTTTATGTATTCGATGGTAATCCTGCGGTCAATACCGCCTGGGTTTATCTGGACGGTGTACTTGTCGGCACCAGCGGGTATACTAACCGGCTTATTAATGGAACAATACGGATTGGATGTGATTATTCAAGTCCGACAGCTGCCCATTTTGACGGCGCCCTGGATGAGTTCCAGTTATCGACTGTAACGCGATCATCGAACTGGATATGGGCATGTTTCATGAACCAGGGCTGGAACGGTCTGTTTAATACGTCTGTTCCAGTCGAAAGTACGACTCTTCCTGTAATCAATAATAATGGCGGTGTGACAAATGTCACGATGAGCTCGGCATGGATCAACGGTTATCTCGTAATCACCGGAGGCGCTCCGACAACTGTTTCGGTTTACTGGGGCGAGACGGATGGCGGGACGAATGAACTGACCTGGGGTAATGTGATAAACTTCGGGATAACCGGTGCCGGGCCTCTGACTACCAACGTAACCGGGTTGTCGGTGGCTTCCACATATTACTATCGTTACTATGCCAGTAATTCATATGGAGAATGCTGGGCACCGTATTCGACAATCTTTTCGCCGGTCAGGTACCAGATGCAGATCATGTTCAACGGATATACCGTAACTAATGAAACATTAACAAACTTCCCGGCACTGGTGGTGTTCTGCGAGGGATCGAACGGGTTCTCTTACAGTCAATGTGCAACAACCAATGGCGCTGAACTGCGGTTTGCGAATTCGGATGGCACGATGATGTTGAACCATGAAGTTGAGAAATGGAACACCAACGGTAATTCCTATGTCTGGGTGCAGGTGCCGGAGTTGACTACCAACACTGTTATATGGGCATATTGGGGCCTGTCTGATGTCAATATGCCGGCTTGTAATACGGATGGCTCTACATGGGATTCCGATTTCAGGGCAGTCTGGCACATGGGTGAAGTGAATGCGCGTGATTCCACTGCAAATTTAAATAACGGCGGAGGGGTGGGGAATGTTACAACCAACGGATGGATTGGTGATGCGCAGAGCTTCAACGGTTCGAGCACGCATATTGAATGCAGTAGCAGGGCCGCTAGTCTTAACGTCAGGACAAATATCACCATCTCTGCGTGGCTTTATCATAATACGGGAAGAGGTTGGAGCTTTGCATATGGCGCGGGAGATACCATCTCCAACGGTTTGACCTATACCTTTGGTGTATCTGATAGTACCAAATGGGCAACGGAATTTAGTGGAGCGTCAGTACCACTTTATGGAGTGCAATCAGTTCCAGAAGCAAAATCATGGCATCATCAGGTGTATGTCTATGATTATGCGGCAGGTGCGGTATATCTTTACCATGATGGTGTACTGACTACAACAGGTACCAGATCTGGACTCATTCGGTCCTCAGATCTGTTCAAGATCGGATGCAAGCATGATATGGGTTGCAGGTGGAATGGGTTCATAGATGAGTTGCGTGTTGATTCGGTGCCGCGTTCATCCAACTGGATATGGGCGTGTTATATGAACCAGGCATCCAATTCCGCGTTCATGTCCTCTACCTTCTTTATTTCCAATACTGGTGCTTCGAATATAACAGCGAATAGTGCTGATCTGAGAGGGTATCTGCACCATGACGATGGTGTTCAGACAGGCGTCCGGGTTTTCTACGGTAAGACCGATGGAGGATCAGTCCCGGCTAACTGGGATAACTCCGACTTCCAGGACTCGGTGTCCCCAGGACCAGTCGTGTTCAGCATAGGTTCTCTGGAAACAGCCACGACTTACTACTACCGGTGTTATGCTTCCAACTCGGTAAGATCTGCATGGGCGATGCCATCAGCTTCATTCTTTACCGGTCAAGCGACCCTTCAGGCAACAGATTCCAGTGCATCGGAAATGGGCCCGGAAACAGGCATGTTCACTGTCTATAGGCCGGAATCGGCGACTAATGCATCATGGATTGTCAACTATGAGCTTGGCGGGACAGCGGTCAATGGTGTGGATTACAGTACTTTGAGCGGGAGTGTGTTGATTCCGGCCGGTCAGACCAATGCTACGATTACAGTGACGCCAATTGAAGATTTATTGATTGAATCTGATGAGACTGTAACTGCAACTCTGATGGCTGGTGGTTATATCATTGGTTCTCAGAGTAATGCCGTTGTCACAATTCACAACGCACTGTTTAATTCATGGCCTTACAGGCTTAAGATAACTTTCCCGGGTTATTTGAATCCCGAGGCTGAAACTCTGACTAACTTTCCTGCGCTGGTGGTGTTCAGTACGAATATAACAAATTTTACCTATTCCACTTTTGCATTGCCGGCAAGCGGTGGTGACCTGCGGTTCGCAAATTCAAATGAGACTGTGAGATTGAACTACGAGATTGAGCAGTGGAACACCGGCGGCAATTCGTATGTATGGGTACAGGTACCGGAGCTTGTGGATACAAACACCTGTATCTGGGCTTACTGGGGAAATAAGATGGTGACAGGTACACCGTCGTATACAACGAATGGGGCCACATGGGCGTCCGGCTATGCCGGTGTCTGGCACATGAATGAATCGAGCGGAACTAATGACGTTTCTGATTCAACTTCTGCGAAAAACAACGGCATCCAGCTGAATAATCCTCCTGTGACCAGCGGACTTATCGCTGGCGGCCGTAGTTTGAACGGAACGCATACATTTACAGTCGGTGGTTCTGTTGATTTGCGAAACAAGGCTTTCACTATAGATGTTTGGGCCAATATGAGCATGTTGTATACCACGAACGATAACATGTGGGCTGGAGGCGGAGTCCAGTTAAGTAACAGTGGTTTGCACTGTGGACACCGTCATGGTTGGGGGTACCTGTCGTTGTACTTTGGTCTTTATGGGGCTGACTTTAATGCTGGCCCGGATTGTATGGGAGACAGGGGGTCATGGCATTACTATTCCATGGTGCTGTACGATTCGCGTATAAAGCGTATTTATCGTGATGGAGTGCTGCTGGGAACCTCGGGTGTAGGTAGTTTCTATCAGAGTTCCGGTTTGGTGATTGGCGGTACTTCAGGCGGTGGAGCTTCTTATAATGGGTATCTGGATGAAATGCGGGTCTCCTCCAGTATCGCCCGTTCTTCCAACTGGGTATGGGCGTGTTATTTGAATCAAGCCTCCAATAATATTTTTAATGTTTACGGTGATATCCAGAAGCTCCTAAAGGGTACTGTGATTATTGTCAGGTAGATTGCAGTTCAATGGGGCGCAGGATAAGAAACAGTTACTTCGAAGAATAATTAATGCCTCCTGACGCAGTGTTCTTTCTATATGCCGTTGGAGTTATTCCTTTTTCCCTTCTGAAGATACGTGAAAGATTTTTTGCATCCGGATATCCCAGCTTAAATGCAATTTCCGTGATAGGCAGGTCGGTTTCTGACAGCATTTTTGCCGCATATTGAACTTGTGCCCGTATGATCTCT
Organism: Kiritimatiellia bacterium; assembly: GCA_028716365.1. Lineage (GTDB taxonomy): Bacteria > Verrucomicrobiota > Kiritimatiellia > UBA8416 > YA12-FULL-48-11 > YA12-FULL-48-11. The sequence goes on from JAQUPZ010000011.1 coordinate 59,501, forward strand.
TCGTGAATTGATCGTCCTAATACTTTTTTAAACCGGTGGTAAAGCAAACGCCTGGACATTGGAACAGATTTAACTACATCTTCCACATTGATGTTGTGTCCGGCGTTATCCCTGATAAAACATATTGCCCTTGCAATATTCCGGTCTTCTGTTGCAAGTATATCTGTTGACTGACGGGTTACAACGTGCAGTGGTTCGACAATAATATTCCTGTTACCGGCTTTTTTCCTGCTTATCATTCCCGCCAGCAATTCTGCCGCTTTATAACCTCCCTGTTCCGTATTCAAGACTATGCTTGATAAAGGAGGATCTGAAAAATCACAGACAAGTTCGTCGTTGCCCACGCCGATAATTGCGATGTCTTCTGGAATATCAAGGCCTGCTATTTTACAGGCTTCGAAACAGTCATGGCTGCGATCGTCTGTGCATACCATGAGGCCAAATGGCCTGGGAAGGGAACTCAACCAGTTTGCGAGGCGGGATTGTTTCTCGGCTTGTGAACTCTGTCGCAGGTCCGTATAGATATGAGTCTTAAAGCCATCTTTGGCAAGTCTTCTGGAGAAACTGTTCTGGCGATTAAAAGACCACGACCAGTTTCCAACGCCGTAATAAGCAAAATGACGGAAGCCACGGTCAAGAAAATGTTCTGCGGCCATTATGCCTACAGCGTTGTCATTTGTTGTAATATTCGAATGTTTGTGAAAAGTGTTGCGATATGGAGCGATAATAGCAGGAAGCCCTAATGATAATGCTGGAATAAATTCATCTTTTTCACGCATGATGATTCCGTCGGCATTCCAGTTTTTCAGGTCAGCCAGTACGATTTTCCTGCCGCCCGAAACTACGGGTATAATTCTGAAGAATTTCCACGGTCCATGAAGACGTGAATATTTCAAAATACCGCGAATAAGTCCCTGCTCGTATCCGCGTGATGTATCCATAAGGAGGATTACTTTTGGTGTTCTTTTCATTTTGGGAAAAGAATATTATTTTCCTGTAAAAAGTGGAGACTTAATTTGCACAAAATGAGGAATACTTTGCACGGCGTGAGGTTGATCTTGACCATTGTTGTCAGATACATTTACATAAAGCTGGCGATGGGCTGAAGTTCGGCTTTGTGAAAATATTAAGCGAAAGGAAGAGTCGTCTGGCAGGTGTTGATTGGTGTACAGAAATACCCTCAAGGGTTAGAGTGATTTCCTATTTACATAACAGGAGGTACGATCATGAATAATTCCATCTCTCGAAGAACATTTCTTCATCATTCCGTTGGTACTGTGACGGGCACGGCCCTGGGGCTTGGCGCAATGACTGCGATTGGTGCCGAGAATGTAAGCGGCGCCAATGAACGCGTGAATATCGCCATGATTGGCTGTGGCGGTCGCGGGAATTTTGTGGCGCGCGGACTGATTGAAAAGGGCGCCTGTATCACCTATCTCTGTGATCTTCAGTCACCTCGCCTGGAAAAGAGCTGGAAGTTCCTCTCGGAAGTACAGAATACCAAGCCCAAGCTGGTCAGTAATATGAAGGAAGTTCTCGATGCCAAGGATGTGGATGCTGTTGTTGTGGCCACTCCTGACCACTGGCATGCTCCGGCAACTGTTCTTGCATGCCAGGCCGGCAAGGATGTTTATGTTGAAAAGCCCCATTCTCATTGTATCTGGGAAAGTCAGAAAATGATCGAGGCCGCCAGAAAATACAAACGGATTGTACAGGTTGGCACACAGAACCGTTCAGGTCCTTACATTCTGAGTGCGCTGGAATACATCAAGACGGGTAAACTCGGGAAGATAAGTCTGGTCAAGGTATACAACATGTTTCCCGGCGGGCCTTTCAAGTTGGGCACATCTGATAAATGCCCGGATGATTTTGACTGGGACAAATGGTTGGGCAGGGCCCCTGAACGACCATACCATCAGCGTATTGTACACGGTGGGTGGCTGCATTACTGGGACTTCAACAGTGGTATTATGTTCGGCAATGCCATTCACCAGCTTGATCTGGCGCTGATGATGATGGGCGATCCTCCACTGCCGACGAGCGTTCGCAGTCTTGGTGTGAAGTACTGCCATGATGGTGATGAATCGGAAATACCGGATATTCATAACATCAGCTGGGACTTTGGGACATTTGTCATGACGTTCGATTTAACGAGATATCAGCGTTACATGGAGGACACGAGTACCACCATCCGTCGAAACGATCTCTTCCCTTATTGGACCATGAATGCCACCAGAATAGAATTATACGGCTCCAGTTTATTGATGACACTTGGCAGGCATGGAGGCGGCTGGATTGTTCAGCAGCCCGGCGGTGGAATAGTGGATAAAATGTTCGGGCGTCCATGTGACGAACCGCATTACGAGAATTTCCTCGCGTGTATCAAGAGTCGCAAGGCGCCTACGGCGGATGTTGGCATCGTGCATAACAGCAATGTGGTGATGCACATGAGTAATATTGCTCACCGGGTTGGTAATGTAGCTCTTAAGTATGATTCCAAGACCGGTAAATTTGATAACGATGACGCCAATAAACTTATCAAAGACACTTATCGTAAAGGTTACGAAATTCCAGATCAGGTGTAATATTTTGGAAAAACAGGCTTATTAGCCAATGCTTCGGCGACTGAACTTGGCATGTTAGCTTGAGATATGACTACACAATCAGACACCCCTCGTGCCAAATGGCTGGTTCTGACAGCCGCATTTCTGGGTTGGATGTTCGATGGTCTTGAAATGGGTATGTTTCCTGTTGTGGCGCGACCTGCACTTCAGGAGCTGCTTAGTACAACATCAGATCAGCAGGTTGGTATGTGGATGGGGTATATCACCGCACTATTCCTGCTGGGTGCGGCAGGCGGTGGACTGGTCTTCGGCTGGCTCGGGGACAAGATTGGAAGAGTCCGGGCAATGACTGCGAGTATTCTGGTTTACTCCATATTTACAGGAGCTTGTTATTTTTCACAGGAAGCATGGCACTTGGGGGCGTTTCGTTTTATGGCTGCACTCGGCATGGGTGGTGAATGGTCACTGGGTGTTGCGCTTGTGGTCGAAGCCTGGCCGGATGATAAGCGCCCGCTTATGGCTGGCGTTGTCGGTGCTGCAGCTAATGTTGGTAACGCACTGATAGGTGTTGTGACCTGGGTGTTTCCGGTAAGTGCGTATTCCTGGCGTTGGGTGATGTTGGGAGGTGTGACTCCAGCCTTTCTGGCGTTGTTTATCATCATGTTGGTGCCGGAGTCGCATCGCTGGCAGGAATCCGTCAAACAAGGCAAAGCTAATCCGTTACGCGAAATATTTGGTGCGAAACTGTGGAAGACGACGCTATTGGCCATAGTGTTTTCATCGGTGGCTCTTATCGGTACGTGGGGTTCGGTGCAATGGTTGCCGTTATGGGCCGCCCAGATGGCGGACGAGACCATGCCGCAAGTCAAGGGTATCACCATGTTGGTTATGTCGCTCGGTGCGATTGTGGGTTGTTTTTTCGGATCATGGATTGGTGCACGTCTTGGACGGCGGCCGGCATATTTTATCCTTTGCGCCATATCGTTGATTTCGTGTGCGGTATTGTTCCGTACTGTCAGTACGTTTGGTCTTAAGTTTATGATTGGCACGTTTATTGTGGGCCTGGTTACTGCAACTTTTTACGGCTGGTTGCCGTTATACTTGCCTGAACTGTTCCCAACACGTGCTCGCACTACAGGGCAGGGATTGAGTTTCAATGCGGGACGTATTTTTGCGGCGATTGGCGCAATCACGCAAGGGCAGCTTGTAAACCATTTCGATGGCAGTTATGCCGAAGCCGGAGCTATCGTAACCATGATATATCTCGTCGGCATGGTATTTATCTGGTTTGGCAGGGAAACAAAAGACCTGCCGCTGCCTGAATGATGTATGGGATTTTGTAAAAGAGTTATTGTTTCTAAAGAATCAGATATAGTCGTAGAACAGGAGGAGAAATGAAAAGTACAAAATATGACGGTTGTTCGCGTCGCAGTTTTCTGAAGGCGTCCATTGTCGGTATTACAGGGGTAGCTACAATTCCGATGATTGTTTCTTGTTCTGTTCTCCGCAAGGATGCTCCCAGCAAGAAAATTAATATCCTTCAGATTGGTTGTGGACGTATCGGGCGAAGCATGGACATGCCCGGCATTCTCAAGCAGGACGATGCCCGTATGGTTGCAGTCTGTGATTTTGACTCGATTCGTGTAGCAGATGCAAAGAAATACGTTGAAGATTATTATTCAAGAAAGAATATCTCAATTGATGTCACTGCCTATGGTGATTATCGAGAAGCCTTACAGCGCAGTGATATTGATGCAGTTGCGGTCAGTACGCCTGATCACTGGCACGCGCAACCGGTCATAGAGGCGGCGTTGGCAGGGAAAGATATTTATGTGCAGAAACCGTTGACAATGACGGTTGTGGAAGGTCGTGCGGTCAGTAATATTATTCGCAAAAAAAAGCGTGCTTTCCAGATAGGAAGTCAGCAGCGTTCCGAGGCACAATTCCGGATGGCCTGTGAATTGGTGCGTAGTGGACGTATTGGCAAATTGCATACTGTAAAAGTCGGCCTGCCGACGGATCCTTCCGGGGGAAGAACGACAGAAATGCCTGTTCCAGCCAACCTGAATTATGATGCGTGGCTGGGCTGCACTCAGCTGGCACCTTATAACGAAGATCGTGTCCATTCCCAGAATACCGATCCCAAAAAACGTTATGGTGATCGTCCCGGCTGGTTGAGAATAGATACATACTGCCTGGGAATGATTACGGGGTGGGGGGCGCATCATGTGGACATTGGCCACTGGGGAATGGATACTGAGTTAACTGGACCCATATCGGTTGAAGGTAAGGCGGAATTCCCGACTTCCGGATTATGGAATGTTCATGGGCCATATCATATTGAATCAAAATATGCCAATGGTGTTACCATGATTATCGATAATACATTTACCACCGGAGTACGGTTTGAAGGTACGGATGGCTGGATATTTGTAAGCCGCGGTTCAGGAAAGGTTACTGCAAGTGATCCTGCCTCCGGTAAAAAGATACCACTGGATGCCAGTAATCCTGATATTATAAAGACTCCGCTTGGAGAAAAGGATGTAAAACTGCATGTAAGCGAAAAGGGTGACCATCATCTTGACTGGATCACAAGTATTAAGACCCGCAAACCGGCGGCAACTTCCCCTGAACAGGCGCATCGTTCGTGCACGGCATGTAATGTTGCCTGGATTTCGATGAAGCTTGGAAGAAAACTTACCTGGGATCCTGCAAAAGAAAGATTCGTGAATGATGATCAGGCCAATGCCATGCTTTCGCGTCCTCAACGTGCACCTTATGGCATCGATAGGATTTTGAAGAAGACATAATCTTTTCTGTCTGAAACAAACATAAGAACATCATCTGGAACCGAAGTATTTATTCGGTATTAACTTTATTGCGAAGAAAAGTATGTTGTTGTACGGTTATCACTTTTTGAGGAGAAAAGTTATGTGTTTGAAGAAGTTGTTTGTTTGTGCTGTCACCGTGACATTGGCATTTGTCTGTACCGTTCATGCGGCTGACAAGAAGGTTCTTGTCTATACCAAGTATGGTAAAGGATTTGTCCACAATTGTGTCCAGGCGTGTGCTGATGCGGTCAAGGAGCTCGGAAAAGAAAATGGTTTTGGCGTGGATGTTTCCGATGATCCTTCGAAATTTACGGAAGCAAATCTGAAACAGTACAATGCCCTGGTTTTCGATAATACAAACAACAAGCTGTTCGATACAGAGGAACAGAAAACTGCGCTCCAGAAATATATCAGGGCCGGCGGTGGTTTTGTGGGTATTCATTCAGCCTCCGGAGGAGAACGTGATTGGCCCTGGTACTGGGCGCTGGTCGGCGGAAAATTCAAGTCGCACTCTCCGCATCAGACTTTTAAAATGAAAGTTGTGGATCATAATCATCCGTCAACTTCTTTCCTCGGCGATACCTGGGACTGGACTGATGAGTGCTATTTTCATACAAATGTAAACCCTGATATTCATGTTCTTATTGAAGTGGATGTGACTGCACTCAAGGGAGGGAAGAAAAATGTTGATATGGTCAAGGTCGCAGGGACAAAGGTTGCACCTATGACCTGGTGTCATAAATTCGATGGTGGTCGTGAGTGGTTCGTGGCGCTTGGGCATGATCCAAAACACTATTCCGATCCGAATTTTCGCAAGCATTTGCTTGGCGGTATACGTTGGGTAATGGGTGAGGATAAGAAATAATCAGTTTATTTAAAAACAAGGAGGAATAAAAAATGATGCTGTCTAAGAGAGTGATGATTTCCGTTTTGCCGTGTCTGCTTGTTCTGGCCGGATGTTGTGACAAACAGAAAAATGAGAAACAAACAAAGCCTGAGGAGGTTCCTGCAATGAAAGGGAAGGTAAAGTTAATGACACTAGATCCGGCTCATTTCCATGCGAGCCTTGTCCAGAAATTTATGTATGACCAGGTCGATCCTGTTGTTCATGTATATGCTCCGGAAGGAGATGAACTCCAGGAGCACCTGAAACGCGTAGAGAGTTATAACACGAGGGCCGAAAATCCCACAAAATGGCAGGAGAAAGTTTACACTGGTCCTGATTTCCTGGAGAAGATGGTAAAGGAGAAGCCGGGTAATGTGGTGGTCATCTCTGGTAATAATGCCAAAAAAACAAAGTATATCATGGCCTGCATAGAGGCAGGCCTGAACGTGCTTGCCGACAAGCCGATGGCAATTGTACCTGATGATTACGTGTTGCTTAAGAAGGCGTTTGAAGTTGCCAAAGTAAAAGGTTTGTTCTTGTACGACATCATGACTGAACGAAGTGAAATCACAACCCTTTTACAGAAAGAACTTTCACACATACCGGATATTTTCGGAACACTTGAGAATGGTACACCGGAAAAACCTGCTGTTACCAAGGAAAGTGTTCATCATTATTTCAAATATGTGTCCGGCAAACCGCTTAAAAGACCAGCATGGTTTTTTGATGTAAACCAGCAGGGCGAGGCGATTGTTGATGTGACTACACACCTGGTAGATCTGGTACAATGGGAGTGTTTCCCGGAACAGACGCTTGATTGTGAGAAAGATGTGGAAATTATTTCAGCGAGGAGATGGATCACCAAGATAACGTCCGAGCAGTTCAAGAAGGCGACTTTGCTGGATAATTATCCTGATTACCTGAAAAAAGATGTTGGGGCGGATAATGTGTTAAATGTCTATGGAAATGGAGAATTCATATTTAAGCTGAAGGGTGTCTATGCAAAGGCGTCTGTCATGTGGAATTTCGAAGCGCCGCCCGGTACTCTGGACACGCACTATTCCATCATGCGTGGCAGCAAGGCTGATATTGTGATCCGCCAGGGCAAAGAACAGAACTACAAGCCAACCCTGTATGTTGAAAAGAAATCAGCTGTGCCTGATGAAGAATTTGAAAAGATTTTGAAAGCTGGCATAACAAAGCTGAATGCTGCGTATCCCGGTGTTGATATGAAAAAGGCCGACAAAATATGGGAAATCATCATTCCCGATAAATACAAGGTCGGTCACGAAGCTCACTTTGCAGAGGTAACGAAAAGATATCTGGAATTCCTCGCAGAAGGGAAAATGCCTGCGTGGGAAGTTCCGAACATGATCGTCAAGTATTACACCATTACCAAGGCTTATGAAAAGAGCAGATAAGACAATAAAGTGTGATGATGTATGAGGTAACGGGGTATTACATTGAAAATGTATCATGCCGGAATGGGAAGAATTCCGGTATTAAAAATTGAATGTTCCAAAAGCTTACACTTGTTGTAAAAGAATCCTTGAGCAATCCTGATAGGAAGAAGCAGCTCAATCGTGATTTGTTTTCCCTGATAGCCCGGAGTTATGATTCGGCGACGCCAATAATGTCCTTATGGCGTGATCAGGTTTGGAAAAGGATCATGGTGGGAATGTTGCCTGCAGTAGACTTTCCTGTATGTGTTGATATTGCCTGCGGGACGGGAGATATAATCCGGCTGTTGATCGAGAAATATCCCCATGGAAGAATTGCCGGTATTGACCTGACCGAAGCAATGATACTCCGGGCCAGAGAACGGTGCTGTAATGGAACCGTTACGTTTTTTATGCAGGACATGTGCCGGCTTGGCTTAAAGGACAATTGTGCCGACATGGTCACCGCAGGATATGCAATTCGCAATGCCCCTGACCTTGAAAAAAGTCTGGACGAGATTCATCGTGTTTTAAAGCCGGGAGGGACTGCCGCATTTTTAGAGTTTTCAAAACCGCGACAATGGCCTTTTGGCGCCATTAACTGCTGGATAATGATGCTATGGGGCTGGATGATAGGTTTGTTGTTTCACTGGAAACCTGCAGTACATGTTTATATTGGAGAAAGCATGAAAACATTCCCCGATAGAACCAGGCTAAAGCAAATCCTGAAACAACATGGATTCGATTTGACGCAATCGAAACTGCTGTTTCTTGGTCTGGCGGAGATTGTCTTGGCAACAAAACGTACAAAACAGCCTAGTTGATGGGAAGATCGACTTTGGTAGGTTTTACGTGCCAGATGTCTTGACAGTACTCCTTGATTGCACGATCAGATGAGAACTTACCTATGCGGGCGACATTGAGGATTGACATACCAGCCCATTGTGCCATGTCTTGATAGGTGCGGCTGACTCTGTCCTGACATTCAAGATATGATACATAATCTGCGAACAACATATACCTGTCAAAATCCATGAGTTCCCTTGTAAGGGGCCGGAAGAGATTGCCATCACCTTCCGAAAACATCCCGCATGAAATCTGGTCCATGATCGCGCTCAGTTCGGGATTGTTATTGCAGATTTCAGATGGCCGGTATCCTTCCAGCTTGCGCTTTAAAACCTCTTCGGTCGTTAAGCCAAACAGGAAGAAATTGTCGCTGCCAACTTCTTCCCGGATTTCCACGTTGGCACCATCGAGAGTGCCAATGGTAAGTGCGCCGTTCATTGAAAACTTCATGTTGCCCGTACCTGAGGCCTCCATGCCGGCTGTTGATATCTGTTCTGACAGATCGGCGGCAGGGTAAATACGCTGGGCGTTCTTTACGTTGAAATCTGGCAGGAAAACCACCTTCATCAGATCGTTTACTTGCCTGTCTTTATTGATCACTTCGGCAACGGAATTGATCAGCTTGATGATGAGTTTTGCCATGTAATAGCCCGGGGCGGCCTTACCCCCGAAAATAAATGTACGTGGAACGTAATCTTTGTTCGGAAATTGTTTTATACGGTTGTACATGGTTATTACGTGAAGTACGTTCATGTGCTGCCGTTTGTATTCGTGAATTCTTTTTACCTGGATATCGAATATTGATTCTTCGTTAACGATTATTCCTGTTATTTTTTTGATGAACTCGCTTAACCTGTTCTTGTTATCCTGCTTCGCGCGTTGCCAGCTGTTCTGCAAGTTCCTGTCAAAAGCCATTTTGGCAAGTTTTCCGAGTTCTGTGGTATTTATTATCCATTCGTCGCCGATTGTTGATGAGATCAATTTTGAAAGTGATGGATTTGCGAGAACCATGAACCGGCGTGGCGTCACTCCGTTTGTCTTATTATTAAATTTTTCCGGCCAAAGATCATGGAAATCCTTCAATATGGTTTGTTTTAACAATTTGGAATGCAGTTCAGCTACACCGTTGATTTTCATGCTTCCAACGCAGGCCAGGTTTGCCATTCGAACTTGTTTTCCCCATCCTTCTTCTATGAGTGAGAGACGGGATATTTTACCATCGTCGCCGGGAAATCTGGTACGGGCCTGTTCAAGGAACCGGCTGTTTATTTCATAAATTATTTCAGTGTGTCTGGGCAGGAGATTCTGAAAGACTGAAAGAGGCCATTTTTCAAGCGCTTCCGGCAGAAGGGTATGGTTGGTGTAAGCGAAAGTGTTTGTCGTTATATGCCATGCCTTGTCCCATGCCATTCCATGAACGTCCATCAGCAGTCTCATAAGTTCGGCGATGCTGATTGCCGGATGCGTATCATTGAGCTGGCAGGTGTATTTCTCGTGGAATTTATCCAGGGTTTTCTCGCGCTGGAGGTGAATGCGTATCATATCCTGCAGCGAGCATGATACAAAGAAGTATTCCTGCTGTAAGCGAAGCTCCCTGCCCACCACTGTCTGGTCGTTGGGATAGAGTATCCTGCTGATGTTTTCAGAAGATACTTTTTCTTCCACGGCCCGGTAGTAATCACCGACATTGAAAGCCTGCAGATTGAGCGATTCACGCGCATCAGCCTTCCAGAGCCTGAGCATGTTGGCTGTCTTTACTGCGTAGCCCAGGATCGGGGTGTCGTATGGTGTGCCCATTATCATGTTGCGGGGAATCCATCTGACACGCTGGTTACCTTTTTCATCTGTGTAAGTTTCTGAGTGTCCGCCGAAATTGACACAATACTGGATTTCGGGACGGGGGATTTCCCAGGGGTTTCCATCGTGGAGCCATTTGTCGGTTACCTCTACCTGCCATCCATTGTGAATCTCCTGGTCGAAAATACCATATTCGTAACGGATCCCATAACCGATGGTGGGGATCTCAAGGGTGGCAAGAGAGTCCATGAAGCATGCTGCAAGACGTCCCAAGCCTCCGTTACCGAGGCCTGGTTCCTCCTCCTGTTCCAGCAGCTCATCCAGGGAAAGCCCAAGCTGATCGACAGCCTCCCGTGCCTGGTCGTAGATTCCCATATTTAGCAGGTTATTTCCCAGAAGGGGGCCGAGCAGGTACTCTGCGGAGAGATAAACCACGGTTCTGCTTTCTTCCTTAAAGTAGGTATGAGCCGTCTGTATCCATCGATGCAACAGGCGGTGTCGAACGGCATAGGCAAGTGCCATGTAGAAATCGTGTTTTGTAGCAACTTCAGGGAATTTTGCCTGACTGCAGAATAGTTCCTCGATAATATCATGCTTGATGGCTTCAACGCTGTTTTCAGGATTATTAATATTCTTTCTATAACGCGTCTGCCTGGCAGTACTGTTGTATATTCTACTGGCCATGTTAGTTCCTATGTATTTTTATACTACAATTAATATACGAGGTCATCAATAAAAGGATTGAGAAATCAAGAGAAATCGGTTTTTAGTATTTCTTCAATAAATCCAGCATTTTACGATCAAGCTTATGTCCATTAAATTCTTCATAGATTACATCTTTGCGATCACTGTCAAGAATGCCGAAACTGCCACGGAAATTCCACAACGCCCAGCCCCAGCCGGCTTTCTCCCAGTTCTCGAGACAATCCTCCATCCATCTTAAAACTACATCATGGGGTGTCCTGTTAAAAGTGCCCCATTCTCCTACAATGATACCGGTTTTTGTGGATTCAAGTTTCAGCCATGGTTCGATATTGTTTTTCCATAACCACTGGCGATCCATCATTTCTGATGTTTTGAACGGACAGACCCTGTCCGATGGATCAAATCGGACAATCTCATGTTTTTGGCCCCATTGACTTCCGGAAGGCAGAAGAACATGTTCTTTTACTGATGACTGATCACCGGGCAGGGAAATGCCGATTTCAGAAATAGTCATCCAGTCTCCGGAGGTATTTTCAATCGTTATTTGCTTTGCCGGACAGGGAAGTGTGACAGAATAATCCTTGTTAAAGATGTTCTGATATATTTTCCATTCCGATTTGTATACCTCTTTTTCCCATTCACCTGTTCCTGCGCTACAGACAAAGTTTTTTTCGAAGATGGGTTTGCCATCAGCTTTAATGGTAAGTTTTGATGAGCCGGATACCGTATGAACTTTGATTCGAAGACGGGTAGCTTCTGGAAAATTTCCTTCGATGGGGAACGGACTGGCAATGTCCTTTTTGCTTGGCCCGTAAAGATAGGAATTTGCCTTGGACATTGGCCAGCGCGGTACCGGCATGTTCTCTGAACCGTTTATCCATGAAGCCTTGTAGTGTGATATTTCCATTGGGGAATAACCACGGGTACTCTGGGCAATCTTGAGTGGAACCAGGTCAAAAGCGGGTTTGCTGCCCCAGCGCAGTCCATCGGCAATTATCAAACGATCCGGATCTTCTTTGCGGATGGCATCGACAAGAATTTTTGCCACCTTGAAATAGGTCTGTTCATCTTCAATCGATGGTTCGTTGAGCAGGTTGAAGCTTAGATTTTCATTTGAAATGCCCTTGTAACGCTTGGCAAATGTCGCCCAGTGCATGGCGCAAATCCGCTGAGCTTCCGGATCTGTCCAAAGATTAAGTTTTTCGGGAGGTTTGGCTACGGTATATCCTGGCGCACGGTGGAAGTTGATACAGACATGGATACCGTATTTCCTGCCCCATTCGACAGCCTGGTCAATTTCTTTCAATGTCGTTTCGTTGAACTGCGTCCAGTCATTGTCCTTGATCCATGTGCGGTAGTCCATTGGTAAACGGACAAAGTTAAAACCCAGCGAGGAGATGAGCTGAAAATCTTCTTCTACAAAGGGTTTATTGGACCAACCTTTGGAGAATTTCTCCAGCAGGTTGAATCCACGCCATTTTGGCAGTTTCTCCGCACTTGCAGGTGGAAGGGTCCTTTCAGCGGCCAATGCCACACTGTTGAGAATGCAAAATAGTGTAAATATATGGAGGGCCTTTCTTCTGCGCATGATTTGTCCCCTGATTTCCTTTGAGATTCTCATATCGGTACGTTACAATCAAGTCAGCAAACGTGTATATCCCGTAACAATTATTGATTTACGAAATAAAACAGTGGGGTGGGTAATGATTCTGAGGCAATTGATCACAGCATATGTTGTCCTGTTCATATTCATAGCTCTCATGTTTGCAGGTGACAAACCCCAGTTACCGGATCTGTTGAGGGGTGGCCAGAGGGATAACGCGCATGATATGACCTTGGGCCCGACGGGTATGCGGGGATGGATCTGGACATGGCGGGCACAGACGACAGATGCACGTCAAATCCTTGTTACTGAAGTTGCCGATGGTTCTCCTGCAAACGGCATATTTCAGAATGGTGATGTCATCCTTGGTGTTGACGGGAAACCGTTTGGTGAAGATGCACGTATATGTTTCGGCCGTGCAATAACAGAAGCTGAAAAAGAATCCGGTAAGGGTATTCTGCGGTTGATTCGTTGGCGGAACGGTCAATCTGAGAATGTGACCTTGAAACTCGCGGTGATGGGTATTTACAGTTCCACGGCGCCTTACGGCTGTCAGAAGTCGAAAAAGATTCTTGATATGGGATGTAGGGCAATTGTTGAACAGGGTTGGAGAGACAAACACGGTAATATTCACGTTTGTATTCAGAATGCCCTCAATGCACTGGCTCTTTTGGCGTCCGGACGGGAGGAATATCTTCCACATATTGCAGAGTATGCTCGCACGGTTGCTGGTCTTTCACGGCAACAGATAGGCAACTCTTCAGGTGGCCACATCTCGTGGGGGTATGCTTATGAGACTTTATTCCTTGCTGAGTATTATCTCGCAACCCGTGACGAGAGTATATTGCCGGGGCTAAAGCGTCTTACCGTGGAGATTGCCATTGGACAGAGTGCTGTCGGTACCTGGGGGCACAGCTTTGCCAGACCTGAAGATGGCATCCTTAACGGATATGGCTGTATGAATCAGCCTGGAATAATTCTTACAATGGCCATGGCGGTAGCTCGTGAGGCTGGAATCAGGTCTCCAGAACTTGATCGTGCAATAGGGAAAAGCGGCCTTTTCCTTCGCCGTTTCAGCGGGAAGGGGGCGATTCCTTATGGTGACCATGCTCCATGGATTGCACATGATAACAATGGAGTGTGTTCAAGTGCTGCTATACTGTTCGACTTGCTTGGTGAACAGGAGCCGGCTTCCTTTTTTTCGCGGATGAGTGCAGCGGCGTATGCCGAACGCGAAACAGGGCATACGGGCATTTTTTTCAGTCTTTTATGGGCGCTTCCAGGGGTCGCACGGTGCGGTCAACTTGCCAGCGGTGCATACATTAAGGAAACCTCCTGGTACTATGATCTGGCCAGAAAATGGGATGGTCGTTTTGTCTACCAGGGGGAACCTGGCGTACCCAGAAGTTCATATGATGGATGGGATGTTACAGGTGCTTATCTGCTGTCTTATGCTCTGCCTGTCAAACGTACGGTGGTAACCGGTCGGAAACCAAGTATTGTTGTACCACTTTCCGCGGGGGCTGTTACTGAGACGATAACTGCAGGGGCATGGAATTTCTGGAATGGGCAGGAAATGTATTATGATCGTAAAAGTCCAGAGGAACTAATAACCGGCCTTACCAGCTGGTCACCGGTAGTTCGGGAACGTTCAGCAGTCGGATTGAGCAAAAAAGAAGGAAACTTCGTGCCGAAATTGCTGACTCTTTTAGGCAGTACCAAGAAGGATACCAGATATGGTGCATGTGAAGCACTGGGGCTGCAGGGAGCCAAAGCGGATGCTGCGTCCATTCAAATCCGGGCTTTATTGAAAGACAGAGACCCGTGGATGCGGGAACTGGCGGCAAATACTATCGCTAGAATGGGAGACAGTACCCGCAGGGCGGCGGTTTCGGATCTTCTTCAGTCAGTACTTGTCAGGGACCCTGCTGATCCGAGGCGTTGCCTGCAGGGTGCATTGACTGAAGCCCTGTTCAAATCTGCACCCGGCAAACGCGAGCCGAAAAGTATTCTTGCTGACTCACTGGATGGTGTTGACAGGACTCTGCTGGTTTCTGTTGTAAAGGATATTCTTAGAAGTGAAGATGGGCGGATCCGCAGAGGTGTAAGTGATGTATATAGAAAACTTACTGCCGATGAGATTGCCATATTGCTTCCGGATATTGTTGAGGCTGTCAGAAAGCCGGCACCAAGTGGTGAAATGTTCGCGTATGACATCAGGTTTGCGGGGCTGGACTTGCTGTCGTGTCTGCAGATCCGTGAAGGTATGTCAATGTGCGTTGACATAATGGATGAGTTTCGCTGGGGCCGGAAATTAAACCGGTGCGTGGATGCGTTGTCGAGATATGGAGGATCTGCACGTGAGATGGTGCCGCGTTTGAAGGCAACCCGCCAGGCGCTTGTTGAGAAAAACAAAAACTGGGAAAAGAATGAAGAGCAAAAAAAAGATGTTGAATCCATTGACAATCTGATTCGCAGGATTGAGGCAGACAGGAATCCTCCGCATTTGCGGAGCATGGCCGAATTTATCAAAACGCCGTCCATTCCAGTACAGGTAAAGGACAGAAAGTAAATGGGAATGTCTTGCTTCATGCTGGACTTGAGCCGGTCTTATGTTTATTTTAACGTAGATTAAGCTGAGAGGAGGGAGTTGCTGATATGAGTAGTAAGAAGAAAGTACTTAAAAAGTTGAGTATTGGCAAAGTGGTTGTTTTCAAAATTGCCAACCGCCGGGGTTATGCAATGATTGCGAGAAATAATCTGACCGAAGGACGTTCAATACCGCAGGCGTATGCCCGATTAATAAAGGCGTGTCGCCGGAAGGGGTATGAATTACCAGCGAACAAAGTACCTGCCAGATTGACGAATTTCTAGCGAGTGGAATCTGAAGCGTGAATGAGTAATTTGTTTTTGCAGTTTGGTCTGTCGAATATACGTATATGGTCATGTATTATCGGAAGGATACGTTTTATCGTGTTGGACAAGATGAAAACAACAAGAACAGCTACAGTGATAGTATCGGTATTTCTTTGGTTGTGGATTTCTGAAACGCCCGCCGCGGATGATGGATCGATAGACCTGCTAAGATGTGGTGATTTCTGCATGTGGCGTGAGCCTGTGGGTGATTGGAAAATAGTTGGCGAAGTCATGAAGGATGCCCGGGATGGCAAGAAGCTGACCGGAAAGGCTGGTAAGGACGCGATGTTGAACGGAGACAAGGGGAGAACACACAATATCATCACAAAAGATGAGTTTGGTGATGTTGAACTTCACATCGAATTCATGGTTCCTGAAAAGTCGAATTCCGGCGTTTATTTGATGGCCCGGTACGAAATCCAGGTTTTTGACAGTTGGGGTATTGAGCATCCTAAATATTCGGACTGTGGTGGAATTTATCAGCGTTGGGCAGATGGAAAAGGTTTTGAGGGGCGTGCCCCAGCCGCAAATGCCTCCCGCAAACCGGGAGAATGGCAAACTTTTGATGCTATTTTCAAGGCGCCACGTTTTGACAAGGGTGGTAAGAAAATCGCAAATGCCATTTTTGTGAAAGTTGTTCATAACGACAAGGTGATCCATGAGAACCAGGAAGTCACCGGGCCAACGCGGGCTTCGACTTATAATGATGAAAAGGCTGTTGGACCATTGATGTTACAGGGTGATCATGGTCCAGTAGCATACAGGAACATCCGTATCCGTCCTTTGAAATAAGACATAATCACCGATAGCATAATCGACAGTTAGTTTGAGATGCTAGCCATTAGAGTTTTATACCGTTCATTTTCTGAAGTATTGTACTACCAGCTAAATTACCAGATTTCAAACCGGGAAATCAGAAACAGGAAGGAGAATCATCATGTTGACACGTCGTAATTTTCTTAAGGGTACTGGAGTTCTGATTGCTGGTACGGTTGCCAATGGCCCGCTTATTCTGACTCGTTCTGTTCTCGGTGCTGACACACCGAGCAAAAAAATTAATATTGGTATGATTGGTATGGGGCGCCAGATGATGGGCGCCAACCTTAAACCTTTCCTGGTCAATCCTAAAACCCAGGTTGTAGCGGTTTGTGATGTTGATTCCTGGCGGATGGAAAACGGTAAGAAAGCCGTCGAGGATTATTATGGTAAACAAAAAGAATCCGGAACCTGGAAGGGATGCAGGGCATACGGTGATTTCCGTGAACTGCTTGCCAACAAGGATATCGATGCAGTGATGATTTCCACGCCTGATCACTGGCATGCGGTTATGGCGATCATGGCCGCAAAGGCCGGGAAGGATGTGTCCTGCGAGAAACCGTTAAATCTCAGTATCAGGGAAGGTAGGCTGGTTGCCGATGCGATGAAGAAATACGGGCGTATTTTCCGTACCGACAGTGAATTCCGATCCGGCAAAGCTTATCATCGCGTATGTGAACTCGTACGAAACGGACGTATTGGAAAACTACATACAATACGTACGGGCTGTCCCATCGAATCGTTTGCTGGTGAAGCGGCCCCGGATATGCCTGTACCAAAGGAATTGGATTATGATTTCTGGATGGGACCCGCGCCAAAAGCGCCTTATACGGAAAACAGGGTGCATACGCCGAAGAATATCAAGGCCCGACCCGGATGGATGCGGGTTCGTGATTACTGTGACGGCATGATCTGTAATTGGGGTACACATTTAAATGACATTGCCCAATGGGGTAACAGGACGGATGATACAGGACCGGTTGAAGTTGAAGCAACCGGCGAATTTCACAAGGGCGTTCTTTGGAATGTTCTCAAGTCCTTTAATGCAAAATTCAAATATGTAAACGGTGTGGAACTCTTTTACACAATGAGTGACCCACACGTAAGGTTCGAGGGCGATAAAGGTTGGGTTCAGGTTGCCGCGAAAAACATGGGTTTGTATGCCAGTTCGGGAGTGTCCGCCAGTTCGGATGAAATCCTGAAGTCGGAAATCGGACCAAACGAAGAACATCTTCTTCTCCAGGGGGAAAAGGAAAACTTTATTGATTGTGTTATCAGCCGGAAAAGGCCGCTCGCGGATGCCGAGGTTGGACACAGGACCAATTCAATATGTCACCTTGCGCATATTTCAATTCAGCTTGGTGGCAAGAAATTGAAATGGGACCCGGACAAGGAAGTATTTGATGATGAGGCGGCGAATAAACTGTTGTCCAGATCTTTCTATCGAGGCGAATGGAATCCTGAAAAGGTTTGATTAAAGAGGGCTGGAAAATGAAATTTAAGAAACTTTATGGATGTTTACTGATTACGATGTGCGTTGCGGTCATTTCTGGTGGTTGTAATACGGCATCTGTGAGATTTTGGGCGAAGGATTCAGGATTTCAGTTTTTTGTTTTTGATAATGGTGTCGGGCGCGGTAAATGGACACCACAAGAACAGGCTTCGGCTCTTAAAGAGCTGGGTTACGATGGCATTAGTTACAATTATACGAATAATGAAGAATTGGAGAAACGTATCGAGGCGTTTAAAGCGGTAAACTTACGAATCTTTGGACTGTACTGTGGAGCGCGCCTGGATAAAACGCAGGTTTATGATCCAAAGTTGAAAGATGCGTTCCAGATGCTCAAGGGATCGAACACGATCATATGGTGGACGCTGATTGGAGGGAAATCGGGGGCTGAAGATGAAAAGGCGATCAAAATTGTCCGGGAAATAGCAGATCTTGCCGGAGAAAATGGCTTGCAGTTGGTGCTCTATCCGCATGCCGGTTTCTACGTTGCCACATCATCGGATGCGGTAAGAATAGTAAAACAGGTTAACCGGTCGAACGTAGGAGCCAGCCTTAATTTGTGTCATGAATTTCTTTCGAAAAAAGGTGATTGTGTCCCGGAATCAATAAAGGAAGCCGTACCTTATTTGCGACTCGTGTCCATTAATGGCATAGATACACAGAATAAAAAGTATCTTCTGCGTCTTGATCAGGGTGATTATGATGTTACCAACTTTTTGCGAATGTTGAAAAACGCTGGATACAATGGGCCAATTGGTCTGCAGTGTTACAGTGTTCCAGGTGATCAGAAGGCGAATCTAAAAGAAAATATTACGACATGGCGCAAAATCCGGGAAAAGGTATTTGCAGAAGTAAAAAGCAAATGAGTATGGATCCGTCTTGTCGAAATGGCGTTTTCTGTAGTGAATTTGGCTGGTGACGTTTGATCCCATCTGGCTGGGTTATCATTTCGCTGTCACGATTGTCGATAATGACGTGGACTGCGATGTTCGAAACAGCGGAAAACACGGTTGAAATGTGTGAGGCTGTTAAAGCCGCAGGCGAAGCAGATATCAGTGATGGTTCGTTCGGTTTCCTTTAAAAGTCTTTTTGCCTCTGTAATGCGTTGTGCCTGCACATAACGTGTGAAATTCACACCGGTTACCTGATGAAACACTTTTGAAAAATGGGCATGGGAGAGACCTGCATATTTCGCGGCATCACGGAGATGAAGAGAAGGATTGCCGATCTGCTGTTCCACGAATTCACGGGCGCGCCGGATTTCAACCCGTTCCATCTGCGCTTCGAGGTCCCTGATTTTCTGGGCACTTTCACAGAGCTGCCTTGCGAAAAGTTCCAGTAATTGCATGACATACTTTATTTGTTTCCTGGGTAAGTAAGGGGCTGAATCATAAGCTGATCTCAGTTTGCTGGTTGGAATATCCCACCACTTGAGTCGCTTCCGCATATACTTGAATCCTGAATCGGAATGTGGTTCTGGCAGAATCTGGCCACTCGAAATGGTTGCCACATGACGTCCGAAGACGAAAATCGGTACAGCAATATCCAGAAAGCCTGCATGACATGTATATAAATGTGTTTTTCCCGATCTGACAGCATATGAATGATGTTTCCGATCACATTCGGAACAACGGCGAAGACCTTCCTTGTCCTTCCGAATCAGCAGGCAGATTTGATTTTGTTCACCACTTTTGAACATATGGAATATGACACCCACACCTGGCGAATTTAAAGCCATTACCAATCCGGTCAGTTTCTTGAGCAGTGATGAAAATTCTGCGAATTCGCGGGATTCTGTCAGATGTCTGAAATCCACGGTCGTTGACAGCACTGTATTCATGTTTTGTCTGTAGATTTAATATATTATCTAATCGAAAGAAATGTAAAATAAAACCAAAAAGATGTGGAGATGATTTCAGGAATATAACGTAAGCTTTGTGATATGGTAAGTTTGAATCTGACTGATACCGGAGGTATGACATGAAATCGAGAAAAACTTCATTTCCCGTTGTGACATTCCTGACTTTGATTGCTGTTGGACTGTTGACTGGTTGCTATGGGTTGGTGACCACGGATCATTCAAGCGGTAAAGAAAAGACGATCTATGTTTCAAAGTTGGGTGATAACTCCGACGGTACAAGCTGGCGAAAAGCATTTCGCACGATTCAGGCAGCGTTGCTGGCTGTACCCGATGACAAGGGCGATCATCGTATCATCATTAGGCCTGATACATATGTGGAAGCCAACCTTTATACTGCCCACAAAGGCGCCGTAGGAGCTTATAATCTTTTGATGGGCGACGTCGACGGTAGGTTGGGCTCTGGCGCAATCGGGCGGATTATCATCGATTCTGGTGATCCGGAAAAGGGATTCAAGAGTTATGACTGGTGGTCGACATTCCGGGCCACTACCAAGAGCTGGAGGCCCGAGTATACCAACCAGACATTTTCATGTATCGGTTGGGATAGATGGATTTTCAAGAATCTTTACGTGACTGGCGGAGATGCCGGTTTGTTCTGGGATCTTACCGATAAAAGTGGTGAAGGATTTACGGTGATTGTTGAGGACTGCGTTGGCATTGGGCGTGCTTTCGGCGGTGGAGTCTGCTATCCAGTGATTCGTCCGAATGAACCAAGCATCTTTCGTCGAAGTTATTTTCTCGCACTTGACTGGGTTGGTGATACTGCCGCTGTTCTGGTCGGTGGATGGGAAAAGTCTATGCCACAATATCCGCATTTAGTTCTGGAAGACTGTACATTGGTACATTCCGACAATGCTCTGGCAATTTCGTTCGCAAGCGCCTGTGCCCGGGTCAAGATGACAGGATGTCGACTGATTGTTATGAACTTTACACAACCGGAAATGGGAGGTAAGTCGACGGGAATTATTTGTACAGCAGGCAATAAATCGGGCGGACGCCTGCATGTCGACATGGAAGACTGTATTCTGGCCGGCTACAGTGTTTTTACACCGGGTGCGGATTCAAAGGTTATCAGTTACACGAAAAAGGGGAAGGTCCAGGCGTATGTACAGTATAAACAGCCGATGCCCGAAGGGTTCGAACGCCTTGGCATGTGGCCAGTAGAGCTGTTTGATCACCTGTCGCCACCTGTTGTCAATCACTGCACAAAGTAACAAATGAAAAAAGGAGCGGAACCGATGAATCAAATTATATTGGTTGTATTTTTGCTGCTGGGAATTGATTTGTTCGCATTATGGTCTTCAGCCGCAGAATCGCAAAGTAAACCGGAAAAGGTAAATTATGCGCGCCCTTTTGAGCCGCCGACACGGCCGGCTTTTATTCCATTACCACCGGGACAAGTGGAGCCAGAGGGCTGGTTGCGTGACTGGTGTATTGCTGCACGGGATGGTTACACTGGACATATGGATGATTATGATCAGGAGTTTCAGAGAGCATGGGCAGCAGATCATACCATGACTGGTGAGCGGTTGAATTGGCCGAAAGGTGGCTGGCCATATGAAGGAGGCGGTTACTGGTTCGACGGATTGGCGAAACTTGGTTATATTCTGCATGACGATTCACTCATCCAGCAGGCGAAGCGACGGTTTGATGTCGTTGTAACCCACATGAACCCCAACAGCATTCTTTTCCTGTGGTGGCTCAACAAGAATAATGCCGAAGACGTAAAAGGAAGTGTCGTAAGTGGTGCCTGGCCGATATGGGCCTGCGGTTTACTGGGACGCGCCATGACAGGTTACTACGCCGGATGCAGGGACCCCCGTGTTTTACAGGCCATGGAAACAGCCTACAGCGGGAACCGCGAACAAATAAGAATGGGTTGGGCTATGTCCAATACATGGCCGGCATTCGATACTTACACTTGGACGGGAAACAAGGAAATTGCCGCAGTGTTGACGATGCTGTTTTCCAAAGACGGCGGGGGTAAAGACCCGGGAGGAGCTTCATGGAGTCGATATCGGCAAATGCCAAAAAAAGAACCGGGCGCCGAAAAGAACGATCATGTTGTGCATTTTCTTGAAAGTACAACACCCTGGGCGCTGGGTTACCTGTGGACCGGTAATTCCGAGTTTCTTGATGTAACCATTGGCTGGCATGACCTCCTTGAACGTGATTCCATGCAACCCTCAGGTGTTCCTGTTGCCGATGAGTATTATGGACCAACCGGTGCATTTCGCGGAACTGAAACCTGTGATGTTGCAGGATATTTGTGGAGTCAGATTGCTTTATTAACCATCAGTGGTGAGGGACGCATGGCGGATCGCGCAGAACGGGCGTTCTTTAATGCCGGTCCGGTCACTGTCGCACGCGATTTCAAGACCCATGTCTATTTTCAAAGCCCTAATCGTATTGTCGACAAATCACCGGCTTATCCTCATGGGCCTCGTGCCGGAGGAAATTCCTATAAGGCGAAGCATTACCCGCTGTGCTGTACAGCCGCACTGAACCGTATCCTGCCCAATTACGTGATGCACATGTGGATGGCCACCTACGATAATGGATTGGTGGCTACACATTATGGCCCCTGTAAGGTATTGGCCATGGTGGCTGATCGTGTGCCGGTGAAAATCACCTGTTCGACTGACTATCCCTTCGGCGAGACCATTGATATTGTCGTGGCACCGCAAAGCGAAACGACCTTTCCGCTCTCGTTCCGTATTCCCGGTTGGTGCAATAATCCCGAGTTGAAAGTGAACGGGACCGTTCTCAAGACAGTGCCGGACGCCAAAGGGTTTGTTCGTATCGAACGGCTTTGGAAATCAGGTGACAAAGTTCATCTGCAATTTCCCAGGACCGTTCAGGTAAGAATGGGACGTGATAAAAACAAAGATTCACATGATGCACCCTATGCATCGGTCCATTATGGGCCGCTTTTGTTTGCTTTACCTATTCCAGATACCACGGATGAAAACACGCCTGATCCGTCTGCCAAATGGAAGTATGCCTTGGATGTACAAGGTGAAAAGTTGGACTCTGATATAACAGTTGAACGTTTAGCATTGCCAACCAGGTGGGACTGGCCATTAAAATCGCCACTGAAATTGCATGCCAGCGCACAGAGTTTCAACTGGAATTGGGCTACGAACAACTGCGTTCTCCCTGCTGAACCAATTGCTAGTGGTGGTGCGCCGGAGAAAATTACATTGATTCCTTATGGTTGTGCTAAATTACGTGTTTCAATGTTTCCTGTTACTGAACGTGCGTGGAAAGTCCTGGAGGCCCATGCCGCTAAGACAAAATAACAAAAACTAATCGTTCAATTCTTTACGTTTTGTTTGATCCATTCGTTGCGTATTTCCTGAAGGCGTTTGACAGTATCAGGCTGGTCATTCACATGGTTCTTCTTCTCTCCGACATCTTCAGCGAGATTGGAGAGAAATAGTTTCTTGTCCGTAGTTGTAAGACTAAATCCGCGATCTTTTTCGCTGGTATCACGCACATTACCGATTAGTTTCCAGTCACCTTGTCTTACGGCCCATTGTGCACGATCATTATCACCGAGTTGCCAGTGCAGGACGTCGTGAGGTGTCGGTGTATCAGCGGATCGAATAACCTTTACCAGGCTTTTGCCGTCAATATCAGGGTTCAGTAGTTTTACTCCCGTGAGTTCCGCCAGCGTTGGCATCCAGTCACAACTGTGGCTGATTTGACTGCGAACCTGGCCTTCAGGCAAATTACCGGGCCAGGAAATAATGGCAGGCAGACGGATACCACCTTCGAAAAGGCTGCCCTTTGCTCCACGGTAAGGTTCCGCGTTTCCACCGCCGAAATGACCACGTTCCTCGGTGCTGTGTCCGTTATCGGACTGATAGACGATAATTGTATTATCGCGCAGGCCAAGTTGATCCAGTCGATCCAGTAGTCGGCCCATATTCTCATCCAATGTGGAGATAAATGCCGCGTAGTTCCGGCGCGGATATGGCAGGTCCTTGTAGCGTTCAAGCCACTTCTCGTAACCCTGGTAAGGATAGTGGGGCATGTTCAATGCAAAATACATGAAGAATGGTCGATCCTTGTTTTTTTCAATAAACTGCGTTGCCTCGTTAACCATCAGTTCGGGAAAGAAATTGCCGTCATAGTAAACCTCCTTGCCGTTACGCCAGAGGTCATGACGGTTGGGTCCCTGCCAGTAAAAAAAGTGTGAGTAATTGTCAATACATCCGTCGAGAATACCGAAAGAGTAATCAAACCCCTGGTCGTTGGGCGTCATGCCTTTCTTAAAACCGAGATGCCATTTGCCTATGTGGGCGGTGGTATAACCTGCAGCCTTGAACATTTCGGCCATTGTGATTTGCTCTGCCGGCATGCCGGACTTACAGTCCTCAAAATTACCATTCACTGGAGGTGCTGCAGCGTTTAGTGTCAGGCCGGCGCGTAAAGGATAGCGGCCTGTAAGCAGGGCCGCCCTGCTTGGAGAACAGAGTGGGGCCGCGGAATAAAACTGTGTAAACCGTGTTCCCCGTGATGCAAGCGCATCCATAGCCGGTGTCACAAGGTCCGATGAGCCATAACATCCTGCGTCCACGGATCCCTGGTCATCAGTCAGGATTACAATCACGTTTGGGGGCCTTTTGCTGGAATTGCCTTCTGTACCGGCATTCAGCAAGCACGGCGTAAACAAGGCCGCCCCAGTCAGTCCGATTGTTTTCAGGAACATGCGCCGGTTAATATCATGCATAGTTACCTCCCGTTACATTATTGGGACTTCAGTACTATTGCTTCATTATCAAACAAAGTCATTACTGTCAAAACTCGACAGGAACGTTGGAGAAGGCTATCTTTCGGACACTCTTTATTGCAAACTTTATAAGGAAAGGAATGACGAGAATGAAATACATCATCACACTTGTATCAATACTTTGTATAGTCTGTACCCTGAGTACAGGCGCGGAAGAGCTTGTAAAGTTTCCGCTGGTTGATCTGTCAAACGACACAAAACGGCACGTAATCATCGTGGAAGGTACGCCCGAGATTTACCAGGGGCATCCGACCACGGTACTGATGCCGGACGGTAAAACGATATTTGCAGTCTGGTGCATCAAGCACGGTGGCAAGGCCGGACCGATGGCGCGCAGTGATGATGGCGGCAAAACATGGACGCGGCTGGATGACCAGCTTCCACCCGGGTTTACAAAGCATGAGAATTGTCCCAGTATTTACCGCACGGTCGATCAGCAGGGCAAAGAACGGCTATGGGTCTTCTCGGCATGGATCGGACGTTTTGGAATGCCGATGCCTAATATCATGAGCGAAGATGGCGGTAAGACATGGAAAGAAATGCCGCCCTTGGGTAAAAAGTTCCGCTGCGTAATGACCTTCAGCAGTATGATCAGGTTGAAGGACGGATCATACCTCGGCCTTTATCACCGCGGTCCGGAAGGCGCCGACCGCGCCCCGCTGGAAGTACTGCAGACGGTTACCAGAGACGGCGGCCTCACCTGGTCCGACCCGTGTGTTATTGCAAAAGTCGAAGGCAAAAATCCCTGTGAACCGTTTGTGTTCCGTTCGCCGGACGGTGGAGAACTGTGCACGCTCATGCGCGAAAACACACACAAGGGAAACAGCCTGATGATGTTCAGTAATGATGAGGGTACAAAGTGGAGTAAGCCGGTCGATACGCCATGGGGTTTATCAGGTGACCGCCACATGGGCGTATATTCAAAAGACGGACGGCTGGTTATTGCGTTCCGCGATCAGGCTCCGAAGTCGCCGACAAAGGGACACTTTGTGGCATGGGTCGGTACTTATGACGACATCAAGCAGGGCAAGTCTGGGCAATACCGCGTAAAACTGTTGCATAGCTATGCCGGGGGTGATTGTGGGTATCCGGGTGTTGAATCGCTACCCGACGGAACAATTGTGGCAACTACTTACATAAAGTACTGGAACGACAAGCGTAAACACTCGGTTGTATGTACACGCTTCAAGCTGGCCGAAACAGACGCCCAACTTGGCAAATAAAAGGCGCTAACAATTAAAGCGCTGACCATCCACATCGCGGCATTAGTGTTGCCCCACTGACATGGGAATAGCGGCACGATACCCGGCCAGCATGGAATCGATCGCTTTTCGTTTATCGAAAGAAATGTAAAATAAAACCAAAAAGATGTGGAGACGATTTTCACAGCATAACATACACTATTGCCGAATAATCCTATCAGGAAAGGAAGCATCCTCATGAACCGCAAAATATTAATTGCATCTCTGGTGATTGGGGCTGGTTTGTTTGCGTTGCAGTTTTCAGTCGGTGGATTGGAAGACAAACCTGAAAAAGTGAACTATGCGCGACCTTTTGAGCCGCCTACACGGCCGGCTTTTATTCCCTTACCACCGGGACAAGTGGAGCCAGAGGGCTGGCTGCGTGACTGGTGTATTGCGGCGCGAGATGGGTACACGGGACATGCAGATGAGATACACGAAGCCTTCCTTCAGGCTTGGGCTGCCGATTATAAAATGACCGGTGAAAAACTGCAATGGCCACACGGAGGCTGGCCGTATGAAGGAGGCGGATACTGGTTCGATGGTTTAGTCAGGCTGGGTTATGTTCTGCATGACAACTTTCTTCTGAAGAAGGCAAAATTGCGACTGGATGTGGTTGTCAACAACGTTAATGACACCGGAATCTTGTTCATGGGGTGGCTCAATAAAAATAATCCTGATGATGTGAAAGCAGCAGCAAACCCGGCCGGTGACGGTGAGTGGACATTCTGGGCAAATGGCCTTATGGGACGTACATTGGCTGGATATTATGCCGGCGCGGGAGATAAACGTATCTTAAAAGCATTAGAAATAGCATATAGCGGTAATCCTGACTTGATAAGTATGGGGTGGTCATTTTCAAACGTTTATCCAGCATTTGAAACCTATGCATTAACTGGAAATAAAGAAATCGGCAGACACAATTATCTCATTGGTCGAGAAAGGAGATTAAGTACATGAAAACATGGATAATGTGGACTTGTGTTGGATCATTGATGTTGAACATGGCGTTGAGTGCTTTTGCAGGGAAGTTTGTCAAAATGGAAGAAATGTGCCAGAAGGATCAATGGTCTAAAGAAAATTTGTTTGGTCCCCAGATGAAAATACCTTTTTCCTTTATCTTCAATGGACAATCATCGGACAAATTACTGGCAACATGGACAAAAACATCAAAAACAGAAAAAATAGACAAGTCGTGTGTTCAGCACGTGATTACCTGGACCGATTCTCAAACTGGTTTGGAGGTCAGGTGTGTGATAGTGGATTACACAGACTACCCGGTTGTGGAATGGACTGCATGGTTTACAAACACAGGGAATAAACCAACACCAATTATTAGTGATATCATGGCGCTGGATAGTGTGTTCCAGGGAGTTTCCCCTGTCTTGTGGCATTGCAATGGCGATTTTTGCAATGCAGAAGGGTACACGGCAAAAGAAACGCCCGTGCTGACGGGCCAGTCGCTTGCGTTTGCACCGGCGGGAGGCCGTCCGTGCGATCGCGCATTTCCATATTACCGTTTGATGTTTGATAAAGGCGGCTTGTCTATTGCCATTGGTTGGCCTGCCCAGTGGTCAGCGTCATTTACGGGCGTGGATGGTGGTGTTCATGTCAAGGCTGGTCAGGAGAAAACATATCTGCAACTTCTACCCGGCGAGACCATCCGTACGCCACGTATTACGGTGATGTCGTGGATGGGCGACGCCCGGCGCGCGGCGAATCTCTGGCGATGTTGGTATCGTGAACACGTCATGCCCAGACCGAACGGCCGGCCGATGAGGCCGCGACTAGTTGGGCACGGGACGGACACTGGTGAAGAGTTTACGGCCGCTACCGAGGAAAACCAGATCCGTTATATCGAAAAGTGGGTCCAACGCGGAATCCCCATCGATGTCTGGTGGATTGATGCTGGGTGGTATCCCTGTTACAACAAGGAACATAAACGGAAATGGTCGGAAACAGGAACGTGGATGCCAGATCCCGAGCGGTTTCCAAGCGGACTTAAACCCGTGTCTGAATGTGCGGCCCGCCATGGTGCCGACCTGCTGATCTGGTTTGAACCGGAACGGATAAGACCCGAATCCCAACTAGATCGCGAGCATCCTGAATGGTTACTGAAGGCAAAAGGAACTGATAATCGCCTTTTAAATCTGGGTAACCCTGCCTGTCGCCAATGGTTAACCGACCATGTATGCAAACTGATCCAGAATAACGGTATCAAGATATACCGGCAGGATTTCAATTTTGAACCGCTGAAACACTGGCGTGAGAACGAAGAACAGGATCGGCAGGGTATGAACGAGAACCTGCATGTACAAGGCTATCTCAAGTATTGGGACGATCTGTTGGCAAGAAATCCAGGGCTTTGGATCGATTCGTGTTCATCCGGCGGCCGCCGTAATGACATGGAAACGATGCGTCGTTCAGTACCTCTGCATTACACGGATTTCGGATATGGAAACCATCCGGTGAAACTGTCTTTTCATCATATCCTATTCGAGTGGCTGCCGTATTTCAAGGAGGCTACACTCTCCTGGGACCTGCAAGGTAGTGCGCGATTTGATCACCAGGTGGATAGTTTCTCCTATCACTGTGGACTGGGTCCCATGATCATTCCCTGTCTCGACATTCGGAGGGACGACTATGATTTCGAACGCGTGAAGAAAATGCTTGTTATCTGGCGCCGGGCGGCCGAATTGATGCTGAATGGCGACTACTATCCGCTTACACCCATTCACCGTTCGGCAGAGAAATGGGTGGTACGGCAGTTCGACTGTTCCGGAGAACGGTGCGGTTTTATCCAGGGTATCCGGCTGCAAAAATGTCCGGATGATTCGATCCTCGTTCATCCGGAAGGATTCCTTCCGGATGTGGTGTATCTCTTTGAGAACCCCGAGACTGGCGAAACCCGGGAACTGGCTGGATCGGCAGTGCGGCGTGACGGCTTTACATTTTCTTGTCCGAAACGCGAAGGTATCATCTGGTTTTATCGTGTGAAATAATCAGGAGATGGGTTGCGTGAAAACATTAATAATACATGCGTTTTTTAGAGTATCGATAATATTTCTAACATTTGGTGTTCAGGCGGCAGAGATCAGGCAATCACAAACCATCACGCTGAATGGTTCGGACTGGCGGCTGGCTACAGACCCGGATAACAAGGGGCGCGACGAGAAATGGTTTGAAGTTCCGCGAAAAGAGGCAAAACCAACGCCGGTTCCCTGGGTAATACAGAATATCTTCCCCGGTTACCATGGCGTGGCGTGGTACTGGCGTGAGTTCAAAGCACCAGCCAATCCACATCAGAACGGCAGATATCTCCTGCGGTTTGGCGCGGTGGACTATCTGGCGGAGGTCTGGGTGAACGGGCAACCGGTGGGCGGTCATGAGGGCGGAGAAACTCCGTTTACGCTCGATGTGACGAAAGCCGTTCGAGCGGGAAAGAAAAATCTGCTTGCAGTGCGTGTCCTCAATCCACGGGAATTTGGTGTGGTTGGACATCATTCGCTCAAGTATCCACTCAAGCAGACGCCGTCGGGAGACAAGCATGATTATGTTGCATCCAACGTAATGTTCAACTCCGGTGGTATCGTAGAGTCTGTTGAATTCCTGATTGTTCCGCCGATCTATGTGACCAATTTACAGGTACTACCGAACTGGAAGACAGGAGAGATTCAAATCAGGACTTCGATCCACAACGCCGTATCGCCGGCGGACATTGTTTCACAGTTCGCGGTAACTTTTGATAAAGGCAGACAAACGATCAATACTTCAACTCGTACCACGCGTGCCGAAAATGGCGATAGTGTTCTGGAAACCTCTCTGCGTGTGCCGGATCATCGGCTCTGGACAATCGAAGACCCGTTTCTGTATCGCGTCACGGCGAATGTTCAGGTAGCCGGCAGTTCTTCGGTGGACCGTCCGTCGGTCCGTTGTGGCTTCCGCGATTTCCGTTTCGAGAACGGATATTTTCGTCTCAACGGTAAACGGATTTTCCTCAAGGGTGCGTATTATCTTTCGTATTTCCCTATCACATATGAAATGCCACATGACCCCGAACTGATACGACGAGATGTAGAAAATATCAAGAAAGGAGGCTACAACTTTGTACGAATCACGCTCCGCAGCAGTATGCCACAGATGTTGGAACTGTGCGACGAGGTTGGGCTGCTTATTCTCGAAGAACACTATGGGGCCTGGCAATTAGAGGACTCTCCAGCTATGAAATCGCGCTGGAATTATTCCATCAGCGAGGTTGTCCTCCGCGATCGTAATCATCCCAGTATCGTTATGTGGGGACTGCTTAACGAGATGGGTGCTGGTCCCGTATTCCAGCACGCTGTGGCGAGTTTGCCGATGATTCGTGAACTCGATCAGTCACGTATGGTTGTGCTCAATAGTGGACGTTTTGATCATTGCGCTGACATTGGAAGCATGAGCAATCCAGGTGCAATTTCATGGGAGGGCAAGAGTTCTGATTTGCCTGATATACATACTTATCCCATGTGTCCCTTGTCCGAGGGTACGATCAATACTTTACGAACATATGGCAAAAGTGGGCGGGCTTTTTTGAGTGAATATGGACAATGCGGTACGATGGATTTGCCTTCGGAACTTGCCCAGTTTAAACGTCTCGGACAGGAACACAGCGATGACGCCCGCTGGTACCGCCGGCAGATGGATTTGTTCATGGCAGATTGGAAACGCTGGCGATTGGACGAGATATGGAAACGGCCGGAGAACTACTTTGCCGATGGCCATCGCAATTACGCTCGCATTAAGGAACCGGGAGAAACGGCTTTTCGCTCCAATCCTTATCTCGTTGCTTACAGTCCGACACACTTGGTGGCAGATCATCATGCCGGATGTGGCCTGATGACTTTGTTCCGGGAACCCAAGGATACGTCTCTATTCGATGGTGCACGGTTGGTTAACGCTCGACTACGCTGGTGCCTGTTTGCCACACCGAATAATGTCTATCGGGGCAGTCGTGTTCGATTCGAGGCAGTATTGGCGGATGAGGACACGCTGCAACCAGGCATGTATCCGGTTCGTGTCGAAGTTCTAGGTCCAAATCGTAAGCCGCTGATTACGCGGGAGATTCAAGTTCGGATTGAAGATTCCGTCGAAGGCCGCGAACGGCCATTTGCTGTACCGGCATTTGACGAGGTAATTTCCGTGGATGGCGCTGCCGGAGCGTATGAGTTCGTGACAACGATGTCCAGCCACAAGGAGATTCCCGGCGGCCGTCTGACTTTTCATGTCGATGATCCCGGCGCAATGCCTGCCATGCCGAGAGAAGTGATGTGCTGGAACGGGGAGGCGGTATTGACCAACTGGCTGGCTGAGCGTGGTGTGAAGGCAGTTGCTTTTGACGCATCACTTGCTGGACGTCAGGTTATTGTCGTCGGCGCAAAACTGCCGGTGCCGGGAGGAGCCGAGGCATTTGGTAAACTTACCCGATGCATCGCACGCGGTAGTGTGGTTGTATTCCTGGATCATGCGATATTTGCTGATGGAAAGAACGCGGTCCGTTGGCTTCCCGTGGAGCACAAACAGCTCGTAGGAGCTGATTGGTGCGGCAGTTACTACAGGGCTGAACGATGGGTAAGACACCATCCGATTTTCGAAAGTTTACCGGCTGGCGGCATGATGGATTATAGTTTCTACAGTAGCTTGATTTCCAATCCTATCATCAGCTCTTTCGAGGTCACCAGGGCACCGTGGACCGAGATTTCCGAGGAAATTATTCCCTCTTCCGGGGAACTCGCAAAACCATCATTACTCGAACCGAAATTGGAGGAAGTTGTTTGTGGCGCGACTCGTACCAGCTCGAATTACATTTCGGGCATGCATATAGCCATCTACAAACTGGGTGCTGGACATTTTATCCTGAACACTCTGAATATCATGCCGAACTTGGGACGTCATCCGGCAGCTGAACGGTTATTACGGAACATACTTAACTATGCGGCACGGGAAATTGACAAGCCTCTTGCCGACCTGCCGGCAGATTTTGATAAGCAGCTGGAAACAATGGGGTATAAGTGATTGCTGTAGTCTGGACAACCAAAGTGAGGAATAAGACATGAAGAGAGATTCCATGAGCTACTGCGGAATTTTGGTAATGGTTGCGTGGGCGATGTTCGTCAATGTGCGGGCGGCTGAACTTATACCATCACAAACCGTAACGCTGGACGGTCCAGACTGGCGGATAGCCACGGACTCGGATAACAAGGGCCGTGATCAGAAATGGTTTGAGAAACCGGAAGACGGGGCCAAGATGACAAGATCTCCCTCGATTATTCAGGAGACGTTCCCGGGTTATCATGGTGTGGCGTGGTATTGGCGTGAATTCACACCACCGACAGTGCCGCATCCGCAAGGCCGGTATTTGTTGCGCTTCTGGGCGGTGGATTATCTCGCGGAGGTCTGGCTGAACGGCGCGCACGTCGGTGGGCATGAGGGCGGCGAGACGCCTTTTGTGCTCGATGTGACCGACACCATCCGCGCCGGTACGAAAAATCTGCTCGCCGTGCGCGTGCTTAATCCCAAGGCGGAAGCCATCGATGGCATCGTGCTGGCGGAAACACCCCACCGGAACAAGGCGCCTGCGGGAATTAAAGCTGGAGCTTCCTACAACAGCGGCGGCATTACGGAGTCGGTGGAGGTGTTCTGGGTTCCAGTCGTCCGTCTTGATGATGTTTATGTACGGCCGGATTGGAGGACCGGCCGCGTGAAGGTCCAGGCCACGGTGATGAATGCGGGTAAATCCAGTACGCACGCGCAGTTCCACTTCGCCATAGCGTCCGCTCTCGGCAACGAAACCGTTGCGACGTTGACAGCTGAACAAGATGTGCCACCCGGCAGTAAACTGGTGGAATGCGAGCTGACTGTGGCAGACCATCGTTTGTGGCAGCTCGATGATCCTTACCTTTATCGACTGACCACGCGGCTCATCACGATCCCTAATGAAGACGCTCATGAAAACATCACACGATTCGGGTTTCGTGAGTTGCGCGTGGAGAAAGGCTACTTCCGGCTGAATGGGAAACGTATTTTTCTGAAAAGCGCCCACACCGGCAACCATTGCCCTGTTGGCGCGATTCTCCCACCGGCGAGCGTGCCGGACCTGCTTCGCAAAGATCTACTCTACATGAAATCGTGCGGTTTCAACATGGTGCGTTTCATCGCGGGCATTGCGCATCCCTACCAATTGGACCTGTGTGATGAGATCGGATTGATGGTGTACGAGGAGAATCTGGCCTCATGGCTGCTGGCGGATTCGCCGAAGATGGCGGAGCGGTTCGACGTTAATTTGCGTGAAATGGTGCTGCGCGACCGTAATCATCCCAGCATTGTTATTTTCGGATTGGTGAACGAAATGCGTAACGGTCCCATGGTGCGGCACGCGGTGGGTAGCCTTGCCCTGTTGCGATCACTGGATGATTCGCGCCTGATCTTGCAGCAAAGCGGCCGCTGGGATGGACAATACAACATCGGGTCTGTCTGTAACCCCGGCAGCATGCAATGGGAGTACATGTGGGGTATTGAGAATGCCGACTACCAGGGCACGGCCAAGGGCGGCCCCTTTGGCGGTTATTTTCAAGGCGCGGGCGATGCGCATGTTTATCCCGCCGTACCACACACACCAGAAATCGAGGCCGGCATCCGCAACTTGGGCAGCGACTCGAAACCGGTGTTCCTCTCCGAATACGGTATCGGCAGCCTGATGAATGCGATCCGAGAGTTGCGGTATTATGAGCAATACGGTGCTAATCCCGAGTGGGATGACTTCAAGTTTCTCCAGCAGACCGAGGAGAAACTCGCCGCCGACTGGAAACGGTTTGGGATGGAGGGGGTTTATGCGTTTCCGGAGGAGATGCTACGCGCGAGTCAACAACTGCATTGTCGTCAAAGGCTGCTTGGGTTCAATCTGATCCGGTCGAATCCCAAGATCTGCGGATTCAATCTGACAGGACTTTTGGACCACGGCTACACGGGCGAAGGCCTCTGGACATTTTGGCGCGAGTTTAAACCCGGTATCATGGAGGCGTTACAAGACGGGTGGGCGCCGTTGCGCTGGTGTCTGTTTGCCGCACCGATGCACGCCTACGTGGGGCGTCCACTGAAATTGGAAGCGATTCTGGCGAACGAGGATGTGCTCGCGCCGGGAACGTACAAGGCGCTGTTGCGCGTGGTCGGACCCAACGGGATCGCGTGGGCAGAGAAGCGAGATATTGTGATTCCACAGCCAGCGGCCGGCGATGACGGCCCCTTTGCCGTGCCGGTGTTTTCGGGCGATGTGACGCTTTCCGGACCGGCAGGACAATACCTGTTCGCCGCCACGATGGAACATGGCGGTGCGCCTGCAGGCGGACGCTTGACCTTCCATTTGAGTGAGCTGCCCACTATAGCACCGGTCGCGGTGGTGGTGTCGCAAGTGGATGTCCGTGTGCAAGAATGGTTGAAGACCCGGGGCCTGACCGTGACACCTCTGGAGTCGAAGCAAGTAGTCGCACGTCAAGTGATACTGGTCGGAGACTGGAACGATGCCAACGTCCAGCCGAAGATTCGGAAAGACCTGTTGCAGCGCGTAGCACGGGGCAGTGTTGCTGTGTTTCTCAAACCGGGCGCCTTCAAGAAGGGAAGTGACATCGTGGGGTGGCTGCCGTTGAAGAATAAGGGGCGTCTGACCAGTTTCCACGACTGGCTCTACCACAAGGAATGCGTTGCCAAGAAGCACCCATTTTTCAACGGATTACAACCAGCGGGCATCATGGACTGGGATTACTATGGTCCCTTGATCACCAGGCAATTCTTTGAAGGACAAGACACCGCCGAGGACATCGCAGCGACGGCGTTTGTGATCTGCCATAACAGCCGACCAGACGGTTATGCCGCGGGCACAATGCTCGGTGTTTACCGGTTTGGCTCGGGCAAGATAATCTTGAATACGTTTAATATTCTCGACAACGTGGATAAGCATCCCGCCGCGGACAGGTTGCTGATGAACATGATCAACTATGCGGCGCAGGAGATTGACAAACCTCTCGCTAATCTGCCTACGGATTTTGACAAACAGTTGAAAGCAATCGGATATGAATGATCAGCAGTGAAAGAAATCACCTGGATTAACCTGAAGATTTCACAAGAATTCGTGTATTTCTGATATGGCTTTCCTGCTGATGTTTACATGCTGTTTTCTTTGCAATATTTCTGTATATTTCCCGTTGATTGAATAAGCATCGGTTAATTACCAGAATTTGTTTTTTCAAAACCATGGCAAAGGGTGAATAGATGAAGATTCTGACTCGTCGTAATTTTTTAAAATTGTCCAGCATCGGAATGACTGCAGTATCTTTACCGCAAATACTTCTGGCTGAAAAGAAAAAGGCGCCAAATGTGATTTATATCTTTGCAGATCAGTGGCGTGCTTCTGCTACCGGTTATGCAGGTGATCCGAATGTCAAGACACCTAACCTGGATCGTTTGGCAAAAGAGAGTGTTAATTTTGAAACTGCGGTTTCTGTGTGTCCTGTGTGTACACCATACCGGGCGGCGCTTATAACCGGCCGGTATCCCACCACGACCGGCATGTTCCTTAATGATATCTTTCTGCCCGACAGTGAACTGTGCATGGGCGAGATTTATAAGTCTGCAGGTTATGAAACTGCATACGTTGGAAAATGGCATTTGGATGGACATGGCCGCAGTTCGTATATCCCGCCTGAACGACGACAGGGTTTTGATTACTGGAAGGTAGGTGAGTGCGATCATAATTATCCGAAGTCACATTATTACACCGGAAATTCTTCTGAGAAACAATATTGGGAAGGTTATGATGCTTTCGCACAGACGAAGGACGCACGGCAGTATATTTGTGATCATGCCAAAGGAGAAAAACCGTTCCTTCTGGTTATTTCTTATGGAACACCACATTTCCCACATCACACCGCACCGAAGGAATACATGGATATGTATCCGCCTGAGAAATTAAAACTGGCGCCCAATGTTACTGAAGGAAAAAAAGTGGCGGTTCTGAAAGAATTGCCAGGCTATTACGGTCATTGTACGGCACTCGATAAGTGTATTGGTGAAATTGTGGAGACCATTCAGAAGACAGGTATAACTGAAAATACCATACTCGTCTTTACATCTGATCACGGAGAGATGATGGGGGCACAGGATGTCCGACCTTACATGAAACAGGTGCCGTGGGATGAATCCATTCGCGTACCTTTCCTGCTTCGTTATCCGGCAGTTCTCGGTAAGACCGGGCGGGTTGTTAAAACTCCGATCAACACGCCGGATATTCTCCCGACATTGATTGCGCTTTCCGGTATTGAAATACCAAAAATGATAGAAGGTGAGGACCTTAGCGGTTTGATCAGGAGCGGCGGGGAAAATTCTGAAAGGGCTGCGCTGATCATGAGCGTGTCTCCATTCATTCCCGACCTGAAGGAATACCGCGGGATTCGTACGAGCCGTTACACGTACGTGAAAACTGTGGATGGTCCGTGGCTCTTGTACGATAACCAGGCTGATCCTTGTCAGATGAATAATCTTGCCGGGAAGCCGGAACAGGCTGAGGTACAAAGGAAACTGGATAATAAACTTCAGGAAGAGTTGAAAAAAATCGGTGATGATTTCAAACCACGACAGCATTACCTGGATAAATGGGGCTACAAGGTGGGCAAGGGCGGTCATATTTCTTATTTGCCCGGCGCCGAAGTACAGGGGCCGGGGATGAAGAAATAAAGAATACCCTCACCCTAGCCCTCTCCCCTCAAAGGAGAGGGGAAAATGTAGAAGAATAGAGATTTATATGCTGTCTGATAACAAATATTTGGCCCGTTCATTGCGGAAAAAAATGACATGGGCAGAAAAAGCGTTGTGGTTACATCTTCGGGATCGAAAGTTGGTAAGAACAAAATTCCGACGACAACAACCGTTTGGTCCTTATATTCTGGATTTCTATTGTGCAGAACGGAAATTAAGTGTTGAAATAGATGGAGGACAACATGATTTTCCAGATCAGAAGATACATGATCTAAAACGTAACAATTATTTAGAGAGCAAAGGTGTGAGAGTCTTACGTTTCTGGAATAGTCAGATAATGGAAAATATAGAAGCTGTCTTGACTAGGATCAAGAGTGAGTTAGAAAAGATCGATTCCTCTCCCTTGAGGGGAGAGGAACAAGGTGAGGGTGAAAAGTAATGAATACTTCGTATAACAGGCGGAATTTCCTGAAGATGGTTGGATTGGGTGTGACTGCGACGATTCTGTCGTCGTGTAACAAAACACTGGGATGGAAGGGTGGTATTGCCGGCCAAAAGAAACCCAATTTTCTTGTAATACTCGTTGATGATATGGGGTTCTCTGACACAGGTTGTTACGGGGGCGATATCCGGACGCCGAACCTTGACCGGCTGGCGGAAAATGGCCTCAGGTTTACCAATTTCTACAACACCGGAAGATGCTGGCCCTCGCGGGCAAGTATTCTTACGGGCTACTATCCTCAGCAAATTCGTCGCGATGCGCTTCCCGGTATTGGAGGTGGTGCCCGTGGGATTCGACCAAAGTGGGCGCCATTGCTGCCGAAACTTTTACAGCCGCTGGGTTACCGGAGTTATCACTCGGGCAAGTGGCACGTGGACGGCAAACCGGTTGAACAGGGATTTGATAAATCGTTTGACTATACTGACAGCGATTATCATTTCATACCGGAAACAAAAATGGCTGAGATTGAAAAACCACTGCAATCTGCCGGTTCTGAAGAAGGTTATTACGCCAGTACTGCGATTGCTGACAACGCCATTCGCCAACTGAGAGAACATGCTGAGAAATATTCCGATAAACCTTTCTTTGAATATGTGGCGTTTACTGAACCGCATTTTCCGGTGCAGGCTCCTAAAAGAGATATCGACCGTTACCGTGACGCGTATCTTAAAGGTTGGGACCAGGTACGGCAGGAACGCTGGAAGCGGATGAAGGAAAAGGGGATCGTCAATTGCGAATTATCCAAGTTGGATTCTGATATCGTACCGGGCTGGAACCTGAAACCGGAACAATTACAAGAACGAATCGGACCTGGTGAAGCTGGTTTTGCTATCCCGTGGGATACTTTGACGGAAGAGCAGAAAAGATTACAGGCTACCAAAATGGCTGTTCATGCCGCCATGGTTGACAGAATTGATCAGGAAATCGGCAGGATACTCGATCAACTCAAAACGATGAAAGCATATGACAATACAGTTATAATGTTTGCTTCAGATAATGGTGCAAGCGCAGAACAGATGATCAGGGGCGCCGGTCATGATAAGTCTGCTCCATTAGGTTCCGCAAAATCTTTTATCTGTCTTGGCCCTGGCTTTTCTTCCGCGGCAAACACACCTTTACGGCTGCACAAGTCGTGGGTACATGAAGGAGGAATTTCCACGCCGCTTATTGTGCACTGGCCAGCTGGTGTTAAGGCGCAGGGCGAATTGCGCAATGACCTGGGACATCTTATTGATATTCCACCGACGCTATTGGAACTTGCAGGAGGAAAATGGCCTGAGAAATGGGAAGACCAGTCTGTCCCGAAAATTCCCGGCAGGAGCCTTGTGCCTGCTTTTGTGAAAGATGGTACTATGAACCACGATTATCTCTGGTGGTATCATTGTGACAATCGTGCCATAAGGGTGGGTAATTGGAAACTTGTATCGAAAGGAAAAGAAGGACCGTGGGAATTATATGATATGAAGACCGATCGTTGCGAATCCTGCAACCTGGCTGACAAGTATCCGGACAAGGTCGGGGAATTGTCGGAAAAATGGACGCAAAGTACCGAAGAATTTCGTAAACTTGCTCTTGCTGATGGTGGAGGAATCCCTCAGCAACGGAAGAAAAAGAAGAAATCTGAAAATGATTAAAAAATGAATATCAATAGACGTAATTTTCTAACCGGATTGGGTGTTAGTATTGCATCGTTGAGCATACCACCGTGGATAAAAGCGGCAGAATCAGATATAAAGCGACCTAATATCGTTGTTATTCTTTCCGATGACCAGGGTTGGGGCGATCTGAGCATTAATGGTAATATTAATCTCGCTACGCCGAACATTGATTCTCTCTCGCGTGATGGAGCGTTGTTTGAACGGTTTTATGTTTGCCCGGTTTGTTCGCCGACCCGTGCGGAGTTTCTTACAGGCCGATATCATCCCCGCGGTGGTGTTTATGGCGTCTCTACCGGGGGCGAACGGTTGAATCTGGATGAGAAGACAATCGCCGACAGTTTCAAGGCGGCTGGTTATGCAACCGGAGCTTTTGGGAAATGGCATAATGGCACGCAATATCCTTATCACCCCAATGCGCGTGGTTTTGAGGAATTCTATGGATTTTGTTCCGGCCACTGGGGAAGTTATTTCGCTCCGCCGCTGGAACACAATGGAAAACTTACGCGGGGGACGGGATATATCATCGATGATTTGACTGATCATGCAATCAAGTTCATTAAAGCAAAGAAAGATCGTCCGTTCTTCTGCTATGTTCCTTATAATTCGCCTCATTCGCCGATGCAGGTTCCTGATCGCTTCTATAAGAAATTTGCCGATCTCGAATTGAAGATGCTTGGCAAAGGTCCAAAACCTGAGGACGTCACATTCACGCGCGCTGCCCTTGCCATGTGCGAGAATATTGATTGGAATGTCGGGCGAATCCTGCAGAAGCTCAACGAGTTGAAATTGGCCGACAACACGATCGTGATTTATTTCAGCGATAACGGGCCGAACAGTGTGCGTTGGAATGGCGGTATGAAAGGTATCAAGGGTTCAACTGATGAGGGCGGGGTACGGTCACCATTTACAATTCGCTGGCCGGGACATATCAAGGCAGGTGTACGTATTCCCCAGATCGCCGGCGCAATAGATTTACTGCCCACCCTGGCAGAATTGACCGGGATCCAGGTTGTCAGTCAAAAGCCGCTGGATGGGATTTCTCTCAAACCCCTGTTGCTGGGAAATAAAACCGACTGGCCGGATCGCATGATCTTCTCGCATTGGGCAGGAAGAGTCAGCGTGCGTACCCAGCGTTACCGGCTCGATAATGGAAACAGATTATTCGATATGCAATCCGATCCGGAACAGGAAAAGGACATATCAGCGGAGGAGAAAGATGTGGCGGATCGGCTGTCGAAGGCTGTGGCTAAATGGAAGGAAGAAGTTTTGCCGGGTTTGGAGAACAAGGATCGCCCGTATACGGTGGGATATCCTGATTTTCCCATCACTCAACTACCAGCCCGTGACGGTATTCCGCACGGTAACATAGAACGCAGTGGCCGGGCACCGAACTGCTCATTCTTCCAGAACTGGATCAGTACGAATGACAGTATCACCTGGGATGTTGAAGTGGAAACACCAGGCAAATATGAAGCAGTTATTTATTACACTTGTCCAAAAGCAGATACAGGTTCGACCATTGAAATGAGTCTTAATGGCAGTCGTATCCAGGGAGTAGTGTCCGAGGCAAACGATCCGCCATTACTTGGTGCGGAACATGATCGCTTTCCTCGCAAATATGGCGAATCTTATGTAAAAGACTTCAAACCGTTACGGCTTGGTGTAATTGAATTTAGACAGGGGCGGGGACTTTTGACTCTGCAGGCTTTGAAGGTTACAGGTAAGACGGTCATGGATGTCCGATCGATCCTGTTGACGTTGATGAAATAACGGTAAGCCGGAATGTCAAACATAGGCATAACGGCAACTGACCACCGTGATCCGTCTTCGCAGGAGACCCCGGACTTGGAGTCCGTGGGATGAATGCGGATTTTGCTACGCCGGATTCCGCGAAGAAACTGCGGGCTTTAGCCCGCAGAGCTTCATTATTTGAAAGAATGGATTGTTTGTCGAGAAAACGCTTATTGACTCTTAATTAAGGAGAACTGTCATGGGATTAAGTCATTATAAACAATGTTTCGATGTTGCTCTTGGGAAACTTATTTCAAGGACTGCTTTTTCAACCATATTTCCGGTTGTATTTGTGGTCCTCTTTACTGCGGTCACGGGTTGTGAAACAACAGCGAAGGATACCGGCAAAGTACCAGATGGAAATAGGATCGTAGCCAGGAATGATTATGATGTGAATACCGGAATACTGCCTGCAAAGATTCTCGGGCGACATTTCTGGAATATGTTGCATTATTCTCCGCCGCAATCATCACAGGCAAAGGCCATGGAGAAACATGTTTTGAAGGAACCCATGGTTCGCGATGCAGTTGCGGTCTATTCATTTTCGGACCTGCGCGCTGCAGGCAACGATAATCTCGCTGTCAGCGGCGAAAAACTTCTCAAGCTTCAACCTGACCCCCGCTTACCTTTCCTGATTTGCATGTCTGCAGGCCGTCCACCGTTCCGCTGCATGGACGACTTCCGCGTTGACAAGAATATTTACGAAAAATGGAAACAGGAACATCCCAATTTCCTTGGTTTCTGGACTGGCGTCGAATGGGACAATGAATATATTGGTCCCCTTAATAATGTGAAGAACGCGGAAGAATGGGCCCGTAAACATGGTTGTTCTGATACAGCCATTAAACGGATGCAGGATGTTCTGGTACGTGCCCGCGTAAGTAAAGATGGTGCAACGGCCGGCCTGCGCGAATGTTACAATGCCCTGCGGCGATACTTTTTTGATGATCCCGAAAAGATGGTCTTTCTGCGGGCCGGGTGGTGCTTTGATCATTACGCCTTGGAGTGGGGTGCAGGTTTGGCGGTCATGGAAACAACCAATACCGGCAACTATCGACACCAGCCGTCGCTGTTCTGCGTTCGTGGTGCGGCGCGGCAGTATGGCAAACCCTGGGAATGGTATATTGCCACGTACTATAATGGTTATGACAGCACCGGAAAACCGTCGGTTAACAACGAACCAAACTACCAGACAAAAACAAAATCCGATACGCCCGGCAGTGAAGAACATTCCGGGCCCGGGTATGGCATGTCGGTTTCATTGAGCCGGCGCGACAAATACCTGGCTTATCTGGCTGGTGCCAGTTTCGTCCAACACGAGGACTGGCCACGCGCCTACTGTCAACGCAAGGATGGGGACCCCAAGGAATGGATTCTCTCGCCGCACGGTGAATCTATGAAGGAATGGTATGGTTTTATCGAACGGCACCCGGATCGCGGCGTGAGCTATGCGCCGGTGGCCCTGCTTTTGCCGTTCAACCAGGGTATGCCGCAGTGGGGTGGAAACCCGTGGTCGTTTTTTATGGTGGAACGTCCTGACAAGATGATTGATGCTTTCATGTATGCAATTGCGCCATTTTCCCAGAACACGAAAAAAGGTAAAGAGGGATGTCTGTCAAACAGTGAATTTGGCGATGGGTATGATGTGCTTGTACCGGATCCGCCCAGTGGACCAGTTCCATTGGCCAGGTTGTTGGACTACAAAGTCGCAATCTTGCTTGGTAAATATGATATTCAACCCGATTTAGCGGAACGATTGATGGAATATGTCCGAAAAGGGGGCACACTGGTGATCAACAGCCGGCAAATCGGTAACAGCCTCCCGCAGAAGTTTCTTGGCGTAAAACTGACAGGGAAGACCGCCCCGGTTGAAGGCAATGTTTCTTCGTCGGCGGGCGGCGACGCCATTACTCTGGCCGAACCTTATGATTACGAGGCAGTCGAACTCTGCGGCGCCAAATCGTTGTGGACCGATGGAAAGGGCGGCGTCCTGGCGAGTGTGAATTGTTTTGGCCGCGGCCGGGTCGTGCTGACGACCGTGGATTTCATGGTGTCCCGTCAGTATAAAAATTTCGTTGGCACAACTGCGA
The DNA here is from genome assembly GCA_028716365.1 of Kiritimatiellia bacterium. Lineage (GTDB taxonomy): Bacteria > Verrucomicrobiota > Kiritimatiellia > UBA8416 > YA12-FULL-48-11 > YA12-FULL-48-11. The sequence continues at coordinate 102,197 of JAQUPZ010000011.1, forward strand.
AAATGCCTCTGGTCGAACTGCTGATGCGGCAGATCGTGAAGGAAGTGTTGCCGGTTGAGGTCAAGGGTGACATCGAATACGGTTTGAACAAGGTATCAGATGGCTGGTGGGTATATCTGATCAATAACAAGGGCGTGACGAAATACACAACGACCCCAGAGGAATTTGATGTCGCAGAAACGGCAAGTGTGACTGTGAATATGCGGGCGTTACGGGTCACCGCTTTGCGCGAGTTACGGACAGGCGAACAAATTGTTGTCGACCGGAACAGAAATACGTTCACGATCCAGGTAGGTCCCGGAGATATCCGTATTGTCAAAATCACATTATAATAACGGGAGATGTTGCATGATTAACAGGCGTGAGTTTATTAGACGGTCGTTATTGGTTTCGGCTGGGGTAACATTTGGTGGTGCCCTGGGTGGATTGAAAGGTATCTCTGCGGCGGAAGAGAAAAAGGAACTGGCGGCACCTTTAAAACTCACGCTCGATGGTCGGATTCCGATTTCGCTGATTATTGATGATCCTTCGCCTGGTTTAAATCCGATGAATGTACATCGTCCTGAAAGCAACACTGATCCTTTCATTCCTAACAAACTCATTCATGATCTGGCCGACCTCTTTTGCGAATTTGGGGCAAAAGGGAAATTTAGCGTTGTACCCATGGGATTTGGCAGGGGACGAATCGATAAGCATCTTGATGGAGTAAGTGATCAGGATGTGGCCGATTTTATTAAAGTGGTGAAGGACCAGATTGTCCCCTTGTTCGATATCACTCCGGAAATTCTTACACACGGTAAGGCATATGACCTCAAGAACGGTAACTTCTTTGATGAACGCGAGGATAAATACTTTTCGCATATTTCAAGGGAGATCATGACCGACTACATCGCGCTTTCATTAGAAATACTGAAAAATGTTGGCTTTGATGCCAACGGCGTTACTTCTCCGTGGTCGCTTGGCAAGGAAAAGGAAGATGATTATTCATGGGCGATTCTTGATGCAGAGAAACGCGTGTATGACCGTAAAAGAACATGGTATTTCCTTCACAGTGATTCGAAGTGCGAGGTCCTTCCGCATCGGGTGATGCACAGGCCGGTTCCAGATGAATGGGTTGTGTCCATATTCAGTGGCGGTATTGATTTTGCCTGGCAAACGCAGGAGGGCAAACCCGGAATAGAAGATGCCATCATCAGCGCCGATGGCAAAAAAGGACGTTTTGTGGATCTTTTCAACCACGAAAGCAGCATCACTACACATACTCATTGGCAGTCGTTGTATTCCAAAGGCAGTTATGCTGGGCTGGTGTCGTTGCGCCGCGTATTTGAACGCGTGAAACAGCACCTGGGTGATCGCGTCATATGGACCAAATGCAGCCGATTGGCTGAGCTCGTCGCCGAAAAGAGTGTGTGATTCAGTATTTGATGGCGTGTTCCCGAAATCGAGATGCTTCGACAGGCTCAGCATGACAAATGCATATGTTCAACAGTAAAACCGAAAATAGTGTCATTCTGATTCGTCTGCTGGCGGAGAAGAATCTCTCTTCCCGATTTGGGTAACGTGCCCTTGACTTCTTGTCTGTCTATTGTTGGAATTCTTCAAAAGTATATATTCGTATTATCAACAAGGCCACTGGCTGAACAAAGAAAGAATTGACGTGGAAAACAGTATTGCAAACACCTGCGGGGAGCTGGAACAGGAAGTCAAGTCACGGACTTATAACATCATCGAAGCGTTTGCGATGATGACATATTGTTTGATTATGCTCTGGCTGATTATCTATCCCTTCGGCGTTCTCATGCGAATTGAAGCGGCAAAATTGGCGGGAGAAATCTTCCTTGGATTGGGTGCGATATATATTCTTTTTGGTAGTCCTTTCGTTCATAAAGACACGCTTTCGAGCTGGGGTTTGGGGAATCCAGTTGCGCTTTATGCAAATATTCGCAAGCGATCTGTCGCTGGCAGGATTCTTTCTGTCGGATTGATATTTTTGATAATTGCCAGTCTTACTTTTGTTTATTGTTTCGAATGGAAAGAAGCATCGCGGTTCATATTTGGCCTGAATTACGAAACTGCCGGTCGGATCCAGGCGACCGCTGCAGGAAAAGCGGCGATCTTTCTGAGCGGGATTGTGATGGCGACGTTCTTTTCCACCTGTGTGATTCGATATGACAACTTCCTTTCGGCTTTGTCTACTGCATTCAAGATTATTCTTGTGTTGGGTATGCTGGAATATGCTACGGCTTTTATCGTGATGGGCAGTATCGCATTTGCTGATTTTCAACCCCGCCATTTTGCATTGGACTTATTGGGTTACATGTTCTGGGGAACGCTCCAACAGTTATTATTCAGTTCGTATTTTGGCACGAGGTTTCGGAAAGGTTTTACACCGGCGACCGACCCGGCAAAACAATGGCAAAAACGGTTCTGGGTTTCTGTGCTCAATGGATCATTTTTCGGAATTATTCACATCAACAGTTGGAGCCTTGTCGGTATTTGCTGGTTGCTGGGTGTAATCCTGTCGTGGGTATTCATGGAGGACAGGAACCGTAACCTTGTTGCGCTTGGTTGTGTACAGGGATTCCTTGGAAGCAGTCTCGGGTGGTTGTTTGCGGCGGAGAAAGCAGGCGGGTTCAGAATCGCCATGGGGGTAGGGCCAGGACACATGAAGGGTTTTGATTTGCTGACTATAGTGGTGGTATTTCTTTTGATAATGAGTAGCTTGCTGGTTATTGCTTATTTGGTCCGCAGCAAGCAGTCTCAGAATTAGTGGGAACAAGTTACATTAGTGACTTGGGGAAAAAGCAGGTGGCATTTCGCGGAGAAGCCGGCACGCATCTTTTGCGCGCCGGCTGTGTTGCTGACGCCTTCGCATACATTAGTATCGCTCAGGCGCCAGACGCCTTGCCGGCATCGCAAAATCCACATGCCATTTCTCCGGCCTTTGGGCATCGAAATGCCACCTGCGGTTCACCTTCCGCGTGGACGCGGAAAAAAGAACGGAAAAATCTATTCACATTTGTAAAGTACATCGAGAATTAATTAGTGCAATATTGTATTGTTGATGTAAGAATTCTCCGCATTAAGAAAGAAGGAGGAATGAATCGTGAAGTGTATTTATATACAAATCGTTTTTCTAATCATTTTTGCTGGGGTAATGATTGCAACAGAACAAGCATCGTCTGAACGACCGGTAATTGCCAGTTACTATTCTCCAAATTACCATCCCGGTGATCCGCGAAATGATAATGAAAAAGGTAGGGGATGGTGCGAATGGGAACTGGTGAAAACAGCAAAGCCCCGTTTCCCTGGTCATGTTCAGCCCAAGGTTCCGCTTTGGGGTTACGCTGATGAGTCCGATCCAAATGTAATGGCAAAAAAGATCGATGCGGCGGCTGATCATGGCGTGGATGCTTTTATCTTTGACTGGTACTACTTCAATGATGGTCCTTTCCTCAATCGTTGCTTGGATCTAGGTTACCTGAAAGCGCCAAACAGAAACCGTGTTAAATTTTCCCTGATGTGGGCCAACCATGATTGGATTGATCTTCATCCTTACAAACGCGGTGCTCCGAGAAAGACGCTTTATCCGGGAACAGTGACCCCCGAGAATTTCGAAAAAATCTGTGACCACGTGATAAAAGACTATTTCCTCCAGCCTTCATACTGGAAAATTGATGGCAGACCATATTTTTCTTTTTATGACATGACCAAGTTGATCGCAAATTTCGGATCAATTAATGCGACACGCGCAGCACTGGACAAATTCCGTGAGAAGACGAAGGCTGCGGGATTGCCCGGATTACATCTCAACGCGGTGGCCTGGGGGCAGCCGATACTGCCGGGTGAAACGAAACGCAGCGATCTGGTTGAAGTAATAAAAGCGCTCGGCTTTGATTCAACTACTTCCTATGTCTGGATTCATCATGTTCCTTTGCCGAAACTGCTGACTGATTATAACGAAGTCCGGGATGTGTATTTCGCTCACTGGGACAAGGCGGACAAAATGTATGGCATTCCTTACTATCCGAATGTCAGCATGGGTTGGGATTCAAGTCCACGTACGGTACAGGAAGACGAATTCGGGAATTTCGGTTATCCGTTCACCAATACAATCGGCGGTAATACGCCGGAGCGGTTCAAAGCTGCGCTGGAAGAAACCAGGCGCAGGCTGATGAATCGTCCGGTAAAAGACCGTATCTTTACGATTAACTGCTGGAATGAATGGACTGAGGGCAGTTATCTGGAGCCGGATACTGTTAACGGCATGAAATACCTGGAAGCGATAAGGGATGTTTTCGGAGTTTGTAAATAAGATGAAATAGTTTTGCGGAGGACGATCGGTATGAGAAGAAAAGATGCGGTTGTATATTGTGGAATATTCATCCTTCTTTTTTGTGTCGAAGGAATTTATGTCAAATCTGAACCTGCAATTGATCTGCAGGGTAGGAATACAGTCGATCCCAGGGTGCGTCAGTATGTTGTACCGGCGAAAATTGTCTGGAGTTCTTCGAATGATGCTGTGAAAAACTCCGAAGTGTTGTTGCAGAAAAGATCTGGGCAGACAACACTCGAAGCCACCAATCCATGTGTTCTTGATAACAGTAAAGGTCCGGCTGGAATTCTTTTAGATTTTGGGCGGGAACTTCATGGTGGTGTTCAAATCATGGCTTGGAATACGAAGAACAGAAAACCGGTGCATCTCCGTGTTCGCTTTGGTGAATCAGTCAGTGAGACGATGAGTGAATTGGGTGGTTCAAAGAATGCTGTAAATGATCATGCAATCCGTGACCAGACTTGTCTTGTTCCCTGGTTGGGCACACACGAGATAGGGAATACCGGTTTCCGGTTCGTGCGGATTGATCTGGCTGATGGAAACAGCATGGTCCAGTTGAAAAGTGTGCGTGCGATTTTTATTTACCGTGACTTGGAATACAAAGGCTCGTTCAAATGCAGTGATGAAAAACTGAACAGGATCTGGCAGACGGGAGCCTATACCGTTCACCTGAACATGCAGGATTACCTGTGGGATGGTATCAAGCGTGACCGGCTGGTATGGATCGGCGATATGCATCCTGAGACAATGACAATCTATTCTGTTTTTGGGTGTAACGAGATCATTCCTGCAAGCCTTGATCTGATACGCGATGAGACACCGCTTCCAAAATGGATGAACGGAATCAGTTCATATTCGATGTGGTGGGTTCTTATTCAACACAGCTGGTATATACAGAGCGGCGATCTTGAATACCTCAAAAAACAACAGGTCTATCTGACAGGTTTGCTGGAACAACTGATAAAACATATTGATCAGGACAATAAGGAAACACTTACAGGGATGCGGTTCATGGACTGGCCGTCTGCATCGAACAAGGAGGCTGTGCATGCCGGTCTTCAATCACTGATGATCTTTACCATGGTGGCAGGCGGTGATCTGTGTTCCATACTCGGTAATGAAACTACAATGAAGAAGTGTGATGAGGCAGTTGAACGGTTGAGAAAACACATTCCCGTTCATGGGAACAGCAAACAGGCCGCGGCGCTTATTGCATTGTCCGGGCTGGGTAACCCGGTGAAGCTGAACAAGGAAGTCATGGCGGTTGATGGGCCGAAGCGAATGTCCACGTTTTACGGGTATTATGTTTTACAGGCAAGGGCAATGGCGGGTGATTACCAGGGATGTCTGGATGTAATACGTCAGTATTGGGGCGCGATGCTGGATGTTGGCGCCACAACATTCTGGGAGGATTTCGACCTGGAATGGACTGTTAATGCCGGACGAATCGATGAAATTGTACCTGAAGGTAAGAAGGATATTCACGGCGATTATGGCAACTATTGTTACAAAGGGTTCCGCCACAGCCTTTGTCACGGCTGGGCATCTGGTCCCACGGCGTGGCTGTCTGAATATGTGCTTGGGGTGAAGGTTCTGAAACCCGGCTGCAAGGTCGTGAGAATTGTTCCGCATCTTGGCGATCTTCAATGGGCGGAAGGAACTTATCCAACTTCTTGTGGAATCATAAAGGTGAAACACGTGAAAAAACCTGATGGTACAATAGAGTCAACAATAGATGCGCCACAGGGAGTCGAGATTGTCCGCAGATGAAAGTGTTCTGAGACTGTCGCCGACACAAATGCCGCTGGTCCCATCCGGTTCTACCGTGCTGTTTTAAAGCGCGATTCATAATTCTTGAATACCTTATTTTCACCAGAGGTTTGAGTTACATGGTAGGGACGGCGCTCCGTCGCCGTCCGCGGTTCATCGTGACCGCCTTACCTTTGGTTTTGGCCGTATTGATCGCTCATGAAATAAACAGCTTAATTCTTGCTACACATGAGAATTGATCTAAAATAGATGGCATTATGGATGGAACGGACGACTGCCCATTGGGAAGCGTCGCCGCTCATCCACAAGTTCGGCAACAGGAAGGAGATAACAAGATGGACGAGAACAAGCAGATGACAAAGGGCGGGCGCAATTTTTGTTTATTGCTGATGATTCTCGGCATCGCGACGGCTCTCTGCGGGGCGTGGTCCATGCTCTACCCTCCACCCAACCCTCAGACTTTCATGTCTAAGGTGAACGAGTTAATGATGGTTGGAGGCGGAACTGCAATAGCCTTTGGCGCGCTACTGATACTGGCCGTCAAGGGAAGGAAGTAGACGTTCCAGAGTATTGCGCGACACATTAACGGATATGAAAAAAGCCGAACCAACGCAAGGAGGATACTCGCCGAGTCCGCCGCGGACTCGTCTCGATCCTCATGCGTAACCGTTGCCATACTTACGTATTTTTCTCCCTGTATGCCAGGGGTGCCATGCCGGTCTTCTTTTTGAACAGAGCTGAGAAATAGTTCTGGTCTTCATAGCCAAGTTCACGGCAGATGACAGCAACTGTTTTTCTGGATGAACGAAGAAGTTTTTTTGCGGCATCAAGACGCAACTGCAGATGATATTGGGCAGGGCCCTTGCCATGTATTCTTTTAAACCAGTGACGTAGGGATGAGTAACCAATATGCAGTTCCTTGGCCACGTTTTCCATTTCAAGAGGTTCGGATAATTTGTCTTTAATATATTTCTCAGCTTCACCAACCTTGTGTTTCATGAAGATTATTTGTGTCTCGCCGGTTTTCTTCAGCGCGCTGGAAATATTATCGGCGGCTGTAATAGTGAATCTGGCAATGTGTTCAAATTTGGAAATTGGCAATCTGTTGGAAGGACCGGTTACCCAGACGGCAGCAATCGGAAACCTATTCTGGTCCATGATTGGAGCGCCTATACAGTGACAACCCTCAACCTCTTCGGCGATGTCGGTGGCATAACCATTGCGGCGGATCGTTTCTATTTCCTTGAAGAACGCTTTTGATGTGGTGATGGTCCTCTGATTGAATTTTGTAAAGGTCATGCGGCTTATAATTTCTTTTTGCTGTTTCAAAGGCAGAAAGGCCACAATGGCTTTGCCAGGGGCACCTGTATGCAGGGGGAAATGCTGGTCAACTGCAAGCCGAAAACTGAACCGTTGTGTTCCCTGGACTTGGCCGATGATAATGCCATCAGGTGTTTTTCCATCAAGAACTGCCAGGCCGACAGTTTCAGAGAAAGCAGTACTCAGTTTGGTCATGAAGGGCAGGGCAGTCTTATAAAGTGCCTGGTTTCGCATGGTGAATACCTTTTGTTTCCATGGAAAGAATAGCACCTGCCGGCTTGATTCTTCAAGCCGTTCTTGCCAAAAAACACATATTGAATTACCAAATGCTCTATAGACGCTTTATCGGTAAAATCGCATAATATTACATAGAAAGATGTGATCTTGTTGAGGGTTTCCGTCAATAGGAAGTTGAGACCTCGAATGGAGGTTCTGGTTAGCGCCTCTGGCGCCATGTAAACCAGGTTGCGCATTTCGATCAGCGTAAATATTTCGAGTCAGATGGCCTTCAGGAGTTTTTCAGAAACTCCGACCGGCAAGGCGTCGCGTGAAGGGCTGGATATGTATCCGCACTTCATGCGACAACGCAGTCGGGAAGGCTATATCACGCGAAAGATTTGTGCCGAAATGCGTAACCATTTAGTAGAGAGAAATGTATGAATAGGATTCATTTTCATTTTATTTTACCGACAATTATTTGTTCCGTTCTTCAGCCGTTCCTTGTTTTGCCCGCAACCGCTGGCATGGAAGAGGAATGGAGGATACAGTATACAGTATTACAGAGCGATATAACCAATCGGGTATGTATTGCCGGCCGGAGAAACGAAACTCTACGACAGGATGCGTTGATTCATGAATCTGATCGTGATCCCGCTGATGTTGTGTTGAGGCGTACCGCAGCACTGCTGACAGATCTTAAACAAACCTCAGCCTTAAAACATCTGGCTGATCTGGGAAAAGAACTTGCCGCCCTGCAGTCTGCCGGTAAGTCAATGGATGTAAAAGATAGCGAGGCCAGGTACAAATTATACACTGATGTCTGTAGAATACGCCGCCAGATTGCATTCAAAAATCCACTACTAAATTTTCCCGATCTGTTGTTTGTTAAACATCATCGCGCAATTTACAACCACATGTGTGACCAGTATTACGGCATGGCTGCGCGGCCAGGCGGGGGATTGTATATCCTGTCAGACCCGTTTGGATCAGAACCAAAACTGAAGGATGTACTGGCCGGTTCTGTGGTCAGGAATGGCCGACTGAAGGGGCAGAAGTTGAGTGGCGGGTCGAACAAGCCTTACAAGATTCACTTTGACGGACTGGGTAATATTTCTGGCGATGAAACAGAAGGCGGCTCGTTCCTGTCGCCGGATCTTTCGTTTGACGGGAAAAGTGTCTTATTTGCTTATGTCGAATGTACCGGTAATCGAAAACACGATCATCACACTGACCCAAGCCGCGGCCACTGGGCTGAAGGACGTTGTTACCACATCTTCAGGGTCAATATTGATGGTTCAAACCTCGAACAGTTGACTGATGGAACTTGGAATGAATTTGATCCGTGTCTTATGCCAAGCGGCAGGATTGTATTCATGTCGGAAAGGCGCGGTGGCTATTTGCGCTGCGGGAGGGTATGTCCGACTTTCACGCTTTATGACATGGCCTCGGATGGCAGTGACGTCCGTTGTCTGAGTTTTCATGAGACCAATGAATGGCATCCGACGGTTGCGAATGACGGCAAGATTGCCTGGACCCGCTGGGATTATATTGACCGTCATTTCTCTGCCGCCCATATGCCGTGGACAACAACGGCAGACGGATGTGATCCGCGTCCGATTCACGGCAATTATGCCTGGAGAGGTGGCCGGCCTGACATGGAGATGAGTCTTAAGGCCGTACCTGGGGTGTCGAAGTTCGTGGCAACGGCTGCCCCGCATCATGGCCAGGCGTACGGTTCCCTGATACTTATCAATGCGCAGGTGCGGGATGATGATTCCGGCGCTCCTTTAAAAAGGCTGACACCGGAAGTTGGATACACGGAAACCAGTGAAGGCGGAACCGAAACATACGGAACACCATGGCCCTTGAGCGAGGATTACCATCTTTGTGTTTATGATGCAAAGACCCGGCCGGAAAACGAAAGTCGCAAAAAAGGATATATCGATGCGAATTATGGCATTTATCTCGTTGATTCGTTTGGAAATAAAGAACTCATTTACCGTGACCCGGAAATATCGTGTCTGCGGCCAATACCGCTGATACCGCGTCGCAAACCTCCGGTACTGGCATCAAACATTAAATCTACAGACAAGCAACAATTACCGGAAGCCACTGTATCGGTGATAAATGTTTATGAATCATTTAAACCATTTCCAGCAGGGACAAAAATAAAAGCCCTGCGAGTGTGGCAGATTATTCCGCAGTCAGTTCCTGCAGTTCGTAACATGGGTGTCCAGGTTCCCGGGACAGGTTCTTTAAACATCGGCAGGTATGTACTTGGGACCGTACCGGTTGAAGAAGACGGCAGTGCTCATTTTGTTGTTCCTGCAAAATTACAGGTATTCTTCCAGGTGCTGGATGAGAAAGGGCTGGCCGTTCAATCCATGCGTTCTGGAACCCATTTCCAGCCGGGTGAGGAACTTGCCTGCCAGGGTTGTCATGAACCAAAGAACCGCGCCCCTGCGCCATTAAAACGTGAGCCGATGGCAATGAAAAGACCGCCTTCACGACTTCAACCCGATGTTGACGGTACGAATCCGTTCAGTTATCCGCGACTGATACAACCGGTGTTGAACAGGTATTGCCTTGAGTGTCATAAAAAGAATCCGGAAAAAGCGCCGAAGCTGGATTCAGATCAGGTTGTCATGAAGGGAAAGGCATACATGGATTTCAATACCACGTATTATGCGTCTTACGTGAGTCTTGCGCCGAAATATGGTTTTTATGATTATGGAAAGAGCGAAGGGAAGACTCACCGTACGTCGCCGGGAGAGTTTGGAGCGCTGGGTTCAAAATTATATCCGATGCTGGCGAAGGGTCACCATGATTTGAAACTTTCATCGGATGATATGCACCGGATAACGGTGTGGCTGGATTCGTGTTCGCTCTTCTATGGAGTTTACGAGAAAGAAGGCGGGGAAGCCCAGCTTCGCGGTGAAATTGTAAAACCAACCTTGGAGTAATTTGAGCGAGCGCCGACTGCTTTACTAACATGAAACTAAGAATGTTGATCAATGGAGTTTTAGCGATAACATCAGCAGCGGCATTTGCCGGCTATTCTCTTGAGGTTAATCTGGATAAAATCGATGGCTACTACAAGGTTGGCGAAGAGACGGTATGTACTGCGAGGCTGATGAATAGCGGTAAACCGGCCGTGGGTGAAAAGCTGCGTTGTACCGTGAAGCGTGAACGTGCTGTTTTTAAGCAGGATGAGTTTGTCTGTGACGGCAATGCCGTGACAATCAAGGCGTCAATGGATCGTCCAGGATGGCTTTTCTTCGGGTTTGAAATCATCGGCAAGGATGGCAATCCGCTTAAAGGCGAGGGGATTTTCAAACACAGGATGAAACCTACCATCGTGGGTGAGATTGGCGCGATGTACGATGCCGATAAGATCAGAGCGCTTGATGCTCGTCCTGCGGACTTCGACACGTACTGGGATTCATGCCGCGCCAAGCTTGACCAAATACCGCTGGAGCCGAAGTTGACCGAGGTCGACGTCCCAAAGGCTTTTCAAGGTAAGGTCAAGTGTTATAGCGCCGAGATCAAGTGTCTTGGCCGTACTCCGGTGACCGGTTATCTGGCCGTCCCCGTCGATGCGAAGCCCAAGAGTCTGCCTGCCTGTGTGGACTATCTGAGCATGGTGTGGCAGGATGCGAGTAAAAAGGTTGCACTTGAGACTGCGTCCAGGGGTGTTCTCGCACTGTATGTCAGTTGGCACGGTTTGCCGACCGGCAAGACAGAAGACGAGTACAAGAAGATAGCTCGTACCTGGTATGAAGAAGGGGGGAAAGCCGGGGATACGGATCGCGATACCTGGTTTGGTCACGATATGTTTTTTCGGGTGATGCGTGCGCTTGACTTCATCAAGAGCCGCCCGGAATGGAACGGCAAGGAGCTGATTGTGCGTGGTGGCAGTTTGGGCGGCATCCAGACTATCGCGGCTGCTGCTTTGGATAAAGATGTCACGGTGGCGGTGGTGAGCGTGCCCAGCGGTTGCGAATACAACGGCTACAAGCAGGGGCGTGATGCGGCGGCTCTTTACCGCGGCAAGGAGTTTGTCGCCCGTATTGAGGCGGATCCTCGCCGTGCGGTTACGCTCGCTTACCACGATGGGGTGAACTTTGCCCCGCGTATCAAGTGTGACATTTACGTCTGCACGGGCTTTGCGGATGAGCTTTGTACTCCGAGTAGCGTTTTTGCTTTTTACAATGCGTTGCCTGCAACGGCCAGGAAATTTATGAGCTCAACTCCAAGTACCGGACACTACGGAACCACTAAAAACACGGCTGGCGATAAGCGTCTTTTGGATACCTTCCGTTCTGTGACGGTTTCCCACGATTAATGTGAAAAGGGGCATCCCTGGTGGGGATGGCTGAGATAAAATCCTTGCCGCCAGTTATGACTGTGTTATCTTTTTTTAATTAACTGGGACAAGATCACTGAAATCGGTGTTTCTGAATTGTTCCTCCAGGGAAAATAGTTTTTATCAGTAATCCAACAGGAGGCACTCCATGTCAGAAATAAACAAAACCCTGGTTCGACAGGCCATAAGTCGACGGTAATCATACGGGAGGAATCGACTGCCACTTGTAAAACCGCAAAATGAAAGGAATAAACCATGAAAGAATTTCATCACGTGGGATTGCCCACCGACGACAAACAGCCCGGCGAGACTTACGTACCTGCAACTAAAGTGTGGGTGACCGATCCGCTTAAACACAAGTATCGTGTCGAATTTCTGCGTTTTGAACCGGATTCGCCTGTGAAAGGCGCCGTACGCGATTTGCCGCATTTCGCCTTTCGCGTGGACAGCATCAAGGCTGCTATTGCCGGAGGAACGGTCCTGCTCGGTCCATTCGAGTCCATGCCTGGTCTGACCGTTGTGTTTGTCGGAAAAGACGGCGCGGTATTTGAGTTCATGGAGTTTGCCGCACAACCTAACACCACCTCGTGGGGTAAGTAAAACAGACTCGTCAATTGATCAAGGAGCCAACCTATGCATGCAACGATGTGGTTTTTCTTGCGGAAGTTATCCCTCCTGACTCTCTTTCTCGTCGGCGTAGTCAGTCCGGCGTGCGGACAGGAAGCGACTTGGAAAGCCGGCGTGGCCAAAGCGATCGTCACCCCGGAGAAAGGTGTTTGGCTCGCGGGCTACGGCTCCAAACGTTCGCCCGACGGCAAACTGCACGATCTATGGATGAAAGCGCTGGCCCTCGAAGATCCCAGGGGCAATCGCGTCGTGTTGGTCACCAGCGATTTTCAGGGCGTCCCGAAAGAGATGAGCGATCGCGTATTCGTACAGCTTCAGAAAAAACTGAAGCTGGAACGCCAGCAGGTGATGATCACTTTCGCGCACAATCACTGTGGCCCGCGGCTTGGCAATGATCTGGTGGATTACTATCCCGTCGAAGAGGAACAGGTCAAACTGGTTGAAGAGTATACGGCGCTCATGGAAACCAGGATGGTGGAAATGATCGGCGAATCGCTTGCGAAGCTGGCTCCCGCGAATTTGCAGACCGGCGAAGGTCGTACGACCTTCGCTGTCAATCGCCGCAACAATCGCGAAGCCGAGGTGCCGATGCTGATGGCCAAAGGCGAACCGCTCAAAGGGCCGGTCGATCATTCGGTGCCGGTGATGACGGTGAAGGGGCTGGACCAGAAGCTGGTTGCCATCCTCTTCGGTTACGCCTGCCATCCGACGACGCTAAGCTTCACCACGTGGTGTGGTGATTACCCGGGCTTTGCCCAGATCGCCCTGGAAAAGAACCATCCGGGTACGCTGGCCATGTTTGTCAATACCTGCGGCGGTGACCAGAATCCGTTGCCGCGTCGCAAAGTCGAATTGTGCCAGAACTATGGCAACATGCTGGCGGTCGCCGTTGAGGAAGTTCTCAAGCAGCCGCTCAAGCCGGTTTCCCCGGGTTTGCGTACCGCGTTTGAGTTGATTGATCTCCCGTACTTGTCTGTCGTCTCTCGAGAAGAGCTGACCGGTCTGCTTAAAGACAGGAATGCCATACGGGCCCGCTGGGCCGCTCGAATGTTGAAGAAACTCGAGGCTGGCGAAAAGTTCGAGTCCGCGTATCCGTATCCTGTCCATGCATGGAGGCTGGGCAACGAGATGCTCGTGATCGGCATGGGAGCAGAAGCGGTCGTGGACTATGTGTTGCGTTTCAAACGCGAATTTGGCCAGGGTACCTGGGTTTGCGGTTATGCCGACGACATGATCTCGTATATTCCCTCGCGGCGTGTGTGGGAAGAAGGGGGTTATGAAGGAGGTTCCAGCCTCTACGAATATGGCCGCCCGGCCTTCCGTTGGTCCGGCGATATCGAGGACCGCATTGCCGCCTCCGTCCATAAATTAGCGAAAAAGGTTCGCGAGTAACGGTATAAGGACACAGGTGCAGAAAATACCGCGAAAGGATCATCCGCCTTATTATTACATTATAAAATATGATTTTATATTGACGTATAATTGATTTTCAGGAACAGTATTCTTCGGGTCGGGAGAGGTGCGAAAGCTGCGCGCAACAATATTGATGTCGAGACCATGAAAACCATCAGGGAGATCATATGAAAGAATCAATTTTGTTTTGTACATTGCTTTGTTTGAGCGCGGTTGTCTTTGCGGATGACTGCCCGATGGTTCCACAGCCGAAGGAGTACAATGCTTCGGGCGAGAAACTGGTTTTGGGTACAGCTCAAACGGCGGCAATTATTGTTGCGGCCAATGCTTCCGGGCAGGAGCTTTATGCGGCCGGTCGTTTACAGACACATATTGAGCGCCGGTTCAAACAGACGTTCCAGATTTTAACGGCGGACAGGCTGGGCGACTCGGTCAAACAGGTTTATGAATTTTCCGGCAAACTGGTTGGGGATTTGCCGTTCAACGGGTTTACGATCACATTCGCGAAGAAAAACAGCATCGACTGGATTACAATCCGTGGCGCAGACATGGGCGGATTGATTTACGGCGGCGAGGCGTTCTTTGATTTGGTTAAAAAGGATGTCGACGGCATTGCGAAGGTTACCGTAGTGACGGTCAAAGACTGGCCGAGCATTCCGTGGCGCGGACGTCCCCATTCGGTCATGGCTCATCAGCTTCAACCCGGTCAGCTGGACGCCTATATTCATGCGCGTATCAATTTCAGCGATTTCCGGGACGATCCGGACCAGCCTGCCACCGTTAAGATGGACGCACGCAAATCGTCGATGGGTTGTCTTCCCGGTAAGCCGATTGATACGGAACTGTTCAATCGCGTTTTCAAGGAATACAAAAAACGGGCGTTCTTTGTTTATGGAACTGTTTCCTGCCACCTGCCGGAAGGCGATTATTCGAAACTGACCCGGACGTTTGACGAGCTGATTAAACTCGGCTGCGATGGAATCTGGGTTTCCATGGATGATACAGGTGGAGGAAAGGATCCTGTTCAATTGGCTCAGTATGCTTCCGACTACATGAAGAAAACCGGCATGACGGGAAAGAAAATGATGTTTACCCCAGGCGGAGCTGAATATACGACTATCGACAAGCCGCTCAACTGGGCGATGGCGAAAATCGAACCGTTCAATACCGGTTCGTGGATATTTACCCGGGTTCCCTGCAAGGCGGATTATGAACTTTGCCGGAAGATGGGACTGAAAAGCAAGCCTGCCTGGTGGTATAATTATTGCGAAACAAGCTATCCAGACCCGAAGGCCGGGTTCATCCATTCCTCCGCGATCCTGACGACCCAGCGCAAGGACGGCAAGCCAAGTTACATGAACCTCCTGCCGATTACCCCGGGCTGGGGATATCCGAAATTCGAGAATATCCGTGATGCGCATTTGTATACAGACCGGATCAATATGTGGGCCTTGTGCGGCGGCTGGCCTGCGGAATACGCCCTGGGCATGTTCGGTCAGTGGGGCTGGAACCCGAAGGATTGCGACTGGCCGAAGCTGCGCGATTCAATTTACGATTACGTTTGGGGGCCGTCGCAGGTGGCAACAATCCACGAGTTCGACGAAACCTGGATCCAGCTCAAGGAACTCTATTGGATGCCTGACCGCGCAAGTTTCCGCGCGCCGGAAAATACGTTCGTTCGCCTGAAAACCCCGGAGAATCGGGCGAAGGCTCTCGAGTTGCTAAACAAGTTGGACAGGCTGGCGGCCATCCTGGCACAAAAATCTCCCGAAGAAACGGCAATCGGCAGGGAACGATTGATTTATCAATACATGGAACCGATTCAGGTCAGCTTGAAGTTTGCCCGCAAGCAGGCGACGCTTGAATATCCGGAATATGAATATGCTGATTTTGAATTCAAAGCGGTACAGATTCAAGCGGAAAAGGGTGCCGAGTCTGCAAGCACCTATCTGGCTGAAGTCCATGCAAAGGTTCCGCCCATGCTCGAAAAGCTCAGCAGGGAACTGGAAGAACTGAAGGACATCGAGCCGGTTTTGGACCTCTGGCGTGTCCGACTGGCAAAAGGCAAGACAGTTTCAGAAATAGAAAAGACGAAACTCCAGGAGAAAAACGCTAAATGGAAAAAATTCGTCAAACAACCGGTCAAGGATTTCCTGCCGTTTATGGAAGAACCGTTGGAAGGGAATCTGACCACGATTTTCGCGAATAGAACCAAACCTGTCCCGGCTGGAACGTTGAAAACGTATGACGCGGCTGATTGGACGTGTAACCCGGCGATGACCCGCGGCGCTTATTGGGCCGGCAAATACGACCGGGCCGGACAGAAGGCCGCGGCAATTCTCCTGCCGCTGCGTAGCCGTTCTACCCCGGGCGATTTTGGCTGTGTCGAACTCAACATTCCCAAGCCTGAATTCAAGGGCAGGCTGTTTGCGGAGCTTTTCATTGTTGATACGCGAATTGACAATAAATATCACAACGTACGTTTTATCGAGGCCCTGGCAAATGGAAAAGTTCTTTTCAAGCGTGATATTGCCGACCCGAAGGCAGAAGACTGGGTCAACATTGATTTGACCGAAGCCGTTGGTGACGCGAAGGAAATAAAGATTCAGGTCCGCGTTGTTGAAAAGGGTGCTGTCGAAAATCATACAAGCTGGGTCTTTGTCGGTCCGGCCAGGTTGTACCAGAAATAGGTTTCTCAACACTTCAAATCGGGAGTAAACCATATTTGTGGGTAAAAGAGAAAGCAGGTGGCATTTCGCGGAGAAGCCGATATGTGTCTTTTGCGCGCCGGTTCATCGCGAGGATTCACCACGAGCGGCTTTGTTGCCGCCCCCCCCTCGGATACATAGGTATACTTCGGGTGTCGTCGTCGCGCCGGCATCGCAAAATCCATATATCGTTTCTCCGGCCATTCCGGCAACGAAATGCCACCTTCAGTTTCCATTCCGCGAGGACGCGGAAATTAAGAAACGGTAAATAGACCCACGTTTTTGACTTACACCCCTTCAAATCACATGATTTATTTTAGGTTGGTCGCCTGCCCGCCGTTTGATGTAGACTGCATTGATCATGAATATACGGACCTGTTGCATCGGGCTCATAATATTGATTGTGGTGAAACTGCATGCCGGAGAGAACGACTGGTCGCGATTCCGCGGTCAGAATGGTTCCGGCATAAGCGAGGTCACAACGGTGCCGGTCCAGTGGACGGAAAAGGATTACAACTGGAAGATCAAGCTGCCGGGTCTTGGACATTCTTCACCGGTGGTGCTGGGGCACCGTATTTTTGTCACGAGCGGAGAAACCGGAACAGCCGCAAGGATTGTCATGTGTCTCGATACGGATATGGGGCGTGTCTTATGGCAGCGTGAATATAAATTCAAACCATTTATTCTGAACAGGGAGAACAGTTATACCACGGCAACACCGGCGGCTGATGCCGACGGTGTGGTCGTGAACTGGACAACGCCGGAAGAAGTCATCCTCCTTGTGCTGGATAATGAAGGCAGGGAGGTCTGGCGTCGTGATCTGGGCCCGTTCGTTGGTATTCACGGCAGTGGTTCGTCGCCGGTTATTGTTGATGATCTGGTTATTTATAACAACGATCAGGAAGACCCGGCATCATTGCCGGCCTTTGTCTACGCCAGGCCGGGAGCGCCCAAGTCTGCCGGAAAAAGTTCTTTAATTGCCCTTGACCGTCGTACCGGTAAGACAAGGTGGCAACTCGACCGCCGTAGTAATCAGGCTTCTTATGTGACGCCCTGTGTTTATCGCACGGCGAATGGTCGACCCGAGATCATACTGGCCAGCACAGCACACGGTGTTACCGGAGTAGATGCAGTCACGGGAAAGGTTGAATGGGAACTTGGCGGTATATTTAAGGAAAGGTGCGTTGGTTCACCGGTTATAGCGTCTGACCTGATTTGTGCCGGTGAAGGCAAGGGATCAACGGGACTGCGGATTGTTGCCGTACGGGCTGGTAAGGTGCCGAAACTGGCGTACGAAGTCTTGAAACCTGTCCCGCTTGTGCCGACGCCTCTTGTAAAGGACGGGCGGCTTTTCCTTTGGGCAGACGATGGGAATGTAACGTGTGTTCGTGCAGAAACCGGGGAATTAATCTGGCGTGAACACGTCAGCGGCATGTTCTACAGCTCACCGGTTTGCGTGAACAACCGGCTGTATTCCGTCACAAAAAACGGTGATGTAGTGGTCATTGCCGCGGCAGACAAATTTGAACTCCTTGGTCGAGTGCCGCTGGGGGAGAAATGTTTTGCATCACCGGCCGTTGCCGGCGGTGTGATTTATTTCAGGACTTTTACGCAGTTGTTCTCGCTCGGCGGTAAGAGATCCTTGAGAAGTCTTTGACATCCGTCATGTTTCTGATACAGAATTATTCAATCAGTTGATAATATGAGGTTCAGTCATGAACTGTCCGAAAAAGCAATTTCTTATAACCTAACCCGGAGAAGAAAAAATGAGAAACGTAAAAAACATCGTTGTTTTACTGTTCGTATTGTTCGGCTTCAACGTGTTTTCGGTTTTCGGAGCGGAAAAGGTCACGCTTCATCCTAAGGCGGAGCCGTTTCCGTCGAAATATGTTGGTCCGTTTGTCCATCTTCCTGGTAGTGGAATTCTTGCCTTGGGCGGTAAAGAGGCTCATGTCAGTTTCGACAAGGGAAAGAACTGGAAAACATATCAGGCTATTTTTTCAGATAAGCACAGTATAGGCACCCGTTCTCTTGTCCGGACCAGGGATGGTGTGACTGTCTGTATTTTCTGCAATAATAAAGAAGTCAAGCGCGGCAAGGGCTGGGGAAAGGGAACTCCCGAAGAGTGGAATATTCCTGTATATTCGATCCGGAGCACCGACGACGGGAAAACATGGTCGGAACCTCTTGCCATTCAAAGAGACTGGGTTGGTGAACTTCGTGCAATGGTCCTTCTTGAGAACGGACGAATTGTGATTGCCGCCATGGCGATTGATCCCGGCTGGTATCATGTTATTCCTGTCTATTATTCTGATGATAAGGGACTGAGCTGGCACAAAACAGAGACGGTCAAAATGCCGGGCTCCAAAAAGAATGACCATGACGGCGCAATGGAGCCGAAACTTTTCGAGAAGAAGGATCATTCCATTTGCATGACGATTCGGACCACCAGGGGAACATTTTATGAGTCTATTTCCAGGGACGGCGGTAAGACATGGTCCGAACCCGTGTCGACCGGAATTGAAAACAATAATTCTTTCGGTGAATTCGAAAAGTTGTCAGACGGCCGCCTCATCCTGATTTGGAATCGTGACGACAAATATCCCGCCTTCAACTACAAACCTGATCCGAAAGACTGGCCGCTGGAGGAATCGAGCTACAGTTGGATCAAACGCCGGAACAAGCTTTCCCTCGCGATTTCGAGTGATGAAGGGAAAACGTGGACGGAACCGGTCGTTATTGCTTCGACGGATAATGAAAAGTTCTGGATTGCCTATACCGTTTTCTTTGAAGTGGAGCCGGGCATTTTCTGGATTACGACCGGACAGGGAAATGTTCGAATGCAGATCAGGGAAAAAGACATCTATCCTGACGGAGAAAAATAACAGAATCAGAAAAAAACATTATGAAACCAGAATTTCTACCAGGACGAATCACATTCACGCTTCACCTTCCGGGACTTGCCTGCATTGTGTTCTTTTTGATTGCCAATCAACCGGCCTGTATTGCACAGACTTCTGCGACACCGGGAAAGACAGTAGTGTCCGCTGATTTAACCCCACTCAGACACTCGGTGGATTTCTTCCCGATTCTTCCCTGGGACAAAGTGGTCTACGACTCGAAAAAACCGCTCCGCATTGCCAGGAACGGATTGGAGAGCATTGCCGAGTGTAACTTCACCGTGGCCGGCTTCGTCAGGGTGGAAGATTTGTCCCTTTGCGAAAAGTTGGGATTGGCTGCCATCCTTACTCTCAACCAGAACTGGAAGAAACTTCAGGATGAGGAGATCGATGGACGGGTAAAACAGCTTGTTGAAGGGACGACCAGTAACAAGTCCGTCCTGGGCTATTTCATTATGGACGAGCCCGGTGTGACTTCGTTTCCAATGCTTGGCAGGATCGTGGCGGCCGTAAAGAAGTATGCTCCCGGTAAGTTGGCCTACATCAATCTCTTTCCCAGTTACGCCACGGTGGGCGCTCCTGATCAATCACAGCTTGGAACGGCCACGTACACGGAATACCTTGAACGGTACATATCCGAGGTCAAGCCGCAGTTCATCAGCTATGATGACTACATGGTCGAGTATTCGGACGACTTGCAGGCGTTGAAGCAGACGACCATCTATTACTTTGACTTGTTGGAAGTCCGCAGGGTGAGCCAGAAGTACGGCTTGCCCTTCTGGAACATTGTTTCCTGCAATCAGATTCGACCACAGACGACCATTCCGTCACCTGCTAACCTCGCTTTCCAGGCATACACCACGCTGGCCGCAGGGGGGCGAGGCGTCTCTTGGTACAAGTATTACCAGGACGGTTATGCCTATGCGCCTATCGACAACACTGGTGAGAAAACGGAAACGTGGCGGTACTTACAGGTTGTCAACCGGCAGGTTAAAGTCCTCGGGCCGATCATGAACCGCCTGCAATCCACGGGCGTTTTCTTTACGTCGCCACCGCCGGTAGACTCTCTGCCCCTTCTGCCCGGCCGCATCATCAAGTCGGTCCAATCGACGGCATCACCCCGTGGGATTATCAAGGCCGAGCCACCGCTGATGGTAGGCGAGTTCACCGACGAGAGGGGTACGGGTTTCGTGATGATTGTCAATCTCAGCCTGGAGAAATCGGCCAACATAAAGCTCGAAACCATGAAGGCCTGCAAGATCAAGCAAGTGTATTCTTCCGAAGACGGCCGGTTATTTCCGCTGGATGAAAAGAATGGTCACTGGCTGCCGGCCGGGCATGGCATTTTGGTCCGGCTGGAATGATACTGATTTTTGGTATAAACAAAGCTTAGAGAGATGGGTTGGGGAAACCAGTTAGCCGTTGACACCTGCTGAGTTTCTGATGCAGAATTCTCCAACAAGATAATAATAGGAGGCCAGCTCATGGACCGTCAGGGAAAACAATTTCTTATTATTATGGAAACATGTAATTCCGGCAAAACCTTCACCCTCTTCGCGGCCTGCGCCGTCCTTGTTCTCATCGCTTTACTCAGTGTCGGACCGCTTCACGCGCAGGACGCCGACGGCTTCGTCTCCCTGTTCAACGGCAAGAACCTCGACGGTTGGCAGGGGGCCACTGAGGTCTATATGGTCGAGAATGGATATCTGGTGTGCAAGAAGCACGGCCCCGGTGAAAAAGCGAGTACCGATAAGAACCTTTTCACCAGGAAAGAATATGCTGATTTCATCTTGCGGTTCGAGTTCAAGCTGGAGCCTGGTGCGAACAACGGCGTTGCCGTGCGTTCTCCTTTGGAAGGGCACATTACTGAAGTGGGCATGGAAATCCAGATTTTGGACGACTCTGCTGAGTGTTACAAGAATCTCGCCCCGCATCAATATCACGGCTCGATCTACCTGCTGGCGCCGGCCAAGAGGGGACACCTGAAGGCAGTAGGTGAATGGAACGGCGAGGAGATCATGTTCCACGGCCGCCACGCCAAGATCACGCTCAACGGTGTTGTGATCGTGGATGTCGATCTCGACAACCTGGAATACAAGAAGTATTTGGACAAAAACACAGGGCGCAAACGACCCAGAGGTTACATTGGGTTCCTGGGGCATGGAAGCCGCGTCGAGTTCCGCAACATCCGCATAAAGGAACTTTGAATTTTGTGAGGAGTATGATCTGTCGCAGGGAGTGCGGGGCAAGTCGTAACAGTTTATGCCATTTCGGTGGGGTAGAAATGTACGAGAACATAGGGTAACACCTCGTAATTGGTAATTCCTCCCGCCTGCCGGGAGTCGGGTCGGGCAGGGTCCGAGACTATCGAGATAGAGAGGTTACCCTGATCAATGTGAGAATGTAAGGTTCTTCATGAACGGTCAGAAAAAACAATTTCTTATAACCAACAATTAAAAATCAGATCTGCAAAAGGAGTATCAATAAAATGAGAACTATGAACAACAAAACAGGCAATTCAAAAATATCTGCAACAAGGCGGACATTTATTAAGTCAGCTGGAGCAACAGCTACAGGTCTTCTTATGACTTCCCCGGCTGTTTCAATGGCAGCTGCAGGTAATGATCAGGAAACTCTCGCCCTTGATGGCGGACCTAAAGCCGTTACAGCATCGAGTAGCGATGCAACGACCTGGCCGCGTTACGGGGCTGAGGAAGAAATGGCAGTGGTGGATGTGCTCAGGAAACCAAACTATTCGGCTATCGATGCTCTCGAAGCAGATTGGAAGAAACATTTTAACCTTCCCTATTGCAAGGCACACTATAACGGGACCAGTGCCATAACCGCTATGTTCTTTGCCCTGAATCTGCCTGCCGGCAGCGAGATAATGGTGCCATGTTCCACGTTCTGGGCCACAATTACACCGATGCGGTTCTTCGGCCTGGTACCGATAATGATAGACATCAATCCTGTTACGCTGAACTTTGATATCGAAGACGCCAAGCGCAAGTTGACCAAAAACACAAGAGCTGTGTTCCCTGTTCATTATCTGGGAATGCCTGCTGACATGGACCGCATATCCGACTTCTGTAAAGAGAAGGGGCTCATTGTTCTGGAAGATGCGTGTCACGCGCACGGCGCTTCAATGCATGGTAAATTTATGGGCGCCTGGGGCAGGATGGCCTGCTTCAGCTTCCAGGCAAGCAAACCATTGCCTGCTATTGAAGGAGGTATGGGAAATTATCAGGATCAGGAAGACTTTGAAAAGGCAACCATACTGGGACATTATGAATGGGCTTCTAAATTGAAAGGCAGTAACAAAAAGTACAGCTACGGAATGGGAATGAAACTGCGTATGCACCCGATGGCTGCTGCATTGGCCAGGTGCCAGTTGGAAAAACTGGACAAGTATAAAGTTGTATTAAAAGCTCAAGTACGCAAGCTTAATGATCGTATTGCCAGGCTGCCCGGCCTTTACGAACAACAGAACCGTCCGGATGTTGATCGCGTGTATTATGCCGCCAACCGGTTTCTCCTGAATGAAACTGAAGCCGGTATGTCCCGGAATGTTTGTGTTAAAGCTCTGAAAGCTGAAGGTGTCTCTGCAGGTGCTGCAGGCGCCCAGTTCCTGTGCGACAACCCGATATTTCACGAGGCTGAATGGTGGCATCATATGCCTGTAATTGCCGATAAATTTCCGGGAGCTTTAGAGGTCAACAAGAGAGGTATTTCACTTCCTTTTTTCACAAAGGAAATGCCTGAACTTACCGAACAATATATCAAAGCTTTTGAAAAGGTATGGGCACACCGTAAGCAATTAGGTAAAAGCTGACAACCTGATCTCAAGGAAGGCGCGACCATGAAAAATTCTGTGAAAGTGACACGTCGGGCCATGTTGTGCGGCATGGCAGGAATCTGTGGGCTGGCGGCGACTCGTTCTGCAAGAGCGCAATTCCTCGCTCCGCAAGATGGAACAGTCCGGGACCGCCTGTGGATTTTCACCTGCGCGGCCAACAGCGATTTCCCGGCCATCGGCCGTCGTTCGGTGATGACGCCGGCTGAAGGCGCGTTTTTCTTCGGCGTACCGAACATCATCATGGTACAGTCGAGCACAAAAGAGGCGCCGTATGGAAGGTTAGAACCGCCATTCGCTCAATACACAGTCGCGTTACGGCCCCTGAAGCGGGTTGTGTGGTCGGTGGTGGGTTCGGGTGGATTCAATTCTCCCGTGGAAACCGAAGAAGTCCTGGCTTTGCCCAAGACAACACCTAATTTCGCCGGGGTTATGCTAGACGACTTTTTCACCGGAAAGGCAGACGGAAAGCGCGCCCAGTTGACAATCGAAGAACTCAAGTCAATCCGCCAGCGCCTCAAACAGTCCAACCCGAAATTCGACATCATGGCGACGCTTTACGTGAAACATCTCGAACTTCCTTTGCAGGACTACCTGGAAATGATTGACGTGCTCACGCTCTGGAACGGCAATTCTGCCGACCTGGTGAACCTCGACGCCCACATGGAGAAGGTGGAAAAACTCGCGCCCAGGGCCCGCAAGATGCTCGGCTGCTATGTGGTCAGCTACAAGGACAAGGCCGGTGTGCCGGTGGATTTGATGCGGCACCAATGTGAGACAGGCCTGCGTTGGCTGCGCCAGGGCAGGATTGAAGGTATAATCTTCCTGGGCAACACCACGATGGATTTGGGATTCGAGTCGGTGGAATGGACGCGCCAGTGGATTGCCAGGGTTGGCGACCAGAAGTTGTAAAGACTTGAATTACTGATGTAGTTGTTAAACGGAAATAAAAATTCTTATGATTTCTGCCAATGTTAAAAAAGTAATTTCAACTAATCCAACCACCCGGGTAAATCGTCGCGACTTTATCAGGGGCGTGGGGCAGGTGGCCGGTGCTGTTGCTGCTTGTTGTTTTGGTGCCGTCTCAGCAGCGGATGGGAGGGCGGCTGAAAATAACGGCCGCCGCGGCGCCCAACGTTTGACCCCGGAGCGGCTTAAACAGTTTGAAGCGCTGCGTTACGGTATGTTTATCTCGTACGACATTCAGGCGTTCTACCGTGGCACAATCCATGGAAAAGTTACGGACGAGATGCGGAGGATACCGCCGACTGTCTATGCGCCGGACAAGCTGGACGTCGGGCAATGGATTTCGGTGGCGAGGGACGCTGGGATGAAATATGCCGTGCTGACGGCCAAGCGGCATCCCGGCTTTTGCCTGTGGCCAAGCAAATACACCGACTATACGGTCGCCAACAGCGGCAACAAGACCGACGTCGTCGAGAAATATGTTAAAGCTTGTGAAAAATGCGGTGTCCAGCCGGGGTTGTACTATCCTTCTGTCGACTTCCACCACTTGGGCGGGCGTCGACCAGAGGACGACTGGAAGTACGTCACGTCGATTCATCAGACGTTCATAACGGACCAGATTACCGAGCTGTTGACCGGTTACGGTTCGATCGCCGAGGTGTGGATTGATATTCCCCATGTTCTAGGCCGCGGTTATCGGACGTTCTTGTACGAACACATTGCGCGGCTCCAACCGAACTCCGTCGTCTTGATGAACGGTGGCTTTCATGACGGCACGAAGGTCCCGGTTGATAAGATCTGGCCGACCGATCTGATTTCACTCGAACGAACGTTGCCGTCCAAAACGGGCTATTCCCCGTGGAAGACCGTTGAAGAGAAGGAATACTACATACCAGCTGAGTTCTGCGACTCCATTATGCCGTCGTGGTGGTGGGTGGAAGGCCAGGAACCGAGGGACGATCAGAAGGTGCTGGCGCAGTTTCAGGCTTGTCGTGAGGCCGGCGTCAATTTTCTGCTCGACGCGCCACCGGACAACCATGGCCTGGTTCCCAAAACGACGGTTGAGGCATTGATGAGGCTCCGACGCAACGCCGGGATATGAACGACTGTTATTTTTTCAAAGATGTGTGGTGAAAGAACCATGTCAAACAATACCGCTTATCCGCGTGAGTTTATTATTCAACGTGCAGACGAAGTCAGCCCCGTTGACAACGACATAATCCGTAAACGGACATGCGAAATTTTCGGCGCTGCTGCTGTAAAAACCAAATGGGCAGAACCGGACTGGCGGTTGATCATCAAGGAAGATGGAGGAATCAGCTGTTCCCTGGAAATTATCGAGAGGGAAGTCCTCTCCGGTGGTTGCCGGTGCCGGGTGGCCGGGATAGGAAATCTCATGACACCGGTACAGTATCGGGGTAAGGGGCTGGCCGGGATTGCAATGCGCAAGGCCATGGAGTTTATTGATCAAAAACTGCAGATCGCCCACGGTTTCCTGTTATGTTCCGAAAGCCTTGTTAAATACTATGCCGCGCTGGGGTGGAAACAGGTTCTGGCGCCTGTCTTTTATACCCAGCCTTCCGGGCGGCTGCAATGGCACGAGTGTGCCATGGTTTATTTCATCGAAGAAAAACCCTGGCCGCCTGGCGAAATTGACCTCCAGGGATATCCTTGGTAAAACTCTGGCTGAAGCATTGTTGTCTCCAAAACGGGTTAGTTTGGACAGCAGTACTCTACAGGAGCAGTGAAAGAAAATCATGAAAGCACTTGTTTTAAAGGAATATAATCACTTCGTCATTGAGGATGTGCCCGCTCCCGTCCCGGCGGATGACGAGGTACTGGTGGAAGTAAAGGCCTGCGGCATTTGCGGCAGTGATGTGCATGGAATGGATGGCTCGACCGGCAGACGCAAACCGCCGATAATCATGGGACACGAAGCAGCCGGAGTGATTGCGGAAACCGGTCATGCGGTACAGGGCTGGAAAAAGGGAGAAAGAATTACTTTCGATTCAACAATATACTGTGGCCAGTGCTGGCATTGCAAACGGGGTGAAATCAATCTGTGCGATAATCGCAGGGTACTGGGGGTTTCGTGTGACGAGTATCGCCAGCACGGGGCATTTGCCCGGTATGTTGTCGTGCCTCAGCGTATTCTATATAGACTGCCGGAAACGCTGCGATTCGAACAGGCGGCGATGGTGGAAGCTTTATCGATTGCCGTTCACGCGGTAAACAGGACGCCGCGCAAGGATGCTGATTCGGCTGTGGTGGTTGGGGTGGGGATGATCGGGTTGCTGGTCGTACAGGTTTTGCGGTCGGTCGGGTGTGGAATAATTGTTGCAGTGGATATCGACCAGAAAAAACTGGATCTCGCCTGCAAACATGGGGCGGATATCGGTGTAAAACCGGATACTGATTTCGTTCAGACAATTATCCGGAAGACTGGCGGCCGCGGGTGTGATCATGCTTTTGAAGTGGTCGGCATGTCTCAGACGATCCTGACTGCGGTCCAGTCGCTTCGCAAGGGTGGTTCACTTACTTTGGTTGGAAATCTTTCTCCAAAGGTAGAAATGCCGTTGCAGACAATAGTTACAAGGGAGATTTCAATTTTTGGAAGTTGTGCGTCCTGTGGGGAATATCCTGCCTGTCTGGATCTTATTGCGAGTGGCCGGGTTGATGTCGACATGATGATCAGCAAAATCGCACCGCTTACCGAAGGAGCTGAATGGTTTGCGCGTCTTTACAGGAAGGAAGCAGGCCTGATGAAAGTGATTCTGACGCCATGAAGAAAAATCAGAAATGTAATACACAAAATGGAGAACGAAATATAATGAGTAATCCGCTTTTCGATTTATCGGGGAAGGTGGCCATAGTGACTGGTGCAAGCCGTGGTCTTGGCCAGTATCTGGGCAGGGCACTGGCAAAAGCCGGAGCAAATCTTGTAATCACGAGCCGGAAGATGGCGGACTTGTCCGCGTTCAGGAAAGAAATTGAACAGCTGGGCAGGAAGGCCCTGCCTTTGAGCCTGGATGTCCGCGATCATGACAGCATATTAAAAATGGCAGACGATGCCATGGCCCACTACGGAAAGATCGACATACTTGTCAATAATGCGGGTTGCAATGTACGTAAGCCGGCGGTGGAAGTGACGTGGGATGACTGGAACCTTATTCTCGACACAAACCTGCGGGGTACGTTCTTTGTCGCGCAGGCAGTTGCCGTCAGGGCGATGATTCCGGCAAAATACGGACGGATCATCAATATTGGTTCGGTGACATGTGTTGCCGGATATGCCGGATTGGGGCCTTATTGTGCAAGCCGTGGCGGAGTGAAGCAGCTCACGATGAGTCTGGCCGATGATTGGGGTGTACACGGTATTACGGTCAATTGTCTTGCGCCGGGATGGTTCAAGACTGCCCAGAACAAGGTTCTTTATGAAAACGAGGAATGGGTCAAGTATTTGTGTGACCGGATTCCGCTCAAACGTCCCGGCAAGCCAAATGATTTGGATGGAGCCGTTGTATTTCTGGCAAGCGATGCCAGTGAATATATCACCGGCCAGACACTGCTGGTTGATGGAGGAATAAGTACGGGCGCGACCCGCGCAACAGTAGCGAAGAAATAATTCAGGAAACCTGAACTTTAGTGCATGGTGTGATAGTTGGAAGGCCAAATTATGAGGGTGTTTGCCGAAATAGAGATCCTTCGACTACGCTGTGCTTCGCTCAGGATGACATGATCCATGTCGTCATTTTGTCATCCCGAGCTTGTCGAGGGATCTCTGTTCTGGTATTTGCTGTCAAAAATAACTTTTCGAATAGGATCTAGTT
The DNA here is from genome assembly GCA_028716365.1 of Kiritimatiellia bacterium. Classification (GTDB taxonomy): domain Bacteria; phylum Verrucomicrobiota; class Kiritimatiellia; order UBA8416; family YA12-FULL-48-11; genus YA12-FULL-48-11. Next base: position 130,505 of record JAQUPZ010000011.1, read on the forward strand.
CCAAACTGGAAAACAAAATATGATTAAGAGAATAATAATCGGATTTTCCGGGTTGATTCTGGGCGGAGTTTTACAGGCAGCGGAGATTAATGATATCGCTGTATTCAAGGAGAATGCGCGCATTCTGTTTCAGGGTGATTCGATAACTGACGGCAATCGCGGACGCACTGCCGATCCGAATCATATTCTGGGCCATGGGTATTGTTTCATAATTGCCGCAAAATACGGTTCCCAATACCCGGAACGGAAGCTGGTGTTTATGAACCGGGGAACCAGCGGTAATACAGTTACAAACCTTGCCGCGCGCTGGCAGAAAGACACGCTGGATCTCAAGCCCGACGTGTTAAGTATTCTCATCGGCATAAATGACAGCGGCAGGAATATTCCACTGGAACAATACGAACAGGTTTATGACAAGTTACTGGCCGACACCAAATCTGCCATTTCGAATGTCCAGTTTGTTCTTTGTGAACCTTTTTACCTTCCGAAAGTCGGACACAGAGAAGGGGATGCGAAATATGAAGATATCAGAAAGCGTCAGGAAATTGTCGTAAAGCTGGCAGAAAAATATCGGGCGCCATTGGTAAAATTCCAGCAGGTCTTTGATGATGCCTGTAAACGTGCACCTGCTGAATACTGGATTTGGGACTCTGTACATCCAACTTATTCCGGTCACCAGCTTATGGCCGATGAATGGGTGAAGACAGTCAGCCGGTTCTACAAGTAAAACCGACATGGTTGATATATTAATACAAACGACATAGGTCATCTGACATTGACCCTTACCTTTTTCCTCTCCCCTTCGAGGGAGAGGACACAGGAGAGGGGGATCTCTGACCAGAGACTTATTTCGCTTGTATTAATCATAACGTATTGATTGGCCTCGCTGTAACTGGCGGTCACAATATCCTAATGTTATGCCACCCTGTATAGAACCCTGAAATCCCTTGTTATATGGGATGTGACGCTGTAAAATATCCTTTTAATCGTGGGGTCGCATGATGAAACGCCTGCCTATTTATTGTGTTTGTCTGTTATTTGTTTCCCCTGTTATTTTGCATGCAGATATTCATTACGTTTCGCCTTTTGGGGCTAACAATCCTCCATATACAAACTGGGCTGATGCTGCGACAGCTATTCAATCGGCTATAGATGTGGCGGCGAGTAATGACACCATTCTGGTTACGAATGGCGTATACGAGACAGGCGGGAAGGCGGTACAAGGTACGATGACGAACCGGGTGGTATTGACAAACGCGGTGCGGGTGTTGAGTGTTAATGGGCCTGAAGTGACAATTATCAAAGGATTATGGCATCCGGTCACAACTAATGGTGATGGTGCAATACGATGTGTATACGTGGGGACCAATTGTATCTTGGCGGGTTTCACTTTGACCAATGGTGCAACGCGGGCCATCGAAGATATGGGTTATGAAGCAGAAGTGTGCGGTGGTGGAGCCTTTGGTGCAGTTGGCAGCATGGTGTCCAATTGTATTTTCTCGTGCAACTCCGCAATTACTGGTGGAGGGGCAGGGACAAGTGGTTCAATTTATAACTGCCTGTTCTTGGGCAATCATGCCAAGCGTAACGCCGGTGGGGCTTTTGGTGGCGTATTTTACAACTGTATCTTTTCTGACAATTCTTCTTCATCGAATACAGGTGCGGTTGCTTGGAACACACTTTACAACTGTATTCTTAAGAATAACTTCGCGTATTACAGTGGTGGCGGAGCGGGATTGAGTAAACTACATAACTGCACGATTATCGGGAATTCGGTCGCTGAATATGGCGGAGGGGTAGCTGACTGTACGCTGACGAATTGCATTGTTTACTACAACACGGCGGGAATTGACTCAAACAACGTTTACCGTAGTCCAGCAACATTTACCTGCACTATCCCCGCAATAGACGGAATAGGTAATATTACCAATGACCCGCAATTTGTTGATATGAGCATGGGCAACTACCACCTGAGTTTCGGTTCGCCATGTATTGATGCAGGGACCAATCTGCCGGAGATCGTTACCGATCTGGAAGGGAATCCGCGTCCACTTGACGGAAATGGGGATAGGACTAACCGGTATGACATGGGGTGTTACGAGTACAATCCGCAGAAAACTCCGTTTTGGATAACCGATTTTGCATTATCCTCAACGGGTACATGTTACCTCTCCTGGACTAATGTAACATTCAACTACATTGTTCAGCGGAAAACTTCGCTTTTAACCGGTACATGGCAATATGCAGGAACAGTGTTATCGACAAATGATTCAGTAATTACCAATACCTTTGACAATTGTTCCTACAGAATAAGGAAAGTCAAGGTGCTGAACCTCAGCGATACGAATTTCGAGAAGGCTGTCAGAATTGCAATAACAAACAAATTTCTTCCGACAAATGAGCTTTATGATATTGATGTAAATACGATAACGAATCTTAATGTAAACTCAAAAGGTATCTCTAATATGGTGGGCATTGCCGAATTTATAAATCTAAACAGACTGGAATGTTTTAATAATCAGCTGACCAACCTTGATGTGGCTGGTTGTACAAATCTGAACTGGTTGGGCTGTGGTTTAAATCAACTGACTAACCTCAATGTGACAGGCTTGATCAAATTGAATAATTTATACTGTAAATCTAATTCTTTGCCCGATATCAACGTGGCTGGTTGTACAAATCTGAACTGGCTGGATTGTAGCTTTAACCTACTGACCAATCTCACCGTGAGTTGTACAAATCTGAGTTGGTTGTACTGTAATAATAATCAACTGACTAACCTTAACGTGACTGGTTGCTCAAATCTGTCAGGGCTGTTCTGTTGTGAAAATCCGCTTACTAATCTTGACCTGTCTGCTAACACCAGCATCTCATATATTGATGCTCGCTTTTGTCCTCTCACCAATATAATCGTATGGTGGATTCCGCCGACTAATATCCCGCCAACTATTACTTTCTACTATGATGGAAATCCCGCATTTTCAAATCCACCATAAGGTTATATTCTATTTGCTTCTTGCCCGCCCTGAGAATAGGTCTAAAATGTCTGCTTGATTAATAGGGAGCACTACAGTTTCGACACTCAAAAGGCAAATATCCGACCTGGAGATCAAGATACACAACCTCGAAAGCAAGAACTCACAGATGGAGAGTGCGATTCACTGGATTGAATCCGAGAATCGTCGTAAACGGTAGAGCAGGACAGAGAAACAAATGTCCGAACCGGCCTTTCAGCATACGCGCTATCCTCTATCTTTCGTCTAGGTTAAATAGACCTCAACAATCCAATGATGTCTGTTCAAAGATGATATTAAAGTGTTATCTTCACATTTAAAGGTGATCATGAAACGACGTGAGTTTTTAAAGTTATCAATCGTTACTGCGGGGGCCGGGCTGTCACCGGTGCGGTTCCTTGGCGCGGAGAACGCGGTGGCCGGAGATATCATCGGGAACATAACCCGCGAGACTATATTTCGGGGTCGGGATGGTGGAGTAACCTGGTTCAGTACCCGCGCGTGCGCGGTGCCATCCCCAAAGGGAACACGCGTTCTGATGCTCATGGCGCAGATCACCGGCAGTGATTATTTCGGGCCGGTCCATGAGACCGAGACCACAGACAATGGCAAGACATGGACCGAGCCGAGACCTGTGCCCGGCCTGGGGAGGCGTCCCGCAGTCGACGGCATCGAGGAGGGGAGTTGCGATTTTGTGCCCGAATACCACGCTCCGACTAAGACCGTCCTCGCGATGGGGCACAACGTCTTCTATCGCGGGGGCAAATTCTTCCGCGATCAGCCGCCAAGGCAGGCCGTATATTCAGTGCGGGATAAGGCGGGACAGTGGTCGGACCTCAGGCGGTTCCCGTGGGATGATCCCCGCGGTGGATATATATACACCAGCAACTGTGCGCAGCGCGTCACACTGCCGGATGGAGACGTGATCGTCCCGCTGTCGTTTGGTCACGATAAGAAGGGAGCCCGATCCGTTGCAACGGTACGATGTTCGTTCAACGGAAAGGATCTGGCGGTCAAGGCCCTGGGACCGGCACTGTCCAATCCGGTCGGCCGTGGCTTGTTGGAGCCTTCAATAGCGCACGTCGGGGGCCGTTTCTTTTTGACATTACGTGCCGAGGATGAGCGCGGCTATGTCAGCGCCAGCGATGATGGACTAACCTGGGCGCCGCAGGTGGCGTGGGCGTGGGACGATGGCGAATCTCTTGCGATGTCAACAACGCAGCAGCGCTGGCTGGTACATTCCGAGCAACTCTACCTCGTGTACACGCGCAGGACGGAAGAGAACAAGAAGGTGATGCGATGGCGCTCACCACTGTTCGTCTCGCTTGTGGACCGGAAACGCCTGTGCCTGGTGCGCGCGACGGAACGCGTGGTACTACCGCTCGTCGGGGACCCGGTCAATGATCCCGCGGGAGTTGCGCATCTTGGAAATTTTCACGTCGAGCCGATCTCGCCAGAAGAATCCTGGGTCACCGTCGGTGAAGTAATGCCGAAGAATTATCGCGGCGATGTGCTCCTGGCCAGGATTCGGTGGGCGAGACCAAACTAGGCCATCGGGTAATACTCTTAGCCGACACGGTTGATATCCTGAATTATTCCTGCGTTACTCTGTTCTTTGTCAGGTTAAACCTGACACAAAAAATCAGGGTTCTACCCTGATAGACGGAAAATACAGGCAGTGATAATTTCTCCCTTGTAATTGATTCCGAAAGATACAGAAGGGAAGGTTGGTTGTGAGAGGGGGAATGGCCTGGTTCAGCCTGATGGTTTTCCTGGTCGCAGGAATTCCGGATACTGTCAGCGCTGCCTTAGAAAATAAAGATCGCGATAAAATACCGGACGGATGGAAGCAGGGATATGGTTCTAACATCAGTGATCCGACTGATGCTCTTTCTGATCCTGACCAGGATGGTTTTTCAAATCTTACAGAGTACCTGTTGAATACAGATCCGTTGGATACAGAATCGCATCCAACTCTTGCAGACAACCATGAAATGATAATTGCATACTGGCCGCTTGCCACAAACACGGTTGAAACACTTCATACAAATCTTATAGGTCAACTCAGGAATGGCGCCTTTTTTAGCGGTTCCGCAGTGAAACTGGATGGGAAAAATGACTATGTTAACTTTGGTAACGCCTCTGCTCTCAGCGTTACCGGCAGTATTTCGTTTTGCCTCTGGCTGAAGCCCGAACAGAGTTGCGGAACATCGCGGGTCCTGGGTAAATTTAAAACTGCAGGTAGTAATCGGGAATATGCTTTATTCGCCGGCCCTGATGACAGGCTTTGGGTTTTTCTCTCAGATAACGGGTCGGCAAGTAAAGGTCATTCCATTCTTAAAGCCACCGCCAGGCATGTTCTCAAAAACAGAAGATGGCAGCATCTGGCAATTACCTGGAGTGCAACAAATGGTACTGATGGTATTTCCTGTTATGTGGATGGTGGGAAGATGTCTTTGCATGATCTGGTTTCATCGGAAATAAATTCACTCTATTCGGGGCAGGCCGATCTGACTCTGGGTGCCTACGATATATTTACTGTCGGGTGGGGCAGGTGGCAGAGAGAGATTGTGCAGAATTCATTCAAAGGACTGATGTCCCAGTTGATTCTCTGCAGGGGTGTTTTAAACGGTAATGAGGTTCGTGAAATAGAAATACTTGGAAGACAGGCGGATATCAAAGGCTGGCTGGATATGGACTTCGACCAGGATGGTATGCCCGACTGGTGGGAGCGGAAGTATTTCGGGGACATCAGTCAGCCGGCAGATTCTGATTTTGATTCTGACGGGTTGAATAATATTATGGAATACCGGGCTGGCGCTGATCCTGCAAATCCCGACACCGATGGAGATGGAATGCCGGATGGTATTGATGATGATCCCCTGCAGCCATCGTCTTCACGTGAACCTGATCTTCTGCCGGATGACTGGGAAATTAAATGGTTCGGCAATCTTCAGCAGATGGATTCCAGTGACTTTGATGGCGATGATTTGAGCAATCTTGAAGAATATCTCATGGGAGTGGATCCAATCCGGCGCAATATTAATGATTTGTCCAATGAGACGGGCCTCAAAGTATTTCTAACGACTGATTAAGAGTAAAAGAGCATATTATGCTACAGGGAATTAAGACCGAAAAAACTGTGGTGGCATGGCTGGCTGTGATTGTGTTGTCTTACATGGCTGGTCTGAATCCAGCGCAAGCCGGCGATAGTGAACAGTATATTCCGGCATATAACGATCTGGTCCGCATGCTGGTGGACAGGTGTGCAGTCGCGGGTTATCCCACAAACGGGTTGGAATATAAAGATATCACCAGTAATGATCCCGCATTGAATTCCGTTACGCAGACAGATTTAAACCAATTACGGAAAATCATCATTCCCCTTTTAACGGACCATTATATGGTTTCGACGAATGACTTCAATATGGCTACCAATGATGTTTTGGCGGCTTTCCCTTATGGTCTTCGTGTTCAGGATGGTACGCTTCTTTTACCTTCCTTGATGAGCGGTATAGGGACCAATGGTCAATTTACGAGAATTCCTGCACAATACACTTCTACTCATGTTGCCGACTGCACTAATGATTTTACGGATGCCCCGCTATTGTGGGTTCACTTTAGTGAGTTGCACAGGATTCTCAACAGTATGTGTTATACCAGGCGGAGCGGGGTGTGGTTGAGTGTCAATAAGGAGAGATATGGAGACGCACTTTCCCCGTTTGATTCTGATGATTGGAATGCCAATTGGGACGTAGCAAGAAAAGAAGCAGAAAGACTTTGGTATACAAATGAGTGGGGGGAGGCAAGTGAATGGTTGGAGAGTGCCATGCCGCCATGTGCGGCATACCGGGGAGAGCTTTTTGCTGATGACTGCTGGGTCCCCATGCTCACGGCGTATATTGTCAAAAGTGCCGGTTCGAATGTTGTAGAAAATCTGAATACCGGTTTTCTTCATTCGGTATCATTCTATTGCTGTGCAAATGAAGAATGGTCGGAATGGTATACCGCGTTTAATTGCGAATGGCATGATAATGGCGATCTGGGCATAGTTCCAGGCTGGTCGTGTTGGGATTTCAAAGGGCCGGATAATTCTGCGACGGTTGGATCAGTGTTGTTGGGTTCTACGAATGTAATGCCTGTGGCGTGTAATGTCCCTGCTAAACCATTGCATTGGCCGCCATATTTGTACCCTGAGGATCCGAGAGTATATCCCGAATCAAAGGGGTATTATGTCAAAGACAGTACTGCCATCATCGAGTGGCATGGCTTATTCACTGCTGATATCGTCAATCCTGTCCAGGATGATCCGGACGATGATGGAATTCTTGAAGCTGGCAAATGCGAGTTAAAAACCCCGGGCGAATGGACAAAAGCATGGCGGCCTGGTTCAGGAGCCGACGCGAAAGCCAAAGCCAGGCTGGGCGAATCTTCCGGGCAAACCACTGCCGGGTATCGTGTCAAAGCATACGTTTCTGATTATAATGTAGCAGGCTCGACTCAGCAGATGTTTAATCTGGATACTGCCGTGATTTCAACTAATGCCGAACCCGGTGGCAATTGGGAGTTTGTCACCATCAAACGGCCCAGCGGCACCGAAGTTACCTTTTCGATGAAGGGTGAAAAAGCCGGTAGCCCGGTAAATCTTGAAACAGAAAAGAAATATCGTCTTAGCAAGGTGGGGGATGAATGGGAACTTGATTTTGGAGGAATAGACAACGTAGTTCATCGATATAATACGAATGGTGTTATATCCGAAATCCGGGCCTATCCGCGTGGTCAGACAATTATTATTGCAGGTGGTCCGACAAACTGGCTGGATTTGAAAGTATATAAAACCGGGGACAATCTGATCGCGAGCAATGTATGCCCTGCCTATACGGTCGTTCCATCCTATAATCCCGATGGACTCATTACAAATGTAACTTATTATCTGGACGGCGAAACAAACTATGTTTCAGTTCTGCATGGGAGTCGTATCTTAAAGACTGCTGATTCTTCCGGGAACCTTCTCAATGAAATTCGTCTCGTGAAAAGCGTTGAAGGTTCTGAAATCTGGCGCGGCGTTTCTTCTGGCGGAACTCCTGCAAAAAAAGAAATCCGGTCGGAAACCTTTGACGCAACAAACGGTATTCGCACTGTCCGGCAGGTTGATATCCTGTATTCCGGCGGTTCTGCTGTTGACAGCAATATTACCGTCACGCTCATAAAACAATTTGCCTGGGGCGACGAAGTTGTTCAGGAAACCGCTGGTTATGGCACTGCAGAAGCTCAAACCACGACATATGATTATTGGACTGACACTGACAATAACTATGGGCAACTGAAGATCATTGAAAATCCGGATGGCTCATGGACGCGATATGATGCCTATGATGTAATGGGCCGTGAGAAGATCGTTTGTTCAACGTTCAAGAATTCCTTGCCATCGGCACTCGCCAGTGCGTGCCGGGTTACCGAGTATTACTACCCCGGGGACCCTGAACTTGTGGCCATGAACTTTCCTGCTGACGATGTGGCCTCCCCGAACGACTCGCGTCCCAGGCTGGTTGTGGAAAAGGTTTTAGGCATCGAGGTTTCCCGCACATACACTGCCTACCTGGCCGACCGTACGGTCAACAAGCGCTGTATATCAGCTGGAGCGGCGTACAATGCAGATAATAATCTCACCACTGTCACTTATATTCATGCCAACGGTTCCTGGCAAGGTCGTCCCTGGAAGATCGAAAACCCGGATGGAACGGTCAGTCTCTACAGCTATTCTTTATCGGCTGGCAATCTTATAACCACCAACAAGACCGGTGTTTGGAACGGAAGCGATGTCGTTGATGGAATTATGACCGTTGCCATTCAGAATCCCGACAACCGTACGCTATCCTCCATTACGAGGGACATTCTTTCCGGCATCACGATTTCCGACATGCATTATACGCGTGACGCTTGTGGTCGCGAAACCTGTGTTTCTAATACCGTGGATCACTCATTCAGCACCAGTGCTTATGGTCCTGCCGGTTTACTTTCATCCATTGATAATGATGGGATTGGGATGACCTATTTATACGATGAAAACCGGCGCTTGGTGACAACAACCAGGCTCGGTATTTCCAGCTCAAATCGCGTAGATGCTTCGGGAAACGTTGTCCAGCAGACCCGTTGGGCCGGATCAGAAACCATTACTACATCAGCAGGGTATGATAAGGCGGGAAGGATTGTTACCTCAATAAATGAGATGGGGTATGTGACAACATATGCATATTCTTCCAATGCGTCGGGAGAACAGATCGTCACCACCACATACCCGCCTGCCCTGAGCGGAGTCGAAGGGGATGGCGCCACCTACATAGAGACCACCTACCGCGATGGGAAAAATAAATCCCTGTCAGGCACAGGCGTATATCCGGCTTTTTATGATTATGGTGTGGATGCAGATGGTGCCTATACTGTCGAATATAAAGGCGCAGACTCCACTGCGACAGAGTGGGTGAAGACATACACCGATCTTCTTGGCCGCACTGCAAAGGTTGTCTACCCGAACGGCACCAATTCTTTCTTCTACAATTTGCAGGGTCAACTGATTCGGCAATCGGAATTCGGCATTCGGCAATCAGTTACTGACTACAACAGTAAGGGTGAGGCGTTTCGTTCAGCGGTTGATATGAATGGAGACGGGCAGATTGATCCAGGCGGAATAGACCGCATTTCTGAAAGCGAATCCAGTTACACCACCTTTAACGGCAAGGATGTTCGGCAGACAATCTCGAAAACCTATCCGACGAACGGGAGTTCGGCTTTTTTGGTTCTTTCCATGTCCCTTTCGTCCCTTGACGGCACCAAGAGTTGGGCGATCAGCTTCGGGCGGACGAATATGAGCGAAGTCTCTCGCAATCGCGCCAATGCCGCCCGTACCGAAACCGTGACCCGTTCTGACGGCACACAATCCATCAGCAGTTATACCAACAATATACTGTGGAGTGTAACGGAGAAACGGAGTGACGGTGTTACGGAGTCAACCAGAAGCATGGTATATGACGTATGGAACCGTCTCCAGACCACTGTAGAGCCGGCGGCGAATGGTGAAACGAGAACAACCGTTTATAGGTATAACGTTGCAGGTATTGTCACCAACGTTACAGTCTCTGCCGGCGCTTTGTCTCAAGTTACAACGTATGTGTTGGATTCAATGGGCCGCCGGATAAAGACGATTCTGCCCGATGGTGGTGTTGTGAATTACAGTTACAATACGCAGGGGGCGCTGATCAGTCAAAGCGGCGTCAGGACTTATCCCGTCACATACAGTTACACCGGCCAGGGCCGTCTTGCTGCAATGTCAACATATCGCAATGGCCTTTCGGGTTCTGCCGATGTTACTTTCTGGCAGTATGATCCTCAACGCGGTTGGATGACTTTCAAGGTTTATGCCGATGGTTCGTCTAATTCGTATTCCTATCTGCCGGATGGAAAGTTGCAAAAGAGGACCTGGGCGCGTGGAATCGAAACGACGTATGCTTATGACAATGCCGGATCTCTGACAAATATTTCCTACAGTGATTCCACCCCTGGTATCAGCTACACGCTGGACCGATTCGGCAGTGCCGTGGAGATCAGGGATGCCATAGGCGCGCATACGAATATCTTTGCAGAAGACGGATCGCTGTTAAGTGAATCATTGCCGCAGATTTCAGACGGAGTTCTGAGATTTACTCGGGACACGAACGGTCGTCTGACGAATTCTTCCCTCTTTATTGGAGGGACGCGCGCCGTCGCGTCCGCATACGGTTTTGACACCGCCGGCCGTATTTCTTCAGTTTCTGACGGTGCTCACACCGCGACTTATACGTATGGCTTGGATGGTTCAACCTGGACCAATCTATCTTTCGGTGCTGCATTGAACACACGCCGGAGTTTTGATGGATTAAACCGTCTTTCTTCAATCTCCAACTTGGTGAACTTCATGCCCTTTGTGGTGAATTCCTATTCCCTTAACCAGGCCAATCAGCGTACCCGTTGCGATCTTGCTGACGGTTCTTACTGGATTTACCAGTATGACAATCTTGGGCAGGTTGTTTCCGGCAAGAAATACTTCTCTGACGGCCAGCCGGTTCAAGGTGCTCAGTTTGAGTACAATTATGACACCATAGGCAACCGAACTTCCGGAGGTAGGGCGGGGCCGCCGGACCCGCCGTCTTATACCGCCAATAATCTCAATCAATATTCTCAACGTACTGTTCCAGGGAAAGTGTTTGTTGCTGGTACTGCCGCAACCAATGCGGTTGTAATGGTTCGACGTGATACCAATTCCGTGGCGCAGGCGGCAGAACGGCATGGTGAATATTTCTGGAAGGAGATTGCTGTTCCGAATAGTGACAGCGTATATTATTCGACGAATATTGAAATTAGGGCGGTTATGACGCAAGGAAGCAACAGCTTGGTCCGACTTGAGAAAACAAAGGCAATTGTGCTGAAAACACCCGAAGTCTTTACATGGGATGCTGACGGTAATCTCTTGAGCGATGGTTTGTGGACAAATATCTGGAACGGAGAAAATAGATTGATTGCCATGCAATCGGTAGGGACGAGCGGCCCGCTCGTCCGTCTTGAGTTTGCCTACGACTACATGGGACGCCGTACTTCGAAGTCCGTATATATTTTGCAATCTGCAGTCTGGAATCTGCAATCACAAACGACGTTTGTATACGACGGCTGGAACCTTATTTCTGAAATCACCGTGTCTCCGAGTCTCCCTGTCGCCGTGTCTACTAATTTCTTTACATGGGGCCTCGACCTCTCAGGTTCCCTCCAGGGCGCCGGCGGGGTAGGCGGGTTGATCTCTGCTACGTTAGGTGGATCGGGCACTCCGTGCACGGTTTATTATGTATATAACGGAAACGGCGATGTCATGGGCTTGGTTTATGCTGACAACGGAAGCGTTTCGACATCAGGTACCATCGTTGCCGAATACGAATACTCTCCTTTCGGTGAAACCCTCAAGTCCACAGGCTCGCTCGCCAAAGCAAATCCATTCCGATTCAGTACCAAGTATGAGGACCATGAATCCCATTGGCAGAATTTTGGATATCGCTTGTATATTTCTTCATTGGGCCGTTTCGCCAGTGTAGACCCAATAGGTGAAGCAGCCGGAGAGAACGCTTACATATTCGTGTTTAACAACCCCATTTCAGACTTCGATTATCTTGGAAATGAGAGTTGGCTCAAGAAAGTTGCTCATGGCGTTGGAATGGTGGCAGATGTTGTTACAGGACCGCCCCGGCGCATTGGTGGCGAGTTGACAAGCGTGGTGACACTGGAACGATTCCAGAAAGAAGGTGTATCACCGGTTAATCCCGAGCAAAGAGGGCAGTCTAAATTCCTGTTGACCTTTGCCGGAATGGCAAATACCAGGACAGACAATGAACGGTTTGGTGAAGAGCTGATGATCGCATTTCCTCGCCTGAAATCGTTTCTTGGGAGTTACTATTGGGGTTATGTGAACAATCCTGCTCCGCCTGTGATAGGAATCGTGTTTAGTATTGCGAAGTTACCTGCCGATGAAATGGGGGCACCACGTTATCCTATCCGAACGGCATTACGTTATCTGAAACAGGCATACCAGACTGGTAGGAAGAACAATTCTTGCGACATAAACATTCTTGTGGCGGCGCACAGTCAAGGAAGTGAAATTCTTGCGAACGCGTTGTCGTATGTATCGACCGACATCAAAAAGACCATGAGAATACTCACACTCAATGCGGAACATCCGATTCCTGACACAGGTGAGTATGCGTGGGTGCGGAATTTCGCGCAACAGGGGTTGGATATCGGTCACACAGGAGGGAGCTTCGCGCCAGATGCGTGGTTTTCGACGGCGTCCGTTCAGAAGATTCCAGGGCTTCAAGGACACGCTAGGATTGGATTTAAGCCGTATTTGTCAGGCATTGCAGAGGGCTTTGTGCCCGAGGAGACTCGATGAAAACTAGAACCTATATTTGGATTACGATTGCAATGATAATGTCCTTGGTTGAATTGACTGGTTGTGTCTGCTCGAAGGACATTACAACAATCCGTGATCACTTTGCCGTCCGGGGAAATCCGTATTGTGTCAAAGATGCTATTCTTGTTGTCCAATATCCTCTTCGTATGACTACTTCGATGTCCCGGGCCGGAGGATATGGTCTTTATGAAGCCCCTTTTCCTGAAGGACAGATGAAGGCCTATGGGCCGGATGAACGAACGGATACGAAAGGGTATTTAAGGCCGGGAGACACAGTCAGAGTTGAGAAAGTATACTGGGTAACCCATTTTGATGTTGGAGATCATCTTGAGATACGAGCTCGGATTCTGAGTGGTGTATTGAAAGGGTTGGCAGTTGATTTAGGGAGTGTGCAGGATGCGAAATACCTGAAGCCCGTGAACAGGGAGAACGACAAAAAAACGAAGTAATCGCGGAAGTGCTTTTAATGATTGGCCATTGCTCATTATGAATATTCAAAACACAATGATGTTATGTCTGATTCTTTTTTTATGTGGATGCATCAGTGAGAAACCAATGACTGACGTCACAGATCAACTCGATAATCCTGTAATAAAAGGTAATCCGTACTGCATTCGAGGTGCCAAATTCGTGGTTCAATATCCTCTCCGAATTAGTTCCAACAGATCGAGAACAGGTGGGTATGCTCTTTATCGGGTATCCCTCCCGACGGAACCTAATGATACGGATTACGGCCCTGACAAAAGTATGGAAGCATTGGGTTATCTTAAAGTCGGCGAGACCGTAGTGGTTAAGAAAGTGTATTGGGTAAGACATTTCGATGTGGGTGATCATGCAGAAATACGTGCGGAAGTGATCAGTGGACGGTTTAAAGGCATGGTAGTTGACTTGAAGAACATTCAAGAAGAAAAACTATTGAAGATGGTCTCTCCTAGTATTCGATCCCAGTGATATTTATGGTTCAAAAAAGACAAGACGTCGGTAATACCGCGTAGGCCAAGATCATCAAACATCAACGGTTATTTTCTACTTTCTCGGTCAGGCCCTGACAAATGAGCGTGGCCCTCGGGCACGACGCTGGAATTGGCCCCGGAAGATTTATTATCTTAATGAAGGAAAGTGAGGAGGTTATGATGAAATTATTGCTTACAACTGGTGTTTTGTTTGGCGTTCTTTTGATAGGAGGATGCAGAGTGGAAGATTACAACGTAATAATCAAGAATGTGGGTAAACGCACGATAGACGACGCCCATGTGATTTATGGGGAATTTAGGTCTATTGGGGGAATCCTTCCTTCAGGGATATATGCGGGCCACGGCCATCCCGAATACCCGATTCCCGAAAAGGCGACTGTGGAATGGCGCACGGAAGACGGACAGATGCATCGGAAAGACGTGGACGTGAAGAAACTGATACCAAAAAGGTTCCGCGGTGATATTCAATTTGAAATAGCGGATGATAATACTGTTACCGTTCGCGTTATTCCGCGTGAAGATCTCAAGTTATGACTTTTGAAACTTTGTTTTAATGATGATCCGGGCCATTGTTACCATTCTTAATTCATGGTGTTCCCGACCGATGAATGGGTGAAGACAGTTATCCAGTTCTACAAGTAATATCGTCGATGATCGGATACGAAGTTTTGTATTCTCTCTTTGACATTATCAATGGATCGGCATATGTTCTGATCAAGGTCGTAACTTCGATTGATCAACTGGGAAGTTTGATGAATAGAAGCCGGTTCAATCCAGTACTTTCTTGCAGGTCTCGGTTTCATCATTCGATACCCCCTTTCTCAATTGTCGTTTGTCGAGACGTGACCCCGAGCGACTTGCTTTATATGCTTTCGATGGAACATGGAATGATGTCGAGAAAATGAAGCGACCAACGAACGTGGCAAAACTTAGAGATATTTATCAAGGACTAAAATGGTATGAAAAGGGCGTTGGTACTGACTGGTATACAATGCTTATCGGTGGAGTTACCGGTGCTGGTGGGAGGAATCGAATCAAGAACATGTACAAGAAACTTACGGAATACTATAATACACCCGATCCAAGAGGCGAGAATCAGCAGATCGATATCATTGGTTTCAGCCGGGGAGCGGCTGAAGCCCGCGCGTTTGTAAACTACATAAACAAGAAAGGTGGAGTGTCGCAGTTGGGGTCTGACGGAAAATCGACTGGTGTTGCCTGCCCTGTAAAAATTCGTTTTCTTGGCCTCTTTGACACAGTTGCGTCGTTTGGGTTGCCTGGAAACAATGTTAATGTTGGGTATGACTTGTCCATCCCTGGTAATGTTGAAAATGTCCGTCATGCGGTTGCCCTCGACGAAAAGCGAGGAATGTTCCCGCTTTCATCTGTCCTTTCCGGCCCGAACGATCCCAATGCCGATCCTCGCATTGTGGAGCAGGGTTTTCGAGGGGCACATTCAGATATTGGTGGGGGATATACGGACGGTGACCTTTCTAACTTTGCGTTGATGTGGATGCGTAATGAAGCTGTTGCGGCAAGTGTACCATTTGGCGAATTAAAGGTAGAGGATGTTGGTGTCCGTAATCCCATTATCCATGACGAACGTGGTCCTCGGGCACGACGTTGGAATTGGCCACGGAAGATTTATTATCTTAATGAAGGAAAGTGAGGTTTCAATGAAAGTATTACTAACAGCTGGTGTTTTGTTCGGCGTTCTTTTGATCGGAGGATGCAGAGTGGAAGACTACAACGTGGTAATCAAGAATGTGGGAAAAAGGACGATTAATGATGCGACAGTGATCTATGGTGAGTTTAGTTCTGGTGGTGGAATCATTATTTCAGGGAGTGAGGCAGGTTATGGCCATCCCGAATACCCGATTCCTGAAAAAGCGACAGTAGAATGGCGGACGGAAGACGGACAGATGCATCGTAAGGATGTGGAAGTGAAGAAACTGATACCAAAAGGATTCGGCGGTGATATCCAATTTGAAATAGCGGATGACAATACTGTTACCGTTCGCGTTATTCCGCGTGAAGATCTCAAGTTATGACTTTTGAAACTTTGTTTTAATGATGATCAGGGCCATTGTTACCATTCTTAATTCATGGTGTTCCCGGCCGATAAATGGGTGAAGACAGTCATCCGGTTCTACAAGTAATATCGTTGATGACCGGATACGAAGTTTTGTATTCTCTCTTTGACATTTTCAATGGATCGGCATATGTTCTGATCAAGGTCGTAACTTCGATTGATCAACTGGGAAGTTTGATGAATAGAAGCCGGTTCAATCCAGTACTTTCTTGCAGGTTTCTGTTTCATCATTCGATACCCCTTTTCTCAATTGTCGTTTGTCGAGACGTGACCCCGAGAGAGCAAAACCTGGTCGCGGAGTAATTCTTTCAAAGAATATTACGTAAAGAATGTGAAAAGTGACACCCTGAATGTCACTAACGAAATCATTGAGGCGCGCTCTTAGGCGTCGCCTCCGATGACTTGTTCGGGTTTTCTTTTTGTTTAAAATGTACTTCCTTGAAAATTGTGAGTGTTTCACCAGATAGTACGAATTCTGCAATGTTTGTATTGTTTAATTTATTAACAAAAATAAGTTTTCCTTCGGCAATTGAATAGGTGCCAGTAAATTGCGTAGGCTGGCGATCCATTGATGTGTTTCCGTGTGCAGGAATAAACCAACAACTATTATATGTACCATTTGTGTTGAATACATATTGATGTGCTTGAGAGAAGGGGGCAAGTGGAGTGCGTTTCGGTTGTGTTGTCCAAACACCGATCAGAGCGTTGGTCTCGGATCGTACATTTGTGACAAGTGCTGCCACCAATAAAATTAGAAATAATTTCTTCATTCTTTATGACCCAAAACCGCTAATCAGCCGCGCGGCTTTTGTGTCGGCTGAATTAGCCTTGTTATGCATTTACAAGCTTTTGCTCAATTGCGTAGAACTTACCTTTCTTCGCTAAACGTAGATCTCCGACACTGTCTTGGGTAATTAAGCCTTTCTCCTTAGCCTCATCGATAAGCATGTCCAGCATTACTCGAGATATATTGATCCTTTGTAATACAGATTTGTAGTCGGAATAATTTTCCCCGCTCTCGAAATCGTCGACAACGATGATCATTAGTTCCCGAAAGGCATCTCCCGTTTTCTCTAAGGGTACATTTTCAACAGATTCGAAGGGATTATTACCGACTTCAGGCTTCTTATATAGAGGAGCATTGTGCAGCGTCCTAATTAGCTCATCAAAGCTAAACTCAAAATCATCTGACTTTGAAAAATCAATAAAGAGCTTTGTTTTGAGGAAGGTTGGAACTACGCGAGTCCCTTCTTGCCTGATAAGTGGAATCACTTTATTAGTGTCAATGCGCTTTATCAAATCCGAGGTGATTATCATTTTTTCGTAACCGACACCCCCTAAGCCTGCATTTGCTTTTTCAACATACTTGGCAGTGCACACCATCAGTACGAAATCGCACGTAGCCAGATTCTGTTCCATGAAGTTAGGGAGATCATCACCTGGCTTTAGTTCCCATTGATCAATTACGGCATCGACGCCCGTGTTTCTTAGCCGCGTCGCCAAGTCCAGAACCCATTTTTTGTGGCTTTGTGAATCATGCGAGTAAGAGACAAATACTTTCGGAATCATCATGCTCCTCCCTTTGGGAATCCTATCATTAGTGAAATGCATAACATGGTTTAGGGGACTAATTCCCTAAACTACTGTATATTACACAATATTTCTTAATATCTGTACAAAAACATGCTCAAATTTACTTTCTCGATTGACAGCCCCTTTAATGAGCGTCCCAAAAAACTTCTCCTACACGACCTGTAAGGTTTTCCCTGATATGGTTGTCAGGGTTTAGCGCCCGTTACTGCCGATAGAAAGCGGTCGAGCCAGGCGATTTTTTCACGCAGCATCTCCGCGGCTGGACGATAACCGCCATCGAGACGTAGCGCGGGATCGAGCCAGCGCGAACGGGCGAAAATTGGCAACGCCGCCACGGCGTTCTCGCGCTCCTGACGCGCCAACGCCTGCATGCGGCTGAGGCCAATAGGATTCTTGTCCTTTTCCCAGTCATGCCTTGCCCGGAGGAACTCCACGGTATTGGCGCAGGTCAACCATGTACGATAAAGTAGTTCGGTTAGATCGGTCTCCTCCTGAAATTGCCGGTGATCGGCTTCCGTACGGGCATGCTTTGCGGCGGCCTGCATGCGGTGCAACGCTTCTTCGGCTTCTTTGGCGGCCACAGTGAACTCCCGGGTCACCAAGTCCCAGGCATTTGACCGCGGATCGTCCGGCACGACAGTGGTGCGTGGTAGGTCACGCATCACAAGGCAGGTACGGGCATCCTGGATCTGCTTGACCGAAAATGTCTCCTCGTTCTCCTGCAAATAGTGAAGGTATGCGTAAAAGACCTCGGGCACTTTGTCCTGAGAGGAAGGAACCATTGGATAGCAGGGCCCAAGAAACATCGGCCCTATATAATAGCCCCCCATTTGGATTTCCGGAAGATGGGTCACGGCGCGGCTCATTGCGGCCCAGGACTGTAAAACCTGATCCGCCGCTTCCGGGCCGAAGTCGCGCACTGCCATTTCATGCAGGAACTGTTCAGCCGATTTCTCAGGCTCATATGTGGCCCAGAAACCTAACTCCTCGGCACGCGTACCAGCCATGCCGAAAAAGAGCCAGCTCTGGTGAACACCAACCGGCCGTAGCGAACGAACGCCCTCCCACTTATGCGCCAGGTGCTGCATGGCCGGCACGTAGGGGAACTGAAAGACTTCCAGGCCGCTGCCGGTCTCGGTCTTCACCCAGAACGGCCGCCCGGTCTCGTGGGAGAAAGCAGCAAGTTTCTTGATCTCCGGGGTCGGCTCCGCGCAGTCGATGCTGTAGTCCCACATGTTCTTGGTATAGCCCTCCTTGTGACAACGGTAGTCCTTGTCCACGGCATGAAACACGCCGATCTGCCTGGCCGCGGCTTTGAAACGCTCGACACGATTCGTGTACCCGGTGTTGTTGTAAATCCATTGCGCGGTGAACGCCTCCGGATTGTCGCGTTTCAGGCCCCGATCGACCATCTCGACCCAACTGGCCGTCACTTCCGGAACCGGAATCTTTGAACACTGCGGACAAGGCGTCTTAATGTTCCAGTCCCACATCCGACAGTGATACCACGACTCACCGCCTGTGATTAGGATCACACCGGCCAGGTTCTCAGAAAGTCTGCTGAACATCTCCTCGTAGTATTTATGTACTGTCTTGCTGCAGGAACAGAGGAATTGGAGACCGCCGCCGTGTTTGACAATCACACCGCCAACTTCAGGGTGGTTGCGAAATACCTGGTGTTCGGGCCGCAACTTCGCGCCTACGGGCACGTAGGTGAAACGAACTCCATAGCGGGCCGCCCGCTGAGCGGCGTCCTTGAGCATCGCAAGGTTCTTGTCAGCGTCGGGGCAGTTGAGCTCGGGCAGAATATTGCTCTTGGCATAACACAGCACGTCGCCATAGATCATCATGCTGTTGACGCCGTAATGAGCGTACAGTCGAAAGGCATCGTCGCTCAGGTACTCCGGAGAGAAGTCCGGAACCGAGTAGTTACCGCCCCAAGGCCCTTGGCTGACTTGCGTGCGCCATGCCGCTTGTCTCTCGACCTTGCCTTGCGGCAGAAACGGTCCGCGGCGGACGCCCATTTCGCGTTCGCACCACGCTACACCGGCCCAAAGTCCCGCCGCATCGCCACCCTGGATCTCGACATGGTTCGGATCGGCATCAACGTGAAATGCGCGCGGCGCGAGGTCCTTGTTCAGCCGCAACCGGATCGGCCGACCTGTGGATTGCGAAACCTTGACGTTCATGCGGCGCAGGAAATCACTAACGTCCTCCCGTAGTGGACCGGCAAGGTCCGGCGGTACGTTTGCTTCTATGCGCCAGTGGTCCTTGAGTTCAAGATCGTTCGGCCTGAGCATTGCCTTGGGGTCGCGCTGTACACCGCGGTGCGGATCGCGCCGTTCGAGGTAGAACGGGTCGCTATTGGCCGCGCGCAGGCGTTCGCGAATAAAAAGCGAGTTGTGGATGCCAAAGGCGTCTCCGGTAAAAAACAACCACATGAACATCCAACCAGCGAAACAATACCGTGCACCTGGTTTTCTCATCAAACATTCTCCCTTACCAGAGGTTATAAGAAGTTGCTTTTTGGGACGGTTCATGAGTTGACCTCATATTATTACCTTACTGGAGAATTCTGCATCAGAAACTCAGCAAGTGTCAACGGCTAACCGGCTAACATAAATTGATAATATCTTGGTGTAATGTTAAAATACGCCCCAATAATCGTTTCCGTGGATAAGCCGCAAAAATGAAGGTTTGGCAGGAATGGATTTAATCGTACAAGTCCGGAAATATCAGCAAATTCTCTCGTAAAAATAGGTATTCTGACCTAGTCTGAAGTGTTTCAATAATTATTGCCAAGCCGCAAAGCCGTACGGTTTAGTCATTGTTGGCGTCTTGAGAAAACATAAATGAAGAAAATTATAACCATAATTGCGATAACACTTGGCGCAGTAATCATGTTTACTTGCGGTCGGTTTTCTGGAGCAAACAAAGTTTATTCCTTTACGGATATTCGCCACCTTATGAAGAACGACAAAGCTCAAACCTGGGAACAGTATGCTCCCTTACTTTTAGGTTCTAACTTCGCCGACACAATGAAGTTTACGGCCGTTGGACCGTACATGATCGGTTTTTATGAGCAAAGCTTTTCAAACAAGAGCCTCGTGCTCGCATCCACGACAACAAACCGATTCATTATTCTGGCAACAGACAGAAACCATAATGTGCAGAACGGTCTATATCTTTTCGAGTTAAAGACAGGCAGAATTGTTTCGATCACAGATCCAAAGAATCGCGGAGAATGGGAATGGCTTAGCCTTGGTAATCGTACCGATATGCTTGTTGATACGAATCTCGACGGAACATGGGACTTGAAAAAAGACAGGAAAGATAGACGCTAACAAAGCATTAGGCGATGCTGAAACAGTACCGCCTTAACACTGACGTTAAAAACTATTAATAGGTGTTCAAAAGGATTGTATATGTTAAAAACAAGCGTCCGCCTCGAAACATTTACCGAATCTGTTATACGATCAATGACGCGGCTGGCAAACAAATATCAGGCTATTAATTTGTCACAGGGATTCCCGGATTTTGACCCTCCGGAAATTCTTTTAAAATCACTGGCGCGCGTTGCAAAAGATGGTCCCCATCAGTATGCAGTTACCTGGGGTGCGGCAAACTTCAGGGCAGCACTTGCAAAGAAACAGTCAAAATTCATGGGAATTGAGCTGAATCCGGATGAAAATATTGTAGTAACCTGTGGCAGTACGGAAGCCATGATGGCTGCAATGATGACCGTGTGCGATCCGGGTGATAAGGTAGCCGTTTTTTCACCTTTTTATGAAAACTATGCTGCTGATGCTATTCTTACCGGGGCAGAGCCGATTTACGTTCCTCTTTCTCCGCCTGACTTTACGTTTAAGAAGGAAGAGTTAAGAAATGCGTTCAAAAACGGTGCAAAGGCGCTGGTGCTCTGCAATCCTTCAAACCCTTCAGGGAAAGTCTTTACGAAAAAAGAGCTTGAAGATATTGCCGTGCTTGTAAAGGAGTTCGACGCGTATGTGATAACCGATGAGGTGTATGAACACATCGTTTATGCTCCACATACACATCAATATATCGCGGCGCTGCCGGGGATGTTTGAACGGACGATATCCTGCGGGTCGTTATCAAAAACCTATGCTATTACAGGCTGGCGCCTGGGGTATATAATAGCGCCGCTTGCGATCATTAACGAAGCGCGCAAAGTTCATGATTTTCTTACTGTCGGAGCTGCAGCCCCTTTACAGGAAGCGGCAGTTACGGCGCTTGAGTTTCCGGATAGTTATTATGAGGAACTTCAGCATAAATACACGGGACTGAAAAATACGTTTTTAAGCTATCTTGATGCGGCAGGGCTGCAATACACAAAACCTCAGGGTGCATATTATGTTCTTGTTGATATACGCCATTTAGGCTGGAATGATGACGTGAAGTTTGCTGAATGGCTGACAAAAGAAATTGGCGTCGCTGGCGTTCCAGGCTCAAGTTTTTTTCGCGAACCTGTACATCATTTGATACGATTTCATTTTGCCAAGAAGCCAGCAACGCTTGATGCTGCGGGTGAAAGACTCATGAAGCTCGAGAAAGGATAAAAGGGCTTCTTTAGTCCGAAGAATTTTCCTGTATTGATCGAATCGACCCCCGGGAACTGGTACTTGCCGGCTGAATACGATAATCAAATTATTTGCAACGATTGGCTTCAAGAAACTTGCCGATAGAATTCCGGCCTTCCTGGCTGTCCGTTAACGTGCTATATCCTTTTGCGCGTAGATCGGCAAGCAGGGCAAGCCACTCATTGTGGTTCCAGCCTTTACGCCCCTTCAGCCATGCCTTAAGTTCTTTGGCCGGTAATTTTGGTTTTGCGGTTTTCATATATCTCCTTTGTGATGTAATATTTTAAGCCGACTGATATGTTTAGCCAGGAATTACGGCTGTTTCTTGCCATACGCATCAACTAACATCGCCAGCAAAAGGAGCGTATTGCCTCCTAACAGTGCCGAGCTCGCGGCCATACCGTATTTCACCAGATAGCCAAATACGGTTGGTTCATAAACGAACCTGCCGACAATCGCGTAGACTATCAGCAGAATACCAGCCGCTGCCAAACCCTGGGATATTCTCCTCATTTCTTATCTCCTTTTATTAATTATCAAATTGTCTACGTTCCAAAAACGCATGATTATATCCGAATCAGGTTAACGTGTCTGTCGTGAGAGTTTGATCCCTGAAATGTAATATGATCGTCAGTCGAAAGGAAGAAACGGCTGAACATGAAAAAGAAAAATCGTAATTTCTTTGACTGTTCAACCCGGATACCATTTTATTATCCCTCATGAATACGAATGATTCGGGCAAATCCAGGAAAGAACTTCTTGTTGAACTTTGCGCGATGAAACAGCAAATGACCCGTTTGCAAAAAGTTGAATCGGATCTAAAAGATTCAGAGGAACGATTGAGGATTCTTTTCGAATTTGCCCCTGATGGTTATTTCTTGAGCGATCTGAGGGGCAGATTTATTGACGGAAATAAAGCCGCAGAAAAAATTGTCGGATATAAACGCAGCGAATTAATCGGGAGAAGTTTTCTCAAGATAAAACTGCTTTCCGCGTCGGATATCCTCAAGGCTGCCACTGCAGTGGCAAAAAATGCAGCGGGCAAGCCGTTCGGACCCGAGGAATTCGTTTTGAATCATAAGGATGGCACTCAAGTTCCTGTCGAAGTGATGACATTACCAGTCCGTATTAAAGACCAATCCATCATGCTGGGCATAGCTCGTGATATCGGTGAACGAAAACGGATAGAGAAGGAGTTGCAGGAAAGCGAGAAACGGTATCGGACCATATTCGAACACGCGTCCGACGGAATTGTCATTATGCAGGTGGGCGGGGAAAGCCTCATAGTAAACGAATCGTTTGCCCGAATGCACGGCTACAATAGCCCGCAGGAAATGAAAAACATACGTTTGCAGGATTTGGATACGCCGGAGACGAGTCAACTGGCCCCAGAGCGACTGCGCCGGCTGATGGCCGGTGAAACGATGGATTTTGAGGTAGAGCATTACCGCAAGGACGGGCACAGTTTCCCGTTACATGTCAGTTGCAAAGTCATCGAATTGGGAGGTAAACAATATTATCTGGGGTTCCATCGAGACATCACCGAGCGAAAGAAAGCAGAAAATGCTTTACACGAAAGTAAAGAGCAACTTAGAGCTCTGAGTTTGCGACTGGCTGAAATACAGGAAAACGAACGGCGTGCGCTTTCCAGAGAACTGCATGACCAGGTAGGGCAGACTCTTTCGGTGTTGGGTATTAACCTTTCCGATATGCGGAACAGGCTGTCGAAAGATGACGAAAAGACTTCTATGTTCGACGATATAATCGAGCAGATTGAAGAGTTGACTGAACATGTCCATGATATGACTCTTGAATTGCGCCCAACCATACTGGATGACTATGGTCTGCTGTCCGCTTTACGCTGGTATTGCGAACGACTTTCAAAACGAATAGGTTTGCCAATACGTGTCAAGGGTAAGGGTATTGATTCTCGATTGGATTTAGAAACGGAATCAGCCCTGTTCCGGGTTGCGCAGGAGGCTTTAACAAATATGGCCAAGCATGCAAGGGCGCGTCATGGAACTGTTACGCTGGAAGAGACACATTCAAAGGTTCGCCTGGTTATCTCCGATGACGGCAGAGGTTTTGATGCCGATACTGTTCATAGACAAAATAAGAAATCCGGATGGGGATTAATGATAATGCAGGAGCGAATATCTGCTTTGGGAGGGTTCTTGAAAATAGAATCGAACCTCGGGAAAGGAACGCGTGTAATAGCAGAAGTGAAAAGATAATTGTTATGACTATTCGAATTTTACTGGCCGATGATCATGCTTTATTGCGTGAAGGACTTTCTTCAATACTGGGCAAACAGAAGGACATGATGGTAGTTGGAGAAGCCTCTGACGGGCGAGAGGCCATACAGCGTGTTGGCGAACTCAAACCGGACATAGTGCTCATGGACATTGCCATGCCAATACTGAACGGTATCGACGCTACCGAACAGATTCGAAAAGACTTCGCTTCTACCCGGGTTATTATTCTGTCCATGCATATCACTGCAGAATACATCCACAGGGCATTAAAGGCAGGGGCTTTGGGTTACATTTTGAAACAGTCTGCAGGCAGAGAAGTCCTGGATGCCATCCGCAGTGTTTATGCCGGCCACCGTTACTTGAGTGAAAAGATATCGAACATTCTTACAGATCATCACGCATATTGTAACATGGGGCCCCGTAAAAAAAGTCCCGTTGAACGACTCAGTGCAAGGGAGCGGGAAATTCTGCAACTGGTTGTTGAAGGTAAATCCAGTGCTGAAATTGGAAATACCCTCAAGCTTGCCCGCTCTACAATAGAGACATATCGCAGCCGGCTTATGGCCAAACTTGATGTCAGGAACGTTCCTGCCCTGGTAAAATTTGCCATTAAGCATGGACTTACAAACTGATTGGTTTGTCTGGTCGAAGAAGAACCAGGAATGTTTTCCAGGAGACAGCATCAGGACCAACAGTCTCATGAACGTAACCGGAGCTGAAAAATCCGATAATCATTTCTGTCGTGAGAGTTTGACAAATAAATTGTCGTCAACACTACATCCCCTTGACTTGTCAAAAGATTATCAGGATTATTCATGTAATTGTGTGGTTCGTTTGTTTTATGGAAACTGTCTCGCTAATCCTTGATGATTCTATTTCGTAATTATGTCCATTATTGACAGAATTCTTGATGAGCTTGAAAAACGTGCTGAATATTGCGGCGATTGGCAGGTTGAGATTACTGCCAGTGCAAAAGAAGACGAAACTTCTGCAATAACATCATTTTCATGGGACGCCGAATCTTATATGGCAGCCAGGGTAATCAAAGACTATCTCATCGCCAAGGGAATGACTGATGGCAAATTGATAGAGCCTCAAGGTTCATTTGTTCGTATCTCAAAGCGTAATCAGGACAATTCATAAAAAACATTCTGATATCTGCGAGTGAATGATTCAAGCCAGGACATAAGGACATTTCAATACACAGGGTTCGGCAACAGCCGGCCGGCTTTTTATGAGCGGGTTAATCTTTCTCAGGGCTTTGTCGAGTTCAGCTTCCGAAGGATTTTCGGAAGGTATCTCATTGACCGTTGAGCCGAGGTATCCGAATCCGCTTTCTGGAACCAGGGCATAACGCTTGCTCCAGTCACAAAGCATGGGCTTGGTGTCCAGGAACCGGAATTTCATGCCTTCGCATGTAAATTCGATGAATTCCTTCTTGAACGCTTTTGTCGGACAGGCCTGCACGCATGTCTTCTCGCATTGAGCACACAACGTGTCATCGCTGCCGGAGACCACAGGGGAGGGGACGAGATCGGCATTGGTCACAATGGCAAGAAACCTTTGGCTGGTCCCAAACTGCGGTGTGGCTACCCTGCCATTGACGGTCAAAGCACCCAATCCTGCCGCAACAGCGGCGAAACGGTTGGCCAGGGCATCTTCCTGCAGACCGCGCGGGTTGGCAATCCGTGATTCCGTCCTCATCTGATCCGTAACCAGTATGCCCTTGTATCCATAGTTCTCGAGAAGTTTAATGATCCGCACACCCAGCATTTTTCCCAGCCAGTTTGTAACGTAGGTCTGGAATGCGTATGGACCGACTGCTTCGGCCGGCGGTTTGGTTGCCTGTCTCAGGACCTCCTGATTGAACCGCAATGCAAGTACGATAACTGATTTGGCGTCGGGCATGTAATCCCTGCAGGCGGCAATCTGCCTCTTTTCGCGTTTTATTACAGGCTCCCACGGAGATAAATGTTTTGCTTTATCAGCAGCTATGAATGTTTCGCGGTCCTTAAAATAGCCTTGAATCTGCGTGCGGATGGA
>JAQUPZ010000012.1 GCA_028716365.1 Kiritimatiellia bacterium
TCATGGCCACAGCAACGGCTTGGGCGAGACACTGCTGATCGTTATCGTGATAGAACCATGTGAGCCTGTCTTTAACGCAATCGGTTGGCGATATAATCCTGAGCATTCCCGTGGTCGTTTTTAGTTCATGAATTGCCTTAACGGGCTCTTCGCCAACGGCAGGGGGACCTTTGGGAAACTCGATGAATAGACCGGTGTGCGGATGCTTGAAATATCGACCATTTTCTGAAAAGCCCAGGTCCTTCATTGCTTCGCGAACCTCGCTGCGCTTGGGTGCCATTAGCCCGGTGTGTATCATATCCAGGTCCATTGATAGATATTCTCCCTGGCTGTAGATTGAGACGCACGCACCGCCGGACAGGACTACATCTATACCTTTAGTGCGCAGGTGCTCTTGTATGAAAGCGGCAAGTTCTGCTCTGTCCATTTTGCTGATTGATTTCACAATGGTTTGCCCCGGCGTCTGGGCCTGCGTCTGTTCATTACGAGTTTTTCCTTCAAGTCTTCAGGACAGAACGTCATCACCTTGACAAGAAGGTTCTTGAGTTCTGTCAGGTATGGACAACGAGGATTGAATGAATACAGCCTTGTACGTCCGACAGACTGGCTTCGGAGAATGCCTCCGGCCTCAAGTCTGTCCAATTGGTTGCGAATAGGCCTGTAGTCCACAGCGAAGAAACGTGCTATCTCGCGTGGATAGCCCTCTTCGCGGACAGAAATGAACAGCAGGACCTGTTCGCAGCTTTTCGAACCAACGAGTGTTTCCAGCATTTGTCAGACTCCTGTTCTCTGTAATGTATGATGTCTTATGTGCATCACATGATGCACTATTTGCATCAATATGTATCAAGCCATTTAATGATGCAAGGCTAATCTCTGAGACCCAACGACCGTCTTCACTTTCGGAGCGTTAGCGACGTAAAGTGCAAGGCGTTGTTGGGTCATCATACTACTTCTCATTTCGTGAAGGAAATACTCCCTCTTTCACAAGTTGCGCATCCATTTCCGCGCTAAGAGGCATCGGCAGTGGCACGCCCTTCTTGCCTTTGGCACGGATAACATCCATCTGATACTGCTGAAGAACACGAATCTGCCGAGGTGAGAGAGGGGTAGGCGTCTGCCCGGACGCTTCTGCCTTTGCGAACACGAAATACGCCTTGATAACTTCCTCTAGTTCCGCATTCGTAACGCCGTCTGGTGGTCTTGCATTTGGGAGATGGACGAGGCAGCGTTCCTCAAGCCGGTCCAGCGCTTTCAGTTGTGCTTGGGGTTCAGAAGGAGGCACCGGCTCATGCGGGGCAGTTCGACATCCGACAAGGAGCGTTCCCAATAGAATTATAGATATGGTTTTCATTGTCCTTGGCCCAACATGGTTTAGGGAACCAGTTCCCTAAACCATTAGGTGGAACTAGTTCCCTAAACTACTATATCCGTATGTCGCCATTATATGAACTTGCGGGAATCCTAACAATGGCAAACACAGAGGGATTCTAATGACGTAAGGTCTTACCCGTCATACGATTCCGTTTAATTTCAACCGGTAATAGGCCGATTCGGCAGGGAAAAACTGGGAGGTGTATAAGCGGTCATAGCGGTAATGGCGAATTACCTTGAGAATGGCCGGCGCGTGTTGCCGCAGTACCGCTGGATCGGGGCAAAGCGTGATTACCCACGCAGCGAATAGCGGCTCGCGCATATACTGGATCTCGTATACACGTCGTGGTGAAAGGGAATCAAGCAGGAGAAGTTGTTTCTTGGCCAGATCGATTGCTTCACGTACGGTTTTCTGCTTGTGCCACAGCGAGTTCAGCTCGCGCCAGTCGAGAAGAAATTTCTGCTTGTCGTTGTTGTCGAATTGCTCGGCCAATGGAAGGCTTTCTACGGCGACCTCCGCACTTGCCTTGAGGCCCTGCTCATATGCGGCTTTAAGCTTGGGATCGTTCTCCATTTCCCATAGTCCGCGGAGTCCGGCGACGCCCGGACAGTGCGTCCACGTGTGGTAGATTTTCAGGGTTGAGATCATGCCTTTTGCGCAGATTTCGAGCCGGCTTGCTTTGCCCTTTGGGTTCTTCTCAGCGATGGTCTGCCGGTAGAGATCTTCCCAGCGACTATCGCCGCTCACATCTGCCGCCATTTTGATAAAGAAAAGCAGACGCGAAGCACCCTGCCAGTCAAAGCTGGAAAATCCACCGAAGTAATCGAACGGTGGCCGGTCAGCCGGGACCTTCCACTTGTGGCTGTGCAAAGCCTCTACAGTCTCAATGATCTTGGCCTTTATCTGCCGGCATTCGGCTTCGTCGGGAATCCCGCTGCGTACATAGCGCCACATGCCGTCAAGCCAGGGCATGGCCTGGTCATTCGAACTGAGGGGGTAATGTTCACTGCCATCAGCGGTCAAACCACGGGCGAGAAAACCTTTTGTCTGGCCTACCGTCGCGAGTTTCATAAGGCCCGTGGCGATACGATGTGCCTTCTCGCGGTCTTCGGCCTTTTTGGTGATCATCCAGCGGTGGATGGCCGCCTCCATGTACATCCCGCCGAACATTGAGCCATCCGTGATTGAAATGTCCCACGACAATGCATTCGGTTTATTTGCACGACATTCTTCAGGGGTTGGTATAACCACATTTCCATCAAAGTCAGCATGGTCATAGAACGTGTTCCACCTGGGGTCAATGAACCGCCGCCAAATTTCGAGGTGTGCTTTTTCAATGGCGGTCTCAGCGGTATCGTCCGCAGGAATCGCGTGCAGAATGGCCGGAAACTGTGTGGCCAGCGCGAACGTGGCAGTACGCTGAAGGAACTGACGGCGTGAATGCATGTCAGTATTCATGATTGCAGGAATTATAACGTCTTGATCTTTATGTTGCGGTACGAAACTGTATCGTTATGGTCCTGGATAAGTATCCGGCCTTCAGGAAATTCACCAAAGCCCTTGTTGTTCTTGAACTTGCTTTTTGCAACCACCTCTTTGAATTCAGGGGAGCCGCGTTCGAACTCAACAACTTTTTCGCCATTGAGCCAGTGTTCGACATGTTTGCCTTTGACGAGTATGCGCGCTTCATTCCATTCGCCGACAGGTTTGACCGTTTTGTTTGCGGATGCTGTTATAAGATCATAAAGCGAACCCAGCGTATGGTTGCCGGCAGTACCCTTTTGAGCGTCGGGATGGACTGCATCATCAAGTATCTGGTATTCGAGCCCGAGTCCTGCTTTTTTCTCCCTCGCGACATCTTCATCAATGAAATATTTGACACCGCTGTTGGCGCCTCTGGTTAATTTGAATTCAAGTTTCAGATCAAAATTTGAAAATTTGTCTACGGTGACAATATCGCCGCCGATCTTGCCAAGGACTGTTAGAACGCCGTCCTTGATGTCCCAGCCTTTTTCGGGGAAGGTATCGGCTTTGATGGATTTCCAGCCGGCGCCGGTTTTGCCGTCCCAGAGGAGTTTCCAGCCGTCCGCCTTTTCTTTTTCGGTCAGGGTGTTGGGCTCTGTGCTGAATGAACATGGCTCGGCTGCCCTGACTGTGAGGTATGCTGCGGTTGAGAGAATCAGGGTTAGAACGATATATTTTGTGAGGTTTGTTTTCATAGTGGTTGGATTTATATACCTTCCCGGTTTTCCGCGCAATCATGAAAGTGTTATCTCGGAATTGTGCATTTCACAAGAACCCCTTTTGCGTGATACACGGCCGACAGGTTCGTTGTTGCGGGACGTCGCGTATACGTATACAGCGACGCCCGCAACGCCTGCCTGTCGTTGTGTCTGACGCAAAATCGTTTCTCGGGGCAATGAAATGCACAATCTGGTTCACATCGTTCCGAAACGGAACGAATTCAGATAGGTAATCTGACACAAAATCATTCCTTGAAGAGTTGAAATGCGTGTCACGTTTACACGCCATGAAACATGGCGATTTTGAACGCCGGCGTCTTCAGGGAAATGAAATGCGAGACATGTTTCCACGCCATGAAGCATGGCGACTTGAAAATTGGAAGAGGAGGAACTTCCTGTAGTTTTACGTTGTCAGCGCGGTATCTGATTCAAAATCCTTTCTCGAAGAGTCAAAATACACAACACGTTTATTACGTTATCCCGCGTTTTGCTGGATAAGTGATCACTTGCCTTGCAACGTGGCATCACTTCGAAGTGGGATAAATTCAGGAATTCCTCGCCCTTGAGGGGAGAGGATTCAGGTGAGGGTGATGAATATAGCAACGCGGCCTTTGTCGGAAGCCTACCATTGAACTTTTGTGGCTAGAGTGATAGGGTGCGTTTATACATAAGGAAAGGAATGTGGTTATGCGAAGAATTATTGTAATGGTTGCTTTGTTGTGTGCGTTTGTTGCCGGTGCTGCCGAAACTCCGTCTATCCCTGCGGAAACAAAGGAACAGCCCTTCGACAAAGCTCAGGGCGAGAAAGATGCACGGATGAAGTGGTTTCGCGAAGCACGGTTCGGTCTGTTTATTCACTGGGGTGTCTATTCGGTGCCCGCCGGTGAATGGAAAGACAAGAAGGATTACGGGGAGTGGTTCCTCGAACAAACCAAGATGCCGGTTTCCGAGTACAAAAAGTTTGCGAAAGAATTCAACCCGGTAAAATTTGATGCGAAAGAATGGGTGCGTATCGCAAAGGATGCCGGAATGAAATACATTGTCATTACCAGCAAGCACCACGATGGTTTCGGCATGTTCCGGTCGGACATGACGGACTGGTGCATCAAGTCCACGCCTTTCCAGCGCGATCCGCTGAAAGAACTGGCCGATGCCTGTAAAGATGCGGGGATCAAATTCTGTTTCTATCATTCCATCATGGACTGGCATCACCCGGACTGGGGTCAGCTCCGCAAGTGGAATGACCTTGCCAAGGGCGAGCCAAACATGGACCGCTATACCGAATACATGAAGGGCCAGTTGAAAGAACTGCTCACACGCTATGGGCCGATTGGTATCGTATGGTTTGACGGCGAATGGGAGAAGCCATGGACGCACGAACGCGGAGTGGATCTGTATAACTATTGCCGCAGTCTTCAACCGGACACAATAGTGAACAACCGGGTCGGCAAGGGGCGCGCGGGTATGAGTGGTATGGACAAGGACAAGGGGGTCGGTGACTATGGAACGCCTGAACAGGAAATTCCTCCGACAGGTTTCGGTGCCGGTGTTGACTGGGAATCGTGCATGACGATGAACGGTCACTGGGGTTACAACAAGTACGACCAGAAATGGAAATCAACAGAGACACTTGTGCGCAACCTGATCGACTGTGCAAGCAAGGGAGGAAATTACCTGTTGAACGTGGGGCCAACTTCGGAAGGATTGATTCCGAGTCCGTCGATTGAACGTTTGGCGGAGATGGGCAAGTGGATGAAGGTCAATGGTGAGTCAATTTACGGGACACAGGCGAGTCCGTTTGTAAAGACACCGTGGGGGCGTTGCACACGAAAGGCAATAAACAGCAGAAAGACAAAGATTTACCTGCATGTTTATAACTGGCCGGCAGACGGCAAACTTGTGATACCCGGCTTGAAGAACAAGGTTAAACGAGCCTCTCTCCTTGCTGATGGCAAAGCGCTCAAGGTAAAGGCTGAAGATAGTAGTATTTCAATCACGGTACCGAGCGAAATGCCTGACAAGATTGCCACTGTAATTGTGCTCGATGTCAAAGGCGAGCCCCGAGTTGTGGTAAATAATCCGTAATAATTCAAAAGTTTGTCCTTGTTTTTGAACTGGAAAAATGAACAAGCGACTGATCATAACATTGATAAGCGGTATGTTTTTTGTTGGTGTGGCAGGAGCGGCGGAGCAGTTGGTATTACCGACAGCAGAAACGTTTGAACAGCGCGATGCCCGCCTGCGGTGGTGGCGAGAGGCGCGGTTTGGAATGTTCATCCACTGGGGTCCATCCAGCTTAAGCGGTAAGGAAATCAGCTGGTCACGCATCGGCCATCCACATGATCATAAGGGGCTGGAAACGGTGCCACCGGAAGAATATGACAACCTCTACAAGCGGTTTAATCCAGTCAAATTCAATGCGGATTCGTGGATGCAGTTGGCAAAAGATGCTGGTATGAAGTATGTTGTTTTCATTACCAAGCACCATGATGGTTTTTCGATGTGGCCGACCAAATTGCGGGCTGATTATAGTATTTCTGCCACACCGTTCCAGAGGGACATCTGTCGCGAGATTGCAGATGCCGCCCATAAACATGGGCTGAAACTTGGTTGGTACTATTCCACTCGTGATTGGACCCATCCTGATTATCTGGTTGGTGACAATCGCAAATATGACAAGTTTTACCAGGGACAGGTACGTGAGCTTCTTTCGAACTATGGTCGTGTGGATATGTTGTGGTTTGATCATGTAGCCGGAAAATGGGGTGATTATCGTTTTCAGGAGTTGTTCGAGATGATCTACCGGCTCCAGCCGGGGATTCTTGTCAATGACCGCGCCGCAAAGTTTATCCGCAAAACTTCGGATGAACCAGCGGCAGATTTACGTAAGCTTGTCCGTGGCGATTTCGATACACCGGAACAGAAAATTGGGAAATTTCAGAATGACCGTCCATGGGAATCGTGTGTGACGCTGACCCAGTGTAAAGATGGTGGAGGATGGTCTTATCGGCCTGATGGGCGTACCCGCAGTTTCGAAGAATGCGTAAGAATGCTGGTTAGCTGTACCTCTGGTGACGGCAACCTTTTACTAAACGTGGGACCATTACCGACAGGTGAAATTGCCGCTGATCAACAGGAGATTCTGCTGAAGATGGGCCAGTGGTTGGCGCGGTACGGCGAGAGCATTTATGATACCCGTGGTGGTCCTTTTCGAAACGGTGATTGGGGAGGGGCCACCTTCCGGGAAAAAACAATTTACCTTCACATAGTGAAATGGAATGGTGACAGAATGCGATTACCACCGCTGAAAGCGAAAATATCTCGTATTGCCGCTCTCACTGGTGGAACTCCGACATTTGAGCAGAATACGAAAGATATAACCGTTGTTCTGTCGCTTCATCAGCAGGATATAATCGACAGCATTATCAAGCTGGAGCTTGATGCGCCGGTTGCTGATGAGTTTGTCAACGGTAAACCGCTGGATTGCGCTGGTTTGTAAGAGTTAAAATCGTGCATATCTAAAGTAAGATGGTGTATGGACGGAAAAATCCTGCCGTACTAATTTTCCCGATACATAGTCCACACAGGAGGAAAATCATGATACGTAAAATCTCACGTTCAATACTGATAATGATCTTATGCTGTTTTTCTTCATGTATTACATGGGACGCAGTCGATATCAGTAAACCTGCAGACATGAATAAACGGGCCGGGGAATTAAAGAACCTCAAGTGTGGAATGTTTATCTGCTGGAGTTTCAGTACTTTCTCCGGCAGGGAATGGACCGGAGGTGTCACGGATGTGAACTTTTTCAAGGCAACTGGCGCGGATACCGATCAGTGGGCAAAGACGGCAAAGGAAGCCGGAATGGGTTACATCCTTTTTCTGACAAAACATCATGATGGCTTCTGCCTGTGGAATACAAAAACAACCGACCGGAAGGTCACAAAAGCCCCGCTGGGCAGGGATGTTCTCAGGTTGCTTAAAAAATCCTGTGATAAGTATGGAATCAAGCTGGCCCTGTATTTTTCTGAAGGTGACTGGACGTGGCCCGGTGCGGCCGACGGAAAAGGCTGGAGAGCCGGGATAGGCAAAAACCCGGAAATGAAGAAGGCACAATTGAAGGAACTGCTCACCCGGTATGGACCGGTTGAATACATCTGGTTCGACCACGCAGTCGGAGATGGAGGTTTGAGTCATGCGGAAACAATCGCATTTTGTAAATCTTTACAGCCCGGCTGTTTTATCGGCTTTAATCATGGTGATCAGGCGGGATCAGATATAAGACTTGGCGAGATGGGGAAACCCGGTCCGCTGGACGATCACAAAGCGGCAGGTCCGCACATGAGGGACGCACCCAGCAGGAATTACCTGCTGGCTGAATTCACATATCCAATCCTGCCGCCGCACAAGGGCGGGGCAATGTGGTTTTATTCATTACCGATGCACGACCAGCTTTGCCTGCCTGCGGAGAAACTTTACAGGGATTACCTTGGTGCGGTGAAATACGGCAATATTTTTTCAATTGATGTCGGGCCGGATTTTAACGGGAAGCTCCGTAAAATCGACGTTGAAACTCTGCGAAAGGTCGGCGAGATGATCCGGAACAAAGTGCAATTGCCTGAACTTCCGTAAGTATTGCGGACAGGGCCGAAAAAGACATAACAAATGCCTTTGTGGACATAGACGCGGATTGCTGGTCAGCTAAAATACTTCAAGATACAGTTCCTCATGTTCTCATCGAAAGGAGTTTGTATGTTTAATCTGCAAATCAACCGTGTAATGTTTTTTTACTTCGTTCTGACAAGTTCTGCAGTTGCTGTAATTGCAGGTGAGAATTCTCCGCCGCTTGAACTGGATAAGTATGATGTTGTCTGGAATACACCAGGCACTAACGCATCAAGTTCAATGCCGATCGGTAACGGCGAAATCGGCCTTAATGTCTGGGTTGAGGAGAATGGTGATCTGCGTTTCTATATCGGCCGTACGGATAGCTGGAGTGAGACATGCCGCCTGCTGAAAGTAGGTGCAATGCGTCTTTCCCTTTCCCCAAATCCGTTTGCGAAAGGGTTGCCATTCCGCCAGCAGCTCATCCTGCGTGATGGCCGGATTGAAATCACAGGTGGTGCTGCTGATGCCGCCGTCAAGTTGCGGTTATTTGTCGATGTAAATGCACCGGTCATCCATATCATCGGGGAATCGGCAAAACCCATTTCAGTGCGTACTTCAACTGATATCTGGCGTACAGAAGAGAAAACTCTTGCCGGAAGTGACATGGAAACTTGCTGGACAATGGGGGGCGCCCCGTTCCCGATCAAGGAATCGGCTGATGTTGTAGTTGACGGTAAAAAGGATACCGTGGTCTGGTATCATCGTAATTCCACCAGCATTGTACCATTTACGTTGAAACACCAGGGGCTGGAAAATTTTGCTTTGCTTGTCCGCGATCCGATCCTGAACCGTACTTTTGGCGGATGCATTGCTGCGCCGGGTTTTGTTAAGGATGGCAATATTGCCCTGAAATCAAAAGAGCCGGTCAAATCGTTCAGCGTCAGTATTGCTGTACATTCGGCGGTAACCAAAACAGCGGCAAAATGGGAAAAAGAAATAGAGAAAATTTCAAGAAAATCAGCAGATCCGGAAAAGGTGGAAAAAACTACAGCACAATGGTGGGCCGATTTCTGGAACAGAAGCTGGATTTTTGTACAGGGCGATATTTCCACTGTTAATTCCATACCGACAAACAATTATCCGCTGAGTATAGGGGCTGACAGCAGGGGCGGCAGTGTTTTCCGCGGCATGATAAGCCGGGCGACGGTTTATAAGCGTGCCCTTAAAGATGAAGAGGTTTCTTTGCTGGCTTCGGGGTCACCGGGTAATGAATCTGTTGTCAAAAATGGACAACTTGTGGCCCTTCGGTTTGATAAACAGCCTTCAGATGTGAAATTCGCCGGCAAGATATCAGTGACGCAGGAGAATGGTATTGGTGTGGCGAAATTTGATGGTGGCCATGTTGAGATAACGAATCCGGAAGAATTGAAAAACAGCCTGACGCTGGAGGCATGGATTCGTCCGGTGAAGGATGCCGGCAGTGCGCGCATATTTGACAAGATAACGGCTGGCGGGAGTGATGGATTCCTGTTTGATACACATCCGGGCAAGGCGTTACGGTTCATAATGGGTTCCTCGGCAATCGCAACGAGTAATAACATCCTGCGGACTGAAGAGTGGAACCATGTGGTAGCGGTTTATGATGGGGCAACCGGCGCAAAGAGGCTGTATCTTAATGGCAAGCTGGTTGGCGGAGTAAGCAGTATATACGAAGACCAGCCGACTCCCTCGCGCGTAACCCGCGCTTATGTTCTTCAGCGCTGGATAAGTGCCTGTTCGGCGCGCGGGAATTTCCCGATAAAATTCAACGGTAATCTTTTTACTGTTGAGCCGTCCTGTACCGATCCGGGTAAACAGGGTAACCCGGATTACCGGCGCTGGGGTGATTGTTACTGGTATCAGAATACACGGTTTCCATATCTTCCAATGCCGGTGTCAGGTGATTACGACATGATGCGGACAATGTTCCGGTTCTTTGCTGAAGGGATACCGCTGTGCAATGCCCGCGCAAAACTGTATTTCGAATCTGACGGCGTATATTTTCCTGAAACTATGACGTGTTTTTACACTTATGCCAATCGTGACTACGGCTGGAAACGTGAAGGATTAAAACCGCATGAAAAATTGTCACCATGGTGGTGGTCTGCCTGGCAACAGGGACTGGAACTTACTGATCTCATGCTGGATTATTATGATCATACCGCTGACGATAAATTTTTGGCTAAAGAACTTATCCCGATGGCACGGGAAGTTTTGAAATACTACGACACACGTTTTAAACGCGATAATAACGGCAGGCTGATCATCAGTCCGGCACAGGCGGTGGAGACGTACTGGATTGGCGTGACCAATGATGCGCCAAGTGTGGCGGGATTGAATGCAGTCACCGCACGACTGATGGATATCCCGGAGAAAAAAGTACCGAAGGCAGACCGCGCATTATGGGCAAAAATGAAAGCCTCTGCTCCAGCTGTTCCTATGATGACGAAAGAAGGGATAAAATGTCTGGCCCCGGCAGAATACTTTGATCCTAAAAGAAATAACTGTGAAAACCCGTGTCTATATGCCGTCTGGCCGTTTCGGTTGTATGGAATCGGGCGGTCGGATCTTGCTACTGCGATTGAGACATGGAAAAGACGCGAAGCGAAGATAATGACAGGATGGTGTTATGACGGACAGGCAGCTGCAATACTCGGTATGACTGAAGAGGCGAAGGAGCAGATCCTTACCAAGGTACGTAACAGTCATCCGCGCCATCGTTTCCCGGCAATGTGGGGACCAAATTTCGACTGGCTGCCTGACCAGGACCACGGAAACAATATTCTGCTCACGCTGCAGAATATGGTTATGAGAAATGACGGGATGAAAATTTACCTGTTGCAGGCCTGGCCGATGGATTGGAACCTGGATTTCAAACTGCACGCTGCACAGCAGACAGTCGTGGAAGGTAAGGTACGCGGTGGTAAGCTGGTTGAGTATTCGACCACGCCAAAGTCGCGCATGAAAGATGTCATCGTTGTCAACGACTCCATGCGTGGGTTGAAGTAGTCTGTGTTAGGGATTTGCGTTGTTTGTTATGTGAGAAGGTGTTCGGGAATGTTGTGCATTTCACAAGAAAACCTTTTGCGTGATACACTGCCCGCAGGTTTGTTGTCGCGAGGCGCCGCATATACGTATATAGCGGCGCTTACGACGCCTGCCTGCCGTTGTGTCTGACGCAAAATCTTTCCTTGAAGAAATGAAAAGCACAACATGTTTACATCACTCCGAAGCGGAGTGAACCAAGGAACGGGTTTCCTTCAGTAAATAAAATGCCTGCCCGCCAACGGGGTTTGGGGCAGGCGGGTGAGCCTTGTTTACATCGCCCCGAATATTCGGGGCGAATCAGGATGGAAAAGGTAGGGCGCGACCGCCGGGCGCGCCGCAATATTGTGGTAGTGAGTGTTGGAACAGCGGAAAATCAGTAGAAGAGGTGGCCATGAGCATATCAATGACACGAAGACATTTCATGCAGGCGGCGGCAGCTGCGGTATTGTCACGATTTTCGAGTGGTGCTGTTGCGGAAAGCCAGGTGACTGGCGGCAGTTTCATGCGCCGTTTTGGTGATGGCCGTGACTGGTTTTTTGAGAAACGGTTTGGAATGTTTGTTCACTGGGGAATTTATGCCGTTGGTGGCTGGCATGAACAGCATATGTTTCGAAAGAAACTCAGCAGGGCCGAGTACCTGCCTATGATGAAGCAGTTCAACCCGACCAAGTTCGATCCGGATAAGTGGCTCGATATCGCAGAACAGGCCGGCATGCAGTACATTACTTTCACGACGAAACATGTCGATGGCTTTTGCATGTGGGACACGAAACAGACCGATTATAATGTCACGCGCACACCATATGCGAAGGATACGCTGGCGAAGCTCGCCGATGCCTGTCACCGGCGCAAGTTTCCGCTCTGTCTCTACTATTCCCTGGCCGACATGCATCACCCGAACTATCCCGCTGCCGGCCGGTCTTACGAGTTACATACGCCTGAACCAGGTGACCAGCCTGACCTTGCCCGTTATATAGAGTTTGTGAAAGCTCAAGTTCGTGAGCTTTGTACCAATTATGGTGTTATTCATGGCTTCTGGTGGGATGCCAATGTCATCAAATACCGTGACCCTGCCATCAATGCCATGATCCGCCAGCTCCAGCCCAAAGCTGTTATCAACAATCGTGGCTGCGACGATGGCGATTTCGGCACACCCGAACGTGATTGGGATGCCTCGGTCAACACCAAGCTTGCGTTCGAAAAACCTATCGAGGCCTGCCAGGCGGTTGGCTACCAAAGCTGGGGCTGGCGCGAGGAGGAAGACTACTACAGCGACGCCCATCTCATCCGTAGCATCCAGAAAGTCCTGGGAAAAGGCGGTAACTACCTGTTGAACGTGGGCCCAAAAGCCGATGGCACTATTTCAGCTGAATCTGCCGCGATTCTCCATCGTGTTGGAAAGTGGTTTAGTAAGGTGAGAGAATCGCTGATAGGTGTCGAACCTGCCGGTGCGTTGACCACCAATCGTGATATTGTCCTGACCCGTCGCGGCGATACACTTTACGTTCATCTTATCAAAGAACCGGAAACCTGTTCAGTTTT
Organism: Kiritimatiellia bacterium; assembly: GCA_028716365.1. Lineage (GTDB taxonomy): Bacteria > Verrucomicrobiota > Kiritimatiellia > UBA8416 > YA12-FULL-48-11 > YA12-FULL-48-11. The sequence goes on from JAQUPZ010000012.1 coordinate 12,859, forward strand.
CCTTCATCCTCTGACAAATCAGCCGCGCCAAGCGACATTACTGAATACCGGTAAACCTGTTACCTGCGATGTGCCTGACCTGCCGCGCCTGCACAGCCAGACGCCTGATCGCTGTCTGAGGATAAAACATCTGCCGGTTAATGAACGTTCAACAGCCGGCTGGGTCGTCAGACTTGAATTCGACAAGTTGCCGTTGTCTATATGTCCGGCAGAACGATAGATTCGTTCTCGTTTCTGAAGTAATCTGATTCAAAATCTTCGCTCTGAGAATCAAAATGCGAGACATGTCTACATCGCCACGAATATTCGGGGCGAATCTAGTCTCTTAATGTCCAAACTTGGGTATTGTTTTTTTCTCACTTCTTAGACGGATCGGGCTTTTTCAGTTCTTCCGCCTTTTCACTTCCGGGTTCGGCCCAGTCTTTTTCGGGGATCTGGATCGTCACCTTGCCGGTGGCGGTCCATTCAGTACCGCGGAGCATGAGTGTTTGAAAACCAACACCTGCCATGGGCTTTGGGTCGTGCCCCATGGCGTTGTGGAAAACCCGGCCTTTGCCGTATTCTGTCACGGAAATCATGGGTTCATTTGTACCGGATCCTTTCATGGCCTTATCTGAGAAAGTGGTGGCCAGGATTCTTGCGGTGGAGTGCCGGGTCTGGCGGTGGTAAAGTTCGTCCTTCACATGGACGAAATCCTTCATGCCCTGTGTGATAGGATGTTCCTTGTCTATGATATTGACGGTGAATGGATGTTGGGAACCATGTCCGCTCTTGCCTTTGATCCATGATAAGCCAATCAGACTGGTAAACTCGGGCCAGTCGTTCCAGGCAGTACTGGCAGCATGGAAAAGGACGAATCCATGACCGGACGAGATATAATCGAGGAAAGCTTTTTCTGTTTCTGACGGCCAGCGTTTACCGTCAATTACGGGATAGGTTGTATAGTTACTGACGAGTACATCATATTTTACGAAGTCTTCGCCTTTGAGGCCGGGTACATTGTCGGTTACATCGACAGTGAATTTACCACTGTCCTCGTACATTTTTTTGAGGGCAGGTGTAGTGGTTTTCCAGTTATGATTATTGGCACCGGAAAGAATCAACAGCCGGATTTTTCTGTCTACCGGTTGATTGTCTGCGGCAAATACCAACTGGTCTAGAACTGATAATGCGATTATAACTATTAATGTTTTTGTAAAGATTTTTGACATAATTTCTCCTGATATGAATATTTCTTCCGGAAACCACCAACTATATGTCGGTAGTGAAACATACTCATGTATAAGATACTTTTATACGATACTTAAAGGAAAAAGTAATTTACGCTGGCTGAATAGGGCTGAATGATGATATAAGATCAACCTAAGGTAATTTTCCCTGTAATATTAATTAAAGAGGGCATGAAATGTCTGCAGTTCTTTCCATAGCCATGGGCGATGAGAAGCGTGAATTGCTTCCCCGCAAGTTATGGTCGAATAATCTGCAATCGGTATATGTCAAAGGTAAAAAAGAGCCGCTTAAAGTATGGGCGCTGACTTTTGAAGAACTCGATAAGCTTATCCAGCGCATGTACGACATGTGAAATTCAACTGTCCAGACTGTGGTCAGCCGCTTGAGATCGAGAGCATGTATGGTGGACAAACCGTACAATGCCCTTCTTGCGGGGCAAGTCTGACAGCGCCGGTGCCTGGCCTTCCAGAGTCAGGCGCTTCTTCTTCAGCACCTGACCCTTCGGTGATCCTGACGCTTCAATCCAGCATTGATCGTGGGGCGATGACGATCACGCAGTTCATGGCCGAGAAACAGATCGAAGGGACGATTGATCTACAAAGCACTGATGACAAGACATCAGCATCATCTGTCCTGACATCAGAACAAGGCAGAAAATACAAGCTGGGTGACGTGGTAGCAGCTGGCGGCATGGGTGCCATCCTGGATGCGAAGGATGTGAACGTCCGTCGCAACGTGGCCATGAAAGTCATGCTGGAGCCGGACAAGGCCGGTAAAGAGCAGATTCTACGTTTTATTCAGGAAGCGCAGGTTACAGGACAGCTGGAACATCCCAACATTATTCCACTTCACGAACTCGGAGTGGATGCTTCAGGTAATGTTTTCTACACGATGAAGTTCGTTCGTGGCCGAACATTGAAGGACATACTGGAAAAGGTAAAAGAAGGTGATGCAAAGATTATATCCGGGTATCCCTTATCCCATCTATTGAACATCTTTCAGAAAGTATGTGATGCCATCGCATTTGCACATAGTAAACGGGTTATTCACCGTGACCTGAAGCCTGAGAACGTGATGGTTGGTGACTATGGGGAAGTGCAGGTGATGGACTGGGGACTGGCGAAGGTGCTTCCTAAAAAGGCACAGAGGCATATAGGCACAAAGGCACAGAGTTTAAGAGGAGTATCCGCCTCTGCCAAGGCTACGGCGGACAAGAAGGCACAAAGTCAGAAAATACAAGAGGCCATCGACTCTGTGCGTGGTGATGAGGGTGGAGAAGTACTGAGGACAATGGATGGTTCGATAATGGGAACACCGGGGTTCATGTCACCCGAGCAGGCGCTGGGTAAGACAGAAGAGATAGACGAAAGAACGGACATCTACGCACTTGGAGCGATTTTATATAACATCCTCACATTACATGTTCCGATAACAGGGAGTGATTTGGATGAGATAATAAAGAAGATTACGACAGGGGATATAAAGAAACCGACGGAGTATAATCAAATTGGTAGGGCGGGGCCGCCGGACCCGCTTCTTGGAAAGAACGGCGCGCCCAGCGGTCGCGCCCTACCTCATCTACCTGACAACCGTGTCCCGGAATCTCTATCTGCTGTGACGATGCGGGCGCTGGATGTTGAGGCGCACCGCCGATACCAGACAGTGAAGGATCTGCAGAAGGAGATCGAGGCCTATCAGGGTGGATTTGCCACCATGGCAGAAGATGCAGGGGCCTGGAAACAAATCCGACTACTGGTCAACCGTCATAGAGGAGTTTTTGTATCAATTACAGGCATGCTTCTGGTTTTGCTGGCAGCCATAGGGATCTACACGCACATAAACACGCAGGAACGGGTTAAGGCACAAAAGGCGCTTGAATCTTTTCAGGATGAACAAAAGAAAAGACAAAGCGACAGAAAGTCATCCGCCCCCGCCATGCTCAGGTCTGCACGAATGTTTATGGAACAACAGGAGTGGGCTGATGCGTTTGCCGCAGTGCAGACAGCCATAGACTATAATCCCGATCTTGCCGAGGCAAGGTTGATGCAGGTGGCCCTGTTATCGCATGGTGGAGAGCATGAGAAAGCATTGAAGACATGTAGGGAATACGCATCTCGCTTCCCGGACGACAAAGATGCTGCACTGCTTCTGAATATCTGTCAGAAGGCCTCCAAGAAAGGTGTAGTCGACCTGGCCAGAGATCATATGGTTCCCCTGTTGTCCAGGCACGGATTATACAAGCTTGCCGCCGGCTTCATGAATTCAGAAAAAGACCGCTTGAATATTTACCGTACACAGCTGGACAAGGCATGGCCGGGGTCGGGTTCCAATCTGACATTCAATGCTGACGGAAAGCTGGTGCTGAAGCTGAACAACCGGCTGGATGTCACGGATCTCTCGCCGCTGATGGGCATGCCTCTGGCAGAATTAAGTTTGGCAGGCAATAATAATATCAGGAATATCAGCCCATTAGAACGAATGCCGCTGATGGCCCTTGATTTGACGTCGACTTCGGTTACAGATCTCTCACCGCTGAAGGGTATTCCTTTGACCTCGTTGCTCCTTGGTTTCGTACCGGTCTCGGATATTTCACCGTTAAAAGGAATGCCGCTGACAGCTCTCTCTCTGGGCTTTACAAAGGTTGCTGATATTTCCCCATTAAAAGATATGCCATTGGAATGGTTGAGCTTATGTCTGACAAAGGTCAGAGATTTGACACCTTTGAAAGGCATGCAACTTGTGCACATCAACATCACCAATACAAAAGTTAAGGATGTTGCCGTCTTAAAGGATATGCCGTTGAAAATAGTATACTGTAACTCAATAGAAATTACGGATCTTTCATTCCTGAAGGACAAGTCACTGACGATATTGAATCTAGAGAGTTTAAACATAAATGATATTTCGCTGCTCAAGGGAATGCCGTTAACATGGTTGAATGTCGGGTACAACGAGGTTGTAGACATTTCACCGCTCAAGGGAATGCCGTTAACGTGGTTGAATGTCGGGCATACCAAGGTGGGAGACCTTTCACCGCTTTCCGGCATGCCATTAACTCAACTGACTATTACCGGCAGCTACGTCAGAGATCTTCTGCCCTTGAAAGGAATGCCTTTACGACAACTGTTTTTTTCTCCGAAGGATATTTCTGCGAATATTTCTGTGCTGAAGGAAATGAAGACTCTTGTCTTTATAAACGATATACCGCCCGACGAGTTCTGGAAGAAGTACGATGCGGGAGAATTCAAATAGGATGAATCGGTGAAACGGAGAGTGGGTGAATCGGTGATGGAAAGAACTCGAAGAAACGGAAAATGGATGAATTTATATAGATAACAGACTATTAACAAAGGGAATGATCATGAATAGGAAAACATTATATGTTGTGTTGTTAATGATGATGGTGGTGCAGGCGTGGGCCGCAGAGCCGGCAAAAACAGATAAGCCGTGTGCCTTTCAGACGCGCGGTGTGGTGCTGACGCCATCGGATCTGTCACTGGACTGGCCTGAGCGCGCCGTGAAGGCCGGTCTGACGACTATTGCATTGCATCCGTTTCCCGGCGTTGTCGGCAAATTCATTGAGTCTCCGGACGGGCAGACGTTTCTCGCGAAGTGTGCACGCCTGGGGTTGAACGTTGAATACGAACTGCACGCCATGGGCGAACTACTGCCGCGCAGCTTTTTTGCCAAAGAACCGGAATGTTTCCGCATAAACGATAAGGGCGTGCGCACACCTGAAGGGAACTTATGCGTCCACTCAGCCCGCGCCCTGGAGATTGTCTCCAGTAACGCAGTAAAGATCGCACGGCAGTTGAAGCCCACGACGGGCCGTTACTTTTTCTGGGGCGATGACGGCAAACCGTGGTGCCGGTGTCAGCAATGCCGGGAGTATTCTGACTCTGACCAGGCGTTATTGCTGGAAAATCATCTGGTGCGTGAACTCCGTCGCGTTGATCCCAGGGCGCAACTTGCTCATCTGGCCTATCACAATACCATCAAGCCACCCACGCACGTGAAGCCGGAACCCGGTGTTTTCCTGGAATTCGCGCCGATCTACCGTCGCTATGATATGCCCTATGTACAGCAGAATAAGGCGAACGACAAAGATTCCTGCCAGGCATTGGTGGAGAACCTCAAGGTGTTTCCAGTCGAAACCGCGCAGGTGTTGGAATACTGGCTTGACGCCTCGAAATTTTCCAAGTGGAAACGTCCGTCCGTAAAGTTACCCTGGCGTCGTGATGTGCTCATCGCTGATGCAGAGTATTACGCGCGGTTGGGCGTTCGGCATGTGACCACGTTCGCGGTCTACGTGGATGCCGATTATATAAAGCTGTACGGCGATGCATTCGAGATTCAGGAGTACGGCGACGTCTTGCGTAATCAGCGTACCAGTGTTTTGCAGGGATCTTCTGGTGTACAGACAAATGAACCGGAACAAAAACTTACTCCTGCGCCTGAATGGATACAAAAAGCGGATATGTTTACATCCGCCGGATGGTATGTAACAGCGGATAAACCAAACACCACAAATTCCATATGGAAAGGATACGACATTGAATTAAAGGATGTATCTGTTGAAAGGATAGTTCGTTTAGCGTCTGCGAACGGCTTGAAGAAAAAACATGAACAGGTGCCGGCAGTTATAGACGGGACATTTGACGGTACGGAAATCAAAGGTGTGTCGCTTATTTCGCATGTCCCTGTCAGCCAAATGGCCTTCAAGCAGGCGCATGAACAGGGATTCCGGGTCATACCTTATGTCCATTTTACTGATATTCATTCTTTTTACTCTGACCAGGATATTTTTCTCTTTCAGCATCCTGAAGTACTTCTCAAAGATGCTGATGGCAAATGGGTTCATATTCCAATGGACGGAACTGACAGAGTGTACCGGCTTTTGATTTGCGCCAATAATCCCACTTATTGTGAACTTTCGCTGGCTTACGTAAAAAAGATTATGGAATGGGGGGCCGACGGTTTATTTATCGATAATGTTGGCAGTCGGAGAGAATGCTTTGCTCACAAATCCAAGAAAACCGTAAACCCTGAGTTTGGCCCTTATGTTCACGAGCATCTTTATCCGGAGGGTACGCATAATTATGCCTTCGGCCGTTTTCTTGAGTCTGTCCGCACTATGGTGAAAAGCTACGGTGATGATAAGATAGTCCTTCTCAATTCGGGCATCGGAACAGAATTTCAGAAATATGGCGACTGCTGCATGTGGGAATCGTTCATCTACAGCTGGGCCTGGGAAGGAAGACGGCCGGCACATAGCTGGACGAAAATAAAAGAAAAGGCCAAAAGTAATGAGTGGTATCTTAAGACCGGCCGGCGGGTAACGGCTTTATCTACCCTGAACCGGTCCCGACCAGAAGTCAAAGACGATGCCTACTGGGCATTCTGTGCGGCCCGGTTGGTGGATTTTGTCTGGTGGTCTGCACTGAAAGACACCGGGGCAGAGCAACTGTACCGGGCGCATATGGGTAAAGGTTTGGAACCGTTACAGGAAACAGATCAGGTTGCATATAGAACTTTTGAAAATGGAGTATTGGTTCTGAATGACAGCACGCAGGATATGACAAAAGAGATCAGTCTGCCGACCGGGTTTAAGCACAAACAGCTTTTGGATTTATATGACGGCAAAAGATTAATGAATGTTGTTGAAGGTAAAATCACGGTTACAGTGCCGAAGCAAACGGCGAGAGTATATCTCGTGTCGCAGAATGGTTAAGATGGATAATTCAGGTCAGATTAAATTATGAAACCAAGAGCAAGCGGGGTGCTGGCGCACGTGTCATCGATGCCTTCGCGTTTCGGGATCGGTGATTTCGGCCCCGGCGCATACAGGTTCGTGGATTTTCTAGTGCGGGCCAGGCAATCCCTGTGGCAGATTCTGCCGTTGACGCCCACGAGTCCAACATTTGGGAATTCGCCATACAGCAGCATTTCGGCATTTGCCGGGAACCCGTTGTTCATAAGCCCGGAATTACTGCAGGAAGATGGATTGCTTGCGGAAAAGGATTTTTCGGATTGCCCAAAATTTCCGGACCGCCGGGTTGATTTTGCGGCCGTGAGCACGTGCAAGGATGTTCTTCTGGGTAAGGCCTTCGAGACTTTCAGAAGAAAATGCGCAGGAAACCGGAGTTATGCGTTGTTCTGCAAACGCAATGCGGCGTGGCTTGATGACTACGCTCTGTTTATTGCGATAAGGAACGAACTGGGCGGCAGGGTGTGGAACAAATGGCCGGAAGGCCTTCGTGATCGAGACAGGAATGCGCTGGCTGCCGCGCGCCGGAAATATCGCCGGGAAATCGACAGGCAGAAGTTTCTGCAGTTTGTTTTTCATTCGCAGTGGAGTAGGTTGAAAAAATACTGCAATGACCGGTCGATCCGTGTGATTGGAGACCTGCCGATATACGTGAGTTTTGACAGCGCAGACGTGTGGGTGAATCCACGGGTGTTCAAGCTGGATGGCAAAAAGAGACCGCTTTGTGTCGCCGGCGTACCGCCGGATTATTTCAGTTCAACCGGCCAACTGTGGGGCAATCCGGTGTATGACTGGGCCCACCTGAAAAAAAGCCGGTTTTCCTGGTGGCTTGAAAGGATGGAACGTAACCTGCAGATTGCGGACTTTGTCCGCATAGATCATTTTCGCGGGTTGGTGGCGTACTGGGAAGTACCTGCTGGTCGGAAGAATGCGGTAAAGGGAAGATGGACAAAAGTTCCAGCCAGGGCATTTCTGTCCGTCCTGACGAAAAGGTTTCCACGTCTGCCGGTCATTGCCGAGGACCTTGGATTCATTACGGATGACGTACGTGAAATAATAAGATTGTTCAACCTGCCCGGGATGAGGGTACTCCAGTTTGCCTTTTCAAAGGGCGGGCCAGACCCGGTCCATATGCCGCACAATGTTCCCATAAACTGTGTTGTGTATACCGGAACACACGACAACAATACCACCCGCGGGTGGTACGAACACGAGCTGGGCAGGAAAGCGCGCAGGCGCGTGGATGCATACCTCGGGAGGAAAGTATCGTCCCGGAATATCAGCCGGGAGTTAATGCGGCTGGCGATGGGGACGGTGGCGCGGATGGTCATAATACCAATTCAGGATGTGATTGGCGCAGGTACGGAGGCGAGGATGAACAGGCCGTCTGTGGCGGAGGGTAACTGGGCCTGGCGATTCACGATGCAGGATATCAATCGGGAAGCTGGGAAGGATCTTAAAGATCTGACTGTCATCTATGGTCGCGACTGATATTGGGTCGGGTATTTTTCTGGTCATTTTTCGTTCAAGTAAGGTATTCTCTACCGTTTTCTCAACGAAACAAAGGAGCTACATGAAAAAAGTATTCTCAATGCTTGGTATTTTATTACTTCCTTCAATTTTAATGTCAGCCGATGAGGTTGTTGTTAAAAGATCCGAATGGAATGGTTATGAGAGACAGGATTTTGTGGTTGATGGTCGCAAGTGCCTTCTGGTGATTCCCAAAACCCCGGCCCAGGGGAAACCCTGGGCATGGCGAACGGAATTTTTCGGACACGAGCCGCAGGGTGACATCGCGCTTCTCGGCAAAGGTTTTCATATTGCCTACATGGATGTGCAGAACATGTACGGTGCTCCGGTTGCACTGGATCATATGGATAAATTTTATGCTTACCTGACAAAGGAGCGCGGTCTTTCGTCGAAAACAGTGCCGGAAGGTTTCAGTCGTGGTGGACTTTTTGCGTTCAACTGGGCTGCGCGGAATCCCGACAAGGTAGCCGCTCTTTATGTTGATGCGCCGGTCTGCGATTTCAAAAGCTGGCCGGGAGGAAAAGGGAAAGGCAAAGGTTCTACCGCTGACTGGGAGCGATGTAAAAAAATATATGGGTTGACGGAAGAACAGGCGATGGCATACAAGCTGAATCCGGTTGATAACCTTGAACCGCTGGCGAAAGCGAAAATTCCGATCCTGAGTGTGTGTGGCGAAACCGACAAGGTCGTTCCGATAGACGAGAATTCACGCATCATCAAAGAACGTTACGAAAAACTTGGCGGTACAATTACATTAATCGCAAAGCCGTTCTGTGATCATCATCCGCACAGCATGAAGGACCCGGCAAAAATTGTTAACTTCATCCTGCGGGCCACTCCTGGTTTCGACCAGTCAGCAATGGTGGAGGAGAAAACACCGTATGGTTATGACTATTTTAGAATACGAGATGGACTGATGAACTGCCGTATCAGGTTCGAGCGTGAGAAGAATGCAAGGGTGGCTTTTCTCGGTGGATCAATAACGGCCGGAGGCGGCTGGCGCGACCTTGTGTGTGAAAACCTGAAGCAGAGATTTCCTCAGACGGAATTTGATTTTATTGCCGCGGGAATTTCGTCGCTTGGTTCTACGCCGCACTCATTTCGTTTCACCCGTGATGTGTTGATGAACGGGCCGGTTGACCTGTTGTTTGTCGAAGCGGCGGTTAATGACGAGACCAATGGCCAGACACCGGTTGAAATGGTGCGCGGCATGGAAGGTGTTGTGAGGCAGGCGCGAATTTCAAATCCGAAGATGGACATCATCATGCTTCAGTTCGTCGATCCGGATAAAATGAAAGTAATTAATGAAGGAAAAATACCGGTGGTAATCGAGTGTCATGAGAAGGTGGCGGAATATTATGCGGTACCATCTATTGATCTTGCAAAGGAAGTAACAGAAAGAATTTATGCCGGCGAGTTTACGTGGGAGAAAGATTTCAAGAACCTTCATCCTTCGCCGTTCGGACATGCCCTGTATTTGAAATCAATCAAGCGTCTTTTCGATGAGGCATGGAAACAACCTTTAACTGGAGATTGTGCGTTAAAGGATTGTAAGCTTCCTGAAAAACCACTGGACGAGAAGAGTTATTTCCGGGGAAAGCTCGTTGATTTGAAACAGGCGGTACTGGGTGAGGGTTGGGCAGTTATTCCTGACTGGAAACCGTCAGACAAGGCAGGTACGCGAAAAGGTTTTGTGAATGTTCCAGCGCTGGTCTCGGAGAAGCCCGGGTCAACGTTAAAACTGAAATTCGAAGGAACGGCGGTCGGTATTTTTGTGGCTGCCGGTCCGGATGCTGGAACAGTGGAGTATAGTATTGATGGGGGACCTTTTGCATCTCGAAATCTTTTCACGCAATGGAGCGGAGGACTTCATCTGCCGTGGGCACAGGTGTTGAATGCGGAGCTTGCGTCCGGCCAGCATGAGATGGTTTTGAAAGTTTCCAAGGATGCGGATCCGAAGAGCAAAGGTAACGCTGTCCGTATAATTCATTTGCTTGTAAATTGAAAATTTCAAATTTGGAAAACGGGAGAGTAAAATGACGCGAAAAATAATTACACTGATCGTGTGTGCTCTGGGTTGTGTTGTTGCCTTTGCAGGTGAAGACATGATGTTGTGGTACAACCAGCCGGCAAAGAAGTGTATGAATGAGGCGTTGCCTGTCGGTAACGGCCGGATGGGCGGGATGATTTTCGGTGATCCAGCGGCAGAGCGCATTGTACTCAATGAGGACAGCTTATGGACAGGCGATGAAAATCCGTCGGGCGATTACAAGTCAATGGGCGCGTACCAGGTGCTGGGGGATCTCCGTATCGAAATGCCGTCGCATAAGGATGTTGCCGGTTACCGGCGCGATCTAAACATTGCCGAAGCTTTAGCACACACGCATTACCAGACTGGAGGGGTAACGTACAAACGCGAGTATTTCTGCAGTCATCCTGATGATGTTCTGGTTGTTAATCTTACGGCCGACAAACCGGGCGGTTACTCCGGCACTATCATGATGGAGGACGGGCACAAGGCTCCGACGGTTGCGACGAAGAATCTGCTCAACATTACAGGAACATTGTCAAATGGCATGAAGTACGCGAGCCGGTTGATGGTGCTCAATGATGGCGGTTCAATAATGGCGGCTAACGGGAAGATTGAATTCAAGGATTGCAATGGTTTGACGCTCCTGCTGGCGGCGCGGACGGATTACGTGATGCATTACAGTAAACGCTGGCATGGAGAAGATCCGCAGCCAGGGGTAGCAAAGACGATCACTGCGGCTTCTACCAGGCCGTACGAGGCTTTGAAGACGGCGCACATAAAGGAGTTTCAATCGTTCTTCAACCGTGTGGTACTGGATTTTGGCGCGACGTCATCCGACCGGCTTGCATTACCAACTGATAAACGCAAGGTGGTGTATGCGAATAATGGCGGTGATCCGGACCTTGAAGAGCTGATGTTCCAGTATGGCCGTTATCTGCTCATTTCGTGTTCGCGGCCTGGCGCGTTGCCGGCAAACCTGCAGGGGTTATGGAATGACAACAACAATCCGCCGTGGCACAGTGATTACCATGCGAACATCAACATACAGATGAACTACTGGCTTGCCGAACCGGCCAATCTGGCTGAGTGCCATGAACCGTTGCTCAACCTGATTCGCAGTCAGCTCGAGCCGTGGAGAAAAGCCACGCAGGAGGCGAAGGAATTCAAGACAGAGTCCGGTAAGTCACGCGGTTGGGCCGTCCGTACATCGCACGGCATTCACGGTGACATGGGTTGGAAATGGGATGTGACGGCGAACGCCTGGTATTGCCAGCACCTGTGGTGGCATTATGCGTTTGGAGGCGACAAGGAATACCTCAAGAATTTTGCCTACCCGATGATAAAGGAAACCTGTGAGTTCTGGGAGGATCGCCTGAAAACACTGCCGGATGGCCAGCTGGTCGTTCCTAATGCATGGTCGCCCGAGCACGGTCCAACGGAGGACGGTGTCAGCTACAGCCAGCAGATTGTCTATGATCTGTTCAGTAATTATATCACTGCGAGTGATGTGCTTGGTATCGACGCGAAGTATCGTGCAAAAATTACCGCCATGCGCGACAAACTCGTCGGTCCGAAAATTGGCAAGTGGGGTCAACTCCAGGAATGGATGACTGACCGTGATGATCCGAACGACCACCATCGTCATACCTCGCACTTGTTTGCCGTATTTCCCGGCAGTCAGATCAGCATCGCAAAGACACCTGAATTCGCCGCAGCGGCGAAGAAATCGCTTGAAGCCCGCGGCGAAACCGGTGATGTGCGAGAATGGTCTTTTGCCTGGCGTACCGCGCTGTATGCGCGGTTGCACGATGGCGAAGCCGCACACCGGATGTTCCAGCAGTTACTTTCGGACCGTAATACCTGTCTCAACCTGTTTGGTCTACATCCGCCGATGCAAATGGATGGAAATTTCGGTATTACTGCCGGTATCTGTGAAATGCTGATACAGTCACACGAAAACGAAATCAATCTCCTGCCTGCTCTTTCAAAAGTATGGTCGACGGGAAGCGTCAAAGGTTTGCGCGCACGTGGCGGATTTGAAGTTGATCAGGAGTGGAAAGACGGAAGATTAGTCTCTGTAACCGTTCGCAGTACCGCCGGTACGGCATGTAAGGTTAAGTATGGCGAAAAGATTGTTGATTTGAAATTCGTACCTGGAAAAACAGTCAATCTGGATGTGAACCTGCAGGTAAGATAAGAAAGTCAAGATCGTGTGATCAGGAGGAAAATAAGATGAGGAGAGGAATGAAAGTACGTTTGGTTGTGGCATCACTGTGTTCGCTGGCCGCTGTTATCTGTTCTGCGGCTGAAACAAAAGATTATCCTTTTACGCCTGTACCGTTCACGGCGGTACATGTTCAGGATGAATTCTGGTTCCCGCGCATGGAAACCAACCGGCAGGTGACCGTGAAAGCTGATTTCAAAAAGTGTGAAGAAACAGGACGCATTGACAACTTTGCAAAGGCCGGCGGTTTGATGAAAGGTGAATTCAAGGGAATTCCTTATGACGATTCCGACGTGTTCAAGGTTATAGAGGGCGCGTCTTATACACTGGCAATGCATCCTGACCCGGAACTGGATAAATATCTGGATGAGGTCATTGCAAAAATAGCGGCTTCCCAGGAACCGGATGGTTATCTCTATACCGCGCGAAGACTTTTCCCGCCGGACAAGATGCCCCGTATGTCCGGTAAGGAGCGCTGGTTCAATGAACACTCCAGTCACGAGCTTTACAATGTAGGTCACATGTACGAAGGCGCGGTTGCGCATTTCCAGGCGACCGGGAAACGTACTTTCCTGGATGTGGCCATCAAGAATGCTGATATGATCTGCAGAGAATTTGGACCGGGTAAACACCAGAATCCGCCAGGTCACGAGGAAATCGAGATTGGCCTTTGCAAACTTTACAGGATAACCGGCGATAAGAAATACCTGGATACAGCAAAATTTCTGATCGATATTCGTGGTCGCCCTGAGACACACAAGCTTTATGGACTCTTCACTCAGGATCATAAACCCGTGGTGGAACAGGACGAAGCTGTTGGGCATGCTGTCCGTGCCGCATATCTGTACAGTGGTGTTGCCGATGTAGCGGCCTTGACTGGTGACAAAGCTTACCTCAAGGCAATTGACCGGATATGGGAGAATGTTGTCGCAAAGAAACTTTATCTGACCGGTGGTATCGGTGCGCGTCATGCAGGTGAGGCATTTGGCGACAATTACGAACTGCCGAACAAGTCGGCCTATAACGAAACATGTGCCGCAATTGCCAATGGATTGTGGAATTACCGGATGTTTCTGCTTCATGGCGACTCAAAGTATTTGGATGTGCTGGAGCGTATTATCTACAACGGGTTCTTGTCGGGTGTCGAGTTGACCGGCGATAAATTCTTTTATCCCAATCCGCTGGCAAGCGATGCCGGTTACAAGCGCAGTCCCTGGTTTGGCACTGCTTGTTGTCCGGTGAACATTGTGCGCTTCATTCCATCCATTGCCGGATATGTATATGCAACGCGGGATAAATCCGTGTTCGTCAACCTGTTCATCGGCGGGACCGGAGATGTCAAGTTAAACGGTAGAACTATCAAAATCACCCAGCAAACAAAATATCCCTGGGACGGTCTGATCAAGATGACGATTGAGCCGGAAAAGACAGAAAAGTTCGCATTGAATGTACGAATTCCCGGCTGGGCACAGGGTAAACCGGTACCCAGTGATCTTTATTGTTACATGCCGGAGGCGATTATCCCGATTACTCTCAAGGTAAATGGAAGAGATACAAAATTGAATCTGAAGAATGGTTTTGCCTGTATCAATCGTAAGTGGAACAAGGGGGATGTTGTTGAACTCAATTTACCGATGCCGATAAGGCGTGTATTTGCGAATGATGCTTTGAAGGATGATAATGGTCTGGTGGCGATAGAACGTGGACCGGTTGTTTATTGCCTTGAGGGCATTGATAACGACAAACATGTTTTCAATATCGTTCTTCCTGATGATGCGAAGCTCACGACGGAACATCGCAATGATCTGCTTGGCGGTGTGACGATCATCCGTGGAGATGCGCAGGTTGCAGTCAAAGACGAAAACCTGAACATCGTGACAAAGCCCGTAAGTATTACTGCAATTCCCAATTATGCATGGTGTAACCGTGGTCCCACAGAAATGAATGTCTGGCTGGCACGGACAGCTGACAGGGCTGTACCGGTTCCGTTACCTACGATTGCGAGTGAAAGCATGATAAGCGCTTCGCATCTATGGCAACACGATACCGGCGCTGCGCTGAATGACCAGATTAATCCGGCCAATTCATGTGATCATAATGTTCCGCGTTTTACCTGGTGGGACCACAAAGGGACGACCGAGTGGGTCCAGTATGATTTCAAAAAACCGGCAAAAGTGTCTTCGATGGAAGTTTACTGGTTTGATGATACTGGACGCGGTCAATGCCGTGTGCCGCAGAGCTGGAAACTTCTCTACAAGGAAGGTGATGCGTGGAAACCGGTGGATGGTATTTCAGGTTACGGGGTAAAAAAGGACCAGTTTAACAAAGTCACTTTTAATTCAGTTGAAACTTCCGGATTGAGGATTGAAGTTCAACTTCAGAACAATTTCTCGGGTGGAATACTTGAGTGGCGGGCAGGGGACCAGACTGAATCAATTATTAAAAAATGGTCCGTGCCTTACCGGAACTGGCACTACTATCCTGATCATGTGATTTCATCAAATCCGCAAATCCCGGGTTGCCCTGATTTTAAGAATACCGATGTACCCTGTGTTTTTCAGCTCCCGGGTGATAACAAGTGGCACATGAGTTTTATTGCTTTCAACGGAAAGGGTTATAATTCGTTTGTGGCCGATAGCGACGACCTGGTTCACTGGAAGAATTTCAGGCTGGCAATGGGATTCGGACCGGAAGGTCAGTTTGATCACGGCGGGTGTGTGATAGGTGCGTTTCTTTATGAATCGTCGGACATCAAAGCCCCTCGCATCTTGAAAAAGAAAGATGGTAAGTACTGGTCGCTTTACGGGGCATATCCGAAACAGGGTGGTTATGAACTAAGGCCTGGTTATGAAGGTATTGCCTGCAGTGATGACGGTTTCACATGGAAGAGGGCAAAGGACAAATACATTCTTTCAGTACATGAACCTGACTGTGGAAAATGGGAAAAGGACTGCATTTACCAGCCGTGGTTGGTTGAATCTGAAGGTAAATATTACAACTTCTATAATGCAGCCAATGGCGGAACTGAACAAATGGGAATGGCGACATCTTCCGATCTTATGAACTGGACACGTCATTCGGGAAATCCGGTTATCCGTAACACGCCCGGTGGTTACGATTCGGGTTTTGCTTCGGACGGAAAAGTGTTTCGTGATGGTGATCACTGGACAATGTTTTATTTCGGTGTGGGACACGGAGGGGCGCACATAATGGCGGCATTCTCGCGTGATCTTGTAAACTGGACTGTTGATCCTGAACCACTTTACAAGGCGGGTGGTCATCCGGGCGGTTTAGACAAGCAGTACGCCCATAAAATTTCGCTGGTATATAATCCCAAAAATGAAACCTATTATATGTACTACTGCGCATGCGGGGAAAAGGGACGCGGGATTGGTCTTATTACGAGCAAACCCTTATAAATACTGGCAAGTAGAATGTTCAGCCATTTGCAGTAGGAATATTGTCCGGTGCATGTGTTTTACGAAATTGGGCTGGAGCTTTCCCGGTGATTTTACTGAATACACGGCTTAAATAGGCGCGGTTTGGGAAACCCGTTCGTTCTGCAATCTCTTCAATTGTGAAATCGGTATTGGTCAGCATGTCGGCAGCCTGGCGGATTTTTGTCTGCATCAGGAATCTGACCGGTGTTACACCCTGGTAACGTTTAAAGGCCTTGATGAAGGCCGGATGACTCATCCCTGCTTTCCTTGCGGTATCGTGGATGGAGATTGCTGATGAATAATTGTCTTCAATAAATCTTGAGGCTTTTTCCATCCTGGGTGAATCATGATTCTGCCATTTGATTTCAGGTCTGCTCAGAACTATGTTCAGGAGCGCGATGCTTAGATTGAATACCCGTTTCCTGTCCGAACACTCGGCGCTACTGTTATATAAGCCTGCAATTTTCCGGATTATATCCAGTTCGCAACGGTCCGGTTTTAGCATTATGGGGATTTTCTGACGGATATCGATACGTCTTGCAGGGCTGAAAGCCATCCAGAAATGCGGGACAGGTTTTATTCCAAAGGAGTCGAAAAGCTGTTGATCAGGAATCAGCATTATGTGTCCAGGTGTAAGTTCGACATCAAAATCTCTGGATACGACCTTATGTCCCTTCCGGAAGTTGTAGTAAAAACGCCAGAATGGACTGAGTACTTTTACAAAATTCCACCAGTTATTATGTGATAAATAACCGGTCTCATGGAGAACGAAACCGGAATGGTCGGGCAGGATTCCCAATGGGAAAAAATGCGTTCCCACCCCGGTAAACGGGGAACTATAAGATCCGGTATTGCGTTTCTTAAGGTTAAAAAAAGACACAAACTGGATAATAGGGGATATATACAATTCCAGTCAATTTTATAGAATATAGAAAAATCGGGAAATGGATTAATCTGGAGGATGAAATGGAAACAAATATTAAACAAATCAGTACAATAATGGATCGTCGTGAGTTTCTGAAAAAGACGTCGGCACTGGCAGGATTGAGCGCATTATCGGCAGGCTGTTCTTCCTTATGTTTCTCGAAAGTCAAATATCCCGCATATGAAAATAACTTACAGGATCGTCTCTGGATGTGGGGCCATGACCCGGGGGCTTATGACGGACCAAAGGGAGTTTACAATATTCCGTTGAGCGCCCCGATGAGTATGGCTGAAGGCATAAAATCAATGGGAATTCCGAATGTTTGTGTTATCCGCGGCGGGACTCCGAACGAGGAATATCGCGAACAGTTCAAGGATGTTAAGCGGATTGCCTGGAACCTGTCCGGAGGTTCCAACAAGTCCTATTATGCCATGAAAGAATATGTGTTTGGTTTAAGAGATACGACTCCGAATCTTACAGGTTATTATCTCGACGACTTTTTCCATGGCAGACCCAAAGTGGAAACTGACCCCGCTCCGGCGTCTCTTTCCATAGACGAGATGAAAAAGCTTTACGAGGAAACGCTGGCCTATAAACGTCGCCTTGAGCTGGCGATTGTCCTGTACACCAGTCAGATCGGACCATGGATTAAACCGGTCATGAAATATGTCGACACTGTTTCGCTCTGGATATGGAGCGGCAGTGACATTCAAAAGATCGAGGAGAATTTTAAGAAATACCGTTCTTTGGTTCCGGACAAGCCGACTCTTCTCGGTATTTACATGTGGGACTTTGGCGGCAAGCAGGAATTGAAAAAGGAGTTCATGGTCAAACAACTTGATTATGCCTACAAGCTTTACAAGGAAGGTCAAATCGAAGGTTTGATTTTCCACTGTACGCCGCTTTGTAATAAAGGCCTTGCTGCTGTTGATTACGCCAGAGAATGGATTACCAAACATGGCAAAGAAGGTCGTTAATTAGATCATCATTACACAGTTGAAGATACAGGAGGACTGATATGAGTCAGGTATTCATAGCAGACAAGGAGTTCGAGGAACGGATCCAACGAACCCAGGCCGCCATGGCCGGACAGAATCTGGATGTGTTATTGGCTTTCTCAACTGAATCAGAGCCGGCGTTGGTTCGATATTATTCAGATTACTGGCCAAGTTTTGAGACGGCTGTCGTTCTTATCCCTGCCGCGGGTAAGCCGGCTTTACTAATCGGTCCGGAGAGCATGGTTTTTGCTCGGTCACGGTCCAGAATTGAACGAATTATTCAACTTATGGATTTTCGGGAATCGTCCCAACCGAATTATCCGGGATCGAAATTGCCGACCTGGGCCGATGTGTTCAAAGAATATCATGTCACCAAACTCGGTATTGCAGGCTGGCACATGTTTCCACACGCAATCTATTCCAATCTCGCAAAAGCCCTTGGTGGAGCAACGATTGTCGATGCTGATGCTGTCGTACGGTCGGTCATGATCACCAAGAGCAAGGGCGAACTCAACTGCTTGAGGGAAGCGGCCCGAATCTCCGAAATCGGACTGAAAGCCATACTTGATAATATCAAACCTGGCCTGACCGAAGTCCAGGTGGCCGGGCTTGCCACTGCGGCAATGTTGAATAGCGGGGCCGAAGCCACGGGTTATCCCGTATGGTGCTGTAGCGGGCCAAACTCCAATCAGGCAATCAGCCGTCCCACGCATCGCCGGATTCAAGCGGGCGAAATTGTTCAGGTTTGTGTGGGCGCCAAGGTCTCCGGCTACAGCAACAGCATTGGTCGTCCATTGGTAATGGGTCACTGTGATCAGGAGATTCGCCGTTTTCTTGAGGTAGGGCATGATGCCGAAGAGATGACAATTGATCTGATGCGCAGCGGTACACCAGCGGCGGAGGTTGCGAAAAAGGTCCATGGTTTCATCAAAGACCGCGGCTATGGTGATACGATCCTGTATGGACCGGCGCACGGATGCGGGCAAATGGAATGTGAATATCCATTTGTAGAGACGTCGTCGACGTTCAATTTGGTGGAGAATATGGTGTTCCAGGTTGATATCTTTTTGGCCAATCGTGAAATGGGATTTCGCTGGGAAGACGCGGTAATTGTTACAAACGGTAAGGCTGAACAACTTTCATCTCTGGGACGTGAGGTAAAGTGCTTGGATATTAAGGAAAGGATATAATTATGATTATCGATATACACGGACATCTCGGCAACATCAACTTCGCTCCTTTCTGGGCTGCGAATGCCGCCCGATTGGAACAATATGCCGACGAGGCTGGGGTAGACTACCTTTGTATAACGTCGGCCCGCTCTATAATGTACGATACGACCGAAGGTAATCTTGAGCTTAATACAGCTTTGACACAGACTACCAAATTGTTCGGATATGTTACCGTCAATCCGCTTTTTCCTGAAACGATCAAAGATCTGGATCTCATGGAAAAGAATCCGAAATTCATCGGCGTCAAGGTCCATGCTGATTATCACGGATACGATGTTGGATCGCGGATTGCCAGGGACTTTCTGGACACGGTTGCCGATCGTGTCCCAGTCATGCTGTTTCATGTGTCGTGTATGCCTGGGACCGGTTTTGCCGATGCTGGCGCAATCGCGGCTTTTGCCGAACGTCATCCACGAACCAAAATTGTCATGGCGCACATGGCCGGGATCTTTCAGAACTCCGTTTACCCCTATTTCCCCAACCTCCGCGGGCTGGAACTGGTTGCGGAGCGTCACCTGGACAACGTCTATGTGGATACAGCTCACTATCTGATGTACGTCTATCCCGGCGTTATG
Source organism: Kiritimatiellia bacterium (assembly GCA_028716365.1). Classification (GTDB taxonomy): domain Bacteria; phylum Verrucomicrobiota; class Kiritimatiellia; order UBA8416; family YA12-FULL-48-11; genus YA12-FULL-48-11. Next base: position 32,812 of record JAQUPZ010000012.1, read on the forward strand.
GAAAAAATGGTCGATATACTCGGTCCCGATCATATTGTTTTTGGAACCGATGTTCCGCTGCAAGGTCCTATGCAGATGCGCTTTGCCATTGAGGTCATCAAGTCATTGAAACTTTCAGCCGCCGAAATAGCGAAGATCCTGGGCGGTAATGCAGACAAAATCATCCATGGCAAACGGAAAGCTTGAACTTGTACGGTAACATTGAGACCGTTTCGTGATGGCGGGAAACCAAAAGCACGATGGAGGATAACGTGGATATGCTTGTGGGATGTACCTTGGCAATTCTGGCTGGCGCGATGCAAGGCGCATTTCCGTTGCCAATGAAATATACCACCGGATGGAAATGGGAAAACACCTGGTGTATATTTGCCCTTTGGGGATTTGTAATCCTGCCTTGGTTATTGGCTTTCATGACCGTTCCGAATTTATTTAACGTTTACACATCAGCTTCCTGGAAGACCATTGCGGCGATTACTTTCTTTGGCGCTGGTTGGGGAATCGGCACAATCTGCTTTGGCATTGGAGTCAGCACAGTCGGCTTAGCACTGGGTTTTGCCCTGACTATCGGGATGACAGGTGCCCTGGGAACGCTGGTTCCAATGATCGTATTCCATGCCGATGCTTTTCAGACATCTGGCGGTTTGACCATATTGGGAGGTGTGGTGTTGATGTTGATTGGCGTGTGTATATGTGCTGTGGCCGGTAAATGGAAGGAAAACGCATTATTAACGTCAGGTAATAATGAAAAGGGAGATAAGCATTCCGGATCATTCTACAAAGGTTTAATCATCTGTATTATCAGTGGGGTGGCTTCACCGATGCTGAATTTTGCGTTTGTTTTTGGAGAGGAAATAGTCTCCAACGCAAAAGCGGCAGGGACATCACCAGCGCATGCCAGCAATCCTATCTGGTGTTGGACCATGAGTTCCGCATTTGTCATTACCGCTATTTACTGCCTGTACCTGATGAGCAGAGATCGAGGTTGGGACAGGTATGTTCTTGAAGGAACGGGTCGCTATTGGGGTTTGACTTTTTCCATGGGCGCCTTGTGGTCAGGCAGCATAGCTCTATATGGCATGGGATTGTCAAAGCTGGGACCATTGGCCGCCTCCATTGGATGGCCGATACTGATGATTACCTCTATCGTGATAGGTAATCTGTGTGGAATCGTCACGGGCGAATGGAAGGGTGCGGGACGCAAACCATTAATAACAATGATAACCGGTCTTGTAATCCTCGCCATAGCCATCTGTATCATTGGAATGGGTAATGCCTGACCCCGGAAAACGGCAGTCTGCAACATCCTCCATTGTATTTCCTCGAGTTAAAAAAAGACACAAACTGAATAATAGGGTGGATATGTACAAATCCCGTTAATTCTGTATAATTATGGCAAATAAGTCGGATAATGCTGAATATATAATTAACCGGGAGGATGAAATGAGAAATACAAGCATGGCGAAATCTCTGCCCACAATTCTGATTGGATTATTTTTCGGATTGGCTGTTACAGGAGCTGCCGAAAATCCACCCTATGCTCCGCCACAACCTGAGGCTATGAAACGCTGGCAGGACATGCGTTTTGGAATGTTCATCCACTGGGGACCGGTGAGTATTACGGGACATGAAATCGGATGGGCGCGGGGTACCCAGACGCCGATCGAGGAATACGACAACCTTTACAAGAAATTCAACCCGGTGAATTTTAATGCCGATGAATGGGTGAAGGTGGCCAAAGATGCCGGCATGAAGTACATGGTATTGACCACGAAACATCATGACGGATTCTGCCTCTGGGACACCAAGCAGACGGATTATAATATCATGAATTCGCCGTTTAAGCGGGATGTGGTAAAAGAACTTTCAGAAGCATGCAAGAAGCAGGGCATAGCATTCGGGACATATTACTCTACCTGTGACTGGTATCATCCTGATTTTCCGCTCACCAGTCCGGGCGGTAAAACCAAGCGCGAAAAATCAGACCTCGATTCCTATAACCGTTACCTGCTTGCCCAGATCAGAGAACTCATTACCAATTATGGTCCGCTTCTGACCATATGGAACGATGTGCCGCAGATGTTCAAGGGTCGCGGGACAAACACCATCAACATGGTGCGTGCGCTCCAGCCCGACATCCTCATCAACAATCGAACCGGCGATGGCGGCGATTACGATACGCCCGAACAGAGGGTTGGTGGATTTCAGATGAATCGTCCGTGGGAAACCTGCATGACGATTTGCCGTCAATGGGCATGGAAGCCGGACGATACCATGAAGACTCTCAAGGAGTGCATGCAGACGCTTATTCGTACTGCGGGTGGTGACGGCAATCTTCTCTTCAATGTTGGCCCGATGCCTGACGGAAAGATTGAACAGAGGCAGATTGACCGGTTGAAGGAGATGGGACAGTGGTTGCAGAAATATGGTGCAAGTATTTACGGTACTCGCGGCGGTCCGTTCAAACCGGCAGCGTGGGGTGTAAGTACTCGGAAAGATAAACAGATCTTTGTACATGTATTCAACTGGCCGGAAGAGGGAAAACTGGAACTGCCTTCAATCCCCTCCAGGATCCTTTCGGCAAAGGCGTTGACCGGCGGATCAGTTGAGTTCAAGCAGGATGATAAAGGTATCTCCCTGAATGTTCCGGCTGCCAGTCGCGAAGAGATTGATACATTAATTGCGCTGGAAATAGATGGTCCGGCAATTGATATTGCGCCGGTTGTTGCGGGTTCATCCAGTTTATCGCTTGCGTTTGGTGCAAAGGCAACTGCTTCAAATGTCTACCAGAAGAATCCTTCCTATAGTCCCGACAAGGCACTTGACGATGATGATGGGACCCGCTGGGCAACAGATGCGGGAACAAAGCAGGCATGGCTGGAGGTTGATCTTGGTAAGCCGAAAGAGTTTTCAAAGGTATTGATCAAGGAGTGGGTAGATGCCAAGGGCAGCAGATCGAATTCTTTTGAACTTCAGTACAAGGCAGGCGACGAATGGAAGACAATCATCAAGGGCGGAAAGATCGGCAAGAATTTCAAGAAATCTTTCCCTGTGGTCACAGCGCAGATGGTGCGCCTGAACATACTTGAAGCCACCAATGGTCCCACAATCGAAGAGTTTCAGTTGATGAAATAATTTCTTGTAATCTTTTACCATATTTCCGGTTTTACTGAAAGATCCCGTGTTTCTGTTCGTTTCTCTGTAACCCGTCATGAAGTCATGTTGGTGTAACATGTGAATTCCGCCCATGGCTGATTTACCGTTGACGTCCACTATGTTCCTGACACATAATACCACCCAAAGAGAGAATATGAGGCTTATTCATGAATGTTCAGAATAAGCAATTTTTTATTAATTCTGTCGCGGTTGGAAACCTTTTTCCGGCAGGATAGAATGATGTATGCATAGTGACGCAAAACAATACAGCCGTCCCAAACTGCGCCAGTGGCTAGGTTGGCCACGGATTCGAGACTGGTGGTCGTTTCTCGTTTGGCTTGGTGCTTGTTTTGCGGCGTGCTGGTTATATCTCGAAAGTCCGCAACCAAACGGTGCCTGGTCAATTCGCGGCATCGTCGACGCCGGGGGGGTATCCCTCTCACCCGTGGAAACCGCGCGCATTCAGAAGATTCATGTTAAAGAAGGCCAGCAGGTTCGCCGGGGCGATCTACTTGTTACGATGGACATGTCCCTGATCGCCCACGGCGTTAGCGCTGATTTGCTCAACGCCACAAGCATAGAAACAGCATTTGGCGATACGCATCAGGATGTCCTGCAGGCCGTCAGCCAGCGCATTGATGCCATTGCAGCCCTCGAAGCCAACGTCGCTACCTGTAGACAGGAATGGGAAAGGGAAAGCGGCCAACTCAAGGCCCTACAGGACGAACAGAAACGTCGAGAGGCTTTGTACACTGATCGGGTCATTGACGACCTGACGCGTATCCAACTCTTGCCTGCAATTGCAGCCTTGGAGAAAGCCGTAGCTCTGTATCCGCAACGTATTGAAATGTACGAGAAACAACTGACACAGGCAAAAACGTACTACCGAAACATAATGGAATGGCTCGGTGCAGAAGAGGGCCACCCGGTTTCAGAAGCCATTCGTCGTCGCCTTAATGAGGAGCAGGTTCGTACACTAATCAACCAGGCACGGGCTGAAGCTCTACTTCTCAAAGATGCATATAAAATCATCGCGCCACAGGATGGTACCGTTTCGCAGATTATCGGGCGGGAGGGGGAAGTGGTTGCCGCCGACATTCCGATCCTTCGACTTGTCAGTAACTCGCCGGACCGGATCATTGCGTACCTGGCGGAAATGCAAGTCGCCCAAGTTCATGTTGGGCAGCAGCTTCTTGTTCAGAGTATGAACCGTCGCAACTTGGCGACGGTCCTGGCTACCGTCGAATCAGTAAGCGCGGAGGTACACGCTTCTTCATCTCTTCTCACTGCCACTGGTCGCCAAGTCCCGCTCCGTGCACAACGAATCATACTTCGCATTAATGACGCACATCCATTTGTTGGGGGTGAGGCCGTCTTTCTTCACGCTCCCTTAACAGGATTCATGGGCATGTTCGATAAGATTTTCAGGGCAGAGAAAAAAATACCAAAGGTGTCCGGTGGTCAATCATCATGAAGCATATTGTTCTCTTCAATATCCTTCTGTCCATAATGATGCTTTGTCTGGCGTCGGGCTGCCGTTCATTGTCACCCCCTGACATCACTCTCAAGCCCTTTGTTCTCGATCCGATTCGCAACCAGACGCCTCCCCTTGACCTGACGGGCACCAATACCGTTTCGATCCAAGACGTGATTGCCCACGCACTGCGTACGGATGCCGACATCAATGAGCGTGCTGCACGTTGTCATCGAGCTGCCGGTGATCTGGCCGGCATTCACCCCGAATCCCCAGAAATCCGTGTCGGATACGACAGAAGCCGCGATGACCGAAGAGGCAGGTCTTCCGGACAGGAATGGGGCAGTAGTACTCAGACCGGCGTGCAGCGTTCCACGGGCTCAGGCACTCAGACCACCGAACGCCAGCAGACAGCTGTAACCGATTATGCTAACCCCCTTGACCCGAATCAGACTTCAATAGAAGATTCCACAACGCAGGAATCATCTCAATCCTATGAACGTGAGACATTCCGTTCACATTCTTCTTTCTTTAAAAGTTCATCAGCATTTGATTATCAGCGTCAGCAGGAAGATGGCGTCAGCATTGCGCTGCGGATCGCCCCCCCTAATCCCTGGCTGCTCAGCGCAGAGCGGCAGGCCGGCAAAGCTGTCCAGACAATTGACGAAGCCGAGCTGCTGGTACGCGAACAAAAGTTGGCTTGCGACATTGTTGAAGCGAGTCTCCGCCTTCATTATCAGCAGAGCATGCTGCGTCTGCAAACTGCATACGTGGCCCGTGTGTCGAGTGTACAGGAGAACTTGCGGACTGCCTTCGAAAAAGGCGGACTACCTGCGGACATTTATGCCGAAGGCTGTCGCCTGATGTCCACCGCGCTTGCCAAACAACACCGGATGGAAACAAGTATTACCGATCTCGAGCGCGACCTTCGCCTGCTTACCGGCGTGGATCCAGATCGCCTTGCGCTTGATGCGCTCAGAGAGGCTTCCATAGTCCCATTATCTGTCCCGAAAGATCAGACCAATGACGTCGCCTGGGCCTCATTACTCACAAAATCACACGCCGTCGTCCTTAGCGCTCAATGGAATCTTCATCTGATGGAAGCAGAATGGAAGAAAGCCCGGATTGCCACCATACCATGGGCAAGTCGCTTGATGGCAGGTTACGCCTGGTGGGACGGGACACGATACGGCTACGGCAGTTTCGAACGCAGCGGATTCGAAACTCAGACAACGGCATCGCAGTCTACCAGGGATAGAACGAATATGTCTAATACCCATGGAACGGAAGTCGAGTCATCCGGTGATGTCACCACACGCGATGGGACCGCACAACAGTCCTCCGTAACCCGGACCGATCAAAACGAGACGCAAAAAGAGAATTCAAGCAGCGCCGGCAGTGAAACATCGGATGCAGAAAATGACGGGAAAGAGTGGTGGGTCGAAATCGGCGTAGAAATTCCGGTGTTTGAATGGCTTTCAGGAGAATCTCGTGTCCGCAAACAAGCAGCCAAGTCCGCTCGTGAAGCGTGTGAGCGTGTCCAGCAACGTGTCTATTCCTCCATTCTTTCGGCTCTTCATGCCACCAGGCAGACTCGTGATACCTTGCAACAATCCAACCTTCGATTTCACCGGGAATACTCCAATCTGAATCAATACGCATCCATCGCAAGGCTCCAGGGACTGCCCGGCGAGGTAAAAGCGCTCCGGGCCAACGAGGAAATCATCGAAATGGCCATACTCTTTCTCGACTGTTCCTTGCGCGAAGCCCTTGCCAAAATTGAACTTGTACGCGCAGCGGGTCTCAGCCCATTTCTCGGAATGCCGGTCGTTTCTCAAGAAGATTCCCAGGATGAAACAAACTTCTAGGATCTATTAACCAATTTCCATGGTCAGGTAGTATGAAAGGCAGAACCTTCGAAACCGCCAAGTTATCAGTAACCGACAAAGGAGATTTATGATGAAGACTACAGCATGGTTGACAATTTTTGTGTGCTGGATGGCCGTGTTGGCGGTGCCCGGCATAGCAGCACCAGTGGATACAAACCTAGTCTGGAAGGCCGGCGTGGCGTCAGTCGTTATCACGCCGCGGACGAATATGTGGATGGCCGGTTACGCGGCACGTAAGAAACCGTCCGACGGTATAGCTCAGGACCTGTTCGCGAAGGCGCTCGCGTTGGAAGACGAAAAAGGTTCACGGGTGGTGATCGTGACGATGGATCTCATTGGTGTACTGCAATCAGTACGGCAGTCAGTCGAGAAAAAGGTCGAAGAACGCCACAAGCTGCCGCCATCGTACCTTCTGCTAAATGCCTCGCACACGCATTGCGGGCCGGAATACCGCCCGCGCTCAGGCCGCGAACAGGAATCGACTGATTACCAAGCCTTTCTGGAGGAACGGTTGCTGCGTATCATAGGCGAGGCGCTGTCCAGGCTGCAGCCTGCAAAACTTCAAAAAGCCCACGCCCGCTGCGGCTTCGCGATGAATCGCCGGCGTAACTACTTGCTGCCGGCTGATGATCCCAACTCCAAGAAAGCGCCCAACCCTGACGGATTTGTGGATCACGATGTGCCGGTACTTATGGTACAGGGCACAGGCACCAATTTGATCGCCGTCCTTTTCAGTTATGCGTGCCATAACACGACATTGAGCGCTGTTTCCATGACCAATAACATACCGCGCTACGAGTTTACCGGTGACTACGCCGGTTACGCGCAGGAAACGTTACAGGCCGGTCGACCCGGGCTGACGGCGATGTTTCTAAACGGTTGCAGTGCCGACCAGAATCCTTACCCTCGTCATTTCATGATACCCTATGTCAAGCCACTTGAGTTTGCGCAGCACCACGGCCGTACACTGGCCTACTCGGTGGAGGCTGCCATGGCCGCCCACGTGCGCCCGGTTCGCGGGTCAGTGCGAGCTGCACTGGAATACGTCACACTGGAGCGTGAGAATAAAGACTCCAAGAAGGAGACACCGAGCCGCCAGTATCCCGTGCAGGTGATCCGGTTTGGGGATGATCTGACTATCGTCGCGCTCGGCAGTGAGGTGGTCGTGGATTATTCACTGCGTTTGAAACGTGATCTGTCAGGCAAGGCAATCGTTTTTGTGGCTGGATATTCAAACGATTACCCCGGTTATATTCCCAGCCTTCGTGTGTTGAAAGAAGGAGGCTATGAAGCACCGGATTATAAGCCTGTGATTGAAGACAGGATCGTCACAAAGGTACACGAACTACACGACCGGCTGAGCCAGTGACAAGATCATATGCCGGTTATCTTTGAAGCACAGGGCAAGCTGTTTCCTTAAAAAAATGTTCAAAATCTTTCACTGAAGCAGATTGGAAGATTTCCCTTCCGGAAAGAGGTATTATCACACCAACAATAGTTAAGAAATAGATGTATAGCGTGTATGAGTTAGTGAATGCAGAAAATACAGGAGGTTCGCTTATGAAAAACAATCCAATTCATAAATATATCTCCAACCATGACTGCAACTCGAAGCATTGTTCAACTTGTCTTGTTAATAACGGTAAATCCGGATTCAGCCGGCGACAATTTCTGTCTTCAGCCATTAGTGTTGCAACAGCTGCGGCTTTTACGCAGTTCGATTCATTTTGTTTTGCCGCCAAAATTCGCAATGAGATTCCGAAGCTAACTGGCGGGCCGCGCGTTAAGGTGGTGTTCATTCGTCCCGACCGGGAACCGGACGTCAGTTGGCCCGGGGGTAACTGTGATGTGCCGGCACAACAGGCGCTGTTCATAAAAACACTCGAAAATGCGGCGAAAGAACTCAACGTTCAGCTCGACCTGCGCGCCGAACCGCTTAACAAGCCTGCTGATGTTACTTCACTCCTCGAACAGCTCAAACAGTCACCGCCCGATGGTCTTATCGTTTGCGGCATGAGCCTGACAATATGGCCAACTATCAAGGAAATTATCGAGAAGCGCGGCGATATTCCAACCATTCTCTACAGTCACCTCAGCGGTTTTACAAGCCATTTACAACTCGGGCGAGACCTGCCAAAGACCTACGTTGCCGCCACCCCGAACGTACAATGGCTGGCCACCGCAGTGCGCATGTTTGCCGCGCAGTGGCGAATCAAAAACAGCCGTATCCTTTTAATCACGAAGGCAGGTACGGACATTGTCTTAAAACCATGGGGTACTACTCTGCGACGTATGGATAAAGCACAGTTTCAGGAGGAATTCAAAAAGGTGGAAGAGTCCAGTGAAATTCGCGCCATTGCCAGGGCCTACACCAGGAGTGCCGCGCGCATCGTTGAACCAACTAAACAAGATATTCTCAATGCCGCCAGGAACTATATTGTCATACGCCACCTTCTGGAAATCGAACAATGTAACGGCGTTTGTATTGACTGCCTCGGTTGGAAAAATCCCGTTTGCATGGCGTACTCCAAGCTCCTTGACGAAGGTGTCCCGGCCGCTTGCGAAGGCGACCTGAACGCAACGGTCGGCGAATTGTTATCTATTCATCTCCTTAACCGTTCCGGCTTTATTCAGGACCCATCACCCAATACTGTGGACAACACCTTCATCGGCTCGCATTGTACGTGTCCGACACGGTTAGATGGTTTTGACAAAGATCAACGCGCAGACTTTTGGTTGCGGAGCTACCATACACGTACCGGCTGCTCAATGCAGGTCCTCTGGCCGGCCGGCAGGGAAGTTACTGTTCTGCAGACCAGTGCCAACGCTCCATCGATGCTTGTTGGAACTGGTCATGTTCGCAGCAACATTCCGCAGCCGCCCTCCGGCTGTTGCCGTACAGCCGTGGAAATCGAAATGGACAATGTTGTAGATACGCGCAATGTGAAAGGATTCCATCAGCTCTTCCTGCTTGGCAATCATGAGCGGATCCTGCAGGCGTACGGTCGCCTCTTCGATATAAAGGTTGAACGAATTGCATAAAGAAAAAGGTACAAAATGGAATATTCACTCCCGTACCTTTCTTGTATTTTAGGAGGTTTAAAAACATGAATGAAGTAAACAGGCGTGAGTTCCTGAAAACATCATCGGTGGCCGCTCTTGGCATTGCGGCGGCCCAGCAAGTAATCAGTTCATCAACAATCGCAGGGGAGAAAAATACAGCAGCAGGAAAGGAGAAAAGCATTATGAAAGTAAAAATCGGTATCAATATGGAATTTGTCCGGCACGAAGACAAATCGTTCGAATGGGGTGTAGAGAAAGCGGCGGCGATCGGATATGAATATGTCGAACCGATGGTACACTGGGGACGTGAACTTCTCAGTGAAGCAGGGTATTTTCACAGTGTTTCCATGCTTGATGATCCATTGCGTATAAAGCGTGCATGTGAGAAGGCAGGTATCAAAGTTTCGGGGCTTTCTGCTCATTGTCCGTTGTGCAAGCCGGAGATCAGCTGCGAATACCTGAAACAGGCGATTCGTTTTGCGGCGGAATGCGGCGCTCCTGTTATTAATACTGATGAAGGTCCAAAACCGAAATGGACAACGGAAGAAGAGGACCATGTGTTAATGCGCTATGTTTTGAAAGAAGCGGCTGCGTTGGCCGAGCCGCGGCATATTCAGATAGGGATAGAACCTCACCAGCAATACAGTAAACTTCCAAAGGGACTTGACCGTATTTCCCGGCTTGTTGATTCGCCAGCAATAGGCATCAATTTTGATACGGGGAACAGTTATCTCGCGGGACGGGACCCTCTGGTATGGCTGGAACAGGTGAAAGGTCGCCTGGTTCATCTACATGCCAAGGACATTTCTATCAAGCAGTCCAATGCGGAACGTGGAAAAGTCACAGGAACTCCTGTTGGTTGTGCATGTGGAGAAGGAGTGATTGACTGGAAAAAAGTCATACAGATTTGTCAGAGTATCAACAGGGACATAGTTTTTTCCGTTGAATGCGGTACCGTTGACCAGGCTGAACGGAGTTTCAAGCATCTTAAATCTCTGTTGGGTTAAGACCCGAAGATGTGATAGAGATGTGAGGAAGTTTAAGAAACAGTACATTGATTTTATCCTTATAGAATTCTGGCTCGCCTCTGTGTAACATGCGGCGGAATTGGATGGTTTAGTAGGGCGGAAAAACCTGTTACGGCATCAGGTTAGTGAAATAAACGTGGAGATGAACACAATGAAAACTATAGAGGCAAAATCACGCAGTGAATCTCATAAAATATCGCGGCGCTGTTTTCTCGAAAAAGCCGCTTTGGCGGGTGTGGTTATTGGTTTCCCGACCATCATCCCGTCAACAGTCCTCGCCAGGGATGGAAAGGCGTCACCGAACAGCAAGGTGAATGTGGCAATGATCAGTTGTGGCAGTCGTGCAGGTTATGCGGTCAACTACAAAAGCTACGACAAATCGGTGATGGTTGCGGTTTGTGATCCTATAAAGAGTCGGAGACTCAAGAGAAAGCAGGAGTTTGGGAATTGTGATGACTACGGTGATTTCCGCGAGGTGCTTGCACGCAAAGACGTTGATGCGGTTCATATCGCAACAGCGGACCACTGGCACGTTCCAATTGCGATGATGGCGGCATGGGCGGGCAAGGACATGTACACTGAAAAGCCGCTTGGGATAAGCATTGAGCACGATAAGAAGTCCCGCGAGATCGTTGATAAGTACCATAGAATATTTCAGTATGGCGCACAGCAAAGATCGATAGAACAGGTCCGGTTAGGCATCGAGCTTGTACTCAATGGGCATATCGGCGAGGTTAAGGAAGCCTTCGTGTGGGCACCACACGGCGAATCCGGTGGGATCGCGACGGAAGCACCCATACCGGAAGGGTTCGATTATGATATGTGGCTGGGTCCTGCACCCAAGGCGCCATTTTGTAACGACCGCTGCCTTACTCAGAGTCACAGGAATGGGATTTTCCATATCTACGACTATGCCATTGGTTTTGTAGCAGGATGGGGCGCGCATCCTGCTGATATGCTGCAGTGGTGGCTGGACAATGCGGGAATCCCCAACATGCCTGTTTCGTGTGAGGCCAGGGGAGTTATTCCAACATCCGGTCTTTTCAATACATTGACCAACTGGGATTCGTATTTTGTTTATCCAAACGGTTTGAAAATGCGTTTTATGGATGATATCACGGCTGACAAGGAAAAACCTCATCCCGGAGTGAGCGGTGGACACGGTACGCTCCTGGTCGGTTCAGAGGGCTGGGTACGTGTCAGCCGTGGTGGATGGGCGTTTTCAAATGATAATATCCGCCAGAAGGCCAAGGATCCAGGTCCGAAACGTCTGAAGATAAGTCGAGACCAGATCCAGAACTTTGTCGACTGTGTGCTTAGCAGGGAAGAACCGGTGGATAATCTGCATTCAGCTGTTCGTTCGGACATATTGTGCCATCTCATTGACATAAGCGTACGGACAGGCCGGAAGCTCAAATGGGATAACAACAAAGAAAAGATCGTCGGCGATAAACAGGCGGAGAATATGATGCGCCGCGATTTGCGAGATCCATGGAAGCTGAACAGGTCCTGGCTCAGTTCTATTTTCGGATGATTACTGTTACCGCCTGAATTCACAGATCATTACTGAGTCATTAATCTAGGTGATGTCCGTACATTTATAACCCAATTCATAATTGGAGTGATAAGGGAGGTAAAAATGAATAGTAAAGAAACTGTGGATAGCACATTTTCACGCAGACAATTTCTCGGAATAACAACCGTAACTGCAACTTCACTGGCACTTACAGGAACACCGGCTGTTGGTGCAGAGGAAGCCAAGCCGAAAGAATTTTCCCGTAAGATCAAACTTGGCTGGATCGGTTGCGGCGGACGTGGGGCCTGGCTCGCCGGACTTTTCAAGAAACATGGCGGGTATGAAATTCATGCCGTGGCTGATTACTTCCAGGACCTTGTAGACCGTTGTGGTGACACTCTTGGAGTTGACAAATCACGCCGCTTTACAGGTCTGTCGGGCTGCAGGAAGATCTTGGAAAGCGGTGTCGAGGCTTTGGCAGTTCTGGATGTTCCCTGTTTCTATCCCGAACAGGCCCAGGCTGCCATTGCGGCTGGATGTCATGTATACATGGCCAAACCGGTTGCCGTGGATGTGCCGGGTTGTCTGGTCATAGAAGCCGCGGGGAAACTTGCTACCCAGAAGAAACTGTGTTTCCTGATCGATTACCAGATGCCCACCGATCCGATTAACATCGAGATTGCCAAACGGATATGGGATGGCGGGCTGGGTAAATTGTTGGCCGTAACCACACTCGGAGCTGGCGGCGGCGCCAACGTGAGGAAAGACCCGCTCAAAGGTAAAACGATCGAAAGTCGCTTGCGTGACCTGATCTGGTGCAATGACATTCCGCTGGGGGGAGATCCAATAGTCAATTACGATATCCATTCCATAGATGCGGCGGTTTGGATCATTCGGCGGCGGCCGACCAGTGCGGTCGGATACTCGCGGATATGCCGTTCTGATCCACAGGGTGATCGCCAGGACTTGGCGTTTGTCACCTACGAATGCCCCGATGGACTATTGTGGAACCATCAGACCCTTTCCATTCCGGATCACGGAAGGTCACTGGTATCCAATGTTCATGGTGAACTGGCCAGCGCGCAGATCAGTTACTGGGGCAAGTCGTTTCTCCGCGGCGGACCAAAGCATTATGGTGGTGGCGAGGTTGTCAGCCTCTACAATCAGGGTGCCATACGCAACATTGCCGAGTTTTACCGCATAATTACCGAGAACCAGTTTGACAACCAGACGGTCCAGCGTACCGTGGATGGAACGTTGACAGCGATCCTTGGTCGTGAAGCAGCAGCCAGAGGACAACGTTTGACAATGGAAGAATTGATAAAGGAGAATAAAAAACTGGATGTTAATCTGGATGGTCTGAAAGTGTGACAGAAATGAGTCCACGATTATCAAAGAGAGATTTCCTCAAATTGACCGGTATTGGATTGTCTTCGACAATATTGAAACCCTTGATGTATGCGGAACTTTTATCCAGACGGAAACCAAATGTTATTCTTTTTCTGACGGATGATTTGGGATTTGGCGATCTCGGATGTCATGGTAACCAGAAGTTAAAAACACCGAACTTGGATGATTTTGCCCGCGAGGCGGTGGAGTTTTCGCGTTTTCATGTAAGTCCGGTCTGTGCTCCGACGCGCGCTTCCCTGATGACCGGCCGTTATAACTTTCGTACAGGTGTCTGCGATGTTTTTGGCAAGGCCTGTAATATGGATCCTGCCGAAGTCACAATTGCCGAAGTTCTGCGTGGCGCGGGTTATACCACAGGTTTATTTGGAAAATGGCATCTTGGGGACGATCCGAAACGCAGTCCAAATGCCCAGGGTTTTGAAGAAGCGCTTACATTTCCCGGTGCTGCAATGCGTGCCAACCAGTATTTCAATCCGGAACTGTATCACAATGGTGTTAAAACTCCTTGTAAGGGATACTGCATGGATATCTTTACGGACGCGGCCATTGATTTCATTAGAAAGAACAGGTCAAAGCTTTTCTTTGTCTACCTGCCTGCAAATCTTATTCACACTCCACTGGTAGTGGCGGATGATCTTGCAGCACAATATGATAACGCAGGACTCAATGCCAGTACTGCGAAAATTTACGGGATGATCAAAAGCGTGGATAATAATTTTGGACGTGTACGTGCGGTATTAAAGGAGTTGGGAATTGAAGACAATACACTTTTAATCTTCACTTCTGATAATGGTCCATGTTCCGGTTCAAATCCGGTTGACCGTTTTATGGCAGGTTTACACGGCCTGAAGGGAACCGTTTATGAAAATGGTATTCGTGTTCCCTGTTTCATGCGCTGGCCTGTTGGATTCAAGGCTCCCGTAAAAATCGATCGCCTTGCCGCACATATTGACATCATGCCTACTTTGCTCGAGATTTGTGGTGCAAAACCGGTTGTTGATGTGAAATTTGATGGAATCAGTTTACTGCTGCTCCTGTTTGATCCGAGGACTGACTGGCCGGATCGGACACTGTTTTTCCAGTGGGACAGTGGGCAGGTCCCGCGCCGTGGACAGGCATTTACAGTGTTGACGGAAAAATGGAAACTGGTCCAGCCCTGCGGTATGGATCTGCCTTCACAAAAACATATCCGCGACCGTTACGCCGAACTTTGTGCGCTGCAGGGACGTGGACAGCGAAGTATTGAAGGTCCACCACGTTATGAGCTATACGATATTACAAATGATCCGGGTGAGATGAAAGATATGGCAAAGGATCATCCGGATATTGTCGAAAAGATGAAAAAGCAATATGAGGCGTGGTTTTCTGATGTAGCTGCGCGATGGAGTAAGTAAACAACTTGATTGAAAAAACAAGGAGATGACAATTGTGAACTCAAAATTGTCACGACGTAATTTCCTTAAAGGTGTAACGGCAGCGGGGACGGTTTTTGCCGTACCGGCAATTATTCCGTTTTCAGTATTCGGGGCCAATGCACCGAGCAACAGGGTCGCACTGGGACACATTGGTGTAGGCGGGCAGGGTGGTGGAGTGATGAATGGAATGTTACACTTGGAAGAATCGCAGATCCTGGCAGTGTGCGATTGTTTCAGTGATCGCCGGGAAAGCAGGGCAAAAACAGTTAATGATTATTATGCCGCGAAACGGGAAAAAGGTTCTTACAAAAGTTGCGAAGCGTACAGGGATTTCAGGGAAATGCTGGCGAGGAGCGATATTGACGCTGTCGTTATTGCAACTCCAGATCACTGGCATGTGCCAGCGGCAGTTCTTGCTGTCAGGGCAGGAAAAGATGTTTACGTAGAAAAACCGCTTGGCATCAGCATTGCCGAGGACAAACTGATGCGGGAGGTGATTCACAAGTATGGGGCTATATTCCAATATGGCACGCAACAGAGATGTTTCAACCAGCACTGCGGTTTTGCGTGTGAACTTGTGCGGAACGGTTATCTTGGTGAACTGAAAGCCATACATGTAATTGCGCCGAATGGTGCCACCGGTGGAAATCAGGGTCCACAACCGGTACCGGAAGGATTGGATTATGACATGTGGTTGGGTCCAGCGCCGGTCAAACCATATACTACTGACCGCGTTGTTGGTGGTGGACGCTGGCATATTTATGACTATGCGCTTGGTTTTATCGCCGGATGGGGTGCCCATCCGCTCGACATTGCGCACTGGGGTTATCCTCACATCCCGGTTGAGTACGAGGGCACAGGCTTGATTCCCAAGGACGGTCTGTTTGACACGATTGTTGATTGGGATGTCAAAGGCCGTTATGCGAGCGGCGTTGAGTTCACGTTGAAACCAGGTGGCGACAAGACAACATTTGTCGGGACCGAGGGTTGGATCGCTCCAAGTCGCGGAACGATTACGGCTGAGCCTGAAACATTGTTGAAAATTAAGATCAAACCTGACGAGATCCATCTGCTTCAGGATGTTCATCATTACAGGAATTTCCTTACGGCCGTTAAAACGCGCAGGAACCCGGCGAGTGACATTGATTCGGCAGTACAGTCGGATTTCATAAGCCAACTTGGTGATATCGCCATCAGGACAGGACGTAAAATCAAGTGGAACCTGGTC
Organism: Kiritimatiellia bacterium; assembly: GCA_028716365.1. GTDB lineage: Bacteria > Verrucomicrobiota > Kiritimatiellia > UBA8416 > YA12-FULL-48-11 > YA12-FULL-48-11. The sequence goes on from JAQUPZ010000012.1 coordinate 48,988, forward strand.
AAAGAGACCATCGTTGGGGATAAAGATGCGGCCAGGATGATGAACCGGGCACGTCGCGAACCTTGGGGGATAATCTAGTTACAAGATGTGTTGCTCAAAGCGTTCTTTATATTCTTGGCCACGGCTCGTCAGTAGTCTCGCCCTCCCTTTTCTCAAGCAAAGGCATATTTTCCCTGGGAGGGCAAGCGTACTCGCGCGCCGTCTTTCATTATCTTAATGAGTTTTTTAACGATTTCCCACGGTGTGATCTCGTCAGACTGCTTATTTGTGCCATTATCCGGATTTTGTAATACCTCAGTTACAAGGTGGTACGTTGTAGCCACGGCGCTATGTCGCCGTGCAAAAACGCCCCGACAGAGCGGGGCGGCTACAGATCCGTTCTATCGAGACTGAGGAGTTACCGGATTTTTGAATTCACTTGTTTCCTCTGGTAATTTAATGTAACAGCAAAACGTAAGAACTAGTGGCTGACATAATTCACAATCTTTAACATGTTCGGTAGATATCAATAAAAGGATAGAAAATGATTACATCACGTAAACACTTGGGAAGTATTCGTAGCGGCTTGTGTAAGGCTGTTTTGTTCTTTGCGGTTCTGCTACTGGTTAATGGAATTGGAGTATCGGCGGAATCTGTTGGTACGCCGGCTAAGAACGTTATTCTTTTTATTGGCGATGGGATGGGTATCAGCACCATAACCGCTGCTCGTATTTTTGACGGACAACACAAGGGAGGCAAGGGCGTTGATAACTCTCTGTCGTTCGAGAAGTTTCCTTATACAGCGTTTTCACGGACTTATTCCGCAAACTACATCACCACCGATTCTGCGCCGGGCATGTCGGCGATCATGACCGGTCACAAATGTCAGCAGGACACTTTGTCGGTTGACGAAACGGTTGAATTGTGTCAGCCGGATATCAAGGGACATGAAGCCAAAACGTTTCTGGAAATATGTAAAGAAAAGGGCAAGGCGGTAGGAGTTGTCAGTACAACTCGTGCAACGCACGCGACACCAGGCGCCTGTTATGCCCACGTTTCGGCACGCGATTGGGAATGCGATGCCGACTCCCAGAAGATACCGGGGCAGAAGGTGTCCTATCCTCTCCCTGCCGGGCAAAAAGACATTGCGGCGCAGTTGCTTGATTTTCCGGGAGGCATTGACGTGGCGTTGGCCGGCGGCCGGAAAAAGTTTATGAAAAACGATCAAGTCGATCCAATTGAACCGAAAACAAAAGGTTCACGTAAGGATGGACGTGACCTGGTTGCGGAGTGGCAGGCCAAGGGTGGAAAATATGTTTATGATAAAAAAGGATTGGAGAGTGTTACAAGCGGGCGGTTACTCGGGTTGTTCCATCCGGACATGATGTCATATAATGCATTTGCTAAAAGGGAAATTGAACCATCGCTTACAGAGATGACAACTAAAACCATTGAATTGCTTTCACAGAATCCCAAAGGTTTCTTTATGATGGTTGAAGGTGGACGAATTGACAGCGCTCATCATGCCTGCCAGGCGCTTAAGGCGTGTGATGAGACGGTGGAGTTATCGAAGGCAGTGGAGGCGGCAGTCGGTAGGGTGAATCTTAACGAAACGTTGATCATAGTGACCGCTGATCACAGCCATTCGCTGACATTCGTTGGTTATGGCGGCATGCCCACGAAAATCGGCGGCTCGGCGCTTGATGAACATGGCAAACCACAAAAGGACCGGCTTGGTAATCCATTTGATTTCCTTGTCTATGGTGGTTCAAGTCTTCTTCGTGGCAGTAACGCCTCGAGTGTGAAAACGACCGCCAAAGAACCTTTCGATTACGATGCCATGACAATGACTACCAACGTGATCGGCAAGGTGTTTGAAGGCGCGGTGTTGACCGGCGGCTCAACACATGGGGCGGAAGATGTTCCTGTTTACGCCACTGGCGCAAATGCAAATCTTGTGCACGGTGCCATCGAAAACACGCACATATTTGAAATCATGATGGAAGCGGCGGGGTTCAAGAAGGATTAACGCGGTAAGCAGAGGCCTGTGGAAAAGACATAATACAATAAAAAGTACGGTCACGACGGAGCGTGACCCTCCGAAGATGGACAAAATATTTGTTTTTTTTAATGGAGGGTTGCGCTTCGTCGCAACCGGCTGAGTTTTTCTCTGTACCTGTTTTATCACGCTGATTGGCGGACTATCAGTTCCGGCTGGATGATTTCCTGGGCAGGTGATTGGCTCCTCATTTTTGGATTATTTATCAGTAGGGAGAGAACTTCGACCGCCTTCTGGCACATCAGGTCCTGTCTCAACGAAACAGTTGTCATTGGAACGGGGGAGAAATGATCGGTGAGTGTGTCGCCGATGGCAATGACGGCAACATCGTCGGGGACTTTGAATCCTGACCGCAAAAGAGTATTTATGCAAACAGTTGCCATGATTTCGTTCTCTGCAAGTAGTGCGGTTGGCGCTGGTTTCTGACGCATAAGTTGTTGAATCGTTTCTGCCGTTTCCGGAAGCGGTTTTGGCAGCGGTGTGAGAAATTCCTCTCTGACCGATAGTTTCATGCGGTGCATGGTTTCCAGATATCCTGCCTGCCTGTCCTTGACGGTCTGATATTCAAGTCTCGAATTGGCAAAGGCAATGTGTTTGTGTCCTTTCTTTGCCAAATACTCGATTGCGATACTGGCTGCTGAGTGGTCATCGTATTTCACGCAGTTGGTTCTTGCACCTTCAGCGCGATTGTCGATGGCGATAAAAGGAAATCGGGATTTAATCATTTCCCGGTAGGTTAAAATGTTGGTACGCCCGGGAATGGGGGAGACGATAAGGCCATCTACGCTTCCGTCACGGGCGCGGACAAGATGCTCGCGTTCAAGTTCGGCATCATAGTTGGAATCGCCAAGCAGCATCTTGTATCCCAGCGAATGCCAGTGGCCGCTGAAAAGTTTTGAGATCGCGGCGCAATAGGGGTCGGCAATGTTGTGTACTACGACCAGCACATTATGTGTCCTGCCTGACACAAGCGCACGGCCCATCGAACTGGGACGATACCCGGTATTTTCGATGATCCTGCGGATTTTTTCGCGTGTTTTCGGATGAACACGGTCCATGTTGTTGATTACCCGCGAAACAGTGCCGATGCATACGCCCGCTTTTTTCGCTATGTCCTTTATCGATATCCTGCTCATATGAACCCTCACCCTGACCCTCTCCCCTTAAGGGCGAGGGAATAGTGGTTGAAATTGTCCCATTCCCGTTAAGTAATCTTTATCATGTTACCTGTGAAAACTTTTTTAAAAATAATTATTGACTAGAAGACACAATAGTCATAACGTTATGACAAATCAAGAATAATTTGGAATTATTTAACGCTGAATCATTGAAAATCTAGTCCATCTGAAAACCCCGGGAGAAACTGTAATGCCGAAGAAAAAAACGCCGGCGATGAAAAAACGAGAGCTGATAAAGAATATAATTGCACGAAAACATGTCGAACGCTGCGGATTCTGGCTTGGTAACCCGCACAATGACACATGGCCGATCCTGCACAGGTATTTTGAAACAAAAACGGAAGAAGAACTGCGCAGGAAACTTGGTGATGACTGCCGCTGGATTTGTCCACAGTTCTATCCGGATGGTTACCGCGACCCGCAGGGAAGGGAACTCTTTGATGCCGGCCTGGATAGGACAAAACATATGGTCCCACCACTGGCGGTGTGTGAGACCGTTGCGGATGTAGAGGCTTTTTCCTGGCCCCGACCAGAGTACTTGAATTTTGATTCCTGTATCAGAGATTTGAAAAATGCAGGTGATGTTTACCGCATGAGCGGGTTCTGGACATGTTTTTACCACAACATGGCGGACCTGTTTGGCATGGAAGAATATTTTGTCAAAATGTATACCAATCCTGATGTTGTGCGGGCTGCTACCGACAAGGTATGTGAATTCTACTATGAGGCAAACGAGAAATTCTTTGCCGTAACCGGTGACCTTGTAGATGGTTTTTTCTTTGGTAATGATTTTGGGACGCAATTGAGTCTGATTTGCGGACCTGAACAGTTCGACCAGTTCATCATGCCATGGTTTCGAAAGTTCACGGAGCAGGGGCATATGCATGGATACCAGGTGATCCTGCATTCATGCGGTGCGATATATGACGTGATAGACCGCCTGATTGACGCGGGAGTTGATTGTCTTCATCCATTGCAGGCAAAGGCGAAAAACATGGATGCCGAAACTCTGTCGCGCAAATTCAAGGGTCGAATAACGTTTCTTGGCGGTATCGATACGCAGGACCTGATGACAAACGGTACGCCGGAAGAAGTTCGCGCGGAAGTAAAGCGTGTTAAAGGCCTGTTGGGCCCCTATGTAATCATAAGCCCGAGCCACGAGGCAATCCTGCCCAATGTACCACCGGAGAATGTTGAAGCTTTGGCGAAGGCAGTCAATGAATAGTTTTTTGGCAGGGCGCAACCGCCATTAGAAATAGGAAACGATATGCAACAAGAGAATACATCGAAGCCCGCTGGCAGTTTAATGTACCTTATGCTTTTGACAGTGGTAGCTGCACTTGGCGGCCTGCTGTTCGGGTATGATACTGCGGTTATATCAGGGGCCGTTGGTTTTCTTCAGGCGCATTTCCAACTTGGGGCCGGACTTAAAGGCTGGGCGGCATCGAGTGCTTTGATTGGATGTATTGTCGGTGCAATGTTCGGAGGACCGTTGAGTGACCGGTTTGGCCGCAAAAAAATTCTCCTTCTTTGTGCCATGCTTTTTGCTTTTTCCGGTATTGCTTCAGCCCTGCCACGAACCCTGACGCAGTTTGTATGGGCGCGATTTGCCGGTGGATTTGCCATTGGGGCAGTGTCCGTACTTTCCCCGCTCTACATTGCAGAAATTGCACCGGAAAAGATCCGTGGAAGACTTGTATCGCTTTACCAGCTGGCAATAGTTGTTGGTATTCTCGTGGTGTTTTTTGTCAACATGCTGATCCAGCGCATGGGTAATGAAGCATGGAACATAGCCTATGGCTGGCGCTGGATGATGGGATCATTGACCCTGCCGTCCGCCCTCTTCGGTTTTCTTCTAATACCTATTCCTGAGAGTCCGCGCTGGCTTATGAAGATGGGGCGCAGATCGGAAGCGGAAATGATCCTTGTCCGTGTTGGTGGTCAGACAACTGCCGACAAAGAGATGAAACAGATAGAGGACTCGTTGAATCAGGAGGAAGGAAAATTTTCAGAACTTTTGACTGGCGGTTATCGCCGTGCATTGATCATAGGCGTAGTATTGGCGGTTGTCTGTCAATTCAGCGGTATCAATTCCATCATGTATTATGCGCCGGAGATTTTCAAATCCATCGGGGCAGGGCGGGATGCCGCATTCACGCAAACCGTTTCGATAGGTGTTGTAAATCTTTTTTTCACATTCATAGCTATCTGGCTGGTAGACAGGGCAGGGCGCAAAGCGCTTCTTATCATCGGATCGATCGTACAGGTTGTCGCACTTGTGGCTGTGGGTATCATGTTTGCCAAAGGTGTTGGTGGATTGTGGTTGTTATTTTTTATAGTATTGTTTACCGGAGCTTTTGCTGCTGCCATGGGCCCGATACCATGGATCATTATTTCCGAAATATTTCCGACAAAAATTCGCGGCCAGGCGATGTCCGTGGCAACACTTGTTTTATGGGCTTCCTGTTACATCGTTTCCCAGACTTTTCCAATGCTGGTGGCCGCCATTGGTAATGCAAAAACTTTCTGGATTTATGCCCTGTGCAGTTTTGCCGGCCTGATCTTTGTCGTCACCATGGTTCCTGAGACAAAGGGCAAGACACTGGAAGAGATCGAGCAGTCGTGGATGAAACGTTTGTGAAACTATCTCGGAATTGTATGGCTAATTTTAAAATAGTTTCCAGGGAGAATGTGTTGTGCATTTCGGACGGAATAGCTTTTGCGTGATGAACTCGCTGCAGCGTTGTTGGCGGGATGCGGTGCGTATGCATATACAGCCCCGATCCCGCCGCCTTGCTGTAGCGGCTCCTGACGCAAACTCTTTCCGTCAAGAAATCGAAATGCACAACACGTTTACATCGCCCCGACACATCTTCGATGTCGGTGCGAATCAAGACGCTGAGTGAGAATGTGGCGGTGATCTCTGAGGCCAAGAAAAAGACGAACAGTCATGGATGAAAAGAAAATAAAAATCATGATTATTTCAAAATAAATAGAATAAGGAGATGTGATATGAATGCTAACAAAACCGTTCTTGCTGTTGTGATGAGTTTAGTACTTACGGGTTGGGGTAATGTAGAAACCAGGGCCCAGGAACAAAAAACTTCATCCGAATTGGGGATTAAATCGGTCAACCTGGTAACCTCACCACTTATTCCGAAAACCAGTAATGGTGATCGTCATATCCTGGTTGTCCAAATTGACTCGGCTGGTTGTTCCAATCTCACAGTCAGACTTACATGTAAAACGTGGTCTGAACCAAAATCCGAAACCGTCGCGTCGCTTCTCAAGGGTAATCAAATCGTCAGTTTTGAGGTTCCGCCACTTACCTCGCCAACCACTGTCTCGGTCCAGATCGAAACTAAAAATGGTTCGAAATCTTACGGTCCATTCACAGTACAACCACCCAAACGCTGGACCATTTATTTGACCCAGCACACGCATACCGATATTGGCTACACAAGACCACAGAACGTCATCCTCGCTGATCATCTTCGCTTTATTGATGAGGTACTCGACTGCTGTGACGTTACGGACGCTTATCCTGACGATGCACGTTTCCGCTGGGCTTGTGAAGGAACATGGGCTGTGCGCGAATACCTGAAGACCCGTCCTGCCAGTCAGATCAAACGTTTGAAGAGGAGAGTGGATGAAGGTCGCATTGAAGTTACGGGCATGATGCTGAACATGTCGGAGATTGCCACGGAAAGTACTCTTGCTGCGTCACTCCGTCCGGTCCGGATTATTGAGGATGAATTTGGTTTGCCAATTTGTTCAGCCATGCAGGCAGATGTCAACGGCGCGGGTTGGTGTCTCCCGGACTATTTCAGCGACATTGGCATTCGTTATCTAATCATGGGTATCAACCAGACCCGTTCGATTCTACCGTTTGACAAACCCACAACGTTCTGGTGGGAATCGCCATCCGGCAAACGGGTCCTCGCGTTTCGTGCCGACCATTATATGACAGGAAACATCTGGCAGATACATACGGGCAAAATGGAAAGATCCAGGCCGAAAATAGAGGAATATCTGCTTGGGTTGGAACAACGCAGTTATCCCTACGACCGCATTGGTGTACAGTTTAGCGGTTTTTCTACCGACAATTCATCTCCCACAACCATTGCCTGTGACCTTGTCAAAACCTGGAATGAAAAATTTGTTTCACCATATCTGCGTTTGTCCACTGTCCATGAATTTCCTGCCTGGATCGAAAAAAATCATGGCAGAGAGCTGCCCGTACATCGGCAGGCTTGGCCGGACTGGTGGACGGATGGTTTTGGTTCAGCTGCCCGTGAAACCGCAGTGGCGCGTGAAGCCGAATCGGCCATGCAGGTGAACTACGGATTACTCGCCATCGCGTCCATGCTTCGATCACCAGTGAATTTGTATTCGCTTCAACGTGCCGGCGGTATTCAGGAAGATCTTCTTTTCTACCATGAACATACCTATGGCGCCAGCTCGAGCATATCCGATCCTCTCGCTGAAAGAACACATAATCAGTGGGGGCAAAAATCCTCCTTTGCCTGGACTGCGGTGAAAAATACCGGGGTATTTCGGGAAGAAGCCTTTGGCCAGGTACAGGAATTTGTCTCGCATGCCGACGTGCCCACCCTGGTAATCTTCAACACGCTCAACTGGTCACGCTCGGGACTTGTCCATACTTTCATTGATCACAAGATGCTGCCACGCGACAAGGAGTTTCGAATCCTCGACGGTGACAAGCCGGTTCCAGTACAGGAATCGGGTAATTGGGGCGATGGCACTTACTGGCAATTCTGGGTTAATAACGTTCCGGCGCTTGGTTACAAAACTCTACGAATTGAAATCAGCGACAAACCACGTACCAAACAAAAGCCTGTTGCTTCCTCGCCCACTCTGGAAAATGCGTACTACAAATTGACTGTTGACGGCAAACGGGGTGCAGTAACCAGCCTGGTGGACAAGGAGACAGGCGTTGAACTGGTGGATTCCACGTGTGAATGGATCTTTGGTCAATGTATTTACGAAACCGTCAAGGAGAACAATCGCCGTGAAATGAAACCTGATTTATATATGCGTACCACAGTAACCAATGTAAGTATCCAGTCTGGCAGCCCCAGCCCCATCTGGCAGAGTCTTCTTGTGAGTGCCGATGTCGCTGGTTGTATTACTACCAAAGGGTTTCGCGTTGAGATTCGAATGTTCGAAACCGAAAAACGCATTGAATTCCACTATGCCATGCGAAAACTCCCTGTCACAACGCCTGAATCGGTATACATTGCTTTCCCTTTCAAAAGCCAGAATTCGAAGATGCTCTACGAAGCGCAGGGCGGATGTGTCGAGCCTGGTGTCGACCAGATCCCAGGTTCCAGTTCCGACTGGCTTACACTTCAGAGTTTCCTCAGCGTCCGGAACCCTGATGGTCAGATCGTCATCGGCAGTGACCAAATACCGCTGGCACAATTGGGAGATATTAACCTTGGCAAGTGGCTACGGGAATGGCGTGTTGAGAAACCATATTTTTATTCGTGGGTGATGAACAACTACTGGTTTACCAACTTCCGTGCTGATCAGGAAGGCGAGTTCAAGTGGAGCTATTACCTTACTTCTGGTAAAGACACGAGCCGCATGTTTGCGACACGTTTTGGCTGGGGCAGCCGGGTTCCACTTGTTGCGCGCGTCATACCACCGGCAAGGAATAATCCGGTACGTGAACAACAGACATTCAGTGCCATCAATGTTGAATTACCCAACATTCTTCTTGTTGAATCCCGGCCGATGGCGAACGGTGAAGGCATTTTCCTTCACTTGCGGGAAATTGAAGGTAAAAGTGCTTCGATCAACCTGAAAAACATGGTTGCGGCAGTGCCTTTACGCAAGATGGATGAGCTCAATGTCGTGGAACAGCCGCTTCATAAAGGGTTGAAGTCCATAGAATTCAAGCCTTATGAAGTTAAGTTCATCCGTGTCAGTCTACGGTAAAAGGTCTGATCTTGTTTAAAGTTTCTTGATGGCCATATGGGCGAAATTGGTGTTGGGGTTTAAACACAAGTTCCGCGGCTTGGGCCGTCTGAGTCACGCGTGATTTCATCCCGTCCGCTATGTTTTCGAATGCGGCGCGGATATTTATCCAGCACCGCATTCGACGCCTTGCGGTCGGGACGAACTGACGCGTTTTCATACGGAGGCGAGGCAAGCTCGCCCAACCCAAGCCGCGGAACGGTTACCATTGCCCGTCAGTCGACGGGCAAATTCTAGAAGTGATGCTTGCCGGGCTCTTGATGAAATCTGAAGATTTGGCTGTATGAAAACGTTCTTTGCCATTGACGCTTGCTGTATTACGGTGTCATGACAACGCCTGAAGATAAATAACTTTTCAGGTTCGCCCATAAGTAAACGACATCCATACCGCCAATGAAATGCTACTTGCCTGATGAGTATGCCGTTTTTAGAATGCCCAACAAATGCCCGAAGATGTTGTTATGAATGCGGGGGAGAAATTGCTACCACGCCAAAGTAGTTACCCAATGAGGATTGTATTAGTCTCATTTTGTATTTACTTCACTGCAAAAAAGAGGAATATGGCAATAATCACTTTCTTTGATAAGAGCCGTATATGAAGAATCAAGATATGAATTTAATCCATAAGGAGTATGAGAAATTCAATCAACTGACATTTCCTGAAAAACCTCAAGATATAAGACTCTTAGATTGGATTTTAGATTTGGCGGAGATGGACGGGTATTATTCGGGAATAGCAGAAACGGTTTTAGCAAGTCATCGTATGGAGAAGATTGAGGCTAAAGGATTGAACGAAAAAATGGCTGAACTTGATACGTTTGACCTTAAAGAAGAAAAAGACAAAAAGATTCTAAATGAATGTCAGATATATATTCGTGGGTTAATATCACTTGTTTCGGCTTTGGAAGGGAAAATTTCGCAATAACAATTATTTCGTAATCAGGAGGAATAATGACGGAATATATTGAGGTTAATGGAGCGAAAATCGACCGAGTATTCCTTAAGGAGAATACGGAAGAAGCAAAGATATATTCTTGGACAATTCGAGATGTGCCTAAAGAGAAAGACCACGTTCATTGTATGGTTTGTGGAATTACTTTGGTTAGCAATATGTCTGCACCAACACGAAATTCTAAGGGGGGTTGGCTTTGTAATTATTGCTATGAAAATTTCATAAAGACTTAATTGGAAGAGAAACTCTCTACCTCTCCCCATCCTACAAAACAACAATGATACACCCCCCCTTCTTGTTGGCATCTTGTTTGCAAATCCGTGGCATTTTGGTGGCACATTTTGTCTTTGAAACGGTAAAAAATGCTCAAAACGGCATTTTCTGATTACATCGCCGTAGAACTTAGAAATGCTTGAAATCCTTAGAAAACCTGCGAAAGTATCGGCGTTTTACAAAGCATGGGGCAGTAGCTTTTCAGATTATAGAGTATGTAAACGGTGTCATAACAACGCAATATGACAAAGGAAAATAAGCTCTTGTTTAAGGGCGTATCATTATTATGCCTTGTTCTGTTGCTGACAGGTTGTGTTTTTGGCAACAAGCAGGCAAATTCCACCAAAACGCAATTACATTTGATTTGTCCAAGCAAGGATGGTTCGCATTTTGTTAATGAGTCAGGGGACAGGTTTATTGCCTGGGGATTTAATTATGACCATGATGATTCCGGCCGTCTTATTGAGGATTACTGGAACAAAGAATGGTCGACGGTTGAGGAAGATTTCCGGGAAATGAAAGAGCTTGGAGCCAATGTTATCCGGATTCATTTTCAGGTCGGAAAATTCGTCAAATCACCGCGGAAAGTAAATCCGGAAGCTCTGGCGAAGCTTGGACATCTCTTACGGTTGGCAGAAGAAACCGGACTCTACCTCGATATTACGGGGTTGGGATGTTATCACAAAAAAGACATACCGGTATGGTACGATGCCATGAGTGAAGCCGAACGCTGGGATGTACAGACTTTATTCTGGGAGGCAGTTGCCAAAGTTTGTGCTAATAGTCCGGCAATCTTTTGTTATGACCTTATGAACGAACCTATCCTGCCCGGCGCAGATAAGAAAGAGACTTCATGGCTGGCTGGTGCGTTCGGGGACAAATATTTTGTTCAGCGACTTACTCTTGATCTTGACGGGCGTACAAGGGAACAGGTGGCAAGGAAATGGGTCGATAAACTCGTTGCGGCCATAAGGATACATGATAAACGTCACATGGTAACGGTAGGAGAAATCCCATGGGCGCTTTCTTTTCCCGGTGCCAAACCATTTTTCAGCTCAAAGGAAGTTGGCGGGCGATTGGATTTTACCAGTGTCCATTTTTATCCGAAGAAGGGTGAAGTTGCGAAGGCGCTTATAGCGTTGGCAGTGTACGATACCGGGAAGCCCCTGGTCATAGAAGAAATGTTTCCGTTGGCATGCAATGTGGAAGAGTTGGACACATTCATCGAAGGTTCACGCAAAATGGCAGATGGATGGATCGGATTCTATTGGGGTAAAACAATCGATGAATATTCCAAAGTATCCGGCAACTGGGGTGCTGTATTTGCTCGAGCCTGGCTTGAATATTTCCGTTCAAAAACATCTGCAATTTTCAAATCAGGTAATTGATCTCTCTGCTGTTGAATCTGAAGATTTGTCTGTTGTTCTGGCTGGCTTTATACAGGAGGATGGAGAAACCGGGATAAAGTCCTTGTCCTTCGTTATGTCTTTGTTAATGTCCGTTCAATTCACTGGGGAAAGGGCGCTGGGGTTGGTGCTTCAGAATTGCTCCCCCGAAAAAAGTAATATCTTAACAGTAGTGGTACCTTTTATGAAAAATCGTGTGAAAGCTTTTATAACTGTGTTTTTATGTTTAACTTTTGTTTCTGCCTACGCTCAAGTGGGTGGTCGTAGCGGCGGCGGAATGGGTGGGCCGCAGGGTCCGCGATTAGGCGGCAGTATGGCCAAACTGTTCGGCAAGAATTCCGCTTACACGGCCACGCTGGAAATGCAGACCATGATAGCGGCGCAGAATCAGACCATGACCATGCCCGGGAAGGTAGCATTTGATTCCGGAAATTCCCGCTTTGAGATGGACATGAGTGAAGCAAAGGGAGGCGCTATGCCCCCGCAAGCGGCCGTTCAGATGAAAACCATGGGTATGGACAAAATGATATTCATATCGCGGCCGGACAGAAAAGTTGGATACATGATTTATCCCAACCTGAATGCTTACGCAGAAACACCTATTCAGGAACAGGATGCCGCCAAGATTGAGGCTGATTACAAATTGGAAACCACCAAGCTGGGAACAGAAACGGTTGATGGTCATCCATGTGTGAAAAACAAGGCCGTTGTCACTGACGACAAGGGTAACAAGCATGAATCCATCATATGGAACGCGACCGATTTGAAGGATTTTCCGGTCAAGATTGAAACTGTTGAGCAGGGCAACTCAATAACAATGTTATTCAAGGACGTCAAACTCTCTAAACCGAATGGTATCCTGTTTGAACCTCCTGCTGACTCGAAACGTTACGACAATCCCATGGTGTTAATGCAGACTGAAATGATGAAACGCATGGGCGGCGGCGCGGGTTTACTGCCCAAAAGCCGGTAGATTTATTCTCTGGTCTTGATGCGTTTCGCGATCGGGGTTTTGGTGAATTCTGTCGTCCCTTTTATTGCTCATTACAGCCTTGCTACCGCAAAAAATCACGATAAAAGGTTACGCATTTCGGCGCAAATCTTTTACGTGATATAGCCTTCCCGGCGGCGTTGGAGCGGTCACCGGATACATTAGTATACCGGTGACCACTCCGTCTTGCCGGACGGAGTTCATTGAGAACTCCTTAAAGCTATCTGACGTAAAATATTTGCGCTGATCGAAATGCGTAACCAGGTTTGTACCGTCATGGCGCAACGCATGACGGATAATGGCACGATTGATGAGTAACATCAGGGCTAATAAACGACGGGTTTAAATCTGCCAAGTTTTGTTACCACTATTTCTTTTTCCGAAGAGCATTGTAATCTCGTGGCGAACGTTTAAAAGAAATGTTACCGTGCCGGAAATATTCAAAAAAATTATTTACCAGTGTTATGTTAAATTCCGACCAAAAAGAAATTTCTGATGAAGTACTTATGGCCGAGTTTGTCAAATCACTTGATAATAGTGTGTTTGATACGCTTGTGAAACGTCATTACAAAGGTGCCTGTACCTTTGCCGGGAACAGGTTGTCGAATAAAGAATCGGCTTATGACGCGGTACAGGAAGCGTTCATCTCTGTAGTACGAAATCGAAAGTTGTACAACACATCACGTTCTTTTTCTTCATGGTTTTATACAATTCTTTGCAATATTTGCATCGATCTTTATCGGAAGCAAACGCGGTATGATAAAAAGATTCATAATTGGACTGAAACAATACAACTCCCCGACGAACCCGTGAATCATGATTATGTCCGGGATTTGCTTGATCAAGTATCAGCTCAGGACAAAGAGATACTGATCCTACGCTTGGTGGAAGAGTTAAGTTTTGCGGAAATTGCAGATTTTTATGGATGTTCTGTTGATGCTGCAAAAAAACGATGCCAGAGGGCTTTGAAGCGATTAAGACAGAATGGAATGATTTCTTGAATCTCATGTCCCTTTCTCGTTAGGCAAAACGTATATATTAATAAAGGAACGATTTATGAACTGTAGGGAAGTTCGAGAAAATCTGGAACTTTATGTTTTAGACGGATTGTCACCAGATGAATATCAGAACATCAAAAACCATATGGTTGTATGTCCAGAATGTCGTCAGGAAGAAGAGGAGTTAAGAAATACAGTTGAAAAGTTCCGTTCTTCTGCGAATGGTTTGATTGGTGAATCAGAGGATTTCGAAAAACTGAGAAAACATGTCAATTCAGAGATCGATTTCATTAAAAGTCAAAGGACAAGGCACAAAGGTATTGTTCTGAAAATTGCGGCACTGTTCCTGGTTTGTTTTGGATTTTTCATTGGAATCAGTCTTTTCCTGGAGAAAAGAGATTCCGCTAAGAAACACTGTTCTTGTAAACCCTGGCAATATACAGGGGTTGTGCCAAGTCGCGGAAATAACAATGTTTCTCCGCTTGTCCGCAGTCAAATTGTCTTTGCGTTGGAGGGCAATGATCAGAATCAACACATTGTTGCGATCAGGAAACGTACAGGTGACCTTCTCTGGCGGAGTGATTTCAAAGTTACGAACTATCTGAATGCCGATGATTCACGGATATTCGCATGGAGTCGTATGGATGATAGTGAAATGGTGCTTCTGGCTCTTGACCAGAAGACGGGCAAGTTACTGTGGCGTTATGTCCATAAACCATTCAGTGATAAATTAAAACAATCACAACTTTTGTTGACTGAAAAGGGCGTCTGTTGGACTGAAGGCAACAGGGTTATCCTTGTTGATGCCCGAACAGGACAGATGAAATGGACGAGACAGTTTGAGGCTAGAGGGCATTTATCTTTACCAAAAGAAACCGGCGGCAGAATATATATTGCTTCCAGCGAGGCATTATATGCCATTAATCCTTCAGATGGGCAGACGATCCGGAAAGAGGATAGCGGACTGAAACCTACTTTTGTTCCTCCTGTTTTAATCTGTGAGGAGGATAAGATATTTGTTGCTCAAACACAAATGTTCGAAGGAGTACTTCGTTGTCATGATAGCGGCACTGGAAAACTCGTCTGGACACGCAAAACAGGTGTTATTCTGAGCCTCCAGGCGGATGGTCAGCACCTTTTTGCACGATCAAACAGACTTCTGGTCTTCAATTCCCGAACAGGTGATCCTGCCTGGGAAACGGCTGTTTCTGGTTGTAGTCCTGTAGTGTGTTCAGGGAATTACGTCTATGTAACGTCCGGCCGTCAGGAACGAAGTGTTACGGTCCTGGATCCCAATACAGGGAGGAAGAGGCGGACAATTCCTGCAGAAAGTTCCTGCAGTGGACTTGTTATAGACGGGAAGATGGGGTATTTGACCGGCCAAAACGGAATACTTTACTCAATAAAGATTGGTCGGAGTTAAAAAAACAATTCACAGTGATTGCAAAGAAAATAAATACAAACAGGAGGAAGGAGTTAACAGAGATGAATCAAAGATCAATAGTAGTGTCGGCAGGGTTGTGTTTTGCGTTGATTACAATCGGTCTATCGGCGGCAGAAAACAAACCGGGTGATAAATCATGGGCAGACAAAATCAAATTCAGTGTTGAGGACAGAGTACGATATGAGTACAAGTATGATTTTGATTTTGACAACAACAAAGACGACCATGGAGATCTGTTATTTAACCGGCTCAGGCTCAACTGCAAAATCGACTTCAATGAGAAAAATACGTTTTTCGTAGAAGGTCTGGATGGGAGGGTTTATGCCCATGATATCACAAAGCCGACCCAGACGGACCAATTTGATCTGCACCAGGTATATTTGAATTTCCAGGATTTAATGTCACTGCCTTTTGATGTCAAGGTTGGCCGCCAGGAAATGAAATACGGTAAAGGAAGGTTGATTGCTGCTCCAACCTGGGCAAACAAGATCACTGCTTTTGATGGTGGTATTCTGCGTTTTAAAAAAGCGGGATTTTATTCGGATTTATTCTATGGCCAGTATGTCCCGTACGAGGAGGCGAAATTCAATCATTCCTCCGATGATGTTTCCATTAAGGGCATTTATTGTGGCTACCAGGAAAGCAAGGATACAGCTCAATACGAAGCCTATTATATCAATAACATTAATGTGGCCGGCAGTAATGATGTGAAGAGAAATACTTTTGGCGCCCGGATGCTTGTACCACTTTTTATGGGCCTGGTATCCGATCTTGAGGGTGGCTATCAATTCGGGGACGAAGGGCCCAAAGATGTAAGCGCTTATGCATTACATGCGGATGTTTCCCGCGTCTTTGCCGATATTGTATGGAAACCAAAATTGACGGTTGAATACAATTATGCCTCAGGCGACGAGGACTCCACGGATGGAAAAATCAATACGTTTGTACCGATCTACCAGACGACGCATGATCCCTACGGAGTCATGGATTTCTTCAGGTGGCAGAACATGCAGGAATTAGGTTGTTTGTTAACGCTTGAGCCTCAGAAAAAGTTAAAAGTAATTCAGGAAACTCATTGTTTCTTTCTAGCCGAAACAAGTGATTACTGGTACGCGTCTTCCGGCAGTAAAGTCAAGTCAACCATCAATAGCAGTGCCGGATCATATACCGGAACAGAAATATCACTTGTTGCAAAGTATGACCTCGCTGAATACCTGAAACTGGAAGGCGGTTACGCGCATTTCTTTACGGGATCTTACCTCAATGATGTAGGTACGGATGATGATGCCGACTGGGTTTATGCGCAGGTAGTTGTGAAGTTCTGAGCGAAAGGATTGTAAATCAAAATGACAAAGAGAATTATTATTGTTGCTGTCTTGATTCTGGTTGTTGCAGTGTCGGGAATTATGCTCTGGAACCGTTCGCATATTGATAAAGAAACCGGTCAGAAGGAACTGGTCCTTTATTGCGGGGCCGGAATTCGGCCCGGAGCTTCGGCTGTTATTGAAGCCTTTATGGCAAAAAATAACATACGAATTATTCCCACCTATGAAGGCAGTGGCCAGTCTCTGGGAAAGATTTCTGCCGGAGCCGGAGGCGATTTGTTTATGCCCGGCTCGGAATTCTATGTGGATAAGGCCATTGAGAAGGGCCTTATCGGAATCGAGACCAAGAAAATTGTTGCATACTTCATACCCGTACTTTTAGTACAGAAAGGCAACCCGAAAGCAGTTCAGACATTGCAGGACCTGAAGAAAAGCGGAATTCGTGTTGGTATCGGCGATGAACGTTCGGCGGCCGTGGGGAAGGCGACCATGGATATTCTGAAAAAGAACGGTATAGCCTATGAAGATGTGGCTAAAAACGTGGTTTATAAAAGTGGTACAGTGGATGAACTCGGCGTAGCGATACAGATGAAAACGGTGGATGTGGTTGTTTTGTGGGATGTAAATGCGCGGCATTTCAATCAACACGGCGATATCATTCAAATCCCGCCGGAACAGAACGTACCTTCAGTGATTCCGATAGCTGTTCTTAAATCAACCAGGCACCCGGATGAGGCAGGAAAGTTTACCGAATTTGCCACATCCTCTGAAGGAAAACAGATTATGGCAGATCACGGTTTTACTATCCATTATCCTGACAAATCTGGTAAATAATTCTGTTGTTACGTTGGTTATGGGGAAAAACGATCTGTAATGAATAGGTATAAAAATTTATTTTATTTTGCGATTATCCTGGTGTTGGCATCGGCTGTTGCGCTGTGGTTCCGTCCCCACGGGAAGGCGCCTGGCGAGGTATTGATCCTGTGCGGAGGATCAATGCGTGCGGCAATGGACCAAGTCATAGAACGATATAAAAAGGTTTCAACCGATAAGGTGTTGATATCATATGGCGATTCGAGCGAGTTTACCGTACAGCTTCAGAAAACCCGGAAGGGCGATGTTCTTGTCTGTCATGATCCCTTCATGCCCTGGGCCAGTGAACTCGGATTGATCGACCAGTCGGCCAATGTTGCAAGATTGGACATTGTTATTGTCGTGCCTAAAGATAATCCGAAAGGAATTCGTGAGTTCAAAGACCTTGGCCGGACAGGTCTGCGGCTGGGTTTGAGTGATCCGACGTATTCAACGGCTGGGCAAGTAGAGAAAGAGATCCTGGAAAAGGTTGATTATGGTCCGTCCATAAAGAAAAATATTTTACTGGAGACAAGGGGACACCAGGCCCTGTGTACAGATGTGCAAATTGGTTCCCTGGATGCGGCAATTGTGTGGAATGCTGTCGCTCATCAATGGTCGGATAAATTGTTGATTATCCCGATTCCCACCGACAACATACCTGCAATCCATCTGGAGCCATATAAAAAATCCGATATGCGAAATATTAATGTGACCATAGGAATCACAAGGTATGCTCAGGGTAATGAGCGTGTCAGACGTTTCTATGAATTTGCCATAGCTCAGAAGGACATTTTTGCAGCGCTGGGTTTTGCACCCGTTAAGGAGTGATAAATGGTGTATTATTTGCCTTCAGACTGGAGCAGGTTATTTCTGATTGTTCACCTGATGGTTTCTGTTTTTGCCATTGGCGCGGCGACCCATCACTGGTGGCTTGTTATACACAGGGGTAGTTCGTTGGTCCGGTTGTACAGGTTTGCCATCTGGATGGCTTTTGGCTATTCGCTGGCATTACTTCTAGGGATCTTAATCTATCCGAGTTATAACGTACTTGTCCGCAAGCCGCCGCTGGGTGTGCTGGAAAATTCGGCAAGCTGGGCCGTGGGTCTGTTTGAAATCAAAGAACATCTGGGTTCCATTGCTCTTGCGATGCTGCCCTGGTTGATTCTTTCGGCACGTTACTACGAACAACTTGGCAGACTACAGAGAGTAAGTTACATGGCTGCCACCTGGCTTTTCACTGTATTTGTTTACTATGTATTCATCTCAGGGGCATTGGTGACGACAATTAAGACATTTTGAAAGGTATTCCATGAACAGGTCAATCAACGCGGCTGTTCTCGGCCTTACATTCTTCCTTATCGCATATTGCCTCTGTTTCTGGTTTGGTGTTATGCCAAAGTTTTATCCTTTGCTGGGTGAAGTACATTTCGTACCGCCGCCGGGCACGCAGATTGCCGTAAAATTCGTCGGGTCGGCATTGGTTGGACTCGTTGTCGGTTTTGTCGGATTTCTTGTCGGCCTGCGGCTACCGGATAAGGCTTCTCCCGCGTTACATGCTCTGCTCTGGCTGACCATGACCGGTGCCTGTACTTATCTGATCTTAAGGGAAGCTTTGGAATACATCTGGAAATAAACGGTACGTTCAGCTAAAAGAACAACAATGCAACACAAGAAACCCTTATACGGAAAATCTTTTGACGTATTTCTGGCTGTACCGTTGGTGATTTACCTTCTGCTGATCGCCGGACTGACCCTGGCCGTGTTTCTTGCCATTACACCCAAGTCGATACTGCAGGCTTTTGAAGATCGTGCCATATGGGATTCAATCAGCTTGTCACTGATTACGACCACCATCAGTACATTTTTTTCGGTTTGTGTCGCGATACCGGCTGGATATATTCTTTCACGCCACCGGTTTCCCGGTCATTCTATAGCCGACACTTTGGTGGATTTGCCGATCGTTCTTCCTCCTCTTGTTATGGGACTTTGTGTATTGCTGTTTTTTAATACCAGTGTTGGCCTGTGGCTGGATCGCGGGATCGTCGAAGAAGGATTGTTTATTTACCAGCCGTTGGGAATCGTTCTGGTGCAATTCATAGTAGGCTGCGCATTTGCGGTCCGCGTGATCAAGAGCGGGTTTGATTCAATGGATCCCAACTTTGAAGATATGGCCATGACTCTTGGCGCCAACCGGTGGCAGACGTTTTACAAGGTTACTCTTCCAAATGCGGCTCCGAGTATCATGGCCGGCGCCGTTATCAGCTGGGCGCGTATTTTTGGTCTGTTTGGACCGATCCTGCTGGTGGCCGGTACAATGCGGGGAAGGACTGAAATCATGCCCACAACAATTTTCCTGGAAGTCAGTATCGGGCGGATTGAAGTAGCACTTGTGATTGGCGCACTGATGATCCTGATGTCAATGGCGATGCTGATTGTCCTCAAGCGATTGGGCGGGAAAGGATATCTCCTGTGAGTGTCAACGAGATTGAACTGGAACAAATTTGTTTCCGCATTGGAACCTTTGAGATGTCGGATCTTACCTTGAGTATTCGTAAGGGCGAATATTTCGTGTTGACCGGTCACAATGGTTCAGGAAAAACGCTTTTAATTAAAATGATAACAGGATTATACCGGCCTGAAAACGGGACCATCCGTCTAATGGGTGCCATTATCAACGATCTTTCCCCGTGGAAAAGGAATATCGGTTATGTCCCTCAGGAAGGACTGCTTTTTCCTGACCGGTCGGTTCGCGGTAATATTCGTTTTGGACAGGAGGTCCGCCGGGTTGGTGAAAAACAAATTACTGAAAGTGTAGATCGTGTTGCCCGGCTGTTGAATATAGTTCATCTGTTGGATCGTCCTGTCGTTGGGCTTAGTGGTGGAGAGCGGCAGAGGGTCGCGCTGGCACGGGCGCTTGCCTTCGAGCCCCGTGTACTTTTACTGGATGAACCGGTCAGTGCGATTGATGAAAACTCACGCGACGAACTGTGTAGTGAACTCCGCAGGATTCAGTGCACACTGGGCATTACAGTTCTGCATGTTGCTCATGCTCAACGGGAAATTGACCTTGTGGCGGATCGTGTCGGTCAGATTAAAGCCGGCGGGTTACAAAACATAATTGCTCTCGACAGGAAATAAAAACGGTTACTTCTTTTTTTCCATTATTTCCATTATTTCAAGTTCACGCGGTACGGTATCTTCGGGATTAATTTCGTCCACTGGATCGGAAAGTTTCTTCTCTTCGCCTGGAATACTCAGATCAATTATGCCGAGATCCTTTATTGTATCAGTCACCCGTATGCCGGACAGGTAGGGCCTGTAATTCCAGTCGGGAACATCTTTCGAGCTTGCTATAAACCTGGAGAAAACATCCCTTGTCCTTGCCACCTGGTAACCGGGGCCGACATCTTCAAGGAAGACAAGTTTATAGTTCCTTTTGTGCGCAGTATAACTGTGGCCGGCCATGTCGGTAGTCGCACCGATGCGTATCATGCTCACTATTGCCCTTGCGTACCCCGTTTTTTTTCCGGTAATGCCTGACATTCGATGAATAACTTTCATTTCGAAAAATTTGTCTGATTTATTGATAATATACTCAATGGATTTGCGGTCGGCCTCTGTCAGGCTGTTTTTGAAACGGTTCAAGGTCAGGCCTTCATAGACTTCATTTTCGAATGCAATAAAAATATCATACAGGGCCGGGGGCAAACCGCGGAACTCGAAAGAACGATTGTCTTCCCCGCTCAGAACACCCTTGTATACAAATTTGGGCTCATGGGGTGGAAGAGCAAAAATACCCAGGACAATCTTCTTGGGATCCGTGACTTTACCTTTGGGAACCACGACTTCACCTTTCAGTCCGCCTCCGAGCGAGAGATCGGGTGCGGTATAAAGATACTTTCCCGTGTACATTGTATCGAACAGGGCCTGGTCACGTTGTGCCTGGCCAAATACGTTAAGTTGTGTTGAAATTAAGGGGAAAAGCGCAAGTGCAATTATCAAGACCGGACTGCTGCGCTTCATAATATATCCTTGTAGTTTGAGCGCATTATGAATTTCACATCCAAGATCATAACGAATTCACCATTACAATATAATTGCCGGAGAAACTGCTCAAGAGAAATAAGAAACTGCGGGGCTTCGGTGACACCTTTTTTGGCTGCATGATACCATCCTGTATTTATTTATCATCGCGTTTTGCCCTGTTTTTGCGATATTTTGGATTATTTAGACAAAAATGTCTGGCGATACAGTCTGTATATGTGGAGGGGGCAGTCTTCCACGGGAGTTATGAGTGGCTGACAAGAAAGAAAGAGAAGAGCTGATCAGGAAGGCAATAGTCTCCGGTAATGAAAAGGCTTTTGACCTGATGTGGGAGGAGTACGGACAAATGATGTTTGGAATGATACTTTCAATTCTATGTTCGCATCACGATGCCGAGGAAGTTCTTCAGGATGTCTTCCTCAAGATAGCGAAGAACAAAGACAGTGTTGCAGAAGCAAAGAACATGTCGGGATACATATATTCAATCGCGCGGAATGAGACGATGAGTTTTCTGGCGAAAAGAAGAAGAGTCCCGGAACCAACGGATCCAGCAGAATTCTGGCTGGTACCGGCAAAAGAAGAGAAAAATTTCAAAGACGAATCAGTCCAGATTTCAAAAGCACTGGCCGAATTGCCGGAAGAGCAGAGGACGGTGATCGTTATGAAAATATTCAGGGATATGACATTCGACGACATTGCGGAAGCAATGAATGTTTCTTTGAACACGGCAGCCAGCCGCTACCGTTATGGAATGGACAAATTAAAAGTACTTCTTGGAGATCTAAAATGAATGCCGATTTGAATCCGGAAAATGTTTTAAAGAAATACAAACTTCGTGAGCCTTCGTCTGATCTTAAAATGCGGATTGCTTCCGCAACACGTGCGGAATGGAACGGCGGGAATGAAGGCCGGGTATATGTTGTTGATTTCTCTGCTTCAATATGGCGACTGGCCATGGGACTGGCTGCATCGCTGTTGATTGCAGTAATCGGCAATTCTGTGAACAATATTATGATCGCGCCATTAACTCAGAATAATCAGAATGTAACTATTACGTCAGATTCAAATGAGAATGCCGATTTAGAAGCAGACGTGATTATTCCCGTAAGAATCAAGTTGGTACTTGGAACACGCCAGCCGACGGATGTTGCGGATTTTGTGAAGATACGCGAGGTGCTGAACCGGGAACTGGAAGACGCAAATGGATTGTTTGATAAAAATGATAAAGCGTCGTTACCGGGACAATGGATGCATAACTTGAAATCAGTCAGTGCAGAAAGGGGTCGGGTATGAACGCAAAACTACTGAAGGTGCTGAAAAGGACTACAATTGTCGTTATTTGTCTAGTTGTCATTTACACAGTCGTGCTCATTGTTTCAGGAATAAAGCTCAGTAATGCTTATGCCGCTCTTAAAAAGAGCGGACGTCCGATGACTGCCGAAGAGATAATCCCAAAGCAGGTACCGGATAAAGACAACGCTTCGCTTCTTTATAAAAGCGCGGTACTGCTGCTGAAATCCGGCGGTGATTTCTGGAAGGAAGTAACTCCTGACGAATTCCCGGGTACGAATCACGATGCAGTCATAAAGTTTCTGGCCGATAAAAAAGTGGTTACGGCTCTGGATTTGATAAAGGAAGCCGCCGATAAGCCTGCATGCCGGTATGACTTGGACTACGCAAAAGGTCCAAGCATGCTTCTTCCCCATGTTTCAGAGTTGCGTTCAATAGCACGGTTATTGGCGGTCAGGGCCAAAATTGAGGCTGAGCGCGGTGATTACGAGAATGCGTGGAAGACCATTGTCATTGGATATAAAACCGCTGATGCATTACGCAATGAACCTATACTTATCAGTCAGCTCGTTCGGGCGGTAATGTTTAGAATTATTGATCAGGTTACCCATGATTTGGTTAATGTATCACCGCCAAGTGATATTCAGGCGGAAGTGATAATCAATATATTGAAGGCATTTACTGATGACGAGATGATGAATCGCACAATGGATTCAGAACGCATTCTGATGGGTGAATGGTGTTTTAAGCAACCACGTGCTGAACTCTTCCCTTTGTTAGAATGGAGAAGTGTTCCTGTTGTTCAGAAAGTATCTGGATCGGTGATATTCTGCAAGCCAATCCTTCAGTTCATGCATGCTTCATATCTGGTTACCATAAACAACATGACAACATTTATGAAGTCACCTTACTGGGAAGCTGATGTGTCGGATGGAAACAAGATAGTGGGAAAAATTCCAGGATGGGACATCTTCTCCAACATGTTACTTCCTGCAATTACTGCTGTTAAAGAAAAGCAGGCCACTATCATGGCCAGGGCGCGGATTACGCAGACAGGATTGGGCCTGTTATGTCATAAACTTACGCATAATAAATTTCCTTTAACGTTGTCAGAATGTGATCCAAAGTTCCTGCCGATTCAGCCTGTTGACCCGTTCTCCGGTAAGCCGCTGATCTATAAGCAGGAGGGCAATGGATTAATCCTTTACAGTATTGGCGAAAATATGAAAGACGATGGCGGTAAACCGGAACCGACCTATGCAATCAGATCGAAAATGTCAGGGAAAGAAGCCCAGGAAAAGGTATGGGATATTGTGTGGAAGATTGAGTCGAAATAAGCATTTCAAACGCAAGATCTTAGTTGCAATGAGGTATGTCTGTCCTTTGTTCGCTGTTGACCTTACCCCTGTGTTGGAATAGATTTCCTTCCGTTGTTTTCCTTTAAAAGATCAGGTTTTAATCGCATAAACACAGGTCGGGGGTAAAATGAAAAACAGCAAATCTTTGATCAATACGCCGGATGTTCGAATTGGCATTGTCGGGGTCAGCCGTGATTGTTTCCCGCGCGCATTGACGCAAAAACGGATAAAACAGGTGGTAGAAGAGTGCCAGCGTCTCAAGTTGCCTGTTGTACCATGCTCGGTGATCATTGAAACTGAAAAAGATGCGATGTCGGCTGTCAGGGAAATGGCAAAGAAGGAAGTTGATGCAGTAGCAATTTACCTCGGAAATTTCGGGCCTGAAGGACCGACAACGATTTTCGCCCGGAAGCTTGGGAAGCCGTTCATGCTGTGCGCCGCTTCCGAGGAAAGCAAGGATACACTTGTTGACGGGCGTGGGGATGCGTATTGCGGAATGTTGAATGCTGCGCTGAATTGCGGATTGCGAAACCTTCATCCTTACATTCCGGATGTGCCGGTTGGGATGCCAGGACAGGTTGCGCAGATGATAGCGAGCTTTGTCGGCGTGGCGCGTGTTGTTGTTGGAGTAAAGAACCTGAAGGCGTTCTCGTTCGGGCCGCGTCCACAGGATTTCTATGCGTGTAATGCACCGATCAAGCCGCTCTACAATCTCGGTATTGAAGTCATGGAGAATTCCGAGTTGGACATGCTTCTTCTTTTTAAATCTGTTGCTGACCGCAAGAAAGAGATAAAGGCCATTGCAAAAGATATGGCGGTGGAACTGGGTGCAGGTAGTCAGCATCCCGGTAAGCTTCTTGAACTTGCGCAGTTTGAACTCGCGTTGATGACGTTCTTCGAACAGAACCTGGGTTCCTGTCAGTTTGGCGTATATGCAAACAAGTGCTGGCCGGCTTTTGCGAGGGGATTTGGTTTTGTTCCGTGTTATGTCAACAGCCGGCTTGCATCGCACGGTATCCCGGTGGCCTGTGAAGTGGATATTTACGGTGCAGTATCGGAATACATGTGCCAGCTTGCGTCAATGAGTCCTGCAACACTGCTGGATATCAATAATACGGTTCCAGACGATTTGCCTATTGCCGATCTTTGCGGTATTGATCGCCGGGACCTGTTCATGGGATTCCATTGCGGCAATACGGCGAGTTGTTGCCTTTGTGACGGGTTTGCCATGAAGTTCCAGTTCATCATGCATCGCCTGATGGAACCCGGCAAAAAACCGAACATTACGTGTGGTACACTCGAAGGTACGTTAAGGCCTGGACCGACTACGATCTTCCGTCTGCAGGGTACGGCTGACTGCCGGCTTTGCAGCTATGTGGCAGAGGGTGAAGTACTTGATGCCGATCCGGCATCTTTTGGCGGTATAGGAATAATCGGCATTCCTGGAATGACCCGCTTCTACCGTCACGTCATGCTCGAAAAACAGTTCCCGCATCACAGTGCGGTGGCCTTCGAGCACGTTGGCAGAATCCTGTTTGATGCTGTCAAAGTGCTGGGAGTCGAGGATGTCAGTGCACCGCGTTCAAAGGGTAATCTGTATCCGGGCGAGAATCCGTTTGGCGTGTAATTGAAATGGCTGTAGGGAGGAATTGCAATGAAAAGGTACGCCCTTGGTTTGGATTACGGCACTAATTCTTGCAGGTCGCTGATTGTTGATCTTGACGATGGAACTGAACTTGCAAGCAGCGTTTTCCCTTATCCGTCCGGTGGGATGGGGATTTGTCTTGATCCGCGCGAGCCAAACCTCGCGCGCCAGAATCCGCAGGATTATATTGACGGTTTTTCGTCGATAACGGCTGCTATTGATCAGGCAAAACAGATCAGAAGTGATTTCAATCCCCACGAGATAGTCGGCATCGGAGTTGATACGACCGGAAGTACACCCATACCGGTAAACCGTGAGGGTACTCCACTCGCGATGCTTCCGGAGTTCAAGGACAGTCTTGATGCGAAGGCCTGGTTGTGGAAAGACCATACCAGTCATACAGAAGCTGCAGAGATTACCGAACTGGCCTCGACGATTCGTCCAAAATATCTGGCAAAATGCGGCGGGACATATTCTTCCGAATGGTTCTGGAGCAAGTTGTTGCATTGCCGTCGTGTGGCCCCGAAAGTATTTACCGCGGCCCATAGTTTTGTGGAGTTGTGTGATTATGTTCCAGCCGTGCTTGCAGGTAAGACCAGGCCTGAAGAGATTGTCAGGGGTGTTTGTGCGGCAGGGCATAAGGCGATGTATAATGCGCAATGGGGTGGATTACCGGACAAAGAATTTCTCGCGAAACTTGATCCTGAACTGGCGAACCTTAGAGACCGCCTGTATTCAAAGGCTGTACCGTCTGACCAACAGGCCGGTCGCCTTTCTCAGAAATGGGCTGATAAGCTCGGACTCAAGGCTGGCACGGCAATAGCAGTTGGAGCATTTGATGCACACATGGGCGGCGTGGGGGCGGGAATAAAAGAAGGGACACTGGCCAAAATACTCGGCACAAGTACCTGTGATATGATGGTGATACAGAACAACAAACCGCTGACTGACATTCCGGGTGTGTGCGGTATTGTAGATGGGTCCATTCTTCCCGGATATTTTGGTATTGAGGCTGGGCAGTCGGCGGTCGGCGATATTTTTCTGTGGTTTGTCCATCACCTGGTGCCAAATACTTATGGCCGTAATGTCGATACGAGGTTCAGGAAGCTTGGGAAAATGGCGGCGATGCAGAAGCCGGGCGAACATGGCCTGCTTGCCCTCGACTGGAACAATGGCAATCGGACGATACTTGTTGATGTAAGACTGAGCGGTCTGCTGTTGGGCCAGACCCTGCATACCGAAGCACATGAAATTTATCGGGCGCTGATTGAAGCAACGGCATTCGGTGCGCTGACAATAATCAAACGTATTGAAGAGTATGGCGTTCCGGTGCAGGAGATTGTCAACTGCGGCGGACTGGCACAGAAAAATAAGTTATTAATGCAGATCTATGCCGATGTTACCGGCCGGCCGATGAAAATATCAAGCAGTGACCAGACCTGCGCGCTTGGTGCCGCAATCTTTGGCGCTGTAGCGGCTGGTAAAGAGCTTAGTGGATATGGAACGGTAGGCGAGTCACAGAAAGTTCTGTGCAGTACGAAGAAACAATATAAGCCGATTGCCGGAAACCACGAAGTTTACAGGCAGATGTACAAGTTATACCGCGAGCTTCACGACGCATTTGGAACAGCCAGTTGGTCGGGAAAACTGAACAATGTAATGAAAGATTTGATAGCATTACGCGAGAAGCAGAGACTGCTGAAATAAAGGAAATTAGATGTCACTCGACAAACTGAAGAGACATGTTTGCGAAGCCAATAAAGCGCTTGAGCGGAATGGACTGATCACTCTCACATGGGGAAACGTCAGCGGTATTGACCGTTCGAAAAACCTTGTGGTCATAAAACCCAGCGGTGTTACATATGCTGATCTCAAGCCTTCCGACATGGTGGTTCTGGATTTGTCATCCGGAAAGAAAATCGGGGGCAAATATCGTCCTTCATCGGATGCCCCAACGCATCTTATTCTTTACAGGGCTTTTCCTGACATTGGCGGCATTACCCACGCCCACAGTATTTATGCTTCGATGTTTGCCCAGGCTTGTATAAGTATCCCCGCGCTGGGAACCACGCATGCCGATATTTTTCATGGTGAGGTTCCGATAACCCGACCGCTTACGAAACGCGAGGTGGAAGATGGATACGAGGTAAATACCGGGAAAGTTATTGTTGAACGTTTCAAGAAACTGGACACTGTGGCAGTCCCTGGTGTTCTTGTTGCGAATCACGGTCCTTTCACATGGGGACAGTCCGCGCAAGATTCAGTACATAACAGTATTGCGCTCGAAGCAGTGGCAAAAATGGCGTACGGTACGCTGATCATAAATCCAAAGGTCAAACCTCTGCCCGACTATCTGCTTGATAAACATTTTTTCAGAAAACATGGACCGAATGCGTATTATGGTCAAAAGAAAAATCAATAGAGATTGCGGAGTTCAACATTACAGGAGGATAAGAATGAAGAAACTGGTTGTTTGCGGTGTTGTTGCGGGTTTGTTGGGGCTGGTTGCTGTTTGGTCTGTGAACGCCCAGGAACAGGGCAGTGAAAAGAAAATTCGTATCCTGGTTATAACCGGCGGGCATGGTTTTGAACAGGCGCCGTTTGATAAAATGTTTAACGAGATGAAGGGTATCGAGTATAAGAAGGCTGTGTATCCGCAAGCTGGAGAATTACTGAAACCGGGACTCGAAAAGGAATGCGATGTTATTCTTATGTATGACATGATCAAGTCGATTACAGCAGAACAGCAGAAAGCGTTTGTGGAATTACTGAACAACGGTATTGGTCTTGTGCTTCTTCACCACAATATTGGAGCGCATGCGGATTGGCCGGAATTCCTGAAAATCAGGGGCGGAAAATTCTTTTTGAAGCCCGAAACAATAGATGGAAAAGAATACGTAAAATCCACTTATGATCATGATCAGGACATAAAGGTGACAATTGCCGACAAAGAACATCCTATAACGAAGGGGGCTCAGGATTTCATAATACATGATGAGACATACGCAAAGTGTTACGTTTCTCCATCTGTCAGAGTTCTTTTGAAGACCGACCATCCGAAGAGTTGTCCGGATCTTGCCTGGGTTCACGAATATGGGAAGAGCAGGGTTTTTTACCTGATGCTTGGACATGATTCCAAGGCATGGACAAATCCGAATTTCCTGGAAATACTTGTCCGTGGTATTCATTGGACCATTGGGAAGTAATGAGATGCAGGGAATGTTGACAAGTTCCTGTACGAATGTAAAAATACAATTCAATTGATAAAGGATTGAGACGTTTTATGACGGATCAGGATAAACGATCAGGAAACGGAATGATTTGGGCAGGGATAGTTTGTGTTCTTGCTCTGAGCGGGTTTATTTTTACAGCGATTCCTGCCGAAGCGCAATCGCGGTGGGTTGATTATTTCCGTGCTTATCACAACGTGAGTGGCGCAGCGCTTGTTGCCGGCGTGTTGTGGTTTGTTCTTGCTCTCCTTAAATCCAGGACAAACTTTTTTTCTGTGGACCAGAAAATTGGTTCTGACGAATTCAACATCAGCATGGCGATGGTCATAATTGCAACAGCTGTTGTACTTTTCCTGGCTCTGTCCAATCTGCCCAGTATACAACCTCCTCTCCAGACTCAGATGGATCCGGTCGAAAGGGCCAAGTTGGTAAAAAAGGACAAGGGATTAAAAGCCCTTGTTTCCTTTGCGGTTATATTTACGGGATTGATGGTCGTATCTGTTCCGGTTCGAAGATACTTCAAGCGTTAAATCCTGTTCTTGTTTCCATAATTTGTCACGGCATTCCAACAACAATGAATAATGCTTCCCGCGCTTGATCCGGACGAGTCTGGGAATATGGACAACATATCTCTTCATTCCTGCTTATTACGAACAGCCTGCCTTTCTCAATTACGGTGAAAGTATACTGAAGGATTGGCCGTAGATTCGATTCGAGGGTTACAAAGTATTCGTAAGAAATTATGGATATTTACAGATAATCGAGCGCGCGTGTTTCGAGTAAAGAAGCGGTTGCAGGAACAGATATTCTGTGGCATAATTCCGCGTCTTTTATTTTTTAATCCGAACAGGTTGGGAGATTTTGCGTCATGAACGATATTCCGGTTTCCGATGTAAGAAATTTCGTGATTATGGGTCATACAGGCAGTGGAAAGACTACTTTCATAGATGCGCTGCTTTTCAAGTTTGGCCTCAATGACCGTTTTGGTTCGGTGAGCGCTGGTTCCAGTATGGTCGATTACACTGACGAAGAAAAGCACCGGAAGACATCCATCTATGCCAAGCCTTTTACCGCTGTTTACAAGTCTGTGGCCGGTAAATCTTATGACTTGGTTTTCACCGATACGCCCGGTTACATGGATTTCTATGGACAGGTTATCGCCGCTACGCGGGCCACAGAAGCCGCCTTGATAACGATTGACGCGGCGGCAGGTATCCAGGTGGGCACACACAGGGTATGGCGCCTGTGCGAGAAACAGGGCATACCGAGAGGCATTCTCGTAACGGGCCTTGACAAGGAAAATACCGATTTCAAAAAACTTGTTGCCGGCATCCAATCGACTTTTGGCGACAAGTGTGTGCCGGTGATACTTCCGCTTCCCGACAAGAGTGGAGTTGTTGATGTGTTCGGGAAGAACATGCCGGCGGCGCTTGCGGGAGAAGCCGATGCGATAAAGAGCACCATGTCGGAGCGTGCAGCGGAGACCAGCGATGCCCTGATTGAGAAATTCCTCGGGGGCGAGGCTCTCACTCCCGAGGAACTTGCCAATGGAATGAGGCTGGCCGTTGCCCGTGGTATCGTCGTACCGATTTTTGTCTGTATGGCACTCAAGAATATTGGCGTGACTGAGACTCTGGAAGGCATAGCGAGGATGTTCCCGTCACCGGCGGACAGGCCTGCCAAGGATGCTGAAGGAAAAGAAATTCCCAGTGGTGCGAATGAAAGTTTTGTCGGGTATGTGTGGCGGACAGTGAACGACTCGTTTGTCGGTAACCTGGCGTTTGTCAGGGTGCTTGGCGGAACGTTGAAGGCCGACTCCGAATTCCAGAATACTTCGAAGAACCAGAAGGAGCGGGTTGGTGCACTTCTGCAGGTAAATGGCAAGAAACAGGTGCCGGTTACATCGGCAACGGCAGGCGATATCGTTGCACTGACAAAGCTGAAGGCCGTTACAACAGTCGGCGATACGATGGGTGCGGTTGGTTCGAAAGTCGTATGTGATAAGATCAAGTTTCCGAGCCCGACAATGTTCATGGCCGTTTATGCCAAGACTTCTGCAGACGAGGACAAGATCGGTACCGCGCTTGCGCGTGTTTCTGAGGAAGATCCGACACTCAAGGTTGAAAGAAACGTTGAGACCAAGGAGACCATTCTTCAAGGGCTTGGTGATGTCCAGATTGACGTTGCGGTGGAGCGGATGAAGCTCCGGAGCAATGTGGACGTGGTCCTTTCCACGCCCAAGGTTCCGTACAGGGAGACGGTTACCTCGCTTGGTGACGGCCACTACAAGCACAAGAAGCAGTCAGGCGGCCGCGGCCAGTACGGCGAGGTTTACATGAAAGTCGATCCGAACCGGGGGAAGGCAGAAGAATGGTTTGTAGATGCCCTTGTTGGCGGCGCCATTCCGGGAAACTTTGTACCTGCGATTCAGAAAGGCGTCCTGGAAGGTATGGCGAGTGGCGCAGTTGCCGGTTATCCGGTGACGGGGGTGAGGGTAACGATATATGACGGTTCGTATCATGATGTCGATTCGTCCGAAATCGCATTCAAGATAGCGGGTTCGAGGGCGTTCAGGGACGCAATGTCGAAAGCGAAGCCGGTGCTGCTGGAGCCCATTATGACTGTGAAGGTGATGGTCCCCGACCAGTTCCTCGGCGATATCAATGGCGATTTGAACCACAGGCGCGGACGCATCATGGGAATGGGCAACGAGGAAGGCATGCAGGTTATCACCGCGGAGGTGCCGCAGTCCGAGTTGTTTCGTTATGTTGCCGAGTTGCGCAGCATGACGGGCGGGCAGGGAACATTTGAAATGGAATTTTTAAGATACGACATTGTTCCTTCGAACGTTGCTCAGAAGGTGATTGCGGCGTCTGATAAGAAGAAAGTTGAAGAAAACGAATAATCCGTTTTCTGACGAACTGTAATCCGGATATATATTTTTGAGCTTGGAAAACCATCTTTCGAAGTGTGAACTCTGTCCCAGGTGTTGCGGTATAAACCGTAACGAAGGTTTTATCGGGTACTGCAGGGGCGGTTACGAGGCTGAGGTCTTCAGGTATGGGCCGCATCATGGGGAGGAACCGCCGATATCAGGGACAAAGGGGGCTGGTACCATTTTTTTCAGCCGTTGTACATTGAAGTGCATTTATTGTCAGAACTATCCTTGGAGCCAGCAGAGTCGCGGTATTAAGTATGATGACAAAGGATTGGCCCTGATATTCAGGGAATTAGCGAGGACAGGGTGTCATAACTGGAATCTGGTGAGTCCGACGCCGTGGCTTGTACAGGTGGAAAAAGCGTTGAAAAAAGTAAGAAAAGATGGCTTTTCGCTTCCAGTTGTGTATAACACCAGCGGTTTTGAACGGATAGAAGTTCTTAATCAGCTTCAGGGGTTGGTTGATATTTACCTGACTGACCTAAGGTATTCGAGAAAAGATTCGGCGAAAGAAGGTTCTGGAATATCGGATTATACGTATGCTGCGAGGACGGCTCTTAGTGAAATGTGGCGCTTGGCCGGTCCTTTAAAAATGGATGAGAATGGAATTGCAGTGTCGGGTGTGATTTGCAGGTTGTTGATTCTTCCCGGCAGGGCGATTGAGGTTATTGAGAACCTTGAATGGCTTGCTGCAAATGTCGGAAACAGTATTGCAGTCAGCATAATGTCCCAGTATCTTCCGGCGTATAAGGCGGTTTCACAGAAATCGTGGAACAGAAGGATTACAAGGGAAGAGTACGACGAAGTTTGTGATGCGATGGACAGGCTTGGTTTTAATGCCGGCTGGATCCAGGATTTTGAAGAGACGTCACCCAGGGACCTTGTGGGATTTGAAATGGAGGAAGGACCGGCGGGTGTTCTTCGTGAGAAATAATGAGAGAGTGTTGTAAAAGCGGTTCCGCGTGGGACGTTTGTTTTTGAAAAGATATGGAGATGAAGCATGAGTGGACATAGTAAATGGGCAACGATTAAACACAAAAAAGGCGCGCTGGACGCCAAGCGCGGCAAGATATTCAGCAAGATGAGCAAAGAGTTGATGGTGGCCGCCAAACAGGGCGGAAGTAATCCGGATATGAATCCGACGCTCAGGACTGTAATCCAGAAGGCGAAGAGTTACAACATGCCTTCGGATAACATAGACCGCGCTGTAAAAAAAGGTGCTGGTGAGACCGAAGGTGTTACCTTTGAGGAAGTGTCTTATGAAGGTTTTGCGGCAGGTGGCGTTGCTCTTCTTGTAAAAGCCCTTACCGACAACAAGAATCGTGCGGCAGCGGAAATCAGGCATATTTTCACCAAGCATGGTTCCAGCTTTGCCAAAGAGGGTGCAGTCTCGCGTGGCTTCCAGAGGAAAGGCCAGATATTTGTTGATGCTTCAACCGTGGCAGAAGACAAGTTGATGGAAATTGTTCTAAATGCCGGCGCCGAAGATATGATCAATGATGGCGACCAGTTTGAGGTTCTGACTGATCCTGCAACTTTCCCGGCCGTTACGGACGCCTTGGAAAAAGCAGGTATCAAAACGTTGAGTGCTGAAATTTCCATGGTTCCGACAGTGGCAGTTCCGGTAACTGACAAGAATCTGGCTGCCGCGGTAATGAGATTTATAAATGATCTTGAAGATAATGATGATGTTCAGAATGTCTACTCGAACATGGATGTTGACGACAAGATCATGGCGGAAATCGATCAGTAAGATCCTGTAAAGTTTCAAATCCACATATTGAAAATAGACTGTACACGGGTTTTGGGTGTTGATACTTCCCTGCGGTCAACGGGCGTTGGCGTGGTGGAAGTGAAAGGCAGCCGGTTTTCGGTTGTAGAGTTTGGTGTCATCAAGGCGCCAAGAACATTTTCTCTTTCCGAATGTCTTCAGAAACTTAACTCCGGGATAACAGAAATCATTGAGCGCACAAAACCACAAGCCGTGGCTGTTGAAGGCGTTTTTTTCTGCAAGAACGTCAAAACAATCCTGATACTCGGTGAAGCGCGCGGAGTTGTAATTGCAGCCTGTTCTGTACATGGTATTCCCGTTTATGAATATGCACCGCGCCGTGTCAAACAGGCGGTGGTGGGGTTTGGTGGTGCGGAGAAAAGCCAGGTTGCCAGGATGGTCATGTCTCTGCTTGCCTTAAAGGAAGAACCGCCAGAAGATGCTGCTGATGCCCTTGCGATCGCCATCTGCCATTTACACAACCGCACCGGTTGTGCGGCATTGATGCCGAAACCAATCTGATTTGTATATTGTCTTCAGAGTAAAAATTAACTTCGCCAGGGACGTTCTCTTTTAATACCGGAAAGAACGTTTTTGGTAATGCGAACATCTTCGGCAATCTGGAAATCAAGTATTCCAGCCAGGATAAAGTCAGCGCCATTTCCGAACGCATACTTGAATGCATCTTGCGGAGGAATTGCTCCAGCGGCCATTACCTTGAAGGCGATCCAGGGTTTTTCAACTTTTTTAAAGACCTCGATGGTTTCTTCGGGCTGACTGCACCAGTAACCGGGAATTTCCATGTTTGATCCCCTGATTTGTTCGGGTTTTGGCGCTGTTGGATATTTTAGATGGTGGAATGTCTTAACATAAAATTCCGCAGGTATTTTGTTCTGCTCGCATACCTTGATGACATTGAGATCGTGTGCCCCGACACCGGCAGGTACCTTTTGTTCCTTCATAATAGCGACAGTTCGCGCAATCATCTCAACTTTACCATGAAGAGCCAGGGTATCAGCATTCGCGCCGAACAGGTAAAGACCGTCGGCGCCCTCGTCGACAACCTGCTTGGCTTTCTCGGAAAAAATCTTCAGTTCATTGTCCAGTGCGCCCATTACATTTATTATCCACTTCATTTTTCCGCCGCGTTCATAGCGGTGTTTTTTCAGCAGACTCATTATTCTTGGATCGGCGTGGGTTATAATGGTGTCAATGCCATATTCTTCGGAAATCCTGAAAGTTTCGAGAATCTTATCGTCGGTATTATAGTGAGAAGACAGGTTGTCAACATATTTCAGGTCGCGACTGTGCATAAAATTGGTTATCAGGTTCCCCCCGATCATTAGACGGCTCAGTTCCAGGTTGCCGATTTTGCCCTTCGGCAGGGTTTCTTTGACGGTAATTGCTGTTGCAGTGTTTTTACTGTCCGGCGTTCCGGCCTGAGCATTAGCTGCGACCATACTGGTTGCGGATGCTAGAATGGATCCCTGTATGAAACTGCGTCGACTGATGTCATGCATGGAATGCTCCTTCCGGGATGTTAATGGAAATCATATTGGATGGTTTTTAAGCACTTTTTGGGA
Source organism: Kiritimatiellia bacterium (assembly GCA_028716365.1). Classification (GTDB taxonomy): domain Bacteria; phylum Verrucomicrobiota; class Kiritimatiellia; order UBA8416; family YA12-FULL-48-11; genus YA12-FULL-48-11. The sequence goes on from JAQUPZ010000012.1 coordinate 84,310, forward strand.
TGTAAAGGCAAGACGAAAAAATATCGTTGTTATCGAGACACCTTAACGTCTGTCAGTCGCCTTGTATTCAGAATGTAATGATGGTAGAGTATCGAACAATCAGGTGCGGGAAGAATGAAGGATTTAAAACCCATTGTCAGATTTCTTGACTCGGAAATGAAAGTGGCGGATTTCGCCGCTGATTCAGCCAATAACGGTCTTCAGGTTGAGAACAGCGGAGAGGTAAGGAAGATCTGTTGTGGCGTGGATGCATCCCTCGATTTCTTCCGGATGGCGAAACAGCGCGGCGCCGACCTGCTGGTTTGTCATCACGGTATAAGTTGGGGTGATTCTCTTAAACGGATAACGGAACTTAATTACCGGCGTATTTCTTTTCTTATTGAAAACGACATGGCGCTTTATGCATGTCACCTGCCGCTGGATGCTCATCCGCGTCTTGGAAATAATGTTTTGATATGCAAGGCGCTTGGGCTTCGTGGTGTCAGGGGATTTGGTTTGTATCATGGTATGACGATCGGATTTGAGGGGAAACTTCCCGGGGTTATGAATTATGCCGACTTCAAGAAACTTGTCCGGCACGTTATTCCCGGAGAGATAAGATCCATGGATTTCGGAAAGAAAGAAATCAGGAGCGTAGCGGTGATTTCCGGTTCAGCGCCTGATTTGTTGAATGAGGCCGGAGAAAAAGGGATTGATGTTTTTCTTTCCGGCGAACCAAAATTATCGGCCTACAGTATTGCTCAGGAATGGAGGATTAATGCCGTTTTTGCGGGTCATTATGCGACAGAGACTTTTGGGGTACAGGCGCTGGCAGGATGGCTGAAGAAGAAGTGTGGGATTCCGGCTGAATTTATTGATATGAAAGTGCCGTATTAAAAGCCGAAGTTACACTGGAAAAGTTAAATCAAATAATGATAAAATCCGAACGATGAGTAATTAAATGGCGGGACACGGGCTAATAAGGGGGGTTGCGAGTGTATTCAATTAGGATTGGGATTTTGGGAGAAAGGAAACAACAAGGAGGTGCCGGATGAAGAGTTATGTGTGGGTAATGGCGTTAGTGGCAGGTCTTGCGATCCCTGGAGTGGTTTGGGCGCAAGAGAAGGGTTCTTTCGAAAAGGAAATGCAGAATATGGAGATCCAGAAAAGACAGATGGATCTACAGGCACGTCAGGCTGAAATTGAATTCCAGGGCGAGATGCGGAAACTTGATCTCGATAAAAAAAGAGCTGAACTTGATAAACAACGCGAGATGATGAAAATGATGTCCCCGCGAGGACCACAAATGGGTAGACCCGGTATGCCTGGTGGAATGCCCGGATGTGCGCGTATGGGTGGACTCGGTATGTTCCCCGGTGGAATGCCTGGATGTCCGTGTATAGGTGGACCAGGAAAGCCTGACGGTTGTCCGTGTGGTCTTGGTATAAATAAGCCCGATGGTGGACGTCCACAGTGTCCGGGTATGGCGGGTTTGGCTGGACACGGCAGGCATCCGGCAGGCCATCACAGACCATGTATGGGTATATTTATTCTCGTTGTTGCGATAATTCACATTCTGGTGGCAGTATGGGTTTCCCAGGATATTCGTAAGCGAAATTCCGGTTCGCGTATATGGGTTGTGTTAGCGCTTTTAGCTGGTTTGGTTGGAACGCTTGTTTATGCGATTGTACGTCTTGGCGACAACAAGCAGGCGTAGAAAGGTCATGAATGATTAAGCGGACCACATGGATTTTGTGGGCCGTGCTGTTGATTTGCGCCGGTTTCTTTTTAATGCCGCGAAAGCAGGCGATGAAGAAACCGGCGTTTGTTGTCAGGACGAATGAAATTGCCAGGGCTTCTCCTGTTGCCGTACCGCCAGGAGTGATGAGGGCTTCACCACAGCAGACTCCTGCTACCAGCCATCGGATGGCAATGAGGAAAGAAGTCAATCAGGGGCGTAATATTGGTGAGAACAAAAACTTACTTCCGAAGCAATCGGGCATCGATGTCATTCCCGGTCAATTTATTTTAAGTTTTCGTAATGAAGCAGACAGGGCGGCTTTTATTGCGGCGGCAAAATCCCATGGCGTGGAAATAATTGACACAATGCGTCTTGGATATTCTGTTCTGGTAAGGGCCAAACAACCGTCAGATCTCCAAAAAGCTCTGAGTAAATCGCCAGTTCCTGTACAAAACTCATCGAACTACTATATTCTTTCACCGGAAATCCCGCAGAAAGATGCAATAAAGTCCCAGGGGACCTATGTGGCATTTGGTGATCAAGCATTGAAATGGCTAGGTGTGAAGACTGATAATTCTTCCTGGGGAGGTGGGGTCCTGGTAGCAGTACTTGATAATGGTGTTAGTTATCATCCGGCATTGAGAGAGGATAGAATTGCCAGAGTGGATCTTGTGAATGAAATCATATCTTCTTCAGAGTTGCCGGAACATGCGGGCCATGCGAATGCTGTGGCATCAATTATTGCCGGTAATACTCGTGATTTGCAGGGGATTGCTCCATCTTCGACAATTCTAAGTATAAAAGTCATGAGCAGCGAAGGAGTTGGAGATTCATTCACGCTGGCAAAAGGAATAGTTGAAGCTGTGGATCGCGGTGCAAATGTGATCAACATGTGTCTGGGCACTTATGGTGATTCTTTTGTTTTAAAAAGTGCGGTTGATTATGCATTGAGCAAAGGGGTCGTGCTGGTGGCGGCAACGGGAAACGAGGCGATAGAGGGAGTTTCTTATCCCGCCAGGTATAATGGAGTGGTTGCAGTGTCTTCGGTAGATGCCAATGGGCAACATCCTTATTTTGCGAATCGAGGTGAGGAAGTAAGTATTTCCGCGCCTGGCATCGGGATAACAACGGCCTGGACTGGAAATGACTATGTCGGTTTCAGCGGAACATCTGCGTCGGTACCATTCGTAAGTGGAGCAATTGCTTATCTTTTATCGCAGAATCCCGGAATGACTGCAGGAGAGGCTGTCGATATGCTTGTGCGATATGCCGATGATGCCGGCGCCCCTGACAAAGATAAAATATATGGAAATGGAATGCTCGATATTGGCCGGGTAATAGAAAGAGATCAGAAAGGTATATATGATATTGCCGCAGGCGATATTTATGTTCCGCTTTATAAGCAGAATGACAAGGACATGAAGATAATTGTCAACGCACAAAACAGGGGCACGGAGACTGCCTCTTCAGTTGAGATAAAGGCTGATGTAAATGGAGCCAGTTGGACGAAGAATTTCAGCAATGTTGCAGTGGGGCAGACCGTGAGTATGGAAACATCCGTTGATCTTGCAAAAGCGAAAAAAGACGGTGTGGTCGAAATCAGCTATACAGCTGTTATCAGTGGGGTTACAGATGTGAATCTCGCGAATAACGTGAGGAGAGGTGTTGTTTTCCCGGTTGATGCGAACAAGTAAGGCTAAAGAGTTTCAATCTTCGATACCAGGCCGGGCTTTTATACCTTTATGGAAGTAGTGCTTAACTTCTTTCATTTCCGTAACCAGGTCTGCGCGGGCAATCAATTTTTTTGGAGCACTTCTTCCCGTGAATATTAATTCCACGTGCTCAGGCTTTTCGTCAATAAGTTTGAGGAATTGTTCTGTTTTTAAAAGGCCGCATGCAATGGCGCAATTTGCTTCGTCGGCAATTATTACGTCATATTTGCCGCTCAACATTGCGGCGCGTAATTTTGCGAGACCACGACGTGCCAGTTTCATGTCTTTTCGTGATGGTGTGTCTTTGATGAAACAACCACGTCCGCACTGCTGGATGGTTACATCGCAAAAACGTTTTTTCAGAGTTCTAATTTCGCTATAAATACCACCCTTTATGAACTGGCAGAGATAAACGCGTAAACCGGCCCCGCAGGCACGTACAATAAGGCCGAGCGCTGCAGTGGTCTTGCCTTTACCGTCACCAGTATAAACGTGAACATAACCTTTCATCTATTTTCCCCAAGCCGGTTTGTCAGGAAGTAATAGCTCAAACTCTGCAATCAGGGTTTCCTCGTATTTACCGCCGTATGTTCCTGAAAGAAATTTGTCATAGGCCTCTTTGTAAAACCGTTCCCAGGAAGCCGTTTCATGTGCCGGGTTGATAGGATAGAAGTGGGCGTTGTTTTCCGTAGCTGCTTTCATATCACCGGGAGCATCGCCGATCATCAGAATTTTGTCGGGATTATACTTGTCTTTTGTGGCAAGGGCGATGTGCTCTGTTTTCGTTCCAAGTTCCTGTCCGGCGATAACGCATGGATATTTCATCAGGTTGTTCTCTTTCCATTCGCGTACAAGGGCCTCAGTGGGTGTTTGTGAGACGCAGATCATATCTGAATTCTTCACGATTTTATCAAAACTCTCGCGAACCCATTTGAATGGCGGAATATTTTTCACGGTCTGCTTGATGCATTTGTTGATATTGTTGCTCCATTTTAGAATGGATTTCAACTCACTGTCACCGGTTTCCCTTATGTTTTTTTCCAGTTCGGGGTTGCCGAGGGCAACGCCTGATGCCATGAATTTTTTCATAGACTTCAATTTCGGGATTCTAACGCCTGAATCGATGATTTCCTTTCGCTCGCGCAGGAGGTCGAACATCTTATCCAGTGCAATAAAACGGTTGGTACCCCGCCATTTTGAATAGAGGTTGACGAATTCAGCGGTTTCTCTGATATACTTCTCCACCGGCTCCAATTTCCAGTGTGATATAATAAGGGTATGGAAACATGTTTTCTGTTTGATTTCCATTGTGTCAAAAACACACCCATCAGAATCAACACCGACAAATGATGAATGCCGTGCAGTAAGATTAATCAGATCGTCTTTTGCGTAAGTGCGTACCATAAGACTGACAGCTCCTGTTTGATTTGCGGGAGTTATAGACTGTTTTGTAAATTGAATCAACCGGATTGACAAGCTGTTTTCTATGCTGTGTAATGAAGTAATGATTGCAAACGAGAGGAGGCCCTTATGCTGCTTGACAACCTGACTGATGAGGAACAGGCGCTTGTGGCGGAAATCTGTCGAATCAGAGAATGTAAATGTGATGACAGTGTCGTATCAGAAGGGGATCGGGGCGGTTCCATTCTGTTTATACGAAAAGGCCGGGCTGAAGTACGTAAGTCACTCGGCAAGAACAATCATAAGTTTCTCAGGGAACTGCATGCGGGAGAATTTTTTGGAGAAATGTGTTTTCTCAACAATGTGCCACGTTCGGCCAGTGTAGTTGCGCTTGAAGATTGCGAGATACTTGAATTGAATGGCGCCGATTTTGACAAGCTGGTCCGGAAGTATCCCGAAATCGGGCTCAAGGTCTACAAGAATATTGCCAGTGAACTGGTTGACAGGTTGAGAAGAAACAATGAAGAACTGAAGAAAGCAGTGTTGTGGGCTATAGAGGGAACAGATCCGCGTTAGGTTGGTCATTATGGTGAGAATCAGGAGGCAGAATTGAAGATAAAAGCTTTTGCAGCATTACGTCCGCCGGTTGAGATTGTAAATTTGGTTGCATCTGTTCCTTATGATACGGTTGATACCGAAGAAGCGAGAGCGCTTGCGGATGGCAATCCCTGCAGTCTTTTGCGTATTTCACGTCCAGAGATTGATTTTCCAAAAGGCACTGATATGTATGCCAAGCATGTTTATGAAAGGGCTGTGGAAAATTTCTCCAAATTTCAGGAAGAGAATATCCTGATTCGTGAGCAAAAACCATATGTGTATGTTTATCGTCAGAAGATGGGCGATCATATCCAGCGCGGCATTGTAACCTGCTGTCATATTGATGATTATGCAAATAACGTGATCCGGAAGCATGAAAAGACAAGGCAGGACAAGGAGGATGACCGGACCCGTCATGTAAAAATGTTAAAGGCAAACACGGGGCCGGTTTTTCTGGCCTATCGGGATGTTCCTGCCATAGACGAGATTGTGGCCCTGGCTGAAAAGCAGAAACCACTTTATGATTTAGTTGCATCCGATGGAATTTCTCACACGGTATGGCGTGTCGAATCAGGCAGCGATAAACTGATTGCAGAGTTTGGTAAAGTGCCAGTGTGTTATATAGCCGATGGACATCATAGAGCTGCGGCTGCAGCGCGCGCAGGCATGGAAATGAGGAAAGCAAATCATACTCATAATGGCATGGAAGAATACAACTGGTTTCTTGCAGTCCTTTTTCCTGCAGGTCAGCTCAGGATATTGCCATATAACAGGATTGTTGCCGATCTTAACGGAATGACGGAAAGTAATTTTCTGGATGCGATAAAAAAGAGATTTAAAGTATCATCAAGTGCGCCGGCAAATCCACCTGCTGCTTGCAGTGTGAGCATGTATCTTGGCAAGAAATGGTATGGTTTGTCATGGGAGGCTTCGAGAACGAATGATCCAGTGTCGGCGCTTGATGTCAGTTATTTACAGAACAATCTGCTTGATCCTCTGCTTGGTATTAAAGACCCGAGGACCGACAAAAGAATCGAATTTGTAGGTGGTATTAGAGGAACCGGTGAACTGGTCAAACGGGTAGATTCAGGTAAAGGGGTAGTTGCTTTCTCTATGTATCCAGTGACTGTTGATCAGATGATGGCGATCGCGGATGCGGGTTCAGTAATGCCGCCCAAAAGTACATGGTTCGAGCCCAAGTTGAGGTCAGGCCTTTTGATACATACATTATAGCAATGGCAGGTCGTGTATCCCCTCACTCCAACCGAGAGGACAAAGGTGAGGATATAATTGATTGTTAAGCCTGTCATTCCGATCCTCTCTTCCAGGAGCGGATCGTGGTTTAGCTGTATGTGTGATCGAGGTGGAAATAATGAATCTGCCGTTAAATCTCAGGGAAAAACTTCGCAATCTTCCAGACGAACCCGGCTGCTACATGATGCGGGATCGCCGTGGCCGGATCATTTATGTCGGCAAAGCTGTATCCCTGCGTAAAAGGATCCAATCATATTTCCGCCTGGCAACTTTTCGAAGAGGTGACCCGAAACTTCGCGGTTTGGTGAAAAGTGTTCATGATCTGGATTTCATTGTTGTCCGGAACGAGGCCGAGGCCGTTTTAACCGAAGGACGACTAATCAAGGAGTATCGTCCCCGTTATAATGTGAGTTTCAAGGATGACAAAAGATTCATTCTGCTCAGGGCCGAAACCGGTCTGCAATTTCCGCGATTCAACCTGTGCCGTATCAGACGTGATGACGGTTGTATTTATTTTGGACCTTATGTTTCTTCACAGGCTGCAAGGGCAACACTGGATTTTATCGAGAAGAAATTCGGGCTCAGGAAATGCAGTCCGCTTTTTCCTGATGACAAAACCTATGAACACTGTATTAACGACATAGTCCGTTACTGTTCGGCACCTTGCGTGGGTAAAATAACGCAACAGGAATATTTTCGGCAATTTGGAGAGGCCTGTGCTTTTCTGCGCGGTGAGCGTCTCATGTATTTGAGTGAGTTGAAAGAAGGTATGGACAAAGCATCAGAGAATATGGAATTTGAAAAGGCCGCAGCAATTCGTGATACATTGCAGATGCTTCGGACTGTGATAAAACAAAGAGCAAGGATTGCGTCCACACCTGTGATAAAAAAAGAAGAAGGAAGAATTGGTGTTGAAGAATTACGGAAAATTCTTCGACTGAAGAAAGTACCAGATGTAATAGAAGCTTTTGATATTTCCAACATATCAGGAACTTACGCGGTTGCGAGCATGGTTTGTTCTGAGCGTGGAATTGCATGTCGTAACAGGTACAGACGTTTTAAGATCAAAACTGTTGATGGAATTGATGATTCTGCGATGATGGCTGAAGTAATCGCCCGCAGATTCAGCAGATTGCTCGCCGAGCGGAAGATATTACCGGACTTGGTGCTGGTTGATGGTGGAATAGCTCAAATGCGTGCCGCACGTGGCGAATTGGATAAATTGGGACTAAATAACCTGCCTGTTTCCGGTCTTGCGAAGAGAAACGAAGAAATATATCCAGATGGTAAAAATATACCTGTTCTTTTACCGGACAATTCGCCGGCGTTGAAAGTTTTGCAGAGATTGAGAGATGAGGCTCATCGTTTTGCGCTGACATATCATCAGCAATTACGAAACCGCTGTATTCGCGAGTCAGCCCTGGATGATGTTCCGGGTATAGGAAAGAAAAAAAAGAAAGCGTTATTGGGGAAATTCGGATCAGTACGTAGAATTATGAATGCGACAGAGGATCAGATTGCCTCTGTACCTGGAATAGGGTATGAATTAGCGCGAGCAATCAAGGGTATGCTTGGCAGGGTTTGAAGTCCGGGAACAGGTAGTAAACAGGAAAATATTACTGTGAGAATACTGGTAATAAAGTTGAGTTCGCTGGGGGATCTTTTCCATGCTCTGCCGGCGGTCCATAGTCTGAAAGTTGGTCTTGGTGCTGAAGTCGACTGGGTGGTGCATCGGGAGTATGTGGATCTTGTCCGGTGTTTTAACGATGTGAGCCGGGTGATTCCTTTTTATCGTGACAGTTTTTTTACAAATATACAAAAGTTTCTCAAAGAACTCAGGGGAAACAGATACGATTATATTATTGATTTTCAGGGGCTTTTGAAAAGTGCCCTTGTTGTAGGTTTGGCACGTGGAAAGACCAGAATAGGCCCATCATTTCACAGGGAAGGTACCGGGTTATTTTATTCTGTAATTGCCGGAAAACGCGACAAAACGCGGCATGCAGTTGAAGAGTGCATGGATGTAGTGCGTCTGCTTGGCGTAAAAGAATTGAAGGAGTTTCCTGTCCGATTTCCTGAAAAGAAATTGACTGAAAAAAGGCCGAGAGTTGCAATTCTTCCTGTTTCGAGATGGTCCAGTAAAAACTGGCCGACCAAATGTTTCATAGAGGTTATAAGGCGACTTCAGTGTATAAATGATGCCAGTTTTTTCCTGATGGGTGGTCCTGATGATATTGATGTCTGTGAAGAAATTGTAAAAGCAGTTAAAGTCCGGATCACCAATATGGCGGGTAAATGCAGTATTGTTGAGACAGGCGGTCTTCTAAAGGAAATGGATCTGCTTGTGGCAAATGATTCCGGGCCGGTTCATATGGCTGTAGCGGTGGGGACGCCAGCGCTTGTTATTTTTGGTCCCACTGATCCGGCAAGAACCGGTCCATACGGTCCACCACACCGGGTGGTAAGAACATTGCTTGATTGTCAGCCATGTTTTTCGAGGACGTGCCGGCGCGAAGGCATTCCATGTCTTTCCGGTGTCACACCTGAGAAAGTTGGAGAGGTTGCGTTTGAGATGTTGAAGTCCAGGCGTTAATCCTGTTTTTCTTCAAAGATGTTAAAACTTACAACCAATGGAAACTGAAAACATCGTTGAATTGTGCTGAATACCGGCTGTGTTCGAATATGACTGTGTTTCTCCATTTGGATCCGTGAGTTCCATATCGCCGTTAATTTCGGGGATTGACTGGTAATCAATCGCCCCAGAGACAAATAATTGATCAGAGATATGGTATGTTGTGTTTATACCCATTGCTATATAATCACCGCTGGAAAACTTTTCCGTAAAGTGAATACCTCGCAAAACGTGGAAGTCATTATCTTCAGCACTGACAGCGGAACTATAAAGCAGATATACCCCAATGTTCACCGGGCCCAGGGGACCATTTGCGCTTATTCCGAGATATGGCACCGTGAAGGTTTGATCGTAATTTATGACATTTTGTCCTTCGAACGATCCGGTGGTATCACGAAAACTTAAGGAAGAGTAGACGTAATCCTGTCCGGAATCTTCCCATTCCCATGAATCCTGCTTGAAACCAATAATGCCGCGGAAAACGATATCTTGCCAATTGAACATGATAATCGAGGCGTTAAGATCAAACACTGTAGCTTCAGTTACCTTTACGTCACTGAAAGATCGATCGGTCCAATCATTAGGACTTGGAGCGTTTGGGGTGTCGAGTACCCAGTCGTAATCCACCATGTTCCCATTTCCCTCATTGACGGCGGTCCATATTCCAAGGTTGACATTGAACCAGTTACAGATGTTTGCGGATACGACCCCACCAATCATATACAGACTCTTTAAATCCCATATTAATTCGCTTGCTTTGCGTCTTCTTCCGGATTCGAAGTCATAAACCAACTCACGTGCCTCACCGTTGAGGAGGCCGACAGAACCTCGCAGATTGATTGCCAAGTTTGTTCCTGCTCCTATTTGGATCTCCGGCCCATCTGAAGCATGCATTGCAATACAAACGTGTGGTTGGATAAAGAGAAGTACTACTGCAATAACGGCTGGCAGATAAACAAACGGATTTTTTCTCATAATGTCCTTTTTGTTTGTGACATACTTGAAACTTCGGGATTGATGTATTCAGTTTTTCTTAACGTATCAAACAGATTTACTTAGATTATTTTCGATTACCTGACAATCTTCAGGATTTCCCTGAAAGCCGGGTGTTCCGCTGTTTTAATCATTTCAAAAAGGGCTGATTCTACACTTGTTATTTTACCACCGGCAACCTTGATTCTTTCCAGGCCTATTTGTTTGTTTGAAAATGTCCGGGATGAAACAGCGTCGGCGACAACATAAGATTCGTAACCATTAGCCAGAAGATCAACGGCAGTTTGATAAACGCATACATGGGTTTCAATGCCGGCAATCAGGACTTGTTTTCTACCCGTTGCATTGAGCCTGGTCATAAATAAAGGTTCTCCGCAACAACTGAAACTTTTTTTGCTTATAGGTTGTTCTGTTGAAAGCAGTTCGCGGACTTCCTGTATTGTAGGTCCCATTTTTTCGGGTATTTGTTCCATCCAGATTATCGGCACGGAAAGGGAACGTACTCCCTTGATGATTTTGCGGAGATTTTGATAAAGCAGATCTTTTTCGTACATCATTTCTGCAAGTTTTCCTTGAATATCAACAAGGACAAGAACTGTTTTATCTAACTGCATTATAAATGTCCCCAAGAGTCTATCCACACTGTAATAAGTTTAAACCCTACCAGATATGGAAACATTTTTCTACTGAAAAGCCATGAATACACGATCTTCTAATTGTAACGGATTTTTTCCCAGGATCTTACTTTCCCGGTTACCATCTTGAAAAGGGGGTGGGCTGTCGGTCTGGATTCTTGATTTACAGTAAGTTTCCCCTGACGTTTCAATAGTTTACGTTTAAGATGTTCCCATTCATAAAAAAGTTGGCCATAAGTTTCAGATATCTTTGTTCTCGTCCGTACAGGTAGAATTTTCGCTTTTTCAAACCGGTAACCACGTTTTGTTGCTTCGGAATATACCTGTTCCAGATAGGTGGCAATTGCGGCTACAGGTGTTTTATGGTTTCTGAATCTTTCGAGTTGCGGGTGATGTCTGTATCCTTGTGTTTTACCAAGAAGTACTTTTTGTGCAAGTAGTCCTTCGCGCCATAAGGCGAGAAGTCCCTGGCGATCAAGGTATTTCGGGTGTATTGTCCAGATGCGCATGAATTTGAGAAGATAACGGCTGGTTATTAACTATTTACAACAGTGAGTTATACAAGATAACTTGCCAGCTTGTTTTTTAAAGCGGCTTTATTCATTGCGCCGACCATCTGCTGTTGTACTACACCATCTTTGAAGAGAAGCAGAGTAGGAATGGAGCGTATGCCAAAATCACCGGCAATCTGATGGTTGTTATCAACATTAACCTTTACGATTTTAAGTTTATCTGTTGTCTCGCCTGCAAGTTCTTCAAGAATGGGTGCTATTGCCCGGCAGGGACCACACCATTCAGCCCAGAAATCAACAAGAACAGGAATTTTTGAGTCCAAAACTTCATTTTGCCAGTTTTCGCCTGTAATTTGTATTATATTTGCTGACATGAAAATGCTCCTTTAGCGTGAAATAGCGACTTTGCCAACCCATCCCATATCAGAAACCAAACCGGTCGCCATTATGATGTATATCAAAATGACCATAATCAGAATAGTTACAAAAGAAAGGACCGGGAAGACCCAGCTCGTCTCTTCTTCTGCTGCTATCGGGCGTTGTGGATGAGTTTCAATGCCGGTACGTGCAAACGAAACAGCTTCTCTTGGTTCTCCAACTCCAGCTCCTGATTGTTTGATACGGATGGTTTTACGCCTTGTTGGAGTTGGGCCTTCTTCTTCCTCCATAATTGGCAAATCAAGGCGGGCTGTTTTGTTCAATACACTTGTATCCCCTGAATCTCCTTCGGGTTTTGCCGGTGCAGCTTTTTGTTCTACCTTGATGGTTGCAGCTTCAGTCGGTCTCTTAAGTTTGATTGTCTTCGGTCCTTCACCCGTTTTCGTTGTTTCTTCTGCAAACGCGGCTTCAAGAGAAATTCGCGAGGTCTTTCGTTTTTCATCGGTGGCAGAGGCAACAACCGGGGCAGGTGGTTTTATTGCTACCGGGGCAATCTTACCGGCACCGGGCGATGTGGGAGGTTTGATTCTGATTGTTTTCGGAACTTCTGTTGGTTTACCTTCCGAAATACCCGGTTTGGACGGCGCAGCCAACTCCAGAGGAATTCTGGACGTTTCTTTCTTTGACGTAATAATGGTTTTTGCTTCAGCTGATGGTACAGCCTGTACTGGTGGTTTCGGAGTTAATGGAGGCTGTGGCGTTAATGTTTTTACCATTGGCGATATAGATGGTTTTGTAATGGGTTTTCCAGGTAGAGGAAGTGGAGCTGCAGCAGAAGCGGGTTTGACGTCAGGAATAGTTATCCGCATGGTTTCTTTATTCGCTCCAGCTTGTTCGGATTTTGGCTGTGCAATGGGTTGTGTGGCAGGGGTAATCTTGGGTGCCACACGTGCAGTGGGTACAGGCGGTGCAGCTGTTGGACGCAGAACTGGTGACCCAGAAGCAGAAGGAGGCGCCAGCGTCGGAATTTGTGGTTTCAAAATGGGCTGAGAAGCACCTGTTGAAGGGACGGTTATTCTCATGGTTGAACTTGAATCTGCCGTTGCTACAGGCTTGACCTGTGTAGGAGCTGGTGGTGGCTGAGTTGGGCGAGGTGCCGGGATTGTGGCAGGAGCAACACCAGCAGGTGGAACGGGCGCCAACTTGGGAGCAGCTGCCAGGGGCATTACAGGTTTTATACCTGGTTTTTCATCCGGGACGGTTATTCTCATGGTTGAACTTGAATCTGCCGTTGTTACAGGCTTGACCTGTGTAGGAGCTGGTGGTGGCTGAGTTGGACGGGGTGACGGGATTGTGGCAGAAGCAACACCAGCAGGTGGAACGGGTGCCAACTTGGGAGCAGCTGCCAGGGGCATTACAGGTTTTATGTCTGGTTGTGAAGGAGTCGTAACCGGTTTTACGACCGGAACTGTTATTTTCATGGCCGCATTTGAATCTGTTGCTAATACAGGCCTGGCTTGTACAGGAGTGGATGGCGGCTGAGTTGGACGGGGTGACGGGGTTACGGCAGGAGCAACACCAGCAGGTGGAACAGGTGCTAGCTTGGGTGTCGCAGCAGCCACAGGCATTACAGGTTTTATGCCTGGAACTGTTGGTTTCATAGTTGAACTTGAATCTGCCGCTTCAGGTTTAGATTGGACAACTGCAGGTGACGGTTGAGTGGGGGCTGCAGCAGCGACTGGAGCGTGAACTGTTGTCGGCATTGAAGGGGTTACTACTGGTTTCGGGAACAATGTAGCAGGTTTGACTTCGGCCACTGCCGGTTTTGGCGCCGATGCTGACACGGCTGGAGCCGGAATAGACATGGGCTTAAGCAAACCATTCTTCCGTAAATCAATTTTTGGAGGGAGTCCTGCTCCCTGTGCAGAAGTTTCTCCAGCCATAATACAACTCCATTATTAAGACGTTATCTTCTCTGGCAAAACGAGTCAACAATGAACTCACTGAAAGAAAGAACCTTTTATCATACAGCCATGATCTCTGTTTCTTTTGCTTTCAAGATGTCATCGATTTTCTTAATATAATTGTCGGTATCCTTCTGAATTTGTTTCAGTGCTTCTTCCTTGTTATCTTCTGAAACCTTGTGGTCTTTTTCGAGTTTTTTGATGTGTTCATTAGCGTCTCGGCGAACATTTCGAATCGAGACACGACCTTCCTCTGCCATTCGCTTTGCAACCTTTGTCATTTCCTTGCGTCTTTCCTCGCTGAGTTCAGGGATTGGGACGCGAATAACCCTGCCATCATTCATCGGAGTAACGCCAAGATTGGCGGCAAGAATGGTCTTTTCGATTTCCGGAAGCGCCGTGGGATCATACGCATTGATAACTATCAGTCGTGACTCGGGGGTTGAAATACCGGCGATTTCCCTGAGCCTTGTCGGTGTTCCGTAGTATGGAACACGCAGATTCTCCACCAGTGCAGGCGAAGCCTTTCCTGTCCTGATGCCGGTAAACTGCTCGTGGAGTACGTTGATTGTTTTTGTCATTTTCTCTTCAGCATCCAAAAGAATGTCATCAACTGATTCCATGTTTTGTCTGTCCTCCTGCTACGGCGGTTAGTACCGCTGATAATTTTCGGGAGATTAGGAATCTCATTTTCCATCACTCCCGGCTTTTTATTTCAGTCACACACGAGTGTGCCTATTTCTTTTCCGGCAATCGCCTGTTCAAGCGTGCCGGGTTCAAAAAAGTTCAGAACGATTATAGGTATCTTGTTTTCCATGCAAAGGGAAAAAGCGGCGGCATCCATGACCCTCAGTGATTTGCTTAATGCTTCGGTATAGCGGAGCCTTTTGTAGAGTTTTGCATTGGGATCTTTCATTGGATCAGCTGAATAAACTCCGGCAACTTTCGTCGCCTTTACAAGCACATCTGCACCAATTTCGCTGGCACGCAGGGCTGCGGCCGTATCGGTACTGAAATAAGGATTGCCTGTGCCCCCTGCGAATATGAGGATTCGTCCTTTTTCAAAATGCCTGAGGGCACGTCGCAGGATAAATGGTTCAGCAACTCTTGGCATTTCAATGGCGGTTTGTACACGGGTTGCCAGCCCGGTTCTTTCGAGCGCATTCTGCATGGCCATGCCATTAATGATTGTTGCCAGCATGCCCATATAATCGCCGATCGTCCTGTCGATACCGCGACCTTCGCCTGTCATTCCGCGGAAAATATTACCTCCACCGATAACCAGAGCAATTTCAACGCCCATATCATAAACATTCTTGACCCTCTGTGCTATTGTCAGGACAATTTCAGGATCGATGCAGAGATTCTTTTCCTTGTTCTGCAAAGCTTCGCCGCTTAGCTTTAGGAGGATCCTATTGTACTTGCTTTTAACAGGCTTCTTGGGTGCCATGATGAATTCCAAATATTAATAAATCGACAACAATACCAACACTCTTTTCGACGGAAAACATACAGCAAAAAACAGCGTGCGTAAAGGGGGAAAAGGGCAGGAAAAAGGGGAATGAGTGGAAAGAATAATGATTGTATATTCGGTTTTAACGAGAGGCTGTACAGGATAAGCGGAGAAGGGGAAGAACTTCGAATGCAAGAACGCGGTTCAAGTCAAAAAGGGCAAATCCTGATGCTCCCTCTTTACCGGCAATAACAAGTTGATCCATGGTTTGAACTTGTGAAAGGCGGCTTTCTGATGTGGTGACACCAATTCCCGGATAAACCCTGCCGGCGGCCATGGGCAAGTTAAGCTGTCGCTTGACGATGGTGCTGAATTGTTCATTACTCTGTACGTAATCCATGGGGCAAACGAAATCAACAAGGTTTTCTTCAAGCCATGACCCCCAGTCCTGAGCGATACTTTCGCTGACGCCTGGATAATTTGCATAAACTGCGGCTGAAACTTTGACTTTGATGTTGAGTGTTTGTGTCATGGCTCTCACATCGCGTACCAGCCTGGTAATCTGAGCACGTCGCCAGCGATTGAATTCTTTTCTGGTTTCGGTTTTTCCGGGAGGTAGTGGCCATTTACTGATTTTCTTCCCGATATCGTTCTCAAAACGGCTTTTACAACCTGTACAAAAACATGTATGGGAATCCTTGAATCTGATGAAATCCAGGTGAATTCCATCTATCTGGTACTTCTGCAGGATTTCCCTGATCGTATCTTTCTCCTGGCGAAGGTTGTCTGGATTCGAAGGACATAACCAGTTCGCAGTTTTTCCGTTATCGGAAATCATCAGGCGATTTTCCTTTTTCATCCTCTGGACAAATTCTTCAGGTGCATAATCGAGCCGCCAGCATCCTTTCCACACATGAATGCGAAGTCCATTTTTGTGTGCGGCTTCTGCGCATTTTGAAAGCTGATCTCCATAGAGGCGGAATGAATTGGATGTTGGAATCACTTTGCTGTCATAATGGGCTATCCCGGCCAACAAAAGATTGGGCATGATGTCGGTGAAACCATTATCGGCCACTAGTTTACAAGTGCGATTCCAATCACCCGGATAAAGGCCGAGACCTGTCTGTTCCCACAATCCGCGGAATTTATCAGGTGCGACAGGCTGAATACAGGCATAGGCCTCTGCGAGCAGGGCATTAAGAGCGCGACATTTTCTGATGATCTGAGGATATTGTTTGTTGTCGAGCATTTGTTTAAGTTCAAGATAGAGTGCGGATGCACGGTCCAGGGCCGATCTTGCTTTTAATTCCGCCGGAGAATTTAGCGCGCGGGCGGTTATACCCTTTACTGTCTCAGGGAAATCCTGATAACCGGGAAGTACGGATGATTCGAGAAGGTAATGGCACGCGGTGGAAAACCAGCAAGATGGCGCACAGTGAGCAATGATTGCTAACAACATCTGCTTTTTATTTTCAGTGTCACCGTCATCCAGTAATATATGAGACATCCAGAATCCATTGTCGGATTGGACCCACGCTGGTTCTGTTGTTACAGTCCCGGACGCGTCTTCCCAGAATGCGATAATCTTGGATTTACCAGGAAGTGGATAAGCCGGCCTGATATTGTGTGATTCCTGTCGTACTGTTGGAGGAAGATGAGATGGCGCCTGGTCCGTGAAATGTATTACGTTCCAGCGGCCCCCGGTTTCCGCCGAAACATAATTACCAAGCTTCATATTCAGCAATCCCGCAAGATCAGGATCTGAAGAAAAGAATACGACCAATTTTCCGCCTCTGCTGATAAAGTTTCTCAGTACAGTTAGTTCCTTTTCCGGAAGTTTGGGATTATAACCGAGAATAATTACTGAAACGCCCTTAAGGGTTGACAAAGATACGGTCTCGTCATTCAGGATTTTATGTGCCAGATTGAGATCGGCCAACCAGCGGCTTATACGTTTAGCGACAGATTCGGAATAATTTCTTTCTGCATCGTTCGGGGTGGAAACGGTTCCTTTGATAACAGCAATTTCCTGTGCTGGCATGACCGAGCACATTAGTGTTATAAGAAAAAAGAACAACGGAAAGAGAAAATGTTTCAGCATGCGAATATTCAGCCATAAAAAAGTCCAAAAGGGCACAAAAAAATCATTCTAACAGTGAATTTGCAATAAATATGGGATCAAGATTATAATTTCAGCGGAAAATATTACGACATCATGTATAATGTTGTTAGACATTGAGAAGGAACTTCGGAACTTATGATAAGAATGTGAGAATTATGAGCTGGATTGTTTTATATCTGAAACCAAGATGTGAGAAAAAAGTTGCTGAGTATTGCCGGATCCAGGGTATTGATCATTATCTCCCGTTGAGGACGGAAACCAAGATTTATCAACGCCGCAAGGTAATTGTAGAGAAACCGGTATTTCCCGGATATTTCTTCGTAACAACTGATCCAAAGGAGCGGTTAGGATTACTCAAGACAAACAATATTGTAAGGACGCTTGTACCAGCCAATGAGGAACAGTTTCTTTTTGATCTGGAACAGGTACGTAAAGCGTTGATGGTAGATCCTACGCTTGGTTCGTGTGCGGCGCTTGAGCGCGGTAAGAGGGTAAGGATTACGGGCGGGCCATTCATGGGTGTCGAGGGGATGGTCAGCATGATGAAAGGAAAGAGCAAGGTGTGCCTCAATGTTGACATGATTGGCCGTGCCGTGGCGGTGGAAGTGGACAGGGAGTTTCTTGAGGTGCTTGAGTAGGTAAAACATCGAGATCAAACCAGGGTTTCCAGGACAAAGGTAAAACGAAGTGCTGTCAGGAACGGGAAGAAGACTTGAACCATTCCATAAAACGATTAATTCCGTCTTCTATTGTTGTGGAAGGTTTGTAGTTGAGAAGGCGTTTGGCCTTGGAGACATCGGCACAGGTTATTTCCACGTCGCCTGGTTGAATCGGCAGTTTATTCAGCAAAGCTTTTTTGCCAAGGCTCTTTTCGATGATACCCACAAGTGTTGATAATGTTGTTGTGCGAGATTCGCCCAGGTTGATGATTTCGAATCCCAAGTCCCGGTCTATGGAAGACACAACGCCATTAATAATATCCGAATAAAATGTATAATCCCGGGCAGTGCTTCCATCTCCGAAAAATGGAATAGTTTTCCCCTGATCGATCAGTACGGTAAATTTATGTATCGCCATATCTGGCCGCTGGCGTGGTCCGTAGACGGTGAAGAATCGTAGAACGGTACAGGATATATCAAAAAGATGATAATAGTTATGGCAGTACAATTCGCCGGCGGCTTTCGTTGCGGCATATGGGCTTGCCGGACGATCAATACGTGCATCTTCTCGAAAAGGTGTTTCCTTGACATTACCATAAACACTGGAAGAGGAGGCGAAAACAAATCGTCTGATTTGATGACGCCGCGCCATTTCCAAAAGGTTTAATGTGCCGCGGCAGTTGACTTCTTCATAAAGAAGCGGCTGTTCGAGACTGGCCCTGACACCTGCACGGGCGGCAAGATGGACGATAACATCGAAAGAATTATCATCGAAGATTTTCTGGAGCAGTTTCATGTCAAGGATGTCGCCCTTGATGAAAGTCATGTTTGGTGCGCGCATTGCTTTTGAAATATTTTGTTCTTTTATACGGGGGTTGTAATAGTCATTAAGGTTGTCTATGACGACCACTTTATCGCCACGTTCAAGCAGTTTTTCTGTCAGATGACTGCCTATGAATCCTGCGCCGCCTGTTACAAGAATTTCCATATATTTCCTGTTTTGTCCAAATCACATCACTTGGAACGTTTGAACTGTAACTATTTCGAGATGTTCTGTCAAAAAGCCTTTTCTAATTGTTCGCTACGTTCTGAATTGCCTCAATTTTCTCAATGATCACTTCGCATATTTTTGACCGTCGCATTTTTCTGATAATAAAAGCGAAACCTTTATAGGATATTTTGGCTTCAATTTTAGGCGGCTGCGTGAAAATCTGGAAAAGCCAGTCATTAAGGGATATGGATTGGTCGGGCAGGTCAGCACCGGTTTTCTCCCTGAGGGTTTTCAGGTCTATTCCTCCACCTGCGAGATAACGGGCTTCAGCCAGAGTGAACACGAAGTTAGGTATAATATCATATTCGTCGTGTATCTCGCCGACAATTGCTTCTGTTACATCCTCGAGGGTTACGACGCCAACGATCTTTCCTTCAGTGTTGGTGACTATGGCCATGTGTTGATAACCCTTGGTCATGTCTTTCAACAGCGAGGTCACGTTCCGATCAGGTTTTATCGTCATAATAGGTCTGGCAATACCTGTCAGGCTTGGATCTTTGGGGTTGAGTTTAAGGGCGCTGACGATGTCTTTAACGTTCACATAGCCGACAACTTCATCAAGATTGTTTTCTTTGATAAGCGGATAACGGGTATGGTGATGTATATGAGCGGCAATCAACGCTTCCGCCATGTTCATTGAAGTTGAAAGATATTTGATGTCGTTTCGTTCCACCATAATGTCGTTAACGGATGTGTTGGATAATTGAATGCTGCGTGCAACAATATCTTTCTGTTCCTGAGTAATAAGGCGATTGTAGAGGGCGAAACGGGCGAGAAGGTTGATTTCGTTCAGTGTATCGGGTTGATGGTGAGATCTGTTTCTGTCAAATGGCCTGTTAAGAAACTCGGCAACCACAACTATTGGTTTAAGAAATTGTACTGACAGTTTCATTGGCACTGCCATAATGCCGGCGACCAGGCGGTTGAAGCGGACGCCAAGTGTTTTCGGGACTAATTCTGTCCACTGAATCATTACGAACGAGAATACAAGAGAGTATAGAAAAATCCATTTTGGACCGAACAGATCATGAAACTGGGATCCTGAGATTGTCGCGCCGATGGTATGGGCGAGGGTATTTACGATGAGAATAACAGCAATAGGCTGTTCTATGTGTTCTCTGAAGTGTTTCCAAATACGGCCTGCAAACGGTTTCCTCTCCGTAAGGTCCGCTATGTCGGTTGTAGAAAGGCTTAGAAGGCATGCCTCCATCAGATTGCACATGAAGGAAATAGACAAGGCAATTGTAACAGTTAAAATAAAAGGTATGAATATCATAATGTCACTCTCGGTTATTATGTTTTATTTGAGATTTTTCATGTAAACGGTTTAAACAAGCTACGGTTGGGCGTCTTTTAAATCAAGAAGCTTTTGGTGTATGGTTGCCAAATAATCGTGATGCGTGTAAAAACAATCAGAAATTGGTTGAACTTGTTATTCGAAACGGTGAAGATTTATACGGTTGCCTGTGTTGCGTGGAAGATATTTAGGACTTGGGACAAATAATTTTTTTATTGGAGAAACTTGATGAGTGCAGGGACTGATTCTGGATGGAAAGGCATTGTATTGGCCGGGGGAGTTGGGAGCAGGTTGCATCCGATTACCCTGGTCGCGAGTAAACAAATCCTGCCGGTGTACGACAAGCCGATGATCTACTATCCGCTTTCTACCCTGATGCTCGGAGGGATCAGGAACATACTCATTATTTCAACTCCGAAAGACCTGCCTCGTTTTGAAGAATTGCTAGGAGATGGTTCAAGAATTGGTATTAATTTATCTTATGCCGTACAGGCAGAACCGAAAGGTATTGCGCAAGCATTTCTTGTGGGTAAAAAGTTCGCCGGGAAATCGAATGTATGTCTTATTCTTGGTGATAATCTGTTTTACGGGAAAATGGCTTTTTTGCGTAAAGCTCTCGAGCGCAGGATTGGAGCCACGATTTTTGGATATCCGGTATATGATCCGCAGAGGTATGGAGTTGTAGAATTTGATGCAGCGGGAAAAGTGTTAAGCATTGAAGAGAAACCGAAAAAGCCTAAGAGCAAATTTGCAATACCTGGTTTGTATTGCTACGACAACCGGGTTGTGGAGATAGCCAGTACTTTGAAGCCTTCAGCCAGGAACGAGCTTGAAATTACGGATGTAAACAAGGCTTATTTGAAGATGGGAGAATTACACGTTGAACTTCTTGGGCGGGGAATGGCCTGGCTGGATACAGGAACCCCAAAGAGTCTGCTCGAGGCGGGGAATTTCGTGGCAAGTATAGAAAACAGGCAGGGATTGAAGATTGGTTGTATTGAAGAGATAGCGTTTCGCATGGGTTGGCTTGATGCAATACAGCTGGCGAGACTGGCGGCTGATATGAAAGGCAATGAATATGGAAAATATCTGGAATCAATTCTGGATGAAACCATATTACTGCAGAAAATCAGGTAAACATTTAGAACCGTTGATTTCATCAATTTTGAAATAAGTGAACGCCGGATGGTAAAAAGTATGGATATGATTTGGAAAGAAGGGAAAATAAATGGCATTAAAATCAGGCCGGCTGGAAAATATGTTGACCAGAGGGGCTGGCTTGCTGAAATTTTCCGATCAGATGAAATACCGGCAGAAGAGATGCCGGCGATGGGCTATGTATCGATGACGCGGCCGGGAGTATCACGTGGACCCCATGAGCACCGTAAGCAGACAGACGTTTTTGGTTTTGTCGGGCCTGGTAATTTCCTGGTGAGACTGTGGGATAACAGGAAGGATTCCTCAACTTACGGAGTGATACAGATAGTGGAAGCTGGGGAGTCAAACCCTGTTGTTCTTACCGTCCCTCCTGGTATTGTTCATGGATATAGAAATATTTCTTCGACTGATGCCATGGTTTTTAACTTTCCAGACCGGCTTTTTGCGGGTAAGGGGAAAAAACAACCTGTTGATGAGATTCGTTACGAAAATATTGAAAACACGCCGTTTGTGATGAATGAATGAGGTCTGTTGTGAAGAAAGCAGTATTGCTTGTCGGGGCGCGCCCGAATTACATGAAGATTGCTCCGTTATGGCGTGTGATGAAGCTGGAATCTGCCGGATTTGTTCCTGTGATAATCCATACCGGTCAACATTATGACCCCCAGATGTCTGATATCTTCTTTGATGATCTTGCAATACCCCAGCCGGATGTCTGTCTTGATGTGGGATCCGGATCGCATGCTGAACAGACCGGTAAGATAATGATTGCGTTGGAACCTGCACTCATGGGGATTGATCCGAATGTTCTGGTTGTGGTCGGTGATGTTAATTCTACCCTGGCGGGTGCGCTGGTTGCCGCAAAGATGGGCATACCGGTAGCACATGTTGAAGCGGGGTTAAGAAGTTTTGATCGAACCATGCCGGAAGAGATCAACAGGATGCTTACCGATTCAATTTCCAGCATTCTTTTTACCTCCTGTAAAGATGCAGATAAGAACCTTAAGAAGGAAGGTATACCCCCGGAAAGAATACATTTTGTCGGGAATATAATGATCGATAGCCTTGTAAAAGTCCTGCGTATAACAAATACATCAGATGTTCTTGAAAGAATGCGAGTTGAACCCGGGAAGTATGTGTGTGTGACCATACACCGGCCATCGAATGTTGATGATATGCGTATTTTGAAGGAGATAATTTTGGCACTGGAAGATACAGGCCGGTCAATGCCTGTTGTATTTCCTGTACATCCAAGGACAAAAAAGATGATCGCGAGGCTGGGCTGGAAGTGGGGTAGTAACGGTTTGAGGATGGTGGAACCTCTTGGGTATGTGGATTTCATGCAGTTGATGTCGAACGCGGCCGTTGTTGTTACAGATTCCGGAGGAATACAGGAGGAAACAACATATCTTGGTATTCAATGTCTGACGATAAGAGAGAACACTGAAAGACCTATTACGATTGCCCAGGGGACAAACCGCTTGATCAAATCAGGGCACGAAGATATAGTCCGCGAACTTCAAGATGCTCTGAAGCGTATTGGCAGACCTGTTCCGCAGATTGAACTGTGGGATGGCAAGACGGCGGAACGGATTTTTGAAGTGTTAAAAAAGGTGATATAGATTCGATAATGGAAGGAGCATTAATTTAAATGAAAAAAGCACTTGTTTGCGGAGCCGGCGGATTTATTGGCGGCCATTTGGTTAAGAGACTTAAGAGAGAGGGATATTGGGTTCGCGGGGTTGATATCAAGCGCCATGAATACGCCAAGTCTGCCGCCGATGAATTCTTAAAGCTGGACTTGCGGATTGAGAAAAACTGCAGAAAAGCGCTTAAAATTGAAGGTGGAGTTTTTGACGAGGTTTATCAGCTGGCGGCGGACATGGGCGGGATGGGTTTTATTCATTCCGCTGAATGTGAGATCATGCATAACAGCGCATTGATCAACATATACATGATACATGCCGCGGCAGAGATGGGGATCAAGCGCTACTTCTTCTCGTCATCGGTATGTGTGTACAGGGACATGAAGATTGGCGAGCCTGAAATGTCCGAGTCTGGTGCCTTTCCCGCGCTGCCCGACAATGAGTATGGATGGGAGAAGATCTACTCCGAAAGAATCTGTATGGCTTATGGCAGAAAGTACGGGATGGCCATTCGAATTGCGAGGTTCCAGAATTGTTACGGGGTGGAAGGTACATGGACAGGTGGCAGGGAGAAGGCCCCTGCGGCTATGTGTCGGAAAGTAGCCGAGGTTGCTGACGGCGGAACCATAGAAATATGGGGTGACGGGACGGCTGTCCGTTCGTATACGTATGTCGATGATTTGGTGGACGGGATTTACCTGCTGATGCAGTCCGATCTTGAAGGTGCCGCAAACATCGGCCGTCCGGAGTATGTGTCGGTCAATGAGCTTGTGGCGATTGTCTGCGAAGTGGCCGGGAAGAAAGTAAATGTGAATCATGTAAAGGGCCCTGTCGGGGTCCAATCCCGCAACTTCAGCAACGAAAGAATCTACTCGATAGGCTGGAAGTCGAAGATTTCCCTCAAAGAGGGTATCGAGAAAACGTATCCCTGGGTACAGAAACAAGTCAGAAAAGCTGCGCGCAAGGCGCAGAAAGTTACAACTTGAATGGTTGTTCCTGTCATTGACTTTAACCCGTCATTTTGATACGTTCAAAACCAATTGAACGCACAATGGGTGGGTTTTCCCTGCAACCTGTGCGCCATAGTAATGGACGGACAGGGACGAAGGCGCATAACTTACGGGCACGGAGTGTGCCTTTTTAATTCCTTTCTCCGCCATTTTTTGGAGCAATACAGTGATTCTTTTAAATAAGGTTTTTACGTGGTCAGGCTTCGGGTGTGTTTCATCGGTGGTTCTGGTTGCCCCCTGGCTTTTTGCCGCATGGGAGATGTGGTGGTTCTGGCCGTTCGTTGTTCTGATCTTTCTTTCCACTTTATTCTTCTCATTGAGGTTGATGATGTTTACCGGAACGGATGGATCTCCGGCGGTTGAACCTGCAACTGTCGGCAGGAATATTAAAAAAGCCATTGTATTAAGTTATCTGACATTTCTGCTTTATATATTCGTAAGATTCATGCAAGCGGATGTTTTCATGGATGCAGAGAAAAGTTTCCTTCTTTTCTTTACTCCATTCCTTCTCGGTATCCAGATTATTTTTGGTTTCGATCGAAAACAACTCAAGATTCTAAATACACTCATCCTGATGGATTTGTTGTTTCTGGGACTTTATGGAGTCATAAACCATCTTGGCTGGAAAAGTACGTATGTTCTATGGCGACCGGGTTATCCGCAATATGTAGAAGAAGTAAGGGCCACCGGAACGTATTTTTGTCCTGATCATTTCTCCGGTATTATGGAAATCGCCATGTGTCTTGCTTTGGGGATTCTTCTGACGCGAGGAGTGGGTACACGACGTAAGATTTTTGCTGGGTTGATATTCCTGGTCGGACTGTTGGGTGTTTTGTTGAGCAAGTCCCGGGGAGGAGGATTAACGGTCCTTGTGATATGTGGGGTAGTGATAACCCTTGGTTTTGCGCAGTGGCCTGTGCTTGTGCGCTGGTATTGGCGGGCTGTAATCGGTGGACTTGCCTTACTGGCACTGATAGTTTTCAGCCACTGTGAAAGCAGTTACATGACCCGGTTCAGGGAACATTTTGGATGGAATCAGCTGCGTAATAAGCCGGTAAAGGAGATGGTCTCCGGAATTAAAGCAAGGCTTGTTGCATCCTGTCGCGGCCAGATGATTTCCGCAGCTTTACGTGCCTGGAAGGAAAAACCTGTTTTTGGTATCGGATCGGGCATGCATCAAAATTTATGGCCGCATATTGCCCCCAGCCCGGACGGTAATCGCGAACTTGGGATTTGGCCGACTTTCCCGAACAATGAGTTTCATTCTTATGAGGTACATAGCGACTGGGTCCAGCTTCTTGAAGAATACGGGATTGTCGGGTTGATTCTTTTTCTTGTGCCATTTCTTGTAGTGTTGATGGTCCTTCTTGCCGGAGTGAATAGAGAGGCTGCAGAAATGGAGAGGCGGGATTGGAAAGCAACAGGTAATGATTCTTATTCGATTGTTCTTGGCGGTATTTTTGCATGTACAGCAATGGCTTTTCATTCTCTGGGTGATTTCAACCTGCAAATGCCGGCAACTGTGTGGCTGATGGCGGCAATAGTGGCCATTCCTGTGGCATATATTCTAAATGCCGGAAGCCTGGAGTCGTGAAAACAGTTGTCCTGAGTGACCTTCATATCGGTTCCCGGTATTTCATGCATGGGCCGTTGAAGAGTCTTTTGGATCGTCTTCCTGAAAATGTCGATCTGGTGTTTAATGGCGATACTGTAGACCGACGCCGACGCAGGTTAACACCGATTCATCAGGAATCTCTGACATTAATACAGCAAGAGTCTCAAAAGAGACGGGTAATCTGGATTTGGGGCAATCATGACTGGAAATACAAACCTCCTGATCGCGGGAAGATTGAGTTTGTACGCAATTACAATATAGGAAAGCGTCTGTTTCTTTCTCATGGTCACAATTTTGATTTCATAATGCCTTTCACCAGGCCGCTGATCGTTCTCATCCGCCTGATACATGATTTACGCGTTGATTTAGGGGCAGAACGTGTCCATGTGGCTTTCGCTGCCAAGAGGTTTGCCGGTCTTTATCGAGTGTTGCGACAGCACATAACAAAGACAGCCGTAAAGTTTGCGCGGAAGAATGGTTATGAGACTGTTGCGTGCGGCCATACGCATTATGTTGAAGATATTATTATCGATGGGATCAGGTACATAAACACGGGTTCATGGACTGAGGCGCCGATATGTTGCCTTTTTGTGAACGGTGAAAAAATAGAATTAATACAAGTGGAACAAATTATAAGCCAAAAGAGGTTGCTATGACTACAACGGAATATGACAGGATTGTTCGTCGCCTTGTTGAGGCGGCGGGACATGCAACGCAGTCCCTTGGCATAGGGCGGGTAATGGGGCAGATTTTTGCTTATCTTTACTTGAGCCGCGATCCGCGTTCACTTGATGACCTGACTTCGGCTCTCGGAATAAGTAAAGGCAGCGCGAGTATGGGTGTACGTCAACTTGAACAATGGGGTGCATTGGAGAAGGTGTGGGTAAAGGGAGACCGGAAAGATTATTACAGGGCGAGGGATAGTTTTGGGAAAATCATAAAAAATGTTATTCGAGATCTTGCCGGCAAGCGTATAGAGAGTTCATCCATATTGTTGAATGAGGTTGAAGAAATACTGAAGAAAAAAGGACAGAAAAGTGATAAGACTTCCGGGGAAGATGAATTCATCAAAGAACGTATTGAGAAAATAAGAGTATTTCAAAACAAGGCACAGGGAATGTGGGATAGTGTGATTCTAAAAATGCTATTAAAGTAATTATTCAGAACTGTTTTCGAGAAAAGGAGATATGGGAATGAAAAGAAAAGTTTCAGTTGTAGGTCTTGGTTATGTAGGACTGCCAGTTGCGGTTGCCATGGGAAAAATTACCAAAACCATAGGTTTTGATATCAAAGCTGACAGGATCATGGAATTAAAAGCCGGTAAAGACCACACTGGCGAGGTTTCTGCGGCGGACCTGAAAAAGGCGCATATTCTTTTTACCGATAAAATAGAAGATTTACGTCTCGCAGATTTTCATATTGTTGCAGTTCCAACACCTGTTGATAATGCCAATCGGCCTGATCTTACACCTGTCATACGTGCCTCGGAGACGGTTGGAAAGGCGCTTAAAAAGGGTGACATTGTTGTTTATGAGTCGACCGTTTATCCGGGCGCGACCGAGGAAGATTGCGTGCCGGTTCTGGAGCGGGTTTCGGGATTGAAATGTGGCCGGGACTTCAAGGTTGGATATAGTCCTGAGCGTATTAATCCGGGAGACAAGGAGCATACCTTTACAAAGATCAAAAAAGTCGTATCGGGGCAGGATGCGAAGACGTGTGACATTGTGGCGGAGGTTTATGGTTCAGTGGTGAAAGCAGGAGTATTCAAGGCCAGCAGCATCAAGGTTGCCGAGGCGGCTAAAGTTATTGAGAACACCCAGCGGGATTTAAATATAGCGTTGATGAACGAACTTGCGATTATTTTTGACAGGATGGGAATTGATACAGGCGAAGTTCTTGAGGCGGCTGGAACTAAATGGAACTTTTTAAAATTCCGGCCCGGCCTTGTCGGCGGGCATTGCATTGGTGTTGACCCTTACTACTTGACGCACAAAGCCGAACAGCTTGGCTACATTCCCCAGGTAATTCTTGCCGGTCGCCGCATCAATGACGGCATGGGCAAATTTGTGGCCCAGCAAACGATAAAGGCGATGATTAATGCCGGACACAATGTACTTGGTTCTACAGTTACAGTGCTGGGTTTGACATTCAAGGAGAACTGTCCCGACCTGAGAAACTCAAAAGTGGCTGATATTATTACTGAGCTGAAGGAATATGGCGTCAAAGTACAAGTTGCTGATCCGAACGCTGATCCTGCTGAAGCAGAACATGAGTACGGCATAACGCTAATGCCCTTCAAGAAGCTGCGCAAGGCTTCTGCCGTTATTATTGCTGTAGCTCACAAGGAATATCAGGCCCTGTCGCTAAAACAGATGTTGAAATTGCTGGGCCGTAAACCGATGATTGTGGATGTCAAGGGTATCATAGATGGGACGGTGGCAGGCAGGGCTGGGATCAGTTTGTGGCGGTTATAAGATCAACTTGCCAAGTCAATGCTGATTGATTTTAACGGCGAATCTTTTGAATGATTGTCCGATATAACGATCGGATTTTCTCATAGTTTTTATAAGGCAGTATTCGTTGTAACAGCATGCTCGTGGATCCTATTATTATCCGGGGGATTTTATATCTTAATATGTAAAAAAACATGTTAGGCAGCATTATGAATTGTGCTTTGAATCCAGCGAAAGTGAAGAATCGGTTCATTGAAATATGATTAAGAAGCAATTCTTTATATTCGAACAATTGATCAAGACTGTTTTCTAGAGTGAAAAGCGGAGTTGGTTTGTTCGATAACCAGAAATCATCAGATATCATGCCACCTCTCTTTGCTATTTCGTATACTTCGGTTCCAGGGTAAACCGTAAGAATGGCTACATTGTCGTAAAAAATGTATTTTATCTTTTGCAGGCGTTGAGCAAAATGAGCGGTATTTAGAATAGTGGTTTTGGTTTCTCCTGGGAGGCCGACAATAAGGAAGATGTACATTTCGATGGGGGATTTGGCGAATAGCTCACAAGCGTTTATCATGTCGTTGGTGGTTATTCCCTTATGACATTTTGAGAGTATTTCCGAGTCTCCGCTTTCAAGACCCACAAGTATTTTTGTGAAATTGGCACATTCGAGTTTTTGGATCAACTCAGGGCTTAATGGTTTTGCTCTACTTGAACAAATGAATTCCAGTTTGATCTGTCGTTTTACTATTTCGTCGCAGAAGTCCATGGCTCGGGAGTTGTTGAGGAGAAATGTATCGTCATGAATGAAAAGCATCCGAATTTGAGGAAATGTCTTGATTAGAAATTCTATTTCATCGACGACATTTGAAATGCTCCGGGTTCTGATTTTTTGTCGTGTTATGGCTTTCAGGCAGCAAAAGCTACAGGCAAAGGGGCATCCTCTGGATGTTATTATGCATCCGTAGTTACGTTGCGGATCGAAGAAAGCCTCATGTTTTGGGAAAGGCAGTAAGTCGAGATTGTTTATGAGTTCACGTGGTTCCGTTATAACAATGTTACCGGCGTGCTTAAAGGCTATACCTTTAACATTGAATAAGTTGGCAGTTGTGTCTGGCAGTTTTTCGGAGAGTTCGGCAAAGGTTAGTTCACCCTCTCCGATTACAACTGTTGAAAAAGGATATTTCTCGATTAGTTGTCTGTACATTATTGTCGGATGTATACCGCCGATGACTATTGCAATGTCAGGGTTCTGTTCGTGTATATATTCAATCGTACGGTAGCTGCTGACTCTGTTTGCGGTCATAATCTGCAAGCCAACGATGTCTGGCTTAAAGCGGTTTAAGGTTTCGGCTATCCTGCGTTTGCAAAGTTCATATTGATAATTATTCAGCCAGAGACTTGTTACAGTATGTCCTGTTGCCTCAAGATAGGAGTGCAAGTATCCTAATCCTAGCGGGTAATGAGATGAATCGGTACACTTCACTTCCAGCTTTCTGTCTGCACTTGAAGTGATCAGGGAAACTTCTTCGAAGCTAGTACTCAGTAAAAGTATTTTCTTCTTCACGTGAAGTCTCTCGTGTATTACATGGATTGTGTCATGATTTGGGTGCCATTTCTTTTGTGTAGTCTGGCATCTTGCCAAGCCGGCCGTCAATGAAAATGCTTTTTGAAGTTCGCGCAATGTTGTTCTTGGATGGTTGTTTGTGATTTTAAAGGTGATGTGCCATGTTCGTGAAGATTGATTCAGAGGTAGTCAAGCTGTTGTGTTGCTCGTCATGTAAAGGTTCAATTGATATTGCCGAGAATGGTGCCTGTTGCCGCGCATGTGGTTTGAGATTTCCGTTTGTAAAAGTAGATGTTGGTCACGGTATGTCGGACAGGGTGTTGGATTTTCGTGTTTTCGTTCCGTTAGGCAACAACAGGCATGGTTTGTGGAATAAAGTACAGTTGTTGTATGAATCTTTCCATATTGAGTCCATGAAAGAAGATTCGCTGCAAGAATATCTTGCTGAAATAGAATCGGCACGCGAAATTTACAAAGAGTATACCCTGGCCGGTAGAGTCTTGGATGTTGGTGGTCATCAGGGGCGCCTGCGGTATTTTCTGGGAGGGGATGTAAATCTCTACATATCAGTAGATCCTTTTATCAATGTTTTTGAAAATATCGGAGAGAAGAAAAATCTTCTTACAGCTTATCCCTGTCTAAAGGAGCCCTGCAATTTTATTTCGTGTTACGGTGAATGCCTGCCTTTTAAATCCGGTTCCTTTGACTGGGTACATATCAGGTCGGTTTTGGACCATGTCGCTGATCCTAGTCTTGTCCTGAGGGAGGCGAGACGAGTCATCTGTAAAGGTGGAAAGCTCCTTGTAGGTCTTGCTATCATGGACAGGTATCGTCCGGAGTTTGTTTCGTTTTCCGGACGCGCTGTCAATATCGTCAAGTATCTGGTAAAGGGCTTACTCCGGAGAGACATTGATGACCATGCCACGCGTTTTACTCACCAACAATTACTTGAGTTAGCTGCGATGACTGGCTGGCGGGTTATAAAGCAATACTGGCAGAAGCCACCTTTTGCTCATTGTATTCATGCCTGTTGGGAGACAGCAGAATCATGTGCTTTGTCCAATGGTGGTAAGTAGACGTGAAGATAATAAGAAGACATTTTGTCGGGTTTTCCGTGCTGGTTTTACTAGGATTGATGCTGTCGGCATATGGTGCTGAGTTCATTTTGCGTATATTCTGTGTATGTTCTTTTGTGCCTGACTGTTACTGCCGGGTAATGTCGCCGGGTATGGTGATTAATTATGAGCAGCGAGAGTACAAGCTAACCTTAAAGTATAACCGCTTCGGTTTCCGAGGTTCAGATCTTCCCTCAAAAAAGAAATCTGGTGAAAAACGTATTCTCTTTGTCGGTGACAGTATAATTGAAGGCCAGGGTGTTAGTGAGAACGAAAGGGCATCTGATGTTCTGAGTGAAAAGCTGAAGTCTATGGGCAGTTCAAACAACTACACGGTAATCAATGTGGGCCAGATCGCAACTAATCCGGACGCGTATTTCAGAAATCTGGTTACATTCGGTATCGCGTTGAAACCCGATATTGTTGTGATGGGGATATTCATGGGAAACGATTTCATGTATGGCAGGGATAATCGAATTATCCCTGGTTATCATGTAGCTGAATCGGTTGACCTGTCAAAAAACAGCAATCCATTTGCCCTGGGATACGTTCGTACATTTCTGAAGTACGGCCGTCGTTCGCTCCATCGAAAACCTTGGCGCCATGATTTCTGGGGTATCTACTTTCGAGCCTGTATCAATGAATATTTTTATATTAAGACGCTGGGGATTACGGAAAATGATTTCAAGAATTATACACAGGCAATTGATCCTGGTTTATTACAGGATTCATTGCATGGATTGATTAATCCGGCGTTCCTGCTGGAGTCCATCAGGAACAGGATGGGAGATAAAGACAGCAAGTTTTATAATGAAGCTGATTACGAGTATGTCGTGAGCGTTCTGGAGGAGAGCAGGAAAATATTGGCAGACAGAGGGATTAAGTTCCTTGTGCTCATTATTCCTGACATTTGCGAGGTTTATCCCGACAAGTTTCGGGAAATTTATACCCGATGGGACTACAAGGATATTCCGCGCAGAGTTCGTCAGCTCCCGGTTTTCAAAGAGAGGATGAAGAGTTTCTGTCTGGGAAGAGGCATACAATTTATTGATCTGGTTCAGCCTCTGCGATCAGCTCCTGATTGTTCGTATTACCTTATTGACAGCCATATCAATCGGATCGGTCATCGTATTGTGGCTGATGAGGTTTGCAGGTGGTTGATAGAACAGGGATGTCTGGCTGATTAAAGAATGAGCAGGGTTAAGCAGAATATTATTGCTAATTATCTTGGCAGTGGCTGGAGTGCAGCCATTTCGATACTGGTTGTGCCTGTATACATCAAGCTCATGGGTGTTGAATCTTACGGTTTAGTAGGCTTCTTCACCACGATGCAGGCGGTTTTCGGTTTGCTGGATATGGGTTTGAGTATAACGTTAAACAGGGAGATAGCACGGCTGTCATTCCAGAGCGGCAATGAGCAAAAGACGCATGACTTTGTTCGTACTTTGGAGGTTCTCTATTGGGCGACAGGTCTGTTGATCGGTATCTGTATAATAACGCTTGCTCCTTTGATTGCCCACAAATGGATATCAGCAAAGGGCGTAAGTTCCGACGAAGTGGAACGGGCTATTATTATCATGGGTCTGCTTGCAGCATTTCAATGGCCAACCAGTTTGTATTCAGGAGGACTTCAGGGGCTACAGCGACAGGTAATATTGAATGTAATAACTGCGGGTGTAGTAACTTTCAAGACAGTTGGAGCAATTCTGGTGCTTTGGTTGCTCTCGCGAACCGTGCATGCATTTTTCATGTGGCAGACATTTGCTGGGCTTGTCGGCACAATCATGCTTGCCTGGTTCCTCTGGCGAAATCTTCCTCCAGCGGGAAGAAGGGCTTCTTTCCATCTGGAATTGTTACGGCCGGTGTGGCGGTTTTCAGCTGGTATGTTTTGTCTGGCGGTGACTGGTGTTGTCCTGTCCCAGTTGGATAAGATAATACTTAGTCGTGCAATCAGTTTGGAAATGTTCGGCTACTATTCTCTGGCCGGTGTTGCTGCAGGAGCCTTCATGCGCCTAGCCTCTCCATTTGTTGCAGCGCTTTTCCCTCGCTTTGTAGAGTTTAGTAATGACGGGAAGAAAGAAGAGGACCTAAAGATTTTGTATCATAAAAGTTGCCAATTGCTGGCTGTGATTGTTTTGCCTCTTGCTGTTGTTATTTGTTTGTTTCCAAGAGAAGTACTTCTGGTGTGGACTAGAAGCGGTGAGATAGCAGACAAGACAGCGGTTATTCTTTGTTTTTTGACCTTTGGAACAGCACTAAATGCAATAATGACTATTCCTGGTATTTTACAGGGATCGCATGGTTGGATATCCCTTGCCTTGCGTGCTAATCTTGTAAGTGGCGTAATTCTCGTTCCGTTAATTATTGTCATGGCGATAAAATATGGTGCTGTTGGTGCTTCATCTGTATGGGCGCTGCTTAATGTTGTTTATGTGATCGTGATACCATATTTTCTTCATTGCCGTCTTCTTGTCACAGAAATGTGGAGTTGGTATAAAAATGATTTCATGTTACCGTTGGCTGCCAGTCTGCTTGTTGCAACCCTCGTTCGCGTGATTATACCTCTGCCGGTTTCATTGTTAGCCATGGTTTGTCATCTTGCGTTTGTGTTTCTTCTGACCCTTTCTGTTACGTTAACGGTAACTCCATTTCCTAGGATGCAAATGGGCATGTTTCTGGCTCGATTGGTAAAGTGATTTATAGATACATAAGTTGTATCGCGCAAATAAGAGACCGAGGAGTAATTAATGAAAAGAGTTTTCAATCGTATTCGTCGTGTATTGGCTCCATCCAGGCATGAACGTGCCGTCCGGAGATATTTTGCCGATGGTGGCGATTACAGGTTCCGTTTTTCTTATGACCTGGGACCGGATGCCCTGGTTCTGGACTTGGGCGGATATCAGGGGCAATGGGCAAGTGACATATTCGCGCGATACTTGTGCAGAATAGAGGTTTTTGAGCCTGTCCCCGAATTCGCCGAGAAAATCCGGGAACGGTTCAGGCGTAATGGGAAAATAAGGGTGCATGAATTTGCGCTAGGTGGTTCGTCCAGAAAAGACGTTATCAAGATCAATGCCGACGGAAGTTCCCTTTTCGCGTCGGCCGATAAGACCGCGACTGTTGAGGTGGTTGATATATCGGAATGGCTTGAGAAAGAGGGAGTGCGTAAGGTGGATTTAATGAAGATCAATGTAGAAGGTGCTGAATACGAATTGATCGAAAGGCTAATCGAAACCCGCATGATCAGAATAGTTAACCATTTGCAGGTACAATTCCATGATGTTGTTCCGGACGCCGAGACGAGGATGAAGACCATACTTGCGGCCCTGGAAAAAACGCACTATCCGACGTATCAATTCAAGTTTGTGTGGGAGAACTGGACGAGAAAACCCGGTATTACCGGGTTGGGAAGGAACGTTGATGACGCTGATAGCCAGGCTTAGCGGCGGGCTGGGCAACCAGTTGTTTCAGTATGCTGCGGCAAAGAGAGTTGCAATTCATACTGGAATGACTTTTAAGTTGGACGTTATTTCTGGTTTCAAACATGATAGTGTGTATGCGCGGAAGTACCTGCTAGATAATTTCGCCATAACCGCTACCAAAGCTTCTCGTTTGGAGTCGTTTGATTTTCCAGGATCAAGAACTCTGCGATCTGGTTTGCGTTGGATTAATCGCTATCTTCCATTAGGGTTCTACATGGAAGAGCCTGGGTTTATGGAACCGAACCAGAAATTTGACGAGTCTGTGCTTGCCGTAGGGAAACACAAGTTGCTTTTCATGGAGGGGAACTGGCAGAGTGAGAAGTATTTCAAGGATGTGGTTTCTGTTATCAGGAAAGAATTCGAACTTGTTACACCTCTTGATGTAGAAACACTCCGCGAAGCCGATATCATACGAAGCGTCAATGCTGTTGGAGTGGGAGTCCGGAGTTATGCCGAGGTGCCTGCTTATGCGCGGCATTTCCACAAGCCTATAGGGGTGGAATATTACGCGCGGGCCATTTCCAGAATCCTGAAAAGCACGCCGGATGCGCATTTTTTTATATTCTGTGACAACGAAACAGCGGCAGGAAAATTGATCCCAACGGATATACAGGTAACCTACGTAAGGTCAAGGAGTGATGATAAGGCTTTTCAGAAGTTATGGCTCATGACTCTTTGTAAACATTTTATTATTTCGAACAGTTCTTTCGACTGGTGGGGTGCGTGGCTTAGTTCAGCTCTTAACAAAGTGGTTATTGCTCCGGCTAGGTACACGAATAACGAGGACATGATTCCGGCTGATTGGTTGAAAATTGCGCCGGATTGATAAGATAACTGTGCTGGAAGATCGCTTAATAACACATGATATAGGGCGGGAATAGTTAATATGTGGAATTGCCGAAATTGTTTCTTCTCAAATCTTTCCACTAGAAGGTCTGATCGGAAAAATTGCGGAACTTTTTTTCGTATTGTCATCTTGGACATTGGAAGCTGAGCGTTATTGACCTGAAACTGGTCAACATCCGATGGCAGAGGAATCCAAGCGTTGTTGGCTTTTTTTAACGAAGAGATTTTCAACTACCCCGAACTTCGGACGGAGCTTGGAACAAAGGTTGGACTTTTCGGACTACTTTGAATACGGAAATGTTGCTGAAGGCTTTTCTTGAAAAGCGTGCGAGTGAAGATGAAACTGCTGTGGACAAACAGCAGGCCATCTGGATTGTCTTTTAGGCTTTCGTGTTTTTCAAGCCATTTATCTGGAATAATGGTCCGATTTTCTGGATGATCGGGGATGTGAATCTTAACTATCTCTCTTCCTTGAAGGGGTTGGTAGGGATACAGGTAAAGCGGCTTTTCTTGGGGTTAATAACGCATGCAGCACGATGGGAGTTTGATTTTTGTCCAGTCCTTTGGTGAATGGCCGGATATCTCTGACCTTAACGTGTTCCAAGTTAAGGACTGTATGGCGTGGTTTTGCTGCGAATTCTTCGTAATTGATACTCTACATTTATCAGTGCAAGTATTGTCACGAAAATTGAAACGATAACCACCGATAGTGGCTATGGAATCAAAAAGAAATAGTTCCGGCACAATGTTTATGGCACGAATACATTTTCTGTTTAAGGTGACCACGCTAATCCTCGCCTGTGAACTGGTCTCGTTCCTCGTCCTGTCCTTTGATAAACGTTTTGGTGAATGGTTAGTCGATCGCAAGCGCGGACCTTTTGCTGCCGAAATAGCTGGACGTACTGGAACTGATTACGAAAAGCTCCGTCGTGAAATGGCGGTGATCTACCACGAGAGGATAGTCTACCACCCTTACCGTTGGTACTATCCATGTCCGAACTTTCGAGGCAAGTACGTTACAACCGATGATGCCGGCTTCAGGATCGACCGCAGCAGCATCTCGGAAAAAACAGATAAAATTGCATTTTTCGGTGGATCAACAATGTTCTCTACCACGACTAGGCAGGAGGCGGATATTCCATCGCTCCTGAATGCTAAACTCGACCGGTCTAAAGTCGAAGCGATGAATTTTGGAGTTGGCGGATACTCATCCACAGCCGAGCTGATGACATTCATTGAGGTCCTGCGCCGCGACCATATTCGCGTTGCGGTGTTCTATGATGGCGTTAATGAATACAGCCGTTATCTGGAAAAGATTCAGGACAAAATAGATGCCCCGTGCTTCTTAACTATGGGTTACTATTATCCGGCCTGTTCGGTACTTGCAATGGAATCGGTAATCGAAAACCACAAGAACGAAATGCGATTTGCCTGCAGACCTTATACCATCAGACTTCTCATCAGAGTTGCTAATGTGCTTCGAAACCGGATTGTCACTGTTAAGGTTAACACGGAAAACGAAATCAATGACAAAAACTTGGCGGATCATGCCGATCGTATAGTCAAAATATACCTGCAGAACATGAAGGATATAAATACGCTGGCAAATGCACATGGGATAACTACCGTATTTTTCTGGCAGCCTGACATTTTCACAACGGAAGGAAAAACATTTACTGATTATGAACAAGGTATCAAGTCTGAAAATTTGTTTCTTCAGAGGTTGGTTCCGGCAGTTCGTCATAGGATCAAGAATTGTGCCGAGCTGAAGAATTACTTTTTCTTTGATATAGCCGATACGTTGAATGGTCTGAATAGTAAGAACCACTTTTTTGATTATTGTCATGTATCAGAAGAAGGGAACATGCTGATTACAGCCCGCATCGAGAAGTCGCTTCGCAACGTATTGCCTTCATATTACTGGAAGCCCAGTTTGCCGTAATCCCGATGTTTTATGGAGGCAGGGAATTATCGCTGTATGTTTTGACTCCACCGGAGTCACGAACACACGACACCTAAAGGATATGATCCTCTGAGCGGTGGATAGATCTTGATGCATGATCAGGCTAATTTAGTTCTCATCTGAATTCTTTGGAAATCAGGTATGTGTGGAATCGTGGGCATAGTTTCACGGAATGTTATTCAGCGGGATGGCCGAATTGACCGTATGACGGAATGTCTGCGGCATCGAGGTCCTGATGATATGCATATTGCTTTTCTGCCAGAGTGTCATCTTGGTCATTGTCGCTTAAGCGTGATTGATATTGCTGGCGGCAAACAGCCGATGTCCGATGAAACCAGACGTTACTGGATTGTGTTCAATGGTGAGATCTTTAACTATCGCGAACTAAGGGAGGTTTTGAAAGAGAAGGGATGGACTTTTCGGACTGAATCGGATACGGAAGTTCTTCTCAGGGCCTGTCAGGAATACGGGGATGAGACACCTTTGCATCTTAATGGTCAATTTGCGTTTGCTTTCTGGGACAATAAAAAGAAAAATCTGTTTGCTGCCAGGGATCGGATGGGTGAAAAACCATTCTACTGGGCTATGAACGGTAGAAATGATTTTATTTTTGCCTCGGAAATAAAAGCATTGCTGATGGATAGTTTCTTGAGGCCAAGCCTGAATGAATTGGCCCTAAATGATTACATGTCGTTAAACTATATCTCTCCAGATCAAACAATTTATGAAGAAGTTCGCACGTTACAGCCTGGGCACGTTCTTAGATTCGAAAATGGTCATGTAAGGGAGTGGTGTTACTGGCAACCACAATATTCCGTTATGGCAGATATTTCTCTTGATGAAGCTGTGAATAGGTGCCGAAGTCTCATCGAGCAGGCTGTTAAACGGCAAATGGTTGCCGATGTTTCTGTGGGAGCGTTTCTAAGTGGTGGACTGGACTCAAGTACCATTGTAGCGCTTATGTCGAAACATGCAAAAGGACCTGTTAAGACCTTTTCTGTTGGCTTTGGTAAAATTATTAATGAACTGCCATGGGCGAATATCATTGCTAAACGTTACAAGACTGAACATCACGAGATTCAGATGGATATTCCGGTCGGAGAAATGTTGGAGAAAATGGTAGATGTTTATGACGAACCGTTTGCCGATTCTTCTAATATTCCTACGTTCCTGATTTCTCAGTTTGCCAGCAAAGAAGTGAAGGTGGTCTTGTCCGGGGATGGTGGTGATGAAATTTTCGGCGGATATGAGTGGTATTCTCATTTGCTAAATTCTGAAAAATTGGAATCCAGCGAGATTTCTTCTCTGCTTCGTCTGGCTGTTATAAAAAACATTCTTAGGGTCCTTGCAAAGTTTGGTGTTCCCTGTAAAGCGGCAAGAGATCAGGCTTCTTTGGTACATTATTACGGGAGTATCCACCATAATTTTACAAGGCCGATAGATCGTCATTTGGCTTTTCTAACTGGAATTAATCGTGCTGATGATTATCGTGAAGGATTAAACAGAATTGATTCCTTAAGGAAAACATTTTGTCCTGTTGAAGATTCTGGTGGAGTGGATCAGGCGATATCATTTGATATAAATTGCTATCTGCCTGGGGACATACTGGTGAAAGTGGATCGAGCTGCAATGGCCAATGGATTGGAGGTCAGAGCGCCATTTCTGGATGTTGACTTGGTCGAATTCTTGTTGGCGATTCCATGGAAATTACGATTCAAACACATGGAATTAAAATATCTGTTGAGAAATGCATGTCAGGATTTATGGCCGTCCGAGATACAGGTACGGTCCAAGCAAGGATTTGGAGCTCCTGTCCGAGAATGGCTTGAGAGAGGGGATGTTAAGGAAATACGCCAACGTATTTTTGCGCGTAACAGTTCATTGTCGTATTTATTTCCAAACGCGAATAAATGGCCTCATGGCCGGAATCCACAACGCTGTTGGGCGCTGTTGTGTTTTGGTCTTTGGCTGGAGAAGCATGATACATGTCTTCGTCACCTTTAGTATCGGTCTTGATGGCGGTTCATAACGAGGATGCTTTTCTTGAAGCTTCAATTGCCAGTATTCTTAAACAAACATTTGGTGATTATGAGTTTATAATAGTGGATGACGCATCATCGAATGAACGTACGAGGAATATTCTGGCAAAACTGAAGGATGATAGAGTCAGGTTAATTCGAAATGATGTTAATAGAGGGCTTGCGGTTTCGCTTAACAGGGGATTGGGGCTTGCTTGTGGTAAGTATATTGCCAGAATGGATGCCGACGATGTATCGTTATCGGTAAGGTTGGAAACACAGGTTGAATTCCTGGATAGAAATCCGGATGTCGGAATTGTCGGTTCTGCATTTCAGTTAATAGATGCTGATGGTCGTAAGGGAAAGTTCAGGTTTTTACCCTTTACAGATACTGGCGTTCGGTGGTTGGGGTTGTTGTGTAATCCTTTCGTGCACTCTACTGTAATGCTCAGGAAACAGGTGCTTCTTTCGTGTGATCTTAAGTATGATGAAGCCTGCCCTTTGTCTCAAGATTATGAATTGTGGATGCGACTACTAGTCCATACAAGAGGAGTCAATATTCAGCGACCGCTCCTAATGTACCGTATTCATGGAGGAAGTATTGGTTCGAACAGGAGGGCAGAACAACTCGCATACCATTTTGTTACTACTTGTCGAACTATTAAGGAGTTCCTGCCGCATTTTAATGTTTCTGACGAGACGTTGAAAGCGCTGCAGGATATAATGGCTCAAGGGGTATCCTGGCGTGACCAAAGCGAAAGACGGCGGACGGAACTGGCGATGTCATATCTCGAAATGCTGGAATGTTTTTTGCAGGATTACAGCCAAAGCCAAGGTATAACAGAAGCTCGATGTCTGGGTATACGCACGGTGTTAAATGTTTTTGTACTTCCGGCTCCGTATTTCAAAGATTGGATGGTTGTACTCCGGCGGATTCTTGAAATAGATCCGCATTTGCCCTTTACAATCTTTCGCATTGTTTTCAATTCAGGTGCACGACA
Source organism: Kiritimatiellia bacterium (assembly GCA_028716365.1). Classification (GTDB taxonomy): domain Bacteria; phylum Verrucomicrobiota; class Kiritimatiellia; order UBA8416; family YA12-FULL-48-11; genus YA12-FULL-48-11. Next base: position 124,564 of record JAQUPZ010000012.1, read on the forward strand.
TTTAAGGGCCTTGTTATCTTAAGTTATAGTGAAAGATTTTGGTCCTGATTTGCAGTCCAATTTAAAAAGATATAAATGATAGCTATTATATCAACGGCTCATGGGCGTGGATCTGGGGCAGAGGTGATATTGGAGTGCCTGTTGAGGGGCGCTCAGAATTTGTCTATGCCTTTATGTCTTGTTGCACCACCTGATTCGGCTGTTTTTAATGTTGCCACCTGTTTGGGTATAAGGGTTTTACCGCTTTTAACGAGTTGTGACCGCTTAATCGAGAATACTTTCTCTGTTTTTCGACTTATGGATAAATTGCGTGATAGCAGACTTGTACATGCCTGGCACGCACGTGGTTTTGAACAGGCTTGGTGGCTTGGAAGAAAACTTGGTATACCTTCAGTAGGCACATTACACGATCATCCTGCAGCTTCATTTCATGGCCATGTTCGACGACAAATAATGAAGTCTTCGGCGAATAATCTTCAAGGACTTGTGTGTGTAAGTCAGGCTGTTTTGGAAGTTTGCAAGTCCTTCGGATATAAAGGTCATCTGACAATAATAAGGAATGGAATTCTTGATCAGGAGAAAAATAATACTTCAACAAAACATCAAAATAAAAGAGTAAATATAGGTTTCTTGGGTATGAACGCACCCTTAAAGGGATTTAATGTCGTGGAACAGTGGATTCGGCGAGGAGTCTTGAAAGATATAGAGTGGCATTTTTACGGAGAAATAGCCCCGGTTTTTGTTGCGAGTCTTAAACAATTAGAACGGGAATTTAATGAAGAAATACTATTTGAAGGCAGAAGATCGACAAAGGAAATATTTTCAAAAATTGACATTCTGGTACATCCATCGATTGAATTTGATGCTTTCCCTACTGTATTGCTTGAGGCTGCACGTGCAGGAATTCCTTCGATTGCCTGTAATATTGGAGGGGCACCGGAAATTGTTGATCATGGTCGTACCGGTTTTGTTTTTGATCTTGAAAAGCCGGATGAAGGGTTGAAGTTATTGCAACTTTTGATTTCAGATCGCCTTATGAGGGAAAATTTTGGTTTAGCGGCAAGGCGTAGATTTGAAGATAAATTCAAAGTGGCTCGAATGGTTGACGAATACAACGGATATTGGCGGGATATTATGAACTTACAAAGTAATAAGGGAATAAAATGCCTATAGGTTTAGTCGTTGGAACACTTGTCTTTCTTGGAGTTTGTGTAATTTTGTTACTGGCCCTTTCGCAGCAAAATATCAATCTTCTCACAATTTTGGGCGTGTTTCCGTTTGTGGTTTATTTTGTGAACCGTCCTGATGTCTGGCTTGGATTTATAATAGTTCTTTGGCAAAGTTTGTTAAAATTTCCTCAGGCACCAACAAATTTGACGATATGTCATGTGTTCGCCTTTCTTTTAATTCTCTTTCTGATTCCGTACAGGTTAATAGGGAAAGTTATTCGAAGAAAATCGCCTGTGAGAAAATATGTCTGGTTTTTCGTTGCAGTTTTGGTTGTCACTATATGTTTTCGAGGTATAGGAATAAGGTATCTCGGGTCTAATATGTGGGGAGGCGCTCCATATGTAATATTGTTTATTTTCATGGGCTTATTTCTTTCGGCAGACACTATTACTGTTTCGCCAAGAGTCTGGAGAGTCAGTCTGATAGTAATGTGTTTATTCTCGTTGATACCAACTCTTGGCGAATTGGTGTATCTACTCAGTGGCGGCTCTATACAGGTACAATATCACTTCATACAACCGTCGGCATTTACTTCGAGAATATTGAGTAATGTTGAGTCTGGTGAAGGCATGGCCAGGTTCAATGTTATGGGTGGATCAATGTTTATCTACCTTCCCTTCCTCCTTTTTCGTCAACCATTCGCCGGAAAAACAATTATTCTGAGCATTATCATGATTATTTTCGCAATGGCGTCTGCAGCTCTGGCCGGCTTCAGGTCTGCCATAATTGGCCAGATTATGTTCCTGGGAATATACTCTGTGTTTGGTTCTGAAAGAATTAACTGGCGGCGAGGTTTTGTGATGGGGCTTTGTGTCATGTTGTTTATATTTATTGCCGCTTTTTTTGCGGATCATATGCCTCTTTCAATGCAGCGAGCGTTGTCTTTTGTTCCTTTTTCGAATGTTTCCTGGGAAGCGAAGGCTGATGCGATGGGTACTACTATATGGCGCATTGAAGTATGGAAACGAGCAGTTAATGATATTCCGAGGTATTTATGGCTGGGGCAAGGATTCGCCTTTAACCCTCGAGAGTTGATGGATATTATTGCGGCCGGAGCTTATATAAGAGACTGGGCTTTTGTTGTCCGGGCCTATCACAATGGACTTTTGAGTCTTCTTCTCATTTTTGGTCTGCCAGGTTTTATTGCGGGAATTGGTTTTCTCGTGTCTGCAGGACTGGAATACAACAGGATAAGAAGAGGGGAATGGCAGGATGATAATTTAAAAAGAATTTTCAATGTTATGTTTGCGCAATTTATTGCCCAGATAATCGGATTTCTTCTAATTTATGGCGATACTCAAGTCTCTTTCCCTGTTTTCTTGTTTCAGGCAATGGTTCTTGAGGGAATTGCCAAAACCAAAGAGGTGCTTCAATACGAGGGACAAATAGAAGCAGGAGCAAAAATGATTAGGAAAGAAAATGAATAAATCAGTAAATATTGGGTTGTGGTTAAAGCGGATTTTTGGACTCTTCCCTCCAAAATTTCGCTGGTTCTATCGTGATCTGTATGGCAGGGAATTCACGCTTTTAGACGTTGGATGTGGTAATCACTCTGCGTCACTTGCGAAAACTTGGTTTCCAAAATGCCGATACCATGGAGTTGATAAAGGGATTTATGCCAATAGTGAAGAAGATTTCAAGTTGATGGAGAAGTTCTATGAGCTTGATCTTTCAAATACTTCTTTGAAATCCTTGCCGGATAATTTCTACGATGTTGTGATTGCTAATCATATTATTGAGCATTTGTCTAACGGGCTGGACCTCCTTCGCGAAATTACCGGAAAGATTAAACCTGGTGGTGTGATTTATGTTGAATTTCCGTCTGTCAGATCTATGAGTTTTCCGAGTATGAAGGGTACTCTCAACTTTTGTGATGATGATACTCATGTGCGGGTTTATGACTTGAAAGAGGTTGCCAATGTTCTTCTGGTCAATAATTTTAAAGTAATTCGGGCCGGGACAAGAAGAACTTGGTGGAAATTTGCAGCCCTGCCTTTGTATTTGGTGTATGTTATTTTCGACAGGAAGCTGCTAGCTTTGCTTTGGGAAATCCTTGGTTTTGCAGAGTATGTATATGCGGTCAAGAAGAATCAGTAACTGTCAATAGCCTGATGCTGTTATGACCTCAAGCCAGTTACACCGTGTACTGACAATAAACACTCCCTTCAGGCGTATTTTAGTCAGAGCGCTTTTGTTAGTTGACAGGGGCTTCTGCTGCTCGAATACGCAGATTCATCATAATATACGTATAAAGAATGGTTCCCGGGGCCATGTAGCACTTTATGGAGCAACACATTTGGGTGATATCGTATGCCTGTTTCCTGTTCTCAGGTACTTAGGGGAGATCAGTCCAGAACTGAGATTTGATTTATTTGGAGGGTATGCTCTGCGGGAAATGGCAGGATTTATGAATCTCAACGTTGATCTACATCCTGTTTCCGGAGATATCTGCCATGACAGGAAGAAGTATCTTTCTGACGTTTTGAATATTGTCCGAAAGGTGAAACCAATGATAGGGATTTCATATTCTTATGATGGTTATCATTTTGCGCACGTTGCACAGTATATCTCAAGGGTTAACGAAAGAATTGGCTTTGCAGATAAGGGGCTGGGTTTCATGTTGACTTCATCTGTCTTCCGTCCACAGCAGGCTAGGTATATAGATGAGATTGCTACATTGTTCAGTACTGTATTTGATGACCCGGTTCTCACAAATGCAGATGAAATTTATAATCGCTGGCTCGTGTACATTAAGGGCCTGAAATTCAAGTATATATTACCATCCGGCAGGAAATGCCTTTGTATAAGTATGACGCCAATGCATCGTTTTAGATGGTCGTCTGGAAAATGGTTGTCATTGCTCCAGACGATATTAAGACAATTCGATGTTGATCTTATTTTTCTCGATTCTGGACAAGATGAACGGACGGCTAATACAATCCGTGAACTGTCGCGACAATTTTCCGCTGACCGCGTATATGATTTTACTGGAAAGACTGGTCTACTGGATGTCTTTTCGTTGTTTCGGGCGGATGGTGTATTGGGTCTCATAACTCATGACAGTGGTTTAAGACACTTGGCAAACTTAGCCGGTCTTAGGCAGGTGGTATTAAGACCGGAACATGATAACAGCTATAGGTGGGGTAAATATCGCGAAACAGAGATTCTTTTGTCTGCTCCACAACCATGTTCGCCATGTGGCTTGGCTAAATGCAAGTATTCAAATATTCCGTGCATGGAAGAAATAACTGTAGAAAAATGTTTTAAAGCTGTAGCTGAGATTCTTAACTAAAGAAACTATAAAGACCTTTTAGTTTTGTCTGCAGGATAAATTAATGTGAATACAGTCGGCAGTTTTGATTTTAAAAGACGTATCGGAGGAGTAGTGCTTGGACTGATTGCTGTTTCTGTACGGATGATAGCGTGGATGTTTTCGTTAATATCTTCGGTTTTAGAAAAAAGAACTGTAGTTATTTTTGAGCCGTTTGGTATGGGGGATATCATATCTCTTGATCCACTTGTAAAGGTGTTGATCAAGAATAACATTAAAACACTGGTAGTTGCTAAAGAACGATGGAATCAATTGTTGCCACCATCTGGGGAAATGAGTTGGGTGGACTGTGAGTTGCCTTGGACATCTTACGATTCGGACCTGAAATATACGTCATCTTCATATTTTAATCGAAAGTTTATTACTTCTCTATTTCGAATACGACGTATTTGTAAAGGGGGGATTGGCATTGATCCTCGCGGTGATATTCGTAGCGTGATTCTCCTTTACCTATTTGGTTGTTACCCTGTCTTCAGTATTGATCATTACCTTGGTGACTTTTCGCGGATGATAACGGGTGCTGTTACAGAAAAGGTTAAATATGATGATTTGCTGCGGCGATGGGAAATCAACTTACGTTTTCTACCATTTATTGATATCAAAGAGGTCAATGTCGCACCGCCGTGCCTCATTCATTTAACAAGTTGCGATTCTGAAAAAAACCGTTCAAAGATAGGGTTGATACCGATAGCTCCTTGGAAGGGACGACTTTGGCAAAACAGTAAATGGAAGGAAGTGGTTTCAAAACTGGCGTCTTCCGGAATTCAGTCTGTAGGGCTTTGTGGTCCGGGTCAGACTTGTGAGGTACGTACTGCGCTGGGAGACGATATTGTCGTTAGAGAGGCGAAGAGCATAACGGATTGGGCTGAGATGTTGTCTGATATTTGTGTTGTCGTTAGTCTTGACTCAGGACCGATGCATCTGGCTGACGCATTGGGAATTCCGGTTGTCGGATTGTTTGGGCCGGGCAAACTGCCTTTGTGGGCGCCATCAGGAAAATTGAGCGTAGTTATTCATCATCAGGATAAGGTTGAATCGGTTCCTTGCCATCAGGTTGATGAGTCCGTTGAATTTGGGCTAAAGGCGATGGATCTGATCAGCGTAGAAGAAATCATCGATGCGGTTTTGGGAATCGACACGGAAACAGCTTGCGAAAGCGGCAAATCTTGTATGTGTATGGACAATAATTCGGCCCGTAAATCAAAGGGGGTCGTGATATAATTGAATAAAAGTCTTCCAGTGTTTAACGTGCTTGGTGTCAATATTCATGCAGTTGATATGGATGCCGCGGTACATGTAATTACTGATATCGTCCGAAATGGTGGTAAAGGTTACGTTACTGTGACGGGTGTTCATGGTGTTATCGAATCCAGGACTGACATCTCTTTGAAGAACAGCCTGGATAAGGCCACGCTGAATGTTGCAGATGGCATGCCGCTTGTATGGTTTGGTAGGCTGACGGGTCATAAGCAGGTGGGGCGGGTATACGGCCCTGATTTAATGTTCAAGATATGTGAATTATCGCTGAAAAAGAATTGGACGCACTTTTTGTATGGCGGTAAACCGGGTGTTGCCGACGAACTGAAGATAAAGCTCGAGAAAAGATATCCTGGTATCAGGATTGCAGGAACATATTGCCCGCCGTTCCGTCCTTTAAACGAGCAGGAAGAGAAAGATCTGATCGATGTTGTGTCGAAAATTAAGCCCGATTTCTTTTGGGTTGGAATCAGTACGCCAAAACAGGAAATAATAATGGCACAATTTTTGGATAAACTTGATGTAAGGATAATGCTGGGTGTAGGTGCCGCGTTTGATATACACAGTGGTAGAATGAAGGATGTACCGGCATGGATGAAAGATTCGGGTTTTCAATGGTTTTACCGGTTATGTCAGGAACCGCGAAGATTGTGGCGGCGGTATTGTTATATCGTGCCGGTATTCCTGTTTTTGGTTGCCTTACAGTTGCTGGGGTTGAGAAATTATAATGATAAGCCTCGATAATGTTCCAGTTTGATTGTTAATTCTGATATGTTTTAGATGATGAATGTTTCGACATAAGCGCTCTGTGAAAACTCTTAGACAGAACCTCCCTTATTTTATTCTGATTATCCTGTTGGTTTCAGCTTCTTTGATCCTCTGGCTGGGCGGGGATGTCAAAATGTCGGATGACCTTTCCGTAAGGCTTGATCTTTCTTCCCAGTTTGGTGAATGGAACGGAGCGGATATCTTCTTCTGTCAAAATGAGAAATGTATGAAGAGTTTCGCGGCCGGAGAATTAAAGGGGGTAAATATATGTAAATCATGTGGCAGTCACTTGGTTTTATCATGGTCGCTTGGCGAAAAGAACCTTCTGCCCCCGGATACAATGCTTTTGAAGAAAGAGTACAGTAATAAATCAGGTATGGTGATGTTGGTTACAGTTGTTATCGCTGGGAGCGAAATTACAAGTATACACAGGCCCCAGATGTGCCTTGTCGGGCAGGGATACAGGATAGTGGCCCAGGAAACTCTGGAAATTCCAATTAAAGGGAGAGAATCGCTTTCAGTCAAGGTCTTGAAGCTTTTGTTTCAACAACCCAGTCAGGACAGGTCGGTTAAGGAACTTTCCAGTATTTATACCTACTGGTATACGGATGGAGAACGTGAAACTTATAATAATTTTATACGTTCTTTTTATATGCTAGTTGACAGAATCCTGTTCGGGAAAATGTCTCGTTGGGCTTACGTATCTATCACGACTTCCGGCTCCGATGTAAAGGGGGAGATAGTTCCATTTATCCAGGGTTTGTATCCGGTAATAACGGGAGTAAGAAAGAATTAGCGACTTTATGATTCAAGATGACAAAAAAGATGCATTGGAAAGAAGAAAGCCGTCATCAGGGTTTTTTGTTCTTCTGATTCTTGGTTTGGTAGTGTTGATCTTTCATTTCCAGGGGAATACAACTGATGTCCGCTTGTTCAGTAAGTCCCTGTTTAAGTGGATGATTATTCGCTGGAGCGATGCCACTATTTCTCTCGGAACGTATTCACACGGCTGGCTTATCCCGATAGTGAGTGTTGTGGCTATATGGTTCAGAAGAAAAGAACTGCTTGTCGCAGAGGAAAAGGTCTGTTGGCGTGGGTTGTGGGTTATTGTTTTTGCGCTGGTGTTACACCTGCTTGGGGCGCGTGCTCAACAGCCGAGAATTTCCCTGGTAGGCTTTGTTATACTGATCTGGGCCATTCCACTTTTCCTTCAGGGATGGCAGGTGGCACGATTGCTGATATTTCCATGTGCCTATCTGATTTTCTGTATACCGTTGAACTTCCTCGATGAATTGAGCTTTTACCTCCGGGTTATCGTCACAAAAACTTCTGTAATACTTTTAAATGGTCTCGGTATCGCCACGGAAAATGTCGGTACGGCCATATTCTCGTCTGCAGGTGGTGGGTTTAGTCTGGATGTTGCCGACCCATGCAGCGGTATAAGATCTTTGCTGGCAATTACCGCGCTGGCCGCCGCTTATGCATATTTCAGTCAAAGTATTCTGTGGAAAAAATGGATCTTATTTCTGTTGTCAATCCCTTTGGCTGTGATAGGCAATATTGTAAGGGTTCTGACCATTGGTGTTCTTGCGTATTTCTGCGGTCAGAAGACAGCTGTTAATTTCTATCACGACTTTTCAGGTTACTTGGTAATGATAGTGGTTATTCTCCTTCTGATGTGGCTTGGTGATATGCTTGAAGGTAAGTCGAAGAAACGTAAAGCTTCTGGAAAAGAGTGATTCCTCGGGATATCTGTCAATATGCACCCTTGGCGAACAGGACAACCCATACGGTTTTCAGCATGATTTTAAGGTCCAGTACCCAGTTGCGATTTCTCAGGTAATACACATCCAGGATACACATATTATGGAAGTCCGCGACACTACCCCTGTACTGCCCAAAATGTGGAGGAGCAATTGCTTCATGCTCGCTGACTGAGAAGGGTTGTTTGCCGTCAGACACCATCATTCTAAAGAAGACCTATCGTGATGGATTCACCAATCATTGGATCGCGGTATCGGTTGCCATTACCGGATCCCAGCGCGGGAGTATTAACCAGCCTGAATTGTGTTTGCCAGGGCAGGGGATGAGAATCTTGAAATATCATCGCGCAATTTTTAATTGTAGTAATGGTGTTGAAGTACCTGTTCCGATTATGGATGTTGACTTTTTAAAGGCATTCAATTCGAAGAAGGCTTTTTTCATTTACTGGTTTGTCTCTCCTGATAGATTGGTATCGAGTCAGGCTAAAAGACTGATGTATATGGCGTATGACAGTATTGTTAATGGTGTTTCAAGACGTTGGGCTTATGTATCAGTTCTTGCTGATCGACAATCATCGGATAGCAAGAACGATGAACTGAAGCTGACCTTTGTTTCTGATCTTTACAATATGGTTCAAACTCCCTAAGTGTTGTAAATTGTTGAGGTAATGTTCCCTGGCTATAGTATTTGATGAAAAATTCTTTATAATGTTGTTAGGTCAACTTTTGAGCATTAATGGGAAATAGATATGATCACGTTGATTAAAAACTGTCTCGGACGCCTGATGTTCAGGCTTGGATTTTATCCTTGGTGGTTGCCGGGAAATGATAAAAAGGAAGGTCCTTTGCACCAATGTGTCAGGCCGCGTGCAACATACTCGCCGTGGAATAAAGATAAAGATTTTAAGGAAGTTTACCGAGCTATTAATTCTTATACACTTGTGGATGAATATAGATGCTTCGAGTTATGGTCTCTTGTTGAACAAACAACCAAATTAAAGGGAAGTCTGATTGAAATTGGTGTATGGAAAGGTGGTACAGGCGCATTGATTGCCAAAAAAGTTCAATCATGCGGGATAACTGATCCAGTATACCTGTGTGATACTTTTACTGGTGTTGTAAAGGCATCATGTAAAGACTCTTTGTATTGCGGTGGTGAACATTCTGACACGTCGAGGGATATTGTTGAAAAACTTCTTCAGTCTCTTGAGGTTAATAATGTAAGAATACTTGAAGGGATTTTCCCCGACGAGTCTGCAAAATCCATTGAACATGAATTCTTCAGGTTTTGTCATATCGATGTTGATGTGTATGAATCTGCAAAGGGAATTACTGAATGGATATGGGATAGAATAGTTGTTGGTGGTATCGTTGTGTATGATGACTATGGTTTTGCCAGTTGTGATGGGATAACACGCTTTGTTGAAGAACAAATTAACTGTCCAGACAGAATTGTAATCCATAACCTGAATGGGCATGCAGTTGTTGTGAAAATAAAATAGATATGCTGCTAGATTGGGAAAAGTATGAGATATATTTCGCCTTCAATATGCACCCTTGGCGAACAGGACGACCCATATAGTTTTCAGCATGATCTTCAGGTCCATCACCCAGTTACGATTCCTCAGGTAATACACATCCAGGATACACATGTTGTGAAAATCGACATCACTGCGGCCTGATACCTGCCAGAGACATGTAAGGCCGGGCAATCCGCCATGCCGGCTATAATGCCATTCCTCGTAATAATTCTTGAAATCCCTCCACGGCAGTGGACGCGGTCCCACGATTTTCATCTCTCCACGCATTACGTTTATCAGCTGGGGCAATTCGTCCAGGCTGAATCTTCTCAGGAAACGACCAACAGGGGTAACACGTGGATCATTCTTTATCTTGAACAGGCCATCGCCTGATTCATTAAACTCTTCCACCTGGGCCTGCAGTTCCTCTGCACGATCGTGCATGGTCCGGAACTTGTACATCTTGAAGGGTTTCCTGTTTACCCCTATGCGTTCTTGCACGAAGATTGCCGCCCCTTTACTGGTTGTTCTGATCAATAATGTTATCAACGCTATTAGGGGTAATAATATTACCACCATGAAATAACCGACAGCCACAGATAAAAGATTTTTCGAAATACCCGTTTCATCTCTCATGACCCGTGACACTTCAAAATGTACAAACGGCGTGCCGTGAATCACATCAACAGGCAGTTTGGCCTGGTTGATCAGGACGGACAGTTTGTCGGAAAGGACTTTTGCCGACATGCCAAGTTTGTCTGCGAGTTCCAGAAGTCGCATGATCTGGGGAACCGTGAAGTCGTTATCTGCGGCAATTACCATCTCCGCTTCGTATTTATTAGCGCTCTCTTCCAGTTTTGCGATGGTACGCTCAAATCCTGCATCGCTCGCACTGTTGGGAATGCGATCAACAATAATAATTCCGTGTGGATGGATTCTGCATATCAGATCGTTTATCAGGTCGGCCTTCTCGTTTTTACCAAGTAAAACCGCGCGGACCTGGTCGATTGAATGGTTGGAGCGCAAATACTTCAGCAGTTTGTCCATCAGGCTGCGAAAATAAATGCAGTAGATTATATTGAAGAAAATAACAGTCATGAAAAAACTGCGGGGATGAAAAATATTTCGGCGAAGATAGAAATAGGTAAAGAAGACCAATATTGCCATCAGATTTGCCACGATTACATTCCATGCTATTGGTCGTGGTCTGATAAACTTTCTTCCAGGGTAAAGGTCCCTGAGGGCATATAGGATGCTTAGAGTAATGACCATGAAGAAAATAATTCGAGGGGCACTGACTACATAAAAGTCCTCAAACATGTCACTAAGGGCTCCTGTTTCCCTTGCTCGAATTGCCTTGTTGACAAAAGTGAAGAATTCCTCGCCGATATCGCTATGGAACCGAATGAGCAGGGTGGTATAATACGCCGCCACTATGGCAGCAAAATCAGCAAAGAACTGAACGAGCCAGAGATTTCGTATTTTTCTATTTGTGAACATTTATATGAATATAGCAGTTTAACCCGGTTGAGGACAAGGATAGTTCAATCAATGAAAGGTCGTGTATTTATAATGCTGGCTGATTGACAGTTTGTCATGCTTTTGATATCCCTGACACCCCATGAATGCATTCACCTATCGGAAGAATAACCTGTATGCTGAAGGTGTGGCTGTAAGCAGGCTTGCAGAAACGTACGGAACTCCACTTTATATTTACAGCAGAAATCATTTCCGGGAACAATACCGGGTCCTTTCAAAAGCAATGGCAGGTGCCAGACCTTTGATTTGTTATTCAGTAAAAGCAAATTCAAATGCGGCGGTTGTTAAAACATTCCTTGATGAGAATGCCGGATTGGATATTGTTTCGGGAGGGGAATTGTTCAGGGCATTGCGGGTTGGGGCGGATCCGTCGAAAATTGTTTTTGCAGGCGTGGGAAAAACGCGCGACGAAATCGAATATGCTATCAGGGAAAATATACTGTTTTTTACGGTTGAGTCTGAACCGGAAGCCGCGCGTATTTCTGAATGCGCGAAAAAACTTAGACGTAAAGCAAGGATTGCATTCAGAGTTAATCCTGATGTTGATCCACGTACTCACAAATATATCAGTACCGGTAAAAAAGAAAACAAGTTTGGACTTGATGCTGAACGAATGGTTAAAGCCTGCGAATGGGCTGGATCACTGCCGAATATAGAAATAGCCGGTTTACACATGCATATCGGTTCCCAGATTCTTTCAGTACAGCCGTTTTGTCATGCGCTGGAGAAATTGACTAACATATGTACCTCTTTGAAAAAACGGTTCCCGGCATTCCGGTATCTCGATATAGGCGGGGGAATTGGAATCAGATATCGGCCTGATCAGCCGGAGCTTACCCCGGAACTTTACGCGAAAACGCTTGTCCCTTTGATTAAAAAAACCGGCCTGTCTATTGTGATGGAACCCGGCCGCTTTCTTGTGGGAAATGGCGGCATTCTTGTTTGCCGCGTCCAGTACATCAAGGATAATCCATTCAAGAAATTCGTGGTGGTTGATGCCGGAATGAACGACCTGATCAGGCCGTCCCTTTATGATGCCCATCACGAAGTGCTTGCCGTAACCAGAAACAGCGGTACAATACGCGGTGATCTTGTGGGACCGATATGCGAATCAGGCGATTTTATCGCGAAAGACAGGAATTTACCTGTTGTAAAAGAAAATGATCTTCTTGCAGTACAAAGCGCCGGCGCGTATGGTTTCGTCATGTCTTCTAATTATAACAGTCGCCCGCGGGCCGCGGAAGTCATGGTAGACGGAACCAGGTCGACGCTGGTGCGGAAACGTGAAACCATGAAGGATATTGTAAGCGGAGAAATCATCACTGCAAAACAGACTGGTATAAGGAGCAGGATTGGTAGAAAATAGATAATGGAGGCAGAGATGTTCAAAGGAGCCTATACGGCAATAATCACCCCGTTCAACAAAGACGGAAGCGTTGACTTCGGTAATCTGCATGATTTGATAGAAATGCAGGCTGATGCCGGTATAGATGGTATTGTTCCGGTTGGAACTACAGGTGAATCGCCGACCCTCGATTATGATGAGCACAGCAGGGTCATTGAATTCACAATTGATAGCTGTCGCGGGCGCATGAAAGTGATTGCCGGTACGGGGGCCAACTCAACATCTGAGGCTATTGAACTTACCAGACGCGCAATGGATGCCGGTGCAGATGGTACCCTTCAGGTTACACCCTATTACAACAAACCGAACCAGGAAGGACTTGTCAGACATTTTTCCGCCATTGCTGATCTCGGTTTGCCGGTTATCCTTTACAATGTGCCAAGCCGTACCAGCCGTGATATTTCGGTCGAAACGATTATGCGCCTCTCTCTGCATCCGAAGATTGTGGCGGTAAAAGAAGCCGGCGGCAGTGTCGACAGGGTGAGTGATGTTCTCAGCCGCTGCAATATCACTGTGCTGGCGGGTGATGATTTACTGACGCTCCCGATGATGGCTGTTGGCGCAAAAGGCGTAATCAGCGTGGCGTCAAATGTAATTCCTGTCCCAATAGCAAAACTTGCTCATCTTGCCATGAAAGGCAAATGGGATGAAGCAAGGAAAATACATCTGAAATACTATAAATTGTTCTGCGATCTGTTTATCGACACGAATCCGATTCCTGTCAAGGCGGCAATGGCGATGCTTGGAATTACTCGGGAAATTTACCGGCTTCCCCTGTGCCCCATGAACAATGCTCTTAAAAAACAGCTGAGAGAAACACTTAAGAAGACCGGTGTTCTGAAACGGTAGTATGGAGTTCATCGCATGAAGACAAAATCCCCTTCAAAAACCAGAATAGTAGTGGTAGGCGCAGCGGGCAGAATGGGACAGGCTATTATTCGCAGTTTTCGCAATGTGAATGGAGTTGAACTTGTCGGCGCTGTGGAAATGACTGTTCACAAGGACCTGGGCAAGGATGTTGGGGTCCTGGCCGGAGTGGAAAAAACGGGGATAATCCTTTCCAATGACCTTAAGACAGTTCTCTCGAATGCAGATGTATTGATAGATTTTACGTTTCATACAGCTGTGCCTATCAACGTTATGCTGGCCTCGCAGATGGGACGCGCCATGGTTATAGGAACGACCGGCCTCGATGCCGCAGAGAGTGATGCTGTGAAAAAAGGGGCTGAGAAAGTACCGATAGTCTGGGCGCCCAACATGAGTCTTGGTGTTAATCTTTTGTTTGCGATGGTTAAAAAAGCCGCCGCCGCCCTTGGTACAGATTACAAAGTGGAAGTGGATGAAACACATCATGTGAACAAGAAAGATTCACCCAGCGGCACTGCCCTGCGTCTTGGTGAAAAAGTGGCTGAAGGACTGGGTTGGGATTTTAAGGCGTGCATGATTCATGATGCTGATGGCGCTTTCCGCAAACATCCTGAAGGTAAGATTGTTGTACGTTCCCATCGTGAAGGTGAAGTGGTTGGTGATCATACCGTAAGCTTCGGAAATGAGGCCGAGAGGATCGAATTCACTCATCGTGCATGGAGCAGGGAATCGTTTGCGCTTGGGGCTGTTCGTGCAGCCCGATGGGTCGTAAGCCGCAAACCCGCGCTTTATGACATGCAGGACGTGTTGGGTTTGTAAACTGTTTATGGAAATCGGACTCAGTCTTGGTTCCAATCTCGGCGATCGCCTGAATAATCTCAAACAGGCTAGGGACAAGATATCCACGATTCAGGATGTTGATGTAATTGATTCATCACCGGTTTATGAGACAGAACCCGTTGATGTATTGCCCGGATATGCAGGCCTGCCTTTTCTTAATGCCGTGCTGATCATAAATTCGGATCTGGATGCCGATGACCTTTTGAATAAGTTGCTTTCCATCGAGAAAACAATGGGCCGTGAATTAACAAGCGGCAGAAATTCCCCAAGGCCTATCGATATTGATATCATTTTTGCAGGTGACCGTGTAATCAAAAGGGAAAATGGCGGAATACCTCATCCGCGCTGGTCGCAGCGCAGGTTTGTAGTCCAGCCGTTGGCTGATATCAGGCCGGATCTGCACATTCCGGGCGAAACCAGGACAGTTGCTGAAGTGCTTTTAACTTTACCCCTGACCCCAAAAGTGGTTCTCTTTTTACAGCGATGGTGACAAATGAAGTGGACAGCCTGTAAAATCAAGAAATTGAAGGGACAACAGAAAATTGTTTGCCTGACGGCCTATGACTATTCCATGGCGCGTATCATTGATGCCGCCGGTGTTCAGTTGATACTGGTTGGCGATTCACTTGCCATGACGATGCTTGGCTATGAAAACACGCTTCCCGTTACAATGGTGGAGATGCTCCAGTATACGGCTGCAGTTGTCCGTGGCACAAAGGAGGCCCTTGTTGTCGCCGACATGCCTTTCATGTCGTACCAGGCATCGATAGAGCAGGGGCTGACCAATGCGGGGAGATTCATCAAAAGGGCAGGTGCCGGTGCAGTGAAAGTTGAAGGCGGTGCATTCCGTGTCCCATTCATCAGGGCGCTTGTCGATAATGGTATTCCTGTTCTCGGTCATATAGGGCTCACTCCGCAAAGCATTAAGGAAATGGGTGGCTATAAAGTACAGGGCAGGAAGGTTAACGAAGCCAGGCGGCTGGTCAAAGATGCAAAGGCGCTTGCGAAAGCAGGTGTTTTTTCAATAGTACTTGAAGGTGTACCGGAACCACTAGGCAGGGAAATAACAAGGGCTGTAAAAATTCCTGTGATTGGTATCGGCGCCGGCAGGTACTGTGATGGCCAGATACTTGTCACCCATGATCTGCTTGGTCTTTACTCGGACTTTACGCCGAAATTCGCCAAGCGGTATGTTGATCTCGGTTTTGCAATGAAGAAAGCCTTCCAGTCCTACAAACGCGAAGTCGAAACCGGTGCCTTCCCGTCAAAAGAACACTGTTATTAATCGTTGATTATCGGTGCCTGCTCTTCAATAGATCCTTCATCTCCATGTCGGGATGAATTCCAAAGCGGGTCAATGCAAAATCGTATTTCACGGGATCGTCCGGTGAAATTCTTCTAAATACGTTTGTAATATCCAGCGCCATTCCCTGGTTGGCTGATTTTCTTTGTGTCATGCCCATGGTCCTGCCGATATTTGCCATGTGAGTATCCAGGGGGACAACCAGTTTACCCGGTGAAATTCCTTTCCACCCTCCCGGATCCACGGCATCCTTTCTTACCATCCATCGCAGAAACAGATGCATTCTCTTACACGCACTGTCCCTGTGCGGCAGTGGAATCAGATATCCTCCGGTACAATTAAGTTTCTCGAGAAAGTAATTCAAAGCGGGTATCACTGTTTCGTCATTTTCCCCCATCCCCGTAACAAAACATTTGTTGAGCGAGCCGTATTCTTTCAGGATCCGGTGGAGCGCGGACAGCAAATCGGCAATGTCACAGTGGGTCGTGAATCTGTGTTTGAATCCGCAATAAATCTTTTTGAAGTCCGGTGGTCTTGTTTCCTTTATGAACTCAAGCGGCGATGGGCCCATTTTGTCCAGTACACACCGGACACTTTTCAGTATTTGAGTGACCCTGCCGTATGCGAGCGAGGAAGCAATCAGACCGGCAATTTCTCTGTCACGGATATCCGGGAAATTATAGAGAAACTCGAGCGGGTCAGGATGAACATATTTTTTCTTATTGTAGGTCTTATAGAGTCTTTCCAGTTCGGTTTTACTGAGCATGATATTAACCTGCTTTTAAAACATGCAGGTTATTCAACCGGCGAGAAATCACTTTTGGGCGCGCCGCATTCCGGACATACCCATTCATTTGGAATATTTTCAAAAGCCGTTCCGGGTTTTACTCCATTGTCAGGATCGCCTTTTGCCGGATCATATATATAGCCACATACATCACATACATATTTCTTCATCGTTGACCTTTCGTTGTTGTTTTTCTCCACTGGCATCAAAAGGAAAACCATCCGGATATATAGCATGGCATCAGGCTTTTCTCAATGCAGTTTTTTGTTTCGATTCTACCGTATAAGCGGGTATTCTCTGCTTTGAGGTATTTATGGCGGAAGTAAAAATCAGGATCAACAGTGACCGGGAATTGACGGTAGTTCCGGGTAATTCATTGTATGCCACGTTGACTGGCGCCGGTGTCTTTGTTCCATCGGCATGCGGCGGGCGGGGCGGATGCGGCCTTTGCAGAATGAAAATCCTGAAGGGTGCTGAATCACAGCCGTTTACGAAACCCGAAAAACACTGGCTGTCCGATGAAGAAAGGGTCGGCAGTTTGAGGCTTTCGTGTCAGGTGAAAGTGCTCAATGACCTCCAGATTTCCATTCCTGAACAATTGTTGAAGGTGAAAGAGTACCAGTCTCAAGTGGTGTCGCTCAGGAATCTGACATATGACATCAGGGAGGTACGCCTGAAGCTGATCAAACCGGAAAAAATGGATTTCAGGCCGGGACAGTATATCCAGTTCAAAATACCTGCCTATGAACTGAGCCGGCGTCCGGTATTCAGGACATATTCGTTGGCCAATGATCCTGCAAGTAACTCGGAAATTGAACTGGAGGTGCGATATGTACCCAATGGGATATCTACCACATATATTCACAAATATCTCAAAGAAGGCGATGAGGTAACAATTAACGGTCCGTATGGTGATTCTTTCCTGAGGAATGATACAACGAACGTTATTTTAATTGCCGGTGGATCTGGAATGTCACCGGTAAAATCAATGCTTCTTGATATGGTTGCCAAAAATGACAGAAGGAAGATCAGGTATTTCTTCGGGGCAAAATCGTTGCGTGACCTCTTCCTGGTTGATCTTTTGCGGGAAATGGAAAAAAAGCTTGCCGACTTCAGGTTTATTCCGGCTCTGTCCGAACCTTTGCCTGAAGATAATTGGCCGGGGGAAACAGGCCTCATCACCGAAGTAGTGGATCGTAATCTTGCGGACGTTGTAGATGCTGAAGTATATCTTTGCGGTAGTCCTCTTATGATAGATGCCTGTTTAAAGGTGTTAAGGGGAAAGAAAATGCCCGAGGACAGGATCCATTACGATAAATTTGGCTGATTTTACAATTTTTTGCTCGTATAATCATTAAGGTTTTACTGGTTGTCTAAAATGGAGGTATGGATATGATCAGGAAGGCGGCTGATTTGAAGACGGAAATCCGCGACAAAATGCGTGGTGGACCTGGAGCGGTAACAATACACCATTTTTTTGGTAAGCCGGAATTCACCGCAAATGTGCGGTTGTGTGCCAGGCTTGTTCTGCCGCCGGGTGCCGGCATCGGTGAACATAAACATGAAGGGGAGGACGAGGTTTATATTGTGACCCGCGGATGCGGCATACTTGATGATGGCACGACAAAGACCCGTGTTTCTGCTGGTGATGCGATACTTACCGGAAATGGCGGTTCACATGCAGTTACAAACGATGGTACGGATGATCTGGAAATGATTGCCGTAATAATGTGTTATGCGGCACAAACGACGCGCCAGGGATGAAACCTGAGAACTAAAATGAAGATGTTTCCCAATGAACTGGTCTTGCCGCCAAGGACAATTTTTCGAAAACGCGCTGTGGTTGATCTTTTCAAGGAATGTGCTGTTTTCGGGAAACGCGGCGTTCTTGTGCATGGCAGATCATTCCTCGCCAGCGGGGCCTTTCAGAATATTGCGGAAACAGGTATGTCTGATGTTGCAGTCAAAACCTGGCAGCATCCCGGTGGGGAACCGACCCTTCATCAACTTGAGGTCCTTCTTTCTGAGGCCCGTGCACACCATGCCGAATGGATAGCCGGGGTGGGGGGGGGCAGTGTTATTGATCTTGCAAAAGCGTGTGCCGGCCTGCTTGAAGCAACCCGGCCTCCTGTTGCTTATCATGACGGCGCTGCAATCTCGACATCAAAAATACCTTTTTTGGTTGCACCGACTACGGCAGGTACCGGTTCTGAAGCCACTGTTGTATGTGTGCTGACCAATAGTGAAACCAATGTCAAAAAATCATTCCGCCATCCTTCATTTATGGCAAGGCTTGTCATCCTTGATCCTGAACTTTTGGCCGGTTCACCGCCTGAAGTGATTGCTCATTCCGGCATGGATGCTTTTACGCAGGCAATTGAATCGTATGTTAGCACCGGAGCCACATGGTTTTCCGATCAGTTCAGTTTGAAAGCCCTGTCGATGATTTTTTCAAGCATAAGAGCGGTTTTTGAGAACTCGTACAGCGACAAAAAGGATGATCTTCTTGCGGGGAGTTATCTCGCCGGTCTGGCGCTTTCAAATGCAAGACTTGGAATTGTCCATGGACTTGCCCATCCGCTTGGCGCCAGGTATCACGTTCCCCATGGCCTCGCATGTGCCGTATGCCTTCCGCATGCGATCAAATTCAATCACGATGCCATGGGTGTGAAATATACAATCATGAGCGAAACGATTGGCGGTGATTTATTCTTGGAAACGAACAGGATGATTGAAGATTTTAATATACGTTCACCCTTTGCCGGACAGTCGATTTTGGGAGAGGACCGTATCATTGAAGAAACTCTTGCTTCAGGTTCAGCTGCAGCAAATCCGCGAAAAGTCACAGAAACCGATGTGGAGTATCTTTTGAAACAGATATTCGCGGGATGAGTCTTGTTTGACCAATGATCCTTTTTCAGGTTTTGAATTGTTATTCCATCCGGATCTTCTGAAGTATGGAAGAGCAGGGGGAGGAATTTCAATTTCTGCAACACCCCATTACTGCCTTGTTACTTCCCAGAACAGGGTGTCAAAACCGATCTGAATTGATGGAACACATTTCCATTCGTTGTTATTTCTGTATTCAATACCCGGAGCGATCTGTAGAAAAATCCATTTTCTGAACATAGGATGTCGATAAATAAGAGTCAAACGATGCCTGTCGATACGCCTTTCTTCCGTCGAATTGTGGCCAAACATGCTGTATCGCAGGCTTAAACCCCGCGCAACATCTTCATCTGAAATAAGATCTGATGTCTTGTCTTCTTCGATAAGCCTGTGTACGTGACCTAAAATGGCGGATTGTTCCCATTCAACACCGTCGGTATGTTCTGTCCATTTTGCGGCTGACACCGATCGGATGAAGTTTTTCCCCAACCATCTGTTTGCGGTAAATGCCGTGACTTCGCCAAAACCCTCTTGAGTCTCATAGAAGACTCTTTGTCTCGGGTACATGGTAAGTTTTCCGATTGAGTATTTGGGTCTCCAATCCACTCTTGCAATGCCCACAGGTTCGTTTCTCCATCGTAATCCTAAATCGGTATGTATGTTAATTTTATCATAGACGTGCCGGAAACCGGCGTTCAGGACGGTTTCACTCTCTGTAGGGTCAACGCCGGGCAGCTCATTGTCTCTTAAGGAATCGACGAATATGCTCCAGCGGTCTTTCAGATTAGGTAACTTCAGGTTCACTTCAAATTTCGGCTCAAATCGCGTCTCCAAATCCTCGTCATCCTCAGTCACAAAGTACAATCCCATTCGAAATCTTGATATTGGTATTTCCATGGCATCAGCCGGATACTTTGCAAAAAAGTGATCAAAACTGTTTATATTGCGCTGTAGCCGGAGGAAAATCCTGTCATGAATGCTGTCCAAAATGCTGGTGGTGTTCTTCTCTGATACTGGAGATTGAGGAGCGTTTGTGGAAGTCAAACAATCTTCCTGTCCAGGACATTTAATTGGAATAAGAAAAAAGATTGGTAGCAAAATTACCAGCATTTTATTTTTGTTGAATACATTGCGCAATGCATTCCGCATGTAATTTCTCTCTGGTTGTTGAATAAAATGCGTTTTTACAGCAGAAAAAGTCACTATTAAAATGCCAGGCGCAAAGCTGCTCCAAGAATGATGGTGTCTGAGTCTATTTCATCTGCCAATTCGCTGATGTTCTTCCATTTGTTGAAACGGTAATTGGCATTTATATCAAGATAGAGTGAAGGCAGGAGTTTAAGGTCAAGTCCGACCTTGACGGCATAAAAAGGCTTGTCGGCAAATTCATCGTCCGAATAATATATGCCGATACCGGCGCCGGCATACAGGTTACATCCGACTAACACAAACGCCTGGGGTGCATAGACGTTTTTCGGAGAACCTGCAAACCCCTCTTTGAATACTTCAAGATTGGCTTCCAGTGACAGTGGTGAGCCAGATGCATACTGGTAGGTGGCCAGCCATGACATACCGTCCTCGTCAATGTCGTGAACATCGATGTTTTTGACTGCAGTCCAGTAATTGGCGCCTACGCCGAAACGGTGATTACCTTCCGCGTGGCAGGTTGCCCCGCCGATCAGTAAACTTGCACAAAGGACAATAGCCATTTTCCTTCTTCTCATGTGTTTTCTCCCCTTGAATATAACTGAATCCAATATATTTAGATTCACAAAAATCCGATTAGCAGTCAAATCTCAAAGGAGAGATAAACATGGTGAAAATGGCATGAAAAAGGGATGGAGAAAAATTTATCTGAATTGTTTTTGAGCTTGTAGCTGGTTGGGGAAAAAGTTAGCGTTTATAAAAAGATTGATAACTTTTTAAAAGATAGCAGATTTCATCGATTTTCCCACGGAGAGGTGGCTGAGTGGTTGAAAGCAGCGGTTTGCTAAACCGCGGTACTGGTGTAAACCGGTACCGGGGGTTCGAATCCCCCCCTCTCCGCCATTTTGTTTTTTTGACTACGCGTGACTCTCAGTGACAAATTGTGACTCCCGCCAATGTTTACAAGGCTCTTCTCTGCATCAACCTTTTTGCCCTCATTGACAGCAGATGACACGTCAGGACGTACAAAGACTAAATTTTGTGTGTCTAGTTGTGTGTCATAACATTCCCCCTGAATAACCCCCGCTTCGACCACAGGGAAGAAATCAGGTAATCGACCAACAGCTTCAACCATTGGTAATTGCGTTGTATCAGTATAAATCTTTGTTGTCAGATTAATATCACTATGCCGCATAAGCCTCATAGCCAACCAAGGATTAACACCTTTACGAGCAAGATTTGTGCAGAAGGTATGACGTAGTGCATGAAAATCCGCTCTCTGATCCTGGGCATTGATGTATTCTATTCCAGCAGCCTTCAAATCGTTTCTAAAAACCTTCATACTTGGAATTAACCCGCCAAGAACCAAATCATTACCCACCCATGAAGAAGGGCGTAATTTACGCAACTCTTCCACTAATCGACCACCGAGCGGAATTATCGCATCCCGCCCATTCTTAGTTGTTGATCCACGCACCTTGATAACATACGGAGCTGAATCAATCTGAATATCACCCCACTGTAATGCTTCAAGTTCACCCCTACGCAAGCCCGTGCAAACGGCTGTCAAATAAACGATCTCTCGTGACTTGTTAACATCCAGCAGGTGAATCATTTCATTATCTGTAAACGCCCTGCGCTTTATCACTTCCTTCCCTCTTTCTTTCACTTGTTCTACAGACTTCAAGCAATTCTGTGCAATTGTACCTCTCTTTACCATCCAGTTGAGCATTGCTGATATAGCATTAAGAAACTCATTAAGCGTTTTCGGTGCTTTGCTTGTTTGTACACTTCGCCATTTGCAAAATGATTCGGTGGTAATATCAGACAACAATTTCCAATTACACTCTCGAATCAATAACCTTATACGTGTATTGATATGACGAATATGATCTTCTGACAGTCTTGAAGCTTCACGATCTGCAATATAATTATCTAGATGTTCAACTACAGGCAAACCCGCCGCCTTTCGCATTAAACGACTATCTATTAATCCGATTGATTCCTGCTGTTGCTCCTTAATGATTTTTTTCAACCGTTGTTCTGCTACATCTTTTTCAGGTGTATTCAGAGCGACTTCAACGTGCTTTCTCATGCCATCAATCCTATATCGGCCACGATATAATCGCCCTATCTTTACTTTACCGTTAACCCTTCGTTTAGGTTTAAAAACATTTCTCATCATTGCGCACCTCCGATAATTCCATGACGTTCCCGGGTTATTCGATCCAAATACGTATTAACATCTTGAACCCTAATTCGAGAAGCCTTACGAACCTTTACTGGTTCCGGCAATTCACCTGAAGCAATCAGACGCCTTACTGTACGTGATGATACATCCAGAAGAATCGCGACTTCATCAAAACTCAAAAGAAGTTTATCCCGCCACCCTGCAAGTGATACAACCTTTTCCCCTTTCATCCCCTTGTTCCCCCTTTATGCCCCTTTGCGGACCGGATATCCGGTCCAGTTTCCTGTCCTTTCTCTGTTTTGTTTCGCTATATCAATTGACCGTCTTGAAATTATAACGACCTTTTGTCCTTTGAATTCAAATTTACTCTTCTCCAATACACCTAATTCAACAAGTCGATCTACCATTGTCCGGTGGCACCCTAATTCCTCTGCAGCCCCACTGGGTGATGGACCATTTAATCCGTTCCTACAAACACTAGAAAACCAATCTTGCATCTCTACCATTCCGCACTCGTCTTCTGATAATTTATCTAAAGGCCTGAGTATGCTTCCGCATTCATGACAAAGCATGACTGTCTTTTGAGGTGCATCGATTAGCTTCTTGCCTTTGAATTTAAATTCTTTGCTTTCAGCGATCCCTTCTTCCACTATCGCTTCAACGTAATATTTGATTTCGTTTTTGTCTTCATTCACCAACCAATT
>JAQUPZ010000013.1 GCA_028716365.1 Kiritimatiellia bacterium
ATTTATGAAGGGCAAGAACGCCATTCCGCTGGAGGTTTATGACAAACTGGCAGCCAACCAGAAGACGCGTTTTCCAAACGAGGCGGCGATGGTCAAGTGGGTCAACGAGCAGAACTTCAGCGAAAAGATCAAAAAAGAAATTCTGGCTGCTGTACCGCCAACTATGAAAGTCGCGGAGGACGTGATTGTCTGCCTTGATCTCGCCACAGGTAAAACGCTGTGGAAATACAAGTCACCCGGCGAAGCCGTCGGTCGCATGGCATCAAGCACGCCCTGTGTGGCCGACGGGCGTGTATATGCGCTCTGCAGCACAAACTTTTACGCCGTGGACGCGAATAACGGCAAGCTTATCTGGTCCGCGCCGTTGCCCGGCAGAGCTCCTGCATCGTCGCCAATGGTTGTGGATGGCGTGCTCGTTATCAACGCCGGCAAACTGGCCGCGTTCGATGCCGTAACAGGCAAACCACTCTGGACGCAGGCCAAAGCAGGTGGCGGTAATTCATCCCCCGTAGCGTGGAAAACCGGTGACAAGACTGTCGTCATCTGTCATGGCCGGGGTATACTGGCCGGTGTTGACCTGAAGTCCGGCGAAATTCTCTGGAAGACTCCGGGCGGCGGCGATTGTACGCCTGCAATCGTCAAAGACATGCTCGCGGTACAAACCAGCAACCCAAAAATCGGCATCTTTGCCGGCAAGCTTACGGCAACAGGTTTCACCACGCTTTGGAATATCCCCTACGATCCGTTACGCTCGCAATCCAGTCCGCTCATACTGGACAACTGCGTTTACCTGATGGATGACAATCTCCATTTCTGCTTCGATTTGAATACAGGTCGTGAGTTGTGGAAGCAGGAGGTCAGTTCCTCGTCCATCTCTTCACCGGTCTTTGCAGACGGTAAGATATTTCTCGGGGCCGGCGGCGGGTCCAAGATGCTCATGTTCAAGCCCTCTCAGGAGAAACAGATTCAAATTGGCAAAGCCAATGTCCGCGCAATGTGGGTTCCGTCACCAGCCATCGCCGACGGGAAGCTTCTTATGCGGGACCGTCAATGCATCAGGTGTTACAGTTTGACTGGGAATGCTTCGACTACGGCAAAAGAACAAGGAAAATAACGCAAGCCGTGCCTGTTACCGTTTGCAAAATGTAAAGACACGTACCCGGAGCCTTACCGGCGTGTTCTTTCTTTGGGCTTGAGGAACAATACCTCGGCACGCGAAACCCATCCGGACCTTAGATCCATCCGGAACCACCCTTCCCCATTTTTCTCATGGAAGCGGGTAGGCGATCGCTTGCCCAACTCCTTGATATCGCATTGCGCCCATGTCTTTCCCATGTCAGGAGAAATAATCAAACCCGTGTTCATCGGCGTTGCGGGCGCACAGTGCGATGCCAGAATTACGCCATCCTGAATGATCATGTTTCCGGATTCGATTCCCGGATTAAACAACATTGTGTGTTTTTCAGGCTTGGTAATGTCTGCCGGATCGCAGCAGAAGACACCTCGATCATGCGGTTTGGGGCCATTCGCGTCGCTGATCCAGTAGACCTTCCCATCAACGAAGGTAATGCCACCGCATTTGTACCGCGTGTTTGAGTTATCCGACACAATGACTTTCCACTGCCACTTGTCATTTTTCATATCATAGACACCACGCAACCAGTGACACTCGTGACCAAATCCACGGTCAATATCGCCTGTACAGGAATAGAATGCGTCTTCGACGGGATTATACGCAACAGTATGAATATGGCGGGCAAGAACCGGGTTGGCGGGATTACCCAGTACTGTTCCGGTTTTAGCACCGCCCGGCGAACCGTTATCTTGGAAACATGGATTTTGCCCGAAGGCATACGCGATTTTCACTGTACGCCCACTATCAATGGAATAATAAATATTTACGGGTGTTGCGCCGCCAACAACGTTACAGTAATTACCCCATACCATAATCTCTGTTCCTTTAATATCCCACGAAACAACGCCCGGGAGCGTATGAAAGTACCAGCCGGGATTGTCAGCTTTCTGTGGCGTATGCGGAAGGTAATCCGAACCATCCTCAGCCTTAACAGTAATGGGCTGGTACGTTTTCAGTTTGTCGGTACTGAGGTATAGTTTCGAACCGGTGGCAAAAATAATGTTTCCATTCTTTAAAATATGACTGAACGTGATTTGTTTAGCGGATGGAAATGCAATACTGTGAGGCCAGGTGTGACCGTTGTCTTCCGAAAGAAAAATCGCTCCATCCACATAGGCAAACGCCTTATTATCGCGCTGAGAGTCGATGTATCGATCAGCCGGTTGTAGACGATACGAGAAGAAATCTGCGGGATCAGCGACAGACGGCAGAACGATAGGGTCGGCACCCTGCCCGACCGTGCCATGCATAAATATCCCGCCGGCGGTTGCTGTCGTTGCACCCAGGAACTGGCGTCGAGTCACGCGTCGTTGTAATGTCATTTTGTCAATCCTTTCGTTTTGAGGTATCTAACAAAGGTTGGTTATAAAAAATTGCTTTCTCTGAAAGTTCATCACTGAACCGTATATTATCCTTACTGAAGAATTCTGTATCAGAAGTTCAGCGGGTGTCAACAGCAATCAAGGTATTGTGTTGTGATCGGTTTTAGCGTGACAATAGTTTTTGTCCTAACCCAACAATAGAATCCGCGGCGTTATTTTCCTGTCTTCTCTCCGGCTGGATTACCGCCGCCACCCAATACCGCATAGAGCCTTATCTGGTTGGCAATCTTCGCCAGACGGAGGGACACCATGCCCTGCTGCGCGGCATATAAGGATCGTTGCGCGTCGAGTACGTTAAGATAGCTGTCGATTCCCCTGTTATAGCGAACCTGTGAGAGACGGTAAGTCTCCGCGACAGCATGAACGAGGGATTCCTGCGCCGACAACTGTTTGTCCACGCTGCCGCGGACAGCGAGGGTGTCGGCCACTTCTCTGAAAGCCGTTTGAATTGCTTTCTCATATTGGGTTACAGCGATTTCGCGTTGCGCTTTGGCCACCTTGTGAGCGGACCACGTACGGGCATCAAAAATGGGCATCACTATCTGCGGCGTAAAACTCCATGCACTCGATCCGGATTTGAACAGCCCGTCCAGCTCGCTGCTGGCGCTGCCAAATGCAGCCGTCAAGGCGATACGCGGAAAAAAGGCAGCACGGGCCGCACCAATGTCCGCATTAGCTGATTTGAGTAAATTCTCGGCCTGGAGCACATCCGGGCGGCACAGAAGTATCTCGGATGGCACTCCAGCACCGATCTCTTTCGGGTACGCGACGGTCCCCAACTCTGTTGGCAGGAGTTCATCTGGCACCGGAGTACCCACCAGCAGATTCAGGGCATTTCTGTCTTGTGCCACCAGTTGGGTAAAGCGGGCAACATCACCCCGCGCCACATCCACCTGCGTCTGCGCACGATGAAGATCGATTTCGGGAATGACTCCGAGCTTTTCACTTTTTTTGATCAAATCGTAGGAACTTTTCTGTGCCTCAAGGGTGGTCTCCGCCAGTTTGAGTTTTTCCCGATCCGCAGTCAGATTCAGGTATGTACCGGCAACGGAGGACACCAATAGAATCTGTGCACCCCGGCGGGCCTGTTCCGTCGCCAGGTATTGCTCCAGAGCGCTATCTTTCAGGCTGCGGATACGGCCGAATAAATCAACTTCCCAGGCAGCGACGCCGAGATTGACATCATAGCGTTCCGAGGTCATGCGTTCGCCGGTGGACGAGAGGTCGGCCGGTATCCGCTGTTTGCTCCCGCTACCAACGGCATTCACTGACGGCAACAGTCCGGCCCGCTGGATACCATACATGGCACGAGCGCGCTCTACATTCAAAACGGCCAGTCGCAAATCGAGATTGTTCGTCAAGGCAGTCTCAACGACCTGTCGGATTTTTTTATCAGTGAAGAACTCATCCCACTTCAGTTCGGAGGCCTTCGGCGCATAGGTTGCAGCCTGAATTTCCTGATAAGCCGCACCCGTCGGCCACTGGGCAGGACCCGGCATTGCAGGCCGGCTGTATCGCGGAATCATGGTACATCCGGCAAAGGCGACAACAATTCCCATTATTAAAAGAGGCATATATTTCTTCATCTTATTTCTCTCCAGAATGAGTAATTTTATGGGCACCGGTCCCTTGTTGAGGGGTCTTGCGTTTGCCAAATGTCTTCTCGATTAACACATAGAAGAGCGGTGAGAACAGTATCACGAAAAGTGTACCGGTGATCATCCCTCCAAGCACACCGGTACCGATGGCATTCATGGCGCCTGCTCCGGCGCCCATATTCATGGCCAGAGGCAGGACTCCAAACCCGAAGGCCAGCGAAGTCATCATGATCGGACGGAATCGCAATTTCACACCTTCCAAAGTTGCTTCGATCAGCCCCATCCCGTTTTCCACTCCGGCTTTAGCAAACTGGACGATCAGGATGGCATTCTTGGTGGTCAATCCCAGGGTGGTCAACAACCCGATCTGGAAATAGACGTCATTGGACATACCCCGCATGCTCGAAGCGATGACTCCGCCAATGGCCCCGAGCGGCAGGACCAGCAGAATCGAGATGGGAATGGGCCAGCTTTCGTAAAGAGCCGCCAGGCAGAGAAAGATGACCAGAATCGAAAAGGCATACAATAAAGACGCCTGCGAACTGGCCATACGCTCCTGATACGAAAGTCCGCTCCAATCAAAACCAACTCCCTGAGGCAATTTCGCGGTCATTTCTTCCATGGCATTCATAGCATCACCGGAACTTTTTCCAGGCGCCGGCTCGCCCCAGACATTCATGGCAGGAAAACCATTGTAGCGTTCCAGCCGGGGTGAACCCAATGTCCAGCGGCCTGTCGCAAAAGAAGCGAAGGGAACCATTTTGCCTTCAATATTGCGCACATACAGTTTCTCCAGGTCATTGGGCAGCATGCGATACGGAGCGTCTGCCTGGGCAAAAACCCGCTTGATACGCCCGCCCTGGATAAAGTCATTTACATAAGCGCTCCCGAAAGCCGCCGAGAGAGTGGTATGTATCGATGTGATAGGCAGACGCAAAACCCCCGCTTTCTCCCAGTCAACGTCAACTCGATACTCGGGAACATCGTCCATGCCGTTAGGCCGGACGTTTGCCAGCCTTTTGTCCTGAAAAGCCATACCGAGGAGCTGGTTCCGCGCCGCCGTCAGTTTTGCGTGGCCCAATCCTCCACGATCCTGCAACTGGAAATCAAAACCAATCGCATTACCCAGTTCGACTACCGATGGCGGCGGGAAAGCAAAGACCAAGGCACCGCGAATTCTGGAGAACGCCCCCATAGCCCGCCCAGCAATCGCTTTAACCCGCAAGTCCATCCGATCGCGAAACTCCCAATCCTTCAACCTGGCAAACACCATACCATTGTTCTGCGCCCTTCCGGAAAAACCTACGCCTACAATCGTCATGCAGGATTTTATCGCCTCTTTTTCATTTTCCTGAAAATGGCGCATGACTTCATCTGCGACCACCTGCGTCTGTTCAAGGGTGGCGCCTGCCGGCAGGATTATCTGGGCAAAAAGGATCCCCTGATCTTCGTCCGGAAGATAACTCGTAGGCATCCTCATGAAAAGAAATCCCATCGCCGCCACAATCAGCAGGAAAACGAAGATGTAACGTATTTTTCTGGAAAGCGAATGCCCAACCAGACTTACGGACAGGTCTCTGAAGCGGAAAAAAGTACGATCAAACCAGATAAAAAACGGGCGCAGGAAAAAGACTGCATTTTCCGCAGGCTCGTGCCCCTTCTTCACGGGCTTAAGAAAGGTAGCGCAAAGTACCGGCGTCAGAATCAAAGCCACAACGACCGACAGCAACATGGAAGCAATGATGGTGACGGAAAACTGGCGATAAATGACGCCAGTAGAACCGGGGAAAAACGCCATTGGGCCGAATACCGCCGCAAGCACCAGGCCGATGCCGATCAGAGCGCTGGTAATCTGTTCCATGGATTTCGCGGTGGCCTCCCGTGGTGGAAGCCCTTCCTCAGCCATGATCCGTTCCACATTCTCTACAACGACGATAGCATCATCCACCAGTAAGCCGATGGCCAGCACCATGGCGAACATGGTCAACATATTGATGGAGAACCCGAAGAACCCCAGCATCGCAAAAGTACCAAGGAGCACCACGGGCACCGCGATTGTCGGAATCAGGGTGGCCCGGATATTCCCCATGAAAAGCCACATGACGAGGAAAACCAGGAAGATCGCTATGAAAAGGGTCTTAACAACCTCATCGATGGAAGCCTTGATAAAGAGGGTTGTATCATGTGGATACACGATCTTCATACCAGCCGGAAAGTACCTGCTCATGTCTTCCATCTTTTTCTTTATAGCATTCGCTGTATCAAGCGCATTGGCACCTGCAGCCTGACGAACGGCTATACCGGCGCAAGGATGTCCGTTGTACTGTGCTGTGATATCGTAGGTCTCGGTCCCCAATTCCGTCCGTCCCACATCCTTAACGCGAATGATGGAACCATCCGGATTGATGCGAAGAGGAATTGCGGCAAATTCTTCGGGGGTCTTGAGCATACTCTGTACGATAATGGAGGCGTTCATACGCTGGCCTGGTACTGCCGGTAAGCCGCCGAACTGCCCGGCGGAAACTTCCACATTGTACATTCGAAGTGCTGTAATTACATCTTCGATGGTAAGATTGTAATCGGTGAGCTTTCCGGTATCCAGCCAGACACGCATCGCATACTGAGAGCCGAAAACCTGGACCTCTCCGACACCGGGTACGCGTGCCAGCACCTTTTCAAGGCTGGATACAGCATAGTCCCTTAAATCATTTCCATCCATGCTCCCGTCTTCACAGACCAGCCCTATAATGATCAGAAAATTCTTTGTGGATTTATTGACCCTGACGCCTGAGCGTTGGACCATTTCCGGGAGGCTCGACATGGCAAGTTGGAGCTTGTTCTGTACCTTGGCCCAGGCCAGATCCGGATCGGTTCCCGGCTTGAAGGTCAACTCGAGACGAGAAGAGCCAGACGCATCACTTGTACCGGAGAGATACAATATGTCGTCAAATCCAGTCATCTTCTGTTCGATGATCTGGGTCACGCTGTTCTCCACCGTCTCCGCAGAAGCCCCGGGATAAAAGGCATCAATGGAAATGGACGGAGGAGCAATGGGTGGATATTGAGATATGGGCAGGTTATAGATGGCAAGTCCGCCCACTACCATTATGACAATGGCAATAACCCAGGCAAAGACCGGTCGTTCCAGAAAAAATTTTGATAACATTTTATATCTCCGTTATTTCGCTTTTCCCGCCGGCTTGGCCGGTTTTGCAGCCTCGGAACTACTCTTCTGATCAGGATTGAACGGGACAGCCTTTACGGAGGCACCAGGTCGCACTTTCTGGATACCCTCGACAATCATCCGATCGCCGGGTTTGATGCCTGACGAAACGAGCCATCTGTTACCCACAGTACGATCGAGTGTGAGCATCCTGACCTCGACCTTGTCTTCAGCACCCACGATCAGCGCCATAGGGTTACCTTTCGGGTCCTGGGTCATCCCCTGCTGTGGCACAAGAAGCGCCTGCTCATTCACCCCTTCTTCAATAGTGGCACGCACAAACATGCCCGGCAACAGGGTATGGTCCGGATTCGGAACGACTACCCGGAGAATAAACGAGCCGGTACTTGAATCAACGGTGACATCGGAGAATTTCAGGGTACCTTCCAAAGGATACGGTTTGCCATCTCCCAGAACCAGCTTGACCTTCGCACGGTTGTCCCTGTCAGGTTTAAGATTACCGCTTGCCAGTTCCGCCTTCAGGCGCAAGAGACTGACACTGGACTGGGGTACATCCACATAAACAGGATCAAGTTGCTGGATGACCGCAAAGGGATACCCCTGATGCGCCGTTGCAAGCGCCCCAATGGTCACCAAAGACTTTCCGATGCGCCCGGAAATCGGTGCGGTGATGCTGGTATATGCCAGATTGATGCGAGCTGATTCCACCGCCGCTTTCCCGGCCTCCACTTCCGCTTCTACTTGTTTAAGAGCAGCAGTTATGTCGTCGTAATCCTGCTTGCTGACTGCTTTGACAGCCACAAGTTCTTTGTACCGCTGGGCTCTTAGTCGAATGGATGTCAGATTGGCTTCGGCCCTGGACAGCGCCGCCTTGGCGCCGGAATGCGCTGCTTTATACATGGCGGGATCAATCTGGTAGAGTTTGTCGCCAGCCTTGACATCCCCACCTTCTTCGAACAGGCGCTTCTGAATGATGCCGCTTACCTGGGGCCGCACTTCGGCAACCAGAAAAGCGGACACTCGTCCCGGCAATTCCGTGTTAAGCGTCAAACGTTCCGGTTGAATAGTCACCACGGCCACTTCGGGGACACCCCCTTGCGGCGGTCCACCTTTTTTTCCACAACCTGACAGCGTTAAGCCCACAACTAGAAGTCCAACAATAACACTGCTCAATCTTCCAATTCCATATATTGACGATTTTTTATTCATTACATTTCCTTACTACTATTTTGCCTGATATCTCTTGTCTCTTTATCCTCGAGATTTCCCGTCTATTTCCGAAAATACTGTCCAGACCGAATGATTCACCGAACCAAACTGTTTTAAGTAATTAGCTATAAATACACCTTCTACTGTCTTGGTCGGCTGCTGTTGCTTATTCCAGAACAGCGCAACGGCGATGTCATGTTCATATGCCGACTGGAGCATGATTGATATCTTCTTAATGCCCTTGATCCCGCGGAAGTCACACAGTTGCGCAACCAATTCATCTTTGAATGCATCAGCATCCTGAAGAGAGCAAAGAACTCGAATCGTTTCTACCCATTTCACTATTTAGTCTTTCTGAATATTATCATCCGAATTTCAACATTTCAGCTATTTTATTGCAGAAGGTGTGCCAACGCATAAAACGCATGAAAACATTGGCTTTTTATATCACGAGACCCCCCGTAGTGTGATATATCACACTATATTAGCGTTGAAAATAAGATTAGATGTGATATACCACATTTACAGCAGTCTCAGTTGAAGGAAATAAATGAAA
Organism: Kiritimatiellia bacterium; assembly: GCA_028716365.1. Classification (GTDB taxonomy): domain Bacteria; phylum Verrucomicrobiota; class Kiritimatiellia; order UBA8416; family YA12-FULL-48-11; genus YA12-FULL-48-11. The sequence goes on from JAQUPZ010000013.1 coordinate 9,065, forward strand.
CAAATTGATGAAAATAAATTGTTCCGCGAGGTAACACTTCGGATCAGCAGTTCCCTGGAAATCGACCATGCTCTAAAGAACGCACATGAGTATTTACATCAATTTATGCCTATTGATCGCATAGGATTGTATTATGTGGATGAAGAACGGCAGGGAGTCTATACCGCCGCGGAAATCAGGGAATCAGGCAAAATTATGCCGACTGTTGGTTCTTCGCCGATAATCCCTTTTGATGAAAATGTTCGAGAGCGTATCGCCAGACATAAAAAGCAACAACAGTTAATAACTATTTATAATGATCCTAAACAGCATCTTAAAGATCCCATCGCGTTAAAATGTTTTCCGGAACTGGCAACCTATTCAACGATAGCCCTTGTTCTTCGTATCGAACATGAAGATATCGGTGTATTGCTGATATCTGCTAAAGGACCCAACCGATACACAGACAGACACATACATATCCTGGAGACGGTAAAAGAACCTATCGCCATTGCTTTGAGTAATGCACGGCAATATCAACAGATACTTCATCTTAAGAATCTTCTTGCAGATGATTACAAAACGTTGGTCAGGGAAATCGAAAGTCTCTCAGGCAATCAGGTTGTGGGTGCGGAATTTGGCTTACGACAGGTAATGGAAATGGTAAGGCAAGTTGCTCCGATGAGCAGTCCGGTACTTCTGCTGGGTGAAACCGGTACAGGCAAGGAAGTGATCGCCAACGCCATTCATATGACTTCTCCACGGAGAGAGGCTCCCATTATCCGAGTACAGTGCGGCGCCATTCCGGAAACACTGCTGGACAGCGAACTCTTCGGCCACGAGAAAGGCGCATTTACCGGAGCCATACAGGATAAGCGGGGAAAATTTGAACGTGCCGATGGAGGTACCATCTTTCTTGATGAAATAGCTGAACTTACACCGGCAGCACAGGTCAAACTTCTAAGGGTTCTCCAGGAGAAACAGTTCGAACGCCTTGGAGGAACCAAGACCATATCTGTGGATGTACGCGTCATCGCTGCTACTCATCGTGATCTTCAGGAAATGGTCCGGAAAGGAACATTCCGCGAAGACCTCTGGTTCCGGTTGAATGTCTTTCCGATTCACCTGCCTCCATTACGCCTCAGAAAGGAAGACATCCCTTCTCTTGTACAGTATTTTGTTGAACGAAAATCTCGTGAAATGAACCTGCGAGCACCATTACGTCTTGCTGATGGCGCGATGGAAAGGCTTCTGTCGTATGATTGGCCCGGTAATGTGCGGGAACTCCAAAATGTTGTGGAACGGGCGTTGATATTGACACAGGGGCAACCCCTGGACTTTCCTCAATTCGTCCCTGGTAAAATAACATCTTCGCCGGTAATAACCCCGGAACCCGGCTCGATGATTCGTCCTTTATCCGCTATTACTGCCGATCATATTCGCCAGACACTTGTATATACACGCGGCCAGGTTGGCGGTCCTGGTGGTGCCGCCGAGTTACTGGGTGTCAATCCCAGCACCCTTCGTTCACGGATGCGCAAACTTGGTATTCCCTTTGGACGAGTCCGGCCAGGTCAATGATGGCAATTATACTGTGAAGGCTGGACACTGCGACAAATTCCTGACAATATGCCGAATCAATAGTCAATAGCTGTAACAAAGTAATTTATTGTCAACCAAAAAGAGGAATCATCACATGAAAGCAGGCAAAGCAGGAATGACGCGCAGGGAAGTTTTGGGTTCACTGGGTCTGATGGCTCTTGCGGGTCGGGTGGGGTTTAGTCCGTATGCCGCGCAAGCAGAAGATGTGAAACAGAAAGCCGGAATAGCCATGCAGCTTTATACTATGCGCGATCCGGCAAAGAAGGACTTGGCGGACACCCTCAAGAAGGTTGCCGATATGGGTTGGAAATATGTACAATGGAGCGGTATGCCGAATCAATCAGCCGACCAGATCCGCGCAGCACTGGATAAGGCTGGACTAAAGTGTATTGCCTGCCACTGTAGCATGGAACCTTTTGAAAAAAATTTCGACGAACAAGTCGCGTTCTGGAAGACCGTGGGCAATAAAGATGTGGCGCCCGGCGGCATGATGAAGGACTGTACCACGAATCTGGAAGCATGGCGGAAAGGTGCCCAGCGGCTGGACGCAATCGGCGCTAAATTGCATGCCGTCGGTATGAGACTTTCTTATCATAATCATGCATGGGAGTTCGAGAAATTCCCGGGTGATGACCGTACCAAGGAAGATATACTTATGGAATCGACCAAGCCGGAAAATCTTTGTGCAGAGATAGACATCGCCTGGGCACTTGCCGGAGGTGTTGATCCAGCAGCTTATATCCGCAAGATGAAAAACCGCTGCCCCGTTGTTCACGCCAAAGACGTTACCATAGACGGCAAAAAACGTACGCTCAAAGCTCTGGGACAAGGATCGGTAAAGTGGGATGAGGTTTTTGCTGCCGGCAAAGAAGCTGGTATCCAATGGTATGTTTACGAACAGGACAGCGGGGAAGGCTCGCCCTTTGATTACGCAAAAGCCAGTTATGATTTCCTGGCAAAACAATCGCTGTAAACGGCGATAACCGGGTGAATATATTTAGGCAGGCCGCATCCTCTACCAGTGAGTAAGAGGAATCAGCATGAAATATGCAGTCATCAGTCTTTTTGTAATCACCAGCTTGTTTATCGCGTGCAACAGCCTTGCCGCCGGGCAAGAGAAACCGTCGTACAATCCAACATTCTTCCAGTTCAATGAAAAGGATGCGAAAGTCACGTTGGAAGCATTGCGCCGTATTCGCACTCCACAGGTCGTCGGGATCCCGCCGGTAAATGCAAGCCGTGACCTGATGATTATGCCAGACGGTGAGATCCGCCATTACGGGTTTCAGGGCGGTTTCGTCAAAGGAGCGGGACAGGTCCAGCCGGTCTATATCTCCAGTCGTGACTGCGGCCTGAGTTGGCGTGAAGTTCTGATCACCGGTCCGACCGTCGGCGCCATGGTACGCAGTCCGTGGTCAGGCGACTTTCTCACAGTCCTCTGTAAGACCGGCCGCAGCAACAGCGACGAGTGGCATACAGCCAATCAGTCCTGTGAAGGTACAGGATTTTTTGTCCATCGTTCAACCAGGGGTCCCGATGGCCCGTTTAGCAGTTCTCTGATCAACCGCCATACGGGATTCATGGCGCGTCAACCCCTGCCCCTGCGTCAGCGTAAGCGCTGGGTATTGCCAATGCAACAACAGGTTGAGAAACGACAACACCCCGGTGTCATGCTTTCTGATGACGATGGTCTCACATGGCGTGAAGTGATTCTTCCCAGTCCGCCACCACACAAGATCGAGTGGCCCCACGCGGGTGTTCGCTGGCAAAACTACGGTTGTGAGCCCACGGTAGTTGAACTATCAGATGGCAAATTATGGATGCTCATCCGAACCTCACAGGATTGTCACTATGAAGCTTTTTCCTCAGATGGTGGTGAGTCATGGACTACGCCGGCGCCATCACGCTTTTACGCCACAATAACCATGCCACTGCTGTTCCGGATGAACGACGGACGATTACTGGTTGTGTGGAACAACTCGACACCCCTGCCCGAACTGGATCATAACGCCCAGCCGGAATTGAACCGGTCCGAACGCGAGGGAACATCTGAAGATTTCTTTACCAACCGTGATGTCATCCATGCCGCGATCTCGAAAGACGATGGAAAGACATGGCGCGGTTTCCGCGAATTGTATCTCAATGAACGCCGTAATGATCACGATTTCCGGAGTAGTGGCGGCAACGCATCCTGCCTGGACAAGAGCGTTCATCAATCACAGGCACTCGAGTTACCGGAAGGAAAAATTCTGCTTGCCTTCGGTCAGCATCCGCTTTGCCGCAAGTTAATAATCTTCGATCCTGACTGGCTTCTTGAAAACCACAGAAAAGACGATTTCTCCCTGGGCCTCGGGGGCTGGTCTGTACAGCAATATCTCAAGAGTATTGCCGGAAATTTCCGTGGTATAAGCGGACATTGTGCATATAACCGTCGCGCTGGTGCTTCGCTGATTCCGCACCCGGACGGCCTGCCGCGCGAAGTACTGCAGGTGGCACGCCATCCTGATACGCGTCTTGTTCATGAGATTGAAGGGGCCGTGTGGAATTTTCCATGCGGTAAACGCGGTTCGCTGAAAATTCGTATTCGCATGCCAAAAGGTTCACAGGGAATACAGGTCTGTCTTGTTGACCGCTGGTTCAACCCGGTTGATCCGGTCGTGTCACACTTTGCACAACATGTATTGCGGATCGATTCTGCCGGACGTATCAACACCATCCAATGCCTGAACCCCGACACCTGGGCTGACCTGGAAATCCGCTGGGATACAGATACCGCACGCTTCAGCGTCACGGGTGAAACCTGGCACAAACTCCCGCTCGTCTTTCCCACACGTAACGGAATCAGTTACCTTCATCTGCAAAGTATAGCAGCTGAATCAGATATCTATGGTACTCTCATCGAATCGGTCTCTGCTTCCGTAGAGGAATGATGGACCGGTTGTTGTCTTTTACTGATTTTGCAGTACTTCAATCATTGCTGCAATATTCTCCGGTTTTGCGTCTCCCGGTGTATCGTGCGCCGGCGAACAGATATACCCGCCTTTTTCGCCGATTTTATCAACTAACCGCCGGACTTCATCTTTAACCTGCTGGACCGTACCGTACGGCAATGTTTTCTGGGTACTAACCCCGCCATAAAAACTCAACCTGTCGCCATATTTCTTTTTAACTTCAAACACATCCATCACTTCCGGCTGGAACGGGTTAAACACGTCTAACCCGCACTCAATTAATTCCGGGAACAGACCGTCAACTTTACCGCAGGAGTGGATAAACACAAATTTACCTTTTGTTTTCACCGCCGAGTACATTTGCCTGATTCGCGGTTTGATAAATTCACGCCACAACACCGGACCCATGATCAACCCCGACTGCTGGCCCCAATCGTCACCAAACATCATCGCGTCTATTTCCAGTTTACATATATCTTCTATAATCGCCAAATTATATTCTAAGATCCTGTCCAGTAAAATATGTACGAATTCTTTGTCCGCAACCATACCCATTAAAATATTTTCCATCCCCGCCAATGTCCACGCCCGTTCGAACAAACTAAACCCCAGATTAACAACGACAAATCTATCACGGCTGTTCGCAATAAAATCCTGATATAATTCCTTACGTGTATTATCAACCGGGTCAGGAAAGATGAATGCATTCACATTTTCGGCAGTAACCAGCTGGTTACACACTACGCCGATATCTTTATCAACACTACGGTTCCAGCGGACACCAAAATGGTCCTGAAAAATATCCGTGGCGATTTCCTTCCAATGTTTTCGCTGGGAATAACTTTGCAAAGACAAACAATTCCCCAACTTGGATTCGAATTCTGGATCACCATAAAAATCCGCCATTTTCTTGCGCGCGTTTTGCGTAAAATTAATCTGATATGGTGTTTTATCCGGCTGTTTATGGCTTAATGCCGTTAAGACCCGGTCTTGTGCATTCATTTTTTATTCTCGTAGTTTTGTACTGTAACTGGATTAATCCGGCAAGATGCTGCCATATACTTTGTGACCTTAGGAAACAATGTACTCTTCTCTACGATCGTTTGAGTGATGTTTCTATCAGCTGGTCCCAAATACGGCGCTGTTCCTTGAGCCCAGCCATGCGGTTCGCCGGTGTCGGCGGTGTCGGCAGTTTATCGAGTTCCGGGAACCACCACCCAGTCCATCCAGCATCCATCAGCAGATCGCATTGAAGCTGGTACGGGAAACCCGGTGCGGTAAAGTCATGCGTGTGCAACGTATCACCCAGGCGGTTTTTAATCAGGTTGAAGTTCGCTTCGAATGCGCCTTCGGCAGCGTCTTTTGCATCGGAGTTCAGTTTTACTCCGACGTTTTTCTCATTCACCTGGTCCATGATGAGCTTGAGCGTCTTCAGGCGGCCGGCCGAACCATGGTTCTCGAGCCGGATCATTTGACCATAACCAGCGGCGGATTTGGCAACCTCGTTTACACTCTTCGCGATCTGCTCAATGGTCTTCTCCTGTGGTACTTCCTTGTGAAAGTCGTTGGGAAAGACGCGGATGCCGCAACCGCCAATATCGTGACTCAGTTCGGCGTAGCGCTTGGCCTTTTCGATCGCGGTTTTCAACTTTTCTGGATCGATATGATCGAAACGTTCACTGGTTGCCAGGCCCACTACCTTCACCGGACTGTCAGCGAAACGTTTTTTTATCTCGCGGCGTTTGGCACTGTCGATCTCCAGTTCGACACCATGCGCCGACTTCGTCTCGACGCGCATCTCTAGACCGTAGGATTTCAGTTCGATACAATTGGTAATAAGTGTCGGCAGGTCCCACTCCCGGCCCCAGATGTAACTCGTGAAGCCGAATTGCATTTTATTGACGCGCTTTGCAGCGATGAGCGAAGCGGCACCAGACAAGAAAAAGCCAACAGCCGTGACCAAGATCTCGCGACGTGAATACTGCGTTGTTTTCAAGCAAGACATATCGATGCCTCCATTCTATTCCTGATAGTGTTACCCTGCAGTTTTTATGAACTTCTTATGGCTGATTACAAGAAATTGTTTTTTGACATTGATATAAACAACAACCATTTTCCAATTTTCCCGGTCATGAATCACTTATACATGAATTCGAATAAGAATCGCAATAAATGTCAAGATGGATTCCCGGATGATTGCTATATCATTAAGTAAAACGAATCAATCTTGACTATGGTATTTTTCTCTTTAAGAATAGTATTTGGAAAAAGCAAACTATTGCGTGACTCGTGGTGGAATAATTTTCTTAAGAGTCCGGCAATCTGGGGAGGAATCATTATGAAACGTCCAAATATTGACTCTCTCGTAATCACTAAGGGATCTGGACGGTGACTCATGCGCCTGTGTGTCTTACCCACAATTTCGTCGACCCTCCTATACCGGGTTCTGATGATTGCCCCCATCTGGTTTGCGGTAACCACCTCAGCTGAAGTTATAATCCGGATCAACATACCAAGCTGTACTTTGACGCTCCTCGAAAACGACCGGAACGTGGCGGTCTTCCCGGTACGGGTCGGCAAACCGGAAACTCCCACACCGGCGGGAAAAGGTAAGATCATAAAAAAGCGGGAACGGATCGTGTTCCGCTATCTGGAAGGTGAACGCAAAGGTGAAATTATCACCCAGTCTCATCTCACACCCATCGGACAAACGATCGATATGCCATATGACCGGCTCCGCAGTCTGGAAGCCTTGCTCAATAATGGTCAAACGCTCATTATCCATTCCACCACAGAATATTGGACCATCGGATTCCCCGTCTCCCATCAATGTGTAGGCATGAATATCGACGACATGCTCAAACTTTTTGACCGCGTACGCGACCTGCCCATGGACCTTGAGATCACCTACGACACCGTCGAAGTCCGTAACGGGTTCATTCATCTCTATCCGGATTTCTATGGGCAGGCCACGAACCGGCTTGAGGCCCTGACCACCAGTGGCGTGTGCGTGCAGGACCGGATATCCGCCGAGAATCGATGCCGGATCATTGACCAGGACCTGCGCTATAATCTCGCAAAAGCCTTAAAGCAACTGAATGAAGGACATGATCCGCGCGCACTGCTTCCAACGCTCACGACGGCCATCGCTGTGGCTGATTTCCTGAAGCCGTTTTATCCAAAGGGCCGGGTTGTGGAGGCCACCGTGATGGAACGAGACACTTTCGTGGCGGCCCTGCTCCGGGCTGGAGTTCCCTTGAAACTGGCGACCGCCATCACCGGCGTTCTTGACGGAATTGACTACCACCGACTACAGCCTGGCGACAACATGATTATCGTGGTTGAAAATCGTGAAATCATCCGGCTCGATTATCGGAACAGGAAAGGCATCACGACTTTCGATTTGCAGGGAAAGAACCTCTTCTGGGACTGAACAGATGAAACAGCCGAGCAGAGGGGTCAGGCATTAAATATTAAGATTGTCCTGGGGCGTCTCTACAAGAAAGTGATAGTGATCTGCCAGGAGACCAGCCTACTTCGCTCTCGCCAACTCCGCGAGCATCTCCAACAGCGCGGCAATGAGCCTGGTCGAGGCCTCGATCTCGACTTTGTTCGTGCCCAGCCAGGTCTCGTAGCCGCCAAGCTGGTGCTGCTTGGGCGTGGGTAGGTAGCCGTACGAGCCGCCGTTGGCCAGCTCGATCGTACACGTCGGCTTCAGCGGGCTCTTGGCCTTGATCTCCAGCCCAGTCTCCGCGAACGTCTCGAAGGGGCTGGTGGCGATGCCCAAATCGCCGATCCGCAGGGCCTGGACGATCACCCGGATCGTCGCCGGGGCCTCCTGCTGCCGCATGATTCGCTGGGCGTACGTCCGCTCGTGTGGGAACTTGTCGGCCCGCTGGGGATCGGCCAGCATCTCCTTGGCATGGAGCAATTGCTCGGCTGTCGGCTTGCGCACGGCCAATTCCAGCTCGCGCTGGACCATGCCCACCGGCACCCAGTCGTGATACTGGAGCTTCCGGCACTGGGCAAACACAGCCTGGGCGACGTCGTCGGCCACGTGCCGCAGTCTCGCATACGGCGGAAGATGCCCGGGCGGTTCGCTGTAGGTGTTGTCGACGTCGCCGCTGGTGCCGTTGGAGAGGATGCCAACGAACGGCGGATCGAGCCGGTCGGCCCCCAGCAGTTGCCGAATGCGATCGGCGAACGCCCCGAAATAGTCGGCGGAGATGTCTTGCGAGGGGACCTCGCCCACGTAGTGCATTGAATAGTTGGCCAATAGGGCGATCGGCCGGCCGTCGGCCGCCTGAATCGAGAGGAACACGATCTCGGGGTCGACCGGCCCGGCAGGCTTGACCAGATCCCGCTGAACGTAGCACCCCTTCACCTGGTCTTGCCCGCCGAAGGGATTGGGCATCGACATGCCGGGCTTCGCGAAGCGGCGGCGGTTCGTCACCTGGCGTGGCTCGTCGGCCGCGCCCCAGCCGACGCGCACGGGCTCGAGGTTATTGATCGCGCGCCGCACGCCGTCGGAAATCCGGCGCGCCACGAACTTCTGATAGTCGCTAAAATCCTTGTCCGGGGCCAGCGCGTTGCGCCATCCGGAGCTGGTTGCCGAATGGGTGTGCGTGGCGGCCGTGAGAACGTGGTCCGCCGGCAGGCCCGTGTACTCGTGGATCTGTCGCTTGGCCTCGTCGAAGACTTCGCGTGGGATGCCGACGCTATCGACCAGCACGATGGCGATCCGCGCGGCGCCGTCGTCGAGCACCAGGCAGCGGGCATGCAGTTCGTCGTGGACGCGCTTGGCCGGCGGCGTGTTCCAGTTGCCCACGATCGCCTCGCCCAGCCAAGGCGTGATGTTGCTGGTGGCCGCGCCGGCCCGCAGGACCTTCTTGCCCGCCTCCGCGGCGGGCTGATCGGCGCTATCCTTTGCCGGCGCGGCAATCACCACAGCCGCGCCGCACGGGACCAACAAGAGGACAAGCATCATCAGGATTGTTCGATTCATGAGCATCGCATTCCCTCCGTCGTTCTCAACGTGCCAATATCGGTTCGGATCCCCGGAATCTGGGATCTCTCGGATTTCGCGCCGAAAACCGGAAGACGCAGGAATTCTCCGCTTCTCGATGCGACTGCGCTTCAATTCCGGCAACGCGAGTCATACCGTGAACCCGAACTCCTTGATAAGCAACTCTCTGCCTTTTACATACGGTTGATAGGGTTCACCCTTTTCTGAATGATGTCCGCATCCTTCATCCCACACCGAGCCTTTGCAGGCGCCCTTTGCGACCGTACCACAAACAAGATTCGAGTCTGGTATCTTCTCGAAGATTTTCTGGTACAACTCCCGGGCGTTCATGACGTCCCCATGAGCCATTCCCAGTTTCTGAAGTGTCCTGATGTCGATCAACTGGTTTGGCAACCCGTCATAGCCCTTTACATGGAAACACCCCCTGGCTTTGTTCATGCTGGGACAGGGAGCACACATCATCCAGTCAGCTCCGTCCGCCATTTTTATTTTGGCATGGCGATTCTTGAGGATGAATTGAATCATCTCGGGGAGGTTATCTCCGTCATACGGTGGTCTCGCGCCGCTGCCATACTGACATACAGCGCACAAGAGCAGATGTGGCCGCATAGGTATGGCTTCCGCACGGTTCATCGCCTCAAGAGCCTTGCGTTTCTCTTCCATTCTCTCTTCCCTGGTCCGGGGGATGATAAGAACTCTGCTGGCTTTTGCCTTGGGCAAGTCGGTTTCGCTAAAATTGACCTGGCTGCCACAGTTCGGAACGGCATACTTGAGGCTTATTTCCCGTCCCTTCTCGTAGAAGCCCGCCCTGGACTTGGGACAACTCTTCCATGCATTTGAAGTCTCCTCCCCCAGGTCGCAAATGCCGGATAAGCTCTCGATCCGGTCCCAGATGCGATGCAGGATTATCCGTGCTGTCAGCGTTGCTCCCGGATTCAGGTCAAGCCTCTGCAGTATTTCCAAGTCGAGTTTCCGGTTGAATCCCGGACCACCAGGCATGTCATCCGCGGGTCCCGGGTCCTGAAACGCGAAAATATCCCCGGCGTTACAGACTAGTGTGACCGGGATGTCCGGATTTTCCCGGATTGCCTTGATCCTCTCATCCCCCTCGCCGGCTCCTCCTTCCCCGATTGCACAGATAGCACAAAGGAGTTGGCGGGGCCTAACGGACACACCCCATACGAGACCTTTGCCCTTGGTCAATTCACCCTTGTTTGCATCTGGCCCCGTTGATGCCGAACAAAGGCCTGTTGTTCCTAACGTCCCGATGCTTCCTAACGCCGCGCTTGATATAAACTCCCGGCGACTCTGTTGTTCTCCACTTGTCATTGTCAATACCCTCGTTTTTGATTTCGTGACCTGCCGCCGAGTATGTGTCTATTAGAGATTTGGCACTGCCATCGGCCTTTAGTGTCAGGTTAGGTTATAAGAAATTGCTTTTTTGTCATAGGCACAAACCATAACCATTTTTGCCTTGTCCTGCCCGCCCCGCCTCCCGGCAGGCGGGTTTAGTAACGATAGGTGGATTAAAATTTAACTTTCACTAAACCTCAAGATATTCTTTCATTAAAATTCCAAAATTCATCCGGCAATTTATTGTCTTCCACTATCATTCAAATGGTATCTAACTTGTATTCCAACGGTAAAACGAATCAGTCTTGATGGTGTTCTTCTCTTTAAGGATACCGTTAGAGAAAAGGAAGGAGTGAGCATGCGAAACAGTAAAATATCCGGCATAGCGGCTGTAATCGCCGGATTCCTTGTGCTGGTCCAGATACGCGGAGAAGCCGGTATTCTCCTGGTATCAACTTGCTCTTGTCTGGGCAACGGCTTCAATCTCCACCTTGACGTCACGTGGTAGCCTGGCGACCTGGACTGCGGCCCGGGCCGGGAAAGGAGGCTTGAAAAATTCACCGTAAACAGCATTCATCTTACTGAAATCGTTCATATCCTGGAGGAAGACCGTGGTCTTTACCACATCGGTCAACGAAGCGCCGGCAGCCTCCAGAACGGCGCTGAGGTTCTGCAATACCTGGCGCGTTTGATCCTCGATCGTTCCCGTATTGAGCTCTCCCGTGGCCGGGACGAGAGGGATCTGACCTGAGGCAAAGATAAACCCGCCGGCGATGACCGCCTGAGAATAAGGGCCAATGGCCTTGGGCGCTTTTTCGGTTTTGACTTCTTTTTTCATACTCGAACTCCTATCGTTTTTTTCTTGAGATATTCCCAAAGTTGGAAGAAACACGGACGCACAAGCCGCTAGACGCAACACTTCCCTCCGTTTCATCAAAATACCTTTCTGTCCATCAGAATAAACTGTTACTTATTCCTTAAACCAGATTTCCAGCAGACGGCCGATAATCTGGCAACCGCGGGCGTTGGCGTGAACGGCATCGCCCATAAACCAGCCGTAGGTCTTCCCGCTGTTCTGGATATATTCCCACCACGGGCCGGTCATATCAAAAAAAGCGCATTTCTCCTCCGCCGCAACCTTCTGCATGTTATAACGGAAATTGCTTGTAGTCGTATCGATTTCGCGTGTGAACGTCTTGATATGCTCATCCCGTATCGCACCGAATACTGGTGTCAACAACATGACTTCCGTATCCGGCTTCCGGGCGCGAACCTGTTTGATAACTGATCGAACTGCCTCGGCATCACCACGATTGGAGATTCCGCCGATCAGCAAAAGATCCGGATTATGCTTCAGAACGTAGTCCTGAACGCGATTATCTTCTTGATAGTATGTACAGCCGGTTGAACCTCTCAACGACGCAATCTTGATGATCTTGCATTTCGGATAGTCCCGCATGAGAAGAAGTTCAAATGACGAACCGGACGTATTACCCATTATACTGTCACCAAGGAGAACCATGCGGAGCTCTCCGCCGTCGCGCAGTTTACTCATCGTCTTGGGAATATTTGCAAACCTGTCTTTCGGCGGCTTGTAAACAATCGGGTTCATAGCAGCATAAATCGCATCAATTCGTTCCAGGGTACTTTTCCCGGCAAAGGCGTCCTCGATGGTACCATTTAGCAGGAATCCTCCCATTCGCGCAGTTCCGGGTGAGGCGATCTTCAGAACGAGTTCATGTTCGGTGTTTTTATCCAGCCCTTTGACCAGCGAAACCGGACGCATCGTCGGACCGGTTACATCTTTGGTCACAACAAGTTTTCTGAACACAGTCCCGTCGACGGAATATTCATAATCCGCGCTATCCTTGTCGACAACATCGATAATACCGATTTCCGAGCCTTTGAATTTCAGGGTCAATGTATCGCCGGTTTTATCGGAGACGAGCACATGACGGAAAGGACCGATAGGGCTTGCCTGTCCCGGCTTCCAACTGCCGGACTGTTTGACCTGCTGATCTTCGTAAGCAACGATACGGCCGTTGTCATCCGTCTTCGGGAACAGGGGTGCGGGCAGAACATACCGCTGGGGCTTTTCCGGAACGGGATAAGCAGCCAGCAGTTCGTCGATAAACTTCGAAACCGCTTCTGCATAAATTCTGGCTCCGGCATCGGTCGGATTGATTCCATCGGCAGAGAACTCCTTGAAAGAAATCTCCCCGGCAATGATCTTACCCGCCGCGTACTTGGCCAGATTCAAACTGGGAATATTGTAATGATCGGCAATCTGTTCGCTGACATTGATATATTCGGGTACTTTGCCTGCCTTATACGCCTCAAGTATTTCCGGGGTCAGGGTATATACTAGAATTCTGCTGTGGGTAGCGCGATAGAGGGTTATCTGGCGTACAAGCCCTTCCAACGACGTTTTGACCTGTTCAATATCCGCATTGCGATCATCTGCGGCAAAATCGAGGATCGCCAGATGGCCGCTACAGATGACTTCACCGAACACCGCCTGTCCCCGACTGCAACGGAACAGACCGAACCAGCTGCCGCCCGGCTGCATATGCCTGGTCTCAGGCATTGATGCTTCCGGAAAATACTTTTTAAATCCCTTTACCATCTGCGCGGAATAACGCAGGTTCGCATCTTTTAGTCCGGTTCCGGCCAGAACAGAATTACCGATAAAGAACAGGTATTGATTCCCCGATGCATTTGTTTTAAAGAAGTACTGACTGTTGGGAATACCGCCGCGAACCTGATAATAATCCGTCGCTGCAGATATCCACGCCGCGCTGACGGTCAACAACAAAGACAATAAACCGACTTGAATGGTACAATGAAAGGAAACTGCTTTTTTGATATGGGTTGAAATCATAACTATCTTACCTCGTTTTTAAGTGCCCTACTCGCCGCAACTCACAGCAGGAGCCGGTAATTCGCGGTGGATCTCATCCAAACGATAACCGAACCCGGGACCGCGTACACTTGACCAATCAACGCATCCCTCTCGACGAACATACAGGCCGGGATGCACGGCCGCCTCGGCAGCCGATGCTTCCGGATAAAATTGCATCGCGTTGGTCTCCACGCCGGCGATTGTACCTACGTGAGCGGCAAGCAGGACGTGTGGAACCTGGGCAAGCATCGGGTTGGTCAAGTCCTGTACCATCAGGGTCATACCGTGGGCCTTTGCCCAGCAGGCGCTCAACAAAGCACCGGTCTGCGTCTTGCAGGTCTTCAAGGCCACGCCTGTCCAGCCCAGACGACGGCCTAACCGGACCAGGTGCCAATCGTGGGCACTTTCATCCATGAACAGGGGCTTGCGGGCCGAGACGCTGTGAACATCGATCTGGTTGGCTTCCAGGTCATATGGGAACGGCTGTTCTACATACAGGATCATGTCAAAAATCCGTGGCTCATCCCGCTTCAGCCTATCAAGAATATCAGTCACATATACCGGATCGGTCACCGTGCAGTTGAAGTCGGTCGTCAGCCAATTGACGCCGTGTTCGACCGCAATCCGGCCGACCTTGACCAATCGCTGGTAATCCCAAATCTGATTGTTGCCACGGAGCTTGACTTTAAGACATTTCAGACCGTCGCGGCGGATCCAGTCGGCCAGAAGAACCGGATAACCGTCATCCGGTTCTGTACCGGTCAGCTCCGAGTCATCCAGAGGATCCAGACCACCGACCAAGTGCCAGGCCAGTAATCGATGCGGCGGGTCTGCGACCAGATAGTCCGATGGATACTGACCGGCAAAGCTGACTTTCGCCCCTTCTGCCGGCTCGATGAATTGATCGAGCGTACGGTTTATGAACTCGCGGTTGTACGTCTGGTAAACCGGTCGGTTGACAAGTTTTCCGAAGGCATCGTGTATCGCAATATCAAACAGCGAACAGCATACCAGGGCCGCCAGCCATGGCATCTGCTCGGAAGGATTCCCGCACCCGGAATTGATCTCTTTCAGCAGGCCCGGCAGAACATCCACCTGGAACGCGTGGCCAACTTCCATCGGATGGCCTGACACGCTAAACTCTGTCCACGCTTTGGCCAGCATCACGCAGAATCGCTTGAGCGTTTCGTGTCGTCGCTCATAGGAAAGGCTGCTCGGCCAGACCCACTGCACGCTTAAAGGCGTCTCGCCCCATCCATCGGCCGTCCGCCCCTGCACATCACTTACCTTCACGCATACCCTGGCACAGGTCACATACGTCAACGTCTCCGGCCCGAACTTCAGCGGAACGCGAGTCTGTACCGGGATGAAATAGAGCGTCGCAGCGATCGGGCGTATGTCGGTGGATTTTGCAGTTTTCACGTTTCTTCCTCCGGCCGGGCGACAGTCGGCGCTTCGGTTCCATCTTCCTGCATCTTTCCGCCGGTGTCCGGGGCGAACCAGATTAGAATCAAGCCAAAGAGATATACCGTGGCAATGGTAATCGCAGCCCTGCGATAGTCCCCCCCATATATACGGACAAACTCTCCGGCCGCGAATACGCCAAAGCCGGTCAGAACGCGGCCAATGTTATAACAGAAGCCCTGTCCGCTGGACCGGATACGTGTGGGATACAATTCGGGCAGGAACTTAGGAAGCCAGCCAAAAAAGCCGGTGACAAAGAGTCCTGCCAGGGCCCCCATCAGAAGTAACATCCAGCCGAATTGAGTATTGAAGAAAAACAAACCGGCCACCGTCACCCATGCCCCTAAACACAACAATATCCACGACCGCCGGTTACCCAGCCACCCCGCAAGCAGTCCGCCAAGGAACCCGCCGATCATCTGCCCGTAAGCCTGCCATTGTGAAGCGATTGTCCTGCCTGAGCCCTGGTACGGCGTCCCTTCTGTAATCTGGTCAACATACGTTGCCAACCAGAGGAAACTGCCCCAGGTTCCAAGCAGGGCCACGGTGGACAGCAGGCTGCCCATGACTGTTGACCTCAGGTATTTTGCGGAGAAAAGATCGGCAAGCGATGAATGTTCTTTCTTCGCCCGCGAAAGCTTCCACTTCGTCGGCTCGGGAACGAAGAAGATCAGAGGAAGACTGCTGATCCCGATAAAGAAACCCATCCCAATGACCCAGCGCCAACTGAAACCCACCATGAGGCGCGAGTAAGTCGCCGCGAGGAAAAAACCCACGTTGGCAGCGGCCCCGATGGCTCCGGCCAGAAGAGTCCGTCGATTCTCCGGCCAAGTTTCGACCACGAGCGCCACACACAACGGCCACGCTCCGCCAAGTCCCATTGCCCCGAAAAAACGGCATACGACGAAGTGTGACCAGTGGGTGGACAAGGCTGACAACCCGGTAAACGAGGCGTACGTCAAAACCGACAACAGCAATGTCTTGACCCGTCCCAAACGATCACCGAGCCTGCCGAAAATCACACCACCCACGGCCGCTCCCCACATCCACATCGCCAGCGACAGGCTGAACTTGGGACCGACCGATGCATCAATCTGTTTGGTCAACGGGACAAGCTGCCCCATCAGTTCGGTCTTTACCGATCCTGAGGTACCCGCAAGTTGTGCTTTCAGGTCAGTCGCCTGCGACACCAGGCCAGTGATGTCGGGGATCAGGTCCTTGAGCGCCTCGCGCGTCATGACCGTGTACACACCCTGTTCGACACCATCGAATCCCCACGCCAAAAGGGCCGCCAGCAACGCGAGCCACCGCCAGGGTGAACCACTTGCGTAGTAGTCCTTCTCGAGAACAGGGCTTTCAGAGTTATTCATGCAACCTCCAGTGAATCGATTAAGCTACCGAGATGGTTCTGGTAATAGATCGTCCTTCAAACGTCAAGCCAGAATTCAGATACTCCATGGTGCACGCATCGCCCGCGACAATAACCGATTCGCGCCGGCATCGTCCGGGAAAATTTCCCGTACCGGATCCCATTTCAGCGGGCGGCCGAGCCGGCACGATATGAAGCCCAGATGGCAAACGGTGGCCGTACGATGGCCGATTTCGGCATGTGCAGCCGGTAAACGTCGACTCAAGACACAATCGATAAAATCAGCGGGATGGGTGGCGGCGCCCGAGCGCAGGTGGATTTCGCCAGTGCCGATCTCTGACCTCAATATACTGTCTGAACTTGCGGTGATGTCCCCGCCACTGAATTGGATCCACCCTTCACTGCCCTCAAATTTTACGCCGAAAGTTTCCGAACTGGAATGAATCAACCGCATGCCATTCGCATAGGTGTAAGTGATGCAGAAATCGGTTGGTGCGTCGTAGAGTCCGTTGGTTGGAAACGTGGCCGTACCATCAATATGTTCTGGTCCGGTCAAATCGGTATTCATACCCCAGGTGCCGAGGTCAACGAAGTGCACACCATTGTCGCTGATGTTACCTTCGGCATAGTCAAGAATCCGCCGGAAGTTAAGGTGACAACGACCCGGCGTGTAAGGTACCCACGGCGCCGGACCGAGCCACAGGTCGTAATTGAAATCTTGCGGTACCGGCTGCGGTAACTCCTGACCGGTGAAACCACCACGAATCTGAAACGCACCCCCGGGACCGACGCGCACGGTGTGAAGCTTCCCGATTCGGCCGTTGCGCACGAGCTCGCATCCGAAGCGAAATTTGGCGCTGGAGCGCCTCTGCGTACCGGTCTGCAGCACCCGGCCGTAGCGCGTGACCGTCTCGACAACGGCACGACCTTCGGCGACAGAGTAAGCCAGCGGTTTCTCACAGTAGATGTCCTTACCGTTGCGCATCGCCGCCACCACAATGACAGCATGTGTATGGTCGGGCGTGGCGACCATCACTGCATCAATGTCATCGCGTGCGATCAATTCGCGGAAATCCTGTGTAACGGTACAGCCTTTATAACGGCCAGAGCCGGATTGCCTGCCGTAATGGTCCTCGATCACGTCGGCCATGGCTTTGGCGCGCGGCAAGTCCACATCACAAGATGCCACGATCTGTACACGCGGATCGCCTAAAAACTGGTTCGTATTGCGGCCGCCCTGGAGACCTGTGCCGATGCAGGCCAATGTGATGCGCTGACTCGGCGGTACAACACCCAAAAGTCCAGGCGTGAAAATAAATGGTGCAGCAACCGTACCGCAGCAGGTTCGCTTGAGAAACTCTCGCCGTGAACAGTCTGTTCTCATTTTGTTCTCCGATTGTGACAACGTCAGATGTTACCAACTGATCTTTTCTGCCTCGCGCTGGGCATTTTTCAAGATCTCTTCCATTGAAACCGGACGCCCACCCTGACGCTTGCTTTCGTCGGCCGCTTCCATGAAAGTGTAGATTTCCAACGTCTGCTCGGCGGTCAGCGGAGTCTTGCGAGTCTGGAAAAACTTGCTGATCTCGACCACCAACGGTTCGTAGCCTTCAAATTTTCCCGCCGGGCCAACTCCCTTCTCGCCGAATACCGTAGCACCAAATCCTGTGCGACCCTGAAGAATGCCGCGAAATGTTCCGACACGACCATCTTGCCATACGCCCACCACAATGTCAGCCGTGTCACCATGCACCCGTGAAACCGTCCTGCAGCCTGGCCCCATGATTGTAAACAGCATTTCACTGCCGTGGATCCCGTAATAAAACAGATCGGGATGACCGGGAAGAATGGAGACGTTATTGCCATACGTATCACAGCCCAACACCCGTCCGATTTTCGGATCGTTGCTCATGGCGGCAATCCCCTGGCTGTAGCGAAGCGAAGAACTGGAAAACAGCGGGGTACCAGTGCGCTGGGCCTCGCGGTAGATCGCCACAACCCCGGCAAGCGATGATGCGATGGGCTTATCAATGACCACTGGTTTCCGCGCGGCGAACACAGGCTTGGCCTGCTTGATATGGGATCGACCTTCAATAGTAGCAATGATGACCGCATCGCTTTTCGCTATCAGCGATTCAATCGAGTCCACGATCTCCACGCCCAGTCCGCGTACGGTTTCGATGTTCTTCTGGATATTGTCATTACTGAAAGGAATGTCGGGGCTGTATGCCGGATAGGTTGCAACGACCCTTATTGCACTGATCGGCGATCCCGGTTTCGCATTGTTTATGATCTTCGTCCATGGCACGCCGTGCGCATCAATTCCAATGATGCCCACCTTGATTTGAGAGACGGGCTGACCGGCAATAAGGATTGTCGTAGCGAGCAAGACTGTACTCAGGGATAGAACAATGCTTCTCATGATTTTTCTCCTTGATTTGGAGTCGAAATGAACTGGTGTATGGAAAAAGTTCACTCATCTCCCGGCCAAATACTGCGCGAATACCTCCGCATGACTCAGAGCCCGCTGATACACACTCACGTCCCGTACACTCCCGTTGAAATGCCCATAAGACCCAAGCCAGCCGAACCGCAGTGGTTCCGCATTGGTTCGAATCGCCGTGGTCACGGATTTCCCTGTACCCGTTTCGCGGCCGTTGAGGTATACCCGCATCATCGTGCCGTCATATGTGGCGGCCACATGACACCATTGCCCAGGCGTAAGGCAGCGGTCAGTGGGGTTGTAACTGTGTCGCGTACCATCGGGGGCATCCAGTTCGAACCACACGGTACCGCCGGGACGGATGTGCATCCCATACGTTCCGGTCTTTTCGTAGCCCTTACCCAGCAGTGCCGGATACCATACATCAGTTGGTTCGTACTTCGCCCATACCAGCAGCGTCAATGGTCCGGTCAGATCCAAAGCCTTCGCATTGCCAAAGTCCACATATTGATGCCGACTGTCCCGCAGCCGCACCACAGACCGCCCTGCTTCGCTGACCCAGGAAGCCACGTTGGTTAACTTGCCGGTAAGTTCTTGGACGGTCGAGTACACTGTCACACCCTGCCCCTCATCCAGCTTCCACCGGGCCACCAATGCCTGACCATCGAGTTGCTGAAATTCTGCTCCGGGTGGCAGGTTAGCGGGGATCGTACTGACCGTGTCCAGTGTCAATTTACGTAACGCCGCCGGATTCTCGAACTCCCCGAAGCTGGGCGACCATATCGGCTGATCATCCGACAAACTTGATCTGCGGGCCACATTCAGGAAGAGATGTCCACCGGGAGTCGCGCCAGTTTGTGCCAGAGGCAACGCAATGTTCATCATGCAGGCGCCTGGCTTTTTCCCAGTCGAAGTCCCGGTATTGGTTTGCAATCCATCAAACAGTTGCTTGCCTGCGGCATTTACCAGCAGGTTATGTACCCGGCCGCCGGGTTGGCTTGCAAACAGCACCTGCCAGTAGTCCCCACTCACAATGTCGTCGGTGGATTTCAGGTACATCGGATCGCACTGCTCCTCAAGTTGGACATAAAGATGCTGTCCATCATGGACCAGCCGCGCTGTTACCTTTCGCCGAGTGGGCTCGGCAATTCGTGAACGCCAGCGAGTCAGACCCAGTGCATCGGAGGCATCGACTTTCGCCGGATCGCCCTGAAGGGATCCTCTTGACGAGAATGGAACCCGCAATACCACGCCGCTTTCCCCATAACGTGATTTGACATGATTCAAGTACTGGCTGCGCCCGGCAGTCATGTAGTCCCAGACACCCATTTCGAACAATGCCACCCGCTGCTTTTGGTCGCTCGTCTGCGCTGCAGTCTTCGCCTCCTCCATCAGCTTACCAAGTATCTCCATGCGTTTCGCGTTGCCCAGGTAACCCCACGCCACTTCTTCGGTCTGGTGATGATGGCCCTCGATCTTTCCTGAGGCAATCGACTCGGAATAATTCGCGGGACTGCCGTACGTCTGCTCGACCATCTCGTAGAACTTCCTCATCGGTCCAGCCGCCGGACCATAAAGCCGCGTGAAGTACTCATCCAATAATATGTCCAGATTCAAGGCTGGGTCATCCATCAACCGGTAGGTGATGTATGCCTCCACATCCTGTCCATAACCGCAGTGAAACACGCCGCGGTAGTCATACTTCCGGAAAAGAGCGAATTGCTCGCCAATGGCGCGGGCAAAGAAGCCGGGGAAACAATGGAACTTTCCATTGTTCGCGACCTCAACGGGAAAAGTGTAGTACAGCCACAGATACAGTGTGCGACCGGGATATTCCTGCCGCCATTGCTTGAGCAGTTCCACTTCATGTTCGTAGGAAGCGCGGTCAAAGTTCAGGCGATTGCAGGCGAAACAATATTGGACAAGTACGTTCGGTTCGAGCCTGAACTTCCGGGGCGGAGCGCCGTGGGTCATGTAGGAGAGACAGACGATATGTTTGTCGGGGTGCTTTTGACCGACAAGCTTGGCGACTTCGTTGACGAACTGGAAAAAATAGTCACTGTGGCGGCCATTGGTAAAAAACGGGCTGTCGGCATCACGGCTGGTAAGCCACTTCTGGCAGTTTTCGCACTTACAGAACTGGGCGTTGTCCATCGGCTCGACACAGAAACAGTCGCCGCCAGCCTGGGCACCGGGGTAACTTTTACCCGTCTCAAAGAATTCGCAGGCATCTTTCGCGACTTGCTCCACCAGTCCGCGGCTCGTATAACACATCTGCGGTGGCTGGCCTTCATATCCCTGGGCGAACCAGTCGGAGTGCTGGCCTGCAAAAAGCTTTTCCTGTCCCTTTTCCTCTTTCCAGAATCTGCGATAGTAGCCGTACAGGGAGTGGTTGCCGGGGCATACTTCGCCACCTTCGCGGTGTCTCAAACGAAACAGCATGTTCCACCCGCGCTTGGCAAGGGTGTAACCACCGCTGCTGAAACGTTTGTGCAGCTCGGGATAGGCAGCCGCCTCCCACTTCTTTTGCCCTTCGCTGCCCGCTTGCCACAGCCCGGTATAAAGGTCGTAACGTTCACTTGAGTGATAGGCGGCGTAACGGTACTTCATGAAAGGCGCACGTTGCAGTCCGGTACCGGCGACTGTCAGTGTCGCCTGCCTCGGGCAGTCGGTCCCACACTCCGTCGGAGTGAACCAGCGGACGTTGCAATAGCGTTCCAGGAAATCGTAGACCGCGTACATTGTACCCTGCTCGTCCCAAATACCCGGCCAAGTATCGAGAACCTGCTGGTTCGGTGTCTGGTCATACTGCACCTTACCGCGATCGTCTTTGTCGTACCCCGTCAATACCAGCGCACCGGGGGTAAAGCGGATCAGGTACTCCTGTTTTTTAAGTTGATCTGGCTTGATTCCCAGCGCCCATACCGGTTTGCTATCACCGACAAGGATGGCAAATCCCTTGACCGGCTCGTTATCCGAAACAATGAGGAAATCCCCGCCCGTGATCTGTTTGAGATGCCATCGCAATTCATGAGCCGCGAACTGGGCCGCCCGTGTCGGTTCACTGGCGATTACAATGGTCGCCGCGGGCTTACCGTCCTGTGCCAGTGTTACCTTTACCTTGGCCGGTGTTAAGCAGCCGGCCGTTCCCGTCACCATTACCGCGAGCAGACAGACTGGGAGCAACATTTGTATCCTGGTAGTTATAAGAAATTGCTTTTTCATATTGGCAGTAACCTGTCCGCCCCGACGCCAAACAGGCGGGCCATAACCATTTTTACCTTGTTTTACCGATTGGTGATTACGGACGGCATGAAAACATAAGCTTAATCGATCCGTCAACAGGTTTGTAAAGATCGCTCAAAGGAAATTCCGATTTGAACTTCATATGGATAAACCACATTCAAGTCGAATTGATTCATGCAAAATAGGTTTGTACCTTTCACTTCATTCTCCTAACCTTACATTGCTGGTTTTCCTGGTCCAAAAATAAATCAAACCGGAGTAAATGAGAGAGTTAGAAATCAGAGAGCTTGAAATGGGAACATCTTGCCCGGCGCTGGCGGAGATTTCAGCCAGACTGGACGAATTAAACCCAAAGCAGAAAATTGACATTATTAACTGGGCCTCATTTCCATATAAGCCTGAAGTCAGATTTATTATGGCATATGGAGTAAATGAGATTTATCTTAAGTTCTATGTACGGGAAAAAAATACCAAGGCCGAAAAGAATGAAAACAACCAGATGGTATGCGAAGACTCGTGCGTTGAGTTTTTCGTCTCTCCTGTTGATGATGGCCTTTATTATAATTTCGAGTTTAATCCGATAGGTACCACCCTCCTTGGATGTGGAACGGGAAGGCATGCTATCGTTTGGGCACCCTCAATACATATTGACCGCATACGCCGCCTTGCCTCCATGGGCAACGTGACTTTCCCTGAAATTAAAGGTGACAATAAATGGACCCTTACTGTCGCTATTCCTTTTGAAGTTTTCTTCAAACATAACATTCGCAGTATCAAAGGAAAAAGTTTCCGGGCCAATTTCTATAAATGCGGAGACAAACTCAGTGCTCCACATTACGTAACATGGAACCCGGTAAAGACAGAACAGCCTGATTATCACCGGCCGGAGTATTTCGGACTGTTAAAGTTTATTTAGAGCAGTAACACATCTCAGACAGCCATTCATCTTCGAGCTTAAAAACTCGGGAGGCTGGCCATTGCTTCTAATGTGTACGATTCTACTTCTTTGGCTCTATGAGAATATAGCCTTCAGGCTTTATGGTTTGTCCTTTGTAGTCGAAATCTTTTGCGGTGTTGTAGTTGCAGACGATTTCCGTGCCATCGGCGTATTTTGAAAGGAACACATCCGGCACAATCTCGTCGTGCGAATCAAAATAGACAAATTGAAGCCGCTTGAATTTTGCGTACTCGTCCTGGGCAACCTTGAAAGTTTTCATACTTTCCTCAATCTGTTCGTCAGTCTCACATCGAAGATCAACTTTACCCATCCAGTTTCCATCTGTACGTTGGAACGTTGCATTATAGTAAAGGACCGGCCTGCCGCCAAATTCAACGTATTTCAGGCGAGTCTTTGCATCTTTGATTGGAAAGTTGACCGTTTGTGCCGACGGGTTGCTCATGATGATCCCGTTATAAGCAATCTCCCAGAATGGAATCGCACGGTCTATGAGCTCCGGAAACTTTCCCATGATGTTAAAGGATGTATATAACGCGAAGTCGAGCGTGCCGGCAACATGGTCGAAAGGCCCTTCCGATTGGCTTGCGCCAAAGGTATCGCGCGCATGCTGCATGATCTTGTTCATGTAAAATGCGTACTGGCGACGATTGCATGGGTGACGAAGATCGTGGCAGTCGTACGGAATTACACAGGACAGAACATCAAAGAAGTGGGCGCCTTTGAAGCCGAGGTCATGGACCCTCGGCAGGTCTTTCTGGGCAAAATAATGCCACGACATTTGCGCACAAACATTATGTGTGCGTCCACCGCCCCAGACGGCATAAACCTGGAGTGAACCGTCAGGATTTTTGCAGACAATGTTGTCGGAATACGAATCTGCGATTGTGTAGGCGTCATTACTGTTTGACTGGCAGGTAACGAGGTAGCCGGCGTCCAGGATTTCCCTGATGAGCTCGCGTAATTTTGTTTCGCCGCCAAGTGTTGGCTCAACCGGGAACAGGTCGGGAAGCCTGCCGTCGTCGCCGCCAATGTTCCAGCCCACGAGACAAAATTGGAGCTTTTCGATGCCGGCTTTTCTCGCCGCCGCTACAACCTGCTTCATCCTGTCGAACGTAATGTATGCAGTCACCTTAGGTTCGTTGTCACGGGTCTGATATTCGATCGGGCTAGGCACAGGCTTCCATGCAAGGCGCGCACGGACTTCCATCGACTGCGAAATATAATCGAGCAGTGGATACTTTTTAACACGTTCCGCAAGCGGCTTTACGACCCCGCTTTCAAGCTTGAGCGCGCGATACAAACGCGCCATGCCGGAGTAATTTGCATCGTTGCCCGTGAGTGTGTAGAAATCGATTTCAATATCTTCGTAAGGTTCAAAACCCATATCTTTAATCAGGTAGCGGGGAAAAACTTCGTACGCGCCACCCTTTGCGCGGGATTCAATGGTACAGTCATATTCGAGGCCGTTCATCACCGCAAGGAATGTTTTGTTCGGAGTTTTCATGCCGTAAAGCGGAAGCGGTATACTGCGCAGCGAGAATGAACCATTGTCTCGGGTAAATCTGCCAAGCATTCCGTTACCTATAACGAAATAGCCGTCGTCACCCTTCCTGGCTTTTGCAAAATCTGCAACAACTTCAATGTATTTTGTATTGCGGGGAATGTCCATGACGCGAAGAATGAATCGCGAATGTGTGTCGGAAATTTTTTTGAGTTCGACATTTTTGACAATCTCGCGATCGTCTATACGCTTTATTCTAAGTGTTACAGTTTCCGATGCCTGGAGCACACACACGCAGGCGACCAACATCAAGCAGGTTAATATTGTTTTCATGATACGATCTTTCTGTCAGGAGCTGTTGATCTGCTCCGTCAAAATTATACTAACAGGAAGTACAATGCTGTTCTTGGTCAATTTACCAGTGGAAGTTGGTTTATTTACCAGCCGACCGTTCCGTTCGTCCTGAAATGAAAATGGAGCGAGGCTGTGGTTAGGTGGCTCACCCCAAGGGTTCGCCCTGCTGATTTCAGAAACACGCCGCTGAAAAACAGCGGCCATCATGGATATCATTTCTTACAATTCTCAATGTCCCATTGTGTGGTGTAATTCTTGATGAGGTCGACCACGGGTTTCGGATCCTCCAATCCATGCGGATGATGGTCACAATCCGGCTTGTGAAAAACAGTAATAGTGCCGCCCAGCGCCTTGTACCGCTGTTCGAGAATGGTTGAATTCGATTCCGGGGGAACAGATTTATCAACATCGCCTATTACATGAATCAGCGGAATACCGGCTTTGGCGATTGGATCAAGACTGTCAACGGGATTCCCTTTATAGGCCAGCGCTTCGGCTTCATTTTTGAACCCGTAGAGTTCCAACAGTATTTTGATGCCCTTCTCGTCCCTTTTTCCCTTGGTCACGCCGAGAGGCCAACTCTTGAAATCACAGACCGGCGCATCACCGTAGATACAGATCACACGGTCGGGATGTGCCGCGGCAAAACGGTAGGCGTACAGGCCACCCCGGCTCACTCCGGTAAATGTTCCCTTGGTATTAAGGCCCTTTCCAACTATGTGCTTGTAGAACGCGTCCATGTGCGCCAATGCAGGCGGACTGCCGAGTGACATTGTACCGACCTTCATGTGAATGTGATAAAACCCCTCTTCCAACAGCTTCTCCGTGCCGGTACGTTGCGTAAAGGCCTCCGGCCATTCCGTACACCAGATCCAGTGATTTCCGGGACGCGGATTTTTGGGAACAGCCACCCAACACTCACATCCGTCAACCTTGAAGTGATGGCGCGTAAAACCGTGCCACGTGTCCGTTTTATCGGGCTGCCAGTCAATAGTTTTATTGAAAGCGCGGTCAGTGAAGGCGAGGTAACACTGCCAGTCGTACATCTCGATCCCGTGTTCGAAAGGACGACGGTGATAGCCGAGATGCGTGCTCATCGAGGGCGACATTTCCGGCGGCCATTCGGTGGCGGGCAGACCGGGTAATCCCAGGAACTGCCAGACCGATTCGGCGGCTTTCACACTGAGGAACTCACCATAAGGGTCAAACCACTTGCCGGGGAAACCGGAAACGTAGAGCTTACGGGGAGCGCAGGCTGCGAGTAGCATGTGCTGGTCAAAGGGCATGGCAACCTCGTTATCGCTGTACTGGCGGAAATTACCGCAGAACCAGTACGGAAACATCTTGTTCTGGGTCGAGACATTTTCGCCGTAGTCACGCTTGGCGAGCGGCACGCCGCCCCCGCCGGTCTGATTGGGAATGACCACGGCAAAGCGTTCATCCTTCGCACCAGCGAGAAGTGCTGTCTTGGCAAGGCGTGAACATCCAACCGCCGCCACACGTTTGATATCGATGGCAGGTTCTTTTTCCAGCATATCCATGCCACGCATGAGTGCCCAGGCCCATGCAGCAATAGCCGTGGTGTTGTTACCGACACCAGGAACAGACGGCGGGAAAAGCACATGCACGCCGTTTGTATAGACATCTTTGTCATCCGGGGCGATGTCACCATAACAGGCGGTGACCAGCGCGTAGCCGCGCGTGATGAGAGTCTCATAAGGCCAGCTCTTGGGATTCAATCCGCGGCTTTTCGCGGACGCGCAGTGATTGGTGATGAAATGCTTTGCATTGTCGCGAAGCCAGCCTTCGGTCATACGGATGGCGGGATCCGCGTCGATCTCCTGGTTACCATAGTAGTTGAGGCCAATGTAAGCGGGAACGGGACCGGGAGCGTTTTTCGGGATAAAGAAAATCCAGTCAATCTTCGGACCGGTATTATCGTCCCGGAACCACATACGAACCTGCTTGCATGTGGCGCGTCCGCTGAGAATATCGCTGCTTTCGAGCAACTCGAGACGCATTATGGCAGGACGAGGAGGAATCAGGCCATACATCTGGTCTTCAAAGAGGGCGAGGATTTCCAATCGCCGTTTCGGCCACTGGTCGGGAGATGTGAGTTTAATCCCATCCCGGAAAGTGAGCGGGTCAGGCAGGGTATAGGGAGGCACCTTCGATTCATCATAGTTTACAGGACGTGCAAGCGACACGAGCGTAAATACGCCGAACGTGAACAATAAAAACAAATTAAACGCCTTCATGTCCCTGGATGAAAACATAAGTTTTGTCAGGCTTCAATTCGCATCTGGAGCTAATTTCAAAATTCATTATCGATTGATGGATTGTGAAATGCTAAGATACGTTCTCGGAATCTTTATTTACCCGGTTTTTCAGATTTGCACAAATAACCGGCCAGTAAAGCGACATCATACCTATCAGAAAAAAATATATGGTACCCCAGGCAGGTGTAACGTGATAATTCAGTCGGCTGCTTCCTTCTTCCCTCCATGCAAAATCACTACTTACAATTCCATGATGCCACCCCAAGTCCGGTAATGGAAGGACCACTGCTGGCATTATTGCAAGAAGGAATAAAACTATTGTAACGAACCATCTGAGCCAAAGTGTTTTAATTTGTCCTTCTGACGCATTCCGGAACGCTTTCATGGTGTCATAAATATGCCATGCAAAAAAAGGGATCGGCCAGATTGTCCGTGTAGCTCCTGCAGCAATAACAACAGCCACTATATATATAAGGAGAAGCCACATCGATACTTTCTCTTTCGCCACAAAAACAATGAAAACAGTTGAATGAACTGTAAGAAATTCAATGATAAGAATTAATGCACATCCCCTGAGTACATCATCAAAAATCAGCGGGTTTACCCAAATAAGCCAGAAATATAAAGACATGATAAATGCAGGGAATCCCATCTGTTGCATGTCCCCTTCCGTCTGCTCTGATTCCATTACATTTGCTTCCTGTATGGTCATCGTTTTTTCCCTTTTCTGCGAATAATGCCAGCTTCTATGCCGCCCTTTTGTTCCAGGAAATTCAACAGTCCGGGGGATTTCTTTTTCTGTATGGCAAGAGACAATGGCGTGATTCCCTGTTCGGTTACAGCATTGATATCGGCGCCATGTTGAAGCAGAATTCCGGCGATCTCAATTGCCCGGTTACTTTCCACGGCATCATGCATCGGTGTGGCACCAGTAAAATTAGTAGCATTTACCTGTGCCCCCCGATCAAGAAGCAGCCGTACCATGTCTGTTAAGGCCGCTTTTACTGCATAATGCAGAGGCGTATTCCCCTCCCTGTCGCGAATTTCAATTGAAACTCCTTTATCAAGCAGAAACATCGCAACATTCTCATGATTGTGTTGTGCGGCATAATGTAAAGACGTTCTGCCAGTCTTGACATCTCCATGTACTGGAACAGCACCATGCTCAAATAGATTACTTGCTATACCCAGCCAACCGCGCTCCGACGCAAGAATCAGTGGTGATTCCCCGTAATGATTGGTTGCATTCACGTTTGCACCGTATTCAATCAGCAATCCAACTACATTCGTCCGGGCAACACGACAGGCAATATGAAGCGGAGAGTTATTACGATTATCGCGGCTATTTGGATTGGCTCGATGTTCAAGCAGGTATCTGGCTATTCCTTCGTAATTTTCGCTTACGGCTACCTGAAGCGGTGATTCATATCCTTCTTCTCCGTCCAACGAGGCACCTCGCGACAACAGCAGTTCTACCATATCCAGTCTTCCTGCTGATACCGCCTCATGCAACGGGGTTCTGGCGTTCCACATCTTGCGTGAATTACGGGTAATACCTATAAATGCCGGATTTGAATCCAGCATTTCTATGACTTTGTTCTTGTCACCTGTCCTTACAGCCCTGGCGAATTCCGGTTCCCTTATGCGGAACACATGCCATATAACAGCGTACGAAATCAGCACCGCCGCAAGGATAATCAACCGCAGTTTTTTTAAAGCACTGTCGTTCATCAATCGTCTCTACAAAAATTTACGATTAATCAGCGAATCAATCTCCGTCTAAATTCCGACATTCCGGCGATATTCCTGCATGGTCATACCGAAATGCCGCTTGAACATACGGCGCAGATGGTCGTCCGTCTGATAACCGCTGCGGTCGGTGATTTCCCGGATTGAAAAATCTGTTTCGGTCATCAGTCTTTTGACGCGTTCGAGGCGTACGTTCTGAATCTCGTCCAGGATGGAATGTCTGCAGGTTTTCCTGAACCGTATTTCGGCCAGGCGGCGCGAAACTTTCAGATACGCGACCACATCCTTCACGCCGATACCTTCGCAGGCGTTGAGCTGGATGAACTCGAGCGCACGGGCAATCAGCCGGTCCTGCACAGGCAGTACGGCGTGCGTTGACTGGCGCACCACGATTTTCTTCACCCCATAGGTCAGGTCGGTCTTGCGCCTGCGTTTGACGCGCATCTGTTCATCAAGAAGTTGCGCGGCCATGAACCCGCACTGCCCCATGTCGCATTCAATACTGGATAGAGTCGGATAACTGCCAAGGCAAAGTTGTTCGTCATTGTCCACTCCAAGAATGGCCACTTCATCCGGAACCTTTATACCATTTATGAGACATGTATCGAGCACCTGCCTGGCACGGATGTCCATCGCAGCGAACAGCGCAACCGGCTTGGGTAATGCTGCCAGCCACCGGGTAAGCTTTGCCTGCTCCACGGACCAGTCATTAATCTCCTGCCTGGTCAGGGATGGATAAATCCGGCAGGTGAACCCGGTCTTGCGCAAACGGTCGGCAAATCCCTGTCCGCGCCCGCGCGACCATAACCTGTCCAGCACCTCGCCAACGTAGGCAAAATTCCTGAAGCCCTGTTTCAAAAAATAATCTGCGGCCATCACACCAACACTGACGGCATCATTCCGAACAGTGGAGAAACGTGAAAAGGGCGAACCAGGCGCGAGGTGTCGCGGCAGTGGATCGATCAACACAAGCGGCACTTTTGTTCTGGCAAGAAGTTTCTCCATGTCGAACATGGATTGTCCGACGATGATACCGTTTGCATTCCATGCTTCAAAATGGGCGAGTCGTTGTTCGCCTACACGGTTTTGTATGATGTGCAAATGCCAGGGGCCATAGAAACGGACATATTTAAGAAGACCGTCCAGTTTCTGCCTGTCCGGCTGGACGCATGTCTCCAGGATCACCACAACACGAGGTACCTGTGTGAAGATTTTCGGCATTGTCTTCCAATCGACTTGATTACTGTAAATATGGAATAACCGGAATATGTTTGGCAAGAATGATTGCGCAAAATGCCGGATCATTTTGTGCGCAATCGTGGGTGTTCATTCTTTACCAGGTGGTATATACTCCAACTATAAATTCTGAAGTTATTTTCCGGCACTACTGATCAAACATAAAGGGGCAACCATGATGACAATAAAACTCCTAAGGATTGTTTATATCTTTTGTCTCCTGGTATTTGTTCTACCAGCCATCAGCTGGTCTGAGACTGCCGAAAAGTTCATCGCCAGTTCCGGCAAGTCAATCGCTACAATCGTAATCCCAGCAGAGGCTACCCCTGTCGAAAAAAGCGCAGCAAAGGAACTTAAATCCCATCTTGAAAAGGTAACAGGAGCACGATTCAAAATTGTCGCAGAAACAACTTCCAAAAACGGACCACGGCTTATTGTGGGAAACACTGCCGTAACCCGCGAACTTGTACCGGATTTTGATCCGAAGACAGCGGCCTACGACAGCATCGTGTTAAAGACCGTTAGAGATGACCTGATCCTGACCGGCCATCCGCGGCGTGGTCCCCTGTATGCGGTTTATACTTTCCTGGAGGACACCGTAGGCGTACGCTGGTGGACATCGGAAGAAACCTTCATTCCCCGTAAACCAATACTGCCTGTTCCAGTACTGAATATCCGTTATGCGCCGAAGTTACGTTTCCGTGAATCCTATTACCTGGACTCATTCAACGCACTCTTCAAGACGCGTCTGAAGGGAAACTTCTGCTCGCGTACACGTTACATGCTCGCGCCAATGGAGATGATTCCAGAAGCGTACGGCGGTAACCACAGGCTCATTCATTTCAAAGGCCGGAACTCCGCCTTCCATTCCTTTCACGAACTGCTGCCACCCGCGAAGTATTTCAATGAACATCCCGAATGGTACAGCGAAATCAAGGGTAAACGTACCTATGACAAGGCACAGCTCTGTCTGACAAATGAAGAAATGCGCAAAGAACTTGTCCGGAACGCTCTGATACTGCTGCGCGAAGATCCTGGCGCTGACATGATTCAGATCAGTCAGAATGATCATCACGGACGATGCGAGTGCAAAGACTGCCTGGCTGTTGAAATAGAGGAAGGCGGCATTGGTACAGCATCCGGTCCCCTGCTCCGTTTCGTAAACCGCGTGGCCGAAGATCTTGAGAAAGAATTCCCGGATGTTTTTGTGGACACCTTTGCCTATACGTACACGCGTAAAGCGCCGGCAAAAATCAAGCCGCGTCATAATGTACTGATCCGGCTATGCGACATCGAGTGTTCCTTCCTGCAGCCGCTCGAGGGCAGCAAGGAGAACGCTTCCTTTGTCCATGACCTCGAGGAATGGAGCAAGATTGCCGGAGGTAATGTGTTCGCATGGGACTACGTGACCGATTTCACTTCCTACATGCTGCCCCATCCGAACCTGCGTGTGTTGGCCCCGAACATCCGCTTTTTTGTGAAAAACGGCGCGACGGGTCTTTTCGAGCAGGGTGATGCACTCTGCTCGGCAGGCGATTTCGTACGGTTGCGTCACTGGCTCATCTCACATCTGCTGTGGAATCCCGATCTGGACGAGAACCGGCTGATAGATGACTTTCTCACTGGTTATTACGGCGAGAAAACGGGTATGGCTCTCAAACGTTATCTCACCTTCATCCATGATCGTGCCGAGGCATCTGGAGTCTATCTTGGTTGTTATCAGCAGAACGTAACGCGCTGGCTGGCCGCCGATGAAATTGTAGAAGCTACCCGGCTGATGAATACCGCTTTGAAGACTGCACAGGAAGAAGAGGCGCGTGATCCGAAAGGAAACAAAGGGCTGACAGACAAAATCATACGCGAGAAACTTTCTCTTGATCATGTCTGGCTGCTGAACTATTTCCCTCTCCGCCGTCAGGCAGCACTGACAGGACAGCCATTTATCGGACCGCCTGACTTACTAGAGGCCTGTCGAACGTGGATAAGTACCTGTGACCGTTTCAAGGTTAAAGCTTATTGCGAAACCAATAAGAAAGAAACGTTCAAGGACTATAAAAAAAGTCTTCTTGAACAATGTCAACATGTTTCTGAGCCGGCATCAGTTCCGGATATCTGCAAGAATTTGCCCGGTGAAGCGTGGATGGACTGGCAGGAATTTGAATTCGACAGGCGTTCCCCGAAACAGGTAAGTGTTGTACGTGACGAAACCGCCTCCAACAAGTATGCAGTACGCATGCTCGGAGATCACAATATATGGGCGGTACAATTTCCTTTGATACGGTTCCCTGCAACAAACGGTACACCGGATCAATCTCCGCAAACCTGCCGGGTGTGCGCGTTTGTGCGATGCGAAGCCCCGGTTAAATCAGGAACTGCCATGACATTAGGTGTCTGGGATTTTAACGGGAAGAAAATGGTTGTCACCAGGACTGTTCCTGTTTCAGATGTTGATGGCAATTCATATCATCTCATTGATCTAGGGCGTGTTGAAATCAGGAAAGGGTGTTCATTCTGGGCGTCGCCGCCCAAACGCCCCGGAGAAGTCAAAGCGGTTTTTGTGGACCGTGTGGTTGTAATTAAAGAATAAGAGGAGATCTATCATGAACTTTCTTTCATGGTCTTCACTGATTGTATTGCGATATACTGTTATTGTGGTTTCGATATGGAGCATGATAGCCATGTCTGTCGTTGCGGCAGAGAAGCCCAAGTGGGGACCGGACATGCTTGGCCTTGAGGAGCTAGCCATGCCCCATGATCCGACATTCGACTCCGTGGCCCGCCACTTCCCCATGCTCAGTTTTCCTCGCGAAGCAATCGGCGTACTTGAAAGCGCTCGCGAATTCATCGTGCTGCCTGATGGAGAAATCGTGGCATACAACTTCCAGATGGAGAAGTCGGGCCAGCCGGAAGCGTATCTAGGCCCCTCCATCGAGAATCGAGCGGTTCTAAGATTCCATATCGGAACGAAAGGACAGAAGAAAGTGCTGTACGGCGAGAAGAATCGTCCGGATTCCAAGAGCCTCGTCGAGGGTTATCTGCCGATGATCATTGTTCCATTTGTGCACGAGGGTGTGGAATATCGTCAGACACTTTTTGCCTGGTCACAGGGTATGGATCCTGACGGCCGTCTCTGGGCATATGTCGGACTGGAAATGAAGAACACAACCGATACGACAATTAGTGTGGAGTTGGAGCATGAAGCTGCTTGCGGAAGTCTGTCGCGATTAATTTCGACTGGTCATTGGGATGTTGAGTTGGCTCCCGGAAAAACACAGCGATTATGCCTGCGGATTCCTCGCGACGGTGTCCGTCCGGACTTGACGATCACCAGGGATTCGCCCGAGTTCAAGGGCAAGAAACGAAACCCAAACGCGGTGTTACCCTTTTGCGGCGGATTTGAAGGGGTTGAGGTCATCGAGTCGGCCCAGTTCGACAGCTGCTTTGAAGAATCAGCCCAGGCCTGGCGTAAGCGACTCAATCGTGGCCTCACCATTCGTGTACCTGAAAAGCGGATCAATGATGCCTATCGAGCGTGGCTGGGTTACACGACGCTCAACGTCGACAAAGAAGGCAATCATTATTTCCTTCACGATGGTTGCGGATTTTACGAGGCAGTTTGGGGAGTGGCCTCGCTTCAATACTGTCGGACACTCGATTTCTACGGCTACGCAAAGGAGTCCGAACGTTGTATCGATGCGGTCCTGTCACTGGTTCAGCCTGACGGCGACCTGGTCACGCGGTTTGGCCGTGGGCCCGACATGGGTACGCTCTTCGTCGCGATCGAAACCCACTATAAGATGACTCATGACAAAGTGTGGCTGGCTCGCGTGACGCCCATCATGGTCAAGGTGGCCGATTGGGCCCTCGCCCGGCGGGAGAAGGAAATGAAGGACCAGAATCCCGACTCGGTAAGCTACGGACTCATTGCCGTCAAGTCGTGCGATGACCATCAGGCCCCGGATTACAGCTATTTGACCGACACCTCGCTCTGTGTTGGCCTGGAAGCGGCGGCCCGTGTCCTTGCAATTGCTGGTCAGGAGCAAGCCGCCAAACGTATCGCCGGGGGAGCGGCTGCCTACCGTCACGACATTGATCGATCAATAGAGAAAGCCACGTTCGAACACGAGGGCGATCGTTTGATCCCGATCCTGCCTGTTTCCCGCAAACATCTGATCAGGGCCAACTATGGCACGTACGATTACTACAATCTATATGCAGGCATGATCCTCGAAAACGGGTACTTCGCCGCTGGTGATCCACGGCTGAATCTGATTATCAACTCGCTGGAAAAACGTGGCGGGTTGAGGGTGGGTATTTTCGCTTTCGACTCGTGGGGGTTGACCAAGGGTATTGACCATGCTTTCAGCCTTGGTTATCTGGAGCAAGTACTTCAACGGAACGAGCCGAAAAAGGCGATTCTTGGGCTTTATGCATTCATGGCGTATGGAATGAGTCGCAATACCTATAGCGGCGTCGAGGTGACGAACATCGGTTCGGGTGAGAATCAGCATACACTTCCCCATCTTCGATCGGGGGCAAACCAGTTACGACTATTGCGGATGATGCTCGTGCGCGAGGACGGCGATCGACTGATCCTGGCCCAGGCGGCGCCGCAGCATTGGTTCAAGCCGGGTCAGCGTGTCGAAGTGCTAGATGCGCCGACCGCGTTTGGTACCACCAGTTACATCATCGTCTCGGCGGCGGACCAGGGACGGATTACCTTTCAGCTGACGCCACCCTGGCGTAACCCGCCCAAAGAAATCCAGGTGTTCGTGCGGCATCCCGAGAACAAGCCGATCCGTAGTGTATTGGTCGCCGGCAAGCCGATCCAGTCATTTGATGCCGGGTCTGTCACGCTTAGGGAATTTGGCGCTGGACCAATCTCGCTGGAATTGCAATATCCTTAGCGAGTGGTCCTGTTTGAAGTTTTTCTGGACATATTGAAATCAGGAGGAGAAGTTAAAGTGGTTTTTATGGATCGTGTAGTTTTAATTGAAGAACAAAAGGAGATGGTATGACTCGCATGAAACTATTTTTGTCGGTGTGTTGTTCAATTCTTACATTGGCTGGGCCGATAGTCTTTGCACAACAGGCTACCCAAACACCGCGTGAACAGGCATTACACTTCATCAACAACGAAACGCAGTTCCATCTGGGATATCTGCCGACAGAACAGTCGCATCCGAAAACGCGAGGACTCTCGCAGGCACTCCAGGCGGACACCGCCAAAGGTATCAACATGTTGCTGAGCGTCGACGAAGATATTCCGCCGCTGGCCAAGAAGATAATCGCTTCGCCGGAATTCGCAAAACTCCGGTCAGCGATAAGAACCGCGCTGGATAACAACAAGAAAATCTACTTCAGCGGTTGTGGCGCCACCGGCCGTCTTTCAATCCTGCTGGATGCCGCAAACCGCCGTTACTGGCGCGAAACCTTTGAAAAACATCCCGAATTGAAGTCCATCTGTGGAGACATGGCGGCACGGACCCATGCGGTAATGACTGGCGGGGACTTTGCGTTGATCCGTTCGGTGGAAATGTTCGAAGACTATATCACTTTTGGCTATCATCAGATGGAACAGGCCGGCGCATCGGAAGGTGATGTGGTCGTTGCGATCTCTGAAGGCGGGGAGACATCGTCAGTCATAGGAACGGTTCTGCGCGGTATTGATGTCAAGGCGCAGGTCTTTTTCCTTTTCAACAACCCGGCAAATCTGCTGGCTGACAAGCTGGAGCGTTGTCGCCGGGTAATCCGGAATGACAAGGTCACCACTCTGGTCCTCTGCAGCGGACCGATGGCGGTAGCTGGTTCCACGCGAATGCAGGCCACAACAGTCGAATTGCTTGTCGCGGGCATGGCGTTCGAGGCAGGCATGAAGGAACATCTGAAGGGCAAGCTCTCATCTACCCAGATGGCAGCACTGAATCTCGACGCACTCACGCCGGAGAAAACACTGGAACAGTTTGAAACCCTGCTCGGACAACTCCGCAAAGATGAAAATATCGCAGCCCTTGCACGGCTGACAGATTATGAAAAAGGGATTTACTCAAATGGCGGACGCATTACGTATTTTGCAAACGGTTACATCCTAGATATTTTTACTGACACAACGGAACGTTCGCCGACTTTCAAAATTCCACCGTTCCGAAGATATGATGATACAGTATCGCCTGCGCCATGGGCGTTTGTAAAAGATGCGCTGCGCCCGACTCCGGAAGCCTGGCTGGGGATTCTGGAACATGAACCGCGTTGCCTGGAGTGGACGCCGGATACTTACATCAGGCTGGGAGCATCTGAAAGTATCAGGGCCAAACCCCCGCAGATTGACCGTGTCACGCTTCACAAGTATCTCATAGGTAACGAAGCTGATACTTCACGAACAGAGGTCAAACCGAATGCCGCGATGGCAGTTCTGATTGGTGATGAGGTACCGCTGTTGAATGCGAACGTTCCCAATACATGGCGGACTGCCTACATGACCATGTCCGAAAAGTTTGAAACACGGTCTGCGCTGGTCATCGGACAGAAAACACCTGTCGGCTGGAACGATACACTTATCAAGGTAAACGTTGATATTCCTGACACACCATTAAACCTTTTTTCTCATCTGGCCGTGAAACTGGTTCTGAACAACATTTCCTCAGCGACGATGGGTAAAATGGGGCGGTTGAACAGCAACTGGATGGCGCATGTTGATGCGTCGAATAAAAAGCTGATCGACCGCAGTACCAGGCTGATTGTCGAGTTGGGTGGCGTGGATTATCAAACGGCATGCATCGCGCTGTTTGAGACAATGGAAGAGATGAAAGGCTGGGATGAAGCACGCCGAAAGACAACGTCACCCGCCGCATACACAGTAGATAAACTCTTAAAGAAAGGGAAAGGCGCCAAATCTTCCTGTCAGCCGGCTCTTGATTGGAAGCTGTGCTTGGGCGATTTGCATGGCGCATTACAGTTCATCGTGCCGGATGACATGCGGAACAGGCAGGTGGATCAGACGGATGGTTCTGTGATTGCCACGTGGAAAGGGCATCAGCGTTGTGGTGACGACTTTATCGTGCAAGTCCGCTGGCAGCGGCAGGCAGATGGTCTCTGGAGCGGGACTTTTTCTTATGATGGTTACCGCGGTGATCTGTTTGTAGAAGAAATTCGTTTTCCTGTCATTAAAGGCGACTTCAAGCCGGATTCGAAGTTCGTTTTTGCCGGCTGGGACTGTGGCACGATTTACAAAGGCCAGCGGTATCTCAAGGCTGGGGCAAAGATTGTACGTCAGTACTCAGGAGCCATGCAGTTTTCAGCCCTGATTAATACTGATACTCCTTCTCTGTACTTCGATCATCGGGATGTGGCCTGGAACAGTAAGGCATGTGAATATGCTGTCACAAAAGATGGCTCCTGTTTCTCCTATTCAGGTATTCATTACCCCGGACATGGTGACAAACCCAGTACGAATTACCGCATTCCATACGAGAACTGTTACACGGAATTCAAGGGTGACTGGTTCGAGGCAGGGCAAATCTACAAGAAATGGGGAACTGCGCAGTCATGGAATGCAAAGCGCCCTGCCGGGAATCCCCTTCGTAAAATAGGAATGTGGGTCTGGAATCGCGGCCTGGTTAAAGATGTTTTTCCTCCGATTGAACGCCTACAAAAAGAGTTGGGCGATATTCCAGTGGCGCTTGACTGGTACTGGTGGCACAGCAATCCCTATGATACGGACTATCCGGAATTCTGGCCTCCACGTGAAGGTGTGGACAAGTTTCGTTCCGCCGTGGCCCGCTTGAAGAGCCTCGGTATTTATTCGCAAGTCTATATCAATGGCGTCTGCTGGGATCTTGACGGAAAAACCTGGGAAAATGGCGGGCCTGAAAGCGTTGTTGTCTTACGCAACGGACAACAGAAAAATACTGCTTTCAACAGATACAATCATCACCGCCTGGGATACATGTGCGGCGAGGCGCCAAAATTCCAGAATAAAATCTCGACCCTTGTCGGAAACCTGCGCGAGAGCGGACTCGATGGACAGTATCTGGACATGATCGGATGTGCCACATACGACCGCTGTTACAATCAGGCCCATCGCCATCTCAAGGGAGGCGGCGCCGCAGGGCCGTTGGGCTATCGCTCCATGCTGGAACGCCTCAAGAAAGAAAACCCCAATTATCCGCTTACAACAGAAACCTGCAATGAAGCCTACATGGATATTTTGGATGGCGCGATTGTCTGCAACTCCACGTCAACGGAGCATCTAGGTGGTGCGGCAGATCCCATTCCGCTGTTTCAATCCGTCTACCATGGCGATTTTGCCTTTTTCGGAAATTATGCCCATCCGGACGGGATTACGCCCTGGGACCCGCTGTGGCCGCCGGAAGACCGCTGGAAGACCGAGAAACCCTGGCACAAGCTTTATCCGGACCAGT
Source organism: Kiritimatiellia bacterium (assembly GCA_028716365.1). GTDB lineage: Bacteria > Verrucomicrobiota > Kiritimatiellia > UBA8416 > YA12-FULL-48-11 > YA12-FULL-48-11. The sequence goes on from JAQUPZ010000013.1 coordinate 47,897, forward strand.
TCTTCCTGGAGCTTGGGCGTACAGTTGCATGGGGCGTTCAGCCGATGGTTTGTCATATCAAGGAAAAAATCTTCACTGATCCGGAATTTGCTGAAATCCATCGTTTCATCATCGACACGGCACGTTTCTACCATGCCAACCGGCAATTTCTTTTTGACGGCGAGATGCTTTCACCGGCCGGATTCGATTGTGCCACAACACAAGTTGATTTCCTCGCCCGCATGATTTTTACCAAGGAGAGTCAATGTAAAGTCATTCAAAAGGAAATGCCGGCCATCCTTCATTCCTGCTGGAAGGCACCCGACGGCACCAAGGCACTGATCATGGTCAATTACACCGGCAAGGATCAGAATTGGACTTTCAACGGCATGACAGGAACTTTACCTGCGCATTCATTTGATAAACGCATCTATCAATAACCCTTAGAATAAGGTATTAACCTCGATTATCCCGGTTTTGAATTGTTCGCCTGATGGATTTTCCGGAATCAGTTTGATGACGCATGGACTGGCCGGTCGCAACCATGATCGTGGCACAGTCAGCTCCATAACGCCTGTAATTGAATTCTGCGTATAATCCATTCCACGAAAAGTCAGCACAGCTTCGCCGTCACGCACGGTCCATTCCTTTTTGAAAATATCGGCTGTATAGATCAACACCTTCTTACCATCCAGACTCATAACAATCTTTTCCGAAACATTGAGTTTCCATACGTTCACAGACGTAACGTTCACCCAGCGGAACGTGACCTCTGCCCCGGAACCGCCCTCTGCCGGCAGCATGGTTTCCCATTCCAGTTCATTTTTACCCTTTGGCAGACTCAGTACACTACTGCGGGCAGTGCCGAAAAATTGCCCGGCCGAACGGGTTTCATCGGCCTTCAGTGTGCGCTTCCAGCCGTTCAGTTCGTTATAAACCAGCTGCCGGTTTTTCAGTTGCACAGCCAATTTACCGGGATCCAGTGAAACTTTCGGTCTGAAGGCTTTTGAACGCGCATAGGATAATATTGCGTCGAGCAGAAAAACATTCTCCGGATTACTTGACAGTAAATCCAGCCCGCACGCACGGATCAGCCGTGCTGCGCCAACCTTGGCCTGGCACAAGTAAAGAGCGTAACCGTGGATTCCATCCCCGACCATAAGCGGTTCGGCACCGCAGAAGCCATCACTCGACAGCAGCAGTTCAGGCCGCTTGATAATACGGAACCATAGAGGTGAAAGATGACCCACATGCGGAAAATCACCGAATACCCGGTGACGAGCCATTGCTGTTCCTGTCTGTTCTCCAAGCAACCACCAGCCGAGCTTGACGTTATCAGGCGCTTTGCAGCGATCAAGCAGTACAAGCCGTCGGCCAGCTTCCAAGGCTGCCAGTAATTCAGGATCACCCTCAGATGCAATAAGAACCTGCGCCGCGTCACCCTCCGGTGTCCCCGCCAGGGCAAGACCGGGAAATCTGGAAATAAGGATGGAATGCAGTCTGCGCGTCGCGGCAAGGCCCGCGCCTGTCTGTGATTTTCGTTCGGGGAAAAACCAGAAATCCCACTGGTTGAAAATGTCATGCCCCTCGATCCTGGCTTCGAGCACCGCATGGACAGGACATTCCAGCGGTGGTACAGTGAACTCGCACTGGCCAAGTTCACGGACATCACCTACAGCCACATTCCCAATTTCAAGATTGCCCCCGGTTAGGATCGTTTTGTCTGTACGTAATGTCCATACGAGTTTCGTATTCTTTAAATCATCGCCGCCGAAATGCGAGATATACCATGTATGCTTCAACGTTTGCCCGGTTACGGCTACGGGAGATTGTTCTCCGGAACGTCTGAGAATCACTGTCGGACCATTCATCACCCGGAACTCTTCCGGCGTGGCTCCGCCTGATTTAGGTTCCCAGAAAACGTTGAAAAGACCCTGCGCCTGGAAGAGAACATCGACAATGGTCCAAAAACTGTAACCGTCACACGAAGGTTCAAGCCGGGCCGATTCGACACCCTGTTTCTGGTAGTATCGCTGAAGCGCATGCGCTGCATCCTGGCATGCGTCACCCCAGGCGCGGGTCAACCGTACGCGTTTTAAATCCGCCTCATATGTTTTCATGTCTCGGGGAGCACAATCCATGGCTGATATGTGCTTGGGAAATCCGGTACACGCCCTGACCATTTCCATTTCATTCATGTCAAGTGAAGCAAGAGACGGCAAATACATACCCTTGAAACGCGAAGCCAGCCGCGGGTCCGCCTTGACCGACAAATTGAGGTATTCATGACAGACAAATGGCACGTCGCTCTTGAAACTACCGTATTTCCATGGAGCGATCGGACCGGAACCAAAATCGGAGTTCTCGCGGGTATTCTTGCCCTGGTCGTGATGCAGTACCAGCAGGTCGGGGTTGAGTTTCTTTGCCGTATTGTATAACTCACAATCCAATGGTGAAGAGAAACCACCCTCGTTACCCATACAACACGTGGCCAGCGACACATAACGCTGATAGTGCATGATCAGTTCAACCAGGTCACGTTTTGGATCGGACAGGAAATTCTCGCCTGCGGCGGCATGGTTGTAGGGTAATTCCGCCTGGACAAGAATACCGGCCTCACTGGCAGCCTCAAAATATTCCGGAAGTTCGCAGTGCGTGTGCAGTCGGACATAGTTGAAGCCGGCGGAACGAGCTATCTTGAGGTTCTTGAGATGTTTCTCCTGCGAAGCGGGCGAAAGAAGTGTTAGCGGATATATGTGGTCGTCGCCATAACCCCGGATAAAAAAGGGTTTACCGTTGAGGAAGAAACGGTCAGAGCGGACCTCAAGTTTACGAACGCCAAAGCGTTCCGTCCATCCATGAACAGGCGTGTCGCCGTCATATAATGTTACCTCGGCCTGGTAAAGAACCGGCGATTCCGGTGACCACGCCCGAAAAGGCGAAAGCGATACACGACAGACTGCTTCGACCTCGCGTTGACCATCTACAAATACTACCTGTGCATTTCCTTCTCCTGCACTTTGTGTTTTTGTCGTTACTTTTACACGTAACAACGGGTTCTTGAGCTTACTCGCCTCTGTCGCACAAACAATCGTAGCTCGCACCTCGGCTGCCTGTTTGTCGAAGTCGCCTTTTACCCACAGATTATCGATCCACGTGCCTGGCGTCGCCTCAAGCTCCACATCGCGGTAGAGCCCGCCCGCGCGATGTCGCCAGCCGGTACTTCCTTTTCTACTCGGAATATCATTACGCACCAGGACGACAAGCACGGCCTTCTGACCCGGTGTCACAAGATCGGTTACATCATACTTCTCCGTACTGCAATAATTGTAAGCATGCGCGACAGGCTTACCGTTGACCCAGAACCAGCCCTGCGCACGTACTCCGCCTATCTTCAGCCATACGCGCTTATCGCGCCACGATGCGGGGACAGAAACCGTGCGGCGATACCATGCTGAGCCCATGTAAATATGACTCAACGGATATGGACCACGATCATTCATATCCCATGGTTGGCTTATTCCCGGTTCACCGACACCTTGCGCTTCCCAGCAACCGGGCACATTGATTGTCCGCCTGCCTGGCCATTCAGTTCCCGGCATCATCCACCTGGCATCGCGTCCCACCGCCTTCGGATCAGCCACAAACTCCCATTTCCCGCGCAATGAAATAACTTCCTGCAAACGCGAACGAACAATTGGATTCACAACCGCCGGAAGTCCCTTTCTACCTTCCCACCCATCCAAACTGTTTTCGGCAGATATGCTTACCGTAAATAATATTAATATGACTGCAATAAGGTTGGTTATTTTCATTGGTTAGTGAACTTTCTATTTTAAAGTGAAGTTTTTTTCAGAACCATCCATGTAACGTATTTTGAACGTGGAACCGGCATACTGAAGGTCCTTTACCGGGCAAGGGACAGATGTCGTGCTCGGGAACAATGCGTACCGCATGGTCGTTTTGCCCTGTGCCTGTTTGCGGTAAATGGCCGTGGGTATCGGTCTGACACCACCGTAACCTGACGACGAATCCGGCAACCAGCCCTGAACAACGGGCTCTTTCTGTCCTTTTACGATACCCACGCCATCTGCGCCAAACGCGAGTATTGTCAGGTTCGCGCCCTTGTCCTGTGTGGTTACTCGGAGACCATCCACCTTCACATCCGAAGCATCGAGATGGAACAGCATCTCGTAGGTATGCGCCTTATCGTCCTTCGGTTCAAGTTCGTCAACGATGGCAAAGAGATCAGGCTTGATGAACAACACGTGCCGCGTGTGTTCGACAATACGCTCTGCCTTTGGCCCCCACCCTTCCTCGTAAACCGCCATCACGTGATCGAAAGTCGCGTTGCTTTCCCATACATGCGGCAACGGGTCTTTAACAACAAATGTTTCTCGCGGTGATTTACGACGGTTCTGATCAAAGCCATCTACCATCACCACGTTATGCGCCCGACTGCTCAGCACATAGCGTCGCCAGTCACTGGCATCGTATGTATAGACACCGCCTTCCACCAGCAACGACTTTCCGAATGCCGTCAGGGTCACACCCAGTTTGTCCTCATGCTGATGGCCGAACCCGAACGGACCGCCTTCCATACAGAGCCAGACCGCATTGCGGTCCCAGCCACTGCGCATGAAGAATTGTCCGGCATAAGGGAACCGATACGAAATCTGTACAGGCGCCTTGCCCTGTTTACCGTCGGTGGCGACCCAGAGAAAGTCCTCGCGGTGCGGGAACAATTTTGCCCCCGTCTCCATCCAGCGCGTCACGGCACCTGCCCCGGAATCGTTCAGCGCCGGAGTCTTCCTCGTGGGCTGCATCGAGAACAGGAAATAGTCGAACATCTTTTCCATCTTCGTTACGTAATCTTTTGGCAGTTCGAAACCTGTAAGCGGCACGAGATTCACCGGACCGAGAAAATTATGAACCGTCACGCCGTGGTAGCCGGGTGCAAGTTCGATCTGTGCCCCATCGGGATAAACCTGTATATCCATCTCGCGGTAAATTCGGTCAATTGCCGTGTCACGCCAGGTCTTAGCGTCCTTGAATTCAGGGAACAGCGCGCCGACATGGTACAGCCCGTTGGACTCCATCGCCAGCCAGTTGCCCTTCGTAAAGAACTGCATCAGGTAAATCGCGTGCTCAGCAAAGCTTTTCATCATCAGAATAAGCGCATCGTCATCAAACGACTTGGATGCGAGGAATAGATGGTAGACTTCCGGCCAGACGGAGCCCGCCCGGATACCAGCCTCGATTGTCCGCCAGCGGGAAAACGCCTTGTTATCCGCCTTCTTTACCGGCACGGGACAATCGCGTGTCCAGCTCTTCAGTTGAGCCACAAATTCCATCGCGTATTTCTCATTACCAGTCGCATAAAAGGCCCGACCCAGATCGATCCACATCGGATGCCGGCTGAGTTGCCAAGTCCATTCATGGTTTACCGGCCATTTCGAATCAGGTTGCGTCGTTGGATTGAATTTCCAGTCGATCGTCTCGCCGAACTGCCAATCGATACCTATGCTTCTGAGCTGGTGCTTGAGCGCCTTCTCAGTACCCGTGATTCGCCGCTTCGGGTCACGTCCCACGCTTTTCGGATCGAACGTCCATGAAGGTATCTTGCGATTACGCAGGTGTTCCGCGAACGCATGTTTTGCTGCAGGCCAATCCGACTTTGTAACAGCGGCCTTAACCGCCGTGAGGTCGGCACGGTCAAGATCCAGCATGGCAAAGAATTGAGCATCAGTGAGCCCGGGTCCGGTTTCTGCTGTCGGAATGGATTCGGCGGCATGAAGTATCGTACAAACACACAGACAGATCAGTTTACAAGAAATTGCTTTTTTGACGCGGGTAGAAATCATAATTATTGTTGCCTTGTTTTGGCCATCTATTCACATCGTTACAATACCGAGCGGTGGGACTGTTTCCCAACCGCCGCGCGTGAAGTCGGGAATCTCCACCATTGTGCCACCATGCAGAACTGAACGTTCGCTGAGTTCCACGATCGAACTCCACGACGCGGTGTCATAAACATCGATGTCAAGCGGTAGACCGTTCTTCAAACAGTAGCAGAACCGCAAATCCATCAGAAAGTCCACGCCACCGTGCCCTCCCATCTTTTTAGCGGCCTCGCCGTTCTTGTCCCAAAGCGGATGAACATACTTGTCCTTTAGCTCTTTCAATTTGTTCTCGTCCATCCAGTCATGTACGTCAGGTTCCAGCGCCACACGCAAGGGGTAATCGGCAAAAATGCCTTTCATTCCCGAAATCATGTTAATGCGACTGTAGGGCCGCGGGTTGGAGGTGGCGAACTGTACCATGATCGTCCTGCCATTGCGCGTCCGGATAATGGAGGTGTTGACGTCACCCATCTTGTAGGCATCCCTGGCCTGCGGGCTGTCCTTCCCGTATTTTTCGGCCACCACGCGATTACGCGTGAGTGAAGCGCTGCTCATCGAAGTCAACGCTTCCATCCGGTCACCGCGGTTAATGCCCATATATTGACAGACCGGACCGAGTCCATGTGTAGGATAGGCATTCCCTGTGTGCTGCTTGTACCATCTTTGACGCCACTGTCCTCCTTTTTCGTCGGTGAGGTCCTCCTCCAGATATGATTTCCCGGTGTAATGAATGTAGCCGGCCTCGCCATGGACGAGATCGCCCAAAACTCCCTTGCGGCAGAGGTTGAGCGCGAGCATTTCATTAAAACCGTAACAGCAGTTCTCCAGAATCATACAGTGACGGCGTGTGGCTTCAGCCGTATCCACCAGGCGCCAGCAATCTTCGATCGTCAGGGCCGCTGGTACTTCCACAGCCGCATGTTTGCCGCATTGCATTGCGTACAATGCCATGGGCACATGCCAAAGAAACGGTGTGATAACATAAACCACATCGATATCCTTTAACTCACAAAGTTTATGCCAAATCTCTTCCGATCCAGTATAGGCGGCAGGCATAGGCCTGCCTTTCTCAACCAGAATCTTAGATTCGCGGACTACACGTTCCTCGCGTATATCGCACAAAGCCTTGATATCTACATCAGGGATTGCCGCCAAACGTCGCACAAAACTCGTGCCGCGCGCTCCTATCCCGATAATTCCTACGCGGATTCGATCCAGCGGTTCTGCCCGGAATCCAGCCATGCTGGCACCTCGCCTGGTCATAACACCCGATATCCCCTTACAACCCGTTTGCGGAAGCAGTGCAGACATGCCCCCTATACACGCGACTGTTTTAAGGAAACTTCTCCGATTAGTCTTCATGTGTATTCCTCTTTCCTCTGGAAAACCTTTACTGCTGTCCAAAAAAATCGTTTTCCGGACAGCCTTCTCATTATTGCATGATCAACGATGTTCTCATCCAAAACCGACGTACGTCAGGCCAACCCCTGAGAAAGTTTGCCCAGTGTCATTCGTGCATCGCCGAGAAGAAGAATGGTCTTGGGATCTGCATAGAGCGGGTTTTCCACACCCGAGTATCCCGGTCGTCGATCCAGATTGCACACCACGATATGCTTCGCCTCGTGCGCCTTCAGAATCGGCATTCCTGAGATTGGAGTGCCTTCGACATTGATCGCGGCGGGATTCACCACGTCGCATGCGCCCACAATCAACACGAGATCGGTCCCGGCAAACTCAGGATTAATCTGTTCCATTTCACACAGTTTGTCGTATTCAACCTCTGCCTCAGCGAGCAATACGTTCATGTGACCCGGCATCCGGCCCGCAACAGGATGAATGGCATATTTTACCTCTTTATTCATTCCCTCCAATTTCTTTGCCAGTCCCACAAGTTCAAGCTGGGCCTGCGCCAGCGCCATGCCATAGCCCGGGATGATAATCACACGGTTGGCGTTCTTTGCCACTTCGATTGCCCGAGCAAGAAGATCCTGCCCGCTCGATTCCTGAACCGCCACGGAAGGAGGACGTGCCTGGGTCGTCACTGCCATACCAGCGGCCGTTTTCGGTCGGATACCGACAAACACTTTCCATAGATTCCTGTTCATGGCCTTGCACATGACGTGTGTTAAAATGGAACCGGACGCAGCTACCGTCGCACCGCAGGCGATGAGCAGTCGATTTTGGATAATAATGCCGCAAAATGCCGCGGCCACTCCGGCCGTCGCGTTCAGGAATGAAATCAACACGGGCATATCGGCCCCCCCAATGCGAATCGAGAACACCACGCCAAGCCATATGGAAAACAGGATCAGGATGATGAGGGCATACAGGACCGCTGTGCCGGAAACATGTCCCGCAAAAACTCCCAATGTCACAATGACGACAACGGTTCCTGACAAGATCAGGTTATGTCTTGGAAAGACCGTCGGCGTTTGCTTCAGGCGATTAGCCAACTTCCCGCCGGCGACCATGCTACCGCTGAAAGTCGCCGCACCAATGATAAGGCCGACAATACCCGAGACTTCACTTGTCACTGAAAGATGTGTCGCATCCTTTATCAGCTCAACAAACGAAACAAGAAAGGCCGCTACGCCTCCAGCCCCGTGCTGGAAAGCAACCATCGCGGGAATTTGAACCATGTTTACCCGCATCGCCACAAACCAGCCAACCATCGACCCTACAAGGAAGACAATGAGAACCAAGGCGGGTGTCAGGATCGGATCGCGATATAACACGACCGTCAATGCGCACAACAGGGCAAATGCGGCGGTCAGGTTACCCCACCGGGCACTTTCAGGCCTTCGAAACATCCGTATTCCCAGAAAGATAATCAGGATGATGGCCAAATCGATCAGGAGATTCCACGCACTGTCCACGGTATTTCAGTTCCTTTCTTTGGCACTCAAAACCCCTTGCGCAACCTGTTATTCCTTCAAGCGGTGTTCTTCCTGACCGCTATCGACACCACTGCTCTTCTTGAACATCTTTGTGATGCGATCGGTGATGACGAACCCGCCTACCACATTGAATGCCGCCATGGCGATCGCTATGCCGCCCAGAACCTTCTGCGGAATATCCAGCTCAACGGAGAACAACAGCAGAGCACCGATGATGGTAACCGCGGAAATTGCATTGGTCATGGACATCAGTGGTGTGTGCAACATCTGGGGTACTTTGGAAATGAGTATGTATCCTAGCACAAAGGACACTGTGAAGACCGAAATCATCAACAATAGGTCTGTCACCGCTGGTATCTCTCCTTGTCTTCAAACATTCGGGCGTTCAACGGCGGCTGCTCACGCTCCACTCATAGCCTTCAGCGCGCCTTTATGAACAATCTTACCCTGATATGTAACGAGTGAGTTTTGTACGATGTCGTCTTCCATGTCCGGTTTACCCATCCCCTTCTTGAACAGGTTCTCAACGTAGCAAAACATGTTGTTCGCATAGAGCCAACTGGCGTGAACAGGCATCGAACCGGGAATGTTCAGCCGTCCACAGATGAACACACCATTCTTGACGATCTCAGAACCGGGCTCCGTGAGTGCGCAGTTACCACCCTGATCGACCGAGACGTCCACAATGACCGAACCGGGTTTTATACCACCGAACATCGCCTCCGTGATCAAAACCGGCGCCACCTCGCTGGGCACCAGGGCGCTTAGAATGATAATGTCAGCCTCTTCCAGGAGCGGTCGCAGGGCCGTCCTCTCCTTTTCCAGCCATTCGGCGGGCAGTGACTTCGCGTAACCGCCTTCTCCACGTGCCACGTTGTCCGGAACCACGAAACCGCCGATCTTGGCTCCCAGGCTGCCGGCTCCCTGGCGGGCGTCTTCACGGATATCCACTGCCTTAATCACGCCGCCGAGTCGCTTCGCGGTGGCGATCGCCTGCAAACCGACAACGCCAATCCCTATAACCAGGAAATTGGCCGGCTTAATAGTCCCAATGGTGGTGGTCATCATGGGAACAATCTTCGGAAATTGGCCGGCGGCGATGATAACAGACTTGTAGCCGGTCACCGTACTCATTGATGTCAACGCATCCATCTTCTGTGCCCGTGATGTACGCGGAATGCCGTCCATCGTAAACGACGTGATGTTCCGGTCGCGCAGCATCCGGATCATCGGATGATTTGGAGGCGCGGCTGGATGGAGAAACGTGATCAGGCTCAAACCTTCCCGCATCATCTCCACTTCATGTTTACCGGTTCTGGTATTGAGACAGGGCTGTTTTACCTTCAGAACAAGGTCCGACCGCAAGAACAATTCCTGCACATCCTGGATGATCTTGGCGCCCGCTTCTTCGTATTCCCGGTCCGACCGCAGCGCGCCCTCGCCCGCCGCTGATTCAACCCAGACATCGAACCCGGCCTTCACGTATTTCGCAACCGTCTCAGGCAGTGCTGCAACCCGCTTTTCGTTTTCGAGAATTTCCTTTGGAACTCCGATAATCACAATGAGACCTCCTTTTCATTATCCAGCCGAATCCTATAAACTGCGGCATCACTCGCCGTCCGCCAAGGAGGTAAATCGTTACGTTTTCCCAATCCTCCTCTGACAGTTGCGGAGGGTCGCGCGCATGACCAGGATCTGAGGCGAATCCAGAAGATTGCCTATCTTGTTGGAGAACTCTATATCAGAGACTCTTCAGGTGTCAATGGTTAACCGGTTAATCCGATTGAACTCACTTTCAGTAAACGTCAAAATGGTTTCTGAAACCGGAGGAAGACCTGATACTTTAGATAGTGGAACTCTCCATCCAGACGCAAGCCGGCATCTGTACAAATTCTGACCAAATCATCACGGGGAATGAGTTTCTCGTAGGGATCAAATTTTACGTCCTTACTCTTCCTGTAATCAATCAGGTAAAGGAATCCTCCCGATTTGAGAGCCCGGACAGTATTTTTAACCAGTGGCAAACGCTGTGCTTTTGGGACCTCGTGCAGGAGATCACAAACAAACAGCGCATCTACACAGCTTGGCTGAAGCTTGGTGTCAGTCGGCTCTGAGACGATGACCACCACGTTAATCAGGTGCTCTTGCTCGGCCTTCTTCTTAAGTACGTCGAGCGAGTGTGCATTGATATCAACCATATAAACGAGTCCCTGTTCGCCAACAGACCTGGCTAATCGCAAAGCAAAATATCCTTCACCACAGCCAATGTCGGCCACCCTGGTTCCATGCTTTAAACCAAGGTCACTTATAACCCTGTCAGGCTGTTGCCAGTCATTTCTATCCTCAGCAAAGGAAAATGCAGAACTCAGGATCAGACAAGCAAGAACACTATGTACAAGCGGTATCATAACCATGACTGGAGAAACCAAAGAAATATTATTCATTTCTGTTTTCATTTACCTGCCGCCTGCCGGATATATACCCAATCAGGTTCTTTGCATGAGGCACCGTCTACTGTAATGACAACCCAGCGATTTGACCGCGTGGTGTCGGCCACGCAGATGTTCCAGCCTGGCGCCTCGGCACCGGTAAGCCCCGGTGCATTTTTCATTTTACCTTGAAGCTTATCGCCATAACTGAATGCGATATAGCGACCATCCGGAGACCAGTCGGCGTATATTGCCCTCATTGGGTCTTTGTTTTGTACAAGGTTGTAAATACCTGAAGCCTTTGGAATCGGCAGAGAGAAATCAAGATCGGCCACACCAGTAGCATAATTACCGTTTCCCCATGTAACCTTTTTACCGTCAGGGTTCAGATCAGGGCGGCAACCGTCAAGACCAAGGTGAAACACATTGGTTCCATTAGCTTCAAGTGCAATGATGCCATGTGTAAACCCCATTCCTCCGTGCACCGTGGCCACAAACCAATTGCCGTCCGGCGACCAGTTAAGGCAGTAAAGATGATTGATTGCAGAATTTGGATGTGCATGTGTCTGGCCGGTCTTCAGATCGAATACTACGATGCCTTTTGTGGCGTAATCAGTGAGTGTAAATCTCTTGAATTCTCCGGGCAGGTAGGCAATGGATTTACCATCTGCACTCCATGCCGGATCGCGCGCGTTGTCAGCAATTTTCCGGCGTTCACTTCCGTCGATATTCATCAGGTAAAGGTTGCGTGATTTCGTCACTCCTGTTAATTCGTCCACCTCAAAGCAAATCCGGGTGCCATCAGGGGATACCTTAGGATACAGTTCGTCCACTTCGGGGGTACGGGTCAGGTTTACGGGATTTGATCCGTCCGCATTCACCAGGTAAAACTCCCAATTGCCATCGCGGCGGGTTTCGTAGACAAGCTTGTGCGGATATACCTTTAATTCCTGAAGCAATGCCGGAGTTGCTTCCTTTGGCTGGACAGAATTGATCGAAGATTCTCCAGCCGAAATATTTTGATTTCCAAATAACGTACAAAACAAGAACACTGCCACCACTATCGCCAATAAATATTTCTTGCTATTCATCATTATCTCATTAGTTCAGGTTTTTGATTATAAGAAATTGCATTTCAATGTGGGATGGAAACATAAGTTCGACCAGTCTTCAATTCGGATCTGGAACTAATTTCAAAATTAAAGGTTTTGGCCGACAGGAAACTGCCTTGCTAAAAATCAGGCCAGAAAGAAGGGCAAACCCTGGAGAACCGTGTATTCCTTTTATTCCCGCTGTAACAGGAAAAATGGATTTTAATCCAGTAGTTTCGGCGGCGGTCTTGGCTGTACTTTTGTTCCCGGCGGCGGGGGAGGCGGAACAACTATCTGATGTACCTGGACAGGCTGATTAATACTTGTTCCCCAGGCGGTTCCGTAAAGTATGTGCCAGCCGGATGGAATCTTGTACTTATCGGCTATGGCACGGGCTTCAAGGTAGATATCGAAAGAATCGGGATGTACCAGGAACTGGGCGAATTTCTTTTGTTTCCGCGTACTGATGGTTGTAATTACTGCTCTGTATTTTGAAGTACTCATAACAATACGATCCTTTGTTTCGCCACCGCCGGCGAGCGCCTCGAGAAGCAGGATAATTGCTTTTGATTGATCGTAGGTCCTGATCTTGACCTTGAACTCATTTGAAATCAGCGGGTTCTTGGTAAAATTTTCCGTTATTTTCTTACCGTCATATTCATCTATTTCTTCGGTCTTGGACTTTGCAGAGCTTTTCTTTTTGGGGTTGGGATCTTTCCATCTGAACATTGACTTATTGGCCACGATTCTGTCCCTGGCGGCTTTCTGAATGGCCTCCAGGTTGATGCAGATAAGCCTGTTATTTTTACAGAAAAAATAAACAGGTTCATATCCCGCGTCGACAGGGTGAGGATCGGGAAGGGAAATGAATGTACCGGGAGGAACTTTCGGGTCAGGCGTCTTGTTAAGAAGGGCCATGATCCGGGCCAGTTCCTTGTCCGTATTTGAAAACTGTGTTTCCAGTTCCGGGATTTTCTTTTTTAATTGATCAAGAAGCTTCTGGGCTTCTTCGACACTCATGGATACCTGTGGCAACTGTACGTCCTTGGCTGCTATTTCAACTGACAGGGTACTTTTTATTATCTTGAGTTTTTCTTCCAAAACACGCAGTTGCTCTTCCAGTTTCTTTCTGAGTACAGCCAGTTCTTGTGCCTTTTCCCTGGCTTTTTTGATATCATTTTCGTTTATTTCAAATGCTTCGGGATTTTTTTCACGGATTCTTTCGACTGCGTCGCCTACACCCATCTGCATAAGCGCAAGGAGGATGACCAGGAATCCCACAACGTTGGTCAGGGTATCCAGAAGGGAGTCCAGATTCAGTCCTGTACTGCCATTTTTTCGCCTGCTCATGGCTTCTTCTCCGTGCTGTTTACATCGAAAAGACCAAGGTCGATCATTCCATCGCCCACAACGGGCAGTTTGCCGTAACGTGTTCCGGCGGCATCAGCAATGGTACTTGCCTCGAGGAACGTCAAAATGCCGCCGCTTCGAACCAGAAAAATAATGGTGGAATCCGGCTGGGACTTTACACGCTCAAGAAGAGATGCGTATGCGGCATCGGTTTTGAGTACGGTTTTGCTGATTCGTCTGGATTCCTTGCTGTCATAAGTGACAATACTGTCAGATGTACATTCGATGAAAAATGGCTTGAGACCTGTGGCCGAACCGGAAGGACGAACGGTAACTGTCGCCCCTACCGGTTTCTTTTTTTTGGCGAGTTCAGCCTGTTTGGCTTCTATTTCCTTTTTCACCCGCGCAATATCAATGTTCAGCTGGTCTGCTTTCGTCTTTAACTTCCCGGCCTCGGTAGCTATCTCGGCGACCTTTTTCCGTTTCTCGATGTCTTTCTCCAGATCCACTTTCTTTTTCTTAAGCGATTCCGAATCAAGGGTGATCCGACGCAGCTGCTTTTCCAGCTCCTCGATTAGTTTCTTCAGCCGCTCGATCTCATTCTTGTCAGCATTGATCTGGGCCTGGATCTGCTTGAAAGTCGTAAGGCGGGCCTCGGCTTTAATATTTTCTTCTTCTGAACCCTTGTCGCCTGGACTGATCTGGCGAAGTGCCAGTGCGGCGATGAGCATTGTAAGAGTTCCTATCAGACATGTGAGGATACTGAGGAATGGGAAAAGCGATACGGCGTCACTCTGTTCTCTGTTGCGTTTCGACATGGTTGTACCTGTACCCCTTTTCGATAACTCCTGTTACCGGTAATTCCTCACTTTCTGCCGTGGTCATTCTTTCCGAATATGCGTTTCCAGAATGAAGGTTGTCCGCCGGGAATTTCCACGGTTTCTTCGCCGAGTCTTTCGAGCCCCTTGTTGAGCTGTTCAAAAATGAGTTTCAGGTTCTGGCTTGTGGCTTCCGTAAGCAGTTTGAGCTGGTCCATCTCGTTCTTCTGGAGTACAACCATTTTCTCCTGCATGGAATTTATTGCCTTCAAATTTATCGAGTTCTTAGTGGTTATTCCAGCAATCGTGAGCTGGATTGTTTCCAACTGTTGTTCATACTTTTCCTGCAGACGCGCGTGGACTTGTTCCCAGCTTTCAACAACCTGGTTGCTGAGTCCTACGCCCATTTCTTCAAATTTTGATTTCCACGCTTCTATTTCGGTCTGGTGAAGGGCAAACGTCTGTTCCATGACGGTGCGCATATTCTCTGTAAGGCCAGACAAAGGGTCATTCTTGTCGACGTCGCTCTTCATTTCGTTAAGGCGCTTCAACAGGTTTTCGTTGCAGAATTCGTCTATCGTATTGAGGAGATCCTCTTCGGCTTTCTGCATTGAGCTCGTGAAGAACATCAGCGGTACGGCCATGATGAGAGCTATTAGGGTGGTGTCGAAGGCCACGGCCAGGCCGACAGTTATTTTCCCCAGGGAGCCTTTCAGCACGGATATATCCGCGGCTCCTTCGAGGCCGGAAGCGAAACCGCCAACGGCACTGCCGAGACCCTGCACTGTGCCTATGAAACCAAGGATGGGAATGGCCCATATGAATATTTTCAGCAGCGTATAACTTGACTGCACGGCGTTTGCGTCAACGTCTGACTGGGAAGACAGCACCGTTGCAACTTCCGGATTGCTGTTACGGACACGGAAATGCTCAAGTGCCCGCAGGACGCGGATTGTCAGGAAGCTCTCAGATGCCTTGGCTTTCAGTTTGCGGGCATTATCGATGAACTGGTCGATCGTTTCCTGCGTGATGTCCGGTGATATTTCCTCCGGCAGTATGTCGAAAAGCATACATTGCTTCTGCCTGGCGAGTTTCCGCGATTTGAAGATCAGTATTGCCACGGACCACCACATCAGGAATACCTCCGCGAAGGGGACCCATCCGCGTTGAAGGAAAAGCGCGGCGAAATATGTGTTCTTGATCATGAGGACAAAGAGGTAGAAAACAATGGTGAAACCCAGTCCCACGAGTCCAGTGACGATTGAGTTGACATTGGTGCCATCCACATCCGATCCTATGCCCTTCTTTCCCGGCGTCCTGCCGCTGGTTGTTTTCACCCTCGACGATTTCTGAGATCCACCGGATTGGATAGTTTCCTGGAAATCATCGGCGTCCTGCGGTAAACCGGGCAAAACGAACCTGGTATTACATCCGGGACAACGAGCGTACTTTCCTGCGAGACTTTCATCGCATTGCATTCGTTGATCACAATTTGGGCAGTTGAATTTCATTTTGGCCGTCCTTTCGGTTATTGTATCTAAAAGCTGTCAGTGAGTTGATCACGGTCATATCGATTGACGAGAATTGCATCCATTAATTCCCTGGTCCACATTGCGAATTCCTCCTTGTTCGTCCTTTTCTTTATCTAAGAACCAAAGCCACCGCCCACATCAAAGAAGAAACAATTACAAGAATTAGTGTATAACTTCGGAAGTCACTCATGGATGCAGGCTTTCCTTCTGCTGTTTCGCCCAGCATATAGCGAATATCAATGTAACGAACGGCAATGAGCGTTATTACTGTTATCAAGCAGACAAGATCAAGCCATGATGGAAATTTGAAGCGCTTGTCGATAAGAAAAATAACCAGAAATAACAGAATGATGTTTCCGCCAAACATCCAGTACAAACGAAACAGGCAACCGGTTCCGCCAAGTGGTTTCTCGATGGGTTCTCCCATGATCAATCTCCAGTCTATACATTTTTTGTGTAATTGACTGGATGGCGGCCCGACCATCCTGAAACCTGCGACTGAGTCAGTTCAGTCGCACCCTTTTATATGGTTGTTTTATATCACATACCAAAGTTGCTGACAATCTTTAATAAGTATGTATTGGTTTACGATTACTACTCAATCAGGGTTTTTTGATTTGCTGGAACATCCGTTTATTTCTTCGCCATCCGGATTATTGCCATGACCATATCTCTGAGTTGGGGCAGGAACTGAATGCGAAACCTACAGCTACGATTTTTTCTAATACAAGCGGAATAAGTCTCTGGTCAGAGATCCCCCTCTCCTGTGTCCTCTCCCTCGAAGGGGAGAGGAAAAAGGTGAGGGTCAATGTCAGATGACTTATGTCGTCTGTATTAGATGATGCCTGTCAGGTAATAGATGGCAATGACGACGAAGACTGCGCTGGTCTTGAGCAGGGTAATGGCGAAGATATCCTTGTAGGATTTGCGATGTGTCAGCCCGGTGACGACCAGCAGGGTGATGACGGCGCCATTATGCGGCAGGGTATCCATCCCGCCGGACGCCATGGCGGCAACGCGATGCAAAACCTCGAGCGGGATATTGGCGGCGTGAGCACTGGCGACAAACGTATCGGCCATCGCGGCCAGGGCGATACTCATACCACCGGAAGCGGAACCGGTGATGCCCGCAAGCGTCGTAACCGAAATCGCTTCATTGACCAAAGGATTGGGAATGGATGTCAAGGCATGGGCGATAACCAGAAAACCCGGCAGGGTGGCGATGACAGCGCCGAAGCCATATTCCGACGCCGTATTTAGTGAGGCCAGGAGCGCGCCGGCCACGGCCGATTTGCTCCCTTCCGCGAATCCGGTCATGACTGGTTTGAAAGCGAAAACGATAACCGTCAAAATACCGACCAACAGCGCCGCCTCTACCGCCCAGATGGCGACGACCTTCGACACGTCCGTCATCATCGGGCTTGCCACACCAGCAATGGCCATGGTGTGAGTTTTGCCGTAGAAGATCGGAATGACCATGGTAAATACCTTGTTCATAATTCCAACCAGAACAAGGGGCAGGATGGCAATCCACGGTTTGGGAAGTTTCTCGCTGGCAAACGGTTCTGGTTCGTTGATCAGATCGGTTGTCCCGTAGCCTTCGCCGGCTGCTTCGGCCCGTCTCCTTTGCCGTTCAAGATAACTCAATCCTGCGACAAGGATAAAGACTCCGCCGATCACCCCCAACCAGGGCGCCGCCCAGGTAGTGGTCTTGAAAAACGTAGTCGGAATGATATTTTGAATCTGTGGTGTACCCGGCAGTGCATCCATGGTGAAGGCGAAGGCACCGAGGGCGATGGTACCGGGGATCAGCCTTTTGGGGATATTCCCGGCCCGGAAAAGTTCCGCTGCAAAGGGGTAAACGGCAAAAACAACCACAAACAACGAAACACCGCCGTAGGTAAGAATGGCGCAGACCATGACTATGGAGAGTATGGCCCGTTGCCGGCCGATGACGCCGGTGACCGCGACGACGATAGCTTTTGAAAAACCGGATAACTCAATAACCTTACCAAAGACAGCACCGAGCATGAAAACCGGAAAATAGTTTTTGATGAAATCGACCATCTTCGCCATGAAGATACTCGAATACATCGGCGCCACCAGAGAAGGTTCGGTCAACAGCACGGCACCCAGGGCAGCAACAGGGGCAAAAAGGATGACGCTATAACCCCTGTAAGCGACAAACATCAGGAAACAAAGCGCGGCAATGACCACAAGGAAACTCATCGTTGGCACCTTTTTTCTTATTAAAGGATTCTGTATCAGGAACTCAGCCGGTGTCAACGGCTAACCGGCTGATACAAGTTACCTTATATCCCCACTCCGGCTGACTCGATTAAGCTTGCTTATATCAAAAGCAGGATTCCAGTGTTTTAAATAAATTGAGAGGTTATTACAATGACACATTGGATTTCTGCCAACTACGTTAGACTATTATATCTATCGCCGATCAGTGACCGACACCGTGAATTCAACCGACCATTTTTTGTCCTGCTTTACGGTATTTGATACTGGATAACCAGCCAGGAGATATTCAGGAGTACCGTATTTCCGATGATCAATCAATCCCAGTGGAAGTGAACCATCTATCGCCAGATGAAACTTTTTTGTTTCCAGAACAAAATGATTGGCGGCAGGCAACAATTCTGTTTCTTTGAGCTCCAGGGGAAGCGAAACGCTCTTATCACCGGCACTTGACGACATACCGGCATACGACGATACTGGGAAAGCGAAATAATGGCGCCACATCCGCAGATTCAGGTCCGTCATCGCGGTAAACTCGAACTTGAGCGTAAACTGATCATTGGATCGAACGCTGCACGTTTCAACGAATCCCACCTGCTGTGCGTCCAATACCAATTTACCGCGATACTGAAGGCACAATTCAGTATCAGTCACTAAATCGGTCAGGGTACTCACGTTTTCGGCTGTAAAATTTATCCAGGGCGGAGCGACAACCACAGGCCAACCGCCCGACATAAGTACCCGGCCCCGCCAGAGCATCCGCTGAAGTGTTCCCTGCTTGTCGAAACGCAACTCCAATCCACCGGGAGTACGTATTACGACCATTCCATTATCGAGATTTACCTTCGTCAGTTTCACAGGGGGTACAGCAGTCAGACGTGGAGCTATGTCGGGTGTCGTGGAGATAGAATTATCGGTGGGTAACAGTATCCGGCCATCAAAAAATGGTATGGTAAAACTCATTCCGACCCGACCCGTGCTGACATCCCGATGTTTTTTCTCCAGAGAAATAACCACATCGTATGCGGAACCGTTCACCACAACTGTACCGCCATCAAAATCACGCTGCCAGGTGCCGTCGGGATTGCGCCGGGCTGAACCCTTTGGATGACCGAGTGGCGCGTCATATTCCTTGTACCACCACCAGTTGCCGCGTCCCTGCGTACCACTGTCGTAACCGAAATAACCATCGCCCATCAGCGTAGTGGTCAGACCAAACCGCATGGTTTGTTCGTCAACACGCGCCTGTTCCGCAATCGCTTTACGCTGTGCCCCGGTCATTTTCTCCCAGCGCCAGGGATCATCGTTGATACTCTGCGGCCGGCATACAATGGTGGTCACCGCCGGTTTACGGCTCGTACGTGTCCAGCGTAAATAACGTGTTATGAAATCCTCGAATTCGACTTTGCCTTCCACGACGCGATTTATCTCATCCTCGGCCAGCGCACCGTTCAGTGTTTCAAACCCGTTGGTCGGCAGGTTCCAGTCGTTGATCATCACCACTGCTTTGCCGTCACGCAGTTTCGCCGTTTGTGGTACCAGCCAGCCATCGGGTTTCCAGCAGTCGTAAAAGACACCATCGAAACATTCCCGGCCGAATACATCCTGACGAACCTTGTCGAGGTTGAACTGCAAGACTTCCGGCAGGCCAGTATTAATCCTGTAGTAACCCGGCCAGCCACTCCAGCGTTCCTTCTTCTCATTCAAAGCCCACCATGATTTCGGCACATTGGGATTGTCAGGTCCCTCGATAACATCCACATATGGCAGGACAAGCACATGGGGATTTACCTGGCGCAGTTTGTTGATGTTCTCCTCTGCCTTTATAAGTGTCTGCGGCCAGCGAGGATTTTCCCAGTCATAATGGAGATCGTAGCAACCACCGAGGATCAAACTCAGCTTACACCAGTAATTCGAGCCTTCGTCCCACGATTTCCAACTCAGTCCGGCACCGTAGCAATTGGCGATCCTTGGAAACGGCGGATTAATCTGCAACGTATCCCGAGCCATACACGTCACAGTCATTATCAACAAGACACAACACATGGTGGTATATATATTTCGATTATGTTCGAGACTTGACATAAGTTGTCCTATTTTCCGTTTTTCCAGACAATGCGACTTTCGATACATCGAAATTCTCGTCAACTTGCAGGCGCGGGACGAAAGCGGACGACAACCTTTGCGGCCTGCACCGGTTTTTTAAGCTTTATACCCACACGTGGAAACGGCGGTTTGCTCTGCTCATCAATAACCTCTGATGTCACATCAAACCCGTCAGGCGTCTCAATCTCGGCAAGTACACATTCTTTGCCAATGATGAATTCCAATGTCGCAGGGCCGGATTGCTTCCACTTGCCATTGGTCGGCAGGCCAAGCTCGAATGACGATGGTTTGTTGAAGACCACCTCGTCGGTAATAATGACCGTCCCTGTACCTTCACGCTCATACCTCATCGTCCGTACAAGCTTCTGCAGTTCGGGCACGTTGTACGAACAGGCAATATCCATACTGATCTCATCTGCCTTATCAGTGAATTTTGTAGACAGTACCTTTGGATGTACTTTCGTAGCTTCAATCTGCAGGTTTCCGGCCACTACCGGCACAGGGTGTCCGAACGAATTCAGGAGCTTCAATGCATAGCGTTCCTTACTGAAGGTCTGTCTGGTATAGGCATGCGGTCCACCCGGCTCGCCAACAGGTTGTTCCTTTCCGAGGGCAACGACAAATGCCCCGACATCATTGTGACTGTGACTTCCATTACCCCCCGCCTTGATTGCCACTCCAAGCCGACATACAGATCCAGTCGCAGGCCGACACACAAGCACGCCTGCCTTGTCGAAATAGGAACGTAAGGCAAGCGGCCCCTCAGCTTTTTTACCGGGCTTGCTTTTCGCTTTGCACGGGGTTGGATCAAGAAACGCTGTAGCCAGATTCCCGCCCAGCGGATCCGGCTGTTTGTCATTCCCAAGACCGAGGCCAAGCACCCAGTCGCAGTAACTGATCAACTTCCCGCTGGGCCTGCTTCTGAAACCGCAGTCGGCAAACGCCGGCACCGAGTTTTCAATTAGTTGTATACGCACACCGTACAATGCTGCATTACGTATTCTGGGATCAGTGAAAAGATCTACGTTTCCGCCTGTGGCATGAATCAGGATTTCCCTCAAATCGATGAATGACCCGAACCCGTAATTCCAGTAACCTGCCCCCTCGTCGCAATAACCATCCTCCCAGAAACTATTCATGTAGTAACGCGAGTAATGTTCACTTGCTGCAACAAACACCGCACGTTCCCTGCGATCAGGCAATATGGCAAGTGCAGCGCCGGTCACACCCGCCAGGCACACGGCATTCCAGTTATTCTGTATCGGCGAAGTTTTGCTGCCAAGCCACCCGTTACCCTTTCCGGTTTCCAGTGAACGCCGGACCGGATAGAAAAGCCGCTGCTGAATTGCCTCAAACAGTTGTTCACGCGTCGCAGGCGCAACCTTGTCACCCAGGAAATACAACGCCTGCGCCAGCTCAAATCCAAAAGCGGATGAACGTAGATCGACGCTGTAGGCCTTGCGATTGAAGTTATCCAGGTTACGATCATGCGCCGGCATAACCCAGGTCCGTTCCCCCACATACTCGTCGAGGACCTCGTTCAATTTGGCTGTAAAACGTCCCTTGTTCTCAATGCACTCCGCCATAACCAGCGGCTGAAGCCAGGCCGAGCGACGGCCCTGCATCTGCTGTCCTCCTGTACGTAAACCTACCCTGGAGAACTCAAGGTAAGCTTCATCATTCCATTCCGGCATCTTCTGGGGCAGTATTTTCTCCGCAACGGCAACGAACTTGTTAAACCTGGCACGAAGTTTTGGATCATCCCAGAATTTCCGGTCACTGCAAGGCCGCCCAAAACCAACCGGCTTCTCCGGTAGTATTGCCGCTATTTCATCAATCCGCTTCGGATCAAGCTCCTTGAAATTATCCGCGGCCCGGACCCCGGCAACACAAATTTCAGAAAACAGAACAGCCAGGACGCAGGTACATATCAAAGACATGGCAAGTGAATTTATGATTTTCATAATCGCCTTTCATCAGTATTTTCCCGCAACATCTGGTTACCCCGTCATTCGCCCGGTAGCCAGAGATAATAAAAGCCACTGCGGGCGTTGAGCGGCGGCGGCAGATTCATGTTCAACTTGAGCGGCGTGGCACGTGCTGATGGTGAATATATATTGGCATCTTCGGAATCCGAATAGCTGTAGGCAACGACTTGCGCATCGGATACTTGAACAGCCGACATGACACCTGCAATTGTTTCGTCGAGGAAACAAATCTGGTCAACGAGTTTTCTCTCAACAGCCTGTTGCGCCGTATAGATGCGACCATCTGCAATCTTCATGAGTGTCTCACGATCGCCAGCATGCGGACGATTCTGCCGAATCCATGCCAGGAACTCCTCGTAATCATTATCTATCACGCTTTGCAGGACAATACGTTCCTCATCAGTCATATCGCGCATCCCGCTGCCAATGTCCTTGAGAGTACCGGATTTGATGACTACCTGCTCATAACCGACTTTGTCGGCCAGACGGCGGTATTTCGGAAAAATGGCGATCACACCGATACTGCCGGAGATTGCCGATGGCTGGATGTTAATCTTATTGCATGCCGCGGCAATATAATAAGCGCCGGAACAACCAAGACCGCTGATTTGTGCATATACCGGGATACCCGTGCGTTTTCGAAACTGTGCAATCTCACGCGCCATTATTTCGCTCGCGCTGACTGTTCCGCCAGGCGAATCGATTCGCAGGATCACAGCCTTGATGGCGGAATCCTCTTCTGCCTTGTTCAAGACGGCCTTCATATACATCGGCGAACACGTCACACTGCTGAACAAACTGCCGGCATCCTCGCATATCACGCCACTGACATCGACAAGCAAGACTTTATCGAAGGTCAGCCAGTGTTTGGCTTTCTGGATCGTTACCTCTTCCAATTGTTTCGCCTTTAACAATTCATAAATGTCCACCATGACACATCCGGACAAAGCAAGTGCCATAACGGGAATTAGCAAGTATACATTGCGTAGCTTCATGACTTTCCTTTTTACGTTTGTGTTCCAGAAATAATACTTAGTTAGTATAAATAAATTTCATATTCTCATCACTTGACTGCAACACGTATGCCTTCTGTTGACGAACGGTATGCCGCATCCATGATTTTCCATACCGCAACCGCTTCTTCCCCCGGCAATGGCGACGGTTCGCCGCGCAACAGGCGCGGCACGAGTTCTGCAATCAGTCCCATGTGCACTACGTCCTTGCGCGGGTAATTTAAAATCTCCGGTTCGCGTCCACGCCGATGTAAAATCAAATGTCCTTCAGACAACGGACTTGCATACAATCGCCCTTCCGTGCCGGAAATATCCAGCTCGTTCACGCTAATTGGACTGCAGAATGTGCTGATGAGCGACGCAAGTGCACCGTTCGCCATCCGCATCTGTACAATCGTCGTGTCATCAATTTCCCAGCCCCGGCCTTTGGACGACGCGTCTGCCATTACGTCAGTCACCTCGCCAAGCAGAAACCTAATCAAATCAATCCAGTGCGCACCGGCATTCGCAAGCGCGCCGCCACCGGATTTCGCACGCGCCGTGAGCCACCCGCGTTCGGCATCGCCGTTGAACCAGTCGGAAAGCTGTGCGCGTGCTGTAACCACT
Source organism: Kiritimatiellia bacterium (assembly GCA_028716365.1). Classification (GTDB taxonomy): domain Bacteria; phylum Verrucomicrobiota; class Kiritimatiellia; order UBA8416; family YA12-FULL-48-11; genus YA12-FULL-48-11. Next base: position 71,856 of record JAQUPZ010000013.1, read on the forward strand.
TCGCCGATTGCACCATCATACAGAAAATTTTTCATCGCCCGGACGACATCCCAAAAACGCCGGTAATATGCTACTGTCAGGGATACACCGTTCGCTTTACAGACATCAACGGCTTGCCGGGCTTGCACGGTATTTATGCCGACCGGTTTTTCGCACAAGACGATTTTCCCGGCGCGAGCCGCGAGCGCAACATGTTCCTGATGTAAATAATGCGGCGAGGCGATATAAACTGCGTTGACATCGGGATCGGCAATCAGGGATTGGGCATCCGTGTACCATCGTTGTGCTCCATGCCGCCGCGCGGTTTCTTCGGCTTTTGCCGCGTTCGTTCGCATCACGGCAACCAGTTCCGAGTTCGGCACTTTGCACAGCGCGGGACCACTCTTGTTTTCAAACACATTTCCTGCGCCGACGACGCCCCAACGAATCTTATCAAGTAACATACTGTATCTCGCACGGGGTTGGTTTGTTATTAAAAATTGCTTCTTTTGACATGGGTAGAACCATGGCCATTGTTGGCCTTATATTATTTATTGAGGATTCTGCATTAGAGACACGACAGGTGTCAACGGCTAACCGGTTACTCCCCCCACTCATCCAATGTCTCTGAACTTGCTTACTCCCAGGTGTATAAAAATGATAGTGTTTAATGCGGGCGAACACACCGTCCACATTCTTTTCCTGCAATCCCGAGCTCCAGATCAAATTAATCGAGAATCTTGAACTGCATACGTGAACCATACAAATACCATACACTCGAATCCGAATTCCATCCCCTCATTAAAAACAAACCGCTACGGTCATAATGATCGAATCCGCCTCCCTGGGTAAAATGCATATTTCTGGTTTTATCGTATAAATAATAAAAATCACCATATCCCGATTTGCCGGTAACCGGAAAATCGTCGTGCCCGAATGAATCCGCCAGTGCAAACCACGGATTGGCATCATCGATACCCAAATTAACAATCCTGGCGTGGTTGTCGCCGACGGTCCCATTGTCCGACATCGCCAGACAGCGAAACTTCAAAGGCATATATCCTGCGGCATTGTTGTTATATGCCGTAACATCGTTCCCGACGTAGGCCACCAGGCTTTTGACCACAAGACCATCAACCCGGCACCACGCATTACCCCACAGATTTTCCATTCCGAACAATTTAACCCCGCAATGGTCCGTCCCGGATTTCCCCATACTGTTTTGCCTAGACCGCCCGCAGTCATGCGTCAGCATATCGCAATAGCCCGTATTTTGAGCCGCTGAACCGAACTTCCAAGACCGGTCCAAAAATAATGTCTTGTCAATCGTGAATGCGTTCCGCCCAGTTAAGGGAACTCCTTTTTCAATTCGCAACAACCTGGCCGTTTCCACCAACAATCCCTTTTTGGTAAAAGCCACATTCTGACCGACAAACCAATAAACATCAGCCGTTTTCGCCGATTCCTTTATTATTACCCGGTTAGTTGTCGCGCCGGCATTTTCCATGGTTATTTCCGGCTGCCTCAGTTCCACGAACCCATCTCCAATTGTCACCTGTGAATTCTTGTTGGCAAATCTGACCAAAAATAAATGCTGCAGGCTCATTATTGTCCTGGCGTCCATCGCGCAGAACCCGGCGCCTTTTAAGTAATACAGCTGTCGGTAATCGTTTATTGTCCGGCAACTGTCTGCAATAACTCCGGTTATACTGCGCGCAACCCCGTCCACGACGGACGTTTCATATACAGCCACATACACTCTATTCAGAACCTTGCCATTTTCGACAAACATCGGCGCCGGAAAAAATCCGGGTTTTTGTTCGGCCGAAATCAACCGGTAATCGAATTTTCCCTTAAAATACCGATTCATGTAAAACAGCGGGATCTCGATAAACGTATCTTTTACCCTTGAAAATCCGGCTTCGCCCGTATAGGTGATTTTCACCGTACCTGTTCCCGATTTCTCAACATTACACTCGCGCATCTTTGAAAATGGGTGCACATTCAGAAAATCATCTTTCACCGTAAAATCAACACCCTCTATCTGCGCGTATGAATTCAATCCTATCGAATCAAATATTCGTTCACATTCATTTACGGCAGGAGTTGATCTGTCAATTCGCACCCCGTAAATCCCGGTTTTGGGCAATCCGGGTATGGGAGTTGGCTTTTGGACCGGTAACGAAAGCCGGTCGGCGCCGATTTTAACTTCCGTCCGAAAATTACTCTCCGAGCGGACGGTATTGGAACCGATCAATACCACCAGGAATCCTGTCGCCAACGCCAGCCAGGTCAGGTTACAGGAAATTACTTTTCCTGACAGTTCGTGAATGAACCTCATATTCGCACCAATATTGAAGATTCTGCATCCATAACTCAGCGGGTGTTAAATGTGATTCCAGCCATCTATAACATTGATTCTTTAAAAAACGTGACCCCTATAGACATTGTTACGAGACAGCTACTTACGCTCAATGATCTCCGCCGCACTCAACACGCTGAACGGACGGCTGCGGCTGACGAAGGCTTCCATCTTGCCGTCCGCATACGTGGCTGAGCCTTCAACCTTGAGCCGGAATATGCCCGCAGCCAAAGGTACAGACATCGACTTCTCCACACAATCCGTGGTTTCGAATTCGCAAAGGCATGCTGACAACTCGCCTTCCGGTGACTCACGGTAGATCTTTCCCGTAACCCGCTTTACTGCCCGACCAAGCGGTGAGTGCGCGCGGATTGTCGTCTTTACTTCGATTGCCGACCTTGGCTCAAACGTACGCGTTGGCGTGCCGGTCTTTCCATCAGGGAACGAGAACTGTACCCATGGTCCGCGGTGCGGCACCACCGCGTCTTCCTTGTTCACGCCGGTCCGCAGCGCCGGTATGTAGCCCTCCATGTGCTGGTTCCAGCAGAAGATGATATACCCGTCCGCGCCGAGTTCGCGCGTCAACATGATCTCATCGGATGCGATTGCGGCGTCACCGAGCTTAAGGTTGTAGGTGGTACCCAGTCCGGCATACAGGGGCATGCGGCCGTCTACGACATCGGCTTGATACGTGATCCAGCGCCGCAACTGATCGAGACTGCCGGTGTAGTCCATGGGACAAAGGAAATCGAGGTAGCCTTTGGCGACCCAGTCCTCCCAGTGCTGCGCGTCGTGGCCACGGCGGCTGGTCTCCCAGTTCGCTGTGCGCGCGGCGAGCGAGATCCGTGCGTCAGGCCGTACGTGGTGAATGGCCTCTGATATCTCTTTGGTACTGCTGGTGATGAGATGCTCGCGCCAGTCGCGATATTTCTCCGCAAGCGGTCCCTTGTCATGGCAGTCGTCGGGCCACTGATCGACCTTGCGCCCTAGCCACGATTCAAAGCGCTCATGACAGCCTTTGCAGTAACACTGGTTCCAACCACCGTATCGCATGTAATCGAAATGGATGCCATCGACATCGTACTTCCGCACGACCTCGACCATGGCGTCGAGTTCGAGTTTGCGGTTGCGCGGGTCAGAAGGACAGTAGATATTGATTGCATCGTCCTTGCCCTCCTTGGCAGCAGCGAACTCGACGATACAGCGGCCTTGCTTCTTTTGTTCATCGATGGTCTCCTTGGAGCCGCCGCTGAGTTGCCAATTCATGCGCCACACGTGCACCTCGATACCGTAATGCCTGGCCCATTTGACACACTCGGCCAGTTTGTCGCAACTATTGGTCGCTTGCGGCAGTACGTCGCTGTTATAGTATGCTACGCCAGCCGAGCACATTAGCGGAAAGACTGCGTTGAAGCCGTTGGCTGCGAGCGTCTTCATCACTTGCTCGAACTCCAATTTCGATGGAAAGCCCAGCCAGCATGCGCGTAGTTCCACCTTGCGCGATGGAAACAGCCGGGCATATGCGCTTGTCGCCAGAGCCCTGGCCTCATGCGCAACTGCCATCGCATCGCGGTATTGCTTGTCGGCAAAGAGCGTCTTGGCCTTTGCGCGCTTGGCCAGTGCGTCCTTGAGATCACTGGTCTGCTCCATGCCACGCGCGCCGAACGCTGCGGCGAGAGCCTCGAGTGAGTCAAACCGGCCCACCTTCTCGATCATGGTTAATGTGGGCTTGACTGTGCCTTCCCACACGTGGGGCAGGTAATGACCAATGACCCCAAGCAGGTAGGCTTTATGCCCGGCAAAGTCGCCGCCCTTGAACACGTGTCCCATATAGAAGCCGTTGTCCGACTGCACGATGGCCGCTAAGCCGTTGGTCTTGCCGGATTCATCGCACCATTCCGCGATAACCTTGGCGCCATCCAGTGCCTCCACAATCTGAGAGTTGGGCGAACCCTGTTTGAAGGACTCGGGAAAGTTAGCCGGCGTACGCTCGTTGAAGCGTACAGCGTCGAACTCGCCTCGACGGTTGCCTGGCCGCATCTTAAGCATCTTGATACCCAGCGCGGTCCGTACACTGCCGGGCACAGTGTAGAAACATACCAGCTTGCCGCCCTGTTGCGTGAACTTCACCGCCGCGTCCTCCTCTTCTTTGCTCCAGAAGGCGCTGTAAGGAAAGATCGCGATTTTGTGTCCGGCCAGCGCGCCCTTCTCCACTGCGGTGTCGCGGGAGTCGGTAAAGGGGATACCAAGATCCTTAAGCGCTTTTTTGACCTCATCACAAAACTGACGAGCACCGCGACCTTCGCCCTCTGAGTGTTGCATGGTCAGGTCGCCCAGCACAACGATGACTTCGGGTTTGCCGGCTGCAAAAAGCGAACTGGTAACCATGCCAATCGCAAACAGGCATACTATCCAGGCAGAACGATTACGCATCATAAAAGCCTCCTTCAAGTGAACCTGTAATGATGCCGCAGTAGAAACGGATTCCAGCCCGTAATTCTGCCGTATTCTTGAATTGCGACACGCATGTCATAATGGTGGACAAAGTTATAGTTATAAGAAATTGTTTTTTGTTATAAGCAAAACCATAAGAATCTTTATTGCGGTTTAACAACTACAGTCGAAGTGAAACACCGACTCAATATGATGTCAAAATGAATTGGGGAAAATTTACGGACCATGAAACATACGCTGGCTCCAATAATAGTCAGGGATTGGATAATACCGATCATTCCTTGAACCCAATTTTCGTGCAAATAACGTCCATATATGGTACGAATCCGGGCCATGAATAACCATTTGTCCTCGGAAAATGCGCACTTGGAACGTTACCAACAATACCTCTTGCTACTCGCCCGCGCACATTTTGACAAAAGGTTGAATAAGAAACTTGCCCCGTCTGACATTGTGCAGCAAACGCTTCTCAAGGCGTACCAGGCGCGCGAACAGTTGCGCGGCAAGGAGTCCAGACAGATTGCCGGGTGGTTGCGCAAGATTCTCGTCTGCACAATGTGCGACGCTGCCCGCGACCTTCATCGCGACAAGCGAGACATCCACCTTGAGCGCTCACTGGAATCCGCAGTTGGCAAGTCGTCTACCAGGCTCGGTAACCTTGTTGCGGCGGACCAACTGACTCCGAGCCAGGCAGTATCTCGTGAGGAACAACTGCTCAGGCTGGCGGACGCAATAGAAAGCCTTCCAGAAGCACAGAGAGACGCGGTGATCCTGAAGCATTGTGAAGGTCTTTCTCTCGAAGAGGTCGGCAAGCGCCTCGGCCGCAGCCCGGCCAGCGTGGCTTCCCTTCTGAGGCGCGGTTTAAAACAGTTGCGTGAACAGCTTCAGAATTCCACGGTATTGTGACGTTGGTGTGGTAGCGTAGTACCGGCAAGGAGATGGATGTTGTGACGACTGAATCTGAACAGGACAAAAGGGAAAACGAACTGGATACCGTGGTCGCGGCGTTTCTCGAGGCTGAGGACCGCGGGGAAAAACCGAATCCGGCCGACTGGGTCAAGCAGTATCCGCACCTGGCTTTGGACCTACAGTCATTCTTTGACGACCATAGTAATTTTCGCAGGATCGCATCCGCCAGAGCGGGAAACAGTGCTGCGGTCGTTGATAACAGCAAGCGCAAGGGCACGGTCAAGATCGACCTCATGGCTCACCGTCCGCCTGCAGGTCCTCCATCCTCCGCCAAGGGCAAGGTTAATCGCTTTGGCGACTACGAACTGATCGAGGAGATAGCGTGCGGAGCGATGGGCGTCGTGTACCACGCCAGGCAGGCCAGCCTCAATAGGAGCGTTGCTCTCAAGATGATGCTCGGCGGGCGGTTTGTCAACCGGGATGATGTTCGGAGGTTCCGGACCGAGGCACAGGCCGCGGCAAGACTGGATCATCCCAACATCGTCGCCATATACGAGGTCGGGGAACATGAAGGCCAGCAGTATTACACCATGCGGCTCGTTGAAGGTACGAACCTGGCCGACGAGATGTCCAACCTGCAAAAGGACCAGCAAGCTGCGGTACGGATACTTATGAACATCGCCCGCGCGGTTGATTTTGCGCACCAGCACGGCGTATTGCATCGGGATCTCAAGCCGTCAAACATCCTTATTGACCGGCGTGGACAGCCGCAGGTGACCGATTTCGGGCTTGCGAAGTGCACGGATGATGACACCAGCTTGACAATTAGCGGACAGGTCATGGGAACGGTGTTGTACATGTCGCCGGAACAGGCGGCGGGAAAAAACAGGAACATTACCTGGGCGTCTGACGTTTACAGTCTTGGCGCCATGCTGTATGAGATGCTGGCGGGTGAGACACCGTTCAGGGCGGATAATCCTCTTGATGTGCTGGACAAGGTGAGGAACGAGGATCCAAGATCGCCGCGAAAATTGAACCCGAAGATTGACCGTGATCTCGAGACCATCTGCCTGAAGTGTCTCGAGAAGAATCCGGACAGACGGTACAGTTCGGCGGAAGGGCTTGCGCGAGATTTGGAGAAATGGCTTGCTGGTGAACCTATCCTGGCGAGGGCGGTCAAATTTCCTGAACGGGTGGTCAAGTGGATCCGGCGCCATCCGGTCCCCACGGTGGTTGTGGTGATGAGCTTAACTCTTATCATGACCGCTGTGCTTGCTCTGCAATGGCGGCATGATGCGGGCCGAAAAGGTGACCTGTTTGACATGGCCGATACATTGGCCCAGCGTGGAAACTATGCGCTGGCCCGTCAAATACTTGAGGAGGCCACGAAAACTGCGAAATCCCCCAAGGAAATATCGAAGATCAAGAGCGGGCTCAAGGCAATAGATGACCTGGAGGAAGCTGTATGGACGATGGGCAGTGGATTGTCGAAACCTTTGTCTGGAAAGAAAATACAACAAAGTGATGATATGAATGGTCAATAATCAGCCAGACGGCGTCTATATGGTTGAGGGGACATAGAGAAACAACCCTCAGGAGGATGTTATGAATAAAGTGATGAAAGTGACGGGCTGGATAGTAACGGCGTTCTTGTTGCTCCTTTATGGTGGCAGCATAGTGTTTTCCTCAACTATTGCCTGTCAATTCAGGGTGACGGATCAATACACGACGGCGGTCTTATTAATGGCAGGTACGATTGTTGTCGGATGCCTGCTTGCGGCATATGGTGTTTCGCGAATGAAGGGAGTTGGGAGAATATGCTTTCTTATAGTTGTAATTCTCCTGGCGATTTTCGGGGTTTGGTCGTCCGGAATAGTTCTTGGCGTAAAGAAGCCTGAGTCAGGCAGATGGTTTGGGGTGTTTTTCCCGTTTTTCACTCTTATTGCGATAAGCCTTGTAACGTCAGTCCATGCTGCCTTGCGTAAATACGACACACGTGGATTTGCGCGCGGTGCAATCATGGCCATCCTTGTGATTCTGTTTGTGCCGTTTTTACACGATGCGCCGCCCGTTCCAAGGGACGAGATACCGGCGGATTTCATTCCCTCCTGGCCCGGGGCGAAAGAGAGTCAGGATGTCATGCTTACATTCTACAGGGGTGGTCCGAAGATATTGAATGTCAATGCACGGAACACGGGTGGCCAGGATGTGTCGAACATCACGGTCTATGCTTCTGAAGTTGAGAAGGCCTGGGAAGATGTTGCCGAGGGACGCAAAGTAATCGAGAAGCTGGATACTTTTGATAGGATAGCAGACTTAACGGATCCGGCATTTCTGGATGTTCGTAATGGAATAACCAATCAAGCATTTATGAATTATCTATCCTATCGCAATATAGCTCATACCACATGGTCATACGCCCAGCTCCTGACTGAGAGGGGAAAATCAGAGGAAGCGGCGAAAGAGTTGGTCCGGCTGTATTCCGTGTCGAGCAAGGCTATGCCGAATATGCTGATCCTGATTGACAAGATGGTCTGGGTTGCCATCTGCGGCGGGACGGTCCAGCGGGCCTATAGGATAGCTTCCCATCCATCATGCAGCCGGGAAGCGCTCAAAATATTGAAGGATGGTTTTGTTCCTATGAGCAATGAAGCAGTTTCATTGAGGAATACCATATTGGGGGAATTTCTCGGGATATCTCACTATTTCTATGACGCGATAAGAAAAGGTAAGATGGATAGTCTTATGACGATGGCAGGGGGAACGCCTGCCAGGCGATCCAATCTCCGCAATGTTGTTAACCGGTCGTTGATCTTTCTTACATGTCGTCCCAACCAGACCATCCGCGACTATAAGAAATTCGCGGATCTGGCAGTTGCCGGTGTTGAAAAAATGCCGCCAGAGCAAACTGCGGCTAATCAGTACCTGGGGTCATACTTAAGAACTCCCGGTTTCAAGAATACAGCTGGACGATTACTGCTGGCAATAGCCATACCGGATTATACCAAAGCAATGAATACGGCTCTTGGCAACAAGATCAGATCTGAACTGCTGGCGATGTATCTCAGCCAGAAACTCGGGGAAAACCTTGTGCTCAACGACCCGTACACGGGTAAGCCATACCGGGTTGATGCGAACGGAATGTCCTGGAGTGTTGGTCCAGACCGCAAGGCTGGTACGGCTGATGACGTACTGCTTCCGCCGAAGGACGTAAGGTAGGGACGGAATAATATATAGAAGAATTAAGTCCGGCGATGGTTACGGACAATTCTTCCGGTCAAGACAGTAGTTGACGTTACAGCCTGTCTGATGGCAAAATCCCCTAAATTAACTCTGAAAGGAGCCGTTATGACTACGATAAAGCACGTCACTCGCCGTGAATTCCTAAACAAATCAGCCGCAGCCGCCACCGGTTTTGTGGGGGTATGCATGTGCGGCCGGTTCTGTGGCACCGCGGAGGCAGCCGCCGTATCAGGGAAATTCCAGTACGAGGCATACTGTGGAGATTATTGTGGTTCCTGCCCGAACATGGTTGCAAGCGAAAAGGCCACCAAGAAATCGGAAATAAAATGCTATGGCTGTAAGCCGAACCGTCCCAACGGGCAAAAGGGCAGCTGCAAGATCAAGCTGTGCGCACTGAAGGAAAAGGTCTCATCCTGTTCGAAATGCAAGGAGTATCCCTGCGAGAAACTCAGAAAGTATCACACCAGCAGCAAGAGCAAACAGGACAATACAAAACCCGGTTATACATGGCTGGCAGCCTACAACCTTGAACGTATAAAGGAAGGTGGAGTGGAACAATGGCTGGCCCAACAAAAAGAGCGATGGGCCTGTCCCAAATGCAAGACCCGCTTTTCATGGACGGACCAGAAATGTCCCAAATGCGGTGGTGAAATCCTGACCGCCGATCAGGAAGCTGATCAGTTGAGTCAGAAAAAGCTGCCTGGCATGTAAACGGCAATTACCGCGGGTTCAACGGCCATACGCATCAATTACATTATTACTTAACGTTCCTACCCTTTGTGGTGTTGGGATTCGTTATCTCCAGCGTGACTTCATGCCGCGAAGTGGTATTTGAGAACGGCAGGCACAGCACCAGCCGCGCCTCACCGAGCGTGCTGCTGCCGTCTTTCTTGTAAGGATTGTGCCGCTTCTTCGGCCACAGAAGCTTCGCACCGGATGGGACGCTGATATGAACGCCGCAGTAGTCGAACCACTCGCCTATGTCGCTCGTAGTCCATTCGATCGGTTCTTTGCCCAGTTTGGCGGATTTTCCGGTGGCGGTTTTCAAGTCTGCGTTTAGACGCGGCAGGAAGACAACATGGCCTTCGACTGACTTGCCCGACTTTGAAGTCGCCTCGCAGACAAGGGTCAGGCGTTTCTCATCGAGTGGGCGCGCGATGATACGGCACTGTTCCTCACCATAAGTCAGATCGAGTCCGGGCGACTTTCTGTCGGCATGGAGCTTTGCTGACGACGGCATGTGGATCAAATCAGCCTTCGGTTTGAAGTTGGGGTTCTCGTCGCCCTGCTTATGTTGGAGCAGAGCGGTGTCGCCAACGGTGAAATTGCTCCAGAACGGCTGGAGCTTCGTATTGCCTCCACCGATGATCAGTCCGACACTGTCGTGGAAAATGCTGACGAAATTCTGCCGGTCCTGGAGCCAACGGCTGGTTGGTTGTTCACACGTGAACGCCGATATGCAGATGAACCACGGCTTGTGGCGCAACACGAGCGCCTCGTTGTTACCAACGATGGTGAACTGATCGGCGCTGTCCGCGGCGAGTTGAGCGGCAGGGCCGGGCTGCCCATAGAGCAGATGGGATGCGGCGCCGTCGGCTGTGACTGACCACTCCCTAAGCGAGTATTGATGTTGGAGGAAACCACGGCCCTCCGGCGTGAAGCTGAATCCAACATTGCCCTCCACGGGCGTGAAACTGAAGCCGACGTTACCGTGCGCGCTACCCGCTTCGTACGGATTGCGTTCGTCCACCGTCTCAACAACGGTGCCATTGGGATAAACAAATGTCGCATGGAAGACGGCCGCACGTTGTAATGCCTCCAGTACGCTCGCGTCATGTGACATCGCATAGTAAAGACCAAGTGCCTCGATGTAGACAAAGTTGTAGGCAACCACCGGCCCGCTGTGTTCGCTCCACCAGCCGCCAGGCGATTGCGTCGCGACGATCTTAGCCATAAATGCCCGCACTTGTTGTTTCCAATCTTCGCGGCCGAAACACTCGCCCGCACAGTAGAGGGCCATCGCGTGGTGTGACGGAATATTATGGACGTGACCTAGACAACTCTTTGAGATATTGGTGAACCCGAGCAACAACCCTTCCTCCCAATGTTGCCGTCGCTCTGCTGGCATCCCGTCCTTGATAAGCGCGAAAGCGCGAATCCAACGGCTGTAGGTCCACGGCATGAGAATCTGACCCCATGTCGAGTTGTCCTTCTTACGGAAAGTCCACATGCCTTTCTTGTCTTGATCGGCAATCAGTGCATCGCCGCCCTTCATGATGACTTCCAATAAATCAGGACTGTGGTAGTAGGGATTCGCCTTGTCTTCGATCGCCCACGCCGCCGCGAGCGGAAAGATGACGTTCTGGTCACTGCAAATCCACGGCTGTGAACCGAACCGGCCCGTCTCACGATCCTGGCTCTTGAGAATCGAAGGTACATCTTTTATAAGCGACTTGATAAACCGTTCGCGCGGGTTCCATTCAATTTTCGTGGCGGACTCGCTTGCGGCGCCAGCAAAGACTGTGGCCGCATATGTAACCAAGACGGTCAGGGATAAAAACAATTTGTTACTCCATTTCATACATTTTACTCCGTTCATTTTCAGAGGTTTCATGGTATGGAACCGATTGTGATCTGGCGGGGTTGCGTCAGACTTTCTCCAAAGCAGAACATATCAACAGCACGATTTCGTGGCGGCGATACCGAGTCACCGTAGCTCCAAAAAACGCGAAACTCGGGTGCACCACCGAGCACGGCCTTGACGTTGTTGTGAGAGAACTGAGATTTTATTGTCAGTGCACGTATTCGCGCCCAGGTTGCGCCTCCGTCGGTTGATTGCCACTCCTCGATCTCACCTCCATCTTCATGCGGCTGTGACACACCTGTGGGCGCGTAAATTCCATAATCTTTCTCACCCCGAATCACAAGCGCGCCATCGTCATACATGTGGTCGCTCTGCGCAAAGTCGGCAATCTGCCAGCAGCCGGTCTGCTGCCGTGCAACCTTCCATTTGCCTGTGAAGGTTTTGCATTCCGAGTCAATAAAGAGAATGAGCGGTCGGCCCTGCGGATCGAGCTGGATGTCTTTCAACCACACTCCATGTTCGCCAGAATCATAGAGCTTCTCCGCATGTTCTTCGTCAATCGGAAGCTTATAAGGCGTCCCGTCGCTTCGTTTCCACGTAACACCAGTGTCGTCAGAATAGGCGTAATACACGTTGTAGCGGCGGGCCCAGAGGTGCTTGGTGGCAATTTCCCCGGGCGTTCCCCCACCCAGCCTGGACCAGGTTATGTGGACCTTGCGGGGATAGCTACCGTTTTCCGCGACGGTGATCGCGTAGATTGCGTGACCGGCGAACTGAATCAACACCTTGGCTGGTTCCCAGCTTTGAGCACCGTCGGTTGAGCGGCGAAAACACCACCCCTGAGGAGGAAGCCGGAATGAAACAAACAACTCGCCACCACGCAACTGCCACGGCTGCGGATAACTCGTCTTCGGATCGTCGATGTCGACCATCTTCCGCCATTGATCGATCCGATACGGTTCGACTGATTTGACCACGTGCGTCGGATGCCCATGTGCACCGTAGAAAACGTACAGGTATCCCTGCTCGTCGACCAGCAGTGTCGGGTTACGGTGGGCGTCGCCGTCGGGATTGGATCCCAACACCACCGGGGCAACGAATTGTTTTCTGCGATGGTCGTAGTAGCTGATTGCCGGTGCGTTTTGGGTGTTGCCGAACACAAAGTAAGTCTTTGCCTGTGACACCACATGTACAGCCATCGGCCGGTGCCACGCCGAATATGTTGCCATCGGCCCGGAATAGACGCTGGGCTGGCCGGGGTAAGTGTTCGTTTTGCCACATTCATACCAAATACCCTGAAACGAATCGCCAGATTTCATTAACTCACGGATCACTGTTGCGGCATCCTCATACCGTCCTTCGGCATAGGCGGTATCGAGACGGACCAAAGCCGTAGCATACTCCCACGCCTTACCGGAAGCCACCATTCCATCCTTTGAACGCAACGTGCTCTTGCCTCCAGAAGTTAACAGTTTGGCACTTTGCTGTAGAAGTTTTTCACGAAGTGCAAGATACTGCTCTTCACGAATGATGTCCTGAATGAATTGCCGCTCGCTGTCACAAGTGCAAGCCTCCAGTGCTTTGGCCAAATCGGCCGAAGGCTGGTAGTCGACCGCCAGCCGCATGGCATCCATCAGCTCACGATTGGCGGCAAGGGCCTTGGGTAACAGTTCTTTCACGTAAAGCTGGCGAAGTTTATCCCATTCCTGCGGCAGTGAACGTACCCCAGTATCGGTCACTGTGCTCACGCGAACCGGCGCAGCGTCGCCAGTGCGATAGACTTCCCATCGATCGAAATATCCGTCCCCGTTGATATCGAACATCCGTATTTCACCCCAACGGTTGGTACCGCCAAGGTGGCCAATCATCGTCCAGCCTTCACGCGCACCTTTCAAATGAATGCGGTGATCGACGCGAGAGTAGTAAAGCTCCCGACGCGTAGAAGATGCATCTTGAAATTCCCGGCGGGTATTCAAGTCCTGTATCGGCGCTCCTGTGTCGTGCATGATTCGCCGGCTCCAGGTCCAGAAAATTCCTTCCCAGCGGCGGCACTCGTCCTGGTGCGGCACGTCTCCTATCTTCAATAACGCATCCTTATATTCCCGCCAGCTGAAACCCGTCTGTTCGGCCGGGTAAGTTTCTGCGAAGCGGATCGCGTCACCGTGCGGAATCGTATAGGTCGTTTTCGGTACTCGACGCAACCGGTTCTCACGCGCCATACCCGGAAACTTATAGGGTACCCGCCCGATAAGATTGAACCCGCAATCGTAGTGCAGCGGTCTCTCGGCAGTGCTTTGTCCGTCAAGGTCCAAACTGTAACGCACATTCATCGCCCCGTTCTCCCGTAGTCGCGACGTAAACCGCTGACCGAACAAGCTATTACCCAAATCAGGTTCGTTGAGTGGATCGAACGACAGGGGAACCGCACTGACCCGTACTACAGCATCTGCCCGGCCGTTACCGTCGGTATCATAGAAGGCGAACGGACACTCGCTAATGGGCCACCATCGCTTTTGCTCCGGGTCATACTGGTTTGCATAGATCATGTTGTTTCCATACGGATTGCAGCGGAAAAAGTTGCCCGAGTACTCATAGCTGCGCAGGTCCCACATCTTGCCATCCCCGCTCAGGTTCTGGGCAAACCATGCATTCTGCAACTGTCCCCCGGAGAAATAACGGATTTCCATCTCGTCGGCCTGGTTGTCACTATTGTTGTCAATATAGTCAACCATCCTGTCGGCTAGACCGTCCTGATCGTAGTCGACCACATAACAGTCACTGTCTTTATCGCAATTCGTACCGTCGGATTTCATATCGCCATCGTCATCGATAATCCACACGATGGCATCCTGCGGCTTCTTACTGCCGCGTCGCGTCAGGGTTTCGCACCGGACGAGCATCAGCCCTCCACCGGGATATTCGCTGCGAACCATGAAATGCTCGCCAGATTTCAGGGCCTTGACCTTCGTCCACCAGGACTTTTGCGCCATGCTGAGCGAACTGTCATCGGTCATGATCGTTTCGCGTTCCCACCAGGTGGAAATAACTTCTGCACCCGGCAACATCCACGACGCTGCCAGACAGGTAAATGTAATGAAAATGGTTATGAGAAATTGTTTTCCGGTATGGGTAGAAATCATGGCATTTTACCTCCCTTTGATGGCCAGTATTTACACCGTGATGAAAACATAAGTATTAAACAGTGTCAGGTACTTTCTGAGGAAATAGTGTCAGACACTTTTTTAAACCGTAATATACGGATTAACCAACCTCACAAACGGTTAAACTTGAATGTCATCACCCGTGCCGGAGCAGAAAAATCAGTGATTTTCCATGGTTGGGGTTCACAATTGTAAGTCAGGTTATTGGGCGTGGAATTGCTGCTGAATTCAGAATTTCCTTTCAGCGGATAAAAAGGATCACATGGATTGTGGTTTCTATTTTTCTTAATATGACTGTATCCAAGGGTTGCTTCACTCGCCTCTTCTATATCAACAAGTTTTTTATCCATATTCTCATTGTTGCCGAACGCTTCGTTGATATGCCATATTGCAATTCCAGCACTTTTCAATGGCCTGTTATTCGTATTGGTTCCCAGAGTCCTGTCGAAACCTTCAAACTGCCGGTTTTCAATCAGGAAATATTCTTTCAGGTTCTTTGTGGGTATCTTGTACACGTTATACCTGCCTGTTCCGGCAGAATAAACCGTGTAGACACCACTTGTTTCAAGTATCACGGGTTTAACGAAGTCGGCTTTAACCATGGTGTATGCACCGTAATGGCATGGAGTACTCCTTGTATATTCCAACTTTGTCCCCGGGAACACAGCGATACTTCCATTCTTCTGTCCTCCGGACAGGGAAGTCAGATGCCCTATGTTGTATAAATCAGGAGATCCGAAAGAATGACCCAGTTCATGAACCAGGGTACCCACCGAAACGGGAAAATCCTTGTATTTTGCCTCAACTCCTGCCGCCTTGGTGAGTTTCGCATAGAGCTCCTTCAGATCATCCCTGCGTTCTGTTACAACAACATAACCCTTCCTGCGAAGGCCGCCCAGGTTCAGTCCGTAATAATAATGCCTGTTCTTTGAACCTGTCTTGTCTCCGTAACCGCCGGCAGACACAAACACGAGGGAAAGTTCCATCCGGCTGACGGATTTATTCTTATCCAGATCGTATCTTGAAAAATCTATGTATTGCGAGGCATTGGACACAGCGTGGTTGACTGCCTGAGCCATCGCGCGGATATCCGTTAGGGGATGTTTCACATCAAGACTGACCCTGATAACACCGTCATTCGATGTCCCATAGTTTTCAACGGCTGGCTCAAACAGAAATTTACCGCAGGTGATTTCTTTATAGTAATTGTTCACGCTGCTGCCCAAATGGCCGAATAAATCAAACCGCCGGTCTTCCTCCTCTTTCGTCGGTAATGAAAAGATTTTCCGGTTCCAGTCCTCGTCCTTGAGCGTAAGCTTGTAGTCCTTGTATTCCATCAGCACAACAAGCATGGGAATCTTTACAGGTTGATTTGTCCCGGAAACTTCAACGGGGACGCTTTCGGCAAAAACATGCTGGAACACCGGGAATATCGTTATAACTGCCGACAACAACATAACCACGGTTAAAAGAAATTGCTTTTTTGACATGGCCGGAAACCTGCCCGCCCTTATTCCCCGCAGGCGGGCCATAACCATTTTTTACTTTGTTTTGTCTGAAGCCTACAGTTTTTCACAAACCGATGCGAGATGATTGAGAATTGTCCTGTAGTTTTCCGCCGGATTCGTTACCGTCGGGGGCGCCATTTCTACAAGGGGCTTCGAATAAAACGCGTCGACAATTTCCTTCATTGGCAACGGTTTGGCAGGTTTCATTGGCTTTTTAGTATCACCGGCAGTCACATGTTCACTTACCCACTCCGTGTATAACTTGAGTTGCTGCAGGTAGTAGTCGTTGAACAACTCATATATATAGGTGCGGCAATAGCCATTTTCAGCATTACCTTTCAAAGCCTGCTCGAAGCACGGATTAACTGCATGGATTGCTTGAAGTTTTTTCATTGACGCGTTCATGGAATAATCCTCGTGAAGGGCAAGAATATCGCGCAGGGCCGTCAGAATCGCCGTGACACGTTGTCCTGCCGCCTGTACTGCAGCAGCATCGGCTTTCCCCTGCATCCATTCCCCCTGCAGCAACTCGTACCGGTATATGGCGTAAGCAAATATCCGGCCTGTCATTGTCCGTGCCAGGTCAATCGCATCGCGGTCCACCAATGCATTGCCTGCCCCGTATGGTAACGCCGCTATCAGCCGGCAAATTGACGGGGCTTCTTTCATGTTTGGCTCCAATTTTGCACACGTGCCGCGCAATCCTTCCGTCCGTTTGGACGTCACTGTCCTCTGGGCAATACTGGCAAGACGGTTAAACATCAATGGCAGCTCGGAATGCATCCTGATCAGGGGAAGAGCCGCCTGCCATGCGGCAAGCATCGGTGCAGACGCCGCCTGGTAACGGTCGCGACAGAATGACGGCAACAGGGACTCTGGTGTCAGGGTGTCCGGTTTCCAGGCGTTCCTTGTGAAGAACTCGAGGATCAGGTTGTCACTGTGTGAGTTCTCCGGCCAATAGACGAAGCCCTTGCACATCGGATCGGCGGCTGCGACAGGCATACGCTCCCGGATCAGGTCATAGTTACCACGCAGTTCGTTTTCCGATTCAAACGCATGGAAAATGCCAAAGAACCACGGGAATTTTCCGACTACCCCCCAGTCCTGGAAATTGGAATTATGTTTCCCTGTAGGCAGGTCCGATGTATAGTCGAAAATGAATGTATTCTGCGGATCCATAAGCTTGAGCAGGTTTGACACCTCTTCACCGGTCCAACCCGGCCAATAGAAGTCCCACGAGGCGATCAGCATGGGAGCCTGCTGATGGTGCTCGCGGAGTTTCTCGATGATCCTGCGGTAGGCAAAGAGTTTCATCTCCAGATTATCGGCACGGTTGGTAAAAACATTTCGTTCAGCCAACCCGATCGTATGGAACATATCAGGTTTCCCGTACGCATTGATGTGCGCCTGCGTGAGCTTCCAATAGTTATCAATGTTCTGGTCATTGCGGATGTCCCAGACGAGTCCGGTATCCTCTCCATATCCATGGCTTGCCTGAGGTGTAAAACTGGGCTTGATCTTTTCGAGGAACGCCTTGGGTGTACGACTGTACCAGTGGGTCATGGTGCCGGTATCTTCAGGATGTACCAGCCCGCGGGCCCGGGCGTATTGCAGGATATGTTTTCGGAGCTCGCCGCGATACTGAAGCGGCCATGCACTCGTACGGTCGTCGTAGGAACGTGTTACCGCCTCGGGCAGCGGCGCATTTGTCGGCGGATACGGCACGAGATCCGGAAACGCTTTCTGGTACACATCGTCCATACCGATACGCAGCATGAAGAGGTTGAGCCGTTTCTTCAGTATCCAGTCGATCTCCTTCTCCCACTGGGCAGGGCCCCAGTGTTCAGCCTGGAACCTGTTCAGACTGCGATGCGCAAAATAACGGAGCCCGCGATACGCGAAACGGGGTACCTCGCTGACATCCAGTCCGTCCATCTTTATTTCCGACATCTTCGGAATAACATCACCATCCCAGAAATAATGGCATCCCGCCTGACGCTCAAAGAAATCGTAGACCGCGTAGAGCGTACTTCGCCCGTTTCCACCCGCGAGAAAGAGATAACACCGTCCATCCTTCTCCGCCGACTTGATCCGGTAACCGTCTATATCCGCGCCAACTCCCAGCGGCGAAATGATCTTCTGTTCGACAGCGGTCCTGCAAAAACCGTTAACACTGTCGGAACCGATTACCACAACATTGCCCGCCGGCCCGGGCTCGGTGACAATATCCAGCCGCGTACCTGTCACCGCACCGTAATACTTTTGAAACTCATTTGCTGCGATTGTGTACGCCTCAGGCGCGGAGGTGGGTTTAAGGATACGCCACTCGCCGGCATGCAGCATGCCGGCGCACAATGCCCATACGAGAACTGCTTCGGCGAATATAGTTTTCATTCTTCTGTTCCTTTCGTCTACTGGGTTGGTTAGTTAGGTAGTTATAAGAAATTGTTTTTCGTCATAGACAGAAACCTGCCCGCCCCGACTCCCCGCAGGCGGGCCATAACCATTTTATTGTACAGTTTCTTTCTTCAACCTGTACCCGGGCCAAGGTACGCATCGCGACACTACCGCGCTAATGCTGAAAAGAACTGTGCCCGATAAATATGATTATGTCAATAGAAAATATGATTTTATATTATAAAATATACTCAATACGTCTACCGGGTACCCTGGATGGAATTTTTCACAATTCATCTGTCGGTTGACGGATTGTCCGATGGCAATCTGCCATGTTCAAAATCAGGCGGAAATATTACAGCTTCCGTCAAACGTATGTTATCAATACCTGAAAAAATTAATCTCTATTTTCAAGGTTTGACACTAATCTTTTTTACGATTAACGTTCGATCAGTTTCCGCATTTCCGGTGTGATTTCCAGGTATTCAAAATCCTTGAATTGCATTTTAACATCTGCACCGCCATGCAGCTGGAGTCCGAATTTACCTGACTTTTCGCACAGCGGATCCACAATATCAATGGTTTCAAAAGTATTCAAAGCTTCAACAATGCGGTCTCCTACCGCCATCGTGCAGGTCGTATTCCACTGATCATTGGTCAGCCGCACCTTTGCAATATACTCATCATTCGTGGCAACCCAGCCCCGGCCCTTCGTTTTGTCGCCTGCAGTGTGCCACAGAGCGGAATCTCTGTTACTGCCGGCAATTTCATTCTGGAAACCTTTCAACAGCCACGGCGTATTCACTTCTTCCGCTCGGAAGTACAATGCACTGTTACCGCCGGAAAGCTTATAAGAAACACGTGCCGCGAAATCAGAATAATTTTTATCGGAAACGACCAGTCCGTCACGTTTCTCAGTTTTTGTATGGACACCATGAAGCACACCATCATCATCAAACGACCAGCTCTCCGGTATAACGAAGCGGGCATCCACCAGTTTCCAGCCTTTATCGGCTTTCACAAAGAATGATTTCCACTCGCAGGCCGGAAATTCCTTAATGCGGATATTCCGCCAGGCGACAGTACCCGCTTTGCCGGCATGGATTTGTAACCCGATGAAACCGCACAAGTCAACAGAGTCGAAAATGTTCGCGACCGGTTGACCATTCAGCCAGGTACGAATGGATGGACCTATGCACTGGATTTCAATTTCATTCCAATCACCCGCTTTGTAAGTACTGAACGCTTTTTTACGCACGTCAGCCGGCGTGGAATCGAGAAATACTTTCTTGTGCTTGAAACCGCGCCGACCTTCGTCATAGATCTGGCAGGTGGCATCGGACGTAGCAAGTTCACACTGGTAACCGAAGACGCTTTCACGATCTTCTTTCCACGGTTTGGAATGGCTGCGGATCTGGACACCGGAATTACCATTGACGATAAATTTATACTCCATTTTGAGAATGAAGTTACCGTATTCCTTCACCGTGCAAAGGAAGGTATTGCCGGGCGTGGCAGGCGTGCACGTGCCCACGATGGCACCATCTTCCACTTTGTAGGTGGCATAACCGCCTTTAACTTTCCAGCCATCGAGGTTGTTGCCGTTAAAGAGGGACACGAAACCTTCTTCCGCGGCAGAAAGCGGCATTACAAAAAACATCGTGGTCAGGAACAATGCGGCAATATTCTGTTTCATAGTTTTTCTCCCATTTCGTTGGTTATTTATAAAAAATTACTCTCTTAACAAATTCAAACGACTCTGAGACAGGCAGTTACCGCCTTAGAAGGATAACAACCTGTCATCTGGCTTTTATATTTGTTTCCCTCAACTCCAGTGTTTGTTGATGCAATCCTGGATTTCACAGTTGAGGGACTTCAAGTTTTCGTCATCCGCTTACATGAAGAAGCTTAAAGACCCGCTTTTTTTGGAATCGAATTGCGCCAGGTAGTACTTAAAGTCTTAATAGAAAGATCGATCACGTTTTTGTCTTTATTCGTCACTACTAAATGATTGCCCCCGACCGTCCCGAGCTTGAAACACGGCACGGAATATTTCTTCGCAATCTTTTCAAGCCGGGCAAGATCCTTGGACCCCACGGTGACCACAATCCGCGACGGAGCCTCACCAAACAAGATTTCGTCCAGCCGATTGCCTTTCCTGGCAAGCACTCGCACATCAATACGAGCCCCATGCATCGCCTTTTTATTGCTTATGCAAGACTCCGCAATACATACTGCAAGCCCGCCTTCCGACGGATCGTGCGCGCTCTTCACCAGTCCCGACTGGATCGCTTTAAGACACGCCGTCTGGACCTTTTTCTCAAATTCAATGTCAATCTTGGGATTACCCTTCTTCTGTTTGTGGACAAGACGAAGATATTCGCTACCTGCCAAGCTGCCTGAGGGATTCCCCAGCAATACGATCACGTCGTTTTCCTTTTTAAAATCCTGCGTGACATATTTCGTAGCGTTCTCGATCAAACCGACCATACCGATCATCGGTGTCGGATCTATCGGTCCCTTGGGATTTTCATTGTAGAAACTCACATTCCCGCTGATCACAGGCGTCTCCAGAACGCGGCAGGCCGCCGAGAGTCCTTCGATGCACTTCTTGAACTGCCAGTAGTTCTCAGGTTTCATGGGATTCCCGAAATTAAGGCCATCGGTGATCGCCAACGGCCGGCCGCCGGAACAAACGACATTTCGTGCTGCTTCGGCCACTGCGAGCATGGCCCCCTGGTAGGGATTCAAGTAACAATAGCGGCCATTGCAGTCCACGCTGATCGCAAGCGCCTTCCGGGTCCCCTTGACAGCAATGATCGCGGCATCTGATCCCGCACCCACGAGCACGTCTTTGTCCCGGAACGTAAAACTCCGGTAAGCGGCTTCCTTACTGGCAATTGTGGGAGAATCAAGAAGCGAGAGCAAAACGGTATTACAATTTTTGGGCTGCGGCACCTTCTCGCGCACCAGCTTCTGAGCTTTTTTCAAGTAAGAAGGTTCCCTGGTCCCGCGGTCATAAAGCGGCGCTTTTTCTGTAAGTGCCTTGGCCGGCACCTCGGCCACGATCTTTCCGTTTTCCTTGACGCGGACCATGCCGTCCGAGGTCACACATCCGACTTTAGCAACAGGAACCTTCCACTTCTTCAGGATCGCAATCGCTTGACGCTCCTTCCCTTTCTTTATAATCATGAGCATCCGTTCCTGCGATTCGGAAAGAAGAACCTCGTAGGGTGTCATTTTTGACTCGCATTGCGGAATCAATGCGACATCGACTTCGATCCCTGTGTCTCCACGCGAAGCCGTTTCACAAGTCGAACAAATAAGTCCCGCGGCTCCCATATCCTGCATCCCGACCACAACCCCTTTCTTGATCAATTCAAGACAGGCTTCTCTCAGGCGTTTCCCGAGTTCGGGATTACCAAGTGCTACCGCACTCGAAGAAGACGAAGATTCTTCCGTAATTTCCTTGGAAGCGAAACTCGCACCACCCACACCGTCGCGGCCCGTGTCCCTGCCGATATAATAGACTGTTTTCCCGGAACCGGATGTCGTTCCGTGCACAATGTCTTTCTGTTTCACGATCCCGGCGACAAAGGCGTTCACCAGAGGGTTCCCCTCGTAACTATCATCAAAATAGGTTTCCCCGCCAACGGCATTGACTTCTGCCGTATTAGCGTAATGTGCGAGTCCACGAATCACTTCCCTAAACAGGTATTTTACCCTTTTATTATCGAGACTGCCGAAACGGAGGGCACCCAAAACCGCCACCGGTTTTGCACCCATGGTGAAAATATCCCTCAGGCACCCGCCAATCCCGGTGGCCGAAGCTTCGAAGGGCTCGACTGCGGACGGATGGTTATGGGACTCCATCTTGAATGCAACACCCATCCCGTCCCCGATATCCACAATCCCTGTATTTTCTTCGCCGGCACCAACCACCACCTGTTTCCCCTTTGTTGGGAAATATTTAAAAAGTTTCCGGGAATTCTTATAACTGCAATGCTCTGACCACATCGCCGAAAAAAGCCCGAGTTCTGTGAAATTGGGGTTTCGACCGAGAATCTTCTTGATACTTGTGTATTCTTCTTTTGTGAGTCCCAGCTTTTCCGCTACGCTTACATCCACCTTCACTTCACTATTTGTGGCCATTGTTTGTTTCCTTTGAGTTGGTTGGTTAGGTTATGGGTTAGTTATAAGAAATTATTTTCCCTGACATGACCAGAAACCTGCCCGCCCCGATTCCCCTCAGACAGGCCATAACTATTTTTACCTTGTTTTGACGGTTTAGTTAATCACAGCCGGGGATTAAAACATGAGTCTGGCCAAACGTCAAGATGGAGCCCGAGAAAAATGACAGCAGGCATACAGAACCTGTCCCGCATCACGGGGCCACGGCAACGGCGCCCAGGTTGCATTCGATCTCGAACTCGTGCGTCGCCGGATCCGGGTTTCTCTTCGTCCCCGTACAGTGACGCCCATCGCGGGTATCAACGGTGAAGACCTTGACGATATTTCGGCTCGGTATGAACCGGTATACGCGCAACCAGTAGCCCGAACCGTAGTCTGACATCAGTTCGTGAACCGACTTACCGGCGTCATTTTGCGAAACCAGGTGCATCGCCTCGAGGCGACTCTGGTCACCTGAGAAAATCATAAACAGGTTCGGAGATTTACGAAAGAACTTGTCCCAGAGTTGCTGCGGCGAATTACCCCTCGTTCCGTTCCGCTTTGACCACCGCATGTGTCCCCGCGGCGCGGTCATGAACTCGGCATTCGTCCTGGGTGTGTCCAGCGGTCCGAGATCCATATGTGTAGTAACGATCGCACGACGCGATGCATACTTGTTCAACATGGCACCGGCCCATTGCAACACGTTGTCAGGCACATTACACTCCAGATGCAGAATCACGAAGTCCAAGCCGCCGATGGAGAATAACTGGCAACTGTTCGCGTTATTGCCCGAGATTGCCGGGTTGTCCGAACCGGTGAATGTACCAGCGTACCAAGGCTGGTCGGTGAACCGCACCGCACCGAACTGTGCCTGAAACAGCGTCGTGTTACCGTCACCAGCCATATCGTGGTTACCGGGAGCGATGCCGTATGGTACCAACCCATGTATCCGGTCCATGTAGCGCCGCGCCAGAGCCCATTGTTCGGCCACGTTCTTGTCCACAATGTCACCAACATGGCTTACGAACACGACCCGTTGTGACCGCAGGTTATCGGCAATCCAGCGCGTCTGCGTGTCGAATGCGACATTCGTCAACTCATTGGTACTTTTGGGTTGTGCCTTGGTGCCAGTACCGCGATAGCCCTGTGTATCCGGAATGACGATTATACTAAATGTCCCTTCCGGGGCCGGGTCAAGGAACAGGTCCGCTGCCACATTATACCTGGCCCAAACCAGGACCACCGTACAAATAACAACAAACCACCTCACACGATGAAACGAATGTGTTATCTGTGTTGGATTACACGAAATTATTTTCCCTGACATGACCAGAAACCTGCCTGCCCCGACTTCCATGCAGGCAGGCCATAACTATTTTTTGTCTTACTTTTGCAATTCAGTAATTACAACTGGATAAAAACATAAGTTTAGCCGGGCTTCAATAACGAATCAACCTTGACTATGGGGTTCTACTCTTTCAAGATACCTATTTAAAGTTCTGGAACCTGCGGAGGAACCCAAATGAGTCGCGTAAATATCACCTTGTTCACTATCATGAGTATTTTTCTCGTACATACCAGCCTCATCACATGGACCGTTACGGCAATCGCAGGGGACTTGCCGGCGTCCAGCATCACGAAAGAGACCACAGCCGCCGGGCCGGTGGCCGTAGACCGGACGGCGTCATTGCGCGGATCAATCGGGACGTATGCGTCCCCGCCGCGTGACAAGGACAAGCGGGTTGACGTTGGACGTCTCGTCGAGGAATTGGTGGACATGCGCGCCAATAATTACCATTGGCTCATCTGGCACACGACGACCGACTGGGATGACCTGAAACGATTTCTGCCGCTGGCACGTGAGCGCGGAATACTCGTCTGGGTTTGCCTGGTGCCGCCATCGGAATCGCCGCCTCACACAAAGAGCTACTCGGAGCCGTTCAGACTGGACTATGAGCGCTGTGCCACGGAGATCGCCACGCTGAGCCGGACTGAACCGAATCTGGTGGCGTGGTCCGTCGATGATTTCTCCCACAATT
>JAQUPZ010000014.1 GCA_028716365.1 Kiritimatiellia bacterium
CATCCCTGTCATCATCATTAGCAAGCATCACAACCTCCTTGACTCCCACACCCAGAAACACTATTCTTCAATATATTCTAACAATATTGACAAACAACTATATAAACCTACAGTAGTTTAGGTGTACGTATTAACCTAATATTAGGTAGATATGTATGCCTAATATTCTGTTGGACGAAAAAAGAAAATGATAAGAATATTTGTAACAATAACAGCTCTTCTCCTCCTTGCGGCATGCAGTACCATACGCATTACAGACGACATAGCTGTGTCTAAACCACGTTTCATCGTAAGTATGCAGAAACCCGGCGAAACTAACTGGTCACAAGTTCAGACAACAAGATTCCCTTGGCGTAAGCACCAGATATACTCCTGGGGCCTTGACGTTCACACAAAACGGACAAATGTTACATGGTTTGTCATATGCCAGTACCCACATCCAACTGATCACCTGCGTGAATTCTCACCGACAAATTACTGGGGAGAAATAACAAGAGATTTCTCCCGTGTGATCACACCTTGTGAACCTCTGCCAAGTAATGGTCATATCGGAGAAGTATATGCTCTCATGCCTGGAGAACCAACAGGGTATTACTCAATTATTCCATTCGTCGATTATGTTCCAGTGTATTCGTTTCGCTATGAGATTTACGAAGACAACAAATCGTCCAACAAGTTTTTGAACGCGATTCTCGTGCCCAGCGGCACTCGAACGCGTTAAAATCGTCGTTGGCTCTGAAAAATAAAACATGAAAGAAATGACAAAATTACTCAAATTCCTGCACCGTCTTGATGACTGCAAGATTCATTACCGAATCGAACACAATCGAGACGACTCCATCATGGTCATCACGGACGTTCCTGGGCAGAAATGGGAGATCGAATTCTTTCCGAACGGCAACGTTGAAATCGAGATATTCAAAAGTGATGGAGAAATTCGTGATGAATCTGAACTGGAACGATTCTTCAAGGAATTCAAAGACTGAAAGAGAGCCAACCAATCTCTGCATGGTATTTTTCAACCCTGCGGGTTGAAAAAACCATGAGAGTGATCGTTCGATACACAAATTAAAATGATAAAGAAATTAATTCTGGCCAACTTGCTTGCAGTGATTGCAGTCTGTTTGGCTTGGTTGGCTCTTGACTACGTGTTGGTCACGTCACCCAATTATCCGCAGAACTGCAACAGAGGATTTTGGTGGTTCTACCTTCCAATACCTGTGCTTCTTTTTGGCGTAAACTTCTGGATCACCAAAATCATGCCAAAGGTGAAAAGAATCGGTCTTAGCATCGTGATCACAACAGTCGAATGGTTCATTCTGTGGTTGCTAATGATCACTATTGGATTCAGGCTTCACTACTGGATTGGCGGAAAACTATAATGGCATCGAACAAGTTTTTGGAGGGTACTCGTTGAACCTGCGGTTCAACTCGTCCCTCAAAATGACCGTTCGGTCTGAAGAAATGAAAAAAATAGGAACATATTATTTCCTTTTGCTTACCGTCTTGAATGCGCTTGCCGGATACGGCTATGGTCATTTCACAAGCATAATGCTTAAGGAGTACACTCACAGATTCGGTGGCAGACCTCTGCCACAACTAACAACGGTATTTTTGGGAATTCCATGGTGGCCATACATCTTTGTTGCATTGTGTGTTCTTGGGCTTGTCCTTGGAGTTGCCACACGACTGCAAAATAACGTCCTCCTTCATGTCGTAATATTGATCCTTATGATCGAAGGATATATCTTATTCATGGCATCAATAGCATTTGCAATTCCATTCGTTGCAATTTACACATGAAAGAAATGACCGAACAAGTTTTTGGAGCGTACGTCGCGAAGACGCGCCGCCGCTCAAAATGACGTTGGGTTTTGAGAAATATATTGCCATCTCCAGTATTCTTTTGTATTCTCATACTAGTAAGTCAATAAATGGAGGTTTCTATGTCTAAAACAATAACGTTGCGGCTTGATGATCCAGTCTATCGCCTATTCAGAGGTGTAGCAGAGAGAGAAAACAGGCCCATTTCGAACTTCATTGAAACAGCGGTAATGCGTTTTGTCCAGGAACACGAGACCGTAGATGAGTTTGAGATGGCAGAAATTAGAGGTAATACCGAACTCAACAAAAGCCTGAAACGGGGACATCAAGATGCAAAACGCCGACGCGGCACATTCGCTTGAATTCAGGATTTTCGAAACTGAGGAGTTCAAGAAAGCCTTGATTCGACTCGGACCTCCTCGTTTTCTGCGGAAGAAACTCGATAGTTACATTTATCCCCAATTACGGCAGAGCCCATATTTCGGACCCAATATCAAAAAGCTGCAGGACTATACGCCCACAACATGGCGGTACCGGATCGGCCCTTATCGCGTTTTTTATTCTCTGGACGAAGTCGATAAAATTGTTTTTGTCCTGACAATTGATGACCGGAAAGACGCATACAGATAATAAGGCCAACAAAACATCGGAGAGTATTGCCGTGAAGCGCGGCAAACTCTCAATGTGGTCGTTGGGCACTGAAAGAAACAACATATGAAAACAATAATAATATCAATACTAACGGTAATTACAGTCTCGGCCCAGGAAGCAAATACACTCGATACGTACCGCCAGACATATGAAAGAAAACAACAAACGATCCTGAGTCAATACGCGAAAGATATCGATTCCGCCATAGCAAACTCGAAGAAAAAGGGAGATTTAGAGAATGTTCTCATCCTTCAAGTTGAACAAAAACGGTTTGAGGCAGAAAAGACTATTCCCGCGCCAAAAGATGCCAAGAGTTCATATCGCCTGGCAACAGAAGTATACCATCAATCAATGGTCACATTACTTGGTCAATACGCAACAGCATTGGATACAGTTATTAAGAAAGAAACTTCGGCAGACCGAATAGAAGCAGCAAAAGTTGTGAAAACAGAGAAAGATAAGATAGATTTCATATTGGCAGATATGAAGGCGAAGTTACCTTCAAGCACAGTTGATGCCCACGGCGAGACACCTTCTCAAAAGATTGTACAAAATGATAAAATAAACAAAATCGATCAGACAAAGCATGACCGATACTTTAAACTCGGGCATCCAAAACTAACCTTATTTCCACAAATAAAAACCTTTCATGCCGACGGTACGATTTCCGGGGAAAGAGGAACCCTTGAGGCAAACATGCAAAAGTGGAAAGAGAAAAGACCATCTGGCGATATATCCGTTTTAGATGTAACTGGAAAAGAATGGCTATTGTTCAAAAAAGGAAAGAATAGTGATGATAAAATGCTGTATAAATCTCCAGACTGGTATCTAATTGAGCAGGAAAACAAAGATTAATGCCCAACAAGTTTTTGCACCGTATTCTTCGTCCGCGGCGGACTCGAAACGGTGAAGATGGTCGTTGGGACATCAACAGATGATGAAGAAGATGGATATCAAAGCGATTGTCAAAGACCCTGTCTTCAAGGCTGGAGTCATCATCCAAGGTCTGTGTGGGCTCCTGCTGGCGCTCTTGCTCGTCGCAATACGAATGAGATGGTTAGACATCGTGAAGATTGGACTAGAGACCCCATTTGACGAACCGAGTCCGAAACTCGACGCCCTCATGTGGATCTTCCGTGGCCTCACCTGGATGTTTGTATCTGGGTTTGGATTCTACGCCGTAGCAGTTCACAGACAGGAAAGAAAAGGAAGTCCCAACAAGGTTCTCAACCGTACCGTTGACCCTGCCGGGTCAACGTCCGGTTAGAACGCACGTTAGATGAAAATGAAAAAAGAAAACATCATGGCATTAATTTGTATTGTGATCGTCTGCGGATGTTCACTACCCAATGACGCCAAGATGATAAATCGTTTCAAACAGAAGAAACCGATATTTGAAACGATTGTTCAAATGGTGTTAAAGGATAAACTTGACGGAGCTCTATGGATTTCGGATTCAGGCAGGGATCCTGTAACCATGCCCAATCCCCGCGCTATGGAATACAAAGCACTTCTCCGTCAAGCCGGCGCGATTGGTGTTATGCGGATTGAAAAAGGCGCCAAGAAGGGCCAGATAATTTTCTTCCTGTCGACGTCATTTTGGTCCACCGAGGAAAAGACATACGTCTATTCAAACATCCCTCTCTGTCCTTTGTTGGAATCATTGGACAAAGGGCGGCAAGAATTCAAGCCATATGATTCTTACTATAAACACATTGAAGACAATTGGTATTTGGAGTACATGAATTCAAATGGATGAGGAAAGTAAATACTCAGAAAGAAATCACATCTAACAAGGTCTTGCACCGTACCGTCGGAAGCCGCCGTCCGGTGAAGACAGGCGTTGGGTCTTAAAGAAAGGATACAAGAATGAAGACAATATTAATGTCTCTGTCTCTCACTATGATTATCAGTTTTTCAGGCTGTAGTTCTGCGACCAACCCGCAAGCGGAAACATCAGCTGTTGCTGCTGCCACTGCTTGGCTGTCGCTTGTTGATGGGGAGAAATATGCAGAGAGTTGGGAACAAGCGGCACAGTTCTTTAGGGGTGCTATTCAGAAAGAACAATGGGTTCAGACAATGCAATCAGGAAGAAAGCCTTTCGGGAAAAACATTTCTCGAACGCTCAAGTCTAAGAGTTATCGAACAACTTTGCCTGGCGCACCCGACGGAGAATATGTCGTCATCCAATTTACAGCCTCGTTCGAGAACAAGAAATCTGCCATTGAGACCGTCACTCCCATGCTGGACAAAGATGGACAATGGCGAGTATCTGGATATTTCATGAAATAGATAGACCCAACCAGTTTTTGAACGCGATTCTCGTGCCCAGCGGCACTCGAACGCGTTAAAATGACAGTTGGACGTCGAAAGAAAAGATGAACACAAAGACCATAAAGACGATAAGCATCACCACTCTCTCTTTGTACATTGCTCTCTTTATCGGCCTGCCAGCAATCGCGTTCGTCGTGCTTTTTGTCGGCATAGCAATCACCGGAGATGCAGGAGGTCCGATGTTTATCCCTATTGTCCTGTTTTTTGCCGGAATTTATTTTGCCGTGGCAGTCGCTATAGGTATAGTCCTGGCTATAATCGCAGTTTTCGTCTGGTCAAGGGTCAAACGGAAAGAACAAAGAATATGAATCGTCCAACCACGCCATGAAGGGTATTTGCCAAACCCTGCGGGTTTGACAAAACCCTAATGGCAGGCGTTCGGTCCCACAAGAAATGACAGAAGATATACAGAAGAAAGTCAAAGATCCACGAGCAGGATGTTTATTCTCGCTTCTAGGAGTAGGCAGCATAATCGTCGGAATTTTCGGTGGAGCAGCTGTAGGGCTAGAACTTGGTATTGGTCCTCATTCTACCGGTGGCACAGTTTGGATGGTTTGCGGAGCTATCCTTGTTGGAATCCTTGCAGTCTTTTCACGAATATTTACAAGTCGACGGTCTATATTTTACGGAATAAGTCTTTTTTTGTGGATAACAATTCTATTGTTAGTTATTGATGCCATATTTAGAAAATAGGACCGAACCAATTTTTGCACTGTATTCTTCGTCCGCGGCGGACTTGAAACGGTGAAAATGACGTTGGGGATTAAAAAGGATACAAGAATGGAAACAAATTCTATAACAAATCTCGACACATTGGTCGCATTACCCGCAACTAACGTCGCAGGGGCAACCGGAGTAATAACAAGCACTTGTCCCGGAGGCTCCTCTCTTAGCGAAGATTTTGTTATACTTTGTTTTGTGGCCTTTATTGCTTTATTTGTTTTTATTTGGGCCATTTGGTCAGGATGGAACAACAGAGAGAACAGCCAGAAAGGAGAAACAGCAAAAAGACGATTGGTATTTTGGGCAGTAGCTCTGTTACTTACCGGTTGTATATATCTCCTTTTTCAGATCACAATCTCGTTGGCCTTGGTTTGTTCATCAACATCAGGTGTCAGCAAAGTTGGTATCGCTTTATTTGGACTTCATTTAGTTCAATATCTGCAGATATTAATGATTATATTATTTATTTCGGGCAGCATGTTCTTGGTCAGCTTGACAATGCCTTGGAAGAAGAAAGAATAAGAAAGATCCCCAACCAGCCATCGGAGCGTACTCGGTTATCCCGCGCGGCGCGGGAAACCTCGACGCTCAATGGTTTCGTTGAACGCGCTGAATACAAAACAAGATTTGACAGTGTGTTGCATTTGTGAGACATTATTTAAATGAATAAAACATCAGTAATACACGCAAGAATAGAACCTCGCACAAAGAACAGAGCAGAAGTTGTGCTCAAGCGTCTCGGGATGAGCCCGACCGAAGCAATTCGCCTCTTCTACACTCAAATTTGTCTCCGCAGTGGCCTCCCCTTCCAAGTCCACATTCCCAACGAAACCACCAGAAGTACTCTTGAGGCAAGCCGCAACGGCGAGAACGTTGATAAATTTTGCTCCCTGGATAAGATGTTTGATAGCTGGGAGAAATGAAAACCCTCTCGCAAACCAAGCAATTCTCAAAAGACATCAAGAAAATGCAGAAGCGCGGTAAGGACTTGGAAAAGATAAAAATAATTGTCCGCAAACTTGCACAAGGTGAACCCCTTGAAATCAGACATTACGATCACCCATTAAGCGGCGAATGGAACAATTCCCGAGATTGCCATATTGAGCCGGATTGGATTCTTATTTACACCGCCGACTCTACATCTCTGCGCCTTGAACGAACAGGAACCCATGCAGACCTATTCAGATAAATGCGTCAAATAATCTCCAGTAGCGTACGTCGCGAAACCGCGCCGCCGCTGAGGAGTGGCGTTGAACCCTAAGGAAATAAGAAAACAATGAAGCGATTTATTATTGGATACCTGTGCTGGGCCGTACTGGCACAACCGCACAAGGAAGATGAGGATACTGTCATTCGGACGCCTCCCTTCGGAGTCCAGACCATGTGGCCATTCTATCAACCCACCAAGTACCTGAAAATTGAACCGTTCAACATTCATATCCTGGGTACACCATCAGTCAGTGACTGGATGATGCGGGAATCCTGTCTCCTGATCAGGAACATGGTCGCTGCACTGAAGCGTCCGGAAGATCGTGAAAAGTTCTCAGGGCACCAGGCTTTCCTGATTACTGATGATGATCCAGCTCTTCCTGGAACTCGAGGGCATCGAAACACCGGCGGCCACGGCTTCAGCCTTTTCAATGAGGATCTTGTCTGTGCTGAAGCGGTTGACACCCTGTATCCAGATGCCAAGCCCGCGTTCAGAGCGTGGGATACACCAGTACACGAATTTGGCCATGCCATCGAACATACCCTTAAACTGGAGTCCAAATCTGATGCCGTCTTCTCGCGGCATGCGCGAAACTACAACCCAAAGGTGGCCCGTGAGTATATCGCGTGGGCAGTGCAGGCATGGTTTGCGAGCACAAGGGATGGGCGCGGAAGAGACGCCATGCCCGACTGGCAGTTTGAGTATCTCTCGACCATTTTTTCTGCAGAGAATAAATGGACTCCTGTCTGTAATGGTGTCCGGCCCTCCCGTACGGCTGCCAGGAACACCGGCACAATTACATCCAACTCCTCGACCGTGGAAGAAAACGCAAAGAGAGAGTCAACCCTGTCACTGGTCCGTCATGTCGATCTTGAGGCGCTGGCAGGCAACTACCAGCGTATTCCCGTTCAAAACAAATGGCATGCCGGCAGCATCTCCATTGAAAAGCGCGATGATAAGGGTCAGCCGACCGTACTGAGATGGACGAACCAGGCCGGGAAGTCATGGCGTCTGTTCCCTGACCTGGAAGCAGGAGGCCTGCAAACAGACAAGGAGAACCCCTATTA
The DNA here is from genome assembly GCA_028716365.1 of Kiritimatiellia bacterium. Classification (GTDB taxonomy): domain Bacteria; phylum Verrucomicrobiota; class Kiritimatiellia; order UBA8416; family YA12-FULL-48-11; genus YA12-FULL-48-11. The sequence goes on from JAQUPZ010000014.1 coordinate 7,810, forward strand.
CTCGTCGAATCTGAAGTCTGGAAGAATATTCCAGCTCGCGTTTGACAGGACCAAGGCCACGGCATTTCCCACGCATGCTTCCGGCTTTTGGTTTCAAGACCAACTCTATGTAAAAACTTCCGAAATAAAATAGTGGCCAGTTAACTTCCCAAACGATGGAAAAGCTCAATTTTCCCCAAATATCACTTGACAAAACGGATATTGATTCGTTAATTTTTTGGCGAAATGGGCGGGAGATAGAAGCTTTTTTATGGTTTTCATTAATTTTTCGTTGTACGGGTTTGCGCCGTATTCCTCTCTTACCCGTTTAAGTCAAATTTCCCTGAAAGAGGTGTATATATGAGCGAAAATCTCGGCACATTCATTAAGAATGTCTGCCATAAGTACAAGAAAGACAAGACCCGCCTGATGGACATCGCATGCGAAGTGCAGGAGCAGTTCGGCTGTGTGTCCGGCAAGGCCATGGACCTCATTGCCGGGGAAATTTCCATACACCGCGTCGAAGTGGAAAACCTCGTCTCCTTCTATGCTTTCCTCTCAAAAGAACCCAAAGGTAAAATCGTAATCCGTCTCTGTAACGATATTATAGATGAATTGAATGGCGCCGAGGAAGTCGCAAAAGCCTTTTCAGAAGAACTCGGCATCAAGGTCGGCCAGACAACGGCAGACGGCAAAATTACACTGGAATATACTCCCTGTATCGGCATGTGCGACCAGGCCCCGGCCGCAATGGTCAACGATGTGATTGTTACGAACCTTAACAGCGACAAAGCACGCAAAATCGCACATTCCATCAAGAAACACGGTGATCCTTCAAAATTATCTGCGCCACTGGGCGATGGAAACAATGCCAATGAACTGGTCCTGTCAATGGTCAATAATAACATCCGCCAGAAAGGTGAAGTTATATTCGCCAGGCACGAACAGGGCGCCGGTTTGACGAAGGCGCTCTCGCTCTCGCCCGTCGAAGTGATCAGGGACATCAAGACAGCACGGTTACGCGGGCGCGGCGGCGCGGGATTCCCTACTGGAATGAAATGGGAATTTGCACGTCAGGCGACCGGTACCAACCGGTATGTAATCTGTAATGCCGACGAAGGTGAACCGGGAACTTTCAAGGACAGGGTAATCCTGACTGAATGCCCCGACCTGATGTTTGAAGGTATGACCATAGCCGGATATGCGATTGGTTCTGAAACAGGCATTCTATATCTTCGCGGGGAGTATGCATATCTCCGCGCATTTCTTGAAAAGATACTGAGTAACCGCCGTAAGAATGGAATGCTTGGCAAGGATGTTGGCGGTAAAAAAGGATTTAACTTCGATATTCGTATTCAAATGGGTGCAGGCGCCTACATCTGCGGCGAAGAGACCGCCCTGATAAGTTCGTGCGAAGGTCTGCGCGGCGATCCCAAAACAAGGCCCCCCTTCCCCGCGCAAAAAGGTTACCTGGCTTCGCCGACAACCGTTAACAACGTTGAAACGTTCTGCTGTGTGGCGAGGATACTTGACAAGGGCGCTCCCTGGTTCACGGAAATCGGTTCCCAGGGAAGTCCCAGCACAAAACTGCTCAGTGTTTCCGGCGACTGCAAAAAACCCGGCGTGTATGAAGTGCCATTCGGGATCAAGGTGAGCGATTTACTTAAAATGGTCGGCGCCGAAGATACCGCGGCAGTACAGGTTGGCGGCCCGTCGGGCCAGATGATAGGTCCTGCCGACTTTAAACGGACAATATGCTATGACGACCTCGCCACCGGTGGATCGATCATGATCTTCAATTCCACCCGCGATGTCCTGAGAATTGCATCAAAGTTCATGGAGTTTTTTGTCGAGGAAAGCTGCGGTTACTGTACGCCCTGCCGTACCGGAAACGTTCTGCTCAAGGAAAGGCTGGACAGGATAATCGCCGGGAAAGGTGAACCATCAGACCTGGACTACCTGCAGGAGCTCGGGGAATCTGTAAAAGTTTCCAGCCGGTGTGGAATGGGACAGACATCCCCCAACCCGGTTCTGAGTACGCTCAAAAATTTCCGCGGACAATACGAAAAACTTACAAAGCGCAGTAAAGACGGGCTGATGCAGTCCTTCGACATCAAGGCTGCCATTGCCGACGCGGAAGCGATTGCGGGCAGACCTTCTGAAAAATTTTCATTGAACAGTTAAATGTAAAGCGAGGAATTATGAGCGACAACATAACTTTCACTATCGATGGTGTTGAAGTTAAAGCCCGGCATGGTGAAACAATTATTGAAGCTGCCGACAGGGCCGGCATCTATATTCCCCGCCTCTGTTACATGAAAGATCTGATACCGCACGGCAGCTGCCGGGTATGCACGGTGATGGTAAATGGCAGACCGCAGGCGGCATGTACACAGCCAGTTGTACAGGGTATCGTTGTGGAGAATAACACCCCTGCAATGCAGAAACACAGGCGCAACCTGATCGATATGCTCTTCGTGGAAGGCAACCATTTCTGCATGTTCTGCGAGAAAAGCGGAAACTGCGAACTGCAGGCAATGGCGTATCGTTTCGGTATACCCGCGCCGAAATATCCCTACATGTTTCCCGATAAAGACATTGATGCCTCGCACCCTGACATTTTCATTGACCGCAACCGCTGCATCCTCTGCGGCCGATGCGTGTCGGCATCACGCGATGTGGACGGTAAAACGGCTTTTGAGTTTGCTGGACGGGGGCCTCACAAGAAAATTGCAGTAAATGCAGAGGCAAATCTTGGCGACACAAATGCCGAGGCGAGCGATAAGGCCATGTCTGTCTGCCCTGTAGGCGCACTTATGAAAAAACGCATCGGCTTTGCAGTCCCCATTGGAAGCAGAAAATATGACACAAAACCAATTGGATCCGAGATTGAATCTTCCACCAGGAAATAAATTAAGAGAGGTAATTGAAAATGGATAAGCCAAAGGTTGCAACCACGTCCCTGGCAGGATGTTTCGGCTGTCACATGTCAATCCTTGATATTGACGACCGGATATTGAAATTGATCGAACTTGTTGATTTCGATAAATCACCGGTCGATGACATCAAAAATTTTACAGGACAATGCGCAATAGGAATTATCGAGGGCGGTTGCTGTAACGAGGAAAATGTCCACGTACTGCAGGAATTCCGGAAACACTGCAACATCCTGATTGCCTGCGGCGACTGCGCAACAATGGGCGGTATCCCGGCCATGCGAAACAATATCCCGTTGAAGGAATGCATTGACGAGGCATACAAGAACTCCCCGAGTGTCTACAACCCGAAAAATATCACGCCAAACGATAAAGAACTGCCTCTCCTGCTGAACAAGGTGTACCCCTGCCAGGAGGTAGTAAAAATAGACTATTTCCTTCCGGGTTGTCCGCCGTCTGCCGATACGATCTGGCAGGCACTGGTTGCATTACTGAATAATAAGCCCCTGGATCTTCCGTACAAATTAATCAAGTACGACTGATCCCGGTTTGGAGGATCAAGAAGTGAGTACAGAAAAAAAGCTTAAGCGAATAATCATCGAGCCGGTAACCCGCGTCGAGGGTCACGGCAAAGTATCCATACTCCTGGACGAAAAAAACAAAGTCAGGCAGGCGCGCCTTCACATCGTTGAATTCCGGGGATTTGAACGATTCATCCAGGGGCGCCCCTACTGGGAAGTGCCAGTTCTTGTCCAGCGGCTCTGCGGCATCTGTCCCGTCAGCCATCATCTTGCTGCCGCAAAGGCAATGGATGTGATTGTCGGCGCAGACAAACTGACGCCTGCAGCGGAAAAGATCCGTCGCCTGATGCATTACGGACAGATGTTCCAATCGCATGCACTGCATTTTTTCCACCTCTGCTCACCGGACCTCTTATTCGGTTTCGAATCGGACCCGGCAATCCGCAACGTTATAGGAGTGGCGGCAAAATTCCCTGCCCTCGCGGTCCAGGGCGTAATGATGCGCAAGTACGGGCAGGAAATCATCAAGGCGACGGCAGGGAAAAAGATCCATGGTACAGGCGCGATTCCCGGTGGTGTGAACAAAAACCTGTCAACTGCCGAACGGGATGTATTCCTCAAGGACATTGAAAAGATGATGGACTGGGCACGCGGTGCCCTGAAGATCGCGAAGGATTACACGGTAGAACATCTTCAGACGCTGGCGCCGTTCGGCTCTTTCGATTCGAATCACCTGTCGCTTGTCAGGAAAGACGGTGCGATGGACCTTTATCACGGCAATCTCAGGGCCATCGACGCGCAGGGTGATAAAATATTCGACCAGGTGGATTATCAAAAGTATCTCGACTATATTGCCGAGGAAGTCCGTTCCTGGTCGTATATGAAATTCCCGTTCATCAAGCAACTTGGACCGGAAAACGGCTGGTACAGGGTTGGCCCGCTGGCCCGTCTGAACACCTGCGATTTTATTGACACGCCTGAAGCCGAGAAAGCACGAAAAGAATTCACCGCCGTTACAAACAACAAACCCAACAACATAACGATGGCTTATCACTGGGCACGCATGATTGAACTTCTGCACTCGATTGAAAAGATCAAGGACCTGCTCAACGACAAGGATCTGCAGGGGAAAGACCTTGTTGTCAAAGGAAAACGCCGCGAAGAAGGCGTTGGTCTCATCGAAGCACCGCGTGGCACGTTATTCCATCATTACCGGGTCAACAAAAATGACCAGATCGAGATGGCTAACCTGATAGTCTCGACGACCCACAACAATGAACCGATGAACAGGGCGGTCCAGAAGGTGGCCGAAGACAAACTGTCGGGGCAGAAAATAACCGAAGGATTGCTTAACAATGTCGAGGTTGCAATCAGGGCTTACGATCCATGCCTGTCCTGCGCAACACATGCAATGGGCAAGATGCCTTTAACCATTGAATTATATGATCACAATGGCAATTTACTGGATAGAAAAACAAAATCATGAAGTCAGGTAAAAGGCGAGTACTTGTAATCGGTTACGGCAATCCCGGGCGGCTTGACGACGGACTCGGTCCGGCTCTGGCGGCCGCTATTGAAGGACTTGACCTCCCGGGCGTCTCCGTGGAGTCGGACTATCAACTGACAATTGAACATGCTCATGACGTTGCTAATTATGATGTGGTAATTTTTGCCGATGCTGATGTAAACATAAACGCCCCTTTTTATTTCCGCAGGCTTGTGCCACAGGTGTCCGCAGGCCTTGGCAGTCATGATGTATCACCGGGTGAAATTATTTCGCTGGCGTTGATGCTTTTTGGGGCAACAACACGGTCATACCTGCTTGGTATCCGCGGTTACAAATTCGATGAATTCGGTGAAATACTGTCAGATATGGCCGGCAAAAACCTTGAACTTGCCGTCGATTTTGTTTCAAATGTTGTAAGAAAAGGAAATTTTGACGAGGCAGCGGAGGAGTTCTCAGGTACGGAAACGCATTATGTCGACATCTGCATGGATAGGATATCGCTGAACTAGGAAAAGGAATGCCCATGAAAAACGGAAAAAATGTTATTCTCTGCATTGATGATGATCCTGACTTTCTCGATTCACTGCGCATTATCATCGAAAGCGCGGATTACATAACCGAAAGTGCGGACAGCGCCGAAGCCGGTCTGAAAAAATACAAGGAAGTTAACCCGGATCTCATCATTGTTGACCTCATGATGGAAGAAGTGGATGCAGGAACGAATTTCGTCAAAGAAATCAAGGCTCTTGGTAAAACACCTCCCATTTACATGTTAAGTTCCGTTGGCGACAGCCTGAGTACCAATACTGACTATACGCGGCTGGGACTCGATGGTGTATTCCAGAAACCGATTAAACCAAACATTCTCCTTGAGACCATCGCAACCAGGTTGAAAAAGAAATAAACCCGGTATAAATCCGCCGGTTTACAGTTTTAATGAATCCCATCAGAATCAGAAACACATACGATCTTTCCGGCATCATACAAGGGGTTGGTTTCCGTCCTGCCATGTTGCACCTTGCATCCGGCGCAGGACTTGCAGGCTGGGTACAAAATAGAACTGATTCCGTTCGTATTGTACTGGAGGGTCCGCAAAAGAACGTGGAAACCTTCATGCAAACGTTGAAGGACAAATTGCCTAAAAATGCGGTGGTAAATACCATTCTCCTTGTTGAAAGTATCACCGTTTCAGAAAATGAAATAATTGATAGATTCTCAATCCTTCCCAGTTTCCAGACCGGAGTTCATTCGCTCCTGATCCCTGCAGACCTGGCAATCTGTCATGATTGCATGGCGGAAATCACAAATCCTTCAGACAGGCGTTACGGCTATCCATTCACCACATGTGTAAACTGCGGCCCGAGATACACGATCATCAATTCAACCCCCTATGACAGGGAACGCACAACCATGTCTGTTTTCCCGATGTGCGATGACTGTCGCCGGGAATACGAAGACCCGACCAACCGTCGTTTTCATGCAGAAACCATCGCCTGCCCGAAATGCGGTCCTCAAGTCCACATGGAAGACACATCAGGCACTTTACTTGAGGGAAATGCCATCGAGATGGCAAGATCCGAACTTTTAAAAGGCAAGATTGTCGCCGTACGCGGCATCGGTGGATTCCTGATTGCCGCTGACGCCTTTAACCGGAGCGCTATCGAAGTCCTTCGACGGCGCAAAACACGTCCTCACAAACCATTCGCAGTGATGGCTTCCAATATTGAGGTTCTGCACAGATATTGCATCGTAACTTCGGAAGCAGAACAATTGCTTTTGTCACCCGAGGCACCAATAGTAATTCTGGACGTACGACCGGAGATCATAGCGGCCGGAGAACTGCCGATTGATCTTATTTCCCCTGACACAATGACGCTTGGTGCAATGTTGCCCACCTCCCCGCTCCATAAATTATTTTTTGAATCTCTTTTGAATGATGGCGTTCCATCTTTTAAACTTCTCATAATGACCAGCGGTAACCGTGGCGGTGAGCCTACCTGTATCACCAACGATGAAGCGCGCGACCGGCTGAAAACTATTGCGGATTTCTTCCTGATGCATGACCGTGAAATCAATCTGCGGAATGACGATTCAATATGCGTCATGCGCCGCGGCCAGCCGCAGGTGTGGCGTCGTGCACGCGGATATGCGCCCAACCCGATACACTTGTCTCACCGCATGACACGTACCGTCCTGGCCATGGGGGCCGACATGAAAAATACCATAACCGTTGCCTACGACAACTGCGCGGTTATCTCTCCTCACATAGGCGACCTGGAGACACCTGAAGCACTGAACAGCATTGAGAAGGTAACTGCCTGTCTGCCGGAATTCCTGATGAAAACTCCTGAAGCGGTCGCAGTTGATCTGCATCCTGACATGCATTCAACAAAACTAGGGGAAAAAATTTCCAAACAGGCAGATATCCCTGTAACCGGGGTCCAGCACCACTATGCACACGCTGTTGCATGTCTTGAGGAAAATGGCCATGACAAGGGGCTTGCGCTGGTATTTGACGGAACAGGGCTCGGGACCGACGGAACGATATGGGGTGCAGAGCTTCTCTCCGTTGAACTCGTCGGGTTCAAGAGGCTTGCAACCTTTGCCGGGGTCCCTCTGCCCGGGGGTGATTCAGCAGTGAAACATCCTGCACGCCAGCTCATTGGCAGATTTATGACATGCGGGACAGGAATTACAGACGAATGGGTAACAAGACTTGGAATATCCGGGAGTGAAGCGGCGCTATGGTCAAAGCAATGCCTGGAAAACATTAATTCACCGATTACCCATGCCGCAGGCCGCGTTTTCGATTCTTTCGCGGCACTCCTTGGATTCGCTCCGGCCAAAATTACCTATGAAGGACAACCTGCCATCCGTCTTGAGGCTGCGGCAAGACGATGCAGGGACACATCGATACCTGATTTGCCTTTTTCCGTCTCAGAACAGGATGGAAAGCTTTTGATTGACTGGAATGAATCATTTGGGATGCTTGCAGATACGAGCGTATTCAAAGGCAAAGAAACGGCATTCGCCATGGCTGTGCATCATGCGGTTGCAGAAGCAGCGTTGAAAATGGTGGAAGGCGGGCTGGGTATGTCATCAATGAGGACAATCGCATTGACCGGTGGAGTGTTTATGAACAGGATACTGAACGAGATCCTTGTACCAAAGCTTGAAAAAATGGGACTGGAAGTCATTCTTCATCGATGTACGCCGCCGAACGACGGCTGTATTTCTTTCGGGCAGGCAATAATAGCAGGAAAGTAATCATATGTGTCTGGCAATTCCAATGAAATTGACCGAGGTGCGTGATGATGGCACAGGCATCGCGGACATTGACGGTGCGAAAAGCGAGGTCAATCTTACCCTTCTGGATAAACCTGAAAAAGGAAACTACGTTATTATTCATGCCGGATTTGCCATAGAAATACTCGATGAGAAAGAAGCCAACGAGCGAATCAAACTCTTTGAAGAACTGGGGCAACTGAACCAGGCAGGTCACTAACCAATGAAATATATTGATGGTTTCAGGAATCCGGCGGCGGCATCGCGGCTTCGCGAACGTATTACCGATCTTGCCGGAACATTGAAACGTTCAGGCAGGACCGCTACGATCATGGAGGTTTGCGGTACCCATACCATGGCCATCGCCCGTTTCGGTATAAGGGATATTCTGCCTGACAATGTTGATCTTATCAGCGGGCCGGGTTGTCCGGTCTGTGTTACGGAACCGGGCTATATTGATGCCGCAATCACGCTTGCAAAAAAGGATGCCATGATTGTCACATTCGGCGACATGATCAATGTGCCCGGTTCTGATATGACCCTGGCCCAATGCCGTGCACAGGGGGCATCCATAGAGGTTGCCTACTCTCCTTCTTCCGCTGTCGCACTGGCTCAACAGCACCCGGACAGAGAAGTCGTTTTCCTGGCTATCGGGTTCGAGACCACCATAGCACCGGTGACCACGCTTGTGGGAACAGCCGCGGGCAAAGGCATACGGAACCTGTCATTGCTGACCGCATTCAAGCTTGTTCCTCCGGCGCTAAAGGTATTGATGGCTGATCCAACGCTTGAAATTGATGCATTCCTCTGCCCGGCCCATGTCAGTGCAATAATAGGCTCTGATGCATATATCCCGTATACAGGTCCGAAGGGCGTTCCATGCGTAATCGCCGGTTTTGAGCCGCTCGATATACTCCTTGGCATAGAGGGAATCCTTAAACAACTGATAAATGAAAAAGCCGAAGTTGAGAACCAGTACAACCGTGTGGTCAGACCTGAAGGAAATATCAAGGCAAAGAAACTCATGGAGAAATATCTTCAGCCGGTTGATGCGCGATGGCGAGGTCTCGGGCTTGTTACGAACAGCGGGTTGGAAATCCGCCGTGAATATGAAACCTTTGACGCTCGAAAAAAACACAATATCAAGATCCGGAAAGGCAAAGAACCTGCAGGCTGTCTCTGTGGAGATGTAATCAAAGGTAAACTCAAACCAACCGCATGTCCGCTTTTTGCCGCCGGATGCACCCCCGATCACGCCGTTGGCCCGTGCATGATCAGCTCCGAAGGTTCCTGTGCCGCGTACTATAAATATTCAAGATAAAATCATATATAAAAAAATGAACTCTGACACAACAATTCAACTGGCGCACGGAGGAGGCGGAAGACTTTCGCGTGACCTGATAAACGCCGAGATAGTCTCGCGGTTCGGGCAAGGTCCACTCGAAGGACTTCCCGATGCCGCAACGCTTCCCTGGAATTCGAAAAAGATGATTTTCACCACCGACAGTTTTGTTGTACAGCCGCTTGAATTTCCAGGCGGCAATATCGGCGACCTTGCCGTATATGGAACGGTTAATGACATATCGGTATGCGGTGGAACGCCCAAATGGCTTTCGATGGGACTGATTATCGAGGAAGGCCTGTCGATTTCCACTCTCAGGCATATCCTTGATTCAATTAAAACTGCAGCATCTGCCTGCGGTGTTGTTATAGCAACAGGTGACACAAAAGTCGTGGGTCGCGGCCAATGTGACGGCCTTTTTGTAAATACGTCAGGCATTGGAGAAGCAATTGACGGATTCAATCTCAATCAAGCGCGTATTGCAGAAGGTGATGAAGTAATTGCAAGCGGTAACCTTGCCGACCATGGATTTGCAGTGCTTGCAGCCCGGCAGAACATAAACATCGGATCCACTTTAAAGAGTGATACTGCTCCGGTACACAGGCTGGTAGAGGCAGTTCAGGAATATGCCTGCGAAGTGAAATTCATGCGGGATCCAACGCGAGGCGGGTTGGCATCGGTCTTGAATGAAGTCGTTGAAAACAGAAACATCGGCATTTGCCTGGATGAAACAGACCTTCCATTTTCCACCGGGACAAAGGCACTTTCCGAAATGCTTGGAATTGACCCGTTACACGTAGCATCAGAAGGCCGGATCGTAATGATCTGTTCTCATTTAATAACGGAAAAAATATTGACCAGGTGGAGAAATATGCCGGAAGGCACCGGTGCCATGAAAATTGGAACAGTTATTAATGACAAAAACCGCGTAACAATCAAGACCATCACCGGCGGGAAACGGATAGTTGATGTGCCGCGCGGTGAATTACTACCGAGGATCTGTTAATGCATGAACTTTCAATAGCCCAGGCACTTTTTGAGCAGGTCCAGTCAATTACAGCACATGAAAACTCCAGAGTCATGATGATTGCGGTAAGTATAGGGACTCTGTCAGGGGTCGACAGCGAAGCGCTGGATCAGGCATTCAGGATTACTGTTGATGATACACCTCTTAAGGATGCCAAACTGCAGATCGAAAAAGTCCCTGCGCGCGTCATCTGCCATTCATGCAACAGGGAATCCTCACCTGCCTTTCCTTTTTTTGCCTGCCAATACTGCAATTCATTTGATTTCGAAATCGTCTCCGGCCGTGATCTCCTTTTGAAATCAATAGAACTTGAATCTTCGAGTTCTTGATGCCTTGACGCGCCTTCCAACCTGTGCCAAAGTGTTTACTTCGACACTACTATCAAAAAAAACAATGAGCACTATGCGAAGTCCAGACGATTTTTCTAGAACGATACGGCTCGAGATACCACCGGACTTTGTCAAGGATGACATTCAGAGGAAACAGCGTGGAATTGAAGAGCGGATAATGCCATCCAGTAAACTTGGCACACGTACCAAGGAAATCGCTGAACTTTCCATAGAAGATGCCGATTTAAAAGCTCTTTTTGAAAATCTCTATGATGCGGCGCTGATAACTGATCTGACTGGCCGTATTATAGATGCCAACATGCGCGCAGTACAGTATTTCCAGTATACCAGCCAGGAACTCGCCGAAGGCAGCATACCGGATATAATCGTGGGAGTGGACGCTACTGTCCTTCAAAATATCTGCAACAACCTGGTCAATGACAAATTTACCCTCATTCAGGCACACTGCACCAGAAAGGATGGTTCATATTTCCCTGCAGAAATCGCATCAAGCCGTCTTCATCTTTCTGCAAGCGAATACCTTTGTTTCTTTATCCGCGATATAACCACGCGCCGCGAGGCTGAAGATGAAATCAAACTTGCCCGCGATGAACTGGAACAGGAAGTGGCAGAACGCACTAAACTTAATGAAGGACTTAATGCCGAAATAGCTGAACGTAAACGCGCTGAAGAGCAGCTCTACGCGGCGATTCTCCAACTCCAGCAACACGATAAAGCAAAATCAGAGTTTGTGTCGAATGTATCGCACGAACTCAAGACGCCTGTGGCTTCCATAAATTATGCGGCAGGTAATATTCTCAAGGGTATAACAGGACCGATTACCGAAGGGGCAGAAACATACCTGCACATGATTCGCGAAGATTGCGCGCGCCTGATCAGGACTGTCGAAGACATCCTGGACATGAGCCGTATCGAGGCCGACACTCTCAAACTCAACAAGGTGAAAATTAATTTTGCCCGGTTTACGCGGAGAACAGTTGAGGCACTCAGAATACAGGTGGAATCGGCCGGTATGACCATGGATATAGCCATAGATAACATTATCGGTTTCGCTGAATTTGATCCTGAAAAAATCGAACGCGTGATTTTTAATGTAATCAAGAATGCCATCAAATACAACAATCCTCATGGGTTTGTGAACGTCTTTCTAAGATATGACGAGACAGGGTTCTTCGTACTGGACGTGGTTGACAGTGGCATAGGAATCGAAAAAAAATATTTGGGAAAGGTTACAGAACGTTTCTTTCGCATCGGAGAACAGGTAAGCGGCGTCGGCCTTGGACTCGCTATTACCAAGGAAATACTGGAACGTCACGGCGGTTCCATTAAACTGCAGAGTCCCCCGCCCGGCCTGGACAAAGGCACAATTGTCTCCATGCACATACCCGTCAGTAACCCACCATCCGTACTGTTGATTTACGAGGATGAACCCAATCGCCTGAACATGATCAAATATCTGGATGATTTTGGCTACAACGTAACAAGCGTCAAACGAGGAGAGGACATTTTAAACGCCATTGGTGAAGTTTTACCCGATTTGATAACGGTAGATTGGATTTCACCCGGCATGGAAGGTGCAATAACCATATCTACAATTCGTGATCAAAAGGCATTGAAATCTTTGCCATTGATTGCAATACTGGGTGAGGAAACTGATCCGGTTAAGCAGGAAATACTACATGGACTTGCCCTTCCATTACTTCAAATACCGTGGCAACCTGAAGACCTTCTTAATTGCCTTGAACAGTCAGTTCGTGGTAGGGTTAAATGAGATGAAAGGTGTGAATGAATGAATGCAGCGGAAAAAGAGCGGATATTACTGGTTGATGATGAAAAGCATCTGTTGATCTCCCTGCGGGATTATCTGCTTTATGAGAACTTCGATGTCACGATTGCCCAGAGCGGCGAAGAGGCATTGGAAAAGCTGAAGAAACTGACCCCTGATCTCATAGTTCTGGACATCAGCATGCCGGGATTAGGCGGCCTTGGTTTTTTAAAACGCATTTCTTCGGAAGAAGGAAAGCCCATGTATCCTGTCCTCGTACTAACCGCCAGATCAATGATGGCCGATTTCTTTGGCAACCTTGATGTTGACGGTTTCCTCGCAAAACCATGCGATGAAGCTACCCTTGCAAGCAAGATCAGGGCAATTATTTCGAAGCGAAAAGCCGTGTCAGAAAAACGACAAAGGACAGTCAAGAAAGTGACTATCGCGGAGGACGATGCAGTTTTATCCCATAAACTCACGGATGCGTTTGAGACGGCTGGTTACAGTGTTACAGTTGTAACCAATGGTCCAGAGGTATTGGAAAAGGCTGCAGCCGAAAGACCTGACGTATTATTGATGAAAGAAATCCTTCCCAGATTAAATGGAAGTGCAGTGGCCGCTCTTATAGAAGTCATGCCCAGCCTCAATTCAACTTCGATTATACTTTACGATGACAGCCGTCAGTGGCGTGATGGTGCTGATACAAAATTCAGCCGATTGAAATGTATAAAACAATTCCTGCCGACATCGGATGTTAACCGGCTTTTAAAGGCAGTTCAGGAACTTCTCACATAGCAAGTAACTTGACTTTTTATGTGATTATTAATAGGTAGAACAAGTCAACCAAACCCAAGAGGTCTTATGGTTCAACGAATTCTGTTCAATGTGATAATTTGTGCTTTTTTATGCTTACATATCTTTTTTTACGGATGCGGAAAGAATAGTAAAAAAGGCCAAAAGGCACCCACCCCCGCCCCGGTTACCGTGGCTGAAGTAATCCGGAAAGCAATGCCAATCGAAATTCGAACATTCGGCACAGTGGAACCGTCTGAAACTGTTGCAGTTAAGGCACAAGTTTCAGGTGTTCTCAAGGAGATCAAATTCAGAGAGGGACAGGATGTTAAGAAAGATGAAGTTCTTTTCATTATTGATCCCGTTCCATTTCAGAACGTGTTGAAACAGGCCGAGGCAGCTTTGTCTCGCGATAAAATACAGCATGAAAATGCCAAAAAAGAGACAAAACGTCAGGATGAACTCCTGAAAAAAGGGCTTACATCGCAAGATGCCTACGATCAGGCAAAAACAGCCGCTGATGGACTTGGAGCAGCAGTCAAGGCCAATGAGGCAGTTCTAGAGAATGCAAAAGTCCAGGTGGGATACTGCACAATCAGATCCCCCATTGATGGAAAAACCGGAAAGTATCTTGTCGATCAGGGTAATCTCGTTACCGCGAACGAGACAACCCTCAACACGATCAACCAGATCAAACCTATTGATGCCAGCTTTACTGTCCCTGAACATAATTTGGGCGAGATCTGCAGGCAAATGGCAGCAGGGAAACTGAAAGTCCAGGCATTTCTTCCAGATGAACCCGAAAAAACCGAATCCGGAATATTGACATTTATTGACAATTCGGTTGATCGCGATACAGGCACAATACGGCTTTTGGCCTCATTTCCAAATGAAAACGGCCGACTCTGGCCGGGGCAATATATCAAACTCTCTCTTATGCTGTCGGTTCAGCAAAATGCTATTGTTGTTCCTTCGAACGCCGTATTAACGGGACAGAAAGGCACCTATGTGTACATAATCAAATCTGACCTGACTGCCGAAACGCGTTCTGTTAAAGTCGCCCGGCAACTTGATGACTGGGCGATTATTGCGGAAGGCCTGAAAGCAGGGGAAAGCGTAGTGGCTGAAGGACAGCAAAGGCTCGGTCCAGGAACAAAAGTTGAAATCAAAAATCCTTCCGCAAAAACCACCCCAGTCAATCAATGAATATTGCTGCTACGTTTATACGTCGCCCGGTAATGACCACATTAGTGATGCTCAGCATCCTCCTGTTTGGAATCATGGCTTACCGCAAGTTGCCGGTTAGCGATCTCCCGACCGTCGATTTTCCGACAATTCAAGTAACTGCTCTGGTTCCCGGGGCAAGCCCGGAAACTATGGCTTCAGCAGTTGCCACAGTTTTGGAAAAGCAGTTTTCGACGATTGCCGGTATCGACTCAATGAGTTCCATCAGTTTACAGGGTCAGTCTCAAATTACTGTACAATTTACCCTGACTCGCGACATTGATGCTGCAGCACAGGACATACAGTCGGCCATTGCACGCGCCGCCCGTCAACTGCCACCCGACATGCCTACACCCCCTTCTTTCCGAAAAGTCAATCCCGCTGACTCGCCCATATTGTACCTGGCCATCACAAGCGCGACCCTGCCGCTTTCTGACCTGGATGAATTTGGCCAGACGCTCATAGCACAGCGCGTCTCCATGATCGATGGTGTCGCACAGGTGCTGGTTTTTGGTTCACAAAAATATGCCGTGCGCATCCAGCTTGACCCGCAAAAATTGTTTTCACGCAACATCGCACTGGAAGAGGTTGTCGACTCAATCCGGAAAGGAAATGTAAATCAGCCGACAGGTATACTGTACGGACCACATCGTGCGTTTACAATACAGGCAAACGGCCAGCTTATGTCTGCTGTCGATTACAAATCTTTGATCGTAGCATACAGGAACGGTGCACCAGTCCGGCTTGAAGAAATAGGAAATTCCCTCGACAGCGTCGAAGATGACAAGGCCGCCGCGTGGTATTGTACCAGCAATATCATGCAGAGGGCATTATTCCTTGCCATCCAGCGACAGCCAGGGATGAATACCGTTCAGGTTGCGGATGCCTGCAAGGCTCTCCTGCCGACCTTCCAGGCCCAGCTTCCACCGTCGGTTTCTTTGAAAGTGCTCTATGACCGCAGCATTCCCATACAACGATCTACCGAAGACGCCCAGTTCACCCTTGTCCTTACGTTTTTCCTTGTGGTATTGGTCATTTTTATTTTCTTACGCACACTTTCCGCCACGATCATACCCGCACTGGCCCTTCCAATGTCAATCATAGGCACATTCGTTGTAATGTATACGCTTGACTACAATTTGGATAATCTTTCCCTCATGGCTCTGACGCTTTCGATAGGATTCGTTGTTGATGATGCCATCGTGATGCTGGAAAACATTGTCCGACACCTTGAGATGGGAAAAAACAGAATGCAGGCGGCATTTGACGGATCCAAAGAAATCAGCTTCACAATCATATCGATGACCCTGTCCCTCGCTGCAGTATTTATTCCTGTTATTTTCATGGGTGGTATTGTCGGCAGGCTTTTCAGGGAATTCGCGATTACAATCGGGGCCGCAGTCCTGATTTCCGGAGTTGTATCATTAAGTTTAACTCCCATGCTCTGCAGCAGGTTCCTGAATCCTCCGGCTTCCATTCATCATGGACGGATATACGCTTTTTCCGAGCGCGGCTTTCAGAGTATGCTTAACTTTTATTCACGTACCCTGACATGGGCGTTAAACCACCGCAGATCAATTATGCTTTTCTCGCTGGGTATCCTGATTGCCACATTTGTTCTTTTTGCGATAATACGTAAAGGGTTCCTTCCCAACGAAGACCAGGATAGACTTTCGATTCAGACAGAGGCGCCGGAAGGTATATCTTTTACGGCCATGGTTAAACTTCAGAAGGATATGGTCAAAATCGTCATGGAAGAACCTGATATAGAGGAATTCATGTCCTCCCTGGGAAGCGGTGGGACAGCAAGAGGCGCAAATTCGGGCCGAATGTTTCTCCACCTGAAACCCCGTTCGGAACGCAAGAGTTCAGCAGAGCAGATTGTCCAAAGGCTTCGACCCAAGATGGCCACCTTGCCCGGCCTGAAGGCTTTTCCCCAGGTTCCTCCAACCCTGCAGATTGGAGGAATGTCATCAAAGAGTCAGTACCAGTATACTCTTCAGGGGCCCAACATTGATGAGTTGTACAAGTACGCAGGAATCCTGCTCGAAAAGATGCAGGAACTTCCGGGCCTTGTGGATATAACAACCGATATGCAGTTGAACAACCCCAAATTGAATGTGGAAATAAATCGTGACCTTGCATCATCCCTGGCTGTATCGGCCTCACAGGTTGAAAACACACTGCTTAACGCATATGCATCCAGACAGGTTTCTACCATATACACTCCCAACAACCAGTACCAGGTCATCGTTGAACTCACACCTGAATACATGAAAGACCCATCTGCACTGTCATTACTCTACGTGAAGTCGGACACAGGGAAGCTTGTCCCTGTCAACACACTGGCAACCCTGAAGGAAGACGTTGGACCCCTACTCGTTAACCATTTAGGGCAACTGCCTGCTGTTACTCTATCGTTCAACCTCAAACCAGGAATCTCAATCGGCGATGCAGTTGCACAGATCGACAATATGGCAAAGCCCATCATACCTCCTACAATCAGCACCAGTTTCCAGGGTACTGCACAGGCATTTCAATCATCAGTCAAGGGCATGGGCCTCCTCCTCACGCTGGCAATCGTTGTTATTTATGTCGTTCTTGGGATCCTATACGAGAACTTTTATCACCCTATTACAATCCTTTCCGCCCTGCCCTTCGCCGGTGTCGGTGCACTGCTTGCCCTGGTTATGTTCAATGAGGAGCTGTCACTTTACGGTTTTGTAGGAATTATCATGCTCGTTGGACTTGTTAAGAAAAACGGCATCATGATGATTGATTTTGCAATAGAGGCCCAGAAAAATGAAGGGAAGAATCCTCGCGAGGCAATACATGAAGCCTGTTTGATCAGATTTCGGCCCATCATGATGACCACCATGGCGGCATTGATGGCGGGTTTGCCAATTGCATTCGGATATGGTGCAGGCGGTGAAGCACGGAGACCACTGGGTCTTGCGGTGGTCGGGGGGCTTATTTTTTCCCAGACATTGACCCTTTATGTAACACCGGTATTTTATCTTTACATGGAGAAATTACAGAATTTTTTAAGACACTCGCCTGTAAAGGATGCCAATTCATGATTTTAAACGGTAAAAGAAATATGCAAAAGCAAAGGATGCTATCGGCCTGTATAACATTTGCTTCGATATTTATTGCCTTCAGCGGCACTTTTTCACTGTTTGCTGCAGAACCTCTCAGAATATCCGTCAGGGAGGCTATTCTGAAAGGTCTGGAGAACAATCGGGCGCTTAAAGTAGAACGCCTGACACCGCAAATTCGTAAAACCTTTGAAGCTGATGAACGTGCAGCTTTCGACCCTGTTCTTAAGGGCCAGATTTCTGACTCAAAATCCGAAGCCGAACAACTTCTCCGTTATGGAGCAACCGTAACCAACCTGGTCAACCGTGAACCCTCAGGGAGAATTGCTCTTGAGGAAGTTTTGCCTACAGGTACACGTATTACTCTCGAGGGAAGTACTGACCTGCTGGATTCATCGCTTTATCAGGGTGATTTTGATTCAACTCGTGTAGGAATTTCAATTACACAATCCCTGCTGAAAGGCGTAGGTACCGGCGTGAATCTGGCCCGTCTCCGACAGGCCAAACTGGACACTCTGGTATCCGAGTATGAACTCATGGGTTTCTCCCAGGAACTGGTGGGTCGAATCGAGACAACTTATTGGGACTATCGACTGGCTCAACGCCAGATAGAGATATATACCGACTCACTCAAATTCGCAGAACAACAACGCAACGAAACACTTGAAAGAATTACCATAGGCAAAACCGCCAAAGTTGAAATTGCTGCAGCTGAAGCCGAAGTGGCATCAAGGAAAGAAGGCCTGATCAATGCAAGGAGTCAACTTGAAATTACCCGACTGGCTTTTCTAAGGTTGTTGAATCTACCATCAACCAATTTGTTCGATATTGAGATTGTGACTACAGAACAACCTTCTATACCGAATGCAAAACTGGATGCCGTTTCATCGCATGTCCAGGTAGCGATTCAAAAAAGACCTGATCTTAACCAGGCGCGTCTAAACCTGGAAAAAGGTGACTTGGAAGTTACAAAAACCAAGAATGGACTCCTGCCCCGATTAGACCTCTTTGCTGCTCTTGGCAACACTGGTTACGCCGATTCGTTCTCCGGCTCCATGCAAAATATCAATGGTGACTATTATGATTTCACCCTGGGTATTCAATTTGAATATCCGCTTGGCGACCGCAGCGCCTCTGCAACTCACCGTCGTGCGATACTAAGCCGTGAACAAGCCCGGGAAGCAGTGGAAAATATGGTGCAATTGGTGGAAGTTGACGTAAGGTCTGCCTACATCGAGGTGAATCGTTCCAGTGAACAGATAACTGCCACTGCAGCAACCGTAAAATACCGCGAAGAAGCTTTACGGGCGGAAATCGAAAAATTCAGGGTCGGCAAATCAACATCACTGCTTGTAGCACAGGCACAGCGTGACTTGCTGGCAAGCAGGATTCAGGCCGTTCAGTCCATCGCAACTCATATCAAATCGCTTATCAACCTGTATCGCCTTGAAGGCTCTCTCCTGGATCGCCGCGGATTAAGTATATCGATAACCTCAAACAGGTAATTGTTTACGACTGGTATTCCTCGGCTGAAACGACATTACTTGCGATCAGAAGGGTTGTTTATATTCACTGTCAACCAGACAATACAGAAATTGTTAATCATAACCAATCCTGCATTTTAAAAAGGGTTTAACGATTATTCCCGAATCCTGCATCTATCTATTCCCAAAACTCCTGGAATATGTTATACAACACGCCCTTTGTATAACACGATAAAGGTTACTTAGGATCATGGAACAGAAGCAGAGAAAAACTTCGGCTGATGCCGGAAAGAAATTACCGGATGGGCCCGTTCGTCCTCCCAATCAAACCGTGGGCAGGGACACGTTGATCGATTATGATATCAGTCATTTTTTCAAACAACAGGACTGGCTTGCCGCGCTGGTCACATTTATTTTCTCCGGACTTGTATTTTTTTATTACATGGCGCCTGAAGTCACACTTCAGGACTCAGGTGAACTGGTAACCGGCGCATTTACCTTTGGCGTGCCCCATCCGCCCGGCTATCCATTATGGGCCCTGCTCGGTTACATCTGGAGTAATTTTATTGTCCCGTTTGGAAATCCTGCCTGGCGAATCGGCATGATGTCCGTTGTCACCGGCGCATTGGTAGTGGGTGTCATGACGCTTATGATGACACGAAGTATCCGTTTGATTCTCAATTCCCTGCCCTGGACCGGGTTTTCCGATAACAGACTTACGGAATGGGTCGCAATAACAATTGGCATGAGTTCAGCCTTACTGTTCGGATTCAACCGTGGTGTCTGGTTATGGGCCTGTGTATCGGAAATGCGGGTTCTAAACGTCTTCTCTTTTGTCCTGATCAGTTGTTTCTTTTTCGGCTGGATGATCCAACCACACCGGCGCGGATTCCTCCATATATCAGTTTTCCTTTTTGGAGTGAGTCTCGCAAATCACCAGACCATTGCCGTCATGGCTGGCGCGTTTGCAATAGGAACATTTGTTGTCGGCATGGAACGCTTTTTCATTTCTCGCAAGACGCTTTCAAAGCCGGGAAATGTAACAGAGACCCTGATGCGGAGTTTGAATGATTTCTGGGAACTTGGAGCGGCAGGCGGATTTGCCGCCATGACCATATTACTGATCTTCTCATGGCTGGAAAAATCCATCGGGAACCTGCCTTTGTCGCAACAGCACTTCATGATGGCAATCACGGCCGGCATAATAGCCATTATTATCCTCTTTGCAGGCAAAGTAACAGGATGGTGGCAGATCAAACGTTCGCTGATTTCCGCCGGATTACTTCATTTCGGAGTTTCATTTTATCTGTACATGCCGCTTGCAGCTTCTACCAATCCGCCAATGAACTGGGGATATGCTGCAACAAAAGAGGGATTTCTGCATGCCATCACACGAGGACAGTATGAAAAAATGCAGACAGCCAACTTTTTCAGTGATGAATTCTTCATAAAGATCAAAGTTTTTACACAGGCTCTTATCGGACAATATTCGCTCCCTCTGACTTTCTTCGCTCTGGTTGCACTTGTCTTTCTGATTGTCTGGTGGACAAAATGGAAACCCAGCGCACGAGCA
This sequence comes from Kiritimatiellia bacterium, assembly GCA_028716365.1. Taxonomy (GTDB): domain Bacteria; phylum Verrucomicrobiota; class Kiritimatiellia; order UBA8416; family YA12-FULL-48-11; genus YA12-FULL-48-11. The sequence goes on from JAQUPZ010000014.1 coordinate 28,696, forward strand.
TGGATGGTTTTCGTCTGGACTGCCTACCTTGTTACGAGTTTCGGGCTTCTAACAATCATCAACCCGAAACTGGACCGGCAGGAACAGGAAATCACCATCAAATTTTTCGCTCCTGCTCACGGTTTCTTTGCAATGCTTATCGGGTATGGAATTGCCCTTACACTCAGCTTTATTGCCTGGCGCTGGCGTGAACGATCAAATTCCTTCATAAGTCTAGTATGTATTGGACTCATGGCTTTGCCGGTAATCACCTACACCAAAAATTGGTCGCTTTGTGCACTCCGGGGACATGACTTCGGTTACCTCTTCGGTTATTATATGTTCAAGCCAGGTGGTGGCTATCCCGACATGGAAAAGGATGCAGTCCTGTACGGCGGAACAGATCCGGGACGTTTTGTGCCAACTTATATGATTTTCTGCGAAAGCCGTGTCGCGCCAAGGAACAAATTCCGCGATCCCAATTTTGACCGGTCCGATGTTTACATCATTACGCAGAATGCGCTGGCCGATACAACTTACATGAGTTACATCCGCGACCATTACGACTTCACCCGGCCCAGGGGGGACGACACGCTTCTCAAACGTCTGCTCAGGCGTGACACAACTTATCCGGTGGCGCCGATCGCCATACCAAGCCCTGCTGACAGTGCCCAGGCATTCCAGAAATACGTCCAAGGGGTCCAGTCAGGGGCAATACCACCTTCCGCCGATCTGAAAATAGAAAACGGCCGTGTCAGCGTTCAGGGTGTCGGCGGTGTCATGGCCATCAACGGTATTCTTGCCCAGTGGATTTTCGAAAAGAACAAGGATAAACACGCTTTTTATGTGGAAGAAAGCTATGTCATCCCATGGATGTATCCTTATCTCCGCCCCCATGGCGTCATCATGAAAATAGATAAGGATCCCCTGCCGCCTCCGCAGGTAAACACAAATCTGTGGGCCGGAATTATCGCGCTTGATCGCGCATACTGGGACGAATTGACCACCAGATTCATTGCGCGACCGGAATTTGTACGTAATAACGATGCAAAGAAATCGTTCTCAAAAATGCGTTCGGCAATTGCAGGCCTGTATGTCTACCGCGGGATCATAATGGAAGCCGAATACGCATTTAAACAATCATTGCAACTTTGCCCTGAAAGTCCCGAGGCCAATTTCCGGCTGGCTGATCTTTATCTTCAACAGCATCGTTACGGGGAAGCAATAACTCTGATAGAAAATTATCTCAAACTCGATATTTACAACAATAATGCAAAGAATTTCCTGACTAACATCAAGAACATGCAAAGAGACGATATCCGCCGGCAGGAAATTGAACAACAAATAAAAGCAAAAGGCGGTTCCGACATCAACATGGCGATCGAATTGGCCGGCCTTTATCAGCGATTGAATATGGATGGCCAGTTTCAGGGTCTGACCCGGAATATTCTTTCAAACACAAACCTCACACCTAATGTTTGCCAGGCCATTCTTCAGCTGTATGGCAATGCCAGAAGATGGGAGTTATTGGAATTCGGGCTGCAACGATATCTTGAACTTGTCCCCAACAACTTCAGGGCAAGGATTGATTACGGTTTCGCACAAGCAATGCAGAACAAGCTGACCAATGGAATGGCTTCATTGAAACGCGCCGTTGAACTTGGAGGTGAAGAAGCCAGGGCGATCCTACGCCAGGATCAGCGTTTTATCCAGCTCAGGCAATTGCCTGAATTCCAATCCCTCGTTATGCCGGCCCAGCAGTTTTTAGATGGCAAGAATATACCAAAACTTCTGCAATTTTAAGTATTCTTGAGATACATACCAAAAGATTATCAAGTTCAGCCGCCGGAATATGAAAACAAATTCGGCACAGGATCCCCCACATCCATCAGGCCGATATAAGAACCCCATCTTTCAGGCGTAATATCCTGTCACATGATTTTGCGATTATATCATTATGGGTAACAAGCACCAATGCACGTTCTTGATTCTTGGTAAGTGCAAACAGATTGTCCAATACCTGACCGCCAGTTGCCCTGTCAAGATTGCCCGTCGGTTCGTCCGCCAATACAAGCAGCGGATCATTCATCAAGGCCCTTGCCAGAGCCACCCGCTGCTGTTCCCCTCCAGACAACTCGAAGGGTCTGTGATCTGCACGGTCAGCAAGGCCTACAGATTTCAATAATTCCATCGCCTTGCCCTTTACACCATCATACGAAGAAACCAGTCTCATACGGGCCATCGCAGGCAAAATAACATTCTCAAGCACATCCATTTCGGGCAAAAGATGGTATGACTGGAAAACAAAGCCGATTGTTGAAGACCTTATCCCGGTTCGTTTTGTCTCCGAAAGGTTATATATGTCCTGCCCCTTTACCAATACCCTGCCTTGATCCGGTACGTCCAATCCTCCCAGAATGTGGAGCAAAGTACTTTTACCGGCACCACTGAGACCAACTATTGCCACACGTTCTCCATCTGCCACTTCAAGCGAAGAACCTTTAATTATGTGAAGAACTGTCTTCCCGACAGTGTAACTCTTGTGTATATTTTCCGCCTTTAGCAATGCCGTCATCTGCACTCCACTCGATTACTTATCCTATCATCACTACGCCGGATTGTTTCCCTCAAGGCTATTCCTGTCTCAACGCATCAACTGGATTCATTCTTGCCGCACGCCATGCGGGCAAAATACTGGACAAGGTACAAAAAACCATCACAAACAAAGCAATTTGGGCAAGTTCGCCAAACGAGGTACTCCATGGAATCTCATTCAGGCCGTAAATCTTCTTTGGGAACACTTCAATATTAATGGCTGTTAAAAAACGTACGATATTTTTAAGGTTTTTGAGAACCAATAATCCCACGCCAATACCAGCAAAAGTACCCACAAGACACTGTATCCAGCCATGCCATACAAAAGCCCCCATAATATGTCGCGACGAGAATCCCAGCGCCTTAAGGAGCCCTATTTCATTCGTTTTCTGAACAGTGATTACGATAAGAGTATTAGTGACGCAAAAAATGGCGACAATTGTTATAAACACAAGAAGGATAAACATCATTGTTTTTTCATGACTCAATGCACTGAAAAGAAGGCTGTCAACCTCACGCCATGTCCTCACGGAAAAAGCCGGCCCAACTGCATCTCTCACATCTGAAGCAAATTTATCGAATTTAAAAGGATCATTGGTCATTACATATATAACGTGCGCTCCACCCGTAAGCCCTACCAGTTCCCTTGCAACATCCAGAGACGTCAAAACGACCCCGCTGTCATAATCCCGCATTCCCATGTCAAAAATACCGGCAACAGTAAGTTCAACAGGTAAATACATTTCATCTTTTGCGGTGACATTTTTCGGGGAATAGGCCAGAAACTTGGAGCCTATAGTCAAGCCCATCTCCAGAGCCAGGTCATAACCCAATACCGCGCTCTCGCCTTCCATCGAAAACTTTCCATACTTGATACTTTTCGAAATCTTACTGACCTGCTCAGCCCTGTCCGGCGCCACACCAAGAACCATGGGAGCGCGCATCGCGCCCTCGTGCCGGATCATTACAAGCGTTTCAATTACAGGCGCGACACCCTTGACACCGGCAATCTTGTCAATTTTGCTGCAAAGTTCATCCTCATCTTCAATCACTCCATAGCGGCTCGTTACCGTGAGATGCGGCTTGAAACTCAGTATTTTATCCCGCCACATCTCATCAAAACCGGTCATCACTGAAAGTACAATTACAAGAATTGCCACACCAAGAAGAACACCAAGAATGGAAATAACAGTAACAACCGAAATAAATGACCTTTTCGGTCGCAGATATTTCAATGCCAGAAATAATGAAAATGGTACCATGTTAAAATTGTTTCTTCATCAAGCCCGGGGCCGCAATTGCGGAAACAAAATGACGTCACGGATTGCTTCCATGCCTGAAAGAACCATCATCAGGCGGTCAATTCCGATCCCCATCCCGCCAGCTGGCGGCATCCCATGTTCAAGCGCAGTTATAAATTCTTCATCAATTGGAGCCCCTCCAGCCTGTGCCTCAAGCCTTTTCCTCTGTTCGAGCGGATCATTCATTTCGGTGTATCCCGGGGCAATCTCGTAACCCGCGATCTCCAGCTCGAACACATCAACACACGCCGGATCGTCTTCGCATGCTTTTGCCAGCGGAACCAGATCAGCCGGAAGCCTGGTCACGAAAGTTGGCTGGATCAGTGTTTTCTCGATAGTCTTCTCATAGATTTCATGGGTAACCATCAGGTGATTCCATGAAGGATCAATGGCCAATCCAAGCTCCTCCGCTTTCCTGCGCGCGTCTGCAACAGGAACACCATACCAATCGGAACCCATCTTGGCAGTTATGAGATCGCGGTACGGAACCTCGCGCCACGGGGGCGCAAGATTTATCATATGTTCCCCGAATTTTACCTGCAATCCGCCAAAAACCTTTTGTGCAACATTAGTAATCAATCCTTCAACAAGCTCCTTCATCCCTTTGACATCGGAATACGCTTCGTAAATTTCCAGCATTGTAAATTCAGGATTGTGCGTACGAGAAAGCCCCTCATTCCTGAAGTTCCTGTTAAGTTCAAACACCTTGTCAAAACCGCCGACAAGTAATCGCTTAAGGTAAAGTTCCGGGGCTATTCGCAGGAACATATCAGTGTCCAAAGCAGTATACCGCGTAACAAAGGGCCTGGCTGCCGCTCCGCCAGCCATCGACTGCATCATCGGCGTCTCAACTTCCATGAACCCCTTTTCAAAGAGGTAATTACGGATTTCCCGTATGGCCATGGTACGCTTATTAAACAGTTCGCGCACTTCAGGATTGGCAATAAGATCAAGGTACCTTTGTCGATATCTAGCCTCTACATCTTTCAGGCCATGCCATTTTTCAGGTAGCGGCAAAAGCGCCTTGGAGAGCAGGACCCATTTCTCAATCTTTATCGTCGGTTCACCGGCATGTGTAGTAAATAACAGACCCTCAATCCCGATATGGTCGCCTACATCAAGCAGTTTAAAAGCGTCAAAAGCCTGCTCGCCAAGTGCGTTCTTCTGGGCATAAACCTGGAACTTACCGGAACCATCCCTTATATCGGCAAAAATACTTTTACCCATTGACCGAATGGTAACAAGCCGTCCGGCAACCGACACTTTCAGCTCATCTTTGTAATTCTTTCGGATTTCCGCAAGATTGCCGGTCCTGTTATATGCACGGCCAAACGGTTTATGGCCAAATCCCTCTAATTTTCCCATGTTTGCAAGCCGTTGATCCCGATATTCGTTCTTTTCCATTTCAGCCATGATTTATCCCCTGAAGTTTAGTCCAAATACTGTCTTCATCTACAACCTAGAGGATGCAATAACTTCCGGTGAAATGCACACAAAAAATCACATTCAGTTCTTGAAATGATAATTTTTTGAAGGTATTTTTAATAATCAAAATAAAGAACATCAGATAAACCGAAAACAGCAAAGGAAGGAGCAACACATTATGAAGTCAAATCGACCGGTAACGCTTTTCACAGGGCAATGGGCTGATTTACCTCTGGAAAAACTCGCAGAAAAAGCTGCTGGCTGGGGTTATGAAGGACTTGAACTTGCATGCTGGGGCGATCACGTTGATGTCGCTCGTGCGGCAAAAGACAAAGAATACGCTAAAAGCCGCAAGGAAATCCTCGCAAAATACGGTCTAAAAGTTTTTGCAATCAGCAATCATCTTGCAGGTCAGCTTGTTTGCGATCCAAATGATGATACAAGATCCGACATGTTCGCACCCAAATCCTGCCAGGGTAATGCCGAAGCCAAAAGGAAGTGGGCAATCCAGGCGATGAAAGATTCTGCAATGGCAGCCAAAAACATTGGCGTGAAAATTGTAAATGGATTCACCGGGTCTCCCATCTGGCACATGCTCTACAGTTTTCCGCCCGTTTCCGATAAAATGATTGAAGACGGTTTCAAGAGGTTCGCACAGATTTGGAATCCAATCCTTGATGTTTTCGACAAATGCGGCGTTAAGTTCGCCCTGGAAGTACACCCGACTGAAATCGCATTTGATATTGTCACAGCAAGGCGCGCCCTGAAGGCGATCGATAACCGTAAGGCATTCGGGTTTAATTTTGACCCGAGTCATTTACACTGGCAAATGGTTGATCCGGTCAAATTCTTAAAATGTTTTTCTGACCGCATTTATCATGTTCATATGAAAGATGCGGCGCTAACGCTCGACGGCGAATCAGGTATACTTGCTTCGCACCTGAACTTCGGGACGCCTGGTCGCGGCTGGGATTTCCGCAGTCTGGGACGCGGCGGAGTCAATTTCGAGGAAATTGTCAGAACGCTGAACGCCATCAATTATACCGGCCCACTCTCTGTTGAGTGGGAAGATGCAATGATGGACCGCGAATCCGGTGCAGCTGAAGCGTGTCAGTTCGTTAAGAAACTTGATTTCCCGAAGTCAGATCGCGTTTTTGACGAAGCATTCGGAGAATAAATGTCCAGCCGCTTAATGCGGATTATAGTTTCCGGAGTTCTGTGCCTGTTGACGGTTGTTGCAATTACAACGGCTGAAAACAGGCCAGAACTCAAATTCTTGAAATCTATTGAACTTCCCTCGGCAGGACTCAGGTTTACTATCATGCCTGAGTCACGCGAGACACCCATCCAGCCGCCTCAGGTTTTTCGATACACATTTTCGCAAGGCGAAAAAAAATGGAATGTCGACATGTATTCGCCGATAGTACTGTGGCAAACCAGTCAGTATCTCGGACGATGGGTTGACCAACGTAGTAACACACTGGTACTGGCAAAAATCACAACACCTTTCCCTGCCGAAAAATTCCAGCAACAGCATGTTTCTCGCGAAAACTATGACAAAGCAATTGCGGACGCCGGAAATGCCATAATCGAATGGAACGATGATGATCTGGTGAAATGGGTTACAGCATTTTCAGGGGCCGACAAAGCGGTTATTCAAACTGTCCAACGACCTCCACCGCATGTAAAAACGGTCAAGAGTTTCCAGCTGTCACCCGGTATGCTTGGTTATGCTTTTTGCATTAGTCGCCCGGGTCCTGCCGTTGGTTCTCCGATAACATCTGAATGGTATTTTGCCATGATCATTCTCAATCCAAAAGTTGACTTTGAAAAAGCGCAAAAATCGGTCAACAGTCAGTTTCTTCCTTCCATCAGTGCCATAAAAATCATTCAAAAACAAACAACCGCATCGTCGGCTTTCCAGGCAGCGGCCTTCGCCGGAAAAAAACAGCGATCACCCGAGTTCCTGGCAAGTCGCAAACAGGTTGCCGACAGCATCACGAACATGAAGGACTGGTGGTATGCCGAAACCGACAACTATATTTTCCTGTCAAACATGAAGTCAAAACACCGTGTTATTATAAAGGAACTGCAGGAACATATCGAGTATCTGCGTGATGCATTTGAACAATTCATGCCTCCACGAAAGGAAATCACGGCTGTAAGCGTTATACGCGCGTTTGCTTCTCAGGACGAATATGTTGCATATGTTGGCAAAGAGCACGAGTGGTCAGGCGGATTATGGTCGCCTACTCACAAGGAGCTGGTAATCCGTCCCATCGAATGGGGTGGATCAAAGATCCAGCGTAATTGGTTCTTTCAATGTGTTTATCACGAAGCTTTTCATCAATATATTTTTTACGCATTCGACCAGAAACGTCCAGCTCTCTGGTTCAATGAAGGACATGCTGAATTCTATTCACCTGCCACTGTTAATCAACGAAAATTCTCCGTCTTGGAAGATCCACAGAATGTGAAATTGCTTGAAGAAATGATTGCAGGCAATACCGCGGACATAAACAAATTATTACATATGACACGCGAAGAGTTTTACATCGCTAACGATAAAGAGACAAGACGAAGAAACTATGCACTTGCATGGGCCGTCGTCTATTACCTGCGAAAAGGTGCCGGCCTTGAGACACCTCCTAAATATGCAAATATACTCGACAAATACTCTGAAGCCCTGTGGGCGACAGGTGATGGTGAAAAGGCCACTGAAACCGCTTTTGAAGGAATCGATTTGAAAATTTTTCAAAAAGACTTTGTCACATTCTGGTTTTCACAGAGGAAGCGCGGCGCAGCATTACGCAATAATATTTTTAAAGCCTATAATACATCCGCAAATAAATAGTATTGCCCAGTCTTTAATATCTGTATTTCTTCATTTTGTACGGCCCTTAGACGAGCAAACCCCATAAAGGAAAATATCCATTGCCGTGTCAACAATCCGTCTGACATATTCCTCGGAATATGCCCCTTCTCTCTTTTGACCGGTAATTATCGGCCTGTACAGGATGTAGCCGGCAAGCATGCCGAAAAAACTCCAGGCTGCACATTCAACATCACATTTCCTGAATATTCCCTCTTCAATTCCATCATTAAGGACCTCAATCACTTTCTTATTTCGCCAGATAATCGCAGTAATTGCAGCTTTTGGCAATCGACGTCCTCCGGCAAGCGCTTCTGCAAACAGGACTTTCAATGCAGGTTCTGTGTGCATAACATAGAATGCATAAGTTTCAAGTATTGCCCGGAGCTTCTCTTTCGGTCCTTTTCCGGTTGCAACAACCGTATGTCCCATCTTCATCATTGGTTCAATTTTTCGCGCAACAACTTCACAGAAGAAAGCCTCCTTACTGCCGAAATGATAAGTAATTGCCCCCAGATTTGCACCCGCAGCTTTAATAACGTCCCTCACAGACACACCCTCATACCCATATTTTTCAAACATCTTTCCACCAATTTCCAACAATTTTTGCTTGGTTCCCATTATTGCCACTCCTTATTAAATTATTTCGTCGCATGTTATGCTCAATAACGTCCAAGTCAACATCCATGTTGATTCGGAACTTGAAATAACTTTAAAAATGAATATTCTAACTACATGAGAAGACAGATTTGCTGGGTTGAAAAACTGGAAGATGGAATAAAACGGGATATTCGCGTCTCTTTTGTCGGAGGAGGTAAGATTAAATGGCAATTTAAAAGATCCGACATGGCAGAATGGGACTACGACACCCCTCCTGCTCTTGATGATTGGGATGCCCTCTTGATCCGTTCAGAAGGCAGATATAACCGCCGCAGAATGCCTTTGACCGATTTGGAACTTGTACGCAAGGCCCGTAAGGAAGCTTCAGCCGATTGACAGCAGCAATTTCAGGAGTTATCTTCAAACCATGCTTGCTCAGTGGATCATCGAAAAAAAACGTGACGGCCAGCACCTTTCCGCTGAAGAAATACGATTCTTCATAAAAGGTTATACCAGCGGCTTAATACCTGATTACCAGATGGCAGCCCTGGCCATGACTGTTTTCTTTAATGGAATGAATTTCGAAGAAGTAACAGTACTTACCGATTCGATGATGCGTTCGGGAAAAGTGCTTAACCTTTCGTCAGTGAAGAAACATAAAGTGGACAAACATTCGACCGGTGGAATCGGCGACAAGGTATCACTGGTTCTTGCCCCACTTGTCGCCAGCTGTGGCATAGCCGTACCCATGATGTCAGGACGTGGTCTTGGAATTACGGGCGGAACACTGGATAAAATGGAATCCATCCCCGGCTATAGTGTAAATCTCTCACCATCCCGGTTTATCTCCGTTTTAAAGAAATGTGGATGCTCGATGATAGGTCAAACTCCCGAACTGGTTCCTGCTGACAGGAAATTATATGCCTTGCGCGATGTAACCGCCACCGTACCATCCATTCCGCTTATTTCAGCCAGCATCATGTCAAAAAAACTCGCAGAAGGAGCCGACAGCCTGGTGCTTGATGTGAAATGGGGCAAGGGTGCTTTCATGAAAACACGCAAGCAGGCAAAAGTATTGGCAAAAACAATGGTAGAAATCGGAAAGAGGATGAAACGGGGCATGATTGCTGTCCTTACCAATATGAATCAGCCATTGGGCAGAACGGTCGGTAATGCAGTCGAAGTCAGAGAATCTATCGACACTCTTAAAGGACAAGGCCCGGATGATCTCGTAGAAATTACACTTGCGCTTGGAGCAAGAATGCTTGTTCTCGGTAAGGCGGCAAAAAATCCAGCACAAGCTGTTGAAATCCTAAAAAAGAAACTTTCATCAGGTGCTGCATTCGAGAAATTCAAAGAAATGGTAAAATTCCATGGCGGGAAAATTGAATATCTGGATAACCCGGATAAATTACCTTCAGCCAGATTTAAAACTTCTTATCCATCACCTCGGAATGGTCATCTTTCGAAGATAGATGCTGAACTGATCGGTCGGGCTTGCATTGTCCTTGGCGCAGGACGCAGGACCGTTGACGACAAGATCGATCATTCTGCAGGCATAACCAAACTTGTTAAGATCGGCGAAAAGATTAAAAAAGGACAGTCACTCCTTACATTGCACGCAAACAACAAAAAGAAGATTGAAGACGCCAAGACTGTACTTGCAGCGGCTTTTGGCTTTTCAAAAAAGCGAATTTCGCCACCGAAGCTGATAACAGATATTATCACCTAGTAAAAATTGGCACTTAATAGATCATTTACCGCGCCAATCCATGATCTGCTGTATTTGTATTCTGGACACAATAATACGAAAACTCTTCTGGCGATCCTGTGATATCCATCTGGAATTACCGCCATGTTGTCCAACAAATGAGTCTGATGTTTATCAATCGCGACTATCATTGAATCCAGCAAATCCAATGGTTCTTCACCAACCGGGGCAAGAACAAATTGCCACAAAGTATGCGGCTCTGTCGTTATTGCCATTCTGATCACATTACAAACGGCTTGTCGTTTTCCGTAAAGATCATTTCCTTTAATAATAACAGCCCGGCGATTTGTCCTACCGGGAATAATTACCGGAATACGTTTTGAAATATTAATATGAATCTTTTCATCATACAGGTCCGGTAAATCTTTGCCGGCGAATCTGACTGCCGGGCTGTCCATCAACCTGCCGGCATGAGTAAATGCGATTTTTTCTGCCATTTTCATATCATTCGAAGACATCCAGTTTGTTGAAATAACTCTGTATGGCGGTCGCTGCTGACCTTGGAGGCCCAATTGTCTGCATTTATTCCTTAAATCGGTTCCCGGAATAAGAAGGGTATGTAAAAATTGAATGTAGGCATTCTTTATTCCAAAGGCCCATTTCAAAGACTTTCCGATATCTGCCAATCCCTGAAATGGCAGACCGCACATTATATCCACAGTAAGTTTTATTCCCCGTTCCGACATAAACCTGATGCCACGATCCAACGCAGACAGTCTGGTCGGACGCTTTATGGCTTTCAGAACAATCTTATCACGACTCTGAACTCCGACTTCTATTTCCCTGAAGTTGGCCTTTTTCAGCAAATCAGCCTGTTTCCGTGTTACAGTCTCTGCCCTTAGTTCCGCAAAACATCTGATTTTCTTTCCGGAATTCAGCTTGATCAATCCTTCGAGAATTCTTTCAAAATCAGGATTTGAGTTAAAAGTTGGATCAACAAACCTGACTTCCCTTGCACCACGTCCAATCAGAAGACTGACGCGATTAACCACATCATCTGCGAGTATAAAACTGACTCCATTTCGTTTCTGATTATAGCAACAGAATGCACATTTTAATGGACAACCGCGGCTTGTCTCAACATAGGCAATTCCATTTGCATCCGGTTTATTGGATTTATATTCAGATGGAGGCAAAAGATTGATCAGATTCGTTTGTTTTGCTGCACTCTTCCCCCAGACATATTCTGGCCCATATTTCCATGCAACAGTAGTAAAGTCGGTCCGTTCACCTGTTCGTAGACTTTTTAACATTGAAGGGAAAACTTGTTCCCCCTCTCCCACTGCAACAGCATTGGGTGTGAAACTTCGGAAAAGGAAAGGATGATCAGGTGCAATTTCAGGTCCCCCCGCAAGAATATAAACCGATGGCAGTTTCTTTTTTACTTCACGCAGAACATGTAAAGTACGCTCGATATTCCACAGATAAAGTGTCACCGCGATCACTGATGGACATTCATTTTTTACTATGAAATCAACCAGATGCCTGTCATCCATCTCATCAACATCTGCAGGGCAGATAGATGTTTTAAAGTATCGATCTTCACCTGCCCGCTCCATTGCATACTGCAGGTATACTGCCGCAAGTTTTTGATTCTCATTGTGGCCACCAATATGGTTATCGACATATGGCAGCTGGATAAATAATATTTTCTTTGCCGACTTCATCCCGAAAAAGTCTACGCATATTCCCAAAAGATTAAAATGTAAAATATCCGTAATTATCGAACAACAGGAACATAACGAACAAGAATGGCAGGATGGAAAAACATATCCTCGTAATAGTTGAGGGAGGATAGTTGGACTGGCCACTAACGCAATATTTTTTTCATTCGCTTTTCTCTTATTGCACGCCTTGTTTCGAATTCATCGAAGCGTTGTTCCCGCTGTGGCTCTATCCCGCCATTATCCGGAAAATCAAGATACCATTCACCATCGATTTCAGCCCATTTACTCGCCTGCATACTACGCCATTGACTGACAACCCACAACCGGGGAATCAATGTAGCAGTCTGACCATCCTCGGAAAGTTTGACTGAATCCACACTTAACTTCAAATGAGGATCAGTCGTTGCCTGTATAAAAGGAAATATCTCGCTAATGCCCGCCTGGATTCTCTGCGCTCCAGCCAGTTTTACAATTTTCGGATTTACCAACTCAGATGCTTTTGCAAAGTCCTGTTTAAGTATAGATTTGCACAATTCATCGAATCGCTGCCTAATACGTTTTTCAGCGCTACCGGTATATTTCTTCTTCGCCGGCAGATCGGGCTTCTTTACTGCGGCATCCCCGGCTGCATGTTCAGGTTCTTTTACCATCGGTTTCTCAATTGATTTTTCCGGCTGCTTCGGTTCGTCTTTCTTCATAGACTCCGTATCGGCAAGTAGAAAACTGGCGGATGTGACTTCCGCCCGTTGTTTTACAGCTTCACGCTCATTCCTGATTTCCATCGCAACATTTATGTCGTTTTTCCGTGTAAATACTTCCTGAAGAGAACTCATGGATTTGTCATAACTTTGTACCAGCGTCATGATTTTTTTTGCTTTATCAAGCGGTAACCTGTCAATTGACTTAATATATCTGTTCTGGAGCTGGAAAAGTTCTGGAACATTCCCGGATAAATCTGCCTTTCCGATTTTCTTTTCAACTTTGAACCGTTCAATCTCTTTTCCTGTTGCAAGAAGAGCTTCCAGATTACCGGCTTCCTGCATTTTCTTCTGAAGCGCCTTCATGGAATCAACATGACCATCCTGAAGAGCGCCCAAAACAGTTAACTCAGCATCGATAATTTTCTGCAACTCTGTTTCATATGTAGCTCTCAATCTGACAAGATCAGGATTGGCTGAAGGTTTAATATCGGCAGCAAAAAGGCACAGAGAAATGTGCCAAGACAAAAGAAAAGCAAACATAATTATATTTGATCGACATCTCACGCGTTTTCCCTTTTATCAAGATTGTCCCAACACTTATAGGGAAAAAATCGAACTGACAACTAACACAATATTCCCCAGTCTCTTTTCTTTTATTGAACGTACTGGCACTATTTCTTTAAAAAGATTTTCTCTGGGCAGACGAACATCATCTTCATCTTAAAAATCAATATACCAGTCGCCATCGACTGCAACCCATTTATTTGCCTCAAGATCACGCCACTGGTTAATAACCCACAGTCGTGGAACGAGAATAGCTGACAAACCGTCTTCCTCAAGTTTTACGGAATCCACGCCCAATTTTACATGCGGATCGGTTGTTGCCCCAATAAAAACAAAAGAAAATACTGTCATTAATCCCGCTTTGACTGTCGGAGCACCTGATTCTTTAACAATTTTAGGATTCACATAATCAGATGCCTTGGCAAAATCCTGTTTAATAATACATTTACACAATTCATCAAATCTCTTACGAATACGTTTCTCGACATTACCAGTATATTTCTTTTTAGATGACGTATCAGACTTTTTTACCACCATTTTCCCAGCCACCTGTTCTGGTTCCTTTTCTTTGGGTTTTTCAACTGATTTTTCCGGTTCCTTCGGTACGTCTTTCCCCTTGGTCTCGGCATCGGCAAGAAGGAAACCGGCAGACGTAACTTCTGCCCGTTGTTTCACAGCCTCACGCGCATTCTTAATTTCCATCGCACCATTGATGTCATTCTTTCGCGTTAATACCTCCTGAAGTGAACTCATGGATTTATCATATCCCTGCGCTAACGCCATTATTTTGCGAGCTTTATCAAGCGACAATTTTTCCACCGATTTGATATATCCATTCTGGAGCACAAGAAGATCCGGAACATCAAGTGATAGATTTGATTTCTCGATTTTATTCTCGGCCCTGAATCTTTCAATCTCCTTTCCTGTTGCAAGAAGAGCTTCCAGATTACCGGCTTCCTGCATTTTCTTCTGAAGCACCTTCATTGCCTGAATATGGCTTTCCTGTATGGCACTCATATCCGTAAACTCGGCATAATTGATTTTCCTTAACTCTATTTCGTAAGTGGTCCTGAATTTTGCAACATCAGGATTAGAACGAGACTTATCGGCAGCAAAGAGATATGGAGAAATAAACCAGGACAAAAGGAAAATACACACAACAATATTTAATGTTTTTTTCATGTGCATTTCATAATTGAAAGATATTATCCTATATTCTCTCAGGCGTATCAATACTAAGCAAATTCAGACCGGTTCGCAAGACTTTAGCCACAATACTGCAAAGACGTACCCGACTTTCACGTATCCCCTCTTCCGCTTTCAGAAACGGTACATTCTGGTAGAAAGTACTGTAAATCTGTGCCAGATCATATAAATAATCAGCCAATGTACTTGGCTTGTAGGTCTCTGCCGCCCTGAGCACTATATCGGGCAAACGCACAAGAATCAGGGCCAGGGTCCGTTCAATGGGTTCAGCCAACTTGAGTGGAAAATTATCAGGATTTGTACTGGGATATTTTTCAATATATTTATCAAGCACACTGGCTATTCTGGCATATGCATATTGAAGATAAGGGCCGGAATTGCCATCAAGTGCCAATGCCTTTTCCCAGGTAAAAGTCACTGTAGTCTGTGGATTCTGGCTTAAATCAGCATACTTCACCGCGCCAATCCCCACGGCACGTGCAACTTCCTTCTGTTGTTCAGGCTTCATCTCTGGACTTGTCTTTTGAACAATGCTTAGAGCCCTTTGTTCTGCCTCATCCAGTAACCTCTCTAGTTTTATCACATTGCCTTCCCTCGTGGAAAAAGTGCCTTCAGGAAGACGCATAAGCCCGAACCAGACATGATCAAAACGCGTCCGGTAACCAAGCTTTCGGGCAATGGCAAAGAACTGTCTGAAATGAAGTTGCTGGCGTTCGTCTGTCACATACACAATTTTATCAGGTTCAAATTCATTCACGCGGCTTGCAATAGTTGCAAGATCAGATGTGGCATAATTAAAAGCACCGTCGCTTTTCCTGACAATACACACAGGTAGTTTCTCATCGTCCAGGAACACAACCGTCGCACCCTCACTTTCCCGGGCCAACCCCCTCCCCTCAAGAAGTTCAACCATGGCCTTGAGCTTGTCATTGTAATAACTCTCACCACGTATCAGATCAAATGAGACCCCCAGCCTTTTATAGATTCGCTGGAATTCCTCCAGACTTAAATCAACAAATTCCTTCCAGAGTTTACGGTTCTCCGGATCACCAGACTGAAGTTTCACGAGTTCCTGCCTGCACTGAGCAAGCCAGCTCTCATCTTCTTTCGTCTTTCCATAACTTTTGACATAAAGACGCTCAAGCTCTTCTACCGGCGATTCCTCCAAAGCTTTCTTATCGGCAAAATGGCGGTAACCCATTATCAGTATTCCAAATTGAGTACCCCAATCGCCGATGTGGTTATCCGAAATGACGCGATACCCGAGGAACCTGTGCATGCGATCAATCGCACTGCCTATGATCGTTGATCGAATGTGTCCAATATGCATAGGCTTGGCAACATTTGGGCTGGAATAATCAATGACCACTGTATGACCGTTACCAACCTGCGGTACTCCAAGGTGCGTATCTTCCGCCATGATACAAAGATAGTTCGCGAGCCAGTCGGTTTTGAGGAATATATTGATAAAACCAGGTCCGGCAATCTCAACGCGATCCAGGGCTGGATGCAATACTGCACCCTTGCTGAAAGATTCGGCAATTGCCCTCGGTGGTTTCTTAAGGATCTTAGCAAGCGCCATTGCATCATTACACTGGTAGTCCCCGAATTCAGGATTCGAAGTGGTAACAACACCAGTAGATGGGATTTCTACATTCGCATCGTTGAATAAGCGTTTAAATTCTGCATTCACCCATTGCGAAAGGATATCACTTACAAGAATCATTTTTTCGTTCTTTTGCATATAACATGATATATCGAATCAACATCACGCAAACAAGGGCGATTTTCAGCCAATCGCTATGAATTTGACTTGTATTGGGAACAATCGCCCGTAAGATACGAAACCAACAATTTCCAGCGGAGAAAGTTAATAATATGAATGAGGGAAATACTGGCGGAATACCGGAATTTCGGTTCAGCAGCGAGAAAAACGACAGCCAATCGGCAGTAACGAACTCTTCAAATACCACTGGTACCGGCAAAGCCTTAAGCAATACAAGTTCTGTAATAACCGATAAAACATCAGTTTTTCAAAAAATCACCGCTTTCCTTAAGATCGTGAAATTTGATGCGATGTTTTTCGTTAAACTTTTTGACCGGTATATTGCGTGGACCAGGAAAATACTTACACCAGAATTATTCGAAACCATTTCTGCCTGGTTCATCAAGTTAGGACACGTTATGCTTGTTTTGATTTCTGCGTTTTCCCTGCTTTTCTGGGTAGTTGCCGCCATTAAAGAATCAAAGGGAATGTATCTTCTTTTTGGCATTGGTTATTCATTACTTTTTCTCGTACTCCAGTATACTGCGCATAAATTTCTCAATGCCGGCAAAGCTCTTGTCCTGGCATCTCAAAGTCGTCTGGCTTCCGCGGCATTTCTTGATTGTCTGGCTCTTCTTTCAGAAATTGCAGGAATTACAATTTTTATCAGATACCTGGCCTATGAACAGTGGAATTATTTCTGGATCGGATTGGGCCTTTGGTTCATATGTGATTTGATTGCATACGTGGCGCTGAATCCATCCATGGCAAACGTAATTATCGCGGATGATGCTGCACCAGGCGAAGAGGCAATTGGCATTATTTCTTTTTTCATAAAAGCCTTTATGCGTATTGTCCCTATCGCATTCGGCACTGGCATAACGCTGGGCTTCCTTTCTTTGCTTGGTGGAACTTTTGCCTTGATCAAGAGCGGCGGAAATGAATTCGCGGGGCAATCATCTCTTGATCATGCGATCCTATATGCTTGCCTGCCGTTCATTAGTTATGCAATTTTCACCATTTACCATCTCACAATAGATATTCTGCGGGCTATTCTTGTTATTCCGGGAAAGCTCGATAAGATAATGAATAAAAGTGGAGAATAGAAGTATTATGAAAATTACCATTGTTGGAACAGGTTATGTCGGTCTTGTAACAGGTGCCACGTTTTCTGAAATAGGCCATAACGTTATGTGTGTTGATAACGATGAATCAAAGGTTAAGAAATTAAAGCGGCTTGAAATGCCGATCTATGAAGAAGGTCTTGAAGACATGGTCAAACGCAACGTCAAGGCGGGCCGTCTCAGTTTTTCAACATCAATCAAAGAAGGAACAGAATTTGCCACCGTCATTTTCATCGCCGTCGGAACTCCCCCCGGCTACAAGGGCGAAGCCAACATGTCCTACGTGGAACGTGTCGGACGCGAAGTAGCCGAAAATATGAAATCATATCGTCTTCTGGTCGAAAAGAGCACTGTCATCGTCAACACCAATCAACAGCTCAAACGTACGATGAATAAATATCTTGAGGATGATATTCCTTTCGATGTCGCATCCAACCCGGAATTTCTCCGTGAAGGAACAGCTATCAAGGATGCTTTTCACCCTGACCGTATTGTGGTTGGCGTTGAGAGTCCGCAAGGCGCAAAACTGCTGCGCGAAATATATGAACCCATAGTTACGAGCAGTAAATGCGAATACCTGGAAATGAACATCGCAAGTGCGGAACTGACGAAGCATGCCGCAAATTCATTCCTCGCGATGAAAATCTCCTTCATCAATGCCGTAAGCAGGATATGCGAAATGACCGGAGCGGACATAAAACAGGTAGCTCACGGTATCGGCCTGGATGAACGTATCGGCAAAAGTTTCCTCTACGCCGGTGTCGGATATGGTGGCTCATGTTTTCCTAAAGATGTTGATGCATTTATCCGCATGGGTGACGAAGTCGGTTACAGTCTGAATATTTTAAAAGAAGTTCAGAAGATAAATATCAATCAACGCGAACACATGATGCGAAAACTCCAGCATGAACTGTGGGTACTTGAAGACAAGGTAATCGCTGTTTTAGGTCTGGCATTCAAACCTGGAACTGATGACGTGAGGGAAGCGCCTTCCCTCTATTTCATTCCACAACTTCTGGAGCGAAAAGCTAAATTGAAGTTGTGGGATCCGATTGCCAGGGAAAAGTTTGATCAAATACATCCGGGGCTCTCTTACTTCAAAACCCCGCTGGAATGCTGCAAGGATGCTGATGCCGTTCTTATTCTCACAGAATGGCCGGAAGTCCGTAATCTGGACCTGAAGAAATTGAAGGATGTTCTGAAGGTACCGATCGTAATCGACGGCAGAAACGTTTTTGAGCCCGTCGAAATGGAAAAACGCGGATTTATCTACAAGTGTGTTGGACGCGAACCCGGCAAACCTATTGATAAAAAATGAAGCTCTGCGGGCTAAAGCCCGTAGTTTCTTCGCGGAATCCGGCGTAGCCCCGACTCTCCAAGAGGTCGGGGCATTCATCCCACGGACTCCAAGTCCGGGGTCTCCTGCGAAGACGGATGAACCGTGTCATTGGTTATATTCAAAACGACGCGATTCTGCTGATTCAAGTTGCATCCGTAAAGTTAATCGGGTAAAAGTGAAACGTTTTTCTCGGGCCCATAGCTCAGTTGGTCAGAGCAGGAGACTCATAATCTTCTGGTCGTAGGTTCGACTCCTACTGGGCCCACCAATTTTGCCGACTAAGGCAAAATTGTCCCGCCGGAGCCATTTTGTGCGCAGCAATAAATGCGAAGGTGGACTTTCATCAAAAGTACTACCCTACCCTTGGAAAATGTTTTGACACAACTCTATCAACATTTCTCAGCCACTTCCCGCGTTGCGCGGGTGAACTCGTGACCATGACACCAAATGTAGCACGGTAAAACCTTCTTACTCCGCAAAGACCAAATATGCAGTTCTTCCAGAGGGTTTCAAGTGGATCGCCAAAAACCTTGATCTCACGTTGCCTTTTTGTATTGGAAGTATTGAAGACAATTGCAATCCTTGCCTTCAACAGGCCGACGGGGACACCTTCGCCACTATCACCATCCAGGAATTTATACGCAACACCGGCCCTTATAACCCTGTCTATCCATCCCTTGAGAATCGCTGGCGGTTGTCCCCACCAGTTTGGATGAACAATAATAATTCCATCAGCATCCCTGATTTCACGGCAATACTGTTTGATTACTCGCGGTAATTTGGCAAATTCCGGTATCTCTTTTTCGTAAAGTATCGGATCGAATTTCTCAGCATACAGGTCATGAAATTTCACCCGATATCCGTTGCATCGCAATCTTTCAACCACCGTCATGGCGATTGCGTGATTGAAACTCTTCTTTTCCGGATGTGCCAGTATTAGCGAAACATTCACACTTACGTCCTGCTTTAATTTAATTATCGCTGGCTTGGTAATTGCCCCCAGACAATTACAGTTTGTCCAATGGCAGGCGCGGTCACCGGCCAGAACATTTTGCCGCCATCAGCCTTCTCCGCTTCAATATAATATTCAAAATCCTCCATCGCCGGAAGAAGCTTGGCCTGGTATACCGCCCTTCCAAGATGATTCAGGTCGAATTTCATATACTCGCCCTTCCCCATCACCCGGTAAAACAGCGCAGCACCTTTCATCGACTGTTTATCCAGAAGAATTATCTTAAACGTAATCCCCTCACCTTCGTAAATATGGGTTCTGACGGTTGGAACAATAATTCTTGCAGGTCCATCATAAGTTTTCCCCGGTTCAATAGTATCTGGAAGCTTTTCTCCAAAAGCTTCTGCCAGTTCTTTATCGTGTTCTGAAATGAACTGCTGGTTTTTGCGGTTATGGCGTTCCATGTTGTCAATTGTTCCCATTTCACCGGGTGTATCAACCGCAGCCACCTGCAGAGACAACATCTTCTCCCACCTCCTTGCCATGTCTATTCGTAATGGAAGTATCTTTGAGGCCAGTTCTTTCTTTTTTCCTGTATTTTTTTCCTTCTTAATTTCCTCCATAGCCTTGTCCAACTCACCCCGCATACAACCAATTTCGCCCATCACGGCCATGCAACGGTATGTGTTCAGCCAATAGTCGAACCTCTCAAGATTTACAGCCCCAGCGACCTGGGATCGTAATCCGGCAAACTCGTCGACAAAAACATATTTATTTTTTTCTTCAGTCCATGCAGTTTTATTTATCCTGATACCGCCCGGCCCGTGGATCCAGGTTGTTGTCTCGACAAGATTCGTGCCATCAATTTTCGCAAGTAGCTTTCCAGCCGATTCTGCAACTGAATCACCGAAACTGGCACGGGCAAAATCAACATAGAAATCCTCAACGGGCATGGTACGGTGTTTTTTGACATCGACCGGCGGCGCGCTTTTTTCGTCAGCCTCATAATCTTTATAAGCCTTGCCCCCGCAATTGATCTTGCGTGTGTAAGGTGCTGATGCAATCTGGTTGGCCGCATCTGTCTTTCCTTCAACCACAATTCCTGCAATACATGGATTTTCAACTTCCCTTATGAAATCAATGAACAGGAAACCATTCGTCACAGCTATACCTTGATAAGTATAATCCAGCGCCTTGTTCTTCCCCGCTTTCGCAAATACATCCAGCTTATTGATTACTTGCTTGCCCTGGATTTTCGCCCCGAAAATCCGCTTACCAGCTTCACCGTAATGCGGTTCATTGAATTTCAAAGTTATATTGAAAATTCCGTTCGGAATTTCCAGATTGTATCCATCCATACTGTAACGGACCGACTGGTAAACCTTGTCATCTTCAGTATCTTCTACCGGCGCAGTAAAGTGCGCAACACTTCCACCAATGGCCCCGATAACAGGCCCCTTCTTCTCTTCTTTACTGGGCACCACTGCAGTCTTGTCAAAATCTGCAGGTGTCCATGATTGATCCCACCCGGCAGCCGCTAATGCAGAAACATTCTGCGCCATTGCCTTCGCACGCCAGTGAATGCCGATTAAACCGGTACAACCAAGTCTCAGTGAATCGGCCGCATCATATCGCATACGCCCTACCCATGGCTGTGGCGCAATCAGGTTCGGATCATTCTCCATCCAGGGGATTGACCACTTGGGACGACCTTCGATATTCGCAAAGCCAACCTCAACGGCGGCATGACCGACCTGGCGGCTTATACAACTCATCGGTACAGCCTTTGGGAGAACCTTATCCAAAGCTGCCCTGTCATGTTGTGGCCCCAACACCCATCCGCAAGTTGCCAGTGTAAATGGATTGCCGAGTGAAGCCAGCGCCTCCAAGGCCGACTGAATATCCTTCACCGTGGCTTCAAATTGTTCTGGTTTATTCCCACCCCATGTCCACCCTTCCGGAGTCCACAGCCAGTAATAATCAACCGGATATATTTTCGCGATCCGGGTAAACATTCCTTCATATACTTCTTTTACAACAGTCTGATCCGAAGGTTTTCCTCCTTCTTTTTCGATTTTCTCCCTTACAAGCTTCGGGATTGTCAGAGGGGTTTCGGTCCCAATGCAGGTTTTCACTCCCAGTTTTTTTGCGTAACCAAAAGCAGCTTTAAACATTTTCCCTGCTTTTTCAAAAAGCTCGTTACATTTTTCAGGGTCTTCAGGCTTGGGCATCATGCCTGCCATGATTTCAGGGCCATAATCGTCACTCTCGAAGAGCTTATCAGCACCACCGGCGAATTCACCCGTCTTCATTGCCGCATAGCCCCAGGTACCGTTACTATCCGTATTTGCCCACTTGGATGGATAACTGAATTTCACTTTGTTTTTTGCATCCAAATCTTTTTTCATTCCGATCCAGACTGCAGGTTCGGGTCCGACACCACCTTCCGGATAACAATGAAGACCCATAAAATTCATCCGCATTTTTGCCAGTTGTGAAATATACGACATATAATCGTCCTTATTCCACCAGTCCGGCCCCTCCGGGAAATCATGGAATGGATTTATACCGCGTATGTTAAACAATGGTTTACCAGTCTCATTGACTTCAGGAACTGCCATTGGGATCTTCTTTTCAGGAATGACATCGCCGTGGAGATAAAATCGAACCCCTATCTTCTCACATACGCGATAGGTACCATAGAGCATACCCACTGCATCTCCGCCGGTGATAACCAATGTCTTCTGCCCATCTTTGCCTGAAATCGTTTTAATCAAATATTGTTCCGGTTCCAGCGCTGCAACAGTCGCCTTCGTTGCATCGTCCCAAGCGTCTTTCACAATTGAATGATCCTTCTGGGCAACAATAATAACATCACCCGACTTCGGCATATCTTCAGCTGGAATCGGAACAGTCTTGCCCATGCGCAGATACATGTAACGTCGTATTTCAAGCGCAGCAATGTTTTCCAAAAAAGATGCCTTCTTCGGTATCACAATCGTAATTTCTGCCACCGCAGCAGAAATTAGCCCAGCCCAGCAAACCACCAGCCATAGCAATTTCAATGATTTCATATTTCCCCTCCTACACATTCCAGCTTTTCTCGATTTCCTCCAGCGACTTGCCTTTCGTCTCCGGGATTTTCGACCATACAAGGAGTACGAGCACAACACAGAAAACTGCATAAACATAAAACGGGAAAGCATGGTTGAATTTTTCTACCAGCCAGGACCCCTTCGCATCCATCATTGGAAACGTCTGGGTCACGATATAATCCGCTATCCAGAGACAAAAAGTGGCAAGCCCAAGTGCACGCCCCCGGACGGCCGTGGGAAATATCTCGGACAGGATGACCCAGACTATTGGCCCAACTGACAGCCCGAAGCACGCAATATAAAGAATAATAAAAACAAGCATTACGCTGCTTGCCGCCGTAGGGTCCTTCATTATCTGTGCCATCAAACCCATCCCCATCAGGCTTATTCCCATTCCAGCCGAACCGATTATCATCAGCGGCTTCCGTCCCCACTTATCTACAGTCGCGATGGCAACGAGCGTAAACAATGTGCAGGCACCATTGATAACAATCTGCTGGAGCAGTCCGGCGTCAACTCCCGACGACTGGCTCATGGTCTTGAAAATCGTTGCACCGAAATACATAAATACATTGATGCCTGTCACCTGCTGTAGTACAGCCAGCGAAATACCTATCAATAGAGGTACACGAAGTCTCTTTGAGAATACCTCCCCCCACGTCCCTTTTTCACCCATTAGCGATTCCCGGATCGAAGACATTTCCAATGATGCGAATGATGGGCCTGCGGTCTTTTCCAGAATGATATGGGCTTCATCAATACGTCCCATCTCTATCAACCAGCGTGGACTTTCTGGAATCGTTAACAATAAAAGCAGAAAAATCACCGATGGTACAATTCCCGTGGCAAACATCCATCGCCAGCCGGTTGATATGTTCCACGACTGGTCCCCGCATTTTGCGATAAAATAGTTTATGAAAGAAACAGCAGCGATTCCCCCCATAATGGCAATCTGGTTCACAGAAACCATACGCCCCCTGAGATGGGCCGGTGTTATCTCCGCGATGTACATTGGCGTTGACATCGAAGCAATTCCTATTCCTACACCGCCAAGGAATCTAAACGCGATAAAAGTTGCTATCGTTTTTGGTAATGATGTACCAATCGCTGAAATAAGAAACAACACTGCAGCCATGAACAATGCTTTTTTACGTCCGAACTTGTCGGAAACCGGCCCTACTATCAGTACACCGGTTGCACAACCAAGCAATACACACCCGGACGCCCAGCCTTTCATGAAATCATCAAGGCCGAATCGTAATGTCAGCGATTCAATTGCCCCGGAGATCACTCCCGTATCGTAACCAAAAAGCAATCCCCCAAGTGTCGCAACCAGACAAATCGGGATAAGGTATGCCAGATCAACCTTCATAGCCCCCGGACCTTCAACATGCTTATCACTCATCGTAAATGTTCCCGTAATCTGTTTTCCCAATGTTCGACCGGGGAATTCTTCTGATTTTTCACAGCCTCGCCGGTTCTCCGTTTCTCTATTTCAGGCTTTTCCACTGTCCTCGATGGCCTTGAACATCGCGATGATATTTTTTATAGGTGTTTTTGCCTGGATATTATGCGTGGAATTAAAAACAAAACCACCATCTTTGTTAAACATTTCAATTCGTTCCCGGACCTGTTTATATACATCGTCAGGTGTTCCAAAAGGCAGAGTCCTTTGTGTATCGACACCACCTCCCCAGAATACAATATCTTTACCATATACTTTTTTCAGATGCTGTCCCTGCATACCTGCGGCAGAACACTGGACAGGATTCAGGATATCGAAACCTGCATCAATAAAATCGGAAATCAATTCCACAACACTTCCACAACTGTGTATGAATATTTTCCAGTTTGAATGTTTATGAATGAAATCATTAACCGCCTTATGGAACGGTTTGAAAAGATCGCGATACGCCTCTTTGGAAATGAAAAGCCCGTTCTGTGTCCCGAAATCCGTCCCCGTCGTAAATGCCGCCTGTACATTATCACCCAACGCCTTTGTCAACCGATCCAGATTTTCAAGCGCGATTTCACACTGTTTTTCAAAAACCTTGTAGACATAGTCCCGGCGGATAACTGTTGAAACATACCATTCCTCTATTTCCCTGATCCCCTTTGTTCTTTTCCTCCACATTGCCGGAATCAGTGCAATATCCCCGAAACCTGTTCCCGGGACACTTAATATGGCGCCTTTCCCTTTTGCAGAAGCCTTTTCAGCTTCAGACGCAAAATATTTCAACGTGTAATCATCCAGCGGTCCAAATTCTTCAAGGTTATCTTCCGGATTCAACTTTTCGTCATCAATAGGATCCTGGCGCGGAATAGCATCAAAATAGAAACCTCCCTTTGGCATATGGCCGCTTGGTGGAACAGAAGTATCACCCTCCGGATGAATAAACCATCCGCCTTTCCCGTCAGATGTAAGGTTGAAATTGCCGGGAACAAGCACCTCCGTTCCGTCAAACATTGTAAATGGTTTCCAATCTTTGTTTTCGAAACCGAACATTGTCTTAGGAGAGAGAACTCCAAGCACATCAATACCAAGCGCCTCAGCAAGTTTCCCGTCGATTTCTCCAAGCATCTGGTAAGGCTCTGTAATTTTAACGCGATAATCCATTTCTCCAAGTAATGCCAGTCTCAACTGTGAAATGGCGCTTGCAGAAATACCCGTAACATGTGTTCCCCCGAAATCGACACATACCCTGTCAGGTATCTTGTGATTCAGCGTTGTCACTAGTCTATCTCTGGATGTCATGGATGTTGTCCTCCTTCATCTATAACAGTACAAAACAAGGATAATAAATATTTCCAGTAATAAATCATATTACCTGTTTTAAGTCTATTCATAGACAATGCCTGTTCTCACAAAAACATATCTGCCATCACAAATTACCATCTTTCCAGCGTTGACTTACCGATTTATGACGTCTAAAAGATATCCATGCTTTTTGATCAATCAACATATGACGGCGTGAACATCCTCTGGGATAATCGCAGGATAAGAACCCCGAATGTCACTTTTGGTGAAGTTCGTTACAAACCCGGAGGATTCGTTGGGCCTCGTATTCAGCGTAACTATCAACTGGTTATCCTTCACTCCGGTTCGTGCCAGGTAACTGTTGACGAATCGCAGCATAATCTCACCCCGGGATGGGTTTCCTTGTATACACCCAAACACAGGGAATATTTCCTGTTCTCGATGGATGCTGAAACACATCACACTTGGTGTCATCTGAACCCTAATTTTACTCCACCCGGTCTCAAACGGCAATTGGTTAAGGCACCCTTTTCAATCCCCTGCTCAGATGCATTCAAACATCTTCATGCCGCCGCCTTTAAATTACGCCCGCCGATAAAACAAAATGCGGGAAACCTCATTGATCAGCTCGGACTATCCCTTTTTTTTGAGTACTTGATCATGGCACAGGAACAATCCAGCCATTCGCGCCATGATGCAGCAGTAAACAATGCAATACGTCACATGGAAGAACATTTCGGCGATAAGGATTGCCTTCAGTCAGCACAAAAGATATCGGGGGTATCGCAAAATGCCCTCATCTACAAATTCAATGAGGAATTAAACACAACACCAGCCAGATATCTCTGGAAGCTCCGCACCGAACAGGGAGTCGCCATGCTCGGAGAAACCGGGCTGAGCATCGCAGAAATAGCTTATCGCTGCGGATTCAAGAATCCATATCACTTTTCACGACTGGTCAAGACACTTCAGGGTTCATCCCCGAGGAAGGTCAGGAGACATGCCTGGTCAGGTAAACGAAGTTGACGATAATCATATCCGATTATGATGAAAATCGCAAAAATTCAGTAATCGAACTTATATTTCTTCGGCGGTTTCTTTGCTTGCTGTTCTTTCTTCGCTGCAGCCTTTTTCTGCACCTTGCCCGCGCCCTTGTCATCAACCGGCGCCATGACTGCGGGCTTTCTTATCATGATCCATTTCTGTCCATCCTTCTGGCGTATAATACCGGTAAGTTCCACAGTTTCGCCACTTTTCTGTTCCAAATACCGTGAATCGTTATCCCTTACGATCTTGAACTTAACACCACTTTGAGTCAGCAACTCCAAATCCGTAGTATCACCGGTTTTTTTATCTCGTGTGACTTTAACAATTCCGGAAATATTCGCGATATCCTCTTCGTCAACGTTTTGCACCGCTGCATTTGTCGTTGCCTTTGCCATTGCTTTTGCCGCTTCTGCCCTTTTCAAGGCTTCATTCTGCTGTTGAGCCAATGTGTTACACGTTCCGATACCACCAAACAAAATCGCCATCGTAACCACTAAAATAACTTTCTTCACAGCTCTCCTCCTTAAGATTATTTTCCTTCATCACCGACTATTCGTGATAACGTTTACAATACTCATATTCTTATGTTCAATTCCACTTCTTTCCGGCTTTTTTCACATAAATTCCGCATTGCCTCAATCTCATCTATATTCTACGCTACGCTCCTTGCGCAATGAAAAATCATTCTACAGTCGCGTTGGAACATTGCAGTAATTATAATGCCCGCGAACTCCCGCATATAATTGGCAAATTATTTCAGCACCTTGGCGGTATTGGTTCATTTGTCCGGAAAGGACAGTCTGTCCTGATCAAACCTAACCTCCTTACCGATAGAACACCCGAACAAACCGTCACTACCCATCCGGAAGTCGTCCGCGCAATTATCCGGATATTGAAGGATCATGGGGCAAAACCATCTGTTGCCGACAGTCCTGCGAATGTTGTCAAAATAGAACAGGTCTGGGAAAAAACAGGTTTCCGGGCCATGTGCGAAGAGGAAAATGTCCCTCTCATTAATCTTGAGAAAACAGGCGCACACAGTTTTGAGGTTGATGGCTTCTCGTTCAGCATTGCCAATCCAATCCTCAGCGCCGATGTAATAATCAATGTTCCAAAGGTCAAAACACATGTACTCACAATCCTGACCGCCGCCGTAAAGAACATGTTCGGGGCAGTACCCGGTTTTCAGAAAATGATACTTCACAAACTGCATCCAACCGTTTCAGAATTCGGCAGACTTATCGCTGTAATTTATCAGCATATTCCACCTCATCTCAATATAGCAGATGCTGTTGTAGCCATGGACGGTGACGGCCCTTCAGCCGGCAGGCCTGTTCATCTTGGACTTCTTGCCGCATCGCGTGACGCCGTTGCCCTGGACCTGACTCTATGTCGTGTCTTAAATATTGATCCATCGGTTGTTCCATATTTCAAACATTTGTCAGTCGATGGAAATTCTGCAGCGTATGACGTAAACATTGAAATTGCAGGAACAGCCATTGATGATTTTGACAATCGGAATTTTCACGCACCCGGTACGCTGCGTGCACGGATGATCCCAGGCTGGCTGGTTAAATTCCTTGAGCCATTTATCTGGATCGCACCATCAATATCGGATAAATGTATCGCATGCGGGCGTTGTATAAAGGGATGCCCTGTAAATGCTCTTTCGTCGGCAACGGGTGCGGACAAACCTGTACTTGAAAGAAGGAAATGTATAGGGTGCTGTTGTTGCCATGAAGTCTGTCCTGAAAAGGCAATATCCATGACACAAAGTCCATTGCTAAATTTCGTGCGACAGGGCAGAATGTAATTATGAAATCACTGAGATACCTTGCAGAATACATTTCAC
The DNA here is from genome assembly GCA_028716365.1 of Kiritimatiellia bacterium. Lineage (GTDB taxonomy): Bacteria > Verrucomicrobiota > Kiritimatiellia > UBA8416 > YA12-FULL-48-11 > YA12-FULL-48-11. The sequence continues at coordinate 57,309 of JAQUPZ010000014.1, forward strand.
TGCGACTTGTCGCAGGACTCGTCGATATTCTGCCCTATCGCGCCTCCCTTTTCATCGGCTGGCTGAATGCCCTGTTTATATTCCATGTCTGCCATTACCGTGTTAAAATTGCCAAGCAGAGGATACGTCAGGTCTTTGGTGACAAATATTCACGCCATGAAATCAATCGTATTGCATGGCAGTCCTACCGTAATATTATTTTCAGTGCCATTGAGATGATTCGTCTACATAAGATGACTTTGGAATGGATTGGTTCATATACCGATTTTTTACCTACCATTGAAATTATCAAAAAACATTCCTCTACCGGCCGCGGATCGATAATTACTGTTCCACATACCGGATCATGGGAAATGGCTGCTGTAGCCTGTCAATTGGTCGGAGTTCCAGTTTTCAGTATCGCTGCACGACAAAAGAATCCGCTTACGGATGCATACCTTAATAAGCTTCGCACAAGTACCGGCCTCGAGACAATTGCCCGCGGTTCTGGAATTATGCGGGATATTCTCAGGAACCTTTCAGCAGGAAAAGCTCTGGCCATTCTTCCGGACGTTCGAATGCCCCATGAAGCCATTAGCGTTCCCTTTCTTGGAGGAATAGCCAATATCGGTGGCGGCATGGCCAACTTCGCACGTCATGCCGATGTCCCCATCTTCCCCTGTATCGTCACGCGCAAAGGATGGGCACAGCACGTTGGGGTAATGTACGAACCCATTTGGCCGGACAAGAATCTCTCCAAGGAAGACGATATACGCCGCATGACTCTTATAGTAATGAAACACGTCGAGGATACAATTCGTCAGGATCCAGGCCAGTGGTTCTGGTTTAACAAACGCTGGATACTGGATCCGGTTGAGCCAAAGAATCCAGAACCGGATACCCAATCTGCAAAATCTATTTCCGATTAAATGGAGTTTTTCCCCACCCTTGGTTGAATGGTAGTTAATGGAATTCACTGGTACCCCGGGCGCGACTTGAACGCGCGACCTACGGTTTAGGAAACCGTTGCTCTGTCCAACTGAGCTACCGGGGCATGGAATGCAGGCATATAATCACTAAAACATTTCTTTCTTGCAAGGGCAATAACAGGTCGCACTGATCAATAGCAGGAAAAATAGTCCATTACCTGCAGTTATTCTTGGAGATCAATCTATCCTGCCACCGTTGAAAGCACGGGAAGCCAGGGACCCATGCCAGATAATGGAAGCATTAGGAAGATTGGCGCATTCTTCACGTGAGGGTGGACGATAAACCAGGCGGAATCGAACCATCCACGCCTGGTTTCCCAAATCCGAAAGAGATTTTGGCTGTTCCTTGTCCTTGATCACAAACCAGGCAGGATCACTGAAATCAAAATGTACCTTGTGAATATCACCGGGTTTCAATACACGCACATGTGCATCGGTTAACGGTGGACGTGGTTTGGCCCCCACCCACCGCCACTCATCCTGCTGCGACCAGCCCCACCGGAAATCCGGTTCAAGCGTAAAGGAAGAACCATCAGGGAGATCAATAATCGCAATGTCTTTCGGAGAAGCATTCATGAGCTTGATGTCAACTGATTTGAGGATTGTTACTCTGGACTGGTTCGTCTGAGTGTTAAGGGAAATACCGATTCCTATCGGACTCCAGCGATATCCTTTCAATACGGCAATACCATTCCCTGAAATCGCCACCTCCATTTCCATGGGAACATTTATGCCATCCCTGTTCATTCCCTTTTCCAGCTCCTTACCCTTGTCCTGTTGAACAAAGTAAGCCTCAATCCCGTAAAGTGCCTGCAAGGAACTGTTCCATGTGTTCTGAAGCCGGCCGCGTATGAAGAAATCTTTCTCCGGCTTCTGGTCAGTGACATATTGAAATTCGCCAATATTGTTCTCGCCAACCTTCAATGCCGTATAGATCCTGACATCCGTACTTTTACGCCTGGATGTGTAATCGTCTTTCTTCCTGTTTTTAAGGCCACCCTGCCAGTAATTTTTCCCTATACTTGAAATTTCATAATTCAAATGAACATAATCGCCACGGAAATGGTCCTGTGGGTCAACGGGCATGGTACGCAGGTACACAGTACGGCCGGTTTTGTAAACCAGCTCACGCTCACCCGCCATCCAGGCAAGCACAAGCAACTGGAACAAAACTGCTGCAACAATAAAACGTATTCTCATTATTTCTGTTCTACCTTCCGGCTTTTTGCCCGTGAATAGAGAATCCCCTGACCGAAGATCAACACACCGGCAACAATAAACACCAACCCGCGTACAAGAAGACTGTGAAACAGGTCAAAATACCTGGTGATCATATAAATCATAAGTAACACTGAACCGACAATCGTCGGCTGAAGAAGTCCATGCCTGCAGCCACGCACCATCATTGCAACCACCAACGCGAGAAGCACGAGATTAAAGGGTCCGGAAATCGCCCAGCCATCCAGACCGCCCTTGAAAAACATGTAGACCAAGCCAAGGATAACGGTCAATGGCAGGAGATAGTCATCAGCGGTAATACCCAGATTCTGCTTTCGTGCAAATGACATATATGCAAGAGCGCCCCACCCGATCAGGCACAACACAGCTGAACCAGCCCAATATGCCGTACAGGCGACAAAAGGTTTTTCGTGATTATATTTGAGCAGATGTTCAGCGGCGTCAGGAAATGTTAACACATAAAGTACAATCACAGAAGCAATCCAGCCGAAAAACAGGAATACCGGAGAAGATTCAGTAAAGCCGCCATATTTCCGCGCGAGAATTCCAAGAGCAACAAGAAGTACGGCAACATTCAGGGCAGTACCGAAAAGAAGTCCTGACTCAAAATAGCGTCCTGCCTGCACAAAAAGCAGGGATGCCATAAACGCTGGGATCAGTACGGTAAGCAAAACAATAGAGCGCTTCACATACGCAAGAGAACCAAGCAGTACAACAATGATCAATGGTCCAACGTGCATCGAATTGTCAAATGCCACCGATTCAGAACCGCACCAGATGGCAATAAGTACAGCGGCCAGAATACCCTGTACAATCGACGGCAGGGCCCATGCCATCGCAAGGGCGCCCAGCGCCCAGATTATGAATGCATTCGGAAAGTGTTCTTCTATGTGATAAATCTGCGCAATAAGCCATATACCGGCGCCAAACAGCATTGTACCGAGCAGGTTCAACGACTCACCCAGCGCCTTGAATCGGTCCGTTCTGGTCTGGAGAAGAATACCGGCAGAATGCGCGATTATCAAAACACCGAAAATAATGGCCAGTTTCCAGAATCGTGGAATGACATCCCAATTATAGGCAAACAACAGGATGACGCCAAGGCCAAGAACAACACCACCGATACTTGAAAAAATGATCGCCCCCCAAGGCAGACCGGACATATCATCTGGATATCGTTTCCGGATCACTTCAGCCTGTTCGGACTTGATTATTCCTGCAGATACCCATTCTCTCAACTCATTATTGAGCCAACGGATGTGTCTCTTCATTCTCAACGCAAGGTACATTAATAAATACGAAGGTCAAGGGAAGAAAGAATGCAAGGTTGAGTTATTTATCAACCTTTACATTACCCATTACAAATTGTTAGAAATTTACTGACTTTATTCCATTTTATATCAAGGAGACCTGCCATGAAGAACGAACACGGAAACATATCAAGAACGACTTTTTTACAGGGAATGGTATCCAGTGCAGCGATCGTAGCCACAGGGACAATAACAGGCGATGCTCGCGGGGCGGAAAACAATAAGCCCTTGCGGCTGGGCGGACCCGTGTTTGTCAAATGTTCCGGACCTGACGAATGGGTATCAGCATTGAAAGAACTGGGCTATCGAGCTGCATACTGTCCTGTAAATGCAAAAACACCTGATGATGTAGTCAAGGCCTATGAAGAGGCGGCAAAGAAAGCCGATATCGCAATTGCTGAAGTCGGCGCCTGGGGAAATAATCCTATAAGCCCGGATGATACAAAAAGAAAGGAATCAATTGCGAATTGTCAAAAACAATTGGCACTGGCTGAGAAAATCGGCGCGAGGTGCTGTGTAAATGTATGCGGTTCTCGCGATCCAAATAACTGGGCGGGACAACATCCGCTTAATTTAACAAAAGAAACATTTGATATGGTTGTCGAATCGGTACGGACAATTATTGATGGCGTAAAACCGGCACGAACATTTTATACTTTAGAAACCGGAATGTGGTGGTATCCAGACTCGGTCGATTCATACGTTGAACTCATCAAGGCAATTGACAGTAAACAATTCGCCGTACATTTTGACCCTACGAACCTGATTTTCAGTCCGCAGCGATATTACGGTAATGGAAAGATAATCAGTGAGTGCTTTGAGAAACTCGGGCCGATGATAAAAAGTTGTCATGCAAAGGATGTCCATATCAGCCCGAATGCATTGATACATCTCGATGAGATCCGGCCGGGACTTGGCGGCCTCGATTACAAGATATTCCTGAAGGAACTGAGTAAATATCCTGACACACCTTTGATGATTGAACATTTGAAAGGTGCCGAGGAATACAAGTTTGCGGCAGACCATATACGGTCGGTTGCGGCATCGATAAATCTGACTTTCGGGTAATATTTCAAGTACGACATATTATGGATGACTACGGAGTGTTGGGCTTACGCTCGATATTGACAATGAAGTCAAACAACTCTCCATAACGTCGACCGTCAAGTGTCACATCAAAAGCCACAATACGTACACCGGAAATGATATCAGCGGCTGCTTTCAAGCGAATAGGAAACGACTGGCGAGTTTCTCCGGCAAGTTCACCTGTCAATACAGCCGGTTCGGCAAACAAACCGGGTGGTGTGTGAATTTCGATTCTGTGCCCCTGTTTTCCGGACCGGAAATTACGCAAATGCAACAAGACTTCTCCGCTTTCATTTGGATGCAGCGTCACGCGATACGGTTCTGCGTGCAGCCAGAATGGGTCAAACCAGTAGCGATAGTCCTTATCCAGACTGAGTGCCTGAAAAGCTACTTTCAAGTCGTAAGACCACTTCCTGAACCGCTCGATAAATTTTGCAGGGTGGTCCATGACATAAGAGTGGCCGCCTATAAGGATGTCGGGTTTAAGTCGTTTCAAATACTCGGCACAGTAGATATAGCCTTCTTCAAGAACGGCGCTGTTGTGGGCAATAACGCCTTCGTTACCTCTTTGTGTCGGATCAGCCGGGTTGCCGAAAATGTTGTCACCAGTAAAGGCCACCTTGCGTCCGTCAATCTGGCCGTGGAGGCAGAGCGCAAATTCAGTCTGTCCTGGCATCCAATCGACCGTAAACTTGTGCCCTTCCCAATCAAAAGTTTCACCAGACTTGAAAAGGCGGTCAAAACGAATGTTATCAATATCCTTTTTCCCATATGCAGAGATTGGACAGGTGTAATCAAAACGTTCAGGATGTTCACATACGTCGGCCATGCGGTCGAGCGCCCAGATTTTTGTTCCCCATTTCTCGCGCATGTAAGGTGCCCCCAGAAAATGGTCACCATGCATGTGCGTGATGATAACGGCATCGATGGCCTTTAAATTATATTGTTCGCGCATCCGGTTCAGGGCCTGATCAAGGAATTTTTCATCCATCAGTCCACAATCAACAACCAGCGCACGACCGCTGTCGGCGAGAATGAGCGTGAAGTTCGGCCAGTAATTCGGTCCTTTGAATTTGAACAAGTGCGGTGATATTTGCCACATGTGCGGCACTGTGCTTGGCCTGGAAACAACGTCCTGCGTGGCCGCAGCGAAGGTATTGATTTCGCAACCTCGAAGATAGAAATGATTAAGGTTCCGCAATTTTTCCTGAAACTCTCTGAAGTCCCCTTTCGGTTCATGTATCGCCGGGCCATGCGAAGGCAGGAGCCACACCGGTTCAAATGAAGCCAGCAAAGCGGATGAATTGTGCAACGCATAAATCCCTGCGGCAAAACCATAGTCCCATTCGGTGTCGAACCATGTATGCATCTTTGCATCAGCGAGCATCACATCGCCGCTGAAGGCCAGCCAGCGGCTATCCTGCTTGAGCAGATACGACATTCCGCCCGGACTATTGCCGCGCGTGTCAATGCACCAGAATTCGCGGCCACGCCAGGTGAATGTGTCCATGGTGTGAAACTTACGGTCGAGGGGAATCGGTTGAATGGGAGGGCGCGCATAACTTGTTCCGTGAATTGTGAATGTATCGCCAAGTTTAGGCGTCATTTTACGAAAATCAGAAGGCCGTTCGAATAATGCTTTTTCGATCTCCGGGGCCGCGACTTGTATACCGGAGTTCTTTAACCGCGACGCCCCCTGGCATTGTTCCCGGTGGTGATGGGTGAACAATACCCACTCTACCCGTTTCACGCCGATTTCCGCGAGATGATCCAAAACACTGCCATCACCGAGGTCAATGAGTAACGCCGTGTCACCGTCACGGAGAACATAAACGTTACAGGTATCGGTCCAGACAAAGAGATTTGGATATATCTTTGCATCCGGCTGAGTGAAAGTCTTAAGTCCTTTATCAGCGGATCGGACCGGGATCGGATCCGCGACAATGATGAAAACAGATATTGCACAACATATTAAATGTTTCACATTCCCTCTTGGCTGAAGAGTATTACGGTGTTACATTGTTATCAAATGAATTTCATGTCATCCAATTCCCCGCTGTCAATTTTCGCAACCTTATTGACGATAACGCTTTTTGTTGCTGATAAGCCTGCTTTTTCGCAGACAGCCATGGAAACACTTGTTATTGATGATGGGACAGAGCTGGCTGCAAAAAAATGGGTTGTCGCCGAAGCAACTGCCACATCTGATTCGAAACATATAAAAACCGCTAAAACCGCCCTGCATTTTCATATCAATGTCGATTGGAAAGACGGCGAAAAGAATTATCCTATCGGTTGGCCGCGTCTCAACATACGCGTACCGCCGGATATGCAGAATTGGTCGAATTTCGATTATCTGCTGTTCTCCATATTTGTCGAATCGTCACGAACGAACCTTCCAGCTACACCGCTTGGATTCAGTCTTTATCTCTCCGGCAAGAAACAAGGATTTAACCGGCCGTTCACTGAACTTCAGATCGGGAAATGGACTGATTACAAAATTCCCTTGCGTGAAATTGTCAACACCAATGCTTGTACTGGAATGCAATTCCATATCTCCGAATCGAATTACCGGGACGGCGATATTCTGGATTTCTGGATAGACTCCATTGTTCTTACCCGTTATCTCGAACCAGTCATCACCGAGGCAAAATTGACCGAACAAACCATCACGGCCGACGCACGTTTTGTCGAAGTGGAAGCTATGGCGTTTGGAATAGAAAAAACCAAGCATGCCGTTGCAGAATTCATTCTGACATTGAACGATAAACCGGTTCTTACCGAAACTCTTCCTCTGATACAGGGCAGGAACATCTATCAGGTTCCTCTCTCAAAAATGAAACGAATTCCCGGCAATTATAATATCAAAATTACACACAACGGAAAAACAACGGTGGCCGGCTGCATCCGTATGATTGGGTCCCCTTACCAGGAGGACAAGCAATAAAAAAGATATTACTAATTCTTTATGCCGCACTTTTCTGCCAGTTTACGGCGTGGGGCGAAGTTTATAAATTCGACATTGGCAGCAAGCAGTCACCTGTACAGCCGGATTTTACACAGATAATCCCGGGAATCCAAACACCCGATGGATCTGCTTCCTTTGTTTCTTCTTCGCCATGGAATGACTATGATGCACTTGAATTTTCCATTTATACTGAGAGCTCCAGAACAAATCTGCCGGCCACGCCTCTGGGAGTAAGCCTGCAAATGCCCGACAGGAACCATTCATTTCATCTACCCCTTAAGCAGCTTACCATTGGTAAATGGATCGATTTCAAAATCCCTCTGAATGAACTCACGAACCGGGCACACTGTACGGAAATCGGATTTCATCTGTCGGAATCCGAATATAAAGATGGCGATGTGGTGGATTTCTGGATCAGCCAAATAGTTCTGACTCGAAGTAATGGAAAAACTTCCCCTCTCGTTCTTGATGATGCGAGTGCCGTCTCGGCAAAAAAATGGTCACCAGCCGAAGCCTCGTGTACGGCGGATTCTACTCACGTTAAATCGGGAAAAACATCACTACGACTTCATGTTGATATAAACTGGAAAACCGGTGAACTGAAATATCCCATCGGCTGGCCAAGAATGAGCAGGTCAATGCCGGACGGCTGTACTGTTAGAGACAAGTCTTACACGGAATATGACGATGGGAAACCCCCGCCCGTCTGGACGTGTCCCTTGTCCCAGGACGCAGTGGTCAGTGACCAGCCTTCGGAGTTTTCGGCACGGGTAAAACCGGGTAAATACAACGCCTGGGTTCTTTGCGGTTTGAGTAATTCACGTGGAAGTCAATTTTATGATTTCGACATTGTCAGTGGCAGCGAAAAACAACGTATCCAGTTCGAGAATTCATTCCAGTACCGCCACGTGTTTCTCAAGGTGGATGCCTCTGACGGCAAAGCAAAAATCAATTTCACCCCACACAGCCTGTTTGCCATCTGCGGTGTGGTATTATGGCAGGATATCGACACCGGTATTGTGCAAAAAGAAATTATTGCGCCAATTCGACAGATCACTGATTTCCTGCCGCCAGACGAGTTAAAGAAATGGACCTTGGATCAACCCTTGGACACCCATCCCTGGCCTAAAATCCCGACAAAGGACAACGATAATGGTTATTTGATTTTCCAAAAACACTGGGCTGAATGTGTCTATCCAAATACCATTCCTCATAACGGGGAATTAGATCCTGAGATCCAGACATTCGCATCACTTGGAGAATATGAACCGCTCACCTTCACTATTCATCCTTTTCGTTCATTCCCATCGGTCACCGTAAAAATATCTGATCTCAAATGCGGAAAGAATGTGATCTCCGCATCGACCATTGATATCCGAAGGGTACGGTATCTGAATGCACGTCCGAACTACACAACACTGCATGTTTACCGTGTTGTTCCAGATGTTTTAATGCCTTACGAACCTAGTCCTCTTGTGTCAGATGAAAATACGACATTCTGGTTGACTGTCCATGTACCGGATAACGCCAAGCCCGGTTTCTATAAAGGCGCTGTAACGGTTTCACCTGATGGTACAGCCCCGGCAACAATCCCAGTTACATTTCGCGTTTTACCTATCAGGCTAAAAGAAGACCCGGACAAAATATTTGGAATCTATTATCATGATCCTTTGGATAGCTGGCAAAGAGCAGTCGACGAACCATCCAAAGCCTATTATTTACAAAAGTCCGAATGGGAACTCCAGGACATGGTGGCCCATGGCACCCGTAACGTAACCACCGGATTATGGGGCCCTCCGGAAAAGCCGGATAAACCTGGAGTGTTCGATATCAATTTTGACCTTATGGAAAAGAAGATCGCTGCCTGGCGACGTTATAACTTCAAACCACCTATAGTAGTTGGAATCAACGCCGAGGGAATATACGCGAAACGTTCGGGAAAGGATCACCCGGGATCTCATTTGAAAGGCATTTCAAAACCTCCGCCGGAATACGGCCAGGAATTGACCCGCATGTGCCGCTTTATCGAAGCTGAACGTATAAAACGCGGCTGGCCTGAATTTCTTTACTATCCTGTAGATGAACCTTCAGTACAGCCTGATGCCATTGCCTTCATGGTCGATACCCTGAAAGCTGTGCAGGCAGCCGGGGTAAAAACCTATGTTACTGCCGATCCTTCCAACGAAGGATTTGCTCCTCTCAAGCCTTACGTCGATGTGTGGTGTACCCAGCCTTATCTGCCTTCCCGTGAAATCATACTTGCCGATAAAGCTGCGAGAAAAGTGGACTACTGGTGTTATCCGAACCACGTAAATGGAGAAAACGATCATACGCCTGTCAACGGCGCGCGAATGACCTATGGTTTTGGATTCTGGCGGTCCGGATTCACAACCTTGATCCCATGGATATACCGGGCCGACGTGGGTAACCCATGGAATTATCTGGATGGCAGTGCAATGGACTTTTTTAATCGTACTGAAGACGATGGTCGGCCCATTCCCGTGGCCATGTGGGAAGCATACCGCGAGGGTTACGACGATTACCGCTATGTGTACACACTGCAAACACTCATTACCAAAGCAAAAACCGGTAATGCCAAAATCCGGCAGTTGGCTGATGATGCTGAAGCCGATCTGAAATACATTTGGAACCAGATTCGTGTTCAGCCGAAGTACAAATATGATGATTTATGGGCACCCCGCGAAGCAGATGTTTACCGATGGATGGTCGCCAGTCATATCCTCAAACTGCAGGATTCCGAAACTCATCGACCCAAATCCCGGTCATTCTTCCGTCGATGGTTCTCGCGTTGAGGTTGTGCTGTATAAAATCAGGTTATTGTATACGCTCAATACCCGTAGCCACTGGTTCCTCTATGGTCACTTTACTTGGACCAACCGCTTTAACCAGATCCGGTAAATCATATGTCGTTAATGCTCCGTGAACAATCGTGGAAATTTGGTTTGTTGCTGCAGGTGTACGCACAACATCGGCCCATGATGACCGTGTACGACGCAATACCAGAGACTCGAATAATTGAGGTTCCAGCGCCGCCGCATGCAACGCAGGGACACCGGCATCACCGATACCGACAAGATGAACTTTCCTGGTTGCACCATCAGTTTTAAAACCCGCCAGAAAACGGCCACAGCAAAGTATGTCTTCGGTCCATATGCTGATCAGCGATTTACCAAGCAGATATGCAAGTTGAAAATGGCCGGTATTCGGACCGAATGTACCGCTATACCATTTCTTACCGCCATGCTGTGTTTCGCCAAAGCCACGCAGATCAACAGCAAGCACAAGATGTCCTTTTTTGACGATTTGTTCTATTGGTCCCTCTATAGCCGCATCTGTCTGCTTGCCTTTGTCGTGAAGATAGAGATAGGCACTGTTATCAGGTTTGGCCGGTATAAACGCAAGCGCAGGCAGAAATATATCCGGTTCCGGTCCAATCACCAGTTTTTCGATCCGGTACCCCTCGCGTTGAACAGTGTCAACAGACCGGCAGTTTGGTTGGGGTAATTTGTCCAGATCGAGGACTTTCACGATCTCGCGTACTTTTTTCAGAACATCAGCTTTCGGTGTTTTTTCCCACAATTCACGACGCTTTGCGGCCAGTTGCGATTCAAATTCAACATTAATGGCAAATACTGACCGTTCCCCCGGCATTAACATAACCTGCCCTTTGGGCGAACATTGTATCTGCTCATCTTTCCTTATGGGAAAATCAGATTCAGTAATTTCATCATCCCTGCCAAGAAGCCAGCGACGCATCCAACGAACCGCACCAACCCTCAGAGGATTGGTGAAGCCATGGTTCTCATCGGCTTCCACAAGGTTGATACGATCGGCATAACCGAGCCTGGTAAATATCCGCTTGGCTTCACGAAAGCTTTCCCAGCTCCCCCTGATATCAAAGAAATCGCGAGTAGCAGTACACATCAAGGTCGGTTTTGGCGCACGCATGATTATGTAGTCGGCGTGTTCCATTCCAAAGGCAATCTGTCCGAAGATATTCTGCTCACCGTCCTGAGGACCGGCTTTTTCAAGCAACCGGCGCCATGACGTCAAATAACAGGCTGGCGCGGCGCATATAATTCGCTCATCAAGGGCCATCAAGTAACTGGTAAGCGTTCCGCCACCCGAATTACCTGTGCACCCTATACGTTTTGGATCGATATCCGGTCTGCTTTGCAGATAATCAATGCCACGCATTCCATCCCAGATACGGTAACGTGCCGTGTTACGACCGAGGAGGATTGACCCGATGCCAGCCATTGTGTGTTCGGTGGTACATCCAAAAGCGGCTTTCTCCTTGGCGTTCAGAATTTGCGCGCGCTCACCCTGGCTAATGGGGTCATAGCAAAGTGCTGCAAGACCATTCTTCGCAAGAAGGATAGATGCCCTCTGGTACGTTTCAGCTCCTTTGCCATTGGCACTGTGTCCACAGGGAACCAACACACCCGGAAATGGCGGCTTGCCAAGCGGCAGGTATAACAGCGCCGTCACATGATGGCGCGATTCACTTTCATAAATGATCTTTTCCACTCGATAACCATCACCATCAAGAGACCCGACCACCTGCCCGTTTAAAGGTGTACGTTCTGGAAACCCGCCGAGTTGATCAACAAAGAACTTGTGGAGACCAGCCTGATATTCCTGTACCTGTTCCGGTGTCTTAATTTTCTCGTAAGCTTCTTTACGACAGTCCAGCGCCGCAAAAGCCTGGGCATGGAGATAGTTTTCGAACATCGCCGATGGTGCATTGGTGGAACTCTTGGCATCCAACACAGTCAGATCTTCAGCATTCGCCGGCAAAAACATGAGACATATACTTGAGATGACCAAATACCGATTTATCATAATTCCTCCCTCCAATATTTTGCATTAGAATTGATCAACCAGTATCTTTTTCCACTCCATGAAGTCAAGCGAGTCTTTGAAATCATGATTGCTAATTTTATTGTATTCATCTTAGATTGCCCATTGACAGTTGGTTAGGATGCTTCATTCCGCCTCGGTGGAAAGCTGCTTAATGATGACGTTAGAACAAGGGGGAAAAGACCATGGCAAATGAATGGTTAACAGAAGGCGAAGAAATCATGGACTCCTGGCATGTTTATATAGGAGGCGAAACTCCAACTGCAGCGAAGATCACGGGAAAACTGCATGTAACAAACAAAAACGTTCATTTTGAGGCCGGTTTGTCCCTGAAAGAAAATGCGGGGATTGATATAAGTAATCGAATCCAGGCATTTGAGAAGTCAGACAGTCATGTGACAGTACCGTTTGCCGAGATAAGTGAAGTAAAAATAACCAAAAAATTCCTGATTCTGAAATCACTGCATATCCTGCTTAAAAACGGCGGAGAACTGATACTGCACTTTGGTGCCATGTCACCGGAATCCGCTGAAAAAGCCATATCTTCCCGATTGAATTCGTAACTATGCTCTTCGATCTTCTTTTTACTGTGACCATTCAGTTGGAGTACGATCCCAGCGGTGACGATGTAACTCAGCCATCAATTCAGGCGATAACCGTTTCCCATCGCTGACGGAAGTATTGGAATCAACATGCCGTAATTTACGCATGCCGGGGATGATAGTGCTGATGGTGTCATTCATCAGGATAAAGCGCAAGGCCAGTTCTGCCATGCTCATTCCTTTCGGTATAACCGGACGCAGAGCCTCGGCCCGCGCTACACAGGCGTTTAAGTTCTCCGGAACAAAGTAACTGTTACGCCAATCGCCTTCCGGCCATTTGCTGCTCTTGGTCAATGTTCCGGTCAACGTCCCTTCATCGAATGGCACGCGGGCCAGAACACCAATGCTCAACTCATTACATAACGGAAAAAGTTCATCCTCGGGAGACTGGTCAAAAATATTGTAGATGACCTGAACAGAATTTACCATGCCAGTACGCAGCGTCTTTAGCACATTCCATGGTTCCCAGCGATTGACACTTATTCCGACCGCCTTGATCATCCCCTGGCCCTTCAAATCAGCCATCGTTCGTTGCCAGCGTTCATCCTGAGCCCAGCTGTCTTCCCAGACATGAAATTGTATTAAATCGATGCTCTCGACCCCAAGATTGGTTAGACTTTTCTCAGTGTAAGCTTTGATATGGTCAGGGGGAAAACAATCATCGAGCAAAAAGCTGCGCTGTGAAGGCCAGACAAGATTTTTGGGCGGAATCTTGGTAGCAGTATACAGACGTTTATCCGGATGGGAACGTACCAGTCTGCCCAGCAAACGCTCGCTATGACCTTTGCCGTAGCCCCATGCGGTATCGAAAAAATTACAACCCAATTCAACCGCATGGTTAAGCGATTGTAGCGACTCAGCGTCATCGGATCCAGTCCAGCCACCCATACCCCACATTCCATATCCGATTTCGCTCACCTGCCAACCGGTCCGGCCAAATTTTCGGTACTGCATTGAATCTCCTTGTTATCAATATAGATTTATTTTACCCCTGTTAATGTTCGCAACTTAATCGCCTTTCCCGGCCTTCTTCCACTGCTCGGCTGTCCCAAGCAAGTAGATTGCCGTGTGCTTCGCTGGAAGATCAACTTTAACCTCCATGACATCGGTTGCTACCTGCCTCCGTTCGAAAACCTCAAATAGCGACACGGGTTTCGAAAAGCGTAAGATACGTTGCCCGGCTTCATTCGCATGGATCGTCAGGAACGATTTATTCAAGTACATCACGTCACCAGCATCGTTGTAGATATGCACACCGGCCGACTTCGCCATGGACCGCAGGAGCCACCAGGGCAGGTTCGGCGCAGCACAATAAACCGAGGTCCACTCCGGAAATCGCTTGACCGCCAGGCCTGGACTTTCAAAGCCATCAATCATACCGAGCACTTTGGCGCTTTTGTCTGTACAATAAAAGATCGGAGCAAGCTTATCACCGCTTCCCCATCTTGTATCCTCGGGCGCACCTTTTGTCAGATCATCGTCCTTGTCTGTTATCTTTATCTTCACAGCGCGGTGGTCGTTTGTGTACGTAACTTTTATCCCGGTCGTCTGCGTAATACCTTCGTCCGAAAGCGTGCCGTCCACAAAACCGGACGCGTATACCCATACTACTACTTTACCGTCTTTTTTAACTGTCTTGTCGATCATACCACGCTGTGTCTGATCCAGCTTGAACGTGTTCAGAAAGATGTACATTTTGTATGGCCGCAGAGATTCGAGATCGCTCAGGAATACAAAGTCGAAGGGCGCGCCAAGGCGGTGCAGTTCCTTGCGTTGCTGGCCAAGAAGCAGGTTTGCAAACCGGCCCTTCCCATCGCCGAAACACATGCTTTCCTCGTCCACCACCACGGCAATCTCGGCCGCGGACGACCGGTCAAAGGCGATGCTTCTCTCGCCCACGTCGTTCATTTCCGCGATGGCTTTCATAAATCCGGGCTCGTCGTACCATCCACCGCCCATATCGAACCACCACATGCCTGTCCCAAGTGAAAGCACAAGCCCCAGTTCACGTTTCTGTATGGAGATGGATTCATCGAGGTTGTTGAGATCAATCGCGTCGAATACACCTTTTTTCTGGGGCATCAGGTGAGTGCGATAATCGTTCTCGTTAAACCAAAGTTTACCGTGCAGTTTAATCGCTTCCGTGAGTGACATGAAGGTACTGCATCCAGTACCAAGGGCGCGAAAGGCGTAAGAAGACGGTGCGGTCAGGAAATCCACGTCCGGCGATCGTAACAACCGCTCCAGCGCCATATGCCCTCCCTCCGGCGATCCCGACAATTCGAAGACGTAGCCGTAGAAAACCCCGAAAATGCTCTCGCGGTTCGTCGCTTCCTTTACAACGCGCGCGAAGTATTCGATTGTGTCCACCATAATGTCGTTGTAGTAAATGTAAAAATCAATGATACGCCGGCTTTTGGCCGGATCACGGAAAAAGCCCAAGTCCGTGCTGAGCCGTTCGGCCTTCCTGGGCGGCACCACAGCGGAAAAATCCACCTTCCCGTCATGCCAGGCCCGTCGCAACGCTTCAATATTCCCATACCGTTTCTTGAGCCACTTGCGGAAAGATTCAATGTCCGGCTTGCTGTAACCCCAGTAACTAGGCGGGTTACCCCAGAAATTATGGTAAAACCACTCCTCGGTATGGAGGCTCGCGATGTGATAGCCGATTACGCGGTCCGCATACGGACTCGAACGTATGTGCTCGATAAACTTGCGCAGGGCCATCGCCGTGTCCTTCCGCCATTTTTCAGAGGCTGGCGTCGCGAATGGTTTTCCGCTGAAGTGATCTCCTTTCGAAGGTACTATTTCAGCCTGCTTGGCAACCTCGTCCGGATATGCCTCACACCACCACGGCGGTGCAGAGATGTAGATACGCGGGAAAAGATAAGCATTGGGATTCGCTTCAAGGATCGCGATGATTCTGTCATCGAAGTGACTGAAATCGAAAATATCCGGTGCAAGCCAGGTTGGCGGTGCCAGACTATAATAACTATAGTCCGAGGTCGCCGAGAACGTGGCCAGGTCCACTCCGGCTTCACCAAAATCCCGGAAATATTTATGTTCCTGCCGGTTGTAGGTCATGTACGTCATAGCGGCATTGGGTTTATCGTTGATGAAAAGCGTCGGCACGCCGTTGTGGGGACGGATCGCGACCTTTGGAATGGGACCCGACTTACGCGGTTCAACCGCGAATTGCATGAGGGTTTCTTTTCCATCCCTGGCAAGTTTCGTCCACCCAAGCCGCGCATGCACTTCGTACGTCCCAGCGGTGGCGAAAAGGGGCAAATGCATCATAACGGGTGGCATCTCCACAGCCTCACCGGGCTTCCACCGGCTCGTGGACAAAGGCGGCTCAACCTGCCACATCTTGACGGTCTTGCCATCCCTGGTACACATGACGGAGAGCTTGTAATCACCACGGAGCGGTTCCCCGGCGGCAAGTGTGAGGCGAATTGATATCTCACTGCCAGCTTTGACCGAGGCCGGGCCTTCTAGTTTCATGAGATTTACTTTCTCGGGACCTGGACAAGAAATTTCGAGATCATCGAAGTCAAGACTGTAGTCCTCCCCTGGCTTGACACCGGTGGCAACAAGGACAACGTTCTTCAAAGGAAAATCGAGGGTATTGTTCTCGTCCTTGGACCAGGATGCAACGTGATACTTATCCAGACTGAACTCGATACGTTGCCAGTCATCCGTATTCCCTATTGGCACGCCAGGCAAACCGGCGGCGAAATCACTGCCATCCTCCTCGATAAGCTTGATCCAGAAAGAAATCGGCTTTTTCGCTGCGTTTCGTACCCGGATAGATATCCTGTCAAACGGTTCCTCTATTTGGAAATTTCCGTAGAGATCACTGTAGCTCTGTTTCGGGGTAATAACCTTGAAATCCCAGCGCATTCCTTTGCCCGAACGGCCGGCCCCGGGTACAGCGGTGAAACGGTAATTACCAAACTCGCTATTTATACGACTCTCATCCCTCGCGGATGTCCATTTAGAGATGTCATTAAAACCATCGAGTTGGGTAACAACGCGCCCGCTCTCTTCCGTGCTGAAAGTGACACTCGAAATAAAAAGGAAAAGGACAGCCGTCATAGCCGTACGTATTATGTTCATAGAGATCTCCCTTAAAATCGAGTCAATATTTTACCAGTCATATTTAATCCCTTCCCTGTTATTTTACTTATTTCCACTGGTCGTAATATTGTTGTCTGTTTTGTTTCCCTTACACTGCAGGAAAAATCGCACCTTGCGAAACATTAATTGAAACAATCCGCCGGCGATGCCAAACAACAGGATACCGGTGGAAACCTTCAGAAAACTGCGACATGATCGTAATGAGAGACGATTATAAGCAGTCATATTCCCGTCATCTTATACTATCGCCCAATAACGCTAATGAATGTTATTTCTGGGAATTGTCGAGTTTGATCAGAACCTGCCTGTTTTCCGCCATACGGTTTATAGTCAAATTCAACTCTTTTGTCTCCGCAACAAGTTTTGCAAACTGGTTAACATCTTTCACCGCAACTCCGTTAATCTGGGTGACAACCTCATAAGGACGAATACCGGCAACCGCGACCTTACCGCCCGGCTCAACCTTGGAAATCACCACACCTGGAGCATCCTTTGTTTTACGCAAGTACTGACGAACCTCAAAAGTCATATCCCTCACCGTCATACCAAGAGGTATATTTTTATGCCGGGGAGCAGAATCATAATGGGCAGGACTCTCAACAACAGTAAAATCCCTGACAAGATCCTCGCCCTTATCAAGAAAGAATGCCTTGAATCTGGTACCAAAGCCCAGATCCGTCAGAAGTCTTGTAAACCAGTTATCTATGGAATCCCACGGCGCAGGCATCCTGTCAAAATACTCCAGAGGTATTTCATTAATGCGTTCCGACTGGAACATCATGCTTCTGCCGGTGTCATCTTCTGCGGTTACTTCGATCGGCCTTGACTCGTCTTCAATTTCAAGCCTCAGGAGAATCATTCCGGCTTTGATCCCGGCCTTGCCGGCGGGAGAATCAGGATAGACCATGGAAACAATCGCACCCGTTTCGCCATTCTTTGTCTGGTCTGAACAACGGTTTATCTGGGCAAGTTCCGGTGTCATTTTCTGTAGAGCGATGCCCATCCATGCAGTCTTCCCTTCGCTTTTCTCATCCAGCGGAACATTATGCGGAGCAGTCTTGTCCATCGCCGCTACAACATCAGAAAACGCCACGAATTCCGGATCGGACGAACCGCCCCCCCTCCTGCTGCTCTTTACGGTCACCTTTTCTCTGACGGTGATTGGAAAGAAAACAATACGGCCTTCCGGTGTAAAGAAATACACGTCTTTCTGTTCACCGTCAAACGTCGGGCAAATCCTGTTCTTCTTGCCAAGCTTACATGCAGCAAGACGACCATGCCAGAACTCGGCGATCCGCTGTTCTCCCGCAACCAGCAACCTGGCCTTGAACAAAAGTTTGTGTTTTAATTTGAAGAAATCACAAGATTCCACCTCAAGCTTCCTTCCGATGGATTCGTCACAAGAAACGACAAGGGCGCCATATTCAGCCAGCGTGGCAGAAAATTTCGCGTTATGCGTTTTGCCATCAGAATCGTACACGGTAATCTTCTCGAGGCGGGCAGTCATCTCAGGCTCAAGATCGGCAATGACAATCAAACGGCCTTTTTCGATACAGACACCGAGAGTGTTGAAATCAGTCGCGAGTTCACCGTCAGGCGATGAACCCGAGCGGACATAACGATGACGCATGTTATCCATATCACTCTTTACCTTCGGGCTTCTGAAGTTCAACTGGACGCGCAGGAACGACTGGTCCGTAATATTCTTTATTTTATCCAGACTGGCGGTGAAGTCCTTTACAGACATTGTCTGCCATTTGAGCGGTGGAACAAGTCCCTGGTTCCCAACAGGCATCATACTGTTCATGGCAATACTCACAGGATTTCCTTTACCGTCAATAACAAGGCATGATACAGGCAGAACCATGAAAGTACCGCCAGCAACACGGTTATAGACCGTGGAAGGAATGGGACGTACGCTCGTTGTCCATATCCCATCGATTTGCGAAGCTGTCACCCCCAGTAATTCCTTGTTGGTCTTGCCCGTGAACTTGAGCGGCTTGACGTCGTCCAGTGGTTTCTCCAGCTCAAGCAGTACTGCGTTATTTTCCAATGCGTAGGAAGCTATGTGCGCCGGCGATGAACCGGCTGCGGAAACAACACGGATATTGCCGACACAGCGGTTTGCAAGTGTCGTGTCCCTTGTCACAATGACACCTGATTCGACAACAAAGCCCACTTCCTCCAAAGGTCTCTGTTCACGAATCAATTCCTCCCCTACTTCATGGGTATGATAACGGCCACAATTGTGACAGAAATACATCGTGTTTGCGCCCTGGGGCGGCCGACCTTTATCATAACGGAGCGAATACTGGACGGTCACGATACCCGGCGATACCCGACGGATGATGTCTGTTTGCTGTTCCGGGGAAAGACTGTTGTTGTCTTCCTTCGCCTCCTCCGCAACAACGGAAAACACCAAGCCAAGAGAAATCATCAGAGACAGACATATCTTGTTCATGTTGCACCTTCTTGTGTTATGGAACCTTTTTACTCGCGTTCAAAATCGCGCGAGAAATTCAATATGACCTGCTGGAGCATTCCATTACGCAGGACATTCAGGGTTACCCTGGGCCTGGTTGAGATATTCTCAATACTCTTCCTGTGCAAACGCTTGACGTCCTCTAGCGTGTTGACCTGTTCTCCATCGATCTCGATGATTATATCCTGCTGCATTAGTCTGGCGTTTGAAGCGTTGCCCGGATATTTGATTCCGAAGATGAATACGCCTTCCTTGCGGTAATAATAAAGAGCTTTATTGTCGAACTGATTAATGGCCTTGACCGTAAAATCCCAGCGCGGACAATCAAGTTCTTCACCTTCGATTTTTCCTTTTTTCCTGGGCGCAAGTTCAACGGTCAGCATCTTGTCACCGCGGGCAATTTCGATCTTGGATTTCTGGCCGAAAGGAAGCAGCGCGAGTTTGCGCCTTATTGCAGGAAGGTCCTCCGCGTTTATGGCATTCACTGTTTCGCCATTTATGCTGGTAATGCGGTCCATATCCTTGATATCAGCATGCCTGGCAGGACTGCCGGCGTCCGTACTGGCCACAAGCACGCCATTTGTGAAATCAAAGTACATGTTCCGGTTGAAATCGCGAATCGCCTGCAGTTCAAGACCGGTCCATGACCACGCTATGTCGCCAGTCTGCTGGAGGCGGGGCAGGATTTCCCGTATGGTGAACGACGGAACGGAGAAACCCATGTCACCACCGAAAAAAGTGCCCAGAGTATTGATACCTACAATCTTGCCATCAGTGTTCACCAATGGGCCACCGGAATTGCCGGGGCTGATGGATGCGTCTGTTTGTAACCACAGGCTGTACTCGCTCTGCTTTTCCAGGTACCGCTTTGTGCACGAGATAATACCTATCGAGACCGACCGCACCAGTCCCCATGGTGCTCCCATCGCCATAACAAAATCCCCCTCCTTGAGCACGGAGGAGTCGCCAAGTTCAGCGTACGGAACAACTTTTTCATCCGGCTGCATGCGCAGGCGCAGGAGCGCAACGTCGAGGTCCTTGTCGGTGCCCCGGATATCAGCGTGAAACGCACGGCCATCATGCAGAAGACAACGCACCTCCGTTGCCTTGTCGACAACATGCCAGTTGGTCAGGATTTCACCTTCGCTGGTGATCAGAACACCGCTTCCTGAAACTTCATGCGACTGTTTCTTGCCGCTTTCATGCGACTGGCGGACACATTTGACATAAACAACCGCAGGAAAAACCTTTTCCTTGGATTTCCTGATAATTTCACGGAAGTCGAAATTTCCCAGGCCTGATTCTTCCCGCGCTCCAATCATCGGCGCAAAGAGAAATAATCCCGCAAGAAATGCCGACCAAAAGATACTGTGATTCGCTCCCAGACGATAATGTACCATGTTTCCCGCCCGTTTTGCCAAGACCCTATCCTGAAATGCCGGAAAATACAATCCTTTCATACATGATTATACAGCCAAACATCCGGACCGATCCGAAAATTTGACCGAATCCCGGCATGCAGATTTCAAGTCTTCGCAAGTTCTGTGCTGTGTGCCTGAATCTTCTTAATTGCTCCAACGATGTAGTCCATACATCCGCGTTCAGCCAGGAGCATGCTCTGACTCATCCCTATGGCCGTCTGACAGACCAGCTTGTTCCCTTTCAGTTCCTGAAAACTGTCACGATAAGCCTTCAGCCGCTCGTCACTGAAGAGACGCTTGAATCCACGCGAAGCAATTGTTTCGTCAAACAAGCCATCGAAATACTGTTCTGAATAAACGCCGCCGCAGGGGGTGGTTAGGTTATGGTTGGTTATAAGAAATTGCTTTTCTGACATTGGCACAAACCATAACTGTTTTTGCCTTGTCCCTGCTGTTTCGTAACGGTGGCCGAATTAAAACAGGGATTTGACATGACGTCAAGGCTGGCCATAATAGTTGGTCGGCTGTACTGAAGGCTGCAGAGCTTCATTTCCCTTTAATCCCGTTCACGAACAGGTTCATTGCCTCTGGCGAGCCGTACATGTTAAGGGAATTTCCAGGATGTCTCGTGCCGGGCATATGGACTCATGATGCTGGCCAGCAATACAGGCAAAAGAGCTATGTTCATAATAAGAACTCAGATCCCGCTCATTTAAATTGAAGCGTTCCGGCCTCTTCCAGCTTCCAGTTTTCAGCCAGCGTACCTTCCCAGCAATGCCATTCTCCGAATTCACTGTAGAACGCACCCATATTGAATGCTATCTTCTTGTCCGCTGCAGGATTCAATCCCAGCGCCGCGAATGGAATGGTCCACTCCCCTTTCCAACCTCTCAGGGTGTCTTTCGAAGCCTTGGTAAGTTTGGCTGCAAAACGTACCTCTTTACCGAGCCGCTCCGCCGCCTCTTGAGATGCCCCGGCATCGGTGGCACTCTGGATCACACCACCCGCAAAACCGCGGACCACAAATGTGATCGGCTTGCCGTCGGAAGCCTTACCCGCAATGCAAATTTCCACGCCGTCATCCTTCCCCCAGTCAGCCCCCGTTTTGATCTGCGCAGGTGCGAACATCGTCACCGTCGCCCCAACGTACAGGCACTTATCATCATACGCGAGTTTCACCATCGTCGGAGATCCGCCGACAGAAAACCGCGAAGGCTCACGGTCCAGGTTGAAGATTTTGCCTGGCCATTCTTCAGAAGTAATATCGCCGTCAAGCGTCGGCGCAGTGGCAATGCGCTCAGCCATAACCGGCCCGGTTTTGCGTGCAGGCGTTACCACGGCCGGCATCGCAGTATCAATGGTGAATGACTGCGGGGCATCGTTCTTGTCCAGCCCGTTACTGTAAATCACGTTATCCTTCCAGACCTTGATGCCGTTCGGCTGGTTGACCTTGATCTTTCCGGGGGCAAACAGGGTGTTCCGCTCAAAAGTACAACCGACGGACCTGGCGAACGATATAGTCATGTCCTTGTCGGCGACAAACACGTTATCACGAACAGTGGTGTTGCGAGTAATATGGTTGTGGGTCGGCATGGACACGCCAATCGCCACGTTGTGCTCGATAATACAATCGCGGGCACCCTCATCCAGATAATATGCGGATGCACCGAACCCCTTACCAAACTCGACTACATCACGAACCACGTTACCACGAATGATACAGGCAGTCATGTTGCCATAAATGGCAGCACCATCATGCAGTTCCCTCATCAAACTGTAGATCAGGTTCTCCTCAATCAAATTTTCCTTACCGCCGCTGATTATTCCAGAATAAGGCGCATCATGGATTTCATTACGATAAATATGCATGCGCTCACCCCGCAGTATAGTTGCAGCCGCACTGGGATAATACACCCCGAGATGGTGGATATGATTAGTCGCAATGAGAGTGTCAGCTCCACTGATCCTGGCACCACAGGCCCCGACATCATGGACGCGACAGCCGGTAATGCTGCATTTGGTGAGTCTGTCAGCACTCATGCCAACACCGCCTACGTTGCATATCTCAATATTCTCGATTACACACTGGCGGGCATCCGTCACGCTCAATGCGCCATCAAATGCACCTGCACCGAAACTTGCCGGTTTGAGAGGTGCCGTGGTGGCCTGCAGAACTAAACCACGAATTGTGATTTTCTCTGCCGGCTTTTTCGAGCCACCCGCAATCCGAATAATCCGCTCAGCCGTAGGAGCAATGATCTTTATCTTTGCCATGTCCTCACCCTGCATCGGCCAATAGACCAGCCGACCGGTGGTTCGATCCAGATACCACTGACCCGGCCGGTTCATACCCTCACACGTGTTATAGATGACGTATTTTCGCCTGTTCAATGCTCCCGGCGGCCAGGAAGGTTCGGAGGAAAGAATAAGTGCATACTTCTGCGTGTCATTTGTGGTAACCCCAACAAGCGATTCGGCCCACATGTGGTACATGCGCACCTCGGCATTCTTCACATCAAGTGTCGCAGGTATGTCCTTGGGATCATACGGCATGGTAGTCGATTCCTCGCGCGTGGGTTTGCGTTCCCAGTGCCCGGCCACTGCCGGCAAAAGAGGAAGGCTCCACGTTCCGAGATTCTCAAAAGTATTGGTGGCGGGTAAACAGGCACGCTCGGCCAACCGCCCGTTCACGATCAGCGCCCGGAAATCCCATGTCCCCTCCATAACGCCGGGAAGTTCGGCATACCAGAATTTGTCCCCGTCCCGCTTCCAGCCGGCTATCTGTGTACCTCCATACAGTACAACTCCATTAGTCATAGCCTCGATGGTCAAACCGTTATCCCGCGCATCCAGTTCAAGTGGTTTCGTGAGAAAATAGTCGCCCTGCATTATCTTGATGCAGCGAGGACCTTCCCCTGCCTGCCTGGCAGCATCGCGCGCCTTTTCAAGAGTAGCGAACGGGCGGTCCTGCGTGCCGGGATTTGCATCAGCACCATTGGGCGCAACGTAAAATACAGCTGGCGCTGCCTGCATGCTGATCGCATAGATTACAGTGAAAACAAATAACGGTAATATTCTCGATTTCATGATGTGAACCTTTCTGTGAATTCCCAAAAGAATGGAAAATACTCAGTTGAACGCCTACCAGTATCTACGAACATTGTTATCATTCCTGCCCCAACAAGCCAACAGGAATTTATTACCAACCCTGAACATCTCTTCCGTGCTGCATCGAATACATGGAATCTGGTGATACCGCTGCGGGTAAAATGGAATTTGCGGTCAAAAGCAGTTATAGTTTATGTCCATGTCACAAAAGCATTTTCTTATAACTTGATTTAGAATTCAGGGTAAGGAGACAAGAAGATGCGACGACGCGATTTAGTTCAACGCAGGACCATCACATTCTCACCCTGGAGTTTCATGAACCGCGACACGAATATGCTGCCCAGACCCTTGCCGATCGCCATGAGCCTGCTGGTACTTCCAAGGCAGCGCTGACAGCGCGGATGCCTGAGGCTGTACTTCTCGAATCCATCCCGAAAGTATTGTGCCTTTTCAGAAGTCAGGATTGAGAGGAGGGGGCCATCGTTGATGTGTCCAAGCTTCGTCTCCCCGTCATAATCCGCGCAGCACATAACCACGGATCCATCGCTGAGCACCGACGGCTCTTTGAAAGCAAACGAACAGGAACCAATCCTGGCCGGATAAACCTTTGTGCCGCAAAATGCGTTGCCCCAATCCATAAACAGCTGGACGAAGACGAAGAGTCGTTCTGCAAGCCGGATGCGTATCGCCGAGTCCAGGTTCGTTTTCTTCAGTCTGGCCTCCACTTCTTCCATTGCAATAACGGTTCCAGTAGCCCCATAAAGGTCCATGATCAACTGCAGTAAGAGCCTCCTGAATTCCTGTCCCTGCTGTTCGAAGCGGGGCGGCTTGTCGAAGGAGAACAGCCGTTTGTATGTTGTGTTCATGACCTTGACGATCAGTCGAATGTTCGTTGTTTCCTGGATCAGGCGGACGGAATTGACGATATTCCGGAAATATTCGTCGAAACCGACCCCCGTGTGTCTCAGTGCGTGGTGGTCATTGCCCAGCAACTGCAGTGAAATGTCCATGCTGTACAGACCGCAGTCACTCAGGCCCTTGATCATGTCCGCGTTCAGCAGGCTCCCATTGGTCGTGATCGTCACCTTCAGCCCATGGTTGTTCGCGTAACGTACTGCGTCAAGGATGTCGGCATAGAGCAGCGGTTCTCCCAGCACGTGAAGCAGGACCTGGGAAGCGAGTCGATTTCCGGCCAGCTGGTCAATGATCTTCCGGAAAACCGGCAACGGCATGGATTGGGGGTGCCGCCGCGTCACGGTGATGGGACAGAACTCGCACTTGAAATTACAGGCGTTGCTGAGCTCTATATGGAATAATTGTATTTCCGGAAATGCCATGATTCTCAGAACCTTTTTGTCCAGATCCCAGATTCCCCTGCCTGTCGCATCAGGCCCCTGTGTAATGAAGGCCGTTGAATCTGGTCTACGGTAAGAAGGATCCCCAGTTTCCGTGATTTGGCATCCGATATGGCCATGTCCGGTGTGCTGGTGCCTGCAACATAATTCCTCATGTTACGAAAAGCGCTGATGATCCCGCAACCCTTATGGTTGGTTAGGTTATGGTTATAAGAAATTGCTTTTATGACATGGTCACAAACCATAATCGTTTTTACCTTGTTCCTGCTGTTTCGTAACGGTGGCCGAATTAAAACAGGGATTTGACATGACGTCAAGGCTGGCCATAATAGTTGGTCGGCTGTACTGAAGACTGCAGAGCCTCATTTCCCTTTAATCCCGTTCACGAACAGGTTCATTGCCTCGGGTGAGCCGCACATGTTAAGGGAATATGACTTTCCTGCACCTGGCGCCGTCTTTGGAACCGTCAGAAGGTTGGCAAACTTGGCATCCCAGGCCTTCCTCAGGATTCTCAACTGTTCCTTGTCGCCATTGATACTGAC
>JAQUPZ010000015.1 GCA_028716365.1 Kiritimatiellia bacterium
TGCAGGCGGCAATCTGCCTCTTTTCGCGTTTTATTACAGGCTCCCACGGAGATAAATGTTTTGCTTTATCAGCAGCTATGAATGTTTCGCGGTCCTTAAAATAGCCTTGAATCTGCGTGCGGATGGATTCAATCCTCTCTGTCGGGGCCACCCCGAAAAGATCGGCGCCGAATGAAAGCGCTTCATTCCTCAAGATGTCTGTCAGGGCTCCTTTTTTCAGGACCGGCATGGATGGGGTGATGTTCAATTTCACGGTTCTTGGAGACAACCGTTTTCGTGTTATGACGATGTTGGCAGTGATTCGTGAATCATCGAAACCGCCAATCTTTTTAAGAATCTGGGAAACAATGCTCTTGATACCCGCAGAGTGGAAACTGCTCATGACCGACCGGAATCCAAGTTCTTCCAATTCCCGCGTAAGATCATAGCAGGCCAGATCGACAAGCTGGCGTGCCCCGAATGCGAAATTATTCCGGCATTCCGTATTCCATTTATTGCCATCGTCAGGGGCCCGGTTGATCATCACGGTGATGGCTGATTGGGCACCTGGAAGTTGAGACTCAATGGAAATGCCTGCCGCTTTCAGTTCTTCCACCGTGTGAACAGACACATATTCAGCACCCTTCGAGTATGCGTCTGAGATCAGTTCGTCGGAGAGTTTCATCGATTCAAGGCTTTCATCCATGCTGACAGAAGTTATTCGCATAGGGGTTTTGGAATAAGCTTCATCATAACTTCTCAGCGTTTTTGGTACGCAGAATTTCAGGCACTGTCCCATTTCACCGCTTCGGAAGCCATGCTTTTTAACTGTGTCCAGGATCACGGCTTCATCAACCTTTTCAGGAATTACAAGATCAAGGTCGAGGTTGAAATGCTCACCCCAGGCGCAACGCCACAGATTTTTCTTCGGGAATTTGTACTCGTAATTTTCAATTTTCAGGATATTTTGACCATTGAGTTCTTTATCCAGTGCTTTTGCCGGACAATGGTCCCGGCAAAGCATGCATTTGTCACAAATGGAACCGGGTTCAACCAGCGGGTCAGGTTCAATAACGGCATCTGTAAGAACAGTGACGAACCTGTTGCGGGCCCCGTATTCGGGGGTAATGGCAAGACCGTTGTATCCCATGTCGGCAAGACCGGTGACTACGGCCATGTAGATATGGCTGAGGTCCGGGGCAAATATGGCCTTGAGGTCCTTGTACTGGTTGTATCTCCATATGTTACTCGACGCGATTGGCAGTGCGTTGAATCCCATTTTTTCCAGGTAAACGGCCATTCGATATGAGAGCTCATCCAGCTTTGTGTTCATCATATACTGGACTGCATAGGGACCAATCTCCTGGGGGTGCTTCTCGCCGCCGAGTTCGATGCATGCATCCGGATGATGTATGGCCATGACTATAATCGTACGGCATTTTGGGAAAAGACCGCGCGGACTCATCATCAGAGGCGCGTTTATTGAGCGCTCCACATTTCCAAAACCGATAAGGTCAACTCCCATTTCATAAGCATATTTCTTTATCTGGCCTTTTAGCCTGGATTGTATGCCCTTATTCAAATTCAATTGTTTTTGCCGGATATTTTGACCTTTTTTTGCCGGACGCACCTTTTTGTTTGGCTGGCACGACGAGAGAGCAGTAACCGTCAACATCGAGCTTTGCAGAAATTTCCGGCGGGATAAACGTGACATATTGAATTTCCTTATTTTGAGTTGTATGGCGTACTGATGACAATGTAGCCGTAGTCTCCTTTGACAGAAATCGATACTCCACTGGCCGGGACGGATTTGTCGGTGTGCAGCGTCAGTGATGGTGTTCTTTCAACAACGGTTATGTTTTTCCCGGCGCATTCGGGGGGCAACATCACGATATCCCTGGCCACTGATTTGTGATAGTCGATATAAGTCACGATGTTGTTGCCATCATTGTACCAGTAGGCGCAGGTGGCATTCTTCAGGCCTTCAGGGTTGAAGTAACGTCGATACGCCACGCAGAAGAATTCGGTCCCGGCTTTGATCATCGGTGCGAATTGCGCATCGAGAGCAGACGGGTAAGACTTGTTCGACGTGTGGATGAAGAGGGCCCGCTTCGTGTGTTTCTTCCGTTTCGCTGGAACAGTCATGCCTTGGACGAGGGAGTAGCCAAGCGCGTAACCCGTTTTTGATCGTGCAGTTTTGCCATCACCCTGACCCAGAAGCTGGATGAACCGGTCCGGGAGGTTGTCCGGATTTTCGATGTCACCGTCCGATTCGGAGAAGTTCAGCGGCACGGGTACGGGTTTAGAGAAATCTTGCGTGGCACGGAAATCGTAATTGACGCTGTTCTTGACGAAAGGGATTGCCTTTGGGATGTAATAGCGGTGGGATGTATAACTTCCACGGCTCAGAGGCGCTGACTGAATGAAGCCCATGTAACCAATGTTGAGGTCCTGCAGTACTTTCGCCTTGTACGTAATCACTGTCGAGCCATCGGGATGGATCCGGTAGGTGATTGTGTTGGCGATGGTGGCAGGCAGTGGAGCGGCGACGAAGTCACGCTTCTTGCCGGGGTTGCCGATGACGTCCGCGAGCACTGCCCCCGGATTGACAATCTCGTTCTCTTCGACGAAATCGATGAAGTCGCATTTTGTTACTCCCCTGGCAGGAAGAAGCATCTTGCCGTCTTTAAGGCATTGCTGGCGGAGGATTCGCACGGCAGGATAGAGTTGGGTCATGACGTTGTTTTGGACCTGGAGGGTTTTCCCGTTGGAGCTGCGTTTGAGTATTGTGCCCGTGAGAGTTGAGGTGAATTTCCATATGTCGCCAGTGCCGTTGTTTTGAGACAAGAGCCAGAGCTTGTCATTATCGACGATCTTCATGACATACCACTTGACGCGGGCGCCGTCGGTCCATTCGCTCCCGAGGTCGGCGGTGCTTAGGCCATGTCCCGTACAGGTGATTTCGCGACTCGACGAGCAACCATGGTTGGCCCCGATATACATGCTGTTGATGTTCCATGGTGTACTGTCATCGCCGCAGTTGTGGATACGTGTGGCACCAGCAACGGTTTTATCATCGAAAGACGCGCCAGCCGGGATCAGTCCTGTCCATGAAAAATTGACCTGCCTGTTGTTTGGTCCCTTGCCGATAACCCGCACAAGATCCTGTTCCTTTGAGAATGGCGAACGCACATAGGTCTCGTCCCCTTTGACGAATACCTCGAGTTTGTTTTTCATAAACGCACTCTTGTTGTCCGCCGCCTTGATTGCCTCCGCACCGAGAGTCCCCGCAAGCAGCCAGATGGCGCATACGAAAGATATTGCAGGCCGTTGCCCGAAAAATCCGTGGGTTTGAGTTGTTGATACCCAAAGGGCACGCATCGTAAAACACGTTTTTTTATCCTGTGAGTTCATCATGTGACTGGTGATCTTTGCTGGAAGATTCTGCATCAGAGGTACGACAGGTGTCAACGGCTAACCGGTTGATATAATTTACCCTGTATTCTCAACTCCGGCTAATCCGGTAACCCGCCCACATTTTTGTTCTCAGCCACCGGCCATTACCTCTTCACCCAGCCTAATGACTTGCGTACCTCATCTGCCAGCCGCCTAGCGGCCGTATTCATCAACTCTTCACCGAAGGCTACAGAGGACTCCTCAATTGCCTTGAGGTGGGCGGGCACTCGTCCTTTTAATTGGGAGGGAATAGGGCTGGCATCAATGTGCTG
Source organism: Kiritimatiellia bacterium (assembly GCA_028716365.1). Lineage (GTDB taxonomy): Bacteria > Verrucomicrobiota > Kiritimatiellia > UBA8416 > YA12-FULL-48-11 > YA12-FULL-48-11. The sequence goes on from JAQUPZ010000015.1 coordinate 3,708, forward strand.
GACACGCGACAGGTCCACGCGTTCTGGGCCTAATGCCATATTCATGGAAGTCTCCCATTTACCCCCATGCGCGCCGGGAGTCGGATCACCGTGCGCTTCCCGCTTCATGAGGTCCTTGACATACGTCGCACTGCCGCAAGTTATGATCGCCATCTTTTCCAGGCGTCCGCCCAGTTCCTCTGTAATCTTTCGCAGTAGACTGGCGGCCGGACCATGACCACCGAAGGCGACGCACACTCGAAACCCGAGTGCCGCCATGCTCTCGAAGAGCTCCATGTAAATCCCCCGGCACAGCTCAACGCTCACGAACAGGCTCGGCGGAAAGAGTTGGTGTTTCCCCGACTTTATCTCTTCGCGCGAAAGCGGAGGCGCCCCGGCAGGGGCAAATGGCACCAGGGGGAAGACTATGCCGCCTGTTTCCTTGGCCGCCCGAAGACAAATTTCATAAGCTTTACAGGGATCCATCCCGAGCGCGTTCTGAAGACCGTGATCTTCCATCGGCCCGCAGGCCCAATAGACAACCGGTGCGCGTTCCTGTTCTCTAAGGAACTCCTCGGGACGCAAGTCTTGCCATTTGTGCATGTTGCGCATTTTACCATCCATCGAAGGCTTTTCCTCACCGCTCTTTTTTTCGGCAGCAAGCGCAGTCAATGCGCCAAGACCCAAAGCGGTACCTGCCGTAATGCCAATAGAACGTTCAATAAATACCCGCCGCGCAATGGAACTCATGGTCATACCTCCTGTGAATCCAAGTTTACTATTCTCACGATAATTGTCTTTTAAATTCAGGGCTGAACCCGTCATCGTTGATGACGACCGCCTTGGATGCGTTACGTGATTCCGGCGGCTTTGGCAATCGAACATACCGGCAATTATTTAAGCACGTCGCCCATGGTAACCAACTCGATACGAACCCGGGTGCGGGCTCCGGAATCCGCTTCGTTCCGAACCTCGACCTGATTCACACCGCCGCGGAGAAGAGGAGCTCCCTTCAAAGGAAATCGTCCAAGAGTGAAGCCGTTCTTGTCATATACAGTCGCGTCCTTTTCTCCCCAGTACTCAACATACTGGTGGTCAGTCAGGGTAACCGGCAGGCGCACGGCGGTCCCGTTAAAGCTCAGGGTCGGGTTGATCAGGGTCGTCGGAAATTCCTTGAGTGCTTCAAGGCGACCCAGGTAGCAGGTGACTGTCTTACCCGGAGGCACGTCCGTCAACAAGAGGGTCAGGAAACCCGCGTCATTATAAGCAATCTTGTCAAGGGTGGTATCGGGTTCGAAGCCGGGATTCAGTTCCACTGCTGGATCCCCGGGCATTGTGTGGGGATAATACCATTTAGTTACCGGATCCACCCACGGATCGGCCATCTCAAAGTATTTCCAGCCGGAAAAGTTCAATACGACGTAATGCGAACGGGAGCGTCGGCGGCGACCGTCGTCGAGCCGGAGATGCAGCTTGACACCGCTCGCGTCTCCATACAGCCAGAAACCAATTGCACCGTCTTTCGTGGGATCCCAGGCCTGAGTCAGCTGGAATGTTCGAGCGGCCCATGAGTTCTTTCCGGACGCGCGATTGACGCCGCTCAGTTTGAGGCTCGTGCGTCCTGTTTTCACCTGTTCGCTCGATCGTTCCGCCGTTGCGGGGAAGTCCGGACTGCCGGACGAAGCAGTCCCTTCTGGAGTTTGATCGGGGTCTACCAACACCCGATTGCTCCTGTCTCCAAACGCCGCCGCTGCAGGGCGCGCCTTGATTCGAAACTTCAGCGGCTGTTCCTGGAAAAGATTGTCGTGTGTAAACCGGCTCACGGTATTTCCCTCGAGAGACAAAAGCCGGGCCGGACCGTAATTGACAGGGTGCATCTGCCATTGACCGGAACCTTTCTCAACCAGTTTGAAGTCCTGCCTGGGAGTACGAAGCACCTCCTTGACGCGGTCCGAAAAATAATTCCGGAAGCGCAGTTCCTCATAGATCTTGCAGAGGGCGAGGTTTTCCGGCGTGCGACCATTTCCCGTGAGGACGCCGGTGCTTGTCTCGAGTGACCAGGGCACGCTCCACCCGATCGTCTTTGCAAGGACGTACTCCATGATGTCCGGAGTCGTGGATTCATTGCCGACGGCATAGCCAAACCAGCCCAACTCGCCAGGCATCAGGTTGTAGAGGGCGTTGACGAGCCGTTGCGAACAGTGGTAGTCAACCCATCGCTTCTGAGGCATGTCCATATTGACATCAATAGTGTACAGGCGTGAAAAGTCATGCCAATTAATGTGAGCCAGGTTGCTGCCCTGGACGATGACGTCGCGCTTGAATCGTTTGGTGGTTTCCTGTACCAACTTCCCGACATAGTAAAAGAACGGACCGTTGACCTGGACGCCGTCCAAACCATCAAAGTAAATCTGGTCGAATCCGCAGGTGTTAATTACATCCGCAACATTCTGGGCGACCTCCTGTAGCATGTCGCTGTCCGCATTTATTATGAAATTGCCCCAGCGCTGACTCAAATGGTACACGTAAGAACCGGCCCGGTGAGACGAGGCTTTGGTCCCATAAGCGCCCCGCGTACAGCCCTCAAGAGCGAATGGATGGTCGTTCTTGAGATTTTGGTAGGTAATAACCTCATTGTCGACAACGAGGCTTTTGCCGCTGGAAGAACCGTAAGCATCGAGCAGCGGTAGCCCCGTCGGCGAGGTCGTCAGCACAAGAGTTGTATCCGAAATCCCGAGGTCTTTCGCCAGGATGCGCATGTCGTCTTTGGCCAGGCGCGGATCCGGAACAGGGGTGAGGTAGGCGTTGTGCTTATCGACACCTCCCGCAAGCATGTGGGCCCCGCCCTTGAGACCGGCCGCGTGAATCTTGTCCATCACAGCCTTCAGACCGGACAGGCCGTTCGGAAAGTTGCGCGTGTTCACCTCGTATTTGCCGTCCGACTTCGACCAGGTTCCGCCGTAGTTCAGAATGTAAGGAAACCCTCCGGCCTTCGCCAACTCGATGACACGGTCGATGTTTGCTTCAGTGAAGTCGATAAACAGGTATGATTTCTGAATCTCACGCGATACCTTTCCCCACTCACCCCCAAGGGTTGGATGCGGAAGCCCCTGTTCCACCTCCATTTTGCCGATGAGGTCCAGCATCCGTTCTGCAGGCCCGGCCAGCAGTGCCACCTTGGCACCTACCATCCCGAATCTCGTGTAGCAACTGGAACGAAAGGCTGCCGGCTCATACCGGGTGGTGCGGCTGTGGGCAATCAGGTTCACGGACGCCAGACATACGCCGAACTGATCGTTCCGGCAGATATTGATCGTTTCACTGTGTTCGGACGGTTCCTGGACACGCGGTACCCGCTCGGAAATGGTGAGTGGCAAATCGATAACGATCAGTTCGTCCAGATTGGACTGATTGACCGAGATGACCTCAAAGGTGAAGTAGCCCTTCTTCACTCCCACGCGGACACGAGCCTCGATTCCGGACCCGCCAAATTTGACATTCAGATCATTGCCCTGCTTTGATATCCTGGACGAGCCAAACTCCACAGTTCCGCGCCGTACCGACATGAAATAGACCGGGGAACGGAGGTCAAGATATTCGGTATTATTTCGCGCGTCCTTGAAGCCGCGGGTTATTCCATCCTTACCGACCGTCAGGCACGCGGATTGGTTTTCAATCACGATGGCATCTCCCTCGTCCCGGATGGACGAGTTGCCCCACTGCATCCAGGCCGTTGCAGGCAAAGCAAACGCGAATAGGAAAGAAGCACACGCAATATGGGACCAGATTTTCATCTTAGTAATCATATTCTACCCTCCGTTCAGTTGATAAGAAATTGTTTTCTTAGGGAGCAATTCTAAAACACCGATTTCAGTGCTCTTGTCCCAGTTAATTAAAAAACTTTAACACAGGCATGACCAACGACAAGGATTTTATCTCAGGCGCCAGTGCGTGGCCATCAAACACGGTTTTTCAGTGGGCTGATCCTTCTGATAGTAGATGGTCAAAATGGTCCCATCGTCGAGTTGCGCGGAAGCCGGATAACCCAGATCTCCGTCCGGCGCATTGTCAACCAGCGCGATTTCATTCTTGAGATCCCAGGTCTGGCTATTGTCCCGGGAAAGGCAGGCGCGCTGTCCATATGGTTTGCGGCGGTGTCCGTAAACCACTAGCAGCCGTCCGTCCTTCAGTCGAATGATGTGCGGCGGATAGCCCCACATCTCCAAGCGATGAATTGCGCTCCAAGTCCTGCCACCGTCTTCGCTCTCTGACTGGCCAAGGAACCGTTGGGACTCATCCGGGTGCTCATTCCGAAACATAGCCACGAGCCGCCCATTGTCGCATTCAACGACGTGCGGCTCATCCGCATAAAAGGATGCTGGCGACGGTACCTTGGCGATCTGCTGCCAGGAAATGCCGTCGTCTTTCGATTCTTCCACAACGATGCGTTCGGAGGGACCGGGACCGCTACCGGTTCCAACATAAATCAGCCGGCCGTCTTTCAACTGGATCGGACCATGCGGGGCGCATGCGGTTGTCTTGGACGAAACGCCCCAGGTCTTGCCGTTGTCTTCGGAACGGCGTACCCAAGCGCCGAGCCATTGCTTCCGGGTTTCCGGACCGATCTTGGTCGCATGCTGTCTCCAGGAATCCCGCATGATGGTCAGCCGCTCGAAATAAAGCGATGTGAACCAGCTGACCAGCAGGGTGCCCTTACTTGTCTCAATGATGCCGGTGTCCCGGTCATCCAAGGGAGTATTATTGATGGTATAAATATCGGACCAGGTCCTGCCGTTGTCGGAAGACCGGACCATCTGGGTCTTTCCCCAGGGACAGACATGCGCATCCCGGTCCCCGGAGAAAGTCACAATCAACTCGCCTTTAGATGTCCTGGCGATGGTCGGCCAGCCGATGTATCGGCCCATCTGTTTGCATATCACCCCGGTGGAAGGACCAGGTTCGTTGCCGTCCAGGGGTTTGAACTTGGTAAACATGCCGATGGGAATGAATTTGAACGAATCAATGTAGGCAGCCTTGCCGGCGTAACGGAGAATGAGCTTCTCGTTGTCCAGTCTGACATTTTTCCGGAACGGCACCCAGACGTTGAAATGCTTTTTCTGAGTCGCACCTTCGTTCGGTACATTTAGAACGGTAAACTCCGGCTCCGAAGACAGTTTCAGGCCGAAGTTGCCAGCGCTGTCGGTGGCGCGGGATTCCACTTCAATATCGTACATGCCTTTCAGCGCCGGGTCGTAGGTTATGTCCGGCGCTTCCGGGTTACCGTAAAGCAGGTTGTTGTCGCCCCAGGTCTTGTATCGCAGGTTCCAGAAGCCGCGCCGGTTTTCGTCGTCCAGGATTTTGTCCTTGGGCGTGCATCGCTCAAAATCGTCTTTGATAACCGGTTCGCCCCGAATTGTGGCTTCCTCGGCCTGCGTGGCCAGCGACACCAGCAGGAAGGTGGCAATGGTGATGATGGCGACTTTCATCAGCCGTTGTTCACAGTTTGGGTTATAAGCAATTGCTTTTTCTGACAGTTCGTGAATGAATTTCATATTCTCACTTTGCTGGAAGATTCTGCAGTCAACAGTTCCCTAAGCCGCCAATAGGCGAGTAGCCACGAGGTCACGCTCACTTCGAAGATTGCTCCGGGAATACGATAGTGTGTCATTTGCTGAACTTTAGTGTAGCGATGCAGAACCTTGTCCGCCACAGCCGTGGCCTGCGTTGCGGGATGAAGCCTCTGCACGATGGTTGCACAAGCAGCGACGCGGGTACCTTCGGAAGTAATTTTCCTCGGATTGTCGCCTTCGTACGATGTACCATCAGGATCGATGTTCTTGATCGTGCGGGCCCAAAGAGATTCAATCAGCTTCGGCAAGCGGGGATCATCGCAGCCCTCCTGGATCGCGACATCGAAACCGTCGATCATCAGTGACGTCATGTTGAAGTTCGAGAGCTTCCCGTCTGTCATGGAGTTGTCCAGCGCCTGGCTGAACGCTTTCAAATGTTCGCGATAGCCCGCCTTGCCCGACACATTTGCCGCCAGCACTACGATGGGTACAAACAACCCAAGTGAGTGGTGATGCGTGTCTGCCGTGACGATGGTGCGATGCCGGTAGGCATGACGGAATTTCCGCGCGACGAAAAAGTCCGCCGCATCGACAAAGAACCGGTCAATCGTCGCCCGCTCTTCCGCCGATGCGAGCGGTCGCCAGGCATGAAGCGCCGTGATGGCCTTCGTGTATTGATCGGGACTGATCTCGTGAGAGTACCGCGCCTTCACCAGTCCACCAAACGGCTTCGGAAGATAACCCGGCATGTAGTGCCGCCCTTCCTCGATCACCGCAAGAATGGCCCGCACACAACGATTAGACATCTCATGTGCTGCCGTCTCTCCCGTGACTCGATGCCGCACGATCTGGCTCAGCGCAAACTCACCTGTCGCCATCAGCGCGTTCTCGTATGCGAGGCAGCCCGACATGTCCGGCGAGTTCTGAAACCAGTCTATCAGCATTCGTTGATCCAGCTTCGCAAGCTGTTCCTTCGTCCACGGCTTCAAGGTGTCCGCGTTGAGCATCGAGCGGCACAAGCCATCGCCATCCATCATGTGTCTGGTGACAAAGTCATGGAAATTTGCCGCCGCGACAGTGAGTTGCTCAAGGTCTGGTGCGTTGGCGGCACGTGCCTGATCTGCGCCGAATGGTGATGTTGATGCAGCCGCGAGACAGGCCTGAAGGAATGTGCGGCGAGAGAAGAGATATTGTTTATTCTGACAGTTCATAAAAAATCTCTTATTCTCAACTTATTGAAAGATTCCACATCAGAAACTCAGCAAACGAGTTTGTGTTTATACGATAAAGTGTTCTTATGCCGTGTAGTGCTTCGCCACTTTGCGGATGGCCTCGGCGGACTCCATGATGTAGTCCTCGGTCATACCTTCGTGGATCGTGATGCGGATGCCGGTCTTGAGGATGTCCTCGACCTCCGGCGTCTGGTGCTTCGTGTAGTCCATCGTGGTCAGGCCGAACTCGCGTACGGGCCAATGGCCGGCAAAGAAGCCGTGTTTCTGGAATACCGGCTCGCGATGCAATGGCACTCCAATGTAACCGGCGGAGCAGGACACACCTTCGGCCGACAGCGCCTTGACGAATTCGGTACGGTCGCAGCGGAACGTCTTTGGGTCCATACGGAAGAAGTAGAACCAATAGACACAGCGGTCATCAGGATGCACCTGGTGCGGCATCACGCCGGGGATACCTGTGATCTTCTCGGTCAGCAGGTTGCCGAGCTTGGCGCGCTTGCTGGCGATACCTTCGAGCCGTTCCAGTTGCGCTGCTAACACCGCTGCCTGCGGTTCGCTCATGCGGTAGTTGGTCGCGAACGAATGGAACCCGCCGCCCTTGAGGCGATCGCCGCCCTTATCGCCGGACTTTTGCAACAGCGGGCCGAAACGCTCATCACTTGATGCGACCACGCCGCCGTCGCCCGTGGTGATGTGCTTGGAGTTCTGGAGAGAGAAACAGGCGATGTGGCCGCTGGTACCGATGGGCTGGCCGTGGAATTTTGCGCCCCACGCCTGGCAACAATCCTCGATCAGGATGAGCTTGTGTTTGTCGGCAATGGCCTTCAGCGCGTTCATGTCGCACGGGTTGCCGCAGAGATGCACGGCGATGATGGCCTTGGTCTTGGATGTGATGCGGCGCTCGACGTCGGCAGGGGCGAGGTTATAGGTACTCGCACCCAAGTCGGCGAAGACGGGCACGCCCTGCTGATAGATGACGCCGATGACGGTGCCGATGTCGGTGATAGGCGAGGTGATGACTTCGTCGCCGGGTCCGATACCGGCTGCGATGACGGCGATGTGAATCGCGGCGGTGCCGGACGAACAGGTGTGGGCGTATTTTAGCGGATAGAGTTTCTTGAAACGTTCGAGCGCCAGAGTTGTCTGCGGGCCTTTCCAATAGAAGAGCGTGTTTTGCTCGAGCATGGCGTTGAGCCGTTCGCGTTCGAGGTCGCCCCAGCGGGTGGGCTGCTTGCACGCCTGCTTGACAGCCTTCTCGCCGCCCTTGAGTGCGAGCTTTGGCACGTTTGCAGATTCGGCAGCGGTGGATTCGGCGACCGTGGCGCTTCCAGCTAACAGCGCAGCGGACGTGGTGGCGAGAAATTCCCGGCGGGAAACAGATGGTTGTTTGTTTTTCATAAACATCTCCTAGTTTGGTTGACTCTTCTTCGCAAGTAACCGCCACGCGTTGTCGCAGCGGATAGCCCGCAGTTGTTCGTCGCTCAGCGGCGACTCCTTCAGTTTCAGCAATGCAGATTCGAAATAGAAAAACGGCGCGTAGGAGCCGAATAATAAGCGGCTCAGCGGCATTTTTTTCAGCAGGCCAGCGACACCACCCACGCCTTCGAGCATGGCGATCTCGGTGAAAACCTCGCCCGCTTTGACAAGATCCAGCAGTGGCTGACCGCGTAACAGCGTCATCGCATTCAGAAGTACCAGCCTGAGACCCGGCGTTTCCTTCACAACATCGGCCAGCGGCTTGACGTCTGGCGGCTCCACCTGCAGCAGTGGATGCATCATTCGCCGGTCTTCCATGGCGAGCGCGAGTTGGACGATCAGGCCGCGCTTCGTTGCAAGCTGTACGAGCTTTGCGAAATCGGGGTCGTCAAGTTTGTAGCCGTGGTAGCTTGGATGCAGCCGGATGCCGGGCATGCGGTGTTCTTCGGCGCAGCGGCGCAGGTCGTCTTCCCAGTCAGGGAATTTCGGATTTACCGAGCCGAACGGTACAAGTAAACCGTTTCCGTGACGGCGACACTCGTCGGCGAGACGCGCATTTACGGCAGCGATGTCGCGGTGCAGCAAGCCATCAAAACTACCCACCCACGCCTGCGTCACGTTCTGACCACGAAGTTTCGCGACGAGTGCGGCAGTATCATCGCACGGCAGCCGCCGCAGCGGCCAGCGCGAGAGATAGACGTTGGTGTCTATAAATCCTGACGACGTAGCATCTACTGCTCGCACGGCGGTCGCGTTACCGAGTGATGACACGCCGGCAACCGCAATCGCGACTTTGAGAAAATCACGGCGGTCGAGCGAGATGGCTGATTGCTTATGAGTCATATCTTGATTCCCTTCTCGCTCAGGATAGGGCGCAGCAGGCGCTTGAGGTTTTCGCCGAGAATGAGCCGCCTGGCCGAATCCGGAATCTCCGCGCCGAGGACCTTCGCCAGTTGCGACGCAAAGCTGCGCCCGCCGGCGTCGCTGCCGTAGAGGACGTGCTCGGCACCCAGCTCACGCACGGCCATTTCGGTGAAGCCGGCCGTAGGATCGACGCCGTTGATGTCCGCGTAAATATTCGGGTAAGGCCGAATCGCGCGGATGCCGCGTTCCCAGTTACCGCCAGTATGGGCACAGAATAGCGTGGCTTTTGGATGTCGTACGGCCAGTTCCGCAAGGTCCATCGGCGTGGATTCCCCGGGTAAATTGCCGGTGAACTTGAGCCACGTGTGCTGAGTCACAATGGCCTTCAATTCGGTGGCATGGGCAACGATTGGATCGAGCGACGGGTTGTTGCAATGCTGTGCCACCCAAAGCTTCACTCCAACCATCGGCCCGTCGCGGACACACCGGTTGAGTTCATCGAGGCTGGCCTGCGTATGTCTCGGGTTGAGATAGACAAAGCCGAATGCACGGTCGGGGAATCGTTTCACCGCCTGCAACACTTCATCGTTGCTGCGCCGCATGAACTCGGGTGACGGATCGTGTTCCATCGTCATCCCCATGGACACGCACAGTCGCGCAATACCCATGCGGTCGGCATATTCGAGCAGCTTGCCGAGACGGGCTTCCGGCGTCGTACCCGGCACGCCACAGAGATGACAGTGCACGTCCCAGATTTCGTGTTTCATTGGTCTCCGGACGCAGTCTGCTCGGCCCTTCTATGCCGGCGGGTCAAGTTGGTTGTACGAAATTGCTTTTTCGGACAATTCATGAACAAACCTCTTATTCGCATCTTGTTGGAGAATTCTGCATCAGAAACTTAGAGTATGTCAATGGCTAACCGGCTCAGCCTACGCAATATCAGCAGACAAGAAGTGAACTGTTATAGGAATAACGGCCATGTAACTACACCGGTTGATAGTCGAGTTTAATGGGCATATCGTTTTTCTGTGCCGGACCCGGCGTGCTACGGCCGTTGTCGATTTCCTTGCGCAGGCGCACGAACAAGTCCTTCGCCATGTCTGGATGCTTCTGTTGCAGGTTTTTTGTTTCGCCGGGATCGTCGGCAACATTGTATAACTGGACTGGCGGCGCGCCCGCCTGCGCCGCTTCCTCGTCAGACGTGTCGTGCGGCACGCCCTTCTCCATACACCAGCGGCGCTTAACGCCGTCGCCTGCGCATACTGACAATTTCCATTGTCCTTTGCGGATACACAGCACGTCCGCAAAGTAACTCTGTATCACCAATTGGTCGCGCACCGGCTGGTCGTTTCCCTGCAAGAGTGGTATCAGAGAGACGCTGTCTTCAGCGGCGTTTGCCGGCAGCGTGACGCCGAGGATCTGCGCACACGTTGCCATCCAATCGTTGAGGCAGGCCAACTGCGCTGTCTGTGTGTCCGGCTTGATGGTTCCAGGCCATGCGGCCACCATTGGCACGCGATGGCCGCCTTCGGAGATGTTACATTTGTAGCCGCGGTATGGCCCGCCCACGCGGTGGCCCAGTTGTTGGAACGGCATAATGCCTGTGTAGCTGCAATGCCCGTTGTCCGACGTGAATACCACGAGCGTGTTCTCCGCAAGCCCGTGCTGCTGCAACGCGGCTGTCACGCGGCCGACGGCAGCATCTGTTTCCATAATCAAATCGGCCACATCGCTGATGCCGCTCTTACCGCGGAAGGCTTCGGAGGGCGCAATGGGTTCATGTGGCGTCGTCAGCGGCAGATACAGGAAAAACGGTTTACCCGACTTGGCGCACCGGCCGATGTACGCCTCGGCTTCATCCATGATTACCGGCAGGATCCGGTCGAATTTCCATTCCGGCGCCATCGGCCCTGGCGGGCCCCACTGTACACGGTCATTGACGGTCTTGCGCGCTGTCGGCGCAATCGTCATGCGGTCATTGCGAATGAACGTGTACGGCAGATTGTTCGGCAGGTCCACTCCGAAGTATTCATCGAATCCCCGCGTGGTCGGACCGTCGGTGATCGGTTTCTCGAAGACCGGCTCGCCCGAACGCTGCTTGATAAAGCCGCTTGCCGGCGCGCGCTGTACCGTGCCGTCCTTCTGGCGCAACGGCCAGTTCCATCCCAGATGCCATTTGCCGATGCAGGCCGTGTGATAGTCATTCTTCTGAAGCATACGGGGCAACGTGAGCCGTTTGGCCGTAATCAGCGGCGTACCATAGGTGCCCACCACATGTTGCCGCATCAGCGTGCGCCAACTGTGCCGGCCGGTCATCAACCCGTAGCGGGACGGCGAGCAAAGCGCCGCGCAGGCGTGGGCATCGGTGAACATCATGCCCCGCTTTGCCAATGCATCGATGTGCGGCGTCGGCACTTTGGCATGCTGAGGGTCGAAGCAGTGGACGTCTCCGTAGCCCAGATCATCCGCGAGGATGATGACGATGTTGGGTTTTCCGGCAGTCGACTGCCCAAGTGTATTATTTTGTCCTGTTACCAGACAACCTGGCATTGTAGTGGCGGTCAACCCCAGGCCGGATAATTCCAGAAATTGCCTGCGTGAGATTCTATTTTTCATATTTATTACCTTTTACAGGATCAATATTCTTTCTTACAGCCTTTCAAAGTCATCTGCAGCCGATTTCCTTTTCCTCTAATCCTGATTGTCCAGCGAGTAATAGAAAAACTGAGCCAATGAACAGTGCTACTAACGAATACAATGATGTTATCAGGTTTTTTGCTGTTACTATCTCCTTTTTGTAATAATTATAAGGACTCCAACGCTGAAATAAAAGGGATCCTTGTATGTTTAAAATATACACAAAGCCTTCTAAACTCGTGCAAGGTCAAGACAGGCATTTTAATTTCAAAAACAACTACTTATGCTGATGTACGTAGTATGTCAGTTGTTTGTCCGGGGTGACGTGTCTTGTGTTCCCATGCAATAATTCGGGCAGTTAAGTTATGAAAAACATTCTGAATTTGAGTGAGAAACCGGGCTTGCGAACAAAGATACAATTTTTGTTTTTAGTTCTGATTGCCGGTGGAGTACTGGCTTTATGCTGCGGTGCTTATGTATTGAAAAATGTTCGTCACGAGACTGAACATTCTGAAATCATTCCTCAACCGGTCGAAAAGGCGTGGAAGAATGTGGAGGATCATTTGGCGCGGGAGAAAACACGGCACCATTTCGGAGGATCGTTACCCGCATCAGTTACGGAAACATTAACCACAAATGTACGTGGCCGTTTCAGTGTCTATCTGGAAGACCTGCGGACTGGCACATGGTGGGGGATCAACGAGCAGGATTCTTATGTTGCGTGGAGTCTTCTGAAAGTTTCGACTCTGGTTGCCCTGCTGAAAAAGGTAGAGAGAGAGCAATTATCACTGGATAACAGAATCACCCTGACATCGGAGGAGAAAAAGCGTGAATCTCCGTTTGTTCAGCATGCCGCCGGTGAAAGTTCTTTGTTGTCGGTCAAGAAGCTTGCAGAAAGAATGATTGAAGATTCTGATGATGCAGCAACGATGGTCTTGTGTCCCCTTGTTTCATTTGATGAATTTCAAGAGGGGCTTATGGCCACGGAAATGCCGCCGGCATCACCACCGAATAAGTTGCCTCGTGTTTCCCCGATGCAATATGCCAATTTACTGCGGTCTCTGTTTTTCTCAAATTATCTGAAAAAGCCGTCCAGCGAACTGGTTCTTTCGCTCCTATCAAACACTGTTTATAATGATCAGATCAGGGCGGGTGTGCCCAAAAAAGTTTTGGTAGCGCACAAAGTTGGATTCGATTCAGGCTCCGGGGATTTCCATGATTGTGGTATAGTTTTCCTTCCGAAAGGGCCTTATATACTTTGCGTCATGAGTACTAATACCACAAAAGAAGAGTCCGACAGGGTCATCAGTTCTATTTCCCGCCAGATTTATGAATTCATAGATGACGGTGACCTTTAATTTCGATTATTGTACGCGCACGGCGTACTTACAGTTACCGGTGTCAACTGCCGGGACACGAAGGCCGAAGCGCAAGGCGTTTTTCTGTATTCTCCACGTTACAGATGGCAACAGCTACCGCCTGTTCTCTATCGTCCAACGGTCATTTTTCAGATCGTGCTTTAACAGGTACTGATGTTTGTCACCGCCCTGAACTTTAAAATAGTCCACATGCGAATTTCCAGCTTTGCCGGCTTGTCTCCATTGATCCAATATTTCCTCAACGGAAATATGTGTACTCTCATGTATGAAACTTGACGGTCGTTCGTCAGCCTTGTGGCCTGAAATACACTTAACCTGTATAAGTGACGAAGTCATGAAACTGTTATTTCAAACTCTGGTGTAACTCTTACTTCGCTTTGATGTCGTAGCAGTAAAGGAAGTCGCTGTGGCGGATGTAGAGTCTGCCCCCGCAGACGACCGGATGCGCCCAGGAGGGGCCTTTACCGCCCGCGGGAATCGTAAACTGACTCACGATCCTGGAATTGTTCGGAGCCGCAGTAGCAAGTGCCACTTCGCCATTATGATTGAGCAGGTAAAACATTCCATCGGCGTAGGTAAGTGAGCATCGCCCGATACCGGGTCCAGCAAACATCCGCTTGCCCGTGGCCCATTCGAGGCAAACCCATGGTCCGCCGTCCGTGACCGCCAGACAGTCACCGTAAACGTAGCCATCCACAAGTACCGCGCCGCCGTGCTGGTTGTCCATGTCTGTGGTAGCCCACACTTCCTGGACAGAGCACTTTTTTCCTTCGACATTCAGGCGGAGTAGTCTCGTCGCCCCGTTGTTGCGCGTGGAAAAGAAAACGCATCCATCATGGAAGATCGTGGTCATCGTGTTTTCACCGTAAGGGGTCACGTGTTCATACTTCCAGAGCAACTCTCCCGTATCTGCGTTCACGCCGACCACCGACCGTGCCATCATCCTGACAATCTGGCGCAGCCCATTGTACTCAAACACGATCGGCGAAGAATAGCTTGGTTTATCGTGCGTGTCTTTACATATCCAGACGGGCTCGCCTGTGTTCTTGTCCAGAGCCACGATTCCGGCCTCCTCTCCGCCTGGTGAGCAGATCACGTGATTGCCGTCAATGAGGAGCGATTCAGCCAGACCCCAGCTGATGTTCTGGCCGCTAAACTTCTTGAGGATGTTCAGCGACCAGATGGCGTTACCAGTTCGCGCATCGAGGCACACTATGTCTCCATGCGCACCCTCATGGTAAAGACGGCTGTTGTGAATCGTAGGAGTACCGCGCGTACCGGGGTGGGGATTCTCCCAGGCAGGACCATTTTTGACCGTCCACTGAACCTTTCCATCCAGGTTGAGCGCGGTAATCACAGCGTCCTTTTCAATATTGCCCGTGGTGTAGATAAAGCCGCCCGCGATCGCCACGGTGGAGAAGCCGTGGCCGATACCTTTGGCTGTCCAGAGAAGTTTCGGGCCACCCTGAGGCCATTCTTTCAGGAGGCCGGTTTCGTCGGACTTGTTGTCGCGTCGGGGTCCGTGAAACTGCGGCCACTCGGCGGGAGCATCGGCGAGGATCTTGACGTTGCGGGTGTGCTTGACGAGACGGACCTGCGCTTCTTCGAGATTGGTGATACGCCGGTCACCGAGGAAGAGACCATCCACCGTGATATTGGAGACGGCATGTTCCTCGTCGTAGCCATAGATTACGGAGGGAGGCATACGGCCGGCATGGATGCGAATGTTACGCAGCGTGATGTCGTAGACATAGCCGCGACGTTCCAGTCCGCTCGAGTATTCAGCGTGCTTTTGGATATTAAAACAGACCGCCAACGGCATGTAGGTGCTCTTGGGATCAACAACAAACGGAGTTTCGTCGTTCTTCTGTATGGTGGGACGTTGGATGACGGGATCGTATTCGATGCGGATATCATCAAAAAGGACATCGTGTACCCTGCCGTAATCGACATTCATGATATCAATGGCGGGACCGGTTACGTGGATTACATCGCAATTGCGGAAAACAATTCTGCGCAGATGTTCGGCGCGCGTTTCGGCGCCGATCTCGAGCCCTTTCCCCCAATCATTCCATACGACGCAGTTCTCGAAGAGAATGTCCTCGCAGGTATCGTAGCGATAGCCGCTGTGGCCCTTCGCGCAGAGAGAATCGTCGTAAGTGCGCAAGAAGCAGTCGGCGACGTGCGCGTTGCGGCAATTATGGAGGTCTATGCCATCAGTGTTGTAACGCCAGCAACCGATGGTTTTGCAGTTTCTTACCTTAATATCGCTACACCCGTAGCAGGCAATGTTGTAGCACAACGAGTCGCGGATGGTAATGCCCTCGATCTCGATATCGGTGGAGTTAATGAGATGGATCGTGTGCTTGCGACGGCTGTTATGGACATCGACGGAACCGTCTCCGAGCTTATCGACTTTGCGAAGGATCTCCTCGACGTTTTCGCTGTTGTCGAGGATACCGCGGCCGAGAATCCGAACGCGGTGGACACCGTCCCCGTGGATGCAGCCGTAGACGACGGCTCCCTCATCAATATAGACCGTCTCATCATCCTTCAAATGCAGAGTGCCGATGTGATGGACGCCTGCGCCGAAATAGCGAACCCCTTTCGCGTCGGGCAAGACGCTGTAGTTCATGGGCGGGTCGATGAAGAGATGCAGCGCGTTGTGGATACCGTCAAGCTCTACCGAGTAGCCGCCCGCACGAGGAAGCGTGAAGGTGATTGTGCCGTCCTTCACCGTCGGGGTGACCCTTGCCGAGAGGGGACGGACAGTGCAAACCGAAAAGGGACGGACAGGAGTATATCGAAAGGTAATCGGTCCATCCCCCGCCAGACGCGCAAAATAGGCAACCTCGCGCTGGTCGATCGTACGCTGATGACCTGGCCAGCGCCTGTTATAAGGATAGGCGGAGACATAGCACCGCGAGACGGGCAGCGGCAGCCCGTCTGCGGTGATGGAAAGGGGAACGGCAACCTCACCTTGAGGAAGCGGATATATCCTCATTGACGTTGAGTTATGGCTTACGGCCGGGAGGGCTGAATCCGGTGCGGGTTGAGCGTGGATGGGACAACATGTAATGAACAGACACAATGCTAAAGCCCTTTTCACGGCCTACCTCCTGTTGATGATCTCACCAAGTGGTCATAAGAAATTGCTTTTTCTGACAGTTCATGACTGAGCCTCATATTCTCAATTTGTCGGAGAATTCTGTATCAGATACTCAGCAGGTGTCAACGGCTAACGGTTTCGGAGTCCAAGTTCAGCGACAGGGCTCGAACTTCCTAATCCGTCAATCGATGGATGAAATTCTGGATTTTTCTGGAAACACATCTTGACGTTGACAGAAACTGATGTTTTTATCCCCACCGTAGTTACTAAACCGTCAACATGAATCATAGTTGCAGACTTTCCGAGTAGCATAAAAAATGAGTCCGTTAACTTCACAGGAAAACTACGTTGTACGATGGATACTTGCTCATGCTGTGACTTTCGGGTTGGTCTTCTCGATTGTTGCGGCCGATGATCGTACCGACGCAGGTAATTGGCCCGCCTGGCGCCGTGATGGCACTGGAATTTCTGACGAAAAGAACCTGCCCGTTAACTGGAGCGAGACCGAAAATGTCGTCTGGCGCACACCACTTCCGGGCGAAGGCAATTCGTCGCCGATCATTTGGGGCAACCGTGTCTTCGTCACCGCCGCGCTGAATGAAGGAGCAAAACGGCTGGTACTCTGCCTCGACACACAAAGCGGAAAGATTCTCTGGAAGACAGAACTTCTGCCTGACATCAAGACACTGCTCTATCCGAAGACCGGCTTTGCCGCCCCGACTCCCACGACTGACGGTCGACGCGTCTTTGCTTTTTTCGACAGTCCGGGTTTGTTGGCTCTGGACATGCAGGGAAACGTGGTTTGGAAGCGCGCGTTGGGACCGTTCAAGGCCCCGTATAACATGGGCACCTCCACAGTCCTTTACAAGGACATGGTCATACAGTCCTGTGACCACAATGGGAATGCCTTTATCGCGGCCTTCCGGCAGAACGACGGATCGGAGTGCTGGCGTATCCCGCGTAAGTCGAGCGGCTTCGGCCACTTCGGCACCCCGATGCTGATCCAGGTCCAGGGCAAGCCGCAACTGGTGGTGAATGGAGAACTGGTTGTTGCCTATGATCCGGATACCGGCAAGGAACTCTGGTCCTGCCGCGGAATGAAGGTATGCGTGGGTCCCAGCACCGTGTTCGGGCATGGTTTAGTCTATGCCTCGTCCGGTCGAATTGGGCCGGTGATGGGTATTGATCCGAGCGGGCTAGGGGACGTGACCGAGACTCACGTACGCATGCATCTGACGACTGGCGGCCCCTATGTTCCAACGCCATTGCTTTATCCTCACCTGATGGTGCCGGGTGACAATGGCCGGATGCTTTTCTACGGCGCCAACCATGAACTGGTTGCTGACGGCCAGGTTCGTGACCACTTCTCCTCCTCGCCGATAGGTGGCGATGGCAAAATCTACTGGTGCTCAGAGCGTGGCAAAACCTATGTGATTGATGTCGCCGCGCTGACTGCCACATCACCGACGGTCAAGGTTCTGGCCGTCAATCAGATCAAGGGAGTTTGTCTGGCCAGCCCGGCGGTCGTCGGTAGCCGTCTCTTCATTCGCACTCTCGAGGCGCTTTACTGCATCGGGAAGGACCGCGCGCCAGTCGTTGCGCAAAAGACTCAGGCGCTGACCGGAACGTTCGCCGAATTACGCAAGCGATTCGACGACCATAAAGCCTTCTGGCAAAACGAGGTGGAGGCGCAGATCCGCCTGGAGACAGTCGAAGCGATTGCCAAACTAGACGGTCCCGAGGTCATCCCGTTCTTGTTGCATGTGGCCGTGAAGGAGCCGCACTGGGACATCTGCGAAGAGGCGGCAAAGTGCCTGGGACGCAAAGGTCCGCCGGCAATAGATGCACTGATGACACTCCTGCCCGATTCGCGTCCCTTCATCCGTACGATCGCCATCAATGAACTTGGTCGCATGAAAGTCGCCAAGGCTGTTCCCGGCATGCTCAAGGCATTGAGCGACAAGGAGCAACTTGTGCGTAGTGCCAGCCTCCAGGCACTGACTAGGATCGGCCTGACGGATACGCCCGACTTCCCCCAGATCGTCACTGTAATGATTGCAGCCTTGGCCACGACCGAAGAACCGGTGGTCCGCCAATCGGCGCTGGAAGGACTCGCCGTGTTGGGAAGCAAGGTGACTAACCAGCGTCGCGAAGTCATCGAAGCGCTCACTGCGGTTGAGAAAGGCCCGAATCCAGGGTTGGCCCAAAAGGCCCGCCAGATGCTTTCCCCCGTCGGCATTTACGGTCGCGAGTCACATTCAGAGAAACGCGGAGCGTCTCCTTAGAAAACGCACTTCGTCAGCAACAATCTTATCTAACCACCGGAGCAATCACGCACGAGGCATGACTACGTTCGTGAAAGATCGTGTTGGTTGCTGTGACGGCGTTGGCAGGGAATTCGATGGTTAGCGGTTCGCCCGTCTGCGGCTGAGGTTCGTAGAACGGCGCGCCAGTACTTGCCACTGTTACGCGGATGCGGTGACCCGTGTTGAAAATCTGGCTGAGTGAGCCCACGTCAAACGCGACGCGGTAGATTTTTCCAGGCTTCATCAGCACCTCTTTCTCGAAGCCCTCGCGGTACCGTGCGCGCCGTACGTAATCCACGATGAGTATGCTGCGCCCGTCGGGATAAACGTCGCTGACACGCACGATGAAATCGGTGTCCTTTGCCGTGGAGGTGATGTAAAGCTCTGCACGTACCTTGCCGGTCCATTCGACGGGCGCGGTGAGCGGTGCGGTGGTGAAGGTACGCACTTCCTTTTGTTCCTCGAACTTCCGTGCGTCGCGCGCGCCGGGGAACGCAGTGGACGGAATCTCCATCGGCTGGCGTGGGTCACTCACGTAGCTCGTAAAGGAACTTTTTGCGGACGGTTCAGCGGTATCGAGTTTACCACCTTCATGAAGATAGTAACCGGTGTCCTGCGCGGGCACAGGCCAATCATTGGCCGTACGCCAGACATTACCGGGCGCGCCGGGTTCGCCCACGGCGCCCATGACGTAGTAGCAGACGACGGCATCCTTCTCGATACCGTTGTTCGCGCTTTTGAGGTAGTGGTCGAACCAGCGGAGCATGTGCGAGGGCGTATCGAATTGCGCGTTCTCCGGGTAAACCATCTCGCCGATCTTGTTCGACTTCGGCGATCCGCCATGGAGCCATGGGCCGATGACAAGATACTGTTTGCCGCATGAATTCGGTCCGCCGCGATGCTGCCGGCCGATGAAGCTCTGGATGCTGCCCTGGCTCATGAAGTCATACCAACTGCCGATGGTGAAGCAGGGCACGTTCATCCGGTCGAAGTGCAGGGAGCAGTCCTCGTCGCGCCAGTAGTCGTCGTAGGTAGGATGGCGGAACCATTCGCTCATGAGCGCGCGATTGTCGGCGGGATTGCGCGCGACGGCATCCATTTTCTTGAAACGCTCGGGCTTGGTCGCGCCGCCGAGCCGGTAACCCTCGTGGTAAAGACTGAGGCCGGTGTCGATCATATATTGGCAGACGAGGTGCGGCGGGCACGTGACGGCGAGAAAGTTTTGCGCAAAGCCGGCCTGCGAACAGCCGAATGTGCCTACCTTGCCATTGCTCCACGACTGCGTGGCGAACCATTCGCAGAGGTCGTAACCATCGCGCAACTCGCCCCACGCAAGCGCGCGGTAGCCGCGCCAGACGCCCTCGGAAAACTGCGAGCCGCGGAAGTTGACGCGCGCCGCGACATAGCCGTGCGAGGCAAGCGCCGCGAGTTCCTTGCGCGAGCCTGCGCTCGTACTGACGGCATAGCGCTGCTCAAACACCACCGGCCACGGTCCCTGTCCCGGCGGAAAATAAACGTAAGCCGACAGGCGTGTGCCATCGCGCATGGGAATCATGATATGTTCCTCGCGCACGCCGCCAAGGTCGAGCTTGGGCAGCGGCGTTTTGGCAGCAAGCGAGACCGGATTAGCCTTCTTCCTCTGGTCATTTATTTCCTTCTCGAGTTTTTTCCTGGCCGCGTCCTGCTGGTCTTTGCGCCAGAACGCCTCGATCTGTGCCAGTCTCATGGCTTCGCAACGCTTGATGACCGCTTCCCGGTCGAATGGCATCGCTTTGCCGGGCGGCAACTTTGCCAATAACGTGTCCCACATTCCAAGTATCCCCAAAGCGACCGTGATCCGTTCCCGTTGCACATGCAATAACGCCATTTTGTCTTTTGTGCAGAGAGATTCCGCCTCGTCCAAAAGCCGGTCACTATTCACAAAGAACTCTAAATCAAGATAGGGACGTTTTTTCTCTTCCAGGAAAGAGAGTTTTTCCTTCGCCGGACAAGCGTCGATCCGTTTCTGCATATAATTCAGATAATCATTCACCTTACCGGCTCCCGCGCCGTAATAGCCAGCCATGAAGGTTTTTATCAGGGGCTCGACTGGCTGCCGCGGGTTCTGCATCAGCTTCAAGCCAACCCAACGTTTCAGGGCGAAGAAACTCGATGTGTCCGAGTATTCATTCTCTACGAAAATGACTTCAACGTTGTTGTCCAAAAGGAGTTCCATATCCGGTTTGAGGCAGTCGATGTTGATGTAGGGGGTCGGGAATTTGTCACAGTATTGAACCCAGTAGTCCCAGTAGCTGATATGCTTTGCGATCTTTGACCATGCCAGGAAGGTTTCATTGCATGAACGATTGACCGGATGGGACATCGGGCGGAAGTAGTCCGGCCGCTCTTCAAGCCTGTTCCCAAAGGTACCACTCAAATTGGGACGGGCGACCAGCTGGGCGATGCGGATGATGACGTTGTTCCGCGGCCTGACAGTCCTGGGTGGGGTGAGTGTCTGCAAATAGGCGAACGTGTCGACCAGCACCTCAGGAAACTCGTTCTTGATCCCGTCGGCGAGGAAGTTGACCAGATCGACCGTGGCACCGGCGTTGGCACCTTCCCGTTCGACCAGCGCTTTACATCCCGGACATTGGCAGGTCAGATTGTTGTCATTGGACTCGATACAGTAAATCCTCGGGGCAGGGGCCCCTGTCTTCACCGCTTTCTCCCTGTCCGCGATGATGTATTGACGCAGTTTCTCCAGCATCAGTTTCCTTACCTCCGGGTTGGTGAGACAGATTTGGCCCGGCCCGCCACTACTCACGGAGCGCACTCTCTCTCCTTTTGCATTCATGGCGAGGTATTCGGGATGCGTCTCCTGCCAGTCCTTGGAATATGCATAGAAAGTATGGCAGCCACCCGGGGAGCCGTACGTCGATCCAAAGCCATAGTCCGCACTGTGGATGGAACTGTCTTTGTTCCGCGCGCGGAACCGTTTCACCAATTCTGGATCGTAATACGTTATCCCATCATATATCTGACGAGTCCAGAATGCCGGTTTACCTTTGATGTCGAGTTTCTCCAGTTCGAGCGTCGGCTTCGATGGGACCATCTCCGTGAACTCGTCCAACCAGTGGCAGCCGAGCTGCTGCTCTAAAAACTCATGGACGGCATAGAGCGTGCCCCGTGGCTGTCCCCCGGTCAGAATCAGGTTGCCGTCCTGGGTTTTAACCACCCACTCCTCCTGCCCAAGAACCGCGAGGTCGACATGCCGTTTCGCATAATCGGTCCAGCCGACATGGATGGCTTTTAGTGGAGCGGTCTTTCCAGCGTCCTCCATCTCAACAGGGAATTTTGTCCCCGTCACCTTTCCCAGATACTGGCCCAGCTCCTGTGCGGCAGTTTTCTCGGCGGGGGTGGCGGTGGCGCTCTGCACGATACTATATTCGCTCTTGCCATCCCTGGCCAGCTCAAGTGCCTTGCCCTTTGCCACAGTTTCGACGAAGGTGTTGCAACCGGTGTCGAACATCGCCAGTGCGCAGCACGCCGACGATATCGCCAGGAACATTCTGAATTCTGCCATCTTCATTATTTTTTCCTCCTTATTACACTCGAAACGCGGATAGGATCATCTTCCGAATGGAAGGAAAACGGGTTTGATGACCGGAATCGATCCTGAAAGTGTCTGTCCTAAAACATCTTTCACGTTTTCAAATGTGCATGAATGTGTCTGAAACAGCGAGGCGTCGATCAGGCCGCGTTTGATAAGTTCAGTCGCCGCGGGAAAATTGACCGCGGGTTCAGCGAATACGGGTCTCAGAGTAGTCTTGTTAAAGATGGCGGCATTGACGTCGAAATCGATTACGTTCCGTCCTCCGAAGCTTAAGCCCAGGAACGTTATTATTCCACCGTAGCAGATGATCCTGAACGCATCGCGCAGACTCTCCGGCGGACTTGTCACGATAACGCGTACTACTCCCTTCGGGCAGTATTTTTTGACAGCTTCTTCGATATCTTGTTTCTTTGTGATGACGATGAGATCGCATCCGAGTTTTTCAGCCAGTGCGAGTCGGGTCTTTGCGGTCACTGTGTTGTCAGAACGTCCTGAGATACCGACAAATCCAGCGCCTTTGAGTTTTGCCAGTTTTGCGGTCAGCAGTCCAATGGGTCCCGGTCCGAGTACCATCACGCTTGCGCCGGGCTGGATGTCTGCGGTTGCGACTGCAGACAGAGCCACAGCAAGCGGTTCCGTCAGACAGGCGGAAATATGGTCCAATCCCGTATATACATTCAGATTTCCCTCATTGACAACAAGATATTCGCCCATGCCCGGGAAGCCGTTCAGGGTATGCATGCTCCGGCATAATTCGGGGTGTCCGCTTTTGCAGTCCGGACACGCACCGCACATGGAACAGTCTTCGACCGTGACGGTATCGCCGGGTTTCACATTTTTAACGCGTCGTCCCGTTTCAAGTACCTCGCCGGATATTTCATGTCCCAGCGGCTGATACGCATCACTCCAGTCGCGCAGAAAGTTCAGATCGGTCCCGCAGACCCCACAGGCGCGGACTTTTATCAGGACATCGTTTTCCGACAACCCGGGAGTGTCGAGAACGCGTTTTTCAATATCGAGATATTTCCTGCCGAAAAGTGAATTTGTCTGGTGTTGATGGTTGTTGATAAGAAATTGCTTTCTTGGGGAGCAATTCTGAAACAACGATTTCAGCGCTCTTGTCCCAGTTAATTGAAGAAACTTTAGCACAGGTATGATGAACGACAAGCAGGATTTTAGTGTTTTTACAAAATGTGGCAGCACCCCGATCCGCCAGCCAGCTACGCGAGTCCAAGAAGTCGCGCTGCGTTGTTGTAGAAGATGTCATCCCGCGTTTTGGCGTCCGCGATGCGTTCCAGCAGTTCAATCGTCTTGACGCCAATACAACCGCCTTTCCAATTAGCGCCTTTGCCGTCGTGACAGGGACAATCGCTTGCGAAAAGCAGTTTCTTGCGGTGGCGGCGGAGGAAACCTGCGGCGAATTTCTCGTCGCGCGCCAGCGAGTTGTAACCGGAACCGGCGGATAGGTCACCGTAGATATTTTCGTAATCGGCGAGCAACCGGTCCAGGAGACCACCGCGCTTCACCTTGCCTTTTGGATAAAGCGAGACATTAGGCGGCGGAACGTCGGCGCTGATATGGCTCCACCATGATTGCGCATGGCCTATGAACTTCACGCGCGGAAATTGTTTCAACAGCGGTTCCAGATACTGCTCGATGCCCTGGTTGAAACCTTTGGGGCCGTCCTGGAAATGGAACGTACAAGGCCAGCCGTACTCGGAGATGATCTCGAGCATCCGCACGATACGCGGGTCGTTGAGCGGGATCTGTTGTTTCTGCTCACCGTAGCCACGACAACCGGCAGCAACGTAAGCGCGGATGCGCCGCTCGAAGTCATCACGCCGCAGGTCCACATGGCAGAATGGGATCACGCGTTGCGGGTATTGCCGATACGCTTCCAGCACCTCATCGGTCGTCAGAAACACACCGCCTGCGATGTCCTCCAACGGCAGCAACATGGCCTTCTCACAACCAAGTCCTTCGATATGCGCGATCGTGGCCGGCAGGTCACGGCCGGCATGCTTGATATGGAGGTGACAATCAATGATCCTCCTCGCCTTCGCCGTCGGTTTGATACCGAACCACGCGAATGCAGAGACGGTGCCAGTGGTCTTGAGAAATTCGCGGCGGGTGAACAATAAGTTTTTCATGGTCTGGCTCCAGAATGGTTGTGTTGATAAGAAATTGTTTTTTCTAACAGTTCATGAATGAATTTCGTATTCTCACTTTTATGGAAGATTCTGTATCAGAGACACAACAGGTGTCAACGACTAACCGGCTGATATAAATTGATAATATCTTGCCAGACCTGCAAATTGATTTAAACTGGGTGACATTATGGATGTATGAACGACTACCCTTTAAAAAGTTACCGCTCATCCAAGATAGACCATATGAGGAGGCATTAAACCATGTCATCAGACCTGACTGCTGTTGGTTGCAAGCCCTGGTGGAAAGGGGCTCGTGGTGAATGGTTTGTCGTAGTTCAGATAGTCTTTATGGGACTGGTATTCCTCGGCCCTCGCACGGTGGCCGGCCAACCAGCGTGGAGATTCCCATTCCCGCAAGTGTGCATGCTCGTGGGTGGAGCGTTGATGGTTATGGGTGGCGTCCTGTTCGTTGCCGGACTTGTCCGCATAGGCCGCCGCTTAACACCATTACCGTATCCGAAAGACAAGACCGAGTTGATCCAGACGGGTGCCTTTGCGCTGGTTCGCCATCCGATGTACGGAGGTGGACTCATTTTTTGCCTGGGGTGGGCGCTGTATATCCATGGTTGGCTCACGCTCGGATATGTAGTCGGCCTGTTTGTGTCACTGGATATGAAGGCGCGACGCGAAGAGAAATGGTTGACAGAGAAGTTTCCAGAGTATGTAGCTTATCGGCAGCGTGTACGCAAATTTATCCCGTTCGTCTATTAATGGTGTCGGCAGTTTGTATGTGTTATGGCTGAATGGGATCAGTTATTGGAAAACCGATGCAAGGAACGCTTCGGTCTTGCGCAGTGTCTCCTCGTAGAGCGTGCGATCGAACATCAGGTAGCCATGCTTGCCTCCGTCGTTGACGACCAGTTCGCATTGATTGCCCGCCTTGAGCATCGCATCATGGAATGCCTGTGCACCCTTGAACGGCGTCACTGTGTCGCCCGTGCCGTGAAAAATGATCGTCGGCGGCGCACCAACCTTGACGCGATGGAGCGGCGAAATCTCCTGCCAGTGCTCACCGATCTTGGCGTTGCCATAGCCTTCTTTCGACGTATCAATGACGGGAAAATACAACACCATCGCATTTGGCAAGCACGACACAGACGTATCCTCGCCAGCCTCGTCTACGCCGTCGAACAGCGCGGTACCGGCCGCCAAGTGACCGCCCGCGGAGCCGCCGTTTACTACTATCTTCTGCGGGTTCACGCCAAGTTCCGCCGCGTGGGCACGCACGTAACGCATTGCGGAACGGCCGTCCTTTACGCAATCGAATACCGTGCTGCCGGAGTCTTGCTGGACGAGCCGGTATTCAATACTGATGCCGACCATACCACGCTCCGCAAAGTGCGCAGAAAACGGATACTGCCGGCGCGGCGACATGCCCGTCCACCCGCCCCCGTGGATGGTGAGGAAACACGGCCGTTTGTCGCTCGCTTTGTGGCCTGCCGGCTCAAAGACATTCAAGTGTAATTCGCGCTCACCAACTTTCTTGTAAACAATCCTGCGCGTCGGCTCGATCTTAGCGGCCATTTCATCAATGAAATTGGATGTTATTGCCTTTGCCGGGCTCGAACTGTCAGCTGCCTGGGCGGCTGACACGAACAACAAACTTGTGATGCTCAACGACAATAGTCTGGTCTTCATTATGCCTTTCCCATTACTCCAAATATTGCGCTACTCCATCATTTTTTCACTGGTTGGTTAGGTTGGTCACAAGAAATTGCTTTTTCTAACAGTTCACGAGTGAATTTTATATTCCTCACTTTGCTGAAAGATTCTGTATCAGAGACACAACAGGTGTCAACGACTAACCGGCTGATATAACGTGTAAGGGTAGTGAACTCTTTGAAAATGCCAATACGCTTTCTTGAACTGGTGGAAAATATATTCATGCAGGCTGGACAAAGTCTTTCAAGAAGAGGATAATATATACAGGAAGGAGGGGCAATGAGCAGGAAAGGAGGTATGATATGCATCCGATAATTACAGTGAAATCATGGGCTCATAACGTTCACATGACGCAAATGCATGACATGATGGAGAATGCGATCAGACTGTTTCGTGATGTTTTTTTCTGGGTAGTTGTTGTTCTTTTAACACTGATTGTCATAGGGTTCATGTTTTAAATAATACGTTGATAAATTTAGGACTGAATAATATTCTGACAAGTGATTGTGTTAAGGTTTTCCCCTGACATAAGTTGTCGAAGTGTGCCATAGAGGCGTTACTGCACAACTTCAAGTCTAAGCTCAGCAGACCCACGCCAGCCAGCATGTATATTCTCCGGTCTCTGCCTTGACAACGAGGTGTCGTTCCTGAAGGAATATTGTGCAGCCATCGGTAATACACCATTTTTCCAGAACGACTGCATTATCAGAAACTTCAATCTTAATGCCATCAGCATGCTTGATGCCTTGTTTGGCCAGAGACTCAATCAAGGCCCGGCCCGCGGGATCTTGACCAAGATTGTAACCACCTATGTCTTTCTGCTCCAAATAGGTGTTGAATTCCTCCATATACTTTCCTCTCTTGTTCAAAGCCAGAAATACTTCCTGCGGATCAGCGCAGTTCGCCGACACATGTGATTCTGTCGGTCCCATTGGTCCCCATTTCTTACCTATTTTCTTATACCATTGCGACGGGTTCTGGGGGGAAAGTTGAAGAAGTGTCGCTTCGATTTTTTTTTGTCGTGATACGGGTAAAGGGTCGAGCATCACTCGTTTCGTGGTCTGTGTTGCAGAGGCGCTTAGCGTGGTTAAGTTGGGCACAATGATCCGTGTGCCGCAGTGGTTACATGTTACCTCCAAACCCGCCCCCCGCTCGTCAATGATAAGGTGGCCCTCACACTTGGGACAAGAGAACTTAATATCACTCAATTTTGCCCCTCGCTTTCTTACCGAACTTCTGGATAAGTAACAATTCCCTCCATTACACCAGCTATTTTAAAACCAATTCTCAGTACTGGCAAGAATCAAAATAACGAATATCAGTCATCCTTACAGGATAATCCTTACACAAACCGTATGGAAATCATAAGGGCTACTTCGACTTCAGGCCGACAGTATTCACCGCGATCACCCGATACTGATACGTTTTGCCCACTTCCGCCCTGGTGTCCGTGAAACGCATCTGGACCAAAGGTTGCGTGGGAGTGTCACTGTAGGAGAGTTTTTGGAAGACCGGACGACCAAAAGGGTTCTTCCCCTGTTCAGGCACATTGGCAAGGAACTGCCCATCGCGTTCGATGATGAAGCTTGCGAGCCCGCTCTCGAGATCCGCCTCGGCTTCCCAAGTCAGTTCGTTCCCCTTGATGCGAATGTTGGTGGGAGCCGGCGGAGGAGTGGTATCAGTCACGGCGGTATCTTTGACATACTGCGTCCACACTTTAGCGATGGCTTTGTTGAGCAGCCATATGGACTTATCCACCGCACCTTCAAACTTCGCGACAGGCACGGGAGCAACGACATTCGGATCAACGGCAGCCAGGGGGGCAATCCAAGTATCCTTGCTCGATATGGACTTCAAGGGATCGCCGCTTTTGTCGGGCAAACGCGTGGACAGGCAGGCATCAAGCCAGGGTATCGCCAGATAGCGTTGATTGCCGCATTCGTGACTGGTCAAGGGATCGACGGCCACGCATACGAGTCCGCCTTTGGCCCGAAGTGCCTGAAAAAAGGTCTCAACGCCACTCCAGACTCCAGAGAATCGGCCGTCTTTGACGGTGACGCCTTCCTTGGTTCCAAGATTGCACATCACCGGCACCTGACATGCGGTCTCCGGGATGGAATAGGGCTTGGGTTTTCCTTCCACAACTTTGAGCGTCGGTACACCTGAGCGTAACCATGCCGCAGCCACACGTTCCGGATGAAGCAGAACCATCCCGCCTCCCCAATATCCACCACCACTATGTCCCCAGATGGCCCACGGCACCGTGGCCAACTCGGGGTGGTTGGATTTTGTGCCCAACTCGGCCAGGGACTTTTGAAAGGACGTATCGGAACCATTGCGAGGATCACACCACAACAGGCCATTGGATTTGTCCGGCTGCTCATAACATGGCCCCATCAAGGCGCAGTCGTGTTTCCTGGCGAGAGCCTGCCAGTGAAGGTCAAAAGCGGCGGTTTGTCCCGATTTGCATGACCCCACGCCACAACCGTGCAGATGGATGACGATACCACGCAGTGTTTTGAGTCCCGGTGGAATCCAGACCGTGTAGCTTACCGGATACACGAGCTCGCCCGGTTTCAATGAGGCATCGTACCGTACCCGATAGTAGGGCGGATCAGCGGGCAGGGGGTTCTCATAAGGCGAGGTTTGGGCAGACAGAGAACCGGCAAAGATAAGGAAGAACAGGGCAAAGTAATACATGGGCCAGGAATGGCAGAGTCGTGTGTTCCGCGGATTATGAGAAATTGCTTTTCCTGATAGTTCACAAACGAACGACATGTTATTACCTTATTAAATGATGTCCTTGATATGTAACGGTATGCCTTTGGCTTTAAGTGCCTTCTGTACGTCGGCAGTCTCAAGTGCGTCGGGACTTGTTTTGTTCTTTACGGCAAGTGCGGCCGCCAGTCCCGCCACCTGACCCGTGAACGCCGCGGCAGGGATAACACGCATTACTTCCCACGCATCGCGATCATTCGATATACAACGTCCCGCAACGATGAGATTCTTTGTTTTTTTAGGCAGTAGTGACGGATAAGGAACCTCCCAGACATAACCTTTTTTGCGCCAGTCAGCTACCATACCCACGGAATCATCTATGTGCTTGCTGTGGTCATGATCGCGTATAACAGTGAGTCCGTCTATGCGGCGTGTTGTGCGCATTTGATGCATTGCTGCAAGCGTCATCGGGAAGTATTCTTTTCGTTTCTCTGCTCCCTCCTTCGCATAACATTCTTTCAATTCGTTAATCAGAAGTTGTCGGGATTGTATGATATATTCGCTTACGTCCCTGCCATTGGTGCCGCGATATTTTTTACTACGCTCTGGTGCGCCACGTCCCGTATTGTCACCGCCGATGGTGATGACCGGAAGCCGTTCCGCTGCACTTCCCTGCATGGAGGTCTTTTTTGCTGCCCTTCGCGAATTCATGATTACCCACATTGAAAGCTTGTTATCGGTTTCCACACATGGTGCACCTGCGCGGAAGGCAACATCTGCTTCGCCCGTCGCATCCACAACGCAGGATGCGTAGAGTGCGCTGCGACCACTTTTATTTTCCACTTCGAGGCCGGTTACCTGACCGCCGTCGACAATTGTCGAACAGACGACCGTGTCGAACCAGATGTCAACACCTTCTGCAACCAGAAATTCGTCAAGTGCGAGTATGAACGATGCGGGTGAGAACTCGACTCGGAAACGCGGCGAGGCAGGACCTTTCTTTCCTTTCTCCCATCCCTGGGGAATATCACCGGGACCGTACTTAAGGCTCAAACGCAAAAGCTCTTCTGACAATCCGTAGGTGACTTGTGTACCACGCCCGTCGCAAAGCGGAAGATAGATATATATAAGTCCTGTCGTGGCAAGTCCACCGGTGAAAACAGTCTTTTCAATGAGTGCTGTTTTCATGCCTGCACGTTGTGCTTCCACGGCCGCCGCCACGCCGGCGATCCCGCCACCGGCTACCAGTATATCATATTTGCCACCAGGCCCCATTACCGGCTTCTTTTTTCCATCCGATGTGGTGTTTTCGGCAAAAGCACCCGTCACAGGCAGTGTAAACAAGCCTGCCGTTATTTTTAAAGCATTGGAGAGAAAATTTCTGCGTGAATGTTTGTTTAATCCACAAGAAATTCCCTTTTTGGATACCTTGCTGATAGATTTCATTTTATGACCTTTCAAAAGTAGCCTCAAACCCTGCCCGCCATGACTCCCGGCAGGCGGGAGAGATTACCAGATAAGAGATATTGTCCTGTTCCTCATAAGCTTATGAATATTTTCGGCTTGTCTGTCAAAATGGATTGGGCGTAATCATTCTCCCATCTATTTTTCATTTCTTAGATGTAAGTCCGATGTCCGGCATGGTCACCGTTATGATTTCATATATGTTCGCTGCGACAGCGGAAACAAAGAACATCATCAGCGAGACAAGGATCACGACACCGGCTTTTGTGTCCATTATGTGTAATAATCTTATCGCCTTGATGGCCAGGGGCATGGTGAAGAATCCGATTGCCGTGGCCAGGATCAGGGCAAACAGAATCCGTACCTTGTTTGCCCTGGCACCGCTGAGTACGCCGAAGACGAAAATGGCTATTGCCAGTACAAGTGCAGCGATGGATGCAGTGGTATTCAATTCCGGCCAGAAAAAATACAATACGTTCTCTGATTGCATGCTAACTCCTTTTGCAGACAAAGCCTGTTGACTTATATGACGTTACACTTCCCATCCCTTGCGATATTCGCGACGGACGAACTTGTTGATCTCCCGCATGTTGGTACATTTCATTTTCTTGACGTTCCACTCGATCTTCGCACCGATGCCGGCATACTGGGCGAGGTGTCCGGTCAAGGCCATGGCCGTGAGCGGACCAGCCGCGTCGATGAAGTTGGAAACTGGTGTACCTCCGGTGCGGATGCAGGCATAGAGGTCTTCGATGGGGCCGCCAGCCTTGGGACGTACCAGCGTCTTGGGAGGGACTGGGAACTTCTGGTGCTCCGACTCGGGGATGATCCGCGAGTGGTTGTTGAGATAGCCCTTGGTGCCGACAAAGAGCGTGGCCTCAGACCACTTGATTTCGTATTTCTTCTCCAGTTCTTTCATTACTTCAGGGCGGAGGTCCTTGTGATCATAAACATAGCATTTGCAGGCTGGGAAGTTGTCGCGTGCCGGAATGTGGTAGCAGACGATGTTGTCCTGCGGATACTTTTCGTCGCTGCCGTTCTTCGTGTTGATGCACTCCACGGTGAATTTCTTGACCTCCCAGAGTCGCAACGCCATGAAGGGATAGCACAGGCGATGGCAAGCCATGTCGCCGATGGTACCCGTACCGAACGCTTTCCAGTCACGCCATGAGAAGGGGTGCAGGCCTTCGTGATAGTCGCGATAGGGTGCCGGGCCGAGCCATTCATCCCAGTGTAAGCCATCCGGGACAGGCTTGGAGGGAGGCCTGCCGCCTGTGCCGCCGAAATTACGGTCCAACAGCGTGTGGGTCTCGATGACCTCGCCGA
The DNA here is from genome assembly GCA_028716365.1 of Kiritimatiellia bacterium. GTDB lineage: Bacteria > Verrucomicrobiota > Kiritimatiellia > UBA8416 > YA12-FULL-48-11 > YA12-FULL-48-11. The sequence continues at coordinate 35,232 of JAQUPZ010000015.1, forward strand.
TGGCTCCCGCAGCGACGTACTCGGCAACGCGGCGGATCGCCTCGCCGCAGTAACCCTGGTTGCCCATTTGTGTCAAGACCTTATGCTTGCGCGCGGCTTTGGCAAGGGCATAACACTCAGCGATGTTGTGGGCCAGCGGCTTCTGGCAGAAGACGTGCTTGCCGTAGTTGATGGCACGGATGGCGGCCGGTGCATGGTTGTGATCAGGGGTGGCGATCAGCACCACGTCAAGGTCCTTGTGGCACTCATCGAGCATCTTGCGATAGTCGTAAAAAATCCTGGGTTTGGCCGTGTCCTTGACTTTCTCGCTCATGACCTTGGCTATGTTTTTGTCGTCTACATCCACCAGGGCGACAAGATTCTCTTTCAGTGCGCAATCAACGCTGTAACCGCCCATATTCGCCGCACCGATCACGGCCACGCGCAGCTTGTCGCCCGGTGATTGTTGGGCCAGTACGAAAGGCCCGCTGGAAACGCCCGCCATCGCGGCAAAACTGGCCGCGGACAAAGAACTTTTGAGAAAACTACGTCGTGAATAACATTTGGACATGATTACCAGTTCCTTTCAAGGGTAACATCGTTATTGTGGTAGTTAAGGTGTTACCCTATATTCTTGTACGTTAACAAACATGTCGTCTTTCCTGTCTTGATTCGATAAAAACCTATTCCTTCCGGTTATTCTCTTCAAGTGTTATTTCCCATCTCTAAATACGATTTTGTACACTGGTTACATGTGATATACTTTGAATTGGCAGTATTTGTATTACTGCCGGTAATCACACTGACAATAAAAGTTGCTTTCCTTAAATCTCGCAGGTATTTGTGGATAATTATACAAGAAGAGAAATATCAGCAAATTCTCTAGCACAGACAGGTATTTTAACCTAGCTTTTTGCTTATAAATAATGAAAGGGTAATAAGATGGTTTCAATAAATTCACTGTCAATCGAAGGGTATAATACAGAACTTGTTCCTAACACGTTTTTTCAACAAAAGGAAGAAACTGAACACGGGGTGATTGTCTTTCCTGGATTGGGTTATACTTCTCAAATGCCATTACTTTTTTATTCGTCGAATTTGATGTTGTCACTTAAAGCAGATGTGCTGACGGTGGACTACGCTTATAATCGCCGCCAGGATTTTAAAACACTTAACAATGAAGAACGCGCGCGATGTTTTCTTGCTGATGTTCAAGCCGCCTATCAAGCCTTGCTCAAGCAACGTTCTTACAAACAAATCACTTTCATTGGCAAATCACTTGGCACAAAAGCAATCGGGCATATCGTTACCAGCGAAACTGTTTCTGCCACTGTCCGCGCTATATGGCTGACACCTTTACTCAAGGATAAAAAGTGGCGGGAGCAGATTAAACAATATGGTGGTCGATCTCTTTTCGTAAGCGGGACAGCCGATCCCAATTATGATGCGGAGTACATGAAGGAAGTACAGGAAGCTACCAAGGGACAGGTCGTATTGATTGACGAAGCGGACCATGGCTTGAATATAAAAGATGATGTAAAAAGGTCCATCCAGGCGTTAGAGAAGATCATGGACAGTATCAAAGTGTTTGTCACTGAATAATTGATTTCCAGCAAAAATCCGACTAACATTCTGATGCATAGGAGTACACAATGAATACCGGACAGATGTGGGGATGGGCAGGAGGAATCTTGGGATGTATCATCGGTCTCGCGGGTGGGATATTCGGAACCTACTGTAGCATTAAGAATACAAACGGCCCAAGGGAGCGCGCCTTCATGATCAGGTCAAGCGTCGTATGTTGGATTGTCATCATCCTTTTTCTTGGGCTGATGTTCGCTTTGCCGAGTCCATACCGTTATTTCCTTTGGATTCCGTATGCTATCCTTTTGCCGCTGGGCATAATTTTCGGCAATCGTACTCAGCAGCGGATCAGGAAAGAGGAAGCACAAAGCCAGTCGACGGGCGGCACGCGGTAACCTGTGCCGTTTTGTGCTGCTTCAGTGCCTAATCGTTGACACTTCCAAACCTAACGGGTTCGTTGGCGGTAACGACCGGGAGTTGAGCCGGTTTCGCGGCGGAATGCACGGGCGAAATAATGCAGGGATTTGAATCCGCTCATGTCGCTGATTCGTTTTATCGGATAATCACTTTGTGAAAGAAGTATCTTTGCCTGGTCCATTTTTACCCGCAGAATTTCTTCCTTTAATGTCCGGCCCAGGCACGCCTTGAATCTTCGTTCAAGTGTACGCCTGCACATCAGGATGTGATCAGCCACATGAGAGACATCAATGCCCTTACATGCGAATTGCCGGATTAATCTTGCAGCCTGGACAACCTGTGCATCAGCGATTGCCAGCACGTCGGTAGATTCCCTCACCACAACCTGACTGGGCGGCACAAGTATGGTTGTATTGGGTTTTGTTCCATCGGCCATGATTCGTGCAAGGAGTGCGGCGGATTCATAACCGACACGCTGGGCATCAAGGTCAATACTGGACAGGCGCGGCCAGGCTACGGAACAGATGACGGAATCATTGTCTACTCCAAGGACGGCAATCTGGTCAGGGACCGCGATGCCGGCATGGCGGCATGCTTCAAGCAGGGTTAACGCTTCCATGTCTGTCGCGCAGAAAATTCCTACAGGCCTGGGTAATGACTGCAGCCAATTGATCAGATCCGACTGTTGGCTTGATTCGTCATTTTTCTTCTGTGACTGTGCGGATGCGGAATAGGTTGCGCATGGGTAACCAAATCTCTTGAGGTAGTCCACGAACGCATTTCGCCTGATCTGGAGCCACCACTCATTTCTCCGTGAAAAAAAACCAAGGTTTTTAAGGCCACGGTCAATGAGATGTTCAGCGGCCATGCGCGCAATGGCATATTCATCTACAGTAACATGAGTCTTGCAGGTTTTCGGGTTGCCGTGCAGTTCAACGAATGGCAGACCGGTTGCCTGAAGTTTCCGGGCCGCACCGGGATCGCGGATTCTCGAAATGACTCCATCAACCTTGAGCTTGCTCAGTGCCCTTACTGAAAGTTCGTGCACCCCGCGTTCCTCGAAATGGAATGACCATGGTCCATGTTCGTGGGCGTAGCGGCCTATACCTTCAACCAAATGGCGGCCGTAGACACGGGAAGTCTCAATCAGCAGTAGTATCCGTGGAATCTTCAGTTTTCTTTTCATGACTATTCAAAGGCGGAAAATTATTCTTTACCACGAAGAACACGAAGGGTTGTAGCCACGGCGTCCCGACCTCCGGAGAGTCGGGACCGTGTCTTCAAGACGCCCCGGCACACCTGCCTTCGCACGGAAGCTACGAGCATGGCACGGGCGGGGCGGCTACAGTTTGACTTCGTGATTTTCGTGGTTAAATTTATTTTCAAATGCCTGAATAAGGTAATAAACCCGGTGTCGCAAAAAGTCAAAACTTTTTCGCAAAATGTGCCATGACATCTACTATATTTATGACCATCGGGGCCAACCCCTATTCGAAACAAGCGCCGGTCAAGGTGCCAGTGTCCAGGGTTAACAAGGAGGCGGAACGATGCGCGCAAAGAATGTCAAACAGCTTAAAACAATCACCCGTAACGTACGTTCACATGTGGAATCTGCGCTTGAGCAGAGCGGAGGACTGCTGAGACTGGCGCCCTGCTGGGTGCCTCGATCTTTTCTCCATCCCGGAAAGCGACTGAAACTTGATCCAAAAGACCTTTATGCCCTCGGATTGAATCGCGGCGGCATAGACGAAAGATGGTTCGGTTCAACGACCGAAGCGGCAAATGATAACAGGTTGCCGGACGAAGGACTGGGTTACTGTGTTTTTGAAGACAGCCGGTTCACCCTCAGGGATGCGGTCAGGGACCTGGGCGCTGCAATCGTCGGGGAGAAGATTTGGAAGAAATACAGGAGATGGCCGGTATATTCCAAGTTCTTTGACAACATGGGGCCGATCCCGCATCACCTTCACCAGTCGGAGAAATTTGCGAAGCTTGTCGGATGTGAAGGCAAGCCGGAGTCATACTATTTTCCCGTTCAGCATAACAAGACCGGCAATAATTTCCCTTACACATTCTTCGGCCTGACGCCTGGAACGACAAAAGCACAGGTGCGGAAGTGCCTGGAGAACTGGAACAAAGGCGATAATGGAATACTGGACCTTTCACAGGCATACAGACTGAAGCCAGGGAGCGGCTGGCTGGTGGGGCCTGGAATCCTTCATGCGCCCGGTTCGCTTTGCACATATGAACCGCAATGGGGATCGGACGTATTCGGCATGTACCAGTCACTTGTAGAGGGACGCGAAGTGCCGTGGTCGCTGCTGGTCAAGGATATGCCGGCCTCGAAACACAAGGATCTGGATTTCATTGTCTCGGAAATTGACTGGGACTCGAATGTGGATCCAAAATTCAAAGACAATCATTATCTCGAGCCGATACCAGTTGCCGACACATCGGATGAAGGTTTCATGGACAAGTGGATAGTCTATGGCAAGATCAACGGAAAGCAGTTGTTTACGGCGAAGGAGCTCACGGTCAATCCGGGATGCAAGTGTACAATCAGGGATAAGGGAGCCTACAGTTTAATTACTGTGCAGGGTGAGGGTAAAATGAATCGTTTGCGTCTGAGCAGCCCGAGCATGATAGGTTTCTATGAGTTGACCGAGGATGAAGTTTTCTGCACTGACGTTGCGGCGCGGGCCGGTGTTACATTTGAAAACACATCATCGTGTGAACCGCTGGTTATGTTGCGTTACTTCGGACCGGAAGTTAACCCGGATGCTCCGGCTGTCGGAGCTTATCGCAGGTAGACGGAAAACCTGTATCGTTTGTTCATGGTCGTGAGATAAAAAAGTCTGAAAGGAGAAAGTGCTATGAGTAAGTCGCAAAATAACTTCCCAAAACTTCACAATGCAGCGTGGCCTGGACTTGTTGGTAAGGGCAGCCCGGGAGCGGACCCAGTTATCGGTCTGGACAAGATGATCGAACTGACCGCAAATGCAAATGTTGACGGTGTCAGGTTTGATGGCATCGACCTTTTCCTCAGTGATCCGCATATCAGCATAGATATCGATGATGACGGAATCAAGAAACTGGCGGAAAAGCTGAAAGCCAAAAAGCTGGTGGCTGGTTCTCTTGTTGCGCCTGTCTGGGGAGGGTCTGCAATGGATAGCGCGGAAAAGCGTGCAACATTTATTGATATGGTACGTAAGGCCTGCCGTATCGGCAAAAAGCTGCGTGAAATTGGTATCCGTCCTTACGGGGTCATCCGCATCGATTCATCGAGCAGTCCCGCTGACTGGTCGAAGGATCCGGAAGGTAATACAAAAAAAATCGCAGCAACGTTCCGTGAAGCCTGTACTGTTGCTGAAGGTTCTGGCGAGCGCCTGGCCGCAGAAGGTGAAATCTGCTGGGGTGGAATGCATTCATGGCGGCAGATGGTCAAGTTGCTGGAGCTGGTTGACCGCAAGGCCACGCTGGGATTCCAGGCCGATATGGCTCACACGTTACTCTATGTGATGGGTTATAATGCGCCTGAGGATGCACTCCTGCCTGCCAATTATGACTGGAAAGACAAGTCCAAGCTGGACGAGGCGCTCAAGAAATTGACCGCAGCTTTAAGGCCGTGGACCATCGACATGCACATAGCACAAAATGATGCCACGGTTAAGGGGTCGGGTTCTCATGATAAGACCGGCCGTCACTGCCTGGCCACGGATCCGAACGGCAAGCTGGATATTCCCAAGCATGCTGGTTTCTGGCTGCGCGACGAAAAGGGTAAATTAACAAAAGCCTTCCGCCACGTTTGCTGGGATGGATGCATGTTTCCTAATGAAGTAATGATGAAGCCACAGACATGGAACGATATCCTGCGTGCCATGATTGCAGTCCGTGACGCGCATGGCTGGCGTGAATGACGCCATGTGATTTCCTGAAAGTTTTTCAATAGAAGGCTGAAATGGTTTTCTGCCAAAGGCAGAAGAAAACGGGATTGTCTGGTTTCGGTATGAATCAGCCGGCCATCACGATAATATATGGGCAATTAGTATTGTGCCTCCGTTGAGGTACCACAACAAAAGGTGAATTCATGAAAGAAAATTCAGCAAAATCAGCAATAACCCGTCGGCAGTTTCTAAAAAAGACTGTGATTGCAAGTGCGGCTGTAGCTGTGCCGTATATTATTCCTGCCTCGGCGCTGGGCAAAGATGGTGCAGTGGCGCCAAGCGAGCAGATTGGCCTGGGTGCCATTGGTATCGGCGGCAGGGGCTCATACGACCTGGGCTGTATGCTCAAGGAAACGGATGTCCACTGCATCGCGGTTTGCGATGCACGTAGAGAGCGGCGTGAAGCTGCCAAGAACAAGGTTGACGCCGAATATCGGAACCAGGATTGCGTGATGTACTGTGATTTGCGTGAATTACTGGCACGTCCGGACATCGATGCAGTATTGATCGCCACCGGTCCAAACTGGCATGCACTGGCATCAATGATGGCGGCAAAGGCCGGCAAGGACGTGTATTGCGAAAAACCCTGTACAAAAAATATTGCTGACAGCCTGTCTCTGGCCGATGTTTTTCGCAGGACAGGCCGCGTCTTCCAGGGCGGTATGCAGAGGCGAAGCCTTCCCAATTTTGCATTTGCCGTGGAGTTGGCCCATCGCGGGAAACTGGGCCAACTTCGCACGCTCCACGCGCATCCGGCTGGATTGAAGACAAGTATAAGCGGATGGGCTCCGGAAGGCCAGGACCCCGGGAAGGAAGAAGCTGACTGGGACATGTATCTCGGGCCGGCGGCGTGGCGGCCTTTCAGCACGAGTTCCCTCCACCGCGGAGGCAGTTTTGAAAAGGGCGGCGGAATGGTGGGTGGCGGTTGCCTCGAATGGGGTTCCCATTGCATTGATCAGTGCCAGTGGGCTAATAATACGGATGATACGGCAGCAGTGGAGTACTGGCCGGAAGGTAATCAGCTTTGTGCCCTGTACGCCAATGGGGTCAAGCTGGTCATACGCAACGATGGATGGTTGAATTCCGGTTCATGTCCCGTGCGTTATGAGGGAGATACCGCCTGGGTGGAAACCGGTGATTGCGGGGACCTCTTCGCCAGTTCGATGGAACTGATCGGCGGTAAGCGTCCGAGAATACCGGGTTATCCGGCGAACCTGCATATCCGCGATTTCTTCGATTGTGTTCGATCGCGAAACCAGCCGCGCGCCAACGCTAGAGTGGCTTGCCAGTCGCACATCGTGTGCCACGCCGCCAATATTGCCCAATTCCTCAACAGGAAAGTCAAATACGATCCTGTGAAGAATGAGTTCATTGGCGATGAAGAAGCCAACCGGCTGCGTTCCGAAGCAATGCGCGAACCATGGAGGATATAATCATGCAGAAGATAAATTTTTCTAAAACATATGCAGGCATGATGTCCATTATGGTTGGCGTGATAATCGCTTTGCAAAACAATACGTTTGCAGCTGACTATAATCCGGCCGAGGACAGTGAAAGCAAGTTGATTGCAGTTCTTCAATCTGATGCACAGCCACAGGACAAGGCAATAGCATGCAAGAAGTTGGCCATTTGCGGTACAAAGGCGGCTGTTCCGGCCTTGGCCGTACTTTTGTCCGACGAGAAACTGGCGTCGTGGGCGAGAATCGGTCTTGAATCAATTCCAAATCGTGCCGTGGATGAGGCGTTACGGAATGCAATGGATAAACTGCAGGGTAAATTGCTGATAGGAGTGATCAACTCGATCAGCCGCCGTGGTGACACCAAGGCTGTCAAAAGTATCATACAGAAAACAAAAGACACCGACGTCGAGGTAGCGTCAGCGGCGATTGAGGCCCTCGGCTGTATTGGTGGTAATAAGGCAATCGAGACACTGGAACAAATGTTGGGTAACGCAACTCAGGTGACACTGCCTGTTGTTTGTGGAGCATGTCTGAGGTGTGCGGACAGTTTGGTCATCCGGAATAAACATAGCAAGGCAGCGAAACTGTGTGAACTTGTACTCAATACTCAGGCACCGCGTTACATCCGGATGGAGGCGATGCGTAATCTTATTATTGCCCGGCAGGATTCGGGCATTTCCCTGCTGATAGAACAGCTCAAAGGTAATGACGCCGGAATGACCGCGGTTGCAATGGGTCTGGCGCATACGATGCCGGGTGAGAAACTGACAGGGGCTCTTGTTTCGGAAGTCGGCAAGCTGCCGCCCGAAAAACAGGTGTACGTCATCGATGCACTGGGTTGCCGTCTTGATAAATCGATTGCGCCGGCATTGTTTGGGTTGACCAAGAGCTCGTCCACAAACGTATGCATTGCGGCGATCAACGCCCTGTCAAAACTGGGTGATGCCTCGGCGTTGCCCTTGCTTGTCGATATCGCCGTATCGGGGGAAAGTGAAATCACAATGGCGGCCCAATCCGGCATCGTGGCATTTCGTTCCGCGGAAGCGGATGCGGCGAGCGTGGGATTGTTGACGTCGAGAGACGCCGCGAGCCGGGTTGTTGGGGCCGATATTATAAACAGGCGCGGAATGGCGACCGCAATGCCCGCGGTTTTAAAGGTGGCAATGAACGATCCTGATGAGAATGTCCGCGTTGCATGCATCAATGTTCTGCGCGAATTGGGAAGGCTTGAGAATCTGCAGCTTATGGTTGAAATTCTCGTGAAGAACAGGTCATCCGCGGAGGCGCAGGCAGTTGAAAAAGCGATGGCAACAATCTGCGGCAGGCAGACGGACATGACCGTCTGTGCCGACAGTTTAATCACCGGTATTTCACGGGCGCAGCCGGCCCAGAAGTGTACATTACTGCGCATTCTGCGTTCAGTCGGTGGTCCGAAGTCTCTGCAGGCAATACGTGCGGCAATGTCGGACTCAAACGCTGAAGTGAAGGATACGGCAACCAGGTTGATTTGTGACTGGAACACGGTTGAAGCGGCTCCCGACCTGCTGGCACTGGCTAAGAATTCGCCCAATGCAACGTACAAGATTCTTGCGTTGCGCGGATACATAAGGGTGAGCGGCGACAAGAACGTTACGGCAGTCCAGCGATTGGCGATGTGCAAGGAGGCGTCTGTCATGGTGCAGAGAGATGAAGAGAAAAAGATATTGCTTGGCGCCCTTGCGAATTGTACGGATGCGGAGTCGTTTGCCATGGCGGCGGCGCATCTTGATACCGCGGCACTCAAGGATGAGGCATGTCTTGCAACGGTTGCGATAGCCGAGAATATTGTAAAAGATAAGCCGGATGCCGTTCGTTCAGTAATGGAGAAAGTTGTCAGTACGAGCAAGGATAAGAAGCTGATTGCCAGGGCCAGAAGTGTCATGGCAAAGGCGAAAAAATAGCGACAACAGGAGAAGTTGATGAAACAGGCATGGTTGGTGTCGGCCTTGACGCTGTTCAGCGGTATCGCAGTTGCGCAGGAACGAGCCATCTTCAATGGCAAGGACCTGACGGGCTGGGATAATGCACCGGGCTGGTGGACCGTCGAAGACGGTGCGCTTACGGCGGAGAGTACAACTGAGAAGCCCTGCAAAAAATGTAACTACCTGATCTGGAAAGATGGCCAGCCGGCCGATTTCGAACTGACCTGTGATTTCAAGTTGAGTGCCTTTGCCAATTCAGGGATACAGATCCGGTCAGAACGCAGACCTAACTGGGACACTTACGGTTATCAGGCCGATATGACCGGGAACGGCGGCATTGTCGGTTTTGTTTATCATCATAAACGCGGCTTAATTGCCGCGCGTGGCGAAAAGGTGACGATCACGGCAGATGGCAAAAAAGAGGTCCAGAAATTCGGGGATGCTGCTGAATTGCTGAAAAACTTCAAAAAGGATGATTGGAACAAATACAGGATTGTCTGCCATGGTCCGGAAATAACGTTGTATATCAATGATGTGATGATGTGTCAGATCACGGACAATGAGACGAAGCAGACTTCTGGTATTATTGCATTACAGATGCACCCTGGTCCGCCGATGAAAGTTCAGTTCAAAAACATCAAACTTAAAGAACTTAAATAATAGTATTGCGCTTCCATAGAGGCGTTATAATACAGGAGATGAATACATGAAAAATAATGTTTCGAAATCATCGATTACAAGGCGGCAGTTTCTTGCAAAAGCCGCCATGGCAGGTGGTGCAATTGCACTCCCTTGTTTTATCCCCGCATCGGCACTTGGTCGCAACGGTGCGGTACCTCCAAGCGAACGTATCCTGATGGGAGGAATAGGAATCAGAGGCCGTGGTACCGGCGATTTGAAGTGGATGATGGCTGAATCCGATGTCCAATTTGTTGCAATCTGTGACATAAGGAAGGACCGTCGTGAAGCTGTTAAGCAGATGATCGACGATAAGTATGGCACCAAGGATTGTACGATGCACAGGGACATCCGTGAGTTCCTGGCCGAGCGGACTGATATTGATGCGGTATTGATTGCAACTGGCGACCGGTGGCATGCATTGGCATCAGTACTTGCCATGAGAGCCGGGAAAGATGTTTATTCAGAGAAACCGTCATGTATGACTATTGCGGAAGGTCAGGCAGTGGTTGAGACAGCGCGAAGGTATGGTCGTGTGTATCAGACAGGCACCCAGCGGCTCAGCGAAGCGAATCACGTGTTTGCAATTGAAATGGCACTCTCCGGTCGCCTTGGCAAAGTGCACACTGCATATGCCCACATCGCCCCGTGGGATGCGGCCATAATGAAGAACGACTGGCGCCCTGCGGAACCTGAGCCACCCAAAGATGAAGTGGACTGGGATGCATGGCTTGGCCCATGTCCATGGCGGCCATATAACGCCAGTTATGTCGCTGGAGGCTGGCGCGGCTATTATGATTTTCACACAAGTTGTATAGGCGAGTGGGGCGCCCACACCTTTGCCCAGGCACAGGCGGGTATAGGTATGTTGGATACATCGCCGGTAAAATACGAGTATGTGGACAATCCTACCGCTGACGGCATGGTCACCACTTTTGCCAATGGCGTAAAAATGGTCCTGTCCAGAGGTGACAAGTACTGGCATGGTTCCTGTGGCGAGCGGTTTGATGGTCCTGAGGGATGGGTCGCCGCAGCTGACGGCTATTCAAAACCTGATGCCTCGTCGCCTGCGCTTCTGGCTGAATTCAAGAAAGTGGTTGGCGAATACATGGCCAGGACACAACGTCCAATGAACCATGCGCGTAATTACCTGGATTGTGTTAAAACCCGCCGTTTAACAGTAGCCAATCCGGAGGTCATGTACCGGTCGATGTCGACCGTGCATGCCGCTAACATCTGCATGTGGCTGAAACGGGATCTCAAGTTCGATCCGGACAAGGCGGAATTTATCAACGACCCTGAGGCAAACCGTCTGCGTTCGCGTGCGATGCGTGCACCGTGGACTTTCTAACAAACAATTAAATAAACCAGAAAGGAAAATTCGTCATGTTAACTTCAAAAATAAAATTCGTTATGACTGTTGTATTGCTGTTTTGCGGTCTGGAATTATCTTTCGGGCAAGATACTCTCAAGGAACAGGAGGCAAAACTCATTGCCGTTCTGAAGTCGGCGGCTGAACAATATGAAAAAGCTGAAGCCTGTCGTGAACTTGCGCATATTGGGTCCCAGGATTCCATACCTGTCCTTGCTGCGCTGCTCACGGACGAAAAACTTTCGCACATGGCCCGTTATGGACTGGAAACAAATCCAAGTCCGGCCGTGGATGAGGCCTTGAGGGATGCGCTCGGTAAGGTAAAAGGACGTCTGTTGGCTGGGGTGATCGGCAGTATTGGAGTCAGGCGTGATGCGAAAGCGACGGAAGCTCTCATTAAGTTTCTAACTGATTCCGATGTCGATGTGGTCCAGGCCGCGGCGCGGTCCCTGGGGAAAATCGGTACTGTTGATGCTGCCAAAGGGTTGGAAGGTGCATTGGCCGGCGCGTCGGCGGCGAATAAACTCGCATTTTATGAAGGACTTTTCCGCTGTGCAGAAGCGCTGACAAATAAGGGAAGAGATAAAAATGCCATCGCCATTTATGATTCCATCCGCAGTATGCCCCAACTTCCCCATCAAGTCCTGACTGGTGCGTGGCGTGGATCAATTCTCACACGAGGTAAGAAAGGTTTGCCGTTACTGATAGAGGCAATCAGCAGTGATAACTTCGGCCTGGCCCAGGCAGCCGCGCGTATTGCAGTTGAAATGAAGGTTAGTAAAGTCTCAAAGGCGCTGGCAGATGAATTATTGGGTAAAGTTTCGTCTGACAAACAAATCCTGCTGGCCCAGATTCTGGGTAAACGTGGTGATCCAGTGGCATTGCCTGCTTTGACAAGTTTGTTAAAAACGGGCGATAAAGCAGGTCGCCTGGCGGCAATAAAGGCTATGACGGAAATCGGCGATACTTCTGTGGCGTCGACATTTATCGAACTGCTTAAAGATCCGGACAGCGATATTGCCCAGGAGGCATTCAGTTGCCTGGCAGCCTTGCCTGGCGCGGATGTCGACAGTACTGTTGTCAAAATGATGGAGTCCCAGGACCAGGATATTCGTCTCAAGATGATTGATCTGGCCGGGCAACGCCGGATTGCAAAGGCAATGCCGGCTATTCTCAAAGACATGGCGGACAAAGATGCAGCTGTCCGTCTGGCGGCTATCAAGAGTTGCGGAGAATCGGCAGGCATGGCAGAACTTCCTGTATTACTGGAAACACTTCTGAAAGCCAGCGATCCCGGCGAAATCGCTGCGTTCGAGAAAGTCCTTGGTTCTGTCTGTTCGTTAGCGAATGATCGGGAGGCTTGTACACGACAGGTAGTAGGGTCTCTGTCAAAAGCCGGGCCGGCAGTAAAACCGGTCCTGTTGAGAGTACTGGGAGTATGCGGCGGACCTGGTGCCCTTCAGACCGTGAAGGCTGCCGTGACAGACGCAGATCAGAGTATTCATTCTGCAGCCATCAGTGTGCTGGGTGCATGGAAAACAGCAGAAGCCATACCTGTGTTGCTTGATCTGGCTAAAAGTTTGAGTAATGCAAACGAGAAATTACTGAGTTTGCGCGGTTATCTTGGAATGGCCATCAGGCGTGAAATCCCGGTCCAGGACAGATTGGCAATCTGCCAGCAGGCGTCAGCGATGATCCAGCGTGATGAAGAAAAGAGGATGATGCTGGGTGCCCTGGGTTCAATAGCCAGGGCTGAATCATTGGCCTTGATCATACCCTGTCTTGATAATCAGGGGACCAGGGGTGAGGCCATCAGCACTGTCCTTGCTATTGCCGAGAAACGGGAAAGAGGGCAGCAAGTTGCATTGGCCAGGGAGGCATTACAGAAAGTGGTTGCAGTTGCGCCTAACACGGATGGTGCAAAACGGGCGCAGGGATTTTTAAAGAAAATGGAAGGCGAGAAATAACGTTTACAGGTATCACTTATTGTCTCAATAAATTTTAAAAATAAACTCTGCCGACTGACTCGGAGGTGAGACATGTCCATATCCAATGATAAAAAACATGTGGTTGTCGGATCATTGAACCGTCGTCAATTTCTTAAAGGTGCTTTGACGGCGGGCGGTGCGGTTACCGTTCCCTGGATTATTCCTGCATCGGTGTTGGGGCGCGGTGGAGCAGTGGCACCGAGTGAACGTATTATCCTAGGCGGTATTGGACTTGGCGGACGGGGCACATCTGATTTGAACTGGATGATTGCGGAACCGGATGTGCAATTTGTCGCGATCTGTGACGTCAGAAAAAACCGGCGCGAAGCGGTCAAAAGCATTGTGGACAATAAATACGGTAATAACGATTGTGCCATGTATCGTGACATTCGCCAGTTCCTGACCGAGCGGACGGATATCGATGCGGTATTAATTGCCACGGGCGACCGCTGGCACGCGCTTGCCTCCATAATGGCGATGAAAGCCGGCAAGGACGTTTACTGCGAGAAGCCGTCGTGTTTTACCATGACGCAAGGTCAAATGGTGGTGGAGACGGCACGAAGGTACGGTCGTGTCTATCAAACCGGGACCCAGCGGCTCAGCGAGGCGAATCACGTGTTTGCAATCGAAATGGCCAAGACCGGACGTCTCGGCAAAATTCATACTATCTATGCCGATATCAGGTATCGCGGTGGGGCACGCTTCGATTGGTTGCCGGCGGAACCTGAACCTCCAAAAGATGAAACGGACTGGGATACCTGGCTGGGCCCGTGTCCATGGCGGCCTTATAATAAAGTGTATGTCAACCATGGGTGGTATAACTTTTATGATTTTGCCACCGATGTTGCCATGTGGGGTGCACACACAATTGCCCAGGCGCTGGCCGGTGTTGATATGTCGAATGTTTCGCCTGTCGAGTTTGAGTATGATGCAAACAATTCTAATATGGTTGTTCGCTTTGCCGACGGCGTGAAGATGATCATGGTCCGTGGCGGTGATTGCTGGAAAGACTGTGAGTACTGGCATGGCTCCTGTGGAGAACGCTTTGACGGCCCTGAAGGATGGGCCGCCGCCGCAGACGGTTATTCAAAGCCGGATGTTTCTTCACCTGCACTGTATGCTGAATACAAGAAAGTGGTTGGCGACTACATGGCCAGGACGCAACGTCCGATGAACCATGTGCGTAATTTCTTCGACTGCGTTAAATCGCGCCGCCTGACGGTGGCGGATCCTGAAGTCATGAGAAATTCCATGTGTATTTCACTTGCTGCCGATACCTGTAACCAGTTGAAACGAAATCTGAAGTTCGACCTGGTTAAGGCTGAATTTATTGGCGATCCTGAGGCCAATAGTCTTCGTTCCCGTGCCATGCGGGAGCCGTGGTGTATATAGTTTATATGAAAAGTGATTGGTCGAGATAAGAAAGGTAAATATTGATGAAAAAAGTTTGTGTAGTGCTGATTCTGGCGTTTTGCAGTGCTGTTGCCGTTGCGCAGGAACAAAATATCTTCAACGGAAAAGACCTGACAGGATGGGAAGGTGATACAGGCTTATGGTCGGTCAAGGATGGCTGTATAACAGGCCAGACAACGAAGGAACATCCTGCCAAGGGAAATACATTTCTAATCTGGAAAGGCGAAGCAACGGATTTTGATTTGACCTGCAAGGTCAAATTTACAACTACCTCGGAAAGTAAATCCGGCAATTCCGGTATTCAGTTTCGCAGTGTCGTGATTGATCCGGTGAAATGGATTGTAGGAGGGCTTCAGGCGGATCTTGCTGTGGCTCCCAGTATTTACGGGACCTTGTATGATGAAAGAGGTGTTGGTCGCTGTTGCCAGCTTGGTCAGAAAGTTGTCATGAAAGACCCTGGCCCGGCCGAAAAGAAAGTCAAAGTTGAGTCTGCCGGAACTATCGGGAAAAAGGAAGACATCTTTGCCGCGATCAAGCCGACTGAATGGAGCGACTTTCGTGTGTTTGCCAAGGGACCGCAGATTAAAATCTGGGTGAACGGGGTGCAAATGGTGGACGTGATGAACGAATCTACGAAGGGCCCTAACGGGGGTATATTGGCTTTTCAGTTACATGCCGGACCGCCAATGATGGTTCAGTACAAGGATATTATTCTGAAGCCGTTAAAGTAATTAAGTATCAAACTTTCGTTTTGAAAAATGAAAGTGGTTTGTTAATAATAATTCCAGAGAAGGAACAAGGAGAGGAGTAGTAATATGAAGAAGCTGAATGTTGGTATGGTTGGTTATGGTTTTATGGGCCGGGCTCATTCAAATGCGTATCGCAAGGTTGGTAATTTCTTTAACCTGGGATATCAGCCGGTTCTCAAAGCAGCCTGTGCGCGTGATGCGGCAAAGATAAAGGCATTCGCAGACCAATGGGGTTATGAGTCGGTGGAAACAGACTGGAAGAAACTGATCACGAGAAAAGACATTGATGTGATAGACATTTGCGCGCCAAACGATCTGCACAAGGATATTGCGATTGCAGCAGCAAAAGCGGGCAAGATGATTCTATGCGAAAAGCCGCTCGCAAGGACGGGTGCTGAAGGCGAAGAGATGGTGAAAGAGATCGAAAAGTGCAAAGTGCCGAACATGGTATGGTATAATTACAGACGTGTGCCTGCTGTAACCATGGCCAAGCAGCTCATTGACGAGGGGAAACTGGGGAAAATATTCCATTTCCGGGCACAATTCCTCCAGGACTGGACGATCAGCGCCGATCTTCCGCAGGGGGGCACGGGGTTATGGCGGCTGGATGTCAAGGTGGCTGGTTCAGGTGTAACCGGTGACCTGCTTGCGCACTGTATTGATACGGCGATCTGGCTGAACGGACCGATAGTAAAGGTTACTGCCATGACTGAAACGTTCATCAAGCAGCGCAAACATACTCTGACCGGCAAGGTTGAGCCCGTCGGTATCGATGATGCCTGCGCATTTCTTGCGCGTTTCGCGAACGGGTCTCTGGCAATATTCGAATCAACCCGCTACGCCCGCGGACATAAGGCCAAATACACATTTGAAATAAACGGTGAACATGCGTCGATATACTGGGATCTTCACGACCTGCACCGCCTGGAATATTTCGAGCATCGTGATGAAGGCAAACTGCGCGGGTGGCGTTCGATTCATGTCACCGACGGCGATCATCCGTACATGGGTCATTGGTGGGTGCCCGGCCTTCAGATCGGTTACGAACATTCGTTTGTACATCAGGTGGCTGATTTCCTCGAAGGTCTTGAAAAGAATAAACCCGCAATGCCTGACTTCCGCGATGCGCTGATCACGCAGTATATCTGTGATGCCGTTCTCAAGTCTGCCCGCAGCGGTCAATGGGAAGACGTCAAGCAGGTATCAAGGCGGTAAAACACAGACTTGGGAATAACGCAGTTGATTTGAAAGCCTGACGACAATATTAAACGTATTGTCGGAATGAGCGCATTGATATAATCGGTCTCCCGAGACGGATCCGGTCGCGGAAAAATTTTTGTCAGTTTGGCTATAAAAGAATTGAGTTAATACCTCAAGTGATGGTAAATGTCTTGTCTTATTCAGGGACTATTCTCGACCCATTTGGATTTTAATAGATACTTACAAGTATACCGGAGGATTGGACATGGATGTGGATGTCAGGGATATTATTTCCCAGCGATCGTGGGTTATCAGTAACGATCAGGTGAAAATGGCTGTTACGATGAGGGGTGCGCACATGGCCCCTGTCGTTTTCGATTGTAAGAGTAAACAGCCGATTCAACCATACTATATCAGTCCCTGGCAGGGCGGTGGATTGTCCCTGACGTGTCGTGTTCTGGTGCCATTGCGCGGGGATTTTTTCTGTCTGCCGTTTGGCGGGAATGCAACACCTTTTAAAGGGGAGAATCATCCTCCTCATGGAGAAGTGTCAGGTTCTCTCTGGACGTTGTTCGATAGCGGCCGGAAAGATGGACTGACAACTTTGACATTGGACTGTGAGACCTCTGTGCGGCCCGGCAGAGTTACGCAGCAATTCAGCCTGGTTGATGATCATAATGTTGTCTATAACACAACGACAATTGATGGTTTTATGGGAAAGACGCCGATGGGGCATCACGCGATTCTTGCCATGCCGAAGAACGAAAGATCGGTATTGATTTCGATGAGTCCGTTCAAGTTTGGGATGACCTGTCCACATCCTTTCAGCCAGCCTGCAAATCGGGAATACCAGGCGCTGGCTTTTGGGGCAGAGGTCAGCGACCTGTCGAAAGTTCCTACAATTTTTAATGATCCTGCGATAACTGATTGCTCCTCTTATCCTGCACGCCTGGGCTATGCGGATATGATCGGTCTGTTTGATGACCCCGCTTCATCCGGTACGCCTTCATGGGCGGTGGCGGTGAATACTGCGGAGAATTGGCTCTGGTACTCTTTGAAGAATCCGGCGGAAATGCCGGCACGCCTGATATGGATGGAAAATCACGGTCGGCATGGCAGTCCATGGGATGGCAGGAACTGCTGTATGGCACTGGAAGACGGCTGTCTTTATTTTGATGCCGGGGTTGCAGAGTCAAGTGCTCCGAATATTATCAGTAAGCGTGGAATTCCAACCTGCCATGATTTGAAGGCTGGCGTGCCATTTTCTGTCCGGTACATCCAGGGAGTAGCCAGGGTCCCATCAGGTTTTGGGCGTGTTAAAGATGTAAAGTTTGGAAAAGACCAGGCGACTTTTATTTCAGAAAATGGTCAGAAAGTTGCGGCCAAAGTTCGTCATACTTACCTGAAAGATGGTAAGCTTTAAGCTCTTATCAGGCAGTATCTTTTCGGTTCTGTTATATCCTGTTTAACAAAAACAAACATTTCTTCATTCTACTCTTGCGCCCTCACATTCTTTCATGTTATTAATTCGAAAGAATAACGAAAGTAATAAGAAAGATTTGTGAAGACTATCGAAAGAAGAAAGAAAATTGTTGAATTACTATCGGATAACAACGACTTACCTGTTACGAAAATAAGCAAATTACTTGAAGTTTCGGTTGTTACCATCAGGAATGATTTAAACTCCCTTGCCGACGAGGGATTGATTGTCCGGACACATGGCGGGGCTCTGCCGGCTTTTCATAAAAACATTCTTGATCGTCAGAAAAGCATGGTGGAAGAAAAGAACAGGATTGCAAAGGCCGCAGCACAACTTGTCAATGATGGCGACAAGATAATGATAATTGCCGGTACTACGGCTGTACTGATGGCAAAATATCTTCTCGGAAAACGCGATGTTCATATAATTACGAATTCCACGCTTATCCTTCCGTATGCCAGGGTAAATCCTTCTCTTCATGTCACCGTTGTCGGGGGAGAGTTCAAGTCTTCGGCAGAAGGAATTGTCGGTGCCCTTGCCCTGAAGAACCTTGAACAGTTCCACGTTCAAACTGCTTTTCTTGGAGCAGATGGTTTCTCGCTTAAGACAGGTGTCACCGCAGACCTTCTTGAAACAGCGGAAGTGGGAAGGAAGATGGCGGAGAATTCTGGGAAACGTGTTCTTCTTGCCGATTCTTCCAAATATGGGAAGGCCGGATTTGCCCTGATTGTCCCGATCAACCGGATGGACTTGATCATAACGGACAACAAACTTGCAAAGAAAGAAATGGAATTATTAAAAGAAAACGGTCTGTCAATAATGACCGTGTAGCGGGAAAGGTTGGAAAGCATGGAAATCAGTTTCAAAGGAAAAACTGTACTGGTCACGGGTGCGGCAGGCGCTATCGGTAAAGGAATTGCCCGGGACTTTTGCGTGAACGGTGGAAAGGTTTTCGTCACTGATCTATCGCAGGCGGGTGTTGAAGCCACGGTAAAGGAACTTCAGAAACTTGGTCAGTGTCAGGGCCTGGCTGGCGATGTTGCGAACGAAGCAGATGTCATTAAAATTGTCGATGCAGCAAAGAACGCTTTCGACGGGAAGGTGGATGTCCTTGTGAACGTTGCCGGTATTGTGGGGCAGGGGGCCGTGGAAAATCTTACAGTCGATGAATGGGAAAAGATGTTTGCCGTCAACTGCCGCGGTTCGTTCCTATTTATAAAGCATGTCGTACCTATGATGAAACAGAACAAGTACGGCAAAATCATCAATTTCTCGTCAAAATCAGGAAAGACAGGTTCCGCTTTGATGAGTCATTATTCTGCGGCAAAAGCTGCAATAATCGGATTAACCCAGTCACTGGCATATGAGCTGGCGGACTATAAGATCAACGTCAATTGCGTGTGCCCCGGCATTACCGAAAATACGGGTGTATGGAGCAATGTTTCTGCAGGATATATAAAGAACCTTAATCTGCCGCGGGAAGAAGTGGTGAAAAAATTCTCGGAAAAAGTTCCGCTCAAGAGGCTTGCTGCCATAAAGGATGTGGTGACGATTACGAGTTTCCTCGGATCGGAGGGATCTGATTATATGACAGGCCAGGCGATTAATATTACCGGTGGTCGTGAAATGCACTGATTATGGCGAATACAGAACACAGAATTCAGAATGTGGAAAGAACGACGGATGACATTGATAAAGCTGATCATGCAATCCTGTCGAAACATGAAAGAGAAAATAAAATGAAAAAATATACAGCAAAAGAAGTTGCAGCAACTATTGATCATGCCGTTTTAAAACCTGTGTTTACCGAACAGGATGTAATCAAGAACGCGCAGATGTGTATAAAGCGCGGAGTGAAGAGTATGTGTGTCAGGCCCTGCGACGTGGCTCTTACCGCTAAAGAACTAAAAGGGTCAGGCATTGACGTGTCGGTTGTTATTGGCTTTCCGCATGGAAGCAATCGTTCCGAGACAAAAGCCCTTGAGGCAAAACTGGCGATCCAGGACGGGGCAAAGGAACTTGATATGGTCATGAACATTGGCAAGTTTCTTTCCGGTAACCACGATTACGTAAAGAAAGATATCGAGGCAGTTGTGGCAGAAGCAAAGAAAGCAGGGGTACTGGTCAAGGTGATCCTTGAAACCTGTTATCTGAACAGGGAACAGGTTGCCGCGGCATGTAAAATAGCTGAAGCGGCCGGTGCGAACTTTGTCAAAACATCGACCGGTTTTGGTGATGGCCCGGCAACACCGGAAGTAATTGATATCATGATCAAAACTGTCGGGAAAACAATGGGCATCAAGGCGTCCGGCGGTATCAGGAACTGGGACACAGCAGTGGGCTATCTTAATCAGGGTTGTACGCGGCTGGGTGTGGGGTCAACAGAAGCTGTTCTTGATGGGGCTCCGGCAGATGGAAAATACTAAGACTGGAACTATGAGGGCTGTTGTTTATCACGCGCCGGGCGATATCCGGAAGGAACAGGTTCCGATGCCGGCGTGTGGAAAAGGGGAAATACTGGTCAAAATCGATGCCTGCGCAGTGTGTGGAACGGATTTGAAAGCTTTTGTATCCGGTAATCCTCGGATTCTGGTCCCAAAAGTGATGGGACATGAGTTCACTGGAACCATCGAAGAGACAGGTCAAAAGGTCAAAGCAGGTTTTCGTAAAGGCGATCGAATTGTAATGGCAACCTCGATTTCCTGCGGGAAGTGTTATTACTGCCGGAGAGGATGGAACAATCTCTGTGCCGATATCAAGCCGATGGGTTTTTCATACGAAGGTGGAATGGCTGAATATGTGGTGATTCCAGAGAGGGCGATTAACAACGGACATCTAATAAACGTGACGGGAAAGGTCAAACCGGAGTTTGCCGCTCTTGCCGAACCGTTAAGTTGTGCAGTGAACTCAATAGAGAACTGCGGAGTAAAAAAAGGCGATATGGTGGTGGTTGTTGGCGCGGGACCAATGGGGATTATGAACGGTTGTGTGGCGCGCGAATTTGGCGCAAAGAAGATCATAATGGCAGAAGTAAACAAGGACAGGTTGAAACAGTGTGATGCATTTGGTTTTGATCTGCTTGTCGATCCGGCGAACGAGGACCTTGTCAGGATTGTTAAGGACCAGACCGGCGGTCTTGGCGCTGATGTTGTGATTGTTGCCGCACCGGCAGCATTACCGCAGGAACAGGCATTGTCACTTGTCAGGAAAAGAGGATCCGTCTGTCTTTTTGCGTCATTACCTGCAGGAAAATCTTTACTTTCGGTTGATTCGAGGCTTATTCATTATGGTGAGCTGAAAGTCGTCGGGACGAGTGATTCAACTCCGGCGCAGGTCAAAAAGGCTGTAAAGCTGATCAGCGGTGGATCGATACCGGTGAAAAAACTTGTTACCCACGTCCTGGATCTGTTTGAGTTTGGAAAAGCATTTGAACTTATGAAGAGCGGTGAATCATTGCGTGTAGTATTGGTGCCGTAGGAGATTTGAACTCGTAGGACGGGAAGTGCCGTGCATTTTGGGCGGAAGTGCTTTTGCGTGATGCACCGCCTCCGGCAGTGTTGGAGCGCTCTCCGGATACCATGAGTATACCGGCGAGCGCTCGCGCCTTGCCGGCGGGGCGTCTGACGCAAAATCATTCCGCCGGGAATCGAAATGCACGGCACGGTCGTCACGCCCCGACTAGTCGGGGCATAATGGAAAGAACAAAGGTGTGAATATGTGGCAGGACATTGTACCTTTACGACAAAGTATTTGGACTTATTGGCGAAGGAGAAACATATGAAATTAAACCTTAAAAACAAGGTGGCGCTGGTAACAGGCGGTTCGCGTGGAATCGGGAAGGCCATTTGTCTTGCTCTTGCTGGTGAAGGTGTAAAAATCGGGGTAGACTATGTTTCCAGCAAAACCAGGGCCAAAGATGTTGTTAAGGCGATCATGAACGATTTTGGTGTTGAAGCCGTGGTAATCAAGGGGGATGTCGGGAAAGAGACAAATATTGTACCCATGTTCGATACCGTTGAACTTGAGCTTGGACCGGTAGATATACTGGTAAACAATGCCGCGTATTGTCCATCAGGTCCCATTTCATCCTACACAAGAAAGGACTGGGAACACACTTTCCGTATCAATGTCACCGGTGCATTTCTTGCCAGCCAGGAACATATCAGAAGGCTTCGGGCCAGGAAGGCAAAGGGAAAGATCGTTAACATCGCTTCGCAGGCGGCGTTTCTTGGCTCCACTTCCGGGCATCTTCCTTACGATTCAAGTAAAGGCGCTCTTGTTTCCATGACGCGGTCCATTGCCAGCGAGGTTGCAGCAGAAGGTATCAACGTGAATGCCGTGGCGCCTGGAATGGTAATGACGGAAATGGTCGCGAAAATCTGGGAGAAGCGGAAAGATTTCTACCTTTCGCGGATACCGCTGAAGAGAATTGCCCAGCCGGAAGAAATCGCAAACGTCGTTGTTTTTCTTGCATCAGACGCGGCCAGTTTCATAACAGGTTCCACGCTTGACGTGACCGGTGGAGTGATGATGAGATAGCGTCAGTCAGGTAGGGACGGCACTCCGCTGCCGTCCTGGGAAAAAGATGAAAGATGGCGGTCGACGGAGCGACACGCCCTACCTTGTGATTGTGGTTTGATGGTTGGTAACAAATCGGGAGGCAGATATGGGAATGTCGGGTACAACGAGAACTAAACTGTCTGTCATGATGTTTCTTACGTATGCCTTCAACGGCATCTGGAGCATTCCGCTCGGGTCTTACATGAACCGCGTCGGTTATTCCGGTATCGATATCGGGACCGCCTACAGTACCGTGGCTGTCGGGTGTATTATTGCTCCCTTTTTCGTGGGCATGATAGCCGACAAGTTTTTTGCGGCGCAGAAGGTGCTGGGCGTACTCAATATTCTTGCAAGTTGCTTCCTTGTCGCGGCGGCGCATCTGTCGGTGGGCCCGGATGGCAAGGCCAATGTCATCAACGGGCATGTGGGACTGGGTCTTTTTTACTGGATGCTCCTGGCCCATTTCATCTGTTACATGCCGACCTGGGCATTGACCAATACAATTGCCTTTCGTCAGATGGATAATCCCGGAAAGCAATTTCCCGGTATTCGTGTAATGGGTACAATCGGTTTTATCGTGGTGAGTGCAACCACCCTCTTCGGTGAACAGCTTAACCGTGCGTTTAATACCACTGAGAATTTCGAGGTTACGGTCGCGCCAATGTATATCGGCGCCGTTCTCGGATTTATATTAGGCCTGATTTCGTTCTTCCTGCCGTCCACGCCGCCGGAGGGCAGGGGCAAACAGTTGACATTCGCCGACATCGTTGGAGTCAAGGCCCTGTCGCTTTTAAAGGACAGGAATTATGCGGTTTTTGCACTGTCATCTTTTTTGATCATGTTTGCCGCTTATTTTTACTGGAACTGGGCCAATGTATATCTCAACGAGTCCAATATGAAATATTCACAGTTCTGGCAGAGTACCGGCCAGATGTCCGAGACAATATTTTTGTTTATCATGCCCTGGTTTTTTGTACGTCTTGGCGTCAGAAAAATGCTGTTACTGGGGCTGTTTTCGTGGATCCTGCGATTTGTCTGTTTCTCGTACGGGGTATGGGGTTCTGCAACTGCGGCACTGGTCGTACTTGGACTGCTTCTTCATGGTCCGTGTTATGACTTCTTTTTTGTTACCGGCCAGCTTTATACCGACAGCAAGGCCAGCAAGGACATTCAGGCCCAGGCCCAGGGCCTGATTTCGCTGATCACCGTCGGGCTCGGTTCGTTTTTCGGCAGTATGATTTCAGGTTTGATTGTTGACCACTATGCCGTAAAAGCTGTTGTCGAAGGTGTCGAAAAAATAAGCGGTCACAATTGGCATGTCATCTGGTTCTGGCCGATTGGAATCATGGTTGTGATCATTGTGCTGTTCTTCACCGGTTTCCATGACCAGATCAAGGTCGGACACGATGCCTCGTCCTCTCCAACTGGGGGAGAAGGTAAAGCTGCTTGAGTCGAATTGAACTCGGAATTATTTCCGTGTTTTGGTGCCCAATATCATGATATCATGGAATAAATTACAATGAATTAATTGTTCGACAGAAGAAAATGAACAGAATAGACACATGGCTGTGCTGGATCGCATTGCTCGGGATCGCCGGATGTGCGAGCGTGCCGAGTACGCTTCTGACGGACGAATTATCCAAGGGAGCTTATCGGCAAGTTCTGAATGAGACAATGTGGATAGATGGCGCGGTCTACGGCTACGCTGGGGATATCGAGAATCGCACAGCCACTGCGACCCGTTTACTCGCGGGACACGAGAAGGCCCGCGCTATCTTTCTTCGCCTCCTCGCGGACGCGAAACCTGCCGGCAAACTCTATGCCCTGTGCGGATTATACTACGCGGATTGGGACGAATTTCAGAAACAAGTCGAAGCGCTTCGTCATGACCCTCGGGAAGTTTCAACGACCACCGCTGACGTCGTCGGCCCACAGAGGATTTGCGACATCGTATTCTGTCCTTACAGAGATAAAGACAGAGAACGGATTGTGTTGAAGAGAGGCCAGACTCTTCATCAGTGGCTCAAAGAGAACAAGGGGAAGAAGGGGTACGGCGACATCAGTGGCGGAGTTTATCCAGAGAACATCGTAAACCCAGATTCTGAACAGAAATAGTGTCGAACCATGCCTCGTGACCGCGGCGGTCACTCGGAGGTTCAAGGCAGTCGTTATCACGGCCCTTTATTCCTGAATAACAATCCGGTGAGTACAGGTAAAGGTTTTGTTAGAAGCCAGTTTGTTTATACCCGGTTTATTCATGATTATGCCGTCGGTATTTGCGGGATCAACGTGACCATACCACGGCTCGATGCAGACAAAAGGGGCGGCAGGTTTGGCCCAGATACCGAGATAAGGAAAACCGGGAAACTCGACTGTGAGACGATTGCGATGTTTAGATGAGCACAGGCTTACTTTTCCCGATTCAAAGTCCAGAAGAATCAATGCATCACGATAGAACATGTTCTTGCTAATGTTTAGAATATTTTCGTTCTGAAGTATTCTTTCGGTCTTTTCCGACAGGAGATGGTCTGCGCCAAGAAAATAGGCATCCAGCATTTCTTTTTTCTCGAACTCGAGGAAGTAGTCTTCAATCCGGTCATCCTCCCCCCATGTCAGTGAAAATGCAGGATGGGCTCCGATGGAGAAGGGCATGACACCCTCTCCGTTGTTTCGTACTTCATATTGGATGTCCAGGCTGTTGTCTTTCAGGCGATATTTTACCCACAAAGCAAAATCAAATGGATATCTTTGTTTTGTCGCAGATGACGGAAGCAATTGATAAGAAAGAAAATCAAATGTTTCCTCAACTAACGTAAAATCCAGGTCCCGCGCAAAACCGTGTTGTGTAAGTTCGTAGGTTTTTCCTTCGAAAGAGTAGCGGTCATTTGCCAGTTTGCCGACAATCGGAAAAAGAATCGGTGCATGGCGTCCCCAGATTTTCGGGTCAGCCTGCCACATGTATTCTATGCCGCCTGCGCTTCTGATACTGCACAGTTCTGCCCCTTGCTGTTTGACTGTAACCGTCAGAAACGAATTTGATATGGATTTGTTCGTACTATCACCTTTTTGTTAAAAATAGTACTAATGTTATCGTCCGATCAATCTTGTGTTACAAAGGTTGGTCGGGCGCTCCGCGCACGGCCTGCTCGCGCGACGGAGCGCACGAGCCACCTGCTGCAATAGTACAATCCCGAATTATCCGAAAAGTTTTTATTATTTATCAAGGACCTTGATTCTGATATTGCGCCAGGCAACTTCAAACGGCCCCCTGTCGCCAACGCCATGGACCTGGAGACCTATAAAGCCTTTCGGATGGGTTTTGGCTTTTTCTTCATCAGTTAAATCTTCAATTACCTCGCCATTTATCCAGACCTGAATTCTCGGGCCCTGTGCCACAACGCGGTACTTGTTCCATTCACCATTCTTGAACGCCTTATGTGGCTTGAGTTTGTCTTTTGCCGTCATCCAGCCGCCGCATGATTCACCATAAACGTAACCCGACACGCCGCCATTGGCGCCGGCTGCGGCGATTTCAACCTGTGGTCCGTTTACGCGTCCAAATTTCTCTTCACCCTTGGGTTCTTTTGTCTGGGAACGGATCTGTACCCCGGAATTCAGTTCGTTGTTGATGAGCTTAACTTCGAATTCCAGTTCAAAATTGCCATAGTCCTTTACGGTACAGAGAAACGAATTGGGACTTTTCGGCGCGGTTTTGCCGATAATCATATTGTCTTCAACGCGATAGGTGGCTAGTCCGTTTTTCTGGATCCAGCCTTCGAGTGTTTTGCCGTCAAACAGCGGCACCCAGCCGTCATCGGCGGCCATGACTGTCAGTGACAGAACCAGGGTTAATGATACAATTAGTGATGTGATACGGTTTCTTGACATGATACTCTCTCCTTTTTTTGAAGGCATACTAGTCGGGGCGGGGTGCGAGTTCAATCCAAAACAACGCGGTCATTTAATTGTTTTTGTTTGAATGGCATGTGAGTATTTACATGATGTAAAAATCGGGATAATCTGATATAAAGTACTTGTCAGTCAGAGGGGCGAAGCGTGAAAAACATAGTGTATTGTAAGGAGATGGTATGAACAGTAAAGAAAGATGTCTGGCTGCGATTAACGGTAAGCCGGTTGATCGTGTCCCTGTTTTTCCGTTGTTGATGTTTCTGGCGGCAAGGCATGCCGGGATAAATTACAAGACTTATGCCACGAATGGTTCTGCAATGGCGGATTCCCAGGTCAATATGTACAGAAAGTTCGGGTTTGATGCGATCACGGCTTGTTCCGATGCATTCCGGATCCCGGCTGATCTTGGCGGAGAGATGAGTTATCCTGAAATGGCCACCCCTCATCTGGAAAAACCACTGGTAAAAGGGATGTCGGATTTGAAAAAGCTTCGTCGGCCGGATCCCGACCGGAAAGGCAGTCGAATGGCTGACCGCAGTCAGGCTGTTCGCGAGATGGCAAAGGCCGTGGGTAATGAATGCCTTGTACTGGGATGGATCGAAATGCCTTTTGCCGAGGCTTGTTCGGTTTGTGGCGTCACCGATTTCATGATGTTGATAATGGATGATCCGCCAACGGCCCACGCTATACTCGAATTTCTGACACAGATAGAGATCGATTTTGCATTGAGTCAGATTAAGGCTGGGGCACATATGATCGGGGCGGGTGATGCTGCGGCATCACTGATATCGCCTGAGTTGTACCGTGAGTTTGCGTTACCATACGAAAAAAGGGTCTCCGAAGCGATTCATCGTGCAGGATCCATCGTTAAATTGCACATTTGCGGCAACACCAATGCATTGCTGGATGACATGGTCAGGTCGGATTGCGACCTTTTCAATGTAGACCACATGGTTGATCTTGTCCGTGCAGCAGAGGTATACGGCAAAGCAGGGAAATGTTTCAAAGGTAACCTGAATCCTGTAACAGATATGCTGCAAGCCACGCCTGATCAGTGTTTAAAACGGTCAACGGAATGTATTAAGATCGCAAGTGGAAAACGTTTCATGCTGAGTCCGGGCTGTGAAGTTCCATCTGGAGTGACAGATGAGGTTTTTGCAGCTTTCTGCAAAGCGCCTCAAAAGTAACGAGGATTAAGAGTAAGATTACGATTGCGAATATGATTACGGGTAGAATTCTGCTGGTGTTCGTATTGTTGACTGGTGTTGTAAAGGCAGCGGATGGTGAGGCTGTCGGTGACGACCTTGATATCGGTACGATGATTCAGCCGGTACCTGTTAAGGCAAAGTTCTGTGATCCTGAATATGATATCTGGTGCGGCTCGATGGTGCGCTCGGACGATGGAAAATGTCATCTGTATTATTCCCGCTGGCCCCGGAAGTTGGGACACCAGGCCTGGGTTACGCATTCGGAAGTTGCGCATGCCGTAGCTGATAATCCGTTTGGTCCTTACAAGCACGTTGATGTTGCGCTCCCTGCGCGTGGAAAGGATTTTTGGGATGGATTGTGCACACACAATCCAACGGTCATCAAGGCCAACGGCAAGTACTGTATTTATTACATGGGAAATACCGGTGATGGCCAGGCAACAAAAGGCCTCAACTGGGTACATCGCAACAACCAGCGTATCGGAGTTGCAGTTGCCATTACTCCGGATGGACCGTGGCAGAGGTTTGATAAACCGGTCATTGATGTAAGCGCTGATGCCGATGCGCCTGATGCGCTGATGACTTCAAATCCGTCGGTGACCCCGCAGCCGGGCGGAGGTTTCCTGATGGTGTACAAGGCTGTAGCCAAAAAAGGCAAGCCGCCTTTTTACGGTCCCGTCACGCATTTGACTGCTACGAGCGACAGCCCGACTGGTCCTTTCAAGAAAAATTACCATACGATTTTCGGCAAGGAAGGTGTGACATTTGCGGCAGAAGATCCATTTGTCTGGTACGGGAAAGACCGGTACTGGGCGGTTGTAAAAGATAATGCCGGTCATTTCACAAATCGCGGCAAATCGCTTGCGCTGTTCGAGTCTAAGGACGGTCTCGACTGGCAGCTTGCAAAACATCCATTTGTTTCAACAACTGAAATAACCTGGGCCGATGGAAGTAAACAGAAGATGGATGCACTTGAACGCCCGCAGGTGTGGCTTGAGAACGGAATTCCTGCTGTCCTTTTTTGTGCCGTTGGTGAGAAACGGGGACGGGATGGTTCTTTTAATATCCAGATTCCATTGAAGGCCGGCAAGTAATTCGATTTTACGATACTATTCGGCGGCAAGGACCTTTTTGATTGTCTTTAATTCACCAAACATTCTTTCGGCGGTACGTCCGATACGAATTCTTGTGTCCGGGTCGGATGTCCACTCGATCGGAAATTCGTGGATAACGTACCCGCGTTTCTCGGCACGCAGGATAATTTCTATGTCGAACATAAAGCCATCTGAACTGCATGCTCCATAAAGTTCCCTGGCGACAGAACCGCGATAGATCTTGAATCCGCATTGGGTATCGGTGAGAGAACTGCGGATCCCCATAATTCTCGGAATGATGGTCCTGAAGGCAAGAGACAGGATTTGTCTGCGCAGACTTGTTTTGCGGCGGATGATACTCTGCGGAAGTCTTCGTGATGCATGTGCGATATCGCACGTTTTATTTTTAATAAGATTTATACCTGTGATGATTGAGGGCAGGGGAATGCAGAGGCCGCTGTCTGCGAACATTGCAAATTCGCCTTTGCTTTCTTTCATTCCGGTACGGATAGCATAACCTTTTCCACGGTTCTGTTCGTAACGGATCACATTACGTTCAACACCGGCCGGGATATCAACACTGCGGGCCACTCCGGCGGTATCATCCGAGCTTCCATCGTCAACAATAATGATCTCACCGCTGATGTTGTTTTCCTTGAGGAACTTTGCGGTTTCTCCGACATCTCTGTCTATTTTGTGAGCTTCATTCAGTGATGGAATAACAATTGAAAGGTCCATGATCATCTCTGTCTACCCAATCATATACGTCCTGTCAATTCATCATATTTCCAAAGGGGGAGTAAGTTATGTTTGTGGATAGAATAAGCAGGTGGCATTTCGCGGAGAAGCCGGCATGTGTCTTTTACGCCCCGGCATTGTTATGGGTTCTGCCGCGTATGCGTATACAGCGGCAGAACCCAAGCCTTGCCGGCATTGCAAAATCCACACACCATTTCTCCGTCCCTGGCGGGCACCGAAATGCCACCTTCGGTTCCCATTCCGCGTGGACGCGGAAAAAAGAATAGGAAAATCGACCTACATTTATGAAGTGCATCCTCTCAAAAACCTTTGATGTTGCGTTTGTCACACTGCAGTGCCAGAATTCTTCCGCAAGTCATGAGAAACAAGTATTTAACAAATTGTTCACAGACAGGTTTCCTGATGTTGTTTGTTCTTGTCGCAGTGAACTGGCTGACCTGCAGTATAATTGTGGCAGCAGGCTCCGAAAGTGGCGCGACAGAAGCAAAATTGTGGGACTTGGCGAAAAACGAGGCGCATCGTTTTTCAACCCTGTTTACTGCCCAAAATGTACGTGATCATCTTTCCTCGGAGGAAGGTATCAATACCGCAGTAGACTGGTGTAAGAAAACGGCAATCACCAAAGTCTATATCGAGACGTTTCGCGATGGGTATCAAGCTGAGCAAAAGACCCTCCAGCACGCGAAGGAACGCTTTACGGCGGAAGGTTTCCGAGTTTCAGGCTGTGTGACGACCACCCGGACAGGCAAATCGTCGACCGGCTGGAAAAACATCATTTCCTGTTACACGGACAAGGCAACGCAGGAAAAGCTGAAAGCCATATTTGAATTCACCGCCGGTTTGTTCGATGAAATCATGATTGATGACGTCTGGTTCACTGATTGTAAATGCCCGGAGTGTGACACTGCCCGTAAGGCCAAAACGGTAACTATTGGCGACAAAATTTATTCTGTTACAGGTGATAGCTGGGAGGATTATCGCTGTGAGTTGATGGTACGTCTTTCCCGTGATTACGTCCTGGGTGCGGCCAGGCAAGTAAATCCCAGAGTGAAAATTATTATCAAATATCCGCAATGGTATGACAATTTTCACGAGCGCGGTTATGAGGTGTTGAGGGAAACGGCAGATTTCGACTGGACCTGGGTTGGTACGGAAACACGTGATTACAATGACAAGCGCTGGGGCGGTACCGTTCAATATGAAGCTTATTTCATCATGCGCTGGCTCGGTGGCATCGGTGGTGAGAAATGCAGCGGCGGCTGGTATGACTGGCTCGGTACAACGGAACGCACTTATGTCGAACAGGCGCGGCAAACTGTGCTGGCAGGCGCACGGGAATCAATGCTGTTTTGTTACGGTGGTTTACAGCGTGATACGGGGCCCAAAAATATTCTGGCGTTACGTGAAAATATTCCGGAGTTGTTTAGTACTGCCGGGGAAGTGAAACGACGCAGTATTATCGGCCTGGCGGCTTATAAACCGGCCAATAGCCATCCCGAAAAAGAGGGTCGTGTTTTCGATTTTATCGGTATGATGGGTTTGCCGCTTATGCCTTGTCATGAATTTCCTGAAAATGCACCGGCGGCGTTCTTCTCGGTTCACGCCCTTAAAGATTCCGGCCTGGCCGCAAAACTTTCGGCATTCATTGCAGCGGGTAAGCCGGTTTTGATTACGGACGGTTTAGCAGAGCAGTTGAAAGAAAAAGTGAAATTGGATGCACCCAATGTACATGTACTGCCGGTAAAGGGTGTCCCTAAGTCATTGCTGATGTTGTCTGCAAATGAACTCAATGCAATTCGTACGCCTCTGTTGCAGCCGCTGCAAACGTCTTTCTCCGCGCCAAACAGGATGGGTTTATATCTTTTCAGCGATGGCAGTTACGTGGTAGAAAATTTCAACGATGAAGAAGTAAAAGTCGAACTGAACGGTAAACCGCTGAATATAGCGGGACGTGGATGGATACAGCAATGGAAGGAAAACAAATAATGAGTATTCGCTTTAAACTGATTAACTGGCGTTCGAATTGTTTGATCGGTCTTGTCCTGTTATCGGGCCTGGTGTGTTGTGCCGCTGATAATGTCATTCTTCAAACCAATGTCATGGTACAGATGCGTGACGGGGTGAAGCTGGCAACGGATATTTACCTGCCGGCAAAGGATGGTACGGCAGTTGAAGGTAAATACCCGGTTATTCTCACGCGAATGCCTTATAATAAAAATAATTCCAAAAGACACGGCGAGTATTTTGCTTCGCACGGTTATGTTTTCGTCGCGCAGGATACACGCGGACGTTATGCAAGCGAAGGCATATGGCACATGCTGATAGATGACGGGCCTGATGGCTTTGATTGTGCCGCGTGGATTGGAAAGCAACCCTGGTCGAATGGCAAGATCGGCATGATGGGCACATCGTATGTCGGGGGAACACAGCATGCGATGGCAATGGAGCGTCCACCTGAACTGGTGACTGTTATTCCCGTAGATGCCATGTCAAATATCGGCCATCAGTCTCTGCGCAATGCAGGTACATTCGAACTGCGTTTCTGGAACTGGATCATGCTCAATGCCGGTCGAGGCAGTCGTGCCTCACGCGATCCGGAAACGGCGACCATGCTCAAGGAGATGGCCACTAATCGTTTCCATTACCTGGTGAATTTACCATTGCGGCGTGGAACCACGCCGTTGAAGTTTTCTCCGGAATATGAGGATTGGCTGGTCAACGCAATGGGACATGGCGTCAATGATTCTTTCTGGGAACAGAACAACATTATTGAGCATGCCGATCGTTACAAGGACATTCCTGTTTATCTTGTTTGCGGCTGGTATGATTCCTGGGGTGGTAATGCGACAACCAATTTTGTCACGCTTACAAGAACCTTGAAAAGTCCTGTTTACCTTATTATGGGGCCATGGATACACGGACTACAGTCCAAGTCTTCTCACGGTCAGGTAGATTTCGGCCCTGATGCCGCCATTGCTGATGAGCTTGCGTGGCGGCGTGAATGGTATGATCACTGGCTCAAGGGTATTGATAACAGTGTTGGTAAGGCCGCTCCTTTTGCAACCAGGGTGCGTCTCTTCATCATGGGTACCGGCGATGGCGGAAAAACCGAGAAAGGATTACTCAAGCATGGTGGTTACTGGCGCGATGAACATGAATGGCCGCTTGCCCGTACACGTTATACAAACTTTTATTTTGGTCAGGGTGGCTCATTGTCGTCGAGTAAGGCCAGTACTGATAAAAGCGCCACCAGTTTTACCTTTGATCCTCGTCAACCGGTACCCACTATAGGCGGTAACATTTCCAGCGGTGACGGCATAATGCTTCAGGGTGGATGGGATCAGCGGGGCGGCCCGCACATCTGGAACTGGACACTGCCAATGCCGCTTTCAGCACGAAACGATATTGTGGTTTTTCAAACAGAGCCGCTCACAGAGGATATCGAAGTTACAGGTGAGATCCAGATGAAGCTCTGGGCTTCATCGTCCGCCGTGGACACTGATTTTACGGCCAAACTGCTCGACGTTTATCCGGCAAGTCCAGACTGGCCCGGCGGTTTTGATCTCAATATCGGTGATGGTATCGTTCGTGCGCGTTTCCGTGATTCGGAAAAAGAGGAAAAACTGATGAAGCCTGGCAAAGTGTATCCTTTTACAATCAGACTTTACCCCACCTCAAATGTATTTAAGAAAGGGCATCGCATCCGTGTGGATATTTCCAGCAGTAACTTCCCGCGTTTCGATGTGAATCCGAATACCGGTGAACCATTGAATGATAACCGCCGGGTTGTCAGCGCCTTGAATACGATCTATCACGATACAAAGCATCCGTCACACATCATACTGCCGGTGATCCCGAAGTTGTAGCCGCCCCGCTACCAGCCTGCCCCAAGCCCCGTTGGCTGGCAGGTGTCGGGGCGTTTTAAGATCACGGCGATGTAACGCCGTGGCTACAGATAGTATATGACCAGGGTCTGTTGAAAGAACTTATTCTTCCGTAACCACTTTCAAAGTTCTGGTTTCTTTCAGGCCTGAGGCGATATCTGTAGCTGTTATGTGCCACTTGCCCGGCTTGTCATTCAATGCAAAATCAATGGTGAATGATTCTACGGAATCTTTTATCAGGATGTTCCGGTCATACCATGTTAACTCGTTGCCATCAGGATCACAGACTTTTATGCGCATGACTTGCGATCCTGCCGGTGTTTGAGACTTTCTCCCGACAGAACATTTTGCGGCCTGACCGCATATGGTTTTGCCTGGTACTTCCAGTAAAGGTTTTTGCGCCTTCTCAGGCAGAAGCGCATACAGTTTTGCAATACCCGGCGTCATTGTAGTGGCGAGTGTTTCTCCTTTGCCCAGATATGTGCCTGTCCGGATGTCGTATATATACGCTTCCCGGCTAAAAGAGATCGTGACAGGCCGGGCCTGCGGTGGCTGGACTTTGCGGTTTGTGTATTCAATCGGTGCCGTGGGAAGCGCCTGTACAATACCGACATATTCCGCTGGACCATTTACAAACCGCGATACTTCCACGCATGGTGCGTCAGGTTCAACCTTGACTCGCGGCAGAATTCCCTGGTTTGCCAGTGTGTTACGGAAAATCCGGCGATATGATTCTCCTTCGACCCAGCCCGCAAACTCAACACCGGATTTTCCTGCCTCCATCGGGTAACCATCCAGAGCGAAGTTCAATAACAATGAACGCCCCTTTCCCAAGGTGTTGAAAACCATGGCTGATACACCATTTTCAAAGGCTGATGCCTGACCAGTTCCGAGAGTTAGAGATCCATCACAAGTAACTTTTGCGATGCCGAGATTGGTAAATGAGCGGATTTCTTTTTTAAATTTGGATACCTGTTTAACACCAAAGAGATTATCCAGTTCACCTTTCGGATATGGTTTACTATGCCTGTCTGTGATCCCGGGACGGAGGTCTGCAATCACGTATCCACCGTTTTCAACAAACTG
This sequence comes from Kiritimatiellia bacterium, assembly GCA_028716365.1. Lineage (GTDB taxonomy): Bacteria > Verrucomicrobiota > Kiritimatiellia > UBA8416 > YA12-FULL-48-11 > YA12-FULL-48-11. The sequence continues at coordinate 69,957 of JAQUPZ010000015.1, forward strand.
GCGTATGGAGGTTATTTCAGCATTACCAAGCGCCTGACAACCGGGAAGTATCAGCGCTTTGAATTCGGCATTTTGCAATTTACCCGCCGCAACTTCTTCGTATGACAGCACCCGGCATTCCAATCCAATATCATGAAGAATTTTCACGGTGGCATTTAATTCCCTGTCCATGTTCGGGAACCCCGGAGTACAAGTGGCCATGTGGACACTTGAGGCGGAATAGAGCAGGGCAATGCCATCATGCTGGCGTTGTGATGCCATGAGCAGTTTGCCGGTCCCAGATTTGATCTCGCGCACTTCTTCACAGGCGGCTTTGAAGAAAGGGTACAACGATGTGTCAAAAGACATGACTGAACCGGCAGAACCATAGCCGGCCCAGACCCAGAGGCTGTTCGATCCTTTGAATATAGCGCGCCAGGGGAACCAGCGCATGAACGGTTCGTTGCGATTGCCGGTATACCCCCCAAACCAGCCGGCGCCAAGAAGCGTACCTTCCTCGACAAAATCACGCCAGGCCAGCGAAAGAAAATCACGGTAGTAAATGTTATTGAGATTCATGGCATGGGAGAGCTTCCAGAAGTCTGCCGCCAGCCATGTTGAAACGTGTGAATCCGATCCTTCATAACCAACCCGCGCTCTGGGTACAACGGAACGGATGACGTCACGGCTGAATGAATGCATACCGGCCCACACACTTTCCATGTGGAGACGATGGTCAACCCAGGGGACAAAGTTTTCCGTTTTACGGCATTCTTCCAATGTGGATGGTTTGACCTCGTCCCATGTTTTGAATGAACTGCCCCATGAAGTGTTGAGAGCTTTCAGATCGCCATATTCTTTCTGTGCCCAGGTACGGAAATCTGCAATACACGTATCGGAAAAACACAGGTCGTAACTGCCGCTGACGAAAAGGTTCTCATCCCCGAGTGTGAAATCCGCTGTCGAACAATTAAGTGCGGCCCTGGCTGTTTTTGTCAGATTCGAACGTACTTCCTCACGATATTTTGGATTCGTCAAACATGGCGAGCGGACAAGATCGTCGGATTTACGAGTTGGTTTCAGTTGATACCAGTCTGTTTTACTGTCGGTAAAGCGGGTTGCATAAGGCAGCCACCACTGGTTTGCATATGGTCCATAACCTGCCGAACTGCTTCCACCATAAAAAGCATCAATTCCATTTCGTGTAAATTCCATGGCAATCATTGGACCGATAAAATCGGTCGGATAGATGTCCCACATTACGAATTGCACATCACTGTGATCCGGGTAGCGGTTGTTGATGGGATAATCGATGAATTGGACATCAATAATATCATTACCCCTGATTAATTCAGCTTCCAGCCATTGAACCAGGGTCAGGGCTGGAGATGTTTGTACCGTGAATGCGGCAGTACCATTGACAACTTCGGCTTTACCCAGTGCTGGAATTCTTCCATGAAGGTCCATTACCCATAATCGCACAAACAATCCGGACACCGGGTTCTCGACGGTAACTTCACCTTTAACTGGTTCGCCGGAACCGAAGCTTTCCTGCGCAAGAGTCAATTTTGAAATTTTTATTTTGGAATCGATTTCCAATCCCGTTGATCCGAATCCAAGTACTTTTTTATCGGCAATTACCCGGAGATCGGCGAAATATGATCCACGTGGAATTTTGCGAAGGCTGAAGTTTATCCGGTTGTCGCCCTGGGCCAGATTTATCTTCCGTGTTTCTTTATACCAGAGCTGATTCCGGCGATTTCTAACTTTCAGTTCCAAAGAGGCTTTCTTTACTGGTTTGGGAGTTTGAATCTGGAAATTAACTGTTAGTTCGGTTTTTTCGTCACGTACAATATTAATTTGTGACTCTACGGGACACATAATCCTGCATTCCATTTCATGTTTTGCGCCCCATAGAATCAGTCGTATGGCAGTGGCGAGGTAATAGTCATAATCCAGTTGGCAATCCTGAATACGGCCGGTTGGGCCGGGCGTCAGCATTTGATGCACAGGGGGATTACAATTAATCAGGCAGATCCGTCCATTACCCAGGCTACTTGTACTGAATATGGAGCGAAGAAACGTTTTCGAGTCCTTTTGCTTCATAAAAGCGGGCAACGATTTCCATGGAACACCTTCGGCCAGTTGCACAGGTTCCTGATCGGGAGATTTAGTAAGAAGTTTGTTCGGAAATTCATCACGACCATCTTTTGGAATACAGCCCACCAGTCCGGTACCGGCTTTGACTTTTTTGAAAATTTCGTATTGGCAGTCAACAGGCAGGATGCTCCATTGAATATTTCCGATGACAATGACATCCCAGTCCATGGACAGATCTTTTCGTAACTGTTCGGTAAGTTCTTCAGCGGAATTCCCCTGGATCAGTTTCCATGACGAGTCAACTCCGATTCCTGTTTCGCCAAACTGATTGTTTTTTTCGCAGGCAAAGACTTTGTATTGCATATCCATGCGCTGGGCCAGTTCGATAACCTCCCGCATGGCCTTGCGATGGGTAATGAAAAGAACACGCGGTCCTGGAGTGACTGAGGGTTTAAGCCATGAAATGTGAGGAGTGACCACTTCTTCGCTGGGCTGGAAGAAAGTCGGATCGTATAACGGTTTCTCCCGTGCGGCGAGGCTGTTATGACTGATAAATATACACGTGACAGCAAACAAGGTGATAATTACACGTTTCATTTTGATTCCTCCACAGATTTCCGGGCTTTGAAAAGAAAGTATCCTGAAAGAGTAGAATCCCATAGTCAAGGCTGATTCGTTATTGAAGTCTGGTCAAACTTATGTTTTAATTCCCTATGTAGACCAATTCTAAGGACAAGGCGAAAATGATTATGGTTTGTGCCCATGTACAAAAGCAACTTCTCATGGCCAAACCATGGATTCATTTCTGTTAGTGTTGAATCACGGAGGATGAATGAATCTTGCCAGGCTTTGTAATGTGTTCATTCTGTGTATATTCGCGTCGTCCGTGAAGCTTGGGGCCGCTTCGATCGAGCTAAAAGGTTCCATGCATGCAGATCATCGCAAAACACCAAGGCTTGAGTTTCCGGATGAGTCTGCATCAAAGGCCAATTCTGCGGCCGAATATCTAACAGCCCATAATGAGCTTTATAAAATTCCGGCTGATTTATCCAACTTGGAGGTGGTAAGCGTCCGGCATAGTATCGTCGGCATTCACACCCGTTATCGCCAGTTGTTGAATGGACTGCCGGTGGAGGGCGCGGAAATCATAGTTTCCCAGCGCAAGTTGGATGGCTCCATTTATCAGGTCTACAACAATACTTTTCCGGTTACGGAACCGGTTATTGCGGCGAAAAACGTCGTGGGTAAGGATGTTGCCTTGCAGAAAGCATGGGATCATCTGCGCGTATACGGCTCCTTGACGTCTCTCCCGAAGGCTGACTTGATGTATGTGCCTAATAAGACAGGTTTTAAGCTGATATACAAAACGCTGATCTGCGTGGATGGCCCGTTTGGTTACTGGGAACACAAGGTGGATGCTCTGACGGGTGGTGTAATTTCCGTCAGGCGTCATGAAATAAGCGAGAAATACAAGCCAAACGAAGTTCCTGATTTCTCGCTTTATCGTGGCCCCGTCAAGTCATTGAGTGATGAAATGGTCCGGATCAAGGCCGATATTGAGGCTGCAGGAAAGGCCAAGGGTCCGGTTGCCAAATCCACTGTGAACGGGACGGCACTTGTATTCGATCCTGATCCGAAAACTACATTAGCCAATACGGGATTATTGGACACCAGTCCGGCGTCAACCTTCGAAGCCGCCTATTTCACGAACACTCTTCTTCGGGACATCACGCTGGATACAGGTGTATACTACCTGCAGGGGCCATGGGTTAACATCACCAACATGTCCTGGGAATTGCCGGCCACGGCAGTGTCAACAACGTCCGATGGAAACTGGACGGCCAAGCGGGGTAACAATGCGTTCAATGACGTCATGTGCTACTTCCATATAGATCAGAACCAGCGTTATCTTCAATCGCTTGGCTACACGAACGCGGCCAGTATCCAGGCAGTCTCGATACCGGTCGATTCCGACGGCGTCGATGGCGATGACAATTCGCACTATATTCCTTCGCTGAATTGTCTGGCCTTTGGTCACGGAGGCGTGGATGACGACGAAGACTCCGATGTCATATTGCATGAGTACGGGCATGCCCTGACCCATGGCATCGTGCCCACCTGGGGTGGGGGTGATTCCGGAGCGATTGGCGAAGGATACGGGGATTATTGGGGCGCCTCATACAGTTGGACCAGGCCCAACGGTACAAATTTCTATCCGGCTTGGGCCTTCTCGTGGGATGGGCATGGCTCGGATACATGGACAGGCCGTTTTCTTGACATGACTAATTTGACTTACGACTATTCCCACAATTATGAGGCTCACGAAACAATTGATGCGATCCCGAATTATTCCGATCAGCTTTGGGGCGCGCCGATCTACATGGCTTTCCGGGATTTGATCAACATGGGATACCAGCGCACGGAAATGGATACGATCATAATGGAATCGTTCTTCGGGGTGGGCAATGGGGTGAAGATGCGGGACATGGCGGATGCGACGGTTATGGCCGCCATGGCGCTGTTCCCGACCGGCCAGCACGCTTCAGTCTACTATACCCGGTTTACGAACCAGTTAATCCTCACGGCTTACCCGCTTCAGGACCCCACTCTGATTTATCCCGTGGGTGGGGAAATTTTTGCTACGGGATCCGTGATCAATGTCCTGTGGAACCGGAATGGCGCGCTGCCCAAAGCTTCCGCGCAAATTGAGTATTGCAGTGAACCGTGGGTGGTTTATTTCTATAACCAGGTTGAATCATCGGGTACGAACGACTGGACCTGTACCAAAATAGGTGGCACGGACTGGTATATTACAACTTCAACAAACCACAGTCCGACCCACAGCTGGTTTGCTACTGATGATACCGTGGTCAGCCGTCAGTACCTGATCGTGACTAACATATTATCCGTAAGCAACGGGTCCGTTCTGTCGTTCTGGCATTACTATGATCTTGAAAGTACGTATGACGGAGCTGTGGTGGAAATCAGCGTAAACGGAGGGGTATTTATCGACCTTGGGACCAATGCGACCCAGAATGGCTATAATGCGACAATTTCAAGTTCCTATGGCAACTTTATCGGAGGGCGACAGGCCTTTAGCGGCTCAAGCGGTGGATTTATAGAAACCAGGATCCCGCTTTCAGCTTACGAGGGTCAGCTTGTTCAAATCCGGTTCTGCGAATCTGATGATGATGGGAATGCGAATCTTGGCTGGTACGTGGACGATATCAAGATCGAGGTTGAGCCTGAATGGACTTTGGTTGCCATAACGCCCACCAACGCTTCCAGCCATTCCTGGACGCTCCCGATAATAACCGGCACCAACTATGCTGTGCGGGTAAAACTGATCGGGAGTAACTGCACGGATTCCGCCTGGTCAACCAGTTCACCTTTCACTATTGCCGAAACCAGAACTTTCACGGTCAACGGGCCGGGTTACGGACTGTCAAGTCCGGCTTACGGCGTTCACACGAACGTCGTTGGGATGAATCTTGCGTGTGTCGTTACGAACTCACCGGTGGTTCTCGGCGGCGGGACGACGCAGTACGTGTGCACGGGCTGGTCGATGAGCGGTAATGCGCCGATTAACGGGTCGGACACTAACTGCGTGATGCAGTTTACAAACAATGCCACTCTGACGTGGAACTGGCAGATGCAGTACAAGCTGGCGGTCACTACCAATGGAGTCGGTACTGGGACCGTGACGGGAAACGGTAACGGGTGGCATCTGCCTGACAGCAGTGTGACGGTTACGGGTGTTCCTTCGGCCCATTGCTATTTTGCCGGCTGGTCGGGTGACGTGCCGCCGGCACAGACCAACAATACCGTTGTGACCATGACGATGGATCAGCCGTATTCCATAGCGATTCACTTCGACGCCAACATGGCTGCAAACAACACGCCGTACTGGTGGCTGGCGCAGTACGGGATACCCACGAACGAGGCGGGAACGCTGTACGATGAGGGTGACGGCATACCGGCATGGCAGGAATACATTGCGGACACTGATCCTACGAACAAGCAATCCATACTGGCTCTGGTTCGTATCAGGCCGGAAGCCGGCAATATCAGGATCGAGTGGGAAGGTGGCCAGTTGGCAACTCAGTACATACAGATTTGTGCCAACCTCTGTTCTACGAGTGCCCTTTGGCAGAGCATTTATACGAACGGTGTCTTGCCCACGTTGGTGACGAATTTCTTCATAGATTACGGCAGAACCAATCCCATATTATACTACCGGGTCAAGACTGTGCGCTGATCATTAGCCCGTATATTTCATGAACGTGGTTATGGTCATGAAATATACTCTCGGATGGCCGTGGCGAGGTAGTAGTCATAATCCAACTATCAGGCCTGAATACGACCAGTTGGACCGGGCGTCAGCATTTGATGCACAGGGGGATTACAATTAATCAGGCAGATCCGTCCATTACCCAGGCTACTTGTACTGAATATGGAGCGAAGAAACGTTTTCGAGTCCTTTTGCTTCATAAAAGCAGGCAATGATTTCCAAGGAATGCCTTCGATTAATTGCAAAGGTTCCTGTTCGGGAGATTTGTTTAGAAGTTTATTCAGAAATTCATCACGACCATCTTTTGGAATACAGCCCACCAGTCCGGTTCCGGCTTTGACTTTTTTGAAAATTTCGTATTGGCAGTCAATAGGCAGGATTCTCCATTGAATATTTCCGATGACAATGACATCCCAGTCCATGGACAGATCTTTTCGTAACTGTTCGGTAAGTTCTTCAGCAGAATTCCCCTGGATCAGTTTCCATGACGAGTCAACTCCGATTCCTGTTTCGCCAAACTGATTGTTTTTTTCACAGGCGAAGACCTTGTATTGCATATCCATCCGCTGGGCCAGTTCGATAACCTCCCGCATGGCCTTGCGATGGGTAATGAAAAGAACACGCGGTCCTGGAGTGACTGAGGGTTTAAGCCATGAAATGTGAGGAGTGACCACTTCTTCGCTGGGCTGGAAAAAAGTCGGATCATATAACGGTTTCTCCCGTGCGGCGAGGCTGTTATGATTGATAAATATATATGTGACAACAAACAAGGTGATAATTACACGTTTCATTTTGATTCCTCCGCAGGTTCCGGAACTTTGAACACAGACAGAGCGACATCCTGAAAGAGCAGAAGCCCATAGTCAAGAATGATTCGTTATTGAAGTCTGGCCAAACTTATGTTTTAATTCCCGATATCGACCAATCCTAAGGACAAGGCAAAAATGATTATGGTTTGTGCCTATGTCACAAAAGTAATTTCTTATAACCAAACCATAGATTCTTTTCTGTTAATGTTGAATCACGGAGGATGAATGAATCTTGCCAGGCTTTGTAATGTGTTCATTCTGTGTATATTCGCGTCGTCCGTGAAGCTTGGGGCCGCTTCGATCGAGCTAAAAGGTTCCATGCATGCAGATCATCGTAAAACACCAAGGCTTGAGTTTCCGGGTGAGTCTGCATCAAAGGCCAATTCTGCGGCCGAATATCTAACAGCCCATAATGAGCTTTATAAAATTCCGGCTGATTTATCCAACTTGGAGGTGGTAAGCGTCCGGCATAGTATCATCGGCGTTCACACACGTTATCGCCAGTTGTTGAATGGACTGCCGGTGGAGGGTGCGGAAATCATAGTTTCCCAGCGCAAGTTGGATGGCTCCATTTATCAGGTCTACAATAATACTTTTCCGGTTACAAAACCGGTTGCGGCGGCGAAAAATGTCATTGGCAGGGATGTTGCCTTACAGAAAGCATGGGATCATCTGCGCGTATACGGCTCCTTGAAGTCTCTCCCGAAGGCTGATTTGATGTATGTTCCTAATAAGACAGGTTTTAAGCTGATATACAAAACGCTGATCTGCGTAGACGGCCCGTTTGGTTACTGGGAGCACAAGGTGGATGCTCTAACGGGCGGTGTAATTTCCATCAGGCGTCATGAAATAAGCGAGAAATATAAGCCAAACGAAGTTCCTGATTTCTCGCTTTATCGTGGCCCCGTAAAGTCATTGAGTGATGAAATGGTCCGGATCAAGGCTGATATTGAGGCTGCAGGAAAGGCCAAGGGTCCTGTTGCCAAATCCACTGTGAACGGGACGGCGCTTGTATTCGATCCTGATCCGAAAACTACATTGAACAATGCGGGATTGTTGGACAGCAGTCCTGCGTCAACCTTCGATCCCGCCTATTTTACGAATACTCTTCGGGATATCACGCTGGATACAGGTGTATACTACCTGCAGGGGCCATGGGTTAATATCACCAATATGGCCTCTGAATTGCCGGCCACGGCAGTGTCGACAACGTCCGATGGAAACTGGACGGCCAAGCGGGGTAACAATGCGTTTAATGACGTCATGTGCTACTTCCATATAGATCAGAACCAGCGTTATCTTCAATCGCTTGGCTACACGAACGCGACTAGTATCCAGGCAGTCTCGATACCGGTCGATTCCGATGGCCTCGATGGAGCTGACAATGCGTGGTATGTTCCTTCGCAGAATTATCTGGCCTTTGGTCACGGAGGCGTGGATGACGCCGAAGACTCCGATGTCATATTGCATGAGTACGGGCATGCCCTGACCTTTGGCGTCGTGCCCAGCTGGGGTGGGGGTGATTCCGGAGCAATTGGCGAAGGATACGGGGATTACTGGGGTGGCTCATACAGTTGGAGCAGGCCCAACGGTACAAACTTCAATCCGGCTTGGGCTTGCTCGTGGGATGGGCATGGCGCGGATACATGGGCAGGCCGTTTTCTTAACATGACTAATTTGACTTACGACTATTCCCACAATTATGAGGCTCACGAAACAATTGATGCGATCCCGAATTATTCCGATCAGCTTTGGAGCGCGCCGATCTACATGGCTTTCCGGGATTTGATCAACATGGGATACCAGCGCACGGAAATGGATACGATCATAATGGAATCGTTCTTCGGGGTGGGTAATGGGGTGAAGATGCGGGACATGGCGGATGCGACGGTTATGGCCGCCATGGAGCTGTTCCCGACCGGCCAGCACGCTTCAGTCTACTATACCCGGTTTATGAACCAGTTAATCGCCACGACTTACCCGCTTCAGGTCCCCACGCTGATTTATCCCGTGGGTGGAGAAATATTTGCTACGGGATCCGTGATCAATGTCCTGTGGAACCGGAATGGTGCGTTGCCCAAAGCTTCCGCGCAAATTGAGTATTGCAGTGAACCGTGGGTGGTTTATTTCTATGACCAGGTTGAATCGGGTCAGAACGGCTGGGGCTTTGGCAAAACGGGTGGCACGGACTGGTATATTATAACTTCAACCAACCACAGTCCAACCCACAGCTGGTTTGCCACTGATGATACCTCGACCTGCAGTCAGTTCCTGATCATGCCTTCCATATCCGTAAGCAACGGGGCCGTTCTGTCGTTCTGGCATTACTATGATCTTGAGAGTAGTTATGACGGCGCCGTGGTGGAAATCAGCGCAAGCGGAGGACCGTGGATTGATCTCGGAACCAATGCGACCCAGAATGGCTATAATATGACACTTTTAAGTGGCCCAATCGCCGGGCGACCGGCCTTTAGCGGTTCAAGCGGTGGATTTATAGAAACCAGGATCCCGCTTTCGGCTTACGAGGGTCAGAATGTTCAAATCCGGTTCCGCGAATCTGATGACAGTTCGGAGGGAGTGCTTGGCTGGTACGTGGATGATATCAAGATCGAGGGTGAACCGGCATGGACTCTGGTTGCCATAACGCCCACCAACGCTTCCAGCCATTCCTGGACGCTCCCGATAATAACCGGCACCAACTATGCTGTGCGGGTGAAACTGATCGGGAGTAACTGCACGGATTCCGCCTGGTCAACCAGTTCACCCTTCACTATTGCCGAAACCAGAACTTTCACGGTCAACGGCCCGGGTTACGGACTGTCAAGTCCGGCTTACGGTGTTTACACGAACGTCGTGGGGATGGATCTTGCGTGTGTCGTTACGAACTCGCCGGTAGTTCTCGGCGGCGGGACCACGCAGTACGTGTGCACGGGCTGGTCGATGAGCGGTAATGTGCCGACTAACGGGTCGGACACTAACTGCATGATGCAGTTTACAAACAATGCCACTCTGACGTGGAACTGGCAGATGCAGTACAAGCTGGCGGTCACTACCAACGGGAGCGGGATCGGGACCGTGACCGGAAACGGTAACGGGTGGCATCTGCCTGACAGCAGTGTGACGGTTACAGGTGTTCCTTCGGCCCATTGCTATTTTGCCGGCTGGTCGGGTGACGTCCCATCGGAACAGACCAACAATACCGTTGTGACCATGTTGATGAATCAGCCTTATTCCATAGCGATTCACTTCGACGCCAACATGGCTGCAAACAACACGCCGTACTGGTGGCTGGCGCAGTACGGGATACCCACGAACGAGGCGGGAACGCTATACGATGAGGGTGACGGCATACCGGCATGGCAGGAATACATTGCGGACACTGATCCGACAAACAAACAATCTATACTGGCTCTGGTCGGTATCAGGCCGGAAGCCGGCAATATCAGGATCGAGTGGGAAGGTGGCTTATTGGCGACTCAGTACATACAGATCTGTACCAATCTCTGTTCTGCGAGTGCCCTTTGGCAGAGCATTTATACGAACGGTGTCTTGCCCACGCCGCCGGCGAATTTCTTCATAGATTACGGCAGAACCAACCCCATATTATACTACCGGGTCAAGACTGTACGATGATCATTAGCCCGTATATTTCATGAACGTGGTTACGATCATGAAATATACTCTCGGATGGCCGTGGCGAGGTAGTAGTCATAATCCAACTGTCAGGCCTGAATACGACAGGTTGGGTCGGGGGTCAACATCTGATGTACTGGAACATTACAATTCAACAAGCCGATGTTTATACATACCCCCAATCGCGGAGCCATTGGTAGTGTGGCGGAAGATTGGCGAACGCGCGATTCAAGCCGGCATCCAGAGAGGCCTGTTCCTTGGCGTCCAACTCGCGGCGCTGGCGCACGGCCAGAGCGACGTTGTCGACCTGCTCCGGAGAGATCATGCCGGGAATCGGAGCAGTAATCGCCGGGTTGTTCAAGATGGAACGAATTATCAGCCGGGCAAGCTTGTCGTCTTCTTCCTTATGGGGACTATTCAGCGAGCTGTCGCCCTTGAACAGCGCATTGCTGGCAAACGGCTTGATGCCGAACCAGGCGATGTTATTTTTCTGGAGCGCGTGCCAGAGACTGTCTTCCCAGGACACGTTCTTGTCAACAATGGTGTTACTGCTGGGCTGCCCTTCCTCTACCTTCCCGATCTTGCCGTCGGTCATTTGTGATTTGGCCGTGTATGGAGTGAGTACGACCTCCAACTCATTGGGGTTTCGCTGAATCCATTTTTTCAGGTGCACCCGGTCGTGCGAGGCAACACCCGTAAATCTGGCGCGGCCTTCCTTCTTGGCCCAGGCCAGCGCCTCGCATATCTCGTCCATATTACTCTCGGTGAAATGGCTGGAGACCGCTCCGCAGGAGATCCGCCAGATATCAACGTAATCGGTCCCCATTTGTTTCAGCGAGTCGTCGAGTTCCGTCTTCAGGATCGTAAGCAGCCGCCCCACCTCCATCTCTTCCTTGCTCGTTTTTGGCAACAGCGTCTGGGGCTCCCGCACATAGTTGGAAAAACCAAGGTACATTTTGTCCCGACGTCCTTTCAGGGCGTGGGAGTATGCGATACCTTCTCCCATGGTACAGGCGTCAACAAAATTGATGCCTCGCTCTATGCAGCGGGTGACCACATCGTACCGGTTTTTGTAAAAGCTGGTGTTTTCGAGATTGACAGTATTCCAACCTCCTTTGACTTGAAAGGCGCTGGGGAGCACGGCATCGACCCGCTTCCAGTGGCCACCCAGACAGACGGCTGAAAACATCAAGTTTGTTTTACCGCCACGGCGGTATTCCATCTGCTCATTATAGTTCAGGATACCTGTGGTCTTCTCCTTGGTGGGATTGCCGGCATAAACGGTGTATGTGGGCGTCCAAGCCAGAGCCGCTCCTGCAGCGGCCAGTGCACTTGCCTTTACGAAGTTACGACGTGTGATATTGTTGTTGCTCATTATTTTTTCCTTTCGCCTGTGCGGCTTCCATGAAGCCATTCTCATACGCGACGGTTGGATTCTGCGACGTTGTGCAAAGAACAATTGCTGACAAAAAAATTCTTTTTTGAAAGGCGTAATCCGATACGCTAACTCCATTACTGTTATCCGAGTTAACTATTGTGTATTATTAATTAAGTAAAGAAAATCGGCTACTGGCAAAATGCTATATTTTTGTGCTGACATGCTGCCGAATCCCATGCGATGGGACCTTTCAACAATCTGGCTCATATCCTTGAAAAGAAGGATCCTATAGTTAAAGTTGATTCTTTTCCTGCCGTTTTTCTGCCGGAAACGTGAGTTTCTGTACGGGGGACGTCATCGCGCCTGTCACGGAGGGAAAAAGCGGTTTGCGCAATGAAGTGTCTTTTGCCCATTCATGAAACAACTGCATCACGACAGCGTGCTTCTCTGAACCCGGCCGTGGATGGGTGTAGATATGAACGCCATCGGCACAACGTATGCCCGCCGCCATTACCTGGCGCACGTAGTCGGGAGTAGAGGCGCCCAGCCGGCTGTGTCCTGTTGAATAGACGTCCATGATCACCGGGAACTTCGCTCCCCATACGGTCTTTATTTTTCCGATCTCCTCTCCAACGAGGTCTGCGTCGGTGAGATTGGCTTTAACCGATTCGTGGCGATACGGAAAAAGTATGCCATCCAACAATTCACCGTAATCTTTTGCCACACTTGCCTGAGACGCCTTCGGAAAATAGACGCATGGCACAAACGCAAGCCGCGGATTGATCCTGCGCGCTTCCCCGAGAATCGTACCCAACCGTTCTGGTGTGAAGACCCGGAAATTGTGGGAGAAATCATCGACGGACCACGCCACCAGATTCGGTTCAGTCCGGCTCAGCGTGGCGATCTCCGTGGCCCAGCGCTCATAGTCCAGTCTGAACGGCTCCGAGTAGCTCTTTGTGTGAGGCGGCGATTCCGATGGCGGCACCAGGCAAACCCAGACTAGTATTCCGCGCTCACGTGCCAGCGGCAGAAATCGTTTCAGGTCATCCCAGTCGGTCGTCGTGTGCCAGATGAGCCAAT
>JAQUPZ010000016.1 GCA_028716365.1 Kiritimatiellia bacterium
CCGACTTATCTGCAAATTTAAATCCCAAAGGTAGGGCGTGTCGCTCCGTCGACCGCCATTATTTTCTTTCTTCCCGGACGGCAACGGAGTGCCGTCCCTACCTCGTTCGTTAAGAAGTCAGATTATGCTCCACAAGACAACCCGGTGCCTTGATATCAAGTGCGGTAGCTTTTGGCAGAATAATTCGATTACTTGTAATAACATGCCGACCGCCATCGGGACCGGCACAGATTGCCGGACCGGGGTCAATACCGTCGAGCAGATTACCTGATACTATGCAGTCTTCAGCATCACCCAGATGAAAACCGCCCTGACTCGGTTTCGAATTAGACAGCGGGAAAAAGGCGCCGCCATAGACACTCTTTCGGACCATGTTGCCTGTAATAGAGTGCTTCCCAGCTCCTGCTGCCTGTTCAATGAGAATCGCCGCTTCGTTGTTATTGATGAAATCATTTCCGGTAATAGCAAAACCACGGCATTCACCAACCAGATGAACGCCAATATCGGCGTGCATATAATTCGAGGTGATTGCAATGTCACGGCAACGATCACGCGGTTTTTTGTCACAGACTCCACGCGCTTTAATGGCAGTTTTGAAACCTTCAATCGTGTTATTTGCAATTACATGCTGCGCAGTTCCGTCGAGAATAATGGCAATATCCTGTCCATACGCAATATGATTATTCACAATCCGGACTTCACGACAATCCCAACCAAGATAAATATGTTCTTCCTGTATCTGCCCCTTGGCCATGCTCCGCGTCTGGTTTCCATGAAGAGTGAGATGGTGGATATTTTCCGCACGAACACCACGCTTGCAATCGCGCATCCAGCAATCGCGTACAGTCACGTTGGTGCCTTTAGGAACCAGACTGATTGCCTGCCCGCCGTGCCCGAGGAAGAAACATGTATCGACCAGCGTGTCATTCGGATAATCAACAATCAATCCGTCTCCACTCTGGTAGTTACCGATAAAAGCGATATCACGAATTGTTATACGTAAATCCGGCCAGGATGAACCAGTAACACCGCTAATGTGCAGCAATGGCTCGCCGCTGGTATTTGTGTTAGTCAGGACACTTCCCCGTCCATCGCCGACAATAAAAAGATGCTGTCCTTCCAATAACTTCTTAGTCACAGGCTTATTAAACTTGTATGTCCCCGCTGGAACGTGAATGGCCCCACCCTGTTTCGGTAATGAATCCAATGCCGATTGAAGTCCCGCCGCATCGGTCACATTGGTCCAGTTATCAGCGCCGGACTTCATAGCAAATGCCCCGGCAGCGGCCGAGGTACCCATGAACTGGCGACGGGTTATCAGGTTATCAGGTTCGTTTGTATTCATAGTCTTCCCTCCGCTTATGGAATTCCCCTGTTTTGATCAACATTCAATCCACGTCTCTATTAATCCTACTGGTGGTGATTCGCGAGGAACAAACAGATGACCCAGTGTACTCGTAATCTCGATGACAATCTCATTCTGCCCAGTACGTCCCGTATCACCCAGGTTGAACCTGAAAGGCGGCCATGCACGTAATCCAAGATCTTTTCCGTTACAAGTTACATGGACGGGATAGCCGCCACTATCCACACCAAGAAATTTGGGAATGACATCAAGTTTAACTTCAGCGCAATAACGACCGGCGCCACAAAAGGCCGGATACCCCTGCTGTCGCCAGTCACCTGGCTTAATTGTTTTTGGTGGCGCGATTATGCTTCCTTGCGCATCAACTGCAAAATCACCCCATAGAATCAGGGCGGGTAAAAACTTCAGTGGTTTCGGTTCAGGTGTTTCTATTTCGAACCGGTTTTCGCCAGTACGTAACAATTTGGCAACCTGTATACGCCTGTAACTCAGATCAAATTGTTTATCCACTGGCTCATTTTCCAGATTTATCTTTGTACCATTGATTTTTAATCCGGTAACAAGTTGCGATTGTACCGACAATTCGGCCGTACGCAGCATATCAACAATATTCAAGACAGGCTGATCAAGACGTAACGAGTTCAAACCTTTGGGCATGAACTTCCAGTCAGCCTCCAGTTTTTTGCGTGTTGTGGAAATAGATGGAACTGCATTACATTTTTCTAACCGCGCGCGAATGACTTCGCGTGCAGCCATAACAAATTTCTCCGTCATTTTTTTCAGCGCGTCTGATCGTGCCGGTGCTGGTCCGGCTGCAGACCATAATTCCTCATCCGAAGGCCACGGCACACCCAATGGCCTGGCTTTACGTGCACGTTCAGCCGCTTCAGCAACATATCCGGTATAAACCTTCGCATATTCACGGAACCACGGCTGTTGTGGTCCGAAAATACCCAGATATTCACGCTTGATAACACCGCCGCGCAGGTCAAAAGGACAGATAGCCAAAATAAAGCGATCAACACCGCAAACAGAACACAAGTCCACCATTTTCTTCATAGTTTCCATGCTCATACTCGGCGGGCCTAGGGCATAAACCTCAATCATCCGTTCCCGGCCTGTCAGTTCGGCAATTGCCGCAAGTGTCAACGCCTCACACTTCTCGGGATCAATACGAGTTGAGATTTCATCAATGCCGGGAAGTCCAAATTCACTTAGCTGGCGACGTACACTTCCATTGAAGGCCACCTGATGTCCAAAACTGTGTTCACCGAGTAGATGACCTGACATCGCCATCTTGTGCGCATCACACCAACGTGCTATCGGCATAATCCAAGAATCATGAAATACACGGGTATAAGCCGCCCAGTAATCGCGCCATAACGGCGAATGTTCAACATCACCAGCCCTTGCAAGGCGCTGCGGGAAATCACCATCGAGTGCCTTGTCAATTTCCGATGACCATGTAAGCTGCCATAACGATTCGCCGGGTTTCCTGGCTTTATGTTGTCCAGCGAGAGAAGGTTCATCGGTAAAAATGGCACGCACCGTTGAGCCAAAATATTCGCCAATCGCGGTGGCGTACTTTTCATGTGTAACCGCAAGAAATCGATCGGTAGCCGCACGCAACAGCAGGTTAGCACTGTCGGGTATACGTTCAATATGACTTTTGCCGTCACGAGCAACATGCATCACCTGTGCTTCAAGTTCAGGATGTTCTTTCGTCACCAAACCTTTGGCATGACCGCTCGGCCAGCAAAACTCGTCATAAAGCCACACTTCCATCTTTCGTGCCGCCGACTGTTCGACAATAAATCTGATTCTTTCGAACCACTCATCACCAAGATACTCCAATTCCGAACCCGAGCGCGGGTAAAGCACTACACCCCACCCGACATCGTGATATGCATCAAGCTGGCGACAAACATCGTCCGATTCCAGGGTACCGGTCAAAGCCCACATCGCAAGTGGCAAATTCGGCCTCACCACAGATGCGGCCATGTCAGTCTGGCAACCTTGAATGAACGGCCCCATTCCGGCTACAGCCATACCACCGAAAGTCTGCGCAAGAAATTCACGACGCGAAAATGACAAGTCAGTCTTCATAATTTTTACTCATTATTAAAATCATTGAAGAAGGTGGACTTTAGATTTCCGCCAAAGTTTTCACCAGGTAACGCCTGCTGGCTTCGATAAGTTTCTGGCCTTCGTCGGCACTAAATTCCCCTTCTGTTTCAAGGGAAAGTACTCCGGAATAGCCACGTTCTTTCAAAACCTGCAGACAACTGCGGATATTCACTTTGCCCTCACCCAAAACCACGCATTTTGCGCCAACAACGTCCTTCACGTGTACGTGTACAACGCGGTTCGCAATAGCTTTTAACGTTGCAACTTCATCCTGTCGCTGACCAAATGGCGTCCACGAATAACCACCGTTTATCGTTTCCACATATGTAGCACGATGCACATTGGCCGTATCATAATTGATCCCAATCCATTTGGACTGGGACAATGCCATGATCTTGTTAAGGCCATCAGCAGTCAGCGAGAAAGTCCCATGCGGTTCTATACCCAGATAAACCTGGCACTTCTCAGCCACTTCCATAATCTCTGCAATCCTGTCGCGCAATATTTTAAGTGCATCTTCTTCTGACATCTTGGCAGGTTTTCTTCCGTCACCCGCATGGACGACTGGAATGCCTGCTTCCTTGGCCCATCGCATTGTCTGAGTAATTCCCTCGACACTTTTCGCATCCGGTATGATCGCACCATGAGATGACCAGAGACCGGTCACTCCTTTGAATCCAAACTTTTGCACTGTCTGACGAAACTTCTGAGGATCATCCTTCAATGCATCGACATGCGGACACCACGGCCCTGTAGCCTGTGTCTCTAGATACTCATATCCGGCACGGTGGATCCTTTCCAACGCTTCTTCCAATGTCAGTTTACGGAAACATACCGTACCGCAACCGATTTTTGTGAGTTTTTTCTCGTCCTGCGCGCCAATGGCAGAAATGCCACCAATCGCCGCAAGTCCTGCAGTACCTATCGCACCAACCAGAACCTGACGTCGCGTGAATTGCCTGTTTTCGTTGTTAATCATGATATTTCCCCGGTTGTTTCGAAAAACACGTTTCAGCAAATCTCCCATCCCTTGCGATATTGTTCCTTGAGATACTGATCAGCATCCGGCACATTCGTGGCCTTCATATTCGGGCCATCCCACAGTAATTTCTTTCTGCTGCGCATCGCGACGTTGCCCAGCAAAACCAGTTCCGTCAAACGCGCGCTGTATTCAAAGTTACCGCTCGCCGGTGTGCCACCCTTACATGCGGCCAACCAATCGGCATGATGACCTTTGCTTCTGGGTAATGTTTTTTCGGGACGTTTATAATCTTTGTGTAACGACAAAGGCAACAGTCTTGGCATTCCAGCCCAGCCACCGCAAGTGATCAAGCCTTTATCACCGATAAACAGTATGCCATTACCTCCTTCACCCAGGCGCTGTTTGGGGTCATTTACATCCAGCCCTTCCGGAGTGGGAGGACGTAGTCCGCCATCATACCACGTTAATTTCAAAGCAGGCATATCACCGCGTGGCCCAAATCGATAATTGTAAAGCCCTCCGAACGATGTCACCTCACTGTCAACCCCAGTCGAAGTAGCCTCCACGCTGATCGGACTCTCCAGCTTCAGCGCCATTACCGCCGGATCCATATTATGACATGCCATGTCTCCGATGGCACCGGTACCAAATGCCCACCAGCCACGCCAGTTGTATGGCGCATAAGACGGATGATATGGACGACTTTCCCGCGGTCCCAGCCACATATCCCAGTTGAATCCTTCCGGAACCGGGGGCGTTTCCTTTGGCCGACCGGGAGTTTTCACCCATTGTCCAACATCACTCCATGCGTGAACTTCACGTACAGCGCCAATTGCCCCATCCCATATCCACTCGCATGTCTGGCGGATACCCTCACCTGAATGTCCCTGATTCCCCATCTGTGTGGCCACGCCTGTTTCCCTGGCCACCTTGGCAACCTGTCGAGCTTCCCAGACATTATGAGTCAGTGGTTTTTCGCAATAAACATGTTTGCCCATTTTCATTGCGGTAATTGAAACCACTGCATGAGCATGATCGGGAGTCGCACAGAGGATTGCATCAATTGACTTCTCTTTTTCCAGCATAACGCGAAAGTTTTCATACTCAGCACATTTGTAATTAGGCGTCTTCTTTGAATAATTTTCTTCCACTATGGCTTTGATAGTTTTTCTGCCGCCAAAACCTTTATAGTAGAATGGGCTAAGGTCTGTCGTATCTGCTACATCGCAAACAGCAATGATCTGTGCATCGGACTCGTTCAACAGGTTTTTGACATTACTCCGTCCCTGCCCGCCAGCGCCGATTATGGCAATATTAACTTTTTCACTGGGCGCGACAAACTTCGGGCCTCCCAACACCTGCCGAGGTATAATTGTAAATGCAGTAGTGACGGCTACCGATGCCCCAATAAATTGTCGACGGGATATCTGATCGCTTGTCCTTTTTTTATTCATAGTTTGTCCTTTATATTGAGAATGTGGAACTATTTTCCGAGACTGTCCGGTCAGTGTTGTCATTACAAATCTCCTTGACGAGAATTGGATTCAGCTGGGACTAAAACTTATATACTTTTAACAAGTCTTAGTGTTATCAATCAAGATAGATCGCCCTTTTTCTCCTTGGAGAATGATTATTGAACAGATTTGTATTGATGAGCATGTTCTGTTTACTAAGCTGTCAAGAAAGCCCAGTTCGATGTACGGCGAGGAGTACTATTATGCGGAAAGATCTGCAAACACAGTGGTTATTATGTGATTATGAAAATTCTTGTTGTTAATTCACATCCGGACCGATCAGAATCGCATATTTATGCCACGCTGAGAAAGCAGGCAATAGATATCGAGGTGATATGCGATCCCGCTTCTAAATGGAGAGAATTTCTTGAGACCAATGAAGTCCCGGTTATGCGTCTTCATTATCAATCGCGTATGGACTTTCCGGCCATACGATTTATGAGAGAAAAAATCCAAGCTGGTTCATTTGAACTTGTTCACGCGGTAAATAAACGTTCCTGTACACACGTGATGGCAGCATTGACAGGAATAAATATCCCGGTTGTGTCGTATCGTGGCATCATCGGTAATATTTCCCGCTGGAACCCAGAAACAGGACTGACATATTTCTCCCGGAAAATGAAACGTATCATTTGCGTATGTGAAGCCGTACGACAATACCTCCTGTCTGTCGGAATTTCTGAAGATAAGGCCGTCACCGTTTACAAAGGGCACGACATATCCTGGTATCAACCGGCCGATAGAAAGAGTTTTGAGGAATTCGGAATCCCGGGAAACGCCTTCGTGGTCGGTTGTGCAGCAAAAATACGGCCACGAAAAGGTATCGATGTGTTAATTAATGCCATTAAATCGATCCCGGAAATAAGCATCCACCTGCTTCTTGCCGGAGAAATTACAGACCCATCGATTCCAGCGTTGGTAAAACAAATGCATCTTGAGAAAAATGTACATCTTACCGGTCATCGGATGGACGCGCCGAAATTGATGGGCGCCTGCGATTGCTTTGTAATGCCGTCGCTCCGAAGAGAAGGACTGCCAAGAGCTGTGATTGAAGCAATGGCCCAGGGAGTACCTCCAATTTTAACGGACGTTGGAGGAATGCCTGAGATCGTGGAACATCTGGTGTCTGGTATTCTCGTTCCACACGGTGACTCTGGCGCGCTCGCCAAAGCAATCCAACAATTAGCATCTGATAAAACACTGAAAACCAGTCTTGGTGTCGGCGCAAAGGCCAGAGTGCTTTCACGTTTTAATATCGATCGGACAACACAAGCTTACAAGGAAATATTCTCAACCGTGGTATTGCAATAATTAATGACAATACGTATTTGGTAATGTTTAACGAATGAATACAGGACGGAAAAATAACATTTTGTTTCTTGAAAAGGCTTTTCTATATGACAATCCGAACCTTACCGGTGGTGTCGAGCTTTTCAATCTAACCTTGATCAAAGAAATGACTGACCTTGGTTATCCGCTTTTAATTCCTGCAAATCCGGGTTGGAGTCACGTGATTAATAATTCAATCGCGAAATCCTCTGTAGAGATTCTCGAATCGTCTTCAAGGCTGGACAAAATTACCGGTGGATTGTTGACCGCATGGAAACTCAGAAAAAAACATTTTCCACTGCTTCTTATCGGAAATACCGGCAATAGATTGATACCGATTATCTGGGCCTTAAAAAAAATAAATTTGGCAGACCATTATCTTGCCATTCTTCATCGAGAACCCAGGCAAAGGTTTGTTAATGCATTAAAAGGTCTTCCAATAGATGTTCTGACGGTAAATGATAAAATCGCCTCACATTTTGACAGGCGCATATTTCCCAACGTAAAGATCCACTATGGAATCATGCGCCATGAGCAATTTCATCCTGGTAAGCCGATTACAGAAGGTACAAAGCAACAAGTTGATTTTTGTGTCCTTGGCCATCTGGACAGGAAGTGGAAAGGATCTGACACGGCCGTCGCAGCTTTTCGGGAACTCCCAAACGAAATTCGTACAAAATGCCGATTGCACCTGATCGGTTTTGTTGAACCGCCTGCATTTCCAGAACAAAACATTATCACTTATAAATGGAAGTCCCCTGGTGAAATAGCGGACCTTCTACGCCAAATGGATGTCATGATTGTTCCTTCTCGCGATGAAAATGTCATGCGTGAAACATTTTCACAATCTGCAGTCCAGGGGATGCTGTCCGGATTACCCTTGATTGTAAGTGACCTGCCCGTGTTAACAGAAAAAATCAACAATGGTGGAGGTCTGGTTTTTCATGATAACAACGAGCTGACTCATGCCATGAGCAAACTTGCTATAAATCCGAATATGAGAAGCGTTTTGGGTGAGCAAGGCCGACAAACTGCACTGGACAGGTATGTTTGGAGTACTCAAGTTTTCATTGATAAGTTTGTTGCTCCATATTTTTGATCCGCTTTGCCCAGCATAATCAACAGCCAAAAACCAACCCACAAGAAATTGTTTTTCGATATATGTCAGTGATAATCATCTTCTATCACCACACCAGCCAGGGCCACTTCAAATGTAGTCAGAAAATCGCGCCGATTCATTTATAGTTCCTTGACTCGCAGGTTGCGGAACTCTACCCGTGCGCCATGTCCCAGGAATCCCAGCGGTCCTTTTGTGCGTTTGGCCAGTTCGGAAAATTCCGGCATAGTGGCAAGGTCGACATCGACAATGACCTGTCCATTCACAATGACCTTCCAGCGACTACCCTGGATGAATATCTCTTCCGTGTTCCATTCGCCGGCAGGTTTTGTTGCCCCGCGTTTCGCTGGTACCTTACAATAGATTGATCCGTGATACTGGCATGGCTTGAGATTCTTGTGCCTGGGTGCGTAATCATCCAGAATCTGGATCTCCTGTCCACGAATGGACACACCATTGTTCCCGCCCGGTTCAAACCGTAATTCAAAACGGAAGATGAAATCTTTGTATTCTTTGACCGTTAACAGGTTTCCGCCACCCTTCTTGAGGCATATCAGCGAATTTGCCTCGGCGACATAACCTGTTATTGCTCCACGCCATCCGGCCAGCGTTTTTCCATCAAAGATACTGACAAATCCAGTTTCTTCGACCGGCGGAATCACTTGAGTAGCCGCATCCGCCGCCATGGTCACATTTACAGCCAATATGAGAATCATTATCATTAAAATTTTGTGAATCATGTATTTCCTCCTTTGCTGTTACATCTGTACAAAAACACGGCCAATGGCTGGAGTCAAGAAAGCTTAGAAAATATCCGGAATTTTGACGAACCTATGATAAACCACGCCGTCATTATTAGTTCTGGCTGTTTTTTTACATATTGAAACCTCAACTATTCTTTGGTGGTATTAAAAATATTATGAAATAATGCCGCATGAGTAATACTGATCTCATTATTATCGGCGGTGGTGCAGCAGGGCTAATGGGCGGGTGCCTGGCAGGTGAGCTGGGTTTGCGAGCGGTGATTCTCGAACGTAAACACAAGCCAGGCCGTAAATTGCTGATGTGCGGTAACAGCCGCTGTAACCTGACCATCAACATCTCCCCTACACGCATGCTTGAGATGTACGGTGAGCCGGTTGGTCCTTTTCTCGTGCAGGCGATCATGGACTTTCCGCCTTCCACTCTTCAACGTTGGTTTGCCGCCAATGGACTGAAAACAGTAGTTCGTACAGGCAACAAGGTATATCCACATACCGATCGTGCATCTGATGTGCTGCATTTCTTTACTGATTTTCTGCGCGATAGGAATGTATCATTGGCCGCTTCTTCTATTGTCAGGTCAGTGAACAGGACAAACCACGGTTTCATGGTGATCACGGATAATTTTACGCTTGAAAGCAGGTTTATCCTGATCGCCACGGGTGGAATCAGTTATCCGAAGACCGGTTCAGTTGGGGATGGCCAACAATTTGCGAAAGAACTTGGGCATTCGATTGAACCATACCGGCCGGGCCTTGTTGGATTCGAGGTTGACAAGAAAACCATCATGGATCATTCCGGAGAAGCCCCGAAAGATGTTCGTATCAGAATTCTGAAGGATAATAAAGTTGTAGCCGAGACTCGTGGGTCTTTTGAAATCGAAAGCTGGGGCATCGGAGGAACAGCGGTTACCGATGCCAGCAGGATCGTTGCTCGACTCAATCTGTCCGATTATTCATTTCGTATTGAATTTACCGATGGACAGGTTGAGGAGATTAAACCCCTGCGTCCGCGTTCCGTTAAGGAAGCGATGGTGACCATAGGCGGAGTGTCACTCAATGAAGTAAATAACCGGACGATGGAATCACTCAGATGCCAGGATCTTTATTTCGCCGGCGAGGTACTTGATATAGATGGACCTACAGGCGGATATAATCTGCAGGCGGCTTTTGCCACGGCACGGCTCGCGGTAAATGCTATAGGTGTAAAACTCGGGAAACAGAAGATTGGACCGGTGATAGCGCGAACCGCACCACACGCCCGGAACGACGGTGAGTTAAGAACAAGAGGACATGGTAACAGGGCAATGATGAGACACAGAAATACCCTTCGAAACTCCCGTCGCCGTTAGATCTGCAGGGAACGTACATGACCAAAGTTAATAACCGCCGACTGGTTATACCCTTTCGGGGATACATTTCATTCGGCTTTTCAGAATTCCTTGTTTAGTTTCCCTAAAATAATTGTTTTATACCACATGAATGGTTACCATCGTTGTCATGAATAACAATCTTTTAGTGTTTTTCTGTCTGCAGTTTTCAATTTTTTTGATTTCAAACTCGTTAGCAACCCTGCCGGAAAAGACACAAATTATTCAGGCAGAGTCGATGATGCTATTGGGGGAAGGTTGGACTATCCGGGAACATTCCCCCGCTAACTGGTATGCCAGCCGTCCGGTTGGCCGGATGCTTGGAGGTCAGAACAATAAGCCGGGTACGGCAGTGACCACGGTTCAAATCCCGAAAAAGGGCAAATACCGGATTTGGGTCCGTTATCTCGATATGGTCAACTATCGAAGCAAATCCGGCTTTCTCCTGTCGGGAACCCAGAAAGACAGGCAGGTTGTACGCAAGGATTTCGACAATACGGAAAAGTCCCCCCGGTCAACGCCTGAAGGCGTAAAGAAATGGGGCGATGGTTTTGCCCGCTGGATTTGGGACTTCGTTGAGTTTGATGCGGAGGAAGGTGAACTGAAGCTCACTGTAGAAAAGATTCACAAGGTTTCTGTTCACGGTTTTACCCGGACATTGGACCTGCTTTTACTGACAGGCGACCTGACTTACGTGCCGACCGTCACCGACATAACGCCTTTTTACATCAAGATTAGAATGCTGTCCGGACAGAAGAATTCTGCCGTTATTCATTTCTGGGGTCGGCGGCCGTTCTCGCCCTGGTATACCCCGCACGCGAATATCAACCGGAAAGGAATTTTCTCCGGTGTCATAGCGGGATCGGAAGACAAGCCCGGTGTGCGCATGACGGCCGGGGATGAAAGCCCATGGGTCGACGTTTCTCCCTATCTTGGGTATGGCGGCTTGAATCAAATCAGTCTCTATGCAATGCGATCATATTATGAACCGGAATCCGAATCTCATTTTGAAGTTTCGTTCTCCAAAACCCCGTCTGAGGCCGGATTAATCGAAAAGGCCGAACGAAAGGGAAAAGGCGATGGATTCATTTTTGCAGTCGACCTGGTCGATTACCGGCTCATTACTGAAGTGGATGGCAGTAAGGCATCACTCGCCATGGCCAAGGCAACTCCCTCTGTCCCCGGTAAGCTTCCTGTAAAATTTCCATTCTTTACCGGAATGTCGCTTACTGAACAGAGATCAACGGCCCGGGCTATTGCCAATGAGCGTAAGGCTCTCAAGTTGATAGGAATCACTGGCGACAAAAAACGGCCGTCCAACTTTTTCTTCCACATGACAAAATCGCCGGGTTGCCTGAATCAGCCGGACAGAAAACAGATTGATGATCATATGAATGAGTTTGCAAACAAGAATCCGGACCGTACCGGATGGACAATGATCAACTTGATGGACGAACCGGGTTTTGGGTTTGACCACATCGAGAAATGCCAAACCTGTCAGCAGGGATTTGCCCCATATCTGAAAAACCTTGGTTTGTTGCATTCCGAAGTTGCCAATCTTAAAATAAACAACAATCCCGATGGGGCCAGTCCCAGTGAGAAAATGTCATATTATTATACCAGGCGATATATGAATCATATTATGACGGAAATGTTCCGGGCTGGAACGGAAAGTGTGCAGAAATATCTGCCCGATCTTCCAACAACTGCCAACTTCGCCTGTGAACTCATAGAAGGTAATCTCGTCTCCCGGTGTGTGGACTGGTACGAGATTTATGGAACCGGGGCATTGACGTATGGCTGGAACGAAGACTGGGGTGGCTGGGCGCGGACACGACAGATCAATGGCTATTATGTTGACGTAATGCGTTCCGCCTGTCGCAAACCAAGTCTGGATTTTGGTATTTATAACGTTCTTGGTCGACCAAGTTGGAATACCCAGGTCCGTGGTTTTCTTGAGATAGGCCATGGTGTAAAGACCATTAGTTTTTTCAATTACGGACCTTACTATGCTATTACAAGCGATGCTAACAGCCACCGGCCTGAGATTTACGAAGCGATAAAGAGGATAACTTTTCCAGTCGGGGCCGTTGAAGAACATGTCATGGCTGGAAAGCCCGCGCCCGGAGATGTTGCACAATTACTGAGCGTTACCGGGGATATCTGGTATTCGACGCGGGATAATGTCTTCGGCAAGGAGCGGGCATGGCTAAATCTCCTCCTGCGGCATTGTAATGTGAGTTGCGATATTCTTTCCGAGGATGACCTTGCAACGCTTCTGCCAGGTTACAAAATGCTTTTTGCAACAGATGCAAACCTCAAGAAATCGGCTTTGGCTTCTCTTGTAAAATGGGTTCAAGATGGCGGAGTACTGTATTTGAGTGCCGGGGCACTGGCCAGGGATGAATTTGACAAGCCTCTTGGTTTCGACGAGGCATTGAACTTCCAGCGGAAGCCACTCGATTTCAAGGCTAATCCTGGCCGTTCGGAATATGAGATGCTTGGGCTGAAGGAGTTAGATGTTTTCGAGGGGATCAAGCTCTTCTGCGGCACACAAAAACCATATTGGCAGATGTTTCCCGCTGATAAAGGTAAGGTCATCGTCGTAGGTTTCTTTCCGGCGATCAGTTATATTGCCACATCCAAAAGGTCCACGGGTGCAGATCATTCGGCATTGGACTTTGAAGCGGCACATCGGGACTGGATGCGGAAGGTTCTCGCCGAGGGTGGTATTCAGCCCCGCCTGCGCACCGACAACCATCGTGTTGAAGCAAATTGGATCCAGTCACCTGATGCGGATATCATTGCGCTCTCAAATTGGACAGGAAGAGAGCAGACGGTCGCCCTTGAACTGAATAACGCCCCTGCCTACAAAAAGATATCGTCGGTTACAGGAAGAATACTGTCGAAGGAAATAAAAGACGGAACTCTACGCGTGAAAGTTTCGATTGCCGCTGGGGACCTGATCCGGTTGAAACATTAGATTTCCTGTTGTGAGGCTTTTCAGTTTAGTCGGTTGAATCGAATACGGGCATAGCGCGCAACCGGTTTACCGTCGATGGTATCGGCAATAAGCAGATCAACAGCCTCGGAAAGCCGATTGCCAGCGCGTGGTGAGGCAGTAAAATATGTGTCCGTCAACGGACGTTGCAAAGGGATACGAACGGCGGCCGAGATAGAACCATCCCCTTCGACTCGCACCGCGTAATTACCAGTCTGTGCTTTGGTGGCGGGTGTGGTTCCTACGACATTGTAAAGAATGTAAAGTGTCTGGTCCGGGGTGATGTGGAATCGCGGACGACCTGTCGGCTGTACTGGACCTGTGGTTTCACCCCCGGATAAGAGTACCTTCTTCTCCACTACCCTTCCTTGTTTCAAAACTCCATACCAGAGTCGCCAATCCCGTTTGATATCAGGAAAATGAATGTCGCGCAGTTTCGGATGGATGGGGTTCTGCTGCCACACAATATGTATCCGGCCATCTGCCGCGAGCCAGGTGTCACCCAGTGTCAGTGTACCACCATCATCCATCGTATCAGCCACAACTGTCCATTGCATGAAGGGACTTGACGTGATGTCTGGCGTCCAGGCGTAATGGATCTTGCGCATTCGCCAGCCCCATTTATCCCGGCCCCACGTCTCAGACTTAAGTGGGTCAATCCTGTTCCAGATGTTATAGGGCGATGTGCCGATGTAATGTGCCTGGCGATTATCTAGGATCGCATTGCCGTAGTTCACGGGCGTGTACTCGCCATGCCAAACGGCATATTTTGGGTCTTCCCCTTTGGGCCATGTCAGTCGTCCGGTCTTCCACTCGCCATCCCTACCCAGGAACGCCCACATGGTATGTGTATTACCGACCTTGTTGAACAGGATAAATTCACCGTTCTTTCCATCTGCTGCGAAAGCGCGGTACGAATGTTCGGTAAAATCGGGATTTTCAGCCCATTTTGGAACGAGATGTTTCGGCTCCTGCTCGGGATGAATCGAGTCAAACTCCAGAAACTCTGGTCGGGCAGGTCCACCTTTAAACGGAGAAGAAATACTGCCTCTACTCTTTGTATATTGCATTTTCCCAAAATCAGGAGGAGCAGGAACCCAGGGGGCCAGTGTCGGGTTAACTGACATGAGAAGCCTGCCTGAGTGGCTTACGCCCAGCGGACACGGTTCACGCGTACGGTCTTTCTGATCACGCTGACACAACCGCCATCCGTTCGTGTTGCGTTCATACAAGGCCCAGCGGGCGTTGTTAAGCGGAGCACAATCCGGTACAGCCTCAAAGGCACTGACAAAAAGTTTGTCGCCAATACACACAATTTGAGGACTGCCCGAGCCCCAGAACATTCCAGAGCCATTATTGATTTCTATATCGGGTGGAAGATGACATGCGACCTCATCGGCCTCGACTCGCATTTCAAATGGCGCAGGACGCTCAACCGCCGCCCCACCCTGCTCCGTCGAACGATGGCGTATGGCACTACCGAACAGTTTCGCACTGGGCTTACCATCATCAACAGCCACCTGTCCGGCAATGAAGACATAACGCACGCCGGTAGCATATTCCTGCGGTTTGTCATAGGTGGCCTGGTCACGGTAGGTTTTTGGATCGAAGACCACAATGTCGGCGTAATAACCGGGACGAATATAACCGCGTTCGGGGATGCCGAAGATGTCGGCAGGCAAACCGGTCGCACTGCGGATGGCATGTGGCAACTTGATGGCCTTGTCTTGAATGGCGTAGCGACCGATTTTTCGTGCAAAGGTGCCGAAATTGCGCGGATGATGATGCTCGTTGGGATTGATAGTACGTGCCGCACCGTCGGAAGCTGTTGCAACCCATGGAAGTTTCATCGCCCAACGTATATCCTTTTCGGACATTGAATGGCTGACAATCTGTGGTGATTCCTCGGCTACAATTTTTAGCACAAGGTCCACCATTTCTATTTTCTCCTGATCTGCGATTTCCTTCAGGCTCTTGCCAACGTAATCCGGGAATTTTTTGCTGGCCGCGATTACGATCTTTTCGGTGCGACCAAGCTGATCGGCGATTACCCTTCGAACGAGTGCGGCGAACTCGGGTTCGTTTGCCATGCGTTTAACTAAGTCTGCCCGCTTGCACCACTGGATTTGATTTTCGGGCAGTGTCGCATCTGTCAGCCCGAAGGAATTGGCCGTATAGGGATACTGGTCTGCCGTAATCTTAAACCCCTGATCGCGCGCTTTTTCGATAATGACCGCGGCTTTGCGGATGCAGCCCCAGTTGGGAATCTGCATGGATTTGAAATGCGAGATATGGACCGGCGCGCCTGATTCACGACCGATACGGATGGCCTCAGGAACCGCATCCAGAAGATGGTCCCCTTCATCGCGTATGTGGCTGACGTAGATACCACTGTGGAGGGCCACTATCTTGGCAAGGGCAATTAGTTCGTCAGTCTCTGCGTATGAGCCGGGCGGATAGATAAGCCCGGTGGACATTCCCCATGCCCCGTCACGCATGGCCTGACTTACCAGGCCTTTCATGCGTTCCAATTCTTCGGCAGTCGGCGCACGGCGCTGGCCGCCCATGATCCTGCTGCGGATCGAACTGTGGGGAGCCAGAGCCAGAATATTCACGCCAGCGCTGTTCGTGTCAATACTGGTGAGGAATTTGGCCACATCCAACGGGCCACCGCCGCAGTTACCCGTAATCATCGTTGTACAACCCTGAATAAGGTAGTTCAGACAAGGACGCACACCTGGTGAGTTGATCGTTCCATCCGTGTGCGTGTGGAGATCAATAAATCCCGGGGCAATGATCATACCCTGACAATTGATGGTGCGACCTATTTTCCCAGGTGTGATTTTCCCGATGGCAACAATGCGTCCATCGCGAATTGCCACATCACCAACCACGGGTTTCGCACCAGAACCATCGTGAATCGTACCTCCACAAAGCAACAGATCCGCATCCACTGGCACAGCTGATGCCGGTATTGCAAACATTGCCAGGATGAATCCAACGATCATCCGGGACAGGAATGTTCCAATCTTTTCGGTATGTCGAATATGATCACGCATTGAAGTGTTCCCCAGGCGTCACAGGGTCAATTCGCCAAAACGGCCCCAGTCTCCATGTGTCTGATATCCTCAATGGTCTCGACATGCAGGAAAAACTACTTCATTCATCAACACTCATCAATTTCTATTTGTCGATTGTCGAGACGTGACCCCAGAAGACCCCGTTAAGGCCTCGACCCCTCTAAGATCCAGTTTGTTGAATTAGGACGCTGAACTGCTTTTATACAGCCATTTGTCCACCACACTTTAGCCAATGCCTTTCCCTCTTCTGACCAGGACAATCTAATACCATCCATTTCATTATTTTTGTAGTTAACAATAGACCAGCCTCCACCTGTACGCCACATCTTCCAAAGACCATTCATTTTCCCCTTCACAATAGGTCCCTTACAAATGGTTCCTCCAATCATATCATTTTGGACTTGAACAAGCATTATTCCAGAAATATCGCCTACCGATTTCTCCCACGCCTTAGAATATCCTTGGTCATTTTCATGCTCAGGAAATACATCTCCATTTAATACGCCTCCGCCTTCTCGATCTAACCTCCAACAGCCAAAAGCAAATTTCCCATGGAAATCAGTAACATCAAACACGATCTTGCGTGTAATAGCCTCATCCTTTTCGTTCGCACAAGTTATAACAATATGATCATAATATTTCCCATTTCTTGAAACCAGCACCTGCTCCTTGATGTTTGCATATCGAAATCGATTCTTAATCCAGTATCTTTCCGCAACAAGACCTATTTCTTCAGAACCTGCGTCGGTTATTTTTACTCCATTATCAGGATGTTCATCACTAAAAAAAGGACGATGCCATTTAAATAAAAGTGGCGGTATTTGTTCTGAAACAAATCGCACATCATCAGTCTGAGCAACAAGCCATAAAGCTCCAACAAACAAAAGGAATACAGACCAAAAACAGAAGATACCATAATGAAGTAGATCAGGGTCAAACCTAGAAACTAGAATCTGCCTTGACCTAGGAGCCTGCGGGATCAGGCCTTTAATAATGAATAAACTCATAAGCTTCGCCCCTGTATACTTTCTCTACCCATCGGCAAAACTTCCAGCCTATGTACTGTCAACTTCACTTTGGACAGCCCAACTCTCGCGTAAAAAACCACGCTCAAGGTCTATTATTTCCCTACTGAATTTACAGATTCTTCAATCCGATAAAGATGGGTTTTGGTCCGCAATATAAGCGACTTGCCGCTTGCCGCTGGTGAAGCCATAAAACCGTTATCAAGATTATTCGTTGCCAGAACTTCATATGTGCGGCCGGGTTTAAGAATGGTAGTCTTGCCGCTCTGATTGAAAAAATAGAGCCGGCTATCAGCCAGAATGGGTGAAGCCGCGTATTTACCGCCCATCCTTTCCTGCCAAACCAAGTTCCCGTTTGCGGCTTTTATACAGGAACCCATACCATCGTCACTTGCCATGTAAATCAGGCCATCCACCAGGATGGGAGAAGCGGTCTTGGCCACCGCCTTGTTGCACTTCCAAGCCACATGCGTATCAGTAACATCACCTTGTCCATCCAGCCGGACAGCAAGAAGTTCTGTGTTACTCAGACCAGTGATGATAAATGCAAGCCCTGATTTCGGATCGTAGAGAGGCATCGGCGCAGCCGACCAGGAGTTATACTGAACCCGCCAGAGCTCCTTCCCTGTCCTCGGATCATAGCCATATGCCGCCTTGGCCCCTATGGTGAGCATCTGCAATTTACCTTTAACATCGACAATCAATGGTGTGCAATGCGCCTTTCGCCTATCACCATCCCTGGTCATTTGATCTGTAAAATTCTCATCATTCCATGCAACTGACCGATTTGTCTTCCACACTGTTTCACCAGTCTTTTTATCGAGGGCCACAAGATATTGCAAATCGACACCATCCATCGTCAATATCAACAAATTCTCAAACAGTATCAGCGACGATGCCGGACCGCGATAATGCCGGCATGGCAGATCCTGTCGTTTCCAGATAACTTTGGCCGTACTGGTGTCCAGACATGCCGTCCCATAACTGCCAAAATGAACATAAACCCGCCCAGGCTCGATCGTACAGGACGGCGTAGCATAACAGTTAACCTTATTACCAAGCGGCTCGGGATTATCACAATGAAAGAGCTTCTCGTTAAAAAGAATCTTCCCGGTTTCAGCATCAACACAGATCACAAAATAATCATGACCATTCGTTGTTGCCGTCGTCAGCCACACCTGTCCGCCCATGACCACGGGTGTGGACCAGCCGCGTTCAGGAATTTCTATTTTCCATTTAATATTCTCCGTTTCACTCCAGCGGATCGGAAAACCGATTGTTTTTGTATCACCAGGCGCCGAGACATGACCATTGCCCCACGGCCCACGGAATTCCGGCCAGTCCGCGTATGCATTCATCCAGCCGACAATCATCAAGATTATCACAAGGACCGGAAAGGTCAGGTTATTTGCAAGAGACTGCTTTTTGTTGTATATAGAAACCATAAAATTTTTTGCTGTTTGATAATTACAGCCGAAGTGAAACATTGACTTGGCATGATGTCAAAATGAATTTTGATCGAACGATCTTATTTCACAACTCCAAAACGTCTTGGTGACTTTCGCAACATAAGGTAGGCGGCCTCTGCTTTGTCGAGATGCGCCAGGATTTCCTGAAACATGGTCGGTGCTCCATGCCACACGGTAAGGTTTTCAGATTTGGAGAGCAGTGTCCGATAGTCTGCGATCCAGTTGAGCATAAACTGGATATCCGTTTCCTTTGGGCGCATGGGATGTTGAGCAACCTCAATATAGACAGGACTGGTGTGGGCAAAACTGCCAAAGTATTTCCCTTTTTTCGCAAAGCAACGAACAGCAAGCCATGATGTATCCTCAATGGAAACCGTCAGGGTCTTCTTCAGAACGGGACCTTCACCGGTTACGGTTTCGATGACGCACCCGTTGTGGATGATCTCAACCTTCTCGAGTCCCAGCTGCGAAAGAGCTTCTATTCCGACAGAGACATTCCCCGGTGCGGTGAGGGAGATGAGAGCACCAGGGTCCTGGCCGTTAACGGTAAACAGCAACATGGGTCCTGTTGTGGCGAATACGTGGCCAGCGCGATAGGCAGCGACAACGTCCTCCCAGGTCAAACGATCAAGCTTGGCATAGGTACGCCCGTAGCCTGGAGCATGTCCGCATCCCAACGAAGCGAGGTTCAGGTCACCGTCGGTAAAACCACCGGCAGCGAGCCTGATACCGCAGTTGAGAAAACGATACCACGCATCCATGAGCCAAACGGTGGCCGAGTCCATTCCAGTTGAGGAGGTTTGAAAGAGATCCCATATTGGTGTATCACCCAGTATCGCGCCAACCACCATGTCGCGCACGAGTACCTGCGAGGGATCTGTTAACACAGCAGCATTTTTCTGTTCGCTCGTGTCAGGAATTCCCAGCGCGCCGAGGCGCTTTGCCTCGAGGTAGGAAAATGTTACAGGGTTCGGTTGTTCAGTGATGTAAACCCATTCAACATGTCCGCCGATGTTGTGGTGACTGCGGCCCTCGAACATGTCCTCGCGGCAGAGAAAACGGGACTCGATAACAGCAGGATATTTTATTGTTTCCTTGTAGCTGATAAAGGACAGGTCACTGGCACGGGCAGCCTCCACGGCCTCGGTCCAAGTCGGCGAGCTTGCACGCTGCTGGCCATGGGTACGGTAGTGGTAGTGATGTTCTCCCGCATACCAGTCGCGGGCGCGAAGATCTGCGAAACGGTTGAGACGAATCTCGGCCTCCACCGGCTTTCCTTTGTACGCTTCAAGATCACCCTCATACGGGAAATACTCAGGCCCGCGCGTGACGGTGAGGTACAGCTTTCCAGGGGGAATCTTGACGGAAAAAACCCCCTGCGTAGCAAAAAATACGCCAGATGAATAGAATAGCCGATTTGGCCCGTACTTCTTTCCCGAGGTATCCGAAAGCGTCACTAGCGCGGTAACAGGCTGCCCAGTCTCGTCAAGGATCCGCCCACGAATCTCGCCAGTCAGGATTCGGGCAAAGCGCTGCTCCTGTATTTCCGGATTAAGAGAAGCAATCATGGAGGAGTTATTGTATTCAGCTGCCACCTCTTCTGCGGCAAGGGCACTGCCGAAAACTTTCACCTCCCGCATCAACCCCTCGTAAAACCACTCAGAGTAGGCAGCTACGCGTCCAAGGGTAAAATGCACAGAAGGATGGCATTGGTTCGGCCGATAACGTACCCTGCCCGCGGCTGACGTCTCCCCTATTTTCCGACCATCAACATAGAACACGGCCTTGCCCTCGGCTTCATAACTCACCGCCACGTGTGTCCAGCGACCAGCAACAAGCGGTGCCTTCACCTCGGCCTTGTAGCGGTCTTTACGTTCTGTGTACAGGATCAGACCGAGTGCCTGTCCATTCAGATAGAAGTTATACCCCGATGCCGCCGAATCCTGTCTGCCGTTGCAGACAAGCATCCGGTAGCCGGAGAGTGAAGAGGGGCGAATCCACGCGGTGAATGTGAAGGATTGCGGACAATCAAGTGGCGCGGCAGTTTTCGTACGCACCAGTACCCCGCTTTCGGGTGGCAAGAACTCCAGTGCCTCACCCGTACCAGCCCATTCCGTTCCAAAACAAACACCATGTAAAGCATTGGAGGAAAGGTCGCATACCGTCTGGCCGGAGCTGTTGGTCAGCGGCCAGTAGGCAACAGGTTGAGAGGCCAAACAGAATACCGCACATAGTTCCACCAGTAGAATGTACACCCAACTCCGACTTGTCATGATTTACTACTCCTTAACGGTATCGCTATCACAATGTATCATCGAATCTGCAAAACATGCCGCCAAGGCGTTATGGCTTCACTTCGGATTTTTCCTTGAACTTCTTTTCCATCTTCTCGAAGTTCCAGGTAACAGGTTCTCGTATGAACTGACTTCCGCGGCCACCCTTTCCGAAATCGGCCTTGACGAGTGCCAGCCCGGGAAACCACTTCCGGCCATACTCCGGGGTGTAGGCAAGGATTTTGTCAATATGCGCCTGGCGATCCTGTACCGCCTTTTTGACGATATGAAAGTTGGCGGCATTCGGGGTGGCTTTATAGGTCTGGTAAAGATGATACATATTCGCCGTGAGCTTCACATAGTCGAAGAAATCCCGGCTCAGCTTTACCCACATACGGCTGCGCTCCGTGTCTGCTGCTTTCTCGGCCACGCCAAGCAGACCGTCCAGTTGTTCCAATGCGTCGGGCGGGAACCCGAGGGTATAGAGGGTCTCCGCCTTGTTGGTGGGCTTGCCGTACACAGCCGCGTCACGCATTGCCTCAACCCGTTTGAATATCGCCTGGAAGAATGAATACATGGGGACGGCCGCCGCGCCGTAGAGTCCGGCACAGTATTCCTTCACAATTTGTTCCACTGGCAGATCGGGATTATTCATCAACCGGCCGGCTGCATAGTAGGACGGTCCGTCAAGCCCCCAGCACTCTTCCGCGCCGCAGTAATAGATACCAATCACGTTGTTATCGCGAAATACGCGAAGATTCTCCGCAACCTGGGCCGGGGTAAACTTCGGACCGATACCCATAGGTTTATACGTGCCCCAGAAATACACATATACAGTCTGAGCGAACACCTTGTTTCGCCATACTGGAAGCGTCTTGTCGTAGTGATGGCAGACCTCGCTGATCACATTATCGCCGAATCGATCAAATTTCATGGAAGGCCAGCTTGTGGGACCATAGACAATCATATGTACTTTCTTGTCTGGATGCGACTTGACGCACTCATCAATAATGGCCTTGTGCAACAACAAAACACGCTCACACGGATTATCATGCAAGGTATGGAAGAAGAACTCGTCATCGTTCACGTTCTTCCATCCACGGTAATTGTCCAATGCCTCGCAACGCGGACACTGGCAACGCTCGAAACCGTCCGACTGTGCGAGTTGACACCAATCGTAACCCCGATCGAACACCTTGCGGATTTCGCGCAGGAGAATTTCCTTCACCTCCGGGTGGGTGGTACAGAGGTGGTTGCGCTCTGAGGGTGAATTGGTCTTGCCGTCGAAATAGAAATACTCCGGGTGGTCCTTGCCGTACACCTTGGCCGGTATCCACACCGGCCAACTGTGACCGCCGAAGGTCATTATCTTGACAGCCGTACGAAAATTGTTGGCGAACGCGCCGGGCGTATCAGTACCGTAAGGCAAGCGCCCATGCCCATATGCAAAGAGCGGCTGTATGGTCAGATTGAGATCATCCGGTACGGACAGGTTCTTTGTTGGCGGCACTAATTCCCCATTCGGCCCGGGTGCAATCCACCGGATGCCCAGGTAGTTTTCCAAAAAGGTGGCTACGGTTTTACACGTGCCGCGTGCACCGATATTAGGCCGGTTCTCTTCCGGCGGTGCTTCGTCACGACCGAGCAGGTAGAGTGTCTTGCCGCGCACAATCAGCTTGCCCCCATCCCATTTCAAGCCATCGACTGAGATACCCGCCTGTTTTGCCAACTCCGTGTGTCCTACCGCGATAATGCTGTCTTTGGCAGAGACCGGTTCTTCCACGATTGTGAGTTCCGCTCCTGTCGCTTTCTTGACGTAGTCCACAACCCAGGTGGCCGAACGTTTTGTCCACGCGTTCGGTTTTGCGGGTACTACCACGGTCGCGCGCGCTTGGCCGTCCGAAACCAGCTCAAGTGCCTGAACCTGTTCGCTAAATGCGATTGCGCAAGCCAGTCCTACCACCACGCCCAATACAGTATATCGAATCATTTGATGCTACTTCCTTTCCATTTCATATGTATTTCTTTTTTTTAAAGAAATGCCTCATCGCATTTCGTGTTGTCAACAATGTACTGGCACTCAAAACTTATGGTTTGGTGACAGCCTCGGCGCATATGGCCCAGTAACAGGTCATACCAAGAATTGCGGACACGGGACAGGCTTTCACATCGTAACCCGGCAGATCCACGCAGCCATCGTAGATGGCCCAGTGGGGATTGATATACAGATGAAGTTTGTTTTTCAACTGCTGGAGTCCGGAGGACGACGACGTGATGAAGATGGTTTGTGCGCCCAGCCCATTCGCCGCTGCTGACATTTTGTCCTCATTATCCTGGTAACCAACAAAGAGGTACAAATCTCCGGCATGCAAGTGCTCACGGATCCACTGCGCGCCTGCATCGCCCACGGTGCGAATCGACTGGCTGAAATACGGTACATCGCCTGGACCACCGACATCGAGGGGCGGTAAATGGCCGTGGAGATTACGAACGAGCTGTTTTCCGGATTTCGCTGCTTCGCGAACCCAACCGGCGGCATCGCGGATCGGACCAACCTGAGATGCGCGAATGACCTCTAAAGATCTCCGGACGCTGGCAATGAACTGGCGTCCCAGCGTGCCCGCCGCGATTGGCGTATCAGCGTATTCAGGATCAAACATCAGTCCTTTTGTACGCTCGAAACGTTTCCGTCCTTCATCCAAATTGAGGCTCAGATAGACGGCCAAATGTTTGTGTTGCCGCCGACAGGCAGCGATCAACTCGGCCACGTAGGTCCATTGGGCCATGGCAATGGCAGGCGATGGAAGCGGAATAAATGATTGGCCGAATGACTGTTTCACCAGAAAAGCGTCGGCAGTAATGTCGACCGGAATCGCGCGTACCCCAGAAGGTAATGGCTGGCGGAGAATAGGATTTTCAATAGCGGCAAATGCCACGACTAAAACTCCGCTTCCCGTTACGTTCTGCCAGGCGCTGGTTTTGCAGGTTGTGGCTGGACCGTAATGGCTGAAGATCACAACGTCGTTGATGGCCAGACAAGGTAACGGTTTGTCGGCATCGAGCCGCTTGGCAGCGCACAGGCCGCCAGCCCGGCCGAGAAGCTCTGCCACCATTCCCTTTTCCCCGGCAAGATAGATGCTTCCTCCGGCAAGAACCCGGCTTGCACTTTCCTCAGCGATTTGCGTGATTCGGTCCACTTGGCTTTCCATGGTTCGGACCGCACGTAACTGCGCATCAATGTAATTTTCAGCTGGTCCAGCTTGAGTGCCGACTAGATTGCATGTCACAAAAGCAACCCAGATAACAAACAGGACTTCACAACGAACATTCATGAAGATTAATGAAAAATACCGAATAGATTTCTGAAGAAGCCCTGCTTGGTTTGTCGCACCAACTTGCCTCCACCGGGAGACAAACGCAACTCGGCTCGACCAGTACCCGCCGGCGACCATGTCCTGGCCGTGGCATCAAAGACTTCTAATTTTCCAGGCCCGATCAAAGTGGTGGTATGTTCAGCCTTGTAATCGAGATTCACCACCAGCACATGTGTCGGCTTGGCCAGTACATTGACCTTGTTCGCTTGACCAAAATATCCCAACAATATCCCTTGTACCGGTTTCATATTTACATATGGCATGGATGCCACGGGCGGATCGAGCCGGAAAGGTGCGTCTTCGGCCAGCGCTACGGTTCCTGTGGGCGTCATCCCGGCGTGATACATCCCCAGCGAACTGAGCGGCTGGAGTTCCGTGGCAATCGCTACAAACTCACGATTGAGCGACTTTAGCGCGTGATAAATCGGTGTCGGCGTGCCATCGAGCAAAGCTATCCCTCCCGTGTGACCTTTGCAGCAATACACATAATAAGAAATGCCTTGAGCCCCGTATGCCAGAGTGGTGTATACAAGGTATCGCATTTCATCACCCGTGGGTACTCGCATCGACGGAGCCCACGAGGCCGCCTGAACGATATTCAGGAACGGGAGTCCTGCCTGCTGTGCGGCCTGACGTATCATCGCCAGGTTGAGAAAGTACTGATCCATATCACCCGCCACGGCAAACCGGTAATTATCGTAGCTTAACAGCGCCGGTTTAACGATGTCGATATATTGACGTAGATGCTCCCGATAGGCAGTCACCGTATCACCCGTGGTACCGAGCTGTTTGTTGTTCGCATAGGTGGGAAAGAGATTGATGTAAGCCATATGATTTGGATCGCGCTCGCGCAAATAGGCCACGATTCTTCCGAGACCTGCAAAATCCGTGGCACAAGGCTCATCCCTTATAAAATAACAATACAGTGCCGGATGTGTGCGAACTTTGGCAACCAACGCATCGAGTTTCTCCCGTGCCGCCGGATTATCCAACGAAGCCGGCGATATCAACCCGCTGTGGAACTGTGCCCGTAAGCCATTTTGCTGAGCAACATTCATCTCCTGTTCAGAAGTACACC
Organism: Kiritimatiellia bacterium; assembly: GCA_028716365.1. Taxonomy (GTDB): domain Bacteria; phylum Verrucomicrobiota; class Kiritimatiellia; order UBA8416; family YA12-FULL-48-11; genus YA12-FULL-48-11. Next base: position 25,867 of record JAQUPZ010000016.1, read on the forward strand.
AGACCAGGTTAAAGCCACCATCGGCCATCTGCTTGGCAACAACATCGGTCATTGCGGGGCCAGCCCAGTAGGTAACCACTGGTGCACCCAGTTTCCAGGTCGAAGCTGCCAGCCCCGTTGTTTCAGCACCACGCAAAGCCATACCAGCCATTGCAATCACTACAACCAGAACCATCCAGAATATTCGCCGATAAAAATACGTTTTCATGTTTTGTCTTTCAGGATCACTCTCATTCAGGATTAATTTATTTTTCAAGGGTAACCTTCCTGTTTCGGTAGTTTCAGACCCTGCCCACCCCGCCTGCCCGAGCTCGGCCATGGACTCCCGGCAGGCGGGAGGGATTACCGACTACAAGGCGTAGCCCTATATTACTTGATTAACCAGCGTACTGTCTTCCCCGTCTGGATGATGGAGAACATTTCAAAGTTCTCCATCATCTTTTCCTGCCGGAAATAACCGAATTACGCATTCAGATACTGCTTCGGGAATTTCCACGGTGAACGATATTTCGGTATCGCCAGTTTTGCTGCTTCCTTGTCACCTACGATCTGCAGAGTCTTGGGGTCGAAACGAACAGTTCGACCAAGTTTATATGACAAAAGACTCAGGACAATCGGAATATCAACACGACAGTGATATTCCGGATTGCAGCTGGGCAATTGCCGCGATTTGATACTATTGAGCCACTCACGTTCGTGGCCAGGTGAGTCCGGAATGGTGTTTGAGACGGGTTTGAGTTCTCCGCAATTGTACATGATCCGGTTCGGATAATCTTTTGCCTGCTTGCGCGCCGCCACATCCGGCTTGATGAATTCATTGAAGTTTGCACCTTCCGGGATGATCCGGTGCTCACCGTAATTGGCATACATGGTACCGTTGACGCCGTGGAAGTATATACCGAGCCGGCGCATCGGTTCAGGTCTGCCGTGAAGGTCGAACCCATAACTGTTTGTCAGAGAAGACATCCATGTCATTGTCATCTTTGGATAACGCCAGAGAACTTCATGGTGGTCGTAGGCATCACCGTCATCCTTGATTACGAATCTACCGCCGGCGCTGGTGGTTTCAATCGGATATTGCAAGTCAAGCGCCCATACCGGCAGGTCAATAATATGCGGCGCCATTCCAGGCGTCCATCCGCCGCTGTAGTCCATAAATGAAGGGTGATGATATGAACCGGTCGCAAGAATGGAATTGTAAGGCCGCAACGGTGCCGGACCACACCAGAAGTCCCAGTCTAGTCCTTCCGGGACAGTTGTATTAGGATCATGGCCAATACCTTGTTCTCCCTGATTCATGACGTTGAATGTCCTGATAGTTCCAATTTTCCCGAGGTAACCGGACTGGACCAGTTCGACGACGCGGCGATAGTTGGGTGAGGCATGAATCTGTGTACCAACCTGGCAGATACGGTTATGTTTTTTGACGGCATTTTTAACGGCAACGCTTTCGCCCAGGTGCATTGTCATCGGTTTTTGCAGATACAGGTCCTTGCCGGCTTCGCAGGCCATAATGGCAACGAGGGCATGCCAGTGTGGGGGTGTGGCGATGATAACAGCATCGATGTCTTTCCGTTGCAGAACCTCGCGGAAATCGGAGTGAGGTTTGCAGGTATCCTTGTGTTTCGCAACAATGGCATCAGATCGTTTTTTCCAGACGTCGCACGCGGCCATGACAACCACATCCGGTTCTTTCGCGCAATTATTCAGGTTACCCGTACCCATACCATTACAGCCAATTAAGCCTAATTGAATCCGGCTATTGGCACCGGGTTTATTTTCAAGCCCCAATGCAGAGGCCGAGATTATATAGGGGACAACAAAGCCGGCGGCACCAACTTTTGCCGTTTTCTTCAGAAAGTCACGGCGTGAGAGATTTGCTGATTTTGTCATGATTTATTCCTCCTGTTCTCGTTTTAGTTTGAATTTACTACCGAATGGGTTGGTTTGTTGCAGGCATTTACTGTTTTGACATTGGCATTAACTATAAACCATTTTCGCATTGTCCTGCCCGCCCCGACTCCCGTGCAGGCGGGTTTTGCCGTTTAGGAATTACAGTGGGATGAAAACACAAATTTAGCCGAACGTCAATGCAGGTTCAGAAATAATTCAATTGATCCATATTTACATTCCGATAATGCTCATGCCTTATGGATCTGCTAAAAGTTGGTAGAACGAATTCCGTCACGTTCCAACAACATCATTTGCGTGACTGGCAATCCATTTTTTCGACCATTCAACGGCTTCAAGATTCATGTCGCACAATGGCGTACAATGGAAAATCATTCCCTCAATCTCCCCTTTTTTGAGCCACTGTAATCCCAAGTTACATTGGTATTCCATCATTTCCTTCGAAATCAACTTCCCGCCACCGAAATCCCACATATAAATACCCAATAGCGTCCTTTTGACAGGAACAATTTTACGATAGGCAGCAAAATTGTTCTCAAGACTTTTTAAATCCTTGCCATTATTCCATGTCCAGAAATAAACGACATCAACCATGTCTATATGTTTCTTGATCGCCGGACGCAGTTGATGGGAATAAAGAACAATGGATAAATCGAGTTTTCGTCCTTGGACGACCATTTCCTTTTTAAGCTTTTGAATCTGTTCAACTCTGAGATGAGCCGGAGCTTCCTCATCATCCGCCTTTGGTACACCATGAAAAAAATCGTCCATATCCAACCCGATAAAGTTTGGATATCGCGCAGCCTGCCGCAACGAGGCTTTTCTGATTACATCAAAGTTATCCAATGATCCGTGGGTAAAGCTCCACGTGAATCGTTTCACGGCGGGATCATTAAACTGTTTCGCGTACTCATCATACTGCGACGGAGCGGGCGTGCCTGTGAACGGAACCATACATACATTCGGAATACCCATGTATTTGATTGCTTCTGCGGGCAGAATTACACCACCATGGCTGCTGATTTTATAGGATTTAAGCGATCCGGCATCATGACCCCACATCCACATCCGGTCACGCAGAGTACGGTCATATGGCAGAACATTACCCGAACAAAGAAATGGATTACCAAATATCCCCGACAGAATTGAGCTTCCCGCAACAGCGGCCGTACTTTCCAGGAAACCTCGGCGTGTGAATGAATGATTAATTAACTTGTTCATAGGAGCCTCCTTGTTTCTTTAGGTTACGCTTGATGACTGTGACTGTATGAAAATTCATTATCCATTTTCTATATATTCTATAAAACCAACGAGGCCTGTATATATCCATTGTTATCCATTTTGTGTCCTTTTTTAATCTTAGAAAACGAAATGCCGGATGTTACAGTGCAGGATTTGGAAAATACGAGAACAAGTCTGCATTCTTCAGGAAGAATCGGATCTTTTTGTCAGTCTGCCGCTGTGTCTCGGACAGTTCCGTAGTCTTCCACGTCAATACATGTCGTACCGAGTCGCCCGTGAACGGGATGCAGTCCTTACGGCTGAAACCCGGGATGACCTGATTGCTCGCGTCGAGGAGTTCCGCCGCGACATACCCGCGAGGGGCAGTCTTCGCGTTGATGGTCACCCGGGGGACCTGGAACAGTTCGCGACGCGAGATCAGGCTGCCCTCTTCCGCGCCGGCCCGCATCGAGCAGAACCCGTCCATGCGCAACGTAGCCAAGCCCGTCGCCGCCAGGAGGAACTTGGCTCCGTCGGCATGGTGGCCAAGGAAGCCACCATAGTAGAAGTAGAGACGGTCGCCCACCGCCACCGGCTCTTTCGCAGGGATAACAATGCCCGCATCGAACTCACCCTCCTTGCCCAGCGGGATGAAGGCTGGGCGCCCGGGTGCGCGCGTCCAGTTGACCAGGTTCCAGCTCCAGGCCAACTGGGAATCCATGGTGCGTGGGCTATCTTTCTCGCTTTCGAAGAGCTTCTTGTCGGTGTAGGATCCGTACTTGAACCAGCGCGCGTGATAGATCCACGGCAGGCCGACGTAAAGCCCTTGATAAGGGAACGCCGAGATCCCGTAGATCTGGGTGTCATCCGGGTCCAGGTCGTCGGCGGCCATCACCGCCTCCGTCAGCGGCTTGGTCCACTTCAGACCGTCCCGCGAGACCGCCAACCCTGCGGCCCGCCCGCGGCGGGTGGCCTTCTTCCAGAACGCGTAATAGCGTTTCTGATACGGATCGTGGTAGAACTGAAGCACGTCGCCCGACGGGAAGAGCCCCTTGTGATCGGGATCCGGAAGGAAGCTCCAGCGCAGCCCATCCGGCGAGAATGCGACACGGGGTCTCAGATGGACGAACTTGCTGAATCGCCCGTCTTTCTTCTCCCTGGTATGGTAGTAACCGTAGAGCGCGTAGCGCCGGTTGGGATCCTTCTCATCCGAGCGTTTCATCACCGAGACGAAGGTGACGTAGCTCAATTGTTCCAGCTCCGGCTCCATGATTGCGTCCAGGACGATGTTATTTTCCTTGTTTCCCAGGAACTCGATAATGCCTAGCGCGGGCTTTTCCCAGGCCAGGCCATCGCGCGACTCGGCGTAACAGATGCGGAATCCCCCGCCCTGTGTAGTGTGCCCCCCGATGTACCACATCCGCAGCTTCCCCTCATCCCACATCACCGTGCCGCCGTGAACGGTTGCCCCGTAGCCCTTCCCTTCCCACGGCTTGTCGACCTTCAGCACCGGATTCCCGGCATATTTCTCGGCGGCATGGAACACGCGTTCCAGCCCGGTCTGATGCTCCACGACCATCGCGTCGAGAAACAACCGGCGCCAGGGGCCGGTTGGACTACCTGTGATCGAAACGTCTTCGATTGGCACAGCGGCATTGGCAGACAGTATGAGCGCCACCATGGTACAGGCGAGGAGTGTGACAAGAGCGATTCTCATGCGTAACAATCATCCATTGTATTATTGAAATTACTCGTGATGTTTGTATTTCTTATTTTATCATCCCGATGAATTCATTTTCCATTTTTTATATTCTATAGAATCGCCGTGATTTTTATATATCCTCTATTATCCTGTTTGTGTCCTTTTTTAACGTTAGGAAATGATGCGTATTCTGGCAACGTTCACGCCCTGATGAGAATTTTCCGTCGATACATCCAGTACAGAACCAGCCATTCCATGAGCAGTACCGCCGCAGCGGAGAACAACTGTCCGTAAGAGCCGAGTTGTGTGGCCACGGGCTTACTGAATACACCGGCAATTCTGCCAAATGGAACAATCGATACGCCCAGGTAAATGGCTATCGCGTTCATGCCGATAACAACAAAAGGAAAACTCCACGCACGCCAGCCGCGATACTTCCGGCACGGCAACCGTGTCGCCAAGTACTATAAGGTTTACGCCGCAATCTTCCACAAGCCGCCTCAACGCCAACTGAATTGTGCAGCCCTATTCGTCCGTCGTGGTATTTTCAGCGTATACCCTTGCAGCCCAAGAAACCCCCACCTGACGGTTGCAATGATACGCGGCAACTCGATAATAACATTGCCCCTTGGCATTCGTCGAGACATCATCATATATCGAGGTCTCTCTGCAGGATCCAACGAGATTATCTCTCGTCACTTGCACATCGGACGCCAATGAACGGTAAACTCGGTATTCATACAGTTTCGAATTCCGTCCACGATAAGAGTCCCACTTCAGTCTTACGCAGGGGCGTTCCCCTCTAGTGCTTCCGATATTCGCTCTCAAGCCAGAGGGGAACGGGACCTTGAATAGAGTACCCCGCAACAAGACGTTACTCTGATAATAGCTGCAAAAAATGGTGCCTTTTTGCAACTCAATCATACAGGGATAGGCGCCACTTGAGATCCACAGGGGCTCTCCCCAGATCGCGCCACCGTCCGTGCTGAAAGCGACATATATCCCGCCCTTCGCCGCGTGTTTTCCCCACCGATCATGATAGGTCACAACGACCGTTCCTTCCTCCGGTCCGGCAGTCGTGTAACACAACGAGGGGCACAATCCAGTCAAGCCACTCCTTTCGGCAGTCCATGAATACCCTTTATCCGCCGACAGTCCGCGAAAGAGAGGATATCCATCGTATTGCGTTCTGGACATCGAGAGCAACCTGCCATCCGCTAGCTCAACCACATCCGTCTCGTTCAATCGCGCAGGACCTTTGTCTGGATCGGCCGTCTGTCCGATGACGCTGTAATCTGACCATGTTTCTCCATCATTCTTCGATCGCAAAACCCCCGCTTCATGCCGAAAACTTCCACGTTGCGATGATCCATATGCATTCAGCAGGAGCATCCCATCACGCATTCTGAGAATTCCACCAAACGAAGCCGCTATCGCAAACGGTGTCTGTACGTCCACAATCTTCCAGGTCTTTCCACAATCGCTACTCGACGCCAGTTTCAGTTTCGACCAGTTGTCCTCCTTCGCGCGTTCCTCATAGTCAGCATTCAGGACATAGAACGGATGCAGTAGCGTACCGTTGCCTGCAAGGTATCCCTTCCCACAACAATTCTCCTGCCGTGTTGCGGAGTCCATATAGATCAAGTTCTCCTTTTGCGGCCATGTCAAGCCATTGTCTGAGGAGCGCATCCACACAATCGTTTCATCTCGAACGGTCCATGGGCTTCCTGTCTTCTTATCCAGAGAACCGACCTTGAACACACAAAAGATCTCGCCGGTGGGAAGCCTTGTCAAGCCCCCGTACATCGCATATCGGCCCGGCGGCGCCTGCCGGATAACCACGTGCTTCATGTCAACATCAAGATAGGGCCTTGTAGGATCCCGCCCAAAACAAACCGCGGCTGAAAGGCACATAAAGGCGGACAGGAGACAAGTTATGTTATTATAAGAAATTGCTTTTTTGACCTGGGGAAAAAACATAACCATTTTCTCCTTTCAATGGTAACCTCGGTATCTCGATAGCCATAGACAAGGATTGTCAGCTACGAGGTGTTGTTCTACAGCATTGTTGAAGAATTCTGCATCAGAAACTCAGCAGGTGTCAACGGCTAACCGTCTGACATAAATTGACCACCTATAACCACTTTGAAAACCAGTCAAATGCCTTTTTCCCGCTCCATACATGACCGCCAGCGAACTCGTCCACATCCAGATGGTTTTCAGCCCCGGCGGCCCGGTAAATTTGCTTCAGACGGGCATAGGCCGCACGGGCGTCGTCAATCACAAAGCACATGTCCTGTTGGCCCATCTCCACCATCAACGGTTTGGGCGCAATGAGGCCGGCCACCTCAGGAATATCGCCGATGGTCAATAGCCCGGGCATATACTGTGACCCGCAGAAGTTTCCCTTCCCCCTCATGGTAATGGCGTCATTTTTGACGGTGCTCAGGTATCCGCTGATGCACGCAACTTTCAACCGTGGTTCCAGGGCAGCCAAGTAGGTAGTCATTGTGCCGCCGAACGATAACCCGGCGACACCCAGGCGATCGGGATCCACCTCGGGGCGCGACTGAAGGTAATCCACCGTCCGCATCCCATCCCAGATTTGGAGGGCGAGCAGGTGGTAACCGAGGTAACCGGTCGCCATGTAGTTGACGTTGCACGGATCACGATTCGGCCTTGCCCAGTCCGCCGGACTGCTCCGTTCACCAAAGCCCCGCCAATCGGGGGCCACTACCACATAACCGTGCCGCACGAACTGCACAGCATAGTCATAGTTCAGCTTTTTTATGTATTCCGCCCGCTCGGGTGTGTCAGGCAGACCGCATATGTCAGCTTTACCCCGGCCATGTCCATGGGCGGCAAGAACACCGGGACGCCGCTCACCGGCCTTCAATCCCTTAGGAATCAGAACATAGGCAGAAACGCTGACATACTTTTCAGTGTTGTAAACGACCTTCTGCCGCACGTAATCGCCGCAATCAATTGTTTCGAGAACTTCTGGATCGAGAGGCACCCGTTTCGGCGGTCGGCCAAGATGCTCCCGGAGTTTTGTATCAAAATTTTGCCGCCAACGTTTCCAGTCCTTCTTTGTTTCACCTTTAAAAGTATGATCCGATTTCTCATTCACAATCCAGGCATTTACACTATCGTATGGCGAGAGATAGCGTTTCTTATGACTGGTTGCCTGTTCTCCATTCTTCAGGTCGTCCGCCTTCACCTGACCTACTGTCCATTGTACATTACAACAGATCGCTGCAACCAACAAAACTACTTGGAAACGATTTTTGTTCATTCAATACTCCTTCTATGGATATAAGTTTCAGCGTGCCGGGCCGGCGAAACCAAATTTAAAACACTATTCTTCAGCTCGTATCCAGCCTATCTGCCATGGACCAATGGCAGGGAGTGTTACCAATGCGTCCAGGGCATCCCAACATACCGGCAATATTACAGGCTTCTCTTTAGGTAACATCCACGCCATCGTTTTCATCGTCCCTCGACACCCGCGTAAACGCAACGTCACAGGTTTCTGCGTCCCGATGGATGCGTTTAACACCGTCACGCTCCGTAACGTACCCTCTTTGTCAACACGCGACACCACCATCATTTGTGCCATTGTCTCAATCACCACCGGCAATCGCCCGCGTGCCACCCAATCTGCGGCCTGTAAAAACTCATTCCTCTGTGCGGCACTGACCGCCGCGTTGTAACTTACACAGGCGACACGCCCTTCCGCCGGTGTCGTAAAACCGCGTACCACCTTCAGCTTTGAGGGTATCTCTGCCGCTTTAAAACCGTCATTCAGTCTGCGTTCCACGATCCGGTCCCACGCACTTGTGTCGACTAAAACACCTCCTGAAAACACGTTTCTTGCATCGTCCTCTGTCATGCCATCGACCGCTTCCGCGTCGAGCATGATGGCTACCGGCCAAACCCCGTCCGGACATAACGGCAGTCCCAGTACAGCAATGTCGTTGGCCACTCGTCCCGGGTTGGCCGTCATCCAAGAACGTGCGTTCTCTCCAGCACGTAAAGGCCGTCCCGCGTGTTCCTGACTCATGAACGGTTGAACACCACCCGGCTGAGTTCCGGCGTTATAACGGACATACGTCTCATAGAAAGATCGCCAGGCCGCAAGCTCACTCAAATATGTCGACGCATACCATTCCATAGGTTCGAACGCAGAACAGAGTATGGCATACGACAGACTGTCCGCCCCCATCGATAGATAGAGCATGGACTCAACGGCCAGACCGTGAGCCGACTTCCCCGTCGCCCAATGTTGATACCCTTCGACCTCCGGTGCGATACACTGTATAGACTCCGGAAGTCGTCGGATCTGTCGTGCCATACCAAGCGCCTTTTCGATCATTCCGCGCGGCGCGTGGTCATTATAGAATCCGCTTCCCGGGCGTGAACCGGCAGTCCACCCGGTCTCCTCTTCGAATGCCCGAAAGATCGGTTTCCAGTCATACCCGTTCAGTAAATCGGTGTGCCCGTTATAATGCTGTAATCCCATGCGCGTCTTGGGTGATACAGAGTGAACCCCCTGCGCAGCGGCCCGCGCAACACCTGCCAGACTCTCCTGACCAAACGTAATCCATTTTTTACGCAACACAGCCGCACCATCGCCACGCGTCATTGCCGCCACGAGTGTCTCGCGCGTCCACGTATTCTTTGTTTCCTTGTTGAAGAGGCCGATACATGTTTCACAGAAACAGCCTTCCCGGGCGGGGCTGTGTCGTGCGATTCGTAGATCATCATCCAGCCATACCATACCTGGTTTACATGCGGCATAAAGAGATGCCATTTCCCTGATATGTGAAAGAAACGCCGGTTGACGAGGACAGCTGCACTGTTTGGTCTTCACACCGTCTGAACTGACTAATGTTCCCCAGGTCAGACTGACGGTGTCACCCGAAAAGCCATCGGCATGCCCGATCGTTGAGCCGATCTGAATACTCGGGATCACGCCGATCTTCCGCATCTCATCAGCGGCCTCAGCCATCAATCTGGCCGATTCCCGATGTTCTTCAATGGACGAGTAACCGGGTTTCGTGCAGAGCCACACCTCATCACAGGTATTCCGGTACTGTGAAAAAGCTGCCAGACTCTCTTTTAGGAGTTTTTTATCCGTATGATGATGCGGCCATAATCGGATAATCATTTTAAATGGATTATCTACCGTGCTCGGTACACTGACTTGCGGGGCACACTTATCCAGAGATTTATTACCGGACATCGTCTCGTCTGCCACCAGTATTCCAGCGGCTAGGCCAACTACAAGTGTGGTGATCATCAAATATCCCATGATTCTTTTACCTTTTTTCACTCGTCATACTCCTTCACAACAGTTACGCCTATGTCCACCATTGCTGGAATGATTCGATTCAGTCTCTGCCAATACAGAACAAGTGTCTGTCCCCGCGCAGGAAGATGCGGGAGTTGCTGATAGCCGGGGAAGCGAAGCATTTTTCACCGATTTCGTTTTGTGCTACGCATTCGAATTGTGGTCCCACCTTAACCACATTCATGACTCCATTATCGTTAAGGAAATAAACCCTGCCTTCTGCGGAAACAAGGGAGGCGTGCTGTACACCCAGACGTTCGTACCATGCCAGATTGCCAGTCCTGGCTTCGAAACAATGCGTCATGCCGGCATCCGATGTAACAAGGAAATAATCACCTTCAATGATGGGCGAAGGTACGTATGCAACACCCTGGATCGTGCGCCAGACGATATGGGTTTGGGTTACGTTACCGGTGCCATCCGGGCGAATTGCCAGAATATGATGTGCAGGGAAACCGCCGGTGATGAGGACCAACCCGGAGGCTTCATGATAAACCGGTGAGGCGACGAACTGCTCGGTCGGCCCATCGATTACCCAAATCCGCTTCCCTGTGTTCGGGTCATAGCTCGCCACACATTTGTCCCCCGACAAAACCATCTGGGGACGTCCCGCCATGTCTCGGATCAGCGGCGCACAATAACTGCGCGTATGATTGTCCCTGGGTGTTTTCCAGAGAACCTTCCCGTCAGCACGACTCAATGCCACCAGGTAAGAATCGCCATCATGGTCCCCGTTAACAATCACTTTGTCGCGGTAGAGAATCGGTGAACTGCAAAAACCGTGTACGCTGGAAAATATACCTGGGCGAACGGCCCACTTTTGATTGCCTTTATAATCATATGCCGCCACGAACATCTGGTCACGATCCAGAAAAGCTACATAAACCAGTTCGCCATCGGTTGCCGGGGTACTTGACGCAAAGGAGTTGAGCTTGTGCTTGCGCTCCAACGGCGCGGTGAGAACTGTCCTCTGCCAGACAATTGTTCCTGTACTGCCATCCAGGCACAGGAGCAAACGCTCACTGGTATTTGTTACAGCGGCAACGGTGAACACATTCCTGTCCCAGACAATCGGTGAAGCATGTCCAAAGCCAGGCAATTCTGTCTTCCAGACGATATTGCTTGTGGCGCTCCAATACAGCGGGATATTTTTCTCCCGACTGGATCCATCAAGCCGTGGCCCGCGCCAGCAGGGCCAGTTTTCAGCCGTAGCCGAGAAACTAAAACCAATCAGCAATACCCATCTAAGTATCAATTGATAGATTTGTGTTGTTGGTTGGTTATAAGAAATTGCTTTTTTAACACGGATAGAAACCATATTTTTGCCTTTCGTGTATATTAACGAGCGCATCGGCTTCCTTGTCTCAATTCGCCAAAAATCCTAGCATAAATGTTGATATACGTATCAAGTGAATTGTCTTCTTCACTTCATGTAAATCTTCTACCGAACAACCTGCGTTTCGCGAAGAAGCTGCCTTGCCCGCGCTGAACTAACGTCCCCAAGGAGGAGGTATGTGCGCGGGCCAACGACCAACTCGGAAGAACCGCCAGTTGACACACACAGCAATTTTGAACCGAATGGACGCATCGCGACCAGCGTACTGACAGGCACGCGAAGACGCAGTTCACCCTCGACCGCCCAGACCAGTGCGTAACAGTCTGACAGCTTGCCTGCACGACGGAACAGGAACACTTTGACGGTATCCTGGGCGACTCCGGCCATCTCTTCAATTTCCACCAGCTCGTAATGCCCTGCCTCGTTGATGAATAGATGGTGTTCACGGCGGTCGGCAAGGATCCGCCGTTGGGACTCGTCAAGATTTCGATTATTGACACAGTTCTCGTAAATGCCTCTCTGCTCAAAGCATGAAACGTAACGTGCGTCTCCGGGAGCGACGTTACGAAGTATGCGGCGTTGATCATCGGAAAGATGATTACCAAGCCGGGCGTCTTCCCAAATTTTGATCGCTGCAAGGCAGTCTTCTGCACGGGGATTAGACTTAAAGTCCTCCACCGCGGCACTAAGGGAGATAGGACAATCCCAGGTCGCCGCACGGCTGGCGATGTATTCATAGATGTCAGGGCCTGCACAACCCTGTTTTTTACGACCAAAACGTCCCAGCCATCCAAAGTCGATGCGTGAGAAATCCATCGTGCGTGCCGCCGCTGTCGGGCAAGGCATCAGCCGGCAAAAGTCCTTCATACCTTCGATTGCAGCCACGTTATCGTAAGCGTTGGCCCGGCTAATCATGTGCCAGCTGAAATGTGTGTAATGCGCCGCTTCGCATACAGGTGGCGGTGGATCCAGCAACCGGAACACCCGATATTGCGACGCGGCAGTATGATACCAGAATGGCTCGTGAACGTCCTCAGCGCCATCGAAGTAAACCATATCGTAAGGGCCGGTCTGACGATAAATTTCGGCCAATCTATGGGCCACTTCGTCCTGGATATCGGTGTTCTGATCCAACCGGATAAAGATTGGCCACGTGTCCACGTTGAGAAGGGCCAGCCTGGTTCCTGCGGCATGTGCTGCCGCCTGCGTGCCGAGATGTCCACGTCGGCAACCAGTAAACTGGAACGGCGCATGGCTGTTGTAGTTTTCATATTCGATCAGCTCCTTGCCAAGTTTGAGTAACCGGCGGTCTTTGTCAAGTGTACAGCCGGCCGGATCCTCGCGGACATGCAACGTTTTAACGTCGGCTGTTACGTCACCGGTCAGCGTGAAAGTTCGAACTGTATGTAGCCGATCATCAGGTACGGGAGAAACATACAGATCTTTTTTTTCGGCTTTGCTGTAATGGATGTGTAACCCGGTTTTCAGACCAGCCGCCCTGATGGCGTCAGTAACGCGCTTCAGGTCTGCCATGCCATTCGGGAACCGGTCGTTCCACTCGAAATGTCCCGCGCTTTTCGAGAACGCCCTGTAGGAGAATAGAATCATACGGAATCCGCCCAGTTTGGCCCAATGAATATACTGATCAATATTTTGCGGGTCCGGTCGGCTCGCCCAAAGATAAGAGAACCTCTGGATCGGCGAACGGCGGAATGTCGCGCCGGACGGCAGGTGGAAGTCACGCTCCACCTTATCCATCGCGTCAAGGAACCTGTTCTTCGGATCACGGCACCCGAACAGCACCGCCGTAGCGCCGGCAAAACCGACGGCGGCCTCGGCTGCGGCCGTCATCTGCACGTGGCGTTCCTGAGGCAGCATTTCAATATTCGTCCGAGGGTTACCGCCGCACAGGCAGATACCGAACCGGTCATCATACGCGAGATTGACCCACTGTCCCAGCATCGGCAACCGGCAGATATTCAGCCGCAGGAACTCGATCCGGTCAATTGGGTCTCCTTCCACACCAAGAAGTTCGAATGCCACATAATCACCAGTGCTACGTATACGATAGGTAGCCTTGACGTTGGCCTCGCCAAACTCGATCAATAGTTTGTCATCCTGCCTTCGCACACGGGTTGCGTCGAAATGCGAGCCACCCTGGTAGACCCATCGCCCGACCACGGTGGCGAACGGACCTTCCGTCGTGGGAACCGAATGACCGCCGCGATAGACCGTTGCCACCGGACAGGGCGGAACGGTAACCGCATATTCGACGTTGTCCCGTTTATCGACGAGGCTGCACAGCCGACCATTCTCTCCTATCGCCAGCCGCAAAGAATCGGTCTCGAACTTCACGGCACCACTGGCCTGGTGAACAAGAACCATCAGCAGAAACGGCAAAATAAGAGTAGCAGGATGACTGAAGAAATCGAGAAATCTGCGGATGTTCATGGTTTACTCCTCACCCAGCATGTTACCTGTCATCACTATCACTCAGAGTCGTTGTCAAGTTATCTGCGGCGCAGTGTCACGGTGGTCCCGACGATCTCGGGGCGCATATTGCCGTTGGCGTCGAGCTGCCGGCGATCATACACGACCAGTAATACATCCGGAGATATTTCTTCGACCGAGTTATAACTGGTTGTTGACCCATTATAAAACCAGAAATGCCCGGCCCAAGTTCTCCCCTGATCAGGACTGAATGCAAGCCAGTTACCCGGGCGTCCATAAGTACAGACTATCACGCCGTTGCGCATACGGCAGGCGTTGGGCCATACGCCACGGTCGGCAATTGGTTGGGGTGTGCCCCATGTCTTCCCGTCATCGGCCGAACGACTGAGATAGAGTGGCGTGTATTTGCCTCCGCTACCACCGGTACGCATGAAACAGAGAATCTCACCGTCGGGTAACGTCAGCAGATCGGCTTCACAGAAGCTCTCCAGTCCGATGTTCGGATCATATGCGACCGTGGACAGATATTCCCAGGTCTTCCCGCGATCTGTCGAGTGGACTACAAACGTGCGGTACTTGTAACACTTCCATTTATCGGGCATGGTGGGAACAGGTACGCGATCGTTCGAGAACTGACCGTACATCGCTGCCAGCAGACTCCCGTCGCGCAAGCCGACGATGGCATGATCTGCCACCGGACCTTCATAGGCTTTTCCGTCATCGCCAGTTCCACCGGTGGCGTCGGGGATGTGAAGCAGCGCGATCTCCGAATGGACCGTACGGCCGTTGTCTGTCGAACGAGTCAATGGGATTGAAAAATAACCGGTCCGATCGGTTTGCTTGCTGTGAAATCCAAGTTGAACAATTTCGCCATCAGGAAATTGATATGCGCCCACGTGCAGCGCTGGCCCAAGCTGCCATGTCCGACCAACATCAGTAGAATGTCGACCGCCTACGACGAGACCGCCATCGACCAGCTTGAACAGACTTTGGTAAGTCGCCCCAGGTACGATAACTTGAGTCGCGCCTATAGCGATGTCGATTCCCGAAACTTTGGGAACAGTAATCTGCGGCGTATCAATCTTGCCACCCCGAAAACGCACCCACTGCCATATTGCTTCTCCGGTGGCGGTGGAGCTACCGCAGCCGAACCCGATCTGGTTACGGCACGCATGTGCAGGCTGCGTGAATTTACCCCGACCATCGAGCAAGAGCTCGTCAGCGGCCCAGACTTGTATGTCGGTATCCTTGATTTGGGCTCGATAGGTATGGAATTTACCAGCCGCATCGAAGGAGGTCGTCATGCGCGATGAGGCGAGCATAACCTGGTGCGGAAAGAAGGTAACGCCCTCCTCGTGGACACCATCAGAGACCATTAACGCCACTCCCCATGGATCAGAACACGAAATTGCCTTCAGCCGGACCTCGACCGCGGCTCCCTGTTGCGGCTCAACATGCCAGTCGACTTGAAAAAAACGCCCGCTTCCCTTGGCGGTGGAAGGGTCCGCAATTCGCAATCCATCAGCAGTACTCTTCGATGAAGTCAACGGCGATTGCCAGCCTTCCGTCATGTTGCCGATTTGAAAGCCAGCCCGGTAGAGGTCACACCAAGACTCCTCCGCGAGTGTCACGCTCCAAGCCAGACAGGCAATGCCTGATATGATGAAGAGAGTATTTATGGTTAGGCTGGTTACAGAAAATTGATTTTTCGGACGGTTCATGAATAAATCTTTATTCTCATTTTGGCCAGTCTACGGGGAGATACAACGACCACACTTCTCTGGAGAGCGGTCGGGCATGTCCAGCGGCGACCCAGAGTTTATCATGGAACACAAAGGCCGAGTGTTCGTGACGTTCCTTCCAGGTGACCTTCGATTGCAGTCGATCCCATTGTCTGCCGTCCCTGGAACACCATACGTCGCCCCAATTCTGCGAGGGATTGTTCGACCAGCCGCCTATCACCCACATACGACCGCGATACACAACCGAAGAAAACCACAGGCGCGGATGCCACGGAGCGGATTCGGTCTCGAGTGTCCATTGTATCCCATCGCTGGAGGACCACACGTCGTTCTTCGCGTGATACGTGGGGACGTAATTGCCGCCGCCAAAGACATAGATCCTGTCATTCAGCACAACGGCTTGATGATAGGCGCGTGGTGACCAACCGGCTTTCGCAGTTTCCATTTTCCATTCTTTGCCATCAGCGGATGACCACACATCGTTCTTCAGACTACTATCGTCGCCAAAATAATAGTTCTCGTTTCCACCGAGTATCCACATACGTCCATGGAACTCCACTGTGGCAGCGGCAATTCTCGGCGACCAACCGGCGGCGGATGTGGCCTGTTGCCAGTTCGTGCCGTCGGTCGACCACCACACCTGGTTGCCCGCTGAATGCCCTGGCAGTCTGCCATTATACCAGCCGCCCATCATCCACATCTTTTCCTTAAAAACGATATTCATCGGGAGATCGGAGTGAATCCACGGCGCGCATTTTGTGACAAGGCTCCAAACGCGTCCATCACTCGATGACCACACATCGCGCGGCGGGGCCTCGTTGGAGTTGAACCAGCCGCCCATCATCCAGAGCCGGTCACGAAACACGAACTCACCCGAGGAATCCCGCGCCTGCCAGTCCGCAATTTTGGTTTCTAATACCCAATCCGGAGCGGTACGATCTTCTGCAAATGCCGTACTGCCAACGATAAAAGCAACACAAAAAAAGAAGTTACCGAACCGCATATTTTTTTCTCCTTGTTTGATAATTCTGTATCAGGGATACGACAGGTGTCAACGTATAACCGGCTGATATAACTTCCTATATCCCTACCCTATGCCTGAATCGCGCAAAGATTATGGAAGATATGAATACAGATCCGCATTCCTTATGTAGAAGCGGAACTTCTTATCACCTTCACGCTGGGATTCGTCAAATTCCGTCTTTTTCCATTTCATGATATGGCGTACGGCGTCGCCTTCAAACGGAATACAATCTTCCCGCGAAAACCCCTGCATTACACAACTGTTTTGATTGAGGATTTCTGCGACGATACAACCACCCTGTCCCGTCCTGGCGTTGATTGTCACCTCCGGCTTTTTTAACTCCTCGCGCCGGCTAATGAGCCATCCTTCCTGATCGCCTGCATGCATTGAGCAGAATCCGTCCAGACGAAGAATGGCCAACCCGATGGCGGCGTTCCAGTCCCGGGCATTATGGGCACCGTTCATGCCGCCGTAGTAGAAATAGAGGTTATCACCAATCTGGACCGGCGCGCGGGCGGTATAGATCATGTCCGAATCGAACTCGCCTCTGGCGCCGCGCGGAATAAAACAGGCCCGGTCAGGAGGCCGCGTCCAGTTGATCATATCCCAACTCCAGGCAATCTGTACGTCCATGGTACATGGGCTATCCTTCTCTGACTCGCTCAGCCGCTGATCGGTATATTTGCCATATTTGAACCAGCGCGCGTTATATATCCACGGTTGACCTATGTACAAACCCTGATAAGGAAAGACCGGCATACCATATATCTGTGTCGCGTCCGGATCAAGGTCATCAGCTACGAACACTGGTCCTTCCACTGGCTTGGTCCACTTCAAACCGTCAGATGATATGGCCACACCAGCCGCGCGGCCACGCCGGTTAGCGCTTTTGCAGGTGGCAACATAGCGGTTCTTGTACGGGTCGTGAAAAAAATTGACAACGTCACCGGATCCGAACAAACCCTTACCGGCGGTCTCAGGAGTAAATTTCCAGTGCAGTCCGTCGGGCGAGAAAGCGACACGGGTAACATAGTAGTCGTAGGCAAAACAGTAGAGGGCGTAGCGTCGTTGTGGATCCGGATTCCACGGCTGTAGAATGACGCTCGGGTTATGGCACTGGCCAAGGTCCTTGGGCGTCTTTTCATTCGGATTCTGAGTACGCGTGATGACCAGATTGTCCTCCTTCGAACCCTTGTATTCGAGTAATCCGAGATTGGGCTTAATCCACGTGATTCCATCTGTCGACTCCGCATAACTGTTCCAGTAACGCCCCCCTCCGGCGTGATGGTACCATAGGCGCAGTTTACCCTCGTCCCACATGACCGTTCCATAAACGTACGGTCCTTTGCCCTCCCAGTCTTTATCCTTCAGGATTACCGGGTTCTTCCCATATTTTTCGGCGGCGTGAAACAACCTGGTCAAGCCCTGTTGCGATTCTGTCACCATAGCGTCCAGAAAAAGCCTGCGCCAGGGACCTTTTTCCGGTCCAGCAATCATGTCCTCTGAGGGAGAAACCACTCCTGCCGCAAATACGTTCTTCACCATGAGAACTATCAAGAGAATAAACAGGTATATTATGTTATTACTGGAAAGAATTGTTTTTCTGACATAAGCACAAGCCATCACTATTTTCTCCTTTTCACAGGTTAGGACAGTCATAATCAGGATTATTATTCACTGTTACCCGTACGCAGGAATTGCTGGTAACGTTTTCGGTACTCGGCCTTATAATCGGCGACCGCTTTATCATAGCTCAATTGCAAAATATCTTGCCGGATATTGCCGAACAGGACCAGTTCCTTGGCCGTCACCGGGAGAATTACGTGGCCATCCTTTGCGGTGGCTGCCTTGCCGTCGATCTCGGCGCGGGTGACCGAGTAGAACCAGGGTACGCGTACCAGCAGACGTTGCGGGATTTGACGATACCGCTCCGGAAGTTGCACCGAAAGTCGATCAGTGGCTGCCTGTACCGTGAAACTGACCGGACCGAACGAGGATGGCTCGTCCCTCACCTTAATCTGCTTGTCAGGTTGAACCCATTCCGGTGAAATGGCCGAGAGTAGATACAGGTCTTCACACTGCTCGCGCACCAACATGTTACGAAGGAGTTGAATAACGTTGGCCGAACTCGTGCACTGCGGTGTAATATTGAACACGTGACTGTAGCCTCGCGTACTCCATGGAATTGTTCCAAACTCGGCAGGGAGGTGCGTCGATGTCGAATGCAGTAACATGGCGTAGAGTTCCTTCACAGCCCACTCCTGGTCCCAGGCGGTACCACGCACCAGCGATACCTGCGCATTGTTCGGTGTCTGCCAGTAGTGCAAACCCGGTTGTTCATTGAATATGAACTGCTCACCCTGCTTTCCAATGGACGCGGGCCAGGTGTAAGCCAGCACTCCCTCCTGGTAACGGCCGCGAACGGTGCGCAATGTCGCTTCGACGCGCGGGTCGGCGGGATCAAACAGAATCTCAGGATGCAATGTACGCAGGTTATCCCAGTCATTGCCTGTTGTCGTGCGTTCCAGAGCAGGAGGAATGTATCCGCCGGTCTTAGCGGTCTGCTGGTCGAGCAACTTGTCGAACGCTGCACGGAATCGGCGCTCCTGCGCCTCGAATCGCGCGACATCCTCAGAGCGCCCCATCTCTCTGGCCATGTAAATCGCGTTACGCAGTCCGATCAGGCCCCAGAGATGCTGTCCGGTCTGGCGACAGTCCTTGAGGTATGCGTCATCGGCAATCGTGGCTGGCCCGAACAAACCGAGCGGATCATTGGCTGTGATGCTCTCATGCCACGCCATGGCCTTGACCACGCCGGGGTAGACGCGATCAAGAAACGCCCGGTTGCGCGTGAGCTGGTAGTGCCGCCCCCAACCCCAGAGATTGTAACCAAAGAACTCCCAGTATAACTTGTCTTCATGGCCAGCTAACCTGAAGCTACCGTCTGCAGATTGTTTGCTGTGGAAGAACAGGAATGCGCGCTGTGCAATATCGAACAGGCCCATGTACTCGAAGGAGCGCGACATCTCGGTGGTATTGCCACCGCCGTACCAGGCATGGTAGTGGAACTTGTTAACGTTGACGATGAGGTCGTCGCCGACCAGGTCGATCGTGAGCAGATTATTGATCGTGTTGGCAAGCAGGTACTCCTGCACTTTATTCTCGGGAAAACGTAATGGCGGTTTGGCAACTATCCACTTTTCCCAGAACTCGACCATCGCGGCAAAGAGCTGCGACGTGTCGGCATCGCGCACCTGGCGCGCCTCGGGCGAGTCGTCAGGCAACGGCACGAGTGGAAACTTGAAAGTCAGGGTTTGACTCTCGCCGGGCTTGAGTCGCAGGCAGTAGGTGACAATACCGACCGGTGTGTGCGGGTCCTGGGTGTGGCGTGGGTTCGGGTCACCCTCGATCTCGCCGGAGAAGTAACGACGCATGTGCATACCCCAGTCTTCAAGCGCCAGCGAACGTCGGTTTGGTGCCGGTTCGGTCGGGAATGTAAAAAGCATCCGGCCGTCGCGTCGTACTGCATCGTCAGCCCAAGTGAGCTGACAATTCGGCTTGAAGCTGCCAAGGTCCTTGATCAGGTACTCCGGAATCAAACCCTTGCGCTGGCCGAATCGGTAGTCACCGGCCGCGGTGTACAGCGTGTTCACGGGTGAACGATACCGCCAGCCCGCGCTTAGATACGCGGCACGCGGTTCGGCATCGCGCATGTTGGTCACAGTTACCGTGGCGAAGCTCACCGGAACGCCTTTGAGCGCGCCGCCCACGTCAGCCGCAAACAACCGGAAAGAATACCGGATACCATTCTGAATTACGTCGTATTCTACCGCAGGCAGGTAACCACGATACAACGTTCGGATACGGGCATTGACAGGGACGGGAGGCAGGCCTGTGAAGAACATCAGTTCGCCGTAACCGGTCCAGATGTAGCCTTCCGGTGTCACTTCGACTCCTGCCGGCGCACCCCAGGCACCGAGCATGTCGGTGGGACAGGCGAAGTAAGAGAATGGTTTGTCAGGCGGATCCATTATATCCGGATCAAACATTCCGCCCAATCTGCTACCCGCCTGTTGACCCGCCACAGGCGACGAAGCGAGAAGGCTAGTGAATAACAGAATGACCATTGTACATGGCATGGATATGCTTGTTCTCATACACTGCTCCTTAAACCACCATTACAGGTGTGCTGGTTATTTCGATTTGTCTTTTCCAAAGTAACCGAGTTTTGTCAGTGCGTCTGCGATGTGCGGGTAAATCCGCATAGCGTTACGGAAATAAATCTTTTCCAGTACATCCAACGGTAAAGCCAGACCGCGCATCTTATGTTCGTCCTTAATACCGCTCGGCAACTCTTTGTCTGTCTCCAAAAATTCAAAATACCGCTTATATTGTGGAATTTTGTCCCGGATGTTCGGAAACCGTTTATCGAGTACCGGCACGAACCATGCGCTGGCCATATCGGTACCGAAGAGGATCCGATCGGCATATTCAATCATGAACTCGCGCAGATTTTCACGCCCCACGCCGTGAAGAAAGTTTGGAGTCGTGGCAAGGTCTATATGCAGATTGGGATATGTCGTCAGCATGTAACGCAGAATATCCAACTGTTCGTCGGATAAACAGAGCCACAGCATGTGTGCGTTGACCACCACCAGTCGCGGATGTTTTTTCAGCACGTTCTCCCATGCACGCTGCTGCCGCCAGAACTCAACCGGTTCGGAAAACCATTCCGTACGTCGGCCAAAAGTCCCACAGGGGTTTGTCACGTGGGGCGAAGTCGCCAACATACCGATTTGTTCCATCCTGTCAAAGGTTGGATCATTGGCCGCCTGATCAATCTGGACACCACGCTGCCAACCGGGATAGAACTTAAAGCCCATTACGCCGCGCTTCTGCCACTCCACGAGTTCCTGTGGCGAAAACCGAAGCCCGTCCTTGATCGTAAAGTCGCTGATGCAGAACTGTATCCTGTCCTGGTAACGTTTGCGCATCTCATCCATGTCCGGCGGCTCGGCACGGCCCAGACTGACCCACATGGCCATATCCACATGAAGTTGATCCTGAAGCGCTTTACGCAGCTCCATCACCTCGTCCAGGATTTTCCATTCATTGCCGATGTGCGTGTGCACATCAATCCGAGGCATGGTCGCAAGCGTGAACGGACTTTCGGCGTGTGTCGTATTACCCAGCACCAGACATACGGCAATCCATAATGCACTTATCAAGTGTCTTGACATGATTATCTCCTTATCTCAGGCAGCCTGAATTTCGACTTCATCCACAACCGTTTCGCCCTCAAGCCGTTTCCGGCAGAAAGGTCGGCATGACTATCCCCTTCGATGGAAGAGCTTCGCCGCGAACCTGCGAGACGTGCAGTTCACAATTACGGGCACCCCAGTCATAGAGCATACGAACGAGGTTGCCACAATCCACCGGTACAAGGAAGAGCGGGTGACGACCGCGGTACTGGTTCAACTCGCGGAGGATGAGAGCTGCAGTCTGTTCTTCCCGTCGCGTCACTCCAGGGCCAAACATATTAAGGCCTGAATGGCCACAAGATACAAGAAAGCCGTCAATACCATTGTCACCTTCAATAACTGACACGTGCCAGAAACCCCATGCATTCTTGATGAAATAAGCAAAATCTTTGGCACGATCAAGGCCGACGAGTTCTTTTTCAAGGGCGACCATTGCGCCCACATCTCCCGGTTTCGCGTCACGTACAGTACCGGCGACATCCACACTTACATTCAGCCCACCGGACGGAACAGCCAGATACATGTCCTGAAAAATACGGCGTGCCACGAATCCGGCACGTGTATAGAGAGAGAATGAGTCGAGATTCAATGCACTGGAGACGAGCCTTAACGGCAACCGTAAACGATCAGCCTCGTCAACAATGTGTTTAAGTAGAAGCCGCGCAATCCCCCGGCCAGCGTAGTTCGGGTGGCTGTTCATGATACCCAGCGCAATATGTGTGGGACGTGGATGAACAAAACAGGAACCGACCACACGTTTCGTACGAGTGTGTTCAACCACCAATCCGCAACCCGGATCAAGCGCCTCGTACACATCAAAGAAAATATCCGCCGACATCGGATCGCCGCTGAAAATAGGCGGCCTGCCATGCGACACATACCAGGAATTGGTTGATAGATAAATAAGTTCGGCAACCTCGCTACGATCACCGGCGTTCATGCTCCTCAACTTGAAGTCACTCATGGGTTTTCTCCTCACGTGATTTATCTGGTTATAAGAAATTGCTTTGCCGACATTGGCAGAAACCACGAGAATTTTAATTTAACGTTCAACAGTAATCAAAGTGAAACACCGACTTGAAAGGATGTCAAAATGAATTTGAAAATATTTAAAAAAGGACATGAATAAACATCGCATTCGCAATCCATGAATTTTCTGCATTTGATATTCAGTAAATGTCAATGCACTTGTCTATTCACATGCGTCCGGTTTTGTGCTTACATATTAACGATTGGATCAACTGAAAACTACATGGGAGCATACCAATGAAAATGAGACTGCTTATCCTAACCTGTGGAATACTAATTAGCGCGGGATGCGCTCATCAAAACCTTACGCTCGTTACACGCGGCCCGTCCCCCGCCTATACCATCGTCCGTCCTGCTAATGCTTCGGCCTCTCAAAAGTACGCGGCCGAGGAATTACAGGCATATACGGAGCAACTTACCGGTGCAAAGATCCCGATTGTTACGGATGATGGACCGCTCCCAGCGCGGGCGATCCTGATCGGCGAAACCCGTTATACTACCAGGTTGCTCGGCGGTAATTCCAACGTCGCAGCTCTCGGTGACGACGGTTTCCGCATAAAGGTCGCCCCACCCCATCTTATCATTCTCGGTGGACCGGTACGCGGTACGCTCTACGGCGTCTATGAAATCCTCGAACGCTTCGCCGGTTGCCGCTGGTTTACCACATGGCACAGCGTCATACCCCGTATCGATACCTTCACTATCCCAGTCATCGACGAAACACAGCGCCCGGCCTTCGCAATGCGTGAACCGTTCTGGTTCGATTTCTTCGATGGCAACCTTGCAGCCCGCAATAAGTGTAATGGCAATTCCATGCGCCTTACGGAGAAGCACGGTGACAGGATCCGTTTCGGCGGTGGACTTTTTGTGCACACGTTCAACACACTCTGTCCGCCGGATGAGTTCTTTGACAAACACCCTGAGTACTTCAGTGAGATCAACGGTAAGCGTGTGAAAGAACACTCGCAGCTCTGTCTGACCAACCCGGAGGTACTGAAAATCGTGACCGAGCGCCTGCTCGCCCGTATCCGCAAGGATCCCACCGCCAGGCTTTTCAGCGTGAGTCAGAACGACTGGCATAACTTCTGTACCTGTCCCTCCTGTAAGGCCATCGACGATCGCGAGGAATCGCATGCCGGTACATTGATCAATTTTGTAAACCAGGTGGCAGAGGCGGTAGAGAAAGAGTTCCCGAATATCTGGATTGAGACGCTCGCCTACCAGTACACGCGTAAGCCGCCAAAAACCGTGCGACCGCGCCATAACGTAGTCCCGCGACTGTGCACTATCGAGTGCGACTTCGCCCAGCCGCTCGACAGGAGTGCTTTTGAACAAAACAAGAAATTCGTGGACGAGATTCAAAAATGGAGTGCAATAACCGATAAACTCTACGTATGGGATTACACAACCAACTTCCGTACCTACATCGGCCCCTTCCCAAATGTGCTGGCCCTGCAGGGTAACGTCAAATTCTTCCGTGATAACCACGTGGTAGGACTCTTCGAACAGGGTGCCTATCAGGGCCGGCATGGTGATTTTGCAGAACTCAAGGCATGGCTGCTCGCCAAGTGGCTGTGGAACCCTGAACTTCCGGCAGAACCTCTGATCAAGGATTTCTTTGACGGTTATTATGGCGTGGCCGCGCCGCTGGTCCGGCAGTACTTCGACGAAGTACACAGTTTCCACACCAATACTGCGGTTAACCCACTACGTATTTTTGAAGACACAAAGAATCCTACTATCCCTGACAACTTTTATGTCCGCGCGGTAGAATTGTGGCAGAAAGCCGAACAAGCCGTCAAAGACTCTCCTGTACACACATACAATGTACGCATGGGTTCATTGCCGGTGCTGTTCGCCCACCTCGAGCGGTTACCGCCGTTCGATGAGATCAAAGTCTGGGTCACAAAAGACCCACAACATTACGGCGTGCCACAAGAACACCGTAACATCGCAACAGAAATTCTCGCACGTTTCAACGAGGCCAAAAACATCCGCATCTCCGAAGGTTCGGAACGGCACGAGCAAATACTCGCCCGCGTGAAGGCACTTGCCAATCCGCCGCCCCTTCCATCCGCACAGGCAAGTGCCATAGTGGAGGATACTGTACTCTCTCTGGGACAGCGTGGAACATGGGGTGACACCGTAAAAGATCCGCTGGCCGAGGATGGTTCGGCGATGAAACTGTTCAACACTCACTACGAGTGGTGCACGACACTGCCCTTCAGCCGCGTCGCCTTCGATCCTGGCGTAAAATACCGCCTTCGCATGCGCGTGCGAGTGGAAAAGGAAACAGGGAAAAACGGCGATGCATTCTGGGCCGGTGTGTACGACAGCAAGAACAAGAAAGGATGTGGCGGCGTTGAACGCAAAACTTCCGCCGTCGAAGATGGTTATGCGTGGTATGACGTAGCTGAATGGGTGCCGGAACGTGATCACTATTTCTGGATTGGTCCCGGCCGCTTCGACAAGAAAGGCGGCGCGACATCCGCCATCAAGGCCCTTTACATTGACAAACTTAAAATCGATCGACTGGATTGACGCGAATTGTACCAAGATAAAAAGCTGACAGCCAACTTATCGGAACAGGCAATACTGCATCGGATACACCGTCTTCCCCTTATATGGATATACTTCAATACCGTAATTGGTAATAATCTCCGAGCCATCTGAAAAGGCTGTGCGGAATACTTCGGGCGCAAGCATGTCATGCTGTTCCATAAACTCGAGCTGAAGATTTGCCAGCGTCTCAAACTCTTCGTAGCCTTTCCTGACAAACTCGACCGCTTGCTTCAATTCCTCGTTTGTTGCGCACGTCAGGTCGGTATTTCCCATCCAATTTTTGTTATCCGCCTTGAAACGCGAATAGAAGTAGTAGATCGGTCTGCCGTTGAATTCGACCAACTTCAGCTGTGTTTGCTGGTCTTTGGCCGCAGTATTAACAGTCTCAGTGAAAGGATTGCTGAGAATGATACCGTTGTAAACGAGCTGCCAGATCGGTATCAAGCGGTCATGCAGGAGGTTCTTCTTGCCCGAAAGCCCGCTGAAATAAACATAGAGCACATAATCCAGGTTACCGCATGCGAAATCAAAAGCGCCCTCCGATGAGACTCCACCGATGTGGTCTTTGCATGATTGTAATATCCTGTCAAACCAGACAGCGCTTTCCTTCGGCGTACAGGGATGATTCGGATCCTGACAGCGGGGCGGCTGCAGGATGGTGATTACGTCAATGTAATGAAGACCACGAAAACCGAGATCCGCAACCTTTTGAATATCCTGCGGATAGAAACGCTCGTATGAACGTTGCGGGCAGAGCGCGTACATCTGTCCTCCGCTCCAGACAGCGTTGGAGAAAGGCTTGCCGTCCGCCCTTTTGACGGCCAGATCCCAGTCCCAGCATTCCGCGATACTGTATCCGTCAGAGCTGTTGGTATGTCCGACAATCTGATAACCCATACGCTTCGCTTTCTTGATAAGCGCTCGGAGTTTTGCCTCGCCACCGAGAGCTTCCTCGACCGGGAAAATCTGTGGCCAGCGGCCATCATGTCCCTTCTGATTCCAGCCCACCAGACAGATCTCGGCACGCTTGATGCCGGCCTTTTTAAATGCGTCAAGAATGTCGCCCACACGCTCGAACGTAACAACCGCCTTCATCGGTGGCTCGGTTTCCAGAGTCTGTTCCAGTACCGGGCTGGGTGCCGGTTTCCAGCCCTGTCGAACACGGACTTCCATGCTCTTTGCGGCATAGGCAAGTTCCGGATGCGTCTTCATACGTTCCTTGATCGGTTTACAGACGCCCCGCGCAAGCTGGTAATTCCTGTACGCACGCGCCATGCCCGCATAATTCGCGTCCTTGCCGGAAAGCATGTGGTAGTGGATCACAATGTCGTCCGGAGGAACAAATCCTGACACATGAAAGCGTGGCGCTATGGTATAAATACCGTCCTTCACCAGTAGATGCAGATCATATTCGAACCGCATGGTGGCAACGATCCCGACAAACGTTGCACGCGGATTCTTCATGCCGTAGATGGGCATAAAGTTTCTTCCGTAAAAACCACCAGGCCCATTAACCGTACACGAGCCTTTCTGAAGGCGGAATGTACCCATGAAACCATCCGGTGTGACGTAATAACCATCTTCGCCGACCTTCGCACGCGCAAAATCCGGCAGGACAGCGACATATTCAACACCATGAGGAATTTCCTGCCGTTTAATCGTTACCGTCAGGATTCCCTTGGCGTCAGGTTCAACCGTAATCGCTTTTTTCTCCTCGTGCTTATCATTAAACGTGTAGGTCAACTCCACCTGAGCGGCCATCACCCGGCATGCGCATACACACACGAACATTGTCAGGTATAACCATCGCATGGCTTGTTCCCTTTTCTTATTTATTGTTTACCAGACACCAAATCGCTGAAATCATGCCGTGAATCCAATGGCAATGGCCAAGTCAAGTAGATTATAGAAGGTCCGTAATTAATCTCTTCTGGAACAATTCTGTCCGCAGTTCAGTACTGTATTCTCTGAGGCGGCTTTCTCATCCCAAAGTCCCTTCCTACTTTCGCTCACCGCCACGGCACACTTCTCGATTACGTTATCTCGATACAGATTGGAAGGGACATTTCCGAAGCGGTCTTCGAATAGCGCCAATGCGGCGCAATCCGGCTCATCAAAGCCTGTCACGTGATTGCCGAGTAACTGGAAGTTACCACGGACCTGAATTGCCTGTTTGATACCAACGGCCGTAGTCCGAGTCACAATGTTGTCACGCAGGATCGAACTCGCGCTTCCGTACGAGTTGAGGATCACCGGTTGCAGGCAGTCGGTAATGGTGTTGTTGTGGAAAAGCCAGTTTGCGGACGGCGGAATGAATTCGAATATGTCTCCAGTCTTCATTTCACGGGGTTCTTTCAGTTTGATTTGCACAGCGCCTGGATCGGCAGCCCCGGTCACCTCATCGATAATGGATATTCCTGCGGGCTTACCGCGGGCAATCCAGACCAGCCGCCAGCCCCGGCACTGACTGGCCAGGAGATGATCCAAAGGGAGGGTCCTCCGCCCCGGCAAGAATGTCAGCGCATCCACAACCTTCTCAACCGTTGAACTGGCGCGACCACTGGCAATGCCTACGCCGCAATTGCGGATGAGGTTGCCGTGTACGGTAACGTTGATTACAGGTTCAGTTACTTTGATGGCAGTGACATTCGAATCATTGGTGCCGCGGACATAAAACTGGTTGTCACAAACGATTGTATCGGCGGCGCTCACCTGTACGGCCGTGCGTGCGACGGATTTCTCGCCAATTTCCGTCATGTCGAAGATGTTACCTGAGATTGTTGTGTTCGCAGATGGATAATGCGTGGCGTCCGACTGACCTGAAACTTCCACTGCAGAGGAACCGAAATTGACGAACAGGTTATTGCTGATATGCACCTGCGTAGCGCCAACTGCGGCACGGATCGCGCATCCGCCGTAGGGTACATTACTCTCGAACACGTTGTCGGCGATGATGTGCTGTCCGGCCCCCAGTTTTGGAAACGTCTCGTCGTGGTTGGCAGGACCCAGATTACCCATTGCCACCGTGCCGGAATTACGCACATAGTTACCGACGAACTTCACGAACCGCGATGCGCCTTCCCACGCACAACCGCCCACATCAACAATCCGGCAGTAGAGAACGCTGGTGTTCTCCGAACCACACATCACATCGTTGAAGCCGTTGCGGCCGCAATCAACCGCCGAACAGCGCAGATACGTGGTCAGCTTGCAGTGAACCGGATTCGGCTTCTCCTCAGTACCGCGGCTGACACTGCCAGACACAAAGCATTCCGTGGCCATCCGCCGGCCATGGCAATTCTCGATTAGGACCCGTTCCGTACTGCCGATCGTCACTGCATTACAACCCTTGGCGCCAAAGCCCCAGAAGTAACTCGACCCCAGCGTGCGCAGGTAGCCGCACTGGTCACGCTCCGCAAAACCCGAGTGGCCTACCATGGTAAAATTACGAAGGGTCACATCATTACCTTTAGAGAGTGTGATACATGCACCCTCGCCTTCGCTGATGTCAAGCACTGTGTCGACTGCATTCGCACCTTCAATCGTTATACCAGCCGCATTCCGTACAGTTAAACCATGTGCCAGACGGTACCGGCCGACCGGCACGTGAAGGTTCTTCTTCTCTTTGACAGCGCGGTCAATCGCGGTCTGCAAGGCCACATCATCACAATGCCGCAACACCGCGCTACCGACTGTCCGCGTTGGTGCATCGCGCAGCGTCACTACTTTTCCATCCATCTTCTCGATGACCGTTACCAATTGTCCGCGCAGCGAAAAAGCTACGGTATAGCCCTTCTCCCAATCGTGTTTATTGAACCGCACTTCAATCTTGTCGCGCAGCGGCTGCCAGTCACCTGTGATCGGCACAGCCGGCTTCCAGGTACGGGACAAATCTTCCGACCAGCGGAACGTGTTGGTCTTTTCCGGGACATCGAGCAAGAGGACAAGCCAATCTCCCTGGGTGCCGTCATACCCGCGGATTTCCGCCTTGTCGCCTAGAGGTCTGCCCATCACCACAACGTGTCTTGGTCCCCACAGGGTTTGCTTTGAGCATCGGGGATTACACTCCGAGAGCATCACGCCCTGCCCGACCTTGAAGTCGCCCGGGTCCGTTACGGTGATATCCTTCATACCCTTCGTCGTCGCCGCCGTGGTTGAATACTCGGAACCGGAAGCCCCGCAGTCGCGGGCGTTGAGACATGCGTCCAGCGGCACTGCCAACGAGACAACAGTCCCAGTCGCCAGTATCGCCGACGTCGTTAGTGTGACAAGATAGTGTTTACCTGAAAATTCCATTGTCGACTTCCTTAAATAACGACCATTTACTTCTTCTCCGGGTCTTTCCAGAGATCATTGATCTCGGCAACCGTGCGCTCGACCAGCACCTGTCCGCCCTCCGGGCCGACCATGCCGGTCATGACCGTTGCGCTATAGTTGGTGAACGGCTTTTCATTGAGTTTGCCGCCAGCAACCGCACGCGGCGTTGGTAGATAATAGGCATGTTGCCGGCCAGTGGCGGCCAACTGAATCAGGAATGTCTGAACGGCCGGGCTGCGGGCCTGAATCTGTACGCCGTAGTCCACGAACAGTTCGAATGGATTGGTGGCGATTGCCACATCGCCCAATCGCAGGACGTGCAACTCCATCTCGTAGGTCTTCATTTCGCCTTTTTGCTGGGCAAGGTAGCGCTCAGCCACCGAGCCGTAGAGATTCCGTGTCCAATGATCCGACTTCGTACGTGTCTTCCTGGTATCAATCTCTTCACACACTTTCTTTGCGACAATGTATTCGGCCTCGGTAACGATGCGTGCCGGCAATTCAACCTGCCGGACCCGATGTATGAACGGCACATCCAAGCGTATATCTTTGGTAATCACACCAGCCACGTCGTCGAACGCGACGGCGATACGACGGCCGATCTCCTGGCAGTAGGTCAGACCGCGGAACTCGTACATGCGCTGTTCACTCTTCTTGCTCACCTGCGGACGGGGAGTCTGGTCACCAGCCGGAGCGCAGAATCCCAATATACACACATCCTCGCCGTGGCGTTCGCGGATCAATCTGCGTACGTCGTGCCAAAAATCGGCACTAACCATCCTGCCGCCCGCGGCCTGGGCTGTGGTGGAGAGAGTGATGGCAGCCGCCTTGAGCCGTTTCTGCGTATCGTAGAAGCACAACACGTGAACGGCATGGTCCTCATAACCCTCGATGCCACGGAACTCGGGGATGTTGATGGGGCCAAACATTTTGGCTGTGCCATCGTTATAAACCACACGGCGATTATGACTAGCGACTGCATGGCCCAACCCCCAGGCAACTGCCCCTTTCGTCCGATTCTCCCAGGCCTTCACAACGGCCTGGGCTATCTGCT
The DNA here is from genome assembly GCA_028716365.1 of Kiritimatiellia bacterium. GTDB lineage: Bacteria > Verrucomicrobiota > Kiritimatiellia > UBA8416 > YA12-FULL-48-11 > YA12-FULL-48-11. The sequence continues at coordinate 56,830 of JAQUPZ010000016.1, forward strand.
GATACAGCCACGGCACATATTCTTTGGGCTGCATTGAATCTCCGTAGTCCTTTTCGTCATAGCGGTCCTGGAAGATTCCCGGCGCATCATGGGTATGCGTGGCGGTCAGGAAAAGCTTATTGAGTTCGAAGCCGGGCAATTGACCGGCCAGATGTTTGCGGAATCCTTCTTGAACCCCCGGTCGGATGACACACAAGTCGCATGCAACCAGAATGGCCTGGTCCACCACCCGTTCCCCGTCGCGCGACTCCAATGCCAGCACATTGGCCGTACACCGGCTAAGTATGCCGGTAGAGATTCGTACTGCAGTGCCACCTGTCAATGGAACAGACCGATCCGGTGTGATATCGGCCGTAGCACTGCCAATCCAGAGTTCAGAGGCCTCTACCGAAAGGATATTCAGTCCGAGCGTCACCAATATTACAAGAAATTGCTTATTCAAGATGGTTAGAGACATAACATTTTAACTACCGCTCAACAATTATAATCCATCAATATACCAGAGCCGTTCGGAGAACTTATTTTACCAGTTCGTCAGCAAACTTGATGTATTGCACCCAATCGTAATCAGTAACGTCATGTTTTCCGGTCCGGAGGTGATAACGAATCTTTTTTCCAACCGGATGATCCGCGGGCGGCCATTCTTTACAATCGCCTATTCCATCAGCTCCGAGCAGTTTATAGACAGGGTCCGCATGGAAACCGGATAGAAATTCACCTTTCGGATCAGCCCATTCGTCAAGAGTGGCGCTCGCGATATAAACAGGACGGGGAGCAATGAGAGCGATCAGTTCATGCTGGTCTATTGTCAGATCCTCTTCCTTCTTATTGTACTTTTTAAAATTTTTACAGAACCAGTGCGGAGCACCGAGATTGATCAGTTCAACGGTCTCACCGAAAGCCCGTTTGGAAAGAGCTGCACCGCCGCATCCTGAATTGTTCGAGATGATCCCTGCAAAACGGGTATCGTTCGCACCTGCCCAAAGAGCTGTCTTTCCGAGTCGGGAGTGTCCAATAACAATAACCTTCTTTGCATTGATTTCCGGCATTTTTTCCAGACAGTCGAGTACCCGGGAAAGCGCCCAGGCCCAGCCTGAAATATTTGCAGGAAAATCGCCCACTTCCTTGTCAGGAAATTCTTTTTTGAAAAGGAGATGGATACCATTGTTGTATCCTTCATTTCTATCAGGGTCAACCTGTTCGTAACATCCGGAGATGAGCGCATATCCGGCATCGAGGATCCTGTCCAGAGACCATCGGTGTTTATTCTCCGCACGATGCTCTTCAGGGACAACTTTTCCGTACCGGCTCCCTTCGATCGGAGGACAAGCGGCAACGTCCGGATCATCCACTATGGAATGATTTCCTTTGTAATTATATCCCAGGAAAGCGGGAACGGGCCCTTTCCTCTTGTTTGGAATATAGATCAAGAGATCAATTTTCGGTTCCTTGTTAGGATAATCGAAGTAAACCCGGACTTCCTTGCGGGTCGCTTTTCCGGAAAGTGCATCGGAAACGGATGTCAATGTTTCAAAATTGATTTTCAATGGATCAACGCCCGGCATCTGGCCATACACTTCCTTTTTGAATAAGGCCAGAAGTTCCGGTCGACGTTTATTAAACCAATCCTCCGGAGTCTTGATGGTTCCAAATTTCGGACTTTGTAACGGATCCGGAAGCACAAACTTCGGCACTTTCGATTCATCGTAATTCGGTTTTGTTTTTTCCGCAAAAAGATTGCCCGTTGCAAGGAAAAGAATCGGAAAGACAATACTGATAACATTTATTTTCATTTAGGCCCCTTTGTTATGAATTTACATGCCGGAATCACCATACAATTTCGAGCATGGTACATGCGACTTCCGTAAGTCATCTCCCTCAATTTAGCGAAGTACAAAATTTATTGCTGAAAAATCAGCCAACCAAGGTCGGCAGGATTGTCTGATCCGAGCGCCAGTCTTGATGTGATTGGATTACTCGGACACCATCTGCTGGTTCGTCCATTTCTCTTCTGTAACTGCACATCAATCCTGACTGGATGTGGCACCTCATCTTTCCACCAGAAGCTTTTAAAAGAAATCCGTACGACGAGATACCATTTGCCTGATACCTTCACGGCGCGGACTTCACCATACTGCCGTTTTTCACCACCGGGATTAAATACGCAACGGACAGAGGGCCACAGACGTCGCGGCTCAAGCTTGACAGTCATACCGGTTAACGTTGACACGGTCGCGGACTGATTTGTATCTGCAGGATCCGATGCGATTATGTACAATGCATCGGTATCGTAAGTGGCGGCCCACTGTACCGCCGACTTATCCGCACCATAACTGCACGGCTGCCATTTAAGACCAGAAGAAATATCAAAATCCTGACCCGACCACAGAGAACCCGTAGCACGCATGGCATATGCAACAAGTCCGGCAGGTTCTCTGCCTGTATATTCAGGGAACAACAACTTACCATCACTGATAATCTTTTTCAGTTCCGGTAAATCATTGGCAAGGACGTCTTTTAATTGCTGTATCCGCCACCGTATCTTCTCGGGAAAATACTTATACCCTTCAGCTTCGGAATGAAAACCGAGCCGTGAATCCTTTCCGCACAGTTTAAGTAACTGTTTATCCATGGCTAATTCTTCACGTATAATATTTTCGAGTTGTTTCAGGACATCCAGTCGCTCCATCCCGTCCATACGCAGCATTTTTTCACGCAAAAGATAAAAATTAAGAATATTATACCCGCTGCGAAACTGGATACCCATGGCTTTTGCTACTCCTATATCCAAAATCCTGTCCGGCTCATGCCTGTATTTGGACTCCAGCTTTTTTAATATTTCCACACCCTTGTCCCAGGTTGTACTCATACGACGGCAAAGCTCAACAGTCTCCGCTAATGTCAAAATATTCTCTATTGATTCATAACCCGAGTATGGGACGGACGATAAACATTCACCGATCCGGTCACCGCTTGGGGGCCATGGCTTCAGTGTTATGCTGGATCCAATCTGCCATGTTGGTGACAAGGGAAGATCTAATGGCTTGAGCAACAACGGCCAGACAGGACCGTCGTGCATTGGTCCGTAATATCCCAGCATACCCTGTAACGGGTAGTTCCCATAGCCCTCTGCAAAGTCTTTCCATGCTTCAACCACCTTTGATACGTCGTCCTCTTCCCAATAAACAGAGGCAAGCCGGTGCAAAAAGGCATCCTCATTTTCAGGAAGAGGATCGAAGGACAATTCACCGGCTGATTTAATCATCAATCCCGGGTAATTGCCGAAATACCAGCCCAGCATTGTGTGAGACACGCCCAACCGATGCATTGCAGAGAATTTCCGGTAGACCATTGACGGCACCGGAACGTAAGGAATGGAAGCCACCTCATGTGAATTCCCGGTTTGTAACTTTGCTGAAACCTGCGTCCCATTCTCCCGTGCTATCTTTGCCTGCCGTTCAAAAATCCGACTGGGACCTGGCGTCGACAACCAGTAATCACCACCCACAAGATTCTTCCCGAATATGGTCCTCGTCACTCCAGATTCAAAGTTACACTGAAGGATCACGCCTTTTGGTGTATGAGCAGAAACCTCATAGACCCAGTCGCCCCGCTCTTCCGGCTGAGGCATGTAAAGCCAACTGATCAATTCAGTGTCAGGTACGGCATCATGCATGCCACGTTCCATTCCAGACAATGAAGCGTATAATATCTCCCAGGGTTGCTTGCTTGAACACCGGGGACAATTAATTTTCCCCTGAAACTGCGATGTTGAAGGAACCGCACTCAGACAGGTTGTAGCTCTTTCTCCGTGCGATATATTGATAATTCCCCCCAGTTCCGGAACTTCCGTGAAGATTTTATTGACCACCTGATAGAGATACTGTTGTGCCGTTTCACTAAAAGGACAAAATAATTGCTGCTTTCCTTTTTGTCCGCTTCCCAGTTCGGGATAATGTTCCAGCACTTTCATTTCATTAGTATATTGCGTTCCATTACTACCCCAGCTGCCCCAGGCGCGCGGCTCTATGGCAAAAATGTATGTGCGAATCCCATAACGCCTGCACTGGGTCGCAGTTCGCCGCAGTTTTGCCAGACGTTTCACGGCATCTTTTCCCGCATCGGGAGTAAATTTGGTTGAAACGAGATCGCGGAACTCAACTGTCAGCCATAACCCGTTGACCCCTTCATGTGCCAGACGGTTCAGATACTGATCAGGATAGTAATCCACATCGTCCATTAATTCGTCACGCATCGCTGGTGGCCGCTTGATCGGACCATAGACACAGCGCGAAATCCGCCTTTGCACAACCGGATGTTTTTCTCTTGTTCCCAATGATAAATATGGTCCCCGAATACGCAGCATCTCATCCTCAACTTGAAAGATACCTCGACGTATTCCCTCAACATCCCCTGCCAGAATACGACAGATATTCGGCTTTATTTCCAGTCGGAAGGACTCTCCTTTTAGATCAGGTGATGCTGCGGTTTCTATCACACAATCTCCTTTATCGACCGATATTCCTCCGGCAGCAAGAAAACAGCGTAAATCTTCATATGCAGTTTCAAGGCACCCCTTGGGATCAGTAAATCCTGCTTTTAGCTGTACACCTCTGGATAAATCGACTTGTTGAGGGCCGGCACCCGTTCTCTTCCAGGCATGCTTTGTCCACATAGGCGCTTTCAACGTCTCAATGAAATGCCAGCTGTCTTCTCCAGGTTGGGCAGGCAAATCCTTAATGTTTGGAATATCATTTGTGACTGCGGCCCGGGCGGATCCCGTACTTTGATGACAACTGATACTTAGAATTAATGGAATCAGCATAAAACGAATATCACATTTGAAATATAAGTGTTTCATTGTTGTTCCTTATTATAATCATTTTCCCTAATTTAAATCGACATCCCCAAGACGGCATGTCACTTGTCAGGGTGTCGTGACGTTAATCACGTACACCTGTCGCGTTCCCTCATGCACTGAATTGAATCCCAGCATCTTGCCGTCCGGTCTCCAGCGTGGATGCAGGTCGCACCGCCAGTACGTCCCCTTGTATGCCTCAGGCACAAAATACATTCCCAGCGGTAGAATCGCCTGATCCGCCATGCGCAGTACCATCAGCTTGCGTTCGCTCAACTTATCGGGATAAGTGTCTGTTGCCATCCATTGTCCATCATCCGAAAAAACACCGTGACCGTCGAAATCCAGCAGTCCGCGTCCGACCCGCGTGTAATCGGTCTTGCCGACCGTGAAGAGTACGTGGCTCCATACCGTATCTTTGTATTTTGCCGTTATCATCAGCCGTTCTCCATCCAGCCAGTTGAAATGTGAGCCGCTCCAGCCATCCGGAAAACAACGGCGCACGTCACTGCCATCGCGATTACAGGTAAAGGATGTAGTTTTCCAGTTGCGTGCAGTCGCTGGATTCACCGACCGCGCCAGCCAGAAAATCTTTGAACCGTCCCGGCTGAAAACCGTATGGCAAAAGTACGCCAGGTCCTTGCCCTCCTCGACCTGCGGCATCCGATCGCGCGCTGATGCGATAGACACAATCAGCTTTGCTGAGCCCTTTTCCAGATCTACCAGGAAGAGCCCGTCATCCTCCGGCCATGATATGGTTTCCCTCGCATTCTGTCCCTTGCCGCCATAACCGTAGTCCGGTCGTGTCAGGCGCAACCGTGCGAAGTTGATGCTTACGGCCTCTTTACCGTTGGGCGAGACCGCACTGACGGGGTAAGGTATGATTTTCTTTTCTTTGGTCTTGATATCGAAAACCACCGACACAAACTTACCATCGATCAGATCATTATAAATGATTTTTGAATTTGGCGCAGTCTTAAGCCAGTGCGCCATTGCCGCTTCTTGAAAATTCCAACAACGTGTTTCCGTGAGCGGAATGAATTGGTTGTTGTCCTTCATGTCTACGATGCCAAGTGTCGCGACATCCTGTTCCGTCGGGAGCCGGTCTTTGACATCGGTTTCCAACACCGTCACATAGCGTCCGTCTGCACTCCATGAGTTGATGGCATAATACGCGGCGAATAAATGGTCTTTGGGCCCGGACGTGATAGCAGAAGCTTGGGAGAAAGAAGCCAGTTCACCTGCCTGCGCTGTGAACGCAGCGAGTCCAATCATTGCCAGTAATCCATATTTCATCGTTATATTTCCTTGATTGATTCAGAAACCATAATAATCTTTTTTGCCTTTTGACAATTACCATCGAAGTGAAACACCGACTCAACAGGATGTCAAAACGAATAGTCTGTTATTTATTTTTGATTCCAAATGACACCAGAGCATCGCCGATATCAGTAATAGTCTGACGGGTAACCGTAACAGGTTCGTGATGTCCGAAGTCACAATCGGAAGCGACGGTACTGCTCCAGGCTTGCCACGCGTCGGCCACCTGTCGTCCGGCAGACTGAAGTTCATTGAAGGCATCCTGAATTGATCTTGTCCGGGCATTATCAATTTGTTTCTTGCCCGCTACCGTGTCGCTGATGGTATAGATCGCCTTGACCATACGCACATAGCCCTGGATTGTTCGTGTTTCCGCGACCAGTACGGGGTCGTTCAGTTGTCCGGCCAGCGTGAGGGCTTTCCGACAGACTGTCAGATCATCGTCCATATGTTGGACTGTTGGGAAATATCTGAACATGCCTCTTTTGCCCAAAACCGGAGCGTGCCGGTTTTTGACCATCTTGGCAGCCGATCCAAAGAACGCGTTATGCGGTACTCCTCCACCGTAAATATCCCAGCCGACCGGCCCCAGCATGACGGCCCAATCGGCCGCCTTCTCCGGATCAACCAGTCCGCGCCGTGTTGCCCAGGCCACAGAGAATTCACGTTCATCGCGTCCATTCGCATTCCACGACCATTCGGCCGCCGCTGTAACATTGAAATCGTACAACCGATTGTCGGGTGGAGCATATCCGGACAAACATGAAAGCCGCTTTTCAACGAGCTCCGTCATACGATATTTGATGAACTGCGGACCACTCCAGGGACAAGCCACCCGCCATGAGGCAGTCAATTGCGGATAGCAGCCTAACCAGCGTCCCTTTTGTGCAAAATCGGCCAGAAGAGGATAGATCATCGGATCGCGCGCGGCAGTGTAGGTTGTACTGCCCGAATAATACGTAACACCAATTTCTGGTTGTGGTACGGCGGCCAGCATCTGGTCGTTCACGTTATAAGTTCCCTGGCTCAAGAGGATTCGGATGCGGAACTTGGGATACTTTATGCGTGCGATCTGCCAGGCCTTCACACATGCCTCGGCCTCCAGCACGTATTGGCTCTTGCCCTTGCATTTCTCGCAATCACATTGCATTTTTTCCAATTCCGTCAGATAGAAATTCATATCGGTGATGTCCTGGCTGGCACACGATTCCATCCATTCGGCCAGCACTTGAACAAACTCCGGACATGATGCGCACGGGACCACAAGGTCCTGGCGCGAAGGATACCGGGCATTGGGGCCCCTACCCTCGGCTTTAGGATAGCGTTTATAGATACCTGTTCTATTGCCAAGGCTATTGAAATGACCGGTGACCGGAATCCATTTCACGGCATGCAGCCTCGCCAGTTCCTTGCTCTCGGTATCAGTTTTAAGCATGCCACGACCGTTCGCGTCGAATGACAACGAATTGGTATTGTGGACCTCCATAAGGTTCATCTTACGGTCGGCCATGTACAGGATATTCCGTTGGGCAGTGTTGCCCCATGGCAACCACTCACCCCTCTCGGCCAGGTCGGGCCAATCCATAATGGCAACAACAGGCATCGTGACTTTTCCCGGAGAGAGACCCGGCTCGAGAAGTTGTTGGAGAGTCTTTACACCATAGTAGACACCTTGCGCGGTCAGTCCAGCCACGGCAATGCCGCGTGAGGAAAGAGGCGAAATGACATATGCTTGATCGTCGTTATTCAACCCGCGGAGCTTCTCGGCGCCGGGTATTGACACACCATCGATTTTACCATCGACATCGCAGACACCAATGATTACAGAAAACGGGCCATCGAGTTTCTCGACACCGGTTTTCTTTTTGATGAGTCCGACAAGCTCATTGAGTGCGGTCTGCTCAATATCAGTTGCTTGCGATCTAAGTCTTGGCCCGATACCGGAAGCCGGGAGGACTAACTTCCCTTCTAGTCGGATGCGTTTAGGTAACGGGATAACCCATTGGAGCAGCTTTTTAGCGTCCTCGTCGCCAACCAGTTGGACTTGCGACTCAGCTTTGCCAACAACAGCCCAGGCCGGCCACGGTGCATCTGCCGGCCATTTGTTCTCCGCGGCTTCCCCGGTGATTACGATCGCCAGAAATAGAAGAAGCTTCTGATATCTGTAACACATGGCAGGTATCCTCCTGTGTTGAATTGAAATATGATCTTACTTCGTTAAGTATGATTTTACGTCCTCGCCGACATACGCTTTCCAGATAATCAGATTATCAGGATTGTTCCAGTCTAACTCGCCGCCTAACAGTTCATGCAGACGATTGTTATTAAACAGGATATACCCCTTATTATCGAAATTTACTCCGTCCACCCACACCATTCGGGGATCTGTAAGAAAGGTTTTGAATCCGGCATCCGGTGTATAAATCCCCACTCCCTGCCCTTCCAACATGCTATAATAAACATTTCCTTTATTATCCGCCGCCATTCCATCCGTATTCGTTCCCTTGCTGCCCAGGTTTTTGACCGCACCCTTAATTAAAGACATCGGGGTCTTGAAGTCTTTCAGGTATGACGTCTGAATCGCATAAAGATTCCGGCCGGTCAACGGACACCAGTAGAGGGTTTTCCGATCGGCAGAGAGCGCAATACCGTCCGCACCAGTGCGCATCGGTTTATCTTTCCAGATGCGCTTACCCGCAATTTTAAACCAGAATCCGGGAACATCCTGTACACTCTCGTCTTGATTCAATACCCGGCGCATTTCCCTGGTTTTCATGTTGTACACAATCAGACCACCCTGCAGCGGGTCGCTGTTGATCCCTGAATCCGTCATGTACACGAACCCGTTGGCGTTATCAACAACCAGGTCATTCAGGAAGGAAGCGGTATACGGGGCAATGTCCGTCGGGACTTTGATGGAGTGAACCAATTTGTTATTTTTCAAATCCCAGACCACAATTTTCTGAGAATCATCAATAGATGGTGCGTTGGTCACATGTCCCTGATCCAAAATCCACATCAACCCTTTTTCATCAATTTCATACCCCAGCACGGATTGCAAGGCTTCCGGATTACCAACTTTATTCATTTCCCAGCTTGGAAAGGCCTCCAATAGCGGCTTCCCGTGAACCATGACGATTTTATTTAAGGTTGCAGGAATCCCTGGTGACCAACGTGGTACGGAAAGATAATAGTTACCGTTCGCATCCACTTTGGCCCCTGCCGGCAACGCGCCTTTCCAGTATTCGTTCTTATCAAAATCGGCTTTCATGGCCTTATCGGAAAATTTCCAATCCAGATGATCCCATTTGAACACAATTTCATAATCGCCCACTTCAGGGGCTGCGCTAACGTCCAGAATGGTCATACCTGCCATGATTCCGATAACGAACATCATCACGCTTGTTTGTTTCAATGATCTTCGCCACATGGTTTTTCCCGTATTTAGTACAACAAGTAATCCACCGTCGCCGAATCTGTAGTCAACCTGAGATGTTGCTCGTCGAGCGGCTGCGCATTTACCGTCCCGGCTTCACCTGTCTCCTTGCGCGCTGTAACTCGAACCTCTGCCGCCGGTTTACTAAGCAACAGTTTAGTCTCGATAACGATTTGTTTGCACCCCCGATCTGCGGGTGTATTGGCGAGCTGCGAATCCGTACACTTTTTAGGCAGGTTCGACGGCAAGAAGCTCTGCCAATGGCCCAGATAGCCGCAAGGGATCAGTCGCCATCCATTACCCTCGTGCTTCAGCCAGACTGCGCCTTCAACTTCCAGCGGTCCTTCGTTGGCGCGGCCATCGCCACTGTTGAGATAGATATAGTCAGAACATTTTACAAAATCCACGCGCTTGCCGTTCACCAATGCACTGTAGGCAAGGATTACGTCGGGTTTCATGATAAGCCAGCCGAACGGCGGCAGTTCGTAGCTGCGACCGCTGTATTCGACTGTCCACGGTTTCTCGGCGTTGTAGTTTACATGAACGGTCAGTCCGCGTGTATAACGCACATGTAAGCGTCCAAGTTTCTGCGAGTCCTCGATCAACGCGCGGCTGGTCGGCACGAATTCAGTGCCATTGTGGTAACTAATCTCAGTGACAGTGTCAGTCAAATACTCGCGTTGTACACCCTGCATCACCGCGTAGTAATGAATAAAGCGCGACAACGGCGGCGCGTAGCCGTAACCAAGGATAAGCATGTGACCATACGCAAGACTCGCCGAAACGTATCGGTAGAAATCCAGCGGAGCGGGTCCGCGACCACCGTCTGTATGCAGCCCCGTCGTCTTGTTCGCACCGAAGAACGCGCTAGGCGCATAGCCCATCATCGTACCGTGCTCGAACGGGTGAATCTTCAGCAGATCGAAATCCACCAGTGGCGGCAGTTCGGGGGCAGGTTTGGAACCAACCAGCGTAGCGTAGTCCATGTCACACACGCCAGCGTACAGCCAGCGGCAGATACCTTCGCTGATAGTCGAGCCATACCGCTTGCGTGCTTCAAGAATACAATCGCCGTTAGCGATCACCTGCGGTCTGGCCATACCGGCACCTTCAACGCCGGCTTCATAATCCATCGCCGCCAGGCCACGGTTACTGTGCACATCCAGATACACACAATCCGCGGGATAATGTTTTTTCACTTTCTTGCCCGTGAGTTTCACAAGCAGCGGCATCGCGTTCGGCTTTATCGCAAAATTACCAAACCATGCATCAAGGAAATCGCCATCAGAGGTGAGAGAAACTTTGTTTTCGTCAAACCATTCGTTACCGGGCCAGTAGTCGGTGGCATCGATATAGAAGCTGAAAAGGTAACCAAGCGATTTGATCTGGCGCCGGAAATCCTGTACTTGCTCAATCGAATACTTCGGGTGCGGCCGCCAGCGATCAGCGAAGCCTTCTGAATAATCATCTATCAGCACGCCTGCGAAATCGCTGGCAATTAAGTTGTCGATCCCGTAGCGCTTGAGCGTTGAATAAAACTGATGCGTCCATACGCGGCCCATGAAGAACGCATACGGCGCAAGCCGCTCGCGGTTAGGCGAGACAGGATTACGCGCATTAGGCAGTGTATCAGCGAACTCGGGCGACACCGTCACCAGTACGCGCTCCCTGAGGTCATTACGCCTGCCGTTTGTCAAAGGTTTATAAATTGTACTTTTGATTAAACCAATCCTGTCGCCGGACGGTTGCGTCACTGCAGCATCCACGGCGGAGAAATCGCTGTTGTACCAATCGGGCAGAACCGACACAAACAAGCCACCCGCACATCCGATCCATGGACCGGGCTTGTTACCTATCATCATATAGGGCACTTCGATACCGCGCGGCTGTGGCAAACCAGCGAGTTGGCCTAACGTCACGCCGGTTGCAGCACCGCCCGCGCATGCGAGATCGACGATAAGACTTCGGCCCTGTAGAGAATAAGTGGCTGTCCATTCTACAATGTTTGTTCCCTGCTCCAAACGCCAGTGCGCTGCCAATCGATTGTTTTTCAATACAGAAGAGAGAAGTTTTACAGCTCCCTGGGGAGGTGAAAACTGACCTAAACCAAGGTCGAGCAACACATCAGCCCCGTCCATCGGCCGAAACATCGGACCGTCTTTCCATTTCGCGGTAACGCCATGCAGGCAGCCATCTGCCGGCCGTACCAGAAAATGTAATGTGCCATCAGATGTTTTCGAGAGGAACTCCGCACCGTCACTCGTTTTTCGCGAGCTTACCTCCACGCCACCCGGAGGCGTTGGCAACATACCGTCATCGGATGTCGGAAAAACCGACCACATAGAGCGATTGAGTTTTGCGAAAGGTTTGCGATGCTGCTCATAGAATGCAAGCGATTCGAGATAAACGCTTCGCTCGGCAGGTACGTTGTCGTGCTGCATCAACAATGCAACGAATTTCATCGGAAATCGCGCGGAAGCAGCAGCTTTGGAATCGAGCACGCCGTGCAGGAGGTTCCAATAACATGAGTTCAATGGGCCAAGGTCCAGCTCGAATTCATGCCCCAGAGCATCTTCAAGTAGTACTACAAAGCGCGGATGGCGGTCTTTGTAGCGATCAAAGTTACCGTATAGCCATAGATTGGCCGCATCGAACTTTCCTTGAATCAACACCGGCTGCGGGGGACGTAAAATGATTGCCGAGTTCCTGCCCCCTCCGAAGTAATCTAGTTTTGCGACCTGCTTGCGCCAAAGCTGATGATCCACAGATGACGCCAGCTTCACTTTAGCATCACCCAAAACACTAACCTTCCAGCCGCTCAAATCCTCAAAACCGATTTGTGCCGGCGGCGATTCTTTCCGGCCCGACCAATCGATTTCGTAAGCACGGTCACCCGGTTTCGCATTGGGAGGCAACTTTGCTTCCACCGGTACCTCACGACTTATCGCATCCTTTTGTGCTGCACTGCGTAACCGTTCCACATCGGACACTTTCATTGCGCCGATCACGATGCGGTCAACAACCAGCGGCACGCGATCGAGCTTAAGAAGCGAAGGCAGCGAGGGTATCAGGTGGCGAAACGACAGCACCATGGTCTTGCCGCTGTCCACAAGTCCCGTGAGATCGAACACATATTCAAAATCGCATCCTGTGCCGGCCCAGTTAGAAGCGTAGTCGCGGCCGAAGATGGTTTGCCATCCCTGCTTCGCGGGATCGAACCATTGGAAATGATACTGCGTACGAGGCGGATCGAAATTCAGCGGTTTATTCAGCAGTCGTGGCCGTAGTGGTGTCGCGCCCAGCGGCGTTCCGTCGATCAACACCTGCATCACACTGTTACAGCCGCCGCCTGCACCTTTGGTTTGTGTCCGTGCGCGCAACGCAAATACCGGCCGCTCATCATCGCCAAACTTCGGTACCTCCACGCGCTTCGTCCAGGTTTGGCCTGCATCTACCTCCAGCTCCGATTCCTGAACAACCATGCACTGTACCATTTTGGGCAGGTTATCCCAGATTGCCAACACCTCTGACGGAAGAAACACCAGTCCAAAGAAAATTACGGCGAAAACACGAATAGTGTTTTGTTTCATGTCAGTACACCTCTCTATTGTGATGTCCGACCGTTACCATGGAATCATTTCACCACCAAACGCGATACGTTACGGGCGGTGAGAGCGCGATTAAAGATGGCAATCTCGTCAAGACGGCCTTCCCAGTTGGAATCGTTGTCGCTGCGGCCGCCAAAGAAATATTGATCGAAGCCGGCGGGGAAATCCGCGGCGGCTTTCGTTTCCATATCGAGCTGACCGTTGAGATAAACACGTACGGTCTGGCCATCGCGCACAAAAATAACGTGTTGCCATTGCCACCGGGGAATCACGGTTTTACCGGCGACTGCGGTGGTCACGTCATCGCCGTGGAAGAAGATGAGCCGGCCGGTGTGGGCACTTTTGCCACCGATGCCAAGGTGATCACCGTACGCACCAAGGCCGTTGTCGCAGTTGCGTGAAAAGAGCCAGCCGCTGACATCGCGTCCGTCATTTGGCATGCCGTTCCAAAGCCACATCGAGACGGAGTAACTGTTGCCAAGATCAGTGAGTCGTGCGCGTAGCCGGCCACCGACAAAATGCGGGGCACGGTTAATTTCATCAGACCCGCAAAAGTGTGTCGAGCAGGGACCTTCAAGGTAGTATGTGATCGCGCTTTCATAGACTGCGTCGTGGCCGTTACCACTGGCGTCGCTGGCGTGTGGTCCAGTGAACTCATTCATGCGCCAGTAAGCAACTGGCTTGGCTTTGAGGATCGCGCTGGTGGCGGGACCCTTGTTGAGCTTCCATTCGCGCCGTGGTCGAGCACTGATTTTTTCCAGCATACCGATGATAGCCTCGGTAATCTTCGGTTCGGCCATGACTTCGAGGCCGGCAGAACGTGCGGGCCAGGTGTTGTAGCCGCCGAAAGGATACTGCTCGGGCGGAGGAATGTAACCGTCGCCGCCATTGGCAAGTTCAATTACCATATTGTGCGCCAGCGGACTGGCTGCCTTGATTTTCAAACCGGTTATGGCGTAAGTCTCACACGGCGTAGTGGCGATACCGATCTCGCCGATGCGCAACGCCTGCGCCACGATTTCAGTCTTCTGTCGTTCATGCAGGATGATCTGTTCACGGGCATAGACTTCGGTGGTGGTCTTGGCCAGACGGTTGCTCATTCCGTCTACGATACGCTGTGCCCATTCGAGGCGCTGCTTGTCGGGTACGCGATAATTCAATGTCATGCGGCGTTCGTCCATCGCGAGATCCACGTCATCCCGATAACGAATGCCTTGATAGGCCTTCATTGCGATATCGACTAGGCCCTTCGCATATTCCTCAATAGTCAGCTTCGCATTCCACTCGCTCGCCGGCCTGGTATAATCGCGCCGCCAGATGTCTCCACTGCAACCGTGCGACATGATACCGACAAACGGTGCCTTTCCCGGTACGGCTTCGGGTGCAATTCGCTGTTTCAATCCTTCGCAGAACAAGCCATAGTAATCAGCGCTGATGTCACGGTCGCCGAAGTAATGCATCGAAAAATTACCCAGTACCGCAAACGGGCGGCCATCGCGCGCCTGGATCGAAATCAGCGCAAGGTCGGGATCTTCAGGTCCGGCCTCGCCTGTTGCGTTGTCCCAATTTGAACCGGAATGCATGTTTGCGCGCACAGTCATGTTTCCAAACGGATCCTCCACCACACGATCTGGCCGGCGAATCCACTGGCGCAACGCTGTGAACTCAGCTGCATTACCTTTGGCAAAACCGACGCGCGCCGGCTCAAGCGCCGCCTGGGCGGCCACAATGGCTTCTACGAGCTTGTCGCGCAGGAAAGGCACATATGCCTCGTCGGCATCCGTACCGAGACAGCCCATGGACGATGGCGTGCTGTGCGTGTGGACAGCCGAAATCAACATGCGATTAGCAGGAATACCCGTACGTTTCTCAGCAAGCGCCTTCGCTTCATCGAGTAAAGGACGGGGCATCATGCAACTGTCCACAACGACAATGGCAATTTGCTGCTTGCCATCGGCCAATGCAATTGCACGGGCATGGATGGGTGTTTTGATTTTGTTGACGGAACGGCTGGTCATGCCGCCGTTGACCAGCACCGGCAGATTCGTCGGTGTAATATCAATTATAGCGGTACCTGCTTTGAATTCCGCAGCATGCAGTTCGACCATCGATGACAGTAGTAACGTAGCAACTACGAGGAAGGTTCTTTTCATGTTTAATTTCCTTTGTTTGTTTTTTCTGTTTTTTTGACCAATGATCGTAAATCCATCGGGCAATTCGGATCATGCGGTACAGCATTACCGACTTGCGCCACGGGATGGGTAAAGAGGTAACGCCACACGTCCTCGTGGATGAATTTGTCTGAAGCGTTTTTCACCGCCGCGCCGCCGGGTACGACAGAACTGTGCGCACGCCGGGTGTTATTCTTCACGTCGGCAGTGGTGATGAGACGGCGTGTGTTACTGTAAGGTGGTACGGCATTATCCACGTTCACAATCGGGCCGAACTGATGCAGACCCAGCAGTTCCCATGATCGATCGTAATGATGACCCGTCCAGCCTCCATCGAGTACGTGGCTGAAGCCAAAGAAACGGTTTGCCGGTGTTGCAGAGGGCAGTGCCTGCCACGTTTCAAGCTGATCGCGAGGTCCGCAGAACATCACCACGCGGTCCACGCGCTGGTGTTTTGCAAACCTCGACGCCGTGGTCGAGCCGTGCGAACTACCTGCCATGATCACACGGTCCCAGCGCAACGCCTGCCGATCGTCGGTAAGGAAATAATCCCAGCAGCCCGGGGGATTTTCCTTCGCCAGCCATTTTACGAACTGCAACGCGCGTTCCATCATGCCGTCGGGCTTTGGGATGTTCACCGCATCGCTGAAGTCCTCACCCGTTGCCGCTTCAAGCCGGATTTTACCAAGAAATTTGTCATCATCGGACGGCGCAGCATTACCAAACTTGCTAAACCAGCCGTTGGCATAATGCACACGGATGGCGTGTAGCCCGTAGCTGTTCACGCGCTCAAACAACGGCGCACTATGCCCCATGAGCCAGACGACCAGTTTGCCCTCCGGCTTCACGCGCGTGTCCACCGACGCGTTCTCCACATCAGCCGGTTTGCCGCCTTTCTCGAACACAAAATCAATCTCCGGATGCGGTCGGGTACGCTGGTCAATCTGGCTGGCCCGCGCTGTGAGTTCATAACGTTGCGGCGTGGGATCTTTGAAGGTAAGCACCGTGTCTGCGGCATGTAACACAACCAGCAATGCCAGCAGGGCAATAAACGTCACTATGGTGATTCGTATTTCCATAGATTTCTTCGATCAAACGTTTTACAGCGAACTTATTGGAAACGAATTGAAAACAGGTCTGCGTCTTTAATCACGAACCGCAGCCGCACGGTCTGCCCGGCAAGCTTGCCGAGGTCTGTGCCGGATTTCCACGTCGCGATATGTTCGATGACGTCGCCGGTTATGGGAACGCAGTCATCGAGAGCAAAGCCGGGCAATGGTTTACCGCCCCCATCCTGCAATTCGACGCGGGCATTCCCTTTACTCGCGATATTGAGCGATAACTTCGATCCGGCAAACGTTAGCGGCTTGGTGATGAGCGTACCTTCACTTGCGGCGTGCACGGATACAAAACCGTCGGTACGGAAGGTAAAGCGGCGCACACGGCTGCCTGAGCCTTTATAGTAAGCTTCGGTCGCGTAGACGGACAATTCGCGGTCGTTACCGGGGTGTTGAAGCAGGCCCCAGGTCATGTAGTTACTGCGATTGCCGTCGCGGTCCTTCGGCGCGGTGATTGGGATGAGTTCTTCGCTCCACCGGCGGAAGAGAATGCCATCGCGGCTTGTCATAAAGACCGGTTCTACTTGCTGGGTCTTCGGCTGATAGCGCGTCGGAAAGCCAATGAACAGGTGCGGCGCGCGAAAATATGGCATTATGGCATTCGTGTATAAATGCTCCGGCGGCGAGTCAACATACTTCAGATCGGCCTGGTTCTCCCAATGGATAAAATCTTTCGAGGTCGCTGTACGGATGGCGCGAACGCCCTCAGGCTTCCAACCGCGCTCATCGGTAAAACCGGCGGTGAAGATACGCCAGTAGGCGCGATATTCGCCGCGCTCGGCATCCCAGAAAGCGAGGTTCTGCGAATCAAACGCGCCGGCAGTAATGACGCCTTCCGACATCAATGTCCAGCGAACACCGTCCGCCGACTTTAGCGCATTCAGGCAGCCCTTTTTCTTATTATTGACCAGGGTTGATCCGCCCGCCAGCGCCTTGTAACGGGCATCGGGTGCGCATGCAGGATTGGCGTCCTTGAACGGCGTGAAGTTGTGCGTCCCGGGGCCGGTCCAGATGACGTTGTTGTCCTTGGATTTGGCGAACTCACAAACGCCCAGCTTAGGTTTTGTCCAGGTGATACCATCCTTACTCTCCGCGTAGCAGGTAACTTCCGGGTGTGCTGCCTTTTTCACTTTCTCGTCGAAATGCCAGCCACGGTAATACGCACGAAAACGGTCGTCGTCACTGAACAGAGTATAATAGGCCGACGTATTACCTTCCCAAGGCTCGTCGCACACGAACGCGACATCACGCGGCTCCGGCTTATGCAGCTTTAATTCCGCACCCGTCATGTTCTCGATGAGAAAATTATCCACGAACAGTTCACGACGCGAGCCGATGTTGATGATCGTTGACTTACCAGCCTCGGCGGCGCGAGACCGGAATGCCATCACAGTACCACCATATATGGTCGTGCCGGCTGCAACGGATAGTTTCAACCATTGTCTGCGAGTGAGTTTGTTTGATTCCATTTTACAGGTCCTTTCTGATGACATTTGGATGAACGGACTGTTGACAAGTTTGTTCAAAGCACTCATGAAATATCGTTCCAGTCATCGTATCCCGGTTAATTGGAAAAAGATATCATAGCCATAACTGACGGCAAGTAGTTTATCTCCACATCGCTGAACTCAGACATCAGGTTTTTCCAATTGTGAAATGTGAAGTAGCTGCTGAAAAACTCATCTAAGGTTTTGGCTTTTTGAAGCGTTCTCTTTACAGAAGCGATTAACTGCGAGGAGAACTATGAAAGGAAAACAGAGTCAAGAAAATGCTTATTATCGCCTCTATTCAAGAAAATCCGGCAACGGTTGTGGCCCCGGCTGAATACATGATACCATCCACCGCATACCCTGATTCTTGCACGTCTTGTCATTTCCAGCTTCTACCTAATCCACCTCTATGCGCCAACCTCATAATTGTGAATCGTGAAGATACGTCCCCTTTAAGCTTAACTTGAGGAAATTGCTGGCGGCAAAAATGGAACATGACGAATCACTTTCGAGGTATTTTATCAGATTGGAAAAATCGTTATTCAGGGATTAATTTCTATTTTCTAGGCCTTCTCTGAAAGACAGAGTCAACCTCCGAAATATATTTTTGAGAAATGAGCGGCGAAGAGTCTCAAAGCGCATAGCCGCGAATTTCTCGGCTCATGTCGGTGGTCAGAAGATTCTGAGATCAGTCTT
>JAQUPZ010000017.1 GCA_028716365.1 Kiritimatiellia bacterium
ACGACAGCACGACTAATTCTGCAACGGCGGCTCTCATTACCGTTGGCAGTCTGCAGGGCAGCGATACTGCAACTTGGACACAGTACTATGACTCCAAGCACGTGGGCACCGGTAAGACGATGACACCCGATTCGACAGTCAAAGTCACCGACGGCAACAGCGGCAACAACTATTCTTATACCTATACTCCGGCGAACGTTGGTGAGATAACCGCGCTTGCCCTGACGATAACCGGTCAGGCCAACAGCAAGAGTTATGACGGCACGACTAATTCTGCAACGGCTGCGAGTATTACCGTTGGCAGCGTACAGGCTGGTGACAGCGCACCGACCTGGACGCAGTATTACAACTCAAAGCATGTGGGCACCGGCAAGACGATGACGCCCGATGCGACAGTCAAAGTCACCGACGGTAACAGCGGTAATAATTACTCATATACCTATACTCCGGCGAACGTTGGTGAGATAACCGCGCTTGCCCTGACGATAACCGGCCAGGCCAACAGCAAGACCTATGACGGTACAACCAATTCTGCAACGGCAGCGAGTATTACCGTTGGCAGCGTACAGGCTGGTGACAGCGCACCGACCTGGACGCAGTATTACGATACAAAACATGCGGGCACCGGTAAGACGATGACACCCGATTCAACAGTAAAAGTCACAGACGGCAACAGCGGCAACAACTACTCCTACACCTATACACCCGCGAACGTTGGCGAGATCACCGCGCTTGCCCTTACGATAACCGGTCAGGCCAACAGCAAGACCTATGACGGCACGACCAACTCGGCAGCGACGGCTGTCATTACCGTCGGCAGTCTGCAGGGCAGCGATACGGCAACATGGACACAGTACTATGATACGAAACATGCGGGCACCGGCAAGACCATGACACCTGATGCAACAGTTAAAGTCACAGACGGCAACAGCGGTAATAACTACTCATATACCTATACACCCGCGAATGTCGGTGAGATAACTGCCCTCGCCCTCACCATAACCGGTCAGGCCAACAGCAAGACCTATGACGGTACAACCAATTCTGCAACGGCAGCGAGTATTACCGTTGGCAGCGTACAGGCCGGTGACAGCGCACCGACCTGGACGCAGTATTACGATACAAAACATGCGGGCACCGGTAAGACGATGACACCCGACTCAACAGTCAAGGTCACCGACGGCAACAGCGGCAATAATTACTCCTATACCTATACGCCCGCGAACGTTGGTGAGATCACCGCCCTTGCCCTGACGATAACCGGCCAAGCTAACAGTAAAACTTATGACGGCACAACCAACTCGGCCACGGCTGCCAGTATTACATCGGGCAGCGTACAGGCCGGTGACAGCGCGCCAACATGGACACAGTATTACAACTCAAAGCATGTGGGTACTGCCAAGACCATGACACCAGATGCGACAGTGAAAGTCGCAGACGGCAACAGCGGTAATAATTACTCTTATACCTATACTCCGGCGAATGTCGGTGAGATCAGCAAACGTTCGATCACCGTGACAGCTACAACCAATACCAAGCCATATGATGGCGATACCAGTGCTGCTGCGTTACCGACACTGACGGCAGGCACGCTGGCTGCCGGTGATACCGGGACTTACTCGGAGACCTACGACAATGCGAATATTGGTGCCGGCAAGACGCTGACACCGATGGCAGTGATAAAAGATGGAAGCCTGGTTGACATGACTGCCAAC
This sequence comes from Kiritimatiellia bacterium, assembly GCA_028716365.1. Classification (GTDB taxonomy): domain Bacteria; phylum Verrucomicrobiota; class Kiritimatiellia; order UBA8416; family YA12-FULL-48-11; genus YA12-FULL-48-11. The sequence goes on from JAQUPZ010000017.1 coordinate 1,716, forward strand.
TATGACATTACGCTGACGGCCGACACGACTGGTGTGATAACGGCGAACATTCCTGATGTTACGAACGATGAGGGAGCAAGCGGTATTATGTCATCGAGTGCCTGGCTGAGAGGTGCGCTCATTTCCACTGGTGGAGCGCCGACGACGGTTACGATCTACTGGGGAGCTTCGGACGGTGGGACTACGAAGACGGCGTGGGGTAATACAAACGTACTTGGAGTACTCTCAACGGGTGTGTTCTCGAATCAGGTGAACGGTCTTAATATAAGTGCAAAGTACTATTACCGTTGTTATGCCACAAACTCAGGCGGGGAAATCTGGGCGACAACAACAACGAATTTCACAACGAGGGTTGCTATAAATGCTATAACCAAATTATCGAATGGCTTTATTACCGTCTCATGGCCGGGGAATATCGATTGGACTTATACCGTACAATCTTCCAGTAATATACTTGATACCAACTTCTGGCTGAACCTGCCTGGTTACAGTAACATTCCAGGAAGCAATGAAACGATGAGCGCTACCGATACAAACGATATTTCTACTACTTCGCAACGATTCTACAGAGTTCTGGCCCATTAGTCCGGATCTTGTATAAGTAATCATGCAATCTGCGGTCTAATAGATTGTAATGCGCTTGAATTTATTAGACGGTAATACGTTAGTAGAAAGGTCGCAAATAAAGCAATGGGTGGAATCTGCGGATATATTGGCCTGAATGATGAAAGTTCCTTGAGCAGGATGCTCGGGCATATGGTTCATCGTGGACCGGATGATGAAGGTAAATACACAGAACTGGGACTTGGACTCGGTAGCCGCAGACTAAGTATCATTGATATTAAAGGCGGTCACCAACCCCTCACCAATGAAAATAAAAACATCTGGGTAGTTCTTAACGGTGAAATCTATAATTACAGAGAACTGCGCGAAGAATTGGCAGGTAAAGGTCATCAATTTGCGACTCAATCAGACACAGAAGTATTAGTCCACCTTTACGAGGAAAAAGGCGAAGAAATGGCACATCTTCTCCGGGGAATGTTCGCTATCGCCCTCTGGGATTCAAAACAGGAAGTATTCCTGCTAATTCGTGATCGTCTGGGAATCAAACCGCTGTATTATTCTGATACTGAAGACGGCGGTCTTATTTTCGCTTCAGAACTTGATTCTATCAGGGAAGCCCTGCCCGCAAGCTCTGTTTCTCCACAAGCTATCGCCCAGTACCTTACCCTTTCCTATATCCCCGCGCCCAGAACGATTTACAAAGGTATCAGACAGCTCATGCCCGGCCAGATTCTTAAAGAACAAGGCGAAACAAGGACCATCAGAACATACTTTGAACCTTCATCACTGATTACCCCTTCGATCCGTACGCCTGTCAGAGAACTGGAACAACAATTCAGGGATAAACTTAAAGATTCTGTTAAATCAAACATGGCCAGCGATGTCCCTTTAGGTCTCCTGCTCTCAGGAGGACTTGATTCCGCTTCCATCCTTGCCATGATGCGATCGATAACTGATGGCCAGATCAACACATTCTCCATCGGATATAAAGACCAGGCAGACAACGGATTCAATGAAACAGCCGAAGCGCGTATACTCGCTGAGAAGTTCAGCACATCTCACACAGAGGAACTTCTTTCTCCTGATATTCAAGATATTCTGCCTAAGGTTATCAAGGCCATGGGTGAGCCGTTTGCTGATTCCTCCTCGATAGTCACACATCTGATTTCGCAGATAGCCAGAAAATCCGTCAAGGTCGCTCTGTCCGGCATAGGTGGGAACGAACTTTTCGGCGGTTACTCAAGGCATCTCGACATACAACTTGCCGGGTACTATTACAAGTCGCCGGGATTCCTTCGGGAATTTGTTGTAAACCGGATCTCCTCCCTGTTTCCGGAAACAGAACCCCACAGGGATCAACCCAGCCGTTTAAAGCGTTTCCTTCAGAATGGCCACCTGCCCATTGACAAGCAATATGTCAAATGGATTACATTCATTCCCCATGAATGGCAAGGCCCCATATTTGCTGAAAATTTCAGGAACGAAGTAGACACGCAATCAGCCGTAGATCTTTTTGAAGATATGTTCCGGCAATGGCCCGCCAGGTATCCAGCCGACAAGGCCATGGGCCTGGACATCCAAACTTACCTCCCGGATGATCTTCTGAAGATGGGTGACAGGATGAGCATGGCGCATTCACTCGAGCTCAGGGCACCGTTCTGTGATCACGAACTTCTTGCATTTGCCATGCAGGTATCCTGGAAAAGAAGGTTCACAGGTATGCAGCTTAAAGGTTTCATGAAGAACTCGTTCAAGGGGATTCTCCCAGAACAAATAATCAAGCGCGCAAAGAAGGGATTCATGGTTCCCCTCGCCCGCTGGTTGAGAGAACCGTTACGCGATATGGTACACGACCTTCTATCTGAACACAGGATTAATCAGCGCGGTTATCTAAATCCAAAATATGTTACATGGTTGATAGACAAACATGAATCAGGCAGGCATAACTTCGCCAATCAGATATATGCACTGCTTGTCCTTGAAATATGGCTACAACAACGCCGGTCAGCCTTGAATGACGACGTTACTATTGAATTATAAACATCTGCCAGTATCGAAAATAGACATGAATGCAGCGAATCAGGAAGAATTTTCATTCAATACTACGCGACCAATGGCTACGAACAGGACTGAACAACTGGTCGAATCGGCCGCATTGTCACCCTCTCCCCCGCTCTCCAACTCATCGCCCCCTGATATCTTCTTCGGTGTTGCGGGCTGGTCTTATCCTGACTGGGATGGATACGTTTATTCATCCGGGATCAAAGATAAATTGGGATTTATTGCCGGGTTTGTGGACATGATAGAAATCAACAATACATTCTACCGTCCACCAGAGGTAAAAACTGTTGAGTCCTGGATAAAACGGATCGAACATTTTCCCCATTTCTTTTTTACCGCAAAACTGCATCGTGAAATAACACATGAAGGCATAATAAGCGAACAGATGGTAAAGCATTTCCACACCGGCTTTGAACCAATGATAACAACAAACAGACTGCGACACCTGCTGGTACAATTTAAACATGACTTCAACAGCAGTCTGGAACATCGCGAATATCTGAAAAAGATCAGCAATAGTTTCAAGGACATGGCGAATCTGACGCTTGAACTGCGACATAACTCATGGCAAACCAAAGATAATCTGGATTTCCTTGCATCGCTGGATGTTACTGTTGCAAATCTTGATTATCCGGAAGCTGGCGATTCGTTCAATCTTAAAGAAACCGATATCGGCAAGGATGCTTATCTGAGGCTGCATGGAAGGAATTCCAAGGCCTGGTTTGACAAGAAAGCCGGCAGAGATGAAACATACGATTACTTCTATTCCGAAAAGGAACTTTCAGGAATCAAGGATCGTGCAAAAAAAATAGCCAGGAAGTCCAAGACGCTCACAATTGTCACAAACAACCATTATCAGGGAAAAGAAGTCGTCAATGCTCTCCAGCTCAAAGCAATGATCTCAGGAAGGAAAGTCCCAGTACCAAATTTACTTTTAAACAAATATCCTCAACTAAGAGACATTGTGCTGAACTGAGGGAATAAGACTATCGTATCTTATTTGCCTCGCGCCGCTTTTTAATGATTTCTTCGGCGATAGAGAATGGAACTGTTTCGTAATGCTCAAAATGCATCGTAAAGCTGCCCCTTCCCTGCGTCATCGTCCTGATCGCATTAGAATATCCAAACATTTCGCTGAGAGGGACCATCCCCTGTATAACCTTACTGCCCCCCTGTTCGCTCATGGATTCAATGCGGCCACGCCTTTGACAAATAGACCCTGATGCCGGCCCCATATAATCTTCCGGGGCAATAACTTCAACCGACATAACAGGTTCAAGCAGTTCAGGCCTTGCCTGCATGAACAACGTCTTGAAACATACTCTGGCAGCTTCCACAAAAGCAAAATCGCTGGAATCAACCTCATGGTAGGACCCGTCATAAACAGTCACACGCATGTCAACTACCGGATACCCGGCATAAGGTCCGCTCATCATCGCCTTTAAAACTCCCTTCTCGATGGAAGGAATATATGTATCAGGAATGTGCCCACCCTTGATTTCATTTACAAATTCAAAGCCTTCACCAGGTCCACGCGGTTCAAGTCGCAGATACACATGACCATACTGACCACGGCCACCGCTCTGTTTGACATGCTTATACTGCCCCTGTACTAAAATAGTAGCAGTCTCCCTGTATGCCACTTCCGGCCGGCCGACTTCCGCAACAACCCCAAACTCCCGCTTCATACGTTCGACAAGAACTTCAAGGTGGAGTTCACCCATTCCCGAAATAATTGTTTCAGAAGTCTCCTCGTCAAATGACACCAGGAATGTTGGATCTTCGTCAGAAAGATGCCTTAGCGCCGCACCCATTTTCTCATTATCACTCCTGCTTTCCGGTTTGATACTGATTGACATGACCGGTGCAGGAAATTCGATACTCTCAAGAAGGATTGGATGTTCCTGACAACACAGTGTGTCACCAGTCCTTACATCACCAAGCCCGACGACACCAACGATATCACCACAGCGCGCCTCATTAATAGATTCCTGCCTGTTTGCATGTATCCGCAGTAACCTCCCAATGCGTTGTGTTTTCTTTTGTGTACTGTTAAGCACAACAGTTCCTGCCATAATTGTTCCCGAATAAACACGCATAAGCGTTAGCTTGCCCATATGACGGTCGGCTATGATTTTAAATGCCATTGCGGCAAATGGTTCGTCATCAGAATGTGCACGCAGAATATTCTCGTCAGCGCCCGCATGTACCAATGGCGGCAGATCTTCGGGAGATGGCAGAAAATTGACAATACCATCAAGAAGCTGCTGGATGCCTTTATTTTTGAACGCAGATCCACAGTACACGGGAATTACCCGGCGGGTTATTGTAGCCTTCCGGATTATACTGAGAATCTCATCCTCGGAAAGATTTCCTGTTTCCAGGAATTTTTCAAGAAGCGCGTCTTCCTGTTCAGCACTTTTTTCAACAAGGTTCGCACGCCATGTCTTCGCCTTTTTCATTTTCGCAACGGGAATCTCTTTTTCGATAATGGTTCGACCTTGATCTTCTTCGCTGTAATAAATGGCTTTCATCTTGACCAGGTCAATAACACCCTCAAACTTGTCTTCTTTGCCTATTGGCACTACCATGGGGACGGGATTACCGCCAAGAATGGTCTTTATCTCATCAACAACACCGAAGAAATCTGCTCCAACCCGATCCATTTTGTTGACAAAAGCTATCTTGGGTACATTATATTTTTCGCTCTGACGCCAAACCTGTTCGGATTGCGGTTGAACACCACCAACAGCACAGAAAAGGGCAACTGCGCCGTCGAGAACGCGGAGGCTGCGTTCAACTTCCGCCGTAAAATCAACATGGCCGGGAGTATCAATCAAAGTTACCTGGTGATCATTCCATGATAAGGTAGTGGCTGCAGAGGTGATTGTAATTCCCCGTTCCTGTTCCTGATCCATAAAGTCCATTATGGCTTCCCCGTCATGCACCTCGCCAAGCTTATGGGTTTTACCCGCATAAAACAGTATACGCTCACTCACGGTCGTTTTACCTGCGTCAATATGAGCCATGATACCAATGTTTCTTACCCGCAATAAAGATATCGTTCTCGCCATAACGGATTCTCCCAATCAATTAGAAGGGCGGAACTATGGATAGATTCCCCACCCAATTCAAGGGAAAAATAAAAAAATGCGATACCCGTCACCACTTAAGACTAATATTTCAAGAATTATGGTATACCGCCGTTTTTCCTCTTGTGTTGATAATTCCGACGCTATAGATTCCGGTAAATGAAAAAGAAAACCTACATAACTCGGTCGGCAGAATTCAGAGATGCGGAAAAAATTTTTTCTCTTATTAAAACTTTTCCGGCCGAACTTCTCCCGCGTTCAATAAGCGATATCGCCCAGAATATAGACAGATTCATTGTCTGCGAGATGAAGAACAAGGTAGTTGGTACAATTTCCTGGCAAATACTGCCTGAAATTGGAATGCCACGACATCCCTCGATAGAAATTCAGTCACTTGCCATAGAAAAAAAACATCATAAATCGGGTATTGGCAGGGCACTTGTAAACGAAGCCATTAAACGTATCAAACCTCTTCATCCTCACCAGATAATTGCACTCACTTTTTCTCCGGATTTCTTCAGGAAAATGGGTTTCAGGGAAGTTCCAAAACAACAGTTGATGCATAAAATCTACATGGGATGTATTAACTGTTCCAAATACAATTCACCGTTCACATGCCCTGAAATTGCCATGACGCTTACAATCCTATGACATATCAGAAAAAGACCGTTCTGATTATTGCCTGCGTTCTGGCACTGCTTATTGTAATAATCAATGTATTCCTGTTTTTCGGGCTTACAAGCCTCGCAAAAAATGCACTTCCAGAAATTACAAAGACAACAGGATTAAATATTGATTTCAACCGACTCTGGGTCACATTGCCAAGCGCAACAATAAAGTGTTCCGGCCTGAAAATTGGAAACCCTGAAGGATTCACAACAAACAATGTTTCGTTCCTGTCCATGGATAAGGCAAGCATCAACATCGGCATACTTTCTCTCGCACGTGGGATAATCGATTTGTCATCGGTATGTATTAAAGAATCACGACTAACCATAATAAAAAATGAGACCGGCAAGATCAATGTCGCTACTATTGGAGATATCACAAAATCGACGTCCCAAAAAAAACAATCCAAGCTAATTCATCCAAAACAAAGGGATCATGAAAAACCGTCAGGGGATCAGGAACAAACAGAATCATCTCAAATCTTAAAACGAGACACAAAACAAGAGAAACTGGCGGTAACTCCAAAGGCAGTCATCGGCAACGCCAGGATCAATACAATCGTCGAATATGTTGATTATCAATCTTCGTCGGCCAATGGGGCCCGACTGGCGCTTGATCTTCATATCCGGGCTGACGGTGTTACCACATTCGGTAATCCTGAAACTGCGAATGGATCTTTTTCAGTTAACGGGCATCTTGAAGGAAAACCTCACGCGCTGGTCATTAACATCAAAGGTAAAATAGCACCCTTGTCCAACCCCGAAAAACCAACATTTGAAGTTTACGGAACAATTACGAATATTTGCACAAGGGATTTCAAGGAATTTGCCGATGTGATCGGGATCGAGAGTGATTGTATTGATATCGACATTAACGTCAAATGCCAGGATGGCTCATATAGTCGTGGTGTTTCTATTATAAAGGTAAAGACAACGAACCTCAAACTTACAGCCAAATCTGCGGGAAAATTACGCGGTACAAGCATCTCCAACCTGTCGGTCTCAATTCCATTAAAAGGAACTGTACAGGCCCCAGATTTTGATTTCCTTGGCACATTACTGGGAACCTTAATGGGAAATTTGGACGGTATGATTAAATCAATCAATGTTGATCAGAAGAGTATTGATAAACAAATAAATAATTTCTTTAACAGTGTACTGGGTGGAAAGAAAAAGAAGAGATAAATATCAGATAAACCCTGTCCTTACCTCATTGATCAAATTACGCGGGATCTCATCGATGAACCTTGAAGGCGTGTAATACATTACTCCTCCGTCCCTTGTTCGGCGAAGTTCAGGTACACACATACAAAGTTCATCCTTTGCCCTGGTAACCGCTACATAAAAGAGTCTTCGCTCCTCCGCCTCACCGGAATCTGACTCCTCCATACTCCTGGCAGACGGAAACATCCCCTCACTCATCCATAATATCATCACAACCGGCCATTCGAGCCCTTTAGCCTGATGAACGGTACTCAATCGTACGGCGTTTTGCTCGTCTGTTTTAAAATTTTCAACTTCAGCATCGAGATTGGTCAATAAAGCAATATCACTGAGAAATTCCTGTACGGTCGCAAATTTCGACGTATAAAGAATCAATTCCCTGATATCATCCAACCGTCGGTCGGGATCATCAAAAACATTGGCAGCATGTCTGCCATAGAACGTATCCACAAACCGGTAGATCACTTCCCCACCGTCTTCATCGAGATGTTCATCTCTGTACGCCGCAAGAACGGGCTCGATCGCATCCCAGGCCGCTCGCGAACCAGGTTTCATTATACTCTTTAACTTGGCACGTTGGACCGCATCACTGGCATCGAATTTGCCTCCAAGTCCACTCCATAATTTCTGAACTGACCGAGGGCCAATACCGGGAAGGAATCCAAGCAAGCGGGAAAATGCCATCTCATCCGCAGGATTTTCCAGCACCCTGAGAATACTGCAAACATCCTTGATATGTGCCTGTTCAAAGAACCTTACCCCGGAGGTTATGATATACGGGATCTTCTCGCGCGTCAGTTCCATCTGAAGTTCCATCGCATGATAATGCGCCCTGTAAAGAATTGATATGTCAGACATTCTATAACCTGAACGGCACATATTTCTTATTTGCTCTACAACACTACGGGCCTGCTCACCTCCGTCTCGCATTCGGAGAACAGTTGGCTTTCTATGTCCCTGCCGTACCGCCCGTAGTGTTTTCTGATATTGTTCCGGATTCCCGGCAATACACGCGTTTGCAACCTCGAGTATTTCAGGAACACTCCTGTAATTCGTTTCAAGTTTGTATATCCGCGCATCAATATAACGCTTCGGGAAAGACATTATGTTTCTGAAATCTGCGCCACGCCAGGAGTAGATACTTTGGAAATCATCACCGACCACAAGAACATTCCTGTTCTTTGCGACAATCCTGTCCACCAGTTCAGCCTGGATTGCATTTGTATCCTGATATTCATCCACCAGCACATGTAAAAACTGTTCCTGATAACGTGCCAGAACTTCCGTTTTTTCCCTGAAAAGTTTCAGGCAATTACTCAGTAGATCGTCAAAATCCATAGCACCAAGTTTATTCTTGTGATTTGTATAGCGGTCATGGACATGCGCAATTTTATCAGGGTCAATATCACTATCACGAAATCTTTCACCCGCAATCTTTTGCACAGAAGATCCCGTATTTGCAGCAGCACTGAAAATACCGAGAAGAACATCTGATTTCGGAAACTCCTTGCTGGCCAGATCAAGATCCTTTACACAATTTGATACAAGCGTCTTAGAATCGTCCCTGTCGAGAATCGTAAAATCATGATTAAACCCAAGTGCAGGGGCATGGCGTCTGAGTATCCTGTTGGACATGTGGTGGAAAGTACCTCCCCAAACTCCGCTTATTCCCGGTCCGACAAGGACACGGGCCCTGTCCAACATTTCATTTGCGGCGCGGTTTGTAAAAGTCAGAAGGAGAATTCTGTCCGGGTTGATACCCCGTTCGACAAGATACGCAACACGATAAACAAGTGTGCGGGTCTTCCCTGTACCAGCTGCTGCAAGAACGAGTAAAGGACCATCAGGCGCCTGAACGGCCGCAAACTGTTCACTATTAAGATGTTGCACAAAGTCAATACCCTGCACCGGCAGAAACCCTTTCAGTTAAACTATTTATCCTTGCACAATGGCACGTTACCAAAATCGCAAAAGTCGCGCCCTCCCGCGAAACTGCACTATTCTACGTTTATTGGAAGTGTCGGTAGCTTGCCCGGCGTAGCCTTGCGCGAAGCCTGGGTCCCCGCCGACCATCTCTTTTCCATAGTTGGGGAATACGCCGTGCAGTCCTAGCCCTTCTTTATCCCGTTATCCCGTCACCATTACCAAGGTCACTCTTTCATCAGATCCTGTACGCTGGTATCAGAAAGCGAACTGTTAATACCGTTTAAAGCCTTTTTGGCCAAACGTTCAACCACTGGGTCTATCGCCGCCAATCCAAGATTTTCGGGTTCGACGCCGGTCCCCATCATTACTTCCACAACATCCTTAACCTTAACAGTCTCCGGCGTCTTAAGCAGGACAAACCGTCCACTCTTCTCGGACAGCTCCGCCAGCAACCCCACCTGCACCAGCTCATCGACTACTTCATTCATGAACCGTATCGGTATCCTTTTCTTAGCGGAATAGCCAGAAATCGAGAAACCGTCGCCCTTTCCAGTCAACGCTCTCGCAGCCTCGAGTACAATTGACAGGGCAAGCATCACTTTTGCATGCATGTTCGCATGGCGTCTACCCTGTTCCATCCTGTACGTTGAACAGTTCTGAATGGCGAACGCCACCTCTGCGCCGAAAAGCACTATACACCAGCTCACATATATCCACGCAAGGACAATGGGTATCACCGCAAAACTTCCATATATCTTCCCGTAATTTGCAACACCCAACTGAAGCGCCGCGCATATCCATAGCCAGCAAAGAAAAAGCATGGCCGTCACGAATCCACCCGTCAATCCCGGTCCGGTCTTAACCTTTGTATTCGGCATGAAAACAATCAGAAAAGTAAAACCAAGCGTGGTCATGACTACCATGGTAAGGTTCTTCAGCATAGCGGAACCAACCCAAAACCTCAGGTTTGCCGCCACGGTTTCATCAAGGAACTTGGTGGCAAACGCAACAATAGGCAGGGACGACGCGGCAATTATCAGAACTGGGAGAATCATCACAACACTCAGGTAATCGGTGAATTTCCTCAGGATCGTGCGACTGGATGTAACCGCCCAAACCCTGTTGAATGCAGCCTCGACGCAGCTTAGGACATCTATCACCATCAAGACAAGTATGACCAAACCCACACCGCCGAGGGTTTTGAATTTCATGTTCTCAACTTTTTTAAACATCCGGTCAACCATTCCGTTAATTGCCTCGGCAATCTGCGGTACAACGCCAACGGACTCGTCTATCCCCCGATCCGGATTCTTATGCTCTGCGGATTCCTGTTTTGCAGGGGCTATCGTGGAACCGGCCTGGGACAAAGCCATATTCTTGGACCCGCTTGCCCACTCGATAACAACGTCGTGGAGCTTTTCACGTGCAACCTCCACATTCCCCACCTCCCTGGCAAGCGCAAGCGATAACACAAGTACAGGGACAATCGCCATGAGGGTACTGAACGTAAGAGCAGATGAACGCAGGGCGCATTCGTCTTCCTTGAAGCCGTGTGCAACAATGTGCATCACTCGAAGAACCTGTACGCCGAACCGGTGCAACCAGGACACGGAACTCAGCTCCGCATCCCAGATGTAATCAAACAACGCCCGGACACGTTTCTTCCATCGCTTTTCCCACGATACAAAATTTTCTTGTTTCATTTCAGGACGGGCTCAACGTTTTTCTTTATTTCCTGCTGGTCTTTGCTTTCCACAAAATCCACGCAGCAAGTGTTTTTGCATCATGTATCCGGCCATCTCTGATCATCCGGTCTACCTGCTTCTCCGTGAAATATTCCACGGTCAGCCTCTCGTCCTCGTCAGGGCTGCCGCTCCCTCTCACCCTACCAGTAATCGCAAAGTATAGATGCAGAACTTCGTCCGTGTAACCCGGCGCCGGGTAAACAGTACCGAGGCTGACCAGTTTCCTTGCAGTATATCCGGTCTCTTCTCTTAATTCCCGCCTAGCGCAGTCAACCGGGCTCTCACCTTTTTCCAATCCACCTGCGACGATTTCCAGTATGGTCTTCTCCGCCGCCTTACGAAACTGCCTGACAAACACAAACCGGCCGTCCTCAAGTTGCGCCAGAACAACAGCGGCACCCGGATGACGCACTATCTCGCGAATCGATCTTTTCCCGCACTCAAGTTCGACATCAAGTACTTCAACCGCAAGAAGCCGCCCTTTGAATACGGTTCTTGCTTTAAGTGTTTTTTCCCTCATATATTTATTCCAACACCAGGTCAATTTCTCGGAAAATATTTACCGGATACCGGAAGACGATCCCGGTAAAGTGTATCGTAATACTTTACATATTCACCACTGCGAATATGTTCAAGCCATGGACGGTTATTCAGATACCAATCTACAGTTTTGTTCATGGCTTCTTCAAAAGAATACGCAGGTTTCCATCCAAGATCCTTACGTATTTTACTCGAATCCATGGCATATCGTCGGTCATGACCAGGTCGATCAAGAACGTGCTTAATAAGCGTGTCCGGTTTCCCGAGAATCTTCAGGATGAGTTTGACAATCTCCAGATTCGGGACATCATGATCACTGCCGATATTATAAATACTCCCGTCTTCCGCATATCTCATCACCAAGTCAATCGCCGAACAGTGATCAACTACATAAATCCAGTCCCTTACGTGCATGCCATCGCCGTAAACGGGAAGGTCCTTGTTCTCTAGAGCATTCGCAGTCATAAGGGGAATCAGTTTCTCTGGAAACTGATATGGTCCGAAATTATTGGAACAACGTGTTATTACCGTATTAAGACCATGTGATTTCCCGGCTGCCCTGACCATAAAATCTGCACTGGCTTTTGTTGCTGCATAAGGGTTATTCGGCTGAATTATCGATTTTTCCGTAAACTTTCCGGAACTTCCCAGACTACCGTAAACTTCATCGGTTGAAATTTGGACAAAACGTTTCACCCCGTAATGCCGGGAAATATCCAAAAGTACCTGCGTGCCTGAAATGTTGGTTTTAATGAAAATCTGCGTACCAAAATGCAGGCTCCTGTCGACGTGACTCTCAGCCGCAAAGTTAACTACCGTATCAACGGGATGCTTTTTAAACACAGTCTCAACATCTTCGACAGAGCTGATATCACCACGAATAAACATGTGGCGCCGATCGTCAATGCCTGCAAGATTCTCGAGATTACCTGCATATGTAAGAGCATCCAGATTAATTATATTCACATCCGGATATTTCGAAAGCATATACCGGACAAAGTTACTACCAATGAATCCCGCCCCGCCTGTCACCAGAATCTTCATGACCTTATCCTCTCAAGATACTCTTTTAAACCATCTTCCCATGGAGGCATTACGTGCCCAGTCCATGATGTGTACAGTGTCTTATCCAATACGGAATACGCCGGCCGCTTCGCAGGTCTGACATACTCATTAGACGTCACCGGTATAATTTTCACTCCCGGCTGTATAATTGCGGCGATGGCACAAGCAAATTGATACCATGTACACTCGCCTGACGACGACACATGCACTATGCCCTGTTCACCGGTGTTCAGCAAACGTAAAATAGCATCAGAAAGGTGTACCGTGTAAGTAGGTGACGACACCTGATCGTCAACAACTTTCAACGGTTCAGGCCCATTTCCCAAACGCGAAAGAATTGTCCGGACAAAGTTACGCCCATTAGCCCCGAATAATGACTGGGTTCGCGCTATAATATAATTTATTCCGCTGGATTTTATTTCTTCTTCTCCCCCCAATTTACTCATGCCATAAATATTGAGCGGATTTACCCGTGAATTTTCAGAATAAGCGGTTTTACTTTTACCATCAAATACGTAATCCGTACTGATATGGAGAAGCGATACACCGCTTCTCCTGCACCATCCGGCTATCCGCCTCACACCGTCCCTGTTAACATCAAAAGCTTTTCCCTTTTCCTTTTCTGCACCATCAACATCGGTATAGGCAGCACAATTTACGACCCAGTCACAATTCTCTATTTTATCCAAACCACCTTCATCTCTTGTAATATCAATCTCGGGAAGATCATAACCATTGGCACTAATCCCGGCATTATTACAGGCAGACATAATATCTGTACCCAACATGCCATTCGCACCCAGAACCGCCAGTTTCATATCGTTATCCTTCCCTGTCGTATATTCGAATAAGCATTATCCTGCTTCAGAGACCCAGATTCAAGCATCCAATCTCTTTACCAGTCAATGTGTACCACTTCAATCTTGCATTGGCATATCATTTTCACTAGCGTTTCTGTTAATTACTAATCTCATTTAATTAAACAACGCAAGAGGAGTATGCATGTCAACGATAACTGCCGTACAAGCCAGAGAAATTCTGGATTCACGTGGGAATCCCACAATCGAAGCCGACGTTTGTCTTGAAAGTGGTATAATTGGAAGATCTGCCGTTCCATCGGGTGCATCAACCGGTGAAAATGAAGCTGTTGAACTCAGGGACGGTGACAAAAAACGTTATCTCGGCAAAGGCGTTAAAAAAGCCGTAAAGAACGTTAATAATATTATCGCCCCGGAAATCCAGGGTTACTGCGCTCTTGACCAGACAGAAATCGACAGAAAACTGATTGATTTGGATGGTACGGCCACAAAAAAGAAGCTCGGAGCCAATGCCATACTGGCAGTGTCGTTGGCGGTTGCAAAAGCTGCCGCCGAGTTTACCGGTCAACCGCTCTTCCGTTATGTCGGCGGTACAAATGCCAAGACGCTCCCCGTTCCGATGATGAATGTGCTCAATGGTGGCGCCCATTCAGATGCTCCAGTCGACTGCCAGGAATTCATGATCATGCCCAAGGGTGCACCATCTTTTTCTGAAGCACTCCGTATGGCAACAGAAACATTCCATGCGCTGAAATCGGTCCTCAAGGGAATGGGACTCAGTACTGCCGTTGGCGATGAAGGCGGTTTTGCTCCAAACCTTAAGAACAACGAACAGGCATTGGAAGTGATCGTGAAGGCAATTCGGCAGGCGGGTTACAAACCGGGCAAGGATATTTTTATAGCCCTGGATCCAGCCGCAAGCGAATTCTATGATACCACCAGAAAACAGTATATATTCAAGAAAAGTGATAAATCAGCCCGCACATCGACCCAAATGGTTGAATTCTACGCTGACTGGGTCAAGAAATATCCCATTATCAGTATTGAGGACGGTATGGCAGAAAGCGACTGGACTGGCTGGAAACAAATAACTGACAAGCTTGGAGACAAGATCCAGCTCGTAGGTGACGATCTTTTCGTGACCAATACCAAGTTCCTCGCGAAGGGTATCGAAAAGGGAGTCGCAAACTCAATTCTCATCAAGTTAAACCAGATTGGTACCTTGACGGAAACACTGGACGCAATTGAAATGGCAAAACGCGCCGGTTATACCGCGGTCGTAAGTCATCGATCAGGTGAAACTGAAGACACCACCATAGCTGATATCTCGGTTGCCACTAATGCCGGCCAGATAAAGACAGGCTCTCTCTGTCGTACTGACCGTGTATGCAAATATAACCAGTTGTTACGTATTGAAGAAATACTGGGTAATGACGCGGTTTACGGTGGAGTTATATAATAACCTTAAATATTGCGCAGAAACAAAGAATACTTCGTGGGTTATGCCGGTTAATTCCGGTATAATCCTGGATTTTCCCATGAATTACTGGGTAACAATTTACCGGATGGCATTTGGAACCGTAATAGTTCTGCTTACCATTGCAGTAATCTGTGCATTCGTTCCAAAGGTACAGCGATATAACGAATCATACAAAAAAAGAGCAGAACATCAGGAAGAAAATAGTCGACTGGCAGAGGAACTGAAAAAACTCAGAGATAAGCAGGAACGTTTCAATTCTGATCCGTCCTTTGTAGAACGCACTGCAAGGGAGATCGGCATGGTCAAACCCAACGAGATTGTATTCAAATATACAAACGAAGAATCAAAGGTAAAAAAACAAAATCAGTAAACAGAATAAAATGAAACCCTTACCTTTCGTGATTATCAGTCTCTTGGTAATTTTCAACGGCTGTATCAAAGTTGATGAAACATTAACCATTGAAAAAAACGGATCGGGCAACCTCGAACTCCTTTATACCATTCCGGAACAAACAGTTACCCAGATGAAATCCATGTTTAAGCTTAAAGACCAAATGGATGCAATTCTGGGCCAGACAGGACCACAAACCATCGAAGATTCATTTGAACGTATTTTTTTTGATCCATCTGAAGACCAGATAAAAATAATATTAAAAAAATACGAACAATTTGGGATCACCATCGATAAACTGAAAGTTGAAACAAGAAACGCAGTAAGAAATGTAACACTCAATGTGAAATTTGCTGATCTGGCGCGAATTTCAAAGGCTGATTTTTTCTACGAGCATGGTTTTACACTATTGCGAAATCAGGCTGACAATTACACATTTGTACGGGTTCCCGAAAATCAGGAAAATGGATTTGAAATACAGAATGTTGGGCCGGAAACTGCCGGGATGTTATCACCTATCCTGAATGGATTCAGAGTATCACTTAAAGTCTCTACCCCTGGAAAAATCCTTGAAACAAATGCTTCCAGGAAAACTGTCTATAACGCCGCCTGGATTTTTGATTATGATAAAAACCCCGATGCGGTTAAGATACTCCAGAACCAGACCATGAAAATCGTTTTTGATGGTAAAGGAATGCAACTTCCGGAAGTCAGGCAATTGTCCAAACCGGCCCAGGTCAATAAACGCTAATACCAGTCAATCCAAGAACATTCATTATCAATGACGCGAACTCGAAGCTTGTATCCTTTTCACGCCAATGCTCATTTTCTGCACACCCACCTGACGCGCAGCATCCATTACCAAAACAACTTTGTCAAATGGTACATCCTTGTCAGCAGTAATCAGCAAAGCATGTTTACTCGAAGGTCCGGCAGTTACAGACTTGATCCGATCCTGAAGACGATCCACCGGAACAGCCCTGCCTTGAAGATGTATGGTCCCACCCTTGTCTATCTGGATTTCAACAGTCTTGTCTGATGATTGTGTTCCAGATGCCGCACCGGGTAAATTGAGTTTTATCTGGGATGCGACAAGAATGGGTGTCATGACCATGAAAATAATCAATAGAACCAGCGCAACATCAATCAACGGCACCATATTGATCTCTGCCATTATTCTGTATCTGTCGCCATTCTGATACACTTTCATCAGCTATTTCCCCCCGGGAATGCTGGATGATTCAATAAGACGAAAAACCGCAACATCAATCTCACCTGACAGCCGCCTGATCTTGTTGACACAATAATTATAACCAATCACTGCAGGAATCGCCACAAAGAGGCCGACAGCCGTGGCGATCAATGCCTCGGCTATACCAGCCGCGACAACCTCAACTCCACCGCCAGCGTGGGTAGCCATGTCAATAAAACACTTAATAATACCCGTGACCGTTCCAAACAGTCCTATAAAAGGAGCTACACTGCCGGTAGTACCAAGAATAGTGATCCGCCTTTCTAACTCCATGATTTGTGCCTGCATGGCATTCTGTGCCGCACGCTCTTTCGCTTCCCGATCTCCATTCTCTCGCAACACTGCCTGGACCACCATCGAAACCGGTTGAGCAAATTGACCACAGTACGCAAGCGCCGCACTCATACCCTGCGAATCAATTATCTTCTGTATCTTACTGACAAATCTCTCTGCATTGATCCTCGCTCTTCGAAACGCGAAATATCGATCGACAATAACGGTTATTGAAAGGATGGACGCAATAAAAAGAATACTTAGGACCGGCCATCCTTGAATTATCATTTCTTTAAAAGTAAATTCACTCATAACGCGCAGTTTTCTCCTGATAAGAACCAGAAATACGTTAGAAAAAGGTCTTTTTTTACGTTCTTTATCGAAAAGATGCAACCACAATCTTTATGTTATGCACCCTGTTCGAAAAAGAAAATTACTACAGTGAAGTTTCGCGAATAATCTCTACAGTTTGGAGGATGGGAGCACGACTTGGATCTGGTTGCTTTGTTTTAGGGACGAATTCAATATCAAGATTACTCTCGACATCCACACCTCTGAATTCCTTCACAATGGCTTTACAAACACCACCAGCTTCCTTTACCACGTCAAATTGCTTGAGCATCGGTTTACCCTGCAATTTTATATCGAAGATACGATCGCCTGATTTTGCTTCATCAATTTCTGCAAATCCAAGACGTACAGTATAGCGGGCAGCCGCTTCCCCGGAATTGAGTAAAGGAATCTGACAGCTTCGCAGACCACAAACGCCAAAAGTGTACAACCATGGACTGGAAGTATTTTCTATACGAATTGAATCAGAACTTTTTGCGAAATATCCGCCGCGCGGTAACATGCTCACATTCAATTTAAATTGCAGAACCAGACTTCCGAGTTGACGGGGATACCCAAGCCACAATGTGCCGCTGCTGTCTTTGCGATCGCCCGGCGCCCCAAAATTGATCGCCAGATGATTAACTGGAGTTATGTCCCCGATGAGGCTGTACTTGCCCCATGCACGATTTTCTTCCCGAGGCGCAAGAACAACGGTACACATGTTCGGAAGCGGACACATACATCCCGAACTGGCTTCCGGCACCATTAAAAGACCATTTGCTAAAATAAAATTAATCCAGCAACCAGGTCGAATACTTCCGAAAGTAGTGACTCCATAGTCACCGACAAGATCGTAATATCCAAGGTAGAATGATCTGAACGCCATGACATTGGGACTTGCCACCGGGCAGCCGCAGTGATGCCCGGGTCTTGCAAACTGCCATGGTTCAGCAAGCCTGGTAATGGGATTAATCCGTGTACGCTGTTCACCTGTCTTGAGATCAAAAGCCCATGGTTCCGCATGGAAGGTATCACCAATTATTATAGGTCTTACGCGATAGGCTATATTGCGTGCCCATAATTGCTCTCCGTCTTTGGCGGAAAACGCAATTACCCGACGCTGGTCGAATTGCCTGGCAAAAAAATCTTTCCAATAGTGACCATCAGTATAAACACCAAAAAAGACCAACACGCCATCATGAACCATACTGCCCAAAGATCCCCAGTATGAGCCCCCGACACAGCCAGTGAGGTCCAGTTGTTTTTTCCAGACAACCTGTCCTGTTGAAAGTTTCAGCGCCATCACGTTCCGCACAGGTAACTGACGTTTCGCTGTTGGTGCTGGCGATTTTACTGAAGTCACTGTTATTTTTTGTTTATCGGAAACAGGTGCCACACCAGTATCTGTAAAGAACACGCAACCTTTATCGATAGAAATCGTCGTGTGCTGAATAATATCGCCCGTATGTGTCCATCGAATTTTCCCCGTCGCTGTATCGTAGGCAAACATGATATCTGCAGTGCGAGTATTCGTAATACCAGCAGTGCCTAATAGTATCCCATCACTGACAGCAAGATGTCCCCAGGACCGATATTTACCATCATCGGCTTGAGGCACCACGCAGGTTGCCTTGACAACGCCTGTAACTGCATCAATGCAAAAACACTTGTTCGAGTTAACAACATAAATGTTCTTTTCATCCGCAGCAAGATTACTGGATTCATCGGAAACGCCGGTACGAACTACGTTTGGAATATTCACATCCCAGAGTTTCAAACCGTTATAAGCATCGTATGCACTTACTGCATTTTCACTTTGAATGAAAAGAATACCATTAACGGATAGTGGTGCGGCAGCACGACGGTGACGGCTGACCATTTGAAGCGGACCTGGATCGCCAAACCATAATAATCCGAGCGGGCACTTTACAAATCTATCATCACTGCAGGCTGTGTTACCCTCATTTGCATATTCGTGCGTCCACCGTCCTGCTCCCGGCAATGGTCCACGGGTAACTTTTGCCCAAACACCACGTGCATCAATAACCTGGGGTTCCGGCATATCACTGTTCGCCAGAAACTGTTTAAGGATAGCAGGTGTCAAGGAAGACATTGAACCACTTGCCTCTGCAGGTTGCCCGATTATAATCCTGCCACCTAAAGGTTTGAGCACACGAAATACTTCGCGCGCAGGACAATTTACCATTCGCCCAAGAATTGCCGCATCAGAGACAATCAGATTGGCAAAATAAGACGCATATGGCAGGTGGTCCAAATTACCTTGATCAACTGTCACGCGTTTCCCGTAAAGTCCTGCTGCATCAAGCGCCTTCCTTGCGGCGGCAACCTTTTGGGCGTCAGGTTCAATACCTATGATTTGCATTTCGGTCCGCTTGGCCAATTCGAACGCAAGACGACCGGTTTCACATCCCAGCACAAGGCAGAACCCACGTTTAATACCGGTCTCATTTACAATAGTTTCTGCAGCCGTTACATAAGCTGCTGACAGGGAATCCCTGGGATAAGGTTCTAATTCCGGTTGTGCGGTATTCGGCGAACCAGATGAAATACCCAACAAACGCGAAAAACGCACACGTTTTGTTGCTGCTGCAAAACAATGAATAGCACCGGTATCTGTACTTACGAAAAGCCGGCCATTTGCCACGGTAAGGCCCTTAGCCTTGCCGTTGACTTTGCATTCCCAGACTTTTTCGCCTGTCACCGTATTTACAGCGATAACTTGATCCTGACCACCGGCAAACAAAACATCACCGGCAAGAATCAAGGAATCAGGACATTCACACGATAAGCGCCATTTTACGCATGATTGCATTTCTTTGTATGCATCTTCTGATTGTTGATTTAAATCATTTAATCGTTTCCGGATTCCCTCCAACTTCTGGTCTACAGCGACCAAAGCAGTCTCATCGGTTTTATTGGTAAAAATTGATCGCGTCGTTTCCAACGCAACTCGTTTCGGATCGTTGTCGGGCAATGCAGATAACAGCTTGTCTATCTTTTTTAACTCTTGATTGTTATGTTCAATTACAGTCGTCAGTCGCTTTTTTTCTTTATTGGCAACAGAGATTTCGCTGGAAATTCTTACCTTCTGATCACGAACATTAAAACGTATAACGCTCCATTTCGGATATACTTCCCGGTTAACTGCCATCATCGAATTACTACTTGTAAGGTATGCAGTATCTTCAACGATAATTACTTTTCTGCCTTCGAACCATGCCACCTTAGTGCGGGTAACAGCATCATAACCCAGGATTTCTTCGGTACCATTAAACAAGGTATTACCGGAAATGAACGCAAAAGTACCGCCGACATATTTACCAAAGCCAGAATCATAAACGCGATTTCCCTTCTTACGATCAAATGCGCTGGGTGAAACACGTCCCTGTGGTACAAACAAATTTGTACTGGTTGCCAGAAGGTAACCCTGGGGAGACATACGGCTATCAGTAGCTTCACCACCAGTATCGTTACGCCAAACCAACTGACCACTATTCGCATTAACTGCTTCAATATAAACACCTTCCGAGGGAAATATGCCAGCACCATAAAAGGCCATTCCATCATTCACAAGCACGTCAGTTCGAATCGGCCACATTGAAATCATTCTCCCTCGACCCAGCAAACGTTGGTCACCTGGACCAACGCGCCGTTGCCAGATTACGTGACCATCAAGAGTATCCAGACAGTAAACATAACCGTCATCAGAACCTACATAAATTTTCTTTTGATAAATGGTCGGGGAAAGTCGCACGGATCCACCGGTAAAAAATGTCCATCTGATTTTTCCGGATTTTGCATCAAGGCAGTAAACTTTATTATCGGCCGACGACCCGAAGTACAGTGAATCACCCGCGGAAACAACATGATACGCATCGTCAAAACGTACACGTGGCAATTCCAATATGCCTTCTACAGGAACATCCCGCGACGGTTCCCATGCAGGTACAGGTACATGGATTGATTTGTACACCCATGACTCAATAAGCGGTGTTGCCAGTTTTTCCTGCGTAATGCCACTGCGTGAGATATCATGCCTATACGTTGGCCAGTCATTTGCACCAGCGTTTACAGCAATGCCTGTTATCACAACAACAAATAACAGCTGCAAACGAATCAGCAAGATCGGTGATATATATTTCATGGGAACTCCATTGTTTATTTGTTCTATCGTAACATCTCGTGGACCTTTGAAACAATTTTTTCCTCTACGGATTCTGCAAAAGGCCCTGGCAACGAACCATAGAGAAGGGCTGTAGCACCCTCGTATCCGCCTTCTCGTAACACACGTAACGATGGAAGATATCCAAAGACGTCATTGCTGTAACCAGCTACCCAGACCGCTGCTTTACCCGCAAGGTCACGTTTCAATCGCAGGGAATAATCCACAACTGTTTCACCTGCAAGCGCAATCAGCAGGAGGTCCTTACCAAAATGCACAACTTGTATTGGATAAGAATATGTTGTTCTAATCTTACCATCTTTATCAAGCTGTTTGAGTAATGTTTTGGCGTGACTGGCTTCAATTCCTTTTTTTGTCGTCGAGATTTTCACTAATTCCTCACGTGAAGGTGGTGGCGCAAAATCCAACACAACTTCCTCAAGGGCACTAGACAACGGACCTCTTATTTGTTGAGGTTCCGTCTCCAACGCCGCGCCCACGGCGGTAGCAAGCGTGTGGCCGTGTTGCTGGCAGAGTTCCAACTTGCTGCGAGGGTAAGGATTCTGATCAGCGCCACACCCCATCATAAACATCGCAGTCACATTGGTATGCGCCTCTTCAATATACTTTTGGGCAAAACCGGCATAATCACCGCAGAAATCTAAAAATCCAAGCGTGGTATTATGGCACGCATAGCCAAAAAGTAACACACGCAATTGTTTCGCATCTGGGCTGGTTATACGCAAAACGGGTACATCATGATCGACAGGACCAGACGAGTTGGGCGCATTAACATAACCCTTGGCCGTCAAACGCCGCCGGTTCATGGCAAAACCACAACGTGCATGCATGTAATCAATTCTCGCTGGCGCAAGCCGTTCCAGCGCCTGACCAACAATCATCAGTAACTTTTCCTGCAGGCAAGTAGTGTATTCATACGATTTCCGGGACCAAACGGACGCGTCCGCGGGTAAGGGTTCGGTGGTTTTATGTAACTGTGGTCCGGAATGTGTATGCGAGGCATTTAACAATAAAGCACTTCGCGGTAATTTGTATTTTTCCTGGACCTTTTGGTCCATCCAGTCGCGCAATGAACGTGGAATACCGATGAGATCGGTTGTGACCATAACCAATCGCGTACCATTAGTATCTTCTATCGCCAGCGCCTTTGCAAAAAGGTCGAGTGAAACACCCTGAGAGGCATTTGTTCGCGCGGCATAACCGGCCATCTTCATCGGTTGTTCCGGCGTTATTTTCACGATCGCCACGCCGGCTTTCCATGCAGCGTTACTCACTGTAGTATCGGCCAGCAGCTTTGTCACAAACGCGAAGCATAATGAGAGCATTGTCAGGCACATATACTTTTTCATGACGAGCTCCTTATTTATTATCGTGAAGAATGAGACCTGTACTGCGAATGGCTTCTCTGGAACTTATGACTCCTTCCCTGCTGCCCCTGCTGATGTCGTGGTGGCGGTTTTGCCGCTGCACCAGTGGCATTACGTGCTGTTTCTGAATGGTAAGGATGGTTAAGATCGACAGGTATTTGTTTCCTGATCAAACGTTCAATATCGCGTAGAAAATCCCGGTCTTCAGCACAGCAGAAAGAAACCGCATCACCTTCGGCTCCCGCGCGCGCAGTGCGTCCAATACGATGCACATATGTTTCAGACTCATTAGGTAGATTGTAATTGATCACGTGTGTAATTCGATCCACGTCAATACCACGTGAAGCGATATCTGTTGCAACCAGTACACGCACCTTGCCAGCTTTGAACCCGGCCAGTGCACGAGTCCGGTCTGTCTGGCTTTTCTCACTGTGAATCGCAGCCGCAGTAATGCCATGAGAATGAAGTTTTACCACCACCTTGTTCGCCTGATGTTTCATCCGGGTGAATATCAAGACTTTATCGATTCCCGGATTACGCAGAAGTCTTACGAGAAGAGCGT
The DNA here is from genome assembly GCA_028716365.1 of Kiritimatiellia bacterium. GTDB lineage: Bacteria > Verrucomicrobiota > Kiritimatiellia > UBA8416 > YA12-FULL-48-11 > YA12-FULL-48-11. The sequence goes on from JAQUPZ010000017.1 coordinate 25,281, forward strand.
CTTTGTTATTTCTATCAACAAATAAAACTTTCTGGGTAATCTTATCAACGGTAGGTTCGTCCGGGGTAATGGTTATATGCACAGCGTCATGTACCATTGTTCGCGCAAGTTCCAGCGCATCTCTTGTCAACGTTGCGGAAAAGAAAAGCGATTGGCGTTTTGATGGAAGTGCGGCTATGACTTTACGGATATCATGGATAAAGCCCATATCCAGCATACGATCAGCCTCATCCAGTACGAACGTCTCAACACCATTCAGACGAACATAGCGTTGATTCATCAGATCCAGCAATCGGCCGGGTGTTGCCACAAGAATATCCACACCGCGCTCAAGCGCTTTCACCTGGGGCGATTGCCCGACACCGCCGAAAATTACTGTTTGCCTGATATGCAGGTACCTGCCGTACGTCCTGATACTTTCACCGATTTGTGCAGCAAGCTCACGTGTCGGCGCGAGGATTAACACGCGTGGCTGGCCACGTACAAGCGAACGTCCGTGTTTGACAAGATATTGTAATATAGGGAGGATAAAAGCAGCAGTTTTACCGGTTCCTGTCTGCGCACAACCGAGAATATCCCGCCCCGCCAACAGGTGAGGAATAGTCTGTGTCTGGATGGGAGTTGGCGTGGTATAACCTTCCTCAGTAACAGCCCTCTGTAACTGAGGAATCAGCGCGTCAAATACACCATGAGGCTTATGGACAATATGCGAATACTGCTGCGGGTCCACTCTCTTAACCGGATTCACAGGATGAGGCGCTGAATGCTTGTCTTTAACTGAATGTTTATCGTGATTTATGAGTTTAGCGTGATATAACGTTTCGTGCATAATATTCCATTCCCGGCAGTTCATACATCTCAATCCGCCGGACAATAGAAAAGAGAATCAACTGCACTATTGAAGTATGCTATTTCCAGCCTTATTGTCAATGATGTATCCTGTTGACATGGAAATGAATTCTTATCTCATTATTATTTTGCTGATTCTGGCCGGAAGATATCTTGTGGAACTGATAGCTGATTGGCTGAACGTGAAGGCTATCCAGACAGACATTCCTGCTGAATTCAATGGTTATTTCGATGCAGAGAAGTACAGGAAGTCACAGAATTATCTGCGCGACAATACCAGTTTCGGCATTATCACCGACTCATTCGACACCATCGTCACCATAATTTTTATAATTATCGGCGGCTTCAACTTCGTGGACCACATTGCAAGACATTTTAACCTTGGGCCCATTGCAACCGGATTGGTTTTTGCCGGTATCCTTATATTAGCAACAAAACTGTTGAATCTTCCTTTCTCCTTTTACGATACATTTGTCCTTGAAGAGAAATACGGGTTCAATAAGACAACCCTTAAGATTTTTATCCTGGATATTATAAAATCTCTTGTACTTATTACCATCCTGGGCGGCGTCATATTCTCCGCAGTCCTGTGGCTGTTCGAAAAGACCGGCACACTGGCCTGGCTTTATTGCTGGATAACAATATCACTGTTCCAGGTCCTGATGATATTCATCGCACCTTATGTCATCATGCCGTTATTTAACAAGTTCATTCCACTGGAAGACGGTGAACTTAAATCCGCGATTGAAAATTATGCAAAGTCGCAGAACTTCAAAATCAAGGGCGTTTTCAAGATGGATGGGTCAAAACGGTCAGCTAAAAGTAATGCATTTTTTACCGGGTTCGGCAAATCAAGGCGCATCGTTTTATTTGATACGTTAATTGCGAAACATACAGTACCCGAACTTGTTGCAGTGGTCGCGCATGAAATGGGCCATTACAAGAAAAGGCACATTACAAAGGCAATTATTCGGTCCATCGCACTGACTGGATTTACGTTGTTCCTCCTGTCAATTTTTATTGGAAACAAAAAACTTTTCGATGCATTCAAAATGGAACATACATCCATTTATGCGAGCCTTTTCTTCTTCGGTTTCCTTTATTCGCCAATTGCCATGCTCGTATCCCTTGTCGAAAATGTCATATCACGAAAACATGAATACGAGGCCGACACCTATGCGGTTCACACCTGCGGAAATGCCGAGGCAATGATCAATGCCCTGAAGAAACTCAGTGTGGATAACCTCTCAAATCTGACACCCCACCCTTTCAAGGTCATCCTCAATTATGGTCATCCCCCAATACTGGAAAGGATAAAAGCGATAAGAATGCTCTCGGAAAAGAATTCGGAGAAATAACTTAAAACATTATTTCATATCCGGCAAAAACTGAGCGGCCTGGTTCGTTAAATTCGTTGCCACGATAAGTTGTAAGGTAGTTGCGATAGTTCTTGTCGAAAAGGTTATTTACTCCAACATAAATCGATTGATCCACCATCTGTCCCTTGAAGTTCCAGCCGATTCTCGCATCAACTGTGGCCCATCCTGCCGATTTATTAACGTTATCCGGCACTTTATCCTGTTTTGCCGCAAACAACGTCTCAATTCGTGCCCAAGGGCCGGTTCCCGTACCGTAATAAATTCCTGTGAGTCCGTTAATCGGCGCAATACCAGGCAGATATTCATTACTACCGGTATCTTCGCCGACAATATAACAGATGTTCCCATACACCATCACATGATACACGAGTTGATACCGGCACTCGGCTTCCATCCCGTGTATTGTTGCCTCATTGATGTTGGCATTGATTATCCTTGTATTGTCAACGATCCTCTCGCCTATCAGGTCATCAAGCCGGTTCACAAATACCGATGCACCAAGGAAAAGCTCGTCACCTGTCCAATTAACGCCATATTCGAAAAACATCGATCGTTCAGGATTAATGTCAGGATTTCCGTATTTAGTTATTCCGCCGCCTAAATCCAGCACTTGAAAACGTTCTTCAAGACTGGCCACCCGGTAACCGCTTGCGCCAACCATCTTCATACTTAACTTGTCGGTCATTTTCCATGTTCCGCCAAGATGCGCATTCCAACTGTTATCGTTACTCGTATTTTCAGGCCAGACAGTTGTCGAATCATTCCTGACGTTAATGGCATCTAATCTTGCGCCGGCATTTATCCAAAATGTTTTTAAAAGTTTCCAGTCGTCTTCGGCAAATACGCCACTCGAAGTGAACCTCGAATCAGGCAGTGGCTTGTCCTGTGTCACTTTCCCGTTTTTTAGATACTTGTTCCTTGTACCGTCATATATCCTCTGCCATACATCCAACCCGGTACTTACTTCATGTTTGCCAATATCTGCGATGTTGATCCATTTTGACCCATAAGTATCGTGACGTCCTTCGGGCTTCACCGCAAAAATCGGGCTGCTGGCCGGGAAATGATCAATATTCACACGCCTCTCAATATATTGATAGTAAAGGTCCAGACTGGATTTACGAAAATACCTGCCGTTTGGTGTAGTCGTATATGCAACGCTAAAAAGTCCTCTTTCCGCCGCTTCGTAAGTCACGTCGGCCGCAGACGGCAACGGGGCAGTTCCACCTCCCGGGACACCAATATCACGTCCTTCGAAGTACTGGATATTTGCTGTAAATACATCATGCTCGCCAATCTTTTGTCCGAAACGTAATTTCGATTCAGAATCCATAAACTGGGTATTATGAACTTCCCTGCCTGCTCCGTCCTTGTAGGATTGATGATCTCTCCAAGTTTGACTTACATAATAATATGTTGATGGAGTATTAAGGCTGGCGAATCCAAAGCTGTTATATCCCTGCGGATTGTCCGAATACATGGAGGAAAATCCTCCGCCACACCTTGCCTCATCAGTGAACTCACCACTTCGCGTTATAATGTTTACAACCCCACCGACAGATCCTGAGCCGTATAGTGAAGAAATGGGTCCCTTCAGTATTTCGACCCGCGCAACTTCCAAAGGATCAACCAACCCAAACCTGGCCCCGATATCAGTTGATGTATTCACTCTCGCCCCATCGATGAGCAATATAACCGAATCTCTGGTCAGTCCACGTATATTTACATCTGATCCCCATGCACCATCAGCAGTCTTTGACACACCTGGTACAGTGGAAAGAAAGTCGGAAATACTTATACCTTCCGACTGTCTCAAGACATCACCCTCAAGAACCCCTATTCCACCCGGAGTTGCAGATACGGGAGCAGCAATGCCTTTTGCCGTAACAATAATTGGATCAGTTATCGACCTGAGTCTGTTACTGGCAGTATTTTCATCAGCACCAAACAAAGAAAAATCAAAACAAGCTGTTCCAAGAACAAAAACTGCACAATAAAAAAAAGTTTTGTTCATTTTTGTCTTTTATGAAGTCAAGGTGATAATCAGGTCAATTCAGCAATCTTTCGATCTCTGCTAAAAGCAATTCTGGCGCAACCGGTTTGTCGAGAACAGACCGGACCGGCAGCCAAGTTTCATCCGGCATAATACGATGATGTATTCCCATCACCGCCCTGATACCTGTGAGTAAAATAACCGGGAGCCTTTTAAGTTCAGGAATATCCCGTAACTTTCGGCTTACCTCAAATCCTTCAGTATCTGTCTGCATCATAACATCAAGGATGACAAGATGTGGATACTCATCTTTCGCCAGCCTCATGCCGCTGACAGCATCATTCGCAGTAATTACCTGATATCCCCGTGATTCAATCACCGCCTTGTTGGATAGAAGAAACTCAGAATCATCGTCAATTAACAGAATTTTTTTCATATTTTCTCTACTGCGAAAATACTTTTAATGATCGATCCAGCCCTGCAACAGAATTGAATAACTCAAGATATTGGTTTCATGGCGCGCTCAAGTTCGGCAATAAGCCTGTCAGGTGGAATAGGCTTCTCCAGTACTCTGTCAACCGGCAACCACGTTTTGTCCGGTTGTAATGGAAACGAAAGATTAAGTGCATGGGTAACACCAGTAACCAGCAAAATTCTGGTATCTTTAAGGTCGGGAGATTCCGGCACCTTCCTGGCAACTTCAAAACCTTCTGTCTCGCTTGCCATCATTACGTCAAGAATCATAATATCGGGCCGGACTTTATGAGCCATTTCAAGTCCAGATTGTCCATCATAGGCAGTATGGACTTCATATCCAAATGCCTCCAACAGATCTTTATTGGATTCAACGAACGAAACATCATCATCTACAATCAGTATCTTCTGCTGCCTCATGACACCCCTTATTATAACCGTTTAATATTTCCGTAGTGAATATTATTTTATCTCCGCACCTGTTCTTGATTCACTTTCTTTCCATGCCGGAAGTGTGAAGATAAACTCGGCCCATTCATTCGCCCTTGACTGTACGCTGATTTTTCCACCATGTGCTTCAACGATATATTTCGTTATAAACAACCCCAACCCTGTACCCTTTTGCCTTTTTACAGCATCAGAACTTTTTAATCTCGTGAATTTCTGGAACACATCCCCAAGTTTATCCTCGGAAATCCCTTCTCCGTCATTTCTGACTGCAAATTCGACATAATCACCGGAAGGCATTGCACTGATTTGTATCATCCCTCCTGACCGACCGTATTTGATGGCATTACTGATCAGGTTCTCAAACACTTCGCGAACCATATTGGCATCGGCATTTAGAACAACATTATCCATCACAGTGTTCGTCACCATCATTTTATTCGCAGAGAGTTCAGCTTCAGCCGCGTCAAACAAAGGCTTTAAAATTTCACCAAGCACAGCAACCTTTGAAAGTACAATCTGAACTTCATGGTTTTCAATACGGGACAGGTTGAGATAATGCCTGACCATCTCAATGAGTCGTGCACCTCCCCGGTCAATGGATCTGACAGCTTTCTCCTGTTTCTCATTTAACGGACCAATCTTCCTCTCTTTAAGCAGATAGACATAGTTCATGATTGTCGCAACCGGACTTTTTAATTCATGTGATACAAACCCGAGCGTTTCCATGTAACTCCGGTTCAATGCCTTCAACTTTTGTTCTCTCTCAGCAAGCGTGTCCCCCATTTCATTGAAGGCTTTGAGCAGAAGTTCAGTTTCACGGCATGTTCCACGGGCGGTTATCGGCTTATGAACATCACCATTGCTTAATTTGTTTGATGCCTCAACCAGGCAGTGGATAGGCTGTGCAAGTCTGCCGGCAATTATGAATGCAAGTACAAGCGACACAAGAAGTACAAACAGGGAAACGTAGATATATCTCAGTATTATGCTGTGACCGATATCCAGGAATGGCTGCTTCAGAATCCCAACATATAACATCCCGATAACCTGGCCCAGACCATCCTTGATCGGCTCATAAGTTGTGAGATACAGGTCTTTGAGAACATACGCGTCACCAACCCACGGGAGGCCATTATCAAGAACCCGGTCTGCAACTTCCTTGGAAGCCCGTGTTCCAATCGCGCGATTCCCGTTCACCTGTCTTACTGTTGTCGCTATCCTGCTGTCATTCAAAAAGATTGTTGTTGTCCCTATCGGTACACCTTTGTACTGCTCATTCTTGAAAACCACATCCCGGATACGATCAACTATCTCGTTGTTTCGGTTTACAAGAATCCCGCCATAAACCGCACCCAGGATCTGAACGCCTTTACGAATCGGCGCAGCGCTGATCTTTACCATTCCGCGTGTTTCTACTTTCTTGTCAGAACGGCGCGCTCGTGGAGTGTCTTCAAGTTCAAGAAATGCCCGTTCCGCAAGTCCTTCTCCTTCACGTTTTAATTCAGCGCCAGACATAACACTCATGCAGGCAAAAGGTTCTCCCTTGAGCGCACTGGCAACAGCGGGATCAGAAGTTTTGAAATCGCCAGGAACGCCAGACTGGTTTGTACGGATCATAACCCGCCCATCGGGTCCGACAACACCCATGAAATCCAGGCCAAAACCAATCCGTATTCTTTCAAGCCGGTTGCGTACATCGGCATCAGTCCAGTTTTTCCCTTCAGCCATGTCGACAACGACTTCTTTGCTTGCTGCAAGTTTCAGGACTATCTCTATTTCATTCAAACGGCTGTTGTTCAGTGCCCAGGCGCTGCTGACGTTCAACCTGACCCTTGTCTGAGCCTCTTCAATGACCCGTTCATTGATAATCCTGATACCAAGAAAAGCAGAAAGAAAACTGAACAGCAGAACGAGCACTGCAAACCATTTAAATAGTTTTGTTCTGAGCATACAAACACCGCCCCATTAACTGATTTTATTCTCAGCCTTTCAATGCCTTATCAACAGCTTCAATCAATATCTCCGGAGCAACCGGTTTTTCAAGGACCGCTTTAACAGGTAGCCAGTCTTCATCGGGCTCAAATTTAAACGGGAGATTTTTTGCTTTACGAATTCCCGTGATAATAATCACAGGCATATTCTTTGTCGCATTATCTTCTTTAAGAGCCCTGGCAATTTCAAAACCTGCACTATCGTTTTCCATCATCACATCGAGAAGTATAAGATCGGGTTTCTCCATCTTTGCCATCGTGAATCCCTCCGTCCCGCTAACGGCAGAAATAACACTATGACCTTGTTCTTCAAGTACAGCGGTTGTTGCTTCAATTAACTCGTGGTCATCGTCAACTATTAGTATCTTAGACATCTTCCCTCCTTGCAGATTCATCCACACATATTCTGCCATATTAATCAGGGACTTCCAATCACACCCTTGATCTGCTGGTATATTTAGTATGCAGCAGATGATGTGATTTTTCGCCCAATGGCATATTTAAAAATTCACCATATATCTGTTTGATTTTCGGATTATCGTGAGATTTACGCACTTTTTTCCCTGAATCTTCCTTGTACATGGCTTTTATCCGGCTCTTCCGGACAGCATCAGTTGTAAATCTCGGTTGTCCTCCGCCGCCGATACAGCCGCCCGGACATGTCATGACTTCAACAAAATGATAGATTGATTCACCCGACTTGATTTTCTCCATCAATCTGTTGGCATTCCCCAATCCATGTGCAACTGCAACTTTCATGGTCACACCTTCAAGGAACGACCATTCCGGCACTGTATCTGTAATCGTTACCGAAGCTTCCTTTATCCCTTCCATACCTGCTATTGCTTCTATATACAGGTTTTCAAACGGAAGTTCCCGGCCCGTAATCACTTCGTATGCCGTCCTGAGCGCAGCCTGCATCACACCACCGGTGTTGGCAAAAATATCGGCTGCACCTGAAGAAGTTCCAAGCACACGGTCAACTGTCTCATCTGGAAGTGAAACAAAGTCGATACCTGCCTGTTTGATCATCCTGCCAAGTTCACGGGTAGTCAGAACTGCATCAACATCTTGTACTCCACTGCTGTTCATCTCCGGCCTCGTCGCTTCAAATTTTTTCGCCACACACGGCATGACGGAAACGACGAAAACTTCATCAGGTTTTTTCCCAACCTTTTTTGCCCAATAAGTTTTTGCAACTGCGCCGAACATCTGCTGTGGTGACTTGCAGGTTGAAAGGTTGGGAATAAATTCCGGGTAAAAATACTCAACGTATTTTATCCATCCAGGCGAACAACTTGTAAACTGCGGTAAAGCAGCAGGTTGTCTTTCCTTTACTGCCTTTTTCAACCGCGAAAGAAGTTCCATGGCTTCTTCAATAATTGTCAAATCAGCAGTAAAGTTGGTGTCAAACACAGTGCTAAACCCAAGTCTTCTCAGTGCGGCAACCATTTTGCCGGTCACCAATGTCCCTGCGGGAAGTCCAAAACATTCACCCAGCGCAGCCCTTACTCCAGGCGCTGTCTGAACAACTACCGTTTTCGTCTTGTCATCCAGGGCTTTCCACACCCGTTCGATATGGTTCTGTTCAACTATGGCTCCCACGGGACATACCGCTGCGCATTGCCCGCACTGAACACATGCAACAGTACTGAGATCCTTTCCAAATGCCGGACCAATAACGGTCTTAAAACCCCTGAACTGCGGGAACAGCGCACCGACAGCCTGGACCTGGTTGCATACAGTAACGCATCTTCGGCACTTGATACACTTACCGTTATCTCGCACAAGAGCAACCGTACTTGTATCAACATCGGCCTTCGTCTTAATACCTTCGAAAGTAATGTTCTTTATACCAAGCTCATAGGCAACAGTTTGGAGCTCACAATCGTTGTTCCTTTCGCAGGTCTGGCAGTTACCATCGTGTTCAGACAACAGTAGTTCCACAACAGTACGACGTGCATCACGAAGCCGCTTGCTGTTGGTGATAATCTTCATTCCCTCCGCTACGGGCATCACGCAGGATGCCACAAGCGTCCTTGCACCTTCCACTTCGACAACACAAACTCTGCATGCTCCTATTGCCTGAATACCTTCAAGGTAACAGAGCGTTGGAATGCGTATACCGATTTCTTTTGCAGCTTCCAATATCGTCGTTCCATCAGCGACTTCAACAGGCTTTCCGTCTATTGTCAATTTTGGCATGATAAGCCTCTCCTTTTAATCACAACTGCCACGGTAATCACACCGCAGGCATCGCTTGGCTTCACAAGTTGCGGTTTTTTCGTTCCAAACCAGTTCAACTTCATTAAAATTCTTTCGTTTTTCCACGGGAACCAACTCTATTTCGGCACGTGTATATGCCACAGGTTCAGCATCAGGATCGAAGAAAGTATCAACCGGTAACTCCTGTCGCCAGAAGGCGTGCTCTGATCCGGTAAGATACTTGTCAATGCCTACAGCCGCGCGTTCACCTGCCCCAACGGCTTCGATGACAGATGCCGGGCCACTGACCACGTCCCCCCCTGCAAACACCCAATTGATGGATGTCTTGCCGGTTACTGGATCAGCTTCTATGAAATTGCCTTTTGTAAGTTTAAGGCCACTTCCATCTGCTATTGATCCTGTATCCACTGTCTGCCCAATGGCAGCAACAACCTGATCAGCTTCAAAAACGATATCCTCGCCGGTCTTCTCCATTGGGCGCCTTCTGCCACTGCGATCAAATTCACCCAACTTCATACGGGTACATCGTATACCAGTCACCTTTTCTTTTGATGTTACAATCTCACGCGGGGCCGTCAGAAATTCGAATTTGACCCCCTCCCGTATGGCCTCGTCAACTTCTTCGGACCATGCAGGCATCTCTTCCTTTGTCCTGCGATAAATAACAGTCACCGACTTGGATCCAAGCCGCAATGCCGTTCGGGCAACGTCGATCGCGGCATTTCCACCGCCTATCACGGCCACACGCTTACCAACGTTCATCTTGCCTTTCAGGTTATATTCCCGAAGGAACTGTATCCCGTCTACAACACCTCTCACATTATCGCCGGCTATTCCCAACCGGGTTCCTTTTGCCGCTCCTAGACCAAGAAACACAGCTTCATACCCTTTGTCCTTCAGTTGCTGAAGAGTAAAATCCTCGCCCAGTGCCGATCCTGTCTTGATCTCCACCCCCATTGCCTGGATCATTTTTATTTCTTTCGCAAGCGTCTTCCGTGGCAACCTGTAAGCTGGAATGGTTTGCACAAGCATACCTCCAGCCTGATGTTTGGCCTCAAAAACTTTCGGCTTGTATCCCATGCGGGCCAGAAAATACGCGCATGCCAGTCCTGACGGACCAGCACCAATGACCGCAATTTTCTTTCTGGCATTTGTACTGTTTTCACGGACTTCTGGTATTACCGGCTTGGTCTCTTTTTCAACCATGAAACGTTTAACAGCTCTGATGGCCAGCGATTTATCCAGTTTCGACCGTCGGCATTTCTTCTCACAGGGATGGAAACATACCGAAGCGCAGACTGCCGCCAGCGGGTTTCTTTCCCTATGCAACTTTAGTGCATCAGTATAACGTTTTTCTCCTACTAACGACACAAAACCCGGAACATTGACTCCTGCCGGACATGCATTTGAACACGGAGCTTTGACAAGTGCCGGGCAAACACCAGCGGGGCATCTCTTGTCGCGAATATGCGCTACGTATTCATCCCTGAAATGACGAATAGTTGACAATACGGGGTTTGGTGCCGTCTGGCCAAGCCCGCAAAGTGCTGTATCTTTGATTTGTTCACCTAGCGTTATCAGTCTTTCTATATCGCCTTCTTCGCCTTTGCCCTCGCAAATTCTTTCAAGTATTTCCAGCATGCGTTTTGTCCCCACCCTGCAAGGCACGCATTTACCGCATGATTCATCCTGTACGAAATCCAGGAAATAGCGGGCAACATCAACCATACAGGTATCCTCGTCCATTACGATGAGGCCGCCGGACCCCATTATGGCACCAAGTTCAATAAGAGATTCGTAATCGACAGGAACATTAAGATGTTGTTTAGGAATACATCCGCCGGAAGGCCCGCCGATCTGCGCCGCTTTGAATTTCTTGCCATCCGGTATTCCTCCACCAATATCATAGATAATCTCGCCAAGCGGTGTCCCGATGGGAATCTCAACAAGGCCTGTTGCGCTGACAGCACCCGCCAATGCAAAAACCTTGGTACCTTTGCTTTTCTCGGTACCACATGACGCGTACCATTCCGCACCTTTCAGGATGATGGCCGGAATCGCCGCATATGTTTCAACATTATTCAACACGCTGGGCTTACCCCATAATCCCCGGTTGGCCGGGAACGGTGGGCGGGGACGCGGTTCTCCGCGATTACCTTCGATTGATGTCATAAGTGCAGTTTCTTCACCGCATACAAACGCACCGGACCCCATTCGTATTTCGAGGTCAAAATCGAACCCCTTTCCCATTATGTTCTTTCCAAGCAACCCGTATTCTCTCGCATCGCTTATTGCTTTGCCCAGTCGTTCAACCGCCAGTGGATATTCAGCTCGTACATAAACAAATCCTCTTTGCGCTCCTATTGCATAAGCAGCAATCGCCATGGCCTCAATTACACTATGGGGATCACCTTCAAGAACACTTCGATCCATGAACGCCCCTGGGTCACCTTCATCACCGTTACACAGGACAAACTTCTCTTTACCTGCAGCTTTCTTTGTCAGATTCCACTTCAACCATGTTGGGAATCCGGCGCCGCCGCGCCCCCTTATCCCTGATGCCTTGACGGTCCCGATAACATCATCCGGACTCATCCCTGAAAGAACTTTTGCAAGGGCGGCATATCCATCTCTCGCGATATAATCCTCAATGCTCAATGGATTGATAATGCCGCAATTCCGCAATACAATTTTTGTCTGCTTTGCGAGGAACCCTATATCACGCATTACAGGAACCGGATCGTTGCTCACGGCTTTTCTACGGACAAGCCGTTCAACAATTTTCCCCCGCTTGAAATGATCTTTGACAATCTGCTTTGTGTCTTCGGGCTTCAGGTTCTGATAAAACACACCCTCCGGATAAACAACAAGTACCGGTCCGACGGCACAGGGGCCCATACATCCCGTTTCAAATACTTTAACTGTATTCGAAATACCGGCCTTTTTGATTTCTTTTTCCAGGGCCGCCTTGACATCCAAAGCTCCCGACGCTATGCATCCGCCGCCTGTACACACTAGTACATGTCTCAAGCCGTTAGTACTTTCAGTTTCACTGGTACTGGTACGGATATCAACGCCAGGTTTCACTTTATTCCTGAGTTCCCCGAGGACTTCGGGGCTGGATATTATAGTCAACTTCGTCATTTCCCGGCTCCCTTCTTCCCTGCAGACTTCTTTCCTTTCTTCGTTTTTTTAGTTAAATATTGATTAAGAATCTCGCCGACTTTAACCGGCTTCACGCGTTGGTGTACGTCATCATCAACCATGATGGCAGGAGCCAGACCGCATGCTCCGAAACACCGTGCCACTTCAAGAGAAAAATTCCTGTCCGGAGTCGTTTCGCCTACATCTATCCCAAGATTCTTTTTTATGGCTTCAAGTACCTGCTTGCCTCCCCGCACATAGCATGCAGTGCCCAGACAAACACGAACCAGGTGTCTTCCCCGAGGTACGGTAGAAAAGAAAGAATAGAAACCAACAACGCCAGCCACTTCGCTGTAAGGTTTACCGAGTTCCAGACTGATCCGTTTCAATACCGATTCCGGCAGATACCCGAACATTTTTTGTGACATTTGCAAAACAGGAATAAGCGCACCCGGCTTTCCGCGATATTCGTCAAGAATCGCGTCCAGTTGTTTAACAAGATCACGTTCATTTATTTCGGAACCGCAATCGCATTTCATTTCGATCATTGCTCCTCCTGCACCTGTTGTTAAAATTTTTAAATGCGGCGTTGATTCAATTTGGTAATGAAATCCAACTTCTCTTTAATTCATTATGGGACATACGATACATCTGCAGGCATTACGCAGTCAAGGAAATAGTGTTAAATAATTAACGTTATAAATTTCACAATATAAACCGCAGGAATCAAGTGTTTTTGTGCGGAAATACACCTTTTAGTTAATGGTCGGATCGACGGCCGAACTTTATGGTGTGCGACAGTTCAAGCAGACTTGCAACAACTCGTGAATCAATTACAGGAACACTTCTGGGAGCAACAATATGAGTCAATGCCAGATTCAGTAACCCCTTCACCCCCGACATTATCAGCATATCAGCCACTCCCTGCGCTGCAGATGCAGGCACGGCAATGACTCCTATATCAACTTTCTTTTCTGCTACAACTGCCGGAATTTCTCGTGGACCCATTATCTCAAGATTACCGACTTTCTTACCTATCTTTGCCTTGTCGGCATCGAAAATGGCCACGATATTAAATCCGCGTCTCGAAAATTCTTCATGAAGCGCCAACGCTTTCCCGAGGTTCCCTGCCCCAACCATAACCATCTTCCACTTTACATCTGCTCCAAGAACATCAGTCAGTACCTTCTCAAGTCCAGAGGTTTCATAACCACGCTTTGATACACCCGAGAAATCAAGATACGACAAATCCTGACGCACCGTGGAACTGGTAAGGCCAAGGTTGTCGGCAATTTCCCGGGAAGAAATCCACTTTATTCCTTCCAAACAAAGGGTCTGAATATGTGCGAGATAACGTGTCAGACGACTGATGACCGATTGCGGCATATCTGTATGTTTACTCATTATTTTTAATTATGCAGGAAATGCCCTCCATTTGTCAAATCTTTGACGGTATTACCTGGGATTTAAGTGGTATTTTTTTATTAAGGTGTAAAGCGAGATTCCAGATTTTCAATAACACAGGAGAAAACTGACCAGGAAGCTATCAACGGTCACAAGGACAACCAGTGGGGACAGGGGCTAAGGATTCAATTGAGGTAACGGAGGAGGAATGTTTATTGTCCGTTGATAAGCTTCACGTACCGCCGTAAACTCCTTGCCGGCAGCAAGATACGCATCACGCAGAATTTCGTTATTCGGTGAAGCATTAAAGGCTGCACGCGCCTTATGATATGCATCCCGTGCCGCTTCAAAACGCTCGCGAATATCTTGAGCCGGTTTCTCCTTAGGCATCTCAGCAATCCCCATTTTCTCCAGTGCATCGCTTGAAGCACCCTGATAAGCCAAAGCGCCTGTATCATCAAAAATACTTACTACGATTCCATAAAATTCCTGTCCAATATTTGATGCTGTTCCATAGTCGTAACCACGATACCGAGATGAAGATGATATTGTGACAACCGGCGGCAGTTCCACACAGATTTGTTTACCTCCTTCAATTTTGGGAAGCCTGGCGACATCTGTACGTAACTCCCTGGCACCACCACCCTTCCCAGACGTATCTTTGCAGAATATTTGGACTGCAATCTTCAATCCTTCAAGGACATAACTGACATTACTCGCTTTTACATTCAACCTGATGAAATTCTGACTTGATCCGGTTCGTTCGTGAGCGCCAAAATATGTACCGCCAGACAAAGAGATACTTGTTGCTGATTTTTTCCCGATCATTGCATTTGCAGTTACCTTCTTCACCACACGCATTCGCTCCGTTCCAGACAATTGTACGCTCTTAAAGTTGATACCCTGAATCACAGGTGGAATCTGCCCGTCATATATTTTTGGTCCTGCATCTTCAGGAGAAGGATGTGCATCGGCAGTTTTCGGGTTTGCCGGATTCCCTCCAGCCATATTGTCGGGTGCCCCTGTTTTCCCTGATAATTCCTCTGTCTTCGTTGAGTCAGCTGTAATTGTTGCCGCAACCTTCTGTTCCTGAGCCTTTTCGGCTTCCATTGCCATAAGGGCAAATTCCGCAGCCGACACTTTTGCCAGGGACTTTACCTTCTTTATCTCTGCATTCACGAGAATAGCGTCGTCGATCTTTCCGGCCATGGTTAAACTTTTTTGGATACTTGAAAGCCGTGAAACATATTTCTCGGTCAGAGACACGATTTTCCTGCTTTTCTCTGTGTCTATTCCACTCGAAGATACATGGTATCTTTTCTGTAAAACCTGCAGGTCATTTGAAATGGTCGTAATGGCACTGGCAGGTAATGTCTTCTCTGTATTAAATCGTTTAAACTCACGGTTTACATCCTGCCACCCTTCAAGATCACCTGCCTTCTGCATTTTTTTCTGCAGAACATCCAATTCTTTGGCGTAATTATCAGGCCAGGTACGTGCAATGTCATTATATTCCTTGTCAATAACAGATAAATTTTCATCAAAGATGGTTCGCAGTGCATAGATTTCGGCACTGATATTGGTCTGCGCCATGGAAGTAACCGTAAGAGAAATAAATATTAAGAGTAGGCAAACAAAAAAGGAAAAGTTCAATACGACCAAATCTCTCAGAATTTTCACCAGCAATACCCCCGAGGAATGATTAAATATAAACATATATAGGAAAGTAATGTTACACAAGCTCAAAACCAACTGCAGTTGGTAACTTTTCTATTGAAAAAGCGTACTCCGCAATGGGTGATGTATTCTTTTTCAAAGCCTGCCAACAAATCTCAGTAAACCATCCAGGATTGTCAAAGGATGAGGGGGACAACCAGGGATAAAAAGATCAACTGGCACAACTTTCGTAACTCCACTGCAAGTTTCAGGATGCCCTATGTATGGTCCTCCTGAAATCGCACATGCCCCAACGGCTATCACAATTTTCGGTGATGCAACAGCCTCATATGTCTTTAAGAGAGCTTCTTTCATGTTTTCAGAAACAGGACCGGTGACAAGCAAACCATCAGCATGTCTTGGTGATGCCACAAATTGGATACCAAACCGTCCCAAGTCCCATCCAACCGTATTCAAAACGTTAGTATCGGATTCGCAGGCATTACAACCTCCGGCACTAACCTGCCTCAATTTCAAAGACCTCCCAAATAATTTTTGAGCCTTTTTGTTAAGGGCCGAAGCTAGAGATTCATCACCGTTTTTGACTACAAGATCATCACGTTTTGTCGCAGCCAATTGATGTTTACGACCAAAACATATCGTACCAGAAGGACATTTATCACGGCAGACACCACAGAAAAGACATTTACCCATGTCCAGAGATATACCACCCTTTTCAGATTGCATCACCGCGATGGCACCTGTTGGGCAGACATCAATACATGTCCTCTTGCAATCTGCCTGACATTTAGAACAATCAATGACTGGTTTACCAATGAATTTTTCCGGCAATTCCGGCGCCGGCCCATCCGGATACTTCATTGTACGATGTCCCTGCAATAATCTCGTCTTCACCACGCCAAACATAATACCTATTCCCTTCCAAAATCGAATCAGCCTTACAAATCATATCCGCAATAAGATAGGTTGAAACTCTTATTACATAATGGAAAATCAGAAATCTGCTGTTTACGCAAAGCATAGGCCAAACCAAACCAATTATGAAAAGAAGGATCCACAATTTTATAACCGGCAAATCTACCGTGCTCATCAGTTAAAGCAACATGACAGATTTCCCCCCGCCACCCTTCCCTCATTGAAACAACCATACGCGAAGATGCTATCTTTCCAACGGGCTCATAAACAGGTCCGTCAGGAAGTGACATAAGTTGATCACGTACAAAGGCTATAGAACGCTGGATTTCAGACCACCTGACAAACGCCCTGGCGAAAACATCACCCGTACTCCATGTTGAAACTGGAATATGAGAAAAACGGA
>JAQUPZ010000018.1 GCA_028716365.1 Kiritimatiellia bacterium
ATCCCCATATAGTACATGGCAGAACCTCCTTTTTATATGATGGGCCACCATGGCCGCATCCTTGTTTGACTGGCATTATAGCCGAGTCTTATCGGAGGTTCTGCCTTTCATACTATCTGACACTGAAAAAACCAAGAACGAAGAAATCATTCCTTATGCGTAGCCCAATAACCCTTCTTATACTTTTTTGCCAACTGTTCAGCCTGCTCAAACACCCTATAAAGCGGATAGTTGGTATCGGAATGGTCGAGAAGGCAATAACCATATGAAAGATTTAATAATTGAGGCATTCGATATGTGAGAATATCAGATTTAATTTCCCCTTTTTCGTTCATTACTTCATCAACATTAGCAGCGTCATAAACAACAGCACTAAGCCTGTTCATATCCCTTGAAATCTTGCAGTCAGTTCGAATAAAAAGACCGTCCGGCCACATTGTGCCAAGTAGTTTTGAAGCCTTAAAATCAAATTTCTCATCTCCAACAGGTTTACATCCTCTAATATTAATTTCTATTGGCTTATCATCTTGAAAAATCGTTATTTTATTAGGAGAAAGCACTTTCCCTATTCTGTAAGGTCCCTCAAGAAGATTAGCATCCTTCTTTTCCAATATATCGTGTCTTTCTATAAATCTCTCAACATGGTCAGGCATAAGGCGACACCCAAGGCATATGACACTTAGCATAAGGATACTCGCTATTCGCAACATAACCATAACTCCTTCCCTCGACTATTTATCAAGAATCTGACGGGCATTCACCTCAAAATATTCTTTAGCTTTGATAGGAACCCAAGTTTCAAGATAAACGTCAAATCCATGGACATAACCTTTATCCACAGTCATCCAATCATATTTTCGTAGTATCCCACCACCAGCAATTGCAGCCACGCCATCCTTATCGATAAGCAACCATCGTCGCAATCTATTATCACTTTTAAGCCCCAGACGTTTAATATCCATTTTCTTGGGAATATCGCCCTTACCACCTCCAAAAGTGTATCCACTAATATAAGAACGCATTTCCGGCGATAAATTCCCGAAAACTGTTAATCCATGTATAGCCCCCTCGCTATGCATCCACGCCCATACTCTAGCTTGTGTATCTTTTTGAGCCATTACATATTTTAGTGCTTCAAGATATGCCTTTTTCGTTAATATATATGTGGGTTCTACTGTACGAAGAACTGGTATTTTTTCTAGTGGAGCTACAGCCCAATCAACACCATATCCTGCAATCTCTACCGGAATTGCCCCAGCCTCAACCAGTCCACCAACGACATTTGCTCCCACCTTTAATGGATTCCAACTCCAGCCACGCCGTCCGATTGCCTGCCCTACCGCTCCTATATCATTTCCTATCTGTCCAACCGTAGGATTCCAGATAACCTCGATGGGCACACCAAGCACACGCTGAAGCAGCTGCTGATTCGCCTCTCTTGTTTCCTTCAGATTTGCTAAACCAGTATTGTAAATATGCTTATCTCTTTTACCTAAATATTCATACACTCTATCAACTTCGTTCTGGGTATAACTTGGCTCAATCCAATCATATGGGGCTTCCACATATCCTTCATAATCGAATCCATAAGCTCATCTTCCATCCGGGTCATATTTATTCACCGGGTCATTACCAAACGCTTGAGTTAAATTTACCCCACCCTGCTCTCCTAACGGGTCTCTACTCAGCCACTTGCAACTGTTCGGGTCATAGTAGCGATAGCCAAAATAATACAGTTCAGTTTCTTTGTCGTAATATTTGCTTTGGAATCTCAGAGGGCAGACATTTTTAGCAACACCTGATACGCCTATGAGAACACCAAAAGGCGAATATTCATAAGAGGCAACTATCTGTTTTGTGGAGGCATCAAGTAAGTGTTGGATATTGCCGTTGTGGTCAAGGGTAACATCGGAAAGAATTGTCAAAGAACTGTTATTTACTCAGGGCTTTATTTCTTTAGCGTTCGTCCTTTCGCCATCACGAGCAATGACCTGCCACTGGTTATTTCCCAAGTAGTAGAAACCAAGGCTTTTAATTTGGTCAAGTTTTGCCTTATATCGCATTATATCCACTAAAACTTTTCTCTTTTCTCCGTTCTCTTCCCATTCAATAGCGAAACCCTTCCAAAAGCGAAATTCGCATCCGCCGGCCGTGCTATCTCCTCTTTGAGTAGCGGCAAGAAAACCAAACACATTCTTATCACCATCCGAGTCAATCGCAACAGAATGGATACTTTTCCCTGACCTGTTTGCCAGTCTGACTTGAGTGTTAATCTTCTCCCATCCAATGCTCAGACATCCAGCCAAGGTAAGTGACCATAAAACAGTAATTAGCATTTTTTTCATTTAATCTTATCCCATATTCCAGCCCACTTGAGCCACATCTCATGACTTGTATATGTATTAAAGCCGCTAATATCATTCAATGGCTTGGAATACCATCCGAATTGTCTTACCGAGCCATCTAAAATCATACCGTGAGGAAACTTTCGGTGTCCCAAAGGTCCATATATCAAACTAGAGTTATCGGTTGGCGTTGCTTTAAAATTAATTACGCTCGGATATTTCGCTAGTTCGGTTTTATCGAATTCGATGCCAATAAATTTTCCTGCAAGGACAGCATCCCCCAGCGAAATCCCACCAAAAGGACTTGGACCATTCTCTGGATACCCATTGCCATCGTCCGCATGAACACCTCGGTAGCCGATTTGCAATGCACCATGAACGTCCAGAACTTCCTCATCAGAAAAAGGTCTTCTCTGTTCGTCTATGGATATAAAATGCAAAGGTTGATGTTCAAAGTGCAGCCCAACAGGTAATTCGGTTCTATAATTCTTCCACGTAGACCTGACCGTGTCCCATAGAACGACAAAGTTAATTCTAATACCATTGTATAAAGACGCTGTTTTGGGGTTAGTTTTTCTATCCTGAATTCGGTTCAGAAACTCAAGGGCAGATGCTGAACCCCTGCTGAAACCGAACACATTTACTTCCTTGTCCCCAGCCTTAAGTTCATCCTCAAGTGTATCCATCATCTTATCCACACGGTCGCCAAGAGTTTTCCCCGCCACACCCTCAAGTAATACTTCCCCTGAAACTCTACGTGCTAAATTGTTTCTCTTCCCTCCAGGAGTAAATCCAGAATATACACCCGGCATATAATGCCTAAATCCATATTTTCCTTCATCCCACGAATTATGCAAAATCTCCACATTTGATATCCCTTCAGGCTTCAAGCTGTTTCCTGTTCCTCCAAAGAAGTAAGCCGCAAGACCATCAGGGTCATAAGAATTTATCGGGTCATTCAAACAGAAGCATGTTAAATTAATTCCCCCATTTTCGCCTTTAGGGTCTCGGGACAACCACTTGCAGGAATTAGGGTCATAGTAACGATAACCGAAATAATATAGTTCAGTTTCCTTGTCGTAATACTTGCTCTGGAATCTGAATCCGCCGTCGCCAAGGTTTTGGCGTACAAGCGGACAGGAATAACACTCGCCTATCAAAACACCAAATGGGCTGTATTCATAACGGGCAACGACAGTACCAGTCGAATCAACAATGTGACTGATGTTGCCGTTGTGGTCACTAATCGGGAAATAGGTGTTCGATGTACCGTTGGAGGTGACAGTAATTGAAAGAAGACCGCCGATGCCACCCGCGCGCGGAGCGCCCGGGCCACCTAAAGAACCGGAACGGAGACCTGAGAGGTCGAGGCCCCATGAATATGACTTGGTGAGCCGGAGAGCGGGTGAAACGGAGTAGTCGGAAATTGATTCGGAAACGAGGTTCCAAGAATCGTAAACAAAAGAGTATTCAGTATTAAGCATCCAAGCACCGGAATTCCAAGTGTAAACTTTCTTGGAGGCGCGACGACCATCAGGATAATACAAAAACTCCAGTTTAAAGTTGGGGTTAGCGTTTGTCGAAGTCACTGAAACCAGTTGGCCAAATTTGTTCCACTGGTTGGTGAAACGGCTGTCCTGAGAAATCTCACCAGTCAACCGGTGTGAAACCGGCTCTACCGACTTCGCCAGAAACACCTTACCGGTAACACTCGCAACTATGTCGTTGGTTCCGTTATACCAGATCGCATAAACAGTAATATTAGTTTCAGCTGATGAGTTTGTTGTGTTCACAGGCACAACCGCAGAAAATCGCTCACCCTGACGCGTTGTCATCACATCATTCACCGTCACCGTGGCGTTGGTGCTTGCTGTGCCAGTCACTTCAATCTTGTTGCTCCATATGCGGCTTACATGAAAATTAAGATCATCAGCCTGAAAAGTGTTCACCGGCCGTTCCCTGCTTGAAAGCGGTCCGCCTTTGACCGTGTTGCCGATGGAATCATATTCATACGCGAACTGCCGCCCAAAAACCGCACTGCCATCAGCAAAATATTTCCGCCCGCTCTTTAACTGGTTCATGGAATCATATTCATAACTCCACCAAGAACCGTCCATCAAAGATGTTATCTTGGATATCCGGTCGTCATTGGCGACATAACTGTATGCAGAACCAGCCATATTTGATCCGTTGACAACATAAATACCATTCGTCACCCGCATGTTCTTGAAATCCCAGCCAATATAACGCGCCATGATATTCGTTCCACCCAGTTTCCAGATAATCGAGGTCACCACCATCGCATCCGCCGGATATCCATACGTCACAGTTATCGCGCCATTCGTAATCGTCGAAATCCTGACAGCGGCATCGTACGTTATACCGACAGAACCACTCGTACAACCGGAAACATTGTAGTTCATGTTGATAAGTCCGGGATGGTCCGGGGCATACGAATAAGTAAACACCGCATTCGAGACGATGCTGTTACCGGTGATTGAATTTGTGAGCAGACTGCCGTCGAGCGCGTAGGCAAAAGTTTCGGAAATGCCGTTTGATATCGCACTTGAACTTATGCGGCCAAGCCGGTTAAATGTACTGATTATTGCCGAAGAACCGTCGCTGGTAACAGCGCTGACCCGATCACCTGCGTTGTTATATGAGTAATCTGTTCGCACACTTTCAGCGTCGGTAAATGATGCAAGCTGTCCGTTGTCTCGGTACTGGTAAGTGGCGACCGGACCGGCGAGGCCAAAGAGCTTTTTCTGTTCCAGCAAACCGGAATTGCCGTTGTATTGCCATTCGGTTGTTACCGCCCTGCCGTCACGCCAGGTTGTCATCCGGGTCTGGCGGCCCTGGGAATCGTATTCGTACTGGGTATCATAGGACGGCCCGTCGTAGATCCTCTGAAGAAGTCCATTGTCATAATAATCATAACGCATGAACAGGCCATCCGATCTTCTCATGTATTTCATGCGGTCCGTGCCGGGGTAATAGGCATAAGTGATTTCTCCTTTTGTGGTATCAGATGGAATGACCTTTTCAACAAGCCGCGTCTGGGAATTGATGACGTATTCGGTGGTTCCCCGCTTGCTGTTAGTGGCACGTACAAGCCCGCCCAGTCCGTCATATTCGTAATGATCCGAGTCAATAACGGCGTTGTTTTTATCCTTCCGGGTGACAGTATCCAGCCGCCATTTGATGTAGTCTGAAACCACTTTGGTACCGTCGCTGTTTGTGGTGGTGACAGAATAGGTTCCGCCTTCCTGATAATCGTTACGTATGGACGTGGAACCCCTGCCGGCAAAAACGGATGTGTTTGTCCTGCCATCCAGTGAGAATAGCGATGAGGACAACAGGACAGGATTTGCGTCATTCGGCATTGGATAAACAGATGTTTCATTCTTTATTCCCGCAGCATCAACTGTCCGATGGAAAGTATTGAAACGATCGTTACTTGATGGCGTGAGCGCATCAGCCGCGCCATCAATGTGCAGGCCTGACTTATCTACTTCATTTTTGGCATTATAAGATGCGAGGTTCGCAACCTGGTTGGGATCGGTTTTCTTGACCGGCCTGCCGCACGAATCGTAGACAATGGTGGTGGTTACCGGCTGGCCGGAATTGTTGAGACGGACAATCCGGCATGGTTTACCGAGCATATTATAGCGGGTTATTGTCCATTCATTGGCATTATCGCCGTTAATTTCTTTTGTATAGAACATTCCGGACTCTGTGCCGTATTCGTATTTCTTGTGGGCAATGGCACCGGTGCCGCTGATTTCCTTGAGACAGCCGTCAAAATAACGGTCTTCAATGATTGTTACGCCGGTTGGAAGGGTTGTGGTTTTCCGGGTGCCATCGGCATTAGACTGATAGGTGTATCTGGTCGTCCCAAGTGTGTCCTTGTATGAAGTAATGCGCCCCAGTACATCGTAGGTTGACTCGGTTACAAGGGTTTTGCCGCCGGCTGTGATGGTTGTTTTGGTGATATTACCCATTGAGTCATATTGATAAGATGTGGTTTTGCCAAGCGAGGGCTGATCGATGCACTTTACCCTGCCGAGATCATCGTATTGATATGTCGAGGTTGAACCGTCTACTTCCCTGACACTTGTCGGGCCAAAGAATCCATAATTATTGTTTTCAGTGTAACTGCCATCAATTAAGGTTGTTCTGGTGATACGTCCAAATGAATCGATCATAGACCTGGCAAGTGATGTTATCTGACCATTTTCGATCGTTGTACTGAATTCAACATTCCCAAAAGCGTTATTAGAGTAAACAGTGCTTGGGCCTGCAGAGTTGGTTACTGATGCCATCAGGACCCCGTTTGACTCGGCATATTTACAAATACTGTATAAAGTACCATTGCCGCCTGGATAAGAAGCTGAGTAAAGAAGGCCGCCGTAAATATCACGTTCTTCTTCAACTATCCACCACCAATCGGAAGGAACATAATAAGAACAACTGGTTACAAGATTGCCGGGATCATCCCATGCGGGTACAGAATTGGTGGATTGTTTAATCGTAGCAGAAGCACTGCCGGAATATGAAAACAATGTTGCTCCTACAATTTCATTTCCTATTTTCGATACAATACTTCGTGGGCGTTCAACAAGATTTGTCGGATTCACATATTCACCGCCGACATACGGAGTGTAGGAATATTCCATAACACGATCCATGCTGTTTCCGATGGCGCGGGTTTCCCTAGTCAGCCATCCGGTAGAGGAATCATATTCAAATGATGCAGTTGAACTGTCAGGGTAAAGAATACCCGTAACTTTTGATGTTTTCTGCAGGCCACAGATGTATCTGCCACTGTTTCCGCTATAAGAAAGAACAGTCTGGGCTGTGCCGCCGTTTGCGGTTAAGCGGGTCTGGGTCATTCTATCCAGTGCATCGAAATCCGTTTCCCTTGTGATTGAACCACCTGCAGTTGTATTTTCGGTTATTGTAACCGTTCTGGCACTTCCTGCGGGAGCGGTTTGACTACGTGTAATAGTACCCCAAGAATAATTAATGGATGCCCCTTCCGGCTGGGCTGAAACGTTGCTTTTTTCAATTCCGTCAACTCCGGATTTGTTTAATGCCGTTATTCTACCGTCCTGGTCATAAGACAGGGTGGTCGTAATGGTTGCCGAAGTTCCACGCGGCTTGTATGTAACGCTGGTTATGCGTCCATCTTGTCTTTGCCAGTTTACTTCATACTTGTAATCACGGGCCGCTTCCATGATGACATTGGTATTGAACGCCATTGTCAGTTCCGAATATTGCCAGGCAAGAAGGCCGCCCGGAAAGATGGTTGTAGTATCCGTATCATACCACATATCAAAAGTTAAATCTTCGGAAAGATCAAAACCCCGACCATCAACATGCGTAACAAATTTCAGCCAACCAGAATTATAATAATCACCGAGATTAACACTATCAGTATTGTATTCATCAAGCCTCTGCATTTTACGTAGAGTCCTGTCTCCATAATAATGAATAACACCAGAAGCAAAGCAAAGAGAATAACCAGGGTAAGGCTGATTGTCCTTTAACACATACGTCCGGTTGGAGTTGATCCCCATTGGAAAACCGAGAGGGCTGAACGCCGTTCCTGTCCACGGGAAATCGAACACCACCACATTCCCCCTCGGCCTCATCAGCGAAACGCGTTTAATATGTACATTGTTACTTGAAATACTATTGCTCTCAAGTATTCGCGTATTCAGACTGAATGCCTGATATACTCCGAGTTCATCGATACCAAGCGTGGCAGTGTTTGCCGGCAAAGCAACCGACGGTAACGGGAGCCACTGGTAAGGGAGACGTTTAAATGCGCCTTGGGAAATATAAGCATGTACTGGCAAGCCTGCATACCACACTGGTGTCCGGGCAAGCGGGACACATATCTTCGGATTTCTGCTGTCAACATTAAAGAATATGGTTCCGGTATCAGGTCCAAATGAAGCCAGGTCAGTTCCCACATCAACGATATCATCCCTATCAGTATCCTCGTCTTCCGTTTTTGGGAAAGATGGCATGACTGAAGTGGACGGAAACTGCCAGCGAATGAGCCATTTTCCGTCATTAATACTCCAGCCTTTCTGTACGATGCTTTGTCCGTTATATGGCAATGATGTGTCCACTGAAGGAGTACAATTGGCATCGGATTTTGAATCTGTAACGCTGTATATACTGGCGTACTTATTGGTAAACAAAGGTGTTATCTCAGGGGCCCATTCAAACGAACCAGTATAGTCTGAAGAATTTGTTAACATAGTTTCCGGCCAATCCCACGAGAGGCGTGGCAAGTTCGTTGCCCCAATGGTATAGAGATCCTTTGTGCTTACATAGTTGGAGGAAATACCACCAGGGATACTTATTGTCGAAATATACCTGTGCGCTATTAATTTCGCATCGATATATTCATCGACACTAAGATCAGCAGACCCTTTAATATTAAAATAGCCATCAGGCCAGCCGTCACAATAAGCGGATCCGTCCATAGATAAAGTTTGTGATGAAACAAAAACTTCAGCCTGTGACGAGAACGATTCTGTATCACTAAATGTACCATAACAATCCCCGACTCCAAAACAACAGTATCCGAGGTCAAGACATGGCTCATATGTTGTACATGTTCCTTGAATGTCCAATCTGATTTTATAACACCAATTCAACCGTGAGATACCCCCTGTAGGCCATAAAGATAAGGGATCACCCGTAATGCTACTGTATTGCAACCATTCAAATAACTGGGGGTGGTAATAGTCAGATAAAGTAAAACTTTGATGACATGATGCTCCATCAATACCATTTGGTTTAGTGGCATAATCGACCAAAGCCCAAGGCCAACTAGAGTTATTCGTCTGCCAATGAGTCCATGACTGACTTGCCTCCCCCCATCCAAAGCAAGTACCGTTAAGGCCCCAATATCCCCTGTCACTGCTACTCTTATTAGTGCTTACAACACCGGCTTGCGCTTTGGTAAACTTCAACAAATTCAGAGTATCCGTTATCCGTGCCTGGATACCATGATCGCAATTCATCCAGCCATTCAGAACAGATTCATCAGGTACCCAATTGGTAAAGCCTGCGACAGAATGCAGATTGGAAACCGTCCACATGGGGAAATCCATCGGATACTTTCCCTCGGTATTTACCGTTGAAAAAAAAGTATCGAATGAACCGTTGCTATCTGCATTTGTCGTACAGACAAAGTTTACGCATATCTGATCAATTTTTTCAGCAAACCTTTTATAATCATACAAGGGCAAGATGTAACTTGGATTAGGAACGGAGCTTGTAGGAACATTGATGGCTATACATCTATCAATAAGTGCTTTATAGCACATGTTGATATGATTTATAAGGGCGGTCCATTCAGAGTCAGCTGGCCAGTTTGTATAAGAGGTACCCTGCCCAATCGAAACCGAGACGGTTACAAGGAGAAATGACAGGATAATGATTGGAAACAGAATCAAAGCCTGTATTCTTAAAGAGAAATCCACTTTTCGCTTTTCGCTTTTTAATTGCTTCATTATTTTCGTTACCTTAAGACTGTCTCCACCTGAAGTTTCAGGAGATTACCGGTGTCGTCCTGTTTCGGTTTCGCAGGGTCACTACCGCGTTTGTATTCGGTCATGTTATCCCATCCATCACTGTCACTATCGACGAATGGAAGGGCACTAGTTGAACCTCCGAAATAGGTTACTTCCCACCAGTCTGGCAGGCCATCGCTGTCAGTATCTGCTGTAAAATTACCAATCGTAATAACCTGCCGGTTGGTTGTTCCTATAAGTGCAGGACCGGCGACCTGATCCATCCCGAGGAGAATAGTTCTGCCGGGCGCCGTTACATTGTTCGTCAGAATGGAAATAGGTACAAATTTACCACCCGCCACACCTGCTGGAAATGATACGAATTTATTGGTATAAACGTAATCAGTTCCATTAACAGCCGTCCCACCGGCCACATAGACCCTGAATGTGACGATACCACTTGCCCAGCGCGATATTCTCACTATGGAATTAATAGATGTACTGCCTCCGCTATTCAGTTCCCCAGCGTCAAAGTTTAAAAGTGGAGGAACAGAACTATTATCAAACGGCGATGTACCGAGCCGATATTCATCGACATTACTAACTTCATCGCCATCATAATCGGCGCCAGGCAGTAAATGATCCACTCTCTGAACACTATCAGTGGCCGATGCGTTCACTATAAGTGTTTCCCAGTCATCCGGCATGTCATCGCCATCGGTACTGGAATTACTGACAGGATTCAATCCCTTGTTAGACAAAGCCAAGCAGAAACCACCACCACCTGCCATGGCAACTACATTACTCAAACTGGGAGGTACACCAAGTTCCCCCCAACACACTACCTGCCCATCTGACTTAAGCGCCATACTCTGATATGCACCTGCCGCAATGGCCACCACATTACTCAAGTCCGCGGGTACATCTGTCTGACCAATATACTCAGATTGACCCTCTTGCACACCCCAACACACTACTCGACCATCCGATTTTAACGCCATGCTGTGGAAACCACCTGCCGCAATGGCCACTACATTACTCAAGTCCACAGGTACATCCGTCTGAGAAAAATAATTCTGGCCCCAAGAAACAACATAACCATCTGAAGTCAACGCCATACTATGCGCCCAACCCGCTGAAATCGATACGATATCGTACAACCAGTAAGGTACATCTGCCTGGCCATAATCATTTAATCCCCAGCAAACCACTTCGCCGTTCGATTTCAACGCCATACTGTGAGAACCACCACCTGCAATAGCCACAATATTACTCAAGTTTGAAGGGACATTCGTTTGACCAGCATCATTATCACCCCAACAAACCACTTCGCCGTGAAATGTCAACGCCATACTGTGATACCACCCTCCGGCAACCGCTATCACATTACTCAAACCGACTGGTACATCCGTTTGACCATAATAATTCCCGCCCCAACACATTACCCGACCGTCTGATCTTAACGCCATATTGTGGAAATAACCTGATGCAATCGCCATTACATTACTTACGTTCGCGGGCACCGTTCCTTGCCCATAGTAATCCCAATAAACTACCTTCTGATTGTAAAAGATTTCAAAACTATCATTAAGACTGTCACTATCTGTGTCTTTGCTTATCGGATTGGTCAGATAATTATATTCGTTCAAATTCGACAAACCATCACTGTCAGAATCCGCCATAGTATTAGCCGCCGTGCTACTGCCAAAATATTTTCTTTCCCACCAGTCCGGCAAACCATCAGCATCAGAATCAGCGCTGAATGAATAACCGAACAAATCAAAGTTGAACACATTCTTGACCTGCCCGATATTGGCGACGGCAAAATCGTTGTCATCGGAAATGGTATTGGTTGTCCACGGATAGCCGTTGGTATAACCAATTTCGATGAGACGCACCCAGAATGGCGCAGAAACATTCTTCAACTGTCCTATGTTTATGGCAACGTAATTGTTACTCACGGAAAAACCTGCAACCATATTGGCAATATTTGTCCCAGCACCACCGGGAAGATACGTCTGAAATTCGTCATATGCATTTGTGGCAAACCACTTCAACTGGCCCAGATTGGCCGCAGCAAAATCGTTTGTGATTACGAAATTGGTGATAATGACCCCACGGTTTGTCCACCAGGAGGGATGCGAAGATTGAGCAGAGAGGCACATAGGCACTGAGCACCAGAGGCACAAAGTCAGAAGAAAAGAGTTTTTAAGCTGGAGAGGCACATAGGCACAAAGTCGGCGGAAGAAGAAAAACTGTTTTATTGTCTTAAATTTCTTCATCTTATAACTTTCTTGCTCTGTGCCTTTGCGCCTTTTTTGCTTTGTATCTCGCTTATGGTTTGTTCGTATAAACACCCATACCGACATCACCGAGAGGAACGACGTAAGAGATGCCGCCTTCTGCTTTTATATCGCCGTTAACATGTAGTTTGGCAGATGGAACGTTTGTACCAACAGCCAGATTACCACCATTGAAATATGAATCACCGCCCGCATTGATACTTACTGCATAACCAGGGACAACAGACGTGGCGGATAACCAGAGAGAAGCGCTACCATAGTTATTAACGTAGAAATTATACAGCGTGTTACCGTCTGTATTCACAACTTCTATAGGCCACTGGTGTTCTCCTCCCTTACTAACTACTTGTAATGATACTGAAGGATGAGCACTGGCTGTTCCAACTCCAAGACCATTTAAGAAATATGATGGCGAAGTATTGCCGAACAAGCCTACCTTGGTTACGCCACTACTACTATTGACAGTAATTGCTCCCCCTGAAGTTCCTTTTGAAATAATCACCTTGTTTGTACCGTTTTGATCAGCAACGCTTATATCTCCTACTACTTGAAGTTTTTTTGAAGGATTAGTTGTTCCAAGTCCGATATTACCATTGACCATAGTAAGTTGATTAGAATTTACCCTTAATCCGTCCGTAGGCAACTGGAGTATACCGGTCATCGTATCCCCATTTGCATTGACGTAGCGGGCATCGACGTCGACAAGATCCAGTTTGGCGGTGGTCACACTGGCTGAGGCCAAAGCTGATCCTGACAGGTTCGTAAGGCCAGAGCCATTACCACTCACAGAAGAAAAACTGGCTGTTGAGCCATTTGTTACAACAGATGGCGGCAAAGCGGACTGCAGAATTCCGTTTGTATCTCCTATCTGAATGTTCCCAAAATATACACGCCCATCCTTAGTTACAGTAAAACGATTGGTAGGTTCCGGAGAATTAGAAATATCCGATACTGCAAAAAGTGAATTAGTGTAAGTCAGCCATACCAATGCCGACCCGCCAGGCATTCCAATGGAACTCAACCACAAATAATTAGTTCCTATTCCGACAAAACAACCTCCCTGACCATAAGAAGTTCCACCTTGAAGAATTGCCATTTGATCGTCTTTTGCATTGCGAAAATAACCTTCCGCACTTTCCGCAGCATCAATAACATAACTTGGAGAGACGGCACCACTATACAATGTCATTATGTTCTCAGATAGTCTGGCATTCAATACACCATGAAGTCGAAAATCCATCGTACTGCCATAACCAGTACCTGAATCAAAAGTCATGTTTCCTGCAGGTGTATTAATTGTTCCGTCAACACTCAGGTTACTAATTACATCCATGTCTCCTTCTGTTTGCATATTTCCATTAACATGTAGTATCACGTTTGTGCCGGGACTATTAGTTCCTATCCCCATTCTCCCCATAAAGATATTCGTAGCAGTGGAACTGGTCTGACTGATACTGTTACTGGAAGTGATTGACGGAACAAAAATCTGCCCTTCACCCGAAGATTGAACATAGGAATAATACAATTCCACCACCGCCGAAGCCGATAATGCTCGATTATAAATAACCACTTCGTCCATGAATCCTGCAAACGCACCAACATTCATCGGATGACCCAGCCACAATTTATATGTGCTCCCGCCAGTAGCGTTGTACATGGCTGTAAATGTCGCAGTGGCAACCCCATTTTCATAAGAAATTATTGTATTATTCGTACGAACTAAAACAACGTGATGCCACGTCGAGTCGCTCAGAGAAATCGATAGTGAATTTTCGCCCGAACCGGTGCCAGGGCAATATTTTAGTGAAGAAGCAGAACTACTCCAGTAAAGATAGGCATCACGATAGGTATTATTGTTACCGCAGATATTGTCGCGATCATACGCGAAGATGATCCTTGTTCCGGAAGAATTCGTCAGTTTGACCCAGAAAGATATTGTATAATTCGTCGCCCCTTCCAATTCGGTTAGCCGACCCGCACTGATATAATCGTTCACCCCATCAAAACAATAACCCCCACCAGTAATTCCATTGGTTACCCATGTGGCTCCGGAAACTGTTCCTGTTTTGCCATTCCCGCTCATGTCGGGAACAGGATTGGTGTCACTGTTGAAATCGTAGTACAGAGTCTGATTGGTCGGAAAAGCCCCGGAAATAGGCCCCATGTAAAGGTTCCCCATAATCCTTGTATCGTTCACCACCGTCAGGTTGTCCACAGCCAAATCACCGGCAAATGCAGGCAACCTCCCGGCAAGCATCAATAACATCATTCCGCTTATTATTTTCTTCATGGGATTATCTCCAATTATCTGTTCGTTACGCTGTTCATAAAATTGGTTTCAACAGGCGGCGTGACAATTACCGGCGTTTTATTTTCCACCTGTCTATTTCCTCTCAAATCCACATTACCTTCTATTCTGACCGAAATATTTTTTCCTGCTATGTTCAGGTTTTCACCATAAGTGCCGGATTTGATTATAAGCGTGTTGCCCTCGCTACCTGCTTCTTCAAGCCCTGCACGAATCGTCTTCTTAGGACCATCACTGCCGGCAACAACCGCGCTTCGACCTTTCAGATGGTCTGCACCTGAATTTTTATCAACGTAGATAATCCGACAACGAAAAGATGAAATGGCAAGCGGGAGATGCCGGGAACCGGAGACAAGATTTGAAGACACAGATGATAAATTTGTGGAAACCAAAGAGGCATCGGATCGCAGAGCCGACGCTACAGTTCCGGACTCAACGGAAAGATTTCTCCCAAACACAAATTTCTGGCGAGCATCAGGAACTCCGTCCTTGTCCATGTCAATATCCGCACGACCGACTAAGTAATATCGTGCGAATATTTCATTTACCGACTTACGATCCGAAACCAAAGAATCGGCTCGCAGAGCCGACGCTACAGTTCCGGAATCCGTCCACTCAACTATTGTCTTGCCATTAACAGGAATATCTATGTCGGCAATCAGCCATCCACCTTCGCCCCCTTCCACCCATCGCTTCGGCGTGACATAGTCCTTCCCTCGATCAATACAATCAGGAGTCATCAAATCCTGATAATAAATGTCCAGTCTTTCACCGGATACACCTTCACACTCAATTGTCAGAATAGCCTCTTTACCATTTCCTGTTTGAATGCCAGCAATAACAGGTTTGCCACCTTCAGCAGGAAAAACATCAGCATAAGGACGGGTCTCTATCCAAACAGTGGCGACGGATGATGTGTTGTTGTACCAGTAACCCTTACCCATCTCGAAGAGTGAATCAGAGAGCGGGAGAATCGGGGAACCGGAGATATCCGGCGACGGAGCGCTGGATCCACCTTTAGAAGCAGAATAAGGATAACCAACAAGATTAAGCGATGGCATTAACACCATGGAGTTTGTGGCATCCAGCACAACTTCACCGGCAAGAAATACATCCTGCGTTGATGCCTGCCTGTTCCATATAAAGAAACCTTCGCCGGGTTCCAGAGTCATGTCGGATGGAACCAACTTCTTAAGATCAGAAAACCATTTGCCGTCAATTTCAGCATTACCATTTCCATCAGCCTTTAATGCCTGAACATATTTCGCTACCACAGCATCCCATTTCAACACCCGATCGGATGATTTCTCTTTTGTTGAACCTGTTAATTGTCCGGCTAGAACTTTATTGATCGAAGCATCAAATGGCCGGAACGGCAGAGAAACAAGACGCTGTTCATTTGTTGAAATAGTTATACGGACAAATCCCACCGGCCTGGAAATAATGTTACTCGTCGCGCTGGCCGTAAATTGAAAACAACAAAACCACAACAGTGCAGAAACAATCTGCAATCGAAAAACAGGCAAACAACATTTCATACTTTTGCCCCCGACAAATACAGAAACTACCTTTGCGGATAGATCACTGATGATGAATGCACGAAACAATAGTTGATTCTTTGATTTTTGTCTGTCGGGGTAGTGCCTGATTTTTTTTGTAAGGATTCACCTGATAGATAGTATAGGGATTAACCTGATACATCGTGTAGGGATTTGCCCTACGACCAGACAGGCAGAAAAAATATCTACCGGATCACGGGTGGAACAGAATTGGATTGGACGGAAATTACAGCGTTTGTTTTCGTTTCTACATTATTAGTTACAGGTTTAATTTCAACCCGGGCTTCAACATTTGTTGCAGGTTTGATCAAAGCCACAGAGTTTGATGCATTTGCAGTTTCTGGTTTTACTTCAACACGTGATTCAGGTTTTGGTTCAGTTAATGAATTAACCTCAGGTATAACAGCAACCTCCGTTTTGTCTGCAGTTCCAATAACCTCAGAACTGCGAACAACAAATAAACTCTTGCCGTCATGTTCCTTTGGTTCTCCAGTCACCTTGACTATCCTGCTTTTCAGGACCCTTAAGAGTTTCTTGCCCTGTCCATCAAGCAATACATTATAAGTTCTGCCATCATCAGCAAGAATGTTGATCTTCTGTACCTTGTAAGTAGCATCATCCCGGACAACGCTGACTTTACCGGTAATTACAGACACTGTCGCCGTTTCTACAGTTTTTACATTGGCAACTACAGGTACTGTCGCCATTTCTACAGTTTTCACAATAGATGTTGCGACAGACTGGTAACCAGCAATAGGAGATGCAGGCGGATCCTGTGCAAACACCGTCACAATGGAAAGTATCCACAAGACCAGAGCAAAAACCGATGCCATTCCAACATTAATATTCTTCATCCCCGTTTTATATCTCTCTTGTACGCTAATCACATTTCAGGACGGCATCATCTTCCAGATTTTGGAACATCAAAGCCAAAATATGAAGCAGCATTGTTATAACAAATATCACGCACCATCTGCCCGACAAGTTCCATGTCACCGGGAATCAACCCATTCGCCATGTCATTACCAAGAATATTACAGAGAATTCTCCGGAAATATTCATGCCGCGTATAACTCAAAAACGAGCGGCTGTCCGTCAGCATACCCACGAAACGGCTCAACAGGCCAAGGTTCGAAAGAGAATCAATTTGCTTTTCCATGCCGTTTTTCTGGTCAAGGAACCACCAGCCACTGCCGATTTGCATTTTTCCGGGCACGGAATCATCCTGGAAATTGCCAAGCATTGTTGCAATCATTTCATTGTCGCACGGATTGATACTGTACAGGATTGTTCGAGTCAGTTTTCCCGCCTTTTCCAGGCTATCCAGCAGTTTTGCCATCGGCCGGGCCATTTTGAAATCTCCAATAGTATCGAACCCGGTATCAGGCCCGAGTTTCGCAAACATACGGCTGTTAGTGTTTCGAATAACACCCAGATGAAACTGCTGTGTCCAGTTCCCCTCAAAATCCATTACCCCGAACTCATAAAGCATCGCCGACTTGAATTTAAGGACGTCAGATTCGTCAGGTTTCCCACCGCCCCTGACTTTGCTGAAAATCGCCGCAATTTCTTTTTGCGTGTAATCTTCGGCATAAATGGTTTCCAGCCCATGGTCAGACAAGCGACAACCCGCGTCATGGAAGAACTTGTGACGTTTTCTCAGCGCATTCAGGAATGACTCGATATTGCCAATATCAACATCCGCCGCTTCAGCCAGCTTATCAACCCACTTGTTGAAAGCATCCGGATTATCCACGGCCATGCCCTTGTCCGGCCGCCATGCAGGAAGAACCTTGATCTTAAATGATTTATCCTTTTCGATCGCCTTATGATGTTCAAGAGTATCGGTCGGATCGTCAGTTGTACAAACCAGGACGACATTCATCCTTTCGAGCAGTCGCCGGCATGTAAAGTCCTTCTGTGCCAGTTTTCTGTTACATTCATTCCAGATACTTTTCGCTGTCCCGGGATTCAAAAGCCTGTCAGTGATGCCGAAATAACGGGCCAATTCAAGATGCGACCAGTGATAAAGCGGATTCCTCAACAGGTGCGGCATGGTCCCGGCCCATTTCTGGAACTTTTCCCAGTCGGATGCATTACCGGTACAGTAACGTTCATTTACGCCATCCGAACGCATGGCCCTCCATTTGTAGTGATCTCCACTGAGCCATATCTGCGACATGTTCTGCCATGACCGGTTACCAGCAATGTCCTGCGGCGGTAAATGGCAGTGGTAGTCAATTATAGGCATTTCTTCAGCATACTCATGGTAGAGTTTCCGGGCATATTTGGTTTCAAGAATGAAATCCGGAGTGATAAATGTATTTCTTTTCATGTTTTTTTTCTGCCAGATACAGCACTCCAATGCAAGACTAAACCGGAAACAAACTTTCGCGTAAACTTGACTCACAGGCCATGAAAAGTAATATTCCCCCATCGTGAAATCTGATTGTCCAATAAAACAAATCATCAAACGCGACGGCAGCACCGTCGCTTATAACCTTTCGCGTATTTCAAACGCCATCTTGAAAGCCACCGCCTCTACGGGAACACCAAACCCGAAGATAGCCGATACCATTGCAGAAAAAGTCGAGGTTGCGCTTGTCAATACATACGGTTCCGCGACTATACCCAGTGTCGAAGACATCCAGGACGTAGTCGAAAGCGTCCTGATGGAAAACCGGTTAACACGTGTGGCGCGTAATTACATAATCTATCGCCATCAAAGGGCCATGGCACGTGCCGCACGTGCCTATTCATTCGAAGTGACCGATAATGTCCCCTACAAGAAACTCTACGAAGTCCTCAGGTGGAACATCGACCATTCATGTGATTCAGTCCAAAACCTGAACAAACTGATCAAGACTGGCGGATTCCCGGAAATGATCAAAGAGGCCGATAAACGGTATTTTGACGAAATCAAACTCGCCGCAGATCGTATTGTCGAAAACAGGGATAATATCCGTATTGTTCTGATTGCCGGGCCTTCTTCATCAGGCAAAACCACAACAACCATTAAACTCAGCGAACAGCTCGGCAAAGCCGGAATCGGCTTTAAAGCCATTAACATTGATCATTATTTCTTCGATCTTGGGAAACATCCCAGGGACGAATTCGGCGATTATGATTACGAGACCCCGCAAGCCCTTGACCTTGACCTGATCAATGAACACCTGGTTATGCTTCTCGACAACAAAATCGTCAAAACACCTCACTATGATTTCAAATCAGGTATCAGGCAACTCAATGTTCATGACTTGAAACTGGACAAAAACGAAATTCTATTGATCGACAGTCTGCACGGACTTTATGACGGCATGACAAGCAGTATCCCGGCCCAGAAGAAATTCAGACTGTACATTGAAACGCTCGGACAGTTTCGCAGCGAAGATGGAACATTCATGCGATGGTCCGACAACCGGCTTTTACGCCGCATGATCCGTGATAAAGACCACAGGAACCTGAAGCCAATCCAGACATTGACACACTGGCACTATGTCCGCCGCAGTGAACTGAAGAACATAATTCCCTACATCCAGAGTACCGACTACATTGTGAACAGCGCCCTTCCCTATGAACTTCCTTTCCTGAAGATCAGGCTTTTTAAATACATTTCAAAAGCAATTCACAGTTACAGGGAAGACCCGAAACGACTTGATGCACATATCCGCGCAAACCGGGTATATGAATTACTGAAACACGTGAAAGCAGTAAAAAATGATTCATGCGTTCCATCTGACTCACTATTGCGTGAGTTTATTGGTGGCAGCAGGTACCGTTACTGATGCAGGTATGTTTGTTGATGAACTGCCGGCTGCATTCTCCTGCACCTGGTCAACGCAGTTCGTAATAACCTGAGGATGATCCTTGACCCTTGAAGCCTTGATTCGGCCTATTATGTGCCCCGGAATGACTGCCCCAAGAGTGTAAAGGAAGCCAGGCCCTTCAGAAAATCTTGAAAGCTCGCCCCCGATATATGTGGCAAATGCCGGATAAAGAATCTTGTACGCCTCTTTCTCCGTTCCGGTCTGCTGCTTGTCCTTCGTGTACCCTATTGCATCGCCGGTCGCCAGCGATTCCTGGTACAGGGAAACCAGGGGTATCAGCCTTATAGTTGCATATGTCCCTCTGTAAGTTCGCTGTGCACAATCTTTCGCATGACCAGCCTCATGTACTGTTATTGCAGGAAGATCCGAATAAATACTGATCGTATCAGTGTACGGGTTGAAATTATCACCGCCAAAAAGACGTCCGGGAAAGATAGTGTATCCTAATGTTGAAAAAAGTCCGATAGTGTAGCGCCAGCCTGCGCCTACAGACTTGTTGCGGAAAAGCCTGCTCCATTCACCACCCGGTGCATACTCGTTCAGTCTGACCTTTACACAGTTAAGCTCATTGTCTGCAAGATACTGATTTAGAACCGAAATCGTATTC
Source organism: Kiritimatiellia bacterium (assembly GCA_028716365.1). Taxonomy (GTDB): domain Bacteria; phylum Verrucomicrobiota; class Kiritimatiellia; order UBA8416; family YA12-FULL-48-11; genus YA12-FULL-48-11. Next base: position 20,485 of record JAQUPZ010000018.1, read on the forward strand.
GTGGAAATATTGTGGCGGTCCACTTTCCAGTGCCAGAGGATGATTTTCGAAGGAATTGCGATCACATTGCCCAGCAGATCAACAGGCAGACATGGCCGTCCTTTCTCAACCTGTTCTTCCCCTTCACGAAGCGCCAGACTTGGTGGTCTCTGCGCACTTTTGCTGTAATGATAAGGTACGGTTGCACAACCGGAACTGAAAGAAATTATCACCATGAGAGGCAGAAAAACACCGAGGTTCTGTGGAAAATTCATTAATACTCACCCTTGGGATACTCTGGAAACAGGAATCAGAATTATTTCTTATGTCCATCCGAAAAAACAGCGTCGACCAGCTCCTGACCGGCCCGTGCCCCTATCCCGCCGGTAAACGAGCCAATTGCTCCACTTACTGTTGCACCAACAATCATCTTAAGCTTACTGCCAAAGCCATTTTGCCGCTGTTCCAATGCTTCCTTTTCTACCGCTGCAAGTTTCTCCGCATGGCTCTTCATGGCATCGGCATCCGCCTGGGCAGCAGCCATTTTCTTTGCCGCATACTCGGTCTCCGCCGCCTGCCGCTCTACAGCCACCTGCTGCATTCCCGCCTGTGCCTCCTGAAGCGCTTTGTCCCTTTTCTGTTTGCGAAGAGTACTGAAAGAATCAAGAGGTGATTCAGAATCATCCTTTTCAGGCTTAAATTCTTCCACAGCCACTTCCGCCGAGGCCAGATCTGACTTCGCAGGTTTTTTCAATTCCGTTCGTACCACCTTGCTTCTCACATCACGGGAAAGCCATAAGTGAAGAGCCGGCGTGTCCTTGACCTTCTGGCGGACTTCAATCCATGTCTGCACTTCTCCAAGCCATCGGGAAGCATCTGCCATTTCCCGGTTCAAAATCGTTTCCAAAACTGATCTTCTCAAACCACCATAATCGACAGGTTCCGCTTTAAGTCCAATGCTGGAAGCTGTTTTAAGAAGAAATTCACGATCCTTGTTCTTTTCCGCCGCATCATATTCACCAATAAACTTTTCAAACCTTACACGTGAATTTTCTCCAAACCGCCCTTCCAGGTCACTGCGTATTGAAGACATTACATTCTGCCACCAGACATCTGTTGCTTCTTTGATTTCAGATTTGTCTGTCACCTGGGCAGTATCTGACAGTTTTTCCGCTTGAGCAACAACCTGCTGAGCCAGTATCAGTTTCAGATAACAGTAAGCAAATACTCCTCTGTCATCAATTGCAGATTCAGCCGCCTGACAACGTCCGGACTGAGCAAATTGGAAAACACAAAGAACCAGCGTGACGATTCTGCAAATATTTTTTAATCGCATGGTAATTAATCCTTTTGCCTGTTACTGTGCCGGTGCAGCAACGGTCCTTAGTTCGATTTTCGCGCGACTGACATCCAAAATCTGAAATTTTAATCCCTGCGGTGGTTCAAGGACGAGTTTTTCGGCAAGTTCTTCCGCCGGCAGAGATGATTCCAAGTCAAAAAGCGCCACTCCCATGGTATAGCTTTTCTGAACGACATTTTTTAAATCGGGAATTCCACGAAGCTTTTCCCTTATTGCTTTAAGCTTCCAAGCCTGGTCAACACCGCCCACAGTCATACTCACAGCAGAAGAATTTCCCTTATCGGTTGCTTTTGCAACATTCCGCCATTCTTTGATCATTACGGGGAGAAGGCTGTCCAGAGCTTTTGCAGCAGCAGATTTCAATGCCTTTGAGCTTCCGCTTACATCTTCAAGGGCGACAATTGATGCCACATCAGAACCGGAAGCGATTGTTTCAGAATTATCAGTCCGTATCGCCCTCAGAGTTACCACAGCCTCATAGGTACGCAGGTTACTTTCCGCAATCCTGCGTGCAGAAGGTTTGGCGACAGCTTCACCTACGATTATTACATCGGCGCCATATTGAACACCCAATGCTGCAGCACCGCGATTGTCGCCTACCGACTTGAGCATCTGCTGATCCTTCTTCAAATTGGCACGTACCATATCCTGATCAACAACCTGCCCACCCTTCTGCCTCAGAATTGATGTTGCCATTGCCTCAACTTCCGCCGTGGCAATAGTACCAAGACTTTTCTCATCAATAAGGAACATGACTTTTGGCAGTATGAACTTTTCTTGTGTTATGGTGGTTGAAGCCGCCGCGGGCTCCCGGACAGCAACAACCTTTGTTTGAGTTACACAACCGGCAAAGCCAGCAATCATCAACACTACGACAAAGGCTCCTCGGCAGAAAACATTTTTTAATTCAGGCATTATCATTATCATCCCTTCAATGTTATTTTATACAAATTTTAACAGCAAACTCTTTTCACGAAGATCAGACATATATGGCTTGCAACTATAACTCACTGAACATTACGTGCCTTTATTTCGGTATTGCTTTCTCTGCCTCCTTCATAGCGTTAGCTTTCTCCTCGATAGCCTTCATATTACTTTCAGCCTGTTCCCGCGAAGTAGGCGTCCAAATCAAATTAGGATCACGGTAATTAGGATCTTTCACGACGCCTGGCCTATTCGGGTCACTCAAATAACAATCAAAACTGTCATATTTATCCGTTCCATACGTTGGCTTGCCGCATACGGGGCATTTTCCAGTTGGTTTTGAAACGGCAGGCGTAGAAGCAGATGTTGCAGGAGGTGTCTTTGTAGTACTCGCTGACGTACCGGAACTTGCTCCTGTATTCGGCTTGGCAGACGCCGTCTGCGCAGTACCCGAAGATTGGGATGCTGGCGCAGTACCCGCGGGCTGGATACCATGATCCGTGTATGGATCATTCTTGTCACCCTTGCCCCAATAGGGACGCCCGTCACCCATGTAACTCGTGGGTTTGCCATATTGTTTTATGGCATCAGCATAGGGTCCGGTTGGGTCAGTACCGCCTCCAGACGTTCCCGAACTACCGCAATCTCCGTCATTACAAGTACCCGTCTTTCCCTTACCAGAACTGCTGCTCTTTTTTCCTTTACCAGAACTGCTGTCCTTCTTTCCTTTATCTCCTGCTTTTGAATCACTGTCTCCCTTGTCGCCTTCCTTATTGTCGTTTTTCTTACCCTTTTTGCCATCAAAGATTGCACCGGTTGCCTTGCCGCCTGCTGCTGTACCTATGGCATTGCCCAAGGCAGATGCCCCGGTTTCCAGTCCCTTGGTAACTGAGCTGATGAGTGTTGACGCCCAGCTATCCTTCTTGTCGGCAGTCGCAGTCTGAGTCGCAGAATCATTCTTTGTCTTCTGCGAATCAGCACCACCCTTGTCCTTGATGTTGTTTGCGTCGCTTATCTGCTGATCCCCGGACGTGGATGCCTTACTAAGTTCGGAATTGGATTTCATCCCGTCAAATGACGACTGCGACTGCGAATCTGTTTTCGCCGTTTTGTCATTAACAAAACCGTCTAAGCCGATACCTTTGGATCCATCTTTAGTCCCCATGTCATTGGGCATGCCTGTACTTGTAGCTTCATTCCCCTTTAAGTCACCCTTGCCCGATTTATTTGCCAACTCTTTTTGCTTGTCCCTGTTCGCCTTGAACTCCAACCACTCCTTATGGATCTGTTCCGGCGTCTTTCCTGCCGGAATTTTCGCACCAGCCATTGATGCGAAGGAATTCTTGTCCTCCTGTTTGCCGAGATTGTCCTTTATGACACTAATAAGCCTGCCGCCCGTAGCATCCCATAAATTACGGCCAGCATATCCACCGGCCGCCCCCCCAGCTATCGTACCGGCCGGTCCACCAGCACTGCCCAGTGTTCCTCCGACTGCCGTGCCAATAAGTGTAGTGGCAGCTTTGCCAATACCGTTAATAGCCGTAAAAATAGCCTGTCCCCAACGCCCGCCCGCTATCTCACCAGCTCCCGTAGAAGTCCATCCCGCGTGGGTGATAAGCGTGCCACCTACGCCAAGAATTTTACTGGCATTGTTTAAGTTAGCCTTGTTTTCAAGGTGTTTTCCTATTGTCTCGGATGAGGCGCCTCCTTTAACGCCCTGCACTGCAGCAACGTGATGTCCGAGTGCTGCTTGTTTTAAACCGTGGTCGACCGTCGTTCTCGTGATTTGGATAATCGTCATACCTTCATTGCTGGTCACGGCGGGATTAACGGCGTCCAGGACACGGTCGACTCGGCTACTGAAACCCGGCTTATTATTCGAAGAATCCTTTGAAACAAGAACCTGTCCGAAGGCATGTCCGGCCAACAGGACCTGGCCCAGAATCAGTATGCAAAGCATCCTTAAGAGGAACAATAAAGGAATGATTTTCATAATAATGTCTCCATGAATTCCTACTTTTGTTTACGGGCTATTTCCACCAGTTCCTTTATCTGATCAAGGGAAGATGCTGAAAATATGTGATTCATAAAAGTCGCCTGCCGCAATCCAAATTTCTTCTTGTCGGTCTGGAACCAGAATGCCAGCACGTTATTCGGGTCAGCAACATGAAGGAGAAAAATAAAACAATCATTCTTTGTCTTTGCCACGGACACCACCTTAAACTGAGCACCTATCGTAACAGCATTTTCCTTGATCAAGTTGAACGTTTCAGGGTTCGTCATTGGCAAAGTAACTTCAATGTCCTGCATATTACCCTCGCGGATGTTTCTAAAAATCATGTAAGTGAGCTCTTTATAAGTTTTAAATGCATCATCATTCTCGAAACGAACCAGCGCCGCAACACTTCGTTCGAAGCGTATATTCGCCACAGATTGCAGGACCTGCACAACATCCACGTTCCCAAAATTATCCTCGAATTGCTTACGCTGCGCCGAGACTAGCGAACCAGCCGGCAGGATGCCGGAGAGCGGATAAATACTTTCAAATGCGCATAGTGTTTCACCGACTGCCATGGGTAATGTAAGCAGGGGTGTCAACGCTGCTGTATCACGCTCCCAGGCAGGCTGAGCGTCAAACGGCGGCTTGCCGAACTGGCGAAGATAATCGCCCAGAAGCAACTTTGCCTGGATCATCAGAAACCGTTTACCTTTCGATTCCCAGTTTGTCATCAGTGCCGTATCACTCCATGGGTGATAAAACAAAACAACATGGGTCTGATCATTTAAAGGTGCCACGGCATAGACGGATGACGAGAAAAATGCAGACCACGCCACAGATTGCGGCATCTCATCAAAGAACGCATCCTCAACCCGCGTTAGATCAGCAAGCCCATCCGCAGAGCTGTTTTTTTTCAGGGCATCAATCGGCGTCAAAACAGCCTCAAGCCTGAAATTCTTCACAGCTTCGACAAGTTGTTTTGTGTCCTCCTTCAATTTGACCTGCTCCGCATTGGCGGGAGCCATGAGCCAGCACAAGATCAAAACTCCATAGAGCATCCCCACTGTCTTCATGATTTAAACTCCTTTTCTAACGGAACGATCTAATCTCTCGCAACAAAATCGAGGTCATCATTTCCCGACCACGAGAGGTTGACTGACATCGCTTTCCAGACCGTCGGTATCAATTGACGAGACAGTAATCTTAATTTTATTTCCGGCCTGCGCCTGTGTAAGCACACATTCCGGTTTATCCACCGTCATCAGTAATTTACTCCGGAACATCCCCTTCTCGAAAACTTTGTATTCCTTAATGTCACTTTGAGGGGGCGGGCTCCACTTTATCACTAATCCACCGGCACTGGATTCACTTTTCAATTCAGCCGGTGTATCCGGGCGGGGTTTTGTTGTCCCCGTTGATTCTCCGGACCAGACGCTCTCAAGACCATCTTTGTCGACAGCCTTTATGCGATAAGAGTATGTAACACCATCATCAAGCTTCTCATGTCTTCCTTTGACCGTAATCCCTTCCTCCATTTTCACCCTCAACACTTCCCTGAATTTTGATGACCCTTTCTCCATCGCCTCCACGACATATGAATCAATGTCTTTCTCCGGATTCGCCTGCCACACCAGGCTTATTGCCTTCACCTCTTTTGCTGATGTTTCCGGAATTGAAGGCGTAGCAGGGGCTTTTTTTGTGGATGCCTTGACGCATTCGCACAATTCCGAACGGACATCTGCAATATTTTCTGCACAAACTTTGTACTGATATTCTGTCCCGTCCTTCAGATTCCCCAATCCCTTCCCTGGTTTTACACCATCCCGGTCCAGCCAGGTTGCAGTTTCGCGACCTTCAATTTTCTTTATTTCAGCAAATTGATCAGAACCGGATTCAGCCCTGAATATTGCATATCCGGAAACCTTCTCGTCAGGCGACAGCGTCCAGGTCAGTGGCACTTCACGTGGTTTTCCAGCCTCTGCGCTCAAGCCTGTCGGCACCGGTGGAGCTCCCCTGGTCGTTGCTGTGATTGTCTCAGAATCAGGACTTTCCGCTGTTACAGAGTTAACGGCACGGATCGAATACGAATAACCATGGGCATCAAGCAGTTTTCCAGGCTCTTTTCCTCCATCAAGATAAGTTGTATTCTCCCGTCCCTTTACCGAGGCAAGCTTCTTGGATTCACCATCCTGACCATCTTTCCGGAAAAGGTCATAGTGCACTACGTCCTGTTCCGGAGAGGCGGTCCACGACAGCGGAACGCAACGAACATACCCCTGCTCTGCTTTGAATCCCTGTACCGGCGCCGGTGGCGGAAGTGTTTCAACATCAACCGGGGCAGATGGCGCACCAACCGCGCCTACACGGTTAATTGAAGTAACGCGATACTGGTACCTGGTCTTGTCCTTTAAGGGCGAATCAGATTTTCCACCCTCTTCAAACTTTGGTTCCTTGACTTCGCCGACTTTTTCAAACTGCCCGCCCAGGCCGCGTTCCACTATGTACCGGACCACACCCTCAGATGATGGAGGATTCCATGTCAGTTTCAATGCCCTGGAAGACGGAGCTTCGGCTTTCATTCCGGCAGGCGGATCAGGAGGCGGTGCCGTCATGCTTTCCTTCACATCAGATGGCTGGCTTTCAGGGCCGTTTGCCGCAATGGCAATAATCCTGTAATAGTATGCAGTGCCATCTTTCAACGGAATTTCCGACGAACCCCTGTCACAATATTCGGTCTTTGACGCCGCTACTCTTGCTATTTCGTTAAATGGCCCGTCAACCGCGGAAGCGCGTTCAATTCGGCATTCCTTGAGATAGTCGGGAACCCGGGACCATTTCACCGTAACTTCTCGCAACCCCATATCTGACAACTGTAACCCGCTCGGTTTATCAATCTGGCTGACAACTGCCGCTCCTGACTTTGCGGTATCAGCCCCTGCCATTGCAGTTGAAGTGGCTGGAATAACATCAGCCGCTCCCGCAATCGCGGCTGGTGTCGAAACTGCCGAAGAACGTGGAACAACCTTCTGTGTTGATAGTTTCTGGTAAAGCGCTGAAGTCATCTCGTGTACAATTTCACGCGCATGCTGAGAAAGCGTCACAGTTTTGTCCTTCGCACGCTTTGCCAGATCAACCGTCCACACAACTTGTCCGCTGTTGCAATCAATAAGCCGCGCTGAAATACCCACAGTAGCATAAGTTTTTCCCCCGCTTGCCATCATGCTGTACTCATCGACTGTCCCGATAATCACCGCTTCTGCGCCGACCATTTTTGCGGCTTCAACAGCCTTGCTTGATGAAAGCCCGGACATAGCCAGTTCGGTTTCGCCCAGCACCTTCGCAATCTGACTGCGCTCTACCATGTCATATCGCTCGGTCCGGAGCATTTCCGTTACAAAAAGATCCGATATCGATGAACCTATGAGTTCAGTCGGAGCTTTGAATGGCATCATTGCCACCTTTTTAAAACTCAAAGCTTCCTGCCGTACATAGACATTCGCTGTAGTTTTTTGCTTCATGAAGTACGGATCATTATTAACGCTCGTGGCACAGCCGGCAAGACAGGCAAGAAATCCGGCAAACGATAAACCTGTCGCCACACGTACACCCCCAGGCCATTTTCTCATGTAATTAATCTCCATTCAGGTTTAATTATTTCTCGATCCCGCACCAAAAACAGTTTCCAATTACGATATGGCGCGGGATATTAACAAAAGCGAAACAATCCTAGCAAACCTGAAATATACGACTTTCACCGGACAGGCGTAATACAAATAAGTTGGTCTATGATATCGCCTTTTGACTTCAGAGGGTGGCCCGGGCACTCCGCGCACGGGCATTCCGTCGCGACGGAGCGCGACGGCCACCAATAAATCTGTCTTACACCTTCACCGGACAGCATGAATATCATTGTCTACTGATGAATATTATTTCAGCAGGTTTGCCAGCTTATCGGGAGTGAGTTTCGGTGCACGGATGTAAACCGGTTCACCGGCATTGAGTGCAGGCTTTTTCATCCTGTTACCCATCACATCAAACACCATCGTCCGGGCTGGTGGCGAGAACAGACGCGAGCGGTCACTCCAGACAACGGCAACTGCACCATTTCCCTGCGCAAATAAGTGTATCGTCAGATCGTTTCGATTCAACACCCTCACAGCTTTGGCATCACCAATCATCGATTCCAGCGCACTGTACGCCATCATCGTCGGCTTGGGCCGGCCGTCGTAGTCCATTATGACATAATAACCGTTGGCCATGGCCGAGAACCACGGCATTGCGCCCTGTACGCCGCCTGTGTAGTAATAGCAGATATTGACCACACCGGCGGAAAGCATCTGCACCATGCCGCGTACCAGTCCCGCCGCGGCATCAACACCGGTCAGATTAACACTTGCGCCGGATTGCGAACCAAAAGCAGCACCGCGGCTAAAACCTTCTTTGGGAAGCCATGACGCAAACGGCGGACAGCGAATACCACCCTCTGTCATATAAATTGGTTTAACCTTGTTCCGTTCACGCATTAGTTCAGCAAAATGCTGTACTTCTTTAGTAATGAACGGTAGCTCGCCGGGAGCGGCCGACTCAGTCAGCGGCGGACTCCAGTAAACGTGATAAGAAAGCGCATCCATAAAATCGAGTCCATCTTTGGCCAGCACGCGTTTTGTCCAGTCCTCTGCATGTGACGAAAAACAGCCGCCAATCACGATCGCCTGTGGATCGGCGCGCTTGATGGCTCGATAAGCAACCTTCAGGAATTCGGCATATTCCTCCGGTGTTCCGCTGAAAAAAGTCCTCCAACATGGTTCGTTCCAGACTTCCCAATGATGGATACGGTCTTTAAAGTGCTCAACAGTTTTGAAAACATAATTCTCCCACTCGGCCATATCACGCGGCGGAGCATCAGTCCAACTGCCGTGGTCTTTACGGTCCGGATGCGTGCGGCCTGCCCACAATGGAGTGTGCCCCAGGTTTGCAAGAATCATGAAGCCGTGCTTACGCATTTCATTAATCTCATCATCACACCACACAAACTTACCCTTCTCCGGTTCAACAACGCGCCAGTGGCAGAAATCACCGAAATCATGAAGCCGGATCCAGCGTGCGCCCATTGCTTCGGACGCAAGCATGGTGTTCGTCGGCTTTGGAACAACCGCGGTAACATGCGTACCGAACGCGGAATCGGGACAAAGTTGACGGTCACGTTTTGGAAATACACCAAACCATACTTCGCCCGTTACCGGCACATCACCAGCCTGAACACGAACACGATACATTCCCGGTTGTTTCGGCTTGAAATCAGCATGATCAGATACCTCATTCTTTAAGGTATGTGATATCGTTTTTAAAGGCCGCGACCAGAGATCTTCAAGGGTGTATTTCAGCATCAAACTATCAAGAGGTGTCGTAGAGGCAACATGAGCAGTGACACCCACCTGATCACCCACAACACACCAGCGAGTTTCCGTTTCTGCACCAACTTCGACCGGCTGTGCCGGTACATAATCTGTCGCATCGCCTTCTTCAATCTGCACATCATCAACCCAGATTGTTCCAGACGGCACGATTCGGGCAACATAGTCCTCCCAGAGGTTTGGCAATACAACACCACTGAATTGATAGCGTGCCCATTCGTTTGTTGCGGTAATTCTGGTTTCACGTTTGTGACGATTGTCCGGTGAATCGCCACCGTCATCAGCCCATTCAAAGAAACTCATTTGGACACTGGTCTTCGGTTTCTCCGCACGAATCCATGCACTGAGCGTGTATCGCTGGCCCGTACGGACAGGAAACGGTCTACACTCCAGGCCTGTCGGTACAACCCGCGGCTTGAAGTTTGGCGGCAATGGCCTGTTGATCGGGGCATTAACACTCTCCATCGATATTTCTCCGATTCGCACGCTGAACTTGCCGGAATGTGATTGAGTGTCATCAATTGAAAAACCGCCAACCGGCGTCCAGCCTTCAGGTCCGGCCTCGAACCCGCTGTTGTAAATACGATTGCCTTTTTTCGGCGGTAAACCTGACTCCGCAATGGATTCCTCATGCAGGCCGGGCACCAGTGACAGATCATCGACCAGCAACTTTCCTGTACTGGCAAACATTATATAAATTCCGCAATCCGGATCAGACTCACTCGCTTCGCCCATGATCAGGTAAGGCGTCCATTCATTCTTCACTCTCAGACTTCGTTTGAGATAACTTGTATAAGGTGCGCCGTGTTTACGGATACCAACGTAAACGGCCATTTTAGAATCTCCCTTCATCCAAAGACGCATTGTATAGGGTTTGCCCTTCTCGACTGCGACAGAGCGCGAATGAAACTGCACACCGCCGGTGACAAACTTTGTACAAGTCACGTTCTGGGCGGATTTACCACTGTGGATATCACTTCTTTCTTCGGTAAACGTCACATCATTAGATCCATAACAGTTCTTTACCCAGCCCTGGGCGATGCCGTTTACAAATGGACCTTCCATCCCGCCGTGTTTCAGGAGTTCAATATCAGCGGCACGCGTGGTTGGAATGGAAATGGAGAATAGAACAGAAACAAGGATGAAACGAATGAGCATTATATAATCTCCTTCAGGATTAAATATCCATACAGTTTATCAACAGAACCCATTTCAAAATGATCATGCACATTATTACTGCACGGCGATGTAACGCCGTGGCTACATTCACATCCTGATGTAGCCGCCCCGTTACCTGCCAGCCAACGGGGCTTGGGGCAGGCTGGTATCGGGGCGTCACTTTAAATTTATTCTCCGACGATTTCGTACCATCCTGGCCCCGATCCTGAAAAGGTCACACAATCGGGCCGTATGGCAGCCGGTTCCACGCGCAAACCATCCCCGCAAATCACCACCGGCCGTGCACGAAACAGCGGCGAGAATGTCAACCGTTCCCCTGCCGCAGCCCAGCCTGTGAGGCGACGTTCCATGCTCCTGTTGGCCCGCGAATCGTACACGAACACGCCGAGTACCTGAGCCGGCCCTTTCACAGCCTGAACGTGGAGTGTGTGTAAACCGTATCCCAACCCGCGGATCCCCTTGCGGTTTTCCATGTAAAAGACCTGCCCCATAGCATTAGTGAATGCTTGATTGGCCATCTGCTCAAGACGTTCTGAACCATCCACTGTAACACGCAGTATGCCGTTATCAGGGGCATCCACATATGCAATCGAAAGATCAGCACCCACGACATCTATATCGACAGTTTCGCCTGCTGACAGCCGGAGTTGATATTCACCATACGGCGCACCCCACTCCGATTTAAAAGGTTCTGTTTTTTTGAAACCCTTGTGCCAGAGCGTCGACTCAACACCGATACGGCGGCGTTCGGGACATATTTTGCAGTCCATTCCAGTTATATGCTTATCCGGTTCTCCTACTTCAACAATATGGCGGTCACCAAGTGATAAACGTCCAAATGAGCCACTGGCATTCCGGTTGTTGATGGATTTAAAAGAAGTTCCACGTCCGGCTTTGACTTTAACACCATCGATCAGAACAGAAACCGGATTTGTTGAACCAGCGACCCAGAAATTATACGCCGTGTCTTCAATAATGATCATGCGTCCATCACGAAATCGCGGACTTTTCGATTCGAAACGGACCATGTCCCCTTCCCATCCATAGCTATTCGGGTGAATTCGCTCGGGCAATTGAACCTGGGCCTGACCTGTCTGGATGGGATCCCAGCATTCGAAAACCTGTTCGATCTGTTTAAACCAGAGATAATGCCCGGCCGCCTGCGGGTGGCCATCGGAAGGCACTAATGCATAACGATTACACCAGCGGGCAACATCGTCAAAGTTTTTACCCATATCAATGATGGCAATTTGATACCGCAACGCCAGCGCCTGCAAATCACCGGGATTGGGCGTATATGAACCGCGGTTTTGAAACTGGCAGAACAGGAATTCCGTACCCGGATAATGTCGCTGGAACCAGCGGATGGCTCCCTCGAACACTGCGACTTCGTCAGGGGTATCAATCTTTTCATTGGCACCACTTCCAAAAATTACAAGATCAGGCCGCGGCCCTTCCGGACGATTGAAAAGATCGGGATACAACTCCTGCCATGTCTTTTCAGTCTTGTGTCCATTTGTTTCTTCACCCGGCGGTATTGACAACGAGGCATATTCTGCAAACGCCGAATGGGATTCCGCAATGCACGATCCATCTACGGCCATAAAGTTCAAAAGGAGTTTATTCACCGGCAGGTTGAACTTGCGCATGAGTTCGAGGCGCAACCGTCCGGCATAAGTCCAGAAATGACGCCATTGTCCCACATAACCATCCAGGTCCGGGCGTCCAACTTTCTCCGCCTCAAATTTCGTTTCTGAAAGCGGTTGTTTGAATGTAGACGAAGCCGGGTTTTCATCGTACAGATAACAAGGCGGATTCGCACTTCCACGATCAATACTGGATCCCATTAGAATGATATGAACCGGAACACCTTTCCACAGTTTCTGAATAGTACGCGGAAGATTCCTGTAATGAGGTATCATCGACCGCATTGACAGAAGTTCAGTACAAGGGACCACGCCCTTAACCAGTGTCGGCGCATATACCCAGACATCACCTGACGTGCCGGTATTCAAGAACTCCACTTCAATACCGATAATATTGCGGTCGGCTGAATAGGATTTATTGTCATCGTGAAAGCACCCATCGATTTTTACATTGGCAACTTCCAGCACCACCGGTCCGGTCTTATCCGACTGCGCCTCACGAATTCCTGCGGCCACCAACTCGCCTCGGCTGTGTTTTGGGAATGTCCGCGAATCACTGAATTTGAATGTTTTGGGACTCCATTCCCCATCCTCGCTGTCCAACTTCATCAATTTGATTCGTGCCTTGAGCGTACCGGCCTGGGTTTGATGTCCAAAGACCTTCAGACTGACGATGTCCCCGTGCGCGAGACGAGATTCAGGAAGCGTGAAGAACTGGTACAGACGTTTACCCGGCCGGATGGCGGTCAGATTGCCGGTCGAAAATGCAGGCCTTATTTGCGGGTCAACATGCGATTCTCGGACCACATGGACATCATCCCCCGCATCCGCGTTCCAAAAAGCCACATAACCGGATTCGAAATCACCCGCCTTGCCGTCCCTGTGATTGAGAAATGTATGAAATTCAAATGTCGGGTTCTTGAGAAGATTAACCCTGTCAGTAAATCCATCCCCTGCGGCAAAACCCCATTGAGCGGCTAAAAAAAGCGCAGCAAACCAGACCATCACGGATGACTTTACGAGCATTCTGCGATTTAAAATGGAAAAGAAAAGATCACGATATAAATCCATAAAATAATCTCCTGTTGAGGAATTGAGCTTTATTATTCGTTAACAGGCAGGATATTACCCAGCGTGATCAGATACCCGCAATCAAATAAACACCTTCTCCTCTTCTCCATCTCTCCCTGTCCCCTTGTCTCCTCTTCGAAGCTCATCCCTGAAATTCTCCTTCGAAATAACAGGTCGCCACTCTTCCCTATCATCGGCATAAAGTTCCATTTTGTCCGGGAAATTCAGATGCGGCTCCTTCCATTCCTTCCATGGGAACTCCTG
>JAQUPZ010000019.1 GCA_028716365.1 Kiritimatiellia bacterium
TACAAAGCGACCAGGGTTACTAAATCGCTGTTTTTCCGGTGGCCAGATGAGGTCCTGGTAGATTAAGAACACGATCTTGGTGACAATGCCGCGCCGGGTGAGTTCCGCATCGATAGCGTTAAGGATGTCGACATCGAGGTCGCTCAACCGCGTGTCGCGGCAACGGGGGCACTCACACGTCTTATTCATCGCGTCGTCGGTCCAAACGTGGAGATAGTCCACTTCAGGATGCCTCTGGGCATAGTCGGCCACGCATTTCACCAAACGACGCCGAACTTCCGGGTTACCGTAGCAAAGGTCGGTAAAGGTAGGGCCGCGGCTCAGGTCGCGCTTGCCATTGACCATCGCCAGCATCCACTCCTTGCCCGGCGGTACAGCGGGTCTTGCCCAGTGATCTGATTCTGACTCCGGCAAACCGAGCACAACGCTGGTCCAGCCGTGTCCGGCCGCATGGTAGAACATCCCCCTCCGCTTGATCTCCCGGATACTCAATTCGTGATAGGCGCGAATCTCCTCGTCGGAGCGCGGTTCAGGATTCTTCAGACTGGGATACTTCCGATCATAATAATTATTGTAGAGACCTCGAGGCAGAAAGAACTCGTGGAAGAATGTATTCAGCCCGACCTTTGGCGCCCACTCGATCTTGTCCAGCATGTGGTCAAGCGAGTATGCACCGCAGTTGTTGTTACCACGGAACCGGTAGACGGCCTTGTCAACCACGTGCGCCGAGAGATCATTCACAGAACGTGAGGGCACGTAATCACCGTCCTTGCCCGGACGGATCCAGCGGCAGCCGCAGGTTTCGAGGAAACGATACGCGGCGAACAGGACACTTCGCGGATTGGAACCGGCGATAACACCCCTGGAACCACGAACGTCAATATGAATGGCATCGTCACGGCTGGCATCGCGAAGTCCCTCGATCGACAATCCCATTTCGCTCATAAGTCCCAGCTCGATCGCGGCTGATGCCGATGGCAGGTCATTCACAACCGAAGCCGCCTCGGGGTTGCCGGCCATCTGGCCCAGGTAGCGGACCAGTTCCTTTGCCGCCAGGTCAATCGCCGGGTGTTGACTGCGAATCCGGATCGCCACCGGCTTCGAGTTTTCCTTGCCAACAGGGTTGTCGGCCCTGGCTATCAAAGGTAAAAAAGCCAAAATCGAAAGTACAATAATGGTTCTTCTTCTGTATTTATACGGTATCTTCATAATGATCCTCCCATACTTTATTCTGATTAAAAGTATTCACAAATTTCCGTTTATCATGGCGTATTCATCACTGGCATGGCTTCGAAGACCAAGACCTCGAAAGGCTTGAGCGCAAATCGATGTATCTGGCCGGCTGTCACAGAAATCGTCGCCTTGCCGGTATCTTCTTTCCAGGGACTTTTGAGTAAGTATTTCTGTGGTGCGTCTTTGGGTAACTCGAAGGCCTGAGCCACGTCGAAATCGAATGATGCCTGTTGATCATTAGAGTTGCGTAGCGTTAGAATTGCCTTGCGAGGCGTCCACGAGGCAAAACCGTAGACCTCGGCCTTGAGCGGATCGCCGCCGATCCAGTGCGTATCGACCAGTACTTCCTTGTTAGCCCGTGCCCAGCGAGCCGCTTCGGCCAGGACATCCCAGGTCTCCGGTACCATTCGTTTTGGTTCGATATACAACTCCTGGAGACTGGTACCTGTACCGAAGAAGGAACGAATTTCAGCGATCACCTCGGGCGTTTCTGCAGGCAGTATACTGCGAATCCCCTTTTCATTAGGCACCTTCACCTCATTAATGTATATGCCATGGAGCATGAGCGAGTTGACCGGATACAACGGCGAACGGCGTAACACCCCTTCCAGGATCTTACCGTCGCGATAACTAATCCATTTCTGCCGCATAGAGCCCGTGCCGTCGTTACCGGTGTCGGACGCCTGACGCCAAATCGAATCGGCAGACAGCAGCCAGAAGGGTGACGGCCAGGAGCCGGTCGACGTATTGACAAACACATCGGGCTTTAATTCGCGCAACTCGCTGATCAGTCGCAACATGGCATCGACGTCGCTGCCGTATAGTCCGGCTCCGGGCTGATTGTTGCCGGCACCGAAGCCGTCGAATTTGAAATAGTCCACGCCGTAGCGACGAATCATGTTTTTGCAGGCCTCTGAAAACCGGGCATAGTAGCGCGGCCCGGCCAACGAAAGGCCCTGCCGGTTCGTCTCAAAACCGAGCTTTCCTCCTTCTTCTACCCGCGCTTTCTTGCACGGATAACCACCCCAGGGGGAAAGCCAAACGCTAACATGGGCGTTATATTTTGCCGCCGCTTCCCTGGCGGGAGTAAATCCCTGCGGATATCCTTTATGAAACTGCCAGACGAGTGTTTCGTCGTCCCAGGCATAATCATGAGTGAATGAATCCATGATCACGTTACGTTTCTCGACTAACTCGCGACCGAACGCGTGTATGTTCTCCAGCCACATCCGTTCCTGATCCATACGAAACGCATCCCTCTGTTCGCGTGGTTTCTGCCAGTATAAATCGCCAATCTCTGTTCCATTGTTGTAGTGGAAGAATGGCCGATACGGCACGGGCCTCTCGCGTTCCAGATAGTAGAGGAATCCGCGACGGAGTTGTCCTGCCGGCACAACGCCGATCACGGAACTCACGACCAACGGCCGGTCGGACTCCAAACGTACCTGGCAGGGCAACAGGCAGCGGAATCTGTTCAGACCATCCGCGACCACACTGGCGTCCAACAATTCGCTCTTTGATCGCGGATGCTCACAGGCAAAAAACAGGTTGCCGGCAACCACAGGCGAACCATCAACGACACCCATCACCTCGGCCTTGGGCGCGGTCAAGTCAAGTACCTCTATCTGGCGGACCTCGGCTGCCGGACCGCGCGATCGGAGTGCAACACGCTGCTGTACGTAGTTCGCTCCATCGCGGAGTACCGCTTGCCAGTCGACTTCCAGATTCCCATCAGTCGAACGAAGCGTGGCCGATATCTGCTGGCCCGCAAACTGATCACCTGCGTGGAGTGACCGCCGAACCGGTTCCACCCGCCGGATCTCAGGTTTGTCGATAAGCCTCAGATCCGATGCCTTGACCGTTTTCAGTTGAGGCGAAGGGGAATCGTCCAGGATAATCGTAAAGCACTCCGTCTTTTTCAGTACAACCGTAACATCTGAGAGCTTGTCCACAAGACTTATGGGTATAAACCGTTCACCAGCAATCTGCCAAGTGAGTGCGATTGCCTGATTCTCCAGACTTACGGTTGAACCATCGATTTTCGCTTTGGCTTCACCCGGATTTGGACCAGGAAAGTCAAGACCCCACGTCAGTCCGACTACACAGATCAACATAATTACGGCAAGGATTATGGTACAGCCAACAGGTACATGGATTTTTGTTCGACTCATAGTGGGCTCCTTTACGGTTATTGTGTTCGCATTACAGATCAAGGCTTTGAATCAACGTTGTGTTCGTTCCAGATCCGAGAATTGCAGGGCGATCCGAATGTTTCGTGCAGGACCGTGGCAATAGCACCGCGAACCATATCATCAGGAGAACTGTCAGCACATACGATTTGAACCTCTGCGGCTTGCCTTTCCAAGGCGCGGCGCTTGACCACACCCGAAACGGAAATGAGCAGTAGATCACCCGCGCCGGCCAATTCGCCTCCGATAACGATCAAGGCCGGATTAAGCAGATTTACCAAGTTGGCTATTCCAATCCCGAGCACATTACCTGTCTCTTCCAGGATACCGCAGGCGGTACGATCCCCCGCAACGGCTGTATCAATAATGCGCCGGACAGTAGGGGTGGCGGTCTCTTTCAGTCCTTCAAATATTGCTGAGACGCATCCGGCTTGTCGCAGTTCCTGCGACTTACGAACTATTTCCTTTCCTGATATATACGTCTCGATACAGCCGGAACTGCCACAGCGACATACGCGACCATTCTTCTCAATGGTCATATGACCAAATTCGCCGGCATTGCCGCCTGTGCCGCGATAAATCTGTCCATCTACCAGCATACCCGCACCAACGCCATGCATCTCCACCGAGATGTAAAGCATATCGCCTATACCGCGGTTACGCCCGAACCAGTGTTCGCCAAGAGTACGCATATTGGACTGATAATCTAAAAAGATCGGTGCAGACGTTGCTGCACGCAGTTCCGAAACGAGCGGGAATCCACGCCACCAGTCAACATCTCTATAATGCGCACAAAATTCCAATTTGCCCTGGCGGCGGTCGAGCATTCCCGGAGCGGTCACACCTACGCCGAGAAGAGGATGCGAAGACGTGATCTTCGCCCCTGTGAGTACTTCACGCAAAAGGGACACAGCCGTGTCCGCAAACACTTCGGCTCCCGCATCTGTCCCAAAACTTCGTTCTGCCCGTGTCACTAAATTGCCGGCGAGATCCGCAACAGCCGCGATCATCTTTCCCACTCCTACAGTCAAACCAGCTACATAGGCTGACTGGGGAACGATGTCCCAGAGGATTGATGGCCGACCATTGTTAGATTTGTTCTGCCCTGCTTGAGTGATCCATCCGGTGTTCGCCATTCTCACGACCAGCCGTGCACAGGTTGGCTTAGTAAGTTGCAAGGCATCCGCCACTTCGTTTGGCGATGTTGGCCCCCTGTGCCGCAACAACCGGACAAGTGCAAACTCCGTGGCAGAAAGCCCCAGGAGTTTGGGGTTACGTGTTACATGTCTGATCGAACGTGAACTTTTGGATACAGCATCATTGGTGTCTATTTGTATCATATTGAGAATAATACGTGATTATTGCTCCCCTTGTCAAGCAAGTTTATATCAAAATGATACTAACTATTTATAGGGCCTTTTCGCATTATCCACCTGTAAATCTACAGAGATTATCATTAGGAAAACTTTATTTGATACAATTCATGTTTTCTATCTTTATCATAGACAGGATTGTCAGGACATTCTTGGATTATTATCCGTCTGCCGCAGATGTAGAAAAGTTGATTGTCAGCCTGTTGTGTTGTGGTTATGGTTTGTTCCTATGACAACAAAGCAGGTTTTGAAAACCAAAAACCATCTGACCAACAAGATGGAGGATACTATGATCCGACAATTCACCCCCTGCTGGCCAGACAACTGTCTTGCGGCCGTTTCTCTCACGTTTGACGACGGCCCGCCATCACAGCTAAAATGCGCGGTACCGATACTCAACAATGCGGATTTACAGGCAACTTTTTACCTCTGTCCGCGTGGTAACGACTTTATGGAGAAACTCATGCCATGGCGTGACGTGGCAAAAGCTCGCCATGAGATCGGCAACCACACCGTCACTCATCCTAATTCACGGGCCTTTCGGAACGATCCTGCTATACCGGGTCTGGAAGGCATGACACTGGCCGATATCGAAAAAGATATTGTCGAGTCCAAATGCCGGCTGCAACAACTCGTACCGGAGCAGAAGGAGATGTCGTTCTGTTATCCATGCTACATGGAACATGTGGGCTGCGGGCCTACGCGTCAGAGTTATGTACCCGTGGTAGCGCGACACCACATCGCCGGTAGAGGCAAGGGCGAGTTCCCGTTTCCAAATCCTCCCGCAACGGTGGACCTGCATTACGCGTGGTCATGGCCAGCTGAGCGAATGTCCGGGTCACAAATGATCGGATTAGCGGAAGCGTGTGTTGCCAAAAATTGCTGGGGCATTTTTACATTTCACGGTATTAACGAGGGCAGACTAAGCGTTACCGAGAGCGACTTCCGCGACCTGGTCAATTACCTGACTATCAACCATGCCCGCATCTGGACCGTACCGGTGGTAAAGGTGGCACAGCGGATCCTTGAATGGCGCAAAGAGAACGGCCTTTAGTCTTTTAGTGTCAGGCCCTGACGTGGCCGGCCCTGACGTGGCCCAGAACATGTAGAATGTCCGTTTTCATTTGGAAACATTGACCCCCGGTTTGGCTTTTGATCCACCGAACATCTGCATCGCCATCTTCATCCCCATCTCCTGCATAGCCATCTGCTGCTTCTGGTTCTGCCTGAATTGCTCCAGTTGCACGGGAGTGAGAACGGCGCTGGCCCGTGCCAGATACTTCTCCTGCAGCCTTGCAAGTTCCGCCATATGCTGCGCCATGACTTCCTCACTGAATATGGAAGGATCAAAATTCTCCTGCTTGTCCATTTTTACGCTAAACGGAAACTTCGTCCGTTCTTCATACATTGACCTTATCAACTGGTGTTCCGCCTCCTCGTTCAGTTGGTCGCCCGCGGATAATGTCTGTTTGAAGAGATTCACCTGCATCCGCTCCGGCTGGGTGTTTTCGTACTCCTTGTAGACCTGGAAATTGTCCTCGCCCAGCATTTCCTTGATCTTCTTGTCATGTTCTTCCGACAGCTTCGTGATTTCCTGGGCCTTTTTCTTCCTCTCTTCGGGCGTGATAGACGCGTTCATCAATTCCAGGCCTGCATCCATTAATCCCATCTGCTTGTCGCCCAGGAGCTCCTTGAACTTGTCAAGTTCTTCAGGAGGAAGTGAAAGGAACTTAAAGAGGGAGCCGTACGAAATATCCATTGTCGCTTTCTGCTGGGCCCGGATGACTTGTTTCATGCCGGGAGCCTTCATCATCGCCGCTATTGTCGGCATGGATAAAGCGTTGGTTGGAACCGTTGCGGCGGCCGTCTTTGCCACGGATACATTCTGATTCGATGCGCTTGCGGTAGCCTGCAAGGATCCTATCTGGGATTTTAAGTCCAGTATCTTCTTTTCGTAGGCGGCTTTGTCTTTCCCCGAAAGCGCCTTGTCCGGTCCCGCTTTCAAGGATTTGCCGGCGTCCGCAGGCCGTGCGGATCCTGAATCGGCATTTGTTGCCATCCTTTTGTCCTTGAGACTCTGGATCTGCCGGTACTGTAAAATGCCGACAATGATCAATGCCAAGGCGACCAAACCGAGTCCTGCAATCATCGTGTTTTTCTGCATTGTTGTTCCTCCCGGCATCAGGGCGTTACCGCCTTACATGCCTCTCTTCTGCCGGCATAATACCCGATCATGCCGCAAAAGAAAGCCTGAAAAGGACTTTTGCCATCCGCTTATAAGAAATTGCTTTTGTGACATAGCCGCAAACCATAACCATCTTTGCGCTATTTTGACGTTTAGAAACTACCTGAGCGACATTCAGGGTGTAACCGGTTCAACGTGAAAATTTCCAGATTGTCTATGGCATGTGCTTTAATGAAGCTCTGCGGGCTAACGTGTCCGCCGTAGCTCCTTGAGCGAAGGCTGGAAGCCCGCAGTTTCTTCGCGAAATCCGGCGTAGCCCCGACTCTCCAAGAGGTCGGGGCATTCATCCCACGGAATCCAAGTCCGGGGTCTCCTGCGAAGACGGATGAACAATAAGGAATCGGTCTTGACTATGGGATCCTTCTCTATAAGGTTACTTTCTTTCCAAAAGTATGGAAATTCACGGAGGAATCTGTATGAAACGTACCATCAATTTACTTGCTGTTTTATGTATGTCAGTTGTGTACAGCGGGCTTGCGAGTGCAGAACCAGTCAGTACAAATACTCCACCCACCCCGCCGGATTCAATCCACTGGTGGCGAGAGGCTAGATTCGGAATGTTCATCCATTGGGGTATATATGCCCAGCCCGCCGGTGTCTGGAAAGGTCAGGACATTCCAAGCATTGGCGAGTGGATCATGTATAACGCCAAAATCCCGATCCCGGAGTATGAACAGCTCACAAAAACATTCAACCCGGTTAAATTCAACGCCGAACAATGGGTGCTTCTCGCCAAACGCGCCGGTATGAAATATATCGTGATCACATCCAAACATCATGACGGCTTTGCAATGTTCCATTCGCCATCAAATCCATTCAACATCGTGGATGCCACACCCTTCAAGCGGGACGTCATGAAGGAACTTGCCGAAGCCTGCCGCAAACATGGCATCAGGCTTTGCTTCTACTATTCACAGGCCCAGGACTGGAATGCACCGGGCGGCGCCGGACATTGGGATGAGGTGGGCAAAAAAGGCTGGAGTGGCGCGTCTGTGCCGGCTGAAAGGTTCGCAAAATATTTCGAGGAAAAGGCAAAACCACAAGTACGGGAACTGCTGACCCAGTACGGACCAATTGGCCTCATCTGGTTCGATACTCCGGTCGTAATCACGCGGGAGCAAAGTCTTGAGTTACGCAAGTTAGTACATGAGTTACAGCCGGACTGTCTTGTCAGCGGCAGGGTCGGTCACAATGTCGGCGACTACGGGAGCCTGGGCGATAACCAAATCCCCTGCGGACCGGTAAACGGTGATTGGGAAACGCCGGCCACCTTGAATGACACGTGGGGTTACAAGAGCAAGGACAACAACTGGAAGTCTGTTGATGATCTTCTGGGCCTGCTGGCGGAACTGGCCAGTAAAGGCGCAAATTACCTGCTGAATGTCGGTCCTACAGGCGAAGGTGAAATTCCCCAGCCCAGCGTGGAACGTCTTGAGGAAATTGGCAAGTGGATGGCCGTTAACAGTGAAGCCATTTACGGCACATCGGCAAGTCCATTCCCCTATGAGTTCAAATGGGGACGTATGACCTGTAAGGGAAGCCGGATTTACCTTCTTGTGACATCATGGTCTCCTAAGTTTACTCTGAATGGCATAAAGAATAAGGTTTGTAATGCATATCTTTTGGCGGCTCCGGATAGACCTCTGAAATTCAAACAGACCTGTGACCAAGCGCTGGATTTCCACTCGATGACGCTATCGTTACCCAAAAAACAACCTGATCCACGCATCCCGGTAGTGGTACTGGAGCTGGATGGCCTGCCGAATGTCGAAACGGTCGCCTTGCAACAACCTGATGGTTCAATCACATTACCAATACACATGGCCGCTTTCAACGGACCTGACGGCAGTCGAACACCAAACCTCACAAGAGGAGGATTACTGAATGACTGGCGTAGTACACAAAACTGGGTGAGCTGGCCGCTCAAGGTCAAGAACATCGGCGAATATAATGTCAGGCTGGTGTTGGGCTCGCCTCATTGGGAGACCAAAGTCCGCGGCGGTCATAAAGTTGCTGTAACTATCGGCGGCCAGACATTGAAAGGTACCGTCACATCCGATGAGGAAATAAAAAGTGTCAGGACCACACATTTCTGGCTGGCCGCAACCAATCTGGGCCGGATACGCCTGGAAAAAGCCGGCACCATGAATTTGGAACTGCGTGCGGAAGAGATTGCGGCAAAAGCGCCGTCAGGGTTGACGCTTCTCTCATTGGAATTGATACCTGTAAAATAGTTACAAACACTATTTATCGTACATTATCCGGCAACGGCGGCAACTTTGCGCCAAAGTAAACGGCACGGTGGCGGTTGTCATCAAAGGCGAAATGAAGCCATTGTTTGTCTTTACTGATAAATCCATCCGGATAATTGAGCCGGCCTTTCGGGCCATCACACGATTCAGAGACAAGAACACGCCGGTAAGGCCAGGTCTTCATGCCATCGAAACTGATCCAGAGCGACAACGGGCTGCGATGCGACGGATTGGGATTATGCAACAGCGCCACGGCATCACCACCGAGCGGATAGAGAGTTGCTTTCGAACCAGGGTTCGGAATATCAGTTTTAGCTGCAAACTCCGGCCAGGTGCGCCCGCCGTCTTTTGATTCGGCAGAGTACAACACACCGCCGAGCCGGTCCGCGCGAATGATCATGACAACGCGGCCATCGGACAACTCAACGACATTGTTCTCCGCCCAGCCAAAATAGTGGTCATTAGTTGTCAGCCGGACGTTGCCGTGTTCCGACCAGGTTTTGCCTCCATCACAGCTCATGAGCACACCGTTACGGGGATTGGTAAATTTACGTTCAAGCGGCATTCTGGCAGACTCGGCTTCAGGCCCGATATAATGCTGGAAAGGCAAAAGTATGCGTCCATCGCGGGTAACGATGTGGTTACGAATAAAGGTGCGTTCTTTCAGACGGCCAGGCACCGCTTCCGGCCTGCTCCATGTTCTGCATGAGTCATCGCTTTGGATAAACCAGGACCGCCAGTTATCGCTCCAGTGCCGCGAGTGTGTTGAGAAAAAAAGCGTACAGCGCCCGTTGAGTATCATCAACTCCGTCGGTCCCTGTCCGATTGTGGCGCCTGTTCTAGGAAACCCGACGTCGAATGGCTGAAGAGGCAGCCACGTCTTGCCGTGATCGGTACTACGTGTGACTCCTGTATAATTCAAGGGCGAAGGTTCAGTGTCACCACCGGCAAGTATAAACAAAATCCATGAGCCGTCAGGCAACTCGCGCAGTGTCGTGTCGCACACCATGCTGTTCGGCTTCTTGCCGTCATATGCAAGAACGGAACGGTCCTGTTTAGCGTCCGCGGCAGCCTGCTGGTTCCAGTCAACACCCCGCGCGCTGGATGTTAAGGCCAGCATGATAAAAACAAGTGTGCGTGTTATATCATTCATGAACGTTTCCAGGCGTCAGTTAATTTCAAGGAAATCTTTTTCAGGTAATTTTGGAAAACTGCCATGTGGTTCAGTCTGATACCAGAAAACCGCTGAAGAAATATCGTCCTGCAGTGGAAGATACCGGCCGCCGCTATGCCAGCCAAGCGCCTGCATGGTCACCTTCAGGTCTTTGTCAAACCTTACCGGATCCATGATATGCCAGCGATAAAGACCGAAGCGCTGTTGAGACTCGTTGAGGCCGTCCGGACGGATAACCTGTGGCATGCCCGCGTAGGACGTTGTGTATTCGCGGTACTCGTTCTTGCCATCGGCGGTACGGGCATGGAAGCCGTACGAACCGCAGAAGTAGTCCTCCGTCCCCGTCCCGCAGATCGTCGGGAACTCCTTGTCGCCATCCATGTAAAATTTTATTTCGCCCTCACCCCACCAGCCGCTATTGTGGACACCCCATGCCATATAAGTTCCGACATACTGCCCCTTGCCCCGGATCCCATCAACCAGCGTATAAACCTGTTTATAAGGAAGAGGATTCACCCTTCTGAACTGCGCATGG
Organism: Kiritimatiellia bacterium; assembly: GCA_028716365.1. Classification (GTDB taxonomy): domain Bacteria; phylum Verrucomicrobiota; class Kiritimatiellia; order UBA8416; family YA12-FULL-48-11; genus YA12-FULL-48-11. Next base: position 11,002 of record JAQUPZ010000019.1, read on the forward strand.
AAATATGCCATGTCTTCCGGAACACTGGTCATCGTGTAGTCAATCTGATAATACAAAGTCATGTTTTTTACATCAGTGTTGGTCATGGTTAACCTTGCCTTTTTACGGAAAGGCATTTGCCAGTATGTATTGAAAGCGCTTCCGGGATTGACACATATCGGCAGTGACGATATCTGGGCGTACTTGCCCCAGCCCATGCAGAAGAAGTCGCCGACCGGACATTCCACTGAAGGTTCGGATTCACCATCCCAGTACATCCTGAAAATTGAGAGCCGCCAGTTACCGGCGGGCGTCATCCAGATGTGTTGAATAGCGCCGGCACCGTCAATTTCACCCATCGTAAAAGTCTCACCGGGTTTGATAATCACATACGGATTGACTTTCCAACCCTGCCCGAGATCGCGGGCTGCATTCGAAGCAGAACCTTTCTTGGCCATGCCCGCTTTACCTTTTTCACCAGACAAATTTTCCGGACTTATCGAGCGCGTTTGTGCGCTGGAGAGCCGCGCAAGATTGCCAAGATTCATGTCAAGTCCGTTGAACTGGGAATTCTGCGCAATAACATTTATCGAAACAAACAGCAGCGAGACCGCGAGAACATATATTGTTTTCATAATGCTCCTTTCTTGTACCGTGTTGCCGAAATCAAGATTCCTCTCCGTCAGCCGACGGATCGGAATGACAACTTCCTTGTTTGCGGATAAGGCCACAAAACGTTGTCATTCTGAGCCCCGACCATCTGAAGTCAGGACGAAGAATCTCTCTTTCCTCTTTGCGCAACACACCTTTTTGTTATGAACTTCCCGGGTTTTACCAGAAATCAGGACCAGCGTCATTGAGCTTTCGCGCCTATTTGTTGAGATTTTGCGTAAAGGGTATTTGACTCTTATTTTAATTTCAGAATCAGGCATCGCCCTTCGGTTCGCGGCACAGAGACGGTTTTGCCCCCGACATTCAGAGATACCGGCGTGGTGCGGTCATCAAAATCCGTCCGTCGTACAAGTATCCGGTCGCCAAGCCGTATGCCGCTGATAACCGTGCCCTGCTCGCGTGGCACATCGAAACAAACCGGCGTGCCTTTTTCCAGGAACTCGCCGTATTCGAGCGACGCGGCCCAGACTTCGTGGAGCAATCGCGTTTCCTCTGCCGTCTCATCACGTGGGCACCAGAGGAAAAGTGTATCGTGGCCGCGCAACAGCATGTGCCATAGAAGTTCCTGATATTTTTCAGCCGAGAACTGTTTCACCGCCGGATCAGGTTCCTTCGGCGGCGAGGTAGTGTGCCAATGTACAAACGGAATACTCGGTACACCTGATATCTTGTGCTCGCCGGATTTCGATGCCACCATCAGCAGATTGTAAAACCAGCGATAATCATAGTTGGCAAAATCATACCAGGTCGCCGTTGCATACCATGTATAAACTACCGGCATCGAAACCGTGTAACCTGTTAAAGAGAACTCCTGGAACCACGGCCGGTATTTCGCCCGCTGGTCCAACTTGAACGGCGCATCAGGCGCGAGCTTCTCAAAATAGTCATACCAGTAACGATAACCATCATTCGGGTAAACCGCATAATTACCGACAAGTGCTTTCGGAAATCGTTTTAACACCGGCTCGGCAAAACACTCGCGCTGTATCCGGCAACGAATCGTCCGTAACGCCTTCTGGAATGCATTAAAATCGTTGATATTCGGAATATTTTCACGACAGCGTTTACACCGTTTACAATGAGCCCAGGAATCGTTCCACTCGATCGGTCCATCCACCTCCCAGTCCACAAATATAAAATGGATTTCCAGCCCTGCCTGCTTATAGGCATCGAGAAACGGTTCCAGCTGATCACGAATCGGCTGGTACCGGTGATCAAGCGCAAACGGACAACCCATTGGCCGTTTCTCCTCGAATGAAAAATCGAAAAATGGCTTGCCGTCGTCACCAACGTGGGCGGTCTTTTCTTCGCCGTTACAGAAAAAGTGCAGGCATAGAATCGCACTGACCGTGATCGGTAAACCAAGTTTTTTCTGCAACTGACCAAGTTTCAATCCTTCTTTTAATGTCTGTTCGCGCCGGTGGGGATTCCACGATGCGATCACCGGCAATCCGCGCAAATCAAGCGCTTTCAGCAGCCGTTCGGCTTCAACATCATCTTCAGTACCAAGCCCGTGCAGTGCCCAGAGATAAAGAGGCAACCGCTTACCGTACGGATGTTTCAACGGTTGCGTGTTGGTCAACACAAGCTCAACTATGTCGCGCTGAGTTACTTTTGGTTTCGCCGGTTTCGTTTGTCCAAAAACCGCTGTTGAGAAGATAAACGATATTGCAACAAGTCCGAGAATAAGATTTTTCATAAGTTTTACTTTCAAAAGAAACTGTTCCCCTGCCGCCTTTTACATATAGTGTCAGACTTGGAAAATAGAAATTAGTTCTTCAGCAATAATTCCTTCAGTCTATTTTCCAGGTCTGACACTAGAAGTTGCTGCTTCCGCGGTTCGCGTTCACTTGCACCAGGAGCGGACGACGCCGACCTGCCGGCGCACGTCGGCGAGGATGTCGTCGCCCACGAGGTTCTCGAGCGTGTACCAGCCGCCGTAGCCCGCCTTGTGCACGTGCCGCACGATCGCCTCGTTCGGCACCGTGCCGGTTCCGAGCGTCGCGTACTTGCGGTTGTTCTCCTTCGTCTGGTCCTTGAGATGCGCGTGGCGGATGCGCCCTTCGGCGAAGCGCATCATTTCGAGGATGTCCTCGCCGCGCCCGGCGTAGTAGAGGTTGCCGGAATCGAGCGCGAAGCCGAGTTCGGGGATGTCGGTCAGGAAGCGCTTGAGGTATTTCGTGTACGAGCAGGGGTTGCCCGTGCCGCCGTAGTCCTCGACCGTCACGGTTATCCCCGCGGCGTTCGCCTTCGCGACGAGTTTCCTGAGTCCCTCGCGGATCCTCACGTAATCCGCCTCCTGGTCACCGTCCTTGGAGAACTCGTCGGGCACGACCATGATCCGCGGCACGCCGTACTTGACCGCCGCCGCGACGAACTCGTCGGAATCCTTCGCCCCGCCGTCGGGGCCGAGGAACTTCGGCCAGCCGAAGAAGTTGATCGGCTTGAGGCCGGTTTTCGCGAGTTCGGGAAGCTTCGGATTTTTGTAGCTCGAATCGAAACCGGTCACGCCGGCTTTCGCGAGCAGCGTCGCCGATTCGCCCAGCGAAACGCCTTTCGCTTTCGCGACCCGTTCTACCGTGCCCGAAAAGACCGAGATATTGACGGACTCGCCGCAGTTGCAGATACAGCACCCAGCCACAGCCGCGGCCGCCAACAACGAGACTATGTATTTTTTCATGCCGGAATTATGCCATAAATCACCCGGACCGTTCAACAGGAAGTTGAGTTGTTGATAAGAAATTAGGCTGTCAGTGTCAGACCTGGAAAGTAGAAAATAGCCGTTTATGACAGTACGAACAACAGATAAAGTTTGGCCTAGTCACGGACCCGGTTATGGTTTTAGGCCATCAAGTGTTATATATAAGGAATTATCTCACATTGCCCATGGACTGCGCATTGCGCGAGACAACATCTGTTGTGCAGAAATGTCACCAATGATAGATTCGGTTTGCGCATTCCATCGTATCTTACGGCCCAACTGCATCGCGATATTTCCCAGGTGCCCGACAGTGATTGAGCGTTGTGCCACTTCAATGTTCGAGACGGGCTGTGCGCGGCTTCTTACACAGTCCAGAAAATTGCGGCGGTGGCTCTGCCGATCCTTCAGATTACGGGACATCCCGTTGCCCAATCGTTCCCTCAGTATGTCCCTGGGTTCGGCGTTCACGCCATTGCGGTCCACATGTATCCAGCCTTTATCGCCGATAAAACGGACACCATTTTTAAAAACATCTTCGCTGGCAACTACCATCGTGAGTCCGTTTGCGTAACGGCATTCGAACCGGTAAGTGATCGCGGTGTCCCACAAACCTTCAGTGGGAAATTTACCGGCACCTTCCACCTCAACCGGGCCGGTATATTCGGTATCCATACCCCATTGTGCGATATCAATATGATGTGCGCCCCAGTCGGTGACCTGTCCGCCGCCGTAATCGCTGATCCAGCGGAAATTGAAATGGCACCGTTTTTCGGTGTATGGCGCCCACGGCGCGGGACCGAGCCACATCTCGTAATCGAATCCTTCCGGTACAGGCATGACCGGTTGCGGAGTTGTCGTCGGACCGAAACCAATACCAACCTCCGCACACTTCAGCCGGCCAATGCGTCCGCTACGGACCAGCTCACATGCAAACCGGAAATGCGGCACCGATCTCTGCCAACTGCCGGTCTGCCATACCCTGCCGAATTGTTTCACCGCCTCGGCCATCGCGCGACCTTCGGCAACCGTGTATGCCAACGGTTTCTCGCCGTAAATATCTTTACCTGCCGCCACGCCCATGATTGCAGGTATGGAATGCCAGTGGTCCGGCACCGACAGGCAGAGCAGGTCAATGTCCCGCCTGGCAATGACTTCGCGGAAATCGTTGTATTGAGCACAACCCTTATCATTGTAATGCTGGTTTACGACATTAATGCCCTCCTGCCGGCGCGCGGCATCAACGTCACAAACTGCAGTTATCTGGCAATCATTTTCCGTAAGAAAACCCTGAAGGTTACGCATACCCATGCTACCAATACCAATGATGGCAAGAGTGAGCCGGTTACTGGGAGCGGGACGGTTTTCACCACCTAACGCCGAAGCGGGAACAAACACAGGAACGCCGACAGCTGCTGTTGCCGCCGCGGCATGCTTGAGCCAGAGCCGGCGGCTTATCGGTCGCCCGACCTGCGGTTGCCGGCTACTTACTCTGGTTTTCATCACACCTCCACCTGAATTATTCACTAACCTTATCGAAGGGCAAGAATTTTGTTTCAACGAGTAACAGAAACCTTCTTCAACCGGAACGGATCAGCCTGCACTACGATTCGGAAATCTGCGCCACCGTTCTCGCCATTGGTAAAGCGTGCACCAATCAACCGGAAGGTGGCAGTTTTCCAAATGTTGGAACCCTGTAGAACAACCGTGAGCGGACCACCCGTGTAGGCACCCGCAAACGGTGCGTTTGTATCGCTGCCGTCAAATTCGAGCCTGAACTGTCCGTTGCCGCCATCATGGTAGTCCACCTCGACATCCGCCGTCATTATTTCATCACGCTTGAAGGAATCATCAATCCGGAAATACAGGTACCGTCCGGCAGTTTTATTCGTTACCGACAACAGGCAGGCCACTCCATCAAGTACGTCCGCCCTCGCCCGGCCATCCGACACATCCACCAATCTCACTCCGTGTTCGCCGTTTGTTGTATTCAAATTCATTTCGACGCTCCGGACGGATGTGAAGGGACCGTCCGGCAAAGGCGGTACCTCACCTCTGTGGAACAGATTGACAAATTTCCGGGTAAGCGTGATGTATGTTCGTCCATATTCACGAGACTCGGCTAAATCCGTACCTTCATGAAATTCGTTCCAGGTTTCGAGAAAAACAATTTTTGCAGGCCGCCGCAGAAAGCGTATCCAGTTCCGCTCATAGAAACGTCCGTTTTCGCGCGGCACAATTAATGGCTCACGGCCCGGCACAGCGCTGTGGTCATAGCCCGGCCCCAGGGACGCCACGGAATGAGTTTTCAATCCAAGTGCACCTCCCCACGCGTAAACATCGTCGGTCTGCACCTTCCATGATACTTCACGCACCACAAACGGGGTACGACCGCCAAAATCACGTGCGAATGACTCTTTTAGATAATTGAAGCACGTTTGATCATATGCTGCGGCGAAGTGGGCTGAATAAAGGAAAACAACAGGACGGCCATCGATCATTGCCCAGTGAACCGGGGGTATCAGGGAAAAGAAGTCGCGGATTGTTTCGCAGAACCACTGGCGACCTTCATTCGTCGTCAAATCCACCCGGCGACGTGCCGAGTTCCACTGGAGCGTAGACGTATCGTAAAACAGACCGATGTAAGGCGGCTTTACGCCTTCGGCGACGAGTTTTTCGCGTGCGGTAACCAGGGGAGGCACACCGGAGAAACTCCACGGCTGTTTTTCAACGGACACATTTCCGATCCTTTGCGAAGGCTCACCCCAGTAGACCGGCAGGAGGACATCGATACCCGCGTCCATCATATCGAGCAGTTGTTTGCGATGCCAACCTGCGGAGCGGAAAGTAAATCCTTCTAGCGACGGTGGATGCGTTGTGAGGGCATCCGTGCCGTTATGATTCCGGATATGAGCGCCGGTGTTAATGTCATACCAGTAAAAATAGGGCGTAACGACAATCTTCTGTCCATTTGTGAAACTCCGCACGCCAATGAAATCCGTATCCTTCAGATTCGTGTGAGGACCCAGAGGCGGATTAAAGAACATCACCGCCGAGAAAATTAATGTTAAAATTGCTGTCATGTTATTGAAGGACAGAAAATTTCTAGAATCCCCGAATCATGTAGGCCTGAAGAATACCGGATTCGTCGGAATTGAAAAAGCCCTTCGACCCGTCTGGCGAAAGGAACGGGTGGATATGCGCCTGTTTCTTGCAGGAGCATTTCGGATTGAGCAGGCATTTCCAGTTTTTTACCGGATCTTTACCCGGTTCGCCAAGTTCGCCAAGATAGAGCCGGCCACCCTTGTCCAATGGCGCGGCATCCGAAATTAACCGTTTACCGGCAATGTCGGTGGAAAAGTGATAGAAATGCGGATTTGGAAACTCGCGACTGAGATCGTTACGTACACCACCGGACGTTTTGATGCCAACATGTCCCGCATGAGCCGCGGCACGACCTTCGATGAGTTGTGCCTCGGGCGGTTTTCGCGAACCGGTACTTGTAATTGCCCATATACTCTGGCCACGCCAGCACTGGTGACCCTGGCAGGCCTCGTTGCCGTCGCGACCCCAAGGCATGTTGCGAAAGTTGCTGCCGTCATCACGAATCACATGGATGTCCGCCCCGACCCCGCCGACAAGTTTGATCATTTCGCCTTTCGGGGTAAAAACATTGTCATGATTTTCCTGGATCAGGATATCATGTGAAGCCTCCGGATCAGTCGAGCGACAATACTGTGGATGCATGTTACACCAACTCTGTCCCTGGATGATGAGTCGGACGGATGCCTTTTCAACATCAAATACCATCATACCCCATATTGGCTCAATGTTTCCGTCACCAAGAAAACATGAGATTGACATGCGTCTGCCATCGGATGAAATAGTGGAAAGCGGATAGAGCTTGCTGGGACGGAATTTTGTGCCGGGCAGAACCGCATCCACGACCATGACCGTCTGGCGGTCAGCTCCGTCAAGATTGACACGCTTGAGAGTTAACATGCCGCCGCCAATCTCAGTTTTGTCTACAAAGTAATAAGCATATTTGCCGTCAGGCGAGACCGACATAGCGGTGTTGCCAGGTTCTTCTGCAAGCGGATGTAACGCACCGTGGTTTTCCAGATCGCACAGAAGGTAATGATGCTTTGGGTCGCTTTTACTCCCGCCATGTGCGCTTGCGGAACGATGCAGCACCAGCCGTTTAGAGTCCGGTGTAAAAATCTGGGCCTCCATGTAAAGATGGGAACCCGGCACGTCCTGTTCGGTGGTGAGCTGAAAGACTTCGACACCCTTCAAGGAATTCCCGTCCAGCAAATCGGGACGAAGTTTCCACTGTGATTGCGGACGGACACTGGCAGATGGAGAGTTGGCCCAAACCCGGCGGGTTAAACACAAACCTGCCGTGGCCAACCCGGCCCTACCTAAAAAACTGCGCCTGGAAAAAGATGTCATTGAATTAATTCCCCCGGTTGGTCTTGTTTTTTAAATTACGATCGAAGAAATCCAGAACGGCGGGACGCAAGTCCTGCTGCTTCGGTTGCAGGTGAAAAGAATGCGGCCCTTTTTCGATAACAATCAGCTGGTGTTCAACGCCGGCCTTTTCCATCGCAGCTGCAAAATTCCTGGATTGCTCGACATCAACAGTGCCATCAGCAGTGCCGTGAATAATCAGGAAAGGCGGAGTACTTTTTCGCAGGTAGGTGGCCGGTGAGGCCTGGCGGTAAAGTTCAGGAGCTTCAGCGCGTTTTTTACCGAGCATGCCCAGATCGTGCCATGCCGGCAAATCCACCGGACCATAGAGATCAACCGCGGCCTGGATCTGACATGAATATTCTGCATAAGGTCCCTTTGGATCCAAACCATCTTCAGGAGCCGTAACACCGAGCATGGAAACAAGATGACCACCGGCAGAACCGCCGATCGCCCCGATGTGACCCGAATCAAGTTGAAGCCGGTCGGCGTTTTTACGCAACCAGCGAACTGCAGTTTTACAGTCATAGAGGTTCTGGGGCCACGTGACTTTCACAGTATTCGTATTTGACAGGATATAGTTAATACTGAGGCAAATGTAACCGTTCCGGGCCAGGGTAGTGCCAATGTTAATTTCACGGCCGTTCCCTTTGTCACCGCCGCTCCAGCCTCCACCGTGAATGATGACAACCCCGGGGCAACGCTGGTTTTCAGGAATGCTCGCGGGCAGATAGAGGTCGGCTTTTTCTTTTCTATCCGGCTCAAGGTAATCAATGTCCTTCTGAATGCGGACCCCTTCCGGATCAGCCAGCGTCATTTTCAACGCAAGGGAACAAATTACGGTAATGGCAGGAAACGCCCGATGAACAGTTTTCATGGTACTGCCTCCAGTTAAGTACCCTTAATGAGACGGGTTACGCCCGGTACGGCTATCGGATAATTTCCGTCAGGTCCCGGTTTTACAGGCGGCTCTGTTTTAAAATCACAGTCACGCGGTTCGAATGCGAAGTCCGCGCTGATTGCTTTCTTCCATCCAAGCTGATTACCTGTATAACAGACTATCTGGCCAAGGACAGCAACCATTGTACTGTTCGCCATGTAACTGCCACTGTTGATCGGTTTACCGGAACGGATGGCGGCAAAAAGCGCTTTATGTTCTTCTTTGTATGGACTCGGGAATGGCCCGGGATAATCCCAGTTGGTTTCGCCCTGTATCTTGTAATTCAACAGCGAGGCACGTCCCTTCGTACCATAGACATAATCAGATACCCCTCCATAACAGTTTTTTTGTGTCCTGCAAAGGGCATACATTTTAACTCCGTTGGCATATTCATAAACCACTGAATGATGATCAAAGGCATCGCCGTAAATAGTCCCGAATGAAGCCGAACGTCCAGCCAGTCCATGGGCCTTAAGCGGGGTTTCTTCGTGCATGACCCAACAAGCCTTGTCCACGCTGTGTACAAGCGACTGGGTTACATCATCACCGGCCAGCCAGGTGAAATGATACCAATTACGGAACTGGTATTCAATTTCGCTCCAGCCGGGTTGTCTTTCCACCAGAACATATGGAGCACGCAGGAAATTTACTTCCATGGACACGATGTTACCGATGGCACCATCATGAATCCTTTTCATGGTCTCTATGACACCTGGGTTATACCGGTTATGCAGGCCGGAAAGGACACATAGATTTTTTGTCCTGGCAAGATCGGCGGCCTCCTGCGTGGCGCGAACGCCAACCGGATCAATACCATGCGGCTTTTCCACAAATACATGTTTGCCAGCATCGATTGCCGCACGCATGTATTTCGGGTGGAACTTCGAGGAACAGGCAATCAGGACCACGTCACTGGATTCGATGACATGCTTGTAACCGTCGAAGCCTGTAAATTTGTGAGCGGCATCCACCTGGGTCCGATCGGGACAATGTGCCTTGATCTTCGTCAGTGAAGATTCCAGTTTATCAGAAAAGATCTCCGCCATTGCAACCAGTTTGACTCCCGGATCCGCATCCAGAGCATCCATGGCCGCGCCTGTACAGCGGCCTCCACACCCTATCATCCCGATCTTGATTGTATCGCCACCTGCAGCCCAGGCACTTCGGCCAAGATTGAGCGTTGCCGCTGCCGCAGTGAGACCGGCAGAGGTTTTCAGGAATTCACGACGCGAGGTAGTGTTTGCTGCATTTTTCATGATTTTACCTCCAATATTGATCTTTCCCATGTGCAATTTTGAAACGTTTGCTGTAATTACAAAAAATTTTCATTTCCGTTTGCGATTATTTTCCCGGCGCGATGGTTTCTCCAGCCGATGCCGGTACTTACGCTTGAAACGGTTGCAGGCAATCGTCGATTTCTTGCCTTCGTCGTTTTCCCACACCTCATCGTATCGCGGAACATTGGGCAGACTGCGAATGAACCGCTCATGTAAAATCGTGCCTTTCTCATCGCAGTCCATCTCTACATACCGCGGCTTCCGCAGCCGGTTTAATCGATCAGACAGAATAACCAGAATTTTCCGTTTCATGAACTAACCCTCCTCACTCCTTGACCGTTGCGTCTAACCCTACAAACCTGATAACGCCGGCATATCTGCACCATGCCCGGCCCTGGCAAACAACCTCGCCCGTTCGAGAACCACTGAAGGAAAAACAAACCATACTGCAATCAGTCCAAGAAATACAGTTTTTATGAACCATTCTATCGTATTGAAATGTTGCAGATTATTTCTCTTATACTATCCATCAGGCATCCTGCTCAAGTCAAAGTAATCGTGAATCGTTATTTTAGCAAATGATCTCTCATTCGATTACTTAACATCCACAACGGCAATCCGAGCAATAACAGGCCGCAGGAAAATAATGCAATCCAGGGCTTGTAAATCACGGCGCTGTAAATAAGGAAAGCACATGTCCCCACAAAAATAATTGGCGTAACCGGATAGCCGAAAACCCGATATGGACGCTCCACATGCGGCTCCTTGAAACGTAACACAACAACAGCCATTGTCGAAGCCAGGTAAAACGAATAAACCGTCGCCGCCGTATAGAGAACTGCATTTACAAATGATCCCAGCACAATAATTAATGTCACAGTAATCGCTCCCTGCAACAACAACGCCACCGCAGGCGTTTCGAATCGCTGATGCCACTGACCCAGCCAGCGGAAAAGATGATGATCCGTACCCATGGCGTATGAAATTCTTGCACCGGCAAAAATCAGACCGTTAACAGCACCCAGGGCTGAAATACAAATCAGCGCGCCGATCAAAACACCTGCGAGATGAGGAATGACTGCCGCCACAGTGTCAACCGCTACCGCTTTCGATGAAGCCAGTCCCTGATAACCCAATACGTAGAGAAACGCGCCATTCACCATCAGATAAAGCACGATGACAGCACTGGTACCCAGGAACAATGCACGTACAATGTTTCGGCGGGAATCCCTCACTTCCGCCGCAACGTAGGCCATTTCATTCCAGCCACCATACGTAAATAGAACAAAGATCAATGCCAGGCTGAATGGTAACTGACCGGCAGTTTCCGTCTTCACTATTTTCGGCGAGGCGAGACAGGCTGTAACCACGATCAACAACAGGCCGACAGCTTTCACCGTAGTAAGCAGGTTCTGCGTCCATTTCCCTTCCCTTACACCGATTACATTAACAAGTGTCAGTATGATCGTTGCCGAGATTGCATATATTTGCTGTCCATACGGAAACACTGTACCGGCCAATGGATCCCAGACTGCGCTGGCATAAGTGGCAAAGGCAAACGCCATCACGGCAATGTCACCGGGTCGAACAATAGCCAACTGCGCCCAACCGAAAAGGAAACCCGCCCATTTACCATAGGCACGTCCCAGATAAACGTAATCACCACCTTCCTGCGGATACGCGGTAGCCAGTTCCGCATAACTCAATGCCCCGCATAAAGAAAACAGCCCTCCCAAAATCCATATTCCCGCCACACCCCGCATACTGCCGGCACCCTTTGCAATGTCGGGAGCCATCTGGTAAATACCAACACCTATGATGATACCAACTATCAGGCAGGTTGAATCAAACAATGACAGTTGCTGTTTCGGTTTCTGCATTGTCACACGTGGTAGTTCACCGCTTCTTGAGGGTCACGCCAATACCGGACGCTTCCATGTTCAAGAATAACGTCTCCAGGTCCGGATTATTGGTGACGGCCTTGACATAACGTGGATCGGCCATACTCCTTGTCATGTTGTGAGCTATAATCAGGCCACCAGGTCGGACCAGCGGCAACAACTTGTTCAGATAATCCAGATAGCCTTCTTTGTCCGCGTCAAGGAAGAGAATGTCCATCTGCTCTTTTATTTTCTTCACCTCTTCATGAGCATTACCTTCGATTAACGTCACAAGTCCATCCACCCCCGCCCGTTTGAAGTTTTCACGAGCCCTGGCAGCACGATTGGCATCAATTTCAAAAGTCGTTAACTTCCCGCCAGCCTGTTGAAGCGCCATGCAGAACCAGATACCAGAATATCCAACCGATGTTCCTATCTCTACCACGTGTTTGGCGCCAATCGACTCCGCCAACAAACGCAGGATACGACCATCATCGAGAGGAACGCTCATGGTACCGCGTCGCTGGTTCTGACTTATATCTTCCAGTACAGTGAGGATTTTTTTCTCTGTATCGGACTTTGCCTGAACCTTGCTTGTAAATAATTTCTTCTCCTCTCCTGGACGTGGTCCTTGCGCGCAAACGCCAGCTGCCAATAACACCATGATAATTATACCCAGAACTGCTCTGCTGATTTGAGTCTGCATTTTTATATTTCCTTTTTCAGTTTCCAACAGGCGGTGGCAACGGCACTAACTGTAGAAGTTGCTGCCTACTCACCAATTCTCCATCTTCTTTACCTTAAATGGCACATTAGCAACAGGGCAATCAGTACCAGGCCGGCATTGGAAGCGGCAGCAAGAATGAATCCGCGCTGGACATTGGTACGCTTGGCATAAGCACCGATCATCATGGGTAGCACCGTACAACCCAATCCGCCCAGGGTAAAGAACAACCCGATGGCCCTACCGTGAAGTGATGGATCGAAGTGCCCCAGCAACACGGCCAGCAGCGTCGGGTATATGGGTCCGAAAATCATACCAATGATAACCACCAACACCGCCGCCAAGCTTCGTCCACGACATAACACCACCGCCACCCATGCCAGGAAAGACGCAAATGAAAGGACCAGAATCACCATTGTCTCACAGCCCTTCGGTACGGCGAAGGCGGCAACAAGCCGCGTGGCCGTATATGACAACCAGAAACCGGACAACAGTGCAGAGGCCAAGTTGTCTTTTATCCCCTTATCCGTCAGGTATGTTGTTGCCCAACCCGCCATGGTGTTCTCCGCGGGCATATAAAAGAAAAGGGCCAGAGCACAAAGCCACATAACGGCATCGCCAAGCAGGGTACCAAGCCCCTGACTGGCTTCCGGTACACCAACCTGCTGCGGCTGAACAGGACTGGCAGACGGAAAAGTTGCCCCACACCCCAGGATGATATTCACAGACACTAATGCAGCCAGTAATAGTAACGTCTTCTGCAATCCCAGCTTATTTATAAGGAAAGTAGCACCCATGGGTGTAACGAACGATCCGATACCAAAGATAAAACATCCGAGATTGAGGGCGTATGCCTGTGTTCCACCAAACGCAATCAACGAGAGTGGGTTGACAACATTGATGAGTGTGCCCCATGCCGCGCTGAGGAGCAGCACTCCAGTTACAAGCATCCAGTACGCCGTAGCTTGCGCGAGAAGAATAAGGCTGGTAGTCAAAAGAACTGAACCGACAATGGTCACGGACTGCCTTCCAACCAGGTCACTGAAAAAACCAGCCGTCAGGATAACAGGAATCAAAGTAAATCCAAATGTCGCAAGAAGTCCGCCAATTCTTGCCTCATCAATCTGAAGTTTGCGGGCCATGGGAACCTTGATACTGCCAAGCAGGGCAATACCAACACCCGTGGATATCAAAACAGAGATTACTAACAGGAGTAACAGGTTCATAGGACTTCCAATCTGATAAGATTTTCATGGAGAGCAATTCTGAAACACCAGCTTCAGCGCTCTTGTCCCAGTTAATGGAAAAACGTTAACACATGCATGATTATCGTCAATGAGTTTCGATCTTTCCCTTCACGGTGCATAGACTTCCCACTCGCCGATACCCATCCGGTTGCCGTATTTGGCGCGTGTGATGAAAATGCGCATGCGGTCCGTGCGGATGGGTGTGAATTTGTACTCAACCCATCCCTGAACAGCATTACCTTTTATTGGCATGCCCTCCACATCGCGCCATGTATTGTCTGCCCAATACTGGATGGTGTAGTCGAGGCTGCGGTACTGGCCGTCGGCCTGATGGAAGATACGGACACGTCCCACCGTGACCGGCTCGGGCCAGTCAGCAGCGACAAACGCCTCTTTGGGCGAGTTGCGCTCGGTACGCCAGATACCATCGTTGGGATCGGCTACACCGTCCACAATACGGATCGCATCGCCGCTCGAAGCACTGAGTTTTGCCTTGCCGCCGGGAGCGATGAGGTTATCGGGAGCGATGTGACGGATGAAACTGTATGGACCGCCTGGTGCAATCATGGCCTTATACTTGGTGACAACTTCACGTACTTCCGCCTCGGACATATTGGGTTTGTGCAAAATCTCCGAGGCCGCCCCCATATTCACGGCCCATCGGTCAAGCGGCCGCCAGGAGCGATACATGACGCACACCGGCTTGAGCGCCAGCAGATAGCGCGCAATCGGCAGCAGCTTCTCCGGGGACAATACACTCTTGGCTTCCCATCCCTGGATGGCCCCGCTGCGAATGTAAAAACCGACGTTCTGTCGCCCGGTACGGAGTTTCCGGGCGATGGCCTCCGGCGGCGCCCAGCTTTCGCACCATACAACTGTGATTCTGGGATCGATCTCATTATTGATCCGGACGAGCGCTTCACAATCAGTATAGGGCGACGGACCGAAATTCTGCATGGCGAACTCGCAGTTCAGCCAGAGATTGGGATGACTCCTGGTCAACACGTCGGCCGCAAACTTGAGGTGTTCCAGCGGCCAGAGAAGAGGCTTGTTCGTGTGCTCGGTTTCATTGGCACTCTGGAATCGTTTTTCGCATTCGGGGCAATGGCATGTGATATAATCCACATCGGCGGTTTCAAAATTGAACCCGTCAATACCAGTATCAGCGGCACGCAGAAGCATTTCCCTGAGCAGTTCCATACTCTTCGGCTTGGAAGGGCAGAAAATCGCTTCGCGGCTCCATTTTCCCGCCTGTGTATTCGCAAGTGCGGATGGGATCATGGCCGCAAGCTCCGGGTGTTCTGTCACAATACATTTTCCCTCCTCGTAACCGTTCAGGCCGAAACCATGAATCACGCGCACATTGCGTTCATGTGCATAGCGGACCACCTCCCGGCACTGCGCCCCATCACCCTTCCATCCCTGAAGTCCCCAGATGACCACGCCATTCATCTTCTGTTTTGCAGCAAAGTCAACCAGCTCCTGCCAGCGGCCCTCCAGGTTATTCCACCATAGCCAGAAGTAGAGATCGGGAGATTTCTTCTCTGCACATTCCTGGGAGTACAGCGGCAATGCTACAAACACAACAATCAGGCACAACAGCATCTTTGCTTTCATGACGATCCCTCCAAAAGACGGGTGGTTATAAGAAATTACTTTCCCAAGGAACAATCTGAAGGACCGGCTTCATTGTTCCTATCCCAGTTAATTAAAAAAACGTTAGCACATGTTCGACTATCGTCAATGAGTTTCATTCCTTTTCCACGGTGTCTTTAGTGTCTTCAGGTATTCATGCAAGTACTTCCCGCACCGAATGTGTACAAATCCATTCACACAATCTCCATAATCCAGAAACTTGGCAACCACTTTGGGGATTACCAGACGCAGGAAGCCGAGCGAATGTTTGTATTTGTCAGTATAGTGAAATAGCAAACAAAGCCTTTACCATATAAATGGGTTTGTTTTATTTTCGAGGGCGGGCACCCATTGTGTGCTTGACGTTACATTATTCTCCTTTTAACTTCCAGCCATGCTTGGGAATTGAGCCGAGCGCGACATGATAAAAGGGCTCGTTATCTGGAAAAATAATTTCTTATTAAGCGAGGGAAGCATGTTTATTGCCGAACATCTTGTGAAAAGACCGTCTCTTCTGTTGGCGCTTTCATTTTTTCTAATAATGGGTTGCGAGCCGCCAGGGAGTGATGATGCGTTTGACCTGTCCGACGCAATCCAGCTTCCCAACTCGGATGGTCCGGGCGGATTCGTGAATAACCCTGAAAACAGCCGTGACACATTGAAAGTTATCTGGCCAACAGCTTACTCTGACATGATCAGTAAAGTTGAGACTTTTATTTCGGATGGCACTTTGATTGATATCCTTTACCGCGCAAAGCCAGACGAAGATGGTGACCGTGAACGCTACTACGGAACGATGGATCTGAATGCATATCCGCAAAACCTTATTGTGCGCGCCACCCTCACGAATGAAACGGCAATCTATGTCAAATTACCTGTTCCTCAGAGACGTTACGACTGAACCCGACTTCAGTTTACTTTTACGGGAATTGATTTCTTGCTTACGTAATAAGCGGACTAAAAGCGACCGCTCAAACCCAGCGAGACAAATGGAGCGTTGTCAATTTCCACATCATCAGCTTCTTCTTCAAATGAAATCTTCCGGGAGAAAAGATACCCGCCTTTCATGGTGAGAAGGGTGTGCTTGCCGCAAGCCAATTCGATACCGCCGAAAGTCCTGCCTTCCGAGAACAGAAGACGCTGGCGTTCATCATCTCCCATGTTGTAGTCCGGCCATAACCATAACCTGGCGCCTGCAATGAAACGCAGTATATTGTTCGGACTGTATTCGAAACGGGACTCCGGATATCCCAGTTGTACCACGACATCATTCCGGCTCGACCAGTAAATGCCTGCTACGGGATCTACAACTTTCTGGAAGGAAGGATATACGCGGACCCCGGCAAAAAAGGCAAAATTTTTGGACAAGGCTTGAATAGCAGTAACGCCAAACGGTACAGAAAAATCCTCACCGCTCACGGACTCCAAGTCTGAATACAAACCGGGAGTCGCATTTATCTGCATCCCGAATCCGTGTAAAAAACGTTGCGACCATACCAGGGCCAGACCTGCCCGGTTCAATGAATATTTTTCCGGTTGATCGGACATCTTCATGATCAAGGAGTTCCATTGTGCCTGGATCTCAAGTTCTCCGCCGGATTCGTTTTCCAATGTCAGACAGCGGATCCATGCGTCAATTTCGTATATGGACAGATCTCCCCAGTTAGCCGAACCTGTAGAGGAAGGAAACCCATAAACCACTTCCATACCTGAGAAAGTCCGGTACGGCGTATCAAGAATAGGGCAGATTCGCTCGTCAAGGTTTCGCCACGAATCATCAGCTCCATGCAGGGGCAATACCGCCAGAACAAGAACCATTAAGAAGAGACACAGCTTATTCGAATATATACTCATCACATCCCTCACTGATTGTTACGATTACGAAACATACCCCAGCCGAACAGAATTTTTTATTTCTTATCACAACCAATAAGGATATGGATAGACTTTTTCTTGCATATATGAAGTTATGGCTTTTTCCCGGAAATAAGCATATGCGTCTTTGGGGTCAGGGGGCGTGTTGCCCAAATCGTTTCCACCTTAAAAGATATCGCGCTACGACGTTAGTAAGGCAATGAGGAAGACGCAGCCAACAGGGTCGGGACGAACAAGACTTGAAGGAGGCAAATCAAGGATACCAAGCAGGGAATTCTCCCAGCCGTTGCGCCTGCGGCGGCGATTTCCCAAAACGTCCGTCAATGAAGCTCTGCCAGCCAAACCCGCTGTTTTCGGGAACGATTTTCACTATTTTCCGGAAAGGAACTGTCATCGTTCACTGGCAGGCGACAATGCAGGATCATCGAGATCGAGACGATAGAGTATCTGGTTATAGTCATAACGCGGTGTGGGATGCGGCCGATTGGCAAACGTCATCGTATAGGTACCTTCAAAAATCAGGATAGGTGAGTCAGCAGTAGTGAACTCAGGATGAATCCGCGGGTTGTAGAAAGTGTAATTTTCGTGACTCAACACCTTCACGGCCCTGCCCCACGGTCCGATCGGTTGATCCGCTTCAGCATACCAGAGTTCACCAAAAGCGGAAGGTTTGCCGAACGCCTCCATAAATACTGTAACCCAGCGCTTGCGAAAAGCATTCCATGCAATTGAACCGGTATGCGGCTTCACCGGTTTGCCATCAGACACAGAAATCAAACTTTCCTGCGGCTTCAACACTTCCCACGTTGAAGAATCCTGCCACGCTTCGAACGTTGGCGGGCATCGCAATTTAGGTAATGGATTTCCAAAGAGAAGCCATTCCTTACCCTGCATATCCTTCCATAAAAAGGGATGCCCATCGGGCGCGGGTGGCTGTTTGGGTGTGGCATCTGACTTTTTCCAGAGGACACGGTGCGGCTCGAAACTGGAAACGGTGTCATTCCACACACACAAACCAAGTTCATAGCACTCCATCGGTGGTTTGACCTTTGAATACGTACCGACAAGCCTTGGCATTCCACTCTTGTCCGGAAGGCTTACATAACCGCTGATCCATGTAGGTCCGCTTCCCGGCATTTTCGCCACGCCGCGAGGCACGGCTTTGGCATCGGTAAAGTAATCAAACTTTAATCGTAGTGGCGGTTTGAAGGAGGTGAGTGGCTGTACGGTGGTGGTTGCACTGGTCATATCAAAAATGCCCAGCGGATAATTCGGCATGGTGGTATCACCCCACGCCCAGAAAAGTTTTCCACGATGTACGGCGTTTTGAACGCTGTCGCAACCGAGAATGCCTGAATCACGCCAGTCCAGTTCACGCCCCACCTTCTGGCTTTCGGCTAACAAGCCGCCGCCGGTGAGCCGGCCCAGCCGTTTCGCAATGATGGTACGGTTGACTTCCACCTTCAAAGTCTTTCCCGGCTCCGGCTTCAACCGTATACCACGAAAACCAAATCCGTCCTTCGTCCGTTCGTAACCATTACCAATGACATCAAACCATGTCTCCCGCCCCATCAATTCCGGCAAGTCAAAAGCAATAACACCAGCGTTATCCGTAACAAAGCGTACGTTGTGAGTGGTACGCAACTCGACCAACGGCACCGGCCAGCCACTGCCCTTTTCTACAACCTCAATACAACAGGGTTCGACCGCATCAACCGACCAGGGCATCAGAAAACATGCCAGAACGACAGGAGCTGTGATCAACTTGAAAATGGTTATAAGAAATTTTCTTTGTATCACGGATAATACCCTATGATTTTTCAACAGTTATGGCTGAATCCAAACACTATTCCGACTGAATTTCAATGTGTATTCTACTTCACCAGTTGAGGTTCGGCCCAAATGGCGTAATTGCCTTTCCCATCACCTCCGCCGGACGTCACAACCAGCTGGAGATTGGTGACACCATCCAGCGGGACATCCACACGTTTCGCCGGCATATCGCCGGTAACCGGACCGATACGCGCCAGCGATTTGCCGTTACCAGACACCTCAAACACCACATTTCCTTTTGTACCCAATTCAGCATGCAGGCCCACCAGCGCCTCGAAACGTTGATAGACATTGGGAGGTACAAGATATGTCAGCGAGCTGCGTGTACCTGTTCCGATGCCGGAAGCGAATTGCTTTTTCTCAACTCCGTTCGTTTTTTCCACCCGTAATACCAGCGGTACGGCATTGGTACCATCACGCAGAATTACGCCGGACTGTGGATACCCCCAGTAGGGTCTGCCGAAGAATGCTGCCTGCGGACGAAATAAGTTGGTAGATTCCAGGGAAATCTGTGATGAAATATCAAATCTTTGAAGCGCTGTCTGGGCTTTCGGATCAGGCCGTTGCGCACCGAGACAGATTACAGTATAGAGCGCATCGGCCACTATGGTCGCATCCAAAGTCGCGGCCTTTTGCTGTGCAGTACAAACTGCGTTTGTATCGCCGGCATAAAGTCCCTGGATAATCGGGATGACCTGACCGCGGGCATTGATAATGGCTTCATGCGCGCGTTGCAACAGGCGAAACGCCGCTTCGTCCACAGAGTTGCCCAGCTGGCGCGGACAATAGTTATCCACACTTATGGTGAAACTGCCATTTTCCACGGGACCGTGCAACAGCGCGTGCTGATGAGACGACGGCGGCGGTAAATATTGTTTGAAAAGGGTGAACATATTGTCACCCGGCACAGAGTGGGCCGGACAACCCCAGTCTTCGAGCATGTGCGCGAGTGTCCCGGCATAACGGGCCGCATCGCCGACCTGTGAAGACTTGAACGCGTTGACAGTTTTGTCCATGAAATAGCGCAGTTGTTCGTAGTTTTCCTGTTGCGATGCCGGCAGATGCAGGCTCACCAGATACACCACTCCGGGCCGGCTATCCATCATCGCGTACTTCGCAATCTGCTTATCTTTGAAGACTTCATCAGGGATGGAACAGTAACGGCTGCCGAGTTTCGAGAATTCGTCACCCAGCAATTCCTTTTGCCAGTCCGGCAACGTGCGTAATGCTGCTTCGGTGATGGCAGAGTGTGGTCCGCCCCACCCCTTCGAACAGGTTGGGACCAGAACGGCCAGCAGAATCGTCATCAGAGCCACAGGTAATCTTTGCATGTTGTCCTCCTCATTAATTATGGTTATATGGAAGCACAGTATCGCCTGTAATTCAATGTGGGGTTTTGTACCAGGTGAACCCATACCTATATTGAAAAATAGTAAAACTTCTTGATTCCCGTATCGTCACAGTCATAATCACAATATAAATCTTGGACAAAAACGCTGAAACTGGTATCTCTGAATGGTTTCCAATAAAAGTAATGTCTTATCAATTAACAACCGCCTGCTCTGATGGATTAACTATGAAACAAAATCACATATACTCGTTAGTTTCTGCCACAACCTTTTTTCTGATCTGTCTCGCCATTGCAAGCAGTGCGCCTGCTGCGAGTGACTGGCCGCAATGGCGCGGACCGTGTCGAAACGGCATCCTGCCTGATAGCCCCCCGCTGGCCAACGAGTGGCCCGAAAAAGGCCTGACGAAACTGTGGGACAGTGAACCGATTCCTTCCGACATTGATGGTGGACATGCCAGTGTTGTCGCGGCAGGTGGACGGGTGTATGCGTCTATCGTGTGGCACACCGATGTACCAACCGAGACCCGCGCAATAGACGATCAGGTCCTGGTAAAACTCGGTTACCAGTCGGTCGCCGGCTGGCCCAAGGAAACTGTCGAGAAGCTGGAGAGAGACAAGCTCTCTCTGGATACGAATCTATTTGGCGGAAAGCTGGACGCTTTCATCAATGACTGGCTTGAGAAAAACCTCGACAAAAAGAAACGACAAACCTGCGCCGGCTATGTGCGCGGCCGATTTATGAAGGGCAAGAACGCCATTCCGCTGGAGGTTTATGACAAACTGGCAGCCAACCAGAAGACGCGTTTTCCAAACGAGGCGGCGATGGTCAAGTGGGTCAACGAGCAGAACTTCAGCGAAAAG
>JAQUPZ010000020.1 GCA_028716365.1 Kiritimatiellia bacterium
CCGGGGCTTCGGTTCGGAGCTTGCACCCCTCACCTTAACCTTTCGGCATTGGTCACGTGTCACACTCTATACGTCCTCTTGCGAGTTTGCAGAGTGCTGTGTTTTTGTTAAACAGTCGCATGGGCCCGTTCACTGCGCCTCCCTTCTGCTCCGCCTACTTGCGTAGGATTCACAAAAAAGAGGACCCCTTCTTCCGAAGTTACGGGGCTAGATTGCCGAGTTCCTTAACGAGGTTGCTCTCGCGCGCCTTGGTATATTCTACCTTCCCACCTGTGTCGGTTTTGGTACGGTTACCCGTCCGGCTTGCTAGAAGTTATTTCTCGGCAGTATAGTATCAGTCAATCCACTCATCCCGTGGGATTTGCGTCCATTCACCTTTCAGGGTAGTGTCCCAGTGCATTTAACTGCCAGGACCCCCTACGGGTTTAGACCGTCATATCCAATAGACGGCTGACTTAACTTTCTGCGTCACTCCATTGCTCAATCGCCGGGCAGGCAGTACAGGAATATTGAACCTGTTATCCATCGACTACGCCTTTCGGCCTCGCCTTAGGTGCCGACTAACCCTGGGAGGACGAACCTTCCCCAGGAAACCTTGGGATTACGGCGGTAAGGATTTCCACCTTACTTTTCGTTACTCATGTCCGCATAATCACTTCCATGAAGTCCATGCTCGGTTACCCTTACACTTCAAGCCTCATGGAACGCTCTCCTATCACGGTGCCTTGCGGCACCATCCGCAGCTTCGGCAGCCGGTTTAGTCCCGATCATTTTCGGCGCAGAATCACTCGACTAGTCAGCTGTTACGCACTGTTTAAATGATGGCTGCCTCTAAGCCAACATCCTAGCTGTCTCAGCAATTCTACATCCTTTGTCACTTAACCGACTTTTGGGGCCTTAGCTGGCGATCTGGGCTGTTTCCCTCTCGACTACGAAGCTTATCCCCCGCAGTCTGACTCCACACAAAACCGGAACGGCATTCGGAGTTTGATTGGCGTTGGTGCCCCGGTAAGGGCCCGATTCCATTCAGAGCTCTACCTCCGCTCTCGGTACACTGTGCAGGCTAACCCTCAAGCTATTTCGGAGAGAACCAGCTATCACCAAGTTTGATAAGCCTTTCACTCCTACCCACAGCTCATCCTGGGATTTTTCAACATCCATAGGTTCGGCCCTCCACCTCATGTTACTGAGGTTTCGGCCTGGCCATGGGTAGCTCACTTGGCTTCGGGTCTACAGCATACGACTTGTCGCGCGTTTCGCACTCGCTTTCGCTTCGGCTGCTTCGTCATAGACGAATTAACCTTGCCGTATACTGTAAGTCGCGGACTCATTATGCAAAAGGCAAACGGTCACCCACCTTGCGGCAGGCTCCCATAGTTTGTAAGCACACGGTTTCAGGTACTATTTCACTCCCCTAGCAGGGGTTCTTTTCACCTTTCCCTCGCGGTACTAGTTCACTATCGGTTATCAGTCAGTATTTAGCCTTATGGGGTGGGCCCCACAGATTCAAGCAGGGTTTCACGTGTCCCGCTTTACTTGGGATACCTCTAGACTTCTTCAGGATTTCATGTACAGGGCTTTCACCTTCTTTGGCCAACCTTTCCAGGTCGTTCCACTATCCATCCGAATATCATATCGAGGTCCCGCAACCCCATCCTGCAAGCAGGATGGTTTAGGCTCCTCCGCTTTCGCTCGCCACTACTTACGGAATCAGTTCGTTTTCTTTTCCTCAGGGTACTGAGATGTTTCACTTCCCCTGGTCTCGCTCTGAAGCCTTATTTGATTCAGACTCCAGTGATACCGTATTACCGGTATCGGGTTGCCCCATTCGGAAATCCCCGGATCAAAGTGTGCTTGCCACTACCCGGGGCTTATCGCAGCTTACCACGTCCTTCATCGCCTGCTGATACCAAGGCATTCACCGTGCGCCCTTATGCGCTTGACCAAATTAAATCTTGATCTTCTCAGCAAAAGTTGCTTTGCCCTAAATCTCTCTATGCAATTGTCAAAGAACAAAAATCATCTATGAATAAAGACTACTGATTGCATCTTTCATCAATCCGTTATCTTTAATCATAAACAATCGGTTACCCGCCCCTTCCGCACTGTCGTTTCTGGTGGGCGTGACTGGAGTCGAACCAGTGACCTCGTCCTTATCAGGGACGCGCTCTAACCAACTGAGCTACACGCCCAGACGCCATTCACTGGCCTGCCAGACCGTAGTCGACGAGCGCATCCCCTGAGGGATGCCCGCCTTTGCCCTGCGGGCTTAGGCGTGGCAGCCTTCGCTCCTCGCGACGCTCGTCGCGAAGGCTGGTGGAGGCAACCGGGTTTGAACCGGTGACCCCGAGCTTGCAAAGCTCGTGCTCTGCCAACTGAGCTATGCCCCCAAACATTACCGGTTTATGATTGTCAATTGTTGATCCAAATCAAAGATCTTCAATCTGCAACCGGTAATCATCAGCGGACTTGTCCGCCGTAGCATTAGCGAAGGCGGATCACCGATAACCTCTTCACGGAATAATTCATACGCATTTTTCTCCGAATCAGAAATGGCACGATTTGCAAGGCTTGTGTCTATTACCTACAACAATCTATTCAACAAGTTCAATTACACGATTAGTTAAAACCATGCAAAAGACTGACCTCGATTATTCACCCTTTTAAGGCGAATACCGTCACTCCTTAGAAAGGAGGTGATCCAACCGCAGGTTCCCCTACGGTTACCTTGTTACGACTTCATCCCAATCACCACCCACACCTTAGGCGCCTGCTTCCCTTGCGGGTTAGCGACAACGACTTCGGGTGCAGACGGCTTTCATGATGTGACGGGCGGTGTGTACAAGGCCCGGGAACGTATTCACGGCGCCGTAGCTGATACGCCGTTACTAGCGAATCCGACTTCATGAAGTCGAGTTGCAGACTTCAATCTGAACTGGGGCCGGTTTTATTGGATTTGCTCCACCTCGCGGTCTTGCATCCCTCTGTACCGGCCATTGTAGCACGTGTGCAGCCCAGGGTATAAAGGCCATACTGACTTGACGTCATCCCCACCTTCCTCCCGCTTATACGGGCAGTCTGTCTAGAGTGCTTCCCGACTCATCATCGGGAGTGGCAACTAAACACAGGGGTTGCGTTCGTTACTGGACTTAACCAAACACCTCACGGCACGAACTGACGACAGCCATGCAGCACCTGTGCAGCACCCTCGAAGGAATCCTACTTTCATAGGACGTGCAGCTGCATGTCAAACCCTGGTAAGGTTCTTCGCGTTGCATCGAATTAAGCCACATGCTCCTCCGCTTGTGCGGGCCCCCGTCAATTTCTTTGAGTTTTAGCCTTGCGGCCGTACTCCCCAGGCGGTGCATTTAACGCGTTAGCTCCGGCACGGAGGGGGTCAATTCCCCCCACACCAAATGCACACCGTTTACAGCTGGGACTACCAGGGTATCTAATCCTGTTTGCTCCCCCAGCTTTCGTGCCTCAGTGTCAGTAACATTCCAGAGAGCCGCCTTCGCCACCGGTGTTCTTCTTGATATCAACGCATTTCACCGCTACACCAAGAATTCCGCTCTCCCTTCATGCACTCCAGTTCTACAGTTTCGATTGCAGTTCCACCATTGAGCAGTGGGATTTCACAACCGACATACAGAACCACCTACGCACCCTTTACGCCCAGTAAATCCGAACAACGCTCGCCACCTCTGTATTACCGCGGCTGCTGGCACAGAGTTAGCCGTGGCTTCCTCTTCCGGTACCATCACTTTCTGCTGGTGTTAACAGCAAACTCATTGTTCCCGGATGACAGGAGTTTACGACCCGAAGGCCTTCATCCTCCACGCAGCGTCGCTTTGTCACACTTTCGTGCATTGCAAAAGATCCTCGACTGCAGCCTCCCGTAGGAGTCTGGGCAGTGTCTCAGTCCCAGTGCGGCTGACCATCCTCTCAGACCAGCTACCCGTAAGCCTTGGTGAGCCATTACCTCACCAACTAGCTGATGGGACGCGAGCCCCTCCCTAAACGACAGGTCCCGAAAGATCCCCGTCTTTAATCATCCTTACATGCGCAAGGAGATCACATTTGGTATTAGCCCACCTTTCGGCGGGTTATCCCCAACTTAGGGGTAGGTTACTCACGCGTTCCTCGCCCTTCCGCCACTATCCTCCTAAATATATTGCTATACTCAGGATTCCCGTTCGACTTGCATGCCTAATCCACGCTGCCAGCGTTCGTTCTGAGCCAGAATCAAACTCTCCATAAAAAGCATTAATATCCCAGCCGAAACCGGAACATTTTTTGCATTGTAGAGTAAACCCTGACACAAGCGCTTAACAAATCGCACCACTTCTGATTCGAAGTGGTACGCGAACTATTCCATTATCAAAGAACAAAATAAAGACGCTTCTTCCCCTCCCCCTTTTACTCATTCGAAGTTTAGGAAGAACGTATTTCTCCAACTTGTCCCTGTAGCTGATAAAGAGCTACTTACCCCATATTTGTTGTAGTAAGATATCAGGACATTATTACGATGTCAATAGATTATTAAAATTTTTAACAAAAAATTACCAAATACCCCCTCGGGCTCTATATCATAAGATAAAATCCCTGATTTACGCCTGTTTTATGCTCGCAATCCAATTTATCAGCTTGGTCAAAAAGATAATTTATGGTATTACACAAAACACTTTTATAAGACAAAGAAATTAAACAAAATGATGAAACCAGAATTAATTATTGCACTCGATGTCCCATCTTCAGATAAGATTCCAGCCATTATCGATGCTCTGCCTCCTGCTGTTCAATTCTACAAGGTTGGCTTGGAACTCTTCGTGGCTGAGGGGCCTCTGACGTTTAACTATCTATTAAAATCGAACAAAAAAATCTTTCTAGATCTGAAGTTGCATGATATTCCACGTACTGTTGCAAGAGCTGTTGCCTCGGCGGCAAAACATGGTGTTAATCTTCTCACGGTTCATGCAGGTGGCGGACGCGAGATGCTGAGAGCTGCTGCCGAATCAGCCGGAGAACACCATAAATCAAATTTAAAGATTGTCGCAGTCACAACACTTACAAGCCTGAATGATGCCGACTTGACAGAAATAGGCGTGTCACGTCCCCTCATTGATCATACCCTTGCACTGGGCGAGTTGGCTGTTTCTGCAGGTATTGATGGATTGGTCTGTTCCCCAAATGAAGCCTCTGTTTTTCGGAAGAGGCTTGGTAATAAACCAATACTTATAACCCCTGGCATACGACCAGCTGGCGCTAACGCGGGTGATCAGAAACGTATTGCAACACCTGAATTTGCAGTCAATGCAGGTGCAAACTTCCTGGTTGTAGGACGCCCAATACTCGAAGCACCTGATCCGCGTTTTGCTGCTGAAGAAATTCTGCGGCAGATGGGTATATGAAAACCTCCATCATGCTGACGATCAATCGTCTCCTTTCCATCGAATATAACAAGCGCCATGCCCCTATTGTCGAACTCGTCAAAGCCCAGACCGATGATCCGTTCAAGATCCTCGTCGCCACAATTCTCAGCGCCAGGACTAAAGACGAAACAACAGCATTTGCCGTCAGTAAACTCTTCAAAGTAGTAAAAAAACTGGCCGATTTACGCACTGTCCCTGTGAAACAACTCGAGAAACTGATATTCCCAGTTGGTTTCTATCACACCAAGGCAAAGCACCTTAAACTCCTGCCTGATGCCGTTGATCAAAAGTTCGGGGGAAAACTTCCCCAGACTGTTGAAGAACTTTGTGAATTGCCCGGCGTTGGCAGAAAAACCGCCAACCTCGTTGTCGCCATAGCATTCAACAAGCCAGCCGTCTGCGTGGATGTTCATGTTCACAGAATCTGTAACAGGCTGGGGTTGCTTAAAACCAAAACACCTTTCGATACGGAAATGACTCTTAGAAAAATCCTGCCGAAAAAAATCTGGAAAACCTGGAATTCAAGGCTCGTTTCCTATGGACAGACAGTCTGTTCGCCCATTAGTCCAAAATGTAGCATCTGCGTCATTACCCCTTATTGCAAAAGGATCGGTGTAATTTCATCAAAATAGAGCATGATACAGTGGAAAGATGCGATTCTTTGGCCAATAATTAAAATGGCACTCCCGGCAGGACTTGAACCTGCGACCAACGGATTAGAAATCCGTTGCTCTGTCCAACTGAGCTACGGGAGTACTCGTTAATAATCAACGACTTACAACTTCTCAGTTTTTCTGCTTGCATCCGTGTAACGTGTTTGTAACGCTTAAAACACCCTTATTCAGGAAAAAACGTTACATGAGCAAGAAGAAAAATCGGTTCAAGGTTAGACGAAGAGGCAAGGCATGGCAAGTAGATTGTGGGGTCATAAATGGAAGGCGTATCCAAAAATCTTTTCCCACAGAAGAAGAAGCCAACGATTGGCGTAATCAAAAAAATATTGAATTCGCGAATAATCGTTTTGCAACTTTCGAATTGAGTGACAAACATCGTATCGATGCTCTTGAGGCATATCAGTGTCTTTCAAAGGCACTCAACATGAAGATATCAAAACTTCCAACCTCAAGTATTTCTCTCGTAAAAGGAATAACCTTTTACCTTAAACACACCAAACCTGAAGGCGGGCAGAAGAAAGTATCGGAAGTAATTGAAGAATATCTTCAATCTAAAATTAATGCAGGCCGACGTCCTCGCACAATCAAAGATGTAACCAATCGCATGCATCGATTTGCCAGACACTTTGGCTCTGCCCCCATTAATCTCATCATGACATCAGATATTGAAACATGGCTGAATACTAATAAATACAAAGGTGTAACGAGGAAGAACTGGCGGACACACCTGATATCGTTATTCAATTATGCCAGAAAGCGAAAATACGCCAGTGATAATCCAGTAGAAGATGTTGAAATACCGATTCTTGACGAGAAAACACCAGAGATCCTTACGGTCAAAGACTGCGAGAAACTGATGAATTCAGCCATGGAACATGAACCTGAAATGGTCCCATATTTTGCTATAGCCCTTTTTGCAGGATTAAGACCCTCAGAGGCGGAACAACTCGACTGGAAAAACATCGATTTGTCACGAAAACTGATAAAAGTAATACCCGAAACCGCGAAGAAACGTCGCCTCCGTTTCGTTGAAATGAGTGATAACCTGGTAACGTGGCTAGCACCATATCGTCGAGATAGCGGGGGTATCACATACCTGCGGAAACGATTTGATCTGGTACGTCGGAAGGCCGGTGTTAAATGGGCTCATGATGTTTTGCGACACTCTTACGGTTCATATCATTTGGCGATGTACGAGAATGCTGCAAAGACAAGCCTGCAAATGGGCCATCGCGATACCGATGTGCTTTTCAACCACTACCGAGACCTGGTTGATAAAGAAGATGCAAAACGGTTCTGGGATATTAAGCCGATCAGAGAGCCTAAAGCCATCAGGATGTTTGCGTAGAAAGCCTTTCAAAAATGATTCCATCTACGGTAGAAATCAAAGTCACCAGGATTATTCCATTGGCTTTTCGCTGATGATTGGGTCGGAAGGACCTTTGATCGATAGGCCATGTCTAAAAGCTTTATTTCTTTCTGATGGAATGTTTGCTCCCCCCATGATGTAATTCAATAAAATACGGTTCAGTTCAATATTTTTTTCGTGATACAGAAGAGTCTTATGATCAATACCCATTTCACCTGCAAGTGCTCGTTTCGAAAGAGATACACTCTTAGTCAGAAGTCTGCGATGAGCCTTTAACATATTCTCTATAAAAGTCCTCTGATGATGAGTGCACCGCTTAAGAAGATCAAATAGATGTCTTAAATATTTTGGCGGGAAGCTCCTCCTTCTTCCAAGTGCTTCTTCTGGAAGAGTTCTTACCCAAGCTACAGCTTTTTCAATGTCATTGTCGGTTGAGATCGGAGTATGCTCATATTCTCGTGCAGCTTGGAATAAGAGGTAGAGTCCTCTGGTAGGGCCATTGGCAACTAGATGAGGATTGTATCGGAAATCTAAAGGAAGGGTCATTGGCCCGATTGGAACATTTGGCAATTCATCTGCGTATGGTGTAAATGCAAAGACAAACCGATACACATCTCCCCACTCAAACCTATTCCTGTTTTTAAAATGATGTTTATAATACCTCGGACTGAACATGGAACATCGTTCTCCGAGCCACGTTTTTTCGTTGATCATATCCTCTGGAAGTTTGGCCAATATCCTGGTGCTAATACCGCCTCTTTTGTTGGAGTACTTGGTGGTTTTGATCTTACCGCTCTTGATAGCTCTGCTGATCGTGTTCCTGTGAATTTTTAGGTGATATTTAGATTCAAGCTCGGAAAGGAACTCTACAATCTTGTACTTTTTGACACCGCGCTTCATCTTTTGAAAATAAGCAGATCACGTTCTATTCAAGCAATATACACATAGAAAACGCTGCAAAATGAACATTGCTTGGCAATTTCTTCCCCGGGGGTGGGACTAAGAAAAACAGGTCCCACAATGAATACACATGAATCAACATTAATTATCCAAAGATACTATAGACAAAGAGAAATAGCAAGATATTGCGGAGTCTCACTACGAACGATCCAGAAATGGGCTGCTCGTAGGATCCTTCCTTGTATTAAAGTTAGTAGGGGTGTCTGTCTCTTCGATATACAAGACGTAGAAATCGCTTTGAAGAAATATCGTTCGCGCGCGAAAGGAGAATCGCTATGAACATAAGTGATCTCCAACTTTCGCAAACAAACAAACCGAAGTTCAGTCATTACCATGGCCGAATGTTCTGGAAAATTCCTCATCAGTTTATTCGGGACGAATTATTTATGCCAATATCGTGGGGCAAGCTAAGTTTAGCTGGAAAAGGAATTCTTCCTGTCCTTCAAATCTTTTCGGACCAAGGAATGTGTGATGCTAGTACCAATGCAATTTCACATTTCTCGGGGTACTCATACTCGCAAACATGTAAAGGACTGAAGGATTTGTGTGATAACAAACTAATATCGCAAAAATTGTTATGTTATACACAAAGTTTTAAATTCCCACATTCGAAGAAATTTCTAGATCAACTCGGTAATCCGAAAAGGAATTACGTTATGTTCAGTGGTAGCTTAGTCAAAGAACTTGTTTGGGCTGATCTATCACCATGCGCTAAAGCAGTCTTCATAGTCTTATTGACGGGTATTGTGGGGAAGGATATGGAAACACACGCTGAAATGTTTGAAGCTAAAGCGAATCCACTTAATGGCCAACAGTTCGATACTCCTTCCGAGTGGATTGACGGAAAAGGTAAAATTTCCTGGCCCGGGATCATGAATCACCTGGCAGAGAACGAAGAATTAAAAAGAAAATATGTGGATTTGCTTCCATGTATTTCTCTAAAATCTGGCGATAGAAATTACGTCGGAATTCCGACTATATCCAGACTCGCTGGCATTGATTTAAAGAGTGCCCGAAAGGCGATTATTGAACTAGAGCAAAAACGCCTCATTCTTGTATTTCCTCCTGATAGCGGCAAATATAATTCACGACGTTTTTTTCTGCCAAAACCACAGGCACTACTAGATCTCGAGAACCAAAGACATTCTAGTTAATGAACTCAATGGGCTAGCGGTAGATAATTGTAGAAAACGAAAAAGGCGGGACCACCCTGTTTTTTGACCGAGTTTCTTTACCCGGACTGCCAGAAGTGGCCCCGCTGTGGCGGAGGGCCACAACCATAACTCTTCAGTAACCCACAACGGTGTTAAGATCAGAACCACCCAGAGTATTTGTTACCCACGTCTCCGTATTCATCCAACGTACACTACCGTTATTATACAGCACATTACCCCCCTCTTCTCCGTGGTTCTTTCCAAAGCCGTTACGCGTGACATTGTTATTGTTCCCGTCTTTATCACAGGCAAGAACCAGGGCAGATGCCGAGGTCGGCGTAATGGGGCTCCTATCTGTAGCCTTGATCATCAGGTTGTAACTACAAAACTGATCAGCAGTAGCAGATGTCAGGTTCGAGATGGCCGATGCAATAATCCGCCATTTGTCGCTTCTGCACTTGAGCATTTCCCCCTCTTGCAGATACTTTGCCATTGCAACAAAATTACTCGGATATACATCCTGATTGTCCATGGAATACATTACCATCGACTTATATATCTGGCTAAGGTTGTTCATGCAGGCTACCCTGTTAGCTGACTCCTGCATCCGTTTAAAAACCGGAAACAGTAGTGCCGCTAATATACTGATGATCGTGATGACCACCATGAGCTCTAGCAGGGTAAAACCTTTTCCATTCGTGTTGAGTAGTGTTGATGCTTTCATGTGACCCTCCTTCCTTTCTGCCCGTTCATGCCGAGCGCTTGTTCGCGTTACACCCGGCATTTAGCATCAGACATACCAACCCAATTTTATGAGGAGAATGTGCGGATATGCATGGAAAGATGAAAAACGCAGAGATCCGGTGACACGAAGAATGTTACAGCAATGTTACACGGTGTTGCGCGTCTGCAACATTCCGTTCCGCGGAATGTGAATCACAATACGAACGCCATCTAAAGACTCGGCCCAAGGAGATTCAACCTGGATTGTCCCACCGTGCGCCTCGACCGCCAGCTTACAGAATGCCAGCCCCAGACCGGTCCCGTCAACACGATGGCTCGTCACATCGAGATCGTTGGAATGAAATGGCTGGAAAATTGTTTTCTGTCTGTAGACAGGAATGGATTCACCCTTGTTCGTTACGCTGATTGTCACCACTTCACCGGACACTCCAAATCCGACTACAACATCAGTACCATACGGCGCATGCTGGATGGCATTCCAGATCAGGTTTGTCATTATCCGTGACAGTATATGGCGGTCCGCCAAAATCTCCTGCCCTGACTCGCCTTCAAGCCGAATATTCACTCCGGCAACCTGGGCGGCAGGCTTATGCTCCCCGGCTATTCCCTCGAGCACGATCTTAAGATCCATGGCCTCCAGTGACAGGCGCATGCCGCACTCCTCGATCTTCCGTATGTCCAGCAAGTTATTTACTTCAAGAAGCATACGTTCAATACTTGCATGCATCATGATGTTAAGTTCCTTGTCCTGTTGGTCGAAGGGCAGTTTCTTTTCCAGGACGGAAAGAAGCATCAGTACCGAGGAAATTCGTTTCTTGAGGTCATGAACAAGCATGTCTGTGAACTGGATCCTGGCCATGACCAGCCTCTCCATTTTCAATAGCCTGACGGTCTCTTCGTTCCATGCCATGATTCCCAGGATCGTTGTCGATCCAAAAATTCCAACCATCGGGGACGCCATCGGCAAAAGTACATCGAAAGCAACATAACCACCAGCTGCTGCGAGTATATCCAGAAAAAGGAGCATAATCCCACACAGAATCATCGCCATCGGACGCTCAAAACGCGGAATGGCTGGTATAATACAAGCGACCAGTATCATACTCCACTCAACTGTGCGGCTAACAGGCGCAATACCTACGATCGCACCGTCAGTCAGGACATATACCAGGGCACGATCGATAAGGCTCAAGATGTTGAAATATGAAGCGTCAAATATCATCACCGCCCAGGACAGGCAACAGACGAACCTTACCCAAGGAGTATGGTACTGTATATTTTCACGCTTGATCATACTCTGAACCAGCCGGCTTTTGAGTTTGATAACCCCGGATACGACCGGTATCATGTACCCGGTAATTCAAATAATAAGGGAGATGGGAGTGAAGTCAATTGTACTTTTGATAGATGATGATCCTATTGACATCAAATCGACGGAATTACTGCTCAAAAGTTGGTCGTTTGAGATAATAACCGCTCGATCTGGACGCGAAGGCCTGGAGAAACTACAAACCGCCACTGTAGATCTGGTTATTTCAGATGTCCGTATGCCGGAAATGTCCGGTGTTGATGTCGTTAAGTCCGTAACCGACTTGTATCCCGACATCCCAGTTGTACTTGTGACCGCCCACGGCGATATCCGTTCTGCTGTTGAAGCAATGAAGATCGGTGCTTTCGACTACGTTGTCAAACCACCGGACCCGGACGAGTTCAAGCTGACAATCTCGAGAGCGGTGGAACATTCCCAATTGCGGAAACAAAATGCCTGCCTGTTGGCAGAACTCGAGAAGGGAGGCATGTATGGAGACCGTCTCATCGGCCAGAGCGCGGCAATGAACAACGTATTCGACCTCATAAACCGTGTTGCTCAAACAGACAGTACCGTGCTTGTCACCGGGGAGACGGGAACCGGAAAGGAGCTTGTTGCACGAATGATCCATTACAGGAGTCGGCGAGCGGCAAAGCCCCTCGTCGCACTGAACTGTGCCTCACTAAACCCGAACCTCATTGAAAGCGACCTGTTCGGTCATGAAAAAGGAGCTTTCACAGGCGCTCTGACAACTAGGCGTGGCAGATTTGAAGAAGCAGATGGAGGCACACTTTTCCTGGACGAAATAAGCGAAATTTCGATGGAATCCCAGGCAAAACTTTTGCGGGTGCTTCAGGAAGGTGAAATCCAGAGGATCGGCGGCAACAGCAGGATGCATGTCGATGTCAGGGTAATTGCATCCACTAACCGCGACCTGGAAGGACAGGTCAAGTCTGGTCGTTTCCGGCAGGATCTGTTTTACAGGCTCATGGTTATACCCATCCGGCTTCCTCCCCTCAGGGAACGTATCGACGACATTGGCAGGCTGGCTGCTCATTTCGCGGATGTATACGGCAGGCGTTACAGGTCCAGCTCTGTGAAGATTTCCGAGAAGACAAATGAATACCTATCCGGTCTCGAGTGGAAGGGAAATGTAAGGGAGCTTCAGCATGCTGTTGAACGGGCAGTGGTCCTTTCAAATTCAACAGAGCTGCAACCCGGGGATTTCATGTTTGATAAAGGTACCGGACAGACAACGTCCCAATCCGGAACGCTTGGAAAATACCTGAATTCAAAAACGCGGGACTACCTGGTTGAGGTACTCAATCGCACACAATGGCACAAACAACATGCCGCAGAAATTCTCGGCATGGACAGGGTCACCCTGTACCGCCTGTTGAAAAAACACCATCTAGAAGAAGGCACTGTACGGGATGACGACTTGCCGGTAGATTAACGTCGATTCGGTGATCACCCGTTACGGAAATTTATCCGGTTGAATGTGCACAAGAGTTACATCCTCGACCATAGGAACAGTATATTTATCACATTATAGACAACGTGAGGAATTTTCCTGTAAATAGCTCATATCACAACGATTCCATGATCAGCCTTACATAATTCCCTTAAGGATTTACCCTTACATAACTTGTCAGGATAACCCCGACATAATCTATCAGGATTTGCCTGAAGCTAATTGTAATGGTTACCCCTATATTCATTTAATTCCATCAAGTGCGGCCGGTGAAAGTAGGACGGCACCGAGAATCATGGCAGTGACTACCCACATAATTGGAACAATAACGATACCAAGAGCCAAGTGCATGAATCGCCGGCTTGGTGCATACCTGAGCACAATAAAGGCAAAAATACCCAGGAGGGTTATTGGAATGATGTAGAGCAAGCGTCCTGGCCAAGGGGTTCCATCGAGCACGAGACACGTTGGTATACAAAGGACTGGGATCCCCAAGACAAGACAACAGTATGCTATCAACATCATTGGCACGTTAACCAATCATCTATAAAGTTGGCGCGAAGCAATTAGTTTCTTAAGGTCACCAATAATAGTTACAAAGGCTACGACATCGTTTGTCGAACCGTTGAATACACACATGCGTGTTTCACCTGCCCGTAGCACTCTGGCGTTCCTGTCCCACGGCCCATTGGCCAACTCATCTGCCCGGTGCTGCGTCAGTGGAGCGGAGTACGGTAGCAAAATTCTTTCCGCACGTTCCTTTGGGGACCTGATTATCGTGAACAGATACTTCCCTCGCAACGGGCGAACCTGGCCGACCTCGTCCAACATAACTATGCGACTTACGTTCCGATTCGAATGGACGAGGAAAAAGTACGACGGTCGTATGACGGCAAAGGACTCGACCTGTGCTGCCGTTGGAGACTTACTTACAAACATGGAAGAACCAGGATTTTCGATGTTGTTTGTTATAGTGTAGTAATAGGCATCAACGGTGCAGTTCGAGAGCGGAAATGTCTCGAGATGAATTGAGTTGAATATAGGATTGCCGTTTTTGTCACGTGGTACAGGCTTACCACAACCAGACAACATCACAACAATACAAATCAACGTGAGACATGTTGTCGTTTTCATATTTTCATCGAACTATGACCTTGAGAGGCCGAGTGACCGCCGTGGTCACGAGGTACTCTCCAAGGTTTGGTTCGCACTAATTCTTTTCTACAATTCTGCCAGCCCCCTAAAAATGTGGAGGTACCGTCCGGTGTGTTGTTCGCACCTATCGACTTGTCACTCTGTAGAATGCGCTGTTGGAAAGAGTGCCGGACATCGTCCAATTCGTCACGTAACCTGATGATACGAATGAGGTGACATCATGCCACGACATGGGAGAATCGAGAAAATACGTCCTCTGCACCACATTTGTCGCTCCCAAGGTCAGATTGGTAATTATCAGAGTCATGTTGGTGTCGCTGGACCATGACATGTCACGGATAAGTGTTGGGTCCGGAATCCACGATTCGTCTAGTCTAACGTTGTCGTATCCAACGTTATCACCAACAGACAGAAGGCGAATTTCCAATGGCGCCCCCAAGTGGCTGTCATATGAATAGGAATAGTACCGGATTTCAGATGTAAGAAATTGTCTGTCTGCTGGTTGAAGAGAGGATTCCTCTGCGAGCAAAACGCCTCCGGCAAGAAACTGCACCTTATAACCGCCGAAACCCGTTGGAACCAGCCGATTGCCTACATTCACCTGAAGCACATATAGGCGGTTGGCGGTTAGATTCGTGGAAAGGATCTGAGACGCAGTATCACTCCCGTCAACGGACAACACATTCTGCCCATCGACCCCGGTAAAGTCTGAGAATATTGGATTCACGATAGCCACGGAGGGACCTCCGCTCCAGCCCGGTGTAGTACCACTAGCCGTGTTATCTGGGAGAACCGGATTCTCAAAGCTAGGATTTGCAATACCGATTGGTCCTGCCATCACTCTGCACAAGGATATGGCAAGAACAAAGAAAACCACTTGTATTGAACAAATACTCATGTGTTATCCTTTCGTGATCTTTGTGCGAACGACCAGCATGAACATCGAGGTGACCGCTGGGTCACCGAGTATGTTCGATGCGTTGGTTCTGCGCTTCGATCTTTTGTTTCAATTCCTTAACAATGTTTCTATGACGAGACTCTTGTTCTGAGAAACTGCGAGCTAAATTATGATAAGCACGGGTATAAATTGTGGACAGAATGTAAAGATTGACAATAAATGCGCCTAGCAAACTCATTATTGCCCCAGAAATGCCCGCGGGCTTCATGACACGCATACCTTGTGGCTTTGTCAGGAAGGTAATGAGCGCGAGAGGGATCAGGGCAACAATCAAAAAGAATGACAATTCGATATTCTTCTCGCTGTTCAACCAGAAGTTTGAGATTGACCCACAGCATTCAGAATATTTTTCAGGATTCAGTATCAATGAACACATAAAATACACTCCCCATAAGTGAAGGAGCGCAATGAGATAGATGTTGGTCACAATATGTTGAAAAACTCTATCGGGTTGGTGCCGTACCATATTCCGAATGGCCAAGATGTATATGCCAACAAATGCAGAAACGATCAGCAAGCCCATCCTGCCACCACATCCGGCGACTGAAGCTGCATATGCGTAGTCTGACATCATTTTGATTCTTCTTTATCGTAGAACGACAATTTTCAGCGGCGCGGATTGCCGCGTACGCTGCAAAAACTTGTTCGGAACTTTCTTATTGTTTCTATCGTGAGTAATCCGATTAAGAAAAATGTTCCCCAGTTGCCGACCTGCCTCCAATGAATTTGTCTTTGGGGCGTGGCCAGCTCAAGAACTTCGTTACAGCTAACGATCTTGAAAGGGAACCCATATGAAAACACCTTGTATTGGTTGCCATCGTGTTGGACAAGAGTGAAATCATCTCCTGCTTGGACAACAAACCATTGGGCAAGAACGATGAGTCCAGCGACAACTGCTGCAATCATCAAGCTTCCTGTTAATCTCTTCATTATTTATTGTTCCGAACGACCATTTTCACCGTTTCGAGTCCGCCGCGGACGAAGAATACGATGCAAAAACTTGTTGGAACCTCTCTTTAATCAAAATAGAAATCGTATGTTGTGTGAGTGACAATCCCGTTGGTATTAAAATGAACAATTCTCTCGTGAGTACTGCATGACGATGAACTCATGACTCGCCCATCTTTGCCCATTGTGTAGTGCCACGACACCATGCTCTCGTATTCTGTTTGCACGAGAGAAGGACCTAGTATGCGTGACACATCTGCTGTTGTCATGCCTGCTTGAATTGATCGAAACTTGGTGGTTGTGTAGCCGGGAGACCACACAGTGTCGTCCATAATTGTGATCGCAAACGCTTGGAAAGGAGTTATTCCATATCGCAGTTCATTTCGCACAACAGGAATAATTGCAATTGTGAGGCACAATACAATTATGCAGATGATTATTTTCTTCATTTCGTGGTTCCAACGTCACTCCTCAGGCGCGGCCTTTAGGACGTCGCCTGCAGGAGTTTGTTCTGCTCCGATTTCTTTCACTTCGATTCCTGTAAGTGTCTGGAACTCATCTGTATATTGCCTGAGTGCTTCCATCTTCTTGCTTCTGGCAAGCTGAATGGTCGCATTGTCCTTGTTGACGAGCGATGCGGCAAAGCCGTGCCAGTCGAAACCACGTGGGTTTCGGATCACAGTTTCGTGTAGAACCAGGCCAACCTGTGACAGTTCGTAGTCTGTCGAACTGGCACGGCGGATGCCGGTGTGCTTCCATTCGACGAGCGATCGTCGCTTGTCGAATGAGACTGTCGTGCCTGTAAACATGATCCGAAACCCGACAACACCGGCGATCAGCCCGCCGACAATGAAAGCGTGATTCATCAACAGGAGGCGGAAGGCCTCCCAGTCAAATCCCCCAGGATCATTCCTGACAATCACGGGGAGAGTCGGCAGAGGTTCTGCTTGCGGGTCTCGCTCACGCATCCGTCGGTTGATTTCCTCTGTGATCTTGTTCGTTTCACGAGTGTCGATGCTGAATGGTTCACGATGCAGGTCGTACCACTCGGCTGGATCGCCGAGCCCAACAAACATGGCGATGAAGATGCCTGCACAGAAGAGGCCCATGAGGCAAATCATCAGGCCCATGGCGATGTTGTCCGATTTGACGGAGACTCTGCCGCTGGCATCTGTCGTTGGCTTCAGTCTGAAGTTACACGCGAGTCGATTCATATCATCTTGAGCAGAACGTTATGGTTGTGGCGCGGGTTTCCCGTCGCCACCAACCGATGGTTCGGCAGTCTCCGTATTCAATTTGAATTTCATGCCTAATTGGTCTGCAAAGGACTTGATTCGATCTTCGGGGATGTTTCCGTCGAGAAGCATTGGCTGTCCGAATGCGTCATGCCATTCAAGGAGGACTTTATCGTCTCGGTAGACATGGAAATGGACAGCCAATTCCGGTTCTGCATGGGACTCGGCAAGCGTTGAAAGTTCAATAAGGTTCTGTGCCGTTGCAGGAATGTGGTAGTACACTGGCCGAGGCCACAGGATGGCGACGGCAACATGCGTCTGTTCTGGAATTGCGTGCGCATTGAAATAGTCTAGAAGCTTTCGGTCTGGTGAACCGCCCTCGAAATACAGGATGGATCCGTCCAGGAGGAAATCTACAAGCGCACGCAGCAAGGTGGCGAATGTTGTCTTTCCATCAACCTCCCAAAACGGACATCTGGTATTCATACGGATGCCATTCAGTTCTGCCTTGGGCGTTGCATTAAACAGTTTGCCGAGCCATCCCATATATCTTCCTGATTAATTCCTGCCGAACGTCATTTTGAAGGTTGAGGTGAACTGCCGCAGTTCACCGAATACCTTCCAAAAAATGGTTGGGCTTGCATAGTCAGTATTTTTGATCTTCTTTCAGGGTTTCGATTTTCCCTGCCTGCGTCTTGAACTTAATGGGAATAGTCCTTCGGGTTTGGCCGTCGACTGTTTGGAAGACTGAGAAGTGAAGATGCGGTCTTGACGAATATCCGGTATTACCGGAAACTCCCAGACATTCCCTCCTCTTGACCTTCTGCCCGAGCGACACCATCACGCCATTTCTCTTTAGGTGGCAATACTCCGCGAAAGTTCCGTCATCGTGCATGATGATGACGTAATTGAAAGCGTGTTTGTATCTTGGATCTTCACCACTAACATTTGAATCCTGACGAATGGCTGCAACAGTTCCCTCGCGTGCCGCACAGATCGGTGTTCCTGCAGGCATCGCCCAATCAATTGCATGTTCATCCCCCGATCCCTGTTGGTGGCTGAAGGTGCCATAGTCCGCCTGAATCACAGTGAATGTTCCATTCGTGTATGGCAAACTGTATACAAAATAGGTGGTCGCAATCTCGCCTCGCCTTCCTGGCTTCCAGTAGTGTTGATAGCGATAGTTCCACGCATGTTTCTCGTCAATTGCGCGGATTGTTACAAGTTCGAATGAACTCCGGCCCATTGTATCAACAATCAGAGGTAACTTGCAGGAGGCGGACATGTTGGTGAGCGTCATTATCAAGGTAATGGTAGCCTCAGAACAATTAGTCAGATGTGCGTAAAGTGATATTGCTCCATTTCCAGTTTTCTTCTCCAAAATCTGTACATTTCTATCTTCTGTTATTGTCTCAAGATTATTGAGTTCGGCGTTTGATATTGGAGCGAGCCAGAAATCTACTATTGCTCCGATGAGACAAAGTGTACTTAATATCCTTTGTTTCATTTAGTTTCTTTCAATGCCGAACGGTGGCGCTCACGGGCGGCGAAGCCGTACCGTGCGGCGCCGTGTTGGGCCTTCAGTCAAATCGTTTCTTCGCAATCAGTTGGTTATTCGCATCGAACAGTAACAAGACGTAAACCGAGTTCAAGAGAACAGGAGCATTGTATCGAAGGGCGCTCACGGCATGTTTGGCGTCGGCAGACTCCTCGGCCGTCGGCGGATTGGTGGACACCAGAAGATCCTTTGGCATGGCTGCGATGACCTCCGCTTTAGTCCAGCCGAGCCCCACGCCGTCCGATTGTCTGACCAAGCGCATTGCTTGGCGGTTCAGCGCCACCATTTGCACGCCGATTCCAACAATCAAGAGAGTTGCACCCAAGGCAATGACTACACCCAGACTCTTAAGAAATCTCTTCATATCTCTCTTGGCCCAACGACCATTTTCAGCGGCGCGGGTTACCGCGTACGCTGCAAAAACTTGTTGGGTGCTCTATTGCTTGCCGTGTATTGTTTCGTGATAGCGTTTCTGCCACTCTTCAAATTTCCAGATGATCATTTCGTTATTTTTTAGAATTGTATGTGCTGCGAGAGATGAAACAAGTTCCAACATATATTTTTGCCCTTGAACTTCAAATTGTGCAGGAGACACCTCACCTCCGTTGATGTAGTGAACAAGGTACTTTCTTGATTTCGATTCAATCTTAAAATTATGTGCTCTATATCCAGCGGGAGGATATTTCGTCTCAGGATAACCGACATAGGTTATGGTGAAATCAGGATAAACAACAGGGTTCCCTTTTTTGAATTTCGTGACCTTGCTGAATTCACTTGAAACAACTAGAGTCGTTGTACATGAAACTAGTGTCAGCGAGATCAGTAAAAGGATAATATTTTTCATCTTCTTTACACCCAACGTCAGTGCTGAGGATCGGCGAGCTTTCGAGCCGTATCCTCCTGCATTTTGTTGGGCTTCTTTCTTTTATATGTGTTGATGACAAACAACAGCATGATTAATACAACCGGGATACACTTTGTGGCTAATATCCAGTCATGTTTTGTGATTGCATTCCCGATCCATCCGGCGAGTGCCGCTACGATCACGAAAACGATTGCCCATGGCGGCAGATACGTTCCAAGACTCGTGCGCTTGCCACGTGCAAAGCGCCACGCAAACACGAAGGAAATATATGCGAGTATGCT
The DNA here is from genome assembly GCA_028716365.1 of Kiritimatiellia bacterium. Classification (GTDB taxonomy): domain Bacteria; phylum Verrucomicrobiota; class Kiritimatiellia; order UBA8416; family YA12-FULL-48-11; genus YA12-FULL-48-11. Next base: position 20,117 of record JAQUPZ010000020.1, read on the forward strand.
GAGGAAAGCTAGGATTGACAGAAGGATGAATGGGCTGGACAGCCTCGGCCTTTCAGGGGAAAGGAATAGACCACAAAGAAATATCACAACTCCGGCGAATATCAGGCCGATCAAGGCCATGCCAATCGCTGCGACTATACGGAGAATTGATTTCATATCTTTTACAAGTCCAACGCCATCATTGAGCGGCGAGTGAACCGCTGGGTTCACGAGTCGCGCTCGAATGATTTGTTGGGCATCTTTTTCATTTTTTGCGTTAAGATAATGTCAACTATTGCATGCATTACAACGCCTGCGAGCAAGATTCTTAGACCCAGTGCAGGCGGAAACAACCACGTTAGAATCATTGTTTGTCCAGCTGTCGATTTACAGTCAACGGATAGAACTGTGCTTAAGATTCCTGTGCAGGCGTTGATAATATTGATGGCAATAAAGATAGCGTAAATAATCAGGAGGTATTTTGAAAAGAGAAGCCGTCGCCGAATCTTTACTTCGGATTCGGATGTAAGCGTGCGAAAAATAAGATTCCATATATTACGAATAAAAAAGACGGTCAGAACGATAAAAAGAATAAAACCACTGGTGCTCAACAAGTCGCTAAACGGCGGCGGATCCATTATCCGAGTTAAGTACCAATTCCAATTCATAATTCTTCCTTGTGCCCAACGCATGTGCTCAGGATCGAGGGGAAACCGCAGGTTTCACCGAGTATCCTGCTGCACCGTGTTGGACGCTCCTATTTCTTCTCTTTGATCGAGACTATCTCCGCTTTGCATCTTGCACTGATCTTGGCTAAGTCGGATTCGACTATGGCAAGAGCAGCAGGGATGTCGGACTCAAATGTTCTTTCATTTCGCTTTCGGATGAAAGAGCTTAGGAGTCGATTTAAGCCCGGACGATCACGCTGGCCACGCAGTATTGAGATGGCGGAGATCCTCTTCGTCTTTTCGAACAGGTGTTGAAGGTGAGGCCGCACTTCTTTAAGGCGTGAAACATACAGAGCAAAATTCCTGAGGTAGTTATCTTTGTGGGCCTGATCTTGCACGTATGCATCCTTAAAAAAGTCATAGATCGCCGCAAGCCCAGTGATGTCGTTGTTAAAGCGTTCAATCCGGCGGTAGTAGGAGAAGATTTCGTTGATGAGGTCGAGATTATGAAGGTCGTAAAGGATAGAGTCATCGTACTCGAGGGGCTTGGGCCGATTGCCCGTCACCGTGATTTGGCCGGCCTTCGTCGCCGCCTCGTGGTTTGAGATAATCTGGTCGATTTCATATAGGTCGGTGCCAATGTCGTCAAGCAACCGATTCGCCATGTGTTCAAGTCGTACGATGGCTTCATAATGCTTTGCGCGACGTTCGTACAACTTCCCCATCGATTCCGCAAAGCGCAAGAAGATGTATGCGCAGAAAGCCCCTGCAAACGCGGCGTATGTCTCGACTATGTATTCTCCCATATGAATTCCTCCTCTGTTCGTCCAACGTTACCTCTCATGCGATCGAAACCCGCAGGGTTGAGAGTCGCATGCAGAGGATGGTTCGGTGTATTTTCTTAGAATCTTCAACTTTTGATTCCTGAGCTTTCGCATTTGCTCTGCTTTTGCGGGAGTTGCTTTGCGCATTTCAAGTGTTTGAATGGCTTTGTCAACTTTCCGAATTTCCTCTTCTCCTATTTGTCGTTTGCGTGGCAACCATGCTGCCGAATCGTGGGCGACCTTCCGTTCAAGTTCCTTCCAGCCTTTGTCGTCTGTTTTCTTGGGAATCCGCCATCGCCATTCAAGTTCCCACAGTGGTCCTCTGCATAGTCCGCAACGTAGAGACGTGTTGACTCCACCGGATGATTCCGCCCGTCGTGATGTGCGACATTTCGTGCAGATGTATGATCGTTTTGACATCTTATTTCTCTCACCGAACGATCACTCTCATGGTTTTTCAAACCGCAGGTTTGAAAATACCATGAAGAGTTTGGTTAGCCTATTCTGTTGAACGAACGGGACTATCTATTACCGATCCGTCATTTCTGACTGCAAAAGTATATGAGACGTCATTTCCTTTAGGGTGAGTAAATGTAATGAACCAATACCACGAAGTTATATAATTTGGATTTTTAATGTCGCTAATGCTTCTTTTCATGAAAATAGCCGGTGTAGAGAAAACAACAGACGTAATAATAAATTCTTTGTCCCATTTGGATTTTGCAAAATTGCGTAAATAGTGATCGCGTGCGATATTTATTGCCTTTTCAATTTGTGGTTTGGGCTCTGGAATTTCCTGGCCCGGTTGACAGAAGGCGAGATGGGGGATAAAAATAATGCAGAATGACAAAATTAAACATTTGATTTTCATTTATTTCTCCAGGCTAACGTAAGTTTTCAGGGGACGACGCTCTTGCGACGGTACCCTGCAAAAAATGGTTGGGTCTATCTATTTCATGAAATATCCAGATACTCGCCATTGTCCATCTTTGTCCAGCATGGGAGTGACGGTCTCAATGGCAGATTTCTTGTTCTCGAACGAGGCTGTAAATTGGATGACGACATATTCTCCGTCGGGTGCGCCAGGCAAAGTTGTTCGATAACTCTTAGACTTGAGCGTTCGAGAAATGTTTTTCCCGAAAGGCTTTCTTCCTGATTGCATTGTCTGAACCCATTGTTCTTTCTGAATAGCACCCCTAAAGAACTGTGCCGCTTGTTCCCAACTCTCTGCATATTTCTCCCCATCAACAAGCGACAGCCAAGCAGTGGCAGCAGCAACAGCTGATGTTTCCGCTTGCGGGTTGGTCGCAGAACTACAGCCTGAAAAACTGATAATCATAGTGAGAGACAGAGACATTAATATTGTCTTCATTCTTGTATCCTTTCTTTAAGACCCAACGTCACTTCTGAGGCGCGGAGGCGTCTTGCGACGGTGACCCGCGCCGCGCGGGATCACCGAGTACGCTCCGATGGCTGGTTGGGGATCTTTCTTATTCTTTCTTCTTCCAAGGCATTGTCAAGCTGACCAAGAACATGCTGCCCGAAATAAATAATATAATCATTAATATCTGCAGATATTGA
>JAQUPZ010000021.1:0-10091 GCA_028716365.1 Kiritimatiellia bacterium
CAGGAGAAAAAATAATTTAGAAGTTTTTGGAAATTTATCGTATACTAGCTAACAGAACAAAAAAGGACAATTTTTATGCTGAAGCCCCTGACGACAGAAGACCTAGCAAAAGCAGGAAATGTAAATTCTTGCCGAATTTGTGCGATGATGTTTCAAAATCTAAAATTGTGGACTGACGCCCATGAGCGGGTGCTTATGAGCGATGAATCAGTCATGGGCACTTCGAAATGGCTTAATAACCAGCTAAAAGAACTTGGCGATGAAAACAAAATTTCCGCTGAAGAAGCCAAGCCAATTCACTACAACATCGCACGGGAGCATTTCAACAAGCATGTCGTGACCGTAGAGATTTTCCAACGACTGCTCAAAAGTGCTATCAGATTCCAAACCAACAATGCGAATGAAGATACACTAATTTTTCACCAAGACCTAAGAGAAAGATTTGGATTAACCCATGACGTCGTTGATGAGTTTATTCAACTTCGGGAATTGGTTAAGTCCGCAGAAGATAGAATTGCCCAAATGGATGCTCGATTGAAGACACAAGAATCAAAACCAGGTTACATGGTTGACTTTGGTCAGATCTGCACTTACCAAAAATTAGTAACAGAAAATTTGAAGAATAGGAAAGAATTAATCTCTATGCAAAATTCCATTGACGTAGCAGGTAAAGCAGTTGAAACAGCTATTGTCATGGTAGCAAAAGCCTTTATGAACGAAAGTGCCCAAGTAGCTGAAGAAGCCGCTGCACATGTTAGCAGGGAACATCCAGGTTCATTGGCCATTGAGGAGGTAAACAATTTAATCCGGTCACGCTTAGGCGCTGGATTGAAGTCTATTATTCAAGATGCCCACTTGGTTATTTTGAAACAGTTCGGGATCAAATAATGGAACAGACGAGTAAGAGGTAGCAGTTTTATTATCTGGTGGAGGGTTTTTTGGAGTCAGCGTCGGATGAAAACAAAATCTCTCCCGGTCAACTACCCCCAACTAAAGCTGGGGGCTTGCTTGGAGTAGCCAAAGCCAATGGGAAACAAGCAAGTTAAACAGGAGACTAGAGTGGCCAAGGTAGGATCGAAAGATACTGCCGTTCGAAGGCAACTGGATCGACTTCCCGTGGCAGGGAAAACGACGATGGAGATGCCCACCAAGTCCCCATCCTCTCGGTCGGCTAGTCTCGATGGTGAACAAACACGGGTTACAGGTTCCCGGCTTATAGCATCAAAAACCTATGTTCCGGTTCTGAGCAGCGACAGGGAAGTTCTAATGCCAACAACCGCAGCCCGTGCCAGGAAATGGGTCAAATCTGGCAAGGCAACCCCGTTCTTCCGTGGACAGATGTTCTGTGTTCGAATGAATGTTCCTACTGGAAAGGTAGTTCAGCCAATTGCAGTTGGTATTGATCCTGGTTCCAAATGGGAGGGCTACACGGTTAAATCCGAATCTCATACCTACTTGAACATTCAAGCTGACGCAGTTACTTGGGTTAAAGATGCTGTAGAGGTACGTCGCAATATGCGTAAGGCAAGAAGGTCCAGGAAGACCCCGTACAGAGCGAATAGGAAGAACCGTGCTCGTGGTTGCCTTCCCCCATCGACGAAAGCTCGTTGGCAATGGAAGTTGCGGGTTGCTTCTTGGCTTTGTAAGTTGTTCCCAGTTGATTGTTTTGTTGTAGAGGATATTAAAGCCAAAACAAAAGGACGGCCAAAGTGGGATAAGGCTTTCAGTCCTCTTGAAATAGGGAAGACTTGGTTTTACGCAGAACTCGGAAAACTTGCATGGGTTGAAACGCTTTCTGGGTATGATACTTTTACAATTCGCAATCAATATGGTTTGAAAAAAGGAAGCGACAAAAAGAAACAGGCGTTTGAATCTCATTGTGTTGATAGCTGGGTGCTGGCAAATTGGTTTGTTGGTGGGCATATCACGCCGGATAACGAGCGTTTGATGTTGGTTACTCCGTTGCAGTTTCACCGAAGGCAACTACATGTGTTGCAGCCAACAAAGGGTGGGGCTAGGAAGCCTTATGGTAGTACGTGCAGTCTTGGGTTCAAGCGCGGTTCTTTAGTGTTGCACCCGAAGTGGGGTATCACATACGTTGGTGGAACGAGCAACAATCGTATTAGTCTGCATTCTTTGGAAACGGGCAAGCGCCTTACACAAAAAGCAAAGGAGTTGGATTGCAGATTTGTAACTTACAACACATGGAGAACGGCGCTTCCTGTGCCCTCTAAAGCAGGCAGTCTCCGCGCCGGAACTGTATGACCGACAATCGTCCAATCCCAAAGTTTTTTGGCAATGATAAGCTCCTGCGGGATGAGCAATATCGCGTAATGGGCCGTGTAATTCTCAAAGATGCTGTTGTAAAAGTTGGTGAAAAAATCGCAGTTGTATTGTTAACTGTCCCACGACAATATATGGGTGATGTGCGTGGCAAGACTTTTTTCATTGACGGTGTTAAATATAAAGTACCAAGTGACTTACCGGAGATGAAAATCGGGGGCAATGTTTTGCAAGTATTTGCAAACAATTTCTGGTTGGAGCCCGCTTAATGAGTCTTAAAGAAATAAATACATTCATTGATGAAGTCTCTAAGAAAGGCTCATCAATTGACTTGGATAAAGAAAGGCGCTATCTTTCTAACCTTGCCCCAAATATCGTTGAGTGGGTGACGGGCACGGACTTCTGGAATGTCCCATCTACTTTCGAATTCTACAGACAATACCAAATCCTCAGAGATGTTTTCAATCTCCGTTGTCGTATTTGTAATTCCGCTGATCCTGAAGCAGTTGATTGCTGGGAAAAGTCTAGAACATACCTTGAGTCAGAAACTTTGCTAATATGGTCCGAACAATACCAAGATTTCGTTTGCCCAAAATGCGGAACAACTCAAAAGGAATTTTTCAAAGATGGCTTGATGATTCCGTTCAATGAGATTATCATTATTGCTGGAATGAGATCCGGTAAGTCATATCTTGGTGGACATATTGGAGGTTATTTAGAGCATTTCAATAGTGCATTAGCTGTCCGTGGAAAGAATTATCTCCAACGATATTTGAAGCAGGAAAAAGCAGAAACATTTGAAGTTACATTTGCTGCTTCAACTGCCACACAAGCCAAGGAAACGATTTATGCAAAGTACCGGGGTATGCGTAATAATTCTCCCTGGATTAATCGTTATATGACTTGGGTAAAGGAACAGGAAAAATTACAACTAGGACACGGGAAAGACAATTGGGCATACAAAGTAAATGATGACGTAATCCATGATGAATGGGCACAAGTTCGTTACAATCGAGTTGCCAGTGACTCAGCCGGTGTAGCAGGTAAAACAAGAATATTGTCCGGTCTTGATGAATGGGCACGGTTGAAGGATACGGAAGGTACACAATCAGCACAGGAGCTTTACCGCGTTCTTAACCAAAGTTTGATGACTGTCAGAGCAGCTTCCGAGACATCTGGGCTTCCTCCATTTTATGGGATGATGATTAACGTTACTTCTCCAATTGCTCAAGATGATCCAGCAATGCTTACCTATAATCAAGCTGCTGATGGTACACTCAAAAAGGTGTACGGATGGAAAGGCCCCACTTGGAGATTCAATCCAAAATTTACCAGAGAGTTTTTTCAACCAGAATATGACAAAGATCCAGTAGGTGCGGAAAGAGATTTCGGCGCAAATCCGCCAAATGCCGCAACACCTTACGTAGATGACCCCATTCGTTTTTGGTCATGTATTGAGTGGGATCGCGAACCTATTGCGAAATTTTCTGAAAACTATATGACCGATAAAACTGGGAAATCCTACATTGGTTTGGATGTGGACCAGTGCAAATTGGATTCCCAAAACACTTATTATCTGTTTGGCGATGCTGGTTTGACATGGGACGCTTTTGCATTGGTTTGTGGACACTCGGAATGGGTTGAGCGCAAGGATGTAATTCCAGAAGGTGCCATAGAGAAAATTGACAATCCCAAGGGGCCAGTTCCTCCTCATATCAGATCAGGTAGGATTGAGCCAGAATTGGACGTACTTTGGCCAGAAGATTTGGGGACTTATGTGGTCCCAAACGTTGGCCCAGATGGTCCAATGACTGACTATAGATTTGCTCAAAGTGGTAGGGTATTACCTGCTGACGGGGTTGGCCAGCATTACGGAATGATGCAGGTGACAGTGGTAGATTTTGCTGTTCGCATCGTTCCTACTACTGTACGAGAAATTTGGTTTGCTTCAATTCTAGATATTATTACAGTGTTGAGCAAGAGACTTCGGATTGGATCTGTATTTTTTGACCATTGGAACTCGGAGTCGGCAATTCAGCAAATTAGGGATTCTGGTATTCAAGCGGATCAAATAACTTTGAGAGCCGAGCATTTCATGTCCTTTTTAAAAGGAGCCTATACGGGTCAAGTGAAGATGCTGCCCCCAAAAGAGGAAGATCATATAAGTATTACAAAGACTGGGGCACTTGTTTTAGGAACGGCTCAGGAAACTATGAGTGGGGAGAGTATAGCCTTGGTGGAATTGATGAAGCTGAGTAGATCAGCAAATCTTAACAAATTTGTGAATCCGAATAAGGGTACTGTGCGCGGTAGGGATAGTGATGACGTGGCGCGTTGTGTTGTGGGGGTTCATGCAATAATTCAAGATCTCCATGTTGATGAGCTTGCAAATACCAAGAAAAGACGGGCAATACGGAAGCGTCAAACTGCTGATGAAAATACGATGTCTGGAAGTATATTTCAGAGTAAAAAAAGTTGGTAATACTTTACACTAAAGATTAAATATATCGTATAATAAAGATAATGAAAGTTTTTAAAGCATATAAGACTGAGCTTGACCCTAATGACAAGCAACGCACTGTTTTAGCACAACATGCGGGGGTTGCCAGATATACCTATAACTGAGGTCTTGAACAAAAAATAAAGACATATAAAGAGGAAGGAAAAACTTTATCTTATGTTGATCTTAGTAGATCTTTGAATCTTCTTAAAAAGCTCCCTATAGAAGAAGGCGGCGTTCCTTGGATGTATGAGGTTTCTAGTGTTGTCCCGTTAGATGCTCTCAGAAATTTAGATCATGCTTATGATATGTTTTTCAAGCGTTGTAGGGAAATTAGCGGCAACCAAAAAGGCTATCCAAAATTCAAGTCCAAAAAGAGCGGTGGGGGTAGTTTTAGTCTTAGATATTCTATTCGTGTATCCAAATCAAGGATACAGCTTCCACGTATAGGTTCAATAAAACTGAAAGAAAAGGAGTATCTTCCTCTTTATGGCCGGGAAGATATTAAAGTTTTGTCCGCAGCCATTTCTGAGAAAGCAGGAAGATGGTATGTTTCTTTAAGGGTTGAACAGGAAATTCCAGATCCTATTCTTGTTAAAGATGAGGATAAGCACGTTGTGGGTGTTGATGTAGGAGTAAAGACTCTTGCTGTTACCAGTGACGGGGAAATTTTTGAAAATCCGAAAGCCTTTGTAAAAGCACAGAAAAAGCTTAGGATGTTGGACAAGGCTGTCGCTAGAAAGAAGAAAGGATCTAAGAATCAGAAAAAGGCACTGAAAAAGAGAGCAAAACATTATCAGAAAATAGCTAGTATTCGAAGGGACAATCAACAGAAAGCATCTACGGCGATAACCAAGTCAGCAGATGTTATTGTTGTTGAAAGTCTGAATGTCAAGGGGATGAGGAGCAATCGACATTTGAGCAAAGCAATTTCAGATGTTGGTATGACCGATTTTCTGAGACAACTCGAATACAAGGCTTTGTGGCTGGGAAAACAATTTGTTAAAGCTGATAGGTGGTACCCGTCTTCTAAGACTTGTTCCAACTGCGGTAGCATTAAAGCTGAACTTAGCCTTGGTGAAAGAACATTCAATTGTGGTGACTGTGGCTTCTCTATTGACAGAGATTTAAATGCAGCCATCAATTTGAAGAATTTGGCCGGGAGTTCCCCGGTGTCAGCCTGTTGTCCTGTTGGCTCCACTTCGGTTCGTAATCGTCCGAAGCGCCCCCCAGTTGGACAGGAACCGAACTCCTCATCGGAAGGATAAGTTTCGGAGAACGGCGACCACTGGGGTTGCTTGTTTATTTTTCGACAGAAATCGGTACAACACGGTAAGGCCAGTTTGACTGAATTCCATACATCTCTGCTTCCATCATTGAGTCAAAAATCGCATCCTCAATGTAGGTGTTCTTCACTTGGAAATCAACTCTGTATTTGGTAACCATTTTCAATTCTCGTTTCCTGAAAAATGACCCCAGGCACAGACATAAACCTGATTGGAAAGAGGAAGAACATAAAATTTCCTACCCGCAGCAGGAATCATCTTGTCCAGATTAATCAGGTTACTTTCAAAAGCGGCAACTTGATCGCTGTTAAAACCAGAAAAATGAAAGAAAGTCTCATCTCTCTCAAACTGGGAACGGGTGGACTTTTCGAAGCCTAAGTCCATCATCTTCTGGAGTATTTCTTGCATGGTCAACATTTTCATCTCTCCTTGTTCTCTGTCCATACCTAGGAATATAGTCATTAAATAAGCCTTGTCAAGTATCAAAAAGAAAAAATCGACAAGGTTTAGTCCACCAACTAAAAGTATGTTCTAATAAAGCGAAAGTGGAGGAATATATCCAATGCCGATAAGTCTTGATGATGCTGTAGAACGCGCAAAATTAATGTGTGATACCAGCGGATTACTGGCGCAAGAATCCTATAATTTGCTACTGAATGCTCTGGATGAAGAAGATCGTTATGGGTTCACGATGGCACTAGTAGATCACGGAATTATCTCAAAGCAAGGTTCAACGGACAAGGTAAGAGAATTATTGGGTAAACCAAAAACATCCATCAATATAACACATGAATTAACTTCCGAAACATATTTGAACAATAAATTTGCTAATATTGCTCGTAAGCTCACAGGACAGTACGAAATTGATGATGAAGGAAACCCAATCACTTCCTACGGGGGCTCAACTGAATCGCCCCCTTTTCAGAATAGCGAACCCCCAGCAAACCAGATTGACCAAGATGCTGTAAATAATCTTCGTACAACGTTAGAAAATTTCGGCATTTCTATTGATCCGCAAGGTGTTGTCAGTTTTTACAAATCCCCTGTTCCCGGAATGTACCAAAATCGTCTTCCACAGTCGATGCCTTTGGACAGTACTGTGGCATATTACCGGCAAGTATCCACAATTTCTCAGAAAGAAGTAGAAAAATCTGTAAGAATTTTGGATAATCTTGCTAAATTGAGTGCTCAAGAAAACGACATTTCTTCCATTCTTGAGGATCTGAAATCGGTTAAATTCAGTCAGCAATCAAAATCCGACTTTATTGTAGGTATTTCTAAAAATTTGGAAAGTCTGGTATCAACTCTTTCTTCAGATGCAAACGCCAAAATGGTTGAATATATCGAACAGCTTGAGAATAATTTTGAACAATACAAGTTTGACCAAGAAGCTAAAAGAGATCAGTATGACATTGTTGCTGATGTCCTAGATGAGCTAGTTGATGCAAAGGAAAATCATCCAGAATTGTACAAAGCGGTTATTACAGGACTTGGTGGATTATGATGATGAAAAGCATAACGGATTTGTCATTAGCGAAAGTAGCTGCTAATATGGGTATGATTAAGCAAGGACAAATGGTAACGGATGAAAATGGCCAAGTGATTTATTTCGACCCAAATACCATGGAGCTTAACGAAGACGGAAATGCTGTTCCAAAAGGTACCGGAGCTGAACAAGGCCAGCAGGAAATCCAACCAGAGGCCCCCAGAACCCCCCCAGATGAGGTTCCAGAGATACAGCCTGAAGTAGACACGGAGACTGAAGCGGGACTGCCTGTGATGATTCCAGTTGAGTCTAGCAACGTCTCCGCTTTTGGCTATGACGATGACAAGCAAATTCTCTATGTAAATTTCCGTGGCAAAAATAATGAAGCGGATCGTCTGTACAGTTACTACGACGTTGAACCAGATGTTTATACAGCATTTATGGAATCTGATAGCAAGGGCCAGTTCGTGTGGCAATACCTTAGAAACAGATATAATTACGCACGTCTCTAGTGCGGGAAAAAGCAAAGGCGACTTCGTGTGATGATGTTTCTAGTTTTCACTAGAAAACTTCCTGGACAACGGGGCTTTCCTCGTTAGCGTCCACAGGTTCCACCCGAACCTGGAGAGCGCGAGCCAGAATATTTCTAGCTGCATTCTCGTCTCGATGCAAGGACAACCCACAGTCAGGGCAGTTGTGTTTACGAACAGAGAGTGTCTTTTTTACTTCTGTTCCACAACCGCTGCACTCTTGGCTTGTTCCTCGCGCATCTACTTCCAGCACAGCAACACCGGCACTTTCAGCCTTGTATTGCAGTATCGTCAGAAAACTGCCCCAAGCAGCATCTTCGATTGCCCGGTTTAGCCTGTGGTTCTTGAGCATTCCTACAATGTTCAAGTTTTCCACAGCGATAAGTCCGTAGCAACGGATCAAATTTAATGCGGTTTTATGGTGATGATCTTTTCTTTGATTTTTGACTTTTGTATAGAGTTTTTGCAGTTTTTTCTTTGCTTTTTTCTTGTTAGATCCCCCTTTTTTCTTTTTATCAAAGGCTCGCTGCGCTTTTCTTATTTTTGGAAGAGATTTTTTAAGGTATTTAGGGTTTTCAACAATCTCACCATCAGAAGTTGTCAAGAAGTTTTCAAGACCTACATCAACTCCTACAGGCGGGTTTTTGCTTGCGGGAATAATCTTTTTTTCAAGCTCACAACGCAGAATAATGTACCAGTGACCGCCTTCAGACAAAAGGGTTGTATTTTTAATATTACCCTCTATTTCACGGTGGAATTTACATTTAATTTTCCCTATATGCTGTATTTTTACCTTTCTTTTTTCTGGTATAACTTTTATGCCATCTCCGTAAGTAAAGTCTATGCTATGAAACTGTCCTTTCCCTTTGAATCTTGGGTATCCTGGTTTTACTTTTCCCTTTTTTACTCTTTTGAAGAAGGCTATATATGTTTTATCAAGTCTTCGAATCGTTCTCTGTGCTGAAGAGTGATTTATTTTTGAGTAATATTTATTTTCACTTTTTTGTTGGGTGAACCAAGCTGTTTGCTCCGTGCAGCTTATTTTGCGCTTTTCTTCTTCAAAGGCAGTCTTTTTTTGTTCTAAGCATGTATTATAGAGACGTCTGTGTGTTTCCAGCATAATTTCTAATTCAGTTTCCTGAGTAGAATTTGTGAAGAGTCTAAATTTATATGCTTTGAAGGTTGTTTCAGTCATTGTTCATTTACTAGTTTAATCTACATTTGTTTGGAAAATTAAAGTTAACTCTATTTATTTCAAAATAAAAATAAATGTATAAATGGGCGGCTTCCCACCTTTAAAGACCCAACAATTTCTAGTCTATACTAAATCTCAACAGGAGTATTGAAACATGACTACTAACTGGGGACCTGTGGTTTTTCCAACTGCACTTGATACATTTGCTCCATTAATGATCGATAACGTTGATGAAGTAATTGCTAATCACCCAAATTCTCTTGCGGGTGCTGTCCTTGCTTTAGAAAATAAATTAAACATAGATAACGACCCCATTATTGGTACAGGTGGTTTGCAATTCGATTCAACAGGAAATGCAGCAAATCCTGGCGCAGCAGGTGAGCCAACCCTATGGATAGATAATCTTTCACCAACTACTCTTTGGTTTACCGATGATCTTGGAACAGATTATGACTTACTTGCCGGTGCTAGCTTCGGTGTAGGCGAAAATTTCATAAAAGGTGTTCCATTAGCTGTTGGTGATTTAGTCCATATTTCTGTAGCTGATACAGTTGTCCTTGCTGATGCTGTGCTGGGGGATTTGGCACATGGAATGGTTGTTTTTGACCACGGAGCAACGGTTGATATTGTTTATACTGGTAGAGAATTGGTAAATCCTTTGTGGGCTCTTGTCCCCGGTACTTTATATTACTTGGATACAGCAGGCGGTTTTGCAACAACTCCACCTGTTGCTTGGACAGTTCAGCAGGAAATTGGTTTTGCCAGGAATGCAACAACATTGGTATTCCGGCCAACACTTGCAACAACATAA
>JAQUPZ010000021.1:10191-16496 GCA_028716365.1 Kiritimatiellia bacterium
GGTGACGGGGACATTACCCTTGGTGGTGGCGATGGTGATACGATTACATTAGGCGGTTCGTGGGTTTCTGCTGACGATATAGTTAATATTGGTACAGTAAACGGGATTCATAACACTACAGTAAATTTGCGTTGTTCTATGGGTGTTGGCCAAGATAAGCGTATTAATTTCGATAGAACTGCCGATTCAGAAGGCGCGATATTATTGCCGGATACTAAGGATGCTCCTGTTGCCTTAGTAATGGGCATGATTCGCGTAAATGCGGCAGGATTTTTCGAATGGTATAATGGCGCAGCATGGGTTACGGCAGTTACTACAGCATATACACTTGATGATGCATATAATGCATCTGCTGGTGCTTCTACTATTTCCGTTGATGCAGGGGATGTGACCTGGAACGCGACCGGAGCGTTCTCGTTCGTCGTCAACTTGGCTGGCTGCACTGGCACGTCCGATGGGTTCTTTATCGAGGATGGTGCGGACTATTTCAGGTTGAGTCACAAGGCGGCAGATACACTTGCTGCGACTGCTCAACTTAGTTCATTTCAGATTGATTCGTCGGATGACATCTCTCTCGATTCTGTTGTGTCTTCGAATTTCACGATCAGTGCCAACTCGGCTGGCGCTGCGGTACTGACACTCCGTTGCAATCAGGCCGGAGCTGGGACTGGTGACATAAGCGTTTACGCTGCGGACGATACCAGCGTCAGGGCGGTGGCCGGAACATTAACGTTGCGCGGGATGGGACCGGCTCTTGGAACCGGAGTAGAAATCGACGCTGATGTTGGCGGCGGTGCTATCCTAATCGGCTGCAACGCTGGAACGAATCAGGTAAGTGTTGGTGGAGCTGGGGCGCGCAACATTTTTGTTGGGCACACTGGTGCAACCGGACTCACCCTTGCCGCTGAACAGATCGGCTCGTCCATTTCTGTCAATACTGCTGGCGCTCATCAGATTGCGTTGTCGGCCATCAATATCGGTGCTGGCACTGCGACAATATCGTTGACTGCTGACGATGCTGTCACAATTTATTCGACTGCGGCTGGCGTTTCCCTGGACGCTGTGACGGCTTCTAATTTCACGGTGTCCGGTGCTGCGCTCACGTTGTCTGGTGTCGGTCTGGATTTGAACTCGACCGGTGTTGTGACGATGGATGCTTCGGCGGCGAACTCCATCAGCATTGGATGTGATGCGAACACAGGAGCGATATCGATTGGTGACAGCCATTCGGCTCGCAGTGTAACAATTGGTAGCGTTGATACAACGTCCGTGCTGAAGCTCCAGGCTGGTACGGGGATGATTTCTTTCACTGATGGCTATAAGATAGCGGGCGGATACGCGGGTGCCTTCTATCTGGCGCTGAACGCCGCAGAGTACACGACGTATGAGGCCAATTTCGGCGAAGTGTCGTTGCTCAACGCGCTGAACCAGTGCGCGAGCACGGCGGTCACTCTCGACGAGGCCTACAATGCGTCGGGTGGGGCTTCGACTATTACGTTTGACGCTGGCGATGTAACCTGGAACGGGACCGGGGCCTACTCGTTTGTTCTCGGGCTCGCCGGATGCACGGGTGCGGCAGATGGTTTCCAGATAACGAACGGCACTGACTTCCTGTCCATTCTGCGCGCTGATACCGATAACATGGCATGGACGTCCGAGTTCGAGACATTCGATTTGAATGTTGAACGTGACATACACATAGACTCATTGATGTCGGTTGGAGTTACTACTGGAGCTACCGGCTTCACGGTCAACACCACGCAACTCGTCATGGACCAGACGACGGGCTACCTCGGAATCGGTGTCGCTGTTCCTTCTGGCATGATCTCCATGAACGGCGAAGCTCATCGCCAGATGGGAGTGGAGCGTAGGACCGCAGCGAATACGGCGGGAAAGAATCTCAGCATCGGGGCGGGCGGCGCAACTCTCGGCGCAACTGACAAAGCCGGTGGTGACTTGAATCTCGCGTCCGGTATCAGCACGGGCACAGGCTCAAGCGGTTTCAATTTCTACGCCTATCCGTCTGGCGTGGCTGGCATCGTAGACAACGCACCAATCGCCATGATTCAAGGGACGTGCGCGCTGCTCACATTGGGCGATACGACGGGCGCAAGTGCTACAACGGTTCGCACTGGTACGGGCGCTTTCACTTGCACGGCGGGCGGGATATTCGACGTCAACGCAGTCGGCGCTGTAACAATCGATTCGAGTGGTGGGACGATTGGGATCGGTGTTGATGCCAACGCTTTCGCCATCAACATCGGCACGGGTGCTGCGGCTCGCGTGATTACGATTGGCAACGGCACTGGCGTAACGGGCGTGGCGATCAATACCGGATCTGGCGATTTCGCAATCAATACAAGTCAGTTGTATGTTGATCAGCCTACGGGATTTGTAGGTGTAGGCGGTGTTCCGTCCTATTTACTGCATACGCAACAATCGGCGGTAAGCGCGTCAAACACGTTGGTCGGTTTCGCCATAAGCCGTCTTGGTGGTGCTGCGGCGGGATCGTTTCAACGTGGAATCGGTTTAGTTTTCCACGATTCCGATAACAGCACTTTGACCGGCGGTATTGCCGGGATACGCCCGAATGCTGGTGGAACGTATGAAGGGGATTTGGCGTTTTATGCTAACGTTGGCTCCTCCAGCGCTGGAACGTTCGCGGATATGACCGAAAGAATGCGGATTTTAGGGGCGTCGGGTAACGTCGGTTTCGGCACCGCAAACCCCCTGCAAAAAGTCAACATCCAATCCGGTGCCCTGCGCTTCGATTACGTGCCGACTCTCAGCGGCGCGGGTTGCACGTTGTCGAATGGCGGTGCGGGTGGCACGACGAACGGCGTACACTCCGTAAAATTTACCGCCGTGAATTCTTTGGGCGAAACGGAACTGGGAATCAAGACGCCCGATTACACCGTTGTAGGCATGGAAATCATTCACGTTGCGGATGCGCCCATATCGCCAGATCCTACAGTGACAAGCCGCAACGTCTACATGACCCGGCAGGGTGGCGCGATCTGGTACAAAATCGCGGGGTTGCTACCGGACAATACGACCACTGCTTTCGACATCAACGTGGCGGATGCGAGTTTGGTTACGGTGGGTACTTCGATCGCAAATACCACGGCTGGGCAAATCTATAACGGAACGATTGGAACTATTCTATTCGACGCGATCGGGTCTGTTTCAATCGGCGGTAATGGCACACGCACAATCCCGGCAAGCGGGTATACCGACATCCTGGCAAATTCTAACGCACATATCCGATTGATGAATATTACCGGCGGAACTGCATACGGTGATTTCGGATTATACGGGGTCGGCATTGGCGCGGCCGTGGCTATTTCCGGTCAACAACTTTGCGGCTTAGGTACTGCGGCGGGCATTTGGGGTCTGCTTAGGCATTCCACGAGCAACACCGCCGGAAACAACCTGTCTGTGATAGCGGGCGGGGCGACGTTACTAGCCACCGATAAAAATGGCGGTTTGTTATATCTGAAACCCGGTCAGTCAACCGGCACTGGTTCCGCGGCGTCGTCACTCTGGGCTACCCCAGTTGGTGCGGCGGGTACTACGACAAACGACCCTGTGCAAGTTCTTACCGCAGGTCCGTTGTCTGGCGGCGCGGCGGGAACAACCGCTGTCGGAATTCTAACAACGACTCCCGCATATCCTCTAGATGTAGTTGGCGACGTCAACATTGCAGAGGGCCAATACTACCGCTACGGCACCGGCATTCTCGCATATGCCCAAACGGCGTTGCACAATTATTATTTCGGCAGCGCGGGAAATCTGACGACGACGGGGGAATACAATATAGCAGCAGGGGATGGGGCTGCGATTAGTCTTGGGGTGTCTGCACATGGCAATACCATGATAGGCGCTCAAGCTGGTTATTATTCCAGCACAGGTACGTATAACGTTTTCATAGGTAATGTGGCTGGATTTGGATCTGGTGGTGCTTACGCTGGATCAAATTACAACGTTTGTGTTGGGTACAAGTCTGGTTATGACATTGGCGCAGCGGCGTTGAACAACACACTAATCGGAGCCCTGGCAGGGGAAAATCTGACGACGGGGGATGGCAACGTCCTGCTCGGGTACAAAGCCGGTTCTGGAATCACGACAGCAGATAACAAACTCTACATTGCTAATTCTGATACTGGCATTGGCTCCGTACTACTGACTGGCGATTTCTCAACCGGGTTCCTTGGCAGTGGTTACGAGGCCACGTTTGCGCCTTCCAGCTTCTTCGACATCGAGAAACTTGGAGCTGTAAATACCATTACTGATTTCTTGGAATTAACGAATATCGGCAACGACGCTACCATGACGGATACAGGAACGGCCATCCTGTTCAATCAGTGGTATTATCATGCTATAACTCCCGCTGTCGCAGATGCGGGCCGCATCGCTGTCGTCACGGAAACAGCCTGGACAAGTGCGGCAGCCACGCAAGATTCCTATATGGCCCTCTCTACGGCGCTTGGTGGGACTGTTGCGGAACGTTGGAGAATTGATTCACATGGGAATTTTAGCAATACGAGCGCTGCTGGAACTGCTTACATTGAATTGAAGGCCGGGACGACCGCCGCCGGAACGGCCCCGCTGAAGTTCACGGACGGCTCTACATTGGCGACCATCGAGCAGGGCGCTGTCGAGATGTACAAGTCCACCCTGTGGTTCCAGCCGTGCGCCACGCTGATCAAGCAGTCGCTAGACGGCACGATCTTCAGCCAGACCACGGCGGTGACCGTTGCGAATGTCAACGTGGCGACTACGCTGGTCGGCGCTGGTCGGGGCGATGCCGCCTCCCCGATCAACCTGCCCGCCAATTTCTTCTGCTTGGCGGGGAAGACGCTGCGGGTCACGGCGCGCGGGTACTACGGGGCCACTGGCGGCGGAGGCCCATACACCCTCACCCTGACCGTGACCCTGGCGGATGGCGGCGGCGACACGGTCATGTTGCAGACGGCGGCGCTGGCGGTGACGGGTCGTTCGAACATGGGCTGGGAGATCCAGGGGGACATCACGTGCTATGCCACGGGGGCGGCTGGAACGTTCTGGGGGCAGGGCTTCGCCACGTTGGCGTCCAGCACAACAGCTTCCGACGTCCTGCAAATGGTGAACACGTCGATTGATACCAACATGGATACGACGGCTGCGATGACGCTCGATGTTCAGGCGACGTGGAACACCGCCGATGCTGCGAACTCGATCACATGCACGAACCTGATCGTTGAAGCGATTGACTAACGGAGGAAGATAAAATGGCTCAAAAATCTCAGCAACGTCTCCTTTGTGAAGAAGTTACTGGAACCATTCCGGTTGACCATCCTTGTGCCCGTTGGTTTTCCTCCATTGAAAGATCCGTTATTGAGCTTTCCCACCAAGTTGAAAATGTTGCTCTTGATGTCAAGGACTTAGCCACTAAAGTAATTTCTCAAGAAGCTATGATGCAAATGTGGAAAGAAGAGTTTTTCCCCCAAGTTAAGGGTCTACCAGATAAAATTGATGCAGAAATTGAGGATCATAAGAAAAATTGCCTTGCTAATCGTAGAGCGCAATTACAAGCAGAGGATATTGCAAATACTGGAACAAAGGTACATAGTATAACCCCAAAAGAAGATAAAAAGGGATTTTCTATCCCAAAAATCGTTATTTATATTGGTGTTGTTGTGGGAACAGCTATAGCAGTAGGTGGTTATGTTTTAGCTTATCTTTTTGAGAAGCTTCAATAAAGTTTCTCGTACTATATAGAAAGGTGTAGAATTTTCTCTCACCTAAACACGAAAGGTCTATTAAAATGAAGTTCACAAAAGCACAAATTCTTAATTTTGAGTCGTTTTTGTCCCGTTTTGTTAGTGCCCCAAAAGAAGGACAGCCAATTATTAATATCAGCGATGGTGGTCTTTCTTGGGGGTTTGGTCGTAATGCTGTAATTTTTAAGACTATTTTTAAAACAATCCACGAAGAACTTGCTCTTACTGATCCTTCTGAAGAGTTGAAGAAGTACGAAGAAGCCAGGGTAAAGTTCCTTACTGAAAACGAAACGATGAGTGATGAGGAAAAGACAGTAGCGGTTGATGCACTTATTGAGGAATTCAAGGTTAGAGAAGAACTTAATGATAGGGTAGCAAAGATTAATGAAATCCTGAATGAAGAGGTTGAGGTAAAGGCTTTTAGAATTAATCGAAATAAAGTGAGCGGTATGCGTGATGGTGATGATCCTAGCAAATGTGTACTGACCGCAAGGGATTCAGCTTATTTGCAGGATTTGGGGCTTCTTTATGATCCGAGTGATG
>JAQUPZ010000022.1 GCA_028716365.1 Kiritimatiellia bacterium
ACCAATCGTCTTTTTGCTGTTTCTCCTTTCTGGCTGTTCTCTCTGTTGTTCCATCCTGACCAAATGGCCCAAATAAAAACAAATAAAGCAATAAAGGCCACAAAACAAAGTATAACAAAATCTTCGCAAACAGAGGAACCTCCGGTTGTTGTAAATCCTGTTGACCCTGCGACGTTAGTTGTAGGTAATATGACTAATGTGCCGAAATTTGTTATGCAATTTGTTTCCATTCTTGTATCCTCTTTTATCCCCAACGCATGGCATAACGGTTGAGATGAACCGCAGGTTCATCGAGTACCGTTCATGCCCTTGTTGGGGCTGTTTTCTTCATATTTCCGTCGTATGATGCAGACGACTAATGTTGCACCACCAAAAAGCAGACTATATATCACCATTCCAATCAATGGGCCAATGACCACGGCAAAGAAGACATCGTTACAACCGGAGTCTCTGAAAATGCCCGAGAACATCTTGAGGAAGGGTACGTACACCGTCTGTTGCAGAACAAAAGGAACGGTCTCAAGCCAAAAGAAACCAGGCACAGACGAAAGCAGAACCGTACCGAAGAATATGATGCCTTGCAGCACCATCACCACGGCTGTTGCGACTGCAAATCTCTTCATCATATTCATTGCCCCAACGGCGATTTTCACCGGACACCAATCCGCCGCGGATTGGTGGTACGGTGCGAAATCTGGTTCGAACCTTCTCTGTTTATCAGGTTCTTCATGTATTCATCGAGTTCCTCTTGCACAAGCAGTTTCATATCGCTTTGCTTTTGTTGGAGAACCTGCAATTCCTGTGATGAAGCTGGAGACAATCTGCTCCCGTCTAGACAATGCTTCCCCATCTTCTGGTCTATTTCGTCAGAGAGTGAGATGTACTTTTGAAGCAGGTCACTTTGCCGAAGAGGTTCTCTGACGTTGTAAAATGGTATTCCATCATAATTCCGGATGTCATCTGGAAGAAAGAGAATGTCTTGAACAGGTGGCTCTTTTGGGGTGATGTCTGTGTACTTGCCGTTAGGTCTCTTCCATACGCCGTGGAATTCTGCTTCAAGCATATGATGTGGCCATTCCCAAATCTGCCAACCATGCTGGAGCCCTCCTCCTCTTTTCTTCACAACGTCTTCGACATTCGGAAAACAATACCGAGATATAGCCAGTTCAAACGGTGTAACTTTCAAGAACATAGGATTGACGTCGGGAACTATCCTCTGGCAGAGCCTTGTGATCTCGGGCGTAATATGGTGAGGCACTGGGGGCATTCGTTTCATTTATTATCTTATTGTTCGAACGGTCATTTTAACGCGTTCGAAACCCGCAGGGTTGAGAATCGCGTTCAAAATCTGGTTCGGCAATCCTATCTTTTAATTCCTCGGATTTCCTTGGCAGTGGTCTCGAAAGCAAAGTTCACATCCTTGGTGAACTTGATGGTGCCCTTGTTCACACGGAACGTCACGGTGACCGGCTTGCCGAAGAAGACTCTTGGATCGGTCTTGGCCAATCCCGGGGGAAAGTCGGAACGCATGGAGCCTCCTGCCTGACATTCTCCGATCTTACATCGAAAATACTCCTTCCCGTCGGGTTGGATTACGATGTATTCGAGTTCTGCACCTGCTTCGATCTCTGGCGTGAACCAGAAAAAGGTCCAGTTGACGAAGGATTTTGGGGCTGGCTCTGCCGTGACAAATGTGACCTCCTGACTTGGCTGAGGCTTCTGCGGTGCTGTGGTGCACCCGTAGGCGAACACTATGCTCAGAAGGATTCCGACCAAGATTCTTCTCATTTTTTTCTCCTTATGCCGAACGTCACTCCTCAGGCGCGCTGGTTTCAGCGTCGCCTCCGAGATCTTGTTCGATGATTCTTATCGCTGCCATCCTTCGATCTTGAAAATGCGTTCGGCAAGCTTGCGTTCAGGTTTGCCCGAGTCGGGTTTAAACCAGACTTCGAAGCGGGCGGCATAAGGTTTCCCCCAATCGCCTTCATAGATTGTGAATCCTGCCTTGGCACCGAAGCGTTCGGACGGCTTGATTGACCATGTCATGCGAGTTCTTGACTTATCTTCAAGCCTTTCGACCGATAATGGTGTGCCTTTGGTAACTTCGAATGCCTTCAGATAAACCGAGCCAGGTTCACCAGGATTGAGGGAATATACCACTCCGTAAATCCCCGGTTGCATCCCTGTTAGCAAGCGGAAGGGGTGGCTGTCCTTGCCTGCAAGGCGAGTTGCCAGCTCTCGGGATCTGGCACGGGCTCTCTCCAGGGCGGCTTCGGGATTTCTCTCGAAATCCGAAAACTCCTTCTCCAAAACGGTCACGGTAGCTTTGGTCACGCGCCGTTCGGGTTTTCCGGATTGCTCAAAAATCTCAACCCAGACTCCACCACACTCAATCATTACCCGACTCTCGTGCAGGTTATTGCCTTGGGTCATCAGCGGCTTGACCGGGTTCTTTCCCTCCAGTAAATGCTGCACTGAGTATCTACTCCACGGCTTGCGATCCAGACACAAAAGACAGCGGGTCTGGAAGCTGGAATCGCCACCGAATTCCGAGATGTAACCGTGTAATTCATCCCGCGGTTCCCCTCCGTAACTCCAGCATCTTGACGCAAACAAATTCCCCTGCTCCATAAACACATGCCAGTCTGGAGAGGCTTCGATGTACTCACGGAACGTTTGGGCGTGATCCGTCGCGGCCTTGCTCAGCGACGGCATTTCAGGTGTGAATTCCGTTACGTCCCCGCCAGCGACAGCCAGTGCCTTGCGAACACTGTCCTGTAGTTCGTCGGTTCCCTTGTCGGTGCTCACATCCATAGTATCGCTTGCATCCGGATCGGGCTCGGAAATATCGATGCCTTCAGGAATCTTCAAATTGTCGGCAAATCCGTCTTCGCTGGGGCCGAACATGGACGCAAACATCAGGAATCTAAAGGCGAATACGGTAGCCGCACCACAGGCGAAGATGAGAATAACATTGATGATGCCTTTACTCCATCGTCTCTTGATCAGGTTCCATATGGATGCGGCAATGAGGCCCAAGAACGCGAGGCCAACAATGCAAAACAACACATTGGCCACAATGGTCAGCGGCTTCCATCGCAGAATTACCGTGATAGTGAATCCGCCGAGAAAGCAGGTGTAGACAAGTGCAGGTAGCCACCAACTACTGAAATATAGAGTAAGGATCCTTTTCATAATTTCTCATCGAACGACGACATTCACCGGACGACAACCGCTGGGTTGTCGGTACGGTACGATGTTTGGTTCGATTTCTCTTCTTTCTGTTTCTTTGCTTCTAAATCATCTTCAAAAATGTCGATGGTTGTCCAGCCAAGGATAAAGTCTAGCAGTTCTCCGGGATTGAAGCCGAGACGAACAACGCACAAAACTCCGATTTGACATTCGACCTGCGTATAATAATAAAGAGGTACACTGCCTGGTATGTGATCTGGTTTGACGCCAGCGTCTTTAAGCATCTTACGCTCAAGATCAGTTAACATAGCCCCGGCGAAGCGTGGGGAAATTACGTCAGTTGTGATAAATGGGATGCGACTCTGGGCTTCGTAAGATTTCCCGCGTTCGTCATCTCTTGGTATGAAAGTCTCGTGACAAAAGAGTCCGGGTGGGCAAGCAGGAGCTGGCATGAACAGGCATTCGATGTCGCCCTGTTCACCGCGCCAACTTCCGAATTCTCCTCCGCGAAGTCCTCCACCAAAAAGGTTAACTATAAGCCCGGCATGTACTGGCCCAATTCTGGCACGTGCCCCTCCGCCAAGGCTCATGCTCGCAGTAAAAATATCCGCCGAATCATGCCTGCGATCAATAAAGTAACCCTTGGTTGACGCACAACCCGTCATGTTGGCGATGACCACCACTGCGACAGCTATCTGAATTAATTTCTTCATTTCATGAAATCGAACGACCCAAATCAGCGGCGTTGGCTTCCAGCGTACGCTGAATTTGTTTGTTCGATGCTAATATTTCTTTTTACATCTATCTGTCCGTTGGTATCAACCATGATTCTGGTTGCTGGATTAGGTAGAATTTGTTCTATGACATTGATAACTCGTTCTGACAACAACTGCCCATCTGTCTCGAAACTTACAGGATCTGGTACGGGCGGTATGAAACCATAAGCCACGGAAACGCATTCTTTTGCATGAATGATCTGCGAGCCTTGTACAATCCTGTAGAATGTGGCTGCGCCATCACGCTCGAATATTAGCGATGTCGTTTTTCTGTCACGAAGTGCTGCCGCACGTGCTTCCTTGAGTGCTGACACGACTATTGGTGTGGGATCTTTCGGCATTGCATGCCTTGTGCAACCCATCAGTGCAAGCATTGTGATGAAGACGAGGAGAAGTATTATGTTTAATTGTTTCATTTCTGATGCATCGAACGATCTAAATGAGGTATTTTTCAAACCGCAGGTTTGAAAAATACCCTCCAGTTATTGGTTCGGGATTCTATTCTTCAGTCGCCTTTGTAGAACCACACTCCATCAGCGACCCGTGAACACTCAAAAGTCCTGACAAAAGTTGATGCGGCGTTGGCCACTTCCGCCGATACATTCGTTTGAAATACCCGGACACCGTATTCTCCCCAGTGATCGCCCCACCACAAGAACACGTTGCCATCCTCGGCATAGAGCATCCTCGGATTCAGTCTTCTGATGGACTCTGGCCATTCCGCAGTCGGCACCGAAACCCTCGGCCACTGGCGATTCTGCTTGAGTTGCTCCAATTTCGACCTTTTGCTTTCCATAATCGATCCGACGTCCTTCCGCACCGAGGAGAACTCCGCATGCTTCAGCCGATACCAGTGAAGCCGGAGACTGACGCCAGAGCAAAGTGGCGCGCCGAGGGGGCTGAGCGCGAGCAGCATCACGACTACCGCAAAGCCAATCCCAATCCTCAACATGGTTCGCTTGTCTGCCAGTCTCATCTTTTTCCTGATCCCGAACGACCATTTTAACGCGTTCGAAACCCGCAGGGTTGAGAATCGCGTTCAAAAACTTGTTAGGCTTTTTTGTCCAAGTTCTTGGCGTCAATATCTGTTGCATCACTCGATGGATTGTTAAACCCACCTGGTGCATTATCTTCTGCTTCTGCTAAGAAACCGTTTGCGATCATTCCAATCGGAACTACAAGCAACACTAAAGCAATTATGGGATGATCGAAATAGTAGGCTGTATACGATATTCCAGCTAATACCAGCATAAGCCCGAAATAATAAATAATTGTCCTAATTGTCTTATTCATTCTAAAGCCTAACGACCATTTTCACCGTTTCGAGTGCGCCGCGGACGAAGAATACGGTGCAAATACTTGTTCGGTGCTATTCTGATTTTCGTTGAATATCATCTCCCGTTCCCCTGATTCTATCTGGGCCAGGAGACAAGAGCGTGTAGTTTGATCCTTTTAATTCATAAATAAATCTGTTTCCCCAGCTATCTTGAAGTGGATCACCGTTAGAATGTGTAAAGAATGGCTTGGCATCTGGCAAAGATAGTAGAACTTCCAACGATGGAGGATAACAGTTGCTGTGAGCTTTGTATTCATGAAGAGCAAATGCAATACGTTCAAGTTTTGCTATATCCGGGTCTCGGTGGTAACCTTTGCTTAAA
Source organism: Kiritimatiellia bacterium (assembly GCA_028716365.1). GTDB lineage: Bacteria > Verrucomicrobiota > Kiritimatiellia > UBA8416 > YA12-FULL-48-11 > YA12-FULL-48-11. The sequence continues at coordinate 5,627 of JAQUPZ010000022.1, forward strand.
CTAAATATCCTTAAGCTCATTATACCAATAACGAGGATGCTCACTACTGTTAGAATATAGATCCATTTCATTCTTTTCCTCGCGCACCGAACGCTACGGGTGAGCGTTTCTATAGCCCCGTTTTGTGCGTGTCGAGATAGCTCTCCAGTTCATGAAGCCAAGCTCTCTCTGCCAATGTCATTTGGGTACCCCGTTCCCGTGCCAGGACTAGGAACAGCGATGACATTCCGTCCCAGTGTTTTGGCTCGCCATATTTCCCTTTAGGCTTGCGATGTTCCGCGAGACTGCTTGCTTCCTTTGTACTCTTCTTCAGGTTGCACTTGTTGCAGGCTGTAACCAAGTTGTCTTCCAAACTGGATCCACCACGAGAGTGAGCTTCAACATGGTCAATAACTGCTGCCAAGTGATCGCACAATGGGGAAGCATCTCTGCGGTATCGCTCGTGGTAGTATGCAAGAGGTCTTGGGAAGCCTTTCCTTGCGACAAAGTCTTGAAGGTACTTGAGGCTGTACGAAAACACCACAGGACCGTGACAATATCGGCAAAGCCAACCATCTCGGAAAAGAACTCGCACTTGTGTTGCTAATGGTATGCGTGGTCTAGATTTCTTCATTGTGTGCTCCTGCCCAACGACAGCCATCATGCGCGCTGGTTTCAGCGTCGCATGAATGGCATTGTTGGATGTTCCTCTTTTGGTTACGTTTTCTTCGATTCTGTTCTTTGAATATTGATTGCGTCAGGATAATGGTTCAGTTGTCAGAAACTCGAGAATCTGCATCTATTCCTTCGGTCCACGACCAATTGTCGAGACAAAGTAAACGATAGGATCTTCCTTAAGCCATATGGACTGGGCGGTGCTGTCGTAAGTACTTTGTAACTTTGCCTGCGGAAAGAATGGGTTTTGCACAATAGTTGGTTTCCCTTTTTCATCTTTTAGGGCTAACTGGGGTTGTTGCCATTTCTTCTTGTCAGACGGAGTGTATGTCTCCCACTGGTCAATATTTGTATTCCAGACAACCTTGCCATTGTTGTCCAGTATGGTCATTAGAAATCCGTATGCCCCGCCACGCTTACAGCCTACAGTTATGATGTCTCCTATAGTGATGGTCGTTTTTGTGGAGAAATCTTTCTGAGCTTCTTCAGGACGATTGATGAAATCGGGCTTGTATTCTCTTAGTGGCTTTCCGTTGATATAAACATCTGCGTCATCAGCGCAACTCCATCGTACTGTGCATCTTACTGCCTTCTTTGGGATAGGAATGGAGGGAGATGCTCCTTCTTTCTTGGCACTGCTATCGGATACGTTTTGCGCTGCCTTGTTCTGCTCTTGGATGCATGCTCTCGCTTCTTTGATGTCTAGACTCTCTTGGACCTTCTTCCTTTCCTCCTGAACCTTGGACGCATCGTCGAGGGTTCCCTGTTTCGTGAGGTCAGCCTGAAGCGACCCTAAGGCTTTATCGTACTGTTCAGCGAGAATCATTACCTTCCTGGCTTTGATCAATTCCATGGACCTCGCCTCACTAATGTAGGATAGTTGAACCGTTTTGATGTCAAGAATGCTATTCTTCACGTTGTCTTCTGTAATATTCTTCTCCTTTGAGAATCGTTCTATTTCACCAAGACAAGCCTTGGTCTTGTCAAGGTCTCCCGATTTCTGGACGACTTGCAGGTGCTGTTCTAGAGCCTTGACGTACTTGGCGCGAAGAGTAGCTAGGCTCATTCCATGCTCTGTGACAATATCCCCCAGATTCTTGTCGTAAGTGTCCTTGTAGGTTCTCAGATCGGCAGAAAAAGCTGGCAAGAGAATCAGACATGACATGAGAATCGCATTGAGTAGAACTCGCATCGCATTACCTCCTATATTATTTCTTAAATCTTTAGACTTACGATAATCCGTCAATGTCGTATCGTAGTGATGTGGCGCCTACAATGATAATGTTGTCAAAGGGTTAAGCCGAGATTTCTTCATTTTGTTTCTCTGCGCATCCAACGTACATTTTCACCGTTTCGAGTCCGCCGCGGACGAAGAATACGGTGCAAAAACTTGTTGGAAATTCAGTTGTTTTTCTTTGATGCCATAATTTTATATATTCCGGCGATGGATATAAGAAGTCCGGTTATGCATGTTCCGTAAAATACCGGAGATCCCGGTTTGAGGGGCCATTGACCGCCAACTTGACCGGCGCGATTGATGTATGGTTGTCCTCCTGACAAACCAAAGAAAAAGCCACCAACTGCAGAACACGAAAGAACAACGCCGATAACAATCATAACGATACCTAAAGACTTACTAGGAATCTGATTCTTCTTTGGGTCAACTCCTAGCTGCATCATCAATTCCTTTATTTATTCTGAATATCACGGTTCATGCGCGCCGGTTTCAGCGTCGCAGGAGGTTGTTCTGCCTTTTTGATCTCCCCCAAATCAGGTTCCCAATCGATCTGTGGTCTTTCTGAACCAGTGAAAAACAAACGTGCCCAAGCTTCATGCTGATTGCCCTGCCGATCTCGGAAAGTGACATGTCGATACTGCCAGGAACTCGTAAGCATGAAGCCACCATTGGCATCGTAACCACGGCCCTGCGGGAAAGGACCAGTCACGCCGAAAGGAGGCACAATTGAAGAGAGGAATAAGAATCCGTGTTCAGTTAATGAACGTTCAAGAAATTGGGAATGTGGACTTCGTGATCTTCTTCGAACGGCTAAAAGCCAGAATCCCAGCAATCCAATAAATAGACCTATCACTATTAATGATAGTATGATTTTCATTTTTTCGCGCAGGCAGAACGCCTGTGCTCAGCGACGGCGCGTCTTCTGCGACGTATCCTGCAAGACGTGGTTAGACCAATCTTATTTTTCTTTTGCCGTAAAATCTGTTTTTAGCTCTAATGTTACGTTTTTGATCTTGTCTTTAATTTTAGCGTTAACTTTGTAAGTACCGAGTTGCTCGCCATCTTCAATCTTTACACCTAAGTTGCCTACGGCAAGTTGTATACTGTTTTGTGGTACCTTATAAATTTGTTGCCATATCTCAATGTCTTTAAAGTCACCATAAATTTTACCGTCTGGGCTTTTTATAGTTACATCGGCAGTAACATTCGCTTTTGATTCTTTATCAACTCCTGGATTTATGAAGACAAAGATGATAAAAACCGGTTTATTCCTAATAGCAGTTTGAGTGATCGGCACTTTTGGTGTTTCTGGTTTGTTCCAGTTATCAAAAAAAGATTTATCGTTAATGATCCACATCTGGACGCCAAAGCCATTTTTCGATTTTATATTGTTGGAATCAGGAATGGATTTTCCATTTTTCAACCATCCATCTTCTTTGCTTGGTTGAGGCGATGGGTGAGTGCTATTAGCGTATGAATTGGTGGTGAAGGTGACTGAAAGAAGGGCAATCAATAGTGTAATAGCAGTTCTCATAATTCTTTCTCCTTGTTGTTTCTCTTTGGTCCAACGGCACAAATCAGACTGAGCCGCGCTTCGCGGCGATAGCCTGGATTTGCTGGTTCGATATACCTAATATCCGTGGTTCCAAAGATCCTTTTTCTTCATAGGTATAATCGTTCCCGACTTCTCAATAAAGAATCCGTCGGCAGAAACAGAATGAATACCAGGGAACCAACGCCAACTCTTGCGGGTTTCCACTAAAATCGCTAACCGCGAATCGGGTTCTTTCTGTCCCCATGTTGCAACAGCAAGACGCGGTTTTTCTGAAAATATCTCCACCGATAAATCAACAGGTTTCAAGGACGTGAGACGACTTGCAAGTGAAGCATAATCCTGAGTCTTGTATGACTCAAGCAGCGCTTTAGCACGAGCCTCAGCGAGGATCTGTAAGTCATTTTTCATGATATCGAACGTCGCGCATGAGTTTCACGCGCTAGTGCGTAAACTCCACGCGCTTGTTCACCTTTGTCGTTTCTATGATTCTCCGGACAGCCGGCACCCAATCGTCTTTAATCCAGGCTGTGCCCATTGTGACCGGCGGCACGCGGCTGACTTCCCACCCGCCAAGGCGCAGTTCGCTTAGCATCGACCAGCTGGCCGTGGTGTTACTGGTGTGCATGAGAATCGGGCATGTCGGCTTGTGTCTTGCCAATTCCCGTGCAACGTCCATCCCGCATCCGGCATCTTCGCCGACATCGTCGTTCAGATCATGATCGAGCGAGATCACATCGGCGGCGGCGAGTTGTTGCCCAATGTCCTCAACCATCCGGTGAGCATTCCGCCACACAATGGCTTCTGCGGACAAAGCGGCACAGGCGACACGAAAGGCCGCGATACGCTCCTCATTGTCTTCAAGAATCAGTATCTTCATTTTACCAGACGAACGCCTGGCGTCATGATGACGAGGCCCACGACGGGCCAAGGTTATCATGGACGCCGTTGTTGGTCCGTTTTTTTTCTTTCCAGACTGACGCCCAGAACTCGCTCAAACCCACTACGACAAGCCGGGCAAAGGTCTCTGGATTTGGCGTCGTGTTCAGACAAGTTGTGGGGATAGGCACGCGCACAGGTGGGCGTTGAGCATCTCTCAACGCCGAGCATGAATCCGAGAGAGGAGAGGACCTGTTTCAGGGTGCGCTCAACAAGGCGGCGCCGATTCATATTTTCTCCATTGAAGTCGGCAGTGAATCGGCGGTAGGTGATCAGGGCATGGTGCCCGTTGTTTTCGGCTGAGCCAAAGATGAAGTTGCTCTGATTCATGTACGCGTCAAGATTTGCCACCCCCATGAAGTAGACCTTTTCCTTGCGGAACGGCTGCACGGCCGCTTTCAGGTTACGAAACAGATCGTCCATGTCCCACTGCTTCGGGGCCTGTGCAAGTTGGCGCATCCCGGTATCGAATTGAGCAAGTGCATTTGTTCCCCCAGATTCAAAGGAAAGGTGACGACAGGCCGCAACGACACCTTCGTCTTGCCGCAATTTCGCTTCGGTCAAACCCCTCTCCTTCAGGAACGAGGCGAAACGGGTGTCTTGTGTTACCTCTGCCAGAAGGTTAGAGCGCACTTCGGCAAGATACCTGTTGACCGGATCGCGCTTGAACTCTGGAACGCTCACGCGGGCGTCTTGCAGTAGGATAGGAATTAAAAGGATCGCGTTCAGTTCCTTCTGGAGTTCATATAAGACGCAGCGGTCCACCGAACCAACCGGTACCAAGACGAGCGTGATTGTGTCAGTCTGTATGGCCTGGATGGCAGGAATGGGAGAAAGTGGTTCTTCTTTGAGAATACGTTGTGCACGTTCACACAACTCGTCTTTCTCCGCATAGTCGAGAACCAGGCGCGCCTTTTCCGTGGCCTGTTTGGTTTCTCCTTTCTGGTTCATGATTTCAGCATATCGCATCTGGTAGTTCAGTGCCCAAGCGTTGTGTTTAAGCGCTACGGACATATACCACAAGGCTTCCTCCTGTTCTCCTGCCTCTAGGAGAAGGTCAACCAGAGCAAAGATGTCAGAAATACCGTGCCGGATCATGACCGAATCCGCAGATTTCAGGAGGTCATCCACACGTGGCTTCAAATCAGTCAGCACAGGTCTGTCTTGCATTGCAGGGGGTGGCAGTACCAGAGAAGGTCTACTCACGCATCCCAGAAAAGGCACGGTAAGAAGCAGAGCGAGTAGACATTTGTGTCTCATGTTGTTCATCTTTTCCTACGGACCAACGTTCATGTGCAAGGCGTATTGCTTGGTGATTCGCTACAATACTTCCCGACGCGTTAAAGAGGTTATCTAAGACACCCCTGTACTTAATATCCAGCGCATTCTTTGGCACACTCCGTGCCCGTGGATTATGCGCCTTCGCAAAGCCTCTGGCGGCACCCCTCTCCGTCAAGACTACGCTGGGGCAGACAGGTTTGCGGTTTTGTCCTATAGGCTCCCTATTATACCGCATACGAGCGAATTGACGATATAACCGTCCCAGTTTCAGTGAGCATTTTAGCCATCAGAATAATGACAGTCACGAATATTCCAGTGATTTCTATGGTCTTAATTTCGTTTATTCCCGACGTTTTCCTTTACGTTGATTTGTCTGACAAACGAAAAATTTGTGCGCTCTTTTACACAGGATTGAGTACTCTGCACGGTGCGCCGGGGGGGGTATGGGGGTGTATGACAGTCTAAAAATCTATAGCGCTGGTTTCCCCAGTATTTTGTACCTGATGATTTTGCGCAGGGGGGGGGTGCGATCGTATCGGCGATCGTTGTTCGATACTTCAACCCGATTTACAGGGAAAAGCAACAGCAAGATTCCTAATCATTGGGGTTTTGCTTCCGTTACTGATCAAAACCCGGTTTTTTGCGCAGAAATTGCCTATAAACGAATCCTGAATTCGTTGTCCATTTCTATAATTATGGCCATTTTGAGGATTCTTTGGCTTGTGTAACGTATTTGTAACGGATAAGAGATATTTGGACCTGGTTTGGACTGATCGAAGCATAAAGAAGGGGTATTCTGACGATCCTTGACGGCTTTCTGAACCTCCAATCAACAATCTCAATCGATGAAATAGATGACTCCCCTTCCCCATGTAAGACGCTTGTTAGACCTCATTTTTCCGCGAAAAACCGCAGACAACCGGAATAAGACGCAATGTAACACATTGATGCACTCAACAAAAATCAACAGAACTACGCAATTCTCTCCAACACCCCGCTAACACTTTTCGCGGCAAAATGGCGGGAATTTGCATGATTCTAAATCGAGGTACACTTCATTTGTCAGACAAATCAAGAAATTCATGAGAGGTTGATTCATTCTTGTCTGCAGGGATCATGCAATATCGGGCCTTAATTTTCAGTATTGTCCGTCATCTTCTATGCAATAATAGTCTTCCAGTACCGCTATTAAATACTGACGGAATTTAGAATCTCCGCTATTTCTTCTCCGGATACTAAGATCATGTCTATTCCCCAGACAAAAGGTATTTAACTTTCAGGATATTCTTCCTTTCGAAGCAATCCGAAAACTGACGGAGTCAGTAGAGTAAGAACATCTTCTTTAATTCTTTGAAAATCTTCTTTAAGCATATGGTTCTTCCAGAGGGGATCGTCTGTTATTTCCCTATCAACACTATTCGATATTTCCCTAGTTCGTGTATGATTTTTCCGCATCACAAAATCAGGCCAGTGAGTTGTGGCTGACGATTTCTGTCTGTTTCCACTTTTCGCTTCAACCAGATTATGAAATATGAAAATGCAACCTTAGTAAATATATCTATTTACAGCAACATTACCAGCCCTGCCAGTATCATAATCAAAGTTAGTATACAGAATAAGATGATTACTGACCTTTATTAGCCCCCAGCCTCTTTATTGCTGATTGGGCGGCGGTGTGGAGGCGGGTGTCGGTGCTAGCTGCATATTTTTCCAGCATGGGCCGGTCAGACTCCTCGCCAAGTGTTCCTACTGCAGCAATAGCCGACATCCTTAGTGGTACACTTGCTCCTGAACTGGCAATTTGCCTTGCCGTAGGGAGTACCTTCTTTTCGCCTAGTTTCGCGCATATCTGCATGGAGGTTATCTTGGCAAGCTCACCGCATTTGGGGTCTTCTGAGAGCAATAGAGCCTTATTGGCAACCGCGTCTTTGGTGATATCAGGCTGGTCCATGTTGTTGGCAAGGGCTATCAGGGCTGTTCCTGCAATACTGCTGTCTATCTCACGGGTTGCAACCCAGAATAGGTCTCGAACCATCTTTTGTTCACTGGTATTATCTATTTTGGGATAAAAACTGCCAAGATGCTGGACACAGTAATCACGCCAGACACCGTCGTGACCTTTATCGTAATACATCGCCATTAAATTGTTAGCAAGGTCAGCAGGTCTGTTTGCTTGAACTTTAAGAGCATTAACTACATCGTTTTTTATGGCATTGAGTTGGTCAGGCTGTAAGGGATCTTCACTTTTTTTCCGGTTAAGCAATACAAATAATGCCTGTACCTCATTATCAGACAATTCCTTGCCAAGTGAATGTACCGCTTTGATTCGTGTGAAGTAATCGGTCTTGTCGCCAGTTCCCATTACAACAGACATCACTGGGTTCATTTTGTTAATTCTGTCAAAATCCTCTTTTGTTACTGAAGATATCCTTAGCTTTGGAAGATTCTCTGTCTGCGTGGTCTTGGTTGATGATACAGAAACAACCTTTGATTTTGTTTCCGGACTCTCAGTTTTCGATTCTGTTACTGGCTTTTTTATCTCAGCAATCCCTTTTATACCCCGTTTCCCTGCAACACGCACAACAAGGAATACTGCAGCAATAAGAATAACAAATACAATCAATACTTTCTTATTCATGAAATCCTCCCTGGAAAGAATATAATAAAATGCCAAGGAATGTCGCTTTGTTTTTGCGGGTTAATACTCAACAAAAGAGGTTCTTCTCGACGCTGTTTCCCTTTCATAGTTCTCCTCCCACTTAATCGATTCCTCAAAAAGGACGCTTTAGAAAGATAAAACCTTAGAAGAGTTTCTCAACAGCCACTTCATGCCTGACCCCATAAGCCCTTGTAACGTATCAGCAAACGAGCCACAATCGCCCTCAAATGAGATGCCCGCCTGCGCCGATTGAATTCGGCAATATCAACATCGAATATCTGGGTCAGTTACCAGCACGTCCCCTCACGCTCGTGGAGCGCATTCATCCAGTAAATATCTACATAACAACCGCACTACACTCATCTCTCGGCATCTTTTCCCAAGAACTGAACAAAACGTCCATCTTGCTTCAAAAGGTCGATCATTTCAGTTCCGTTTATCTTAATCGCCTGTTTGAGCGTATCCGCAATTTGATCATCTTTCATAGCCAAGTAATATGCCGCCACAAGATTCATCCACGCTAATTTGTTCGTCGGAACTTTATTCAAATATGCTTTGTATGCACGAATTACGATATCCATCAGATCGGAATTTTCGCACATCCGAGCAATCCTTAGATACGTTTCTGAATGCGTCTCTGAATTGTCAAGTATCTGGTTAATGACAAATTCAAATTTGTCTAGTTTCCCCAATTTCTTATAGGTATCTGCCAGTTCCAATATAGAGTCGATGGCTCCTTTTCCTCCAGCCAGTTCTGACTCCAATTCTTTGGCTCTTTTCACAATATAAATAAAGTTATTAATCTTATTAAGAAAATCGTTGATTTGCTTCTTTGATCCACCCCTATCTTCATATTGCTTAAGCAATTTTACGCAAGCATTACTTTGCCCATTTTTCATATAGAGTCTTGCCAAACCAAAGTTTGCATCGGGACTAACCGGAGATATCATTAACGCCTGTCTGAACGCTTTTTCAGATTTATTTTTCATACCTCGATAGAAATAGACTTCACCATAACTGCTTCGCTTCTTCGCAATCACATTTCGTGCTATTAGACATTTATGCCATTCGACATCTTTCTCTAAATGTTCAATATACTTATCCCAAAACTCAATGTCCTTATCTACAACATCTTCAGGCAATTCTTTTAGTGGTTGCCTTTCCAGTTTCATTATTAGTCCATGCGGAACAAGAAAAGGATACATCCAATCAAACATAGGACTCTCGACAAAAAAATCGTGTGCGTCTTTATTTCTATCGAATATCATCCTTGAGAGAGCCCCATTGACCATAATCACTGTTTCTTGATTCCGCAATGAAACGTGACCATCCTGGAATTGAAATCCATTTCTTGTTTTAACAGACTGCATAATAACAGAAACCATATCGTTAGTATTCGGTAGCAACAAACACCCATCACTCACAGACCTCAGGTAATCGAGATAAGTATTATCGATTAATAAAGACTGTGAGAGAATTGAGAGTTGTTTCTTCCCTTCCAGCTTATCGAACGCGAGAAGAATATATCTATCCTTCTCATATGATGAGAAATACACACTTTTTCTAGGTAATGAAGAATAAACATCATGGCAAAATTGTGCAAGAAGCGAAGGGGCCCATCTTAGAGTCTCCAGATAAAAACCATAAACCTCCTGAACTGTATGCCAAACAGGATTTTTTGTAGTCACAGAATTAATGATTCCTGTAGACCCACTCATAACACTAGATGATATAAGTCGTTCATAAATATTGGATGCAATCACCCAATCACCGCTATTTGCAGCGGTAAAAAACTGTTCCAAATCTGTTGGGATTTCAACATGAAGATCACCTGCAATGCTTCTTGCCTGGACATACTTGACTCTCGAGAATTTTTCAGGACAAAGACATCGATGCAAGGAACATCCTATGCAAAAACAAAAAACAAAAACCCATGCCACTTCTGATAACGAACACCTTTCATTATTTTTCATATCTTTATTTCCAAACTAAATTAAACATTTAGCACTCGATTTGCTATACAATTACATCACGGATTGGAACATGACTAAGGTAGTGAAAACGGCAAGGAATAGTTTGTTTCGGGTTGTAATGGTGGAATTGAATAGAAATAATTTGTTCCTGGTAGCCTTAGTGATAAATTTGTTGGCAGATAATTCGTCATCCAATCGAGAGGAAGCCGAGATCCAGCAGGTGTATTCCCTGGAGCGAACCCCCATGGGTCACCCATATTTGACGTCTGTTCATTGCGTAATGTTCTTTCCAACAATGTTGGGTCATAATTACTATCCCCTTCCGGTGGCAATTGGGGTTGTGGCGGCGGCGGAAACTGTGGTTGTGGCGGCGGCGGAAACTGTGGTGGTGGCGGCGGTGGCGGTGGCGGCGGTGGCGGCGGTGGCGGTGGTGGCGGTGGTGGCGGTGGTGG
>JAQUPZ010000023.1:0-5413 GCA_028716365.1 Kiritimatiellia bacterium
GGACGGTATACCGCGTGGTCGCCCTGCCAGAACATCTCCAGGTGCAAATCAAAATAGGCATGGCTGTCGTTCATTTGAATGATTGTAAGGTTTTTACTGCCGCTCATTTTCTCTTTCTTCCTCTTCATTCAGGGTGTTCTTTGTGTTTTTGCTTCTTTTCCATTACCAACTGTATCTGCTTTAAGTACTATGAATCAAATACACGACAAGAAAGATTCCGACTGCCAGGACTGATAGGGTGAGCAGGAGGTCGAGCATCGATGATGGTTGATAGGTGTCTTCGTCTATTTGTCTCTCAACCTTCCTGTACCTGACAAATGCCAGCAAGCCCATCAACGTGCCAAGACCGACAAGGAATATTCCCACGATTGCCGAATATCCATGAGAAGGCGGCAAGGCATTTTCAATATTAGCGTTTCCCAAAATCAATGACATTTGTTTTATGAACAACGCGAACTTTTCAACAACAAAACCAAATGCCATTATCCCGATGCTTGTTCTTATCCACGCAAGAAATGTTCTTTCATTCGCCATGTGAACACGGCGATTTTGAACTCCCGAAGATTTCTTATCTTCAATTATCTCTGACATATAGCTAACCATCCATGACATGGAATAGGGTGACTAAGGGCGACAATACAATCCTTCTCGGTACATCGTTTTTTGCGAACGCTGCCCGACCTAAAACTTATGCCGCTGCTGAGACGAGCCATTTGATCATCGCGACCTTCAGCGGCCTTCACGACAAGGCACGAGACCATCCATCGCATAGATGAAAATGGCGAGCGTTTGATACCAGGGCAAAGACAGATGTCCGACATTCGCTATCCCAAAAGTGCTGGCCGCCCCAGATGCTATCGATCATAAGGTCCCTCTGCACCCTTGCCTCCCGGCTTGCTTATTTCTTCTTCTGCACTGCCTTTATTGGCTGGAACGGTCCGTACTGATGCTGTTCCTGAGAAAAATCATCTGCATAGGGTGGATACGGGCAGTCCACCGCTTTTTTCTCCAGTTTCGGATAATCCTTTTCCAATCCGCTCATCTTCGGCCGCTCCTTCGAACTGAGATAGGCGGCGACATCGTAGGTATCTTCATTGGTGATTGCCGGCTGGTACCACACCGTTCCCAGCGGCATGTTGCTATGAATAAACGCGGCGGTGGTCAGCAGTCGGTTCATTCCCGCTCCGTTGTTATAGCTGTTAGCTCCCCAGAGCGCCGGGGCGACATGGCTGCCTGAACCACCGGCCGACATGGACTGATAGCCGTCCCCATTTTTGCCATGGCAAGACATGCAGAACCGGTTGTACACCTTTTCTCCTTTGCTTACATCGGCCTTACGGTTCGGACCTTCGTATTTGGGGGTTACCAGTCCAAAAACATCCTTGGGCATCTCTTTCGACAACCAGTTCACGTAGGCAACCATTGCCTTCATCTCCCTGCTGTCGACAGCCATCGCCTTGCCGTTCAGGCTGCGCTCGAAACAGCCGTTAATTCGCTGTTCAAGGCTCTGCACCTGGTCTTCGCGGCCTCGGTATTGAGGGTATGTCTGGCTAATCCCCATCCAGGGGAGTCCGAACTGCTTGGCGCCGTTATCCACGTGGCAGCTCGTACAGTTCAGACCATTGCCGGAAAAACGCATTTTCTTATCCTTCACCCCAGGGCCGAGCTGCGCATACGTATCGGTCAAAAGCAGTGCGCCGTAACGGATGAGATCACCTTCCGCTCCCTTGGGAATATCCTTCATCAGCGGCACTACCCAGACGGCAGAAGATCCTTTTGCCGCCAATGGCGGCGCGGTGGTGCGCTCCGCATCGGCCAGGGTGGTCGAAAATCTGAGAATATTGTTGATTTCTTCGTCCTTCAGTTTCTTGTCCAACTGCAAGTACCCCATTAGATCCACTGCCTCCGCCAGATTGCCCACTTCACCGTCATGGAAATAGGGAGCGGAAAGGGTGATGTTTCGCAGCATGGGAACCTTGAAGACATATTTGTCACTTTCCAGCTTGGTGACCTTAAAGCGGCCAGGGTCCTTGTCGTTGGTGTACTTATGGAACACGCCCATTTTCTGGAAGGTCATCCCGCCCAGGTTGGGGCCGCTGTGGCACTGCACGCAGCCGACATAGATGAAGGTGCGCATGCCTTCCATTTCCTGCCTGGTGAGGGCTTGTTTGTCCCCCTCCAGGAAACGGTCGAAGCGGCCCCGGCTAATCAGCGTTCGTTCAAAGGCCGCAACCGCTTTGGCAAAGTTGTCGAAAGTCACAGGGTCTTTCTCGCCAGGAAAGGCCTTTTTAAAATCAGCGGCATAATGAGTTATGCCTTTCAGCCGTTCGGCCACCGCTTTGGCATCGTGCATCCCCATTTCAATGGGATTGAGGGGGGGTCCCTGAGCCTGATCTTTTAGAGTGGCCGCGCGTCCGTCCCAGAACTGCGCAATCTGGTAACCGGCATTCATGGTTGGCGGATCGTTGCGGTCGCCAAATTTTCCTTCCGCACCTTTGCCTGTCTTGAGATTGTCCGCACCGGCGCCTTTGTTGTCAAGGGGATGGCAAGAGTTGCAGGATTGGGTTTTGTTGATCGAAATGGCCTTCTCGAAATAGAGTTTCTTTCCCAGTGCAATCATGGCTGGAGTGTCTTGCTCGCTCCCCGGCATGGTCGGGGGAAGTTTGCCGAAAAGCGCATGCGCCTGCATCAGCAGTACACCATCCGGGGTGCCGGGTACCGCTGTGATTGTGCGCGAGGCATCCACTACCTGGCTCCTGGCCGCTTTTTTTTGTGCCTCCGCTGCGGATTTGGCAGAGACCTGCGAGATCAGATTACCCCCCATACCGAAAAGAATCAATGCACCCAACACGGCTATCAAAAAAACGGTTGCCCCTAACTTCTTTCGCATAACCAATCCTCCTTTGTTTTGCCCGACAGGGTCATTCGATTTTCCACTTGCACCATCAGAATAACTGCATGCGGTTAACACAAGTTCTATGGCACCATGCAAAACAGGGCAGCAATATCAAAACCGCAAATCTGATAGCTTTGCGACCAGCCTTCTTTGTTTTCATTGGTCATCTCCTGTGTTGCCTGGTATCCGTATATCCCTCACTATGTGGATTGTTCCATTGCCGGCCATCAAGCCAGCAATTGGATGGTCATTATTATTTCTTTGCCATTTTCCGGCATTCTTCAGCGCATTTATGGCAGGCTTTGGCGCATTGCTGACAATGCTCCATTTTGTGTTTGGCGCATTCATCACCGCACGCCTGACAAATTTCAGCGCATAACGCGCAGATTTTCGCTGAATACGCTGAGCCGCGTGACATCAATTGAGCGGCCAGACTGCAAATATCGGCGCAATCCCGATCAAGTTCGATGCACCGCACCATCATTTTAATGTCTTGTTCGTGCAGACAAGATGCCGCGCAATGTTCGCACAATGTTACGCATTTATTACAGGCTTCGATACAACCTTCGTATTGTGTATGTGACATAACTTTTCTTCTCCTTTTTTGTTTGTTGTTGATCTCTTCTATTGGGAATTGTAATTAATCTTTGCGTGCCAATTTTACGGCAATTTGAGCAACATGCGTTCCCTGATATCTTGCTGCATTCAGTTCATTTTCGCTGGGCATTCTTTCACCTTTACCTCCGGCAATAGTTGAAGCGCCATAAGGAGATGAACCGGTGATCTCATCAATGCGCATTTGCCCTTCAAAAGCATAAGGCAGACCTACGATGATCATTCCCTGATGAAGTAATGTAATATGGAAACTAAGGATTGTTGATTCCTGGCCGCCGTGCTGTGTTGCTGAACTGGTAAAGACACTTCCTACTTTACCGACAAGAAGTCCCTTGGCCCAAATCCCTCCGGTAGAATCGAGAAATTGGCGCATCTGACCGCACATATTTCCGAAACGTGTCGGTGTGCCGAATATAATTGCATCGGCAGAAACCAAATCATCCGCAGTGCAAACATCGATCTGAGAAGTTTTCTTTTGAAAGTCTGATGCCCCCATTTTCTTCAAAACGTCATCGGACAAAGTTTCCGGCACACGATACATTTTCACTTCTGCGTCTTTGACCTGTTTTACACCTTCAGCTGCTGCCTGGGCCATTTTATATATATGACCAAACATTGAGTAATAAACGATTAGAACCTTCATATTCTTATTCTCCTTTCTTTATTCGTGAAACTCCAATTTAGTGAGTCCCAAGTTTCAGAAGCGTATAAAGGTCACTATAGGCGCACTGAAATTTGCTGGACGAACTATCCCGGGAGCGAAGCGACGCGGGACTATTGTAGGAACCCCCGCAGCCTAATTTGTGGTTTCCTACCCGTGATTTGATCTTTCATTTTGAATCAGACGACGATTACCGGGTCGATTAACAAAAAGTTCCCGAAGAATCTCTGCCTGTAATCACAAAGAGATTTGCTCTGCATCGCCTGTCACTTGCGCATCTTCTTTTTAAATTGTTCCGTCAATGCCGGGACAATCTGGAACAAATTCGCCATAATGCCATAATTGGCTCTTTTCACTTATATCTCGGACTTCCAATAGCCGTGGATACTACAATTCTCGACTATAGTAATTTTACCTCCCGCTTCTTTCAAGTGGAAACATGCCGCCGGATATACACTCAATGGCGCAAGCATCATTCGGGCAATAAATTTATCATTCTGATAAGCGTCTATGAAACGAATGTAGTGCTTTTCGTCCATAGGGTGCATTACCTTGCCGATTATTACAATTACGTCCGTACAACCGGATCCCGGCAAAAGGCTGCAACTCTTATTAACAGTGACAGCGGGAACGTGTTTAATCTCAGCTTCAGGGCTCTTTTGGATGGATTCTTTAAAAATTGCATCATTTTGTAAAAATTTATCTTTTGCCGCACCGCAGACCGGACACATGTCCGGCAGATTTTTGAATTCAATATGTCCGCAAACCTGGCAAATATATATTTTCATAAGTATCTCCCCATCTTTCTTTATTTTTTTATTTTATTTCACTAAATTAATATTCGATCCATTTTAATAATAATAGTTTTAAGCAAAGCGATGCAATCCGTCTCTTAAGTCTCTATCTTTGATAAAGTTCATGATATCTATTTTCCCACAGCATATAAATATTTGATACGTTTTAAATCTTATCATTGTGCACCTTCCTTTCAGATCATCTCTTTAAGTTATAGTAATGAATAACGCGTCCTGTATTTGCTTTTGAAATGCATTAAGTTTCCAGATCGCGCTTCATCCTGTCAAAATCCTCTTTATTGATTTCACCCTTCGCATAGCGCTTCTTTATAATATCCAGGTGGCTTTCATTCTCTGTCGGCGTCTGTCCCCTGGTTTTCTGAGACTGAACAAAGAAATAGATCAGCAATCCAATAGCGATAAGAAATATTATCCACATAAACATCC
>JAQUPZ010000023.1:5513-12821 GCA_028716365.1 Kiritimatiellia bacterium
ACATCCGTAATACATCATGGCAACTTTCCCTCCTTTTATCCTCAGAAGATAGAATCATTGAAGTTATAGAAACCGCTCTTGAAAATGATCAATGATTTTATTCAGGCATATCCTGTTTTATGCCATTACCATCGGCCACATTTCCCTCTGCCACCCCAGGAAATTCGCATCTGAATCAGAAAACGGTAAGTATTCCCTTTCTCTTTTTCAGTCGTCTTGTTTCATGCATGATTTCAATTCGCCATCGCTTTGGAAAGAAATTAGAGCGTCCGCCTTGCATTTATTATTCCCTATGGTAACTGACTCAGAGAGTACACAAGATTCTAATTTACCGTTGCTGTAAAAATTAATAGCGCCGCCATTTTTACATGTGACGTTATTCGCATCGTAATCATCTTTGAGTTGGCAGAATTTTAATGATCCGTTGTCATGAAGAACAACGTTTGCACCAGAATCACAAATCGATTGGTCAGCGGCATAGACATTAAAAATAACTAAAATGAATATTAATATTAATGCCAAACTCAGGGAAAACAAATCATCTGTAATTTTCATAAAATATTTACACTTTTAGATGCTAATCTTGATGGTCTCGTAAAAAGTCGTTTTTGCCCTTTTTTGTCATTCCCGCGAAGGCGGGAATCCAGTTATTTCAATAGGTTCTGGATACCGGCCTTCACCGGTATGACGGTTTTTCGACTTTTTACGACTTCATCAGTTGTTACATTTTGAGACAATTGATAACGATCTCTCTAATTGTAAATGCAAATGGCTTGCCAACAAACGAAAGCGAATCATGTATTCCTATTAATCTTTAATAACATATGGTTAGATTAGCTGAAGAGACCGGCATAAAAGCATAGATTGATCTGTTCGGCCTCAGTATTTGGTGGAGCCTCAGTATATTGAGGGATACTTTGAAGGATGGTGGATTAGATGCTGATCGCTTCAGATATAATCCTGATAGGTCGGGTCGTACATTTTCGATTTAATAAGACCTGGCAGATCGGGAGGCTCCTGCATTGCGGTGAGTCTTCTCGCGAATGCGACCTTGGCGACTGCCAACGCTATATTGACCGACACCTTGCGAATGCTCGATAAGGAAGGATAAATCCGCCCCAGCGCAAAGTCCTCCTGAGAAACCTGTTCATCCAGAGCTTTGGCGGCGGCGGCGAACATTTCATCCGTGACGCGGGATGCCTCCGAGGAAAGAATGCCCAATCCGACACCGGGGAAGATGTAGCTGTTATTCGCCTGACCCGGCACAAAGGTTTGACCGTCCATCACCACTGGCGCAAACGGGCTGCCGGAGGCGAAGATGGCGCGTTTATCCGTGAAGCGGTAGGCTTCTTCGGCGGTGCATTCCGATTGGGAAGTCGGGTTGGAAAGCGCAAATACAATTGGTCTTTCGTTAATCCGGGCCATCGTCTCCAACACTTGAGGGGTGAAAGTGCCCGGCTGGCCTGATGCTCCGATGATCGCCGTTGGTTTAACGGCTTCGACGACCGCAAGGAGATCTCGATGGAAAGGATAGTCCCGGGCAAAGCGGCGCTTGTGCTCAGACAGGTCGGTCCGGCTGGTGACGACAAGTCCCTTGGAATCCACGAACCAGCAGCGGCGATGTGCGTCTTCAATGGAGAGGCCTTCCCCGGCCATCGCGGAAATCATGAGGCTGCCGATACCGAGAGCGGCGCCGCCTGCGCCTAAAACCACAAGCCGTTGTCCGGTAAGTTTGTCGCTGATCATACGCAGTGCTGAATGCAATCCGGCCAGCGTCATGCTGGCGGTTCCCTGAATGTCATCGTTGAACATGCAATAGCGGTTCCGGTATCTTTCCAGCAGGCGGAAGGCATTTATGTTTCCAAAATCTTCGAACTGGATCATCGCGCGCGGAAAAAGTTTACTGGTTGCCTCCATGAACTCATCAAGGAGGGCATCGTATTGATCGCCCCGCAAGCGCGCTTCCTGCAAGCCAATATAACTCGGATCGTTCATGACGTCGTTGTTATTGGTTCCGACATCGATCATGATCGGCAGACAGGTCTCCGGAGCAATGCCCGCGCAGGCCGTATAAAGCGATAATTTACCCACGGGAATTCCCATACCATTCGCCCCGAGATCACCCAGTCCCAGAATTCGTTCACCGTCGGTGACAATGATTACACGAACATCCCGATGTGGCCAGTTTAGTAAAACCTCTTTAATATGGTTCCGATCGTACTTCGAGATGAACAGGCCATGCGGCCTGCGAAAAATCCTGCTGTACTCCTGGCAGGCGAGCCCCACGGTCGGCGTATAAACGATAGGGCTGAGTTCCGCCATATTGTCGACAAGAACACGATAGAAAAGCTTCTCGTTGCGATCCTGCAGACCGATCAGATAAAGATATTTCTCGAGGTTGCTTGTCTTGCGGCGTATATTGTTCATTACGTGCTGAGCGCGCTCGGCTTGCGAGAAGATGCGCGGTGGAAGCAATCCGTGCAATCCAAGTGCATCGCGTTCTGGCGCCGTAAAGGATGTTCCTTTATTGAGACTCGGTTCGTGAAGTAGCTCAATGCCTTTTGGCAATTCTGTAATATTTGGTTCATGATTAGACATCTTTTCTCTCCCCGATCCTGTTAAAATAATTCTATGTTCATTTAGCGAGGTAGTAGTAACGATTCAAATCGAAAAGTCCCGAATTTACGGGATCATCCTCATAGAACCGTTTTTGAAACCAGTCATACGTATCCCAGAGCCGGTCCTCTGCCCGGTTGACTCCGTATTTGGCCAGTCGCTCAAAAGCTTGTGGGCTTTTATCAAAATGGGCCAGGATATCAAAAAAATCGGGCAGGTCCTCTTCGCGAACATCAAAAAAATAGTTGGGATAGGATCCGATAAGCCCGGGAATAAAATCGGCGCTGTCCTTTGATACATCGAGCTCGGCCTTTTCACCGAACAAATGGGTAACATTGCTGTGCCATTGATTGATCACGATGGAGATGGCCAGATCTTTTCCATTTTTCAGGCGGATTCTCATATAGGCGATTTTGATATTGTGGTCATTCATCAATAAGAAAAACGGTGTGCCGGGTTTCGATATGGCACGAAAAGCCTTGAGGTATTCATTGGTCGTTTCGTATTGATCAGGCAATCCGGGATAGGCAACATCGCCCCGCTCATAGTTCACGGCATCAAAGGCGATATTTGTTGCAGGCATAATGTGCCGGTTCACAATGTATTCGATGAACTCACGGTTTGGCTCATCCGTCACAAAGGAAATTTTTGTCGGCAGGGCGGAAGAATAGTAATCAATCTTTTTGAGATCAATTCCCTTATAGGACGACTGCATGAATTCCTGCCGCCTGGACGCGGGCATAAAATCCAGGAAATAGCTCTCGCCTTCAACGCGCAACTGATCCATATAGAGCCGCAGCGCCAACTGATGGCCGGCCGTGCCGTACACATCAAACCCGGCAACCAGTGCGTAATAGATACGTTCCAGAAGAGGATAATCCACCACCCACATCGTTTTCGGCAGATTTCCCAGAATCCCTCTATGCACGGATGCGCTGTCAAAATGGCGATAGACCGTAAGCAGAGGCGCATCTGCGGCCGTGTTTCCCTTCCAAATAAATTCATAGCCGAGACCGGCGTAGTTATGCGTCGTGTAATAATCCTGCCTCGCTTTATAAAACTCAACGGCGTCCTTTTTATATTTGTCGGTCAGCGCGTTAAAGACACGCATGTCACTGCCGGCTTCGATAGGCATGCGCAGTTTGTCGCTGTGCAGCTTCATAAAGGCCGGATTCGCCACACTCAGATCGTGATCGGGATCAACGAACATGACCCAGAAATGATCATTGAGCACATTGAGGGCAATCTGACCTTTACAGACTGGACCATGGATGAAAGTCATGATAATATAATTTACGTTGTCCAACAGAAACTGGTAGCGCGCACGCGGAGGAATCTGTTCAAACGCGACAAAAGGATTGGCACTCATTTTCGCCTCATATCCTACCGTATGGGGGGTCTGCAACCATTCGGGCTGGATAAATAGTTCCTCGACGCGGCGCATTTTGGCGTCATCAAGCCCAAATACCATATGGGTTTTTTCGACGATCGTGGAGTGAATCTTCCGGAAACGATAGTATATCCGCGGGACACCCGGGTCGTCATAAGGGCGGACGGTGGCGACCAGATCGGCAGGCTCACCGGGCGGCGTTTTCGAGCGGAACAGTTCATAGTATTCATTAGTTTGCGTACCGAATTTAATGTGGGCCAGAAACAGATGCTCATAGAGATAGCGCGTGGTCATGGCATGCTTGGCGTCGTCGAGGTTAAGAAATGTTTCCCACTGTTTTATGGCCACAGCATCGCTTGCTTTCGGTGTGATCAGCACCTTCTGCCGGGTGGCATCAGGACCTTTAGCGCCCTGCACCAGCCAGCCCGCAATGATAGCGAATTCTTCGGGCTTGAGCGCGGGAAATCCGAAGGGCATGCCGTTGTTCGGGTGTTTTTCCAGGTACCCTGCAAGTTCGTCGGTGTTTTCGGAACAGGTCAGATCGTTGGCTTCAGAGCGGTACTCTCCGACGCTTTTCGGGTTTTTTATCTTGTGGGAAAGTATCTCGATCATGATGGAATCATTCAACTCGCCGGATACTTTGCTATCGGTCACGCTGAAAAATTCTTTCTGACGCCACTCCCCGGTCGATTGTGCGTCCGTGAAAAGACGGGTTGGATCCATGGATCTCAGCCGTGAGCCGTTGTAAACGGCCCTTTTCGTCGCGCCGCGATCCGCACCCTCAAAAGAGTCTAGTTTGAGCTGGCAGGGGGAATTGTAACAGGAATGGCATACCGCACAGCGCTTGTCTAACAGTGGTTTTACCTCATTAAGGTAATCAATATGTCTTGTCGGGATATTAAAAACCACCGGCGGCAGTGTTTTTGTCGCACATGCGATAAAGATGCCTATCATCACCAAACTGAACGCTATTCTATATTTCATGGATTATTCTTCCTAAGTAAGCTAATAAGCCTGCCCCCTTACCGTGTTCTATTGCTGACATGCCTTAGCCTTTTCCGTACTATTTTTTAAACGCAAGAGTCCGGATTGATGTAAAACATCTTTCCGGACCCTTAACCCGATAACCAGATGCTGCTATCGCACGACTATTTCAAAAAGAACTCTCATGTTTGACTTTGCTGCTTTCGAGTAAAGCTCTTTAGGCGCTGCTTCGTAACTTGCCGGGTCTGACTCGCCATAACCGATCCTGGTAAGTCTGTCCGATGAAATGAGGCCTTCATTAATGAGGTAATCCTCAACAGCTTTTGCTCTTCTCTCGCTTAACTTCTGATTGTACTCATCCGTACCGGAGGCAGAGGTATACCCTGCAATGCGGACATGAGCTCTGGGATTATCTTTCAGAACCTGGACATTCCTTTTCAGGATCGTCCGCGCTTCCGGCTTAAGTGTCGACTTATCGAAATCGAAATGTATGTCCTCAAACGCAAGAACAATAACCTTCGGTTCAGCCGCGGCAACCCTAACCTTTTCCTCTACCCTGGGTTCAGCGGCAAGGATGACGACCTTTTTTTCTTTTGCAGCAGAACTTTTACACGCACATCCATCATCGGTCAACATATGGGCACACCCAAACATCAAACTCATGGAGAACACGGCAATTATGAACATGAGCACTCTCTTTGCTGTTATCACTTTCATTTTTAAACCTCCTGTTTAATTTTTTGCTTGCACATCCAGAATATTTCCTTAAGAAATCATGTTTCTCTACTTTCTTCCTTTTCCATGGTTTCCCTGTTGTTGTTGCTGTTGTGATCGCTTTCGATCATTCCTCGAATCCCGGACACCCCAATTGTTTTGTTTCTTCCAGTGCTTGTTTTTCTCCCATGTCCTCCAGTTTTTTTGAACTTGATCGTGGGGAACTCTTTGTTGATTCCATTCACGCCCTCTCCAGCGATTCTCCCTATAGTCATTCCTCCAACCGGAGGGTACGCTTCGATAAAAAGATGGACGTCCCCGATAGTGTCCCCAGCCTGAATCATATTTCCGCGAGCGGTACCATTGGCCTTCCCACGGACGCCACCACCAGCCACTGTAGAAAAAGATGTCCGCGTCTACATCAGGCACGGCATAAACATTCGTCTCCGGTATAACTACCAGATTGGGCGGCCCCGGAAATACGATGGGCGGCAGAGAAATACCAACGTCCACACTTACCCTGGCCATCGTTGGAGCAGGTAATACAAACACCAACGCCAAAAACAATGTTCCAAAAAATAACTTTTTCATTTTTTTGTCTCCTTTACTCATTAAATGAGAAGTCGTACTTGGTGTAAAATTAAAAGTATATTGTGGTGGAAAAGCAAATAGTCTGCCAATAGATGCAGATGAATAATAATTATTGATAAATCATTTAATACCAGTTGCTTAGATAAGTGGGACAGAACAGTGGAAAAGCATGATATGATTTGTTTGCCCTCAGTATTTGGTGGAACCTCAGGATCTTGAGGGGTTCTTTGAAAGGAGGTGGACAGACTGCTAATCTTGTTTGAATTGGGAAAAGAAGAACCCCGCAGTAAGCCACAGGGTTCTCTTTATTGTTGTTAATTCTTCAGAAGCGGGAAATTTACTTCTCGATTCTATAATCGACAGCCGCTTCTGCGCGACGATTCTGAGCACGACCTTCACTGGTATCGTTTGAAGCAACAGGTTGTTTCTCACCAAAACCAATCGCCTTGATACGATTTGCATCAATACCGTTTTCCTCAACCATGTAATTCTTTACAGCGTCAGCTCTTTCCTGGGAAAGTTTTTCATTATAAGCATCAGAACCAAGGCTGTCGGTGTGTCCTTCGATTACGACGTTAAGATCAGGATATTGTTTCATCACTCCAGCCAGATTATCGATGTCCTGATCGTAACCTTTCTTAATGGTTGATTTATCAAAATCGAATTCGACATTAAGTGTCTGTCTGCCTTTTTCAATAATAACCGGCTTGGGAGCCGGTGCCGGAGGAGGAACCACAACCGGAGTTGATTCCGGAGTTGATTCCGGAACTGGTGCAGATGCGACTACTGGTTTAGCACAGGAGGAGGGATCTGTTTTACAGGTACAATCAGGGATCCTTTCATCCACAGTCATAACGGGTAAAGCACCGGCTCTGGCTGGTGCCGGAGCTGGGGCGTTACCATCGCTAATCCTATCATCCACAACTAGAGCGGGCAGCCCACCGGCCCTGACTTCTGCCTGAACTGCCGTAACAACAGTCATCATCATTATAATAAACACCAACATTCCAATT
>JAQUPZ010000023.1:12921-14793 GCA_028716365.1 Kiritimatiellia bacterium
GAGCAAATAGCCTGCCAATAGCCAAAGAAAAATCATAATTTTGAATTAATCACTTAATAACAGGTGGATAGATTAACAAAAGAAAAGAGCGTGAAAGCATGAGATGATTCGTCCGGCCTCAGCATTTGGTAGAACCTCCGTATGCTGAGGGGAGAATTTAAGAAAGAATCTAGAAGCCAGAAGATAGAATACAGAATATTTTTTATTCTGACTCCTGACTTCTGTCTTCTGTCTTAGGAATTAAATAGTATCGCGATTCTTCTATGGGACCTTGTGCGATAACGAGTCCACGGCTTTTAGAAGTGCGCCTATTGAAACGAAACGTAAATTTCTCTATGTACGACAGAGAGTGACGGCAAGTTTCAGGTATTTCATGCAATAGTCTCCTTTACAAACATGTTGCTTCACGTCATCGTTCCGATGGTTTTGCGAAAGCGGTTCAGCGAGACGGCGAAAAACACCGCGCCGATCGCCGCCAGCGCGAGGAACTGCGGCCAGACCACGCTGAGGCCGGCGCCGCGGAAGAGAATGGCCTGGCCGAGGGCGACGAAGTGGGTGCTCGGCATGGCCAACATCACGTTCTGCACGAACCCGGGCATGCTCTCGCGAGGGGTGGAACCGCCCGAAAGGAGTTGCAGTGGGAGCAGGATCAGTATCGCGAGCATCCCGAACTGCGGCATCGAGCGCGCCACCGTGGCCATTAGAATCCCCATCGAGGTGGTGGCGAACAGGCACAGCGCGGCGCCGGCCAGGAACAGCAGCACCGAGCCTTCGATCGGCACACGCAACACGCCCTGCACGACAAACACCAACGCAACGGCAGCAGCCAGCAGCACCACGAAGCCCATTGACCAGGTCTTGGCCAGCATGATTTCGCCCGGTGTAACCGGCATCACCAGCAGATGCTCAATGGTGCCGTGCTCGCGTTCGCGGATCAGCGCAGCGCCGGCCAGGATGATCGACAGCATAACGACGTCGTTGATGATCTCATTTAACGCGCCGAACCAGGACTGTTCCAGATTAGGGTTGAAGCGCACGCGGCGTGCAAGATCCACCGGTGGTGCGGCGCTGCTGCGATAGCGCTGAACAAGCTCATTGACTTCGCCCATCACCATCTGCTGGATGTAGCCGCTACCGGTGAAGGCCTGGGTCATGCGCGTGGCATCGACATTGAGCTGGATCGCCGGCGACTTGCCGGCCAGCACGTCGCGCTGAAAATCCGGCGGGATATCCAGCGCAAAGGTGTAGTCGCCGGCATCCATGCCGTCATCGATAGCAGACAGCGGAATCATCGCCGGCGGGTTGAAACGCGGCGGATAGAAGGCCGCAGCGATACGCCCCGACAGTGGCGAGCCATCCTCGTCCACAATGGCGATCGGCGCCTTGTGCAGTGTTTCCGGCATCGCCGTGGCCGCGACGTAGATCATCACCGTAAACATGAAGGTGATCAGCACGAGCATTATCGGGTCGCGCGCCAGACTCCACAGTTCCTTGATGCCCAGGCGGTAGATATTAGCGGCATGCGGCATGTTCAGACCTCCTGCTTCTTCAGCAGAATGATGGAAAGGCCCAAAATCACCGGCACCGCCAGCAGCAGCGGCCATAATGAGGCGTGCAGGCTGGAGAAGCCCAGCGCCTTGTTGAACACGCCGCGGCTGATGTTCAGGAAGTATGTGGCCGGATAAATGCGGCCGATGAACGCGCCCATGCCTTCGAGCGAAGAAACCGGGTTCAACATACCGGCAAACTGGATGGCCGGGATCATGGTGCCGATTATTGCCACAACCATCGCCGCGATCTGACTGCGCGTGAAGGCGGAAGCAAACAGGCCGACGCCGGTCGAAAATATGACAAACAGCAGCGCCCCCGCCG
>JAQUPZ010000024.1 GCA_028716365.1 Kiritimatiellia bacterium
TATCACGGGCGTATGGTATATCCGGAGCACCATTACGAAAATACCTGACACCATTTGTTGTAGCGCTATCAATCTGTCCAATCATAAATGCCGCATTATTATCGTAATCGTTATTTGCCGAAGTTCTTTGAGAAAAGTAACCCGGCGAAGAACCGAGAACTGGATTTGTTTTGATCTGTGATACAAAGAAATACGTCAGTTCGCCCGACAGGTTGAACCCGGGCGACCAGTTTGTGTTCCTTAAATAATTCACTACGCCATCAAATGCCAAAACCGGTTGACCATTAAGCGCATTCGGCACATATAAAGGCCCATCTCCGGGAAGAAGAGCCCATGCATCATTTTTAAGCCCCGACTGGTCAAGCCAGGTGACAACCTTACCCAGGCTGTTTGTAACGACCCCGGCATCCGCCTTGAGCCACAACGCCAGCCCGTCGCCCGGGTCCCACTGTTCCATCTCGTAACTCAGCTCGTTCGTTCCGGATTCGTCCGTAAACCTTAAGTCCATCCCCGCGCCGGAACTAAACTGACTGTAATAGAAATTTGTTATGCTTTCGCTCAACACAACCAGCGCAGGGAAATTCGTCAGCGTCTCATCTTTATCATATCCGCTGAATGTGATCTTCGTCTTGTAGGGATATGCAGATGGAGCGAAGGTCGTGTTAAACACCTGCGCATCGCTCCAGATATCTATCAACTGGTTCGTGGTCCTAAACCGCATGTAATACCGGGTATCAGGTGTAAGTCCCGTAGGCGTATAGTTGACGACAGTAACAGTATCGGTATAAGAACCAATATATGCTGAATTCGCCCACGCAGAAGCAACATTTGTACAGTCCGCAAGTCCCCAATAGACCCACACTTCAGATACCATCCCGGAAGAAGACAACGCTGCGGTGAATGTGGCGGAATCAGTACCAATACTGGATGGCGAATTGTTGGTTGCCCCTAAACCACTAAAGCATCTCCACATCCCCGGCTGAAGGGTGGTATTGACGTACACCTCAGCCTGACTGGGTTCAGTAACGTAGAAGTTAACCGTCCCAGGCCCACCACCATTCCAAGCTATGAAAATGAAATTGTAAGGTTGATCGGCAACCAGAGATTGACTATTGGTCCCATACCATGATGATGCGCCCAATAAACTTCCTTCACTGGTTTGGAAAGTACCGTCACCGTTCAGGTCAAGATACATCATTCCCAAGTCATCACAGTTCCACCGGAAACTGTGAGTACCTGAAGTCCTGGGAATAAATTGACCACTGAACGCCACAGCCGATGCACCCTGTGCCTGACTATCGAATCCCGGGAACATGCCAAAGCCGGATATCTGACCGGTGACAATCACATTCCACTGCGGTGCTTCAGTCATCGCAAGGACAGTACCTGCTTTGGAACCGGTAAATACCCTGGAATAAGATACATTGTACAAAGCATCATTCAGATTGAGAGCTGTAGAGCCGGAAGGAACACCGGGAAAAGCCGAACCGCGAAGACCGTCGACAAAAATCCCCGGCATGAGCGTTGTGAAACTGCTGGTGACAGGACTCCAGCAATCACCGGCAGTATTTGTGGCATAGCAACGATAGTAGTAGCGTATGCCATAATAAAGACCTGTTGCTGTTGTTGAAAATATTCCAAAGCTGGTCTCGCCGTTAGCATAAACATTTGCCCAGTTGTCCTTGTTCGTACCTCCATCCGATGTACCCCAGTAGATATAAACCTCAGCTGTCGCTCCAGTGGATGTGTAGTTCCCGTTCAAGACCGCCGTGTTAGTCATAATACTGCTCGGGCCTATTCCGTTATCAATCGCCGGAAATCCTGCCGGTTTGAATGTAATCTGTATCCGGTTATTAGCCGCATCAACGGCAACCTGCGGCATGGTCCATCCTTCCGCCCCGCCTCCAACAGGTTTCTCTATGTTCCAGGTAATGTTTGTATCAGGATCAGAGACACTGTCCGGCCAGGTCATGATGGTAAATGACTGATTTGCAGGTTCACCCAACCCATCAGGATCGTAAATTCGAAGTGTATTTGTTCCACCTGTCGTGAATGTCACCTTGTTCGAAACCACAACAAGGCCGGGAGTTGTTGCGTCATATCGCCAGTTGTAAATCGAACCGGAATTCATCGTCAGGGTATTGTTGATAGTCAATGTACCGCCGTTGGTTGTTCCGCCGGGAACCAATCCGCTCCCTGGAAAGACTGCCACCGGCCCGTTGACAACACCTGTCCCGCCAAGGAAACCGCCGTTTGTTGTTATGACACTGCTCTCCTGGGGAAGCGAACCGTTAACCACAAGATCACCGTTGCTGATGGTCGTCGACCCCCAATAAATATTCTCGCCCAGCAATACAACTCTTCCATTGCCGGTACCGGCCTTTCTGAAGCCGCCCGGCCCGACAATTCTCCCGGCAACCGTCATGGTGTAATTGCTGGGGTCGAGGGTACAGTAATAGTTATTATAGACATAGATGTTACGCGTATAACCAAGAGCAAGGTCAGCGTCCGCCTGGAGAATTCCATTGCCGTTAAATAAAATGTTATTGGTCGGAGCAAAAGGAGCTGTACCAAGGGCTTTATCAAAACTTATATTCAGCCTGCTATCTGTATATTCAAATCTGAATCCGCCGTAATGTGTATTCGTGGCTGCGAGAATCAATGTGCCCGGCCCCCATTTAATCACCCCCCCATCCCCCGAAATAACACCCTGCATAATGACAGTACCGCGTACCATAAAATATCTAAAGCCAGTACTACTAGTATTAAGGTTGATGGGATTCACCCATGTGACAGGATCAGTGCTGTTGACATCACCAAAGCACAAATAGTCTCTTATATTGAAGTAAGTCTGTCCCCAGATAAGATTGGTGGCATTACCGCCGATATTGACCGTCAACGGCCCGCCCACGGCCGCAAAACCACCGCGGCTGTAATCCCAACTATTATACACGCTACTGCCCCAGGCCACCTGGTTGGGCCCATATCCAAGCGCACGCGTAAATGTCCCGGTCGTTTCCAAAATGCCCCGATCGTATGATTCGGCTGCTATCCGTAGATTCGCATTGGTAGGCAGGCCGACCCCGTCTATCGCGCGCAAAAGACCATTAGCCTCAACAGTTCCGGCCAGGGTATTGGAAGCATTAAGTATAACAATCTGCGTACCGAACCCCCAACCAACAGCCGGCGGCTGAAGAAGAGTACCACCCCCCGTGATTTCACCATTGATCATGAAATAGGTTTGACCATCCGCAACCAGGTATGCATTCGGGTTGATGTGAATTATTCGATTCACATCAGTCGTTGCGGGATATCGCGGTCTCATCCAGTTAAATCCGCTTACCGCAACTATGTTTGTTTGCGGCGAGGCAGGAACACGGCCCAGCGACCCGTCAGCCTGAAAATACAAGCCGCCTCCATACAGGTGTGTGCCGCCTGAATAAGTGTTGTTGGTCCTCATAAATGTCGTCATGCTTCCGTTAACTGTCCCTATTGCGCTGGAAAAAGATACAACCCTCACGGCTACAGATGTTGAACCCCTGTCGGTAATTACCGCATCGATATTGGTGTTGGCGAGCGCAGTGCTTCTTCGATCCAATCTGCGGTTGTCTATGATTATCAACTCATTGGTCCCGGAAGTCAGCCAGCCGCCGCTGTATATCCTTGAAGACATTCCCGAACTGACCGCTGCGGCCGTGAACATGATGGCGCCGCCTGCTTCAATTGTATTTGTCCCGCTCAGCGTAAGAGCAAAACCCGGATTATTATTAAACCGTAAACTGTGGACAGTCGCATTCGTCATCGTACAGTTGGTGGTTACAATCGTGTTATAACCTGCAAAGAACATGTTGGTACTGTAAGCCGTATAAGGAACAATGACATTAGAGCTGCTGTTCGCCGCCCAGTCGTTGGTGCGTATGGTCGCATAACAGCCCAGTATCCCCTCATCATTCGGCGTAGTTGTTGTGATACTCCCGTTGGTGGGCGGATTGAAATTAATGAAACCAGTGCCCTGCCTGCTGATTGTTCCCACATTAAGAAAAACCTTACCCGCAGATCCATTTGTCATATTAATCAGATTATGACCGTCCATCACCGTCAGGCTGCTGAACGTCTGGGTATTTACGGTACTTGGCTTGCCAGCCAGGAAAAGCGTGGAACCGCCTCCCATAGACAGCGGCACACCATTGGTAATAATATTGTTTGTCGGCGAGTAACCACCATTAAAATCCAGCGTTGTCTGGCCGCCATTAAGAAATAATGTCCCGGTAAAATAATTGGTGGCGGCAAGAACCAGCGTGCCCAATCCCCTTTTCTCAAATCCCTTTGTACCGGCAATCCACGTATTAATCGTCGTTGTCCGGTTCAACACGCTTATAACCGGCAATCCGCTGGTGACATCCAGCGTCAGTATCTGACCAGAACCGCTGCGCGTAAGCACCCAGTCACTCCCGGGAATCGGATCGGCAAAAATGATACTGCCTATCGTACGGTTGGCAGCCACTGTTATGGTCCTGGTACCGGTGATATCAAACTGCGAGAAATCTGCAACACTATCAATGCCGCTTGCAACCGTCATATTCGTCCAACGGGCGTTTTCGGTCCAACTAGCATTCCCATTGTAAGTCCATATGCCATCAACGGCCCGACCGGACAACGGCACGAATGCAACCATTATCATTAAAAGGGCCCGTCTCATCACTTTCCTGCTCCAACCGGTTCCTCAGTGTCAGGCACTGTGCCTGACACTGGTTTCCAATCGCCTTATTTAAAATTAGATTACCACCGTTTGTTTATATTACAACAAACCCTTTATTCATCAAAGAAAAAAAATCCGACAATTCTTATTATGGAGCTCTGCGGACTGACGTGCATGTCAGGCCATAGCCT
Source organism: Kiritimatiellia bacterium (assembly GCA_028716365.1). Classification (GTDB taxonomy): domain Bacteria; phylum Verrucomicrobiota; class Kiritimatiellia; order UBA8416; family YA12-FULL-48-11; genus YA12-FULL-48-11. The sequence continues at coordinate 4,891 of JAQUPZ010000024.1, forward strand.
CTTCTTGGCGAAGGCTGGTCCACCATCAGGGCGTCGGGGCGAGAACTGACGCGGCGACAGAGCGCCGTGGCTACATTCACATCCTGAAACGTCCTGATGTAGCCGCCCCGTTATATCGGGGCGTCACTTTATTACTGCACGGCGATGCCTGCCAGCCAACGAGGCTTGGGGCAGGCTGGTAACGCCGTGGCTACATTTGGAGAGCCCGGAACGAGTACGAGTAAGATTAAGATAAATACCGACGTTTACCTGACGATAATCACGGTGCCCTTGAGGAGCTTCGTGACATCGCCATAATAATTGAACACGTCGTTTGAAGCCTGGTTCATATAAGTTGCCCAGACCCAGTTTGTCGAGCGCGGCACGTTGGATACCCGTATTTCATCGAGTACGCCACGGTAATATCCCGCATACCCAAGGCCAAATAAAGTGTGCAGCGTCGAAGCCGTAGCGGCTGGGTAGCTGGCAGTTAAACTATTGCTTGGTGAGCCGTTCTCGAAACACTGCAGCGTCATGTTATCAAGATTCCGGACAATGGCAAAATGGTCCCATACGTCGGTTTGCACAGTATTGGGCACACTAGGACCCACATAAAGAGTCTGATGCGGACTGTTGTTGACACCAGACGTACCCCATAAGTAACCAAATCTGCCATCCAGCTCGATAAGCAGGCACCATTCGCCTCCGTACGCCTTGGTGAACGGGTTCTGCCTGGTCACAAAGGCGGTAGGCTTCAACCACATCTCGATCGTCTGGTTCCCGGTGATGCGCAGGGCGGGCTGGTTCCCCATCACCTCATAACGGTCATCGCCAAAAAATTCCTGGCCGTTTGCGATGATGCCGGTTGAGTTCGCAGCGTAACCGATCAGTGTTCCGTCATTCTTGTTGATCGTAGAATCTGCGGCGGCATTGTTCATGTGCCACACACCGGCATACCCCTGTGACCATGTTGATCCGTTGGTCGTGTATGCCGGAGCAGTCGTCTCATTCTTGTTACCCCAGTATGCCCAGATCCAGGTATTCGTATCCACAATTTCAGGTATCTGCACCCAGACATACGAATTGCCGCCTGTATTCCATTGCTCAATTTCGTAGTTCAACATTATCGTTCCATTAGAGTTTCCGAACCGCAGATCACCGCCGCTTTCCGGCGCTGTAAATGTGGAATAGGAAAAATCAGTTATATTTGTACCGAGCACCACCAGGGCCGGGAAATTCGTCAGGATTTCGCCGTCAAAACCCTGGTAACCGGTGTAACCGGGGAAATTTATCTTCAGCCTGTACGGCCATGAATTAAACAGAGTATCATGAATCGTGACAACGGCATTACTCTGAGGACCGATAATATAACTGCCGGATGTCAGGGTCACGACTACCGTCTCATCAGATTCAAGCGACGAATCTTCGATGGGTGTTACCGTAATCGTAGCATTGGTTTGACCCGCTGGAATTGTCACGCTCCCGTTCAAAGCGGTGTAATCCACTCCATTGCTGGCCGTTCCTTCAACCAGGTAATTGACAATCCATGCCGTGTTAGTTGCCGCTGCAGGCCGGTACACTGTAAACGTACCTGTGTCCGGGCCCATTTCCGATGCACTGTCATCCGTGGCCTGGATGGTCGCCTGGCCGGTAAAGAATGAAACCGACGGCGCCGCCCAGACAGACCTTACCGAGTTGGAAGCAAAATACCGGTAGTAGTAAGTCGTGTCCGCCGCAAATGTACCTATGTTGGCTGTGAGCGGTCCCGGAATCTCATCATCGAGATCTTCGACGGACTCCCAGTTGGCAACAATTGATCCACCGTCGTTCGTGCCATAGTAAGCCTTGACGTATGTCGTAACACCATCGTCACGGTACAGATATCCTCTCAGATCGGCCGAATTTGCCGTTATATTCGTGGCGCCGCCTTCATTGGAAATAAACGAAGAAGAGGTCATGAACGACGAATTGGATGCCATGTTCATATAACACGCCCATATCCAGTTGGAGGAACGCGTTGAACCAGAAATGCGCACTTCGTCAATAACGGCATCAGACGCATAACGGTAAGATACGGAACCTGGCAGGGCTATACCTATCCTCCACGGTTGTGTTCCATACTCACGCGCCCCCATGCCCGGCGTAAAGCTGGTTGTCCCCATTCGCTGTCCGTTAATATAAAGCTGTAAAGTCCCAGCTACACGATCCAAAACCCCGACAGCATGGTAAAAAACCCCCGGCTCGTAAGTACTGGTTGAAGTAAAGGCCTTATTCGTACTTGTAGTCCCGGCAGACCAATGTGAGAATTCAATATATTTATTACAGCTGTAACGTATCCCGGTATGATTTCCGGCTTTTTCAAGGATACCGTAAGAGAGCGTGTTATAATCGACTCCTGATGGTACCGACATCGGCTTGAACCACGTTTCAAGGGTGTAATCATTCTCCTGGACATTCTCCAGCGAAGCTGAATTGTATATTTCAACCCAGTCATCTCCGTCCTGACCATAGAAATAATCAGCCCCATCTATCTGGCCCTGTACATCATGTGCAATGACCCCATTCGTTTTACCGATATTATTATAAGAAGTGGAATCATCGTGCATGCTGTTGGATTCATGCAGATGAAAGACACCTTTGTAATTCGAATCCCATGTAGACCCGTCCATAGTATAAGCAGGAAGATTGGTGTCCGTTCCGCCCCAATATGCCCAGATATAGGTGTTTGCATCCACAAGCTCCGGTACCTGTACCCACACATAAGAGCTGCCATTCACGTCCCATTTCTCAATCTCATGGTTCAGCAGAGTCACCCCGTCCGAAGCCGTAAACCGCAGATCGCCGCCGTTGGCTGAAGAACACTGGCTGTAAGAGAACCCATTCACTCCCTCGCTTAATACCACTAGCGCAGGGAAGTTCGTCAGCGTTTCAGGATCACCCGGAGGGATGTATCCGCTGAAAACAATCTTCATCTGGTACAAGTTGACCGGCGAAAAGGCCGTTGAATATGACGCCCAGCTCTCACCCAGTGAATTGGTCGCATAGTAACGATAGTAATACGTGGTGCCGGCAGAGAGCCCCGTCACATTAGTGCTCAACGGACCTGTATCGGTTACTCCGAAGTTTATTACATTGGCCCACGCCGGTATATTTGTTCCGCCATCGGCCTCGCCCCAGTAAAGCGAAACAGCAGTCGACGCGCCGCCGGTTGATACAAGATAACCGTTAAGATATGCCGAGTTCAGCAGGACATTCGTAGCTCCACCGGCGTTGTTTACCAGCGGAAGGGTCGTGCTCTCCGCCAGATTGGTCGTATTGAACATGCTGTTCGACCCCTGGTTCATGTAACACGCCCAGATCCAGTTCGAAGATCGCATTACAGTCGATAACTGTAACTCATCTATTGCCCCGTCAAAATGGGCACCCAGTCCCACCGACGCATAATCACATCCAAGCCGTACTGTTCCACTGATAAGCCGGTTCGTATAATACCCGCTGGTGTGGACAAGAACACCGTCCAGATAAACGAAGGCGGTATCCGTTACCGGATTGCCGTTGAATACGTAAACTGCGTGATGCCACGTCCCATCATTTACCAATCCACCAATACCACCTGTAGGATTCCAGTTACTCGTCTGATAATACCTTAATCGTCCAGATCGCACAGCAGTAAGCAAACGACCAGATTGTACATCTATTATACGGGTATCGTCGCTTTGTGTGATTGTCTTGAACCAGCTGTGGAAAGTATAACTGCCGGAAGAAGAATTTATACCTGTAAGGTCTACATGTTTTGGCATAACGTCAAAATCCACCGCACTCCCAACCCGTCCCTGAATAGTCCCACACCCGTAATTCAAACCATCGAACCGGTATGCGGTGGAATCAGGATATTTCAGAGAAGTGTTTGTCGAGTTAAAGTGCCAGACTCCCAGGTAATTATCCGACCACGTCGCCCCATTGGTCGTATACGCCGGAGGATTGGTATCCGCCCCACCCCAGTACGCCCATACCCATCCGTTACTTATCAGCTCAGGCACCTGTACCCAGACGTACGAACTGCCATTAGTATCCCATTTATCTATCTCATGGTTCAAAATTGCAGTCTCGTTTGAATTCACAAAACGCAGATCACCGCCATTAGTTGAAGAACACTGACTGTAAGAGAAACCATTCGAACCTTCAGCAAATACCACCAGCGCAGGGAAGTTCGTCAGCGTTTCATCCTTGTCATATCCGCCAAACTGCACTTTCAGCTTATACCGCGAAGGCGAGAAACTTTCACTGGATGGCGCCCAGCAGTCGCCGTATGAATTGCTCGCATAGAACCGGTAGTAATACATCTCTGCACACGCAAGTCCGGTAACGTTCGTTGTCAGAAGTCCGGTACCTGTCACCACAAAGTCTTCTCTATTGACCCAGTCTCCTTTGTTCGTACCGCCGTCTGTCGTACCCCAGTAAACCGAAACAGATGTAGCAGCTCCTCCTGTGGAAACCAGATAACCGTTGAGGTTTGCAGAACTAAACATTACATCTGAAGCACCGTTGTAATTATTGACGGAAGGCTGGAACCCTCCTTCCACACTACCTGCAGAATTGAACACACTGTTCGAGAACTGGTTCATGTAACAAGCCCAGATCCAGTTCGAAGAACGGTCAACATTCGATATTTCCACTTCATCAAGATAACCGTTAAAATAGTTGGACCACGTATGCATCTGACCAAAAGCAAGGAAGTCGGACTTGTCCAGAGTATTAACTGAACCTGCCTGGGTACCGCAATCCACTCCATCCACGTATATCTTCTTCAAGCCGGTCGATTTCACCCTCGTGGCAACAACATAACGCCAGTTCCTGTCGCTGACATATGTTGTCCCTGAATTCAGGTTCGCATCAAGATTGCCCGTTCCGAATGTCACAAGGTTGTTTTTATATGCAACACCAAAATCATTACTATTAGCGGCAAAATATGAATCAATCAACCCTGTACCGCTGTACCATTGCAATCCTCCCCCGATGCTGTTTGCGCTTGCCTTCATCCAGAATGCAATCGTGAAATCATCCTGTATCATCCGGCTCACTCGAATCGCATTGTTAATGCCATCAAAGTTCCAGGCATTTCCTATCAAACCCGCATAGGGTATAGAGTCGGATCCGCCATATACCGTTCCATCATAACGGTTGATCGTGGAATCCCAGGCATTCGAGTGAAGATGCCACACTCCCATGAAATTCGCATTCCATGCCGCTCCATTCGTCAGGTATGCCGGAGCAGATGCATCCGCATTACCCCAGTATGCCCAGATGGAACAGTTGTTAGTCAGCTGCGGCACCTGTACCCAGATATAAGAATTACCGTTGGTGTTCCACTGTTCAATCTCGTAATTGAGCTCGTTAGTCGCTTCATCCGTAAACCGCAGGTCTGTCCCCGTGGACTTCAACTGGTTGTATAAGAATCCATTCGTCCCCTGATTCAATACCACCAGCGCAGGGAAGTTCGTGAGAATCTCATCAGTTACGGTATATCCGCTGAATGTGATCTGCATCCTGTATGGATACGTTGCCAACAAGCTTGGCGAGAATATCGTCCTGAAATCCAGGACATCCGGCGACTGGAGACTGTTCGCCGCATTCGTGGCGCTGAACTTGTAGTAATACCTGGTATCCGAAATAAGGCCCGTCACGAGACAACTGATATTGGTGGAATCAACATTCGTCCATGCCCCGACATAGTTGGTGTTGGCCCACAACGTAATATTCGTACCCCAGTTATTCGTATCCCAGCATACCGATACGTAAAACTCCGTGTTAGATGCATAAAGCGTGGCATTCAACACCGCAGACGTCGACGTAATTCCGGAAGCAGAAACGTTTTTGACACCTGTAACAGGATAATATGTATTAAAGTAACTGTTCGACACCTGGCCAAGCCACTCGGCCCAGATCCAGTTCATTGAACGGGCCACGTTGGAAATACGAATCTCGTCCAGAGAACCACCAAACCAGCCGGCTGTATTGCGCCGGCCAAAGTAAAGCGGATTTGTGTTGACTCCCATGTTCGTGACGGCCTGCGATCGCGCGAACTGGGGCACGCCGTTACCGTATAAGACCTGATTTACCTTGTCATAGACCATCGCAGTGTGATTCCACTGTCCCGGGGCAACTTGATAATTTTGACCTGCATCCCAGGCCCAGTGCGGCTGCCAGGCGTAGTCGACGTAGCCGCCACTGACACGGCCTATGTATATGTTCTCCTTACTGTACATAAGCATTTCGCCGGACACGCCGTTCCAATTGAACCAGACCGACACGGTCCACAGGTCGTTGCCCGGACTCAGAACGTTACCACAATCGACGTAGTTGGAGCTTCCATTGAAACTCATAGCGGCGCCGAGTGGCCCCTGTACGGGCGTACACCCGAAATTCGTACCGTCGAACCGGTTTGCCGTGGAGTCAAGAGACATATTGGAAGTGTTTGTGGAGTTAAAGTGCCAGACTCCCTGGTAATTCTGCGACCATGTAGCCCCGTTGGTGGTATAAGCAGGCGCAATCACAGCATCGGCGTAACCCCAATATGCCCAGATCGAACAGTTGTTTGTCAATTGCGGCACCTGCACCCACACACGTGAACTGCCGTTGGTGTTCCATGTGTCCAGCTCGTAATTCAACTCCGTTGTCTCGGTCTCATCTGTAAACCGCAAATCTGTTGCTTCCGGCTTGAACTGTCCGTACAGGAAATTGGGTAGATTTTCACTGAATGTCACCAGCGCAGGGAAATTCGTCAACGTCTCAGGCTTGTCGTATCCGCTGAACGTTATCTTCATTTTATGCGGATATACCGATGGCGAGAATGATGTCCTTAACGTCCGCGACGGCTTCGTCCAGACTGTGTCCTGTGTATTGGTGGCCAGGAATGTAAAGTAATAGGTTACATCAGGTAAAAGCCCTGTCACCGTACAACTGATGTTCGTGGAACTCACATCCGTATAGGTACCAACAAAATTACTACTCACCCACCCGGCCACATTGGTCCCTCCATCACTCACGCCCCAGAATGCCCACACATCACCGAAGGAACCCGGAGCCGCAAGGGTGGCATTCAACACCGCCGATGTCGTAGTCATGCCGGATGCCGGAGAACTGTTTATTGTTATCGTTATCGCCGCAGAATCAAATCCGGTAAATATGCTGTTCGACGCCTGGTTCATGAAACTCGCCCACAGCCAGTTCGATGAACGTACAACACTCGACAGCCTTAT
>JAQUPZ010000025.1 GCA_028716365.1 Kiritimatiellia bacterium
TCCGGTTCAATGGATTGATGACCAAGAGAACCGGCCAGCGACTGAGCTTCCTGAAGAGCTTCCTGAACTTTTAAGGTAAATTTGTCAAAACGCATATTTTGTTCCCTTTATTCAACTACTCCACTGGTTTTTCAATTGTCACAAAAAGTTTGCCGTTTTTAAAAACGGATACATTTCCTGAAGATTCGGAAATAACTATGGCCACGGCTTTAGTCACGCTGGTGATACCGGCGGCGGCAATGTGGCGACTCCCCAGACCGGGAGGAAAATCCCGGCTGTCCAGAGCGGCACTGAGATGTCTTCCCGCTGTCACCAGCACGCCGTTTTCTTTAATAACAAAAGCACCGTCAATCGCCGAGAGTTCCTTGATCGTTTCTTCCAATTCCGGATTTAAAATATTGAGCTGCTCTTCCGAATACCCCGAAAACGGATTGATAATCATTTGGCGGGAAAGCTGCATAACCTTCTCGTCATCGCCCAGAACAAATATTGTTCCTACTTTTCTGTATTCCCGGCCCTGTGCTGCCAGTTCTAACGCAATATTAAGAGCGGCGTTAAATACTTCCGGCCGGACATTTTCAAGGACGTCATTAATGAAATCGGACGTCAAAATCTCAAATTCCCTTCCCACATCAATCACAAAAATACTGTCGGCATAACCGAACCTGGGCACTCCGCTTAAGCATACGACTTTATCGCCCCTTTTCAGGATTCCCAGAACTATTCCCTTGGCTATGGCAATTTTTACTTTCCCCACTCGGGTCAAATTTACATTAGGGATGTATATAACTTGCGCATCTTTCTTCAACTCGTCTGATATGTTTTCATCCTCGCGGGAAACAATAATAAAGTCCATGTCTTTTTTTATTTCATCCATTATCAGACTGGTATCATTGATGACATCAACACACACAAGAAAAGCGTTGGCTTTTATTTCATGAGCTATTTTAACGGCATGTTCTATCATCGTTTTATTTATTGATTTCATTAATTTCACCTTGCTTTTAATTTTCCTTAGAATAAGCACAAATATGGCCTCTGTCAAGGAATGATCCGTCAAAATATCACTAATTTCCATGCGCTATTTTGAGGAATACCATGATGTTTTCTGTCCCGTTTTGCTTGTTTTCATTGTCTCCCAGAATCCTCCGTTCGCTTCGCCCAGGGAACACCACGGATATCTGCGATATCCTCCGCCCGCGGCGGGATAATTCAACTTGTATCACATTTCTGAAAAAAGAAATCTTGACCGGCGAATTATAGTTGGATAGAATTTATAATTGGATAAATTAATGGGAGATCTGATCGTTGAAGCTACCCGTACTAACCGGCACTCTTGATTTATATATAGGCGAAATTAATCGTTTTCCTCTTTTAACCGCGGAAGAGGAATTCAAACTTGCCGTACAATTGAAAAAGTATGGCAATGTGGAAGCCGCCGAAAAGCTGATTGTTTCGAATTTGCGTTTTGTAGTCAAGATAGCCCATGAATATCGCAGTTACGGCTTTAAGCTTGCTGATTTAATTCAGGAAGGCAATGTCGGCCTTATTCACGCTGTGAAAAAATTCGACCCCTATAAAGGCTACCGATTGATTTCTTATGCAGTGTGGTGGATTCGAGCTTACATTCAGAATTACCTGATTAAATCATGGAGTATTGTCAAAATCGGCACGACACAAGCGCAGAGAAAACTATTTTTTAAATTAAATCAAACTAAAAAAGAACTGGAGACGCTTTCGAAAAAAAACCCTGAGTTTAGCGAAATCGCTACATCATTAGGCGTTAAAAACTCCGAGGTGGCCGAAATGGACGTGCGCATGGGTTCACGGGACGTTTCACTGAATGAATTTATCAAGGATGAAGGCGATAACGCGCATATCGATTTTCTCACATACGAAGGTGACGATCAGGAAGTGTCTTTAATTAAAGACGAAGAAAAGAGTCTGGTGCGCCGTGATATAGCCGGAGCGCTGGCTAAGCTCAACGAAAGAGAAAGTTATATTATTCTTAACCGAGTAATGGCCGATGATCCCCAGACTCTGCAGGAAATAGGAATAAAATATAATATCTCACGTGAACGGGCACGCCAGATTGAAAAACAAGCGCTGAAGAAAATACAACTGGCGTTGCCTTATTTTAAAACCGACAAATAAATATGGTTCTCTGATAGGTTATATAACAAATAAGAATTGCATATAAAGCAATTCTTTTAACTCTGCCCTGGAAACGCAGGGAGGTCCCATTAACATTTGCCGTCTGGTGTTGAAAAAACCGGGTTCCCGTGAGGCATGTATATATTTTCTAATAATCTGTCAGCCGCCATAAGGAGTAGTAGAAAGTGGAAGTGAGCAGCAAGGTCTTTTTTAGATACCTAAATCGTTTGAAAGCGTACATTCCGGGCAGTGACTCACGGAAAAAAATCGCAGGCAATGAGCTGCTGCGATCGGAATTATTCAGCGCCAAGCAGTTGCAGCAACATGGCAAAGCCATCGCCGGCGCGCACAAGTTGAGTCCGGGGCGCACTTCGAACCAACTGCTAACAAGGATGGCCGACAATGAAAATGTCCTGTTTGACGTTCGAAACCTGTTGACGACGGCAGTTAAAGACAACCATCGTATTACACCGGCCGAAGAATGGTTTCTGGATAACTTCTATCTGATCGAAGAGCAAATTCGCACGGCCAGAAGGCATCTGCCGAAAGTTTACAGCCGGGAACTGCCTCATCTGGTAAATAGTCCATCAGCCGGTCTCCCCCGGGTGTATGATATTGCGCTGGAAATGATCTCCCATGGCGACGGGCGGGTGGATTCGAAGGCTCTCAGTCTATTTGTCTCCGCCTACCAGACAGTCACCGTGCTTAAGCTGGGTGAATTGTGGGCAATTCCCATCATGCTCCGCCTGGCTCTCATCGAAAACATTCGACGTATCGCTGTCCGCATATCTACCGACAGAAAACATCGCAATAAAGCCGATTTCTGGGCAAACCGGATGACAGCTATTGCCGAAAAAGATCCGAAAAGCCTGTTTCTGGAAATCGCGGACATGGCGCGATCAGACCCGCCGATGGTGGGTGCGTTTGTTGCAGAAATTACACGTCGTTTGCAGGGACAAAGCCCGTCTCTGGCTCTGCCACTTACCTGGATTGAGCAACGCCTCACCGAGTATGGCCAGACAATCAAGTCATTGGTACATTTGGAAACCCAGCAACAAGCCGCCGACCAGGTTTCCATGAGCAACAGTATCGGTTCTCTTCATTTCCTTGGCACAATGGACTGGCGCGAATTTGTCGAAACGATGAGCGAGGTTGATCATATCCTGCGTGAAGATCCCCGTGATATTTACACTAAAATGGATTTTTCCACCCGTGACCGTTACCGCCACGTCGTCGAAAATATCTCCAAAAAAAGTCAATTGTCCGAAAGTGAAGTGGCGCGCACAGCGATAAATCTTGCCCGCCAATGCAGTGCAAAAAATGACAGCTACGATTGCACAGCGCATGTCGGTTATTATTTGATCGACAAGGGTTTGCCTGAACTCGAGCAACTGGCGAATTTGCGTCTATCACCATTTGATGTCATCTCGCGGTTGGGACGCCGGATTCCTTTGCTGACTTACATTGGTTCTATCATCGGCTTAACTTTCATCTTTACGGGAATTTTACTGATGAAGACGCACAACCACGGATTACAGGACTGGCTGTTAGCTTTAATCGGACTGCTCGCGATTTTATGCACGAGTCATTTGGCTGTCGCCCTGGTAAACTGGCTGGCAACCCTGCTGGTGGCGCCTCATCCCTTGCCACGAATGGATTTTTCTCAGGGTATCCCACCTGAATTTCGCACTCTCGTTGCAGTTCCGACAATGCTTTTAAGTACGCAAAACATCCCGAATTTAATCGAAGCTTTGGAAATCAGATTTCTGGCCAATCGCGACGGCAATCTGTTCTTCGCTCTCCTGACCGACTTTCGGGATGCTAAAGAAGAAACGCTGCCTGATGATGAAGAACTTCTGCAGCTTGCCCGGAAAGGAATTGAAGGGTTGAATGAAAAGTACAAGGGCTCAAAAGACGACATGTTCTTTCTATTTCATCGCCCGCGCCGCTGGAATCCTAAAGAACAAATCTGGATGGGTTACGAACGAAAACGCGGGAAACTGGTGGATTTAAATGCTTTCCTGCGCGGCAGAACAACTGGTCCTCTTGGTGATTTATTTTCGCTCATTGCCGGCGATACGACGGCATTAAGAAATATAAAGTACGTGATCACTCTCGACACGGATACGAAGCTGCCACGTGATGCCGCATGTCAATTTGTGGGAACGATGGCACACCCTCTGAATCAAGCGCAATGTGATAAAAAAAATAAGCTGGTTTGCAAGGGATACGGCATTCTGCAACCGAGGGTTTCCATAGGCCTGTCCAACACGAGCAGGTCTCTTTATGCGTCCATGTATTCCAGCAATTCCGGCATTGATCCCTACACAAAAGCAGTTTCCGATATCTATCAGGATATCTTCGGTGAAGGTTCATTTATCGGCAAGGGAATTTATGATATCGACGCTTTCGAATCCGCTCTTAATGGACATTTTCCCGAAAATAAGATTCTCAGTCATGATCTTATTGAAGGATGTTACGCCCGATCAGGATTGATCAGCGATGTGCAGTTATATGAGGAATATCCGTCAACCTATAAAGCCGACGTCAGCCGCAGGCACCGCTGGATTCGCGGAGACTGGCAGATCTCGCGATGGGTCAGATCGACTGTCCCCGCACTCGGCGGAAGCACTCAGAAAAATCCATTATCGATGCTGTCACAATGGAAAATATTTGATAACCTGCGCCGAAGCCTGACTCCGGCTGCATTAACCCTCCTTATAATATTAGGCTGGACAGTATTGCCCATGTCCTGGTTTTGGACACTCTCAGCCGTCGTAATCATCTTGTTTCCTTCTTTAATCATGTCGGCATTGAGCCTGCTTCAAAAACAACGCAATGTAACGTGGACACAACATCTAACTTCTGCCGTGCAGACAGCCGGCGACAGCCTTCTACAGGCAGTATTTACGCTCATATGTCTGCCCTACGAGGCTTATTTCAGTACCGATGCTATAATTCGAACCATCTGGCGGATGCTGATTTCACACAAACGGCTTCTGGAATGGAATCCGTCGGAAAACACGAATAATCCTCATCGCAATGATATGACCGGCTATTTTCGGACCATGTGGTTTGCCCCGATATTTGCAGCCGCCACAGCGATTGTTATTCTTTTTTCTAATCCGATTACCTTGACAATAGCCGGACCTTTCCTCATTATCTGGCTGATTTCTCCCCTGATCGCTTACCTGTTCAGCCGTCCTTTCACTCCACATGAAGTACGACTGACGTCCGGCCAAATCCTCTTTCTGAGGAAAATTTCCCGGAAAACGTGGAACTTTTTCGAAACTTTTGTGGGTCCGGACGATAATTGGCTGCCACCGGACAACTATCAGGAGCAACCCGTTGCCGTGGTCGCCCATCGCACCTCGCCAACCAACATGGGACTGTCTCTGCTGGCCAATCTCTCCGCCCTGGATTTAGGCTATATCACCATGCGGCGATTCATCGAGCGTACAGCACATACTTTCCACACGATGGATTCCATGAGCAGGCAAAAAGGTCATTTTTATAACTGGTACGATACACAATCACTGGAGCCTCTGTTGCCCCTTTACATTTCTTCAGTGGACAGCGGAAATTTCGCCGGACATCTGCTGATATTACGATCGGGACTTCTCGCCCTTCCCGATCAGAAAATCATAGGATCGCAGCTATTTCCCGGCCTCCGGGACACGCTGGAGGTACTCGCCGGCACGGCGGGCAAAACTGACGTAGTCCAGATCGCTCAAATCAGAAAGACTCTGGCATATGCAATCAATTCCGAACCAACCACGCTCATGGCGGTACGCTTGTACCTCGAACAATTGGCAACATCAGCAGCACAGATGGCAACATCCGTCAATGTGCCCGATAGTGATCCCGATAGTCCGTTGAGATGGTGGGCAAAGGCCTTTACCGATCAATGCTGGGAAGCCCTTGAGGAGTTACGTTTTTTCACACCCTGGATATTTTACCCGGCCTTGTCGGACATGATTAACAAATCGGCCCGACTCAATGATATACCGACGATGCGGGAAGTAATCAACATGGAAGCGGAACTGCTCCCGGCCATCGAGAAGCAGATGAATCCGGATATAACTTCCGATGAGCATAGGCAACTTGGTGAACTTCGAAGACTGGTTACAGAAGCCGGCCGGGGCGCCAAACCCATGATGACGGATATCGAAGGGCTGGCCAGGCAATGTGAAGATTTCTCCCGTATAGAATATGATTTCCTGTTCGATAAGGCGTGTAATCTGTTGTCGATCGGATACAACGTCGGCAACTGGCGGCGCGATACAAGTTTCTACGATTTACTGGCAGCGGAAGCCCGATTCAGCACTTTCGTAGGAATCGCGCAGGGCAAACTACCCCAGGAGAGTTGGTTTGCTCTGGGACGTCTCCTGACCACCGTCGGCGGAAAACCGGTACTGGTATCATGGAGTGGTTCCATGTTCGAATACCTCATGCCGCTTCTGGTGATGCCTACCTATGAAAACTCTCTTCTCGATCAAACCTACAAGGCGGCTGTGGCCCGACATATAGAGTATGGGAAAAAGCATGCCGTGCCCTGGGGTATTTCGGAATCCGGCTACAACGCCATTGACAGCCATCTTAACTATCAGTATCGCGCCTTCGGTGTACCCGGCCTGGGTCTCAAGCGCGGGTTAGCTGAAGATATGGTCGTTGCTCCTTATGCCTCAGCGCTGGCGTTGATGGTGGCGCCCGAAGAGGCGTGCCTGAATCTGGAAAGACTTGCCGCAGCAGGTTTTGAAGGAAAATTCGGGTTCTATGAAGCAATCGACTACACCCCGTCGCGTCTGCCGCGAGGGCAATCGAACGCTGTGGTCCGTTCCTTCATGGCGCATCACCAGGGGATGACTTTGCTTGCGCTGGTCTATTTGCTCCTGGGCCGGCCGATGCAGAAGCGTTTTGAGTCGGAACCATTGTTTCAGGCAACCCTGTTACTGTTACAGGAGCGGATTCCCAAGGCCGTCGCCTTTTACACTTCCCCCACCGAACTCGCCGATTCACACAGAGAATCCGTTAGTATGGAGACACCTGTACGTGTTTTTAACACCCCCGATACACCCACTCCGGAAGTACAGTTGCTTTCCAACGGTAGATATCACTTAATGATAACTAATGCGGGCGGCGGTTACAGCCGTTGGAAGGACATGGCCGTCACTCGTTTTAGAGAAGACACTACCTGTGACAACTTTGGTACTTTCTGTTACCTCCGCGATGTAAATACCGGTGATGTCTGGTCAACAACCTATCAGCCGACTCTCAAACAACCCCTGCATTACGAGGCTATTTTTTCGGACGGCCGTGTGGAATTTCGCCGCCAGGATTATGATTTTGATGTTCATACAAAAATAGTTGTTTCGCCGGAAGATGATATCGAACTGCGCCGTACCACCATCGAAAACCGTTCGCGGTCGCCAAGAACTATTGATGTCACGAGTTATGCGGAGGTGGTTTTGGCGCCCCCTGCCGCGGACACAATGCATCCGGCATTCAGCAATCTTTTTGTTCAAGCCGAAATTATCGAACAGCGCAGGGCGATTCTTTGCGCTCGCCGGCCACGGTCTGAAAACGAGAAAAATCCCTGGATGTTTCATCTGATGGCCGTACACGGGGCGGAAATCGAGCAGATTTCCTATGAGACTGACCGGATGCAGTTTACCGGCCACGGGAACACCGTCAGTGATCCACAAGCGATAGGTTATCCTTCCGATCTCTTTGGAACACTTTCGGGCAGTCAGGGTTCGGTGCTTGATCCGATTGTCTCCATACGTTCCCGAATAACGCTTGATCCGGAACAATCGGTTACGATTGATATGGTTTTCGGAATCAGCGAAACCAGGGAAGCCACATTAACGCTGGTCGAGAAATACCAGGATCGCCGGATCGCGGATCGTGTGTTCGATCTGGCCTGGACACAGAGTCAGGTACTTCTGAGACAGATCAATGCTACGGAGGCCAACGCTCAACTTTACTGCCGTATTGCCGGCTCAGTCATTTACAACAATGCCTCTCTGCGCGCCGATTCCAATATCATCAAAGAAAATCACCGGGGACAATCCGGTTTATGGGGCTACGCCATATCCGGCGATTTACCCATTGTATTGTTGAGGATTGCCGATCAGGCTAACATCGAATTGGTACGCCAACTGGTTCAGGCACACGTATACTGGCGATTAAAAGGATTGGCCGTTGACCTCGTAATCTGGAATGAAGATCACGCCGGTTACCGGCAACTTCTGCATGACCAGATCATGGGCCTCATTGCCTCAGGCACGGTTGCCATCTTAAACGATCAACTGGGCGGAATTTTCGTCAGATCTACCGACCAGATATCGGAAGAAGACCGCGTTCTGATTCAAACTGTCGCTCACGTTATCATTACAGATAAAAAAGGGACACTGGCCGCCCAGGTCAACCGGCGTGACAGTTTGAGAACAGCCGTTCCGCGCCTGATACCGACCCGTACCCATCGCGCCCTGCCCGCGCCAGTCGCCGGGTTGCCTGATCAAAATCTGATGTTCTTTAATGGCCTGGGCGGATTCACCTCTGACGGACGCGAATACGTTATTTCGACTGTCCAGGATCATGTGACGCCGGTACCATGGGTGAATGTGCTGGCCAACCCTCAGTTCGGCACCGTCATTTCAGAGAGTGGCATGTCCTACACCTGGTCAGAGAATGCCCATGAGTTCCGTCTCACACCCTGGTACAACGATCCGGTAAGCGACAGGAGTGGAGAAATATTTTTCCTCCGCGATGAGGAGCGCGGCCACTTTTGGTCTCCCATGCCGCTGCCCAGACGCGGGGAAACACCTTACATAACCCGGCATGGTTTTGGCTACAGCGTATTCGAACATACGGAG
This sequence comes from Kiritimatiellia bacterium, assembly GCA_028716365.1. Taxonomy (GTDB): domain Bacteria; phylum Verrucomicrobiota; class Kiritimatiellia; order UBA8416; family YA12-FULL-48-11; genus YA12-FULL-48-11. Next base: position 9,033 of record JAQUPZ010000025.1, read on the forward strand.
CGCGGTATCCATTCCGAGGTACGGGTTTACGTGGCTCTGGACGCAGCGGTAAAATTCACAGTGTTGAAAATAAAAAATAAGACGGGGCGATCACGTCGCCTCTCCGCTACGGGATATGTGGAATGGGTTCTGGGTGATCTCAGAACGAAAACCGCCATGCATGTCATTACCGATGTTGACCTCCAAAGCCGCGCTATTTTTGCGAGCAACCCCTACAACACTGAGTTTCCCAATCGGGTTGCTTTCTTCAACACAGACGCGCTGACGCGAACCATAACCTGCAACCGGACAGAGTTCCTGGGACGCAACGGAACACTTCACGATCCGGCGGCCATGAAACGTCAGCATCTCTCCGGCAAAGTTGGCGCCGGATTGGATCCCTGTGCCGCAATTCAGGTTCCATTTGAGTTGGCCGACGGGGAAGAAAAAGAGATTGTTTTTACTCTCGGCCTGGGACGCAACGTTGATTACGCCCGAAAACTCGCGCAGAGTTTTGGGGAAGCGTCCGCGGCACATGACGCTCTCGAGGCCGTAAGACAATACTGGGATCAAACGCTTGGCGCCGTGCAGGTGGAAACACCCGACCCCTCCCTCAACGTGCTGGCCAATGGCTGGCTTTCCTACCAGACACTGGCCTGCCGGCTTTGGGCGCGAACCGGAAACTACCAGTCGGGGGGCGCCTTCGGCTTCCGCGATCAGCTGCAGGATGTAATGGCGCTGATTCATACCGATCCAAATCTAACACGAGAGCATCTGCTTCTTTGCGCATCCCGCCAATTCAAGGAAGGAGATGTGCAGCATTGGTGGCATCCACCCATGGGACGGGGTGTGCGCACGCAATGCTCCGACGATTACCTCTGGCTGCCCTTTGTAACCTGTTTTTATGTATCCAGTACCGGCGATTCAGACATACTGAACGAATCCGTTCCTTTCATTAAAGGCCGTCCGGTAAACAAGGATGAGGATTCGTATTACGATCTGCACAGCCGGTCTCAGGAAACGGCCAGCTTGTATGAGCACTGCGTAAGGGCCATTAGAAGGGGACTCCGATTCGGCGAGCACGGATTGCCGCTAATGGGCTCCGGAGACTGGAACGACAGTATGAATATGGTGGGAATAAAGGGCAAGGGCGAAAGCGTCTGGCTGGGTTTTTTCCTTTATAAGATCCTTATGCAATTTGTGGAAATTGCCCGCCTGCGCGGCGACACATCTTTCGGCGAACATTGTGAAAAAGAAGCTTCACAACTGCGCTTGAATATTGAACAGCATGGCTGGGACGGCTTGTGGTACCGGCGCGCCTACTTCGATGACGGCTCTCCGCTCGGTTCGGCTCAAAACTCCGAATGCCGGATTGATTCAATCGCCCAAAGCTGGGCGGTTTTGTCCGGAGCCGGTGATGCCGAACGTTCGCGTCTGGCTATGGAAGCGCTGAATAAGCGCCTGATTCACAGAGAGATTGGAATAGTCCAGCTTCTGGAACCGCCATTCGATAAGTCCAATTTGAATCCCGGTTACATCAAGGGATATGTTCCCGGCGTAAGAGAAAATGGCGGACAATACACCCACGGAGCTATTTGGGCGGCAATGGCGTTTGCAGCTTTGGGAGACAATCGGCGGGCATGGGAAATTATGACTATGATTAACCCGGTGAACCACACAAGATCTTCTGAGGCGGTCGCGACTTATAAAGTGGAACCTTACGCTGTGGCTGCGGATGTTTACGCGCTTGAGCCACATATCGGAAGAGGCGGATGGACCTGGTATACAGGCTCGGCAGGCTGGATGTACCGGCTGATTCTGGAATCGCTCCTGGGAGTAAAACGTGAAGGGAACAGGCTCAGTCTTACGCCGTGCATCCCTGATGATTGGGATGTTTTCAATATACGTTACCGCTATGGGAAAACAATTTACCACATCTTTGTCATGCGTGCGCAAACTTCAGAAAGCAAAAAGATGGTAACCATTGACGGCGTGGAGCAAAGTGAGGGAATAATTCTCCTTGCGGATGATGACAAGGAACACAAGGTTGACGTGAGAATTTAAATTTTTTCGATCTTATTTTAATTTCTGTTATTCCCGTCCAGGATGCCCTTTAGGGTAGGAAGGCGGGAATCCATAAATCATGATAAAAAAAGCAAGTTAATTAAATATCTTGTTAACTATATCACCCACGCCATCTTTCATTATGCCGATGTTTAGCATTGCTAACCATCGGCATAAATCCATTACCAATATTATCTCTGCTTGTTGTGTTTTGTCACACGTTATCGGTTGCCAAACCCTCGATGCCGGCTGATTTGCCCCAGGGTGCCTCGCCCAAACCGACTTTCTGTTTAATAGTGCCAGCCAGTTCATCCACTGCCAGCCATACCTG
>JAQUPZ010000026.1 GCA_028716365.1 Kiritimatiellia bacterium
AGCAACTGAAATGGCGTAGATGGGCAATCCAAAACCTCTGCGGTGGCGATACCGATAAATTCAAACAAGAATATCCAGCCACTATTGAGGAATCATTCGTTGCTTCAAGTAAGGCAGTAATTCCGAAACAATACATCGAAGCTCAAAGCAAATTCGTCAGACAGCCGATAAGAAAACTGGACGACATCCTGATATACGAGGAACCCAACCTGAGACATTTCTACAGTCTGGGTGCCGATCCAGCCGAGGGTATCGGAAAAGACGACTCGGCGATCACGATCATAGACAAGATGACTGGACGAGAGGTCGGAAGCTACATCGGACAAATACAGCCGGACTTATTTGCCAAGAAAATAAGACAATCAGCTGAACTGTTCAACAATGCCCTGGCAGTAATTGAAATAAATAATCACGGACTAGCGGTAATCAACGCCCTCAAGACCGAATACACGAATATCTATCAACGAACGGTCTTTGATAAAGCTACGAACACCAAGAGAAAAGAACTTGGCTGGAAAACCAGTCAAACAACCAAACCTCTGATGGTCGATGACTTTATAGCCGGATTGCGTGACGATGACATTGGTTTGTCGAGCCAATCAACCGTCAGTCAGATGATGACATTCGTTCACACCAGCGAAAGCAACAAGTACGGCATGGGAGCGGAAACTGGACAAAAGGATGATGCATTAATTTCGGCAATGCTCGCATGGCAAGGATTGAAAGAATTGCCAAGCGAAATGCCAATTGCACACAAAGGTCGAACAATAAAACTTTATTAAATATGGCAAACACAAAAGAATTACAAAAATTCAATAGCGAGTACGATGAAGCCAAGAAAAACTTCCTGTACTACTACAAACCCGAATTTGATCGGGGCTATAAGCTGTTCTCCTCTTTCAACGGTGATCGTGCCGAACAACTGGAAAGAACCAATGACGGCGAGGTTTGGCAATCAAATGTTTTTATTCCTCAAGTTTTTTCATACATCAAAACCTTTTTACAAAAGACAGTCGGGATAACCCCTGACTTCAAGCTCGAGGGTAAAAACAGCGAAGCTTTGAAAGACCTTGTGCTGTGGCTCTGGGAGATTGGTATGAGTGACGACCTGATAGATTACTTCCTCCAAGTATTCATCTGCGGAACGACTATCGGCAAAGACTTCCTGCGTAAAGAAACCAAGAAAAAGAGACAGAAAGAGATTAATGTCATTGATAAAATCAAGAAGCTTATATTCAAAACGGCAACATCCAAGATAGTGTTCAGACCGGACTTTGACCCGGTGGATATTTATAACTTCTACCCACATCCGAGAATGAAAAAGATTGCCGATCCCTTTCCGGTATTCCACCGCTATGTGCTGACTCTCGATGAGATGAAAGCCCAGTACCCCGATGTGAACGAAAGTGTGTGGAAACAATTTCTAAACACTGACGGCGAAGTCGTAAAGTCCGGAGGCGATACCACTGACTACGCCTATGTCAGAAAAGAAGTACTAATCCAACTTAGAAAAAACATCCGAGAGACAACCAAAGCATCAAGTCCTATCGAGGGCAACCCAAACAATCCGGTGTCCGCACCGGTAAGCGATGAAAAACTATTTGAAGTCGTTGAACGCTGGGTTGACGAAAGGTTCACCGTCTTCCTGCCAATGGACGGTACGCCGATAGAGATCAAGGATGGTGACAATCCGTATGATCACGAACAGAAGCCCTATTCCCGAACTGGTTTCTTCCCAAGACCATTCTCGTTTTACTGGCTCGGTATTCCGAAGCTTGTCGACCATTTGCAAGAACTACTCAATTCCGTAACCAACCAACGAGTGGATGCGATCACAATGAAAATTCACAGCATGATTGCGGCCGCACCAGTGGCTCTACCCGGATACAAACAATCAACCATAACAGTGAAGCCTCTCGGAATCTTATGGACTAACGATCCGAACTCAGTCCGAGAATTAAAATTCGGCGATGTTAATTCCTCCGCATTCATAGAACCTGATCACATCAAAGAAGCTATGCGTATTGCCGTTGGTGTGGACGAATTCACCACCACGGCCGGTGTGGATAGAAAAGAAACCGCCACCGTTGCCTCGTTCATGCGAGAAGCAACGCTTGAAGGCGTGAAGCTGTTTCTGATAATGCTTCGCAATTCCTATGTGATGCATTTTGACCACTGGATAAGCATGATCAAACAATTCTGGACAAAGAAGTCCGTGATGCCCGACAAGGCTGTAGCAATTCTGACCAGACACGGACTGATAACCGAAGCTGATGAAAGCGTGAATGGATTGTTTGACGATGAGTACGAGATGTCTCTCGAATCAACATCGTCACTGGCCACATCCTCCGAACTTAAGAAAGCAAAAGATTTGGAATTATGGGGCTTGATTAAAGATGTGAACGAATTGACCGATGCCGAGACTGGAATCGTGTACTCAATAAAGAAATTCAAAATACTAATGAAGCTTTTTGAGGACTACGGCTGGGAGCCGACTAACTACATCACCGAACAGAAACAGCCGGTCCCAATTCCGACAGACCAAGACATGCCCACCGGTGAAGCACCTGCCATTGATCTAAGCGAAACTCCAGCACCACCACTTCCCGGAAACGAAATGGGTGCGATGTTAGGAAACGCAATCAAACAATGAATCTATGAGCGATAAAATAAACAAACAAACCGAGGAAACCATCAGCAATTTATACGAGACAAAATATTTTGAAGCTTTGTCCGAGCTTATTGCCGATGAATTGGAAATAACCAAGACTTGGTTATTAAACAAAGGATTGCCCACCGATGATATTCGGCACTATCAAGGTCGAGCCGAAGGGTTGGGAGTCGTATTGCTTAGAATAAAAGCAATTCACGATGAATTTATAAAACCAAAAATATGAAAACCTGATAAAAACAATTCAAGGAAATCGCCAAAATTTTGAGAGGTTCAGCTGGCCTCTTGAGATGGGATTTCTGGCGATTTCCACATCTTGAGAAGCCAACCGAGCCTCCACAAAGGGGCTCGGTTTTATTAACAGACGGACGCTTTAAAAGTCTTTCGTGAGGTCAGACTGGAAAAGAACAATCCGCCATTAATACGCCTATGGAAAAACCAAACAATTCCGGCGCCGATCCGAACGCAACACCGTCATTTGACGATGCAGTCGGAAAGGAACAACCGGTCAATCAAGTTCCGTCAGGCACTCCGAGCGGAGAGCAACCTGACAAAAAACCAGACGCTAAGGGCGAACAGCCCAAAGACCAATCTGGCGTAACGCCTGCCGATAAAGGCGAAAGTCCCGAGGGTAAACAGCCCGAGGGCGACAAGTCCTTCTGGGGCAAATTCAAGAGCGAAGATGATGCTAAACGCTCATACGATGAAGCCCAGACGAAAATCATCGACCAAGGAAAAGAGATCAATGAATTGAAAACGACACATGAGAAAAACGAGCAGTTTCTTGCGGTGCTCGACAAAGCATTGGTTAAAAATCCCCAATTGGCTGAACAGCTGAAAGCAAGTCTTGCCGAAGCGATGAAAGCCAGCGATGACGAGCCAGAGGACACGCCCGATATAGAAGCACTCCTCGATAAGAAGCTTGAGGAACGAGAGATAAAAGCCAAGACAAAATCCGAGATCGATAAATGGATTGAGGATCATCCGGACTTCAAAGAACCGGAACTTGGACATCAAATTCTCGACATTATCGAGAAAGAGAAACTCCCGTTCAACGCTCGGACACTACAATTGGCCTACGACTCCATAACCAAGGATGCCCAAACCAAGAAAGCGACCGAGGAAGCTTTGAAAAAAGAGGAAGTGAAAAATCTCGAGCGAGAAAACGCATCAGGTGTCGGAGGTGGTACACCAACTACCAAAGGCCAAACACCCAAAGATAACCCCTTTGATGATCTTGTGGGTGAAAGTATCAACCCTAACCGAGTCAGGTAACGCTTATAAGATTTGAGGTCTCGTGAGCGGTCACCGACTCGATAACATAACAAACAATTATGCCTGAACCAACCCATATCATCGGTACGAGAAACACGCTGACGATCGAACAATCACAGCGTATTCCCGATGTCGATGACAAGATATTCCTCCTTGAACCAGGCGAATCACCGCTCACTGCTTTCTTGACCCAAATCGGAAAGATTGGTGACGGCGGAGGCAAGTTCAAGGGCATGGCTCTGCAAAAAAGAGTCGTGTACAACCCGGAATTCACTGAATACGAGGATTCATATTCCGGCGTCTGGGCTCAGATCAACAACGGTGCTGGTTATAACGACTCAGCTACCGAATTGGTCGTAGACAACCCGGGCGGTTCGATATTCACCAAGTACGATCTGATCAAAAACACTCGTACCGGTGAAATCATGCGCGTGACTGCGGTCAATTACTCCACTCACACGATCACCGTAACTCGTGGTGCCGGTGCCACGGCGGCGGCCGCCATTAACAATGACGACTGGCTCTTAATCATCGGTCCTGCTTTTGAGGAAGGATCAAAGTCTGGCGATTCCAACACGACCAAACTCGTGAAGGTCACCAACTATACCCAAATCTTCAAAACCAAGTTCGGTGTGACAGAAACCGAGAACGCTTCGAAGCTCTATCCGTCCGGTAATCCGGGTGCGGATCTTAAATACTTGCGTGCCAAACACGGCATTGAGCAAGCCAAGAAAATCGAACGCGCGTATTGGTTCGGTGAAAAGAAAGAAGTCACCGGTCCCGATGGCAAACCTCTTCGCATTACCGGAGGTGTTTTGGAAGCCATCATCTCTGCTGGCAATGTGCAGGACGAAGCAAGTTCCGCTTTAACCGAAGCAGAATTCCGCTCATTCTTGCAGAACTATGCCTTTAAGTTCGGCTCATCCGAAAAATACTTCTTCTGCGGAAACACCATACTCGGATATTTGGAAAGCTTTGCCACTGGCAAACTGTACCTTACTCCGAGCGATAAGACCTTCGGTGTGGAAGTCAGAAAGTATCAGTCTTCATTCGGAACGCTGAACATCGTTCGTCACCCGATGTTCGACAATCAGTATGCCGGAATGGGAGTCGTGCTTGATTTATCAACTTTGAAGCATTGTCCTTTGAATGGCCGAGATACTTCTCTCGAAACCAATATTCAAGACAACGATGCCGATGAGGAAATGGATCAATACAAAACCGAAGTCGGTTTACAGAGGGTCAACTTCGAGAAAAACGCTTTGATCAAGGGCGTAGCTTAAACCTGATCATCGGCTCTGCTCTGACTCGCTGGCTTTCAACTTTGGAAGCCAGGAGTAAGGGCGGAGGCCATCAATTAAAAACTTTAACCAATCAACTTATATGGCGAAATATAATTCCCACATCAAAAAACTAAGAATCGTTCTCAAGCCTGCCATGCCGGTATATGAGAGCGGAGTGAAAGTCGGCGATCAACCGGGTGAATACGCCCAATTCGAGGACGGCCAATTCGAAACCAAAGATGAAGCCGTCATTGAAAAACTTGAATCGCTTGGAACATTCAAGATCGATTTCTGGAGAGTCTCCGAGGAAATGTCCCCGACCGAGGATATGACGGTAGACAAAGACTTGGCCAAGCTGACCAAGAAAGAACTCCAGACTCTGGCAAAGGATAAAAGTGTCGAGGTCGACGGCACCGAGAGCAAAGAGAGACTAATTGAGCTTTTGCTTAACAAATAAAATCGGCCGAGGTCGATAATCAATTCAAACTTATGCCAATAGTATCTGCGGACTTAAAAGAATATAAGTCATCTAATGCCAATTCAGACGGCGGTGGAATTTCCGCCACTGAAGTCGTGGATAATACCGACAATAACTTATTCACCGACATAACCGGTGATGAGGCGTCTGCCGGTGGAACGGAATATCGAAAAGTATTCCGCAAAAACAATCACGGTTCGCTGTCTTGGCAGAATGTGGTCTCGTGGCTTCAAAGCCAGCCGACTAATTCCGCATTGTCATTCGGATTCGGCGTGGATCACGCCGATGATGCTGACGGTGTTCAAGGAAACATGTCGGCATTTTCCGCCAATGCGGTCGTGGCCATAGTTTCCGACGGTGCCGACACCAGACAAGTAACGATTGTCGGCGAGGACGCATCAGGAAACAGACAGACGGAAACTCTGACACTAAACGGTACAACCGAAGTCGTCGGGGCTCTTACATTCTCCAAGCTTTACGGTGCTTCCGTGAATTCACTCTCTGGTTCTCGTTCGGTAACGATAAGGCAAGGATCGGGAGGAACATCAAGAGGTGTGATCGGAATCAATAAAAAGGTCAGCTTTATCTGGTATGGCAAACGCTATTCCGGAGGATCACTGGTCAATGCCGAGGGTGGCGATATGGCCAGCAAAGCGACTGGACTCAAACACGGCGACATTGCTTCAGCCGGTAACTTCGGCGTGTGGTATCGCTTGACTTGGCCAGCCGGTGCCGGTGCGGTGACAGCGACAACCACGCAAGTAAAATCCGAGGGCGACACTGCGGCCTAAAAGTTTATAAACTATGGCCAAAACATTCCTAACAAAAAAGAATAATGCCAAAAGCACAATCACTGACAATCCACTCCTTTCGGGTGCAACAACTTTGAATGTGCAGACTGGTGACGGCTCAAGATTTCCTGATGCACCGTTCCATGCAACCTTGTATGCGAGCGATCCTGCAACCAGCGAAATTGTGAAAGTAACGGTGAAATCAACCGACCAATTCACGATCGAAAGAGCCAAAGAAAACACTACGGCACAGGAATGGCCTCAAGGCACACGCCTTGAACTTTTGGTCACGGCAAAACTTTTTGATGACTTGCAGACAAGAACAGAGATCATTGTCGCTACTGACGGTTCGGGCGATTACAACTGCGACGGTACGGCCGATCAAACGGAAATAAACGAAGCTCTCAGTAATCTGCCTGCCGGAGGCGGAATTGTGAGAATCAAAAAAGGAACTTATAACCTGACCGGTGTCGTTGAAATCTTAAGAAGCAATGTTGTCTTAGAGGGTGAAGGCTCGGCAACTATTTTGAGAGCGACCAACGCCAGCAACTTGGGGGATATCGTAAGAGTCGGAAACGGAGGCACAACCAGCTATCAGAATGTAATCATCCGAAAATTCATGATTGACGGCAATCAAGTCAATCAAACTTCGGGTGCCAGCAGTCCTTTGGTGCTGTGGGGTGCATCCTCCTACAAACACAGCCGAATCACGGTCGAGAATATGTGGCTGACCGGTGCAAAACAAGACTGCCTGAAAGTGATCGCCATTGAGGATAGCGTGATAAGGAATAATTTTATTTATTCCAACATCGGAACAGCAATCGGATTATTCACCACATCTCAGTACATCACCATCACGGGCAATGTCCTGACATCAAACTCTTATGGAGTGTATGACAATGCCTGCAACTATTGCACGATGACTGGCAATGTCTTACGAAGTAACGGCTACGGTTTCTATGTCTCGAATGGCTGGCGAGAAACCATATCGGGCAACACGATATTCACCAGCACCAACTACGGAGTGTATTTGATCGGGGCTCAGAGAGTAACGGTAAACGGTAATAATTTCTACGGCGACAATTGGGGCATCGTCATTGGTAACAGCTCAAACATTACTAAATACAATGTCATCACCGGAAATGTTATTGCATGGACAACCAGCCAAGGCATCGCCTTATATTATGGATCAGGAACGACCGTGAGCAATGTGATCACCGGAAACCACATCTTTGGGGCCGGTGGACATGGAATATACCTATACGCCTCCTCTTACAACACGATCACCGGAAACGCCATTGATAACTCATCCCGATCAGCCAATAACACATCACATGACATCTATCTCTCAAACAACGGTTCCGTTTACTCCACCTACAATGTGATCTCGTCCAACAACCTGCAAGCGACTCAAGCAAATAAAGTCGCTTATCACATCCGTGAACAGAGTGCGAGCGATGACTACAATTTGGCGATTGGCAATGTTTGCAAGGACGGCGTGACCGGACAAATCGGACTACAAGGAACCAATTCGGTGCGAGGAACTAACATCCCAGCTTCGGGCTAAAGACTATGTTCAATGCTTATCAATTCAACACGGCACAGCTTAACAGCACGGCGACAAAACCAATCGCTAAAGTGATGAGCTATGCAATGGATGTTCTCGGACTGATAGCCAGACCGATCACTTATGTCTACGACCAATTCATCTCGGTTTTTAATCTGACAACTTACCGGACGGATATTCTAAACCTGATAGAGAAAACCAAAACCTATGTGCTGGATGTTTATGCGGTTATAAGCAAAACGATCTCGTATGTGCTGGACATCAAGAGCCTGATCGCAAAAGCCATAACTTACGCATGGGATATGCGACAGCTGACGGCAAAAGCAGTCTCGTATGTGTGGGATGTAATCGGCGGTGCGTTAATGGGAGTGATTTATAAGCTGGACATCAGACAGCTGGCCGTAAAGCAAACAAACTATCTGTTGAGTATTTTGCTCACGCTCGGCAAAACACTGACATACCGCTTTGACTCATTCCTTTCCGCAGTCAGACAGACGAGCTACAAACTGGATATTAGAAATCTTGCAATCAAACTTCAATCTTACCTGATAGACATTGGCGGTGTTGTGGCGAGAATTCATAACTACAAACTCGACATCCTGAACCTTGCCGAAAAACAAATAAGCTACCTGCACGATATCAGAGCATTGATCGCAAAATATTGGACTTACAGTTTTGACATCAGAAGTTTGATCGCCAAAACACAAAGATACATTCTCGACATTCTCAACAAGATTGAAAAGACTGTCGGCTATGCGTTGGATATTTTGCTTCTCGCAGTAAGACAATCGACTTACATTCTCGACATCCGAAGTTTAGCAAACAAACTCACCAGATATTTATTTGATATCAAGAATTTGGCCGGACGAATTACTGCCTACAAGCTGGATATCAAAACACTCATTGCCAAGATTGAAAGCTATGCATGGGACATCAGAAGTTTGATCGCCAAAACTGAAGCCTATGTGCTGGATATTTTAAGTAAAGTTGCTAAATCGTGGGCATATGCATTCGATGTCCTGATAGGAATCGGAAAACAATGGTCGTATGTTCTCGATATCCGAGGACTGATAGCCAAAGCTTGGACTTATCGCTTCCGCATTTGGAAAGTAATCGAGGGAGTAAAAATTGCCGTTGAATTTTTATCAGCCAAATTATCGGTGCTGATGCTTTCGGCAAAAGAGACTCTCGGTCTTATCACGGCCAAGCCAAACATTGAGGTCAAAACTGCACGGCACGATCAGCAGATGCAAACATCCAATAGCGATATCAATCTGCCGAGCAATAAAAAAGATATAAACCTATGAGCATAAAAATCGTACAAAACGACACCAGACCGCCATTGGAATTCAGCCTGACACAAGACGGCTCGCCGGTGGATCTGACCGGATGCACGGTCAAATTCTACATGAAAGATGCGACCACTGGATCGGTAAAGATCAACGGAACCACCTGTGTGATTACCGATGCCAATAAAGGCAAATGCCGATATAACTGGTCGGGCTCGGACACCAACACAGTTGCGACTTACTTGGGAGAGGTAGAGGTCACTTTTCCCGACGGCAAAATCCAAACCGGATATAAACAATTATCAATCATCATTCGTGATGACATTTAAAACCTTATGACCAGAGGCGAAATTAAAACTGCAATAAAAAACGAAGTCGATGATCAAACACTTGACGCTTCATTGCTGAACACATGGATACAGAGAGCCGATGAAAAGGTGCAAAGCTGGCGACCGCCGGAGGACAGAGATCAAACTTTTGATTATTGGGACTATCTCAAAACCGAACAACCATTCACAACGGTTGCCAACCAAGAGAAGTATCCAGTACCGGAAAATTACCGTGCGTTTATTGAACTAAGAATTGGAACGGATAAAACACCTTTTAAGCTGATCGACTTCCGAGACAGAGATAAGTTTGATGACCATGCGGTGTATATGCTGGGCGGATATTTTTATCCGGTTTCAACTCCGACAATTGATGGTAATGCCATGAGATTTGTCTTTGTCCGAATATCTGATGACTTTGCGTCCGACAATGACGAACCGGAGGTCGAAAAACTCTATCACCAAGCTTATGTCGAATGGGGCAAGAAAATGTACTACAACCAACAGGGCGACACCGAATTGGAACGACAAGCCGATAATAACTTCGAGAGAGTAATGCTCGGAAAATGGCGTGATCAAGAACTGGCCAGAATGGCGTCAGCTTCAGATCAAGCAGAAATTCCAAGAAGCAGTCTCGTATAAACAACCGTTATGTCATTACCAAAAAAGATCTGGAAAACTTCGCAATTCCACAAAGGTATATCCAACCTTAATGCCGAGGGAACTTTTTGGTTTGCAAACGGCTTGGAGTTTGATCAATATCCGCCATACCTGAAAGTGGCTAATAAGTTTTTCAAAGAGAGCGACAGCGTCAGCGTTCCAACACTCGATGAGCCGACTTACATGTGCTATTTCAATTACCGATATTATTGCGTTAATCACGATGACGGAAAGATTTTTGAAAATAATTACAGTAGCTGGGTTGAAGTGCATGACAGCACAAACATTTGGGGAGGAAGCGGACTGTATGCCGATGATGACTACATGTACTACGCCGGAAGCACATGGGTGGGACGCTTTGATAAAAATACTTGGGTAGACAACTGGCAATCATTCAATGTGAATACGGCGTTTGATGATGTTCCTATTACCAAGTTTTTGAAATTTATCTGCTTTGGCAATAAAAACTATCTTGCCACATGGGATACCAGTGCTACCGTTTGGAATCCAAACAAACTGACACTGCCGACCGGATATGTGATCACATGGCTCGCACCGCTTACCGACTATCTGGTTATATCCGCCCATCATCCGACATTCGGTTCAGCTTTATTTTTCTGGGACGGATATTCTCAGACTTATAACCGTGTCTTGCAATTAACTCAAACCCAGAGTCTTGCCGGAGTGGTAGATAAAAATGTTCTGTATTTCTTGACGAGAGACGGCTGGATTTGCCGATTCAACGGTTCAGGAATTGAAAAGCTGAATCGCTTCCCGGAAATGAATCACGAGGATTATATTTCGCTGAAAGCCGGATGTATGAAAGTTTACCAAGGCACAATCCTTATTGCGAAAGGATCAAACACCTACGATGTGAGTCGCCGAAATCAGTATTGCGGAATTTGGTGCTACAACCCAGCAACCAATGCTCTGTATTTCAAACACCGAGTATCAAGCGGTGCAGTTAACCATGTGACTCCCGGAGTATCGGTCATGTATGGACTTTATGTGGACAACAAT
>JAQUPZ010000027.1 GCA_028716365.1 Kiritimatiellia bacterium
CAATACTAGTGTACTGAGTCTAACACTTCTTTACATATAGTGTTTGTTTTGTATGATCATAATTACCGTAAATCCGCATAGAACAAGGGGTTGCAACCCCTTGTTCTGCGGTATTTCTCTCTGAACCAGTGCCAAGGGATTTACGACGCACTACACTAGTGTAGTGTCTCAATGAAACCTTGTCATATCGACCAGCGGGAGATATCTTGTATATTCCTACGATCATTAAGATTTCTCGCGGAGTATGATCCCGCGTACCCGAAATGCTCCGGGCAAGTTGCGGGACTTCGAAATGACATATTGTATAGATATTTATGAGACTGTTTTTAACCTTTCCTTTTCTTTAATTCTTCCGCCCGCAATTCTTTACGCAGCACCTTTCCTACAGTACTCTTGGGTAATTCCTTGCGGAATTCAACTTCCGCCGGCAGCTTGTAAGCCGCCAGATGAGCCTTGCCAAATTCGATCATTTCTTCGGGCGTTGCCGTCTGGCCTTCCTTGAGAACGATAAAGAGTTTCACTTTCTCTCCGCGTTTCGAATCGGGAATGCCGATGGAGCAGGCTTCCTGAACTTTCGGATTTCCGTAATAGACTTCATCGATGTCACGGGGATAGACGTTGTAGCCGCCGGAGATGATCATATCCTTCTTGCGGTCGACAATATAAAAATATCCGTCCTCGTCCACTGTGGCAATGTCTCCCGTATACATCCAGCCGTCCTTCAGAACGTTGGCTGTTTCTTCAGGCATTCCTTTATAACCCTTCATCACCTGCGGTCCTTTAACAATCAGTTCTCCGGGTTTGCCGATAGGCATATCCGTCACACCGTCATCCAGGTCAACGATCCGGGCCAGTGTATCAGAGACCGGAAGGCCGATACTGCCGACCTTCTGTTTACCGTTAAACGGATTGATATGCGTCACCGGACAGGTTTCCGTCATGCCGAAACCTTCGGAAATGAAGGCTCCTGTCTGTTTCTGGAATTCCTGAATGACCTCAATCGGAAGCGGTGCACTTCCGGAAAAAGCTCCCTTAATGCAGCTCATGTCCGTTTTCTTCAAATCGGGATGATTGAGCATGCCGATAAACATGGTCGGAACCAGAGGCGCAAAAGTTGGTTTATATTCCCGAATCGCTTCCAAAAGAGGTTGAGGCTGAGGCTTGGGAATAAGGATTTGATTCCACGCCTGCGCAACAGCCAGATTCATGGAACAGGACATTCCGAAAACATGGAAATACGGCAGCGCGCCCAGCATGGCTTCATTCCCTCTTCCAAAGCCCGGAAACCAGGCGTTGATCTGCTGGACCTGTTTGCTCAGGTTGCTGTGAGTCAGGATAACGCCCTTGGAAACACCGGTGGTGCCACCTGTATACTGGTACATGGCAATATCGTCGAAAGTGAGTTTTACGTTCGGCGGATTGGGCTGATACTTGGCAATGCAATCCATCCAGCGATAGACGTCAGTGGTGACCGGAACATCAGCAAAGGGAAATTTCTTCAGTTTCTTGCCGAGAAATCTTTTAATCGGGTTAAGAAAATCGCCAATGCCCATGTAGACGATCTGTTTGATCTTTGTTTTCGGCCGCAAATTGATCATGCGGTTACCGAGGGCATCCAAAGTAATAAGAACTTTGGAACCGGAATCGTTAAATTGATGATCCAGTTCCGGGTCCGAATAGAGAGGATTATTCAGGACAACGATGGCGCCGATTTTCAGAATGGCATAATAAGCCACGACGCAGGGAATACTGTTCGGCAGAAGAATCGCCACGGCATCTCCCTTCTTAATGCCGAAATCAGTCAGACAGGTGGCGAAACGATCCACCTGATCCTTAAACTGGCGGTAGGTCAACTTGTAGCCGACAAATACCATAGCCGTGGCATCAGGAAAATCTTTTGCGGATTTTTCCAGATAGTCCGGCATCGTGAGCTCTTCATATTTAACATTTTCCGGGACACCTTTTTCGTATGATTTCAACCAGGGTTTGCTTTCATAAGTTATATTTTCTGCCATAGTATACCGCCCTCCTTTTCTCATTTTTTTCTTTATTCTTGTTATTATACTCCGCTGCCAAGGAAATTAAAACAAATTTTTGTATTTTGACAAAAAAGCCCGGTCTGAACTCAGACCGGGCTTTTTCCAAATCAATTATTTTGAAAATAGTTACTTAACTTGCACAAACATCAACAGGAGCTTTTGTCTCCTCAATTCCCATCGCCTTAACAACGATTTCAGCAATATCCAAAGCGACCATACTTTCCGTCTTCTGCCGGTCTTTGATTCCATCCGAAATCATGGTCAGACAGAACGGACAGCCGACAGCCACCGTGCTGGCGTTCGTTGCTATGGCCTGATCGGTACGCATGTTATTGATGCGATCTCCGACATCTTCTTCCATCCACATTCGTCCTCCACCGGCGCCGCAGCAGAAGCTCTTGGACCGATTACGTTCCATTTCAGCAAGCTGCATTCCGGGAATAGCGTTCAAAATCTGACGCGGCTGATCGTAAACCTGATTGTAGCGGCCGAGGAAGCAGGAATCATGATAAGTGAACATTCCATCCAGTTTCTGGGTAAATTTAATCTTACCCTCGGCAATCAGGCCGGCAATGATCTCGGTATGATGGTAAACTTCATAATTGCCGCCGAAATTGGGATAATCTTTCTTGATACAGTTATAACCGTGCGGACAAATAGCGATGATCTTCTTCACGCCGTAGCCGTTCATTATCTCGATATTGGCCTGTGCCTGTGACTGGAAAAGATAATCATTACCGCCACGCATCGCTGAATCACCGCAGCAGCTTTCTTCCGTTCCTAAAATACCGAAGCTGACACCAGCCGCCTGCAGAATCCTGGCAAAGGCAACGGATATCTTCTTGCCACGGTCATCAAAAGAACCTGAACAGCCGACATAGAAGAGATATTCCACATTGGGATCTTCCGACAGAGTCTTAACGCCCAATTCTTTCGCCCAGTCACCGCGCATATGAGCGCCGATACCCCAGGGATTGGAATTGTTTTCCATATTGCGGTAAGTCAGTTGCAGTTCCGGAGCGAAATCCGCTTCGGTCAGAACTTTATAGCGGCGCATATCGATAATCTTTTGTACATGTTCAATTGAAGCTGAGCAGTTTTCCACACAATACATACAGTTGGTGCAATCCCACAGTTCATGCATACTAACAACGTCACCCAAAAGTGCTTTTTCCGGAGCCGCCCCTTCCGCAGCCTCGACAGGAGCCGGCGCTTCCGCACCCTCAGCGCCTTCTGCCGCGGGAACAACAGCCTTGGCCGCCGCCAGCGGCGCTTGTTCCAGCCAGTATGTCTTAATATCCTGAAGTAACTTCTTGGGAGATAAATGTTTACCGGACAGATAAGCGGGACATCCGTCCTGACAACGTCCGCACTTCGTGCAGGCGTCGGAATCAAAAATCTGTTTCCAGGTAAATTCTTCCAGTTTGGATACACCGAAAGATTCCGCTGTGTCAAAATCACGAATCGGTTCGACATAGCCGGTCGGTTTCAGCGATGCAAAGAAATGATTGGCCGGTGTTGTAATGATATGCAGCAGTCTGGAATAAGGAATGTACGCAATAAATCCCAGAGCGATAAATGTATGTGTCCACCAGGTTATCTTGTGCGCTGTTTTCGCGCTTTCAATATCCATTCCGGAAATAATATTGGCCAGGGTCCAGCCGACAAATGAAGCTGTTTCCCACATGGCGTAACCGGTGGCAGCATCCTTTGTGGCGTGAATACGTAAAGCTTCAATGATGAATCCGGTGATGATGATACCGGCAATCAGCAAAAGAGCGACGGCGTCATCGGTAGTATTATCCGGTGTGCCTTTGTAACCGAGACGATCCGGTTTTTGAACGTACCGGCGAAAAGCTGCCATCAACACTCCGACGAGCACCAACAGTCCGAACAACTCCATGAGGAAGGAAAATCCCAGATAAAAGCTGCCGCGTAAAAACGCCCAGCTAAACAAAGGTTCCGTGATATGGAATTCTCCGGCGTCAAAAGCGGCTCCGAAAATTAAAACAAAAAAGCCAAAAAAGATGCAACCATGCATAATTCCCGGGTAAGCGTCTTTCCATGTCTTGACCTGCAGGAAACCGTTCACAATCAACGATTTTATTCTCAGGGGAAGCTGATCCCAGCGAATTTCATCTTTGCCCATCGCCTTCCACAGCTTCCATCGTTTGTAAACACCATAAGCAAATATAGCCAAGGCGATGGCAGTAAAAAGAAAAAGGAACGGCTCAAAGCTATGAGCGTTCCAGAAAACCTGACGACCTTCATTACCTATTCCAATAGGGCTGATATTTTCCATTGATCCTCCGAAATATTGAGGGTATTTGATATGTCATTCCCTCAAGTTTGCTTTTATTGCTACACCTTCATGTCATTAGAATCCTGCTTGTTGTCATTTTGTTGTCATTTCGAAGCAAAGCGAGAAATCTTTACGCTAAGATTGCCACGCCAACCAAGCGTCGGCTCCTAATGACATTCTTTTAAGATTCCTCATCCGCTTCCGGCGGATTCGGAATGACACTTTTTTCTGACTTTTATACTTTCTGGTAACGACCGGTTCACCGGCCGTTACCAGAAAGCTATTTCACTTACAATAAATTTTAAGCCACTAATTTCTTGCAGGCTGCGGTTAATTCGGGAACAACCTTGAAAAGATCATCCACAACGCCGAAATCGGCTTTGGTAAAGATGGGGGCTTCCGCATCCTTATTAATGGCCACGATGCATTTGGATGAGCTCATGCCCGCCAGATGCTGAATAGCTCCGGAAATTCCACAGGCGATATACAGATTCGGAGAAACAACCTTTCCGGTCTGTCCGACCTGATCTTTCTGAGGTCTCCAACCGGCGTCAACTGCCGCGCGGGAAGCGCCGACCGTGCCTTTAAGCACGTCAGCCAGTTCTTCCAGTATCTTGTATTCATCCGGACCCTTCATGCCGCGTCCACCGGAAACAATAATGTTGGCTTCAGTCAAGTCAACCTTGCCACTGGCGTCTTTCTGCACTTCCAGAACCTTGCTCTTGACACCGTCAACAGCAACATCAACCTTGGTCACGGCAGCGGCTTTGGCATTTTCCACCGCCGCAAACACGTTGGGACGCAGCGATGCCATTGCCGGGGTGGTATTGAAGACCACCTCGCCGAAGCACTTGCCGGCATACATCGGGCGAACGGCAACCAGTTTGCCTCCGTCAACCTTTACATCTGTGCAGTCTGTGGCCAGACCACCGGCCAGTTTAGCGGCCACGCGGGCGGAAAGATCCTTGCCCTGAACGGAAGCGCCAAACAGCGCGATTGCCGCATCGTTATCTTTTAATATTTTGGCAACGACCTGAGCGTGCGCTTCAGTAACATAGGGTTCCAAAGCGGCGTTGTCGCCGACAAACACTTTATCCACACCGAATTTACCCAACCCGGCAGCCAAACTTTCTATACCTGAACCAAGCAGAATAGCGCTGACTTCATCTCCTGTCTGATCAGCCAGTTTTCTGGCCGCGGAAGCAAGCTCAAAACTTACTTTACGCAGGGCGCCGTCTCTCTGTTCCGCAATTACAAATATTCCTTTTGCCATTTTTCAATTCCTCCGCTTTTAAATTAAATAACTTTAGCTTCTTCCCTGAGACACCGGGCCAATTCCGCCGCCTTCTGCGCTGCATCATCACCGCAGATAATTTTTCCTGCCGCTCTGGCGGGAGGCGGAATAACTTTGGCTACTTTGGCTTTCACATCTGTGGCGATTCCCAAAGCCGCCGCGTTTTTCACATCAACCGGTTTCTTCTTGGCTTTCATAATGCCGGGAAGCGACGCGTAGCGGGGTTCGTTAAGACCTTTCTGCGCCGTTACCACGCAGGGTAAGCTGGTTTCTACTGAGAGCTGTGCTCCTTCAATCGGCCGAATTACTTTCACGGAAGAACCGGCGAAATCCACTTTGGTGACCAGAGTCAACTGGGAAATTCCCAGAAGCTCGGCCAGCATTGCTCCGACTTGACCGGAATCATCGTCAATGGCGCGCTGTCCGCAGAAAATAATGTCATGGGGCAATCCTTTGATAGCAGCGGCCAGCGCTGATGCCGTCACAAAAGCATCGGCGTTATCCAGAACTGCATCGCAGATATGAATACCTTTATCCGCGCCCATCGCCAGAGCGGTTCTAATTGTTTCCATTGCTCTTGCCGGTCCTACGGAAACAATTGTTACGTCTCCGCCGTTTTTTTCTTTCAGTTTCAGAGCTTCTTCCACACCGTACTCGTCATAAGGATTCATGACCCACTTGATCTGGCCATCATCTATTCCTGATCCGTCAGCTTTGACCTTGATCTGGGCTTCAGTATCCGGTACCTGTTTTACACATGCGATAATATTCACTTTGTCCAACCTCCTTCTTCTGCACATCTTTCTTTTGAGGGAAAAACACGCATTTTTATTTTTTCTTTGTAGGTTTTATAAAAAAGTCCGATCCCCTTTTTGAGGGAACCGGACTTAATGTTTTACAGTCTGTTTTTGACGATATCGTCAACAACCGATGGATCGGCCAGCGTGCTGGTGTCACCCAGGTTGCCCAGATCGTTGGCGGCAACTTTCTTCAAAATTCTTCTCATGATCTTGCCACTGCGTGTTTTAGGAAGACCATCGGCCCACTGAATCTTGTCGGGTGTCGCGATGGGTCCGATAACCGTGCGGACATGAGCAATCAATTCTTTCTTCAGAGCGTCGGATTTCTCCACGCCGGTCTTCAGGGTGACGTAAGCATAAATGCCCTGTCCCTTAATTTCATGAGGCATGCCGACAACGGCGGCTTCTGCGACGGCCTTGTGAGCAACCAGAGCGCTTTCGACTTCGGCGGTTCCCATGCGGTGACCGGAAACATTGATAACGTCGTCAATACGGCCGGTAATCTGATAGTAGCCGTCTTTATCGCGGCGGCAACCGTCACCGGTTACATAATAGCCGGGGAACTGCTCAAAGTAGGTTTCCTGGAATCTCTTGGGATCGCCGTAAACGCCTCGCATAATTCCGGGCCATGGTACTTTGATGCACAGAGCGCCACTCGCAACCGTCTCTTTAAATTCTTTGCCTTCATCGTCAACCAACACCGGCTGTACGCCGAAGAAGGGCAGTGTAGCCATACCGGGTTTGATTTCTATCGCGCCGGGCAACGGCGTAATCAAAATTCCACCGGTTTCAGTCTGCCACCAGGTGTCTACAATGGGGCATTCGCCGCGGCCGATCAGGTTGAAGTACCAGTTCCAGGCTTCGGGGTTGATCGGCTCGCCGACGGTACCCAGCGTGCGCAGGCTGGAAATGTCGCATTTCTTCACAAACTCGTCGCCTTCTTTGGCAATAGCGCGGATAGCGGTCGGAGCGGTATAGAAAATGTTGACCTTGTATTTTTCGACTACCTGCCAGAAGCGGCTGTAGGTCGGATAATTGGGAACGCCTTCGAACATAACGGACGTTGCGCCGTTGCACAGAGGTCCGTAAAGAATGTAGGTATGACCCGTGACCCAGCCCAGGTCGGCGGTGCACCAGAAAATATCGCCGTCATGATAATCGAAAACAATCTTGTGAGTGTAGGAGCCGTAAACCAGATAACCGCCCGTGGTGTGCATAACGCCTTTGGGTTGTCCGGTGGAACCAGATGTATAAAGGATGAACAATGGATCTTCGGCATCCATCTCTTCCGGTTTGCAATTGGCGTCAACTTTTTTCATTTCTTCATGATACCATTTGTCGCGGCCGGCAGTCATTTCACACTTAATCTTGTCGCCGACTCTCTGGACAACAATAACCGACTTGACGGACGGGCATGATTTTAATGCTTCATCGGCAATCGCTTTCTGGGGAACTGCTTTGGCGCCGCGGAAAGTTCCGTCGCAGACAACCAGCACCTTAGCTTCACCGTTGACAATTCTGTCTCTGAGCGCGTCGGCGCTGAATCCGCCGAAAACGATACAATGAATAGCGCCGATACGGGAGCAGGCCAAAGCGGCAATGCCCAGTTCGGGAACCATCGGCATGTAAAGACAAACACGGTCGCCCTTCTTCACGCCCTGGGCCTTCAGAACATTGGCGAATTTGCAGACTTCTTCATGGAGTTGTTTGTAGGTTATAGCTCTTGCTTCGCCCGGTTCGTTGCCTTCCCACTGAATCGCAACCTGATTGCCGCGTTTTTCAAGATGTCTGTCCAGACAATTGTAAGAGACGTTGAGTTTGCCGCCTTCAAAGAATTTAACGTAGATGGGACCTTTTTTAATGTCAAAGTTGTAATCCATAACCTTGTCCCATTTTTTGAACCAGGTTACCTGCTGTTCGGCTATTTCCGCCCAGAATTTCTCGGGCTCTTCCACTGAACGCTTCCAGAGTTTGTCGTAAGCTTCTCTGCCGCTTATCCAGGCTTTTTTCTTCGCCGCTTCCGGAATCGGATATATTTCCTTTAATTGAACTTTTGGTGCATCAGCCATGATATTTCTTCCTCCCTATTTTTTTATGATTTTAACGTCTTAATTAACGCCTTGATACGGGCAACGCAATTACTCTAACTACTTATATTGTATGACATTTTATGAACAGAGGTCATAATTTGACTGCAAGTCATGTCTGCCTTGGGATTTTCCCTACCTTAAGATTGCTTTGATGTCAAGAAATATTTAAAAGCAGGACGGGGTGGGATAATAAATATAGCCATTTAATGTCCTCCGCTGGCGCGTTTAGTCCGGCGTATGCCTGGAGAGGTGTCACCCGGCATGCGCCGGGTAGACTCCGTGACGGAGGTGGAAAAAATTCACGTAATACGTAAATGTCCAATAAGTATGCTTTAAAAACTTCCACCCCCTACCCCCGCCAGCGGGGGACATTCGAGGCGAAACCCTTTGCGGCGGCGAGACGGTTACCCCTACCCCCGCCAGCGGGGGACATTCCACTCTGCTTTGACGATGTTAAGGTTTCTTTTCCCCCTACCCCTCCGGCATTCGCCGGACTTTGCGCCAGCGCTTAGTCGGGAGACTTTCCGAGGGGACATTCCTCATTACGCACAACCAATATTTGCTATTGTGACACAGTCTCCTGCGCCGGGCAGG
>JAQUPZ010000028.1 GCA_028716365.1 Kiritimatiellia bacterium
TCAACTTTTACCGGGAGATTGACCGGATGGTCAATTCCAACGTCTTTCGCTTCATTAAAGCTCCCTGGCAGAAGAACCCGGAGCTGACGGGCAGCTACGCCTACAACAGGTAAAATGAACAATTAAAGGAGAAACATCATGCTACTTCGACATACACCCGAGACATTAGCCGACCGATCGGCCCTGACGGTCAATCCGGCCAAGACTTGTCAGCCCGTGGGAGCCATGTACGCAGCGCTGGGCATTCACAATTGTCTCCCGCACAGCCACGGTTCTCAGGGCTGCTGCGCCTACCACAGGAGCGCGCTGACCAGGCATTATAAAGATCCGATTATGGCCACGACCAGTTCCTTTACGGAAGGGGCGTCCGTTTTCGGCGGACAGGCCAACCTGCTGGAGGCAATTAATAATATTTTTACGATTTACGGCCCTGATATTGTAGCCGTTCATACGACTTGTCTGTCGGAAGTCATCGGTGACGACCTGGGACAGATCATCAACAAGGCAATCGCGGATGGTAAGATTCCCAAAGGCAAACGGGTTATCCACACCAACACTCCGAGCTTTAAGGGATCGCATGTGACTGGTTTTGCCAACATGACCCAGAGCATGGTCCATTATCTTGCCGAAAACACAGGAAAGAGGACAGGGCAGATCAATATTATTCCCGGATTTGTCGAGCCGTCGGATATGGCCGAAATAAAAAGAATCTCATCCCTGATGGGAGTAAAAAGTATCCTTTTCCCCGATACATCGGAGGTCGTCAACGGCCCTCTGGACGGACGTTTTCACATGTATCCCAAAGGCGGTGCAACGGTAGACCAGATCCGGAGCGCCGGAGACAGCGCTTTCACCGTCTCCCTGGGTAGTACTGCATCTCTGTCGGCGGCAAAGCTTTTGGATACGAAATGCGGCATCCGCTTCAAGGATCTGGAATTACCGATCGGCATTTCGGCAACAGATGCATTTGTTGATGCGCTCAGGAAAGCTGCCGGCGTGAGCGTTCCCGACAGTATTATGGTGGAACGCGGACAAGTCGTTGACGTTTTGACGGACAATCATCAGTATTTTTACGGGAAAAAGGTTGCCCTTGTCGGAGATCCCGATCAATTAGTTTCGCTGACGCAGTTTCTCACCGATATGGATATGAAGATTCTTTATGTGGTGACCGGGACTCCGGCAGGAGCAAAATTCGAGGAAAGCATTCGTGGCTTTACCGGACCTGAGACGATTATCAAGCATGGCCTGGGAGCTGATTTGTTTTATTTTCACCAGTTGGTGAAAAACAACAAGCCGGATCTGATATTTGGCAACACTTATGCCAAATATATAGCCCGCGATGAAGATATTCCCCTCATCCGGATCGGTTTCCCGATTTATGACCGGGTCGGCCACCAGTATTTTCCGGTAGTGGGTTATCGCGGCGCTATGCGTATGATGGAAAAGATTCTGAATGCTTTGCTGGACCGCCAGGACCGCGATGCACCGGAACAAAATTTTGAATTGATCATGTAAAGGAAAGAACGATGATTGAGATTCTCGACGCTAGAAAAGATCAGATTTTTGAAAAAGGCGCACAAGATACCTTCGAGATGACTTGCGAAAAGGTCAGCGTTGCCGGTTCGGTAAGCCAGCGGGCCTGCGTTTTCTGCGGGTCCAGAGTTGTTCTCTATCCGATCGCCGACGCTCTGCATTTGATCCACGGCCCAGTAGGCTGCGCCGCTTATACCTGGGACATCCGGGGATCGCTATCCTCGGGACCGGAACTGCACCGGTTGAGTTTCTCCACCGATTTGCGCGAAAACGAGGTCATCTACGGCGGCGAGAAAAAACTTTATGCGGCGTTAACGGAACTCATCGAAACGTATAAACCGAAGGCAGCTTTTGTTTATGCCACTTGTATTATCGGCCTTATCGGCGACGATATTCAGGCTGTCTGTAAGAAAGTGGCCGCCGAGCAGGGGATTGACGTAATTCCGGTTCACTCCGAAGGCTTCCGGGGAACAAAAAAAGACGGTTATAAAGCGGCCTGTGAGGCTTTATATCGTTTGATCGGACAGGACGACAAAGCGGTTGTGTCACAGCACAGCATCAATATTCTCGGGGATTTCAATCTGGCCGGAGAAACCTGGATCATCAAGGAATACTACAAAAGGATGGGTGTGGAAGTAGTATCGTGCATGACCGGCGACGGCAGGATTGATGAAATCCGGCGGGCGCATAAGGCGTCCATGAATGTCGTACAATGCTCCGGCTCAATGACGTATCTTGCCCAAATGATGCAGGAGACATTTGGCATACCCTTCGAGCGTGTTTCCTATTTCGGCATTGAGGACACGGCTGAAGCCTTATATACAGTCGCCCGGCACTTCCACGACGCGACCATTTTGCAAAACACGGAGGAATTGGTGCGCGAAGAAGTAAACCGCATTTATCCCGAAGTGGAAAAATACCGGCAGGAGTTGACCGGAAGAAAGGCCGCCATTTATGTGGGCGGATCGTTTAAGGCTTTTTCGCTGGTCAAAGCTCTGCGCCATCTGGGGATTGCGACTGCTATTGTCGGCTCTCAGACCGGCAACAAGGAAGACTACGAATATCTGGAAGAGATCTGCGACCCCGGAACCATTATCGTTGATGATACGAATCCGCTGGAACTCTCCCGCTTCATGGCTGAGAAGAACGTGGATTTGCTCATCGGCGGCGTGAAAGAACGTCCCATTGCCTATAAAATGGGGGTTGCCTTTTGCGACCACAACCACGAACGCAAAGAGGCGCTGGCCGGGTTTGCGGGGATGATCAACTTTTGCCGGGAAGTTTATGCGTCGGTGACAAGCCCGGTGTGGCAATTCTCACCGGCCAAGAATCTGCGGACAAGAAAGGAGGGAACGGAAGATGCAAGCGAATTTTGTCAAGCTGCCCACAGTTAAAAAAACCGGGCCGGCCTTTGTTTCCACACGCAACGCGTGCAAACTTTGCGCGCCTTTGGGTGCAAGTCTTGTTTTCCGCGGTATCGAAGGTTGTGTTCCCCTTATTCACGGTTCGCAAGGTTGCGCAACTTATATCCGCCGTTACGTCATCAGTCATTTCAAGGAGCCGATAGATATTGCTTCTTCCAATTTCAGCGAAGCAACGGCCATCTTCGGCGGCGCGGCTAATTTAAAAATTGCTTTGGATAATCTGATTCGCCAATATAAGCCTTCCGCCGTCGGCATTGCCTCTACATGTCTTTCGGAAACCATCGGCGATGATGTCCAGGGTTATCTCGAAGAATACCGGAAAGTCCATGTGGGTGTAGATATCCCGGCCCTGATTTATGCCTCGACCCCCAGTTACCGGGGAACGCATATGGATGGTTATCATGAAGCAGTCAAAGCAACAGTTGTTGCCCTGGCCTGCGGCGGTCCACGCAGCAACAGTTTAAATATCGTCCCCGGATTTTTGTCGGCGGCGGACTTGCGCCATCTTCAGGAGATTATAGCTGACTTTCAGCTGCCGTGCACCATGCTGCCCGATTATTCGGAAACACTCGACGGCGAATCCTGGTCCGATTACCAGAAACTCTCTCCCGGCGGAACGCCGGTATCAGCGATCCGTGCCATGGGACGTGCTGCGGCAACCATTGAGTTGGGCCGCTCTCTGGCCGGGGAAGAAACAGCTGCTTCCTGTCTAACAGAGGCCTTTGGCGTGAAGAGGGTGACGCTGGGAATTCCCATCGGCATCCGGGAGACGGATCTGTTTTTCAGCGCAGTCCAGGAAATAGCAGGCTGCGAGCTGCCGCAAAAGTATGCCAAGCAAAGAGGAAGATTGGTGGATGCTTATATCGATGGACACAAAACCATCTCCGGGAAGCGCGCCGTGATCTACGGGGAAGCAGATTTTGTCGCCTCCATGGCCTCCTTCCTGGATGAAATCGGCATTGTGCCGTCGCTTTGCGCCACGGGCGCCCCGACCAAAAAGTTTCAGGAAATCGTTTCCTCCTTATTGTCCGCGGGACACAAGGATATCATAATCCGGGAAGATGCTGATTTTGAAGACATGCTCGATATTTGCAGCAAGATCGGTGTGGATATTATTATCGGCAACTCCAAAGGCTATTATTTGGCCAAAAATTTGAACCTTCCGCTCGTGCGCGCCGGTTTTCCGGTTCATGACCGCATCGGCGGACAACGCATTTTACATGTGGGATACGAGGGAACGCAGCAGCTTTTCGATCGGATCGTGAATGCTCTGATAGAGTATAAACAAATTAACTCGCCGGTCGGTTACAGTTATATATAGGAGAGAAAAAATGGATACAAATAATCATCCCTGTTTCAGCGAAGGCGCCAGACACCGCACCGGACGGATTCATCTGCCCGTGGCGCCGAATTGCAATATGCAGTGCAACTACTGTAATCGGGACTTTGAATGCGTCAACGAATCCCGGCCCGGCGTGTCGGGCGCCATCCTGCTGCCCGGGCAGGCGGCGGATTATCTCGACGAGGTTCTGGACAGGATCAAAAATATAGCCGTGGTGGGAATAGCAGGTCCCGGCGATCCGTTTGCAAACCCTGAGAAAACTTTGACAACGCTTTATCTGGTCAGAAAAAGACATCCGGAGATGATGCTCTGTGTGGCTACAAATGGTCTGGCTTTAGCGGACTACGTGGATGAACTGGCAGATATCCAAGTCAGCCATGTCACCGTAACAGTCAATGCGATTGACCCGGCAATTGCCCAAAAAATATACGCCTGGGCCAGATTGCCCGGCCATGTCTATCGGGGCGCCGATGCCGCTGGGATAATAATCGAAAATCAGCAAAAAGCGATACGGCTGCTCAAGGCAAAAGGCCTTACCGTTAAGATCAATACGGTGGTTATTCCCGGAATAAACGATCATCATGTTGTGGAAATTGCAAAAACCATGAAGGAGTTGAAAGCGGATATTTTCAACGCCATCCCCATGTATCATGTGGCTGGCACTCCCTTTGCGGGTATTGCCCCGCTGCCTGAGGACAAGATCGCCACACTTCGCAAAGCAGCGGGCTCCTACCTTCCCCAAATGAACCATTGCAGCCGTTGCCGCGCCGATGCGGCAGGCCTGATCGGTGAAAAACAAAATCAGGAGATCGTGGATCTTCTGAAGAAGGCTTCCTTGCCCGGAAAAGACAAAGCCAGACCATATGTAGCTGTAGCCAGCATGGAGGGCATCTTTGTGAATCAGCACTTAGGTGAATCCGCAGGCCTCTGGATATACGGTTTGGAAAACGGGAAAGCCGTTCTGCAAGAGCGCCGGAACACACCGGCTGCAGGCGGAGGCCAGGAACGCTGGGAAGCAATGGCCCTTCTGCTTCAAGACTGCAATACCATTCTCGCCAGCGGTATCGGTCCCCGCCCTCTGGCCATTCTTGAACAAAGAGGCTTTCAAGTCTTGGTTATGGACGGTCTGGCCAAAGAGGGAGTGGAAGCAATCCTTACGGGAAAAGCTATCCCCAAAATACTTCTGCGTACGGCAGGTCATTGCGGCATTGGCAAGCAGTGCAGCGGGAATGGCATGGGGTGCGGATAAAACAATAAAGAAGACTAATGGAAAGAGAGGACATCCACATGAAAAAACCGAAACATCATATCTTTGTCTGCGGGAGCTTCCGGGCTGCCGGTGATTCCCAGGGTGTTTGCAGCAAAAAAGACTCCCTGCAGTTGCTTCAGTACATGGAACGGGAGCTTTCCGACCGGGGCTTGACGGATGTTGTCGTATCGAGCACCGGTTGCCTTAAAGTTTGCGATCGGGGACCGGCCATGGTGATCTACCCGGAAAACTGGTGGTACGGTAAGGTCGAGAATGAATCGGTGATTGACGAAATCATCGACGCCCTGGAAGACGGCAAAACGGCGGAAAAATATATCTTATAGAAAGATGAATTAAAACTATGAAGAATATTCGCATCAGGAAAGGAGAGCCCGGAGATATCGAGGCGATGGTAACTTTTCTTCATCATCTTTTTGCCCTGGAAAAAGACTTTGTCATCGATGCTGATAAAAACAGGGCAGGCCTGCAACTTCTGCTTGCGGACCAGCGTGTCAGGACAATTTTTGTTGCCGAAGCGGCGGGCATGGTTTTGGGCATGGTTACAGCCCAGATCGTCGTCTCGACATCCAGCGGCGGATACTCGATTTTACTGGAAGACATGTATGTCGATGCCGGATTCCGGCGGAAGGGCATCGGAACAAAGCTTTTGTCACAGGTGCTTGTCTGGGGTTCCGCGCAGGGAGCGGGTCGCGTTCAACTCGTTGCCGACGTCACGAATATCGGGGCATTGATGTTTTACCGGCAGGCAGGCCTGCTGACGAGCCGGATGACCGCGCTCTACGGGACACTGGACGCCATCAACAAAAAAATAACATGATCCGTATGGAAAGAGCTATGCAGGGGAAAAGAATTTTCATATATGATACGACCTTGCGGGATGGAGAACAATCCCCCGGCGCCGGCATGATGCCTGACGAAAAGCTTCGCCTGGCGCGGCAACTGGAGATACTGGGTGTGGACATTATTGAAGCGGGATTTCCTGTCGCCTCCGCGGGAGAATTCATCGCCGTTCGTCAGATAGCCCGGAAAATCAGGGGCTGTCAGATCGCCGCCATGACCAGAGCAAGAATCACCGACATCAACAGGACATGGGAAGCCGTCCGGGAAGCGGCAGATCCCCGCATCCATATTATTCTTCCTGCTTCCGATATTCTGCTTCAATATCAGTTAAGAAAAAGCCGGCAGGAAATAATGGAAATAACAAAAATGTCCGTAGCCCATGCCCGAACCTATACGGACGACATCGAGTTTTCGCCCATGGATGCGACAAGAACGGATAAGGATTTTCTGTGCAGGCTTCTGGAGGCGGCCATCGATGCGGGCGCAAAGACCGTTAATATTGCCGATACGGTGGGT
Organism: Kiritimatiellia bacterium; assembly: GCA_028716365.1. GTDB lineage: Bacteria > Verrucomicrobiota > Kiritimatiellia > UBA8416 > YA12-FULL-48-11 > YA12-FULL-48-11. The sequence goes on from JAQUPZ010000028.1 coordinate 6,926, forward strand.
TATGCCATTCCTACTGAATTTGGCGAGTTGATCCGCTACGTATCAGCCAACGTCAAAAATATCGGAGATCATATCCTTTCCGTCCATTGTCACGACGACCTGGGCCTCGCTGTGGCCAATACACTGGCCGCCGTGGAACAGGGCGTAAGCCAGGTGAAATGCACCATCAACGGCATCGGTGAACGGGCAGGCAACGCCGCGCTGGAAGAAGTGGTCATGACCTTAAAGACAAGAAACGATCGCTTCGGTGTGCAGATGAGAATCAAAACGGAGCAGATATATAAGACGTCTCAACTTCTGACGGAGATCACCGGGATTCCCGTTCAGCCCAACAAGGCTATAGTGGGCGCCAATGCTTTTGCCCATGAAGCGGGTATCCATCAGGATGGATTACTCAAAGATACGCGAACCTATGAAATCATGACACCCCAATCCGCAGGCGCTCCGGAAAACCGGTTTATCTTGGGCAAGCATTCCGGCCGTCATGCTATCCGGAGTTATATTGAAAAAACTGGTTACATCGTTAACGAAAGCCAACTGGATGACATTA
>JAQUPZ010000029.1:0-5066 GCA_028716365.1 Kiritimatiellia bacterium
AGACCACATTCTTACTCTTGGCCTGAATTACCACTTCGGTGGTGTGCAGCCTGTTCCGCCCCCGCCTCCACCTCCGCCAGAACCGGCGCCCGTTGTTAAGAAGTGTTCCAATGTACCTTCGTGTTGCATCGTCGACATAGATGGTTGTCCCACTGATTCCGACAAGGATGGTGTATGCGATGGTTGCGATAAGTGCCCCGATACCCCCTCTTGCTGTATTGTCGATGAGAACGGTTGCCCCACTGATTCCGACAAGGATGGTGTATGCGATGGTTGCGATAAGTGTCCGGATACGCCTGAGGGCTGTGCTGTTGATGAGAATGGCTGTCCCAAGGATTCCGACAAGGACGGAGTTATTGACTGCCGGGACAAGTGTCCCGACACTCCTGCCGGTGTGAAGGTGGATAAGGATGGTTGTCCTATCCTGGAGATTGTGGAGAAAGGAAGAACGACCCTCAACGTATTGTTTGATTTCGACAAATCCGCCATCAAGGGAAAATATTCTAAGGATATTGATGCGCTGGCTGATGTTATGAAGAAATATGAGGATTTAAACGTAACAATCGAAGGACATACCGATAACATTAATAGATCCAAAGATCCGGACTACAATAAAAAACTTTCCCAGCGACGGGCTAATTCTGTAAAGAAATACCTGGTAGAAAAATCAGGTATTGACGCCAAGCGCCTGACCGCAATTGGCTTCGGTGCGGAAAAACCAATCGACTCCAATAAAACAAAAGAAGGGCGTCAGAAAAACAGGCGTGTAGAAGCGGCAGTAGATTACATTATCAAAAAGTAAGTATTAGTTATTAGAATAAAAAAACCCGTGGCAATTCCGTCACGGGTTTTTTTTATTTGCGGGGCATGTAAACTGTAAACATTAACCATCAATGATGAATTCCCCTATTGAAACATGGCAGGTGTAACCCCGCAGTTTGTTGCGGAATCTGTTTCCAAAGCTTGCTTGGGGGTTTATACCCGTGATTCCAGATAAGTTTCAATCCTTAACCTTTTTTAATCGGTTTTGAGCTGTCTATAATGTATCCCTGAATAGCATCAATATTAAGTTCTCGCAGGAGCTGCCATTGCTTTTCTGTCTCGACGCCTTCAGCTATGACTATTACATCAATACTATGAGCGACGCTGCAAATGGAGCTGATGAAAAAACGGCTGTCACTGTCTTCATCTTTCAATTCACCCGTGTATGCCCGGTCAATCTTTACGTAATCAGGACGCAGGGATTGAAGATATTTCAGGTTCCCGCAACTTTGACCATAATGGTCCAACCCCAGTTTATGGCCGCACGCACGAATAACAGCAGTGAAAGACTTTAAAATATTTTCATTTTGTACTGCACCGAATTCTCCAAACTCAAAAATTATTTTAGGCGCGTTTTCGGGTAAATTCACCAAAGTATTCTGTATCCACTGAACAAAAGATTCATCCTGCAACGAAGATGGCGATAAATTGACTGCGATATCATCAGCGCCAAGCTCCTTGCGGTCAAGTTTCATAACCTCCTCTATAATCAGGCGATCAAGAGCAGAAATAAGTTTTAAGCGCTCGGCAATGGGTATAAATACACTGGCATTAATGATTTCGCTTCCTTCAAGAATTATTCGGGAAAAAATCTCCTGATGAAGTATGATGTTTCTGTCCGCAGCTTTTACCACAGGTTGGGAATACAGGACTATTCGTCTGTCTTTAAGTACTTTTTCCAACGCTTCCTTCCACTGCTGCTGACCGAAGGGAGCCTTCCCGGCGCTTTCCATAACCGTGCGGACGTGCCAGGCATTAGCCCCGGTTTGTGTGGCAGCGGCCAGCGCCAGATCAGCTTCCGCAAGAAGTTGGCCAAGGGTAACGGACCGGTCATAGGCGCAGGTTCCAACATTAGAAACATTTTCCGTAGCTGTTATATCCGCAGCAGCCAGGGAGCTGAGCGTGTTAGCCACTTCGCCGGAAAGCCGGGCTGCTTCGGATGGCGGATAATCAGGCAGAAACAAAACAAAATCGCTTCCGGAAAGCCGCGCCAGAACTGAACCCGCAAGCTTTGCCGCAATCTCCTGCATTAATGCCGCAACCCTCTTCAACAATTCGTCAGCAACAAGAAAACCTCTTTGTTTATTGAGTATTTCCAATCCATTAATGCGGATCAGCAATAAAATTCCTTTCATGTCGCTGTCTTTGTTATCAAGACAGGCGGTAACCTGGCTTTCGAAATAGCGGCGATTGCCAATGCCCGTTAGTGAATCGTTATAAGCACGCTGACGGAGTCCTTCGGCTTGTATAACCTGTTCGGAAAACATTTCTTTCACTTTTTCCGTCATGCGGTTCATCACAAAAACAATGCGCCGCAGTTCTCTTGTTCTTGGTATCTTTGTCTGGATCTCGTATTCCTTTCGGCATAAAGCATCTGCCTGCTGTTCAACGAGGACCAGGGGACGCAGGAGCATACGTAATCCAAAGCCGCCCGCGATCAATATAAAAATTCCGCACAGCGCAAAAAGTAAGGTTGTATGTTTAATATCCTGCCATAGACTGTTGTAAGCATATCCGGCATGGCTTTTGACATAAATTGTTCCCGCCTGGCGCCAGCCGGCTGTGACATAGGCATTGGCCTCGGGTACTTTTAATGGCACCAGCTTGATGAACCATGAAGGGACTCCTTCAATGACTACCTTCAGATTTCTTTCTAATAAGATCTTTCCGTTAGGGTCAATAAATCTGATCGTTTCGTAATATCCCCTGTCGAAAATGGCGTTAATAATGGTTTCCACACTGACCATGTCGTCCGGGTATTGCGAGACGGCAAGGCCGAGAGAACTTGCCGTATCCTGAGCATGGGATTCAAGCTGGTTTGTCAGGAATGATCGTGTGCTCTCAAGCTTGGCGAACCATGTTCCCGTGAAAAGAATTAAAAACAATAATACAGTAAAAATAACTAATTGCCTGTAAAGAGTCATTTAAAGCCTCCTGTTAAATTAAATTCCAGTTCCTGCCATTCTTTGCAGAAGATCATTCCATGCCGCAAGCCTGCTGCTTTTACCGGCTAATTTCCCCTGTCCGCGGTCGTGAGCCAGCCATAGTCCCGCACCGTTGAAAGTAAATATGGGTAGGAGATCCCGTCGTTGCGATGCCGGATTGATGGAATCAACAAGACTGTCGAGGATTAAAGGTTCGGCTCCCGGGTTGCTGTAGTACAGCATAACCATGTGAAAAATATTGTATTGTAGCGCCTTGACATAGGCTATTCTCAGCTTTTCTTCGGGCACTCCCATCAATTTAAGGCTGAAATATTTGGCAATGGCATAATCCTCACAATCTCCAGCGCCCCTGGATAGAAATTCTACCGGAGTTGCCCAGTAATCTTTAGTTCCGTAAAGATCTGTATCATGTACGAAAACAATTTTTTTATTGAAAAAAGAATTTATTTTTTCCAGTTTTTCCCTGTCAGTTCCGCCCTCATTCTTTAAAATGTCTTCCCAGGAAACGAGACGCATCCGTGCTTCCTGACCGTATTTTTCCTGTGCTTTTTGAAGGACCTTCTGGTCGATATGAAATTTTTCTCCCGTAAAGACCAGGCCCGTCACAACCAGTCCTGCGAAAACAACAACTCCAAACAGTATGATTTTGATTTTATTGGAATTTACGGTGGATTCAAGAGACGCCAAGATTCGTGATCCCTTTTAAAAAGTAACGAGAGCAGCTTATTTTGACTCCATTTATTTGGAAAAACGAAATTATTACGGATTATTCGTAAGTTTTTATAATCATAGATTATATGTCCTGTCAAGGCAATTGATTTTTATGCATACCGGCATATGGAATAATGAGAAACAAACAGAGAGTAGTCAAATATTAACAAGTTCAGTTAGATAAAATATTTCAGAAAGACTGTACCAAGGTACAATAGACGGATAAATAAAAATGAGTAATATAACATCAGTAATTCATTAAAAAATGGAACTAAATATTATCATATAATTAAGGAGAATAAATCATGGCCGAGATTAAAAAGCCGGTAACGAGCGAAATGGGACATCAGGTAACAGGAAAAGTTGCTATTCTATACGGGAACGTAAAGGCGATATCGCCTGATGGTACAGTACGGATGCTTAAAATAAACAGCCCGGTTTTTGCAGACGACCGCATCATTACCGGAGGTGATGGAAGCGTATCTATTGTTTTTAATACATCTCCTTCTACTCAATTAGATCTCGGCAGAGTGTCTGATATGGTCATTGATGAGGATGTGTACGGGGTTGTTTCAAAGGGTGTTGCTGCGGAAGCCTCTGCTGAACAGGAAGCAATACAGAAAGCGCTGCTGGCGGGTGATCAGCCATTGGAATTGGATGCGACAGCCGCCGGTGCAGAAGCAAACGCAGGCGGAGGCCATCCTATCTTTGTTGTAACCCCTGACTGGGCAGCGGTAACACCGGAAAGCGGAGCTGAAACAAGGGGGATAACATGGGGAACCGGAGTTTCGACGAATTATGATCCTAATTTGGATCAGCCAATCACGGTATCAATTTCTGATGGCTTGCCGGATCCGCAGAGCGAGGGTCAGGGCGGCAACGTCATCACCTTCACGGTGTCATTATCAGAGGCGACGAATCACGATACAACGGTTAATTACACTACGGCGGATGGCACTGCAGTCGCCGGAACCGACTACATTGCCACCAGCGGCACGATCACCTTCCTGGCAGGCGAGACCACAGCAACTGTGACCGTTCCCGTGCTCAATGACACGGTCTTCGAGAATCCCGAGGCGTTCACGGTACAACTGGGGACTCCTTCGACTGGCGTCACGATTGTTGACGGCAGCGGTATCGGCAATATTGCCGACAACGATTCTCCGCCGGCCTTCTCGATCAATGATGTAACCGTCACGGAAGGCACGGATAGCACGATCACCTTCACGGTGACCAAGACGGGTCTGACGGATCAGGCCTCTTCGGTGGATTATAGTGTGGCTCCGAACACGGCCGTGACGCCCGGCGACTACACGGCGAGCGACCTGCTGGCCGGCACGCTGACCTTTGCCGCGGGAGAAACCACAA
>JAQUPZ010000029.1:5166-6996 GCA_028716365.1 Kiritimatiellia bacterium
CCGACGACTCGGTTTACGAGTTGACTGAAACCTTCAATGTCAACTTGAGCAACGCCGCGGCAGCAACGATTTCCGACACTCAGGGTGTCGGCACGATCCTGGACAACGACGATACAGATCCCACAGCAGGTATCATTTATGCCACGGTGGACGACGAAGGTTTGAGCGGCGGAATTTCGGGTGGTACGGGCGATATCGTGGTGACACCTGATCCCGATTCTAACGAAGCGACCTTTACAGGTATTTTAACACACGACTTCGTACTTAATGGACCGGGATCAATCGGCTTTGCCTCGATGAACGGTCTCACTGGCATAGTGGGTCAGGAGACGGTTACGTACAGTTGGACCGGCAGCACACTTACCGCGACAGGTCCGCGAGGAGCGTTGTTTACGGTGGAAGTGACAGATCCGGCGACGGGCGCCTACAAGGTAACGTTGCTGGACAACGTCCTTCATGGAACACTGGACGGTCAGGTCGGCGACAATACGGAAAACAACGCAACAGCAGCGCTTAACTACACGGTGACGGACGCCGACGGCGACACGGCAACGGGCACGCTGAATATCACCTTCAACGACGACATGCCGACGGCGAACGATCAAAGCGTGACCGTTGTGGTGCATGATTCAGCAACCACGGCTCACATCAGTGCTTTAGCAGCGGGCTGGGTTGCACCGTTTGATATTAACGTAGACACTAAAACCAGCACCGACGCCGATACTTACTTTGAGAAAATTGCGTGGGGTGACAATAGCAATAGCTCCAGCTACGTGTACAATGATAACAATGCTTTGGCTACTGTTAATGTAGGCGAAACATTTACATTGGGCACATTTACGCATAACAACTTCCCGATTCCGAGCGGCTCTTCAATTACAGATGCTTACCTTAAAGTGACCTTTGATGTTGTGATCGATGGTCAAACTGTACATGTCGATAAGACAGTTCACTTTCAGCACAATGAAACACCCAACGATGGTGCGAATCCGGACGATATTGTAACAATCGTCAACGGCACAAATGTAGTGGATGTGAAGGTTGGAGATTTCACATACACGTTAACAATCGGTTTCCAGGATGCCAGTGGCAACACTGTTACTCAGGTATATACAGATGAGAGTGCGGCGAATACATTCAATCTGAATGCTACATTAACGGCTGATGCGGATCATTATATACTACCTGTGGTGGGTACTGTTGACGCATCCTTCGGGGCTGATGGTCCGGGTGCCCTGCACATCGTCTCCATCGCCCATGACGCAAATGGTGACGGGATTGACGAGGTTTACAATACTTCCTCCGGTGGTTACAACTCCACCACGACGACTCTCACTATCGCAACACACGAGGGTGGCACTTTAGCGGTTAATTTCTCAACAGGAGCGTACACCTACACCGCCCCGACGGGTACGCCGTTAGTAGCAAACGAGGTCTTTACCTATACAATTATGGATGCCGACGGCGATACGGCCACGGCCAATTTAACAGTCAACCTGCCGGTGCATGATATGCTCGTTGTTGGTACAAATGCCGATGATGTGACTGGTCAGACTATTGACCATCATATAGATCATTACAGTCCATTAGATGGACCAATAACGGGCGGCGGTGGAAACGATGTTCTGGTCGGCGATATAGGTGGCGCAAATAATATTGTCCAACCCGGTCAAAATTACAATATTTCGTTGATTGTGGACAGCTCCGGCAGTATGGATAAAGATTCAGGCACAGCGGGATATACTCGCATGGAGTTGGCTCAGGCTGCCCTGAAGAATCTTGCCGATCAACTGGTTGGTCATGACGGTACAATCAATCTGCAGATTATCG
>JAQUPZ010000030.1 GCA_028716365.1 Kiritimatiellia bacterium
TCTTACTCAACAGGCTCAAAACAGGCAATGTCATAAATATCGGCGTTTTTCTTTTTACTCCAGACAGCCTTAACCCTCGCCACAGATTCCATCTTTTTGCTTACAGTATCAGGATCGGATAAATCAAATCCGCCAATAAAGTGCGTAATGCTGCAGTCGGTGTTATTCAGCCGTATTTGCGCGATTATATATGGAGGTTCCTTTACCTGGTTATAATAAGAGTAATTGACAAGACACCATGTATCCACGGTGCCCACCTGGGCGACCTCAACCCACTCTTCCTCTTCCATATCCTTATAACAGGCAGGGCAGAAAGACCTTGCCGGGACAAGAAGCTTATTACACTTATTACATCTGGTACCGAATATCTTTTCTTCCTTTAAGCCATCGAAGAACCTTGTCCATGTCTGTCCCAGCGCCCAATTAAATGGAAGAATAATATCCTGCTTGCCTGTTTTATATTCCTTTGGTGGAAACTTATGTTCTGGAAATTGTATTCCACAATCAAAAGAACGGGGAAATTTAACTTCTTCTGTTATCATTTAACCTAACCTCCTTTTCATATTTCTACAGTTTTGAACCAATTATCGTAACCGCGTTAAATTGCTCTAACCCGCCCATGGCATGGGAGAGGGCCAACTTTGCTCCTTCAACCTGCATGGGACCAGCCTTTCCGGTAACCTGTCTTGCCGCCTCAGCCAACCTGATAAGACCGGTTGCGCCGATACAATTGGTACAAAGAACACCGCCCGAAGGATTGCATGGGAGTTCACCATCCGGTGAAAACACGCCGTCAATCACATAGTCTGGAGCCTCCCCGGGAGGGCATAATCCGAGACACTCCATGAACATCAATTCGTGGTATGTAAAGGGATTGTATATTTCGGCGACATCCAGTTCTTTCCGGGGATCGGTGATTCCCGCCTGCTTGTAGGCCTCTTGAGCTGCCCCGATAGTGCTTTGCCACACGGCTTTGTTACTGTCACCTGTGTAATATTCCTCGCCCCTGAAACCCATGCCTTTGACCCAGGCAGGCTTCTTGCAAATCTTTCTGGCTTTGTCCTTTGAAGCAAAGAGCACCGCGCAGGCACCATCCGATGAGGGGCATACATCAAGCAGGCGGACAGGATATGTGATAATCTTTGCATTCATCACCTCCTCTTTGGTGACCTTCATCTGGATATGAGCGAGCGGGTTATTAAGCCCGCCATCATGGCAATCTACCGATACGATGGCCGCCGCTTCCCTTGCCTTGGCTTCATCAATGTTAAAATATCCCATCCATTCCCGGGACTGCATTGAAAAAGCCACGGGCGCTCCACCAACCATCGGCAATGTGATTTTATCCGGTATGGTCATCATTGTTGCCTGCGCGTCACCTTCATGCTGCTTCTCCGAACCCACGACCAGCACAATATCCGCCATTCCTGATGCAACCCAGTAAATTCCTGTCTGCGCTATGGATTGCCCGGTAGATCCACAGGTTTCCGTCCTTAAGAGGGGTTTGCCAACCGCACGCAACGCATCGGCCATGTAAAAATGATTGAAGGCGACACCTTCCATCATTGAAGGCATACTGCCATAAACTATAGCATCGACATCTTGAATCGTTATCCCGGCATCTTCAAATACAGCCTGTATTGCCTCTCTTACCAGGTCGGGATAACTTACATCATCCCGCCTGCCGTGTTTCGTCTGTCCTGTTCCAATAACTGCAACTGCTCTTCCCATTCTTCCCATATTCAATTACCTCCATCCCTGTTATTTGATGATTTCCCAGTGATCAATATCATACATGTTGCCTTCCACTTTATCTCGCCAGACAGCCTTTATTCTTCCTCCGACCTTAACTTTCTTGTTCACCAGATCAAAATTCTTTACATCAAACCCACCAATCAAACCACCCCACCAGCCACAATCGGTTCCATCTAATTTTACGGTAACCGGTACTTGCGGGATCATATCTGCAGTCACTCCGAAATAGGTATAATTGACATAGCTCCAGGTAACGATAGTACCTTCCTGAGCAACCTCCACCCATTCTTCCATGGGTTCAAAACACCGGGGACAAAATGGCCTTGCCGGTATGAGAACCCTGCCGCACTCATTACATTTGGTTCCTAATATCTTCTTTTGTTTAAAACCTTCGAAGAAGTGTGTCCAGGCCGGGCCCTGAGCCATTTCATAGGGAATCCTTAAAACACTTTTTAAAGTTCTCGGTTTTTCGTTTCGTTTATTCATTTGATCTAATTCTCCTTTCCCAAAGCTTTGAGTCGAATATCGTTGTCCCGTTATATTATTCCGCTATTCTTGCGGCATACCCAACGGATAATGCCATGCCGGATAACTCAGCAAATACGTTCACGACTCACAGGATGTCAGTTAATTACCTAAGATTACAACCCCATGCCACTGACCGCAAAAACCATAGCTCCCGTGTGCCAACGCTGTGTTCACCTTCTTGTCTATCTGATGCTCTCCGGCTTGCCCCTTAATCTGCAAAGCGGACTCGGCAACACGGTAAAGACCTCTCGGCACATAGGGGTTCATCGCCAAAACGCCGCCGGATGGATTTACGGGAAGAGAACCTGTCATCTGAGTGGCGCCGCTATCAATGAAACTGCCACCCTGTCCCTGACTGCATAATCCCAGCTCCTCGCATCGCAAGAGCTCCTGAAAGGCGTATGGTTCACTTATTTCCGCCATATCGATTTCTTTCGCCGGGTTTTTAATGCCGGCCATCTTGTAAGCCATTGACGCCGCATTCTTCAGTTGAGTATTCAGCAGATCCCTGTCTCCAAGATAGAAGGTATCCATAGAAGAGCCAAACCCCCTCAGCCAAACCGGCTTGTCCGTCAACTCCCTGGCTTTTTCTTCCGATGCAAGAAGCATAGCACAAACACCATCCGATTTCGGAGCACACTCCATGGCCCTTAAAGGATGGCAAATCTTTTTCGAGTTAAGGACATCCTCAACAGTTACCCTCTTTTTGATATGGGCATTCTGGTTCCTTAAGGCATTGCCCAGATTTTTTACCACTACCTTGGCACATTGCTCATCTGTAATTCCATACCGCTTCTGATAAAGTCTCTTTTGCATGGCCGCGGCTGTAGTTTCCTGAATGCCAAGCGGCCTTGTGTAAAATGGATCAGCGAAACAACTTGTCAATGTGTCATTATCCGGATGCTCGGATCCCTTGATGAGAGTCACAACCATTACCGTGTCATATATTCCTGACATGATACGCAGACTGGCGTAAATAAATGCCTTTATGGAATCCCCTTCTTCTCTTGCCATCGGTTTCATGAATGCGCCGGTCGCGTCGATATCAAAGGAATTGGCACACGACAAACCGGAATGAAAAACATCCGATGATGCCATTACATAAGCGTCCACTTCATTCCTTTTGATACCCACCTTGTCGAGAACTTCTTTCACCGGTTTGTAGGTAAACTCCATCAAACTCAAGGACGAACCAACGCCTGGACTTAGAGCAACATCTACAATTCCAACTTTTCGCATAAAATCTTTCCTCCTTCGTATTTATTTTGCAAATAAACTAAACTGGGGTATTCCATTTGACTAAGCTAAATAATGTTAACTATCAGTAAGTTAGCCCAATATAGGCTGAGTCAAGTAGATAACCCGGTTAAATCTAATCTTGTAACAGTTCTCTCGCAATAATCAGACGCTGAATTTCATCCGTCCCGCCACCTATCTGCTGCAGTTTCGCATCGCGCATCATCCTTTCAACAGGAAACTCCTTTAGATATCCATAACCACCCAGAATCTGAACCGCTTCTGTAGTAATTCTCATACCGACACCCGCAGTATAAAGCTTTGCATAGGATGCCATCAGGTTCATCTCCTCAACCAGACCCTTGTCGGCCATCGCCGCACACTTATACGTAATGAGGCGCGACAGCTCTATCTCCATTGCCATGTCCACAAGTTTCGACTGAATCAACTGAAAAGAAGCAATCGGTTTCCCAAACTGAACTCGCTCCTTTGCATATTTCAGCGAAAATTCATAGGCGCCTCTTGATATCCCCAGGGACAGGGCGGCAAGAGACGTTCTTTCCGTATTCAGACCGCTCATCAGAATCCTGGCACCCTCATTTTCCTTTCCCATTAGATTCTCTGCCGGCACTTTACAGTCCTCAAAAATCAACTCACCTGTGGGAGAACCGCGCCATCCCATTTTCTCAAACTGCTTTCCTCTTGAAAAACCGGGAAATTCCTTCTCAACAATAAACGCAGAGACACCATGGGGACCCTTTCCCATGTCCGTCTTTGCATAGACAACAAAGACGTCTCCAACGGGACCGTTTGTGATGAAGGTCTTTGTTCCGTTGAGTATATAATAATCACCCTTCCTGTCAGCTCGAAGTCTCATGGACCCAAGAACATCAGAACCGGCGCCAGGCTCTGTCATGGCAAGGCCGCCTATCTTACTGCCGTCACAAAGAGGGGGCAGATACTTCTTCTTTTGCTCTTCGTTTGCATTTCTTCGTATATTATCAATGCACAGATCTGTATGGTCTCCCCATGTTGCAGCAGTTGAACAGCAGACAACCGCAAGCTCCTCACCTATAATGCACATCTCGGTATAACCTGCCCCTGCACCGCCATACTCCACAGGCGCGGTAATGCCAAGCACACCCAGATCACCCAGTTTTTTAAAACTCTCTTTAGGAAATCTCTCATCTCTGTCGATTTCATAGGCCAAAGGGGCCACTTCTTTTTCTGCAAAATTTTTAATAGTCTCCCTGAGCATCTTCTGCTCTTCCGTAAACTCTGGATACATGCCATCCGTCTCCTCTCCCTTAAATTTAAGAACCCCCGCAAGTCACTGTTCCCTCGGCACTGCAGGGTTTTTGCTAATTTCTATTTTTTCTGCCCTTTTGTTTTCTCTACTTCCCGTTCCCTCAATATCCTCCTCACCAGCTTCCCAACCACATTCTTCGGTATTTCATCTATAAATTCAACTTCTTTCGGGACCTTGAATGTAGCCAGTTTATCTTTACAGAAATTTATGATCTCTTGTTCTGTAACTTTTCCTTTATATGTTTCCTTCAAAGAGATAAAGGCTTTGACCGTTTCACCCCGGTATTTATGAGGAATGCCAACAACCGCTGCCTCCAGAACTGCAGGATGCTCATAGATAACACCCTCCACTTCAACAGGCGCCACATTATAGCCGGATGCCACGATCAGGTCCTTTTCCCTGTCGACAAAGTGGACAAAGTCCTCTTCATCAATATACATCGTATCCCCTGTTCTCATCCAGCCATCTTCCAGAAAGACTTCTTTGGTTTGTTCCGGTTTGTTTAAATAACCCTTTGCAACCTGAAAACCCCTGTATAAGGCCTCACCTGCCTGCCCCCTCGGAACAACTTTAAGATCCTTATCAACAATTTTAACTTCACTTGCTATAGGTATCCCTATTGAATCAAGCTTTTCCTTTATACCCGGTATAGACATAATACCGCCACTATTCGTTTCAGTCATCCCCCATCCGTTGGTTAAAGTCAGGCCTGTAAGTTTTTTCCACTGTTCCTGAATTGCTACCGGTACAGGCGCTCCACAACCAACTGACAACTCAAGGCTGCTCAGGTCATAGTCAGATATCTTTGGATGTTGCATCAATGCAATATATAGCGTCGGTGGACCAAAAATCACATTTACCTTGCGATCTTTTATTATCCTCAACGCCTCATCGGGTGAAAAGATGGGTATCGGAATTACTGTCCCTCCCTGATAGAATGTGGGTATTGTATACAGAAAATAGCCTGCTGTGTGGAACATGGGCATAATGGAGAAATTTACCACCCTCTTCTCCCAGGATTTTTTCATCTGATGTGTATGGCTCAATGCGTTAAAAACAAGGTTAAAATTAGTTACAATAACGCCTTTTGGTTCCGGTGCTGTGGTCCCGGAGGTATACAAAAGAAGTGCCATGTCTTCTTTGGGATTGCACGCTACTTCAACATCAGTTGGCTTGTATCTTTCTATGGAATCAAAAAGATCAACTGTCCCCTTGATCTTGGCTTTTTGAGCATCCCAGAAAGGTTTTAACATTCCCAGAGCCTCAGCATTAGTGTCGGGAGAGGCAAAGTCTTTCAGGTTGGTTACAATAACGTTCTCTATGCCTAGCTCCTCTTTTAGCTTGACAAAGTACAACTGGTAAAACACATCAAACGTTATTACGTTTTTTGCCCCGGAATCTTTGATCTGATATGCAATTTCCCTATCTTTATACATCACATTTATCGGTGTGTGAACAGCACCTATTCTATTGGCGCCAAAAAATGCAACCCAGTGCTGAAAACAATTGGGAAGCATTGCCGCCACAACATCCCCCTTTTTAACACCCAGATCTATCAATAGCGACGCATACCTGTTTATCGTTGAATCCATCTCCTTATAGGTTATTTCCTTATCAAGAAAGATTACCGACGTATCATCAGGATACTTTTCCACTGTTCTTTTCCACAGATCATATGTTGAGATCTGCGGTATCGGTGGTATCGATTCACTGGCCCAGCTTGTTCTCGTGATCAAATATGAATCACCTGGAGAATATTTCTTTGATTCTTCAATCCACTCCTCGGGATAACCAAAATTTCTCATAAAGCTTAGTTCATCCTTGGCTGTCATTTTGCACCCCCCTTTCCTTCATACTGTTTTTGCAGATCTTTCTTCAATATTAGATCTCCTACAGCAAACCGTCCCATCAAGTTTCTTTCCAATGTGTTATTCATCGTCCCCTCCCCCCCCTTTTTTTTAATGCTGCATCAAGCAATTAACCCTGCGGCTTCCTGCCAGCCAGAATTTTTGTAATAAATACGATTACATCCTCTCCACGTTGATTCTTGATGACATTTTCATGGTCTAT
>JAQUPZ010000031.1 GCA_028716365.1 Kiritimatiellia bacterium
TACGCCATATCTTTGTACAAGGTTGGAACAGATTATGGAATGCGGGCATTGAAGGTCAATAATTCCAAATTTCGTAAAGCAATTGATGACGGAATGAAAATTCCCGAGGCAGTAAAGTTTCTGACCAAGGATGATTTAAAGGCACTGACCTGGTATGGAATTAACCTGTCCAAACGGGTGACGCTGCAACTGGCAAACCCAGAAGAGATTATAGACATTCAGGATGCCGTTGCTGCGGGGAGGCGCGCCATTGAGCTCGATCCGAATTATGCCTGGGGGGCCAGTTGGAACATTCTGGGCATCTATTATGCAATTTCACCAGCTATGTGCGGCCTGGGCGGTGGTCCGGAACCGTCTAAAGAAGCGTTTGCCAATGGCAACAAGGCGGAAAATGGTGAATTCGGATTGGTGGATGTATTTTTTGCCAGATATCTGTGTCCCGTCATCAAGGATCCGGATTTATTTGATCAGCTGCTGAACAGGGTAATAGAGATGGATTCCTGCAAGCTGGGCAACGGCCTGTGCATGGTCAACGAGCTGGCCAAACAGAAGGCTCGATATTCGCTGGCAAACAAAGCCAAATATTTTGATTAATAATTAAAAGCATCTGGTTTTTTAATCAAAAATGTTTGCACAACCTGTGATTTTGAGTACTTCAAAAAATTGCCGGAATCGTGCATAATGCATTGTGACTGCTAAAGAATGATAGGGAGAATTTATGCCGGGCGCGTTACAAGATTTAAAAATACTTGATTTTACAACACTGTTGCCGGGACCTTATGCCACGATGTGCCTGGCCGGCATGGGGGCCGACGTTTTGAAAATCGTCTCCGGCTCCCGGCCAGATATTGTGGATTTTTCCCCTCCTATCGTTCCGGAAACAAAGCTATCTGCCCTGGGCACACAACTACGGCGTGGCAAGCGCTGCATGGCTCTGAATCTCAAGGATTCAAGGGCGATCACCATCATCCATCAGTTGATCGCTGATTACGACATTGTAATCGAGCAATTCCGGCCGGGAGTTATGGCAAAGTTCAAGCTGGCCTATGAAGATCTCAAGAAAATTAATCCCGCCATCATTTACTGCTCAATCACAGGATATGGACAGACAGGCCCCCTGCGCGACCGCGCCGGCCACGATATTAACTATATCGCCCGTTCCGGCGTCATGTCTTATTCAGGGAAAAAAGAATCCGGTCCCAGTCTTGTAGGTATTCAGCTTGCCGATGTCGCCTCCGGCGCAAACAACGCCATCATCGGCATTCTTGCAGCAGTAATCAACCGTCTCCGTACTGGTCAAGGCCAATATATCGACATATCCATGACTGACGGCATGATCGCATTCAACGCTACAGTCGGCGCGGGATTCCTTTTGGATAGTCGTGAGCCGGTGCGGGAGGAAGAATATTTCAACGGCGGAACACTATACGATTTCTATGAGACAAAAGACGGCAAATATATCAGTTTTGGCGGACTGGAGCCCCATTTCTTCGCCAATTTCTGCAATGCCATCAACCGTCCCGATCTGATCTCCGGTGGCATTCACCCCCGGGAAATCTCACGGATCAAGAAAGAAATCCGTGAGATTTTCTTTATGAAAACACGGGATGAATGGGTAGAAATATTCAGCCGGACTGATGCTTGCGTCGAGCCGGTTTTGACCCTTAAGGAGACCTTCTGCGACCCTTTGACGCTTGAGCGCAAGATGGTTGTGGACGTAGCGCTGCCCGGTGGAGGCAGTGTCAAGCAGATCGGAACCCCCATTAAATTCTCCGAAACCCCTGCGGAGTTTACGCACGCAGGGGTTTCCGGTGCGGCACACACGCGGGAGGTTCTGATCGCTCTGGGTTATACGAATCAGGAAATCGATGAGTTTGAAAAGACAGGATTATTCAGTTGAGAGATATTTATCGGCGCACACTAATTGACGATATACATTTACTTCAGCTAACTGTACTCTTAAAAGATAAGAAGGAAGACCTATGATAAGAATACCAGAAGAATCCTTTGCTGCGAGACTTCGCAGATTGAGAGAAGCAAAAGGTCTTCGCATGGAAGTTCTTGCGCACGATACCGGTTATCCGGCAGATTTGCTCAAGGGGATAGAGGAAGGAACAATAGCCCCGCCTGTTGCGGTAGTCCTCCAGTTGAGCCGAGTCCTCAAAATCGGCATGGATCAACTTCAGGAAAATAAAGAAGCCTTCAAACGAAGGAAAACAAGCCACAAGAAGAGAGTCGCATCTTATGCTTATGCATCCCTTACCGCGTCCGGAGAGGAAAAACACTTAAGAGCTTATCTTGTAACTATTAATCCGGAAACGGAACACAAAGGTGTTGAATACCACCATGAGGGAGAAGAATTTATTTACGTCCTCCAAGGGAATCTCACTATTCAAGTGGGCCGGAATACTTCAACCTTGAAGAAAGGGGAATGCATAAACTTTGATTCCTCCCTTTCTCATAAGCTCAGCAATCCCACCCATGAAAAGGCAGAGCTTCTGGTTGTCATATATGTGCCATAAGGAGGCGATATGTCTTTTCAGCTAACGGAAGAACAAAAGATGGTCAGACTCATGGCTAGAGATTTTGCCAGGAAGGAATTAGAGCCTGAGGCTGCCAAAAGAGATAAAGAAGAGATATTCCCGACGGAAGTGGTAAAGAAAATGGGTCGGCTCGGTCTGCTGGGGATGATGGTACCAGTGGAGTACGGCGGGGTTGGCGCCAGTACGGTCAGTTATTGCCTGGCATTACAGGAAATCGCCTATTCGTGTGCATCAACTGCAGTGACTATGTCCGTAGCCAATCTGTCTACCGAACCGTTACTAAAGTTCGGAAACGAAAGCCAGAAGGCTAAATATCTTTTTGGGCTGGCGCAGGGAGAGTTGCTGGGATGTTTCGCTCTTACAGAGCCGGGCGCCGGATCAGATCCCGGAAGTCTCTCTACCAGGGCGGAAAATAAAGGAGACTATTATCTGATCAACGGAACGAAAATCTTTATTACTCACGGACAGTATGCCGATGTAGTTAACCTGATTACGAGGACCGGTCAGGACAAAGGCAGTAAGGGTCTCTCTGCTTTTATAGTCGAAAAGGGCACACCCGGATTCTCCATAGGCACGCGGGAAGATAAGATGGGACTAAGGGCTTCTAATACAGTGGAGCTTATCTTTGATCATTGCAGGGTTCCCCAAAAAAACCTGCTGGGCAGAGAAGGTATCGGATTCAAAATAGCCATGACAGCTCTCGACAGCGGCCGCATTGGCATAGCGTCGCAAGCCATCGGCATAATCCGCGCATGTCTTGATGAAAGTATAAGATATGCCAGGGAACGTAAGCAGTTCGGCAAGACTATCAGTTCGTTTCAGGCCATTCAATGGATGATCGCCGACATGGCCACAGGGCTCGAGGCAGCAAACTTACTGACCTTGTCCGCAGCCTGGAAAAAAGACCATAAACTGCCTTTCACCAAAGAGGCATCCATGGCCAAGCTATTTGCCTCGGAACTGGCCAACAAAAGCGCTTATCTGGCTTTGCAAATCCATGGTGGATACGGTTATCTTAAGGATTTCAAGATTGAGAGACTCTATCGTGATGCCCGGGCCACTTCCATCTATGAAGGCACATCGGAAATACAAAGGCTGGTTATTGCGAGAAATCTTTTAAAAGATTAAAAACAAATATCAGAAGGAGATAAAAATGGATTTTGAATTATCAAACGAAATGAAAATGCTTGCCGATATGGCCTACAAGTTTGCATTGCAGGAAGTAGAGCCTGTAGTAAAGATGGCGGACGAAGAAGAAAAATACACCCCTGATGTCCGTAAGAAAGCCGGAGTTAACGGTTTGATCGGTTGCTGGATTCCCGAGGAATATGGCGGAAGCGGAGCCGGATTTCTGGGCAATACCATTATAACAGAACAACTTTCCCGGGTATGCATGGGCATAGGTCTGAATATAGTTGCGGCAACATTCGGATGCGAAAACATCTACTATTATGGAACAAAAGAACAGAAAGAAAAATATCTCCCCCCTGTTTGCGCGGGCGATAAGGTCTTTGCGGGTGCCTATACGGAACCAAACGCGGGCACGGATGTGGCCGGTTACAAAACAAGGGCGGTTCAGGACGGAGATGATTATATAATTACCGGCAACAAAATGTTCATTACCAACGGAACAATTTGTGACTGGATGGTGGTACAGGCCATTACCGACCCCAACGAGAAAGTCCATAAAAGTTTCAGTCAGTTCATCGTACCGGCCGATGCATCGGGAATCACAAAGACAAAAATCAAAGGTAAACTGGGAATCAGGGCCAGCGACACGGCGGAAATAGCACTGGATGAAGTGAGGATTCCTAAAGAGAATCTTATCGGCAAGAGAGGAGCCGGATTCCACCAACTTATGCACTTTTTTGACACCACACGCGTGATGGTGGCGGCTCAGGGTTTGGGACTCTCCCAGGCATGTCTGGACGAGTCAATCAAATATTGTAAAGAGAGAACTGCTTTTGGAAAGCCACTGGGCGCCTTCCAGATTACCATGCAAAAACTTGCCGAAATGTGGATCAAAATAGAGGCCCTGCGCAATATTACTTATAAAGCAGCCTGGCTGCTTGATTCCAGTCAGCCGGATTATCACCTCTCCGCAATGGCCAAATATCTCGCCGGACAGACAGCGGTTTTCTGCGCCAATCTGGCAGTGGAACTTCACGGCGGCTATGGATATATCGAAGAGTACAAAGTGCAGAAATATTATCGTGACGCAAAGATTCTCGAACTCTACGAGGGAACCAAGGAAGCCGAGGTAATGACGCTCGCGAAAGTCCTTTTATCACGTTAATAATATACCACACAGAATCAATCCTGGCTTCGGAAAAGAAATTAGACCGCAAAAGGAGAAGACGGAAGCGGAAAGAAGCAAAATGATAAAATTTTAATTTAACTTGACGTACAAGTTCTCTGAACAGGTCATTACCTTACAAGAACAATAAACCATAAAGGAGAAATGAGATGACCAGCAAGATTGTGGATGTGAAGGACCAGCATTTTATCCTGTATGATATGCTCGGAGTGGACAAGCTTTGCGAGTATGATCAATTCAAGGACTTTTCCAAAGACATGTTTGACATGATCCTTAATGAAGCTGAGAAAATGGCTACAGATGTCATATTCCCGACCCTATCCGAAGGTGACAAGGAAGGCTGCACGCTTAAGGATGGAACTGTCTCGGTCCCCAAATGTTTTCACCAGGCAATGCAGAAGTTTAAAGAGGGCGGCTGGATCGGCATGATGTTCCCTCAAGAAGAAGGCGGTCAAGGTCTTCCCAACAGCGTGTCCGTTGCTGCCAGCGACTGGTTTTATCACAACTTCGCATTTTCTGCATACCCCTTTGCCGCCGCGGGGGCTGCGCATCTTATCCTGACCTATGGCAACGAAACGCAGAGGAGGAAGTACATGGACAAGATGGTGCAGGGTATCTGGGGCGGCACCATGGCGCTCACCGAGCCCAACGCCGGCACGGATTTGGGCAACATGACGACCAAGGCCATTCGCCAGCCTGACGGAACATTCAAACTCCAGGGCACCAAGATCTTCATCACCGCAGGCGACAATGATCTTTTCGAAAACATCATCCACCCTGTGCTTGCCAGGATAGAAGGTGATCCGGCCGGCACCAAAGGAATTTCCATCTTCCTCATGCCCAAGTACCTCGTCAACGAAGACGGCACACTGGGCAGGCGCAATGACTATGAGATATCCGCCATCGAACACAAGATGGGCATACGCGGCTCCGCTACCTGCATGATCTCCCTGGGTGACAACAACAATTGCTACGCAGAGCTTTTGGGCAACGAGCGTGAAGGCATGAAGGTCATGTTCCAGATGATGAACGAAGCCCGGCTCATGGTCGGTCTGCAGGGACTCAGCAACGGCTCCATTGCTTATCTGCATGCGCTCCAGTACACCAAAGACAGGATCCAGGGATCGTCCCTCATGGAATTTAAAAATCCCAATGCCCCCCGTGTCCCCATCATTCAGCACCCGGATGTCCGCAGGATGCTCCTGTCCATGAAATCCGCAATCGACTCCATGCGCGGTCTTATCTATTTCACTGCCTACTGTTTCGACATGGAGAAAGTGGCCAGGGACGAGTCGGAGAAGGACAAATGGATCGGCATTGCTGAAGTACTCACCCCCATCGTTAAGGCATACTGCTCCGATGTGGGCTTCAAGGTCACAGAAACAGCAATGCAGTGCTACGGTGGCTACGGCTTTTGCTGCGAGTACCCAGTGGAGCAATTCCTGAGAGATGTAAAAATCGCGTCTATCTACGAAGGTGCCAATGGCATTCAGGCATTGGACCTCATTGGACGCAAACTGGGCATGAAGAAGGGCGCTTACTTTATGTCTTTACTCACTGAAATGGGTAACACAATAAATAAATACAAAAACCTCAATGGCAACACAGATATGGTGGCGGACGTGCAAAACGCCGTGAATAAACTCGCCGAGATGGGCATGTATCTTGCTTCCTGCGCCAAACAGGGCAAGTTTCTCATCCCCGTCAACAACGCTTATCCCTTCCTCATGATGATGGGCAAGGTCGTGTCCGGTTGGCTGCTGCTCTGGCAGGCTGGCGTGGCCCAGGAGAAGCTCGAAACTCTGGCCAAGGAAAAAGGCATCGATACAAACAACAAACAGGCCTTATCTCAACTCTGCAAGGATAATAAGGACGCCGCATTCTATTCAGGGAAAATATACTCTGCCAGGTTTTTTGCCAAGAACGTTTTGCCGGAAGTGAACGCGATTGCTGAGTCCATCAAGACCGAAGACATGTCCATACTCGATATACCGGAAGAAAGTTTTGCCTCCTGAGAAGA
>JAQUPZ010000032.1 GCA_028716365.1 Kiritimatiellia bacterium
CTTGATTCCCCATCGTTATCTGACATTACACTTGGCGAAGCCAAGAAATTTGTTGATCAGGCGCTTCCATCAATATGGTTCAGACTAATGGGGTCTGAAAATCCCTTCGAGCTTATTCCTGGTAGTAAGACCATTGCGTTTGAGAAGGCTCGCAAGGTGCGCGACTGGATACTTTTCAATTTAATGACTGTTATGGGTTTCCAGACCGAAGGGTATTTGACGCTCAAGGATGCCGTTAAATATGGCAAAGGATACATGGTCATTGAACCCAAGTTTGTTACGCCTCTTGTATCGGATGAAAAAATAGTGTTTGTTGGAAACGAACAGGTCAGTACACGCGATATGGTCGCTGGAAAAACCGTCATGGTTCCGGGGTGCACCTATATTCCGTTTGGATGTGTCATTCCTACGCCTGACGGCAAAGATCCCGAAGAAGTTTCCGTAACATTCGTATTACGATTTAAACCCGAAGATGAGTTTCGTAATATGCTCGACAAGAAATTGAATCCCAATTCTCCTTTTACGGGCAATGCCGATGAGATTATCAAGTATGCGCGTTCAAGCATGATGAATGGATATGTGCGTAGTCCGCGCCAGATTGCGGCGCAGATTGCCAACAAAGACCGCACTATTGCCGAGGAAATGAATGATGGGAGTTACGAGGATACCCCGGTTTCCGTCCCGATTCTATGTGCTTATGGCCGCAAGGAACATGTCTGGTTTGCTTGTGACCGTTTTCCGATTTATCACAAAAAGAGCAAGCCACAGACGCTACGTTCTCCAGTTGTGGTTGCGACTTTTGACCCCGACGGAGATACTTGGTTCACGCCGGGCATTATCCATCCACGCCGCCGCATGATTGCTGGGGTGGAATCATTCTATCAGGCAGTCATGGACATTTTGACAATGCACCTGCATCCTCACCAGATAGTCAACCGTGATGCTTTGGTTAATGCTGGCGAAGCACCTACACTTCAACCTTATGGCAAGACGCTTATCACTGGACCACAAAAAGCCGGAGATGCAATTGCATGGGCTACCCCGCCAAACTTGCCGTCGTTCTTGCTGGAAATTGGCAACCGCCTGGAAGAATTTGATACATCGTCAGTAGGTCAGCCTAAGTCTCTTCATGGGCAGGGTACGGCAGGACTTGTACGTGGTGGGTCAGGTGCGATGGAATCATTGCAACAAAGTACGAGTGGTCGCGAAAAACTAACCGCCAACCATTTTGAGAATGGCTTTTATACTTCGGTTGTAGAACAAACTTTGATATTGTGCCAACAACTTGCTAATGATGAAGATGTCATGCCGCAGTTAAGAATCAATTCTCAAACAGGAAAAAATGATTTAGAATGGATTGAAATAACAAGAGAGGATTTACGGCAGGTTTATAAAATTCAACTAAGTTTTACTGAAAAAATGGCCAATCCTTTGGCCGAGATGAACCGTGCCACCATGATTTACGACCGTTTGATTCAAAACGAAAATGTGAATCGCAAGGAACTGGTTGCGTTTTTGATTGGAAATACGAAAACATATAATCAATTAACTGCGGGGGTTAATGTTGCGGAAAATACCCAGACAATGCAGACGGTGGCGGGGAAACCTCCAATAAGCACTGGCGCACCCGCCGAATCTCCGATGGTAGGGGGTGCGGGAACGGCAATGGGCGGATTACCAGTATAATCAAAATAACGAAAGGATAACCAATGGCACGCTCTCAAAAACAAATTGAGTCGCAGATAACTGACATTAAACGTCAAATACAAGACGCTCAAGAATTACAGGCTATCGCCACGTTTGCTGGAGCTGATAGGTTGTTGTCGCTACTCAAAAGGACAAGGGATTTCTACGTTCAGGCCATGCAAAACCTTGACGAAAGTGGGCCTGCGCTTGACCGAGAATATGCAAAAAGACGCGCCTGTTTCAATCTTATAGATGGTTTTATCAATGGCATGGCCGGTGCAGATGACAAGATTGTGGCCTTAAAGACGCAGTTTCTTGTGTTGAATGAAGAACTTCAAATTGCTATGGATGAAATAAATCGGCGCGAAAAAAGAAACATGTAAAAATATTTATAAAAATAAGTCTTGACAAAACCCTTGAAATATGCTTTATGGACACAAAAGAGCAAAAATCCTGTTGTGTGCGAACATTGTCTAAAGATTTTGTTAAAAAGTTTGTCAATGAATTCTTTGACGATGTTGAGGCTTATAAACGATGGGGGGCAATTGAAGTAACTTATCAATCTGGAAATTTTAAGACTATCAAAAAAGAGGAAACAATTGTAAATGAGTTGCATGTAAAATAGTTTTCAAGTTTGTCTGAATGGAATTACCATAGGACGCCTATCCGAGCAATCGGGTGAGCGTCCTTTTTGTTTGGTGTGGTGAACGGGAAAGGTGTTCGCAAACCCCCGAAAAGGAGACAGAAAATGCCAGAAGAAATCGTCCCCAATGGGAATGACGAAGTAAAGACCAAGTGGAAGGAAGCCGGTTTTGAAAGCGAGGACGCTGCAATTGAGTCTGCTAAAGCCGCAACTGATCTTAGGAGTAAGATTACGGAAGCCGAAGCAATGCTCAAAAAAGAGCGTGAAGCTAAATCAAAAACGGATTCAGATTATCTTCGCCAATCTAATGAGATCGGCGAATTGCGAAAGAAGTTAAAGGATTTGGAAAAGCCGCCAGACCCTCCGCCAGCCGAGGATAAAAACAAAAACGACGAAGACGAAGTGCTTGAATCCCTGACTGAAGAAGAACGAGCGGTGCATCTTGCGGTTTTGAATGATCCTAAGAACGCCGAACTGAAAGAGTCCGTGATACGTGGTGGCAAAAAAGCGGCGGCTGAATTTGTCAAAACCTATCGTGCGGAATCTCCAGTTGATCTTGACGCATTGTTCAATTCGGGTAAGAAGAAAAAAAGCGACACAATTTCAACATCTTCGATAGCCAAGAAGGTTAAGGAATTATTCGCGCAACATAACGACGAGGAACGAAACAATTTAGCGGCCGTGCCTTCAGGTGGCGCACCCTCCGACCCACAAGCCAAGGCGAAGAGGCAAATGGTAACAGGTGGTGTGGGCGTTGATTTCTTTAGAAAAGAACAACGTTAACCTACGGATGGGCCGCTATACTTTGGAGAAAACATTATGAGTTATCAGTTAAAAAGTATTAACGGCCCATTCATCACCTATGATGCTACGGCTGGTCAAACCACTCTGAACACTGGAGGCATCTTCCGTGTTCGAGACATTGACCCCGACATTCCGTTTAAACGCCCCTATTCAGCTTTGTTCTATAAGTTTATGTCAATCGTTCCACATGGACGAATTGCCACACAGGAAAAAGTGGAATATGGCGAACAGGAGAAAATCAATAACTTCCTGACTGTTAGTGCATCTGCGGCTTCTGGCGACACGGCTATTACGGTTACGGATGCCTATAACTGCGTGGCTGGCGACAAACTCATTAACTGGCGGACTGGTGAAATAGTCCGTTTGGACGCCATTGATTCGGCGACTTCTGTTTCCGTGGCTGCTACCACTGGTTATGGTCGTGGGTTTGCAGGGACTACTGCCGCCGCAATGCGTATTGGTGATCGGTTGTATAAGATGGGTAATGCGCTTACCGAACGTGGTCGCACACCCAACTTCTCGTCCAAGTTGCCTGTGGATCGGTACAACTATTGTTCATACTATATCGCTGCGGTGGGTACGAGCAAGTTGCAGGAAAGCTCCGTCATGCTTGGCAACTTTGGCAAGATGACCGAACAGATGGCCAACAGGCTATTTGCTTTCCGTGAAGGCATCAATGTTGATATGTGGAAGGGTCGCCGCGCTTTGGATGTTGTTACGGCTGCTTCCGCACATGATTCTGGTGGCGGCAACCTGTATCAGATGAACGGTTTTGACGAACAGGTGACGACTCACGCCTTTGACCTGTCTGGTATTGGCCAGATGACGTGGGAACTCTGGAACGAAATTCTCAGTCCTGTATTCGACAACGATGCTGGTGATCGTTTCCTGTACTGTGGCAAGAATGTTTCGGCCAGTATCAAGAACACGGCTCGCGGCAATGTGGTTCCGAATGTTTATCCTTCCAAGTTGGAAGGCGTGAACATTACGGCCATTGACGTTGATGGCGGCACAGTTCATATCGTTCCGGACTATGATGGTCTGCCTCCTGGCTCCGCCCGTCTGGTTCATCCGATGTTCGTGGAATACCGCGAGCGGGAAGGTATGAGCGAACAGTGGATTATGAATACCAAGCTCCCGACACAGGTCATGGATAACGTGAATACATTGATGGCTGGTGGAACACTGATTGTGAAGAATGAGGAAGTGCACGCCAAGATTGATAACGTGGGTGGACCTTTCACTCGCGGCTTGATTGATGAGATCACGGCGTAACGATAGAGTAAGTTAATGAGCAAGGGTGGAATAATCTGAAATGGTTTTCCACCCGCGCTTAACATAAGGAGAACAACAATGGCAAAGCCCAAATTGGAACGGAATGGAGACAGCGAGGGGCAGGAAATGGATCAGGAATCTACTGTTATGTCGGAAACTATGCAATCACCAGTGGTTCAAGATTCTCCTGCGCCCGCAACTGAATCCCCGACTAAGTGGGTCGTGTTCAGGAGCCATGACAAGGAATTGGCATTGTTTCAAAAAGCCGGATTTATGGATAAGTCTCATGGTATGGTCACATATAATCCGAGTGTAGGCGTTCAATTTGTTGATTTTTATTTGCGTGTTCAGGATATTCCCAAACATGCTGATACGATCAAGTGGTTGCGCGGCCATCCGTCAAATGGCATATCGTTTGCGGAAGTTCCCGACCTAAGTAACATAGTTGAATTGCCAACAATAGCGCAGATGAAACAAATGTCCATCGTGGAACTCAAAGAACTCTGCGCTAAAAACAAGGTGAAGGTGACTGATAACGCAAGTATGGATACAATTATTCTTGCGTTGGTTGAAAACGTGAAATGAAAGTAAAAAAACAAACGCCGCTATATAGCGGCATAACTAAAGGATGACGATTATGATTATGCAAGCTACATCTGCGGCTCAGGCGGCTCCCTGTATTCGGGCACGTTACACGGGAAAATATGCGTATGCGGTAGCGGTTTTGGATGTTGGCACTCCTGCGGTGCCGTTTCTTCGGCTTGGTGTCAGTGACACCAGTTTGGCCGATGCGGTAACGAACGTGGCAACGGTAATTACGGCCAATGGTACTCTGAACTTGCGCGACGTTGTTGCCAGTATTAAGAATTGGTCGGCTACCACGGCTTCTCACGACATTCTGCAAGGCGAGTTTGAGGCCGAAATATCGAATGGTCTGTATAGTGACGTGTTTGGTGGGTCGGTGAATCAATATGCGGCCGCCGCTGGTGCATTGCAGTTGAAGAATACGTGGCAGGGCATATTGCTTATTGACGATGATGTTGCCGGTCATACGAGCCTGCGCCTTCCGGTTGCCGGAACCAGTAATGATAAAGTAGCGATTCTTAATATTTCCGGGTATCCGGGAACTTCGGGAACCCCTACTGTTACGCGAACCATCTATGCTCTTGATGGTACGGCCCTGTGGACTACTGGCGCGATTGCTACGGCTACGGGTGCGCTTTTGAATCCGAACCGCCCCACGTTTAACGAGCCGACTGTATTCGGTAAAGGTCCCGTGGTGGTTCGTGATACTTGTACTACGGTTGGACATAATACCGCTACGACCATGATGGTGGAATGGGGTTTCCCGGCGGCTAAGAACTGGTAACTAACCAACAGCAAAAATAACTACTCTAGGGAAGAACAATCTTCCCTGGAGTAAGTTTGCATAGGAGAAATGAAGATGAAGAAATTAATTGGAATTATAACTATTGCGCTGTTGGCTATGGTATGGACGTGTCGGGCTGTTGATTATAACAACCACTTCTATAACCAGCGCGTATATCGTGTGGCATTGGGGTCGGGAACTGCACCATCGGCATCTGAATTAGCAACCGTTGGTTTGCATAATGGCGATTTCGTACTTAACACAGATGATGATGTGTTGTACATTATGCACGCCACGAACGTATACACGAAGATTGCGTCGGATGGTACACTTACATTGGAGGCTTTAGCAATAGACGGCAATGCTGTTGTAACCGGCTCAATAACTGGTCAGAACGTAACGGCAAAGGACAGTTTGACGGTCGGCACGAATGCGACGATTGGTGGAAATGCTGTTGTGACGGGTGCGGTGACTGGCCAGAATGTAACCGCCAAGAACGGATTGACAGTCGGTACGAACGCGACGGTCGGCGGGACATTGGGAGTCACAGGTGTAGCGACTTTTACAGCAACACCCGTTTGTAGGAATGGGCTTACCGTGCAGACTAATGCAACTATAGGAGGTACGCTGATAGTGACTGGTGCGATTACTGGTCCAATTAACGCGGCCAACCTTACGGCAGGTACTGTAGCTTCGGCAATTAGCATTGCTAATGCAACGAATTTGCCGACCAGCGGTCTTGTCCTTAATGCAAATTCAAAGTCATTGCTTGATGCTGCAGATTATGCCGCGATGAAAGTTCTACTTGATCTGGAAATTGGATCGGATGTCCAAGCGTATGATGCCGACCTTACAACATGGGCCGGAATAACACCATCGGCTAATGCACAGGCATTACTGCTTTTGACCTATGCTGCCATGCGGACTAATCTTGGTCTTGTGGTAGGTACGGACGTCCAAGCCTACGAT
>JAQUPZ010000033.1 GCA_028716365.1 Kiritimatiellia bacterium
CGCTGGCCGTATAGTCGCGGACCAAATGGCGGCATAAAATATACCAATGCTACCGTTTGGTCTAATATACCGAAAAGTAATATATCCCCCTCCCTGATAAAATGTGTCTCTCGCCGAATGCTCAACCAAAGTTACGTAAATATATACAGTGTCAAAAGAATAAATAATCTTTTCATCTTTCCATCCAGACACAACCTCCTCGTATTCAGTCCCCACAAATAGCGTTACAGAGTCCTCCGACGAACGTTTATAAAATGGCCATTGTATGCCAAATGTATAGACTTCACGGTTAGCTACCCATTGATAAGTACTACCTTCCCAATATCTTATCAGCCGATATGCCGCAGCCCCCCCATCATAACTTGCCTCATATTGTAAAGCCAAATCTGCATCTCCACCGGGACCAAGACATTCAACATACGATAAATTTTGATTGCCAACCGCTCCTATGTCTTGGTTTGCAGACTGGAGAAGATTATCGCAGAAAAACCTATCAGTTCCAGTCTGCGGCATATTTGCTATAGTTTCCTCGGGCGCTTCTTGGAGAAATAAAAAACTCATTGAATCAAATGACTGATAAGATAACGCATATATAGCGAAATTATCGTGGCACACTGATCCATCGAAAGGTTCGTGGAAACCACAAACCCTTATCCCATCCACAAAACCAATAATCCTTAACGGCACCCCCTCCGTATCGCACATCACAATAACTTCATCATCCACGCCAAACGCAGCGGAACCTCCTTCAATCGCCCCATTGCTTCTCAACTCACTATCCGGCTCACAGTGGTAATAGATAGGGACACCTGAACCCGACTGCCCACCGGGTACATCCACGTCCGCCGTGTCGTTCTCACCGTCAACTGCTGTGATTATCCCTTTGCGATAAATAACGTTCAGGACAGCTTCGAGGTCTTCATGGTTGAATTTCGGCATAGAGTTACCTGGTCAATATTACGGGAAAAAGTTCAATGAATGAAAGTGAATCAAACTCGCCAAGCTTCAAGGTCCATTGCCTGCCATAGAGGTTTCTTGTAATCGAGGCACGGTCATCCGCTATCGTATATGTCTGACTTCCGCTTTCCGTTTCCAACCGGATTTGAGGAGTGCCGCTGGAATCAAGACCAAAATATGCCTTGCGGAAGCGTTTGATTCTTTGGCTACCAAAATACGTTTCCGGCAATACAATCCCTGAATGGATCGCCGTTCCTGCATCCGTGGTTCCTGTCAGTTCATAAATGCCGTCTGCCTTGCACCCGAAAGCAGCATCCCCGTACACAGCGTATGAATTGAACTCGAACCCTGAATAGACCGATGGATGGAACTTGTTGGTTGAGAGCACCCAGCATTCCCATACCTCGCCGTCCAACGTGATCGTATCGCCCAGGTTCAGGGTGTCCGTCACAATCAGATTGACGATTTGACTGTAAAGAACCGCATCCGCCATAGCTAATGCCTCGGCCACGGCTTGATTGATAAAGACGTTTCCGCTCACTGCATCGGCAGCAGCCAGGGCAGAGGTAAGCTCATCGAGCACCATGCGCTTTAAAGTAACCGTGTCAACCAGTTCCAGGCTTTCAGCAACGGACTTATCCCAGGCAAAGGCGAGGGTGTCCGCAATAGTCCATTCTTCCGATACGATATTGTTGAAATAAGGAGTCGCCAGAACAGTCGCCACGGCTGCGAAGGTTTCCTGGACAACCTCTGACGGCCTGAAATTGTCTGTTATGGCATCAAGGGCAGATAGGGCCTCGGTAATCGCTGGATTTGCGATATAGGAACCTGTAACCGTATCGGCTATGATTCCCGTGGTGGTCAGGATAGCATTGACCAGATACCCGGCTGTCACTACATCGACAACCAGGGCCGTTGATTCAAGAGATTCCTGGTATTGCCGTTGAGCGATTACAGCGTCAACTGCCCGCAACGCCTCAGCAATGGTCATGGTGCCGGTATAATTGCAGGTCACTGTGTCCAGCGCGGCCAAATATTCTCTAACCAGAATGCTCAGTTCAATTGCAACGGTATCAACCGAGGCAGCCGTAGACTCCAGAGAGTCCTGATATCTCTTCTGCTGAATAGCCGTTACAAAAGCCATCAAGGTTTCAGATATGGTCTCTGTGCCGGTCCAGGTGGTTGAAATCGTGTCTGTTGATTTCAGGTATTCATGAACTAAGCAGATGAGTGAATAGAGAGTAGTGTCAGTAATTGAGGCAGAGGATTCAACCGATAGCCCCAAAGATACAAGAACGGATTCCCACGCCATCACGGATTCTGCTACAGTATTGTAATGACGCACGCCGAGATCATCAGTATCAACCAAATCAAGGGCGTCCGAAATCGTTTTACCCCAGCCGAACGTCGAGACATCTGAGATGTCTAAACCGGATTCAACCTCAACATTGAAAATAGTATTGGCTTGAATTTGCTCTGATATGGAAACATCTTGGGCAGGGATAATGCAAGTTTCGTTGAATCCCGATATGGATTCGGATACCGCAATGTCTTCTGCTAAAATACATGTGGTATTAAGCGCATTGATAGCATCAGTTGCAGCAACGGTTTCGGATAATTCATAAGCCAGCAAAATGCTTTCAATGGAATCAGCGACAGCAACAGTTTCAGCTAATGGACAGGTAGTGCTAAAAGCATTTATGACTTCCGTTACAGCGACAGATTCCGTAGGAAGATCACATTCAGTCGTAATAGCTTCAGATTCATAATTTACAACAAACGGGATTCCATCGAATCCATAGTCCATCTTTTTAATGTCAACGGATATGTCTTTGGCAAAGCCGGTAAACGGCATGCCCTCGAAACCATAATCCATTGCCATTACTTGTTGTACGGTGGCAGCGCCCACTATGAAACTCCTGTCGGGTTACGAAATCCGAATGCTATCGACATAAACACTGTAAGTAGTCCCGCCATAAACCCACGCCTCGATTTCAACCACTCCGCTTTCCGTTGGGGTGAACGTAACGGATAATTCTTCCCAGGTATCAATCCCAGCGGTTATTGTGTCAATCTGATCCGATGTCAATCCGGCAAGCTGCCCTTTTCGACATACCAGCTTACCCGTAATATCAACATTATCCCGCAGAAACCATGCGAACACGCTAATGGCAGCCCCGGAATCAACAGCAATTCTGGCAATTGGTAAAATGACTGGGTTATACGAATTGCGAACGATAGAAGTTGGAGATATTTTCCAGGCAACACCGGAAACTGTTTGCCTTACAGCAGACTGAGAAACAATTGTAGCGCCATCCATATAAATCTTATTGCTCATCGGAGTATTGTCATGGAGGGTTGAAAACACTACTCCATCACTGTGTACCGCAAGACCCGTAACTTCCGTCGCTTCTTCTATGGTAGATTTGTTAAGATACAAAGATCCATAATCTAACCATATCCCACCCAAAACATTATCGGATGTATGGATGATCGCCCTGGTATTCCTGCAATTACTATTGCATATTCCATATGAACCATTGTTCTTTGAACTTATGCAACTGATGCGATTATCAGCAGATGACAGCAAATATATGCCGTTAACGATATTGCCGTTTGCATTGATTATCTCTAAATTAATTTTGTAACACGAAGAAATATAAATACCACTGCTTACGTTATTGCAAACATCTCTGACTGTGATGATATTGGCGTAATTTCCTATGGAAATTCCATGAGATCCATTATTGCAGACAGATCCAAGGTCGATATCATAATGTCCATGGGAGGATATAGTTAAACCGACAGCACATCTTACCACGCTGAGCCTACTTACGGTTATGAATTCTCTTGAGGCAAAATTTACACCATTTATGGTCCCATTTACTCCGTCCAGAAATGTCTCACCATCTTGGAGATCGGTTAATGTGTTAAATCCGCATTGGTAATTTATCGGAAGGGCTTCGGTCCCCGACTCATTCATTGTTTCAACTGCTGTTATTTCAACCGTTTCTCGTTTATAGGTTGCCACTGTTTCAGTAGCCCCGGCATAACCCCTCGCAGCGGCTACGGTCGTGGCAGGCCCATTGTCCAGCTTAACAGTAGCCCCGTTAATGCTTTGAATGCCATGCCAACTATCCGTTCCTCCAGCGGCGGCGTCGTTCTTCGAGATAAGGCTTTTCAGGCTAAGGCTATCCGCTGAGGCAGCGGCTTTGCAGCCAATAATGTTGTCAAGGATAATAACCGGAACTCCAGGCTCGACAATCGCATAAAGCGCGACTGATTGGATAGATGCGCCCAGAGCAGACCCTTTATTGACAACAATGGGATGCCATGCGTTGATAACCGATATGGCAGGTAAAACAAGTTCATCAACAAGCACATCGCCAATCGTATCTGAACAAAGGCATATCTTTAGGGCCGTAGTTGCAACAGTGGTTCGTATCCAAAGGGAAATCTGCTGATATGCAGAGAAGTCGGTATCGGAAATAGTCTTGTATGCAACCTTGCCCGTGGTAAAAGAGGCACCTATCGTTATCTGGCTCGCTAACGATCCTTCCTTGCAGGTGCTTGTGGTATCGCACGTCACATTGGAAGCGGGGGTCCATGCCGTTGCACACATATCCACAGTGGCAGTTACAGCGGCGGCCAAGGTCACTGTCGTTGATAAGTCTGTCCACGTTGCATTGCCAACCAATGTTGGATCTGGGGTCTTGGCAACTCGAATAATATCACCGGGGGCTGTCCTTGCAGCGGTAGCCCCCGACGTAATGCTCTTCCATGCCAATGCCCAGGACGACCCATCGTTTGCATCATTCCCGGTCGAATGATTTAGATAAAACGTGCTCATTTCGTCTCCTTATGAAGCCGTAAGCGTGATCCATACCTTTAGCACATCCGTGCTGGCCACAGGCTTCGTCTCTGCAAACTTGGCCGAACAGTATAATACGCCCCCGCCCGCAGCATCGGCTTTGACCGCTGGGTCTGTCCCACCGCCCACCAGTCCGCCGCCATAAATGGTTTTGGTCGCATTGAAGGTGAACGTCGCCTTGCTCACAGAGTTATTGGTGGTTTGTGCCGTTGACTCAATCTCAACAAACTCTGGACGGGTTAATTCATCATATGCTTCAGTTTCCGTAAATCCCGGAACTGCGTAGGTATTCGTTGCCAAGGGTGTGTAATCATCCTCGAATAATACAAAATACCATGTGGCAATCTGCGTAGCAGCGTGGAACATGATGTTCAGCAAAGAGTTCTTGCCTTCATTCGTCACCAGGTTATGATCCTGAGTTATCCCCAAGAGAGTTCCCATTCTCCAATGCTCTACATTCCAAATAGAACTGACATTCACTGCCTGAGCAGCCATCAGTCCTCGTCTCACAATTTCAGCATTTATCCTGGCATCCACATGGACTGGTACAATTACCCCATTGTCTATCATCGGTTTATCTCCTTGATAGGCGTCCAGGACCCCACGGCCCTGAACGCCTGTTTATGGTTTATCTCAAAAAGTACAATAAAATCATCAACTTGTGGTGAGGGTTATTTGATAGGTGATTAACAATTCATCGTCATCCACCACTGCGCGAGAGGCCGTGAACTTCTTCCCGCACATCAGATACCCGGTCGTTGCTGTCTTCGCGGCAACCGTGCTCAGGAATGCGCCATACACAGTAATGGTATCCTTGATAACAAATTCCGCCTTGCCTGCCACAGCATTGGTGATACTGGCAATGGCCGTTGTGGCCGTGGTGTAAGAGGGCTTGTTGGTGGCCGGATCATCGTAATCCGCATCCTGGCACTCGCCATAGGTCCCCGCAGCGCCAAGGCAAGCCGCAGCCGTATTGCCTACCGCCGGCGTGACGTTGTTCTTGAAAATGCCCACGTACCAGATAAGGGACGCTGCCTTTGCCGTCGTGAAGAACATGATGTTAAGCAGATACGCCATGCCCTCCGTGGTGAACGTATTCGGAGGCTCAGGATATCCGC
>JAQUPZ010000034.1 GCA_028716365.1 Kiritimatiellia bacterium
TAAATATCGTGCATAACCAGGAATGTATTGACATTACAAGACGTTGACTGCGGTCATGTTTCACGTCTAATCTATTTTGAGGCAGGCGACAGAATTTTGGGGCAGGAGGACATTTTGGGGCAAGGCCACGGATTCCGGCTTTGCCCCAAATATCCGCCCCACGGGTCCTATTTTGAGGCACTGGCGCGAATTATGGGGCAGCCCCAGTCAGGAGGTGTATCGTGTTGATATATCCTATCTTTTGGGAAATGTTCCAACATGTCTGGGAGGACGAGACTGAGCACTTGCCCAGCGATCCTGAGGGGTGTAGAGTTCCGAAAAACGAACACCAACAAACTGGAGCAACGCGTGGAGGATTTCCATTCGTAATCTTTGCCGATCTCTTGCACTTCATTGGGAAGCGGTGCAAAATAAACCGTGCTCCGGAGGGTAAGATGAACGAAAAATCAATCGTCTTGGCTGCAATGGCACCAGCTAAAAGTGCTCTCCATACTCCTGTACAGGTACAGAAGTTGCTGTTTCTGATTGACAAGGAAATTCCTGACTTAGTAGAAGGTCCTCATTTTTCCTTCCGTCCCTACGATTATGGTCCTTTTGATAGTAATGTCTATGATGTTCTTGAACAACTGCAAAAGCAGGGTTTGGCCAATATTATTATTCATAAGTGGAGAAACTACCAGCTAACCGAAAATGGTCAGGAAGAGGGTACAAAAATATTGAAAAATCTTGACAAGACAGCACAGCAGTATATTTCAGAAGCTTCACTGTTCGTTCGACGTTTGTCATTTAATGAATTAGTTTCGGCTATATACAAAGCCTATCCAGAAATGCGAGCTAATAGCGTGTTCCAAGGCTAGGCATAATGAAATGACTGCAATTGTGGGGATTAAAGCAAGTGACGGCATTGTAATAGGAACAGATAGTTCCGCAACCTTCGGTGATGGTCGCCTCAGAACTATGGAACAGTCGTGTAAGAAACTCTTTATAATTCATAATAAAGTCATTCTAACCGGTACGGGTCAAATTGGATTAGGACAACGCTTTAATGCGCAGCTTGAAAATGCATTTCGTGATAAGGAAGTCTTAAGGAAATCAGCAATAGAAATCGGTAAACACATCTGTCAGTTGGGCATAAATGATTTCGCTTCGACTAAGGCAGCACAAGGTCAATTTGGAGCGCTAGTTGCATTTCCAGCCGAAGATGGAAAGGAACTTACCTTATGTGAATTTGCTTTGCAAGATTTTCAACCAGAGCTTAAAACTAAAGATATATGTTACTGTTCAATGGGAAGCTCTCAGCCTATTACTGATCCATTTTTGGCGTTCATTCGTGATGTATTTTGGGGAGACAAAGTTCCCAATCTACAGGATGCAACTTTTGCGGTACATTGGACACTTCAGCACGCCATACAAACTAATCCAGGTGGTGTCAATGGACCTGCAAATATTGCCGTAATGGAACGGCAGAATGGAAAGCCCACAGCTAGACTACTTTCGCAGTCTGATTTGGATCAGCACTCACAGAATCTCGAAGCTGCAAAGGAGTATTTTAGGAAGTACCCATCACATTTAACAAAGGCCGTAGAAGATGTGCCGAAGGTATAAAGTTTTTCACCACCCTGCTGTTTCTCCATCGCCTTGGCTTTTGACTTACCCAGCGCTTGGACTGCTGCGAACGCCTCGTTGACCCGATGCTCTACTAACAAGTTGATCAAACCGTCGAGACCTCGACGGAGGCGGTCCAACACCTGATCCAAACCAGCAGTTTTCTTCTTTGCCATCGTGAGGGTCCTTCTTAATTCGGGACCCTAGCATGATGCAGGCTATTCAGGTCAAACTTTTCGTTCGTACACAAAGACCTACAAAAGCTGACGAAGCTCTTTCTCAATTTAATAATCAACCCTAACCGTAGATGGGACATGCTGCCATCGCAACTCTGGGGCTTAGGTTCTCACGCTTGCGTGACCCCTACATCCTTTAGCGATGCTCGCATATCCTCCATCTCCTCGGCACTGATACCCCATAACTCACCTGCTGCCGCGTCAATTTTCCTTTCTATTGTGTTGATTTCTTCAACATCACCACGCCGAGTGGCTTGATGTGCGTCCATACATAAACCTGCGATAATGCGATGTTGCTGGTTCTCGCCATCGAATTTCTTGATCGGTACATACTTCATCACATTTGTTGATATCTGCGTAGTCACCATAGAGAAAGTGACTATGCACCGTGCCACCGTGGTCGAAAGCAACCCCCCGACGTAATACGCTTCTTCTTTATCTTCTTCGCTGAATGGTATCATTACAAGTTTATGATCAGGAACAATGGACTGCTTATCATCGCTCACGACGACCGCAGTTACTAAGGTACTGGCCTGTTCTCTCCACACTACTTTGATGCGCGAAAATGTGTAATCACCAGTATTAAACGTCGCGTAGAACGGTTGATTGGCAGGTTTCAGGAACTTAAGGTAGCTTTTACGAGATTCGAGAACGTTTTTGAACTGATGGAGGAAAGCATATGCTTTGGGGAATTGTGTTTTGAGAATCTTCTCTGTAATTGCTTTGTCGCCGTGGGGAAGTCTGTGCGGCAGTATAATTTTCAGATCAGGCGTGGCGCTAAATTTCCCCACATCACGCCCTCGCAAGAGTGGGAATAGGATATCGGCTTCAACAGCGCCTTGGACGATATCAATTCGCCGCTTTGCCCCTTCTGTGTAGTTCTTTACAACAACTATCCCTCTGTCTTGATTAGCGATGGGCTCAACCCAATAACAGCCGTTCGCGCTGCAATCGACCCCTTTTCTAGCTGTATAGTCAGATGTGCCCACAACTCGCTTCAAAGCCCTTACTGTTTTCTTACGTCCTGTAATCCAGATTGAATCTGGACGAGCGTCGTCCAATGGTTCACCTATCCACTGCGATAGCCTACAAATTTCGTACACAACTTGCTGAAGAGGTGCGTCCTCAGACAATTTTGTGCGCTCGGCCCTTTTGCGCCAGAAGTTAACAGACACAGGATACCTGGTTGCGGCATCTCGTTGAGCAATAACCACGGCTGTCTTGTTTGCCGCGCCCTCAAATGGCTTCAGATTGCTCCAATCATCCACAAAGATAACACGCAGATTTGGCCCTTTTGCGCCGCAGCGAAAACGCCTAAATCCTTCGCCTCCCCCTTCAGATTTGAAGACTGTTTGCGTGATGACGAAAGCAATCTTGCCGCCACGTTTCAGGTACTGATCTGCCGTAACGTAGAACATAAGGATGGAGATATCGTCTTTGGCACCGCCAAGACGTGCTTTCATACCTTCATGCCGGAAGAGATCGTATTTCTGCCATAGAGGGGCAATGGATCGCCTGTATTGCTCAGGTAAGTGCTCCCAGTTGACCCACGGTGGATTGCCGGCCACAAGGTCAAAGCGACCAACAAACAGCGGTGCAAATGCGTTCTTTATTATCCGCGCCCATATTCCATCAATTCCATCGTTTTCAAGAACACAGAGCTTCTTGTAAAGATTAG
The DNA here is from genome assembly GCA_028716365.1 of Kiritimatiellia bacterium. GTDB lineage: Bacteria > Verrucomicrobiota > Kiritimatiellia > UBA8416 > YA12-FULL-48-11 > YA12-FULL-48-11. The sequence continues at coordinate 3,520 of JAQUPZ010000034.1, forward strand.
TAAGTGTGTCGATGTCAGTGCGCCCTGCTGTTTGATCGATTTGAAACTGCTGACACACCTTTTGGGAAAAGTCGTCTTCGTCAAGTTGAATTTGAACTGATTCTTCAAGAAGGTTCGCTAGTTCATCAATCTGTTGGCCTGATACTAAGGAACTAGGGATGGTAAATATGCCAACTGATGTTTTGAAAGAATATGTGCTGTTGTCAAACAGGCCACTCCCCTTTGTTGGTGTTAATACTGAGTCGCACAGGTATACGGGGATGTTGATTTCATTCTCCCCGCGATGTTGTAGAAGGTCACCTAATGCAAGGAGGTAGTTGGTTCGGGCAGAAACAACGGCAAGTGGATTGAGATCGAAGCCAACTACATTGCGGAGGATAAGTTGCAAAAGTTCGCGCTCGGGTATTGTATTGCGCCAGCCATATTCCCGTATTCGACGTATAGCCATAACCAAAAATGTACCGGAACCACACGCGGGGTCGAGCAAGCGCTTGTTGGGGTCGCCGAGGTAAACCTGCAAGCGCGAAGCTTTGCCGCTTTCGCTGGACTCATGGACCGTTTCTTCCATCACTCCATCAAGAAGTCCAAGGGTACGTTCCGCCAACCAATCAGGCGTGTAGTATTCACCGAGGTTGTGACGGAGTGGTTTGGGCATCAAATTCTGGTAAAGGTGCTTGAGTAGGTCCCGCGATGTGTCTTGGTCAATGTCAAGGGTATCAATAGAGTACTTGCCCAGCGCATTGATGACCTCACGTATAGGTACCTCAATCTCATCACACCAAGCGTCAAGATACCAGCCGAAGAAATCGCCTTCCATAAGGTTATTGACTCCAAACTGACGAAAGATGCCTCCGTTTTCCATCGCCAACAAATACCTTCGAAGGTCTTCGGAATTCTTGGCCCCAGCTTGGCGTAGGTCAGTTCCAAGCTTTGGCATCAAATAAAAATGGACGATTTGTACTGCCAGCAATTTGATGAGGTATGCGTAGTACGTGTGGATGCAGAAGAAGAAACGGAATGAGTCGATCCCGCTACCCTTAATGGCGTAGGAACGGGCATGAGTTGCGACGTCTACTTTGCTGGCCTGGTCATAGTCACACACCTCACTGAACTGCTGTGACCACTGCTGGAAGAGAACTTCAGTTCTCCGCTGCGAGTTCTGCGTTAGTTGTTTATACAGCGCAGAAACAACTAAACGAGAGATATCGGTGTTCTCGCCAAAATCGCCCACGAGATTCTCTGGAATCAGTGCCCGTTCTGTGGACAGAGAACAAATAGTTCGCAGGAAACGCTCAGTAGACGTAGGATCGACCTTGATAGGCTGGTCAATGTGCCAGACGCCTTCACGTTGCCGCACCCAAATAAAATAGTCTCCATTGAAAACGACGCCTGCGAGTCGCTCGGATTTACGGCTCTCGTGGCGGACCAGTCGTATCAAGTACTCCTTGACCTGTTCAATAGCATGCTGATTGTGGCGAAAACTGTTTTTATCCCGTAGTGATGATGGTGGTTCATATTCAATAATGAAACGGTTGTAGACCGCGTCAGCCCGTCCATTAAAGAGCGTATACTCTTCGCGCAAGGGCAATTCTATGTCGGCTACCTTAGCGAAGTCTTCGATAATCATCGCAGCGGCAGTTTGGAACTCCCGTTCGTTGTGCGCATCCTTGGCTGCTTTAATGAAAGCATTTGAAATTTGGGTTCGTTCGCGGCGAATAATTTTTTCGAGTTGCATTGTGTCAGTCACAGTGATTCCTCGCTAGAGACTTGACAGTTAGGATTGGGGCGGGAGAAAGAAAAGCATAGGACGCCCACTCCTTGACCCGTAGGTCTGTTGCGTTGCGCGCCCACTGACCATCCTCGTTGCATGAATTCTGTCCGCATCGCATGAGCCAGTTTATCACGGGCGAGGGGCGGTGGAGACCGTTCCGTTCCCATCGCTCCCCAGGGATCGCGGGAACGGAACGGCCTCTGAGGCCTACTCAGCAGTGCCAGCCGTTTCCGTTCCGATGGACTCGGCCGAGGGTTTCGAGCTTCTCGAGTGCTTCGCCGAGTCGCCTGTTCTGAACGCCGAGCAGGCTTCGAAGAGCGGTGCGAGAGATGGGCTCTTGGCTTCGACGCAAGGAGTCGAGGATCCGGTCCTGCAGGCTGGGGCTGCTGTCCGGCGCGGGGTCGGAGACGATGGGGTGGGGCGGCTTGTCTGCCAGGCTGATGAAGAAGGGCTCGTCCGACGGCGAACGGCGTGAATTTCAGGCAAAAATAAATCCGCAGAAAAAGTATTGACAATCAAAACCAACGTGTCGTATGGTGGGGACGTTGTGTGTGTGGATGTTGCCACGCGGCAAA
>JAQUPZ010000035.1 GCA_028716365.1 Kiritimatiellia bacterium
GCCTCGCCGGGTGACATGATGAGGATATTTTGCTGCGACTACTCTTGCTATACGGCCCATGTTTATTGTCTATAACTATCATCACTGCTTGTCCAGAAATAACTAGTATGGTGTCCCCAGATTTTCTTCCCAGATTTTCTCCCGGGTCCCCAGATTTTCTCCCAGATTTTCTTGCCGGATTTCCTGCACCTTCCATCGCTCATTGAATCTGGCATACATTTCATCGAGTTTCTTTTGTTGTTGGGGAGAAAGTTCCGTTTTGATCTGGGCAATCCCGATGGAAATAATCTTCCGGGCTTCCGGCTGGTATTGCCGGCGTAGTTCCCGCAATCGTCCCTGAGTTTCAGTGACGGTTTTGGACACCGCTTTTTCCTGTGGGTCCGAAAGGTCCAGTCGGCGGGCGAGCATTGTCGTAAACAGCGTTGCCACGGCCGGCGTACCCCCTTGAAGCACGGTCATGACCCTATGACGGACATAGAGACCAGTGCCGGCTGCGCCGATAGAAACCCCGGCAAGAAAAATCAGGATACTACCCGTCCACAGTTTCCATTTTTTCATAGCAGACTCCTTTTATAGTCTGTGATCACGCCATTTCTTTCCGGGCTGCAAATCGCAACCCGGGGTCACAGCGGCAGCAAGATCATTGTCAGGGTGGCCAGGGGATCGTCACTAAAAAATTCCAGCATGAACTGCTCCGTTCCGATCCCTGTTTTAAAAGCGTAGAACGATATGACAAGAGCGAGCGAGCATACGACTGCGGCAAAACGCCAGACAAAAATCTGAGCCAAAGCAGGATAGCGATTATTGGTCAGCCCCAATGGTCCCTCTTCCCGCACCTGCGCCATCACCCGCGTATTCCATTCCGCGTCCGGCTCGATTTCAGGACGACTCCGATGCGCTGTGATAAGAGCGTTTTCCATCTTTATTACGCGATCATTGTTTTTGATCATCAGGCACCTCCCGCTAACATTGTTTCAATTCTTTTCCGCATCTTTTTTCGTGACCGGTGAATCCGGACTTTCACGTTAATCGAACTCCAGCCGAGAACTTCCGCGGCTTCTTTAATTGAAAGCCCCTCAAGATGCACCAGAGTGATAACCATCCTGTCTTCCGCAGAGAGATCGGCCAGTGCCCGCTGTAAAATCTCCTGCATCTCTTTTTGCGTTTCAGTATGGTCAAACGCATCTCTGGACGGAGCGGACACAACTTCATCAAGCCATCTCTGATGGTCCTCGGTCAAAGCGCTGATCGGTATTTCCGTGTTTCGGTAATGCAGTCTCCAGTAATCATAACAACGGTGAATCGCAATGCAGGCAAGCCATTTCTTGAACATCTTCCGCTCATCGTACTGCGGCAGCGACTTATAAACTGCAAGGAAAATTTCCTGAGAAAGGTCCGGGACCGCATCGGGAGGGAGAAGTCCGGAAACGATTTTAAAGACATACCCCCGATATCTGTTCAGGAGAACCTCAAAATCGTTGATTCGCCCGCTGAGGATACGGCCGATAATTTCCCCGTCTGTGATCTTGTCAGACCTGTCCGCAACGTGACTCGGTATCAAAGCCATACTCCGGTTGGTCAAAATGAAACCCGATCCTGCTCAAACTTCCATGCACTATACAAGCCGGACACAAGGCTAACGCTGACGAAAGTTGCGAAATTTCTCCCGCATTGTTTCTTTCGATTTTTCAAGTTCTTCCCGGGAAACATTGCCGTCATGATTCGTGTCAGTAGCTTCAAAACGTTTCTGCATGGCGGCGTGCCATTCCGCTTCGCTGATCAGGCCGTTACCATCAGTATCAGCCGTCTTGAATAACATGTCGACCGGTTTTCCCTGTCCCATTGCAAACGACCCGGGAAACAGGAGAGCGAAAAATAAAGTTGTCGCAAATGTTAGAGTGATTGCTTTCTGCCGGTATAAACGAATGCTGTGCATGAGTGGTTGTGCAGAATATTTCATTGGTCAGCTCCTGATGTTGTTACGGTTTTTGTCCAGGTCTTGGTCACCGGGTCCCATTGTCCCTCCGCTGAACGCGTTGCCGTGTTGCCTTGCGGACCGGTCACGGTAGTGTTTGAGTTATAGCCGTTCTCCGTTTTGGTGCCGGTAGTTTCACGGGTAGCAGTTTGTCCTTCAGGCCCAGTGGTTGTGACGTCTTTTGTCCAGGTCTTGGTCACCGGGTCCCATTGTCCCTCCGCTGAACGCGTTGCCGTGTTGCCTTGCGGACCGGTTGTCGTTGCGTTTCTGTTATAGCCGCCGTTGCCCGTCCGATTTCCCGTAATGCTTGTGGAGGAGGTTTTACCCTTGGGACCTGTACGCGCTCTATTTCTTTGCCAAGCCATGGCATCCATAGTTGCCCCCAGAAACATCAGGGTCACCATCATGATCACCAGATTCTGAAATAAACTGGTTCTACAAAACCTTTTCCGTCTCATCTTCTTTCTCCTTATTCTTAAAAGTAAGTTAATCAAACGTTACACTCAGGCAAGATCAAAATTCTTGGCTGAAATTTTCACCTTCTTCATAATCGGAGAAAGAACGGAAAAGGTTACATCTCACTCTAAAAAAATTTATTTATTAATGATGATAAACTCGAGGACTTAGCTTCATATTAAAAAATTCACCTTCCCAGATTTTTTATATCAAATATTTCTTAAACAGATGCAATTAGTTACCACCTATAAAAACATTTATCTATGAGAATTATTATGATTTTAAAAATCCAAAATCAGAAATCAGGGGCGAAGATTACACTATCCTTCACAGAACTTGGGTTAAATCCCGCAAGTTGTGTAGCTCACAACAACCCTGGAACACTCTTGTCACTTACCGGGAAAACATTTGAAAGACTACGGCAAGTTACTTTTTACCTGCAAATATAACGTTGCCATTGTAATAAGTTGTCTTTACATTAATCACACAAAAAAAGCGCCTCAAATTGAGGCGCTTTTTAATGATAATGTGAAATATTAAAAGCTTATCCGTCAAGCTTTTCTTCAGAAATCCGCATACTGTAGAATGAACGATATACGAAAACCAAGGCGATGACAAAGAAGATAGCCGACAGAGCATACTTCAAATTGACGTTCGTCATAGTCACCGCAATTTCCGTTGCCAGCAATCCGAACAGGGTCGTGAACTTGATGACCGGGTTCAAGGAAACCGAAGAGGTGTCTTTGAAGGGGTCGCCGACGGTGTCGCCGACAACGCTGGCTTCATGCAGCGGAGTGTTTTTCATCTTCAGATCGACTTCCACAATCTTCTTGCCGTTATCCCAGCAACCGCCGGCATTGGCCATGAACACCGCCTGGAACAGACCGAAGAAGGCGATACCGAACAGATAACCAATGAAGAAGTAGGGGTTAAAGAAGGCGAGCGCCAGACACATGAAGAAGATCACGATGAAAATATTGATCATACCCTTTTGCGCATACTGAGTACAAATCTGAACGACCTTCTTGGAGTCTTCAATCGAAGCTTCCTTCTTGTCCAGTTTGATGTTCTTCTTAATGTACACAACGGCCTCATAAGAGCCGGTGACAACTGCCTGTATGGAAGCGCCGGTAAACCAGTAAATGACGCAACCGCCCAGAAGCAAGCCCACAATGATATCCGGTTGGACCAGCGAAAGATTTTGAACAACATTGCCAAAGATACCTTCCAGCATAATGATGATACCAAACACCATGGTGGTGGCGCCGACAACGGCGGTGCCGATCAACACAGGCTTGGCTGTTGCTTTAAAGGTATTGCCCGCACCGTCGGCAGATTCCAGGAAGTGCTTGGCCAGTTCAAAGTCAGGTTCTTTCCCGTATTCTTTTTTCACAACGGCTTTTGCGTCGGGACGTGATTCAATCATCGACAGTTCGTAAATCGACTGAGCGTTGTCCGAAACAGGACCAAAACTGTCCACAGCGATGGTTATGGGGCCCATGCCCATGAAACCGAAAGCCACCAGACCGAAGGCAAACACCGGCGCCGCAAAGGTAAAGGCCGGAGGCATCAGAGCGGTGATAGATGAAACACCAGAGACCAGGTAAGCGACGTACATCAAACCCGCAATAACCAGGCCTAACCAGAAACCGGAGAAGTTACCGGCAACCAATCCCGAAAGAATGTTCAGGGAAGCACCGCCCTGTTTAGAAGCGTTCACAACTTCTTCGCAGTGACGGGAAGAGGTACTGGTGAATATCTTGGTGAATTCCGGAATCAATGCACCGGCGAGGTTTCCGCAACTGATGATGATGGACAGCGCCCACCACAGACTTGTATAGGGGGCAGCCAGATCGCCCAGGAGGTAATAACTGGCAACAAATGTTACGACGATGCACAGGGTGGAGGTAATCCATACCAGATTGGTTAACGGATGTTCAAAGTTAAATTCTTTTTTCCCGGCGAAGGCGGCTTTGCTGATACCGTTATTGACGAAATAAGAAAGAAGAGCCGTCAGGATCATAAGGATTCTCATGGCGAAAATCCAGATAATCAATTTGCCGCCCATTACGGGGTTTTGGGCCAAAGCCAGTGCCAGGAAGGTAATCAGCGCGACACCGGTAACACCGTAAGTTTCAAAACCGTCCGCCGTGGGGCCAACGCTGTCACCCGCGTTGTCACCGGTACAGTCGGCGATAACACCGGGATTTTTGGGATCGTCTTCCGGAAGATGGAAAACGATTTTCATCAGGTCGGAACCGATATCGGCAATCTTCGTGAAGATACCGCCGCAGATACGCAGGGCGGAAGCGCCCAGGGATTCACCGATAGCAAAACCGACGAAGCAGGGACCGGCCAATTCCTTCGGAATGTAGGCCAGGATGATGAGCATGAAGAACAATTCGATGCTGACCAGCAGAAGGCCAACGCTCATACCGGAACGCAGACAGATGTTCACGATGTTTAAAGGCTCGCCACTCATGGAAGAAAAAGCGGCGCGGGAATTGGCGACGGTATTAATGCGAATTCCAAACCAGGCCACACCATAAGAACCCAGAATACCTACAATCGAGCAGATCAGAATGATGATAACATCTGATACAGCTTTTGACTGCAAAACACCAAAGTAATAGATCATACAAATGGCGATCAGAGCCCACAAAGCGATCAGGAACTTGCCCTGCTGAAAAAGATAGGTCTTGCAGGTTTCCCAAATGGTCTGGGAAACATCCAGCATCGCCTTGTGCGCCGGCAGGTTCTTGGTTTGCACATACTGCATCACACCGAAAGCCATACCGATCAGGCAGATAAACAATCCAACATTAAGGATTGTCATTCCCGACAGGGTTCCGCCCATAAATGTAACTTGGGCCAAATCCGGCAAATTGATGTCTGCCTCACCGGCAAATGCCGCGC
>JAQUPZ010000036.1 GCA_028716365.1 Kiritimatiellia bacterium
TGCCCTGTACTACAAATGCATCAGAAAATACCGATATCTCAACCATCCCCTGTATCTTCTGGTTAATCGCGTTCGGATCCGCCTGCGGCCGGTTTACATCAAGATTCGCAAACACTATCGGCGGCTTCGCTGTCAATATAAGATAAATAAGAAGCTGAAATACCACGTCTGCCATCGCCGTCATATTAAGCTCAAGTCCCAATGTCTGTTGCCGTTTCCTGTGCTTCCTTAACGACATAATTATACCCCTCCATTTCCAACAACATTAACGCCTCTAATATGATGTTTATTAGGGAAATATGTCGTATATGTCCATCACTTTTTATTACATATATGCCGTATCTTGCAGTCTGTCGCTATAATGACAAGGGATATCTGATCTGTATATAGAGACCGTTCGTCATGATATGAAGAACGTATTATTGGAAATGTGAACTACTTTACTGCCGCCGCAGGTGCAATCTTTATTTCAATGTCACCGCTGTCCTCTTTCTTGTCTTCACCATCCTGTACCGGCGGCTTAAAGGTAGGCAGATACCTGTAATAAACCTCCAGTTGCAGCGCACACAGACAGGTGTCCATCACAGGACCATCAGAAGAACCTTTTACACCGGATGGCGGTTCCCACCAGCCAATGTCATATTTCTTGCCCTTGGGACCGTCTATCGCTTCCTTTTCTATCTTCTGGTTCTTTACAAGTTGTATGGAAAACTGCTTGTTCCATTTGTTCCATATGTCCCCGCCACAATGAAACTTCGTCTGCGTCACATAATACCAGTAATAAATCGGACTTTGCAGCCATGGCGCATCCCAGTCAAACGTCGCTGATTTCTCGAGCCATAATACTGCATTTCTGCATTCGGGATCACGGGCCGCTCCCAGCAGCTGCAGACACAACACACCAACACCCGTCAAACCGCCTACTCCTGGACTTGTATATCCGAACCCGCCGGCCGGAGAATAATTCTTCTTGAACCCGGCTATCGCTTTCTTCATTGCTTCGTTCAGGCCCTCATTCTCCAGGCCAGCCATCTTGGCGGCCTTCAACGCCTGCGCACACCAGCCCATGTAGGAAGTGTCGTCTCGATCCTCAGCATTACAATTATAGTTCCATCCGCCGCTTGCATGCTGGCCCTTTATGACAATATCAATTGCCTTTTCCGACGCCGTTTTCAAAAGAGGTAATTTCATCATCCCATACGCTTCGCAAAGCGCATATGATGCTATCGGCTGACTATAATTCGCTCCATCCCGGCCTTTGAAAAGACCGCTCTGTTCCTGGTTGTCTACCAGCCACTTGATCCCTTTCTCAACCGTAGGCCCAAATTCCTCAGACGCAGGCGTCTCTCCATGCGCCAGGTACGTCAGTATCGCCATCGCCGTCATCGCCGGTTTGACGTTCTTCCACGAACCATCAGCCTGCTGGTTCTTCTTGAGCCACCTCAACGCCCTCATCACCGCTCCTTCGGTCACCCCCAAACCTATACCTCCACCTCCACCCCCATATGCCCTTAACGCTACCTCGCGGCCTCCCTTTGTTCGGTTACCATACAATCCCTTCATGATCACTGGACTCCTCGTCATCACCACCGCAAACGGCACCACAGGCGTGTCCATGTCTCCGCCTACACCTACTCCCTGACCCGTATCTCCACTCGAAAACTCCTGCGGCGGCCCGGGCGTCGTTATCTCCGACGCAACACCAGGCGCCAGATTAGGATCCAGATTCTGCATGTCCTTCAAGTCCTGCGGCTCTGGCGGCTTGAATTCCTCCACCTTCGCTTCTTCTATCTTCAGATCATCCAGCTTCGTCGTCGTCGGCTCCACTATGTTAACTTCATAGGATATGGCAAATTCCCGCGCACCTCCTTCTACATCCACAAATAACGCACACAGCGCCACCAGCACACTGCTGAACATCGATATCGTCGTCGGACCAAACATGCATACCAGCGCATCCTTAGCATACCTGTATTCTCCCGTATCCTTCGGCGCCCGCAACCCAACCCTTATCCTGCGCCATTGCTCCTTTAATGGCACATGCACCAGAAGATCCATCAGATTTCTCATATCTCTTCCCCACAAAATTACTACATGCTCATCACCGAAAGATTCGACAGCTTATTCTATACCTTTACTTCCAACAATATAACGTTACTTGAAATGTGTTTATTAGAGAAATATAGTACTAGTGTCCTTGTTTTTTTACATATTAAGATAGAAGTTTCCTTGAAACTCTCCCGCACTATTACACCACATATAACTCTGGACGATATTCGGGTAATAGTTATTATTCCCTTAATACAGAGAACAGGTAATTGGTAAAGAAGAAGGGGGAAATTGATAAAAGAAGTAATTACTTATGTAACGATCTCTCCGTTAGCAATGGCACCATTTATCCTCATGCTTGGAGCTATAGCGGTGTTTCCGCTATTCCTTCCCCATTTTTGGGATAAGAATAGAAACAAATTAATCGTTTCCGTTTTGCTGGCTATCCCGACTGCCTTCTATCTGCTGAAGATGGACTTTACGTCTGAACTCTATGATTCAATTGTCTTTGACTATATTCCCTTCATTATTCTTCTCGGCTCTCTTTTTGTAATAACTGGCGGAATTTTCATCGAAGGGAACAGAGGCGGAACACCTCGGACAAATATAATTCTGCTTACCGCAGGTACGCTGCTGGCTTCACTGCTGGGAACAACTGGGGCGGCAATGTTGCTGATCCGGCCTCTGCTTCATACAAACCGTACAAGAGAATACAAGACCCATTCAGTGCTGTTCTTTATCGCGCTTGTCTGCAATTGCGGCGGATTGCTTACCCCCCTTGGAGATCCCCCTCTTTTCATGATGTATCTGCGTGGCGCATCATTCACATGGTTCTTCCGGTTATTTCCAGAATGGTTTCTCACAAACGCACTACTTCTTCTGATCTACTTCCTGGTGGACAGACATTTCTGGAATAAAGAGCAGGTAAAAGACCGACAACAGGACAGTGTGTCCGGCGGTACCATTACCATTCAGGGGAAGTTGAATTTTGTCTGGCTGGGTGGAGTTGTGATGGCAATTGCATTAATCAATCCGAACACAATGTCCTGGATGCAAACCAGCCGTTACACCAGTTTTGCCCGCGAAGGCGTAATCTTGTTGATGGCTCTGCTTTCTCTTCATCGCACACCACGCATGACTAGAATATCCAACGGATTCACATGGCATCCGATTAACGAGGTTGCTGTCCTTTTCTTCGGAATATTTGTGACCATGGTGCCTTGCTTGATATTCCTTGAGAAAAATGCCCATTCTATGAATGTCTCAAGCCCTGTATCGTTCTATTATTTGACCGGGCTCCTTAGCAGCTTCCTTGACAACACGCCGACTGCCGTCACTTTCCATTCACTCGCAGTGGGGCTTGGACAACAGTCGCCGGAAATGGTGGCATCAATTCCATCTTCCCTCATGAAGGCAATCTGTACCGCTGCGGTATTTTTCGGGACAATGACGTACATTGGAAATGGACCAAATTTCATGGTCAAAACAATCGCAGAACATCAGAACATTAAAATGCCCCATTTCTTTGAATACATGTACATATTTTCCATTCCCGTCCTTCTCCCCATTTTTATTCTGGTACAAATTCTTTTCATCTAGTCATGGCATATTTCCCGAATCAAAATACTCCGACAAACTCAGTACGACAAGTATACTGTACCCAAAAAACAACGAATATAACGGTATTTCTTACGTAGACTAGCAGAGAAGAATTTAATTACTTGATTCGGGTAACACGCCGAAAAGGTTTAAATTACTTCGCAGGTGTAGTTGCCGCCGCAGGTGCGATCTTTATCTCTATGTCGCCACTGTCTTCTTTCTTATCGTCACCTTCCTGTACCGGCGGTTTGAACGTTGGCAAATATCTGTAGTAAACCTCCAGCTGCAGCGCACACAGACAAGTGTCCATGGTCGGACCATCGGAAAAACCTTTGACTCCGGATGGCGGTTCCCACCAGCCAATGTCATATTTCTTGCCCTTGGGACCGTCTATCGCTTCTTTCTCTATCTTCTGGTTCTTTACAAGTTGTATGGAAAACTGCTTGTTCCACTTGTTCCATATGTCCCCGCCGCAATGAAACTTCGTCTGCGTCACATAGTACCAGTAATAAATCGGACTGGTCAGCCACGGTGCATCCCAGTCAAATGTCGCAGATTTCTCGAGCCATAATACTGCATTTCTGCATTCGGGATCACGGGCCGCTCCCAGCAACTGCAGACACAAAACTCCAACACCCGTAAGACCTGTCTGTCCAGGACTACAATATCCGAACCCGCCGGCCGGAGAATAATTCTTCTTGAATCCGGCTATTGCTTTCTTCATTGCTTCATTCAGGCCTTCATTTTCCAGTCCAGCCATCTTCGCGGCCTTCAATGCCTGCGCACACCAGCCCATATAGGAAGTATCATCCTCGTGTCCCTCTGTACCAGGTCCACATTTGTAGTTCCATCCGCCACTTGCATGTTGGCCTTTTATGACAATATCAATTGCCTTCTCCGCCGCTGTCTTCAAAAGAGGCAGCTTCATCATTCCATACGCTTCGCAAAGCGCATACGATGCTATTGGTTGACTGTAATCCGCTCCGTCCCGACTCTTGAAGTGACCATCCTGTTCCTGGTTGTCTACCAGCCACTTGATCCCTTTCTCAACCGTAGGCCCAAATTCCTCAGATGCAGGCGTCTCTCCATGCGCCAGGTACGTCAGTATCGCCATCGCCGTCATCGCCGGCTTGACGTTCTTCCACGAACCATCAGCCTGCTGGTTCTTCTTGAGCCACCTCAACGCCCTCATCACCGCTCCTTCGGTCACCCCCAAACCTATACCTCCACCTCCACCCCCATA
>JAQUPZ010000037.1 GCA_028716365.1 Kiritimatiellia bacterium
CGTCCCCTCCTTTTCCACACATCAAGGATGCAATGGCAATTTCCACAAATCTGTTTTCTTCAGACACGAATGGCAAATTCATAATAACCGGGTTCGTCGTTCCCATGATTGCCCCGGCGGTCTCCATTTTTCCGAAAAACACGAGAGCTTCAGCGAGAAGATGGCCCGTATCGACTTCCGGGACAAGGTATATGTCCACGTTTCCCGTCACAGCGCTTCGGAGCCCTTTTCGCGCCGCCGCAGCCTTGCTCAGGGCGCAGTCAATGTCGAGAGGTCCTTCTACAATGGCTTTGCCGAATTGTTTCCTTTCCGACATCTTGGAGAGTATCGCCGCATCCAGAGTTGACGGTATATTGAGGTTAATCTGTTCGATTGCGGCAAGAGCGGCAACCTTGGGCGCGTCGATTCCCAGGATGCCTGTGAGGCGAAGGGCATGTTCAAGGATGAGCTGCTTTTCGGCAAGGGACGGACTGTTGTTTATGAAGGTATCGGTGACGAGGATGAGCTTTTCCGGCTTCGGCAGTTGAAAGACTGAAATATAGCTCATGAGCTTCCCCTTCCGGAGGCCGTTTTTTGCGTCCATGACGGCATCCATCAACGTCTGGTGATTAACACTGCCCTGCATCAGTATATCGGCTCGTCCCTCCCGGATATACTTTATCGCAGTATTCAATGCCTTGTTCGGATCTTTCTCGTCTATGATTTCATGCGGCAGTGATTTCAGCGGTGTTTCTTCAATCATGTCTTCAATAGCTTTGCCGCCGCCGACCAGGCAGGGGATTATGAGTCCTGCGCCTGCGGCCTTTCCGAGGGGTTGCATATCCATCATCGTAGCAGCAGGAATCACCAGTCTCTTTATGCTGCCGCTCTTTGCCGCTTCTATGATACCATTAAACGATTTCAGCATATCAGCTCACCTCCCCTGTCATCCTGTCCACCACTACAACGCACATGGCAAGCTGCTCCACGATGTTGTCACTGGTGTCTGATCGGGCCGGTATGCACACGGGCCCACGGGATGTTGCAACGAGGGAACAGCGGGTTACATCGAGGAAGAAGTCAAGCTTGCAGATGATGTTTCCTGTATCGAGGCAGGGAACGAGAAGGATATGCGGAATATCTTCCCTATTCACGCCTCTGTAATCAGGAACTCGGCTTCTCCCGCCAAGGAACAATTCCGTAAAAGAAGTGCCATCAACAATCTCACACTCCCCGAAGTCCCCTGTAGCAGCAGCTTGTCTGAGCAATTCAAAATCCCGGTAGGAGGAAAGAGTACCTCCGATCTCCCGCTGGCCGGAAAGGACGGCGATCCGCGGTTTCGGATAACCCATCAGGCGATAGACAAAGAGGGCATTCTTGATGATCTCCGCCTTCGTCTTCATATCCGGTTTGATGCTGACGCCCGTATCTGTAAAGGCGATGAGGTGGTCGAGACCGGGAACTTCCCAGAAGGTAACGACGCTTACAGTCATTCCCGAACCGGCTTTATTTTCTTCCCTGATGATGGAGCGGTAGATGTACGAGGTGGGTATCTGTCCCTTGCTGACGATGGCGATCTTTCCGGAAAAGAGCATGTTGAGACCGAGATCGGCAATGGCCTGCCTCTCATCGCCGATTATCTTTTCAAATCCGCCGATGTCGAATTCGACCTTTTCTGCCACCCGTTGCATCTTTTCCGTATTGCCGATGAGAACAGGTTCGATATATCCTTTCTGCCAGCTCGTTTTCACGGCAAGCATGAAGTCCTCATCTTCGGGGGCAAGAACAGCCAGTTTCTTGGGACCTTTTTCCCGTGCAATCCTTGAAAAATCATCCAGTGATCTGATCATGGAAAGTACCTCAAGAAATGATATGCGATGAGAATTTTATCATATTTTAAAAATCGTTTAAAAAGTGTTTTTACATCATTGAGCAAATCACGGACGGATTCATGTTCCGGCAACTCCTTTTCAATGCGTTCTAAAATGCGACAATCAGCGGTACTCCCATTTCTTTTGCCATTTCTCTTCGATAACCAGCGGTTCGTACTTCATTATTAAAATTTCTCCGGATGGTGAATGGTGGAGATTTGCTTAACATATCACCACAATGAGCGCAATGCCTTTATCTAAAACATAGTACGATTTGACACAACATGAATTTCCCTCTTGTCAATAGGACGTTCGTCCTACTATAAATCATTCTTTCGCAGTTCATTTTCATGTCCAGCGAGGAAGACATGTCATTGTCCGCAGCCTCATACCATCCCCGCCGTCCGCAAGATTCGGATTATTACCACTGCGTCGAGGACTATTTGGCGACGCTCTCGGGTTCAATCCTCACTGCCACATTATTCTGACGGACGGGTGCTTCTATGGAACCAAAGGCATATTCCACGTCGCTCCGCCGCTGGAGCTTAAAAAGCTGGAAGCCATTTTCCGTCACAAGGTATTCAGGATGCTACTGAACAGGGGAAAGATAACGAAAGAGGTGATTGCCATGCTCTCGACATGGCGGCACTCCGGCTTCAACGTCTTCTGCGGCAATCGCATATTGCCCAGTGATAAAACGGCAATGGAAAACCTTGCACGTTACATCATCCGTGCGTCATTCTCTCAGGAGCGCATGAAGTACATGGAACAGGAAGGTACTGTTGTCTATACAGCCAAAGCCTGCCCCGGACACCGATCCGGGGATGGCCGGACAAGTAAGAACTTCCCCGCCCTGGAATGGCTGGCGGCGATGTGTTCGCATATCCCCAACCGGGGTGAGCAGATGGTCAGGTACTACGGATATTACAGTAATGTCTCACGGGGGAAACGAAAAGAAACTGGAAAAGACGATGCCATCCCTTGCATTCTCGAACCGGTGGGAAATGAAAAAGCGCTCAGGAAAAATGGGGCTCGGCTGATTCAGAAGATTACCCAATTGGCCTTCTTGGCGTCTGAACAGACCGAAAGGTGAGTAGATTGCTCAATAGAACGGCTGCGGAAATGTGCCACCAGCAGGGTCATTGGCGCTGCACCCACATCTTGTGGCAAAATATTCTTGACACACAATTGATGAAGTCGTAAAAAGTCGAAAAACCGTCATACCGGTGAAGGCCGGTATCCAGAACCTATTGAAATAACTGGATTCCCGCCTTCGCGGGAATGACAAAAAAGGGCAAAAGCGACTTTTTACGAGATCATCACAATTGAACGTTTCTTATACTGCCGATAACAAAAAGCAAGTTCTTGGTGCGCAAAAAAAAGCATCATTTTTTCACAATCAAAAAGCAGTAAGGTAGTGTCGTGTCAATCCAGAAATGTCATTTCGACCGCAGGGAGAAATCTAAGATTTCTCAGTTGTGAAGGCTCCTTCGAAATGACAGAGTATCGTTGACATGACAGTAGTTATTTCGTTAGCGGGGGGAAAAGAATAATGTCGGGAAGGAAGCAATTGTGTCTGTTTGTCTTTGTCATAGCTTTCGCAATTTTTTTCAGTCCGTTATTTATTTGTTACAGCAACGCCGGACCCGCTCCTCCTCTTGTTATTTCAGGTCCGAGCAATATGACTATAATGATGCCGCCTTCAAAATGTATACAGCATCGCTTAGACAAGGTTGCACATGGGGAGCGATGGGGTGCTATTGTTATCTAAACATTTATCTATCAACATGGAACTGTGCGGGTAATATTCTGGAAAACAACAATCAGGTTGGTGGAAATTTTGGGTTGATTGTCTTTTCAACGGAAGACAAGGAACAGACGCGCAATGTTGGGCAAGAGGATATGCCAATGGTTATGCAGCATATAAATTTGTTCAATTATACGATATTCGTACTCCCGGTATGAAATCACAAGGCTGCTGCCCGGCGAATGTATTGACACCACAGCCTCCTCCGCCGGTGACTGTTCCTTATTGTTCATCTTGCGATCTTCAGATAAATACTTTTGATGTTTTAAACGCTGTCGTTGATCAAAACGGTTCGGTTAATTTCACGGGGAATATCTCTTCATCAAAACTTTTCAGTTGGAAAGTAACGATCGGCGGCACCGTAATCGGTTCCGGCACAAGTGCTACCGTTAAAGCCCGTTGGAACTTAAAGAATGAAAAATTCAAATGGGGTCAATCTAAAAAATATACGGCAACTCTATCCGTATATCCGGCTCTACAGAAAAATGCCGACAACACGTTTACCCTTACTTACAAAAACGGTTCAGTTTATACCTTCAATACATCGGGCAAATTAACCGCCATTGCGGACAAGAACGGCAACACAGTTAATCTCGCTTACAGCTCCGGCGGCAATCTCGCTAATATCAACGATCCGCAGGGCAAAACAATTTACCTGAGCTACGATGCCGGTAATCGCATCAGCGCGATTACCGATCCCAACAATAACAGTTATGCCTTCGCTTATGATTCCTTAAACAGAAGAATCAAAAGAACCCTGCCCAATGATTCTTATACCATCTATATCTACGATCAATTAAGCAGACTGACCAATATCACGCATAAGAATGCTTTTAATCTGTTCATCGACAGATTCAGCTATACCTATGACAGTGTTGGCAACAGAATAACCACAAAGGATAACCAATACGAATACGATCAAAACGGCAATACTATCAAAAAGACGGAAACCATACAGGGCAAAACGAAATTAATTATTAACCGTCTCATAATAGTATTAACATTAAGCGGCGTATTTTGTTTCCTCATTATTGTAATAGGATCGAACCCGATCCGGTGTTTTTTGAATAAAACGAAGATGACTAATAACGGCGGCACG
>JAQUPZ010000038.1 GCA_028716365.1 Kiritimatiellia bacterium
CAACGGGAAAATCCGTGACCTATCAGTGGGACGCATGTGGTGGAAATCGCATGTCTGCTGTGATCGACATCGGCGGCCGCGTGGAGCGGCGCTTTTCGTATGACGATAAACAGCGGCTGGTGAAAATCGAGCATCCGGACGGTTTTTCCTGCGGATATGAATGGAACGATGCCGACCGGATCGTGTGCAACATCTTTCGCGATGGCACCAAAGAATACATGGAGTACGATGATCAGGGCCGCATGACTAAGCGCACCAACGCTGCAGGAGAGTCCCTGACCCGCACATACACACAATCCGGCTCAGATACAGTAATCACGGAAACAGATGACGGCGGACACAAAAGGATTTTGACCTATTACCTGAGCGGAGCCTTGAAGTCGTTCCAGGACTATAGCGAAGCACTGTACCGCTATGATTACAACGGTAATAATCAGGCAACAAGAGTCAGACTGCCGAACGGCAGTTCGTATCTTTACGCTTACGACAGCCGGGGCAACATGGTGAGCAAGAAGTTCCCGGACGGCTCGTGCGAGCAGTATTCATGGCACCCGGTATTCAACAAAACGACCTCTTTTACTGACCGCAACGGCAATATTTTCCGCTATGAGTATGACGGCAGGGGTCATCTGATCAAGAAGATCAATCCTGACGGCGCAACAGCAACCATGAGCTACGATGAGCGCGGGCTCATGCTGCAGGCCACGGATTTCGAGGGCCGGGTCACGAAATTCGAGTATGACGGCAACCGGTATTTGAGCGCAATTGAAGACGCAGCAGGCAGTAAAGTTACATTTTCCCGCGATGCTTACGGCAATGTTTTGAAAACAACAGACGAACTGGGCCGCGAAACAGGATATTCATACAATTTCTTTGATCAGGTCACAGGGATCAGCAGAGAATGCGAAATGAGCGAGAGCTTTACCTATTCCCCGACCGGCAATCTGATTGCATACACTGATCCGTACGACTACACACGGCAAATCCAGTACGACTCAGTCGGCAGGCTGACAAAACACACTAAAAATTACTCAGGCATCGAGTACAGCTATGATAATTGCGGGCAGTTGGAGGAAAAACAGACTGATGTGTTGGAAGAAGGCGCAAATTCCGTGGCGGTAACTCAGTACCGGTACAATGAGAAAAAGGAATTGACGCAGGTGACCGATGCATCAGGCAATGCGTGGAAGTATTCCTGGAACATGGAAGGTACGCTACGCGCCACTCAGGACCCGGAAAAGCGGATCGGGGCATATACTTACGACCTGATGGACAGAGTGACAAGCTATACATTCGGAGGGGAACTGAATCAGGAACTCTCTTATGACCGCAACGGCAATATCGTTCTGATGAAAAACGGAGCAGGCGAGACCACGAGCATTGCATATAACAGCCTCAATCAGCCGGTGTCTGTTACCGATCCCATGGGCAGCACCACGCGCTATGAATACAACAGAAACGGCGAACTCAGAAAACGCATTGATCCCATGGGTAATGAGTTTGTATATTCTCAAAATAATCAGGGATTGATCGACAAGATCACTGACCCTGCAGGCGGAGTGTTTTCCTATGCCTATGACGCTGCAGGAAATCCGACAAAAATCGAATCAGCTGAAAAGCGCAGTAAAGCCATGGAGTACGATGCCCTGAACCGCGTTGTCAGGTTAACCGATGAAGGCGGCAATGAGCGAAAATATACCTATTACAAACATTCGTTAAAACTTCAACTCCCTGTAATCAGGCGGGAACTGCCTACAGGGCGGTATGAAGACCACTATTACGACAGCCGGTGTTCCAACATGCTGGGTTCCGTAAACTCTTCAGCCAGCCCTTCCGGGGGATTTGGCTATGGCCGGACATTCCACGGATTGATCAGCCAGGCCTCCGGTGCTGATCTGTATATAGAAATGAAGTATGATAAGCTTCTCCGCATGACCTGGCTCCAATACAAGATTTATAATGGGCCGGTGCTTGAGGAATTTCAGCACATGTACGACAAAACCGGAAAATTGATGCTGGTGGCGTCAGGCACAGGTCAGGACATGACTGCAGTGGAATACGCATACAACAAGCAGGGCCGGGTGTACCGCATCTTCAGGAAAAACGCTGACATCAATTTCGAATACGACAAGGCCGGACGCAAAACCAAAGTCGGGTATGAAACATGGCAGATCGACAAGCGCATCAGCTATTACCCAGGCGGACTGGTCAAGTCCGAATGGCTGGAAAAACAAGGGAATATTTTGTACAAGGCTTCTTACGAATACAACAAAAACGGGTTCATGACGAAAAAAATAGAAAGCATGAATCCCGCTCGTAGGGGCGACCCTCGTGGTCGCCCTCAATCCCGTGACACCACCGCAGAAATCACCACATACGATTACGATGGCCTCGGCCGTCTGATCAAAGCCGCATACCCTGACGGTGAAACCGAGGAATTCACTTACGATGCCGACGGCAACAGAACAGCGCTGAATTCAAAGAATTTTGGTATCATCAAATACGAGTACAACACGGCAGGAGAAATGGTAAAGATGACCGTGGGAAACACAGTCCGTGTAGGGGCCGATTTGAAATCGGCCCGCAACCCTGGCGATCGTCAGGAGGTCACCTATACATACGACCAGGAAGGCAGCCTGACAGTCAAATCAGGCGCAGAGAATGCGTCATACACCTACGATGCGCTCGGCAGACTGAAGAAAGTCTTCAGGGACGGTAACACTGTGGAATACACCTATGACCCCTTTGGCCGCAGGCACACGCGCAAGTGGTCCGGCCCGGCAGGCTCAGGTGAAGAGCGCTTCTATTATGTCGGAGATAACATCTTTGAAGTCCGCGACAATACCAAGGGCTCCAAGAAGATTATCCTGGGCCTGAACATTGACGAGAACTACGGCGAGGTTGATCAGAACGACAATGTGCGATACTTCTTCCAGGATTATCTGGGATCAGTGAAGTTCGAGTTCGACAAGGACGGCAACATCCTGACTATGAGGCGCTACCGGGCTTTCGGCGAGGAGCCTTACGACAGGGCTACAGGGTTCGGTTTCACTGGAAGAGAATGGGATGAAGAAGCAGGGCATTACTTCTATCGCAGCAGGTATTATGACCCGAGAGTCGGCCGTTTTATGCAAAGAGACAGGTTTAATGAGAACTCGATATTGAACAAGAACCGGGCGGTTCTTTACGATCCTGCGCAATTGAATGACTGGGGATATGTCAGGAATAACCCCGTGATTTTTAATGATCCGTTTGGATTATGGGCAGTTGGGATTGGCTTTACGGGATTTGCGGGGTTTGTAGCCGGGGGTGCTGTTTCAATGCAATTTGTTTTGGATGATGAGGGAAACTTCGGAGTTCTTTTAACGGGTGTACTTGGCGGTATGACACCCGGTGCAGGACTGGCTATCACAGGATCGTACTGGAACGCTGATAATATTAACCAATTGAGAGGTTTTTCGTGGCAAGGTGGTGGTAGCTATTCTGTAGGTGTGGATATCACAGGTGGAAATGATTACCAAGGATTTGATGTAAACTACAGTCCACCTGGTTTTTCCGTTCCTCTCCCTGAGGGACATGGATTAATTGGTGGGGCTATTTTGTTGTGGAATTCCTCAATAAGAGATTTGCTTAATAGAATTGAATCAAGAACAATGGGCGCAACATGCTTGCGGCAATAGTGTCAGTATATTCTGCAGCATGTTTCACAGTGTTTGTTGTGACATATGTCTTAGTGAATCGCTTTGGAAAGTTGCTTAAGGTTAATAATCCAGAAACTTTTAGACTGTTCAAAGAGGAATTTGAACTTAAGTTCTATGGATCATATAGACTTCGAAAATTGATCTTTACGGATTACCCTGATGAAAGTCAGGATGTTAGCAAAGTTAAGGCGAGACTAAGAGTATTGATCGTCTGTTGTTTTGCATTGGGGATTTTTCCGATTGTAATGTCGACCGTGGTATATTTTTACGTTACTTTTTTTTGAAGGTGGTCAATGGTGGGACTTGTTAAATCGTATGCGGCGCAATCCTTGGATCCAATGTGAGTTAATGTGAACATTGACGAGAACTACGGAGAAGTCGATCAGAACGACAATGGAGACACTTACAAAACTCGATTTGCTTTGCCAGGAATGAAATTTATCAATGGCTTGTCGGTATGGCCAGGATGTGAAAAATCATATGGCATGGGTTGTACTAATATCAATATTTGCGATGATTGCCCAAAGTTGGGCAGGAATAGAAATATTGTACTATTTAGGAAACAAAGTAGAAAACAAAAATGGTCAAAGGAAGAAAGACTCATTTTACCACCAACTTTTCGGCTTTGTGTTTTTTAACGGTGTTAAATGGACATTTTATATTTTTGGGAAAGAAGACAATGACGATGAATACATTTTTCAGAGAAAGTGGATAATACGGTGCAGTTTGTTGGCATTTTTATTAAGCAATGTTGTGTATTTTATTTTTTGGGTGGTACTTATTTGAAAATCGAGCAGCTCCCCGGCAGTTGGGAGACAGGTGGACGGGGTTCTTCGGACAGAAAATACGGATTCTTAAGTGTGAAGCTGAACCCGTTCAAGCAGCCACCTTTTCATGTGGCATCATAGCCCAGTATACATCATCGG
>JAQUPZ010000039.1 GCA_028716365.1 Kiritimatiellia bacterium
ACAGCTTGCTGTGCTTATGTTTGAAAAACAGAACCGAAAGGTTTTGTCCAAGTACCCGGATGCTGATTCAGACCTTGAGATCATCATGAAGGCGGCAGAATCAGGCGTAATGACGGTTGAGGAAATTTGCAGAGGGAAATACGGTGCAAAGTCAGAACGCGAAATAAGGGCAATTAAGGCACTTACAGACGATGATGAGCAAGTTGGAAACAATACCGTATCAAGGTCAATGAGAACTGCGTCTGCACCTGTAAAGACGAAGTTGACAAGAGAACAGCAGGAAGTGAAAAGAACGGTGGACGCTCTTGCCAAAAGGCAGGGAAGAAAGCCGCCGACTGACGAAGAATTTTTGAAGAATATCTACGAATAAGGGAAGGATTGATTATAATGATAAGACCCGTTAACTCACAGGTACGGCCTTTACTACAGTATAAGACAAGTGCCGCTTGCAAAAAGGGGCAGGTTGCTGTTATGGCTAACGGTCTTGCTTTGCCTGCCGCAGAAGGTTTGGCGGCGGCGGCTACAGTCGTTGGCGTGTTTGCAGAAGATGCCGCGAGTGGTGCGGTAGCCTACATCTACCCGGCAGACCAGCCGTTCGAGTTTGAATTTTATCAGGGTTCAACCGTTGATGAAGGAACTCTTGCCATGCAGGGCGTGCTTTATGACCTTTATGTCGATGGCGCCGCTGGTGATGGAAGCGCAGAAGGCGAAATGTATCTTGATTTGAACGATACAGACGGTGCGTTTATCGCTCTTTCGTCTTACGACAACAAAAGGCGTGTTGGTATTGGCAATTTCCTCAAAGCATCGCTCTATCTGTAATGCAGAAGATATGAAAGGAATGATATAAATGGCTGGTGGAAGAAGTTCAGACATTACAAATCTAAAGAAGGCAAGGGCTAGCATTAACTTTGTTTTCAACGAAGCGGCAAAAGTGCCGCAGGAACAACAGTGGCCTCAAATCGTAACAAAGGTTCCTTGCGAACTGGAAGTCGGAACGTATCTAACCGTAGGCGACATCGGTAATGCAACGGCTCACGGTGAAGGAAGTGCCTATACATTTGAAGGCATTTCGGAAGATTGGAAAACCGAACTTACTCTCGTTACTTATGGCAAAGGCGTTACTGCCACTCGCAGGCAGATGAAAGACGACCAGACACTTTCCGTCAATGGCATGTTCGGCACGAAACTCATTCGTTCCATGATTGAAACGAAAGAGCAGATTGTCGCCGATGTTTACAACGATGGTTTCTCAACCGCTATGGCTGATGCCACGTATGTGTTTTCCAATACTCATCCGCTGTCAAACGCTCCGGGCAAGTACAATGACAACCTTATCACTGGCGCGATTACCACCGATAACATCAAGACAGGACTGAATCAGTTCAGTAAGATCAAGAATCAGGCCGGAAACCGCTTCCCAACAAAAGCAACTCACATTTTGGTGAACACGATGGAACAGTTCACCTTGATTGAACTTTTGGAAAGCCAGTTGCTTGCATGGGAACTGTCAAATACGGTCAACAGCATTACCAAAGCACAGAAGATTGGTGTTATTCTCAATGATTACATCGATCATACTGGCGATGGCGATACCTATTCACCGTGGTTCCTGCTTGACAAGACGATTCCTGACGCTGGTGTTATTTATCAGTATCGCGGCGGAATGAATGTTGAAACGGAAACGGACTTCAAGACCAAAGACTATAATGTCACCTGCGAAGAAGAATATGTCGTAGGCGCTGTGTCACCGGGTTATGGGCTTGTTGGTTCGCAGAACTCGTAAGAAGTAATCAGACAATAGAATAAACAAGGCGAGGGTAGAGCCTGAAACACTGCTCTACCCTTATTTATTTGAAAGGAAGTAAAGAAAATGAGACCAATTACTGTTGGACTTAAAGCAATTTCAAACAATACAAGCGGGTTTTATGTTAGAGATTCGGGCGGAACAGAGCACTTGGTGTGGGATACTGACGGGCGCTTTGGCGCAGGCGGTGTTTTTGCGGACAATGGCACATCGTTTTATGTCGATGGAAATGCTGGTGTGGACACAAACGATGGTTTGAGTTGGGCTACTGCCGTTAAAACGGTTGCCGCAGGAATCGCGCTTGCAGACGATGATATCGCAGTGACGAACCATTGGGATAGGCGAAACCGCCTGTTTGTAAACGGCGGTGCATACAAGGAAAGTCTGGTTCGATTCCCCGAAAAGACGGATATCATCGGCGTTGGCAACACAGACTTCCTGCCGAAAGCCAAGCTGATTGGCGTGCAGGTTCCTGCCGCCGCAGTAATGGGTTGCCGCTTCATCAACATGGCCTTCCAGAACGTGACCGCCGCGAACACGGTTGATATCATGGCTTCCTGCCACGGCATCAGCTTCATCAACTGCGACTTCATCGGCAACGGCACGACAACTTGCGCGCTGGAAATCAACGACTGCGTGGACGTGCTGGTTCAGGGATGCCATTTCTATGGCCTCTCGACTTCCAGCCTAAAACAGAAGATCGGTATTCAAGTCAAGGGTACTGCCACAAACAGCAACCTGAGAATTTTGGACAACATCATCGTTGCCGCACAAGGCATTATCATTGACGATACCGATGTCGTTGATGGCATCATTGCTGGAAATATCCTTGATGTTACAACACTGGCGATTGATGAAAATGCAGACCGTCTTATCGTGGCGAACAACCAATGGATTTCAGCCGCAAACTGTGCAAGTTCATATGATTTGGCGACCACAAGAGTTGTCAATAACACCGCTACAGGAGCGGACAAGACAATGAATGTTCCCGTTATCGCAACGTCCTAATTGGCTTGATGAACATGGTATAATGAAATCAGGCGAATGAAATTCATTGAAAGGGGGCATACGACTTTGATTGTTATTAAAGTTTATGCCCCAAATCTTTAATAAGGAGAATGAAAAATGGCTGTTATTCAAAGGGTTTTAGACTTCCAGTTTCACAAAGCGTTGAAGGTGTTTCAAGGGACGTTGCATACCGCCGCAGATACGGATAGGATAGTCACTACGACAAACATGAAGGTTGGCGCATATACTGTAGCGGCACAGCCGTATTGTCCTAGTTTGATTACCGTTACGACTACGGCGAGCGGTACGGCAGACACGCAAGGAACGATTACTGTTGTTGGCACTGATATTTTTGATGTTGCTCAAACGGATGTGATTATTCCCGTTGCAGGTTCAACGGTTTCCGGCGTCAAGTATTTCAAGACGGTTACTTCCGTGACTGGCGCAGGATGGGTCATTGACGTTGGTGCTGGAAATGATACGATTGTTGTTGGCGTTCCTGCTTCTGGTGGTCTTTACACAAAAGGATATCCGGTTACTGTTGGAATTATCACTGGCAATGTTTGGATGAATCCGCTTACGACTGCTGTTGCAGACACAACTTCAATTCCGCTTATCGCTGGTGACACTGTTTTGAATCAGGTTGTTGACACGCTTAGTCTGATATCCGATGGTTCTGGCGGAACGTTTTATGCGATAATTATGGATGCGAAATAAACGGTTGGTGGTGATATTATGAGTACGGTGGCAGAGTTAATTACCTTAACTGACGCTCTATATCCAAATGCCGCTACTGACACTACCATTGTGTCGTATTTCAACATGGCGCAGAATGAAATCTCGCCGTATTTTGGATTAGTTGCAGAAGATACAACGCTGAACACTGTTGCAGATAATGATGCATTGGCTTTCCCTTCCGGTATTACAGACGTTTCGCAAATCATTACATTTGACGTGTCCAATAGTGCGCCTGACACTGACGCCATTGTGGAATCAGCATCAATGAAAGTTGGAACGTACACGATTGCGGCACAACCTAGCTGGCCTGCAAGGATATCCGTGACACACACAACCAATGGAAGCGCAGACACTTTAGGGACAATCACAATCACCGGGACGGTGGCGGGAACGGCTGGGACAACGGAATCAATAACTCCTGTTGCTGATTCCACAGTGTACGGTTCCAGTTACTTCACGGCGATTACCGCCGTTACGGGTGCTTCATGGGTTACGGACGGAACAGACGACAGCATTACTGTTGGTGTAAGTCCTGAACGGTACGATTTTACAAGATATGCTGTTGCGTACATGGACGATTCAGAACCGTTCAACAACTCCGTACATCAGATT
>JAQUPZ010000040.1 GCA_028716365.1 Kiritimatiellia bacterium
CGGCTATTACATAAGCAGAACAATTTGCCGTGGTTCCGGTATAAGCTCCGGCACAGGTCCAGGTCCACGGTCCTGCTCCGGAAACAGCAGATGCTATTCCAGTAGAACAAAGATTAGACGAAGGAGCTGTTGAAAATGCGCCTCCATGCGATGAACCGCAAACGCCATTGACAATCTTGTTGGCTGAACAGTTTGCCGTGGTTCCTCCTCCGGATCCTGTACAAGTCCAGGTCCACGGTCCTGCTCCGGAAACAGCAGATGCTATTCCAGTAGAACAAAGATTGGTTGAGGGAGCTGTGGAAAAGTT
The DNA here is from genome assembly GCA_028716365.1 of Kiritimatiellia bacterium. GTDB lineage: Bacteria > Verrucomicrobiota > Kiritimatiellia > UBA8416 > YA12-FULL-48-11 > YA12-FULL-48-11. Next base: position 308 of record JAQUPZ010000040.1, read on the forward strand.
TCCGTTGTTTGAAGAACCGCAAGTGCCATTAACCACAACCGGAGTTAAATATCGAATGATAACAGTACCGGAAGAACCGGCTTTGGCATATCCATTGCCGCCATAATCACATCCGCCACCTCCGTTTCCAAGACCGGCTGTTATGGTACCGCCACAAGTCCATCCTCCCAAAGCATAAGTTATCGCTGCTCCAGTAATACTTGAAGACATTCCATTGGCGGCATAGGCATTATTGTCTCCTCCCACTCCGCCGGCACCTCCGCCGCCGCCAACCAAATAATTTGCCGAACCGTAACCGCCGCGATTCCCGTAGCCGGTTAACGCACCCTGGGTTGTTTGAGTTGCGCTGCCAGGAGATTGAAGCGAACCGCCGCCGGAACCGCCATTGCCTCCGAGCGATGTTCTTGTTCCAGCGCCTCCTCCGTAAGCGATATAAGAACCGAATGAAGAGTTTCCGCCGGGAGAACCGGGTGAGGTTGATGCAGCCGCAGCAGCTCCTCCGGCACCGACGGTTACGTTATATGACCCGGAAAGACCGCTGAGGGTTCCTGTCAAGAGACCTCCTGCTCCGCCAGAACCGCCGAATGAAGAACCAGAGGATCCTTCAGCTCCGCCTCCGCCGCCGCCGACTATGAGAAGCTGGACGCTTGTTACGTTTAAAGGAGTAGTCCACGCGCACGTTCCCGTTCCGGTATATTTATGAACAGTATATGCTCCGTCTGTGGTTTCCGTACAAGTCAATCCGCCGCACGAAAAACAAGAAGTTCCCACAACTCTCGTTGCCGAACAACTGACCGCCAAGGAATCATTTCCGGTACAGGTCCAGGTAAATGTTGTTTCTCCGGTTGTCACCGAAGATGCTGTTCCATATACACAGAGATTGGTTGAAGGGGCGGTAGGGAAAGACTCCCCGTTTGACGAACCACAACTTGTTTTATAGGTATAGCATGCGGCATTTACTCCCGGATTATTAGTACAAGACCAGTACCAGACATTGTTCGAAAGATTAAGGGTTGTATTATTTCCGTATGCGCAAAGATTGCTTGCGGGCTGGTCTTTCCTTATCGTATTATGATACGTTCCGCAGGCAACTTTATTGGCAGAACAATTTGCCGTGGTTCCTCCTCCGGAACCGTTGCAAGTCCAAGACCAGTAAGACGTATTGTCGGTGAAAGAAGTAAAGCTTCCTGTCGCACATCTTTCAGCGGCCGTGTCAATATCGCTTGTTGATGTATATCCATGGGTATTGGCTGTCCCGCAGGAGCCGTTGATAAAAGAACAAACAATAAAAGTAGCTATGTCTCCGTTAATATACCTTAAAATGTCATTTACGTCTTCAAACTCTCCAGTTCCGTTGTTATTAACATCAATAAGGTTTAGCGCCAATGACTCCATTTGCTGAAATGCAAGCAATCCGTCGTAATAATTAATAAATCCGTTCTGATTAATATCTCCGTAAACGCCACATGGACGAGGCCTGGTTAGCTGACTAGAAGAACAAGATGCGGTTGTTCCTCCCCCGGAACCGTTGCAGGTCCAGGTAAATGTTGTTGGGTTAATTGCGACAGAAGATGCTGTTCCCGTGGCACAAAGATTGGTTTGGGGTGGAAAATAAGATGACTGACCATTGGCTGTTCCGCAGGAACCGTTGACGACTGTTATGGTCCTGTAAGCTGTTCCTGTTCCACTGTTGGTTCCTCCCCAAAGGCCGTTACAGGTCCAGCTTGTTGAACCACCCTCTGCCGGGAAAGTCGTATTTGAAGAAGCTCCTGCGCTGCATTGAACATAACTTCCCCATGAGGTATCGGCTGACGCATAGGTATGTCCGTTGGCGGTACCAAGAGCGCCATTGACTTTTATGTGTATTAAACACCAATCAGAACTAACTCCCCCGTATAAACCGTCGCATTTCCACCAATAAGCGTTTCCATCCCCTCCGTTGAATATTTGAAAGTTGCTGACCGGACCGGCGCCAGAAACACAAAGATTCGGAGAGCTGGAAGTCAAAGACCCGCTATCTACCCCTGTTCCGGCCGGGCTGCTTTGAGACCCGCAAGCTCCGTCAACGGTAAACGAATCTGCAATACATCGAACAGAAAGCGCAACGCTTTCGGTAAATGCGTTACGCCTTATTCCATTCTCAGATATATTTAATTCTCTGGACAACGGATAGCCCAAAAGAAAATCGCTTGCCCAGAAAAACCCATAATTACCAAAACTGGCAGGGCGGTCGGGAACGTTCATTCCACCGGCAGGAAGAGCGGTAAAGCCGCTAAGATTGTTTCCGCCCCATGAAGAAGTTTTTATTTTTTGGCCCGCCGGACTGCAACCAAATGCTACCCTGTCGGCGACGCAAGATTCTGTGGCAAGATAATTTTCCAAGGTATAATATTCGGCGTCGGTTGGCAAATGCCATCCTGACGGACAAGCGCTTGTTGCGGTTGCTTGGGTGTACAAGAGGCCGTATGTGGTTCGGTTGTTGCAATCATCATTTGGACAATAATAAGTGACGCCGGCGTAGTTTAAATTCTTGGCCATCCAACATTGATTTCCGATTAGAATGGTGGAGTATGATTGGCTGTCGCGGGTATCGGTAAAATTCTGTCCGCAAGATACGGCAAAAACAGAGCTTACTGCAAAACCAAAAACCATTAAGAAAGAAATTGTTGTTAATAATATGAGTTTTTGTTTTTGCATAAGCCTGTGTCGTTATTTATTATTTTTTATTATCAAAACGGTGAAACCTCTCTCCATTTGGGCAATGGCGCTGTTGTACCCGTCTCTCCCTCGCCGGCACACTCAGAACCCATTATGGCCAATCCCGGCTTCAGATTCTGAACCGTTGAACTGAATCTGAATATCGGGTTGGTGCTTGAAGCGTTTGTCGTTTCCATGTAGCTGCCGCTCTGCTCCGGCAAAACCCATGAGAACGCGTTGCCGTTGGCAGTAGCGCAAGGAACGGGCTGATTGCTTGAATTGTAGCAAACACTGCATTTCCAATTGGAATTGTCAGGATCAACCACCGGGTCGCCCATACCAGTCCAGCATATTGGATAACAAGGATCGGCTGTGTTGGTTAAACTGGCCAGAGTAGTACAATATTGAATATCTGTTCCCAGGGTTACGGTTGTTTTATTGGCCGCTACTCTCACCAACGGGAAAGCTTTTTCTGGAGTGGCAAGGGTGCCTCCATACATCCATTCTGTTTCTGCTAAAGACGGCTTTCTCAACTTCACCCACCAATAATATGTCTTGGCAGAGGTTCCGTTTCCGTAAGTGAGCAAGAAACCGTTGCTCCCCTCTTTCTGGTCTGTCCCCGACCTTCTCACTCTTGCTCCGCTGAACAATGTTTCAGAAGAAGAAACAGGAAGCCAGTCATCTGTTTTCTTTGCCTGGTTTACGTCATTGATTGTTCCGATGGCCAGCTTGTAAGAATTGTAG
>JAQUPZ010000041.1 GCA_028716365.1 Kiritimatiellia bacterium
TGCTGTCTGATTTTGACTGGAAATTTAACCCGAAGGTTCCCCGGGATAAGATTCTGGCGTTTATGAATACCGACTGGCTCAAAAGCCCCGCCAATCTGGTGATGATCGGCCCGACAGGCGTGGGAAATTATGCAAAGCAATTGGTTATGTAAAGTCGTTATTAAGAATGATTGAAATGACAACATCTTTTATGGAAAGACTTTCCATAATTCTTCATGATGAAAAGGATGCTTTTGCATCCATAATCATCTTGAAGGAGGACTGTCATGAAAGCGGAAAGATCAATCAGAGACCTCGTATCAGAAGTATTGGGAGAGCTTGAGCGATTAAACTATTCAGAAGAGACGCGCAACGGTTATCGAAGATTTTATCGACGATTGATTGAATTTGCAGACGACACGGGAGAAAGTGTTTATTCAGAAGGTTTAGGCAATCGATTCTTACGGTCGTCCTACAAATTTGATCTGGACAGCTACACGGGTTCATCACACCGCACATTCAGAGGCCAAGCCCGGTGCATCCGAGTTCTTGGAGATTATCAACTTCATGGCGCCATTCTACGACGTAGAACTACCAAGACCCCTTATGAAAAGACACCCCAGTTTGCAGAGGCGCTAAAGGTTTACTACAAAGAGTGCGAACAGCGAAATTACTCAGCACAAGGAATGCGGGGCCGGATCTACCGAGTAGAGCTATTTATCGGCTACCTGGATGATCACCGCATAACGTCCCTGTCCTTAATAAACAGCCTCCATCTGTCGGATTACATAAGGACCGTTGCCGGTTATCACAAAAAATCCATTTCGGCTATTCTGACAACGTTAAGGTCGTTCTTAAAATTTTTGTATCTTCGAGGTTACCATGAGAAAGACCTTTCTGCCGATGCGCCCACACTAAAACAACCGCACTGCCCCAAGATTCCGAGCACCTTTACGCCAGAAGACGTGCAACTTCTTTTGGCGTCGGTGGATAGAGGCAATCCAAATGGCAAAAGAGATTATGCCATTCTTTTGATGGCGGCACGGCTGGGCATGAGAGTCCAAGACATTAAAGAAATCAGGCTGAACAACCTGAAATGGGCGACCGGGAACATTGAGATCGTTCAACACAAGACAAAGCGGAGGATGTACTATCCCCTGCTTGACGATCTCGGCTGGGCCATCATCGATTACCTCAAGAATGGCAGACCCCAAACAGAATCGCCTCATCTCTTTGTCCGTCACCACGCCCCGTTTGATGCCTTTGCAACGTACGCCAACCTGTACAACATCATTGCAAAATACACGCGATTGGCCGGCATACGCTTAAGGACAGGCGCTTCAAGGGGAATGCATTCTTTGCGGCACACCTTGGCCGGTGCGCTTCTTGAACGGGGGACACCACTGCCGGTGATATCGGAAATACTGGGCCATATGAGCCCAATATCCACGAGCGTCTATTTGAAGATCAATCTCGATGGACTGTCAAAATGCGCTCTCGATCCTGATGAGGTGTTCTGCCATGATTAATAACTACGCCAGCGTCCTTGCCGACGCAATACAGGGATTTATTTTGGAAAGACAAGCATTGGGGTACACATTCCAAAAACAAGCGGCCTCCCTGAAACGGTTCGACAGGTTCTGTGTAGAGATAGGCCACGACCAGGTATGTCTATCAAAGGGGCTTGCCATGAAGTGGGCGGCAAAGAAGCCGTGGGAATCTGCCGATGCACAAAGCCGCCGGATCCGGCTCGTCCGTATGTTGGCCAGATACATGATCAGGTTGGGATACGATGCATATATCTATCCAGATCATCTCGGCGTAGGCCGATCGGATAAGTACGATCCCTATCTATTCACTGAAAAAGAAATTGCCGAGTTTTTGAACCGGGTGGATCAATGTTCGCCCGTAAAGAGCAGTCCTCATCGTCATCTCGTCCTTCCCCTACTTTATAGAATGCTCTATGGATGCGGGCTTCGTGTATCTGAAGCACTCAACTTGACTGTGCGTGATGTAAACATGGAGGAAGGGACGCTAACCATCAGAAATGGTAAATTCCACAAAGACAGGATTGTTCCCATGAGCGCGTCGCTTGTTGCAAGGTGCCGCACTTACAGTGATGCAATGCCCCCCGTGAAGCACCCTGAACAACCTTTCTTTCCTGCCGCCCACGGTGGTCGATACTCCGAAAAAAGAATCTATGATTACTTTCGAAGATTTATCTGGGAAGCCGGCATTTCTCACGGCGGCAGGGGTAAAGGACCACGTGTTCATGACTTTCGTCATACGTTTGCCGTTCATTGTTTGAAGCGCTGGGCACGAAGCACCGTCGATCTTACCGTCGCCCTTCCGTACTTGTCGACTTACCTCGGTCACGAAAGCCTCAAAGGCACCCAGCGGTATCTGCGTCTCACCGCAGAGCTCTATCCGGACATCGTTAAGGCCATGGATGAAAGATTCGGACACGTGCTCGGAGGTGCCGACCAATGAAAACCACAGACTTTGCGCGGCACCTGACAGATTACCTGAGCAGTTACCTGCCGGGCCAGAGAAACTTGAGTTCACACACAATCGCATCATATCGGGACACTTTCAAACTGTTGCTGATCTTCTGCGATCATGAAAAAGGTATCCCGCCTGAAAGTTTAACCTTGGCACATGTGAATGACGACCTGATCCTTGCATTTATTACGTGGATCGAAACCGCCCGGAACTGTAGTATTAGCACCCGAAATCAGCGACTGGCCGCCATCCACGCCCTCTTTCGGTATATACAGGCAGAAACGCCCGAAAGACTCTTGATAAACCAGCGGATATTGGCTATCCCGTTTAAAAAAACCGGGAAGCCGGCAGTATCGTATCTCTCCACAGAGGCACTTGAGTCTGTATTGAAGCAACCAAACACAAAAACCAGTTCTGGTCGTCGAGACCTTCTGCTTCTCACGATACTCTACGACTCTGGCGCACGGGTGAGCGAACTGACCGATCTCTTAGTACGCGACGTCCGCTTAACACAGCCTGCAACCGTCACCCTCAAAGGAAAGGGTCGGAAGGTAAGGCATGTGCCGATCATGAGCAAAACAGCTTCCTTGCTGAGTGATTATCTCGAAGAAAGACGATTGAATACAGACCACAGATTGGATCATCCCTTGTTTTTTGGCAGCAGGAATCAGAAGTTGACCCGTGCAGGCGTGTCATACATTATCGACAAATATGTGAAGGTCACCAAGGAACAAGAATCTGTTATTTTGCCAGATACGGTGTCTCCGCATATGTTCCGTCATACCAAAGCAATGCATCTTCTTCAGGCAAACATCAATCTGGTCTACATCAGGGACTTTCTGGGACACACAAGCGTTACCACCACGGAAATTTATGCAAGGGCGGATAGCCAGACCAGACGCTTGGCACTGGAGCAAGCCTACTCACCTTCAGCGGTTGATGATTTACCAGCTTGGCACGATGATATGAACCTTATGAATTGGCTGCAACGACTCTGCCAATAATTATGTAAAGTCGATACGGTACAAACTGGCCTTTATAGCCTGTTTGTACCTGTCACTTTACATAACCAATTGCTTTGCATAATTGCCGTTATGTGAAGCTTTACATAACGGCAAGTCTCATGTCGCCGCCGCCTTCTGCCACGATGCCGTGATGAAAGGAAAACAAACGATTTTTACGACTTTATTCGATCTGACGGCCAAACTGGCCAAAGCCAAAAACATTTATTCGCTGATCGACT
>JAQUPZ010000042.1 GCA_028716365.1 Kiritimatiellia bacterium
ATATGTCTCTGGGCGCACTGGAGCCGCAGTTCTGGTCAGCCTTCTGTAAGGCGGTAGATAGGGAAGACCTGATTAAGGTTCAATTTGCGCCGGGCAAAGAAGCCAGGGAACTGATTGCCGAGGTGGAAAAGATATTCTCGGAACGAACGAGAGAAGCGTGGGGAGAATTGTTAAAGGATGTTGATTGTTGCTGTGAGCCGGTGAATAATTTCGATGAAGCCTTTTCCCATCCTCAGGTGGTAGCTCGCAACATGCTTTGTGAAATGGAACACCCCACAGAAGGAACAATCCGTCAAATCAATTTCCCGGGCAAATTTTCGGACACACCGGCCCTGATGAGATCGGTTCCTCCCACCCTGGGCCAGCATACCGGAGAGATATTAAAAGAACTTGGCATGACCGATGGGGAAATAGCTGATTTGGCAAAAGAAAAAATTATATAGAAAGGAGTGGTTCCTCCCCGCTATATATGTTAGCGGCAGATGGGACCTTTCAATGAAAAAGCAAGTGATCTTTAGTGCTTGAAAAATAAACATAAGGAGGGAAAAATGGATTTTGAATTATCGGCAGAAATGAGGATGTTGAGAGACATGGCGTACAAGTTTGCTCAGGCAGAAATAGCGCCATTCTCAAAAGAGTGTGACGAAGAGGAAATTTACACTCCGGAAATCCGGAAAAAGGGAGCGGAAAACGGTCTTGTATGTGCCTGGGTTCCTGAAGAATACGGCGGAGCAGGCGTCGGAATCCTGGGCAATGCCATCGTTACAGAAGAATTGTCGAGGATAGACATGGGAATCGGTCTCAACATCTATGCCGCCGGATTTGGTTGTGAAGGTGTCTTCTTTTTTGGCACGGAAGAACAAAAAAAGAAATACATATCCCCCGTTTGCAGCGGCGAGTGGGTAAGCGCCGGGGCATTTACAGAGCCGAATGCGGGTACGGACGTGGCCGGATACCAGACAAGAGCCGTAAAGGACGGCAATGACTATGTCATCAACGGAAACAAGATGTTTATTACAAACGGGACGGTTTGTGACTGGATGCTCACGCAATGTATCACAAATCCCGATGAGAAAGCACACAAGAGCTTCAGTCAGATCGTTGTACCGGCTGATGCCAAGGGAATCACCAGGACAAAAATCCGTGGTAAGATGGGAATCAGATCCAGCGACACGGCAGAAATTGCCTTTGAGGATGTAAGAGTTCCCCAGGAAAACCTGGTCGGCAAGGAAGGGGCCGGGTTCTACCAGTTGATGCACTTTTTCGATGTGACCAGGGTCATGGTAGGCGCTCAGGCGGTCGGGCTTTCCCAGGGCTGCCTTGATGAGTCCATCAAATATTGCAAGGAAAGAGCCGTCTTCGGCAAACCCATCGGAAGCTACCAGCTCAGCATGAAAAAGTTGACAGAAATGGCGATCAAGATTGAATCCTTAAGGAATCTCGTACACAAAGCCGCCTGGCTAATCGATGAAGGAAGGCCGGACTACCACCTCGCGGCAATGGCTAAATTCCTGGGTGGTGAGACTGCCGTATTTTGTGCCAATGCCGCTGTTGAACTCCATGGAGGCTATGGCTATATCGATGAATACAACGTCCAGAAATGGTACAGAGACGCCAAGGTCCTCGAACTCTATGAGGGTACCAAGGAAGCGGAAATCATGACCATCGGCAGGGTTTTGATGTCCAAGTAGCAGCTCTGGGAAAACCGAAAACCGGATAGTAGTGGAGTGGCAGCCCTTTGATTGCATCGGGGCATGCAAGCGTGTCCCCGCAAGTCGGGGGTTCCACTCACCCCAGCGATAAGTACAAATTACTACTTCTGGCTGGGGTACCACCAAACAGATTTTCGAGGAACAAGCTGTATAAAGATGGAGGCAAGGAGGCTCCTGTTATGAGTAATGGAAAGATTTTTAATCTAAAGATGGAAGGAGATGTGGCCATCGTCACATTTGACATGGTTGGCGATGTTATGAACACCTGGACCGAAAAGGCTTTTGAGAGCTTTCATGAAATTCTTAAAATCCTGGAAAAAGATGAAACAATAAAGGGAGCGATCTTTATTTCGGGCAAGCCGAACAACTTCTTTGCCGGCGCCAACCTGAAGATGATAGAGGGGATGAATGAGGAGAAAGAGATAACAAAGATGCTTGATCTTTTTCATGATTCTTTCAGGAGGTTAACCAAGTTGAAATATCCAACTCTGGCAGCCATTAATGGTCATTGTCTCGGTGGTGGGCTGGAATTTGCCCTTGCCTGCACGGTACGGATAGCAAAAGAATCGAAAACGACCGTTATCGGTCTCCCCGAATGTAATGTAGGGCTCTTTCCGGGAGGCGGCGGAACACAGAGACTTCCAAGGTTAATTGGATATCCCGCCATTGAGCTAATCCTCAAGGGCAGGATGCTGCCTGGAGCAAAGGCTTATGAGGCCGGGATCATAGACAGGCTAGTGCCTGCAGATGGCGATCTTCTTGAGGAGGCAAAATCATTCCTTCAGGAGATTATTTCCGGAACGGCAGAATTGAAGAGACCGGAGCATGACTTCTCCCAGGTTGATGCGGCGGCGGAACAGGCCCGTCAGGGGGTTCTGAAGGCTACCAGGGGTCGTGAACTCCCGGCCCATATGCTGGCCATTAAATCCATTCAGGAAGGGTTGAAGGTTCCTCTGGATGATGCATTGGAGATCGAAAAGAAAAATTTTGTTAAAGTTGCCCTTTCCCATGAAGCAAAGGGGAGTATCAACACCTTTTTCATCAAAACCATGACCGACAAACCCAGGTCGATGATGAACAGAGGATTTGTGCCGAAACCTTTGAAGAAAGCCGCTGTCCTGGGTTTCGGAACAATGGGGCGTGGTATCGCTATCGAGATACTGAGAAATATGCAGATACCTGTCATCATCAAGGATATTCCCGAGGCCCTTGATCCCGGCAAGGCTTTCTTGAGAAAGATATTCGATGGAATGGCTGAGAAGAAGAGACTAAAAGTGCCCGTAGATGACCTGATGAATCTTATAACGACTACGTCTGAATATACTGATGAATTCAAAGAAGTAGATATTGTTGTTGAAGCGGTATTCGAAGACATCAAGGTTAAAGAACAGGTCTATGGGGAACTCTCTGAGGCCGTTAAGGATGACTGCGTGATTTCGAGTAATACATCTTCAATCCCGATTACGACCATGTCCCAATACGTTAAGAATCCTGAAAGATTTGGTGGGACACATTTCTTCTCTCCTGTGTGGCTGATGCAACTTGTGGAAGTAATAAAAGGTGAAAAAACAAGTCAGGATACTATCGATAATCTCCTGAATTTCGCTGGTATGATCAGGAAGAGGCCCCTTGTCTGTCGTGACAACCCGGGATTTGTCGTGAATGCGCTGTTGTTCCCATATTTTCTCAACTCTATAAAGTACATAGAAGAAGGAAATGCGATAGAAAAGGTTGACAAAGCCCTGAC
>JAQUPZ010000043.1 GCA_028716365.1 Kiritimatiellia bacterium
TTCAGCGAGGAAGTCCTCGGTAAAGGCGTTGTTATATGCAAGGATGTTCCCAATTTCGTCGGCAACCGTGTCGGTGTCTATGATCTGTGTAATGCCGGTAGGGTCATGATCGAAAAAGGTATGAGTATTGAAGAAGTTGACGCCATAGTCGGTAAGGCAGTCGGCCGTCCCGGCACAGCCATCTTCGGAACAATAGATCTGGTCGGTCTCGATATCGGTACTCATGTTGCACAGAACCTCTATGACGCTGTTCCCGACGATGAATGCCGCGATACCTTCGCCCCCACGGAATTTGCAAAAAAAATGCTGGCCAACAAATGGCTGGGTAACAAAACCAAAGGTGGTTATTACAAGAAGGTAAAGGACGAAAAAGGCAAGAACGTTAAATACGCCATCAACTGGAAGACCATGGAATATGCCGTGGCCCAGAAACCGAAATTCGCGTCTATTTCCGAAGCAAAGAAGTGGGCCGATTCCGGTGTTGCCGTTAGTATGAAAGTAGCTTTCAACGGACAGGATGCCGCCGGCGATTATCTGCGCGAATATATGTGCAACAACTTCATCTACGCTGCCAACCGCATTCCCGAAATCTGCGATACCATCGTGGAAATAGATAACGCCATGAAGTGGGGTTATAATCAACAGCTTGGTCCTTTTGAATCATGGGATGCTATAGGCGTTAAAGAAGCCGTTGAAGTAATGAAGAAACTCGGCAAAAAAGTTCCCGCCAAAATCGAAGAAATGCTGAAGAAGAAATGCACATCTTTCTACAAGGTCGATAGTAAAGGCGTCAAGTCCTACTATGATTTCAAGAAGAAGGGCTATGTGAAGATGGAAGCAAATCCCAAGATCATCCTGCTGTCCGGTCTCAAGGAAAGAAAGAAGATCGTTAAGGAAAATGCCGCTGCTTCACTTATTGATATTGGCGACGGCGTTGCTTGCCTCGAATTCCATACCAAGATGAACTCTGTTAACGCCGATATGATTCAGATGATATCGGAGAGCTGCGATATCATAAACAAAGATTTTCTGGGAATGGTCGTCGCCAACCATGATCAGCGTATGTTCTCTGCCGGCGCCGACATCTTTGCTGTATTGTGTGCCATTACTGAAAAACAATGGGTTGACTTGGAGAAGATGGTTGCCGGATTGCAGAATGCCAACATGAAGATGAAATATCTACCCAAACCGGTTGTTACCGCTCCGGCAGGTATGGCTTTAGGTGGTGGTTGTGAAATGGCCATGCACGGTGATTATTGCCTGGCCAACGGTGAGACCTATATGGGTCTTGTCGAAGTCGGTGTCGGTGTTATTCCCAGCGGTGGTGGCTGTAAAGAACTGGCTTTGCGTATGACTGAAGGAATTCCCGCGGGAGTTGTGGAATCCGGTCTGAACATGCAGTATCACTACGGCAAAGCTTTCGAAAATATTGCTACGGCGAAAGTTGCTACCAGCGCTCAGGAAGCTCAGGATTTAGGCTTTATCCGCAAAACCTGCAAGATCAACATGAACAGAGACATGCAGATTTACGAAGCCAAACAGATTGTTCTGGGTATGTCCAGGTTCTACAAACCGCCGAAACCCGCTCTTATTCCGGTAATGGGAGAAAATCTGCGTGGCGTGGCGGCGGCGATAATTGCTAACATGAAAGCAGGCAAGTATGCTTCTGAATACGATGCTCATATCGCTATGAAGGTTGCGCATGTATTAGGTGGAGGAACCTGCGCGGAAGGAACTTTTGTGACGGAGCAGGAGATTCTGGATCTGGAAATAGAAGCTTTCATGAGTCTCTGCGGTGAACAGAAAACGCAGGATAGAATATCTGCCATGCTGTCAACCGGCAAGCCCCTGCGCAACTAAAATAAAGGATATGCCGGCCGGTTTGCGGTTTGAAGCCTCAGGCCTCCGGCATTTAACATAACAAAATCCTGTAAGGAGGAAAAAAATATGAGTGAAGCTGTCATTGTCGCATCCGTCAGGAGTGCCGGTGCAAGATATAAAAGAGGCGGTTTGGCCGATACCCGTGCCGACGTCTTTGGTGTTCAGGTTATTAAAGGTTTGCTGGCAAAAGTTCCCCAGCTTGATCCCAATGATATTGATGATCTAATTGTCGGTTGTGCCTTTCCCGAGGCCGAAGCCGGAATGAACTTCGGTAAAGTGCTGGCTGTCGGCGCCGGATTGCCGGAACCGGTATCCGGTATGGTTCTCAACCGTTTCTGCTCATCAGGTGTTCAGTCTATTGCCGACGCCACGGCGAAGATTCGCGCCGGATGGTCCGATGTTATCATCGCCGGTGGTTGCGAGTCCATGACCCATATCCCCATGGGCGGCGGTATCTTCCGTCCCAATCCCGACTGGGATTTTGCCACCATGCCCAATGTTTACATCAACATGGGCAATACGGCGGAAAACGTTGCTGCAAATCATGGAGTTTCCCGTGAAGATATGGATAAGTTCGGTATGGAAAGCAACCGCAGGGCATATGAAGCCATCAAGGCTGGCAAATTTAAGGAAGAAATTATCTCTGTAACAGCTTATAAATACAAAAAGGATAAAGATGGCAAACGCGTTCGCACGGAAGTTGTGTTCGATATGGATGATGGTGTGAGATGGCCGGTCAGCTTGGCAGATATGGGAAAACTGAAATCACCCTTCAAGCAGGGTGGAAACGTTACCGCCGCCAACTCTTCGCAGATGACCGATGGCGCTGCTTTTTCGCTTGTTATGTCAGCAGAAAAAGCCAAAGCCATTGGCGTGAAACCCATAGCCAAACTGACGCACTATGCTGTGGCAGGTTGCAAGCCTGAAGAAATGGGCGTTGGCCCGAGATACGCTATTCCCAAAGTTCTCAAACTGGCCGGTTTGACGACAAAAGATATTGATTTGTATGAAATCAACGAGGCCTTTGCTTCCCAGGCGCTTTATTGTATCAGAGAACTTGGCATCGAAGACAGATTAAATGCCGGTGATATTAATCCCAATGGTGGCGCTATTGCATTAGGTCATCCATTGGGTTGCACGGGAGCGAAACTTACGGCTCAGTTGCTTCATGAGATGAAACGTCGCGGCAGCAAACGCGGTATCGTTTCCATGTGTATTGGCGGTGGTATGGGAGCTGCCGCTATATATGAAATGCTATAAAATTGTCCCTTCTAGCTTCAAGCTGTAACTCTATACAGTTCCTCCGCTATCCTCTTCACAGGGGATAGCGGAGGAACTGGCCATTATTGTTTAATTTCCCAACCTAACAGATCAGTTCAATAGACGGGGGATAACCCGATGAATGATCAATCCAAAATAAAGCAGGTCCTGATTAAAGAATCGTCTTCTCTCGAATATGCCGAGAGCATCATCAATACCATACATGAACCCTTAATCGTTTTGAATCAGGATTTAAGGGTAGTCACTGCCAGCCGCTCCTTCTATGAATTCTTCAAGGTAAACCCTGA
>JAQUPZ010000044.1 GCA_028716365.1 Kiritimatiellia bacterium
CCCATGCTGGATACGTCGGTAGATGATCTTGTGGATAAACTTCTCAGGACAAAAAATGGTCAATTTATCAAAGATGGACTTCCCGGTGCGCTGCTGATTGTTACCGGGCTTACCGAAATGGCGCCGACAGATTATGATCTGCTGGCCACAACGTCCTTCCTGTATGCGGCTTTAGGCCTTTTTGTAGAAGACGAAGATAAAGATTATGCCATATCCCTGTACAAGGTCGGAACAGAGTATGGCATGCGGGCAATGAAAATAAATAATTCAAAATTCTGTAAAGCAATGGAAGATGGAGTGCTTGTGCCTGATGCCGCAAAATACCTGACGAAAGATGATTTGAAGGCTCTAACCTGGTATGGGGTAAATCTTGCCAAGCGTGTGACGTTGCAGTTAGATACCCCGGAAGAAATTACGGATATTCAGGACGCTGTTGCCACGGCTAAGCGTTCTATCGAACTTGATCCCCAATATGCCTGGGGAGCTAACTGGATAATTATGGGTATATTTAATGCGATTGTGCCGGCATTTGGCGGCATGAACACTGGGCCGGAAGCATCCAGGGAAGCTTTTGCTAATGGCAACAAGGCGGAACAAGGTGAATTTGGAGTCATAGATGTATTTGTAGCTAGATACTTATGTCCACTAGTTAAAGATCGGGACTGGTATGACCAGTTGAACAACAGAATAATGGAGATGGATCCCTGTAAACTGGGAAACGGTTTGTGCGTCATGAATGAGCTGGCCAAAATGAAAGCCAAGCACAACATAGACCATAAAGTAAAATGGATGGGTTATTAAGAGCAGTTTGTTTTTAAACATGCAGGTTGTTCAGGCTCTTTCGCTTGAACAACCTGTTTTATTTAAATCCTTTCAGAACTTGGGTTAAGGGGATTAACCCATCTTCCGCAGTTTAAAAATGACAAGGTTGTGATTGTGCGTGCACAGACGGCGGGTCAATTTCCAAACCCGTTCCACCGGGTTCAGGTCGGGACTGTAGGGTGGCAGGAAATCCAGCCGCAAGACACGACGATGTTTGCTGAGCCAGGGACGCAGGGCTCGTGCATGATGCCAACGGGCATTGTCGAGTACCACCACCATCTTGCATCCATGACGTCTCCGGCGCAACAAATGACTCAAGAAGACTTGAAAACTTTGCGTGTCGAAGGTTTCTGCTGGTATCGTCACCATTCGACCATCGGCCGGACAAACTGCACCAAAAATAGCCATCTGTTTGCGAGTAGGAGCGTGCAACACCACGGGATCCAAGTTTTCTGGAGGAATCCACATGGCACAGCGTGAACCCTGTTGCTGTGTATTCGCCTCCTTGAATTTTCTCAAGGATAACACAAATGCATGCTATGCGCAATTATTTATGCCGCTATGTATAGCTGCTATTTGACCACCATCGGAATTCCGGCAACCATAAAAATAACTCGCTCCGCGGCGCTCGCCAGCGCTTGATTTGCCCGGCCAAGCGCATCACGGTAAACGCGACCCAATGGATAAGGTGGAACAAGGCCCAAGCCCACTTCGTTGGAAACGATCAACCATTGTCCGCCAAGTCTTGCCTGTGCTGCAATAAGTTCATCAATCTCTGTACAGATTTTATCCAGGACAACTTCGTCGGGAGTATTTTCCGGCAACGATATGAGTATATTGCTAACCAGCAAAGTGATGCAATCTACAATCACAACAGGTGTAACTGGAGAGGCAAGGTGATTACCAAGATTGTAAGGAATTTCTAAAGTTTGCCATCCGGCAGGCCGCGAAGCCTGATGTTGGCGAATACGCTCAGCCATTTCGTTATCGTCGGCTGTGGCCGTGGCAATAAAAAGAACGGCGTTCCCTGTTTCGCGCGCAATATTTTCGGCAAATGAGCTTTTTCCACTGCGAGCGCCGCCTAAAATGAGAGTTATTCCGCTTACGGGGATTTCAGGATTCATACATACTTACCTTTCCAGTGCATAATTGCTTTTATTGCCGCACATGATGTTAGAAAATCATCTTCGGAAAATACCTCTATAGTCAAGACACCTTGATATTTGGCGCGTACAAGTTCATCGAATACGGCATGCAATTTTTCAGTCGGCACATGTTTCAGAGATTTGTGATCACGCCCGTCGATGCCGTGAACGTGAATAACACTTGTGCGCGGCAGGGCTTTGCGTAAATACGCAACAGGATCATTATGATCAAGCCAGAGGTGACCTATATCAACTGCGCGGCTGACCGCAATCTTTTCCAATACCGGCTCATAGAAATTCAATGGATATCCCTCTATGTTTTCAACAGCCAGTTTCTTCACATCGCCTGCCCAATTTCCAACAATTTCCAGCGATCGCACGGCATTATCCTGCCAATGCTGCATGACTTTAGTTACGGCACCGCCACGAACAGATTTCCCATCCAGGTGCAAAACGTAAGCCCATGGATCCAATTTCCGGGTACAGTCAATCACGCGCTTAGCTTTTTCGAGTGAAGTATGGAGTGGCGAACCATCGTCTGCCAATCGCAAATCCAGCGGCAGGTGGACAGTATAAGTCAGATCATTATCGGCAGCTATATTGCATAGTTCCGCAATCTGTTTACGGTTGGGCAGATTGCCTGAACCTTCTTCAACTTCAAACAGAACCAGTTCCACATCTTGCACTTTCCCCGCCAGGTATCGAACATTGGGTAAAATCTCCGCCGGAATAATATAGGAAGTTGTGCCCAGACGAAAAGGATATTGGTTCATTTCACTCCTACAAGGTGAAGGTCAACAAAACAGACGTTTCCGTTACTTCAACCAGCATGCCGAATACGTCACCGCTGACACCATTAATGCGCATTATTGCCAATCCCAAAACAGCAATCGCAGCAAATAGAGCAACCGGCACGGCATAAATACCTTGTGCTCCCAGCAGAAAAGCAAGCCCGAGCGGTAAAATTGCCGTGATGAAAATGGCGCTGCGTTTGAGTCCGGAGGCAAAATCGGCGCCCATACCGCCGGGGTGCGCCAGCGGCAGCAATCCGGCAGGCAGTATAAACCAGCGGCTTAGTGTCGCAGCCAGAATAATGCCTAAACCGGCAGAAGGCGTAAGCGAGCTCAACGCCGCTGCTTTGGAGAACAATACGAGCAACAGTCCGGTTCCGCCAAAAGCACCCAGATGCGGGTCTTTCATGATATCCAGTCTTTTTTCCGGTGTTGCCGAAACTAATAAGCCGTCACAACAGTCGGCCAGGCCATCGAGATGAAGCCCACCGGTTAAAACGACCCATACCACCAAAGTCAGAACGCCGACAATCAGCGGCGGGAAATACAGAATGAACACTCGCCAGGACAACCAG
>JAQUPZ010000045.1 GCA_028716365.1 Kiritimatiellia bacterium
GGAACATCCAGTACATGAAATTCGGGCTTTGATACCCGCCCCGTGTAGAAGCGAGCCGGTTATATTCTTTCGGGTCAATTTCGTAACCGAGATAAGTCAAGCCCGCAGCCGTGCAAGTCACCAAGCAACCTTCCGCCCCAAGCGTGATACCAGACGAACCCATCAGGTCGTTTGCCCAACGGGAATCCCTTTGCGAATAAAGCGGCACTGCCATCAACGAAGGCGGCTCTTGCGTGTCGAGCCGTTCCAGGAATCGGCTCATCATGTAGCCTTCCTTGATTTTGTACCAGTCCGGCAGCACCTCGTAAACGTCCACGACTTCGAGCGGTCGTTTCACACCGCGTTTTGGCGATTGTACGGAAGGCTGCGCTCTCACGTTGACGTAGGGTGTCGCCCAACTGTAAACCCTCGCTTGAAACAGCGGTTCGGGTTCGGGAATCGGCTCTGGTTCTTCATTGCCAACCCAAGCGTCAAATTGTTCCTGCGTTCCGTAGAAACGATTGTGATCCAAATTGCCGCTGTAACCAGGAAGGCGCAAGGTCGAGCTGTATTGCCACAGCCAGTAGGAATTCCAACCAACCGGAAGCGGAGGTTCATCGTAGCCATAAGCGGCGATCCACAGTTTGCGGTCTGTCAAATACGCGCCACCCATGATTTCCTGCCACTTCCACTTGCCGGTATAAATGCCCGCGTCTTCCACATAATCGGCGTATTCCAGAACATGACGGCGGTAAAGACGTGTCACATTGCGCGTGTCCTCAACGTCCATCCACCTGCCAAGTTTCAATTCTTTCCCAGCCGTGAACGTCTTGAAGTTATCCGCTTGCGCTTTGATGTTCTGCGAGCCGATGATGTAATGGTATGCACCCACCGGAACGTCCCTTGCCGCGAATTCAGCATAATGCTGCTCGAAGTGAATGTCTTTGCCCGTGCCGTAAGCCGCTCTCAGAATGACTCCGCTCACGGCTTCAGCCAGAACGTCATAGTTGATTTGTAAAGGCGTTTGCCAGAATGAAATGTCAATAATGGGTTTCATCATAGCCTTTATGCCCTAACGTTTGTCCAAGTTATGTTTGCGGCAATGTACCAAATCACGTTGTAATCAACGTTGAATTTGTTTGCTATACTGGTTATGGATTCGTTTTTGTTTTTCAACAAACGCTTTATTCTGATTACTTTTTCTTCGGTTAATATGCTCTGATTGTTGTGTTCTCCATCTCTTCGGGGCAATCTCTTTTTCTTTATCATGTCCTGAGTGTTTTCCTTTGCAGTTCCAAGAAATAAATGTGACGGATTAACGCACTTTCTGTTATCGCATTTATGGCATACATACTTTCCTGGCTCGATTTTCCCTACATACAACTCGTAAGAAACCCTGTGCGCGGCGAGTAACTTTCCATTAACCGCACCGCCTTCATCAAGTATTTTTCCGTAACCTTTTGAATCGCAAGAGCCAATCCATTCCCAGCAATCATTATCAGATTTCTTATTTACATATTTCAAAAAACGTTGTTCTAACGGAGTCTTGTGTACCATATAGATATTCCTTTCACAAAAAGTACCCCCAAATCTGCAAATACACATCCATTGTGCCCGACCCGCTTGCGACAATCTGGTAGTAAATATCGCCGTTTGAGTCGCAAGGCACGATGAAAGTTGAATAGGCGAATGCGTCATTAGCCAATCCTGAACAGCCGATTTTAGGACCATTCAGACTTCCGTCATTCGGACTCAAAGTAAACGTACAATCGCCCGCCGCGCTCCCGCTATCACGTATCGCAGTCGTTACCAGCACTGCCTTCACACCAGCCGGAACGCTGAACACGCTTGACAGGTCAATCTTCGTCTTAGATGTGGTGGAATAAGCGTCACCGTCCCAAGCGGTAGAGGTGATAGGTGTTGTCAAAAAGACGGGTCTGCCGATAAGCGAACTGTCTACTTGCTCCACCCGCTTCAAACGTTCCACCTCACGTTTGAGTTTGCCGATCTCGTCAACCAGTCGTGCTTCGTTATTCAAGTTCACCTCGCAAACTTATGTCTATCGTTTCGCCGCCTTCCGCTGCGTAATTGATCGCCACGCTTGCCACATGGCAGTCAATCGCTGTGTTGAACGCTTCTACGCTTACCACATCGCCGAAGTCGTAATCCCTGCCAAATTGCATTCCAGGCGTGTCTAACAGCTTGCCAGTCATAACCACTTTCGGCTTGCCTTCTGCTAAAGCGGCATAGGCATCGGATTGCACACCGTCATCGGTTTCCTGATGTCTTGAATCGCGCCAATACTCTTTGCGGTTATAAGGATAGCCAGCGCCGATACGTGCCGCGTCAGATGCGGTTTTGATCACCCGCGCTTCACCTTCACCCTGTCCTCCGCAATAAACGAAGTTCCATTCCTCACCGTGATAAAAGCCAAGTCTGGGGTCTTTCAGGTTGCCGTAAACCTCGCCGACAAAACGTGGGTCACCACTATCACGACTATGGTCTACTCCTCTCTGCCCGATGTAGGTGCGGAATTCAAACTTGCCTAAACTGGTTCGTACAATATCAAACACCGTGTAGGTTCCCTGTTCAGTCGCGCTATTGGCAATGTCTTGACAAACGCCCAACACGATTCCATAGGCAAACCCGCGCGTAATCGAAATAGATTTCCCAACCTTTGGCTGGACGCTGAAATTGGTGATCTTGCGCTCCGTTGCCGCGCCCGTATCCATCTGGTCGGTGACAATGGTCTTCATCATGTCATCGGCTTTATCCGTTATCTCGGCTTCTTCCGAACCAGCAAAGGCATACACAATGCGCGTGCCTAAAAGGAAGTTCAGATCCTTTGCGTACACCGCCACAAGGTGCTGCCCACCCTCGCTGTAAAACTCCCAGTCCTGAACGAAGTAAGCGGTTTCACCGAATAGCCTTGATACCCCGTGAGTTTCACGCCACACTTCCAGGTACTGCCCGACCTTGAAACTGTTCGTGTCGAATCCGTGCGAAGGTAAGGTCATGACCAACGCGCCGATCTCGTTTTCAGTCCTCACAATTGACAGCGTATTGAACGCCTGAAGCGTGCCAATCCTTACAAGGTCGGGTGAGTACCAGTCAACCTGATAGCGCATTAGTACACCGCCCCGTCAAGCGACCAATACTTCGGCTGCCATTGAACGTAGACTTTTGTTGTGTTCACGTTATAGCCGGAAGGAATGAACACACCGAGATAGTTACCTCCCGGTCGCATAAACCAGTTGCCGATGTCACT
>JAQUPZ010000046.1 GCA_028716365.1 Kiritimatiellia bacterium
TTATCAATCAATATCAATTTATCAATATTCCGGGAGAACGATATTTCCTAAAATAATTAAAGGAGGAATTTATGAGAAACGAAGTATTGTCGTATGTATCACGTTGTAAAATAGGATGGATGCTGTTTTTTTGCTGCTGTTTCCTGATTTGTACAGGCAGTGTGTCCGTATGGGCTGCTACCCAGACCACTATCGTTTCCGGTCTGAACTCCGGTGTCGGTGTTGCAGTCGATGAATCAAAGATGCAGCTCTATTATGTGGAGTACAACGGTGGAACACTTAAACGGATAAATCTTCCGCCAAGTTGTGTGATGACGGGAACACCCTCATGTTCTTCAACAGTTACAACAATAGCTTCCGGCTTTACCCATCCCGAGGATGTGCAGCTGGATATGGCTCACGGTTTAGCTTATGTTACGACTCGTGACGATTCAGGCACTACCGGCGCCTTGTGGAGGGTAAATACAGCAACCGGGATAAAAAGCATGGTGACTTTCAATCTTGGCGCTCCTCAACAACTTGCCCTCGATATAGCGAACAAGCAAGCGTATGTGGTTGGATATGATGACGGCAGGTTAAGGCGCATTAACCTTTACACTGGGTCAAAGACACCTGTCTTCATGGGGCTTGCTCATCCCGTTGGGCTGGCAATAACAAAAGATGCGAAATTTGCCTATGTGACTGAACAAGATGCGCCTGCCCGAGTAACAAAAATAGACTTGATCAACGGGATAAAAGATCCTCTCGCAGTAGCGACCGGATTTACCGCGCCGTTTTTCCTGGCATGGACAGATGCCAGCCAAAATGCGCTTTACGCGGCCGAAAGGGATCCTGCCAATAAGGTCTCACTTGTTGATCTGATTACACGGACAAAAAGCGACATGATAACAGGCTTGCCCTTGCTTCCTTCAGGCATTGCCGTTTTAAGCGGCGGGACACCTGCTTATGTGACTACAAATAACAACATTGTAAAAGTTGATCTTTCATTACTCACCACCTCCGACCCGGTTTTCATGGGAGTCGGACATATCCCGTATTCAAAAATAAATGATGGATTTGCCACATGCATGGATGCCGCGTGTATACTCAAGGTAAGGCATGCCCCATTCGGCGGAACTCCGCAAATATTTGCCAATCTCACTAATTTTGTGAATCTTGGAGCTACCCATTGCGAGGTAATTGTGACAAAAGGAGGTGTTTCGCAACCTCTCGCTCAGAGCTGGTATACATTTAAATGGAATTCGGCAACCATGCAATCCGATCAGGTGTCGATAGCTCCGGCGGAAATGGGAACAAGATATCTAATACCCCTCGACCTTGATCCTGCGGACAGCAAATGGAAGTATCGCGCCGAGTTGTGGTATCACCCGTTTCAAATTATGACATGGCCAAGCGGTGAAGACGGAACCTATCAGTTTCAAATTAAAATCTACAAGAAATCAGGCGCGACATGGACGGACATTACTTATAAACTGCCGGCAGCGCTCAATAATTTAACCCTTCGCATTGACAATACACCGCCGGTGGTTTCGATTTCAGAAATCAGTCAGGGCGGTACGATAATTGAAGCCTGTGAAATAGTAAAAATAGGATCGAATGCCTTTACATTCAAGATCAATGCCTATGACCCCAACGGACATCTTTACAGTTACGGACTTTCAGCAATGTATGGAGACAACAAAAGCTGTGCGGTTGCGTCAGAATCATATGAGAGTTATGATCCAACGCCTGAAATACCCTTGCCGCCTCCCGGAAAACATGCCGGAGAAGGACCGCTTTGGAACGGCTACATGAATAAAATTGTTCCGGCAGCTTCGTGGTCCGCTCAGTGCAATTGCGCTTATACGTTCTATCTTGGCGTCTGGAAAAGGACTATTGATGGCTGGAATTGGATTATGTACAGAGATTACCACAAGTCAATTACCATTGATTTGCCGCTGCCTATGCAAAAATGCACCTCAGCGGCGGGATGCACTCCGTAAGAACCTATCGGACATATAAGCAAAAAAGGAGAATGTTATGAATAAGAAACTTTTAAGCAGTATGTGGTTTTATCTGTTGATATTGATAGTGGCGGCAGCCGGTGCGGCAACTGCGTCGGCCAGTCCCATGCACAGCGTTATGTTGAATGTGCCGGACCATTCCGAAGAAGCGCTCGACTGGTGCGGTCCTGCGACGGGTCAGATGTTAATGGATGGATATCCGGGCGGAGCCTGCTCACAACTACAGGAGGATATCTGGGCAGGCATTCTGACTTATAAAGTCGAACCCATGTGGGATACCGACCCTGCCGGTTTGGCGGGATCGATGAATCATCTCTGCCCATCCGGTCATTGGATTGTTTATTCCAATACGAATGCTCCGTCACTTATGTATTCTATCGCCTACTGGATGACCAGGATGAACTACCCGGCAGGCACTTTGTTAAATACTTCGCCTCATAATGCTGATACGGCACATGGAGAACACTGGGTGGCCATTAGAGGCATTATTACCGATATTGACCCTACGGTACCGGGAAACACTTCCATCAATTTACAATATGTCTGGTTCAACGATCCTTCCCCCGCTAATCTGGGCGATCCTTCAATCGAAAGGTTTGTTTCGGGAAGCACGTGGTATACCCTGTTTCAAGCTGTTACAAAACCCGGCAGTTCTTATCTGGGTAAATATGTTTCCGTCATAGAACCTCCGAAAATAATCGGCAAGGCAATTGCTCCTCTTGAGATCGTAAGCGGCAAGATTATTCCACCTGAGGAAGCGCTCCGTTTTGCCCAGAAATGGATAGTGGATCTTAAACTTGCCGAGTTGGCTCCTTACCGAAGCTTGAAGACGGCAAAACCATTGAAACCCCTGCTGGTAAACAAAGCAAGTAAAGCGTATTACTTAATTCCTTTTGCGGAAAATAAAAGAAAAAGCCTGATTAATGCTGCAATTCTTATCAACGCATATAACGGGAATCTCCAGGAAGCGGGCGCCTTCAAGCCGGTTGCATTAATAGTAAAAGATAATGCCATTAAACTT
>JAQUPZ010000047.1 GCA_028716365.1 Kiritimatiellia bacterium
CCTCCACGTATTCAATGGCGTCAATTCTAACCGTGCATATTTCTTTAAACATCTTCTTAAAGTTATTTTCCCAAGTATTTGTTCCAACTTGTTTGTTTACGTTCTCAATGCGCACCGTAAGAACATCTTCATGACCGCTGCGACTGACCACTGCCTGAAGAGGAAGATTTTCAAATTTGCCGGAAAGAAGTTTAAGCTGACTGGGAGCGATGAACAGCCCCCTCACTTTTACCGCTTCGCCTACCCTCCCCGCAATGCCCGCCAGACGCCAGGAGGTTCTGCCGCAGGAACACTTTTTGGTGATCAGTCTTGATAAATCACCCGTGCCGAAGCGCAGAAGAAAGAAAATATCATTGAGGCGTGTAACAACCACTTCACCCAGTTCGCCCGGCTCAACGTTTTTTCCCGTTGCGGGATCAACGATTTCCACAATCGTTTCCTCGCAGATATGCCAGCCGGATTTCCGCGAACACTCATAAGCGACGTCGCCGACCTCTGTTGCGCCGTACATCTGATACGTGTCGATGCCGTATTCTTTTTCAAACACCTGCCGAAGTGTCGGCAGGAGCGGCTCCGCGGCAAAGCAGGCTTTTTTGACACGGAAATCTTTCTTGAAATCATGCCCCATTTCCCTGGCCTGATTGATGATGGACATCAGAAAACTCGGCGTGCCGACATAAGCGGTCACTTTCAGATCGCGGATCAACTGCACCTGAACCTGCGAAGAAGACGTGCCGGAAGGAACAACCGTGGCGCCCACCTTGCGCAGGCCGTTGTGAAACGTCAGGCCTGCCGCAACCAGATGATAGGAAAAAGCATTGAGGGCAATATCATGGGGTCCGATGCCCGCCGCGAAAAACGCTCTGGCCCATAGATAATCCGTTTCGGAAAGATGTGGTTCATAAACCGGTCCCGGCGAGGTGAAGATGCGGTCCATAGGAGTTGAGGGATTTTCCAGTCCGGCATAAGGCGGATTCTGCATCTCCATTTCCACCAGCTTTTCCCGTGATGTAACCGGTAAAATCTCCAGGTCTTCCCGCGTTTTTATTTTTGCGGGATTGATTTTTTGTCTGTCGAGTATTTTTTTCAACACAGTTGATTTTTTATATCCGAGTTTCACCATGCGCGCCAGGCTTTGATCCTGTCTTGTTTTTCTTTCTTCCTGACGCCACGATTCTTTTTCATCAAAAAAGCGTTTCATAATATTTCCTCCTTAGTTTTAATAAATAAGAGCCTTGTCTTATTTATTCTTTGTACTCTTTGAAGCCCTCCAGCAATTGCCGGAATGAAGTGGGCTTGTATTTTTCAAAGCCTTCTTCGTCCACGTAAACGAAGTCATACTCTACAACTTTTTGCACCCGGTTAACATCTTCGCACCATTGACGAAGCCGTGCCATCTTCAGCGGTACATCCAAATCTTCCCGTCCCTTCGTTTCGACAATGACAATCCGCTTGGTGGACAGCTTGACCATAAAATCAGGGTAGTAGTTGGAAATGTCGCCATCGGCGTTAACATAATCAAGTTTAAAATGCACAGCCATATAGTTCTTCGCGAAAGAAACCACATCATTGCAACCTTCCAGGAAATTGGCGAATTGCAGTTCCAGTTTGTTGTCGCCAATGATGCGGTTGAAGACACTTTTCTTCGGGACAAGATAGCCCTGATCTTTAGCAACAAACGGTCTAGTCTGGCGCAACTTGATTGTGTCCCGGATTTCGGCGTCACCTTTGTCCCGGACAGTTAGTGCGTTGATAGCCTTTTTGAAGGTCTCAATCAGCGTCTTGGTGGTGGCCGGTTCAGAGAGATTGCGTAATGTGTTGGGATCTTCCAGTCCCACAGGACGATCAAACAACTCCTCTTGCACAAACGCCTTGACCTTGCCATACAGCACATCATAGCCGCTGACCAGACGGAGATCCTTCATGATGGTCTGCGCAAAATAGCCGATCACGCTGCGGTAGTCGGCAACGCCGGCCGTATCGAGAATCGTGGTATGCGTAATCTCGCCGGTGGTGATGTCCTTGAAGACGATCTCCCTCTGTTGCTCTTCGCTGAACTGCAAATACAACAAGCGCTGATGCCCCAGCATGCCCACATCCAGATCGCCAAGGCTTTTGTATTCCCGGTAAACACGGGGGGTCAGCACCGGAATTTCAATATCCAGTGCGGCGATGTCCTTCTTCTCGTTTTCCTTGTCAACTTCGACCACCAACGGAGTCTTCGGTCCCGTCCCTTCTCCCATCGCCTTGCGCTCCAGCACCACGCCTTCAGCCTTAATGGATTGCACGAACTCCATAAAGGCCCTGGTGCCGATCACACTGACATACTCTTCCACATCGCCGGGATACATCTTGCGCAAACCACGTCCCAGCGTCTGTTCAGGAAGGATGTTGCTCTGGGCGGCATAGGCGCGCAGACCCACGATGGTGGTGACATTGCGTACATCCCACCCTTCCTTCAGCATCATGACCGAAATGATGGCTTTGAATGGGCTTTCCATCCCATCAATCTCATTGGCCTGTTTGCGCAGCTTTTCCAGTTCGTCCTTGTCCTTGCCCGATGCCGCTTCGGAAATATCGCCGTTGTTTTTGGTGTGAATGACCAACACGGCGTCTTTCAAGTCCGGGTAATGTCCCTCCAGATACTCGGCCACGTCGTCGCAGTTGCGGGTGTCGTCGGTCATCACGAACAGGATCGCCTTCTTGCCCATTTTCTCGTGTTCGGCATAAGCCTTGCGCCATTCGATAACGCCCAGATGGATATAGTCGGCGTATTTCTCGGTGTACTTCGCGCTTTGACGATCCTGCAACTTCGCTTGGCTCGGTGCGTCGGGCAGAACAGGATGTTTGACCACGTTCTGCGAGATGGCTTCTACCAGCGGGTAATCGGCTACGGTCTGCACGAAAATCGCCCCGTTGTTGTGCCTGGGGGTGGCCGTTGTATCCACCTGCATACTCAGGGCCGCCCCCTTCTGCTTCAGGCGGTTGTGGATGTCTTCG
>JAQUPZ010000048.1 GCA_028716365.1 Kiritimatiellia bacterium
ACCGGTGCTTGCTGTTTCTGGTGCAAATTACTTCGCGGTAAAACTGTTCCTGCATCTCCTTGGTTAGCGGGTACGGGGTGCGAAGAGTTTCCAGGCAGTTATTACGCCACAAACGAACTTGTTCAACCTCTTGTAATGTCGGAGCGCAAAGCTTCACGTTCTTCCCTCCTATTTCAGCATTCTCACTACTTGAAACGCCTCCGCCGCGCCAACCCCAACGGTAGCGCCCCGCCATTTATTCAGACACAGCACTCCTTCAATAGAACGGGGATGCGGCCATTTTCGCATTTCAGAACTGTATGCCTTGAGCGCTTCCATTTTTATATTCATTGTTTGCGTGATGTCAACAAAATAATCCGGGATGAACCCACCACCCCATTCGGTGCTGGACGGGATCTCGAATGACAAGATCTTTTTTATTGTCGCTCCCGGCAATGGTCGGCAGGCCGTTTTTACCGCCTCAAATGTCAGGCGATGATCAATGTTTAGATCTCCGGCGCAATGGGTATATACCACGTCAACTCCGACAATGTACTCTTCCACTATTTGCACGATATCCAGCAGGTCAACTGAATCCATGCGGTTGTCAGGCAGGTTGCAAAAGGTTGCATTTGATCCAAGTATCTTATTTGCCTTTCTTCCGGCTATTTTCAGCTCAGACAACCCTTCATCCGTTCCCCGGCTGGTAATGCCCTCTGCCAAGATCAATGCGGTTACAACATCGCCGTTTTGAGCGTGTTTCGCTATTGTTCCTCCACAACCTAGCACTTCATCATCTGGGTGCGCGCCCACTACTAATACATTCACCGTATCCCTCCTGTTCAATAAGTTTGTCGAACATCTTTTGCAGTCCATCTTGTTGAGGTTTCCAACCAAGGTCCTTCATGGCTTTCCTGATATCCATTTGCACAACAGGCTGCTTTACCTTGCTGTGCTCAACCTTACAGCCCGGTACTAATTCAGCGATTCTGTCCGCTAAAATATTTACACTGCACGGTTCTCCGGTGGCAATGTTATAACATCCCGCCTTCCCCGTTAGTGCGGTTGCTTCGAAAGCATTTAGCACGTCCTCCAGGTAAATTACATCGATAGGCAGCGGACAGTCTATGCCTGTCTGGATCTTCTTCTCGTTTAGCGCCTGTTTCATAAAGTTATAGACTATCCCGGACTTCCTTTTTTCGCTGTAAACGCCGGGAAAGCGTAAAATGGTTGTTTTGACTCCCCAGCATGTCCGTAAAACCTGTTCGGCGCATAGCTTGCTGTTCGCGTAATGTTCAATCGGCTTACACGGCGAATCTTCCTGTAACGGCCTGCTCATTGGCATACCATATACCGCTTGAGATGAAGCGAAGATGAGATGCTTGACTTCGGCTTTCAGGCAATAGCCCAAAACGTTGACTGTGCCCATCAGGTTTACATCGTATATTTTCCAAATGTTTTCTCTGTCTGCGTCAAGGTTAATTTCAATATACCCGGCAAGATGCACAACGATTTTAGGCTGTAACGATAAATTGTCAAAACAGGCGGGATCGGTAATATCGTAAGATCGATCCAGGGGAACCGCATCATTGAGCCTCACGCATAAATTGCTGCCGATGAATCCACCGGCTCCAGTCACCAGGATCATAGCTGAACCTCAATTCGGCCGCGCCTGAGATTATAGTTATTTTCGTCTATAAACATGTCTCGTGTCTGCCTCAACAATACCACTCCTTCTCGCCATTCCAATTCCCTCGGCTTTTGTCCGGTAAGCGCTTGTCGCAGCAGAATAAGCAATTCGTTTACTCCGGCTTCCATAGTCAATGTTATGCTGGTTGAAAAACGCGGGTTGATCTCGAAGATTCGCGGCTTTCCCTCGTCGTCCAAACGCAACTGGACATTAAACGGGCCGTTAGCATGTAGCTTATTTTGTACTTCTCGACAAATGAGATCAATGTCTTCATTGCGCCGGGTAACGGCTATTCGCGTCACTCCTTTTTTGCAGATAATTTCTTTCGGCACAACCGCCTGGACAATTCCATCCCGCCAAACCAGTACAGAAACGGTATATTCCATCCCTCCAATATATTCTTGCAATATAACATCGCGGTGGCTTGCTAAGTATTTTCCCAATTCATTTTCGGAATTGATTGCTGCGACATTCCTGCTTCCTCTGCCGGTTCGCGGTTTTGCTATTATCGGAAAAGTCATGCCGCCACTGCCATCCGGCAACCTAGTTTCAGGCGCCGGAATCCCCAACCGGCTTAATTGTTGCATCAATTCCCATTTGTCAAGGCATAATGCCACGAATTGTTTGTTCGGCAGGATTACTTCAACATCGTCTAATTCATGGCATTTAACCAACTCTTCGTCCACGAGCGGAATAATGGCCTGAACTCCTTCCTTTTTGCATATTCTCTGGACTGTCGGCAGGAAGTCCTCGGAATTGCCGGGAGGAATTACAAAGCCCTTATCGGCCAGGTAAAGGCTGGTAGCTTTGCAGTCCATGTCTGCAGCAATTACGCGATATCCATTACTCTTAAGCATCTCGATCAATGCCGGAACTGCTGTTCCACCTGCGCCGGTGAGCATTATCGTATGCATCGTCTTATCTTATCTTAAAAGCCGGCCTTACCGGCTCACATTTCAGCATCTCTCGCAACCGCCTCTTTTCCACCGTTTCCTTGGTCAACAGAAATATCTCCTTATACACCTCTATCAGCCTGTCCACTTCTTTTTCTCCATGCGCGTAACACATATTGTGTGTCCCGGTCGTCAGAATCCCGCGCGCAAATGCTTCCTGCAAAAAGAAGGTTTTTATTCCGAGATAATCATACCCGTTGCAGGGATGGAAGTTCAGGAATGTCCACGCCGGGTGGCCGGAGATTGTTACAATGTCCTCCATGTCGTATTTCTGGATTATCAGGCCAATCACATCCTTGATCAGCGAGCCGGTTTTATAAAGATGCCCCGTAAC
>JAQUPZ010000049.1 GCA_028716365.1 Kiritimatiellia bacterium
CGGGTTTGGATTTAGCATATTGCTTTATCTGGGCCACCTTGCCGGATATTTCTTTCATATCCTTACCCGTCTCGGCCGTGCAATCCAGAACAGCCAGAGAGACGGAAATAAACGGGAACCATTTTTCTGTTTTTTGCAAGACCTTTTTCCACAAAATTGCAAAATGTTTTTCCCCAAAGTTGCATGTCCATTTTCCCCAAAGTTGCAAACTTCAGTTTCCCGTTGCTGGGCATCGTAACCGGACTTGCATTCCCGTCGGCGTTTAAAATTGACCCCGTTTTGCCATTTGTTTTTTCCTGATATCCGCGGTTATCAACAGCCATCCTTCCGCCATGCTTTTGAAGGGCCGCTCCAGGATGGTTATTGATAACCGCCTTTGGCGCCAAGCCCTTCGGAAGACCTGTTATTAAGATTGGTTTCCATTCATTATGTTTCTTGTACATGCTTCACCATTTTCTCACTGTTTTGTTGACGTGATGGAGCGGTAAAGATCATTGATGCTGGACTCCTTTAGCCTGTTGTTTTCCCCGGGGAACAAAAGAAGGTAGCAGTGATGCATGAGCCTGCCCACCAAAGCGGCGGTCATCTGCTCATCGTAGAGGACATTGACCCATCGGGAGAACTCCAGGTTCGTGTTGAGGATGATGGATTTACTCTCATGTATCCCGGAGAGATAATCGAACAGAAGCTGGGCTCCGGTTCGATCGTAAGGAACGTATCCCCATTCGTCCAAGATGATCAAAGACGCCTTGTCGAGTTTTCTCAGGAGCGCCCCCAGTGTCCCGGCCTTCCTGGCTTCCGAGAGCTTATTGACCAGCGCCGCGGTGCGGTAGAATTTAACCGGAATGCCCTTCCGGCAGGCGGCCACACCAAGCGCGGTAGAAAGCATCGTTTTACCTGTTCCTGTTCTGCCGTACATGATGATGTTTTTCTTCTCCCTGATGAATGCAAGGGATTTCAACTTTTCCGGGGTCAGATCGGCAGGAAGGGTGATCTCGTCAAAGCTGAATTCATCAAACGTCTTCATGCCGTAAAAGCCCGCGCTGTTAATCAGTTTGGCCGCGCGTCCCAGTTCGCGGTTTTTCAACTCCCCGGATAAGAGTTGATACAGGTATTCCTGATGGGATTCGCCCATAATCGTCTGCGCCATGTCGGCAAGATTGCGGCTCAGCTTCAGTCTTTTGCAACAGCCTATGATTTCCTCTTCAAGCATGTGCGACACCTCCCTTCTTCAGGAAGACGTCGTAATCGCTGATATTGGAATGCATTGGTTCGACATTCGGAATGGAGGAACCAACGGCCATCGGCGGGAGTTCCGGCACATCAGCGTAAAGGCGCCGGTAGAGGTTCTTGAGACTCTCCGCATCGCCTGCGCCATAACCAAGCGCCTCTTTAATGGTATGAAGCGCGCTGTCAAAACCTGTTCTATCCGTCAGCTCTGCCAGAACCTTGAGAACCTTGCCTGTTTCCGTATTGGATAGACCCTCAAGGAATTGCTTCAGATCAGACGGCATCAGGTCATAGACGCCGGAATACTTTAATGCCCTGGGACGCAGGGAAAGCTGTCGTAAATACGGAAGCCAGTCCATGCTCTGCTGTTTGGCGTCACCGTAAAGACGGCGGTGTCTTACGATCTCGCGATAGTTTTCATCCAGCACAATGACAAACGACGAGGTCATTTTCAGATTGACCGCCATGTTTGCGTATTTCGGCGAAACCGAATACTCATGCATGCTTTTATGCAGATAAAACTTGCCCCAGTTATTGGTAACGACGCTCCTTCTGCCGCCCAGATCGAATGGAATCTCCGGAAGTCCATGGGAGCGCTTCATATCTTCCAGAAAGAGTCCCGCAAGTGTTTCGTTATGGCGGTAATGTTCCCGTTCGGCATCGCTGTCGCACTTCGTAAGCAGTTCGCGGTTGAAATCGACAAGGGAGTCAAAACGAGGGATAGGAACCAGAAGGTTGCGCCGGTGGTAGCCGACTTTGTTTTCAACATTGCCCTTCTCATGGCCTTCACCGGGATTCATGAACACCGCATGAAAACGGTAATGCTCCCTGAAACGGTCGAAGCGTTCGGTGGTCTCGCGTTTGCCCCCCCGGATGACTTTGGTTACGATGGTTTTGGCGTTGTCAAACCAAAGTTCGTCAGGAACGGCGCCGATGTGCCTGAAGATGGAATCCAGCCCTTCCAGGAGGCATTCCATGTTCTCCCCGGGGAACAACTGCAAGTACCCTTTATTGCTGTACGGAAAGGACACCTCAAGGTACTTGCCGGAAATCCTCGTCCCGTTTTCATAATAATCCGCAGTGCCGAAATCCACCTGCGCTTCGCCGGGATGATGTTCCAAGGGCAGAAAACCTGTTGCAGCACCGCTGAAGAGTTCCTTACGCCGTATCACATAGTACGAAGCCACTGTCCTGTAGGAGCAGTTGAACTCCGGGAACTCCGCCTTCAGACGGTTAAATACCCTCCTTGCCGTATGTCTCTGCTTGCGGGGCGCTTTCTTGTCCTCTTCAAGCCATCTGTCAATGGTCGCTTTATACGGATCCAGCTTGGGTAAGAAACGTTTCTCCGGTTTTACCACAGGCTCATTGAAATCGCTCATGTCAACGTATTTCTGCACCGTCTTCCTGTCCAGCTTAAGCTCCGTTGCAATGTGAAAAATCTTTTCCCCTTTTACAAAATACCGAAACCTGACATCTTGTATCTCCTCCATTGTAAGCATGTTCCTTTCCTCCTTGCGTCCTTTATCAGATGCAAGGATCTATGACGGGTCGGTTTATGCCTGCAACGGGTTTTGCAACTTTGCGGAATTTCCCCTTGCAACTTTGCGGAATTTTATTTTGCAACTTTGTCCATTTTTATCTTGCAACAAATAATATAGAACTAACAATAACAAAACATTACTCGATGATTTTAATAGAGCGTTTGCTGAAGGCAG
>JAQUPZ010000050.1 GCA_028716365.1 Kiritimatiellia bacterium
ATCAGAGTGAGGACGATAAACCCCACGAGCAATCCCATAACAATGATAATGGCCGGCTCCAGCAGGGTCAGCGCGCGCTTGACGCTGGTCTTGAATCTTTCGTCAAAAATCTGATAAATTTCGAAAAAAATTTCTTTGAGGCTGCCGCTCTCCTCGCCGACGCGGATCATATTCGAAATCATGGGCGGCAAAAACGTTACCTGCGAAAAGGAATCGGCGATTTTTTTTCCTTCTCTGATTTGCGCCGCCGCGGCTTCCAAAGACTCCCGCAGGCCAGCGTTGCGGATGAGGCCAATAGAGAGCCGCAGGGCTTTGATGAATTCGACTCCCGCTTCCAGCATGGCGTGCATGGAATAGGAAAACTGTGAAAGCTCCAGATTCAGGATAAGATTGCCTATCAGAGGCACACGGATCAATTTTTC
The DNA here is from genome assembly GCA_028716365.1 of Kiritimatiellia bacterium. Classification (GTDB taxonomy): domain Bacteria; phylum Verrucomicrobiota; class Kiritimatiellia; order UBA8416; family YA12-FULL-48-11; genus YA12-FULL-48-11. The sequence continues at coordinate 423 of JAQUPZ010000050.1, forward strand.
CTGCAGGCCTTCGAGCCGGAATTTTGCCGGATATAGACTGATCAGAATATAAATAAGTGGAACTATCGACCCGGCAATGAGCATGTTTTGCAGGCTCAGCCACTTGCTGAGAGCGAACAGAAGTTTGGCCGCCGCCGGCAGATTGGCCGCCGAGGCGCCGAAAATTCCCAGAAACCGGGGCACAATGAACTGAAAGATGATGATGAAAGTTACCAGACTGGTGACAACCAGAAAAGCCGGATAGACCATGGCGTCCCTGATCTCCCCCCGGAACTGAATCTGAAAGCGCAAATAACGGGCAATGCTGTCGAAAGCATCGGGAAGCCGTCCTATCTCTTCATTATTGTGAATCATGTTGACCAGAAACTGGCTGAACTTGCCTGTTTCCTGAAACGCCTCCGTGACGCTCTTACCCGACCGGATATGGGTCAGGATGAATGACAGGATTTCCTTCATTTGCTGCTTGTCCGCCGAGTGCATCAGGATTTCCACGGCCTTGTCGATCTGCATCCCCGAACGCAACAGGGTGGCCAGTTCCCGGGCCATATAGTAGGTGTCATTATTATTGATCTTCTTTCTGCGGGCGAAGGTTATCTGCCCGCCCGCTTTTTTTTCTTTGAGTTCGATGACGGTCAGGCCTCGCTCTTTCAGGCGGGCGAGCGCGTCCTTGCGATCCGCGGCGGCGATGACGCCCCGGCCTTCTTTTCCCGTCTGATCAATACCGGCATAGGCAAAGTCGTTTAACAAACCCGCAGCACCTCCTCAATGGTGGTCAATCCTTTCATCACCTTGATCATGCCGTCTTCCCGAAGATGTCGAAAACCGGGACGGGCTAACACCGCCTGCCGTAAGGCTTCCAGCGACATTGTTTTCAGGAACACTTCTCTTAAGTCATCCGTATAATCGAAGAGTTCAAAGATGGCCGTACGTCCCCGGTAACCGGTGCCGGCGCATTGCGGACAGCCCTCGCCTTTCATGTAAGACGGGCCATCGGGGATGAGATCGGCAAAGCGTTTCCTGATGTTATGTATTGCGTATTGTTCAAGAAGGTATTCGGGAGGCGCATCCGGACGGCTGCAAAACGGACAGTTGCGTCTGGCAATCCGTTGGGCAATAAGCCCTGTAACGGCGGCGTTGATGAGGTATCCTTCTACGCCCATCTCCGTAAGGCGAAAGAGGCTGCTGGCCGCATCGTTGGTATGCAGAGTGGAAAGGACAAAATGGCCGGTCAGCGCGGACTGGATGGATATCTCCGCCGTTTCTTTGTCCCGGATTTCTCCGACCATGATGACATCGGGGTCGTGACGCAGGATGGAACGCAGAGCTCCGGCAAATGTCAGGCCGATTTCGCTTTTCACCTGAATCTGATTGATGCCCTGAAGCTGATACTCCACAGGGTCTTCCGTGGTAATGATTTTTCGTTCCTCGCTGTTTAAACGGGTGAGCATGGAATAAAGGGTTGTTGTTTTTCCCGACCCGGTCGGGCCGGTCACCAGCAACAGGCCATGGGGACGCTTAATCACTTCGGTAATCATGCGCCGGTGATCCGCTTCCATCCCCAGATTTTCCAGATCGAAGCTGAGCTTTTCCCGGTAGAGAAGACGCAGGACAACTCCTTCGCCGCTGACGGTGGGAATTGTCGAGACACGAATATCGAGCAGGTGAGAGGCAATCCGTGTGGAAAACTTGCCGTCCTGCGGAAGACGCTTTTCCGCGATATCCAGGCTGGCCAGAAGTTTGACACGGGACACGGCCGCCAGATAAAATTGTTCTTCCAGAACGTCCTTCTCATGGAGAATGCCGTCAATTCTCAACCGTACACGGTAACGATGTTCCGACGATTCGATATGAATATCGGAGGCCCGCAACTCTACTGCCCGGCCCAAAAGATGATTGAGAAACTGGACAACCGGCGCTTCAAAGGCCATTTCTTTTAGTTTTGCCGTGTCTTGTTCGCCGTCAAGGGAAACAAAGTCTCGGCCCGTATCGCCTCTGTAACCACGAATCAGTTCTTTAACGGTTCCGTCCGGCGCCAGAACCGGGGCAATCTTCCAGCCGGTCTTGTCCATGACATAATCAAAGATGCTGTGCTGAAAAGGGTCGTCGGTTACGGCATAAAGAATGCCGCGCGCTCTGTCCGCCTTCAGGGGAAAAATCTGGTGACTAAAGAGAAAGTTAATATCCAGCTTCTCCTCCAGCAGAGGCAAAAGTTCGTTATCCTGAATCTCTTCATTCTGATAAACGGTAAGATTTAAACCAGCGGCAAGGGCTTCGATAAGCTGTATCTCGGTGATTGCGCCTAACCGCACTAAAAGACGACCGGTATCTACTCCGTTTTCTCTATGAAGTTTCCGGGCTCTTTCGAAAATCTCGGGCTTGATCGAACAATGTTCTTTAAGAAGTTGCTCCAGCATGGTTTTGTTCACCAGTTTTTGATTGATTTTTCCCCTAATATTCCATCCGGCCCAAGCGAATAAAGGTCGAATGCTCCGTGCTC
>JAQUPZ010000051.1 GCA_028716365.1 Kiritimatiellia bacterium
AAAAACACGGTGAACATTCTGGCGAAGAATTTCATTGTCTTTGCCATTGCCTCTGCGGCCTTTTGGGTGATCGGGTGGGGATTGATGTTTGGAAATGGCAACCCTTTCGTTGGGCTTGAAGGACTTCTGTTCGCCAGCGGCGCCGACAACAGTCCCGCCATCGGCGACGCATACAAGGGCGTCTATGCCGCGATCAACTGGACCGGCGTGCCAATGTGGGCAAAATTTTTCTTCCAGCTCGTCTTCGCCGGAACTGCGGCAACCGTTGTGTCGGGTGCCGTTGCGGAACGCATCAAATTTGTTTCATTCATTGTCTTTTCTTTCTTCCTGGTAGGGATATTGTATCCTGTAACCGGTCACTGGATCTGGGGTGGCGGATTCCTTGCTTCCCTTGGTATGTTTGACTTTGCCGGCTCCACAGTTGTTCATTCCGTCGGCGGCTGGGCAGCGCTTGCAGGCGTGTTGATGCTGGGAGCTCGCTACGGTAAGTATCGCGCAGACGGATCTGTCAGGCCGATCTTCGGTCATAATATGTCAACGGCCACCCTCGGGGCATTTGTCCTCTGGTTCGGCTGGTTCGGATTCAATCCTGGTTCCACGATGGGTGTGGGTGACGGTAGCGCCATTGCTCATATCGCAGTGACCACTAACACCGCCGCTGCCATGGCGATCCTCAGTTCGACGGTCGTCTCCTGGTTGATTCAGAAAAAACCGGATCTCTCCATGATCCTCAATGGCGCTCTGGCAGGTCTTGTGGCCATTACGGCCCCCTGTGCTTTTGTCAGTGTCGGATCATCTGCGATAATCGGCCTGATTGCCGGAGTGCTTGTAGTTCTGGCGGTCATGATGTTCGACAGACTTAAAATCGACGATCCCGTTGGCGCTCTTTCGGTTCACCTGGTCAATGGGATCTGGGGAACTTTGGCGGTCGGTCTTTTCGCCGTGGACAAAATCACTGGAACAGCCACTGGAAATGGCCTTTTCTCCGGCGGCGGTTTCAAGCTTCTCGGCGCACAGGCCATAGGCGTTGTCGCAGTCGGCGCGTTCACTTTCTGTGCAGCGCTGCTGGTGTGGTTCCTTATTAAACAAGCTCTGGGATTACGAGTATCTCGTGAAGAGGAAATTGCCGGACTGGATCTCGGCGAACACGGTTCCAAGGCTTATCCTGATTTCCAGGGATTCCTGACAAAATAAGAACCATCGTCGTCAAGACCCAATTTCTAAAAAAGGAGAATGATTATGAAACTTATTATAGCAATAGTACAACCGGAGAAACTGACAGATGTCAAGCAGGCGCTTTCCGAAGCGAAGGTGGGGAAAATGACCGTGTCCAATGTTATCGGCTGCGGGTCTCAAGGTGGATACACAGAATCATATCGAGGGGCATTTACCGACGTCAACCTTTTGGACAAGGTCCGCTTCGAAATTGTCGTGAACGACAATTTCGTCAAACCAACCGTGGACGCCATTATCAAAGGTGCCCGATCTGGAAAAATCGGAGACGGGAAAATCTTCGTAGTGCCTATGGATGAATGTATTCGAGTGCGCACGGGCGAAACGGGCGACATTGCCGTTGGGTGAGGTTATCTTATGGATAAAGAATTTAATACCGAAAAAAATACATTGCAGCGCGTTGTTTTCGACTGTGAAAAAACAGTCATCCGTCATGCATTGGTAAGAACTAAAGGCAACATAACTGCCGCCGCAAGACTTTTAGGAACTACAAAACGCATTTTGGCATACAAGGTCCATAAATACAGTATTGACTATGAACAATTCAAATGTGAATTAAATGTAAAGGAGAATTAAATACTATGAAAGACTATATGAAGAAAATGATTACCGCAGTTTTGTTTTTATTGATTATTGCCACATTGCCGACAATGACCTGGGCAGAAGTTGAAGAACAGAAGCCAGCCGTGCCGGAACAAAAAACTGTTGAGCAAAAGCAAGAAGAGGATAAAGTAACCGGCGAGGTCGCCGCAAGTATTCTCAGCGCGTATATTTGGCGCGGTCAGGAACTGAGTCGCGACAGCGTGGTGATCCAACCCTCCGCAACGGTGAGCTATCGGGGATTTACTGCCAACATCTGGGGCAATCTGGACACCGATCCCTACTCGGTTACGGACGGAGAATATTCATCCAACTATACGGAAACGGATGTGACCTTATCCTACACCCATAAATTCGGCATAGTTTCCGCCGGTGCCGGCTACATCTATTATGGTCTGGCGGCGGCAACTCCGGGCGGGACGGATCTGCTGGATTCGCAGGAAATATTTGTCTCTTTAGGCCTGGACACGATTCTGGCGCCCACGCTGACCGTTTACAAGGAAATTGATCATTACCACCAATGGTACTTCCTGCTGGGCGTCTCCCATGTGGTTGAGTTTAACAAGATGATTTCCCTGAAACTTGCAGCAACGGCAAGCTATCTGGTGAGCACAGACGAGACAACTTATGCCGAGTATGACGACAACGCTGCGCCGACCGGCGATAAATTCAGCAATCTCCATGATGGAACCCTGACCGTCAGCCTGCCCATCAAGGCGACATCGTATATTACGCTAACACCGACAGTCTCCTATGTCTTCCCGCTTTCGGATGACGCCAAGAATGAAATGAAGGGGAGGGGGTTAAGAGGAGTAGCCCCTTCAGACCGCGACAGTTCCTTTCTTTATGGCGGGGTTGCTGTGAGCTTTGCTTTTTAAGCCAGATATAAAAAATCAGAAGTTTGCTTGGAAAATTCAAGCTTTAATGATGATGAA
>JAQUPZ010000052.1 GCA_028716365.1 Kiritimatiellia bacterium
TGACTTTTACTGTCGTATCTGGTGTCATCGTCTTGGCAGTACCCACATGCTTTGAGTTGTAATACTGTGTCCAGGTCGGTGCGCTGTCACCAGCCTGTACGCTGCCCGATGTAATACTGGCAGCCGTAGCAGAATTGGTTGTACCGTCATAGGTCTTGCTGTTGGCCTGGCCGGTTATGGTAAGGGCAAGCGCGGTTATCTCACCAACGTTCGCCGGTGTATAGGTATATGAGTAGTTATTACCGCTGTTGCCGTCTGTGACTTTCACTGTCGCATCTGGTGTCATGGTCTTGGCAGTACCCACATGCTTTGAGTTGTAATACTGTGTCCATGTTGGCGCGCTGTCACCGGCCTGTACGCTGCCCGATGTAATACTGGCAGCCGTGGCCGAGTTGGTTGTGCCGTCATAGGTTTTACTGTTCGCCTGACCGGTTATGGTGAGGGCAAGGGCAGTTATCTCACCTACGTTTGCGGGAGTATATGTATAAGAGTAGTTATTACCGCTGTTGCCATCAGTGACCTTAACTGTTGTATCAGGTGTCATCGTCTTACTGGTGCCCACATGCTTTGAGTTGTAATACTGTGTCCAGGTTGGTGCGCTGTCACCAGCCTGTACGCTGCCAACGGTAATACTCGCTGCCGTTGCAGAATTAGTTGTACCATCATAAGTCTTGCTGTTGGCCTGGCCGGTTATCGTCAGGGCAAGCGCGGTGATCTCGCCAACATTTGCGGGCGTATAGGTGTATGAGTAGTTATTACCGCTGTTACCGTCTGTGACCTTGACTGTTGTATCAGGTGTCATCGTTTTACCGGCACCCACGTGCTTCGAGTCGTAGTACTGGGTCCAGGTTGCCGTATCGCTGCCCTGCAGACTGCCGACGGTAATGGCAGCAGCCGTTGCAGAATTAGTCGTGCCGTCATAGGTTCTGCTGTTGGCCTGGCCGGTGATCGTCAGGGCGAGCGCAGTTATCTCACCTACGTTCGCGGGTGTATAGGTATATGAGTAATTATTGCCGCTGTTGCCGTCGGTTACCTTTACTGTTGCATCTGGCGTCATCGTCTTACTGGTGCCCACATGCTTCGAGTTGTAATACTGTGTCCAGGTAGGTGCGCTGTCACCGGCCTGTACGCTGCCTAATGTGATACTTGCCGCCGTTGCGGAGTTGGTCGTGCCGTCGTAGGTCTTGCTGTTCGCCTGACCGGTTATGGTGAGGGCGAGGGCAGTGATCTCACCGGCGTTCGCGGGCGTATAGGTGTAGGAATAATTATTACCGCTGTTGCCGTCGGTTACCTTCACCGTCGTATCGGGTGTCATCGTCTTGCCGGTGCCCACGTGCTTGGAGTCGTAGTACTGAGTCCAGGTTGCTGTATCGCTACCCTGCAGACTTCCAACGGTAATGGCAGCCGCTGTAGCGGAATTGGTAGTACCGTCATAACTCTTACTGTTGGCCTGACCGGTTATCGTAAGGGCAAGCGCAGTTATCTCACCGACGTTTGCGGGTGTATAGGTGTAGGAATAGTTATTACCGCTGTTGCCGTCGGTGACTTTTACTGTTGTATCAGGTGTCATCGTCTTACTGGTGCCCACATGCTTCGTATCATAGTACTGTGTCCAGGTTGCCGTATCGCTGCCCTGCAGACTGCCGACGGTAATGGTAGCTGCCGCTGCCGAGTTGGTAGTGCCATCGTAGGTCTTGCTGTTAGCCTGGCCGGTTATGGTAAGGGCAAGCGCCGTTATTTCGCCGACATTCGCGGGTGTATAGGTATAGGAGTAGTTATTGCCGCTGTTGCCGTCTGCGACTTTAACTGTTGTATCAGGTGTCATGGTCTTGCCGGTGCCCGCATGCTTTGTATCGTAGTACTGAGTCCAGTTTGCAGTATCGCTGCCCTGCAGGCTGCCAACCGTGATGGCAGCAGTTGTGGCCGAGTTAGTAGTACCGTCATAGGTCTTGCTGTTGGCCTGGCCGGTTATCGTCAGGGCAAGGGCAGTTATCTCGCCGACGTTCGCGGGAGTATAGGTATATGAGTAGTTGTTACCGCTGTTGCCGTCGATGACTTTTACTGTCGCATCGGGCGTCATGGTCTTGGCAGTACCCACATGCTTTGAGTTGTAATACTGTGTCCAGGTTGCAGTATCGCTACCCTGCAGACTTCCAACGGTGATGGCAGCAGCCGTTGCGGAGTTGGTAGTGCCATCGTAGGTCTTGCTGTTGGCCTGACCGGTTATGGTGAGGGCAAGCGCGGTGATCTCACCTACGTTTGCGGGAGTATATGTATAAGAGTAGTTATTACCGCTGTTACCGTCAGTGACTTTAACTGTCGCATCTGGTGTCATGGTCTTGGCAGTACCCACATGCTTTGAGTTGTAATACTGTGTCCATGTTGGCGCGCTGTCACCGGCCTGTACGCTGCCCGATGTAATACTGGCAGCCGTGGCCGAGTTGGTTGTGCCGTCATAGGTTTTACTGTTCGCCTGACCGGTTATGGTGAGGGCAAGGGCAGTTATCTCACCTACGTTTGCGGGAGTATATGTATAAGAGTAGTTATTACCGCTGTTGCCATCAGTGACCTTAACTGTTGTATCAGGTGTCATCGTCTTACTGGTGCCCACATGCTTTGAGTTGTAATACT
>JAQUPZ010000053.1 GCA_028716365.1 Kiritimatiellia bacterium
GGCATCTCATCCAGTGGGCCATTCCGTCCAGATTTTGGGAATGAAAATAAGCAACCATGGACAGATAAATATAAAAAGATTCGAGTTCATGCTTGACTTGTTCATTCATTGCATCTCTTACTTTTTTTCCAATCATTTTAAGCACCTTCCTTTCTTATTTTTTTGATCAATAATTTTTAGTTATTCTAGCAAATTATTTCGTCAAATTCCAGCTAACTTAAATGAACGAATTGATGATCAGAATTATATTTATTCCTACAACAGATTCATGGTGTCCGGTTCATTTGGGGCTAGTTCATAAGGCAATTCGCGTCTCTCGGGGAAAACGCAAGACAGAAGCGCGTGATGATCTTATCCCCTTCATTCCCGATCCTGTGGAAAACAATAAGGCGCTCAGGAAAAACTGGGCACGGCTGATTCAGAAGATTGGAGCCTGTCCCGGCGAAGGCCGGGAAAGCTGATCCTCTCGTCTGTCCCAAATGTAAAGGCGTCATGCGGATCATCAGCTTTATTGAAGACGCGCAGGTCATCCGCGAAATCCTCACCCACCTGGGACTCTGGCTTGTCCGGTCAAGGCCGCCACCCAAAATCCATGACCCGCCAAACATCGAATACGCCACTGCTGATTATCCCGCTCATGCTCCACATCCGCAAACCGACACTGACGCCGACCCCGAATATTCGTGGGATGATTACATCCAATCCTGACGTCCTGACAACACAAAAACAGGATGTGACGGATAGGTCTGTCTGAATTCCGGTCTAAAGGGTCTTGTCCGGCATCTTTACAGGATAAAATCATAAAAGGATGATGTGCGTAATGCAGCGCCGTTCCGGTCAGCTCATCCATCTCCTATATCTTGTGGCCTAAATCTTCTTGACTTACAAGAGACCGCTAAATATACTTCACGCCACAAAAAGGAAGTTCTTAGTGCGCCAGGCCAAGCTTGGCGAATCCAGTTGGCTGAGAAACCAGCCTGACAAAGTTAGCCGACCGTCAGAACCGAGTTTTGCATTTATACGGGTAATCGTATGAGTGAAGCGTAAACAGGGTGACCGCAGGCCGTAATGCAAAAGCGTGAAGGTGTTCAGTCCCGAAAATACTTATGTTGTGGAGCAAGCCCAAGTGATTAAGAACACTGAAGGCAGCAACGAAGCCATCGTTACAGGCGAGAAGGCGGATACTCCACCGGGGTCATAGTCCACGGCATGTTGTCCAAGGGATTCGTCAGGAACCTGGGAGAACCTGTTCCTTCCTCTGAAAAAAAATGGGGTACTCATAACCGAGGAAACGAGGGGTGAGGATGAGGGGCAGGTAGTCGGAGCAACTCATAGTACCGTTGAAGCCGGGTAATGCCGATGGAGGGAAGGGGTTGACAGGCAGGTGTATCGAAGAGGGGAAACAATGCAGGACACAGAACCTATAAAAGCATTGTCAACGGAACTGAATCGGATATCAGAGATTGCGGCAAGAGATTCAAAGAAGGGTTACACTTGGATTTATGCCGCAGGTGTGTGAACCTGCTTGAAGAGCCGGATGCGGGAAATCCGCAAGTCCGGTTCTGTGAGGGGCTGGAGCCAACGGGTACATGGTTGAGATAATGTGGCACCGCCGGGAAATCAGGCGGCAAACGGAGAAAACAAACATCAACCTAAATATCGGGAGAAACCGGTCTACTCGACTCAAACCAAACAATCTTCTGGGCGGTGGCGGTGCTGCCGACCTTTTATCCCTGTTCAAGCAGGGCAGCCGACAAGCTGGCGGCGACTGAGTACAGAATCCAGACCAATTCAGCCGTCTCGGAATTACAGAACGGCGTTTTATCACTGCCATAACCCTCCGGGTGAGTAAACAAAAATGAAGTCATCCAAGGATCATCTGCAACTGTTAAAAAACATGGCCATGAAAATCGCTTCTGCGGAAACTCCCCAAGAAGTGACGGAAGTTGTCCTGAACGCTTTCGAGTCGGTACTGATGTTTACTACGGCAGCGGTGATTTTCTTTGACGAGTCCATGAGCAATCTGAATATCTTCAGAACCAAAGGCATGGATGAAGCAGAGCGCAAATACGTTATGGAAGTAGTGCCTAAATGCACTATAGAATTGCTTAGAATGATTGAAGAAAACAATCTGCAACCGGTAGTTTGGGACGAGGAGGCCTTGAAAAAAGGCGTTTTTTTAAACCAGGGGAAGATGAAAATGTTTTTCTGGCTTCCCATTATCGTCCATAGAAAACCGATTGGAGTTATGAGTTTTTCGTGGCGAAATCCCTATGTCATCGGCGCGACATTAATGGAGGTTTTTTCAATTTTGGGGAATCTTGTCGGTGGAGAACTCCAGAAACTCCAACGAAATTCTCAGAAAATCCATGCCCAGGAACAGAAAATTTCAGTACTGACAGAAGCGTTGCACAAGAGTTCCTACTTTGACAGGCATTCGTTCGGTATTATTGGTAACAACCAAAAAATGAAGGCAATTTATGAAACCATCATGTCTGTTGCCGATCTGGATGTTAATGTTCTCATAGAAGGTGAAACGGGGACGGGAAAAGAGATGATCGCCGATTAT
>JAQUPZ010000054.1 GCA_028716365.1 Kiritimatiellia bacterium
TTTTTCTGGCAGTACTCAATAGCTTCCAATACGTTGATTCCGCAATTTGCAGCCCCATCGGTAATATGAATGATCATTTTTCTGCGGTCATCTTTTTTCATGAGCATTGCAGCAGCCATAATTGCCTGACCGGTCGGGGTTCGGCCTGAAGGCTCTATGGTATATAATTCACCTTCCTGGTACAACCGTAAGAGATTGCACTGCCGGGTCTGTTCCTGATAACCGAAAACTTCCAAATGATTGGAAAAACCTTTCGCCGCTTCCGTAAGGGAGACAAAAGTCTTTTCCGCCGCTTGCCATGGTCTATCGGTAGCTTTCTTTCCTGCCATAGAAGCCGAAGCGTCGGCTACAATATTGATGTTCCATGAGTAGTCCGTACCTGAAATATCTCTCCTTTTAAATATTTTACCATCAGACAGAGGTACACGATAGAGTCTCCGGGCGTCTATTTTTCCCATATCCACGTTCCTGATGATACCTCTTTTTTTCGATCTTCTGATAAAGGCCTGCTGTTTCTGGAAAATTCTTTTTAAACGTCTCACTTGTGATTGATCCGCACTTACATTGCACCTGGCAACCGCCCGGCTGAAAATCGTATTCATTTGTTGTGTCTGGGGATCATTAAGAATCACCGATAGATGTTCTGTCAGGTCAGACGTTCCCTCATCCAGCCTGGAACTGATCTCGGCGGCAAGTTCTTCTTCGAGGCCAGGTGACTCCTCCTCTTTTTCTTTAGCATCATCGCTATCACCATCGCTATTATCTTCCTTTTTTTCTTTTAACTCAGGAATCTCGGCCTTGTTGGGATTGCCCTCATCATAGATATTCACCCCCTCGGGATAAAAGGGAGGCGTTTCCCACTCCATAATAATAGAAGAAATGCGGCCCCAGATCTCAAGGTATATTTCGACTCTCCTGGTTCTCCTCTCCGTAATCGTGGAAAGATTCTTTACCTGTCTGATAGCATCAGAGTATTGCGTTAAGATATTCACCAGATCATCATAGTAATGATGAAGATGGGGAGGCAAGGTTTGCAGGAATAGTCTTTTCCGCCAAACACATGCCAAACTTGATGCTGATGGCGGGAGAGAAGGATCTCTTTCCAATTTACCGGCGATGGATTTCCAATACTTGGAGAGATAAAGGCGCCAGACAGTTGGACCAACGCGTTCGTCTATATACAGGTCTTCTGCGACAGAAATAAAACTACTGAGATAATCTTTCATCCATTCCAAGGGGAAGGAAGTTTTTCGCACGACCTGATCTGTAACCCAATCAGTCCATTCAATACACGAGAAGGCCTCACGGACAACCTCTCCGACCAGAACGTCAATTTTTTGGAAAGGAACAGGATAAGTTCCCTGGACTGCGTCCGGATTCAGGACAATAGAGTCAGTGGGAGAAGCAGACATGCCCCGCCAGTAAACAGGCTTGACATTACGTCCGATATGCGCGGCCACCTTACGCATGGCAGCCAGAACTGTAGTCAGTTCGGTCGCCTCAAGATGGGAATAGTTCTTCCGCCAGTATCTGGAGTATGCCTTTTCGGAGTTCACTGGCGTATCTTTATTACTATCGGCCATTTGGGCACTCACCGGTTTTATTCAGCCTCCCTACGATGGAATATAATCTGGTGGAACATATCGTTCGTAACGATGAGGTTCCACCTCTGTGTCGCCCGTTTCCACATGAATGGAGAGGAGCAACGACTCGAGAATATCCATCGAAATCTGAAGACTATAGATAACGGCATCCCGTAACGGCGCCCCCATGGCTATGAGTTCCGCAATCATCAGAGAGTGCCGTATGGAGATATCAATGGGCGTCTGTTTATTACCTCTCAGTTTGCTTACTATATTGAGAATATCAGTTGCCAGAGACGGGGTAATACCGGTTTTAGAAACGAGGATCTCTTTTTCTACATTCACAGGAGGGTATTGCAGATGGATGCGATAAAACCGGTCTTTCAGCGCGGCATCCATCTCATCGGTACCCGAGAATTCCACACCTTCATTCATCGTAGCAAAAAAAATCACCCGGGGAGCTACACCAACCATTCCCAGCTCATCAATCCAGATACTTCGCTCCTCTGATAGTACGGAAAACAGTTCATTCAGAGCATGGGGATTTTCCGACCTGTTGATTTCTTCCAGATGGATGACACACCCGGGAACACGAATAGCCTTGGGAAACAGGAAACTCTGATAAAAGGTCTCGCCATCTTTCAACCTCTGCTGCCCGAAAAGTTGCCCGGCCTCCGAGAGGAGCCCTACCTGAAAGGTAACCATCGGCCTCTGATAATAACTGGCAAACTGTCTCACCAGAGAAGATTTACCGCATCCCTGATGACCGGTGATCAGGATGTTGATCGGATGTTTGTCTGAGAGTTTCGCCATCCTGTCTATATTAATCCTGTCCTCATCGAGAATAAAATAATTTGGATCTAAGGGTGGAACCTTCAACTGTTTTGCAAAATCATCCATGTTCAAATCCTCCGGCCGTTCCTTGGCAATTCATTCTCACTGTGCCCATGGAGTAAATATCT
>JAQUPZ010000055.1 GCA_028716365.1 Kiritimatiellia bacterium
CTGCCTGGCCCATTAACTCCAGTGCCATTTGACAGTTCTTCATGCCCATGTCAGTTCCCACAATCTTAGTCAGGGAAGACCATCCGGAGCAGCGACGCTGCTGTTCCGGAGATTGGCCGTCCACGTAAAGTTTGAAGAAGATCCGACTCATAATTTTCAAATTCAAAAACGGACTTACGAAGAGATCTAAAAAAACCTTTGGTACGTATTTCAAATAGTAATAGATAGGTTTCATCTGGAGGATGTCATAGATACCTCCGGGCAGTCCGTTGGAATAATTAGCCTCGACATAACTGAGCCGACCGATAACAACATTCTTATACATATCAGCCAGCATCATTTGCGCCCACTCGTGATTGATAAGCAACTTGCCGTTGACTTCGGTCTCGCTGGCAAACTTCAGTGCCGCTTCATAAGCGCCTCTGGCCACGCCGGTACCGAAAGCTCCGACTGCCGGTCTGGTTACCCCGACCGCGTACTGGATATATTGTTCTACCGTTTCCCTTACCTTTCTTGTCTTTGATGGCGGTATTTCTGAGGAATTGCACAATACATTTTCATCAGGAATAAAACAGTCCTCGAAGATTAATTCGCTGGCCGGGCAGCACCTTTGTCCCATTTTGTCTTCATGTTTACCGAAGGAGAATCCTTTTGTGCCGGTTTTAACCGCAAAGGTTATAGTGTTATCCGAAGGTTTTTTTAAATCGGTGTAAGCAATAAGACAGCACCAGGTCGAAACATGCCCCATGGAAATAAATATCTTGCTGCCGTTGACAATATATCCTCCCTTGACCTTTTGAGCGTAGCAAGTCACGCGGCCGCGATCGACTAAATCGACTTCCTCAACATCGGTGCCGGCTCCCGGTTCGGTAATAGCCAGGGAGATCAGGCAGGGATTGCCGGTGCGTTTTCCTTCAGCTACATCTCGAAATACCTTTTTAATCAATGGGGCATTCCATGATGCCATTATTCCGATTACCCCCAGATAGTGAACTCCGGCCACATTGGCAATACCAACGCAGGCCGAAGCGAGTTCCTCAACAACATAAGAACACGCCGGCATATTAATTCCCATGCCGCCGAAAAGTTTGGGAATAAACATTGTGTAGAAACCCCATTCGTTGACCTTTTTTACCAGATCCCAGGGGAGGTATTCCGGGTCGGCATACGTTTGGCGGTCTATGTCCAATGCCATAGGTCTGATAACTTCATCATTAAATCTTCTGGCATAGGCAATGGCGTCCTTCGTTTCTTTCAGCATGCCTTTAGGCAGTCGAGGTATAGCCTGTAGACTGCAAAAGGTGTCCTCGAAACGCGGCTCACAGTTTAATAAAGTGGTACTGTCCTTTGGTGAAATCATAACGCCTCCCTTGGGAATTGAATATTGACCGGGTTCAGTCATCAATACTGCTCTTGCCTTTTACGACAAGAGACACTGTTCTGCATAACCGTTCCTGCTTCCGGAACCAGGAACGGATGTTTAAATTATCCCTTATTTTTCTGGGCGTCATAAGTGTCTTCTGTGACGCCGGTCTTTTCCAGTTCTTTCTTTATAATGCGATGAGTATTGGTCATGGGGAATTCATTTACAAAACGAATATAACGCGGAACGGCAAAGCGTTCGAGTTTGCCCTGCATGAAAGCAACTAGCTCCTGTGGCTTAACAGACTGGCCCTGTACCAATTTAATGGAAGCCATAATTTCATCCTCGGCCAGTTCCGATGGTACGGCATACACAGCTACCTCTTCCACTGCCGGATGCTCCATGATGGCGTGTTCGACTTCGTAAGCGCTGACATTTTCACCGCCACGGCGCATGGATTCCGTATTGCGTCCCACGAAATAGAGATAACCCTGTTCATCCATACGTACCAGGTCACCGGTATAGAGAAAGCCGTCGTGTACCTTTTCATTCGATGCTTCTTCGTTTTTATAATATTCCACGCGGCCCTTGGAACCGCTGACTTTGAAGATTAGCTCTCCGGGTGTTCCGGTTGGCACATCTTTACCTTGTGCGTCAACAAGACGCATCTCACCGGGTTTGGCCGGCGGAACAGGTTTCCCCAGCGAGCCTGCCGGAGCCGTGCCGAAATTCATGATAGCCTTGCCGCCGCCATCGACAGCGCCATAGCCTTCGTAAATTTTCAAACCGAAGCGTTTTTCAAACGGTCCCCACATTTCAGCGGGACAGGCGGCAGAAAGTACATATCGTACTTTATTGTCTAAATCGTTGGGTCTGGGTGGCTGTTTCATTAATATGGGAATCATGGAACCCAGTGTGTTGAAAGTTGTCGCGTTGAAGGTACGCACTTCGTCCCAGAACTTACTGGCTGAAAATTTACGTGAAAGAGCCACGGTTGCTTTGGTTGCCATAGCCGTGGTTACAGTTAGAAACAATGCATTACCGTGAATGAGTGAAAGCGGTGTATAGCAGACATCATCGGAACGAAGGATAACATTGCTCATGATACAGAGTTTTTTTACCGTCGTATTGTAATAGCGGTAGACGACACCCTTGCGTCGACCCGAAGTGCC